>NZ_CP080998.1 GCF_019645835.1 Mycolicibacterium holsaticum DSM 44478 = JCM 12374
TCAGCGCTTGGAGCGCTGCCGGATCCGGGTGGTGAGTTCCTTGACGTGATCGAACACCTCGCGGCGTTCGGCCATCTCCGCACGAATCTTCTTCTCCGCGTACATCACTGTGGTGTGATCGCGGCCGAACGCCTGCCCGATCTTGGGCAGCGACAGGTCGGTGAGCTCGCGGCACAAATACATCGCGATCTGGCGCGACTGGGCCAGCGCACGGGTTTTTCCGGGGCCACGCAGCTCTTCGACGGTGGTCTCGAAGTACTCGGCGGTGGCGGCCATGATCGCCGCGGTGCTGATCTGCATGGTGCTGGCATCGGAGATCAGGTCGCGCAGGACGACCTCGGCCAGCGACCGGTCGATGCGGGTCTTGTTCAGCGAGGCGAATGCGGTGACCCGGATGAGCGCGCCCTCGAGTTCGCGGATGTTGCGTTCGATGCTGCTGGCGATGAGCTCGAGCACGTCATCGGGCACGTCGAGGCGATCCATCTGCGCTTTCTTGCGCAGGATCGCGATGCGGGTTTCCAGTTCGGGGGGCTGAACGTCGGTGATCAAGCCCCACTCGAACCGGGTGCGCAACCGGTCTTCGAGGGTGGCCAGCTGTTTGGGCGGCCGGTCTGAGGAGATGACGATCTGCTTATTGGCGTTGTGCAGGGTGTTGAAGGTATGGAAGAACTCTTCCTGGATACCTTCTTTCCCCTCGATGAACTGGATGTCGTCGACCAGCAGGACGTCGATGTCGCGGTAACTGCGTTTGAACGACGCCTTGCGGTCATCGCGCAGGGAGTTGATGAAGTCGTTCGTGAATTCCTCGGTCGACACGTACTTGACCCGCATCCCGGGAAACAGGCGCTGCGCGTAGTTACCCGCGGCATGCAGCAGATGGGTTTTGCCCAGCCCGGACTCACCCCAGATGAACAGCGGGTTGTAGGCGCGGGCGGGCGCCTCGGCGATGGCGAGCGTGGCAGCGTGGGCGAACCGGTTGGACGCCCCGATGACAAAGGTCTCGAAGGTGTAGCGGCGGTTGAGGTTGACCGCGGCTTCCTCGTCGGTGGTGGGGTTGAGCGCCCGGTTGGCGAAGTAGGTCGGCCAGCTCTCTTCTGCGCTAGCGAGGGCTTCGGAGACCTCGTCGACCTCGTCGGGTTCCAGGACCGGCGCCTGGGCAGGGGGCGCAAATCCGCCCGGGCCGTCGTCGGCTTCGTCGGCGGCCGCGGCGATGCGGACACCGAGTTCGATGCGCTGGCCGAGCTGGCGGCTGAGCGCGGTGATGATCGGCTCGCGCAGGTGCCGTTCGATCTCGTTTTGCACAAACGGGGTCGGCACCGACAGCAGAGCAAACCCCTCGGTGATGACGAGCGGTTTGACGAGTTTCAGCCAAGCCCTTTGCTGGGGGGTGAGGGTCGGGATGGTCGATTCACCGTTGGCGACGCCGGCTGGCGGAGATTCGCCGTTGAGTTCGGCAACGACGGTGTTCCACACCGAAACGAACGGGGGATCGGGGTCCGCTGTCAATGACTAGTACCCCCTCGAGGTCGACGCCTGGGACGACCAAATGAACGAAGACGAACTGTCCACAAACTTATCCACAGGTTGTGGATAACGGACAATCGCCGCCGCTCTGTTGTCTGCCGGTGAGGAAGGCACTGGCCGGGGCTCGTCACAGTCGTGGTGCGTGCTGTGGGCTCGCGACTTTTCGGCCATCCTCATTTCGTTGTCTGTCGCCGTTTCGTTATCGAATCGGCCTTGGCAGAAGCTAACAGTTTTCTAGCCGGGTGCCAACCGTTCGGCGACATTGCCGGGCGCGACTTTTCGGCCTGCGCTGCGGCGAGACAGCTGTGACGTATGTGACGGTCAGCGGGGGTCCGGGACGAGGTTTGACCCAGGCAAAACTCGTCAGTACCCTCGAACAGTCGCCCGCACGTGGCGACACGGCTGCGACCCAGCGTTTATGGGGGACCGCGCCGGTTAACCGAGACGGGCGAGCTTACCAACGGCAACCGCGTCCACGATCGCGATCGTCGATCGGTGTGGGCTGCGGTTGCAAGACGCAACAAGGAGATAGAGCCGTGGCCAAGGGCAAGCGGACTTTTCAGCCGAACAACCGGCGCCGGGCACGGGTGCATGGCTTCCGGCTGCGGATGCGGACCCGGGCCGGCCGGGCGATCGTGTCGAACCGGCGGCGCAAGGGCCGTCGCGCACTGTCTGCGTAACGCGACGCAGGATCTAGCGCGGTGCTTCCGGCGCGGTACCGGATGACGCGGTCGACCGAATTCGGGACGACGGTCAGCCGCGGTGTGCGCACGGTGCAGCCCGATCTGGTCGTGCACACGTTGCGTGCGGACAATGGGGCCGAGGACGGCCCGAAGATCGGGCTGGTGGTTTCGAAATCGGTTGGTAGCGCAGTGCAACGACATCGGGTGGCCCGCCGGTTGCGACACGTGGCCCGTGCGGTGATCGATGAACTCGACCCGTCCGATCGGGTGGTGATCCGCGCGATGCCCAGCAGCAGGCATGCGATCTCGGCGCGGCTGGAACAGGAGCTGCGGTCGGCGCTGCGGCGCAGCAGGCCCAAGAGCGGAGCGCGACGGTGAAAGCCGGTTCCGCCGCGCGCGGCGTCATCTTCGTCATCCAGCTCTACCGGAACATGGTCTCGCCCCTGCGGTTGCCCACCTGCCGCTTCATGCCGACCTGCAGCCAGTACGCCGTGGAGGCGTTGGCCGAGTACGGCCTCGTCAAGGGAGGCTGGTTGGCGGTGGTCCGGCTGCTGAAATGTGGACCGTGGCATAAGGGAGGATGGGACCCGATACCGGAGCGCGGGGCCGGCCCGCACGAAGGATGTGCGCACTCGGGCGAGTACCCAGCGGATCGGGACACTTCCACCCCCAGCGGTGAAGGCCCGGCATTGCGATCAGGAAGCGAGACGCGTGTTTAATTGGTTCAGCCTCGACATCATCTATTACCCGGTGTCGGCGATCATGTGGGTCTGGTACAAGCTGTTCGGCTTCCTGTTGGGGCCGTCGAACTTCTTCGCCTGGGCGCTGTCGGTGATGTTCCTGGTCTTCACGCTGCGCGCGATCCTCTATAAACCGTTCGTCAAACAGATCCGCACCACCCGCCAGATGCAGGAGCTGCAGCCGCAGATCAAGGCGCTGCAGAAGAAGTACGGCAAGGACCGCCAGCGGATGGCGCTGGAGATGCAGAAGCTGCAGAAGGAACACGGCTTCAACCCGATTCTGGGCTGCCTGCCGATGCTGGCGCAGATCCCGGTGTTCATCGGGCTGTTTCACGTGCTGCGGTCCTTCAACCGGACCGGCGGCTACGGCATCGGCGCACAGCACCTCGATCCCGAGGTGAACCGCACGCTGGCCAACTACGTCTTCAGCGCCACCGATGTCGGGCACTTTCTGGACGCCAACCTGTTCGGCGCCCCCATCGGTGCGTGGATGATCCAGAACACCGGGTTGGACGCATTCACCGTGTTCAACCGCGGAGCGGTGATCGCGGTCGGGGTGCCGATCATGATCCTGGCCGGCGTCGCGACGTACTTCAACAGCCGGGCGTCGGTGGCGCGGCAGAGCCCCGAGGCCGCGGCCAACCCGCAGACCGCGTTGATGAACAAGTTGGCGCTGTACGTGTTCCCGCTCGGCGTCGTCGTCGGCGGGCCGTTCCTGCCGCTGGCGATCATCATGTACTGGCTTGCCAACAACATCTGGACCTTCGGTCAGCAGCACTACGTGTTCGGCAAGATCGAGAAGGAAGAAGAAGCCAAGAAGCAGGAGGCGCTGGAGCGCCGCGCGCAGAACGCACCGCCGCCGGGGGCCAAGCCGAAGCGGGCCCGCAAGGGTCAGGCGGCGGCCGCGCAGGCGACCGCGACGGCCAGTGCGGAGAGCGACGGCGGCGCGGACGGGTCGGTCGGCGAAGACGAAGCGGACACCGCGACCGGTGGCGACGACACGGGCGCGGCGAAGCCGACGAGCACCACTGCACGTAAATCCACATCGGGAACGAACAACCGCGCGCCGCGGCCGGGAGCCACACCGCGGCCGGGCGCGCGTCCAAAGAAGCGGAAACGTTGACCGGTCCGGCACCGGTGGAATGAGGAGAGACACAGTCATGACGGACGCTGAGACGACCGAGCGCGACGAGGAGTTGACCGGCGAGCAGGACAGCGGCGAGACCGCGGCACCGGCTGTCGAGGACGATCTGGAGGAGCGCTTGGTCGCGGAGGGCGAGATCGCCGGCGACTATCTCGAGGAGCTTCTGGATCTGCTCGACTTCGACGGCGACATCGATCTGGACGTGGAGGGGGACCGGGCGATCGTCAGCATCGACGGCGGCGGGGATCTGAGCAAGCTGGTCGGCCGCAAGGGCGAGGTGCTCGATGCGCTTCAGGAACTGACCCGGCTCGCGGTACACCAGAAGACCGGGGAGCGCAGCCGGCTCATGCTGGACATCGCGCGCTGGCGCCGGCGCCGCCGCGACGAGTTGTCGGCGCTGGGCGACAAGGTGGCCCGCCGGGTGCTCGAGACCGGGGAGCGCGAGGAGCTTGCGCCGATGACGCCGTTCGAGCGCAAGATCGTGCACGACGCGGTCGCCGCGGTGGACGGTGTGCACAGCGAGAGCGAGGGCGTCGAGCCGTCGCGCCGCGTCGTGGTGCTGCTCGACTGACCCCAGAGTTACATCGATGTAGTTCGATCGGCGGTCGGCAGGCGCGGGGATCCGGAGGATGTTTCACGTGAAACATAGCGAGGTGTCGGCGGCCCCACCGGCCGCCGAGGCCTTGTTCGGAGGGGCACTCGACCGGGCGCAGCGCTACGCCGAGCTGCTCGCCGGCGCCGGGGTGGAACGGGGCCTGATCGGACCCCGCGAGGTCGACCGGCTGTGGGAGCGGCATCTGCTCAACAGCGTGGCGATCGCCGAACTGCTCGAGACGGATGCCAGGGTCGGGGACATCGGCAGCGGGGCCGGGCTGCCGGGGATACCGTTGGCGTTGGCCCGGCCGGATCTGCGGGTGACGCTCATCGAACCCCTGCTGCGGCGCAGCGAGTTCCTTGGCGAGGTGATCGATGAGTTGGCGCTCGACGTGACGGTGGTGCGGGGCAGGGCCGAGGACCCGGCCATCCGGCGACAGGTGGGCGAGATGGACGCCGTGGTGTCGCGGGCGGTGGCCTCGCTGGACAAGCTCACGAAGTGGAGCATGCCACTGCTGCGCGCCGACGGCGCGATGCTGGCGATCAAGGGGGAGCGGGCCGAAGGGGAGGTCCGCGACCACCGGCGTGTGATGACTGCACTGGGTGCAGCCGATGTAAGGGTGATGCAATGTGGCGCGGCTTTCTTGGATCCACCCGCGACCGTCGTGGTGGCGCGGCGACGCACTCCGAAGGCACATCGCTCGACGGGCAGGAGAAGAGGATGAGTTCGGTTCCTGAGCGCGACGGCCGCGGCCCGGCGGGCACCGGCGCCGCCCGGGCTTCCGCTGCCGACGCCGCCGATGTTTCACGTGAAACATCGAACGCGTCGACGGAGGTTTCACGTGAAACATGGGACCCCTCCACGCCGCCGGCAGAGGACTGGGGCGAGGCCGCGGCGGTCGACACCCCGATCGGCGCCGAGGCCGAGCGTGCGGTACGACTGCTGCACGCCGCCACCAAAGGAGACCTACCCCGCCCGGCACGCCAACGGGTCTTCACGATCGCCAACCAGAAGGGTGGCGTGGGTAAGACGACCACCGCCGTCAACGTCGCCGCGGCGCTCGCGCTGCAGGGGCTCAACACGTTGGTCATCGACCTTGACCCCCAGGGCAATGCCAGCACCGCGCTGGGCATCGAACACCGGCCGGGCACGCCGTCCTCATACGAGGTGTTGATCGGGGAGATTCCGTTGCAGGCGGCGCTGCAGCGCAGCCCACACAACGAACGGCTGTACTGCGTCCCGGCCACCATCGACCTCGCCGGCGCGGAGATCGAACTCGTCAGCATGGTGGCTCGCGAGGGCCGGCTGCGCACCGCGCTGGCCGAGCTCAAGGACTACGACTTCGACTACGTCTTCATCGACTGCCCACCCTCGTTGGGGCTGCTCACCATCAACGCGCTCGTCGCCGCGCCCGAGGTGCTCATCCCGATTCAGTGCGAGTACTACGCCCTGGAAGGGGTGGGCCAGCTGCTGCGCAACATCGAGATGGTCAAGGCACACCTGAATCCGCAGCTCGACGTCACCACCGTGGTGCTCACGATGTACGACGGACGAACCAAACTCGCCGATCAGGTCGCCGCCGATGTGCGGGCCCACTTCGGCGATAAGGTGTTGCGGACCGTCATCCCGCGCAGCGTCAAGGTCTCCGAGGCACCCGGTTACGGGATGACGATCCTCGATTACGACCCGGGCTCGCGGGGCGCGATGAGCTATCTGGACGCGAGCCGCGAGATCGCCCAACGGGGCCACCCCGGGCAGGACCGGTGAGCGCGCGCGAAACCGGCCCACACTCGGAGAGCAGGGGAGAGGCAATGACCCAACCGACACGCAAGCGCAGCGGCCTGGGCCGCGGGCTGGCTTCGCTCATCCCGACCGGACCCGCCGACGGCGACAAGTCGTCGTACGGCCCGCGGATGGGCGACGCGGCCGCCGACGTCGTCATCGGGGGCGGATCGGGCGACGGCGACGGTGCGGGTACCGGCGACGTGGGCGCGGTGTACCGCGAGATCGACCCGAGCGCCATCGAGCCCAACCCGAAGCAGCCGCGCCAGGTCTTCGACGAGGACGCGCTCTCCGAGCTCATCCACTCCATCCGCGAGTTCGGCCTCATGCAGCCGATCGTCGTGCGCGCGCTGCCCGGCGCGCCCGGTGAGAGCCCGCGCTATCAACTCGTCATGGGCGAGCGCCGCTGGCGGGCGGTGCAGCAGGCCGGCCTGGACACCATTCCCGCAATCGTGCGCGAGACCGCCGACGACAGCATGCTGCGGGATGCGCTGCTGGAGAACATCCACCGCGTGCAGCTGAACCCGTTGGAGGAGGCGGCCGCCTACCAGCAGCTGCTCGACGAGTTCGGCGTCACCCACGACGAACTGGCCGCCCGCATCGGTCGGTCAAGACCGTTGATCACCAACATGATTCGCCTGCTGCGCCTGCCGATCGCGGTGCAGCGCAGGGTCGCTGCCGGTGTGCTGTCGGCCGGCCATGCCCGCGCGCTGCTTTCGCTGGAGGGCGGCCCGGAAAAGCAGGAGGAGTTGGCCGCGCGCATCGTCGCCGAAGGTCTCTCCGTGCGCGCCACCGAGGAAGCGGTCACGCTGGCCAACCGCTCCGACGACAGCACCCCGTCGGCGCCGCGGCGCAAGCCCATCCACATGCCCGGCCTGCAGGACGTTGCTGAGCGGCTGTCGACGGCGTTCGACACCCGCGTCACGGTCAGCCTCGGCAAACGCAAAGGCAAGATCGTGGTGGAGTTCGGGTCGGTCGACGATCTGCAACGCATCGTCGAGTTGATGACCGCGGCAGAGCGCTGACCTACCACCCGCGGTAATTACGTCACTGTGACACTGACAGGCGATCGCGAACTGCGAAACGGCCCCTCGGCGGCCAATCTTCGTGCGCTACAACCACTTTCGAAACCACCACGGCCCACGCCGGGGTATGGCGAAGTACCCGGACCCTTGGCGGCGCCGCCTTCTATCCTGGAGTGGCAGCCGTGCATCGGGGCACCGCGTGGAACTCGGGGAGTTTAGTGTCAGCACGAATCGCGCCACTTCGGCTCGAGGCGTTCGAGCAGTTACCCAAGCACGCGCGTCGTTGCGTGTACTGGGAGGTCGATCCGTCGACGCTGGAGACCGGTGCCGGCACTGTGCCCGTGCGTAACGCCCCGCTGTCGGACCCGGAGTTCGAGAAGGAAGCCTGGCTGTCGATGGTCATGCTCGAATGGGGGGCGTGCGCCCAGGTCGCGGTGCGGTGCCGGGACGGCGCCGACGATGGCGCGGTGCCGTTGCGCGGCGACGAACCCTGTCTGGGCTATGCGTTCTACGCGCCGCCCACCGCGGTGCCACGGGCCCGCCACTTCCCGACCGGACCGGTCAGCGCCGACGCTGTCCTGCTCACCTCGCTGGGCGTGGAACCCGGTGACGGCGCCGACGCGTTGCCCCGTAGCCTGATCGCCGCGGTGGTCGGTGACCTCGTTCGTCGGGGGGCGCGCGCGTTGGAGGCGTTCGGTCACACCGCCGCCGTCGCCGAGCTCGCCGACCCCGACGCCGTGTCGCCGTCGTTGCGCGCGGTGGTGGAGGTGCTCGGGGACTGCGCGGTGGACCAATGCGTGTTGTCCACCGACATGCTGCAGGACGCCGGGTTCGTCGTCGTCGCGCCGCACCAGTACTTTCCGCGGCTACGGCTGGAACTCGAGCCGGGCCTTGGCTGGAAGGCCGATGTGGAAGCGGCCCTGGAGCGGCTACTGGAGAACGCGGAGCTGCAGCAGCCCGTCGGGGCGGGGGCCCGCTTCAGCGGGTGAGCCCGGTGTCACGTCGGGCTGACCCGGCCGGCCTGTTCGACGGAAAGTTCGTGCGCCAGCAGTTCGGCGAACGTGAATGTGCCTGTGGGACGGTCGTTTTTGCCGAGTAGGTACAGCCGTTTGACCGCGGCCAGGATGCCTTCGGCGATCGAATCGCGGGTCTGGGTGGACACCAGCATGTCACGGTCGCGCGGATTGGTGACATAGCCGACGTCGACCTGAACGGTGGGCATCCTGGTCAACCGCAACAGATCCCACGTCCGCCCGTGCGTACGGCAGTCGCGTAATCCGGTGCGGGCCACTACTTCTCGTTGAATGAAGTCGGCCAGGTTGCGGCCGATCGTGGACACCGATCCGTGCGAGTTACCGAAGTGGAAGGAGGCGACGCCGTTGGCGGCCGGGCTGGGCTGGGTGGCGCACCGCAGGCTGATCATCAGGTCGGCGCCGACGGTGTTGGCGGTCGCGGCCCGTTCAGCGTCTGACGGTGAGTTGTTGGATGGCCGCGACAGGAACGTCTCCATGCCGATTGCGGTCATCCGGCCCTCGAGCCGACTGGCCAAGTCCCACAGGATGTCTGCTTCGCCGATCGGTCCGTCCGGGCTGTGCATGATCAGCCCGTGGTCGGCACCGCCGCGGCCTGGGTCGATGATGATGCGTTTACCCGAAAGCCGTGGCCCGGACCGGCGCACCAGTTCCTCTTCGCGGATCGCGTGCGGAGAACCACCGGTGACGCGCGAACCCAGAAAGTACAAGGACCGCAACGTTTCCGGGCCGCAGATGCCGTCGGGGTACAGGCCGTACTCGCGCTGATACGACACCAACGCGTTATGGGTGCCGAGCCCGAAATGTCCGTCCACCAGGCCGGTGTAGAAACCCAGGTCCTGCAGCCGGGCCTGCAACGTGGCCACGTCGTCGCCGTACATCGGGGCACCGAACTGGTGGTTGAGTGTGCGCGCACCGAGGCGATACGAGGCTTCTTTGAGCGCACGGTATGTCGCTTCGCCGACGACACCGTCGACCAGAAGACCCCGGTGCTGCTGGAAGGCGCGCACCGCGCGGTCGAGTTCGTCATCGAACATGTCGACCGCGACGTGCTTACCGGTGGTGATCTCTTCGTCGGGGTTGTCGAGCAGGCCGAGCGCGGACAGCGCAGCCCGGATCTCGGTGACCGCACCCCCGCGGTCACCGCGACGCAGACTCGACATGGGCGACCTTTCGATCACGGTCGTCAGCGAGCGACACCGCGCTGACGAGGCATCAGGGACTTAGCCAGCATTGTCTCAGACACCCGCGGGAATCGAGAAAACGCCAGGCGGGTGTCCGGCTGTCCGATTACCGCGTTAGACCACGTCAGCAAGCTCACGCAGCAGCGCGGCCTTGCCTTTTGCCCCGACGATGCGCTTCACCGGGGCGCCGTCCTTGAACAGGATCAACGTCGGGATCGACACCACCTGGAAGTCGCGTGCGGTTGCGGGGTTGGCGTCGACGTCGATCTTTGCGACGGTGAGCGTGCCGGCCTTCTCGGCGGCGATCTCCTCGAGCACCGGGGCGACCATCTTGCACGGGCCGCACCACGTGGCCCAGAAGTCGACGAGCACCGGGGTGCTGCTGGACAGCACGTCGGTGGAAAACGAGCCATCGGTCACGGCGACGGTCGCAGACGGGGTGGTTTCAGCCATGGGTGGCGCTCCAATCAGGCGGGGGTGGATGTCTCTTCATCGCTTGGTACAGAACCGATTTCGGCCAGCCAGCGCTCGGCGTCGATGGCGGCCGAACAGCCGCTGCCCGCGGCGGTGATGGCCTGCCGGTAGACGCGGTCGACGAGGTCGCCCGCGGCGAACACGCCTTCCAGTGAGGTGTGGGTGGTGCGGCCCTGGGTCAGCACGTAGCCGTCCTCGTCGAGGTGCACCTGGCCGCGCACCAACTCCGAACGCGGGTCGTGGCCGATTGCGACGAACACGCCGGTCACCGCGAGCTTGGACTCCTCGCCGGTGACGGTGTTGCGCAGCCGCACGCCGCTGACTTTGGGGCTGCCCTCGACCTCGAGCACCTCGGTGTTGGTGACAAAGGTGATCTTCTCGTTGGCCCGGGCCCGCTCCAGCATGATGCGCGACGCGCGGAACTCGTCGCGGCGGTGCACGACCGTCACGCTGCGGGCGAACCGGGTGAGGAAGGTAGCTTCCTCCATGGCCGAGTCGCCGCCGCCGACGACCACGATGTCTTCGTCGCGGAAGAAGAAGCCGTCGCAGGTGGCGCAGGTGCTCACACCCATGCCGATCAGCGCCTCCTCACCGGGAACACCGAGATGGCGTGCGGCGGCGCCCATGGCGAGGATCACCGCACGTGCCCGGTGGGTCTCGTCGCCGACGGTGACCGTCTTGATCGGCCCGTCCAGCGACACCGCTTCCACGTCTTCCATGCGCAGATCGGCGCCGAAGCGCACGGCCTGCTCACGCATCTCGTCCATCAGTTCCGGACCGGTGATGCCCTCGCGGAAGCCGGGGTAGTTCTCCACCTCGGTGGTGGTCATCAGGGCGCCGCCGAACTGGGTGCCTTCGAACACCAGCGGGGACAGCTGCGCGCGGGCCGCGTAGATCGCGGCGGTGTAGCCGGCCGGGCCGGATCCGATGACGATCACGTCATGCACCGGGGATGTCGAGGTCATGGGCGCCTTTCTGCCGAAAATGGGCGGCACGTTTACCAACACCAGCCTAAGCCCCGGTGTTCCCGATGCCCCGAACCAGGCCCGCGGACCCGGCTAGGGCCGGGTGAGCACCGTGCTGGCCACCACCCCGCCGTCAGCGGCGGTGCAGTCCGGCTGGACCACCAGCGCAACGACGGCCTGCGCGGTGTCGCCCGGTAGCAGCATCAGCACCCCGGACCGGCCGTGGAGGTCGACGGGCCGCGCGCCCAGCGGCGTCACCGCCGGATAGCCGAGCCCGGCCAGGCAGGACGCCCGCCGCGCCGCATCGGCCAGCGGCCCGTAGTCCGCCGGCTGGTTCAACAGGGCGAGGATCTCGGCGTCGGACAGCGGGAGGTCCCGCGTCGGCGCCGACACTGTGATGCTGCGCGCGGTCGGCCCGGCGTCGCGCCGCGGCGGCGGCTCGTGCGCCAGCACCGCGACGCCGATGACCACACCGGTCACCGCGGCGCAGGCACCGACGACCAGTGCGAGCACCTGCATGCGCCCGAGCCGCGGGCGTCGCACCGAGTGCGCCGGTGCCGCGCCGGCGGCGCGCAGCGCGCCGCCGACCCGGGCGGTGACCGCGGCGGGCACTTCGGGGGCCGACGCCGCGTCCTCGCCGAGCCGGGCGAGTTCGTCGCGTACCCGCGCCGACGCCGGGTCGAGATCGTCGTCGTGGTCCATCGCCGCCAGTCTCCACTACCGAACCCGGGTCGTGGTGGTTGCGCCGAATCAGCGTGCGCCCGCGCGGCTGTCGAAGTAGTCGAGCGCATCGGCCAGCTTGCTGCGCGCGCGGGCGCACCGGCTTTTCACCGTGCCTTCCGGCACGCCGAGCATGTCAGCGGTCTCGGCCACCGAATAGCCCTGCATGTCCACTGCGACCACTGCGGCGCGCTGTTCGACCGGCAACCGCATCAGGGCATGTTCCACCACGATGGCGGTGTCCACCACCGCGGTCGGGTCGACGACCGGGAAGGCGTCGGAAAGCACCGCAGAGGCGACGTGAGACTTGTTGCGGCGCAGTCGATCCAGGCACGCGTTCACCACGATGCGGTACAGCCAGCTGCTGACGGCGCAGTCATATCGAAACGTGCGCGCCCTGCGGTGCGCGGACAGCATCGCGTCCTGCAGCGCATCGGCGGCGTCCTCGGGGTTGCGGCTGGTGAGCTGCGCGAGCCGGTACAGCTGACGGTGGTGGCGGTAGAACAGCGCCTCGAAGGCGTAGCGGTCACCGGCCACATGGGCCGCCAGCAGGTCCGCGTCGCTGAGATCGTGTCTGGCCCGTCCGTCGAAGGTCCCCACAGCCGAACACTAAACGGCGCCGAGGGCATCCTCGGACACATCTTTGCCCGGCTGGGGATAGCCGCTACTCGGCCGCCTTGACGGTGATCTCGGCGATGTCCGAACGGCTCTCGCCGTTGACCTGACCGAGCTTGGAAACCCACACCAGCAGGTTCGACGTCGGTGCGGCGTTGTCCACCTTGATGGTGTTGGAGCCGGGTTTGACCGGGGTGGCCGGGGTCAGCACCGTGGTGTCGGCCAGCGACGACGGCGTCGATGTGGCCGCCGAGCGGATCTCGACCTCGGTGCCGGTGCTGTTCAGGTCGATGGTGACCTCGCCGACGCTGGTCGGGCGCGGCAACTGCAGCATGAGCCCGACACCGTTCTTGAAGTTCGGGAACGGCACCGGGTCGGTGTAGGTGTCGATGGGCCACACGGTGCTGGGGTCGCCGTCGATGGCGAGCCGGGCCAGCGCGGGCGCGTCGGCCTCACCCTCGGGTGAAAACACGGTCGCCGAAACGGGTTTCACCGTCGCCCCGGACGATGTGGTCTCGCCGTCTTCGGCTGTTGTCGGCGCGTTGAGGCCCAGCCGGTCACCGCCGAGGCCGCCTCCGACGTCACCGAAGATCTGGCTCAGCACCGACCCCAACACCACCAGCGCCACCACGATGATGGCGGCGCCGATGGCCAACCCGACCATCAGCGCCTTGCGCCGGCGGGCGATGGCTTCGGGATCGTCGGTGGGCCGCGCACCCGTGACCGACGGTGAGGCCGGAGCGGGTTCATCGACCGGGGAGATCACCTCGGTGCGGTCGGCGATGGCGGTGGCCTGCTGCAGCAGGTTCAGCAGTGTCGGGGCGCTGCGGATGCCGCCGCCCTCCTGCACGGCCCGCGCCGCGGCCGCCGAGATCTGGAACGGGATGTGGCGGTCCACGGCGCGCGGTTCGACCGGCTGACCCGCGGCGTCGAGTTCGGCGGCGGCCAGCCCGCTGCGGACCCCGGATTCGGGCAGCGGCCACCGGTTGATCAGCAGCGCGTACAGCGCCGCGCCGATGCCGCGGATGTCGTCTTCGGGGGTGGCATCGGGCAGCGTCGCGGGGAAGGCCAGCGCCACATCGCCCTCGATGCTCACCCGGACGCGGTTGGGGTGGTCGATCGACAGCGCGACACCGGAGCGGTGGGCCGCCTCGGCCGCGGCCGCCAGCGATTGAATGGCCCTGGCGCCGCCGATCGGCGACGGTGAGGTGTCGGCCACCTCGGCCAGGGAGCCGCCCCGGATCCACTCCGACACCACCAGCCCGCCCGAGCCGGTGTTGGCGACGTCGAGCACCCGGGCGACCCCGGGCATGTCGAGGCGGCTGAGCTTGAGCGTGCGCGACAGGATCTCCTGCAGCTCCGCGTCGGGCAGCGTCGCGTCGGGGTCGACGAACGTCAGCGCCACCTGCCGGTCCAGCGCGGTGTCCAGCGCCTGCCAGAACTGCAGGTTGGGCGGGCCGCCGTGGAACACCAGCAGCCGGTAGCGGCCGCCGGCGATGACCGCCCCGGGGATCAGATGGACGTCTTCGTCGGAGGTGGCGGCCTCGATGGCGGGTTCGCGCGGCGGGTCGAACGCGATCGGCTCGCGGGTCGGGTCGCCGCCGTAGTCGGCCGGCGGCCTGCCCGACACCGGGGCCGAAGTGCCGTTGGCCGGCTCGGCGGCGAACTCGGTGGTCTCCGCGCGGGCCGCCACGTCGGGCTCGAAGTCGCCCGCGGGGACGTCGGGCTGGAAGTCCTCGGGCCGCGACCGCGGGATCTTGGTGGTGGCGGTGCTGTCGGGAATGGGCGTGGTGCCGCCTGCGGGTTCGTCGCTCACCGCTGGTCCTTTCGGCATCCCGTCCCCGGCCGTGGCAGCCGGGGGTTCGCGACGGACGGCCGGCGGGCTGGGCCGGCGCCCTGACGCGAACGAATTCCTCTGATCAGGGTACGGGAGCGGACGCGCTGTCCGGGCCTTGTCGGGGACCGTCGCCGGCGTGGCGCGCCCACCGAGCCGACGGCGGACGGCGGCCAGCGCGGCCTGCGCATCGGGGACCTGAGCGGCCAGCAGCACGCCGACGATGATCGGCACCATGATCACGCCGAGCGCCAGCAGCCGCAGCAACGATCCCGCCCCGCCCCAGTTGCGGGTGAGGGTTTCCAGACCGAGCAGCTGGTCGGCGACGTGGGCGACCAGCCCGGCCAGCAGGGACGCCGCGATCGTCACCAGGATGCTGCGCACCACCTGCAGGCTGATCAGCCGCCCGCCGGGCGGGTCCAGCGCGGCGCGCAGTAAGAAGTACCCGACGGTCGCTCCGGCCAGGAAACCCAGGCCGTTGGCGGTGCCGAGGTAGCCGGCGACCAGGTCGGGGTCGTCGGTCAGGTGCGGCGCGAGCAGCGACCCGATGATCTTGACGGTGGTGATCACCACGATCAGCACGATCGGTATCCACGGCTGCTGGCGGGCGTAGAACACCCGAAGCTGCAGCAGCACAAGGGCATACGGGATCAGCGTGAATGCCGAGAGGGTCAGCGCCATGCCCAGGTAGCCGGCGTCGACGTCACCGAAGTTGCCGTACGCGAACAGCGCGCTGCCGATCGCCGGACCGCCGACCGTCGTCATCGCCACGATCGGGATAAGCGTCACCATCGTCAGCCGGGTGGCCAACGACAGGTCCGCCAGCACCGCGGCGCCGTCATTGGCGGCGGCGTTGCGGCTCAACCGCGGCATCACCACGGTCAGCACCGTCACCCCGATGATGCCGAACGGCAGCTGCAACACCAGCCAGGTGTAGTTGTAGATGGCCGGCCCGGAAGCCGCCGCGCCCGCGGCGATCCGGTTCCCGACGATCAGCCCGACCTGGCTGATCATCACGTAGAGAAGCATCGCGACGGCCATCGCGCCGAACTTCTTCATCCGTTCGTCGACACCCCACAGCGGGCGCAGGCTGATCCGTTCGCGGCGGATGGCCACCAGCAGCACCGCCACCTGGGTGACGGTGCCCATGGTCATGCCGATCCCGAGCACCAACAGCTTCGCGTTGCCCATGCGCACCGGGTCGAGCGAAAGCTCGCCGGGCACAACCACGTACAGGCCCAGCGTGACCAGCGCGACCAGGTTGTTGCAGACCGGCGCCCAGGCCGGCGGCCCGAACACGTTGCGGGTGTTCAGGATTGCCATGAACACCGACGACAACCCGTAGAACAGCACCTGCGGCAGCAGCAGGTAGGCGAAAGCCGTTGTCAGATCGCGGTTCACCTCGGGGTGGCTGCCCAGCATGAGGTCCACCAATTGCGGCGCGGCCGCGACGGATATCGCGGTCGCGATCAGCAACAGCACGGTCGCCAGCGTGACCAGGCGGCGTACGAACGCGGTGCCGCCGTCGGGGTCGTCGCGCTCGGCGCGGGCCAGCACCGGCACGAAGATCGCGGTGAACGTGGCCTCCAGCACCAGCGCGGCGATCAGGTTGGGCAGCTGGTAGGCCACCGAGAAGGCGCTGGACAGCGCGGCGCCCAGGATTGTGGCCAGCAGCACGATGCGCGCGAACCCGGTCAGCCGGCTGACCAGCGTCGCCACCGCCATACCCCACGACCGCGACACCACCGCGGCGTCGGTCAGCTCGGGGCGGCCTGCGCCGCGCCGGGGTGCGGGTCCGCGGGGCAGCCGGGGCGGGGGTTGCCGCGGTGCCCCGGCGTTGACCCGGGGCCGGCCTGCGGTGTTCACGTCTCCTCGCCGGCGTGGCTGCGCTGCGCACCGCGGGGGTCGTCGTCGTAGTGCAGCGCGACGTCGAGCGGATCCGGACGGTGCGGGTCGGCATCCAAGTCGGCACGGTCGGGCTGGCCGCGGAACCGGTGCCACAGCCGGCGCCCGGCGAGCAACACCAGCACCGCGCCCGCCGACAACGTGATGATGAACAACACCTGGCCGTAGGCGTTGGAGTGCACCGACAGCCGCACCTGGTCACCGAGCGGAAGCCCGTCGGCGGTGCGCAGCGCGACATCGACGGCGACGCGCTGGGTGAAGTGCACCTCGATCGGCACCCGCAGCGGCAGGTAGCCCGGCGGCAGCTCGATCACCCCCATGTCGGTGACCGTCATGCCGGGCGGCGGGTCGATGTCCAGCCGGACCCGGATGGGCACCGGCAGGTCGTTGCGCAGCGCCAGCGGAAGCGGGCTGCGTTCGGTGGCCAGGGTGTAGGAGCCGCCGGGGTTGACGATGGTGACGGCGTGGAACATGTCCTCGACGGTGCGTCCCACGGTCGTCAGCCGCTGCTGGGCCAGGCCGTTGCGCGTCGTGGGCGGAACCGACTGGCTCAGCGCGCGCAGCATGTCTTCGCGCAGCGGCGCGGTGTAGCCCATCCCGGTCAGGCCGGTGCGCACATCGGTGGTCAGTGCCGCGGTCAGCCCCCACAGCCGTGCGGTGACCGCGGCGATGCCCGACACCACCGCGTCGTCGAAACGGGCTTGCCGGTTACCGAGGTCGGCGTCGGGCAGCGCCGCGTCGGGTTCTGGTGCGACGGCGTTACCCTCGGCGATCACCGCGGGCAGCGGCCGCGGCTCGGCCAGCCCGGCGTTGATGGCGGTGGCCACCGTCGTCAACACCGCCTGCGCGTCGGCGGGCTGCAGGCTCCAGTTCAGCGGCGGCATCAGGATCTCGGTGCGCGGCGCGGTATCCGGGCTCAGCGCGCGCCACAGCAGCGCGCCCAGCGCGGCCTGCCGCCGGGCCACCTCGGACTCGTTCTGCACCGGAATGTCAAGGGCCGAACCGAGATACGACGGCGACACCGGGTCGGTGCCCGCACCGGCCAGCGCGGCGCCGACGGCCGGGTCGAACGGCGCGGAGACCAGTTGCGGGGTGTAGCGCTGCGGGGTGAGATCCGCCGGTGTCGGCGCGCCGGCCTCGGAGCCGTCGTCGGTGGTGGGGGAGTCGGCCGCGGCGACGGCGACCGTGCGGCCTTGAGCGGACAGCAGTTGCACCGCGGGTCCGGTCAGCGGCCCGTCGGCGACGAGGGTGGCGCCCCGCACCGAGGCGGCGCCGAGGATCTGGTCGACGATGTCGCCCGCGGTGTGGGTGGCGATCGCGCTGAGCCCGGGATCGCCGACGCGGCGCAGGGCGTCCAGGTCGGCCTGCGCGTAGGTGGTCGGGGCGATGCACAGCCGCTGCGCCAGCGCCTTGAGCCGGTTGAGCCAGCCCACCGCGGCCTGCTGGCCGGTGCCGGGCCGGGTCGGGGTGCCCGGGCCGGCGTCGGGTCCGGTGTTGACGACGTAGCCGCCGGTCATCGCGTTGACGGTGACCAGCAGGTCGGGGTCCACGGCCAGGCAGGCCGCCGCCCGCAGCTTGCCGTCCGGGTCGACCTGGGGGCTGGTCGCGAACTCGATCGCCGACAGCAAGGTGTCCAACCGGCCACCGGGGGCCAGCGAGGTCGCCAGGTCGTCGTCGATCAGCCGGACCGGGGTGGCGCCGCCCGGCGCACCGGCGGCCAGCCGTGGTTCGTCGGCGATCGGCCACAGCAGGGTCAGCCGCACCGGGCTGGAGGTGTCGGGTGCCACCACCGAGGTCAATGTCTCGGCTGCGGAGTCGGCCGTCGCGTCGGGCGGCACCCCGAGCACCGGCAGCAGGAACCGCGAGTCATCCAGCCGTGCGGGCGCACCGTAATCGGGGGTGCCGTTGACGTTGACCATCACCGGGTACACCCCGGGCTCGTCGATGCTCATCGAGGGCCGCTGCGAGGACCGCAGCGGATAAGACAGCTCGAAGGGAACCTGTTGTCCCCGTTTCAGTTCCGGTGTCAACGTGATGAAGTCGCCGACGGCCTCGAACTGGTCGACGTTGCCGGCGAGGTTGGTGCGCAACCCCGTCGACGACGTCACCGCGGCGGCGTCCTCCAGACGCACCACCACGTCGCGCACCGGGCGGTCACCGACGTTGAGCACGGTTCCGGTGACGGTGACGGTGGGCTCGCTGGTGGTGGTCACCACCTCGGGGGTCACCCGGTCGACGCGCACCTGGAGGAACTGCGTCGAACCGGGCTCGCCGGCCGCGGCGCGCGGCAGCACCACCGGTGCGGCGAACAGGACCAGCAGCAGGACGGTGCTGCCGATGCGCGTCAGCGCCGCGATCCACAGGCGGAGCACCGCCGGGGTGCGCTCACGCGGCACCGCCGCGGCGCGCGTCACGGCCCCTGTCCGCAGCCGTTCGTCCGCCGGCCGGGCTGAGGTTTCGCACGCTCGTCGGGACGTCGGTTGCGGGTGTGCGAATGCGTCTGGGCCCGTCGCCGCGGCGAACTGCGCGGCAGCGGCGGCAACGCGGCAGGCCCGTCGGCGTGCAGCCGGTCGATCAGCTCCCCAGCCACCTCGGCCAGGCGGCGCTCGTCGGCGTAGGCCAGCCGCGACGGCAACTCACCCAGCGGCACCCAGGCCACCTCGGTGACCTCGACATCCTCGTCGGACAGTTCGCCGCCGAGGAACCGCATCAGATAGTGGTGCACCGTCTTGTGCACCCGGCGCCCCTCGGTGACGAACCAGTAGTCGATGCTGCCCAGCGCGGCCAGCACGCTGCCCTGGATACCGGTCTCCTCGGCGACCTCACGGATCGCGGTCTGCTCTGCGGTCTCGCCGAGTTCGATGTGCCCCTTGGGCAGCGACCACAGCATCCGGCCGCGTCGGTCGATGCGCCCGATCAGCGCCGCGACCTGATCGTCCTTCGGACCGTCGATACCGTCGACGACCAGGCCACCGGCCGAGGTTTCGTGGACGGTGCGCAGCCGGTCCGGGGGTCGACGCGGACGGGACTTCTGCGCCTTGCGCTGCCCGTTAGGCTGCTCCTGGGCGCGGTGCAGGCCAGCGTTGTTGTGACGCAGCGGGGTCACCTCGGCCGCGGGGGGTGTGGCGTCGGGCGGGCCGGCAGCACGACGGCCACGACGTCGCCCGCGGCGCCGTCGTGGTTTGGCCTGTTCGCCGTCCGACACCCAAGCGATAGTAGCTGCCACGAAGATTCGCTCCGGCCGCACTCACCGGTCGTGACACAGCCGTTGCACATTAAGCTGTCCGAACGTGCCCGATTCCGCTTCCGACGCCGAACTGCTTGCCGCCGCGCAGGTCACGCTGAACCGCCATCGCGACCTGCTCGCCGACCTCGGCAAGGTGTTTGCCGACGCCGGTCACGAGCTCTACCTCGTCGGCGGCAGCGTGCGCGACGCGTTGCTGGGCGGCATCCGCGGCGATCTGGACTTCACCACCGACGCCCGCCCCGACCAGATGCAGAAGCTGCTGCGGCCGTGGGCCGAGGCGTTGTGGGACACCGGCATCGAGTTCGGCACCCTGGGGGTCGGCAAGGACGACCATCGCCTCGAGATCACCACGTTTCGCGCCGACACCTACGACCAGGTGTCGCGCAATCCGGAGGTGCGGTTCGGCGACCGGCTCGAAGACGACCTGATACGCCGGGACTTCACCGTCAACGCGATGGCGGTGCGCATCACCGCCGACGGCCCGGCCGAGTTCCACGACCCGCTGGGCGGGCTGGCCGCGCTGCGCGCCAAGACGTTGGACACCCCGTCGGCGCCGCAGACGTCGTTCGGCGATGATCCGCTGCGGATGCTGCGGGCGGCGCGGTTCGTCTCCCAGCTGCAGTTCACCGTCGCGCCGCGGGTCATCGAGGCGCTCGTCGAGATGGCACCGCAGCTGGGCCGGATCACCGTCGAGCGGGTGGCCGCCGAGCTGGACAAGCTGCTGCTGGGCGCCGACCCGGTCGCGGGCATCGACCTGATGGTGCAGACGGGGCTCGGCGACGTGGTGCTGCCCGAGGTCGGGGCGATGCGGATGGCCATCGACGAGCACCATCAGCACAAGGATGTGTACTGGCATTCGCTGACGGTGCTGCGGCAGGCGATCGCACTGGAAGACGGCGAACCCGATCTGGTGTTGCGGTGGGCCGCGTTGCTGCACGACATCGGTAAGCCGGCCACCCGCAAGCTCGAACCCGACGGCGGTGTGAGCTTTCACCACCACGAGGTGGTCGGCGCGAAAATGGTGCGCAAGCGCATGCGGGCGCTGAAGTACTCCAAGCAGATGGTCGACGACGTCTCCCAGCTGGTGTACCTGCACCTGCGGTTCCACGGCTACGGCGGCGGGCGGTGGACGGACTCGGCGGTGCGCCGCTACGTCACCGACGCCGGACCGCTGCTGCCGCGGTTGCACAAGCTGGTGCGCGCGGACTGCACCACCCGCAACAAGCGCCGCGCCGCGCGGTTGCAGGCCAACTACGACGACCTCGAGCTGCGGATCGCCGAGCTTGCCGAAAAGGAGGACCTGGCCAGGGTGCGGCCCGACCTCGACGGCAACGAGATCATGACGATCCTCGGCATCCCGCCGGGGCGCGAGGTCGGCGAGGCGTGGCGGCATCTCAAGGAGCTGCGGCTGGACCGCGGCCCGCTGTCCCACGACGACGCCGTCGACGAGTTGTGGAAGTGGTGGAACGCCAGACAGTAGCGCTGCGTCGAAAGGGTGTGGACTACTGCCTTGGCGACGGGGACGGCTCGGCCACCATCTGGACCGCCGCACCGGATATCGATGTGGACGGTGACGGGGTGTTCGACGCGGTCGGCCTGGATTTCGACGGGGACGGGCTGCTCGACGACGCGCTGGGCGACCTCGACGGTGACGGTGCGGCCGACCACCTGGTCCGTGACCATGCCGGCGACGCGGCGTATTTCACCGACGACGGCAGCGGCACCTGGGCGGTGGCCGCAGACCGGGGGCTGCGGTGGTTCCGCCTCGACGGCGCCGAGCAGTTCGGCGGACCGATGGTCGACATCGACGCCGACGGCCAGGTCGACGACCGGCTGGCCGACGTGGACGGTGACGGGGTGGCCGACCGCGCGCTCGGGGATGCGGACGCCTACGTCGACACCGACGGCGACGGCCGCTGGGACGTGAAGCTCAGCGACACCGACGGCGACGGTCGGGCCGACGGCGCCGACGAGCTGTCGTGACGCGTGTCAGCGGCCCGGCCCGGGTGGGCCGGCGAACGCCTGGGCGATGCCCAGCCAGGTCTGCGCGTCGGCGCCGGCGGCGGTGACGTCCAGTTCGGAACGCGGCCGGCGCTGGGTGACCAGCAGGCAGAAATCCTCGGCCGAACCGGTGACCTGTTGCGACGCGTCCTCGGGGCCCCACGCCCACGTCGACCCGTCCGGCGCGCGCAGCTGCACGTAGAACGGCTCGGCGGGCGGCGTGAGCCCGTGGATGCTGAATGCGAAGTCGCGGGTGCGCACACCGATGTGCGCGATCGAGCGCAGCCGCGCGGTGGCGGGGCGCCGTACCCCGAGCGCGTCAGCGACGTCGAGGCCGTGCGCCCACGTCTCCATCAACCGGGCGGTCGCCATCGACGCGGCGCTCATCGGCGGCCCGAACCAGGGCAGCTTGCGGCCGTCGGCCACCTCCAGCAGCTCGTCGTGCAACCGGGTGCGGGTGGCGCGCCAGTCGGCCAGCAGGTCTTCCGGTGGCGTGGCGGCCAGCTCCTCGGCGGCCGCGTCGACGAAACCGGCCGGGTCCTTGGCCGCCTCGTCGAGCAGGGCCGCGAACCCGTCCGCGTCGGTCACGGCGGTGCACGCGACACGGTCGGTCCACAGCAGGTGGGCGATCTGATGGGCGATCGTCCAGCCGGGGGCGGGCGTCGGCGTCGACCACTGCTGTGGCGCGAGGTCGCCCACCAGGGCGTCGAGAGCGTCGCTCTCGGCACGCAGATCGGCCACCATCGGCGCGGCACCGGACATGGCGGTCACTGTATCGGCACCGGTCGGTCCCGCCGGCCGAGCACGGCATGTGCGGCCAGCCCGGCCAGGTACACCCCGACCCCGGCGAGCGCCAGCGCCGGTTCGTGGCCGTCCGGGGGAATCACGATGGCCGACAACGCGATCGCCAGGATGAACGACATCCAGAACAGCGAATCCTGCACCGTGAACACGTGTCCCCGCAGCGCGTCGTCGACGTCGAGTTGCATGGCGTTGTCGGCGCACAGCTTGACGACCTGGCCGGTCAGGCCGAGCAGGAAGCCGCACACCACCATCACCGGTAGCCGCAGGCCCGCACCGGCCACCTGGACCAGCGCGGCTGACAGCAGCGCACCGTTGACGGTGGCGTACCGGCCCCACCGTCGCACGGCGATCGGGGTGACCGGCGCGGCGAGAAACGCTCCCACGCCGGTCGCGGCGACGAACAGCACGGCGGTGCCCAGGCCCGCGACCTGCTGGGTGTCGCTGTGCCGCACGATCACCAGCACCAGCAGGCTGTTGATGCCGAACACCATGCGGTGCGCGGCCAGCCCGGTGAGCGTGGCGGCCACCGTCGGGACCGTCGCGACCGTACGCGTGCCGTGCACCCAGCCGGTGGCGATCGCGTACAGCGCCGACCCGTGCACCGCGCGCCTGCTGTCGTCCGGGCCGAGGATGTGCGGGGCGAAGCGCCACGACAACCACAGCGCCAGCGCCACCGGCACCGCGACGATCAGGATGATTGCCGCCGCACCGGCGTCGTCGGCGCCGAACAACCAGCGGGGCAACAACATGAAGTTCGCCCCGACGAACGCCGAGACCGCACCGGTGGCCGCCGCCACCGAGTTCATCGCCACCACCTGATCCCGCGGCACCACGTGCGGCAGCGCGGCCGACAGCCCCGACGAGACGAACCGGGTGAAACCGTTGACGATCAGCGCGCCGCACAGGATCGGCAGATCACCGGCACCGGACTCCAGCAGCGCGGCGACGGCCAGCACCAGGAGCAGCCGGCCGGCGTTGGCGCCGATCAGCACCGCCCGCCGGTCCCAACGGTCCAGCAGCGCACCGGCGAACGGGCCCAGCACCGAGTACGGCAGGAACAGCACCGCGAACGCGCCGGCGATCGCCCACGGCTCGGCGGCGCGCTGCGGGTTGAAGAGGATCGCACCCGCGAGAGCAGCGGCGAACAGGCCGTCGCCGAACTGGCTGACCAACCGAAGTTCCAGTAGCCGCCAGAATTCCGGCATGCCACGCACCGACCGCCACAGTGCGGTGGGTGCGCGAAGGTCGGCCAGCGGTACCACGTCCTGGTTGTGTGGATGCGAACCCGACCCACAGTACAAATCTTGCGGCGGGCCGTGCTTGTTCTCCACGTTGTTTGGTTGCTGGTGCCATGATGGGTACGTGGCGCAGTCGGAGGAGCCCGAGGACCGTAAAGAGGGAGTCGCCCCCGCGGCGCACCGGGTGCGGGCCGGAACTCTGCTGCTGGCCAACACCGACCTGCTGGAGCCGACGTTTCGGCGCAGCGTCATCTACATCGTCGAGCACAACGACGGCGGCACCCTCGGGGTGGTGCTGAACCGGCCGAGTGAAACCGCGGTGTACAACGTGCTGCCGCAGTGGGCGAAGCTGGCCACCAAGCCCAAGACGATGTTCATCGGCGGACCGGTCAAACGCGATGCGGCGTTGTGTCTGGCGACCATGCGCGTCGGCGTCGACGCCGACGGGCTGCCCGGTTTGCGGCACGTGCAGGGCCGGATGGCGATGGTCGACCTCGACGCCGATCCGGACTCGGTTGCTCCGGCCGTCGAGGGCGTGCGGATCTTCGCTGGCTACTCGGGGTGGACCATCGGTCAGCTGGAGGGTGAGATCGAACGCGACGACTGGATTGTGCTGTCCGCGTTGCCCTCTGACGTGTTGGTCGAACCACGCGTCGACCTGTGGGCGCGGGTGCTGCGCCGTCAGCCCCTGCCGCTGTCGCTCTTGGCCACCCACCCGATCGACATCAGCCGCAACTAGACGGCGTTTTCGCTGCAGGACAGCGTGCAGGTGGCGCATACGCTGCCGCACTCACCCGTGGCCGCTGTGGACTGCCCGCCGATACGGGCCAGGCTCTTCGCGCTCTGCCAACAACCCGCGCCGAGCGTGCCGACCGCGCCGATCACGCACACGATCGCCACGAGCAGCGCCGTGCCCGGCTCGGTGGACACTGCGACCGCGCCGCCCACCGCGAGCATCACCGCGGCGGCGAACTGTGTCGGCACCAGGGCGCGCAACACCTGCTGCCTGGGGTCATTCGAGCGGGGCCGGCTCAGCAGCCACAGCGCGGCCGCCGCGCACGCCACTGCGGCACAGAAGCTGAGCACACCGACGACGAGCATGGCCCCACCCTACGAGGGCCGCGCCCCGATGGCGTGATGGTGTCCCCCGGACGCCAGGCTTCGCCCGGGGGACATGTCCATCGCGGGCGCCCTAGCTGGACGCCGTGTTCGCAAGTGCCTGCGACGCCGGGACTGCCGCGGCGGGCCCGCTGGGAAGGGCGGTCGTGGCAGGTGGGGGCGTCACGCCGGGCGCCGCGTCCGGCGCAGGCGCTGGGGGAGCGGCGGGGGCCGGGACGCTCACCCGGAAGCCGCGCACGATCGCGTCGGTGGCGTCGGCGGCGGGGATGACTTGGTCCACGCTGGTGGTCACCGCCAGCGAGACCAGGTAGTTGTCGGGTCCGACGGTGGCGATGACGTGGCGGCGCGAGGTGTTCAACGTCATCGAGTTCTGCCGGTAGGTGCCCTCGATCAGCGCCGACGGCATCCCGCCGAAGCTGTCGAACGACGCGTCGGTGGATCGCCATGCCGGGAGTTGCTGGCTGTCGACGAAGCCGTGGCTGATGGCCTCGATCGGGTCGAATTCGCCGACCAGCTTGTAGACGACCACCTGGGCGTTGGACGTGTACAGGCCGTTGCCGCCGACCCGGTCGGCGATCACCGCGAACGCGTCGGGCACGTTGGGGTCGGGAACGTTGGACCAACCGCGCGGCATCGGCAACACGATGGTGAGCGCCTTGAAGTCCTGGCTGTTCTGCGGTTCGAGCCGGACGCCCTTGGACTCGAAGAACTCCCGCAGGGTGCCCGAGGCCGCCGGGGTGATCGTGACGGCAGGCGGTGCCACGACGGGTGCGACCGGTGCGGCGGGCTGCGCGGCGGGAGCACCGGGCTGCGCGACGGGAGCACCGGCCTGCGCGACGGGGACGGCGGCGGGCGCGGCTTCGGCGCCGGGTGATGCGATACCGGCCTGCGCGAGGCCAGTGGCCGAGCTCACACCGGGCTGACCGACGGCTTGCGGTGCGGCGTTCGGCGTCACCGTGACGGTCTGCGTCACCGTGGCCGGTGCCGGCACCGGGGGTTGCGGAACCACCGGTTCGGCCGAGGCGGTGGTGCCCGCGAAGCTCACCACACCAGCCGCTGCGACGGCGGCTCCTGAAGCCAGAACCCGCCAGCGGCGGGCGATCTCGATCATCGACGTCGGTCCTTCCAGACAGCGCGGTGCACGTCAGGCGCCGACTGTATCCAGCCGGGGACGTTAGCCACCAGAGCCGGAACCGAGCTGCAACCTTGTTCTGACTTGTCCGCAACGCAACCGATACCAACCCGTGGCCGGCGCGGACCGGATTCGCGGGCTTATACCCTGTTCACGTGACCGAACCGCCGACCGCTCAGCCCGCGGCGGCCGCCGCCGACGCCGCCGCCGAAACCCTGCAGCACCGCTACACCGCGGAGCTGGCCGGGAAGATCGAGCACGCCTGGCAGCAGAGGTGGGCCGAGGCAGGCACGTTTCACGTACCGAACCCGGTCGGTTCGCTGGCACCCACCGACGGCGCCACGGTGCCCGAGGACAAGATGTTCGTGCAGGACATGTTCCCCTACCCGTCCGGTGAAGGCCTGCACGTCGGGCATCCGCTCGGCTACATCGCCACCGATGTCTACGCCCGCTACTGCCGGATGACCGGCCGTAATGTCCTGCACGCATTGGGCTTTGATGCATTCGGGTTGCCGGCCGAGCAGTATGCGATCCAGACCGGCACGCATCCACGCGAGCGAACCGAAGCCAACATCGTCAACTTCCGCCGTCAGCTCGGCAGGCTGGGCTTCGGCCACGACCCGCGGCGCAGCTTCTCCACCACCGACGTCGACTACTACAAGTGGACCCAGTGGATTTTCCTGCAGATCTACAACGCCTGGTTCGACCCGACCACCGGCAAGGCACGGCCGATCGCCGAACTGGTCTCCGAATTCGATTCCGGGGCAAGGACCCTCGATGACGGACGGGTGTGGTCGCAGCTGAGCGCCGGTGACCGCGCTGACGTGGTGGACTCTCACCGGCTGGTGTATCGCGCCGACTCGCTGGTCAACTGGTGCCCGGGCCTGGGCACCGTGCTGGCCAACGAAGAGGTCACCTCCGACGGGCGCAGCGAACGCGGCAACTTCCCGGTGTTCCGGAAGCGGTTGCGGCAGTGGATGATGCGGATCACCGCATACTCCGACCGGTTGCTCGACGACCTGGATCTGCTGGACTGGCCGGAGAAGGTCAAGGCCATGCAGCGAAATTGGATCGGGCGGTCCACCGGTGCGTCGGTGTATTTCAGCACCGACGCAGGCGATATCGAGGTGTTCACCACCCGCCCGGACACGCTGTTCGGCGCGACGTACATGGTGCTGGCGCCCGAGCACGGGCTGGTCGACACGTTGGCGGCCTCGCAGTGGCCGGCCGACGTGGACGAGCGCTGGACCTTCGGCGCCGCCAACCCACGCGAGGCCGTCGCCGCCTACCGGTCGGCCATCGCGGCGAAGTCAGACCTCGAGCGCCAGGAGAACAAGACCAAGACGGGCGTGTTCCTCGGCGCGTACGCCACCAACCCGGCCAACGGCCAACGGATTCCGGTGTTCATCGCCGACTATGTGCTGATCGGCTACGGCACCGGTGCGATCATGGCCGTGCCCGGCGGAGACCAGCGCGACTGGGACTTCGCCACCGAGTTCGGCCTGCCGATCGTGGAAACCGTTGCTGGCGGCGATATTTCGCAGGGCCCGAACACCGGTGACGGCGAGGTGGTCAACTCCGACTACCTCAACGGGCTCAGCGTCGGCGCGGCGAAGGAGGCGATGACCCGGCGGCTGGAGGTAGAAGGCCGCGGCCGTGCGCGCGTCGAGTACAAACTGCGGGACTGGCTGTTCGCGCGCCAACGGTATTGGGGTGAACCGTTCCCGATCGTGTACGACGCCGACGGTCGTGCGCACCCGCTACCGGAATCGATGCTGCCGGTGGAACTGCCGGACGTCCCGGACTATTCGCCGGTGTTGTTCGACCCCGACGACGCGAACACCGAACCGTCCCCGCCGCTGGGCAAGGCGACCGACTGGGTGCACGTCGAACTGGATCTGGGTGACGGGTGCAAGCCCTACACCCGGGACACCAACGTCATGCCGCAGTGGGCGGGCAGTTCTTGGTACGAGCTGCGCTACACCGACCCGGACAACGCAGAAGCGATGTGCGACAAGGAAAACGAGGCTTACTGGATGGGTCCGCGGCCGGCCGAGCACGGTCCGCATGATCCGGGCGGGGTGGACCTGTACGTCGGCGGTGTGGAGCACGCGGTGCTGCACCTGCTGTACGCGCGGTTCTGGCACAAGGTGCTCTACGACCTCGGCCACATCAGCTCGCGCGAGCCGTACCGGCGGCTGGTTAACCAGGGCTACATCCAGGCCTACGCCTACACCGACTCCCGCGGCACCTACGTGCCGGCCGCCGAAGTCGTCGAACGCGAAGGGAAGTTCTTCTGGCGTCCGTCCGATGACGCCTACGGGTCGGCTCCGGATCCCGACGGTGAGATCGAGGTGTTCCAGGAGTTCGGCAAGATCGGCAAGAGCCTGAAGAACTCGGTGTCGCCCGACGAGATCTGCGACAACTACGGCGCCGACACATTGCGCGTCTACGAGATGTCGATGGGACCGATCGAGGCGTCGCGACCGTGGGCCACCAAGGACGTCGTCGGCGCGCACCGGTTCCTGCAGAGGGTGTGGCGGCTTGTCGTCGACGAGCAGAGCGGCCGCGTGCAGGTCGCCGAGCACGAGGCGCTGGACACCGACACCCTGCGGTTGTTGCACCGCACCGTGGCCGGGGTCACCGACGACTACACGAACCTGCGCAACAACACCGCGGCGGCCAAGCTGATCGAGTACACCAACCACCTGACCAAACAGGGTGTGACGGCCAGGGCGGCGGTGGAACCGCTGGTGCTGATGCTCGCGCCGTTGGCGCCGCACCTGGCCGAGGAACTGTGGCACCGGATGGGTCACGACACCCCGCTTGCGCACGGACCGTTCCCGGTTGCCGACCCGCAGTACCTCGTCGAGGACACCGTGGAGTATCCGGTGCAGGTCAACGGGAAGGTTCGCGGGCACATCACGGTCGGCGCCGACGCCGACGCTGACACGATGGAGGCCGCAGCGCTGGCCGATGAGAAGGTGCAGGCGTTCCTCAACGGCGCCACGCCGAAAAAGGTGATCGTGGTGGCCGGCCGCCTGGTCAACATCGTCGTGTGATTTCGGCGTAGTTCGTCACGCTCACCGTGACGAACTACCCCGAAATCACCGGGGGCGGACGATCACCTCGTGGATGTGCGCGTCCGGCGGCGACGCCACCACGTCGGCGATCACGCCCGCGACGGTCTCCGGCGACAAGAACCGTGACGGGTCGTACTGCCCGCCTTCGTAGGCGACCAGGCCCTCCTGCATCTCGGTGGCGATCCGGCCGGGATGCACCGACGTCACCCGCAGCGACGGTTCGTCGTTGCGCAACGAATCGGCGAACGACCGCAGCGCGAACTTGCTTCCCGAATACGACGCCAGCCCGGGCGAGGCGTCGATGCCCGAGCCCGAGTTGACGAAAACCACGTGTCCGCCAACCGCCCGCAGCGCGGGCAGCAGCGCCAGCGTCAACGCCACCGCGCCAATGACGTTGATCTCCATGGTGGTTCGCCACTCGTCGATCGTCGACTCCGCGACCCGCCCGGGATAGGCCACACCGGCGTTGTGGATCAACACGTCCAGTTCGTCGATGGACGCGACGGCCCCGGCGATCGCGTCGGCGTCGGCCAGGTCGACGGCCACCGTCGTGGCGCCGAACCGGGCGGCGACGGCGTCCAGCCGCGCCCCCGGTCGGCCCGCGAGAACCAGCGAATGCGTGGGCGCCAACGCGGCCGCGACCGCCGTACCCAGGCCCCGCGACGCCCCCGTGATGAGTGCGGTCGGCATGTCGTCAACGCTACCGACCTGCAAACCGGCGCACCGCGTCGCATCATGGTACGGATGCCCGCCGATCACAGCTTCACGCCAACGCAGCTCTCCGCCCGCGCTGCGTATCTGCTGCGCGGCAACGACCTGGGCACCATGACGACGGCCGCGCCGCTGCTCTACCCGCACATGTGGAGCTGGGACGCCGCGTTCGTGGCGATCGGGCTGGCGCCGCTGAGCGTCGAGCGCGCCGTCGTCGAGCTCGACACGCTGCTCTCGGCGCAGTGGAGCAACGGGATGATCCCGCACATCGTCTTCGCCAACGGGGTGGACGGGTACTTTCCCGGGCCGGCCCGCTGGGCCACGTCGACGCTGGCCGCGCACGCGCCGCGCAACCGGCTCACCTCGGGCATCACCCAACCGCCCGTGCACGCCATCGCCGTACAACGCATCCTCGACAACGCCCGCACCCGCGGCCGGTCCACCCGCAGGGTCGCCGAGGCGTTCCTCGACCGCCGGTGGGACAACCTGGTGCGCTGGCACCGCTGGTTGGCCGAAGCGCGCGACCCGCACGCGCGCGGCCGGGTCACGCTCTATCACGGCTGGGAGTCCGGTATGGACAACTCGCCGCGTTGGGACAGCGCCTACGCCAACGTCGTTCCCGGCGCGCTGCCCGAGTACCAACGCGAGGACACCACCATCGTCACCGACGCCAGCCAGCGCCCCACCGACGTCGAGTACGACCGGTACCTGTGGCTGCTCGAGGAGATGAAGCTGGCCCGCTACGACGACGAACTGCTGCCCAAGGTGATGAGCTTCGCCGTCGAGGACGTGTTCGTCTCGGCGATCCTGGCGGTCGCATGTGATGTGCTCGCCGAAATCGGTGAGGACTACAAACGCCCGACCGCTGACGTGCGCGACCTGTACGCGTGGGCCGAGCGGTTCCGGTCGGGCGTCGTCGGCGCTACCGACGAACGCACCGGCGCGGCAAGGGATTTCGACGTCAAGGCCGACCAGTGGGTGGCCACGGAGACGGTCGCGCAGTTCGCGCCGCTGCTGTGCGGCGGGTTGGCGCACGAACAGGAGCGCCACCTGGTGAAGCTGTTGGAGGGCCCGCGGTTCTGCGGGCATCCCGATCTGTGCTACCCGCTGATCCCGTCGACGTCGCCGGTGTCGCGTCACTTCCGCCCGCGCGAGTACTGGCGCGGCCCGGTGTGGCCGGTGATGACGTGGTTGTTCGCGTGGTGCTTCGCCCGGCGCGGGTGGGCCGAACGGGCCCGGCTGCTGCGCAAAGAAGGACTGCGGCAAGTCAGCGACGGCAGTTTCGCCGAGTACTACGAACCGTTCACCGGGGAGCCGCTGGGCAGCATGCAACAGTCGTGGACCGCGGCCGCGGTATTGGACTGGCTGGGTTAGCTATTCGGCCAACCGCTCGAGCGGGCCGATCGCCTTGGTGAGCATCTCCAGATCCTCGGGGCTGAGTCGGCCCAGCAACGTGCCCAGATGCGCCCGCCGGGTCGCCAGCGCCTCCTGGTGCTGCGAACGTCCCTCGGGGGTGATGTCAACCAGCACCGCCCGCAGATCCGACGGGTCACGTGAGCGTTTGACCAGACCGAGCTTCTCCAACCGGCGGATCGCGACCGTGGTGGTCGGCGTGCGCACCCGCTCGTGGGCGGCCAGGTCGGTCATCCGCAGCGGCCCCTGGTCGAGCAGGGTCAGCAGGATCGACAGCTGCGCCAGCGTGAGATCACCGGCTTCCGCACGGTTGGTGTCGCTGCGGCGCAGCACGGAGAAAACCCGGGAGAGCACCCGCTGCAGCTCCCCGGCCAACTCTGTGACCTGCGGTTCCACCTCGGCCATAATTCGTCAGTCTAACCTGTCTGGGCCTGCCAAGACGCGATGACGGCCGATTAGCCTCACAGAACCTGCGACAGGAACCGCTGCAGACGGTCGGTTTCGGCGGCCTGGAAGATCTGCGCGGGCCTGCCGGATTCGACCACCTGCCCGTGGTCCATGAACACCACGGTGTCCGCGGTCGACTGGGCAAAGCCCATTTCGTGGGTCACGACGACCATCGTCATCCCGTCTGCGCCCAGGTCGGCGATGAGGGCCAGGATGCCCTTGACCAACTCGGGATCCAGCGCCGAGGTGGCCTCGTCGAAGAACATCACCTGCGGCGCCATCGCCAACGCCCGCGCGATCGCCACGCGCTGCTGCTGCCCACCCGACAGCGTCGTGGGCCGCACATTGGCCTTGTGCCCCAACCCAACCCGCTCCAACTGCGCCATCCCGAGCTCACGGGCCTCCTCGGCGCCGAGGCGTTTGAGCTTGCGCGGTGCCAGCGTCACGTTGTCCAGCACGCTGCGGTGCGGAAACAGGTTGAAGTTCTGGAACACCATTCCGATGCGCTGACGCAACTGGTCGGGGTTGTCCTTGAGCACCGAACGCCCGTCGAGCAGGATGTCGCCGCGGTCGGGTTCGTAGAGCCGGTTCAGCGTGCGCAGCAGCGTCGACTTCCCGGATCCCGACGGCCCGATCACCGCGACGGTGCTGCCCGCAGGCACGTCGATGTCCACCCCACGCAGCACCGGGTTCGGCCCGAATGCCAAATGAATATCGTTGGCGGCCAACGACACCGGTTCGAAATCAGCCATCAGAGCATCTCTTCCCCTGCGCGTCGCGTGGGAGATGCCCCCAGCGACGTGGACAGTTCGAGCGGGTCTTCCTCGGTCGGGGGCCGGCCGCGGCGCAACCGGGCGTCGATGTAGTTCACCAGGTGCGTCAGCGGCACGGTCAACGCCAGATAGAACAACCCGGCGGCGACGAGCGGGGACAGGTTGCCGGTCTGCGCGTTGAGGTCACGGCCCACCTGGAACAGCTCCCGCTGGTCGGCCACCAGGCCCAGAAAATACACCAGCGACGACGCCTTGAGCAGCGAGATGAACTGGTTCATCAGCGCCGGCAGCACCCGCCGGATGCCCTGCGGCACCACCACCAACCGCATCGATGTGGTGTACGAAAAGCCCAGTGCCCGAGAGGCTTCCAGTTGGCCGGGCTCCACGCTCTGGATACCGGAGCGGAAGATCTCCCCGACGTACGCCGCCGCCATCAGCCCCAGCGCGGCGATACCGAGCGGAAACGGGTTGTTCCCGGTCAATCCGCCCACCACCGGGCCGAGCCCCAAACCGATCAACAAGATGATCACCACCTCCGGCAGCCCGCGGAAGATGTCGGTGTACACCCGGGCGGGCCAGCGCAGCACGCGGTGCCGCGATATCCCGGCCACGGCCAGCGCCATGCCCAGCACCAGCCCGATCACCGATGCGCAGATCGTCAGGATCAGCGTGTTGGGCAGTCCGGTCTTGAACAGCACCGGGATCGCCTGTTTGTACAGGTTCCAGTCCAGGAACGAGTCTTTGAGTTGAGACAGCGTGGACTTCTGCTGCGCGGGCCCGCTGGTGTCGGACTCCTGCTGCTGCGCGGCGATCGCGTCGAAGTCGGGCAGTTGTGGCAGCGGGGCGGCCTTCGAACCGGGTTTCCAGCCTGGCGGCAGCGCGCGCGGCACCCAGTCGGAATACAGCCGCGCCCAGGTGCCGTCGGCGATCACCGCGTCCAGGCCCGAGTTCAGTGCGTCGATGAGGGGCCGGTTCTCGTTGGCGACCGCGTAGGCGACGAAATTGTCCAAGCTGAAGGTGTTTTCGATGATGTCGGCCGGGTCACCGGCCTGCACCGTGCCCTCGGCCTGCTGTGACGGCGCCACCCACGCGTCGAGCTGGCGGGTTTTCAGGCTCGCGTAGACGGTGTTGTAGTCGGGGTAGATCACCGGCTGCAGGCGCAGGGTGTCGACGACGTAGGCCTCCTGCACGGTGCCCTGCACGACGCCGATGCGCTGCCCGGGGGCCAGGTCGCCGAACCCGGTGATCGGCGACCCGGCGGGCACCACCAGCGAGAAGTACCCGAAGTCGTAGCCGTTGGTGAAGCCCACGGTGCGGCGCCGCGCTTCGGTGGTCGTGATCGACGACGACCCGACGTCGAAGCGCCGCGCGGCCACCTGGGCCAGCAGCCCGGAGAACTCGGTGCCGACGAAGTTGATCTGCAGGCCCAGTTTGTCGGCGATCGCGCGCAGCAGTTCGTTGTCGAAGCCGGTGAACTGGCCGGCGGAGTTGATGCAGATGCTCGGCGGAGCATCCGAAAGGGTGCCGACGGTCAGCGTGCCCGGCGTGCGTAGACCCAGCGCGTTGACGTCGATGGTGTCCAACGGGACGACGGTGGCCGTCGTGTACCTGTCTTCCTCAGGCCCCTTGGCCGCCGCGGCGAGGTTGGTGGGCAGTGCGCTGGCGCTGGCCATGCCCGGCGGCGCGCACTGGTCGACTTGCGCCTGGGCCAGCGGGGCCCACCCCATGCCGCCGATGAGCAGCGCGATGAGCGCCAAGACGGTTGCCTTCATTCCTGCAACGTAGCGACCGTCTGCGCCGCGGCGCCGTCTTCAACTCAATCGGAACGCAACGCCGGGTGCGCCGACGGGTTGAAGACGCCGCGGCGCACCAGTTCGACCAGCATGACCCGGGCCATCACCTCGGACCGCGCGGCGCAGGCCGCCCGGGCCGCGTCGGTGTCACCGCGGCGCAGCGCGCTGATCTCGCTCTCGTAGGTCGCCAGCACCTCGTCGTGGTTGTCTGTGTATGCACCCCAGAACACCCGCGGAACCAACGCCTGAGACGCCTGGATCAGCGCGAGCAGCCGCGGGCCTCCGTAGTTGTCGTTGACGATCTGCCGGAACCCCCAGCCGGCGTCGTTGAAGGCCCGCGACTCCCGGTTGTTGCGCATGACGTCGACCAACCTGGCGAGCTCGTCGAGGATCTCCGGGTTCCGGTCGTCTGCCGCGCGCGCGGACGCGACCCCGGTGAGCAGCCCGTAGATCTCGTGATGCTCACGCACCACGGATTCGTCGAACGGCTGGACGAAGGCGCCGCGGTGATAAAGCGTGGACAGGATCCCGTCGTGCTCGAGTTGCACCACGGCCTCTTGAACGGGCACCCGGGACAGTCCGAGTGCGTGAGCGATCTCGTTGCGGTCGACCCGGTCACCCGAGCGGAGTTTGCCGGTCAGTATCAGGTTGACAACATGCGAGACCACGAGGTCTTTCTCTTTGACCCCATACTTCTTGGGCATCGCGGCGCCAGTGTCTCACGTCGCCGCGGGAGTCGGAGCCGAATCCTGCGGTGTGCCTAGCTCTGCCGCCGATCGCGCCAGCGGCACAGCGCCTCGGCCTCGGCGAGGTCGTAGTCGGGACCGTTGGCGCCGACGGTCAGCAGCGTGACCCCGAGGTCGGCCAGCGCGTCGGCCTCGGCGATCAGCGCGTCGATCGTCTTGCCGGACACGCCCGCCGACCGCTCGATCGCGTCGGGATCGCGGCTGACGTCCGAGCAGTGCTGCGCGAGGATCTCGGCTTTGCGGGCATAGCCGGCGCTGCCGCTGAAGGTGTGCCAGATGTCGGCGTGCCTGGCCACCAGCCGCAGCGTCTTCTTCTCCCCCTCCCCGCCGATGAGCACGGGGATCTGGCGGGTCGGCGGCGGGTTGAGCTTGGCCAGCCGCGACGCGATGCGGGGCAGGCCGACGGCCAGGTCGTCGAGTCGGCTGCCTGCGGTGCCGAACTCGTAGCCGTACTCGTCGTAGTCCTTCTGCTTCCAGCCCGAGCCGATGCCCAGGATCAGCCTGCCGTCGCTGATGTGGTCGACGGTGCGGGCCATGTCGGCCAGCAGTTCAGGGTTGCGGTAGGAATTGCACGACACCAGCGCCCCGATCTCGATGCGGGATGTCTGCTCGGCCCAGGCGCCCAGCATCGTCCAGCATTCGTAATGAGCACCGTCGGGATCGCCGTAGAGCGGGAAGAAGTGGTCCCAGTTGAAGGCGACGTCGACACCGAGGTCCTCACAGCGACGGACCGCGTCGCGGATATGGCGGTATTGCGGGGAGTGTTGCGGCTGCAGTTGCACGCCGATGCGAATGGGAAAGCTCACCCTTTCAACTTACGTGCGTTTTTCGGCGAGCACCCCGCGAAGGATCTCGATCAGCTTGCCCGGCTGGTCGCTCTGCACCGAGTGCCCGGCGTCTTCGACGATGTGCACGTCGCGGAAACCCGGTGCGTTGCGGGCGAACTCGGCGGCGTCGTCGTCGTTGACGAAGTAGGACTTGGCGCCGCGCACCAGCGTCGTGGGCACCTCGAGCCGGGGCACGTCGTCCCACAGGCCCTCGAACCCCTCACCCTTGCGCATCTCGTCGTAACGCCACGTCCAGGTGCCGTCGTCGAGCCGCTTGGCGTTGTGAAAAACCCCGCGGCGCAACGATTCCCGGTCCCGGTGCGGGGCGGCCGCGACGGTCAGCTCGAGCATCGCCTCGAAGCTTTCGAAGGTCCGCGGGCCCCGCACCAGCGCGACGGTGCCCTTCTGCTCGTCGGTCAGCTCGGTGTGGCGCTCCGGCGCCGACGGGGTCACGTCGACCAGCACCAGCCGGGGCACCAGCGCGGGGGCCGACACCGCCAGCCGCAGCGCCGTCAAACCGCCCAGCGACATCCCGACGACCAGGTCGGCGCCGGGGGCCAGCGCACGCAGCGCCGGTTCGACGGTGACCGCGTTGAGCTTGGGTCCGTAGTCGCCGTCGTCGCGCCACGCCGAGCGGCCGTGACCGGGCAGGTCAAGGGCCAACGCGGGCTCGCCGAGCCCGACGACGACGGTGTCCCAGGTGTGCGCGTTCTGGCCGCCGCCGTGCAGGAACACCACCCGCGGCGCGGCGTCGCCGAACTTCAGCGCGCTGATCGGCCCGGACTCGACCCGGGTGGCCGGCGGCACGGTGTCGACGCCGGCTTGGCGGGCGTTCTCTTTGAGGAAGGTGAACTCGTCGAGAGAGGCCAGTTCGTCGTCCGGGGTTATGTCGCTCACAGAAAAACACTACAAAATGCGAAATGTGGAGCCCCGGCCGCGCTCAGAGCGGGCAGGACTCCACAAATCGCGGGAACGTCAGCCTTCGATGAAGGTTTCCAGCTGCGCGCGCGCAATGTCGTCGGGCAGCTGCTTGGGCGGGCTTTTCATCAGGTAGGCCGAGGCCGCCTCGACGGGGCCGCCGATACCGCGGTCCTTGGCGATCTTGGCCGCGCGCACCGCGTCGATGATCACGCCCGCCGAGTTCGGCGAGTCCCACACCTCGAGCTTGTACTCCAGGTTCAGCGGCACGTCGCCGAAGGCCCGACCCTCGAGGCGCACGTACGCCCACTTGCGGTCGTCGAGCCAGCCGACGTGATCGGACGGGCCGATGTGCACGTCCTTGGTGTTGAACTCGCGCTGCAGGTTGCTCGTGACGGCCTGGGTCTTGGAGATCTTCTTGGACTCCAGGCGCGAACGCTCGAGCATGTTCAGGAAGTCCATGTTGCCGCCGACGTTGAGCTGCATGGTGCGGTCCAGTTGCACGCCGCGGTCCTCGAACAGCTTGGCCATCACGCGGTGGGTGATGGTCGCACCGATCTGGCTCTTGATGTCGTCGCCGACGATCGGCACCCCGGCGTCGGCGAACTTCTTCGCCCAGACCGGATCGCTGGCGATGAACACCGGCAGCGCGTTGACGAACGCCACGCCGGCGTCGATCGCGCACTGGGCGTAGAACTTGTCGGCCTCCTCGGAGCCCACCGGCAGGTAGGACACCAGGACGTCGACGTTGTTCTCCTTGAGCACCGCGACCACGTCGACGGGGTCGACGTCGGACACCTCGATCGTGTCGGCGTAGTACTTGCCGATGCCGTCGAGCGTCGGGCCGCGCTGCACCACGACGTTGGTGGGCGGCACGTCGGCGATCTTGATGGTGTTGTTCTCCGACGCATAGATCGCCTCGGACAGGTCGAAGCCGACCTTCTTGGCGTCCACGTCGAAGGCCGCGACGAACTTCACGTCGCGTACGTGGTACGGGCCGAGTCGCACATGCATGAGGCCGGGTACGGTGGCCGACTCATCGGCGTCCTGGTAGTACTGCACGCCTTGCACCAGCGAGGACGCACAGTTACCCACACCGACAATCGCGACCCGCACGTCCGCGTTTGGTGTCGCCGGCGCGCCGGCTCCGATGTGCTCAGTCATGACACGAACTCTTCCCTTCGTACTAACTCGGTAATGCCTTACGGCTGCACAGGATTGTCTGAGCGCCCCTGGCTTAAATGTTCGGCCGCGATCAACTCGTTGAGCCACTTGACTTCGCGCTCGCTGGATTCCAACCCGAGCTGGTGAAGCTGGCGGGTGTACCGGTCGATCGAGCTGCTCGCCCGCGCAACTGCTTCACGCAGGCCTTCACGGCGTTCCTCTACCTGACGACGGCGTCCTTCGAGGATGCGCATCCTGGCCTCGGCCGGGGTGCGGTTGAAAAACGCAAGGTGGACGCCGAACCCGTCGTCGGAGTAATTCTGCGGACCGGTGTCTGCCACCAGTTCGGCGAACCGCTGCTTACCGGAATCGGTAAGCCGGTAGACGCGCCGAGCGCGACGCATCTTCGGGGATCCATCCGGTGCCGGATCTTCCACGATCAGCCCGTCGGTCTGCATCCGGCGCAGTGCCGGGTACAGCGAGCCGTAGGAAAACGCGCGGAACGCCCCGAGCAGTCCCGTCAACCTCTTGCGTAGTTCGTAGCCGTGCATCGGCGACTCCAGCAGGAGTCCCAGGATGGCCAGTTCGAGCACCGGGGACACCTCCTCCTAGAATTCGAGCTCGCCCGTTACGACGGTCCAACACCTCGGCTCATAGTATCGCGCCGATATATTCGACGCGAATTGCGGGTGACCGCGATGTGAACCCCACCGGTCCACCGGGCGCCTGGCCCAACCGCGGAAAAGGCGTCGCTGTCAGGACGGATAGTTGATCCGCTTGACCCTGCCGTCGGGCGCCATCTCGATGTAGCCGCTGCCGTAATCGCTGGAAACGTAGACCGAGACCGACAGCTCACCCGGAGTGGTCGGGTCGCGGCTGGGATCGATGGTCAGGTAGGTGCTCGTCACGTCCGCGGGTTTGATGCCCAGCGTTTCCGGCGCCCCGCGAAGCACGCCGACGATCGTCTTGGTGTCGAACTTGCTCAGGTCCACCAGGGTGGCGTCGGTGCTCTTGGAACTCGACGACGGGTCGTCCCAGCCGCCGCGGTAGGAGTAGTTGAGCTCGCGCCGGTCTTCGGCCGGGTCCGGCCGGCTCAGCGAGGCGTAGTCGGGATAGACAGTCAACCGGTAGCCGGTGGTGTCGCCGAACCGCTGCTTCATCTGCTCGATGAGCCCGGTCAGTCCGCCCAGCGAGTGCAGTTGTCTGGGCGGGGTGAGTACGACGGGCGCGATGCCGTCGGGCTGGGCGCCGGGGTCGGCGGTGGCGTTCAGCGGCGACGACGGGCTGCCGAACAGTCCCCAGCCGACCGCGATGCCGACCACCACCAGCACCCCGGCGATCGCGGCCCGGATGCCCCAGTTGACCGGCTGGGGGACCTGCCGGTTGACCACCTTGGTGATCATCGGCACCTGCGGCGACTTGGCGTTCTGCAGATCGGTGACCAGATCCTGCAGTTGGCCCAGCGTCGAGGCGGCAGTGGCGGATTTCACGCGTTCGCCGTGCTCGGTCATCGACAGCTGGCCGTCAGCCAGGGCGGTGTCGAGAATCTGGCACGTCTCGGCGCGGTCGCTGTCTTTGGCGCGCATTCCCGACGTCCGCCACGCTGAGCTGCCCGAAGCCACGAGCACGATCGTAAAAGATGGTTTTCGATTGTTTTCGACGTTGCGGCGGGAAGCACGTCGCGCCTCAGTCCCGGCGGCACCGACGTACTCTGGTCTCCGTGCGATTGCAGCGACAGGTGGTGGACTACGCCCTTCGGCGACGGTCCCTGCTGGCGGAGGTTTACTCGGGGCGCACCGGCGTCTCCGAGGTTTGTGACGCCAACCCCTATCTGCTGCGAGCCGCGAAGTTCCATGGGAAGCCCAGTTCGGTGATGTGCCCGATCTGCCGCAAGGAACAGCTGACCTTGGTGTCGTGGGTTTTCGGTGACCACCTGGGCGCGGTGTCCGGGTCGGCGCGCACCGCTGAGGAGTTGGTCCTGCTGGCGTCCCGCTACGACGAATTTTCGGTACACGTGGTGGAGGTATGCCGCACCTGCAGTTGGAATCACCTGGTCAAGTCGTATGTCCTCGGCGCTGTCCCGCCGACGGGCCCGTCTCGGGGGAGGCGGGCCTCGCGGGGCACCCAGACGGCGCGCGGTCGTGCGCGCACGGCCAGTGAATAGCGAGGGGCGCCGCGACCGGTCAGTCAACGATGTCCGCAAGGGACACGGGGCTGATGGTGTGAGCGAGCCCGAAGCCAGAAGGCCCGACGGCGCGGGGCGCCATCGCCCACCGCAGGACGCGCCCTCGGCCGACCGCACCCGCCCGGTCGCCCCCGATGACCGGCATACCTCGGTGCTGCCGCCGGTGCGCGACCAGCCGCCGCCGCACCTGCGCGATCCGATCGACGTGGTCAAGGCGGCGCTGGACGGCACCCCGGCGCCCAAACCCGCACCACCTTCCCCGCCTCCCCCGCCGCCGCGCCGCCCGCCGCAGGGCGGCCGACCGCCCGCGGGTGGCCCACCGCCGCGGCGGCCCGGCCAGCACAAGTCGGTCAACTGGACGTGGGTGCGGCGGGGTCTGTTGGCCGCGGCCATCGTGTTCCTGGTGCTGCCGACGGTCACGTTCGCGATGGCGTATCTGATCGTCGACGTGCCCAAACCAGGTGACATCCGGACCAACCAGGTATCGACGATTCTCGCCAGCGACGGCAGTGAATTGGCGAAAATCGTTCCGCCGGAAGGCAACCGGGTCGACGTGGATATCGACCAGATCCCGGTGCACGTACGCAACGCGGTGATGGCCGCCGAGGACCGTAACTTCTACTCCAACCCGGGGTTCTCGTTCACCGGGTTCGCCCGCGCGATCAAGAACAACCTCTCCGGGGAAAACCTGCAGGGCGGCTCCACCATCACCCAGCAGTACGTGAAGAACGCGCTGGTGGGCTCCGAACGCGCCGGGGTGGGCGGTTTGATCCGCAAGGCCAAGGAACTGGTCATCTCGACGAAGATGTCCGGCGAGTGGTCCAAAGACCAAGTGTTGCAGTCGTATCTGAACATCATCTACTTCGGCCGGGGCTCCTACGGGGTGGCTGCGGCGTCGCGGGCTTACTTCAACAAGCCGGTCGAGGAGTTGACGGTCGCTGAGGGGGCGTTGCTGGCCGCGCTCATCCAGCGGCCGTCCGGGCTGGATCCGGCGGTGAACCTGGAAGGCGCCACCGAGCGGTGGAACTGGGTGCTCGACGGCATGGTGGAGATCGGCGCGTTGACCCCCAGCGAGCGTGCCGCCCAGGTGTTTCCTGCGACGGTGCCGCCGGAGTTGGCGCGCTCCCAGAACCTGACCACCGGTCCGAACGGGTTGATCGAGCGTCAGGTGAAGCAGGAACTTCTCGACCTGTTCGACATCACCGAGAAGACGCTCAACACCGAGGGTCTGCAGATCACCACGACGATCGACCCCGATGCGCAGGAGGCCGCCGTGGACGCCGCGGCGGAGTACCTCGAGGGCCAGGACCCCGACATGCGGACCGCGATCGTGTCGATCGATCCGCGCACCGGCGGGGTGCAGGCCTACTACGGCGGCGACGACGCCAACGGGTTCGACTTCGCCCAGGCCGGGCTGCCGACGGGGTCGGCGTTCAAGGTGTTCGCGTTGGTTGCGGCGCTGCAGCAGGGGATGGGGCTGGGCACTCAGGTCGACAGTTCACCGTTGACGGTCAACGGCATCGAAATCTCCAACGTCGAGGGCGGCAGCTGCGGAACCTGCAACATCGCCGAGGCGCTGAAGCGCTCGCTGAACACCAGCTACTACCGGTTGATGCTGAAGTTGAAGAACGGACCGGAGGACGTCGCCAAGGCCGCGCACCAGGCCGGTATCGCCGAGAGCTTCCCGGGTGTGGAGCACACCCTGTCCGAAGACGGTCAGGGCGGCCCGCCCAACAACGGGATCGTGTTGGGCCAGTACCAGACCCGGGTGATCGACATGGCGTCGGCCTACGCCACGCTGGCCGCATCGGGCGTCTACCACAAACCGCACTTCGTGCAGAAGGTGGTCAACGCCCAGGGGGATGTGCTGTTCGACGCGTCGCAGCAGGACACCGAGGGTGAGCAGCGCATCGAGAAGAAGGTCGCCGACAACGTCACGGCGGCGATGCAGCCGATCGCGGCGTACTCCAACGGTCATGCGCTGGCCGGGGGGCGCCCGTCGGCGGCGAAGACAGGCACCAATCAGCTCGGCGACACCGGCGACAACCGGGACGCCTGGATGGTCGGGTTCACACCGTCGCTGTCGACGGCGGTGTGGGTGGGCACCACCGACGGCGACAAGCCGCTGGAGAACAAGTGGGGCTCACCGGTTTACGGCTCCGGTATCCCGTCGGACATCTGGAAGGCCACGATGGACGGGGCGCTGAAGGGCACCGACGTGGAGACGTTCCCCAAGCCCGAGGAAATCGGCGGCTACGCGGGTGTGCCGCAGGCGCCGGTCGCGCCGCGAACCACCGCACCGGAGGCGCCGCCGCCGGATGCGCCGCCGTCGCAGACGGTCATCCAACCGACTCTTGAACTGGCGCCGGGCATCACGATTCCGTGGGGGCCGCCCACCACCGTGCCCGTCGGTCCGCCAGCGCCCGTCGGCGCGCCTGCTCCACCGGGCCCGCCTGTCCCCGAACCGCCGCCGCCGGCGCCGGGCCCGCCGCCCGGCCCCCTGCCGCCCCCGTGACCCAACCCGACGTCGAATCGCCGGCGCCGCTCGCGGGTGTGGAATCGCCGGCTCCGCCGGCAGGTGTGGAATCGCCGGCTCCGCCGGCAGAAGACAGGCGGAGCCTGGACCACCGCGACCTGCCCAGCCGCACCGACACCATCGGCGCCGCGCTGTCGGATGTGATCGGCGGGCCCGTTGGCAAACACGCGCTGATCGGCAGACAACGGTTCCTCACGCCGCTGCGGGTGATGCTGATCCTGGCGCTGGTGTTCCTCGCGCTGGGTTATTCGACCAAGGCCGCGTGCCTGCAGACCACCGGGACCGGCACCGCCGATCAGCGCGTCGGCAACTGGGAGAACCAGCGGGCCTATTACCAGCTGTGCTACTCGGACACCGTTCCGCTCTACACCGCAGAACTGTTGAACCTCGGGAAGTTTCCGTACAAGTCGAGCTGGGTGGAAAAGGACGCTGCCGGGGAACCACACATCCAGTACGACGGCAATATCGCCGTGCGCTACATGGAGTATCCGGTGCTCACCGGGCTGTACCAGTACGTGTCGATGTCGCTGGCCAAGACCTACACCGCGCTGACGAAATTGGTGTCGGCGCCGATCATCGCCGAGGTGGTGATGTTCTTCAACATCGCCGCGTTCGGGCTGGCGTTGGCCTGGCTGGCGACGGTGTGGGCGGCGTCTCGGCTGGCCGGTCCGCGCCGCGTCTGGGACGCCGCGCTGGTGGCGGCCTCCCCGATCCTGATCTTTCAGATCTTCACCAATTTCGATGCGCTGGCAACGGCTTTCGCGACCGGGGCGGTGTTGGCGTGGGCGCGACGAAAACCGGTGCTGGCCGGGGCGCTGATCGGTCTGGGCGTGGCGGCCAAGCTGTATCCGGTGCTGCTGCTCGGGGCGCTGGCGGTGCTGGCGGTACGCACCGGTCGGCTGCGCGAAGTCGGCAAGACCGCAGGCGCCGCGGCGGTCACGTGGCTGGTGGTCAACCTGCCGGTCATGGTGCTGTTCCCGCGCGGATGGTCGGAGTTCTTCCGGCTCAACACCCGTCGCGGTGACGACATGGATTCGCTGTACAACGTGGTGAAGTCGTTCACCGGGTGGCGCGGGTTCGACCCCGACCTCGGCTTCTGGCAGCCCCCGACGGTGACCAACACCGTCTCGGCGATCCTGTTCCTGTCCTGTTGTGTGGCAATCGCATACGTCGCGCTGACCGCCGCGCGCCGGCCGCGGGTGATGCAACTGGCGTTTCTCGTGGTGGCCGCGTTCCTGCTGACGAACAAGGTGTGGAGCCCGCAGTTCTCGTTGTGGCTGGTGCCGTTGGCGGTTCTGGCGCTGCCGCATCGACGGATCCTGCTGGCGTGGATGACGATCGACGCCCTGGTGTGGGTGCCGCGGATGCTGTACCTCTACGGCGAGCAGAACCGCGGACTGCCCGAACAGTGGTTCACCACCACCGTGCTGCTGCGCGATATCGCCGTCGTCGTGCTGTGCGCGTTGGTGATCCGCCAGATCTATCGCCCCGAACTGGATCTGGTCCGGGCGTCGGGTTTCGGAGGTGAGGTCGACGACCCGGCCGGCGGGATATTCGACCGGGCGCCGGACGCGCCGCCGCGCTGGCTGCCGGACTGGCTGCGCCCGGACCGAGAGCGGTCTCGGCTGAGCGTCCCCACTTAACGCGAATGTGCAGTTTCATACGCGACTCGCCGCGGTGGGCGTATCAGATCGCACACTCGACGACAGCAGCAGCGCGATTTCGCAGATCAGCGCGGTTTCCTGTAGCCTGGGCCGGTTGCCGACGCAGGCGACCCTCCTGCCACGGAACGTCCGTGGCCGCACTAGACCGTAGGAGGTGATGGGTTCCTTATGCGTCCATACGAAATCATGGTCATCCTCGACCCCACCCTTGACGAGCGCACCGTAGCTCCGTCGCTGGAGACATTCCTCAACGTGGTCCGCAAGGACGGCGGCTCTGTCGACAAGGTCGACATCTGGGGCCGTCGCCGGCTGGCATACGAGATCGCCAAGCATGCCGAGGGCATCTATGCCGTCGTCGATGTGAAGGCCGAGCCCGCGACCGTGTCCGAGCTGGACCGTCAGCTCAACCTGAACGAGTCCGTGCTGCGGACCAAGGTGATGCGGACCGACAAGCACTAGTACCGACGAACAGGCTGTACGCGTCGGAGCGCTTCCGTAGGCTCGCGCCCAATACGCCGCCCATCTAGGAGGACACTCGTGGCTGGTGACACCATCATCACCGTCGTCGGAAACCTGACCGCCGATCCCGAACTGCGGTTCACGCCGTCGGGTGCGGCCGTCGCCAACTTCACCGTGGCGTCCACGCCGCGGATCTACGACCGCCAGAGCGGGGAGTGGAGAGACGGCGAGGCGCTGTTCCTGCGGTGCAACATCTGGCGTGAGGCCGCCGAAAACGTGGCTGAGAGCTTGACCCGCGGCTCGCGGGTCATCGTGCAGGGCCGGCTCAAGCAGCGGTCGTTCGAGACCCGCGAGGGCGAGAAGCGCACGGTGGTCGAGCTCGAGGTCGACGAGATCGGCCCCTCGCTGCGGTACGCGACGGCCAAGGTCAACAAGGCCAGCCGCAGCGGCGGTGGCGGCGGCGGGTTCGGTGGCGGTGGCGGCGGCGGAGGTTCCCGTCCCGCCGAGCAGCCCAAGGAAGATCCGTGGGGCAGCGCGCCCGCGACCGGCTCCTTCGCCGGAAGCGACGACGAGCCGCCCTTCTGACACTGATCAGTGATACCGAGAAAGAGATAGAGACACATGGCCAAGGCCAACAAACGACGTCCGGCACCCGAGAAGCCGGTCAAGACCCGCAAGTGCGTGTTCTGCTCCAAAAAGGGCAAGGGACAGGTCATCGATTACAAGGACACCGCGCTGCTGCGTACGTACATCAGCGAGCGCGGCAAGATCCGTGCTCGCCGCGTGACCGGCAACTGCGTGCAGCACCAGCGCGACATCGCGATCGCGGTGAAGAACGCCCGCGAGGTGGCGCTGCTGCCGTTCAGCTCGTCGACGCGATAGACGCGATAGACGCGATAAGAGGACTAGAGAATGAAACTGATTCTGACCGCCGACGTGGACAACCTCGGCGCGACGGGCGACATCGTGGAGGTCAAAGACGGCTACGGCCGTAACTTCCTGCTGCCCCGCAAGCTGGCCATCGTCGCGACCCGCGGCGCCGAGAAGCAAGCCGAGGAGATCCGGCGCGCCCGCGAGGCCAAGAGCATCAAGAGCCTCGAGCATGCCGGCGAGTTGAAGACGGCCATCGAGGGCCTCGGCCCGGTGGAGCTCTCGGTCAAGGCCGCAGCCGACACCGGCAAGCTGTTCGGCTCGGTGACGCCCGCCGACGTCGTCGCGGCCATCAAGAGCGCGGGCGGACCGAATTTGGACAAGCGCACCGTCCGGCTGCCCAAGGCACACATCAAGTCGACGGGCACCCATCCGATCGAGGTGCGCCTGCACCCCGACGTCGATGCCACGGTGTCGCTGACCGTCGTCGCCGCGCAGTAGCGCCAGCGTCAATATGACCGGGTGGGGGCTTGATCGGCCCCCACCCGGTCGTTGCTGTGTGCGCTGGCGAACTTTGCGGAACCGGTGCGCCACAGCGAAGATAACCAGCCGTTAACCTCCGCGTCTTTCCGCGGCTACCCAACACGCCCGAGAAGGCAACCCGGCACGACACGCCGAACGAATTGCCATCCACAGATCCACAACCGTCATGTGGTGCGCTTGCCTGCAGAAATGTATTCAACGGAGCCGTTAGTCCACAGGTTCTCCCCAGGCCGTCAACATGGGGGAACCGAGCTATCCACACGCCATGCACAGCTCTATGAACAGGGGCGGTTGGACTCGCCCTCAGCAACGTCTAGCGTGAGCCGTCGCGGGAGATTCGTCGGTGGGCTCATTTACTGTCACGGCAGTACGAGTCGAATGTGCGTTCGAGCTTTGGGCTAGGGGAGGTGCAACGCTAGGTGGCTGTTGTCGACGACCTGGGTCACAGCCGGGGCCATTCGGGCATGGATGCTCCGCCGCCGAGTGAGGACTTTGGCCGTCAGCCTCCGCAGGACTCCGCTGCCGAGCAGGCGGTGCTCGGCGGAATGCTGCTGAGCAAGGACGCGATCGCCGACGTGCTGGAGCGGCTGCGCCCCGGCGATTTCTACCGGCCCGCCCACCAGAACGTCTACGACGCGATCCTTGACCTCTACGGCCGCGGTGAACCGGCGGATGCGGTGACGGTGGCCGCCGAACTGGACCGGCGGGGTTTGTTGCGGCGCATCGGCGGGGCGCCGTATCTGCACACGCTGATCTCCACGGTGCCGACGGCAGCCAACGCCGGCTTCTATGCGGGCATCGTGGCGGAGAAGGCGTTGCTGCGGCGCCTCGTGGAGGCCGGGACGCGGGTGGTGCAGTATGGCTACGCCGGCGCCGAGGGTGCCGACGTCACCGAGATCGTGGACCGGGCGCAGGCCGAGATCTACGACGTCACCGAGGGTCGCAACACGTCCGAAGATTTCGTCCCGCTGGAGGATCTGCTTCAGCCGACGATGGACGAGATCGACGCGATCGCATCGCAGGGCGGGCTGGCCCGTGGCGTCCCGACGGGGTTCATCGAACTCGACGATGTGACCAACGGGCTGCATCCGGGCCAGATGATCATCATCGCGGCCAGGCCGGGTGTCGGGAAATCGACGCTGGGACTGGATTTTTTGCGGTCGTGCTCGATCAAGCACCAGATGGCGAGCGTGATCTTCAGCTTGGAGATGAGCCGGTCTGAGATCGTCATGCGTTTGTTGTCGGCCGAGGCGAAGATCAAGCTGGCCGACATGCGGTCGGGCCGGATGAACGACGACGACTGGACCCGGCTTGCGCGGCGGATGAGCGAGATCAGCGAAGCGCCGTTGTACATCGACGATTCGCCGAACCTGACGATGATGGAGATCCGGGCGAAGGCACGTCGGCTGTCGCAGAAGGCCGGGCTGAAGCTCATCGTCGTGGACTACATGCAGCTGATGACGTCGGGCAAGAAGTACGAGTCGCGCCAGCAGGAGGTGTCGGACTTCTCCCGCAGCCTCAAGCTGATGGCCAAGGAGCTCGACGTCCCGGTGGTGGCGATCAGCCAGCTGAACCGCGGTCCCGAACAGCGCACCGACAAGAAGCCGATGATCTCGGATCTTCGCGAGTCGGGATGCTTGACGGCGAACACGCGAATCCTGCGGGCGGACAACGGCGCTGAGGTGACTTTAGGCGAGCTGTTGCGCACCGGCGAGCGGCCGTTGGTGTGGTCGCTGGATGAGCGCAAGCGGATGGTCGCACGGCCGATGACAAACGTGTTCTACAGCGGGCACAAGGAAGTGTTCAAGGTGCGGCTAGCGTCGGGACGCGAGGTGGAGGCGACAGCGAACCATCCGTTCATGACGTTGGACGGCTGGACTCCGTTGGGCGAGTTGCAGGTTGGCGACCGCGTCGCGGTGCCGCGACGGGTGCCCGAGCCAGTGCAGACGCAGCGAATGGATGAGTCCGAAATCGTCCTGCTAGCGCACATGATCGGCGACGGTTCGTGTGTGAAGCGCCAGCCGATTCGGTACGCGAGCATCGACGAATGGAACTTGCACGCCGTCGCCTCCGCGGCCGAGCACTTCGGGGTCACCGCGGTGCGGGACGACTATCCGGCAGCGCGGGTGACGACGCTGCGGCTGCCGGCGCCGTATCGATTGGCGCGGGGCAAGCGCAATCCGATCGCGGCGTGGCTGGACGAGCTCGGGCTATTCGGCAAGCGCAGTTACGAAAAGTTTGTCCCGGCCGAAATTTTCGCGCTGCCGAACGACCAGGTGGCAACATTCCTTAATCACCTTTGGGCCACGGACGGCTCGGTTTCCTGGGACACAAAAATGGGGCAGGGCCGCATCTACTATGCGTCGACTAGCCGCCAGCTCATCGACGGTGTCGTCAGTCTCTTGGCGCGGCTTGGCGTATTCGCACGCATCAAGCGGGTGCGTAAGGCGGGGTACCGCGATGGGTGGCACCTGTATATCTACGGTGCCGAGAATCAGCTGCGATTCCTGCGCCATGTCGGTGTGAACGGCGAAAAGGCGATCGCCGTGCGGGAAGTGATCGGCATGCTGGAGAGCAAGGTCCGCAATACCAACCTCGACACTGTTCCGAAGGAAGTCTGGACGGATGTCCGTGCTGCGCTGTCGGAGCAGAAGATGTCACACCGGGCGTTCGCGGCGGCGATGGGCACGAAATTCTGTGGATCGACGATGTGGAAGCGTGCGCCTAGTCGTGGCCGGCTTCATCGGGTCGCCGCACTGCTGGACGACCGTGAATTGCACGACCTCGCAACCAACGACGTGTTCTGGGATGCGATCGTCGAAATCACGAGCATTGGCGGGCAAGATGTCTACGATGGAACCGTAAGCGGCACGCACAATTTCGTCGCAAACTTAGTTAGTCTACACAACTCGCTCGAGCAGGATGCGGATATGGTCATACTTTTGCACCGGCCCGATGCGTTCGAGCGTGACGACCCGCGCGGCGGCGAAGCGGACCTGATTATCGGCAAGCACCGCAACGGTCCAACGAAGACCATAACCGTTGCGCACCAACTGCATTTGTCTCGCTTCACCAACATGGCTAAGGCGTGACTACTACTGTTGTGTGGGTTCTCACCGCACGTGGCGCGATGTCGCGATCGGCAGCTTGGTGATGTCTCCAATGTCGTTAGGCAGCAGCTAGGTCCAGCTGTGGCCACGCAGCCCACTCAGGTTGACGGTATGACCTCCGCCGAGCGCCCACACTCCATCGCACCGGGGCACGGCCCTGGCGCGCCGGGCTTGCGGTTCGCCAGCCGACTCCCACTCCGACACCACGAACCACAGGACGCGTCCGGCATGATCTGACTGTGCTCTCGCTCAGCGAAGTGACCGGCCGAGAGGTGCGGGGAGCCAACGGGGAGTCCCTCGGTCGAATCGGTGACCTCACGACCAGGCTAGGGATTGAGGTCGGCGCGTACCTGGTTGACCGGGTCGTGGTGCGGCGCCGACACAGACCGGATCTGCTGGTGCCGTGGACCGACATCGAATCGTTCGAGCGGACCGGCGTGTGGCTTCGCCGCAGCGACGTCGAGCCGACCTTCGCTGTCTCATCGATCACCGACGCGCTTGAGGACGAGGAGATTCTGCTCAGCCGCGACGTACTCGACACCCAGATCGTCGACGTGGCGGGGTCACGGTTGGCCCGGGTGGCCGATGTGGTGCTCAATCGAGACGCCCAGAACCGCCTCGAAGTGGTGGGCGTCGACGTCGGTATCGGTGCGGTGCTGCGGCGTTTGGGGTTGAGGCGGCTGGCCTCCCGCACCTCCCGGGACGTCGTGGCATGGACCGATCTGCACCTGACCTCGGAGCGCGGCCACTCCGTGCAGTTGGCCACGCCCCGGTCTGCGGTGCACCACCTCGACCCTGCCCAACTCGCGCTGCTGGTCAGTGAGCTCGATGTCGAGTCGGCGACGGAAGTCGTGACCTCAAGCCCACCGCGCACCGTCGCCGAGGCGGTCCGGGTTGTCCCGGCCAGCGGGGAGCGAGTGCTGCGGGCCTTGCCCGACGAGGCTGCCGAGCAGATCGTCGCGGCGATGCCGCCCGACCATGCCTCGCGCTGGAGAACCCGCCTGTCCCGCGCTCCCCGGCTACATGGGCGGCGCTTCCTGCAATTCCGGGTGTGGCCCCGTCGCCGCCACCTGCCGTCTGCCGCGCGGCACTCCAAGGCCGGATGCAACTCGTGAACACTGTGCGGCGCAGAAGATTTGCGATCGGAGGTCTCCTTGCGGTCCTCGGGCCCGGGCTGCTTGCCGGTCTGTCCGACGACGATCCAGCAGGCATCACCACCTATTCGGTGTTGGGCGCACGCCATGGTTACCAACTGTTGTGGGTGCTGGTGCTGTCGACCGTGGCGCTTGTGCTGTTCCATGGTCTGGCGGCCCCGATGGGTGTGGTCACCGGGCAGGGCCTGATCGGCCTTGTCCGGCAGCGGTACGGCGTTCGTGTCGGCGGCGCGGTGCTGACCGCGCTGGTGGTCGCCAACATCGGGACGACGTGCGCCGAGTTCGCCGGAATCGCCGCAGGCTCAGAACTATTCGGGATCAGTCGCTACGCCAGCGTGCCCGCGGCGGCGGTAATCGTGTCGGTACTGGTCCTGAGGGGCAGCTTCCACCGAGTTGAGCATTTTCTGCTCGCGGTGTCGGCGGTGTTTTTGGCCTACATCGCCTCAGGGGTTCTCGCCCGCCCGGACTGGGGGGCCGCGGCGCGGGGCATGCTGGTGCCGAGCATGCCCACCGACGCTGCGACCGTTGCGATCGTCACCGCCACCGTCGGCACGACATTGGCCCCGTGGGGGCTGTCCTTCATCCAGTCGTACGCCGTCGACAAGAAACTCCGCGTCGACGATCTTCGGCTCGAGCGCGTGGACGTCGTCACCGGAGCCGTCATGACCGGTGTCATCGGGTTCTTCGTCGTCGTAGCGTGCGCAGCGACGCTACACCGACACGGCCGTCCCATCCGCGATGCCGCCGACGCAGCGATCGCCCTTGAACCGATTGCAGGTCCCGCCGCGGCCACCTTGTTCGCCGTCGGCCTCATCGGCGCCGCGTTCCTGGCGGCATCGGTGCTCCCCCTGTCGACTGCATACTCGGTGTGTGAGTATGTGGGCGTCGAAGCCGCCGTCGACGATTCGTTCAGCAAGGCGCGACTGTTCTACCTGACCTTTGGGCTCGTCACGGTCCTCGTCGGATGCATCGTTCTCATCCCTGATGCGCCGCTGGTGACCATCCTGGTGGCCACCCAGGTTCTCAACGCGGTCTTACTGGTGCCGCTGCTGATCGTGATGATCGTGATCGGACGAGACCGCGATCTCATGGGCGAATTCACCGTCGGACGCTCCGGAACGATCGCATACGGTGCCACCACCGCGGCGGTGGTGATCTGCGTGATCGCCTTGGGGGCCACCACAGCCCTCGGCTAGCGGCGGAGCCACCCGAGGTCGGCGACGGCACCAGATCGAACAGCACGTCGCGTGGCGTCGCGATGAGCTTTGTCCTCTCGTGCAGTCTGATCTGCATGGGCAAACTCATCTATGGCTTCAACGTCTCGGTGGACGGGTACATCGCCGACGCACAAGGCAGCATCGACTGGTCCGAGCCGAGCGAGGAACTGCACCAGTACTGGAACGACTTCGAGCGCGAGACCGCCCTGTCGTTGTACGGTCGGCGACTCTACGAGCTGATGTCGGCGTACTGGCCGACCGCCGACGACGCCCCGGACGCCACCCCTCTGATCGTCGATTTCGCCCGCATCTGGCGCGACATGCCCAAGGTCGTCTTCTCGCGCACCCTTACGTCCGTTGACTGGAACTCCCGCCTGGAACGCGGTGACCCGGTCGAGGTGGTGCGCAAGCTGAAAGCCGAAACCGACGGTCAGCTAGAGGTGGCAGGCGCGACGCTGGCCGCACCGATCGTGGCGGCCGGACTCGTCGACGAGTTCCGGATCGTGCTCGCTCCCACCGCCGTGGGCGGCGGCACACCGTTTCTCCCCGCCCTGCCGTCCTGGATCTCACTGCGGCTGTTGGAGAACCGCGCCTTCCCCGGCGGTACGGTCCTGCTGCGCTACGAGGCGAAACAGGATTGATCTGTCAGCTATACGAGCTGCGCCAGAAGTCCTCCCACTCGGACTTGGTGCGGTAGTCACTGACGAGGTCGGCGCTGGGGAACGGCGCCATCTGATCCATAAAGTCCTTCACGTGCGACGGGTCATCTGGTGCGGGCACCTGCGAGTTCGCCGAGGGCTTGCCGTCCGCGAGCTGAATGCCGAAGCCCTCCTCGGTCAGCATGTAGTGGATGTAGAGCTTGGCAGCGTTGGGGCTGTCCGTCTTGGCCGCGTACGCAATTCCCGACGGGAACGACTGCAGCGCCCATGGCTTCATGCCATCGCAGAGAGCGAGGTGGTACCCCTTCTGCGCGTTGTTGCGGAACTTCGCCATGGAGATGGGACCGAAACTGGGCTCCTGCTGGCCGGGCGCACCGACCGCCTCGGAGACTTCCTCGTCGTTACGGGTCAGCTTGGGATTGTTCTGCGCGAACCGTTTCACCCATTCGTGGGCGGCGTCGGGCTGGTCCGTGGTCAGTTCCGTACCGTAGAGCTCCTTGTACGCGCTGCGCAGCGCGGCGTCGTCGTTGAGCGCCATCGTGTTGAACCAGTAGGAGTACTTGGCGTTGCTCAGCGGGTCGGCAATGGCGACGCGCCCATTGAACTGTTCGTCGGTGAGCTGCCAGATGTTGGACACCGGGCAGCTCGAGTGGACCTGGCTGTTGTAGACCCAGCCCATCGGTCCGTAGTGAACGATCAGCGGGTACTGATCCTCGGGTTTGATCGAGCCTTTCATGTCGCCGGGGACCCAGTTGACGAGGACACCCTGATCGAGTAACTCCACGGCGTAGGCGGGGAGGTCTTCGTTGATGACGACATCACCGATGACGTTGCCGGACTGGTACTCCTTCAGCACTTTGTCGATGGCGCCGAGCTCGACCTTCACGCCGGTGGCCTCGAGCCCGTACTTGGCGGCGAAGGCCTCGGCGGTGGCGACGACCTTGGTGGTCTGGTCGTAGATCGTGATACCGGGTTCGGTGCGGGCAGCGGCGATCAGCGCGTCGAGATCGAAGCCCGCCGGATCCTCGTCGGGCTGGGTCGACGTCTGCACCAGCGGGGGTGACGTGGCGTCGGTACCGGTGGGGCTGGGCGGCGCGCAGCCCGCCAGCAGGAGCGCGAGGGACGCGCCGGCAAGCGCGACGCGGCGAACGCGCGAAATGGTGCTGTGCATGACTTCTCCTTTGTTGGCGGCTATCACGGAATGGATCGGGTAGAGCTGTCCACCCGATCACCTGCGGTGTCGAACACGTGAACATCGTTGGCGGGAACCCGCATTCGGATCTCGTCGCCTGGCCGGCACGTCGGATTGACGGACGTGGTGGCGAACAGGTGGCGGCCATCGGCGACGACTTCGATGGTCCAGCTTCCGCCGGTCGCCAGGACGGCGAACACGGTGCCATCGATGGACAGTCCGTCGCCGGCAACGGGGTCGTCGCGTCCTTCGATCCGGATCGACTCCGGGCGAAATCCCACCGAACCCGGGGTCGTCCCGATGTCGGCAGTCCTCGCCATGCTGAAGGCATATGCCGCCGCGACGTGCGGCGCGGATTCGACGTCGGCGATCTCGACGACGTTGATGGGAGGGTTGCCGAGGAACTCCGCGACGAACCGGTTCCGGGGCCGGTCGTAGATGTCGACCGGTGATCCGATCTGTTGGAGTCGACCCTCGAACATCACCGCAATCCGGGTCGCCAATGTCATTGCCTCCCACTGGTCGTGGGTCACGAAGACGACGGTGGAGCCGAAATCGTGATGGATGCGTTTGAGCTCTGCCCGCATCTCCAGACGCAGCCGCGAATCGAGGTTCGACAGCGGCTCGTCGAGAAGCATGACGCTGGGGTTGACGGCCAGCATCCGGGCCAGCGCCACCCGCTGCTGCTGTCCGCCCGACAGCTGCGCGGGGTAGCGGTCGGCGTAACGGTCGATGCCCATCACCGCCATCACCTCGTCGGCGCGTCGTACCCGTTCGGCTCGGCTGGCCTTGCGCAAACGCAGACCGTACTCGGTGTTCTGACGAATCGTCATGTGCGGCCACAATGCATAGCTTTGGAAGACCAGGCCCATCTCGCGCCGCTCGGGTGGAACGAACACTCCGCGGTCGACGGAGTCCAGCACCCGGTCGTCGACGGAGATGGAACCGGCCGTCGGCTGTTCGAGTCCGGCGATCATCCGCAGCGTGGTGGTCTTGCCGCAACCGGAGGGGCCGAGCATGCACATGAAGTCACCGTGGTCGACCGTCAGATCCAGGTTGTCGACGGCATTCGTCGTGCCTCCGGGGTATCGCTTGGTGATGCGGCGCAGAGCAATCGTGGGCATCGGTCATTCACCTAATCCCCGACCGAGGTCGGCCTTCATGGTCTTCTGGATGGCGTAGGTGCCGCCGAACGCGATGGCCGAGACGATGAGCACGACGCCGTTGGCGGCTTGGGTGAACCCGAATTCGACGAGCTTGAGCGCGAACGTGGTCAAGACATCCATACCCGGTACGGTCAAGATCACCACGAGGCTCAGGCTGCGGACCCCGGCGATGAACGGCAAGAGCATACCGGTTGCCAGGGAGCGCTTTTGGATGGGCAAAACGATACCCGCCATGCGGCGCCACCAGCCGGCGCCCGCGGCCTGTGCGGCGTCTTCGAGGTCGCTGCCGAGCTGCATCATCGATGAGATACCGGCGCGCGACGCGAACGGCATCTGCTCGGCCATGTAGATCAGCACCAGGATGGCGGCCGTGCCGTAGAGCGCCGGAATGGGTCCGCGGGGTACGGCGAACAGCGACAGGTAAGCGACCGCGAAGGCGATGCCCGGCACAAGGTACGGCAGGAATGTCAACTGGCGCAATGTAGTTGCGAGCAGACGGCTGGGGGAGCGGACGACGACGTAGCCGACGAGCTGCCCAAGGACACCCGCGCACACCGCTGCGACGCCGACGATCCAGAACGTGTTCCATGCCGCTGACCACACGGCGCTGCTCACCAGGATCCCGTCGGTGAACCCCGCAGTGTCGAGGTCGTGGCCGAACCAGTACGACAGGGTGAAGTTGTCCAGGGAGAAGTCGGCAGGACGATGCATCAAGGTGGACAGCAGCAGGACGCCGATGGGCACGATCACACTGAGAACGAACGCGAGCCCGCAGAGCGCGGTGGCCGGAACCCGCAATCTGCCGAGCAACTGAATCCGGTTCGTCGACCCCTTGCCCCCGATGGTGACGAAGCGCCGCGCCTCCTTGAGGAAGTGCACGTCGACCCACAGGGACAGCAGTCCTATCACGATGATGGCGCTGGCGATGACGGCCGCGGCGCCGCTGTCCCGGGTCGAGATATTGCGGTACAGCGAGGTCGCCAGAACGTTGAAGTCGGTGGGCAGCCCCAGGATGTAGGTCACCCCGAATTCGCCGAGGACCTTCGCCAGGATCAAGGTGGCGGCCGAGAGGATCGCCGGCCGCATCAGCGGTATCAGGATGGTGCGGACGACCGTCCAGTAGCCGGCCCCAAGTGAGCGTGCCGAATCCTCCAACTGCGGGTCAAAGCGTTCGAGGGCATTGCCGAGCAACAGGATGACCAACGGCGAGAAGTACAGCGTGAAGATGATGGTGATCGGGATGCCGCCGTAGGCCAGCCAGTCGGGCGGTGTGAAGCCGATCGACTCGAGCCAACCGGGCTGACCACCCGCCGTGCGGTTCTTGAAGACCGTGCTCCACGCCAGCGCGAACGCCCATGTCGGAAGCATGTAGGGCACGATCAACGCCGTGCTGAACCAACGGCGGGCGAAGACGTCGGTGCGGGCGAGCAGCCACGCGAGCAGCCCGCCGAGCAGGAGCGACAACGCGACCGAGCAGGCGCTGACGATCACGGTGTGCAGCAGCGGCCGCCAGAACAGGTCGCCGGCGACCGGTGAGAGAAACACCCGCCAGAGGTAGTACGACGTCAGCGAACCCGCGGGCCGCTGCACGGTCAACGTGTCCCTCGGGCCGACGGTCACGCCCTGGATCACCATCGTCACGATCGGCACCACGATGAGGTAGCCGAACAGCACCAGCCCGAGCACGCCGAGAACCGTCGTGGGACGCCCAGCGGCGACCCTGAACCGGTACCGCATGCCTTGCCGAACAGATGGTGAAGCGCCCGCGGGCACAGGCGGCTCGTCGTGGACCACCAGGGGGTCCGGCGCCGCCGTTGCCCGTCTCTGCACGCGGAATCCTCGGGTTGGCTACGGCTTGTCGGACGTACCGCTGATTACGTTCGGGACAGTACCTAGCCCCAGCCCAGCGTGTCAGGAAATACAGCAAACGTCGGTGTCAGGTTCGTCGAACGCGGCAACCTGGTGCCGTGGCCCCTCAGCGGAAGTACGGATACTCCTGGATCCAGTTGAATCCTCGGTTGCGCAGGGTGAATGCCTGCAGGTCGACGCGCTCGAGCGACATCGTGACCGGTCGACCGTCGATCTGCCCGTCGAGCCGCAGACGGTCTGGGGAGGGCCGCTCGACGTCGAGCGTGGCGAACGGTGCCGGGGTCGGCTGGTCCGCCGCGGTGAGCGTGAGGGATTGACCATCGTGCGTCGCGGGGACATCGACGAGTTCGCCGGTCATCCGCTGATAGGTCACCACCCCCGGCACGTCGAAAATGACCCGCTGCCAACGGTTTACATCGGAAAGCGCAGGGGCAATCGGCGCGCCGTCGCGGATGAACTCGGTAACCGTCCAGATGCCGTACAGCTCGGGCGTGGATCGGCCACCGCCGTACGCGTACCACCCCTGCACGTTCACCAGCACGCAGCCGGCCACCACCCAGGCGCCCAGCAGCGCCTGGACGACCGCGGCGGTCCGGTTCGCCTTGTCGGATGTGAACAGCGGCGGCTGCGTCACCGGCTCTGCAGGCCGTTGCAGCACAAAGACATTCGCCAGTCGGCGCGCCTGAGGCACCAGCAGGACCACGCTGATCAGCAGAAGATGGAAGGACAAGATCTTTACCGGGACGTCGAAGGTCATGTTCAGCAGGAAAACCTGACCCATGCCGGCGAGACTGATCAGAGCGCCCACCGTCGCGGTCCGCGGCAGGAACAACAGCAGCCCCGCGCAAAGCTCCGCGGCGCCCAAGGCGATCTCATACGTCGGGGAGCTACCGACCTGCAGCCACAACACCGACGCCGGGCTCAGGTCGCCGAACGTCCGCAGCAGCGCCGCCAGCGGCGGGGCCGGCATCTGGTTCGGAATGACTTTGGCCAGCCCGTAGAACACCATCTGCCCGGCCAGGCACAGCCGAAGGAATGTCAGGAACCAGGCATTGAGCCGGCTGTAGTCGGTGCGTCGACGGTCCAGTGCCGACCACCCGATCGTCGCGACCGTGGCGATCACCAGGAGACAGAACAGCAGCATCCAGATGACGGATTGGTCGCCGCTGCCTGAATCCTGATGCAGCACAGCATCGATCCCGAAGACGTGCCGACCGACCCAGCTGAGAACGGGCTCGGCCAAGGTCATCTGCCACAGGACGGCCCGGTCGGGAAGCCACGCGCTGAGGACCCCGGTGTACACGAACAGAATCTGCGCAAACGCCAGACAGAACAAACCGAGGTACACAAAGGCGAAGCGGAACACTACCGCCGCGCCCCAGCTCCACGGATCCCGTGGCGCATTCGGTGCGCGGTGCTGAACGTCGACGAGATCCGAGGTGGAAGTCATACGCCACCACCGTAACAACGGCGCACAGCCGCCAGATGAGGCGGCTGCCGATTCCAGGGCGCGCGTCGGGCGCGCGGGCGTCAGGTCAGAATCAGCGGGATCGTCGCGCGCCTGGGCGGCCACGGCCGCGTTACCCTGGCACAGTGCGCCTGGGACCAGCGGAACGCCAGCGGGTGTTCGACGCCGTGGCGACCGAGCGGCGGTCGATCGCCACGATGATAGAAAGTCTCAGCCCCGACCGGTTGGCCACCGAAAGCCTTTGCGCTGGATGGGATGTCAAGACGGTTGCCGCGCACTTGGTGAGCGACTTCACCGACGGATTCTGGGGCTTCCTGGTTAGCGGCATCCGGCACGGCAACATCGATCGCGGAATTGACGCGCTGGCCCGCCGTCGGGCGCAGGCCTCCGCAGGCGAGATCGCCGACGCCTTACGGCGCGGTGCTGATCGCCAGCTCAGTCCGCCCGTGACCGGCCCCTTGTCGGGTCTGACCGATGTGCTGGTGCACGGTGCCGACATGCGCATACCCCTGGGACTTGCGCACCGGCCCGATCCGCACCTCGTCGCCTCGGTCCTCGACTTCCTCACCAGCCGAACGCAGTTCGGCTTCTTCCCGCAGCGACGTCTGCGCGGTATCGCGCTGCGCGACACGGATACCGGCCGAACGTGGGGCGAGGGCCAGCCGATCCACGGTCCGGGCGTGGCGGTGATGCTGGCCGTCTGTGGACGCACCGTAGCCTGCGACGAACTCGCGGGCCCCGGGTTGGCGCTGCTGAAGTCCCGGCTCACCTGATCGCGGGTGTCCGCTCAGCGGTGCCGTTCCGAGCGGCGATCGATCGCGCCATCGAGAAGGCGCTGCGCGGCCTTGCGGGCGTGGTCCCACGGCGCGGTGTCGTTGAGCGAGGTGGACAGCGAAGCAGCACCTTCGTAGAGGACGGCGAGCTGGAACCCCACCGCCTTGGGATTCGCCGCCCCCGCTTGGCTCGCGAGATCGCCCAGCCCGTCGATGAAGCTTCTCTCGTGCGCCTCGACGATCTCATGCACCTCGGGTATCTCGCCGGCCGACTCCACGGCTGCGTTGTGAAACGGGCAACCTCGGATGATCCCGCCGCCGGTAGGTGTCTTGAAGAGTGCCAGGATGCGCGCCCTGGGGCTGGCCTTGGTCGTCCCCGAATCAGGGTGGATGGGATCACCGACGCCTTCGCGGAGGTGGCGAAGATACTCCTGCACCACCGCCGTCTTGCTCGGAAAATGTTGATACAAAGTCCGTTTGGACACCGAGGCTTCGTCGGCCAGACGCTCGACGCCCGTCGCGTTGACCCCGTCCCGGTAGAAGAGCATGAGCGCGGCATCGAGGATGCGCTGGCGCGCGCCGCGCCCGCCGCCGCGCGCGGCGTCAGGTCGTTCCGCGGCCTGCTTGCTCACACCGGAAGTATACCGTTCGGTTTACATCATCGGATACCCGGTGTAGCGTCGTTCAGGTGGTACACCGAGCGGTGTACCACGGGACGAGGAGGCCGACATGACCGCACTACAGGACCAGACCGTGCTCGTCACTGGGGCCAATCGCGGCATGGGTCGCCACTACGTGACGCAGCTGCTTGATCGGGGCGTCGCCAAGGTCTACGCAGCAGCGCGCGATCCGCGCCAGATAGACGTGACCGATCCTCGCGTCGTCGCGCTGGCACTCGACATCACCGACGAACAGTCGGTGTCCGAGGCGGCGAATGTCGCGACCGACGTCAGCGTCCTGATCAACAACGCCGGTATCAGCCGCTTCGGATCCGTACTCGACCGCGATACCTCGAAGCTGCGAGAGGAGCTGGAAACCAACCTCTTTGGACCGCTGAACATGGCCGCCGCCTTCTCCGAGCAGATCGCCCGGAACGGCGGCGCCATCGTGAACGTGGCGTCGGTGCTGGCGTGGCTGCCCGTCGGCGGGACCTACGGGGTGTCCAAGGCAGCGGTGTGGAGCGCCACCGATGCGATGCGGCTGGAGCTGGCACCGCGCGGTGTCCAGGTCGTCGGGGTCTATGTGGGGCTCGTCGACACCGACATGGCGTCGTTCTCCGACAGTCCCAAGTCGAACCCGACCGATGTGGTGCGGCAGGTTCTCGACGGCATCGAGGCGGGCGCGGACGAGGTCCTCGCCGACGAGATGACCCGTGCTGTCCGCACCCAACTGAACCTGCCGATCGGGCAGCGCAAGGTGGCATGAGCCGGGGCGATCACAGCCGGACGGGCAGAGCCGTCAAGGGTGGCGCGGACCGGCACTGTGGCCGGTCCGCTCTATCGACCGCACCTCGTCAGCGTTGGGTGACCTGACGTGCCTGCACTCCGAAATACGTAGCGCCCACACCCAGCAGCAACGTCGCCACGCCGATCAGGACGTTCGACCAAGCAGTGCCGGCACTGACCGAGACGTTGTTGACGACCCATGGCGAAATGATGAGCCAGATGCCGAGCAACGGCAGTGTCCACGCCAGACCGTGGCTGCGGTCGAGGGCTACGCCGAGCCCCATGGCCAGCACCGCGATCGTGATACCGACGATCAGGTCGTTGATTGCGAGGTTGGTGGTGACGCCGAAGCCGACGATCCACGGTGACGCGGCCGCATACAGCCCGGCCAGCATGGTGAGTCCGAATGTGGCCTGCGCGGCACCGGATTCTGCAGCCCGCTCGTAGCTGGCCCGAAGCGCGAGGATGTCTGGATGGCGTTCGATTGACGCCTGAGGAGTGCTCATTTCCTTCTCCCTTCTTCCTGGGGCACAAGCGCTTTAGGGCTTGATGCCCGGTTCAGCGTTACCCCGCCAGGGGGTCCGCATACGCAGAAGACGCCACATTGAGTGTGATGTGGAACACACCGCAGTCGGCTCAGGCGGCCCCGACGGCCTCGCGCGCCCTACCGGCCAGCTGGACCGGTCCGAGCTTCTCGGCGCGGCGCCGCCCGGCGGGCAGTTCCCGCTTGCGCATGTTGCGTTCGTAATGCCAGTAATCCACCTGCTGGGTATTCCTTGATCTGGGAGTGATGCGGAAAGTCGGGGAGGTCGTCGCGCATCGGGAAGTCGCGGAACGACAGGCACTCGCGCGAGGTGTCGATGTGCAGCGACCGGTAGGCGCTGGAGTGTCCGTTCGGATTGCGGAAGGCCCAGTTCCCGCCTATCCGGTCAGAGGACTCGAAGCAGTCGTACTCGATGCCGGCGTCAGCGAGGTTCTTGCCGGTGGTCAAACCGCTGATGCCCGCACCGATGATCGCCGCCGTGGGTAAGGAAGCCATCTGCCTACCATTCTTGAACTGGGTCACCGCACACGCTACTAAGTCTTTGACAGGTGTCAAACAAGTGCTGCCGGGCGCGGGCCGGCCGGCGGATCCTGACAAACTGCAATCGGCAGAAATAAGTGGGGAGAACAGAATGCGTAGATTTGTCGACATCTCGGTGCCTTTGCAGGCGGGGATCGCATCTGACCCGCCGGGGCATCTTCCCGAGATCGACTACTACACCCACGCCGATACCGCTGCCGAAGTCGTGGGGTTCTTCCCGGGTGCGACGGTGGATGACCTACCGGATCGGGAGGGGTGGGCGATCGAACGGGTCCGGATCACCACCCACAACGGCACCCACCTCGATGCGCCCTATCACTATGCGTCGACGATGGATGGGGGCGCGCCGGCGATCACCATCGACGAGGTTCCGCTCGAATGGTGTTTGCAACCGGCCGTAAAGCTTGATTTCCGGCACTTCGAAGCGGGCTATGTGGTCACCGCCGCTGATGTCGCCCGCGAGCTCGACCGCATCGGCCACCAGCTACGGTCGCTGGACATTGTCGTGGTCAACACCGCCGCTGGGGCCCGTTACGGCGAGGCGGATTACGTCTCCTCTGGCTGCGGGATGGGTCGCGAGGCGACGCTGTGGTTATTGGAGCGGGGTGTGCGACTCACCGGCACCGATGCGTGGAGCTGGGACGCGCCGTTCGCCTATACCGCGCAGCGCTATTCCCGCGACCGGGATCCGTCGATCATCTGGGAGGGGCACCGCGCGGGACGAGAAATCGGGTACTGCCATCTGGAGAAGCTCCATAACCTGGAGACGCTGCCTGAAAGTGGATTTCAGGTCTGCTGCTTCCCGGTGAAGGTGCATGCCGCATCCGCCGGCTGGACACGAGCCGTCGCCATTTTCGACGAATAATCAGCCTCTTGCGCGCTGGGCCAACGGCGTGTCCCATGCTCACTATATGGCGCGGAGGGGGCCTTGCGGCAAGGCCCCATTCGCGCGGCACAATCTTTCGGCCCAGGAACTGCGACAGCTGGAGGTCGAAGTGTCGACACCGCCGAAACCCTTCGAAGTACACGAGTCCGGCGCATACCTACACGGCACCAAAGCCGATCTGTCCGTCGGTGATCTGCTTATCCCGGGCCGCTTCTCTAACTACGAGGACGGCCGGGTCATGAACCACGTGTACGTGACGCAGACGCTGGATGCCGCGGTGTGGGGCGCCGAGATGGCCAGGGGCGACGGTCCGGGCCGGATCTACCTCGTGGAACCGCTGGGTCCGGTCGAAGACGACCCGAACGTGACGGACAAGAAGATGCCCGGCAATCCGACCCGCTCGTACCGTACCCGCGAACCCGTGCGGATCATCGGCGAGGTAACCGACTGGACGGGACATTCCGACGAGCAACTCCAGGCGATGCGCAACGGCCTGGCCGACCTCAAACGGCGCGGGCTCGACGTCATCTACGACTAGTGCCCACCGCCGAGTGGACAGCATCAAGTCCAGTTCGTAGCCTGTCCGGGACGAAGAAGCCGGGCCGCCCGCGGTCCTCTGCAGCGAAGGATCGTGCCAAGCCCTATGACCCCGGTGCGCCAGTCACTTCGGCGAACGGTGTGCGGTTCGTTGGTCGCTGTCCTGGTGTTGGCCCTTTCGGTGGCCGGTGTGATGGCGGACCCGGCGGCTGACGCGCTGGCCAGGCTCAACGAGTTGTCCGGTCAGGCGGTGCAGGCTCGCGAGGCGGTCACGACCGCGCAACGCGATGCCGATGCGCGACTGGCCGCCCAGACCGCCGCAGAAGGCCGCCACCGCGCCGATGTGGAGGCCCTCGCGGCCGCGAACGACCAGCTTGTGCCCTATCAGGCGGCGGTCGACCGGCTTGCGGCCATGAGCTACATGAGTGGCCGCGACGGTGAGATGGCGGCTGTGCTGACCGCGGCCTCGCCGCAACAACTGATCGACAGATTGGCGGTGCAGCGGGTGGTGGGCGCGACCACCGCCGATCAGATGAAGGCGTTCCACGCGACGCGGGAGCGTGCCGCCGCCGCCGCGCAGGCGTCCGAGAGGTCGGCCGCCGACGCGCGTGCCGCGGCTGAGCGCGCCGCCGCGGTACGCGCAGATCTACAGGCCAAATGGAGTGACCTGCTGCGCCAGATCGCCGCCGCGGAGGCGCAGTACGCCGCGCTGACACCGCAACAGCAAGCGGCGATCGACAACGCGGTCCCGCCCAGCGGGCCCGCTCCCCAAGACCCGGCGATCGCCGCGATGCCCGGCCCGCCCCCCGCCGACCCGGTTTCGCCCCTCGCCGCTGCCCGCGTCGATATCCCGGAGGCGCTGCCCGTCGGCGTCGCGTCCGAGGCCGGGTTGCAGCCCAACACCATCGTGGCCGCGCGCGCCGTCAGCGCCCGGTTCCCGCAGATCGCCACCATCGGCGGGGTCCGGCCGGACTCCAAGCCGTGGCATCCTCGCGGCCTGGCGATCGACATCATGATTCCCAACGCCGAAAGCCCCGAGGGCATCGCCCTCGGCAACGAGATTCGCGACTTCGCACTCGCCAACGCGGCCCGACTCGGGTTACAGGATGTGATCTGGCGCGGCACGTATTACACGCCGGCCGGTCCGCAGGCGTCGGGGTACGGCCACTTCGACCACGTGCACATCACCACGCTGCCGCGCTGAGGACCCGGTCAGGGATGGAAGTTCCACTGGCCGCAGTCCTGGGCCAGGACGTCGTTGACGTCGACGCGGATGCCGCCGACCACCGGTCCCGGATTCGAGGCGGTGTCGATGATGCGCTGGTAAAGAACCGCGCCGGGGAAGATCTGTCCGTTCGACCACGACCGGGTCTGCCACGCCCAGACGCGGCCGGGCGTCTGTGATTTGCCGATGACGCCGTCGGCGGCGGCCCACTGACACGGCCGGATGCCGGCGTAGATGCCGGTGCGCATTACCCCAATCACGGAGTTGATCCCGCGAAACCACGGCAGCGCCAGGTCGTTCCAGGTCTGGCGGTCGATGTCGTCGTCGACGCTGAAAAAGATCGGTGCGGTGCGGCCGCCACCGGCGGCGGTGTGCAGGTGCCACCCGGTTTTCGCGTCGGCGACGCCACCGGCGTACCCGCGGGTGAAGTCCGACGGCGCCGTCCCGCCGGGCTTGCCGTACTGGTAGTTGCTGACGATCACCAAACCGGCCGCGGTCAGCGCCTTGGCGTAGGGCAGCGTGATCGGCTTGGCGCCGAACGACGAGCCCGGCCGTGAGGTCGAGACGTAGTTGATCACTCCGGCGTGGCCGGCCGCCCGGATGTCTTTCGCGGGAATCTGGCGCATGGCGAAATCGATCAGCGTGGGAGCGGCTGCCTTCGCTGCGGGTGCCTGCTTACCCGCAACGGCACCCAGACCGACCAGTGCGGACGCCGCGGCGGCATAGCGCAGCGCGTCACGGCGGGATACCTGCACGGCGCGAAGCTACCAAGGTGACTGTCCTGAAGAGCCTTTCGACGCGCGGGCGATGCCGGTTTGTGGTCGTTTCGTTGCGCGTTCGGCCAGTGGGAGGGCCTGGCGCAAGACCCGACGGCAGCTCGACAGCCTCGCGGACGCCGGCCACGACACCGTGGCACGCCGAACGCCGGTGCTGGGCACCCAGCACCTGAACCGTCGTGACCTCGAGAAGCTGCGGGATGCGGGGCAGACGATCGACCTGCGCGTGCTCGGGCTGGCGACCATCGGCGACGACGTGAACCCCGAGCATGCGTTGGCGCCAACCGACCGGTCGACGTCAAACACGCACCGCAGGCATGTCCGAAGCACTGGCGGCTGCTGCACCCGCCGGGAAGATCTGTCACCTGGTGCACACCGAGCCCGCCGGGACCCGCAGGTACGACCTCTACATCCCGACCGGCTGTACCGCCGCGGCGACGGGCGAGTCCTCGCGCAGTGCTGGATGGTGCACAGGGCGGACACGCGTGGTACGGCGGAAGCCCGGTGGGGTCTTAGACCGACCCGATGGGTCCCGACGCGTCGGCCGAGATGATCGGTTCTTTCTCGGCACGAATTATACGGTCGCGCCGGGCTTTACAGCTCCGCGACACCGAACCCGGCACAGACGGCGAAGACGCCGATGTGGGTGCCGGACAACGGTCGGCGCGGCCGATGGCTCCGTTTGGCTGCGGCCGGTGCGCCCGCGGCTCGAAGATGGACAGGTCACCCGTCGATCCCAGGGAGTAACCGTGGCCGCACCTCAGTCCGACATGGATGGCTGGCCCCGCCTGCGGGTCGAGGACTGGACCGACACACGCGAGACGCTGCACATGTGGTTGCAGATCATCGGGAAGATCCGACTGGGGTTCGCTCCGCTGCTGAATCACTGGTGGCAGGTGACGTCGTATGTCAGCGCGCGCGGCCTGACCACGTCGTTAATCCCGTACATGTCAGGCGGTTTCGACATCGAGTTCGATTTCGTCGAGCACCGGCTGCTGATCCGCACCACCACCGGTGCCACCCGCTACATCGAACTGCAGGCCATGTCGGTGGCCGAGTTTCACGCGCGCACCCTCGACGCCTTGCAGGAGTTGGGTATCGACGCACACATCCAGCCGCACCCCAACGAGGTCGCACCGGCGATCCCGTTCGCCGAGGACCACGTTCACGCGTCCTACGACGCGCAGGCCGTGCACTTGTTCTGGCGGCAGTTGCTGCAGGCCGATCGGGTTCTGGGCGAATTCCGTTCCCGGTTCGTCGGCAAGGCCAGCCCCGTGCACTTCTTCTGGGGCGCGATGGACCTGGCGTACACGAGATTCTCGGGCCGCCGGGCGCCGACCCACCCCGGTGGCGCCCCGAACGTCGGCGACTGGGTGATGGTCGAGGGCTACTCACGGGAACTGAGCAGTTGCGGATTCTGGCCTGGCGGGGGCGAGGAGGGCGCCTTCTACTCCTACGCCTACCCGGAGCCCGACGGCTTCGCCGATGCCGACGTCGAACCGCGGCAGGCCTATTACGGGCGCGCCGAAGGGGAATTCCTGCTTCCTTACGAGGTTGTCCGGGCCGCGGACGACCCCGGCGAGACGCTTCTCACCTTTCTGCAAGCCACCTACGAGGCCGCCGCCGAACGCGCCGACTGGGATCGCAGCACCCTCGAGGACGATCCCGACCGCTGGGCACCGCGCCGACGACAGCGTTGACGAGAGGGCTGGGCTAACCGGCCGGCGTCACATTCGAACCCGACCCTTTGGTCGAGGCCTTCGCGCGTTTCTCGGCAGGCACCCGGCGCTTGCCCCGCACGAACCCGGTCGGGGAGACCGTCGCCGACACTAGCGCGTCCTCGCCCCGCACGAACGGATGGAATCCGACTCCGGCGCCCCCGCGGCCCTTGACCGGAATGTCGGGCACTTCGGTGACCTTCCACCCCTTTTCGGAGACCGACAGGATCGCCTCGTCGTTGCCGCACGACAGCGGCAGCGCGGCGATCACGGTGTCCGCCGGGTCGCCGGCCGCGAGCTTCACCCCGGCCACGCCGTTGCCCGCCGCGCCCTGCGGGTTCACCGCGGCCGGGTCGATGCGCAGGATCTTGCCGCGTCGGGTCACCAGCGCCAGATGGAAACCCTCGGGCAGCACGCCCGAGCACAGCAACCCGGTGATGTCCGGTGCGACCGGGATGTCGCGGATCTTGTACGGCAGGCCGCCGCCGGTGGTGAACTTCACCCGGCCATCGGCCCACACCGCCCACCCCAGACCGGAGGTGAGCAGCTCGCCGTGGCTGTCGGAGAACACGCCGCGATCGTCGAGCCGCCAGGACGCGTTGACCTTGCGCTCACGGGGCCCGTCTTCGGCGGCGCCGGAACTGATGGGGGTGGCCTCGAAGTCCAACACGGTGCGGCGGTCGAACTCTGGGGCCTTGAACAGCTTCGCCGTTTCCACCAACTCCTTGTCGATGACCGCCCGGCGTGAATCCGGGTTCGACACCAGTTCAGTGAGTTGAGCGAACTCCTCGTCCAGCTTCTCGGCCTCGGCCTGCAGTTCGATGACATCGAGTTTGGTCAGCCTGCGCAGCTGCAGCGCCAGCACGTAGTCGGCTTGAACGGCATCGATCTTGAACCGGTCCTGTAGCCCCTGGCGTGCTTCGTCGACGGTGTCGGACCCACGGATCACCGCCACGGCGGCGTCGATGTCGAGGTGGATGGTCATCAGGCCGGCCACCAGATGCCGTCGCGCGGTCACCTTCTCCAGGCGGTACTCGCTGCGATGCAATACGACCGAATCACGCAGTGACAGAAACGCTTTGATCAGTTCGCGTACCGACCACCACCGTGGCACCCGGTTCTCGTCGAGGGCCACCAGGCTGGCGGCGAACGTCGACTCCAGCGGCGTCAGCGCCAACAGCTGCTCGCGGATCTTCTCGGCGTCGTGGCCGCGTTTGGCGGTGACGACGATCCGCAGCCCGTTGCGGCGGTCGGTCAGATCCGACATATCGGCGACGCCGGCCATTTCACCGGACTCCACCAGGGCCCGGATGCGGTCCTGCACAGTGTTACTCGCGACACCGGGCGGTAGCTCGGTGATGATGCAGTTCTTGCCGTCGACGGTTACCGTGCCGCGCACCGTGAACTGGCCGCGCCCGGTGGTGATGTACTCGCGCAGGCCGGCCTCGCCGACCACCGTCGCACCGCAGCCCCAGTCCGGGCCGGGAACGAGTTTGACCAGGCGGTCGTCGGTCATGTTCGGGGTTTTCAGCAGCGCCCGGCACGCCGCCATGATTTCGCGCGGGTTGTGGGCCGGTACCTTGGTCGCCCATCCCTCGGCGATTCCCACCGCACCGTTGCACAGCAGCACCGGCCACTGGGCGGGCAGCACCGTGGGTTCGGTCCATTCGCCGTCGAAGGTCGCCGTCATCGGCACGGCGTGGCTGTCGAGTTCGGCGGTCAGCGCGGCGCCGGCCGCGGACAGCCGCATCTCGGTGTACCGGTCCGCGGCGGGAATATCACCCTGGATGCGCGGGAAAGCACCTTGGCCGTCAATGACTTTCACGCGCTGGAAGTCGGCGGCCATCAGCGCCGCTGCCCCGTACATCGACGCCCCGCCGTGCGGGTGCAGGTTGCCGGTGACGGCCGAGCAGACCTTCGACGACTTCTGCGGTTTGTTGCCGGGCAGCAGTTTCGAGTCGTGCATCTGGTAGAGCAGGCGGCGCTGACCCGGCTTGAGTCCGTCATACGCCGACGGGATGGCACGGTCACTGACACTGTAGAGCGCAAAGGTCAACTGGTAGCGGTTCCAGTAGTCGTCGGCGCTCTGGTCGAGGACCAGCTCGGGGTTCTGCTCGATTACGGCGGTCACGTCGTACTCCTACGTCAAATCCAGCGAGGCGGTGTCGACGCGGGCGGCGATCTCAGCCATCCACGTGCGCCTGCCTTCGGGCGGTCCGCCGAACAACGTGTGGTGCAACTGCGTCTCACCGTCATCGGGATGGACTCGAATGACCGTGCGGCGCTGCGGATCCAGCACGGTATTCCAGAAGTCGTCGGCGTCCATCTCGCCGAGACCCTTGTTGCGCTGTACCTCGACCCTGCGATTGGAGGCCGCCTTCATCTTGGCGACCGCCGCGTCGCGCTCAGACTCGTCCTGACAGTAGACCCGCTGCGTGGCGTCCTTGACGACGAACAGCGGCGGCAGCGTCACGTACACCATCCCGGCCTCGACCAGCGGGCGGTAGAAGTCGAGGAACATCGAGATCAGGCTGGAGTTGATGTTGCCGCCGTCGGGGTCGGCGTCGGAGGCGAACAGGATCCGGTCGTACCGGCACAACTCGGGGTCACAACTCTCTCGCACGCCGCACCCCAGGATGCGTTCGATCGCATCGAACTCCTCTTTGGCCCGCGCCTTGCTCAGGGCGAACCCATAGACGTTGGGCGGCTTACCCTTCAGCGGGTACGCGGCCTGGAAGGTGGCGTCGCGCGCGGCCTTGATGGTGCCCAGCGCCGAATCACCCTCGCACAGGAACAGTTCGGCCCCCGAGCCCCGGCCGGTCTCCCGGCTGGGCAGCAGCTTGGGTGGCAGCGACAGGTTCGTGCCCAGCCCCTTGGCCTTCGAGGCAGCCCGGGACCGCGCCTTTGCCCCCTCGGCGCTGCGCCGCGCCCGGGCCGACTCGAGCGCCAGCTTGGTCCACAACGACACCGCGTCACCGTTGGCGGGGTTGGCCGCCCAGATGGTGACGCTGCGTGCCACATCCGGGGCCATCGCCACGTTCAACGACCGCGACGACACCGCGGTCTTGGCCTGCGAGTCCCACGACACGTCGGGGGCGCGGGTGTCCACGGCCAGCGCGGTGACGGCCGCGAAGTCCTGCGGCTCGGGGCCCTCTTCGCCCTTGGCCAGGCCCAGGTCGCGGATCCGGGAGGCCCGGTCGGCCAGCGCCTCCGAAAGGCCCTTCATGGCCGCGGTCAGGTGCGACCCGCCGCCGGGGGTCCGCACCGTGTTGCAGAAGGCGGCGACGGTCGCGGGTTCGGCCGGGCCGGCGGTGAGCGACCAACGAAACGGTGTCGGTCCCCGACCGGTGGTGTACTCGCCGCGGCCCTCCACGACGGCGCGGACGTCGGGGGTGGGGGCGCCGGCCGCCGTGCACATCAGGTCCAGCAGGGTGTCGGTGCCCCACGGGCCGTCGAACGGCTCCAGCAGCGCCGGGGGAACTTCCTCACCGGGCCAGCCTTCGTCGGTGACGATCAGGTGCACACCGGGCGAGAGCCGGGCCGCGGCGTGCGCGCGCAGCAGCACCTCGCCGATGTCCACGGTGTTGTCCGGTACGACGGCCGGGTCGAACAGAATCCGCACCGTGGTGCCGTGCAGGTCCGGTTTGCGGTTGCCGGTGCCGCGCAGCTTCTGGGTGTCGGCGCGGGTGAACGGGGCGTCCGGGTCGAACTCCTTGCCTTCGAACACCCCGGGATAGCCGCGGCCGAAGCTCTGCACATAGGTTTTGCCGGCACGGTGCACCGTGACGTCGGTGCGCGCAGAAATGAACACCGCCGCCGCGGCGCCGATTCCGTTCAGGCCGGCACCGGTGCTGGTGGCATCGGTGTGTGCGGAGAATTTCCCGCCGGCCCGCGCGGTGCCCAGCGTCTTGACGATGCCGTTCTTCTTCGTCGTCGCATCGGTGTCCACGGGCAGGCCGCGGCCGTCGTCGGCGACGCTGACCGAACCGTCGGCGTGCAGGGTGATCGTCACCGTCGAGCCGCCGTGGCCCGGCTCGGCGACCTCTTCGATCGCGTTGTCGATGAGCTCGCGCAGCGCGGTGTTGAGCACGTCGAGCCCCAGGTTCACCGCCGGCCGCAGGCGGGTGTGCTGGACATCGTCGAGCTCGGTGATGTCGGCGGCGGTATAACTCACTGCTGGTCCTTAGGGCGATGCGAGATTGGGGCCGCACGAATCGTAGACGCCGTGGCCGACAACGTCGCTGGACGCGCCGCCGCCTTGACCGAGCCGATGCATCGCGATCGGGACGCAATTTTTGACACCTGTCAGAAATTGGGTACTGTTGCCGGTGACGGACTTCACAGAACGGTAGGCGGACATGGCTTCATCACCTTCGGTCGCGATCATCGGTGCGGGCATCAGCGGCCTGACCACTGGCAAGAATCTCGCTGACGCCGGGGTCGAGTACGACTGCTTCGAGTCGTCGGACCGGATCGGCGGGAACTGGGCCTTCCGCAATCCGAACGGCCACTCCAGCGCCTACCGGTCGCTGCACATCGACACCTCGCGCGAGTGCCTGTCGTTCCGCGACTTCCCGATGCGCGACGACCTTCCGGACTTTCCGCATCATTCCCAGATCAAGGAATATCTCGACGACTACGCCGACGCCTTCGGGTTGTTGAAGCGGATCCAGTTCCAGAACGGCGTGAAGCACGCCCGGCGCCTGCCCCGTGGCGGCTGGGAACTCGATACCGAGGATGGGCAGACGCGACGCTATGACGTCCTTGTCGTCGCCAACGGGCATCACTGGGATCCGCGCACACCCGACTTCCCCGGCGAGTTCACCGGCGAGAGCATTCACGCCCACCAGTACATCGACCCCACCGAACCGCTTGATCTGCGCGGCAAACGCATCGTCGTCGTGGGGATCGGCAACTCGGCGGCCGATCTTGTTTCGGAGCTGTCCCAAAAATCCTGGCGCAACACCGTTTACCTGTCCACCCGTTCTGGCGCATGGGTGGTGCCGAAGTACATCTTCGGGATGACCGCCGACAAGGTCGCACGCACGCTGCCCGTGGTGCCGCTGTCATGGCAACGCCGGGCGATACAACCGTTCGCGCGGTTCTTGATCGGTGATCCGGAAAACTACGGTCTGCCCAAACCCAACCATCGGTTCCTCGAGGCGCACCCCACCCAGTCGGCTGAACTGCTCATGCGGTTGGGCTCCGGTGACGCGACCGCGAAACCGAATATCGAACGCCTCGACGGACGTTCGGTGACGTTCGTCGACGGTTCGACCGTGGACGCCGACGTGATCATCTACGCGACGGGATACAACATCACGTTCCCGTTCTTCGACAAGAGTTTCATCGACGCACCGGACAACCGGCTCCCGTTGTACAAGCGGATCCTCAAACCGGGCATCGAGGACCTGCTCTTCATGGGTTTCGCGCAGGCGGTGCCGACGCTGTTCCCGTTCGTCGAGTGCCAGGCCCGGTTTGCCGCAGCGTATCTCGCCGGTACCTACCGCCCGCCGTCGGAAGCCGAGATGCGGCGCGTCATCACCGCCGACGAACGCAAATACGTCGGCCACTTCGCCGACAAACCGCGCCACACCCAACAGGTCGACTACTGGCATTACGAACGCAACATGCGCAAGCGTGAGTTGCCGGCCGGACGTCGGCGGGCCGAGAAGCTCGGACCGGTCCAGCTGGCCGGCAGGGCCCGCGAGGTGGTCGGTGCCGCCTGAGTCGACGCAGACCTCACGACGCAACACCCGCCGGCCCCAACCGCGTGGCGACCAAAGCAGGTTGCGGCTGCTCGAGGCATTCGAGGAGCTGCTACAGACCCACTCGCTGGCCGAGATCAGCGTCGCCGAGGTGGCGCGGGCGGCGGGGCTGAAGCGCCCGGCGTTCTACTTCTATTTCGCCGGCAAGCACGAGGTCGTCACCGAACTGCTGACCCGGATCTTCCACGACGACGTCTTCACCATCGAGGGCGCACTGGCCGGTGGCGGTGACCCGCGAGCCACCGTCACCGACGCGATGACGCGGACCTTCGAGTCGTGGCACGCCCACCGGACCCTGTTCCGCGCGATGCTCGACGCCCGAGACACCGACCCCGAGGCACGGTCGATCTGGGACCAGTGGCTGCAACGCTATGAGCAACTCGTCGGCGACTTCATCACCAGCCAGCCCACCATCGACATTCCCGACGCCGGTGCCGTAGCCCACACACTGATCTCGATGAACGAACGGGTTCTCGACCGCCACGTCCGTTCCGACGGCGGCCCCGAGGCCGCTCGCCCGCTGCTCGCGGCGGTAATACATGTATGGCACACAGCGCTATTCGGAGAACCTGCACCATGACATCCACGGCATCCACCCGGCTTCAGGTCCCCATCGACGGCGCCAGCATCGCCGCGAGGCGCTTCGCCGCGACGACGGATGCATTGACCGGTCCAGCGGGGCGCCCCTGCGTGGTCATGGCGCACGGCCTGGGCGCGACCCAGGACAGCGGGCTGTTCGAGTTCGCCGAGACACTGGCGGGCGCCGGAGCTGACGTGGTGACCTTCGACTACCGGCACTTCGCCGAATCCAGTGGCCAACCAAGGCAATTGGTCTCATTGACCGGGCAGGTCGCCGACTACCACGCGGTGATCGACTACGCACGCCGGCTCGAGGGCGTGGACCCGGCGCGGATCGTGGCCTGGGGGGTATCCCTGTCCGGGGGACACGTCATCCGGGTCGCGGCCGAAGACCCGGACCTGGCCGGGGTCATCTCGCTGACACCCGCGACGGACGGTCTGGCCGTGGTGGCCGGCATGCTTGGCACATTCGGACCCCGCTACGTCATGCGGATGATGGCTTTCGGTGTGCGCGACGTGGCGGCGAAGTTGCTCGGCCGCCCGCCCGTGCTCATCCCGGTGGTGGCCCCACCTGGTCAGGTGGCCGGCCTGAGCGCCGAGGGCGCCGTCGAGGGGATGGTCGGGATCGCCGGGCCCACCTGGCGCAACGAGTTCGCCGCCCGACTGGTGCTGGCCATGGCCGGACACCGACCGATCACCAGGGCGACGCGGGTCAGCTGCCCGGCCCTCGTGCAGATCGGCGATCTGGACCGGATCGCACCTCCCGCGCCGGCCACGTCGGCGGCGACGCGAATGCGGGCGACGGTGCATCACTACCCTTGCGACCACTTCGACGTCTATCCCGGCGCCGGTTGGCATGAGCGGGTGCTCTCCGACCAGATCGCCTTCCTACAGCGCATTCTGGCGCCGAGCCGAGCCCGGCGCGGCTCGACCGCCTAGTCAGCGCCCGCGCCGGCGGCGATCACCTGATCGACCTCAGCGGCCCGGATCGCCATCTCGGCGTGGGCCTTGTCCAGCGCCTCGGCTTGATCCTCGTCGGCCTTCATCAGGGTCTCGATGTCGAAGCTGCCCATCTCGAGAACACCCATGTCCCGGAACGCCTTCTGGACCTTGTCGCCCCATAGTCCGATGTCCTTGACGATCGGCACGATTCGGCTGAACAGATGCGCGCGGAACTGGTTCATCATCGGTGCCGTCTCCACCCACTCGGCACATGCCTTGACGTCGAGGCCGAGGGTCTCGAAGACCTCGTCGCCGCGAAGGCGGTCACGCATCAGGTAGCAGGCCTCGACGACGAACTCCTCCCGCTCGTCGCGCTCGGCCTCGGTCAGCGCAGAGTAATAGTCCTTCAAGGAAATTCGGCCGAACGCGACGTGTCGGGCTTCGTCCTGCATGACGTAAGCCAGCAACTGCTTGGCCGTCGAGTCCGGCTGCGCCAGGTCTCGCTGCACACCGAAGGCGGCGAGCGCCAACCCTTCGATCAGCACCTGCATACCGAGATAGGGCATATCCCACCGGGAGTCGCGCAGCGTGTCCTCCAGCAGGGCCGTCAGGTTCTTGTTGATCGGGTAGACCAGGCCCACCTTCTCGTGCAGGAACCGCGAGAACGCCTCGACGTGGCGGGCCTCGTCCATCGCCTGGGTGGCCGCGTAGAACTTGGCGTCCACATCCGGCACGACCTCCACGATCTTGGCCGCGCAGATCATCGCGCCCTGTTCGCCGTGCAGGAACTGGGAGAACTGCCAGGCTTGGGAGTGCTGGCGCATCTCGGCTCGACGTGTCTGGTCGGCCGCCTCCCACATCGGGCTGCCGAACAGCGGATGGAACTCGTCGGGCAACCCGATCGGATTCATCGGATCCACGTCCTTGGCCCAGTCGATGCGGGACTGCGCGTCCCACTGCTTGTCCTTTCCCTTCTGGTACAGGGAGAGCAGCCGGGCACGGCCGTCCTGGTACTCCCAGTTGAAGCGAGCGTCGCCCGCACTGGGCACCTCCCACGAGGCGGGGGTGGGTGCGTCGGTGTACATCTCCCTAGTGGCCATGGTGCTGCGCCCCTCTGTCCGGGTCGGACCGAGTAGTCCTATGACGAAGATCACAATGCTCGCAGTCGCTGATGTCGCCGTCAAGGACGGTGGGCGTTCACATTCGGTGGCCCGGAAGCTAACGTCCAAGGCAGTGCCCTGTACCGCGGAGAGTGGGTTTGTGCTGCATGACGGTGACCGGAGAGCGCCCCAAGATCGAACTCGACGACGTGGATTTCAACCGACGGGATCATCCCGACCGGCCGTTGCGGCCCATCCCGCCGGGCCGCGACCACTTCGCCGACCAGTGGCGGTACATGCGCGAGTTCATGTTCGGCGAGTGGATCGACATCGACAAAGAGGTCGAACCCAACGAGATCACCCGGTTGCGTGACGACTACTTCTGGCAGGGCGACGAATACATGGTCGGCGTGGTCGACGCGTTCGAGCGCCTCGGCTACGAAACGGGACGCGCGCTCTTCGAACAGGCGCTGACCCGGGGCATCGACACGGTCGAGGACCCGCCCCAGTCCTTTGTCGACTTCTTCGAGCACCTGGACCAGCTGGCCAGCCAGTTCGACCTGGAAGCCGCCGAACGGGGCCGGATGCTGGCGATGTCGAGCACGGTGGCCGCCACCGCGATCATTCGCGGGTGGGCGTTCTACGAGACCGCGATGACCGGCGACATCTCCGCCGCCACCGGTGCCACCGGCCGGTTCGCCGACGACGGCCCACGTCGCTTCATCGAGACCGCGCGGGTGTTCGCGGAGTTCACCCTGCCCGAGATCTTCGATCGGCACTCAGAAGCGTTCCAGGACGTGGTGCGGGTGCGGTTGATGCACGGCCTGGCCAGCCGGGGCTTGCGCCGCAAGTGGGGTGACGACGTCTACCTCAAGTTCGGCGAACCCATTCCGGTCACGTCGCTGCTGGGGTTCGGCAGTGGGATGCTGCTCAGCCGGCTGGTGGACCACGCGTTCGGGCGCAAGATGACCCGACAGGAACTCGAGGATCTCGCCGAGTACTCGTCGTTCTCGGGGCGGTTGTGGGGTGCGCCCGTGCGGTTGCACTCTGCTGACGGTCTGGAGCTGATCAAGTCGTTGAACTACGTCTTGGCCCGCGGCGGTAACCCGTCTCCGTGGCGCGCCCAACTGGTCGACGCCATCGCCGGTCCCGCGCACCTGTCGACCCTGACGCAAACCTCCCCCGGTTGGGCCAGGAAGTTGGTGGCCCGGCACGCCAACCAGCTCACGGCCAGCATCGCGCTGGTCCCGGCGGGCGTGGTATTCGGCTACCAGCAGATTGAGGCGATGGTCGCGGGCAGCCTTTTTGAGCCGCTGGGCTACAACTACGAACGCCGGGTGCAGATGTTCCGCAACCTCACCAAGCTCAACGTCGGTATCGCCAGGGTGGCCGACCGGCTGCCGTGGTCCAACCCCATCCGGGAACGCAGGAAGAAGAGCGGCGCGGCCGCGCGCGAGCGGATCGCCACACTGGACAAGATCGCCGGTATGAAGCAGATCCCGGTGACCTTCACCAGCCACGACCGTTCGATATCGGGCGAGGGTTTCACCGGCTAGGCGGGCCGTACAGGGTCTTCGGCGCGATCTGCCGCGACCACCTCGACAGCGCTGCCGGCCAGGGCCTGCCCGCACTGGTCGCACGCCAACTCGGGGTGCAACGGCTCGGTGCAGGCGGTGTGGGTGAGGATCAGCGCAGGCCCGTCCGCAGAGCCCAGATGGCGCTCACCCCAGTGGATTGCGGTGGCCACCACGGGAAAGAATGCCAACCCCTTGGGCGTGAGGTGGTATTCGGACCAGTCGGCGCGCTGAGGATGGGCGGCCGCCTGCAGGACGCCGATGTCGCAGAACACCCGCAACCGGTCGGCCACCACCGCCGCAGGTGCCGACAGTCGGCTCTGGAAGTCGCTGAACCGGCGCGTCCCGAGGAAGGCCGCCCCGACGACGGCCGATGCCCACCGGTTTCCGAAGATCGCCATGGTGTGCGGGAACAGGCCCGCTTCGGCCGCTGCGTCACCGCGCACGCGGCGCCGCGTCGCGGCCCGCGGAACCGAGCGCCGCCAACCGCCGCCGGGCCCCCACCGGCCCTCGAGATCGCAGGGCCCGGCCGGCTGCCTGCAGTTCCCGCACCGCAGTACCGGGGAGAAGTCGTGACCGCATTCTTGATGGCGCATGTCCGGCAGTGACGGGGAATGGTGGTCGACCCAGGTGCGCTCCCAATGCCATATCGACACCAGCACCGGCCACAGCGCCTGGCAGGGCTCGGTGGGGTGGTAACCGGCGCGCGGCGGCTGTGTCTGGTAGATACGACGTTCCAGCAGTCCGTCGTCGACCAGCGTGCGCAGTCGGCTGGTGAGCACGGCGTTGGAGATGGGCAGCGCCGCAAAGTCGGTGAAACGCCGTGCGCCCAACAGAGATTCGCGCACGATCAGCAGGGTCCACTCGTCGCCGAGCAAGGCGAGCATGCGCGCTATGGCGTTGAGATCGCCGGGCCCGGTCTCCGACGGTGTCACTGGGGCCGGGGCCAGCGGCGCAACTCCTCGCCGGCCACCCAGGTGGAATGCGTTCCGCTGCAAATGCGTTCGGGCAGCCGCAGGGTGCAGACCGGGCCGTCGCCGACGCGGGCGGCGTCGAACACCAGGCAGTAGGACGCGTCGTCGTTCATGTCGGTGGTGAGCGTGACGAGGTAGCCGTCGTCCTCGGCATCACCGCCGGGTCGCGGGGCCATCGCGGTTTCGCTGCCGAACACACCGTCGCCGAAGGCGAATCGCTCCTCGGTCCCGGTGCGCAGGTCGTGTTTGACCAACCCGTCGAACAGGAACCATCCGGGCTTACCGGTGGCGGCGTAGACGTAGCGATACGGCCGGGTCTGGAAATCGCCGTTGAGCATGCCGAACTCGGTGAAGTCGTCGCTGAGTCGCTCTTCGGAGGTGACGCCGGTGGCCAGGTTGAAGCGCCAGCGGTGCAGGTGGGACTCAAAGCCGTCGAGGGCCAGGTAGCGGAACGACGCCTCCTCCAGGGAGCGAGCGCCCTCGGTCGACGGTGTCGGGTTGTCCTGGAAGAACCCGTCGAGGACGATCTCGTCGCCGTCTTCGAACGCGTTGACGAAGTGCAGCGCGTAGGTCGGCGCGGCTTCGAACCAGCGCACCTGCGCCTGGTCGCCCCGCCGCGGCAGCACGGCGAACCGCGACGGCAGGTCGGGGTGAAAGACCGGTGCGTGAATGTCGCGTTTGAGCAGCGAAGGCTCCCAGAACAGCGGGAAGTCGTTGAGGATCACGTAGTTCTCGGTGAACGCCATGTCGTGCGGCATCCGCGGACCCGGCAGTTCAACGTCGGTGTGGTGCACCAGGTTGGCGTCCTTGTCGACGACGCCGTAGCGCAGATAGGGGGCCTCCTTGCTGTAGCTGAAGAACAACAGTTCGCCGGTGACGGGGTCGACCTTGGGGTGCGCGGACACGCCCCAGGCAGGAAACGCGCCGTGCCAGGTCTCCTTGCCGACGGTGTCGGCGGTGTGCGGGTCGATCTGGTAGAGATCGCCGCACATGTAGAAACTTGTCAGCGCCATGCCGCGGTGTACGACGACGTCGGTGCTCGACGCGTCCTTCATGCGGGTGCGAGCACCCCATCCGTCGGCGCGTTTGGCGGCCGCGGGCATCTCGATGAACCCGGCCCACAGCGCCTCCCCGGCATCGTTCTCGGCAAGCAGGCCGTCGGTGCGCACAAACTTGTTGCGGTAGGAGGCTTTTCCGTTGCCGAACTCGACGATGTGGATCATCCCGTCGCCGTCGAACGGGTGGTAGGCGGTGGCGGCCGGATGCAACGGGTTCTCGGTGTTGCGCAGGTACATGCCGTCCAGGTCGGCGGGCACCTGCCCGGCTACCACGTCGAGATCGTCGGCACACCACTCGTTGACCTGAGGGCGCCACGGACCGGTCCGGTAGGGATGATCGTCATCGCTCGGCAGCGTCGAGGTCCAGGTGTCCAGCAGCCTTACCCGCATATCGCGCGAAACTACAGTTGACAGAGTGACTCTGTCAACTGAACCATAGCCGTATGACGGACGTGTGGATCCTCGGTGGTTACCAGACCGACTTCGCCCGCCACCTGACCCGGGAGGGCGGCGAGTTCGCCGACCTGGCCGGGGAGGTGGTCACCGGCACGCTGGCGTCGGCGCGACTGGACGCCGGTGCGATCGAGGTCGTCCACGTCGGCAACGCGTTCGGTGAATTGTTCGCCGCCCAAGGGCATCTCGGGGCAATGCCTGCGACCGTCAACGACGCGCTGTGGGGTGTTCCGGCGTCGCGGCACGAGGCGGCCTGCGCCTCGGGCAGCGTCGCGGCGCTGGCGGCTATCGCGGACCTGCGCTCGGGGACCTACGACGTGGCGCTGGTGCTGGGGCTGGAACTGGAGAAGACAGTGCCCGGCGACGTCGGCGCTGCCCATCTGGCCGCCGCCGGCTGGACCGGGCACGACGATCCCGGAACCACCAACATGTGGGCGGATGCGTTCTCCCGGGTGGCCGACGAGTATGACCGCCGCTACGGCATCGACGACGCGCACCTGCGCGCGATCGCCAGCCTCAATTACGCCAATGCCCGCCGTAATCCGCTTGCGCAGACGCGGAATTGGCGTGTTCCCGACCTTTCCGTCGACGGCGGCGACGACGAGGTGAACCCCCGCGTCGACGGTCGGCTGCGTCGTTACGACTGCAGCCAATTGACCGACGGCGGAGCGGGTCTGGTGCTGGTCACCGACGACTACCTGCGCGCGCATCCCGACGCCGGCCCACTCGGGCGCATCGATGGCTGGGGCCACCGCACGGTCGGCCTCGGGCTGCAGCAGAAACTCGACCGGGACGCTGAATCACCGTATGTGATGCCGCATGTGCGCGACGCCGTCCACGACGCGTTGGGCCGGGCCGCGGCCACGCTCGATGACGTGGACGGGTTCGAAGTGCACGACTGCTTCACCCCCAGCGAGTACCTGGCCATCGACCACATCGGGCTGACCGGGCCAGGGGAGTCGTGGAAGGCCATCGAGAACGGCGAGATCGAAACCGGCGGGCGGCTACCGATCAACCCCAGCGGCGGGCTGATCGGCGGCGGACATCCGGTGGGCGCCAGCGGAATCCGCATGCTCGTCGATGCCGCCAAACAGGTCAGCGGCGCTGCCGGCGACTACCAGGTCGACGGGGCGCGGCGGTTCGGCACGCTCAACATCGGCGGCAGTACCGCGACCACGGTCAGCTTCGTCGTCGGCGCTGCGCCGCAACCATGATCACCGCACAGGAGCGCGAGATGTCCGAGCCTGCCCCACCCCGCGGAGTTGTCGTCGGCACCGACGGTTCGGAGTCGGCGCGCGCCGCGGTGCGCTGGGCGGCGCATGAAGCCGCGATGCGGGACGCGCCGCTGACCATCGTGCACGTGGTGGCCGCGGGCCCGGTCATGGCCGCGACGCTGACGTGGCCGGCCGGCGCGATCCCCACGAAGCTTGTCGAGGCCGAGAAGGAACAAGGACGTGCCGTGCTCGCCGAGGCGGTCAAGGACGTCGATCAGATGATGGCGGGCCGAGTTCGCCCGCAGATCACCGCCGAACTGTTTTTCGGCGCAGCGGTGCCGACCCTGGTGGCATCGTCTGCGGAGGCCCAGATGCTCGTGGTCGGATCTCGTGGTCGAACAGAGTGGCAACGTCGTCTGCTCGGGTCGGTCACCAACGGGTTGCTTCATCACGCGCACTGCCCGGTGGCGGTGATCCACGGTGCGACAGATCCGCTGTCTGCGGAGTTCGCGCAGCGCCCGGTGCTGGTCGGGTTCGACGGCTCGGCGGCGTCGGAGTCGGCAGTGGGGTTGGCGTTCGACGAAGCCGACCTGCGCGGTGTGGAGTTGATGGCGTTGCACGTCTTGAGCGACGCCGAGGTGTCCTCACCGTTCGACATGGAATGGTCGGCGCTGCAGTCGGTGGGGGACCAGATGTTGTCGGAGCGCCTTGCCGTCTGGCAGGACCGCCATCCCGAGGTCGCGGTGCAGCTCGTCGTCGAATTCGACCGGCCGGCGCGGCAACTGGTGGATCACGCCGAACGGGCACAGCTGGTCGTGGTGGGCAGCCGGGGTCGCGGTGGATTCGTCGGAATGCTGCTCGGGTCGGTCAGCAATGCTGTGGCGCAGGAATCGCCGGTACCGGTCATCGTCGCGCGCCCACGGTGAACGGCGGGCGACGGCGAGCAGGTTGACAACATACAACCGATCGGTTGTACATTGATTGGGTGACCGACCAGGACGAGGACAGCGCGGACGCGTTCTTCCACGCCCTGGCCGACCGGACCCGGCGCGACATCCTTCGTCGGGTGCTGGCCGGGGAGCACTCGGTCACCGCACTTGCGGCCAAGTACGACATGAGCTTTGCCGCGGTGCAGAAACACGTCGCCGTACTGGAGAGGGCGGGCCTGATCTCCAAGCGTCGCGAGGGGCGAGAGCAACTGGCGAGTGGCGATGTGGAGGCGGTGCGTTCAGTCGCCTCGATGCTCACCGAGCTCGAGGACGTCTGGCGTGGCCGCGTCGCTGCCATCGACGACCTACTCAACAAGGAATAGCCATGCCTGTCACCGACATCAGCAAGAACATCGACGACCTCACCCTGACGATCACCGCGGAGTTCGCGGCGCCCGTCGAGCGTATCTGGCAGATCTACGCCGACCCGCGCCAGCTCGAGAAGATCTGGGGGCCACCGGGCTATCCGGCAACGGTGGTGGAGCACTCACTCACCCCGGGCGGCACCGTCACGTACTACATGACCGGGCCCGACGGCGAAAAATACCCGGGCTACTGGAAGGTCTCCGCCGTCGACGAGCCGCGAAGCTTCAGTTTCGAAGACGGGTTCGCCGACGACCACCTCGAACCGGCGGACGACATGCCGGTCGCGCGCTGCGTCTACACCTTCGAACCGATCGGCGACGGCGCCACCAGAGCCACCTACGTCAGCAGGTACGAATCGGCTGAAGGCCTGCAGAAGGTGCTCGAGATGGGCGTTGAAGAGGGCACCAAGCAGGCGCTCAACCAGATCGACGCACTGTTGGCGGGCTGACGGAGCCTGCGACGGCTGGCGGGGGCCATTATGGCCAGCGGCGCGGCCGATGGTGTCATGATGCAGGGCGACCGGCACGCCAGCGAGAGGGACTTGAGGCCATGGGTACCACCGACATAGTTGAGGCCGCCGCCGAAGCCGGAACTGCGATAGAACAAGCGGTCGCGGTCTTCATGCTGCATCCAGAGACGTTCGGCGAAAGCGTCGCCGCGGGCTACCAGAACCCGTTGGCCGGCTACGTCGCCGGCCGCGCCGGGGTGCTGGGCGAAGCCGACGGTGCCACGGTCGGCGCAGTGTTCGCGGTGTTCGAACCCACCTCGCTGGCGGCGATGTGGGAGGAGGGCCGCGCGGTGCACGGCGCTGCCGGTGCGGCGCAACGGTATTGGGAGCAGGCCGCCGAGTTCGGACGTAAGTACCTCGCCGGTGCGGCTGGGCTGGAGCGCATCGCCGAACTGGGCGAGAAGTTGATCGCCGTGACACCGATCGCCGGGCTGCCGCTGTATGCCGGTTGGCGTGCGATGCCGTTGGCCGACGACGCCCCGGCGCGGGCGTTGCAGGTGATGTTCGTGCTGCGGGAACTGCGCGCCGGGGTGCACTTCAACGCGCTCACGATCTCGGGCATCGCCCCGATCGAGGCGCACATGCTCAACAAGGGGCCCGAGTACGCCGCGATGTTCGGGTGGCCCGAACCGTACGCCGACGGCGCCGACAAAAAGGACCGCTACGCCGAGGTCGAACAGGCGACCAACCGGCGGATGGCCGAACTGTGTGCCGAGGCCTTCGACGTCGACGAGGTTCAGGAGCTGGCACGGCTCAGCACCGACGCGCTGGCGTCGCTGAAGGCCAACGTCCCGAACTGAGCTAGCTGGGCCAGCCCACCAAGGCCCGGTCGGCCACCACGTGCAGGTCGTCGCGGCTGGCTCCGCTGCGCGCCTGGATCGCGATGCCCTGGCACACCGCGGCGATCCAGCGAGCCAACACCAGCGTGTCCACTCCGGACAGTTCACCGTCAGCGACAGCCGCGTCGAACCGTTCGGCGATCCAATGCACCGTCGCTTCGCGCATCTCGGCCAGCCCCGGGCCGTGGTCGACCGTCAGACAACCGCGCGGATCGGCGCTGACGATGTCGGCGGCGCCGTGCACCATCGCCTCGGCGACCCCGCGCGCGGTCGGCAGCACTAGCGCTGCACCGATGTAACCCCCCGGCCCGGCGTTGTAACGCTCGACGGCCCGTTCGTACAACTGTTCCTTGGAGCCGAACTCGGCGTAGATACTGCGGCGGTTGACCCCGGTCGCGGCGGTGACGTCGGAGATCGAGACGCCGTCGAAGCCGCGCGCCCAGAACAGCTTCATCGCCGCCTCCACCACCTGATCGGGGTCGTATTCGCGCGGCCGTCCGACCGCCATGGCGCACCACCTCTCTGCGGCTTCGGTCCTGCGGGAATAACCCCGTCGCCATAGGCCTTGACCTGATCGTACTAAGTAACGCATCGGTTCGTAATTATGAGAGAGGCCACAAAATGAGCACAGCACCCCTGACCGGTCGGCGCGCGTTGGTCACCGGAGGTTCCCGCGGGATCGGCGCGGAGACCGTGCGGCGCCTGACATCCGACGGTGCGGCGGTGGCCTTCACGTACTCGGCCTCAGCGGCCGAGGCCGAGAAGCTCGTCGCCGAAGTCGCCGAGCACGGCGGACGGGCCGTCGCGATCCAGGCCGACTCGGCAGACCCCGCCCAGGTCGCCGCCGCGGTCGAGCAGACCGTCACCGAGCTTGGCGGGCTGGACGTACTGGTGAACAACGCCGCCGTCGCCCATATGGCGGTGATCGACGAGTTTCCGGGCGAGGAGTTCGACCGGCTCGTGGCGATCAACATCGGCGGAATGTTCTGGGCGGTGCGCACCGCGGTGAAGCATCTGGGTGAGGGCGCGCGGATCATCAACATCGGCAGCATCAACGCCGACCAGATGCCGAACCCGGGCTTCTCGGTGTACGGCATGACCAAGGGCGCGGTCGCCTCGTTCACCCGCGGCCTGGCGCGCGATCTCGGTCCGCGCGGCATCACCGTCAACAATGTGCAGCCGGGTCCCATCGACACCGATGCGAATCCGGACAACGGCAGTGAGTTCTCCGAAAGCGCCAAGAAGTTGTTGCCCCTCGGCCGCTACGGCCACGTGAGCGACGTCGCCGCCATCGTGAGCTTCCTCGCGGGTCCAGAATCGGGGTTCGTGACCGGTGCGAGCTGGAACGTCGACGGCGGCTTCACCGTCTAGTCGCACCGCGTTCCAGCGAATCGGAGATCGGGTCCGCAACCACTCAGGTCCTCAGCGCAACCCTTAACGGCGGAACATAGAGCTGAATTATTTCATCAGAAGACATCGACGCCATCGGTTCGAGGCGCAGGATGTAACGGGCCAGGACCAGGCCCGCGATCTGAGCGAAGAATGCTGCCGCGCGTTTGCGGGCATTCGCACCGCCGATTCGCGCTGCGATCAGGTCGATCAGTTCGACTTCGAGCATCTCTTTGACAAGGTTCGCGACGACTGTGTCTTGGAACGCGCCGGCGACCAATACGCGTAGTGGCGCACCATTTTCGGAGTCTTCCCAAAGGGACAGGATGGAACGGAGGGCGCGTTCGGGCAACAGGGCGGAGTCGCCCTCCACAGCTCGACCAAGGATGTCAGCCGGATTCGCGGCCAGGGCAAGGGTGGCGCCCAACAGGCCTTTCTTGGAGCCGAAATAGTAGCTGACCAGGGCAAGGTCGACACCGGCTTCCGTCGCGACCGACCGCATCGTGACCGCCTGATAGCCCTCTTCGAGGAAGCGTCTCCGGGCGACGTCGAGAATCTGCACGCGGGTGTCGGGCTTTCCGGGCCTGCGTCCTCGGCGAGGACCAGAATTCATCATTGTTGAGATTATATCCGTCGTATGTACAGAGTGGACACGCTTCATCCCTGAAACGAACGGACCCCACATGCTTGCCAGACCGTCTGCGCCTCCCACGGCAAGGGCGACAACTGCGGCGGCGCCCACCCCGCTGAGCGTGCGTGTCGGAAGCGGCACAGACAGCTGTCAAACGGCGAACGGATGACAGGGATTTCAGTCAGGCGCACGATCGGGCGAAATTGGATGCTGCTGGTGGTGGCGGTCGTGGCAGCGGTCGCGGGGTTCAGTGTGTATCGGCTCCAGGGAATCTTTGGAACGCAAAGCGACGCTTCGTCTTTCGGCGGTACGGCGAATGAAATCGTTACTTTCAACCCGAAGCACGTAACCCTTGAAGTTTTCGGCGTCCAAGGAACGGTGGCAACCATCAACTACCTCGACGGGGATGCCGAACCGCACGAGGTTCTCGACGCGACATTGCCGTGGGCCTACACGATTACGACAACGCAGCCGGCGGTCTTCGCCAATCTGGTGGCACAGGGCGACAGCGACCTCATCGGTTGCCGCATCACCGTCGACGGTGTGATCAAAGACGAGCGAACCGTCAACAGGGTGAATGCCTATACCTTCTGCCTGGATAAGTCCTCGTGAGCAACGGGCACGGCTCGCGATTCTCCCTTTCGGCGACGATCCGCCGGTTGGCGGTGCCGATTCTGCTGTTCTGGCTGACGGTGGCCGCCGTCACCAATGCTGCCGTGCCGCGGTTGGAAGAGGTCGCCAAGGAACGAAACGTTTCGATGAGTCCCGCCGATGCGCCGTCGATGCAGGCGATGAAACGCGTCGGTGAGATATTCGACGAGTACGACTCCGACAGTGCAGCAATGATCGTGCTGGAAGGCGAGGATCCACTCGGCGAGGGCGCACACCGCTATTACGACACGTTGGTCCAGAGGCTGGCCGAGGACACCAAGCATGTCGAGCACATCCAGAACTTCTGGGGGGACCCGCTGACGGCCGCGGGCGTCCAGAGCGCTGACGGGAAAGCCGCCTATGTTCAGGTCTACCTGGCCGGCAATCAGGGCGAGGCATTGGCGAACGAGTCCGTCGCTGCAGTCCGCGCGATTGTGGCAGATACGCCGCCACCAAACGGAGTGAAGACCTACGTCACTGGCGCAGGACCACTGCTCGCGGATCAGTTCGGAGTAGGCACCAAGGGCACCGTCAAGGTCACGATGATCACCCTTCTCGTGATCGCGGTGATGCTGTTTTTCGTCTATCGCTCGGTCGCCACGATGTTCCTGGTGCTCCTTATCGTTTTCGTGCAGTTGCTAGCCGCCCGGGGGATCATTGCCCTGCTGTCCGACTCCGAAATCATCGGGCTCTCTGTGTACGCGACCAATCTGCTTACGCTGCTTGTCATTGCGGCTGGGACAGATTACGCGATATTTTTCATCGGCCGATATCAGGAAGCTCGCGCGGCCGGCGAGGACCGGCCGACGGCATACCACACGATGTTCAACGGGACAGCGCATGTTGTTCTAGGCTCTGGATTGACCATCGCCGGAGCGGTGTACTGCCTCAGCTTTACCCGGCTGCCCTACTTTCACAGCCTCGGCGGGCCGGTCACGGTAGCCGTCCTGGTCGCCCTCGGAGCAGCCCTTACGCTGATCCCCGCGGTAGTCACTATCGGCAGTCATCTAGGTCTGCTCGAACCGAAACGTACGATGCGGACGCGTGAATGGCGGCGCATCGGCACCGCCATTGTCCGGTGGCCGGGGCCCATCCTGGCGGTGACCGGCGTGGTGGCCATCATCGGTATGTTCGCCCTGCCTGGTTACGAAACGAATTACGATGTTCGACAATATATTCCGGGTAGTGCCCCGGCGAACGTCGGCTACGCCGCCGCCGAACGCCACTTTCCTGCCGGCCGGCTGAACCCCGAACTATTGCTGATCGAAGCCGATCACGATATGCGCAATTCCGCAGATATGCTCATCTTGGAAAGGATTGCCCGCGAAGTCTTCCGCCTTCCTGGCATCGCCCAAGTGCAGTCCATCACCCGTCCCCTTGGAACGCCGATCGACCAGGCCTCGATTCCGTTCCAGATCAGCATGCAGAACACCGGGCAAGTCATGAACCTCACCTATCAGAAGGACCGAGCCGACGACATGCTGAAGCAGGCCGACGAGCTTGCGAAATCGATCCACGTATTGGAGCAGCAGTATGCACTGCAACAGGAGTTAGCTGCTGCTACAGATGTCCAGGCTGAAAGCTTTGCCGATGTGACCGCCACACTGAACGAAGTCCGCGATGACATGGCGAACCTCGACGATTTTCTACGTCCGATTCGCAACTACTTCTACTGGGAAGAGCACTGCTACAACATCCCGTCCTGCTCCGCGTTCAGGTCCGTCTTCGAGGCACTCGACGGTGTCGACAAGCTCAGCGGGAAGATGGAACGCGTCAGAGAAACCCTGGACAATTTAACCGCCATCCAACCGCAGCTGGTGGCACTGATACCTGAGCAGATCGAAAGCCAGAAGACGAATCATGAACTGATGCTCACAAACTACGCCACGATGGCGGGCATTTATGAGCGGATGGAGGCTTCGACGGATAACTCGAGCGCCATGGGCCGGGCCTTTGCCACCGCCAAAATTGACGATTTCTTCTACATGCCTCCGGAAGTGTTCGACAATCCCGATTTCCAGCGCGGGTTGAAAATGTTTCTCTCGGCCGACGGCAAAGCGGCCCGCATGATCATCACCCATGAAGGTGATCCTGCGATGCCGGAGGGCATCGCGCACATCGAGCCAATCAAGAACACCGCGTATACGGCCGTCAAGGGGACAGCCTTGCAGGGCGCTGAAATGACTTTGGCAGGCACCGCTGCGACCTATAAAGACATCCAGGAAGGCGCGAAATACGATCTGATGATCGCCGGGATCGCCGCCCTCAGCCTCATTTTGCTCATCATGATGTTGGTTACGCGCAGCCTGGTCGCGGCGACCGTCATTGTGGGCACGGTCGCGCTTTCGTTGGGGGCCTCATTCGGGTTGTCGGTGCTCGTCTGGCAGCACATTTTTGGTGTCGAGCTTTACTGGATTGTGCTCGCCCTGGCTGTTGTCGTGCTCCTTGGCGTCGGCTCCGACTACAACCTGTTGTTGATCTCCCGATTCAAAGAAGAGCTTGGCGCCGGAATCAAAACAGGCATGGTTCGCACAATGGGCAGCACCGGTTCGGTGGTGACGGCCGCCGGCCTCGTTTTCGCCGCGACCATGACCTCGTTCGTGTTCAGCGATCTGCGCGTTCTCGCCCAGATCGGGACCACCATCGGCCTCGGTCTCCTATTCGACACCCTCATCGTTCGGGCATTCATGACCCCGTCGATTGCGGTCCTCCTGGGACGCTGGTTCTGGTGGCCACAACGGGTGCGCCCGCGTCCGGCAAGCCACATGCTCCGCCCCTACGGTCCACGCCGGATGGTTCGCGAGTTGCTGGGTGATACGACGAAGTAGACACGGGGAGCCACGAACCAGCGGCACGGTGGTCGGCACGGCAGGCTCAGTTCGCACCCGGGCGCCGAAATGCGGATCACCGCCTGAGTGATCCCGTCGACGGGGCGAAGCCGTCGACTCCGACGTGCGGTGACACGTACGCTGCTGATGATCGATGCGCGCGCTCGAGGGGATGCGGTCACATGAGTTCCGTTGACGATGATCGACCGGCGGACGCAGAGGAGGAACCCGACTACCGCTTCACCCTGGCCAACGAGCGGACTTTTCTGGCCTGGACCCGAACAGCGTTGGCGCTCATAGCCGGCGGCATCGCCGTCGTGCAGTTCGTGCCGTCCTTGGGGATTCCCGGACTGCGACATGGCCTCGCCGTGGTGTTGACGGCCGGCGGTGGTCTGTTAGCGGCCCTGGCGGTGCGGCGTTGGCAACGCGTGCAGGCGGCAATGCGCCGCCGGGAAGCGCTGCCGTCCACATATGTCCCGTTGGTGCTCAGCATCGCTATCTTCGCCGTCACCATCGCGGTTCTGGTGGCGCTGGTCGTCTGGCCGCCAACGGGTGCATGAGATGCCGCACCCAGAACCGCAGAAGCCCGGGTTGCCGGCCGAGCGCACGTTGTTGTCCTGGGAACGAGCCGCATTCGGTTTCCTGATCAGCGGTGCGCTGGTGCTGCTGCGCCCGCACGGTCCTCTCGGATCGGGACGGACCGTGTTGGCGCTCACCGCGACTCTGCTCGCGCTGCTCGTTCTCGGTCTCGGTTATCGACGTTCGAGACAGATCAGAACCAGCCTGGTCATCGCCGGACGAGTCGTCATGCTTGCCCCGCGCGTGGAGGTTCTGCTGATCGGTGGCGCTACGGTCGGCTTCGCGACGGCGATCGTGGTGGCGTTGCTGTGCTCGGTCATACTCGGCTGAGCCCGCAAGTCCGCCCAGAAGCGCCGACGATCACACAGCACAACCTGCGTTCCAGCGTGGGATACTCGCGAACGTGGTGGGCAGGAAGCCGACGGAGACGACAGCGCGGGAGTTAGCGACCATTCAGCTGGCCACCAGCGACCTTGTCGGTGTGGCGCTGCGTAGCGTCGAGGATCTCGAAGTCTCTCTGCCGCAGTTTCGGCTGCTGCGGGTGCTCGACGAGCTGGGTGCGGCCAGCGCCACGAGATGTGCCCAGGTGCTGGGCGTCGGGGGCTCGTCGATCACCCGCCTGGTGGATCGGCTCGATGCCTCCGGTCACCTGGTTCGGCGACCGGACGCCGGCAACCGAAGCGCCGTCGTGCTGGCCCTCACCGCGGAAGGCCGGCGGTTGGTCAAGAAGGTGGAAGCGCGTCGGCGGCGTGAGCTCGGTAACGCGTTGGCGCGCCTCGGCCCCAAGGAGCGAGCGCAGTGCATCGTCGCGTTGGAGCGGTTGCACGAGGTGCTCGAAGCACCAGAGGATCCGCGAATCCCGTACTGACACACGGACACCAAAGCCGCTCATAAATTGCTAAATGCAAGACTTGTCTTGCGCAAGACAATCAGGAGCGGTAATCTTGACGCACTCCAGAATCGAGGATCCCATGCAGAGCGCCGAGGAGAAACTCCGCGCCGCCGGCCTCCGGGTGACCCGGCCGCGCCTTGCGGTGCTTGCCGAACTCGCGAACCAACCGCACGCCGATGTCGAGACGATCGCCAGCGGAGTTCGGGTCCGACTGGGCACAGTGTCGACCCAGGCGATCTATGACGTGGTGCACGCGCTCACCAGGGTGGGGATCTTGCGTCGGGTGGAACCGGCGGGTATGCGGACCCTCTTCGAGGTCGAGACCGGCGACAACCATCATCACCTGGTCTGCCGGGGCTGCGGTGTGATTGTCGACATCGCCTGCGCGACAGGCCAAGCGCCGTGTCTGGAAGCCGACGATGACCAGAACTTCCGCATCGACGAGGCAGAGGTGACGTTCTGGGGCCTCTGCCCGGCATGCCGAGTTGTGTCAACCGAAACCGACAATCGAATGGAGCAACGCAGATGACGAACGCGCAAACCCTCGAGCGCACCGCCGTGCAGGGCCCGCAGAAGCTCGGGCCGCTGACCCCGTTGGTCGGGGAGTGGGAGGGCGACGGCGGTGTCGACCTCAGCTACCACAACAACGACGACGTCACCGGTGAGACAACCTATTTCGAGAAGGCCGTCTTCAAGCCGATCCCGATCCAGGAGAACGGTCAACAGGTGCTCTGGGGGCTCAACTACTCGATGACCGCATGGCGGCACGGCGAAGAGGCGATGGACCCCTTCCACGACGAGATCGGCTTTCTGCTCTGGGACAAGGCCCACGGTCAGGTGATTCGCAACGTGGTCTTCGGCCGGGGCATCGCGATCCTCGCCGGCAGTGATGCCGCCGTGGGCGACCGCACCCTGCACTTCAACGCCACGCCCGGCGACCCCTGCTACGGCGTCCTGCAGAACCGCTACCTGCTCGACCGCGCCGAGATCAAAGGTTTCACGAGCAGTTTCACGTTCGACGACGACGACACCTTCAGCTACACGTCCGATCTGGTGCTGAAGCTGGCCGCGATCGGTGAGGAGATGCACCACACCGACCAGAACACCTTGCGCCGGGTCAAGCGCTACCACCCCGGCAGCGAGCACGCCGGCTAACGCCGAGCCGTCGGGCGGCGATAACCGCGGTATGACCCTGTTGCGTGTCTTCGGCGCGCTGGCCGTGGCCCTGACGGCGCCCTGGTTGTGGGCGACGACCGCGTCCGCCGAACCGTTTGCTCAACTCGGTGAAGTCCCGGTTGTGGCGTCTCCGACGTGTGGCGGAACCGTCAGCGCCGACGCCCAGGTGACGCCGGTGCAGATCGGGGAGCGAGTCGAAAACGGTGTGCGGGTCGCGATCCACTACGACGCCGGTGTCTACGACGGGTCGTGTGCGCTCACCGTGAGCGCCTCCTGGCTGAATCTCGACACCGGCGCCTCGGGAAGCCGTGACATCACCGCGGTGTCGACGATCGACGGGCACTACGGGTTCATCGGCTACGCCAACACCACGCTCGGAACCGGCGAAGGCACGGTCGTCGTGACGCTCAGTTCGCATCCCGGCGCCGAAATGCGGATCACGGCCTGACCCACCGCGGGCGCCACCGGGCTAGAGTCCGTGGCATGTTGGCAGCTCAATTGTGGACGGAGAACGCCGACGTGGTGGCCGAGGTGCTGGCCAACCCGTTCGTGCGCGGTATCGGGGACGGCTCGCTGGACCGCAAACTGTTCGCCGGCTACCTCGCCCAGGACGCGTTCTTCCTCGAATCCTTCGCCCGCGCTTATGGTTTGGCACTCGCGCGCAGTTCTGACACGGCCACGCTGCTGACGTTCGCCGATCTGCTCGCCGGCGTGCGTGAAGAACTCGGGTTGCACGCGTCCTATGCGGCGTCGTGGGGTATCGAGATGGCCGGTGTCGAGCCGGCCCCGGCGACGTTGGCCTACACCGAGTTCCTCCTTGCCACCGCGGCCACCAGCGACATAGGCGTGGTGTGCGCGGCGATGACCCCGTGCATGCGGCTCTACGCACACGTCGGGCGCTCGCTGGACGCCGGCACCGCCGGGCCGTACGCGGAATGGGTGCAGACCTACGCCGATCCGGGCTTCGAGGAGGTGGCGGCGCTGCTGGAGCGGCTGCTCGATCAGCACGCCGACGACGTTGACGCCGCGCGCGTGGCCTACGGGCGGGCGATGCGGCTGGAGTTGGCCTTCTTCGACGCCGCGCTCAAACCGGGCTCCTAAGGTCGCGACGCCGGCCAACTCCGCACGAGGTCTCCGTCGTCGGCCTCGACGGAGCGCAGCGCGGTGAGCGTCGGGTGCCCAGCGTCCAGCAGCGCGCTGTCGGTGTCCTCCTCGGCTTGTCTTTCACCTCGACCTCCGCCAGGCGCACGTCACCGCCGCGGACCTCTTCGACACGGGTCTGCGCCGCGCCGCCGCGAGCCAGGCGAGCGTGACGGATTGGGCCGACCTGGTCCGCGGGTCGATCGGGGACGTTCAGCGAAAGCCGCCGGACGTGTCGTGCAACAGGTCGAGCACCGGTGCCAGCAGACCGGCGGCGGTGTCCCAGTGCCGCTCACCGGTCGGGTGCAGCGCGACGTCAAGCGACACCGCCAGCGCGCGGGTGTCGCTGATCTTCGCGGTGAGCGCCGCGCCGACGGTGCCGGAGTGCAGGATCGCCCGGCCGACGCGCGTGGCACGTGTCGTACTCCTCTACTTCTACTTCCATGGCTGCAGTTCGAGCCGTTCGGCAAGCGTCTCAACGGCCCGCGCGCCTCCGGTGCCCAACCCATGCCGCACGACGTTGAGTGCCCCGCAAGCCGCGCCGATACGCAGCGCCCCGGCGCCAGCGAGCGACCGCTGGCCAGCGCGCGACGATGCCCGCGGTCATCGAGTCTCCTGCGTCCGCGGAATCGGCCGGCTCCAGCGTCGGCGTCCCGATCTCGACGATGTCCTTTCCGCGCTTCCCGTCGTCGTCGTCGCCGTCGCCGAGCAGCGCCAGCGCCAGGGCGGAACCAGCCCGAGGCACGACGATCGTGCCCGCGCCTCCGTCACGCACGGCGCGCATGGCCTTGACTAGGTCTTCAGCGTCCTCCGACTTCGCCCGACCGTCCTCGATCAGCTCTTCGTGGCTGACCTGGATGAGGTCGGGTCCGCCGGCGACCGCCTCGAGCCGCTCGCCGGCAAGGTCGGTGGCCACCTTGCAGCCGTTGGCGCCCAGATCCGTGGACAGGTGCCGGTAGAGGTCGGCGGGCAGCGAACGGTCCTCGGCCGGCCCAGACAACAGGACCGGCCGTGGATCAGGCCCTCGGTAAGGGTGAGCTCGTAGAGTGAGTCGACCTCGTCGCGGTCCAGCGAGCCGCCCCCGGCCTCGGCGACGACTTCCCTTGTGCCGCAGTGGCGGTCGTGTACAGGCGATCCGTTGCGTGCGCTGACCGGCACCGCCTGAACGGTGACGGCGCGAATGGGCAACAGATGGCCGAGGACCTCGCCGGTCACGCCGCCGAGGGCCGAGCACAGCACCACCGGCCCACCGCGGGGATCAGCGCCGGCTTGTTGCGCAGAGGTTGCGCAGAGTGAGCCGGTAGCCAGCGTCGGGGAAAACTCACCGTCTCGACAGACATCATTATCTAGTATAGTGTTTACTAACTATGGGGAGGTTTAAAGCAGCTATGGCACCCACGTCCAGCGCGAATCGCGTCGTCACAGTACCTCCGGATCTCCGCGGGCCGATGACACCGATGAGGTTTGAGGCCACGATCGAAGACTGCGCCGTCAGCTACGGTGAGATCCCGCGTGAACTCAACGGAGGGTTCTATCGCAACGGCCCAACTTGGAAGCGTCCGTCACGGCAAGGAATCAACACGCCGTACTCGATGGATGGGATGGTGCAGGGGCTTGTCTTTCGGGAAGGCCGGGCGGACTTCAGGAATCGATGGACGCGAACTCCCAAATTCCGTGCCGAGCAGGCCGCGGGCCAAGCGTTGTTCGAGTGGAGTGACGGACATTTCGGTGACTGGCGCGCATGGGCGCTGGGCGAGGTGGAACGCAACGAGTACACCCGTGGTATCCCGCAGGGAACCAATGCCGTCAACGTCGTGCCTTTCGGCAATCAGCTACTGGCCTTAGGGGAGAATACCGCTCCGGTTGCGCTCGACCCGATCACACTCGACACGATCGGGGTTGTCTCGTGGTCGCCGATGTTGTGTACGGGGATGGTGGAGCCGGCATGCTTCGGTGACGGAGCGTTCGCCGCACATCCGAAGTGGGATGACGCCACCGGAGATCTGTTCGGTTGGTCGTACCGTGACGAGCCGCCATATGTCACCGTCTACAAGGCCATGCCCGACGGTGGCGTCATCCGGCGCGATCTGTGGGGTGCGCCGTATAACACTGTCGCTCACGATATTTGGCTGACCGAACGGTTCATGGTGATCCCATTCCAGCCTTTCACCGTTGGTCAGAACCGTATTCAGAAGGGATTTTCCGCCTATGCCTGGGATCCGACCCTGCCGATCTCGCTGGCTCTGGTAGACCGCGAGGACTTCAATGGCGAAATCCAGTGGATCTCGGCGGACTTCCCAGCCGAGTACATCATGCACATGCTCTCGGCAAATCACATCGGCGAGGACGTCATTCAGCTCGACGGACCGATATTCGATCGCCCTCCGTTCCAATTCGAAGACAGGTTTTCTCCTGGTGACGGCTTCGTACCGTTCTGGAAACTGGCAACGAGCGCCGTCGGGCGCTGGACGGTCGATCTCGAGACCGGTGCGGTGTCTACCGAGTTACTGGGGGATCGGCCGGTCGAATTGCCGAAGGTGGACGAGCGGTATTACGGCAAGCCGTACGAGTGGGCGTTTCTGACGGCCGGAGACCCGACGGAGGATGGCGGGATGCGCATGAACACCGTGATCCGGCGGAATGTGCGCACCGGCACCGAAGAGGTGTACCGGGTAAGCGATGACAGACACGTCACCGTGTTTGAGGGAACGTTCGCGCCGCGGTCGCCATCGTCACCTGAGGGAGACGGGTTCTACATCGTGCCGGTGTCGCACTTCGACCAGCGCACATCGGAATTCCTGATCTTTGACACCGACGGCTTCGCCGACGGACCAGTGGCCAGGATCGCCATGCCGTTTCAGATCGGCTGGTCACCGCACGGGCACTGGATGCAGTTCAAGTGATCTGGTCAAACGGCGCTCAGCACACGCGTCCGCGGTGAGGATCCTGCGACGAAATGGTTGTGAATCACGCGCTGCTGCGCGACCCCGCAGGCAGCCTCGACCGAGCCTGGGTCATCGCCGAGGGCGCCCGCCTCTCCAACACCGGGCGCTGGGGCGACGAAGACGAGCTGGGAACGTGGAACCTGGTCACACCCGAGAAGGTTCACGCGGCGACAGCGACCGTGGCCCGGGGCAAGGTCTTCAGCCTCGCGCTACCGTTCGGATCCGATGGGCCCGACGGGCCACCCGGCCGTCCTGCGCCACAACACTTCCTGACGTTGACGGGCAGTGACCTGCTGGCTTCCGAGTCGTTGCACACACCGGGCTTCGCCGACGACTGGATCGTGATGAACCTGTCCTGTTCGACGCAATGGGACGGTTTCACACACGTGTTCAGCGAAGGTACGACGTACAACAACGTCGGATGCGAAATGGTCACCGCTCGCGCTGGCGCACGCCGCAACTCGGTTTCGGTCCTTCGGGAGCGGGTGGTGTCACGCGGTGTGCTGCTTGATATCCCGCGTATGTTCGACCGTGCATGGCTGGAGCCGGGCGAGGCGATCACCAGTGAACATCTCGACACGTGCTGTGCATCGTGCGGCGTCGAAGTCGCACCCGGTGACGTCGTTCTGATTCGTACCGGCGCGTTGGCGCAGGTGCGTGAACGCGGAGATTGGGGCGATTACGCCGGCAAGGGTCCACAACCGGGAATGAGTGTGAAAAGCGCCGCGTGGTTCGCCGAGCGCGATGTCGCTGCTGTCGCATCCGACACCTGGGGATTTGAGGTGTTGCCGTATGAAACGTCGGACACGGTCGCACCGTTGCATCAGATCCTGCTGTCGCGGTGCGGAATCACGATCGGTGAGATGTTCGACCTCGAGGACCTGGCCGTCGACTGTGCGCAGGACCGCAGGTTTGAATTCCTGTTTGTCGCTCAGCCGTTGCCAATCACCGGCGCGGTCAACGCACCTGTCAACCCACTGGCAATTAAGTGACGATCTGCAATCCCAACTGTGTAGCAACCGACGACTATTCGAGGAATGGCGATGACTTTGACACGAGACCGCGACAGCGGCCGGAGCTCACGAGATCTTCGTAGCGCATTGAAATGCGCGAATATTCCGATACTGCTCACCGTGTTACGCCAGCTGACCGGTAATGTTCGGTGGCTGGCCGAGCCGTATCGACCGACACGTGCGCACGGGCCAGGCGATCACGATGACGGCGGTCTGGGCGAAGCGCTGCAGCGCGAGGTTCGCGATGCGGCGTACCAGGCGGTCATGGATTATCGGGCGGGCAGGCTCTCACCCGAACCGCTGACTCCACAGCAGATCACAGAGATGCTCGCGATCGCGCTGGCCGAGGAGATCCCGCCCGACTATGGCCCACTGCTGGCCGAGGAGTTCGGGCTGTGGACGCGCCAGATACCGACCGCGGCCCAGCAAGAGGCCCCTGAAGACTTCCACGTGCTCATCATTGGCTGTGGGGTATCGGGTATCAGTGCGGCAGTGGCGCTCAAGGCGGCGGGGATTCCGTACACGATCCTGGAGAAAAACTCGGCTATCGGGGGAACGTGGCTTGAGAACGTCTATCCCGGATGCGGTGCCGACACGCCGAGCCACCTGTACTCGTATTCCTTTGCGCTCAAACCGAACTGGTCGCATTACTTCGCCAAACGTGAAGAGATTCTTGACTACCTGCAGGGAATCGTGGACGAGCACGCCATCGGCGACCGCGTCATCTTTGACACCGAGGTCGTCCGCGCCACATATATCGAAGACCGGCAGGCCTGGGAGGTAGTGGCACGCTCCGGTGCCGGATCTGCCGGATCTGAAGTGGTGTTCAACGCCAACGTCGTGATTTCTGCCGTCGGGGTGATGAACCGGCCGGCTTCACCCGATATCCCTGGACTTGACCAGTTCTGCGGGACGGTGTTGCACACCGCGCAATGGCCTGATGACCTGACGCTGCAGGACAAGCGCGTCGCCGTCATCGGTACTGGCGCCAGTGCGATGCAGTTGGTGCCGGCAATAGTGGACGCAGCGCAGCGCGTGACGATTTTCCAGCGTTCCAAGCAGTGGGCAGTCCCCCACCCGAACTACAAGCGCGACATCCCCGAGGACGTGCAAGTACTGATGGGGGAGGTGCCGTTCTATGCGCGATGGTATCGATTGCGTCAGGTATGGCTGTTCAGCGACCGTCTACATGCACAGTTGCAACGCGATCCGGAATGGCCGCATCAGCAGCGGTCGATCAACGCCATCAACGACCGGCACCGCGTGTTCTTGAGCCGATACATCGCCGGCCAGTTGGGCGAACGTGACGATCTCATCGACGCCTGCCTGCCCGACTACCCCCCCTACGGCAAGCGGCCATTGATCGACAACGGCTGGTTCCGCACGGTTGCGCGCGACGACGTCGAGCTCGTCACCGGTGGGGTGGCCCGGATCGGCCCGCGCTCGGTCGTCGCCGACAGCGGCGCCGAGTACGAGGCCGACGTCATCGTTCTGGCCACCGGATTTCGCACCCTGCAGTTCCTCTGGCCGATGCAGATCGTCGGACGAAACGGCGGGAACCTCGCGCAGTTCTGGGGGCCCGAGGACGCCCGCGCATATCTAGGCATGACCGTCACCGGGTTTCCCAACTTCTTCATCCTCAACGGGCCCAACACGACGGCAGGACACGGTGGTAGCGCGATCCTGAGTGTCGAGTTCCAGACCCGTTACGTGATGCAGGCGCTTCACACGATGTTGTCAGAAGGTATCGGCAGCCTCGAGGTTCGCCCAGAGGTGTTCCGGGCGTACGCCGACGAAGTCGACACCGCGCTTGAAAGGTCTATCTGGGTCCACCCGGGCATGTCGACCTACTACCGAAACGGCGCCGGCCGCGTCGTCGTCACCAGCCCGTGGAGCTATCTGGACTATTGGCGGCGGACGCGAGAGTTCGATGCGGCGGATTTCGAGTGCGAGCGCACCGATGCGATTTTGCGGGACGGTGTGCCGGCCGAACAGGTGAGCAAGTGACCGACCAAGCCGCCGAAGTCGACCGTCGCGTGGCGGAGTTGCTCACCCGCGTCGATCCCCGGACGACGGATGCCGAAGTGTTCCTGGGCGAACAATTCGACGCAGGCCTGGCGTATGTCGACTATCCGTTGGGTAAGGGAGGGTTAGGTTTTCCGGCAGGGCTGCAGCGCCGAGTTGATGACCAGCTCGATGCGGCGGGCGCCCACCGGGCCTTCCTGCGCAACCCCCTCGGAGTCGGCATGCTACCGCTGACCCTATTGCGTCATGGAAGCGACGAACAGCAGCAGCGCTACCTACGCCCGGCGTTCATTGGGGAAGAGATCTGGTGTCAGCTTTTTTCCGAGCCAGGTGCGGGCTCGGATCTGGCCGGGTTGTCGACCCGGGCAGTTCGGGACGGCGCCGAATGGGTGGTCAACGGGCAAAAAATCTGGACCAGCCTGGCGCACAAGGCAACTTGGGGGATGCTGCTTGCCCGTACCAACCCCGGGCTACCCAAACACGACGGCATTACCTACTTCGTCGTCAACATGCGGCAACCCGGTATCGATGTGCGCCCGCTCAAGCAACTCAACGGTCAATCGGATTTCAACGAAGTCTTCCTCGATGACGTGAGGGTCCCCGACACCGACCGCATCGACGCCGTCGGTAAGGGGTGGGCCGTCGCACGGACCACGTTGTCCAGCGAGCGCGCAGCGTTGTCGGGCGCGGGCACAGGGGCGGCGAACATCGGCGGGTCCGCAGTCGAGCGCCTGGTGGAGTTGGCCGTCACCAACGGTCGCTGGCACGACCCGGTGGCCCGGGCACAAATCGTGGACTTGGTCGTCGAAAGCACCCTGATCCGTCTGACCAATCAACGGAGCAGAGCCGCCCTGCGCGCGGGCCGCTCCGTCGGGGCGGAGGGGGCGGCCACCAAGGTCGGTGCCGGGTTACACAATCGCCGCCTGCAGGGAGCGTTTCTCGACATCGCAGGCCCGGCCGCGATGTCCTGGGATGACCAAGCCGGCCAGAGCAGGCGCATCGCATCGGGATACCTACGCGCACAGGCCAACACGATCGAAGGGGGCGCGAGCAACGTGCTGCGCGACGTTCTCGCCGAACGTGTGCTGGGCATGCCTCGTGACCCCGGTGAACTGCCACGAAGCACACCCTGGAAAGACATCCCGCGACGTTGACGTGCGATCAGCGCCGAGCCGGAGAAAGTAGGGAATCGATGGCACCAACTGCCCCGTTCGTGTGGTCGGTCGAACAGGAGCAATTGCGCACCACGCTGCGCGAGTTCCTTGACCGGGAGTCCTCCCCGCTGCGGGTCTTCGAGCACATCGAGACCGGCTTCGACCCCAAGATCTGGACGATGCTGTGCGAGCAGATCGGATTGACGGCGATCCTGATCCCCGAGCACTACGGTGGTATGGGCGGTACGCAGACCGACCTGGCCGTCGTACTCGAGGCGGCTGGTGCGGCATTGCTGTGCGCACCCTACTTCTCGACGGTTGTCCTGGGAACCAACGCACTGTTGCTTTCCGGTGACGACGCGGCGTGCGCGGACTACCTGCCCGCTATCGCAGCGGGCCGAACCGTGGTGACGTTGGGCTGCGACGCGGACGCGCGACGTGTCACGGCGACCGCTACACAGGTCGACGGAGCCTGGCGGATCAGCGGTGGACGGTTGGTTGCCCTCGACGTGATGGAAGCCGATCTACTTCTCGTATTTGCGACACATGACGGCACCACAAGCCTTTTCGCGTTCGACGCCACTGCTCCAGGTTTGCAGCGGCAGCAGTTGCTTACGTTTGACCTCACCCGTCGGGTGGGTAGCATCGAGTTGCGAGACGTACCCGCGCGACTGGTGGGCGAACCCGGCAGTGGTCGAGCACTGCTGGCGCGACTGATCGATCTAGCGGCCTGTGCGCAGGCAGCCGAACAGGTGGGCGGTGCAGCGCGATGTCTGGCCGATGCCGTGGACTACACCAAGCAGCGTTTCCAGTTCGGCAGGCCCATCGCCGGCTTCCAAGCTGTCAAGCACACCTGCGCCGACCTGTTCATCGATATTGAATTCGGCCGCTCCGCAGCAGAATACGCCGCGTGGGCGGCCCAGGAGTGCAGCGAGGAGCTACCCCAGGCGGCTGCAAGCGCCCGAATATGGTGTTCGCGCATGTTTATCCGGGTTGCCGAGGAGACGTTACAACTGTACGGCGGGCTGGGCGTCACCTGGGAACATCACGCACACCTCTATCTACGACGAGCTAAAGCGGCCGCGCAGCAGCTCTCCGGCTCGGGCTATCACCGCGCCGTCTTGGCCGACTTCCTCGCCCGCGGCGGCTCTTGAGAGTGAAAGGCCGGGATGCCCAGCAGGTACAACCGTGAAACACGTTCGCTGGTCTTATCTACGGAGACCTGAAAACCGGTGTGCAGGCTGTCAAGTGCCAGGCCATAGTTGATACCGACTATCGACTCGGCAACCAACTGCACATCCACCGTCGGCGCCGGCCAACCCTTTACGTAACGCAGAATATTCACCAGCGGCTCGACGACACGTGGCCGCATCTGCTTGGCGTAGAAGTCGCTACCGGCGCTGTCGGAGAAGAACGACGCCCCTATGTAGGGGACGCCGTCGAGCATGAACTGAAGCATGAGCACGTTGAGCTGCCGGATCAGTGCGGCCACCGTGACGGGCGGCCCGGTCTTGATGGCCTCAAGTTCCATCTCGAACTTTTCGACCAAATCAACGAGCGGACGGATCACCGCCCACTCGTAGAGTTCAGCCTTCGAGGCGAAATGACGAAACAGGTAAGGCTCGGTGATACCGGCCTTCGTGGCGATCTCACGTAGACGACCACCTTCGAACCCGGACTCGGCGAACACCTCCAGCGCCGCGTCGAGAATCTTCTCGCGGCGCTGTTCGGCGGAGAGGCGTTTACGTGACGGAGGGCGACCGCCTGCCTTGGTATCAGTCATTTACCAACCGCATGGGCTCAGCTTAACCCGCCGCATCGCGCCCGAACAGCATGACGTCCCGGTGGATGACAACGCAGCCCCGACATTCCTCTGAGCGTTGACATAGTAAGTATAGTGCCTTACTGTATTAAACGCCCATGCAGACTGTGTCACCCTGAGGTATCCATTGTGATGAATGGCTGATACGTGATGCGTAGTCTGGTGTGACTCAGGAGGTTTGCGCTCCGGCGCGCGTGCGCGAGAGGGTGAGATGGATCTTCAATTGAACAGGGCCTGCGTTTGGTGTGGACCGGTGTTTGTCGTCCTGTTTCTCATCGGGTTCTGGGTGGTCGGGGGCTTCGTTCCGCCGCCGTCACCAGCCTGGGAGGCCGACCGGATGGCGGAGTTCTTTATCGACAACGCGATGCCGATCCGGGTCGGGATGCTCATCTGCGCGTCTGCTGCCATCCTGATCGTGCCCTGGGCCGCGGCGGTGAGCGTGCAATTGAAACGCATCGAGGGCAGATTCGCGGTCTTGGGCCCGTGCCAGCTCATCGGGGCGGGTATGTCGACGTTGGTCTTCGAGTACATTCTGTTCTTCTGGGTTGCCGCCACGTTCCGTGCCGAGCGCTCCGCACCAATCATTCAAGCTGTCGTCGATCTGGGCTGGATTCCCTTCGTTGGCTTGGCCGGTACGGCGATCCTGCAAGCTGTCGCAATTGGCGTGGCGATACTTGCCGACAAACGCGCGGTTCCGATATTGCCGCGGTGGGCCGGTTACGCAAATCTGTGGTGTGCGTTGATGTTCACGCCCGGCACCGTGAACGTCTTCTTCAAGGACGGACCCCTTGCCTGGAATGGACTCATCTCCTGGTACATGGTCCTGGTCGCATTCTGCATCTGGTTCCTGATCAACACTCATGTGGTGATCAAAGCTCTCAGCTTGCAGGAAACGCGGACGGTGTCGCCGCAACCGACGGGGCCATCTGATGAGCTGGACCGGCTCAAGGCCGATATCGCTGTCGTGCAGACCGAACTCGAACGTTTGGTCCACAGGCAGGACGGACAGCACACGGTGCTGTCCAGCGCCCAACAGAGGAGGTCTGCGCGATGACCGACGTCATCGATTCGCACCGGCCGCGTCAACGTGAGCCGGATGCACCGTCGGGCCCGTCGTCACCCCACATACCTGGCGAGCCAGGGATCTGGGTCGTGCTCTTCGGGGATCTGACCATGTTCACGGCCATTTTCGTGGTGTATTTGCACGAGAGAGGCAAAGCCCCGTCGCTGTTCGCCGACTCGCAGGCCGCACTCAACAGCACCTTCGGCGCCATCAACACCCTTGTTCTGCTTACCAGTTCACTGTTGGTGGTACTGGCTACGCGCGCCATGCAACGTGAAAACCTACGGCGATGGGCTCCCCGACTGACGATCGGCGCGTTCGCCGTCGGTGCGTTGTTCGTGCTCATCAAGGTCATCGAGTATCGCGAGAAGGTCATCGCCGGGATCACCCCGACGACCAACGAGTTCTTCATGTATTACTTCGTGTTGACCGGCCTGCACCTCGCCCATGTTCTGCTGGGACTCGCCGTGCTGACGGTGTTGTGGCTGTTGGCCCGCAGACCCGCTCATACGAAGACACAGATCGCGTACTTCGAAGGCGGCGCGTGCTTTTGGCACATGGTGGACCTTCTGTGGATCGTGATCTTCCCGTTGCTGTTCCTGGTGAGGTGAGCGTGAGTTCAATAGTGCGGTCGAATGCGACCCTGATCTGGCTGTTGCTGAGCGCGTTGACGGTGGTTTCGTGGCTGTTGGGCAGCGATTTCGGCTTCAGCGGTCTCGGTCATGTGACTGTCAGCCTGATTGTCATCGTTGTCGCACTGTTCAAGGTGCGGATGATCGGCATGTACTTCATGGAACTGCGCGATGCACCACTGGAACTGCGTGGCCTGTTCGAGGGCTACTGCCTGACCCTGTTTGTTCTGATGGTTGGGATGTTTCTGTTCGGATGATCACCGCCGCCGGCGGAACGCAGACAGACAAGAGATATCATGCGCTGTGTGAGCGAACCGAAGGTTCGTCGGCGGCTATCGGCGCAAGAACGTCGACACCAGATTGTCGAGTCAGCACGCGCGGTATTCCTGCGCCAAGGGTACGCGGGCACCAGAACACGGGAGATCGCCGAGCAGGCCGGAATCACCGAAGCCTTCCTCTACCGGTTCTTTGACTCGAAGGAAGATCTGTACAAGGCGTCGGTAGTCGAGCCGATGGGTGAGTTGGTCGCCGAACTGCAGGCGACCGCAAACGGCCTCGGCGCCAGCGATTTCAGCGGTCGCGAGGTGTTGCGACAGGTCAACCAGATGTTGGCCCGGTTCATGGATGAATCAGCGCCGTTCCTTGCCACGCTGTGGTTACGCGAACTCGGCCGCGGCCGGGTGTTCTATCAGGAGGAACTGCTTCCTCTGCTTGGCAAGCCGCTCAACTCGGTGATCTCGAAGATCACCGGTTGGAGCGCACCCGCAGACGAGCATTCGTTGATCTTCGCGGCGATGATCGGGACCCACGTTGCGATCGCCGTGGACGTGATGATGCGCGACGAACCTCGCGATGCCCGGCGCACCGCCGACCAGTTGACTCAGCTCTTCGCCGACGGCGTACCGGACTCGGTCGCCGAATCGGTGGTGCAATTCTCGCGATAGTCACCGAAGACCCGGTCGCGGTTGGACAGGTTCTCACGCACACCGTTCTTCCGGAATCCGTGCATGTACTCCCTTGACGAGCGTTGGTGAAATCCCAGCGCGTTCAGCTCAGCGCCCGCCCGCAACCCCTCGCGGATACCGGCCGCCTCCATGGCCCGATGACACACCCGCTTGTTCAGAGCCAGTAGATCGCGGGGCACCTGGGCCACCTGCTCCGAGATCTCCAGGACCGACTTCTCCAATTCTGCCGGCGCGAATGAGCGGGTGGCGAAGCCGAAAGCGGCTGCTTCGGTACCGCTGATCGCGTTACCGGTGAGCAAGGCCTCCATTCCGCGGCGCATCCCCAGCATCCACGGCTGCCAGGCCATGTCCGGAGTCGACATGGACCGCACGGGCGGGTACCCGATCTTCGCGTCGTCGGCCACGTAGACAAGGTCACATGCGGTTGCCAGTTCCGAACCCCCGGCCAGGCACCAACCGTGCACCTGTGCGACAAGCGGCGTCGCCATATCCCACATCTCCAGCCAGTTGTTGACGACGTGGCGGGCCCACCATCCGTCGGTGGTGGCAGCGGAACGCTCCACAGGAGTGAGCCGCTCGCCCAGGTCGTATCCGGCCGAAAAGCACGTGCCGGCACCCCGGATGACGACCACCGATACCGCGTCGTCGACATCGGCGGCGCGCAGGGCACCGAAGAGTGCACCGCGCAGGGCATCGTTGAGCGCATTGCGCTTCTCGGGCCTGTTCAGGGTGAGTCGCCGTACTCGAGGCGCCGGGTCGTCAATGAGGAGAACAGAATTCACGGGGCTGGCCCTCCGAAACTGTAGTTAGTAAGTGATTCCTATGTAATACTAGGCCGGTGCAATACGCGACCACAAGCGCCTGGAGTGAGAAGGTCGTCGTCGAAGGCGTTCTCGGTTCACCGTGCCGGGTATTCGCTGAGCGACCAAAGCATCTCGGCGAGCTCCTGCTCTGGGGTGCGCAGCACGGTGAGCGGATATGCCTGATCCAGGGCGAGCGGCGGATATCGTTTGCCCAGCTACCCGCCGCGATCGAAACGGTCGCCAGTGCGCTGCGCCGAGAAGGCGTGCAGCACGGTGACCGAATAATCTTGGCCGGCGCGAACAGCATCGAATGGGTCGTGACGTTCTGGGCGTGCCTGCGTTACGGGTGGATCCTGGTGCCTGCCAATGCCTGGTGGAGCGGCGAAGAACTGGCCTACGCGGCCGGGTTGGTCGATGCGCGGCTGGCGGTTGCCGACAGTCGACGCCGCGAGCGCCTGCCCACTGACTTGCCCTGTGTTGAGCTTGAAACCCTTCTGACACAGTCAATCCCCGCGGGCACAGACTTTGGTGGCCCGGTGCCGATACCCGGTACGGCCGACGAGGACGACCCGGCGATGGTGCTGTTCACCTCGGGGACGACCAGCTTTCCGCGCGGGGCTGTAATCACCCACCGGAACCTCCTGGCGAACCTGCACAACCTATTGGCGATCGCGGGACGTCTACCGGGCTCGCCGGGGGCGACCCGCAACCCGGCCGTGACCTTGATGGCGATGCCGCTGTTCCACATCGGCGGCCTCCAGCAGGTATTCACCGCATTGCTCTCGGGTGGCGCCTTGGTTTTCACCGAGGGCAGGTTCTCCCCGGCAAGCGTGCTCGACGTGATCGGCGAAGAGGGCGTGACGGGATGGGCTGCGGTACCGACGATGTTATCGCGCGTGCTCGATGTCCTGGAAGACGATCCCGGCCGCTACGACACGTCGACGCTGCGAACGCTGGTGATCGGCGGGGCGCAGGTCAGCGAGTCCTTGCGTGCGCGGGCGCGGGCCGCGTTTCCCCACACTGCGGCAAAAGGATTGGGCACCTCATACGGGCTCACTGAGATGTCGGGTGTCGCGGCCACCGCCGCCGGCCACGTGGTCGCCGAGCGACCGGGCACGGTCGGGCGGCCGCTGCCGACCGTTGACGTGCGCATCGAACCGGTCGAAGGGCGATCCGACGACGGCATCGGCGAGGTCCTCGTGCGATCCCCCGGGGTGATGCTCGGCTACTGGGGATGCGACGACGACCCGATTCTCACCCCGGATAGATGGTTACGCACCGGGGATCTCGGCCGGCTCGACAGCGACGGATACCTCTACATCGTGGGCCGGGCCAAGGACGTCGTCATCCGTGGTGGGGAGAACATCTCCACGGTACGGGTCGAGGAACGGTTGGCCGAACATCCGGCAGTGCGTGAAGTGGCCGTCGTGGGGCTGCCTCACGAGGACTTGGGGGAGGAGCTCGCGGCGGCCGTCGTGCTGTATCCGGGTATCGACCTCGACGAGCGCGAACTGTCGGATTTCGCCGGTCAAACACTCGCTTATTTCGCGGTACCCACTGCGTGGCGGTTGTTCGATGACCTGCCCAAGAACGCCAGCGGCAAGGTGCTCAAGAGCCAGATCGCCCGCGAGTGGCGCACGGAGTACTCACAGCGGCTCCGCTGAACCCCTTGGCGGCCAGCACAAATTGGACCAAAAAAGCCCTTGTTACGAGCTTAGTATAGTGCTTTACTATCTACGGTCCACGACCGACGGCCATTCTGCGGCGGTCCGGGATGACCGAAAAGGAGACGCGATCACGGTGATGCGTGTTGGGTTGTTCATGTTCGCGACGTCCGAATCGGTGCACGTCGGCAAGCTGGCCAAACTGGCCGAAGATGCCGGTATCGAATCGATCTGGGTGCCCGAACATACCCACATCCCCGCCAGCCGCGATACCGCTCCCCCCTTGGGGCAGGCGGTTCCGAACAAGTACGGCAGGTTGTTCGATCCGCTGCTCGTGTTGACCGCCGCCGCGGTGTCGACTGACCGACTTCTGCTCGGAACGGCGGTGACCCTCACTGCTTGTCATCATCCGATCACTTTGGCCAAGCAGATCGCGACGGTCGACATGCTGTCGGGTGGTCGGCTGATGCTTGGCGTTGGCTCGGGATGGAACCGCGAAGAACTGGCCAACCATGGTGTCGCATTCGACAGCCGGTGGCGGCGCGCGCGTGAGCACCTCAACGCGATGAAGACGATATGGGAGCACGACGAAGCCAGCTTTCACGGCGAGTGGGTGCACTTTGACCGAATCTGGTCATGGCCCAAGCCTGTTCAGTTGCCACATCCACCGGTGCTTTACGGCACCATCCAGCCCTCGAAGCTGGTGATCCGCGAGGCCGACGGCTGGTTGCCGCTATCGCTGGCGCACCCCGGTCAGCTGCGTGAGCGGATGGTCACGCTGAGACAGATGGCCGAAGACGCAGGACGGGATCCCGACGAACTCGACATCACGGTGATGTGTCTTGAACGGTCCGACCCCGACGTCCTTATCGAATATGCAGATGCGGGCGCGACACGAGTGGTGATCCGACCGCCCCTGGATTCGCTGGAGCGTTTCCGCGACTACTTGGCATCCTATGGGCAACTGCTTGCGCCGCGGACTCTCGCGACGATCGCCGACCCGGTGAACGGGTGACTTCAATGAGCGCCCGAACTGACCATTGCATGACTATCGGCGGTAAACCGGTCGAGTCCGCGGGCCGGTTCGACGTGTTCGATCCCGCAACCGCGCAGCCGATCGCCGTGGCGCCTGCGTGCACACCCGATCAACTCGACGATGCCATGGACGCGGCCGAGGTCGCGTTACCGGACTGGTCGGCAAACCTCGAAACGCGTCGCGAGTTGCTCGCTGAGGTGGCTGCGGCGCTGGAGGGCGCCGCGACCGACCTGGCTGTGGTGCTGACGGCCGAACAGGGCAAGCCGCTCAAGCAGGCGCGCTACGAGTTCACCGCGGCCGCGCAATGGTTTCGCTACTACGCGGAACTGGTGCAGAAGCCCGACGTCTTCGACGATGACGACACCGGCGCGGTGGAGGGCAACTACAAGCCGCTCGGTGTCGTCGCGGCAATCACCCCCTGGAATTTCCCCATTCTGCTGGCCAGCTGGAAACTGGCCCCTGCGTTGGCGGCCGGCAACACGGTGGTCCTCAAGCCGTCGCCGTTCACGCCGGTGGCCACCCTCGCGATGGGTGAACTACTGCGAGAGGTGTTGCCCCCGGGCGTACTCAACGTGATCAGCGGTGACGGTGCGCTCGGCGCACAGATGACCGCTCACCCAGCGGTCCGAAAGATCAGCTTCACCGGATCCGTTGCGACCGGCAAGAAAGTGGCGGCAGCGGCAGCCGCCGATCTCAAACACGCGACGCTCGAACTCGGTGGCAACGACGCAGCGATCGCTCTAGACGACGCGGACCCGGATGCGATCGCCGACAAACTGTTCTGGGGCGCGATGATGAACTGCGGTCAGGCGTGCTCGGCCATCAAGCGGCTCTACGTGCCGGCACGTCGGGTCGATGCGTACTTCGACGCGCTGGCCGACCGAGCCCGCACCGTGCGCGTCGGACCGGGCGCCGAACGCTCCTCGCAGCTGGGCCCCGTCAATAACGCTGCCCAACACCAGCGGGTGATCGACTTGGTGGCTGACGCCGTCGCCCACGGTGCGCGCACAGTGTCGGGCAACGCACCCGAAACCGGCTATTTCCAGCCGGTTACGGTGCTGGCGGGTGTCGGCGACGGGGTGCGCATCGTCGACGAGGAACAGTTCGGCCCCGCGTTGCCTGTGATCGGCTACACCGACGAAGAGCAAGCCCTGCAGTGCGCCAACAACACCTCGTTCGGATTGTCGGGTTCGGTGTGGAGCGCAGATCCCGAACGAGCGGAAACGCTGGCTCGGCGACTGGAGTGCGGCACAGCCTGGGTCAACCAGCACCTCGTCCTCGCCCCGCACATCCCGTTCGGTGGGGTCAAGCACAGCGGTGTCGGCGTGGAAAACGGCTCGCTCGGACTGCGTGAATTCACCCGGCTGCAAATCATCTGGCGTGCAGCGCCGGCGAATACACAGAAATAGGAAAGGAAGTAGAAAACTTGACGACGACGGATGAGAGCCTTGAAGCCGGCTCGTTCCCGCTGATCACCGATGAGACGCTGGGTGAGCTGAGGGCGCGGATCGGCCAACCCTTCGAGCGGCCGTACCCGCATGTCACAGAGGCCACCCGAGACTCGATCCGGCACTGGGCGTTGGGCATTGGTGACACCAATCCGCTCTGGCTCGAGCCCGACTACGCGGCGGACACCCGCTGGAAAGGGATCGTGGCGCCCGGCACCATGCTCTATGCGTTCGACCGGGTTGTCAGTGGTTATGTCACCGGAATGCCCGGCGTACACGCGATGTTCGCCGGCACAGACTGGAACTGGGCCCACCCCCTGCGACTTGGTGACACCGTCGAGGCATTTCCCATCCTCAAAGACCTACGCGACCTGGAGAGCAGGTTCTCCGGTCGCGCAGTCAAGCAGACATATGAGGTGCGATTCGTCAACCAGGACGGTCTGGAGATCTGTCGCGCCGACTCGTGGTGTATCCGCACCCAGCGTGAGATTGCCCGGCGTCGTGCCGATCGTAGCCACGTCGCGCCCTACCAGTGGAATACCGATGAGCTCGCCCGCATCGCCGAGCACTACGCGAACGAACGTCCGCGCGGCAAGGAGCCGCTGTACTGGGACGAGGTGCAGCCTGGTGACCCGCTTCCGGTCGTGCTGAAAGGGCCGAGCACCGTAACCGGGTTTGTGGCGTTCACCCAGGGTTGGGGCAGCCTGTACGTCAAGGCACATGGTGTGGCATTCGATATGTTCCGCGCTCATCCAGCCCTGGGCATCCTCAACCAGCAGGGTGTGCCCGAGCCACCCGAGCGGGTGCACTGGGATAACGACCTGGCGCAGCGTGTCGGTGTGCCGGCCGCCTACGACTACGGACCGGAGCGGGTGTCCTGGCTCGGACATCTGATGACGAATTGGATCGGTGACAACGGATTTCTGCGCCGGCTCAACGTGCAAGTGCGGCACCACAACATCATCGGCGACTTGACGACCTGCGAGGGCACCGTAACGCGCAAGTGGATCGACGGCGTTAGGCACCTGGTGGAAGTTGACGTCCGCGGGATCAACCAGAACGGCGAGACCACCGCCGCCGGCGTTGCCGTGGCAGAGCTACCCAGCAAGTCAGCGGAGCTCGACTTGTGAGCAGGCTGATCGTCGGAGAACTGCCCCGCGTCAACGCCGAGCGTGACGCGGGCGGGGTGGCCTACATCCACGACGACCGGGTATGGACGTGGGCCGAGATCGAGGGCCGGGTGAATGCGTTGGCGCACGCGCTGCGCGGTGACATCGGTCTGGACGAAGGCGAAGTGGTGGCCATTCTCGCCGAGAATCGGCCGGAGCATATGGAGCTGATGTTCGCAGCTTCACGGGCGAAAGTCGTTCACTCAGCGCTGAAAACCCGCTCCTCGATGAACGAGATGATGCGGCAGTTCGACGACGCCGCAGTTGCAGTTCTGCTGGTCGGACCCGGCTTCGAAGAACGCGCCACCAGCATCGCTGAACATCGGTCGGTGCAGCTGATCGGGCTGGATGGCGCCGGGGTCGGTGACCCCTACGACAAGCTGCTCACGGCGCAGCCGACCACGCCCGCGCCCTCGCACCAGGATGCCGAGGCCGTTTATTCCATCATGTACACCTCCGGCTCCACCGGGGAGCCCAAAGGCGTTCCCGTGAGCAGCCGCAACGAGTTCTACTACGCGTGGACGATCGCGTGGAGCATCGAATCCAATCCCCGTGACGTCATCATCAACGTGTTGCCGCTGGTGCACCGTGGTGGCCAGTACATCGTCATGTGCGCCGCGCTGCTGGGCCAACCGATGGTGCTCAGCTCGCCTGACCCCCAACAGATGCTGCAGGCGATCGCCAAGCACCGAGTGACCGTCGCAATCCTGGTTCCCACCGTCGCGCAACGGATGATCGACCTGGTGGAATCCGACCCGGACTCCTACGACGTGTCGTCGATGCGGCATTTCCTGGTCGGCTCCTCGGCGGTGTCACCCGCGCTTGCCACCCGGTTGCTGACACACACGCCGGCTCAGATCAGCCAGATCGGCGGCAGCAGCGAGGGCGCCGTCACACTCGCCCTGCTGGCGCACGACTACCGCAGCATCGTGGCCGAGCCCGGGTTGGCCCACCGGGCGTCATCGGTGGGCCGACCCGCACCCGGTGTGCGCGTCGCGATCGTCGATGAAAACGACGAATTCCTCGGAGACAACGAAGTTGGTGAGCTGGTCTACCAGGGCGACATGTTCATCCAGTCCTATTGGGGCAAACCGGACCTGAGCGCACACACCTGGCGCAACGGCTGGTTTCACTCCGGAGACCTGGGCTATCGCGATGCCCACGGTTACTACTACTACAAAGACCGGTTGTTCGGGCGGATCAAGACCGGTGCGGAGACCGTATTCTCCCGCGAGGTAGAGCAGGTGCTGGCCTGTCATCCCGCCGTTGCCGAAGTCGCCGTCGTGGGCGTTCCCGACGATCATTGGGGGGAGGCGGTCACCGCCGCTGTCGTGACCGTGCCGCCCGTCGAATCCGAAACCACCGGCGAGGAACTGGCCGGCGAGCTCGCCGGGCTCGTCCGAAACGAACTCGCGCGATTCAAGGTGCCGAAGACCATTGTGTTCACCGCGGCCCTGCCCAAGACATCGTTGCTCAAAGTGCCCTACGGCGAGCTCAAGCAGGCCCTGATCGACGGGTCGCTGCCCGCCGCCATCTCCATCGCAACCAGCTCGGACAGGAGACGCTGATGAAGGACTCCGAACTTGCGGAACTGTTGCCGCACTGGGACACCTATGAGCCGGAGCACGAAAAGGTCCGCCACGAGATCATGCGGTATGCCAGGCAGAACCAGCCCGTGGCATGGACCGACGCGCTCGGTGGAACGTGGTTGGTGACGCGATTCGAGGAGGTCCAGCAGGTCGCTCTGGACTGGGAGACGTTCTCCTCCCAGGACGCCATACCGTTCGGAATCCCGTTGCGCATCTGCCCCATCGACGCCGACCCGCCGTTGCAGACAGCGCTGCGACACATGCTCAACCCACTGTTCAGTCGCAGCTACCTGTACCGCTACGTCCCGATGATGAACAAGCTGGCCGCCGATCTGGTCGACGCCTGGGCGCACAAGGGATCCGTCGAGTTGGCCAACGAATTCGCCGCCCCCTACGTCGGCACCATCCTGATGAACATCGTCATGGGTGAGATGGCTCCCGAGCAGAGCGAACGCGTCACCAAGGCGGTCATCGGCTGTGCCCATGAGGGCACCCCGGAAAACTTCATGGCGCTGGTGGAGGCGTCGATGGAGCGGTTGGAGACCGCCAAGGCAGACCCGGACAACGCTTCACCGGTGCTCAGGGGAATCCTCGATTGCACGGTCGATGGACGTCCCCTCGACGAAGAAGAGCGTTTGGGCGTACTGAACATATTATTCCTGGGCGGCCTGGACACCACCCGTGCGGCGATCACCATGATCGCACTTCGCGTGGCCACCCAGCCCGGCATCGAACAGCGGCTACGTGATCCGCATTGGGTCCGTCAAGACCTTGACGAGTTTCTCCGAATCGACTCACCGGTCGCCACTTTCGGCCGCGTCGCCACCAAAGACACTCAGCTGGCGGGCGTGCAGATCAAGAAGGGGCAGCGGTTGCTGCTGCGCTACGACTCGGCCAACCGCGACGAGACACGCTTTCCTGAACCCGACACACTGATTTTCGACGACAAATCGCGTCGCCCTACGCATACGGCGTTCAGCCTGGGCATTCACCGCTGTGTCGGCTCCAACCTCGCCCGGTTGCAGATTCCCATCGCGTGGGAGAACATCTTGAGCCGGATCACCAACCTGCGCCTGGATGCCGACCCGCGCGACATCGTCTGGGAGCCAGGGCTGTCCAACGGTCCGAGCACCGTCCCGCTGACCTTCGAGACGTTATGAGCGCCCAGGCGACGGCTGCCACGCGAACGGAGGCACGGCACACACGCATAGAAGTGGTGTCGCCGGCGACCGGCCGCGTCGTCGGTGTCGTACCGGTGAACAGCCGGGAGGATGTCGCGGCGACCGCGGCCGAACTACGTGCGGCCCAGCCGGAATGGGAGGCGCGCGGTCCAGGCGGACGAAAAGTGGTGCTGCGGAGGTTCCTTGACTGGATCCTCGACAACGAACAAAGCCTTGTCGAGACCATTCAGGCGGAGTCGGGAAAGTCGTGGGGGGATGCGTCGCTGGAGATCATCATGGCGGTCGACACCATCAACTACTACGTCAAGAACGTGTCGAAGTTCATGGCCGACCGTACGGTCTCACCTGCCGGACTGGCCAACCTGACCAAGAAGCTGACCGTACAGTACCGACCGTATCCGTTAGTCGGCGTGATCACCCCGTGGAACGGTCCGCTGGCCGGCCCGATCATGGACGGGGTTGCTGCGCTGTTGGCAGGCGCCGCAGTGGCGTTCAAACCCTCGGAGGTCACACCGCTGACCTGGTCCGCCGCGGCCCGCGGATGGCGGGACATCGGTGCTCCAACGGTTTTGGCGTGTGTCAATGGCTACGGTGACGTCGGCCAGGCGGTGGTCGACGAGGTCGACATGGTGATGTTCACCGGTTCGACCGCCACCGGCCGGGCGATCGCCACCCGCGCCGGAGAGCGGCTGATTCCGTGCAGCCTCGAATTGGGCGGCAAGGACGCCATGATCGTGTGCGCCGACGCGAACCTTCCGCGAGCGGCGAAGGCCGCGGCATGGGGTGCGATGTTCAACTCAGGCCAGATCTGTGTTTCGGTGGAGCGAGCCTACGTCGTTGCCGATGTGTATGACAGGTTCGTTGATCTGGTCGCCAGCGAGGTCGGCGCCCTGCGACACGGAACCGATGCGCCGGGCAGCTTCTCATCGGATGTGGGCGCGATGGCCACCGCCGCGCAACTGGACACCGTCGAACGCCATGTCGCCGACGCCGTCGCCAAAGGGGCTCACGTGCTGATCGGAGGGCATCGCCGCGAGCCCGGCCTGTACTTCGAGCCGACTGTGCTCACCGACGTGGACCACTCGATGCTGTGCATGCGCGAAGAGACATTCGGTCCGACACTGCCGATCATGAAAGTCGACACCGAAGATCACGCCGTCGAGCTCGCCAACGACTGCGTGTACGGGCTGGGCTCCAGCATCTGGACACGTGATCATTCTCGTGCACATCGCCTTTCACGACGTATCGAGGCTGGCGCGGTGAACATCAACAATGCGCTGGCCACCACCTTTCAGATGACCACCCCGATGAGCGGATGGAAACAGTCGGGCCTGGGACAGCGGTTCGACGGCGCCGCGGGCATGTTGAAGTTCTGTCGCCCCAAGACCGTGCTGTCCGAACGCATCGAGCTCCCGTCGGAGCCACTGTGGTACCCGTACCGCCGCCGCGTCAGCACCTCGATAGCACGGCTGGTGCGGCTCACAGGCGCACACGACTGGCGGCGCCGTCTCACCACGCGCACGAAGGAAGGCTCAACGTGACCAAAGCCGTCAAAGCCTTCGTCGACAGCCGACATTGCCACGGGCACGGACGCTGCGAGATCATCGCGCCGCAAATCTTCGCCGTCGGCGACGACGGCATCAGCAGGGTGCTCGTCGGCGAGATCGCCCCTGCCCACCTCACCGACGCGCAGGAGGCAGTAGACAGCTGCCCCGAGCAGGCAATCACGCTGGAGTGACCACTAATTCGGATCAAGGAGGATGGCGATGACAGTAAAGTTCGGAACCCTGTCGTTCTACGAGGTGATGGCAGAGCAGCTCAACAACGATCTGGAGTGGAAGGACATCGGCAAGAACCTGTCCTACGCAATGGTTTACAACTACGAAGCGCCCTTGGAGGGTTCGTTCTACACGAAATTCGACAATGGTGAGGTTGTCGAGGTTCGCGAAGCATCGCCTGTGGACATCGAGAATGCAGACTTCGTCATCAGCGGCTCCAGCGACGTGTGGAAGGACTGCTTCACCGACGCCATCAACCCGACCGTGGCGATGACCCGCGGCAAACTGCGAGTCCGCGGCAAAATGACGCAGTTGCTGAAGAACATGGCCGCATTCCAGTACGTCATCACCGCGATGAAGCGCGTCGACTTCGAGTGACCGGGCGGATAACAACGTGAGCATCAAGTCCAGAGCCGCAGTGCTGTTCGAGTCGCCAGGAGAGTGGGACATCGTCGAAGTGGAGGTCGATGAACCGCGCGCAAACGAAGTGCTGGTGCGTTACGTCTCGGCGGGACTCTGCCACTCCGACGACCATGTCGCCAAAGGTGATGTTCCGTCGGCGCACTACCCGTACTGCGGCGGACACGAGGGCGCAGGAGTCATCGAGGCCATCGGCCCCGGCGTGACCGATCTCAAGGTGGGCGACCATGTGGTGGCCAGCTTCCTGCCGCCTTGCGGCCGGTGCAGATGGTGTGCGGGCGGGCAGCAAAACCTCTGCGACAACGGCGCGTTCATGATGCTCGGCACCCAACTCGACGGAACGTTTCGACTCCACCACGGTGGCCACGACGTGGCCCAGGCATCGTTGGTGTCCACTTTCTCCGAATACAGCATCATGCCCGAGGCCGCGGCGATCGTCATCGACGACGACATCCCGCTTGAGGTGGCGTGTCTGGTGGGCTGCGGGGTGCCGACGGGGTGGGGTTCAGCGGTCAACGCCGCCGCGGTGCGCCCCGGCGACATCGTCATCGTCATGGGCGTGGGCGGCGTGGGCATCAACGCCGTACAGGGTGCCAACCACGCGGGCGCTGCACGCATCATCGCCGTCGACCCTGTGCAGTTCAAACGCGACAGCGCTATGAAATTCGGTGCCACGGACGCGGTGGAGAACATCATCCAGGCCACTGAGTTGGCGCTGTCGCTGACCAACGGCCAAGGTGCCGACTCGGCCGTGGTGACCGTCGGAGTCGCCACCGGCGACCATGTCGGCCAGGCCTTTTCCGCGATCCGAAAAGGAGGCACGGTAGTACTGACGGCGGCGGCCAACATCGATGCCGACACCATGCCGGTCAACCTCCTCGAACTCACCATGTATCAAAAGCGAGTTCAAGGTGCTCTGTTCGGAATGTCCTCACCCACGCGTGATATCCCGAAGTTCCTGGACCTTTACCGTCAGGGATATCTCGCACTGGACGAGCTGGTCAGCCAACGGTACCGGCTCGACGAAATCAACCAGGGCTATGCCGACATGCATGCCGGCACCAACTTGCGAGGTGTCATTGACTTCCGTTGAAGGCAGAAGAGCGTTCGTCGCCGGAGTCGGTATGACGAAGTTCGAAAAGCCTGGACACAGAGCTGATGTGGATTACACCGATATGGTGTGGGAAGCCGCCACCCACGCCCTCGCTGATGCCGGTGTCGAATACCGCGACGTCGAGCAAGCGTATGTGGGCTACATGTACGGCGATTCAACGTCTGGTCAACACGCGGTCTATCAGTTGGGGCTGACGGGGATACCCGTCGTGAACGTGAACAACAACTGCGCGACCGGTTCCACCGCGTTGTTTCTGGCCGCCCAGGCGGTTCGCGGCGGAATCGTGGACTGCGCCATCGCTGTCGGGTTCGAGAAGATGCAACCGGGGTCGCTGTACTCCATCTACTCCGACCGTGCGGACCCCATGGAAACGCATATGGCGGCGTTCGCACGAATTGCCCCACAAGCCGGACCGCCCGCACCGTATATGTTCGGCCTGGCCGCCCGTGAACACGAGCGACGCTACGGCACCACCATCGAACAGCTGGCCAAGGTGGCCGAGAAGAACCACCGCCACTCTGCGAACAATCCCTATGCACAGTTTCAGGACATCTACACCCTCGACGAGATACTGGCGTCGCGTGAAGTGTTTGCGCCGCTGACCAAGCTGCAATGCTCACCGACCTCGGACGGCTCGGCGGCTGCTGTCATTGTCAGCGAAGACTACGCCGAGCGTAACAACTTGGCCGATCGCGCTGTGGAGATCATCGGGCAGGCGATGGTGACCGACTTGGAGTCGACATTTGACGGCTCGGCGATCTCGCTGGTGGGAAGCGAGATGTCGCGGACCGCAGCAGAAGCGGTGTACAAGCAAAGTGGGCTGGGCCCAGATGATTTCCAAGTGATCGAACTGCACGACTGCTTCTCCACCAACGAACTGATCACCTACGAGGCACTCGGCCTGTGCGCCGCGGGCGACTCGGGGCGATTGGTAGACGACGGTGCTACCACCTACGGTGGCAAGTGGGTCGTCAACCCCTCCGGCGGGCTGATTTCCAAGGGGCATCCACTCGGAGCCACCGGGCTCGCGCAGTGTGCCGAACTGACGTGGCAGATCCGTGGTGAGGCCGGTGCTCGACAGGTTTCGAATGTAGGTGCCGGCCTCCAACACAACATCGGACTCGGTGGTGCTGTCGTCGTCACCGCGTACCGCTCGGCCCGCACCGGGGGTGACAACTGATGTCCACCGCGTTACCGGCCGCGCTGGAAGATGCGCCTGCACAAGACCCTCACGCGGACGGGACAGGCCGGCGCGCAATCGGGCCCGTGCGACCCGGCGACGCCGCGAGAAGGACGGCGATCACCCGGACAGGGCCGGCGAAGGCGCTATCGCGAGCAGTCGCCATACCGCTGCGTAGCGCAGAGACCACCGGGCGTGGTGTGATCATGGCAGCCACGGTGTTTCGATATGCGGTGACCGACACGCTGACCTTGCGGCTGCCGTTCGGCGAGCTCATCACCCAGGCGTGGATCCTGCTGAAGGTGACCGCACTGCCGGCGATCCTGATGGCAATACCGTTCGGCGCGATGGTGGCCGTCCAGATTTCAGGCCTGGTCAACGAGGTGGGGGCCAACTCACTGGTGGGTTCGGCCACCGGCGTGGCTGTTCTCAGGCAGGGCGCGCCGGTAACAGCCGGTCTGTTGATGGGTGGCGCAGCGGCCGCGGCCATCGCCTCGGACTTCGGGGCAAGGGCCATCCGCGAGGAACTCGACGCCCTGCGTTCGCTGGGCATCGATCCCGTGCGGCGACTTGTGGTGCCGCGGTTTCTGGCGTTGATGTTGATCACACCGATTCTGGTCATCGTCGTGCTGGCCATGGGGGTGGGCGCGGCCTTCGTCATTGCGACGGTGGTCAATGGGGTGACACCGGGCAGCTTCTGGCTGTCCTTCGGATCGTTCGCCAAGATGGTCGACCTGTGGTTCACCCTGGGTAAGGGCTTCTGTTTCGCCGCGATCGTCGCGGTCGTCTCCTCGCAGCGAGGCATGGAGGCCAAGGGCGGTCCGCGCGGCGTCGCCGATGCGGTGAACGCGTCGGTGGTGCTCAACGTCCTGCTGATCTTGGCGGTCAATCTGGCGATCACGCAATTGCAGTCGATGTTCTTCCCGATGGCGGTGGCGTAGTGGCCGCCCCGTCGACGCTGTTCGATTCGCGCCTGATGCTGGCGGCCCGGCTGAGTGAGCCGGTCCGGTCAGCTGGGCGGTGGGGAACGTTCATTGCGCAGACGGTGTGGCTACTGCCGGTCACCGTGCGTCGATACCGGCGCGAAACGCTTCGGGTGATGAATAACCTGGCATGGGGCCGCGGTTCGATCATCGTCGACGGAGGCGTTATCGCTCTGTTGGCCGCGCTGGGAGTCATCGTCGGCGGGATCGTCGCCATCGAGTCGTTCGCGACGCTGAACCTGATCGGACTCGGATCGCTGACGGGCATCATCGGCGGCTGGGGCAATGTCCGAGAAATGGCGCCGTTGGTCGCCGGGGTGGCGTTCGCATCTCAGGCCGGGTGCCGAATGACGGCCGAGATCGGTTCGATGCGCATCGCCGAGGAGATCGACGCGACCGAGGCGATGGGGCTGCGCGCGATCCCGTTCGTGGTCGGCACCCGCGTGATCGGTGGATTACTTTGTGTAATACCGGGGTTCATGCTGACACTGGCGGTCAGCTTCGTGACAGCCGATGTAATCGTCCGAGGCTTCTACGAGCAGCCGGGCGGCACATACCAACACTATTTCGTTCAGTTCCTCTCCCTGCAGGATATCGGGTTCTCACTGTTGAAAGCGGTCGTCTACTGCACCGCAGTTACGGTGATCCATTGCTACTATGGCTTTTTCGCGTCCGGGGGGCCGGTCGGCGTCGGTCAGGCCTCCGGCCGGGCCATCCGAGCCAGCCTGGTGACGATCATGATCTTGGATCTGAGCACCACCATCATGATGTGGGGCCTACGCCCCGAGTTCGTGTTCAAGGGATAGGGGCCGACACATGCTGTTCCGGACGTCGGCAGAAGCCGAGGCACGTCGACTGTTCATCATCGGCGTAGCGGTCATCGCGTGTTTCACGGCCGTCTGCGTGATCATCGTCGCAAAGCCCTTCGCACGCGCCGCCGACCGCGTCACCGTGGTGATGGACCTTCCGTATGTCGGACAGGGTGTGGAGCGGGGCACGCCGTTGACGATGTACGGCGTCGCGGTAGGGGAGGTCACGGAAGTGAAGAGCCTGCCGGGGGGCACGGTCCGACTCAACGCCTTCGTGGAGCCCGCTCCGGCAGCGGGTTTGACCGACACCTTGGGTGTGGACTTCCGTCCGGCCAACTACTTCGGTGTGACCGGTATCAACCTGGTTCCTGGCAACGGCGGCCGACAACTCCGCAATGGAGCCCAGATCACCACCGTGCCGCAAGGTAACTTCACCCTGCAGGCGTTGCTGTACCGGATGGGATCTATCACCGACACCGTGGTGACACCGCAACTCGTCGACGTGATCAGAAAGGCGACGCGGTACACCGATGGCCTCAACCCGCTGATCGAATCGATGCTGACCGCGGCGGATTCGATCGCCAAGGTCCAGACCGTGTCCACCGAACAACTACTCCGAAACGCAGCGGGGATCAGCGCGGCGTTCCCGGGATTCGTCGACGCCGCGACCAATGCCGGCTACGGCTTCAACCAGGGTTCGAGCGCGGTGAAGTTCAGGGTGTCGGGCCGCGAAGCCCTTCCAGGACAAGGAATAGTGGCGGTCCCCGGCGAGCGGGTCAGTGAAAAGTACTGGAAAGACCAGGCCATCCCCACCCTTGACGTGGTGGCCAACTCCCTGTTCGGTGCGATCGGAAAGCTGATGTCCTCGCACGCCAACGAACTGCTTCCGGCGGTGGACCTGGTCCAAACGCTCACCGATCCGGTACCCGGGTTGGTGACCCCGGCCGGTCTGGGCGACACGTTGGTGGAGCTACGCACCCGGTTCGAGAAGCTTTACGCCGGATCGGCCGAACAACGGGCACTTCAGGTACACATCGTGCTCGACCGGATTCCCGGCATCCAGGCGCCGGTCCATGCGATGGGAGGACCATGATCAAACCTCGTGCCGCCTTATGGCGATTCGTGTTGGCCAGCATCGTCGCCGCGCTGGTGTTCATCTTGACCGTGAACGTGCTTCGACAGCCCGTCGCCGCCGAAACGCGGTCGTATACCGCGGAGTTCACCGACGTATCCGGTCTGCACATCGACGCCGACGTACGCATCCGCGGGGTGCGAGTCGGAAAGGTCAAGCAAGTCAGGCTGGAGCACAAGGCAGGTCAGAACATCGCCTCAGTCGACTTCAGCCTCGACAGCCGCTACACCGTCGTCCCGCAGACCCGACTGGCGATCAAATACCAGGCGCTGACCGGGTTGAGGTACGTCGATGTGACCGATGCTTCCGAGTCCGATGACGGCCACGCGTCAAGCCAGCGGCCAATCACGTACCTCCCGTTGGCGATGACACAACCGTCGTTCGACATCACGTCGTTGTTCAACGGATTACAACCGGTCCTGGCCACGCTGAGCTCCGAAGACATCGACAGGTTCACCGAGAACGCCGCCACCTATCTGCAGGGCGACGGCGGTGGCCTCGGGCCGATGCTGGAAAGCATCCGGAAGTTGACCGAATTCACGTCCAACCGCCAGGAGGTGATCGCGACCCTGATGCAAAATCTCAACGCAATCGCAGGCACATTCGGCGGCCACGCCAAGGATTTCGTCCAGATACTCGAATGGATGAACCGGCCCATCGACGCAACCCTCACCGTGCTCGATGAGTTCCGAAAGTCCGAACTGTACGGTCCCGGGTTCACTTCCGCGGCCATGCGCCTGCTCGAAAATGCCGGCTTCACCCCGGGTGCAGCGGACATGGATGAAGGAATCGACCGGGCCATCAGCGCGCTCTACGAATACAGCGATGCGATCAAGCGTGTACCGGTCATCTGGGACAGCATTGATCCACCCGCCGAAGCCGGGGCCCCGGAACGGTGTTCGCGCGGTCCAGCCCAACTGCCCGCGTCGATGGATGTGCTACTGAACGGGCAGCGGGTGATCTTGTGCAATCGATGAAACCGTTGAGGCAGCCGATGTTCTGGGGTGTCACCGCGCTGATCATGGTGGCGGTGCTGGCGGTGACGGCCGCGGCCGTCTACGTTCGACCACCTGGGCATACCACGGTGGTGTTCTACACCGATGACGCCGCTTCGGTCCGCCAGGGCGACGACGTGCGGATGGCCGGGATCACCGTCGGCAAGGTCGACGGTATGTCGATCGAACCGGACAGGGTCAGGGTCAGCGCGAGCGTGAAAAGCGGCGCATTCGTCGGTGATCAGTCCCAGGTCGAGGTACGCATGCTCACGGTGGTCGGGGGATACTACGTCAACCTGATCTCCCTCGGTGATAAACCGCTGGGACAAGCCACTATTCCAATGGGTCGCGTGACGATGCCGTACAACTTGATGCGCACGCTGGCCGATACACCAAAGGTCACGGAGCGGGTCGACCCCAAGCCGATTCGCGAATCGCTGGACCAGATACAAGCCGGGCTGGTGGGCACCAACACCGACACCCTCAGCGCGGTTATCAATGCCGGCAATGCGCTGACCGAAACGATCGATCGCCAACGCGGGCAGATCTCCGAAATCCTCAACCTCTCCGACGAATACATCGAGGAACTGAGTAATTTCCGAGGAAAGCTCAAGGAGCTTGTCTCGAAGGTCTCGATCCTCGAACAGACACTCGTCATGTACGGCAAGGGATTCGCGGGCGCACTCAAGGGAATGGGTGATATCTCCGATGCGTTCCTGGTGCCCTACGGCAAGTTCTGGGTCAACCATCGTGAGGACTTCATCCAGAAAGTCCGCGAGTGGCAGGACCGTATCCGCAGATGGGTGGACAACAACAGCCGGATCGTGCCGCGATTGCGACGGATACGCGACAAGCTCGAACGTGTCCTTGACGCCCAGAATGCGCGTCCGGAGTTGCTCGCCACCGACTTGTGTATCCCGATTCCAGGAAGTCCGTGCTGATGACGAAAATGATCACCAGCCCCCGAGTGCGGCGCGCCAGTACTGCCGCACTGCTAGCTGTCACCCTCGCGGCGGGTGGTACCGGATGTGCACCCGAAGGCCGGCACGCCGCTTATTGCGCGTACCTCCCGGACACGGTGGGACTCTACGTTGGCAATCCGGTCACGCAGATGGGTTATCCCGTCGGGACAATCACGTCGATCCAGACGGGGCCTGCGCGCGTCCGTGTTGATTTCACGATGACCGAACAGCGGGAACTACCCGGTGACGTCAAGGCGATCATCCGATCGCCATCGATTCTGGCGGACCGTTCGATGGAATTGGTGGGCAATTACGCCGACGGGCCCAAGTTGGAACCGACGGGTTGTATCCCGTTGGAGCGGTCCATTTCGCCCAAGACACTGTCTGAAGTCATCGGATCAGCCGACACCTTTCTGAACGCGATCAATTCCGCAGGCTCGGACAACATCGCCGACAGCATCGGGGGACTGGATCGGTTGGTACACAACAACGGTGCCGCGGCCGGACAGCTGCTGACGTTGTCATCGACCCTGCTCGACAGCCCTGATCAAGCGGTCAGCGACCTCGGTTCGATCATCGAGAATACGGCCGAGCTGACCGACATGTTGACGGAAATGCGCGGGCCGTTAAAGGGGATCCTTCAGGACGCCGCGATCACCACCGGTGACGTGGTCACGGTGCTCGACGGCGGCGGACGGCTCAACGGCGCGGACGGGTACGGAACGCTCGGTCCCCTCATCGAATCGGTCGCAGTACTGGAAACCAGGCTGGGCGATGAAACACAGATCACATTGGATGCGGTCAGCACTGCGGTGCGCAAAGTCACCCCACACTCGAATGCGCTCGCCGCATTGTTCAACCCCGTGCCCTGGTGGATCAACTCGCTGGCGAACCACGTAAACACCAGGGAATTCGGCACGTTCAACATCGCCTACCGGCCGCCGCTTTACCGGGTACCGACCCACGACGGGCTACTGATGTGCGGTGTGATGAACGCCGCGACACCCGGTAGCTGCGCTGATGTCAACGGCCAGCCGTATGCCGTCGATGTCGCGCTTTTGCAGTACGTTCTGCAGGAAGCGAGCCGTCGATGAGCAAGCGGATGAGGTCGGTAGCCGGTGCGGCAGCGGTGGCCGCGCTGGTGTCGTCGTGTGCATCGATCACGGTGAATTCGCTACCGCAGCCGGGCGGCAACAACCGCGCCGGCTACGACGTCGTCATCGAATTCGCCAACGTGCTCACGTTGCCCGACAGGGCCAAAGTCGTCCAGGGCGGCACCACCGTCGGGGTCGTGACTCGAATCGATCTCAAGCGTGAACATGTCGATCTCACCGCACAGATCGACTCGGGGGTCGCCGTTCCGGCCAACGCCAGTGCCACCCTGCAGCAGTCCACCGTCCTCGGCGATACCTACGTCGCGATCGAGCGGCCCACGGCCGGTGACACCGCGCCGGCGCTGGCGGTCGGCGAACGAATTCCGTTGGCGCAGACAACGTCACCGCCTCAGCTTGAGGATACGTTGGCCAACCTCGCCAATTTTGTCGGCAGCGGCGCGATCCAGCGCGCCCAGGACGCGATCATCGGTATCAACAACGTGACGCCGTCAGCGCAGGGACAGCTGCGTGAACTGGTAAGCCGGGTCGCGGTCGATCTCGCCGATCTGTCGAACAACATCGACACAGTCGACACCTGGCTTCACGGGGTATCAGGGACGGCCGATGTGATGGTTCGCGACGGTTCGGTGTATGACTACTGGTTCTCCCCAGACGGCATGTTGGGCTGGGACCGGAATATGGAAACCGCGGCTTACGTCGGGACCGTGGTGCCGTCGGTCGGCAGCATCTACAGCGGTGGGTTCTGGCTTGTGCCGCTGCTCGAATCGCTCGGCGATGCCGTCGGAGCTGTGCAGCAAAGCAAATGGGATTACGAGGGCGAAGCACCCCACTGGCGCAAACTCTTCACCGAGTACTTCTTCCCGGTCGACAAGTACCCGGCGATAAACATCACCTCGATCGTCGGACCTGACGGCCGCGAAATGATCGACAATGTCGAAGACGTGCTTCGCATCCTGGGAGCAACGCCATGAGGACAGTCAAGAACATCGCATCGTTCGTCGCGTTCGCATTGCTCATCGCGGGCACTGGCACCTACATCGGGTCGTTCGGCCTTCACTCGTGGTCGTCCACCGATCGCATCAACCTGTCGATGGACGTCCCCGATGTCAAAGGCCTCGTCGTGGGATCGAGCGTGCTGTTGCGCGGTGCGGCCGTCGGCAAGGTGACAGATGTCTCGTCGTCGGCCAACCACGCCACCATCGACTTCTACGTCAATGCCGAACATCAGATCCCCGTTGACAGCGATGTGCGGCTGGACAACCTCTCCGCGCTCGGCGAGGCCTACATCGGCTTCATCCCGCGCACCGACGGGGCGCCGATGTTGAGGGACGGCCAGCGCATCGCAGCCGAATCGATCTCCGTACCGCCTTCGATATCGCAACTCGCCACCACCGTCGTCCGGATACTCAACCAAAGCGATCCCGACCAGCTCAAGCGGATCCTCGACGAAACCGACGCCGCACTACCCGACCCCGGACACGTGCTACCGAACCTGTCGCGAGCCAGCTCGCTCTTCCGAAACATGGTGTCGGGTATGGACGGAAAGGGCCAACAGGTTCTGGACAACTTCCAGACACTGCTGCGCAACGCGGACTGGGTCGGCCCCACCCTCGCCGAGACCACCCCGTCGCTACACGCCACGGGACCCGCCGCCTCCAAGCTGTGGATCGGCACGATGAATGTCATTGCCTGGAACAACCCCGAAAACATGAAGTTGTTCCAGAAGTTCCTGGACCGAATACAGGGCTTCCTCGACACCAGAGCACCGGATCTCAAGGTGCTCACACAGTCGCTGCTCCCGCAGTTCCAGGGAATCAGCGGTGCGCTGATGAATTTCGACAGCGCGCAGATCCTGTCCAACACATTGGCAGGAATACCCGAAGACGGCGCGATCACACTGCGCGTCACCGTCCCCGATCCCTAAATTACTGTGCCCGAGGAGGATTCGATGTCGCTAACCGACGCCACCAGCCAGATCGACGATCCGATTACCAGTGACGACATCTCGCCGGATGACCCATGCGCTGAACGATCGACCGACGAAACAGGTTTCGGTACCACCGAAGTAGCGCCAATGCCCGAGGACACCCAACATGATCGCCCGCCGAACGCCGCTCGTCGGGTGTCTTTGTCGGTGCGTACCTTGATCACCACCGCGGTGATTGTCGGGTTGGCGGCGACGGCAGGCATGATGGCCTGGCTCTACTTCGGCGCGCGAGCCCAACTGGATGCACAAGCGGCCCAGGCCGCTGCCACACAGCGGGCCGAGGAGGTCGCGATCGATTACGCGGTGAACGCCGCGGAGATGGATTACCAGGATTTCGCCGCGTGGAAAGTCAAACTGGTCGAAGGCACCTCCCCGGAATTGAAGGACAAGCTGAGCAAGGCAGCCGACTCCATGGAGCAGGTGCTGGCTCCGCTGCAATGGAAGTCGGAAGCGCGACCGTTGACCGCCGCGGTCCGGACGAACACCGGCGGCATCTATACCGTCGACGCGTTCGTCAGCGTACTGACCAAGACGATGCAGGCACCCGACGGTCTGCAGTCCACCGCGACCTACAGCATCACCATTGACAGCCGGAACAACTGGCGGATCACCGACGTCGGCGGAATCGACGCGGCACTCGGACGAAAATAGCGGTCGGTGCCATGAGAAATCGTGCCCAGCGCAGTCTGGCGATGACGGCCGCGGTATCCGCCGTATGCGGCATGGTCCTGCTCGGCGGGCCGGCGGCCGCCGAACCGTTCTTCCCTGACCCGGTTCCCCCTGATCCGGTCGAACCCTACGACCCGGTTGCGCACTTCGACCAGCCTCAGCGGCTACCTGCCGTGACGCCCGCTCCCAGTGACTGGCAACCGAAATTCCTTTTCCCGTTCGACGAGACGCGCCAGTTCGTCACCGACGCGGATATCAATGCACAGCGGGAGATGTGTCAGTGGTACAGCATTCAGTACAAGGACTTGAAGCGCCAGATCGCGGGGCTCAACAATCACATCGTGCGGAACAACGGCGACTGGAACATCGACGGGGTCGGCGAGCAGGCCGACATCGTGACCGCCAACCTCGACCAGGCGGTGGAATTTCTCACCCCACGCGTCGGGGCGCTCACCCGAAGCTATGACCGGGCGGGGGACATGTATTTCCCGCTGTATCAAGCCGACAGTTTCCACGGGTTGTGGCAGCAGATGTCCAACGTCAGCAATGGGATCAGGGCGCGCCAGCCGACCTGGTTCAGTGGCCCGTCGTATCACCTGATGCAGTTCTGGGGCAGCAAGATCCAACGGTCCCATGTCTGCCGTTGACCACCGTTGCAGAAAGGAGAAGCACGTGCGCAAAGCACGCACCGTTGCGGCGTTGGTGACGCTGATCGGCACCGGCGCGCTACCCGTATCGCAGGCCGCCGCAGATCCGGCTCCGACCGCCGCCGAGGCTGTGGCTGCCGCCCGCGGCGCCGGATGCGGGCCGTTGGGCTACGACCCGGTCGTCGAACGCGCGGCGGAGATAGTCAACCGCTCGACGATGGTTTATCTGAACCACACCGGGGAAAACATCCCGGCCGACGGACCGCACCCCACGGCGATCCTGAGCGATCTCGGCATCGACGCCGGTAAGGACCTGTCGCTTCATGGCGCCGGACAGGACGAGGTCAACGCCCTCAAAGGCCTGCTGATACAGGGCTACAAGGCGATACCCGACTGTTCCTACACGGATTTCGGCGCCAGCCATCTCTACGATGAACAGACAGGGTTTCATCTGATCACCGTCATCTTGGTGACGAAATGACCGTGGGCGCAAAGAATTTGCGGAAGGTCACCGCTCCCCGGATACTGGCCTGCGTGGCAGCTGTCAGCCTGCCAGTGTTGGTCCACCCCCCGACGGCCCACGCCGAGGACGTCGTCACATACGAGGTGGCGTCGGACACCGTCACCGTCGCCGATATCGAGTACCAGACCAGCACCGGCCGGATGTCTGCGGGATCCGTCGCACTTCCTTGGCGGATCGACACAGCGGTGCGCACCGTCGACGGCCCGCCTCCGCACGGTAGCCAGGTGCGCGCGGACTGGCGGCGCGATGCAGCGCCCCGACGGTGGGTGTCTGTGCGGGTCATTCACCGAGGAAAAGTGATCTGCCAAAACACCCTGGATATCGGTGGTGCTGCATGCTACGGAGCCGTCCGGCGTATTACCTAACTGCACAATAGCTTTCGGAAAGGAGCCAGTCGTGAGTCGTTGGTATGTCGCGATGGCGGGAGTGGCCGCCGTGGTCGGGGTTCTGGGCAGCCCGGCACTGGCCTCGGGCGAACCGGCGGCACCGGAGACGGTCGTGGATCCCTTCCCCGACATCCGGTACTACGACGAGTTGAATGCCGAACAGTTCGTCCTACCGGGTGGCGTGTGGTTCGTCGCCCCCACGGGACAGAATTGCGGCATCTGGGGGCTGGGCAACTTCGGCTGCGCCGGAGATATCCCGGGTGCGCCCGGCGGAAGCCACCACATCGGCTGGATTAACGGGGACCGCGCAGTGCACTACGACTGGTCGGTTGCGGTCAGATTCCCTCCGACACGGGCCAACCAACCCCTGCGCCCGTTTAGCAAGATCACCCACCAGGGAACCACCTGCGCCGCAACACCGGACGGCAGAACCTACTGCGAACGCGGCCCGATGCGATTCCTCATCGAGCCCACCAAGACCTGGCTATCCGCAGCGTGGACGGACCTGAGCTGGATGGAACGCGGACCAGCATCATGTAGCCCACCCAGTGGAGGTCCGTGCTACCGCTAAAGGCGGTCGCTGTCCGGCATGATGCCACGGTGACCTACCGTATCGCCGACATTGGCCGAGATCATCGCCACCCTCGAGGTGGAGCGCCGCGATGACCATCTCTTCGTCGCGACCCAACTCGACGCGAGACGACGAGGGTGCCTGCGCCGTCGTCACGCATGGCCTCCATGGCCTTGGTCAGGTCGGCTGCCTCTTCTGACTTCGACCGGCCGTTCTCGAGCAGCTCCTTGTGGCTGACCTTGATGAGGTCGGGTTTGCTGGCCAGCACTGCCTTGAGCCGTTCACCGGCGAGGTCGGCGGCCACCAGGCAACCGTTGGCGCCCAGATCGGTGCACAGCCGCCGGGTAAAGGTCGGCGCGGGTACCACCCGGTCGTCCTGCGGCCCGGACAGCAGCACCCGGCCGTGGGTCACGGCAGCCCGGCATCGCGGAGTCGCTGCCTGCCTCGTCGTCCGGTCCGGCAGCGTTGTCGTCGGACCTGTCCTGTCGGGACCCCGTGTCTGTCACGGGGAGGGGGGTACCCATCCCGGCGCGGTCGCACGCGGCGATCACGCGAAGGTGCGTCGTCGACGCGCTGACGTTGGTGTCGCACTCAGCGATCGGAGCGCAGTGCCGGCGTGGCTATGCCGCCGTTGTTTCGCATGGCTTCCAGGCTGAGAATGACGTCGTCTCCAGTGTCGCGGCGTGCCTGTTCATAGCGGGCTAACACAAACGGAGCCATCAGGGGCACGGTCAGGCAAAGTTGACCTCGTTTGGGCGCGAACACGTCACCTTCTTCGATGAGCGCCTGGCGTATCCACGAAAGTTCCTGGCTGGTCCGGCCGAGGATGCGTGCGAGCTGCGCGGTGGTCGCGCGCCCGCCGCACAAGGCAAGGGCGGCAAGGAACTCCATCTGCCGGTCGGGCATGCGATCCCAGCGGGGCCCGAGGCTGCGTTGCTCCAACTGAGCGGCCGCTCGTGGCAATGCCTTTTCCACGTCGGCGAGTTTGATGACGCTGGGACCCGGTGCGATGGTCCACGTCGCGTGCGCGAAGAGTTGCAGGTGCGCCGGATAGCCGTTACTGGCGGTCACGATGCGTTCGACCGCCTCGGGTTGCCAGCTGATGCCGATGCGACGCGCGGGTTCGACCACGGCGTACGCGGCATCCTCGGCCTTGAGGGTCAGCGGTAGCGGCTCCAACATGAACAGGCGATCCGGGTGGGTGACGCCGGCCTTCCGAAGCGCCTCCGGCGTGTGGGGAAGCCCCGTCCCGGTGAAGACGACGGCGGCTTCAGGGTGATCGACGTTGAGCCGGTGCAGTGTGGCGGCGAGCAGTGCAAGGTCGGCGGGCGAGGCAACCTGCAGCTCATCCAGCGTGATGAGCAGACCGCCATTGGGCCGGTCCCTGCGGACTTCGGCGGCGACCGTGAGCAACGCCTCGGCCAGCGTGCCGGCATCGGTAGCCGGCAATCGGCCCTCTTCTGGCGACCGGGTGGTGAACCCGGCGGAAAAACCTGCCGCGCCGACGCTGACGCCGGCGAGCCGATCGAAGGCCTTCTTTGCCCGCTGCCACGGACCCGCGCCTGCCTGCAGCTTGCCGGTTGCCCTGTGCAGTAACGAATCGACGAGTCCGGCTTGGCCGGCGACCGCCTGGAGGTTCACCACCTCGTAGCCGGTGCTGGAGGCCAGCATGCCGTAGGCCGTCACAGTGACCGTCTTTCCGACGCCACGGGGACCGGCCAAGATGATGTCCTGCGCCCGGACGCGGCCCTGGACCGACACGTCGTTGAGCATGAGCTCGAAGTCCTGCAGCAAGGCGTCGCGTCCGGCCAGGACACGTGGCGAATGGCCGGCGCCCGGCGTGTAGACGCTGCCCTCCATAACGAATGATCACCTAGATTCACCTATAGGTCAGTTTCTGTATAGGTGAGTATAGGTCAAAGGCTCACCGCGCCGGCACGCCAATTCGGCTGCGGCATGATGCCACGGTGACCTACCGTTCGCCGACATTGGCCGAGATCATCGCCACCCTCGAGGTGGAGCGCCGCGATGACCATCTCTTCGTCGCCACCCAACTCGACAACCCCGCCCACCACATCATCGGAGGCCATATCGCCGGGCAGGCGTTGATGGCGGCCAGCCGCACCGCGCCCGGGCGCGTCCCGCACAGCCTGCACGTCTACTACGTGCGCGCCGGCGATGCGCGCTACCCCGTCGAGCTGCGCGTCGACCCCGCGCGCGACGGCGGCACACTGTCGACGCGGCAAGTGACCGCCGTCCAAGATGGCGAGATCCTGCTCGAAGCGCTGGTGTCGCTGACCGAACCCGTCGAATCGCAGGACTACCAGGCTCCGATGCCCGAGGTGACCGATCCGGACCGACTGGCACCGGTACAGGAACAGTTGTCAAGTCACGCAGACGAATACGGCGGCCACTGGGTGCATCCGCAACCCTTCGAGCGGCGCTACGTCGACGCGCCGCCGCGCCTCGCGCTCGAGTTGCCGGAACCGTCGCCGCGGCTGCGGATGTGGTGGCGTCCCGCCGATCCGGTGCCGGCGGACGAGATCCTGCACAGTTGTCTGCTGACGTATCTGTCGGGCACCACGATGCTCGAGGCCGCGCTGGTGATGCGGCGCGCCACCCCGATCGGCACGTTCAACGCGCTGATCGACCACGCGCTGTGGTTTCACCGGCCGGTCGATTTGTCGGATTGGGTGCTGTCCGACCAGCACTCACCCAGCGGTGTCGCCGGTCGTGGGCTGACCACCTCCACGATGTACAACCGGACGGGCCAGCTGGTCTGTATCGCGACCCAGGAGCTCTATTTCGGCCGCCGGTGATTTGTGGAGCGGTAGCCGCGGTGAGCGCGGGTGCGGCTCCACAAGTCGCTAATCCTCTGGCGGCGGCGTCGAATACGCGGGCGCCGCGGGCGGCACTTCGTCCGGAGGTGAATCCTGCTGTTCAGCAGCGTCATTCGGGTCTGGTGAAGTCATCGGTTCTCTTCAGCGGTCGGTTTCGATACGGATGGGTTACCCGCATCAGCCGGTGCGAATCGCTGGATCGCCACATGCCGGTGCACTACCGTTTCACGGGTCTGACGTCTACGGGATTACGGCGGTGCGATGACGACTATCGACAACCTTCTTGGCGATGTCAGCAGCTTCATCTGGGGTCCCTGGCTGCTGATCCCCTTACTGCTGCTGACCGGCCTCTACCTCACCGTGTTGTTGCGCGGCATCCAGGTGCGAAGGTTCCGGTTGGCGTTCTGGCTGGCGTTCGTCAAACGCAAGGACCTGGGCGCCGAAGGCGACATCTCGCACTACCAGGCGCTGTCTACGGCCCTGGCGGCGACCGTCGGCGTCGGCAACATCGCCGGTGTCGCCACCGCGATCGCCCTCGGCGGCCCCGGCGCCGTGTTCTGGATGTGGTTCACCGGCATGGTCGGCATGGCGACCAAGTACAGCGAAGCCTTCCTCGGCGTGCGGTTTCGTCGCACCGACGCCGCAGGCGAGCAGTCCGGTGGGCCGATGCACTACCTGCGGCGCGGCATCAAGGGGCCGCTCGGCGTCTTTCTCGGCGGGTTCTTCGCGATCGCCGGCGCGCTGGCCGCGTTCGGAATCGGCAACATGACCCAGGCCAACACCGTCGCCGCCAACGTCGAAGAAGAGTGGGGCGTGTCCGCACCGATCACCGGCGCGGTCATCGTGGTGCTGGCTGCCGCGGTCATCCTGGGCGGCATCAAGAGCATCGGCCGAGTGACCAGCCTGTTCGTCCCGGTGATGATCGTCTTCTACATCGTCGGGGCGGCCGCCGTGCTGGCCTTCAACATCAGTGAGGTGCCCGCCGCGGTGGGCCTCATCTTCACCGACGCGTTCACCGGCACCTCGGCCACCGGAGGCTTCGCGGGAGCGGCCGTCGCCGCGGCGATCCGTTACGGCGTCGCGCGCGGCATCTTTTCCAACGAGTCGGGTCTGGGCACCGGCGGCATCGCGGCGGCCGCGGCCAAGACCACCCACCCGGTCCGGCAGGCGCTGGTGTCGATGACCCAGACGTTCATCGACACGCTGGTGGTGGTGAGCTTCACCGCGCTGACGATCGTCGTCACCGGGGTGTGGAAGGAGGCGGGCCCCGACGAGGCCGCCAGCTTCACCGCACGCGCGTTCGCCGAAGGCCTGCCCGGTGGCTGGGCCAGCATCATCGTCACGCTCAGCGTGATCTTCTTCGCGTTCTCGACCCTGCTCGGCTGGTCCTACTACGGCGAGCGGTGCGTGGAGTACCTGTTCGGGCGCAAGGCGGTGGTCCCGTACCGGATCCTGTTCATCATCGTGATCTACATCGGCTCCACCACGGCCCTGCAAACGGTGTGGACCTTCTCCGATGTGATGAACGGCCTGATGGCGCTGCCCAACCTCATCGGTCTGGTCATCCTGTCCCCGTTGGTGTACCGCGAGACCCGCGCCTATTTCCGCGGCGAGCACCACGCGGAAGACATGCGGATACGCAGCGGCGTATGAGAGGACCACGAATATGACTGAACCGCACCGGGATTGGGACGACGCCTATCGGCAGGACACCCTGCCTCCGTGGAGTATCGGCGCGCCGCAGCCCGAACTGGCGGCGCTGATCGAGCAGGGCAGGGTGCGCAGCGAGGTCCTCGACGCCGGCTGCGGGCACGCGGAGTTGTCACTGGCCTTGGCGGCGCAGGGCTACCGCGTCGTCGGGCTGGACCTCAGCCCGACCGCCGTCGCGGCAGCCGCCGCAGCCGCCGCCGAGCGCGGGCTCGCCTCAGCCACGCTCGCCCAGGCCGACATCACCGACTTCGGTGGCTACGACGACCGGTTCAACACCGTGATGGACAGCGGATGCCTGCACACGCTGCCGGTCGAGCGTAGGCAGGCCTACGTCGAGGCGGTCCACCGGGCGGCGGCACCCGGGGCTGCGCTGTACATCTTGGCGTTCGCTGAACGGCCCTTCGGCCACGACGCGCCCGGCCCCAACGGCTTCACCGCCGACGAACTGCGCGACACGATCGCCACCCGGTTCACCGTCGACGATGTGCGTCCAGCGACGTTGTACGGCAAGGACATACCGCCTCCCGATGGCGGCGCCGCGACGACGAACGTCAAGCGCACCACCGACGGCCTGATGATGATGCCGGGACTCCTACTCAGCGCGCACAAGGACCCCAACGCTGACACCGTTTGCTGAAGTCACCGCGGGCGAACACGTCGGCGCTTATCATCGAGCTTGGCGAATGGCATCTGACCCTAGGTGGCTCACATGTTTGCGTTGATGCGTCTTGGGATGGCGACCGCGGTCCTCGCGGTGCTCTTCGCGGCTCCTGCCGCGGCCTCAGAGGACGAATACCTAGAAGGCTTGCAGGACCGGTATACGTTTCTGACTGCCGATCCGCTGCTCTCGGAGGGCTACCGGGTATGCGCAGCCAGCAGCGCGGGCGTCCTCGCACCCGATGCCGTCATCATGGTTCGAAAGGACCTCGGTGTGGCGACCGGCGCGGCGATGGACATTGTGAGCGCCGCGCTGCACGACTTGTGCTGAGCGCGCTCAGCGGAAGCGGATGTTCGTCGTCGCCAGGCCGAAGATCTTCTTTCCGGCCGACTTCGCCGCGACCACGACGACACCGGAGCGCGTCGCCGGATCCAGCGATTTGATCCGGCCGCTGAACTCGATGTCGGCGCCTTCGGTCGCCGAGACGATCGCGGGTGCGGACAGGCGCACCGCGTAACGGGTGACCGCGCCGGGATCGTTCGACCAGGCCGAGACGAACCCGGCACCCAGGCCCATGGTGAGCATGCCGTGGGCGATCACGTCGGGCAGCCCGGCCAGCTTGGCGATGTCCTCGTCCCAGTGAATCGGGTTGGCGTCGCCGGCCACGCCGGCGTAGTTCACCAGATCGCCGCGCGACAGCCGAGTGTGGCGCACCGGCAGTTCGTCGCCGACCGCCACGTCATCGAAGGACGGCGTGCCCGGCGTGCGGGTCGTGCCGCCGTCGGAGATCCGGATCTCGCCCTCGGGGCGCACGGTCTTGTGGTACGTGGAGTCCAAAGTGCTGACCCCCGAGAAGTCCACGTCGTGCATCATCGCGTTCTGCACCGCCGTTTTGACCTCCGGGTTGAGGTCCTCGGCGGTGACGCCGACGACGGTGGTGTGCAGCGTGTGCACCCGCTCGCCTGCGGTGTCGGTGAAGGTGTTGGTCACGGTGATCATGTCCCGGCCTGCGATCCTGCGCACCGACGTCAGCTCGACGTCGACCTGAAGCTCGTCGCCGGCCACGATCGGGCGGTGCTGCTCGAAGACCTCCTCGGTCTGCAGGTAGGTGTCGTAACCGACGACCACCTGCTCGAACATCCGGCGGTTGCAGGACATGCCGGGGGCCGAGGTGAACGTCAGCGGCGCCACCACGCCCGAATAGCCCAGCGCGGCGGCGGCGTCGACGTCCCAGTGCGCGGGGTGGTAGTCCTGCACTGCGCGGGCATACTCACGCACCTTCTCGCGGCCGACCAGGTAGGTGCCGTCCATCTGATAGTAGTGGCCGACCCGGGCTTCAAGCGCCGACGATTCTGCTGCTCTGGTCATGAAATTGCTCAACTCTTCTATCGGCTGGTTCGCTGAGGCCGACCAGAGAACCCTAACGCTGCCGGATCGGCGCTGATTATTGCGCTCAGGGCTGTGCTCTGTGCCGCGCAACGACCCTGGACGCAAAAACCGGTGCTTGGGCGGCCCGGCGGTGGGTATTCGTGACTGCCGCCGCCATCCGAGCCTGAGGACGACCCGTGAGCAAAACCAGCCAACGCGAGCTAGGTCAGTCGGACAGTCCCATCGAGGACGAACTGGAGGGCGCCTTCCAGAGGATGGTGGGGGAGGGCACTCAGCGCCTGCACCGCAGCTGGCGAGAGGTGCTGGTCACCGGCTTCTTCGGCGGCACCGAGGTGGCGGTCGGCGTCCTCGCCTATCTCTCGGTGTTGGCCGCGACGCACAACCAGCTGCTCGCCGGGCTCGCGTTCTCAATCGGCTTCCTGGCGCTGCTGCTCGGCCGCAGCGAACTGTTCACCGAGGGCTTTCTGGTGCCGGTCACCACGGTGGTCGCCAAGCGCGCCAGCATCGGGCAGTTGCTCAAGCTGTGGAGCGGGACGCTGATCGCCAACCTCGCGGGGGGCTGGCTGATCATGTGGCTGATCATGACCGCCTACCCGAAACTGCATGCGCAGACGATCGAGTCGGGCACCCACTTCGCCACCGCTCCGCTGTCGGCCGAGACGGTGACGCTGTCGCTGCTCGGCGGAATGGTCATCACGCTGATGACGCGGATGCAGCACGGCACCGATTCGACGTTCGGCAAGATCACCGCGGCCGTCGCAGGCGGGTTTCTGCTCGCCGGGCTGCAGATGTTCCATTCGATCCTCGACTCGCTGCTGATCTTCGGGGCGCTCATCACCGGCGCGGCGCCGTTCGGCTACTGGGACTGGCTGAGTTGGTTCGGGTACACCGCCGTCGGCAATGTCGTCGGCGGGCTGCTGCTCGTGACGCTTCTGCGGGTGCTGCGCAGCAAGGACCGACTGGAGGAGGAACGGCAGGACGCCGAGGCGTCTTGAGTCGAGTAGGTCCGACGTCAGGGGCTTGAGCTGGTCTTATATCCGGGTTTGGTTAACTCGGAGGAAGCTCAAGATCACACCTACGAGAAGGGACATCGACTTGGTTGCCATCCGCACCCCGTTGATCGCGACGTTTGCCGGGCTCGCCACCGCCGGCCTTTTGTTCGGCGCGGGCACCGCCGCGGCAGAACCCCACGGCGGGCTGCTCGACACCACCTGCACCTTCCCCCAGTTCCAGGCCGCCGCCCAGCAGCACGCCCCCGACCTCGCCGCCAACCCCGAACGGATGGGCAAGTTCGAGCGGATCCTCAACCTGTCCGTCGAAGAACGCCGCGCCAAGTTCGAAGAGAAGCGGGCGAACAAGCCGGAGATCAGCCCCGAGAAGCGCGCCAAGTGGGACGAGTGGAAGAACTCGCCGGAGGGGCAGGCGAAGATCGCCGCGATGAAGACCGTGCTGGACACCTGCCACCAGTTCTGATCGTCAGATCGCCGGGCTGGCCGCATTCAGCGTGGGTGCGGCCGCACCGGTGAGCCGTCGCAGCGGACAGATCTGCAGCCGGGCACATGCCAGCGTGGCGCCCGCCGCGATCGCGGTGAGCGCCGCCGCGGCCACCCCGACGCTCGGGTGGATCTCCTGACCCAGGATCACCGAGGACATCGCCAGCACGAACCAGCCGAAGGCTTTCCGCAGCACCTCGGGGTCGACCATCGCGGTCAGCCGGGCTCCGATGACCGAACCCACCACGGCCGCGCCGGTCACCGCCAGCGCGACCGTCCAATCGATCTGCACGCTGGACAGATAGCCGCCCAGGCCCGCGAACGACTTCATCGCGATCACGATCAGCGAGGTGCCGACCGCCACCGGCATCGGCAGGCCGCCGAGCAGGGCGAGCGCAGGCACCACGAGGAATCCGCCCCCGGCGCCGACCAGACCGGTGACCAGGCCCACCACCAGACCTTCGGCCAAGATCTTCGGCACCGGCAGGGCACGGTTGCCTGCGGTGGCCTCGACGTTCTTGCGGCCGCGCAACATGGCGGCCGCGGTGGCGATCATCATCACGGCGAAGCCGATGAGCAGCACGGTGCCCGGGATGTAGCGGGCCAGCAGTCCGCCCGCATAGGCGCCGGCCATGCCCGCGGCGCCGAAGATCAGGCCGGTGCGCCATTGCACCCGCCCGGCCCGCGCGTGCGAGATCGCACCGATCACGCTGGTGACGCCGACGACCAGAAGCGAGGTGGCGATCGCCTGTTTGGCGTCCATCCCCGCGACGTAAGCCAGCAGCGGAACGGTCAGGATGGACCCCCCGCCGCCGAGGAGCCCCAGCGCGACGCCGACGAACACGGCAAGGCCGATTGCCAACCCAATCATGATCTGCCGCCGCGTTTTTCGGTTGAGTCGACCAGTTGCGACACGATGGTCTGCGGGTCGCAGGAGGCGCCCCGGTTGTAGGGCAGCTTCGAGAGCAACATGCCCATCGCGCAGGTGTTGGACAGCGCCGCGATCGTGAGGCCGCCGCCGATGGCGCCCGCCACCCACTTGAGCCTTGGCGCGGCGATGCTGCCCAGGATGCTGGAGAGCACGATGCCGCCTGCTACCAGGCGGACCTGTCGCTCCAGGTCCCAACGTTCGACGCCGCGGTTGACCGCGAATCCCTTGGCTTCCCAGGCGGTGATGCCGCCGGCGAGGATGTGCACGTTGGTCAGCCCCGCATTGCGCAGCGTCTCGTCGGCCTGTGCGGCGCGCTGACCCGAGCGGCAGACCAGGACGACGTCTTGGTCGAGGTAGCGAATGATCTCGTCGCGGTGTTCGCGCAGCAGGTCCAGGGGCACGTTGTAGGCGCCGGCGATATGGGCGGTCTCGAACTCGCCCGGGGTGCGGACGTCGAGCACCCGCGGCGGGCTGGCCGATTCCAGCAGCTGGCTGAGGTCCTGGCAGTCGATGGCCATCGGTGCGGGCATCTTTGGCGTCCTTTCGAGCCGAGCGGGGGTACTTGATACCCCCAGGGGTATAGTCCCGCCCATGGTACACATACCCCTGGGGGTAAAGGCAAGGAGGAATACCTATACCCCCTAGGGTACTTGACATACCCAGAGGGGTATCGGCAGTCTGATGGTCAGACGGCCCCCGAGCACCGAAACGAAAGGACCGCCGCCATGAAATTCATCCAGTACTACTTGGACTGCCTGTCGCACGCGTCGTACCTGATCGCCGACGAAACCACCCGGCGCGCAGTCGTTGTCGACCCCCAGCGTGACGTGGCCGAGTACCTCGCGGATGCGAAGGAGATGGGATACACCATCGAACTCGTCATCGAAACGCACTTCCACGCCGACTTCCTGTCAGGCCACCTGGAGCTGGCCAAGGCCACCGGCGCCAAGATCGTGTACTCCTCGGTTGCCGAGACAGAGTTCGAGTCGATGGGCGTGGCCGACGGCGAGCGTTACTCGCTGGGTGAGGTGACGCTGGAGTTCCGCCACACCCCCGGCCACACGCCCGAGTCGCTGAGCATCGTCGTCTACCAACATCCCGACGACGAGGTGCCCTACGGGGTGCTGACCGGCGACGCGCTGTTCATCGGTGACGTCGGCCGGCCGGATCTGCTGGCCTCGATCGGGTTCACCCGTGAGGAGCTGGCCGACAAGCTCTACGACTCGCTGCACAACAAGCTGATCACCCTGCCCGATGCCACCCGGGTGTATCCGGCCCACGGCGCGGGTTCGGCCTGCGGCAAGAACCTGTCGACCGACCTGTGGTCGACGATCGGCGAGCAGAAGGAAACGAACTACGCGCTGCGCGCCCCCGACAAGGCCACCTTCATGGCGTTGGTCACCGAGGGTCAGCCACCGGCACCGAGTTACTTCGTCTACGACGCGATCCTCAACCGCAAGGACCGGGCACTGCTGGACGAGACCAAGATGCCGACGGCGATGAGCTACGAGCAGGTGCGCGAGGCGATGAACGCCGGTGCGATCCTGGTCGACGGCCGCGGACCGGAGGAGTTCGCTCTGGGGCATCTGCGCGGCGCGATCAACGTCGGGCTCGACGGCCGCTACGCCGAATACGCCGGATCGGTGGTGCCGACCGACGCCGACATCGTGTTGTTCACCGAACCCGGCCAGGAGATGGAAGCCAAGACCCGGCTGGCGCGCATCGGCTTCGACCGGGTGATCGGCTACCTGGACCGCCCGTTCGAGGTGATGTTCGACCACCAGGACGACGTGCAGATCGCGTCCCGGCTGACGGCCAGAGCATTCGACCAGCGCGCGGCCGAGCTGGCCGACCTGCAGATCGTCGACGTGCGCAACCCGGGCGAGGCCGCGGCGGGCACCATCCCGAATGCGATCGAGATCCCGGTGGGTCAGCTGCCCGGCCGGCTGAGCGAGCTGGATCCGGCCAAGCCGACCGTCGTCTACTGCGCCGGTGGCTACCGGTCGTCGGTAGCGGCCAGCCTGTTGCGGCACAACAGGTTCGCCGATGTCAGCGACATCCTGGGCGGCTTCGGCGCCTGGGCGGAATCCCGGCAGAGCGCCTGAGCCGACGTACCAGAAGGGAAAGCAAGGAGATGGTTACCGCCAAACACCAGGTCGTGATCATCGGAGGGGGCACCGCCGGAATCTCGGTGGCCGCCCGCCTCCTTCGGCGCGGCCACTCCGACGTTGCCGTCATCGAACCGTCCGACACGCACTATTACCAACCGCTGTGGACGCTGGTCGGCGGCGGGCGGGCAGACGCGTCGACGACCGCGCGGCCCGAGGCCTCGGTGATGCCCAGGAACGCGACGTGGATCAAGGACGCGGCCGCGGCAGTGGACCCCGACAACAACACAGTCACGTGTGCCGGCGGTGCGGTCTATGAGTACGACGTGCTCGTGGTCAGCCCGGGCATTCAACTGGACTGGGCGGACACCGAGGGGTTGTCCGACGCACTCGGCAAGGACGGGGTGTCGTCGAACTACCGGTTCGACCTGGCCCCGCGGACCTGGGATTTCATCCGCGACTTACGTTCGGGTACAGCGGTGTTCGCGATGCCCTCCGGACCCATCAAGTGTGCTGGGGCGCCGCAGAAGATCGCCTATCTGGCCAGTGACTACTGGCGATCGCAGGGGGTGCTCGACGACATCGACGTGCATCTGGTGGTGCCGACGCCGCGGCTGTTCGGGATCCCCGCGATCGCCGACAACCTCGACGCGGTCGCGGCGGAATACGGAATCACGGTGCACACCAACGCCGAGGTGACCTCCGTTGACGCCGAGGCCCGCAAAGTGGGCGTGACGGCCACCGGTGCCGGCGGGTCCGACACCATGCTGTCCTACGAGGTGTTGCATGCCGTACCGCGTCAGTCGGCACCGGACTGGATCAAGGCCAGCCCGTTGTCGACCGGCGATGCGGGTGGTTACGTCGAGATCGACAAGCACACCATGCAACACGTGCGCTACCCGAACGTGTTCAGCCTCGGGGACGCCGGATCGTCACCGAACTCCAAAACCGGTGCCGCGATCCGCAAACAGGCCCCGGTGGTGGTCGACAACATCGACGCGTTCCTCACCGGCCGGCCACTGCAAGCCTCCTACAACGGTTACGGATCATGTCCGATCGTCACCTCGTCGCACGCGATGCTGCTCGCCGAGTTCGACTACGACCTGAACATCACCCCGTCGGTGCCGCTGCTGGACCCGACCAAGCCGCACCGAAGCTACTGGTACCTCAAAAAATACGGGCTGCCGTTCATGTACTGGAACCTGATGCTCAAGGGGCTCGCGTAGCAGCCGGCAGCGCTGGACACAAACACGGAAAGGAAACGATCATGACAACCAAGACCCTGACCTACGACAATTTCGAGTCGACTATCGTCGGGAATCCGATCGTGCTGGTGGACTTCTGGGCGTCGTGGTGTGGACCCTGCCGCGCGTTCGCCCCGATCTTCGAACGTTCCGCGGCCGCGCACCCCGACGTCGTCCATGCCAAGGTCGACACGCAAGCCGAGCGCGACCTTGCGGCAACCCTGGAGATCCGGTCGATCCCGACGGTGATGGCCTTTCGCGACGCCGTGCTGGTGTACAGCCAGCCCGGAGCGATGCATCCGGCGGCGCTCGAGGACTTGATCACCCGGGTGAAGGGACTCGACATGCAAGACGTCCGCGCCAAGATCGCCGCGCGCAAGGCGGCGTCGTCGACGGGTTAGGTCCGATCGGTCACGTCGTCGGCGCTGGCGACCAACGGGGAGCACGCTTTTCGATGAAGGCCTGGACCCCCTCGAGGGCGCACGGATCCATCATGTTGTGCGCCATCGTCGCACCCGCGTCGTCGTAGGCGGTCTCGATGCCGACGTCGAGCTGGCGGTAGAAGAGCGCCTTGCCTGTCGCGACGGCGACGCGCGGCTTGGCGACGATGTGTGCCACCAGTGCCGCGATCTCGTCGTCGAGCCTGTCCGGCGCGGCGACCCGGTTGACCAGGCCCAGCGCGCGGGCCTGCTCGGCGGAGACGAACTCGCCGGTGACGAGCATCTCGAACGCGGCCTTACGGGGCACATTTCGCGACAGCGCCACTCCCGGGGTGGCGCAGAAGAGCCCGACGTTGATGCCGCTGACCGCGAAGCGCGCGTCCTGGCTCGCCACCGCGAGGTCACACATCGCGACGAGTTGGCAGCCGGCGGCCGTCGCGAGACCGTGCACACGTGCGATCACCGGGACGGGCAGGCGTTGGATCGCCAGCATCACGGCCGTGCACTGTGCGAACAGCTGCTGGTAGTACTCGAGCGAGGGCTCGGCCCGCATCGCCTTCAAGTCATGACCGGCGCAGAACGCCTTTCCGGCCGCTCCGAGCACGACGGCGCGGACGGCGTCGTCGTCGGCAAGGGTGTCGACGTCCTCGCCGAGCGCAGTGAGCAGCGCCTCGGAGAGCGCATTGAAGGTTTGCGGACGGTTCAGGGTCAGCGTGACGACGCCGCGCTCATCGCGGTCTTGCAGCACCAGGGGTTCATCCATCACCTTGACCTCGCTCGCGGCTCGAACTCTCGATTGTGGTCCACATCCCGTGTCACGGTCGCCGATTGGCCAGCGCGGTCCCGATTCGGCCTAATGGACCGTCAAGCCGGCCTTGGCGGCGTTCTCGAAAGGAAGACGGTGTCGACGAGTACGTAGGCGGCGACGACGAAGACGAGGTAGTCGAACCAGCGCTGCAGCCGGACGGTGTCGGCCTTGGTGCCGAAGTATCCGGCCACCAGCGATGCGACCACCGCGGCGCCGACGAACGCCGCCGTGAGCGACCAGTCGGCGCCGACGTCGTGCAGGTGCGAGAAGATGCCGGCGGCGGAGTTGGGGATGATAATCAGCAGCGAAGTGCCGATGGCCGTGGACATTTCCACGCCGAGCACGACCACCGGCGTCGGGATGATGAGGAACCCGCCACCCACGCCGAACAGTCCGGTCAGCAGGCCGACCACCAGGCCGGCGCCGATCGATCGTGGGAGACAGCGACGCCATGAAGGTTGCGGGTTATCGACGCCAGAATTTGCGCCCGCGTTGTGGCGCCGGCTCGGTGACGCGCGCACATGAGCACTGCTGCGCGGCCGGCACGGACCGCATCACTTCGTCGACATGCTGGCCACAGCCGTCCCATGTCGTCTTACCGCAGGCCGGGCATTGAACTGGGTAACACATCGCCGAACCCCCTTTCCTGTGTCGAAGAACGAAGATACCCCTATGGGTATATATCCTACGTGGTGGAGAAATTATTTCCAAGGCTTGTAGCTGGCCCGCCGGGGGAATCTGACCGCCGCGGGCGGTGTTGAACTGGTGAAACATACCCCCACGGGTAATATGGGACTTCTAGTGGAAGGACACGGAAATGGTCGGTGACCAGGAATCCATCGACGCAGTGCTGAACCGGCTGCGGCGCGCGCAAGGCCAGCTCGCGGGGGTGATCTCGATGATCGAGCAGGGCCGCGAGTGCAAGGACGTCGTGACCCAACTCGCGGCGGTGTCACGGGCGCTCGACCGCGCCGGCTTCAAGATCGTCGCGACCGGTTTGCGCGAATGCATCGCCGGTGACCATGAGGGCAACGAAAAACCGATGACCGAGGCGGAATTGGAGAAGCTGTTTCTCGCACTCGCCTGATTGTTCGAAGCGATAAGGACAGACAAAGGAGTCAACATGAGCATCGCTCTGGCGACCAGCCTGAAGACGTCGTTCGACGACGCCGTCACCCGTACCCGGGAGGCACTGGCCGAGCAGGGCTTCGGTGTGCTGACCGAGATCGATATCAAGGCCACGCTGAAGACCAAGCTCGACGCGGACATGGAGAACTACCTGATCCTCGGTGCGTGCAATCCGCCGCTGGCACACCAGGCACTTGGCGTGCAACGTCAGATCGGGCTGCTGCTGCCGTGCAACGTCGTGGTGCGCAGCGATCCCGACGACCCGGACACGACGCTCGTCGAGGCGATGAATCCCCAGTTGCTCGTCGACGTCACCCATGATCCCGGCCTGACGCCGGTCGCAGAAGAAGTCGGAGCCAAGCTGCAGGCGGTCATCGACGCGCTCGGCGCCTGACCGCGCCGTTCACGTGCCCCGGCGCACGGGTCCCAGGCGGTCGGCGATCTGCTCGACGGCCGATTCGATCTCGGCGAGCCTGCCGCCTAGCCGCTCGGGCGCCCATGCCAAGGCGATACGCGCTGGCGCCCAGTTGCTTTCATCGATCGGAATGAGCCTGAACTCCGGCGGGGAGAACATCTTGCCAATGAACGAGTCGGGGGCATAGCTCACCAGCGCGACGAGGTGCCGGTTGAAAACCTGGGTGGCCATTTCGAGTTCGCCACCCCGCTGGTTCGTCGTGCGCACGATGCGGTGCACGCCGCGGCTGTTGAGCCCACGGGTCAAACCGGCCAGCACCACCGGGTTGGGCCGGGCGAAGTCGATGACCACGTCGCGCTCGCGTAACTCCTCGATCTCGACCAGATCCTTGTCCGCGAGGGGATCGTCGAACCGGACCGCGATCGCACCCTGGTAGCTCGCCACCACCTTCGACCGCAGCCGTTTATCGTTGGCGGGCAGGTGGATCAGACCGAGTTCGGCGTGCCCGCCGATCAGTTTGGCGGCCACCTCGGTGCCCGAGCCCGGGACGCTGAACTCGGTCGGCCGGCGAAGGCTGACGAGCACCGTCTCCAGTTGGGCGAGCAGGTCGGAGGGCGCGTAGGCGGTGGCGCTCACCCGGATCGGGGCCCGACCCTGCACGCCTTCTTCGGCGGCAGCCTTGAAATCCTGGACCTGGCGCAGGATCTCGCGCGCGGGACCGAGCAGCTTCTCGCCGAGCGGGGTCAGGCGCACATCGTGGTAACCGCGCTCGAACAGTGCTCCGCCCAGTTCCTTTTCGAGGAGTTTGATCTGCTTGCTCAGCGGCGGCGGCGTGATCATCAACTTCTCGGCGGCTCGCTTGAAGTGCAGTTCGTCGGCGACCGCGACGAAATACCTGAGCCTGGTGAAGTCGATGTCCATTCCTGCCGGTCTCAAACGGGTGTGCACCCGAATGCTACGAGATGACCGGCGCGCCCTGCGTAGACCCGACCGTGGTCTCGAGCACCCCGCGTTCGTGCAGCGCGGCGATCTGCGTCGGCTCGAGGCCTAACAGTTCCGCGGCGATCTCGGCGGTCTGCTCACCGATCAGCGGGGCTTGGCGCAACGGCGGATCGGCCACGTGATCGCAGTGGATCTGCACGTTTTCCATCACGAACGGGACGTCTCCGTGCGGATGGAGTTCCTCGCGGAACGCGCGCCGTTGCCCGTAGTACGCCCACGACGGAAGCTCGTCGGCGTGCAGAACGGCGCCCGCGGGCACGCCGGCGGCCTGCAGCTTCTCCATCGCCTCGGTCGCCTCGTGCCGGGCCGTCCAGGCGCGCACCGCGTCGGGATCGACCTCGCCCTCACCGGGGATGCCCAGCACCCAGCGCAACGCCTGGCGATCGGCGTCATCGCGCACGGTGACCGCGATCCAGCTGTCGTGACCGGCGGCGGGGAACAGGCCCCACGGAGTGCCGCGATCGCGGTCGGAGCGCGGATGCCCTACGCGCTGCAGCGCCTCGGCGGCGATGTCGGCGGCGACGTGGCTGAGCATGACCTCTGCCTGCGCGATGCTCGCCGATCCGCCTTCGCCGGTGCGTTCCCGGCGCAGCAGCAGCGCCATCGCCGACAGTGCCCCGATCCTGGCGGCGACGTGATCGGGGTAGACCGTCACGGTGTCACAGAAGGTCTCGGGGTCGTCGGGGTACACCCACAGGTTCGTGAACCCGACCGCGGCGCGCACCAGCGGTCCGTACCCGAGCCGCTTGGCCCACGGCCCGTTCGGGCCGAACGCCGAACTGTCCACCACGACGATGCCGGGGTTGATCCGCCGCAGCGTCGCGTAATCCATTTCCAGCGTCTCAGCGACACCGGGCTTGAAATTCGTCAGCACCACATCGGAGGACTCGACGAGGCGGTGCGCCAGCGCGCGCCCCTCGGCGGTGCGTAGATCCAGGCCGATCGACCGTTTGTTGCGGTGCCCCGCGGCGAACGGCTGGGTCATCGTCGTGAGCTTGCCGACCCGCAGCCCGTCGGGGTGCGCCGAGTGCTCGATCTTGACGACGTCGGCGCCCAGGTCGCCGAAGACGCGCCCGGTGTCGGCTCCGACCACGATGACGCCGAGGTCCAGGACGCGGATGCCCTCCAGCGGCAGGCCCTCGCCGCGGCGCGGTCGGGCCGCCAACAGCGGCGCGGCGGTAACGCGGACGTCCGGCACCGACGGCGCGTTCAGTGCGCTCGCCCGGTGCCCGTCGATCTCGCTGACCCCGACCGGGACCGGTGCCACCATCCCGGGCGCCAACTCCACATCGCGGAAAAATCCGCGGGCACTGAAGTGTTCGGCGGTCAACGCCTCCGACAAGCTCAGCACCGCTGCGGTGGGCACGCCGTGGGCCTGGCCCGCAGCCTCGAGTTCGGCGCGGGTTTTGTCGGCGCAGAAGCCCGCGATGGCCTCGAGCAGATGGGGTGAACGGAAGCGCTTGCCGAGCTTGTCGAAGGCGGGATCGGCGAACTCTTCGGGGCTGCCCATCCACGTGAACATGCCCCGCCATTGGCGTTTGGACAGAATGCAGATACGGACGTGACCGTCCTTGCACGGAATGATCGGATAGCGCTGCTGTTCGGCGTTCCAATCCCGTTGCTGTGCACTGACCGCGACGCCCGCCGACGCGCTGCCCGCCGAACCGAACGGCGGATCGAGCGTCTGCATCGCGCCCTCGAGGATCGAGAAGTCGATCAAATCGCCCTCGCCGGTGCGCAGCCGATCCACGTGGACGGCCAGCGTCATCGCCGCGGCGTGTGCGGCGGCCACCGAATAGGGCAGTTCGGCGGGCGGGACGAGCGGTTCGCGCCCTGGAATTCCCGACCGCGACAGTTCACTGGTCAGCGCGTGGAAAACCGGACCGGTGCCCTGCCAGGTGCGGTAGTCGGTGTCGCGGCCGAAGTCGCTGAGCGACAGGATCACCAGCGCCGGATGCCTGCGGCGGATCTCGCGCACCGCCAGCGACGCTTCGGCGAGTGAGCCGGGGCGGGTGCTCTCGATGAAGATGTCGGCATCGGCGAGCAGTTCCTCGAACTCGGCGCCGCCCGCCGCGGTGCAGGGATCGAGTTCGATCGTCGCCATGCCGTAGCGGTTGATCGCGGTCTGGACCGGCACCGCGCCGACATGCGGGCCGACCACCTCATCGTCGCTGACGCCGGCCAGGCGCAGCACCGTGACGTGCGCACCGAGATCGGCGAACAGGCGGCCGACGGCGGTCATCGGCCCCGACGTCAGGTCGAGGATCCGCGTGCCCAGCAAGGGCGGATCGTAGGTGGCGCCGGTCACCTCGGACATGCGGGTCAACTCCGGCGGGCCTGACGGAACGGGATGTCGCGGTCGGTCTCGGGTTCCTTGGGCAGGCCGAGCACCCGCTCGCCGATGATATTGCGTTGGATCTGGTCGGTGCCCCCGCCGATCGAGGTGAAGTACGCGTTGAGCGTGAGGAAGTTGACGTCGTCGGCGACCGGGTTGTCGGGGCCGGCCAACAGCGCTTGCGCTCCGATGATCTGGGTCTTCATCGCCGCCTCGGTGTGCAGGATCCGCGACATCGCCAGCTTGCCCAACGACATGATCGAGCTCGAGGTGCCCTGTGTGGTCGCGGCTTTCGCGCGCGCGTTGTTGAGCTTGTTGAGCTCGCGCAGCGCCAGCACCTTGGCCAGGGGATAGCGCACCGCGGGATCGTCGAGGACGCCGTGTTCGCGTGCGAGCTCGATCAGGCTGTCGGCCTTGCGGTTACGCGACCCGCGTCCGCTGTCGCCCATGATCGAACGTTCGTAGGCCAGCGCGGTTTGCAGCGCGCGCCAGCCGTTGCCCTCACCGCCGAGCAGATAGTCGTCGGAGACGGTGGCGTCGCTGATGAACACCTCGTTGAAGTGCGACTCCCCGGTGATCTGCACCAGCGGGCGCACCTCGATGCCGGGCTGCTTCATCGGCATGATGAACAGGCTCAGCCCTTTGTGTTTGGGGACGTCCCAGTCGGTGCGCGCCAGCAGCAGCGCGTAGTCGGCGGTCAATGCCCCCGATGTCCACACCTTCTGGCCGTTGACCACCCACTGGTCGCCGTCTTTGACCGCGGTGGTGCGCACGGCCGCCAGGTCCGAACCAGCGCCCGGCTCGCTGTAGAGCAGGCAGGTGCGGGACCGCTCAACCAGGAAGTCGCGCAGCAGATCCCGCTTGAGGGCGTCGGTGCCGAGTTTCAGCGCGGTGTTGGCTGGGATGTTGTACTTATCCTGTCGGGCGCCCGGCGCCTTGATCGCCGAGAACTCCTGGCCGATGACGTTGGCCAGCTCGCCCGGATAGCCGCGCCCGAACCATTCGGTGGGATAGGTGGGCACCGCGTAGCCCGCGTCGAGCACCTTCTCCAGCCACGCGATCCGCTCCGGGGTCGACACCCACGGGTCGTCGGCCTTGGGCAGCGGAGACCAGTTGGCGCTCAGCCACTCTCGTACCTCCGTGCGCAGGTCGTCGGCAGCGGGAAGCGAGGTCATGTCAGGCACCCTTCGAGACGAGGTAGCGCTCGCGATGAAGACGTGAGCCGCCGAACAGATGTGTCCCGGTGCGCGCGCGGCGCAGGAACAGGTGGGCGGGGTGCTCCCAGGTGAAGGCGATCCCGCCGTGCATCTGAATGGCGTTCATCGCGATGGTTTCGTAGGCTTCGGCGCAGGTGAAACCGGCCAACGCGACCGCCCCGCCCGCGGTTTCGCTGTGCGACGCGGTTTCGGCGGCGGCGTGCTGAGCCGCCGATGTGGCGTTCTCGACCTCGAGCAGCAGGTCGGCGGCCATGTGTTTGAGCGCTTGGAAGCTGCCGATCTGGCGGCCGAACTGCACGCGGGTCTTGAGGTATTCGACGGTGATGTCGAAGATACGCCTTGCCCCGCCCACCTGTTCTCCTGCCGAGCCGATGACCGCGTAGTCCAACGCCTGCTGCACGGCGTCCCAACCGGCGGTGCCCAGCCGCCGTGCCGGGGTGCCCGCGAAGGTGAACGTCGACAGCCGCACGGTCGGGTCGAAAACCGTTGCCGCCGTGCGTACGAAGCCCGGCGCATCGGGTGAGACCTCGAAGACGCCGACGCCGTCGCCGGCGCGGGCCACGACGAGCACCACGTCGGCCACCTGCCCCCAGGTCACGTAGTGCGCCGCACCGCTGAGGCTGCCGTCGGCGCCGGAGACGACGTCGACGCCGTCGGCGGTCCACGTCCCGGACGGGCCGGTGAGCGCGACGGTGCCGATCGACGTGCCGTCGGCCAGCCCGGGCAGCAGCCGCTGTTTGTCCTCGTCGGAGCCCGCGGCCGAGATGAGCGCCACCGTCAGCACCGCGCTGGAGAGAAACGGCGCGGGCAGCAGCGCCGCGCCGGTCTCCTCGGCGACGGCTTCGAGTTCCAGCGCGCCGAAACCCAGCCCGCCGTGATCGCCGTCGACGAGCATGCCGAGCACGCCCTGCTCGGCGAGATGACGCCACAGCTCACGGTCGAAGCCATCGTCTGAGCCCATCACGCGGCGCACGTCGGCTTCGGTGCACTTGTCGCCCAGCAGCTCACCGACCGCCGTGCGCAGTTCGGCGCGTTCGGCCACGCTGATCGTCATCGACTCCGCCTCTCCTGGCTTGTTGCGTCCATGTTCACGCCGGGGCGCCAAGGTGTAAATCACGAATCGGCTCACCAGCGGGTTTCCGATCGGGACATGCCCGTGCGAAACCCCCGGGTGCTACTGGGTTCGGCTTCGGCCCTGGCCGTCGCTCTGCTCGAGCAGCCGGTCCAGGCCACGCTGCCAACGGGCGATGCGGCGCCGGTCGCCCAGCACCCGGGTGGTGACCGTCAGCGCCGCGGCGATGCCGGAGACGCCCAGCCAGATCAGCACGGCCACCGTCACCGCTTCGGCGGCCGCGCGGGTCGTCGTCGCAGGCGCAGGCACCTGGTTGCCGTGGTGATCGACCCAGATCTCGACCGGATCACCGATATCGCTCCACGAGTCGGCCGCGACGAGACCGGTGTGCACCGTTCCGTCGACCGACCACCGGGCAGGCAGGACGACGGACGCCGACTGCGGGCCGTCGGTGGTGGGTGGGATCGCGGTGATCGTCGCGACCACCCGGGTACTCGCGTCGGCCTGTTCGCTGTAGACCATCCGCTTGGAATCAAAAAGCGCGGTGCCGACGGCCCCGGCGATCGGCACCGCGATCAGCGAGACCACGACGGCCATGGCCACGACCAGGGCCTCGATCCTGTCGATCGTCCGCACCAGCGGGCCACCACCTCGCAGCCGCACCAGCAGTGGCCACCGGGGCAGCCCGAGGGTGAAGGTGGTCACATCATCGTCAGGCCGCCGAACGGCGATCCTGCGCTGATCGTTGCCACCGCGGCGGTGCACCGTGAGCTCCTCTCGGGTCGGCGTTTTCCTCCATGGTCGTCGCGATCACCGGGGCGCGCTTGCCGCGCTCGGACAACGACGCGCACCTGCGTTGTGGGGCCGCCACAAAAACCCGGGCTAGTCGAACCGGCCCGCGTCGAGCACCCGCAGCACCGCTGCGCCCGCCTCGTCGGATTCGGCGAGATCGACCTCGGCGGTGAAGCCCCAGTCGTGATCACCCGCCGGATCGTCGAAGATCTGCCGCACCCGCCACACCTGCGGCGTGCGGTCGATGATCAGCAGCGCCGGTCCGCGGGCGTCGGCGCCGGTGCCGACGTCGTCGTGCTCGTCGAAGTAACCCTCGCCGACCTGCGCCCAACGATCGGCCGTCCAGCCCGATCCGGTGTCCAGCGCGCCGAGTTCGGCCCAGCGCCGCCGGGCGAACAACTCCACCCGCCGGAACAACACGTTGCGCACCATCGCCGTGAACGCGCGTTCGTTGCCGGTGAGCGGACGCGGCCGGGCAGGCACCGCCACCGGCGCGTCGTGCGGTTGCTCGGGGCTGGTCAGCTGCTCCCACTCGTCGAGCAGGCTCGAATCGACCTGGCGGACAAGCTCGCCGAGCCACTCGACGATGTCGGTCAGCTCCTCGGTTCTGGCGGCGGCGGGCACCCCGGAGCGCAGCGCCTTGTACGCGTCGGACAGGTAGCGCAACACCGCGCCCTCCGAGCGGGTCAACCCGTAGTCGCTGACGTATTCGCGGAACGTCATTGCGCGTTCCCACATTTCGCGCGCCACCGACTTCGGTGCCAGCCGGGCGTCGGCGGCCCACGGGTTGCTCTGCAGGTACACCTCGAAGGTGTGCTCGAGCAACTCCTCCAGCGGCTTGGGGTAGGTGACGTCGTCGAGCAGTTCGATGCGTTCCTCGTACTCGATGCCCTCGGCTTTCATCGCCGCCACCGCTTCACCGCGGGCCTTGTTCAGCTGCGCGGCCAATATCTGGCGCGGATCCTCCAGCGTCGCCTCGATCACCGAGACCACGTCGAGTGCAAACGTTTCCGACGCCGGGTCGAGCACGTCGACGGCGGCCAGCGCAAACGTCGAGAGGGGTTGATACAGCGCGAAGTTCGGCGGCACGTCGACGGTCAGCTGATATCGGCGGCCGTCTGGTGCTGGTTCCTCGAGCCGTTCCACCACCCCGGCCTGCAGCAGTGACCTGGCGATGCCGACGGCCTCGCGGATGTGCTGCAGTTGGCGTTTACGCGGCTCGTGGTTATCGGTGAGCAGCCGCCGCATCGCCTCGAACGGGTCACCGGGACGTGCGACCACGTCGAGGATCATCGCGGTCGATACCCGCATGTTGCTGGTCAGCGGTTCGGGGGTGGCCTCGATCAACCGGTTCATGGTGGCTTCACTCCACGGGACCATGCCCTCGGGTACCTTGCGGCGCACCAACTTTCGGCGTTTCTTCGGATCGTCGGCGACCTTGGCGAACTGTTTGAGGTTCTCCACCTCGTGGTCGGGCGCCTGCACGACGACGGTGCCCGCGGTGTCGTAGCCGGCCCGGCCCGCCCGGCCTGCGATCTGGTGGAACTCGCGCGCGTTGAGCAGCCGAGTGCGCACACCGTCGTACTTCGACAGCGCCGAGAACACCACGGTGCGGATCGGCACGTTGATCCCGACGCCGAGAGTGTCGGTGCCGCAGATCACCTTGAGCAGGCCGGCCTGCGCCAGCTGTTCGACCAGCCGCCGGTACTTCGGCAGCATCCCGGCGTGGTGCACGCCGATGCCGTGGCGCACCAGCCGGGACAGCGTCGCACCGAAGGCCGTGGAGAACTGGAACGCGCCGATCAGGTCCCGGATCTCGGCCTTCTCCTGCTTGGTGCTGACGTTGACGCTCATCAGCGCCTGCGCGCGTTCCAGCGCCGAGGCCTGGGTGAAGTGCACGATGTAGATCGGCGCCTGCCGGGTGTCGAGCAGGTCGCCGATCGTCTCGTGCATCGGGGTGGTCGCATACGAATAGAACAGCGGCACGGGACGTTCGGCGTTGGCGACCAGCGCGGTCGGCCGTCCGGTGCGCCGGGTGAGGTCGTCGCGCAGGAACGTGACGTCGCCCAGCGTCGCCGACATCAGCAGGAACTGCGCCCGTGGCAACTCCAGCAGCGGCACCTGCCACGCCCACCCCCGGTCGGGGTCGCCGTAGAAGTGGAATTCGTCCATCACGACCAGCCCGATATCGGCGTTCGGGCCTTCGCGCAGCGCGATATTGGCCAGCACCTCGGCGGTACAGGTGATGATCGGCGCCTCGGCGTTGACCGCGGCGTCGCCGGTCAGCATGCCGACGTTGGCCGCGCCGAAAACCTCGCACAGCGCGAAGAACTTCTCGCTGACCAGCGCCTTGATGGGGGCGGTGTAATAACTTCGCCGCCGCGCGGCCAGCGCCGCGTACAACGCACCGGTGGCCACCAGCGACTTCCCCGAACCGGTCGGGGTCGCCAGGACGACGTTGGCGCCGCTGACCAACTCGATCAGCGCCTCCTCCTGCGCCGGGTACAACACGGTGCCGTTGGCCTCGGCCCATGCGGCGAACGACGCGAACAACTCGTCGGGATCGGCGCCCTTGGCGCGCAGCGTCGACAGATCGCCCGGATCGTCGAGCAGACGGGCCGTGTCGGTCATCGCATCACCAACCGCCTCTCGCTGCTCGTTGCCGCCACCCCTGAGCATGCCCTGCCGTATCGAACGGGTTTGAGCGGCATCGCGGCTGGAAAAGGGTGGGGCATGTCCAAGCCACGAACCGCGGCGTCGATGCTCGCGCTCAGCGCGCTCCTTCTGACCGGTTGCTCGGCGTTCACGAACAAGGCGGCCACCGGTTCTGCCACGTCGACCACCCAGAGTGCGCTGGCCGCACCCAGGACCGATGCGGTGACCCCGGCGCCCGTGCCGCCGCCGGCGACCACCGGCGTCCTGCCCACCCGGGAGGTGTCGTTGACGATCGACGACCGAGGCGACCTGGGTGAAATCGTGGTCGACAGCACCGGACACGCCCTCTACGCCTTTTCGGCGGACCAGCCCGATGAGCCCACCTGCTATGACGCCTGCGCCGACACCTGGCTGCCGCTGCTGGCCAGCGGTGCGCCTGCCGGCACCATCGGCATCGACGTGGCGTCGGTGCACAGCGTGCCGCGCAGCGACGGCGGGAACCAGGTGACCTACAAGGGGACACCTCTGTACCGGTACGCAGGCGACACCGGGGACCGGGTCGCCAACGGGCAGGGCCTGGACATGTTCGGTGGTGAATGGCACGTGCTGAGAAAGGACGGCCGACCGCTGGCCTGAGGAATAGCCTCGAACAGACGGGCGTTGCTCGCGCCTGACGACGGCAGTTAGGTGCGCGCATGGAATTCGGGATCTCCACCTTCGTCAACGACGACACCAGCGACCCGGTATCGCTGGCACGGGCCATCGAAGAGCGCGGCCTGCACGCGCTGGCGATCGCCGAGCACACCCACATCCCGGCGAGCCGCGAGTCGGCCTACCCCGGTGGCGGTGAGCTGCCCAGCGTCTACTACCGCACGCTGGACCCGTTCGTCACGCTCGCCGCCGCGGCGGCCGTCACCTCCAAGATCGAGCTGATCACCGGTATCGCCCTGCTCATCCAGCGCGACCCGATCATCACGGCCAAGGAGGCCGCCAGCATCGACCTGATCTCGGGCGGACGGTTCGGGTTCGGGGTCGGCGCCGGATGGAACATCGAGGAGTTGCGCCACCACGGCACTGATCCGAAAACGCGCGGCGCGCTGCTCGACGAACGCATCGAAGCCATCAAGGCGCTGTGGACCACCGAACCCGCCGAATACCACGGCCGCTACGTCGACTTCGACGCGTCCTATCTGCGTCCCAAGCCCGTGCAGAAACCGCACCCGCCGATCTTCATCGGCGGCGACTCCGACGCCACCGTCAAGCGCGTCATCCGGCACCAGGCCGGTTGGATGTCCAACCCGCTGCCGGTCGAGCGGCTGACCAAGCGCATCGATCAGATGCGTGCGGGGGCCAGCCACGACGTCCCGCTCACCACGTTCGGCACGCCGATCGACCCGGATTACTGGCAGGCGCTGGAGGATCTCGGCTACCGGCAGGCCAACCTGCTGCTGCCGACCAAGCCGCTGGACGCATCGCTTCGGCTGCTCGACGAGTACGCCGAGGCAGTCGCCAAGTACCGCGGCTGACTCCGGCGAGCAAGGGGTATCCCCGTGCTCGTCGACGGGTGTCGAGTTCCTATTGTGGCGGGATGAGCAATGACGCTGATGCCGAGCGGGTCGCCGAACGGGCCCGCGGGGTCGTCGCCGACCACGACCCGAAAACGGTGCCGATCCCGGAGTTCCTCGGTGCCTGCTACGACGCCGGCCTGTCGTGGGTGCACTTCCCCGAAGGCCTCGGCGGGCTCGGGGTGTCGCGCGGTCTGCAGGCCGTCGCCGACCGGATCCTGCAGGGTGCCGGCGGGCCGGTGCCGCTCGGGCTGAACCCGATGGGCTACGGCATGGCGGCGCCGACGATCCGCGAGCACGCCCAGACCGACGACGTGAAGCGGCAATGGCTGCGGCCGCTGGCCACCACCGAGGACCTGTGGTGCCAGCTGTTCTCCGAGCCCGGCGCCGGGTCGGACCTGGCCGGGCTGGCCACCTCGGCGGTGCTCGACGGAAACGAATGGGTGATCAACGGCCAGAAGGTCTGGACCAGCCTCGCGCACCGCGCACGCTGGGGGCTGCTGCTGGCACGCACCAACCCCGACGTGCCCAAGCACAAGGGCCTGACCTACTTCGTCGTCGACATGCACGGCCCGGGTGTGGAAACCCGGCCGCTGCGCCAGATGACCGGGCAGGCCGAGTTCAACGAGGTGTATTTCTCCGACGCCCGGATCCCCGACAAGCACCGGCTCGGTGAGGTCGGCAACGGCTGGAACGTCGCGATGACCACGCTGATGAACGAGCGCACCGCGCTGGGCGGAAGCGGCAGCAGGCGCGGTGCGGGCACCATCTCCGACGCCACCGGGCTGTGGGCGTCGCGGCCCGAGCGGCACACCCCGGTGCTGCGTGACCGGCTGACGCAGCTGTGGCTGCGCTCGGAGGCGCAGCGGCTCACCTCGGAACGCTCACGCGCCACGGCAACGGTCGGCGGTCCCGGTCCGGAGGGTTCGATCGGCAAGCTGGTCGGCGCCGAGCTCAACCAGGACATCTACCAGTGGTGTATGGACTTCCTCGGGCCCGAAGGGCTGCTGTACCACGGCTACGGGCAGGGCGCAGGCACCCGCGACGGGGATGACTGGCAGGGACCCATTCAGCAGCGGTTCCTGCGCAGCCGTGCCAACACCATCGAAGGCGGTACATCCGAAGTGATGCGCAACATCCTCGGCGAGCGGATCCTCGGGTTGCCCGGTGATCTGCGCGCCGATGCGGGTATGCCGTGGAAGGAGATTCCCCGTGGCTGAGCAGGCTGAATACCGGTTCACCGACGAACAGAACCAATTGCGGGCTGCGGTAAGGAAGTTCAGCGCCGAGCACTTCTCCGAGGAGAAGGTCCGTGAGCTGATGGAGGCCGACGCGCCGTATGACCCCAAGGTGTGGGCGCGTCTCGGCGGCGAACTCGGTGTCCTGGGTCTGTCGGTGCCCGAGGCCGACGGCGGTGTCGGCGGCACCCTGATCGATCAGGCCGTGGCGATCGAGGAACTCGGCGCACGGTTGGCGTGCGGACCGCTGTTCGGCACGGTCTACCTCGCCATTCCGGCGTTGGTGGCCGCGGGCGCCGGCGCCGCGCGCGACGAAATGCTGGGCGAGCTCATGGCGGGCACCCGCACCGCGGCGGTCGCGGTCGCCGATCAGGCCGGGGTCTTCGACCCGGCCGCGGTGACGGTGACCGCAGCCGCAGACACCTTGTCGGGCACCGTGACTCAGGTGGTCGACGCCGGGATCGCCGACGTGCTGCTGGTCGCCGCGCGTGGATCCGACGGTGTCGCTCTGTACGCCGTGGACACCACCGCGACCGGCGTGCAGCGCACCGCGCTGGCCACCCTTGACCTCACCCGGTCCGCGGCAAACGTCACGCTCACCGACGCGCCCGCCCGGGTGATCGCCGGCCCCGACGAGACCACCCGGGTGCTCAACCACGCGCTGCAGGTGGGAGCGGCATTGCTCGGCGTCGAACAAGTCGGCGCCGCCCAGCATCTGCTCGACCTGTCCGTCGAGTACGCGAAGTCGCGGCTGCAGTTCGGCAGGCCGATCGGATCCTTTCAGGCCGTCAAGCACCGCCTGGCCAACCTGCTCGTCGACGTCGAACATGCGAGATCGGCTGCCTATCATGCGATCTGGGCGCTGGCCGACGGATCCGACGACCCGGCGCTCGCGACGAGTATCGCCCAGGCGGTGTGTTCGTCCGCGCTGACGCATGTCGCCACCGACACCATCCAGGTGCACGGCGGCATCGGGTTCACCTGGGAGCACCAGGCGCACCTGTATTACAAGCGGGCCACCACCGACGCCGTGCTGCTGGGCAGCGCCGAGCAGCACCGGGATCGGGTCGCCGCGATGGTGCTGGACAACGCCGAAACCGAACGGACACCGCGGGTCGCCGACGGTCTCACCGGCTGAGAGGCGTTCGTCACCCGATTGTTCTGCGCCCGGGATGATCCGTACGGTCGGGGCATGGACGTTTACGCCCTGGCTTTCGAATGGACGGAGACAAACCGGCACTGGCTCATCGAGGTGCCTGTACGAATCGCGGTGTACCTGGGGGTTGCCTTGTTCGTGCGGTACCTGCTGCACCGCATGATCGATCGGGCCACCGGCCGGCGCCGCAAGAAGCGCGATGAGAAGGCCCAAGCCCAGGCGAAGCCGCCGATCATCCGGCATCTTCGCGACCGCGTGCCGAAGACGGCCAGCGGCCCGCAGGTAGCCGAACGGCGGCTGCAGCGCGCCAAGACCATCGGCTCGGTGCTCAAGTCGATCGTGTCGATCGTGCTGCTCACCTGGGTCATCCTGGCGATCCTCAGCGTTGTCGGGGTGAACATCGCGCCGTTCATCGCCTCTGCGGGCGTGGTCGGCATCGCCATCGGCTTCGGCGCGCAGAACCTGGTGCGCGATTTCGTGACCGGCGTGTTCATGCTGCTCGAGGATCAGTACGGGGTCGGCGACATCGTGGACCTCGGCGAGGTGATCGGCGAGGTGCAAAGCGTCGGGTTGCGGATCACCACGCTGCGCGACATCGACGGCACGCTGTGGTACGTCCGGAACGGCGAGATCCTGCGGGTCGGCAACATGAGCCAGGAGTACGCCGTGGCGCGGATCGAGTTGCCGGTCGCGTTGACCGCCGACGTGGCGAAGGCCGAGCAGGTCGCGCTCGACGCGACCAAGGCGGCCATCGCCGAACCGCCGATGGCCGACAAGGTGCTCGGCGAACCCGAAATGCTCGGAGTGCAGGAACTCTCACCGGACCTGCTGACCTTGCGGATGACCGTGAAGACGCGGCCCAACGCCCAATGGTCGGTGCAGCGCAAACTGCGCGGGGAGATCCTGCGCGCCTACGACGAGAACGGCATCGACCTGCCGTATCCGCGCGGACGCATCCACGCCGTGGTCGGACGTTGACGGGCGGCCCTACTCCGGCCAGTTGTTCTCCAGGATGACGTCGACGAAGTTGTCGCGTTGGAACGACGGGTCGTAGCGCTGCAGCACGTCGGCGTTGACGGTGCCGAAGGTGCTGCGCGGCCGATGCGCCATACCGTCGGTGAACGCCTGCAGGATCCGGCGTTTGAAGTCCGGGCGCGGGTGCGCGGCGGTCACGTCCGTCAGCTGTTGTGCGGATAGTTCGTCGCGCCCGAAACCCAGCACGTCGGTCTCGACGCCTGCGGTGACCAACGCGATCTCGGGATCGAGGAACTCCGGTATACCCGGCGTGGTGTGCAGCGCGATGGCCAGCCACACTTTGCGGGCGTCCTGGGCGGCTATTCCGTGCTCCAGCAGGAAGTCTCGCGCAGCGTTGGCGCCGTCGACCTCGAATCGCCCGTGCGACGTGCGGTAGCGCTGGGTGAGCCCGATGTCGTGGAACATCGCGCCCACATAGAGCAACTCGAGGTCGGGTTGCAAGCCGAGCCGGCGACCGTGCAACGCACCGAACAAGAACACCCGCCGGGAATGGTTGAACAGCAACTCGTCCTCGACGGATGCGATCATCTCGGTGGCGTCTCGCACCAGCGGGGTGTCCGGTATCGCCACTCCGGCAATTGTTTCTGTCGATTCGGTGTTCATCGGCTGTCTCCCTTCGTCAGTGGCCAGTGTGCGGCCGCGGCGGGCGGGGTGAGAGCGGCTGATGTGCCACGTTTCCCACAAGAAGCGACATCGGCGCCAACCCTCAATGGGCTGTGCGGAATCGGTCCCGGTAGTTCTTGGGCGAGACGCCGAGCGTGTCGGCGAACACCCTCCTGAGGGTTTCTGGGCTGCCGAAACCGGCCAGCCGGGCGCTGTCGCTGACGCTGCGTCCGGCATCGAGCGCGGCCCGTGCGGCATCGACGCGGACCATCTCCACGTACCGGGCCGGTGTGGTGCCCAGCTCGGAGTGGAACAGCCGCGTGAGCTGTCGCGTGCTCAATGAGGCTTGCCGGGCAAGGCTTTTCACGCTGTGATCGGCGGCGGGGTCGGCGGCGATCGCATCGGTGACGGTGCGAAGCGGCGACTGCGGCGCCGGATCGGCCTCCACGAGCACCGAGAACTGCGACTGACCACCCGCGCGCTTGAGATACACCACCAGCGAACGCGCCACGTCGCGCACCAGGTCGGCCCCGTGGTCCTGCTCGACGAGCGCCAGCGCGAGATCGATCCCCGCCGAAACGCCCGCGGAGGTGTACACGTGCCCGTCGCGGACGAAGATGGCGTCCGGCTCCACCCGGACATCGGGGTAGGCGCGGGCGAGCAGGCGGGCATGGCGCCAGTGTGTCGTGGCGCGCCTGCCCGACAGCAGGCCGGCCTGCGCCAGGATGAACGATCCGGTGCAGATGGATGCCAGCCGCCGCGTCCGGTCCGAAACGAAACGCACCGCCTCGACCAGCGCGGGATCGATGGCCTGGCCCACCAGGTTGTCACCGCCTGCGACGACGACCGTGTCGGCGTGCTCGACGGCCGAGATCCGTTGGCTCACTGCCAAACCCGCCCCGACCGATGTCGGAACGTCACGCCCGTCCGGCGATGCCATCGCGATCCGGTATTCGGCGCCGAACCGGTTGGCTTCGGCGAACACCTCGGCTGCTCCCGCGGCGTCGAGCAGTTTCATCCCGGGAAAGACGACGAACACCACCACGCTGGCCTTCGACACACAGACCATTGTGTCTTTTTCTGTGGGAAACATGGCGTAATCGCCGTCTGCGGCGGGACAGTTACCGGTGTTGCACCTGACGTCACCGGCGTTCGCAGCCGACTGACCGACCGAAGGGAGTGCACATCATGTCACGGCGGATTCTGATCACCGGCGCATCGAAGGGCATCGGCCGAGCGGTGGCCGACCGGGTGGCCGCGGACGGCCACCAGCCGATCGGTATCGCCCGCACCGCACCACCCGACTTCCCTGGGCCGTTCTACCGGGTGGATTTGGCCGATCAGGCGGCGACCGCAACGACACTGGATCAGATCCTGGCCGATGGTCGCGTCGACGCGGTGGTCAACAACATGGGCTACGCGCAGTTCGCCGTCATCGGCGAAATCGATCTGGACGACCTGCTGCACACCTACGCGCTGAACATGCGGTCCGCGGTGCAGGTGGTGCAGGCCGTGCTTCCCGGCATGCGCGCCGCGGGCTGGGGCCGCATCGTCAACGTCACCAGCCTCACCACGCTCGGCACCCCGGAACGCACCCCGTACGCGGCGGCGAAGGCCGCGCTGGAGACCTCCACCCGGATCTGGGCCAAGGAGTTGGCCACCACCGGCATCACCGTCAACGCGGTGGCGCCCGGGCCCACCGAGACCGAGCTCTACCGGCAACGCAGCCCGGTCGGATCCCAGCGAGAGGCACGGTTGCTCAGCCAGATCCCGATGCAACGGGTCGGCACCCCCAAAGAGATCGCGCACGCAATCGGGTTCCTGCTCGACGAGGACGCCGGTTACATCACCGGCCAGATCGTTCGGGTTGACGGCGGCGGGAGCGTTCCGGCCTAGCGCGCGACGCGACGACCCAGGTACCCACGGTGCCCACCGTCAGGATCGCCGCACCTACCAGCGAGGCGATCAGGATCGGCGTGGTGTCGTAGAGCCGCACCGCGATGCCGACCAGCGCCCAGATGAGCACCAGGGCATAGGCGATGTCCTTGTGGCGCAGCAGCATCACCACACCGAGCGCGGCCGCCACCGCGACCATGATCACACCCCAGGTCGGCTCGGAGAGCCCGAAGCCCGACCAGCCGGCGTCGTCGAGGGTGATCGTCGCGTTGGCGATCGTGGCCACCGAGATCCAACCCAGGTAGACGCGGAACGGGATGTGCACCGTCCAGCGCTCCAGCGTCGAGGCCGGCGGCCTGGTGGCCCGCAGGCGGTAGATGACGATCAGCGTGCCCAGCAGCACGACCATGATCAGCATGCTCAGCGGGAACCGGTTGTGGTGCCACGCGAACAGCCAGCAGCAGTTGGCCACCGCGGTCAGCACATACCAGGGGGCGATCGCGCGGGCCGCGCCGCTGTCGGAACGGCCTTGGGCCAGGGTGATGCCCAGATAGACGCTGTAGGCGATCACCCCGAGGTAGATCACGCTCCAGATGGAGAACACGTAGCCCGCGGGCACGAAGTACACCTCGAAGCGCCGGGTGACGTCACCGGTGGTCTGGCCGTTGATCGGCAGACCGTTGGCCAGATAGTTGACGACGAGCATGGCCGCGGTCGCCAGGCTGACGACGAGCGGCAACAGCAACGTCGAAATCGGCCGGCCCTCGGCAGCCCGGCCGCCGGCGTGGTGGTCTTCTGCCTGCGTTCGCATACGCGCTACATGCCCGTTTGCCGCGGTTCCGAACCATCGGCGCTGCGGCCGGGCTGACGCGTCAGCGCCCGAAGCCCGCCTTGCGCAAGGCTTCCGCCATCGAACCCGGGGGCTCGGCGGCCCGACGGGCACCCTTGTCGCGGCGGGGGCGGCCCTCACGCCGGGCGGTCGCGGCGCGGTCGGGCCGCTTGGCTTTGCCCGTCGGCGCGTCGTTCAACCGCAGGCTCAACCCGATGCGCTGCCGCTCGACGTCGACGTCGACCACCTTCACCCGCACCACCTGACCGGAGCGCACGACTTCGTGCGGGTCGGACACGAACCGATCCGCCATCGCCGAGACGTGCACCAGCCCGTCCTGATGCACACCGACATCGACGAACGCGCCGAACGCTGCGACGTTGGTGACCACGCCCTCCAGCACCATGCCCGCCTTCAGGTCGGCCACCTTCTCCACGCCCGCGGCGAACGTCGCGGTGGAGAACGCCGGGCGCGGGTCACGCCCGGGTTTCTCGAGTTCGGCGAGGATGTCGGTGACCGTGGGGGTGCCGAAGCGGTCATCGGCGAAGTCCGCGGGCGTCAGCGACTTCAGCGCCCGCTCGTTGCCGATCAGCTCGGCCAGCGTGATACCCGACCGGTCGAGGATCCGGCGGACAACCGGGTACGCCTCGGGATGTACACCGGACGCGTCGATGGGGTCGTCGCCGCCGCGGATCCGCAGAAAACCCGCACATTGCTCGAACGCCTTGGGCCCCAACCGCGGAACGTCGAGCAACGCCGTGCGGTTGCGGAACGGGCCGGTCTTGTCGCGGTGGGCGACGATGGCTTCGGCAAGCGATTCCGACACCCCCGACACCCGCGCGAGCAACGGCACCGATGCGGTGTTCAGGTCGACGCCGACCGCGTTGACCGCGTCCTCCACGACGGCGTTCAGGCTGCGGGCCAGCGTGCCGGGCGTCACGTCGTGCTGGTACTGCCCGACGCCGATCGACTTGGGGTCGATCTTCACCAGCTCGGCCAGCGGATCCTGCAGGCGCCGTGCGATGGACACGGCACCGCGCAACGTCACGTCCAGCGTCGGCAGCTCACGCGTTGCGTAGGCAGAGGCCGAATACACCGACGCGCCGGCCTCGCTCACCAGGGCCTTCGTCGGGGCGTCAGCGCCGGCGGCGCGGATGTCGGCGATGAGTTCGGCTGCCAACGCATCGGTTTCGCGCGAGGCGGTGCCGTTGCCGACGGCAATCAGCTCGACGCGGTGGCGGGCGACCAGCGCGGCCAGCGTGGCCTTGGCCGTATCCCATTGCCGCGCAGGCTGATGCGGAAAGATCGTGGCGGTGTCGACTACCTTGCCGGTGCCGTCCACCACGGCGACCTTCACCCCGGTGCGGTAGCCGGGATCCAGGCCGAGCGTCGTGCGGTTGCCCGCGGGGGCGGCCAGCAGCAGGTCCTTGAGGTTCGTCGCGAACACCGCGACGGCCTGCTCCTCGGCCCGGTTACGCAGCCGGATGCGGGCGTCGACCTTGGCCGAGATCATCAGCTTGGTACGCCACGCCCACTCGACGGTGCCCACCAGCCACGGCGTCGCGGCCGCTTTCGAAGCCATGTCGATGCCGAGGGTCTTGGCGATCATGGCGTGGTATTCGGCGTCGTCGCCGCCGTCGAAGGTCAGCGCCAGGACCTCTTCCTTCTCCCCGCGTAGAACGGCGAGCACCCGGTGTGACGGCATGCTCTGCAGCGCTTCGCCGTACTCGAAGTAGTCCCGAAACTTCTGCGCGGCCTGGCTTCTGGACGCCTCTTCGGACCAGGGCGCGGTGCGCAGCGAACCGCTGTTCCAGAACTTCTCCCGGACGGTGCCGACCAGCGCGGCGTCTTCGGCTGCGCGCTCGGCGAGAATGTGACGCGCACCGTCGAGCGCCGCGGCCGCGTCGGGCACTGCGCTGTCGACGAACTGCGCGGCGACCTGCTCGGGTACGAGGGTCGGATCGGCCAGCAACCGGTCCGCCAGCGGCTCCAGCCCGGCCTCCCGCGCGATCTGCGCCTTGGTGCGCCGCTTGGGCTTGTACGGCAGGTAGATGTCCTCGACCCGCGACTTGGTGTCGGCTGCCAGCAGCGCGGCCCTCAGTTCGTCGGTGAGCTTGCCCTGCTCGTCGATGGACGCCAGCACCGCGGCGCGGCGGTCGTCGAGTTCCCGTAGATACTGCAGGCGCTCTTCGAGGGTGCGCAGCTCGGCGTCGTCGAGGCTGCCGGTGGCCTCCTTGCGGTAGCGGGCGATGAACGGCACGGTCGCGCCCTCGTCGAGCAGCCGCACGGCCGCGGCGACCCGCACCTCCTCGACGGCCAATTCCTCAGCAAGGCGGGCATTTACAGACTTCACGGGTGAGCTCTGTGGCACGCGGCGACTCTACAGGCCGGTTCCGACATCACCGAAGCAGCGCCCTCGACGTGTCGCAGAATCCGGTGTCAGCGGCGCAGCGGTGCGGCGGCCTCGAACGCGGCGGCCTTGCCATCGGACTGCCACTGCAGCCAGTTCTCCCACCGCGCGAGGTTGGTCCGCTGCCAGTGGCGGTCGACTCGCCGGGAAGCGCGCCGCGCCAGTTCCAGCGCGAAAATGACCGGAAACCGCAACAGCAGCAACAGGATTCCCGGTAACGCGGACGGTAGGCGGTAGCGGTGACGGTTCCACGGCAGCATGTAGAGCCCGAGGTATCCGGCCTGCACCCGGTAGTGGTACTCGGCGCGCAGCCGGGCCAGGCCGCGGTGTGCAGGTGCGGGTGCGAACGCGGGGACGAACGATTCGACGAGCTCGGTGCCGCTCTCAGCGCTGTCGTAGCTGCGCGCGGCGTCGGCCATCAAAAGGATGCGCCAGGCGTCGGCGACGGTCTCGGGAAAGTAGCCGTCGCAGCGTACTCCGACCAGATGTCCGCAGTAGCGGTTGAAGTGCAACACCGCGCGCATCTCCCGCGGTGACGTGAGGTGCCCGAGCAGGTACAGCCCGAACGCGGGCGCGACGCTGCCGCCGAGCAGGGTCAGCAGCATGGCCGACTGGCTGATCGGCAGGCCCCAGCGTTGCGCGTCCCATTCCGGATGGTGTTTGACCCGCTCTCGGACGCTGACGTGCATGACCCGCACGTGCAACGAGATGTTGCGGCCGCGTGAGCCGGGCGTGAGGATGGCGCCGGGCCGGCACACCTCGATCCACCAGCGCGAGGTCTCCAGGTAGCGGTGCAGCGCCCGCTGGCCGGCGTAGCCACCCGACAGCGACAGCGGTACGGCCAGCCAGCCCTCGGTGTAGGTGTCGTTGGTGCCCGCATTGCCCAGCGCCCCGAGCGCGTAGGCCCAGCGGCGCCACACCGCGGCGCCTGCTTCGACCAGGTCCGGATCGACCCAGGCCGGCAGCTGCTCGAACTCCTCGAACAGCGCGCGCATGGAGTCCGGCGCCTCAGGGACGTTGTCGATGCCGTCGCGCTGCGCCCGCTCGACGAGCTTCCGGGCCTTCCCGGCGCCGAGCTCACCGTGGTAGGTCTCGGCGACGAACCGTTCCGCGACGGGGTCGCCCTCGTTGAGCCCGGCGATGAAGGCCCGTGCGACGGCGTCGGTGGGAAACAGGTCGACGCCGGTGAACCGCTTCACCACGTTGCGCAGCGCCGCGCGCCTGCCGTCGGTCCGCGGATAGCGGAATGCGGCCGGCGCCCCGGGTGGTCGTGCCGCAGGTTCCGGCATGCCTCATTCATACCGCAGCGGCCTCGGCCTGAACGCTCAGGCCAGTGCGGCCAGCGCGGTCTGCGGGTCGTATCCGGCGAACGAGTCGAGTTCGTTGGCGCGCAGGCGGTTCACCCACGCCGGGTCGGCGAGCAACGCGCGCCCGATCGCGACGATGTCGAACTCGTCGGCGTCGAACTGCTCGACCAGGCGGTCGACCGGCGCAGGTGAGATGACCTGCCCGCGCGGTTCGCTGCGAAACTGCGTCTCCAACCCGACCGAGCCGACCGCGATGACGGGCGCCCCGGAGACCTTCTTGGTCCATCCCGCGAGGCTGAGTTCGCTGTCGTGGTCGGGAAACGCGGGCGCATAGTGCCTGCGGGTGGAGGGATGCAGGACGTCGACCCCGGCGTCGACCAACGGTGCCAGCAGTTCCTGCAACTGGGCCGGGTCCTGGGCGACCGACGCCGTGTAGTCGGTGCCCTTCCACTGCGAGAACCGGAAGATGATCGGGAAGTCCTCGCCGACCGCGGCGCGGACCGCGGCCACCACCTCGGCGGGGAACCGGGTCCGCGCGGACAGCGGCCCGCCGTAGTCGTCGGTGCGCAGATTCGTCCGGTCCCAGAAGAACTGGTCCAACAAATAGCCGTGCGCGCCGTGCAGTTCGACGGCATCGAAGCCGACCTCGCGCGCGGTGGCCGCGCTTCGCGCGTACAACTGCGCGACCCCGGGAAGTTCGTCGGCCCGAAGCGCACGTCCCTTCGGTTGGCCGTGTCCGTCCACTCCCGACGGGCTGACCGGCACGACGCCGTCGGCGTCGGCACGTTCGGCGCCCTGGTGCCACAGCTGTGCGGCAATGGTCGCGCCCTCGGCGTGCACCCCGGCGACCACGCGCCGCCAACCGGCGAGCACGTCCTCGCCGGCAAGGGTCGGAATACCCAACGGGTAGCCGGCGGCCGGGTCGGGGAGCCGGATTCCCTCGGTGATGATGAGCCCCACCCCGCCCGCGGCGCGGCGCCGGTAGTACTCGGCCACGTCGGCGCCGGGAACCCCGTCGGGTGAGGCCTGCCGGGTCATCGGCGCCATCGCGAATCGATTGGGCACCGTCAACGAGCCGACATGCAGCGGGGTGAACAGATCGTCTAAGGCCATGTACGCGACAACGTAGCGCGAGCGACAGTGATTCCGGACGCCTGGGACAATGCACATATGGTCGAACAGAGCATCTGGATGCAGAAAGTCGCGGCCGATCCTGGGCATTCGCACTGGTACATCGAGCGTTTCCGATCGATGACGCGCGCCGGTGAGGATTTGGTCGGCGAGGCGCGCCTGGTGGACGCGATGGTGCCCCGCGGCGCGCGCATCCTCGACGCCGGCTGCGGGCCCGGCCGGTTGTGCGGATACCTGTCGGCGGCCGGGCACCAGGTGGTCGGCGTCGACGTCGACCCGGCGCTCATCGAAGCCGCCGAGCAGGACTATCCCGGGCCGCGCTACCTCGTCGGCGACCTCGCCGAACTCGATCTGCCCGCGCGCGGGATCGCCGAACCGTTCGACGTGATCGTCTCGGCGGGCAACGTCGTGACGTTCCTCGCGCCGAGCACCCGTGGCGTGGTGCTGAGCCGGTTGCGCACCCACCTGGCGGCCGAGGGCCGCGCGGTGATCGGGTTCGGCGCGGGCCGCGACTACCCGTTCGACCGGTTCTTCGCCGACGTGGCCGAGGCTGGGCTGGCGCCGGATCTGCTGCTGTCCACCTGGGACCTGCGGCCGTTCACCGACGACTCCGACTTCCTGGTCGCGCTGCTACGGCCGGCGTGAGGGCGGGCTCAGCGCGCCAGCGGTTTGTAGAACACCAACCCGTTGCCCTTGTTGTCGTACACCACCGCACGACGCTCGTGCGCATCGTCGTAGGGGCCTTTGACGATGCCGCCGCCGCTGGCCTCGATGGCCTTCGCGGCACCGTCGACGTCGGCGGTCTTGATCCCGACGACCACCTGGCCGGGGATGGGATGGTCGACGGCGGTGGCCAGCGCCAGGGTGACCGACCCGCCGTCGAGCGCCGCGAAATGCGCGCCGTCGCGGAATTTCAACGACATCCCCAACGTCTCGCTGTAAAACCGAATCGACTCGTCGAGATCATCGGTCGACAAGATGATCATCCGAACGTCATGGTCAGTCACGCTGCCTCCTAGGACGAAATCCCTTAGATCATAAAGCGAAAACGACCTGGGGTTTCGCGCTGCGGCGGCATGGCAACCCTGACGTCATGAGCAAACCGATACGGGCGCTGGCTGCGGCGGCCGCCACCGCGGTGACGGCGGTCGCCGCACGTGACATCTTTCAGCGAAAGCACGCGCTGCTGCGCAACTTCCCCCTCGTCGGGCACGGCCGATATCTTCTGGAATCCATCGGCCCCGAACTGCGCCAGTACATCGTGGCGGGCAACGACGAAGAACGGCCGTTCACCCGGGACCAGCGCCGATGGGTCTACGCCTCGGCCAAACAAGAGAACAACTACTTCGGGTTCGGCACCGACAACAACATCGAGCACACGCCCGGCTATCCCATCATCAAGCACCACACCTTCGGGCCGGCGGTGCCGCCGTCCGCGCCGAAGGCCCCGCAGGAAGTGAAGTTACCGTGCGCCAAAGTGATTGGCGCCGCGCGAAACCGACCGGGCGCGTTTCGGCCCAATTCGGTGGTCAACATCTCGGCGATGAGCTTCGGTTCGTTGTCCGGCAACGCCGTGGAGGCCCTCAACAAGGGCGCCGCGCTGGCCGACTGCCTGCACAACACCGGCGAAGGTGGCATCTCGCGCTATCACCGGCACGGCGGCGAACTCATCTTCCAGATCGGTACCGCCTACTTCGGGTGCCGCGACGCCGACGGCCGCTTCGATCTGCAGCGACTCAAGGACGTGGTGGCGGGTGCGCCGGTGCGGGCGTTGGAGATCAAGCTCAGCCAGGGCGCCAAGCCGAGCCTGGGCGGGCTGTTGCCGGCACCCAAGGTGTCCGCCGAAATTGCCGCTGCCCGAGGCATTCCCGAGGGGAAAGACTGCGTCAGCCCATCGCGGCATGCGGAGTTCTCCGATGCCGACGGACTGCTCGACTGGGTGGAACTGCTGGCCGCCGAGACCGGCCTGCCGGTGGGTATCAAATCGGCGGTCGGTGATCTCGACTTCTGGTATCAGCTCACCGATCTCATCAGCGAAACCGGCCGCGCGGTGGACTTCGTGACCATCGACGGCGGCGAAGGCGGCACCGGCGCCGCGCCGCTGATCTTCACCGACACCGTGTCACTGCCGTTCCAACTCGGCTTCTCCCAGGTGTACCGGATCTTCGCCGAACGCGGCCTGCACGAACAGATCACGTTCATCGGCGGCGGCAAGCTCGGCCTGCCCGGCAACGCGGTGGTCGGGTTCGCGCTCGGCTGCGACATGGTCAACGTCGCCCGCGAAGCGATGCTCGCGGTCGGCTGCATCCAGACCCAGAAGTGTCATACCGACACCTGCCCCACCGGCGTCGCCACCCAGAACGCCTGGCTGGCACGCGGTTTGGTTCCCGACGAGAAGGCGGTCCGCACCGCCAACTACATCAAGACGCTGCGCCGCGACCTGCTCAAGGTGGCCCAAGCCTGCGGGGTGGAGCATCCGGGGTTGATCAGCACCGAATCGGTGGACATCCTCGACGGGCGAACCCATTCCACCCCGTTGCACGAGGTCTACGGCTACACCCCGGGCATGGGTCTTCCTTCAGCGGCCGACCGTGAGGAGATCGTCGGGCTGATGACCCACACCGAGTCCCGACAGGGCTCGGCACCACCGTCTCGGTCCGCGGTCGGCTAGCGACGACGCTGACGCAGATCGGTGGTGATGTCCGAACCGCCGCCGCCCGCCCACACGCCCATGCCGTGCAGGGCCACCGCGCGGCTGACGTCGGACGGGGAGACGATGCCGACCAGCCGTTCGTGGTCGTACACCAGGGCACGGCCGTCTGCGCAGCCGCTGAGCCGGGGCAGCAGGTCGGTGAGCGGTTCGTCGGGAGTGGCCGACGGGACGTCCTGCGGCGGGCATGCCACGTCGCGCAGCCGGACCGTGTCGCGCTCCAGCATCGGGACCGAGCGCAACCGGTTGAACGTGATCAGCCCCTCGACCCGGCCGAACCCGTCGACCAGCGGGAAGGCGGAGTGCCGTCGCAACAACACCACGTCGCGCAGAAAGTCGCCGACGGTGCGGTCACCGGACACCGTCTCGGGGTCCGCGGTCATCACGTCTTGGACCCGCACCCCGGCGAGCATCGTGGTGGTGCGGGCCTGGTGTTCTTCGGCGCTGGCCATCGTCACGATGAACAGGCCCAACAGGATCCACCACAACCCGCCCATCCCGGAGATGATCCGAATCAAACCGAGGCCGATCAGCAGAAAGCCGAACAGCCGTCCCGCGCGGGCGGCCCAGACGGTGGCGACGTACTGGTCACCGCGCCACGCCCAGATCGCGGCGCGCAGGATACGTCCGCCGTCCAGCGGCGCGGCCGGAATGAGGTTGAACACGGCCAGCACCACGTTGATCAACGCCAGATAGGACAGCACGGACACGGTGAGCGAACTGAACCCGGCGTCGTCGGCGAGCATGGCGGCCACACCGAACACCGCCCCGGCCAGGACGCTGGTCAGCGGCCCCACCACCGCGATGCGGAACGCCGCCCCCGGCGTCAGGGCGTCGCCGCGCAACCGGGCGACGCCGCCGAGCAGCCACAACGTGATTCCGTCCACCCCGACACCGTTGCGCCGGGCCCAGATCGCGTGCGCCAACTCGTGGGCCAGCAGCGACACCACGAACAGCACCGCGGTCACCACCGCGGCCAGGATGTACTCCCATGTCGCGTAGCCCTCGGCGAGCACCGGGAACTGCACCGACAGGCCGATCACGAGCAACAGCACGATGCCCAACACGCTCCAGTGCATCCCGACCGACACACCGGCAATCCGTCCCAGCCGCACCGTCGCCTTCACTCTGGCTCCTTCCGTGGTCACCTCGGGAGCCCGCAGGGATGAAGAAACCGCGGGTCCCCGTCACCGTCGAGTATCCGTCACCGGCGCGAACCGGCGGCTGGAATCGATATCGCGGAACGACCCAGCCGATGTCGGGAACGTGGTGCCGGCGCCGTCCCATGGGTGAGCGACCGGATCCGGGGCGAGCACGACCGGAGGGGTGAGCCCGTCAGCGCGCGGAGCGAGCCTTGATGAACGACCGCACACCGGCGATCAGGTAGACGACGAGCAGCACGAACATGATGATGCTCGTGATGATCGCGGCGGGGCGTTCGGCGGTGCCTGCGAACAGATCGCCGACTTTGGCGACGTTGCGCAACGCACCCAGCGCGGCCAGCAGCGCGATCACCAGGGCCACATGCATGGCGGGCTTGCGGAACTTCTCCGCGCGACGGGCGACCAGCGCGGCGATCAGCAGCAGCACCCCGACGAACGCGGGGATCAGCGCGGTGACGCTGACAAAAGCAGTGACGACATAGGCGATCACCCCGGTCGCGACGAGCAGGGCGCCAGTCCAGGTTGTCAGGGCGAGCATCGACGTCCTTTCCAAAAACGGCAGAGCGCCGCGAAATACGTGGTTGCGACCCTATCAAGGCCGCTCAGGTTTTCCCCTTTGCGTTGTGGGGGATAAGGGGCAAGCTGACAAGCATCAACGTTGGAGGCCCCCATCATGCAGCCGATCGCACCGACCGACGCACTGTTCTTGCTGGGCGAATCCCGCGAGCATCCAATGCATGTCGGCGGCCTGCAGCTGTTCGAGCCGCCCGAAGGCAGCGGGCCGGAGTTCCTGGCCGGGCTCTACGACGCCCTGCTGGCCCAGACCGATGTGCAGCCGACGTTCCGGAAACGACCGGCGTTCTTCGGTGGGATCACCAACGTGGCGTGGTCGTCGGACAAGGACCTGGAGCTCGACTATCACATGCGCCGGTCCGCGCTGCCCGCGCCGGGCCGGGTGCGCGAGCTGTTGGAGTTGGTCTCGCGGCTGCACGGCACGCTGCTCGACCGGCACCGCCCGCTGTGGGAGGCGCACCTCATCGAGGGCCTCGACGACGGCCGGTTCGCGGTGTACACCAAGTTTCACCACTCGCTGATCGACGGCGTCTCGGCGATGAAGCTGATGCGCCGGGTGCTGTCCTCCAACCCCGAGGACACCTCGGTGCGGGCGCCGTGGAGCCTGCCGCCACGGCGCAGGCCCAACGTCGCCGGGCCGTCGCTGCTGCGGACGGTGGGCCAGGTGGCCAGCTCGGTCGCGGGCGTCGCGCCCCACACGCTGTCGCTGGCGCGGTCCGCGCTGCTCGAGCAGGAGCTGACGCTGCCGTTCGGCGCGCCCAAGACCATGCTGAACGTCCGAATCGGCGGCGCGCGCCGCGTCGCGGCGCAGTCCTGGGCGTTGGAGCGGCTCAAGCACGTCAAGGCCGCCGCCGGGGTGACGGTCAACGACGTGGTGTTGGCGATGTGCGCGGGTGCGCTGCGGGCGTATCTGGCCGAGGAGGACGCGCTTCCCGCCACTCCGCTGGTCGCGATGGTTCCGGTCAACCTGCGCAACGAGAACGACGGCGAGGGCGGCGGCAACCTGGTCGGCGCGATCCTGTGCAATCTCGCCACCGACATCGAGGACCCGGCGCGCCGCATCGAGGTCATCGCCGCTTCGATGCGCGACAACAAGAAGGTGTATTCGCAGTTGCCGCGGATACAACAGCTTGCGCTGTCGGCGTTACTGGTCGGCGGGGTTGCGTTGGCGTTGGTGCCGGGCTTCGTGCGGACCGCGCCACCGCCGTTCAACATCGTGATCTCCAACGTGCCCGGTGCGCGAGAACCATTGTGGTGGAACGGCGCCCGCCTCGAAGGCAACTATCCGCTGTCGATTCCGCTGGACGGCCTGGCCCTCAACATCACGCTGGCCAACAACGCCGACAACCTCGACTTCGGGTTGATCGGTTGCCGGCGCAGCGTCCCGCATCTGCAGCGGCTACTCGGTCACCTGGAGACGTCGTTGAAAGACCTGGAGCGCGCCGTATGCGGATAGCCCGTCACGCTCAGCCGAATTCCAGCAGGGTGTATGCGCCGCGGAAGTTCCTGGTCAGCTTCAGTCGCCAGAAGGCGGGGAACACCTTCTCGAAGAACACCCCGCGACCGCGGGGCATCGGCAGGTCGTGCACGGCGCGGATACCGGGCACGGTGTTGGCCAGATCGGCCAGCTGGGCCGCCGACAGGCTGAACGGCATCGGTGGCACGCGGTAGCGGCGGGTGGCCCGCATCCCCTTGGGCGCGAACTTCTTGACCAGCACGGGCGGCAGGTCGAAGACCATCTGACCGCCAGGAAAGCGTTTCGCGCATTCGGTGATCAGGCCCATCGCCTGCTCGGGCTGCAAGTACATCAACAGACCCTCCGCGGTGATGAACACCCCGTTGGTGGTGTCCACCGCGTCCATCCAGCTGTAGTCGAGCGCGGACTGCGCGATGGCGGTGATCCGCGGGGATGGCGGCAGCAGTTTCTTGCGCAACTCGATGATCGGCTCGAAATCGATGGTGATCCAACGGAAGTCGGTGTCGGGCAGCGCTTTGCTCAGCCGCCAGAAACTGGTCTGCAGCCCTTCGGCGAGGGCGACGACGGTGGCCGACGGATGCGCCGACAGGTACCGGATCGCGGCACGGTCGAAAGCCAGCGACCGCACCGCCATCTCCTGGCCCCTGCGGCCGAACTTGTCGAAATCGAAGTCGATGGCGTCGACGAGCGCAATCGCCATCGGGTCGTCGATGATGGCGTCCGGATGGCGGGCCTGATGCGCACGCCCGTTCAGCGTGAGCAGCGCTGTCTCGGAGACTCCGGTCAGCGTGCTGGCGTCGACGGGATCCACCACATCGAACATACCGGCGTATACCGTCCAGCTATGAATCGAGTTGTGGTGATCACCGGCGGCGCGGGTGGGATGGGTCAGGCGACGGCGCAGCTCGTCGGCCGCGACCACGCGGTCGTGCTCTGCGACGTTCGTGCTGACCGGCTCGACGGTGCGGCCGCCGCGCTGGCCGACCTCGGCGTCAACCCGACGACCGTCGACTGCGACGTCACCGACCGCCAGGCCGTCACCCGGCTTTTCGAAACCGCCGCCGGGCTCGGCGCGCTGGCCTCGGTGATCCACACCGCGGGGGTGAGCCCGAGCATGGGCGACGCCGCATACGTGATGAAAACCAATGCGCTCGGCACGGTCCACGTCAACGAGGTCTTCTATCAGACGGCCGGCGCGGGTGCGGCGATCGTCAACGTGGCCTCGATGGCGGCCCACATGCTGCCCGACGAGATGATTCCCACCGCGAAGTTCCCGCTGGCGCTCGAGGACGACGACGCGTTTCTGGCCGACATGATGGCGGCGTGCGAGATCGTGCCCGAGGACGCGCGATCCGGGATCGCCTACGCGCTGAGCAAGGGCTTCGTCCGCTGGTACAGCACGTCGCAGGCCGAACGGTTCAACGGCCGCGGGCTTCGGGTGGTCTCGGTTTCGCCGGGATCCATCGACACCGAGATGGGTAGGTTGGAGGAGCACGCCGGCGCCGGTGCGATGGTCGCCGACGCCGCGGTGCCCCGCTGGGGCAGACCGGAAGAGATGGCCGCGCTGCTCGCCTTCTGTGCCAGCGACAAAGCCGGCTACCTCACCGGTACGGATATCTTGAACGATGGCGGTGTGATCGCGTCCATGAGGGAACGCGCCAGGAAGGCCGCCGAGGAAAGGTGAAAACCGCGTGACCGACGAACGCCAGCCCGGCGGCGACGCTTCGGCGCCGGGTGCGATCCGGCGTCCCACGGTCGATGCGGCCACCCAGCGCGCCTTCGGCCGCCCCGAGGGCGCCGACGGCGAGCAGGACGAGTACACCCCGACGAACCAGGAACCCGGCCCGGTGTTGGCCGCCGCGTTCGGATCCTCGCCCGACCCCGACGACACCGATCCGAGTGCCGACACCGATTTCGTCGCAGGCGAGGCCGACCCGGCATCCGCGGCAGCGCCGCCGCCGGCGCCCGACGTGAAGCCCGCCGAGAATCTAGGCGTGCGCGACGTGCTGTTCGGTAAGCGGCTCAAGTTGACGGCGATGGTCAGCCTTGCCGTCATCGCCCTGGTCCTCGGGTTGGTCGGCGGCTGGGTGGGCCGCAAGACCGCGGAGGTCATCGAGGCGTTCACCACGTCGAAGGTCACGCTCTCGACCACCGACAAAGGCGACCTGCCCGAGGGCCGGTTCGCCAAAGTAGCTGCCGCCGTGGCCGATTCCGTCGTCACCATCGAAGCGGTCAGCGATTCGCAAGGCTCGCAGGGCTCCGGGGTGGTGGTCGACGGGCGCGGGTACATCGTCACCAACAACCACGTGATCGCCGAGGCCGCTTCCGCTCCCGACCGGTACGCGGTGACGGTGATCTTCAACGACGGTAAAGAGGTGCCCGCCAACATTGTGGGCACCGACCCCAAGACCGACCTGGCCGTCCTCAAGGTCGACGACGTCGACAACCTGACCGTCGCGCGGCTCGGCGACTCCGACAAGCTGCGCGTCGGCGACGAGGTGATCGCCGCGGGCGCCCCGCTCGGCCTGCGCAGCACCGACACCCAGGGCATCATCAGCGCGCTCAACCGCGCGGTGCGGATACCCGGTGAGGGGTCCGACGAGATCGTCATCGCCGCCGTGCAGACCGATGCGCCGATCAACCACGGCAACTCCGGGGGTCCGCTGATCAACATGAACGCCGACGTGATCGGCATCAACACCGCGGGTAAGTCGCTCTCCGACAGCGCCAGCGGGCTGGGCTTTGCGATCCCGTCCAACGAAATGAAGCACGTCGTCGAGTCGCTGATCCGAAACGGTGAGATCAGGCACCCGACCCTGGGCCTGACCGCGGAGTCGGTCAGTGATCATGACCCCTCCGGGGCCCGGGTGACCCGCGTGGTGGCAGGCGGGCCGGCCGAACGCGCCGGGGTCCGTGAGAACGACGTCGTCGTCAAGATCGGTGACCGCCCCGTCGACGGCCTCGACGAGTTCGTCGTCGCGGTCCGGAGCCTGAAGGTCGGCGAGGACGCGCCCATCGAGGTGATCCGCGATGGCCAGCACGTCACGCTGACCATCAACCCGGAGCCCGACAAGAACCGGTAGCCGGTCAGATGCGGGCAGGCAGCTGCCCGGTGAGCTTCGACGGCCGGCACGTCAACGTCACCACGATGCACAGCACCGCGGCGACGGCGAAGGCCGCCTGCACGTCGAACGCGTCGGCGGTTCCGCCGAGCAACGCCGCGGCCAGCGGGCGCGAACCGAGGAATCCGACCAGCCACAGCGCCATGATCCGGCCGCGCAGCTCTTCGGGCGCGCGCTCCTGCACCAGCGTGCTCAGCCCGGTCATCGCCCAGCCGAAGCCCAGGCCCGCCAGCGCGAACCCGGCCAGCGCCACCGCGGTCACCGGCGTGACGACCAGCACCGCGCATCCTGTGGCCAGCCCCGCCAAACCGATCGCCGAGACGTTCTCCGACGCCATCCGGCCGCGCATCATCGCCAGCGTCGCCATGCCGATCGCCGCGCCCATCCCGAACACCGCGGACAACGTCCCGACCAGCTGCGCGCCCCCGCCGAGCGCGTCGGCCATCGACGGAGCCAACGTGATCGACGAGTCCGACGCGAACCCGACGGCGCCCACCGCGAGCAGCGCCAGCAGCAGCGGGCGGTCCCGCCAGACGTACACGAGGGCGGCGCGGACGCGGTAGTCGGCGTCGGCCTGGCGGTCAGGCGGCGCCGGGAAGCGCACAGCGACCAAGAAGAACGCGAACACCAGGTGCAGCACGGCGCTGACCGCGAACGCCACACCGGAGCCGAAGTGCGCCGCGATGTAGGCGCCGGTGGCGGGGCCCAGGATGCGACCGAGGGTCATCGGAATGCTGTTGAGCGCCATGGCCGTCGACAGCTCACCATCGCGAATCAGGTTCGGCACGATCGACTGCATCGCCGGGCCACCCACGACGAACCCGAACCCCACCAGCAACGTGCCGAGCAGCACGGGAACGGCGATGGACATGCCCTGCTGTGTCGGATCGAGGATCAGCCAGACCGCGGTGAAACCCGAACCGGCCACGCACAGCACCCGGCCGAGCAGAATCTGGCGGGCCGGATCGCCGGTGTCGGCCCATTTGCCGCTGGTGGGGCTGAGGATGAGCTGCGGCCCGAACTGGACGACGCCGACCAGCCCGACCATCAGGGCCGAATGCGTCGCGTCGAACATCACGATCGCGGCCACGATGCCGTGTGTCCACACCGCGACGACCGAGAACATCTTGCCCCAGAACAACGCGCCGAACACCGGGTCGAACATCAACCCGAGCGCGCCGCGCGGCTGCGTCGCCGAGGTCCGTGGGGTGGTCGCCGTCATCGCAGCACCGCGCCTTCGAAGCGATCGGCGAGCCGGGCCAGAAGCGAGACCAACGTGTCCACGTCGTCGTCGGGCCAGTCGACGACCATCTCGGCGACCAGATCGCGGCGCCGTTCGGTCACCGCGTCGAGGGCATTTCGCCCCTCGTCGGTCAACACGAGCGCACAGCGCCGTTGATCGTCAGCGGCGAAGGTCTTCGTCAACAGCCCGGCCGCGACGACCGCGGCGACCGACCGGCTCGCGGTGGAGTGCTCGACGGCCATGAAGTCGGCGACGTCGCCGACCGAGGCGCCCGCGCCGAGCTGCTGGCACTGTTCGACGGCGCGCAGCACGCGCAGCGTCGAGACACTGGTCACCGGACCGGTGCCGTCGAGGATCCGGCCGCGCCAACTGGGCCGCTGACGCGCGATCGCGATGCGCGTCAGCAGGTCGTCGAGTTGGTCGTAGGGGGACTGCGGCACGGATATATGCATAGCACATAGATATTTATTGGGCGAATCCGCTGGTCCCGCTGATGGGCTGGGAAGCGCGGCTGGCCTAGGTGCCCACGGCCGGCCAGAACAGCGCGAACAACCGGTCCTCCCAGTCGCTCCCCACACCGCCCTTCCGGGCCCGTTCGGCGATGTGCGCACCGACGATCGCGTCGATCAGGGTCTCGGCGTCGACGTCGGCGCGCATGGTGCCGTCGGCTTTACCGCCGTCGATCACCGTCACCAACTTCTTGCGCTGGTCGCCAAGGATCTTGCGGAACAGCGTGCTGAACTCGGGGTCGTCCTCGCCGAGCAGCGAGGCGAAGCCGCCGAACCCGATACCCTCGTCCACCGCCGCGACCGCGTGTTTGATCAGCCACCGCAGCCGTTGCGGCGCATTCGCGTGCGTGCCGAGCGGGTCTGTGGACGTCACCCGCGACAACGCCGCCGACAGCATGTCGCGCCGGTCGCGGTGGCGCCGGTAGATCGTGGTTTTCGCGACGCCGGAGTCGGCCGCCACGGCCTCCACGGTCACCGACCGCGGACCGCCCGCGCGCAGCAGACGCAGCGTCGACTCCGCAATAGCTTCCTCAACCGCCCGTTGCTCTGCCATCCACGTGTTCCTGTCGGGTTGCCGGAGATGCCGTGAAGTTCATTATGCGCTACACTGGACGTAGCGATACGCTACGCGTAGCGTATTCAGAGGCGCGTCGGCGTCTACCTCAGCCGGCGCCAGATTGTGCGAGGTGAAGAAATAATGTCGAACCTTTTCAACCGAATTTCCCAACAGGTCATCGGATACCTGTTCATGCTGGTGTCCTTCGCCGCGCTTGGCGTGATGATCGCCGCGCTGGCAATGAAGAGCGATTTGGCGGCGGTGGCCGGTATCGCGTTCGTGATCTCTGCCATTGCGTCTGTCGAGGGTTTCCGCAGCGGGGCGGCCAGGCTCGCCGAGTCACGCCGCTCCGGCGAGCACATGAGCATTTGGTCGACACCCATTGCGCCCGAACAGATCGACCGCTATCGCGCGACGTACCGCAGTGCACCGGGGCCTACCGACGGTGACGCGGTGACCGACCGTGCGGCCCTGGAGGATGCCGAACAGCCCGTGGCGGCGTGACGACGGGCCGGTCGATCACTCCGTAAGCTCAGCAGCGTGCCAACCGTGCTCTCGGTGAACATCGCTCACCACTACTCGGAGGGGCCGTCGGGTAATACCGGCTTCGACAAGCGCCCGACGGCCGAGCCGGTCATGGTTCGCGCGCCCGGCAGTAAACGCGCCGGGCTCGGCAGCGGCCTGACCGGTGACCTGATCGGCAACCGCAAGTATCACGGCGGCGACGACCAGGCCGTCTACGCCTATGGGCGCGAAGATCTCGACGCGTGGCAGACGCGGCTGCAGCGGTCGCTGAGCAACGGCATGTTCGGCGAGAACTTCACCACGGTCGGCATCGATGTGACCGGTGCGGTGATCGGCGAGCGGTGGGCGGTGGGGACCGACGGCCTCGTCCTGGAGGTTTCCCGGCCGCGCACGCCGTGCCGCACGTTCACCCAGTTCCTGGGCATCCGCGGGTGGATGGGCACGTTCACCCGCGCTGCGGTACCGGGCGCGTACCTGCGGGTGATCACGCCGGGGTCGGTGCGTGCCGGCGATACGGTGACCGTTACCCAGCGCCCCGATCACGGCGTCACCATCGGCCACGTGTTCCGCGCGATCATGACCGAACCCGAACTGCTGCCCGACATCCTGGTCGCTGACGCCCTTGCCGACGAGGTCCGGCAGCGCGCACGTCGCCGCCTCGCCGGCTGAACCCTCCTGTACGCTCGTACAGCGTTACGGGAAGGTCAGGGCATGACGAGTTACGACTACATCATTGCGGGCGCTGGATCGGCCGGATGCGTGCTGGCCAACCGCCTGTCGGCCGACCCGAAGACAACCGTGCTGCTGATCGAGGCCGGCGGCGTCGACCGCCATCCGCTCTACGCCATCCCGAAGGGCTCGGGGATGTTGTTCGAGAGCGAAAAACACATGTGGCACTACGAAACAACGCCGTTTGGACCCAAACCGCACACCGAGCAGTGGCTGCGCGGGAAGGTGCTCGGCGGGTCGAGCTCGATCAACGGGATGATCTACAACCGCGGCAACCGCGCTGATTACGACGGCCTCGAGCGGCTCGGCAACAAGGGCTGGGGCTGGGACGAGATCCTGCCGATCTTCCAGCAATTCGAGGACAATGCGTTCGGGCCGTCTCCGACGCGTGGTGTCGGCGGACCGTTGCACATCTCGGTGCCCCGTGACCCCGACCCGCTCTGCGCCGAAATGCTCGACGCCGCAGCCGCAGCCGGTTTGAACCGGGTGCAAGACATCAATGAAAGCGACGACGAGCGCGTCGGGTACGCCACGGCGACCATCAAGAACGGTCGCCGGGTCAGTGCCGCCACCGCGTTCCTCAGGCCCGCGTTGCGCCGGCCGAACCTCACCGTCCGTACCCGCACCACGGTGCGCCGACTTCTGTTCGACGGCGGTAGGGCGATCGGCGTGGAAGTCGAAGCCAAGGGCGGAACCGCGCAGATCCGGGCCGAGCGCGAGGTGATCGTGTCGCTGGGCAGCCTCAACAGCCCGAAGCTCTTGCAGCTCTCGGGTATCGGGCGACGCGACGTGCTGGCTGCGGCGGGTGTGGCCGTCTACCTCGAGCGCGACAACGTCGGCCGGGGCCTTCGTGAACATCGCTGTGCGACGTTGCGATACCAGCTCAAGGAAGACCTCGGCTACAACCGGCAGCTCGCGACCAACCTGGGGAAGGCCCTGACCGGCGCCAAGTACCTCGCCACCCGAAGTGGCCCCCTTGCCGCTCCGTCGTTCGACGTCGTCGGCTTCGTGAAGACCCGGCCCGACGCGGAGCGCCCGGACGGACAGGTGATGCTCGGACCGTGGACGATCCCGCCCTACAACACCGGCGAACCCGTCGCGATCGAACGCCAGGCCGGCGTCTCCTGTCTGGGGATGGTGTTACGCCCGACGGCGCAGGGATCGATCGAGATCACCTCCGCCGACTTCGCCGCGCCGCTGCGGATCAACCCGAACTACCTTGGTACAGAGCATGACCGGGAGGCCACCGCCAACCTGCTGCGCAAGATGCGCAGCATCTTCGAACATTCTCCGATCGCCGAGCGCATTACCCACGAGACCTACCCGGGACCCGACGTCCGAAGCGACGACGAGCTGGTGGACTCCGTGCTCGACGGCGGCTACTGCGGCTACCACGCCGCAGGCAGCTGCGCGATGGGCCCCAGCGATGACGCCGTGGTGGATCCCCAGCTACGCGTGCGTGGGATCGACAGCCTTCGCGTGGTCGACTGCTCGGTGATGCCGACGATGGTCGCGGGCAACCTCAACGGACCGATCATGGCGATGGCCTGGCGCGCGGCTGATTTCATCCTGCAGGACGGTTAGGGCCGCCCGCTGTCAGCCGATGACGGCGGGCATCGTGTCCCAGCCGCGCACCGTCGACGTCCGGGACCGCCGCGCACCGGCCATGTCCACCTCCCATTTCGGAAACCGCTTGAGCACTTCCTCCAGCGCGACCCGGCCTTCCAGTCGCGCCAGCGGCGCCCCTAGGCAGAAGTGGGCGCCTCGACCGAACGTCAAGTGCCCGCCCGGCTTACGGTGAATATTGAAGCTGTCAGGATCGTCGAAATGACGCTCGTCGCGGTTGGCCGATGCCAGCATCAGCAACAACGCGCTACCCGCGGGCAGCGTCTGACCGTGAAACTCGACATCGGCTTGCGCGACGAACCGCGCCACGTGGGGGCCCGGCGGCTCGTAGCGCAGCAGTTCCTCGATCGCCACCGGAATCAAGGACGGATCCTCGACGAGTTCCTGGCGTTGGTCGGGGTGCTCGGCGAGGACCTTGCCCATCCAACCGAACAGGCGCCCGGTGGTCTCCACGCCCGCGCCGGCGATGACAGCCAGGAAGATCAGCAGCTCATCGGTCCGCAGCCGGCGCGTCGTACCGGTCTCGTCCTCGAACTCGACGTTGAGGAGTTCGGTGATCAGGTCGTCGGAGGGGTTCTTCTTACGCCAGGCGACGTAGTCGGTGAACATGTCGCCGTCGAAGTAGTGGTCCTTTTTGACAGGAAGCGGTTCGCCGGGCTTGTTGCGCAGCACGGCGTGCGCCTGAGCGCGCACCGACGGCTGGGCGGCGTCGGGGATGCCGACCAGCATTCCGATTGTGCGCATGGGCAGTTCGGCGCCGAGGTCCTGAACGAAGTCGAAGCGGTCCCCGCCGACGAGCGGATCCAGGCAGGCGATGCAGAACGCACGCACCTTGTCCTCGATCGCGCGCATCTTCTTCGGCGTGAACGCCCGCGCCACCAACGCGCGGTGCACCGTGTGCAGGGGCGGGTCCTCGTTGATGAAGACCCCCGGCGGCATCACCGGGTCGGCCTTGACCACCTCGAGGATGTCGCCCTTGGCCGAACTCAGGCGTTGCGGATCACGTAGCGCCGCATCGACGTCGGCGTATCGGCTCAGCCCCCAGAAGTCATGGCGTTCGTTGTAGTAGAGCGGACGTTCGTCCCGCAGTCGCCGGTACGTCGGATACGGGTCGATGTCGATCTCGACGTTCCACGGGTCGTAATACAGGTCGTGCACCGTACCTCCTTGACTGCGACGAACATCAGGGTAGCGCAGATGCTGTACGCTCGTACAGCGAGTGTCGGTTCGAGTGAGGAGACGTGCGGTGGGCCGTGTGGCGGTAGTGACGGGGGGTGCCTCCGGGCTCGGGTACGCGATCTGCACCGGGCTGGCCAACGACGGTCACCGGGTCGCGGTGCTCGACATCGACGGCGAAGCCGCGGAAAAGGTCGCCGCCCAACTGAGGGCCGACGGCGCGTCGGCGGTCGCCGTCGGCGTGGACGTCTCCGACGAACCGGCCGTGCAGGCGGCGTTCGACACGGTGCGAACTCAGCTCGATGCGGTCGAGATCCTGGTGACCAGCGCCGCGATCGCCGGGTTCACCCGCTTCGACCAGATCACGTTGGCGGAGTGGAACCGCTATCTTGCGGTGAACCTCACCGGCACCTTCCTGTGCCTGCAGGCCGCGCTGGCCGACATGGTCGCGGCGAGGTGGGGGCGGATCGTGACAATCTCCTCGGCCGCGGGTCAACAGGGCGCCCGGCGGCAGGGGCACTACGCGGCGACCAAGGGCGGCGTCATCGCGCTGACCAAGACCGTGGCGCTGGACTACGCGAACAAGGGCATCACCGCCAACACGATCCCGCCGTTCGTGATCGACTCCCCGATGCTGCGACATCAGCAGGCGGCGGGGAAACTGCCCGCTTCCGAGTACCTCGTCCAGGCCATTCCGGCCGGACGCCTGGGAGTGGGTGAGGACGTCGCCGCGGTGTGCTCGTTCCTGTGCTCGGATGCCGCCGGCTATGTCACGGGCCAGGTCGTCGGTGTCAACGGCGGGGCGGTGATCTAGTGGCGAGGACGATTGCGGTAGTCACCGGGGCCAGCCGCGGCGCCGGTGCGGGCATCGCACATGCGCTCGGCAGCCACGGCTGCACGGTATACGTCACCGGACGTACCGAAAAGCCAGGGACGGCAGCACTTTCCGGCACCATCACTGAAACCGCCGACCGTGTCACGGCCGCAGGCGGTCGGGGCATCCCCGTCCGCGTCGACCATGCCGATGACGAACAGGTCAAGGCGTTGTTCGAGCGCATCGAACGTGATCACGGCCGCGTCGACATCCTGGTCAACAACGCCGCGATCATCCGCGACGAGATGATGGGCCGGACGAAGTTCTGGGAAGAACCGCTCAACGTCATGGACACCCTCAACGTCGGGTTGCGCAGCAGCTACGTCGCCACCGTCTACGCTGCGCCGCTGATGCTGCCCCAGGGCAACGGTCTGGTCGTGTTCACGTCGTCTTCGGGTGGGGTGCACTACGCCTTCGGGCCGGCCTACGGGGTGCCGAAGGCAGGCACCGACAAGATGGCTGCCGACATGGCGGTGGACTTCAAGGACGTTGGTATCACCGCGGTCTCGATCTGGATGGGGTCCCTGCTCACCGACCGGGTTCGCAAGATCATCGCCAGCAACCCGGCCAAATTCGGCCATATCCTGGACACCGCCGAAACCCCGGAGCTGACGGGCCACGTCATCAAGGCGCTCTATGACGACCCCGACCGGATTGCCGTCAGCGGGCAGACGCTGATCGGGGCCGAGCTGGCCGTCAAGTACGGAATCCACGACGAAGACGGCCGCCAACCACCCTCGTACCGTGAGCTTTTCGATGTGCATCCACAACAACAGCAGGCCCACGTGATGCGGTAGTCGCCTCGACGCGGTCAGCCGCGGCTGGGCCGAGCGCCCCGGCCGTAGGTGATGTCGGCGCGCTCGGGATCCCATCGGTTCCGAAAGACCACGTCGGTGACCGACCGTCGTCGCACGGCACCGAAGTTGCCCCGCGGCCAGCCGACGACGACGTGCCCGGCCAGAAACCAGTCGTCGGGCACGCCGACGGCGTCGCGCAGCACCTTCTCCCCGTCGTAGGACGCCCAACTGGTGAAGCACGCCCCCAAACCCTGCGCACGTGCCGCGAGGTAGAAGTTCTGCATCGCGGGATAGATCGACCCGCCCTGCAGATACTCAGATGCGAACTCGTTCTTGAAAGCGGTGAACAACACCGACGTGTGCTCACCGGCGCGGTCGTGTAACTCATAGGTGGCCCGGTTGTTGCGCGCGGCGCGGCTGTTGTCGTCATCGGCCGGTCGGCTCATCCCGTACACGGATTCGATTGTCTGAAGCGCGATTCGGGCTGCCTCGGCAACGGCGGCGCGCTGTGACGGCGCGTCGAGCACGATGAAGCGCCACAGCTGCGCATTCGCGCCATTGGGTGCCCATGTCGCCGCCGCCAGGCAGCGGGTCAGCGTCTCGTCGTGCACCGGTTCGTCGGTGAACCGGCGGATCGAGCGCGCGGTGGATAGCACTTCCCAGACGTCAGAGGTCGGATGCGGCATTCCATTGGTGTACTCGACGCTCGGGAAGTTGTCGAGTGCCTGACCGTCATGCTGTACAGTCGTACTGCAAGCGAGCGGGATGGGAAGTGGTGCAGTGAACGACAGGTTCTCGATGGACGGGCGGGTCGCCGTCATCACCGGCGGCGGAACCGGTATCGGCAGGGCGTCGGCCCTCGTTCTGGCCGAACACGGTGCCGACATCGTGCTCGCCGGGCGTCGCGCCGAACCACTGAAATCCACGGTGGCAGAGGTCGAAGCGCTGGGCAGGCGTGCGCTGGCGGTGCCCACCGACGTCACCGACGCCGAGCAGTGCCGTGCGCTGGTCGACGCGACGGTCGCCGAGTTCGGCCGGCTCGACGTTCTGCTCAACAACGCCGGCGGCGGCGAGACCAAATCGCTGATGAAGTGGACCGACGACGAGTGGCATCAGGTGTTGAACCTCAACCTGTCCAGCGCCTGGTACCTGTCACGCGCCGCAGTGCAGCCGATGATCGAGCAGGGCGGGGGTGCGATCGTCAACATCTCGTCGGGTGCCAGCCTGCTGGCGATGCCCCAAGCGCCGGTCTACGCCGCGGCCAAGGCGGGGTTGAACAACCTGACCGGATCGATGGCGGCGGCGTGGACCCGAAAAGGAGTGCGGGTCAACTGCATCGCGTGCGGCGCGATCCGCACACCGGGTCTGGAGGCCGACGCGCAGCGGCAAGGGTTCGACATCGACATGATCGGGCAGACCAACGCTTCGGGCCGTATCGCCGAACCCGAGGAGATCGGCTACGGCGTGCTGTTTTTCGCCTCCGACGCATCCAGTTACTGCTCGGGGCAGACGCTCTACATGCACGGCGGCCCCGGACCTGCGGGGGTCTGACATGGACGTCAGCCACTTCGGGTTACGGGTCCGCGACCTGGACAGGTCGCGATCCTTCTACGGGGCACTGGGTTTCACCGAGGTGAAGCGGTTGAGCGTGCCCGACGAGATGGCCGCAGGGTTGCTCGGCCTGGCACCACCGATCGGATTCCAAGCCGTGTACCTGCAAAACGCCGGTGTCGTGCTGCAGTTGCTGACCTTCTCGGGCTACCCGGCGCCGGAGGAAGCCGAGCGCGGCATGGTCGGCGCCGGGCTGACCCACGTATCGATCGCTGTCGACGACATCGCTGCGGCGCAGGCCGCGGTGCAAGCGGCCGGCGGCACCGTCGTCGCCGACCCCGGCGGTGGCTTCGCCTGCATGGTCCGCGATCCCGACGGCCAACTGCTCGAGTTGGTGCACTCCCGGGTGCGGCCGGTACCGCAGGCCTGAACAGGTCAGGATCGCAGTTCGTCGGCCATCGCGGCGTAGCGGTCGAGGAACGACAGCGTGGTCGACGGATCATGCGCCTCGCGGCGCCCGCCACCCAGCACCACTCGGTTGAACCCCATGTCGCGGTATGCCGCCAGCTTTTCGAGCTTGGGATCGCCCCACGCCATGATCGTCAGGTCCAGCGCGGCGGGGTCACGACCGGCCTCCTGCGCGCTTCGCCGGAAGTCGGCCAGCGCGGCCGCCACATCGCGGAATGCGGCATCGCCGGGAAGCCAGCCGTCGGCCCAGCCAAGGCAGTCCCGGATCGCCTTGGGACCGGTGGCGGCCGCCAGCAGCGGCGGGCGTGGTCGCTGGTGCGGTTTGGGATAGGTCCACACCGGGTCGAAGTCGAAGAAGGCGCCGTGGTACTCGGCTTCGTCATCGGTCCACAGCGCGGTGAGCGCGGCGACCATCTCGGCCAGTGCCCGGTAGCGATCCGACCAGGCCAGCGGCCGCGACACCTCGAGTTCGGCGCGGAATCCCACACCGACGCCGAGGCGCAGGCGACCCTGGCTCATGTGGTCCAACGTGGCGACTTGTTTTGCCATCGTGAACAACTCATGTTCGAGCGGCAAGACGACAGCGGTGCCGAGGCGCAGCGTCGTCGTCGCCTGAGCCGCCGCGAGCAGTGACAGGAACGGGTCCCACATCTGCTTCTGCGCATCAAGCAGGCTGCGGTGGAACTGACCGCCCGCGGCCACCGGGATCTGGGGATGCTCACCCACCCAAATCGACTCGAAGCCCCGCGATTCCAGCTCGGCGCCCAGCACGGCGGGGGCGATGTCGCGCGGGGTGTTGAGCGAAACGTAACCCAGATCCATTGACATCCTTCCGGCCGAATACCCGTGCTGTACGATCGTACAGGTGTCTGAGGTGTACTACGACCCCTACGACGTCGCGATCGACGTTGACCCGTATCCGGTGTACAAGCGGCTGCGCGACGAGGCGCCCGTGTACTACAACGAAAAGTTCGACTTCTGGGCGCTGAGCCGGTTCGAGGACGTCGAGCATGCGTTGCGTGACGTCGAAAACCTCAGCTCGGCCAAGGGCGACATCCTCGAGGTGGTCAAGGCGGAGCCGGTGATGCCGATGGGGGTGTTCATCAACGAGGACCCACCGCAGCACACCGTGCACCGGCTGCTGGTGTCGCGTGCGTTCACGCCCCGCAAGATGCAGGCGATCGAGGATCAGGTGCGCGCGTTCTGTGCGGCCTGCCTGGATCCGTTGCGCGACGGAGACCGGTTGGACTTCACCACCGACCTCGGGGCCGAGATGCCGATGCGGGTGATCGGGATGCTGGTCGGCATCCCCGACTCGTTGCAGCGCACCGTCCGCAGGGTCGCCGGCCGCAGGCTGCGCAACAAGCCCGGTGAGCCGCTGCCGGTGGACAAGGACAACTATTTCAACGCCAACATGTTTCGCAACTACGTGCAGTGGCGCGCGGAGAACCCGTCCGATGACCTCGTCACCGAACTGCTCAACGTCGAGTTCGAGGACGTCGGCGGAACCGTCAGAAAGCTGCGCACCGACGAACTCCTGGTCTTCCTCGGGGTGATCGCCAACGCCGGAACAGAGACGGTCGGGCGGCTTTTCGGTTGGCTCGGCAAGCTTCTCGGCGAACATTTCTCGCAGCGAAGGGAATTGGTCGAGAACCCGGCGCTGATCGCCGGGGCGGTCGAGGAAGTGCTGCGCTATGAACCCCCGGTGCATTCGATCGCCCGATATGTCGCCAACGACGTCGAGTACCACGGGCAGGTCATTCCGGCCGGCAGCGCGTTACTGCTGATGGTGGGCTCGGCCAACCGTGACGAGCGCAAGTTCGCCGCTCCCGACGTCTTCGACATCCACCGCAATGCCAACCACTTGTCCTTCGGCAGGGGAACGCACTTCTGCCTGGGTGCCTCGCTGGCGCGGTTGGAAGGCCGGGTGGCACTCGAGGAGATTCTCAAGCGCTGGCCGGACTGGACGGTGGACACCGACAACGCCGTGCGGGCCCCGACCGCCACGGTACGGGGCTGGGACAGCATGCCCACGATCGTGGGCTGAGCGCCTACCACGGGGCACCGACAAATTTTGGGTGTGCGCTTGCGGTTATCCCCAATCGCGGTTTGGTCCACAGATTGCTCGGTTGACCTGTGGCTGCAACGTAGTGGCTCGATAGCGTTGGCCCATGGGCAGTTTCATCACCGGACAGGCAACGCGGGAGCGAATCGGCGCGCTGCTGGATCAGGTCGATGCCGCGTACGACGAGCTGCGCGGATTGTCCTCCGATCTGGTGGGAAACGTGTACCGCGTGCAGATGGCCGAGCGGTTGGAGGTCCAGCAGCGGGTCAACCGGGGGTTGATGTATCGGGTGTTCGGGGAGATCGCCGATCCACCGGATGAAACCGCGATGGCGCCGGGTTTGGTGGATCGGCTGTGGGCGCGGCTGCGCATCCCGCCCGCAGAGATCAAACGCCGCATGAAGATGGCGCGAAGGATCTGCCCGCGCCGCCAACTGAGCGGGCCACGGTTGCCGGCCTTGCTACCCGAGGTGGGCGCCGCCGTCGAACAGGGCGCGATCGGTGAGGATCACCTCAAGGAGATCTGCACGGCGATGGACCGGTTGCCCTCCAACATCTCGGTGACCGACCGCGACGATGTGGAAGCCAGCCTGGTCCGCCAAGCCACCAAGAACGACGCAGACATCGTCAAAGCGGCCGGCAAACGCATCGACGACATCTTCAACCCCGACGGACACTACAACGAAGAGGACCGTCAACGCCGCCGCGGAGTCTCGCTGGGGACGCAGGGCCGCGACGGGATGTCGCGGCTGACGGGCTGGGTCGATCCGGAGACCCGCTCCTACATCGAGGCGTGCAGCGCCGCGGTGCGTCCTGGACGTCATCTGCCCGACGGCGCCGTCGAAGAAGTACCCGATGAGCGCAACTCAGCGCAGCGGTGTCATGACGGCATCAAGCTCGGGCTTAAGGAAGGCATCGCCGCCGGCGGGTTCGGGTCTCATCGTGGGCATCCGGTGACGGTGATCGCGCGCACCACGCTGGCTGAGCTGAACCAGGCCGCCCACGCGGTGACCGATCCGCTGGTGTCGATGCCCGCGCCGGCCCGAACCGGCGGCAACACCGCGCTGCCGATGCGGGATCTGATCCGCATGGCCGCCGGCGCGATTCACTACCTGGCCGTGTTCGACGACCACAGCGAGCGCCCGATCTATCTGGCCCGCCAGAAACGCATCGCCACCGCCGATCAGCGCATCATCTGCTACTCGCGCGACGGCGGCTGTACCCGGCCCAACTGTCTGGCGCCGGGCTATCACAGCGAGGTTCACCATGCCACCGACTGGTCAGCCGGGGGCACCACCGACGCCGACACCCTGTTCTTCGCGTGCGGGCCCGATCACGCGGCCGTCACGCAGGGCCGCTGGCAGACCACGGTCACCAAAGGCGGACGCCTGGCGTGGACCGATGGCACCAACGCACCCGAGATCAACCACGCGCACCACCCCGACGAGCTGCTGCGCGGCGATCCGGATCCGCCGGATCACGGCGAGTGAGCTGGAGGCACCGGTATGTTGATCCGCTGATCGGCGGCGGGCACATCGGCAAAAGTCATGGGCCAAGGAGGTTTTCCGTGTTGTACGACCCAGCATGTGCCGGTGTCGTCCAGCGGGGCGGCGGCGGCGGTCAGGGCCGCGGCGGCGACGGCGTCGGGTTCCATGACCGGGACCCCGATTCGCTCGACGAGTTGGCGCCGGTCACCGAGGACGCCGGTTTCGGTGATACCCGGACAGATGGTGTGGACCGCGATGCGCTCCGGCGCGAGGTTGGCGGCGATCGAGCGCATGAAACCGACCACCGCGTGCTTGCCCAACGAGTACACCGGGTCGGGGTGCCAGGGGATCAGACCGGCCATCGACGACGTCGCCAGGATGGTCCTCTCCCCGGCGGGAAGCGACCGCATGGTGCGCACGGCCGCGCGCACACCGAACACCACACCGTCGAGGTTGACGCCGACCGATCTGCGGTACTGCACAAGATCGAGCGCGCCGATATCGCCGGACCAGTCAATGGTGATGCCCGCGTTGAGAAACGCCAGATCCAGGCCGCCGAGTTCGGCGACGCATGTGGCGAAGGCCGCCTCAACCTGGCCGGGATCGGAGACGTCGCACTGCACGCCCACCCCGTCGAGTGCCGCGGCCACGGTTTCGGCGGCGTGGCCGTCGATGTCGACCACACACACCCGCATCCCCTCAGCGGCGAACCGGTGCGCGGCTGCCCGCCCGATACCGGACCCGCCGCCGGTGATCAGCGCGACACGACCGGCCAGCTTCACCGGTCACCACCGTTCGACAGGTTCGCTCTCCAACTTCAGCGGGCGAATGTAGGAGGCATCGGTCTTGTCCCACTTGCCCTTGATAAAGCCCTTGACGGCACCGGAATTCAGCACCGATGAGTCACCGCTCATCATCCATTCGATGGTGCATCGCCGCAGTGCGATCTTCCATACCCCGTCGCGCCGCTCGAGCCGGTCCAGGTAGCGGCCGCCCATCAGCGACACCACCTTGCCGCCCTTGGATCGCATGGCGCCCATCACGTAGCTCTCGGCGTGGGCCTCGTCGCCGTTGATCTCACACGTGTGGGTGGTGACGTTGTGCAGGTGATCCTCGAACACCGCGCTGTGCGCGGCGTTGGCCCACTCGCCGTACTCCGGACCGGATTTGACGGTCGGTCCGTGCTCGTCGACGCCGTCCTCCCAGTACACGCTTCCCATCAACTCGGCATCGTGGCGGTCGTGGCCGCGCGCCTGGTTCATTACGCAGTCCAGGATCGCCGCGCGGTCTTCGAGGTACTGCACGCGCTGCCGCAACTGTTCGAGTTCATCGGGCATCGTCAGGAGATCCTTCCGCGAGAGATACTTTCCTTGTACGACTGTACAGCAGGGTCGATCGGACCGTACAGTCGTACAACATGTCGAAGCGGATGATCTTCACCCTGCTGGTGATGGACTCGATCGGGCACAACTTCCACGGCAGCTGGCGGCATCCGCGGGCCCGCAACCGAGAGTTCAAGGGTTTCGATTTGTGGGTCGACCTCGCCAAGAAGGCCGAGCAGGCCAAGGTCGACGCGTTCTTCTTCACCGACGTCATGGGTGTACAGGGTGAGTACAACGGCTCACGCGACATCGTCTTCGAGATGGCGATGAACGTGCCGATCGGTGACTGCACCATGCTGATCCCGGCGATGGCCCACCAGACTGACAACCTCGGGTTTCTGTACACCAGCTCGGTCATCTCGCATCACCCGTTCGTCTTCGCGCGCGCCGCCTCGACACTCGATCATCTGAGCAACGGCCGGATCGGGTGGAACATCGTCACCTCGGCCAACGAGAAGGCGTTCCGCAATCTCGGTCTGCCGGGCAACCTTTCGCACGACGAACGCTACGCATGGGCCAAGGAGTACGTCGACGTCACCTACAAGCTATGGGAGGGCTCATGGGACGTCGACGCGATCGTCAACGACGCGGGGAAGGGTGTCTACGCCGACCCGTCGAAGATCCACGACGTCAACCACAACGGCGAGCGGTACAGCGTCGAGGGCTTCAACCTCATGGAGCCGTCGCCGCAGCGCACCCCGGTGCTGGCACAAGCCGGCGGCTCGCCCGCCGGGCTCGACTTCGCGAGCAGCCACGCGGAGCTGATGTTCCTCTCGGCCTATTCGCTCGAGACCATCGCCCAGCAGGTCGGCAGCGTGCGCGAACTCGCACGCGCCAAGGGCCGCAAGGACGGCGACATCCTGTTCCTGCAAGGCATGATGTTCGTCATCGGATCCACCGACGAAGAGGCGTACCGCAAGTGGGGCGAACTGGAGGAGTGGCGCAGCCCCGAAGCCCAGACCGCCTACTTCTCCAGCCTGAGTGGTATGGACCTGGGACAGTACGACCCGGCCACCCCGCTGGAAGACATCATCGAGGAGATCCCCGGCATCCAGGGCGCCTTCCTGGCCGTCATCAACGCCTGGCCCGACGGGTCCAAGCCGACGGTCAAAGATTTCCTCACCTCGCTGTCGCTGCCCCAGATGGTGGTCGGCTCACCGGAAACCATCGCCGCGCGGCTGCAGGAGTATCAAGGTGCCGGCGTGGACGGGGTGCAGGTGATGAACATCCTGTTGCCCGAAAGCTACGATGAGTTCTTCGACCATCTGGTGCCTGTGCTTCAGGACAAGGGGCTCATGCAAAAGGACTATCGTCCAGGAACGTTGCGCGAGAAACTGTTTGACACCTCATCACCGGATATCTCCGATAGGCATCCCGCCGCCGGATATCGCGGCATGTTCTGCGGCCAATGAACCAGGGCCCGGCCACGACGATCCTTGTGCTGGTCGGCAGCCTGCGACGGGGGTCGATCAACAGGCAGATCGCACAGGCGGCCATCGACCAAGCGCCCAACCCGGTACGCATGCGGTTGTTCGACGGGCTCGGCGAATTACCTTTGTACAACGAGGATGTCGACACCGGGGATGTCGTGGAGCCTGTCGCGGCCTTTCGCGCCGCAGCCGCCGAAGCCGATGCGCTGCTGGTCGTCACGCCCGAATACAACGGGAGCATTCCGGGCGGGCTCAAGAACGCGATCGACTGGCTGTCACGGCCTTACGGCAGAGGCCCGATGAGTGGCAAACCGGCGGCCGTGATCGGCGCATCGCTCAGCCGGTACGGCGGCGTGTGGGCCCATGATGAAGCCCGAAAGTCGTTGGGCATCGCGGGACTTCGCATCGTCGAGTCGATCAGGCTGTCGGTACCGACTAAGACGCTCGACGGTCGGCACCCCGCCGAAGACGCCGATCTCGTGCGCACGCTGTGCGGCATCGTCGAAGACCTGGCCGCTGAAGTGTCCGCCTAACGGCCTGCCGGCTTGGCGCGTTTGCGCTTCGCCGGGGGCACCGGTGGTTCCACGGAATCCAGATAACGCTCGAACGCCTTGGTGACCTCGGCGTGTGCGGTCTTGACCCCGACACCCTCCTCGAGGCTGAGAAACTTGGGCAGCCCCGAAATCAGCAGCAACAGCGCCGATAACGACAGATCACCGCCCAGCCGCGCGTTCTTGCCGAACTTCGCGGTGAGCGCCTTCAACTGCACCTTGCGGACACTCTCGGTCGCCGCGGCGATCTCGGCCCGGATCGACTTGCGATGGTTACCCAGCGCCATGAACTCCGTCATCAGCGCGCCGGTGGCCTCGTCCCAGCTGTACTCCCACAGCGCCCGCAGCGGATCGTCGGACCGCTTCTCCAACGTCTTGTTCAGGAACTCGAGGTTACGCGCCGAGTAGCGCCGGATCGCGGCGATGAAGATGTCATCGAGGGTGGGAAAGTAGTACTGCACCAGGCTCGGTGTGACCCCCGCCCTGGCGGCCAGGGCGCGATAGGTCACGCTGGCGTAGCCCTCGTCGAGCACCATCTTCTCGACAGAATCCAGTAGCGTGTCGCGGGTCTTGGACGTTTCGGCACCCACGCGGCGGGCAGATGAGGCCATGGTCTCCTCGTTCGGTCGACTGCGGACATTCTGTCATCCGCACCGCGCTGTACGCCCGTATGGTGACACGTTTGACCGTGGACGATGCCAGCAAGCCGGTATCGTTTTCGCGTAAACCCTCAGATGCGGTGGTCCACGTGGCGAAGAACGATGCGGCGCGTCCCCTACCCGGCCGACGTGAGGAATGCGCGACCCTGGACCGCCTGATCGCGACGGTCCGCTCCGCACGCAGCCAGGTCCTGGTTCTGCGCGGTGAGGCAGGCGTGGGCAAGAGTGCGCTGCTGGGATATGTGACCGATCATGTCCCGGGCTTCCGCGTCCTGCGGGCCGCGGGCGTGGAGTCGGAGATGGAGCTCGCGTTCGCCGGGCTGCAGCAGCTCTGCGCGCCGCTGTTGGACCACAGCGATGCGCTGCCCACGCCGCAACGCGACGCAGTGGGCACCGCGTTCGGTCGTAGCGCCGGCCCGGCGCCCGACCGCTTCCTGGTCGGCCTGGCGGTGTTGAGCCTGATGGCCGCCGCGGCCCGCGACCAGCCGCTGATCTGCCTGGTCGACGACGCGCAATGGGTGGACCTGGTCTCCATGCAGACCCTCGCGTTCGTCGCCCGCCGTCTGCTGGCCGAGCCGATCGCGCTGGTCTTCGCGGCGCGCGACAACACCGCCGACGAGTTGAGCGGCCTGCCCACCCTGGCGGTGGGCGGGCTGCGGCCCGATGACGCTCGCGCGCTGCTCGATTCGGTCATCCCCGGACGTCTTGACGAGCGGGTGCGTGACCGGATCGTCGCCGAGACACGCGGCAATCCGCTGGCCCTGCTCGAGCTTCCGCGCGACCTGCCGGCAGCAGAGTTGGCAGGCGGCTTCGGGCGTCCCGATGCGCGGCCCCTGGACAGCCAGATCGAGCAGGCCTTTGTGCGCCGCATCGAGTCGCTTCCGGCGCAGACCCAGCGGCTGCTGCTTACCGCGGCGGCCGAACCGGTCGGCGACGCCGTGCTATTGATACGGGCCGCGCAACGGCTCGGGGACACCCTCGACGCGGCCGCGCCCGCCGAAGCGGCCGGGCTGATCGACATCGGCACCTCGGTGCGGTTCCGCCACCCGCTGGTGCGCTCTGCCGCCTACCGCGCCGCGAACCCCGAGCAGCGCAGGGCCGTTCATCAGGCGCTGGCCGAAGCGACCGATCCCGCATCCGATCCCGACCGTCGCGCATGGCACCTCGCCAACGCCGCGGCCGGACCCGATGAAGATGTGGCGGCCGAACTCGAACGGTCGGCGGGCCGTGCGCAGGCCCGCGGTGGAATCGCCGCCGCGGCAGCCTTTCTCGAACGCGCCACCGAACTGACCATGGATCCGGCGCTTCGCGGTGTGCGCGCACTCGCGGCGGCCCAGGCCAAGCGTGACGCGGCGGCACTCGACGGCGCAGACGAACTGCTCACCGTCGCGGCGACCGCACCGTTGGATGCGCTGCAGCGCGCCCGGCTGACGCGGCTGCAGGCCCAGATCGTCTTCGCCAAGAGCCGGGGTGGCGAAACGTCGAAGTCGGTCTCCGACACCGCGGTGGGTCTGCTGCACGCGGCAAAAGGGCTCGAAACGCTCGACGACCGGTTGGCGCGCGAAACGTATCTGGAAGCCATGGGTGCCGCGATGCACGGCGGCAGGCTCTGTCCGCTCGGAGGAGCGGTGGAGGTGGCCGAGCCGGCACGGCTGGCTCCACCGGGTCCGCAGCCGCCGCGGCCGATCGACCTGCTGCTGGAGGGTCTCTCGACGCGGGTGACCGACGGCCACGCGGCGTGCGTGCCGACCCTGCGCGTCGCGCTGGACCTGCTGCGCGCCGAGATCGACCGCGGTGGCCCGGAGCTGATGAACTGGCTGTGGCTGGCGTTTCCCGTCGCCCAGGAGTCGGCCGTACACGAGCTGTGGGACGACGACATGTGGCACTACCTGGCCACCAATGCGGTCCGAATGGCCCGCACCGCAGGCACATTGGCGGTTCTTCCGGTCACGCTGGCCTACCGTGCGGGGGTGCACGTACAGGCAGGCGAACTGGCCACGGCGTCCGAACTGCTCGCCGAGGCCGACGCCATCACGGCCGCAACCGGATACGTCCCGGTCAAGTTCCCTGCGCTGATGCTGTCCGCGTGGCGTGGTGTCGAAGCCGAAGCGATGGAGCTGATCGACGCCGCGACCGCCGATGCGACCGCCCGCGGCGACGGTCGGCTGGCCGGCTTGGCCAGCTACGCCACCGCCGTGCTCAACAACGGGCTCGGCCGATATGACGTCGCGCGGGTCGCCGGTGAAAGGGCCTGTGACCACGAAGATCTCGGTCTCTTCGGCTGGTCCTTGGTGGAGCTGATCGAGGCGGCGACCCGCAGTGACGAGCAGTCGGCGGCGATGAAGGCACTCGCGGCGCTCGAAGAGCGCACGCTCGCCAGTGAAACCGACTGGGCCCGAGGCATCTTCGCCCGGTCAAAGGCGCTGCTGGCGTCCGACGGTTCGGCCGAGCCGCTGTATCGCGAGGCGATCGAACGGCTCGGCGCCACCAGGATAGCCGTGCAGCTGGCGCGTGCAAGGCTCGTCTACGGGGAATGGCTGCGCCGCTGCAACAGGCGCGCCGATGCCCGTGCCCAATTGCGAAGCGCTCACGAGTTCTTCGTGGACATGGGTGCAGAAGCCTTCGCCGAGCGGGCGCGCCGGGAGCTTGCGGCGACGGGGGAGAAGGTGCGTCGCCGCCCGGTCGGGTCGGGGGAGCCGCTGACCGCCCAGGAGGCTCAGATCGCCCGGCTGGTCAGTGACGGTCTGACGAACTCCGAGATCGCCGCGCAGTTGTTCATCAGCGCGCACACGGTCGACTGGCATCTCCGAAAGGTGTTCGCCAAGTTGGGTATTTCGTCACGACGTCAACTTCGCGGCGCCGCACCGAACTTCTGAGGGTGTGTCGCGATGTACCGCTCGACGGACACCGCGGGCCTGCCCGTCACCGCTTCGACGTCGTCGGTGAGCCGGCTGTACCGACCGGCCCGATGAAGGCGCGCCATGGTGGCGATGTGCTGGTGGACGTGTGGGGCCAGCCCGGCGCGCGCCAGGGTGTGCTCGACCCATTCGTCGTGCGCGACGTCGACTCCGGTCACCTGTTGATGCAGGCCACGGGCGAAGCTTTGCGCCAGACCGTCGATGTCGAGAAGGTCTGGGCCCGTGAGCTCGTAGATCCGCTGGTGATGGCTCTGCGGTTCGGCAAGCAGCGTCGCGACCACCGCTGCGACGTCCGCGGCGGCGACCGGCGACGTCCGGCCGTCACCGAACGGTAGCGCGAGCGTGTGGCGTTCGCGAACCGACTCGGCGTTCAGGAAGGTGAACAGCGGGTTGTCGATGAACACCGTGGGTCGAACGTGTACGACGGGCAGACCGGACCAGTCCAGCACCCGTTCGGCCAGCCAGTGCAGCCGGTGCTGACGGGATTCTCCGGTGCTGGTCAGCGTCATCTGCGAAACCGTCATCTGCGACATGTTGACGATGGTGTCGAGACCGCCGTGATCGCGGGCAGCGGCGCTGGCGATCGCAGTGGCTTCCAGATAGCGCGACGAGACGCCCATGTTGAAGAACATCCGTCGCACCCCGCGCATCGCGGAGACGACGTCGGCGGGTTCGGTGAGATCGCCGACCACGACCTGCGCGCCCAGCGCGCGCAGCGCATCGGCGCGCTCGCTGTCGGAATGCACCAGCGCCCGTACGTCGGCGCCGCGTTCGACCAGCAACTCGACAACCGAACTGCTGACCCCGCCGATGGCGCCACCGGCGCCGGTGACCAAGTACTCCGGTGACCCGCTCATCGCCGCGACCTCCGAGCTGAGTACATTAGATTGAACCCAGCCTAGTCTGCGTAACACCATGTCCAGGGTGAGAATTCCGGGCCAGGGGATGAGATTGCGGCCCGCCGTCCGTTTCTGGTTGCCAGGAAGCTGCCGAGCTTCGGCGATCGTGGGAGGAGGGCGCGCTTCATGGACGTCTATCAGGCCGTCAGAACCCGACGGGCGGTTCGCGGCTTCACCGACCGGCCCGTCCCGAGGGAGACCCTCGAACGCGTGCTGACCGCGGCGGCCTGGGCGCCGTCCGGGTCGAACATGCAGCCGTGGCGCGTGTTCGTGGTGACGGGCGCACCGCTGGCCCAGCTCAAGAAGCTCGCCGTGGAACGGGTGGCCGCGGGTGACCCATGGGACGAGCGACAGTACGAGATGTACCCGCCCAAGCCGAAATCCCCATACGCCGAACGTCGGTCGGCGTTCGGCAAAGAGCGCTACAGCGCGCTCGGCATCGCCAGGGAGGACTGGGAGGCACGGCAGCGGGCCGCCATCGCGAACTGGGACTGCTTCGGCGCCTCCGCTGCGCTGTTCTGCTACATCGACCGCGACCTCGGCGCGCCGCAATGGGCCGATGCCGGCATGTATCTGCAGACCGTCATGTTGTTGCTGCGTGCCGAGGGTTTGCACAGCTGTCCGCAAATGGCCTGGTCGCAGGTTCGCACGACGGTCGCCGAGGTGGTGAAGCCACCGGCCGAGCTGATCCTTTTCTGCGGGATGTCCATCGGCTACCAGGACGTCGCACTGGCTTCGCCCCGCACGGGCCGCGCCCCGCTCGACGAGACGGTCACCTTCATCACCGACTAGCTGTCCCGGGCGTGCCCTTGTTGGCGCTGTGAAGCGGTACAAGCAGGGCTACTATCAATTCCGCTATGACGGACGGCGGCGGTGCACAGCGCCTGCTCGGTCGCGTCACCGAGTGCGACATTCTGCGCAGCCTGCTTGCCGACGTCACGTCCGGAACCAGCCGGGTGCTGCTGCTGCGCGGTGAGGCCGGTGTCGGCAAGTCCGCCTTGCTCGATTACGTCGCCGCACAGGCCTCGGACCTTCGCCGCGTCCATGTGGCCGGTGTGGAGTCCGATATGGAGCTCGCGTTCGCCGGCCTTCAGCAGCTGTGCGCACCGCTGATGGCGTACGCCGACGACCTGCCGAAGCCGCAGCGCGAGGCGCTGGGTGTGGCGTTCGGCCGCGGGGTGGGACCGACACCGGACCGCTTCCTGGTCGGCCTGGCCGTGCTGAGCCTGCTGGCCGCCGCCGCCAACGACGAACCGCTGCTGTGCCTGATCGACGACGCGCAATGGCTCGACCAGGTTTCGGTGCAGACGCTGGCGTTCGTGGCGCGGCGGCTGATGGCCGAGCCGGTGGCGCTGATCTTCGCGGCCCGGTCAGGCAGCGCCGAGACGCTGACCGGGCTCGAGGAACTTGCGATCGGCGCGTTGTCGATCGGCGACTCGCACGCCCTGTTGGACTCCGTCGTCATGGGCCCGATCGACGAGCGGGTGCGCGACCGCATCGTCGCCGAGACCAGAGGCATCCCCCTGGCGCTGCTGGAGGTGCCCCGCAACGTCTCGGCAACCGAACTCGCGGGCGGGTTCTGGAACCCCGGCGTGCGGCCGTCGGCCGGGCAGATCGAAGAAGGGTTCGTCCGCCGAATTCAGGTCCTGCCCGCCGACACCCGCCGGTTGTTGCTTGTCGCGGCGGCAGAACCGGTCGGTGACGTGGCGCTGTTTCTGCGGGTGGCCGCGCAGCTCGACATCCCGGTCGACGCGTTGGGTCCCGCCGAGGCCGCCGGGGTGATCGAATTCGGCGCGCGCATGCGGTTCCATCATCCGCTGGTGCGATCGGCCGCATACCGGGCCGCCGACCTGGCCGACCGCCGGGCCATCCACGGTGCGCTGGCCGAGGCCACCGATCCGCAGCTCGACCCGGACCGCAGAGCCTGGCACGCCGCAAACGCCGCCGCGGGACCCGACGACGCGGTGGCCGCCGAACTGGAAGCCTCCGCCGACCGGGCCCAGACCCGGGGCGGCGTGGCCGCCGCGGCCGCGTTTCTCGAGCGTGCGACGGGGATGACGTCGGACCCGGCGCTGCGCGTGGCGCGGGCGATCGCAGCGGCGCAGGCCAAATGGCAGGCCGCCGCACCGGCGGCCGCCCACGAACTGCTCGCGGTCGCCGAACTGGGACCCCTGTCCGAGCTGCAGCGCGCTCAGGTGGCGCGGCTGCGTGCGCAGATGGAGTTCGCCCGCAGCCGCGGCGGTGACGTCGGGGCCCCGTCGCTGCGGGAACCCGCCACGCGGTTGCTCGACGCGGCGCGGCGCCTCGAGGACCTCGACGACGAACTGGCCCGCGACGCCTACCTCGAAGCGCTCGCCGCCGCCATGTACGCCGGCCGGCTCGGTGAGCCGACGGCGATGACGGCCGTGGCCGACGCGGCATGCGTTGCGGTGCGCCGAGTGCCCAAGCTGCACCGCCCCATCGATCTGCTGCTCAGCGGCATGGCCGACCGGATCGCCGGCGGCCCGCGGGCCGGCGCCGAGGCGATGCGCACCGCGCTGGAACTGATGTGCGCACGCGGTCATCGGGACGCGGGCCAGGCGCTGCGCTGGATGACGTTGGGGCTGGCGATCGTTCAGGAGTCGGCCACCGGCGAGCTGTGGGACGACGAGCTCTACCACCAGCTGGCCGGCGACGTCGTCCGGCAGGCCCGCGATGCCGGCGCACTGGCCGTCCTTCCGCCCGCCCTTGCCTACCGCGCAGGCGTACACGTTCTGGCGGGTGAATTCACCACGGCGGCAACGCTTATCGAAGAGGCTGCGTCGATCACCGCGTCGACGGGGTACGCCCCGCTCCGATACCACGCCCTGTCGCTGGCGGTGTGGCGGGGAAGCCCGGGGACCGCAGGCCTGCTCGAGTCGGCCGCCGCCGAGGCCACCGCCAGGGGGGAGGGCCGCGTGCTCGGACTGACCGGCTACCTCGCCGCGGTGCTCTACAACGGGCTCGGCCGGTACCAGGACGCGTTCGTCAGCGCGCGGCGGGCATGCGAGTTCGAAGATCTCGGCTTCTTCGGTTGGTGCCTGACCGAACTGATCGAAGCCGCGGTGCACACCGGCCAACAGCAGGCCGCTGCGGCGGCGCTGCAGCGTCTCGAAGAACACGCCGGTGGCAGCGGAACCGATTGGGGGCTGGGCATGTTGGCCGGCGCACAAGCGCTGTTGGCCGACGACGATCAGGCCGACGACCTGTTCACCGACGCGATCGAACGCCTCGAGCGCACCCGTATCGCGGTGTTCCTCGCCCGCACGCATCTGCGCTACGGGGAATGGTTGCGCCGGATGAACCGCCGCGTCGACGCCCGCACCCACCTCAACCAAGCCCACGAGATGTTCACCCGGATGGGCGCGGAGGCGTTCGCTGAACGCGCCCGGAGGGAACTGACCGCCACCGGCGAGAAGACACGGAGGAAATCCGGCGGCTCCGGTGATGCGCTGACGGCTCAGGAGGCCCAGATCGCGCGGCTGGCCAGCGAGGGGCTGACGAATCAGGAGATCGGCGCACAGCTGTTCATCAGCACGCACACCGTCGAGTGGCATCTGCGCAAGGTGTTCGTCAAGCTCGGCGTCACCTCGCGCCGCCAGCTGCGCAAAGTCTCGTGGGCTAGCTAGCGTCGCCACTACGGACTACGGACTACGGACCACTGACTACGGATTACCAAGGGTTCGGTTGGTCCGCGGGCCGACAAGTCTGATCTCGACAGGTACGCCAACCTCGGAGGTCAGCATGAAAGTCGTCGCAGGCGGCGCAGCCGAACCGGAGCACGGACTGGCGGCCCGCTTCGCCAGGGAAGCCGAACCGCACTTCGACGTCCTGGCGCGGCGCGCGCGCCGGCTGGCCCGCAGCGAAGCCGACGCCGACGACCTGCTGCAGGACACCCTGTTGCACGCATACGCGGGCTTTCACACCTTCCGCGATGGCAGCAACCTCAAGGCGTGGCTGTTCCGGATCCTCTACAACCGTTGGGTCAGCACGCACCGCCGCAAACAACGCCGCCCCGTGGAGGTTTCGGTCGCGGCCATCACCGAGCACGACTTGGTCCATCGGTCCGCCGAAGCCGAAGTGCTCGATGCGTTGCCCGACACGGACGTCAAGACGGCCCTGGACGCGCTGCCCGAGGGTTTTCGTCAGGCGGTCTACTACGCCGACATCCAGGGCTACACCTTCGCCGAAACCGCCGAGCTGCTGGACATCCCGATGGGCACCGTGATGTCGCGGGTGTCACGGGCCCGCCACCGGCTGCGCATCGCCCTGGCCCCCGCCCCAGCCCGTATCGCCTGAGAAGGGAATGCAAATGGAACTCACCAACTACACGGCGCTGGTCACCGGTGGCACCGCCGGAATCGGCCGGGCCTGCGCGGCGCTGCTGGCGGCCGAAGGCGCCTCGGTCATCATCACCGGAAGAGACCGCACCCGTGGCCAGGCCGCCGCAGAGCAGATCGGCGCGAACGCCCGCTTCATCCGGGCCGACCTCTCGGATCTGGAGTCGGTGCAAAACCTTGTCCGCCAGGCCGGTGACGTCGACATCCTGATCAACAACGCGGCCAGCTTCCCGGGCGCCCCGACGATCGAACAAGACGTCGCCTCGTTCGAGAAGACGTTTGACACCAACGTCCGCGGCACTTACTTCCTGGCGGCCGGTCTGGTGACGGGCATGCTCGAACGCGGGCACGGGTGCATCGTCAACGTCACCAGCATGGTCGCGTCCAAAGGCGTTCCCGGCGCATCCACCTACAGCGCCTCCAAGGCCGCCGTCGAGTCGCTGACCCGCACCTGGGCCGCCGAGTTCGGCAGGTACGGCGTGCGCGTCAACGCCGTCGCACCCGGTCCCACCAAAACCGAAGGGGTGGCGGCGGAGTGGGGCGAAACCAACGAGGAACTCGGCCGCTCGCTGCCGTTGGGCCGCACCGCCGATCCCGAGGAGATCGCCGACGCGGTGCTCTTCCTCGCCTCGCCCCGCGCGAGTTTCATCACCGGATCCACCCTGCACGCCGACGGCGGCGGCAGCGCAATCTGAAGGAGGAGAACCGATGTCCAAGGAATACGACCCGTCCTGGCAGACGGCGTTCACCGTGGTGCAAGAGACCAAGGCGCCGCTCATATCCGACGCCGCGCACGCCATGACCGTCGTCGTCGAGTACCCGCCCGGCAGCGCGGGCGCCCCGCCGCACCGGCACCCGGGCGGACCGGCGTTCGGGTACATGCTCGAAGGCGAGATGCTGTTCGAGCTCGAGGGTGAGCCGCCGCGGGTGCTCAGGGCCGGTGAAGCGTTCTGGGAACCCGGCGGCGACGTCATCCACTATTCGGACGCCAACCACCGCGACGACATCGCGAGCCGGTTCGTGGTCACGATGTTCTGCGCGCCGGATCAGCCGATGATCGTTCTCGTCGACGACGAGGAACTTGCCGCCCGCGAGCACCTACGCGTTGGCCGGAGCTGATCGCGATGTCCAGAATCCTTCTACAGACCACGATTCCGGAGAACTACGACGACTGGGACATCAGCCGGTTCGCGCTGCTGGCCAACGAATTACGGGCTGCCGGCCACGACGTGGTGGCGCGCAACCGGGCAGGCGACGGGGATGATCCCGTGCTGAGCCATGTCGACGACCTGGGCTTCGATCAGGTGTGGCTGATGGCTGTCGACGTCGGCAACGGCCTGAGCGCCGCCGACGCCGACGCCATCGTGAGGTTCCGGTGCAACGGCGGCGGTGTGCTCACCGCCCGCGACCACCAGGATTTGGGCTGCTGTCTGCTGCGGCTGGGATCGGTCGGACGCATCAACCTGTTCCACGACCCGAACGTCGACCGGAGCCATCTGTGCGACGACCGGGACACCCCGACCATCTCGTGGCCCAACTACCATTCCGGCGCCAACGGCGACTACCAACCCGTCTTCACCGCGGGGCCGGTGCACGAACTGCTGCGGACCGCCCGCACCGCCAGCGGGCGCATCGAATGGTTTCCGGCGCACCCGCACGAAGGCGCGGTGTCGGCGGAGGTGCCGTTTGCGACCATGGTCGCCCAGGGCCGCAGCGCGGCCACCGATCGTCGGTTCAACCTCGCGGTCGCGCTGGACGGCGAACCGGGTCCCGACGGGCGACCGATGGGCCGCGCGCTGGCCGAGTCGACCTTTCATCACTTCGCCGACTACAACTGGGACGTCGCGTGCGGTGCGCCGTCGTTCGTGTCCGAACCGCCCGGTGCGCAGATCACCGCCGACCCGGCGCGGCTGGCCGTCTTCAAGGATTACGTTCGCAACATCGCGGCGTGGCTGCATCCCGCGCCGGCCGCCCGGGAAGAGGCCGACGATGAGTTTGGCGCGCTGAGCCGGTCATAACCTGTATGACACGAGCAGGAGGCGCACCGATGACCAAACACGCCGCGATGCCGCCCGTCGTCGACCACGACACCTGGCGTGCGGCCCTCGACGAGCTGCGCGCGCGGGAGAAGGCCGCGACCCGTGAGCTGGATGCGATCGCCGCCCAGCGCCGGCGGCTGCCCATGGTGGAAATGCCCGACTACACCTTGATCGGCGAACACGGGCCGCTGCGCCTGGCCGACGTGTTCGAGGGGCGCTCGCAGCTGATCGTCTACCACCACATGTGGACCGACGGCGCGCAGTGGCAGTGCGGTGGCTGTACCGGTTTCACGTCCCAGTTCACCCGGCTGGAGTTCCTCGACAACTACGACGCCCGCTTTGTCATCGTCACCAACGGGCCGATCGAGGAGGCGCTGGCGTATCGCGACAAGGTGGGCAACCGGATGGACTGGTACTCGTCGTCGCTGAGCCCGTTCGGCGCCGACGTCGACGCCCCGCCCGGCGGCGGTTTCGGGGTCAACGTGTTCCTACGCGCGACGGGTCCGTCGGGCGAGGACCAGGTGTACCGCACGTGGCACACCAACGGCCGCGGCACCGAACAGCTCAGCCACACGTTCCCGCTCATCGATTTGCTGCCGTGGGGTCGCCAGGAGGACTGGCAGGACTCACCCGACGGCTGGCCACAAGGCCCGGCGTATGCCGGCTGGTTGGACTCACCCGATATCGCCGCGCAGTACGGCTAGCCGGGCCGCACCAGGAACTCGGTCAGCAGCTGGGCCATATTCGGAATCGCTTGGCGGGCAATGACTTCGTAGCCATGGGTGCTCAGCGTCGGCACGCACAGCAACCCGGCGCGCGGGGTGAGCCCGGTGCTCTTGGCGTGTGAGGCGTCGGATTCGAACGCGCCGAGCACCGCCGCCTGCGGTGACAGCCCCAGGTCCAGCCCGATGCCCATCAACGCGTCGGCGACGTCCTTGTCGTAGACGCATTGCTCGTCGCTGTATCCGACGATCGGGCCGCCGCGCACCGAGGTGGCGTACTCCGCCTCGGTCGGGCCGACCTCGAGCGCGATGGTGAGGTCGCCGGGCAGGATCCGGCCGGCGTAGGAGCCGCCCACGCCGCCGATCTCCTCGCTGGTGGTGAACACCAGGTACACGTCGTGGGCCGGGCGGCGGTCGTGCAGCACACGCGCGGTTTCCAGCAGCGCGGTCACCGGGGCGCGGTCGTCGAGGAAATAGCTGCCCAGGTAGCCGTCGCCGATGTCGACGAGCGTGCGCTTGCTGCGGTCGATGCACACCCGGGTGCCAGGCTGCACCCCGGCGTCGGTCAATTCCTCGGGGGTGTGGCCGGTGAAGACGTAGACGTGCATCCAGTCCAGCGATTTGTCGCCCTGGTCGGGTTTGGTCTCCCAGATCCGCAGGCTTTCCTTGGTGGTGTGCTCGGAACCCAACGTCAGCACGCCGCACACCGTCTGACGGTCACCGAGCAACACCACCGGGCCGAGCCCGAAGTTGCCCGGGTACATCGTGCCCAACGGCGTCAGGTGCACGGTGCCGTCGCTCTCGACACGTTTGACCAGCATCGACAACTCGTCCAGGTGGGCCATCACCCGGGTCGCCGGCCCGTCGTCGCCGCGATGGTCTGCGCGGATCAGACCGATCAGGTTTCCGGCCGGGTCGATCCACACCTCGTCGACGTGCGGTTCGAGCTCTCGACGGCAGATTTCGCGCACCGCCTGCTCCTGGCCGCACGGCCCGTACGCCCACAGCAGCTCCTGCAGCAGGGCGCGGCGTAGTTGATATTGATCGGACACCGCCCACGAGTTACCGCAGACGGCGCGGCGGAAACCCCGGCGCTACTGGACCGGCGGATGCGGGAACGGCGGCGGCGCCGGGACGCACAACCCGGTATTGACGTCGAGCGCCTTGCCCGGCACGCAGAATGGCGAACAGCCGTAGATGACGCCGGTCTCACCCGGCGCGCACCCGACGTTGCCGGGCTGGGCCACGGCGACGGCCGGCGAGAGGGGGGCGGCCGCCACGGCGGCCGTGAAAAGTACAGCAGTCACCGAGCGGCGCAGAAAACCCATGCTCGGCAGTCTAGGCCGCAGGTCACGTCCCGCAGAAGGTTTGGTATCTCCCGAAGTCCTCCGGCGCGGGCTCGGCGTAGCGCTCCAGCCCGGACCGTTCCTGGTAGGGCGTGGTCACGGCGGCCAGCAGCTGCCGTGTCGGGGCCAGATCCCCGTCGGTCGCCGCGGTCAGGGCCTCCTCGACGAGGTGGTTGCGCGGGATGTAGACGGGGTTGACCCGGCCCATCAGTTCGGCGTCGGGATCACCCGCGCGCCATCGGGTCAACCACGCGTCGAACGCCGCGAGGTCGACGAACAGCCGGCGCGCCGGTTCGGTGTCACCGCGCGCCGCGGAGCCCAGGTGCCGGAAGAACGAAGTGAAGTCGACGTGGCTGGCCGCGAGCTGCTCGAGCAGCTCGTTCATCAGCGGCGCCTGCGTCGCAGGATCGCCGGTGAGCCCCAGCTTGGCCTGCATGCCGCTGGTCAACGCCTGCTGGAACCGCACGCTGAAGCCCTCGAGGCGGTCCTGGGCGATCGCGATCGCCTGTTCTTGGTCGTCGGCGAACAGCGGCAGCAGCGCCTCGGCGAGCCGGGCCAGATTCCAGCCGGCGATCGTCGGCTGGTTGCCGTAGGCGTAGCGGCCCCAGGAGTCGATCGAGCTGAACACCGTTTCCGGGTCGTAGGCCTCCATGAACGCGCACGGGCCGTAGTCGATGGTCTCCCCGGAGATCGTGGTGTTGTCGGTGTTCATCACGCCGTGCACGAAACCGACCAGCATCCACCGCGCGACCAGATCGGCCTGCACGGCGATCACCGCGTCGAACAGCGCCACATACGGGTTGTCGGCGCCGGCGGCGGCGGGGTGGTGGCGGGCGATGGCGTAGTCGGCCAGGCGGCGCACCAACGCGGGGTCTCCGGTCGTCGCCGCGTACTGGAAGGTGCCGACCCGCAGGTGGCTTTTCGCGACCCGGGCCAGCACCGCGCCCGGCAACAGCGTCTCCCGGGCGACCGTGCGCCCGGTCGCGACGACGGCCAGCGACCGGGTGGTCGGGATGCCCAGCGCGTGCATCGCCTCGCTGATCACGTACTCGCGCAGCATCGGCCCGACCGCCGCCAGCCCGTCGCCGCCGCGGGCGAACGGGGTGGCTCCTGAGCCTTTGAGATGCAGGTCGCGCAGTTCGCCGTCGGCGGTGGTGAGCTCACCGATCAGCAGCGCGCGCCCGTCGCCCAGCCGGGGCACGAACCCGCCGAACTGATGACCGGCGTACGCCTGCGCGACCGGGGTGGCGCCGTCGGGAACCCGGGTGCCGGTCAGCAGCCGCAGCCCCTCGGGGCCGCGCAGCCAGTCGGCGTCGATACCGAGTTCGGCGGCCAGCGGTTCGTTGAGCACCAGCAGCCGCGGGTCCGGCGCCGCGTCGGCCTGCCAGCGGACCGCCAACTCGGGCAGGGTGCTCGCGTAGTGGCCGGCGAAGGCCACCGACTGATTGGGGCCGGGCGGTGCGATGCTCACCCTGTCCACAGTACGAGCGGCCGGGGCTCCGTCACCCTGGTGTCAACCGATGGTGAACCGCTCCGGTGTGGTCAACAGCGGCCCCCACTCGGCCAGCACCGCGGCGCGGGCCGCGGTGTTCGGGCACTCCGCATGGCCGCTGGCCGCCGTGACGAGCGCGTCGGCGAGGGTGAACAGCGGTACCTGATGCTGCTGGGCGGCGCGGATCATCTCGCGAAACGCCTCGTCGACGGTGCATTGGCGAAGTGCGATGAGAACACCTTCTGCGGTGTCCAGGCCTTTACGTCCGGGTGTCATGACTCCGTTGGTACCTGTCGCAGGCAGCACGGAGGTAACCGTGCGCTGGGAATCGGCTGAGAGCTACGGCCGTCCCGGCGTCTGTGCGGCCGTATCTTTGCGGTCTGTATGGTGAGGCTCCCGGGGGAGGGGCGCGGATAGTGATTGAGGAGAGCCCGGTGACGCTGAACACCATCGCGCTCGAGCTCGTGGCGCCCAACGTGGACCGCGGACACGAGCAGGCGCGCGAAGACGCGCACAAGGTGCTGCGGTACTCGGCGCAGACGGGCCTGGACGGGCGTATCGGGCACGTGATGATCCCCGGGATGATCGAGGAGGACGACGACCGGCCCGTCGAGATGAAGCCGAAGCTCGACGTGCTCGACTTCTGGTCGGTGCTCAAACCCGAGCTGCCCGGCGTCAACGGGCTGTGCACGCAGGTCACCTCGTTCCTGGACGAACCGGCGCTTCGGCAGCGGCTCGCCGAGCTGTCCGGCGCCGGGTTCGACGGCATCGCGTTCGTCGGAGTGCCGCGCACGATGGCCGACGGTGAAGGCGGCGGGGTTGCGCCGACCGACGCGTTGTCGCTGTTCGCCGACGTGGTGCCCAACCGCGGGGCGATCCTCATCCCGACCCGCGATGGCGAGCAGGGCCGGTTCACGTTCAAATGCGACCGCGGCGCCACCTACGGCATGACCCAGCTGCTGTACTCGGATGCGATCGTCGGGTTCCTGCGGGACTTCGCCGCGACGACCGACCATCGGCCCGAGATCCTGCTGTCGTTCGGGTTCGTGCCGAAGATGGAGAGCAAGGTCGGGCTGATCCACTGGTTGATCCAGGACCCCGGCAACGCCGCCGTCGCCGAGGAGCAGGAGTTCGTCAAGCGGCTGGCCGGCACCGACCCGAGCGAGAAGCGCAAGCTGATGGTCGACCTGTACAAGCGGGTGATCGACGGCGTCGCCGAGCTGGGCTTCCCGCTGAGCATCCACCTCGAGGCGACGTACGGGGTATCGGCCCCGGCGTTCGAGACGTTCGCGGAGATGCTCGCGTACTGGGCGCCGGACGCCACCTGATTTTCGCCCAAAGGGACAAATGGGCGACAAAGTGCGACCAGATGACGCCGTTTCGTCGATTTCGTCGGCCGAACTGCGGGCCCGCCTCGACGGGTTGACGATGCGCGACGCCGCCCGGCTGGGCCGGCGGCTGAAGCACCTTCGCGACGCCGGGCCGGAGGAACTCGCCCGGTTCACCGAGCAGCTCGCCGCGGCAGAGGCGCTGGTGGCCACCCGCACCGCGGCGGTTCCCGCCATCACCTACCCGGACCTTCCGGTCAGCGAGCGGCGCGACGAGATCGCCAGGGCCATCAACGACCACCAAGTGGTCATCGTCGCCGGGGAGACCGGCTCGGGTAAGACGACCCAGCTGCCCAAGATCTGCCTGGAGCTCGGCCGCGGCATCCGCGGCACGATCGGGCACACCCAACCGCGGCGGCTGGCCGCGCGTACCGTCGCCCAGCGCATCGCCGACGAACTGGGCACCCCGCTCGGCGAAACCATCGGCTACACCGTGCGGTTCACCGACCAGGCCAGCGACCGCACCCTGGTCAAGCTGATGACCGACGGCATCCTGCTCGCCGAGATCCAGCGCGACCGCCGGCTACTGCGCTACGACACGCTGATCCTCGACGAAGCCCACGAGCGCAGTCTCAACATCGACTTCCTGCTCGGCTACCTGCGCGAGCTGCTGCCGCGCCGGCCCGACCTCAAGGTCATCGTCACCTCGGCGACGATCGAGCCCGAGCGGTTCGCCGCGCACTTCGGCGGTGCCGAAAATAGATGTAGCGGCGGCGCTGAGCACAGCGGCGGTGCGCCGATCGTCGAGGTTTCCGGACGCACCTATCCCGTCGAGATCCGTTACCGCCCACTGGAAGTGCCGCTGGAAACCGAGGACGCCGACGACCCCGACGACCCGGACCACGAGGTGGTGCGCACCGAGATACGGGACCGGACCGAGGCCATCGTCGACGCCATCGCCGAACTCGAAGCCGAGCCGCCCGGCGACATCCTGGTGTTCCTGTCCGGCGAACGCGAAATCCGTGACACCGCAGAAGTTCTGCGCGGGCTGCTGCGCGACACCGAGGTGCTGCCGCTGTATGCCCGGCTGCCGACCGCCGAACAACAGCGCGTGTTCGCACCGCATCCCGGGCGCCGCGTCGTGCTCGCCACCAACGTCGCCGAGACGTCGCTGACGGTGCCCGGCATCCGCTACGTCGTCGACCCGGGCACCGCACGGATCTCGCGCTACAGCAGACGCACCAAGGTGCAGCGGTTGCCGATCGAACCGATCTCGCAGGCCTCGGCCGCCCAGCGCGCCGGGCGGTCGGGACGCACCGCACCGGGGGTGTGCATCCGGCTGTACTCCGAGGAGGATTTCGCAGCGCGGCCCCGCTACACCGATCCGGAGATCCTGCGCACCAACCTGGCCGCGGTGATCTTGCAGATGGCCGCGCTCAATCTCGGTGAGATCGAAAGCTTCCCTTTCTTAGACCCGCCCGAACGGCGCAGTATCCGCGACGGCGTCCAGCTGCTGCAGGAACTCGGCGCGTTCGACCGCGACGGCAAGATCACCGCAATCGGCAGGCGCCTGGCGCAGCTGGCCGTCGACCCGCGGCTGGGCCGGATGATCCTGGCGGCCGACGCCGAGGGCTGCGTCGCCGAGATCCTGGTGCTGGCCGCGGCCCTGTCGATCCCCGACCCGCGGGAGCGGCCCGCCGACCGCGAGGACGCCGCCCGCCAGAAACATGCCCGGTTCGCCGACGAGGACTCGGACTTCGTGTCCTACCTCAACCTGTGGCGGTATCTGCGTGACCAACGAAAAGAGCTGTCCGGAAACGCGTTTCGCCGGATGTGTCGCGACGAGTTCCTGCACTACCTGCGGATCCGCGAATGGCAGGATCTGGTGGGCCAACTGCGCGGCATCGCCCGTGACATGGGTATCAGGGAATCCGGTGAACCGGCCGACCCGGCGCAGGTGCACACCGCGCTGCTGGCCGGGCTGCTGTCGCACATCGGTCTGCGCGACGAGGCCAAAGGGCGTGGCGCCAGGGAGTTTCAGGGCGCACGTAACTCACGGTTCGTGCTGGCACCCGGCTCGGTGCTCACCAAACGACCGCCGCGCTGGGTCGTCGTCGCCGACCTCGTCGAGACCAGCAGGCTCTACGGGCGCATCGCCGCGCGCATCCAGCCCGAGACCGTCGAACGGGTCGCCGGCGATCTGGTGCAGCGCACCTACAGCGAGCCGCACTGGGACGCCCAGCGTGGCGCGGTCATGGCCTACGAACGGGTCACCCTGTACGGGCTGCCGCTCGTGCCGCGCCGACGCGTCGGCTATTCGCAGATCGAGCCGGAACTCGCGCGTGAGCTGTTCATCCGCCACGCGCTGGTCGAAGGCGACTGGCAGACCCGCCACCACTTCTTCCGGGACAACGCCCGGCTGCGCGAAGAACTCGAGGAGCTCGAGGAGAAGGCGCGCAGGCGCGACCTGCTGGTCGGCGACGAGGAGATCTACGCCTTATACGACGCCCGCATTCCCGCAGAGGTGGTGTCGGCCAAACACTTCGACGCGTGGTGGCGCAAACAACGGCACAAGACGCCGGACCTGCTCACCTTCACCCGAGAGGATCTGCTGCGCACCGACGAGGCCGCCGAACAACCCGATGCGTGGCGGGCAGGCGATCTGGCGTTGCCGCTGAGCTACCGGTTCGAGCCGGGCGCCGCAGACGACGGCGTCACCGTGCACGTCCCGGTCGAGGTGCTGGCCCGCCTCGGCGGCGACGAATTCGCCTGGCAGGTACCGGCCTTTCGGGAAGAGCTGATCACCGCGCTGATCCGGGCATTGCCGAAACCGTTGCGCCGCAACTTCGTTCCGGCGCCGGACACCGCACGCGCCATCCTGGGTGCGATCACCCCCGGCGACGGGCCGCTGCTGGACGCCGTGCAGCGCGAACTACACAGGCGCACCGGCGTGTTGGTGCCGATCGACGCGTTCGACCTGGACAAGCTGCCGTCGCACCTGCGCGTGACGTTCGCCGTCGAATCCCCGGACGGGACCGAGCTGTCGCGGGGCAAGGACCTTGACGCGCTGCAGCACGAACTGGCCGGGCCGGTGCGCCAAGCCGTCGCCGACGCGGTCGCCGGCGAACTCGAACGCAGCGGGCTGCGCGGCTGGCCCGACGACCTCGACGAGCTGCCCCGCACCGTTGAGCGCGACACCGTGCGCGGCTATCCGGCGCTGGTGGACGCGGGCGTGGCCGTCGACGTGCACGTGTTCGCATCACCGGCCGAGCAGAACAGCGCGATGGGGCCTGGCACCCGCCGACTGCTGCGGCTGGCCGTACCGTCCCCGGTCAAAACACTGGAGCGCCAACTCGATCCGCGCACCCGCCTGGTGCTGGGCGCCAACCCCGACGGTTCGCTGCAGGCCCTGCTCGAGGACTGCACCGACGCCGCGATCGACGTGTTGACGCCCGCACCGGCGTGGACGCGCGCCGAGTTCGCCGCCCTGCGGGACCGCGTCACCGCCAACCTCGAACGCACCACCGGCGACATTGTCGCCCGGGTGCAAAAGGTGCTCGCCGCCGCACACGACGTCCAGCTCGCCATACCCGCTGAGCCCGGTCCCGCGCAGGCCGATGCGATCGCCGACATCCGCGCACAGCTCGACGCGCTGCTGCCCGACCGGTTCGTCACCGCCACCGGCGCGGCGCATCTGGCCGATCTGACCCGCTATCTCACCGCGATCGGCAGACGCCTGGACCGGCTGCCGCACGCCGTCGGCGCCGACCGGGAGCGGATGCAGCGGGTGCACGCCGTGCGGGACGCCTACGACGACCTCGTCGCCGCGTTGTCACCGACGCGCGCGGCCGCCGACGACGTCCGCGACATCGCCAGGCAGATCCAGGAACTGCGGGTGAGCCTGTGGGCGCAGCAACTCGGCACGCCGCGCCCGGTGAGCGAGCAGCGCATCTACCGGGCGATCGACGCGGTACTGCCGTGAGGTCGCGGTTTCTGACGCACGACGGCGGCCGCTGGGGTAGGTATTAGCTCCTATGGGCGTATCGGATGCCGCGCGGCGGCCTGTCACCTGGCTGATCGCGCTTGTGCTGTTCGTGGCGGCCGGTTGCGGTCACTCGGCGCCCCGCGCCGACAGCCAGCCCGCGGCCGACGGCGGCCCGGTCCCGGTCATCACCCCCGTCGTGCTGGCAGAGGTGCCGCATGACCCGGCGGCGTGGACGCAGGGGCTGGAGTTCGACGGCCCGGCGCTTTGGGAGGGCACCGGCATCGCGGGCGCCTCACAGCTGCGCCAACTCGACCCCGCGACCGGCGCGGTGCTGCGCGCCGCACCCGCACCGCACGATTACTACGGCGAGGGCATCACCGTCGTCGGTGCTCGGATCTGGGAGCTGACCTGGCGCGACGGTGTCGCCGTCGAATGGGACAAGGCGACCCTGACACCCGTTCGGGAGGTGCCCGTCGAGGGTGAGGGCTGGGGTCTCTGCCACGATGACCAACGCGATGGCGACCGGCTCGTCCGCAGCGACGGAACCGACCGGCTGCGGTTCCATGACCCGGTGACGTTCGCCGAAACCGGTTCGGTCGCCGTCACCCGCGACGGCCTCCCGCAGGCCAGCCTCAACGAGCTGGAATGCGTGGACGGGCAGGTCTGGGCCAACGTGTGGCAGACCGACATGATCGTGCGGATCGATCCGGCGTCGGGAAAGGTCAACACCGTCGTCAACGCGGCCGGGCTGTGGCCGGGGCACGCCGGTGACGGCCAGCGGGTGCTCAACGGCATCGCCCACATCGGCGCCGACGAGTACCTGCTGACCGGCAAGAAATGGCCGTCGATGTACCGGGTGCGCCTCGACGCACCGCAGCGGTGAGCCGGCCCCGGGTCGTCATCGCCGGCCTCGGTGACAGCGGGGTCCTCACCGCAATCCGGTTGGCGCGCCACGCCGACGTCGTCGGAATCTCCGCCAAACCGGGTCTGGTCAGCGGTCAGGAACTCGGCGCCCGGCTCAGCCGGCCCCACGAGTGGGCGCGCGACTACTGGATCCCGTTCGACAGGTTCCGTGGCCTCGACACGACCGAAACCCTCCACGCCACCCTGACCGGCGTCGACCTGCCAGCGCGAAAGGTGTTCGCCCAGCGGGAAGATGGCGGCCCCATCTCCGAACCCTTTGACGCACTGGTCATTTCGACGGGGGTGAGCAACGGCTTCTGGCGCATGCCCGGTCTGCAGTCGGCCGACCAGGTGCGTGCCGACCTGCGTGACCGCCACGAGCGGTTGGCCGCCGCCGGATCCGTGCTGGTGATCGGCGGCGGCGCCGCGGCGGTCAGCAGCGCCGCCAATGCGGCGAGGACGTGGCCGACCAAGCATGTCGCGCTGTACTTTCCCGGCCAACAAGCGCTGACCCACCACCATCCGCGGGTGTGGCAGCGCGTGCGTCGGCGCCTGGCGGAGCTGAACGTCGAACTGCACGGCGGGCACCGCGCCGTGGTACCCGACGGTTTCGCCTGCGACGACATCACCACCGGCCCGGTCCGGTGGAGCACCGGCCAACCGCCGGCCTCCGCGGACGCGGTGCTGTGGACGATCGGACGGGTTGTGCCCAACACCGGATGGTTGCCCGCCGACATCCTCGACGAGCACGGTTTCGTCCGGGTCACCGCGCAGCTCACGGTGCCCGGCCACCACGGGGTGTTCGCGATCGGCGACGTCGCGGCCACCGATCCGTTGCGCAGTTCGGCGCGTAACCGCGCGGATGGACTACTGGCACACAACATTCGCGCCACACTGTCGGGCGGGAAGCAGCGGGCTTTCCGGCCCGCGACCCGACGATGGGGTTCGGTGCTCGGCGTCCAACCCGACGGCCTCGAGGTGTTCACGCCGAAGGGGCAGGCGTTCCGGTTTCCGGCCTGGTCGATCGAGCGGCTGCTGCAACCGTGGATCGTGCGCCGCGGCATCTACCGCGGGGTGCGGGAGAACTCCCCGTTCGGGTGATCAGCCGCGCGGGATCTCCGCGGTGATCCGGTTCAGCAGCGCCCGATAGCGGTTGGCCTCTCGATGCGGCCCGGGTTTACCGCTGCTGATCAGCCCCGCGGACAGTGCGCGTTGCGGATCGGCCCACACCGCGATGTTCGTCAGCCCGGTGTGGCCGAACGCGTCGGGCGCATCTCGCCCGAACGGCCCGAACCGCTTGGACCCGAGCATGTAGCCGGTGCCCCACCGCAGCGGCGCCAAACCGACCGCGACATCGGGCCGCAGCCGCCGGCATTGCACGGTCGCCGCCCGCAACGTCTCGGCCCGCAGCACCCGCACACCGTCGAGTTCCCCACCCCTGCGCAACAATTCGGCAAAGCGGGACAGCTCCAACGCCGTCGACACCGTGTTCGAGGACGGCAGCACGCTGGTCAGGTACATCGGGGTGTTCGTGAACGGGATGATCTTGTACAGCGATCCGCCGACGGCCAACTGAAATACCGTGGCGGCCGGCCGTGGCAGCGGCTTACCGGTGGCGTGGCTGGGCGCGACCGCGGAAACATCTTCGGGTGCAACACCGTAATTCGTCCACCGGAACCCGAGCGGTTCGAGGATCTCGGTGGCCAGGATGTCGCGGATGTTGCGGCCCGCGGCGGCGCCGACGATCTCGCGGATCAGCGGACCCCACGTCAGCCCGTGATAGATGTGCACGAGCCCGGGCCGGTACAGCGGTTTGAGCTCGCTCAGCTGCGCGACGGTGTACCCGCTGTCGTCCATGCGTTTGAGGTCCGGCCGCGGCCCGGTGTGGATGGGAATGCCTGCGCTGTGGGTCATCACGTGCCGGATGGTCGTGCGGTCCTTGCCGTGGCTGGTGTAGCTGGGCAGGTAGTCGCAGACCCGGTCATCGAGCGAGAAGCACCCCCGCTCGACGAGCATGTGCACCACCGTTGAGGTGATCGCTTTGGCCGCCGAGTAGGTGCAGAACGGGGTTTCCGTTGTGACAGGGATCTTTTCGGCATCCGGCGGATCGGAAGGGCCGTTACCCCAGCCGTGCCCGATCGCCCGGTTCAGCACCACCTTGCCGTGGTGGCGCAAGCACAATTGGATCGCCGGATGCATACCGGCCGCATACCAGTGCCGCGCGGCCTGCCAGATCCGCTCGACCGACGCAGGGTCGAGCCCCGAATGATCTTCTTCGCCGACGGCCGTCACCGCGTCGAGATCGGCAGGCACGTCGACGCTGCCCTGCGCCGCGTCCACGTGGCCAGCGTACGGGCGGCGGTTACGAGGGCGGCGCGCCGTTGAGGATGCCCGAGCCGATGAACGCCCCGAGCTGGCCGAGCAGGTCCTGCGGGCCGGGCTGGGGCGGGGGCGCGGCGTTGGTGAGCTGCCAGGGCTGGCAGTCGTTGGTGGTGAACGTGGTGTCGTCGGCCTTGATCTGCACCACCTGCGGCTTCTTGGTGAGCGCGTTGTCGGCGAGCTCCCCGGCGCTGGTGCGCTTCCAGTAGCAGACACCGTCGGTGATGGGGCCCGCCGTCGAATAGGTGCCCGGCACGATGTCGACACCGACCTTGTAGGTGCCGTCGGCGTCGATGGAGGTCTGTGGCACAGCCGGCGCCTCGGACTCCGGCGATCCCTCGGGAGCCGGAGTGGCTTGAGCCGCCGGGCCCGGCGCCCCCGCCGACGGGTCGTGCGTGGCAGGCGCGGACACCGAGGTGGACGGCGTCGGCGACGGGGCCGGCTCGGGCTGGGCATGCGCGACCCCGGCGACCGCTCCACCAGCGGCGACGAGGACCGCCGCGGCGATGACGGTAGATCGGGTCGGGTTCATAGGAAGCCAGTCTAGGCGTCCAACGGACATGAAAGAACCCGCCGCCGCAGCGGGGCTGCAGCGGCGGGTCCGACCGTCACGGCGAGGGACTCAGCCGGCCATGAACTCGTTGTAGGCCGACGCCAGGTCCGGCGGGAGCACCGAGACGTTGCACGTGCTCTGCACGTCACCGATCGGCGCGAGGATGCCGCGCAGGTCGTAGTACTCCCCGGGGTTGTTGGTGAAGTACCCGCGCAGCGTGGCGGCCGCCGCCGGACGCGGCTGGTTGAACGCGGTCGTGACCGCCTGGTTGGCGCCGGGATGGCTGTCCAGATACGCCCGTGCCGAGCCCGTCACGGAACTGACCGTGCCGGACACCGCGCTGGCGGTGCACTGCTCGGGCGAGGCCGCCGCCGACGGCGCGGCGATGGTTGCTGCGGCCAAGCCCCCGAGCACGCTTGCTGCACATGCGCCGACGATTCCCCGGCGCGCAGCGATACCACTGAATTTCATGTGTTCGTTCCTTTTTATGCGATGTTGTCTCGGATTTCCCCGTCCCTGAAAACCAAGGTAGCGCGCCGCAACACGGGCAGATCCCGACCGTATCTTCGTTTGCTGGATAGGAATGATCGTTACATCCGACCGGCGTGATCTATACCGCAAAATCGGCCTATTCGACTAAGCGCGCGGCCAGAACAACGGTGCCTTCTTAGAATTTGCCCGCACGTCTTAGGTGATCGTGATCTGGACGGTGATCGAATCGTTATCGAATGCGATTGCCCGGCGCCCCGAAACCGTCTCTTTAAGGTGGTGACCATGTCGACCCCCGCGGAGACGCAGACCTGCTACCGGCACCCCGACCGGGTGACCTACGTCCGCTGTTCCCGGTGCAACCGCTACATCTGCCCGGAGTGCATGCGCAGTGCCGCCGTTGGCCATCAGTGCGTGGACTGCGTGCACACCGGCGCCAAGACGGTCCGCCAGCCGCGAACCCAGTTCGGCGGGCGCCCGTCGGGCGCCCCGGTGGTGACCTACGTCCTGATCGCGGTCAACGTGGTGATGTTCGTCCTGCAGACCATGTCGAGGGATTTCCAGAACGGGCTGGTGCTGCAGCCCTACGCGGTGGCCGACGGCGACCTGTACCGGCTGTTGACCTCGGCGTTTCTGCACTACGGCCTGACACATCTGCTGTTCAACATGTGGGCGCTGTGGGTGGTGGGCCCACCGCTGGAAGCCGCGCTGGGCCGGCTGCGGTTCAGCGCGCTCTACTTCCTCAGCGCGCTGGGCGGATCGGTGCTGGTGTACCTGTTGTCGTCGCTGGGTTCAGCCACCGCCGGTGCGTCCGGCGCGGTGTTCGGGCTGTTCGGCGCGACGTTCGTGGTGGGCAAGCGCCTCAACCTCGACGTGCGCTGGGTGGTCGCCATCATCGGGCTCAACCTGGCGTTCACGTTCATCTTCCCGCTGATCAGCTCGGCCAACATCAGCTGGCAGGGTCACCTGGGCGGGCTGGTCACCGGCGCCGCGGTCGCCGCGGCGTACGCGTATGCGCCGCAGAGATCGCGCAACGCGGTGCAGGCGGGTGTCACCGTCGCGGTCCTGGTCGTGTTCGCGGTGCTGATCTGGTGGCGCACCGCGGCTCTGCTGGAGATGTTCGGGCTGGCCTGACGTGATCGTGTACGCGGTGGCGGTGCCGCTCACCGCGGTCGCGGCGCTGGCGGTGCTGGGCACCCTGCTGCACGACGTGCCGTATGTGGGCCTCGCGACGGCGTTCACGCCCTGGTTCGTCGTCTGGCTGATCGTCGCGGCGGCGGTGGCCGCCGTGCTTGCCGGGTACCGCTGGTGGCGGGGGCGTGGCCGGTTCGCCGCGACGCTGACCGTGGTCGCCGTGTTCGCCGCGGTAGGCGCGTCGTACATCACCGTCCGGATGACCGCCGCCGTGGCCGCTGCGGGCGCCGACGTCGATCTGGTCGACGTGTTCGGGATCGGGTTGCCCCGGTCGGCCAGCCCCGACGCGGAAGCGACCTACGCGACGTTCGAGGGTGAACCGCTGCAGGTCAGCATCTACCGGCCGCCCGGGTCGACGGACGCGTCGCGCGCGCCGGTGCTGGTGTACATCCACGGCGGCGGGTGGGTCGAGGGCGACCGGCACTCGCGTAGCACCGATCTGCGCTGGCTCGCCGACCAGGGCTGGCTGACGATCAGCGTCGGATACCCGTTGTCGTCGGCCGACCGGCATCTCGCGGACGTGGTCCAGGGCCAACTCGGCTGCGCGCTCGCCTGGATCGGGGACAACGCGCACCGCTACGGCGGGGACCCGGCGCGGCTGTCGCTGTCCGGACACTCCGCGGGCGGAAACCTGGCGGTCAATACCGCCTACCTGGCCGCCGCGGGGCGGCTGTCGTCGTCGTGCGGCGGGCGGCCACCGGCGGTGCACGCGGTGTCGGTGATGTATCCCGCCGTCGACCCGGTGGGCATGTACCGCAACGCCGATCCGCTGCTCGGCGCCACCGCGCGCGACATGGTGGCCGCCTACACCGGCGGCTCACCCGAGCAATTTCCCGAGCGCTACCAACACATTTCGTCGGCCAGCCATATCACCGCCGAGGCGCCGCCGACGCTGATCATCCTGCCCGAGGCTGACCACCTGGTGCCCGTCGCCGGTACCCACCGGTTTGTCGAGCAGGCCGCGGCGGCAGGCGTTGACGTCGAGCTGGTTCCCGTGCCGTTCGCCGATCACGTGTTCGACGCGCGTCCCGGCAGCATCGGCCAACAGGCCTTCCGGCAGCTGACCGCGCGCTGGTTGCGCGACCATGGACAGGGGCCGTAACCGCACCACCGGCAGGAGGGACGTATGGATCCGCTCGACGAGCTCTATGCCGCCCGGCTCGAGGACTTCACTGCGCTGCGCACCAAGCTCGCCGCGGCCGCCAGGAAACGCGGGGACACCGAGGACGCCAAGAAGATCTCGGCCGCGCGCAAGCCCACCACGGCGGCGTGGGTGGTCAACCGGCTCGCCCACGCCGACGATGCGGTGCAGCGGCGCCTTGCCGACCTCGGTGCGCGGTTGCGCGACGCGCACAGCGCGATGGACGGCGCCCGGATCCGCGAACTGTCCGCCGAGCAGCGCCGGCTCATCGACGACCTGACCCGGACGGCGTTCGAAGAAGCCGAGTTGACCCGTCCGTCGGCGTCGTTGCGTGACGACGTCATCTCGACGCTGCAGGCGGCCGTCGCCGATCAGGACGTCGCGGCCAGGATCGGCAGGCTGGTCAAGGCCGAGCAGTGGTCCGGGTTCGGCGGGTTCGGTGACAGCGCAGCGGTTTTCAAGCCGACCCGGGCCGCCAAGACCAGGGCCGAACCCGTGGCCGACGACAAGGCGGCCCGGCAGGCCCGCGCCGAACTGAAGGCCGCCGAACGCGCCAAGGCCGAGGCCGACGACGCGCTGGGCGAGCTGCAGTCCGACCTGGCCACCGCGCGGCTGCGCCACCAGGATGCACGTCGCCGGCTGGCGGACGCCGAGGCGGCGCTGGCCGCCGCAGAAGACGCCTACGCGAAGGGCAAACAGGCCAGCCGCGACGCCGCGATGCGACTTCGGCGCGTTAAAGCGCGCTGAGCGCTCGTTCGCGCACCCAAATCACTGAACGCCTGTCAGGATGGGGTCAGGGTCATGGCCGGTTTCGACAAGTCGACACAGCGCGTGATCGCGGTCATCGCGCTCATGGTCCTTGCCGCGTGGGGGTTGCGCGGATATGTGCCCGGCGCGGCCGAGCGGCCAGCCGAACCCCGACAGCCCGAGCAGAGCCACCCGGCGGCGCTGATCGCCGTCGTCGCGCTGCTGACCGCGGCGGTGGCGATCATCGGGTTCGCGATCATCGTGCGGTTGCGCGACCGCCGACCCACGCCGCCATCGGTGGGCGCGCTGCCGCGCAGTCCGGGCACCAGGGGGCGCCCGACGTGGCGGTTCTCGTTGATCGCGCTGTCGGTCGTCATCGGGTGGCTGCTGCTGATCGTGGTGTTGAGCCGCATCGGCGGCCGGGAGGCGATCGAGCAGTCCGGCACCGGGACCGGTATCGCCGACACTGCGCCTGGCGCGCAGAGCCCGCCCGCACCACTCCCCGACCAGGCCGACGACACGGGTTCGAACGTCGTCGGGTACCTGGTCCCGCCGATGCTGATCCTGATGGGGCTGGTGGTGCTCGGCACGGCGGTCGCGTCGCGGCGGCAGCGGCGTCACGAACCCGAGCTGTTCGGTGACGAGGACCGTCCCGCCCCTTCGTCTCCGACGACGAATTCCCTTGCCAGGGCTGCAGAGATCGGGCTGGCCGAGATCGGTGACCTGAGCCGGGAGCCGCGCGAGGCGATCATCGCGTGCTACGCGTCGATGGAACGTGAGCTGACCCGGGTGCCCGGGGCGATCCCGCAGGATTGCGACACCCCGACCGAGGTGCTGGCGCGTGCGGTCGAGCGCAACGCGTTACGCGCCGACAGCGCAACCGAACTGGTCGAGCTGTTCGAGGAGGCCCGGTTCTCCAAACATGTGATGACCGAGGCGCACCGTGATGCCGCGGTGCGGGTGCTGCACCGGGTGCTCGCCGAACTGCCCGGGCGCATACCGGAGGTTCCGGCGTGAAAAGGCTTGTGGCGGTCGCATTTCTGCTCGTGGTGGCAGCCGAGCTGATGGTTTTGGCCGCACCCGACCGCAGCATGGCCCTGGTCATCTCGGGTCTGGCTCTCGCGGTGGCGCTGCTGGGTTTGCGGTGGTACCTGGTGCGCGATCCGACCGCGGGTGCGGCCGAAGCCCCGGTCGACGACGCCGCAGAGTCGCTGCGCCGCTGGTTGTCCCGCACCGAGACGTTGATCAGCAGGGCGGACTCCACCCGAAGGGACTGGGACCGCCACCTGCGGCCCATGCTCGCGCGACAGTTCGAAATGGCATCGGGGCAAAAGCGGCTCAAGGACCGCGCGGCGTATGCCGCCACCGGCGAGATGCTCTTCGGCGCGCAGCTGTGGGCATGGGTGGACCCGGAGAACGTCGCGCGCAGCGACGCCAACGAACCGGGCCCCGGCCGCGCGGCCCTTGACGAGATCCTGCAACGGCTGGAGCGGATATGACCATGGGCCTTCCGGCGGCGACCACCACCGCCAACTGCGAAACCGTGCTCGACGAGATCGGGCGCGTGGTGGTCGGCAAGCGCGGTGCGCTGACGCTCATCCTCACCACCGTGCTGGCCGGCGGGCACGTGCTGATCGAAGACCTGCCCGGCCTCGGCAAGACGTTGATCGCGCGGTCGTTCGCCGCCGCGCTCGGGTTGCAGTTCAAGCGGGTCCAGTTCACCCCGGACCTGCTGCCCGCCGATCTGCTCGGCTCGACGGTCTACGACATGCAGTCGGGCCGGTTCGAGTTCCGGCCCGGGCCGATCTTCACGAACCTGCTGATGGCCGACGAGATCAACCGCACGCCACCCAAGACCCAGGCAGCGCTTCTGGAGGCGATGGCCGAACGCCAGGTGAGCATCGACGGCGTCACGCACCGACTGCCCGCCCCGTTCATCGTGCTGGCCACCGACAACCCCATCGAGTACGAGGGCACCTATCCACTGCCCGAGGCGCAACTCGACCGGTTCACGATCCGCCTCGAGCTGAACTATCTCTCTGAGCCCGAGGAGGTTTCGATGCTGCGCCGGCGCATCGACCGGGGATCGACGGAGCCGGCGGTGGGCCAGGTGGTCGACGCCGACGAGCTGATCGCCATGCGGGAATCGGTGGAACAGGTGACCGTGCACGACGACGTGCTGCGCTACGTGGTGTCGCTGGCCGCGGCCACCCGCCAGCATCCGCAGATCGCCGTCGGCGCCAGCCCGCGCGCCGAACTCGACCTGGTCCAGCTGGCCCGCGCCCGCGCGCTGCTGTTCGGCCGCGACTATGTCATCCCCGAAGACGTGAAATCCCTTGCCGTTCCGGCGATCGCCCACCGCATCAGCCTGCGGCCGGAGATGTGGGTGCGTCGCGTGCACGGCAGCGACGTGGTCCAGGAACTGCTGCGCCGCCTGCCGGTACCGCGAGCCGAAGCCTGACGCGCCGTGACCGAAGCCCGCGCCGCTGACGCCGAATTGACTTGGCGCGCCTCACCTCTGACGGCAGCGCTGGTGACGTGCGCGGCGGTGGCATTCGTGGTGGCGGTGATCGGCGGGTGCTGGCAGCTGGTGGCGTTCGCGGCGCCGCTGATCGGGGTGTTGTGCTCGATCGGGTGGCAGCGGCCGGTGCCGTCGGCGCGGGTGCATGCCCAACCCGGCGCGCACCGCTGCTTCGAGACCGAACAGGTGCGTGTCACGGTGTGGGCCGACGCAGAACCGGAAACGGTGTTCGTCGCCGTCTCGGCGGCCACGGGGATGCAATGCGACGTCGTCGAACGTGGGCCGCGACAGACCGTCGAGGTGAGCGCCGACCGTTGGGGCCGTTACCCCATCCGGGCGCACCTGCGGGTGGCCGCGCGCGGCGGCCTGCTGGAAGGCCGCGGGGTCGTCGACGCTGCCACCGTCTACGTCTTTCCTCAGGCCCCGCCGCAACCGACGGCGATTCCGCGCACCGAACTGCTGGACCGCCTCGGCACGCACCTGACCCGGCATATCGGCCCCGGCGTCGAGTACGCCGACGTGCGCAGATACGTTCCCGGCGACCAACTGCGCACGGTCAACTGGCCGGTCAGCGCGCGTCGGGGCAGCCTGCACGTCACCCAGCGGTTGACCGACCGCGCCGCCGACGTGGTGGTGCTCGTCGACAACTATCCGCAACCCGCGGGGCCCGCGACCGAGGCCGCCGACCGCACCGCCAGGGGCGCCGTGCAGGTGGTGCAGAGCGCGCTGCGCGGCGGTGACCGCGCCGGCGTCGTCGCCCTGGGGGACCGGCAGCCGCGCTGGCTCGGCGCCGACATCGGCCGTCGGCAGTTCTACCGGGTGCTGGATGCGATGCTCGCCGTCGACGACGGGTTCGAGACCACGCCGGGCACGCTGGCGCCCCGCGCGGCGGTGCCGCCGGGTGCGATCGTGGTGGCGTTCTCGACGATGCTGGACACCGAATTCGCGTTGGCGCTCATCGATTTACGCAAACGCGGGCACACCGTCGTCGCCGTCGACGTGCTGGAGGGTGCCCCGTTCGCCGAAGACACCGACCGTCTGGTCGCCAGGATGTGGGCGCTGCAGCGGTCGTTCATGTACCGCGACATGGGCACCATCGGTGTCGATGTGGTGTCGTGGCGTGCGGTGGATACGCTGGAGGCGGCGATGCAGCTGGTACCCGACCATCGGCGCCCGGTGGGGAGACCGCGGTGAACCGCGCGATGGCTATGGCGGTGAACCGGGCGATGTCAACCGCGTTCGGGTTGGTGATGGTGGCGGCGTCGGCGGTGCAGGCCGACGACATCGCGCTGGTGGTGGCCGGGCTGGCTGCGCTTGCGGTGCTGGCGGGCAGCGTGTTTCGGCCGTGCGCGACGCTGGCGGTGCTGCTGGCCGGGGCGGTGTTGGTGCTCGCCGACGCCGCGCCGATGCTGGCGGCGTTGTGCGGGTTGACGGCGGCGGGCTACTTGGTGTTGCGGCATGCGGGCACCGCGACGGCGCCGACAGTGATCGCAGCGGTGGGATTCGGCGCCGTCGGGCTGGCCGCGGTGTCGGTTGCCGCGGAGTTGCCGTGGCTGCCGCTGGTGGCTCCGGTCGCGGTGCTGGGTTTGGTGGTGCTGGTGACCCGGCCGTACTGGGCCGACCGATAGACTCCAGCGTGCCTCAATTCCACACTGGCGCTGGCAAAGTCAGCACAACGCTTAGTTGCAGGGAGCAGCGACATGCCGTCCGATGTGCGTAGGGCCATAACCGGAGCATCGATCGGCAACGCCGTCGAATGGTTCGACTTCGCGATCTACGGCTTCCTTGCGACGTTCATCGCGGCGAACTTCTTTCCCGCGGGCAACGAAACCGCCGCGCTGCTCAACACATTCGCGATCTTCGCGGCGGCGTTCTTCATGCGTCCGCTGGGCGGGTTCGTGTTCGGTCCGCTCGGCGACCGGATCGGTCGCCAGCGCGTCCTGGCGATCGTCATTCTGCTGATGTCGGCGGCAACGGTGGCCATCGGGCTACTGCCGACCTACGCCTCGATCGGCGTCGCCGCGCCGCTTCTGCTGCTGCTGCTGCGCTGCCTGCAAGGGTTCTCGGCAGGCGGCGAGTACGGCGGCGGCGCGGTGTATCTGGCCGAGTTCGCATCGGACAAACGCCGCGGGCTGACCGTCACGTTCATGGCGTGGTCGGGGGTGCTGGGCTTCCTGCTCGGCTCGGCGACCGTGACGCTGTTGCAGGCGCTGCTGCCCGCCGCGGCGATGGAGAGTTACGGCTGGCGCATCCCGTTTCTGATCGCCGGGCCGCTGGGCCTTGTCGGCCTGTACATCCGGCTGCGCCTGGACGACACCCCGCAGTTCGCCGAACTCAGCAAGACCGATCAGATCGCCGAGTCGCCGCTGCGGGAGGCCGTCACCACGGCGTGGCGCCCGATCCTTCAGGTGATCGGGTTGTTCATCGTGTTCAACGTCGGCTACTACGTGGTGTTCACGTTCCTGCCCACCTACTTCATCAAGACGCTCGAGTTCTCGAAGACCAGCGCGTTCGTCTCCATGACGCTGGCCAGCCTGGTGGCGCTGATCCTCATCCTTCCGCTGGCCGCGCTGTCGGACCGGATCGGCCGCAAACCGATGCTCATCGGGGCCTCGGTGACCTTCGCGGTGCTGGGCTATCCGCTGTTCCTGTTGCTGAACTCGGGTTCGCTGACGGCGGCGGTCATCGCGCACTGCTGTCTGGCCGCGATCGAATCCGTCTACGTGTCCGCGGCGGTGTCGGCCGGCGTCGAGCTGTTCGCCACCACCGTGCGCTACAGCGGCTTCTCCATCGGATACAACCTCTGCGTGGCCGGGTTCGGCGGCACCACACCGTATGTGGTCACCTGGCTGACCGCCGAAACCGACAACCCCGTGGCACCGGCGTTCTACCTGATCGTGGCGGCGGTGGTGTCGCTGGCCGCGGTGTTGACGATGCGCGAGACCGCGGCGCGCCCGCTGCCGCAGACCACCGACCAGCCGGTGCCCGCACCGCTCGGCAGGTAGGCCGGCGCACCCGGCACGGCTATCGTGGGGCCATGAAGGTTCGGGTGCTGCCCTACATCTCGGTGGAGATCGACGACCGGCTTCGCCGCAGGCTGCGCGTGGCAGGCGATCGGTTCCGGGTCAATGTCCGGGCGTACCTGCGCAGCGCGGCCGACGACGTCGACGTGGCCAGCGACCGGGTGCGCGGGTTGTGCGACCGCGCCGTCACCCGGGTCGACACCGTCGTCGCGTCGGTCAACGACAAGATCGCACCGACACCCCAGCCGACGCCCCACGCGCCGCCACGGCTGCGCGTGGTCGGAGGCCGCGAGGCGAGCTAGCCGGTTCGTGCGCCGCCGACCCGGTTGCCGACGAAGAACCCGCCGACCAGAATCACCAGCCCGATGACCGCCACCGGGATGGTCCAGGTCCGACGCTGGGACACCGCCGACTCGCACTGTGCGACGTAGTCGGTGTGCGGAATCAGCTCGTTGAGCACCGGCAGGTTGACCGGATTGCGGTTGTCCACGTTGCGGGCGGGCGCATAGTCCGCGGCGACCGCGTTACCGCAACCGATCTTCTGATTGTCGGGTCCGGCGATCGATACGGGTACCAGAAGACCGATGACACCGATTACCAACACGACCGCACCCAGTAGCAACACCAACCGTCGCATGTTCATGATCGATCAATGCCCAATTGGCCGGGCGCCGAAACGTGCCCGCCGCCGGGGGCCTCACACCGACTGCGCGGCGCATCGGCCATTATGGTCTGCTTGTCCGGTGTGCCGACCATGGTCTGAAGGGAGCTGAACGCTTTGGTAAGCCATGGTCTGGCCGTACTTCTGGCCCTGCTCGCCGCGGTGTTCCTGGCGATCGGCATCGTGGTGCGCCAGCGCGCCACCATGGACGTCGCACCCGAGCACGGGGTGAGCAGCGTGATGGTGCTCACGTTGTTGCGCAGGCCGCTGTGGTGGGCGGGCACCGCGGCGGCGGTGACCGGGTTCTGCTTTCAGGCGCTCGCGCTGGTGTTCGGTTCGCTGCTGCTGGTCCAGCCCATCCTGGTGTCCGCGCTGCTTTTCGCGCTGCCGCTGAGCGCGCGGCTGGCCAATCGCCGCGTCACCCGCGGTGAATGGCTGTGGGCGTCGGCGCTGACCGCCGCGCTGGGGGTGTTCGTCGTGCTGGCCAAGACCCGGCCCGGTGACTACGAGGCCTCCGCGCCGCTGACGGCTGTCGTCGCGCTGGTGTGCGTCGCGGCGGTGACCGCATGCGTGGTGGTGGCGGTCCGCCGCCCGGGCTGGCGGCGCGCCGTGCTGCTGGCCGTCGCCGTGGGCGTGCTCTTCGGCGTCGTCGCGGTGCTGACCAAGGTTGTCATGCACATGCTCACCCACAACGGGCTGCTGGCAGTGCTCAGCACGCCGATACCGTATCTGCTTGTGCTGCTGGGGGTTATCGCGGTGTTTCTGCAGCAGTCGGCTTTCCACGCCGGCTCGTTGCAGACGTCGGTGCCCACGATGCTGGTGCTCGAACCGGTCATCGCGGTGGTGCTCGGCGCGGTGGTGCTCGGGGAACACATGACGGTCAACGGCGTCAAGGCCGCGGCGATCACGGTCGCGGTCGTCGCGATGATGGCGTCGACCATCGCGCTCGGTCGCGAGGAGGGCGCGCTGGAGGAAGAACTCGAGGCCGCCGTGGCGGGCCGGGCCGACACTTAGCCCGCGCGCCGTCGACGACCGGCGCCGGCGGTGGGTCAACCGCGGCTTGTCGTTGGCAGTCGGAATGACATCTCCACCGTCGTACCCGCCGGCGTCCCGTCGAGATCCACCCCGTCGCTGACCGCGCGCATCAGCATCAGGCCCCGCCCTCTGGTGCCCGGGTCGGCAGGCGGTGTCTTCCACGAACCCCCGTCGATGACGCGGATGTGCATCTCGTGGCCGCGGATGTCGGCCTCCACCCGCATGCGGCCGGGATCGCGGCCGCGGTAAGCGTGTTCGACGCAGTTCGAGCACGCTTCGTTGACCACCAGCACGATGTCGTCGGCGAGTTGGTCGGGTACGTCGTTGCCGCGCAGCCAGGCGGCCAGCCGGTGCCGCACCTCGCTCAACCGGATCGCCGCGGCCTCGGTGTCGATACGCAGCGGCGCGCGCTCCAGCCGGTAGAGCACGATCGCGACATCGTCGTCGAAACCGTTGTCCGGCATCAGCTTTGCCAGCACCGCATCGGCGACCGATTCGATCGGTTGAGCGGTGGTTTCGGCGAGCACCTCGCCGAGACGTTCGATCTGGCTGTCGATCGCGTCGCCGCGCCGTTCGACCAGCCCGTCGGTGTAAAGCAACAGCGTCGAACCCGACGTCAGCGCCCGGGTCGCCTGCGGTCGGGGCTCCTCACTCTGCACGGCCAACGGCACCGAACGCCCGTCGGTCAACAGTTCCGGCGGCGACGCGCCTGTGATGAGCACCGGCGGCACATGGCCGGCGTTGCTGTAGTGCACCGACCCGGTTTCGGTGTCGATCACCGCCACGAACACCGTGGTGCAGAACGCAGCCGGGATCAACTCGGCCACCGAGTCGAGGTGTGCCAGCACGTCCGACGGCTCTGCGCCCGTCAGCAGCAGCGCCCTGGCCGACGCGCGGAGCTGGCCCATCACCGCGGCGGCCGACAGCCCGCGGCCCACACAGTCGCCGACGACCACACCGATGCGCTGTTCGGCGACGGGCAGCACATCGTAGAAGTCGCCGCCGATCTCCAGCGGCGAGACGGCCGGTTCGTAGCGCACGACGAACCCGGCGGGAAGCGTGCTGGGCGCGAGCATCGAGCGCTGCAGCGTCAGCGAGGTCTCCCTGGCGCTCTCGAACTGGCGGACGTGCTGCATCGCCAGACCCAGATGCCCGACGAGCGCGCTGACCAGCCGCCGGTCCTCGGTGCTGACCACGCGCGGCCGGTGGTGCTCCAGGCAGATCACGACGTCGCGCTTACTGGACAGCGCCGCCGCGAAGCCTCGGGTGGTGCCCGCGCTGGGTGCGGCACCGACCGTGTTGACGGTCAGCGGCAGCCAGTCGCGGGCGTCGTCGAAGGTGCGTTGCCAGTCGGGATCCAGCTCGTCCCAACTCGAGACGGCGGGGTCACCGGCCACGTGGATCGTCGGATCACCGTCGGTGTGCGGCCAGATGACGGCGATCACCCGCGCGACGTCCAGCGGGGAAGCGCACTGCGCCAACAGGATCGACAGCACCTCGTCGACGTTCGTGGCGAGGCTGACCGCCGTCGCCAGCCGGGCCACCGCGCCGTCACGCGCCGCCGCCGCGCGCGGAGCGGTGATGTCGCGCACCGTGCCGACATAGGCCATCCGGTCCGAGGCATGCTCGGCGATCACGTTCATGCTGAGCACCACCCAGCGGCTGCGGCCGTCGCGATGCCGGATCGCGATCTCGGCGGTGCCCGCGCCGCGCCGGGCCACCTCCGACAGATGCTGGTTCGCCGTTGCCGGATCCTCCACCCACGGATGAGGCATCTGGTAGGGCAGGTCGTCGGCGCCGTATCCGGTGATGTCGGCGAACGCGTCGTTGATCTCGACGATCGTTCCGGTGTCGTCGGCGACGAAAAATCCTTCCTGAAGGGAGTTCACCAGCGCGGTGCGGAACGCGTCGCGGTCGGCGAGGTTGTCGGCGCGGGCTCGCTGCTGTGCGTAACGCTTTGTGCCGTCGAGGAATCCGCGGGTGGCGATGTCGAGCGCCGCCAGGGTTTGCAGCAGGAACTGAAGCGCGCCGCCCGGGCCCGCGTCGGTGTCCGGGCCGCCGGCGCTGACCAGCCGCCAGTGGTTCTCGATGATCTCGAGCATGCTCATCCGCTCGATCAGCGCCTGACGTCCGAGGTCGTGCCCCACGGCAAGCACCGCTTCGTCGCCGCTGCGCAGGTAGGCGTTCAGCGCCTCGGCGTACCGCGTGTAGAAGTCGCTTGCATGCCTAACCATCGTCGGGCACCCACTTCCACATCTCGATCACGGTGCCCCGACCGGGCCTCGATTCGATTTGCAGCCGGTCCATCAGCCTGCGGGCCCCCGGCAGGCCCAGCCCGAGCCCCCGGCCGGTGGAGTAGCCGTCCTCCATCGCACGTTCCACATCGGCGATTCCGGGCCCGTCGTCCTCGGCGTACACCACCAGCGCCTGCCTGCCGTCTCGGAGCTGCACGCCGATGCGGATTTCGCCGTGGCCCGCGTAGCTGGTGATGTTAAGGGCGATTTCGGAGATGGCGGTCGCGATCATCGTGACGTCGGTCAGCGAGAACCCGAGCTGCCTGGCCAGCTCGTGGCCTGCCTGGCGGGCGGTCACGATATCGGTCGAGTCGCTGATGTCGACAACGAAGTCCGTCGCCACCGTCACTCCTGGTGCGCAGCGGCCTGGCGCGGTACCGGCTCACCCGTTGGTGTGGCGAAGGAGGGATCGGACATCCAACCTCCCAGCTCTACGACGGGCTCGGCATTAATCGGCGCACGCGTCCTACCGTGACATTAGCCTGCACTTAGATCATGGAGCCGTCGAAGCATTGATCTGCGTTCGGGGGCAAGCGCTAAGCTCTGCGCACTGCCGTCGTCAGTGGCGGCGCCCACGAAACGAAGGACCGCCCTTGCCAGGTACTGATCCGATTACCACGTCGGTCACCCACCAGGATGGGGTCGCCGTCGTGGCGGTCGGCGGTGACGTCGACGTAGCCACCGTCGCCGCTCTGGAAGCGTCGATCACCGACGCGCTGGCCGCCAAGCCCACCGCGTTGGTCATCGACCTGTCCGACGTCGACTTTCTCGCCTCGGCGGGCCTACAGACACTGGTGGCCACCAACGAAGCCGTCAGCAAGACCACCGCGTTCGCGGTCGTCGCCAACGGTCCCGCGACCAGCAGGCCCATCCAGTTGACGGGGCTGGACAGCGTCTTCTCGCTGTACTCGACGCTGGCCGAAGCCCTCGCCGCGGTCGGCGCCGCGTCCCAGAATTAGTCGACAGGCGCTGACCACGGCATTCCATTACAGTTTCACTGGCCGGTGGTGATCTTGGTACACCGCTGGCGTAGGTCGGGACAGATGGGACTGAACACTATGAGGCCTGGTCTTTTGCGGCGGCGGGTGGCGGCGGTCGCCGGCGGTGCCGCGATCGCGGCGATGGTGCTGACGACCGCGTCGTGCGCCGGCGAGGAATCGACACCCGAGGAAACCACCACCACGACGACCACGACCACCACCACGGCGCCGCCGGCCACCCCCGTCGATCCGGGCCCGCCGACCGAGAAGGCGCCGCGCATCGAGCCGGGGCCCAACCCGTTCTCGCCGACGGTGAAGGCACCGCCTGCGCCGACGGCCATCCCCGGCGACCACTGACCGCAGGCCGGATCGGTTCGGGCGGACGCTGACGTCCGTGGGTGTGCGGCGATTCGGCATGCTCGCGCTTCTGGCGGCGGGCGTGCTGGTGTTCGCCGCCGACCTGCGGCCAGCGGCGCCGCCCGACGACACCATCGCCGGACCGTACGCCTACCTGCTGGCCAGCTCGACCGATCTGGGGCCGTCGCGCAACGGCGACGCCCAACTGACCCTGGCCCTGCACCGCAGGGACCGTCCGGCCGCGGTGTTCGACTGGGCCGAACGCCGGGACCTGACCGTGCGATGGCAGCAGGGGGCGAACTGGGCCGTCGTCGAAGGCGCCGCGCAGAGCCTGGCGCGCGCGTTCGGCGTCGAGGTGCACGACTACCGGGGCAGGCGCGGGCAGGTGTTCTACGCGTCCCCGCAGCAGCCGCGGGTGCCTGACGTGTTGCGCGGCGACGTCGACGAGCTCGGCAGGATCCTGGGTTACATCCCGCACCACACCTCGCACCTTCCGATGGTGCCGCTGGACGTGCCGGACAAGGGGTTGTCGCCGGTCGCGCTGCGGCACGCCTACAACCTCGACCCGCTGACCGCCGACGGCTACACCGGCAAGGGCGTCACGATCGTGTTCTTCGCGTTCGACGGCTTCGAACAGGCCGACCTCGACCTCTTCGCCGACACGTTCGGGTTGCCGCGGTTCACCCCCGAGGTCGTCGGCGGCGACCTCGACACGCCGCGCGGCGAGACCACGATGGACCTGCAGGTGGCGCACGCGGTGGCGCCCGATGCGCGCAAGGTTGTCGTCAACGCCCGTTCGACCGTCGCCGGGGACGGGACGTTCGAGAAGGTCGGCGAGTTGTTCGCCGAGACCGACCGGCGGTTCCCCGGTGCGGTGTGGAGCCTGTCGATCGGCTGGGGGTGCGACAGGCTGATCACCGCCGCCGACGTCGCGCCGGTGCGGTCGGCGTTGGCGGCCGCGCATGACAACGGCACGACGGCGTTCAACGCCAGCGGTGACCTGGCCGGGATGGAATGCAAGGGCGGCGACGAATGGTCGTCGCCGCCGGGGGAGGACGACGTCGGGCTGGACTCGGTGGCGTCGCTACCGGAGGTCACCGACGTCGGTGGCACGACGTTGTCCACCGCAGCCGACGGCCGTTGGCTTGCCGAGCAGGCCTGGTTCGACGTGCCGCTGTCGGTGGGTACCGGCGGCGGGGTGTCGGCGTTGTTCGACCGACCCGAGTGGCAGCGCGACGTGTTGCCCGATGAGAACCCCGACCGCAGGCTGACCCCCGACGTCGCGGCGGTGGCCGACCCGTTCACCGGGGTGCGCATCGTGTTCAAACAAACCCAGCTGGTCGGCGGTGGCACGTCGCAGTCGGCGCCCATCTGGGCCGGCTTCGCCGCGGTGATGAACCAGTACCTGCTCGCCAACGGCGGCCAGGCCATCGGTGACCTCAACCCCAAGCTGTACCGCATCGCGGCAGGCGCGCCGCTGCCGGCGTTCCGCGACGTCACCCTCGGCGGCAACGCGGTCGCCGACGCCGCCGCCGGCTACGACCTGGTGACCGGGCTCGGCACTCCCGACGTCGACAACCTGGTACGAAACCTCTTGACGCTGCAGGAGTCCGGCGAATGAGGGTCAGCGAGAAGCCGGAGGCGGATCGCGCATGAGCGACGCCGATCAGGTCCCGACGGCCGAGTGCCGGGTGTGTCAGACCGACGTCCCCGCCGGCGAGTACTGCGGGCTGTGCGGGTGCCATCTGACCCCGCGTCGTGCCGAGGGGCCGGATTGGCTGCGGGTGCGCGACTACGGTGCGGCACCCGACGAACACCTGCTGCAGCCGTCGCCGACCAGCTCGCTGTTTCCGCATCTGCCGCAGCGCTCCCGCACCGCGTTTCGACTCGGGCTGGTGGTGCTGCTGGCGACGCTGGCCACGTTCACGCTGCTGCGGCTGCCCGCCGCGCTGGTCACCGTGGCCGCGCTGGGCCTTCCTGTGTTGTTCGTCATCTACCTGTGGGAATCAGATGCCTTCCGCGACTTCGGGTTTCGCACGCTGGCGCGGACGGCGGCGCTGGGCGTGGGGCTCGGACTGGGGTGGGTGCTGCTGACCGAGGCGACGATCACCCGCTCCTACCAGCTGGGGCTGACCCAAGGCGCCGACTGGGACCGCATCCTGCGGGACGGCATCGTGATACCGCTCGGCGGCGTGATCCTCATGCTGGCGCCCGCGGTGATCGTGCGGATGACGCGGCCACCGACCCGAGAAGCGTTGGACGGCTTCCTGGTTGGTGCGCTCGGTGCGCTCGCGTTCACCGCCGCGTCCACGCTGGCCCATCTGGCGCCGCAGTTCGGGACCGGAGTGGTGAGCCGGCAGCCGATGGAGAGCCTGCTGGTGGAGGCCGGCATCAGGGGGGTGGCCGAACCCGTGACCGCGGCGGCCGCGGGCGGGTTGATCGGTGCGGCGCTGTGGTTTCGGCGCCCGCCGAGCAAGCAGGACCAGCGCCCCGGCCTGGTACGCGGGGTGCTGGTCGGGTTCGCGGCCGCGGTGCTGACGGTGTGCCTGGCCCTGGGGGTCATCGACGCCGCCGCGCCCGCGCAGCTGTTCATGTTGGCGATGCACCTGCTGTTGGCGGCGGTCGGGCTGCTGCTGTTGCGCATCGGTCTGCATCTGGCGTTGCTTCACGAAGCGCACGACGAGATCCAGGCCGACGAGCCGCTGCTGTGCCCGCACTGCGGTCATGTGGTGCCCGATATGGCGTTCTGCCCGGCCTGCGGGGTGGCGACCCGCGCGTCGTCCCGGTCGTCACGACGATTCCGCCGCACGGCGCGTCCGGTGCGCGACACCGAGGGGCCATGAGCGGGCGAACGGATTTCTTTCCCGGATACGCAATTCCGGCGGGCAGCTACGCGGCCACCGCGCCGCGGCGGACGTCACGGCGGCGGCTGGTGGTGATATGGCTTTCGGCCATCGTCGTGGTGGCCGCCGGGCTGATCGCGGTGTCGGCGGCGATCAGCAAGCCCGCAGCGCGCTACGCGTGTCCACCGGACTGCGGCCGCCCGCCGACGGGCACGCCGGTGGAGGTCAACCCGCGCTTCACCGCCGACGACGGCGCGTTCACGGTGCACCACCCGACGCCGAGTTCGGCGTACCGCATCAGCACCCAACCCAACGGGGTGACCGCGGAATTTCTGGCAGGTGACGGCGGGACGATACGGTTGTTCAGCGAGCCGGCGGCCGGCCGGTCGGCCAAGGCGATCGCCAAGGCGCTGGTGAAAAAGACCTTCCCCGACACTCGCACCGCCTATGAGATTCCCAACGCGATGGTCGGCTACCAGTCCGGTTACGGTGAGGTCGCCGACTGTTGGCCGCAGGGCTCCAACAGCAGCTACGCCAGGATGCGGGTCATGGTGATGGTCGCGGTGAAGAACGACCTTGCGTTGGTGGCCGCGGCGGTGGGCCCCTACCACGAGTTCGGCCCGGACTTCGGATTCGGTAAGCCGTCGGGCGCCAATCTCCAAATCGCTTTGGACATGGGCAAATACGTGAACAGCTTCAGTTGGCGCGGCGATCCCCCCCGTTAACTGCGCGCCGAAAGGGACAACCGGGAGGGAAAGGGCGAGTAAAGACCCCCGAAACGTCGATCTCGGCGGGGCGCCGGAATCCGCTGTCTCAGACCGACGCCAGGACCTTGGCGGCGGCGTGCTCGGGCATCGGCTCGTAACGGGCGAAGGTTCTGGTGAACGATCCGGCACCGTGGGCCATCGAGCGCAGGTCGATCGCGTACCGGGTCAGCTCCACCTCGGGGATCTCGGCCTTGACCAGTGTGCGGTCCTCGCCGACTTTCTCGGTGCCCTGCACCCGGCCGCGGCGGCTCGCCAGATCACCCATCACGGTGCCCACCAGATCGTCGGGCACCAGCACCGACACCTCGTCCACCGGTTCGAGCAGGTTCACCTTGGTGGCCGCGGCCGCCTCCCGCAGCGCCAACGCACCGGCCATCTGGAACGCGAAGTCCGAGGAGTCCACGCTGTGCGCCTTGCCGTCGAACAGGGTGACCCGGATGTCGACGACGGGATAGCCGGCGCCGACGCCCTTTTCCATCTGCGCCCGGATCCCCTTCTCGACGCTGGGGATGAACTGGCGCGGCACGGCACCGCCGACCACCTTGTCGACGAACTCGAACCCGGTGCCCTCCGGCAGCGGCTGCACCTCGATGTCACACACCGCGTACTGGCCGTGCCCGCCGGACTGCTTGACGTGCCTGCCGTGTCCTTTGGCCTTGCCGCCGAACGTTTCTCGCAGCGGCACCCGCAGCTCGACGGTGTCCACGGCGACCCCGTAGCGGCGATGCAACCCGTCGAGGACCACCCCGGAGTGCGCCTCGCCCATCGTCCACAGCACGATCTGGTGTGTTTCGCGGTTCTGCTCGATCCGCAGCGTGGGATCCTCGGCGGCCAGCCGCTGCAACCCGACCGACAGCTTGTCCTCGTCGGTCTTTGCGCGCGGGGTCACCGCGATCGGCAGCAGCGGCTCGGGCATGGTCCACGGTTTGAGCACCAGCGGATCGGCCTTGTCCGACAGCGTGTCTCCGGTTTCGGCGCGGCTCAGCCGCCCGATCGCGCAGATGTCGCCGGCGATCACCGACGGCGCCGGGCGCTGCTGTTTGCCCAGCGGAAACGACAGCGTGCCGATGCGTTCGTCCTCGTCGTGATCCTCGTGGCTGACGCTGGAGCCGTTGTGGGCCGGTGACCCGAAAAACGAAGTGAAGTGGCCCGATACGTGCACGGTCGCGTCGGGGGTGATGGTGCCCGAGAACACCCGCACCACGCTGACCCGCCCGACGTAGGGATCCGACGTCGTCTTGACGACCTCGGCCAGCAGCGGCCCCTTCGGGTCACAGGTCAGGCCCTCTCGGGCCTTGCCCTGCGGCGTGAACACCTCGGGCAGTTGGTGTTCGGGCGGCGAGGGGAACGCGCTGGTGATGATCTCCAGCAGTTCGAGGGTGCCGACCCCGGTGCCGCTGCACGCCGGGATCGCCGGGAAGAAGGAACCCCTGGCGACGGCCTTTTCCAGATCGTCGATCAACACCGACTGGTCGATCTGCTCACCGCCGAGGTAGCGCTCCATCAGCGTCTCGTCCTCGGACTCCTCGATGATCCCCTCGATCAGCGTGCCCCGCATTTCCCCGATCGCCTCGGCGTAGGAGGCGTCGGGGTCGTGGGTGGTGGTGCGCTTACCGTCGGCGTACTCGTAGTGCGTCTGCGACAGCAACCCGATCAGGCCCGTGCACGGTGAGTTGGCGGGCAGGTACAGCGGCAGCACCTTGTCGCCGAACGCCTGCTGGGCGCCGGTCAGCGCGTTGTCGTAGTCGGCGCGGGCGTGGTCGAGTTTGGTGATCACGACGGCGCGCGGCATGCCGACCTGGCTGCACTCCTGCCACAGCGATTTGGTCGGCTCGTCGATGTGTTCGTTGGCCGCGATCACGAACAGTGCGCAGTCCGCGGCGCGCAGGCCCGCGCGCAGTTCACCGACGAAGTCGGCGTAGCCCGGGGTGTCGATCAGGTTGACCTTGACGCCGTCGTGGTGCAGCGACGCCAGCGCCAGCCCGACCGAGCGTTGTTGAGCGATCTCGGCCTCGTCGGAGTCGCACACCGTGGTGCCGTCCACGACCGAACCGGGCCGGTTGAGTACCCCCGAAGCGACGAGAAGGGATTCGACGAGTGTGGTCTTGCCGCCACCCGATGGGCCCACTAGCACCACGTTTCGGATGGCGGCCGGACTGTCCGCGGTGGGCGCGGCTCCGGCACCACCAGAAGTTGTCGTTTTGTCAGCCATGGCGTTGCCTCCTGACGGTGGTGTCTCCCACCATTCCCCCAACCGGCACCGAGCACAAGGGATCCGGCGAGTTTTGCGGCCGCGGTCGTCACGCGTGCCAGGAGGACCACCGGTCGACCGCGACGGTCACCACCGGCCCGTCCAGCGCAATCCTTTGGTACTGAGGGTATTTGCTGCGCAGCAGCGCGTAGCCGACGGCGCGGGCCTCGCCGCTCTCGTGCACCTCGGCCAGCCCGTCCGCGCGCACCCACCACAGCTGCGACCAGTCGTCGTCGTAGTGATCGACCAGCATGCAGACCCGCGGGTTGGCCGCGATGTTGGCCAGCCGACGCAGCCGTTGGGTGGACTTTCGTTTGGCGTCCACGGCGGTGTAGACGACGTCGTTGTGCACCCCGAACACCACCGGCACCAGATGCGGAGCGCGGTCGGCTCCGACGGTGCCCAGCATCGCCACCGGCGCGTCGGCGAACCTCGCCGCAGCCTCGAATTCGGCCATGCGTTCAGCTTATTGGGGTCCGGCGGTTACGCGGCGGGTGAACTGGTCGATAGTGAAGTTATGACCGGGCAATCGACCTCCGGGGCGGCCCGCGGTCCCGGCCGCCCCCGCAGCGAGCAGGCCCGTGGCGCCGTGCTGTCGGTGACGACGCAACTGCTGCACGAGGTCGGCCTGCGCGCGATGACCACCGAGCAGATCGCGCGCCGAAGCGGTGTCAGCAAGGCGACGATCTACAAGTGGTGGCCGAACAAGTACGCCGTTGCCGTCGAGGCGTTCCTGGCCGAGATGACCGCCGAAGCGCCCGATCCCGACACCGGCTCGGCCCGCGAGGACTTCCGCTTGGTGCTCAGCGGGTTGATCCACTTCTATACCGGCGCCAGCGGCCAGGTCTTCGCCCAGCTCATCGGCGAAAGTCAGTACGACCCGCGGGTCCGGGAGGAACTGCGCGACCATCTGGTGACCCCGCGCCGTGAGCTGTTGCGGACGGTGTGGAATCGCGGCGTGACCCGCGGACAGTTGCGCGCCGACGTCGATCCGGGCACCGCGGTCGACATGTTGATCGGGCCGATCCTCTACCGGCTGCTGCTGGGCACCGCACCGCTCGACGATGCGACGGCCGACGCGCTCGTCGACGCCGTGCTGCGCGGCGTGGCGAGTGACTGACGTCATCGGTGCGCCGGGAATCCGCCGCGGCGATGCACCGTTAAATCTGAACATAATGTTCAGTAATTACGGCGCGTCGTCATCTTCGACCCACGCCGCGGGACGAGGAGAACACCAATGCGACTGCGCATCATCACATCGTTGGTCATAGCGGCGACGGCGGCGCTGATCGGGCTGGCCCCGATGGCGAACGCGGCACCTACCGGATGCTCGGCCACCGGAGGCGCGACGATCTGTCAGACACCCGGCAACGCGCAGGTCACCGCCCAGCCGGGGCAGGCGGCCGAAGACGCCGCCCGACTGCAGTACCCGTTCTTCGTCTTCGGGCCGTACGGGCTGGTGGTCCGGCACGGTATCGAGCACGGGCACCGGCGCTAGGGGCAGCTAGCCGGGACGTCGCGGCGCGACGCTGATCGGCCTGCGCGTCTCTTGTGTGCGCGTCACCCCGAACTCGGGCTTCTTCGTTTCCGGCGTCGACGGCTCCTCGGCCGTCGGCGTGGCGGGCGCGACGGGCTGTGCGGACACCTCGGCGGGCGGCGGCGGTGACGGTGCCGCGGGCGGCGGGGGCGCGACGACGGTGGTCGGCGCGGGGGTGGAGGCCGCCGTGCTCGGCGCGGTCGTCGCGGGGGCGGGGGCGGTCTCCTCGTGCACGGCGCCGGACCCGTCGAACAGCAGCAACACTCCTGATACGACGATGGCGCCCGCCGCGGCGGCCACCGCGATCAGCGCCGTCAGCGCCTGCTTGCGGCGATACCACGGGACGGGGGCCGGCTCGAAGCGCCAGGTGTTCGGGTCGAAGGCGTCGAACGACCCCGTCGACCCCGTCGACCCCGTCGACCCCGTAGCCTCACGCTCTGCCATCCACCGATGTTAACGCCGGTACCTGCGCAAACAATGGGCCCGCACAACTGCACACCACCGCCCCAAGGTGCGCGCGGTAGGGTGCGAGCGCGCTCACCCGACCCTCGGAAGGAACGATGAAGTCACGTCTGGCCGCCATCACCGCGTCCGCGCTCCTGCTCGTCGGCGCGGCGGCCTGCGCCCCACCGCAGAAGGACAGCGCAGGGGAGCAGACGCAGTCCGGGGTCAAGGCCGGCGAGGCCACCTCGGCGCAGGATTTCGGCGGCATGGACGGGCTCGTCGAAGCCGCCAAGAAAGAGGGCGAGCTCAATGTCATTGCGGTACCCGATGATTGGGCCAACTTCGGCACCATAATCCAGAGGTTCACCGACAAGTACGGCATCAAGGTGAACTCCATGCAGCCCAACGCCTCCAGCCAGGAGGAGATCAACGCGGCCACCCAGCAGAAGGGCAAGAGCACCGCGCCCGACGTCTTCGACCTCGGGCAGGCGGTGGCGCTCGCCAACACCTCGATGTTCGCGCCGTACCGGGTCGCCACGTTCGACGACATCCCGGCGGCCTACAAGGACCGCGACGGCACCTGGGTGAACGACTACGGCGGCTACATGTCGATCGGCTACGACTCCGCCAAGGTTCCCGATGTCACCAGCATCGAGGACCTGCTCAAGCCGGAGTTCCGGGGCAAGGTCGCGCTCAACGGCGACCCCACCCAGGCCGGGGCGGCCTACTCCGGAGTGCTGATGGTCGCGCTGTCGCAGGGCGGTTCGGTCGACGACATCGCCCCGGGCGTCGAGTTCTTCCGCAAGCTGGCCGAGGCGGGCAACTTCCTGCCGGTGGACCCGACGCCCGCCACCATCGCGTCGGGCCAGACGCCCGTGGTCATCGACTGGAACTACCTCAACGCCGTGCAGACCCAGAAGGTGCCGTCTTGGCGGGTCTTCGTCCCGCCGGACTATGCCGTGGCCGGGTTCTACTACCAGGCCATCAACAAGGACGCCCCGCATCCGGCCGCCGCCCGGCTCTGGGAGGAGTTCCTCTACAGCGACGAGGGCCAGAACTTGTTCGCCGCGGGCGGGGTGCGCCCGGTGCGCGCCGACAACATGATGACCGACGGCACCCTCGACAAGGCCGCGGCCGCCAGCCTGCCGATCATCGACGGCCCGGTCACCGTGCCGAGCCCCGATGAGACCGAGAAGGCCACCGCCTATCTGGCCGAGCACTGGGCCGCCGCGATCGGCTGATCTTCGCCGATGCCGGGATCAGCACTACACCGGCGGTTGCGCGAGGCGCTACCGCTGTTGCCGTTTCTGGCGATCGTGGTGACGTTTCTGCTCATCCCGACGGTGACGGTGATCGTCAACGCGTTCTTTCCCGACGGGGCGTTCTCGCTCGAGCAGATCCACGCGCTGTTCTCCGGCGCGGCGCTGGCCGCGCTGTCCAAGAGCGTGGCGCTGTCGGCCACCACGGCGATCATCGGGGCGGTGTTCGGCACGCTGCTGGCTTGGTTGATCCTCAGCAGTCCGGCCACCTCGATGGTGCGTCGCGCGGTGCTCTCGGTGTGCAGCGTGCTGGCCCAATTCGGTGGGGTGGCACTGGCGTTCGCGTTTCTGGCGACGGTGGGCCTCAACGGGGTGCTGACGCTGTGGCTGCAGCAGGCGTTCGGATGGAACCTGGCCGGCTCGGGCTGGCTGTACAGCCTGAGCGGGCTGATCCTGGTCTACTCCTATTTCCAGATACCGCTGATGGTGCTGGTGTTCCTGCCCGCGCTGGAAGGTCTGCGGGTGCAGTGGCGGGAAGCGGCGGTGAGCCTGGGGGCCTCTCGGTGGCAGTATCTGCGCGAGGTGGCCGCGCCGTTGCTGACGCCGGCATTTCTCGGGTCGGCGCTGTTGTTGTTCGCCAACGCATTTGCCGCGTATGCGACGGCGGCCGCGCTGGTCAGCCAGGGCAGCCCGATCGTGCCGCTGCTGATCCGGGCGGCGCTGACCAGCGAGGTGGTGCTGGGCCAGGCCGGGTTCGCCTACGCGCTGGCGCTGGAGATGATCGTGGTGGTGGCAGTGGTGATGGCGGCCTACAACATGCTGGTGCGACGCACCGCGCGGTGGCTGCGATGAACCGGAGCACATTGTCGCGCAGGATGATTCGGGCGATGCTCTGGGTGTTGTTCGTGGCGTTCTTCGGCTTTCCGCTCTACGCGATGGCCGACTTCTCCACGCGTGACCTCATCGCAGGCGGGCGCACCATGCGCGCGTGGGCCAACCTGGTGACCGACGACGCGCTGTACTCGGCCATCGTGATCTCGCTGCTGCTGGCCGTTTTCACCGTCGCGGCGATGCTGGTGCTGCTGGTGCCGACGATGATCTGGGTGCGGCTGCGCGCCCGGTGGGCCAAGGGCATGGTCGAATTCCTGTGCCTGCTGCCGTTGACGATCCCGGCGCTGGTGATCGTCGTCGGCCTGCGCAACGTGTACCTGTGGGTGACGTACTTCCTCGGCGAATCGGCGCTGACGTTGACGTTCGTGTACACCGTGCTGGTGTTGCCGTTCGCCTACCGCGCGTTGGACGCGGCGCTGTCGGCGATCGACCTGCGCACGCTCACCGAGGCGGCCCGATCGCTGGGCGCCGGGTGGACCACGACGATCCTGCGGGTGGTGGTGCCCAACATCTGGTCGGGGATCTTGTCCGCGGCGTTCATCTCCATCGCGGTGGTGCTCGGCGAGTACACCATCGCGTCGCTGTCGGGGTACGAGACGTTGCAGGTGGCCATCGTGGCCATCGGCAAGAGCGACGGCCCGACCTCGGTGGCCGCGTCGCTGGCCGTGTTGGTCCTGGGTTTTGTTCTGCTGCTGGTGCTTTCGCTTGTCACCAGGGGCCGACGACGCGTCGAAGGAGTGCTGCCATGAGCGTCTCGGTCGACTTCACCGACGTCACCCGCAGCTACGGCGCGGTCAAGGCACTCGACGGCTTCACCCTGCACATCGAACCAGGAGAACTCGTCGCGCTGCTCGGCCCGTCGGGCTGCGGTAAGACCACCGCGCTGCGCATCCTCGCCGGCCTGGACGACGCCACGTCGGGCACGGTGGCCGTCGACGGACGCGACATCGGCAACGTGCCCGCCAACAAACGCGACATCGGCATGGTGTTTCAGGCCTACAGCCTGTTTCCCCATCTGACCGTGCTCGACAACGTCGCGTTCGGGCTCAAGATGCGCGGAAGGTCCAAGGGCCGACAGCGTTCCCGGGCCGCCGAAATGCTCGACATGGTGGGGTTGGGGCAACACCGCGACAAGTTCACCGACGAACTGTCCGGTGGCCAGCAGCAGCGCGTCGCGCTGGCCCGCGCGCTGGCCATCGCGCCCCGGGTGCTGCTGCTAGACGAACCGCTCTCGGCGCTGGACGCCAAGGTGCGCGCCGTGCTGCGCGACGAGATCCGCCGGGTGCAACTCGAAATCGGCACGACGACGTTGTTCGTCACCCACGACCAGGAGGAGGCGCTGGCCATCGCCGACCGGGTCGGCGTGATGAGCCACGGCAGGCTCGAACAGCTCGCCCCGCCTGCCGACGTGTACGCGAACCCGTCGACGCCGTTCGTCGCCGAGTTCGTCGGGCTCACCAACAAGGTGCCCGCCCGGGTGTCGAACGGCAGGGCACGCCTGCTCGGCGCGTCGGTGCCGGCCCTGCCCGGTTCGGTCGCCTCTGGCGCCGGGATGGCGCTGGTGCGTCCCGAGTCGATCACCGTCACCGCGGACCTTGCGGGCGCGGCCGCGGTCACGTCGGTGGCCTTCCTCGGGCCCACCTCCCGGGTGTATCTCCGGCTGCCCGACGGCCCGGTGGTCAGCGCCCAGCTGACCAGCTCGGCGGCGCGGGCGTTCGCGCCCGGTGACCCGGTGACGGTCGGGGTCGAGTCCGCGGGCGTGCTGGTGGTACCCGCTTAGCAGCGAAACGCTTGCGTCTCAGCAACGGATGTGGGTATCACAGACGTATGACTCAGGTCGTCGGGGGCCACATCAACGCGAGAACCCGCGCGTCGTCCGCCGGCTCACCGGCTGCCGAGGCGAACGCCGCCATCGCCGCGCCGACGGCCTTGCGCTCACCCGGCGTCATCGTCCGAAGCACCCGCTCGATCTCTTTGCGCCGCCGTTTGGTCACCTTGTCGACCAACCGCTGCCCGGCCGGGGTCAAGGTCAACGTGATGTTGCGCCGATCGACGGCCGATTCACGCCGGTCGAGCAGCCCGGCGTGGATGAGCCGGTCGCAGGTCCGGCTGGCATTGGACGGGTTGACCGCGAGCCCGGCCGCCACCGCCGCGAGGTTCAGCGGGCCCCGGGTGTGCACCATCACCAGCACACGCAGCTGGGGCACGGTGACGACCTCCTCGATGCCGGCCAGTGAGGCCGCCACGATGCCGATGATCGCCCGCGAGGCGCGCAACACCTCGTCGGCCTGGCCGGCCAACGCGTTCTCGTCGCCGTCTGCCGGGGCGCCGGGTACTGAAGTCATACCGAGGATCCTGCCGACAAGGATTGCGTCGCCGCAACTGGAACCGGCCGGCAAGATTTCCGGGTCATGGTAGGGCCGACGTGCGCGGGCAGGCGACGTCACGTGCGCTGTGCGCAACGGGTGCCACGATGCTGATCGCCGTGGCCGGCTGCGCGCAGGATCGGCCCGGCCCACCGGGCTCCGCAACCGCCGTGGAAAACGCCGCCATCGTGCCCGAGTTCATCCCGGGGCGGTGCTCGATTTCGGTGGGCGGGCAGGCCGACCTGCGGTTCACCGTCACCAACCACCGGTCGAGCGGAATCGAGCGGTTGCTCGAGGTGTCCACGGCCGCCGCCGACGTCGTCCAGTACGCACCGGTGGACCCCGTCGAGATCGCGCCCGGCACCTCGGTGGCGTTCGGGCAGCGCCAGGGAAAACCGGCGATCGAACTCGAGGGGTTGACCGCCGACGCGCGGCCCGGCACGTCGGTCGCCGTGACGTTCGGTTTCGAGCGGCTCGGCGACCTCGACATCCGGGTGCCGATCGAAGAGTGCCGGGCGCAGGCGTAGGGGCGCAGATGACACGTTCACCCGGCACGATCATCGCGGCGACCGCGGTGGTGGTGCTGCTGGCGCTCAGCGGGTGTGCCGAACCCGCGCCGCCGGCCGGCCCACCGCCTGCGACCAACTCGGCCGACAGTCAGCCGCTGGGCGCCTCCACCGAGCGCAACGCTCCCGCGCAGGCGCTGACGGCCGAGGAGGTGATCCGTGCGCTGCGCCGCGCCGGGCTGGCCGCCCCGCACCCGGTCGACACCACCGCCCAGGAGTGCGACCTCGCCCAGTGCGCGCAGTCCGTCGTCACCGACACGTTGCGGGTCAAGTCCTTTGCCACCCCCGCGCAGGCAACGCAGTACGCCGTGCCGCGCGGGCTGAAACATGTTGGGCCGGTGACGGTTTCGTTTCCACCGCACATGCCGCAAGCCGAACGGCAGAAGTACTGGTCGGTGATCGCGGCGCTGGTGCGCGAAAGCTAGACGTCCTTGACCGGTTCGATACCCAGGTCGCGGTAGCTGACGAGCGCGACGAACGGCACCCCGCGCTTGGCGAAGCGCTTGGCGGCGATGTCGCCGCGGTCCACCATCGGGATGACGCCTGCGACGACCGCACCAACGGCGGTCACCCGGTCGAACGCGATCTCGGTGGAGCCGCCGGTGCTGATCACGTCGTCGACCAGCAGCACCCGGGTGCCCGGCTGCAGGCGGGTGCCTTCGATCCACTGTTCGCGGCCCCGCTGTTTCTGTTCCTTGCGCACCGAGAACCACGCCTTGCCGGTCACCATCGCGACACCGTGGGCCAGCGGGTCGGCGCCCATCGTGAGCCCGCCCACCGCGTCGAACTCGATGCCGTGACCGGCGGCCAGCTCGGCCACCGCGCGGCTGACGATCGACAACCGCTCGCCGGTGTCGATCGCGTACTTCCCGTCGATGTAGTCGTGGCTGAGCTGACCGCTGGCCAGTCTGAACGGCTCGGCGCGGTGTTCGTAACCGCGGGTCCGGATGAGGTCGAACGCCGCCTGCCAGGTGTCGGGACGCGATGACATGGGCTGATGGTATTTCAGGGTTGGCGCGCCCGGCGGGTCAACTCCACGGCGGCCGCGCGAAGTTGGTCGGCCGAATCGAGGGGTTCGGCGTAGCCGATCCGGGTGTAGGCCACCCCGCGGTCGGTGGTGACCCGCAGGTCCAGGCCGTAGCGGTCGGCGCCCGTGCAGGTCGCCGCGGTGGTGTCCGGATAGCCGCCGAGCGCCTTGGCCATGGCGACCAGCGTGTCGGCGTGGTCGGCGTTGAGGTGGGCGACCGCGCCCGCCGCATGCGGTGCGACGGGATCGGCTTCGGCCGCGGCGTACGCCTCACCGGTCGCCGAGTCCATCCGCCCGTACCCGCCGACCCAGCGGACCCGGTTGACCCGCAGCACCCACAGCGTGAAGTCGCTGTAGTCGATGTAGTACTTGGCTGCCGCGACGGCCGCCAGGTGCGCGTCGCGGGCGGCGGCCAGTTCGTCGCCCGTCGGCACCTCGGCCACCCCCGCCAGGGTGACCCGGCCGCTGGCCAGCGGGTCGGACTCGGCGTCGGGGGCGACGATCGCGATGCTCGCCCGAGGGTCGTTGCCGAGGTTGCGGCCGTGCTCGGCGAGGTTGGAGACGCACAGCACCGGGGCGCCGTCGAGCAGCCCGTAGGTCACGAACGATGCCCACGGATCGCCGTCGACCGTCAGCGTGGCCAGCGTGCCTGCGTTGGTGGAGGCGGCGATCGTGCGCGCTTCCTCGGCGGCCGAAGGACGAACGTCGTTCACGACTTTGGTCAGCGGGGGAGGGACCGAGGGCGCATCGCCCAGGTCGCCATGATCTCGAAGGGCCACTTCGGCACGATACCGCTGACGCCACCGATTCAATTCCGGCGGACGTGGGTACGTTTGACATCTGTATGGATCAGCGCAGCGGTGTCAACGAACACGACCCGTCCCACGGCAGCCATGTCGAGGAGGGTCCTGACGGTAGGACCGTCGAGCACCCCACCGCCGACGACTTCGGCCACGCCCGGGTGCTACCCGAGGACCGGACGTGGTTCAAGCGCGCCGTGTTCTACGAGGTGTTGGTGCGGGCGTTCTACGACTCCAACGCCGACGGCATCGGTGATCTGCGCGGGCTGACCGAACAACTCGACTACATCAAATGGCTTGGCGTCGACTGCCTTTGGTTACCGCCGTTCTACGACTCCCCGCTGCGCGACGGCGGCTACGACATCCGCGACTTCTACAAGGTGCTTCCCGAGTTCGGCACCGTGGAGGACTTCGTCGATCTGCTCGACGCCGCGCACCGCCGCGGTATCCGAGTCATCACCGACCTGGTGATGAACCACACCTCCGATTCCCATGCGTGGTTTCAGGAGTCCCGGCGCGACCCCGACGGGCCGTACGGCGACTTCTACGTGTGGAGCGACACCAGCGACCGCTACCGCGACGCGCGGATCATCTTCGTCGACACCGAGGAGTCCAACTGGACGTTCGACCCGGTGCGCAGGCAGTTCTACTGGCACCGGTTCTTCTCTCACCAGCCCGACCTCAACTACGACAACCCGGCCGTGCAGGAGGCGATGATCGACGTCCTGCGGTTCTGGCTCGATCTCGGCATCGACGGTTTCCGGCTGGACGCGGTGCCCTACCTGTTCGAGCGGGAGGGGACCAACTGCGAGAACCTCCCCGAGACGCATGCGTTTCTCAAGCACTGCCGCAAGGTGATCGACGACGAGTATCCCGGGCGGGTGCTGCTGGCCGAGGCCAACCAGTGGCCCGCCGACGTGGTCCAGTACTTCGGCGACCCCGACACCGGCGGCGACGAATGCCACATGGCGTTCCACTTTCCGCTGATGCCACGGATTTTCATGGCGGTGCGGCGGGAATCGCGCTTCCCGATCAGCGAGATCCTCGCGCAGACCCCCGACATCCCGGAACTGGCGCAGTGGGCGATCTTCCTGCGTAACCACGACGAGTTGACGCTGGAGATGGTCACCGACGAAGAACGCGACTACATGTACGCCGAGTACGCCAAGGATCCGCGGATGAAGGCCAACGTCGGCATCCGCCGACGGCTGGCCCCGCTGCTGGAGAACGACCGCAACCAGATCGAGTTGTTCACCGCGCTGCTGCTGAGCCTGCCGGGTTCGCCGATGCTGTACTACGGCGACGAGATCGGCATGGGTGACATCATCTGGCTCGGCGACCGTGACGGGGTGCGCACCCCGATGCAGTGGACGCCGGACCGCAACGCCGGTTTCTCCACCGCCACCCCGGGCCGGCTGTACCTGCCGCCCAACCAGGACGCGATCTACGGATATCAGGCCGTCAACGTCGAAGCCCAGCGCGACATCTCGAACTCGCTGCTGAACTGGACGCGGACCATGCTGGCCGTGCGTCGCCGTCACGAGGCGTTCGCCATCGGCGACTTCCACGAACTGGGCGGCTCCAACCCGTCCGTGCTGACCTACGTGCGCGAGGTCAGCCGGGACGGCGGGACAGACACGGTGCTCTGCGTGAACAACCTGTCGCGCTTTCCGCAGCCCATCGAACTGAACCTGCAGGCCTACAGCGGGTACACGCCGATCGAGATGACCGGATACGTCGAGTTCCCGGCCATCGGTCAGCTGCCGTATCTGCTCACCCTGCCCGGCCATGGGTTCTACTGGTTCTCGCTGCGTGCGCCCGAACCCGAACCGAAAGACCAACCATGACCCTGCCGTTCGATGAGTGGCTACCGCAGCAGCGGTGGTATGCCGGGCGCAACCGCGAGTTGGCGTCCGTCGAACCCGCCGTCGTGGTCGCGCTGCCCAACATTGCTAATCCGGCTGCGGGGCTGGACCTCGAGCTGATGCTGCTCGAGGTGTCCTACACCGGCGGCCCCGCCGAGCGCTACCAGGTGATCGTGCGCTGGGACGACGCCGCCAACGCAGGCGGCGGGCCGATCGCCGAGTTCCTCAACGTCGCCACCATCGGCTCGGCAGGCCACGACGGCGAGCGCACCGGATACGACGCGCTGTACGACCCGGCCGCAGCCCGGGCGCTGCTGGCGCTCATCGACACCTCGGCGACGGTCGGCGACGTCCGGTTCAGCAAGGAACCCGGCGTCGAGTTGCCGCTGGACGCGGCGCCGCGACTGTCGAGCGCCGAACAGAGCAACACCAGTGTGGTGTTCGAGGAGCGTGCCATCCTCAAGATCTTTCGGCGCATCACCCCGGGCATCAACCCCGACATCGAGCTGAACCGGGTGCTTGCCACCGCGGGCAACCCGCACGTGGCGCGGCTGCTGGGGTCATACGAGGCGCGCTGGGACGGGCAACCGTATGCGCTGGGCATGGTCGCCGAGTTCGCCGCCAACTCCGCCGAGGGCTGGAACATGGCGATGACCAGCACCCGTGACCTGTTCGCCGAGGGCGACCTGTACGCCGATGAGGTCGGCGGCGACTTCGCCGCCGAGTCCTACCGGCTCGGCGAGGCCGTCGCGTCGGTGCACGCGACGCTGGCCGACGAGCTCGGCACGTCGACGACGGTGTTCCCGACCGACACGATGGTGAAGCGGCTGCGGGCAGCGGCGGAGTCGATATCCGAACTGCACCAGTATGTTCCGCTGATCGAGGAGAGCTATCACAAGCTCGCCGACGAACCGGTCGCCGTGCAGCGGATCCACGGCGACCTGCATCTCGGGCAGGTGTTGCGCACCCCGGAACGCTGGCTGCTGATCGACTTCGAAGGCGAGCCCGGGCAGCCGCTCGACGAGCGCCGCCGGGCCGACTCCCCGCTGCGCGACGTCGCCGGGATCCTGCGGTCCTTGGAATACGCCGCCTACCAACGGCTGATGGACCAGGCCTCGGAGTCCGGCGCCGAGGACCGTGACCGCCAGCTGGCCGCCCGCGCCCGCGAGTGGGTGGACCGCAACGCCGCCGCGTTCTGCGACGGCTATGCCGAGTTGGCGGGCGCCGACCCGCGCGATTCGGCGGCGCTGCTCGCGGCATACGAGCTGGACAAGGCCGTCTACGAAGCCGCCTACGAGGCGCGACACCGCCCGAGCTGGCTGCCGATCCCGCTCAAGTCGATCGCCAGGATCGTGGGCTGAGCGGGCTCAGGCCAGGCTGCGCATGACGTCCGCGGCGGGCTTGGGCGTCCAGTCCGTGCGGTACACGCCGTAGTTGTCCTGCGGGTTGGCGCTGCCGGTGCTGCGGTCCCGGGTGGTGTAGATGAAGGCGGGTCCGGCGCCGTCCAGAGTGCGCCACGAGACGATGAAGTCGCGGATGCGGTCGGCCTGGGTGGCCTCGGAGACCTTCGACGTCGCCTCGCCGAACTCGGTGGCCCAGATCTGCTTGCCGCCGTCACCGTTGGCCGCCATCTGCTGGCGCAGCGCGTTGTACAGGCCGCGCGGCGAGTTGGCGGCGCCCGTGGAGAAGCGGGATTCGACGTTGTTGGTGAACAGATACGGATGGAACGCCAGCGCGTCGAAGAACCCCTTGGCGCCTGCGGCGTACATCCGCTCGACGTAGGTCACCGGGTTCATGGTCACCGAGAAGAAGTTGATGGTCGGGCTGAGCCCGCCCGCGACCACGGTGGCGTTGGGGTCGGCCGCTTTGATCGCCGGGTAGGCGGCCTTGAGCAGACCGGCGAACCGGTCCGGCTGCGGACCCGCCGGCCCGGCCCAGAACTGCACGGCGTTCTGCTCGTTCCACAGCTCGTATGCGGCGACCCGCCCGGCGAAGTGCGAGGCCATCGTTCCCGCGAACGTCCCGAACGCCTCCGCGGACGCCGGCGGTGCGGCGACGGCGGGTCCACCGCCGGTGGCCCAGCCGGGGGTGGAGTTCAGCAGCGCGACGACGGCGATGCCGCGCGCGTTGGCGGCGTTGACGATGAGGTCGGCCTGGCCCCAGTTCCACTCCTGCGGGGCGGGCTGGATACCGGCCCACGGCATCATGATCCGCGCGCTGCGCACGCCGGTGTCGACCATCAGGTCCAGTTGGCGGTTCACGTCGTCGGGCGACAGGAACCACAGCCACGAGTCGGCGAATCCGAGCGAGGACACCGCGGCGGTCTCGGTGACGGGCACGCTGCGGGTGTTGTCCGAGTCGGGGGCGAGCATCTGGGTGAGGCCCGCCGACACCAGCACCACGGCCGCCAGCGCCACGACCGCTTGTAAGAGTTTGCGCACGATTTCCCTAACTGTGGCCCGATCTTGTAGGTGTATCGGGATTGCCCGCGAAGAAGTTAACCAAAACCCGACGGGGTGCAGCGGCGAGGATCACGATATTGTCGTGATTGACGTTGCCGCAGATTATTGCGTGGTGGGGGCGGGGTTTGCCGGTCTGGCCGCCGCGCTGCGGCTCGACCAGGCGGGCAGGTCCGTCGTTTTGCTGGAGGCGCGCGACCGGGTCGGCGGTCGCACGTTCACCGAGGTCCGCGACGACGGCAGCTGGATCGACCGCGGCGGCGCCTGGATCGGCCCCGGCCAGGACCGGATCGCCGCGCTGATGAGCGAGTTCGGCGTCAAGAGCTACAAGCAGTACGTCGCGGGCGAAGCGATGATGCTGGTCGACGGTAAGCAGTGCCGTTACCGCGGCACCGTTCCGCGGTCGCTGAGCCCGTGGGCGTCGCTGAACCTGGGCGTCGCGATGCTCGAGCTCATCGCGATGTGCAAGAGGATCCCGCTCGAAGAGCCGTGGACCGCCAAGAAGGCGGCGCGGTGGGACAAAATCTCCGTCGGGCACTGGCTGGATCGCAACGTGCGGTCGGGCGCGGCACGCGAGATCCTGGAAACCGCGATCGGCGGCACCTACACCAGCGACACCTCGGAGCCGTCGCTGCTGTACGTGCTGCACCAGATGGCGTCGGGCGGAGGGCCGTCGTTCGTGTTCGGTGTCGAGGGCGGCGCGCAGGATTCGCGCATCGTCGGCGGCATGGGCGCGGTGTACGGGCCGGTGGCCGAGGCGGTCGGGGATCGCCTGCACCTGTCCCAGCCCGTCGATCACATCGGCCAGGACGACGACGGCGTGACCGTGCGGTCACCGGATATGACCGTGCGGGCGCGCCGGGTGATCGTCGCCGTGCCGATCGCGATCGCCGGCCACATCCGGTACGAGCCGATGCTGCCGACCGACCGCATGCTGCTGCATCAGCGGATGCCCAGCGGGGCGATCGCCAAGATCCACGTGGTCTACGACGAACCGTTCTGGCGGGCCGACGGGCTGTCCGGGCAGTCGGCCGCGCCGGGTACGGCCGCGCCGGTCACCATCGACGCCTGCACGGACACCGGACGGCCCGGGGTGATGTGCGTGATCGCCGAGGGCCCCGACGCCCGCCGGTTGTGTGCCGCCGAGCCGACGGAGCGCCGCGCGCGGGTGGTGTACGCGTTGGCCGGGCGCTTCGGGCCGAAGGCGAACTCACCCGTCGACTACATCGAGCAGATCTGGACCCGCGAGCGGTATTCCGGCGGCGGGATGATCAGCCACGCGCCGCCCGGTGTGCTGACCGGGTTCGGTCCGGCCCTGCGGCGACCGTGCGGCCGGATCCACTGGGCGGGCACCGAGACCTCGGCCGTCATGTGTGGATGGGTCGACGGCGCCGTTCGCTCCGGTGAGCGCGCGGCCGCCGAGGCGATGCGGCAGGAAGCGCGGGCGGGATGAGTCGGCGCGAGGCTAGCTGCGCAGCATGAGGTCGACGACGCGTTCGTGCCACGGCGCGCCGATGTCCTGGTTGGAGACCGACTCGTGCAGTAGGCCGATCCCGGCGGCGAACAACACCGTGGAGCGCAGGTCGGCCTCGTCGGGTTCGAACCCGTAGTCGATGAACGCCTGCCGCACCGCGCACCGCACGCGTGCGTCGCTGCGCCGAACGCTGGCCAGCACCGCCTCATCGGTGAGCGCCCACACCCGCATCGCGCGTTCGAGCGCCCAGTGTTCGGGGCGCATCAGCGTCTGCATCATCGCGGCCAACCGCTTGCGCGGATCGGCCTCGTCGGTGCCCTCGAACCGGCGCCGTTGTTCGTCGTGAAGGTTGCCCCATGCGCTGGCCAACGAGGCCCGGTACTCCTGCATATCGGTGAAGTGCCAGTAGAAGCTGCCCTTGGTGACCGAAAGTCGATCGCACAATCTGCTGATTCGCAGTGCGGCGGGGCCCCGCTCCGCGAGAACCGCAAAACCGGCCTGAATCCAGTCGTCGGCCGTCACCCGCCGACCTGCACCGGTCGGCGCCGTCATGGGGGCAGCATACGCCGATAATTGACACTTACGAATATATTCATTTGTGGCAACCGCGGCCGCCCGGTAGGGGCCGCCGCTCGTCGGCTCCCACCCCGGCCCGCCCGACCGGAGGCACAGAATGATGAAAAATGGTGCCAGCGTGGCGGCCACGGTTGCTGCAGCTCGAACCGTACCATACAGGCTGGTACGGAAAGTGGAGTTTGACGTGGAAGTCTGCTGGCGCACAACACTTTCGACGCCGGTTTAACACCGCCCACAGTGGGCAACCGGATGGGCGTGCAACCCGATAACACCGAGTTCGACGCCTCGGCCAACGACACCGGCGGCGTCGAGGACACCCTGCGCCCGATGGAGGCGATGGATTCCGACGACGTCCGCAACGACGACGGCGACCAGGTGGTCGACCCGCCGGATCAGTGGGCCGCCGCCGACCACATCGCGGCCGAACCCGACGGTGAGTCGCTCGACGAGAAGCTGGCCGCCGAACGACCCGAACAGTCACCGGCGCCGTCCGCGCAGGGCACCGACGACGTCGACCACATCGACCCCGACAGCCACGGCCGCTCCGAGGGCGACGTCGACGGCACCCCGGAGGACGGCGACTCCATCTTCCCGGTCGTCGAATAGCCCTGCGGCGTCATTCGGTCGGTGCGTGCAGCACCAGCACCGACCGCGCGCCGACGCTGACCTTCGCGCCCGCGGCCACCTCGGTCCCTTGGATGTCGTCGTCGGCTGCGGTGTCGATGACGGGCAGCCAAGCCGCGGCGAAGTGCCTTGCCGGAAGCGCGAACTCGATCGGCTCGTGGTGGGCGTTGAAACACAGCAGGAATGAATCGTCCACCACCCGCTGACCCCGCACGTCCAGGTACGGGATGCCCTGACCGTTGAGGTACACCGCGATCGACTTGGCGAACCCGCTGTCCCAGTCCTCGTCGCTCATCTCCGACCCGTCGGGGGCCAGCCAGGCGATGTCGGGCAGGCCCTCGCCGCCGCGCCGCCGCACCGTGTCCCCGGAGAAGAAGCGTCGGCGCCGGAACACCGGATGTGCGGCGCGCAGGGCGGCCACCGTGCGGGTGAACTCCATCAACTCGGTGTCCGCGTTTTCCCAGTCGATCCAGGACAGCTCGTTGTCCTGGCAGTACACGTTGTTGTTGCCCTGCTGGGTGCGGCCGAGTTCGTCGCCGTGGCTGATCATCGGCACGCCCTGAGACAGCAACAGGGTGGCCAGGAAGTTGCGCTGCTGGCGGGCCCGCAACGCGTTGACCTCCGCGTCGTCGGTCGGCCCCTCGGCGCCGCAGTTCCACGACCGGTTGTGGCTCTCGCCGTCGTTGTTGTCCTCCCCGTTCGCCTCGTTGTGCTTCTCGTTGTAGGACACCAGGTCACGCAGCGTGAAGCCGTCGTGGGCGGTGACGAAGTTGATCGACGCGACCGGCCTGCGCGCGGTGTGCTCGTAGAGATCCGCCGACCCGGTCAGCCGGTAGGCGAACTCGTCGAGGGTCGCCGGCTCACCGCGCCAGTAGTCGCGCACGGTGTCGCGGTACTTGCCGTTCCACTCGGTCCACTGCGGCGGGAAGTTGCCGACCTGATAGCCCCCCGGTCCGACGTCCCACGGTTCGGCGATCAGCTTGACCTGGCTGACCGTCGGATCCTGTTGGACGAGTTCGAAGAACGTCGACAGCCGGTCCACATCGTAGAACTCCCGGGCCAGTGTGGAGGCCAGGTCGAACCGGAACCCGTCGACGTGCATCTCGGTGACCCAGTACCGCAGCGAATCCATGATCAGCTGCAGTGAGTGCGGATGCCCGACGTTGAGGCTGTTGCCGGTGCCGGTGTAGTCCATGTAGTAGCGCTTGTCGTCCTCGACCAGCCGGTAGTAGGCGGCGTTGTCGATGCCGCGAAAACTGGCCGTCGGCCCAAGGTGGTTGCCCTCGGCGGTGTGGTTGTAGACCACGTCGAGCAGCACCTCGATCCCGGCTTCGTGCAGCGCGCGCACCATCGCCTTGAACTCCTGGACCTGCCCGCCGGGGTTGGGGCTGGAGCTGTACTTGGAGTCGGGGGCGAAAAAGCCGATCGTGTTGTAGCCCCAGTAGTTGGTCAGGCCCTTCTCCAGCAGCGTGGAATCGTTCGCGAAATGGTGCACCGGCATCAGTTCGAGCGCGGTCACCCCCAGCGAGGTCAGGTGCTCGATGATCGCCGGATGCGCGACGGCGGCATAGGTGCCGCGGATCTGTTCGGGAATGTCGGGATGCGTCTGGGTCAGGCCCTTGACGTGGGCTTCGTAGATGACGCTGTCGGCGTACTCGTAGCCGGGCGGGCGGTCGCTGCCCCAGTCGAAGAACGGGTTGATGACGACGGACTTGGGCATGGCGGCCGCCGAGTCGTCGTCGTTGCGGCTGTCGGGTTCGCCGAAGGTGTAGCCGAACAGCGACTGGTTCCAGTCGAAGTTGCCGTCGATCGCCTTCGAATACGGGTCGAGCAGCAACTTGTTCGGGTTGCAACGCAGTCCCTCGGCCGGGTCGTAGGGCCCGTGCACCCGGAAGCCGTAGCGTTGCCCGGGCTCGATGTTCGGGATGAAGCCGTGCCAGACGAACCCGTCGACCTCGGGCAGCGTCACTCGCGACTCGGTGCCGTCTGCGTCGAACAGACACAGCTCCACCTTGTCGGCAACCTCACTGAACAGGCCGAAGTTGGTGCCGGTTCCGTCGTAGGTGGCGCCGAGGGGATATGCCTTACCGGGCCAGACTTCCAAGATTGCACGCTCCAGTGATCAGTTGACGGGACGATACGGGGAATGCCCAAACGCGGCGTATCGCAATCGCGGCGCTCCAACGTGAAGTTGTGCTCGAAAAACCGCGACAGATTCGTGCACAAGCTCACGTTCGACGGGCCGAAACCGTCGTCGGATAGGCTGAGCAGTGCAGTTGGTCTGTCGGCGCTGCAGTTTGGCGTCGGCATCGAGCGACGTACCTCTGACGGGTGCGTGGCGAGAGGGAACCCGGTGAGAATCCGGGACTGTCCCGCAGCGGTGTACAGGAACGACCGCCGTTAACAGCACTGGCCCACCGGGCTGGGAAGCGACGGCCAGTAGGGGCACTTCGGTGCGTGCCTGTGAGTCCGAAGACCTGCCGGCTGTGCCGGACGCGCCGCGTCCGGTGGTGCATCGCCTCGCGGAATGGGCAGTGGCCGAAGCGGTGCAGCCGCATTCGGTGCACGTCCCCTGGCGATGACCATCCCGCCGTACAGAGGACGTCGTCATGACCGCAACACCTTTCACCGCCACCATCCTCGGCTCTCCCCGCATCGGCCCCAACCGCGAGCTCAAACGGGCCGTCGAAAAGTACTGGGCCGGCGGCTGCGACCGCAGCGAACTCGAGTCGGTGGCCGCGACGCTGCGCCGCGACACGTGGGAGGCGCTCGTCGCGGCCGGTCTGGACTCCGTGCCGGTGAACACGTTCTCCTATTACGACCACGTGCTGGACACCGCGGTGATGGTGGGCGCGTTACCTTCTCGGGTGGCCGGCATCGAGGAGGAACTCGACCGCTACTTCGCGGCCGCCCGCGGCAACGAGGACGTCGCCCCGCTCGAGATGACCAAGTGGTTCGACACCAACTACCACTACATCGTGCCCGAACTCGGCCCGGACACCCGGTTCGCGCTCAACGCTGCCAAGGTGCTGGCCGAGCTGAAAGAAGCCACCGCGCTCGGCGTCCCGGCCCGGCCGGTCATCGTCGGCCCGATCACGTTCCTGGCGCTGTGCAAAGCCGTCGGCGGTGCCGGCGCTCCCATCGGACGTCTCGACGAGCTGGTCGCCGTGTACGCCGAACTGCTCGGCGAGTTGGCCGACGCCGGCGCAGCGTGGGTCCAACTCGACGAGCCCGCCCTGGTCACCGACATCCTCGGCGACACCGCGGAGTTGGCGCAGCGCACCTACACAACGCTGGGTCGCGTCACCGAACGGCCCGCGCTCTTCGTGGCCACCTACTTCGGCGAGCTGACCGACGCGCTACCCGCTCTGGCCCGCACGCCGGTGGAGGCGGTCGGCGTCGATCTCGTCGCCGGGGGAGTCTCCGCGGTGGCCGCGGTTCCCGAGCTGGCCGGAAAGACCTTGGTGGCCGGCGTCGTCGACGGCCGCAATGTCTGGCGGACGAACCTGCAGTCGGCGCTGGGCACGCTGGCGACGCTGCTGGGTCTGGCCGACCATGTGGCGGTCTCGACGTCGTGCTCGACGCTGCACGTGCCCTATTCACTGGAGGTCGAGGACGGGCTGGACGCAGACCTGCGCAGCTGGCTGGCCTTCGGTTCCGAAAAGGTCACCGAGGTGGTGGCGTTGGCGCGCGGAATCAATGCGGGACGCGAGGCCATTTCGGCCGATGTCGCCGCCTCCAACGCCGCGATCGCATCGCGCCGGTCCGACCCCAGGCTCACCAACGGGGATGTGCGGGCGCGGATCTCCTCGATCACCGCGTCCGGGACGGCGCGGGGACCGGCCGAGGCGCGCCGTGCCGCCCAACAAAAGCTACTGAAGTTGCCGGTGCTGCCGACGACCACCATCGGCTCCTACCCGCAGACCTCGGCCATTCGGGTGGCCCGCGCCGAGCTGCGGTCCGGCACGATCGACCGCGCCGAATACGAGCGGCGGATGAAGGCCGAGATCGCCGAGGTGATCCGGCTGCAGGAGGACCTCGGCATCGACGTGCTGGTGCACGGTGAGCCGGAGCGCAACGACATGGTGCAGTACTTCGCCGAGCAACTCGACGGCTTCTTCGCGACCCAGAACGGTTGGGTGCAGTCCTACGGCAGCCGCTGCGTACGCCCGCCGATCCTGTACGGCGATGTGGCGCGGCCCAAACCGATGACCGTGGACTGGATCAGCTACGCGCAGTCGCTGACCGACAAGCCGGTCAAGGGCATGCTCACCGGCCCGGTGACGATTCTGGCGTGGTCATTCGTGCGCGACGATCAGCCGCTGGCCCAGACCGCGGCGCAGGTCGCGTTGGCGATCCGCGACGAGACGGTCGATCTGCAGGCGGCCGGTATCGCGATCGTCCAGGTCGACGAGCCCGCCCTGCGGGAGCTGTTGCCGTTGCGCGCCAAGGACAAGGACGCGTATCTGCAGTGGGCCGTGGACGCGTTCCGGCTTTCGACATCGGGGGTCAGCGACACCACCCAGATCCACACCCACCTGTGCTATTCGGAGTTCGGTGAGATCATCGGCGCGATAGCCGATCTGGACGCCGACGTCACCTCGATCGAAGCGGCGCGCTCGCACATGGAGGTGCTGAACGACCTCAACGCGATCGGTTTCTCCAACAGCGTCGGGCCCGGTGTCTACGACATTCACTCGCCACGGGTGCCCAGCGTCGAAGAGATGGTGACGTCGCTGCGGGAGGCGCTGCAAGCCGTTCCAGCGGAACGGTTGTGGGTCAATCCGGACTGCGGGCTCAAGACCCGCAAGACCGATGAGGTGAGGGCATCGCTGCGCAACATGGTCGCCGCCGCGCACGAGGTCCGCAGGGCTCACGGTGGCTAGCTGACCTGCACGTCCGCCGCGCGCATCTCGTCGACGGCCTTGGCGCTCGAATCCGGTGCGACGCCTGCGGTGTAATCCAGCAGCACGCGGGTGGTGAAACCGGCGGCGGCGGCGTCTTTGGCGGTGGCCAGCACGCAGTAGTCGGTCGCGATACCGACGATGTCGACCGCGTCGACCCCGCGCTGACGCAGCCAGTCGGCGAGCGGGGTGCCTGCGTCGTCGACGCCCTCGAACCCGCTGTAGGCCGCCGTGTGGTGGCCTTTGTGGAACACAGCTTCGACGGCCGTGGGGTCGAGCTCGGGATGAAACTCCGCGCCCGCGGTTCCGGCGACGCAGTGCCGCGGCCAGGACGCCGTGTAGTCGGGGTCATCGGAGAAGTGCTCACCCGGGTCGACGTGAAAGTCCTTGGTGGCCACGATGTGTGCGTATCCGGAGCGGTCGGCGAGGAGCCGGGTGATGTCGCGGGCTACCTGGCTGCCACCGGCAACCTCCAGCGAACCACCCTCGCAGAAGTCGTTCTGCACGTCGGTGATGATCAACGCCCTCATACCGTCAACCGTAGCGCCGTTATCCGCCGAACAGCAGATACAGCCCGGTGAACGTATAGCCGACCATGACCAGCATCATCGCCAGCTGCCCCGTCAACTGGTGGCCGGCGGGCAACAGGCGCAGCGCGCGGTCGTGCGCGGCGATCACGCCCGCGACGTGGCCGGCCAGCACACAGCCGACCTTGATGGTGGCCAGCAGCGAAGGGTGAAGCGACAGTACGTAGTTGACGTCGCCGTCGAGCCCGAACAGCAGGATGATCGTTTGCTGGCCGCGTTCCACCAGGTAGGTCAGGTAGTGCGCGAACACGTAGCCGATCACGATCGGGATCAGCGAGTGCACCATCTGGCCGGGCAGCGCGCGCCGCTGTCTGCGGTCGACGCCGCCGGTGGCGATGGCCGCCAGCCAGAACGTCGCCGCGACCACCCCGACGAACAGCAGCAGGCCCGCGGTCCGGATCAAGGTGGCGCTCAGGGGGGATGCCGAGTTCTCGTCGACGAAGTCGCGCCAGCGTGGCATCGCCGAAAAGCTGTCGAACGCCGTCGATCCCAGCAGCACCGCCATGATCGCGACGGCCCCGGCTCGGATCGGCAGCGAAGGCAGGTGGTCGAACGGGTTTCCGATCGCGATGAGCCCGCTGCGCGGATCGCGCCGCCACGGCGACAGCCGCGACGCCACCACGCTGTACACCTCGAACGGGTCGGCCCGGCCGTACCAGCGTGGGCCGGACACGAGCCCACCGGCCAGCGTGACGACCACGTAGGTCAGCAGCCAAATTCTGATGGCGCCAAGCGATCCCGGGTTGGGGCTGGCGAGCTCCAGCCAGACGAACGCGAACAGACCCAGCGCGGCGGGCCAGTAGCCCAGCGCCGCCGGATAGGCGCGACCAAGCGAGCGCCAGCCCACCAGCCGGTGCACGGCCCGGACCGGAGAGATCGCCCTCCACACCGGACCGGCCACCAGCGACAGGGCCACCAGGCCGACCCACAGCAGTACGTAGAACACGCCGGGCAGCGGGTTGGCTGCGTCCTGGGGTCCGACAGTCGAAGCCACCGCCACCCACCCGGCGAACAGCAACCCGGCGAGCGCGGCCGCCCATCTGGTGACCGGCGCGTCGATCACCGTCGTCACCCGGCGCGGCAACGGGCGCCCGGGCTTGTCGGGATCGAAGCGCGGTTTGCGCCACGCGAACGCGACGACGGCGAAGGTGAACGTCAGCGTCCAGGCCGCGCCGATCAGGGCGTAGGTGTATGGGATCGGCAGATCAGACGAGCCGCCAAGGCCGTGCGCCAGTACGGCCAGCGACGGGCCGGTGCTCACCGCACCTGGATAGTCGCGACGGTCTTGTGCGCGTCGTGCAACTCCACGTCGACGCGACCGGGCACGTCGACGGTGAACTGGAAGGACTGGCCCGGCTCCGGCTTGATCTGGAAGGTGTGCTCCGGGGTGGAGTGCACGTGCAGTTCGTCGGGGGCGTCGCTGCTGACCCGGACCACGACCGGTTCGCCGACCTTCGCCTCCAACTGGGCGTTGGTGGGATCGACCTGCCCGCCTTCGATGCTGATGTCGAGGGTGACCCGGTCGGTCGGGCTGACGCCTGACGTCGGCGGGGACGTCTCCTCCGCGGTGCCGCTGTCTTGGGCGCCGCATCCCGCGGCGACCAAGGCTGCGGTGGCCAGGACGGCAAGTGCCTTACGACTGATCACGATCCTCCATCGTTGTTTCCGGTTTGCGACGGTTCTTGACGGTGATGTACACGACGACGGCGGCCACCACGATCGCCGGCGCGAACGCCGGCACGGCCAGCCAGATCGAATGGTCGGCCAGGACGACGACGTCGGGGTCGTTCGTCATGCCCGAACCGTGGGTCGCAACTCTGCCTCGCTGCCCGTCGGTTCGTATTTGTTGATCCGGCCGGCGCCCCAGGTGACGCCGGCGACCATGACCAGCGTGCAGACCAGCACGACCAGGCAGCCGATGAGCCACAACGCCTGGGGGATGTCCGGGCTGCGCTCGCGCTGCAGGATGGTGATCTCGGCGACGAACGGGCGCGTCATCGTGGCCTCGGCGGGCACCTCCTCCGCGCCGATGCCGGGATCGCCGGCCAGATAGATCGGAACCGCGGCCAACGTCTTGCCGTCGTGGACCCGCAGCAGCGTCTTCCACGATCCGGACACCGGCATCGGTTTGGTCGAGCGGAAATGGCCGGGACCGACCGCGTCGAGGTGGTCGATGAAGAGCCCGCGCTGGTTGGCCAGACCGCCCTGCCAACCCAGCACCGACACCCAGTTGGGGTTCTCGCTGATCAGGTTTGCAGGGGTGAGCTGGACGTCCGCGATAACCTGCCGTTGGTCGCCGACACCGGGGGCTTCGGTGAGCGTGATTGTGGCGGTGGCGCTTTCGGGGACGTTGTAGCGCAGGCCGTTGGCCGTGGCGGCGCCGATGGCGACGACAGTGAGCGCGACCAGTCCGATCCCGATGGCGCGTTGCGGCAGCCGTTGACCGCAGAGCACCATGCCGAGCATCGCGCCGCAGCCGCCGGTCAGCACCGCCACAGGAACCGCCATCGCCAGGCCCTCGGGCCACAGGCTGGTCTCCCACGGGTAGGGGTAGACGGCGTTGATCCACAGCGATTCCAGCCATAGCCCGACGGTGCCGATGGCCAGACCGCTGACCAGGCCGAACATGATCGGCCGTTTCAGCAGCGGCGTCAGCGCGATCAGTTCGACGAGCACCGCCGCGCCGAGATAGAGCGGGAACCAATTGTGCGGCGCGTCCAGCACCGGTCCCACCGCGAGAGAGACCAGCCCGCGCAGCCCGATCGCGAGCAGCGCGGCGATGATGGCCGCCCCGCGGCCCATGAAGAGCCGCGCACCGACCAGGGCGAAGGCGGCCGCGGCGGCGATCAGCATGGGCTGGAACACCTGACGGAACTGCTGCACGCCGAAGTCGTACTCGATCTGGTAGACCGACATGCCGATGAGCACCCCGGCGAAGGCGAGGTACTGGATGAACTTCAGGCCGATGCCGTCGGGAGGCGTGTCGGCACTGGCCACCCGCCGGCCTTCATGCTCCAGATACAGGGCCGCCAGGGTGGAGAACCCGGCGCCGCCGATCATCATCAAATGCGTTGGGCCCCAAAGGGTGACATCTTGGCCGAAGATGCGGTGCCAGATGTCGTCGAGCGGGAAACCCATCAGTGCATACAGACCGCACCCGGCCATCACGAGGCCACCGACCGGGGCATACCAGTTGTCGGTGATCCGGACCGCAGCCGGCCCGGGTTTGTCGTCGGCCCCGCCGAGGGGTAGCACCACCGCCAGGCAGCCCGCGACGAAGATGAAGAACAGGCCGGCCAGGATGAAGTAGTGCGCGGGGTTCGCCAGCGGGCCCTCGTCGCGGCCCGCGCCGATGTGCAGGCTGACGTCCCAGATGAAACCGAACAGCGCGCAGATGATCGCCGTGATGAACACCGCGATGGGCAGCGCCACCCACGGCGGGCGCTTGAAGCGGCGCCCCGACCAGTCCGCGAGGCGGGTCAGCCAGGTGATTTTGCGGTTGCGGTGCATCCAGCCGATCCACAGCAGCAGCGCCGTCACCACGACCGCGAAGATCGACAAGCCGATCACTTCGTTGAGCGCGGCACCACCGCCCTCGTCCTGCGCAATAAAGAAAATTTCCGTCGTGCCGGTCATGTGCCCCACCCGGTGAATGTCGGAGGAAACTTCTTACTGACCGGTAATGTTGCCAGAATTTCGGTCGGCCAAACCAGGTCCTCAGGCGACCACCCGGAATGTCTGCAGGGTCGGGTCGGCGGCGTCGGGGAGGTTCATACCGGCTCGCAAGCCTGACCGCAGATAGTCGATCACGGTGTCGTTGAGACGCTCACCGGGGACGACGGCGGGTATGCCCGGTGGGTACGGGGTGATCTGCTCGGCGGCGATGCGGCCGTCGGCCTTGTCGGCAGGCACCGCTTCGGTCCGGCCGAAGAACGCGTCGCGGGGCAGCACCGCGGTCTCCAGCTCGATCTCCGACGGCGATGGCAGCCGCATCCGTGGTGGCTTGTCGAAGTCGTTGGCGGCCTTGCGCCACGCCCACAGCGAGTCCAGCAGGCGTTCGCAGGTCATCTTGTCGTCGGCGAACGACACGGTGGCCAGAATGCGGCGGTGATCGCTCATGCCGAGATCGATCTGACGGTGTGCGCGCAGCCAGTCGGCCACCTGGTAACCCGACGTTGCGGTGGCCGACACGTCGATCAGCACCTGGAGGCGGTCGAGGTCGTGTGAGGCCTCGATGCCGAGAAGTTCGTCGTCGAGCACCTCGACGCCGGGGATCAGCTCGATGTCGTCGCGCAGACCGCGGGCCAATTCCATTGCAGCGCCGAGGAGGTCGTGGCCGTGCTCGACCATCTGTCTGCGCCAGCCGTCCATCGCGGCGTAGATCGGCACGCTGGGGCTGGTGGTCATCAGCAGGTCGGCGCAGGCCGAGAGCCGGGTCTGGTCGATCAGATCGCCCTGGAGGTGAAACACCGAGCCCTGTTCGAACCCGGCGCCCATCTTGTGCACGCTGACCACGCAGACGTCGGCGCCGGCGTCCATCGCCCACGTGGGGAGGTCTTCGTGGAACGGCAGGTGAGCGCCCCATGCCTCGTCCACGATCAGCGGCTTGCCGCGGTCGTGGCACACCCGCGTGATACCGGCGAGGTCGGCGCAGGTGCCGTAGGGGCTGGGGCTGACGACGAGGGCGCCCGCGGCGTCGGGGTGGGCATCCCAGGCGCGTTCGAACTCGTCTGGCGACGGTGGGTGGGAGATGTGCCGGTCTGGATCCCAGCGCGGGGTGACCCAGTGCGGTTGAACGCCGGAGAAGATCAGGCCCGCGACGATGGATTTGTGGCTGTCGCGAGGGACGATCAGGCTGCCGCCGCCCGACGATGCGGCGGATTGATCCGGCCCACCGGCGACGGCCATCATCGCGGCCTTGACCGACAGTGAGCTGCCGCAGGTGGAGAACCAGGCCACCTTCGCGCCGACGGCTTCGGCCATCAGATCCTCGGCGTGCTGGAGATATTTGTGGCGGGAGCGGCGATCGTCCAGGCCGCCGTTGGCGAGCAGATCGTCACGGAACGCTTCGTGGCCGAGCACGGCGAGCACGCGCTCGTCGACGCCGCGGCCCTGGCGGTGACCGGGCGGGCTGAACCCGTAGCGGTCACGCTTGCGGTAGTCGACCAGAGCATCCAGGAGCGGTGCTTCGGATTGATCCATGCGTGCCGAATACCCCGATTAGGGCGTGAGGACCACCTTGACCATGCCGTCCTGCTTCTTCTGGAAGCTGGCGTAGGCGTCGGGGGCGGCGGCCAGCGGAAGGCGGTGGGTGGCGAACTGTTCGACGCCGAGCGGGTCGTCGGCGGTGAGCAGCGGCATGATGTCGGGCACCCAGCGTTTGACGTTGGCCTGGCCCATCCGGAGCTGAATCTGCTTGTCGAACAACGTCATCATGTTGATCGGGTCGGCCGCGCCCCCGTAGACGCCGGACACGGAGATGGTGCCGCCGCGACGCACCAGGGAGATGGCGGAGTTGAGGGCGGCGAGGCGGTCGACGCCGGCGTGCTTCATCATCACCCGGCCCACTGGGGAGGGCAGGAAGCCGCTGGCCGTCTGGGCGGCTTCGGCGATCGGGGAGCCGTGTGCCTCCATGCCGACTGCATCGATCACGGAGTCGGCGCCGCGGCCCTGGGTATGGCTCTTGACGATTTCGGCGGCGTCATCTTTGCGCAGGTCGATGATCTCCTCGCAATAATCGCGGGCGCGGTCAAGACGCTCGTTGACCAGGTCCACACCAATCACCTTGCAGTTGTTGCGATGTGATGCGATCCGGCATGCCATCGACCCGATCGGGCCGAGGCCGAGCACCACCAGCGTGCCGCCGTCGGGCACGTCGGCGTACTCGACGCCCTGCCAAGCGGTGGGCAGGACGTCGGACAGGTAGACGTAGCGTTCGTCGGGTCCGTCAGCCGGCACCTTGATGTGCGTGTACTGCGCCTGCGGGACGCGCAGGTACTCGGCTTGACCGCCGGCGACCTCGCCGTAGAGCTTGGAGTAGCCGAAGAGGGCGGCGCCGGTGCCCTGGTCGCGGTTCTGGGTGGTCTCGCACTGGCTCTGCAGGCCTTGGTCGCACATGAAGCAGTGCCCGCAGGAGATGTTGAACGGGATGACGACGCGGTCCCCAACCTTGAGTTCGTTGACGTCACGACCGACTTCCTCGACTACGCCCATCGCCTCGTGCCCGAGGATGTCGCCTTCGCCCATGAACGCGCCGAGGACTTCGTACAGATGCAGGTCGGACCCGCAGATGTTGGTGCTGGTGACGCGGATGATCGCGTCGTTGGGTTCCTTGATCGCCGGGTCGGGCACGGTGTCGACGGAGACCTTCCGTCGTCCCTGCCAGGTCACTGCGCGCATGGGCGTCCTCCTCGTGGTCGTATTAGGGCGTGCCCGCTGAGGGGGGAGCCAAACCTTGAAGATGGGGTTCAGGGTTGGCGCGGGACGTGTCGGAGCTCGGTGACGGGCGGGATATTGCATCTGCCCGCAGCGGCGGCGCGGTTCCCCGGCGCTTCAGGAGGTTTGAACGGCGGGCTCACCGCGGGGTGGTGAGATCGCGGCCAGGAGAGGGCGACCCGCGGCGGTTAGAAGTTCGGCGGTGGGGTTGTCGCGTTGAGTTTGCGTTCGGCGTTGATGCGTGCTTCGTTTTCGGCGGCGCGGGTGCGTCGTCGTCGTGGCATCTTCAGGGCGCGTTGCGCCGAGCGTGGGGGTGAGTTGGCTGGTGGTGGTAGATCAGCGGTGGTGGTGTGCCAGTGCGGGAAGTACAGCCGGCTGGTGGGCTGGGTGCGGTAGGTGTGGCCGCTGGGTGCGGTCCAGATGATGGTGCCATCGGGGCGTTGTTGGTCGCGCCAACCGCAAAACGTTTTCAGTAAATGATGAAAACGGCACAGGCATTTCAGGTTTGAGGCGTGGGTCGGCCCAGGCGGGTACGGGTTGGTGTGATCGACGTCGCAGCATTGGGCGGGGCGGTCACAGCCGGGAAACCGGCACGTCATATCGCGCAGGCACACGAAGCGTTCACAGGACCGTGAGGGGCGATACCGCGGCTCGGTGATGTCGGGAGGCCGATACAGGTTGCGCACCGTGGCGCCGTTGTTGATCAGCTCGGCCAGCAACGCCGGTGGGAGCACCCCGCCACCGACAATCACCGCCGTCGAGGCCGGCTCGGCCTGCGGCGGTGAGCCCGACTCGTCGGCGACCGGCGCCGGCTCGGCGTGCGGCGTGGGCGCCTCCTCGGTGGGCGCGGCTGGTATGGGGGTTTCGGTGTTGGTGTTCGGGTCGCGGGACAGAGCCGCGGTGGATTTGGTGGTGTTGGTGGGGGTGGTGTCGGTGATGACGTGGATGACGAACGCGGTTGCGCGGGGGTCGTCTTTATCGGCCCACGGGCATTGTGGGCCGCCGCATTGGCAGGCCAGCTGATCGGCCCCGGCGGCCAACGCGCCCAGCGCCGCGGCCCGGCGCTGCCCCTGATTGCGCGGATCGCCTGCACACACTCCGGCGATCATCTGGGCCAGTCGCCGTTGGAGCAACTCGGCATCGGTGGCCGAGAGTCGCCCATACACCGAGGCGGTGCCGGTGGCGTCATCGGGCTTGCCCACCTGCACATCACACTGACGCGCGGCGTCATGAAACCGCCGTCGCGCATCAGGATCGTGGGTTTCCACGATCGCATCGATGGCCAACTCCAGGCGCTGCTGGCCCAACGCCCCCCACGACGCGGCACGCTGGGCGATATCGGCATCCACGGCAGCCAGTGGCTCTTCACCCAGCACCAGATGGGTGCGCCAGGTGATCGTGGCGATCACCTGGGCGTTGATCGCGCCCGCACCGAACAACGCGGCCACCTTGGGCAACCGCTCACGCAGGGCCAACCCGATGGCCATCTGTTGGCCGGCCCGATACCGGCTGATGCCCATCGCCGCGGCGACCTCGGCGGCCGCGCACTCCCACCCATCGGCCACCCAGTGCTGGCGCTGCTCATAAGACTGTCTCGCGCGAGCGGCCAACTCACCGATCGCCGCCGAGCGCCGCGCCGCCGTAGCCGCCTCGCTACGCGTGCACGCCGCGATCTCGGCGACCAACTCCGCATCGCCGGCGGACCGAAACCCAGGATCGAACATCGATTCGATCATCGCAGACAGGTACGACAAATCTGAGCGTCATCCCCAGGCGCGCGAGAGGAGTTCTGCCGGTCTCGGGTCAGACGTTGGCGCTTGTTGCGATCGCGTCCGCCATGAGGACGGCCAGGTGCTGCCAATAGATCCAATCGGCGATCGCGGCGCGTTGCTCGGCTGGCTCGGTCGCGATGTGAGCGCGATGAAGGGCCAATTCCTGCGCGTGCTCGGCGTAGGTGACGAAGGCGTCCAGTTGAACCTGTCCTCGATCCGGCGCGTTGCTCAGTAGCGGTCGGAAAACTTCGAACCACAACGCCGACCGTTGATCGTCCGGCGCTTCGGTTCCGACCCGTGCTGGCGGGAGTACGTCCGAAAGACCGCCGCCACTGAGGGCGGCCAGTTTGACGGCGGCGTCGGCAGCGATTACTTGCAGTCGGTGACGGCCCGTCATCTGTCCGCTCTCGGGGATGTCGTCGGGTCGCAGAACCATCGTGGGTGCGCCGGGGTCGAAGCCCTTGAACTGGTCCTCGGTCGCGATGACCGCTCGCAGTTCGGTGTTGTGGTGTTGTGCCCAACCATGAAGGGCCAGAATCGGATACGTCGCCCATGTGCCACGAACAGTGGCGGGGATGGACTCGTCGGCCGTTGCCATTTTCACCTGATCCGGCAGGTTGACGTTCTCGGGTATGTAGCCAAGACCGTAGTTGTTGGCGACGACGATCGTGCCGTCCTTGGCGAGGCCGGTGATCCAGAAGAACCCAATGTCGTTGACGCCGACATTTAGTGCGGCAGCAATACGGTGGGCAATCTGCGCAGGATCGGTTGCCGAAGGGCGCCGAAGCGTTGCGGCAGCGATCGCTTCACGCTGCGCACGCGCTGCCGAGACAGGTACCGGTGCGGGTGCGCCGACGGAGCCTGAGCCTGCTGACGCCGCGGCCGGAGCGACGCTGGGCGCGGCTGAACTTGGGGGAGCCACGGGCGCCGCCGGCGGAGGTGTAGCGGGCGGACCTAACGGAACTGCGCCACCCGGCGGGGCGCCACTGACGGAAGGAGGTGCGACAGGGGCTGGGGCAGTGAGACCGGGGCTCGGCCCGGCAGATGAAGTTGGCGCGGGCGGAGTGGAAGCGGTGGGGGTATCGGGTACCGATAGCGCAGAGAGTGGTTGCGCTGCAGGCGCAGTCCCTATTGGTGGTGATGCCGGCTGCGGTGGTGGAATCGGTGCCTGGCCAGCGGCTTTCGTCGCGGCATCCGCCATCGAACGTTGGAACTCGGCCAGCTGCGCTTGATTGGCAGCCGCCGCAGCGGGATTCGCCGTACTCGGTGCGCTGGGTGTAGAAGGCGATGGCGCGGAGGTGCCGGACAAGGGACTCGTCGGCGTGTTGATGCGTGGCGCTGATGGCGTAGCGGGAGCGGTCGGGGCGCCGGGAATCACGGGCGTGCCAGGATATGTGGGAGCGGCAGGTGGCGGTGAAGGACTTTCTCCCCCGGCCGGGGGAAGCGGCGGGGCTTCGGCGCCGGATGTTTCAGAAGTAGCTTCGCTGATTGGTATGGTAAACGGTACCTCGGTGACAGGAGGGTCCTCCGCTTCTGTGATGTCCGAAGCCGCCTCATTAGTAGGAGTAGTGCCGAGTAGAGCTGCTGGCAATGGGTTTTCGGCAAACTGCGTCCCTGAAGTACTCTGGTTGCTCGCTAAGATGAACCGAGTCTGATCTGACGAGTCATTCACCGGATTCACCGGCGTCTGCGTTAACCCACCGTGACCCTTATCGGGCCCCATTTCATGCAGCATTGACGACGGCGTACCCGAGACGCGTGTGCCGGCCGCCGCAACGATCCCGATGTTTTCACTGCGAATCGCATCCACACCAGAGTCGATTGCTGCTGCTTTCGCGCCCTCGGGTATATCGGGATGGTTCTGGATGAAGTCAAGAACTTTGTTTGCCGCCTCGACATTGCTGATGATTTGACTCTTCGCGTGGACCACCGCAGCGATCGAGTCAGTAAAAAGCTTTGCGGCCGCATCGAGGCTTTCAGTTACTGACTCTAAATCTGTGATGCGACGGTCAAGCGCGGCGCTAGCGAATGCCGCACTCTTCCCCGACCACACGCCGACCCCGGCGAATAACCGAGTGCGCTCCTTGCGAGCGACGTCCAGTTGCGCTTGAACCGAATGGGAAACTGCGGCGAATGCATCGGCACAAGACTGAAGGACTTCTTCGTCGACCTCGGGCCAAGCCGGGGGAGTCGTCAAACCGTATGGATCAGGTGGCCGGCCGATACCCATTTTCAGTCCACTACTGCTTGGCAAGCTTCATACAGGGTTGACGTGACCCGTAAAGATGCCGTAGCGAGAAACGAATCTGCGGGTGTGTAAGTGGGCAGAGCTTGCGCGTATGCCCTGCGGTATTGCGCGGCGAAAGTGGCGAAGTCTTGAATGACCGGGTTGGCAGTAGTCCGCCCGGTCTCCTCAATATCCCTGGCGAACCTCTCCATCACAGGTATTACCGCGTCGATCACTGCACGCTGGTTTGGCGTCCAATCAGAGGCTGGGATACTTGATTCAAGCGCTTGCCAAGCTTTCGTATTAGCGTCGAAAGCATTGAGCAGGCGGTCCCAGGCGGCGCATGTCGGGTCGGGTTCGTCCATGAATCGTTGAGGTTCATTTGGATCCGTCAATGGTGCAAACTGTGACGGGGCCGGAGGCGGGGGAATGAACGGAGCTCTCGCTTGTGCAGATTTCCATTCAACGGCGGAGCACACGTAGGTCAACGCGCCAGATATGGTGATGACTGCTCCCGAGACGTGATTGTCTCGAGGCGTGTAGGAGGGGATCAGGTCACTGTAAGCACGTGCATACGCGATAAACTGTTCATATAGCTCGCGCATCACTCGGTGGGGCGTCAGCTTCGCTAGCGGTACAGTTTGTTCGGCTGCGGAACGTGCTGCGTGGCCAACTTCCTCGTATATGGCGCGCTGATCGATTGTCCATTCCTCCGCCGATATCGCGGGATCTCGTTTGTTCCAACCCATCTTGGTGGCATCAGCGAAGCCGTCGGCAACAGGCCTCCAGGCGGCACATGTGGGGTCTTCGGTGATGATGTTCGCGGGGCCCTTGTCGTCGGCGCTTGCCAGGCCAAAGGTGTTACCCGAGGGATTGGGGCCGTTGCCGGTATCATCCCTTGTCACCGAGATCGTCACTGCCACAGTCACTCCGATGACTGCTATCAGAGCTAGTCCGCCGAGCGTCCACTTCCAGCCGTTGCCGCGCTTCTTCGGCGGCGGACCCGGTGACCACTGCTGCTGCGGTGGCCACGGCGGCTGCTGCGGCGGATACGGGGGGCCTCCTGGCGGTGGCGAAAAGCTCACAACGCAATCTCCGGTGCCGCTCCAGCCGGCCGTGTCGGCGCCGGCTTCGGCGGTGCCTCAGGCACATCTGGCTCCGCTTCCTGTGCACGCGGCTCGGGTGCGCGTTCACCACCACCCGTGCCCGGCGCCGCCCCCTCGACCGGAGGTTGCTTATCTTCCTCTGGCCGCTTCTCGTCCGCGACCTCTGTCGACTTCTCTTCTCGTCCTTCGGATTTGAGCTCGTCCTCGGCACCGGACATATCCGACACCTGGCCGACCTGCTGCATGGCGCTATGCAAACCCTGCATCATCGCCGCCGGAATCGCCCCCGCCATCCCCGCGATCTGCATCGGTACCTGAGCCGCCTGCTGCGCCAATTGCATTGGCATCTGCATCATCTGGCCCATCTGTCCGGCTTGGTCAGCGGCACCAGCACCGGTTGATGCCGCGGCACCCTGAGCCGCCGTCGCACCTGCCGCGCCGCCTGTGCCCGCGCCACCACCACCTGTCGACCCGGTTTGTGCTCCGTCGAACTCGCCCAGCCGCTTGAGAATCTCCTCGGCGAGCTGTCGGTCCGTTGCGTCATACATGCCCGCCGCGGCCAACACGTTCTGCGCGTACTGCCGCAACTCTTCTTTCGTCACCGGCAACTGGGCCAGCACGGGATCCACCACTTCGGCGACCTTGCCCGCGATCGCAACCGACAACGCATCGCCACCAGGCGGGCTGAACGCCGTCGGCGGCGGTGGGATCGCGGCCGCGAGCGCCTGCAACCTGGCTCCAGCCTCAAGCACCAGCGGCGCATCGATCCGCAAAGTCTCGGTCATTTGTCACTCCACTGCGGCCGGCTCGGCGCTGATTGGTTGGCAAGCCCCTCGGGCATCACCACGCAAATGCTACCTGAACAGCAACCCCGCCAATCGCATGAATTTGGGCTGCCAGCCCGATGGCAACATGACCAAAACAAGCCCTGTCTACCAGGCAAAAGTCTTGAACAGCCACGTCGGGGAGTTATCCAGTCGATCGGCTGCAATCACCGACTGCCAAGGAAAAGCCCACATGTAAAGCCACGTCAGCAAACAACTGCACGCCAATTACGGCCGAGCGCCCCAGCATGGCCCGCCGGGGCATCACGGTCGACCACGCCGACCGGCAGAGCCCAATTTCACTTCAGTCACAACTGTCCCAATAAAAACATCAGATGATATCTCGGCGCGCCTCAGACTGTTTGCTTGGCCTCCGTTATCTAATGACTCCATGAGGGCGCTGCGGTAGGGTGGGGCCCTGATCAGCTATCTGTATCGACGCAGGAGTTAGTTCCGTGTACCTCAACCCAATCTCTCGGTCACGGGTGAGTCGAATCGCCTGGTCACTTTTCCGTCATCCCCTGAAGAGCCGCGGTTTCCCTGCGAAGGCCGAGCGGCTGATCACTGCCGACGAACTTCTTCGGTACGGCATCTAGCGAACTCGGTTCCCATAGACCCGTCGCAGCGATGGTCGGGTAACGGCTCGTTTGCCGAACCGTTATCTGTTCGTGATCGTCACGGTTCTTTGCTGTCCAGCAGACCCGACGACCTGATTTCCTGTGCCAGCGGCTCCAGAACTGAGGGGTCGTGCGGCGGCGGCAGGTACACGATGGCCAGGTCCAGCCCCTCTTTCCCCAGCGCCGCGGCCTCCTCGATCACCGCGCCGTAATTGCGTTCCGGATCCAGCCGGACATGGGCTGACAGCATGATCTCGCCGGGATCGCGGCCGATGTCCGCGCAGTGCGCGGCCAACACATCGCGCTTGCGTGCGAACAACTCGGGCGGTCCACCGACGAAATTCCAGTGCTGCGCGTATTTGGCCGTGATCTTGAGGGTGCGTTTCTCCCCGTTGCCGCCGATGCAGATCGGCGGATGCGGCTGCTGCGGACCCTTGGGCTCGTTGCGCGCGTCCTTCAGTTGGTAGTACTTGCCGTCGAACGTCGTGGTCTCCTGGCTGAGCAGTCCGGTGAGCACCTCGCACGCCTCCTCGAAGCGGTCGAGACGTTCTTTGATGGTGCCCAGCTCGATGCCATATGCGCCGGACTCTTCTTCGTTCCAGCCGGCGCCGATACCCAGTTCCAGCCGGCCGTCGGAGACGATGTCCAGCGACGCAGCCATATTGGCGAGCACGGCCGGATGACGATAGTGGATGCCCGTCACCAACGCACCCAGCCGCAACCGCTTGGTCGCCTGCGCCAGCGCCGTCAGCGTGATCCAGCCTTCCAGGCACGGCCCGGTCGAGTCGGAGAAGATCGGATAGAAGTGATCGAAAGTCCAACCGGACTCGAAGATCTCGATGTCGTCGGCGGCCTGCCAGACCGCGAGCATGTCTGCCCAGGTGGTGTTTTGCGGGGATGTCTTGAAGGCGAATCGCACTCCACGAAGCGTAGTCGCAGCTACCCGGCCTCGCCGTATTCGTTGAACCAATGCGCGAGTTTTCCGCGACGGCTCACGGCCCGCAGTCGCCGCTCGGTGGCCTCCCGTGTCTTGCTTGTGGTGACGATGAGCAGCTCGTCACCGATGGCGATCCGGGTGTCCGGCTGAGGCACGAAAGTGTTTCCGTTGCGGATGATCAGTGTGATCACGCTGGGGTCGGGCAGGCGTAGCTCGCGCACCGAGACGTTGTGCAGGCGCGACGGGGCATGCACGGTCATCGTGAGCAGCTCGGCCTCCAGGACGTCGAGTGGCGCCGATTCCACCTGAATCTCGCGGGTGGCCTCCTTGGAGACCAGCCCCAACCGGCGAGCGACCAAACCCAAGCTCGGTCCCTGCACCAGGGTGAACACCACGACCAGGATGAAGACGATGTTGAGCACCCGCAGGCTGTCGGGTACACCGCCCACGATCGGGAACGTGGCGAGCACGATCGGGACGGCGCCCCGCAAACCCGCCCAGGACACAAAAAGCTGTTCCCGCCAAGGTATTCGGAAGCCGGCGAGAGAAACCGCGACGGACATCGGCCGCGCGATCAACAACAGCACCAGCCCGATGGCGATCGCGGGCAGCACCTCGGCGCCCAGGTCACTCGGGTCCACCAGCAGGCCGAGCAATACGAACAGGCCGATCTGCGCGAGCCAGGCCAGTCCCTCGGCGAACGAACGGGTCGCCGAGCGGTGAGGCAACCCGGAATTCGCCAGCACCAGCGCGGAAACGTACGCGGCGAGAAATCCGCTCGCATGTGCGGCGCCCGCCGCCGCGAAGGCCACCATGCCGAGGCCGAACGCCGCAAGCGGATACAAGCCGGAGGCCGGAAGCGCGATCCGCCGCATGCCGAAAGCACCCACCACGCCGACGATCACGCCGATCAGGGCGCCCGCGACCAACTCGTAGCCCACCTCGATGACGGTGTGCACCGGCGACAGTTCCAGCGGCGTGACGCTGAACAACAGCACGAGGATGACGGCCGGGGCGTCGTTGAACCCGGACTCGGCCTCGAGCAGGCCGGCGACGCGGCGCGGCAAAGGCACGATCCGCAGCACCGAGAACACCGCGGCCGCGTCGGTCGAGGAGACGACGGCGCCGAGCAGCAGCGCCAGTTGCCAATCCATGTCCAGCAGCAGATGCGCGCCCGCGGCCGTGACGACCATGCTGACCGCGACGCCGAGGGTAGCGAGCATCCCGGCGGGGGCCAGCACCTTGCGCACGTCGGCGAAATGCGTGGTCAGACCACCTTCGATGAGGATGATCGCCAACGCGACGGTGCCGAGGTGGTCGGCGAGCAGGTAGTCGTCGAACTGCAGGCCCAGCCCGTCCTCACCGACGATGACCCCGACGGCCAGGAACAACAGCAGGCTTGGCAAGCCGATGCGACTGGCAGCGCGGGTGGCGACGATGCTCGCCAACAAAACGAGCCCGCCCGCCAGCAGCACCAGATAGAGATGCTGCAGGGTCATTCTTCCCCGTTCGGACCGGATGGCTGGTGCGACGTGCAGTAAAACACCTACCACGGCAGCGGATAAGGCAGCGGATAAGTCAGTATGAACTGGTGATCCGCGTCAGGAAGCGACCAGCCGAGGCGTCAAGCGGCGCCGAGGACCGCCGATCCATGCGCATCGGCATCGCGGGCGCGGGCGCGGTCGGCCGCTCGGTCGCCCAGGAGCTGATCGACTACGGCCACAAGATCTTGTTGATCGAACACAGCGTGCGGCACTACGAACCGCAGACCGTGCCCGAGGCCGATTGGTTGTTGGCCGACGCGTGCGAGTTGGCCGCGCTGCAGGACGCCGGAATCCAGACCTGCGACGTGATGATCGCCGCGACCGGTGACGACAAGGCGAACCTGACGACGTCGTTGTTGGCCAAGACCGAGTTCGCGGTGGACCGGGTGGTCGCGCGGGTCAACGACATGCGCAACCAGTGGTTGTTCAACGAGGCATGGGGTGTCGACCTCGCGGTCTCTGCGCCTGCGGCGCTCGTCTCGGCGATCGAGGGTGCCATCGACATCGGTCACGTGGTCCGGTTGATGGAGCTGCGGCAGGGCCAGGTCAGCCTGGCGAAACTCACGCTGCCCGAAGGCGATCCGTTGGTGGGCAAGCAGATACGTGAGCTTCCGATGTCGGAGAACACCGCGTTGGCCGTCGTCATCCGGGAAAGCGGGATCGTCATCCCCACCCCCGAGGATGTGCTCAAAGCCGGCGACGAGATGCTGTTCTTCACCGGCGGCGGGTCGAACAACGAGGTCTCAGCCCTTGTTCAGAGCGCCATCAAGCCATTTGGCGATCAAGCTCACCTCACCACCTGACCGAACGTGACCCGCACCGCGCCCTCCACTTCATATCTATATGATAAAGTCTTCAAGTAATAAATCGTAGGAAACGGCAATTCTTCAGGAGTTCGGGTGGAGCCGCTGTACAAGCTCAAGGGCGAGTTCTTCAAAACGCTCGGCCATCCGGCCCGCGTACGGATTCTCGAACTGCTGGCCGACAAGGACCGATCCGTCGGAGAGCTGCAGCCCGAGGTCGGCCTGGAATCCTCGAACCTGTCCCAGCAGTTGGGCGTATTGCGCCGCTCCGGGGTCGTCACCGCCCGCAAAGACGGCAACAGCGTCATCTACTCGATCGCGTCACCGGACATCGCCGAGCTGCTGGCCGTCGCACGCAAGGTGCTGACCACGGTCCTCAGCGACCGTGTCGCGGTGCTGGCCGACCTGCGCGCCGATGCCGAGGGCGACCAATGAGTTGGTTACGCAAGATATTTCGGGTCGGACGTATCGTTGAACCGTCCGAGCCCGCCCCCCAAGCCGCGGTCGAACCGCCTGCGGGCGTGCGTGGTTCGTTGCAAATCCGCCACGTCGACGCCGGTTCGTGCAACGGATGCGAGGTGGAGATCGGCGGGGCGTTCGGCCCTGTCTACGACGCCGAGCGGTACGGGGCACGGCTGGTCGCCTCGCCCCGGCACGCGGACGCCCTGCTGGTCACCGGCGTGGTCACCCGCAACATGGCCGAACCCCTTCGCAACACCGTTGCGGCGACGCCCAAGCCGCGGGTGGTCATCGCGTGCGGTGACTGTGCCCTCAATCGTGGCGTCTTCGCCGACGCCTACGGTGTGGTCGGCGCGGTCGGCGAGGTGGTCCCCGTCGACGTCGAGATACCGGGCTGCCCGCCCACCCCCGACCAGATCGTCGCCGCACTGCGATCGGTGACCGGCAAGTGACCGCCACCTTGGCCGCTCCCGCCGAGGGGGTACGAAAATCCGCGTCGCACAGGGGGTTCGACGTCGTCATGGGCTTGGGCACCTCGGCCGTCGGCGTCGCCGGGGTGTGGCTCGGTGTGCTCGCGCTGTTCGGCCCCGCCCGTGAGGTGCGTATCGGCTGGCTGTTGCCGCTGGCCGGTGTGCAGTTGCAGCTCGATCCGCTCGGCGGGTTCTTCCTGGCGTTGACCGGCGCGGTCGCGGTGCCGGTCGGCATCTACGCGATCGGATACGCCCACCACCTGAGCCGGACCGCGATGGCCGTGCTTCCGCTGTTCGTGGCCGCGATGCTGCTGGTGCCAGCGGCCGGATCGGTGACGACGTTTCTGTTCGCCTGGGAGCTGATGGCGGTCGCGTCGTTGGTGCTGGTGCTCGCCGACCACACCGAGTCGCGCGTGCGCTCGGCGGCGCTGATGTATGCGGTGATGACCCAACTCGGCTTCGTCGCCATCCTCGTCGGTTTGATGGTGTTGTCCGCTGCGGGCGGTGCGGACCGCTTCGCCGACCTGACCGGCGTGTCCGAAGGCACCCGCACCGTGGTCTTCTTGTTGACGCTGGCGGGTTTCGGCTCCAAGGCCGGTCTGGTGCCGCTGCACGCCTGGCTGCCGCGGGCGCACCCCGAGGCGCCCACGCCGGTGTCGGCGCTGATGAGCGCGGCGATGGTGAGCCTGGGCATCTACGGCATCGTGCGCATCGACCTGCAGCTGCTCGGCCCCGGGCCGCGGTGGTGGGCGCTGACGCTGCTGATCGTCGGTGCGGTTTCCGCGCTCTACGGAGTGCTGCAGGCGTCGGTGGCGTCGGATCTCAAACGGCTGCTGGCCTATTCGACGACCGAGAACATGGGGCTGATCACGATGGCGCTCGGCGCCGCGACGTTGTTCGCCGATGCCGGTGCCGCCGCGCCCGCGACCATCGCGATGACCGCCGCCGTGCTGCATCTGCTTGCTCATGCGGTGTTCAAGTGCCTGGCCTTCATGGCGGCGGGGTCGGTGCTGTCGGCCACCGGGCTTCGCGATCTCGACCGGCTCGGCGGGTTGGCCCGGCGGATGCCCGCGACGACGACGCTGTTCGGCGTGGGCGCCCTCGGCGCGACCGGATTGCCGCTCGGCGCCGGGTTCGTCAGCGAATGGCTGCTGCTGCAGTCACTGATCCGCGCCCCCGGCGGCGACGCGATGGTGGCGCTGATGGGTCCGCTGGCCATGGGCGCGGTCGCGTTGACGGTCGGCCTCGGGGTGGCCACCATGGTCAAGGCGTTCGGCATCGGTTTCCTGGCCCGGCCACGCTCCGAACCAGCCTCGGCGGCAACAGAATCCCCGCGCACGATGGTGGCAGGCATGACCATCGCGGCCGTGGGCTGCGCGCTGATCGCGGTGGTGCCCGGGCTGATCGCGCCCGCCCTGCGCCGGGTGCTCGAAACGCTGCCCGCCGCACAAGACGTCGAGTTCACCGACTTCGGCATCCTGATCCGGCTGCCCGGCGTGCCGGGCTCGATCGCGCCGGCCGTGATCGCGGCCGCGCTGGTGGTGGCGATCCTGGCCGTGGTGCTGGCCAGCCAATGGCGGGCAGGACGCCGACCCGAAGCCGAACGGCTGCCGCTGTGGGCCTGTGGGGCGGCCGACCTGACATCCCGAATGCAATACACCGCAACATCGTTCGCCGAGCCGCTGCAGCGGGTGTTTGACGACGTTCTTCGTCCCGACACCGCCATCGAAGTCACCCCGACCGCCGAATCGCGGTACATGGCCGACCGTGTCACATATCGCAACCGGATCGGTGACGCTGTCGAGGAGCGGCTGTACACCCCGGTTGTGCGGGCGGTGGCCGCCGCCGCCGATGTCATCCGCCGGGCCCACACCGGCAGCATCCACCTCTACCTGGCCTACGGGGCGCTGGGTGTGCTGATCATCCTGGTGGTCGCGAGATGAGCCTGGTGTCCTATCTGGCTGGCGTGGCGCAACTGGCCACGGTGGCCCTCGGCGCGCCGCTGGTGATCGGGTTGATGCGCCAGGTCCGAGCGCGGTGGGAAGGTCGTGCCGGCGCCGGGGTGTGGCAGCCCTGGCGGGATCTGCGCAAACAGCTTGGTAAACAACAGATCACACCGGAAGGCACCACGCTCGTCTTCGCCGCGGCGCCCGCCGTGCTTGCCGGTACCACGCTGCTGATCGCCGCGATCGTGCCCGTGGTGGCCACCGGATCGCCGCTGGACTCCAGCGCCGATCTGTTCGCCGTCGTCGGGTTGCTGTTCCTCGGCACGGTGGCGCTCACCCTTGCAGGCATCGACACCGGTACGTCGTTCGGTGGGATGGGCGCCAGCCGCGAAATCACCATCGCCGCCCTGGTGGAGCCCACGATTCTGCTGGCCGTGTTCGCGTTGTCGATACCGGCGGGCTCGGCGAATCTCGGTGCCCTGGTGGCCAATACACTGGACAACCCCGGCCAGGTGGCGTCGCTGGCCGGGGTGTTGGCGTTCGCGGCGCTGGTCGTGGTCATCATCGCCGAGACGGGGCGGCTGCCGGTGGACAACCCAGCCACCCACCTCGAGCTGACGATGGTGCACGAGGCGATGGTGCTCGAATACGCCGGACCGAAGCTGGCGCTGGTGGAGTGGGCGTCGGCGATGCGGCTCACCGTGCTGCTGGCGCTGCTGGCGAACCTGTTCCTGCCGTGGGGAATCGCCGGTGACAATCCCACGGCGATCGCGGTTGTCGTCGGCGTCGCCGCCGTCGCGGTCAAGGTCGCCGTGCTGGCGATGCTGCTGGCCAGCGTCGAGGTGTTCATCGCCAAGCTGCGGTTGTTCCGGGTGCCCGAACTGCTGGCCGGCTCGTTCCTGCTCGCGCTGCTCGCGGTGACCGCGGCCAGCTTCTTCACGGTGGGGGCCCCGTGATCGACGCAAACTTCATCACGCTCATCGGGTTCGCCGCGGGCGGGCTCACCCTGGCCGCGGTGCTCATCGTGTGGCGCCGCGACCTGCGCGCCATCGTTCGCCTGCTGGCCTGGCAGGGGGTGGCGCTGGCCGCGATTCCGGTGCTACGGGGTCTGCACGACGCCGAAGCCGCGCTGGTGGCCGTCGGCGCCGCGGTCCTGGTGTTGCGCGCGGGGGTGCTGCCCTGGCTGCTGGCCCGGGCGCTGGCCGCCGAGCCGAAGGCGCAGCGCGAGGCGACGCCGTTGGTGAACACCGCGACCTCGCTGCTGATCACCGGAATACTGACCGTCGTCGCGTTCGCGATCACCCGCCCGCTGGTCGATCTGGCGCCCGACCCGGTCGTCAACGCCGTCCCCGCGGCATTCGCGGTGATCCTCATCGCGCTGTTCGTGATGGTCACCCGGCGGCACGCCGTGTCACAGGCGGCCGGATTCCTGATGCTGGACAACGGGATCACCGCCGCGGCGTTCCTGCTCACCGCGGGTGTGCCGTTGATCGTCGAACTCGGCGCGTCACTCGACGTGCTGTTCGTGGTGCTGATCATCGGGGTGCTGACCGGGCGGCTGCGCAGGGCGTTCGGCGGTGCCGATCTGGACCGGCTGCAGGAGTTGCGCGACTGATGACCACACTGCTTCTCGCGTCCGTCCTGGTGCCCGCCGCCACTGCATTGGTGAATCTCGTTGGGGGATGGCGACGTTGGACCGCCGCGCTGTCCGTGGCTTCGGCCGGCACCGTGCTGGTGTGCGGCGTCGTTCTCGCCACCCGGGTCGGGTCCGAGCCGTACCTGGCACTGGGCGGTCTGCTGCGCGTCGACGCGCTCTCGGTCACCATGCTGATCGTCATCGGCGTCGTCGCCACGCTGAGCACGTGGGCCAGCATCGGCTACATCGGTGCCGAACTCGAACACGGCCATACCGATGCCGGCGGCGCCCGGCTGTACGGCGTGCTGACCCCGGCGTTCATCGCGGCAATGGCACTTGCGGTCAGCGCCAACAACATCGGAGTCATCTGGGTCGCCGTCGAGGCCACCACCGTCGTCACCGCGTTCCTGGTCGGGCACCGCCGCACCCGCACGGCGCTCGAAGCGACGTGGAAGTACGTGGTGATCTGCTCGGTGGGCATCGCGGTGGCGCTGCTGGGCACCGTCCTGATGTACTTCGCCGCCCAGCATGCAGGCGCGCCGGACGCACATGCGCTCAACCTCGACGTGCTCGCGGCGTACGCGGCCAGCCTCGACCCGGACGTGGTGCGGCTGGCCGGCGGGCTGCTGCTCATCGGCTACGGCGCCAAGGCCGGCCTGTTTCCGTTCCACACCTGGCTGGCCGATGCGCACAGCCAGGCGCCAGCACCGGTGTCGGCGTTGATGAGCGGTGTGCTGCTGGCCGTGGCGTTCTCGGTGCTGCTGCGCATCAAACCGATCGTCGACGCGGCGACCGGCCCGGAGTTCCTGCGTACCGGGCTGATCGCGCTCGGCCTGATGACCCTGCTCATCTCAGCGCTGATGCTCGTCGTCACCGGCGACGTCAAACGCATGCTCGCGTACTCCTCGATGGAGAACATGGGGCTGATCGCGATCGCCGCCGCGGCCGGGACACCGCTGGCGATCGCGGGGCTGCTGTTGCACGTTTTCGCGCACGGGGTGGGCAAGACCGTGCTGTTCCTCGCGGGTGGTCAGCTGCAGCTCGCGCACGACTCCACCGCAATCGGCGAGATCAGCGGTGTGGTGCGGCGTTCGCGGATGGTCGGCGGATCGTTCTCGGTCGGGCTGCTCGTGCTGCTCGGGTTACCGCCGTTTGCGATGTTCGCCAGCGAGCTGGCCATCGCCCGCTCACTGGCCGACGCCGGCTTGGCCTGGGTGCTTGCCGCGGCCGTGCTGCTGATCGCGGTGGCATTCACGGCGCTGGTGCGCAATTCGGGCCGCATGCTGCTCGGGTCCGCCCCGACAGGGGCGCCCGCGATCGTCGTGCCCGGCTCGGTGGCGGCGGCGCTGCTGATCGGCGTGGCCGTCTCGATCGTGCTCGGCGTCACGGCCGGCCCGCTAACGGACCTGTTCGCGGACGCGGCGAACCTGCTCGGAGCGTTGAGATGAAAAACCGTATCCGCCACCGCATCCCATCGGACTCACTGAGGGATAAGGCCGAGGAACTGTTCGACAAGGGGTTTCGGCTTGCGTTGGTGGCAGCCCACGACGACGGCGGCGGCGCGCTGCGGGTGGTGTATCTGTTCCTCGCCGGCCAGCCCGACCGTCGGGTCGAAGTCGAATGCGTCGTGGCGCCCGGCGACCCCGAGGTGCCGTCGCTGGCCTACATGTCGTTTCCGGCCAGCCGGTTCGAGCGCGAGATGGCCGACCTCTACGGCATCCGCCCCGGTGGACATCCGCACCCGCGTCGGTTGGTCCGGCACGCGCACTGGCCGCAGGACTGGTATCCCATGCGCAAAGACGCCGGTCGGCCACCGCAATTCGAGTCGAGAGGCCGCTTTCCGTTCGTCACGGTCGAAGGCACCGGCGTATACGAGATCCCGGTCGGTCCGGTGCACGCCGGGCTGATCGAGCCGGGCCATTTCCGGTTCTCCGTGGTCGGCGAAACCGTGTTGCGGCTCAAGGGCCGGCTGTGGTTCGTGCACCGCGGCGTGGAGAAGCTGTTCGAGGGCACCCCGATCACCGGTGGTGTCGCGCTGGCCGAACGGATCAGCGGCGACACGTCTGCCGGACACGCGCTTGCGCACAGCCTCGCCGTCGAGGACGCTGCCGGCGTCGCGCTGCCCGATCAGGCGCACCGGCTGCGCGCACTGCTCGTGGAACTCGAACGGCTCTACAACCACGCGGCCGACCTCGGCGCCCTCGCCAACGACGTCTCCTTCGGGATCGCCAACACCCATGCGCTGCGGATCCGGGAACGCCTGTTGCGCATCAATGCCGAGGTGACCGGACACCGGCTGTTACGGGGCGCCATCCGGCCCGGCGGAATCGTGCTGCGGACACTGCCCGACCCGGCCGTGCTGCGCGAGATCGCCGCCGACCTGGCCGAGGTGGCCGACCTCACGTTGCGCAACAACGTCGTTTACGACCGGTTCGCCGGAACCTCGGTGCTCAGCGCCGAGGACGCGCAGTCGCTGGGATGTCTGGGCTACGCCGCCCGGGCTAGCGGGGTACGCACCGACGCCCGCCTCGACCACCCGACGACCGAGCTGCCCGTCACCGAGGTCGGCGCCACCACCGGCGACGTGCTCGCCCGCTACGCGGTGCGACGCGACGAGTTCGCCGCATCGGTCGATTTGGCGTGCGCGCTCATCGAATCCCACCGGGGGCCGACCGAATATCAGGAACCGCTCAAGGATCACACGGGCGTGTCCAGCGGCGTCGGCATCGTGGAGGGCTGGCGCGGCACCATCGTGCACCGTGTCGAGGTGGACGCCGACAACACCTTCACCCGGGCCAAGATCGTCGACCCGTCCTGGTTCAACTGGCCGGCGCTTCCTGTGGCGATGGCCGACACGATCGTTCCGGACTTCCCGTTGACCAACAAGAGCTTCAACCTGTCCTACGCGGGAAACGATCTGTGACGTTGCGATGAGTTCCGAAGGTCGCGCCGGTCGGTATCGGCATGATCGATTTGATGCCGGCCTGCCGACGCACCGCCGATGTGTTGGCGACCGTGACCGACGAGCAGCTGAGCGCGCCCACCCCCTGCGCGGATATGCGCCTTGACCAGCTGCTGGCCCACATCGGTGGGCTGGCGTTGGCGTTCACCGCCGCCGCACGCAAGGACTTCGGGCCGCTGACCGACACGCCTCCGCAGGTGGGCGCGCAAGCGCTCGACGGCGACTGGCGCACGTCGTATCCGGCCCGGCTCGCAGCGCTGGCCGATGCCTACGCCGACCCGTCGGCCTGGCAGGGCATGACGCGCGCGGGTGGCGTCGATTTTCCCGGCGAGGTGGGTGGCTTGATCGCGCTCACCGAAGTGGTCATCCACGGATGGGACGTGGCGCGCGCAACCGCCCAGCCCTATGACGTCGACGCCGGCACGATGGCCGCCGTGTTGTCCCACGTCACCCAGAGCGCCGCCGAGGATCCGGTCGAGGGTCTGTTCGGACCGGCCGTGCCCGTCGCCGCCGACGCGCCGACACTGCACCGGATCGTCGGGCTGACCGGGCGTGACCCGGCATGGCGCGCGCCCTGATTGGGCACACTGGAGGTATGGACCCGGTTATCGCCCTGCGCCAGATCGCCTACTACAAGGACCGTGCGCGCGAGGACCCACGCCGGGTGATGGCCTACCGCAACGCCGCCGACATCGTCGAGGGGCTTTCCGGGGGGCAGCGCGAGCGCCACGGCGCGGCCAACTCCTGGCAATCGTTGCCCGGCATCGGGCCCAAGACGGCAAAGGTCATCGCGCAGGCGTGGGCCGGCCGCGAACCCGACGCGCTCGTCGAACTGCGCTCCAATGCAGCAGATCTCGGTGGGGGAGACATCCGCGCCGCACTGCGCGGTGACCTGCACGTGCACTCGAACTGGTCCGACGGTTCAGCGCCGATCGAGGAGATGATGCTGGCGGCAAGGGATTTGGGCCACGAATACTGTGCGCTGACCGATCACTCACCGCGGCTGCGTGTGGCCAACGGGTTGTCACCGGAACGGTTACGCAAGCAACTCGACGTCATCGACGAACTCCGCGAGACGGTGGCGCCGATGCGGATCCTCACCGGTATCGAGGTCGACATCCTCGAGGACGGGTCGCTCGACCAGGAAGCGGAGCTGTTAGAACGCCTCGACGTGGTGGTGGCCAGCGTGCACTCCAAGCTGTCGATGGACGAACCGTCGATGACGCGGCGCATGCTCAAGGCGGTCGCCAACCCGCACACCGATGTGCTCGGGCACTGCACCGGCCGCCTGGTTACCGGCGGGCGCGGGGTCCGGCCGGAGTCGAAGTTCGACGCCGAGAAGGTGTTCACCGCCTGCCGGGACCACGGCACCGCCGTCGAGATCAACTCCCGGCCCGAGCGCCGCGATCCACCCACCCGGCTGCTGAACCTGGCGCTGGACATCGGCTGCGTGTTCTCCATCAACACCGACTCGCACGCGCCCGGGCAGCTCGAGTTTCTCGGGTACGGCGCTTCACGTGCGCTCGACGCAGGCGTGCCTGTCGAGAGGATCGTCAACACCTGGCCGGCCGAAAACCTGTTGGCCTGGACTGGTTCGTAAATCGACGCTAGCGTAAGTGCTGTTCGCATCGATTCGCTGTGGGGATAAAACATAAGCGTCGATAGCTAATCCAAATGTGCGACAAAATTTCCTCGCGGTAGAAACTACTTGGCTGACTCTGTCGTGAATTCGGTCCAAGTTTTGTTAATTGCTGACGAAATCAGTTGAAACCGTTACGCCTGCTCACAAGAGTTGTTAGCGTCCGTATGTTGAATGCATCCCAACGTTGACCAACCGCATTGCGTATTCGCAATCGGGACAGAAGGGACACTCGATGGCCGCCGCAGCGCGATATGGAATTGACTTCAGCAACTGCCAGTCGCGGATGTTCGGTTGTTCGAAGTCGGTAAATTCGACTGCCTACGCACGTTATGTCGGCCGGGTCGGCGCCTTGGCGGTGGCCTTGGGCGTGGGTGTCGCCGTCGCGACAGGCGGGTCGGGTCTGGCGTGGGCGGACACGGGTTCTCTGGGCGATTCGCAGAGTTCTGGTGCGTCGTCGGGTGACGGTTCGGATTCATCATCAGGGCAGGCTGCTGGCGGAAACTCCGCTGCGACGCAGACAGAGAGCGGGAGCGTCGACGATGCGCTTGATGGAGACGACGCCGGTCTCGATTCGGATGCCGATGACGCCGCCGACGCCGAGCAGTCCACCGACGCCACCCTGCCGACCGACGATGACGAATACGAAGACTACGGCGAGCCCGACGGCCTCGACGAACCGGAAACAGACGACGACACCGACGTCGGTATCGACGACCAGGACAGTACGGCCGCAACTGTCGAGCCGGAATCCATAGTTACTCAGCGCGATTCCGCCCTGCAGGGCAGCCCGTCAAACGATGTTGATCAGGTTTCGGAGCGTATCGATGATATGGCGTCCGTCGCCGAGCCCGTCGATGATCCCCACGCCTCCGAGCTGACCGAACAGGAGCAGCCGGCAGAGTCATCGACGAGCCGGCTGACTACCGAGACCCTCCTGGACGAATCTGTCGAGGTGGCGACGATCTTGGTGGAAGACGAGCCGACCGCGACGCCGGCGGATACCTCAAGCGACGTCGTCGGGATTGCGAGCACAGTCATGGCCGCGCTGCTGTCGCCCTTCGTCGCGCCCGGACCTGGGGCGCCTGCCGAGCCACCGTTGGCGTGGGCGCTGCTGGGCTGGGTGCGTCGCGAGTGGCAGCACATGTTCCTGAACCGCACGCCAACCCCGGTGGTCGATGACATCACCACTTCGGAGGACACGCCGATCACCGTCGATGTCGTCACCGGGACCGATCCCGACTCGGTCGCCGGGGATGTGGTGACCGTGACCGAGGTGACCCAGCCGCAGAACGGGTCGGTGACCTACGAGGGTGGCACGCTGACCTACACCCCGAATGCCGATTTCCACGGCACCGACACCTTCACCTACACGATTTCCGATGAGGAGAGCCCCCTCCATGTCCATGGGCTGCGGGGACTGTGGGCCGCCCTGTTCGGCGGCGATGCCGGCCATGCCAGCACCGTCACCGTGACCGTGACGGTCAACCCGGTCAACGACGCCCCCGTGGCGGTCGACGACTCTGTCACCGTCGCTGAGGATTCCGGGGCAACCGTGATCGACGTGTTGGGCAACGACACCGATCTCGACGGTGACGACCTCTCGGTCATCGCCGTCGGGTCCGCGGCGAACGGCGCTGCCACGCTGACCGACGGGGTCATCACCTACACCCCGAATGCGGACTTTTACGGCACAGATTCGTTCTCCTACAGCATCTCCGACGGCATGGGCGGCACCGCCACCGCCACCGTGACCGTCACGGTGACCGCCGAGCCGGATCCGCCTGCCCCGGCGGATGACACGTACACCACCGACGAGGACACCCCGCTGAACATCCCCGCGCCGGGAGTGTTGGGCAACGACGTCGACGTCGACGGTGATGACCTGTCGGTGCAGCTCGCCCAACTACCCCTGCATGGCATTGTCTCGCTCAACGAGGATGGTTCGTTCACTTATACGCCGATTAGTGACTTTCACGGCGTCGATTCGTTCATCTATACCGTTATCGACGGTAACGGTGGAACTGCTACGGCCACTGTGTATGTGACGGTGAACCCGGTCAATGACGCTCCGGTGGCGGTTGATGATGCGGTGACCGTCGATGAGGACGGCGTCGCCGTGGTCGACGTGTTGGCTAACGACACCGATGTCGACGGGGACGAACTCACGGTAACCACCGTCGGCTCCGCAAGCAACGGGACAGTCACGTTGGCCGACGGTGTCATCACCTACACCCCGGACGCCGACTTCCAGGGTGCGGATTCGTTCACCTACACCATCACTGACCCTGATGGTGAAACATCCACGGCCACAGTGCATGTGACGGTAAATCCGGTCAACGACGACCCAGTGGCGGTCGATGACTTCGTGACGGTCGACGAGGATACCGGCGCCACTGTGGTCGATGTGTTGGGCAACGACGCCGATGTCGAGGATGACGAACTCACGGTGACTGGGGTCGGCGCCGCAACCAATGGAACGGTCATGTTCACCGACGGTGTCATCACTTACACGCCAGGCGCCGACTTCCAGGGTGCGGATTCGTTCACCTATACGGTTTCCGACGGTAAGGGTGGAACTGCTACGGCCACTGTGTATGTGACGGTGAACCCCGTCAACGACGCTCCGGTCGCGGTTCCTGACGTCGTGACGGTCGACGAAAACTCCACAGCCAATGTGATTGACGTGCTGGGCAACGATACCGACGTTGACGGTGACGCGCTTACGGTGATTCATGTCGGCTCCGCGCACAGGGGCACGGTCACCATGATCGACGGTGTCATCACTTACACCCCGGACGCCGACCGCTACGGCATGGATTCGTTCAGCTACACCATTACCGACGGCAACGGTGAAACGTCTACTGCCCTTGTGCGCGTAGAAATCATTTCGTTGAACACCACTCCGGTCGGCAACGACGACGAAGCGTTCACGGAAGAGAACACACCGGTCGTTATCGACGTGCTGGCCAACGACTTCGATCCTGATCCGGAAGACGTGCTGCGGCCGGTCGTGTTCGTTGCACCGAACTTCGGCAATGCTGTCGTCAACGACGACGGCACAATCACCTACACGCCGTCTCCCGGTTTCCATGGCACCGACACGTTCTATTACCGGGTTAACGACCGCCGCAGTACAAGCGATCTGACCGCCGTGACGATCACGGTGCATCAGGCACCGCTTGTCGCCAACGACGACGATGTGGTCACCGACGAGGACACACCCGTTCTCATCGACGTCTTGGCCAATGACTCCGATCCCACCGGGGACACGATCACCGGTATCGCCATCGAATATGACGGCGACGGTGCTATTGACCTGCGGGATCCCGAGCGGTTCACGTTCACGTACATTCCTCGGCCGGACTTCTTCGGGACCGACACGATTACCTACTATTTGCGCGACGCCGATGGCCGCGTCAGCAACGTCGGTACCGTGACCATCACGGTCAATCCCGTCAACGACGGGCCAGTGGCGTCCGATGACATCGTCACGGTCAGGACGAATTCCGGACCCACTGTGGTAAACGTGTTGGGCAACGACTCCGATGTCGACGGCGACGATCTTTCGGTGATCGAAGTGGGGACCGCGAACAACGGCACCGTCACCCTGTCCGACGGTGTGATCACCTATACGCCAGTCACGGGTTTCGTTGGTTCGGACTCGTTTACGTACGCCGTTACCGACGGCAACGGCGGGGTAGCCACCGCAACTGTGCGCGTGACAGTGAACGATCCTCCGGTCGCCAATGACGACGTTGTGTCAACGGAGCAGAACAGACCAGTGCTCATCGACGTGCTCGGCAACGACACCGATGTCGACGGCGACGTGCTCAGGGTCATCGCGTTGGGGTCACCGACCAACGGCAGCGTCACATTGGACGGCGGACTCGTCGTCTACACCCCGAACTCCGGTTTCGTGGGTACGGATTCGTTCACCTACCGAGTCGACGACGGCACCGATGTGAGTGAAACCGCAACCGTTCACATCGAGGTGCGTGAACGACCGTTTCTCGCCTACGACGACTTTGCGGTCACCGACGAAGACACACCCGTTGAGATCCACTTAGTAGGCAACGACCTCGCCAGCGCCGACATGATCGCACGCATCAGAGTCGCTTCACCCACAGAGGGCTCTATCGAAACTGTCGCTGCGCCTCACACGGTGAGGTACACACCGCCGCCGGACTTTGTTGGAACTGTGACCTTCACCTACTTCCTCGTGGACTCCGAGGGCCGCCAGAGCAACACAGCCACCGTCACCATTTTGGTCAACCCCGTCAACGACAACCCCGTGGCGGTCGATGACACCGCCACGGTCGATGGGGATTCCGGAGACAACGAGATCGACGTACTGGCCAACGATTTCGACGTCGACGGTGACGTGCTGACAGTATTGGAGGTGGCAGAGGCGTCAAACGGTAGCGTCGCGCTGACCGACGGCGTGGTCACCTACCGGCCGAACGCCGGCTTCGTCGGGACCGATTCGTTCACCTATACCGTCGCTGACGGCAACGGCGGCACAGGCTCCGCTACCGTGACGATCAAGGTCAAGGATCCGAACACCATCACGTTCGACGACGGGGCCCGGCCGTCGGAAACCTTCGTCTCCCACGACCCGACTCGCATCTATGTGCTGACGGATAACGATCTGCGGATTGTCGACACCCGCACGGGCCGGATCGACATCGTCGACCTCGACGCGACGCCGTGGAGTCTCGTGGTGAGTGACCGCGGGGATTACGCCTATGTCGGCAAGTCGGCGGATGAGAGCGAAACCACAGCCGTCACAAAGATCGATCTCCGAACGGGCGCCGCGACCCCGATCGGTGCGGTTCGCCAGGCTTCGGCGATGGCAGTAAGCCGTGATGGCGAAATGCTGTACGTCACGGATTATCAGGATGGCACCGTTTCGGTGATCGACACGGCGACAGGGGAGTTCCGGCGGATAGTTACGCCTCTGCAGGGCAGTGCCATTGCGGTGAGCGAGGACGATTCCACGCTGTATGTCGGTCTCATCAACAACGAGGTACTGGCGGTCGACATCGAAACGGGGGACAGCGCAGTCGTGTATGCCGGCGCCTGGGATGCCGCGTCCGTCGCGGATCTGAGCATCGCCGTGACGCGCGACTTCGCTTATGTGACAGACGGACTCAACAATACGGTCGCCGTCATCAATACCTATGACGACGAGATCTACGACGTTTACCAGGTTGGGGCGCGTCCCACGAGCGTGGCCGCATCGCCGTACGGCGATATGGTTCTGGTCGCCTCCGCCACAGAGGACAAGGTCACGGTCATCAGCCTCGAACTCGGCGTGGTCGGTGCGTTTGAGGTCGATGGTCTGGTTGATGTCGATTTCGCGCGCAACAGCCAGGAGGTCTATGTCACGACCCGCGACGGGATCTCGGTCATGCCGACCGACCACATCTACTCGCTCATCGGAGTGAACCCGTTGTAGGCATTGCTGTGGTCGGCCCGCGGCCAGGTCACACCCCGCGGCGGCTTAGACTCCGCGCATGCGCGCTGATCTCGGTATCGATACGACCATCACCCTGCTGGCCGCGGGACTGATCTTCCTGCTCGCCCTGGTGCTGGGGGTATGGAAGTACCGGCAGATGGCGACTGCGGAGAACCACCTGGCGCACCCCTACGTCGACATCGCGCACCGCGCGGCCTTGCTTTACTCGTTCGCCACCCTGCTTCTGGCCGTGTTCGTCGAGTTGAGCCGATGGCCCACCTGGGTGAACCTGACCGCGGCCATGGTGGTGGTGTTCTTCTTCGTCATTGCGATCGCGAGCTACATCAACCACGGCGCCCGCCGCGACACCACCAACCAGTTCGAGCACCCGACCTCGGCGTTGCACGCCGGAATGGTGGCGCTCATCGTCGGTGAGATCGGCGGATTCGCGGTGCTTCTCGCGGGATTCGTTGCCGCGCAGTTCTTCTAGTCCGGTAGCAGCGGCATCTCCAAACCCGGATCGCGCCCCAGCAGGACCCCGCGGGTGACCGCGGCGTTGCCGTAGCGTGACCGCACCCGGTCGACGGCGGCGTCGATCGCGAGCGGGTCGGCGGGTGGGCCGACGGTGAACGGCAACTCCAGCTGGTGGGCACCGTCGCGGTCGATGCCCGACACCGCGAACCCGACCAGCGTTAGGCCCCGGTCGGCGATCAGCGGTGCGGCGGCGGCCACCAGCGAGCGCGCGGTGGCCAGGATGACCTCCGTTGACGCGGTGGCCCGCGGCATCGTGTGCGAACGGGTGGCCCTGCTGAAATCGTCGAACCGCAGCCGTAGCACCACTGTTCGGCCGGTACGGCCGGCCTTGCGCATCCGGCGCGTGATCCGGTCGACGAGGTTGACCACGACGGCGTCGAGCTCGGCGGCCGACATCGTGTTGCCCGACCGGCCCAGCGCGCGTTGGGCACCCACCGACCGACGGCGCACACCGGTCACCACCCGGCGCCGATCGATGTTGCGGGACAACGCGAAAAGCTGGCGGCCCATGGCGCCCCCGACCAGCGAAGCCAGCGTCGACTCGTTGAGTTCGGCGACGTCGGCCACCGTCTCGATGCCGTAGGTGTGCAGCTTTTCGGCCGTCTTCGCACCGACACCCCACAGCCTGCGCACCGGCAGCGGATGAAGGAACGCGAGTTCACGATCGGGCGGGACGAGCAGCAACCCGTCGGGTTTGGCTTCCTGGCTGGCCACCTTCGCCAGGAACTTGGTGCGCGCGATGCCGACCGTGATGGGCAGGCCGACCCGCTCGCGGACCTGCGCGCGCAACCGCGCGGCGATCTCGACGGGGGTGCCCGAAACCCGGGCCAGCCCTGAGACGTCGAGGAAGGCTTCGTCCACGCTGACCGGTTCGACGAGCGGCGAGGTGTCGTCGAACACCTCGAAGACCGCGCGGCTGGCCTCGGTGTATGCCGACATGCGCGGCGGCACGACGATGGCGTGGGGGCACAGCTGCCGTGCCTGACGTCCGCCCATCGCGGTGCGCACCCCGTAGGCCTTGGCCTCATAGCTTGCCGCCAGCACGACACCGCCGCCCACGATCACCGGACGGTCGCGCAGCGCCGGGTCGTCACGCTGCTCGACGGAGGCGTAGAACGAATCGAGGTCAGCGTGCAGGATGGCCGCGCCCGACGGTGACACGAACATATGTTCGCATCACGGGCCGACAGGATGGGATCAGTGCGCGGTATTGCCGTAGATGCTGGTGACCCAGACGTGGGCGAGCGTGTCGACGAGTTGTCCGGGCGCGACGGCCGGTTGCTCGTCGGCGAACGCCGCCAGCATCGTCCGCTCGTTCATCAGGTTGAGCGCGGTGGCCAGGTCGGCCGAGGAGATGGTCTGCGGGGCCGCGCCGCGGGCGCGTTCCGCGTCGATCGACGCGGTGGTGTGGTCGATCCATTTCTGCATGAACCGCGACCACAATGCCCCGATCTCGGGGTTCGCCGGGCGCGCCGCCGCGCCGGCGAGCGTCACCGCCCGATGTGCACCGAAGGTCTCGAACAACGCGTTGATCGCCTTCCACACGCCGGCGGGGTCGACGGACGCGTCCATACCGCCCATGGCTTGGTCGGCGTTGCGGTCCGCCTCGTCGATCACCTGCCGGACGAGCGCGGACAGGACCGCGTCCTTGGACGGGAAGTAGAAGTAGAACGTCGGACGGGAGATGCCCGCACCCTTCGCGAGGTCGTCGACCGAGATGTCCGCCAGCCGATGCTGCTCGAGGAGCCGCTCGGCAGTGTCCAGAATCGCCTGCTCACGTTCGTCGCCGGAGGGCCGGGTGCTGCGGCGGGCTCGACCGGCGCGGGGCTGGCTGGTAGTGGTCACCTGGGGAACTTTACACGATGTCGAGTTTTTCGACGAACCGTTGACTAACTCGACACCATGTTGATAGCTTTACAGCATGACTGAATTTGTCGATGTCGTAATCGTCGGTGCCGGCATCTCCGGCATCAGTGCCGCGTGGCACCTGCAGGACCGCTGCCCCGACAAGAGTTATCTGGTGCTCGAGCGCCGGGAGAACCTGGGCGGCACCTGGGATCTGTTCAAGTATCCCGGCATCCGCTCGGACTCCGACATGTTCACCCTCGGCTTCCGGTTCAAGCCGTGGACATCGGAGAAGGCCATCGCCGACGGCCCGTCGATCATGTCCTACCTGAAGGAAACCGTGGCCGAGTACGGCATCGACAAGCACATCCGCTACGGCCACAAGATGCTGTCCGCCGACTGGTCCGACGAGGACAACAACTGGACCCTTCGCATCGAACGGGACGGGCAAGACGTCGAGATCAAGTGCTCCTTCCTGTTCGCCTGCAGCGGGTACTACAACTACGACGAGGGCTACCTGCCCGACTTCCCCGGCTATGACGACTTCGAAGGCACGCTGATCCATCCGCAGCACTGGCCCGAGGACCTCGATTACCAGGGCAAGAAGTTCATCATCATCGGTAGCGGTGCGACAGCCGTGACTCTCGTTCCCGCCCTGGCTAATTCGGGTGCCGGACATGTCACGATGCTGCAGCGTTCGCCCACGTACATCGGTTCACTGCCCGACGTCGACCAGTTCACCGTCCGGACCAACAAGACGCTTCCCGAGAAGCCGGCCTACGTGCTGAACCGCTGGAAAAGCATTCTGGTGCAGTCCTTCCGGTACCAGTTCGCCAGGCGCTTCCCGAACGCCATGCGCAAGCTGCTGATGACGATGGCGCAGCGCCGCCTGCCCGAGGGTTACGACGTCGGCAAGCACTTCGGCCCGAAGTACAACCCGTGGGATGAGCGGTTGTGCCTGGCACCCAACGGCGATCTGTTCAAGGCGATTCGGCGCGGCAAGGCCGACGTGGTCACCGACACCATCGAGCGGTTCACCAAGACCGGTATCCGGTTGGCCTCCGGTGAGGCGCTGGACGCCGACATCATCGTCACCGCAACCGGTTTGAAACTGCAGCTCTTCGGTGGGGCGTCGATCTCCCGCAACGGTGAACCGGTCGAACTCAACAGCACCATGGCCTACAAGGGCATGATGCTGACGCACATGCCGAACCTGGCGTTCACCATCGGCTACACCAACGCCTCGTGGACCCTGAAGGCCGATCTGGTGTCGGAGTTCGTCTGCCGCGTCCTCAACCACATGGCTGCCAAGGGTTACGACACCGTCGAACCGCAGCACCCCGGCAACAGCGTCGACGAACGCCCGCTGATGGACTTCACCCCCGGCTACGTGCTGCGCGCGCTGGACTACCTGCCCAAGGCCGGTCACGTCGCCCCGTGGCGGCTCAAGCAGAACTACCTGCTCGACCTGCGCTTGATCCGCCACGGCAAGGTCGACGACGCGGCGCTGAAGTTCACCAAACAGCGGGCGCCGGTGACGGTCTAGTTCGCGCTTGGGGAGAGCGCGCGCTAAGGGGTGACCACGACGATGCCGTCGTCGTCGCTGTAGGCGACGTCGCCGGGGGTGAACACCACACCCCCGAAGCCGACTGGGATATCGCGCTGCCCCGCACCGGTTTTGGTGCTCTTGCGCGGATTGGTCCCCAACGCCTTGACGCCGATCTCGAGCGTGCCCAGCGTCGCGGCGTCGCGCACGGCGCCGTTGATGATCAGCCCGGCCCAGCCGTTCTGGACACCGAGGCCGGCGATGACGTCGCCGACCAGCGCCGCATGAAGTGAGCCGTCACCGTCGATCACTAGCACCCCGCCGCGTCCGGGTTCGGACAGCACCGACTTCAGCAGCGCGTTGTCCTGGAAGCACTTGACGGTGGAGACCGGCCCGGCGAACTGGGCGCGTCCGCCGTACTGGCGCAGCTGCAGATCGCAGCTGCGGACGTCGGGGCCGATCTCGTCGACCAGGTCTGCGGTTGGGCGGGGCTCGATGCTCACCGCTTGATGCTGTCCTTAGCGCTGCCGCGGCGCACCAGCAACACCACCAGGATGGCCAGCACGCCGGCGGCGATGGCGGCCGCGACAGGCAGCCTCGACGACTCCGGGCCGGGCGGTGGCACCGGTTCTGGCCCCGAAACCGGGTTGCTCGCGGTCGCCACGGTCGCCTTCGCCTGTGCCGCAGTGACTTTCGCGGCTGACGTCAGGCTGTCGTCGGGGCTGGGCGGCTTCGGCGCCGCGGGTGCCACCGGCGCGTCTGGTGCCTTCTTGGCGGGGGTTTTCTTGGCAGGTGCCTTCTTGGCGGCGGCGCCTTTTGCCGGGGCCGCCTTCTTGGCCGCCTTCTTGGCGGGGGTCTTCTTGGCCGCTTTTTTGGCAGGGGCTTTCTTGGCCGGAGGCTGGGGGGACTGCGCGTCCGGCACCGGCGGTCCCGACTCGGCGGCCGGTGACGCGGCGTCCGGCTTCTCGTCGGGTCGGTCCTGCTGGTCTGCCATCGGGCTGCTCCTTTGCAGTTTCTATGTCTGGGCCTGTGGGCATGGGCGCGGGACCCGGCAACGGTCCCATCATGCCAGGTCGGCCATGCGCTAACCGGTGACGGCCAGTCCGGCGGCCAGCGCCAGCGCGACGGCCATCATCGCCAATTCGACCATCGACCGTGCCCGCGACACCACAGCGGTGGCCCGGTGCGAACGCGCGGCCGGTAGCCACATCGTCCTGTTGCGCCAGGCCAGCGCCACCAACGCGGCCGTCACCGCGATTTTCGCCGACAGCACCCGGCCGTATCCGGTGGCGTACAGATCTGCCGCCGACTCCAGCCTGAGCGCCGCCGCGAGCACCCCGGCGGCCACCAGCGCCAGCACACAGCCCAGCGCCAGCGCCGAGAACCGCGGCAACATCCGGGCCCACTGGCCGCGATGCTGCACGGTCAGCACCAGCGCGGCCAGCGCGCCGCACCACAGCGCCGCCGCCAGCATGTGCACCGCCACCGCCAGCCCGCCCAGCGCGCTCTCGGAGAAATGGCCGGTCAGCGGCCGCGCCACCACGCCGATGGCGGCGACCCCGGTCAGCACCGCGACGGTCGACGCCGTCCGCGGCGCAGCGAGCGCCCCCGTGCAGACCACCGCCGCCGCGGCCAGCGCCACCAACCCGGATCGCCCCGGCGTCGTCGCGATCGCGAAATCGGTCACCGTGCCGACGTCGAGCCGCAACACCCCGACACCGGCGGTCTGCGCTGCGGCCACCACCAACCGGGTCAGCTCGGACAGCAGCCAGACCGCGGCGGCGGCGGCCAGCGGCGTGGCGGCCCGGTCCATCAGCTCGTCGCGGTGCCGCTCCCCGTCGAGCATCGGCACGGCCGCCAAACCGAGCGTGACGACCGCCGCGCACACCGAGACCGCGCGCACCAGCGTCACGGTCAGCGACGCGTGCGGGTACGCCAAGGCCCACGCCAGCACCGACGCGGCCGCCACGACCAGCGTCGCGCCGGCCGCCGTTCTGGCACGCGTCACGTGCGGCGCCGCACCGCCCACACGACGCCCGCGCCGACGATGACGATCGCGCCGACGTAGAACGGCCACAGCGGGACCGCGTCGTCGGCCGGTTCGTCCGCGGTGGTCGCCGACGGCCCCGGCGTTCCGGTGCCGGCCACCGTCAGCTCGAAGGTCCACGACCCCGAGACGACGTGCCCGTCGGCCGAGGTGGCCCGGTAGTTCACGGTGTAGGTGCCGGTCGGGCCGAGCGGGCGCACGCCGACGCTGACGATCGCACCTTCGACCTTCGGTTCTCCGGTCGACCACAGGTTGCCGTCGGGTCCCACCACCGTCATGGCCGCGAACTGCGGCTGCATCGCCTCGTTGAACGTCGCGCTGACGGTGGTCGGCGCCTGGGTCAGTTCGGCGGTGTCGGCCGGGTCGGTGGCGATGCGGGTGGCATGCGCGGACGCACCCGCGGCGCCGGCCAGCGAGCCGGCCACCAGCCCGACCGTCAGCAGCGCCGTCGCGACGACCCGTTTCATGACCGCCGCCTGGTCAGCACCGTCGCTGCCACCGCGGCCGCGGCCAGCGCCAGCGCCCCGCCGGCCAGCCAGCGCGCCGTGACGTCGGCCGTGGCCGGCTGCGCGGCATCGGGCTCGGTCAACTCCAGCACGGGCACAGGGTATTCGGGCTCCCCACCGTCGGCCAGCGGCGGCTGATCCCAGCGCACCACCGTGCCGTCCGAGTAGGTCTGGGTGGCCGGGAAGCTCACCGATTCGCCTTCGGGCAGCTTCACCGATATCTGGAACAGGGCGAACTGGTCAGAGGAAATACCGGTGCCGGGCGCCGCGGTCCAGGTGACCGATTGGACGGTGCCCGCGGCGACATCGCGGTCGAGCCGCGCCGACCAACCCGGCATCACCTCGGTTCGCGCCGACGTGACATCGGGCAGCTTGACGCTCAACTCTGTTGTCAGCGCGCCGGTTTCGGACTCGCCGGGCACACGGAACGTGACGATCGCGGTGCTGCCCGGCGCGGCGTGCTCGGCATCGGCATGCACGTGCGCCGACGCCGTCGCAGCGGTCGCCAACCCGCCGACCAGCACGGTCGAGGCAGCGGCGGCGACGGTGATGAGGGCGCGCGAGGACGCCTTGGCAAAGGAACTCATGTGTTTGGTGCTTTCTGGGTGTCGGTTTCGGGGGTTCGGTCAGTAGTTGAGGCGGACCGGTGGGCCCCGATGTGACACCGAAGCGGCAAGCAACAGTGCAGAACGTAGCGGCTGCTCGGCACGGCGAACCGCGGCCACCGTCGTCGCGGCCACCGGCGGGTGCGCGGCACGCACGACCGCCCGCACCACCCGCGAGGCGGCGCGACACAACCGCTCGCCCGTCGCGATCAGCACGGCGCCGACGCCGACGGCCGTCACATGGGCGGCCAGCATGACCCAGGCCGGTTGGGCGGCGCCGTGGGCGTGGTCGTGACCGGCGGCGAACATCAGGTGCCCGAGAAGTTGTCCGACGGCCAGCAGCCCGATCAGGACCCGGATCTCGCCGGCGCGCGGCAGCACTGCGGCCACCGCGCCGACGGTCGCGGCGAGCACGGCCAGCTGGGCCGCCGATGCTCCGGTCGGTGGCGTGCCGCTGCCTGCCCCGTGCGCGGCGACCGCAAGCGTCCCGGTCAGCAGACCGCAGGACAGCCCGCGGATGCGGGCCGCGACGCGTGCCTGCGACATCGGCACCTCTGCTGCCACCTCAGCTCACGCCAAGCCGTGCCATCAGATCGGCGTCGATGCCATCGAGCTGGCGGGCGATCGCGGCGTGGGAGGAGCGCCGCCGGGGCGTCGGCATGTGCTCGGCGGCGGTGACCGCGGCCGACAGGTCGCTGAGCCGCTCGGTCATGGCCGCCACGAACTGCTTGGTCTCGGCGTCCTTCGGCTTCTTCTGGGCAACCAGCCGCAGCGAGTTCTCCGCGCCCGCGATGCGCGCCGAGAGCTCGGCGCCGTGGCCGGAGAACTGGCCGAGCTGGGTGAGCGGGACACCGAGCCGCTCGGCGCGACGTTCGTCGAGCACGCCGCGCACCGAGGTCGCGGCGCGGTAGGCGAGCGGCACCACGACCGGGGCGAGCAGCCGGGTCACCGTCAGCAGGCGGCGAATCCGGCCGGGGGCGAAGACCTTACCTTCGCGTGCGGCCTTCAGCTGGGTCTCGGCAACCTTGAGCGCGGCCCTGTCGCTGTCGCGCTGCGCCTTCAACTGCGCCTTGAGCGCGTTGGCCTCCGCCTTGCGCTCGGCCTTGTAGCGACGCGCGTCGTTCTTGGCGGCCAGCCTGGCCTCCAGCTTGGCCTTGGCCTTGATGGCGCGCGCCTCGGCGCGGCGGGTGGCGCGAGTTTTGCGTCGCTTGAACGGGCTCATCCCGACGGCCTCCCGGCTCTCAGTTCTGGTTGCGGTGCAGCCCAACACTATCGTCCGGCGCGTTCCGGTCGAAGGTGGTGGCCTTGGCAGTACCACGCGTTGCGGGCATGCTGGACCCACTGGGGGAACCGCAAGGTTGATCAACTGAGGAAAACCGCCCGCCCGGACGGGGCGGAGCGCGCATAGTGGACTCGTTGAAGGGGGTTTGTATGCCTGCCAGCCGTCGTGTCACCCGCGCCGTCGCTGCGGTCCTGGACCTGGCCCCACGACACGGAGAGGTGTCGCTGACCCGGCTCGTGGACGCGGTCAGCGAGGACCGCGGCCGTCCGATCGAGCTGAAGATGGCCGATCTGCCGCCCGGCGTGTGCGGGCAGTGGCGGCAGTACGCCGACCGCGACGAGTTCCTGATCCAGAAGGGTCTGCCCGCCTGGGACCGGACGCTGGCCCACGAACTCGGACATCTGGTGCTGGGCCACGAAGGCATGCCGGTGGTCGAGGCGGCCCGCGAGAACGTCGAGGTGGCCAGCTTCGACCTCATCGGATACATGCTCAACCAACGGACCGGCTGCATGGGGCCGGCGGGGGAGGACGCCGAGCAGGAGGCCGAGGACTTCGCGGCCCTGCTGCTGTACCGGCTGGGCCGGCTGCCGTCCGACCGCTCCTCGATCGTCCAGGTACGGCTCGGAGAGGCATTTGGTTGATCGTCTGGGTCATCGCCGGTCTGCTCGGATTGGCCACCGGACTGCGTATCGGCTGGGCGCTGGTCAACAAGCAGTCCCTGGTGAGCACCGCGATGATCTTGGCGCTGGGCAGCCTCGGGCTGGTCGCCGCGCTGAACTGGCCGCCGTTGACCGTGCTGATCGACACGGCGCTGCACTGGCCGAACACCTCGATGGGGTTGACGCAGGTCGCGCTCATCGGCTGCGCGGCGGGCAGCTGCGTGATGATCACCACCGTCTCGTCAGGCCGTAAACCCACCACCATCCGCAAGATCGCCACGGTGCAGTACGGCGTCGCCGCGGTGATCGCCGCGGTGAGCCTGGTGGCCTTCTTCGGCGCCGGCCAGCAGCCGGAGATGGCGCCCGACGAATACCTGCGCCAGAACCTCAACTCCGGCGGCAACTCGTTGCCGTGGCTGCTGCCGCTGCTGTACGTGCTGCTGGCGCTGTCGTTGGTGTCGTGGGCGGGGATGCGCTACTCCAACCGCAGCAGGCGCGGCCGCGCGCTGTTCGTCTTCACGGTCGGCATCGTGCTGATCGTGGCCGCCTCCGGGTTCTTCTTCCTGCAGGTGGTCGGGGACAGCGGACCGGTGGGGGTGCGGACCGCCGCGACGCTGCTGGGCTGCGCCATGCTCGTCGTCGCGGCCGGATCGCTGCTGCCCAGCATCGAGGACTGGTTCGGCGCGCGCCGCGAACTGCGGGACATCCAGCCGCTGCTGTCCGAACTGGGACGCCGGCATCCCGACATCGGGATCGGCGTGCGCCCGCGCGGTCCGCTGGTGTTCCGGGTCGCCGAACGCATGTCGTTGATCTCTGACGCGCTGTTCCTGGAGGCCACCGCCGCCGACCACAAACGCAAGCTGCGCGTCGATGCCCGGGTCGATGGCACGGGGGCCGGTTCCGACGTCGACGGCGAGGAGATCGAGACGCCGGACGTGCCGCCGGGCGAACAGGCGCGAGCCATCGCGGACTGGATCTACACCGGTCGTGAGGACGCCCCGGAGATCGGGAGGTCGGCCTTCCCCGGACGGGGCTGGCTGCGCCAGCCGGAGACGTACTCAGACCGCGAATGGATCCTTGAGATCGCGCAGCAATACCGCGCGCTGACCCGCGCTGGAAACGGCTCGGACGGTCCGTCCGGGAACGCCCCGCCGCAACCGGCGCCGCTGTAGCTCAACTCCGCAATTCGCCGGGCGCTACGGCCCGGCGAGCAGCGGGCTAATCGTCCAGGTGCTCCCGGCGACGCAACTCATCCACCTTCTGCGCGATGTCCTGCTGGGCTTCGGCGGACAGGCCGACGGTGCGTGCCGCAATACGGCGGACGCCCTCGTCGCGCATGTTGGCGAGCCAGGTCAGTTCCTTGTCGAGCTTCTCGTAGTACTCGTCGTCGGTGAAGTACGCCGGCTTGATACGGAAGAAGTTGGCAAGGGCGGCCATGGTCGCTGCGGACGGGTTGGTGCGGTTGCCTGAGCGAAGCTGAGACAGGTACGGGGCTGACATGGTGACGCCCTCTGCCTTGAGCGCTGCAATCACTTCAGCCGACGTGTGCGGACCCCGGCCGGGCGGATAAACCGTGTCGAACAGGCGGTTTAGTCGGGCGGCGAACGTCGTGCTCATCGATATGACCTCCACATGGGTGACGAGCGGGTTTTTTGGCGGCGTATTTGCTGATTATCGTAGCGAGTGATGTGCTGACAACCAAGTGCAAACCGCTTAAAAGTTGACCCACCTTGTCGGTTTCGATAGCCGCCACGGGCGGTGGCGACCCTTGTAGGGTATGCCTACCAGCCGGGCCTGTGGGGCGATCTGGCAAATAATAACGCTCGCGTTGTATTTGATTTGCCAGCCCGGTCGGCACCGGCGCCTCAGTAGTGGCGCTGAAGCTCACTGGCAACGTCCATCACGCCTGGCACCGGGAGCCGCGAGGGTTTGCTGTTAGGAAGCCGGGCTTATTAAAGTTTCGCTGTCGGCGTAGACGCGTCCGGCGCCGATGCGCTGCGACGCCGGATGACGCTGATGGTCAGCGCGGCGGCGAAGATCAAGGCCACCGACGCCGTGGCGGTCACCGCCGCCCACCGCATCCCGAGCGCGGTATCGAAGAGGATCCACAATCCGAACGCCAGGAACAGCACACTCGCGAGATTGTGCAGAAAGCGCACGGGCAACCGCCGGTGCAGGTACGCGCCCGCCGCGATCGCCACCCCGTCGGCGGCCACCATGCCGATCGTCGCGCCGACCCACACGCCTGCCCAGTTGTGGTCGCTGGCCAGCGCCACCGTGGCGAGCATGGTCTTGTCACCCAGTTCGGCCAGGACGAACGACGAAACGATCGCCGGGACGACCAAGCGCGGTTCGGCGATGCGGATGTCACCGTGGTCGCCGCTGGCCCCGGAGCGCCAGGTCCACACGGCGAACAGCAGGAAGGCGACGGCCGCGGCGAACGCGATCGGCCGTTCGGGCAGCGTCAGCCCGAGGAAATGGCCGATGGCCACCGAGAGGCCGTGCACCAGCATCGCGGCGATGCCGACGCCGGTGAGCACCACCCACCACCGATGGCGCAGCGCGTAGGTCATGGTGATCAGCTGCGACTTGTCGCCCAGTTCGGCTACGAACACCACGACGAGGCTGATGACTACCGCGGTGAGCATGAGAACGACCTTTCGACGCGTCGCCCAACCGACTGCGTGCCCAGCGGTCCGTCAGGCTTCGGTCGAAGGTCTCGCCCACCGCCCTTCGTGAGGAGCGGTTCGCCGGCCGGGCTTGCGCCAGTATGTCGACCGGACGATTGGGGGCTACTCCCCTTCGCTGACTTCACCGACCATAGCGACGTCGGGGCCGGCGCGCCACCCGCCGCGGTGATTTCGGACGCCCGAAACAAGCGTTCAGGCGTCCGAATCAAATGCTTTGAAAACCCTTACGCCGCAAGCAGCATCGCCAGAATGGCGGTGTCGGGATGGCTGATCGGATCGACACCGACGCGGCTCACCATCGACGTCACGGTGCCGTCGGCTTCGGCCTCCACCCATGCGGCGCGATGCTCGAGGCCAAGGTGCGGAAGTCCGGGCAGCAGGACGCAGCCCGATGCGGCGCCCGCGCATTCCGGCAGTGACGGCATCGTTTCCGACGGCGGGTGCAGCATCAGCAGCGCCGGCGGCTGGCGCGCCGCGAAATGTCCTGGCGTAACCGCCGACTCGCCGACAACCGTGCCCTCGGCCACCACGAGGCCGACGGTGTCGGGTTCGGGTTCGTCGGGTAGCTCTTCGCGCGCCCCGAAAATCGTTGTGGTGGCCAGCAAGCCCGGCAGCGACGCGACGCGCACCGCCAGCGTCAACAGCTGGGCCCATTCTTTGGTGGAGTCCGGCCAACGACCCGAGATGACAAAGCCCTTGAGCGCACCTCGGGAATGAAAGGGGGCGATTTCGATCGCTCGCCCGGAACTTTTCTCCATCGTGCCTCCGCGCCTTTGTTATTGGCTCAGGATGCGTTGCAAACGCTTGGCACACAAGACGACACGAGTGCTAACCGCCGACTTTCCGCCGAACTGTGCACACCACACGGTAGGACTCGGCTGCGGGCACCCAGCCGAAGTCGCGCGAATCCACGGCCCCCGGCGCACCTGAATTATCGGAGCGGGCCTCGAAAGTGGCAGTGCGGCCGGTCCCGCGCACCCCGCCGACCCGTTTGACGAGCCAGCGCGAAGACAGCAGCGGATCGCGGAAGACCCGCAGTTGCCCGGGCCGCGGAGTTCCGCACCGCAATCCGAGAAGTCCGTCACCGGGCGCGAGCGCAGGCCGCATCGAATCCTCGACGACGGTGAAACGACGTAGCGGCCAACTGCGTAGTCCATGGTTGCGGCCCATCCCGGAAGAGTAAGTTAGGGGCCATGCTGCATCGACTGTTCGCCAACGCAACCCCTGCCCATGCCCACTGCGATTTGTACTGCGGCGTGTACGACCCCGCCCAGGCCAAGATCGAAGCGCTCTCATGTCTGAAGACGCTGCAGAAGTACCACGACTCAGACGACGAGCACTTCCGCACCCGCTGCGTCATCATCAAGGAGCAGCGGGCCGAGGAGGTCAAGCATCACCTGATGGTGCTGTGGGCCGACTTCTTCGCCAAGGAGCACTTCGAGCAGTTCCCCAACCTGCACCAGTTGTTCTGGGACGGCGTGCACGGCGCCGGTGACGTGAAGAAGTCCACCGACGTCGCCGTCGCCGAGAAACTGCTCGCGACCATCGACGAGATCGCCGACATCTTCTGGCAGACCGAGAAGGCCAAGAACATGGGCGTCTATCCGCCCGCCTGATTCGTCCGCCCATCCACGCACAGAGCCGCCGAAACCAGTCGGGTTCGGCGGCTCTTTCGTGGGTCGCGTCTCAGAACAGCACGATGAGGGCGAGGATGCCCAGCAGCACCAGCGCGATCACGCCGGCGCGGACGCACGCCATCATCTGCGCGCGGTTGTAAACGTTCGAGGGGGACTGCCATTCAGACGGCGGCACCGCGGATCCCGGACCCATCGGATATGACCCCATCAAATACTCCTGACCTGCACGTTCGCTAGTTCTGCTCAGTGAGCCCTGTCACAAGCGCGAAGTTGTGACGCCGATCATAGCTGTTGTGCTCGACGTGGTGAAATCGCATGTCGACACGTCCGCCGAGCAACTGTGCACAACAACAGCGGACAGCCCGGAGTTAGTCCAGCTATGCATTTCGCTCGGCTCTGCCCGGTGGCCATCCCGGACCGCTCAGGTTATCCACAGTGATCTTCAGCGGCCACACAGATTAGGCGGCTCACGAGGGGTATCGCCCGATCATGGGCCTGTGGATGAACCTGTGGAAACTGTGGATAGGTCGAAATTGCTGATCCCGCAGACGGGGGCCGCACCTGCGAGGGCGTGGTACTTCGTCGCTAGTCTGGTCGAATGATCCAGGTGTGTTCCCAGTGCGGAACGCGGTGGAACGTGCGCGACCGGCGCCGGGTCTGGTGCCCGCGGTGCAACGGCACACTTCTGGCGCCCGCGGGCCCGGAATCGGGCGCTGAGTGGAGCGCGCCGGCCATGGCCGCGCCGGTGCGCCCGTCGACGCGGGGCGCGACGCCGCAGCGGTTGCCTGCCGGCTTTCGCTGGATCGCGGTGCGCCCGGGTACCCCGCCGCCCCCGCGGCGCGGGCGCAGACCGCTGGGACCCACCCCGCGGTATTCGGTCATTCCGCGGTGGGGTTTGACCGAGCACTTCGAGCACGTCGACCAGCAGGAGTCGGCGCCGCGCGGCGGGCCGTCGCCCGCCCGGGTGCGCAACCTGCTCGTCGCGACCATGATCGTGCTCGGTGCTGCGGCGCTGATCCACCTGGTGCGCTACGCGCTGCTGATCATCAACCGCAGCACGCTGCTCAACCCCTGGATCGCGGGGTCGGCGACGTGGGTGGGGGTCGGCATCAGCGTGATCGCGATGTTCATGGTGGTGGGCAGCGCCGTCGTGCTGGCCGACTGGCTCGTCGCCCGGCGCGCCGCCGCATTCGCCCATCGTGGGCATGAGGACCCCCGGGCCGGCTGGGCGCTGCGTGCGGGATGTCTGGTGCCCTTCGCCAACCTGGCGTGGGCACCGGTATTCGTGCTCGAACTCGCCGGCGTAGAGGAGCGGTTGACGTGGCTGCGCAGGCCCGTGGTGGTGTGGTGGCTGGTGTGGCTGGCCAGCTACGCCGTGTCGATCTGGTCCATCGCGACCAGCTTCACCCAGGACGTGCAGGGCATCGCGGACAACACCGTGACGACGACCGTCGCCTACCTGCTGGCTCTGGCCGCGATGCTGTTGGCGTACAAGGTCTTCGAGGGCTTCGAAAGACAACCGGTGGAACGCCCGACCAAACGCTGGGTGGTGGTGTCGGAGCCCGGAACCGCAACCGAGGTCGAGGGTTCGGCACCGAGCCCGGCGACCGCGGCGGTATGAGCTCGGGCGAAGGCGGGGCCGCCGCATCGGCGAGTTCCGCACCGGAGCCCGGCGGCCACCCGTTCGTCGTGGCGCACCGCGGCGCATCGGCCGATCGACCCGAACACACCCTGGCCGCCTACCAGCTGGCGCTCGAAGAAGGTGCCGACGGTGTCGAGTGCGACGTGCGGCTGACCCGCGACGGGCACCTCGTGTGCCTGCACGATCGTCGCGTCGACCGCACCTCGGACGGCACCGGCATCGTCAGCGAGATGTCGTTGGCGCAACTGCGGGAACTCGACTACGGCTCATGGCATCCCAGCTGGCGCAGGGACGCCGACCACGGCGAGACCGGGCTGTTGACCCTCGATGAGCTGGTTTCGCTGGTGCTGGACTGGAACCGGCCCGTCAAGCTCTTCATCGAGACCAAACACCCCGTGCGCTACGGCGCGCTGGTGGAAAGCAAGGTGCTCGCCGTGTTGCACCGCTACGGCATCGCCGCACCCGCATCGGCCGATCTGGCCCGTGCCGTGGTGATGTCGTTCTCGGCGGCCGCGGTGTGGCGCATCCGCCGTGCCGCGCCGATGCTGCCGACCGTGCTGCTCGGCGACACGTCACGGTTTTTGGGCGGCAGCGCCGCCACCACGGTCGGGGCCACCGCCGTCGGGCCGTCGATCATGACGCTGCGCCAGCACCCCGAACTCGTCGACCGGGCCGCCGCGCAGGGCAGGGCGATGTACTGCTGGACCGTCGACCATTTCGAGGACGTCGGCTACTGCCGCGACCTCGGGGTGGCATGGGTCGCCACCAACCATCCCGGCCGCACCAAGATCTGGCTGCAGAACGGGCTGACCGGCGCCGGACGCTAGGGCTGAGCGTCGAGGACGTCCTGGGGCACCGCCGAGTCGGTTCGCATGGCGTCGAACAGCTGAGAGGCCACGGCGCTGTCCCAGATCACCACCGAACCCGAGTCGCTGCCGGTGAATTCGCCGATCGGCACGGTCACCGTGGTGACGTCTCCGCGCAGCGCCCACGCCAGGCGCGCCAGGTCCCAGATGTGTGCGCCCTGATCGACGGCGACGGCCTTGCCGACAGAGTCGAGCAGCGGTTGCCAGCGCAGCGGGTTGAGCAGCACCGCGGGGCTGGAGGCGCGGTGCAACAGGGCGGCCATGAAGGCGCGCTGGTGCAGCATCCGGTCCAGGTCGGCGCGCGGTGTGGCGCGCGTGCGGACGTAACCGAGCGCGCTGCGGCCGTCGAGTTTCTGACATCCCGCCGGCAGCTCGATACCCGCGAGCGGATCATGGATCGGTTCGTCGAGGCACATCGTCACGCCGCCCACCGCGTCGACCATCACCGCGAAACCGTCGAACCCGATCTCGGCGTAGTGGTCGAGCCGTAGCCCGGTGGCCTGTTCGACGGTCTGGGCCAACAGCGGTGCGCCGCCGAACGTGAACGCCGCGTTGATCTTGTCGCTGCCGTAGCCGGGCACCTCGACGTAGGAGTCCCTCGGAATGGACACCATCGTGGTGTGGGCGCTCGACCATGGCGCCGGGATGTGCACCAACAGGATCGTGTCGGTGCGGCCCTCGCCGACGTCCCCGCCGGTAGCCAGGTCGGCCTGTTGTTCGGGCGTGAGGTTCTGGCGGCTGTCGGATCCGACGAGCAGCCAGGTGGTGCCTGCTCCTGCGGCGGGACGGTCGCCGTAGTTCGGCAGCACCGGGATGCGGTGCAGCGAGCGATCCAGCCAGACCCCGGTGGCCACCACCGCGACGACCGCGACCAGCACGCACGCCATCAGCATCCGGCCCCAATGCCGTTTGCGCCGTGGCTTTTTGACCTTCGGCGGGGCCGGAGGCGGCGACGGTTGACGACGCACCACCGGAGGCGGCTTGCGAGGCGGCGGGTTTTGCCGCACCACCGGCGGGGGCGGGGGCCTGCGTTGGGGGGTCGGCGGATTGGGGGGCCACGGGGGAGGGCGGTAGTTGGGGTCTCGGCGGATCACCTGTGACGGCTCCCGACGGTCCCGGGGGTCCACACCCCGGGGCGGTCGCGGCTGGTCGGTCACAGGAAGAAATCTACGTGGTGCCCGCCGGTATTCACTGCAGCCAGCTCAGGTGCCCCGCGGCAAGGGCGTACCCGACGAACGCCACCGCGTCGATCAACGCGTGCGCGATGATCAGCGGCCACAACCGCCCGGTGCGCAGGTACACGTAACCGAACACCAGGCCCATCGCGACATTGCCCAGGCCGGCGCCGAAACCCTGGTACAGGTGGTAGAGCCCGCGCAGCACGCTGGAGACGACCACGGCGATCGCCGGGTGCACGCGCAGTTGACGCAACCGGGTGAGCAGGAAGCCGACCACGATCACTTCCTCGGCCCAGCCGTTGGCGAAGGACACCAGCAGCAGCACCGGGATGCGCCACCACGTGTCATAGAGTTCGGCGGGTTCCACCGATGCGTTGAGGCCGAGGATGCGGGCGATCTGGTACAGCGCCAGGCCCGGCACCCCGATCAGCGCGGCCAGACCGAGGCCGCCGACCACGTCCGGACGCCACCGCGGCAGGCCAAGACCGATCCGGTCGGGTCCGAAACCGCTGCGCCACAACAGGTATACGCCAAGCGCACCCCAGGCCAGCAGCTGGAACACCCCGGCCAGGTTGAGGCCGAGGTCGATCAGGTCGAACTGCGAGCGGCGCGGGTTGAGCGCGACGACCTGGCCGGCGAGGCCGAGCAGAACCGATTCGATGAGGCGCAGCAGCGCGGTGTAGGCCGAGAGGGCGAAGGTCACCGCCAGCACGACGGCGACCTCGATGCGCAGCGCGCGTCGCTGCGGTCCGCTCAGTTCGTCTGCGCCGCCAGTCACCGCAGCTACGCTAGCGGGCGCCGCAATGCGTCAGGGCCGGCGCGCGCGCAGCCCGTTGAGGAAGGGGCAGCCCAGCAGCACCCTGATCGCCTGGCTCAGGCCGGTGACGTCGTCGACCGGTTTGGCGAACGGTAACCGCACGTCGTGATCGCCCTCGTCGTTTTCCACCCGAAGCCGCACGCCGTAGCGGTCCAGCCCGAGGGGACGGACGCGGCCGCGACGCTGCGACAGCGGCAGGCGGCTGGCGAGCCGGTCCACCACGTCGCGGTGTGCGGCCTCCATGTGCCGAAGCCAGCTGGACTCCATGGCGCAGAACGGATCCGGTTGCGCGTCCAGCAGTTCGCTCACGCCGATGGATTCGGCGCCGGTGGAGTCGGCGGCCACCACCGAGTCGACCTCCAATCGCAGCAGTGCGTAGCGCATATCGCGCTCGTCACGGGGCGCCCCGGAGTTCACCTGCAGCAGAGCGGGGTTGGGATCCTCGGAGGCGATCAAGTCCAGCAGGGCCGCCAGTTCGGCGCCGGGGACGTGGAGCAGGCGGCCGCGGACCCACACCAGCGCGCGCACGGGCTCACGCAGCGGCAGCGGCGCGTAGTCGGTCATCTCCAGGACCGCGGGCACGCCGGTCGGCGCCGCAGTGGCCACCCGGCCCGCCAGCGCGCCGCCCAGCGGAACCGTCACCGCGAAGGAGCCGTCGGACAGCAGGTGATGCACGGGGGATTCAGTGGGGTCTTCAGCGGGGGTGATGCCGTCGACCGCGAGCATTGCACCACCCGCTCTCGCGCATGCGCTGCGGATCCGCTCAGCCGCCGTCGGTGTAATCGTCGTCGCCGTCATATCCCTCCTTAGATTAGGTGAGCCTAACTTAACTAGCCGTTCTGGACGCGCGCAAGGCCTACGTGCTGCGGAACGGGATTACCGAGGTGAACCGATAGGGTTGAGGCGTGCCACGCATTGCCTACCTCGGACCCGAAGGAACCTTCACCGAGGTGGCGCTGCACAAAATGGCGGCCTCCGGCATGCTCCCCGGCAAGGCGGCGTCGGGCGAGACGATCCCGGTGCCGTTCGACAGCGCGGGGGCCGCGCTGGCCGCGGTCCGCTCCGGCGAGGCCGACTTCGCGTGTGTGCCGATCGAGAACTCGATCGAGGGTGCGGTGCTGCCGACCCTCGACAGCCTGGCCGCGGGAACGCCGCTGCAGATCTTCGCCGAACACACCCTGGACGTGAAGTTCACCATCGTCGTGCGGCAGGGCACGGCGGCCGCCGACGTGGCCACCGTCGCGGCGTTTCCGGTCGCGGCCGCGCAGGTGCGCCACTGGCTGGCGGACCAGCTGCCCACAGCACAAGTGGTGCCGGCCTATTCGAACGCCGCGGCCGCGCACGACGTGGCCGAGGGACGCGCCGACGCCGGGGTCAGCACGGCGCTGGCCGCCGAACGCTGCGGGTTGGCCGCATTGGCCGCCGGCGTCGTCGACGAGGCCAACGCCCGCACCCGGTTCGTGCTGGCCGGTCCGCCCGCGTCGCCGCCGCAACGCACCGGCGCCGACCGCACCTCGGTGGTGCTGCGGCTCGACAACGTGCCCGGCGCGCTCGTCTCGGCGCTGACCGAGTTCGCGGTGCGCGACATCGACCTGACCCGCATCGAATCACGGCCCACCAGAACCGAGTTGGGCACCTACGTGTTCTTCCTGGACTGCGTCGGACACATCGAAGACGCCGCGGTCGCCGAGGCACTAAAGGCGTTGCACAGACGTTGCGCGGATGTGCGTTATCTAGGTTCCTGGCCGACGGAATCGGCCGCCGGCGCGGTGCCGCCGCAACTGGACGAGGCATCGCGCTGGCTGACGCGTTTACGGGAGGGCAAGCAGTGAGCGGGCGGCTGGTGCTGGTTCGGCACGGACAGTCACACGCCAACGTCGAACGGCGTCTGGACACCCGGCCACCGGGGGCCGCGCTGACCGATTTGGGGCGCAACCAGGCGCGCACGTTCGCCCGGCGCGCCGCGTCGACGGTCCAGCCGGGGCTGCTCGCGCACTCCGCGGCGGTGCGGGCCGGCCAGACCGCCCACGAGATCGCGGCCGAACTGCGGGTGGACACCTACGAGTTCGACGGCATCCACGAAGTCCAGGTCGGTGACCTCGAGAACCGCAACGACGATGCGGCGATCGCCGAGTTCGAGGCGGTCTACCAGCAGTGGCACCAGGGCGACCTGCAGGTGTCGATGCCCAACGGCGAGTCGGGTCGTGAGGTGCTGGACCGGTACCTACCGGCGATCACCGACCTGCGGCTGCGCCACCTCGACGACGCGTCGTGGCACCGCGACATCGTCGTGGTCAGCCACGGTGCGGCGATACGACTGGTGTCGGCGGTGCTGGCGGGCGTGGACAGCAGCTTCGCGCTCGACCATCACCTCGGCAACGCCGAATCGATCGTGTTGTCGCCGATCACCGACGGGCGCTGGAGTTGTGTGCAGTGGGGTGCGCTGACACCGCCGTTCTACCCGGAGCCAAACGTGCGACCGGTCGAGGACGCGCTGCAGTCAGCTGATCCGATGGGCTGACACCAGCACGCCGCACGTGCAGCCGATCGCTTCGCAGTCGATCCGGAACGTGTGGGCCACCTCCGGCATCACGCAGTCGGGTTCGGTGCACTCGGCGCGGTCGGCCGCGTGGTGGATGACGGTGCCGTGGCAGTGTTCGCACCCCGCTCGACACTCGCGGCAGTCACTGCTCATCGCCCGTTCATAGCACTGCGCGCCGACAATTCGTGGGTGCCGCGCCAGCTCATCCCCAACCCAGTTCGTGCAGGCGTTCGTCGTCGATGCCGAAGTGGTGGGCGATCTCGTGGATCACGGTGATCGCCACCTCTTCGATCACCTGTTCCTCGGTCTCGCAGCTGTCCAGCAGCGCGCCGCGGTAGATGGTGATGGTGTCCGGCAGCGAACCGGCATACCAGGAGTCGCGTTCGGTCAGCGCGACGCCGTGATACAGGCCGAGCAGGTCGGGCTCCTCCTCGTTGCGGTCCCCGACCAGCACGACGACGTTGTCGAGCGCGTCCGCGAGCTTGGGAGGTATGAGATCGAGCGCCTCGGAGACCAACTCGTCGAAGCGTTGCGGGCTCATCCGCACGGCCACGCCGCTACGGCACCGGTGGCGGCGGAGGCGGCAGCGGCGCGGGGGCAGGTGCGGGCGGTGGCGGTGGCGGTGGAAGCACCGGCGGAGGTGGCGGCGGTGGGAGACCCGGCGGCGGTGGCGGCGGCGGCACGCCCGGGGCAGGCGGTGGCGGCGGCGCACCCGGGGCCGGTGGCCCGTTGAGGAAGGTGTTGCCCGGCTGTTCGGGTTCCGTGGCCTCGGAGGTCTGCTCGGCGGGCTGTGACGGGCCGTGGTGGGTGGAGTCGGTGCTGCTGCTGTTACTCCCGCTGCTGCTGTTACTACTGCTACTGCTGCCGCTGTTGTTGTAGGACTGGTCGCTGGTCACCGCCGACGAGCTGAGCTCGGGCATCGGGATCGGCGGGAAGTTCAGCCGCTCCTCGGGGATGTCGGGCGGGGGAATCGGCGGCTGACCGTTGATCATCAGCGGGCCCTTGGCGCTGTTGAGCAGGGTCGACCAGCCTCCGTTGCCCAGCGTGGCTCCGATGCTGCAGGACACCTGCTTACTCCCGGCCGACCAGCTCGGTAGCGAGATCGTGCTGTAGATCAGGGTCAGCGTGGTGCTGCGCAGCTCGATGGGTGCCAGGTAGGCGTCGGTCATCTGCGTGCACGCGTCCTTGATGAAGGCGTCCTGCTCAGGTTCGGGCGGAAGTCCCTCGGGGAACTTCTCGGCCAGGTTGACCGATCCCGTCACCTCCATCGCGTGTGGCGCGGCGCAGTCGACGGGCACGTCGGTCGGTTGGTTGGTCGACGGGTCGATCCCCAGGCAGGTGCCGGCGGGCCAGACCTTGGACTGGTCGATGTCGGCGACCTTGCCCTTGAACGTCTGCTGCTGGTTGTTGGGCCCCGGCAGCTGCAGGCCACACAGCATGCGGCGCTCGCCCTGATTGCGCCACGCCTTGTCACCGGACCACAGCATGCTCACGGTGAAGCGGCTGTTGGGGTCGTAGTTGGCGCCGAGGTAGCGCCGCACCGACGTCGCGCACTGCTCCTGGCTGATCTGCTGGATCCGGGTCGGCGACGGCGGCTCGGCGTCGGCCCCGTACTCGCTGCCCGGATAGGCGCGCATGTCCACCGACTGGGCGACCTCGAAGCGGTGGTCGTCTTTGCAGTCGACGATCTCGGCGGCGTCCGGCGTGCGATCCGGCCAGTTCAGGCAGTCACCGGCCGTCGCGTGCTCGAACGTCTCGTTGCCGCGCGGGCCCAGCGAGATCGTGCTGGCGGTGAGGCCGCTGGCGCCGTCCCGCTGCGGCACCGCGGTGATCAGACCCGCGATGAGCAGGGCGCCAAGTGCGGTCAGCAGCAGCCCGCGGCGCGTCGGCGTGGCATGCAAACTCTTCCACCACGCCGCCCGCTGCGGCTGCTCGTCGCGCTCGGGTACCTCCGACATCTGCTCCATTGTGACAGGCGTGTCGGGATGTGTGACAAGTGATGCGTTTGTAAAGTTACGTGGTTGTGCCTGGGCCAGGCCGCCCGCGACTTCTGCACCGCCGGCGTCGAGGTCGCCATGCCCGGTGCCGCGGGCCGAAAGTAGTGTTGCGCCCGTGATCGACCTCAAGCTGCTGCGCGAAAACCCGGATGCCGTCCGCGCGTCGCAACGTGCTCGGGGCGAGGATCCCGGCCTCGTCGATGCCCTGCTGGAGTGCGACGCCGCGCGGCGGGCCGCGGTGTCGGCCGCCGACAACCTGCGCGCCGCGCAGAAAGCCGCCAGCAAGAAGGTGGGCAAGGCATCGCCGGATGACCGCCCGGCGCTGCTCGAGCAGGCCAAGAGCCTGGCCGAGAAGGTCAAGGCCGCCGAAGTCGAGCAGGGCCAGGCCGAAAAGGCCGTCACCGCAGCGCATATGGCGATCGCCAACGTCATCCTCGACGGGGTGCCGGCCGGTGGCGAGGACGACTTCGTCGTGCTCGAAACGGTCGGCGAACCGCGAGCCATCGACAACCCCAAGGACCACGTCGAGCTCGGCGAATCGCTGGGGTTGATCGATCTGGAGCGCGGCGCCAAGGTGTCCGGCGCGCGGTTCTACTTCCTCACCGGCGCGGGTGCGCTGCTGCAACTCGGCCTGCTGCAGCTTGCCGCGCGGCTGGCGACCGACAACGGGTTCACCCTGATGATCCCGCCGGTGCTGGTGCGCCCCGAGGTGATGGCGGGCACCGGCTTCCTCGGCGCGCACAGCGACGAGATCTACCGGATCGAATCCGACGACCTGTATCTGGTCGGCACCTCCGAGGTGCCGCTGGCCGGGTACCACGCCGACGAGATCCTCGACCTGTCCGCCGGTCCGCTGCGCTACGCGGGCTGGTCGTCGTGTTTTCGCCGGGAGGCGGGCAGCCACGGCAAGGACACCCGCGGCATCATCCGCGTGCACCAGTTCGACAAGGTCGAGGGGTTCATCTACTGCACCCCGGACCAAGCCGTAGCCGAACATGACCGGCTGCTGGGCTGGCAGCGCGAGATGCTGGCCCTGATCGACGTGCCGTACCGCATAATCGACATCGCCGCCGGGGATCTGGGGATGTCAGCGGCGCGCAAGTTCGACTGCGAGGCATGGGTTCCCACCCAGCAGACGTATCGCGAACTGACCTCGACGTCGAACTGCACGACATTTCAGGCCCGTCGGCTGGCGGTGCGCTACCGCGACGACAACGGCAGGCCGCAGATTGCGGCGACGCTCAACGGCACGTTGGCCACCACCCGCTGGTTGGTGGCCATCCTGGAGAACCACCAGCTGCCCGACGGCAGCGTGCGGGTACCAGAAGCGTTGGTGCCGTTCGTCGGTGCCGAAGTGCTCGAACCGAAAAAGTAACGCGACCGGTCGATGTCCGCGCCAGCGTCCGTGCGCCTTGCCGTGCTGGGCCCGATGCGTGCGTTCATCGCGGACGAGATCGTCGACGTGGGTGGTCGACGCCAGCGCGCGCTGCTGGCCCGGTTGGTGCTGGCGAAGGGGCAGGTGGTGTCGGTCGATCGGCTGGCCGACGATCTGTGGCACGGCGAACCGCCACCGAAAGCCCTTGCCGCCCTGCAGGTCTACGTGTCGCACCTGCGACGGGCGCTGGAACCCGATCGGCCCAGGCGCGCGGCCGCGACGGTGGTCGTGAGCGCCGCGCCGGGTTACTGCCTGACGCTGCCCGTCGAACACGTCGACGCCTGGCACTTCGAAGCCAAACTCGCACAGGCTCAACAGGAACCGCAACCACGCCAGCGTCTGGTTCTTCTCGAGCAGGCCGTCGCGTTGTGGGGCGGTGATCCGTTCCTCGAGGTGCGCGACGCGCTGTGGGCGGCCCCGGAAGTCGCTCGTCTCGACGAACTGCACCTCGTCGCCGTGGAAGCGATCGCGCAAACCCGGCTCGCGCTCGGACACGACAGCCAGGTGATCGCGGCGATGCAGAGCCACGTGACCCGGCATCCCAGCCGGGAGGGCGCCGCGTGTCTGCTCGCCACCGCGCTGTACCGGACGGGAAACCAGGCGGCGGCGTTGGACGTGCTACGCGGCGTCAAGCAGTACCTCGTCGACGAACTCGGCCTGCAAGCCGGACGTGCGGTGCGAGACCTGGAATCCGACATCCTGCGCCACGCCGACCGGTTGGCCGTTCCCGCTCCACCGCCCACGCCCACGGCCGAGGCGCCGGTGCATCCGCAGCCGCCACTGCCGCCGCTGCGTGGACGCGACGACGAGTTGGCGGTGATCGAGCAGGCGGCCCGAGAGGTGTTGACGGGACGCAGCCGACTGGTCTGGATCGGCGGCGAAGCGGGTGCGGGCAAGTCGGCGCTGGCGCGGGCGGCCGCGCAGCGGTTGCGGAGAGCCGGCTTCGACGTCAGTGTCGGCAGCTGTCCGGAAACCGATGGTGCGCCACCTGGTTGGGCGTGGACCGAGGTTCTGCGCGATCTCGCGCGCGACGGCGGGTCGGCACTGCAGCACGATGCGCTCGCACCGTTGCTCCACGACGGCAACCCTGCCGGTGAGTCGGGACCGTTCTGGATGGCGACCGCATTGGCCGCCGCGTTACAGGACGCGGCCGCTCGACGGCCGCTTGCGATCGTCCTCGACGATCTGCACCGCACCGACGGCCTCACCCTGGAGCTGTTGCGATTGGTCACCGACCGCCTCGAGAACACGGCGGTGTTGCTGATCGGAACCTATCGGCCGTCGGAGTCAGGCGCCGAACTCGAAACCGCACGAGCTGCGTTGATCTCGCAGACATCGGCGCACCTGCTGCTCGGTGGGCTGGACGCGGCGGCGGTCGCGGCCCTGGTGGCCGACTGCGGGTTGGCGGCTTCCAGCGGCGAGGTGCTGCGCACACTGCGTGAACGCACCGGCGGAAACCCACTGTTCGTGCGCGAGATGGCCCGGCTGCTGACGGCCGAGGGGGCAACCGCGGTCGGTACGGTGCCCGTCGGTGTACGAGATGTTCTGCGGCGCAGGCTGGCCCGGTTGCCAGGGCCGACCGTGACGGCGCTGCGGCAGGCCGCGGTGCTGGGACGCGATGTTGACGTCGACGTGCTCGCAGAGCTCAGCGGCCGCGGCGTCGACGATCTGCTCGATGCGCTGGAACCCGCGGTGCTGGCCGGACTGCTCGACGAGCCGGCACCATCACGGATACGGTTCGCGCACGCGCTGATCCGCGACACCCTCTACGAAGACACCTCGCTGCTGCGCCGCGCCCGGCTGCACGCCTCGGCCCTCGCGATGCTCTGCAGTCCTGGCCGCGCCGCCGACTCCGCCGAACTCGCCCACCACGCCGTGGCGGCTGCTACGAGCGAAACAGCCGTAGAGGCAGCGTCATTCGCGATCGCGGCAGCACGTGACGCCGACAACGCTTGCGCACCCGTCGAAGCGGCGAGACTGTGGCGTAGTGCGTTGCAGATGCTGGATCTGGCGCGGCAGTCCAACGCATCGGCAGTCGAGCTGGACGCGGTCGTCGAGGCCCGCTGCGGGCTGGTGTCCTCGCTGGCGCGCGCCGGAGACGCGGTGACCGCCCGCAGCGAACTCAAACGGGCGCTGGCCGTGGTGCACGGCCGCGATGACATGACGCTGCGGGTGCTGTTGGCGTGGGACGCGCCGTTGGTGTGGCGGGTCCGGTCCACCGAACGTCTGGAACTCGACGTGGTCGACCCGCTGCGGCGGGTACTGGGGACCGACCTGCCGGACGCGGTACGCGCCCGGTTGCTGGTGACGTTGTTCGCCGAGGTCGAGGGCGCCGATCCGGACGCGGCCGTGGCCGCCGCCGCGGAGGCCGTGGCCCTGGCACGTCGCGTCGAGGACGCCGAGCCGACGGCCCGCAGGTTGGTGTGCGCGGCGCTCAACGCGGCCGCATACTGCGCGCTCGGGCCCGACGATGCGGCCAAGCGTGACAGCACGGCAGCCGAGTTCCTCCGGTATGCCGAATCGTCGGGTGAAGCCGACTACGAGGCGGTCGCGCACTGGCTGGTGTTCCTTTCGGCCGCGTCGCGCTCCGACCTCGTCGCCGCCCAGCGCCACGTCGACCTCGCCGTCGCGCGCGCAGGCACGGGTCAGCTGGGGCACCTGCTCACGGTGCTGGACATCTTCACCGCGCAGCTGACGGTGCTCGCCGGCCGGCCGGACGATGGGGAGAAGCGCTATCTGCAGGGGTCGGCCCGGCTGGCCGAACACGGCGCGGTCAACGGCGCCCACCTCGCGGTGATCGGCCGGATCTCCGCGGCGTTGGCGCGCGGTGATCCCAGCCCGCTCGCCGACGAGCTGTTGCTCGTCCACGAGCGGGTGTCGACGTCCGTCTGCGAAGCCGCGGTGCTCGCTCTGATCGCGGCAGGCCGAACCGATGAGGCGCGCCGGCTGTGGGCAGGACGTGACCCCGTGGAACGGTCCTACTACTGGCTGGCGATGACGACGCTGCGCGCACACGCGGCCGCGCTTCTCGGTGACGTCGACGAAGCACGTTGCTGCGCTGAAGAACTCGCCCCCTACAGCGGCCGGATGGCCGGGTTGGACAACGGCAGCCTGCTCACCGGACCGGTGGACGCGGCGCTCGCGGCCGTCGAGGATCTGCTCGGTGAGACGGTCAAGGCGCAGGCGCACCGCGCAGCCGCCGACGCACTGCGGATGAAGCTGGCGGCCGACGCGGCACGGTTGATCAGCTGAGGCTCAGCCGAACACGGCGCGTTCGAGGCGCCGGTGGCGCACCGCCAACAGTGCGAACAGCGCACGCAAGAGCGGGTTCACCGTGGCACCCAAGCGGATGCGCTCGTCATCGGTCATGACCGCCAGATGCCGCGGCGCGTCGAACGACATCCGGCCACCCTTCTGCGCGGTCTTCTCGACGGCCTCCCAATCCGCCACCGACACGTGCGCGGTGATCACCGGGAAGATCTCGCGCTCCTCCTCGGCGATGTGTTCGCTGATCAGCGTGTGCAGGTCGCTCAGCTCGGCGGCCATGGCGGCTGCCGTCGGCGCATCGCCACCTGACACGCGAAACGCCGCGGCCCTGGCACGCAACTGATCCAATCGTGGATCGAGCGCGGCGTGGTCTTCGGTCAGCTCCGTCAGGTCGACGTGGCTGCCCGCGCTGGCCTCGATCACCGGCCACGCCACCAGATCCTCGGTGCTGTGGTGGTGATGGATCGACTCACACAACAGTTCCACGTACCGACTGATGGCACGGGCGCGTGATGGTGTGCATCGTTCGCGGCCCTCGGCGAGCGCCGTCACGGTATCGGCGATGCGTCGGCAGTCGCGGACCATCGAGCGGTGCGAGAGCCTGATGCCGGTCAGGTCCGGTTCCGGGTCGTCGGCTCGGCGGGGGGTGACGGTCGGGTCGGTCGTCGAACTCATGTCGGATGCTCCTTCGTCGCTGATCGGGTGTTGCGACGACTGTGCGGGCAGGCACTTAAGAACGACTTAACGCCGGCTTGCCGGGCCGGCGGTTTCGCCGCTAGTCCTCCAGCAGCTGATCGAGCATCGCGGTGAACTTCTCGGGATCAGAAGGCGTGAAGGCCGGCCGCCACCGGTTACCCGCGACGTCGAGGGTGATCAGGGTGTTCTTGCGCGGTCTGCCCACATCCAGCGGGAGCCAGCGGCGCAGGTCCGAACTGCCCCAGAGGCGGAACCGGTGGGTGAACATCCCCAGCGGCTCGGCCTGGTAGCCACGGATCGCCGTCAGCGGGATGATCTTGGAGGTTCCCGACGGAAAGTGGTAGCGCCGCAACGTGATCGCCTCGCGATCCAGCTGGATCAGGCCGTCGTCGTAGTACTGCTGCGGGGCGCTCACAGCTTGCGGCACCGCAACTCGTGGCCCTTGCTGGTCAAGCACCGACCGTTCTCCAGGTTCCACTGCCAGCCGTGCAGGTTGCACGTCAGCGTGGTGCCCTCCACCACGCCGAACTTCGACAGGTCGGCCTTCAGGTGTGGGCAACGGCGCTGAATCTCCCAGCCGTCCAAGGCGATCGAGGCGGTGTCGTCGTGGGCCTCGGCGAACCAGCCGTCGGCGTAGGCGATGCGTTCGTCGGTGAGGCACTTGAAGAAGGTGTACAGGTATTCGTTGTAGCCGCCGACCCGCCATGCCGCAAAGCGCGTCGACAGGAAGATGGTGTTGACCCAGTCCGGCTCGTTGTCGCGCACTACGGTGCGCACCAGCTCGGGGGCGATCTCGAACCCGTAGCGGAACTTCTCGTCGGGAATTGGTTCACGCACAGCACGTTTCGGGAAATCCAGCACCACGGTCTCGTGATGATCACGACCGTTCAGCCGAAGCTCGACCGGGTAGCCGATACCGTCGCAGATCTGATCGCTCTGGATCATGATCGGCTCGAACACCGCGCGCAGCGGCTCGAGCAGCGGCTCACCGGCCGCGCGCGCCCAGCTGGCCTTCGCGGCGGCCAGCACCGGCGCCATCCGCTCGGCGTAGTCGGCGATGTAGTCGGCCTTGCCGGTGGTGAAGATGGCCTGCACCTCGTCATCGGACATCGGGTGGCGAAGCGAATCCAGTTGTGAGCCGGTGAATTCCGCCGTCGACCCCGGAATCATCAACAACCCGCCGTCGTGTCCGTGCGCACGCATCTGCTCGAGGAACACCACCTGGTCGGGGAAGATGTTGGCCGGATCGCCGGAGTCGTCGTTGAGGTGGCGCAACTCGGGATCGAGGAAGCACGGTGGGCCCGCGGAGGGGATGACCCACCTCGCCCCGACCTGGGCGATGTACTGCCGGCAGCGGTCCATCTGTCGCCGGCGCTTCTGGATACCGAACGCTTCCTTGGCTCGCGCCGGCATGTCGTAGACCATCGGATACCAGATCGCCCCGGAGTACTGCAGCATGTGCACGTCGACCTGGTCGAAATCGGCGTGCACCACGTCCAGGTCCACCGGGCGGGCGTCGTTCATGTTGAAGCAGACCGTCTCGCCGTCGTCGACCACCAGACCGGAGTCCCCGATCGGTCCGTCGGCGGGGGCGCGCAGCGCGATGATCATCACATCGAGATCACCCTTGGGGCCGCTGACGCGGTGTTTGACTGAATCGGTCGTTTCGAAGAACCGGTGAAATCCGGCCTTCTCGAGTTCGCGGCGCAGATCGGGCACTGGGAAGTCGGGCAGCAGCACCACCGCGTCCTTGTTGACGTGCTCGCGCAGGTTCTTCGGGTCGAAGTGGTCGGCGTGCAGATGCGAGACGTAGAGGTAGTCGCAGTCACCGAGGGCGTCCCAGTCCAGCGTGCTGTTGTCCGGGAACGGGAACCACGACGCGAAGTACGCCGGGTTCACCCACGGGTCGCACAGGATGCTGCCAGCCTTGGTGTCGATGCGGAAACCCGCATGCCCGACGCTTGTGACCTGCACCAACACCCTTTCTCCGCGACGTATGTGACCCTTCGAGCTTAACGGCAGCAGACGGCGGAAGTCGCATCCGCGCGGGGACACTACGCTGGCGGTTGTGGAACCGGTATACGGCACCGTCATCGCACTCGCGCGGCTGTTGTGGCGTGCGCAGGGGTTGACCTTCACCGTCACCGGCGTGGAGAACCTGCCGGTCACCGGCGGGGCGGTGGTGGCCATCAACCACACGAGCTACTTCGATTTCACCTTCGCCGGGCTGCCCGCCTACCGGCAGGGGCGCGGACGCAAGGTGCGGTTCATGGCCAAGAAAGAGGTCTTCGACCACAAGGTCGGCGGACCCCTGATGCGCAGCCTGCGCCACATCGAGGTGGACCGCAACAGCGGTGCGGAGTCGTTCGACCTGGCCTGTCAGCGGCTCAAGGAAGGCGAGCTGGTCGGCGTCTATCCGGAGGCCACCATCAGCCGCAGCTTCGAGATCAAGGAGCTCAAGTCCGGTGCGGCGCGCATGGCGATCGCCTGCGACGTGCCGATCGTGCCGCACATCGTCTGGGGTGCGCAGCGCATCTGGACCAAGGGCCACCCGAAGAACCTGTGGCGGCCGAAGGTGCCCATCTCGGTTGCGGTCGGCGAGCCGATCGCCCCGACGCTGCCGGCCGCGGAGCTGACCGCGCTGCTGCATTCGCGGATGCAGCACCTGCTCGAACGCGTGCAGGACGCCTACGGTCCCCATCCGCCCGGCGAGTACTGGGTGCCGCACCGGCTCGGCGGCGGCGCGCCGACGCTGGCCGAGGCCGCCCGGATGGACGCCGAGGAGGCCGCCGCGAAGGCCGCACGGCGCGCGCAGCATCCCGGTGCGACGGGGGCGCCGGGGTAGTGCCGAAGGAACCCGTATTCCGGACGCTTGAGGTTCTCGTCAAGGCGGCGGTCAGGGTCAACGGGATCCGCATCACCTATACCGGCCTCGAGCACATCCCCGCCAACGGCGGCGCCGTGATCGCCATCAACCACACCAGCTACATCGACTGGCTGCCCGCCGCGCTGGCCGCGCACTACCGCAGCAGGCGACTGCGCTTCATGATCAAAGAAGAGATGCAGGAAGTGAAGCCGATCAACTTCCTCATCAAGCGCACCGGCACCATCCCGGTGGACCGTCGTGCCGGAGCAGGCGCCTACGCGGTCGCGGTGGACCGGCTGCGCGCCGGTGAGCTGGTCGGCGTGTATCCCGAGGCCACCATCAGCCGCAGCTTCGAGCTCAAGGAGTTCAAGACCGGCGCGGCCCGGATGGCCCGTGAGGCCGACGCTCCGCTGATCCCTCTCATCGTCTGGGGTGCGCAGCGGATGTGGACAAAGGATCACCCAAGGCGGTTGGGCCGCACCAAGATTCCGATCACCGTCGAGGTCGGTGCGCCGCTGCGCGCCGCTGAGAGCATGGAGCAGACATTGGCCGAGCTGCGAGCTTCGATGAGCGCGCTGTTGGACAAAGTGCAGCGTGAATACCCGCATCCGCCCGGCACGTTCTGGGTGCCGCGCCGGCTGGGCGGCAGCGCGCCGACACCGGAAGAGGCCAGGCGGCTCGACGAAGCCGAACTCGCGGAGCGGGCCAGACGCCGAGCGCAGCGCGAAGACAAGAGCTCGCGATGAACCGGCCCGCGATGATCGCCTCCGATGTGGACGGCACGCTGCTCGACGACGACGAGAAGGTCAACCCGCGCACCCGCGCCGTCGTGCACGCCGCCGTGGACGACGGCGCGCGGTTCGTGCTGGCGACCGGCCGTCCGCCGCGGTGGGTGCAACCGGTCGTCGACGCTCTCGGGTTCGCGCCGGTGACGATCTGCGCCAACGGCGCGGTGATCTACGACCCGGCCACCGACCGCATCATCTCCGCGCGCACGTTGTCGACCGAATTGCTGGCCGAACTCGCCGACATCGCCACCACGGCCATCCCCGGCGCGGGGTTGGCCGTCGAACGGGTGGGCGACAGCGCCCACGACGCCGCGACACCGCAGTTCGTCAGCTCACCGGGTTACGAACACGCCTGGCTCAACCCGGACAACACCGAGGTGTCGATGGCCGACCTGCTCAGCGCGCCGGCGATCAAGCTGCTCGTGCGCAAGGCCGGTGCCCGCAGCGCCGACATGGCCACTGTGCTGGCCGAACCCCTGGCGGAGCTCGCCGACATCACCTACTCCACGAACAACGGTCTGATCGAGGTGATGCCGCTGGGCATCAGCAAGGCCTCTGGCATCGAGGAGCTCACCGGCCCGCTGGGGATCGCCGCCGACGAGGTGGTGACGTTCGGCGATATGCCCAACGACATTCCGATGCTGCGGTGGGCCGGGCTGGGGGTGGCGATGGCCCACGCCCACCCTGAAGCGCTGGCCGCCGCCGACGAGGTCACGTTGACCAACAATCAGGAGGGCGTGGCCCACGTGCTGGAACGCTGGTGGGGCCGGTAGGTTTCGGGCTAGACGAGCCAACACCTCGGACGACGCCGTCGGCGTCGATGGCGCGATCGAACTGATCTAGAGCGAAACGTAGTGGGCCCCCGCATCGCGAGGGCCCACTGGTCGGACAGAGCTACTCCTGCGAGCCGCTCACGGAGTCCGTACCGTCGCCGCTGTCGGTGCTGCCCTCACCGGCGCCGGTCGTCTTCGACGTGGTGTCGATATCGGTGTCGGTATCGGTATCCGTATCGGTATCCGCGCTGTCAGCCTCGTCGGCGTCGGCCGCCTCCTCCGCATCCGTATACGCGTCGCTGGCGTCCGCGTCAGTGACCTCGGTTCCGTCGTTGGCGTCGTCGTCGTCCGCCGTCGGATCGCTGGTGCTCTCGTCAGCGGCCCCGGTTTCGTCCGGCGTTGCCGCGACCGGCGTGCCTGCCGCGGCTTCTGTGGTCTTCAAAGGCGACTCGAAAGCTGTCCCGCCCGAGGAGATGTTGAACGTGGCGGCCGAAGTGCTCGGAATCGCTGCCGGCGAATCGTTGGTCAACGCCGTCTTGGTGACCAGTGTGGTGGCAGGGGCGGTGTCCGCCGCCGGGGCCTTGGACAATTCGGCCAGCGGGTTGCCGACGCCACTCCACCCGATCGCCTTGGCGATGATCTGACCGAAGGCCACCAGTGCCCCGATCGGCCCGATTCCGATACCGGGAATCTCCAGCGTGAGCGGGAATCCCATCAAATCGGTGGTGGTGGTCATTCCGATCGAGTTGAAGATCGAACCGCCAATGCCAACCGGCTCGCCAGTCATTGGGTCCACACCCGTGGAACCCGGGCTGAACAGCCCACCGAACTGGATGTTGAGGTTGTGCAGGGTGGTGCCCGGCGACAGCAGTCCCGCGTTGTTGAGCACCGGGACCAGGCCGTCGAGGTTCAAGTTGGCGCCGTTGAGCACCGCACCCACGATGTCGGCGGGGATGTTGATGACGCCCTGCATCGCGGTTGCGAAGTCTCCCGCGACCAGCGCGCTGACGATGTTGTGCACGCTGTTCACCACCGCCACCACGGGACTGATCACCGGCCCGGCAAACCCGAACACGATGCCACTGACCGGGGAGGAGAGAACGTTGAGGAGTTCCTTGACCACCGCGACTGCCTGCGGCGGGGTACCCGCCCGCAGCAACTTGGGAATCGATTGCAACAGGATCGAGTGCCACCCGTCCAGCGATTCCTGACTCGGAAAGGGATTGATGGTGGCATCGATGCCGAGCAGGGTGGCGGCGGTGAACGCGGCCTGCACGTTGGCCACCATCTGCCCGAGGACCGTGCCGATGCTGCCCGGGTTCTTCAGCACCTCACTCAGGTAACCGGCCTGGTTCGCCAGAATCTGTTGCAGCAGCACGGCGGGGGCCTGGGAGAAGGTGTCGCCGATCTGGGTGGCACTGGCAGATGCCGTTTGGAACGCCTCCAGCCACGGCTGCAAGGGGTTGTAGCTGGCCGCCAATTGCACGGCAGCCGAGCTGACCGCAGGGGGCGACGGCACGGACGTCGGCACCGTCAAGGGATTGACGGCGACGACACTGGCAGCTGCCAGAGCGAGGCCGACCGTCAGCCGCGAACGCGGTGCTACCTGCATAGATACTCCCTAAGTCAAGTTATGTTGAAGAGTGATCAGCAAAACTTACTACACGGTAAGCTACTGTCAAGTAACTTCACGGGATGTGATTATGAACACGTTGCGGCTCGGGCCCGATCAAGAAGGCTTCGGCTTTGTCGCCAAGGCGTCAGGTGGCTGCCTCGAGGACGGCACCCGGTGAAAGCAAAGTAAATCGAATGCCTCAGGTGGGGCTGATCGGAGGGGTGAACCGCTCCAGCTGGGTCGGCGCATGGTCGACGTAGTTCGACGGCAGGTCGACCGCGATGCCGTCGACCACCCGCGTCACGCCGCCCGTCTCGCGGTCGAAGTTGAGCGTGCCGTGCTGGAAGTTCTGCACGATCCACAGCGGCTCGTGGATTTCGCCGCTGGTCGGCAGGCCCAGCGCGCCGCGCTCGAAACCCAGCGACCCCCACGCCTTGTAGATCTCCCCGGTCAGCGGCTGGGCGCCGGTGGGCGGCGACCAGTAGATGGCGCCGCGCTCGAACGTCGCATACCGGGTGCCGTCGTGGCCGGAGGCCTCCGGTGACGTCGGATTACCCAGCGGGCTGGTCGGCCCGCCCATCGATACCCAGCGGGCGAAGATCGCGCCGCCGCGCAGCGTGTCCACCAGATCGGCGGGTCCCGGGGGACTGTTGAACCGCGCAGCGATGTCGCGGATCTGGTCCATCAGCGCGTAGGCCGCATTGCCCGGGCATTCGGTCACGCCGACGTCGCGGTGGGTGAAGATCGTCGGCAACGTCGGGGCGGAACCGAACGGGAACTTGGAGAACGAACTGCCCGCCGAGGCCAGCACCACGGAGCCCCTCGGGTCGATGTGGTCCATGCCCATGCGCCACCCCAGCAGCCGGCCCGTGGTGCCCAACTGGATCGGGGTGGGCGGAACCGCGTCGAAGTTGCCCATCATCGCCACGCCCCAGGTGTCGCGGTTGAAGCCGCCGGTGTGGGCGCCCTCGACCGGTCTGGTCATCCCGCCCGCGCGCCCTTCGAACACCTGGCCGTACTTGTCGACCAGCGCGTTGTAGGCGATGTCGCACCAGCCCAACGTTCGGGTGTGGTACTCGTAGATCGACCGCACGATACCGGCCGAATCCTCTGGCGCGTACTCGTTGCTGCCCGCGGTGTGATGGACGATGCCGGCCCGGATCCCGTTGTCGTACCGCGGTTCTCCGCATCGCATCGATTCGTCGGCGCCCCACTGCGCGCGGCTGATGATGACCGGTGGCACCCCGGGGCTGTTCACCGCCGACGGCAGCGGCAGGTTGTCCACCGGCGCCTGCGGCGGGCTGATCAGCACCGCGTTGAGGTTCTGCCCGAACGGCTGCTCGACGTTCGCGGGCACGTAACCCAGTTCGGGGGTGTCAGCGCCGGAAACATGTTGGGGCGCAGTCGGTTGCGCGCCGGCGGGCCGGGTGACCGCGATCTGCACCGTGGTGGTGCGCCCGACGAACACCGGCTCGGTGCCTCGGGGGCCGCCCGCACCGGGGTCGTCCGGGCCCACGCCCTCGAGAGGTTCCACGTCGTACCAGGGCCCCCAGGCGCCGTCGGCCTTCTTGGCGCGCACTCTGGCCGACGTGCCGGTGAGGTCGGATGCCGTGAGCGCGACCATCGCGAACGGCGTGTCCTGGTGGATCTCCCGGATCGTCTCGCCGCCGCCGAGGTCGGTCAGCGGCTGCTCGGCCATCTTGGGCGCCTCGAGTGCGGGCGCACGTTCGTCGTCGCCGTCGGGCAGGCCGTAGATCGCCAACGGCAGCATGACGATCGTCGCCGCGACAGCGGTGAACAGCAACGACGGCATGGGACGGCGGCACGACACAGGGCGATGTTACGCATGTGTCAGTTGTTACTAATGTTTCGACACGGCCTGCAGGGCGGGAAAGTGACCGACCTGTAACGGCACCGCAGAGCCCAAATCGGCTTCTGCGGTGCCGTCAGGAACAGGCTTAGGCCGGTGGGGCCGGCGCGGGAGCCGGTACCGGTGGCGCCGGCGGCTTGACGGCCGACATGATCGCCGGCATCACCATGCCCTTGAGCAGGTCGATCGCCTGCCCGGCACCCAGCTGGTTGGCCATGCTGGACAGATCGCCGATGATCCCGCCGCTGCCTGCGGTGCTCGCGGGCATCGTCGCCAGCGTGGGATCGCCGAGGATCGGATATGTGCCCGCGGCGGGGTCCAGCCCGATCGGCGCCGAGATCGGCACCTCACCGGTCAGCCCGGTGGAGACCGGGGTGGCCAGCGCCGGATCGGTCAGGGCCGGCGGTGTCGACAGCCCCGGCGTGGTGAGGTCCGGCGTGGTGAGCCCCGGCGTGGTGAGCCCCGGCGTGGTGAGCCCCGGCGTCGCGGCCGTCGGGCTGGTCAGCGAGGGGGTCGTCAGCCCCGGCGTGGTCAGCGCGGGGTTGGTCAACGAGGGATCGGCCAGCGCCGGATCGGTGAGGGCGGGTGCGGTCGCCGTCAACCCGGGCACTGTGGCGCCGGGCACGTCCAGGGTCGGTCCGGTCAGCCCCGGTGTGGTGAGCCCGGGCGCCGTGAGCCCCGGCGAGGTCAGCGCGGGCGACGTCAGGCCGGGCGAGGTCAGCCCGGGTGAGGTCAGGGAGGGTGACGTGGCACCGGTGCCGGTGAGCAGGCCCGTCGGCATCGGCGGCAGGTTGATGCCGAACTGCGACAGCCCCTGCGAGAGGGCGGACATGATCTCGCCAGGCAGGTCGGTGATCATCGCGGCCTGCACGAACTCGCGATGCGTTGGCGCGGGATCGGTGCTCGCGGACAAGTCGGTCACGGCGATCACTGCAGCTGGACTCGCGACTGCCAGGGCCACGACTGCGCTCGTGGCTGTGGAAAGCCTGCGGCGTCGGCGGTTCGGCACGGAAGTCTCCTCAATATATGGACTACGTCGGGTGGGCGCTCTGGTGAACAACCCAGGTCTCGCGCTGTCGGCGGAGGACCGACGTGAACGACGTTACTGGTGTGACTACTGAGGCAAAAGTGACGATATGTAATCGTGAGCCGATCGCAACCTTCGGCCGCCCGCCGCAGGCTTGTCGGATTCGGGTGGGGTACGCCTGTTCGGATACCCTTGCTGCCGATGACCACCTCTGTTCCCCCGGTCGCTCCGCTCTCCCCTGCCAGTCGGGAGGGGACCCCGCCCTCCGGAGCCCGCTATGACCTCTTTGTCGTCGGTTCCGGATTCTTCGGCCTGACGATCGCCGAGCGCGTCGCGACGCAGCTGGACAAGCGGGTGCTGGTCATCGAGCGGCGCCCGCATATCGGGGGCAACGCCTACTCCGAGCCGGAGCCGCAGACCGGCATCGAGGTGCACCGCTACGGTGCGCACCTGTTCCACACCTCCAACAAGAGGGTGTGGGACTACGTGCGCCAGTTCACCGACTTCACCGGATACCAGCACCGCGTCTTCGCCATGCACAACGGGCAGGCCTATCAGTTCCCGATGGGGCTGGGCCTGGTGTCGCAGTTCTTCGGGCGCTACTTCACCCCCGACGAAGCCCGGGCGCTGATCAAGGAGCAGGCCGCCGAGATCAGCACCGAAGACGCCCAGAACCTGGAGGAGAAAGCGATCTCGCTGATCGGGCGTCCCCTCTACGAGGCGTTCGTCAAGGGATACACCGCCAAACAGTGGCAGACCGACCCCAAGGAGCTGCCGGCCTCCAACATCACCCGGCTCCCGGTGCGCTACACGTTCAACAACCGCTACTTCAACGACACCTACGAGGGCCTGCCGGCCGACGGCTACACCGCGTGGCTGCAGAACATGGCCGCCGACGACCGCATCGAGGTGCGGCTGGACACCGACTGGTTCGACGTGCGCGACGAGCTGCGCGCTGAGTCCCCGTCGGCCCCGGTGGTCTACACCGGCCCGCTCGACCGCTACTTCGATTACACCGAGGGTCGATTAGGTTGGCGCACCCTGGATTTCGAGCTCGAGGTGTTGCCGACCGGAGATTTCCAGGGCACCCCGGTGATGAACTACAACGACCTGGATGTCCCGCACACGCGTATTCATGAGTTCCGGCACTTTCATCCCGAGCGGGACTATCCCACCGACAAGACCGTGATCATGCGGGAGTTCTCGCGGTTCGCCGATGACGACGACGAGCCCTACTACCCGATCAACACCGAGTCCGACCGTGACATGCTGGCCGGGTACCGGGCCAGGGCGAAGTCCGAAACGGCATCGGCGAACGTGTTGTTCGGCGGCCGGCTGGGCACCTACCAGTACCTCGACATGCACATGGCCATCGCCAGCGCACTGAACATGTACGACAACATCCTCGCGCCGCACCTGCGGGACGGCGCGCCGCTAAGCAACGGCACAGAAAGCAGCAGCGCATGAGTGACATCCCGTCCGGCGCGCTCGACGCCGCAGAATCCAGAGCCGTCAGCCTGCTGGCGCGCATCATCTCGCCGCGCCCGGGTGAACCGCACGACGTCCGCAAGCTCTACATCGAGGAAGCGACCACGAATTCGCGTCGCGCGCACGCACCGACCCGCACCACCCTGGAGATCGGCGCCGAATCCGAGGTGTCGTTCGCGACGTACTTCAACGCGTTCCCGGCCAGTTACTGGCGGCGCTGGTCGACGTTGGACACGGTGGTGCTGCGCATCGAGCTCACCGGCGGCGGGCGTGTGGACGTGTACCGCTCGAAGGCCACCGGCGCCAGGATCACCGTCGGCGGCGCCCCGGTCAGCGGTGAGCACGCCTCTGTCGAGTTCGAGATCGACCTGTCGCCATTCGAAGACGGCGGCTGGATCTGGTTCGACATCACCACCGACACCAACACCACGGTGCACAGCGCAGGCTGGTACGCGCCGTCGCCGGCGCCGGGCCGCGCCAACGTCGCGGTCGGCATCCCCACGTTCAACCGACCGTCCGACTGTGTCAACGCGTTGGCCGCGCTGACCGCAGATCCGCTGGTGGACAAGGTGATCGGCGCGGTGATCGTGTCGGATCAGGGCACCGACAAGGCCAAGGACCATCCGGGTTTCGCGGCGGCCGCCGCCGCGCTCGGGGACCGGCTGTCGGTGCACGACCAGCCCAACCTCGGCGGATCCGGCGGCTACAGCCGGGTGATGTACGAGGCGCTGAAAAACACCGACTGCGAACAGATCCTGTTCATGGACGACGACATCCGCATCGAACCCGATTCGATCCTGCGGGCGCTGGCGATGAACCGGTTCGCCAAGGCGCCCACCCTGGTCGGCGGCCAGATGCTCAACCTGCAGGAGCCGTCGCACCTGCACGTGATGGGGGAGATGGTCGCCCAAGAGAACTTCATGTGGACCAACGCCGTCAACACCGAGTACGACCACAACTTCGCGAAGTTTCCGCTCAGCGACGAGGAAGAGCCCCGAAGCCAGCTGCTGCACCGCCGCATCGACGTGGACTACAACGGCTGGTGGATGTGCATGATCCCGCGGCAGGTCGCCGAGGAACTCGGTCAGCCGTTGCCCCTGTTCATCAAATGGGACGACGCCGACTACGGGTTACGCGCCGCCGAGCACGGATACGGCACCGTGACGCTGCCCGGCGCGGCGATCTGGCACATGGCGTGGAGCGACAAGGACGATGCCATCGACTGGCAGGCATACTTCCACCTGCGCAACCGCTTGGTGGTCGCGGCCATGCATTGGGACGGCAACGTCCGCGGCCTGCTGGCCAGCCACCTGAAGGCGACGATCAAACATCTGCTGTGCCTTGAATATTCGACCGTGGCCATCCAGAACAAGGCGATGGACGACTTCCTGGCCGGACCCGAGAACCTGTTCTCGATCCTGGAGTCCGCGCTGCCCGAGGTGCGCGCCATGCGCCAGCAGTATCCCGACGCCGTGGTGCTGCCGGGCGCCACCGCCCTGCCACCGGCGTCGGACAAGCTGCGCAAGAAGGTGAAGATCCCCACCAACCCGTTGGCGATCTCGATGCGGCTGAGCCGCGGGGTCATCCACCAACTCAAACCGCACGATCCGCAGCACCACGAGCGTCCGCAGGTCAACGTGGCCACCCAGGACGCCAGGTGGTTCTCGCTGTGTGTGGTCGACGGGGTCACCGTCACCACCGCCGACGGCCGCGGCGTGGTGTACCGCCAGCGAGACCGTGCGAAAATGTTTGCCCTGCTGAGGCATTCGCTGCAGCGCCAACTGCGGATCGCCCGCAAGTTCAACCGCATGCGCAAGGTCTACCGCGAAGCGCTGCCGGTGCTCACCAGCAAGCAGAAGTGGGAGTCGGTGCTGCTCGAGGCAACACCGCATGCCTGACTCGGTTCACGGCGAAGAGGCCGTGCTGGTGGCCGTTCAGCGCGCGCTGGCCGGGCGGCCCGGCGCGCTGGCCGGTGCGCGGGCGCTGAGCCACTTCGGCGAGCACAGCCTCGGCTGGCTGGGCGTGGCCGCGCTGGGGGCGCTGCTGTGGCCGCGGCGCCGACGCGCCTGGGTGACCGCGGGCGTCGGCGCGTTTCTCGCGCACGCCGCGGCGGTGCTGATCAAGCGGGTGGTGCGGCGTGAGCGTCCGCATCACCCGGCGATCGCGGTGAACGTCGCGACCCCGAGCCGGCTGAGCTTCCCGTCGGCGCACGCGACGTCGACGACCGCGGCGACGCTGCTGCTGGCCCGGGCCACGGGGTTGCCGCTACCGGCACTTCTGGTGCCGCCCATGGCGTTGTCACGGTTGGTGCTCGGCGTGCATTACCCGACCGACGTCCTCACCGGCGTCGCGGTCGGGGCAGCCGTCGCGAAGGCGGTCAGCACGGTCGCCGACCGGAGGGAAGGGGCCCGATGAGCATCTCGAAGGAAAGCAGCGCCGGGGGCGCTTCGCAGTTCAGCGAAGATCCCACACCGGGCAAGGGGCCGCCGCGCAACGTGGTGACCGGCATCGTCAAGGCCATCCGGCCCCGGCAGTGGGTGAAGAACGTCCTGGTCTTCGCCGCGCCGCTGGCCGCGCTTGGCGACGAGCGGTACGCCTACGACTACCGCGAAGTCCTGGTCAAGGTGCTGCTGGCGTTCGTGGTGTTCAGCCTCGCGGCGTCGGCGGTCTACCTCGTCAACGACTCCCGCGACGTGGAGGCCGACCGCGCGCATCCGACCAAGAGGTACCGGCCGATCGCGGCGGGCGTGGTGCCCGAGTGGCTGGCCTACACCCTGGCGATCGTGCTGGCCGCGGGTTCGCTGGTCATCTCCTGGGTGGTGACGCCCAACCTGGCGTTGGTGATGGCGATCTACATCGGTATCCAGCTGGCCTACTGCTTCGGTCTCAAACACCAGCCGGTCATCGACATCTGCATCGTGTCGTCAGGCTTTCTCATCCGGGCCATCGCCGGCGGTGTCGCCGCCGATGTGCCTCTGTCGCAATGGTTCTTGTTGATGATGGCGTTCGGCTCGCTGTTCATGGCGGCGGGCAAGCGGTACGCGGAGCTTCAGCTGGCCGAGCGCACGGGGGCCAAGATCCGCAAGTCACTGGAGAGCTACACCAGCTCCTATCTGAGGTTCGTGTGGACGCTGTCGGCGACCGCGCTGGTGTTGTGCTACGGGCTGTGGGCCTTCGAGCGTGACGGCACCGGCGGAACATCGTGGTTCGTGGTGTCGATGATTCCGTTCACGATCGCGATCCTGCGCTACGCCGTCGACGTCGACGGCGGCCTTGCCGGTGAGCCGGAGGAGATCGCGTTGAAGGACCGGGTGCTGCAGCTGCTGGCCGTCGCGTGGATCGGAACCCTCGGTGCCGCAGTCTTCCTCAGTTGAGCAGGCCGGCCTGACGGCTGCGCGCCTGGTGGCGCGCGGGCCGCGGTTTGCCTACGACAAGACCGTTCGCATCAGCCTGTGGGCCAGCGTCCTAGTGGTCGCGGCCCTGTTCACCTGGGGTGCATGGGAGCGCCGCTGGATCGCCGACGACGGCCTGATCGTGTTGCGCACGGTGCGGAACTTATTGGCAGGCAACGGCCCGGTGTTCAACGCCGGCGAGCGGGTCGAGGCCAACACGTCGACGCTGTGGACGTACCTGGTCTATTTCGGCAGCGTGATCGGCGGTCCGGTGCGGCTGGAGTATGTGGTGCTGGCGCTGGCGCTCACGCTCAGCGTGGCCGGCGTGGTGCTGGCGATGCTGGGCGCCGGCCGCCTGTACGCGCCGAGCCTGCAGGGCAGGCGCGCGTTGATGCTGCCCGCGGGTGTGCTCGTCTACATCGCGGTGCCACCCGCCCGCGACTTCGCCACCTCGGGACTTGAGAACGGTTTGGTGCTGGCCTATCTGGGCCTGCTGTGGTGGATGATGGTGTGCTGGTCGCAGGCGTTTCATGCCAACCGTCCCGCGCGGCGACCGGGACCGCGCGACGGTGCGCCGAGCATTCGCAGACAACCGCTCGGCGCCTCGGCCGGCCCGCAGGAGCGGCACGCGGTCAGCGGGTTCTTCGACGGCGCACTGGCTTTCGTTGCCGGCATGAGCGTGCTGGTGCGCCCGGAGTTGGCGCTGATCGGCGGCGGCGCGCTGGTGATGATGCTCATCGCCGCCCGCGACTGGCGCCGCCGCGGGCTGATCGTGCTCGCGGGCGGCCTCGTGCCGGTGCTGTACCAGATCTTCCGCATGGGCTACTACGCGCTGCTGTTTCCGGGTACCGCGGTGGCCAAAGAGGCCTCGGGTTCGAAATGGGCGCAAGGCTTTACCTACCTGGCCAACTTCAACCAGCCCTACCTGCTGTGGGCGCCCGCGATCCTGCTCGCCGGGCTGGCGGCGGTGGTACTGGTGACCCGTGGGCGGCCGTGGTGGACGCACCGGGCCGCCGCGCCCGGCTACGGATGGCTGGCGCGGATGGTGCAGAGCCCCGCCGCGGTGGTGATCTTCTTCATCGCCAGCGGGCTTCTGCAGGCGCTGTACTGGATCCGGCAGGGCGGTGACTTCATGCACGGCCGGGTGCTGCTGGCGCCGATGTTCTGCATGCTGCTGCCGATCGCGGTGATTCCGATCGTGTTGCCCGACACCACTCGGATGGCCCGCGGCGCAGGGTATCTGTTCGTCGGCGCCACCAGCGTGCTGTGGCTCGCGGTGGCGGGTTGGGCGTTGTGGGCGGCGAACTCCAGCGGGCTGGGCGCCGACGCCACCCGGGTCACCTACTCCGGCATCGTCGACGAGCGGCGGTTCTACAGCCAGGCCACCGGTCACGCGCACCCGCTCACCGCGGCCGACTATCTGGACTATCCGCGGATGCGCGCGGTGCTGCGGGCGCTCAACGACACGCCCGACGGCGCGCTGCTGCTGCCGGCGGGCAACTACGACCAGTGGGATGTGGTGCCCGCGATACCGCCGCCGCCCGACGCCCCGCCCGAGGTGAAGAACCAAAAGGGGCCACATACGGTCTTTTTCACCAACCTGGGCATGCTCGGCATGAACGTCGGCCTGGATGTGCGCGTCATCGACCAGATCGGTCTGGCGAATCCGTTGGCCGCACACTCCGACCGGCTCGAGGACGGCCGCATCGGCCACGACAAGAACCTCTTCCCGGATTGGGCAGTGGCCGAGGGTCCGTTCCTTAAGACATCGCCGTGGATTCCGAGCTACCTCGACGAGGACTGGGTCGCCCAGGCCGAGGCCGCACTGGAATGTCCGGCGACCGAAGCGATGCTGAACTCGGTGCGCGCGCCGATGGGACCGCGGCGGTTCTTGTCGAACCTGGTGCACGCCTACCAGTTCACCCAGTACCGGATCGACCGGGTGCCGCGCTACGAACTGATTCGGTGTGGTTTGGAGGTGCCCGAATCCACGGTGCCCCCCTACACCGGCATGCCGGCGACCGGGCCCTAGCCGCGCCGATCGGAGACGCCCGGTAACACCGCAGCCCGGTTTCGGCGATAAACCTGTCGCGGAGCGCCTTTCGTGCGGCGCCGGACACCCGAACGGATGGTAAGACCTGTGCGAACCTGGCTACGCCGCACGCTGGCGACCCTCGCAGCCGTCGTCGTGCTGCCTGGCCTGGCGGCGGTGACCGGCGCGGCGCCGAGCGCTGAGGCGTTCTCCCGGCCCGGCCTGCCCGTCGAATACCTCGACGTGTACTCGACGGCGATGGGGCGCAATGTGCGGGTCCAGTTCCAGCCCGGAGGCGCGGCGGCGCCGACATTCAACGGGGGAGGCGCGGCGGCGCCGACATTCAACGGGGGAGGCGCGGCGGCGCCGACATCAAACGGTGGCGGGAACAAGGCGGTCTACCTGCTCGACGGCCTTCGGGCCCGCGACGACTACAACGGGTGGGACATCGAAACCCCGGCGTTCGAGTGGTTTTACGAGTCCGGAATCGCCACCGTGATGCCCGTCGGCGGGCAATCCAGCTTCTACACCGACTGGTACGGCGCGTCGAGCTTCAACAACCAGCCCTATACCTATAAATGGGAGACGTTTCTCACCAGTGAGTTGCCGCAGTGGCTGGCAGAGCACAAACAGATCTCCACCACCGGCAACGCGGTGGTGGGGCTGTCCATGTCGGGCAGCGCCGCGCTGATCCTCGCCGCGTACCACCCCGCCCAATTCCGTTACGCCGCATCGCTATCGGGCTTCCTGAACCCGTCGGCGCTGTTCATGCAACAGGCCATCCGGGTGGCGATGCTCGACGCGGGCGGCTACAACGTCGACAACATGTGGGGCGCGCCGTGGGACGGCGCGTGGCGGCGAAACGACCCGATCGTGCAGGTCGGCAAGCTGGTCGCCAACGGCACCAGGCTGTGGATCTACTGCGCGCCCGGCGGTGTCACGCCGCTGGACGTGAACGCCGACCCCAACCAGGTTTTCACAGCTCACAGCCTGGAAACCATGGCGCTGAAGAGCAATAAGGACTTTCAGGCGGCCTATGCGGCGGCCGGCGGCACCAACGCCACGTTCCAGTTCCCGCCCGCCGGGAATCACGCCTGGGCGTACTGGGGTGAGCAGCTACAAGCCATGAAGCCAGACCTGATCGCGACCCTCAACGGCTAAGGAGTGACCAGGCACGATACCTGCGAAATAGAAGGATTACAGCAAGTTGTGGTTGACTGCAGGAGCAACGCGGCACGGCCTGGTGGGCATCATCCGCGTGCGGCATACGACAGATGGGATAGATCAAGCATGAAGTTCGTTGGCAAAATCCGGCGTGCGGCGAGAACACTGCCGCGCCGGCTCACGGTTGCGGCCCTTGCGGCAGCCGTGCTGCCCGGTTTCGTCAGCGCCGTCGGAGGCTCGGCGACCGCTGAGGCCTTCTCTCGTCCGGGCCTGCCGGTCGAGTACCTGATGGTTCCATCCGCGGGGATGGGACGCGACATCAAGGTGCAGTTCCAGAACGGCGGCCCCAACGCGCCAGGGGTTTACCTACTTGACGGGTTGCGCGCCCGTGACGACTTCAACGGCTGGGACATCGAGACCGCCGCGTTCGAGTGGTACCTGGACTCCGGCCTCGCGGTGATCATGCCCGTGGGTGGCCAGTCCAGCTTCTACAGCGACTGGTACAAGCCGGCCTGCGGCAACAACGGCTGCTCCACCTACAAGTGGGAGACGTTCCTGACCCAGGAACTGCCCGCCTACCTGGCCGCCAACAAGGGCGTGAACCCCAACCGCAACGCCGCGGTGGGCCTGTCGATGGCCGGATCGGCCGCGCTGACGCTGGCGATCTACTACCCGCAGCAGTTCCAGTACGCCGCGTCGCTGTCGGGCTTCCTGAACCTGTCCGAGGGCTGGTGGCCGATGCTGGTCAACATGTCGATGGGCGATGCCGGCGGCTATGACGCCAACGACATGTGGGGCCGCACCGAAGACCCCAACAACGCGTGGAAGCGCAACGACCCGATGGTCAACATCGACAAGCTGGTCGCCAACGGCACCCGGATCTGGGTGTTCTGCGGTAACGGCAAGCCTGCCGAGATCAACGGCCGGGTGGCCGGCGACAACATGCCCGCGAAGTTCCTGGAGAGCTTCACGCTGCGGACCAACGAGACGTTCCAAGAGGAATACCTCGCTGCCGGCGGTAAGAACGGCGTGTTCAACTTCCCGGCGGGCGGCACGCACGACTGGCCGTACTGGGGTCAGCAGCTGCAGCAGATGAAGCCGGACATCCAGCGCGTGCTGGGTGCCACCCCGCAGCCGTCCACTCCGATCGCCACGGAGGCCTCGGTCAGCGCGGAGACCGGCAACTAACGCGGCCGTTTCACGACACCTCGCCGACGGCGGCGATCCCTCACGGGGTCGCCGCCGTCAGCCATTTCGGGAGGTTCCAGCCTGCCGGTGTGATTGACTACCTCGCGCGGGGACATCAGACGAACGTGAGGTGGCGTAGTTGATGCGTGCTTTGATCCGAGGAATTCTGACGGCGGCGCTGATGATGGGCATGTGGACCGCCGGAACGTCCATGGCGCCCGACGCCAGGGCCGATGTCGAGATGCTGATGGTGCCGTCGGGCGCGATGGGCCGCGACATCCCGGTCTCGTTCCTGGCAGGCGGCCCGCACGCCGTCGTGCTGCTCGACGCCTTCAACGCTGCACCCGACGTCAGCAACTGGGTGACCGCAGGCAACGCGATGGGCACCCTCGCCGGTAAAGGCATCTCGGTGGTCGCTCCCGCCGGCGGGGCGTGGAGCATGTACACCAACTGGGAGCTGGACGGCAGCAAGCAGTGGGAGACGTTCCTGGCCGATGAGCTGCCGAACTGGCTGGCCGCCAACAAGGGCCTTGCGCCCGGCGGGCACGGCATCGTCGGCGCCGCGCAAGGCGGCTACGGCGCGATGGCGATGGCCACGTTCCATCCGAACCGCTACCGCTTCGCCGGTTCGCTGTCGGGCTTTCTGACCCCCGAACGGACCGGGGTCGACGGCGCGATCACCGCGGGCCTGGCCCAGTACGGCGGCGTCGAAACCCGCAATATGTGGGGCCTGCCACAATTGGGTCGCTGGAAGTGGCATTCGCCCAACGTGCACGTGCAACTGCTCGCCGACAACAACACCCGGCTGTGGGTGTTCAGCCCGCCCGCCGGTGGCTGCACCGACCCGGCCGCGATGATTGGCTACTGCGACATCGCCCAGGGCACCAATCGTGAGTTCTACCAGCACTATCGCGGGGTGGGCGGGAAGAACGGGCACTTCGACTTCCCGACCTCCGGCAACCACGACTGGGGCAACTGGAGCGCGCAGCTGGCCGCGATGACGGGTGAACTGGTCACCACGATCAAGTAGCCGAACCGTTGCCGCGCTGGCCGGGTGGGGCCGGATGCAGCCGGTACCTTGGAGGAGTGCAGCAAGCGGGAACGAGGACGGCGGCGGCAGCGCTGCAGGTGCTACTTGTGATGTCCGCGGCTTTGCTGCTGGCCGGGTGCTCGGGCGACGGTGTGATCGGGATCGGCCAACCCACCTCGGAGACGGCGACGGTGCACGGCCACGCCGGCGCCGCGGCCCCGGGCCCGCCCGCCGCGGGTGGCAAGTCCAATGCGCTGGTCGTGACGGACCGGCAACGCGGCTACCTCGACGCGCTCGCGGCCGCAGGCGTCGAACCGTCCAGTGACCTGATGGCGCTGAACATCGGTTCCTACGTGTGCCAGGCGCGCGCGGCCAAGCACACCGAGCAGGCGGTGTGGGACATCGTCCATCCGCTGGTGCGCAGCGACGCCGACAGCGACCAACTGTCCGCGGCGCCGCCGCCATCGGACGCGGATGTCGACGCGACGACCGCCGACTACATTCGCATCGCGACACAACGACTCTGCTAGCGGGAGACCCGAGACATTCATGGCCAAGTCCAATCGGCGGAAACGCCATCGCATCCTCGCGCTCATCGCGGCCGGGGCGATGGCGCTCGTGGTGGTGTTGATCGCGATTCTGGTGTGGGTGTGGCAGCGCGCACCCGAGACGCCGCCGACCGCCGTCCCGCCCACCTCCGTGCCCCCCGGCGTGGTGCCGCCGACGAAGAAGCCGCGCCCGGAGTTCCAGGACGCCAGCTGCCCCGACGTCCAGCTCATCTCGATTCCGGGGACCTGGGAATCCTCACCGCAGATGGACCCGTACAACCCGGCGCAGTTCCCGATGGCGTTGCTGCTCAACGTCACCAACCCGATCCGGGCACAGTTCGGCGCCGACCGCCTCGAGGTGTACACCGTTCCGTACACCGCGCAGTTCCACAATCCGTTCTCGTCGGACAACCAGATGTCCTACAACGACAGCCGCGCCGAGGGTTACCACAAGGCGGTGACGGCGATGACCGAGATGACCGAGCGCTGCCCGCTGACCAGCTACGTGTTGGTGGGTTTCTCCCAGGGTGCGGTGATCGCCGGTGACATCGCCAGCGACGTCGGCAACGGCCGCGGGCCGGTCGACGAGGATCTGGTGCTGGGCGTGGCGCTGATCGCCGACGGCCGCCGTCAGACCGGCGTCGGCCAGGACGTCGGGCCCACCCCTGAAGGTGTGGGCGCCGAGATCACGCTGGACGAGATCCCGCTGCTCAACGAGTTCGGCCTGGATATGACCGGACCCCGGCCCGGCGGATTCGGGCTGCTCAACGACCGCACGTACGAGATCTGCGCGCGCGGCGACCTGATCTGTTCGGCACCGCAGTCGGCGTTCAACATCACCCAGCTGCCCAAGACGCTGGAGGTGCTGTCCGGTGGGGCCGGCCAGCCGATCCACGCGATGTACGCCACCCCGGAATTCTGGAACGTCGACGGGATGCCGTCCACGCAGTGGACCCTGAATTGGGCGCAGAACGTGATCGATAACGCTCCGCACCCGAAACATGGCTGACCTGTGACCGAACAGATTTGGCGAGTGACCAGCGGTCGCCTAACATTAAGAAATAACTAAGACCAGCGAGCGTCGGCACGCCCGAACCTGCAGCTCAGAGCGCCCCACGTGGCGCGGGTCGGTAACCCGCTACGATCTGGGGGTTTGGGGTCGCGCGGGGGGCGTGATCAACGGCGTCGATGCGAGTGGTTCTTGACAGGAGTATGAGATGGCTTTCCACAACCCGTTCATCAAAGACGGATTGATCAAGTTCCCGGACAACGGCAGTTTGGTCAAGCACGTCGAACGATGGGCGAAGGTGCGTGGAGACAAGGTCGCCTACCGCTTCCTGGACTTCTCCACCGAGCGTGACGGCGTCGCACGCGATCTGCACTGGGCCGATTTCGGCGCGCGCAACCGCGCGGTGGGCGCACGCCTTCAGCAGGTCACCGAGCCCGGTGACCGGGTCGCCATCCTGTGCCCGCAGAACCTCGAGTACCTGGTGGCGTTCTTCGGCACGTTGTACTCCGGGCGCATCGCGGTCCCGCTGTTCGACCCCAACGAGCCGGGCCATGTCGGACGGCTGCACGCCGTACTCGACGACTGCCATCCGTCGGCCATCCTGACCACCACCGACGCCGCCGAAGGGGTGCGCAAGTTCTTCCGCACCCGCCCCGCCAAGGAGCGTCCCCGCGTCATCGCGGTCGACGCGGTGCCCGACGAAGTCGGCGCCACCTGGGAGCCGGTCGAGGTGGAGCACGACACCATCGCCTACCTGCAGTACACCTCCGGTTCGACGCGCATCCCGACCGGTGTGCAGATCACGCACCTCAACCTGGCCACCAACGTCGTCCAGGTGATCGAAGCGCTGGACGGCGAGGAGGGCGACCGGGGCGTGTCCTGGCTGCCGTTCTTCCACGACATGGGGCTGATCACCGTGTTGCTGTCGCCGATGCTCGGCCACTACATCACGTTCATGACCCCGGCCGCGTTCGTGCGGCGCCCCGGCCGCTGGATCCGCGAGATGGCCCGCAAGGAGGGGGACACCGGCGGAACCATCTCGGTGGCCCCGAACTTCGCCTTCGACCACGCTGCCGCGCGTGGCGTGCCCAAGGACGGCGAGGCGCCGCTGGACCTGTCCAACATCAAGTGCATCCTCAACGGCAGCGAGCCGATCTCCGCGGCCACCGTGCGCCGGTTCAACGAGGCGTTCGGTCCATTCGGCTTCAAGCCGCAGGCGATCAAGCCGTCCTACGGCCTGGCCGAGGCGACGCTGTTCGTGTCGACCACCCCGATGGATGCCGAGCCCACGATCGTCCACGTCGACCGCGACGAGTTGAACAACCACCGCTTCGTCCCAGTGCCGGAGGACTCGCCGAAGGCCGTCGCCCAGGCCGGCGCGGGCAAGGTCGGCCTGGCCGAGTGGGCCGTCATCGTCGACAACGACACCGCCACCGAACTTCCCGACGGGCACATCGGTGAGGTCTGGATCAGCGGCCAGAACATGGGCACCGGGTACTGGGGTAAAGAAGAGGCCACCCGCGAGACGTTCCAGAACATCTTGAAGTCGCGCACCAACCCCTCACACGCCGAGGGGGCGACCGACGCCGCGACGTGGGTGCGCACCGGCGACCTCGGCGCCTACCACGATGGCGAGCTCTACATCACCGGGCGGACAAAGGATCTGGTGATCATCGACGGCCGCAACCACTACCCGCAGGACCTCGAGTACTCGGCGCAGGAAGCGACCAAGGCGCTGCGCACCGGGTTCGTCGCCGCGTTCTCGGTACCGGCGAACCAACTGCCCGACGAGGTGTTCGAGAACGCGCACGCTGGGCTCAAACGCGATCCCGACGACACTTCCGAACAGCTCGTCATCGTCGGTGAGCGGGCACCGGGTGCGCACAAGCTCGACATGGGCCCGATCGCCGACGACATCCGCGCCGCGATCGCCGTCCGCCACGGTGTCACGGTGCGCGACGTGCTGCTGACCGCGGCGGGCGCCATTCCGCGCACCTCCAGCGGCAAGATCGGCCGACGCGCCTGCCGCGCCGCGTATCTGGACGGCACCCTGCGCAGCGGCAAGATTGCCAACGCCTTCCCCGACGAAACCGACTGACGGCTGACTTTCCCTGAACATGGCTGATACACACGAAGACCCGCAGCCCACGGGCTCCGACGACGCGACACCTGAGATCCAGCCGGCACCCGAGCCGCTGGAATCCGATGTCGCCGCCGAAGCGGCTCCGAAGGCCGCCCCCAGCACCGACATGACGGTCGGCGAGATGCGCAGCTGGCTGCGTAACTGGATCGCCAACGCCACCGGCCAGTCCGCCGACACCATCAACGATTCCACCCCGATGGTGGAGCTGGGGTTGTCCTCGCGCGACGCTGTCGCGATGGCCAGCGACATCGAGGACCTCACCGGCGTCACGCTGACCGCAACGGTGGCGTTCCGGCATCCGACCATCGAGTCGTTGGCCACGGTGATCGTCGAGGGCGAACCGGAACTCGAGGTCGCCGACGGTGACGAGGACTGGGCTCGCGATGTCGACGAGGACGTCGCCAACATCGCGATCGTCGGTATCGCCACCCGCTTCCCGGGTGACATGAACACCCCGGATCAGACGTGGCAGGCCCTGATCGACGGCCGCGACGCGATCACCGACCTGCCCGAGGGACGCTGGGAGGAGTTCCTCGGCGAGCCGCGCATCGCCGAACGCGTCGCCAAGGCGCGCACCCGCGGCGGCTACCTCAGCGATATCAAGGGCTTTGACGCCGAGTTCTTCGCGCTGTCGAAGATGGAAGCCGACAACATCGATCCGCAGCAGCGGATGGCGCTCGAATTGACCTGGGAGGCACTGGAACACGCCCGCATTCCGGCGTCGAGCCTGCGCGGGGCGAACGTCGGCGTCTACGTGGGCAGCTCGCTGAACGACTACAGCTTCCTGGCGATGTCGGACCCGTCGATCGCGCACCCCTACGCGATCACCGGGACCGCCAGCTCGATCATCGCCAACCGGGTCTCCTACTTCTACGACTTCCGCGGACCGTCGGTCTCGATCGACACGGCGTGCTCGAGCTCGCTGGTGGCCGCACACCAGGGTGTGCGCGCCCTGCGGTCGGGCGAGGCCGACGTCGCGATCGTCGGCGGTGTCAACGCGTTGATCACGCCGCTGGTCACCGTCGGCTTCGACGAGGTCGGCGGGGTGCTGGCGCCCGACGGCCGGATCAAATCGTTCTCCGCCGACGCCGACGGCTACGCCCGCTCCGAGGGCGGCGGCATGCTGGTGCTCAAGCGGCTCGGCGACGCGCGCCGCGACGGCGACGACATCATCGCCGTCATCGCGGGCAGCGCGGTCAACCACGACGGACGGTCCAACGGTCTGCTCGCGCCCAACCCGGATGCGCAGGCCGACGTGTTGCGCAAGGCGTACAAGGACGCCGGCATCAACCCCCGCGACGTCGACTACATCGAGGCCCACGGCACCGGCACCATCCTCGGCGACCCGATCGAGGCCGACGCGCTGGGCCGCGTCGTGGGCAGGGGGCGCACCGCCGACAAGCCCGCACTGCTGGGCGCGGTGAAATCCAATGTCGGACACCTGGAGTCGGCAGCGGGCGCGGCCAGCCTCGCCAAGATGGCGCTGGCGTTGCGCAACGGCAAGATCCCGCCGTCGATCAACTACGCCGGACCCAACCCCTACATCGACTTCGACGGCGTGCATTTGAAGGTCGCCGACACCGTCACCGACTGGCCGCGTTACAGCGGGCGCGCGATCACCGGCGTTTCCGGGTTCGGCTTCGGCGGCGCCAACGCGCACCTGGTGCTTCGCGAGGTGCTGCCGTCGGATCTTGTTGCGCCAGAACCCAAGCCGGAGCCCGAGCCCGAGAAGCCGGCGGCTTCGGAGGCCAACGCCGTCTATGTGGGCGGGGTGCGGATGGACGAGTACGGCGAGTTCGTCGATGAGCCGCTTGCGCGAAGAGAATCAGGCTTCGACGACGATGACGACGATGACGACGACGGGCTGGATCGGCCGGTGCACGTCGCCGACGACGAACCCGAGCTGCCCGGGCTGACCGACGAAGCGCTGCGCCTGCTGGCGGTGGCCCGTGAAGAACTCGAGTCGGGCGAACAGCCGACTCCGGTGGTGCCGCTGGCGGTCTCCGGCTTCCTGACGTCGCGCAAGAAGGCCACCGCCGCTGAGCTGGCGGACTGGATCGACAGCCCGGAAGGGCGCGCGTCCTCGCTGGAGTCGATCGGGCGCGCTCTGTCGCGGCGCAACCACGGCCGTTCGCGCGCAGTGGTTCTCGCCCACGACCACGACGAGGCCGTCAAGGGGCTGCGGGCGGCCGCCGAGGGTAAGCAGAGCCCGATCGTGTTCAGCGCCGACGGCCCGGTCACCAACGGACCGGTCTGGGTGCTGGCCGGATTCGGTGCGCAGCACCGCAAGATGGCCAAGAGCCTGTACCTGCGCAACGACGTGTTCGCCGACTGGATCAACAAGGTCGACGCCCACGTGCAGGACGAGCGCGGCTACTCGATCGTCGAGCTGATCCTCGACGATTCGCAGGACTACGGCATCGAGACCACCCAGATCACGATCTTCGCGATCCAGATCGCGCTCGGCGAGCTGCTCAAGCACCACGGCGCGAAACCCGCTGCGGTGGTGGGCCAGTCACTGGGCGAGGCCGCCGCGGCGTACTTCGCCGGCGGGCTCTCGCTGGAGGACGCCACCCGCACCATCTGCTCACGCTCGCACCTGATGGGTGAGGGCGAGGCCATGCTGTTCGGCGAGTGGATCCGGTTGATGGCGCTGGTCGAGTATTCGGCCGAGGAGATCGAGACGGTGTTCAAGGGGGATGAAGCCTTCTCCGATCTGGAGGTGTGCGTCTACGCCGCGCCCACCCAGACGGTCATCGGCGGGCCGCCCGAGCAGGTGGACGCGATCATCGAACGCGCCGAGTCCGAGGGCAAGTTCGCCCGCAAGTTCCAGACCAAGGGCGCCAGCCACACCTCGCAGATGGATCCGCTGCTGGGTGAACTGGCCGCCGAACTGGTCGGTATCGAAGCCCATCCGCTGAGCATCGGCTACTTCTCCACCGTGCACGAGGGCAACTACATCCGACCCGGCGAGACGATCCACGACGTGGACTACTGGAAGAAGGGGCTGCGGCACAGCGTCTACTTCACCCACGGCATCCGTAACGCCGTCGACAACGGCCACACCACGTTCCTCGAGCTCGCGCCGAACCCGGTGGCGCTCATGCAGGTCGGCCTCACCACGGCCGCGGCCGGTCTGCACGACGCGCAGCTGATCGCGACGCTGGCGCGCAAGCAGGACGAAGTCGACTCGATGATCACCGCGATGGCCCAGCTCTACGTGCACGGCCACGATCTGGACATCTGGACTTTGTTTGAGCGCGGCGAGTACGCCGACATCCCGCCCACCCGGTTCCGTCGCAAACCGCACTGGCTGGAGGCGCGGTTCACCGGCGACAGCTCGACGATGATGCCGGGCAACCACGTCGCCACGCCCGACGGACGACACGTGTGGGAGTTCTCACCCAAGGGTGAACCCGATCTCGCGGCGTTGGTGAAAGCCGCTGCCGTGCAGGTGCTTCCGGACGCCAAACTGGTCGCCTCCGAACAGCGCGCGGTGCCCGGCGAGGGCGCTCGGCTGGTGACCACGCTGACCCGTCATCCCGGCGGGGCCAGTGTGCAGGTGCACGCGCGGATCGAGGAGTCGTTCACGCTGGTCTACGACGCGGTGGTGAGCCGCGGCGGCGCCGCAGGCGCGCTGCCGATGGCGATGGCCACGGGTGCGGCGGTGGGGTCCGGCCAGGTCCTTGCGGACGACTCCGCTTCACCCGATGTCGCCGCTGACGCGGCTCCGGAGATCCTGCAGGACAACCTGGCCGCCGGTGCGGGGCTGGCCGCCGGCTTCGCGAAGTGGTCACCGGATTCCGGGGAGACCATCCACGACCGGCTGGGCGCGATCGTCGGCGGCGCAATGGGTTACGAGCCCGAGGACCTGCCGTGGGAGGTGCCGTTGATCGAGCTCGGCCTGGACTCGCTGATGGCCGTGCGGATCAAGAACCGCGTCGAATACGACTTCGACCTGCCGCCGATTCAGCTGACCGCGGTGCGCGACGCCAACCTGTATGCCGTCGAGAAGCTCATCCAGTACGCGATCGAGCACCGCGACGAGGTGGACCAGATCGCCGAGCACCAGAAGACCAAGACCGCCGAGGAGATCGCGGCCGAGCAGGCCGAGTTGATGGGTGGTGCGACCACGGTCGCCGAACTCGAGCAGGTGCTCGCCGAGCGGACCGGGGAATCCCCGCTGACCAGCGCGGGCACCGCGACCCCGACCGACATTCCGCCGCCGAACAACCCGGCGGGTCCCGACATCCCGCCCCCGCCGACCGATCCCAGCGGGCCATCGCAGTCGACGGTGGCGGCCGCCTCCAAGCTGCTCACCCAGGAGGCGGTCACCGAGGCGCTGGGCTCCGATGTGCCCCCGCGCGACGCCGCCGAGCGCGTCACGTTCGCGACGTGGGCGATCGTCACCGGCAAGTCACCGGGCGGCATCTTCAACGAACTGCCCGCGATCGACGACGCGACCGCGACCAAGATCGCCGAACGGCTGACCGAACGCGTCGACGAGGGCACCGTCACCGTCGACGACATCCGCGCGGCCAAGACCATCGAAGAGCTCTCCAGCACGGTCCGTGAGTACCTCGAGGGTGGCAAGGTCGACGGCTTCGTGCGGGTCCTGCGCGCGCCGAAGGAAGGGTCCGACCAGGTCCCGGTGTTCGTGTTCCATGCCGCGGGCGGATCGACGGTGGTCTACGAGCCGCTGCTCAAGCGGCTGCCGGCGGACACCCCGATGTACGGCATCGAGCGGGTGGAGGGCTCCATCGAGGAGCGCGCCCGCGAGTACGTGCCGAAGCTGCTGGAGCTCAACGGCTGGGCGGGCGATGGGGCCAAGCGGGGCCGGCCGTTCGTCCTGGCCGGATGGTCGCTGGGCGGGGTGCTGGCCTACGCGTGCGCGATCGGGCTCAAGGAGGCGGGTGCCGACGTCCGGTTCGTCGGGTTGATCGACGCGGTGCGCCCGGGTGAGGAGATCCCGCAGACGCAGGAAGAGACCCGCGCGCGCTGGGATCGCTACGCCCGCTTCGCCGAGCGCACCTTCAACGTCGAAGTGCCCGCGATCCCCTACGAGGAGCTGGAGAAGCTCGACGACGAGGGACAGGTGCGGTTCGTGCTGGACGTGGTGAGCCAGAGCGGGGTGCAGATCCCCGGCGGGATCATCGAGCACCAGCGCACGTCGTATCTGGATCAGCGGGCGATCGACACCGCCGAGATCAAGCCGTACGACGGCGCGGTCACCCTCTACATGGCCGACCGCTACCACGACGACGCCATCTACTTCGAGCCGCGTTACGCGACGCGCGCACCCGACGGCGGCTGGGGCGAGTTCGTTTCCGACCTCGAGGTCGTGCCCATCGGGGGTGAACACATCCAGGCGATCGACGAGCCGTACATTGCGAAGGTCGGCGCCCATATGAGCGAGGCGATCAGCCGGATCGAGTCCGAGGAGAAGCAGGCGAAGTGACCACTGAATCTCTCCCACCCACCCGCACAAAGACCACCGCTGAACTACTGGCCGAGCTGCGCGAAAAGCTGGAGCTAGCCAAGGAGCCCGGCGGTGAGAAGGCAGTCGCCAAGCGCGCGAAGAAGGGCATTCCGAGCGCCCGTGAGCGCATCCACGCGCTACTCGACCCGGGCAGCTTCCTCGAGATCGGCGCCCTGGCGAAGACACCCGGTGATCCCGACGCGCTGTTCGGCGACGGCGTCGTGACTGGGCACGGCCGGATCAACGGCAGGCCGGTCGGGGTGTTCAGCCACGACCAGACCGTTTTTCAGGGCTCGGTCGGGGAAATGTTCGGCCGCAAGGTCGCCAAACTGATGGAGTGGGTGGCCATGGTCGGCTGCCCGATCATCGGCATCAACGACTCGGCCGGGGCCCGGATCCAGGACGCGGTGACCTCGCTGGCGTGGTACGCCGAGCTGGGGCGCCGCCACGAACTGCTGCGCGGCCTGGTGCCCGAAATCTCCATCATCCTCGGCAAATGCGCTGGCGGCGCAGTGTATTCACCGATCCAGACCGACCTCGTGGTGGCCGTACGCGATCAGGGCTACATGTTCGTCACCGGCCCGGACGTGATCAAAGACGTCACCGGCGAGGACGTGTCGCTCGACGAGCTCGGCGGCGCCGACGCCCAAGCCCGCTACGGCAACATCCACCAGGTGGTGGAGGACGAAGCCGCGGCGTTCGCCTACGTCCGCGACTACCTGAGCTTCCTGCCCGCCAACACCTTTGACGACCCGCCGATCGTCAACCCGGGCATGGAGCCCGAGATCACACCGCACGACTATGAACTCGACTCGATCGTGCCCGACAGCGACAACATGGCCTACGACATGCACGAGATCCTGCTGCGGATCTTCGACGACGGCGACGTGTTCGACGTCGCAGAGCAGCAGGGTCCGGCGATCATCACCGCGTTCGCCCGCGTCGACGGCCGCCCGGTCGGGGTGATCGCCAACCAGCCGATGCACATGTCCGGCGCGATCGACAACGAAGCCTCCGACAAAGCCGCCCGCTTCATCCGGTTCTGCGACTCCTACAACCTGCCACTGGTTTTCGTGGTGGACACCCCGGGTTTCATGCCCGGCGTCGAGCAGGAGAAGGGCGGCATCATCAAGCGCGGCGGCCGCTTCCTGAACGCCGTCGTCGAGGCCGACGTGCCGAAGGTGACGATCACGATCCGCAAGTCCTATGGCGGCGCGTACGCGGTGATGGGCTCCAAGCAGCTTTCCGCCGACCTGAACTTCGCGTGGCCCACCGCCCGGATCGCGGTGATCGGCGCCGAGGGCGCCGCGCAGCTGTTGGTGAAGCGGTTCCCGGACCCCACCGCCCCGGAGGTGCAGAAGATCCGGGCGGACTTCATCGAGGGCTACAACCTCAACATGGCCACCCCGTGGATCGCGGCCGAGCGCGGCTACATCGACGGGGTGATCGAACCGCACGAAACCAGGCTGCTGCTGCGTAAATCATTGAACCTGTTGCGCGGCAAGCAGATTCAGCGTGTGCAGCGCAAGCACGGCCTCACCCCGATCTAGGGCGGCCGAAGGTCAGGGCCGAACCCACCGGACGATGACGGTTCCGTCGCTGCCGAGCAGAATGTCCTTGCGCCGCATCCGGATCTCGACATGCTCGGACGTGGCGGCGATGCGCCGTGCGGGTCCGGCCACCATCATCGGGCTGGTGGTTAGACACAGTTCGTCGATCTCGTCGACCGCGACCAGGCCGGAGAACAGGGTGGGGCCGCCCTCGACGAGGACTCGGTTCAGCCCCAGATCGGCAAAAGCTTTGCGTATTGTGCTGCAAAGGTTCTGACCGGTCGCTACCTCCCGCACGATCGCGCCGGCCGAGGCAAGGCTGCGCCGCGCCCCGTTGGGTGCACTCGCGGAGACGAACACGATCGGTGGTGTGGCCGCATCGGCCAACAGATGCGGCGGGATCACGGCGCGGCTGGACAGCACCGCGAGCCGCAGGGCCGGCGACAACCCGTGCGAACAACGCCACGGTTGCGCGTCGGCGGCGACCTGGATGTCGGCATAGGGCGCCGACGCCGCGGTGGTGCTCCCGACGAGGATCACGTCGGCAACCTCACGCAACCGCTTGAATACCCGCCGGTCCGTATCCGTGCCCAACTTCCTGCCGGCACCTTCGAGCGTCACGGCCCCGTCGATGCTAGTGATGAAATTCGCGCGAAGACGTGGCCGGGACAGCCTGTCGGGGTAGGCGAAGAGGTCGCGCAAAGCGTCGTCGGTCAGCGTATCGGGTTCGTGCACGGTCGAGCGCGATATCGAGGCGACAGCGGTCATAGCGCGGTGCTCACATTCGTCTGCGGTTGGTATCTGACCGTCACCGCGCGCTCCGCCGGCCGCGGGCGGTCGACGAAGAACAGCGCGGTGATCACGCCCAAACCGGCGGCGAACGCCGGCAAGAGCATCGACTGCGACATCGCATCGTAAAACGGTGTCGCGGGGCCACCGGGTCTGCCGTGCAGCAGCGCTGTCATCAACGCGGCGATACTGGCGCTGCTGAGCACCGCCCCGGCCTGCCGGATCGTGTTGAACACCGCCGAGCCGGCACCCGCCAGGTCGGCCGGTACCGTCCGGGATGCGATGACAGCCAGCGGTTCCCACGTCAACGCGCCGGCGGCACCGATCACTGTGAGCGGCAACGTCAACCGCCAGACGGGTGTGGACGGGTTCATCTCCAGCGCAAGCCAGCCGAGGGCGAGCGCCATAGCCGCAAAGCCCGGAGCGACGATGGCCCGCGGATGGACGCGGTCGACGAGCATGCCGACAATCGGGGCCAGCACGCCGGTTGCGATGGCCATCGGCAGCGTCAGCAACGCCGCCTGGGTGGCCGAAAGGCCCCGCGTGTCTTGTAGATAGAACATCAACGGAACGGCGAAGGCGACGACCGCGAAGCTGGTCAGCGCGATGCCGACGTTGGAGAGGCCGAAATCGCGGTGGCGGAACAACGTCAGGGGAACCAACGGCTCATGCGGCTGCACCGACTGCCAGACCACGAAGACCGCAAGCAGCGCCAGCCCGCCGAAGATCAGCCCCCAGATGCCGGGCGCCCAGCTGTGGTTCTGGCCCTCCTGCAAACCGAACACGATCAAACAGATCCCGACGGTGGACAGCAGCACCCCGACGCCGTCGAAGCGATGCCGCCTGCCGGGTAGCGCGGGTACCAGCCGTAGCGCCAACACCAACCCCAGCGCGCCGATCGGGACGTTGATCAGGAAGATGCCCTGCCAGCCCAGCCCGTCGATGAGCACACCGCCGAGCAGCGGACCGGTGAACATACCCACCGCCGCGGTGGCCCCCCAGATGCTCATCGCGACGCCGCGGCGTTGGGCAGGGAAGCTGCGGGTGACCACCGAAAAGGTCTGCGGCGTCAGCAGCGCAGCGCCGATCCCCTGGGCGACCCGTCCGCCGATCAGCATGCCGATGGACTCGGCCAGCCCGCACCACAACGACGCGGCAGTGAAGATCCCCAGGCCGATGAGGTAGACGGTCTTTGGCCCGAACCGGTCGCCGAGGCGTCCGCCGATCAGCAGGAATGCGGCAAACATCAACAGGTAGGCGCTGGTCACCCAGATCACCGCTTCGTAGCCCGCGCCGAACTCCTGTTTGAGCGCCGGGTTGGCGACCGCGACGACGGTCGAATCGACGACGATCAAAAAGAAGCCGACCATCATCGCCCACACCGCGCGGAACGGCTGACTGCTCGTCGGCGTGGGCACGTCGATCACCGTCGTAACAGCAGATGCAGCGCCTCAGCCCGCGACGTCGCATCGGTTTTGAACTGACCCCGAACCGCGGAAGTCGTCGTGATGGCCCCCGGCTTACGCACTCCGCGCATCGCCATACAGAGATGCTCGGCCTCCACGACAACAATGACGCCGCGCGGATTCAACTTATTCATAATCGCCTCGGCGATTTGTCCGGTAAGCCGTTCCTGCACTTGCGGACGCCGGGCGTATAACTCGACCAATCGAGCGATTTTGGACAATCCCGTTACCCGGCCGTCTTCGCCGGGAAGATAGCCAACATGGGCCACTCCGTGGAATGAAACCAGGTGATGTTCGCACGTGGAGTACATCGGAATTTGCTTGATCAGCACGAGCTCGTCATGTTGTTCATCGAACATCGCCGTCAGCACGTCGTCGGGATCGCTGTACAGACCGGCGAATATCTCGCGATATGCCCGTGCGACGCGGGCCGGAGTGTCGCGCAGACCATCTCGGTACGGATCTTCTCCGACGGCGACCAGCAAGTCGAAAATGGCGGCTTCAACGGCCGCCTGATCGAATAACTGTGCCCGGCTTACTTTGCCGTTGGCAGTATGCGGCGCTTCTGGCGACTGCAACATATTGCCTCCTCGCGCCGCAATACAGAAAGGCCGCTTTCTCCAGGAATTGCGCAGGTATAGCCAAACTAATAGCAGAGCATTTACGTCACCGTCAGTTGTTTTGGAGAATTCGCGGTGTGGCCTGCTCTGTGGGTGGCGGTCAGATCGGCGGCAGTTCGAGCCAGCCGTCGACCTGAAACGCGTCGCCGCGGGCGACGACCCTCGCGCCGCCGTGGCCCGGATAGTGCGCCGGGATGACCGCGGCGCGCCGCCGCGAGGCCTCGGTGAGAATCCGTCGCCGCGTCACCGCCGCCGCCTCGAAGTCCTCGTCCCATCCGCACGGATCACCCGGCCGGGCGATCTGGATCGGGCAGTGCGTCAGATCGCCGACGAACACGGCGGGCTTGCCGGCGTCGAGCCACACCACCGACGAACCCGGGGTGTGTCCCGGGGCCGGACGTAGCCACAGCGACTCGCTGAGCTGGTGGTCGTCCGACCACAGCTCGATCTGATCGTCGACCGGAGAAACGCTGTCCCCGAACACCGTTCGGACATGACGCTGTGCCGACTCCTCATCCTCGGTGCGCGGGGTCGACGTCTGCGCGGGCCCGTCCGGCGCGAAATGCCGGTAGTCGGCCTCGGGCACCAGATAGCGGGCGTTGGGGAAGGTCGGCACCCAGTCATCGCCGTCGCGCATGGTGTTCCAGCCGACGTGGTCGAAGTGCAGATGGGTGTTGACGACGACGTCCACGACGCCCGGGTCGAAGCCGGCGTTGCGAAGTGTCTGCAGGAAGTCCGTCTGCAGGTTGTCCAACACGGCCATTCGCGGCCGGGCCTTGCCGTTGCCCGCGCCGGTGTCGACCAGCACGGTCAGCCCGTCGACCTCGATGACCCAGACCTGCAGGGCGATGCGCCAGCCGGCGTCGGTCCAGAACGTCGGCGCGAACTCGTCGGCGTGTTCGCGCCAAGCCTGCGCCGGGGTGTGCGGGAACACCGCGGTGGGGAGGTCGTCGACCTGCCATTCGATGACGCGGGTGAGCGTCGCGTTGCCGAGCCGGACCTGGTCCACGAACCTCAGGCTAGGTGACGGCGAGCGTGCGTAAACTTCGGCAAAACCCCGGCGTGTCGCCCTCAAACACACACGCCCGCGCAAAGGGGCTACGGCTTGATCCGGATGTGGCCGGGGGAGTACAGCCCGCTGTGCGTGGCGGTGCCGAACTCCAGCTCGGCGGGCTGTGCCTCGCGCGCCTCGGGGGTGGGCTCGAACTTGCGCAGCGAACCCCAATCGCGGCCCCAGTCCTGCGACAGGTAAGTGGCCATCACATGCGCGCGCAACAGCAGATCGCTGATGCCGAGCAGCCCGCCGCTGAGGCCGTCCTGCCAGGTGTCGGTGTCTTTGCGCTTGGCGTTGTAGTCCGGTGTGATCCGGAACTTGGGGATCTCGGTGACACCGTTGGCGTGCAGCATCGGCTGCTGACACGGGAACGCCAGGCCCACCGCCCAGTCCATCAGCACCGGCTGGTCGGAGCCGACGTACTCCTGAACCGAGCGCAGTTCCGGTACCCGCGGCGGGGTGACCGCCACCCAGTCACCGCGGGTCAGCGAGTCGTCGTCGGCGACGACGCGGACCGCGACCGCATCGGCGGGGATGTCGGAACGGGCGAACCGCAGATTGCGCCACGACGGGATCGGGCCGAGGTCGTAGGGCACCAGCCGGCCCGCGGGCACCGGTGCGCCGTCCTGGCCGGCCGTGGCGTACTCGAGGACGACGGTCTGGCCCTCCGTGCGCCCGTTGAACACGCTGTCCCCGGTGATGGTGCCCGCGGCGGTGACGACCACCAACGGATGAGCATCGTCGGGCGGCGGTAGCTCGTACCACGCCGAGGTCAACAGGCTCTCCTGCTGCGGGCCGGTGGCGTAACTCCCGGCCAGCGGCACCCTGGCCGGGTCGAGCTGATACGGCAGCGGCACCGTGGACCCGTTGACGCCGGGGCTGTCGAGCTCGGTGGAATGATCCCAGTCGTAGTCCGTGCCCGGCATCGGCAGGTTCATCCGGATCGCCTCGGCGACAATCTTTTCCGGCACGCCGTCGGGGGTGAAGCCGACCGGGTCGACCCCGCCCAGCGGACCCAGCGGGCCGTAGTCGCCCGGCAGCGGCGTCAAGAAGCCGTCGTTGGGATCGGGTTCGACGAGCACGTCGTCGGCCAGCCCGCAGCCACCGGCGAAGGCCCGCAGGTTCGCCCACGCGTTGGAGTAGGTCGGGTACTGCCGGATCGCGCCCACCAGCATCGAACCGACGAACACCACCACCATGAACCCGGCGGTGACGGGGATCGGCGCGGCGGTCAACGCCCGGGTGATGCGGCCCTCGCCGCGGTCACGGGCCGCGAAGTGCAGCCACATCGCATACAGCGCAGCGACCGCGAACAGCGCGAAGAACACCGTGCTGACCGTGACGCCGCCGATCGCGGGCATGTCGTTGTTGAACGGCACACCGAAACTCGACACGTACCACCAGCCGTTGGTGGTGGCAAAGCACAGCGCCAGAAGGAACAGCACCGCGGCCAGCACCGCCATCCGGTTGCGCGACCAGCGCAGCACGGCAGGCGATACCAGCACGGTGGCCAGCGCCGCCATGGCCGCGCCCACCGCGGCGAACAACCCGAAGTGGTGCACCCACTTGGTGGGGGTGAACATCAGGAAGAAGATGGTGCCGAAGATGACACCCATCAACCGCCACGCCGGACCCCGGGCGACACCGGGAATTCGCTTGCGCCGCATCATGATGAACATCGACACCAACAGCGACAGCGCGGTGATCAGGAAGCCGAACCGCCGCGACAGTGAACCGTCGACCGTCGGCAGGATCAGGTAGTAGTACCGCAGGTTCTCGGTGTACCACTCCTGGTTGGGCCCGATGTCGGTGCGGATACGGGTCGCCTCGAGCACGGTCGCCAAGGTCTGGTCGAAGAAGACGATCGCCAGGATGACGGTGCCCGCGGCCAGCATCGGCGCCACCAGCGGCCAGGTGCCGACCAGACTCCGCCGCCGCACCAGGATCCGCAGGATCGGGCGGCCACCTGCGAGCAGTGCGGCCACCGCGATCAGCCCCGTCGGCTGAATGCCCAGCGTGAACGCCGCGGTCAGCGTCGCCAGCGCGGCCGGGGTCAACCGGCCCGAGATGATCGCGCGTTCGATCAGCACGTAGGTGATCAACGCGCCGGTGGCGATCTGGCCCTCGGGACGCAGGCCGTTGTTGAACGGCATCCACGCCGCGAGCAGCACCAGGCCGGCCGCCCACAGCGCGGGTTTACTGGCCGCCACCGCGGGGCCCAGCCGGGGCAGCACTTCGCGAGACAGCAACAGCCAGCACAGGATTCCGCACACCAGGTCGGGCAGCCGGATCCAGATGCTGGCGTCGCTGACGCTGGTCATCATCGCCAGCAGGTTGTAGTACCAGCCGAACGGGTCCTCGGGGCTGCCGAACCAGCGGAAGTAGTTCGACATGTACCCGGCGTGCCCGGCGACGCGGGCCATGCCCAGGATGTAGCCGTCGTCAGACGAGTTGGCCCCGATGACATGCCAGATTAGGAATCCGCCGACGACGGTGACATCGGTGGCGGTGAACGTGCGCCACCGCTGCGGGATCAGCCGGTGCATCCGCCGCCCGTCGAGGCGGTCCAGCCGCCACAACGCCAGCAGCGCGAGCACGGTGGAAAGGATCGCCAGCACCATTGCGGTCAGCTTCAACGGCGTTGGCTTGGAAGAGAACCGGGTGTCGATGGTGGCCGATACGGACAGCCCGGGCGGTGCGGGACCGGTCAACTCGGTGAACACGCCGACGATCTGCGGGCGCAGGTTCGGGTCGGTGAACCCGCTGCGCTGTTCGGAGCCGTCGGACTTGGTCAGCCCGACGAACGTCGCGAACGTGCCCTCCTCGGTCGACGTGATGTCGATGTGTTGACAGGCAGCCGATTCCACCTCGGCGCGGGGCACGCTGGCCACCACCACGTTGCGGTCGGTGATGTCGACCCGTTCGTCGGACACGTTGACGAACAGCGACTGCAGGGCGGCCTGCTTACCGTCGCTGGGTGCGGTGCCGAACACCACGCCACCCGACGGCGGCATCGAGCGGACCACCGCGCAGGGCACGGTCGCGGTCATCGACACCGGCGTCAACGAGATCAGCGGCGAGGTCACGTTGTTGAGCTGACCGTGCTGCGGCCACTGCAGGGTCGCGGTGGTCTGCACCACCGGCAGCAGCGGGGTCGCGACCGACAACACGAAGCCGATCAGCCCGGCGACGGTGGCCACCCAGCGCGCGATCGTCACGTCACGGCTCGTCGCGGCGCGGGTCACGGTCTCGGTCTCGGTCATGGCCCGCGTCATGGCAGCGCCCTGATCGGTCCGTTGCGGCTCCACCCGAAGACGCGTTGCGTGCCCTGTTCGACGGCGGCCTGCGGTGCCTGCGACGCGGGCACCACCCGGTCGTAGCGTTCGATCGAACCCCAGTCGCGGTACCAGTCACCGCGCAGATACGTCGGAACCGTCGAGGTGCGCAGCAGCGCCTGGATGAACAGGAACGGGCCGCCGTCCTGGGCGGACTGCCACATGTTCGACGACGACACCACCTGCTTGAAGTTGGGCAGGATCCGGTACTCGGGCAGTTCGGCGATGCCGAGACGCTCGGCGAACGGCCGCTGGCAGGGGAAGTTCGCGGCCGTCGCGATGTCCATCAGCACCGGGGTCTGCGAGCCGAGGAACTCCTGCGCGGTTTCCAGCACCGGCACCCGCGGCGGCGTGAACGCGAACCACTGATCGGTCGACAGGTTGGGGTCGTCGGCGACGATGCGCGCGACGTTGGCCTCCGGCGGCGCCCACGACAGCGGGAATCGCAGGTTGCGCCAAGCCTTTTGGGGGAAGATGTCGATCGGCTGCACCTCACCAAGCGCCTGATAGCTGCCATCGGGGTGGTGCACGCCCCACTGCAGCTTCAGTGACTGTCCGTAGTTGAACGAACCGTCCTCCTCGTAGTACCAGATGGCACCGGCTGCGGCGACCGTCACCAGCGGCCGGTCGGGGGTGCGAGGCGGCAGCTGATACCACGCCGAGGTGACCGTCGCCGCCACGTCATTCTCGTCGTAGCTGCCCATCACCGGCGTGCGGTCCGGGTCCAACCCGAACGGCAGGAACACCCGGGATCCGTTGATGCCCTCGGGCCCGTACCCGCCGCCGGTACCGGCGGCGTAGCCGATGCCGACGTTGGGCTCGTTCGGTGAGCCGTCGGAGTTGACCAGACCGGGATTGGCGGTGACCGGTTCGGCGGGTTCCAGGGTGTCGCTGACCCCGTTGGGGGTGAACCCGACCGGGTCCGCACCGCCGAGCGGGCCGTATTCTCCGAAGCGCTGCCCCGGAACCGGTTGCAGCAGACCGGCATTGGTGTCGCGTTCGACCAGCACGTCGTCGGCCATCGCGCAGCTAGGTGTCGAATTCATCCCGACGAAACCAGTCAACGCCGACAGGTTCGCCTTGGCGGTGGTGTAGACCGGATAGCGCTGCACGGCGCCCTTGGCCATCGAACCGACCTCGAGCACCACCATGATGATCGCCACCACCAGTAGCGGTGTGGAGGCCAGCACCCGGTTGCGGCGGGTGTCGGCCACCTGGGTGTGCCCGGCGTAGTCGATGCGGAAATGCAACCACGCCGACAGCAGGCCGGTCGCGATCGCCAGCACGAGGAAGATCGTCATCACCGGGACACCGGCCAGCACGGGCTGCTTGTCGAACCACGGCACCCCGTAGTTGCCGACATAGAACCAGCCATTGATACCGGAAGTGGCCCAGGCCAATACGAACAGCAGCGCGGTGACGTAGAGCGCGAGGTTGCGTCGGCTGTGCAGCCCGACCCGCGCGAACGCGAACGCGGTGACCGCGCCGAGCGCACCGGCCAGGCCCGCGAACGCCCCGAACTGCACCGCCCACTTCGTCGGGGTGAACGTCAGCAGCAGCAGGCCCACCGCGGTCACGCCGATCAACCGCCACACCGGGCCCTTCGCCATCCCGGGCACGCTGCTGCGGCGCAACAGCACCGCGAGCATGCCGAACAGGCACAAGAACATCACCAGCACGGCAAAGCGCCGGGTCAGCGACGAGTCGACGCTGTCCTCCACGGTGAGGAAGTAGTAGCGCAGAAAGTCCTGATACCAGGCGATGGTGGGGCCGACCTTGTACTTGATGCGGGCCGACTCGGCGACGGTGGCCAGCGTCTGGTCGCGGAACACCACCACGAAGATCAGGGCGGCCGACGCGGCCAGCGCGGCCAGCGGGGCCGCCAGACCGTCGACGGGGCGGCGCGCCCGGATGGCTCTGGCGATCGCGCGGGCACCCACCAGCAGCGGCGCCAGCGCGATGAGACCCTGCGGCGCCAGCGTCACGGTGAACACCGCGACGACGATCGCGAGCGCCGCCGGCCACAGCCGCCGGGTGCCGATCGCGTTCTCGACCAGCATCCAGGCCGCGACCACGCCGAACGCAATCAGCGGTTCGGGGCGCAGCCCGTTGTTGAACGGCAGCCACGCGGCCAGGAACACCGCACCGGCCGTCCACACCGCGACCCGGTTACCCGCCAGGCCCGCCTTACCGGGGCCCAGCCGGGCCAGCACGCAGCGGCTGATCAGCAGCCACGTGCCCACCGCGGCCAGGGTTGCCGGCAGCCGCATCCACACCCCGGCGGTGCTGACCGTCGCCAGCTGCGACAGCACGGACTGGTACCAGTCGAACGGGGCCTCCGTCGCGCCGAAGTAGCGGAAGTAGTTCGCGGTGTAGCCGGCCTCGTTCGCCACGCGGGCGATGGTCAGGTTGTAGCCGTCGTCGGAGGAGATAGCTCCGATCAGATGCCACAGCAGCAGCGTGCCGACCACGCCGATGTCGGCCAGCCGGTGCCACCCCCCGACGCGCCAGAACCGGCGCCATCCGCGGGGCACCCGGCGTCCGGAGGTGCGGTCCAGCACCGCCAGCGCGACGATCGACGCGATCACGCAGAGCACCCCGAGCACCAGCACGGCGAGCTTGAGGGCGGTCGGGGAGGTGATGAACCGGGTGTCGACGTCGATCCGCGCGGACAGCTCTGGGCTGGATGTCGCCGCCGCGGCGGCTCCGGCCTGCGCAGGTATCTCGAGCTCGGTGAACACCCCCGCGACCTGGGGTTTCTTATCGGCGGACAGGGTGCCCGCCGCGCCGGGGATACCGACGAAGTCGGCGCCCACCTCGCCGGGGTTGGCCCAGATGTGCAGTGTGCTGCACGCCCCGGCCTGCACCGCGGGCCTGGGGGCCACCGCGGCGACCGAGTCGCGCACCGCGACGACGACGACATCGGAGGTGGCCCGCACGAACAGCCCGTTGCGGCTGGCGTCGATGCCTGCGGGCGGCACCGTGGAGAGGACCAGCCCGCCGTCGTCCGGCAGCGTCGCGACGGCCTGGCAGGGGATGGAGATGTCGAGCGTGAGCGGTGCGCCGGACACCAGCGGGGCGGTGATATCGGAGACGAACCCGTCGGGGTCGGCGGCCTGCGGCCACAGAATGGTCGCGGTGGTCTGCGCGACCGGCAGCAGCGGGGCCAGCCCGCACAGCAGGACGCCCGCGATGCCCGCGACGGCCGCGATCAGTCGCGTCATGCGATGAGACGGGTCGCTGGGCACGAGGGTCGATGGTAGGCGACGAAGCTAATGACGCAGCGGCGCCGGGCTCCACAGCCCGCTACGCGTCGCCGAACCGAGATCGATCCGCGCCGGCTGCGCGTCCGGGTAGTACGGGGTCAACTGCTGAAGGGCGCCCCAGTCGCGGAACCAGTCGTCGGACAGATACGACGGCACCGTGGTGGCGCGCACCAGCAGCTCGGTGATGCCCAGCGGTCCGCCGCCCAGGTTGTCCATCACCGGTGAGTTGGCCTCTGCGCCGAACCGGTCGGGCAGGATGCGCCACTTCGGCACCTCGATGACGCCGTTCTGGTGGTCGAACGGCCGCTGGCAGGGGAAGGCCATGCCGACCAGCCAGTCCAGCAGCACCGGGTCGGCCGAGCCGACGACGTCCTGCAGCGTGCGCAGTTCGGGGATGCGCGGCGGGGTGAGCGCGATCCAGTGCTCGGGGTTGAGGTCGTCGTCGGTGGCGACCAGCCGCACCCGGGTGGCGTCGTCGGGGATGGCGTCCATCGGCACCCGCAGGTTGCGCCAGGCCGGGGACGCGCCGACGTCGCCGAACACCACGCTGCCCGCCGCGTCGTCGCCCTCGTCGCCCGCCCACTGCACGAGGACCTCGCCCGGATCGAAGCGTCCGGCCGCGGCCACCACGAGCAACGGGCCGGTCTCGTCGCGTGCGGGCAGCCGGTACCACGCCGAGCGCAGCGACGCCGGCTGCTGTGTGCCGCTGCGCCAGCTGCCCATCACCGGCGTGGTGGCCGGGTTCAGCTCGAACGGCAGCCGCGCGCGGGATCCGTTGATCCCCGCAGACGCGGTGGTGCCGCCCTCGGTGCCGGCCTCGCCTGCGGTGTCGTCGCCTTCGGGGGTATCGGCGAAGTTCGTCGCGGTGCCGGGGCCGCCCATCACCTCGTCCGCGGACAGGTCCGACGGAATCCCGTTGGGGCCGAAGCCGTCCGACGTTTCGGCGCCCAACGCCTCACCGACGGGGCTGTCCACCGGCGCCAGCATGCCCGCGTTGGCGTTCTGTTCGACGAGCACGTCTTCGGCCAGCCCGCAGGTCTTGCCGGTCAGCGCTTCGAGGTTGGAGCGGCCCACGCTCCACGCCGGATACTGGTCGGTCATGCCCAACGTCAGCGACAGCACCTCGAACACCACCAGGGCCCAGGTGGCGATCGCCAACGGCGCCTGGACGACCCGCTGCCAGCGCCGCGGTTCGCCCGGCGGTGACGCGTCGCGGCCGGAGAAGTGGAACCACGCCGCCACCAGCAGGGCGATCACCGAAAGCCCGAGCAGCATCGTGGTGAAGCCGAACCGCCACTCCGGGAACTCGTTCGACCACGGCACACCGAAATTGGAGACGTACCACCAGCCGTTGACGGTGGCGAACGACAGCGCGGTGGCGAACAGCACGGCCGCGGTGAACACCGACCGGTTACGCCGCGAGCGCATCGCGGCGGCGCTGACCGCGACGGCGGCAAGGGCCCCGAGCGATCCGGCCAACCCGGCGAACACGCCGAAATGGTGGGTCCACTTGGTCGGGGTGAACATCAACGCCAGGAACGAGATGATCGTGATCCCGACGATGCGCCGGCTCGGCCCCAGCGCGGTGCCGGGAATCCTGAACTTGCGCAACGCCATCGCCACTGAAACCGCCAACGTCAGCAGCAGGGTCAGCACCGCGAACCGGCGGGCGACCGAACCGTCGGGGCTGGTGGTGAACAGCCGCTCGTAGCGGATGTGCTCGTCGAACCAGGACAGGCTGGGGCCCACCGCCGACTTGAACGTGCTGGCCTGCAGTTCGCCGATCAACGTCTGGTCGCGGAAGATCAGAATGATCGTCACCGTGGCCGCGGCCAGGATCGGCGCCAGCAGGGCCAGGTAGCCGAACCGCGAAGTATGCGCGGCCACAATCGTTTTCAGCGGACCGACGGCGACCAGCAGCGCGCCGACCGCGGCGATGCCGGTCGGGCCGGAGAACAGGGTGAGCGCGCCGATGATGATCGCGACCGCCACCGGGAGCAGCCGGCTGGTGGCCACCCCGCGTTCGACCGAGCACCAGGTGAGCAGGATGCCGAGCGCGATGATCGGCTCGGGTCGCAGCCCGTTGTTCAGCGGCAGCCAGAACGCCAGGAACAGTCCGGCCGCCGTCCACGCCGCGGCGCGGCTGGACTTGACCGCGTGCCCGAGCCGCGGGATCACCTCGCGGCTGATCAGCCACCAGCAGGCCAGCGCCATCACCAGCGTGGGCAGCCGCATCCACACGCTGTGGGTGCTGACGTGTGACCACAGCGCCAGCAGGTCGTAGTACCAGCCGAACGGCGCCTCGGGGGTGCCGAACCACCGGTAGTAGTTGGCCATGTAGCCGGCATGCTCCGACACCCTGGCCATGGTGAGGATGTAGCCGTCGTCGGCGGTGTTGGCGCCGACGAAGTGCCACCACACCAACACGGCGGTGACCACCCCGTCGAGCGGCCCGAACGACCACCACCGCGGCGGCAGGAAGCGCCTGACCTTGCGGCCGTCGGCGGTGTCGAGCACGTGCAGCGCGCCGAGCGCGACCACCGTCATCGCCACGCCGAGGATCATCGCGAGCAGTTTCAGCAGCGTCGGCGAACTGCTGTAGCGGGAGTCGATGGTGGCCGAGAACTCCAGGCCGGGCGGCGCGGGCCCGGACAGGTCGGTGAACACGCCGACGATCTGCGGGCGGAAGTCGTAGCCGCTGCGCTCGCCGCTCAGCGGCGCACCGGGATCCTCGCTGTCCGGGCCTTCGACCAGGCCGACGAACTCGCCGGTGACCTTGTCGGCGTGCGCGGTGAACGTCAGCCGTTCGCACTGCGGGCTGAGCACCGCCGCCAGCGGCGCGCTGACCACCGGGGTGTTGCGGACGATGACCAGCAGGTCGCTGTTGACCCGCTCGATGAGCAGGCCGCGGTCGACGGCCTTGGGCGCCTGCTTGGGCACCGTGGACAACAGCACCGTTCGGCCCTCGTTGTCGGGTCCGGCCAGGCCAGCGGCCGCGCGGCACGGCACCGTGATCGTCAGGTCGGTGGCCACGTAGCCGATCAGCGGCGCGTTGACGCTCTGCAGCACCCCGTTCTGCGGCCAGTTCAGCTCCGCGGTGGTCTGCTTGACCGGCAGCAGCGGGGTCGCGATCGCGAGCGCCGCGCCGAGCAACCCGGCGACGACGGCGATCAGCCGCGCGGTCCGGTGGTTCGCCCCGACTTGGCCAGTCACGGGGCTTGATCGTAATTGGGCAGCCGGATGGCCAGCACGAACGGTCCGATCTCGGAGACGTCGAAGCGCGGGTCGTCGAACAGGGCTTCGTCGAGCTCGACGTGGTAGCGGCGCACGTTGGGCTGGTTGGGGTAGACGTCGGAAGCCAACCGCAGCGTGTAGGAGTCGCCCGCGCCCCCCGAACCAGCACTGCGCATCAGGAACACCGTCGGCGGTTTCCACGGCAGCGCGTCGAGGGCGTCGATGAACTGGTCGGCGTCGGTCAGGGTGGCCCAGTTCTCGATCGCATCGGCCCGCTTGTCGAACTGTGCGAGCGGGTTGGCGTAATGCGACGTCAACCCCTGGAACCCGTAGTAGGGGTAGTACGACAGGAAGCTGTAGTCGGCGGTCATCACCACGGTCTCGTTGCGCGGCAGCCCCGTCACGTCGCGGATCTTCCCGTCGATCTCGCGGTAGTAGCGCTCGGCACCGGGCGGTCGCCGGTCGGCGCGTTGGCCGTAGCCGTCGGTGTCGGTGTAGGCCACCGCGATGTCGGGGCGCAGCACGTCGGGGATGTCCTGGCTGTACGTCACGGCGCCGATGGCGCCGATCGTGGCGGCCGCGGCGACCACGCGCCTGCTCATTTCCGGGCGGTAGCGCGCGGCGATCGCCGACGCGGTTTCGATGAAGCCGAACGCGCCCGCGGCGGCCAGCAGCACGGTCAGCGTCGGGTTGAGCCGGAACGACAGCAGCGTGGTGCCGGCCAGCGTGGTCAGCATGGACAGCAGCGACCACGCGTAGATAGCCAACACGGCGATCGCCAACGCGCCCGCGCGGGTCGATGACCGCGCGCGCCAGACCAGCCACAGCGTGCCCAGCATGCACAGCGCGCCCAGCAGGGTGAAGTGCAGCATGGGGAATTCCAGTTCGGCGCCTACCGACGGCAGATAGTGCTGCGCGGTGCCCGAGTCGGCCGGCTCGCCGCGGATCGCGGCGGCCAGCCACGGGGCCCAGCCGATCAGCGCGATCGCGCCGGAGAGCGCACCGATGACGACCAGCCGCAGCAGCGGTTCGGCGCGTCTTGGCTTAATGTCGCCGCCGGAGCGGCTCCAGCGCGCCACTGTCACTACCAGCGCCATCAGCGTCAGCGTGAACGCGGCGTAGCCGAACAGCAGGGTGTAGAACAGCGCGGTGATGCCCAGGAAGAGCCCGACGCCGATGACCGCGGCCCAGCCACCGGCCCTAGTGGCGCCCTGGAGCCCCGACCAGGCCAGCACGAACACCGCCGGCAGCAGCGCGGTGATGATCGCGGCGTACGGTTCGGCCGGTGCGTAGGCGAGCGTTGCCGCGGCGGTGGCCGTCGCGACGATCAGCGCGTATTCGAAGCGAATCATCGCCGCCCACAACACGAACGCGGCGGTGATCGCGATGGTGATGGAGATGATGGCCCACGGTTTGAACATCTCCCAGCCCGGGATGCCGGTCAGGTCGGCCAGCCGGCCGCCGATCCAGAACCAGCCCGGTGGATAGAAGGGCGGTAGCCCGTAATACGTCATGTCGTGCAGTGCCGCGGTGTCGGTGAGCCGGGTCAGGTACTCGGTGCGGAACTGCTGGTCGACCGAAATGCCGTGCAGGTAAAGCTTCGTGGCGCCCAGCGGCATCGCCAGCGTCACCACCGAGAACGCCGACAGGAACGCCGTCGCACCGCCCCACGCCAGCAAGCGTCTGCCGCGCCGCCACGCCCATCCCGATGCCAACAACCCTGCCAGACAACCGACTTGGCCGACCGTGGTCAGCGCGTGCAGCTGGTTGGACGAGTTGTACGCCGGCCAGTCCACCCGCGATATCGCGATCAGCGAGATCACCGTGACGACGATCGCCACGGCCGCGCCGGCCGCCAGCTGGCCGACGACCTTGGTCGGGCTGGCCAGTGCGCCGCGCATCAGATGGGGAGCTTGCGGAAGATGGGCCGCGGAATGTGCCGCAACACCATCATCACGTACCTGAACACCCCCGGTGCCCATACCAGTTCCTTGCCCTTGGCCGATGCTGTGACCGCCAGTTCGGCGACGTCTTCCTTGTCGACGGTGAACGGCGCTTCCTTGCTGCCGGTGGCCTTCCAGTGCTCGATCGTGGTGCGGGTGCGCACCTGGCCGGGCCGGATGACCAGTACCTGTACCCCGGACTCGCGCAACGCCTCGCCGAGCCCGAGGTAGAACCCGTCGAGTCCGGCCTTGGTGGAGCCGTACACGAAGTTGGACCGCCGTACCCGCTCACCGGCCGCCGAGCTCATCGCGATGATCCGGCCGAAGCCTTGGGCGCGCATCTTCTCGCCGAGCAGCACACCGACCGAAACTGCTGCGGTGTAGTTGATTCCGGCGATCTGCACGGCCTTGGACTGGTTCTGCCACAGCTCTTCGGCGTCGCCGAGCAGGCCGAACGCCACGATCGCGACGTCGACATCGCCGTGGCTGAACGCGGCGTCGATCACCGCAGGGTGGCTCGCGGTGTCCAGGGCGTCGAAGTCGATCAGCTCGACGGATTTGGCGCCTGCGGCCTGTAGCTGGGCGACGGCGGCGTCACGGCCCGGGTGGTTCGGCAGTTCGGCCAGGATGACGCGCGCCGGCGCGTCGCGCAGATACCGCTCGCAGATGGCCAGCCCGATCTCGGACGTGCCGCCGAGCAGCAGAATGGTCTGGGGGTTTCCCACGGCATCAAGAACCATGTGCGGGCACCATTTACAACAGCTCCAAACGTCGGGCCATGTCGGACGCGAACACCGAGTTGGGATCGACCTTGCGGCGCATGGCGATCCACTCGTCGATTCGCGGGTACATGGCGTGGAAGGTCTCCGCGGTGGTGCGGGAGTCCTTGGCGGTGTAGAGCCGGCCGCCGAACTCCAGCACCCGACGGTCCAGGTCGGTCAAGAATTCACCCAGCCCCGGCTTGACCGGGAAGTCGACACAGACGTTCCAGCCGGGGATCGGAAAGCTCAGCGGCGCTTGGTTTCCGGGGCCGAACAGCTTGAACACGTTGAGGAACGAGTAGTGGCCCGACCGCTGGATGTCGACGATGATCGCCTTGAACTCGTCGACCGCTTCGGTGGGCACCACGAACTGGTATTGGGTGAAACCCGCGGGCCCGTATGCCCGGTTCCATTCGCCCAGCATGTCCAGCGGGTGGTAGAACTGCGTCAGGTTCTGGATCTTGCCGCGGTAGGTGCCCGACTTGCGGTACCACAGCTCCCCGATCGGCCCGAACGTGTACTTGTTGGCCAGCCCGTTGGGGAAGATGTCGGGGAAGGTAAGCAGTTGCGGCGCATCGAATTTCAGCGGGTCGCGCTGGAGTTTGGCGGGCAGCTGGTCCAGCCGGGCCAGTGAGCCGCGTGATATCGCGGCGCGGCCGAGCTTGGGTGGCGCGCTGATCGCGTCGAACCAGGCGCTGGAGTAGGTGTAGTTGTCCTCGCTGCCGTCGCTGTGGAACGCGATTGTCTCGTCCAGGTTCGCGGTGACGTCGCCGTCGGCGATGAAGTACGCCGTTTCGGTCGGCGTCATCTCGATCGTGGCGCGCAGGATGATGCCGGTAAGCCCGTTGCCGCCGACGGTCGCCCAGAACAGTTCGCTTTCGGGCCCGTCGGGGGTCAGCCGCCGGATCTCGCCCTCGGCGGTCAGCAGGTCGATCGAGCGGACATGGTTACCGAAACTGCCGGCGCTGTGATGGTTCTTGCCGTGGATGTCGCAGGCGATCGCCCCGCCCACGGTGACCTGCCTGGTGCCGGGCAGCACCGGCACCCACAGCCCGAACGGCAACGCCGCCTTCATCAGCGTGTCCAAGCTCACGCCCGCGTCCACGTCGACGATGCGGGTCTCGGCGACGATGGAGTGGATCCGGTTCAGTGCCGTCATGTCGATCACCAGGCCGCCGCCGTTCTGGGCGTTGTCGCCGTAGGAGCGGCCGAGCCCGCGGGCGATGACGCCGCGCTGGCCCGTCGTCGCCACCGCCTGCGCGATGACCTCGACATCCGGTGTCGACAACACCTGCGCGACTGACGGGGCGGTGCGTCCCCAGCCGGTCAGGCGTCGTGTCGTGGTCTCGGACATCGTGACGAGGGTACCGTGCGGCCCGCGCGCGTCATCACCGCTGAATTTTGCGTACAGGGCCATCGATTGGGCCGCACAACGACCCTCAACGCCAAATTGCGCGGCCGGGGGCGGGTCAGCGCAGCCGGAAGATGACCGCGCGCTGCACGACGAAGTTGATCACCGTCGCGGTGCCCTGGGCGATGACGAACGCGACCGGCACCCGCCACGGCTTGTCCTCCCACGCCACGTACAGCAGGTAGTTGATGCCGACCTGCGCGGCGTAGGTCACCGCGTAGAGCGCGCATACCGCGATGAACCGCGCTGTGCTCGGCGGCGCCTGAAAAGTCCATCGGCGGTTGATCAGATAGGCCGTGGTGGTGCCCGCGATGAAGCTGAGGGTCTTGGCCACGTTCACGTGCAGCCCGACCGCCAGAAACGCCACGTACAGGCCGAAGTCGACGATCGCCGACAGCCCGCCGGTCACGATGAACCGCCAAACCTGGGTGCCCAGGCTCAGGGTCGGTTGCATGGGGGGCTCGGCCACCGCAGCAGCTTACGGGTCGCCCGCTCGTCAGCGCCGCAGGCCGCTGGACTCGAGCACGTCGCACAGGGCCTGGACGCATCCGGCGAAAGCGTGTTCGGCGGGTGTCCCGAACCCGACGATGACGCCGTCGGGGCGGGGCACGTGCGGCCCGGCGAGCGGATGACGCATCATCGACAGCCCCTCCAGCGCGAGACCCGTGTCGGCCGCGCGGCGCAGCACCTCCGGTTCGGCGCCGTCGGGCAGGGTCAACAGCAGGTTGAGCCCCGCGTTGAGCCCGCTGAGAGTGATGGAAAACGGCTGCAGCGCATCGACGAGCGTGTCGCGGCGGCGCCGGTACCGCAGCCGCATGCGCCGGATGTGCTTGTCGTAGCCGCCGCCTGCGATGAAGTCGGCCATCGTCAGCTGCGAGATCGCGTCCACATAGAACTGCGATCCGCCCGCGGCACCGATGACCGGCTCGACGAGGTCGGCAGGCAACGCCATCCAGCCCAGCCGCAGCGCGGGCGACAGGCTCTTGCTGGCCGAGCCCAGATACACCACCCGGTCCGGGTGCAGCCCCTGCAGCGCGCCCACCGGCTGGCGGTCGTAGCGCAGTTCGCCGTCGTAGTCGTCGTCGAGGACGTACCCGTCGGTGCGTTGCGCCCAGTCGACCACCGCGGTGCGCCGCGTCGGATGCAGCGGCATGCCGAACGGGCTGTGGTGCGCCGGGGTGAGCAGCACCGCGGGCACGTCGAGCGTGTCGAGTTCGCCCACCACCGCGCCACGCTCGTCGACACCGATCGGGGTCGTCGCCATCCCCATCGCCGCGATGACATCGCGAAAGATGAACAGCCCGTAGGCTTCTACGGCGATCGGGCGCTGACCGGAAAACACCCGGGTGAGGATTTCCACGCCGTGGCGCACACCGGCACAGATCACGATCGACTCCGCGCAGGTGCGCACCCCGCGCACCCGTGCCAGGTACTGCGCCAGCGCCTCGCGCAGTTCTTGGCGCCCGCGCGGGTCGCCCATGCGCAGCGCCTCGGTCGGTGCGCGGCCCAGCGCGCGGCGCATCGAGGCGACCCATTCGTTGCGCGGGAACTCCGCGACATCGGGTGAACCGGGCATCAGGTTGTGCGTCGGCACCACCTTCACCCCGCGCGGGCGGGCAGGCGCCTGCGTGCCCGCCGCGTTCACCACCCAGGTGCCCGCACCCTGCCGCGACGCCAGCCAGCCCTCGGCGACCAGTTCGGCATACGCCTCGGCGACGGTGTTGCGGGCCAATCCGAGGTCGACGGCCAGGCTGCGCGACGGCGGCAGCATCGTGCCGGGCGCCAGCCGGCCCGACCGCACGGCGTCGCGCAGGGCGGTGAGCAGCGTTTCCCGCGCACCGCGCGCCCCGGGGGTAATGGCCTGCTTCAGGTCGAGGTGCAGATCCCACGGCCCCGCATTGGCCCATGAAGCCACCGGTGTATTGAACCATGCAGGCGGGACATTACGCACTAGCGTTGGCGGTATGACAACCATCGAGAAAGTCCGTCGGATCAACCTGAACCAGGTGTCGCCCGAGGTGTACGAGGCGATGATCGCGCTGAACAACGCCGCGACCAAGGATCTCGACCCCGACCTGGCCGAGCTGATCAAGATCCGCGCGTCGCAGCTGAACCACTGCGCGTTCTGCCTGGACATGCACACCGCCGACGCACGCAGACGCGGCATCTCCGAGCAGAAGATCACCCTGCTGCCCGCGTGGGCAGAGGCCGAGGGCGTCTACACCGAGCAGGAGCAGGCCGCGCTCGCGTTGACCGAGGAGATCACCGACCTGACCCACCGGCATGTCGCCGACGAGGTGTACGCCAGGGCGGCGGCCGCGTTCTCCGAACGCGAACTCGGTCAAGTGATCGCGATGGCGCTGACCATCAACGCGTGGAACCGTATCGGCGTGACGACCCGCCTCCCCGTGCCCAAGCGGTAATACCGTCGAGGTGTGCGGACCCGGTGTGGGACCTCGCCCGTCCGGCCGGCCCGTTAGACCCAGTACGCGACGCGGGCACGGTACTGGCGCATCGCGAACGCGGCCAGGATCCAGCCGATCACGGTCAACACGATCACCACCACCCAGTGGTGCAGCTCTTGGTCGGCGCCTAGCAGCGGGGCGCGCACGATGTCCAGATAGTGCAGCAGCGGGTTCAACTCGACGATCTTGAGGTAGTCCGCGGCACCCTGCTGTTTGAGGGTGGACTCGTTCCAGATGATCGGCGTCATGAAGAACAGCAACTGAACCAGGCTGACCAGCAGCGGGCTGATGTCGCGGTAGCGGGTGGCCAGGATGCCGAAGCACAACGACACCCACACGCAGTTCAACACGATCAAACCCATCGCCGGGATCACCGCGAGCGCGGTCCACGACCACGGTTTGGGAAAGATGATCGCGATGATCACGAAGATGATCATGTTGTGCCCGAACAGGATCATCTGGCGCCACACCAGGCGGTACACGTGCACCGACAGCGGGGTCGGCAGCTGTTTGATCAGACCCTCGTTGGCGATGAACACCTCGGCGCCCTCGAGGATCGACGCGTTGATCATGTTCCAGATGATCAGCCCGAGCGTGACGTATGGAAGATGTTCGGACAGTTCGAGTTTGAACAGCTTGGAATACAGCAGGCCCATCGCCACGGCGGTGGCGCCAGTGGCGATCGTGATCCAGAACGGCCCCAGCACCGAGCGGCGGTACCGCTGTTTGATGTCCTGCCAGCCCAGGTGCAGCCACAGCTCGCGCTTGGCGAAACCGGCGACCAGGTCGCCCCACGCGCGGCCGAATGTCTTCGACTGCGCGGCGGCGTCGGTGAACGTCATCTCTTTGTCCCGTCGTTCCCCAGCCTCCCCTGCGCTGCGCGCGTGGGCCCATCGGGCGGGTGGTGCCCCCATCGCTCGTCCAGGTGTGCGGGCCTGCCGAACCTCTCCTTACGGCCCGAGCGCCGCAGCCGTATCCACTCCATCAGCCCGGCGGGGTCGCGCCGCGACACCAGGAAGTACCAGCCGAACCGGGCCCACTCCTGAAACTGCAGCCGCCGAAGCCCTGGCTGCGACAGCAGGTAACCGCGGTTGCGGTACGTATAGAAACGTTTAGCAGCGCTTTCCGGATACTGCGTGTGCATCCGGCCCCCGAGGATGGGCTTGAACTCGTCGCCGCCCTGCGGGTGCAGGTAGACCGCGGTCAGGCACGTCCCGAACGGCAGGCCGGAACGCACCAGCCTGCGGTGCAATTCGGTTTCGTCACCGCGGAAGAACAGCCGCAGATCCGGTACCCCGACGGCCTCTAGCGTCGACGCGGCGAACAACGCCCCGTTGAACAGCGAGGCGATTCCCGGCAGCAGGTCCTGCCCGGCGTCGGTGCGCAACTCCTCGACCCGTCGCCGCCACGCCACGCCGCGGCGCAACGGAAACGCCAGCCGGTCCGGTTCGTCGAGGTCGCACACCATCGGCGACACCTCGGCCAGGGCGTGCCTTTTCGCGCATGCCACAAGGGTGCCAAGCACCTCGGAGTCCGCGGGGCGCCCGTCGTCGTCGGCCAACCACAGCCAGTCCGCACCCAACGCCAGCGCGTGCAGCATCCCCAACGCGAAACCGCCTGCGCCACCGAGGTTTCGGCGCGAACCCAGATATGTCGTTGGCACCGGCTGGCCGGCCACCAGTTCGGCCACCCGGGGGTCGTTGTCGTTGTCGACGACGATCAGGTGATCCGGTGCGCGGGTCTGGGCCGTCACCGCCTCCAGCGACTTGGCCAGCTCGTCGACGCGCCGATGGGTGACCACCACGGCGCAGACCGTCTCGGTCATCGCTGGCGCGTTTCTTCGAGCACTTCGCGGACGTGCCGGGCGGCGTCCTCACCCTCGTAGGCGCGGACCACCTCTTCGATGCCGCCGGTCATCTTGACGGTGCCGTGGTCGATCCACATCGCCGTATTGCACAGCCGGGCCAGAAATTCGTTGGAGTGGCTGGCGAACACCAGGATGCCGGAGCGCTCCACGAGCGCCGACAGCCGTGACTGGGCCTTCTTCAAGAACTCGGCATCCACCGCGCCGATACCTTCGTCGAGCAGCAGGATCTCGGGGTCGATGCTGGTCACCACGCCCATCGCCAGGCGCACGCGCATTCCGGTGGAGTACGTGCGCAACGGCATCGACAGGTAGTCACCCAACTCGGTGAACTCGGCGATCTCGTCGATCTTGGCCAGCATCTGCTTGCGGGTCTGCCCGAGGAACAGCCCGCGGATGATGATGTTCTCGAACCCCGAGATCTCGGGGTCCATCCCGACGCCGAGGTCGAACACCGGCGCCACCCGACCGGTCACCGTCGCGACGCCACGGGTGGGTTCGTAGATGCCGGACAGCAGCCGCAACAGCGTCGACTTGCCCGCGCCGTTGTGGCCCACCAGCCCGACGCGGTCACCCAGTTCCAGCGACATGGTGATGTCGCGCAGCGCCTCGATGACGACGACGTTGGACTCGTTGCGTCCGATGGCGCCGCCGGCCTTGCCGAGGAAAGCCTTCTTCAACGAGCGTGACTTGGCGTCGAAGATGGGAAATTCCACCCACGCATTGCGGGTCTCGATACGCGGGACCAATACCGGCTCCTACAGATACTGTCCGGTGCCGTGCCCGCCGCGCGGACCCGCCGGGCCGGCCATCCCGGGCGGCAGCGCGCCCTGACGCATCTGCTCGAGTTGTTGACGCGCCGCCATCTGCTGGGCGAACAGCGCCGTCTGGATGCCGTGGAACAACCCCTCCAGCCAGCCCACCAGCTGTGCCTGCGCGACCCGCAGTTCGGCGTCGGACGGCACGACATCGTCGGTGAACGGCAGCGTCAGCCGCTCGAGCTCCTCGCGCAGTTCGGGCGCCAGGCCGTCCTCCAGTTCGGAGATGCTGGTCCGGTGGATCTCGCGCAGCCGGTTGCGGCTGGCCTCGTCCAGCGGCGCGGCCCGCACCTCTTCGAGCAGCTGCTTGATCATGGTGCCGATGCGCATCACCTTGGCGGGCTGTTCGACGAGGTCGGTCAGCGATTTGCCGTCGGATTCCTGATCGGCCGCCGTGGGATCGCCGCCGATGATTTCGATGTTGTCGTCGTCGCTGTTCGTGGTCATCTCCGTGAAGTTCCCTGTAATGGCCGTGTTATGGGTTCGCGCCGTTCGTAACTTATCTGGCGACAGTAGCCCTTCGATCATCGTGCACGGGTTTGCGCCGGGCACGGCCGGACAGCGGCTACTTGTAGCAAATCGGAATGCAAGTGCTGGCGGCGCCCGGAATTCGGCATGCGAGCAGCCTGCGGGTCACGCACCGGCGCACCGCAATTTGAGGCGGGCAACGCCTGTGCAATTAGGACTCCGCAGCGCTAGCTCACTGGACTACTATGGCCTCGCAGGCGACCCAGCCCGGCAGGGCGGGTGGGGCCGGCATCGACCGAAGTTTCGTGTCGGTTGTGATTTCACACACGGTCAAAGGTGGGCTGGCATGGCATACGACGTCGCCCGGGTGCGGGGCTTGCACCCGTCTCTGGGCGACGGCTGGGTGCATTTCGACGCACAGCACGGGATGCTGCTGCCCGACACCGTCGGCCGGGCGGTGTCCACCGCCTTCCGCGGGTCGATGCCGACCCCGGTGGGGCCGCATCCGTCGGCTCAGCGCAGCGCCGCAGTGCTCAGCGCGGCGCGCCAGGCGGTGGCCGACCTCGTCAACGCCGATCCGCGCGGGGTGGTGTTGGGCCCCGACCGCGCGGTGCTGATGACGGCGCTGGCCGACGCGTCGTCGTCGCGGGTCGGCCTTGGCTACGAGATCGTGGTGACCCGGCTCGACGACGAGGCCAACATCGCCCCCTGGCTGCGCGCCGCGAACCGCTACGGCGCCAAGACCAAGTGGGCCGAGGTCGACATCGAGACGGGCGAACTGCCTACCTGGCAGTGGGAAAGCCTGATCACCCGGCCCACCCGGCTGGTCGCAATCACCTCGGCCTCTTCGACTTTGGGCACGGTCACCGATCTGCGCGCGGTCACCAAACTCGCCCACGATATCGGCGCGCTGGTGGTCGTCGACCATTCCGCGGCCGCACCGTACCGGTTGATCGACATCGACGAGATCGACGCCGACGTGGTGGCCCTGAACGCGGTCGCGTGGGGCGGTCCGCCGATCGGCGCGCTGGTGTTCCGGGATCCGTCGATGATCGACTCGTTCCACTCGGTGTCGTTGAACCCGCACGCTACCGGGCCGGAGCGGCTGGAGGTCGGCACCCATCAGTTCGGCATGCTCGCAGGCGTCGTCGCCAGCATCGACTATCTGGCCGCACTCGACGAATCGGCGAGCGGCACCCGCCGCGAAAGGCTCGCGGTCTCAATGCAATCGGCCGCGACGTACATGGACCGGCTGTTCGAGTACCTGCTGGCCTCGCTGCGGTCGCTGCCGGCGGTGATGGTCATCGGCAGCCCGGAAGTCCGGGTTCCGGTGCTCAGCTTCGCGGTCACCCACGTACCCGCCGAACGGGTGGTGCAGCGGCTCGCCGACAACGGCATCCTGGCGATCTCCAACGCCAGCTCGCGGGTGCTCGACGTCATCGGCGTCAACGACATCGGCGGCGCGGTCACCATCGGGCTGGCGCACTACACCACGTTGGCCGAAGTCGATCAGCTGGTGCGGGCGCTGGCCTCGCTAGGCTGAGCTGTCGTCGACGCGCAGCAGAATCTTGCCTGCGACGTCACCGGATGCCAGCAGTTCGTGTGCGGCGCCGGCCTCTTGAATGGGGAACTCGGCGCCGATAATCGGTCGCACCTGACCACTTTCGACCATCGGCCAGACGTTGGCGATCACCTCGGCGACGACGTCGCTTTTGCTGCCCCGGCCGCTGACCGGGCGGGCCCGCAGCGCGGTGGCGAAGACCCCGCCGCGCTTGCCCAAGAGCTTGCCGATGTTCAGCTCGGCCTTCGCGCCGCCCTGCATGCCGATGATCACCAGCCGGCCGTCGGGCCCGAGCGCGTCGATGTTGCGGTCGAGATAGGCCGCTCCCATGAGGTCGAGGATCACGTCGGCGCCGTCGGACTCGGCGCGGATGCGTTCGACGAAATCCTCGTCGCGGTAGTTGATGGTGATGTCGGCGCCCAACTCCGAGCACAGGTCCAACTTGTTGCGCGATCCCGCGGTGACCGCGACCCGGCAGCCGAGCGCCCGGCCGACCTGCACGGCGTGGGTACCGATGCCGCTTCCGCCGCCGTGCACGAGAACCACCTGGCCGGACCGCAGGCCGGCCGTCATCACCAGGTTCGACCACACCGTGCACGCGACCTCGGGCAGCCCGGCGGCGTGGTGCAGGCTCACCCCGGCGGGAACCGGCATCACCTGCCCGGCCGGGACCGCGACGAACTCGGCGTAACCACCGCCCGCCAGCAAAGCGCAGACCTGTTGACCGACGGACCATTCGGTGACACCGTCGCCGACCGCGGCGATCGTGCCCGAGACCTCGAGGCCCAGGATCTCGCTGGCGCCGGGCGGCGGCGGATACTTGCCTGCGGCCTGAAGCAGGTCGGCGCGGTTGATCCCGGCGGTGTCCACCTTCACCAGGACCTGCCCGTCACCGGCCTCGATGTCGGGTACTTCCTGCCAGGTCAGTCGATTTTCGGTTTCGGCCAAGACAGCATGCATTCAAATAACGCTACTACGCTGGGAAAACAGTATCGCCGATACCTTCCCAGCAATAAAACGAATGTTTACTATGGCGGAATGGAGGGGATCATCGGGGGACGTACTGCCAGTGATATGCCGGGTCTCGACATCGCTGAACAACGGTCGTGGCAAAACTTTCTGGATTCGGCGCTGCGGTTGTACGCGACGCTGAACCGATCTCTGGTCGACGCACACCACCTCACGCTGAACGATGTGCGGCTGCTCGACATTCTCGACAAATCCGCGACCGGGTCCTCGCGCATGGGGGATCTGGCCGACAGTTTGATGTCGCTTCCGAGCCGGGTGACGCGGCAGATCCGGCGGCTGGAATTGCAGGGTCTGGTGCGCCGCGGCGCCAGCCCCGACGACGGGCGCGGCGTGCTGGCCACCATCACCGACGACGGCCGCACGGCGGTGCGCGAAGCGCTGAAAACCTACGGCGAGGGGGTGCGCGTGCACTTCCTCGGCCGGCTGTCGCGCCCGCAGGTCGCCGCGATGGGGGAGAACTGCCGGCGCATCAGCGTGGCACTCAAGAGCGGTGCGCCACCGGCCAAACTCGGCCGGGTGTAACCGGCCCCGTAACCTTGTCGGCGGTGGCGTGGCAGAGCGGCCTAATGCACTCGCCTTGAAAGCGAGAGACGGCTAACACCGTCCGGGGGTTCAAATCCCTCCGCCACCGCGGTACCTCATCGGCGGGTCTCGGCGGCGAGTGTGGGATTGTGTCACGCTTCCGCGGCGAAAACGTGCGGGTAGCCCACGTTCGGCGGTCAACCGCGGACTAGCGTGACCCTATGACGACGTCGCCGGCGCGCACCACGGTCGGGTTCGTCGAGGTAACCCTGGTGGTGTTCGGTCTCTACTCGCTGGCCATCGGGCTGTTCATGATGTTCGCCCCCGGAGCGTTCTTCGACACGCTGGGCACCTTCGGAATCCGCAACGACCACTACATCTTCGACAACGCGACGTTCGAGGTGCCCCAGGGCCTGATGTTGTTGGCGGCGCTGCGCTGGCGGACGTGGCGGGTTCCCGCGCTGGCGTTCGCGACCCTGCACTGGGCGCTGCACACGATCAGCCACGTCGTCGACCCGCATCACGGCGCGGGCGACTGGATCGGGTGGCTGGAGGCCGGCGGCCTGGCGGTCACCACGGTGATTCTGGCGATTGCGTTGCGCGCCAGCATCGTTACCGCAAGGACGGGCTGATGCGCGTGTTGGTCGCCGGTGCGACGAGCGTGCCGGGACTTCCGCTGCTGCGTGAACTGGGTGCCCGCGGTCACGACGTCGTCGGCATGACCCGGTCTTCGGCCAAGACGGCCGAGATCGCGGCGACCGGCGCGCGACCGGTGGTGGGCGATGTGTTCGGCCCGGCCCAGATCGACGCGGTGGTCGCCGACCTTCGGCCCGACGTGGTGATCAGCCTGCTGACCACGCTGCCGAAGCGAGGACCCATGCGGGTCAAGGACTTCGAGCCCGCGCGGAAGCTGTGGGGCAGCGGTGCACCGAATCTGGTGCGCGCCGCCCAGCGCGCCGGTGTGCGACGCGTGGTCGCCGAGTCGGTGCTGTTCGCGTACGGATACGGTTCGACCGGGCCGGCGCTGATCGACGAAACCGATCCGTATCCAGGCCCGCCGCCGCCGGGTGGAGCCGACATGCTCAACGCGCTTCGCGGCATGGAACAGACCGTGCTGACGTCGGGTGAGCACAGCGACACCGAGGGAATCGTGTTGCGCTACGGCGTTTTCTACGGGCCCGACGTACCGCACACCAAGATGTTCACCCGGCTGGTGAAATGGTGGTTGCTGCCCGCGGTCACCGGCTCGGGCGTCGTGTCGTGGATCCACATCGACGATGTCGTCACAGCGACCGCCGATGCCGTGGACAGGGGCCGGGGCGGACAGCTCTACAACATCGTCGACGACCGGCCGCAGTCCTTCGGCGACTACGTGCGCGAGATGGCGGCCGGGCTGCATCGGCCGCGGCCGCTGCCGATCTCGCCGCGGGTGTTCGGGTTGATCGCGCCCTACGGCGCGGCCGCGTTCGGCGACACGTGGTTGCCGCTGTCCAACGCCAAGGCCAAGGCCGAACTCGGCTGGACGCCGCGTCCCCGGGTCTGAACTATTCGCCGGTGAAGTTCGGCGGCCGCTTCCCGAATGCCGCGCTGATGCCCTCGGTGAGGTCCTTCGACGGCAGGAACGCCGAATTCCACGCCGCCACATACCGCAGGCTCTCCGAGACGCGCGCGATGCGCTGCTGGTCGAGCACGTCCTTGACCCCGGCGACCGTGAGCGGCGGGTTGGCGGCGATCTCCGCAGCGGTGGCGTGCGCGGCGGCCAGCGACGCCTCGGCATCGGCGTAGACGTCGTTGACCAGGCCGATCCGCTCGGCCCGCGCGGCGTCGATGTCCTTGCCCGTCAGGGCGAGTTCACGCAGGTGACCGTCGTTGAGGATGAGCGGCAGCCGGGCCAGGCTGCCGACGTCGGCGACCATCGCCAGCTTGATCTCCCGCACCGAGAACTTCGCGTCCGCGCTCGCGTACCGGATGTCGACGGCCGAGATCAGGTCCACCCCGCCGCCGATGCACCAGCCGTGCACCGAGGCGATCGTCGGGGTGCGGCAATCCGCGACGGCGCTGATCGAGCCCTGCATCCGCAGCACTGTGGCGTGGAAGTCCGCCCGCGGCCGCGCTGACGCCCCGTCGGTCAGCACACCGGACAGCGTGTCGCCCATGGCCGGCACGTCGAGCCCATAGCTGAAGTTCTTGCCGGACCCGGTCAACACGATCGCCCGCACGTCGCGATCGGCGTCGAGCTCGGCGAACACCTCCGGCATCTCCGCCCAGAACGCCGGCCCCATGGCGTTGCCCTTACCGGGACCGATCAACGTCACCGTGGCGACGTGATCCGCGATGTCGACGGTGACGGACTCATAGGTCTGGCCCATGGTGCAGAAGGCTAGCGTTCTACGGCGGGCCCCCACCCAGCAGGACGTCGTTTACCGTCGCCGAGGGCAGGAACTGACAGGCGGCTTCGACCAGGATCTGCCCGATCGTCTCGCCGTCGGGACCCAGCGGGTTGTTCTTTTGTTTGAGGATCTCGCGGATCACCGCAAGCCGGCTGGCCTCGTCGAGGCCGGTGAACTCCTTGCACGTCATGGTGAGCGCGTTCGGCGGCGGCGGGACCTGCGGGACGTCGGTGTTGCGGCCGGGCAGCGGGAACTGCGGGATCGGAAGACCCGGCAGGCCGGGCAGCCCCGTCGACGGGGGACGTGTGGTGGTGGTGATCGGCGGCCCGGGTTGGGTGGTCTGCGCGACGGTGCCTTCGGTGGTGCGTTGGCATGCCGTCGTCACGCCGAGCAGGATCAGCGCCGCGGCCGTCAGCCGCACATGCGTCTTCATCTGCGCAACGATATGCGCAGACGCGACGTAGCGTGAGACGCATGCCCGAGGACCTGCGCCAAGGACCCGATTCTCCGCCGACCGACCCGCTGCGCGGCGCCGAGCTGGCGTTCGCCGCGTTGCAGCACGTGCTGCACGGTATCGCCGCCGATGACCTGCACAAGCAGACACCGTGCCGGGACTTCGACGTGGCAGCCTTGACCGATCACCTGATGAACTCGATCACCACGATCGGTGCGATGGCCGGAGCCGAGTTCCCCGAACGCGACCGCGACGACCCGGTGGAGCAGCAGGTCGTGCTGGCGGCGCGCACCGCGCTGGACGCGTGGCACCGCCGCGGCCTGGACGGCACCGTCCCGTTCGGCGGCAACGAGGCGCCCGCCGGCGTCATGGTCGGCGTGCTGTCGCTGGAGTTCCTGGTGCACGCGTGGGATTACGCCACGGCCGTCGGGCGTGAGGTGACTGCCCCGGATTCGTTGTCGGACTACGTGCTCGGGACGGCGCGCAAGATCATCACCCCGCAGGGCCGCACCACGGCGGGCTTCGACGATCCGGTCGAGTTGCCCGACAATGCGTCCGCGCTGGACCGGCTGATCGCGTTCACCGGTCGGCGGCCGGGCTAGCACCGGCGGTCATCGGTCGTCGTTCCAGCGTCGGGCGAATTCGAGGAACGCGTCGTTCTCCTTTGCGGAGGAGACGGTGACGCGCACACCGTCGTCGCCGTAGGGCCGCACGATGATGCGGCTTTCCGCGGACGCTTCGGCGAATTCCCGGGCGCGACCGGGCAGCGGCAGCCACACGAAGTTGGCCTGCGACGGCGGCACCAGGTAACCGGCGTCGCGCAGCGCGTCCGTCACCCGGGCGCGTTCGGCGACGACGGCGTCGGTGCGGGCCAGCAGCTCGTCGGCGGCGTCCAGCGACGCGATGGCCGCGGCTTGGGAGATGCTCGTCGCGGTGAACGGCACATAGACCTTGCCCAGCGCGGTGACGATGTCCGGATCGCCGACCGCATACCCGATCCGCAGTCCCGCCAGCCCGTAGGCCTTCGAAAACGTCCGCAGCACAACGACATTGCGGTGCGCGCGGACCAATCCGAAGCTGTCGGGCAGCAACGGCTCGCGGATGTACTCCACGTAGGCCTCGTCGATGGCGATCAGGATGTGCGGCGGCACCGCGGCGATGAAGCGGGCCAGCTTGTCCGGGTCGACGACCGTGCTGGTCGGGTTGTTGGGGTTGCACACGAAGATCAACCGGGTGCGGTCGGTGATCGCGGCCAGCATCGCGTCGAGGTCGTGGGTGTGGTCGGTCAGCGGCACCTGCACCGGGGTGGCTCCTGCGGTGCGGACCTGCAGGGGATAGATCTCGAAGCTGCGCCAGGCGTAGAGCACCTCGTCGCCGACGGTCGAGGTGATCTGGATCAACTGCTGGCACAGGCTCACCGATCCGCAGCCGACGGAGATGTGCTCAGGGGCGAAGCCGACATGCTCGGCCAGCCGTTCCCTGAGCGCTAAGTAGCCGTTGTCGGGGTAACGGTTGATCGTGTCGATGGCCTTGTCGATGGCCGCGCGCACGCTGGGCAGCGGCCCGTGCACGGTCTCGTTGCTGGCGATCTTGATCGCACCCGGCACCGTCTTGCCCGGAGTGTATGCGGGCAGATCGGCAAGCTCGGGACGCAGACGGGCGGGCACCGGACCAGTCTATGGGGCACCCACCTGCGCTTTGCCTCCCGCTATTGCGGCTGTGTACTCTGTCGGATCGGCGGTAAACGTCAGGAGGCGTGCCAGAGCGGCCGAATGGGGCTCACTGCTAATGAGTTGTCGCCCTCAAAGGCGACCGGAGGTTCAAATCCTCTCGCCTCCGCGAACAATTGAACACATGCGCCCGTAGCTCAACGGATAGAGCATCTGACTACGGATCAGAAGGTTAGGGGTTCGAATCCCTTCGGGCGCGCTCTTCTTCCGGCCGCGAAATAGCAGCCAAGGCTGTTGCGGCGTCATCAGAACAGCCGTATGTGCTATTTCGGGGCGCGTTACCATCGACAAATGGCCGAGGTCCGATCGCGTTCGCGGCTGAGTTCGTGGATGTACGCGCTGCGCACCACCAACCCGCCGCCGGACGGGCGCATCGATTTCGTCACCCGCTGGCTGGTAGTCACCCGCGCGGCGGTGTTGCCGATGACCCTGTTCGCCGGGCTCGTCGCGGCGCTGCTGGCCGTCGGGCAGCCCGGCCTGGACTGGCGCTGGCTGACCCTGGCCATCGTCGGGATCGTGCTGGCGCACATCGCCAACAACCTGATGAACGACCTCTACGACACCAGCACCGGCCTGGACGAGGCCACCTATCCGCGGGCGCTGTACGCCCCGCACCCGGTGCTGTCCGGACTGGTCAGCAAGCGCACCCTGGTGCTGTCGATCCTCGCGGTGAACGTCGCCGACCTCGCGATCCTGGTCGTGCTCACCTGGGCGCGCGGCTGGCCGGTGCTGGCATTCGGGCTGGCCGGCTTCGTGCTCAGCGTCGCCTACACCGCGCCGCCCCTGCGTCTGAAGAAACGCGGTCTCGGTGAACCCGACGTGCTGATCGTGTGGGGCCCGCTGATGGTCTGCGGAACCTACTACTCGGCTGTCGGCTCCGTCGGATGGGACATCGTGCTGGCTGCCATCCCCTACGGCCTGCTGTGCACCACCGTGTTGATGGGCAAGCACATCGACAAGATCCCCTACGACGAACCCCGCGGCATCCGCACCCTGCCCGTCATGCTCGGCGCCACCCGCGCCCGCAGCACCACCCTCGCGATGCTCGTGGGCTTCTACGTTCTGGTCGCCGTCGCGGTGGCACTCGGCGCGATGCCGTGGCCGGCGCTGCTGGTCCTGCTCGCCCTGCCCCGTCTGGTCAAGCTGTGGCCGTACTTCCGCCGCCCGCCGCCCGACGAGCCGCCGCCCAACTTCCCGGTGTGGCCGCTGTGGTACGCCGCGCTGGCATGGGTGCACGTGCGGTTGGCCGGTGCGCTGCTGGTCGTCGGCCTCGCGATCGGCGCCGTGCTTCGCGTCGTCTAGCTGTAATGACCAGGCAGGTTGTGGACGGCGTGGCGTGAGGAAGTAGGTGAGGACCTCCGGTATCGGTGTGGTTACCACACTCACATCGATCACCGAGAGGTCCTCATGTCTCACGCTAATGCCTTGTTGACCCCGAAGGGGCGACTGCGCCTGGCCCGCTGTGTCGTGGATCAGGGTTGGCCGCTGCGCCGGGCTGCTGAGCGGTTCCAATGCTCACCGACCACAGCGAAGAAGTGGGCGGAGCGCTATCGCGTCGGCGGCGTGGCGGCGATGGTCGATCGCTCCAGCCGTCCGTCGGTCAGCCCGAACCGGACTCCGAAGAAGACCGAGCGTCGAATCATCAACCTGCGTTTCACGCGCCGGTGGGGACCACATCGAATTGCCTATCACCTGCACCTATCGCGCTCGACGGTGCAGGCGGTGCTGCGCCGTCACCGGATGCCGCTGCTGCGCCATCTGGATCACAACACCGGCCTGGCGGTACGTCGGCCGACCCCGCACCGGTATGAACATCTGGCGCCGGGGGATCTGGTGCACGTGGACATCAAAAAGCTTGGTCGTATCCCCGATGGTGGCGGGCATCGCAAACTCGGTCGCACGATCGGCAACCGGCACAACAACAAGCACGGCCGCGGCTATGCCTATCTGCATCACGCCGTCGATGACCACTCCCGGTTGGCCTACTCCGAGATTCTCGACGACGAGCGCAAGGAAACCGCCGTAGCCTTCTGGCAGCGGGCCAAACAATCCTTCGCCGAGCATGGCATCGTCATCAAAGCGGTGCTGACTGACAACGGATCCTGTTACCGTTCAAAGCTTTTCGCCCAAGCGCTTGGTTCCGATGTCAAGCATAAGAAGACCCGCCCGTACCGGCCGCAAACCAACGGGAAAGTCGAGCGATTCAACCGCACCCTCAACCAGGAATGGGCCTACGCCCAGACCTACCTCACCGACGAGGCCCGCGCAGCGACCTACCAGGCATGGATTCACCACTACAATCACCACCGACCCCACACCGGCATCAAGGGCAAGACACCTATCGAACGCCTCGACGTTCACAACCTCCCCGCGAAGAACATCTAGCTTGGAGGCGTGCGGCTCCTGCTGATCGCAGATACTCACGTTCCCAAGCGGGCCCGCGATCTGCCCGAGACCGTGTGGGACGAAGTGTCGAAGGCCGACGTCGTGCTGCACGCCGGCGACTGGGTGGCGGCTTCGCTGCTGGACAAGCTCGAGAAACGGGCCAAGCATCTGGTGGCGTGCTGGGGTAACAACGACGGCGCCGAATTGCGCCGCCGGCTGCCCGAACGCGTCGACGTCACCCTCGGCGGGCTGCGCTTCACCGTCGTGCACGAGACCGGCGCCGCAACCGGCCGCGAAGCGCGGATGGCAAAGCAGTACCCCGACACCGACGTGCTGGTGTTCGGCCACAGCCACATCCCGTGGGACACCACCGCGAAAACCGGGCTGCGCCTGCTGAACCCGGGCTCACCCACCGATCGTCGGCGCCAACCGTTCTGCACCTACATGACCGCAACCGTCGCCAACGGGGCGCTGTCCGATGTGCTGGTGCACCCGCTCGAGCGTCATGCGTGACCGGCCGGCCCGCGTCGCCGACGTCCACGACATCGCCGCGGGCATGCCGCACACCACCCGCATCGAAGGGCCGAAGGGTAACGCGATTTACCAGGTCGGCGGCAAGTCGTTCGTGTTCTTCCGCACGCCGCAGCCCGACGCCGAGGATCCGCAGACCGGTGAACGCTACCCCGACGTGATCATGATCTGGGTGGAGTCGGAGGCCGACAAGCTGGCGTTGGTCCAGGACCCCAACTCACCGTTCTTCACCACCGACCGCTTCGACGGGCATCTGTCGGTTCTGGTGCGCGCCAGCCGATTAGGCGAGATCGGCCGTGTCGAGCTGACCGAACTCATCCAGGACGCCTGGTTGTCGCGCGCATCCAACCGGCGCGCCGAACGCTGGCTGGCAGAACACGGGGGATAGTGCGGGTCAGCGCGCCACGCTGGCGTGCGCGGCGCCGCAGATGAACACCGCCATCCGCGCGGGGATGTCACCGGGGTTGCGCCAGCGGTGCCGGGTGCCGTTCTGTACGACGGTGTCGCCCGGCCGCAGCGTCACCTCGGCGCCGTCGTCGAGTTCGAGGACGACGGTGCCCTCCAACACCACCTCGAAGTCGATCGTGTCGGTGGTGTGCATGCCGGGATCCGAGGGATCCATGTACCCGAGCATCCCGGGCAGCAGGTCCTCGATCTCGGCGAGCGCCTTCTCCATGTCCACCGCCCGGGCTTCGGAGGAACCGCGCGACGGCGGCAGCGTGAGCATCGCGAAGCGAAAGCCACCGATGGGCGGAAAGTAACTGTGCCACTGCGGCATCGAGCCGTCGTCGGGAAACTCTGGCGCCTTGTCGCTGCCCCACAACTGATGGAACTCGGCGCCAGGCATCAACCCCGGGCGGGCGGGCTGCACTGTGTCGTCGCTGACGAACACCGACTTTCCTGCGGCGTCGTGTCCGGTGACCACTCGGCGTATCTGCATGGGTGCAGTGAACCACCTCCGCCACGGTCGACGGGTGCATATCGTGGCGGGATGACACAGAAGCCGCCGACCGCCGTCATCGAATCCGCGCACCGCGCACACTTCAGTGACCTGCCGTTCGGCGACACCGCAGACTTCGACGACGCCGACCGCGGATTCCTTGCGGCGCTGAGCCCGTGCGTGATCACCGCCGCCGATGGCAGGGTGGTGTGGGACAACGACGCCTACGCGTTCCTGCACGGCGACGCGCCGACCTCGGTGCACCCCAGCCTGTGGCGGCAAAGCCAATTGTGCGCCAAGCAAGGGCTATACGAGGTCGTCGAGGGCATCTACCAGGTACGCGGATTCGACCTGTCCAACATCAGCTTCATCGAGGGCGACAGCGGCGTCATCGTCATCGACCCGCTGATCTCCACCGAAACCGCGGCCGCCGCGCTCGCCCTGTACCGCGCGCACCGCGGTGATCGGCCCGTCCTCGCGGTCATTTATACCCACAGCCACGTCGACCACTTCGGCGGTGTGCTCGGCGTGACCACCCAGGCCGACGTCGACGCGGGCAAGGTCGCGGTCATCGCACCCGAGCACTTCACCGAACATGCCGTGCAGGAGAACGTCTATGCCGGAACAGCGATGGCCCGGCGCGCCACCTACATGTACGGCACCTCGTTGCCGATCGGCGTGCAGGGCCAGGTCGGCTGCGGCCTCGGCCAACGCACCTCGACCGGTGAGGTCGCGTTGATCGTGCCGACCGTCGACATCAAACACACCGGCGAGACCCACACCGTCGACGGCGTCGAGATCGAGTTCCAGATGGCCCCGGGCACCGAGGCGCCCGCCGAGATGCACTTCTACTTTCCGCGCTACCGCGCGCTGTGCATGGCCGAGAACGCCACGCACAACCTGCACAACCTGTTGACGCTGCGCGGCGCGCTGGTGCGCGACCCGCACGTGTGGGCCGGCTACCTCACCGAGGCGATCGACACGTTCGCGGGCCGCACCGACGTCGTGTTCGCGTCGCATCACTGGCCGACGTGGGGACACGACCGCATCGTCGACTACCTGTCGGTGCAACGAGATCTGTACGCCTATCTGCACGATCAGACGCTGCGAATGCTCAACCAGGGCTTCACCGGCGTCGAGATCGCCGAGCAGTTCCAGTTGCCGCCCGCACTGCACAAGGCCTGGCACACCCACGGCTACTACGGCTCGGTCAGCCACAACGTCAAGGCGGTCTACCAGCGCTACATGGGCTGGTTCGACGGCAATCCCGGCCGGCTGTGGCCGCACCCGCCCGACGCGATCGGGCCGCGCTACGTGGCGGCGATGGGCGGCGCCGACCGCGTCGTCGAGCTCGCCAAAGAAGCCTTCGACTCCGGTGATTTTCGCTGGGCGGCAACGCTTCTCGACCACGTCATCTTCACCGACGAGAACCATCGCGGGGCGCGCGAACTCTACGCCGACACGCTGGAACAGCTGGCCTACGGCGCGGAGAACGCCGTGTGGCGCAACTTCTTCCTGTCCGGGGCCACCGAACTGCGCGACGGTAACTTCGGCACCGCCACCCAGTCGACGTCGCCGACACTGCTGGCCCAGCTCACCCCGGAGCAGGTCTTCGACAGCCTCGCCCTCAACGTAAACGGCCCCCGGGCATGGGATCTGGACATCGCCGTGGACGTGGTGTTCCTCGACGCCGGTACGAACTACCGGTTGACGTTGCGCAACGGGGTGCTGGTGCACCGCAAGGTGCCCGCCGACGAGGCCACCGCGCACGCCACCGTCAAGCTTGCGAACAAGTTGCGGCTCTTGGCGTTTGCCGCCGGCGACAACGATTCGCCCGGCCTAAAGATCACCGGTGACGGTGCGGCGCTGACGTCGCTGCTGGCGGCGGTGGACCGGCCCGATCCGGCGTTCAACATCGTCACGCCCTGACCGCCCGATTACGGAATTCCGCCGTCCACGCGGATGATCGACCCCGAGGTGTAGCTGGACGCATCCGACATCAGATACAAAGCCGCGCCGATGATCTCGGGTGGATTGCCGAGCCGCTTCAACGCGAAGTGCTGCGCACCCTTCGTCGTCGCGGGAATGTCCCAGGCCTTGCTGATGTCGGTCAGAAACGGCCCGGGCATCAGCGTGTTGACCCGCACCGTCGGCCCGTACGCCAGCGCCAACCCCTCGGTCAACGCGTTGAGCCCGGCCTTGGCCGCCGAATACGGCAGCTGCGCGGGCTGCGGGCGCCGCGACCCGCTGGAGCTGACGTTGATGATCGACCCGCCGCCGTCGGCCACCATCCGTTCCCCGACCAGCGCCGACAGCCGGAACGGGCCCTTGAGGTTGAGGTTGATCACCGAGTCGAACAGCTTCTCGGTGACCGAGCTCAGCGATTCGTACAGCGGCGACATGCCCGCGTTGTTGATCAGCACGTCGACCTTGCCGAACTGCTCGTAGGAGGCGGCCACCAACCCGTCGAGCTCATCCCACCGGCCGACGTGCACCTGATAGGGGAACGCCTTGCGGCCCGTCGCCTCGGCGATCTCCGAGGCGGTGGCCACGCAGGTGTCGTATTTGCGGCTGGCGATGACCACGTCGGCGCCGCAGTGCGCGGCCGCGAACGCCATCTCCCGGCCGAGCCCGCGGCTGCCGCCGGTGACCAACACCACCCGGTCGGTCAAATCGAAAAGGTCAGCTGCAAATCCCTTGTCGGATCCCATCGCTCTATGGTGTCACGGTGCAGTTGCTACTCATCCGGCATGCGTTGCCGCACCGCAGTGAACCGGGGCAGGGCTCCGATCCCGACCTGTCCGCAGAGGGCGTCGAACAGGCGGCGAGGCTGCCCGACGCACTGGCACGGTTCCCGATCACCCGGCTGCTCAGCAGCCCGCAGCGCCGCGCGATCCAGACCGCGCAGCCGGTCGCCGACGCGCTGGGCCTTCCGGTCGAAATCGATGCGCGGCTCGCCGAATACGACCGGGACCTCGCGCACTACATCCCGATCGAGCAGATCGCCGCGGAGTTCCCCGAGGAGCTGGCCCGGCTGGCCAGCGGACACCTGCCCAGCAGCGTGGACGAGGGCGCGTTCCTGGCCCGCATCAACGAGGCCGTCCAGGACGCGGTGGCCGCGGGCAGCCACGAGGACACTGTCGCGGTGTTCAGCCACGGCGGCGTGATCAACGGCCTGCTGCACACGATCCTGCGCACCGAGAAGGTGCTGTGCGTCAATGTCGACTACGCCGGCGTCACCCGGCTGCTGTCCTCCCGCGAGGGTCCGCTGTACGTGGCGTCGGTGAACGGCACCGAACACGTATGGGATCTGCTGCCGCGAAACCTTCGGTGGTGAGCGCTTGCGCGAACCGCCCATCAGGCAGGTGGTAGACAAAGGCCGTGACTACTTCCCCGGAGGGACTGGACCTCGCCGCACTGGACCGTCATCTGCGTTCGGTCGGCATCGCCCGCGCCGGTGAGCTGCGCGCCGAGTTGATCGCCGGCGGCCGGTCCAACCTGACGTTCCTGGTGCGCGACGACGCGTCGAAGTGGGTGCTTCGACGGCCGCCGCTGCAGGGCCTGACCCCGTCGGCACACGACATGGTCCGCGAGTACCGGGTGGTCGCCGCGCTGGCCGACACCCCGGTCCCGGTGGCGCCCGCGGTGACGATGAGCGACGACGACGCCGTGCTGGGCGCGCCGTTCCAGATGGTCGAGTACGTGTCCGGGCGGGTGGTGCGCTACGCCAGCGAGCTCGAGCAGCTCGGCGACAAGACCGCGATCAGCGACTGCGTGGACGCGTTGATCAAGGTGCTCGCCGACCTGCACTCCGTCGACCCGGAGGCGGTCGGGCTCGGCGACTTCGGCAAGCCCAGCGGATATCTGGAACGTCAGGTCCGGCGCTGGGGCGGCCAGTGGGAGCTGGTGCGCCGGGACGACGACCCCCACGACGCCGACGTCAGACGCCTGCACGGCGTCCTGGCCGAGGCGATCCCCGCGCAGAGCCGCAGCTCGATCGTGCACGGCGACTACCGCATCGACAACACGATGCTCGACGCGGACGACGCCACGAAGGTGCTGGCGGTGCTGGACTGGGAGATGTCCACCCTCGGCGACCCGATCAGCGATGCCGCGCTGATGTGCGTGTACCGCCACCCGATGTTCAACGTCATCCACGCCAGCTCGGCGTGGGCGTCACCGCTGATGCCCGACGTCGACGACCTGGCCAACCGGTACGCGGCGGCGTCGGGTCAGTCGCTGGACAACTGGGACTTCTACCTGGCGCTCGGGTGCTTCAAGGTGGCGATCATCGCCGCGGGCATCGCCTACCGCGCCCGGATGGGCGGCGGCGTCGCCGACGATGCGGGGCAGGTGGACGAAGCGGTCGGCCCGCTGATCGCCGAGGGCCTCAAGACGCTGGCCTAAGCGCGGCGGGTTGCCACAGGTTTTCCGCGAAACGTACGTTAACGCGGCCGCCTCTCGCTCTTTTCCTCGTTAACGTACATCTCGCGAACGTGTCGGTGTGCGGATGCAATATTCGCGCGTGGAAGACGTCTTTCTGGGCAGCGAAGCACTCGCCAAAGGCAAGCTCGCTGGGGAAACGCCAGAACTAGCCGCGGGCGCCTAGGTTTTTCTTGGCCGCCCGGCGCAACTGAACCATGCGGGCGGTGCCGATCGCGACGGTCAACAGCCCGCCGCACACCGCGGCCAGCAGAATCGCCACGCCCACAGGCAGATTCCACTCCCACACGAAGAAATTGATCGTGGTCGAGTCGGTGTTCTGCATGATGAACACCAGCAGCACGATCAGGATCACGAACCCGGTGATCAACGCCGACCACAGCGCCGCGGCGCGGGTGAACTTGACCGCGGACTCCGGGTGCAGCAGGTACTCACCCGCGGTGCCGGTCGCCTCAGGCGGGGTTCCCCTTGAGGGCTCGCGGGCAGGTTCGGGTACCGGCTGCCGCGCGGGATCGCTGGTCATGGATCCATCTTGACCCTTTCGTACGGCGAATGAAACCACCAGTCGATAGTGTCGGCAGACAAGTGCGCCGAAAGGACTCCAGGCATGGGCAACGTCGCCAGGTGGAAGGTGGCCGTGCTGGCGTTGCTGCTCGGGCTGGTGGGCACCGCGCTGACCGCCTGCGGCAGCTCCAATCCGCTGGGCGGCGGAACGGTGTCCGGGGACCTCAAGACGATCGCCGTCGGCTCCGCGGACTTCCCGGAGAGCAAGATCCTCGCCGAAATCTACGCGCAGGCCTTGGAAGCCAACGGCTTCACGATCTCCCGCCAATTCGGCATCGGCAGCCGCGAAACCTACGTCCCGGCGGTCCGGGACCACTCCATCGACCTGATCCCCGAATACACCGGCAACCTGTTGAACTACTTCGACCCGACGTCGACCGTGACGAAACCCGACGCGATCGAGTTGGCCCTGCTGCGGGTGCTTCCCGGTGACCTGTCGATGCTGCCGCCCTCGCCGGCCGAGGACAAGGACACCGTCGCCGTCACCCGCGAGACCGCCGAGAAGTGGAACCTCAAGACCATCGGCGATCTCGCCGCGCACTCCGCCGAGGTCAAGTTCGGTGGGCCCTCGGAATTCCTCGACCGCGCCGAGGGCCTGCCCGGGCTCAAACAGAACTACGGCCTCGATATCCCGCGGGGCAACTTCGTCTCGATCAACGACGGCGGCGGCCCGGCGACGGTGCGCGCGCTGGTCGACGGTACCGTGACCGCCGCCAACATCTTCAGCACCGCACCGGCGATCCCGCAGAACGACCTCGTGGTCCTCGAGGATCCCAAGAACAACTTCCCGGCCGCCAACGTCATGCCGCTGGTCAGCTCGCAGAAGAAGTCCGACGAGCTCAAGACCGTGCTCGATGCGGTCTCGGCCAAACTCACCACCGAGGCGCTCATCGAGATGAACAGCGCGGTTTCGGGTAACGCCGGCGTCGATCCCGACGAGGCCGCCCGAAAATGGGTCCAGGACAACGGCTTCGACAAGCCGGTCAGCGGATGATCGTCTTCGACGGCGTCACCAAACGGTATCCCGACGGCACCGTCGCCGTCGACGATCTGACCCTGGAGGTGCCGACGGGCACGCTCGCGGTGTTCGTCGGGCCGTCGGGCTGCGGTAAGACCACCTCGATGCGGATGATCAACCGGATGATCGACCCGACGTCGGGCACGCTGACCGTCAACGGCGACGACGTCACCGCCGTCGACCCCGTGAAGCTGCGGCTGGGCATCGGTTACGTCATCCAGAGCGCGGGCCTGATGCCGCACCAACGCGTCGTCGACAACGTCGCAACGGTGCCGGTGCTCAAAGGCGAATCCCGGCGCGCCGCACGCAAAGCCGCACTCGGTGTACTCGAACGCGTCGGGCTGGATCCCGCGCTGGCCAACCGCTATCCCGCCCAACTGTCCGGCGGCCAGCAGCAGCGGGTCGGGGTGGCGCGGGCGCTGGCCGCCGACCCGCCGATCCTGTTGATGGACGAGCCGTTCAGCGCGGTGGACCCCGTGGTCCGCGAAGAGCTGCAGACCGAAATCCTGCGGCTGCAAAGCGAACTGCAGAAGACGATCGTGTTCGTCACCCACGACATCGACGAGGCCATCAAGATCGGGGAGAAGGTCGCGGTATTCGGTCGGGGTGGCGTGTTGCAGCAGTACGACGCACCGGCCCGGCTGCTGTCCAATCCGGCCAACGATTTCGTCGCGGGGTTCATCGGTGCCGACCGCGGCTACCGAGGCCTGCAGTTCCGTCACTCCACCGGCCTTCCGCTGCATGACATCCGGTCCGTCACCGAAGCGGAGGTCGACGCGCTCGCCTTGGGCCCGGGCGACTGGGTGCTGGTCAAAAAGCCCGACGGCACCCCGTATGCATGGATCGACGCCGACGGGGTGCAGTTGCACCGCAACGGCAGCTCGCTCTACGACAGCACCACCGCGGGCGGATCGCTGTTCACCCCCGAGGACTCGTTGCGTCAGGCGCTCGACGCCGCGCTGTCGGCGCCGTCGGGCGTCGGGGTGGCCGTCGACGCCGACGGTAAGCCGATCGGCGGTGTGCTGGCCGACGACGTGCTGGCGGCGCTGAAGGAACAGCGGGCCGGCTAGTGCGCTACCTGCTGACCCATCTCGACGCGGCCTGGGCTCTGACGGTGATCCATGTGCGGCTGTCGTTGATCCCGATCGTGCTCGGGCTGCTGATCGCCGTGCCGTTGGGCGCGCTGGTGCAGCGGACCGCCTACCTTCGGCGGTTGACGACCGTGACGGCGAGCATCATCTTCACCATTCCGTCGCTGGCGCTGTTCGTGGTGTTGCCGTTGATCATCCCGACCCGGATCCTCGACGAGGCCAACGTCATCGTCGCGCTGACGCTCTACACCTGCGCGCTGCTGGTGCGCGCGGTGCCCGAAGCGCTCGACGCCGTGCCCGAGGCGGTGCGCGACGCCGCCACCGCGGTCGGCTACCGCCCGCTGTTCCGGATGCTCAAGGTCGAACTACCGTTGTCGATTCCGGTGCTCGTCGCCAGCCTGCGCGTCATCGCGGTGACCAACATCTCGATGGTGTCGGTCGGGTCGGTGATCGGCATCGGCGGGCTGGGAACCTGGTTCACCGAGGGCTACCAGTCCAACAAGAGCGATCAGATCATCGCGGGCATCATCGCGATCTTCCTGCTTGCCATCGTCGTCGACACCCTGATCATGCTCGCCGGCCGGGCGGCGACGCCCTGGACCCGCACCGCGCGGATCAGCCGCGCCGACCGGATCAAGGCGGTCGCCGGATGAGCCCGATGGACTTTCTTTCCGACGCGCTGTCGTTCATCTTCACCGCCGCCAACTGGGGCGGGCCTGCGGGCATCGCCGCGCGCATCGGTGAGCACGTGGAGTACACCGTGCTGGCGGTGGTCTTCTCGGTGCTGATCGCGGTCCCGATCGGGATGCTCATCGGGCACACCGGGCGGGGCACGTTCGTCATCGTCACCGGCGTCAACGCGTTGCGCGCGCTGCCCACGCTGGGGGTGCTGCTGCTCGGGGTACTGCTGTGGGGCCTCGGGTTGGTCCCGCCGACCGTCGCGCTGATGTTGCTGGGCATCCCGCCGCTGCTCGCAGGCACCTACGCCGGTATCGCCAACGTGGAGCCCACCGTCGTGGACGCGGCCCGCTCGATGGGCATGACCGAACGGCAGGTGCTGCTGCGCGTCGAGGTGCCCAACGCGCTACCGCTGATCCTGGGCGGGTTGCGCACCGCCACGTTGCAGATCGTGGCGACCGCGACCGTCGCGGCCTACGCCAGCCTCGGCGGCCTGGGCCGTTACCTGATCGACGGCATCAAGGTGCGCCAGTTCCACATCGCGTTGGTCGGCGCGCTGATGGTCACCGCGCTGGCGCTGATTTTCGACGCCGCGCTGGCGTTCGCTGTCTGGGTGTCGGTGCCCGGTTCCGGGCGGTTACAGAAACTGCGTCGCATGCCACAGCCGTTGCTCGACGACGAGGTCGCGCTCGAATCCCGGCAGCGGGTGCCCGCGACCGGTGGTTCGGAGCCGCGCTACGGGCGAGGGGACCCGTCGCTTACCGTAGAGGGGTGAGCGACGCAGGCAATACCGATGCGGCCCAGAACGCATGGCCGGCGATGTTGACGTGGCAGGCCCACGATGTGGCGCGCATGGAGTCGGTGCGGGTGCAGCTGGCCGGCAACCGGATCAAGGCCTACGGCCGGATCGTTTCGGCTGCGACCGCGTCGCATCCGGCGTTCTCCGCGTCCTACAACCTGGTGACCGACGAGGCCGGAGCAACGAACCGGCTCTCGCTCACCGTCACCCTCGCCGAGCGGGAACGCCAGCTGTCGATCGCCCGTGACGACGAGAACATGTGGCTGGTGCAGGACCACACCGGCCAGTCGACCCGCTCTGCCTTCGACGGCGCACTCGACGTCGACGTGGTCTTCAGCCCGTTCTTCAACGCCCTGCCGATCCGGCGCACCGGGCTGCATCAGCGCTCGGACTCGGTGACCTGCCCGGTGGTCTACGTGCGGCTGCCGGAGGTCTCGGTGGCCACCGCGATGATCAGCTACAGCAGCGCGGCCGACGGGATCAAACTGCACTCGCCGGTCGCCGACACCACGATCACCGTCGACGCCGAGGGCTTCCCCCTCGACTATCCAGGGTTGGCAGAGCGAATCTGATCACCGCCCCTGCGCGGCCCGCGGCGGCGAGTTCCTCACGCCAGCGCTCTTCCCCGATGGCGATCGTCACGATCTCGGGCCTGCCGAAGCTGTCGTAGCGCACCCGGGCGGCGTGACCGGCGTCGACCAGATCGCTCAGCGGGTTCTTGGCGACCAGCGCGTCGCGGGCATGGCTCAGCAGCTCCAGCGTGCGGTCCAGCACCGGAACCAGCTGTTCGGCGTTGGCCTCACACATCGCCCGCACCAGGTCCGGCGCGGTGGCCGCGACGCGGGTGCCGTCCCGAAACGACCCGGCGGCCAGCGCGAACGCCAGCGGAACCTCACCCGCCGTGACGGCGAGCGCCTCCGCGAGCAGATGCGGCAGATGCGAGATCGTGGCGGCCGCCGCATCGTGTTCGTCCGAACGGGCGGGTACGACGAACGCGCCGCAGTCCAGCGCCAGCTCCATCACCTGGGCCCAGACGTCGGGCCGGACGTGGTCGTCCACGCTGATCACCCACGGCGCGTCGACGAACATCCTGGCGTCGCCGGCCGCCCAGCCCGAGTGCGCAGTGCCGGCCATCGGGTGGCCGCCGACGAAGCGGTCGAGCAGCCCGAAAGATTGGACCTCTTGCAGCACAGCACTTTTCACGCTGGTGACGTCGGTCAGCGGGCACTCGGGAGCGGTCTCGGTGACGTGGCCCAACATCTGCGGCAGCGCAGGCATCGGAACGGCCAGCACGATGAGCGCCTTGCTGTCAGACGCCCGGGCCAGCGCCGCGTCGATGTCGTCGGTGGCGTCGTAGCCGTCGGCGCTGGCGGCCGCGACGGCCTCCACCGAGCGGTTGTAGCCGAAAACCTCCCGCCCGGCGGCCGCGGCGGCGCGCATCACCGAGCCGCCGATCAATCCCAGGCCGACCACGCATACCGGCGCTTTCGTCACCTGTTCAGGTTGGCACATCTCGTGGCATCGCCCGACGTCAGGCTCCAGGTGCTCTCCTGGTAAATGGCCTGGTCGGCGACTACCGTAAGCCGACATGGGAGCACAGCGTGCGCCGGCACGAGAGCAAACCGATACGCCGGACGGCTTCGGTGTCGCGGTCGTGCGTGAAGACGGTAAGTGGCGTTGCGCACCGATGCGTCGAGCGGCTCTGACGAGCTTATCCGCCGCCGAGACCGAACTTCGCGAATTGCGCAGCGCCGGAGCGGTCTTCGGGTTGCTGGACGTCGACGACGAATTCTTCGTGATCGTCCGGCCCGCCCCGGCAGGCACGCGGCTGCTGTTGTCGGACGCCACCGCCGCGCTGGACTATGACATCGCCGCCGAGGTGCTCGAGGAGCTGGACGCCGACATCGGCCCGGAGGACCTCGACGAAGCCGAACCCTTCGAGGAAGGCGACCTGGGCCTGCTGTCCGACGTCGGCCTCCCCGACGGGGTGCTCGGGGTGATCCTCGACGAGACCGACCTGTACGCCGACGAGCAGCTGGGCCGGATCGCCCGCGAGATGGGCTTCGCCGATGAGCTGTCGAAGGTGCTCGACCGCCTGGGCCGATGACGTGCGATTTGTGTGCGTTTTGTTGCGCGTACCGCTCGTAAGCGCACACAAATCGTGAGGACGACGGACGAAGAGCTCATCCGCGCCGCGCTCGATGCCGCGCGCGGTGCGGGACCCCGTGACGTGCCGATCGGCGCGGTGATCATCGGGCCCGACGGCGCCGAGTTGGCCCGCGCCGCCAACGCCCGCGAAGCGCTGGGTGACCCGACCGCGCACGCCGAGATCGTCGCGATGCGGGCCGCCGCGGCTGCCCTCGGCGACGGCTGGCGGCTGGCGGGCACCACGCTCGCGGTCACCGTCGAGCCCTGCACGATGTGCGCGGGAGCGCTGGTCATGGCGCGGGTGGCGCGGCTGGTGTTCGGGGCCTGGGAACCGAAGACGGGGGCGGCGGGCTCATTGTGGGACGTGGTCCGCGACCGGCGGTTGACGCATCGCGTGCAGGTGCGCGGCGGGGTGTTGGCCGAGGAGTGCGCCGCGCCGCTCGAGCAGTTCTTCGCTGGGCAGCGATTCGGGCGTGAAAACTTTCGCTGAGCGAAAGAAATCACACCCAAGCCGCCGCATTTGGGCTGTCGGTGCGCTGGTCGGTAAGCTGCAACGCGGTGGCGTGTCCGAGCGGCCTAAGGAGCACGCCTCGAAAGCGTGTGACGGGTAACCCCCGTCCGAGGGTTCAAATCCCTCCGCCACCGCCAACGCCCTCCCCAGCGCCGACCGGACGGAAACCGTACTTATCGGCGGGTGTGGGGAAGGCCCGCTATTGTCTGAAACGTCACTAAAGAAGGGTCAGGGCGACCACGGTGACCAACGTGGGAGGCCTGGTTACTGGTGCGTGCGCTTTACGACCCCGAGTCAGCGGGTGGCGATGTGATTTCGACGGGCGGCAGCAGCCGGCCATTCTCAGTGCTCCTCGTCGAGGACGACCGAGCTGACGCGGTGTTGGTCCAGGAACTGGTCAGCGACGCCGACGCCGCGATTCGAATGACGTGGGCCAAATCGATCGAACAGGCCGAGCAGGAACTTGTCGTCGGCCGGCCCGACTGCGTGCTGCTGGACCTGAACCTGCCTGACGCCGAGGGCATCAAGGCGTTGGACCGGATCGCCAAACACGACGCCACGCTGCCGATCGTCGTGCTGACCGGCCTGAACGACGAACACTTCGGGGTGTCCGCGCTGGCCGCCGGCGCCCAGGACTATCTGGTCAAGGGCCGGGTCGAACCCGAGGCGTTGCACCGCGCGCTGCTCTATGCGATGGAACGCAAACGCGCCGAGTTGACCGCCGTCGAACTGCACGCCAGCGAGCTGCGGGCCGAGGAGAACGCCCGGCTGGAGCGCGGCCTGCTGCCCTCACCGCTGTTATCGGACCAACCCGGGGTCGACATCGTCGCCCAGTACCGACCCAGCCGTCAGCACGCCCTGCTCGGCGGCGACTTCTACGACTTCATCCAGACCCCGGACCGCACCGTGCACGTCATGGTCGGCGACGTGGCCGGGCACGGCCCCGACGAGGCCGCCCTGGGCGTGGCGCTGCGGATCGGTTGGCGCGCGTTGACCTTCGCCGGGCTGCGCGGCAACAGACGGATGCGTGAACTCGAACGAATTCTGAGCACCGAACGGCCCGGTTCCAGCATCTTCGCCACCGTGGTGTCGGTCGCGATGGAACCTGACGGGTTGGGCTACGACGTGGTGTCGGCCGGCCACCCCGGCATGTTGCTGCACGGGCCGGGCACGGTGGAGTGGATCCAGCCCGAGTGCGGACCCGCGCTGGGGCTCAACGGTTACGAATGGCCGCTGAACCGCTACCAACTGCCCGACGGCCACGGTCTGGTGCTGCTCACCGACGGCCTGTTCGAGGGCCGCTCCGGGCGCGGCCGAGAGCGCCTCGGCGAAGAAGGGCTGCTCGAGCTGGCGCGGGGCTACGCACATCTGCCGCCCGCCGAGTTCGTCAGCGCGCTGATCGACGACGTCGAGCAGCGCGCGCAGTCCGTCGGCGGCATCAGCGACGACATCGCGGTCGTACGGGTCGCGCGAACGGCTAGCTGATGAGATGGCAGCCGACGGTGCAGGGCTGGCAGAACCTGGTGCTGTCGATCATGGGCATCGTGGTACTCGGCGGGGCGATCGGCGTTGTGCTGCTGCTCGACCGCACTGACGACGCATCGTGGCGACTGACCGACGAGATCCAACCCGCACGCATCGCGGCCTACCAGTTGCAGGCCGCGCTGCGCGATCAGGAAACCGCGGTGCGCGGCTACACCATCGCGGCCAACCCCCAGTTCCTCGACCCGTACTACACCGGGCAGAACGCTGAATTCGCTGCAGCACAAGACATTCGCCGATATTTGGGGAACCGCGCCGAACTTCTCGCCGATCTCGATGCTGTCGAACAGGCCGCGGCGGCGTGGCGGTCGTCGTATGTAGAGCCGCTCATCAACAGCGTGCGGCCCGGCGCGCTGAACGTGCCCGACACCGTGTTGGCCGAGGGCGGCAAGGCGCAGTTCGACGCGCTTCGAGGGTTGTTCGACGTGCAGAACCAGCATTTGGCCGAGACCCGGCAAGCGGCCGTCGACCGCATCGAGCAGATGCAGATGTGGCGCGACGGAATCCTGCTCGCCGTGGTCGCGGCGATCCTGCTGACCGTCATCGTGCTGGCACTTTTGGTGCGCGCGGCGGTCACCCGTCCGCTGGACGCGCTCGCGCGCTCGTGCCGGGTCATCACCAGCGGCAACTTCGACGAGAAGATCGTGCCGCGCGGGCCCAGGGACATCCGTGCCATCGCGTCGGACGTCGAGGACATGCGCCAGCGGATCATCGCCGAACTCGACACCACCCGCTCGGCCCGCACGCAGCTGGCAGAGCAGGCCCTCGACCTGCAGCGGTCCAACGCCGAACTCGAGCAGTTTGCCTACGTCGCGTCACACGATCTGCAGGAGCCGCTGCGCAAGGTGGCCGCGTTCTGCCAGCTGCTGGAAAAGCGCTACCGCGACAAGCTCGACGAACGCGGCATGGAGTACATCGGGTTCGCCGTCGACGGCGCCAAACGGATGCAGGTCCTGATCAACGATCTGCTCACGTTCTCGCGGGTGGGCCGGCTCAACGCGACATCCGATGTGGTCGAGTTGAGCGATACGTTGGACGTCGCGCTCGGCAACCTGTCCACCATCATCGAGGAATCCGGGGCCCAGATCGAGCGTCGGGGACAGCCGCTTCCGCGGGTCACCGGGGACCCGACGCTGTTGACGATGCTGTGGCAGAACCTGATCGGCAACGCGGTGAAGTTTCACCGTGAAGGGCTGACGCCGCGCATCATCGTCGAGTGTGAAGTGGGTGCAGGCGACCGGGACGACACCTGGCTGATCACGGTCACCGACAACGGGATCGGTATCCCAGAGGAATTCGCGGACAAGGTGTTCGTGATCTTCCAGCGCCTGCACGGCCGCGACGTCTACACCGGAACCGGCATCGGGCTCGCGTTGTGCAAGAAGATCGTCGAACACCATGGCGGCAGCATCTGGATCGACACCTCCTTCACCGGCGGCACGCGATTTCGCTTCACCATCCCCGTCGCTGTAGACGAACCCGTCGCAGCCAGCATGGAAGGATCCACCCAATGACCACCGAAGACGGTCGCGCCATCGACGTGCTGCTGATCGAGGACGATCCGGGTGACGAGCTGATCACCCGAGAAGCGTTCGAGCACAACAAGATCAAGAACAATCTGCACGTCGCGCACGACGGCGAAGAGGGGCTGAACTTCCTCTACCGCCGCGCCCCCTACCAGGACGTGCCGCGGCCGGACCTCATCCTGCTGGATCTGAACCTGCCCAAATACGACGGTCGCCAGCTGCTGCAGACCATCAAGTCCGACCCTGACCTCAGCCACATCCCGGTCGTCATCCTCACCACGTCCTCCGCGGAAGAGGACATCCTGCGCAGCTACAAGCTGCACGCCAACGCCTACGTCACCAAGCCCGTCGACCTGGACCAGTTCATGAACGCGGTGCGCCAGATCGACGAGTTCTTCGTTCAGGTGGTGCGGCTGCCCGGCCGCTGACCGTCCCCGCCGACCGCGGCCAGCGCGAAGGTGATGCGCACCGTCGTGCCCGCCGATGTGCGCTCGAGGTCGACGTCATCGCTGAGCGCCGACATGATCGCAAGGCCCCGGCCGCGGGTGGTCGGCTGGCTGGGCGGGGCGCGCCAGGTGCCGAAGTCTGCGACGCAGATCGCAACCTGCCAGCCGGACGAATCGGGCTCGACCGAGGCCTCGACCTCGATCAGGCCGGGTGGGCCGTCGCGGTACGCATGCTCGATGCAGTTGCTGCAGGCTTCGTTGACGGCGAGCACGATGTCGGCGGCAGCAGCCCCCGACACCAGCGGCTCGAGCCAACTCGACACGCGACGACGGATCTCGGCCAGTTGATCCGCGGTTGCCGGCACTTCCATCCGCAGTGGATCCGGCCGCCGACGCTGCGCCTCGATGCCCACGCCCGTGGTTGTACCCGTCTTGGACCGATAACTCACGTAGGCCACGCGTACGCTGTCGATCTCGACACTGCAAACCCCGAAAAATACCGACGACGGAAGAGCAAACCAGATGCCGGTGCTGACGCCTGCGGCCGACGACTTCCCCCGCTGGTATCAGGACGTGCTGACCAAGGCCAAGCTGGCGGAGAACGGTCCGGCGCGCGGAACCATGGTGATCCGGCCCAACGGCTACGCGATCTGGGAACGGATGCAGGCCGAGATCGACGCGCGGATCAAGGCGGCAGGCGCGCAGAACGCCTACTTCCCGCTGCTGATCCCGATGAGCTTCTTCGAACGCGAAGCCGAGCACGTCGAAGGCTTCTCGCCCGAGCTGGCCGTCGTCACCCACGGCGGCGGCAAGGAGCTGGCCGAGCCGCTGGCGATCCGCCCGACCAGTGAAGCCGTGATCGGTGAGTACATGGCCAAGTGGGTCGACAGCTACCGCGACCTGCCGCTGCTGCTCAACCAGTGGGCCAACGTCGTGCGGTGGGAACTGCGGCCGCGAACTTTCTTGCGTACCACCGAGTTTCTGTGGCAGGAAGGTCACACCGCGCACGCACACGAACACGACGCGCGCGACTACGCCCGCACCATCCTGCGCGACGTGTACCACGACTTCCTGCGCAATGTGCTGGCCGTGCCCGTGCTCGTGGGGCGCAAGACCGCCAGGGAGCGCTTCGCCGGGGCGGCGAACACGATGACGTGCGAGGGCATCATGCGCGACGGCAAGGCGCTGCAGATGGCCACCTCGCACGAACTCGGGCAGCGCTTCAGCCGGGCCTTCAACATCACTTACGCCAGCGCGACCGGCTCCACCGAGCTGTGCTGGACCACCTCATGGGGTGCGTCGACGCGAATGCTGGGCGGCCTGATCATGTGCCACGGCGACGACCACGGGCTCGTCGTCCCACCGGCGCTGGCACCGGTGCAGGTCGCGGTCGTGGTGGTCAAGGACATCGACGGCGCGGTCACCCGGGCCGGTTCGGCGCTGGCGGAGCGGCTGCGGGCCGCCGGGGCGCGGGTGAGGCTGGACGCCGACGTCGAGCAGGCGTTCGGCTGGCGTGCCACCGACTGGGATCTGCAGGGCGTGCCGATCCGCGTCGAACTCGGCCCCCGCGACCTCGACGGCAACGCGGCGGTGCTCTACCGGCGCGACACCCGCGAGAAGACCACGGTGGGCCTCGACGGCGTCGTCGACGCGGTGCTGCGGTTGCTCGGGGACATCCAGCAGAACATGCTCGCGGCGGCCGGCGCCCGCACCGAGGCGCGGATCACCGACTGCGCGACCCTCGACGAGGCGCGCGAGGCCGCGCAGACCGGCGTCGCCCGGGTGCCATGGGAGGTGGTCGGTCCCGGCGGCGAAGAGGATCTGGCCGCTTCGGGTGTGACGGTCCGGTGCCTGCAACGTGAGGACGGGTCACTGCCCGACGCGGATGACGACGCAGGCGCGCTGGCCTACGCCGCGCGCGCCTACTGAGCGTTAGAACGCCGCGCTGTAGTCAGAGGTCCACGCCCCGCCGACGCAGCTGAGCGGAACTCCGTCGGGTGACTGTGCGACGCCCTGGTCTTCCCCGCACGGCAGCCGGATCGGCCGCACACCCACCAACGGCGGCGACGCCACCCAGGTGCGTTCCGCGCTGCACGCGAGCGTGTTGCCCGCGGCGTCCATGCCGAAGTTGTAGCGGGTGTTCTGTACGCAGGCTTGCCCCTCCACGGCGGTGTGATCGACGTACGGCACGCAACCGGCGCCGTCGCACACCTGCGGTAGTGCCGGTGCCGTCGCCGCGGTCATCAACGGTGCCGCCACGAACCCGCACGCCATCGCCACTGCAGCCATCAGCTTCATGGGTTTAGCGTATGTGCAGCACACAGTCGGGGGGAACGGAATAGGCTCACTACCCATGAAGTTCGCCATTGCCGCCATCGCCACCGCGGGAGCCGCTGCCGCGATGGTCGTTGTGCCTGTCGCCAACGCCGACGCCGTCGCGTATCTCGTCAACGTGCACGTGCGGCCGGGGTACAACTTTCCCAACGCCGATGCCGCCATCGGCTACGGCAACACCATCTGTGACCGGGTCGCGGCCAAGATGAGCTACGGGGAGCTCGTCGACCAGGTCAAGGCCGACTTCCACACCGCCGACTACTACCAGGGCGCCTACCTGATCAACCAGGCCGTCAACGAACTGTGCCCCGCGCAGATCTGGCAGCTGCGTCAGTCCGCGGCCGGCTACACGCTGCCGGCCTGATACGACGAACGGCGGCGCCCCGTCGGGACGCCGCCGCCTGGTCGAAAATGCTTACGGGCAGGTGACCTCGATCTCGAACGGCTTGTTCACCGGCTGCATCGGGTTGGCCATATCCACACCCGTCGCGGTACCGCTGATCTTGTAGGTGTCGCCGTCCTTCTCCGCTTTGGCGTCACCCTGACCCGCGCCCTGCTGGAAGCCGAGCGTGACACCGTTGACGTTGCCCAGCCCCACCGACTGGACCGTCGGCGAATCGCCCTCGCTGACCACCGCGCCGATACCGGTGGTCGCATCACCGATCGCGATGTTGGTGTTGCCGCCCATGGAACTACACACGACGGTGCCCTGAACCTCTTGGTCCTGGCCGTCGATGGTGACGGTCGTCTTGCCCTGGGCCGCCGCAGCGGTCGACGTCTCACCGGTGGTCTCGGACTTCTTGTCGCCCGACCCACAGCCGGAAAGCCCCGCGATGACGATGGCCGCGCCACCGACGGCAACCACTAATCCAACCTTCACGACAGTTCTCCTTTGTGTTGTCGCGACCCGTCAAGATCGGCGGATCATCTCGGTCAGTATGGTTCGCGACAACAGCCCGATTGTCGCGTTTCGCCGAAAAAAACCGTCAGATCTCGACTGTTGACCAGCAGATACGTCGCCGGGACCGGGGTGCGTGCGTCAGCAGGACACCCGGATCGCGAAGGTGCCGGGGACCCGGAAACTCGGGTTGTCGGTGTCGAATCCCTCGGCGGTTCCGGTGATCTCGTACGTGCGCCCGGTCATCGTGACATCGGCGGGGTCGCCCAGCCCGGCGTTGTAGCTGCCGGTGAAACCGCCGACCTCGTTGATGCGGATGCTCTCCGCCTTCAGCGCGTCCTCGTTGGACACCATGGCCGTCACCCCCGACGTCTCGTTGCCGGTGGTGATCGTCGTCAACGGACCGGTCGAGTCGCACCGCACGGCCGCGGTGGTCTCGGGTTCCTGGCCGTTGACCGCCACTTCCGCCGTGCCGGCGACCAATTCGCCGGGTCCTGGCTGATACTCCGGCGGGCCCGACGAGCACCCGGCGAGCACCAGCACGACCGCACCGAAAAGCCACAGGATTCTCACAGTGCAGAATCTACGGCGTGACCGCGCCGAATACTGCCCGTCCGAGCGACTCGCCGGCGCGGTTCTTCACCGTCGAGGCCGAACTGCCCGGCCGGCTGGGCCGCGCGGGCACGATCCGCACCCCGCACGGTGACATCCACACCCCGGCGTTCATCCCGGTCGGCACCCAGGCCACCGTCAAGGCGGTGTTGCCCGAAACCATGAAAGAGCTCGGTGCGCAGGCCATCCTGGCCAACGCCTATCACCTGTATCTGCAGCCGGGTCCCGACATCGTCGCCGCGGCGGGCGGGCTGGGTGCGTTCATGAACTGGCCGGGACCGACGTTCACCGACAGCGGCGGGTTCCAGGTGCTGTCGCTGGGTGCCGGGTTCCGCAAGGTGCTCGCGATGGACACCGAACGGGTGCAGGCCGACGACATCATCGCCGAGGGTAAGGAACGGCTGGCCGCGGTCGACGATGACGGCGTGACGTTCCGGTCGCATCTGGACGGCTCCACCCACCGGTTCACCCCCGAGGTGTCGATCGGGATCCAACACCGGCTCGGCGCCGACATCATCTTCGCGTTCGACGAACTGACCACGCTCGTCAACACCCGCGGCTACCAGGAACAGTCGGTGCAGCGCACGCATGCGTGGGCGGTGCGCTGCCTGGCCGAACACCGCAGGCTGGCCGCCGCGGATCCGGACCAGCCGCGCCAGGCGTTGTTCGGCGTCGTGCAGGGCGCCCAATACGAGGACCTGCGCAGGCAGGCCGCGCGCGGGTTGACGACGATCGTGGACGACGAGGGCGCCGGTTTCGACGGATACGGCATCGGCGGCGCGTTGGAGAAGCAGAACCTGGCCACCATCGTCGGCTGGGTCAGCAGCGAACTGCCCGACGACAAACCCCGCCACATGCTGGGCATCAGCGAGCCCGACGACCTGTTCGCCGCCGTGGCCGCCGGCGCGGACACCTTCGACTGCGTGTCGCCGTCGCGGGTGGCGCGCAACGCCGCGGTGTACTCGGTGACCGGGCGGTTCAACATCACCAACTCGCGGTACCGCCGCGACTTCACCCCGATCGACGCGGAGTGCGACTGCTACACCTGCGCGCACTACACCCGGGCTTATCTGCACCACCTGTTCAAGGCCAAGGAGATCCTGTCCGCGACGCTGTGCACGATCCACAACGAGCGGTTCACCGTCCGGCTCGTCGACCAGATCCGCGCGGCGATCCGGGCGGGGGAGTTCGACGAACTCCGCGCGCACACACTGGGCCGCTTTTACGCCGAAAGGGACAACCGGGCGGGAAAGTGCGAGTAGTTTTCGCCGTTTCGTCGATCTCGGCGCGCCGGTAGCGTCAGCGCATGCGAATCCTGCTGATCGGCGCCGGCGGCGTCGGGGCGGCGTTCTGCGCGATCGCCGCTCGACGCGACTTCTTCGACCGGGTCGTGGTCGGTGACTACGACCAGACCCGGGCGCGCCAGGCCGCCGACGCGGTCGCCGATCCACGGTTCAGCGCCGTGCACGTGGACGCGTCGTCCGCGGACGCGGTGACCGAACTCGTGCGGGGCCATGACATCACCCACGTGATGAACGCCGTCGACCCGAGGTTCGTGCTGCCGATCTTCACCGGAGCGCTGGCCGGCGGCGCGCACTACCTCGACATGGCGATGAGCCTCTCGCAACGCCATCCCGAGCGGCCGTTCGAAAAGACCGGCGTCAAACTCGGCGACGCGCAGTTCGCCCAGGACGCCCAGTGGCGCGACGCGGACCGGCTCGCCCTCGTCGGGATCGGCGTGGAGCCCGGCCTCTCGGACGTGTTCGCGCGATACGCCGCCGATCATCTGTTCACCGACATCGACGAACTGGGCACCCGGGACGGGTCGAACCTGACCGTAGCCGGCTACGACTTCGCGCCGTCGTTCTCGATCTGGACCACCATCGAGGAATGCCTGAACCCACCGGTCATCTGGGAAGCCGACCGCGGCTGGTTCACCACCGAACCCTTCAGTGAGCCAGAGGTTTTCGACTTTCCCGACGGCATCGGGCCCGTCGAATGCGTCAACGTCGAGCACGAGGAGGTGCTGCTGATGCCGCGCTGGGTCAAATGCCGACGCGCGACGTTCAAGTACGGCCTCGGCGAGGAGTTCATCGGCGTGCTCAAAACACTGCACAAGCTCGGCCTGGACCGTACCGAGACAGTGAAGGTCGGTCCGGTCGAGGTCAGCCCGCGCGACGTGGTGGCCGCCTGCCTGCCCGACCCGGCCGCGCTCGGCCCCAAGATGCGCGGCAAGACGTGTGCGGGGCTGTGGGTGACCGGCACCGGCAGGGACGGCAACCCCCGATCGACCTACCTGTACCACGTCGTCGACAACGAATGGTCGATGGCCGAGTACGGCCACCAGTGTGTGGTCTGGCAGACCGCGATCAATCCCGTTGTTGCCCTTGAACTTCTGGCCGACGGCACCTGGGGTGGCAGCGGTGTGCTCGGGCCCGAGGCGTTCGACGCGGCGCCGTTTCTGGAGTTGCTGACGGCCTACGGCTCACCGTGGGGACAACAGGAACTCTGAGACGCGGCGCGCCGACTCCTCAGGAGGGGCGGTAGATCCACGGATGCCGCGGCAACCGGGCCGGATCGAACACTTCCAGTAGCGAGTCGAGGTCCGTCGCCGTCGGCCAGCCCAACGACGCCGCGATCGCAGCCAGCGCGCGCGGCACGCCGATCTCGGCCAGCGTCACCGCGCCGTCGCGCTTGGCCAGCCGCGCCCCGTCCTCGTTGAGCACCAGCGGCACATGGGCGTACGTCGGCTCGGGATACCCGAGCAGCCGGGCCAGATACGCCTGCCGCGGGGATGACGACAACAGGTCGTCGCCGCGCACCACCTGATCGATACCCTGCGCGGCGTCGTCGACCACCACGGCCAGGTTGTAGGCCGCGACGCCGTCCCCGCGCCGCACCACGAAGTCGTCGACGATGCCGGTGTAGCGCCCGTGCAGCACGTCTTCGACGGTGTAGGTGATCTCGTCGGTGCGCAGCCGCAGCGCCGGCGGTCGGCCGGTCTCGTCGCGTCGCTGCCGTCGCTGCGCATCGGTGAGGTCGCGGCAGGTGCCGGGATAGGCGCCCTGGGGTGCGTGCGGAGCGCGCGGTGCCTGAGCGATATCGTTTCTGCTGCAATAACATTCGTACAGCAAGTCGCGAGCGTCCAGCTCGGCGACGACGGCGTCGTAGCGCTGTGCGTGCGCGGACTGCCACTCGGCCGGACCGTCCCAGGTCACCCCGATCGCGGCTAGGTCCGACAGCTGCCGTTCGGCGATGTCGGCGAAAGTCCGGTCGTCGAGATCCTCCACCCGCATCACGAAGCGGCGCGCGGTGGAGCGCGCGAACAACCAGGCGAGCACCGCGGTGCGCAGGTTGCCGATGTGCAGGTCGGCCGACGGGCTCGGGGCGAACCTGCCTGCGGTCATCCGTGCAATCTATCCAGATGCGCCAGGCCCCAAGCGTCCGTGCGGAGAAGCAATCTTTGCTTTCGTCGGCGTAACGGGAGTGACGCGCGTGCAATTGGGGTATGAACGATTGACGTCCAGCGATGGACAGCCAACAAAACAACGGCCTGGCCCTGCGGTGTGCGACGAAGCCAGCCTTTGCCGAAGTAGTGCACCGGGAGCCGTGTCGACGGAGACGAGAGAGCTCATGGACGCCCGAGAAGCCGAATCCTCCGCGCATCCGCCGCAGCAAGCCGCCGAAAAGGACCAGCCGCCCGCCATCGTCCGAAAGGCCATCGCGGCCTCGGCCATCGGCAACGCGACCGAGTGGTTCGACTACGGCCTCTACGCCTACGGCGTCACCTACATCTCCGCGGCGATCTTCCCCGGCGACGGCGCCACCGCGACGCTGCTCGCGCTGATGACGTTCGCGGTGTCGTTCCTCGTGCGCCCCCTCGGCGGGTTCTTCTGGGGACCGCTCGGCGACCGGTTCGGTCGCAAGCAGGTGCTGGCGATCACCATCCTGCTGATGGCGGGCGCCACGCTGTGCGTCGGGCTGGTGCCGACGTACGCCGCGATCGGGATGTGGGCGCCGGCGCTGATGGTGCTGCTGCGGATGATCCAGGGCTTCTCCACCGGCGGCGAATACGGCGGCGCCGCCACGTTCATGGCCGAGTACGCCCCTGCGCGCCGACGCGGGCTGCTCGGCAGCTTCCTGGAGTTCGGCACGCTCGCCGGTTTCTCCGCGGGCGCACTGCTGATGCTGGGCTTCTCGCTGGTGCTCAACGATGACCAGATGGGCACCTGGGGCTGGCGGCTGCCGTTCCTGATCGCCGCCCCGCTCGGGCTCATCGGCCTCTACCTGCGCACCCGGCTGGAAGAGACGCCGGTCTTCAAAGAGCTGGAGGCCGCAGGCAGGGAAGAGAAGGGGATCGGGACCGAGTTCAAGGACCTGCTCGTCCAATACTGGGGCCCGATTGTGCGGCTGGGCGGGCTGGTGGTGGCGCTCAACGTCGTCAACTACACGCTGCTGACGTACATGCCGACCTATCTGGAGACCGCGATCGGCCTGTCCACCGACATGTCGCTGATCGTGCCGATCATCGGGATGATCTCGATGATGGTGCTCCTGCCGTTCGCCGGGCTGGCCTCGGACCGGTTCGGCCGAAAACCGCTGTGGTGGATCTCGCTGGTGGGCCTGCTGGTGATGGTCGTGCCGATGTTCATGCTGATGTCCACCGGCGTGCTCGGCGCGGTCATCGGCTTTGCCGTGCTGGGCCTGCTGTACGTGCCGCAGCTGGCGACGATCTCGGCGACGTTCCCCGCGATGTTCCCGACCCAGGTGCGCTATGCCGGGTTCGCCATCGCCTACAACGTGTCGACGTCGATCTTCGGTGGCACCGCGCCGGCGTTCAACGACTGGATGGTCGTGCAAACCGGCAACAACCTGATGCCCGCGTTCTACATGATGGCGGCCTGCCTGATCGGGGTGCTCGCGCTGCTCAAGCTGCCCGAGACCGCGCGCTGCCCGATCGGCGGTACCGAGATCCCCGGCACCCCCGAGGCGCCACCGCCGGTGGACTACGACCGCGAACTCACCCGCACCTGAGCTAGAGGACCGCGCTCACAGCGTCGGACCACACACCCGCCGCCTCGTCGACCTCGTCGGCCGACACCACCAACGCCGGAATGAACCGCACCACCTGGCCCCACGCGCCGCACGTCAGCAGCAGCAGGCCACGCCGGGCGGCCTCCTGCTGCACGGCCACCGCCGTCGTGCCGTCGGGTCGGCCTGCGCCGTCGCGGAATTCGACGCCGATCATCAGGCCCAGCCCGCGCACGTCGGTGATCGCGTCGTACTTGTCCGCGACGGTGCGCAACGCCTCCCGCAACTGCTCGCCGCGCTCGGCCGCGTTCTGCACCAGGCGTTCGTCGGCGATCACGTCCAGGGTCGCCACCGCCGCCGCGCACGCCACGGCGTTGGCCCCGTAGGTGCCGCCCTGCGAACCGGGCCACGCCTTGTCCATCAGCGCCGACGGCGCGGCGATGCCCGACAGCGGGAAGCCCGACGCCAGCCCCTTCGCGGTGACGACGACGTCGGGGTGGGCGTCGAAGTGCTCACCGCCCCAGAACCGGCCGGTGCGGCCGAACCCGGTCTGCACCTCGTCGACCACCAGCAGGATGCCGTAGGCGTCCGCGCGCTCGCGCAGACCGGCGAAGAAACGCTCGTTGGCCGGGACGTAGCCGCCCTCACCGAGGACCGGTTCGACGAAGAACGCGGCCGTGTCGGCGGGTGCGCTCAACGTCTGCAACACGTAGTCGAGTTGGGAAAGCGCGAAGTCGGTCGCCTGCTCGACGGGCCAGCCGTAGTGGCCCGGGTCGGGAAACGGCGCCACGTGCACACCGGCCATCAGCGGCGCGAAACCGGACCGGAACTTGGTGCCCGACGTGGTCATCGACGCCGCGGCCACGGTGCGGCCGTGGAAACCGCCGTGGAACACGATGACGTTGGGCCGGCCGGTGGCCTGCCGGGACAGCCGCAGCGCCGCCTCGATTGCCTCGCTGCCCGAGTTGGCGAAGAACACCCGGTCCAGGCCCGGCGGCAGCACCTCACCCAACCGTTCGACGAGGGTGAGCAGCGGCCGGTGCAGCACGGTCGTGTACTGACCGTGGATCAACGTGGCGACCTGGCGTTGGGCGGCCTCCACCACCCGCGGATGGCAGTGGCCGGTGCTGGTCACGCCGATACCGGCGGTGAAGTCCAGATAGCGGCGCTCCTGCTCGTCGAACAGTTGCACGCCCGCACCGCGCGCGGCCAGCACGCCGGTGGCCTGCCTGAGGATTTGCGAGAGTTCTGCCACGAGCGCGCCCCTTACCGGTAGATTGTCGACAATCAGACTATCCGCCGGGTGGCATTGGCGAAAGGGAATCGCGTGACCGCGCTGCAAACCGTGATCGACGCCGTCGACAAGCGACTGTTCATCGACGGCAAATGGGTCGACGCCGCAGGGCGCGCCACCTTCGACGTCATCGACCCCGCCACCGGCGAGGTGCTCTGCGCGGTGGCCGACGCAAACCCCGCCGACGGCATGGCCGCGCTGCAGGCCGCGGTCGACGCCCAGGCGGAGTTCGCCGCGACGCCGCCGCGGGCGCGCGCCGACATGCTGATGGCCGCCTTCGAACTGCTGCATGCGGCCGTCGACGACCTCGCGCGGTTGATGACGCTGGAGATGGGCAAACCGCTGGCCGAGTCACGTGGTGAAATTGCTTACGCCGCAGAGTTTTTCCGGCACTTCGCCGAGGAGGCCACCCGCATCGACGGCGGCTATCAGACCGCCCCTGCCGGGGGTTCCCGGTTCCTGGTTGCCCGCCAGCCCGTCGGGCCGTGCCTGCTCGTCACCCCGTGGAACTTCCCGATGGCGATGGGCACCAGGAAGCTAGGACCCGCGATCGCCGCGGGCTGCACCAGCGTGATCAAACCCGCGCATCAGACGCCGCTGTCGATGCTGGCGCTGATGGGAATCCTCGAGGAGGCCGGCGTGCCGGCCGGTGCGGTCAACTGCGTGACGACGGCGCGCGCCGGTGCGGTCATGGAGCCGATGATCCGCTCCGGGCTGGCCCGCAAACTGTCGTTCACCGGGTCGACGCGGGTGGGCCGGGTGCTGCTCGAACAGTGTGCCCAGAAGGTGCTGCGGACCTCGCTGGAACTCGGCGGCAACGCCCCGTTTCTCGTGTTCGCCGACGCCGACCTCGACGAAGCCGTCGACGGCGCCATCGCGGCCAAGATGCGCAATATGGGCGAGGCCTGCACGGCGGCCAACCGGATCTACGTGCACGCGTCGGTCATCGACGAGTTCGGCCGGCGCCTGGCCGAACGCATGGCCGCGCTGACCGTGGGATGTGGCACCGACGACGGAGTGCAGGTCGGCCCGCTGATCGACGCGGCCGCGCTGCGCAAGGTGGCGGCCCTGGTCGACGACGCGGTCGGGCGCGGCGCGCGGGTGCTCACCGGCGGGTCGCCGACGGGCGGGGCCGGCTTCTTCTATCCGCCGACCGTGCTCACCCACGTCGCGCGCGACGCGAAGATGGCCGGTGAGGAGATCTTCGGCCCCGTCGCCCCGCTCACCCCGTTCGAAACCGAGCAGGAGGTGATCGCCGCCGCCAACGACACCGAATACGGTCTGGTGGCCTACGTGTTCACCAACGACCTGCGGCGCGCCCTGCGGGTCGCCGAGGCGCTGGAGACCGGGATGGTCGGGTTGAACCAGGGTGTGGTGTCCAACCCCGCAGCACCGTTCGGCGGCGTCAAGCAGTCCGGGCTCGGCCGCGAGGGCGGGGCCGTGGGGATCGACGAGTTCCTGGAGACCAAGTACATCGGTATCGCCCTGACGTAGCGACTACCGGGCCAGCCGCTCGATCAGGCGGTCGATCGCGTCCTCCATGTGCGCGATCAGCAGCTTGTCGGACAGCTGCACGTCGCCCGCCCGGATCGCGCTGGCCAGCGCCTGGTGCTCCATCACCCGGTCGGTGGGGTTGTCGTAGGTGTCGGCCAGCGCGTGCACACACATCCTCGTCTCGACGAGGTAGGTCTGGTGCATCCGCGACAACCGGGGGCTGTCGGCCAGCTCGACGAGCCGTTCGTGGAAACGGATATCGGCCTCGCTGCCCTCGTCGACGTCGGTGGCCTCGGCCATCTCCTCGACGATGGCCAGCAGCTCGTCACCGGCGGCGGCGTAGTCGCGCTGCAGGATCCGTCGGGTGGCGGCGCGTTCGATCGCCTCACGGGCCAGGTACATGTCGGAGGCCTCGTCGGGGGTCATGTCGATGACGAACACACCGCGGTTGCGGATCGCGATGAGCAGCCCCTCCTGGGTCAGGCGTTGCATGCCTTCGCGCAGCGGCCCGCGGCTGACGCCGAGCTTGCGGGCCAACTCCGCCTCGCCCAGCTGCGTGCCCGGCGCCAGCTCGCCATGCGCGATGGCCTGGCGCAGCTTGTCGGCGACGATGCTGGGCGTGGACTCCTGTTCGACGGGTGCGATGAACTCGGTCACTGCATCTCCTCCTGGAACAGCCGGCCCATCCCGGGAATCACCGGCGTCCGGCCGATCAGCTGCAGGCCCTTCCACACCGTGACCTGGTTGGCGGTCAGCACCGGCTTGCCGACGGCGGCCTCGAGGCGATCGATGATGCCCAGCGTGTGCATCGCGGTGTCGGGGACGAGCACGGCCTGCGCGTCGGGATGATCGGCCGCCGTGACCATGTCGACCACCCGCTGCGGCGCCAGGGTGCCGACCTCGGCGGCGGTGACGATGCCGTGGCTGCCCATCGCCACGACGTCGACGCCGTCGGCGGCCAGGAACCCCACAAAGTGCTCGGCGACGTCGTGCGGATACGACGCGGCGACAGCGACCCGCCGGATGTGCAGGTGACGCAGCACGTCGACGAACGCGATCGACGTCGACGACGCCGGAACACCCGCCGCCGCAGCGACTTTCGCGGCCTGATGGCGCGCGCCGTCAGGGCCGAACACGAAACTGCCCGACGTGCACGCCCACATCACCGCCTGCGGGTGCGAGGTGGCGAGTTGCCTGACCCCGTCAGCGAGGCGTTCGGTGCTGCCGAGGTCCAGCAGCGCATCGACCCGGTGGGCGTCCTCGCCGACGGAGGTGATGACCACCGGCAGGTGCACATCACCCGCCAGAGCCACCAGCGTTTCGAAGTCGTCTTCGGCGCTGTGCCCGGGATAGAGCAGTCCTACCGTCGCCATACGAGCCCCTCCGTCGATGGGCAGATTGTCGACAATGTTAACAACCGGCCTTGCTCGTTCTTTGCCCGCTGCTGCTTCGAGGCGGATTCGTTACGTCTCAATGAGGCGCTGGCCCGGGCCCACGGCTTTGCGGCCGGCCACGCGCAGCGCCGCCCACATCGTCACCTGGTTCGCGGTGACGACCGGTTTGTGCAGCTCGGCTTCCAACCTGGCGATCAGGTCGTAGGTGGGCAGGTTCGTGCAGCTGACGACGATGGCCTCGGCCTCGGGGACGTCGGTGCTGCGGACCAGCTCGGCGGTCTGCTCGTACGGCACCGCCCAGATGTGGGAGGTCAGCCCGAGCCCGGATGTCGAGACCACCTCCAGGCCGGCCTCCATCAGGTAGCTCGTCAGCCCGATGGTCAGATCCGCGGTGTAGGGGGTGACGGTGGCGACGCGGTGCACGCCCAGGTGCCGCAGCGCGGCGAGCATGGAACCGCTCGTCGTCACCGCGGCGGGCGCACCGGCGGCCTGCATCGCCGCGACCAGCGCGGCCTCGCCGGCCATCCCCTTGACGAAGCTGCCCGCCGTACACGCGTAGGCGGTCACCAGCGGCGCGACCGCCAGCACGTTGGCGGCACCGGCGACGACGTTGTCGGCGTCCGAGACGTGCACCGCCATGTCGACGGTCACCGGCAGCGGGGCGTACCGCAGCCGGGTCACGTAGAGGCTGACGTCGTCGGGCACCCAGCGCCACAATTCGCGGTCCAGGGCGAAGTCATAGGGCGTCACAACACCCACGCCGACCTGCTGCAATGGTGGGGGCGGCACCAGATCCCCGAGCGTCATTTCCACAGTGTGAGGCCAGATAGGCAAACCGGCAATAGATTGTTGACAATCATACGGCGTGTCCTTAGCCTTCGGGGCGTGCCGACCCCCCGCGAGAGCGACCCGACCGGTCTGCGGGTCGGCTCATCCGGGCAGGTCAGACCCGATCCGCCCGTGCTCGCGGTGTTGTGCGCCGATGAATCCGATCGCCCCCCGGGTCTGGGCGAGCTGCCCGTCGAGGTCCGGTTCTGCACCACCGCCGACCTCACCGAGGCCATCGAGGGGGCACGGGTCCTGCTGCTGTGGGACTACTTCTCCACCGCGGTGCGCCAGGTGTGGGCGCACGCGGGCACGCTGGAGTGGATTCACGTCACCGCCGCCGGCGTCGACACGCTGCTGTTTGACGAACTTCGCGACTCCGATGTCGTGGTCACCAACGCGCGCGGTGTCTTCGACCGTCCGATCGCCGAGTACGTGCTCGGCGCGGTCCTCGCGCACGCCAAGGACAGCCGCACCAGCTTCGCGCTGCAGCACGACCGGCGCTGGCGCCACCGGGAAACCCGCGGCATCGCCGGGACCCGTGCCCTCGTCGTCGGCACCGGCGCCATCGGCCGCGCGATCGCGCGGCTGTTGCGCGCGGCGGGTATGCAGGTGCGTGGCGCGGGCCGCGTCGCCGCCGCCGACGACCCCGACTTCGGCGACGTGGTGGCGAGCGCGAACCTGGCCGCCGACGTCGGCTGGTGCGATCACCTGGTGCTCGCGGCGCCGCTGACCGACTCGACGCGCGGGCTGGTCGACGCGGCGGTGCTGGCCGCGATGAAGCCCGACGCGCACCTGGTGAACATCGCCCGCGGCCCGATGGTGGTCGAGTCGGCCCTGCTCGACGCGCTGAGGCAGGGCGCGATCGGCGGCGCGACGCTCGACGTGTTCGACACCGAGCCGCTGCCACCCGACCATCCGCTGTGGGACGCCCCTCACCTGACCATCACCCCCCACATGTCCGGTGACGTGGCCGGCTGGCGCGACACGCTGGCCGAGCAGTTCGGGCAGAACCTGCGGCGCTGGCTGGCCGGCGAGCCGCTGGAAAACGTGGTGGACAAGAAACTCGGCTACGTGCCCTCCGGAGCCGGAAGGCCGGCGACATCAGGTTCAGGTGATGCGCGATGATCCCGACCGCTGTCGAGCTGGTGCAGGGATACCGCGCCAAGACGATCTCCCCGGTGGAGGCCACCCGAGAAGCGTTGTCCGCCATCGAATCTCACGATGACGCGGTGAATGCGTTCGTGCTGGTGGACGCCGAGGCGGCGATGGCTGCGGCCACGGCGTCGGAGGCGCGCTGGTATGCCGGAGAGCCCCTCGGCCCCGGCGACGGGGTGCCGACGTCGATCAAGGACGCGCTGTGGACGCGCGGCTGGCCGACCCTGCGCGGCAGCTGGCTCATCGACGGCGCCGGCCCGTGGGACGAGGACGCGCCGAGCGTCGCGCGGTTGCGCGAAACCGGTGCCGTGCTGCTCGGCAAGACGACGACGCCGGAGTACTCGTGGAAGGGCGTCACCGACTCACCGCGGTACGGGGCGACCGGCAACCCGTGGGATCCCACCAAGACCGCGGGCGGATCCAGCGGCGGCAGCGCGGCGGCCGTCGGGCTGGGCATGGGGGCGTGGTCGGTCGGCACCGATGCCGGCGGATCGGTGCGCATCCCGGCGGCGTTCACCGGGACGGTCGCGCTGAAGCCGACCTACGGGCTGATCCCGCACTATCCGCCGAGCCCGTTCGGCACCCTGGCCCACCCCGGCCCGATGACCAGGACCGTGGCCGACACCGCGGCGCTGATGGATGTGATCACCGGATTCGACCCGCGGGACTGGGCGGCGATGCCGACCCCGTCGTCGTCGTATCTGGACGGCCTTGACGACGGTGTCGCGGGTCTGCGCGTCGCGTTCTCCCTGAACCTTGGCTTCGTGCGCAACGACCCCGAGGTCGACGCCGCCGTCCGGGCGGCGGTGGCCGTGCTGGCCGACGCGGGCGCCCACGTCGAGCAGGTCGACCCCGGGTTCGCCGACCCGCTGGACGCCTTTCAGGTGTTGTGGTTCTCGGGCTCGGCCAAGGTGCTGTCGGCCTACGGCGAACTCGACGGCGCGTGGGCGGATCGGGTGGATCCTGGGCTGCGCCGCATCGCCGCGACCGGAGCGGGCTTTTCGGCGTCGGACTACCTGGACGCGACGGCGGTGCGCATGCACCTGGGCGAGCTGATGGGCCGGTTCCACCAGAGCTATGACGTGCTGGTCACACCGACTCTGCCGCTGCCCGCCTTCACCGCAGGCTGCGATGTGCCCGACGGTTGGCCGTCGCCGGACTGGGCCAGCTGGACGCCGTACACCTATCCGTTCAACATGACCCAGCAGCCCGCGCTCAGCGTGCCGTGCGGCTTCACCTCGGCCGGGCTACCGGTCGGGCTGCAGATCGTGGGACCCCGGCATGCCGATGCGAGGGTGCTGCGCGTCGGGCGCGCGTACGAGGCGGCCACCGACTGGCACCGGCGCACCCCGGAACTGATCGCACAAGGAGTTCGATGAGCAGGCTGATCACGGTGTCCCTGGACAAGCGCGGCGTCAGCTGTGTGGCCCGGCTGCTCGACGACGCCGCGCCGCGCACCTGCGCGGCGGTGTGGAACGCGCTGCCGGTCTGCGCGCAGGTGTACCACGGCAAGTACGCGCGCAACGAGATCTACACGCTGCTACCGGAGTTCGCGTCCGTCGACCCCGGCCGGGAGAACACCACGGTGACACCGATTCCCGGTGACCTGTGCTGGTTCTCGTTCGACTCGGACCAACTCGGCAACCCCGCCTACGGCTACGAGAACACCACCGGCACCGGGACCACCGGTGCGATCGTCGACCTCGCGTTGTTCTACGGGCGCAACAACTTACTGATCAACGGCGACCAGGGTTGGGTGCCCGGCAACGTGTTCGGCGCGGTGATCGACGGCCTCGACGAGATGGCCGCCGCCTGCCAGGACCTGTGGATGGGTGGGGTGCGCGGCGAGACGCTGAGCTTCGCCCGCGCTTGACTTCGCCGAGTGTGCGGTTTCATACGCGACGCGCCGTGCCCGGCGTATCAGACTGCACACTCGCGGCAGCAAAACCCGGTGAACGGACCGGCCTTCCGGAGAGGTAAAGTTCTCCCGTTGCCGTGACGGAACTCGGGTTCCGCCGATGGGCGCAGGACTGGAGGCGGCGGATAGGTGCTCCGACTGTTGGCAAGGGCATGGATGCCGCTGCTGCTGGTATGCGTGGTGATGATCGGCGCATACGCCGTGGTTCGCATCCGTGACACGGTCGCGACCGGGCAGGCGGCCACGGCCGCCGACACGAACTCCGGGCTGACCGAACCGTTCAATCCCAAGCACATCACGTACGAGGTGACCGGGCCCGCCGGCCACGTCGATCTCGACTACCTGGACGAAAACGGTCAGCCGCACCGCATCGACGCAGCCACCCTGCCGTGGTCGTTCACCATCGTGACGACGCTGCCCTCGATGTCGGCCAACATCGTCGCGCAGGGCGACTCCGACGTCGACAAACTGCGCTGCCGCGTCGTGGTCGACGGTCAGGTACGCGACGACCGCAGCAGCGACGAATTTCAGCCGTTCGTCTACTGCCTGGTGAAGTCCGTATGAGCACAACACGTTCCAAGCCGGGCCGCCCACTGGTCGCCCGGGTGGTGCGGACCATGGCGCTGCCGATCATCCTGTTTTGGGTGCTTCTCGCGGTCGTCCTCGGTGCGCTCACCCCGTCCCTGGACACCGTCGCCGACGCCCACTCGGTGTCGCTGGCCCCGCAGCGTTCACCCGCCTTCCAATCGATGATGAATATCGGAGCGGTGTTCAAGGAATTCGACTCGGACTCCACGGCGATGGTGGTGCTGGAAGGCCAGGACAAGCTCGGCGACAGCGCCCACGAGTACTACGACCAGATCGTGGCCAAGCTGAAGGCCGACGGCGCCCACGTCCAGTTCACCCAGGACTTCTGGAGTGACCCGCTGACGGCTGCGGGCTCACAGAGCCCGGACGGCAAGGCCGCCTACGTTCAGGTCTTTCTCGAAGGCGCGCAGGGCACGACGCCCAGCCACGAGTCGGTGGCCGCGGTGCGCGACATCGTCGCATCGGTGCAGGCGCCGCCGGGGGTGAAGGCCTACGTCGCGGGCAACACGGTGCTCAACGTCGACACCAGTATCGCCGGGCACAAGAGCATGGCGACGATGGCGCTGGTGTCCATCGTCGTCATCCTGCTGATGCTGCTGCTGGTGTATCGCTCGATCGTGACCACGGTGCTCGCACTGCTCATCGTGGGCATTGAACTCTTTGCCGCCCAAGGGGTCACCGCCACCGCAGGCAACCTCGACCTGATCGGTCTGACCCCCTACGCGGTGAGCATGGTCACGATGCTGTCCATCGCCGCAGGCACCGACTACGTCATCTTCCTGCTGGGGCGTTACCACGAGGCGCGGGCCACCGGCCTCAACCGGGAAGAGGCGTACTACACCGCATACCAAGGGGTTTCACACGTCATCCTCGGGTCTGGTCTCACCATCGCAGGTGCGTGTCTGTGCCTGACCATGACCACGCTGCCGTATTTCCAGACCATGGCGTTGCCGTGTGCGATAGCGCTCCTGGTCATCGTGTCCGCGGCGCTGACGCTGGCGCCCGCGATTCTGGTGACCGGCTCGCGGTTCGGCCTGTTCGATCCCAAGCGTGAACTGTCCACGCGCGGTTGGCGCAAAGTCGGCACGGCCGTGGTGCGCTGGCCCAAACCGATCATCACCGTCGCCGCCCTGATCGCCATCATCGGCTTCGTCAGCCTGCTGACCTACATCCCGCAGTACAACGACGACAAGTTCACCCCCGCCGACATGCCCGCCAACGTCTCGATGGCGGCGGCGCAACGGCACTTCTCCGAAGCCCGGATGAACCCCGAGTTGCTCATGCTCGAAGCCGACCACGACCTGCGCGACCCGGCCGACATGCTGGTCATCGACCGGGTGGCCAAGAGCGTCTTCCACTTACGCGGTATCGAGCGGGTACAGACCATCACCCGACCGCTCGGTGCCCCGATCGAGCACAGCTCCATCCCTTTCCAGATCGCGATGCAGAACTCCGGAACGCTGCAGACCGCCAAGGTGATGAACGACAACACCGCCCAGATGCTCGAGCAGGCCGACGAACTGGGCGCCACCATCGCCAACCTCGAGCGCATGTTCAACCTCATGCAACAGATCACCGCTACCACTCACGACATGGTCGGCCGGACCCACGACATGGTGGATACCACCAACCAATTACGCGACAGCATTGCCAATTTCGACGACTTCTTCCGCCCGCTTCGCAACTACTTCTACTGGGAACCGCACTGCTTCGACATTCCGATCTGCTGGTCTTTGAGGTCGATATTCGACTCCATCGACGGGATCGACCAACTGGCCGACAAACTGCAGGGCATCACCGGTGACCTCGACCAACTGGATCAGCTGATGCCGCAGATGCTGGCGACGATCCCGCCGACAATCGAGTCGATGAAGACGATGCGCAACTTCATGCTGTCCACGCACAGCACGATGGCGGGCATCCAGGCGCATTCTCAAGAGCTTGCGCAGGGCGCTACGGAGATGGGCCTGTACTTCGACCAGGCCAAGAACGACGACTCGTTCTATCTGCCGCCGGAAGTCTTCCAAAACCCGGACTTCGAGCGGGGACTCAAGATGTTCGTGTCACCGGATGGCAAGGCGGTCCGGATGATCATCACCCACCAGGGCGATCCCGCATCGGTGGAGGGCATCGATCACGTAGCAGGGATCAAGGACACCGTCGCCGACGCGGTCAAGGGCACCCCGCTGGAGAACGCGAAGGTGTCCTTGGCCGGCACCGCGTCGCTCTACAACGACATGCAGAACGGTGTCGTCGTCGATTTGACGATCGCCGTCATCGCCTCGATGATCCTGATCTTCGCGATCATGCTGCTGATCACCCGCAGCGTCGTCGCCGCATTGGTCATCGTCGGCACTGTCGCCGCATCCTTGGGCACCGCCTGCGGGCTGTCGGTCCTTCTGTGGCAGGACATCCTGGGTCTGGGTGTGCAGTGGATCGTGATGCCGCTGTCGGTGGTGATCTTGTTGGCCGTCGGTTCGGACTACAACCTGTTGGTGGTGTCTCGGCTCAAAGAGGAGATCCACGCCGGGCTGAATACCGGCATCATCCGCGGGATGGGCGCAACCGGGCGCGTGGTGACCGCCGCCGGATTGGTGTTCGCGTTCACGATGATGTCGATGATCGTCAGCGATCTACGGGTGATCGGCCAGCTGGGGATGACCATCGGGATCGGGCTGCTGATCGACACGCTGATCGTACGGTCGTTCATGACCCCGTCGATCGCCGCGGCGCTGGGCCGTTGGTTCTGGTGGCCGTTGAACACGTTCCAGATCATCGACCGCTATCGCCTGCACCGTCAGCAGCAGGTCGATACCGCACCCATCGCGCAGCCGGCGATCCCGTGAAAACCTAGACTCGTCGTCGTGGCAGCTTCAGAGTCGAAACTGCGCCAGCGCACCGAGGGGCGCTTGGACCGATCCCGTGATCCCGCGATCCTCGACGCGGCGTTGGCGGCGCTGACCGAGCACGGCTACGACGCCACGAACATGAACGACATCGCCGAGCGCGCCGGCGTCGGCAAGGCCGCGATCTACCGACGCTGGTCGTCGAAGGCGGCGTTGATCGCCGACGCCCTCGTCTACTGGCGGCCCGATCTCCTCGAAAACGATGCGCCCGACACCGGAAGCCTCAGCGGCGATTTGGACGCCGTCGTCGGACGCGTCAAGCGAAACGACGACTCGCTGGTGTCCACGGACCTGATCCTGCGAGTCGCGCTGGAGGCCGCGAAAGACCCTGAGCTGGCGGCGGCGCTCGACGATCTGATGTTGTTTCGGGGACGACGGGTCTTCTCGGCGATCCTGACTCAAGCGGCCAACCGCGGTGAGATCGCCCGCGACCGCGACTGGTCGTTCATTGCCGACATCACCACCGCCATGAGCCTGCTGCAGGTGGTGCGTGGGCAGCGTGTCGACGCGGCCTTCGTCCGCCAGGTGATCGACACCCTGGTGATGCCGGCGATCAACCACCTGGCGGTGCCAGAAGACGCTGACTAAAGCAGTTGAAGGCTTATCGGTTCCTCGCTCTGCCCGGGGTTGGGGTCGTTGCAGGTTCCGGGTTTCCACGTGTAGCGCAGAGTTCCCGTCAAACTCGCCGGATCAAACGAGTACGTCAGATCGGCCGGGCCGGTGCTGCCGTCACCGCACAACCGTCCGTTGAAGACGTCGTGGCGCTCGATGAGCCACGGGCCGTCCGTCTGCTTACTGATCTGAGCGATCAACCCGGTAGAGCTCGAAACCGTTCCGCCACAAAAATCTTCGGGGTTGCACTGGGTGGTGATCGCCCACGTGTTCATCGTCGCGCCGTTGATGAACCGGTACTCGCCGTCGAGTCGCCCATCGGCCCATGCCGGGCCGGCCAGTCCGGCGGCGGCGCCCATGAGCGCCACCGCGGCAACCGTCGCGCGTGTGATCACCATGAAGGCAGCATCACACGTCCGGGCCGCGGGCATCGCCGAGTTGCCGAAAAGTCCGTCGCTCAGCCCAGCCCCGGCACGATGTCACGCAGTTTGAACGAGACCGGCTGCTCGAGCTGCTCGTAAGTGCACGAGCGCGGGTCGCGGTCGGGCCGCCAGCGGTTGAACTGGGCGGTGTGCCGGAACCGCTGACCTTCCATGTGGTCGTAGCGGACTTCGACCACCCGCTCGGGGCGCAGCGGCACAAACGACAGGTCTTTGCCGGCGTTCCAGCGTGAGCCCTCGTTGCGGCGCGGGGTGCGGTCACCGCCCAGGTGCGCGGCCCAGTCCCAGGGATGTCCGTCGAATGTGGTGACCAGCGGCTGTAATTCGGTGAACAACTGCCGCCGGGTGGCCATCGGGAACGCGCCGATCACGCCGACAGAGGCCAGCGTGCCGTCGTCGTGGTACAGGCCGAGCAGCAGCGAGCCGATGGCGTCGGCACCCGACTTGTGTAGCCGGTATCCGGCGACGACGCAATCCGCGGTGCGCTCGTGCTTGATCTTGAACATCACGCGCTTGTCCGGCTGGTAAGTCAGCGTCAGCGGTTTGGCGATCACCCCGTCGAGGCCGGCACCCTCGAACTCGTCGAACCACCGGTGGGCGGTTGTCACGTCGGTGGTCGCCGGCGTCACGTGAAACGACGGGCCCGAGCGCGCGAGAGCTTCGACGAGTGCGGCGCGACGTTCGGTGAACGGACGCCCGGTGTAGTCGTCGTCGCCCAGGGCGAGCAGGTCGAACGCGATGAACGACGCCGGTGTCTGCTCGGCCAGCATGTTGACGCGGCTGGCCGCCGGGTGGATGCGCTGCTGCAGCGCCTCGAAGTCCAGACCGTGGTCGGTGGCGACGACGATCTCGCCGTCGACGATGCACCGATCTGGCAGTTCGGCATCGGCCGCGGCGACCAGTTCGGGAAAGTAGCGGGTCATCGGCCGCTCGTTGCGGCTGCCGAACTCGACCTCGTCGCCGTCGCGGAAGCAGATCGACCGGAAGCCATCCCATTTCGGCTCGTACGAGGCACCGGGTGGGATCGCGGCGACCGATTTGGCCAGCATCGGGCGCAGCGGCGGCATCACGGGCAGGTCCATCAGTTCATTGTGGCGTTACGCCCCGAGGCCGAACTTGTGCAGGCCGTTTCCGCCGCTTTGGCTGCCCAATCGCGCACTCGAGGCGGTCCGGTCGTCACATTTTCTCGCCGGGCAGCCGGCTGGCCTGCTGGAACCACGAGCGGAGTTGGTCTTGGTCGAGTTCGTCGTCCTCACGGATGTCGAGGTAACGCACCTCGTCGTGCTTGGAGGCCTTCGGCGGCACAGGATCCAGCGATGCACCCTTGAAGAACGCGATCTGCACGTAGTTGGTGTAGCAGCGAAACGACAGGAACCAGCCCTCATCGCGGCGTCCGTAGAACGGCTGATTCCATTTCACGGCCTTGTGTACGTCAGGGATCGCGCGGTCGATCAGCCCGTCGAGCCGTTCGCCCACGTCGCGTTTCCAGCCGGGCATGGCCGCGATGTAATCCTGCACGGGCCCGTTTCCCTCACCCTTGGGGATCTGCGGATTACCGCCGGACAACAGTTTGGGCTTCTTGTGTTCGGTCATCGGGCTGTCTCCCAGGTGAACCCGTCGGGATCGGTGAAGGTGCCGGCCGGACTGCTGACGACGATGCGGTGCGACCCTGTGCCGTCCGCGGACACTCCGGCGTTCTTGGCCAGCGCACGGCGACTCAGCAGCGCCAGGGTGATCGGACCAGTAGCGAACGAAACATACTTACGGCCAAAGCTTTTCGCCACCTGCAGTCCGCGTTCGACGTAGAAGCGCTTGCTGGCCGCGACGTCGTCGACGCCCAACTGGAGCACGAACTCCTCGATCTGATGGACCCGCTGATCGGCCTTGGGGTCGCGGTCCTTCCTCGACGACGACGCGACCGTCCAGATCGTTCCGTCGGGTCCGGTCACGCCGCCACCGTAGCCCCACAGCGATTTCTTGGGCGGCGTCAGTTCGCTCCCGCCTGCCTTCAGGGCTGCCTCGACGAACGCGTCGACGGTGGACGGCCGTGACACCACCAGTGACAGCGTGAACCCGCGAAACCCCGTCGTCGCTGCCTCACCGGGTCGCGCGCGCACCGGCAGTTCTGGACCGAAGGCGGCCGCGACGAACGCCTCGACGCCCGCCGGGTCGGGCGCTTCGAGAATGACAGTTTCGATGCCGGTCATGGCAATTGGTCCTTCCGGTGTGTCTCACAGTTCCTATTCAAAGTGAGAGTAGCACTCTCGATTTGAGAGGGATAGACTCAATCCGTGGCGAGCACCGGACGGCCTGGCCAGGCGAGAACCCGACTAGCGCGGGCCGCCGTCATCGGCGCGGCCCGCACGCTGTTCGCCGAACGGGGTTACGCGGCGACGACGATCGAGGCCATCAGCAGCGCTGCGGACGTGCCGCAGGCCACCGTGTACCGGCTCTTTTCGTCCAAGCGCGGCATCCTCAAGGCCATCCTCGACGTGTCGATCGCTGGCGACGACCAACCTGTTGCGTTGCCGCAACGCCCGCGGGTTCAAACACTGCTCGCCGATCCGGACCCGGAAAAGCAGGTGGCAGGCTTTGTGAAGATCGCATCGGAGGTGAACTCGCGCACCGCGGCGGTCTACCGCATCCTCGTCGGCGCGGCGAGTTCGGACAGCGATGCCGCCGCGCTGCTGGAGGAGCTCAATCGTCAACGCCGCGCCGGACAGGGGCACCTGGCGCGATCGCTGGCCCGGGCCGGCGCGTTGCGCCCGGGTCTTCGGGAGAGCGATGCCGCCGACAGCATTTATGCGCTGATGTCTCCGGAGGTCTACCGGCTACTCGTCATCGACAGGAACTGGTCGCCGAAGCGCTACGAGCGCTGGCTCAGCCAGTTGCTCGTCGAGGGACTCCTCGCGCGATGACATTGCTCGGCGTGGGCGGTCTACGTGAGTATGGAACCTGTGGACCTCCCCGTGCTGCCGCCGATCGAGCCGATGCTGGCCAAAGCGCAGGCCAAAGTTCCCGACGAGGCCGGGGTCTGGTCCTACGAACCCAAGTGGGACGGCTTCCGGGCGCTGGTCTTCCGCGACGGCGACGACGTGGTGCTGCTTTCGCGCAACGGCAAGGACCTCGGCCGCTACTTCCCGGAGCTGATCGAGGCGCTGCGCGACGAACTGGTGGATCGGTGCGTTCTTGACGGCGAGATCGTCGTGCCCCGCGAGATCGACGGCCGGACCCGGCTGGACTGGGAATCGCTGTCGCAGCGCGTGCATCCCGCGGTCAGCCGCATCACGATGCTCGCTGCGCAGACTCCGGCGCACTTCATCGGCTTTGACGCGCTGGCCACCGGCGACGCGTCGCTGATGAAGGAGCCGTTCCGGGTGCGCCGTGCGGCGCTCTCAGAAGCGGTGCACACCAAGCAGTGGTGCCACGTCACCGGCACCACCGAGGACCCGAAGCTCGGCGGGCGCTGGCTCGAGGAGTTCGAGGGCGCGGGCCTGGACGGTGTCATCGCCAAGCGGTTGGACGGCCCGTACCTGCCGGGTAAACGGGAGATGGTCAAGGTCAAGTACGCCCGCGACGCCGACTGCGTGGCGATGGGCTACCGGATCCACAAAAGCGGCGAGGGTATCGGATCGATCCTGCTGGGGCTGTACCGCGACGACGGCGAACTGCAGATGGTCGGTGGCGCAGCGTCTTTCACCGCCAAGGACAGGCTCAAACTGTTGGCCGACCTGGAACCTCTACGCGAAGGCGACGACCTGCGTGAAGGTGATCCGAGCCGGTGGAACTCCGCAGCCGATAAACGCTGGATTCCAGTACGGCCGGAGAAGGTGTGCGAGGTGGCCTATGACCAAATGGAGGGAAGCACCGAGGCGGGCAGGAGGTTTCGCCACGCCGTGAAGTTCCGCTGCTGGCGTCCAGACCGCGATCCGCGCAGTTGCACGTTCGATCAGCTCGACGTGCCGATCAACTACGACCTGTACGACGTCCTGGAGGCTTGACATGGCAACTGCGGCAGAGGAACTTGACGTCGACGGAGTGAAGGTCCGGCTGACCAGCCCCGACAAGACGTACTTCCCGAAGCTGGGCAAAAAGGGGACCAAACGCACGCTGGTCGACTACTACCTGGCCGTCGCCGGCGGTCCGATGCTGGCGGCGCTGAGGGACCGGCCGACGCACCTGCAGCGCTTCCCCGACGGCATCGACGGTGAGGAGATCTACCAGAAGCGGGTGCCGCAGAAACATCCCGACTATCTGCAGACGTGCGTCGTCACGTTCCCCTCCGGGCGCACCGCGGAGGCGTTGAAGATCACCCACCCGTCGGCGATCATCTGGGCCGCGCAGATGAGCACGATCACCCTGCACCCCTGGCAGGTACGGTGTCCGGACACCGAACACCCCGACGAACTGCGCGTCGACCTGGATCCGCAGCCGGGCACGGGTTTCGCCGAAGCCGCATCGGTGGCGGTGGACGTGCTCAAGCCGCTGCTCGACGAGCTCGGGATGGTCGGATATCCCAAGACGTCGGGCGGCCGGGGCGTGCACGTGTTCCTGCGGATCAAACCGGACTGGGACTTCATCGCGGTGCGGCGCGCGGGGATCGCGTTGGCCCGCGAGGTGGAGCGACGCGCACCAGACGCGGTTACGACGTCGTGGTGGAAAGAGGAGCGCGGTAAACGAATCTTCATCGATTACAACCAGAATGCCCGCGACCGCACCTTCGCGTCGGCGTACTCGGTGCGCAAGACGCCAATCGCGACGGTGTCCACCCCGCTGGCGTGGGAGGATCTGCGCGGCGCCGATCCCGACGATTACACGATGTCCACCGTGCCCAAGCTGGTGTCTGAACGCGACGACCCGTGGGCCGACATCGACAAGAAGGCGCAATCGCTCAAACCACTGCTGGAGATGGTCGAGGCCGACGAAGAACGCGGTCTCGGCGACCTGCCCTATCCGCCGAGCTATCCGAAAATGCCCGGCGAGCCCCCGCGGGTCCAGCCCAGCAAGAAAGTCGCGGCCCACTGGGACGAGCACGGCAACCCGATCAAGGGCGGCTAGACGCGACCTCACCGCACAAGGTTTGCTATGCACATGACGGTTTCGGCGCTTCGCAAGTGGCTCGCCGCGCTGGCCCTGGTGGCGATGGTCGCCGGTGGCATCGGCATCGCGGCGGTGGTGATCACCGGCGACATGTCCTCGACACCGGCGTCGCAGGCCGCGCCCCGCACCACGCTCGCCCCGCCGGCGCCGAAAATGCCCACACCGGTGGAGTTCAACGTCGAGGTGGTCGTCACCGACCAACAGTGCCAACCCGGCGCAGGCTGCACATACAAGTACACGATCCAGCCGAAATACATTGGCCTGCATCCGCTGCCCGAGACGCCGTTCACGGTGTTCTACGAGGTGATCGGCGGAAATGAGCCTCAGAAGGGCGAGTTCACCGTGCACAAGGACCAGGCCAAGATCCTCAAGGACGTGACGCTGGAAGGGCCTCCGGCAGCGCAGCTCAACGCCCACGTCCTGCAAGTGACCGGCTGAATTTTCGCGGTTCGGCGTCGGTGGTGCCGTCTTCGACGCATTGTTAGCGCTATGACGAAGGCGGCACTGCTGCGGGCCAACGAGGGGCTGCCGCGCGGTGTGGCGGGCGCTGCGGACCATCGGTTCGGAACCGTGGTGCGGGTTTTCGCCGGGATGTTTCCCGGTCGACGGTTCGGGGGCGGGGCGTTGGCGGTCTACATCGACGGCCGACCCGTCGTGGACATCTGGACGGGCTGGTCCGACCGCACTGGTGAGCGGTTGTGGACGGCGGATACCGGCGCGATGGTGTTCTCGGCGACCAAGGGGGTGACGGCCACCGTCATCCACCGGCTCGCCGACCGGGGGCTGCTGGACTACGACGAGCCGGTCGCGACGTACTGGCCGGCGTTCGGCGCCAACAACAAGGGCGACATCACCGTGCGCGACGTGTTGCGCCACCGCGCCGGGCTATCCCACCTGCCCGGCGGCCTCACCAAAGACGAGTTGTTGGACCGCGAGGTGATGGAGGCCAAGCTCGCCGCGGCCTCGCCCGATTACCTGCGCGGCAGGCCGGCCTACCATGCGCTGACCTACGGTTGGCTGCTGTCCGGCCTGGCCCGCGCGGTGACCGGACGCGGCATGCGTGAGTTGATCCGCGAGGAGGTGGCGCGCCCGCTCAACACCGACGGACTGCACCTGGGTCGTCCGCCGGCCGACGCGCCCACCAAGGTGGCCCAGATCCTGGCGCCGCAGGGCAGCCGGGCCAACCCGGTGTTCAACTTCGTCGCACCCAGGGTGGCCGGGCTGCCGCTTTCCGGAGCATTCGGGGCGATGTTCTTCCCCGGCATCAAGTCCTTTGTCCAGGGCGATATCCCGTTCCTCGACGGCGAAGTGCCCGCCGCGAACGGCGTGGTGACCGCGCGGGCACTGGCCAAGATGTACGCGGCGATCGCCAATCGCGGCCGCATCGAGGGTACGCAGTTCTTGTCCGAGGAGTTGACTCGCGGGCTGATCGGCAAGCCCAAGCCGTGGCCGGATCTGAACGTCGGCGTTCCGATGCCCTTTCACCTCGGCTACCACGAATCACCGATTCCCGGTCTGCTCAAGGGATTCGGTCACATCGGTCTCGGTGGAACGCTCGGCTGGGCCGACCCGCAGAGCGGCAGCGCGTTCGCCTTCGTGCACAACCGGCTGCTGACGCCGATGGTGTTCGACATGGCGTCGTTCGCGGGTCTGGCCCGACCGCTGCGCAACGCGACCAACGCCGCCCGGCACGCCGGCCCCACCGCGGTGCCGAAATACGGTGCGCGCTACCGTGATTCGGTGGCCAAGGCCAGTGGCCGACCTTAGTTCGCCGGGACGACGCCGCGTGCTTGCGGTAGCGGCAGGTCGTTGTAGGTCGCGATCCCGGGTGCGGCGGCGACGACGGCCGGGATTGCGTGGATCGGCGGCATCGCCGTCATGATGTGGCCGAGCTCGAAGAAGTCCTCGATGGTCTTGGCCTGTTCGATCATGTCCTGAGGCGGCAAGAAACCGACCGACATGTTGACCGTGGGACGCCCGTCGATGGTGATCTTCCAGCCGTCGCCGTCGATCTCCCAGTCGGGTTCGAGCGTCTGGCCCTTCTTCCACCGCACGCTGATCTCGATGATGGCTCTGCCGTCGACCAGGCCCTGCCAGCTGGCGAAGACGCCCGCCACGTGACCGGCCGGGATGGTCCATGAAGCCATCACCAGGTCCTCGGTGGTCTGCGCGTACTCGGCGACGCACTTGATCTCGTCGAGCTCGACACCCAGCGAGTCGGCGACCAGTTGGACGGCCTCGGCGAACACCGCGGTTCCGTTGGCGGCCATCGGCGCCAACCCCGGATCGTCGATCGCGGTGCCGAAACCGACGGGCCGCTCGGTGTCGGGGGAGTCGTAGAGCGTGGTGTCAGCCGATTCGGCGATGGTGATCTTGTCGACGCGGTCGCACGCCGTGGCCGCGACGATGGCAAGCAGTTCGGCGAAACCCGGGCTGACACCGGACCCGAACAGCGTCGCGCCGCCCGCCTTGCATGCCTTTTCGAGCCGGTCACGGTCGGCGGCCAGATTGTGTCCGGTGATGAACGACGCGGAGGACACCACGTTGATCCCCGCCGACAGGATGCGCACGAGCTCGTCGACGTCGATCCACATCGGGTTGTAGACCACGACGTCGGGCTTCAGCGCGAGCAGCGCGTCGACGTCGTTGGTGGCCTTGACCCCGAGGGGCTCGATGCCGACGAGCGCGCCGGCATCCTGGCCGGCCTTGTCGCCCGACCACGCGTACAGGCCGACAAGTTCATAGTTCGGGTTCTTGGCGATCGCGGCGACCGAACTTTTGCCGACGTTGCCGCTGGTCCACTGGACGACGCGATAAGAAGTGTTTGGCACTTGCACAGCATAAGGTTGGCGGGTGCTCCGACGCAGCGTTTTTTACCGAGCGGCGAAAATCATCGTCATACCGCTTAGGCTGCTGAGATGAGCGCTCGAGCCAGGGGGCGACCGCCACGGATCAGCCGCCAGAAGATCGTCTTGGTGGCCCGTAGCCTTGGGACCCAAGACCTGACCATGCAGGCCGTCGCGGACGAACTCGGCGTGACCCGCAAGGCGCTGCACTACTACGTCGGCGATCGGGAGGGACTGCTCACGCTGGTGTTGCTCGACCGGTTCGAACGTGAACTCGACCACGTCGAGTTGCCGGTCGACGGCGACTGGCGTGTGGTGCTGCGGGCCTACGCGGTCGCGTTTCGGGACGCGCTGATCCAGGTCGGGATGGCCACCGACTTCACGCAGTTGCGGGGGCTGAGCGCGGATGCGGCGCTGTTTCTGGCTGACCGGCTGCTAGACACACTGCTCGCCGCGGGCCTTGACCCCGACAGCGCGCGCCTCGCGTTGACCGCGGCGTCCAACATCGCGCAGTCCGCCGCGCAGAGCGGTGCGGTTCAGACCGCGGCGGGCGTGCATCATCACCGGGCCGAGACGGCCGCCGCGCTGGAGAATCAACCGTTGGACACCTATCCGGCGCTGCGTCGGGTGCTCGAGGCGGCGCAGCGGACGGGTCGCGACGCCGAAACCCAGTTCGACTTCGAGCTGGGACTGCTGATCGCCGGGGTGGAACGGATCCTGGAAGCCGTCGAAAGCCAGTGAGCGGGCCCGCTCAGAGGGTCGGGGTCAGCGCGACCTTTCCGGTGCGTTGCTGGCCGTTGCGGTCCAGCCAGGTGAGGTCGAGGACGTCACCGGGGTAGTGCCGGTCGAGCACATAGGTCAAGGTGGTGGCCGAGTCCAGCGAGACACCGTCGAGGACGAGCAGGATGTCGCCGTCGACCAGCCCCGCACGCTCGGCGGGTCCGCCGCGCAGCACCTCGGCGATGAACACCCCGGGGCCGCGCTGCGCGGTCCGCACGCCGACGCCGAGCAGGACCGGGGGCCCGATGTGCACGTTGTCAGAGGGGACCCGGGCGCGGATCTGGTTGGCGATGGCCATCGCATCGTTGATCGGGATCGCGTAGCCTTCGCCGCCGGGTCCGAGCACATAGTTCACCGACGCCGCCGTCGTGATGCCGACGACCTGGCCGGCTCCGTTCACCACGGGTCCGCCGGAGTCGCCCGCGACGACGGGCGCCGCGAACTCGATCAGACCGCTGAGTTCGTCCTTGCTTCCGGTGAGCGTGTCCTCGGCGTTGACGGTGCGACCGAAGCCGGTGACGGTGCCGACCTCGCGGGTCAACGGCTGGTTGGTGCCCTGCGCATTGCCCAGCGCGACGACGGGCTCACCGCTGACCAGCGCCGCGGAGTCACCGATCGGTGCGGGTGGCAGACCCATCGCACCGATCAGTTGCAGCACCGCGATGTCGCGGCCGCGGTCGTAGCCCACCAGTTCGGCGGGGTAGGTGCGGCCGGCGACGGAAGCGTTGATGCGGTCGGCCCCGGAGACGACATGGAAGTTGGTCAGCACCTGACCGTCGGGGTCGAGCACGATCCCGGTGCCGTTGCCGATCGCGTTCTGGTAGTCGATCTCGGTGTCGATGCGCACGACGGCCGGTTCGACCTGGGCCGCTGCGGCGAGGGGATCGGCGGGCGCGGCCACGGACGTCGCCGGGCTCAGCGGCGTCACCAGCGCCAGGATCGCGGCAAACGCAACCAGCAGCACCGGCAGCGGGCGGCGGACGTGGTATTTGCCCATGCGCCCATATTGCCCGAAAAGTGCCCCGCTAATCGTCGAGTGCCACGCCGCCGCGCAGCCGCCTGCGCCGCCGACGGGTCGGTTCGGATTTGCCAGAAGGGCGTCTGTTGCGCAGTTTGCCGTTGGTGGACGGGTCTTGCGCGGACTCGTCGTCGTCGCCCGGTGACGCTTCGTCTGCGGCGGACCTGTCCTCGCCGGACTCCTCGGCGGCCGGCTCTTCTGCGGTGACTTCGGCGGGTGCATCGCCAGCGGTGTCCTCGGCGGCGTCCTCGGACGTGTCCCCAGCCGGTTCGGTGGCCTCAACGTCGGCCTGAGTATCGGACTGGGCGTCGGCGTCAGTATCGGCCTGGGCGTCGGCGTCGGCCTCAGTTTCGGCCTCGCCGGCTTTCTTGCGGCCGCGGCGCCGGCCTTGCTTCTTGGCCTTCAGCGGTTTCGGCGGCGGCGGCGGCAGCTCGGCCACGTAGGCCAGGTAGAAGGCGAAGATACCCAGCAACGCGATGGCGGCCGCGGCGCCGTAGATGCCGAACAGCCACTGGCCGGCGGTGTCCAGCGAAAGCCAGATCTCGCTGATCGCCGCGCCGAGGATCAGCACCCCGGCCACCACGTGCAGCACGGCGGCCCAGGTCCGCAGCCGCAACGCCAACTGCGGCGTGCGCAACTCGGGCTTTTTGGTACGCAATCCCTCGAACACCGCAGGCAGCGCCGCCAGGGCGATGAGCACGCCGACCACGATGCGCAGCACTGTGCCCAGTGTGTGCGAGGTGGTACCCATCAGCTCCCACCACCGCGGCAGCACGAAGAAGAAATACAGCACACCGGCGATGAGAGAGAACGACGCGTGCCAGATCACCGCGATGGTGCGGCTCATGCCCCTCCTACGCGCTCGGGAGCGCTGATCGGTGTTGTTGTGGCCGGGGTGCGACCGAACGGTCGCACCCCGGTCCGCTGCGGAGGATGCGGGATTTGAACCCGCGAGGGCTATTAACCCAACCCGCGTTCCAGGCGAGCGCCATAGGCCACTAGGCGAATCCTCCGCGGGCCATGGTAACCGACCTGGCTGATATGGCCGCCATGTTGTTCGGGGCAGTGGTATTAGACTCGCCTCGGACCCCGCGTGGCGTCCATCCTGTGAACTCCCCCAGGGCCGGAAGGCAGCAAGGGTCAATGGGCTCTGGCGGGTGCGCGGGGTCCCCTTCTTTTTCCACACTCTGTCCATGGCTCGAAGTGAAAGGCGCACGGTGTCGTTTCAGTCGCTCGGCCGTGACGAGCTGGCCGCACAGCATGAGCAGCAGCAGCGCAACTACGCCGAGCTGCAGGCCAAGGGTCTCAAGCTGGACCTGACCCGCGGCAAGCCGTCTGCTGCGCAGCTCGATCTGTCCAACGCCCTGCTGGAGCTGCCCGGGTCGGGGCCCGACGCCTTCCGGGATTCCAACGGCACCGACACCCGCAACTACGGCGGGCTGCACGGGCTGCCCGAACTGCGGGCGATCTTCGGCGAGCTGCTCGGCATCGGCGTGCCCAACCTGATCGCGGGCAACAACGCCAGCCTGGAACTGATGCACGACGTCGTGGTGTTCTCGATGCTGCACGGCGGTGTGGACTCGCCGCGGCCGTGGGCCGCCGAACCGGTGGTCAAGTTCCTCTGCCCGGCACCGGGCTATGACCGGCACTTCGCGATCTGCGAGACCCTGGGCATCGAGATGATCACCGTGCCGATGAACGAGGACGGCCCGGACGTCGACCTGATCGAGGAGCTGGTTGCCGCCGACCCGGCGATCAAGGGCATGTGGTGTGTGCCGGTCTACGCCAACCCGACCGGCGTGACGTATTCCTGGGAGACGGTGCGCCGACTGGTCCAGATGCGCACGGCGGCAACCGATTTCCGGTTGATGTGGGATAACGCGTATGCGGTGCACACATTGACCCACGACTTCGAGCGCAACATCGACGTGCTGGGCCTGGCCGAGGCCGCGGGCAACCCGAACCGCCCGCTGGTGTTCGCGTCGACCAGCAAGATCACGTTCGCGGGCGCCGGGGTCAGCTTCTTCGGCGGCTCGCTGGGCAATATCGCCTGGTATCTGCAGTACTCGGAGAAGAAGTCCATCGGCCCCGACAAGGTGAACCAGTTGCGGCATCTGCGCTTCTTCGGCGACGCCGACGGGGTGCGGCTGCAGATGCAGCGCCATCAGCAGTTGCTCGCCCCGAAGTTCGCCGCCGTGCTGGAGATCCTCGAGGACCGGCTGGGGGAGTCGAAGATCGCATCGTGGACCGAGCCCAGGGGCGGCTACTTCATCAGCCTGGACGTGCTGCCCGGCACGGCTCGTCGCACCGTCGCGCTGGCCAAGGACGCGGGTATCGCCGTGACCGAGGCCGGTGCCACGTTCCCGTATCGAAAAGATCCGGACGACAAAAACATTCGGATCGCGCCGACGTTCCCCGCCGAGCCGGAGTTGCGCGAGGCGATGGACGGCCTGGCCACCTGCGTGCTGTTGGCGGCCACCGAGGCGCTTGTCGCCGCGGCTCGGTAGCCTGCGAAGCGTGGCGCTCTACCGCAAGTACCGACCCGCGACCTTCGCCGAGGTCGTCGGCCAGGAGCACGTCACCGAGCCGCTGTGCACGGCGCTGACGGCCGGGCGCATCAACCACGCCTATCTGTTCTCGGGGCCGCGGGGCTGCGGCAAGACGTCGTCGGCGCGCATCCTGGCCCGCTCGCTGAACTGTGCGCAGGGCCCGACCCCGACACCGTGCGGGGTGTGCGACTCGTGCGTGGCGCTCGCACCGAACGGTCCGGGCAGCGTCGACGTCGTCGAACTCGACGCGGCCAGCCACGGCGGGGTCGACGACACCCGTGAGTTGCGCGACCGCGCGTTCTACGCCCCCGCGCAGTCGCGCTACCGCATCTTCATCGTCGACGAGGCGCACATGGTCACCACCGCGGGCTTCAACGCGCTGCTGAAGATCGTCGAGGAACCGCCCGACCACCTGATTTTCGTGTTCGCCACCACCGAACCGGAAAAGGTGCTGCCGACCATCCGTTCGCGCACCCATCACTATCCGTTCCGGCTGCTGGCGCCGAGGATCATGCGGGGGCTGATCGAGCGGATCTGTGCGCAGGAGCAGGTCCAGGTCGACGACGCCGTCTATCCGCTGGTCATCCGGGCGGGCGGCGGGTCACCACGCGACACGTTGTCGGTGCTGGATCAGCTGTTGGCCGGATCCGAATCAGGCGCGACCGGAAACCACATCACCTATCCGCGGGCGTTGGCGCTGCTGGGCGCGACGGACGTCGCGCTCATCGACGTCGCGGTCGACGCGTTGGCCGCCGGCGACGCCGCGGCGCTGTTCGGTGCCGTCGAGGCGGTGATCGACGCCGGGCACGACCCCCGCCGCTTCGCCAACGACCTGCTGGAGCGCTTCCGCGATCTGATCGTGTTGCAGGCCGTGCCCGACGCGGTCGCCCGCGGCGTGGTCGACGGGCCCGAGGACGTGCTGGACCGGATGCGCGAGCAGGCTGAGCGGATCGGCACCGCGACGCTGACCCGCTACGCCGAGGTGGTGCACGCCGGGCTGGGGGAGATGCGCGGTGCCACCGCGCCGCGGCTGCTGCTCGAGGTGGTGTGCGCACGGCTGCTGCTTCCGTCGGCCGCCGACACGGAATCGGCTCTGCTGCAACGCGTTGAGCGCATCGAGAAGCGCCTGGACGTGTCGATACCGGACTCGGATGCGGTGGGCTCGCCGGCGCCCAAGCAGTTCGTGCGCAAGAGCCACACCGCGCAGCCATCCGCACCGGAGCCCGCGGGAGAACCCGCACCGGCACCAGAACCCGCAGCCGCACCGGAGCCTGCGCCCACGGCGGTTCCCGCGCCGGCGCCCGCGTCGGCGCCCCCCGCGCCGCCCCCGGTGCGCCCGCCGTCAGACCCGGTCGTGGCGGCCCCACCGCCGGCGGCCACCGGTCTGGACGCCGCCGCGGTGCGCCGGGTGTGGACGACGGTGCGGGACAAGGTCCGCAACCTTCGGCGTCCGACCGACGTCATGCTGGATGGCGCCACGGTGCTCGCCGTCGAAGGCGACACCCTCGTGCTCAGTCACCCGTCCGCACCGTTGGCGAAACGTCTTGTCGAGCAGCGGAATTCAGAGATCATCCGCGAAGCGCTCAAGGATGTCCTCGGAGTGGACTGGAAGATCCGGTGCGAAGCGGGAGCCGCGGCGCCGCCGCCCGCGGCGGCCAGATCCGACGCAGCATCCCCGGCGCCTGCGCAGCGTAATGACGACGAGGAGAGCATGCTGGCCGAGGCCAGCGCCGACACCACCGAGACGCCGCGTCGCGACCCCGAGGAAGCCGCGCTCGAGTTGTTGCAGACCGAACTGGGCGCGCGCCGGATCGACGGCTAGCGTTCGGCCAGGCCGGAGCTGACGCCGGCTACGCCGTCCACCACGGACGCAGTGGGAGGCCGCCGTCGTCGCCGTGGTCGTCCAGCTTGACCGCCAGCACCTGGTGCAGTTGAACCACGTTGGTCTCGAAGCCCAGCCGGGAGCCGGCCATGTACAGGCCCCACACCTTGGCGGTGGGCAGGCCGACCTCGGCGACGGCCTCGTCCCAGCGCTCGACGAGGTTGCGGCACCAGTCGCGCAGCGTGAGCGCGTAGTGGTTGCGCAGGTTCTCCTCGTGCACCACCTCGAGACCGACGTCCTGGGCTTCGGTGATGATGCGGCCCGAACCGGTGAGCTCCCCGTCGGGGAAGACGTAGCGGTCGATAAAACCGCCTGCGGTCGGTGCGGACCTGTTGTCCGGGCGGGTGATGCAGTGGTTCAGCAGCAGGCCGCCGGTGCGCATCTTGGACCGCAGGAACCGGAAGTATGCCGGGTAGTTGTGCACGCCGATGTGCTCGGTCAGCCCGATCGAGGACACCGCGTCGAAGCCGGATTCGCGCACGTCGCGGTAATCACCGTGGCGGACCTCGGCGAGGTCGCTCAGCCCTTCCTCGGCGATGGCCTTCTGCGCCCACATCGCCTGTTCTTTGGACAGGGTGACGCCGATGGCGGACACGCCGTGGCGCGCCGCGTAGCGCACCATGCCGCCCCAGCCGCAGCCCACGTCGAGCAACCGGTCACCGGGCTTCAGGCGCAGCTTGTCGAATACCAGCCGGTACTTGTTGTCCTGGGCTTCCTCCAGCGTCGCGCCGGCGTGCGGGTAGCACGCGCAGGTGTAGGTCATCGACGGGCCGAGCACCCACTCGTAGAACCTGTTGGACACGTCGTAGTGGTGATGGATCGCCTCGGCGTCACGGGTTTTGCTGTGCCGCAACCCTTCTGCGATACGACGCCACCGCGGCAGCGCCTCCTGTGGGGGCGGAGCGATCGGCTTGAGGTGCTCGAAGCCCAACGACCGCACGATGTTGGCCAGCACCCGCGGCGACGGCCTCTTGAAGTCCATCTTGTCCGCGAGCGCCGTGAGCAGTTCGTAGGGGTCGCCCGGATGCACACCGCGGACCTCCAGGTCACCGGACACATATGCGCGGGCCAGGCCGAGATCGCCGGGTGCGGTCGCCAGATAGGTTGTGCCGCGCGGTGAGAGCAGCTCCAGGCCCAGCGATGCGTCCTGGGGTCCGGCCGTGCTGCCGTCGTAGGCGCTGAACCGGAGCGGCAATTGGCCGCCGGCGAGGATTTCCAGTATCTCGGCGAGCGTGAGCTTGCGGTTGGAGGTGTGAGTCGGGTGATCTTTGTACGTCGTCATCGTCGTTGCACCGCCTTCGCATACAGGTCGAGGAGACGTGAGTCGGGATCGTAGCTCTTCTTGACCGTTTTGTAGGTTTCACCGCCGTACAGGTCGTCAAACTCCTCACGGCTGTAATACGCATCGGAATACAGCGACTTGTGCCCGTGGAGTTCGCTGACCTTGCGTTCGATCAGCCGGTTGGTGTGACCCTCCTGCGGGCCGATCGGCACCGACGACCAGAAGCCGACGTTGACGTAGGTGTGGTTGGGCTGGATCGGGTACAGCGGCCAGGTGTTGCCGGAGGTCTGGTCGCCGCGAAGTCGTAAGGGACACAACCAGATCGGCTCGATCGGAACGTTGTCCAGGAACCAGTGCAGGAACTCGGCGGTGCGTACGATCGGCACCTCGATGTCCTGGACGACCCGTTCGCGCGGCGGACGACCGTTGCGTGCTTCGATGCGGTCGGCGATGTTGTAGCGCCGGTCGTACGCGATGAGCTTCCAGTAGAAGCTGCTGCGCCGGTAGCGTCGAGGCCAGAACCGGCGGATCCGCGCATCCTGCGCTCCGAATGCCCGAGAACACCAGAACCAGTCGGTGTCCCACCGCCACAGGTAGTCGTGGATGGTGAGCCGGTCGTGCTTCTCGGCACCCTCACCGGGGTGCTGGATGGAGCGGTAGTAGATCTGCTGGCCGGTGTAGTCGCTGACCGGTCCCGGGGTCGAGGTCTGGGTGCCCAGCGTCAGATAGCTTTCGCCGGCGGAGAACACCACACCGTCGAGGTAGTCCACCGGCGTCCCGTCGTGGCCGCGGGTCTCGATGATGCGGTCCATCGCGGCGACCAGGTCCTCAAGCGTGTGAAAACGCAGGTGCCGGAGCGCGACGAACGGTTTGACACTTTCCAGCTCGATTTTGAGCCGCACCGAATAGCCAAGCGTGCCATAGGAGTTCGGGAATGCTCGGTACAGTTCCTCATGCCGTTGCGGCGACGCGGTGAGGACCTCACCGGCACCGGTCAGGATGTCCATTTCCAGCACGGACTCGTGCGGCAGCCCGTTGCGGAACGATGCCGACTCGATACCCAGCCCGGTGACCGCCCCGCCCAGCGTGATCGTCTTGAGCTGCGGCACCACCAGCGGCGAGAGCCCGTACGGCAGCGTGGCCGCGACCAGGTCCTCGTAGGTGCACATGCCCGCGACGTCGGCGGTGCGGGCGTCGGGGTCGACGTCGATCACGCCGGTCAAACCCGACACGTCCAGTCCTTTGGCCGTGGTCTTGGCGCGCGCCCGGAACAAATTCGAGGTCGGTTTGGCAAGACGTACGGTGGCGTCCGGCGGGATCGCCCGGTAGCTGGCCAGAAGCCGCTGGACCCCCGCCACGTGAGCAGAACGTGCGTCGGTCTTGTCAGCAGACACGGATATACGCTAGTCCGCGTCCGCGGCCGATGCGACCGCACAGCGAAACCAGGAGAGTCAGATGGCACAGGTCAGCGCATCCAGCACGGTCTTGATCGACGCGCCGACGGAGACGGTGTTGGCCGCGATCGCCGATTATTCGACCGTGCGCCCCAAGATCCTGTCCGCGCACTATCGGGACTACCGGGTGCTCGAGGGCGGGCAGGGCGCGGGCACGGTCGCGTCGTGGAAACTGCAGGCCACCAAGTCGCGGGTGCGTGACGTCAAGGCCAACGTCGACGTCGCGGGGCACACCGTGATCGAGAAGGACGCCAACTCGTCGATGATCACGAACTGGACCGTCTCACCGGCGGGTGCCGGTTCGTCGGTCACCGTCAAGACGTCTTGGCAGGGTGCGGGCGGCATCGGGGGTTTCTTCGAGAAGACGTTCGCACCGCTGGGCCTGCGCAAGATCCAGGACGAGGTGCTGGGCAATCTCAAAACCCACCTCGAGCGCGGATAGAAGTTTCGCCCAAAGGGACATTTCGCACGAAAAGTGCGTGAAATCCGCCAAGACGTCGACCTCGGCGGGCTGGGGAGCCGGGCAGGCGCTAGCTGGTGGCCAAGAATCCCGCGATGCCGCGCACCACGGCGTCGGCGTACTTCTGCCGCCCTTCGGGCGTCTTCATCAGCGCCGAGTCGACCGGGTTCTTCATGTTGCCCAACTCGACCAGGATGGACGGGTATTGCGCGAGGTTCAGGCCCGCGATGTCCGAGCGCGGATTGAGCCCGGCCGAGCCGATATAGGTAGCGGGCACGAAGCCGGAGGTCTTGAGCTGGTCACGCATGATCTGCGCGAACCGCGGCGACGGGCCGGCCTGCGCTTCGTTGAGCGGCGGTGACGAGTACAGCACGTGGAACCCGCGGCCCGTCGGCGGTCCGCCGTCGGCGTGGATGCTCACGATCGCATTGGGTTTGAGCGAGTTGGCCAGCGCGGCGCGTTCGTCGACGCACGGGCCGAGCGCGTCGTCGTTGCCGCGGGACATCGCGGTGCGCACACCGAGCTTGGTCAGCGCCTGGCGGATGCGCAGGGTGGTGTCCCAGGCGAAGGTGTGTTCGGCGTAGCCGTCGTCGGTCGACGTGCCGCTGGCCTGGCAGTCCTTGGTGCCGCCGCGGCCGGTCGGCACCTGGCGGCCGATCGAGTCGTCGTTGGCGCCGTTGTGGCCGGGATCGAGGAACACGATCTTCCCGGCGATGTTGGACGGAGCGGCGCGGACTTCACTGGCAGGGATGATGAGCGTCGACGCGGCGACGATCAGACCGGCGGCCACGGCGGCGCCGACACGCAGGCGGGCAGGCACGGGCGTCACCGTAGCCTCGAGCGCGACTACGCTGAAAGGCCAAACCGCCCCATGCGGGCGACAGCAACCAAGTCGATACCAATACGCAAGGGGACCGTCATGCAACCCGGAGGCATGCAGCCCGGAGGCCAGCCCGACATGTCGGCACTGCTCGCCCAGGCGCAGCAGGTGCAGCAGCAGCTGATGGAGGCGCAGGAGGCGCTGGCCAATGCGCAGGTGCACGGCCAGGCCGGCGGCGGGCTGGTCCAAGTCACGATGAGGGGCAGCGGCGAGGTGGTCGCGGTGGCGATCGATCCGAAGGTGATCGATCCGGCGGATCCCGAAACTCTGCAAGACCTCGTCGTCGGCGCCATCGCCGACGCGGCCAAGCAGGTCACCATCCTGGCCCACGATCGGCTGGGGCCGCTCGCCGGCGGCATGGGTGACCTCGGTCTGCCGGGAATGTAATTGTTCGAAGGCCCCGTCCAGGATCTGATCGACGAGCTCGGCAAGCTGCCCGGTATCGGGCCGAAGAGTGCGCAGCGGATCGCGTTTCACTTGCTGTCGGTCGAGCCGCCAGACATCGACCGGTTGACCGCGGCGTTGTCGAAGGTGCGCGACGGTGTGAAACATTGCGCGGTGTGCGGCAACGTGTCCGACGACGACCGGTGCCGGATCTGCTCGGATGCCCGCCGTGACGGCTCGGTGGTGTGCGTGGTCGAGGAGCCCAAGGACGTGCAGGCCGTCGAACGCACCCGGGAGTTCCGTGGCCGCTACCACGTGCTCGGCGGGGCGTTGGATCCGCTGTCGGGTGTCGGGCCGGAGCAACTGCGGATTCGTGAGCTGCTCAACAGGATCGGTGAACGCGTCGACGGCGTCGACATCACCGAGGTGATCATTGCGACGGACCCCAACACCGAGGGTGAGGCCACCGCGACGTATCTGGTGCGGATGCTGCGCGATATCCCGGGGCTGACGGTGACGCGGATCGCGTCGGGCCTGCCGATGGGCGGCGATCTGGAGTTCGCCGACGAACTGACGCTGGGCCGGGCGCTGGCAGGCCGCCGCGCGATGGCCTAGCGCCGGCGGGTTTCCGCAGGGGTCCGCGGGTTTCCGCGTGTTTCGCGTGTTTTCCGCGAAACGTACGTTAGCGCGGCCGCCTCTCGCACTTTTCCTCGTTAACGTACATCTCGCGAACGTGTCGGTGCGCGGATGCAGTATTCGCCCATGGGGGACGTCTTTCTGGGCAGCGAAGCCCTCGCAAAAGGCGAGCTCACCGAGCACCAACTGCGTCGGTGGTATCGGACGGTCTTCCGCGATGTGTACATCTCGAAGGACTCCGAACTCGCGTTGCGAGATCGGATAAGGGGCGCATGGCTGCGATCGCATCGTAAAGGCGTCATCTCCGGCGTCGCGGCGTCGGCTCTGCACGGTGCTTCATGGGTGGACGTCGATACGCCGATCGAGCTGATATCGCCACGTCTACGCCCCCAGCAGGGACTTGTGGTGCGCAACGAGACGGTGGCGCCTGATGAAATCACCAAAATCGCGGGGTTACCTGTGACCACACCTGCGCGAACGGCATTCGACCTAGGCCGATATCTCCCCAGAGGTCAGGCGGTCGCCAGACTCGATGCGCTGACACGGGCCGCACCGTTTTCCACCGAGGACGTATTGCTACTTGCCAAACGCTACTGCGGTGCGCGCGGCCTCAAAGCGTTGCGTATCGCGCTACCGCTCGTCGATGGCGGGGCGGCCTCGCCAAGGGAGACCTGGCTTCGGCTCTTGTACATCGATGCGGGATTGCCCAAGCCCGCCACGCAGATTCCGATTGTCGGCGCGAATGCCCAAGTCATCCGCTGGGCCGACATGGGTTGGGACGACTACATGGTGGTGTCCGAGTACGACGGGGATCAGCATCGCGCTCGTCGGCAATATGCGAAAGACATTCGTGCTTTGCGGCAAGCGAGGGGTCTCGGCTGGATCGTCGATCAGGTGATCAAGGAGGACCGCGACGGCGCGATCATCAAACGGGCCTGGGACGCGATGGTGTCCCGCGGTTGGCGGCCGACGTCCCCGCCTCGATATCCGTGACACTGCCGCCTCCCAAGCGCACTCGCGCCTAGGCGCGGCGGGGTGCGGCCAGCCGTTCCTTCCGCAGCTGCTCGACCTCGCTGAGCTCCAACGGCCCCAGTTCGCCGACGACACGGGACAACAGGTAGTCCGCGAGCTGCGGATTGCGCGCCAGGCACGGTCCGTGCAGATAGGTCGCGACGACGCTGCCCTGCACCGCGCCGTCGATCCCGTCGCCGTCCCGGTTGCCCGCCCCGCTGACCACCCGTGCGAGCGGCCGGGCCGACGACCCTAAAACGGTTCCGCCCCTGTGGTTTTCGAATCCGGTGAGCCGCTCGGACAACTCCGGCAGCAGCGGCTGCGACACCACCTCGCCGATCGTCCTGGTGGCCTGCGGTGACGTCGTCACATCCAGCAGCCCCACCCCCTCTACCCGCTCACCCGACGACGTCTCATACCAGTGCCCCAGCACCTGGATGGCCGCACAGATCGCCACCACCGGCGCACCACGGGAAACCGCTTGCTGCAAACCGGGATAGCGCAACAGGTGCTTGGTGGCCAGCCGCTGAGCGTAGTCTTCGGCACCGCCCAGCGTGTACAGGTCCAGCTCCGCGGGCACCGGATCGGCCAACGTGATCTCGACGATCTCGACGTCAAAACCACGCAGCCGCAACCGCTCCCGCAGCACCACCGCATTGCCGCCGTCACCGTAGGTGCCCATCACGTCGGGCAGCACCAACCCGATCCGCACCCTCGATTCAGCCATTTTCCCCCCGGTCGTCCCCTGTCCTGCGGACGTGGGCCCAACGCTCCTGCCCCCTGGGACCACGACGCTCCAATGCCCGGTTCAACTGCAGGAACGCGGTGTAGTTCGCGATCACCTCGACGTGCCCCGGCGGGCACGACGCGATCGCGGCGACGGTGTCATGTACCAGCGTGTGCTCGACGCGTGCGTATCCGAGCCGCACCGCCAGATCGGTGCCACGTTCACCGGCCGCCACCACATGGGTGTCGTCGAAATGTTCGAAACGCACATCCCACAGCCAGGACAGATCTTCCCCGTCGGGGACCTGACCGTTGACCGAAATCACCACGCCCGCACCGTGTTTGTCGACCATCGACAACGCCTCCTGCCACCCGGCGGGGTTCTTGGCCAACAGCACCCGCACGGTGTGCTCGCCGAGCCGCACGGTGCGGTAACGTCCCGCCACCTCGTCGACCGTCGACACCGCAGCCACCGCCACAACCGGATCTGCGCCCATGGTCACCGCCGTCGCCACCGCGTGCGCGGCGTTTCCGCGGTTGACCGACCCGGGTAGCGCCAGCGTCATCGGAATCGTGATGCCTTCTGGGCCGTAGAGGTTCGTCTCGTCGAACCACCACTGCGGGTCGGGCCGTTTGAAATCGGTTCCGCTGGAATACCAGTGCGAGCCGTCGCGCACGATGACCTCACCGGAACGCGGACAGCTCACCGAATCGTTGGCCCAGCCCCCGCCTGCGGCCACCCACACCACGTGTGGACTGTCGTAGGCCGCCGAGGTCATCAACACGTCGTCGCAATTGGCCACCACCACCGCCGACGGATGGCGCGCCAGGCCGGCGCGCAACGTGCGTTCGATGTGGTTGATCTCCCCGACGCGGTCCAGCTGGTCGCGGGACAGGTTCAGCAGCACGACCACCTGCGGGTCGACGGCGTCGGCCACATGCGGCACGTGCATCTCGTCGACCTCCAGCGCGGCCAGCGGCGCGTCGCGGGCTGCGGCCAGCGCGGCCACCAAGCCGGCGTCCATGTTCGCGCCGGTGTCGTTGGTCGCGACGGCGTCGACCGTGCGCAGCGCTGCGGCGATCATCCGGGTGGTGGTGGACTTGCCGTTCGTTCCGGTCACCACCACGGTGCGACGGCCCTGGCCGAGCTGGCCGAGCAGCGACTTGTCCAGGGCCAGGGCGACGAGGCCACCGATCATCGCGCCCGCACCGCGCCCGGTGACCCGCGACGCCCAGCGCGCCGCGGCACCGGCCGCCAGCGCGACGCGTCCTCGTATGGTGACCACTCCCGGCAGTCTAAAAGGGCTCACAAAGTGGGGCACGACACGCTGCGCAGCGATCCAGCGAGGTCCCTGGTTTGTCGGACTACCGTGCCATCCTCGAATCGTGAGCCACGCTGATGCTGGATGTCGCCGGCCGGGCGGCTCCTGGGGCCGACCGGCACACGAGGCCGGTGCCGGCTGGGCGGTCGTCGACGTGGAGACCACGGGTTTCCGCCCCGGCCAGGCTCGTATCGTCAGCATCGCCGCCCTCGCCCTCGGCGACGACGGCAACGTCGAGCAGAGCCTCTACAGCCTGCTCAACCCCGGCGTCGATCCGGGCCCCACCCACGTGCACGGCCTGACCGCCGAGATGCTGGTCGGCCAGCCCTGTTTCGGTGACATCGTCGGCGCCCTGATCGACCTGCTCGACGGTCGCACCCTGGTCGCCCACAACGTCGGTTTCGACTACTCGTTTCTGGCCGCCGAGGCCGAGTTGGTCAGCGAGGAACTGCCGACCGACACGGTGATGTGCACCGTGGAGTTGGCGCGCCGCCTCGACCTGGGCACCGAGAACCTGCGGCTGGAGACCCTGGCCGCGCACTGGGGCGTCACGCAGATGAAGCCGCACGATGCGCTCGACGATGCGCTGGTGCTCGCCCAGATCCTCAAGCCCGTGCTGATGCGGGCGCGCGAACGCAAGGTGTGGCTGCCGGTGCGCCCGGTGACACGGCGACGCTGGCCGAACGGCCAGGTCACCCACGACGAACTGCGCCCGCTGAAGATGCTGGCCTCCCGGCTGCCGTGTGCCAATCTCAACCCGGGCCGTTACGTGCGCGGCAGGCCGCTGGTGGCGGGTATGCGCGTCGCGTTGTCAGCCGAGGTGGAACGCACCCACGAAGAGCTCATCGAGCGGATCCTGCATGCCGGGCTGGCCTACACCGACACCGTTGACGTCGAGACGTCGCTGATGATCTGCAACGAACCCGCACCCGAGCACGGCAAGGGCTACCAGGCCACCGAACTGGGCGTTCCGCTGCTCGGCGACACCGAGTTCCTGAGCTACCTCGACGCCGTCATCGCCGGAACCGGCATCGAGGAATTCAGCGACACCAGGGCAGCCGGCGAGCAGTTCGCGCTGTTCTGAACCGCAGGCTAACCAGTGGGCGTGTCGGTGTTGTGCAGATACCACAGCCCGTCATCGCCGATAGAGCAGTACCAGTAGCGGTACCGCGCCTCGTCCGCGGCGTTGTCGAGCGCCATATCCGGTCCGTCGCGCATGCAGTCGGCTTCGGTGGCCCAACTCCACGCCACGCCGTTCTCATCACCGAGCACGATGTCGTCGGCATACGCGACGGCGGTACCCGTCACCGTGCCCAGCACCAACGTGCCAGCCGTAAGCAATTTCTTCACCGGCCACTCTCTGTTTGTTTTCCCTGGCAACTTCTATCAGCAAGAAGTGCAGATTACGGTCCGGCAACAGAGCGTGTGGAGGTTTTCAGGATTGCGTGGTGCGCGCGGCCCGGTTCACTGCCGACACCACGGCGCGAAGCGAGGCGACCGTGATCGACGTCGCCATCCCCACGCCCCAGACCGTCTTGCCGTCAATCGACGCCTCGACGTACGCGGCGGCCTTGGCTTCTTCGCCGGAGGACATCGCGTGCTCGGAGTAGTCCAGCACGTTGACCTCGATACCGATCGCGCCCAGCGCGTCGACGAACGCCGCCAGCGGACCGTTGCCCGCGCCGACGATCTCGTGCTCCACACCGTCGAGCGCGACCACGGCCTCCACCGTGTCGGTGCCGCCGTCGACCTCGGCGGCGGTCACCTTCTGGCGGATCCGCTCCAGCGGCCGCACCGGCGCCAGGTACTCCTCGTAGAAGACGTCCCACATCTCCTTCGGCGACACCTCGCCGCCCTCGCCGTCGGTGATCTTCTGGATCGCCTGGGAGAACTCGATCTGCAGCCGCCGCGGCAGCGCCAGGCCGTGGTCGGCCTTCATGATGTAGGCCACCCCGCCCTTGCCGGACTGCGAGTTCACCCGGATCACAGCTTCGTAGGTGCGCCCGACGTCACGCGGATCGATCGGCAGGTAGGGCACCTGCCACAGCAGATCGTCGACGTCGGCGTCGGCATCGTCGGCGGCCACCTTCATCGCGTCCAGGCCCTTGTTGATGGCGTCCTGATGGCTGCCGGAGAACGCGGTGTAGACCAGGTCACCGCCGTAGGGGTGACGCTCGGGCACCGGCAGCTGGTTGCAGTACTCGACCGTGCGGCGGATCTCGTCGATGTTGGAGAAGTCGATCTGCGGATCGACGCCACGGGAGAACAGGTTCATGCCCAGCGTCACGATGCACACGTTGCCGGTTCGTTCGCCGTTGCCGAACAGGCAGCCCTCGATCCGGTCCGCGCCAGCCGCATAGCCCAATTCCGCTGCGGCGACGGCGGTTCCGCGGTCGTTGTGCGGGTGCAACGACAGCACGATGCTGTCGCGCCGGTTCAGGTTGCGGCTCATCCACTCGATCGAGTCGGCGTACACGTTCGGGGTGGCCATCTCTACGGTGGCGGGCAGGTTGACGATCAGCGGCCACTCCGGCGTCGGGTCGACGACGTCGCTGACCGCGTCGCAGACCTCTTTGGCGTACACCAACTCGGTGCCGGTGTAGGACTCCGGCGAGTATTCGAATCGCCACTGGGTGCCGGGGTACTTCTTGGCTTCCTCGACGCACATGCGCGCGCCGTCGACGGCGATGGCTTTGACGGCCTCCCGGTCGCCCTTGAATACCACCCGCCGTTGCAGGATCGACGTCGAGTTGTAGAAGTGCACGATCGCGCGCGGTGCGCCCTCGCACGCCTGGAACGTCCGCTCGATCAGCTCCGGGCGACACTGCGTGAGCACCTGGATGGTGACGTCGTCGGGAATCGCGCCCTGCTCGATGATCTCGCGGACGAAGTCGAAGTCGGTCTGGCTGGCCGCCGGGAAACCGACCTCGATCTCCTTGTAGCCCATCCGCACCAGCAGGTCGAACATGCGGCGTTTGCGGGCCGGGCTCATCGGGTCGATCAGCGCCTGGTTGCCGTCGCGCAGGTCCACCGCACACCACATCGGCGCGGTGTCGATGACCCGGTCGGGCCAAGTGCGGTCAAACGGAATCGACGCCGGGCTTGACGTCGGGCTCCCGCCGGGCACCTCGTCGGCGAAGCTGCGGTACCGATGCACCGGCATCGACGAGCCGCGCTGGGTGTTCCAGCCGGGCTGTGCGGGGTGGGGCGGGCCTGCGGGCGTGGTGATGGTGCGTGCCTCAGACGTCCAAGCGAACGCGTCAGGCGAATCAGAAGAAGATTTCGAGAAAGTAGTCACTTTGGGTGCTCCGGGCTATGAGTAGAAGTCGACCGGCGCATCGTCGAACACCCGCGACGGGAAGCCGGTCTGGATCAGACCCCGTCGCGGCTGCCGAGAAGGAGCACCCGCTGCACCCGGCCACTCTATCAAGCTCGAGGGTGCAGAGAAAACCCGTGGTGGTGCCCCGCCGCGCAGGGGATGGTTAGAGTTCTGGCGGTGAGAGTTGATCGGCGATGGTGGATCGCCATCGTGATCGTGGTCATCGTCATCGGGGCCCTCGTCTACAGCATGTTCAACCGACCGCCGCAGGAGTGCGATGCGGTGCGAGAGTTGTTGGAGTACAACCAGTCTCAGGCCGCCCTCATCGAATCCAAATCCGCCGAGGGCGACGGCCTGCCCACGCTGGCAGAAGAGACCGCGTACCGGGCGTGGGCCGACGGGCTGGCCGAACGGGCGCAGAAGGTCAGCCGAAGCGCACCCGACCTGGAGTGGACAAGCTCACAGTTGGCCAGCCTCGCCAACGAGTTCGTCGGGAAGATGTCCAAGGTGCGCGCAGAGGCCGAATCGCGCGCGCCCGGCGCCCCGGCGCCGCCGACGTATTTCGAAATGGCCGCGATCAACGCGCAGATCAGCCAGAAACTCGCGCATCTGTCGGAGGTTTGCGGAGGTTGACCCGGCCCATAGGGTTGATGCCTATGTGCACTCGTGTGGTCTACCTCGGTACCGGTGAACGGATCGTCACGGGCCGGTCGATGGATTGGAAGTTCGAGATCGGCACCAATTTGTGGGCGCTGCCCCGCGGGGTGAAGCGCACCGGGCAGGCGGGTCCCGATTCGGCGGCGTGGACGGCGAAGTACGGCAGCGTGGTGGCCACCGGATACGACATCTGCACTACCGACGGCGTCAACGAGGCTGGGCTGGCCGCCAACCTGCTGTGGCTGGCCGAATCGCAGTACCCGGCCAACACCGGGGACCGGCCCGCCGTCGCGCTGTCGTTGTGGGCGCAGTACGTCCTTGACAACTTCGCCACCGTGGCCGAGGCCGTCGCCGCGCTGACGGCCACCCCGCTGCGGGTGGTGACGGCTGAAGTGCCGGGCCAAAACCGGCTGGCCACCCTGCACCTGGCCATCTCGGATGCCAGCGGGGACAGCGCGATCGTCGAGTACATCGACGGTGAACAGGTCATCCATCACGGTCGCCAATATCAGGTGATGACGAATTCGCCGATCTTCTCCAAGCAGCTCGCGATCACCGAGTACTGGCAGCAGATCGGTGGAACGGTGATGCTGCCCGGCACCAACCGCGCCGCCGACCGGTTCGTGCGGGCGGCGTTCTACATCGACGCGGTGCCCAAGACCGCCGATCCGCTCGAGGCGGTCGCGGTGGTGTTGAGCGTGGTGCGCAACGTCTCGGTCCCCTACGGCATCACCACCGCCGACGAACCCAACATCTCCTCGACGCGGTGGCGCACCGCCGTGGACCACACGTCGCTGCGCTACTTCTTCGAGTCCGCGCTCTCGCCCAACACGTTCTGGGTCGACCTGGCCAACCTCGACTTCTCCGAGGGGGCGCCGGCGAAGCGGCTGAACCTCGGTGACGCCGAGAAAACCGTGTACGCCGGGGACACCAGCGCCGGGTTCGCGCAGGCTGAGCCGTTCACGTTCCTGTCCGTGGCGTAGCGCCCTTGCCGGGGCTAGAGTCGGCGCCGCTACCGGGGCACAAAACGGATGCGACGCACCCCTTATCCTGGGTGAGAACCTCCCCCGAACTTCGAAAGGCTTGTTCAGTGGCGCTCGTCGTACAGAAATACGGCGGATCCTCGTTGTCGGACGCCGAGCGGATCCGTCGCGTCGCCGAGCGCATCGTGGAGACCAGGAAGGCCGGCAACGACGTCGTCGTGGTGTGCTCGGCGATGGGTGACACCACCGATGACCTGCTGGATCTGGCCCGGCAAGTGTGCCCGGCGCCGCCGGCGCGCGAGATGGACATGCTGCTGACCGCGGGGGAGCGGATCTCCAACGCGCTGGTCGCGATGGCCATCGACTCGCTGGGCGCGCAGGCCCGCTCGTTCACCGGATCGCAGGCCGGGGTGATCACCACCAGCGTCCACGGCAAGGCCAAGATCATCGAGGTCACGCCGGGCCGGCTGCGCGATGCGCTCGACGAGGGCTACATCGTGCTGGTCGCCGGGTTCCAGGGCGTCAGCCAGGACAGCAAGGACGTCACCACGCTGGGCCGCGGCGGCTCGGACACCACCGCCGTCGCGCTGGCCGCGGCGCTGGACGCCGACGTGTGCGAGATCTACAGCGACGTCGACGGCATCTTCACCGCCGACCCGCGCATCGTGTCCAACGCCCGCCACCTCGACCAGGTCAGCTTCGAGGAGATGCTCGAGATGGCGGCGTGCGGGGCCAAGGTGCTCATGCTGCGCTGCGTGGAATACGCCCGTCGCTACAACGTTCCCATCCACGTCCGGTCGTCGTACTCGGACAAACCCGGCACGCTGGTGACCGGATCGATAGAGGACATTGCCATGGAAGACGCCATCCTGACCGGAGTCGCTCACGACCGCAGTGAGGCCAAGGTGACCGTCGTCGGCATCCCCGACGTACCCGGCTACGCCGCCAAGGTGTTCCGCGCCGTCGCCGACGCCGACATCAACATCGATATGGTGCTGCAGAACATCTCCAAGGTCGAGGACGGCAAGACCGACATCACGTTCACCTGTCCGCGCGACAACGGGCCCACCGCGGTGGAGACGCTGGCCGCGCTGCAGAAGGAGATCGGGTTCACCAAGGTCCTCTACGACGACCACATCGGCAAGGTCTCGCTGGTCGGCGCCGGGATGAAGAGCCATCCCGGGGTGACCGCGAAGTTCTGCGAGACGCTCGCCGAGGTCGGCGTCAACATCGATCTGATCTCCACCTCTGAGATCCGCATCTCGGTGCTGATCAAGGACACCGAACTGGACAAGGCGGTGTCGGCGCTGCACGAGGCGTTCGGGCTGGGCGGCGATGAGCAGGCCATGGTCTACGCGGGAACGGGGCGGTAACCGTGGGGCGAGCGCAGCGACGGGAGAGATAAATGGTGGCGATCGGTGTGGTCGGCGCGACGGGCCAGGTCGGCCAGGTCATGCGCACCCTGCTGGAGCAGCGCGATTTTCCCGCGACCAGCGTGCGGTTCTTCGCCTCGGCGCGCTCGCAGGGTAAGAAGCTGCCGTTCCGCGGCCAGGAGATCGAGGTCGAGGACGCCGCGACGGCAGATCCGTCCGGGCTGGACATCGCGCTGTTCTCCGCGGGGGCCACGATGTCGCGGGTGCAGGCGCCGCGATTCGCGCAGGCCGGCGCCGTCGTCATCGACAACTCGTCGGCCTGGCGCAAGGACCCCGACGTGCCGCTGGTGGTCAGCGAGGTCAACTTCGCGCGTGAGGTCGCCGGGCGCGCGCGCAGCCTGCCGAAGGGCATCATCGCCAACCCGAACTGCACGACGATGGCCGCGATGCCGGTGCTCAAGCCGTTGCACGACGAAGCCGGTCTGGTGCGGATGATCGCCTCGACGTATCAGGCGGTGTCGGGCAGCGGGCTGGCCGGTGTCGAGGAACTCTACGGTCAGGCGCAGGCCGTCATCGCCGGCAGCCGCGACCTGGTGCACGACGGCGGCGCGGTGGACTTCCCGGCGCCGGACAAGTACGTCGCGCCGATCGCGTTCAATGTGGTCGCGCTGGCGGGTTCCTATGTCGACGACGGCTCCGGTGAGACCGACGAAGACCAGAAGCTGCGCAACGAGAGCCGCAAGATCCTCGGCATCCCCGACCTCGCGGTGAGCGGCACGTGCGTGCGGGTGCCGGTGTACACCGGGCACTCGCTGTCGATCAACGTGGAGTTCTCCCAGCCGCTTTCGGTGCAGCGCGCCTCACAGCTGCTGTCCGAAGCGCCGGGGGTGAAGCTGGTCGACGTGCCCACGCCGCTGGCTGCAGCCGGTATCGACGACACGTTGGTCGGGCGTATCCGCCAGGATCCCGGCGTGCCCGACGGGCGGGGGCTTGCGTTGTTCGTCTCGGGTGACAACCTGCGAAAAGGCGCGGCTCTCAACACGATCCAGATCGCCGAGTTGCTGGCCGCCGAGCTCTGACGTTGCGCACCGCTCCCATGCGCCGAAAGGGACATTCGGGCGGGAAAGTGCGAGTAGTTTTCGCCATCTCGTCGATCTCGGCGCTGGCTGCAGGGGCGCTGGCGGCTGGCGTGCTGGCCGCCCCGGGCGCCGTCGCCCAGCCGGCGCCCATCCCCGACCCGGTGCTGCCGCCGCTGGCTCCCGGACAGGTGATCCGCATCGGCCCGACGGCTGGAACCGGCACGCCCACAGGGGATTACGGTATCGGTGCGACCGACCTGTGCGAGTTCATGGAGTTCCCCAGCGGCATCCTGCAGGTGTGCGGTGATAGTTTCGCGGGCCAGGGCGTCGGCTACGGCGGCTGGTACTCGCCGATCGCGCTGCACGTCGACACCGCATCGATCAACGACCAGGGCGGTGTGCGATACGACGGCGTGACCGGCATCGACAAGCCGCTGCTGGCCGATCCCACCCCGCCGGGCGCCTCACAGTTGCCTGCCGGGGTCGTGCAGATCAACCGCGAGAACTACATGCTGGTGACCACGGTGCGCGACCTGGATCCGCAGACGTCGCGGCTGGTGAAAGCCGAACCAGGGCGCGGCAATTGGCAGACGGTGCCGGGCTCGCAGCGACCGGCGGACTACCAACAGTGGCGACAGTCGCAGATCAGCGGATACTACGATCCGATCCCGCGGCCGGACTCGCCGCGCGGCTTCGTCTACATCGTCGCCAACAACTTCGACCGCACCGGACCCGTGGTGCTCTACCGCGTCGCCCCACAGGATTTCACCGACCGGGACAGCTGGCAGGGCTGGTCGTCGACGCTGGGCTGGGGACATCCGCCCACCCCGTTGTGGTCCGACCACGTCGGCGAGATGAGCATCCGTCAGATCGACGGCAAGACGGTGCTGTCGTATTTCAACGCCACCACCGGCAACATGGAGGTGCGCGTCGCCAACGACCCCGCGGCCCTTGGCGCCGCGCCGGTGACGACGGTCGTCGTGGCCACCGACTGGCCCACCCCCGTGGAAAACCTTGGGCCACCGGAGAACAACCGGCTCGCCCAGCCCTACGGCGGCTACATCTCGCCGGGTTCCACGATCGACGAGGTGCGGGTGTTCGTCAGCCAGTGGAACACCGGACCGCGCGGCGGCGCGCCGTACCGGGTGATCCAGTTCGCGGTCAACCCGTACAAGCCGTGAGCGCTCACGTTCGGGTGCCGAGATAAACGGTGGCCGCCGACCGGCCCCGGGTAATCGGGTTGTCGAACCAGATCTGCTGGGCCGCAACGTCGGTGAAGACCGATTCGAGGACGGAGCCGAACTCGTCGTCGGGTGCGTCGTCGGACCACATCGCGAACACCCCGCCAGGGGACAGATGTGCCGACGCCGCCCGCAGGCCGCCGACGGTGTAGAAGGCGGAGTGCGGATCGTGCAGCACGTGACGCGGCGAGTGGTCGATGTCCAACAGGATCGCATCGTAGGTCCGGCCCGGACGTTCGGGATCGAATCCGGCCGCATCCGTTGCGGCGGCGAAGAAGTCCGCGCACACCAGCGTGACGCGCGGGTCGGCGGCGAGGCCGACCGTATCGGGTAGCAGGTCGCGCTGGTGCCAGTCGATGACCGCATCTGAGTACTCGACCACCGTGATCGATCGAACCCGGCTGTCCGCCAACGTTTCTCGGGCGGTGTATCCGAGCCCCAGCCCGCCGATGACCACGTCGAGACCGGTTCCGGGGGTCCGCGCCAGACCCAGCCGCGCCAACTCGCGTTCGGCGACGGTGAACAGGCTCGACATCACGTGCTCGTCGTCGAGTTTGACCTCGTACACGTCGGCGCGCACGGTCAGATCGAAGCGACGTCGCAGGCTGATGACACCCATCGGCGTCTGCCGCCACCCCAACTCCTCGAAGCGTGCGCTCATCGAGGCGACGTTAGCTGACCGGGACGGGCAGCGACACCCGCGTTCGGTCAGGCGACGCTGCTGACGTGTCGGGCGGACTCGCCGATGGTGGCGCCGCTATCGCCGATGATCGTGCGCATCAACGCCTTCTGTTCACGGTCACCGCGCTTGGCCGCACGGGCGATGCCGTCGCGACGGACGACGGCGGTCACGCTGCGGGCCAGGTTCACCGGCAGTCGCAGCAGCGGATACCACGGCGGCACGTAACGCGGCAGACCCAACGCGGCCATGGTGCGCGGGCCGAGGAACCCGCTGGTCACCGAGAGATGCTGCGCGCGGGCGAAGCGACGCCGGAGCGCCGCCATCGTGTCGTAGTGCCAGATCAGCGGGTCGTCGATCATCGGCATCGCCAACTGTTTCGACGATTCGTCGGGCTCGGCCAGTGCGCCCAGCGTGTGGTACAGCACCCGGATGCTGTCGCGGAAGTCGCGCGGCAGCCACTCGTCTTCGACGCCCATCAGCCAGCCGACATAGCGAGTCAGGTGCGCGACGGCGGCATAGTCCTTGGGCCGCAACACAACTCCCATGCCGGCCACGCCGACGGACGGGGCGACCAGCGCCCCGACGAGCGTCGCCGCCATGTCGGTCTGGTTGACCGGCACCCCCCACTCGTCGGCGCGCCAATCCGGCATCGCGCCCACATGCCTGCGTACCAGCGAATGGATGAACCGAACCCGCAGCGTCGACTGATAACCCGAGCCCAGCACCTCCAGACCGCCTTCGGCGATGACATCCATCGCCCACTGCATGGTTTCGGCGAAGCGCTTGTTGGACCCCTTCTCCAGCGCGCCGGTGCGCAGCAGCGTCTTGTTGAAGCCGGAGAACTGGTAGCCGCCCAGCAGCGACACGTCGCGGGCGATGTACATCCCGTCGGCGCCACCGCGGCGCAAGGCGCGCTGACCGCGCTCCAGCATCGTGCGGTCGACCCACGGGGGCACCGTTTCGGCATCTCGGAAGAACTCGACCAGCGGTTCGGGTGCGTCGGACACCGCGTCGATGCCCTCGGCGAGCGCACGGTCGAAGAGCGGCCGCGTCTCTTTGAGGCCCACGCCGCACATCCACTCGACGAGACGGTCCATCGGCTCGTCGCCGACCGTCAGCCGCTCACCCAACCTGCGCCACTGCTCCTGGGTCGGCGCGCTGATGCCCATCGCGGTGGCCATCAGCCTGATCGCGGCCGGCACCGGTCGGGGACGGTCCGGATGACGCGTCGGGATCGGCCTGTTCATCGCCTCTGCAACCCCTTCGAGCGAATTCTGACAACGCTTATAGTCAAAAATCTAAGCGGCGGCCGCAGCGATGTCAAAAGTGGCCTTTCACAGCGGATTCATAGCCGTGACATGACCGGCACAGAACACCCGGGGAGATGATCGATGTCATGACCGAACCAACATCTGAAATCCCGACCACCCCTGTTGCGCCGCCGCAACCCCCGGCGCATGAACCGCGGCGCAACCGGCTCACCTCGGCAGCCGCCGTCGTCGGCATCATCGCAGGCATCGTCTTCATCGTCGCGGTGATCTTCTTCTCCGGCTTCGTGCTCGGCGCGCACTCCGGCGGCGCCCACCGGGGCGGCCATCACGGCGACCGTGACGCGGCGATCTTCCATCGCGGACCGCCGCCGATGTCCCCGATGGGTCCGCGAGGTCAGTTTCAACGCCCGCCGGGCGGTCCGATGGCGCCGCCGCAGGCGCCCGGATCACCTGAAGCGCCGACGACGGCTCCCGCGCGGCCCTGACCCCGATGCCAGGCCCCGCGTTCTGGCTGGGCCCAGAACGCGGGTCCGGCGCCGTCATCTGACGTTTGGAACCGGTCCCCATCGGGGGACTCCGCTTCGTAGGCGGCTCAGCCAGTTGCCGCCAGCCGAGGAGATGAGCCCAGATGACCGAGAACTACACGACCAACGACGCGGGCAACCCTGTCCCCAGTCTCGAGCACTCGCTCACGGTCGGTCCCGACGGCCCGATCCTGCTCCAGGACCACTACCTGATCGAGCAGATGGCCAACTTCAACCGGGAACGCATACCCGAACGTCAGCCGCACGCCAAGGGTGGCGGTGCGTTCGGTCGTTTCGAGGTGACCCAGGACGTCAGCCAGTTCACGTCGGCGGCGATGTTCCAGCCGGGGGCCAAAACCGAGATGATCGCGCGGTTCTCCACCGTCGCGGGCGAGCGCGGCAGCCCAGACACCTGGCGCGACCCGCGCGGCTTCGCGCTGAAGTTCTACACCGACGACGGCATCTTCGACCTCGTCTGCAACAACACCCCGGTGTTCTTCATGCGGGACCCGATGAAGTTCCAGCACTTCATCCGCAGCCAGAAGCGCTTGCAGGCCAACAATCTGCGCGACCACAACATGCAGTGGGACTTCTGGACCCTCTCACCTGAAAGTGCCCATCAGGTCACCTGGTTGATGGGGGACCGCGGTATCCCGAAGACCTGGCGGCACATGAACGGCTACTCCAGCCACACCTACAGCTGGCTCAACGCGGCCGGCGAGTTGTTCTGGGTGAAGTACCACTTCAAGACCGACCAGGGCATCGATTTCCTCACCCAGGAGGATGCCGACCGCCTCGCCGGGGAGGACAGCGACTACCACCAGCGCGACCTCTACTCCTCGATCGAAGACGGCAACTTCCCCAGCTGGACGCTGCATGTGCAGGTCATGCCGTTCGAGGAGGCCAAGACCTACCGGTTCAACCCGTTCGACCTGACGAAGGTCTGGCCGCACGGCGACTACCCGCTGCACGAGGTCGGCAAGATGACGCTGAACCGCAACGTCACCGACTACCACACCGAGATGGAGCAGGTGGCGTTCGAGCCGAACAACCTCGTGCCCGGAACCGGGCTGAGCCCCGACAAGATGCTGATCGCCCGCGGGTTCTCCTACGCCGACGCGCACCGCGCCCGGCTCGGGGTCAACTACAAGCAGATACCGGTCAACGAACCCAGGAACGAGGTGCGCGCGTACACCAAGGACGGCGCGATGCGCATCCACAACGTCACCGACCCGGTGTACGCGCCGAACTCGATGGGCGGTCCGGCGGCCGATGCCAAACGCGCCGCCGAGGTGCACTGGATGTCCGACGGCGACATGGTGCGCACGGCTTACACCCTGCGACCAGACGATGACGACTGGGGTCAGGCCGGGACACTGGTGCGCGAGGTGCTCGACGACGACGCTCGGGAACGCTTGGCGCACAACATCATCGGCCATGTCTCGGACGGTGTTCGGGAACCCGTGCTGTCGCGGGTCTTCGAGTACTGGACGCGGGTGGACCCGGATCTGGGGAAGCGGGTCGAAGAGGGGGTGCGCGCCAAGGGCGGGTGATCGCGGACGGCGGTCTTGCCGTTCCCGGCTTGGCTGGCATGATCAGAGCCATGAGCATCGAAGTCGTATTCACCCAGGAATCCACGGCGACCGGCGGCGGCCGCGAAGGCCACGTGAAGTCGTCGACCGGCAAGATCGACCTGAACACCAACCACCCGAAGGAAATGGGCGGCAGCGGCGAAGGTACCAACCCCGAGGAGTTGTTCTCGGCCGGTTACGCCGCCTGCTTCCTCGGCGCGCTGCGGTTGGTGGCCAAGAACAACGACATCAAGCTCGACGATGCGACCGCCATCACCGCGCAGGTCAGTTTCGGCAAGGACCCCGAGGGCGGCTTCGGCATCAACGCCCACCTGATCGGTTATCTGCCCGGCCTCGAGCAGAGCGCCGCCGACGACCTGATGAACAACGCACATCAGGTGTGCCCGTACTCCAAGGCCACCCGCGGCAACATCGACGTCAAGCTGTCGGCGAAGGTCTGATGCGGATCGCCGCCGCCGTCGGCGTCGCCCTCGTGGGTCTGACGTTGGCGGCGCCGGCCGGTGCGCGTCCGTCCGACCCGGGCGTCGTCAATTACGCGGTGCTACCCAAGGGGTCGGTCGGCAACATCGTCGGCACCACGATGCGGTTCGAGTGGACCTTCGCCGATCCGTTCCAGTCCTTCTACGTCGACAACCCGGCCTGCAACAACTGGGCCGACATCGGGCTGCCCGACGTCTACGCCGACCCCGATCTGGCGTCGTTCAACGGCGCGGTGGCCCAGACCGCGCCCGACGATCAGACCCACTTCGTCAAACAGGCGGTGGGGGTGTACGCCGACACCGACGCCGCCGAGCGTGCCTTCCGCCGGGTCGTCGACCGCACCGCCGGCTGCAACGGCCAGACCACCGCGATGCACCTCGACAACCGCACCACGCAGGTGTGGACGTTCACCGGTGGGGCCACCACCGCGACCGACGCGGACTGGGTCAAACAGGAAGCCGGCACCGACCGACGCTGCTTTGTCACCACCCGCAAGCGGGAAAATGTTTTGCTACAGGCGAAAGTGTGCCAAGCCGGCAACGGCGGTCCCGCGGTGAATGTGCTGGCCGGGGCGATGCAGAACACGCTCGGCCAATAATGCCGCGCCCGGGTTAACCGCTGGTTCCCAAAAAAGGGCTCGGGAATTGTCAGTGCACTCCCCCAAGATGGTGTGAAGGCCGCGATCGCGCCGGACCCGGAAGGGGATGGGAAATGACCTTGACCATCACGTCCGCGAGAGGAGACGCGCGCACGCAGTCGCCGGAGCTGACCAGCGCAAAACGCGCTGCGGTGCACGTTGGGGCCAGCTGCCTGCGCGACGGTGAGATCGGCCGGGTCGGCCTGGAGGTCGAGGCGCACTGCTTTGATCTGACCGATCCGATGCGACGGCCGGGCTGGGCCGAGCTGAGCGCCGTCATCGCCGGTCTTCCACCGCTGCCGGGCGGCAGCGCGGTGACCGTGGAACCCGGCGGCGCCGTCGAATTGTCCGGTCCGCCGGCCGACGGGCCGCTGCCTGCCATCGCCGCGATGACGGCCGACCGCGCCGTGCTGCGCGACGCGTTCGCCCGCGCGGGGCTCGGGCTGGTCCTGCTCGGCGCCGACCCGCTGCGACCTGCCGAACGGGTCAACCCCGGGCCGCGCTACGCCGCCATGGAAACGTTCTTTCACGCCGATCACACGGGTGCGGCCGGCGCGGCCATGATGACGTCGACGGCGTCGGTGCAGATCAACCTCGACGCCGGGCCGCAGGGCGGCTGGGCGGAGCGGGTGCGCCTCGCGCATGCGCTCGGCCCGACGATGGTCGCCGTCGCCGCCAACTCACCGCTGCTCGGCGGCAAGTTCTGCGGCTGGCGTTCGGCGCGCCAACGCGTGTGGAGCCAGCTGGACTCCGCGCGCTGCGGCCCGGTGCTGGGCGCACGCGGTGACGACCCGGCCAGCGACTGGGCGCGGTATGCGCTCAAGGCGCCGGTGATGCTGCTGACCACGCCGCAGGTCGTCCCGGTGACCCAGTGGGTGCCGTTCGCCGAGTGGGCCGACGGACGGGTGATGCTCGGCGACCGCCGACCCACCGAGGCCGACCTCGACTACCACCTGACCACGCTGTTCCCTCCGGTACGGCCCCGCGGATGGCTGGAGATCCGCTATTTGGACAGCGTGCCCGACGCGGTGTGGCCTGCCGTGGTGTTCACGCTCGTCACGCTGCTCGACGATCCCGCGGCCGCCGACGTCGCCGCGGAGGTCACCGAACCGGTCGCCACCGCGTGGGATCGCGCGGCGCACCTCGGCCTCGGTGATCTACGCCTGCAGCGGGCCGCCGTGCGGTGCGTACAGGCCGCCGCCGAACGCGCGCCCGCCGAACTCGAGGAATCGATGCAGCGGTTGATGCGTTCGGTCGAACAGGGCAGGGCTCCGGCGGACGACTTCGCCGACCGGGTCGTCGCACACGGGATCGCACCCGTGGTCACGCAACTGGCGCAAGGAGGGACGTGACGGTACGCGAGGATCTCGCGCGTGAACTGACCGCCGCCAGGGACCGCACGCTGCGGCTGGTCGATTTCGACGACGCCGAACTCGGCCGCCAGTACCACCCGTTGATGAGCCCGCTGGTGTGGGACCTCGCGCACATCGGCCAGCAGGAAGAGCTGTGGCTGTTGCGCGACGGCAACCCCGACCGGCCGGGCATGCTGGCCCCCGACGTGGAACGTCTCTACGACGCGTTCGTGCACTCCCGCGCCAGCCGCGCCGAGCTTCCGCTGTTGCCGCCGACCGACGCCCGCTCCTACTGCAGCACGGTGCGCAACAAGGCGCTCGATGTGCTCGACGCCCTGCCCGAAGACGGTTCGGCGTTCAACTTCGGCCTGGTGATCAGCCACGAGAACCAGCACGACGAGACCATGCTGCAGGCGTTGAACCTGCGGGTCGGACCGCCCCTTCTCGACGGCGGCGCAGCGCTGCCCGCCGGTCGCCCCGGCGTTGCGGGCACCTCGGTGCTGGTGCCCGGCGGCGAGTTCGTGCTCGGCGTCGACGCGGCAACCGAACCGCACTCGCTGGACAACGAGCGCCCCGCACACGTCGTCGACATCCCGTCGTTTCGCATCGGCCGAGTCCCGGTCACCAACGGAGAGTGGCGTCAGTTCGTCGACGGCGGCGGCTATCACCAACCGCGGTGGTGGTCGCAGGCCGGCTGGTCGCACCGCCTAGCGGCCGGGCTGACCGCGCCGCAGTTCTGGAACCCCGACGGCACCCGCATCCGGTTCGGCCACGTCGAGGACATCCCCGCCGAGGAACCCGTCCAGCACGTCACGTACTTCGAAGCCGAGGCGTACGCGGCGTGGGCAGGCGCCCGGCTACCCACCGAACTGGAGTGGGAGAAAGCCTGCGCGTGGGATCCCGGGGCAGGCGCGCGCCGGCGCTACCCGTGGGGCGCATCGGAACCGACGGCGCACCTGGTCAACCTCGGCGGCGACGCGCTGCGGCCCGCCCCGGTCGGGGCGTACCCCGCGGGGGCGTCGGCCTACGGCGCCGAACAACTACTCGGTGACGTGTGGGAGTGGACCGCCTCGCCGCTGCGGCCGTGGCCGGGCTTCACGCCGATGATCTACCAGCGCTACTCGCAGCCGTTCTTCGAAGGTGTCGGGGCCGGCGACTACAAGGTGCTGCGCGGCGGGTCGTGGGCGGTGGCGGCCAACATCTTGCGGCCCAGCTTCCGCAACTGGGATCACCCGATCCGGCGCCAGATCTTCTCGGGTGTGCGCCTGGCCTGGTCCGTTGAGGAGGGTCAAGCCTGATGTGCAGGCACCTCGGCTGGCTCGGTGACCCGGTATCGGTGGCCTCGCTGGTGCTGGAGCCCGCCAACGGCCTTGTGGTGCAGTCGTATGCGCCGCGGCGCCAGAAGCACGGCCTGATGAACGCCGACGGGTGGGGTGTCGGGTTCTTCTCCTCCGATGTGCCCGACGGCACGCCCCGCCGGTGGCGCAGCGCCACGCCGCTGTGGGGTGACGCGTCGTTCGCGTCGGTGGCGCCCGCGCTGCGCGGCGGCTGCATCGTCGCGGCCGTGCGGTCGGCCAGCGTCGGCATGCCGATCGAGGCGAGCGCGTCCGCGCCGTTCACCGACGGGCGATGGCTGCTGTCGCACAACGGGCTGGTCGACCGGGCCGTGCTGCCGTTGTCGACGCGCGCCGAGTCCACCAACGACAGCGCGTTGCTCGCCGCGCTGATCTTCGAACGCGGCCTGGACCGCCTCGCCGACACCGTCGCCGGGGTCGCCTCGGCAGACCCCAACGCACGGCTGAACATCCTGGCCGGCAACGGTTCTCAGCTGATCGCCACCACATGGGGCGACACGCTGTCGGTGTTGCGCCGCGACGACGGCACCGTGCTGGCCAGCGAACCCTACGACGACGACCCGCGCTGGCGCGAGCTGCCCGATCGTCACCTGGTATCCGTCGTCGGCAGCGCTGACGTCGAGCTGATCCCGCTGAAAGGATCGTCATGACCGTCTCGCTGTCGAACCACCTGCCGGCCAACTCGGCCGCGCGGGCGCTGCGCCGCGACGTCCTCGACGGCCTGGCGCAGACACCGAAAGCTTTGCCGCCCAAGTGGTTCTACGACTCGGTCGGCAGCGACCTGTTCGACCAGATCACCCGGCTACCCGAGTACTACCCGACCCGCACCGAAGCGCAGATCCTGCGGACCCGGTCCGCCGAAATCGCCGAGGCCTCCGATGCCGACACCCTGGTGGAGCTGGGCAGCGGAACCTCCGAGAAGACCCGCATGCTGCTGGACGCGTTGCGCGACAACGGCACCCTGCGACGGTTCATCCCGTTCGACGTGGACGCCGGGGTGCTCAGCGCCGCGGGGACAGCGATCCAGCACGAATACCCGGGTGTCGAGGTCGACGCGGTGTGCGGCGACTTCGAGGAGCACCTCGGCGAGATCCCCCGGGTCGGTCGGCGCCTGGTGGCCTTCCTCGGCTCGACGATCGGCAACCTGACACCGCAACCGCGCGCCCAGTTCCTGGCCGCGCTCGCGCAGACGATGCGACCCGGCGACACCCTGCTGCTGGGCACCGATCTGGTGAAGGACCCCGAGCGCCTGGTCCGCGCCTACGATGACAGCGTCGGGGTGACGGCACGGTTCAACCGCAACGTGCTGGCGGTCGTCAACCGCGAACTGGACGCCGACTTCGACCTGGAGGCGTTCGACCACGTCGCGCGGTGGAACTGCGCCGAGCAGCGCATCGAGATGTGGCTAAGGGCCCGCGGTCCGCAGCGGGTGCATGTGCGCGACCTGGATCTGGCGGTCGACTTCGCCGACGGTGAAGAGATGCTCACCGAGGTCTCGTGCAAGTTCCGCCCGGACGGGGTCACCGCGGAACTGGCCGCCGCGGGCCTGCGGCGCACCCATTGGTGGACCGATCCCGCAGGTGACTTCGGCCTGTCGCTCTCGGCGAAATGAGCCTCGGCGAGCAGTGGCGGTCGGCGCGCCCCAAGGTCGCCGGGCTGCATCTGGACAGCGCGGCGTGTTCACGGCAGAGCTTCGCGGTCATCGACGCCACGACGCAACACGCACGCCACGAAGCCGAGGTCGGCGGATACGTCGCCGTCGACGCGGCGGCACCGGTGCTGGACGCCGGACGCGCCGCCGTCGCCGCCCTGACCGGTCTGGCCGCCGACCACGTCGTCTTCACCACCGGCGCCAACCACGCGCTCGATCTGCTGCTGTCCAGCTGGCCGGGTGAGCGCACGCTGGCCTGCCTGCCCGGGGAGTACGGGCCCAACCTGGCAATCATGGCCGCGAACGGTTTTGCCGTGCGGGCCCTTCCCGTCGACGGTGACGGGCGCCTCGACGTCGACGCCGCCGCCCGCCAACTGGTCGCCGATCCGCCTGCCGTCGTGCACCTGACCGCGCTGGCCAGCCACCGTGGCCTGGCGCAGCCGCTGGCGGGGCTGGCCGACGTGTGCCGGACCCTCGGTGTTCCGCTGGTCGTGGACGCCGCGCAGGCCCTCGGTCACCTCGACTGCGCGGTGCGCCCCGCAGCGGTGTACGGCTCGTCGCGCAAATGGCTCGCAGGCCCGCGCGGTGTCGGTGTGCTGGCTGTGCACCCCGATCTGGTGCAGCGCCTCCGGCCGCGGCTGCCACCACCGGACTGGAACCTGCCGCTGGCGGTGACCCAGCTCCTCGAACACGGTGAGGCCAATGTCGCTGCCCGCGTGGGGTTTTCGGTTGCCGTCGGCGAACACCTGGCGGCCGGCCCCGAACAGGTGCGCGCCCGGCTCGCCGAAGTCGGCCGGTGCACCCGGGAGGCGCTCAGCGACGTGACGGGGTGGCGGGTGGTCGAAGCGCTCGACGAGCCGACCGCGATCACCACCCTGGCACCCACCGAGGGGGCCGACCCGCAGAAGGTGCGGGCCTGGCTCATCGCGCACCGGGCTGTGGTCACCACATATGCCGAGGTGCAGCGTGCGCCGTTCGAGATGACGACCCCGGTGCTGCGGGTCTCACCGCACGTCGACGCGACTTCCGATGAGCTCGCGCAGTTCGCGGAGGCGCTGGCAGCCGCGACCGCCGACGTCTAGGGCGCGTCCCAGGTATGCACCGGCTCGTTGCTGTGCATGCGCTCGCAGTACAGCCGCAGCATCTCAGCCAGCGCGTTGGGCCGGCTGAGCCCGCGCTCCTGCAGGGCCCCCACGGTGGCCACCTGCCAGGCCGACCCGTTACGGCCGGTCTTGGCGCGGCCCTCGATCACCCCGAGGTAGCGGTCGCGCACCTCGCCGGCCACCTGCCAGCGGCGCAGACCCTCGTCGGCCATCGGCAGCAGTTGACGCAGCACCAGTTCGTCGGGCGTCACCTCGCCCAGCCCGGGCCAGTACAGCCGCGCGTCCATGCCGTTGCGCGCCGACTCCTGGAAATTGTGTTGGGCCGCAGCGAAACTCATCTTCGTCCACAGCGGGCGGTCCTCTTCGGACAGGGTGCGCAGCGTACCGTAGTAGAACGCGGCGTTGGCCATCATGTCGACGACGGTCGGTCCGGCCGGCAGCACCCGGTTTTCCACGCGCAGATGCGGACGGCCGTCCACCACGTCGTACACCGGCCGGTTCCAGCGGTAGATGGTGCCGTTGTGCAGCCGCAGCTCGGCCAGCCGCGGGGTGCGTCCCCGGGCGAGTTCGTCGGCGGGGTCTTCGTCGGACAGCTCAGGCAGCAGCGAGGGGAAGTAGCGCACGTTCTCCTCGAACAGGTCGAAGATCGAGGTGATCCAGCGCTCGCCGAACCACACCCGGGGCCGTACCCCCTGCGCCTTGAGTTCGTCGGGACGGGTGTCGGTGGCCTGCGCGAACAGTTCGATGCGGGTCTCTGACCACAGCTGGTGGCCGAAGAAGTACGGGGAGTTGGCGCCCAGCGCCAGCTGCGGGCCTGCCAGCACCTGTGCGGCGTTCCAGTTCTGCGCGAACTCGGCGGGGGAGACCTGAAGATGCAGTTGCATGCTGGTGCACGCCGACTCCGGGGCGATCGACTCGGTCTGCAGGCTCAACCGCTCCGGGCCGGTGATGTCGATGAGGATGTCCTCGCCGCGCGCGGTGAAGATGGAATCGTTGAGCGCTTGATAACGGGTCGATTCGCTCATCCACCTGCCCGACAGATGTTCGGGCATCAGTGTGGGCAGGATGCCGACCATCACGATGTGCGCGTCGTGGTCGTTGGCTTTCTGCTCGGCGGCGTTGAGGCTGGCCCGCACGTCGTTCTCCAGCTCGAGCGCCGCCCGGCCCGGCAACCGCCGCGGCGGAACGTTGAATTCGATGTTGTAGGCACCCAATTCGGTCTGGTACGCGGGATCGGCGATCGCCTCGAGGACTTCCTGGTTGGTCATCGCGGGCTGATATGCGGAGTCGACCAGGTTGCACTCGATCTCCATGCCCGTCAACGGGCGCTCGAACTCGAAACTGGATTGGTTGAGCATGGTTTCGAAGATGTCGAGGCACTGCTGCACCTTGCGCCGGTACTCCCGCCGGTGCGCGCGGCTGAACTCGGTCTGCTTCAGGTCTTCGCCCACACCGCCGATGGTTCAGCGTCGGTGACGCTTGCGCAAGTATCACGCGTGAACCGCGCCGGGCGGGGTAGGCCCTGGGCGTGGACATCACCGTGGCCTTCATCGGCAACGCGACCACGCTGATCGCCGCGGGCGAGATCACCTTGCTGACCGACCCCAACTTCCCGCACGCGGGCCAGCGGCGCCGACCTCGCCGAACGGCTGACGCTGCCGCGCCCAGGGCGGAAAGCCGCGGAAACCCGCCGAAGGCCGCAGCACCGCAGCGGAGTTTCCGCATACTGGCCGGGTGAGCGGGCCGGCGATTGACGACGTCGAACAGGGCGGGCTGGAGCAGGTAGCCAGCGTCGACCGCGTCGCCTCGCTCACCGGCGTGCGCGCTGTGGCGGCCCTGCTGGTCATGGCAACCCACGCCGCCTACGGGACCGGCACCTACAACCGCGGATACGTCGGTTTGGTGTTCGCGCGCATGGAGATCGGCGTCGCGATCTTCTTTGTGCTGTCGGGGTTTCTGCTGTTCGGCGGGTGGGTGCGTGCGGCGGCCGCAGGAACCAGCCCACCGTCGGCGACCCGTTACGCGCGCAACCGGGTGCGGCGCATCATGCCGGCCTACGTGGTGACGGTGCTGATCGCATACGTGGTCTACGAATTTCGCGCGATCGCACCCAACCCCGGCCACACCTGGCACGGGCTGCTCCGCAACCTGACCCTGACGCAGATCTACAGCGGCAACTACCTGACCGCCTACATGCATCAGGGCCTGACGCAGATGTGGAGCCTGGCTGTCGAGGTGGCGTTCTACGCCGCGCTGCCGCTGCTCGCCTACCTACTGTTGGTGGCGCTGTGCCGGCGCCGGTGGCGGCCCGGGCTGCTGTTGATCGGCCTGGCCGCACTGGGCGCGCTGAGCCCGCTGTGGCTGGTCGTCATACACACCACCGACTGGTTGCCCAACGGGGCGGGGCTGTGGCTGCCGCACTACCTGGTGTGGTTTGTCGGCGGCATGGTCCTTGCCGTGTTGGCGGTCACCGGGGCCCGGTGCTACGCGGTCGCAGCGCTGCCGGTGGCCGTGGTGTCCTACCTGGTGGTGGCGACGCCGATCGCCGGCCGAACCGATGCTCCCGCATTGGATTTGGGTCAGGACGTGGCGAAGGTGCTGTTCTACGCCGCGATCGCCACGTTGGTGGTCGCGCCCCTGGCGCTCAGCGGGCAACAGGTCGACCGGCAGAGCCGCTACGAGCGGGTGATGGGCAGCCGGGTGATGGTGTGGCTGGGCGAAATCTCCTACGAGATCTTCCTGGTGCACGTCATCGTGATGGAGATCGTGATGGTGGCGGTGCTGCGCTGGCCCGTCTACACGGGTTCGGTGACGGGGCTGTTCGCCGCGACGCTGGCGTTCACCATCCCGGTCGCGTGGCTGCTGCACCGGCTGACCAGGCCACGGGCCCGCCGGTGACGGTTTAAACCGCCGCCGGCCGGGAACTCCCGGGCTGTGACCACAGCGCGACGGGCAGTGCTGACCTACCTTGCGGCGCATCCGCAGGTGTACGACATCCTGCATGCGGTGGTGGGCGCCTACGTCGAGCACTCGCGGCGATCAACGACGGGCAACCACAATCTGCGGGCTCATCAACCCGCCGCGCAGTTGCACCTCGATCCCCGGGTCGGCATGCGCCGCCAGAGCGCGTAGCGCCGACGGGCTGTAACAGCGCAACGAGCTGATCACCCCGTCGTGCAGGAACGGCACCAGCGGCGCCAACGGCAACATCACGGCGAGCCGGAGCAGATGCAGCGGCGACGGGGGCCGTGGCAGGTCAATGATCAGCAGCTTGTCCGCGACCCGGGTGCCTTCGGCGAACGCCAGCGCCGCCTGCGGCGGCGACAGATGGTGAAAGGACAGGGCGAACACCGCCAGATCGAACTGGCGGTCGGGCGCGTCGATGTCGGTGGCGTCCAGCTGGCGCACGGACGCCCGCGGGTGCGCGCCCAGATCACCCGCCGCCAGCGCTTTCACCGACACCGCGTCCACATCGCTGACCGTCACGTCGGCCGTGGGATGCCACTCGAGCAGTTTGCGGGACAGCCCGCCGTGCCCGGCGCCGAGTTCGAGGATCTTCGGATCGGCCACGTCGGCGACCTCCTCGAGGGCCAGCCGGGCGAAATGCTCGGTCTCACCGAAGAATTGGCCCGTCCACTCCAACGCCTTGATGACATCGCGCTTGCGGGCCTCACCGGCGGTACCTGCGGCGGTGTCGCGGTCGAGGTATTCCAGCCGGTCGGTCTGAAGGAGCCGATCCACACACGACGCGTCCGGGCCGCCGCGTGGCATGCGGGCGATGTCGGCGACTGAACGGGTCATGTAGACCATGATGGACGATTGCGACCGCCCTCAACCAGGTGGACCGAGAGGAGCATGACGTTGGCTGAGTTTGTCGCCGCCATCGACCAGGGCACCACCAGCACCCGCTGCATGATCTTCGACCACGGCGGCGCCGAGATCGGCCGCCACCAGCTCGAACATGAGCAGATCCTGCCCAAGGCCGGCTGGGTCGAGCACAACCCGGTCGAAATCTGGGAACGGACGGCGGCGGTGATCATGTCGGCGCTGAACAAGACGAACCTGTCGGCGACCGATCTGGCGGCGCTGGGCATCACCAACCAGCGCGAGACGTCGCTGGTGTGGAACCGGCGCACCGGGCGACCGTATTACAACGCGATCGTGTGGCAGGACACCCGCACCGACCGCATCGCCTCGGCCCTGGAGCGCGACGGCCGCGGTGACGTGATCCGCCGCAAGGCAGGGCTCCCGCCCGCCACGTACTTCTCCGGCGGCAAGGTGCAGTGGATCCTCGACAACGTCGACGGAGTGCGTCGCGACGCCGAGAACGGCGATGCGCTGTTCGGCACCCCGGACACCTGGGTGCTGTGGAACCTCACGGGTGGCACCCGCGGCGGCGTGCACGCCACCGATGTGACCAACGCCAGCCGCACCATGCTGATGAACCTGGAAACCCTCGACTGGGACGACGAACTGTTGTCGTTCTTCGGGATTCCGCGTCAGATGCTGCCTCAGATCCGGCCGTCGTCGTGCCCGGAGTCGTTCGGCATCACCCGAGACGACGGCCCGGTCGCCGGTCAGGTGCCGTTGACCGGCATCCTCGGCGATCAACAGGCCGCGATGGTCGGGCAGGTCTGCCTCGATGCCGGTGAGGCCAAGAACACCTACGGCACAGGCAATTTCCTGCTGCTCAACACCGGTGAGAAGATCGTGCGCTCCGAGAACGGCCTGCTGACCACGCTGTGTTACCAGTTCGGCGACGCGAAACCCGTTTACGCCCTTGAGGGTTCGATCGCGGTCACCGGGTCGGCGGTGCAGTGGCTGCGTGACCAGCTCGGCATCATCAGCGGCGCCGCCCAGAGCGAGGCGCTGGCCCGTCAGGTGCCCGACAACGGCGGGGTGTACTTCGTGCCGGCCTTCTCCGGGCTGTTCGCGCCGTACTGGCGCTCGGATGCCCGCGGCGCGATCGTCGGGCTGTCGCGGTACAACACCAACGCGCACCTGGCCCGCGCGACGCTGGAGGCGATCTGCTACCAGAGCCGCGACGTCGTCGACGCGATGGAAGCCGACTCCGGCGTGCACATGGAGGTGCTCAAGGTCGACGGCGGCATCACCGCCAACGATCTGTGCATGCAGATCCAGGCCGACGTGCTCGGCGTCGACGTCGTCAAACCCGTCATCGCCGAGACGACGGCGCTGGGCGCCGCCTACGCCGCCGGTCTGGCCGTCGGGTTCTGGGAGAACCTCGACGACCTGCGGTCCAACTGGCAGGAGGACAAGCGCTGGACGCCGGCATGGAGCGACGAGCAGCGCGCCGAGGGCTATGCCGGGTGGCAGAAAGCGGTGCAGCGCACGCTGGACTGGGTGGACGTCGAGTGATTTCGGTGTAGTTCGTCACGCTCAGCGTGACCAAGTACACCGAAATCACATGTTGGCGACGGCCGTGTTCTCCTCGAGGTGACGCACCGACGACGTGCCGGGTATCACCAACACGTTCGGCGCGACCGACAACGCCCACGCCAGCGCGGCCTGGGCGGGCGAACAGCCGAGACGCTCGGCTTCAGCCTTGATATCCGGGTGCCCGAGCACGGGGTTGTCGGCGAAAAACCCCGAGCCCAGCGTGAAGAACGACACGAACGCGATGTCGCGCTCGGTGCACGCGTCGAGCACCGGCTGCGAGCTGCGGTCGACGTAGTTGTAGGGGTTCTGCACGCATACGATCTCGGTGCGGTCCAACGCGATGCTCAGGTGCTCAGTTGTGATGCTGCTCAACCCGATTCCGCCGATCAGGCCTTCGTCGCGAGCCTTGATCATGGTGTCGAGTTGCCGGGTGAACAACTCGCGGTTCAGTGGCGCCCTCGAGTTGGGGTCGGTTTCGAGGTCGTGCACGCGCAGGTTGACCGCGGCGAGGCGGTCGGTGCCCAGCGTTGCGAGGTTCTTCTCGATGTCGGCGCGCAGCTCGTCGGGCTCCTGTGCGGGCAGCCACGCTCCGGCGTCGTCACGACGCGCGCCGACCTTGCTGACCAGCGCGAGACCGGCGGGGTACGGGTGCAGTGCCTCGCGGATCAGCTCGTTGGCCACGTCGGGTCCGTAGAACTGTGCGGTGTCGATGTGGTTGATGCCCAACTCGATTGCGTGCCGCAGCACGGCAAGCGCCTGATCGCGGTCGCGTGGTGGGCCGAGGACTCCCGGCCCGGGAAGTTGCATCGCACCGAAGCCGACGCGACCGACATGGAACGAGCCCAGCGGAAATGTCTGCATACTTCATGCTTACCGCCTCAGCGGGTCTGCCGTCGGTCCAACGCCTCGATCACCGATTGCGCCCATTGCTTCTGCATTTCGTGGGTGCGCAAGCCGTATTCCAGGGCGGCGTACGAATAGAACGATGCGTCGTCCTCACCCCAGTCGACGGAGTCCCGAAGTTCTTCCAGTCGCTTGATCTCGGTGGCCGCGTTATCGGCCAGCGCGCTCAACTGTGCGCGCGCCTGCTCCGGCGGGATCTCCCCGAGCAAGAACACCCGCAGCAACGCGGCGCTGCGAAACGGTGGATCGTCCTGCGGGTTGGTCACCCAGCGGCGCAGCTCCTCGCGGCCGGCGGCGGTGATGCGGTACTCCTTGCGCCCGCGCGGACCGATGTCGGACACCTCGATGAGCCCGGTGGCGGCGAGCTTGTTGAGCTCGCCGTAGAGCTGGCTCTGGGTGGCCGGCCACACGTTCGCCATCGACTCTTCGAAGAGTCGCAGCAGGTCATATCCGCTGCCAGGCTGCTGGGCCAGCAGTCCCAACGCCGCAATCCGCAGGCTCACGAAGCGATAGTACCTCCACTATTGACATGTCACTACAGACATGTGAACGTAGACCCCGTCGCGCGTTAGGAGATGCAGATGACCGACACCTCAGAGGCCTCGACCGACCAGTTCTTCCTGCGGGGCAACTACGCACCCGTCCCCGATGAGCTCGCCGAATTCGACCTGCCCGTCGAAGGGGCCATCCCGCCCGAACTCGACGGCTGGTACCTGCGTAACGGGCCCAACCCGCGGCAGGCCACGGCCCACTGGTTCGCCGGTGACGGGATGATCCACGGCATCCGGATCGAAGGCGGCCGCGCTGCCTGGTATCGCAACCGCTGGGTGCGTACCGACAGCTTCGAGAACGACTTTCCGGTCTACAACGCCGACGGCACCCGCAACCTGCGCTCGAGTGTGGCCAACACCCATGTCGTCAACCACGCGGGCAAGACGCTGGCGCTGGTCGAATCGTCGTTGCCCTACGAGATCACCAACGACCTGGAAACGTTGGGGGCCTACGACTTCGGCGGCAAGCTGGTCGACTCGATGACCGCGCACCCGAAGATTTGCCCGACGACCGGGGAAATGCACTTCTTCGGCTACGGCAACATTTTCGCGCCGCACGTCACCTACCACCGGGCCGACGCTGACGGTGAGCTGACCGTCAACCGGCCGCTGGACGTGCCTGCGCTGACGATGATGCACGACTTCGCGGTGACCGCCAACTACGTCGTGTTCATGGATCTGCCGATCGTGTTCAACCTCGACATCGCGATCAAGGCCGAAACCGACATGCCCTACCGCTGGGACGACAACTACGGCGCCCGCTTCGGGGTGCTGCGCCGCGACGATCCGCATGGCGAGGTGCGCTGGTTCGACATCGACCCCTGCTACGTGTTCCACGTCGCCAACGCCTTCGACACGGCCGGCAGAATCGAGTTGACCGCGGTGCGCTATCCCGAGTTGTGGCGCGACAACGGCGGGTTCGACGCCGAAGGCGTGCTGTGGAGGTGGACCATCGACCTGTCGGCCGGCGCCGTCACCGAGCGCCAGCTCGACGACCGCGCCGTGGAATTTCCCCGCATCGACGACCGCCTGGCCACGCTGCCGGCCCGCTATGCGGTCTCGGTCGGCGATAACCGGCTGGTGCGCCACGACCTGAGCACCGGCGACGCCGTCGAACACGCCTTCGGCACCGCCGAAACGCCCGGCGTTCCCGGTGAGGCGGTGTTCGTACCGTCGACGTCAGGCCCTGCCGACGAGAGCAGCGGCTGGTACGTGGGCTACGTCTACGATCCGGCGCGCGACGGCAGCGACCTCGTCATCATCGACGCGACCGATTTCACCGGAGCGCCCGTCGCCAGAATCAAGCTGCCACAGCGGGTTCCGTTCGGCTTCCACGGCAACTGGATCAGCGCAGCCCTGTGAGTGTGGGCGCTAGCTGGGCGGCGTCAACCCGCCGGGCGGCGGCGACGACGGCGGCGCAGGTGGCGGTTGCTGACCGGGCCACTGCGGGTGTGCAGCGGGCGCCGACGGCTGCAGTCTGGCCAGCTCGCGGCGATGCCGTTCGGCGAGCACCGCGGCCAGCACCAGCTGCGGGGGCGTTCCGGGCGGCGGCGGCGGAGAAATCTGCGCGACGACGTCACCGGCGATCCGGTAGGCCATCTGGTCGCGCACCGTCGGGTTCAATTGTGGTGCGCGGCTGAGGAACTGGCGGGCCAGCTCGGCCTGGTCGGGGCGCAGGCCGGACAACTGCAGCGACGACGCCCACCACGCCAGGTGAGGCGGCATCACCGCCGGCGGTGCTAGCCGCGCTGCGCGTTCGCTGACCACGACGGTGCCCGCGAAGATGTCGCCGATCCGCTTGCCCTTGGGCGACAACAGGCTACAGATCACCGCCGGGCCGCCGGTGAGCATCCAGATCTCGATCACACCGGACAATGCTCGAAACAGCGCCTGGCGGAAACGCTCCGGACCGCCGTCGTCGGACACCACCCGCAGCCCCATCGCCAGCTTGCCCAGCGAGCGACCGCGCGTCGCGGTCTCCCAGGCCAACGGGTAGCCCACCAGCGTGAGCACCGTGAAGATGATCAGCACCGCGCCCGACAACGCCGGGTCGAACCGGTCCACCGTGGTGGCCCACAGCACCACACCGGTGATGTAGAGGATCACGACGACTGTCAGGTCGATGAGCGCCGATGCCACCCGGACCGGTAGCTGGGCGATCTGAACGTCGAGGACCACGGCATCGCCGGTGACGACGACGGGTTGTTGCTGGCCGACCATAATTGGCAACGCTACTAGGATTCGCGGTGTGGATGTCGACGCGTTCGTCCAGGCGCACCGCCCGACGTGGGCCCGGCTCGAGCAACTGGTCAAGCGGCGTCGCAAGCTGACAGGCGCCGAGGTCGACGAATTGGTCGACCTCTACCAGCGGGTGTCGACGCATCTGTCGATGGTGCGGACCGCCTCCAACGACGCGGTGCTCATCGGGCGGCTGTCGAGCCTGGTGGCGCGGGCCAGGTCGGTGGTCACGGGCGCGCACGCACCGCTGTGGCGCGAGTTCGCCCGGTTCTGGACGGTGTCGTTCCCGGTGGTGGCTTACCGGTCGTGGCGCTGGTGGCTGGCCACCGCGGTGACCTTTTTCATCGTCGCCGCGGTGATCGCGGTCTGGGTGGCCGGCAGCCCCGAAGTTCGGGCCACCATCGGAACGCCGAGTGAGATCGAGCAACTGGTCAACAACGACTTCGCGGCGTACTACAGCGAGAACCCGGCCGGCTCGTTCGCGCTGCAGGTGTGGGTGAACAACGCATGGATTGCCGTGCAGTGCATAGCGTTTGCAATCCTTCTCGGCATCCCGATTCCCTATATCCTGTTCCAGAACGCCGCCAACCTCGGGATGGCCGCCGGCATGATGTTCGGGGCGGGCAAGGGTGACATCTTCCTCGGGCTCATCACGCCCCACGGGTTGATCGAACTCACCGCGGTGTTTCTGGCCGGGGCCGTCGGGATGCGGCTGGGTTGGTCGGTGGTGGCTCCTGGTAACCGGCCCCGGTCGCAGGTGCTGGCCGAACAGGGCCGCGCGGTCGGTGCGGCAGCCGTCGGTCTGGTGGCCGTGCTGCTGGTCGCCGGGCTGGTCGAAGCGGTGGTGACACCCTCGCCGCTGCCGACGTTCGCCCGTGTCGGCATCGGGATCGCAGTCGAAGTCGCGTTCCTGGCCTACATCGTCCATTTCGGTCGAAAGGCCGCACGCGCCGGCGAGACCGGTGACCTCGAGGACGCCCCCGACGTCGTCCCCATCCGCTAGTCGCGCGTGCAGAAGCGATATCGCACGTTCTGCAGCGGGCGCACGCGACTTTGTGTCTGCTCGCCGAGAAGGGTTACAGGCGGCCCGCGGCCTTCATCGCGAGGTAGTGGTCGGCCAGCGCCGGTGCCAGGTCCTCGGGAGGTGCATCGACGACGTCCACGCCGGTGCGCCGCAGCCGGGCCGCGATCGAGCGCCGGTCGTTGCGGGCCCGCTCCGCGGCAGCCGCGTCGTACACCTGCGCTGCGTCGGCACGTCCGGCCGCCAGCTTCTCCACCCGCGGATCGGCCACCGCGGCGAGAAGCACCTCGTGTTTGACCGCCAACTGCGGCAGGATGCCCATTAACCCCTCGTCGAGCGCCGAGGCGTTGAGATCGGTAAGCAACACCACGAAGGCACGACGGCGTACCCGTCGCTGTACCGCTGAAACCATTGCCCGAGCGTCGGATTCGACCAGGGCCGGCTCCAGCGGGGCCATCGCCTCGACCAATTGGGCGAGCAGTTCGGTGCGCGACGCGTTGAAGACACCGGCGCGGGTCACCCGGTCGTGGGCCAGGAAGTCGACGTGGTCACCAGCCCGAGAAGCCAACGCCGCCAACAGAAGCGCGGCATCCATGAACCAGTCCAGCCGGGGCCAGCCCGCGGGATCGTTCGCGGTCGGGTCCACCCCGACGCGGCCGGCCGACGTGCGTCCGGTGTCGAGCACGATGACCACCCGCTGGTCGCGCTCCGGGCGCCAGGTGCGCACCACCACGTCGGCGCGCCGGGCCGTGGCCCGCCAGTCGATCGAGCGGACGTCGTCGCCGATGACATACTCACGCAGCGAGTCGAACTCGGTGCCCTGCCCGCGGATCAGCACCGGGGTGTTGCCTTCCAACTCACGAAGCCTGGCCAGCCGCGACGGGAGGTGCTTGCGTGAAAGGAACGGCGGCAGGATCCGGATCTGCCCGGGCACCCGGTGCGACCCCTGTCTGCCCGCCAGCCCCAGCGGTCCCACCGAGCGCGCGGTGACCAGATCCGAATTCTGATCGCCGCGACGCACCGGTGTCAGTGTCGTGGTGAGCCGAACCCGTTGCCCCGCCGCCACATCCACAGCATGGGCGCGGGGGTGTGCGCGCCCGCTCGGGGGCCACGCGTCGCGGATCGCACCACGCAGCCGGCGCCCGCCGAGGTTCTCGACCAGCAATACGGCGTCCACCGACTGACCCAACCTCGCCGCCGCATCGCCGGACCGTTCGAAGCGCAGTCGACGCGGGCTGCCCGCCAGCGCGACGTCGATCCCCACCGCCAAGACCAACGCGGTCAGCAGTACCACGAAAGTCGCTGCCGGCCACGGGGAAAATGCGATCGGCAGAACCAAGAGAAGTGCGACCAGGCCGGCGCGGCCGGTGAGAACCACTAGCGCGGTACCGGCACGGCTGCCAGGATGCCGTCCAGCACACCGTCGGGGCTTGCGCCCTCGAGTTCGGCCTCCGGGCGCAGCTGGATCCGGTGCCGCAGCGTCGACCGTGCCATCGCCTTCACGTCGTCGGGCGTCACGTAGTTGCGCCCGGACAGCCAGGCCCACGACCGAGCGGTCGCCAGAAGCGCCGTCGCGCCGCGCGGTGACACGCCCAGCTGTAGCGACGGTGAATGCCTTGTCGCCGCCGCGATGTCGACGATGTAACCGAGCACCTCATCGGCCACCAGCACCTGCTGCACCGCTTCGCGCCCGGCGCGCAGATCAGCGGCACCGGCGACGGGGCGCACCGCGGACAGGTCGCGCGGGTCGAAACCGCGGGCATGCCGGTCCAAGATCGCGATCTCCTGTTCACGGCCGGGCAGCGGAACGTTGAGCTTGAGCAGGAACCGGTCGAGCTGCGCCTCGGGCAGCTGGTAGGTGCCCTCGTACTCGATCGGGTTCTGCGTGGCCGCGACGATGAACGGGTCGGGCAGCGGCCGGGCTTGGCCTTCGACGCTGACCTGACGTTCCTCCATGGCCTCCAGCAGGGCGGCCTGGGTCTTGGGCGGGGTCCGGTTGATCTCGTCGGCCAACAACAGGTTGGTGAACACCGGCCCGGAGTGGAACTCGAATTCGGCGGTGCGGGCGTCGTATACGAGTGAACCCGTCACGTCACCGGGCATCAGGTCCGGGGTGAACTGAAGGCGTTTGAAGTCGAGCTGCAGGGCCGACGCGAGGGTGCGCACCAACAGGGTCTTGGCGACGCCGGGCACCCCTTCGAGCAGCACGTGCCCGCGGCACAGCAGCGCGATGACCAGTCCGCTGACGACGGCGTCCTGCCCGACGACGGCCTTGGCGATCTCCGTGCGCAGCGCCAGCAGCGCGTTGCGTGCTTGTTCGGATGCGGCCGTCGGGCTAGCTGGCTGAGTCACGACTGTGCGACCTGCCTTTCGATGTTGTCGAGTTCACGAGCGAGGTTTACCAGGTTGGTGTCGTCGGCCGGTGGCGGCCCGAACAGCGTGTGCGCGACGGACTGCGGTGCCAGCGCGCAGCGTTCGGCGATGGTCTGCACGACCGCGGGCGGATCGGCTTCGTGGGCGAGACCGAGCCGGGGCACGACCCGCTGCAGGGTGGCCGTTCGCAGCGCTTCGGCGGCGCGGTCCCGCGAACGCGTCGAGCGGTACAGCCTGCCGAGGCCTTCGACGGTCTCTGAGGCGCGCACCACCACAGGCAGTTTCTCCGCGACCAACGGGCCGATGCGCCGGCCCCTCCAGAACGCGAGCAGCACCACGACCAGGCACAGCTGCCATACGATCCAGTTCACCCGGTCCGGGATCAGGTCGAAAATCGATGCTGCCCCGTCGGATTCACCTTCGGGGTGCTGCGGGGCATACCAGATCATCCGCGGATTGGTGCCGACGAGGTTCATCGCCAGCGCGGCGTTGCCTTCTTTGAGCAGCTGCGAGTTGGTCATGAAGTCGGCGGTGCTGACCACGGTGATGTCGCGTCCGTCGTCGGTGTAGCGCACCAGCGCGCCGTCGTAGCACCGGGTCACCGCGACGTCGCCGGACGCGTCGTAGGTATCGCTGATGCCGAACTGCGCTGCCCCGGCGCGGGTGGCCTCCCGCAGGTCGCAGTCGGGCTGATCGCTGCCGTAGTCCGTCGTTCCGCTGCGTTCGACCTGCGGAGCCAGGACCTCGCGGGTCCGCGATATCGGTTGGACGACAAGCCGATCGCCGGGGAGGTCGGCCAGCCGGTGCAGGATGTCGCTGTCGACCAGGAAATAGGTCTGCACTACCACGATCAGCGTGTCGGGCCGGGCCGCGGCTTCCACCGCGGCGATGTCGGATGCCTCGACGACGTCGACACCGCGTTCGCGCACCAGGGTGACCAAGGCCCGCGCGCCGTCGGCCGATGTGGACGTGGGATCCATCCGCCCACCCGGTGTCGGGGTGGTCAGATACGTGGTCAGCAGCGCGAGGGCGACGATGACCAGGAGCGCGACCACCACCCACCGGGCATTGCGCAACCGTTGGCGCACCGTCGGCGCCACCGCGGTATCGGTCCCGGCCCGGCCGGTGGTCATCGCACCTCCGCCCAGCTGTCGGAGGTTGTCGGCGTCGCCGGCCCGTCGGCGCCTGACGCGGGTCGGACGCGTCTGAGCCGGTTGTCCAGGTCGACGGTCGCCTGGTAGGCGTCCTCGGTTCCCGGTCGCTCGCCATAGGTGACGTCGTTGAAGGCGGTTGCGGCGGTGCGCAGTTCGTCGGCGAGCTCCGGTAGCGCCCGGCCGGCATCACGGGCGAGTTCGGTGGCCGTTCGGCCGGGGACCGGGTCGAGCACCTCTGATTCCTCGAGTTGACGCGCGACGGCACGCACCCGGTGACGGATCGCCGGGGCCCAATTGCGCGCGGCGGCAAACTGTTCGGCCGTGGCCCGGTGCTGGGCCGCGCTCAGGTCGTGCTCTGCAAGCACCGCGTAGTCGCCGCCGCGGGCAGTGCGCATGGTGCGCCGCAGGATCCGCACCGCGACGATCACCGCCACCGCCAGCAGGATGGCAAGGACGGTGATCGTCAACCAGCCACCCGGTATCGACGAGGCGTCGCTGACCAACCGGTTCAGCAGATCGTTGAACCAGTCGCCCAGGCGCTCGGACAGTGAGGCCTTGGGATAGATGGGCTTTGCGAGTTCGCGCTGCGCGGCTTCGTGGGCCGCATCGCGGTCGATGTCTATTGTCGGCACGTCAGTTCTGGCCGGTCAGCCACAGATGGTCGGTCGACTCGGGTGGGGCGCCGGGGCCGTAGCCGGCGCCGGTCTGCAACACCAGATCGAACGCCTCGGTACGGATCCGGCTGTCGGTGTACTGCAGCACCACCACGCCGGCGTTGAACGGCGCGGTGATGATTTGGCTGATCGCGCCGCCGACGGACAGCAGCACCAACGCGATCAATGCCATCGCCGTGGACGAGGCAGCCATCATGAGCATTTGACCGCCGACACTGAACGGGACCGTGACTGCCACGGCGATCATCTGGGCGACGACGGTGGCCAGCAGCCGGATGCCCAGCACCCGCCAGAAGTTCGGCTTGACCAACCGAAACGACCGCAGGACGGCCGCGACGACGCCGTAGCGCTCCAGCACGATGATCGCGGGCACGAAGGTCAGCATGGTGCCGAGGTAGATCAGCGCCGCTATGAGCGCGAACACCAATGGGACGCCCAGCACGACCGCCGCCGGGCCGCCGACCGCGTAGCCGATCCAGGCGATGATCCCCACCACCGCGGCGATCAACAAGACGGCGCCCAGCACTTCGAGCACCGAGAAGCCGATCAACGCCCACAGCCGTCCCCGAAGTCGTTGCCAGGCTTGACCGATGGTGATGCCCGCGCCGAACACCGCACGGCCCACGACGACGGTGAGCAGGCCGCTGAGCAGGATCGCCGACAACCCGGTGGCAACGCCCCCGGCGACGCTCGACAACGTCGAACCGAGCAGCAAGTCGGTCGACACTTCTTCGCCGCTCAGTGTCGGATTGAGTTTCCCCGCGACGGCGAGTGGACCCACCGACAGCGCCAGGGCGAGCAGTTGGGTTATCACCACCACCACGGTGGTCAGACCGAGGGTGGCCTTGGGATTGGCGCGGATATAGGTGATGGCGCCGTTGAAGATGTCGGCAAGGGTCAGCGGCCGCAGTGGAATGACGCCGGGCTTGAGCGGGGGCGGCGGGCCGTAACCTGGCGGGCCGTAACCCGCCGGGCCGTAACCCGCCGGGCCGTAACCCGGCGGCGGATATCCGGGCGGGCCACCGTAGGGCGGCGGGTAGCCGGGGGGAGGGGGATAGCCCGGCGGCGGGTAACCCGGCGGCGGATATCCGGGCGGGGGATAGCCGGACCCCTGGTAACCCGGAGCCGGTGGGCCAGGCATGGCGAAACCACCGGCATCGGTACTCATGGCCACCATCCTGTCGGCCGAGGCGCGAATTGACAACGTCGTCGGGGCGTCGGCCAGCCATCCGGCGTAGGTTTGGCCCATGCCGGAAAGCCCCTCGCTGAAGAATCGGTTGCGTGCGGACCTGACGGCCGCGATGAAGGCACAGGACAAACTGCGCACCGCGACGCTGCGGATGGTGCTCGCGGCGATCGGAAAAGAGGAGGTGGCGGGCAAACAGGCGCGGGAGTTGACCGACGACGAGGTGCTCAAGGTGCTCGCCAAAGAGTCCAAGACGCGTGGTGAAGCCGCCGAGATCTACACCCAGAACGGGCGTGGTGAACTGGCCGCCAACGAACACGCCGAGGCGCGGGTCATCGACGAGTATCTGCCCACCCCGCTCACCGAGGCCGAACTGGCCGACGTCGCCGACACCGCGATCGCGCAGGTCGCCGAGGCCATCGGGGAGCGGCCCACCATGAAACAGATGGGCCAGGTCATGAAGGCCGCGACGGCCATCGCCGCGGGTAAGGCCGACGGCGCGCGGCTCTCGGCGGCGGTCAAAGCCAGGCTGTAGCCCGTTTTCCGGTTGGTCCACCGGGTACCCGTTATGTCATGACGCGGTTCGGATACACCCTGTTGACAGAACAAAGCGGTCCCAAAGAGCTTGTCCACTACGCCGTTTCGGCGGAACATGCCGGTTTCGACTTCGAAGTGAGCTCCGATCACTACTTCCCGTGGCTGTCCTCGCAGGGCCACGCGCCGTACGCGTGGTCGGTGCTCGGTGCCGTCGCGCACGCCACCGAGAAGGTGGAGTTGTTCACCTACGTCACCTGCCCGACGATGCGCTACCACCCCGCCATCGTCGCGCAGAAGGCCGCCACGCTGCAGATCCTCGCCGACGGGCGGTTCACCCTCGGGCTGGGCACCGGGGAGAACCTCAACGAGCACGTGGTCGGCAAACGCTGGCCGACGGTGGCCCGACGCCAGGAAATGCTGCGCGAGGCCATTCAGATCATCCGGGAACTGTTCACCGGTGAGATGGTCGACTGGAAAGGGGAGTACTTCGAGGTCGACTCGGCGCGGTTGTGGGACGTGCCCGACACACCGGTGGGCATCGCCGCCGCCGTCTCCGGCGAGCGGTCCGTGGAGACGTTCGCCCCGCTGGCCGACCATCTGATCGCGGTCGAACCCAACAAAGACCTCGTCGACGCCTGGCACGACGCCCGGCGCGCCACCGGCCTGCCAGGCGACGTGCGCGTCGTCGGGCAGATCCCGATCTGCTGGGATCCCGACCGCGACGCGGCCGTGCAGCGCGCCCACGACCAGTTCCGCTGGTTCGCCGGGGGCTGGGCGGTGAACTCCGATCTGCCGACGACGGCCGGGTTCGACGGTGCGACGCAGTTCGTGCGGCCCGGGGACGTCGCCGAATCGATGCCGTGCGGACCGGATCTCGACGCGATCGTCGACGCGGTGAGCAAGTACTGGGAGGCCGGATTCACCGACATCGCGATGGTGCAGATCGGCGACGAGAACCAGGACCTGTTCCTCACAGAGGCGGCCGGACCGCTGCTGGAAAAGTTGCGAAACGCATCGGGCTGAGCCTGTTTGGCTGGGTCGGCCCGGGGTACCCGGGCCCGACCTGAACATCCACAAGCCGGGAGGCGCCCATGTTCGTACACAACAAAGATCTCCAATTCGAGGTTCGGGTCGAAAGGCCAGACCCTCGCTTCGCGACGCTGCTCCAGGAGCAGTTCGGCGGCGCCAATGGCGAACTCAAGGCCGCGATGCAGTACTTCACCCAGGCGTTCGTGCTGCGCCAGAAGAACCCGAAGATGTACGACCTGTTCATGGACATCGCCACCGAGGAGTTCAGCCACCTGGAAATGGTCGGTTCGATGATCACGATGTTGCTCGACGGCCTCAACGACGACCTGAAGATGGCCAACGAACGCTGTGACTGGATGCCCGCGGTGGCCAGCCGCGACGGTCGCGACGAGATCATCCACAGCGTCGCGGTCAACCCGCTGTTCTTCACGCTCAGCGGAGGAGGACCCGACGTGAAGGATTCCGCCGGTGTCCCGTGGCAGGGCACCTTCGTCAACGCCAACGGAGATCCCACCGTCGATTTGCGCAGCAACCTGGCGGCCGAATCGCGCGCGAAGATCGTCTACGAGTACCTCAAGCAGTTCACCGACGACCCCGGTGTGCAGGACACTCTGACGTTCCTGATGACACGGGAGGTCGCCCACTTCCAGCAGTTCACCGCCGCGCTCAACGAACTGCCGGTGAACTTCCCGCCCGGGCAGCTGCCCGGCGACGACCGCTTCCAGAACGTGGCCTTCAACATGTCCAACGGCGCGGGCTCGGTACGCGGACAGTGGAACGAGGGCCAGGGACCGTGGCCAGAGGGCATGAAATGGGAGTACGTGGAGAAGCCGGAGGACCAGTGGCTCGGCACCAAGAAGCGGGAGAACAAGGGCGACCAGCGGTGCCCTGAGGGTCAGCCCGCGGTGCAAAGCGAGAAGCCGTTCACCCACGAGCAACACACAGCGACTTCCTGACCGACGGTGAAAGGCCGGTGCCCAACGGGCACCGGCCTTTTCACGTCTCTACTTGATCTGGGGGTCGGGCGGGTTCTCGGCTTCCCGGCCGCTGGCGGCGTCGCGGATGTGGTCGACCATCGCAGCGCCCATTCCCATCGTCTTCTGCACGATCGGATTGGCGGGGGTGTCCGGGTGTGGGCGCGTCGGCGCCACCTTCTTGGCCGCTTCCAGTTTGTCGCCGAGCTTTTCGCGATCTTCGCGGCTCACCGCGGCCTCGAACTTCGGCCACACCACCTCCTGCTCGTAACGGATGTGCTCACGTCCGAGCTTGACGAACTCCTGCAGCGCCTGGTGGTAGTCCTGCTGACCGGGCTTGCCGTCCTCGAGGCGTTGCAGAAGTTCCTTGCCGGCCTGCTCCTGGTCGACCGCCTTGTCGGCAAGTTCGTCACCGTCTTCCAGCGCGTCGCAGAAACGTCAGTGCGTCCATCTTTTGCCTCTTGCCTTTCGAGAGTCACAGTCCGCTGCGCATACCCGGGGCCAGGCGGTTGAAACAGCCCCGCGGCGGGTAGTTCGACCGATGAGGAAAGGACTTCGATGCCGCGCGGAAAAGGGATTTACGACGACGAAGGCGCCGACGAGCCCAAGGGCGGTCGGCCAGGCCCGAAAGACGAAGGCGGCGAAGGCGGTATGGCTACTCGCGAAAACGCGCCGGACGTCGCCGAATCCGGTGAGGAACCCACCGCCTGAGCGTCGTCACTGCGCGTCGCGGCCCTGGCGGCTACGCCGGTAGGCCGCGCGCCGAAACTCCCCGAGCCAGCGGGGAAGCAGCGTGACGTCGGGGTCGCTGTGCATCGTGGGATCGAACGCGACGTCGTCGCTGCTCGGGTCGGCGTGCCGAAGCGTCAGCCGTGCCAGCGGCCTGAACTCGCCGGTGCCCGCGGCCTGGTCGATATCGAAAACCAGTCCGTCCGAATCGATTTGCTCACTGATCGTGTCCAGCGACAAGCCACGCCCTTCGAACTCGGTGGTTAGACGTGCCCGCACCCACCACGCCGAATCCTGGTATTGCAGCGGCATCAGGCTCGAAAACGTCGCGCCCTGCCACGCGGTCACCGGCGAGAGCACGATGCGGCTGTTGGCCACGGTCGAGGCCAACAGCACATCCCACGGCCCGCAACCGCGCAGATCCTGCGGCGGCGGCATCCGCCACGCCAGGCCCGCGACGTCGGGCAGCGCGCCGGGCAAACCGACGCCCTTGGACACCCTGCCGATCACGTCGCACGATGTCATCGGCAGGCCCTCGCCCTCCGGGGCGATTCGCTCGAGAAGACCCTCGGCCATCACGCCGTTGGGGTGGAACAACCGGCGGCCGCGAAGGGCCGCCCCGAGCCGGACCGGTAACGCGGCGATGTCAGAAGTACGCACGCAGATGGTGTGCCCGCGCGGTGCGGGGACAAAACCGGGTTTTAACCGGCCCCAGACAGGGCATTAATTCACCGCTAGTGCTGCGACGCCGCAGCGAACTTTGTCGAAAGGCCGATGTGACTACCGCGTACACCGACCTGAGTAGCCCGGTCGTCGCCGAGGGTGTCTACGCCCCGCAAGAGGACTCCCAACTGCTCATTGATGTCATGGAGAAAACCGGCCTGGCGCTGGGGCAGCGGGTCGCCGACCTGTGCACCGGCTCGGGGGTGGCAGCCATCGCGGCCTGCGAGCAGGACGCTCAGGTGGTCACCGCCTTCGATATCTGTCCGCGTGCGGTGCATTGCGCGCGCACCAACGCTGCAGCCGCGGGCGTCGACGTCGACGTGCACCTGGGCTCGTGGGCGCGTGCGGTCGAGTTCGGGCCGTATGACCTGGTGATCTGCAATCCGCCGTACGTGCCGCACGACCCGAGCCTCGACGGCGCGGTGCCGTCACACGTCGGGCCGGCCAGGGCCTGGGATGCCGGTTTCGACGGGCGCCTTGTCCTGGATCCGCTGTGCGCGGCGGTGCCTGCGCTGCTCGCCGACGGTGGTTCGTTCCTGGTCGTGCAGTCGGAGTTCGCCAGCCCGCGCCAGACGCTGGGTGCGCTGGCAGCCGCCGGCCTGGATGCCGAAATCGTCGCCTACCAATGGATTCCGTTTGGTCCCGTGCTCACGTCACGGGCCGAATGGTTGGAGCACACCGGCCGCCTCGACCCGGGTCGCCGTGAAGAGGAGCTCGTCGTCATCCGGGCTGACAAGCCATGAGCGACGCGCAGCCGCGCACGGTGCGGATCGTGCCATCAGGTCCGGTGCTGGTGCAGGGCCCGGTGCGCATCGAGATGCCCGACGGCAGCGTGGTGGAATCCGACCGGTTCATGGTCGCGATCTGTGCGTGCAAGCGCAGCAAGAACTACCCGCTGTGCGACACCAGCCACCGGTGCCGGCGCCGCGCCGAGTCGCCCACCAAGTCGTCAGACAAGCGGTCGGCGTAGCGACGAACGGTCATCGGTCCAGCACTCCATCAGGTGGTTGGCCAGCCGTTCCTCCACGACCTCGCATGCCCGCATCCCGAACACGACATCGCGTTCCAGCTGTGGTTCGCCGGCGACGAGATCGCCGACCACGTCGGTGCGCACCACCTGCTCGTGAACGGCATCGGCCACCACGTGCTCCTGGTAGAAAGCCACACACGGTTCGGGAGCGCCCATCCGCTCGAGGGCCTGCACCAGCCGTCGCGAACCCGGTGAAGACGTGATCTCCGTGGCCGCGAAATGCCCGATCGTCGCCCCGCGTAGTTCGCGGTGCAACCCGAACAGCGACATCAGGTTGACTGCGGCCAGGGCTTCGGCCGAAACCGTGTCGAGGTAACCGAGGTACGCCCGGTCCAGACCCGCGGCATCCATCAGCTCGGCGTACAGGTGCTGATGGACGTGATCGCCACGGCCGCCGCCGAATTCGTCGAATTCGACCGCGACGAAGGCCGCCTTGGCGTGGCCGGCCAGCCGGGGGATCGCCCATGCGTGCGGATCGCCCTCTTTGAGGTGGTAGACCGAGCGGTGCACGAAGTACTCCTGCATCTGCTCCCAGGTGCCCTTGTCGCGCAGGTAGTAGGACGGGCCGTCACCGTCGACCGGTTCGACCGACAGCTTGTCCATCTCGGCCGCGGCGGTGTCGTCGGCCGAAATGGGGCCGACGTCCTGGCGCACCGCGCCGAGGAACGCCTCTTCGAGGCGGCCACGCAGATGTAGCAGCGAGGGATTCCACTCCCAACGCGGGCTGACCCCGGCGAAGCCGCGGTAGTGCAACTCGTAGCAGACATACAGTGCCAGTTGCATGTCCAGCCCGTACGGTGCGGCCTCGGCGACCGGCACGTCGATCGGCCGCACGTGCAGCGCGGGCCGGTCCCGGCGCAGCAGGTCGATGATCGTGGCGGACAGCGGCCCGACGGCCTGGGGCAGCGCAGGTTCGACAAAGACCGAAGGCATGGAAGACGTGGTCACGGCCCTTTCATTCCCCGCATCGCCGCCGGTCAAACCCGTTTAAAGACGCAAGTGACCGGGTAGCCGACTTGCACTGGCCGCGGGTCGAGGGGATGGGAAGATGTTCGAGCTGGATGTGCTTCTGGCGGTCTATTTCTGCGGCTGGGTCGTCGTCACGCTCGGGCTGTACCTTGCAGCAAAGCGGCTGGCTGAACGCGGGACAGCGCCGCCCCCCGCGCTGGGGGTCAGTGTCATCGGTGGTGCGCTGTGGCCGCTGCTGCTCGTCGGCGTGGTGGAAGCCAGTTCCATCGTCGTGTTGACCAAGGTCGGTGGAAAGACGACACCGGAGATCGGCGTGCTCGCATAGGCGTCCCGACTGCTTTTCCCCGGAGCCCGATTCTCTAGCGGGGGATGTCATCGGTGGTGAGTGGGTTGTCTCCGGTGTCGAGCAGGAAGACCGCGAGCAGTTCCGCGGGTTCGGTGGCACTGGCGTTTTCACTGACCGCGTGGTGCGCGCCCGGGGCCTCTCGCCACGTTTCACCGGCGTGATAGACCCGCGCCGGCTCGCCGTCGACCTGGCTGCGGATCGCTCCGGAAAGCACGTAGGCCATGATGAACGCCGACTTCGCGTGGTGATGAGCCGGGCTCTTGGCGCCTGGCGGATAGCTGACCCGCACTGCTTCAAGCGATTTGCCCGCCACATTGGTGGGTTCGTTGAAAACGGTGTCGACCAACACATTTGGGTCTGAATTCTGCGATGTCGGCTCTGCGTGGGCCGCAGGCGTGACCATCGCGGCGGCCGTCATTGCGACGATGAATATTCTCAGCGACACTGGTTCAGCCTTCGGTTACGCGCAGGATCGTCTTGCCGGGGACACGTTTGGCCGGAGCGAACGCCGCGGGGGCTTCGGCCAATGGCAACACGGCGCTGACCGGCGGTGTGAGGCGTCCATCGCGTACTCGCGCGGCCAGTTCGGTGAGCTGGGCGCGGTCGGCCTCCACGACGAAGAATACTGTCCGCCCGTCGCGCGGCCGCGTTTCTGAGGGCTCGGCGACGGTGACCAGTGTGCCGCCCGCGCGTACCAGCGCCGCCGAGCGGGCGAGGACCTCGCCGCCGAGCACGTCGAACACGAGGTCGACTTCTCCGGCGTCCTCCAGGTTTTCGGTCTCCAGGTCCAAGAAGGTGTGAACGCCGAGCGCGGCCGCACGGTCCCGATGTGCGCCGCGGCCGGTGCCGATGACGCGGGCGCCGACCTCACGCGCGAGCTGCACCGCGACCGACCCGACGGCACCGGCCGCGCCGTGGATCAGGACCGTTTGCCCGGTGGCGAGGCGGCCGTGATCGAACAGGCCCTGCCAGGCGGTCAAACCCGAGATCGGCAAGGCGGCGGCCATGGTGTGGTCGATGTCGATCGGCAGCGGTGCGAGGTTGCGGGCTTCCACCGCGGTGTACTCGGCCAGCGAGCCGTTGCGGGCCCAGTCGGCCAGCCCGAACACCCGCTGCCCGATGCTCAGACCGGTGGTGCCGTATCCCAACTCGACCACGACGCCCGATAACTCGTGGCCGGGCACGCTGGGGGTGCGGTCGCGGCCCGCGCGGTCGATCCACGTGTGCGGCCAGTCAAGCTCACCGGGCGTGAAGCCTGCGGCGTGCACCTGAACGACGACGTCGTTCTCGCCGGTCTGGGGATAGGGCAGGTCGGTCAGCGACAGGCCGGCGACTCCGGCGTCACGATCTGAAACAGCGATGGCTCGCATCAGACGTCCTTCCTAGGGTTGTTGGTTGCCAGGTCCGCAGGGGGTTGCGGACGTGCGCTGACGAGCTCCAGCCCCAGGTCACGGACCCGGTCGAGGAGTCCGTGCAGTTGTGACTGGTCCCGGATCAGACCCGTGAACACGGTTTCTGTCGCGCTGGTCTCAAGACGCATTCCTTCGAATGCGGACTCGAGGCGCTCGGTGGGCCCGCCGCGAATGCAGATCCAGTACATCGTGGGTTGCATCGATCCTCCGCTCGCCATCTGCTGCAGAGAGCATGTACGGCGGTGGGGTGAGGTGTCATCACCCGACGGCTGATTCACCCGGGTGAGGAGCCCGGCCGGTGGGGCAGCGGCCCGCGGTCTCGGCCTCAGACTCACGCGCGGGATCGCCAAGCGCGTCCCCTGCCTGTGTGACCGAGAGTACGGGTCGGCGAGAAACCGTGCCACAGAGCACTTCTCGCCTGATCCCTCACCCGGGTGAATTCGGCGCCCGGATGACGACAACTCACCCGGCGCGGCCAGATAGTGGTCGCTGATCCACGCCGCCATGGACTGAATCGTTGACAGAGCCCACGGCGACATCGAGACACGAACGGAGACCCCATGTCACGCAACCTGGGCACCGGCACGATGGCCGACGCGTCCACCGGCTCCCGGACCACGACGATCGCGGCGCTGGTCGCCCGTTATTGCCTGGTCATCGTCATCGCCTGGTTCGGCCTGATGAAATTCACCTACTACGAATCCCACGGCATCTCGCCACTGGTCGCCAACAGCCCCTTCATGAGCTGGATCTACGACATCATCTCGATCAGCGCCTTCGGTCGGCTCCTGGGACCGGTGGAGCTGATCACCGCGGCGCTGCTCGCCGTCAAACCCTGGTACCCCAAGGCATCGGTACTCGGCGGCCTGATCGCATCGCTGTTCTTCTTGACCACCCTGAGCACCATGATCACCACCCCCGGCATCGGTGAAGCGTCCGCAGGCGGCTTCCCTATCCTGTCGGCCAACGGCCAGTTCCTGATGAAAGACATCGCACTGTTCGGCCTGTCGCTGTGGTTGCTCGCCGACGCGTTCGAGGCAGCACGCCGACAGAAAACCACCACCGCCGAACATGCCGGCATCTCCCGCTGATGCCGCGTACGACGAAGAGGACGGCGTCCATGCGCTCCTCCTGCCGCACACAAGGGCAGCGCAGGGCCTGACATGACACCGTCAGCGTCAGACCATTACGACCTCATCGTCGTCGGTGGCGGCTCCGGTGGATATGTCGCGGCTATCCGCGCCGCCCAACTCGGCATGACCGTCGGGATAGTGGAGGAGCGCTACTGGGGCGGGGTCTGTCTCAACACCGGGTGTGTCCCGTCAAAAGCGCTGCTGCGCAACGCCGAAATCGCCGCCATCGTCACCCAGCAGCCCGCCCTCTTCGGCATTTCCGGTCACATCAGCCTCGACTATGCGCGCGCCGTTTCACGCAGCCGCGAAGTCGCCGAGGCCCGGGTCCGCGGAGTGCACTTCCTGATGCGCAAGAACAACATCACCGAGATCGACGGCCACGGCCGTTTCATCAGCCCGCACCGGATCGAAATAGACCTGCGTGACGGAGGCAAAAGGGTCCTGAGCTTCGACCACGCTGTCATCGCGACGGGGTCACGCGTGCGGATGCTGCCCGGCGTTGTCCTCAGCGACAACATCGTCACCTATGAACAGCAGATTCTGCGCGCCGATCTGCCCGAGTCCATCGTGATCATCGGCGCGGGTGGCATCGGTATGGAGTTCGCCTACATCCTGCACAGTTACGGCGTACGCGTCGAGATCCTGGAATTCGCCGACCGCGCCCTTCCCAACGAGGACGCCGCTGTGTCAGCTGAGCTACAGCGGCACTTTCGGCGGCGCGGGATAACCATTCACACGTCCACCCGTGTGGCCACCGTCACCGACCACGGTGAGTGCGTCACCGTCAGCTACACCGGCGTTGACGGCACGTACGCCACCACCAAGGCTGCGCGGGCGTTCATCTGTATCGGGTTCTGTCCCAACGTCGAAGGAATCGGTCTCGATGTCGCTGGAGTGCGTGTCACCGCGGCCGGCGCTGTCGACATCGACGACTACATGCGTACGTCCGCCCCGCATATCTACGCCGTCGGCGACGTGACCGCCAAAGTGCAACTCGCCCACGTCGCGTCCGCACAAGGCGTGGTGGCCGCCGAAACCATCGGCAACGTGCAGACAATGCCCTTGGACTACCCGATGATGCCGCGAGTGACGTTCTGCCAGCCGCAAGTCGCCAGCTTCGGGCTCACCGAAGAGCAGGCCCGTGCGGCAGGTCACCGCATCCGGGTCGCCACTTTCCCGATGCGGGCCAGCGCCAAAGCGCACGGCCTCGGAGAGCGCGGCGGTTTCATCAAGATGATCGCCGACGACGAACACGGTGAGCTGCTGGGCGCGCATCTGGTGGGCAGCGAGGTCAGTGAACTCCTCCCCGAGTTGACGCTGGCCCGGCTGTGGGATCTCACCGTCACCGAACTGGCACGAAACGTACACACCCATCCCACCCTCGGTGAAGGGCTCCAGGAATGCTTCCACGCCCTGACCGAGGGGGCCATCAACCTGTAGGGCGACCTCGGCACGCGATCAGACAGCGAATCAAGGAGGAGCTGTGTCACCGGTAAACGACAACAACCCGGAGCAACCAAAACCGTTGATCGCATTGGCGGCTCGGCATGGTTGAGCATCGTCACGTCGACATCGACCCCGTGTCACGACATATACGGACCCGCCGACTGCTGCTGCGGCCATGGCGCCTTGACGACGATATCGCCGCGTGCGCAATATATGGCGTCGACGAGGTAGCCCGCTGGTTGTGCCCGGCACTGCCCGGCCCGGTCGATCGCGGCGACATGCGACGCATGTTGAGCGCCTGGATGGCAGAAAGCGACGCGGCCGGGCTGCCGTTGGGTCGGTGGGCGATCACCGACAAGCGATCTGGACAGGTGCTCGGGGGAGTGGCGCTGCTGCCGCTGCCACCGGGCTGTAGCGACCTCGAGATCGGTTGGCAGATCGCCCCGGCGATGTGGGGTCATGGGTACGGCGCGGAGGCCGGTCACGCAGTCGCACACCAGGCGTTTGAAAACGCCGGCCTCAGTGAGGTGTTCGCGGTCGTGCGGCCCGACAATCGCCGTGCGGTGGCCACGGCACGGCGCGTGGGGATGGAATGGGTCGGCGAAACCACCAAGTACTACGGGTTATCCCTGCACGTCTATCGACTGAGGAAGGCGGATCTGGATCTTCCGGAGCCGGCCTGCGCCGATGTCACGGAGCCGACAACGTAGCCCGGGTCACCGCAACGATGTTGCGATGTTGACCTCCGAGGTCAAGGTCTGGTGAACAGGGCAACGTTCGGCGATGCGGAGCAGCCGTTGTCGTTGCTCGTCGTCCAGGGCGCCGACGAGTTCGATATCCCGATCGATATGGTCGATCAGTCCGGTGGTGGTTTCGCATTCCGCACAGTCTTTGGCGTGGATACGGCTGTGCCGCAACGTCACGCGAACTTGTTCAAGTGGCCAGCCCTTGCGGGCGGCGTACATGCGGACCGTCATCGACGTACATGCGCCGAGCGCGGCCAACAATAGATCGTAGGGTGTCGGACCCGCGTCGTCGCCGATCGGGCGCGGCTCGTCAGCGAAAATCCGGTGGTGTCCGGCGTCGATCTGCTGTGTGTAGGTGCCAGATCCGGCTTCTGCGACGGTCACGGTGCCCTCGGACTGCGCTGTGTCAGAGCCGTTCTCGTGTGTTGCCATGGCCATTCTCCCTGGTGATGTGAACCTCGAATAGTGGGGCCGTCTCTGAAGGGTTGCACACCGGGCCGGTCCCCCGACGAACCCGAGTCAGCGCATCGGCGCATCCGTTTCAGCCAGACGATCGGCCTCGGGCTGCGGCTGTACGCTGATCAGCTCGATGCCGAGGTCGCGCAGTCGTTCGAGGAGGCCGTACAGCTGCGATTGGCAGGTGATCTCTCCGGTGAAGACGGAGTCGCCGTCGCTGGCGTGCAGGGTCATGCCCCCAAGTGCTGTCGACAGCCGCTCGGTCAAGCGGCCCCGGACACAGATCTCGTAAACCATGCTTCGCTCAACCCTCGGTGGCCGGCACGGTGTTCGGCGGCGGCTCAGCTATTGGCTTTCATCCTGCCGGTCGCTGTCCGGCCGCACCGCAGTCGGCCCCGGGGAGGCTTTCTGGTAGCGCAGTTCGTCGGCATACATTTCTGCGTCACTGGCGTGCATCATGGCGGATGCCGACATGAATTCTTCGCTGACCGAGAACCGTGCCAACGAGGATTGTGCAAACCCGATCGATACCAGCGGGCGACCGAACAACGCGTTGGTGAGGTACCCCAGTGCGACGGCCCATCGGTTGGCGTTTCGCGGGATCGCATACAGGTGGTAGAGCCGGGTCACGAACTTGGCGGCGAATCCCGAAAGCTGAATATTCAGTGGATTCGCCACAGCGAACCCGGGCCCGAGGTCGACGACGGTGCCCAGATCGCGGTGTCGGTATTCGGCCGCGCGACCGTAGCCGAGGCTGGCGGCGACGTTTCGGGCCAGAACCTTGCCCTGCCGGTTGGCGTGTTGGGCTGTCGGGGGCGTGATCTTTCCCGGGTTGGTGGAATCGGGCACCGCCGCGGCGTCACCGCCTGCGTAGACACCGGCGAAACCGGGCACCTGTAGATCTGCTCCGACTTTGAGTCGGCCCTTCTCGGTGGGCAGCCCCAGCGACGCGATAAGTGGGTTCGCGACCACGCCGGTCACCCAGGCGACGGTGTAGGTCCCGATGCGGGTTCCGTCGCTGAGGATGACGTGATCGGCCGCCACCCGGGAAAGGGTCACGCCGACCACGACCTGTACGCCCCGGCGCCGCAGCACCCGCTCGGCTCGGGCCGCCAACTCGGGGCCGAGTTCGGGCATCAGCCGTCCCGAGCGTTCGACGAGTATCAACCGGACTTCGCCGGGTTCGAACTTGAAATGGCGCGCGGCCATCGCGGCCAACGCGCAGAGCTGAGCGATGAGTTCGGTTCCGGAGTAGGAGGATCCGAAGACCACGACGGTTCTGCGCGCCGCTGCGCGCTCGTGGTCACTGTCCGTGCGCGACAGTTCGAACTGCTCGAGGATGTGGTCTCGGAGGAAGAGCGCCTGCGCAGTCGACTTGAGGCCGCGCGCGTGCTCGGCCAGTCCGGGAATGTCGAACAGGCGGCTGATCGAACCGGGTGTCAAAACCAGCCGATCCCAGGACAACACGTGACAGGTACCCTCCTGGTCGCGACATTGCAGCGAACGAGCGGACAAGTCCGCCGAGTCGACGTAGGCCCGCAGCAACCGAACTCCCGGCAGGATGTCGATCAACGGCACCGTGGCGAATCGTGGGTCGATCGCTCCACCTGCGACGTCGGGCAGCAGAGGGGTGTACAGCAGGTAGTCGACGGGCGAGACCAAGGTGATCGTGGCATCCGAGCGGTGCCGCTGCAGCAGCTTGCTGAGGTGTCGCGCACACTCAAAACCGGCGAATCCGCTGCCGACGATGACGATTGAGGGCGGTTGCGACGCCGGGCCCTCGCGGTGGTTGGTGACCGAACCAGCATGTGTTCGGATTGGACGCATGTGATCTCCTTTGGTCGCGGGTCGAGGAAACGACCCTGCGGCGCGCGGCTAGCTGCGTGAATCGAGCCTGACGTCGGGCAGGGGGTCTTGACATCACCCGCGCATCGGGATCACCCGGGTGAAATGTGTCCGGGGTGCACCGAGGAGTCATTGCTTCGCCGCGTCCAGCTCACAACGACGACGGCAAACACCGCTGTCGGTGAGATCAGGCCTGACGTTGGTGGACCTGCTTCGCGGTTTCGGGGACATCTGACTCGTCTGGGCAGCCGTCGTCGATCCACCGCTCGATCAACCGGATGGAGTCTTCCGGGATGGGGTCGAAACCAACTGGCATGCGAGGGATCTCGGCATCGGGACCGGAGCCGAAGGGCGGCTCGCCTTTCAAGGACAAGATCAAATTCGAGTGCGCTCCATCGCCGCGCACCAGGATCGGCCGTCCGAGCAACTTGGTAGCGACGAATTCGTCCCGGGTGACACCGCGCCAGAATGCGTAGTGCGGGGGGCCCACCTCAGTTTCTGGACCATTGACGGCCGCGTCGAGGATGTCGACGACCTCGCGAAAGCTTTTGATGCCCATCTGTTCTCTCCTGTCAGGTTGCGGGTGACCCCGCCTAATGGCGCGTGGGCTCTACCCTGTCCAGGATCGGGACAGCTGTCATCGCCCGCAGCGCCGATTCACCCGGGTGATTGCGGCGAGACGGCCGTGAGCACAGCCGATCGCCCCATCGGACCGGCACGAGAGGTCATGCGATGCCGTAGTCGTTGATCTTGCGGTAGATGGTGGCGCGTGACATTCCCAGGGTGCGCGCCGCGTCTTGCTTGTTTCCGCCATTGTCCCGCAGGCTCCGGACGATCGCGTCGCGCTCCAGGGCTTCCATTTGACTCAGCTTGCGCCGCGTGACGGAGCGGCACTCCGGCGGCAACATGTCCGCGTTGATGACGCCGGATCGTTGGCGGGCAACGGTTTCGGTCAGCACCCGCCGAAGCTGGGCGACGTTGCCCGGCCACGGCAGCCTGCTGAGCTGGTGCATGGCTTCGGGAGCCATCTTGACATCAGCACCCCGGCTGATGTCGCGCAGCAGCAGCGGCACGAGTTCTTCGAGGTCCTCGATGCGGTGTCGCAGCGCAGGCACCCTGACGGTGTGGGTGAACAATGGCAGCAATAGTTTCGTGATTGCCGCCGCGGGCGTCGCGCCGCTGGTGGTAGCCGCGATCCAGCCGTGGCCAGCGCGCGCGGCCAGCATCGACGTGATCGGCTCGAGCGTGTCCTTGTCGATGTCGTCCACGTCGGCGATCACCACCGCGAAGTCCTGGTCGCAGGACTGGGCGGCCAGTTCGGCGACGAAACTGGCCGCGTTGGGGAACGTCCCGGCGCGCATGACCCGAACGGTTCGGCCCGGCTTGACGTGCTGTCCCACCGCCTGAGCCAGCCGCGAGCGACCGGATCCCTTTTCTCCTTCCACAATCACCCAGTCCTGGTTCTGACAGCATCGCCGCACCTGCTCGCAGCAGCGCAGCCATGCGACGCTGCGACCTGCCAGCCCAGGGATGTGAGTGCGTGCCGGGTGGCCGGCTCGTGAAGTGGGCGAGCCGGCTTCGGCGGAAAGGTCGACGTGGAACACGACGTTGGCGCGCCCGTCGCGCAGCGTCGTGCGATCAGCGGCGGTGAGCTTGGCGATGCGCCCGCTCGGCAGCACCGCAAGGGCGGCGCGCGACAGCGTGGAGGTCAGCAGATCGGCGCCGTGCTCGACCAGCGCGGCCTGCTCGTTACCGTCGAGTACCCGACGTAGGTAGGGGTTGATCAACACCACGTCGCCGCCCATCGCGAGCACGCCGCGAGACGATCGTCGCGTCTGCCGCAGGTATGCCTCCAACAGCGCGGTCTCTGTCTCGCGCGCCACCTCCCGCATACGGTCCTCGATCTGGCGACCGGCGCTGGTAGCCAACGCTTGCAACACCGGATCTGATTGCCTGGCGAGACAACTCAAATTGAGCGCACCGATCAGCCTGCCCGTCACGGGGTCCCGGATCGGCGCCCCCGCACACGTGAATCCGGTGAACATCGCAACGTAGTGCTCACCTCCGCGGATGAAGGCGGGCTGCGCAGTCTCCAACGTCGTGCCAATCCCGTTGGTGCCCGCCACGTCTTCCGCCAAGCTGTAGCCCGGTGCGAGACCGACCTTGTCCAGCGCGTGAAGGATGGACACTTCTGCGGCGCTCCGTTCGAGGACCACACCGTTGGTGGATGTCAAGACGACGCTGACCGCCTGCGCAGCCAGATCGTCGGTGACACTCTGCAGCACCGGAGCGGCCGCACAGGCCAACCGTGAATCCTTGTCGGGTTCGCCCACGTAGGGCAGTTCGACCCGGTCAGGGCATACGCGCAGGAACTGGGACCGACGCCAGGACTCCACGATATTGGCGGGCAGAACGCCGGCATCCATCGACTCGCCGGCGTCAAGGATCCCCGCGGACAGGAATTTTTCCCTGGCCCGCTCGACTTCGACCAAGTCGCTGGCCTGCGAACTCATCGTCTCACTACCTCGGCGCCGGCTCTGCTGCGAATGCCGGCGGGCAACCCCTCCCCGTCTCGGGTGACCTGAGCGTTTTTCGACTTTACCCCCCGCGCGGCGTCATCGGTGGTGAGGCGAACCAACCCATTTGCCAGTAACCGGCCAGGGAAAGCGCCGGCGGGTCGGCCGCGCGTCTCACATTGAGACGTTCACCTCGCGCGCGAGGCGGTGTCATACGTCGCAGAGGACAGTCGATGGTTGAAGCGAAGAGGAGAAACACCGTGGTCGGGCACCTGGTGAGCGCGCTTCACGAGGAGATCTCTGAACCGTTGGTGGGACTGCCAGTCGGCGGGCGGTGTTTCGGGTGATCACCGCGAGAGCGTCAGGAAAGGTTCGCATCCCTCCGATTCGGGGGCGCGCGGACGAGGTGAACGTGATCTGCGCGCTGGTCGCGGCGGTCGCCGGCGGGCGCGGGGGCGTGCTGGTCATCGAGGGACCGCCGGGGATCGGGAAGAGCCGCTTGTTGACCGAGGTGCTGGCGCAAGCCGAAAAGGCAGGTGTGCGGCCACTATTCGGTGAGGCGTTCGAGTACCAGCAGACGGTGCCGTTCTTCTCGCTGTTCATGGCGACCCTGCGCGCCGATCCCCCGGTCGGCGATGCGGAGGCGTTGCGCCGCTTGGGCGGCTCGGCTGATCTTCGGTACTGGGTGGTGCGCGATCTGCAGACCGCCATACACGCGGCCGCGTCCCGAAAACCCCTGGTGATCGTCCTCGAGGACATCCACTGGGCCGACAACGCCACCCTGCTTGCTCTACGGTCGCTGGCCGACGCACGGCCCGAAACGCCGGTGCTGTGGGTGCTTACCGTGCGCACCGGCGCCGGAGGGCCGGCCGTCCGCGAGACGTTGAATTCGCTGGAGCGCGAGGAGGCCACGTTTCTGCGGTTGAGGGCCATGACACCGAGCGCGATCGCCGACATCGTGCAGGACGCCGTGCGGTCCAACGCCGACGCGTCGCTGTTGAGCCTGGCCGACAAGGCGCACGGCAACCCGTTCCTGCTGGCGGAGCTGCTACGCGGACTCGACGAGGAGGGCCGGCTCGAGATCAGCGGCGGCCGCGCGGTCGCCACGGGCGACAAATTGCCGCGACGGCTCACCGACACCATGCAGCAACGACTTGACCAGCTCTCCAACCCGGCGAGCCAAGTTGTGCGGATAGCGGCAGTGCTGCCGGACCGGTTCTCGGCCCGGCTGCTCGCCGCGATGCTGGAACGTCCACCGGCCGCGCTGGTATCGGCTGTAGAAGAGGCAGTCCGCGCCGACCTGCTCATCGAAGACGGTGACGAGATGAGGTTTCGCCACGATCTACTGCGCGAAGCGACACGACAATCTCTACCCCAGTCGCTGCGCCGAGCGATGGAGCGGCAATCGGCGACCGTGATGCTGGAGATGGGCGCGGCGCCCGAGGAGGTCGCAACCCAGCTCGCCCGTAGCGCTGAGGTCGGCGATCAAGCCGCGGTTGCCGCACTCCGTGACGCCGCACGGTCTCTGGCTTATAGCGATCCGAGCGCTGCGTCGGATTTGAGCAAACGTGCGTTAGAGCTCCAGCCCGCACAGGACTCAGGACGCGCGCCACTCGTGACGGAAACGATCGTGCTGCTAAATCGGGCCACGCGGTACGAGGAGGCGGAAAGGTTGGCCAGCACCACACTTTCTGCCGTGCTGGCCCCCGAAGAAGAAGCCGAAATACTGCTCCGGCTCCGGACGCCAATCACCGATACCACAACGCAACACATCGAGGACAACCGCCGCGCGCTTCAGTTGCCTCACCTCAGTGATGTCACCCAGGCGCGCCATCGGGCTTGGCTGGCATACAACATGGCGATGTATGGCCAACAGGGACACGACATCGCGGCAGCCAGGGAGGCGGCGGCCGCCGCCTCCTCAGGCGATCCCGAGTCGACCATGCTGTCCGGAGTAGCCCTTGCCTGCCTCGACTGCGCGAACGGGTATCCAGCCCGCGCCCTGCGTCGTGTTCAGGAACTCCAACGCCTGACCCCTGCCGGTGATATGACGGCACATAACCTCGCCACGTGCCACCTGGCCAACCTGCTTGCCGTGGTGGGCCGGTTGGACGATGCTGCGGCCCTGATCGCGACCTGCACAGAGAAATCGCAACGGGAACGCGATGGCATGGCGTTGCATATCTGGGCTCTGACATCGGGGGTGGTGCAGGTGGCTGCGGGCCGGTTGTCGGCTGCGCGCGCCATCACCGAGAAGCTGCCGACGCCGGAGCGAACGGGCTCGACCTTTGTAACGGCGATGCGCATGTTCACCCTGGCAGAGGTGGCGGCGCACACCGACGACCGAACGTTGTTGCTGGAGACGGTGAGTGAAGCGCGTGATGCCTACTCCAACGGTTCGCCTGCCGTGCGCCGCGGGGCGGCGGGGGTGCTGGGGCTGGCGGCGTGGCAGCGCGACGACATTCACGAAGCGGCGCGGTGGCTGGGTGGTGATATCCCGCTACTTGTGACACCAATCTTGCCGACCGTCCTGGATCAGCTGGCCTTGACCGCAAGGGTGGCGTCAGCTGCGGGTGATGCCGGCCTGCGTGCGCGTCTCCTGGATGCCGTCGACGTGCTCGAGCACGAGCGGCCGGCAGTTCTGCTATTCGCGACAGTCGCGCGGCACATCCGCGGCCTACTCGAGCGCGATAACGATGCGTTGGCCGCGTCGGCGCGCGCGCTTCACTCGTCCTCGCGGCCACTTCTTTACGCAAGCGCTGCCGAGGCCGCCGGTATCGAGTTCGGTCGTGCACGACGCAACGCTGAGGCGCTCGACCAGTTGAACGCGGCATTCGACACCTACACCGACTGCGAGGCGATCGCCGATGCCCGCCGCGTCGGCCGCGCGCTGCGCCGGTTGGGTGTGGAGCGGCGCATTGTCATGCGCCCGAGGGCGAGAACGGGTTGGGAGAGCCTCACCGATGCCGAACTCAAGGTGATCAGCCTGATCGCCGAAGGCGCGACCAACCGTTCCGTCGCGCAGCAACTGCACCTCTCCCCGCACACGGTGAAAACACATATCCACCATGCCTTCGGCAAGCTCGGGATCAGTTCGCGGGCACAACTGCGACAGCACATGGGCACCTAGGCATACACCGGTTCGCCCTTAGAGATCATCCGCTGGGCGATGGTGGCGGCGATGCCGGCGCGGCAACGTAGTCGGTGAGCTTTGGACTCCTCGCCAAGCCCGAACCGGCGCCCCAGAGCAACCGCACAACGGAAAGAACGGCGATGAACACGGTGCTCGGAATGCTGATCATGATGCCGGTGGTGTTCGCCGTCGGCGGGTACGCGCTGGTGTCGCGCCGGCCATGACTGTGCTGGCTTCGGCTGCTACCCGAAGGCGACGACGGGCCGGCCCACCACGCCCCACGACGTCTCACTTTGAGACGACCACTCACCTCACGTTGAGACGTTCACCAGGCCCGCGCGGCGGTGTCATGGGTTGCAGAAGTCGTTGCAGGAGCCAATGCATCGACGGGACGAAGAGGAGGAAGACGGTGATTGCGCACCGGATGAGCGCGGCCCACGAGAAACACTGTGGCCCGTTGGCTGGATACGGGCCGGCCGGCCCACAGGAGCAACGCACGCATACGCATGCGACGACCGCGCAGCACGCATTTGATTCAATTTCAACAGTGGTCAGCTCAGACGGACGTAGCGACGACAGTGCCGGAGACGGCGCTGAGCGCGCAGTTCTGCTTGCGACCAAACTGCACGTCCCCACGGTGGGAAGCGCGCTCGTCCGCCGGTCTGCCCTGCTCGCCGTCCTGTCGGCGGGGCGCCGCCAAAAACTGACGCTGTTGAGCGCGCCCGCGGGCTGGGGCAAGACGACCTTGCTGGCGCAGTGGGTGTCCGACTCCGACGCCGACGGGCGATTCGGCTGGCTGTCGCTGGATTCTTCGGACAACGACCCGGTGTGGTTCTGGATGTACGTGATCGCGGCACTGCAGAAGATCAGCCCGGGCGTGGGGACCCGCGCAGTCGATCTCCTGACGATGGGCGCCGACCTTCTCCAGATCGTCCTGCCCAGGCTGCTCAACGATCTGGACACATTCGCCAGCCGGATGGTCCTGGTCCTCGATGACTACCACCTCGTGGTCAACGCAGCGGTTCATGAGCAGATGGCACTCTTCATCAGCCGGATGCCGGCCAATCTGCACCTGGTGTTGGCCACCCGCTCGGATCCGGCGTTACCGTTGGCCCGGTTGCGGGCCAGCGGCGATCTTGCCGAAATACGAAGCCAAGACCTGTGTTTCGGGGCAGATGAGGCAGCCCAACTTCTCAACAGCGTGCTCGGGTTGGACCTGGCCGACGAAGACGTTCACCTGCTGCAACAGCGGACGGAAGGGTGGGCTGCGGGCCTCTACCTTGCTGCGCTCTCACTTACCGGCCGATCTGATCCCGCGGAGTTCATCAGGACGTTCGCCGGCGATAACCGTCATATCGTCGACTATCTGATGGCCGAGGTGCTCAACGGCCAATCACCGCAAATGCGTGAGTTTTTGCTACGCACTTCGGTCTCGAAAAGACTCAGCGGTCCGTTGTGTGACGCGATGCTGCAACGCAGCGGGTCGGCACAGATTTTGGAGAAGCTTGACCGCGAGAACCTGTTCTTGGTACCGCTGGACATGTCGCGTCACTGGTACCGGTATCACCACCTGTTCGGGGAGTTGCTGCGCGCCGAGCTACATCGCAGCGAGCCCGAACTGGTCGCAGGTCTGCACCGGCGGGCCGCGGACTGGTTTGAGGCAGAGGATCTCGTCGATGAGGCGGTGCGCCACCTGGCCGCGGCCGGCGACACCGAGCGCACTGCGGATCTGATCGCCGCGGACTGGGTCAACGAATTCAACGGCGGGGGCCTGTCCACCATCTCCGGATGGCTCGACCTCCTTCCCGGCGAGACCGTGTCACGAGATCCGCGCCTGAGCGCGGCCCGGGCCTGGATCGCGTTGACCGTCAACCAGTTCGACGACGCGCGCTCGTGGATTGAGACGGTCGAAGCCGGGTCCGCGGCGGCCGACATGGAGTATCCCAGCCTCGACGCTCAGCTTGTCGCACTGCGCGAGACCCACGCGTTCAAGACCGGTGACCTCGCCGCGGCGCTCCAGGCGGCTGGCCGTGCGATCACCCTCGACTTCGACGACGCAGGGCAGGCCCAGTCGGCTGCCTGCTCGGTCTATGGTTCCGCGCTGTACTTCTCGGGCAGCATCGATGAGGCGAAAGCGACCTTCCGGCAAGCCGTAGCGCTGGCCGAAAAGTTCGGCGACCGGCGCCGCAGGAGCTATGCGTTGGGTTACCTCGCGTTGATCGCGGCCGAATCCGGTCAGCTCACCGATGCCGAGCGCCAGATACGCCTGGCCACCGCTTTCGGGTCTGACCCGACGGACGGCGACCACATCCTCAACGAACACTTCGTCAATGCGATGGTGCCGCTGGCCGCAGCGACCGTCCTCGAGGTGCGCGGCGACAGGGCTGCGGCCGCGGACGCGGCCCGGCTCGCCGTCAGCCTGGCCCGTAAGAGCGCAGGAATCCTCGAAGTCGCCAAGGCCCTGCTGGTCAGCGCCAAGATCCTGGAGGACCTCGGCGAACACGACACCGCGGTGGCCAACCGGGACGAGGCGGGCGTGCTGCTGCAAGGGTGCGCAGACGCCGGGGCGGCACAGACCTTGCTCATCGCGGCCCGGCCCAGCAAGGCCGTCGCGGTGCGTCCCCGCAGCCGGGTGGACACGTACACCGACGAGCTCACCGCCAAAGAACACGAGGTCCTGCGGCTGCTGGCCACCCGATTGTCGCGCCGTGAGATCGGCCAGCGGCTCTATGTCTCCCTGAACACCGTCAAAACCCACCAACGCGCGCTGTACCGCAAACTGGGCGTCGAGACCCGCAGTGCGGCGGTGGCCCGCGCTCGCGAGCTCGGCCTGCTCTGACCATCTCGATCCCACCACGCCGCGGCACGAATTTCACACCGATCACCCGGGTGAACAGGCGCTAAGGGTGATGACCGGTCACCCCGTTCGCCGGAAGTCTGGCGGAAGCAGCCGTGGGCCTACTCGTCGCCAGATTCGCACAACAAGCGCATGGCTGCCGCACACCACGACGACGCATCCGTCGCGATTCGTCAAGTGCGGGAAGGAATCAGGACATGGGTTCACAAGCTAAGACCGGATCGCCGCGCCGGTGCGAACGTCGAACAGGGCTCTGCTAATGAATAGCCCCAGCGCTGTTTGCGCCGCGGTAGAGCGCGATGAACGTGCCGCGCAATGCGAGCTCGGATTTCTCGACAACGGGTTCCGCTGCGATCTGTCGGTTGCGGCGTACGTGGAATTCCACATGGTCGGGCACTGCCGGCGTTTCGACTGCGACGCGTACGGCAACGCCTGCGGTTTCGTGTGCGCGGATCACCTAGATGCGTTGGAGTACACGGCGCAGTGCGTGGCCGAAGAGATACAGCCGACGGCTCTTCGGCGACTGTTCAAACGGGTCGCTCGATGTCCATCGTGTGGCAGAACGCTTGAAAACGTATCCGACATCCTGCAAGCCGTGGTGACCCTCTGATGCCGAACACGTGGGCCGCCGGGATGAACTCGTGGCTGCATACCCACGGCATGCGTCGGGAGACACCCGGGTCCGCCGTTGGCCGCCGATCGGCAACGGTCAAACCGGCCATCGTCTCCGACGCTGATATGGCGTGGTTACTCGCCGATACGGCGGCTCACTGTCTGACAGGTCATGACCGCACCATGACGTTCGTCGAATTAGGCTGCCAGGAATACCATCTCGTGATCAACCGGATCCTCGACGCGGTTCCGTCCTGCCGGATGACATTGCCAGAGAACGTACTCGATGCGCTCAGCCGCTGGCTGGCCGGGTATGTCGGCAGCCCTGAGGAACCGCGGCTGCGGACACAACTTGCCGAGATTCGGGCGCGTCAACTCGAACCAATTGCCTCGTGCTCCCCACAGGTGCACCGCGTCAAACCACACAGCACCGCTATGCCAGCGCACAGCGTTACGCCTTGATGCAGGTGTCCGGGCGGGTTCATGACGCCATGATCGTCGGGTCAGGACCGGCCGGCTACACCGCGGCGATCTACGCCGCGCGAGCCGGACTCGACACCCTGGTCGTCGAAGGCCAACTGTGCGGTGGTGCCCTCATGGCGGCAGGACCGATGGCCAATTACCCCGGCTTTCCGCAGCCCGTGCGCGGGCCCGACCTGGCCAGCGCGATGCGCGCACAAGCGCACCGGTTCGGCGCGGCTTTCCACGCCGGTGACGCACACGGATTCGACCTCGACGGTGCGGTCAAGGCGGTCGTGGTCGACCAGCAGATACGCCGAAGTTCCGCGCTGATCCTTGCGATGGGCGGCCTCGACCGGGCGCTCAACGTGCCCGGCGAACGAGAACTGCGCGGCTTTGGCGTCAGCGCCAGCGCCAAACGTGACGGGCACCGGTTCGCCGGCTGCGAGGTCGCCGTCGTGGGCGGGGGAGACGGCGCGCTCGAGGAGGCCCTGTTTCTGGCGCAGTTGGCCCGCCGCGTGACCGTCATCCACCATCGACCCCGCCTGCGCGCATCGGCTGCGATGGTCGACCGGCTACGCGCTGCGCCCAATGTGGCTGTCCGGGTATCTACCGAAGTGCTCGCGGTCACGGGCAGGCACCGCGTCACCGGTCTGCGGCTACGCACGCTGCGCACCGCGGTCGAGTACGACATTGGCCTGGCCGCGGTATTCGTGGCCGTCGGTCAGGCCCCTCGATCCGATCTGTTGGTGGGACTGGTCGATCTCGACGCCCGCGGTTATGTCGTGACCCGCGACGAGGGCACCCAGACCAGCGTCGATGGGGTCTTCGCCGCCGGCGACCTGGTCGACCGCCGGTACCGCCAAGCGGTCACCGCCGCGGCCAGCGGATGCCGAGCCGCGCTCGACGCGCAGCGCTGGCTCGCTCGATCCACGCTGCGACAGCCACTGTCCTCGTCGTCAGGACCGCGTGCGTCTCACCCGGGTGAATGACTCGATGGGCGAGGACGGCTCGCCCCGTTGCGCGGCATCCTTTTTCACCGAGACAAGCCGGCAGGGAACGGAGTTTGCACTGATGGAGAATTCTGAGTTCGATGACGTCACCGCCCATCTGCTTGAACCAGAAGAAAGCCTTGACTCAGAACAGACGGGTATCGACCTGGACGAAGGCTATTCACCCCCGGAAAGCCCGAGGGAACTGGGCAGCTGGGGACTGACCGCCAACGAAGCGCGCGTCCATGAAAGCCTGGCGCGCCGGTTGGCCCGCGAGGTGCCCGACGTGACCGATCGGTGGGACGGCGACGGGATCGGTGACAGCGCTGACAGCGACGGTGAGCCCGTCGATGACCAGGTCGGTGACGACCGCGCCGGGCGGCTTGTCGCCGTCGGCCTGGACCCCACCGATCCCACGTCTGATTACCGCGCCCACGATGTGGGGATCGACGGCGGAGCCGCGTCGGCAGAGGAGGCGGCGATACATGTCATCGCCGACGAGGACACCATCGCCAGCCGGCGGTGGGAACTGTGGTGACCGCCTCGGAAAGCCGCTCAGCGCAAACAATCGATGAACACTGCGTGGGCTGCGCCCTCACCCGGGTGAATGGTGTCGCGGGGTGAAGACAGCTCACCCGTGGGCGGGCCAGGCTGACTTCCGACCGTACAGCCAAACATTCAGCGCGGGAGACCCGCTGAAGAGATTCGGGAAAGGCAGATCACCGTATGGATGCACAGTTCGACGGTAAGAAGATCGTCGTCGTCGGCGGTAGCGCCGGGATGGGACGCCGAGCCGCACTCGATGTCGTCGACCGTGGTGGCAGCGCGGTGGTCATCGGACGGTCGAAGAATCGTGTGGACAACACCGTGGCCGAACTGACTGACCGCGGTGGGAAAGCCTGGGGCATCGCTGCCGAACTGACCGACCGGTCTGTGGTCACCGAAGTTCAGAACACGTTGGCCGAGCACCACGGCGACGCAACGCTGATGGTCAACGCCGCCGGTTTCTTCGTCCCCACACCGTTCCTGGACTACGACGCCCAGGTCTACGACTCGTATCAAGAGTTGAACTACGCGCTGTTCTTCCTGACCCAGACGGTGGTCACGGGCATGATCGCCAACGGTGCCGGTGGCTCGATCGTCAATATCGGCTCCATGTGGGCGCATCAGGCCATCGGCCTGACACCGTCCTCGGTCTACTCCATGCAAAAGGCCGGACTGCACGCCCTCACCCACAACCTCGCGATCGAACTGGCCGACCACCAGATCCGCGTCAATGCCGTCGCGCCAGCGGTGGTGAAAACCCCGCTTTACGAACGGTTTATCCCAAAAGAAGAGATCGACGCCACGCTGAAGACGTTCGCGCCGCTGCACCCGCTGGGTCGGGTCGGCACACCGACCGACGTGGCCAACGCCATCACGTTCCTGCTCTCCGAGAACGCCGGCTGGATCACCGGCGCCATTCTCAACGTCGACGGCGGCATCATGGCCGGCCGCAACTGAACCCGCTCGCGCACTCACCACACAAGGAGCATCAATGAGCCACGACTACCACAAGAACCCGGCCGCGATCGACGCGTTGACCCCCGAGCAGTACAACGTCACCCAGCGAAGCGGCACCGAGCGACCCTTCACCGGCCAATACCTCGACAACCACGAGCCCGGCATCTACGTCGACGTGGTGTCCGGTGAGCCGCTGTTCGCTTCGGTCGACAAGTTCGAAAGCGGTACCGGCTGGCCGAGTTTCACCAGGCCTCTCGACGGCGAACACATCGTCGAGAAGTCGGATCGCAGCCACATGATGGTGCGTACCGAAGTGCGCTCGCGACACGGTGACAGCCACCTCGGGCACGTTTTCACCGACGGGCCCGCCGCCGACGGCGGTCTGCGCTATTGCATCAATTCCGCGGCGCTGCGCTTCGTTCACCGTGACGACCTCGAGGCCGAGGGGTACGGAAAGTATCTACACCTGTTCGAAACCGCAGACGGATCCGAACTCACGGAGCCGCTGCGATGAACACCGATACCGCGATCCTGGCCGGCGGATGCTTCTGGGGCGTCCAAGACCTCATCCGGGCGCTGCCCGGAGTGATCTCCACCCGCGTCGGCTATACCGGCGGCCACAACGACCACCCGACCTATCGGAATCATCCGGGTCACGCCGAGGCGGTCGAAATCACCTACGACCCAGCGCAAACCGATTACCGCGCGCTGCTGGAGTTCTTCTTCCAGATCCATGACCCGACGACGAGAAACCGTCAGGGCAACGACATCGGTAGCAGCTACCGGTCGGCCATCTTCTACCTCGATGACGAGCAGAAGCGCATCGCGCTCGACACGATCGCCGACGTCGACGCCTCCGGGTTGTGGCCCGCCGCGGTCGTCACCGAGGTGACGCCGGCCGGTGCCTTCTGGGAAGCCGAACCAGAACACCAGGACTACCTGCAGCGCTACCCCGGCGGATACACCTGCCACTACGTGCGACCGGAGTGGAAACTCGCTGTCCCCAGCCGATCTGGTGACCCGCAGCCGACGCTTGAGGGGAGCCGCCATGATTGAACACCCCGATGCTCGGCGGGGTCGCATACCGGCGCGCGACCGGCAGATGCTCACCGCCGCGTACCTGCCGGTTATCGGACTGGTCGTCGCGACGTTCGCGGTGCACTTCTGGGCTCGCGGACGTCAACCGCAGGGAACTCGGCGATGACGCAGAACCCGGCCTTGAGCGCGCTGTCGGCGGCGGGGGTGTCGGTGTGGCTGGACGATCTGTCCCGTGACCGCCTGACATCGGGCAACCTGCAGCAGTTGATCGACACCCGAAGCGTCGTCGGCGTCACCACGAACCCGACGATTTTCCAACACGCGATCTCCCACGGCACGGCCTACACGCCGCAACTCACTGAACTCGCCGAACGCGGCGCCGACGACGAGTCGGCGATCCGCACCATCATCACCGACGACGTGCGCGCGGCCTGCGACGTGCTGCGCCCGCAGTGGGAAGCCTCCGGCGGCGTGGACGGGCGCGTATCGATCGAGGTTGATCCGCGGCTGGCCTATGACACCGACGCGACGGTCGACCAGGCCGTCGAGCTGTGGAAGATCGTCGACCGACCCAACCTGTTCATCAAGATTCCCGCCACGACGGCCGGGATGTCGGCGATCACCGCCACAGTGGCCGAAGGTATTTCGGTCAACGTGACGCTCATCTTCTCCGTCGAACGCCACCGCCAGGCGATGGCGGCTTATCTGGCCGGCCTGGAAGCCGCGCAACGCGCCGGTCGCGACCTCAGCGCAATCCACTCGGTGGCTTCGCTGTTCGTTTCCAGGGTCGACACCGAAGTCGATCGGCGGCTGGCGGAGGTCGGTACCGACGCGGCGAGGGCCCTGCGGGGGCAGGCGGCGATCGCGAACGCTCGCCTGGCGTACGCGGCATACCAGAACGTGTTCGAAGCCGGACAACGTTATGCCGCACTAAGTTACAGTGGCGCCCACGTGCAGCGGCCGCTGTGGGCATCCACCGGGGTGAAAAACCCTGCGTACCCCGACACGATGTACATCACCGCGCTGGTCGCACCAAACACGGTGAGCACCATTCCGGAGCACACCCTGGAGGCGTTCGCTGAGCACGGCGTCATCGGCGGTGACTCCGTCACCGGCACCGCCGGGCACGCCCAGGCGGTGCTCGACGCCGTCAGCGCGGTCGGCGTCGACCTCGCCGATGTCTTCGCGATGCTCGAAAACGACGGCGTCGCCAAGTTCGCCACCGCATGGGGCGAACTGCTCGACGCCTACTCCACATCAGCACAGGCCGCCCAACCCCACACGCCCGAAGGGGAACCGGACCGTTGACCGCGCACGCGCCCGCTATCGGAGCATTACGGCCGCCGCAGCGTCCGTTCCCGGCCCGGCTGGGCCCCAAGGGCACGCTGCTCTACAAGTTGTTGACGACCACCGATCACAAGCTGATCGGCATGATGTACTGCGTTGCCTGTTTCGCCTTTTTCTTCATCGGCGGGCTGATGGCGCTGTTGATCCGTACCGAGCTGGCCGCGCCGGGGCTGCAGTTCTTGTCCAATGAGCAGTACAACCAGCTGTTCACCATGCACGGCACGGTGATGCTGCTGTTCTACGCCACCCCGATCGTGTTCGGGTTCGCCAATCTCGTGCTGCCGCTGCAGATCGGCGCCCCCGATGTGGCCTTTCCGCGCCTGAATGCCTTGTCGTTCTGGCTGTTCCTGTTCGGCGCACTGATCGCGCTGGGCGGGTTCGCTGCCCCCGGCGGGCCTGCGGACTTCGGCTGGACCGCCTACACCCCGCTGTCGACCGCGATGCACTCCCCGGGCGCGGGCGGGGATCTGTGGATTCTGGGTCTGATCGTGGGCGGCCTGGGCACCATTCTGGGCGCGGTCAACATGATCACCACGGTGGTGTGCATGCGCGCCCCGGGAATGACGATGTTCCGGTTACCGATCTTCACCTGGAACATCCTGGTCACCAGCGTGATCGTGCTGGTCGCGTTCCCGTTGCTGACCTCTGGGCTGTTCGGGCTGGCCGCCGAACGCCACCTGGGCACCCACGTGTTCGACCCGGCCAACGGCGGGACCATGCTGTGGGAGCATCTGTTCTGGTTCTTCGGCCATCCCGAGGTGTACATCATCGCGTTGCCGTTCTTCGGCATCGTGACCGAGATCATCCCGGTCTTCAGCCGCAAGCCGGTGTTCGGCTACATCACGATGGTGTACGCCACCATCAGCATCGCGGCGCTGTCGATCGCGGTGTGGGCGCACCACCTGTATGCCACCGGTGCGGTGCTGCTGCCGTTCTTTTCGTTCATGACGTTCATGATCGCGGTGCCCACCGGGATCAAGTTCGTCAACTGGATCGGCACCATGTGGCGGGGCCAGTTGACGTTCGAGACGCCGATGCTGTTCTCGGTCGGGTTTCTGGTGACGTTCCTGCTCGGTGGTCTGTCCGGCGTGCTGCTGGCGTCCCCACCGGTCGACTTCCACGTCACTGACTCCTATTTCGTGGTGGCGCACTTCCACTACGTGCTGTTCGGCACGATCGTGTTCGCCACGTACGGCGGGGTGTATTTCTGGTTCCCCAAGCTGACCGGACGGCTATTGGATGAGCGGTTGGGCAAGCTGCACTTCTGGCTGACCCTGATCGGCTTTCACACCACGTTCTTGGTGCAGCACTGGCTCGGCGCGGCCGGCATGTCGCGCCGCTACGCCGACTATCTGCCCTCCGACGGGTTCACCACGCTCAACGTGGCCTCCACGATCGGTGCGTTCATCCTGGGGGTGTCGGTGCTGCCGTTCGGGTGGAATGTGTTCAAGAGCTGGCGCTACGGGGAACCGGTGCTCGTCGACGATCCGTGGGGTTACGGCAACTCGCTGGAGTGGGCGACATCGAGCCCGCCGCCGCGGCACAACTTCACCGAACTGCCGCGGATCCGTTCGGAACGGCCCGCGTTCGAACTGCACTACCCCCACATGATCGAGCGGCTACGCGCCGAATCCCACGTCCGCCTCGGTCGCGGCGAGCCGCATCACGATGACGCGGCGCTCACCTGAAATACCTACGCATAGCTCATCACTACAACAAGGAGCGCCAATGACCATCGTCAACAAGGGGTTTCGCAGGCGAAGCGACGAATCACCCCGCGAGCTGCCCCCGGGCCAACATCTGACCGCGGACTTCCCGGTCCTGCAAGCAGGACCGACGCCGAGCATCGAACTCGACGACTGGCGATTCACCATCCGAAACGAGATAGGGGCCCAACACGGCTGGACGTGGTCCCAGCTTCAGGAACTCCCCAGCGAGCACATCACCGTCGACATCCACTGCGTCACCAGTTGGTCCAAGCTGGACACTCACTGGGAAGGCGTCGCGCTCGACACGCTTTTCGAATCAATCGACACCGTAGCCGACTTCGCACTGGTCGGCTCCTACGGCGGATACACCACCAACATCCCCGTGGCCGACCTCACCGGCGGTAAAGCCTGGATCGTCTACGGCTTCGACGGCGAACCGCTGGCGCCCATCCATGGCGGACCGGCGCGCCTGCTGGTGCCTCACCTCTACTTCTGGAAATCCGCGAAGTGGGTGCGCTCCATCGAGCTGCACGACAGCGACACCGCCGGATTCTGGGAGCACCTCGGTTACCACAACTACGGCGACCCGTGGCGGGAACAACGCTACTCCGGAGACTGACTCGTGGACGACGCGTTGGCACCGAAGCTGCAGTGGCGGGTCGCGCGGGTGGTGGACTCCACACCCGAGACCGAATCCGCGCGCACGATCGGGCTTTCCGTACCCGGCTGGGGCGGTCACCTGGCCGGCCAGCACATCGACCTGAAGCTGACCGCCGAGGACGGGTACAGCGCGCAACGTAGCTATTCGCTTGGCAGACCGGCTGATTACCAGCGCATCGAGATCACCGTGCAGCAGATCACCGACGGGGAGGTGTCGCCCTATCTCATGGGAATGCGTCCCGGCGACATGATCGAACTCCGTGGCCCCATCGGCGGCTGGTTTGTCTGGCGGCCTGCTGAGGAGGACCGGGTGCTGTTGGTCGCGGGAGGATCGGGCATCGTGCCGCTGATGGCCATGCTGCGGCAACGGATATCGGTAGGTAGCGCCGAGTTCCGGCTGGTCTATTCGGTGCGCACGCCCGCCGATGTGTACTACGCCAAGGAGTTGGCCGAGCTCGAACGTGACTGTGACTGGCTGCAGGTCGCCGTCGTCTACACCCGGATATCGCCGCCGGCAGCCAGACCGCCGCGCCGTGTGGATGTTGGTGACCTGGTGGTGCCCGGGTGGGCACCACCCAAAGATGTGCGCGCCTACATCTGCGGCCCAACAGGTTTCGTGGAGGCGGTGACCAACAAGCTCATCGGGCAGGGGTATTCACCATCGGTCATCAGGACCGAGCGGTTCGGGCCAAGTGGCTGATCGAAGGAGTACGAGCAATGACCGCACCAATACACGTCGACGGTAACGCCGTCGCGGCAGCCTTCACCGACATCCTGGGCTTCGACGTCACCACCGCGATGCTGACGTGCGAAGGCTGCGGTCGCGCCGCAGCCTTCGCCGAAAGCCACGTCTATGAACGTGCTCCCGGCATCGTGGCGCGCTGCCCAGGCTGCGAGCACATACTGGCCCGGTTAGTGCAGACCCCGACCGTGGTGTGGCTGGACCTGCGAGGCACCCAGTCTTGGCGCATCCCCCTGCCAGCCCGGTGACCGAGCCCTTCAATGGCACCAGGTCGATGATCTGCACAGCAGCAACCGTTTTCGCACGACTAGCGCTCGCAGCGGGGTTCCTGTCGGCCGTAGCCGATCGCTTCGGGCTTTGGGGAGACGCCGGGACCAACCAGGTCGGCTGGGGAAACTTCGACGCGTTCACCCGGTATGTGCAGACCCTTGCCCCGTATTTGCCTACCGCATCGGTCACTGCTACGGCCTGGGGCGTTACCGTCATCGAGGTTCTGCTGGGCGTCACCCTGCTCGTCGGGGTGAAGATTCGGTGGGCGGCACTCGGCAGCGCTGCGACGCTGCTTGTGTTCGCCGTGTCAATGTTCGTCTTTTCCGGCTTCGAGACCCCACTGAGCGCATCGGTTTTCACTGCTGCCGCGGCGGCGCTACTGCTCACGCTGACGCCGCCGGCGAGCCACACCTTCAGTCTCGACCGTTTGCTCGTAAGCGGGCGCACACCCGTCGGCGCGGATTCACCCGGGTGAATCGACAGACCGGACGACGACAACTCACCCCGAACAGCGCCAGCATGTGTCCATGGCAAATGTTGACGCACAAGCGAAATGGAAATCGCCGCTGGCATCGCGTGATCCAGAGCTCACGGCACGGTTCGTCAACGACGCGCTGCCACATATGAGCCATCTCCACAGCCGCGCCCGCCGAATGACCGGCAGCGCCGTGGACGCCGAAGACCTGGTGCAGGAAACCATGCTGAGGGCTTACTCCGGATTCCACACCTTCGCCGATGGCACCAACATTCGGGGATGGCTGTTTCGCATCATGACCAACACGTACATCAACGGTTTGCGCCGTGCGCAACACCGACCGAGCGAGTACCTCAGCGACCACATCACCGACCGACAACTGGCCGCCCAGGACCGACACACCTCACACGGGGCACGATCGGCCGAACTGGATGCACTGGAGTTGTTGGGCGATAGCGAGATCGCCGCCGCGTTGGCGACGTTGCCGCTGCAGTTCCAACTGGCGATCTATTACCGCGACGTCGCGGGCTTCCGTTGCCGAGAGATCGCCGAGATTATGGCGTGCTGCGAGGGCACCGTCATGTCACGTCTGCACCGGGGCCGTGAACGGTTGCGAACCCTTCTGCAAGCCAGCCAGCACGACGGGGCCTGAGCGCCAGGACACGCGCGTTCGCAAGGAAATGCGACCACCGGCGTCGGCGGTGTTGTTCACTGGGCGAACCGCCCGTTGTTCGGCGGCGGGGCTTGTTTTCTCGTGGGGGACGCATGGGGCTTCGGCAGTGGATGACATCAGGACTCGTGGTCGCGGTTGCCGCAGGAGGCACGCTCGGCTGTTCCTCACCCGGCGTCGGCCAGCCTGCCCGCCAGGCCGTCGGCAAGCCGGATATCACTACCCTGACCGACGCCATGCTGGTTGATGAGACGGCGTTTCCACCCGTGCAAGACGGCCAGTTCAGCAGCGGGGTCTCCCGCTTCGAACGGTCCGCGATACCGTCGCAGCCACCAGAATGCTCTGCCCTCATCGGGCAGGTGCCCTTCACCGAGATCGGTCAGGCCGTGGCCGGCGGAGACCAATGGACGATGACGGTCGACGTTCTGCTGACGCCCGAACGCCCCGACCTGGCCGGCATCGTGAACAAGTGCGGGACCATCGTCGACACCGCCAACTCCGTGACGGCGACTGCCGAACGGGTGGACGCGGCGGACCTACCCGACTGGGCCGTCGCGATGCGCCTGAATTCGCCACCGCCGATAAATCCCTCGGTTGTAGCCGCCGGGCTCTACCGCGGTGTCTTGGTGCGTGCGCTGTACTGGCAGCCCGACGGGAACCTGACCCCCGGCATGGTCGACGCCGTGGTGAAAGCCTTCAACGACCAGGTGGCGAAGTTGCAAGTTGCGTAGGGCTGGATAACCAGCCAGGCGTCTCACCTGAGATCACATATGTCGGGGTGGCGGGATTCGAACCCACGACCTCTTCGTCCCGAACGAAGCGCGCTACCAAGCTGCGCCACACCCCGCGTGAAGCCACGACAGCGTATCGCACCGGTGGGGTGCGAAGCCAAACGCTCACCCCTGCCGGCGGGCCCGGATTTCCGCGACAGGGCGGGCCAAGTGTGGGGGCCGCGACACGCCGCGGGATGGATGTCGTTGTCGGTGGCGTTATGCACACTAACGACAGAGACAAAGAAGCGAGGCATGCGATGACCGTTTTAGGCGCATCCATCTACGTGGGCTTTTTCGCCCTGGCCGCGCTGTGGCTGTTCCTGACTTCAGAAGGCCCGCTGGTCAGCCGGTCCGACGATCAGGGCCAGCGACCTGAGCGCTCGAAGTCCACCAGCAGCGACGCCGCGTCCGAGGGGTCCAGCCCCTGGCTGGTCAGCCACTCGTCGCAGAAGTAGGTGTCGGCGTAGCGATCCCCGCTGTCAGCCAGCAGGGTCACCACCGAACCGCTGCGGCCCTCGGCCAGCATTTCCGCCAATAACCCGAACGAGCCCCAGAGGTTGGTCCCGGTCGACGGGCCCACCCGGCGGCCCAGCACCGCGCTGGCATGACGCGCGGCGGCCACCGAAGCCGCGTCGGGAACCATGACCATCCGATCGACCACGTCGGGCAGGAACGACGGCTCGACCCGCGGTCTGCCGATGCCTTCGATGCGCGAGGACATTCCGGTCACCACGTCCCCGCGGCCCTCCGCATACGACGGGAAGAACGCCGAGTTCTCCGGGTCCACCACGCACAACCGGGTGGCGTGGCGGCGGTAGCGGATGAAGCGGCCGATCGTCGCGCTGGTTCCGCCGGTACCCGCACCGACGACGATCCACTCCGGGATCGGGTGCGTCTCGTCGCGCATCTGGTCGAAGATCGACTCGGCGATGTTGTTGTTGCCACGCCAATCGGTGGCCCGCTCGGCGTTGGTGAACTGGTCGAGGAAGTGACCGCCGGTCTGCGCGGCGAGTCGCTCGGCCTCCTCATACATCTGCGCCGACTCGGCCACGAAATGACAACGCCCGCCTTGGGATTCGATGAGAGCGATCTTGCTCGCACTGGTCGAGGCCGGCATCACCGCGATGAACGGCAGACCCAGCAGCGCGGCGAAGTAGGCTTCCGACACCGCCGTCGACCCCGACGACGCCTCGATGATCGTGGTGTTCTCGTCGATCCAGCCGTTGCACAACCCGTACAGGAACAGCGACCGCGCGAGCCGGTGCTTGAGGCTCCCGGTGATGTGGGTGGACTCGTCTTTCAGGTACAGGTGCACGTCGCAGCCGTCACGCCACGCCGACGGCAGCGGATAACGCAGCAGGTGCGTGTCGGCGCTGCGCCGCGCGTCGGCCTCGATCAGCCGCACGGCGTTGTCGACCCACCCGCGTGGTCGGTCCCGGGCCGAGACGGTCATCGGTCGAGTGTCGGGTCAGGCCACGCCGGTGGCCGAAGCGCGTGCGTCACGCTGACACTCGGCAAGGCTCACCGCACGGACACGCTCGGATGGGACTGGCCCATCCGGCTGCCCACGTCGCGGCCGCCGGTCGGCGCAGGCACCAGCGTGAGCAGCGTGGCCTCCGGGCGGCAGCAGAACCTCAGCGGCGCATACGGTGACGTGCCGATACCCGCCGATACGTGCAGCTGCATGCGTGCACCCCACCGCGACGGCCCCTTGGCCCGCGACCGGTCCAGGTCGCAGTTGGTGACCAGGGCGCCGTAGAACGGCAGGCACAGCTGCCCGCCGTGGGTGTGGCCGGCCATCACCAGCTGATAGCCGTCGGCGGCGAAGCGGTCGAGCACCCGCGGCTCGGGCGAATGCGTCAGCCCCAGCTTCAGATCGGCCGCGGCGGGCGCTGGGCCGGCGATCGTCTCGTACCGGTCCCGCGACAGGTGCGGGTCATCGACACCAGCGGCGGCGATCCGCAGCCCGTTGACGGTGAACTCGCGGCGGTTGTGGGTCAGGTCCAGCCAGCCGCGTTCGGAGAACGCCGCCCGCAGATCCTGCCAGGGCAGCGGCTCGCCGTGCACCCGGTGGCCGGGCTTGGCCAGGTAGTTCAGCGGGTTCTTCGGGCGCGGGCCGAAGTAGTCGTTGCTGCCGAAGATGAACACCCCGGGCACGGCGAGCAGTTCGGTCAGCGACTGCACCACGGCCGGAACGGCCTTCGGGTGAGCCAGGTTGTCGCCGGTGTTGACCACCAGGTCCGGTTCCAGCGCCACCAGTTCGCGCAGCCACGCCTGCTTGCGGCGCTGGCCGGGCCGCATGTGGATGTCGCTGATGTGCAGCACCTTCAGCGGCGACGTCCCCGGCGAGAGCACCGGCATGGTCACCTCGCGCAGCACGAAGGCGTTGCGTTCGATGACCGAGGCGTACGCGATGCCGGCTGCCAACGCACCCGCGGTCACCGCGGCGGTGTTCTTCAGGGTCGTCGAATGGGGGGAACGAGCGGGCATGCATGTGAGCCTACTGCCAGTTGCCTGCGGTTACCGCTTTCCACAGCATGGCGTGGGCAACCGCACAGCCGTGCTCACCGTGGTGGCGGCGGTGCCGGAGGCGGCGGGCCGAGCACGGGAACCGTGATCGGCGGCAGACCCGGAATCTGCACCACGGTCTCGCCGACCGGCACCGGCAACCCCGGAATGCCCGGCGGGCCCTCAGGTGCGGGCGGTGGGGCCGGGGGAATGCCGTTGGAGATTTGCAGGGTGATGATCGAACCCGGCACCGTCTGCCCCGCGGGCGACGTGCCGACCACCGTGCCGTACGACGACGAACTGTTCACCGGCGTCGCGTCGTTGGCGACCTGGAAACCCGCGTCGCGCAGCCGCTGCCGGGCGGTGTCCTGGGACAGGCCCGCCACGCTGGGCACCCTGGATCCGGGCGCGCCGTCGACGTAGCGCGGATCGGTCGGGGGCAGGTTGACGTCGCCGAAGATGGTGGCGATCGGTTTCATCGCCGCGAACCACGTCCGTGCGGGCTCGTTGCCGCCGTAGAGGTTGCCGTCACCGCCGCATTTGCGCAGCGGGAACGAACACAGCGAGCCCGGTGACGACGAATCGTCGTAGATGTAGTTGGCGCCGGCCAGATGGTTGGTGAAGCCGAGGAAGCCCGACGAGCGGTGCGCCTCGGTGGTGCCGGTCTTACCCGACATCGGCAGGTTCCAGCCCACCGAGCCCGCGGCGCCCGCCGCGGTGCCCGCGCCCTGGTCGTCCTTGCTCAACGCGTTGGCCAGGGTGTTGGCCAGCCCGTCGGGCACCACCTGCTCGCATGTCTCGGTGGTCACCGACACCTGCTCACCGTGCCGGTCGACGACCTCGGCGATCGGGTTCGGCGGGCACCACATCCCGCCGGAGGCCAGGGTCGCGGCGACGTTCGACAACTCCAGCGGGTTGACCTCGATGGGCCCCAGGGTGAACGACCCGATGTTCTGCCGCTTGACGAAATCGGCGAGGCTCTCGTTGCTTTCGGGGTCGTAATCACGCGCGGTGCCGGGCAGCGCGTAGGACCGCAGGCCCAGCTTGACGGCCATGTCGACCGCCCGCGGCACCCCGATCTGCGAGATCAGCTTGGCGAAGGCGGTGTTGGGGGAGGTGGCCAGCGCGTCCGTCACGTTCATGCTGCCGCGGTAGTTGCCCGCGTTCTCCACGCACCATGTCGCCGGCGGGCAGCCCCTGGCCCCGCCGGTCCCCAGGCCCTTGGCCTGGAACCGGGCCGGTGCGTCCAGTTGCGCGTTGATGCCCATGCCCATCTCCATCGCGGCGGCGACGGTGAAGACCTTGAAGATCGACCCGGCACCGTCGCCGACCAGGGAGAACGGCTGCGGCTGCATGGTCTCCTCGGCGTCGGTGTTCAGGCCGTAGGTCCGGCTACTGGCCATGGCCAGCACCGGGTGGGACTCCTTGCCCGGCCGGATCACGCTCATCACGCTGGCGACACCGGCGCGTTCGGGATCGGCGAACTGGTTGACCGCTGCCTTCACCGGCGCCTGGATGTCGGGATCGAGCGTGGTTTTGATGAGGTAGCCGCCCTTGGCGACCTGCTCCTTGCTGATGCCCGCCCGGGCCAGGTACTCCAGCGCGTAGTCGCAGAAAAACGCGCGGTCACCGGCGGCGATGCAGCCGCGCGGCAGTTCCTTGGGCTGCGGCAGGATGCCCAGGGGTTTCTCCTTGGCCGCCCGCAACGCGGCGGCCTCTTCGGGGATGTTCTCGATCATCGTGTCGAGCACGACGTTGCGTCGGGCCAGCGCGCCGTCGGGGTTGGTGTACGGGTTCAACGTGCTGGTCGACTGGACCAGCCCGGCCAGCAGCGCCGCCTGCTCCCAGTCCAGGTCGGAGGCGTCGACGCCGAAGTAGGTCTGTGCGGCGTCCTGGACACCGAACGCCCCGTTGCCGAACGACACCAGGTTCAGGTAGCGGGTCAGGATCTCGGGCTTGGTGAACGTCTTGTCCAGCGTCAACGCCATCCGGATCTCGCGCAGCTTGCGCGCCGGGGTGGTCTCGATGGCCGCGCGGCGTTCGGCCTCGGTCTGCGCGATCACCAACAGCTGGTAGTTCTTCACGTACTGCTGCTCGATCGTCGAACCGCCGCGGGTGTCGAGGTTTCCGGAGAGATAACCCGAGAGGCCCGTCAGGGTGCCCTGCCAGTCCACGCCGTTGTGCTCGGCAAACCGTTTGTCCTCGATGGACACGATCGCCAGCTTCATGGTGTTGGCGATGTCCTCGCTGGACACCTCGAAGCGGCGCTGCGAGTACAGCCACGCGATGACGTTGCCCTTGGCGTCGACCATCGTCGACACCTGGGGGACCTCACCCTCGACCAACTGTGCCGATCCGTTGGCCACCACATCGGAGGCCCGGTTCGAGACCAGACCGATGCCGCCGACCACGGGGAACATCAGCGCCGCCGCCAGCACACTGGCCAGAAGAGCGCACCAGGCGAGCTTGATGACCGTGACCGTCGTGGGCGGCCGCGGTGGCGGGCTCTCTGGCATGGCTACAGAGTAACGACGCAGATTCGGCCGCAAAACGGGGCAGCGTCGATCGGCCGCCGAAAAAACGTCCAAGCAGCACACATATCCGCGTGACCGTCAATTTTGGGCGCTGACGGCACGGTCGTCCCAAAAAAGTGCCGGACTACCCATTGCGCGAAACCCTCTGACCACCTAAGTTGAGCAGACAGTGCGATGCAGGTCACATCGGACCCCCGCACTGTGGCGTAGATCGCAATAGCCTTCTACACCGGACGACATGGCCGCCACAGCCTCGGCGGGGCGGCAGGGAAAGAAGGGAATCTTCGGGTGTCAGCAACTAGGCCCGCGGCTCGCAGGACAAGCATGGCTTCTTCCACCCACACTGTTGTCCACGGCGCCGAAGCCGAAGCCCGTATCGCCTGGGTATCCCAGGCTCGATGCCGCCAGGCAGATCCCGATGAGCTGTTCGTACGCGGGGCCGCGCAGCGCAAGGCCGCGGTCATCTGTCGGCACTGCCCGGTGATCCTGGAATGTGGCGCGGACGCACTCGACAACCGTGTCGAGTTCGGCGTGTGGGGTGGGATGACCGAACGCCAGCGGCGCGCCTTGCTCAAACAGCACCCCGAGGTGGTTTCCTGGGCCGATTTCTTCGCCGCCCAGCGCAAACACCGCAGCGCGGTCTAGACCGCTCTACGCAGCTGATGTTTCGCCGGTGATCTGATCGGCGATCGCCCGCAACGCCTCCAGATCCGACACGTCGAACGGCAGCGACGGCACGCCGACGATCGACACGTGCGGATTGGCCCCGGTGAACCGGGACAGCAGCCGAACCTCACGCTTTGCCGTCAACGCGCGATCGGCGTGGATCTTCAGCACGGCCGCGGTCAACGAGTCCGGGTCGGTCTTCTCGAGCTCCTCGGCGGTTTCCTGTGCCTTCTCCGCATGCAGATCGCACAGCGTGGGATGGGTGCGGTTGAGGATCAGCCCGGCCAGCGGCATGTGTTCTTCGGACAGCCGGTCGACGAAGAACGACGCCTCGCGTAGCGCGTCGGGCTCGGCCGCCGACACCACGACGAACTGGGTGCCGCGACGCTTGAGCAGCTCGTAGGTGCGGTCGGCCTTCTCCCGGAAACCACCGAACGTGGCGTCCAGCGACTGAACGAAACCGGCTGCGTCAGCAAGCATTTGGGAACCCAACACGGTGGACAGCGCCTTCATCGCCAAGCCCACGGCGCCGGTCACGAGACGTCCGAACCCGCGGCCCGGCGCCAACAGCAGGCGCCACAGCCGGCTATCCATGAAGCTGCCCAACCGTTTTGGCGCGTCCAGGAAGTCCAGGGCATTACGCGACGGCGGGGTGTCCACCACGACCAGATCCCATTTGTCTTGTCCGAGAAGCTGTCCCAGCTTCTCCATCGCCATGTATTCCTGCGTGCCCGCCAGCGATGTCGCGACGGTCTGATAGAACTGGTTGTCCAGAATCGCGTCAGCCCGATCGGGTCCGGAGTACTGGATCACCATTTCGTCGAACGTGCGGCGCATATCGAGCATCATCGCGTGCAACTCGCCGCGCACTTCGGGGGCCAGCGGGACGCGCTGCGGGGTGTTGCCGAGGTCGGCGATGCCCAGGGCCTGGGCCAGGCGCCGGGCCGGGTCGATCGTCAAGACCACCACCGTGCGGCCGTATTCGGCGGCGCGCAGCGCCAGCGCGGCCGCGGTGGTGGTCTTGCCGACACCACCTGCGCCGCAGCACACCACGACGCGGTTGGAGGTGTCCTCGATGATCGCGCGCATGTCGAGGGCCGGCGGGCTGGTGCTCATCTACATCTCCTCAAACGGTCCGGGGTGGCTACCGGACGCCCTGCTGTGCGAGCGCTTCGGCCAGTTCGTAGAGGCTCCCCAGATCCACGCCGTCGGCGATCTGCGGCAACTCAAGGCGGGCCAGGTCCAGTGCGTCGAGTTGCTCGGAGCTCTCGGCGCGGGCCTTGAGCCGGGTGGCGTGCTGGATCGTTTCGGTGAGCAGGCCGGCGAAGTCGCTGTCGGACAACGTGATACCGGCACCGGCCAGAGTGGACCGCACCTCGTCGGCGTCGATGTCGCCCTCGGCGGCCTTGGCCAGGTCCTCCGCTGACAGGTAGGGCGGGATGTTGCGGTTGACGATGACGCTGCCGATCGGCAGGTCCATCTCCCTGAGCTCGTCGATGGCTTCCAGCGTCTCCTGGATCGGCAGCGCCTCCAGCAACGTGACGAGGTGAATCGCGGTGAGATCGGAGTGCAGAACCTTGACGACGCTTTCGGCCTGCCCGTGCACCGGTCCGCCCTTGGCCAGGTCGGACACCGCCTTGGTGACGTCGAGGAACCGGGCGATGCGCCCGGTCGGCGGCGAATCGACGACGACGGCGTCGTACACCGGTTGCTTACCCTTCTCGGCGCGCGTCACGATCTCGCGGATCTTGCCGGTGAGCAGCACGTCGCGCAGCCCCGGGGCGATCGTCGTCGCGAACTCGACCGCACCGATCCTGCGCATCGCGCGCCCGGCCAGCCCGAGGTTGTAGAACATGTCGAGGTATTCGAGGAACGCCGCCTCGGTGTCGATCGCCAGCGCGTTGACCTGACCGCCGCCGTCGGCCGTCGCGATCTTGACCTCTTCATAGGGCAGCGGCGGCACGTCGAACAGCTGCGCAATCCCTTGGCGCCCTTCGACTTCCACCAGCAGCACCTTGCGGCCGCCGGCCGCCAGGGCCAGTGCCAGGGACGCGGCGATCGTCGACTTGCCGGTGCCGCCCTTGCCGGTGACGAAGTGCAGGCGCGCCTTGGTCAGGCGAGACGGCCAGCCGACGGATTTCCCGCCATTGGTAGTGGAAGCCACCAGTGCATGCTAGCCAGTGGTTTGCGGGCTCATGGAGCCCGCGGCCCGATTTGACCGCCGGATAAGCTCGGCACATGACCGAACCGACCCGCTGGGAGTACTCCACCGTTCCGTTGCTCACCCACGCAACCAAACAAATCCTCGACCAGTGGGGCGAGGACGGTTGGGAACTGGTGTCGGTGCTGCCAGGGCCGACCGGTGAGCAGCACGTGGCGTACCTCAAACGACCGAAATGACACCGGAGCCGGAGGGCCGGCGGCATCAGACACCGGCCGCCAGGCTGGCCGAGCTGGGCATCGAACTGCCCGCGCTGGTGCCTCCGCTGGCGGCCTATGTGCCCGCGGTGCGCACCGGCAACCTGGTCTACACCGCCGGTCAACTGCCGATGCAGGACGGTGCGCTGCTGCAGACCGGCAAGGTGGGCGCCGAGGTGAGCCCCGAGCAGGGCAAGGCGCTGGCCCGGGTGTGCGCGCTCAACGCGTTGGCCGCGGTGCATTCGCTGGTCGGCGTCGACTCGGTCGCCCGGGTGGTCAAGGTGGTCGGGTTCGTCGCGTCGGCCCCGCAGTTCTACGGCCAGCCCGGCGTCGTCAACGGCGCCTCCGAGCTGCTCGGTGAGGTCTTCGGCGACGCGGGTGCCCATGCCCGTTCGGCAGTCGGGGTGTCGGCGCTGCCGCTGGACGCGCCCGTCGAGGTCGAGATCGTCGTCGAGGTGCGGTGAGCGCCCGGTGACCCTCGAGCACCCCGCATACGGGCGGCTTCGGCCGGTGACCGACACCGCGTCGGTGCTGCTGTGCGACAACCCCGGGATGATGACGCTGGACGGCACCAACACCTGGGTGCTGCGCGGTGCGGGCAGCGACGAGATGGTGCTCGTGGACCCCGGCCCCGATGACGACGACGACCACGTCGCGCGGCTCGCCGAGCTCGGCAAGATCCCGCTGATCCTGATCAGCCACCGCCACGAGGACCACACCGGCGCCATCGACAAGATCGTCGAGCGCACCGGTGCGGTGGTGCGCTCGACGGGCAGCGGGTTTCTGCGCGGGCTGGGCGGACCGCTGAGCGACGGGGAGGTCATCGATGCCGCGGGGCTTCGGATCACGGTGATGGCCACCCCGGGCCACACCGCGGACTCGGTGTCGTTCGTGCTCGACGACGCGGTGCTGACCGCCGACACGGTGCTGGGCCGCGGCACCACGGTGATCGACAAGGAGAACGGCAGCCTGCAGGAGTATCTCGACTCGTTGCAGCGGCTGCGCGGCCTCGGCCAGCGCACGGTGCTGCCCGGCCACGGCCCCGAACTCGCGGACCTGGCAGCGGTCAGCGACATGTATTTGGCGCACCGCGAGGAGCGGCTCGATCAGGTGCGCGGCGCGCTACGGGAGCTCGGTGAGGACGCCACCGTCCGCCAGATCGTCGAGCACGTCTACACCGACGTCGACGAAAAGCTTTGGGACGTCGCCGAATGGTCCGTGCAAGCCCAGGTGGACTACCTGCGTTCCTGACGCCCGAAAGGACAAACGGGCGCAAAAGTGCGAGTAAATTCCACCATTTCGTCGATCTGGGCGGAAAGAACTAGCGGGCGCGGCGGGCCAGGCGTTCGGAGTCGGAGATCAATACGCTCTTGCCTTCCAACCGAATCCAGCCGCGGTGGGCGAAGTCGGCGAGCGCCTTGTTGACCGTCTCGCGTGACGCGCCGACGAGCTGAGCGATCTCCTCCTGCGTCAGGTCGTGCGTCACCCGCAGCGCCCCGCCCTCCTGGGTGCCGAACCGCTGGGCCAGCTGCAGCAGCTGCTTGGCCACGCGGCCGGGCACGTCGGTGAAGATCAGGTCGGCCAGGTTGTTGTTGGTGCGGCGCAGGCGGCGGGCCAGCACCCGCAGCAGCTGCTCGGCGATCTCCGGACGATCCGAGATCCACGCCCGCAGCGCGTCGCGGTCCATGGTCACCGCGCGTACCTCGGTGATCGTGGTGGCGCTCGACGTCCGTGGGCCGGGGTCGAAGATCGACAGCTCACCGAACATGTCCGACGGGCCCATGATGGTGAGCAGGTTCTCCCGGCCGTCCGGCGACCGCCGGCCGATCTTGATCTTCCCGGACACGATGATGTACAGCCGGTCGCCTGGCTCTCCCTCGGCGAACACGGTGTGTCCGCGGGGGAAGTCGACGGGCTGCAGTTGCTTGGTCAGCGCGGATACGGCGCTGGGTTCGACCCCCTGGAAGATTCCGGCCCTCGCCAGGATCTCGTCCACGTTGCCCCTCTTAAGCTGTTGGGTGATATGACATGCGCAAGCCGACCTCTAGCTTGGTTAGCGAAATCAGTCTAGAGGTACCCCTATTCGCGACCAGCCCACGCTACACACGATTGGCATGTCGAGTCGGCTGAAATCCAGGATTGGGCTCGGGGTGTCCGTAATAGCGCGTCGGCAAATCGGATGCCGCGCCGTTGCCGGTCAGGCCGTTGCGCGTCGGCTCGGGGGTGTGCTGGCGTTGTCCCACCCGCTCCAGCGCGGTGCCCATCCCGTCCCGGGCCAGCGTGTCGACGTCGGTGGCGCGGGCGTGGGCGAGGAAGGCGGCCACGTCGGTGGCCGACACCGTGTCGCGGCGCAGACCCGCTTCTAGACGGTCGAGCCCGAATGTCGCCAACATCAGCAACCCCGGAATCAATCCGACCAGCAACCAGGACACAAGGCTGAAGTAAACACGGCCAAGGTCTCATCGGGATCACGGTTTGTCACCGGTCCGCCGTACCGTTTCCCGGCGGTGTCGGACGGCCTCAGTAGGCTGGCTGTCGTGACGGTGCGCGACACATCGACGGGCAAGCCGGCCGCGGCCAAACGCGCCCGCAAATGGGACGACGAAACCCGCATCGGCCTCGTGCGCCGGGCGCGGCGAATGAATCGGACGCTCGCGCAGGCATTTCCACATGTGTACTGCGAACTGGACTTCACCAACCCGCTGGAGCTCGCGGTCGCGACGATTCTGTCGGCCCAAAGCACCGACAAACGCGTCAACCTGACCACCCCGGCGTTGTTCAAGCGGTACCGCACCGCGCTGGATTACGCGCAGGCCGACCGCGCCGAACTCGAGGAGCTCATCCGGCCCACCGGCTTCTTCCGCAACAAGGCCGGCTCGCTGATCCGGTTGGGTCAGGAACTGGTGGAGCGGTTCGACGGTCAGGTGCCCGCCACCATGGCCGACCTCGTCACGCTGCCCGGCGTGGGCCGCAAGACGGCCAATGTCATCCTCGGCAACGCGTTCGGCATACCCGGTATCACCGTCGACACCCATTTCGGCAGGCTGGTGCGGCGGTGGCGGTGGACCGCCGAGGAAGACCCGGTCAAGGTCGAGCACGCGGTCGGCGAGCTGATCCCGCGCAAGGAGTGGACCGACCTGAGCCACCGGGTGATCTTTCACGGCCGCCGGGTGTGTCACGCGCGCAAACCTGCCTGCGGGGTGTGCGTGCTCGCCAACGACTGCCCCTCGTTCGGCCTCGGGCCGACCGACCCGCTGATCGCCGCGCCGCTGGTCAAGGGCCCCGAAACCGAGCATCTGCTGGCGCTGGCCGGGCTGTAGCCCGGCCCGTGTGAGAAGCATGCGCAGCTCGACCCGATGGACGGTGGCCGTGATGGTCATCCTGCTCGCCCTCGGTGTGGCGCTGTGGTTCGAACTGGCCGGCGGCGACGACGCCGGCACCGGGTCGGGCGGGCCGGGAACCGCGCGTGACCGCCGCGACGCCGACACCGCGGCCGCCCTGGCGGTCCCCCGAGCACGCGCGGACCTTGCGCCGTGCCCGTCACCGGGCACCGGCGCCGGGCCCGAGGCGCTGCGCGGCATCACCCTGGAATGCGTGGGCGACGGCGCCATGGTCGACGTCGCCACGGCACTGGCCGGCCGGACGGTGGTGCTCAACCTGTGGGCCTACTGGTGCGCACCGTGCGCGGCGGAGTTGCCCGCGATGGCCGAGTACCAGCGCCGGGTCGGGCCGGAGGTCACCGTGCTCACGGTGCACCAGGACGAGAACGAGACCGCGGCGCTGCTGCGGCTGGCCGAACTGGGCGTGCGGTTACCCACGCTGCAGGACGGCCGCCGGTTGATCGCCGCGGCGTTGCGGGTACCAAACGTCATGCCCGCAACCGTGGTGCTTCGCGCGGACGGTAGCGTTGCTGACGTTCTGCCGCGCTCGTTTGACAACGCCGACGAGATCGCCGCAGCGGTCAACCCGTCGATAGGAGCCACCGGGTGAGCTGGGTCAGCGAGGAGAGTCCGCTGGCCCCTGGTGCCGCGCCGTCCTGGCTCAAGCCGCTGCTCGACAACACCGACCAGGTCAAACGGGCCTATCGCCGCCGGGTGCCGCCCGAGATCCTGGCCGCGATGGGGGTGGACACGACCCCCGGCGCGGGCCGGGACGCCGCCGTGTTGGTGCTGTTCTCCGGCCCGCCGCAAGCGCATGCCGACGAGCCACCCCGGGACGTCGACCTGTTGGTCACCGTCCGCGCCGCCACATTGCGCCACCACGCCGGTCAGGCCGCGTTTCCCGGCGGAGCGGCCGACCCCGGTGACCTGACCCCGGTGCACACCGCGCTGCGCGAAGCCAACGAGGAGACCGGGATCGACACCGGGCGGCTGCATCCGCTGGCCACGCTGGAACGGTTGTTCATCCCGCCGTCGGGCTTCCACGTCGTACCGGTGCTGGCCTACTCCCCGGACCCGGGCCCGGTCACCGTCGTCGACCAAGCCGAGACCGCCGTCGTGGCGCGGGTACCGCTGCGCGCGTTCGTCAACCCCGAGAACCGAATCATGGTGTATCGCAAGGAGAACACCCGTCGATACGCCGGCCCGGCGTTCCTGCTCAACGAGATGCTGGTGTGGGGGTTCACCGGCCAGGTGATCTCGGCGATGCTCGACGTCGCGGGCTGGGCGCGGCCGTGGAACACCGACGACGTACGCGAACTCGACGAGGCAATGGCGCTCGTTGGGCACGACGCCGGTTACGGTGAAACACAACCATGACTTCGTCGCAGTGGCTCGACCTTGTTGTCCTCGCCGTCGCCTTCATCGCCGGCATCTCGGGATGGCGCTCGGGCGCGCTGGGTTCGCTGCTGTCATTCCTCGGCGTGGTGCTCGGCGCGGTGGCCGGTGTGCTGCTGGCCCCGCACCTGGTCGCCAACATCGACGGACCCCGCACCAAGCTGTTCGTGACGTTGTTCTTGATCCTGGCCCTGGTGGTCGTCGGCGAGATCGCCGGCGTGGTGCTGGGCCGCGCGGTGCGCGGCGCCATCCGCAACGGTGGGCTGCGGGCCATCGACTCCCTCATCGGGGTCGGGTTGCAGATCGTCGCCGTGTTGGTCGCCGCGTGGATGCTGACCTACCCGCTGCAGTCCTCGGATCAGCCGAACCTGGCCGCCGCGGTGCGCGGCTCGCAGGTGCTCAAGGAGGTCAACGACGTCGCGCCGGACTGGCTGCGCTCGGTGCCGACCCGGTTGTCGGCGCTGTTGGACACCTCCGGCCTGCCCGACGTGCTGCAGCCGTTCGGGCGCACCCCGATCGTGGCCGTCGACGCCCCCGACGCCGCCCTGGCCGTCGACCCGGTCGTGGCAACCTCGCGGCCCAGCGTGGTGAAGATCCGCGGGGTGGCACCCGGCTGCCAGAAGGTGTTGGAAGGCAGCGGGTTTGTGGTGGGACCCGACCGGGTGATGTCGAACGCGCACGTGGTGGCCGGCTCCGACAGCGTCACCATCGAGGCCGACGGCCAGACCTACGACGCCTACGTGGTGTCCTACGACCCCGAGGCCGACATCTCGATCCTCGACGTGCCCAACCTGCCGTCGCAACCGCTGCAGTTCGCCGAGACACCCGCGTCGACCGGAACCGACGCCGTCGTGATGGGCTATCCCGGCGGCGGGGATTTCGTCGCGACCCCCGCCCGGGTCCGGGAGATCATCGAGCTCAGCGGACCCGACATCTACCGCACCAACACCGTAGAGCGTGAGGTGTACACCATTAGAGGCACTGTGCGCCAAGGTAATTCAGGCGGTCCGATGATCGACCGCGACGGCGACGTGCTGGGTGTGGTATTCGGCGCCGCTGTGGACGACGCGGACACCGGGTTCGTGCTGACCGCCGACGAGGTGTCGCGTCAACTCACCAAGATCGGCAACACCCAACGCGTGCCCACCGGCACCTGCATCAGCTAGTCACGCGCCGTACACCTGCGACAGGAAGCGCGACAGTTGCTCGTTGACCGCCTCTGGCGCCTCCTCGTGCCCGAAATGCCCTGCGCCGGAAAGAGATACGTATCGGCCGTGCGGGGCGTACTGCTGTGTGCGGTACACGGAGTCGGCCAGCACATAGGGGTCGGCGTCACCCCGCAGGTGCAGGACGGGAACGTTGATTGGGCGTCGCATCGACCGCATGAACCGTCGCCCTTCACCGCGCAGCTGGCTGCGCACCGCCCAGCGCTGGTACTCCAGCGCCGAATGTGCCGCCGACGGAATCCGGATAGCCTGCCGCATGTGCCCGATGGTCTCGCTGAAGTCCTCTGAGGCAAGCCATTTCGCGCCGGCTCGGCTGCGCACCAGGTGTCCGAGCTCCTCGGCGTTGCGGCGGGTCAACGCGCGCTCGGGCCACATCGGCACCTGATAGCGCAGCAGCCACGGCAGCAGCGCCACCCGCTGGTCCCGCCGCCTGAGCACGGAGGCCCGAAGGGCCACCGGATGCGGTGAGCTGACCACGGCGATCGCCCGGACCGCCCGCGGGTGCAGTACCGCGGTCGCCCAGCACACCAGCCCGCCGTCGGCGTGGCCGACCAGCGTCGCCTCGTTGTGGCCGAGCGCCCGCACCAACCCGGCGGTGTCGCCGGCCAGCGTCCAGCCGTCGTAGCCGCGGGGCGGCTTGTCGCTGCCGCCGTAGCCGCGCAGATCGACGGCGACCACCCGGGCACCGGTCAGCCCGCGCAACTGGTGGCGCCACGACCACCAGAACGAGCCGAAGCCGTGCAGCAGGATGACCAGCGAGCGTTCGGTAGCGGGTGTCGTCGACGCGTCCGGGGAGTCGGCCTCGACCACATGGAATCGAATTCCGTTGGCGTGCACATCAAGATGACGCCATGGACCGTCGATGCGCACCACCGACGCATCGGGCGGCTGCCCGGAGGGCATTACCAGCCTGATGGATCGGTGGTCGACGCCGGCTTGCCGTCACCGGCGGCGATCGTCTTGGCCTTGTCGTGGCCGGGGGTCAGCGCCTCGGGGATCTCCTTCACCGATTCGATGGTCTGCTGCGGGCCACGGATGCGACGCACCTTGAGGTAACCCAGCAGCGCGAACACCGCGGTGACCACGACCATGATGCCGAACACGATCAGGAACGCCGCCCAGCGCCAGATCCAGGTGTCGAGCAGTTCGGCGACGAAAAAGAAGAAGAAGAACGTGGAGTAGAACAACACCACCAGCGCCAGGACGAAGTAGACGCTGCCGGTGAGCCCCTTCTTGACGTCACGAGTGATCTCGGCCTTGGCCAACTCCACTTCCGCGCGTACCAGGGTCGAGACCTGCGTGGTCGCATCCCTGACCAGGTCACCGATGGACGGGTCGGCCTTGGCGGCGTGCGGATCGACCAGTGGTATCGACGTCACGGTGGTCGGCGCGCCATTCCTGCTGCGATCGCTCACGGACAGTTCCTCCCGGCTCGGCTATCGGTCGCGGTTCATGTTGCCATGTCAGGTGTTGCCATGTGGCGTGTGCCTAACCGCGGGCCGACCGACGATAGACTGGCGGGATTCCAGCAAGGCAGGTCGGGCACGCGATTGGGGAGAAACCTTTGAGGACCAGCGGCCGCTGCCTGCGTCGTCTCGCAACCACAATGACCGCCCTTGCCGGGCTGGCGGCTCTGGGCGGGTTGGCGCCGGTCGCCAACGCCGCCGACCCGGTGGCCCTGGGCGGCGGGTCGGGGCTGGTCGTCAACGGCGAGACGTTGTGCACGCTGACCGCGATCGGCCATGACAACCGGGGCGACCTGGTCGGCTTCACCTCGGCCCACTGCGGCGGGCCAGGTGCGCAGGTGGCCGCCGAAGGAGCCCCGGACGCGGGTGTGGTGGGCGCCATGGTCGCGGGCAACGACAAACTGGACTACGCGGTGATCCAGTTCGACCCGGCCAAGGTGCGACCGGTCAACAACGTCAACGGGTTTCAGATCGACGGGCTGGGTCCGGACCCGGTCGTCGGCGACGTCGCCTGCAAGCTGGGCCGCACCACCGGCTACTCGTGCGGGGTGACGTGGGGTCCGGGCACCGAACCGGGCACCATCGTCAACCAGGTGTGCGGTCAGCCGGGTGACTCCGGTGCACCCGTCACCGTCAACAACCGGCTTGTCGGCATGATCCACGGTGCGTTCTCCGAGACGCTGCCCACCTGCATCATCAAGTACATCCCGCTGCACACGCCCGCGGTGACGATGTCGTTCAACACCCAGCTGGCCGACATCACCGCGAAGAACCGGCCGGGAACGGGTTTCGTCCCGATCGGGGCTTCGTGACGCGGTTACTTGCTGGTCCGGATGTTCTCGAACACGCTGGGGTCCACCAGGGTTGAGGTGTCGCCGAGTTCGCGTCCCTCGGCGACGTCGCGCAGCAGCCGGCGCATGATCTTGCCGCTGCGGGTCTTGGGCAGCTCGGGTACGACGTGGATTTCGCGGGGCCGCGCGATCTTTCCGATTTCCTTGGCGACCTGCTCACGCAGCACGTCGACCATCTCGTCGCTGCTGGATTTCGCGTGCGCCTCCAGGATGACGAACGCGCAGATCGCCTGCCCGGTCTGGGCATCGCTGGCCCCGACCACCGCCGCCTCGGCGACGTTTTGGTGACCGACGAGCGCGGACTCCACCTCCGCGGTCGAAATGCGGTGTCCGGACACGTTCATCACGTCGTCGATGCGGCCCAGCACCCAGAAGTCACCGTCCGCGTCGTAGCGTGCGCCGTCACCGGCGAAGTACCAGCCCTGGCTTTCGAACCGCTTCCAGTAGGTGTCCTTGAACCGCTCCGGGTCCTTCCAGATGCCGCGCAGCATCGCCGGCCATGGCTGGTCGAGCACCAGGTACCCGGTGACCGGTTCGCTGTCGGGCGGGCTGGGCGGGATGCGTTGGCCGTCCTCGTCGACGATCTGTGCGCAGATCCCCGGCAGCGGCGCCATCGCCGCGCCGGGCTTGGCCGCCGTCACCCCGGGCAGCGGGGCGATCATGATGCCCCCGGTCTCGGTCTGCCACCAGGTGTCGACCACCGGGGTCCGGTCGGCACCGATCACCTTGCGGTACCACCGCCACGCCTCGGGGTTGATCGGCTCGCCGACCGAGCCCAGCAGCCGCAGGCTGGACAGATCGTGGGCGTCGGGGATCTCCCGACCCCACTTCATGAACGTGCGTATCAACGTGGGGGCGGTGTAATAGACGGTGACACCGTACTTTTCGATGATCTGGAAGTGGCGATGCTCGTTGGGTGAATTCGGGGTGCCTTCGTAGACCACCTGGGTGGCGCCGTTGGCCAACGGCCCGAACACGATATAGCTGTGCCCGGTGACCCAGCCGATGTCGGCGGTGCACCAGTACACGTCGGTGTCGGGTTTGGAATCGAACACGTAGTAGTGGGTGTAGGCCGCCTGGGTGAGAAAGCCGCCGGTGGTGTGGATGATGCCCTTGGGTTTGCCGGTGGTGCCCGACGTGTAGAGCAGGAACAGCGGGTGCTCGGAGTCGAACGCCTCCGGGGTGTGCTCGGATGAGGCGCCGTCGACGACGTCGTGCCACCACACGTCGCGGCCCTCGGTCCACGGCACGTCCAGCCCGCAGCGGCGCACCACCAGCACATGCTGAACCGACGGCTGATCGGCCACCGCCTGATCGGCGCCCTCCTTCAGCGACACCGCCTGGCCGCGCCGGTACTGCCCGTCCGAGGTGATCACCACCTTGGCTTCGGCGTCCCCGATGCGGGCGGCCAGCGCCGACGCCGAGAAGCCGGCGAACACGACCGAATGCAGCACACCGAGCCGGGCGCACGCCAACATCGCGACGAGGGCCTCGGGGATCATCGGCATGTAGATCGCCACCCGGTCGCCGGTGGCCAGGCCCAGATCGGTCAGCGCGTTGGCCGCCTTGCACACCTGCTCCTGCAACTCGGCATAGGTGATGGCGCGGCTGTCGCCCTCCGGTTCGCCCTCCCAGAAGATCGCCACCCGGTCGCCGTGGCCGGCCTCGACGTGGCGGTCGACGCAGTTGTAGGCGACGTTGAGCTTGCCGCCGACGAACCACTTCGCGAACGGGGCGTCCGACCAGTCCAGCACCTCGGTGAACGGGGTGTCCCAGGCCAACCGCTCGGCCTGCCGGCCCCAGAACGCCAGTCGATCCTGCTCGGCCTCGCGGTACAGCTCCTCGGTCGCGTTGGCCTGTGCGACGAATTCCTTGGCGGGCGGATAGACAGCGGGGGCTTCGGTTTGCGTCTCGGACATACCTGTGAGCGTAGTCACCGAACCCATCGAGCACGCCGACATGTCACAAGGTGTCGGTGAGCGTGCGCGACGCGCTGGCTGGTGAGCGCGCCGGTAGGACTAGCGTGGGCTGCCGTGACCGCTTCAGCCAACCCGTTGGCCCCGCTGGTCGAACTGCCCGGAGTTGCGCAAGCCTGCGAGGAAGCGCGCGACGCGCTGGGCCGTGCGCACCGGCACCGCTTCAACTTGCGCGGCTGGCCGGCGACTGCCGCGGAGTCCGCGCTGCGCGGCGCGCGGGCGTCGTCGGTTTTGGACGGCGGCTCGTTGCAGTTGGCCGGCGGCGACGAGCTCGACCCGGTGCTCGCGGGCGCGCTGCGGGTGTCGGAGGCGCTCGAGGGCGGCGAGACCGCGCTGGTGGGGGTGTGGCGGCGCGCCCCGTTGCAGGCCATCGCCCGGCTGCATGCGCTGGCGGCCGCGGACCTCGTCGACGACGACCACCTGGGCCGCCCGCGCACCGACCCCGACGTCGGGCACCGGCTCACGCTGCTGGCCGACATCGTCACGGGCGACGCCGGGCGGGCCGTGCCCGCGCCGGTCCTGGCCGCCGTCGCGCACGGTGAACTGCTCACGCTCGCACCGTTCGGCAGCGCCGACGGTGTGGTGGCCAGGGCGGTGTCGCGGCTGGTGACGATGTCCAGCGGGCTCGACCCGCACGGCCTGGGGGTGCCGGAGGTCTATCTGATGCGGCAGTCCGGGGACTACACCGCCGCGGCGCGCGGCTTCTCGTCGGGTACGCGCGACGGTTTGACGTCGTGGTTGCTGCTGAGTTGCCGGGCGCTGCACGCCGGTGCGCGCGAAGCGTTGTCGATCGCGCAAGCCATGGGTTCGCAGCCGTCCCAGGGCCCACGCGCGAGCCGGGGACAAAATGAAGCGGGCGGCGCTCCGAAGTGATTCGGCTCGCCGCCCGCTAGCACGGACACCGGTTACCAAGCGTGCTCGGTCGGCTGCGTGGGTGGCCTCGGCGTTTTGTCGATGCGCTGCGGCTGCAACCCCACCCAAAGGGTCGTCAGGGAAATTCCCGCCGTCCGCTCTTCGCAAATACGCAGGCCCGCAACACTTCTGCCTATTTCGCGGCGTGTGCTCCGCGTGGGTGCCGGGATCCGCGCTAGGAGCTTGGTTCGGGAGTCCGAGCCTTCTCTTCCGGCTCGGCCTTGGCCTCCCCAAGCTTCCGTGCCTCCTTTGTACCCCGTGACCGCGGTCACATCAAGGGCTGATTCCCGCACCGGTCCCGGATCGTTACCCGCAGCGGCGCTGCCGCGCGCCGCGGCACGAAAACGCGGATCAGAACGCGAAACGCCGAAGCAACGAATAGGTCAGCGCGCCGGCCGCCAACGCGCTCACCCCGACCGCGGCGGTGGTGGCCACCGCGGCGCCCGACGGCGCGGAGATACGGTCGCGCAGAGACACCGGCCGGGAGAAGGTCAGCACCGGCCAACCGCGCGCGACAGCTTCTTTGCGCAGTGCGCGATCCGGGTTTACCACGCTGGGGTGACCGACGGTTTCGAGCATCGGCAGATCGGTGATCGAGTCGGTGTAGGCATAGCAGTGCGCGAGCGCGTAACCCTCCCGGGCGGCAAGCTGGCGAATTGCCTCGACTTTGCCCTCGCCGTAGCAATAGAACGCGATTTCGCCGGTATAGCGGCCGTCTTCGACGACCATCCGCGTCGCCATCGCGTGGGTGGCGCCGAGCGCGCGAGCGATGGGCGCGACGATTTCTTCACCGGAGGCCGACACTATGACGACGTCGCGGCCGCACAACTTGTGATCGGCGATCAGGTCGGCGGCCTCTGCGAACACCAACGGGTTGACGATCTCGTGCAGCGTCTCGCCCACAATGGACTTAACCTGTTCGACGTCCCAGCCCGCGCACATGTTGGTGAGGTAGGTGCGCATCCGGTCCATCTGATCGTGGTCGGCACCGGACATCAGAAACAGAAATTGGGCATAGGCAGACTTCAAAACTGCCCGTCGATTAATTAGCCCTTGCGCGAAGAAGGGTTTGCTGAACGCCAATGTGCTCGATTTCGCGATCACCGTTTTGTCGAGGTCGAAGAACGCCGCGGTTTTGATCGGCTCACCGGCCGGCGGCGCCGGCTGCGGACCCCCCGACGCTGCGGTCGGCGATTGCGATTCGGTCACGGCGCCAGCATAGGTCCCGCTGCGTGACACAAACCTGGCCTCTGTACAAATTGGCAGTTCACGACACGTGTCGGTGACTGCAGTCTTTCCTCACTTTCTGTGCTTTCTTCAGCAAGCAACCCTTGCGTCGGCCCGCACTGGCGTGTGTATAGTGAGCCTTACCCGGCCTTGTGTCGGGTGTGCATCAGCCCGACCCCCCGGGGCTGATACACGACGACCTCCGCCTCCTCCCCCCCTGGCGGGGGTCGTCTCTTTTCCGGGGCTATTCGCATAGCGGATAAGTTCGGTGGCCTCACAACGTTGCGGAACGCGGTTTTCGCGGAGCGTCGGATCCTCGGTTATCCACATCCGCCGAATCATCCACAGATCCAAGTGTGCTCATCGCGCGGTGCCGGGTTTGCCCGCAAGGTGGGTTCATGGCCACCGCCCACGGCATCCTCGCGCTGATCGACGACCCCGCACTACGCGCTGACGTCGACCGGGTCTGCGCGGCCGTCGGCCTGCAGGTGGTGCATGCATCCGAGCCGTCGAGCCGCAAGGTGTGGACAGGCGCGGCGGCCGTGCTGCTCGACGTCGCTGGTGCGCACCGCTGCGCCCAGCGGGCGCTGCCCCGGCGCGCCCGCGTCGTGCTGGTGGGCCGGCGTGAACCGGTCGCCGCCGAATGGGAAGCCGCGATCGCGATCGGCGCGCAACGGGTCGTCGCGCTGCCCGGGCAGGACGCCGAGTTGATGGCCGAGTTGGCCGATGCCGCCGACGCGGTCCGCGAGGATGCGGCGCGCGGAGCGGTGGTCGCGGTGCTTGCCGGGCGGGGCGGCGCGGGTGCTTCGGTGTTCGCTGCCGCACTCGCCCGCACAGCATCACAGGTCACTCAAGCCTCAGCAGCCATGCTCATCGACACGGACCCGTGGGGCGGCGGCATCGACTTGGTGTTGGGCAGCGAAGCCGACCCCGGGCTGCGCTGGCCGGACCTGATGCTGCAGGGCGGCAGGCTCACCTACACCGCGCTGCGCGCCGCGCTGCCACACCGCCACGGCGTGACGGTGCTGTCGTGCGCCCGCGCCGGCGGCGACATCGACCCGGCCCCGTTGGGTTCGGTGATCGACGCGGGCAGCCGCGGCGGGGTGACGGTGGTCTGCGATGTGCCGAGACGGTCGACGACGGCCGCCGAAACCGCGCTCGCCTGCGCCGATCTGGTCGTCGTCGTGGTTCCCGCCGACGTGCGCTCATGTGCTGCGTCGGCCGCGCTGGCGCGGTGGGTCACCACGGTCAACCCCAACGCGGGCCTGGTGGTACGCGGACCGGCGCCGGGTGGTCTGCGGCCGCGTCAGGTCGCCGAGATCGTCGCGTTGCCGGTGTTGGCCGCGATGCGTCCGCAGCCGGCGGTGGCGCGTGTCCTGGAACGGGATGGCCTGCGGCTGCGACGGCAGTCCCCGCTGGCCGTGGCGGCCAGGCGGGTGCTCACCGTGTTGCGCGGGCATCCGGTGGTGGAGGCGGCATGAGCGCGTCGCTGATCGACCGGGTCCGTGAGCGGCTGGCCGCCGAGGCCGTGTCGTCGGTGCCGTTGCGCCCGAACGTCGTCGCCGACGCGATCCGCGCCGAATCAGGTGGCCTGCTCGGCGACAGCGAGGTGCTGCGCGGGTTGCGGGCCGTGCAGACCGAACTCACCGGTGCCGGTGTGTTGGAGCCGCTGCTGTGCGCCGAGGGCACCACCGATGTCTTGGTGACCGCGCCCGACGCCGTGTGGGTGGACGACGGCGCCGGGTTGCGCCGCAGCACAGTTAGATTCACCGACGAGCCGGCGGTGCGCCGGCTGGCCCAACGGCTGGCGTTGGCGGCGGGCCGACGACTCGACGAGGCCCAACCGTGGGTGGACGGTCAGCTCAGCGGTTTGGGCACCGGGGAGTTCACCGTGCGATTGCACGCGGTGTTGCCGCCGGTCGCGGTCGGCGGCACCCACCTTTCGCTGCGCGTACTACGGCCTGCCACCCAGAACCTCGCGGCGCTCGCGAAGGCGGGTGCCATCGAACCCGCAGCCGCGGCGCTGCTCGACGACATCATCCACGCGCGCCTGGCGATGTTGATCTCGGGTGGCACCGGCGCCGGAAAGACGACGTTGTTGGCGGGGGTGCTGGGTTCGGTGCCTGCCGATGAACGGATCGTCTGTGTGGAGGACGCCGCCGAACTCGCCCCCGCCCATCCGCATCTGGTCAAGCTGGTGGCCCGCTGCCCGAATGTCGAAGGTGTCGGCGAGGTGACGGTGCGTCAGTTGGTGAAGCAGGCGTTACGGATGCGACCCGACCGCATCGTGGTCGGCGAGGTCCGCGGCGCCGAAGTGGTCGACCTGCTCGCGGCGCTCAACACCGGTCACGACGGCGGCGCCGGCACCGTCCACGCCAACAGTCCCGCGGAGGTTCCGGCGCGGCTGGAGGCCCTGGCCGCCGTCGGCGGGCTCGACCGCGCCGCGCTGCACAGCCAACTTGCCGCCGCGGTTCAGGTCCTCGTGCACGTCAGCCGCGACCGCGCGGGGCGCCGAAGGCTGACCGAGATCGCGGTGCTCCAACGCGGGCCCGACGACAAGGTGCACGCCGTGGCGGCCTGGCACGCCGACACCGGATCCGGCCCCGGCGCAGCGCATCTGCGGAGCCTGATCGACGAGCGGCGACGGGCATGAGCGGCGCGGCACTTGCGCTCGCGCTCGCGCTGTTGGTCGCACCCGCACCGACCCGTCGCATCCGGCTGCGCCCCCACGCGCCCATCTCCCCGGCGTGGCTGCGTGCCGTGGCGCTGTCGTGCCCGGCGGTGATCGCGTTGGGGTTGGCGGTCATCGCGCCGCCCGGCATCGTGGTGGCCGCCGCCGCCGTCGCCGCCACCGTGGAAGTCCGTCGGCGCCGCCGGTTCCGGAACCGGCGCGGCGCAACAGAAGCCGTTGCGCTGCAAAGCGCATTGGACGTCCTCGTCGGTGAGCTGCGCGTCGGTGCGCATCCGGCCGCCGCTTTCGGCACCGCCGCCAAAGAGGTCGACGGTGACGTTGCGGCGTCGCTGCGCACGGTCGCTGCCCGAGCCGGGATGGGCGCCGACGTCGCCGCAGGTTTGCGCAGCGTCGCTGGGCAGTCGGCGCTGTCCGCGCACTGGGAACGCCTCGCGCTGTGTTGGCAGCTGGCGCAGACGCATGGCCTCGCGATCGCGACGCTGATGCAGGCCGCGCAGCGAGACATCGTTGAGCGGGAACGCTTTTCGGCCCAGGTCACCGCGGCCATGGCGGGTGCGCGCACGACGGCGGCAGTGCTGGCGGGCCTGCCGGTGCTCGGCATCGGCCTCGGCCAGTCGATCGGTGCCGAGCCGATGGGCTTTCTGTGCTCCGGCGGGGCGGGTCAGTGGGTGTTGGCGGTCGGGGTCGCGCTCGCGTGTACCGGTGTGGCGTGGTCGGACCGGATCACCGACGGGGTCCTCAAATGACCGCGGTGGCGTTGCTGCTGGCGGCGGCTGTGCTGATTGGCCCGGGCGCTTCACGCCGGCTGCCGGCTGCGCCGAAATCCGCTCGGGTCCAACGGGAGCGCGGCCGAACTGATCCGCTGGCCGCGGCGTCCACGTTCGAGGTGTTCGCCGCCTGCCTACGTTCGGGGATGGCGGTGTCGACGGCGGCTGCGGCGTCGGCGCCGCTCGCCCCGCCGCACCTGGCCCGGCTGCTGACCCGGGCCGCGGACCTGTTGGCGCTGGGCGCAGATCCGGCGGTGGCCTGGTCGGATCCCATCGGGCACCCGGACCAGCACACCGATGCGCTGCTGCGGCTGGCGCGGCGTTCGGCGTCATCGGGTGCCGCGCTGGCCGAAGGCAGCACGGATCTGGCCGCCCGAACCCGCGATGACGCCGCGGCCGCGGCTCGCGCGGCGGCCGAGCGGGCGTCGGTGTTGATCGCCGGACCGCTGGGGGTGTGTTACCTGCCGGCATTTCTGTGCCTGGGCATTGTCCCGGTGGTCGTCGGGCTGGCCGGTGACGTGTTGCGTTCGGGAGTCCTGTGATTCGAGATAGGGAAAGGAAACACCATGCTGGCGGACAAGATTCGGGCAGCCCAAGCACGGTTTGCACTGCTGTTGGTCGACGAGGACGGAATGTCGACCGTCGAGTACGCGATCGGTACGGTGGCCGCCGCGGCGTTCGGCGCCATCTTGTACACGGTGGTCACCGGCGACTCGATCGTCAGCGCGCTGACCAACATCATCAACCGCGCGCTGAACACCAATGCCTAGGTGACGAGTTCGGCGGTGCGACGGTGGAGGCGGCGTTCGCGCTCGCGGGTCTCGTCGTCGTCCTGGTCCTGTGCGTGGCCGGGCTCGCCGCGGTGTCGATGCACATCCGATGCGTCGACGCGGCGCGCGAGGCCGCCCGGCTCGCGGCGCGCGGTGATGACGGTGCGGCCGTCGCGCGCGGCGTCGCACCCGAGGGTGCGGTGGTGGGGGTGCGGCGCGACGGTGCGCTGGTGGTCGCGACGGTCAGCGCGCGCTCGGCGCTGCTGCCGGGCCTCACGGTCGCCGCGCGGGCGGTGGCCGCCGTGGAGCCCGGCGTGCGGTGAGGAGGGTTCGGCGACCGTGGCCGGCGTCGCGGCGATGGCGGTGGTGTTGGCGGTCACCGTCGGCGCGGTATATGTCGGTGCGGCGGTGATCGGCCGTCACCGCGCGCAGGCGGCTGCCGATCTGGCCGCGCTGGCGGCCGCGGTGTCCCTTGCCGATGGCACGGCGGTGGCGTGTGCGCAGGCATCCCAGATCGCGGACGCGATGGACGCGAGCGTTGCGCGCTGCGCGGTCGAGAACCTCGACGTCGTGGTCGCCGTGCAGGTTCAGGTCGCGGTTGGGCGGCTGGCGGTCGGCCCGGCGCGTGCGGTCGCGCGGGCCGGCCCGGTCGACGCCACCGGTTGACAGGGCGACTGAAGTGCCGACAGGAAGTCCTCCGACGGCCGGTCAGCGGCGCAGGTCGACGACCCGCAGCGGCGTGCGCGCCGTGCCGGGCGGGGTCCAGTCGAACGGAACGGCCTGTGCCCGGTACACCAGCGACGTCAAGGTGAGCCGGTCGACTCCGGGCACCCTCGGTTGTTTGACCTCGGGTTCGCCGGCCACGCCGTATCCCGCATACGGGCTGTGGTACTCCCACACGACGTCGCCGCCGGCGGTCACCTGAAAAATCCGCCCCTGCATACCTTCGGTGATCAGCGTGTTGCCGTTGGGAAGCCGCTGGGCGCTGCTGACGAACGAACTGAAGAAGGTCCACGAAGGCAGCCCGGAGTCCTCGGCCGTGTACTGCCAGACGATCTCCTCGGTGGCGGGATCGATTTCGAGAACCCGGGACCCGGCGTAGATTCCGATGCCGGCGGGCGGGTAGCCCGCGCCGCCCTGGTTGTCGAACACCAGGATGTTGCCCGCGCCGGGCAGGCCGGGCGCGATCAGGTGCGGGTTGTGCTGGCCGCAAATCTGATCGAGCGGACGCGGCACCTTGTGCGCGTTGATGCGCTGGTGCTGCGCGCCCGCCGGATCGTCGAAGTAAGGCCCCAGTTTCCAGGCGAGGGCTCCCGTCGACTTGTCGATGAGCGCGACGACGTTGGCCTTGCGGAAGCTGACCAGGATGTTGTCGGGATGAAAGACGCTGTCGGCCTGCGCGCTACTCCAGCGGTTGGGGCCAAGGGATTTGGCGCTGTTCATCTCCAGGTAGCCCCACGGGTCCTCGGGATCACGGGCCACCGTCGCGCGCAGCGCGGCCCAGCCGTCTGCGGAGAAGCCGAACTCGTCGAGGTGGTCACCGGCAAGCCAGCTCCACACGATCTCACCGTCCGGGGCGACTTCGTACAAACCTTGATCGCCGACGACGTCGTCGCCCAGGCCGGGCACCGCCCTCGGCGCTGTCACGAGGATCAGCCGGTTGCCGTTGGGCAGCAACTCCCAGTCGTGGTTCTGTCGGGCCGCGCCGCCGGGAGCCTGCCTGCCCCACTCCCACACGACCTCGCCATCCCAGTCGAGTTGGCCCACCGTGCCGTTGGCGTAGATGCCGCCGCGGGCGTCGCCGCTGTCGGACAGCTGCACTCCGACATCGCCGACGCGCCCGCGGTTGAGCACAGGGTCGAGGATCCGCGGGGGAACTCCGGCATACGGCCAATCGTGGACGACGCTGCCGGTGAGGTCGATCAGTCGGGTGACCGAATCGGCCCCGGTGAACAGGACATAGGAGCCAAAGACGAGTTCGGGATCGAGGTAGGTGACTCCCGCTAGCCGAACGAATGCCATATCGGGTCAGCGTTGCCGACCGCGCGCAACCGCGAAACGGTCCCGATCGGCGTGAGCAAAACCCTGGCGGACGTGCCGGCGTTCAAACCCGTGCGCGCTGGCTTTCCCACGCCGACAGCAACCCGGTGAATCGGCTGCGCTCGGGCTGGTCTTGCCATGCCGCGTAGGTGACGCCGTCGTCGGCCACCAGCAGCACCGCGTCCAGACCCTTGGCGCGGCGTAGCGTGTCGATCGCCTGCGCCGGGGTCTGCACGATGGGGCCGGCGATGTTGAAAGACGTATTGACAGACATCTCCACCCCGATGCGACGGCCGAGCGCCTTCAGATAGGCGTAGGTGAGGGGATCGTCCTTTTGGCGCACGATCTGGATTCGGCCGGTGCCGTCGGCGTGAATCACCGCAGGAACCTTGTAGCGTGCGCGCGGCTTCGCGCGCGCCGTGAGAACCATGTAGTCATAGGCGCGGTAGTCGGCGTCGGATGCGCCCGGATGCAGCTCGAAATATTCACGCGCGGCGTGCAGCGTCGCCATCGGCGCCAGCGGGCGGATCGCCTCGCGGTATTTGACGCGTTCGTTCAGGTGCTCACGCGCCTGCGGATCGCAGGGGTTGGCGAAGATCGAACGATGGCCCAAGGCGCGTGGCCCGGTCTCGGCAGGCCCCTGATACAGCGCGATGACGGCGTTCTGCGCCACCATGAAAGCCATCAGATCGGCCACCGCGTCACGGCCGTCCGGCGTCGAGATGTCGCCAACCCGGCACGAGGCGACATCCTCGAGTGCCGCCGCGACGTCATCTGTTGCGGGCGAGGTGCCGCAGTAAAACGCATGCGTCAACGCGGCGCCGCGCGGCGCACCGGCTTTATGCGCCATCTGCCAGGCAGCGCCGATGGTGACACCGGCGTCGCCGGGAGTCGGCGGCACCCACAGATGTAAGCACGCGTTGTGCCGTTGCGCCTTGGTGAACCACGCCTCGTCGAAGTGTTCGAGCAGCCGCATGTTGCCCAGGGCGTTGAGCGCCACGCCGCCTGTCAGCACCAGGCGGTTGGCGCCGGTGACCCGCAGCAGGTGATCGACGATATGGATCAAGGCATCCTCGAACACCAGTTGCGTCGCCGCCGCCTTGTCGAGGCGGTCTTCGGTGTCAGGCCGCTGGTCGATATCTTCGACGCGCAACATGGCGTCGGGGTTCCAGAGTTGTTCTGCGGTGAGCGGATCGCCGAGAATCTCGATGAGCCGGGGGCCGTAGGGCCGGTCAAACGGTCGGCAATACCAGTTGGCCATGGAGCGGTTGAGCCTGACCTCGCCGCCGGCGCCGAACTGCAGCACCTCCCTCAGGCGCGGATAGTATGGGTTGGTCGCGCGATCCATATCACCCCACGCCGCGGCGCCCATGTAGCGGCCCTCGCTGGACAGGACGGTCCAGCCGCCCTGGGTCGAGGAGATCGTGCTGTAAAAGGCCCCGAGTGAGTCGAACACGCTGTCGTTGCAATACAACCGACGCATCGCGCCGCGCTCGGCGACGTACAGGGACACCGATCCCCGGTCCCCGGTGCCGTCGAGTACCGCGATCGCCACCGGTTCCTCATCGTCGGCGAACGGCGAGGCCGCAAACGAAAACCAGGCGTGGTTGTCATGGTGCGGCATGCAGATCAGCGGGACCGGATACCTCGATCCCAACTGCTTGCCGAGAATCTCTGGCGTGCGCCACATCTGGCAAAAGCGTCTCCGGTGCAGACCGGCGAAATCGGGAAGACGGAGCAGCCTGAAACCGGCCGGCGCTTCCTCGACGACTGCACGCGTCAGCGTAGCCAACAGCGCCGGGTAATCCCAGGATGTGACGAACGCGTCGATGTCGCCGACATCGAGGCCCATGCTGCGTAGCGTGGCGACCATCGCATCGAGTGATCGACGTGGATATTCGGTGGTGTGCTTGGTTCCCGAAAAGCGTTCCTCTTCATTGTTGACGATGATGCGCGGACCATTCGCCATCGTCACCTCGATGAGCGCGACGCCGGTGTTGTGGGTTCCTGGCGCGGCAAGGCCCGCGAGATAGACGGTCGCGCCCCGGTCCAACTTCTCCCGGATCGACGCGATGCGCTGGCCGGCGAAGGCCGAGTCCAGCCCGTGAAATCCCATCCACCCCATGACCCAGATCGCGATTCTGTGGACGACGTGAAAACTTGCCGCACCCAGTTTCGGGTGGCGGGGACCAATTCGCACGCTCGGTCGCGCCGAATCGGCGCGCGGGCCGTCCGCACGGTGAACGGACAGTTGACTGCGAGGTGACGCCGGGTCTTGATACCTGGTCTGGGTTTGCGGAAGTCCCAGCATCGTTCGACCTCTTCCACTAGTCAGCAGCACGCGGTTGGGTTCGCCGTTGAAAGGCAGGTTAGAAGCGGCCGTACGCTCCTGCGTCAGTAGCCGGGTACTGCAACTGGTCGCCGCTGTCGGCTCCACTACTGAACTGCCGCCCGCCTCGACCCGCTCAGTACCACCGCGTCGGGGCCCGCGAGATTGCAGTGGCGCGCTACTGCATTCGCCGCACCGGATGCGCGTGAGGATTCCGGTTGCGGAGGTTCCCCGAAAATCGCGGTGAGGAAGCTGCCATGACCATTGATCAAGTCGCGCCGGCGGCGCCGCCTGAACTCGATGCGCAGGCCTCGATGAACATGCACTTCAGTAGGTGGGTCGAGCAACGCCGGGCCGAATTCGACCGTGAGCGCACCGTGGCACCGAGGGTCGCCCGGATGCTGGCCACCGGCAACGTGCTGTGTCTTTCACCCGACGAGCGCCTACGGCGACACCGTTGTCGTTGATGTCGTGAGGAACCGGAGATGATCGACCGCGACCGCGAAATCCACGCCGACCTCGACCTGACGGCCGCCGTTGTGGCGAGCAGACAGTCGGCCAACGACCGTGTGTGAGCAGCGGTCTCGAGTAGTCGTTATCGGCGCGGGCATCGGAGGTTCGGCATTGACGCTGCTGCTTGCTCATGCCGGTATCCCGGTGACCCTGCTGGAGAAAAACAGGTACCTTGGCGGATCGTGTGCGGGATACCAGAAGCAGGGATTCCAAATCGATTTCGGCACCCACATGTTCTCCCGCGGACCACGCGGACCGTTGGGGGAGGTGCTACGCCGAACTGGTAGTCCGCGCGCGATCGAGTTCCGGCGCACCAAGAACATCGCCGAGTTCTGCTGTCCTGACCGATCGGGAAATGTTGGGCTGGAAAAGATCCCACTTCCGAACGAGATATGCCGAATGCCCGCGATGGCCCTGCGGCTGGCCCATTACATGCATTTGAATCTCGCCCAGCTGAGTCAGGCCGCCAAGTTGCTGACCGCGGTCATGACCATGGACGACGACGAGGTCGCCTCCTGGAACCACCGCACGGTGGACGAATTCGTCGCTCAGTACACCGCCAGCCCACGCGTGCGTGAAGCCCTGTGTTGCATACTCGGTCTCTACTTCGTCCTGCCGCCGTGGGAAACGTCGGCAGGTGAAGGGATCTATTGTTTTCAGCGGATGTTCCGTGACAACTGGCTCAGTTACCCTGCGGGGGGAGCCAAAGCAATCCCGACTGCCTACTGTCGGCTCGCCGAAGCCCGGGGCGCCGAAATCCGTACCGGCGCCGGCGTAAGACGCATCCTGATTGCTGACGGCGCGGTTCGAGGTGTCGAAACCTACAACGGAACGAAGATCCATGCGGACACCGTCATCTCGACGTCAAGCATGCGGACAACCGTCCTACGGCTGTGCGATCCAGCCCAGTTGCCCGATGCTTACGTGCAGCGTGCACGTGAGATCCGCGGCTCGCAGATCGCGGTGCAACTCAAGATCGCACTGAACAAGCCATTGGTCGATGCGGGTTGCGTGTTGGGCGCATTCGGTGACAATGCCAACGTGTTCACGTCCCGTGGCGACACAATTCGCGAAGTCTTTGATCAGTTGGTTCATGGGCGAGTTCCCGACGTGATTCCGTTCTACTGCCCCGTCCCAACGAACTTCGACCCGTCACTGGCCCCGCCCGGACACCAGTTGCTCACCATGTGCACGCTGGCTCCGACGACTGATGTCGAATTGTCCAGTTCGCCAACGGAATGGAAAGAAGCGATGCTCAATACGATGCGCAAGATCGCGCCTGGGCTCGACGAGCACGTGTTGTTCATCGATTGCACCACCACGAGCTGGATGGCGCACTGGATAGGCAAAGAGTACGGCCCGGCCATCTCCACCGCTCAGACGCCCGAGCAGGTCGGTGCTATGCGCCCCACCGTTGTCACACCGATCACCGGTCTATACCTCGCAGGCGACGGGGCCGGCGGCCGCGGCGTCGGTACGGAATTGGCCGCGGACAGCGCCATGGAATGCGCCGAGCAAGTTGTCGCCGACCTTGGCCGTACCATCCCCTCGACCTGGCGCACTCACCGTCACAAGCAACCCGACACGCTGCGAAGCCTGCGCCGGATCGTCCGGCCCTCACCGACAGTGACGACTACTCCTCGCCTTCGCGCCCTTCCGGGAGCACCGGCGACCCGCTCAAAAGAGCGTGGCGATGTGGCATGACGACATGACGCGGCGGCCATGCAATGGGACGAGCGTGGACGGGAACGGCAGCGACTCAGTAGTACTGCGCCGAACCCGCGCGAAATAGCAGTAGCGCGTTACTGGCCTCACCTAAGCCAACGGAAGCGACGATTTCATCACGGAACTCGACGCTCGACGTGGCCGCCATCGTTCCGCCATGACGTCGACGGAGGTATCACGATGGGTAGCGCAAAGTGCATCGATCATATCCGTGTGACCGGTTTGTGCCCCCGGCCGGCACCGGCCAAACGGCTGAGCACGTGGACGATGACACGGGAAGCCCTCACCGTCGGATTTCACGCCGGCGACGGCTTTCTGGGCCGGACACGAGGCAGCGACTTCACCCGATTTCGCTGTGCCGGACGGCGGTTTGCCGTGCTCGGCCACCCTGACTATGTCGATCACGTGTTGCACGAAGCCCGCCTCAGATACGTCAAGTCAAACGAATACGAGCCACTGCGGGCCGGCGCCGGCATCAACCTGTTCACCGACGAGGGCGATGCCTGGGCCGCCCACCGCGCGGTGCTGAACCCGACGTTCACCCGGCGCCACCTCAACGGCATCGTCGACCTGATGATCGACCCGGTCACCAGCGTCACCGACGCGCTGCCCACCGGTGTCGAGTTCGACATGCACCAGACCATGGTCGAGGCGACCCTGCGGCTGGTGGCCAACTCCCTGTTCAGCCACGACTTCGGCTCGTTGGTCCACGTCATGGACGACCTGGCGACCCGCGGGCATCGGAAAGCGGAGCGGCTGCAGCGACTCGGGCTGTGCGGCCTCATGCCCCGGCCGATCTACAAAACCCTGCACTGGTTGGCCTTCTCCGGCGTACACCTGCCGCCGCCGTTGCGCGATATGCAGGACATCACGCTCACCCTCGACCGTGCGGTCAACGCGGTGATCGATGAACGACTGATGCACCCGAGCGACTCCGCCGATTTGCTCGACGTGCTGCTGCGCGCCGACGGCGGGACGTGGCCACGCTCGCGGATCCGCGACGACGTCCTGACGTTCATGATCGCCGGTCACGAAACGACGGCAAATGCCATGTCCTGGTTCTGGTATCTGATGGCCCTACACACCTCGGCGCGAGACCGGATGCTCGCCGAAATCGACGATGTGCTGGGTAGGCACCGGCCGGGCGTCGACGACCTGGGTAGGTTGCCGTGGACCACGGCATGCGTGCAGGAGTCGCAGCGCTACTTCTCCGCGATATGGGTCATCGCGCGCCGGGCCGTCGAAGACGACATCGTCGGGGGGCACCGCATTACGCGCGGCACCACCGTCCTCATCCCGATCCACCACATTCACCATGACGCGCGCTGGTGGCCGGATCCGGAGGCCTTCGACCCGCAGCGGTTCCTGCGGGGCGCCAAGGACCGCCCCCGCTCGGCGTACCTGCCGTTCGGCGGTGGTCGACGCATCTGCATCGGGCAGAGTTTTGCGTTGATGGAAATGGTCCTGATCGCGGCGATCATGGGTCAACGCTTCACCTTCGATGCACCTTGCGCACAGGCATGTGGTGAGGCCGTCGAGCTCGAGGCGACAATAACGCGCCGGCCCAAGAACGGGGTGCGCCTGGTCGCCAACCGCCGCTGATGGGCATTCCCCGCGACCGGCCGCTCGTTCACGGCCGCTTGTTCACGGCGAGGTCAGTTGGCGCTCACGACCGTGCTCTGTCAATGGCGGACGCGCCGAACGCCTCGCCCAGCGGGGTGCCCACCAATTGGCCCGGCCCATCAACGTCATCGCCGCGGGCATGAGCACCGCACGGATGAGCGTGGCGTCGAACAAGATCGCCAACGTCAACCCCACGCCCAGCGACTTGATGAACGACACCTCGGAGGTGGCCATCGCGATGAACACGATCGACATGATCAATGCCGCCGCGGTGACGATGGGCCCAACGCGTTGCAGCCCGGACATCACCGCAAGGTTGGTGTCGTCGTGCGCGCGATACTCCTCGGTTATTCGGGACAGCAGGAAGACCTCGTAGTCCATGGACAACCCGAACACCAGGCAGATGACGAGAATCGGCGTCGTGGTGGGAAGTGTTCCGGTGACGGTGAAATCACCTACAAGCCACTGGAGGTGACCTTCTTGGAACACGAACACCATCGCCCCCAGAGTCGCCGAAAGGCTGACAACGTTGAGTACCACGGCCTTCACCGGAAGTACCACACTTCGGGTGAACGTGAAGAGCAGAATGAACATCGCGACTGCTATCAAGGCCGCAGCCAACGGAATCTTCTCGAACAGAGCATCTTTGGTATCGAAGTTCTCTGCGGTCAATCCGCCGACATACACGGTGGCGGGGGCCGCCGTGGCACGTACCTCGTCGAGCAGGCGGTGCGCCGCGTCGCTGCCAGGATCGACATCTGGAAGAACCGAGAGGTAGGCGCCGGTCATGCTTGCCACGGGTAACACCCCGACGCGGTGCCCGTCGACGTAGTCCGTGGTCGCCAGCGTGACAGCGACAACGTGAGGAAGCCGTGACAGTTCTGCCGCGTAGGTGTCGAGTTGATCCGCACCGACCGCACCGTCGATGACCACGTCCATCGAGGCGGTGAGCTGCGCCGGAAACTCGGCCCGCAGCACCCCGCCGACATGTCTGCTCTCCAGCGTCGCCGGCAGCGCCCGGTCGTCGGGGAAAGACAGCCGGATAGCACTGAACGGCGCCGCGAGCACGATCGCCAGGATCAACACCGCGCCGCCCATCGCCACCGGCCTCCGCATCACCAGCCGCGAAGTGCGGAACCAGAACCCGTCCTCCTCGGCCCGGACTTCGGCCGGTCGGCGACGCCCAGTGAACCTCCGGAGCGCCCGGCCGACGTTGAGCGAGTCGATGCGGGGGCCGAGGATGCGCAATATTGCGGGCATTACAAGGACCGCGCACACCGTCGCGAGCAGTATCACGCCGAGACACGCGTAGGCGATCGAGCGCAAGAACATCAACGGGAAGACGAGCAACGCCAGCACCGACAGCGCCACCGTCGTCGCGGAGAACACGACGGTGCGCCCGGCGGTCCGCACGGACGCGATGATCGCGTCATCGAGGGTCTGCGCCCGGGTCCTCTCTTCCCGGAACCTGGTCAGCACGAACAGGCTGTAATCGATCGCGAGAGCCAGCCCGACGATCGTCGTCACATTGAGGGCGTAGTTGGACACCGGCGTGACATCGGACAGTATCGCGAGAAGGCCGAGTGAGCCCACGATGGACAGCACGCCGATGATGATCGGCACGCCGGCGGCTACGAGACTGCCGAAAACCAGCGTCATCAGCACCAGAATCACCGGCAGCGCGATCGCTTCGCTGGTTTTCAGGTCGTGGCTGAGCTGATCGGTCGCGTCGACGTAACCGGCTGCTTCACCGCCTAATTCGAGTTTCAGCGGACCGCGCTCACTGCCGCGGTAGGTCGCGATGAGGCGTCTGGCCGCCGCCGGGAACTCTCGCTCGTCGCCTGCGATGTGCGCCAAGATCAGCGCCCGGGCTTTGTCGGCGCTGACAAGCAAGTCGGGTTCCCCTGGCCCCCAGTACGAGCTGACGGTGGTGATGCCTGGCGTGAGGGCGAGCTCGCGAGTGAAGGCTTGGCCGGCGGCCACCGCGCCGGCGTCGTCGACCGACCTGCCGTCGGTAGTGGTCGCGAGTACAACCAGGTTGGGTTTGCCCGCGTGGAAACGCTGCTCGGCCAAGGCCGCAGCGCGCTGCGATTCGGACTCGGGGTTGTAGAAGCCGCCGCCTGAGAGGCGCTCGCCGATGTCCGATCCATAGACAAATGCCGCACACATGAGCACCAGAGTCGCGGCGAGAACCGTCTTCGGCCGGGCCACAGCGAATCGCGCAATCCGTTCCAGCATGACCACCATCTCGTTTCCCAGGCGACACAGCGAACGCCGCGACGCGTCGCGACAGGAATCGTCACTCCGCTGCGGCGCCACGGGCGCAGTAGTGCGCTACTGCAATTTGCCCGCTTTCCGCGAGGTACTACCGAGTGTTGGCCCGGTCAAACGTGTTCTGCCCGCGCGGCGTGAACGAAACGCGGCGGGAAATCAGTCTGCGGTGAGCTCGTCGGCGCTGGGCTGGCGCAGCATCGTCAGGCCCGCGTAGACGCCCTCGTCGAGTTCGATGCGGTTGACGGTGACGTGCACCGGCGTCCACCCACCGTCGGCCGCCGCCATCCGCAGCACACCCGATGCGGTACCGGAGGCGAATTGCTTGGCCATCTGTTGCATTCGCAGATGATCGGCGGGGTGCACCCGGTGTTCGCCGGCCATGCTGGTCCGCCAGTCGAAGAACGGTGCCGGATCGTCGAGCCACTTGAGCAGCGTCCAGTCCGTCAGGTCGACCAGCGCGCGGTGAACACCGGGCTGGGCGAGGCCGTTGAGGATTCGTTGGGCCAGATAGTCCTGCGGCGGGGCCGTCTCGTCGCGCTCGCCACGCCAGTTCATCGCGCGGAACAGCAATCGGTCGGTGTCATCGTCGTCGGTTTCGAGCACCGCACGCACCACGAACCCGACGGTGATCAGCTCACCGCGATAATCTGTCACGTCCCAGGTGCTACAGAACGTCGCGCCGGGCTCGCGCCTGATCACCATCGACAGCAGTTCGGCTTCGCTCGGGTTCAGGTCGCGCTTGGGTAAGTCGTCGGCGAACGTGCGGTTCTGCGTCGGTTCCATCTCGGGATTCCACCCGCTGTTGACCAGCGACTCGGTCGAGCCGGTGGCCACGCCGCCGGCCAGATCCCACACCAACGGGCCGACGACCGGTCGTTCGGGCGGCTCCATATCGGGCGGGCCCACCCACACCTGCACGCCGTGGACGCGCCCGTCGGTCATCTTCACGACCTCGGTGCTGATCACCCGGTCGTTCTTCGGGGTGATGCTGCTCAGGCCGCCGCCGGCGCGCACGGTCTCGCCGATGGCCGTCTGGATCGCCATGAGATGCGGGTTTCGTCGCAAGAACGTGCCGATGGGAATCAGGTTGTGGGTGCGACGACCCTGCGCGACCACCGCAGGCTCGCTGCCTAGAATCTCCACGAGCAGCCAGTCGTGGGTCATGGAGGGCAGTTTACCGGGGCCGCGTGGGCCCGAACCGCCCGACCGACCTGTGCGCGGGCTCATCGTGGTGCTCCGGCGAGTGCGGCCAGGACCAACCGCAACACGGGCACCGCGCCGTCCTTGTCCAACGGGTCATTTCCGTTGCCGCACTTCGGTGATTGAACACACGACGGGCAACCCGACGGGCACTCGCAGGCTTCGATGGCGGCCGCTGTCGCCCCCCACCAGGTGTCGATGTGTCGGAAACCGCGACCGGCGAAACCGGCACCGCCCGGGTAACCGTCGTAGACGAAAATCGTTGGTAGGCCTTGGACGGGGCCCACGGCGGTCGACACGCCACCGATATCGCCGCGGTCACAGCTGGCGATCAACGGCAGCAGGCCGATGGCCGCGTGTTCGGCGGCGTGCAGGGCTCCCGGCACCCGCAGCGGGTCTAATCCGTTGTGCTGCAGGGCCTCGGGTGTGATGGTGCACATCACCGCGGTGGTGTCCAGGGTGCGGGTCGGCATGTCCAGTTCGACGAAGTCGATCACCTCGCCGGTCAACCGGCGGCGCAGATAGCCGATCACGGTGTTGGTCACCGCGACCGGCACCAGCCCGACCGTGACTTCTCCGTAGGTCTTTCGCTCACCCTCACCGGTGACAACGATATCGGTCAGCTCACGGGCGAACGTCGTATACCCGGGATCCTCGGCGTGCACGAACGCCACCCCGCTCTCGAGGTCGAGCGTGTCGACGACGTAGCTCTCACCCTGGTGCAGATACACGGCGCCGGGATGGACCGACGCGTACGCCTGACCCACGCCCGTGGAGCCGAGCATCCGGCCCGTGCCCGCCTCCAGAATGGCGATCTGGCCGCCCGAAGAACCCCGGATATCCACCGCCGGATGCGGATCGACGCCGGGAGTGGGGAAGTAGCCGTTGGCGCGTCGGCGCAACAACCCGTCGTCGACCAGCGACTCGGCCACCGCCTCCGCGTTCCACATCCGCACCTCCGCGTCGGTGAGGGGAAGTTCGGTCGCCGCGCAAAGCAGTTGCGGGCCAAGCACGTACGGGTTGGTGGGGTCGATGACGACGCGCTCGATGGGTTTGTCCAACAGCGCGGCCGGGTGGTGCACCAGGTAGGTGTCCAGCGGGTCGTCGCGGGCGATCAGCACGATCAGCGCGCCCTGCCCGCGGCGTCCTGAACGGCCGGCCTGCTGCCAGAACGACGTCACGGTGCCGGGGAACCCGGCCAGCACCACGGCGTCCAGGCCGGCGATGTCAACGCCCAGCTCCAAGGCGTTCGTCGTGGCCAGCCCGCGCAGCTCACCGTCGGCCAGCGCACGCTCCAGGGCCCTTCGGTCCTCGGCCAGATAGCCGGCCCGATACGACGCCACCCGGTCGGCCAGATCGGGCGCCAGTTCCTCCAGCCGGGCCCGCGCACCGAGCGCGGTGAGCTCGGCGCCGCGGCGCGACCGCACGAACGTCAGCATGCGCGCGCCCTCGGCGACCAGGTTGGCCATCACCTGCGCGGCCTCCGCACCGGCCGAACGCCGTACGGGCGCGCCGTTTTCGCCGACGAGATCGGAGAGCAGCGGTGGCTCCCACAACGCGACGGTGCGCGCGCCCTGGGGTGAGCCGTCCTCGACCACCTCGGCCACCGTCTGCCCGATCAGCTCCGAGGCGGTCGCCGCGGGCTCGGAGGTCGTCGCGCTGGCGAAGATCACGGTGGGCATCGAGCTCGTGGCAGAGTAACGCGCACACAGCCGCAGCAGCCGGCGCAGCACCAGCGCCACGTTGGATCCGAAAATTCCCCGGTAGTAATGGCATTCGTCGACGACGAGGTAGCGCAGGTTACGCAGGAACACCGCCCAGCGGGCGTGGTTGCGCAGCAGCGACAGGTGGATCATGTCGGGGTTGGAGAAGATCCATCGCGAACGCTCCCGCGCGAAGCGCCGGACGTCGGAGGGGCTGTCGCCGTCGTAGGAAGTCGGCGCGACGTCGCGCACCGGCACCGCTTCGGTGAGCGCGACGGCGGCGCGCAATTGGTCGTGGCCCAGCGCCTTGGTCGGCGACAGGTACAGCGCACGCGCCCGTGAATCAGCGCGCAGAGCCGTCAGTATCGGCAGCTGGTAGGCCAACGACTTACCCGACGCCGTTCCGGTGCTCAGCACGACGTGACGTCCGTCATGGGCGAGGTCGGCGGCCAGGCGCTGGTGCGACCACGGCACCTCGATACCGCGATCATGGAACGCCCGCACCACATCTGGGTCGGCCCACGGCGGCCACGTCTGCGGCCGGCCCCGGCGGGCGGGTAGATCCGCGACGTGACGCAACGGGTTCTGCCCGTCGGCGGCCACGTCCTCGACCACGCCGGCGAGTAGCTCCCGGCCGAAATCGGCCATTATTTGCCCCTCCTGAGACTCTTCTAGGTGAATTGTGCCCACTTGCTTGTGCCGAGAACTGTCGCAGCAGCGCCGAACGTGGTTGACTATCGGCGGTCGCAGCTTCTGTGTTCGTGTATTTGCACTCGCAGGATCGACGTTGCGATCGCGGTTCCTGCGAGGGTTGTAGGTCGGGTCGAGTTCCGAGCACTCCACGAAGGTATGGCGGTCGGAACGGGCCCGGTGTACCGAACCACGGTGGACCGCACCCGGAGAAGAAGAGAAGGAACAACAGGAAATGCCACAGGGAACTGTGAAGTGGTTCAACGCAGAGAAGGGCTTCGGCTTCATTGCGCCGGAGGACGGCTCCGCTGACGTTTTCGTCCACTACACGGAAATTCAGGGCAGCGGCTTCCGCACCCTGGAGGAGAACCAGAAGGTCGAGTTCGAGGTCGGCCAAAGCCCCAAGGGGCCGCAGGCCACGGGTGTCCGGGCCGTCTAGAAAGACCCACACAAACCAGGCAACACCCCGCGCGAATCCGGAACCGGACGACGCGGGGTGTTCTCTTTTGCGTGCCGCTGCGGCCCGGCCGACACGGCTGCGGCCCGAAACTGGCTTACTGTCGGCATGTGAGCCAGCTGTCTTTCTTCTCGGCAGAGTCGGTGCCGCCTGCGGTCGCCGACCTGACGGGGCTGCTCGCCGCGCCCGGCCAGGTGATGCTGGTCGGGACGGGGAAAGACCAGGCTGCGCGCCTTTCTGTGGTCGTCGGCGCGATGTGGCGGGCGGAGGGGCTCGCCGAGATGGTGGTCGAGGCGGGCCTGCAGCCCGAGATCACCCGCACCGACGAGCACACCCCCCTGGTCCGTACCGCGCTGGACCCGCGGCTGGTGCCGATGGCCTTGGCCTGGACCCGCGGCGCGGTCAAGACCGTGCCCCCGCACTGGCTGCCCGGACCCCGCGAGCTGCGGGCCTGGACGTTGGCCGCGGGCACCCCGGAAGCCGACCGGTACCTGCTCGGGCTGGATCCGCACGCGCCGGACACGCACGCGCCGCTGGCGTCGGCGATGATGCGGGTCGGCATCGCCCCGACCCTGATCGGCACCCGAGGGACCCGTCCAGCGCTGCGGATCAGCGGACGCAGGCGGCTATTGCGCCTGGTAGAGAACGTGGGGGAACCACCGGGCAATGTGGAGGCGTTCCACCAGTGGCCACGCGTTTGACGGGGATGGACAGGGAGGCCAGTTTGCGTCGGCACGCGCGGGGTGCCAAATTGTCAGTTGCCTTTCACGGCGGGTATCCGTCGATGCATGGATTGCGCCGCTGGTGGGCAACAGAGAAGTGGAGCGTAGACACAGGTGGTTGACGGGGACCGCGGCAGCGGCGGCAATGGAAGCGTCCGGCGGCTCGTCATAGTCGAGTCGCCTACCAAGGCACGCAAAATCGCTGGTTATCTGGGGTCGGACTACATCGTGGAGTCCTCCCGCGGCCATATCCGCGACCTGCCGAGAAACGCCGCCGACGTGCCGGCGAAGTACAAATCCGAGCCGTGGGCGCGCCTCGGGGTGAACGTCGAGCAGAACTTCGAACCGCTCTACATCATCAGCCCCGAGAAGAAGAGCACGGTCAACGAGCTGAAAGACCTGCTCAAAGGGGTCGACGAGCTTTACCTTGCCACGGACGGCGACCGCGAGGGCGAGGCGATTGCCTGGCACCTGCTCGAGACGCTCAAACCCCGCGTGCCGGTCAAGCGGATGGTCTTTCACGAGATCACCGAGCCGGCCATCCGCGCCGCAGCCGAAGACCCCCGCGACCTGGATAACGACCTGGTCGACGCGCAGGAGACCCGGCGCATCCTGGACCGGCTGTACGGCTACGAGGTCAGCCCCGTGCTGTGGAAAAAGGTCGCGCCGAAGCTCTCGGCCGGCCGGGTGCAGTCGGTGGCCACGCGCATCATCGTGCAGCGGGAACGTGAGCGGATGGCGTTCCGCAGCGCCGGCTACTGGGACGTCACCGCCGAGTTGGATGCCAGCGTGTCCAATCCGCAGGCCAGCCCGCCCACCTTCACCGCGAAGCTGAACTCCGTCGACGGGCGCCGGGTGGCCGCCGGGCGCGACTTCGACTCGCTGGGCCAGCTGCGCAAGCCCGACGAGGTGCTGGTGCTCGACCAGGCCGCGGCGACCGCGTTGGCGACCGGCCTGCGCGGCGCGCAGCTGACGGTGTCCTCCGTCGAGCAGAAGCCTTACACCCGGCGGCCGTACGCGCCGTTCATGACGTCGACGCTGCAGCAGGAGGCCGGGCGCAAGCTGCGGTTCTCCTCCGAGCGCACGATGAGCATCGCCCAGCGGCTGTACGAGAACGGCTACATCACCTACATGCGCACCGACTCGACCACGCTGTCGCAGTCGGCCGTCACCGCGGCCCGCAACCAGGCCCGCCAGCTCTACGGCGAGGAGTACCTGCACCCGTCGCCGCGGCAGTACACCCGCAAGGTGAAAAACGCCCAGGAAGCCCACGAGGCCATCCGGCCCGCCGGTGACGTGTTCTCCACGCCCGGCCAGCTGCACAGCCAGCTCGACACCGACGAGTTCCGGCTCTACGAGCTGATCTGGCAGCGCACGGTGGCCTCGCAGATGGCCGACGCGCGCGGCACCACGCTGAGCCTGCGCATTTCCGGTGCCTCCGGTGACGGCCAGCAGGTCGTGTTCAACGCCAGCGGCCGCACCATCACGTTCCCGGGCTTCCTGAAGGCCTACGTCGAGAGCATCGACGACCAGGCCGGTGGCGAGGCCGACGACGCCGAGAGCCGGCTGCCCCAGCTCGAGCAGGGCCAGCGCGTGGACGCCAAGGAGCTGACGGCCGACGGCCACAACACCAGCCCGCCGGCCCGCTACACCGAGGCGTCGCTGATCAAGGCGCTCGAGGAGCTCGGCATCGGCAGGCCCTCCACGTACAGCTCGATCATCAAGACCATCCAGGACCGTGGCTACGTGCACAAGAAGGGCAGCGCGCTGGTGCCCTCATGGGTGGCGTTCGCCGTCATCGGGCTGCTCGAGCAGCACTTCAGTCGCTTGGTCGACTACGGCTTCACGGCCGCGATGGAAGACGAACTCGACGAGATCGCCGCCGGTAACGAGCAACGGACCAACTGGCTCAACAACTTCTACTTCGGCGGCGACCACGGCGTCGAGGACTCGATCGCGCGCTCGGGCGGGCTCAAGAAGCTCGTCGGGGTGAACCTGGAGGAGATCGACGCTCGAGAAGTCAACTCCATCAGGCTGTTCGACGACGACCAGGGTCGGCCGATCTATGTGCGGGTGGGTAAGAACGGTGCCTACCTGGAGCGGATGATCACCGGCGAAGACGGTGAGCCGACCCCGCAGCGGGCCAACCTCAAGGACGAACTGACCCCTGACGAGCTGACTCTGGAGCTTGCCGAAAAGCTTTTCAGCACACCGCAAGAGGGTCGATCGCTGGGCGTCGACCCAGTGACCGGGCACGAGATCGTCGCCAAGGACGGCCGGTACGGCCCGTACGTCACCGAGGTGCTGCCCGCGCCGCCGGAAGCCGAGGGCGGAGACGACGGTTCGGCGGGCACACCGGCCAAGAAGAGCAAGAAGCCCACCGGCCCCAAGCCGCGGACCGGTTCGCTGCTGCGGTCGATGGACCTCGAGACGGTGACGCTGCAGGACGCGCTGCGGTTGTTGTCACTGCCGCGCGTCGTGGGCGTGGACCCGAACACCGGTGAGGAGATCACCGCGCAGAACGGCCGCTACGGACCGTATCTGAAGCGTGGCACGGACTCTCGCTCGCTGGAGACCGAAGAGCAGATGTTCGACATCACGCTCGAAGAGGCTCTCAAGATCTACGCCGAGCCGAAACGTCGTGGCGGGCAACGGGCTTCGGCGCCGCCGCTGCGCGAGTTGGGCAACGACCCGGCGAGCGGGAAACCGATGGTGATCAAGGACGGCCGCTTCGGGCCTTACGTCACCGACGGGGAGACCAACGCGAGCCTGCGCAAGGGCGACGACGTGCTGTCGATCACCGACGAACGGGCAGCCGAACTGCTGGCCGACCGTCGCGCCCGTGGCCCGGTCAAGCGGACGAAGAAGGCCCCGGCGAAGAAGGCGGCCAAGAAGACACCCGCGAAGAAGGCCGCCAAGAAGGCCTAGCCCACTTTCTGCGCGCAAAGGGACATTTGGGCGGGAAAGTGCGAGTGAAAATCGCCAAAACGTCGATCGCCGGCGACTCGGCTAGGTGCGCACGTCGGTGTCGGCGTCGACGGGGCCCGTCGACGCCCGGTTCAGCGGGCGGGCCAACTGCGTCGGAGCGGCGCGGCCGCGTAGTTCCACCACCTCGCCGACGTCCCAGCACAGCGCCTCCGCGTCGAGTGCACCGCTGACCGCGACCGCCGACGCCAGCACGTGGCCTTCCTCCAGCTTGGCCAGCTCGGTCAGCCGGGCGGCCTCGTTGACCGGGTCGCCGATCACGGTGTACTCGAAGCGGGCCTTGGCGCCGATGTGTCCGGCGATGGCGCGTCCCGCGGACACCCCGATCCCGAACTCGGTCTGGCCCAGCACCTCGATCAGCTCGTCGTGCAACTCCCGCGACGCCGCCAGCGCCGCCCCGCACGCGTCCGGATGCTCGATCGGCGCACCGAAGATCGCCAGCGCGGCGTCGCCCTGGAACTTGTTGACGAATCCGCCGTGGCGGTTCACCGTGTCGACGACGACGCGGAAGAAGTCGTTGAGCAGGTTGACGACGTCGGCGGCGGGGATGGTCGCGGCCAGCTGCGTCGAGCCGACGAGGTCGACGAACAGCACCGCGACGTCGCGCTCCTGGCCGCCCAGTTCGGTGCCGCGCTCCAGCGCGCGGCGGGCAACGTCCTCGCCGACGTAGCGGCCGAACAGATCGCGCAGCCGCTGCCGCTCGGCCAGGTCGCGCACCATGTCGTTGAACCCGGCTTGCAGCAGGCCCAGCTCGCTGGCGTCGTAGATCTGCATGTGCGCGTTGTAGTTGCCGCGCTGCACTTCGCCCAGCGCCCAACGCAATTGCCGCAGCGGGTCGGCGATCGACATCGCCACCAGCACGGTGCCGGCCAGCCCGACGACCAGCGCGGTGATGGCCAGGATCAGGATCGGCGTGTTGAGCCGGCTGGCGGGTGCGGTGAGGACCTCGAACTTGCTGGCCACCAACGCCAGCACGATCGCCAGGATCGGGACCGCGGTGGACAGCGCCCAGGTCATCACCTGGCGCCGGATCACGCCCGGCGCGCGGAAGTTCTCCGGAACCCCGCCGCGCAACGCGGCCACCGCCACCGGCCGCAGGATCCGCTCGGACTGCAGGTAGCCGATGATCGCCGTCGCGGTGGCGCCCAGACCGCTGGCGACCGCGATGACCGGCGCCGACCTGGCGGCCACCGGCCAGCTGGCGACGATGAACACGATCGAACCGAGGAACCAGTTCATCACGTTGATCAGCGATCGGTAGTACGGCATCTTCAGCGCCCTGGTGCGGGCCAACTCGGTTTCGGCGGGATCGCGGTCGCCGAGCAGGGTGTCGCGGCGCTGCCAGCGCATGACCGGGATGAGCAGCCGCAGGCTCAGGTAGGACGCCGCGGTGAACGAGACGAACAGGAAGCCCAGGAACATCGCCAGGTTGAACACCGGCAGGTCCTGCAGCTGGATGCGGTCCTCGGGCGGCAGGCCGAACCGCAGAAAGCTCACGACCAGCAGCGCCCCGATGATGTCGGCCTGCAACATGCCCAGCGTGAACACCGGCCACGGGGTGCGCGCCACCCACCGGACGAATGCGCTGATTCGCCCGATCTGGATCGCTTCTGTGGCCACGCGTCAACCGTATCGGGCATCGGGGACGCCGATGGGTGCTGTGAGACGCACGTGTCGGTTCGCAGCACTACTGTTATCGGCGATGACGGGTGTGTTTTCGCGTCTGGTTGGCCAGGACGCCGTGGAAGCCGGGCTCGTGGGTGCCGCGCAGGCCGCGCGCGGTGATTCACCTCACAGCGCGGGCTCAGGGGCATCCGCGCCACACACGATGACGCATGCGTGGCTGATCACCGGGCCGCCCGGATCCGGCCGTTCGGTGGCTGCGCTGTGCTTCGCCGCGGCGCTGCAGTGCACCTCCGACGGTGTGCCCGGCTGCGGGGACTGCCGCGCGTGCGCGACGACGATGGCCGGCACCCATGCTGATGTGCGGCGGATCATCCCCGAGGGGCTGTCCATCGGGGTCGACGAGATGCGGGCCATCGTGCAGATCGCCTCGCGGCGGCCCTCGACCGGGCGGTGGCAGATCGTGCTGATCGAAGACGCCGACCGGCTCACGGAAGGCGCGGCGAACGCACTGCTCAAGGTGGTCGAGGAGCCCCCGCCGTCGACGGTGTTCCTGCTGTGCGCGCCGTCGGTGGACCCCGAGGACATCGCGATCACGCTGCGTTCGCGGTGCAGGCATGTGGCGCTGGTGACGCCGCCGGTGGAGGCCATCGCCAGCGTGTTGATCGAATCCGACGGGCTGCCCCAGGCGGACGCTCGTTGGGCGGCGTCGGTCAGCGGGGGCCATGTCGGCAGGGCGCGCCGGCTGGCCACCGACGAGGAAGCCCGCCAGCGCAGGCAGCGGGCGCTGGGCTTGGCCCGCGACGCCGCGACGCCGACGCGGGCCTATGCGGCCGCCGAGGAGTTGGTGGCCGCGGCCGAGGCCGAGGCCCTGGCGTTGACGGTCGACCGCAACGAGTCCGAGACCGAGGAATTGCGCACGGCGCTGGGCGCCGGTGGCTCGGGCAAAGGCACCGCAGGGGCGCTGCGCGGTACCGCGGGGGCGATCAAAGACCTTGAGAAGCGCCAGAAGTCACGACAGACCCGGGCGTCGCGCGACGCGCTGGATCGCGCGCTGATCGATCTGGCCACATACTTTCGCGACGCGCTGCTGGTGGCCGCGGAGGCCGGCGATGTCCAGGCCAACCACCCCGACATGGCCGAGCGGGTCGGCGCGATGGCCGCACACGCGTCACCGGAGAGGCTGCTGCGCTGCATCGAAGCGGTGCTGGAGTGCCGTGAGGCGTTGGCCGTCAACGTCAAGCCGAAGTTCGCCGTCGACGCGATGGTCGCCACTGTGGGGCAGGCGCTACGCGACTGAGTTGGGTCCGCGGCAGGGCCTGCCGTAGACTCGTGCCGCCCGCAGTGCGGTCTGCTCTTCGCGCAGGCGCTCATCGCGAGCACGCCACCTTAGCTCAGTCGGCAGAGCGGCTCACTCGTAATGAGCAGGTCAGGAGTTCGATTCTCCTAGGTGGCTCCATCGTCTCCGTGCAACACCTCCTGGGCGACCCGCATCGCCGAGTTGGCCGCCGGGAATCCGGTGTAGCCGGTGCAGTGGTAGATGACCTCGGCAATCTCGTCGTCGCTGAGGCCGTTGTTGCGGGCGATCTGGACGTGAATCCGCAATTCGTCGTCGGCGCGCTGCGCGATGAGGATGCCGAGCGTAATCAGGCTGCGGTCGCGACGGCTCAGCCCTTCGCGGGTCCACAGCCGGCCGAACACGTTGTCCATGGCCAGGCCGAGCATCTCGCCGCCGAGCCCGTCGGGCAGCTCGACGTCCCCGTCGGGCAGCACGCCGGGAAGCAACTCACGAAATACCTGAAGACCTTGGTCGCGCACATCTGTCATGGGGACAGCGTGGCACGGCATCGCGGCACCGTACTCCTCGTGACGTTTCGTCCGTCACCTCGATCTACGTGATCGAACAGCCGGTGGCCAGCCTCACTGGCCAATAGCGATGCTCGCGTAGGTGCCACCGAACTGGTCGACCGCGTCGCGGATCCGCGGCCACGGTGTCAGGTACACGGTCAGTTGGGCGTCGTAGATGCTCCAATTGTCATCGTCGATTTCGCTCGGAGAAAGAAGACGCCCGTCGCGGAAGAACTTCGGGTCGATGTGTGGGTCATCGGGTTGGGCGGTCAGCGAGGCAACCTGATACATGACGTCGGTTTGTGCGGAGAGCGGGAGATTTCTCCTCGGTGACTCCGGATCGGCCAGGTGCGCGCCTGCGGCGATGAGGGCCCGCAACCGGGCAGCCCGCAAGAGGGTTTCCAGTGCTTCACCGCGGTCTGCTAGCAACGGGTTGGCCATCGCTGCTTTCGCGAACGAGGTCTCGTATCCGTGCGCCCGCTTCGAAGCGGCGTCGATGAAGAGCGGGTCGCCTTCGGACTTCTTGGTGACGGTGCCGAACATGGCTGCGCTGCGCGGCATCCCCGAATTCAGGCCGTCCAACGGGGCAAAGCCCACAACGTCACGCTCGTCACCAACCATCGCGCCGAGGTAGGGCACCAAACTTTCCGAAAATGCCTGCCAGAGGGCGGGATTAGCTGGTGTGTTCGTGACCGTCTCGCTGTCATCGGCCAAGAACGACGCGATTGCTTGTGCCGTATGGCCGGCGCGGGTCGCCGTGTCCCGATCGTCGGACGTCGCGTCCCGGGGGATCCATGCGAAGAGCTCACCCGCGCGCTGACCGTCGTCGCGCCATGCCTGGTTGGTGATCTCACGTAGGAAGGCTTGGCCGTCGGGGCCGGTGACCCGTTCGGCAACAGCGGAGATGTCCGTGCTCGAAGGCAACTCGGGTTCGCTGCGCGAGTCACAGCCGAGAACCAGCCCCACAACCAACAATGAGATGCCGATTACTGCCCGGATCCGCGACCGCAGCTCTGCAGTTACCGGTCTCACTCTTGGTACCCGCCCACGCGTCCGAGGGTGGTGTTGAACTTCTGCATCAGGGAGTTGATGTGCTCGTATTCAGCCATCGATGCCGTCAACTGCGAGTCATAGATACTCCAATCCTCAGCGCTGATCTGGCTCGGGGGAAGCAACCTGCCGTTGCTATCGAAGAAGCGCTCTTCGATATGCGGATTGCCGGCATCGACGAACTGCGACGCAACGGTGTACTGAGCCTGCGTGTACTGATACGCGATCGACTGCTCGCTCGAGGTGAGACCCACATCTGTGATTGCGCCGTCCTTGTCGAACTTGATGCTGCTCGCCTCCGGCGGAGGGCCGACGAACGTATCGGCGATTGCGTTGGTGGCCAGATCACCACCTGGAGCGTATGAGACCACACTCCGGATGATGTCCTTCTTGAACTCGTATGCGGACTTCGCGTTCTCCGCCGCCTGTTGGGCGTTCATCTCGCCGTTGCGGATGTTCGACAACGTTTCCTGGCTCATGCCACCGTCGATAACGCCCAGCAGGCGGGCCGAAGACTCCAGATCGTCGATGCGAACATCTCCCTTCGGCATATCGGGATGCTCCTTCGCATACTGGGCGAACGACTGTTGCATATCGACTGCATTCTGGTAGGCCGCCCTGTTCCACTCTCGCGCCGCATCCGGCTGCGAATCGATAACGGCGAAAAGCCCTTTGGCGTTGTCCATCGAACCGTGAAGTTCGTCGATCCGACGAAACGGCGTGTCGACAGTCGGCTGGTCTGTCACTAACTCTTCCTGGTACGGCATCAGACCGTTGGAGAACGCCTTGACCAGTTCTGGGTTCATGTCGCCGATCTGGCGGTTGCCGTCGATCGCCAGCAGCTTGTCGCTCTCGCTTCCCAGGAACTCGGCGTAGACGTTGGCGGTCTCGGCGGCGATCTGCCCCTGCGGACCCGTCGAGTTCGCGGTCCACTCGAACAGTGAGCCGGCGGCCCTTCCGTCGTCGTTCCACTCGTGGCTGGACACGTCCATCATGAAGTCCCGGCCGTCATCGCCGTGGGTTCCGGTGATGTGGTCGTGCACGATCTGGTGATCACGCCCTGCTGATTCGAAAATATCCTGCAGCACAACGTCATACTGCGGACGCGACCCGTCGCCGGGCTGACCGGTGCTTTTTTCCCAAAGCGGTGCGTCCATCATCCGGTCGGCCTTGCGCATCATCTCGCGATCCAGCTCGGTACCGGTCTGGAACCGCGGATCACCGTCCTTGACGATCGCCGCGACGTCCTTCATCTGCTGGTCGTAGAGGAGTCCGGGCGACTTGATCGCGTCCTGCACACTGCGGGGAAGGTTCTCGAACTTCTGGTCGTCGGGCGCCACCTCACCGGTCTCGGCCTCGGGGAAATCGATGTCGTCGTTGGCCATCAGCTGCCACGAGTCGCCCACGATGTTCCCGCGCTCGCCCAATCGGTCCTCGGCGGCTTTGAGGTCAGCCACGCTCATGTCCTTCATCTGATGCTGCATCTGGCTCAGGTATGCGCTCTGCTCGGCCGACAGTGGCGCGGCGCCCGAAAGCTGCTCGGGGGTAACGGAATCAAGTGCCTGGTCAACGCGCGCTGCGGCGTCCTGGCCACCCTCTTCGAGCGCTTCGCGCACGTCCTGCTCGGCACGCTTCTTGGTGTCCTCGGCGGCCTTGTCGTCGAGGACATCGCCGCCTGCGGATTGCTTATCCCCGAACTTCTGGTTGCCGAGTACGCGGAACTCGTCTTCCAGCAAGCGGATACGCCCTGCGATGGCGTTGGACTCGGCGCTGCTCTGCTGCACGATCTGCTGTAGTTGCGCCAGACCTTTCTGCGCGATCACCACGCGCATCTGCTCACCGGCCTTGCCCGGCGGCGCGCTGTCGGCGGCGTCAAGGACCCACGTGCGCAGTGCGTCGAGGTTGCGACGGCCGATATCCACCGACCGCGCCGAGTTGTCGACCTCGGTGGCCAACCGGCGGTCGAGGTCGGCGAGCGTCGCGATCACCCGCTGATGCTCGGTGTTGGCCGCGTCGTACCGGGTGGCCGCGGCCCCGGTCCACCGCGAGCCCGGGGCGGCCGACTCGAGGTGGGTGTGCAGTCCGCGAAGTGCGCTGCTGTTGTCGTACCCGTTGCCGGTCTGCGGAGTGCCCTCACCGTAGGTCGAGCGCGCATCGGACCACGTCGACAGGAATGCGTCGATCACACTCACCGGACAAGTATCCCAGCCTGCCGGCTACCTCGGTGCCACGAATCCGACCGGCCCCGCGGCGATGCACACCGACAACGCGGCGGTGTTCGCCTGCACGTCGATCGCGTCGCCCGCGCCGGCAAGCCGGACGTACACCCTGTTCAAGCCCGGTTTCACCGGCACCTTGACCTCGTCACCCTCCGAAAGCGCCATCGTCATCGACCCGTCGCTGTTGGCCAGGTAGTTGATCTCCGCCGTCCAGTCCGCGGGCAGCAGCGGACCGTCCAGCGGCATCCGAACGGGCGCGTCCGGTTGCACCAGGTACCCGCAGTTGGGCGCCGGTCCCTCGGTGATGGTGCGCACCCACGTGACCGTCCCGTCCACCAGTCGGCCCGTGCTGTCCAGCATGCGCAGCTCGGTGGTGGCCGACGCGAACTCGGGCCGGTTCCGCAGTAGCGCGAACATGTGGCTGGCGCGGTTCTCCGGTCCGACGACCCGCTGCAGCACCATCGGGTCGACCTCCTGGTCGAGCATCGGCGCGCTCGACGTCCGTGCGGCCTCGGCCAACCCCGCCACCGCGTTGCGCAGATACGGCTGCGCCGGGTTGTCGCGCCAACTCGTGACAAACGTCGAGGTGGAGTACAGGCTGCTGGCCACGAACGCCGCGGCCAGCGAGCACACCACCACTGTGCGGGTGCGCGAGGCGTCGAGCCATCTGCTGCCCGGCCGGTTCGGTGCGCACAGGCCGACGGCGGCCAGCAACGTCAGCACCACCACGAGGTCGGGCAGATACCGCAGCGTCTGCGCCAACTCCAGCGCGGTGAACCGCGACGACCGCATCAGATAGATGGGTATCTGACACGCCGCGGCGTAGCCGACGGCCACCAGCCACACCACGCCGATGCGCTGTTTGCGGATGAAACTGACCGCCACCACCGCGGCCAGCGTCAGCCAGCCCAACACCATCACCGTCACCGGCGGCGTGCCCCACGGTGACGCCGGCGCCCAGCGTTGCCAAACCCACGGTCCGCCAACCAGTCCCGGGACGATACCGTGTGTCACCGAGCGGCTCAGCAGATCCCATGTCATCGCCACGTCGCCGCTCCAGCGCTTCTGGTCCACCACGATGAGGTACACGACGATCCACGCGGCCGTCACCACCAGACACGGCACCCACAGTCGAATCCCGCGCCGCCACACCACCGCAACCGATCCCGCGGCGGTGACGTGGGCCAACAGCGCGACGATCGTGAACGCGACGAACGGGATGACGGCCGCTTTCTCGAAGAACAGCAGACCGCCGATGTACACCAGCGTGCCCGTCACCGCATAGCGCCGATTGCCGGTGCGCACCAGCAGTATCGCGTCCCCGCACACCCAGGCCAGCGCCGCCAGCATCGGCAGCGAGTTCAGCGCCGCAGCCCACCACGCGAACCCGGGTACAGCCAGCGGAGTGAACAGCGCGAACGTCAACGGCGCCAACAACACCGGCCGCCAGCCGAGGATGACGCGCAGGGTGCGCAGCAGTGCCAGCGACGCCAGCAACTGCAGCACCACCAGGCTGATCGCCGGTCCGATCCAGCTCAACGGGGCCACCCTGGTGATGCCACCGGCCAGCAGGAACGCCGCGGGCATGACGTGGCCGTCGTGGTCGTCGAACAGGTAGTGCGCGGACAGCAGGTCGTACGTACCGGCCCGGCCGATCAGAATCAGGTCGTCCCAATAGAAATATCCGCTGAACGCCAGCACCGCCCGGATGACCAGCTGCACCGCGATCAGTGCCACCGCGGCGCCGGCCACCCGGTTGGGAAGCAGAAACCTATCCGGGATAGGCCTCTCCCGCCTGCCGACGGGCGACCCACGCCGACCGCACCATCTCCTCCAGCGAGTGCCGCATCTGCCAGTCGAGGTCGCGGCCGGCCAGGTCCTTGGACGCGACGATGCGGGCCGGATCACCGGGCCGGCGCGGCCCGACGGTCGGTTCGAAGTCCACGCCGGTCACCTCCCGGATCGCGGTCATGATCTCGCGCACCGAGGTGCCGTTTCCGCTGCCGAGGTTGTACACGGCCTCGACCGGTGCACCGGCGTCCAACCGCTGGGCCGCGGCGACATGCGCTGCCGCCAGATCCGATACGTGGACATAGTCACGCACGCAGGTGCCGTCCGGGGTGGGGTAGTCGTTCCCGTTGATCCGCGGTGTCTCCCCGCGGTAGAGCATGTCGAACACGACGGGGAACAGGTTGTGCGGGCTGACGTCGAACAACTCCGGCGCACCGGATCCCACCACGTTGAAGTAACGCAGGCTGGTGTGCCGCAGCTCGGTGGCGTGTGCGACGTCACGCAAGATCCATTCGCCGACCAGTTTGCTTACCCCGTACGGGGATTCAGGCGTGGTCGGCGTCTGCTCGGTGACCGTGTCGACGTCAGGGGTGCCGTAGGTCGCGGCGCTGGACGAGAACACCAACTTGTCGGTGCCCACCGACGTCATCGCCTTGAGCAGGTTGACCATCGCCGTGACGTTCTGCTCGTAGGTGTGCAACGGTTCGCGTACCGAAACGCCCGCGTATTTGAACCCCGCGATATGGATGACGCCGGTGACCCGGTGCTCGCGCAGCGTCTGGGTGATGAGTTCGGTGTCGAGCAAGGTGCCGCGCACCAACGGCACGCCCGGCGGGACGAACGCTTCCAGCCCGGTCGACAGATCGTCGAGCACCACCACCGGCAGGTCGGCGTCGCGCAGCGCACGCACTACGTGCGAGCCGATGTACCCGGCCCCGCCGGTCACCAGCCAAGTCATCTGCTCTCCCTCGCCGTCGTTTGAAGTGGCACCTTCGGCAGCATAGGTGCGCCCGCCGCCGGCCCGCGTCGTCACCGGGGGCTCTTGGCCAGCGCGGCCATGTGCACGGCGATGCCCACCAGCGGACCGCACAGCAGCGCGATCACCGTGCGGGTCTCCAGGGGTAGCGGAAGCAGCAGCAACAGCGTTGATGCGACCGTCGCCGACACCCAGCCCAGCGAATAGGCCCGGTGCAGGGCCGCCGCGACCGCCGCCGCGCCGGTCAACGTCAACAACGCGATCGCCACCGCCGCCCCGGTCAGCCAGGCCAGCAGCGCGCCGCCGGCCAGGTATTCGGGGCCGAACGCGGTGCGCAACAACCACGGCCCGAACACGCCGGCGGCCAGCACCCCGGCCAACCCGACACCGGTCACCACCGCCGCCGGGGCCGCCAGCGCCCGCAACCGTTCGGTGCGCTGGTCGACGAAGTGCGCGATCAGGTTGCCCTGCATCGCGGTCAGCGGGACCAGGAGCGGGGCCCGAGTCAGCGTCACCGCCAGGATCACCACACCGCCGGCCGCGCCCAGCTCGCCGGTGGTGGCCTTGAGCAGCACGGGGAAGCCCATCACCAGCACCGCGCTGGCCCCGGCCGCGGCGATCGAATGTGCCGCACCGCGCAGAAACGTCGCGGTGCCGCCCGGTGTCAGCAGCCCGGCGGCCTCGCGGGTCGACGGTGAAACGATCAGCATGATCAGCCACGCCACCGCACCGGCCACGGTGGCCCACAGGTAGCCGACCAAGCCCCACCCGACGACGAACGTCACCGCGGCCACGATCACCCGCAGCCCGGCGTCGGTCACCATCAGCGCCCCGTAGGGCGTCCACCGGTTCAGCCCGGCCATCATGCCCAGCAACGTGGCGTGCAGGCAGAACCCGGCCAGCCCGACGGCCAGCAGCGCGGCGCTGAGCCAGCGCGACGCCACGAACACCTGCGCCGACCACAGCGGCGAGGTGGCGATGATCAGCCCGGCGGCGACCACGCCGACCATGGCGGCCACCTTCGCCGGATGGGTGCGCGGGCCTTCGGCGACCTCGACGTAACCGGCCGAGCGCACCTCCCTGGTGGCCTCCTGCAGCAGACCGAACGCCGCGCCGGTGACCAAACCGAACGCCCCCCAGAAGACGCCGAACACCGCGAACCCCGTCGGCTCCAGATCGCGGGCGGCCAGGTACAGCACCGCGTACCCACATAGCGCCGACGCCGCGGTGGCCGCACCCACCCGCGCCACGCTGCCCCGCGTGACCGGGCCGGAGGGCGTGCCGGCGTCGGTCACGGCGGCGGTTCCAGCGCGGGCAGTGCCCGCGCGTACAGCCAGGCCTCGAACAGCGCGCGCAGCGACTGGTCGGCGTAGTGCGAGGCCAGCCCGGTGAAGTCGTCGGTGACCACCGTGCTGTGCCGGTAGCGCTGAGTCCAATCCCGAAGCAGTGCAAAGAAATTGTCGTCACCGATGCGGCCCCGCAACACGTGCAGGGTGAGCGCGCCGCGTTTGTACACGCGGTCGTCGAACAGGTCCTGGACTCCTGGATCGGCCAGCAGCAGGTCCTGGGGCGCGTCGGCAAGCCGCTGATGGTAGTGCCGCGCCCACTCCTCGGCGCTGCGGCCGCCGGAGTTCTCCGACCACAGCCACTCGGCGTAGCAGGCGAAACCCTCGTGCAGCCAGATGTCTTGCCAGCGCCTGACGGTGACCGAGTTGCCGAACCACTGATGGGCCAGCTCGTGGGCGATCAGCCGTTCCCCCCGGCCGCGGCCCGCGCAATGATTGGCGCCGAAGATCGAAATACCTTGTGCCTCAAGCGGTATCTCGAGGTCGTCATCGGTGATCACGACCGTGTACCCGTCGGCGAGTGGATAGGGGCCGAACAGTTCGACGAACAGCGTCATCATCTGCGGTTGCCGGGCGAAGTCGGATGCGAAGTTCTCGCTCAGCCGGTCGGGCAGCACCGCGTGGATCGACACGCCGTTTCTGGCCACCCGATGCCGGTCGTACCTGCCGATCTGCAACGTCGCCAGATACGTCGACGTCGGCTCCGGCTGTTCGTAGGTCCACGTGGTCATCCCGGCGTGCGCGCGCCGGGAGATCAGCCTGCCGTTGGCGATCGCGTAGTAGGAACGTTCCGTGCGGATTCGGATGTGGATGCTGGCCTTGGCGCTGGGCTGGTCGTCGCACGGAAACCACGATGGGGCCCCGTTGGGCTGACCCGCCACCAGCGCACCGTCGGTGAGCTCCTCGAATCCCACGTCGCCCCAATGGGTTCGGATCGGTCGCGGGCTGCCGCCGTAGCGTACGACGATCGTCATCGCCGCACCGGCGGGCAGGCCCTCCGCCAGCGTGATGTGCAGCTTGTTCGCCGAGGTCTTGAACCTGCCCGCACGCGCGCCGTTGACGGCCACTTTCGTCACCGACAGCGCATCGGAGAGGTCGAGGGTCAACGTGCGCAGCGCCGCCAGCGTCACCGCGGTGATGGTGGCGGTCCCCGACAGCCGGTTTGTCGCGACCTTGTATTCCAGGTCGAGTTCGTAGCGCGAGACCCGGTAGCCGGAATTACCGTTGTCGGGCAGATAGGGATCGATGATCCGCGTCGAGTTCTCGCCGCCCGTCACGCTGCAGCGTCTTCTGGTTTCTTGGACTTACCCCTCGATTTGTTGGCGCGCTTCTTACCCAACCCATTCCACGGTGCGATCGGATTGCCCAGCCACCGTGTCGCGGCTGGCACCTGGTCGCCGCGCATGACCAGCGAGGCCGGTCCGACGGTGGCGCCCGCCCCGATGCGCGATGCGGGCAGCGCGACGCAGTGCGGTCCCAGCGTCGAACCTTCCTCGAGCACAACGGTGTCCATCGCCATGATCCGGTCCTGGAACAGGTGGGTCTGCACCACGCAGCCCCGGTTTACGGTCGCACCGCGGTCGATTGTCACCAGGTCGGCCTCCGGTAACCAGTACGTTTCACACCACACGCCGCGCCCGATCGTCGCGCCCAGCGCCCGCAGCCACCAGTTCATCACCGGCGTCCCGCTGGCCGAGCGGGCAAACCACGGCGCGGCGACGGTCTCCACGAAGGTGTCGGAGACTTCGTTGCGCCACACGAACGACGACCACAGCGGATGCTCGCCGGTGCGGATCCGTCCGACCACAGCCCATTTCGCGACGACGGCGACCGCGCCCGCCAGCGCGCCGGCCGCCAGCAACAGCACGCCGCTGCCCAGCGCCGCCCACAGCCAACCGAATTCGGTCGCCAGCCACTGCAGCCCGAACAGCACCCCGACACCGATCGCGAACGTCACGACCACCGGCACGATCCGGCAGGCTTCGACCATCGCGCGCAACGTCTTCAGCCGCAGCGGCGGATCGAACGTGCGCTGCGTGTCGGCGGCGGTGGGCTTGCGGCGCAGCCGAACCGGCGGGCTGCCCAGCCACGACGAGCCGGCCTTGGCCTTGTGCGGTGCTGCGGACAACACCGCGACCAGGCCGTCGTCGGGCACCTTGCGTCCCGGTTGGGCGATCCCGGAGTTGCCGAGAAACGCGCGCTTGCCGATCGTCGCCTTGGCCACGTGCAGCCAGCCGCCGCCCAGTTCGTAGGAGGCCACCATGGTGTCGTCGGCCAGGAACGCGCCGTCCTCGATCACCGTGAACGTCGGCGTCAACAGCACCGTGGAAATCTCGGTGCCCCGACCGACTTTCGCGCCGAGCGCACGTAGCCACCACGGTGTCAGCAGGCTGGCGTAGATCGGGAAAAGGTAGGTGCGCGCGGCGTCCATGAGCCGCTCGATGGCCCAGATCTGCCAGCCGACGCGGCTGCGTACGGGGTGATAGCCGTCGCGCAACCCCACCGACAGCACCCGCACACCGATCAGGGTCAGCAGCGCATAGCTGAGCAACGCGACCAGCGTCGCCACCGGAGCCCACCGCAGCGTGGGTGCGATCGCCGCGGTCACCGACGCGGTATCGCGGATGGCCCAACCGATCACCGCCAGCGCGGTGCCGAGCGCCAGCAGCGGCAGCCCGCCCAACAGCACTGAGGTCACGCCGTAGACCGCGACCCAGGCGGGCGCGCGCGGCGGCCGGTGGTCGGGCCACGGATGGCGGGCCTTGCCGGACTTCGCCGCAGGCGAACCCTTCCAGTACTGGCCGTTCTTGACCTTGCCGAGCACCCCGGAACCGGGCGCCACATCGGCGTTTTTGCCGACGACGGACCCGGGCAGCAGCGTGGTGCGCGCACCGATGCTGGCGTCGTTGCCGATCGTGATCGGACCGACGTGGAAGCTATCCCCGTCGATCCAGTGCCCGGACAGGTCCACCTCGGGTTCGACCGAACTGCGGTGGCCGAGTTTGAGCATCCCGGTCACCGGTGGGGTGGAATGCAGATCGACCCCGTTGCCGACCCGGTTGCCCAGTGCGCGCGCGTAATACACCAACCACGGTGCGCCGGCGAGGTTTTCGGCGCCGCTGGCCTGGGCCAGCCGCTCGGCCAGCCACACCCGCAGGTGCACGGGGCCGCCCCGGCGGTACGTGCCGGGTTGCAGCCCCGCCAGTAGCATCCGGGCGCCCAGCGCCGCGATGCCCATCCGCCCCAGCGGGGTGACGAACAGCACGAAACCCGCTGCTACCCACCACCAGTCGACGGGCCGGACCCACGGCACCGCCGTGGCCGCCACGTTGTACGCGATGTTGTTCGCGATGGCCAACCACACCACCCACTGCAGCCCGGTCAGCGTCGCCAGCGGCAACGAGAGCGCCAGCTGGGCGGCCTGGGTCAGGCGCGGCATCGGTTTGACCGCCCGCGGTTCGTTCACCGGCGGCGCCTCGAGCTCGTCGAGGAACCCGGCGAGTGAGCCCAGCCGGGGACGGTCGTACAGGTCGCCGACCGTCACCTGCGGATAGCGTTGGCGCAGCGCCGACACCAGCTGCGCGGCGGCCAGCGAACCGCCGCCGAGCGCGAAGAAGTCGGCTTCGGGGCCGGTGACCGGCGCGGCCAGTACCTCCTGCCACAGCCCGGCGACCCAGGCCGCCGTGCCGGTCAGGTCCGTGGGTTCCTCGCCGGTGTCGCCGGGCGTCGGCCACGGCAGCGCGTCGCGGTCCACCTTGCCCGAGGTGCGGGTGGGCAATTCGTCGATGTGCACCAGGCGAGGGACCAGTGCGGCGGGCAGCGTCTGGGCCAGCGCCGTGCGGGCCTCGGCCAGGTCGAACGACGGATCGGCGCTGACGACGTAGCCGACCAGAACCGGTGTGCCCGCTGACGTTTGCCGCACCGCGGCCGCAGCGCCGCTGACACCGGGCAGGTTGACGAGCGCGGCGTCGACCTCGCCGAGTTCGATGCGCCGACCGCCGACCTTGACCTGGTCGTCGGCCCGGCCCACGAAGTAGAGCCCGTCGGATTCCCACCGCACCAGATCACCGCTGCGGTAGGCCCGCGACCACGTCAGCCTGGGCATCGGCGCATACCTGTCGGCGTCCTTGTCGGGGTCCAGGTAGCGGGCCAGGCCGACCCCGCCGATCACCAGTTCGCCCACCTCGCCGTAGGGCACCGGCGCACCGTTCGCGTCGACCACCGCGAGGTCCCATCCGGCCAGCGGCAACCCGATGCTCACCGGGCCGCGCCCGTCCAGCCGGGCCGCGCATGCGACGACGGTGGCTTCCGTGGGGCCGTAGGTGTTCCAGACCTCGCGGCCAGCCGAGTCGGGACCCGCGGCGAGCCGCTCGGCCAACTCCGGCGGGCAGGCTTCACCGCCGAAGATCAGCAGTCGCACGGCTTCCAGCGCCTCGGCGGGCCACAGCGCCGCCAGCGTCGGCACCGTGGAGACCACAGTGATGTCGCGCGACACCAGCCACGGCCCCAGGTCCATGCCGCTGCGCACCAACGAGCGGGGCGCGGGCACCAGGCAGGCGCCGTGCCGCCAGGCCAGCCACATCTCCTCACACGATGCGTCGAAGCCCACCGACAGTCCGGCCAGCACCCGGTCGCCCGGGCCGATCGGGTTGTCCTGCAAAAAGAGCTGCGCCTCGGCGTCGACGAAGGCCGCCGCGCTGCGGTGCGTCACCGCAACGCCCTTGGGCGTGCCGGTGGATCCCGACGTGAAGATGACCCATGCGTCGTCTCGGGCCAGCGGGCGCACGGCGCGCCAACCCCGGGATGAGCCGGGTCCGCGCACCAGTCCCTGTTCGGTGATGATCGCCACCACGTCGGCCGCGGTGAACACCAACTCGGCGCGCTCGAGCGGGTCGTCGGCGTCGACCGGCACGTAGGCGGCGCCGGTGGCCAGCGTCGCGAGGATCGCCACGTACAGCGCGTAGCTGCCCGACGGCATCCGGATGCCGATGCGGTCTCCGCGCCCGATCCCGCGGGCGGCCAGCCACTCGACGGTTTCCTCGATGTCGGCGATCAGCTCCGCATACGTCAGCTGCACCGTGCCGTCGTCGAGCGCAGGCGCATCGGGATAACGGTGCCCGGTCTCGTAGAAGATGTCGATGAGGGTGCGCGGTTCGGGTGCGTACGACGACAACGCGTACTGAGGGGGCACCTCGGAAACAAAATCCCCAGTCACGCCTACAAAGTACTAAGCCGACCCGGCCGTGCCCCCGCGCCGCACGCGGTGGCTGATCACAATTGCGACAACGACGGTGGCTGGGGCCGCGTCGGCGCACCGGCCTGCGGTGTAACCGCAGGTTCGACGGGTATCCCCGGGTTGGGATTTCGCGTCGGGCGACGGACTGGCAGACTCGTCGCCGGAGGGGAGTATTCCTTCGCCGCGGTATCGTCATCACGTTGGCCGTCATCGGACGACCGGTGCCGCGGGCCGACACGACGGTTCGTGGCGGTGGAAGAGACCTCCGGCGCTTTGACGACCGGAGGTTCTGGTGAACGTAAGCGGGCTCGAGTGGGCCATCACGCTGAGCGTGACGATCGCCGTTCTGCTGTTCGACGTGATCGTCATCGGCCGGCGCCCGCACGAACCGACCAAGCGTGAGACCGGGACGTACCTGTCGATCTACATCGGGCTCGCGGTGGCGTTCGGGCTGTGGACCTGGTTCTTCCACGGCAGCCAGTACGGGCTGGAGTTCTTCGCCGGCTGGCTCACCGAATACAGCCTGTCCGTGGACAACCTGTTCATCTTCTTGATCATCATGGCCAGCTTCAAGGTGCCCAGGATCTACCAGCAGCAGGCCCTGCTCGTCGGGATCATCCTGGCGCTGGTCTTCCGCGGCATCTTCATCGCGCTCGGCGCCGTCGCGATCAACCAATTCTCCTGGGTCTTCTACATTTTCGGTGCGTTCCTGCTCTACACCGCGGTGGGGCTGGTACGCGACACCGAGCACGACGACGACGCCGAGAACCGGGTGGTGCGCTTCGCCCGCAAGCACATGAAATTCACCGACACCTGGGATGGCCTGCGGCTGTGGGTGCGCGAGAACGGCACGCGGGTGATGACGCCGATGTTCCTCGTCATCGTCGCGTTGGGCACCACCGACCTCATCTTCGCGCTGGACTCGATTCCGGCCATCTACGGTCTGACCCAGGAGCCCTACCTGGTGTTCACCGCGAACGTGTTCGCGCTGATGGGCCTGCGGCAGCTCTACTTCCTGCTCGGGGACCTGCTCAAACGGCTCATCTACCTGTCGCAGGGGCTGGCGTTCATCCTCGCGTTCATCGGCGTGAAGTTGGTGCTGCATGCGCTGCACGAGAACGAGGTGCCGTTCATCAACGGCGGCGAGCATGTTCCGGTACCGGAGATCCCCACCCTGGTCAGCCTCGGGGTGATCGTGGTGACGTTGATCGTCACCACGGTGGCCAGCCTGTACAAGACCGGGGTGCGCGGCGCGAAGGAGCGGGGCACGTCCGACGTTGCCCCCGACGAGCCCGAGCCGCATCCGCGCAAGGGTTAGCTGCAACTAGATAGTTCAGCTAAAAACCCTGTTGGGTGCCTTGATTCTGGGCACGAAATATAACTGCGAATTCGGTTTGCGGAAGACCGTTGTTCGGCGGCGCTCGTCGGTGAAATAGCGGTTCGCGAATTTCGCGGCGTTGGTCTTACCATGGCGACGGTTAGCTGTCTGGATGACCTTCGAAGAAAGTGGGACCTTTCGTGCGTGACGCCACTTCCGGCACCGGCCGTCGATCGCGATGACGACCGAGGCGGCGAAAGACAGCGCGGCGCCACGGACACCCTCAAGCCCAACCGAGGACCGAAAGCACAAGCGGGCACGGATAATCGGCCTCGACGGCATCCGCGGACTGCTGTGCCTGAGCATCGCCATCACCCATGTCACCGGGTACTACACGAAGAACACCGCCGACACCTGGAAGACCAATTTGTTCGGCTTCTCGCTGGTGTATTTTTTCGTCCTCAGCGGTTTTCTGTTGTTTTTGCCGTACGTGCGAAACCTGGTAACCGCCGGCGCGTCGACCCGCATGCCGGACGTCCGCGATTACGCGGTACACCGTCTCGCGCGAATCATGCCGGCATACCTCGTGATTTTCTTGATCGTCAATTTTGTCCTGCGCCTGTCCTATATCGACAACGCGGCCTTGATGCCCGATGACGCGCGCACGGGCATCGGCATGATCACCGATCCGCTGGAGTTGCTGGCCAACCTGGCGTTGGTGCAGACCTATTTCCCGGCCTACATCCAGACCGGGATCGGACCGTCGTGGTCGCTGACCCTGGAGTACGCGTTCTACCTGACGCTTCCGGCGCTGGGCTGGCTGATCTTTCGGATGCGCCGCCACAGCAGGCGCAACCCGTACCTGGTGGCCGTGGTCGCGCCCGCCGTTCTGCTGGGCATCGGGTTGCTCGGTCGCGCGCTGACCCCCCTGGTGAACCGCTACGGGGGCACCTCCGACTTCATCCTGCTCAACTGGGGTCCCAACATCGCCGCGGTGTTCACCCGCAGCATCCTGACCAACGCCGACAACTTCGCGATGGGCATGTTCGCGGCCGTCGTGTTCGTCGCGATCGAGCACGGCGTGCTCTCCGAGCGCGCGGGCCGGCGCATCCGGACGCTCAGCGCCGCCGCGATACTTCCCGTGCTGGTGGTGGGCGCCTTGATGTTCGCGGTCGCGGTGTCGTTCGTCACCGCGGTGGTCGGCGTGGTCGCTGCGCTGATGATCCTCGTCGTCGTCGTGCCGTTGGCCCGAGGCCAGCGGTCCAAGCTGGCGCGCGCCCTCGACATCCGCCCGATCCGCTACGTCGGCGAGATCTCGCTGTCGGCGTATCTGTGGCATTTCCCGGTGTTGCTGTTACTCGGCCGGCTCGGCTGGATGGCCGGCGACACGTTGCCGGGCATGCTCTACAACATCGCGGTTCTGCTCGCCGTGACGATTCTCGCCGCGAGTGTGACCTACTACCTCGTGGAAAAGCCGGCGATGACCTACGCCAGAGCCAAAACCGCGCGAGCGGCCAGTTGATACACGCGTTTCGGCCTCAACCGTGCATCAACCGGCCACTCGGCCGAAACTAGACCGCTCACACTTCTATGGGTGGGTGCAGCCGCTCCATCGTGTACTGCCGGTTGCGTCGTGCCGACCACGCGGTGGCGGTCAGCGAGGCCGCGGTGATGCCGACCAGCACCGCGACCGCCACCCAAAGCCGGAAGTCGATACCGCCCACGGTCAACTGGCGTAACCCGTTGACGGCGTAGGTCATCGGATCGATGTGATGGATGACCTGAAACGGCTTCGGGGTGGTCTCCACCGGATAGATACCGCCGGCCGACACCAGCTGGAACATCAGGAACGCCAGCGTGACCACCCGGCCGACCGCGACACCGAACAGCGCGTTGAACGCCTGGATGAGCGCCAGGAACGCCCCCGCAACCAGAATCAGGAACGCGACGGTGGCCACCGGGTACACCGCCTTCAAACCCACCCCGACATGCACCACCGCGTACATCACCAACACCTGGCACACCGCGATGAGCAGGCCCGGCCAAAAGGATGCCACCGCGACGCGCAACGCGCCGAGCCCGTTGACGATCGGCCGAGATTGCAAGGGTGTCAACAGCATCCAGATGATCAACGCCCCGATGAACAACGCCAGGGGCAGGAAGAACGGGGCGAACCCGGTGCCGAATGTCGGCGCGGGGTGGTGGGTCACCTCGTCGAGCGCAACCGGCTGCGCCAGGGCATCGGCGACCTGGTTGCGTTGCTGAGCCGTCCACTGCGGAACCCGTTGGGCACCTTCGCGTAGGCCGTGCGCGAGTTCCACGCTGCCGCTTCGTAGTTGGCTGGTGCCGTCGGCCAGCGTCGTCGCACCCGCCGACAGCTTCTCGCCGCCGTCGGCCAGCGCCACCAGCCCGCCGCGCAGCTGGTTGGCCCCCGCGCTCAACTGGGTCGCGCCGTCGCGCAGCCGCACCACGTCGTCGCGCAGGCCGCCGTCGAGCGCCTTGGTCAGAAACGTCCGCAGCTTGCTGTTGGGGTCGACTAACTCGGCCTCCAGCCCAGCGGCCTTGTCCCGCAACATGATCAGACCGTCATCGGTGGTCGGATCGATGTCGTTGGCGCGCAGCAGCCGCTGGGTACCTGCCAACGTGTCGCCCAATGCCCGCACCGCCGGGTCAGGGTTCGCTCGCAGCGCGCCGACCACCGTGTCGACGACGGCCGCGGCCTGTGCCTGGTCGACGTTGAGCGCGGCCACCCGGTCGCTGGTCGACTTGACCAGCCTGGACAGCCCGACTGCCAGGTCGCCGACCTCGGCCGGATCCAGGCCCAGCCCGCTGACGCGGTCGAGCACGGACAGCAGCGGATCGGTTGCGGTGCCGATTCCCTCGGACAACTGCGCAGCGCCTGCGGCCAGGGCGGTCGAGCCGTCGCGCGCGGTGTCCAACCCGGCCGACAGCGCACGCGAGCCGCTGGCCAGCTCATGTGCACCGGCGTCGGCCCGCGCCACGCCGGCAGCGAGCCGGTCGGCGCCGTCGGCGGCGGTGACCAGGCCGGCACCCGCCTGCGTCACACCGGTGAGGACCTGACCGACCGTCTGCTGCCCGACGCGCGCGTTGACCTGGTTGAGCACCTCCCGCGCGGCGTTCTGGCCGATGATCGACGCCAGATAATTGTTTGAGTTGTCGAAGGTGAACCGGATCTTGGCCGGGCGCGGATCCGGCCCCGCCGGCGATGCCACCGCCGCGCTGAAGTCCTCGGGAATCGTGATCGCGAAGTAGTAACGGCCGTGGCGCACACCGTCGGCCGCTTCCGCAGCCGACATCTCGTGCAGGTCGAGTTGCCCGGAGTCCAGCAGTGAGCGGGCCACCTGATCGCCGGCGTTGACCTGTTGGTCTTGGGTTTGCGTTCCGCGGTCCTCGTTCACCAGCGCCACCGGCAGCTTGTTGACCTCACCGAACGGATTCCAGAACGCCCACAGGTACATCGCGCCGTACAGCAGCGGCATCAGGATGATGGTGGCCAGTGCCAGCCGCGGCAGAACGCCGCGGGAATAACGCTTGAGGTCGGTGCCCAGTGACATCCCCGCAAGCATCGTCATCGACCTTTCTGTCGGCCCTTTTGGGCGGCTACCAACTCTTCGCGCGAGGTGTTGGCCACCTCGAGCTGGGCCCGTACGCCGTCGTGGCTGACCCCGTTGACCGTCGTCGTCACCACCGTCTGTGTCTCGCCCAGCGCGATCAGCCGGTTCAGCACGGTCTCGCGGTGACGGTCGCTGGTGACGTGGTCGAGGTCGCCCACCACCAGCAGCGGCGGCCGTTTGGTGTTGGCCAGCGCGATCCGCAACAGCAACCGGTCGCTCTCGCTGAGTTCCTCGACGAACTCATCCAGCGGCGGCGACGGCAGCTCCCCGAACACCGGACCGCACACCGCGTCGACGTCGGCCGGCCCGGCCCGGCGCACCAGCCGGTACCACGCGGCGTCCCAGCGCAGCTGTTCGGTGACCAGATCGGCCACGGTGACCGACTCGGCGACCGCGTCGAGCTCGTCGAAACCGGCGAGTGCCGCGGACCGGAAGATGTCGTCGACGTCGGTGCGGCCGAACACCGAAAGCGAGCCGCTCTGCGGTTTCATCCGGCCGGCCAACGTCATCAGCAGAGCGGTGCGTCCCGAACCGCTCGGGCACACCAGGACGGTGACCCCGCCCGCGTCGATCTCCACATCGACCGGCCCGTACACCGGGCCCCACGGACCCGAGACCGTGATGCCGCGAGCAATCACCTTGTCCGACACCGCGACCTCCCGCGCCCTGGGCGCTGTTTTCAGTGAGCCTGCGTTTTGAACCGGTCGATCGACGCCTTCACCTCGGCCTCGGCCTTGTCCCGGCCCACCCAGTCGGCGGCCTTGACGAACTTGTTCGGCTCGAGGTCCTTGTAGTGCACGAAGAAGTGCTTGATCTCCTCGAGCACCTGCGCGGGCACGTCGGCGAGATCCTGGATGTGGTCCCAGCGCTTGTCGCCCGCGGGGACGCACAGCACCTTGTCGTCACCGCCGGCCTCGTCGGTCATCTGGAACATGGCCACCGGGCGGGCCTCCACCAGGCAGCCGGGGAACAGCGGCTCGGGCAGCAGCACCAGCGCGTCCAGCGGGTCACCGTCCTCGCCGAGGGTGTCGTCGATGAACCCGTAGTCGGTCGGATAGCCCATCGAGGTGTAGAGGTAGCGGTCCAGCTTCACCCGTCCGGTGTCGTGATCCACCTCGTACTTGTTGCGCGAACCCTTCGGGATCTCGATGACTACGTCGAACTCCACCGGCGGCTCCTTGCCCTGTGCGAACGGTCTTGGGGACGGGCATCACCCTAATGGAGCGATACGCTGCTCTACGGGGCGGTCGACAGATCAGGAGAGTTATGCGGCCCACGAGGTGGGGGCCATCGACCCATGTGTTGGTCGGGGTGGTCGTGCTGGCGCTGGTCGCCGTCGTGGTGGCGGCGGCAGCCGTGTTGACGACGGGCGACACCGACGCGGCGGCGATCAAGCCGACGCCGCCGGCCGCCACCGCCGAACCGGGTGTCGTCCCGGTGTCGGACTCCGCGCCCAAGCCCAGGCCTGACCTGCTGGCATCCGTGCTGGCCCCCGCGCTGGCCGACCCGAACCTCGGCCATCTCACCGGCCGCATCGCCGACGCGATCACCGGCGACCAACTGTGGGAGCGGGGCGCCGACGTGCCGATGCAGCCCGCGTCGACCAACAAGACGCTCACAACGGCCGCCGCGCTGCTGGCCCTCGACCGCGACGCCCGGCTGACCACCCGGGTGCTGACCGGCGACCGGCCCGGCGTCGTGGTGCTCAAGGGCGGCGGTGACCCGACGCTGTCGGCGGCGCCAAAGAACCAGGACACCTGGTACCGCGACGCCGCACGCATCAGCGATCTGGCCGACCAGGTGCGCCGCAGCGGCATCGACGCGACCGCCGTTCAGGTCGACATCAGCGCCTACAGCGGGCCCACGATGGCGCACGGCTGGGACCCCGCCGACATCGACGGCGGCGACATCGCGCCGATGGAGGCGGTGATGCTCGACGCCGGGCGCACCCAGCCGGTCAGCGTCGACTCGACCCGGTCGACCACGCCCGCGCTGGACGCGGGCCGCGCGCTGGCGGTGGCGCTGGAAGTCGACCCGGCGAAGGTCACTGTCCTGGCCGGCCCTTCGCGCGGCGGCAAGGAGATCGCGGCGGTGCAGTCGCCGCCGCTGATCAACCGGCTGCGCGAGATGATGAACGCCTCCGACAACGTGATGGCCGAGGCGATCGGTCGTGAGGTGGCCGCCGCGGCGGGCAAACCGCAGAGCTTCGACGGCGCCGCCAGTGCCGTGCTCGACGAGTTGAAGGCCGCGGGCGTCGACACCGCCGGGGCGAGGTTGTTCGACTCCAGCGGGCTGTCCGTCGACGACCGGCTCACCGCCAAGACGCTCGACGAGGTGGTCAGCGTCGCGGTCGGTGACGAGTACCCCCGGCTGCGGCCGCTGGTGGACCTGGTGCCGATCGCGGGCGGCAGCGGAACGTTGTCCAACCGCTTCCTCGACACCGAACCGGGCCGGGACGCCGCGGGGTTCCTGCGGGCCAAGACCGGATCGTTGACCGGAACCAACACGCTGGCAGGGTTTCTCACCGACGCGAGCGGGCGGGTGTTGACGTTCGCGTTCATCTCCAACGACGCGGGCCCGATGGGCCGCGTCGCGCTGGACCACCTGGCCGCCACGCTGCGGTCGTGCGGATGCAGCGCATGAGCCCGGCCACCGAAACCAAGGTCACCGTCGGACGCGCCGTCGACTGGGACTTCGCCGCCACCGTCGGCGCCAAACTGGCCAGGCCCGGCCCTGCCACCACCGACTACACCCGCCAGCAGGTCATCGACCAACTCAGTGAGGCGTCACGGTCGGCCGAACTGCCGGTGCGCGACGTCACCGGGCTCACCGAGGGCGGCGAGATCCCCGAGGCGCGCGTCGTCGACCGTGCCGAGTGGGTGCGGGCCGCCACCAAATCGATGCGCGTGATGACCGGCGGCTCCGACGAGGGCGGGAGTCCGCCAGGCTTCCTCACCGGCCGTATCACCGGCGCCCAGACAGGCGCCGTGCTGGCGTTCGTGTCGTCGGGCATCCTCGGCCAGTACGATCCGTTCGGCCGTGACGGCGGTGAGCTTCTGTTGGTGTACCCGAACGTGATCGCGGTGGAACGCCAACTGCGGGTGCAGCCCTACGACTTTCGGCTGTGGGTGTGCCTGCACGAGGTCACCCACCGGGTGCAGTTCCGTGCCAACCCGTGGCTGGCCGACCACATGTCGGGAGCGCTGGCCGTGCTCACCGACGAAACCGAGAACGACGTCACCGAGGTGATCGGCAGGCTCGCCGAGTTCGTCCGTGCGCGACGCGCGGATAACGGTGTCGCCGAACCGAATTCGGAAGGCGTGGTCGGCCTGCTGCGCGCGGTGCAATCCGAGCCGCAGCGCAAGGCGCTGGACCAGTTGCTGGTGCTGGGCACGCTGCTGGAGGGGCACGCCGACCATGTGATGGACGCGGTCGGGCCCGCGGTGGTGCCGTCGGTGGCCACCATCCGGCGCCGGTTCGACGAACGCCGCCGCCGCAAACAGCCACCGCTGCAACGGTTGGTGCGGGCGCTGCTGGGGTTCGACGCCAAGCTCAACCAGTACACGCGCGGCAAGGCGTTCGTCGACCACGTGGTGTCCACGGTGGGCATGCAACGGTTCAACGCCGTCTGGTCGGGGCCCGAAAACCTGCCGTTGCCAACCGAAATCGACGAGCCGCAACAATGGATCGACCGGGTGCTCTAGCCGCGCTGCATGCCGCGGTCAGCGCCTTTGCCCGCGACTTCTGCGCAGCCGACGAGCGCTGGTGCGTTGCGCTGTCCGGCGGGGCCGACTCGCTGGCGCTGACGGCGGCCGCGGCCAAGCTCAAACCGACCACCGCCCTCGTCGTCGACCACCAACTGCAGCCGAACTCCGCCGCGGTGGCCGCCACCGCCGGCGAGCAGGCGCTGACGTTGGGATGCGTTGGTGCCCAGGTGATTCGCGTCGACGTCGGCGCCGAGGGGGGCCCGGAGGCCGCGGCGCGCACGGCGCGGTACCGGGCGCTGGAGCAGGCCAGGGGCGGCGCACCGGTGCTGCTGGGCCACACGCTCGACGATCAGGCCGAAACCGTGCTGCTCGGGCTCGGCCGGGGCTCGGGGCCGCGGTCGATCGCCGGGATGCGGGCCAGCGACCCGCCGTGGGGCCGGCCGCTGCTGGGGCTGCGGCGCAGCGTGACGCGGGCGGCGTGCGCCGAACTCGGCGTGGCGCCGTGGCAGGACCCGCACAACAGCGACCGCCGCTTCACCCGGGTGCGGCTGCGCACCGAGGTGCTTCCGCTGCTCGAGGACGTGCTGGGCGGCGGCGTGGCCGACGCGTTGGCGCGCACCGCGGCCGCGCTGCGCGCCGACACCGACGCGCTCGACGACCTGGCCCGGCAGGCGTTGGCTGAGGCGGGGTCGGGCACCGGGCTGGACACCACGAGGCTGGCCGTTTTGCCGGAGGCCATCCGGCGCCGGGTCATTCGCGGCTGGCTGCTCGCAGGCGGGGCCAGCGGTCTGACCGACAAGCACATTCGCGGCGTCGACACCCTGGTCATGGCGTGGCGCGGGCAGGGCGGGGTGGCGGTGGGATCGCCGCTGCGCAACCAGCGGCTGATCGCGGCGCGCCGTGACGGGGTGCTGAGCCTGCACACCGAACCGGTCTAAGACACCGCGCCTTGGTCGGCGGATCGGTCACATGGCACGCTGTGGGCGTGGCTGAGCAATCCACCGAGCTGTACAACGGCGACATCGAGTCTGTACTGCTTCCCGCAGAAGAGATCCAGGCAAAGGTCAACGAGCTCGGCGCGCGGATCGGCGACGACTACCGCGAAGCCATCACCCCCAGCGGCCAGGATCTGCTGCTGGTCACCGTGCTCAAGGGGGCGGTGTTCTTCGTCACAGATCTCGCGCGGGCGATCCCGCTGCCCACGCAGCTGGAGTTCATGGCGGTCAGCTCGTATGGCTCGTCGACGTCGTCCTCGGGAGTGGTGCGCATCCTCAAGGACCTCGACCGCGACATCAACGACCGCGACGTACTGATCGTCGAGGACGTCGTCGACTCCGGGCTGACGCTGTCGTGGTTGCTGCGCAACCTCGCGTCGCGGCGGCCGCGCTCACTGCGGGTGTGCGCACTGCTGCGTAAGCCCGACGCCGTGCGCGCCGACGTCGACATCGCCTACGTGGGTTTCGATATCCCCAAGGAGTTCGTCGTCGGCTACGGCCTGGACTACGCCGAGCGCTACCGGGACTTGAACTACATCGGCACGCTGGACCCCAAGATCTACGAACAACCCTGATCGACACCGTGCCCAAAGCGACAAGCGGGCGGGAAAGTGCGAGAAGAATCGTGCAAAACGTCGATTTCGGCGGAGGATGGGGTGATGAGCCAGACAGCCTTGCGGATCTGCCCGCTGTGCGAGGCCACCTGCGGCCTGACGTTGACGATCTCCGACGGCCGGATCACCGGGGCCCGCGGCGACCGTGACGACGTGTTCAGCCGCGGGTTCATCTGCCCGAAGGGCGCCAGCTTCGCCGAACTCGACAACGACCCCGACCGGCTCACCCGCCCGCTGGTCCGGCGCAACGGTGAGCTGACCCAAACCAGCTGGGAAGAGGCGTTCGCAACGGTCGCCGACCGGCTCGGTACCGTCGTGGCCGAGCACGGCGGGCCCTCGGTCGGCGTATACCTGGGCAACCCCAACGCGCACACGATCGCAGGCGCGCTGTACCCGCCGCTGCTCGTACGGGCGCTGGGCACTCGTCAGGTCTACTCCGCCAGCACCCTGGACCAGATGCCCAAGCACGTCGCACTGGGCCACATGTTCGGCAGCCCGGTCGCCTTCACCGTCCCCGACCTCGACCGCACCGACTATCTGGTCGTCATCGGTGCGAATCCTCTTGTCTCCAACGGCAGTTTGGCGACGGCCGCGGACTTTCCCGGCAAGCTGCGCGCGCTGCGCAAGCGCGGCGGCCGGCTCGTGGTCATCGACCCGGCCCGCACACGCAGCGCAGAGCTCGCCGATCGTCACCTCGCCCCGCGACCCGGCACCGATGCGGCGCTGCTGTTCGCCATCGTGCACACCCTGTTCGACGAGGGTCTGGTCGCCCTCGGCGCGCTGGCGGGTTCGGTCAACGGCGTCGATGACGTGCGCGCGCTGGCCGCCGACTTCGCCCCGGAGACCGTCGCGACGTACTGCGGTGTGGACGCCGAGGATATCCGCCAGTTGGCCCGCGAAATCGCGGCGGCGCCGTCAGCGGCTGTCTACGGCCGAATCGGCACGTCCACAGTCGAATTCGGGACGATCGGCAGCTGGCTCGTCGACGTCGTCAACGTTCTGACCGGCAATCTCGACCGGCCGGGCGGTGCGATGTTCCCGCTGTCTGCCGTCGCTCCGGCGCCACGGCCGCCGAAGCCCGGCCGCGGATTTCGGACCGGCCGCTGGCACAGCCGCGTCTCGGGCCACCCCGAGGTGCTCTCGGAGATTCCGGCCGCCGCCCTGGCCGAAGAGATCGACACCCCCGGCGACGGGCAGATCACGGCGCTGATCACCATCGCGGGCAACCCGGTGTTGTCCGCACCAGACGGGGACCGGCTCGACCGCGCACTCGACGGGCTCGGTTTCATGGTTTCGATCGACCCGTACCTCAACGAGACGACCCGCCACGCCGACGTCATCCTGCCGCCACCGGCGCCGTCGCAGAGCGCGCACTTCGACTTCGCGCTCAACAACCTCGCGGTGCGCAACAACGCCCGGTACTCACCACCGGTGCTGCCGCTCGACGACCGTCCCGACGAAGCCGAGATCCTGTCGCGAATCGCGTTGATCCTGTACGGCGTTGGTGCAGACGGTGATCCGGGGCTGGTCGATCAGCAGGTGATCGCGACGACGCTGGCAAAGGAAACCGCCGATCCGCACTCGCCGGTCGCCGGGCGCCCGGTCGAGGAGCTGACCGCGATGCTCGAGGAGGCGCCCGGTTACCAGCGACGCCTCGACATGATGCTTCGGCTCGGACCGTACGGCGACGCGTTCGGCGCCAAACCCGACGGGCTGACGCTGGCCCGGCTCAAGGCCGCACCGCACGGCATCGACCTCGGCCCGATGCAACCTCGGTTGGCTCAGGTGTTGCGGACCCCAACGGGCAGAATCGAACTCGCCCCCGAACCGCTGATCGCCGATGTGCCGCGGCTGCGGGAAGCGCTGCGGGTCCGCGCCGACGGGTTCCTGCTCATCGGGCGGCGGCACCTGCGGTCCAACAACAGCTGGATGCACAATGTGCCCGCGCTGGCCGGCGGCACCAACCGGTGCACACTGCGGATCCATCCCGACGACGCCGAGGAGATCGGGCTCACCGACATCGCCGTCGTCAAAGGACCCGGCGGTGAGCTGCTGGCGCCGATCGAGTTGGCGCCGGGCATGCGCCGCGGTGTGGTGTCGCTGCCGCACGGGTGGGGTCACGACCGCGGCGGCACCGGACAGAAGGTGGCATCGGAGCAGGCCGGTGTCAACGTCAACCAGCTCAACGACGGTAGCCATCTCGATCCGCTGTCGGGTACCGCTGTGCTCAACGGCATTCCGGTGGATATCGCCCCCGCGGGGTAGCGCGCTCCGGCCGGTCGCTTCCGCAGGTCAGGTGAGCTCCCAGACCACGGTCACCGTGAATCCGACCGTCTGCTGACCGGGTTCCAGTGGTACGGCGGCCAATTCGGCGCCGCGGGTGGTGGGCATCGGAGTGGGGGGTTGCTGACCGCCGGTCGCCTCGGAGATCGAGATGACCTGGCCCAGGTGCGAACCCGACAACTCGGCGTACTGCTCGGCGCGGTCCTTGGCATCGTCGAAGGCCCGGCTGCGGGCATCGCGGACCAGCTGCGAATCGTCCTCGAGCGAGTAGTTGACCGAGTTGATCCGGGTGGCGTCGCCGCCGCTGCTGACGATCAGCGCCAGCGCCTGCGACGCGGCATCAAGCTGGCGGATCTTGATGTCGATCGAATTGCTGGCCCGGTAGCCGACGATGGTCGCCGGGTTGTCCCCGCCGCCTGAGAACTGCGGCTGCAGGCTGACCTGGGCGGTGCTGATGTCCTTGCGGTCGACGCCGGCGTCCACCAGCGCGTTGATCACCGCCTGCTGGCGGCCGCTGGTCTGGTTCATCGCACCGGTGACATCGGGCGCGATGGACTCGATGGACGCGTTGACGTTGAGGGTGTCCGGCTCGCCCTGCACCTCGCCGGAACCCTGGACGGTCACGTGCCGCACGTCGGCCTGTGTACCGGTCGTCGGTCCCGATGTCGCATCGCAACCCGCGACGGCGACCATGAGCCCCGCGGCGGCGACGGCGAGCATTTTGGTTGGCGTGTTCGCCCGTACAGCGATCGGCATGCCTGGCACGATACCGTCACGGGGCCACCAGAACCTTGCAATGCTGGTCCGGGTGCGCCAGCTCGTCGAACGCGGCGCCCACCCCGGCAAGGTCGACTTCCCCGGTGATCAGCGGTGCGACGTCGATCTCGCCCTCGGCGATCGCCCGCAACGACGCACCGAACTCGGTGAAATCGTAGGCGAATACGAAGTGCACGCTGATCTCCTTGGCGCTGCCGAAGAACGGGACCACGGTGTCGGGTTCCATGCACACGCCCGCGACCACCACTCGACACCCCGCCGGCGCCTGGCGCAGGACGTCGTTGATGATGCCGGGCATCCCGACGGCCTCGAACACCACCGCGGGCGTCGCGGTGTCGAACGGTGAGCCTTGCGCCGGATCGAGGATCTCGTGGGCGCCCATGGTGTCGGCCAGCTGCCGCCGCTTCGGTGAGAAGTCCGCGGCCACAACGTGTTCCACCCCGCGGTGGCGCAGCGCGGCGACGATCGCCAGGCCGACGGGCCCGCAGCCGAGCACAAGTGCGGTTTCGCCGCGCTCGATGGCCGACTTGTTCACCGCGTGCAGACCGACCGCCATGGGCTCGGTGAGCGCGGCATGGCGCGGGTCCAAACCGTTGGGCACCGGCAGCAGCAGCGGCGCTGACAACAGCATCCGCTCGGCGTAGCCGCCGATCGTGGTGTTGGAGAACACGATCGGCTCCACACCGGTCGCGGTCAGCAGTGCGGGCACCGAGGTGACGATCGTGCCCGGCGCAGGTGCGTCGGTGTCGGGCCCGGAGTCGAGCACCTCGGCGCTGAACTCGTGTCCGAGGAACACGTCACGTGAAAGGTCCAGCCGCGCACCGTCACCGCCGGGCAGCCCCTTCATCTCGGCGCTGAGCTCCACCATCTTGTGGCCGTGTTGGGCGAAGTGCAGGTCCGATCCGCAGATGCCGCACGCCTTGACTCCGACCAGCACCTGTCCAGGTCCCGGCACGGGTTCGGCGACGTCGTCGCGCAGCACCATCCGCCCGTCGCGCAGCACGGCGGCCCGCATCAACCCTCCCGGTTCTCGAGTTCGTCGGTGTGCTCGGTGATCGCGTTGACGATCGCCTCGCCCGCCCGGCCCAGCAGTTGGTCGCGCATGCCCTTGGCCCAGTCGTGCGACGCCCGCGGCGCGATGAGCTGCCCCTTGAAGTGCGGGATGACCTCGCGGGCGAACAGTTCGTAGGAGTGATACGTCGCCTGCGGTGAGGCCCAGTCGTGGCCGAGCAGCAGCAGCGTGCCGAAGCCGCCGGACTGCTCGAGCAGGTCGTGGATGTAGGCGATCGCGTCGCCGGGGGTGCCGATACAGCAGTTGCCCTTGCCCGCATACTCTTCGACGAACTCCCGCGGTGACTGCTCGCCCTCCACGCTGTTGGACAGCGGCACGAACCCGGCGGCGCCGAAGTAGTTCGCGAAATCCGCTAGCCCGTAGGTGCAGTCGTCGATCGCCTGCTCGCGGGTGTCGGCCAGATGCATGATCGACAGCACCCGCCAGTTGTCGCGGTTCGGTTCGTCGCGGCCCGACTTCTCGGCCTGTTCGACGACGACCTGCCACGTGTTCTCCAGCGCGGCGAACCCGCCGGGCACCGACATCGACAACGAAAGCAGCGACGTGCCAAGCGTTCCGGCCAGCCGCGGACCCGACGGTGAAATCATTGCCGCCGTCGATATTTCGGGGTACGGCCAGGTGTAGGGGCGGATGTGCAGCGCGGCGTCGCGCAGGGTGAACCAGTCCGACGTCCTGGTGATCCGCTCGTCGGGGGCGGCGCGAAACAACGCCAGGATCGCCTCCAGCGACTCCTGCATCATCCGGCGCTGGTCGACCGGGTCGATACCCATCATGTAGGCGTCCGAGGGCAGCGCGCCCGGACCGGTGCCGAACATCACCCGGCCGCGGGTGATGTGGTCGAGCAACACCCAGCGGTCGGCCACCATCAGCGGATGGTGGTAGGGCAGCGACACCACGCCGGTGCCGAGCCGGATGTGCTTGGTGCGCTCGGCGGCTGCGGCGATGAGCACCTCCGGGCAGGCGATCAACTCGTAACCGCCGGAGTGGTGCTCGCCGAACCAGACCTCGTCGTAACCGAGACGGTCCAGCGCGACAGTGCGTTCGAGGTCGTATTCCAATGCCACGGTGGGGGATTGACCGACCGGGTGGAACGGGGTGATGAACACCCCGAAGTTCAGTGGGCGCGTCATCTACAGCTCCAATCGCTTGAGGAACTCGATCAGCTCGGCGTTTACCTCGACGGGACGCTCCTGTTGGATCCAGTGGCCGGCGCCCTCGATCATCACCTCGCGGTAGTCGCCGGACACCAGATCGCGCACGCGGTGGCGCGGTGTGTAGGCCAGGGTCGGGTCGGCGGTGCCGCCGACGAACAGCGCGGGAACGGTGATGGTGGCAGCCGGCAACCGATCCGGCGCGGTCAGCTCCCAGTTGCGGTCAAAGCAGCGGTACCAGTTCAGCGGCGCGGTGAACCCGTGCTCGGTGAACTCGGCGACGTAGCGGTCGAACTCGTCGGAGCGCAGCCAGTCGGGCAACGCGCCCGGTTCGGGGATGCGTTCGATGAAGCCCTCCGGGCCGGCTTGGACCATGCGCAGCGCCGCGGCCTCGTCCGAGGGCGTGGTCAGCGACCCGAACAGTTTGCGCATCGTGGTGGCGACATCGCGGTTCAGGTCGGCGTCGGCAGGACCGGGCTGTTGGAAGTACAGGATGTAGAAGAAGTTGTCGCCGAAGAGCTTGCGGAAGGCTTGGGTGGTCGGGACCCGCGAACGCGGCACCGGGGGCACGCTCAACCCGACGACCCCGGCGAACCGGTCCGGATGCAACAGCGGAGCCGACCACGCCACCACGGCGCCGAAGTCGTGGCCGACGATCGCCGCCCGTTCCGCGCCGACGTCGTCGAGCAGGCCGACCAGGTCCGCGCTCAGGTCGACGACGGTGTAGGCGTCGACCGCGCCGGGTTTCGACGATCCGCCGTAGCCGCGCTGGTCGGGAGCCAGCACGTGGAAGCCCGCTTCGGCCAGCGCCGGGATCTGATGGCGCCACGAGTACGCCAGCTCGGGAAAGCCGTGGGCCAAGACAACCACCGGGGCCCCGCGGTCGCCTGCCTCGACGACCCGGAGCTGCACGCCGTTGGTTTCGACTAGACGTTCGGTCCAGGTGGGCACGGTAACCACCAAAGCACAGTTCCGCGCGCCAGGTCCCCACCCGTCGGGAACCTTGCCTCGTTGGTATAGCGGTAGCCTGGAAGTTCCCAGCTGCACGTATCGGAAGGAGACCGGCCGCGGGCGGCCGAAAGACATGACGCCGACGAAGGCCGAGGCTTGATGAACCGCAAAAATGTGATCCGCACGCTGACCGTCATCGCGGTCCTGTTGCTGCTGGGTTGGTCATTCTTCTACTTCAGCGACGACACCCGCGAGTTCAAGCCCGTCGACACCTCGGTGGCGATGGCGCAGATCAACAGCGACAACGTCAAGAGCGCGCAGATCGATGACCGCGAACAGCAGCTGCGGCTGGAGCTGAAGAACGCCAACGCCGATACGTCCGACAGCGACAAGATCATCAGCAAGTACCCCACCGGCTACGGCGTGACGGTGTTCGAGGCGCTGCAGAGCAAGGGCGCCAAGGTCAACACCGTCGTCAACCAGGGCTCGATGCTCGGTTCGCTGCTGATCTACCTGCTGCCGCTGCTGTTGCTGGTCGGTCTGTTCGTGATGTTCTCGCGGATGCAGACCGGCGGCCGGATGGGCTTCGGGTTCGGCAAGTCGCGTGCCAAGCAGCTCACCAAGGACATGCCCAAGACCACGTTCGCCGACGTCGCGGGCGTCGACGAGGCGGTCGAGGAGCTCTACGAGATCAAGGACTTCCTGCAAAACCCCAGCAGGTACCAGGCGCTGGGCGCCAAGATTCCCAAGGGCGTGCTGCTCTACGGCCCGCCCGGCACCGGTAAGACGCTGCTGGCCCGCGCCGTCGCCGGTGAGGCCGGCGTCCCGTTCTTCACGATCTCGGGTTCCGACTTCGTCGAGATGTTCGTCGGCGTCGGCGCGTCACGCGTGCGCGACCTGTTCGAGCAGGCCAAGCAGAACAGCCCGTGCATCATCTTCGTCGACGAGATCGACGCGGTCGGCCGCCAGCGCGGCGCCGGCCTCGGCGGCGGCCACGACGAACGCGAGCAGACACTGAACCAGCTGCTGGTGGAAATGGACGGTTTCGGCGACCGCCAGGGCGTCATCCTGATCGCCGCCACCAACCGGCCCGACATCCTCGACCCGGCGTTGCTGCGGCCCGGCCGCTTCGACCGGCAGATCCCGGTCACCAGCCCCGACCTGGCCGGCAGGCGGGCCGTGCTCAAGGTGCATTCGCACGGCAAACCGATGGCCCCCGACGCCGACCTCGAGGGGCTGGCCAAGCGGACGGTCGGGATGTCCGGCGCCGACCTGGCCAACGTCATCAACGAGGCCGCGCTGCTCACCGCCCGCGAGAACGGCACCGTCATCACCGGGCCCGCGCTCGAGGAGGCCGTCGACCGGGTCGTCGGCGGACCGCGCCGCAAGAGCCGCATCATCAGCGAACACGAGAAGAAGATCACCGCCTACCACGAGGGCGGTCACACGCTCGCCGCGTGGGCGATGCCCGACATCGACCCGATCTACAAGGTGACGATCCTGGCGCGCGGCCGCACCGGCGGGCACGCGATGTCGGTGCCCGAGGACGACAAGGGCTTGATGACCCGTTCGGAGATGATCGCCCGGCTGGTGTTCGCCATGGGCGGACGTGCCGCCGAAGAGCTGGTGTTCCGTGAGCCCACCACCGGCGCGGTATCCGATATCGAGCAGGCCACCAAGATCGCCCGCGCGATGGTCACCGAGTACGGCATGAGCTCCAAGCTCGGTGCGGTGCGCTACGGCACCGAGCACGGCGACCCGTTCCTCGGCCGCACCATGGGCACCCAGGCCGATTACAGCCACGAGGTGGCCCGTGACATCGACGACGAGGTGCGCAAGCTCATCGAGGCCGCCCACACCGAGGCATGGGAGATCCTCACCGAGTACCGCGACGTGCTCGACACCCTGGCCGGTGAGCTGCTGGAGAAGGAGACGCTGCACCGCCGCGAGCTCGAGGCCATCTTCGGTGACGTCAAGAAGCGCCCGCGGTTGACCATGTTCGACGACTTCGGGGGCCGGGTGCCGTCCGACAAACCGCCGATCAAGACGCCGGGGGAGCTGGCGATGGAACGCGGCGAGGAATGGCCCAAACCGGTTCCCGAGCCGGCGTTCAAGGCCGCGATCGCGCAGGCCAGCAAGGAAGCCGCCGCCCGGCAGGCCCAGAACGGCGCCAACGGTCACGGCAGCAACGGAGCGCCCGCTGCCGGGTCCACCCAGCCGGACTACGGCGCTCCGGCCGGCTGGCATGCGCCCGGCTGGCCGCCGCCCCCGCAGCAGCAACAGCAGCCGCAGGGACCGCCTCAGCACCAGCCGCACGGCTACTGGTATCCGCCGCAGCATCAGGGGTGGCAGAACCCCGGCAATGCGGCGCCACCTTATCCTCCTTATCAGCAGCCCTACCCACAGCCACCTGCGCCGAACCCGAACGACGAGCAGGGCCAGGACAGCGAACGGTCGGGCGGCAGGCCCAATCCGCCTGCGCACGGCTGACAGGAGGCGTAATGACGCGGTCGCACAACAATTCGACCACGATCTCACCCGGTAGGTTCTCGCCCGCGACGTTCGATCAAGCGCGTGCCGAGGCGGCGGTGCGGGAGTTGCTGGTCGCCGTGGGCGAAGACCCCGACCGAAACGGACTGCAGGACACCCCGGCCCGGGTGGCGCGCGCGTACCAGGAGCTGTTCGCCGGTCTGTACACCGACCCGGATACCGTGCTGGACACCACGTTCGACGAACAGCACGACGAGCTGGTGCTGGTCAAGCAGATCCCGCTGTACTCCACTTGCGAACACCACCTGGTGTCGTTTCACGGTGCCGCGCACGTGGGCTACATCCCGGGCGCGGACGGCCGGGTCACCGGGCTGTCCAAGATCGCCCGCCTCGTCGACCTGTACGCCAAACGACCCCAGGTGCAGGAACGGTTGACCGCACAGATCGCGGATGCGTTGATGCGCAAGCTCAATCCGCGCGGGGCGATCGTCGTGATCGAGGCCGAACACCTCTGCATGGCAATGCGCGGTGTGCGCAAGCCGGGCGCCATCACCACCACTTCAGCGGTACGCGGTCAGTTCAAGTGCGATGCGGCATCGCGTGCCGAGGCGCTGGATCTCATCCTTCGGAAGTGAGCCCACCCAGCCCAATGGTCCCTTCGGGAACGCGCGTGCAGGTCATGGGGGTCGTGAACGTCACCGACGACTCCTTCTCCGACGGGGGACTGTTCCTCGACCGTGACCGCGCGGTCGAACACGGGCTGGCGATGGCCGCCGAGGGCGCCCAGATCATCGACGTCGGCGGTGAGTCCACCCGCCCGGGTGCCACCCGCATCGACCCCGAGATCGAAACGTCACGTGTCGTACCGGTGATCAAAGAGCTTGCCGGGCAAGGGCTGACGGTCAGTATCGACACCATGCACGCCGAGGTCGCCCGCGCCGCGCTGGACAGCGGCGCCACGATCGTCAACGACGTCTCCGGCGGCCGCGCCGACCCGAACATGGCCCCGTTGCTGGCTGACGCGAAAGTGCCGTGGGTGCTGATGCATTGGCGCTCGGTCGGCGCGCAGCGCCCGCATGAGGTGCCCGCCTACCGTGACGTGGTCGCCGACGTGCGCGCGGAACTGCTCGCCAACGTCGACACCGCTGTGGCGGCCGGTGTCGACGCGGACCGGCTGATCATCGACCCGGGCCTGGGTTTCGCCAAGACCGCAGAACACAATTGGGCGCTGCTGCGCGCGCTGCCCGAGTTCGTCGGCACCGGGATACCGGTCCTGGTCGGCGCGTCACGCAAACGCTTTCTCGGTACGCTGCTGGCCGACGCGGACGGCCTTGCGCGGCCGCCGGGGGGGCGGGAGACGGCGACGGCGGTGATATCCGCGTTGGCCGGACTGCACGGCGCGTGGGGGGTGCGGGTGCACGACGTGCGCGCATCGGTCGACGCGCTCAAGGTGCTCGGAGCGTGGTCAGGGGCGTGGGGGCACCACCCGCGCGAAGCGCAGGGGGACGGAGCGACGGGAAATATTTCGAGTGGCTGACCGAATCGAGTTGCGCGGCTTGACCGTTCGTGGTCATCATGGAGTTTTCGACTACGAGCGCCGCGACGGACAGGACTTCGTCGTCGACGTCACGGTGTGGGTCGATCTGGCGCCGGCCGCGGCCAGCGACGACCTGGCCGACACCATCGACTACGGCGGGCTGGCCAAGCTGGCTGCCGACATCGTCGCCGGGCCCGCGCGCAACCTGATCGAGACGGTGGCAGGCGAGATCGCCGACGCGGTAATGGCCGACGCGCGCGTGCACGCCGTCGAGGTGACGGTGCACAAACCCGGTGCGCCCATCCCGCTGGACTTCGCCGACGTCGCGGTGGTGGCACGACGGTCCCGGCGCGACGGCCGCGGCGGCGCCGCGTGAGCCGGGTGGTGCTGTCCATCGGGTCGAACATCGGCGACCGCAAAGCGCGGCTGCGGTCGGTCGTCGACGGCCTCGCCGAAGCGGTGCGGGCGGTCTCGCCGGTTTATGAGACCCAACCGTGGGGCGGCGTGGCGCAAGACCACTTCCTCAACGCCGTGGTGATAGCCGAGGACGCGGACCTCGACGCACGCGGGTGGCTGCGCCGCGCGCAGGACCTGGAGCGCGCCGCCGAACGGGTGCGCGCCCAACGTTGGGGACCCCGCACGCTCGACGTGGACCTGATCAGCTGCCGAGCCGCAGACCGCGAGGTGACCTGTCGCGATGACGATCTGACGTTGCCGCATCCGCGCGCACACCAGCGCGCGTTCGTCCTGCTCCCGTGGCTTGCCGTCGAACCCGACGCGACGCTCAGCGTCGACGGCGTCGCCCGCCCGGTGACCGACCTGCTCGCCGAACTCGACCCCGCCGAGCGCGACGGGGTGCGACCCACCGACCTGACGCTGAGCTGATGGGACCGACCCGCAAGCGTGACCTGACCGCCGCGACGGCGATCACGGTCGTGCTCGGCTACCTGCTGGTGCTGCTGCTCTACAAGTGGTTTCCGCCGATCACGGTGTGGACGGGGTTGTCGCTGCTCGCGGTCGCGATCGCCGAGGCGGGCTGGGCCTTCTATATCCGCGCCAAGATCCGCGACGGCCAGATCGGCGACGGCCCGGGTTGGCTGCATCCGCTGGCGGTGGCCCGGTCGGTGGTGATCGCCAAGGCGTCGGCGTGGGTGGGCGCGCTGGTGCTCGGCTGGTGGGTGGGCGTGCTCCTGTACCTGTTACCACGGCGTTCGACGTTGCGCGTCGCCGGTGAAGACACCGCGGGCACCGTCGTCGCGGCCGGGTGCGCGCTGGCGTTGGTGATCGCCGCGTTGTGGCTGCAGCATTGCTGCAAGTCGCCGAACGAGCCGCAGGACAACGCCGACGCCGCAACCGATTAGCGGCGCCGCGGCGCCGACGCGCCGAATCGCCGATACGGTCGACACGCTCGGTGACCTGTGCCGGGTACAGTCGGCCCATGACCGATCTGCCCCGCAGCGCCAGGCCGCGGCGCAGCGGCCGCAGGCCGAGTTGGGTGCTGCTGAGCGCGTTGCTGGTCCTTGCGATCGCGGCCAGCTCCGCCTTGGTGTTCACCAACCGGGTGGAACTGCTCAAGCTGGCCGTCATCCTGGCGTTGTGGGCCGCCGTGGTAGCGGCGTTCGTTTCCGTCATCTACCGCAGGCAGAGCGACGCCGACCAGGCCAAGGTGCGTGACCTCAAGCTGGTCTACGACCTGCAACTGGACCGCGAGATCTCAGCACGCCGCGAGTACGAGCTGTCGGTGGAAACCCATCTGCGCCGGGAACTGGCCACCGAGCTGCGTGCCCAGGCCGCGGACGAGGTGGCCGCCCTGCGCGCCGAACTGGCAGCCCTGCGCAGCCATCTTGAGGTTTTGTTCGACGCCGAGCTGTCGGATCGGCCGGCGCTGGAAACCGAACGCACGACGGTACGGGCCTACAGCGACTGGGACCGTGACGAGGAGCCCGCCGCCCGGCTCGGCGCCGGCCGCATCGACACCGGCTACGGCGAGGACCACAACGCCCAGACCGATGAAAGCCCGATCATCGACGTCCCGGCCGAACCCCATCCGCCCGAGTTCGAGTGGGTGCCCCCGCCGCCCAGCGCGGGAGGCGCCCACCGCAGGCCCTCCGAGGCCGAGCCCGAGGAGCCGCGGCAGTTCGCCGAGGAGCCCAGGGTGTGGGCGCCGCCGCCGCCCCCGCCGCCCCCACCTCCAGCGCCCGAGCCGGAGCCCGAGCCCGAACCGGCCGCCGGCAGCACCCACTTCAGTTGGGCCCCATTGGAAGACCCCGCGCCGCAGCCCGAGCCGTCCGCCGCCCACCCCCCGGCCACCGGCTGGCATCCCGCACCGGCGGACGGACAGTGGTTGCCGCCGGGTGCCCCGGGCAGCAACTGGGTGGCCCCGGTCGAGGAGGACCGCCCCGCCCAGGAGTACGTCGGCAAGCGGCGCGCACCGGAGCCGACAGCGGCCGCACCTGAGCCGTCGCCGACGCCACCCGGGTACGAACCGCCGCGCCGTGGCAGGCACTCCGGACCGGCCGAGACCGCCGATCCCGGCGCCGCTGCCGAGGAGCCGGAGCAGCCCACGCCGCGACGGCGGCGCCGCGCCGCGGACGACGAACAGACCGGCGGTCAGTCGGTCGCCGAACTGCTCGCACGGCTGCAGGCCAGCCCGACGGGGGGCGGCCGTCGCCGCCGCCGCGAAGAGTGAGTTAATCTTTTTCTGACCGTCTGGTACCCGCGCCGCGGGACTGGAACGTACACACTTCTGACACTCAGCGAGGTCGCTGCATGGGGACGCCCGACGTATTCCGCCCCGCGCGGCTCACGATCGGCATCATTTCCGCTGGTCGCGTGGGTACCGCGCTGGGTGTGGCGTTGGAGCGCGCCGAGCACGTGGTGGTGGCCTGCAGCGCCATCTCGCAAGCCTCGCGCGAGCGCGCCCGGCGCCGGCTGCCCGACACCGTGGTGGCCCCGATAGACGAGGTCGCCGCACGCGCCGAGCTGTTGTTGCTGACGGTTCCCGACGCCGAGCTCGCCGGGCTGGTCTCGGGTCTGGCGGCCACCGGGGCGGTTCGGCCGGGCACCATCGTCGCGCACACGTCGGGCGCCAACGGGGTGGCGGTGCTGGCGCCGCTGACCGAGACGGGTTGTATACCCCTGGCCATCCATCCGGCGATGACGTTCACCGGCTCCGACGAGGACATCGACCGGCTGCCCGACACCTGCTTCGGCATCACCGCCGCCGACGAGGTGGGCTATGCGATCGCCCAGTCGCTGGTGCTCGAGATCGGCGGCGAGCCGTTCCGCGTGCGCGAAGATGCCCGCACCCTCTATCACGCGGCGTTGGCCCATGCCAGCAATCACCTGGTCACCGTCGTCCTGGATGCCGTGGATGCGCTGCGTTCGGCGCTGTGGGGTCAGGAACTCCTCGGCCAGGAACTCGTCAGCAACGCGCCGGGCGGTATCGCGGAGCGCGTCGTCGGACCGCTGGCGCGCGCCTCGCTGGAGAACGCCCTGCAACGCGGGCAGGCCGCGCTGACCGGTCCGGTCGCCCGCGGCGACGCACCCGCCCTCGCCGGCCATCTGCTGGCCCTGACCGAAATGGATCCGCAACTGGCACAGGCGTATCGGGCCAATTCACTGCGCACCGCACAGCGGGCCCACGCTCCCGACGAGGTGTTCACGGTGCTGCAGGAAGCGCGACGCCCATGACCGAACGCAAACCACAGTTCACCGCGCGCCAGTTGAACGTCTACCAGAACCCGCGCGACGTCGCGGCCGTCACCAAGGCGCTGCGCGCCACCGGGCGCCGGGTCATGCTGGTGCCGACGATGGGCGCTCTGCACGAGGGGCACCTGACGCTGATCCGCGCCGCCAAACGGGTGCAGGGCGCCGTGGTGGTCGTGTCGATCTTCGTCAACCCGCTGCAGTTCGGTGCGAACGAAGACCTCGACGCCTATCCGCGCACGCTGGACGACGACCTCGCCGCACTGGGCAGGGAAGGCGTCGAGATCGCGTTCACCCCGACCGTCGACGACATCTACCCCGACGGCATCCGCACCTGCGTGCAGCCCGGGCCGCTCGGTGCCGAACTCGAAGGTGCCTCGCGCCCAACGCATTTCGGTGGTGTGCTGACGGTGGTCCTCAAGTTGCTCAACATCGTCAATCCGGACCGCGCGTTCTTCGGCGAGAAGGACTACCAGCAGCTGGTCCTGATCCGCCAGATGGTCGCCGATTTCAACCTCGACGTCGGGATCGTCGGCGTCTCGATCGTGCGGGAAACCGACGGGTTGGCGATGTCGTCGCGCAACCACTACCTCAGCGAGGAGGAACGCGAGCAGGCCGGTGCGCTGTCGGCGGCGCTGCTGGCGGGCATGTACGCGGCGGGGGAAGGAACCGCCGCGGCATTGGACGCCGCGCACGCGGTGCTCGACGAGGTGGGCGCCATCGAGATCGACTACCTGCAGGTGCGTGACCCGATGCTGGGCCCCGCGCCGACCACGGGGGCGGGCCGCATGCTCGTCGCCGCGCGGCTCGGCAGCACCCGGCTGCTCGACAACATCGCCATCGACATCGGGGTGCCGTCGGGCCCCGGTCCGCACGTTGAGTTCGACGAGCACGAACTTCCTTGGAGGAATTGATGTTACGAACCATGCTGAAATCCAAGATCCACCGGGCGACGGTCACGCAGGCCGATCTGCACTACGTCGGATCAGTCACCATCGACGCCGACCTGATGGACGCCGCGGACCTGCTCGAGGGTGAGCAGGTCACGATCGTCGACATCGACAACGGCGCCCGGCTGGTGACCTACGCGATCACCGGCGAGCGCGGCAGCGGTGTGATCGGGATCAACGGTGCCGCAGCCCATCTGGTGCACCCCGGTGACCTGGTGATCCTGATCGCCTACGGCACGATGGAAGATGCCGAGGCACGCCGCTATCAACCCAGGATCGTGTTCGTCGACGCCGACAACAAGCCGGTCGACCTCGGTCACGACCCCGCCCATGTGCCGGCCGATGCGGCCGAACTGATGTCGTCGCGGTGATCGTGTGCTCCTCGCGATCGACGTTCGCAACACCCACACCGTCGTCGGCCTGATCTCTGGTTCCGGTGACCACGCAAAGGTGGTGCACCACTGGCGGATTCGCACCGAACCGGAGGTAACCGCCGACGAGCTCGCGCTGACCATCGACGGTCTGATCGGTGACGACTCCGAACATCTGACCGGGGCGGCCGCGCTGTCCACCGTGCCGTCGGTGATGCACGAGCTGCGCGAGATGCTGGGCCAGTACTGGCCCAGCGTCCCGCACGTGCTGATCGAACCGGGGGTGCGTACCGGCATCCCGCTTCTGGTCGACAACCCCAAGGAAGTCGGGGCCGACCGCATCGTCAACTGTCTGGCGGCCTTCCACAAGTACGGCACCGCGGCGATCGTGGTGGACTTCGGCTCGTCGATCTGCGTCGACGTGGTGTCTGCCAAGGGCGAGTTCCTCGGCGGGGCGATCGCCCCGGGCGTCGAGGTGTCCTCGGATGCCTCGGCCACCCGGTCGGCGGCGCTGCGCCGCGTCGAGCTGACCCGGCCCCGGTCGGTGGTCGGCAAGAACACCGTGGAGTGCATGCAGGCCGGTGCCGTTTTCGGGTTCGCCGGGCTGGTCGACGGCCTGGTGCAGCGGGTCCGCGACGATGTGGACGGCTTCTCGGGGGCCGACGTGACGGTGGTGGCGACCGGCCACAGCGCACCGCTGCTGTTGCCCGATATGCGCACCGTCGAGCACTACGACCGGTATCTGACGTTGAGCGGTCTGCGGCTGGTGTTCGAACGCAACCGCGACAGCCAGCGGGGCCGCCTCAAACAAGCCAGATAGGCTGGCACGACGTGACCTCAGCTGATACTCCCGACGCCGACCTTCCCGAGCAGTACCGGATCCGTCAGGCCAAGCGTGAGCGGCTGCTGGCCGAGGGCCGAGATCCGTACCCGGTCGAGGTGCCCCGCACCCACACGCTCGCCGAGATCCGCGAGGCCTACCCCGACCTGGCCGCCGACACCGAAACCGGCCAGCTCGTCGGCGTCGCCGGACGGGTGATCTTTGCCCGCAACGCCGGAAAGCTGTGCTTTGCGACACTGCAGGAAGGTGACGGCACCCAACTGCAGGCGATGTTCAGCTTCGACCGCATCGGTCAGGAGTCCCTGGACGCGTGGAAATCCGACGTCGACCTGGGCGACATCGTCTTCGTGCACGGCGAGGTGATCAGCTCACGGCGCGGCGAACTTTCAGTGCTCGCCGATTCCTGGCAAATCATTTCCAAAGCACTGCGTCCCCTGCCCGTCGCGCATAAGGAAATCAGCGAAGAGATGCGGGTGCGGCAGCGCTATGTCGATTTGATCGTGCGCCCCGAGGCGCGCACGGTCGCCCGGCAGCGGATAGCGGTGATAAGGGCGTTGCGAGCGGCGCTCGAGCGGCGCGGTTTCCTGGAAGTCGAGACCCCGATGCTGCAGACATTGGCCGGTGGTGCGGCCGCGCGGCCGTTCGTCACCCATTCCAATGCGCTCGATGCCGATCTGTATCTGCGAATCGCCCCGGAACTGTTCCTCAAGCGCGCTGTCGTGGGCGGCTTGGAGAGGGTCTTCGAGTTGAATCGGGTGTTCCGAAACGAGGGTGCGGATTCCACGCATTCTCCGGAATTTGTGATGCTCGAGACATATCAGGCGTATGGCACCTATGACGATTCCGCCATCGTCACCCGTGAGCTTATTCAGGAAGTCGCGGACGAGGCGATCGGCACCAGAAAGGTGCCATTGCCGGATGGCACCGTCTATGACCTTGATGGTGAATGGCAGACCCTGCAAATGTATCCATCTCTGTCAGAAGCACTCGGGGAAGAGATCACCCCCCAAACTCCGGCCGAGAAGTTATGGCAGATCGCGGACCGACTCGATGTGGAGATTCCCCGCGACCGTGGCTACGGGCACGGAAAATTGGTTGAGGAACTTTGGGAACACACCGTCGGTAACACCCTGTGGGCGCCGACCTTCGTTCGTGACTTTCCTGTCGAAACCACGCCGCTGACCCGGTCACATCGCAGCATCGAGGGTGTCACCGAAAAGTGGGATCTCTATGTGCGGCGGATTGAACTCGCCACCGGCTACTCTGAACTGATCGATCCGGTAATCCAACGCGAAAGGTTTGAAGCACAAGCCCGCGCGGCGGCCGCCGGAGACGACGAGGCAATGGCCCTCGACGAGGATTTTCTCACCGCGCTGGAGTATGCGATGCCACCGACCACCGGTACCGGAATGGGTATCGATAGGTTGATGATGGCATTGACCGGCCTGTCGATTCGAGAGACTGTTTTGTTCCCGATTGTTCGACGTCACGGTGCGTGAACCGGTTCGATTTCAGAACGTGTTGAATGGGGCCCATACATATGGCAGATTGGTTCCAGGGTTCGAGAACTAATGTAACAATCTAGTTCTCAAGTAGAAGGGCGTAAGCAAATGGCGAAGAAAGTGACCGTCACGTTGGTCGACGATTTCGACGGCGAAGGCGCAGCCGATGAGACCGTCGAATTCGGCCTTGACGGTGTGAGTTACGAGATCGACCTTTCTTCCAAGAATGCCGCGAAACTGCGCAACGACTTGAAGCAATGGGTGGAAGCCGGTCGCCGCGTCGGTGGTCGCCGGCGCGGCCGCTCGGCCGGATCGGGCCGCGGCCGTGCGGCGATCGATCGCGAGCAAAGCGCCGCGATCAGGGAGTGGGCGCGACGCAACGGACACAACGTGTCGACCCGCGGCCGGATCCCTGCCGATGTCATCGACGCGTTCCACGCGGCGACGTAGCCGGCTACATATCAAGAAGTATCGAGAAATTGCCCGAACGCCCTGTAACCGCTGCTCAACTCTGCGGGTAGCCCGCCGGTACGCCTGTTCGCCGCACGCGAACCCGCCGTGCTGCGATCGCGGAATCGAATCCGCCCGCCCAGGCGTTGCTAACCGGTAGCCACCGGGTAACCAGCCGAGGTGGGGATAGGTATTCCGGTTGTCCGCTCACAGCAGACCGCCGGACGGGGCACCGGGGAGTCCCGCCCATTAGAGTGGACGGCAGGTGCAGTGCGTTTCCGGAGCCTTTCGGGGCGGGCGGCACCGTACCTATGTGATGGAGAGCAGGTAACCACCGATGTTTGAGAGATTTACCGACCGTGCCCGCAGGGTCGTCGTCCTGGCTCAAGAAGAGGCCCGGATGCTCAACCACAACTACATCGGCACCGAGCACATCCTGTTGGGACTTATTCACGAGGGCGAAGGTGTAGCGGCGAAGTCGCTGGAGTCGCTGGGCATCTCGCTCGAAGGCGTGCGCAGCCAGGTCGAGGAGATCATCGGCCAGGGTCAGCAGGCGCCGTCCGGACACATCCCCTTCACCCCCCGCGCCAAGAAGGTGCTGGAGCTGAGCCTGCGCGAGGCGCTGCAGCTCGGCCACAACTACATCGGCACCGAGCACATTCTGCTCGGGCTGATCCGTGAGGGCGAAGGTGTGGCGGCCCAGGTGTTGGTGAAGTTGGGTGCCGAGCTGACCCGGGTGCGTCAGCAGGTCATCCAGCTGCTGAGCGGCTACCAGGGCAAGGAGACCGCGGAGGCCGGCACCGGTGGCCGCGGCGGTGAGGCGGGCAACCCGTCCACTTCGCTGGTGCTCGACCAGTTCGGCCGCAACCTGACCGCGGCCGCGATGGAGGGCAAGCTCGATCCGGTCATCGGACGCGAGAAGGAAATCGAGCGGGTGATGCAGGTGCTCAGCCGGCGCACCAAGAACAACCCGGTGCTGATCGGTGAGCCCGGCGTCGGCAAGACCGCCGTCGTCGAGGGGCTCGCGCAGGCGATCGTGCACGGCGAGGTGCCCGAGACGCTGAAGGACAAGCAGCTCTACACGCTTGACCTCGGCTCGCTGGTAGCAGGCAGCCGGTATCGCGGTGACTTCGAGGAGCGCCTGAAGAAGGTGCTCAAGGAAATCAACACTCGCGGCGACATCATCCTGTTCATCGACGAGCTGCACACGCTCGTGGGTGCAGGTGCCGCCGAGGGCGCCATCGACGCCGCCAGCATCCTCAAGCCGAAGCTGGCGCGCGGCGAGCTGCAGACCATCGGCGCCACCACGCTCGACGAGTACCGCAAGTACATCGAGAAGGACGCCGCACTGGAACGCCGCTTCCAGCCGGTGCAGGTCGGCGAGCCGACGGTCGAGCACACCATCGAGATCCTCAAGGGCCTGCGCGACCGCTACGAGGCCCACCACCGGGTCTCGATCACCGACGGTGCGGTGGTGGCCGCGGCGACGCTGGCCGACCGCTACATCAACGACCGCTTCCTGCCCGACAAGGCGATCGACCTGATCGACGAGGCCGGCGCCCGGATGCGGATCCGCCGGATGACCGCGCCGCCTGATCTGCGTGAGTTCGACGAGAAGATCGCCGACGCGCGCCGCGAGAAGGAGTCGGCGATCGACGCGCAGGACTTCGAGAAGGCCGCCCGGCTGCGTGACCAGGAGAAGCAGCTGGTCGCTCAGCGTGCCGAGCGCGAGAAGCAGTGGCGCTCAGGTGATCTCGACGTGGTCGCCGAGGTCGACGACGAGCAGATCGCCGAGGTGCTCGGCAACTGGACCGGTATCCCGGTGTTCAAGCTGACCGAGGAGGAAACCACTCGGCTGCTGCGCATGGAAGAAGAGATCCACAAGCGGATCATCGGCCAGGAGGACGCCGTCAAGGCCGTCTCCAAGGCGATCCGGCGCACCCGCGCCGGGCTGAAGGATCCCAAGCGGCCGTCCGGTTCGTTCATCTTCGCCGGCCCGTCCGGGGTCGGGAAGACCGAGCTGTCCAAGGCGCTGGCCAACTTCCTGTTCGGCGACGACGACGCGCTGATCCAGATCGACATGGGCGAGTTCCACGACCGGTTCACCGCCTCGCGGCTGTTCGGTGCCCCTCCGGGCTACGTCGGCTACGAGGAGGGCGGCCAGCTCACCGAGAAGGTGCGCCGCAAGCCGTTCTCCGTGGTGCTCTTCGACGAGATCGAGAAGGCCCACCAGGAGATCTACAACAGCCTGTTGCAGGTCCTCGAGGACGGCCGGCTGACCGACGGTCAGGGTCGCACGGTGGACTTCAAGAACACCGTGCTGATCTTCACGTCCAACCTGGGCACGTCGGACATCTCCAAGGCGGTCGGGCTGGGCTTTTCCCAGGGCGGCGGTGAGAACGACTACGAGCGGATGAAGCAGAAGGTCAACGACGAGCTGAAGAAGCACTTCCGCCCCGAGTTCCTCAACCGCATCGACGACATCATCGTCTTCCACCAGCTGACGCAGGACGAGATCGTGCGGATGGTCGACCTGATGATCGGTCGGGTCTCGACTCAGCTCAAGGCCAAGGACATGGAGATGACGCTGACGGACAGGGCCAGGTCGCTGCTGGCCAAGCGCGGGTTCGACCCGGTGCTGGGCGCCCGGCCGCTGCGGCGCACCATCCAGCGCGAGATCGAGGACCAGCTGTCGGAGAAGATCCTGTTCGACGAGATCGGACCCGGCCAGCTCGTCACCGTCGACGTCGAGAACTGGGACGGCGAGGGTGCCGGCGAGGACGCGGTGTTCACCTTCACCGGCACCAAGAAGCCGGCCAAGGTGGAAGAGCCCGACCTGGCCCAAGCCGGCGCGGCGGGCGCGACCAGCGTGGCCGAATAACCTCATAGCGCGAAGGCCCCCGAACCTCGGTTCGGGGGTTTTTGCGCTCCCGGGTCTCCATTCACCGAGCGATTGCATAGGATGTGCGATGTAATCGCAGGCAGAGGAATCTGGTGAGAATCCAGAACGGTCGCGCCACTGTGTCAAGTCAGACCCGACGCCTGTCGTCCACCTTGAACCGGGACGCGAAATCCCCGAAAGGACACCGACATGACCTCTTCTGAGGCCCGCAGGACAGTCGTCCCCGCTATCGACTTCTCGGCAGCCAAGGCGGTGGCCTGGCTGACCCTGACCGCGTTCTTCGCGCTGCTGGTGATCTACTTCGTCGGGATGGATCAGGGCGCGACGTCGGTGTTCGGCAACAACACCCTCATCCACGAGTTCGTGCACGACGCCCGCCACCTGCTCGGCTTCCCCTGCCACTGATCGCCGGCACTGGTCGAGCACGGAAAACAATGGAAAAGCAGATAATCGGGCGCGGTGTACTGGCCGGCGCCCTGGCCGGGTTGTTCGCGTTCGTCTTCGCCCGGATCTTCGTGGAACCGGTGATCGAACGGGCGATCGGCTACGAAGAGGGCATTGGCGCCGCGCAGGAGGCGCTGGAGGGTGCCCACGCACACGCCGGGCATCACCACGGTGGTGGCGGTTTCGAAGGGTTCACCCGCGGCGTGCAGGCCAACATCGGCATGGGTTTTGGCGTACTGGCGTTCAGTGTCGCGATCGGCGCGCTGTTCGCGGTGGTGTTCGCGGTGACGTACGGACGCGTGGGTGACATCTCCGCGCGCCTGCTGTCGTTATACGTTGCGGGCGGAATGCTGCTGAGCCTCTTTGTCGTTCCCGCGCTGAAGTATCCGCCGAGCCCGCCCGCGTTGAGCCTGGACGAGACGATCCGCCAGCGCACGTTGCTGTACCTGCTGATGGTCGCGGTCTCCGCCGCGCTGCTGGTGGGCGCGGTTTATCTGGGACGCCGGTTGGCCGACCGGATGAGTGCGTGGAACGCGGCGCTGGTCGCCGCCGGTGGCTACGTGCTGGCGGTCGCCGTGGTGATGTTGATCCTGCCGACCATCGACGAGACGCCGGGCCCGCAGCTCGACGCCGCGGGCAACATCGTCTACGAAGGGTTCCCCGCCGACGACCTCTACGAGTTCCGGCTCTACTCGCTGGGCACCCAGATCGTGTTGTACGCGACGATCGCGCTGGCGTTCGGTGCGATGGCGGCCCGGCTGCTGGAGTCCAGACGGCGGGAGAATTCCATCCCGGCATGACCGAAGTCGTCCGGCTGACCCTGGTCTCCCACGCCATGACCGACGCGACGGCGGCCGGGCGATTTCCCACCGACGAGTCGCTGAACTCGCTCGGCCACCGGCAGATCGACGTGTCGACCGATCTGGGCGCCGTTGACGCCGCGTTCTGCGGCCCCGAGAAGCGGACCCGCCAGACCGCGGAGTTGCTCGGCCTGCAGGCGTCGGTCGAACCGCGGCTTTGCGACCTCGACTGCGGCCGCTGGCGAGGCGATGTGCTTGGTCGGTTGGCCCCGGACGACCTGGCGATCTGGTTGACGGATCCGAGCAGGGCGCCGCACGGCGGTGAAACCGTCGTCGAGCTGGTCGAACGGGTGCGGGACTGGATGGACGGCCTGCCCGAGCGTCGCGGCCGGCTGGTCGCGGTGACCCACCCCGCGGTGGTCCGCGCCGCCGTTCTCACCGCACTGGAGGCGCCACCGAAGTCGTTCTGGCGCATCGATATTGCACCGGTGAGCCGCACGGTCATGCATTACCGCGGGCACGCGTGGACGCTGCGGTCGGGTCGGTAGGTCAGCCGATCGGCGCCAGGTCGAAGGCCCGGTGAGCGATCGACAGGAGCCAACCCGCCGCGGTGGGGCTGCGGAAACGCGGCCAGTTGAGCTGGAAGCTGACCACCCACGGTTGCCCGGTGCGGTCGACGGCGTACCAACTGAACGCCAGGTCCCCCGGCAGGTTTCCCGCCTTGGCGCCGACGTAGGTCCACTTGGAGCGGTCCAGGTCGATCCCGGGGATCGCGGCCATGATGTCCTTCACCGGCGCCGCTTTGCCCACCGCCCCCGCCTGCAACGCGGCGTGCACTCGACAGATGTCTTCGGCGCTGCCGTACCACTCCGCGCCGAACTCGGACGCCGGGGTGTGGGTGCGCTCCGGATCCGGTTGATACGGACGCGAATTGGTTTGTCTCAGCAGGGCGGCGCGGCCCTCGGGGGATGCGCTCTTCCACTGTTCACGCAGATCGGGTTCGCCCCATCCGACCGAGAACAGCTCGCGCATCGTCGGGAACGGGGTCATGCTCGCCGGATCGTGATGGCCTGCGGTGATCAGGGCCCGTTCGACAGCACCTGGTCCCAGCCGTCCGATGAGCAGGTCGGTGGCCATGTTGTCGCTTGCCGAGATCATCTGCTGGGCAGCGGTTCTCACCGATATCTGCGCCCCGGGCGGAAGGTCCTCGAGGTTGGACGAGCCGAGGGCCTTGACGTCCTCGGTGATGGTGAGCGAGTCGGTCCAGTCCAGCGTGCCTTCTTCGACCGCATCGGCAACCGCAAGCAGCACATACAGTTTGAAGATCGACGCAAGCGGCAGCGAAAGGTCGGTGTTGGTTCCGGCGACCACAGTGCACTCGCGGGCGTCGAGGTCCACTTTGGCGACCTGGTAGGAATAACGTGCCCCGGACTTCGTCAGCTCGTCGTCGATGTCTGACCACGTGTCGATCTTCGGCGGCTGCAGCGCCACCTCCAACCGATCCACCAGGCCCGCGTCGTCGGTGCGCAGGGTGATCTCCTGCTCGACGCCATAGGACGTCACCACGTCCAGCGTCGCCTGTCCCGCACCGATGTCGACGTTAGCCACGGTGAACGGCCGGTCCCACCAGATCTTGTCGAGTTGCACTGCGATGTCGTCGACCTCGTCGGGTGCGGCCAGGGTGCGCACACCCACCTCGCCGATCGGCCAGTCCGAGTTCAGCATGTCCATGGTCTGCTTGGCCCGCAGACCCTGCGGTGTGTTGATCTCGATCGGCACGCCGTACGCCGCGTCGGCCGGTGGCGGAGCGCTCTGGCCGCATCCGGCCATCGCGACCACGAGGGTGACCGCGACCGCTAGGCCCGTCGCGCGGCGCGGGTCAGGCGTGCCGCTATTTGCTGCCACCCGCAACGTCAAGGACGACCTCGAACTCCAGGAGGGATGCGCCGGTGGCTACCGGGTTGGCCTGCTGGCCCTTGTGCGCCTCGATGGCAGGGCCGGTTGCCCAGGCCTGGAAAGCCTCTTCGGACTCCCACTGGGTCACCACGAAGTAGCGGTCCTCGCCCTTGACGGGGCGAAGCAGCTGAAAGCCGAGGAAACCGGGCTGGTTGTCGACGGCGTGGGCGCGGTGAGCGAACCGTTTCTCCAGTTCGGGACCCGCGTCGGCAGGGACTTCGATTGCGTTGATCTTCACCACGGGGTTTTGGCTCGGCATGCGAATCAGGCTACCGAATGGGTGCCGGGCGTTCCGAGGCGTGATGATGTCGGCATGCTCTTGACGTCTCGCGGTGGGAAGGGCCGCCCCCTGGTGCTGGTGCACGGCCTGATGGGGCGGGGCAGCACCTGGTCTCGCCAGCTGCCGTGGCTGACCCGCTGGGGCGAGGTGTACACCTACGACGCGTTGTGGCACCGGGGCCGCGACGTCGCCGATCCGCACCCGATCAGCACCGAGCGGTTCGTGTCCGACCTCGGTGACGCGGTGGCCGAGGTCGGCAGGCCCGCGGTGATGATCGGGCATTCGATGGGCGCGTTGCACGCGTGGTGTCTGGCCGCCACGCACCCGGACCTGGTCGAGGCGCTGGTCGTCGAGGACATGGCGCCTGACTTCCGTGGCCGCACCACCGGGCCCTGGGAGCCGTGGGTGCACGCCTTGCCGGTGGAATTCGAGTCGGCACAACGGGTTTACGACGAGTTCGGGCCGATCGCCGGCCAGTATTTCCTCGAGGCGTTCGACCGCACGGCGACCGGGTGGCGACTGCACGGGCAGCCGAAGAGGTGGATCGAGATCGCCGCAGAATGGGGCACCCGGGACTACTGGCGCGAGTGGAACGCGGTGCGCGCGCCCGCGTTGTTGATCGAGGCGGCAAACTCCGTCACGCCGCCAGGGCAGATGCGCCGAATGGCTGAAACCGGTTGGCAGACCACATATCTGGCTGTTCCGGATGCGGGTCATCTGGTGCACGACGACGCGCCGCGCGTCTACCAGCAGGCGGTGCAGTCGTTTCTAGCGTCGCTCGCCCAACGCCCCTGAACTCGGCCAGGTGGGTTGGCGTTCGAAGCGGCTGCGCACCGCGTCCAGGTCGTGTTCCACGCGCGCCCGGTCACGGTCGTCAGCCGGATCGGATCCGTAGGCCCGACCGGAGGTCAACACGGACATCCATACCTCGTGGAGACGCAGTTGAGATAACAGGCGGCTCAGCGCTTCGGTCATGGCAGTAATCCTCCGGCAACAAATATCCCGCCAACAGTGGCAGTAAGGACATGTTGAGATAAAATGCTGCCATGGCATTGAAAAGCGTATCCGCGCTGGTGTTGGACGGTCTAGCGGTTTTCGAGTTCGGCGTCATCTGCGAGGTCTTCGGCATCGATCGGTCCGCTGACGGCGTGCCGAACTTCGACTTCAAGGTCTGCGGGCCCGAGCCGGGACGGCCGCTTGCCACCTCAGTGGGTGCGACGCTGACGCCCGATCACGGCCTCGACGACCTGATCGGGGCGGACCTGGTGGCCATTCCGGCGATCGGCGGCTCGGAGTATCTACCCGAGGCCCTGGCCGCGGTCAGGACCGCAGCCGAGGCCGGGTCGATCATCCTCACGGTGTGCTCGGGGGCGTTCGTCGCAGGTGCGGCCGGTCTGCTCGACGGCAGGCCCTGCACCACGCACTGGATGCACGCCGACGACCTCGCCCGCCAGTACCCGACGGCGAAAGTCGACCGCAACGTGTTGTTCGTCGACGACGGCAACCTCATCACCAGCGCGGGCACCGCGGCCGGTATCGACGCATGCCTGCATCTGGTGCGCCGCGAGCTTGGTAGCGAGGTGACCAACAAGATCGCCCGCCGCATGGTGGTGGCCCCGCAGCGCGACGGCGGTCAGCGTCAGTACATCGATCAGCCTATCCCGGTCCGATGTTCGGAACGCTTTGCCCCGCATCTTGATTGGATCATCACCAACCTCGATCATCCGCATACGGTTGCGACGTTGGCTGCGCGCGCGCACATGTCGGCTCGCACGTTCGCCCGGCGGTTCGTCGAGGAGACCGGGCGCACGCCCATGCAGTGGGTCACCGACCAACGGGTGTTGTACGCCCGCCGACTGCTCGAGGAGACCGACCTCGACGTCGACAGGATCGCCGAGCGTTCGGGTTTCGGCACCGCGACGCTGCTGCGCCACCACTTCCGCAGGATCATCGGGGTGACGCCGTCGGACTACCGGCGCCGGTTCGCCTGCGGGGAAGCGGCCACCGCCTGATCTGCCCGATGCATCACGGATCACCTTCTCCGGCAAGCGCGTAGCGGCCGTCGGCGGTCTGCTCCACCAGCCCATCGACCAGCAGCGAGTCCAGGGCACGGTCGCGTTGGGCGGTGTCGCTGAGCCACACCACGTCCAACTGCGCCCGGGTGACTGGTGAGTCGCTGCTGCGCAACACGTCCAGCAACCGGCCGCGGACCTGACGGTCGGTGCCGGCATACCGCTGCGGGCGTCGCGCTGGGGCGCTCGGGGCCGGATATCCGCGAGCACGCCAGGCGCATGTGCTCAGCGGGCACCCGCCGCACCGCGGCGCGCGGGCGGTACACACCGTCGCGCCGAACTCCATCAGCGCAACCGAAAACGTCGGCGCGGCATCGCCTTCGGGCAACAGGGCCGCCACGTCGGCGAGGTCGCGCACCGAGGCGGCCGCGTCTGCGTGGCCGTGGATCACCCTCGTCACGACCCGGCGGACGTTGGTGTCGACGACAGGAACCCGCTGCCGGTAGGCAAAGCACGCGACGGCACGCGCGGTGTAGGCGCCGATTCCCGGCAGTGCCAGAAGGGTTTCGACGTCGGCGGGGACCACGTCGTCGTATTCGGCTGCGATCACCGTTGCGCACTCGTGCAGCCGTTTGGCACGACGCGGATAGCCGAGTTTGCCCCACGCCCGCAAGACATCTGCGGCGCTGGCCGCGGCCGTCGCCGAGGGCGTCGGCCAGCGCGCCACCCACGCTTCCCAAACCGGCTGCACCCGCGCGACAGGCGTCTGCTGGAGCATGAACTCGCTGACCAGAACCTGCCAGGGCGTCACGTCGGGGCGCCGCCACGGCAGATCCCGACGGGCGCCGTCATACCATTCGAGCAGTTGGGGCACAATAAGGCTCATGCCGCATACCAGCCCGATAACCGCATGGAAAGCACTCAAAGAAGGTAACGAGCGGTTCGTGGCGGGCAAACCGGTGCACCCGAGCCAGGGTGTCGAGCACCGCGCCGGCCTGGCCGAGACCCAGACGCCCACCGCGGTGGTGTTCGGGTGCGGGGACAGCCGGGTGGCCGCCGAGCTGATCTTCGACCAGGGACTGGGCGACATGTTCGTGGTGCGCACGGCCGGACACGTCATCGACGCGGCTGTGCTCGGCTCGGTCGAGTACGCCGTCGCGGTGCTCGACGTGCCGCTGATCGTGGTGCTCGGCCACGACAGTTGCGGGGCGGTCAAGGCGACGCTCGCGGCCCTCGACGAGGGTGTGGTGCCCGGCGGTTACGTCCGCGACATCGTCGAGCGGGTCATGCCGTCGATCCTGCTGGGCCGTCGTGACGGGCTTACCAGGGTCGACGAGTTCGAAGCCCGCCACGTCACCGAGACCGGCGCGCAGTTGATGGCACGCTCGACGACGATCGCCGAAAGGGTGGCTGCAGGCACGCTGGCGATCGTCGGCGCCACCTACCACCTGGCCGACGGACGGGTCGGGTTGCGGGACCACCTGGGCGACATCGGCGAAGCCTGAGACGCGACACGCCGGGGCGCCTGGGACAACTAGGCGTGACCTGGGCTTACCGTGAAGCTGTGCTCGATCTGGATCCGCAAGGCCCGCTACCTCCGCAGATTTACTGGCGGCGCAGGGCGCTGGCGCTTGGCTTGGCGGTGCTGGTCATCGGCGTGATCTCTGCCATCGTGGTGGCGATCGTCGCCAACACCGGGTCGACGGACACCGCGAACGCCGAGCAGTCGGTCCCCGAGGCCGCGCCGACACCGCTGCCGGGCGAGAACCCCGAAGTCAAGTCTCCCGTCATGCCTCCGCCGCAGGCGGCACCGCCGCCGACACCGACGCCGACCGCGGCGGTCACCCCGCCGCCGGTGCTCAACGAGGGCGACGACTGCCCGGACTCGACGCTCGCGGTCAAGGGCATCACCAACCAACCCCAGTACGTCGTCGGCGATCAGCCCAAGTTCACGATGGTCGTCACCAACATCGGCCTGGTCTCGTGCAAGCGGGACGTCGGGGCCGCCGTGCTGGCCGCCTACGTGTACGGGTTGGACAACAACCGGCTGTGGTCGAACCTGGACTGCGCACCGTCGAACGAGACGCTGGTCAAGACGTTCCAGCCCGGTGAGCAGGTGACCACCGAGGTGACCTGGACCGGGATGAGTTCGGCGCCGAACTGTCCGCTGCCCCGCGAACCGATCGGCCCGGGCACCTACAACCTGGTCGTGCAGCTGGGCAATCTACGGTCGGCGACGGTGCCGTTCATCCTGGCCGAACAGGCCCAGGTGCCGCACGCCGAGGGCGCACCGCTGCCCGGCCCGGCACCCGCGGCGGGCTGACAACCGCCGGTCGGACGTAGTGGCGTAGAGCTGGGTCAGGCCAGCCGGTCTGCGATCGTGGATTCGGCCAGCTGTGAAAGGCCCTCGCGGATATGGCGCGCCCACATCGACCCGATGCCATCCACCGACTGCAGGTCCCCTGCGCTGGCGGCCAGCAGCCCCTGCAGTGAACCAAACGAGCGCACCAGCAGATCCACGTGGGCGAACTGCAGCCGCGGGATGCCGGCCATCGCCCGGTAGCCACGCGAACTCATCGCCGAGTCCTGCGCCTCCATCGTGGATGGGTAACCGAAAACCCTTGCCAGCGTGGTGAAGTCGAGTAGCTCGTTGTCGGACAGCGCGTCGAGTTCTTCCAGTGTGGCGCTCACCTGGGCGGCGGTCGGCGGATCCGGATTGGCGTGATAGTCGCGCACGATCAGCTCGCGGGCGGTGTCGTTGTCGCCGACCAGCTCTTCGACCTGAAGCTTGAGCTGACGTCCGTCGGTGCCCAGTTCGACCACGTCGGCGTCGATCTCCAGGCTGATCCGGCGCACCATCTCGAGCCGCTGCACCACCGTCATCACGTCGCGCAGCGTCACGAAGTCCTCGATCTCCGCCGTCGACAGCTGCCTGCTGACCTCGTCGAGGCGGGTCTTGTAACGCTCCAGGGTGTCGATGGTCTGGTTGGCGCGCGACAGGATGGTCGCCGAATCGGGAACCACGTGACGTTCACCGGCGACGTAGACGGTCACGATGCTCATCGAATGGCTGACCGAGATCACCGGATATCCGGTCTGGATGGCCGTGCGCTCGGCGGACCGGTGCCGGGTGCCGGATTCCTCGGTCGGGATCGACGGGTCGGGCACCAGCTGCACGTTTGCCCGCAGAATGCGGCTGCCGTCGCTGGTGAGCACCACGGCACCGTCCATCTTGGACAGTTCGCGCAGCCGCGTCGGAGCGTAGCGGACGTCGAGTGAGAAGCCGCCGTCGCAGATGGCTTCGACGCTGTCGTCGTACCCGATCACGATCAGGGCGCCGGTACGGCCGCGCAGGATGCGTTCCAGCCCGTCGCGCAGCGCGGTACCTGGGGCGAGCCGTGCCAGCGTCTCGCGCATGGTGGGTCTGGCCAACGGCACCACAGTGCGCCCAGACCGGCCGCCCGCTTTCACGGCCATCGTCCCCTCCTAGGATCGGCCGCCGTTATCCGCCATCTTTGCTGATGTCCCGCAAAACTCGCAATGCCGCGCCGATGTTGTCGGCGGCAATCGCGCGCAGCCCGGCAGGCACGGACGTCACGCCGGGCGGCACCACGGCCCGGGTGAAGCCCAACCGCGCGGCCTCGGCCATCCGGCGATCCATTCCGGTGACGCGCCGGAGGTCACCGGCCAGCCCGACCTCACCGATGGCGACGACGGCGGCGGGCACCGGCAGGTTCATCGACGACGACGCGATGGCGAAGGCCACCGCCAGATCCGCGGACGGGTCGGTCAGTCGCATGCCGCCGACCGTGGACAGGTAGATGTCGTGGCCGCTGATCGCCAGGTGCGCGTGTTTGTCGAGCACGGCGGTGATCATCGCGGCGCGCGAGGAGTCGATGCCGCTGACCGCGCGGCGCGCCGTCCCGTTGGCGGCCGGGCCGATGAGCGCCTGCACTTCACCGATCAGCGGGCGTTTGCCGTCGAGCGTCACCGTGATCGCGGTGCCCGCCACCGGTTTGGGTCGTTGGTCGCGGAACAATCCGGACGGATCGGCGACACCTTCGATTCCGTTGTCGTGCAACAGGAAACAACCGACCTCGTCGGCCGCGCCGAACCGGTTCTTGACACCGCGCACCATGCGAAGCGGCGACGCGCGGTCACCCTCGAAGTGCAACACGACGTCGACGAGATGTTCCAGCGAGCGCGGCCCGGCGATCGCCCCGTCCTTGGTGACGTGGCCGACCAGAATCAGCGCGACGCCGGATGTCGTAGCGGCCAGCCGGACATGCTGAGTCAACGCGGTGGTGACCGCGCGCACCTGGGTGACGCCGCCGGTGACGCCGTCGGCCTCGGTGGTCGACATGGTCTGCACCGAGTCGACGACCACCAGGCTGGGTTGCACCGCCTCGATGTGGCCCAGCGCCGTCGACAGATCCGATTCGGCGGCCAGGTATACCTCGTCGTGCGTGCAGCCGGTGCGTTCGGCACGCATCCGGATCTGGCCGGCCGACTCCTCACCCGACAGATACAGCGCCCGCTTACCCGCAGCCGCCCACTGGTGTGCGACCTCGAGCAGCAGGGTGGACTTGCCGACGCCCGGATCACCGGCCAGCAGCGTCACCGAACCCGGCACCAGCCCGCCGCCGAGCACCCGGTCGAGTTCGGCGACCCCGGTGCGGAAGTGGCGGGTGCGGCCGGGGTCGATGGAGCTGATCGGCACAGCCGGTGAGGTAGGTGCGACCGCGCGTCGCGCAGGTGCGCCGCTGATCGCGGCCAGCGCGGCCACCTCGTCGACGGTGCCCCAGGTTTCGCACTCCGGGCAGCGGCCCACCCACTTGGGGGTCAGGTGGTGGCACTCCGAGCAGCGGTACTGAGAACGCTGAGCTTTGGCCACGCTGTGACGTTAGCCCTGGGAACCGACAGATCCGCCCCGGTGAGCTGCCGTGTCGCCGATCGGTGCGGTCAGTGACCGCCGGAGTGGCCGGCGGAGTCCTGTACGGCGTCGCGGCGCGGGGACTCGCCCGCCGACACCGGCACCCGCACGGTGCCTTCGCCGGCCTTCTCGAAGGTGAACGTGAATTCGTAGGTCAGCCCGTTGGTGATCGGCTTGGTCAGCGACACGCTGGCCTCCGCGGCCTCGGCGGCTTCCACGCTCTCCAGCGGTGTGGTCTGTCCATCCGGGGCGCCGACGATCAGCACACCGCTGGCAGGCAGGGTGGTGTCACCGGTCAGCGTCACCGAACCGACCTCGGAGCTGACGGACAAGAGTTTGTCCTCGACCTCCGGTGACGGGTTGGACGCCTGGAACAGCAACTCGACGTCGGTGCCGGGCTGAACGTAGTCCGAGGTCTGGGTGGCCCGCAGGTGGACGTTGCGCAGTGCGATGGGGCCGATGTTGGCGCTGGTGCCGTTGACGGCGGGCTCCTGCGTTGCGGTCTGGGATATCTGCCCGGCGCCACAGCCGCTGAGCGCCCCACCGACTAGGACGGCGGCGGCCAGCCCGTAAGCGGCCAGTTTGAAGCGGTCCACACGTGCCTCCTGCTCGACCGTCGAGGCGACCGAACGCGGTCGCGGGATTCGACTATGCACAGTAGTAGGTGCGCGAAGCGGGCGGTAGCAGAGGTGGCACTCGGCGTCCTCAGTTACCGCAAAGCCGCGTTCGGAAAGTCCCGACAGCTACCCGCCCCGCACCGCTGACGGCTCGCGGCCTTGCACGTATTCATCACCCTGTCAAGCCCTGATCAACACCTGCGGTGCCCCTGACCTGCGCAGTTGGTGCACGCGTGTCTTGGCTCCGTGCTAACATTGAGATGTGAAAGGGGCTCGAAACTGATGATTTTCAAGGTCGGAGACACCGTTGTCTATCCCCACCACGGTGCTGCGTTGATTGAGGCGATTGAAACCCGGACCATTAAAGGCGAACAAAAGGAATACCTCGTCTTGAAGGTTGCCCAAGGGGACCTCACGGTTCGAGTGCCCGCCGAGAACGCGGAATACGTCGGGGTGCGTGACGTGGTCGGCCAGGAAGGCCTGGACAAGGTCTTTCAGGTGCTCCGCGCTCCGCACACCGAAGAACCGACCAACTGGTCGCGCCGGTACAAGGCCAACCTCGAGAAGCTGGCTTCCGGTGATGTCAACAAGGTCGCCGAGGTGGTTCGTGACCTGTGGCGTCGGGACCAGGAACGTGGTCTGTCCGCAGGCGAGAAGCGGATGCTGGCCAAGGCGCGGCAAATCCTGGTCGGCGAGCTTGCGTTGGCCGAGAACACCGATGACGCCAAGGCTTCGAGCATTCTCGACGAGGTTCTGGCCGCCGCCTCCTGACGGCTGAGATGTCGGCGAACGGCCTGCCCCGAATCGGGCTCGGCACCGACGTTCACCCGATCGAGGCCGGACGGCCGTGCCGACTGCTGTGCCTGTTGTTTGATGACGCCGACGGATGCGCCGGCCACTCCGATGGAGACGTGGCCGCGCATGCGTTGTGCGACGCGCTGTTGTCGGCGGCCGGACTGGGCGACATCGGCGCGGTTTTCGGCACCGACCGGCCGCAATGGCGCGGGGTCAGCGGGGTGGACATGCTGCGCCATGTGCGCGGACTCCTCGTGGATGCCGGCTTCCGTGTCGGCAATGCCGCGGTCCAGGTGATCGGTAACCAACCCAAGGTGGGCCCGCGACGCGCCGAGGCGCAGAAGTTGCTCTCGGAGCTGCTGGGTGCCCCGGTATCGGTGTCGGCGACGACGACGGACGGCCTCGGCCTGACCGGGCGCGGCGAAGGTCTGGCCGCGATCGCCACGGCCCTGGTCGTCACCGACCATGGCGGCCCGACGGCCGATTCGGGATCTGGACAAATAGGCCGGTAAGCTGGCGCGTCGTGACCAATCGCGCGGGAGCCTCCGTCATGCGGCTCCACGACACCATGACCGGTGGCGTGCGCGATTTCGTGCCGATCACGCCGGGGCACGTGTCGATCTACCTGTGCGGGGCGACCGTGCAGGGCCTCCCACACATCGGGCACGTCCGCAGCGGGGTGGCGTTCGACGTACTGCGGCGCTGGCTGATGGCCAAGGGCTACGACGTCGCGTTCATCCGCAACGTCACCGACATCGACGACAAGATCCTCACCAAGGCCGCCGATGCGGACCGCCCATGGTGGGAGTGGGCCGCCACCTACGAGCGGGCGTTCACGGCCGCCTACGACGCGCTGGGGGTGCTTCCACCGTCGGCCGAGCCGCGCGCCACCGGCCACATCACGCAGATGGTCGAGCTGATCGAGCGGCTGATCGACCGCGGCCACGCCTACGCCAGCGGCGGCGACGTGTACTTCGACGTGCTCAGCCAGCCCGAATACGGCAAGTTGTCCGGCCACCGGATCGACGACGTGCACCAGGGCGAGGGGGTGGCCAGCGGCAAGCGCGACCAACGCGACTTCACGCTGTGGAAGGGCGCCAAACCCGGTGAGCCGTCCTGGCCGACGCCGTGGGGCCGGGGCAGGCCAGGCTGGCACACCGAGTGCGTGGCGATGTGCGAGGCCTATCTCGGCGCCGAGTTCGACATCCACGCAGGCGGTATGGACCTGGTGTTCCCGCATCACGAGAACGAGATCGCGCAGGCGGAGGCCGCAGGCGACCGCTTCGCCCGGTACTGGCTACACAACGGCTGGGTCACCATGGGCGGGGAGAAGATGAGTAAATCGCTGGGCAACGTGTTGGCGATTCCGGCTGTGCTGCAACGGGTCCGGGCCGCTGAGTTGCGGTACTACCTGGGCAGCGCGCACTACCGCTCGATGCTGGAGTTCTCCGAGGCCGCGCTGGCCGACGCGGCGCGGGCCTACACCGGGATCGAGGACTTCCTGCATCGCGTGCAACACCGCGTCGGCGCGGTCGCACCAGGCCAGTGGACACCGGCGTTCGCCGCCGCGCTCGACGACGACCTGGCGGTGCCCGCGGCACTGGCCGAAGTGCACGCCGCTCGCGCGGAGGGCAACCGGGCGTTGGACGCGGGCGACCACGACGCCGCGCTCGCCCAAGCCGAGTCGATCCGGGCGATGCTGGGCATCCTCGGCGCCGACCCGCTCGACGAGCGCTGGCAATCCAAGGACGAGACGTCGGCCGCGCTGCGGGCCGTCGAGGTGCTGGTAGCGGCCGAGATTCAGCGCAGGGAAGACGCCAGGGCGCGCAAGGACTGGGCGGAGGCCGACGCGATCCGCGACCGGCTCAAGGAGGCTGGCATCGAGGTCACCGACACCGCCGACGGGCCACAGTGGTCGCTGCTCGACGGGTATACCAAGTAGATGGCGGGAAATTCGCGGCGCCGGGGCGCAGTGCGCAAACCGGGAACCAAAAAGGGGCCAACGGTCGGTTCCGGCGGGGTGCGCAGGCGCGGTCTGGAAGGCCGCGGCGCCACCCCGCCCGCACACATGCGGCCCAACCATCCCGCCGCCAAACGGGCCGCCAAAGCCACCCGGCGTCCCACCCGCAAGACCGACGACACCGAGGTCGTGCTGGGCCGTAACCCGGTGCTGGAGTGCCTGCGCGCCGGGGTTCCCGCCACCGCGTTGTACGTCGCGCTCGGCGCGGAGGCCGACGAGCGGTTGACCGAATCCGTTCGCATCGCCGCGGATTCGGGGATCTCGATCCTCGAGGTGCCGCGCCATGACCTCGACCGCATCGCCGCCAACGGGCTGCATCAGGGTTTGGCGCTGCAGGTGCCGCCCTACGTCTACGCCCATCCCGACGATCTGCTGGCCGCCGCGACGGCCGACGGTTCACCTGCGCTGCTGGTGGCGCTGGACAATATCTCCGATCCCCGCAACCTCGGCGCGATCGTGCGCTCGGTCGCCGCCTTCGGTGGGCACGGTGTGCTGATCCCGCAGCGAAGGTCGGCGTCGGTCACGGCGGTGGCGTGGCGCACCAGCGCAGGCGCTGCGGCCCGGCTGCCGGTGGCGCGGGCGACGAACCTGACCAGGACGCTGAAGGGTTGGGCCGACGCGGGCCTGCAGGTCGTCGGCCTGGATGCCGGCGGGACGTCCACGCTCGACGAGCTCGACGGCGCCGGGCCGATCGTGGTGGTGGTCGGCTCGGAGGGTAAGGGGCTGTCGCGCCTGGTGCGGGAGAACTGCGACACGGTGGTCTCCATTCCGATGGCCGGGCCGACGGAGTCGCTGAACGCGTCGGTGGCCGCCGGTGTGGTGCTGGCCGAGATCGCCCGCCAACGCCGCGGCTGAGTTATCCCGGCACAAGGAGTCACACGCCGAACAGCTCGATGCTCACCCACAGGGCCAGCACCGAAACCACCAGGGTGAGCGGCACCGTGCACAGCCCGATGCGGCTGAATTGCCCTGCACGAACCGGTATTTCGTGACGGACGACGCTGCGCCACAGCAGGTTGGCCAGTGACCCGATGTATGTCAGGTTCGGTCCGATGTTCACGCCGACCAACACGGCCAGCACCGCCGCGGGCGACGACACCAGCGGCAGCATCACCAGCACGGCAGGCAGGTTGTTGACCATGTTGGACAACACCGCGGCCACCACCGCGATTGCCAACAGCGCCGCCAGGCCGTGACCGGTCGGCAGCACATCGCGCATCGCGGCCCCCAAGCCGTTGACGATCACGGCGTCGACCACCACACCCAGACACAGCACGAACACCAGGAACGGCACATCGGCCGCCGCCGCCATGCCGCGCACACTACTGGTGCGCCGCACCAGACCATGAGCCGCGAGCACCACCACCCCGGCAAGCGCGGCCCACGCCGGCGAGAATCCCAGCGTCGAGACGACACCGAAACCGAGTAACGTCAATCCCAGTATCAGCAGCGGCAGCACCGGAACGCGCACCGTCTGATCAGCCACCGCGGGTGTAGCCGGGACCGAAAGCTCGGCGGCGAAAATCCAGCGCAGCATGAGGAATTCGACGGCTATCGCCGCCAGCCAGGGCAGTGCCATGACGGCGGTGAAATGTAGAAACGAGATCCCGGCCGCGGTGAACGCCAACAGGTTCGTCAGGTTCGACACAGGAAGAAGCAGTGAGGCACTGTTGGCCAGGTGCGCCGTGGCGTAGGCGTGCGCTTTGGGCGGTACGGCAAGCATGCGCGCCGTCGCCAACACCGCAGGCGTGAGAAGGACGACCGTCGCGTCCAGGCTCAGCACCGCGGTGGTCATCGCCGCGGCCACGAAAACCTTTGCGAAAAGCCGATTCTGGCTACCGGCGCCGGTGCGCGCCATCACCGCTCCTGCGGCGCGGAAGACGCCTTCGTCGTCGCAGAGCCGGGCCAGCACCAGCACGGCGGCGAGAAAGCCGACCACCGGCAACAGGCTTTTGACCTCCGCGATCGCGTCGGAAACCGAGATCACCCCGAACCCGATCAGCATTGCCACCGCGGGCAGCGCGACGATCACCTCGGGCCACTTGTGCGGGCGTACAGCCGCAAAGGTCACCACGACGACCAGCGCGAGCAGCGCCAGCGTCAGATCCACGGATCGCTGCGCTGCCAGAGCGTCGGCAGGTGCAGGTTCACGCCGTCGTCGGCGGCAAGCCGCGACAGCACCCGCATCGAGAAATCCAGATCGTCGGTGGCGTACGGCAGTGCGCGCAACGGCTTGTGCAACGGACGGAAGAAGTCGTCCCAGTGGATCAGCAGCACGCGGCGGGCGCCGACGGCACGCACGGTCTCGGTCCAATAGTCGACCAGATAGCGCTCCGGCTGCAGACCGAGTTGCCCGACGCCCAGGCACACCACGTCGGCGCGCTGGCCGGCCAGCGCTGCGGGAACGAAGCCGGCGCTGCCCTGAATCAGCAGGCGACGGCCCGATTCCCGATGGTGCAGCAGCGTCGACCACGCCTCGCCGCACCGGTATGCCGACACCTTTACCGGCGGCACCACCGGTGCGGTGATGACGCCGGGGAACCGGTCGGGCGGGCTGTGCCGGCTCTCGATCAGCGTGACGTCATAGCCGCCGAGGGCTACCGTCTCGCCGGACGCGACGACCGTCAGGCGCTCCTCGGGCAGCCGCCCGCCACGCCCGACCTGTGCGGTCGACGTCCCGCCCACCAGCCTGGCGCCGGTGCGCTCGGCGACGACGGCGCTGTCCATCGCGTGGTCGTAGTGGGTGTGTACGGGCAGCACGGCGTCGAGGCGGTCCACGCCCATGCGCGCCAGGTAACCGTCGATGCGCGGCGTCGACGGGGACAGCTTGCGCAGGCCCAGTTCCGCCAGCCCGGGCCGGGAGAAGAAGCCGTCGGTCATCACCGCGGATCGGCCGTCGTCCACGAGCAGCGTGGCGACCCCGGCCCAGGTGACGGTCAGCGCCGAATCCACGCTTGCCGCGGGCGCGTCGAAGTACTGCGTGTAGTCGGTCAGCTTCGGACGCCCGGGCTTGAGACGCATGATGCAACTCTATGCGGCACCCGCCCGGCACGGACCCGGCCCACTATTGAAAACGATTATCGTTTACATTAGTGCCGAGGGAAGGAGGCCGATGTCCGCACATCGTCAGGATCTGGACTGGCAGCGTCATGCGCGCTGCCGCGGCATGTCCACCGCGATCTTCTTTGTGCCCGATCGGGAGCGCGGCAGGCGCAAAGCCGCGCGCGAGGAGTACGCAAAGCACATCTGCGCGGCGTGCCTGGTTCGCCGGGAATGCCTGCGCCATGCGGTGGCGGCCAGGGAACCGCACGGTGTCTGGGGTGCGATGACGCCAGACGAGCGTGTGGCAATATCACTGCGCAAAGGCGACGGCGAATCCGTACCGGGTCGTCGTGGAGCAGCATCCCGAACCGCTCGCCGACCCCGGCGATGACCGCACGTCCGACGGCGGAAAATGCCGGGACTGCGCGCTCACGAAAACGCCCGAAGCTCCACACCCTCTTTGAGCAGCCGCGCCCGGACCGCGTTCGCGATCTGCACCGAACCCGGCGAATCCCCGTGTATGCACACCGATTCCACGGTGACCGGGATCATCGACCCGTCGACCGCGTCCACCCGCCCGGTCGCGATCATCGAAGCCACCCGCTCGGCGATCTGATCCACATCGTGCAGCACCGCGTTGCGTTCACGACGCGAAACAAGTTGTCCGTCAGGGCGATACGCGCGGTCAGCGAACGCCTCTGATACCGTGCGCAGCCCCAGCTCCTGCGCCTCGGCGAAGAACGCCGAACCGGCCAGGCCGAGCACCGGCAGTTCACGGTCGACGGTGTAGACCGCTTCGGCGACCGCTCGGGCCTGCTGGCGGTTGGTGACGATCGCGTTGTACAGCGCACCGTGCGGTTTGACGTAACGCACGGCCGATCCCGACGCCTGCGCGAGCGCCTGCAGCGCGCCGATCTGGTAGATGACGTCGGCGGTGAGGTCTTCGGGCGCGACGTCGATGAACCGGCGACCGAACCCGGCGAGGTCGTGGTAGCCGACCTGCGCGCCGATGCGCACCCCGCGCTCGACGGCCGCGCGGCACGTGCGCGCCAGCGTCGCGGCGTCACCGGCGTGGAAGCCACACGCCACGTTGGCGCTGGTGACCATGTCGAGCATGGCGGCGTCGTCGCCGAACTGCCACACGCCGAAACTCTCGCCCAGATCGGCGTTCAGATCGATGTGTCCGGCACCGGCGTCAGCCATGTCTCCAGCCTAATGCGGCGGGTCGCCACCGGTTCTCGGAGACGAACTCGGATAACGGGCGGGCATGTGCCCAGTCGTCGAGTTCGAGCGCGGGCCGGTCCGGAAAGTCGGGGACCGGCCCGAGGCAGAGGATCGCCACCGGTTCGGCGCCGTCTGGGATGTCGAGCAGTCCGGCGAGCCGGGCGGGCTCGAAGATCGACACCCAGCCCATGCCCAGCCCTTCGGCGCGGGCCGCCAGCCACATGTTCTGGATCGCGCACGACACCGAGGCCAGGTCCATCTGTGGCAGCGTGCGCCTGCCGAACACGTGCGCATCGCGGCCGTCACCGAGCGCCACCACGAAAAGCTCTGCGCACTCCAGGATCCCCTCGACCTTCAGCGCCAAGAACTCGTCGCTGCGCGACCCCAGCGCGTCCGCGGTGCGCACCCGCTCCTCGTCGACCAGCCGGTGGATCTGCCTGCGCAGCCGGGGATCGGTGATTCGGATGAACCGCCACGGCTGCATCAGCCCGACGCTGGGCGCGGCGTGCGCGGCGTGCAGAAGCCGGGCGAGCACGTCCTCGGAGACGGCGCTGTTCGGCACGAAGCGGCGCATGTCACGGCGCTCGGCGATGGCCCGGTAGACAGCGCGCCGCTCGGCGGAAGTGAACGCGTGCCTGCTCATCCCGGACAGCTTAGGTGGCAGGATCATCGGGTGACCCGTGAGCATGTCCTGATCAGCGCAGGCACGCTGGCCCGGCGCCTCGACGCAGGTGAGCAGCCGACGATCCTCGATGTCCGCTGGCAGCTGGCCGATCCCGACGGCCGCGCCGCATACGAACGCGGCCACGTCCCCGGCGCGGTCTACGTATCGCTGGAAGACGAGTTGTGCGATCACACGGTGAGCGGGCGGGGACGTCATCCGCTGCCGTCGGGCCGCGATGTGCAGGCGGCGGCGCGGCGGTGGGGTGTGCGGGCCGGGACGGCGGTGGTGGTGTACGACGACTGGAACCGGGCGGGCTCGGCGCGGGCGTGGTGGGTGCTGCGTGCGGCGGGCATCGCCGATGTGCGGATCCTCGACGGCGGGCTCGCGGCGTGGACGGCCGCCGGTGGTGCGCTGGAAACCGGTGTCGTCACGCCCGAACCGGGCGATGTCACCGTCGCACATGACGACCTCTACGACGGTGCGCTGGCCACGCTGAGCGCTGCGCAGGCCGCGGCGGTGCCGCTGCTTGATGCGCGGGCGGCCGAACGGTTCCGCGGGGACGTCGAACCCATCGACCCTGTCGCCGGGCACATCCCGGGTGCGCGCAACCTTCCGAGCACCAGCCTGCTGGCCGAGGACGGCACCTTTCTGCCCGGCGCGGAGGCCATCGGCCTTGCCGGCGAAGAGGCGGTCGGTGCGTACTGCGGATCGGGTGTCACCGCGGCGGTCGTGGTCGCGGCGCTGGCGGCGGCAGGGCGTGACATCGCGCTGTACCCAGGTTCGTGGTCGCAATGGTGTAGTGACCCAACGCGTCCCGTCGAACGCGGTTAGCCCGCCGTCGACACACGGGCCCGGCGGCCCACCACCCAGCACACTAAGAAGATCGCGAACGAGATGGTGGTGACGAACACCGAAACCGGCACACCCGGCGCCAGCGACAGCAGAATGCCGCCCACCGCGGAGATCTCGGCGAAGACGACCGACGCCGCGATGGTCGCGCCGGGGGAGACGAACACCCGCGCCGCGGCGGCCGCCGGGGTGATCAACAGCGACATCACCAGCAGGGCGCCGACGATCTGCACACCCTGTGCCGCGGTGACTCCCACCAACGCGGCGAACACAATTCCCAACGCGCGGACCGGAACTCCGCGTCCAGCCGCCACCTCCGGGTCGACGGTCGCGAACAGCAGCGGTCGGTAGGACGCCACCAGCACCCCGATCACCACCACCGACACCACCGCCAGCAGCGCCAGTCCCGAGTACCCCACGCCGACGATCTGGCCGGTCAGCAACGCGAAACTGGTGCCGGTGCGGCCCGGATACAAGTGGATGAACAGCACCGCCAGGCCCAGGCCGAAGGCCAACACCACCCCGATCGCCGAATCGCGTTCGCGGGCGCGCTGTCCCAAGAAACCGAACAACACCGCGGCCAGCGCGCATCCGACCAGCGCGCCGATCCCGACGTTGAACCCGGCCAGCAACGCGAAAGCCGCGCCGGTGAGTGACAACTCGCTGGACCCGTGCACCGCGAACGACATCTGCCGCATCACGATGAACGGCCCGATCAAACCCGACACCAGCGCCAGCAGTGCGGCGGCCAGCAGCGCCTGCTGAACGAAGTCGCGGTGCAGCAGGTCCGCGGTGATCTCGAACGAGAACAGGTTGGCCAGCAGATCGGTGAGGCGCTCAATCATGGACGTGTCCGCTCGCGTGGCCGGAGTGGTCATGGTGGTACTGGCTGTGCTCGCCGACGACGACGTAGCGGTTGCGCACCTTGACCACCTCGATGTCGGCACGGTACAACTCCGAAAGCGTCGCGGAGGTCATCACCTCTTCGACGGTGCCGATGCGGAATCTGCCGTCGACCAGGTAGAGCACCCTGTCCACATATGGCACAACCGGATTCACTTCATGGGTGACGAAGAACACCGCGGTATCAACTTCCCGTCGTCTGGCGTCGATCAGCCTCGACACCAGCCGCGCGTTGGCGGGGTCGAGGTTGAGCAACGGCTCGTCGCACAGCAGCAACACCGGATCGGTGGTCAGTGCCTGGGCGATACGCAGGCGCTGCAGTTCACCACCGGACATCACCCCGACCGGTACCCGGGCCAGCTTCTGCCCGTTGACCTGTGTCAGGGCCCGCTCGACGGCACGGCGTTTGGTGGCCCGGTCCCGCAATGTCGTGATGCCCCAGCGGTGCCCGTCGTATCCGAGGCCGACGAGGTCGCGTCCCCGCATCGACAACCCCTGGTCGATGGATCGGTGCTGGGGTACGTAACCGATTCGCTCGCTGCCCTTTTCGACCTCGCTTCCGCAGACCGTCACGGTGCCCGCGGTCAGCGGCAGCTGACCGAGCAGCACCTTGAGCAGCGATGTCTTTCCGGTGCCGTTGGGTCCCAGGACGGCGAGGAACTCCCCGGCGCGCACCGTGAGGTCCAGCTGATCCCACAGCACACGGTCGCCGAACGCCAGGCGTGCGCCGGTCAGTTCGGCGACGACGTCCACAGCCACAGGTTATCGGCTCGCCCGCGGGGCCTTATCCAACTGGCTGGCCAGCTGCTCGGCGGTCTGGCGCTGCCAGGTCAGGTAGTCGGTGCCCTCGGGAAGGGCCTCGGTGACCGTGACGACGGGCACCGAGGCACGCGTCGCGGCGTCGCGCAACTGCTTGGTGACCGCGGTTTCGGTCTGCGGGTTGAACAGCACCGCCGACACCTCGCGATTTTCGATCAGGTCGAGCATCGTCGCGAGGTCCGCCGGTGACGGGTCGGCATCTTCCGCTACGGCGTTCTGGAACCCCTCGGGGGTCTTGTCGGTGATACCGGCGTTGCTCAGCAGGTAGTGCGCGACGGGTTCGGTCGCGACCACCGACGCCCCGGGGTGGGCCTGTCCGATGGCCCGCTCGGTCGCCAGGATCTCGTCGGCGCCCGCGCCGAACGCCGCGGCGTTGGCACGGTAGGCCTCGGCGTGGTCGGGGTCGATCTCGGCAAGCCGCTCGGCGATCTGGGCGGCCACGGCCTTGGCGGTGGCGGGGTCGTAGAAGACGTGTTCGTTGGCGGGCGGTTGCGTCGCGGGGTGCAGCGAGTACGCGTCGACGGTCGCCACGTCCGGGCTGTTCGCGAGTACCTCGTCCACCCAGTGGTCGTAGTCGCCGCCGTTGTAGACCACCAGCGCCGCGTCGGTGATCGCGGCGGCGTCGGCGGGGGTGGCCTGGAACGAGTGCGGGTCGGCGACGGTGCCATTGACGATGGAGGTGACGGACGCGTGGTCGTCGACGACGGCGTCGGCGACGCTGCCCCATACGTCGGTGGAGGCGACGACGGTCGCGGTGCTGCCGTGCTCGTGCTGGGCCGTCTGCTGCTGGGTGCACCCGGCCGCCGCGAGCGCCAACGCGACCGCCGCGGCGGCGGCCAGAACTGCACGCATGGACAACTCCCTAAGGTATCCAGATAACAATGAAAACCGTTTCCAAAAACTCTAGTGCACGGTGGCCCGGAACGCGCAAGTCGATGGGCTAACGTCCAGAGCATGTCGAGGAGTCCCACGCCCAGGCGGCGTGCGACCCTGGCCTCACTGGCCGCCGAGCTCAAGGTCTCCCGGACCACGATCTCCAACGCCTACAACCGCCCTGACCAGCTGTCGGCTGATCTTCGTGAACGTGTGCTCGCGACCGCCAAGCGGATGGGCTACCCGGGCCCGGACCCGGTGGCGCGGTCGTTGCGGACCCGCAGGGCCGGCGCCGTCGGCCTGATGATCACCGAACCGCTCAACTACTCGTTCAGCGATCCGGCTGCGCTGGATTTCGTCGCGGGGCTCGCGGAGTCCTGCGAAGAGGCCGGGCAGGGCTTGCTGTTGGTGGCGATCGGCCCGAACCGCACGGTCAGCGAAGGGTCGGCCGCGGTGCTGGCCGCAGGCGTCGACGGCTTCGTGGTGTATTCGGCCTCCGACGACGACCCGTACCTGCCCGTCGTACAACAACGGCATCTGCCGGTGGTCGTGGTGGATCAGCCCAAGGACGTGCCCGGCCTGTCCAGGGTGGGTATCAACGACCGCGACGCCATGCGCCAGCTCGCCGAACACGTTGTGGGCCTTGGCCATACCGAGATCGCACTGTTGACGATGCGGCTGGACCGCGACTGGCCGCACCCCGGATCGCAGCCGACGGTGGCCGACCCGCAGCGGCTGGGCATGCCGCACTTCCACGTCCAGCGTGAGCGTATCCAGGGTGTCTACGACGCGATGGCCGCGGCCGGTCTGGATCCCGCGTCGTTGACGGTGGTGGAGAGCTACCAGCACCTGCCGACGTCCGGGGGTGCGGCCGCGGAGGTGGCGATGGAGGCCAACCCGCGGGTGACCGCGCTGATGTGCACGGCCGACGTGCTGGCGCTGTCGGCGATGGACTACCTGAGGGGCCGCGGCATCTACGTGCCCGGTCAGATGACGGTAACCGGTTTCGACGGGGTGCCCGAGGCGCTGCGCCGTGGCCTGACCACCGTGGTGCAGCCCAGCGTCGAGAAGGGCAGGCGCGCCGGTCAGCTGCTGCACCGTCCGCCGCGGTCGGGTCTGCCGGTCGTCGAGATGCTCGACACCGAGGTGGTGCGGGGCCGCACCAGTGGCCAGCCCGCCTAGAGTTCGCACAGCTCCGGGGTGGTGCGCAGCGTCTCGATCACCGGTGCGATCACCGCCCATTCCCGTTGTGCGCGAGCAAGATCCGATGTCGGGAGTAGATCGTCGTGGTCCTGCAGTGCGGCGAGCCCGTCGGGGATGTGGCCGAAGGGCGCCCAGAATCCCAGTTCACCGCCGTCGTAGTCGTCGCAGCGCCGCGTGCAGCCGCGCGGTCTGCTCGATGCGCTCGGCCATGTTCGGTTCGACATCGGACACCTGTTCGACGAACTGCCGGAACGTCATTGAAAAGCCTTCTCGGCGAACGGGTTGAGCGCTGACGAGCGGGCTGGGCGGAACCACCGGGTGACCGCGGTCGGCGAGCCAGCCGGCCACCGCGAGTTCGGCGCGCTGCTGAGCGGCTTGGGCGTCCGGAGATTCCTTGTACGACGGCGGCAGCACGGTCGGCACCCGAACCACCACCGGTGACGGCGCCAGGTGCACGACGACGGAGAACATGTCGTGCAGCACGCGAGCGTCGTCCACTTGTAGTTCCAACTCGGCACCGGCCGCTGCCGCAGCCGACACCGCTCGCGCGGTACGTGCGGAGATCTCGTCAGGGGTGAGCATCCCCGCCAGTATCGCGACGCCCCCGCGACCCGTCGACTGGTTTTCCCGGCGCCCAGATCGACGAAATGGTGGGTTTTACTCGAACTTTCCCGCCCGTTTGTCGCTTTGGGCGCCAGCGGTGCGGCGGCGGGCGTCGAGGAGGAACTGCAGCGCTTCGGCGACGTCCTCTGGTGCGTCGACGCGGTATGGCGCCAACGACTCGCCGGGGCCGACCTTGACCGCGACATCGGCGTCGCGCAGCCGTCGGAACGCCTTCTCATCGGTCACGTCGTCGCCGAAATACACGACGGCCGAAGCGTTTTCCTGCTCGCGAAGGACATCGAGCGCCGACCCCTTGTCGGTCTGGATCACCGCGAACTCGAGCACCGCCTTACCCTCGGTGAGCTGGGCGTCCCACGACTCGGCGGCCGCGCGCGCCGCACGCAGCGCGGCATCCCCGTCGTCTGCTGACGCGTTGCGCACGTGCAGCGCCACGCTGGCCGGTTTGGGTTCGACGGTGACCCCGGGCCGCTCGGCGGCGATCGCGTTGAGTTCGGCGGTGATGCGCTCCAGGCGGGCGCGGTCGATGTCGTGGGTGAAACCGGACGTGAACTCCGCGCCGTGGCTGCCGACGAGGTGCACTGGCGAAGGCACCCCGGTAAACCCAGACAGCGTGCGCAGCACCTCCAGCGCGCGTCCCGAGATCACCGCGGCCGAGGTGTCGGGCAGGCCGGCGAGTTGGACCAGGGCCTCGGCGGCCGCGGGCAGCGGGCGGGCGTCGGCCGGGTTGTCCACGATCGGTGCCATCGTGCCGTCGAAGTCGGAGGTGACCAGCAGTCGCGGCACGGTGGCCGCCGAGGTGAGCGCATGCTGCAGGTCGGCTGGAAGCACGCCTAGATCTTAGGGTGCTCGCCGTCGCCGATGAGCAGTCGCACAGCGAGGTCGAGGCGTTTGCTGACGTCGGTCGCCGACGCCCGCCGGGTCAGCCACGCCAGCAGGTTCGACAGCCACACATCGGAGATGACCCGCGCGATGTGGTACTGGTCCTCGGTCGGTTCGCCGTCGCTCATGGCGCGGGCGAACATCGAGTCCATCAGCTTGCCGACGTGATCAACCTCACCGGCCGCCGACGCGTCGGCGAACACGAACGCCCGCGTCATCGCCTCGGTCAACAGCGGGTTGCGCTGCATCGCCCGGTTGAGCTTGCCCACCATCAGGTTCAGCCGCTGATAGGGCGTTCCGCCGGCCAGCGCCGCACGGTCGGTCTTGGCGTCGATGCGCTCGAACTCGCGGCCCAGCGCCGAGACCAACAGGTGCACCTTCGACGGGAAGTAGCGGTAGAGCGTGCCGACTGCGACGTCGGCGCGTTCGGCCACCGCACGCATCTGAACTGCCTCGTAGCCGCCTTTGGAGGCGATGGCCAGGGTGGCGTCGAGGATCCGCTTGCGGCGCTCCCGCTGGGCTTCTGATCCGAGTTCGGACTCCGCGAGCACTGCCACGTTCATCACCTGCCGCGGCCGCGAGCCCGACCCTGAATCCGGGTTGGTACGTGCTGGCGGCGGCGAGCCGGACATGCGGCAGTTGACTCCTTCATCGTGCGTGCTCGCGGAAAACGATACGCATGCCGATCCTCATCTTCTCACTTCAGCACCCGGGCGGCACCGACGTGTCCTGCTGTAATGGCGGTCGACTTGACGGTCGCACGCTGGGACTATTAGAACACGTTCTAGTGAGGAGCACCGCCTTCTCGCCCAAACGCTAGGAGTCCCGGTGTCGGTGTCGTCCAAACAGCCCGTTGCTGACGAGCAGCTCGCTGCACGTGAACTGGTCCGGAGCTGGGCTGCGGGGTCAGGTGCCGTCGAGGCCGCGCGTGATGTCGAACACGGTAATGCCGATGCCTGGCGCCCCGTGTACGACGGGTTGGCCCAGCTGGGAATATTCGGCGTGGCGCTGCCCGAAGAACACGGCGGCGCCGACGGAACGGCCGAGGACTTGTGCGCGATGATCGACGAGGCCGCCGCGGCGCTGGTGCCCGGACCGGTCGCCACGACGGCGTTGGCCACGCTGGTCATCGAGGGTTCGGACGTGCTGCAGGCGCTGGCGTCGGGTGAGCGGGTCGCCGGGGTCGCGTTGTCGGCCGACCTGCGCTTCGACGACGGCACGGTGACGGGCACCGCCGAGTACGTGTTGGGCGCCGACGCCGCCGGGGTGCTGGTGCTGCCGGCCGGGGAGGGGTTCGTCCTGGTCGACGCGACCGCGCAGGGCGTGACGGTCGAACCGCTGAAGGCGACCGACTTCTCCCGGCCCCTGGCACGCGTCGTACTGGATTCGGCTCCGGCCGAGGCGCTCACCGCGTCCAGCCAGCGGGTCATGGACCTGGCGGCGACGGTGCTTGCCGCCGAGGCCGCCGGGCTGGCGCGCTGGGCCCTGCAGACCGCCACCGAGTACGCGAAGGTGCGTGAGCAGTTCGGCAAGCCGATCGGCAGCTTCCAGGCCGTCAAGCACATGTGCGCCGAGATGCTGCTGCGCTCCGAGCAGGCGTCGGTGGCCGCCAGGGATGCCGCGCGGGCCGCCGCATCCGACGTCGACGGGCAGCAACTGTCGATCGCCGCCGCGGTGGCCGCGGCCGCGGGCATCGACGCGGCCAAGGCCAACGCCAAGGACTGCATCCAGGTGCTCGGCGGTATCGGGATCACCTGGGAGCACGACGCCCACCTGTATCTGCGCCGCGCCTACGGCATCGCGCACTTTCTCGGCGGTGCGCAGCGTTGGCTGCGGCGCATTTCGGCGCTCACCCAGCAGGGGGTGCGCCGCGAACTGCACATCGACCTCGACTCGGTGGCCCACCTGCGCGACGAAATCGCCTCCGGGGTAGCCGAAGTCGCCGCGCTACCGGTCGAGAAGCGTCAGGTCGCGCTGGCCGAGGCGGGCCTGCAGGCGCCGCACTGGCCGCCTCCCTACGGCCGCGGAGCCGGTCCCGCCGAGCAGTTGCTGATCGATCAGGAACTCGCGGCCGCCGACGTCGTACGTCCCGATCTGGTGATCGGATGGTGGGCCGCACCAACTATTCTCGAGCACGGTAGCCCAGAACAGGTCGAGCGGTTCCTGCCCGCCACGCTGCGCGGTGAGCTGATCTGGTGTCAGCTCTTCAGCGAGCCGGGTGCGGGTTCGGACCTGGCGGCGTTGCGGACGAAAGCTGTTCGGGCCGAGGGCGCGACCGCGGGCGGCGCGAAGAGCTCAGGTTGGAAGCTGACCGGGCAGAAGGTGTGGACCTCGGCGGCACAGAAGGCGCACTGGGGTGTGTGCCTGGCCCGAACCGATCCGGATGCGCCAAAACACAAGGGCATCACCTACTTTCTCGTCGACATGACATCGCCGGGCATCGTCATCCGGCCGCTGCGCGAGATCACCGGCGACGAACTGTTCAACGAGGTGTTCTTCGACGAGGTCTTCGTCCCCGACGAGATGGTCGTCGGGAAGGTCAACGACGGCTGGCGGCTGGCTCGCACGACGCTGGCCAACGAGCGGGTCGCGATGGCGGCCGGCACCGCGTTGGACAACCCGATGGAGGAACTGCTCAACACGGTGGCCACGCTGGATTTCGATGCCGCCGAACAGGATCGGCTCGGAGCGCTGATCGTCGCCGCTCAGGTCGGTGCACTGCTTGACCAGAGGATCGCCGAACTCGCGGTGGGCGGTCAGGACCAGGGCCCGCAGGCCAGCGCGCGCAAGCTGATCGGCGTGCGCTACCGCCAGGCGCTTTCCGAACTGCGGATGGAACTTTCCGAAGGCGGCGGCGTCGTCGAGAACAACACCGTGCACGACTTCCTCAACACGCGCTGCCTGACCATCGCCGGAGGCACCGAGCAGATCCTGCTCACGCTGGCCGGCGAGCGCCTGCTCGGCCTGCCGCGCTAGCGGCACACGCAGGCCGGGGTCAGCTGAAGGCGGCCTGCGCGCAGGCATCCGGTGAGGTGATGTTCACCCCGCTGTAGACGACCTGAATGTGCGCGCACACGATCAACGGCACATCGGTACGCGGTGTACCCGTGCGCGAGTCGACCGGCCAACTCTGACCGTGCAGGCGGAACCGCTCCGGTGGTCCACCACCGAAATAGATGGTGGTGAACTCGACATCGGTGAGCGATTTGAACATCCGGGTGTCCGGCGCCGTGGACTTCGCATCCACGTAGACGCTGCGGTCCATCGTGCGCAGCGTGGTGGTCTGGCGGGCCCACAGATCACCGGGGAAACCGGTGATGCCGTGCGGGCCGCGCAGGTTGGCGCTGGTGTCGAAGAAGCAGGTGCCCTCGGCTGCGATGCAGTTGGCACTGACCTGCATCTCCAGCGAGGTCGCCGGGTCGACGGGAATCGAGGCGTTGGCTGTTTCGATCGCCGCCGTCGCGACCGGCGTCGGCGCGACGAGCGCGAGCGTCAGCCATGCCGCCGCGATCGCTCCGAGTAAGCCGCTCAAGCGCTTCACAATTCTCCCTTCGGTGCGGCGAATGCTAGCCCGCCGGCTACTCGTCGTAGGTGACTTCCACCGAATCCGATCGCGGCTTGGCCTGGCAGCCCAGGATCAGGCCCTCGTCGAGGTCGGACTGCTCGAGCACGTCGTTGACCTCCATCTCGACCTCGCCGTTCTTCTTGAGCACCGCGCAGGCACCGCAGTGACCCTCGCGGCACGAGAACGGCGCGTCCAGGCCCTTGTCCAGCAGCACGTCGAGCAGTTTGGCGTTGCGGGGCCAGGTGACTTCATGTGTTTCGCCGTCGAGCGTGACGATCGCGGTGGCGGGGCCTTCGTCGCTGTCGTCGTCCTCTGAGTAGTCGACGACCACCGCTTTGAACGGGTCGGACTCCAGTGATTTGAACACCTCGATGTGGATCCGACTGGTCTCGGCACCTGCGTTCTGGAGCGCCTCCTCGGCCGCGGCCATAAACGGCCCGGGTCCGCAGATGTAGGCGTCGTGGCCGAGGTAGGGCGCGACCAGGCCGCCGAGCGCCGCCGCGCTCGGCAGCCCCTGCACGCTGACCAACCAGTGCACGACGGTCAGCCGGTCGGGGTACTTGGCGGCCAGCTCGCGCAGCGCCGCACCGAAGATGACCGAGTTCTCGTCCTGGTTGGCGTAGATCAACACCACCCTGCCGCTGCCCTCGGCGAGCGCCGACTTGCAGATCGACAGCATCGGCGTGATGCCGCTGCCCGCGGCGAGCAGCAGGAAGTCACTGTCGAGTGTTTTGGGCACGAAGGTGCCCGACGGGGCGAGCACGTGGATCTTCATGCCGGCGTGGGCGTGGTCGCACAGCCAGTTGGACGCGTAGCCGTCGGCGGTGCGCTTGACGGTGACCGTCATCGGATCACCGGTGAACGGTGAGCTGCACAGCGAGTAGCAGCGCGCCACCGAGCCGGTGCGCTCGCTTGGCACCCGCAGCGTCAGGAACTGCCCGGGTGCATAGCGCAACCGCTCGGCGGGGATCTCGGGGGCGTCGGGGCCGTCGGGCACCCGAAACACCAGCGACCGCGCGTCAGCGGTCTCCTCGACCACCTCGGCCACTTCGAGCTCGAGCACGTGGCTGCCGAGCGGCTCATCGGTCACGAACGTCTACCCTTCTTCGGTCAACAACTACCGCATAACTAGAACAGGTTACAGAAATGCATGTGTGCAGGTCCAGCCGCTGCTGGATCGCTGTACTCGACATGAATCGTAACGTGTTCTAATCTCCTTCTAGCGGTCTGTCCTTCGCGCAAGTGCTCATCGCCAGGCCCTTATCCTCGGGAGGCAAAACCAGTGACGTCCATTGAACAGCGTGACGTGCAGTCGGTCCTAGCCGGCATCGACGACCTGCTGCCGTTGATCGCGAAGCGCGCCCAGGCCACCGAAGACCTCCGCCGGCTACCCGACGAGACGGTCAACGAACTCAACGAGGCCGGCTTCTTCAAGCTGCTGCAACCCGAGCAGTGGGGCGGCCTGCAGTGCGACCCCACCCTGTTCTACGAGGCGGTGCGTCGACTGGCCACCGCGTGCGGATCGACCGGTTGGGTCGCCTCGATCGTGGGTGTGCACAACTGGCACCTCTCACTGTTCGACCAGAAAGCCCAGGAAGAGGTCTGGGGCGACGATCCCAGCGTCCGGATCTCGTCGTCGTACGCGCCGATGGGTGCGGGCCAGGTGGTCGACGGCGGCTACCTGGTCAACGGTTCGTGGAACTGGTCGTCCGGTTGTGACCATGCGACGTGGACGTTCGTCGGCGGACCGGTGATCAAGGACGGCCGTCCGGTGGACTTCGGCAGCTTCCTGATCCCGCGCACCGAGTACAAGATCGACGACGTCTGGCACGTGGTGGGTCTGCGCGGCACCGGAAGTAACACGCTGGTGGTCAAGGACGTGTTCGTGCCGACGCACCGCTTCCTTTCGTACAAGTCGATGAACGACCACACCGCGGGCGGGCTGCAGAAGAACACCGCGCCGGTGTACAAGATGCCTTGGGGCACGGTGCATCCGACGACTATCTCGGCACCGATCGTCGGGATGGCGTACGGCGCCTACGACGCCCACGTCGAACATCAGGGCAAGCGGGTGCGCGCGGCGTTCGCCGGCGAGAAGGCCAAAGACGATCCGTTCGCCAAGGTGCGCATCGCCGAAGCAGCCAGCGATATCGACGCCGCGTGGCGTCAGCTGATGGGCAACGTCGGCGACGAGTACGCGCTGCTGCAGGCCGGCCAGGAGATCCCGTTCGAGCTGCGTGCCAGGGCCCGCCGCGATCAGGTGCGGGCGACGGGTCGTGCGATCGCGTCGATCGACCGGCTCTTCGAGGCCTCCGGTGCCACCGCGCTGAACAACGACGCTCCCGTGCAACGGTTCTGGCGTGACGCCCACGCCGGACGGGTGCACGCGGCCAACGACCCGGAGCGCGCGTACCTGATTTTCGGGAACAACGAGTTCGGCTTGCCGCCGCAGGACACGATGGTCTGATGACGTCATTCGCCGCCGAAGCTGCCCAACAGCAAGAGATCACCTTCGAGTCGACGTCGCGCTACGCCCAGGTTCGAGAGGACATGCGGCTGCACTATCACGAGGCCGGCGTCGGCAACGGCGAGACGGTCGTGCTGCTACACGGCGGCGGGCCCGGCGCGTCGAGTTGGTCGAACTTCGGTCGCAACATCGCCGTACTCGCCCAACACTTTCACGTGCTCGCCGTGGACCAGCCCGGCTACGGGCACTCCGACAAGCACACCGAACACGAGCAGTACAACCGTTACAGCGCCACCGCGGTGCTGAACCTGTTCGATCACCTCGGGATCGAACGTGCTGCGCTGGTGGGCAATTCGCTCGGCGGTGGCACCGCGGTGCGGTTCGCGCTCGACAACCCCAAGCGGGCGGGCCGGCTGGTGCTGATGGGCCCGGGTGGGTTGAGCGTGAACCTGTTCGCACCCGACCCGACCGAGGGCGTCAAGCTGCTCGGCAAGTTCACCGCAGACCCCACGCGCGAGAACATGGAGAAGTTCCTGCGCATCATGGTCTACGACCAGAGCCTCATCACGCCGGAGCTGATCGACGAACGGTTCGCGATCGCCAGCCAGCCGGAGTCGCTGGCCGCCGCGCGCGCGATGGGTAAATCCTTTGCGGGAGCCGACTTCGAGCTCGGCATGATGTGGCGCGAGGTGTACAAGCTGCGTCAGCGCGTACTTCTGATTTGGGGCCGTGAGGACCGGGTCAACCCGCTCGACGGCGCGTTGGTCGCCCTCAAACAGATTCCGCGGGTGCAGTTGCACGTCTTCGGGCAGTGCGGGCACTGGGCGCAGCTGGAGAAGTTCGACGAGTTCAACAAGCTGACAGTGGATTTTCTAGGAGGCGGGTCGTGAGTATCCGGTCGCTGGGGTATCTGCGTATCGAGGCCACCGACGTCGCGGCGTGGCGTGAGTACGGGCTGAAGGTACTCGGCATGGTCGAGGGCAAGGGTCAGGTCGAGGGAGCCCTCTACCTGCGGATGGACGATTTCCCGGCCCGGCTCGTCATCGTGCCGGGCGAACACGACCGGCTGCAGGTCTCGGGGTGGGAAACCGCGAACGCCGCTGGGCTGCAGGAGATCCGCAACCGGCTCGACGTGGAGGGCACCCCCTACAAGGAGGCCACCGCCGCCCAACTGGCGGACCGTCGCGTCGACGAAATGATCATCTTCGACGATCCGTCCGGCAACACGCTGGAGGTGTTCCACGGGGCGGCGCTCGAGCACCGGCGGGTCGTCAGCCCGTACGGCCACAAGTTCGTCACCGAGGAGCAGGGCCTCGGGCACGTGGTGTTGACCACCCGTGACGACGCGGAGTCGCTGCACTTCTACCGCGACGTACTCGGGTTCACGCTGCGCGACTCGATGCGGTTGCCACCTCAGCTGGTCGGAAGACCCGCCGACGGGCCACCGGCGTGGCTGCGCTTCTTCGGCGTCAACCCGCGCCATCACAGCCTTGCCTTCATGCCCGGCGAAACGCCCAGCGGCATCGTGCATTTGATGGTCGAGGTGGGAAACAGCGACGACGTCGGACTGTGCCTGGACCGTGCGCTGCGGCGTAAGGTGCCGATGTCGGCGACGCTGGGCCGCCACGTCAACGACAAGATGCTCTCGTTCTACATGAAGACGCCGGGCGGCTTCGACGTCGAATTCGGTTGTGAAGGGCTGCAAGTCGAAGACGACGACTGGGTCGCGCGCGAGAGCACCGCGGTCAGCCTGTGGGGCCACGACTTCAGCATCGGCTTCAAGAACTAGTGTCTGCAGAGCCGTTGGACCCGCGCACATTTCGCAGTGTGCTCGGGCAGTTCTGCACGGGTATCACCGTGATCACGACCATGCACGAGGACGCACCGGTCGGCTTTGCCTGCCAGTCGTTCGCGGCGCTGTCCCTTGACCCGCCGCTGGTGTTGTTCTGCCCGACGAAGATGTCGCGGTCGTGGCAGGCGATCGAGGCCAGCGGACACTTCTGCGTGAACGTGCTGCACGAAAGCCAGAAGGATGTCTCTGCGACGTTCGGCTCAAAAGAGCCCGACAAGTTCGGCGGGATCGATTGGCATCTGTCCGAACTCGGCTCGCCGGTGATCAAGGGGACGTTGGCGCACATCGACTGTTCGGTGCATTCGGTGCACGACGGCGGCGACCACTACGTCGTGTTCGGCGCCGTGCACTCGCTGTCTGATGCCCCGCAGCGCAAGCCGAGGCCGCTGCTGTTCTATCGGGGTCAGTACACCGGTATCGAGCCGGATAAGACCACGCCGGCGCAGTGGCGCGACGATTTGGAGGCGTTTTTGACCGCCACCACCGAGGACACCTGGCTCTAGATGCAGCCCGCGGCGCAGGGGTCGACCGGCGGCAGTGACTCGGGCAGCGGTGCGTTGGGGTCGACGGGCGGCTGTTGTTCGGTGAGATCGATGGAGTGGTCGAGGTCGGGCGCCATCGGAATCATGCTGCAGATGAAGCTCAGCGCGAGCTCACACGGGGGAGGGCCGGGCTGCGCGCCGGCCGGAACCGCCGAGAACACCGCCGTCACCGCCAGGGCGGCCCCGGTGATCAGCGCCTTTGCGAACACCGGCTCACTGTAGCGCCTGCTCGCCGATGAAGTCGATCACGGTCGCGGCCACTTCTGCGTGCATGGTCTCGTTGAGAACGTCGTGGCGGGCACCGGCGAACTCCACGAGCTGAAGTGCGTCGATCTGTTCGGCGTAGGCCCGCACCGGCCCGATCGGGGCGATCGGGTCGTTGACGCCGTGCAGCGCCAGCGTCGGCACCGTCAGCTTGGGCAGATCGGACCCGAACCGGTCCCAGGCCTTGTCGAGCTCCCGTGTCAGCGCCACCCCGTCGGCGTCGACGAACACCAGCGGGTCGCTTTCCAACGTGTCCAGGTAGAAGGGGTCCGAGGAGAGCCAGCCGGGGTTGAGCTCGACAGAGGTGTCGCTGTCCAGCATGTCGGGGATCGGCACCAGAGGCGCACCGGAGATGACGCCGGCCCGGTAGCGGTCGGGATGGTTCAGCAGCCGGAACAGCGTCACCACGGAGCCGAACGAATGGCCTTGGGCGATCAGCGGTAACCTCGGTCGGCGGTCCCCGGCGAACTGCGTCAGGGCGTCGGCCAGCTCGGAGCTTTCGCCGATCGAGCCGACGTCGCCGCGCTGACCGGGGCTGAGGCCGTGGCCGAATTGGTCCACTGCCCACAGGTCGATGCCTGCCGCGTTCAGCGCGAAACCGTAACGGTGATAGAGGCCGGTGTGTTCGCCGAACCCGTGCAGAAAGATCACCGCGGCACGCGGCGTAGCGGCGGGCCAGTGCCGGTAGTACACCCGGCCCTTGGGATGGTCGAAGAACGGCATGGATCGACTGCAGCAAGACGCGCGGCGAAGCGCAAGCCCCTCGGGGCGTCAAACTCGGCCGAGGAGGACCTCGCGCTGAGCGGCCATCTGCGTGCGGAGCGCGTCGACCACGGCCGCGACCTCGGGTCTGCGCAACGTCTCGGCGCGGGTGACGAGCCAGTAGGTCAACTGAACGGCCACCGCGGCAGGCAGCACCCGGATCAGGTCGTCGTGGCGGTCGGCCATGAAGCACGGCAGCAGGCCAAGGCCCGCGCAGGCCCTCGTCGCCTCGACGTGCACGAAAACGTTCGTGGAGGTGACTGATTCGCGCATGGCCGGGGCGAAGCTGGTCGCGACGTCGAGGTCGTCGACCTGCAGCATGGCGTCGATGAAGTAGACGAGAGGAAAGCGGGACAGCTCGGCGATGCTCGTCGGCGTGCCGTGCTCGTGCAGGTAGTCCCGTGCGCCGTACAGCCCCAGGCAGTAGTCGCCGAGCTGAATCGCCCTGGCGCGATGCACCTTCGGTTCCCCGACGACCACCTCGACGTCCAAGCCCGAGCGCTGCTGGGTGGCCGGCCGGGTGGTGGCGACGATCTCGACGGCGATCTTGGGGTGCTCGCGTTGCACCTGGGCGGCAGCGGGTGCGGCGATGTAAGCCGAGAACCCGTCGGTGGCCGAGATTCGTACCACGCCCTCCAAGGCCCGTTCGCCGCCGCTGTCGACGGTCAGCGAGCGGACGGCCGATTCGACCACCTCGGCCGCCGACAACGCCTCGCGGCCGAGGTCGGTGAGTTCCCACCCGCCCGCGGCGCGCGCCAGCAGCCGCCCGCCGATCGCCTGTTCGAGCGCGGCGATGCGCCGGGAAATGGTGGTGTGGTTGAGCCCGAGTTCCTCGGCGGCGGTGGTGTAGCGGCCCGAACGGCCCACGGCCAGCAACACCAGCAGGTCATCGGCGCTGGGTCGGCCCGGCGAAACCGTCATATCTGCATTTTTGCAGATCGGTGCTGCGCGTTTGGCTATTGCGGGCGGTGGGGACCTGCATGAATACTCACACAGCGGGCCTGCGCCCATGGTCACAGTTCGAAGGAGCCCGATGAGCATCAGTGACGAGCCGCAGCCAACCGGAGCCGGTCCGATCCCGACCGGCCTCAAGCGGGTGGTGGTCGCCTCGATGGCCGGCACGGTGGTCGAGTGGTACGAGTTCTTTCTGTACGCCACCGCCGCCACGCTGGTGTTCAACAAGATCTTCTTCGCCGAGGGCACCAGCGAGGCCAGCGGGCTCATCGCCGCGCTACTGACCTACGCCGTCGGGTTCGTGGCGCGCCCCCTCGGCGGCGTGGTGTTCGGGCACTTCGGCGACAAGTACGGTCGCAAGAAACTGCTCCAGTTCGCGATCCTGCTCGTCGGCGCCGTCACCTTCCTGATGGGTTGCCTGCCGACCTACGCGCAGATCGGGGTGTGGGCGCCGATCCTTCTCGTGGTCCTGCGGTTCCTGCAGGGCTTCGCGGTCGGCGGCGAATGGGGCGGAGCGGTGCTGTTGGTCGCCGAGCACAGCCCGAACGACAAGCGCGCGTTCTGGGCCAGCTGGCCCCAGGCGGCGGTGCCCGTGGGCAACATGCTGGCCACCGTCGTGCTGCTGATCCTGACTCAAACCCTCTCGGAGGCGTCTTTCTTGTCCTGGGGCTGGCGGATCGCGTTCTGGCTGTCGGCGGTGGTGGTGCTCATCGGCTACTACATCCGCACCAAGGTGTCCGACGCGCCGATCTTCGTGGCCGCCCAACAGGAGGTCGAGCGGGCCAAGGCGGCTTCCTACGGCGTGGTCGAGGTGCTGAAACGTTATCCGCGTGGTGTTTTCACCGCGATGGGGCTGCGCTTCGCCGAGAACATCATGTACTACCTCGTCGTGACGTTTTCGATCGTCTACCTCAAGACCAACGTTCACTCCGACACCAGCGACATCCTGTGGTGGCTGCTGGCCGCACATGCGGTGCACTTCCTGGTCATCCCGCAAGTGGGACGGTTGGCTGACCGCTTCGGGCGCCGGCCGGTGTACATCGTCGGGGCGATCGGCGCCGGCAGTTGGGGGTTCTTTGCGTTCCCGATGATGCACAGCGCCAACTATCTGCTCATCATGGGTGCCATCATCGCCGGCCTGGTGATCCACGCCCTGATGTATGCGCCTCAACCGGCGCTCATGGCCGAGATGTTCCCCACCCGCATGCGGTATTCCGGTGTCTCCCTCGGCTATCAGGTCACCTCGATCGTGGCGGGATCGCTGGCGCCTGCAATCGCCACGTGGCTGCTGGACAAGTTCGACTCCGCGGTGCCGATCGCCTTGTACCTGGCCGGCGCCGCGGTGATCACCCTGATTGCCGCACTTGTCACCAGAGAAACCAACGGTATCGACCTGGAGGCGCTCGATCAGGCCGACCGTGACGAGCTTGCGAAGGCGGAGCGACGATGAGCGAACTCGCCGGACGCACCGCACTGATCACCGGCGGCGCGAGCGGCATCGGCGCCGCCTGTGCGCGTGAACTCGCCGCTCGCGGAGCGCAGGTCACCGTCGCAGACCTCGACTCCGATGCCGCGGAAGCCGTCGCCCGCGATATCGATGGAAAGCCTTGGGTCGTCGACCTTTCGGACGTCGCTGCCCTCGAGGACCTGCAGCTGCAAACCGACATCCTGGTCAACAACGCCGGTGTGCAGCACGTCAGCCCGATCGAGGACTTTCCGCCCGAACGCTTCCGGTTCATCCTCGCGCTCATGGTGGAGGCACCGTTCCTGCTGATCCGTGCCGCGCTCCCGCACATGTACGGCCAGAAGTTCGGCCGGGTCATCAACATTTCGTCGGTGCACGGTCTGCGCGCCTCGGAGTTCAAGAGCGGCTACGTCACAGCCAAACACGGGCTGGAGGGTCTTTCGAAAGTGACTGCCCTGGAAGGCGGTCCGCACAACGTCACCAGCAACTGCGTCGACCCGGGCTACGTGCGCACGCCACTGGTCACCAAACAGATCGCCGACCAGTCGGCTCGCCACGGGGTTCCCGAGGATAAGGTGGTGGAAGAGATTCTGCTGAAGGAGAGCGCGATCAAACAGCTGGTCGAACCGGAAGAGGTTGCCTCCCTGGTGGGTTGGCTTGCCTCACCGCACGCGCGAATGGTGACGGGGGCGTCGTACACGATGGACGGTGGCTGGAGCGCCCGATGACCGAGACCGTGGCTGCGCAGTGGACGCCGACCGAAGACGACGTCGCACAGGCGCGGATCACCGACTTCGCCCGCTTCGTGCAGGGGCGCATCGGCACACCCGTCGAGGACTACCGGTCGTTGTGGCAGTGGTCGGTCGAGGACCCGGCCGCGTTCTGGGCGGCGCTTTGGGACTACTTCGAACTCGGCGACCGGCCCGGCACGGTGCTCGTCGAGGAGACGATGCCCGGTGCGCAGTGGTTTCCGGGCGCCAAGCTGAACTACGTCGACCAGGTGATCCGCAACGCGCGCACTGATCGACCAGCCATCCTGGACGTGGCCGAGGACGGTGCGACCACGGAAGTGTCCTGGGCTGAACTCCTGGGCCGCACCGCTGCCTTTGCGCAGCGGCTGCGTGACCTCGGGGTGAGCACCGGCGATCGCGTCGTCGGATACCTACCGAACATCCCGGAAGCGATCATCGCATTTCTGGCCACCGCCAGTATCGGCGCGGTATGGAGTGCGTGCGGACAGGACTACTCGGCCAAGGCGGCGCTGGACCGGCTCGGCCAGCTCGAACCCACCGTGTTGGTGACCGCGGACGGCTACCACTACGGCGGGAAGTTCCACGACAAGAGCGCCGACGTCTCGGCCATGCAGGCCGGTCTGCCGTCGTTGCGCGCCACGGTGCTGGCTGCCGAGATTTGTGTCCCGGCCGAGAGTCGGGAACTGACCACTGCGGCCGTGGATTTCGACCATCCGCTGTGGATCCTGTTCTCCTCGGGCACCACCGGGCTGCCCAAGGGCATCGTGCACGGCCACGGCGGTGTCCTGTTGGAGCACTTGAAAGCCGTTGCGCTGCAGTCAGATATCGGTCCGGACGATACGTTCTTCTGGTTCACCAGCCCGAGCTGGATGATGTGGAACTTCCAGGTTGCCGGATTGCTGGTGGGGTCCACGATCGTCTGTTACGCGGGCAGTCCCAGCTCGCCGAGCCCGGACGCGCTGTGGGATATCGCCGCGCGGGTCACCGCCACCGTGCTGGGCACCAGCCCGGGCTACGTGTTGGGCTGCGCGAAGGCCGGTGCGGTACCCCGGAGCGACCACGATCTCTCGGCGTTGCGCACGGTCGGCATCACGGGTTCCTCGCTGCCGCCGTCGACGTCACTGTGGTTGCGCGACAACGTCGGTGAGCACGTTCAGGTGTCGTCGATCAGCGGCGGAACCGACGTGGTGTCGGCGTTCATCGGCGGTGTGCGCACGGTGCCGGTCTGGCCGGGGGAGCTGTCGGCGCCGTACCTCGGGTGCGCGCTGGACGCCTGGGATGAGTCGGGCAACCCGGTGCGCGGTGAGGTCGGTGAGCTGGTGATCACCAAGCCGATGCCGTCGATGCCGGTCAAGTTCTGGAACGATCCCGACGGATCGCGTTATCGCAGCGCATATTTCGAGACGTATCCCGGCGTGTGGCGGCACGGCGACTGGATCACCGTCACCGAGCGCGGCAGCGTGGTCGTGCACGGCAGGTCGGACTCTACGCTGAACCGGCACGGCATCCGAATGGGCAGCGCGGACATCTACCAGGCGGTCGAACGGATTCCGGAGATCGCCGAAGCATTGGTCATCGGCGCCGAACAGTCCGACGGTGGCTACTGGATGCCGCTGTTCGTGGTGCTCGCCGACGGCGTCGAACTCTCCGATGAGCTTCGGGACCGCATCAACAACACCATCCGCGCCGAGGTGTCACCACGGCACGTTCCCGACGAGATCATCGTCGCCCCGGGCGTGCCGCACACCCGCACGGGCAAGAAGCTCGAGGTACCGATCAAGAAGCTGTTCGGCGGCGCCGACCCGGCAAAGGTGGTTGAGCGCAGCGCTGTCGACGACCCCGCGCTGCTCGACTGGTACGCCAACCTCAAGCGCTGACCCGGTTGCCAGGCGCGTCTGCGTGCATGGCGCATCGCGAGTCTTCTCCTCGGCGGCCACTCGCGTCCCCATCGGCTGCGCGCATTTCTGGTGAGTCAACGTGTCGGTGGACGAGGGTAGTGTCGCACACATGTTCGATACGTTGTCGGATGCGGAGTTGGTCGACTTCATGGGTGAGAAGGCCCGTGAGGAGTCCGCGGCGTTGGGTCGGCGGTTGGCCGCGGTGGGTGAGTTGTTCGCGCGCCGCGAGCGCGACTATCAGGAGGCCAAGTTCTACTTCACCGATGTAGTTGCCGCGGTGGCCGCCGAGATCTCCCCGATCCACAACATCAGCCATGCCCGGGCGGTCGCCCAGGTCGGGCTGGCCAGAACGCTGCGCGAGCGTCTTCCCCGTATCGCCAAAGTGTTGATCGCCGGGTTGATCGACTACCGGATGGTGGCCACCATCATCCACCGCACCCACAACGTCGACGACGCACTGATCGGCGACCTCGATGAGGCATTAGCGCGCCGGGTGCACCAATGGATGAAACTGTCGACGCCCAAGCTGCGCGACCGCCTCGATATGTGGGTCGCCAAATACGATCCGGCCGCGGTGCGGGTCCCGCCCAAGGTCGATGAGGACCGCTGCGTGGAGATCCACCCCTCAGACACCGCGGGCATCGCCATTGTGTGGGGCACCCTGCACGCTGCGGATGCCGCAGCGGTCGATCAGCGCCTGGATGCCCTGGCTGCCACGGTGTGTGAGAACGACCCGCGCACCAAACGCCAGCGCCGCGCCGATGCCTGCGGACCGTTGGGCAGAGGCGAGGCCACGCTGGCGTGTAAATGCGGGTCCCCCGATTGTCGGGCGCGCACCACCCGCGATGCGGCCGCGGCCGCGGTCATCCATGTGCTGGCCGAACAGTCCACCCTGCAGGGCACCGCCCACACCCCGGGCTATCTGCCCGGTTTCGGGGTGCTGCCCGCCGAATCGGTGCGTGAACTCGCCGCGAGCGCGACGCTCAAAGCGCTGACCGTGCCCACCGGCACCGCGCCCGATCCCGGGTACCGGCCCAGCGCCAAGACGACGGAGTTCATCGCCTGGCGCGATCTGAGCTGCCGCTGGCCCGGTTGTGATCGACCCGCCCAGCGCTGCGACGTCGATCACACCGCGCCCTGGCCGGCCGGCCCGACGCACCCGTCGAACACCAAGCTTTACTGCCGCACCCACCACCTGATCAAAACGTTTCTCACCGGACCCCGCGGCTGGCACGACCAACAGATGCCCGACGGCACCGTGGTACTGACCTCCCCGACCGGGCACACCTACCGCAACACACCCCACGGTGCGGCCATGTTCCCCACACTGGCCCAGCCCACCGGGCAGCTCAACCTGCCCACCCAACCACCCCCACCCCACCCCGACCGGCTGGCGATGATGCCGCGGCGCCGACAAACCCGCGAACAAGACCGCCGCGACCGCATCACCGCCGAACGCCGCCAACGCAGTGAACTCATCGCCGAAGAAGAACGCCAACGCCAAGCCTGGCTCGCCGCCAACTACCAACCCCCACCCTTCTGAGGTGGTGGGGGCGGGGCCTAGCCCAGCCAGGAACCGATGCGGCGCAACGCCTCATCGATGTCACCGGTCGGCCCGGCGAACGACAACCGTACGTAAGAACCACCGCGTGCCGGGTCGAAGTCGATGCCCGGTGCGATGGCAACTCCGGTGTCGTTCAACAACTTCGAGCAGAACGACAGCGAATCGGTGGTCAGATGCGATACGTCGGCGTACACGTAGAAGGCACCGTCGGTCGGGGCCAGCCGGTCGATGCCGATGCCGCGCAGTCCGTCGAGCAGCAGGCGACGGTTCGCGGCGTAGTGATCCAGCAGCGCATCGGCCTCGGCGATCGACTCCGGCGTGAAGGCCGCGACGGCCGCGGCTTGGGCCAGTGACGGCGGGCAGATGGTGAAGTTGCCGGTCAGACAGTCCACCGCACGCTGCAGTTCCTTGGGCACCAGCAGCCAGCCGAGCCGCCATCCGGTCATCGCGAAGTACTTCGAAAAGCTGTTCACCACAACGGCGTCCCGCGACGTCCCCCATGCGCAACTGGTGGCGGGGGCACCTTCGTAGACCAGCCCGTGGTACACCTCGTCGCTGATCAGCCGCACACCCGACGACGCACACCACGACGCGATCGCGGACAACTCCGCGGGCGGGATCACGGTTCCGGTGGGGTTGGCCGGGCTTGCGACGATGACGCCCTGCACCGGCGGATCCAGCTCGTCCAGCATCTGCGCGGTCGGCTGGAACCGGGTCTGCGGGCCGCAGGCCAACTCGACGACCTCACACCCCAACGCCGAGAGGATGTTGCGGTAACAGGGGTAGCCCGGGCTGGCGATCGCCACCCGGTCGCCGACGTCGAAGCAGGCCAGGAAGGCCAACAGAAAGCCACCCGATGAGCCGGTGGTGATCACCACATCACCGGGGTCCACGGTCAGCCCGTGCCGACCCTGATACGACTCGGCGATGGCTTCCCGCAGCTCCGGGATGCCCAGCGCGACGGTGTATCCGAGCACGGTGTTGTCGAGCGCGTCCTTGGCGGCGGCCCGCACGGCCGCGGGAGCCCCGGCGCTGGGCTGGCCCGCGGACAGGTTCACCAGGTCACCGTGGCTGCGCTGGCGCTCGGCGGCCGCCAGCCACACGTCCATCACATAGAACGGCGGAATCCCGGCCCGCAGCGCAATCTTCCCGCTCATCACCCGTGATCCTTGCACGCCGGTTCGGCGAGGCCGCGGAGCACGACACAGTCGGCACCCGATCCGCCGACGCAGGCGACGTCGGCCGCGTCGAGAAGCCCCGCGATGTCCCGCTCAAGAGCGTGCAGTTCCATGAGTTTGTCGCGGATGGAAGCAAGATGCGCCTCGGCCACCGTGCGGGCCTCGCTGCAGGAACGGTCGGTGTCCTGCATCAAAGTCGCCAGCGTACGTACCTGTTCGATCGGAAATCCGAACTCTCGGCAATGCCTGATGAAGGTCAGCAGCCGGACGGCGTCGCGGCGGTAACGTCGTTGACCGCCGACCCGGGCCGGTGGTGGCAACAGACCGGTTTCCTCGTAGTACCGGATAGTCGACGGCGTTGTGGCGGTTGCTCGCGCCAGTTCCCCGATCTTCAGTTCGGTCCGAGCCATCAGAACATCCCGTTCTCTTGAACCTCAACCCACGTGAAGGGTCATCCTCGAGGATATGGAACCGTCCCCCGCATGTAACCTGCCGGCGGCCGACTACCGCAAGCGCCTCGCGTGGATCGATGAACTGAACTCCACCGCCCTGCGCGGCTACCGTCGGCTCGGCCGACATATCGAACTCCGATACGACCCGTGCGCGGCCGATCTCGTTCGGGAATTCGTCCGCGGCGAGCGGGAATGCTGTCCATTCCTTGGCTTCACCCTGCGGGAAACGCGGAACGCGATCATCGTGTGGATTGAGGTCCCCGAAGACCTGAGCGATGCCGCTGACGACCTTTTCGCGCCCTACACACGGTCATGATCGAATTCGAGGCGACGAGCACGGCCGAGGTCCTCGTCATCCGCGCGCGGGGAAAGCTGACCCGGCGGGATTACCGCGACGTCCTCGCCCCGCATGTGCGCTCGCTGCTCGATCAATCCGGCACGTTGAAGGTGATGTTCGTGATGGACGACACCTTCGAGGGTTGGACTCTCGCAGCGGCATGGGAGAACACGCTGTTCGATCTGAAGCACCGTCGAGACTTCGAGAAGGTGGCGATGGTCGGGGCACCGCGGTGGGAGGAGTGGTGCGTCAATGTGGCGGCCGCGCTGCTGATGAAAGGTCAGCTGGCGACATACCGGCACGACCAACTGCCAGAGGCGTGGAAGTGGCTGTGCGTCTGAGGCTTACAGCACTTCGGGTTCGAGACGACGTAGGTGCTCCCGCGGTGGTCCGAGCAACTGCGCGCTGCCGTGCGCGCGCTTGAAGTACAGCTGGATGTCGTGCTCCCAGGTGATCGCGATGCCGCCGTGCATCTGCACCGCCTCGGCCGCGACCTTGGAGAACGCCTCGCTTGCGGTGACCCGCGCCAGCGCCGCCGATGTCGCGGACGGCTCGGCGAGCGCGTCGTCGACGACCGCGCGCGCCGACTGCACCGCGACGAACAGATCAGCCATCCGGTGCTTGAGCGCCTGGAAGCTGCCGATCGGGCGGCCGAACTGCACCCGGTCCTTGGTGTACTGCACGGTCAGGTCAAGGCATCGCGACGCGGCGCCGATCTGCTCGGCGGCCAGCAGGATCGCGGCCGTGCCGGCAAGGCCGGGATCGGCGCCGACGTCGGCGGTGTCCTGCGGCTCGACCCGTGCCAGCCGGCGCGTGGGGTCCATGGTGTCGACGCGCTCCGCGGTGAAGCTGGTCCAGCGGGTCAGCCGGTCGCCGTCGGCGGCGATCACCACGTCGGCGACGTCGCCGTTGACCACGTAGCCGGGATCGAATACGACCGCGCCCAACCGGGTGCCCTCGGCCAGCCCCTCGAGCGCCTCGGCGTCGGGCTGGTCGGCGGCCAACAGCGCCAGCTCGGTGAGCGTCGTGCCCAGCAGCGGCGTCGGCACCAGCGCCTTGCCGAGTTCCTCGAGGACGACGGCCGCGTCGGCCAACTCGCCGCCCGCCCCGCCCATCTCCTCGGGCACCACCAGCGCCGCCGCGCCGACCTGCTCGCACAACAGCTGCCACAGCGACTCGTCGAAGCCGCGCTCGGAGGCCATTGCCTCGCGCACCGCCGCGGGTGACGCGTGCTTCTCGACCAGCGCCGCGACGGTCTCGCGAAGCAGTTGACGTTCTTCGGTCACAACGCCTCCAATACCCGTCTGCGGTGCACGGTCGGATCACCCCACGCCGAGCGCAGCGCCTGCACCCGCAGCAACCACAGCGACAGGTCGTGCTCCTGGGTGAAGCCGATCGCGCCGTGGGTCTGCAACGCAGCACGCGCGGTCAGCAGCGCGGCATCGGACGCGGCGACCTTGGCGGCACTGACATCGCGTGCGGTGTCCGGCGACCCGTCGGCCAGCGACAGCGCCGCGCCGTACACCAACGGCCGCGCCAGCTCGACGGCGATGTGCACGTCGGCGAGCTTGTGCTTGATGGCCTGATAGGTGCCGATCACCTTGCCGAACTGGCTGCGCTGCTTGGCGTATTCGACCGACATGTCCAGCATCGCCTGCCCCGCGCCGACCAGCTGGGCCGCCGTGGCCAGCACCCCGAATTCATAGGCGCGCGCCACATCGGCCCGCCGGCCTTCACCGGATGCGCTGGCCTCGAACAACTTTCGGCTCGGATCGACGGACTCGTGCTGGGTACCTGCCGTTCCCTCGCGCACCTCCCCGTCGGCTGCCAGCAAGATCAGCCCGGCGACCTCTGCATCCAGGGCCCGCGGCGCGTGCGGCGGCAGGGCCACCGTCGCGATCAGCTCGCCGGACGCCAGGGCCGCGGCGCGCTCGTCATCGGCGAGCAGGACCGGTGCCACCGCGATCGATTCGGCGACCGGACCCGGTACACACCAACGGCCGAGCCGTTCAGCGGCGACCACCAGGTCGACGGGATGCGCCTCGATTCCGTCGTACTTCTCCGGCACGTTCAGCGCGGTGACGCCGAGGTCGGCCAGCTGTGACCAGACCTTGCGGCCCGGTGTGGTGTCCCCGGCCGCCCACGCCCGGACCGCACCGGGTAGGTCCGCGGCGCCCAGCGCGGCGTCGATGCTGGCGGCGAAGTCGCGCTGCTGTTCGTCAGTCTCAAAAAACACAGTCGAATTTTCCTCTTACTTCCGGGGCAGACCCAGCAGGCGCTCGGCGATGATGTTGCGCTGAATCTCGTTTGTGCCTGCGTAGATCGGACCACCGAGGGCGAAAAGCAGCCCGTCTGTCCACGGGTCGGAAAGCTCTCCGTCAGCGCCGCGCATGTCCAGCGCGGTCTGATGGATGGCCACGTCGAGGTCGGACCAGAACACCTTGGTCACGCTGGACTCCGCACCCAACTCGCCGCCCGCGGTCACCCGCGTTACAGTGCCGAAGGTGTGCAGCCGGTAGGCCTGGGCCTTGATCCAGGCGTCGGCCACCCGGTCGGCGTAGGCCGGGTCGGGGTTCTGTTTCCATTGCGCGACAAGTCGTTCGGCGGGCGCCAGGAAGCGGGCCGGGCTGCGCAGCGACATGCCGCGTTCGTTGCTCGACGTGCTCATCGCTGCACGCCATCCGTCGTGCACATCGCCGATGACATCGTTGTCGGGAACGAACACGTCGTCGAGGAAGATCTCCCCGAAGCCGGTGTCGCCGCCGAGTTGGGCGATGGGCCGCACCGTCACGCCCTTGGCCTTGAGGTCGAACATGAAGTACGTCAGGCCGCGGTGCCGCTCAGCCTCCGGATCGGAGCGAAACAGCCCGAACGCGCGCTCCCCGAACGGTGCCCGCGAACTCCAGATCTTCTGGCCGTTGAGCAGCCAGCCGCCGTCGGTGCGGGTCGCCGTCGAGCGCAACGACGCGAGGTCGCTTCCGGATTCGGGTTCCGACCACGCCTGGGCCCAGATCTCCTCGCCGCTGGCCATCTTGGGCAGCACGCGGTCGAGTTGTTCCTCGGTGCCGTGCGCGAACAACGTCGGGGCCAACATCGACGTGCCGTTGGCGCTGGCGCGACCCGGGGCGCCCGCGCGGAAGTACTCCTCCTCGTACACCACCCACTGCAGCAGGGAAGCGTCGCGCCCACCGTACTTCTGGGGCCAGGTGATCACCGAAAGGCCCGCGTCGAACAGCACCTTGTCCCAGCGCCGGTGTTGTTCGAATCCCTCTGCGGTGTCGTAGGACTTGGTCGGAAACGAATCCCGGTTCGCCGCAAGGAACTCGCGCACCTCGGCCCGGAATTCGCGCGTCGCGTCGTCGAAACTCAGATCCATCAGTTTCTTTCCCTCAGAAGCGGTTTGACCACCTTGCCACCCGGGTTGCGTGGCAGGATGTCGAGAAACTCCACCGACCGCGGAACCTTGAAGTTGGCCAAATGTTGTCGCGTGTAGTTGATTACGGTCTGTTCGTCCAGTTCGGCACCGGGTTTGGTGACCAGGAACGCCTTGCCCACCTCACCGAGCCGCTCGTCGGGCACACCGATCACCGCGGACTCGGCGACACCGTCCAGCCGGGCCAGTACCTGCTCGATTTCCGCGGGGTACACATTGAACCCGCCGCAGATGTACATGTCCTTGAGACGGTCGGTGATCTGCAGGTTGCCCCGGTCGTCGACGCGGCCCACATCGCCGGTGTGCAGCCAACCTTCGGCGTCGATGGCCGCGGCGGTGGCTTCCGGGTCGTCGAGATAGCCGAGCATGACGTTGGGGCCGCGCAGCAGCACCTCGCCGGCGCCGTGCTCGTCGGGGGCGTCGATGCGCAGTTCGAAGTCGGCGATCGGGCGCCCGCAGGTGGTCGCAACGGTGACCGCGTCGTCGTCGGCGCGGCACATGGTGCCGAAACCGCTTGCCTCCGTTAGCCCGTACGCGGTCAGTACGATGTCGATGTCCAACTCGTTCTGCATGCGCTCGATCAGCACCACCGGGATCGTCGCGGCGCCGGTGACCGCGAACCGCAGCGACGTCAGGTCGTAGTCACCGCGGCGTGGGTGGTCCAGCAGCATCTGGTAAATCGTCGGGGGGCCGGGCAGCACGGTGATGCGGTGCTGCGCGACGGCCTGCATCGCCTGCTCCGGGTCGAAGGTCAGTTGGGGGATAAGCGTCGCGCCGGTCTGCAGGCAGGCCAGGATGCCGGCCTTGTAACCGAAGTTGTGGAAGAACGGGTTGATGCAGAGGTAGCGGTCGGCGCTGGTGAGCTGGCCGCATTCGGCCCACGCCGCGGGCGCGGCCAGCGACTGCCGGTGTGCGCACAGCGCGCCCTTGCTGCGCCCCGTGGTGCCGGAGGTGAACAGGATGTCGGAGACGTCGTCGGGCGTGACGGCCGCCGCGCGGGAGTCGACGCGCGTCAGGTCCGTTCCCCGTGCAATGAACTCGTCCCAGTCGCCGTCGTCCTTCTCGATCGGCACCCGCACGATGTGGCGCAACTGAGGCAGCGCGTTGCGGTCGACGGAGGCGGCCTTGTCCACACCGAGAAACTCCCCGGAGGCGAACAGCAGCGGTGCGCCGGTGCGCTCGATCACGTCGGCCGCCTCGCTGGCGGTGTAGCGGGTGTTCAGCGGCACCACGACGCCGCCCGCGTAGTGGGTGGCCAGGCAGGCCACCACCCAGTGCCAGGTGTTGGGCGACCAGATCGCGACCCGGTCCCCGGCCTGGATGCCGAGGTCGATCATCGCCGCCGCGGCGGTGCGGACCTCGTCGCGCAGTTGGGTGAACGTGAACGTGCGGCCGTCTCCGGCTGAATTGACGGCACCGCCGGTGACCAGTGCGGGATGGTCCCGAAATCGGTCGGCAATGTGGTCCAAGACCTGGGGAATGGTCCTTGGATCCGAACTCATCGACGCTCCCTCAACAAAGCAAGTGCTTGGTAGGTTAGCCTACAAGGGTGATTGAGGTCGAGGAGTTCCGGGCCGAGGTCCGCGACTGGCTGACGGCCAACCTGGTCGGCGAGTATGCCGCGCTCAAGGGCCTCGGCGGCCCAGGTCGCGAACACGAGGCCTTCGAGCAACGACACGCGTGGAACCAGCATCTGGCCGCCGCCGGGCTGACCTGTCTGGGGTGGCCGGAAGAACACGGCGGGCGTGGTCTGTCGGTGGCCCACCGCGTGGCGTTCTACGAGGAGTACGCGATCGCCAACGCCCCCGCGAAGGTCAACCACTTCGGTGAGGAGCTGCTCGGGCCGACGCTGATCGCCTACGGCACACCCGAGCAGCAGCAACGGTTTCTGCCGAAGATCCTCGATGTGACCGAACTGTGGTCCCAGGGCTACTCGGAGCCGGGCGCGGGCAGCGACCTCGCCAACGTGTCGACGACCGCCGAACTCGACGGGGATCAGTGGGTCATCAACGGGCAGAAGGTGTGGACGTCGCTGGCGCACTGGGCGCAATGGTGCTTTGTGGTCGCGCGCACCGAGAAGGGCTCCAAACGGCATGCGGGGCTGTCGTATCTGCTGGTGCCGCTGGATCAGCCCGGTGTGCAGATCCGCCCGATCGTGCAGCTCACCGGCGACTCGGAGTTCAACGAGGTGTTCTTCGACGACGCCCGCACCGACGCGTCGCTGGTGGTCGGCGAGCCCGGCGACGGCTGGCGGGTGGCGATGGGAACGCTGACGTTCGAGCGCGGCGTGTCGACGCTCGGCCAGCAGATCGAATACGCCCGTGAACTCTCCGGTGTCGCGGACTTGGCGAAACAGACTGGTGCAGCCGATGATCCGCTGATCCGTGAGCGGCTGACCCGGTCGTGGGTGGGCTTGCGGACCATGCGGTCTTACGCGCTGGCGACCATGGACGTCGAGCAGCCAGGGCAAGATAATGTGTCGAAGTTGTTGTGGGCCAACTGGCATCGCGAGCTCGGCGAGATCGCCATGGACGTGCTCGGTCGCGACGCGCTGACGCTGACCGACGGTGACTTCGACGAATGGCAGCGGCTGTACCTGTTCTCCCGAGCCGACACCATCTACGGCGGCTCCAACGAAATCCAGCGCAACATCATCGCCGAGCGGGTGCTCGGCCTACCGAGGGAGGCCAGGCCTTCGTGAACCTGTCAGAAGCCCCGAAAGAGATTGAGGGACACGGCCTTCTCGCTGGCAAGGTCGTCGTCGTGACGGCGGCCGCAGGCACCGGCATCGGTTCGTCGGTCGCACGCCGAGCGCTGGCCGAAGGTGCCGACGTCGTCATCTCCGACCACCACGAACGCCGATTGGGCGAAACCCGCGACCAGCTCAGCGAGCTCGGCCTGGGCCGGGTCGAGAGCGTGGTGTGTGATGTCACCTCCACCGCCCAGGTCGACGCGCTGATCTCCTCCACGACCGCCCGGATGGGACGGCTGGACGTGCTGGTGAACAACGCCGGCCTCGGCGGGCAGACGCCGGTGATCGACATGACCGACGAGGAGTGGGACCGCGTTTTCAACGTGACGCTGACGTCGGTGATGCGCGCGACACGCGCGGCGCTGCGCTACTTTCGCGATGCCGGCCATGGCGGCGTGATCGTCAACAACGCCAGCGTACTTGGTTGGCGCGCACAGCATTCCCAGTCACACTACGCGGCGGCCAAGGCCGGGGTGATGGCGTTGACGCGGTGCAGCGCCATCGAGGCCGTCGAATACGGGGTGCGGATCAACGCGGTGTCGCCCAGCATCGCGCGGCACAAGTTCCTCGAGAAGACCAGCAGCTCGGACCTGCTGGACCGGCTCTCGCAGGGCGAGGCGTTCGGTCGGGCCGCCGAACCGTGGGAAGTCGCGGCCACCATCGCGTTCTTGGCCAGCGAGTACTCCAGTTACCTGACTGGAGAAGTGATCTCGGTGTCGAGCCAGCACCCATGAGCAGTCAACCGGTGAGCCGACGCGACGAGCTTCTCGAGCTCGCCGCGGCGATGTTCGCCGAGCGCGGTCTGCGCGCCACCACGGTGCGCGACATCGCCGACAGCGCGGGCATCTTGTCCGGCAGCCTCTACCACCACTTCTCCTCGAAGGAGGAGATGGTCGACGAGGTGCTGCGCAGCTTCCTGGACTGGCTGTTCACCCGCTACCAGGAGATCGTCGACACCGAGCCCAACCCGCTCGAGCGGCTCAAGGGCCTGTTCATGGCTTCGTTCGAAGCGATCGAGCACCGGCACGCCCAGGTCGTCATCTACCAGGACGAAGCCAAGCGGCTGTCCGGGCAGGAGCGGTTCTCCTACGTCGACGAGCGCAACAAAGAGCAGCGCAGAATGTGGCTGGATCTGCTCAACGACGGCGTCGAGCAGGGCTATTTCCGCCCCGACATCGACGTCGACCTGGTGTACCGGTTCATCCGCGACACCACCTGGGTTTCGGTCCGCTGGTATCAGCCCGGCGGACCGCTCACGGCCGAGGAAGTCGGCCGGCAATACCTCGCTATCGTTCTCGGTGGCATCACGAAGAAATGAGGAGATCATGACTCCAACGTCACAGGCCTACGTCATCGACGCCGTCCGCACCGCCATCGGTAAGCGCAACGGGTCGTTGGCCGCGGTGCACCCCGTCGACCTCGGCGCGATCGGGTGGCGCGGGCTGTTCGACCGCAACGACGTCGACCCGGGTGCCGTCGACGACGTCATCGCGGGCTGTCTGGACGCGATCGGCCCGCAGGCCGGCAACATCGCCCGGTTGTCGTGGCTGGCCGCGGGCTACCCCGAAGAGGTCCCCGGGGTCACCGTCGACCGCCAGTGCGGGTCCAGCCAGCAAGCGATTTCCTTTGGCGCCCAGGCCATCATGTCCGGTACCGCCGATCTGATCGTCGCAGGCGGCATGCAGAACATGAGCCAGATCCCGATCTCCTCGGCGATGACCGTAGCCGAGCAGTTCGGCTTCACCTCGCCAACCAACGAATCCAAGAGCTGGCTGCACCGCTACGGCGACCAGGAGATCTCGCAGTTCCGCGGCGCGGAACTGATCGCGGAGAAGTGGGGTATCTCGCGCGAGGAGATGGAGCAGTTCTCGCTGACTAGCCACCAGCGCGCGCAGGAGGCGATCCGCGCCGGCCACTTCGAGAACGAGATCATTCCGGTCGAGGTGGACGGCGGCACGTTCGTCACCGACGAGGGGCCGCGGGACACGTCGCTGGAGAAGATGGCCGGGCTCAAGACGCTCACCGAAGGCGGCCGGTTGACCGCCGCGATGGCCAGCCAGATCTCCGACGGCGCCAGCGCGGTGCTGCTGGCCTCGGAAAGCGCAGTACAGGCACATAATCTGAAGCCCCGCGCCCGCATCCACCACATCAGCGCCCGCGGCGCCGATCCGGTGTTCATGCTGACCGGACCGATCCCGGCCACCGAGTACGCGCTGAAGAAGACGGGCCTGTCGATCGACGACATCGACACCGTCGAGATCAACGAGGCGTTCGCACCGGTGGTGATGGCGTGGCTGAAGGAAACCGGCGCCGACCCGGCCAAGGTCAACCCCAGCGGCGGCGCGATCGCGCTCGGCCACCCGCTCGGCGCTACCGGCGCCAAGCTGTTCGCCACCATGCTGAACACGTTGGAGCGCACCGGCGGTCGCTACGGCCTTCAGACCATGTGCGAGGGCGGCGGCACCGCCAACGTCACCATCATCGAGCGGCTCTGATCAGCTGACCTGCTCGCGGGGTAGGGGACTTCAACGCTCGGCAGCGATGAGCTGGCCCAACTGGGCGAACCCGTTGTGCCGCTGGGCCTCCAGTGCCCAGATCACGGCGATCACCGGTAGCGGCGCCAACGCCGCCCACCAGTTGGCGCCCGCGGGTAGCAAGTCGGCGATCACCTGCGCCCGCGGCGTTCCGTTCACCGTGGCGGGCAGCCAGTCGTTGAGCAACGTCTCGAGCAGTCGGGTGGTCTCGAACGGTCCGAGGGTGGTTGCGATAACCCAACTGAACCAGCCGATCCCCAGCGCCCACGGCCACGCCAGCAACAGCGATTGCTTGTCGACGAGATCCGCTGCGCAGCGCACGGTCTCCGCGAGGAAAGCGAAGCCCAGGGCGGCCAACAGCACCCCGATCTGCGCGGCGAGCAGGTCGTCGAGCACCGAATGCGCTAAGTCCGCGTCACGACGTGTCGGCAGCCCGATCGCCAGCGCCACGACGCCCGCAAGCAGGGCCAGTGTCGCCAGCCTGGCGGTGGTGTCGCTGACCCGATCGAACGAGTCCACGACGGTGCGCACCACCAGCCGCGACGATTCCGTCGGACTGGTCCGGTAGAACACCACGAGCACCAGTCCTGAGACCGCGGTGGCGATCGCCCACGTCACCACCGCCGTGCCCACGGCCGTCAGCGCAACCGAACCCAGCAGCGGCACCACCACGTCGTCGGTGTTCACGCCGGAGCGGATGACCAGCAGCGGCACCGCGCCAAAGGCCAGCACCCCCACCAGCCGCAGCACCAGCGGAAAGGTGAACCGGGTCAGGTCGGCGGGATTGAGGTCCAGCTTGCGATGACGGACGGTGTCGATCTCAGCGCGCAGCACCGACCGCAGATGAGACGCCCAGCGCGACGGCCCCTTCCGCGAGCCGGTCAAGAATGATCGTGGATGACGACGCCGCGGATGTTGCGGCCGGCGAGCATATCGTCGTAGGCGTCGGTGATCTCGTCGAGCTTGTACTCGTGGGTCACCGTCTCGTCGAGCAGCAGCTTGCCGTCGCGGTAGAGGTCGAGCAGCCGGGGAATGTCGGCGCGCGGGTTGGCCTCGCCGTAGAGGCTGCCGAGCAGACGCTTCTGGAAGAGCGTGAACATCATCATCGGCAGGGTCGGTGTCATGTCGGTCATCGCCGCGATCGCGGTCATCACCACCGCACCGCCCTTGCGCACGAGGTTGAGCGCGTCCTCGATCATCGGGCCTTCCAGCAACCCCATGGTCAGCAGCACCGAGTCGGCCATCACGCCGCGGGTGAGGTCACCGACGAGCTGCATCGCTTCGGCTGTCGACGTCGCGAAGTGGGTGGCGCCGAACAGAAAAGCCTTGTCCCGCTTGCTCTCCACGAGATCGACGACGATGATCCTGTCCGCACCGGCCAGCCGCGCACCCTGGATCGCGCCGCTGCCGATCCCCCCGCATCCGATGACCACCACGGTGTCGCCCGGGCGCACCTTGGCGGTGTTGACCGCCGATCCCCAGCCCGTCGTCACCCCGCAGCCCAGCAGACAGGCCCGCGACAGCGGAATGTCGTCGTCGATCTTGACGACGGAGGCCTCGGGCACCGTGCCGTATTGGGAGAAGGTGCCGACGAGCGCCATCGCCCCGACATCCGTGCCGTTGAGATGACGACGGTAGGTGCCGTCCAATTGGGTGCCGGTCATGATCATCGCGCCGAGATCGCACAGGTTCTGCTGGCCCGTGGAACACCACCGGCAGCGACCGCACGCCGGCAGGAACGATGCGACCACATGGTCGCCGGGCGCCAAACCAGGCACGTCCGGGCCGACCTCCTGCACGACGCCCGCGCCCTCGTGGCCGCCGACGAGCGGCAGCGGCCCAGGCAGATCACCTCGTTGGACGTGTTCGTCGGAATGGCAGAGCCCAGTGGCTTCCCACGCCACCAGCACCTCGCCCGACTGGGGCGGATCCAAGTCGAGCTCCTCGATGCTCCAGCCCGCGCCGAACTCCCACAAAACCGCTGCCTTCGTCTTCATGCGGTGAGTGTAGGAAGGGGCGGCAGCAGAAGTCGCCGAATCGCTCTACTGCGCGAGTCCAGCCCGGGCCTTCTGGGCGTTGATCTCGGGGAACCGGATGATGCTCTTGGCCGCGACAGGCGCCGGACGATGTCGGCAACGCCCATCGCGATGAACATCACCGCCAGCGCGCTCACGGGATGTCCCTGATCCGACATCGGCCAGCGCGGAGTTCAGCGCGCGGTGCGCGACGCCGCGGTCCGCGACGAGGCGTGAGCCGACAACGTCGCCGCGCGGCAGGAAACTACCCGATGAAGGCGGCGGCCGACCGCAGGTGTTCGACCGCCTCGTCGACAATCGATGCGACCAGCTCGGCGCACGACGGGAGGTCGTCCAGGATGCCCGCGACCTGCCCGGACGCCAACACGCCCGCGTCGGTGTTGCCTTCCACCAGGCCGGCCTTCAGCAGCATCGGGGTGTTGGCCGCCATCACGACCTGCGACCACGTCAACTCCTTGCCGTGCCGCATCGCCAGGCCGTCTTTGACCATCGACCGCCACGTCATCCCGGACATCTTCTTGAACTTCTGGGCGTTGCGCACTGCCGCGGTGAAGCCCCGAAGCCGTGAGCCGCTCTCGAGCTTCTCGACGAGACCGGTGCGCAGCACGCGGTGCGGCATGCCGTCGACGCGCGTGGAGACAACGGTGCCGTCCAGCCCCGACTCCAGGTAGCGCCGTTTGACCGCATCGGGCACCGTGGAGTCCGCCGTGAGCAGGAACCGGGTTCCCATCGCAACGCCTGCCGCCCCGTAGGACAGCGCCGCCGCAAGCCCGCGCCCGTCGAAGAAGCCGCCCGCGGCCACCACCGGAATGTCCACCGCGTCGAGAACGGATGGCAGCAGCAGCGTCGTCGCGATCGGGCCGGTGTGCCCGCCGCCTTCGCCGCCCTGCACGATCACGGCGTCCGCGCCCCAGCCGGCGACCTTCTTGGCATGCTTGGCCAGCCCGACCGACGGAATCACCACCACGCCTGCCTCTTTGAGCTTGGCGATCAGGTCCGGTTTGGGGGCGAGCGCGAAGGATGCCACCCGGACGCCCTCGCGGATCAGCAGGTCGATGCGCTCGTTCGCGTCGCCCGCGTCGGCGCGGATGTTGATGCCGAACGGCTTGTCGGTCGAGCTCTTCACCTTCGTGACCGCGGCCTGCAATTCCTCGAGGGTCATGGTCGCCGACGCCAGGATGCCGAGACCGCCCGCGTTGGAGGTCGCCGACACCAGCCGCGCACCGGCCACCCAGCCCATACCGGTCTGCACGACCGGATGCTCGATGCCGATGAGTTCGGTCAGCGGCGTGCGCAGCTTACTCGACGGAGTCACCTTATCTCCTTGTCCCGCAGGCCTTTCGGGTCGATCGCCGTGCGCAGGATCTCCAGCTCGCGTTCGGATGGCAACCGGGTCTGCTCGGCTTTGTCCAGGTCGTGCACCTCAAAGGCGGTGTTTTCGGCCACCTCATCGGGCCTGATGCCGGGATGCAGCGATACCGCTCGCATCTGGTGATCGGGCCCGTTGAAGTCGAAAACGCCGAGGTTGGTCACCACCCGGTACACGTTGACGAACCGGTAGGCGGGGTTGTCCGGATCCACCTTGTCCCAACCGATGCCAGACACCACGTCGACGGTGTCGCCGAAGACCCGCGTGGAATGGTTGCCCACCCAGTAGCTGGTGGCGTGGTTGATGGTGTTGCCGGGCGCGCCGCGCACGCCGAACATCTGTCGGGTGGGTTGCTGCAGCGGCCCGAACGCCGACAGGTTCTGGTTGCCGTAGCGGTCGATCTGGTTGGCGCCCATCACCACATGGCGACGACCCCAGGTCAGCGTTTCGAAGACGCGGCCGAACGGCATCCAGCCCTCGATGGCGCCCGCGGCGCCGATCGCGGGGGTGTCGGCCAGCAGGCGGGCCTCGCCGTCGGTGAGCAGGATGTCGGGGGAGAACGTCAGCCGCGCCAGCCGCGCGCCGATCGACGCCATCGTCGTCATCGGGCTCACCATGATCTCGCCGGCGTCGCGGAACAGGTCCGCGCACGCCACCGCGCACACTTCGGGACGGCTCACGGACATCACTTTCCTGCCTCCTTGACCGACTCCGCGAACTTGCGCACCGCGGCCTGGTAGTCGGCCTCGCTGCCGGACAGATACGTCTGGGTGAACTGCTGCCACGACTCATCGGATGCGGCGGCCTCGGCGTAGTGCCGCTGGAACTTCTCGTCGCGGCGGTAATCGGGTTCGGCGGTGGTGAAGTGGGCGCCGTTGGGGGCTTCCACCACGCTGTCGACCATCATCCGGTTGACCAGAAGCGCCTGGGGCGGCACGGCCTTGACCAGTTCCTCGGTGGACACCACCCGTTCGACCGAGAGGAACCGCTTCTCGGCGGCCATCAGATACAGGTCGTCGAAATACGGGTCGATGCCGGTGTAGGCGGCATTGCCTTGTGCGTCACCGAGGTTCATGTGCACGAACGCGGCATCCAGCGTCAGCGCGGGCATCGCGATGAGCTCCTCATAGCCGTCGCCGGTCGGGTAGGGCGACTTCACGGTCTTGAGTTCGTCACCCCAGAACGCCCGCACGTCACTGCCCAGCCCTGCCCGGATCGGCAGGAACGGCAACCGCTGGGCGGCCGCCTGCAGCCCGCACCGCAGCATGCCCTCGTCCATCTCGCGTGCCTCGATCGAGCCCGACTTGCGGGCCTTGGCGAACCACGGGTCGTAGAACGGCGGCGAGTCCAACGACACGAAGCCGTAGTACGCGCGCCGCACCTTGCCCGCCGAGCACAGCAACCCCAGGTCGGGGCCGCCGTAGCTGACCACGGTCAGGTCGGTGACTCCGGTGCGCAGCAGTGCCCGCACAAACGCCATCGGCTTGCGCCGCGACCCCCAGCCTCCTATTCCGATGGTCATCCCGCTCTCGACCGAGGACACAGCCTGGTCCAGAGTTGTTCTCTTGTCGGTCATTTCGATCCCTTGTCAGTACCGGCGAACGCGTCACGATGCTCGTCGGACACACCGGCGAGGTTCAGCTCGAACGTAAAGCCCTGCTCCATGCGATATCTCGCGTTCACCGGCTGGACGTCGATGAAGTTCAGCGCCTCCTTGGCGGCGCGGATCACCCGGGTGTCCTTGGCGGCGATGTCGCGGGCCACGCGCAGCGCGGCTTCGTCGAGTTCGGCGCGCGGCACCACCTCGTGCACCGAGCCGAAGTGGTGCAGCGTGTCGGCGGTGACGGTGGCCGCGGTGAAGAACAGCCGGCGCATCATGTGCTGGGGCACCAGCCGCGACAGGTGGGTGGCCGCGCCCAACGCGCCGCGCTCCACCTCCGGCAGGCCGAACGTCGCGTCGTCGGAGGCGACGATGACGTCGGCGTTGCCCACCAGGCCGATGCCGCCGCCGACGCAGAAGCCGTTGACGGCGGCCACCACGGGAACCGCGCATTCGTAGACGGCCTTGAAGGCGGCGAAGCAGCCGCGGTTGGCGTCGATCAGCGCGGTGAAGCCCTGAGTGCGCTGCATCTCCTTGATGTCCACGCCGGCGTTGAACCCGCGCCCCTCGGCGCGCAGGATCACGACGTGCGTCGTCGGGTCCTGGCCGGCCTTGGTGACGGCGTCGGCGAGTTCGAACCAGCCACGCGAGGGGATCGCGTTGACCGGCGGATAGTCGACGGTGACCGAGACGATGCCCGGTTCGGTAATCGTATGAGTGATGGTCATCAAAGCTCCCGAGCACTTCCTGGGTACGGTAGGAAAGCAAGCACTTGCTTGGTACGCTAGCACAGTGACCGACCGCCCAGAGATAAACCTCGGACTTCACGACAGGGTCGTGCTGGTGACCGGCGGCGTCCGCGGCGTCGGCGCAGGCATCAGCGCCGTCTTCGCCGCCCAGGGCGCCACCGTCGTCACCTGCGCGCGCAGGCCAGTGGAGGGTTCACCCTACGAGTTCCACAGCTGCGACGTGCGCGACGACGACTCAGTGGCTGCCCTGATCAAGGCCATCGCCGATCGCCACGGCCGCCTCGACGTGGTGGTCAACAACGCGGGCGGGTCGCCGTACGTGCCCGCCGCGGAGGCGTCGGCGAAGTTCAGTACCAAGATCGTCGAGCTCAATCTGCTTGGGCCGCTTTCAGTCTCGACCCACGCGAACGCCGTCATGCAGGGTCAGGCGCGCGGCGGCTCGATCATCAACGTGGCCAGCGTCAGCGGCAGACGTCCGACGCCCGGCACCGTCGCCTACGGCGCGGCCAAGGCGGGCATGGAGAGCATCACCAGCACGCTCGCGGTGGAATGGGCCCCGAAGGTGCGGGTCAACTCCGTGGTCGTCGGGATGGTCGAGACCGAACAGTCTGAATTGTTCTACGGCGACGCGGATTCCATCGCCGCGATCTCGAAGAACGTGCCGCTGGGCAGGTTGGCCACTCCGGCTGACGTCGGGTGGGCCGCGGCGTTCCTCGCATCCGACGCCGCGTCGTACATCAGCGGGGCGTCGCTGGAGGTGCACGGCGGCGGCGAGCCGCCGCACTATCTGTCCACCACCACAGCTGACATCAAACAATAAAGGAGACAACGGATATGGGACTGCTCGACGGCCGCGTGGTCATCGTGACGGGTGCAGGTGGCGGGATCGGACGGGCGCATGCGCTGGCGTTCGCCGCCGAGGGCGCGCGGGTCGTGGTCAACGACATCGGCGTCGGCCTGGACGGCTCGCCCGCGGGCGGCGGCAGCGCCGCACAAGGTGTCGTCGACGAGATCACTGCCGCCGGAGGCGAAGCCGTCGCGAACGGGGCCAACGTGGCCGACTGGGCGCAAGCCGAGGGCCTGATCCAGTCGGCGGTCGACGCGTTCGGCGGGCTCGATGTGCTGGTCAACAACGCCGGCATCGTGCGCGACCGGATGTTCGCCAACACCAGCGAAGAGGAGTTCGACGCCGTCGTCGCCGTACACCTCAAGGGCCACTTCGCCACGATGCGCCACGCCGGGTCGTACTGGCGGACCAAGTCCAAGGCGGGCGAGACGGTCGATGCCCGCATCATCAACACCAGTTCCGGCGCCGGTCTGCAGGGCAGCGTGGGGCAGGCGAACTACAGCGCCGCCAAGGCCGGGATCGCGGCCCTGACGTTGGTCGCTTCCGCGGAGATGGGGCGCTACGGCGTCACCGTCAACGCGATCGCCCCGTCGGCGCGAACCCGGATGACCGAGACCGTGTTCGCCGACATGATGGCGACCCAGGACAAGGACTTCGACGCGATGGCGCCGGAAAACGTTTCGCCGCTGGTGGTTTGGCTCGGCAGCGTCGAATCCAAGGACGTCACCGGCCGGATGTTCGAGGTCGAGGGCGGCATCGTCCGGGTGGCCGAGGGCTGGGCGCACGGACCGCAGGCCGACAAGGGCGCCCGGTGGGATCCCGCCGAATTGGGCCCGGTGGTCAATGACCTGCTGGCCAAGGCGCGTCCGCCGGTACCCGTCTACGGGGCCTAGGTTTGTAGAGAACTCGGGCGAAACGCCGGTGAACCACCGACCGGCACTTCATGATGGGCAAGTGACGCGTCGCGGGTGGTGCGCCGTTCTCGGCGCAATGTTGTTGGTGTCGGGCGGTTGTGGTGGCCAGCGCGGTGGCGACGACGGGCCGGCGGCTGCCGAACCGACGTCCTGCCAGGTCACCGCCGACAGTCGGCTGAGCATCGCGACCGGCAACACGACCGGGGTCTACTACGCGCTCGGCGGCGCGTACGCCGAAGCGATCAGCCAGCAGACCGGCGGCACGTTGAAGGCCACCGCCGCGGAGACCTCCGCGTCGGTGCAGAACATTCAGCAGCTCGTCGCGGGCATCCATCAGGTGGCGTTCTCGCTGGCCGACACCGCCTCTGACGCCGTCAGCGGGACGGCGTCGTTTGACGAGAAGCAGCCGATCGCGGCGCTGACGCGGCTGTATCCCAACTACACGCAGGTCATCGCCCGCGCCGACGCGGGCATCGACACGGTCGCCGACATGCGCGGCAAGCGGGTGTCCACCGGGTCGCCGAACTCGGGCACCGAGGTCATCGCCAACCGCATGCTCGAGGCCGCCGGACTCGACCCGGGCAAGGACGTGGCGGCCCAGCGCACCGAACTCGGCAAGACGGTGGAGGGGATGAAGGACGGCTCGATCGATGCCATGTTCTGGTCGGGCGGGCTACCCACCGGTGGCATCACCGATCTGTTTGTGAGCCAACGCGACCAGGTCAAGTTCATCGACGTGACCGACCTTTTGCCCAAGCTCCGGGAGCTCAACCCGATCTATGAAGAGGGCGTCATCCCCGCCAGCACGTATGCGACGGCTGCCGACGTCGACACCGTCGTGGTGCCCAATGTGCTTCTGGTCAAAGACGATATGGACGGCAACACCGCCTGCGTGTTGACCAAGGCGCTGTTTGACCACAGGGCCGAGCTGGTCAAGGTCAACCGGGCGGCCGACGGCATCTCGCTCGAGACCGCTCGACAGACCAGCCCGGTGCCGCTGCATCCCGGTGCGCAGCGGGCGCTCGACGAGCTCGGTGCGCCCAGCTGACCGCCGCAGCCGAAGCGGCGGGACAACCGACCGGATATGAGGAAGACAAGCCGGCCCGCGCGCTGACCGGCTGGGTGCACCATCTGGTTGCCCTCGGCTGTGTTCTGATCGGGCTTTTCGCGCTGTATCAGGTGTTCTTTCCGCTCGCGCAGGGCAATCAGGTCTCGCTGATCCTGTTCCTGGCGGCGGTGCTGCCGCTGACCCTCCTGTGTTACCGGTCGGGGCTGAGGTTACGCCGCACGAAGACCACCGACCCGCCGAGGGACAATCCGACGCTGCTGGACTGGCTGTTGGCGTTGGTGGCGCTGGTGGCCTGTCTGTATCCCATCCTGCCCTTCCAGATCGGCGACGGCGGTGGCGGATTCGATGAGTTCCTGAGCCGCCAGAGCACGCCCGGTGTGGTCGACGTGCTCGTCGGGTCACTCGTCGTGCTCCTCGTCCTGGAGGCCTGCCGGCGCACCACGGGTGCGGCGCTGCCGATCGTGTCCGTGCTGGCGCTGGGGTACGCGTACTACGGCGGTTATCTGCCGCAGAGCGCGGCGATCGCGCACGCCGGGGTCGACTGGGACCAGATCGTCAGCGCATCGTTCCTGCAGTCGACGGGCCTTTACGGAGTGCCGTTGGACGTCGCGGCCACCTACATCGTGTTGTTCACCATCTACGGAGCGGTGCTCGAGGCGACCGGCGCCAGCAAGTTCTTCATCGACCTGTCCTTCTCCGCATTCCGCCGTTCCCGCGCCGCGCCGGGACGGACGGTGACGCTGGCGGGATTTCTGATGGGCAGCGTCTCGGGGTCGGGAACCGCGACGACGGTCAGCCTGGGATCGGTGACGTGGCCGGTGCTGCGCCGGGCCGGTTACCCTGCCGAGAACGCGGGCGGAATGCTGGCCGCCGCAGGTATCGGCGCGATCCTGTCGCCACCGACACTGGGCGCCGCGGCGTTCATCATCGCCGAGTACCTCGGCGTGCCCTACCTGACCGTGCTGATCTGGGCGATCGTGCCGACGATCCTGTACTACCTCGGCATCCTGTGCGCGGTGGAGATCGACGCCCGGCGTTACGGCACAGGCGAAGTCGACACCGAGGCCGAATCGACCCTGCGCCTGCTGGGCAGGTTCGGTTATCACCTGATCTCGCTGGCGATGATCGTCGTGTTCCTCGCGCTGGACATGTCGGCGATGCGCGCCGTCGTCTACGCCACCGCCGTGCAGATCGTGCTGTCGTATCTGGACCGCGACCACCGGATGACCCCGGTGCGGCTCTACCGCGCGCTGGCCGCCGGGGTGCGCAGCGTGCTCGCGGTGGCGGCGGTGTGCGCCGCGGCCGGGCTCATCGCCGCGATGATCACCCGGACCGGACTCGGCCTGCAGCTGAACTCCATCCTCGTCAACACCGCCCGAGCGATCTCGGAAAACCCCACTGCCGTCCTGATTTTCACGGCGATCTTTGCCGCGCTCGCGGTGTCGGTGCTGGGCCTTGCGGTCCCGGTCACCGCGTCGTTCGTGATCAGCTGGGTGATCGTCGGACCCGCGTTGCAGGACCTCGGCGTCGCCGCGCCTGCGGTGGCGATGTTCGTCTTCTACTTCGCTGTGCTCTCCGAGGTGACACCGCCGACGGCGCTGGCCGCGGTCGCGGCGTCGGCCATCACCGGCGGCCGGGTGATACCCACGATGATGCAGACCTGGAAGTACACGCTGCCGGCGTTTCTGGTGCCGTTCGCGTTCGTGCTGACCGGTAACGGTGAGGGCCTGCTCGGGTTGCGGTCGTTGTCTGACATGGTGTGGACGGCGGCGGTGGCCGCGCTGGCGGTGGCCGCGCTGGCAGTGGTCACCGGCCGGTGGATGTTCGGGCCGGCGGGTTGGCCGGAGCGGGCGCTGTGCGCACCCGCCGCCGCGCTGCTGCTCTATCTGAGCCCGGTGACCATCGGCGTCGGCGTCGCCCTGCTGTCGGTGGCCGCCGCGGTGAACCTGCTTTCGACGCGGAACCGAGCCGCCGAGCCCCGTGGCGCGTGACCGCTGCGGGTCAGGCCGCGGGCTGCTGCTCCGCGCCGGTGTCGGTATCGGCCGCCTCGGGCTTGTCGGGAGCCAGGGTGGCACGGAGGCGGTCGGTGAGCGAGGTGACCACACCCTTGAGATCGCCGGGCGCGGCCACGGCATCGGCATCGGCATCCGCATCGGCGTCGGTGCCGGTGGTTTCGATGGTGTCGCCCGGGTTCACCTTGTTGCCGCTTGTCAGATCCGTTGCCCCGGCGCGCTTCTTGACCTTGGTGAGCAGCGACGCGGTTTCGGGCTCGTCGGCGGTCTCGGCTGTCTCGGCGGTGGGCGCCGGATCGGGTTCGCCCGTCCCGTCGACCAGTTCAGTAGGCGAGCTGTCATCGGTGGCATTGATGTTCACCGGCTCGTCGACGGTGCGCGCGGACGACCTGCTGAACTCGTCGACGACGTCGCGGACCACGTTGGGTACGAACTCGACGACGGCCTTGACGACGTCGATCACCCCGTCTCGCACCGCGTTCGCCAGCGCTGCGATGTCCCCGCTCGCGAACGCCTGCCCGATGTTGTACAGCGCGGTCTGCGGTGCTGTGACGAGGTCGCGGACGTCGACGAACAACTTGGTCAGCAGCGGCGGATTCGCAGAGACCGCCACGCCGTCCCACTCGGTGAGCACCCAGCCGTCGTCGGGGTTGCCGGTGACGACGACGACCCCGGTGTTACCCAACGGGCGACGCAGCATCAGTCCCAGGTCCGGATTGTCGACGTTCATCATCACCCAGAACATGATCGTGGCGCCGTGCGCGAATGCCACGGCGTTGCGGTCGCCGCTGTCGTAGATCGTCCGGATCGCGTTGTCCACCCGGGCGTCGAACGCGTTGCCGTCCGGGGCGCCCAACACCGGCACGAACCGGGCGCCCAGCGTCCACAGCGCCGGCGACACGGCATACCCCAGCCGGCCCAGACCGCCGGACTCCGGTGAGCCTTCGAAGATTCCCGCGTTGATCTCGCGCAGACCCGGCAAGACCACCACCGGTTGGCCCAGCATGGCCGCCAGCGGCGCAGCGGTCTGCTGGGTGCGCACCATGTTGGACGCATAGATACCGTCGAAGTCCCTGTCGGCCAGGGCTATTGCGATATCCGCCGCCTGCTGCTGGCCCAGCGTGGTCAGCCCTGGCCCCGGTACCGACGTGTCGATGCGGTCGTCGGCGTTGGCCTGCGACTGCCCGTGGCGGACGAAGGTCAACGTCATCGACTCGGCAGCCCACGCCGGCAGCGCGGAAACGAAGAAGAGGACCGCGGCGATGATCGCCGTGAAGACGACGCGGAGGATTCGCCGCGTGGAGGCAGCCTGCATATCGACGCTCCGTAGGTGTAACCCGGTGGTGCGGTTCACACTACGTCCGGTGGCGGTCGGCAACCGGGCAAATCCACAAACCGGGGACCGGGTCAACCGGGTTCGCACAGCACCAGTGGGATGGCGCCCCGGTGCGCCGGTAGATCCAGATATGGGCGCGCGCAAAGTATTTCATGATCAGCGCGAGCGGCCGTGAGTTGCGGATCCTGCCGGCCAGGCCAACCGGCCAGGCGCTAGGGTTCGCAGATCACGAGCGGGATCACCCGATCGGTCCAGGACTGGTAGTCCTCGTAGGTCGGATACATCTCGACCAGCCTCGGCCAGTATTTGGCGCGTTCCTCGTCGGTGGCATCGCGTGCGGTCAGATCCAGCACTTCTTTTTTGATCTGCACCTGCACCTTCGGGTTGGCCTTGATGTTGAGGTACCACATCGGGTGCTTGTCGCTGCCGCCCTTGGACGCGGCCACGACGACCACGTCGCCGTCGCGGTGAAAATACAACGGGCTGATCCGCGGCTGACCGGTCTTGCGGCCGGTCGTGGTCAGCAGCGCCACCGGGATGCCCTGAAAGTCGCTGCCGAAGCCTTCACCGTCGCTGCGGCGGTACATGTAGGTGTTGACCTTCGCCATCCACTTGATGAAGAAGTCCGCGGGCTTGGTGTCCATGAACCGGGGGCGCGACTTTGCCATGGCGGTCATCCTATGCTCGGGCAATGGACATCGTGTCGGACACCGACCGTATCGCGGCCGCTGATGCATACATCGAGGCGCTCGCCAGCCATCGCGCCGAGCAGGTGCCGTTCGCGCCGGCCTGCGTCCGCATCGAGGTGGGGCTCAAAACCGGGTTCTCCGGAAATCATTTGCGCCGCAGCCTGAACCGCGGACCGCAGTACCGCGTCATCGACGCAACCACCGACCGCGAGTTCCGCGTCGACGGCGATCACGTGCACGCGACGTTCACCGTCGTCACCAAGGCGACGCTGGCGGGCCGCCGCGTCGTCGCCGACGTCGACGAGACGTTTCTGATCCCGGCCGCCGACGGCAGAATCCACCACATTCGAGCGCGGATCCGTCCGCGCATCGCACGCGGCTGACCCAACGTTGGGTTATGCCACGGTGGTAACGCTGGTTGCGTGACACAAACCCGACACTGGGCCGGCTAGATCCGTTCGATGATCGTGCCGGTGGACAGCGCGCCGCCAGCGCACATCGTGATCAGCGCCGTGCTCTTGTCGGTGCGCTCGAGCTCGTGCAGCGCGGTGGTGATCAGCCGGCTACCGGTGCTGCCCACGGGGTGCCCCAGCGCGATGGCCCCGCCGTTGACGTTGACCTTGTCCATGTCGGGGTTGTGCACCCGGGCCCACGACAGCACGACCGAGGCGAACGCCTCGTTGATCTCGGTGATGTCGATGTCACCCATCTTCATGCCGGCCTTTTCCAGCACCTTGGCCGTCGACTGCACCGGGCCGTCGAGGTGGTAGTACGGCTCGGCGCCGACCAGGGCCTGGCTGACGATCCGCGCCCGCGGCTTCAGGCCGAGCGCGCGCGCCTTGTCCTCGTCCATCAACAGCACCGCGGCCGCACCGTCGGAGATCTGCGACGAGGTACCCGCGGTGTGGATACCGCCCTCGATCACCGGCTTGAGCGCGGCGAGGCCCTCCAGGGTGGTGTCGCGGAGCCCCTGGTCGCGGGTGACGACGTGCCGCTCGCTGGTCGGCTGCTTCTGTTCGTCGAGCACCGGCGCCTCGATGCCGCTGATCTCGCGGTCGAAACGACCCTCCGCCCACGCCTGCTTGGCCTTGGCCTGCGATTGGAAGCCGAACTCGTCGATGTCCTCGCGGGTGATGCCGCGGCGCTTGGCGATGCGCTCGGCGGCGGTGAACTGATCGGGCAGATCGATGTCCCAGGACGCCGGCCGCAGAATGCTGCGGTCGGGTCCGGCGTTGGCGCCCAGCCCCACCCGGCTCATCGCCTCGACGCCGCAGGCGATGCCGATGTCGATGGCGCCCGCCGCGATGAGGCCCGCGATCAACCCGTTGGCCTGCTGCCCGCTGCCGCACTGGCAGTCCACCGTCATCGCGCCGACGTGGTCGGGCAGGCCCGCTACCAGCCAGCTCACCCGGGTGATGTTGTTGGACTGCTCACCGAACTGGGTGACGCAGCCGCCGATTACCTGCTCGACGTCGCCGGCTTGGATCCCGGCCTTCTCGACGAGAGCCTTCTGAGTGGCACCCAACAACTCCGTGGCGTGCAGGCCGGACAACCATCCGTTCCGCTTACCGATGGGACTGCGAGTGGCTTCAACAATGACAGGGTTACCCATTACGTCAGGCTAGAACACGTTTCATTACCCTGACAAGCGAGGATGCTTACCTGCCTTTCATCTGCGCAGAAGGCATGTTTTACTGGCACTAGAACACGTTGCAGAAGTGTTGCAAAGGAGCCCACCGGATGTCTGGTCCGAACCTGCCCAAGGGATTCGATCCCCTCGATGCCGACCTGAACCTCAAGGGTCTGCCGGTCGCCGAGCTCGCCGAACTGCGCAAGTCCGACCCCATCCACTGGGTCGACGTCCCCGGGGGTACGGGCGGCTTCGGGGACAAAGGGTACTGGCTGGTCACCAAGCACGCCGACGTCAAGGAAGTGTCTCTGCGCAACGAGATCTTCGGCAGCTCGCCGGACGGCGCCATCCCGGTCTGGCCGCAGGACATGACGCGGGAGGCCATCGACCTGCAGCGCAACGTGCTGCTCAACATGGACGCGCCGCAGCACACCCGGCTGCGCAAGATCATTTCCCGTGGCTTCACCCCCAGGGCGATCGGGCGCCTCGAGGACGAACTGCGCGCCCGCGCGCAGAAGATCGCCGAGACCGCGGCCGCACAGGAAAGCGGCGACTTCGTCGAACAGGTGTCCTGCGAGCTGCCGCTGCAGGCCATCGCCGAGCTGCTCGGTGTCCCGCAGGAGGACCGCGACAAGATCTTCCGCTGGTCCAACGAGATGACCGCCGGTGAGGACCCGGAGTACGCCGACGTCGATCCCGCGATGTCATCGGTCGAGCTGATCCAGTACGCGATGAAGATGGCCGAGGAGCGCGCCAAGAACCCGACCGAGGACATCGTCACCAAGCTGATCGAGGCCGACATCGACGGCGAGAAGCTCACCGACGACGAGTTCGGCTTCTTCGTGGTGATGCTGGCGGTGGCGGGCAACGAGACCACCCGCAACTCGATCACCCACGGCATGATCGCGTTCTCGCAGAACCCCGACCAGTGGGAGCTGTACAAGAAAGAACGTCCGTCGACCGCCGCCGACGAGATCGTGCGCTGGGCGACCCCGGTTTCGGCGTTCCAGCGCACCGCCCTCGAGGATGTCGAGCTGGGCGGGGTGAAGATCAAGAAGGGCGAGCGGGTGGTGATGTCCTACCGGTCGGCCAACTTCGACGAAGACGTCTTCGAGGATCCGCACACCTTTAACATCCTGCGCGACCCCAACCCGCACGTCGGGTTCGGCGGCACCGGTGCGCACTACTGCATCGGCACCAACCTGGCGCGGATGACCATCAACTTGATCTTCAACGCGATCGCCGACCACATGCCCGACCTCAAGTCGATCGGCGAGCCCGAGCGGCTGAAGTCGGGGTGGCTCAACGGCATCAAACACTGGCAGGTTGACTACACCGGTAAGTGCCCCGTCAAGCACTGATCGGCACGAAACCGGATCACCCGCGCGGGGCGCGTCGTTTGCAATAAGGAGGACGGGTGGATTTCACGCCCAACCCGGAGCAGCAGGCTGTCGCCGACGTGGTGACGTCCGTGCTCGATCGGGACAACAGCTGGGACGCGCTGGTTGCCGGGGGAGTCACCGCCCTTGCGGTGCCCGAACGCCTCGGCGGTGACGGCGTCGGGCTACCCGAGGTGGCCACGGCGCTGACCGAGGTCGGCCGTCACGGCACCATCAGTCCCGCGCTGGCCACGCTGGGTCTGGGCCTGTTGACGCTGCGGGACCTGGCCTCCGACGAGCAGCAGGACCGTTACCTTGCCGGGGTGGCCAAGGGTGCGGTGCTGACAGCCGCGCTCAACGAACCCGGCGCGCCGCTGCCCGACCGGCCCGCGACCGTCCTTTCGCACTCCGCCGACGGCTACCGGCTCAGCGGCACCAAGGTCGCCGTTCCCTATGCGGGACAAGCAGATTGGATGCTGGTGACCGCCGACACCGGCGTCGCCGTGGTGTCCCCCAAGGCCGACGGTGTCCAGGTGACCAAAACCCCGGCCTCCAACGGCGGCGACGAGTACACGGTCACGTTCACCGATGCGCAGGTCGACGGGGTGCTCGAGGGCGCGCTGCCGCGCCGGGTCAACCAGTTGGCGTTGGCAGCGATCGGCGCCTACGCCGCCGGCCTGGTCGCCGGTGCGCTGCGGCTCACCGCCGACTACGTCGCCAACCGCGAGCAGTTCGGCAAGCCGTTGTCGACGTTTCAGACGGTGGCAGCGCAGCTCGCCGAGGTCTACATCGCCTCTCGCACTTTGACGTTGGTCGCGACGTCGGTGGCGTGGCGGCTCGCAGAAGGCCGCCCCGATGATCCGCAAGCCGACGAGGATCTCGACATCCTGGGCTACTGGCTGGCCTCGCAGGCGCCCCCGGTGATGCAGCTGTGTCATCACCTGCACGGAGGTATGGGTATGGACATCACCTACCCGATGGATCGCTACTACTCCACGATCAAGGACCTCACCCGTCTGGTCGGCGGTCCGTCACACCGCCTCGACTTGGTGGGAGCAGCACTGGGCGAGCGAACGGGCCACGGCCGGACGCCAGGGAACGACGGGAGGCAGGAATGTTCATCGAGCTGACGCCCGAACAAAAGCAGCTGCAAGCAGAACTGCGGGAGTACTTCTCGAACCTCATCTCCCCCGAAGAGGCCAAGGAGATGGAGAAGGACCGCCACGGCAAGGCGTACCGGGCGGTCATCAAGCGGATGGGCTCGGACGGCAAGCTCGGCGTCGGCTGGCCCAAGGAGTTCGGCGGCCTGGGCTTCGGGCCCATCGAGCAGTCGATCTTCGTCAACGAGGCGCAGCGCGCCGACGTGCCCCTGCCTGCCGTCACACTGCAGACCGTGGGACCCACGCTGCAGCAGTACGGGACCGATGCGCAGAAGAAGAAGTTCCTGCCCGGAATCCTCGCGGGCGAGGTGCATTTCGCGATCGGCTACACCGAACCGGAAGCAGGCACCGACCTGGCGTCGCTGCGCACCAGCGCAGTGCGACACGGCGACGAGTACATCGTCAACGGGCAGAAGGTCTTCACCACCGGCGGGCACGACGCCGACTACGTCTGGCTGGCCTGCCGAACGGATCCAGAAGCGGTCAAGCACAAGGGTATTTCGATCCTCATCGTCGACACCAAGGATCCCGGCTACTCGTGGACGCCGATGATCCTGTCCGACGGTGCCCACCACACCAACGCCACCTACTACAACGACGTGCGGGTCCCCGCGGACATGCTCGTCGGCGAGGAGAACGGTGGCTGGAAGCTGATCACCACCCAGCTCAACAACGAGCGGGTGATGTTGGGTCCGGCGGGCCGCTTCGCGTCGCTCTACGACCACGTGCACGCGTGGGCTTCCAAGCCGGGCGGCAACGGGGCCGCCCCGCTCGACCACGACGACGTCAAGCGTTCGCTGGGTGAACTCAAGGCCATGTGGCGCATCAACGAGCTGTTGAACTGGCAGGTCGCCGCATCCGGTGAGACCATCGACGTCGCCGACGCTGCGGCGACCAAAGTGTTTGGCACCGAACGGATCCAGTACGCGGGCCGGCTGGCCGAGGAGATCGTCGGAAGGTACGGCAACCCGGCAGATCCGGAGACGGCGGAGCTGCTGGAATGGCTCGACAGCCAGACCAAACGGAACCTGGTGATCACGTTCGGTGGAGGTGTCAACGAGGTGATGCGGGAGATGATCGCGGCCGCGGGCCTGAAGGTTCCGAGGGTGCCGCGATGAGCGCTTGCGCGAAGAGCAGAGGACGCCGATGAGCGCTTGCGCGAAGAGCAGAGGACGCCGATGAGCGCTTGCGCGAAGAGCAGAGGGCACCGATGAGCGTCGACGACATCAAGGCCGCCGCCGAGCGGGTCAAGGCCGAAGGCAAGAGCAAGCCGCGGGTGGGCCGCCATCCCGTCAACCAGCCGATGATCGAGCACTGGCTCGACGCGATGGGCGACAAGAACCCGATCTACGTCGACGAGGCCGCGGCGAAGGCGGCCGGTCATCCCGGCACCGTCGCCCCGCCCGCGATGATCCAGGTGTGGACGATGATGGGTCTCGGCGGTGTGCGCCCCGACGACGACCCGCTCGGCAAGATCATCGAGTTGTTCGACGACGCAGGCTATATCGGGGTGGTCGCGACCAACTGCGAACAGACGTATCACCGGTATCTGCGGGTCGGCGAACAGGTCAGCGTCACCGCCGAACTGACCGACGTCATCGGTCCGAAGAACACCGCGCTCGGCGAGGGGTTCTTCATCACGCAGAAGATCACCTGGCAGGTGGGCGATGAGGATATCGCCGAGATGATGTGGCGCATCATGAAGTTCAGGCCTGCCGACGATCAAGGTGGTGCGGCTAGCCAGGTGCCCGACGATCTGGACGCCGACTCGATGATGCGGCCGGCGTCGTCGCGGGACACCAAGTTCTTCTGGGACGGGGTCAACGCGCACGAACTACGCATCCAGAAGCGTCCCGACGGCACGCTGCAGCATCCGCCGGTGCCGGCGCTGTGGCAGGACAAACAGCAGCCCACCGACTATGTGGTGGCCAGCGGCAAGGGCGCCGTGTTCAGTTTCGTGGTGCACCACGCCCCGAAGGTGCCCGGCCGTACCCTGCCGTTCGTCGTCGCGCTCGTCGAACTCGAAGAGGGCGTTCGGATGCTCGGGCAGCTGCGCAATGTCGACCCCGCCGCGGTGGAGATCGGAATGCCGGTCCGCGCAACGTTTATCGACTTTCCCGAAGGCGATTCAGGCCCGGCCTGGACACTGTACGCATGGGAGCCTGACGAATGACGAACAGTGTGAGCACACCGACTGTCGAAGTAGGCGCCAAGCTGCCCGAACTGGCGCTGTACGGCGATCCGACGTTCATCGTGTCGACGGCGATCGCGACCCGGGACTATCAGGACGTCCACCACGACCGCGACAAGGCGCAGGCCAAAGGGTCAAAGGACATCTTCGTCAACATCCTCACCGACACCGGCCTGGTGCAGCGCTACATCACCGACTGGGCGGGCCCCACCGCGGTCATCAAGTCGATCGGTCTACGTCTCGGGGTGCCGTGGTACGCCTACGACACCGTGACGTTCAGAGGTGAGGTCACCGCCGTCGACGACGGGCTCATCACGCTGAAAATCACTGGCAGCAACAGCCTTGGCGACCATGTCATCGCCAACGCGACGCTCACCATCGGAGGTAACTGATGCCGCGAAGGCGACCGGGAGTGAGGATCGCAGCGAGGAACGAGCGAGGACCGGAGCGAGCGGGGAGCCGAGCATGAGCAAGAGCGCGCTGTCCGGCAAGGCGGCGATCGTCGGGATCGGCGCCACCGACTTCTCCAAGGACTCGGGTCGCAGCGAGCTTCGGCTCGCCTCGGAAGCCGTTCTCGACGCGCTCGCCGACGCCGGCCTGACCCCGGCCGACGTCGACGGCATGGTCACCTTCACGATGGACTCCAACACCGAGGTAGCCATCGCGCGCGCGATCGGCATCCCGGAGCTGAAGTTCTTCTCCAAGATCCACCATGGCGGCGGAGCGGCCTGCGCCACCGTCCAGCAGGCCGCGATCGCGGTCGCGACCGGCGTCGCGGATTGCGTTGTGGCGTACCGGGCTTTCAACGAGCGCTCGGGTACCCGCTTCGGTCAGGTGCAGATGCGGCTGGTCGAGAACGCCGACTCCACCGGTGTGGACAACTCGTTCTCCTATCCGCACGGGCTGTCCACACCCGCAGCGCAGGTGGCGATGATCGCCAGGCGGTATATGCATCAGTCCGGTGCCACCAGCAGAGACTTCGGTGCGGTTTCGGTCGCGGACCGCAAGCACGCGGCCAACAACCCGAAGGCGTACTTCTACCAGAAGCCGATCACCATCGAGGACCACCAGAATTCGCGGTGGATCGCCGAACCGCTGCGGCTGCTGGACTGCTGCCAGGAAACCGATGGTGGGGTGGCGCTGGTCATCACCTCCGCCGAGCGGGCCAAAGACCTCAAACACCGGCCCGCGATCATCGAGGCGGCCTCCCAGGGTTCCAGTGCAGACCAATATTCAATGGTCAGCTACTACCGGCCCGAGCTCGGCCTGCCGGAAATGGGGTTGGTGGGTAGGCAGCTGTGGGAGCAGTCCGGTCTCAAGCCGACCGACATCCAGACCGCGATCCTCTACGACCATTTCACGCCGTTCACGCTGATTCAGTTGGAGGAGCTCGGCTTCTGCGATCAAGGCGACGCCAAGGACTTCATCGCCGACGGCGCCATCGAGATCGGCGGACGGCTGCCGATCAACACTCACGGCGGCCAATTGGGTGAGGCGTACATCCACGGCATGAACGGCATCGCCGAAGGGGTGCGGCAGCTGCGCGGCACGTCGGTCAACCCGGTGCCGAACGTCGAGCACGTGCTTGTCACCGCAGGCACCGGCGTGCCGACATCGGGTCTGATCCTGGGCTGACCCCGCCACCGGGCGTGGCGCGGCCACTACCCTCGGACCCGTGAGTTCGCCGCAGCCACCGGATCCGTCCGCCAAGCCGCCGGACGCCGACGGCGACTGGCCGCGCCGCTTCGACGCCCCGCTCACCGTGAACCCCCGGCCGGTGCAACCGCGTTCGGTGCCCAAACTGGTGCCGGTTGCGCTGACCGTAGTCGTCGCCGTGGTCGCGATCGGCGGGCTGGTGTTCTGGTTGTTGCGGCCGACAACAGACGGCGAGCGTTCCGCCGCCGAGCCGCCTGCCGCGCCGCCGACGACGTTGCCGACGACGTTGTCCCCGACCACCACGTCACCGGAGCCGGCGCCACGTCTTGACCATGACGCCCGCCTTATGCAGATGCTGCCACGCGGCTACCCAGCCGGCTCATGTGAAGCCGTCAACGCCCCGGAAAGCGTTCTGGCACAGGTCAACTGCACCAACAACATCGATCCGGACGGTCCGCTGTCGGGCGTCTACACGTTGGTCGCCGACAAGGCTGCGCTTGACGCCGCGTTTGGAAAGGCGCTGCAGTCCGCCAACCGGGTGGTGTGCCCCGGCAACATCCAGTCACCGGGCCCGTGGCGGCGCAACGCCACGCCGGACCGGGTGAGCGGCACGTTGTTCTGCGGGCTTCGGGAAGGTCAGCCCACGGTGGTCTGGACCGACGACGATCGACTTGTGGTCAGCGCCGTCGAGAGCGGCCCGCAGGGGCCGACCTTCCCGCAGTTGTACGCCTGGTGGTCATCGCACTCGTGACAGCGGTTCAGGGCGTCGGGGCCGGCGTGTAGGTCGTCGGTGTCGGCGCCTGATCACCCGCGGGGACCGGAGTTCCCTGGCTGCCTGCGGGCTGCGGAGTCCCTTCCGCGGTGGCGGGAGCCGGCGCACCCTCAGCCGGCGCTGCGGCGGGTGTGCCCTCGGCCGGTGTGCCTTCCGGCAGCGGGGTGCCCTGGCTGCCCTCGGGCGCTTCGGTCCCCATCGCGGCCGGCGCGGCCGACGTGCCCTCGGCCGCCGGTGCGGCCTGGGTGGGGCTTTGAGTCGACGGATACGACGTCGACGCGGCACCGCTGGATGTCGACTTCGGCGCCTGGACCCAGACGATCAGGTCCTGGCCGCCCGCGTTGTAGACGATGCTGTTCGGCTCGGCGCCGGTGACGTCGAAATACACCTTGCCGGTGGTCTGTTCACCCTGCGGAAGCGCGGCCGGGTTGACCCCCTGCGGGGTGGCGACACCGAACAAGGCGCGGTACGTCTGGCCGTCGCTGGCGCGGGCGTTGAGGTTCGACACGATCGGGATCACGGTGCCTTGGATCGCTTGATCGTTGGCGGTGACCTCCCACAGCGTCCCCTGCACGGTGTAAGGAATCGGGTCGCTGCTCGGCTGAAGGTTATCGACGGTCCAGCCCTGAACAACGTTTCCGTCAACCAGCTTCCCCTGGTTTCCGAGCGTCAATGTCTGAACCTGGATCTGCGGCTGAGTCTGCGTCTGTGTGGTGGCTTCGGCTTCGACGTCCGCGGCTGCGACCGGCGCGGCGAAAACGCCGATGACTCCGGCCGCGGCGAAAGTGGCGGTTGCCGATAGCGATATCTTGGTCATCTTGTTCAAGGTGATGCACTCCTGGTCGTCCGACTTTCGGCATCCCCTACCCGTGGGGACGGTTTTTCCAAACCCGAACCTAACAAATTGCCAGGTGATTGTGGAAAGTCGTCAGCCCGCCCGAACGTGAGATGCGTTATGGGCGTGCATGTTCAGCAACGCCGCACATCGTAAGGGCAGCGGGGTATACCTAAGCCGACCTGCGAATGGTGTTTTGCTGGCAAAGTCGATCCGGCGACGTCAGGCCGGAATCAACTCCACCCCGGCCAGCGCCACCGCGTCGTCACGCTCCGGCGCGGTGACCACCGCAATGAAACGGTCACCCTCTTTCCAGATGCGCGCCTGCAACGTTTCGCCGGGAAACACCACACCGGCGAAGCGCGCACCGTAGCTTGCGACGCGCGCGGTGTCACCGTCGAGCAGGGTGTCCACCATCGCCTTGCACGTCATGCCGTAGGTGCACAACCCGTGCAGGATCGGGCGCGGAAAGCCTGCAGCCGCCGCGAAATCGGGATCGGAGTGCAGCGGGTTGCGGTCCCCGCACATGCGGTAGAGCAAGGCCTGTTGCGGTGACGTCGAAATTGCCAGTTCGAAGTCGGCTGCCCGCTGCGGCGGCTCGGAGGAAGTCGAGGGCCCACGCTCGCCACCGAAACCCCCCTCGCCGCGGGCGAAGATCGACCGTTTCTGCGTCCACAGCAGCGTGCCGTCCGGCGCGGTCACCGTCGTCTCCGACCAGATCACCGCGGCCTTGCCCTTGTCCCAGATGTCGGTGAACCGGGTGACCGCACGACCGGTGCCCGACGCGGGAATCGGGCCCGGCGCCGACACCGCCTCGCTGGCGTGCAGCACCTTGGACAGCTCGATGTCGATCCCGGGGAACTGCACGCTCGGGGGTTCGGTCATGTGAAAGCTCTGTGCGACGTTGCCGAACGTCGGCAGCACCTGCGGGGTGTCGTCGACCAGATACCGCAATTCGCGCTTGTCCATCGGATCCAGCCCGGCGCCGAGGCCGAGATGGTAGAGCTGGACATCGCTGCTGGACCAAGAGAACTCAGCGGCGGGCAGTTCGGCGCCCAGCGCCTCGTCGAGATTGATCGGCATCAGTTCTTCCCCGCTATTTGTAGTGCTGCCAGGTATCCGAACGTCATCGCCGGACCGATGGTGCCGCCCGGGCCGGGATAGGTGTGTCCCATCACCGGTGCGCTGACATTGCCTGCAGCATATAGCCCTTCGATCACCGAGCCGTCGTCGCGCAGTGCGCGCCCGTGCACGTCGGTGCGGATACCGCCCTTGGTGCCCAGATCGCCTGGCACCAGCTTGGCTGCGTAGTACGGACCGTGGCTGATCTCACCGAGGTTGGGGTTGGGCTTGTTGGTGGGGTCGCCGTAGTAGCGGTCGTAGGCGCTTTCGCCGCGGTGGAAATCCTCGTCGACACCGGAGCGGGCGAACCCGTTGAACCGCTCGACCGTGGCCTTGAACGCGTCGGCGGGCAGGCCCGCCGTGGCTGCGAGTTCTTCGAGGGTGTCGGCCTTGATGATGACTCCGGATTCCAGCCACTTGCTCGGGATGCGTTGTCCCGGCTGCAAGCCGGCGAAAATGTAGCGGTCGCGGTACTGCTGGTCGAACACCAGCCACGCCGGGATGTTCTCGCCCGGCCCCGGCCCCTGCCCGTACTGCCCGCCGTACATGTGGTGGCAGGCCTCGACATACGGCATCGATTCGTTCATGAACCGCTTACCCGCCATGTTCACGATGATCGAGCCCGGCGAGTTGCGCTCCGACAGCGCGAACCACGGCGCACCGACCAGCGGCACCGTCGGACCCCACCAAGCGTCTTCCATGATGTCCAGTGCGGCGCCGAGCTTTTCGGCAGCCAGGATGCCGTCGCCGGTGTTGGCCACCGCGCCCACCGTCCACTCGGTGCTGATCGGCGCCCGCTGGTACTTCACCCGCATCTGCTCGTTGTGCTCGAAGCCACCCGAGCCGAGGATCACGCCGCGACGGGCCCGGATCAGTTCGGGCTCAGTGGATTCCGGGGCGTTGGTGTCCCGGACATAGATTCCACAAACCCGGCCGTCCTCGACGTAGAGGTCGGTCAGCGCGGTGTTCAGGCGCACCGGAACGTCGGCCTTGCGCAGCGCGATGCGCAGCGGCGCGATCAGCGCGCGGCCCATGCCGACCAGGTTCTTGCCGGTGACCTTGCCCCAGGTGGCGCGAACCCCGACCTTGAGGCTGCGGATCACCCCGCGCGGGTGGCGCTTGAGCTGGTTGAGCCGGACATAGTCCTGCTGCATGACGACCATGTTCATCGGCACCTTGCCGTAGGGCGGCTCCAGGCCGGGCAGGTCGGGGCCCAGCTTGTTGGCGTTGAACGGCTTGGGCTCCACGGAGCGCCCGGTGGGCTTACCGCCTGGGGTCTCCGGGTAGTAGTCGGAGTAGCCGGGCACCCAGCACAGCTTCAGCGGCGAGTTCTTGAGGACGAACGACAGCATCTCCGGGCCGCGCGCGAGGTAGGTGTCGATCTTCTCGGCGGGGACGACGTCGCCGATGATGTTGTGCAGGTAGGTGCGGGCGGCCTCGGGGGTGTCCTTGACCCCGTCGCGCTTGAGTACCTCGTTGTTCGGGATCCACACGCCCCCGCCTGACCGCGCAGTGGAACCACCGTAGTGCGGCGCCTTCTCAACGACTATCGTCGAGAGTCCCTGGTGAGCGGCGGTAAGGGCGGCGACCATGCCGGCGGCGCCGCTGCCCACCACGACGACGTCGTACTCCTGTCCGGTCATGTAGAACACGTTATAGAATTGCCCGGCCGACCCACAACTGCGCCGGTCGACGAAACGAGGGGACTTCACGTAGATGCTCAGTTCCGAGGTTCGTGAGCAACTGGCCGTTGAGCTGGCCGACGCCGAGCGCAGCCGGGTGCCGATCGCACCGTTGACCGACCGCCACCCGGACATCGACGTCGTTGACGCCTACGAGATCCAGTTGATCAACATCCGGCAGCGGGTCGCGGCAGGGGCGAAGGTCATCGGCCACAAGGTCGGCCTGTCGTCGAAGGCCATGCAGCAGATGATGAACGTCGACGAACCCGACTACGGACACCTGCTCGACCAGATGGCGGTGTTCGAGCACACGCCCGTGAAATCCGCCGACTACCTCTATCCGCGCGTCGAGGTGGAGGTGGGTTTCATCCTGGCCGAGGACCTGCCGGGCGCCGACTGCACCGAGGCGGACGTGCTGGCCGCGACGGCCGCGTTCGCTCCTGCCATCGAGTTGATCGACACCCGGATCAGCGACTGGAAGATCAAGCTCTGCGACACGATCGCCGACAACGCGTCCTCCGCGGGCTGGGTGCTCGGGGAGAACCGCGTCGCACCCTCCGACATCGACATCTGCAACATCGATGCGGTGCTGACCCGCAACGGCGAGGTGGTAGCGAAGGGCCGCAGCGACGCCGTGCTGGGCAACCCGGTGACCGCGGTGGCCTGGCTGGCCCGCAAGGTGGAGGGCTTCGGTGTCCGTCTCAAGGCGGGTGACATCGTGCTGCCGGGTTCGTGCACGAAGGCGTTCGACGCCACCCCCGGCGCCGAATACGTCGCAGATTTCGCCGGGCTCGGCTCGGTGCGTTTGAATTTCGAATAGTCGAGGAGCTACTAATGCCGAACAAGGCCTCTGTCGCGATCGTCGGATCGGGCAACATCAGCACCGATCTGCTCTACAAGCTGCTGCGCTCGGAGTGGTTGGAACCGCGGTGGATGATCGGCATCGACCCGCAGAGCGAGGGTCTGGCGCGCGCCCGCAAGCTCGGGCTGGAAACCTCGCATGAAGGTGTGGACTGGCTGCTGGCCCAGAGCGAGAAACCTGACATGGTCTTCGAGGCCACCAGCGCCTACGTGCACCGCGATGCGGCGCCGAAATACGCCGAGGCCGGTATCCGCGCGATCGACCTGACCCCGGCGGCGATCGGGCCGGGCGTGATCCCGCCGGCCAATCTGCGTGAGCACCTCGATGCGCCCAACGTGAACATGGTGACCTGCGGGGGGCAGGCGACCATCCCGATGGTCTATGCGGTATCGCGGGTGGTCGGCGTGCCCTACGCCGAGATCGTCGCGTCGGTGTCGTCGGCGTCCGCGGGCCCCGGCACACGGGCCAACATCGACGAGTTCACCAAGACCACCAGCGCCGGCGTCGAGGTGATCGGCGGCGCGCAGCGCGGCAAGGCCATCATCATCCTCAACCCGGCCGAACCGCCGATGATCATGCGCGACACCATCTTCTGCGCGATTCCCGAGGATGCCGACCACGCGGCCATCACCGAGTCGATCAAGGATGTGGTCGCCGAGGTGCAGACCTACGTGCCCGGATACCGACTGCTCAACGAGCCGCAGTTCGACGAGCCGTCGGTGGTCAACGGCGGAAACCATCTGGTGACCGTGTTCGTCGAAGTGGAGGGTGCGGGTGACTACCTGCCGCCCTACGCTGGAAACCTGGACATCATGACCGCCGCGGCGGCCAAGGTGGGCGAGGAGATCGCGAAAGAATCCCTCGCCACAACGGCAGGAGGTCAGGCATGAGTGTTACCGACGAGATCTACTTCAATCCGATCTGGGATGTCCGGATGACGGACACCTCGCTGCGCGACGGCAGCCACCACAAACGTCACCAGTTCACCAAGGACGAGGTGCATGCGATCGTCGCCGCGCTGGACGCGGCGGGGGTGCCGGTCATCGAGGTGACCCATGGCGACGGTCTCGGCGGATCCAGCTTCAACTACGGGTTCTCCAAGACCCCGGAGCAGGAGCTGATCAAGGTGGCCGCCGAGACGGCCAAGGAATCCAAGATCGCCTTTCTGATGCTGCCCGGTGTCGGCACCAAGGAGGACATCAAGGAGGCGCAGAACAACGGCGGTTCGATCTGCCGCGTCGCCACCCACTGCACCGAGGCCGACGTGTCGATCCAGCACTTCGGCCTTGCGCGCGAACTCGGGTTGGAGACCGTCGGCTTCTTGATGATGAGCCACACGATTCCGCCGGAGAAGCTGGCCGCGCAGGCCCGCATCATGGCCGACGCCGGCTGTCAGTGCGTGTACGTCGTCGACTCCGCGGGCGCGCTGGTGCTCGAGGGCGTGCGGGATCGGGTCGCGGCCTTGGTCGCCGAACTCGGTGACGACGCGCAGGTCGGTTTTCATGGTCACGAGAACCTCGGCCTCGGGGTGGCCAACTCGATCGAGGCCGTGCGCGCGGGTGCCAAGCAGATCGACGGGTCGTGCCGCCGGTTCGGCGCCGGTGCGGGCAACGCCCCGGTCGAGGCGCTGATCGGGGTGTTCGACAAGATCGGTGTGAAGACCGGCATCGACTTCTTCGATATCGCCGACGCCGCCGAAGAGGTGGTGGCCCCCGCGATGCCCGCCGAGTGCCTGCTCGACCGCAACGCGCTGATCATGGGTTACTCCGGGGTGTACTCCAGCTTCCTCAAGCACGCGATCCGCCAGTCCGAGCGTTACGGCGTGCCCGCACATCAGCTGCTGCACCGCGCCGGGCAGCGCAAGCTGATCGGCGGCCAGGAAGATCAGCTCATCGACATCGCGCTGGAGATCAAGCGCGAACTGGGGGCAGCCCCGGCGCAGCCACGCGGAGACGCAGCGTCGACCGCCGGCTAGCGAGTTCGGCCGGCACCCTCGCCGGGCCGCCGCGCGCGCGGGGCTGGATCCATCTCGTCTTCGCGGCGTTGGCCGTCGTCGCCGGTGCCGCACTGGTGCCCGTCGCGTGGAGTTCGGGCACACCGCGGGCCGGATGGTCGGCGCTGGTCTACGTCACCGCCATCGTCGCCATGTTCAGCGTGAGCGCCGCCTATCACCGGGTCCGCTGGGTCTCGGTCGGCGCGCACCGCTGGATGATGCGGCTGGACCATTCGACGGTGTTCGTCTTCATCGCCGCCACCTACACACCACTGGCGTTGGTGGCGATGCCGCCGCTGGCGGGATCCAAGATGTTGGCGATCGTCTGGACGGGGGCGGCCTGCGGCGTTGCGCTCAAGATGGTGTGGCCGTCGACTCCTCGGTGGGTGGGCGTGCCGCTGTACCTCATGCTCGGCTACGTCGCCATCTGGTTCGCCGAAACCCTGCTCGACGGAGCAGGTTTCGCGGTGGTCGCCCTTCTGGTCGCGGGCGCGGTGCTCTACAACGTCGGCGCCGTCGTCTACGGCGTGCGCTGGCCCGATCCGTGGCCGCAGACCTTCGGGCACCACGAGTTCTTCCACGCGTTCACCGCGGCCGCCGCGGTCTGCCACTTCGTCGCGATCTGGCTTGTCGTTGCCTAGTTGCACGATGAAGCGATGACAACGCGAGAGCAGGCCCAGGCGATCCTCGGGCAGCTGGCAGGGCCGCACGCCGCGCTGCGCGACGACCAGTGGACGGCCATCGAGGCATTGGTGGTGCACCGGCGGCGCGCGCTCGTCGTGCAGCGCACCGGCTGGGGTAAGTCCGCGGTGTACTTCATCGCCGCCAAGCTGTTGCGTGCCGCCGGCCACGGCCCGACGGTGATCGTCTCACCGCTGCTGGCGCTGATGCGCAACCAGGTGGGTGCCGCCGACCGGGCGGGTGTCCACGCCGCGACCATCAACTCGAGCAACGTCGCCGAGTGGGACGACATCCACCGCCGGGTACACGCCGGTGAACTCGACGTCCTGCTGGTAAGCCCGGAACGGTTGAACAACCCCGACTTTCGTGACACGGTACTGCCCGCACTGGCCAAGGACGCCGGGCTGGTGGTGGTCGACGAGGCGCACTGCGTATCGGACTGGGGCCATGACTTCCGGCCCGACTACCGGCGGATCCGCACGCTGATCGCCGAACTGGGCGCCGACATCCCGGTGCTGGCCACCACCGCGACCGCCAACGACCGGGTGGTCGAGGACGTCGCGGCGCAGCTGGGCGTCGGCGGGGGTGACACGCTGGTGTTGCGCGGCGGCCTTGACCGCGCGTCCCTGCGGCTCTCGGTGGTCAAGGCGGGAAGCCCCGCGCAACGTGCGGCTTGGCTTGCCGCGCATTTGGCTTCGCTGCCCGGCTCGGGCATCGTCTACACGCTCACCGTCGCCCAGGCCCACGACATCGCCGCACTGCTGCGCGAACAGGGGCATCCGGTCGCGGCCTACACCGGTTCGACCGAGGCCGCAGAGCGTGAACAACTCGAGGCGGACCTGCTGGCCAACCGGGTCAAGGCGCTGATCGCCACGTCGGCGCTCGGCATGGGCTTTGACAAACCCGACCTCGGGTTCGTCGTGCATCTCGGCGCGCCGTCCTCGCCCATCGCCTACTACCAACAGGTCGGGCGCGCTGGCCGGTCCACCGAGAGCGCCGAGGTGGTGTTGCTGCCCGGGAGCGAGGACCAGGAGGTCTGGCGGTACTTCGCATCCGTGGCGTTTCCGCCGGAAGCATTGGTGCGCAAGGTTATCCGGGAACTCGATGCGGATCGGCCGCTGTCGAGCGCGGCCCTGGAGCCACTCGTCGACCTCAACCGGACCCGGCTGGAAATGGTGTTGAAAGTGCTCGACGTCGACGGTGCGGTGCGCCGCGTCAAGGGCGGCTGGCTGGGCACCGGGCAGGAGTGGACCTACGACGAAGCGCGCTACCGAAAGCTCGACGAGGCGCGCAAACGCGAACAGCAGGCGATGCTCGACTACCAGGCCACCGACGGCTGCCGGATGGCGTTCCTGCGGGCCCAACTCGACGATCCCGAACTTGCCCGCGACGAACGCTGCGGCCGCTGCGACAACTGCACGGGCGCGCGCTACGACACCGTCGTCGACGCCACGGCCGAACAGGACGTCAAGGCGCGGCTCATGCGGCCCGGGGTGGAGCTCACGCCGCGCAAGCAGTGGCCCACGGCGTTGAGCAGGCTCGGGCTGGATCTGAAGGGCCGAATCGGCGACGGCCCGGAAATCGGGCGGGTGCTGGGGCGGCTGACCGATCTCGGATGGGGTGCGCGGTTGCGCCGCTTGCTCGACGAACCCGATGCGCAGGTGCCCGCCGAAGTCGTCGACGCGGCGGTGCAGGTGCTGGCCTCGTGGAACTGGCAGACCCGCCCGACCGCGGTGATGGCGCTGGATTCGGACACCCACCCCTTGCTGATCGCCTCGCTGGCCCGCGAGCTCGCCCGCCTCGGCCGGCTGACCGATCTGGGAGTGCTGCGCTACGCGCCCGGGCGCCGGCCGGTGACCGCGGCGAACTCGGCCTACCGCGTAGCTGCGCTGGACGGTGCGTGGGAGCCGCCCGACCTGTCCGGGGTCACGGGCCCGGTGCTGCTGGTGGACGACGTGACCGACACGGGCTGGACGCTGACGATGGCGTCGCGGGTGGTCAGGGCCGCTGGGGCGACCGAGGTGCTGCCGTTTGCGCTGGCCAGCACGAGCTGAGCTGGGGTTTGTTTAGCCTGCCCCCGGCAGCGGCTACGCCTTCGTGGAGCGGCCACGTGGCCGCAGACCGAAGGAGTGATTCGATGAACCTGTCCGCAACGACCGTTCGACGCGGCCTGTACGGCATGTTTGCAGGCGGCCTGCTCGCGTTTGGGTCCGCCGCGATCGTCACACCGGTCGCCAACGCTCAACCGGCGCCGACGCCGACGCAGGACTCCAGCTGCAGTGTGAGCGCGATCGCCACGACGTCAAGCACGGTGGCGGCATCCACCAGCACCTACCTCGCCTCCAATCCCGAGGCCAACGAGGCGCTGACGAAGATCGCCACGCAGCCGCAGGAGCAGGCGACCGAGGGTTTCCGCACCTACTTCGCGCAGAACCCGCAGGTCGAGTCCGAGCTGAAGACGATCAACCAGCCGGTGACAGAGATCTCGAACGAGTGTGGTGTCGAGGTGACGCCCACGCCGATCTCGGCCGCGTTGACTGACGCCTAACCCGTGACGACCTTGTGGCGCCGGTTTCGACCGGCGCCACAAGCGTCGCCGCTCACCGGCTTACACGTGGTCAGCGTAGACGTGGACGCGCAGACTGCGGTTGCGGTTTCATCCCGCCCAGCTGGGCCGTCACGGCATCGGCCGTCGCGACCAAAGCGCGTGCCCGCTCGGTGATCTCGGTGTCGGTCAGCGCCGTTCCGATGTGCATCGAGGCGACCATGACCTGCCGTCGGTAGTGGTCGTACACCGGTGCCGAGATCACGCTGATGTCATGGCGCCTGCGGGGACCGGAGTTCTCGTCGCGCAGGTACACCCGCTCACCGATGCCGGAGACCAATTCGCCGAGCAGCGCCCGCAGTTCGTCGGGCAGATCCGAGGACATGCCCGCCATCAACGAGTACAGCCGTCGTCCACCCGGGGTCAGCCGCTCCACGAGGTAACCGTCCGCGCGGCATTCGGCGATCACCCGGCTCAGCCGCCCGGCGTCCGTCCGCAACGGCATCGTCGGCTCCTTGGCCAACCAGTCGCGTTCGGCCTCGTCGTCCCACAGCACGAACATCAGGCCCACCGGCGGGGCGAACGGATAGCTCTGGCCGACCTCGACGCCCGGCCGCGCGCCGGGCGGCGCCACCAGGTCCAGCACCGTGATCCGGTCGTCGACGACACCGGAGAGCGCCGCGGTGACGCCGAACCGCGCGGAGAGCCGGCGCAGTTCCTCGCGGGCGGCCGGGCTGACGCGCATCGACTCCTGCGCCCGGTGGCCCAGCGTGATCAGCGACGGGCCCAGTCGGTAGGTCTTGTCGGAGGCGTCGCGCACCAGATAGCCCGCGTCGCACAGCGAGGTGACGATGCCCAGGCAGGTCGGCTTGCTCAGGCCGACGCGCCGGGCCAGGTCCGATACGCCGAAGCGCTCTGCGGGACGGTCCGCCAGGTAGTCCAGGATGCGCACCACCCGGTCGGTCGGTGGCGACGCGCGGCCCGAAGACTCCGTCGTGGACACGCCAGCAGCCTACTCTCGTTCCATATATGTACCGAAGCGGTCGATATATTGACTACACCTGGAACGGGTTCTAGTTTCAAGGCGTGTACTCGCAGCCACTGATCGACGCCATCGCCGAGGCCGAAAGGCTGGTCGTCGAGGCGCACTTCATCCAATCCGACGCCGACCTCCTCGAGGGCCTGCAATACCTCGCCGGGTGCATTGCCTCGTGCACGCACCTGGCGTTCGACTACGAGCGGGACCACCCGTTCCTGCAGTCCGGTACGGGGCCGTTCACCAAGATGGGTCTGGACAACCCCGACGCGCTGTACTTCGGCACCCGGGTTCACGCCGGTCACGAGTACGTCATCAGCGGTAAGCGCGGCACCACGACCGATCTGGCGTTCCAGATGATCGGCGGGGAGTACACCGACGACAACGTCCCGCCGAGCCAGGCCGCGTTCGACGACCGCGAACTCGACATCGCCGACGACGGCACGTTCGAATGGCGGGTGGTCCCCGACAGCCCGGCGCAGTTGGTCATCCGCGAGGTCTACAACGACTGGTCTGCGCAGCGCGGCCACATCAGCATCGCGCGCACCGACACCGCCGGCACCGCGCCGCCACCGCTGACACCCGAGACGATCCACAAGCGCTACGCCGTCGCGGGTAAGCAGTTGGTGCAGCGGGTCAAGACGTGGCTGCAGTTTCCGCAGTGGTTCTACGACAACCTTCCGGTCAACACCATGACCGCACCGAGGCGCACCCCGGGCGGGCTGGCCACCCAGTACTCGTCGGTGGGGCACTTCGACCTCGCACCGGAGCAGGCCATGATCATCACGCTGCCCGTCTCCGACGCACCGTATCTCGGCTTTCAGCTGGGCAGCCTGTGGTACATCTCGCTGGACTACATCAACCACCAGACATCGTTGAACGGTACTCAGGCCCAAGCTGATCCGGACGGCAAAGTCCGGATCGTGGTTTCCGACGGTAATCCCGGCGTGACGAACTGGTGCGAGACGTTGGGGCACAGCAAGGGCTATCTGCAGTTCCGTTGGCAGCGGCTGTCGCGGGAGTTGACCGAGGCCGACGGCCCCGCCGTCGAGGTGGTCGACCTCGACAAGGTGGCGGCCGCGTTGCCGTACTACGAATCGAACAAGATCTCCAGTGAGGATTGGCGCGCGCGGATCGCGCTGCGCCAGAAGCAGATCGGCGACAGGATGGTGGGGTAGTGCTGGAAAACAAGGTCGTGGTCATCAGCGGCGTCGGACCGGCGTTGGGCACCACGTTGGCGCGGCGCTGTGCGCAGGCCGGCGCCGATCTGGTGCTGGCCGCCCGTACCGTCGAACGACTCGAGGACGTGGCCAAGCAGGTGACCGACACCGGACGTCGCGCGGTGACCGTGGGTACCGACATCACCGACGACGCGCAGGTGGACAACCTCGTCGAGGAGACGATGAAGGCGTACGGCCGCGTCGACGCGCTGATCAACAACGCGTTTCGGGTGCCGTCGATGAAGCCGTTGGCCGACACCACGTTCGAGCACATGCGCGATGCCATCGAGTTGACGGTGTTCGGCGCGCTGCGGTTGATCCAGGGTTTCACCCCGGCGCTGGCCGAGGCCAAGGGTTCGGTGGTGAACGTCAACTCGATGGTGGTGCGCCACTCGCAGGCCAAGTACGGCGCCTACAAGATGGCCAAGTCCGCGCTGTTGGCGATGTCGCAGTCGCTGGCCACGGAACTGGGGGAGCAAGGCATCCGGGTGAACTCCATACTGCCCGGCTACATCTGGGGCGGCACGCTGGAAAGCTATTTCAACCACCAGGCCGGCAAGTACGGAACCACGGTAGAGGAGATCTACAACGCCACCGCCGCCGCGTCGGACCTCAAGCGGTTGCCGACGGAGGACGAGGTGGCCTCGGCCATCCTGTTCATGGCCAGCGACCTGTCCAGCGGTATCACCGGCCAGGCGCTTGACGTCAACTGCGGGGAGTACAAAGCCTGATGGCGCGCACCGACGTCGGCACCGTCGAAGACCTGCACGCTTCAGCGACCAAGGCGTGCGGTCTGGACGATTTCGGCACCGATGACGACAACTACCGGGAGGCGCTGGCCGTCCTGCTGGAGTCGTTCAAACGCGACGCGGACCTGACCGAGTTCGGCAGCAAGATGCAGCGGTTCTTCGTCCGCAACGCACTGGTCGCCCGGTTACTTTCCGAGGCGGCGTGGAAGCAGTTCCCCCAGCACGCCGACGTCGTCATCGAGCGGCCCATCTTCGTGACCGGCCTGCCGCGCACCGGGACCACCGCCATTCACCGGTTGCTCACCGCAGACCCGGCGCACCAGGGCCTGGAGCTCTGGCTGGCCGAATTCCCCCAACCCCGCCCGCCCCGCGAAACCTGGCCGGACAACCCGGCTTTCGCCGAGCTCGACGCGCGGTTCAAGAAGGCCCACGACGAGAACCCGGACTACACCGGGTTGCACTACATGACCGCCGACGAGGTCGAGGAGTGCTGGCAGCTGCTGCGCCAGTCGTTGCACTCGGTGTCCTACGAGACGCTGGCGCACCTGCCGACGTACTCGCAGTGGCTGGCCAAGCAGGACTGGACCAAGCCGTATCAGCGGCACCGGCGCAACCTGCAGTTGATCGGTCTCAACGACGCCGAGAAGCGCTGGGTGCTCAAGAATCCCAGCCACCTGTTCGCGCTCGACGCGCTGCTCGAAACCTATCCCGATGCGCTGGTCGTGCAGTGTCACCGGCCCGCCGAAACCATCATGGCGTCGATGTGCTCGCTGGCGCAGCACACCACAGCGGGCTGGTCGGACTCGTTTGTCGGCGCCCGGATCGGCGAAGACGCGATGGAAACCTGGTCACGCGGCCTGCGGCGGTTCACCACCGTTCGGGCCGAGCACGATCCGGCGCAGTTCTGCGATGTCGACTACTTCGAGTTCGTCAAGGACCCGGTCAGCAGCGTCGAAGAGATCTATCGGTATTTCGGCATCGAGTTCACCGACGCGGCGCGTGCGGCGGTGCAGCACCGCTTCGCCGAAAGCCAGCAGGGCCCGCGCGCGCCCAAGCACACCTATTCGCTGGCCGACTACGGGCTGACCGACGAGCAGGTCAAGGAACGGTTCAAGGGCCTGTAACTTCACCCGGCGCAGACAGAGTCCCTCTGGGCTCTCAACCGTCGCCGGGGGCAGGTGCTGAGGACGCCTCCTCCAGACATCCCTCGGCGACCGCATGTTTGATGCTGTCGGCCAATCGGGGACAGGACCGGGCGCGGGCCGGATCCTCACCGGCGGCGCGCATTTCGGCGAACACCGCGCAGCGCTGTGACGCCTCGGTGTTCCACTGCACCGACGTGTGGGCCGGCCCGAGTTTCTTGACATCGACCGACACGTGGCAGAACCGGCAGTCGACTGACACCAGGCCCGAGGTCAGATACCGCTCACGGTCACGCTGGGTGGCCTCCTGCAGCGCAGCGGCCCGCTCGGCACCGAACACCCGCGCCTTGGACCAGGTGCCGCCGCTACGGCCGTCACCGACCGGATGATCGTCGTCGTCGTGGGCGCCGTGCAGCATCAACATCGCCCGGGCCAGCCGGTCGACGTCAGGTGCGTCCTCGCGCGGGCTCATGACGAGCTTTGCTCGGCCTTTTCCTGTTCGGAGGCTTGCTTTTTGAGGTTCTCCTCGACCTCGACGTGCCACTTCTCGTTGGCCGCGGTGGTGTCGACCTCCATTTCGAAGCGGTCGGTCATATCCGGCGTGACGTCGGCGACATCGACGTAGAACTGCTGATACCACCGGCGCATCTGGTAGACGGCGCCGTCCTCTTCGACCAGCAGCGGGTTGTCGATGCGGGTCTTGTGCTTCCAGATCTCGACGTCCTGCAGGAAGCCCTTGCTGACACCCTCGGTGAACACGTCGGCCAGCCGCTGGGTGGTCTTCTCGTCGAGTCCCTTTGGCTTCTCGACGATCACGCCCCACTGCAGCATGAACGAGTTCTGTGTGACGGGGTAGTGGCAGTTGATCAGGATCGACTCGGCCTTGTATCCGCCGTAGTTGTTGTGCAACCAGTTGATCATGAACGACGGACCGAAGTAGGACGCCTCGGAGTCGAGGTGGGCCTCACCGTAACTGGTGCCCATGTCGGTGATGTCGGGCCGCCCGACGTTGTGCAGGTACTGCGAGGCGATGTGGCCCTCGAAGACGTTCTTGAAGTACGTCGGCAGGCCGAAGTGGATGTAGAAGAAGTGCGCCATGTCGGTGACGTTGTCGATGATCTCGCGGCAGTTGGCGCCCTCGATCAGAATCGAGTTCCACTTCCAGTCCGTCCACTCCGGGTTCTCGAACTCCGGAATCTCGGGAATGCGCACCTCGGGTTGCGGCGGGTTGCCCTCATGGTCGTGCCAGACGAACAGCAGACCGCCGCGCACGTCGGTGTGCCACGCGCGGGTGCGCGCCAGCCGGGGGGTGCGCTTGGCGTAGGGCACCAGCTTGCACTTACCGTCGCCGCCCCAGCGCCAATCGTGGAACGGGCAGGCGACCTCGTCGCCCTTGATGGTGCCCTGGGCCAGGTTGCCGCCCATGTGACGGCAGTACCCGTCGAGCACCTTCACATCGCCCTTGGAGTCGGCGAAGACGACCAGCATGGTGCCGAAGATCTCAATGCCGTGCGGCTTGCCGTCGCGGTAGTTCTCTACCGGCCCCAGACAGTGCCAGCCGCGCGCATACCGGTCGGGCAGGGCGCCGGTATCTATCTCGCGGACTCCCGCGGTTTCCGTGTTCACGGTTGGGCCTCCCGATTCTGTGTCTCTAACTAGAACACGTTACAGTTTTTCCGGTCGGTCGCGCAATATAAGCAGGTAATTGGCCTGTTCGCACATGCGCTCGTCGCTAGTCAACTGTTGTATAGCCAGACCGAGATGTGGGTGAACATCAACCCCGGCGCCTACCAGGAGTTGGCCCGCCGCTACGCGACGGGTTTGCAGCGCGTCGAGTAGTCCGCGTGGAACATCACTGCGGCAGGCCGGTGCGAAGGGCGATCTGCTGCATTTTGCCGACGTTGATGACGTACTCGTCGGTGGTGGCGTCCCCGAGCGCACTTTGGAACTCCAAGCGCACCAGGGCCGGACCGTGCGTGAACAGCAGCAGCGTGGCCGCTTTGCTGCCGTCAGGCGAGGTCCCGACGGCCATGGTGCCGTCGGTGCCGACCGGCGCCGACTTCGGTGTTGCGTCCGCGACCACCGTGTCGATCCGGGGCAGCGCCTCGCGCAGCGTCGTGGTCGCCGTCTCGGCGTCGGGATAGATGACGATCGTGTCGGCGATCGCACGGGTGTCGTCCTCGTTGACGAACAATGCGCTGGCCCCTGGCAGGCCGTTGGGGCCCGGATTCGTCGATTGCACGGTGAAAGTGTCTTCGTCATCGCTGAGATCGGATGGCTGAAGCAGCAGGTGGGCGTAGTCGGTGGCCGGGTCGGCTTTGTCGGTGTCGCTGGTCGTGGGAGCGGGCTGCGTCGACGATGTCGTCGATGACGCCGACGGGCCCTGACCGGGCGCATCCGGGTTGGGGCCGGCCGCCTCACAACCGACCACGGCAGCACACAGCAGCGCCGCCATCGCGGCGGCTGATGTCGATTTCACAGCTGTAAGCATTGTGACTGGAGTTTCGGGTTGATGGCTCGATCAGCGGTCACTGCCCAACGTACTGAAGCCGCGCGGCGCTACGGTGTCGAGATGACAAACGGGCACGTCGCCGAACTGTGGCGCTATCCGGTGAAGTCGCTGGGCGGCGGGCCGGTTGAGCACGTCGATATCCGCGCCCGCGGTGTGCACGGCGATCGGTTGTGGGCGGTGCGCGACGTCGAACGTGACGTCACCGCGTCGGCGCGACGGATACCGGCGTTGCTGACCGCCACCGCGCGCTACGCCGGCGCCGTGCCAGCCGACGCGGGCGCGGGCAACGCCCCGGAAGTCGAAATCACCTTTCCCGATGGCACCGTGCTGTCCAGCAACGACGGCCAGGTGCACGCCAAGCTGTCCGAACTGGCAGGCCGGGAGGTCCGGTTGACGGCGCTGCCGCCCGCCGACGACACCAGCCTGCACCGGCTGAGCCGCGCCGAGCGTGCCCACACGTCGATCGCGTCGGTGCGCAGCGACCTGGGCCTCGCCGAAGGGGAGAAACTGCCCGACTTCTCGATGATGCGGATATCGGATCTGGCCACCCAGGCGCGCTACTCGACGCCGCCGGGCAGCTTCGTCGACTCCGCGCCGGTACATGTGCTGTCCAAGACCAGCATCGCCACCGTCGGCGCAGAGCTCGAGGCGGGCCTCGATGTCCGCCGGTTCCGGCCGAATGTTCTTCTGGAACTGGGTGATCCAGATGGGAGCCTGCCGGAGTCGAACTGGCTGGGCGGGCGGCTCACGCTCGGGGCCGCGGTACTGACCGTGACGATGCCGACGATCCGCTGCGTCGTACCCAGCCGCGCGCAGCCGGGCATCGACGTCGACCGCAGGATCACCAGGGCAGTGGCCGAACGGGCCGGGCGCTGTCTCGGCGTGTACTGCTGGGTCGACACCGCCGGGACCGTGCGGGTCGGCGATGCGGTGACGGTCGGTTCGGTGCCGGTCCCGCGGCGACTGCTCGCCGACGCGGCCCGGCGCGCCAAGCGGTTCACGTTCGGCCTGGGCGCCGCTGCGGTGGAACGGCTCTCCCGCTAGATCTTTCGCGCGCTGGCGGTCGCGCGGTCCAGTTCCCAGTACGCGCGCAACGCGACCAGCTTGCCGTCGTCGTTGACGCGGTAGGTGAACACCCCTTCGGCGGTGACTTCGTAACCGGCGGAGCGGATCACGATGGTGCCGACGTTGGCCTCCGCGACGGTCCGATGGGATCCTCGATGACGGCATCCTCGGCGAAGTTGTCCAGCCAGGCCTGCTTGTCGTGGGCTATCGCGGTCTCGCGGGATCGTTTGCCGGCCAGGTGAACCGGGGCCTGCGGGTTGGTCACCGCCACGGGTCAGTCCTGCCAGCCCGAGTGGATGAAGGTGTCGGCGAAGCGTTTCATCGCGTCCTGCTTCTTCTCCAGCGGGGCGTCGAAGCCCAGGCCCTCGAAGACCCATGGCATCACGATGTTGTCGGTGACGCCCGCCTCGGCGAGCTCACGGTGTCCGTCGACGTCGAACTTGTCGATACACACGGCCTGGAACTCGAACGGCACATCGTCGCGGCCGAATTCGGCGAGCAGCGTCGTGAGCTTGCCGATCGTTTCGGCCAGCTCGGCAGCCGTCATCATCGCGCTGGTCCAGCCGTCGCCGACACGGGCTGCCCGCTTGAGCGCGACGTCAGTGTGGCCGCCGACGTAGAAGGGCACCGGCGCACTGGGCGCGGGGCTCATCTGCAGCTTGTCGAAGTCGTAGAACTCGCCGTGGTACTCCACCATGCCGCCGCCGAGTACAAGTCTGATCACCTCGACCATCTCGTCGACGCGTTTACCGCGTTTGGCGTAGGGCTGCCCGCACCATTCGAACTCTTCTGGCGCCCAGCCGATCCCGACGCCGAAACCGAACCGGTTGCCGGTGACGTTGGCGACCGAGCCGACCTGACGCGCCAGCAGCAGCGGGTTGCGCGAGCCCAGCTTCATCACGTTGGTGTAGAACCGCAGTGTCGAGGTGACCGCGCCCATCGCACCCGCGGCGATCAGCGGATCGACCCACGGCGTGTCGGCGTCCCACATCCGCGAACCGTCCGGCGTGTACGGGTAATCCGCCGACTGCTTCTCCATGTAGAAGATCGAGTCAGGCAGCGCGATCGAGGTGAAGCCCACCTCCTCTGCGGTCTTGGCGATCCCGATCAACTGGTCGATCTGACACATCGGCACCGCGCAGGTGTACTTCATCGTCGGCCCGGTTTGTCCGCCCCGACGACCCACATCGAGTAGTACTGCGACCCGCCGCCGTACGCGTGGCCCAACGCCTTGCGGGCATTGGGCACCTGGTGATCACCTGCCTTGCCCATCACCTGGATCGCCGACTCGGCGAACCGGATCATGCCCGACGCGCCGATCGGGTTCGACGACAGCACGCCGCCCGAAGCGTTCACGGGAAGCCTGCCACCGATCGCGGTCTCACCGGCCTCGGTGAGCTTCCAGCCCTCGCCCTCCGGCGCGAAACCGAGGTTTTCCAGCCACATCGGCTCGAACCACGAGAACGGCACATAGATTTCCGCGGCGTCGATCTCGTCGATCGGGCTGGTGATCCCCGCCGCCGCCCACAACGCCTTGGCGGCGTCGCGGCCGGCCTGGGGGTTGACCTGGTCGCGGCCCGAGTAGGCCAACGGTTCGGTGCGCAACGCGGTGGCGTGGATCCATGCGACCGGATGGCCGTCGGCGGCCCGCTTGTCGGCGATCTCCTCGTTGCCGATCACCAACGCGCAGGCGCCGTCAGAGGACGGGCAGGTCTCGTCGAACCGGATCGGGTCCCACAGCATCTGGGAGGACAGCACCTTCTCCAGCGTGATGTCCGGCTGGTGCAGATGCGCCAGCGGGTTGCGGGCCCCGTTGAGCCGGTCCTTGACCGCCACCATCGCGCCGATGTGCGTCGGTGCCCCCGAGCGACGGATGTAGGCGCGCACGTGCGGTGCGAAGTAACCGCCCGCACCCGCGCCGACGGGCTTGGTGAACGGCACCGGAATGCTCAACGCCCACATGGCGTTCGACTCCGACTGCTTCTCCCACGCCATCGCCAGCACCCGGCGGTACTTGCCCGACTGCACCAGGCTGGCCGCCACGATGGCCGTCGACCCGCCGACCGACCCGGCGGTGTGCACGCGGATCAACGGTTTACCGGTGGCGCCCACGGCGTCGGCCATGAACAACTCGGGCATCATCACGCCCTCGAAGAAGTCGGGCGCCTTGCCGACCACCACGGCGTCGATGTCGTCGAACGTCGAACCGGAGTCGGCCAGCGCCCGGTCGATGGCCTCGCGGACCAGCCCGCTCATCGACACGTCGTGGCGCTTGGCCACGTACTTCGTCTGCCCCGTGCCCAGCACAGCGGCGAGATTCTTGGCCATCAGCTCAGTCCTTTGCTCTTCGCGCAAGCGCTCATCGCCCCTCCAAGGTGCATACCAGATTCTGTTGCAGCGCAGGGCCACTGGTGGCGTGCGCGAGGACCCGCTGCGCGGATCCGTTGAAGATGTGCTGCGCGGCGAAACCGATCCGCTCCAGGCCGGCCGAGAACATCGGGTTGGCCGCCAGCGCACCGCCCGAAGGGTTCACCTTCGTCGACGACGACAGCCCGATCGCCTCGGTGAGGATCAGGTGCTGGTGGGTGAACGGAGCGTAGATCTCGGCCACGTCGATCGAGCCGACGTCACCGCCGGTCGCCGCCTGGGCCGACGCGGCCGTCGACGCCGACGCGGTGAGATCGCGCGCGCCCAGCACCGGCGTCTCGATCCGGTGCTCGAAGCCGGTGATCCATGCGGGGTGCTCCCGCAGTTCGCGTGCCCGGTCGCCGGCCGCCAGCACCACCACCGACGCGCCGTCGGCGATGGGCGCGATGTCGTGGCGGCGCAACGGATCAGCGAAGTACGGCCGCTCGAGCAGTTCGGCGACGGTGTTGGCCGGCTTCTCCGAATCGGTGCGCTCGGTGACGGCGAAGGAATCCAGCGCCACCTGCGCCATCTGCTCGGCCGTCCACTTGCCGGCGTCGAGCCCGAACCGCGCCTGCAGGCCGGCGATCGACACCGAGTCCGGCCACAGCGGCGCCACGCTGTACGGATCGGTCTGCAGGGCAAGGATCCGGCGCAGGACGCTGGCCGAGGACTTACCGAAGCCGTAGGCCAGCGCGGTGTCCACTTCGCCGGTCAGCACCTTGATGTAGGCCTCGTACAGCGCCCACGCCGCGTCCATCTCGACGTGCGATTCGTTGATCGGCGGCACCGCGCCGATCGAGTCGATCGCCGATATGAACGAAAACGCGCGCCCGGCAAGGTAATCCGAGGATCCCGAGCACCAGAACCCGATGTCGGTCTGCTGCAGGCCGAGTTCGTCGTAGAGCCGATGAAAGCACGGCATCAGCATTTCGACGCCGTTGGTGGTGCCGTCGGTGCGGCGCACATGCGGCGCGTGCGCGAAGCCGACGACTGCTACATCTCTTGCCAATGTCATTTCAGGCCTTCACAGGTGGTGCTTGTAGGAGTCGTAATCGGCGTCGGGCTCACCCGTCGGCCGGAAGTGGTCGATGTTGTCGATGCCAAGGCCCCACTCCTCGCGGGGTCTCCACACCGCCTCGACGCGCATACCCATCCGAACGTCGGCGGCATCGATCTCGGTGACCAGGTGCAGGAACGCGATATCGGCGCCGTCGAGCAGTACGTAGGCGGCGACGTAGGGCGGCTTGATGCGTTGCCCGGCGAACGGGATGTTGATGACCGCAAAGGTCGTGACCGTGCCCTTGTCCGGCAGTTCGACGAACTCGTCGAGTTCCAGGCCGGTGGCTGGATCGGCCTCTTTGGGCGGGAAGTACACCTTGCCCGGCTTGCCGTCGCGGCCGCGCTTGGTCCGCGCGCCGAGCAGCTTGCCCTCCTCCAGGGCGCGCAGGAACACGCTCTCCGGCAGCGACGCGGTGTGCTGGATCTCGATCGACGACGGGCTCACCTGCACGGTGACCGGCTCGCGGTCGTCGGGCTGACCCTCCGGTTCGGCCCGATCACCCAGCTTGAAGTACGCGATGTCGGTGATCGCGCCGACCGGCTCGTCGACCCAGTGCGCGTACACCCGCGCGCCGGTGCTGATCGCATCCGACGATTCGGCATCGACTGCGTGCAGCAGCGCGGTGTCGGCCCCGTCGAGCTTGATCAGCGCCCACGCGAACGGGCGGTCCAACGGCTGGCCCGCCAACGGGGCCGGCTGCCACGTCCAGGACTGGACGGTGCCGACCGCGCTCACCGGTACGATTTCGGTCAATCGTTCGTAGGTGACGGGGTCGAACTCCGCAGGCGGCACGTGCACTCGCCCGTCGGAACCGCGCACGCCGACGATGCGTCGCTCACGCAGGGCGGTGAAGAACTGGGACAGGAGTGGCCCTACTGAACGGGTGTAGTCGAATGAGAGCCTCAGCGGTGCTGAAAGCGGCGGCTCATGCGGATCGATCTGCACCGGGCTGCTATGGCTGGTGGTCACGGCATCGAGTAGAACAGGTTCTAACAATGGTTTCAAGGACGGGTGGAGAGGCGAGCTAATGAAAGTACGGGCGGGGTGGTGGCAATGAAGCTAGGACTTCAGTTGGGGTATTGGGGCGCCCAGCCGCCCGACAACCACGCCGAACTGGTCGCCACCGCCGAGGAAGCCGGTTTCGACACGGTGTTCACCGCCGAGGCCTGGGGGTCGGACGCGTACACGCCGCTGGCCTGGTGGGGCCGCGAAACCACCCGGATGCGGCTGGGCACGTCGGTGGTGCAGCTGTCGGCGCGCACCCCGACGGCCTGCGCGATGGCGGCGCTGACGCTCGACCACCTCTCCGGCGGCCGCCACATCCTCGGGCTGGGAGTGTCCGGACCGCAGGTCGTGGAGGGCTGGTACGGCCAGAAGTTCCCCAAGCCGCTGGCCCGCACTCGCGAGTACATCGACATCCTGCGCCAGGTGTGGGCTCGCGAAGCCCCCGTGCGCAGCGACGGCCCGCACTATCCGCTGCCGCTGACCGGCGAGGGCACCACGGGCCTGGGCAAGAACCTCAAGCCGATCACCCATCCGCGGCGCGCCGACATCCCGGTGATGCTGGGCGCCGAGGGCCCCAAGAACGTCGCGCTGGCCGCGGAGATCTGCGACGGGTGGCTGCCGATCTTCTATTCGCCGCGCATCGCAGGCATGTACAACGAGTGGCTCGACGAAGGCTTCGCCCGTCCGGGTGCGCGCCGCAGCCGTGCGGACTTCGAGATCTGCGCGACGGCGCAGGTGGTGGTCACCGACGACCGCGCCGAGATCATGGAGCTGATGAAGCCGCACCTGGCGCTGTACATGGGCGGCATGGGTGCCGAGGACACCAACTTCCACGCTGACGTCTACCGCCGGATGGGCTACGCCGAGGTGGTCGAGGACGTGACGAAGCTGTTCCGCAGCGACCGCAAAGATCAAGCGGCCAAGATCATCCCCGACGAGTTGGTCGACGACTCCGCGATCGTCGGGGACCTGGGCCATGTCCAGGAACAGATCAAGGCGTGGGAGGCCGCGGGCGTCACGATGATGGTGGTGGGTGCGCGTTCGCCCGAGCAGATCCGGGACCTCGCGGCGCTGGTGTAGAACCGGACTAGACACTTCCTTGCTAGTTGTCTACCCGCGTTCTAGATTGACGCGATGACCCAGCACACCATCGCAGGCACCGTGCTCACGATGCCGGTAAAGATCCGCAAGGCGCACCAGCACATGGCGATGTTCTCGGTGGACGCCGACGCCGCCCAGCGCCTGATCGACTACAGCGGTCTGACGGTCTGCCGCTACCTGCCCGGCCGCGCAATCGTCGTGCTGATGCTGATGCGCTACGAGGACGGCGACCTCGGTCAGTACTACGAGTACGGCACCAACGTGATGGTGAACCCGCCCGGTTCGACCGCCACCGGACCGCGCGCGCTGCAGTCGGCGGGTGCGTTCATCCACCACCTACCCGTCGACCAGGCGTTCACCCTCGAGGCGGGAACCAAGATCTGGGGTTATCCGAAAGTCATGGCGGACTTCACGATCCGCGATGGACATACGTACTCCTTCGACGTGACCATCGACGGCCAGTTCGTCGTCGGGATGGACTTCGGGAAGGGGCTGCCCGTCCCGGCCCGGTTCACGTCCAAGCCCCAGGCGCACCCCACCTACTCTTACCGCGACGGGGTGGTGCGGAGCACCGTCGGCGAGATGACACTCAGCGATGTGCGCTACCGCCCGGGCGGCGCCCGCGTGCGGCTCGGTGAACACCCCTACGCCAAAGAGCTCGCGTCGCTCGGCTTCCCGAAGCGCGCGCTCGTGTCGAGTTCCGCGGGGAACGTACAGATGTCGTTCGCAGATGCCCAGGAGGTCCACCCATGACAACCAGACCGGACGTCGACCTGACCGACGGCACCTTCTACGCCGGGGACTCGCGACCGGTCTACAAGTGGATGCGGGAGAACGAACCGGTGTTCCGTGACCGCAACGGGTTGGCCGCCGCGGCCACCTATGCCGCGGTGATCGAGGCCGAGCGCAACCCCGAGCTGTTCTCCAACGCCGGCGGAATCCGGCCCGACCAGCCCGGCGTCGAGATGATGATCGAGATGGACGACCCGCAACACCTGCTGCGGCGCAAACTGGTCAACTCCGGGTTCACCCGTAAACGGGTGAAGGATCTGGAGGGTTCGATTGTGGCCCTCTGTGATTCGCTGATCGACGCGGTGTGCGAACGCGGTGAATGCGACTTCGTCTGGGACCTGGCGGCCCCGTTGCCGATGGCCGTCATCGGCGACATGCTCGGTGTGCGTCCAGAGGAACGCGAGATGTTCCTGCGCTGGTCCGACGATCTGGTCGGTGCGTTGAGCAGCACCGCGGACCCGGAGAAGTTCCAGCTGACCATGGACGCGTTCGCGGCCTACAGCGAATACATGATGGGCATGATCAACGCCCGCAAGGACGAGCCGACCGACGATCTGGTGAGCGTCCTGGTGCATGCCGAGGTCGAAGGCAGCAAGCTCGAGGACCATCAGATCGTCACCGAGGTGCTGCTGCTGCTGATCGGCGGCGACGAAACCACCCGCCACACGCTGTCGGGCGGCACCCGCCAGCTACTTGAGCACCCCGACCAGCACCAGCGTCTCGCCAAGGACCTGAGCTTGCTGCCCAACGCGATCGAGGAGATGTTGCGCTGGACCGCGCCGGTGAAGAACATGGCGCGCACGCTGACCGCCGACACCGAATTCCACGGCACCGCCCTCAAGGAGGGCGAGAAGATGATCCTCCTGTTCGAATCGGCCAACTTCGACGAGACGGTGTTCGACGATCCGGAGACGTTCGACATCGAGCGGTATCCGAACAACCACCTGTCGTTCGGTTTCGGCACCCACTTCTGCCTGGGTAACCAGCTGGCCCGGCTCGAACTGTCGATCATGCAGACCCGACTGCTGCAGCGGCTGCCCGATATGCGGCTAGCCTCCGACGCCGAGTTGCCGCTGCGGCCGGCCAACTTCGTCAGCGGGCTGGAGAAGATGCCGGTGGTGTTCACCCCGACAAAGCCGGTCGGTTAGCGCCCACTCCGCGAACGTGCGCTCACTGCGAAAATCCGGTCGGATTTTCGCGCTGACTGCACGTTCGGCGATTCCACTCGTCTGTTAGCCGGGCGATGATGACGGCTTCGGTATCCAACGACGTGACCCGGATGTCGGACCACCCGAGCCGCGTGACTTCGTCATGTCGGCGGATGTCCGTGTTGAAGCGGGCCGGGGTGCGGTGATGCGCGCCGTCGTAATCGAGGGCCAACTTGATGTCCTCCCACCCCATATCCAGGACCGCGACGAGTACGCCGTACTCGTTGTACACCGGGATCTGCGTCGTCAGCGGTGGAAAGCCGTGGCGGAGGACCATCAGCCGTAGCCACGTCTCCTTCGGCGACTCCGCGCCAGGATCGACGAGCGCGAGAACCTTCCTGGCCTCGCGGATGCCGCGCCGGCCCTTGTAGCGCTCGACCAACAGCTCGACGTCGCCCATCTTGAACTGGGTCGCACGGCCGAGTGCATCGATGGCGGCGACCGCCTTGTCCAACGGGTAGCGACGCGCGAGGTCCAAGGCCGTCCGTGCGGGCGTTGTGACGCGGATTCCGTCGACGAACTCGATCTCGTCGTCGAGGAAACCGTCCGACCACGCGCGGATGCCTTTGGGCGGCCGCCGATTCGACCACAACAGTTCGGCAGGCCGGCGAGCGTCGACCCACTTGGCGCCGTGTATGGCCGCCGCGGACTGGCCGGCCACAACTCCTTGCCGCCGCGACCACAACCACGCCGCCGCGGCCCGAGCGGGGGCGGTTAGTTCGATGCCGGGCGCGACGTACACATCGGGATGCATTGCCGTGAACCGGCTACGCAGCGCGTACGGCGTCAACGCACCGGCTGCCAGGGCCTCGCTGCCGATGAATGGCTTCCCCATGGCCGTAGTGTGCCGACGGTCACCGACACTTCGACGAGTGTGTGGCCACCGTGGATGCGCAGGTTCGCGCGCCTAGCGCATCTTGAAGTTGGGGGCGCGTTTCTCCTTGAACGCCAGCGGGCCTTCCTTGGCGTCGTCGGACAGGAATACCTTGATGCCGATCTGCGTGTCGATCTTGAAGGCGTCGTTCTCGTGCATGCCCTCGGTTTCGCGGATGGTCTTGAGGATGGCCTGCACCGCGAGCGGGCCGTTGTTATTGATCACCTCGGCGATCTCCAGCGCCTTGTCCAGCGCCGAACCGTCGGGCACCACGTAGCCGATCAGGCCCATGTCGCGCGCTTCGGCGGCGGTGATGTGCCGACCGGTCAGGAGCAGATCGCAGGCGACGGTGTAGGGAATCTGGCGTACCAGACGCACCGCGGACCCGCCCATCGGATACAGGCTCCACTTCGCCTCGGAGATGCCGAACTTCGCGCTCTCACCCGCGATGCGGATGTCGGTGCCCTGCAGGATCTCCGTGCCGCCTGCGATGGCGGGACCCTCGACCGCGGCGATCAGCGGCTTGGTGAGCCGCCTGCCCTTCAGCAGTGCGTCGATGCGCGACGGGTCATAGCTGCCGTCCTTGAACGAGTCGCCCGGCGGCTTGGCGGTCGCGGCCTTGAGGTCCATGCCTGCGCAGAAGTACCCGCCGGCGCCGGTGAGGATCGCGCTGCGGATCTCTGGATCGTTGTCGATGCGGTCCCACGCCTCGACCATGATCGAGAGCATCTCGGTGGAAAGCGCGTTGCGGGCCTCCGGCCGGTTCAGCGTCAGGATCAAAGTGTGTCCGCGCTGCTCAATGAGGGCGTCGGGGCTCTTCGCCGAATTCTTGTCGTCGCTCACAAACTAGCCCGCCTCCCAGCGTCGATAGCACAGACTTGAATGAAAATGTAACACGTTCTAGTTTAGGTGCTGTGGCCCTGAACATTGCTGATCTCGCCGAGCACGCCATCGACGCCGTACCAGACCGTGTTGCCCTGATCTGTGGCGACAACGAACTGACTTACGCGCAACTGGAGGAGAGGGCCAACCGCCTGGCTCACTACCTCATCGACAAGGGCGTCAAGAAGGACGACAAGGTCGGCCTGTACTGCCGCAACCGCAACGAGATCGTGATCGCGATGCTCGGCATCGTGAAGGCGGGCGCCATCCTCGTCAACGTCAACTACCGCTATGTCGAGAGCGAGTTGAAGTACCTGTTCGAGAACTCCGACATGGTCGCGCTGGTGCACGAGCGCCGCTACTCCGACCGCGTCGCCAACGTGTTGCCGCAGACCCCCGACGTGAAAACCGTGCTGGTGGTCGAGGACGGAAGTGACGACGACTTCCAGCGCTACGGCGGCGTGGAGTTCTACGAAGCACTGAGCCAGGGGTCACCGGAGCGCGATTTCGGCGAGCGCAGCGCCGACGACATCTACCTGCTCTACACCGGCGGCACCACTGGCTTCCCCAAGGGCGTGATGTGGCGCCACGAAGATATCTACCGGGTGTTGTTCGGCGGCACCGACTTTGCGACAGGAGAGTTCGTCAAGGACGAGTACGACTTGGCCAAGGCGGCAGCCGAGAACCCGCCGATGATCCGCTACCCGATCCCGCCGATGATCCACGGTGCCACCCAGTCGGCCACCTGGATGTCGCTGTTCTCCGGCCAGACAACCGTGCTGGCACCGGAATTCGAGCCAAGCGAGGTATGGCGCACCGTCGAGAAGCACAAGGTGAACCTGCTGTTCTTCACCGGTGATGCGATGGCGCGCCCGCTGCTCGACGCGTTGCTCGCGCACCAGGAAAAAGGCGAGGACTACGAGCTGTCGTCGCTGTTCCTGCTGGCCAGCACCGCCGCGTTGTTCTCCACCAGCATCAAGGAGAAGTTCCTCGAACTGCTGCCCAACCGGATCATCACCGACTCGATCGGCTCCTCGGAGACCGGTTTCGGCGGCACCAGCATCGTGGCCAAGGGCCAGCCGCACGCAGGCGGTCCGCGGGTGACCATCGATCACCGCACCGTCGTGCTCGACGAGGACGGCAACGAGGTCAAGCCGGGCTCCGGTGTGCGAGGCGTCATCGCCAAGAAGGGCAACATCCCGGTCGGCTACTACAAGGACGAGAAGAAGACGGCGGAAACCTTCAAAACCTTCAACGGTGTTCGCTACGCGATCCCCGGCGACTACGCGACGGTGGAGGCCGACGGCAGCGTGACGATGCTCGGCCGCGGTTCGGTGTCGATCAACAGCGGCGGCGAGAAGATCTATCCCGAAGAGGTGGAGGCCGCGCTCAAGGGTCATCCGGATGTGTTCGACGCGTTGGTGGTCGGCGTCCCCGATCCGCGCTTCGGCCAGCACGTCGCCGCCGTCGTGCATCCGCGCGAAGGCGCCCGGCCGAAACTCGCCGAACTCGACGCGTTCATCCGCAACGAGATCGCGGGATACAAAGTGCCGCGCAGCATCTGGTATGTCGACGAAGTGAAGCGCTCGCCAGCGGGCAAACCCGACTACCGGTGGGCCAAGGACCAGACCGAGCAGCGGCCCGCCGACGAAGTGAACGCCAACCACGTGGGGACCGCCACTTGATGCGGACCGAGCTGTGTGACCGCTTCGGCATCGACTATCCGATCTTCGTCTTCACGCCATCGGAGAAGGTGGCGGCCGCGGTCAGCAAGGCCGGCGGGCTCGGCGTGCTGGGCTGCGTGCGTTTCAACGACGCCGACGACCTCGAGAGCGTCCTGCAGTGGATGGACGAGAACACCGACGGCAGACCGTACGGCGTCGATATCGTGATGCCGGCCAAGGTGCCGCAGGAGGGCTCCGCGGTCGACATCGACAAGCTCATCCCGCAGAGCCACCGCGAGTTCGTCGACAAAACCCTTGTCGATCTTGGTGTTCCGCCGCTGCCCGATGACGACGCGCGCAACGAAGGGGTGCTCGGCTGGCTGCACTCGGTGGCCCGCTCACACGTCGAGGTCGCGCTGCGGCACCCCATCAAGCTGATCGCCAATGCACTCGGTTCGCCGCCACGGGACGTCATCGACCAGGCCCACGCGGCCGGTGTTCCGGTGGCGGCGCTGGCGGGCAGCGCCAAACATGCGCAGCGCCATGTCGAGAACGGGGTGGACATCGTTGTCGCCCAAGGCCATGAGGCGGGCGGCCACACCGGTGAGATCGGTTCGGTGGTGCTGTGGCCGGAGATCGTCGACGCCGTTTCCGACCGAGCACCTGTGCTGGCGGCCGGCGGTATCGGCACCGGACGGCAGGTGGCCGCGGCGTTGGCGCTCGGCGCGTCCGGGGTGTGGATGGGTTCGGCGTTCCTGACCGCGGCCGAATACGACCTCGGCCACCGCAATCCGAGCGGCGTTTCGACGATCCAGCAGGCGCTGCTGCGCGCGGAGTCCAGCGACACCGTGCGGCGGCGCATCTACACCGGCAAACCCGCGCGGCTGCTGAAGAGCAAGTGGACCGACGCCTGGGATGCGCCCGACGCGCCGGAGCCGCTGCCGATGCCGCTGCAGAACATCCTGGTGTCCGAGGCGCATCAGCGGATGAACGCCTCGGACAACCCCGACACCGTGGCGATGCCGGTGGGCCAGATCGTCGGCAGGATGAACGAGATCCGCCCGGTCGCCGAGATCATCGCCGAACTGGTTGAGGGTTTCGAGGCCGCCACCCGCCGCCTCGACGACATCCGCGGTGACTAGAAGCTGATCGTGGTCTGATCGTCGATCACAGTGGTTGCGGCGCCGACGATCTCGGCCTGGCTGACCAACCCGTCGGCGTTGAGCTGCAACACGTACAGCCCGTCGTCGCCGGGGATGACGACCGTCTTCTGTGCGACGACCTTCGTCTTACCCTCCGAGTCCCACGTGCCGCCCAGCTGGTAGGCCGGGTAGTCGCCGAGCGAACTGGCCTCGCCCTCGTTCAAGGGGCTCCAGCCGGGCAGGTTCTGCAGCTCGCCTGGCGCAAGGTGGATGATGGCCTGCGGTTCGACGTCTCCGGTCAGCTTCGACACCAGCGCGACGATGCTCGGGGTGTACTCGGCGGCCTCCGGACCCGTGTAGATGATGGCGCGGTACGCCCACTCCGGCGTGCTGTCACCCGCGTCCTCCCACCCTGAGGGCACTGGCAGATCGAGGACGGGCGCGCCGGGATCGCCCCGCTTGACCGGGGTTTCCTGGATGCCGTGCTCGGCGATGTAGCTTGCGATCGTGGGGTGCGGTCCCGGTGCGTCCCCCTCGCGTGGCGCGATGCGAGCCGTCGACGGCGCCGCCGCCGGTGCGCTGGTCGCCGGCTCGGTCGCGGTGTCACCGCCCGACCCGCAGCCCGTCAACACCAGTCCCAATGCCGTGACCATTACGGCGGTCCCCGAGATCGCCGTGGCTCCCATAAGTGGCTCCCGTCTGCCCAGGTCGGTGTCAGCAAAGAGAGACCAACAGCCGATCAAGCTGGACAAAGTATATTCATCACGCTCAACGCGAGAACGGCAAATTTTCTCGGGCGTCAGCGAATTGGATACACCGGGTCAGCGCAGTCGAGACCCTCGGCGGCCAGGTGACGCTTGACGACCTTGAACGTCTCGGTGCGGGGGAGTGCGGGGCTGACCCTGACGAACGACGGCCACTGCTTCGGACCCAGATCGGGTTGCTCGGCCAGAAACCTCCGGAACGCGTCGGGGTCGAACGCGGCGCCCTCGGCCAGCGTCAGCGCGGCCATCACCTGATCGCCGACATCGGGTGCCGGGATGCCGTACACCGCCACCTCGACCACGTCGGGATGGCGCAGCAGCACCCGCTCGATCGGCGCCGAGCCGAGGTTCTCCCCGTCGACCCGCATCCAATCGCCGAGCCGTCCCGCGAAGTACGCGTAGCCGTTCTCGTCGCGATAGGCCAAATCGCCGCTGTGATATACCCCGCCGCGCATCCGCTCGGCGTCGGCCTGCGGGTCGTTGTAGTAGCCCTCGAAACGTCCGGCGTCCGAGACGTTCACCAACTCGCCGGTCACTCCCGTCGGGCACGGTCGCCCGGTGTCGACGTCGACGATCTCGGTGCCGGGCGGCAGCGGGCCGAGCGCACCAGGCGGGGTGTCGGGTGTGCTGGCGATCGCGATGCCGCCTTCAGTCGACCCGAACCCGTCCATCACGACCGTGTCGAACCGCCGCGCGAACCGCTGCACATCGGCAGGGGCGCCCTCGTTGCCGTACACCGCCCGCAGCGGGTTGTCCGCGTCGTCGGGACGTTCGGGGGTGGCCAGGATGTAGGACAACGGCTTGCCGACATAGTTGGCGTATGTCGCGCCGTACCGGCGTACGTCCGGCAGGAACTGGGACGCAGAGAACTTGCGGCGCAACGCAAGCGAGCCTCGCGATGCCAGTGCGACGGACCAGCCGACGAGCACTGCGTTGGAATGGAACAGCGGCATCGCGACGTAGCACACGTCGCCGGGGCCCAGCTCGAACCGACCGGTCATGGTCACCCCGGCGATCGCGACCTTGCCCTGGCTGCATTTGACGGCCTTGGGATCACCGCTGGTGCCCGACGTGTAGATCAGCATGAACAGATCGGTCGGTTCGGCGTCGTAGGCGTGCACCGGTTCGCCGGCGTACGCGGCCATCTCCTTGGCCCACTGCGGCGAGTCGACGTCGACGTGCTCGATGTCGCCGAGCATGTCGGTGAAGGCCGAATCGGCCAGCACCACTTGGCAATCGGCACGGGTGATATCACGCTGCAGCGCCGCGCCGCGGCGCACCGGGTTGAGGCCCACCGGCACGATGCCCGTCAGCCCGGCGGCCACCAGCAGCGCCGAGAACACCGGGGTGTTCTGCATCAGCACGCCGACGTGGGGCGGCCGGTCAGGGTCCATCCGCGCCCGTAGCGCGGCGGCCAGCGCCGCGCCGTGCCTGAGGTGATCTCGCCAGCTGACGAACGAGACTGAGGCCTTTTCTCTTCGCGCAAGCGGCTCATCGGCGAAATACACCCCGCGGTCGTCGACGTCGGCCAGCGGCCTCAGCAGCGCCGCGACGGTGGGCAGTTCGCTCACGGCTAGGCCGGGGAGTCCGCCAACTCCCTGCCGATGCGAAGCAACTGTCCAGTCGCGCTGCCGACCGCGAACTCGACCTGCTTGGCCGCCAGGAAGTACCGGTGCACCGGGTGGTCGGTGTCGATACCGACGCCGCCGTGCACGTGCACCGCGGTGTGCGCCACGCGGTGGCCGGCCTCGGCGGCCCAGAACGCCGCGGTGTTGACCTCGACCTCGGACGGAATGTTCTCAGCGAGCCGCCACGCCGCCTGGGTCAGCGTCAGGCGCAGCGCCTTGACGTCGATATAGCCGTCGGCCAGCCGCGCCGACACGGCCTGGAAGCTGCCGATCGGGCGGTCGAACTGCTCGCGCTCGCGTGCGTACCCGGCGGTGAGTTCCAACGCACGCTCGACCACGCCGAGCTGGAATGCGCTGCGGCCCAACGTGGCTCGGGTGGTCACCCAGGACGGCACCTCGTCACCACCCACGGCGCGCTCGCTGTCGATCTCCACGCCCTGCAGCTGCAGATGCCCGATGCTGCCGTGCCCGGTGGTGTCGAGCGACTCGACCGTCACCCCGGCGTCATCGGATGCGACGACGAACAGCTTTGTCCCGGAGTCGGTTTCGGCCGGGACCAGGAACGCGTCGGCGACCGGCCCGTAGGGCACCTGCGTCCGCGACCCGGTGAGCCGGTATCGGCCCGACCCCGACGACTGCGCCCGCACCGGGCCGTCACCCATCTCGCCGTCGAGCGCGACGGTGAGGATCTTCTGACCATTGACCGCGGGCGCCGCCCACTGCTGTCGCAGGCCCTCGGAGCCGAACGCCGCCAGGGCGCCCGCGCCGAGCACCACCGATTCGAGGTAGGGCACCGCTGCCATCTGCCTGCCCAGTGCGGTGAGCACGGCGACCTGCTCGAGCACGCCGAACCCGCCGCCGCCCACCGTCTCCGGCGCGGCGGCCGAGAGCACATCGGCCTCGATCAGTTTGGCCCACAGGTCGCGGTCGAACCGTTCGTCGAGGCCGTCGAGCTCACGCTGGTGCTCGGGCGTGCACACCGAGTCGACGATGGTGCGCACCAGCCCGCCGAGGTCGTCGGAGGCTTCGGTTGTCTTGAAGTCCATGGGATCCGTCCTTACCGGTTCACTCTGGGCAGGCCCAACGCGACCATCCCGATGATGTCGCGTTGGATCTCGTTGGTTCCGCCGCCGAAGGTCAGGATCAGGCAGCTGCGGTGCATCCGTTCGACCCGGCCACGCAGCAGCGCACCGGGCGAACCCGGCCGCAGGGTGGCCGCGGTGCCGAGCACCTCCATCAGCAGCCGGTAGGCCTCGGTCGCCAGTTCCGTGCCGTAGACCTTGGCCGCCGACGCGTCAGCGGGGGACGGTGCGGCATCCTCAGTGGAGGCCAGCTCCCAGTTGATCAGCTTGAGCACCTCGGCCTTGGCGTGCACGCGGGCGAGGTTGAGCTGCACCCATTCGGAATCGATCAGCCGGTTGCCGTGCACGTCCTTAACGTTCTGCGCCCACTCGCGCACCCCGTTGAGCGCCAAGAAGATCGGCTGGGCCGACACCAGGGCGACCCGCTCGTGGTTGAGCTGGTTGGTGACCAGCTTCCAGCCGGCGTTCTCCTCGCCCACCAGGTTCGTCGCGGGCACCCGCACGTCCTGGTAGTAGGTGGCGCTGGTGTCGACGCCGGCCATGGTGTGCACCGGGGTCCAGGAGAAGCCCTCGGCGGTGGTCGGCACGATCAGCATCGAGATGCCGCGGTGCTTCTTGGCCTCCGGGTTGGTCCGCACCGCCAGCCAGACGTAATCGGCGTAGGCGATCAGGCTGGTCCACATCTTCTGGCCGTTGATCACATAGTCGTCGCCGTCCCGCACGGCGGTGGTGCGCAGCGCGGCGAGGTCGGTGCCCGCACCCGGTTCGGAGTAACCGATCGAGAAATGCAGATCGCCGGAGGCGATCTTGGGCAGATAGAACTTCTTCTGCTCGTCGGTGCCGAACGCCATGATCGTCGGCGCGACGCTGTTGATGGTCAGAAACGGGACCGGGACGTTGGCGAGCGCGGCCTCGTCGTTGAAGATCAGCCCGTCCATCGGCGGGCGCTCCTGACCGCCGAACTCCTTGGGCCAGCTCAACGTCAGCCAGCCGTCCTTGCCCATCTGGGCAACGGTCTCGCGGTAGACGTTGCCGCGGCCCATCTCGCCGTCGTTGGACGCCAGCGACTCAGCGCGCTCGGGCGTCATGAGCTTGGTGAAGTACGCACGCAGTTCGCGACGTAGCTCCTCCTGTTCAGGGGTGTAGCCGATCCGCATTGCGTCGTCCTCACTAATCTGCGCGCCGTAGTCTGGGTGCCTGTGCACCCTGAGCTCATTTCCGGTTGTAACACGTTCTAGTCTGGTGGTCCAGGGTGGAGGCACCTGAGTGGCAGGAGGTTGTCATGCGAGTGGAAGTCGATCGTGACCGGTGTGAGGGTAACGCGATCTGTGTGGGAATCGACCCGGAGCTGTTCGAGCTCGACGACGAAGATTATGCCGTGGTGAAGATCGACCCGGTCCCCGCCGACCACGAGGAGCGCGCCGAGCAGGCCATTGCCGAATGCCCGCGCGCCGCCCTGAAACGCCGAGACTAGAGGTATTCATAAATTGACGACTGAGCATTCCGCAACCGATCTGTCCGGACGCGTCGCGGTGGTGACCGGTGCCGCGGCCGGGCTGGGCCGCGCGGAGGCCATCGGCCTCGCCAAGGCCGGTGCGACGATCGTGGTCAACGACATCGCCCCTGCGCTGGACAAATCCGATGTCGTCGACGAGATCGTCGCCGCCGGCGCCAAGGCCGTGGCGGTGGCCGGCGACATCTCGGCGCGGTCGACGGCCGACGAGCTGGTCGAGACCGCCGACGGGCTCGGCGGGTTGAGCATCGTCGTCAACAACGCCGGCATCACCCGCGACCGGATGCTGTTCAACATGTCCGACGAGGACTGGGACGCGGTGATCGCCGTGCACCTGCGGGGCCACTTTCTGCTGACCCGTAACGCGGCCACCTATTGGCGCAGTAAAGCCAAGGCCGGTGGAGAGGACGGGGCCGGCAAGGTCTACGGCCGGGTCATCAACACCTCCTCGGAGGCGGGGCTGGTGGGCCCGGTCGGTCAGGCCAACTACGGTGCGGCCAAAGCCGGCATCACGGCGCTGACGTTGTCGATGGCCCGGGCGCTGGAACGCTACGGGGTGCGCGCCAACGCGATCGCACCGCGGGCCCGTACGGCGATGACGGCCGACGTATTCGGCGATGCACCCGAACTCGCCGACGGGCAGGTTGATCCGTTGTCGCCCGCGCACGTCGTGAAACTCGTCCGGTTCCTGGCTTCCCCGGCATCGGAAGGGGTCAACGGACAGCTGTTCATCGTCTACGGTCCCACGGTGACGCTGGTGGCAGCGCCGACGGTCGAAGCGCAGTTCACTGCGCAGGCCGACGCATGGGACACGACGGAATTGTCGACCACATTGCATAACTACTTTGCTGGCCGGGATCCGGGCCGGAGTTTCTCGGCCACCGAACTGATGGGTCAATAGGACCGAGGGTCTTTCAGAGAACCGGCCCAGGCCACTAGAACACGTTCTACAATGACGCAGGTCACACCGCCTCTGAGCAGGACATATATAACAGTTTGGCCTGTTTTTGCAGTTCTTTGACACTGCGAACTTGTTCTAGTTAGTATGAGCCGGCTCACTAAGAGCATCGCTTAGACCAGGGGTGGGAAGACCTCGGCGGCAAAGAGTTTGGAACTCTTCGCCAAAAAGGCATCCAGATCACCCATCGCCAGAATGGAGCCTAGGTTGATCGAACAGCTCGCGGCACCGGCTCGGGCCGTGGGCGGGTTCGTCGAAATGTCGTTCGACACTTTCGCCAAGATCTTCCGGCGTCCGTTTCAGTTCCGCGAGTTCCTCGAGCAGACGTGGATGATCGCGCGGGTCTCCCTGGTGCCGACGCTGTTGGTGGCAATCCCGTTCACGGTGCTGGTCGCGTTCACCCTCAACATCCTGCTCCGCGAGATCGGCGCTGCCGACCTGTCCGGCGCGGGCACGGCGTTCGGCACCATCACCCAGCTGGGCCCGGTCGTCACGGTGTTGGTGGTGGCGGGTGCGGGCGCCACCGCGATCTGCGCCGACCTCGGTGCGCGCACCATCCGCGAGGAGATCGACGCGATGCGGGTACTGGGCATCGACCCGATCCAGCGCCTGGTGGTGCCGCGTGTGCTGGCGTCGACGTTCGTCGCGCTGCTGCTCAATGGCCTGGTGTGCCTCATCGGATTGTCCGGCGGGTACGTCTTCTCCGTCTTTCTGCAGGGGGTGAACCCCGGTGCCTTCATCAACGGCCTGACGGTGCTGACCGGGTTGGGTGAGCTCGTCATGGCCGAGATCAAGGCGCTGCTGTTCGGTGTCGTCGCCGGGCTGGTCGGGTGCTATCGCGGCCTGACGGTGAAGGGCGGGCCCAAGGGAGTGGGGGTCGCGGTCAACGAAACCGTCGTCTATGCGTTCATCTGCCTGTTCGTGATCAACGTGATCATGACGGCCGTCGGGGTCCGGGTGCTGGAGCGGTGATGGGCGCTTGCGGGAAGTCCAGACGATCATGAGCTACGACGTGACGGTTCGCTTCCGCCGGTTCTTCCGCGGCGTGCCCAGGATGGTCGACACGGTCGGCGAGCAAGCGCTGTTCTACGGCCAGACGATCCGGTATGTGCCCAACGCGGTCACCCGCTACCGCAAGGAGACCATCCGGCTGATCGCCGAGATGACGATGGGCACCGGCGCGCTGGTGATGATCGGCGGCACCGTCGGTGTCGCGGCGTTCCTGACCCTGGCCTCCGGCGGCGTCATCGCCGTGCAGGGCTACTCGTCGCTGGGCAACATCGGCATCGAGGCGTTGACCGGCTTCCTCTCGGCGTTCCTCAACGTGCGCATCGTGGCGCCCGTCATCGCGGGCATCGCGCTGGCGGCCACCATCGGCGCGGGCACAACCGCGCAGTTGGGCGCCATGCGGGTGGCCGAAGAGATCGACGCCGTCGAGTCGATGGCCGTGCATTCGGTGTCCTACCTGGTGTCCACCCGGCTGATGGCGGGGCTGATCGCGATCATCCCGCTGTACTCACTGTCGGTGCTGGCGGCGTTCTTCGCGGCGAGGTTCACCACGGTGTTCATCAACGACCAGTCGGCGGGACTCTACGACCACTACTTCAACACCTTCCTGGTGCCGACCGATCTGTTGTGGTCGTTCCTACAAGCCATCGTGATGGCGATCGCGGTGATGCTCGTGCATACGTACTACGGCTTCAACGCATCCGGCGGCCCGGTCGGCGTCGGTATCGCGGTCGGCCAGGCCGTGCGCACCTCGCTGATCGTCGTCGTGACCATCACCCTGTTCATCTCACTCGCCGTCTACGGCGCGTCCGGCAACTTCAACCTCTCGGGTTAGGCGGGAACGATGGCAGACGGTGACGCCAAGCGCAGCCATGTGCGGATCGCTGCGGCGATCCTGGCTGCGATCCTGTTGGCCGCCACTGCATTCACCTATCTCTTCTACACCGCCGCGTTCACCCCCACCGACACCGTCAGCGTCACCTCGCCGCGCGCCGGCCTGGTGATGGAACGCGACGCCAAGGTCAAGTACCGGGGCGTGCAGATCGGCAAGGTCAAAAAGATCGAATACACCGGGGACCAGGCCAAGCTGACGCTTTCGATCGACAGCGGCGAGATGCGCTACATCCCGTCCAACGCGCTGGTGCGCATCGGCAGCACAACGGTTTTCGGTGCGAAAGCCGTGGAGTTCCTGCCGCCCGATCAGCCGGTCGGACAGCTCAAGCCCGGAACCACGGTGGCCGCCAAGGACGTCCAACTCGAGGTCAACACGCTGTTTCAGACGCTGACCGACGTGCTGCAGAAGGTCGACCCGATCAACCTGAACGCCACGCTGAGCGCGTTGGGGGAGGGGTTGCGCGGTAACGGCGATGACCTCGGCGCCACCTTGGCCGGCCTGAACACCTATCTGGAGCAACTGAATCCGAAGCTGCCGACGCTGCAGGAAGACCTGCAGAAGACGGCGGTGGTGGCCAATATCTACGGCGACGCCGGCCCCGATCTCGCGCGCATCTTCGACAGCGCACCGACGATAAGCCAGACGATCGTCGACGAACAAGACAACCTCAACGCGACGTTGCTGGCCGCAACGGGGTTGGCCAACAACGGAACCGCGACACTGGAGCCCGGAGCCGACGACTACATCGCGGCGATGCAGCGGCTGCGGGCACCGCTGAGCGTGGCGGCCGAGTACTCACCGGAGTTCGGCTGCATCCTGGAAGGCACGGCCCTGGCGGTGGACCGGTTCGCCCCCGTCATCGGCGGCATCCGGCCCGGCCTGTTCGTCTCGTCGAACTTCCTGCCAGGTTCACCCGGTTACACGTACCCGGAGAGCCTGCCGATCGTGGGCGCGACGGGCGGCCCGAACTGTCGTGGCCTGCCCAACGTGCCGAGCAAGCAGTTCGGCGGATCGTGGTACCGGACGCCGTTCCTGGTCACCGACAACGCCTACGTGCCGTATCAGCCCAACACCGAGTTGCAGTTCGACGCGCCGTCGACGCTGCAGTGGCTGTTCAACGGGGCGTTCGCGGAGAGGGACGACTTCTAATGACGAGCGCTTGCGCGAGGAGTCGACTACTAATGACGAGCGCTTGCGCGAGGAGTCGACGCTGATGCGGGGCGATCGCACGCTGATCAACGTCAGCATCTTCACCGTGGTGATGCTGCTGGTCGCCGGGATGCTCGTGGTGGTGTTCGGCGAGTTCCGGTTCGCCCCGGAGAGCGGCTACCACGCGACGTTCACCGATGCGTCGCGGCTGAAGGCCGGCCAGGATGTGCGTATCGCCGGTGTTCCCGTCGGCACCGTCAACGACGTCAAGCTCAACCCCGACAACACCGTCGACGTCGCATTCGACGTCGACGAGCGCTACCAGCTGTACACCTCGACGCGCGCGGTGGTGCGCTACGAGAACCTCGTCGGTGACCGCTATCTCGAGATCACCTCAGGACCGGGCGAGCTACGCAAACTTCCTGCGGGCTCGACCATTCCGAGGCAGAACACCCAGCCGGCGCTCGATCTGGACGCGCTGCTGGGCGGCCTGCGGCCCGTGCTCAAGGGGCTGGACGGCCAGAAGGTCAACGAGGTGAGCAACGCGGTCATCGAGTTGCTGCAGGGCCAGGGCGGCGCGTTGTCGAACCTGCTGTCCAGCACCAGCGCGTTCACTCAGAGCCTGGCCGCCAGGGACCAGCTCATCGGTGATGTCATCACCAACCTCAACACCGTGCTCGGCACCGTCGACGAGAAGGGCGCGCAGTTCAACGCCAGCGTCGACCAACTGCAGAAGCTGATCACCGGCCTGGCCGAGGGCCGCGACCCGATCGCCGGTGCGATCGGCCCGCTGGCGTCGGCCGAGAACGACCTGACCGACATGCTGCAGCAGTCGCGCAGACCGGTGCAGGGCGTGATCGAGAACGCGCGCCCGTTCGCCCAGCGTTTCGACGAACGCAAGGCCGACGTCAACAAGGTGATCGAACCGCTCGCCGAAAACTACATGCGGCTCAACGCGCTCGGCGCCTACGGCTCGTTCTTCAACATCTTCTACTGCGCCACCCGAATAAAGATCAGCGGTCCCGCGGGCAGCGATATCCTGATCCCCTTCGGTGGGCCGCCGGATCCGTCCAAGGGGAGGTGTGCACCGATCGATGAGTAGACCTGACGAGTCGAATCCCTTGCGGACCGGGATCTTCGGCATCTTCCTCATCGCCTGTCTGGTGTTGGTGTCGTTCGGTTACACCACCCTGCCGTTCTTTCCGCAGGGTAAGCCGTACGAGGCGTACTTCACCGACGCCGGCGGGATCTCGCCGGGCAACGACGTCAACGTGTCGGGCATCAAGGTCGGCAAGGTGACCGGTGTCGCGTTGGCCGGGGACACTGCCAAGGTGACTTTTACCGTCGACCGCGATGTGAAGGTCGGTGACCAATCGCTGGTCGCGATCAAGACCGACACCGTGCTCGGTGAGAAGTCGCTGGCGGTGACACCGCAGGGCAGCGGTAGTTCGACGGTGATCCCGTTGGGCCGCACCACGACTCCCTACACTCTCAACACCGCGCTGCAAGACCTCGGCCAGAACGCCAGCGAGCTCGACAAGCCGCGGTTCGAGCAGGCGCTGCAGACCCTGACCGCCTCGCTGCACGAAGCCACCCCTCAGCTGCGTGGCGCGCTCGACGGTATCGCCAACCTCTCGCGCACCCTCAACAAGCGCGATGAAGCCCTCGACCAACTGCTCGGTCACGCCAAGCGGGTCTCCGACACCCTCGCTGAGCGTGCAGGCCAGGTCAACCAGCTCATCGTCGACGGCAACATGCTGTTCGCCGCGCTCGATGAGCGCCGCCAGGCGTTGAGCAACCTGGTCGCCGGCATCGACGATGTGTCCCAACAGCTTTCAGGCTTCGTCGCCGACAACCGCCGCGAGTTCAAGCCGGCACTGGAGAAGCTCAACCTGGTGATGGACAACCTGCTCGAGCGTCGTGAGCACATCAGCGAGGCCATCAAGCGGCTGCCGCCCTACGCCACCGCGCTGGGAGAGGTGGTCGGTTCCGGACCCGGCTTCCAGATCAACCTGTACGGCCTGCCGCCCGCCCCGATCGCCGAGGTGCTGTTGGACGTCTACTTCCAGCCCGGCAAGCTGCCCGACAGCCTGTCTGACATGCTGCGCGGCTACATTTCCGAACGACTGATCATCAGGCCGAAGTCACCATGACGAACGCGAACGCGAACCCGAACCTGAGCCGCAGCCGCTGGCTGCGGATGATGCTGGCCGCCCTGCTGGTGGTGTCGCTCGTGGCGGGCGTGTACCTGGTCTGGCCGTCGCGCACGGGTGACAAGCTGACCGCCTACTTCACCTCGGCGGTCGGCCTCTATCCCGGCGACGACGTGCGCATCGTCGGGGTTCCGGTCGGCACCATCGACTCGATCGAACCGCGCGCCAACGACGTGAAGGTCTCGATGACCTTGCAGAACGGGATCAAGGTGCCCGCCGAGGCGAAGGCGCTCATCATCTCGCCGAATCTGGTGTCGGCGAGGTTCATCCAGCTCACCCCCGCATACACCGAGGGTCCCGAACTCGGCGACGGCGCCCAGATCGGCCTGGATCGAACCGCGGTGCCGGTGGAATGGGACGAGGTCAAAGAACAGCTCACTGCGCTCAGCGCGCAGCTGGGTCCGCAGCCGGGTTCGGTGCAGGGACCGCTGACCGAGTTCGTCAACCAGGCCGCCGACACGTTCGACGGTAACGGTGACTCGTTCCGCCAGGCGCTGCGGGAGCTCTCGCAGACGGCGGGCCGGCTCGGTGACTCGCGCACCGATCTGTTCGGCACGATCCGCAACCTGCAGGTGCTCGTCGACGCGCTGTCCAACAGCAACGAGCAGATCGTGCAGTTCTCCAACCACGTGGCGTCGGTGTCGCAGGTGCTGGCCGACAGCTCGGCCGACCTGGACAACACGCTCGGCACGCTCAACCAGGCGCTCGGCGATGTGCGCGGATTCCTCAGCGACTCCAACCAGGCGTTGATCGATCAGGTCACCAAGCTCACCGACTTCACCAGCATCCTGACCGAGCGCAGCGAAGACATCGAGCAGATCCTGCACATCACCCCGAACGGCCTGTCGAACTTCTACAACATCTACAACCCCGCCCAGGGCACCGTCGGCGGCCTGCTCACCCTGCCGAACTTCGCCAACCCGGTGCAGTTCATCTGCGGCGGCACGTTCGAGGCCGGGGCGTCCACGGACAACTACAAGCGGACCGAGATCTGCCGCCAGCGCATGGGCCCGGTGTTCAAGCGCATCGCGATGAACTTCCCGCCGTTGCTGTTCCACCCGATCAACAGCATCACCGCCTACAAGGGCCAGATCATCTACGACACACCGGAAACCGAGGCCAAGGCCAAGACGCCGGTGCCGTATCTGCAGTGGCAGCCCGCACCGGGCGTGACGCCGCCACCGGTGTCGGCCGACATGGACCTCAGCTCGCTGTTCGTGCCGCCCGCGCCGGGAAGCCCGGCAGCGCCGACGTCGTCGTCGCACGCAGGAGGCCCCGCGGGTCCGGCAGCGCCCGCACCCGAAGCGTCACTACCCGCCGAAGCAGGTGGCCGATGATCCGCAGGGCATTGGGAATCTCGTCGCTGGCCGTGCTGTTGGCCGGCTGTCAGTTCGGTGGGCTGAACTCGCTGAACATGCCCGGCACCGCCGGGCACGGTGCGGGCTCCTACAAAATCACCGTCGAGTTGCCGGACGTGGCGACGCTGCCGCAGAACTCCCCGGTGATGGTCGACGACGTCACCGTGGGCAGTGTGTCGGGCATCGACGCCGTGCAGCGATCCGACGGCACGTTCTACGCCGCCGTGCAACTGTCCCTGGACCGCAACGTCGACCTGCCCGCCAACTCCACCGCGCAGGTGGCGCAGACCTCGCTGCTGGGCTCACAGCACATCGAACTCGCCGAACCGGTCGATGAGCCCGGCGTCGGCCGGTTGGCCGACGGCGACAACATCCCGCTCGACCGCACCGGCCGTTATCCGACCACCGAAGAAGTGTTGTCTTCGCTGGGTGTCGTGGTGAACAAGGGCAATCTTGGTGCGCTGCAAGACATCACCGAGGAGACCTACAACGCGGTGGCCGGCAGGCATGGCAGCTTCGAGAACCTGGTTCCGCGACTGGCCGAGCTGACCAGTTCACTGGAACGTCAGACCGGTGACATCGTCGCCGCCGCCGAAGGACTCGACCGGTTCGCGGGCATCCTGGCCCGCAGCAAGGACAACCTCGGCCGCACGCTCGACAGCCTGCCCGAAGCGCTGACCGTCCTGAACAACAACCGCGCCAACATCGTCGACGCGTTCGGCGCCCTGCGCAGCTTTGCCACCGTCGCCTCGCACGTGCTGCAGGAGACCAAGGACGATTTCGCCGCCAACTTCAAGGATCTGTACCCGGTGATCAAGTCGCTCAACGACAACGTCGACTTCCTCATCAAGGATCTCGAGTTCCTGCCGACCTTCCCGTTCCACTACAAGTACCTGCGCAACGCGGTCCGCGGTGACTACCTGAACGTGTACACCACCTTCGACCTCACGCTGCGCCGGGTCGGCGAGTCGGTACTGACCACCTCATGGGGGTTTGACCCGAACATGAAGCGGATGCAAGAGCTCATCACCCCGCCGGAGTTCCTCACCGGGGCGTTGGCGAACCTGTCCGGCCAGGCGGCCGACCCGTTCAAGATCCCGCCGGGCACGGCCACGCAGCACGAGGCGGCACCGTAGATGATGGACAGGCTGACCCGAATCCAACTCGGGATCTTCGCGATCGTCACGGTGCTGACGGTCAGCGCGATATCGATTTTCTACCTGCACGTGCCTGCGACGCTCGGCATCGGGTCCTACAAGGTGACCGCGAACTTCGTTGCCGCAGGCGGTCTTTACGAGAACGCCAACGTCACCTACCGGGGCGTGACCGTCGGTCGGGTCGAGTCGGTCGGGCTGTCCGACGACAGCGTCGTCGCCCACATGCGGCTCAACAGCGGCACCCCGGTGCCCGCGAACGTCACCGCGACGGTCAAGAGCGTCTCGGCGGTCGGTGAGCAGTACGTCGACCTGGTGCCCCCGGAGAACGCCTCGCAGGAAAAGCTGCGTAACGGGGCCAACATCGACGTGTCGCGCACCGCGGTCGGCCAGGACGTCGCCGGCCTGCTGGACGAAGCCCAAAAGCTGGTCTCCAGCATCGGCGACAGCAGGGTGCAAGAACTGCTGAGCGAAACGTTCAAGGCGTTCAACGGGTCCGGCCCCGAACTGGCCAGGCTGATCCAGTCGTCGCGTCTTCTCGTCGATGAGGCCAACGCCAACTACGGACAGGTCAACCAGCTCATCGACCAGGCGGGTCCGTTCCTGGACGCGCAGATCCGCAGCGGCGATGACATCCGGTCGCTTGCCGACGGGCTGGCCCGGTTCACCGCCGAGCTGGCCAACGCCGACCCGCAGCTGCGCACCACGCTGCAGACGGTGCCCGGCGCCACGGCCGAGGCCAACGAACTGTTCAGCGGCATCCGGCCGTCGTTCCCGATCCTGGCCGCCAACCTGGCCAACTTCGGCCGCATCGGGGTGATCTACCGCAAGTCGATCGAGCACGCCCTGGTGGTCTTCCCGGCGCTGATGGCGGCCCTGCTGACCGTCGGCGGCGGGGTGCCGGCCAACGAGGGCGGCAAGCTCGACTTCAAGATCGACCTGCAGGATCCGCCGCCGTGCCTGACCGGGTTCATCCCCGCGTCGGAGATGCGCTCACCGGCCGACGAGACGCTGCGCGAACTCCCCAAGGATCTGTACTGCAAGACCCCGCACAACGATCCCGCCGTGGTGCGCGGGGCGCGTAACTACCCGTGCCAGGAGTTCCCCGGTAAGCGGGCGCCGACGGTCCAGCTGTGCCGCGACCCCAAGGGTTATGTTCCGATCGGCAACAACCCGTGGCGCGGGCCGCCGGTTCCGCTGGGCACGCCGATGGACACCCGCGAGGACGACACCACCGAGATCGGGCGCAACATCCTGCCGCCCAACAAGTTCCCGTACATCCCACCGCAGGTCGACCCGGATCCGGGCCCGCCGGTGGTGCAGCTGCCGCCGGGTGTCCCGCCGGGGCCCGGCCCGGCGCCGCACGCACCGTTCCCCCTTCCGGTGCCGCCCAACGAGGTGCAGCCCACCCTGCCGCCGGCGTGGCCGTTCTTCGCGCCGCATGATCAGGTGGTGCCGCCGTACGGCAGAACGCCTCCCCCGCCGGCAGCGCCGCCCGCGCCCGCGCCGGTGCCGCCGGCTCCCGGCGGCCCGCCGATGCCCGCGGAAGTGCCGATGGCCTCGGGTGCCCAGTACACGACCTACGACGCCGACGGCAAGTTCGTCGACCCAGCCGGCGGAACTGGCGTGCTTGCGGACGCAACTGACAAACTGGCGCCAGCAGAGAACTGGGTTGATCTGATGTTGGCTCCAAGGCAGGCGTAAATGACGGAAGAAACGGCTTCGACGGAACCTTCGCCGAGGCCCACCCGGCGTCGGCGCGCGTCTCGCGCCGCGGGCCCGGCCAGCGGTGATGCCACCGCGACGGCCGTCAAGGTCGCGGCGCCACCCACGATCAAGGTGCGGCTGCCCCGGCCACCCGGCCCGCCGCCCCGGCGGGAACCGAATCGTCGGCTGGTGGCGCTCGTCTTCGCCGCGACGGCCTTCGTCGCGGTGGCGGTGCTGGTCGGGTTGGCCACGCTGATGTACGTCCAGCAGCGCGACACCGAAGAGACGTTCGCGCGCGAGCAGCGGTTCGTCGACACCGCCGCGCAGTTGGTCGTCAACATGTTCAGCTACGACCAGGAGTCCATCGACGAGAGCGTCGAGCGGTTCGTCAACAGCACCAGCGGCCCGCTGCGCGCGATGATGACCGAGGGAAACAACACCGAGAACCTGAAGATGATCTTCCGGGAGACCAACGCCAGCGCCGAGGCCGTGATCAACGGGGCGGCGCTGGAGAAGATCGACGAGATCGCCGACAACGCCGCGGTGCTGGTGTCGGCGCGGGTGACGGTGACCGACCTGGACGGCAACAACCAGCCATCGCAGCCGTATCGGTTGCGGGTCATCGTCCACGAGGACGGCAACGGTCACATGACGGCCTACGACCTCAAATACCCCGACGGCGGTAACTGATGCGCAGGCTGGTCGGTGCGCTGTGCGCGCTGTTGGCGGTGGCCTTCGTCGCGGTCGCCGGGGTGGGCGGTGCCATGTACTGGAAGCGGGTGGAGTTGCGCGGTGAACAAGCCGCCCGCGCCGAGCTTGCGCCGTTGGCCGAGAAGCAGATTCCGCAGGTGTTCGGCTACGACTACCAGACCGTCGAGCGCAGCCTCAACGAGGTGTACCCGATGCTGACCCCCGCCTACCGCCAGGAGTTCCAGGACCGCGCGGCCAAGGACATCATCCCGCAGGCACGGGAACGTCAGCTGGTCAGCCAGGCCAATGTGGTCGGCGTGGGAGTTATGACGGCACAACGGACGTCGGCGTCGGTGATGGTGTACATGAACCGCACGATCACCGACAAAGGCAAGGAGCCGATCTACGACGGCAGCCGGTTACGCGTCGACTATCAGAAGGTCGACGGCAAGTGGCTGATCCAATACATCAGTCCGATCTAGTTTTGCCCGACCGCCGCTCGGACCCGGCGTCCGTGGCGGCGAGTGCATCGAGGAACGAGCGCGCCCAGCGGTCGACGTCGTGCACGAGCACCTGCCTGCGCAACGCGCGCATCCGCCGGCGACCTTCCTCGGGAGTCTGGGTCAACGCGGCCTCGATGGCATCCTTGACGCCCTCGAGGTGGTGCGGGTTGACCAGATAGGCCTGCCGCAGTTCGGCTGCGGCGCCGGTGAATTCGCTGAGCACCAGCGCGCCGCCCAGATCGCTGCGGCATGCGACGTACTCCTTGGCGACCAGGTTCATGCCGTCGCGCAGCGGGGTCACCAACATGACGTCGGCGGCGACGAAAAACGCGATCAGCTCGTCGCGGGGGACCGGCCGGTGCACATAGTGCACGATCGGGTGGCCGACCTCGCCGTACTCGCCGTTGATGTGCCCGACCTGGCGTTCGATGTCTTCGCGCATCTCGATGTAGCTTTCGACGCGCTCACGGCTCGGCGTGGCGAGCTGCACCAGCACGGTGTCCTCACGGCTGGCCCGGTCTTCGGCGAGCAACTCCGAAAACGCCCGCAGCCGAACGTCGATGCCCTTGGTGTAGTCCAGCCGGTCGACACCGAGCAGGATCTTGCGCGGGTTTCCCAGCTCGGCACGCAGCTCGCGGGCGCGCTTGCGGATCGCCTTGGTGCGCGCCTGCTGGTCCAGCGAGGTCGAATCGATGGAGATCGGAAACGCGCCCACCCGCACGGTGCGGTCCTCGAGTTCGACTTCGCCGAAGCGGGACCGCACGCCGACCGAACCGCGCGAGGTGTTCGCGCCCGCCAGCCGGCGGGCCAGGATGAGGAAGTTCTGCGCACCGCCGGACAGATGGAAGCCGACCAGGTCGGCGCCGAGCAGGCCGTCGACGATCTCGGTCCGCCACGGCATCTGCATGAACAGCTCCACCGGCGGGAACGGGATGTGCAGGAAGAAGCCGATAGTGAGGTCGGGACGTAGCGTCCGCAACATCTTCGGCACCAGTTGCAGCTGGTAGTCCTGCACCCACACGGTCGCGCCCTGCGCGGCGGCCTTCGCGGTGGCCTCGGCGAAGCGCCTGTTGACATCGACGTAGGAGTCCCACCACTTGCGGTGGTAGATCGGTTTGACGATGACGTCGTGGTAGAGCGGCCACAGCGTGGCGTTGGAGAAGCCCTCGTAATACTCGGCGACGTCGTATGCGGACAGGGTGACTGGATACAGGACCATGTCGTCCTGCTCGATCGGATCCTCGTCGGCGTCGGGTACACCGGGCCAGCCGATCCATGCTCCGCGGCGGCGACGCAGCAACGGCTCCAGGGCTGTGACCAGCCCGCCGGGGCTCCGCTTCCAGGTTGTGCTGCCGTCGGGCAGCCGTTCCATGTCGATTGGCAGCCGGTTGGCCACGACGACGAAGTCAGAGTTCCCCGAGCCGGCCCGCGGGCTCACTTACGCCTCGTGTTTCGACGGTCCAATACCCAGCATCGACAGGAAGACCCGGCACTCGTCGGCGTCGGTTGCATACGCGGCGACAACACGCCGCGCTTGGCGGGCGGTGCTGTCGGCGAGCGGCTCGACGTCGCCGAGCTCAGAGTGATCAGATTTAGTTGCCATATGACGACTCTAGCTGCGCAGCGTCGCCGCTGCTCAGCGCCAGCTCTCGATCAGTTCGTCACCGTCGGGCTGTGGCTGACGACCGGGTCAGGCGGAGGGGCCACGCTCATGGCCTCCTGCTCCTGGGCCAGGCCGAAGCACTGGCCGGAGTTCTCGCCGATGCAGGGCACCCCCATCACCTCGGGGACATCCGGGTTGCCCGGCGTGGTGCTGAACACCGAACCGGCGTTGGGCACCGTATGGGGGACGCACACACCGGTGAACTGGTCTGCTTCTTCGCCGGCCGGGCATCCCTGTGCCGTCGGCGCGATACCGGCGCCGGGCGCTGAGACGACGGCCATCACCGGTGCGGCGGCAACAGCGACCGCGAACCCACCGGCAAGAAGCAGTCGTCGAGTTGAAAGCTGAAAGGTCGCCATCGTCACGCTTTCTGTGGTCATCAACCGTGTCGAGGCAAGATTCTATTGAAGCTGCCAGCTTTCTGCACAACTTCCGTGGGTTACCTGAGAACCCCTAGGGGCTGGAGTTGATGGTGACGCGGGGTTGCGCGGGCGGGCCTTCCATCTCCGCGTCTTCGGCCAAACCGATGCACCCTCCGGCGTTGTGCCCGATGCAGGGGATGCCGTCGATCTCGGGGACATCGGGATTGGCCGCGGTGGTGCTGAACAGCGGTGGCGAGGTGGGCACCATGAACGGCACGCACGTCGTGGTGTAGGTGTCGGCCTCTTCACCCGAAGAGCATTGAGCCAGCCGATCACCGGGTTGCGGCGCGGAATAGGCCGCTACGACCGGCGCGGTGGCCGCCGCCACGATGAAAGCGCCGATCACGAACTGCCGCCGAACGGCGAACGATGAAGTCATTCCGCGATTCTAGAGACCCGACAGGCCCTCACGTGGGTCTTCGCCAGGTTCCCGTCGCGCGGGTTACGGGCTGGATTGCACGGACGTGTGGGGCTGCACCAACGGTGTTTGGGACTGTTGTTCCTCGGCCAACCCGATGCACGAGCCCGAACTTTGACCACCGCAGGGGATTCCGTCGATCGCCGGCATATTTGGGTTGCCTGGGATCGTGGTGTACGGGCTGGACGAGTTGGGCACCAGGTCGGGGACGCATGTTGTGCTGTAAAGGTCTTCGGATTCACCGGCCGGGCATGCCGCGATCGACGATGCCGGCGCAGTGAAGGCGAAGAGCGTGGCGCCCGCAGGTGCGGCAAGGGTGGTCATCGCGAACCCGAGGCCGATGACGCGTGTGGCGGTGCGCCGCGGTGCTGTCATCTTGGCTTCTCTCGTATTGCTGGCCGGCGTGGATACCGTATCGGGCAATTCTTGTTCGTCGAGCTGTGAAGCAGCTGGAAGATGGCTGCGGCACCGCTGACAGAAGTGATCGGCAGGCACCGTAATGTGCACGCTGTCGAACGAAGCTGAGCGAGGTGGTCTGCGGTGGCGAGCCCGGGTAGGACAAGTACGGAATCCGCTGGCGGGGATGTGCCCCAGCAGGTCACGTACGAAACACTGGAGGACGGCCAGATCGCGCGGATCTGGCTCAATCGGCCCGATGCGCAGAACGCCCAGTCGCGCACATTGCTGGTGCAATTGGACGAGGCATTCGGCCGGGCGGAAGCCGACGACCAGGTCCGAGTGGTGATCCTGGCCGCGCGGGGCAAGAACTTCTCCGCAGGCCATGATCTCGGCTCTGAAGAGGCGATGCTCGAGCGCCAGCCGGGGCCAGATCAGCATCCGACGTTTCAGGCACTCGGCGCCACCCGCGCTGCGGTCGCCGAGCGGACCTATCTGCAGGAGTGGCACTTCTTCTTCGAAAACACCCGCCGCTGGCGGGATCTGCGCAAGATCACCATCGCGCAGGTGCAGGGCAACGCGATCTCGGCGGGGCTGATGCTGGTGTGGGCGTGTGATCTGATCGTCGCCTCCGACGACGCGAAGTTCAGCGATGTCGTCGCCGTCCGGATGGGCATGCCCGGCGTCGAATATTATGCGCACCCATGGGAATTCGGTGCGCGTAAGGCCAAAGAGCTTCTGCTGACCGGTGATTCGATCGATGCAGAGGAGGCCTACCGCCTCGGCATGGTTTCCAAGGTGTTCCCGCGTGCCGAACTCGAGGACAAGACGCTGCAATTCGCCAGGCGCATCGCCGAACGTCCTACCATGGCGGCGCTGCTGGTCAAGGATTCGGTCAACGCCGCAGCCGACGCGATGGGCTTCACCGAGGCCCTGCGCCATGCGTTCCACATTCACGAACTGGGGCACGCGCACTGGGCGGCGCACAACGAGAATCGCTATCCGGTCGGGCTGCCGCCCAACGTTCCGGACTGGCGCACGTTGGGCGCACCGAAGCCCGCCCGCCGCGACGAACCGTGACGTATAACTGTTCTAATTAGCTTAGCGAAGGAGTGTGCGGTGTCATTGGCGGGTCGAACAGTACTGGTCACCGGTGGTGGCACCGGGATCGGCAAGGGTGTGGCCGCCGCGGTGGTAGCGGCGGGCGGTAACGCGATGCTCGTCGGCCGCAACGCCGACCGGTTGGCCGCCGCGGCCGAGGAACTCTCCGCCGACCGCACCGGTGCGGTGCGCTACGAACCCGCCGACGTCACCAACGAGGACGAAGTGGCCCGCGTGGTGGAGGCCGCCACGGCATGGACCGGGCGACTGTATGGCGTCGTGCACTGCGCCGGCGGCAGCGAGACGATCGGCCCGATCACCCAGATCGACTCCGAGGCGTGGCGGCGCACGGTGGACCTCAACGTCAACGGCAGCATGTATGTGCTCAAGCACTCGGCGCGGGAGATGGTGCGCGGCGGCGGCGGGTCGTTCGTCGGCATCTCGTCGATCGCGGCCAGCAACACCCACCGGTGGTTCGGCGCCTACGGCGTGAGCAAGTCCGCGGTGGACCATCTGATGATGCTGGCCGCCGACGAACTCGGCCCGTCGTGGGTGCGGGTCAACTGCATCCGGCCCGGCCTGATCCGGACCGAGCTGGTCGAGCCCATCTTGAGCTCGCCGGAGATCAGCGCCGATTACGCCTCGTGTACGCCGTTGCCGCGCGTGGGTGAGGTCGACGACATCGCGAACGCGGCGGTGTTTCTGCTCGGCGACGCGTCGGCTTGGATCACCGGGCAGGTGATCAACGTCGACGGCGGTCACGGCCTGCGGCGCGGACCGGACATGTCATCGATGCTCGAACCGCTGTTCGGCGCCGACGGCCTGCGCGGCGTCGTTTCCTAACCATCGGCGGAAAAGACGGCTAGGTCATCTCCGCGGCGCGGTGTACGGCGTTGACGATGCCCTGATACCCGGTGCACCGACAGAAGTTGCCCGACAACCCTTCCCGGATCTCCTCGTCGGTGGGCTTGGGGTTCTCGCGCAGCAGCGCGGTGATGCTCGTGACGAAACCCGGAGTGCAGAAACCGCATTGCAGTCCATGGCATTCCTTCAGCGCCGCCTGCACCGGTGACAGTTCACCGTCCGGGCCCGCGATGCCCTCGACGGTGGTCACCTCGGTGTCCTCGGCCTGTACGGCGAAGATCAGGCACGACCGGACCGCGTCACCGTCGACAAGTACCGTGCACGCACCACACGCGCCGTGTTCACAGCCCAGATGCGTGCCTGTCAGACCGCACTTTTCGCGCAGGAAGTCCGCGAGCGTCAGGCGCGGTTCCACCACCGCACGGTAGGTGCGGCCGTTGACCGTCATTTCGACCGGCAGCTCATGCATTGGTTGCCTCCGTGATGGCAGTCGAGAGGGCGCGCGCCACCATCGTGGCGCCGATCTTGGCTCGGTACGCGGCCGACCCCTGCAGGTCGGATGGGATGTCGTCGATACCGGAGAGGGCTAGTTCACCGATCTCGTCGACGCTGATATCACCGACCGGCCGGCCGGTGATGGCCTGTTCGGCGGGTGTCCCGCGCAACGGGGTCGAACCGAGGCCCAACAGCCCGATGCCGCAGCGGGTTACCCGGTCCGCGTCATCGAGCTCGACGGCGACGGCCGCGCCCGCGATGGCGAAGTCACCGTGCCTGCGCACGAACTCCTCCATCGCGAAACCTGAGCGAGCGCCCCAGACCGGGAAGTGCACGGCGGTCAGAATCTCTGCGGGCCGCAGCGACGTCTCCCACAGGCCGGTGAAGAAGTCCCTGGCGGCGATTTCGCGGGATCCCTGCGACGACGTGACGTCCATCCGGGCGTCCAGCGCCACCGCCACCGCCGCGTACTCGGCCGCGGGATCGGCGTGCGCGATGGCCCCGCCAAGCGTTCCCCTGGTCCGGATCTGGAAGTGGCCGATGTGTGGCGTGGCCAAGGTCAGCAGCGGAACCGATTCCGCCACTTCGTCATCCATTCCGACATACGCGTGCGGTGTGCCGGCCCCGATGCGCACCGCGCCGTCGACCAGGTCGATACCGCGAAGCTCCTCGATCCTGGAGATGTCGATGAGGTTCTCGAAGTGGGTGAGCCGCATCGCCAGCATCGGCACCAGGCTCTGGCCGCCGGCAAGGACTTTCGCGTCGTCGCCGTACTCGGTGAGCAACTCCACCGCCTCCGTTACCGAGGCGGGGCGGTGGTAGGCGAACGGGGCGGGCTTCATGAGACCAGCCTGGCCAACAGGGCCTGCAGATCATCCGCGGGGGCGGTGTGCCTGCGGCGACGGCCGACGAGGAAGCCGATCACCACACCCATCGCCAGCCCGGCGGCCACCGGTGCGTACCGCTTGGCCACCGACGGCGCGACGGCCTTCACCAGGGCCACCGAATCGATGACATCGTCGCGGCCGGCACCCGTTGTGGCGCTCGGGGTTTCGGTAGCGGGTGCCTGCGGAGCAGGTGCGGGACCACCGAGCAATTCGGACTCCAGGCTGTTCGCGAACTGTCCGATCAGGTGCCCGGCCACGTCGGCGAGCACGCCGCGACCGAACTGCGCGGCCTTGCCTGAGATGGTCAGGTCGGTGTTGATGAGCACGCTGGTCGCGTCCCCGTCGTCCTTGAGCTGTGCGGTGATGACGGCCGCGACGTTGCCGTTGCCTCGGGTTTCCTTGCCGTTGGCCTTCAGCACCATCCGCTGTGCCGCCGCGTCCTTTTCGGCGAAAGCCGCTTCGCCCTGATACGACACGGTGATCGGGCCGACCTTGACCTTGACCTTTCCGGTGAACTCGTCGCCGTCGACGGAAAGCAGGGTCGCGCCCGGCAGGCACGGCGCAACGCGTTCGACGTCGGTGAGGAACTCCCACGTCTTCGCGGCGGGTACCGCGACGCGGAACTCGTTGTTCAGTTCCATTCTCTCCCTTACTTCGTGGCTTGTTCGACCAGGTCGACGATCGCGGCGGGGCTGGCAGGCAGCCGGGTCAGCGTCACACCCAGCGGGGCCAGCGCGTCGTTGATCGCGTTGATCACCGCGGGCGTCGAGCCGATCGCACCGCCTTCACCGCAGCCCTTGTACCCGCCGACGCCCGGTCCGGGGATCTCGACGTGGCCGTACTCGATCGCCGGCACCTCGGTGGCGGTCGGCAACAGATAGTCGACGAACGTTGACGACAACGGGTTTCCGTCGTCGTCGTAGACCATCTCCTCCAGCAGCGCACCGCCGATGCCCTGCACGGTGCCGCCCGCGATCTGGCCCTCCACGACGTTGGGGTTGATCATCGGGCCGACGTCCTCGCTGACGATGTAGCGCGTCAACGTGACCCGTCCGGTCTGCACATCGACCTCGCATGTGCAGACGTGCGTGGCGTTGGCCCAGTGGATGGGTGCCTGCGAGTTGAACCGCGCCGTCGCCTCCAGCGATGCGGACACGCCCGGCGGCAATTGCTGTGGCTCGTAGTACGCGCGGTACGCGAGATCGGCGTAGCTGAGGCTCTTTTCCGGGTTGTCGCGCACCACCGCGCGCGAGCCGACCAGCTCCAGCTCGGACTCGTCGACCTCCAGGCGCGGCGCGGCCATGGCCAGGATCTGGCCGCGCAGCATCGCGCCGGCCTCGTTGACAGCGCCCGCCGTCATCGGCGCACTGCGGCTGCCCTGGGTGCCTGCGCCGTACGGGGTCACCGCGGTGTCACCCTGGATGGTCGACACGTCGTTGATGTCTGCGCCCAGCGCGTCGGCGGTCAACTGAACGACCGTGGTCTCCAGGCTGTTACCGGTCGACCCGCCGTTGACGTAGACGTTGATCTTGCCGGTCGGCTCCATCCGGATGGTCGCACCCTCGGTGGCCAGGTGCCCCGTCGCGGCGCCCGTCGGCTCGATGTAGGCGGAGAAGCCGAGGCCGATGTAGCGGCCCTCGGCCAGCGCATCGGCCTGCTCCTTGCGGAAGCCTTCGTGGTCAAGGATTTTCACGGCCTGTTCGAAGGTGTCCGCAGGCGCGACATGGTCGTACGGCATGCCGTTGGGGTTAACGTACGGCATTTCGTCACCGCGAAGGATGTTGCGCCGGCGCAGCTCGACGGGATCCATGTCCATCTGGCGTGCGGCGATGTCGAAAAGCAGTTCACGCGCCAGGGTTTCGTACTGCCACGGGCCACGGTAGGCGTGCAGACCCGCGGTGTTGGAGAACACGGTCTTGTAGTTGAAGCTGGCTTTCGGGACGCGGTACGGGCCCGGGAAGAACATCCCGACGGCGGCGGTGGTCAGCACCGGATACGGGGTCGGGTAGGCACCGATGTCGTAGGTGAAATCGATGTCGGCGGCCAGGATCTTGCCGTCCTCGTCGAACGCCATGCGCGCCTTGCCGTCGACGTGGCGGGCCTGCCCGGCCGACATCAGGTTCTCGCGCCGGTCCTCTATCCACTTCAGCGCTACGCCCGATCGCGCGTTCGACGTGGTGGCCGTGACCTTGCGGGCGGCCAACATGATGCACATGTCCTCGCGCATCGGCACGACCTTCTGACCGAAGGCGCCGCCGGTGTCGCGCATGACGACCCTGACGTTCTGCGCGGGGATGCCCAACAGCCTGGCGCAGAAGGCCCGCAGCTCGTGCGGCGCCTGCGTGGAGGCCCACATCGTCAACTCACCGGTGGACGCCGCCCATTCGACGACCAGGCCGCGCGTCTCGATCGGCACCGGCGCATGGATCTGCTGATAGATGTCGGCCTCGGCCACGTATGCGGCGTTGGCGAAGGTCTCCTCGTCCGGCGGGGCGCCGCCCATGCCGCCCGCGACGTTGTCGGGGTAGGCCTCGTGCACGATCACGTCGGAGCCCACTGCTTTGGTGAAGTCCGCGACCGCGGGCAGCGGTTCGTAGTCCACGTCCACCCGCTCGACGGCGTCCTCGGCGAGGTAGCGGCTGTCGGCGACGACGAGCGCGACGGGATCGCCGACGAACTTCGCCTCGCCCTCGGCCAGCGGCGGGCGCGGGGTGTCGGGCATGTCCTTACCCGCCACCGCGTGCCAGGCTTCCTTCACGTCGGGGTTGAGGTCGGACGCGGTGAACACCGCATGCACACCCGGCATGGCCAGCGCGGCCGATGCGTCGATGCCCTGGATGCGTGCCCGGGCGAACGGGCTGCGCACAAAGCACGCGTGCAGCATGCCCGGCCGCATCACATCGTCGACAAAGGTGCCGTGACCTGTGAGAAGTCGATTGTCTTCCAGACGCGCCATGCGGGTGCCCGCATACCGCGTCGCGACCGTTCCACCTGTAGGGGACGCCACGGCTATCGCTCCAATCCGACCGCTTGAGAGTGTCGTTATCCTACTTCGGTAAACGAAATGCCGGAAGTGGAGAACGACATTATCGGATGAGTTGTCTCATCCGTCGCGGTGGATCCGGCCGCTCGTCTCGGTCAGCGGGCGACCGCCGCCGCCCCACCGCCGGGCGATGAGCTCCGCGGCGATCGACACTGCGGTCTCCTCGGGTGTGCGCGCACCCAGATCCAGCCCGATCGGACTGGCCAGTCGGCATAACTCGGCGTCGGTCAGCCCGGCCTCGCGTAGCCGGGCTGTCCGATCGTCGTGGGTGCGTCGCGACCCCATCACCCCGATGTAGCCGACCTCGGGCAACCGCAGCGCCACCTGCAGCACCGGCACGTCGAACTTGGGATCGTGGGTGAGCACACAGATCGCCGTCCGCGCGTCGATGGCGCCCTGCTCGGCCTGCTCGGCCAGGTAGCGGTCGGGCCATTTCACGACGACTTCGTCGGCGGCGGGGAAGCGGGCCGGCGTCGCGAACACCGGCCGTGCGTCGCACACCGTCACCCGGTAGCCGAGCAGTGCGGCCTGTTGGGCGAGCGCGCTGGCGAAGTCGATCGCACCGAAGATCAGCATCCGGGGGCGCGGGGCGTGGCTGGCGACGAACACCTCCATCCCGGTTTCCTGACGCTGACCGTCGGGGCCGTAGGACAGCACGGTCGTGCGCCCCGCGGCGAGCAGCCCACGTGCGTCGTCGGTGACCGCGGCGTCGGCGCGCGCCGAACCCAACGTCCCGTCGGCCGCGTCCGGTCCGACGACCAGCCGGCGACCGACCACCTGCGGGTCGGGGTGGGCGATGACGGTCGCGACGGCCGTCGGGCGGTGCGCGGCGATGTCGTCGGCGATCTCCTGCAGCTGCGGGAAGGTGTCGCGCGACATCGGCTCGGCGAAGATGTCGATGATGCCGCCGCAGGTGAGCCCGACCGCGAACGCGTCGTCGTCGCTGACGCCGTAGCGCTGCAGTTCCGGCCGGCCCGAGGCGACGACCTCGTTGGCCAGCTCGTACACCGCGGCCTCCACGCAGCCGCCCGACACCGAGCCCGCGACCGAGCCGTCGGGAGCGACGATCATCGCGGCGCCGGGTTCGCGCGGTGCCGACCGGATCGTGCGCACGACGGTTGCCACGCCCGCGGTTCCGCCGGCCTTCCACACCGACAGCAGCTGGTCGAGTACGTCGCGCACGCTCGCAGTGTAGGCCGGATGTGCGCCGCCGCTAGGCAGATGCTCAGCCGACGTCGAACTCGATCCCGGTGCGTTTACGTAGTCGAGTTGGGGTAGTTTCGCCTCGAACACGGTGGGCAGACGACGGTCGGTGGCAGCAAGGCTCATGTCGGTCTCCTCGAAAATCGCGCTGACACCTCGATGCTCGATCCGGAAGGAAAGCGGGCCAGCGTAGTGCAGCACTACCGCAACGCGGCGAAGAGGATCGTGGCGGGCCTGTTCGTGGCGTTTGCGTGGTGCGCGACGCCCGCGGTCGCGCTCGCCTCCCCGGTGCCGCCGGTATCGGATGCGGCAAGGGCAGCGGGTCTGGTCGATGTGCGCACGGTCGTCCCGGATGCGGTCATCGACCTGCGCTACGCCACACCGGACAACTTCGTCGGCGAACAGCTGTACCCGAGCGACGCGCGCTGTCTGGTGCACGAGTCGATCGCCGCGGGTCTTGCGACGGCGGCTCAAGCGCTGCGCCCCGACGTGCTGGTGTTCTGGGACTGTTACCGGCCCCACGATGTGCAGGTGCGGATGTATGAGGCGGTATCGGACTCTGGTTGGGTGGCGCGGCCAGGACCCTACGCGCGCAGCCATGAAGCCGGTCTGTCGGTCGACGTCACATTGGCGCGCGACGGCGCCTACGTCGACATGGGCACCGGCTTCGACGAGTTCACGACGCGCGCCAACGCGTATGCGACCGACGGCGTCAGCGCGGCCGCCCAGCGAAACCGGGCCCGGTTACGCGAGGCGATGAAAGCCGGTGGGCTTTCGGTGTATTCGGGAGAGTGGTGGCACTTCGACGCTCCGAACGCCGGCGTCAACCATCCGATTCTCGACGCGCCAGTGAACTAATCCGCCTTTTCCCACAGGCAGTTCCCACTCAGGTCGGCCTCGAACATCCTGGGCGGCACGGTGATCGAGAGCGGTGCCCCCGGTTCGCCCTCTGCCGCCTCAGGCGCGCCGACCACGCCGGCGCTCACCACCTCCGACAGCACCGCGCGACAGCGGCTTTCCGAATCCTGCGGGGTTGCCGTCCAATCGCCCGAGGCGACTTCGGGGTTGCGCCTACCTTGTCCACGCAGCGTGATCTCCGGCCCGTAGCTCAACCACCTGTCGTTCGGCGGTTGCGGGGTGGCGACGGACTGCCACCGGCCGTCGCGACAGGTCAGCGGCATGGTGGCACCCGGTGCGACGGTCGCGACGTCGGACAGCTCGGCCGGGCAGGGGCTGTCCGGTTGCGGCACGGCGGGGTCGGCGGCCGCGACGGCAGGCGCCGACAGCAGGGTCGCCGCCGCCACGAATGCGATTACGTTGCCACGCACCGGACTACACCTTGTCGAGATCGGTGCTCATCAGCATCACGTTGTATTCCGACCACAGCGACAGGTTCCAGTACAGCTCCGAGCCGGTGCCCTGGGTGGACGGTGACCACGGATGCATCATCGGCGCGTAGATGCCGCCGTTCTGCTGGCTCATCAACACCTTCGCGCTCGACCACGTGCCTTCCGGGCGGTCGGCTGTGCGCATCACGATGTTGTTGAACTGGTCGCCGTGCAGCACGACGTACTTGCCCAGATGTTCGTTGTACTGCACCGACATCTCGCTGACCTGGTTACCGACCTTGGCGACTCCGCAGGCGCCCTTGTCCACCCCGAACACCGGGGTGGCCTTGCCGGGATCGTTCTTGTACCAGCCGGCCGGAGTGCTCGAGAACCAGCTCTTCTTTCCGGCGCTGTAGTACTCGTACTTGCTGACGTCCAGGATGTCCTTCTCGGCGACGCGGGACAGGTACGCGGCGCCTTGGCGGCCGTTGGGGGTGCCGTACATGTAGACGTAGCCGTCGTCGCCGCGGACGAAAGCCGACTGCTGGAAGTTCTTCTGCCCGCTCCACGGGTCGTTATAGCGCACGGAAGTCGGTGCGACGGTCCAGTTTTCGCCGTTGTCCGTCGAGTACGCGATCGCCGAGTAGTTCGTGGTCCAGCGCCCCGGCGAACCCCACTGCGACACCGACATGAAGCTGACGTACTGGGTGACCCCGAACTGGGTGCCCGGGGTCGGAAGGGCGATGCCCGCGGTCGGAATGAGCGTCACCCCGGTCGGCAGCCCGGGTGCGGGGTGAATGATCTGCCTGGCGAACGTCGGGTTCGACAGCGGTGCGCCGCCGAACATGTTGCCGTTGAACCATTCTCCGTCGGGAATCGTCATACCGTCGGCAAGGTCGTAGTCAGAACTGCGGAACAGCGTGTTGAGCCGCCATATCCCGGACATGTTGGGGCCGCTGAACGTGTCGCCGACCGCGATGAGGATCTGGTGCTCGTTGTACGGGGTCGACGGGTCGTCGACCATGCCGTTGTCCCACATGACGCCGACGTCGGTGCCGTACACGCCGAACCGGTCGGCGGTGTTGTTCGTCGGATAGTTACCGGTCACCCAGTCCACGAACTTGGTGGACGCGCTGAACTGTTGACCGGGCGTCGGAAAGCGCGGTCTCGGGTTGGCGGCCACGGCGGCCAGGGCAAGGCTGGTGGTGGTTTGGGCGGGCAGCGTCGATTCCGTCGACGTCTGGCCGCTCAACCCGGTGAGGAAGGTCTCGAACTCGCGGCGTGCGAACGCGAGCAGGCCCCACATGAACACCGGCTGGGTGGGTGCGGTCGGCGCGGTGCCCGCGAGCGGGTTCAGCACCCAGTTCACGACGCTGGAGACCACGGTGGTCACCGCAGCGAGCAGATCTTCCTGCGGTTTGGGCGCCGAGTCCACCGACTGGACCTCGGTGACCTCGGCGGACAGTGCGGCCATCTTGGGCGACATCATCATCGGGGAGGCCGCGGCCAGCACGCGCGCGTCGACGAACTGGGCGACCGCCGCGGTGCTGCGAACCGGTGCGGACGGCTCGTCGAGCGTTTCCACTGTGCGCGCCGATGTGGTCACGGTGGTTTGCGCCGCCGTGCTGCTGGACTTCGTCGAGTGCGACGAGGGCTTGGGCGTCGGGTCATCGTCGGTGGCGGGCGGGTTCTCGGACTGCGCCGGCTCCTCGGATTCGGTCGGCTCAGGGTCCGGCGTCTCGGAGACCGCAGGCGGTTCTTCTTCGTCTACTTCGTCGGTGTCGGTGTCGGTGTCGGTGTCGGTGTCGGTGTCCGGGTCCTCGGCCTCGGGGTCCTCGGTCTCGACCCCAGTGCCGGTATTGGTCTGGGCCTGCACGACGCCGGTCGTGGTCGCGGGAGCGTCGTCGGTCGTCTCTTCGTTCTGCGAGGGCTTCTCGGTGCTCCGTGACGTGTCGGTGGTCTCGGACGTCTCGGTGGCGGACGTGGTCGACGTGCTCTGTTCCGACGACGTCGAAGCGGTCGATCCGGCTCCTTCGTCGGCCAGCGCCACCCCGTGGCCGGTGGCGATTGCCGTTCCGACGCCCAGGGCGACGGCCAGTCCCCCGACGCGGCCGATCTGAGCTGCGGCTGCCATGAACTCACCCTCCAGTTACTTCTCCCCCGAGAGATTTGCGCTACAGGCATTAAAGCGAACCCGGACAATGATCACAGCAAAAGAGGCAAATGTCTCATAAACCTCATCAGACCCTGTGGTCATGATCTTGATGGGCTTTTAGCCGACACCGGAATCGACGAGCAATGATTGTCGAGGTGATCGCACCGTGGACGGCAGAAATAGCGGGCACCGCCATCCACTAGGGCGTGATGCCGGCCTCGCGCAGCGCCTGTTCGTAGAGGTCGGTGGCCTCGCTGAGGCCCTCGTTGACCCAGGCGTCCACCATGCCGACCCGGTCGGCGAACAGCTGCGCCCGGTTCAACCAGACCTGGAAGTCGTCGTCGCGGCGCAGTGCGTCGATCTGCGCCGCCGAGCCCTGGATAAGGATGAAGCCACCCAGTTCGGTGCTCTGCGGTTTGAGGATGGCGACGTCGAAGCGCTCGAACTTGCCCTCTTGCGCCAACCGGTCGAGGTAGCCGGTCGTCTCCCGCAGCAGTGCGAGCGCCTGCGGCTCACGCCCGGGCGTGGGAATCCCCCAAGCGATCCAGAATCCTGCTTCGGCCATTGCTTCCTTCTACACCACATGTGGCGTTCGGCCAATCGTGCGACCCTCCTTGGATGCTTCAACGCCATGAGCCCCCACGCGCGTGGGCAGCGGTGGTGCTGCTCGCGATCGTCGGCACGCTGAACTACGCCGACCGGTTCTTGCCGGCCGTGCTGGCCGAGCCGATCAAACAAGAGCTGGTGTTGTCGGACACGATGATCGGCGTCATCAACGGCTTCGGCTTTCTCGTCGTGTATGCCGTGCTCGGCATCGCGATCGCCCGGATCGCCGACCGGGGCGCGTTCGGTCTGGTGATCTCGGTGTGTCTGACCCTGTGGGGCGCGATGACGATGCTGGGCGGCGCGGTGCAGTCCGGGTTCCAGCTGGTGCTCACCCGCGTGGGCGTCGCGATAGGAGAAGCGGGCAGCACCCCGGCCGCACATGCCTACGTGGCCCGCAATTTCGCGCCGGAACGGCGCGCGGCCCCGTTGGCCGTCATCACGTTGGCCATCCCGCTGACCAGTGCGGCAAGCCTGGTCGGCGGTGGCTTGCTGGCCCAGTCACTGGGCTGGCGAACGACTTTCGTGGTGATGGGTGCCATCAGCGTGCTGTTCGCACCGTTGGTGCTGCTGGTTCTGGGCCGTCGCCAGACGATGCCTTCGGAGCCGGCGCAGCACGGGGCGCCCGCGGCTAACCCGTGGGACCTGCTGAAGAAGCCGGCGTTTCTGCTGATCGTCGGGGGAGGGGCATGTGTCTCGTTCGCGGGTTACTCGCTGACGGCGTTCGCGCCTGCGTATCTGGTGCGGACCCGCGGAATGTCGCTGGGCGAGGTCGGCGTGCAGTACGGGGTGGCGAGCGGCCTGACCGGGATCGTCGGCCTGCTGGTCGTCGGCCGGATCGCTGACCGCCTGTCGGCCAGGGATCCTCGCTGGTTGCTCTGGCTGGTAGGGGTGATGATCGCTGCGCTGCTGCCGTTTTCGGCGCTGGCGTTCGTGGTGCAGGACCGGGCGCTGTGCATCTTGTTCATCGCGATGAGCTACGTGATCGGCACGGCCTACATGGCACCGTCGATCGCGGCCATTCAGCGGCTGGTGCGCGTCGAGCAGCGCGCGACAGCGTCCGCGGTGTTCCTCTTCTTCGGCGCCATCATCGGAAGCGCCGGTCCGTTTCTGACCGGTGTCATCAGCGACGCGCTGACGGCCGACATGGGCGTGATGTCGCTGGGGCGGGCCCTGCTGATCGTGCCGGTGGCCCAGATCGTCGCGATCGGATGCTACGCGGCGGCGAGCGGGCGTTTCGTCCGCGAGATCCTCGACGCGCCGGAGCTGGCAACCAGTAACTGACCGGCATTTCGGGCGGGGCGCCCGGCTTCAGCGCGGACCCGGTCGCCGTTGACGGAGCCGGCACCATTTGCTGATTTCGATGCGGCGGCTGACGCGGTGCGCTCCGCCGGCTCGACATGAAGAGCCCGGTGTCCATTTTCGATTGCCCTGGCAGATACCTTCGCGACAACGATGGCAATGCTTTTCATCGGTATGGCGCAGCGGATGCGCGCCATTCCTTGCAAACTCGACCGAGAGACGACCGCATTCGCGAGTTCTGTGGATTGAATTTGCTCCCCACCGAACGCAACCAACCAATTGGTTGGTCGGCAAAGACGTAGACACGTTCATTTCCTAGGACTTGTAGCAAACATTTGAATAAATCAGGTTACCGGCTCGGACTGCGGTTTTAGGCGAAACTCGACGGTGTCAGACAACAACTAGTAACGTATAGAACACGTTGCAATCGGCGCCGGGGTGCCGTTTGTGATTTGAAGTATTTCAGCCGCGGAGGGGGTTTTCTGACGTCTCGTCGACACACCGATGAACAGGCGATCGAGGCGAGACCGCCCATTGCCAGGATTCAACGTGGCTGGGCGGATCTGTGACGATTGCCGGAATCGCCCTTGAAGGCTCCGATGATGGACAACCGGCATCCATACCATTGCCCGCCGTGAAGCACAGCACTCCCGAGTCGTCGACTGGTCGATTGCCGGGACTCGACGACACCGAGCAACGGTGCTGGCAGGTGTTCAGCGAGACCGCGACAGCACTCTGTGCCGCGTTGAACCGCCAACTGGTCGAGGCGCACGGGCTCACGTTGTGGGATGTCATGTTGCTGCGTTTCCTCGCCAACTCCGGCGACGGTTGCGCGCGGATGGGCGAGATCGCCGAAGTCCTCGCCGTGATTCCCAGCAGGGTCAGTCAGCAGACGCGCCGATTGGAAGCCCAAGCGCTGGTGCGCCGATGCAAGAGCCAACAGGACCGGCGGGTCGTCATCGCCAGCATCACCCGCGAGGGACGGGCCCGGTTGAAACCGGCCCTCGCAACATACGCCAAGGGTGTTCGCGCCTTGTACCTGAATTCCTTGACGCGCCAACAGATGACGGGTTTCGGCGACAGTTGCCGACGCGTCGGCACACCGTTGCGACAGCAGGAAGCCCCGGCGAAATCCACCCGCAGTTAGCTTTTACGGTGTTCGCGCCGCAATGGCCAAGTCGCAATTTTCGCCGGCTGACCCCCTCTGAAAAGCTCGTGGCAAACCCCTCGAAGGCAGGGTAGGCATCATGGTTGCATGTGACGAGTTAGTTTCGGCTTGAAACTGTCTGACGCTGCCGTTATTTTGCCGGTCACTGACGCCAATGGACTGCCCAGCAGATTCGCCTACCGGTCAAATTGCCCGGCTTGCAACGAGCCTGACCAATCCGTGAACCACCACCGAAATATAGTCGGTGGCCTGCAGGTTTTCGGTATCTTCTGGCGTGTTACCACCAGGGGGAGTTGCGTTGGCTATACCACCCGACGGCACGCTACGTCAGGGGCTCGCGCGGCAACATCTCCGGGTGCCGCTGTGTTCGTTTTCGGGCCAGAACGGAGCCATTCCTGATGAACTCGGATGAATACTGCGTGCCCCCTCCACTCGACGCCACCGACATCGGTCCTTGGGAGAACCACGACGGTCAGATCGAACGGCATTTCCTCGGCACCCGCCGGGGCGAACAGGTGCCCGTCCAGATCGCCGGCTTGCAGGACGTCGACGGCGCGGTCATCGCCCGGATGATCCGTATCGGAAACGAACAGGTAGAACTCGATATCGCCGACGTCCACGAGCTGATCTGGACCCTCGCCGACGCGTGCAACGAAGCCGACCGGTTGACCCATCTGTCGAGTGACTTCGGGCGTGAGTTCTGCGCGGATCTTCTGTGGGACGTCGACTCGGCGTGAGCGCCGGCGCCATGCGACCCACCGGCCAGCACGTCACCTGCGCGCAGTTGCAGGATCTATTGCGTCGGGACGCAGCAGTGGCCACTGAATGGCTCGTGCGCCGCCGCTCACGCGCGTACGCCGACGACCTCGTCCTACAGCGCAAGCGGGCGCTGGCCTACATCGACTGGTGCGGGTCCGCATCGGATGCCCTGGGACGAGACGGGTTGCTCGACTACACCGATTTCGTTCGGGAGTGGCGAATGCAAGCCATCCACAGCGACATTCGCGATATGCCTCACCGATGGGCGTGGGTGTTCGGCTCACAGGTACTTCTGGCCGTCTCGGTGATGCTGTTCATCGCCGGCGTCCCGCTGGTGGCCATGCCGCTGTTAGCGGGCGCCATCTTCGGTGCACTGCATGTATATCTGGCCGTTCCTCCTGTGGTCGTCGGCCCGGACTATGCGAAGGTGCCGCGCACCGCCGACGATTTCGGAGTTTCGCGACCATAGCGGGTCCGCGGGCGAATCGCTGCCCGGCCGCCTTCTGACCAAAGTGCGACCAAACCCGGTAGTTTCGCGACCGTGGCCGACTTGATGAATCGCCAGATCGTACTGCGACGCCGGCCCAGCGGGTTGGTGCAACCCCACGACACCGAGTTGGTCACCATGCCGGCGCCCGAACCCGCTGACGGCGAGGCGCTCGTGCGCACCACCTACATCGGCATCGACGCCGCCGCGCGCACCTGGCTCAACGACCAGCCCGGTTACCTGCCCCCCGTGCAACTCGGCGAGGTCATCCGCGCAGCCGGGATCGGCGAGGTGGTGGCGTCGCGCTGCGACGCCTATGCGGTGGGGGACGTCGTCACCACGCTGACCGGGTTTCAGGAATACGTGATCAGCCGCGACGATCTGTTCACCACGCCGGTGCCTGGGCCGGCCGTTGACCAGCTTGCGGTCATGAGTGTGTACGGCCCGACCGGTGCGACAGCGTATTTCGGCATGCACGACATCGGCAGACCGCAACCGGGGGAGACGGTCGTGGTGTCCGCTGCCGCCGGCGCGACCGGGTCGGTCGCCGGGCAGATCGCCAAGATCGCCGGTGCGCGCGTCGTCGGCATTGCCGGGGGCCCCCGAAAGTGCCGGGCGGTGGTCGAGGACTTCGGCTTCGACGCGTGCATCGACTACCGCGAGAACGACCTCAAGGCGGGCCTCAAACAGCACTGCCCGAAGGGCGTCGACGTCTACTTCGACAACGTCGGCGGTCCGATCCTAGATGCGGTACTGGGCCGGTTGGCCCCCAAGGCGCGCGTCGTCCTCTGCGGCGTCATCTCCAGCTATCTGAGCGGTGAGCATCCCGGGCCGGCCAACTACGTGAACCTGCTGTCGCGCACGGCGTTGATGCAGGGGTTCAACGCGCTGGACGAGTGGGGCCGGTTCGAGGAGGCGTTCGGCCCGCTTCGCCAATGGGCGCAGGACGGCCGCCTTGTTCACCGCCAGACGATTTTCGAGGGCATCGAGTCGTGTGTCGACGCGTTGAACGGGCTATTCACCGGCGCTAACATCGGCAAGATGCTGGTGAAGGTCAGCGAACCCAGCACGGCCGGATGAGTCCCGCAACGCCGTGGTTTTACCAGCAAACGTTACGGGGTACTGAGTCTCCGGGCGACGGCCGTCGCACTTCTGTTTGGCGGATATCGATGACGTGTAGGAGTTGACTATGAACGCTCGGCGAATCGCTCGACTGCTGGCCGTTGCAGCGGCGATGTTCGCGGCGCTGCTCGCGGGTCCTGTTCCCTTCAGCGCAGCCCAGCCGCTCCCGCCGCCCCCGGCTCCGGTGCCTGCGCCGCCGCCGGCCTGCCCAGACGTGCAGCTGGTGTTCGCGCGAGGAACCGGCGAGCCGCCCGGAGTCGGTGGTATCGGCCAGGCGTACGTTGATGCGCTCCGCGCGCAGCTGGGCCCCAAGACCCTGGACGTCTACCCGGTCAACTACCCGGCGAGCAGTGCGTTCGGTGACCGAATCCAATTCGCCCGTACGGTCATTGACGGGATTCGCGACGCGGGGATGAAGGTCGAGGCAACGGCGGCGAACTGTCCTGACACCAAGGTCGTCCTCGGCGGCTTCTCGCAGGGTGCGGTGGTTGCCGGCTTCGTGACCGCGGCTGAGATTCCCGAGCAGATACCGCCCGAGTACCTGGAGTTCATTCCGAAGCCGATGCCCGACGAGATTGCTGAGCACGTCGCTGCGGTGGTGTTGATCGCCATGCCGTCGGATCGGTTCATGCGTGATATCGGCGCTCCGCCGGTCGTGATCGGCCCGTCGTACGTCGAGAAGACGCTGAAGTTGTGCGCACCCGACGACACCATCTGCAACGGCGCGCCCGTCGGCGGACCGTCCTTCGCGCACAACGTCTACGGCGTCAACGGCATGGTCGGTGAGGGAGCGGCTTTCGTAGTGCAACGGCTCTGATTTCTAGTCGAGCCGTCAGGTCGTGTGCCGGACCTTCCGCGCGTGGGCAGCTTCGTAAGCCTTGAGGACTTCGCGTGGTATCCGACCGTGTACGGCCACACCGTGGCCGTACGTCCAGGCCCACTGGCGAATCGCGGCGCGTCTCATGGCGGCGGCCTCGGCGGAGTCAAGCGTCGTGCTGAATAGGTGCCTACGTTGGCGGGTCGCTGTTTGACGCGCCGCACCTATCCACGCAGCGAAAGCATCTCGCAACTTTGTGGCATTCTCTCGGGACAGGTAGATCTCGTACCGGACGCCATCCAATTCGAACACGACTATCTCGTCAGCGGCGCTGGCCCGATCGAATTCATCGACGAATACCACCTCGGCGGTCAATGTCCTGCCCCCCTCGCAGCGCTGTGCACGTGACGAAACGCAGCCCGCTAATGGAAAGACGTGCATCGCCAGCGCTACACCCCTCGTCGCTAAAGAAGCGCTGGCTGCATTCGCCATTCCACTTATGGCGGGCGCGATTGCAGTCAGAGGGCAAGGTACCTCGTCACGGCTTCGCTGGTGGGGTGGTTTCACGAAATAATTGACGCACGCGTCGACGCAGCGAAGATTTGTACATTTCGCTTGGTAGACAATGGCAGATCAGTGGGTCGAAAATCATTCTCCAGCAAACTCGTCACCGCCCACGCATTAGTTGCAACTGCAAAGTTCTGGTATGCCGTAGGAGTGGTCGCCTTTATGGAAATGTCAGCATGCACCGTATTCGCCCGGGAATTCGGCTGCCGTGTGCGCCGGCCGCTCGCGGTCTACTAGGCGCTGTAGTAGCGACGCGGTAAGGTTTGGCGCGTGAGCACCCCGAGAATACGGGCGCGCTGGTTGCGCGGTGGCCTGGTCGGCGGATGCTCGGCGCTGCTCACCGTCGGCGCTCACGCCGCCGTCGACGACCGACTTCCCCACGGCGCTGCGCTGATGGTCGTCCTGTTGCTGTGCGCCACCGCGGGGGCGGCGGTCGGCACCGCGCCGGCGGGCCGTGGGCACGGTCGTCTTGTCGGCGTCATTGCCGCATTGGGCGGCACCCAACTTCTCGGCCACTGGGCGCTGGCGCTGTTCGGTGGCCACCACCACGGCCTCGGCGGGTTCGGGATGTCCCCGTCGATGGCGGCCGCGCACGCCGCAGCGGCCATTGTGCTCGGTGCGGCCATCGCAGCGGTGGAGTACCTGTACGTCGTATGCGAGTCGGTGCTGTGCTGGCTGCGGTTGTTCACGCTTGGGGCGCTGCGCGCGACCTCGCGCGCTCGGCACTGGACTGCCAATAGCGTTGTCGCGCAACCCGTCCTGCTTCGCTCAGGGCTGGGCATGCGCGCCCCGCCCGCTTTGGCTGTCTAGCGTCAAGTCTCCGATTCCTGTCGCCATCTCGCTGATGGCCACCTGCTGAGCCGCGATCACGGCGGCATTCTGCGTTGCACCCCGTGCTGCGTCGGCACGCAGCCCCACATCTGAAAGCCCATCGCACATATGACAACTCGCAAGAAACCCGGCGGGCTGCGCGCACTGCTGCTGCGCCTGCACTTCTACGCGGGCGTGTTCGTCGGCCCGTTCATCCTGATCGCGGCCGTCACCGGCCTGCTGTACGCGGTGATCCCGCAGGTCGACAACGCCGTCTATCGCCACGAGCTCACCGTCGATCGCGTCGGCGAGCAACGCCTGCCGCTCGCCGACCAAGTCGCCGCAGTGCGCGCTGCCCATCCCGTCGGTGCCGTGGAAAGCATCCGGCCGCCCGCCGCCGCCGACGAGACCACACAGGTCAGGCTGTTGGTCGACGACGTGCCACCGGGTTACGCGCGCACCGTGTTCGTCGACCCCTACACCGCAGAGCTGCGCGGCGCGCTGACCACCTACGGGCAGTGGATGCCGCTGCGGGCGTGGTTCGACGAACTGCACCGCACGCTGCACCTGGACGAGATCGGACGTAACTACAGCGAGCTGGCCGCCAGCTGGCTGTGGGTGATCTCCCTGGCGGGACTGGTGCTCTGGTACCTGCACCGACGAGACACCCAGAAGCTGCGTCGTCTTGCGCTGCCCGACCGTGACAAGAAGGACCGCAGACGGACCCTGTCCTGGCACGGCGCCGTCGGGGTGTGGATCCTCGTTGCGCTGCTGGGGCTGTCGGTCACCGGCATCACGTGGTCACGTTACGGCGGCCAATCCGTGGACCTCATCCAGCAGAAGCTCAACACCGCCGCGCCCACCGTCGACACCGCGCTGGGGCCCCGCACCGGCTCAGAAGCCGCGCTGTCCTACGGCGCCGACACCGCGTGGCGCACCGCCGAGCGGGTGGGACTGCACGGACCGCTGTGGATGTATCCGCCGGCCCAGGGCGGACAGGGCTGGCGGGTGGAGGAGAACAAGCGTGACTGGCCCACCCGGCACGACGCCATCTCGGTCGATCCGGACACCGGCGCCGTCACCGACCGGGTGAACTTCACCGACTGGCCGTTTCTGGCCAAGCTCACCGATTGGGCGATCGACGCGCACATGGGCGTCCTTTTCGGATGGCCGAACCAAATATTTTTGGCGCTCACCGCGATCGGGCTCATCACGATCGTGATCCGGGGCTATCAGATGTGGTGGCAACGCCGTCCGACACGGGGTTCGCAGTGGGCGGTGGGCCCGCCACCGCTTCGCGGAGCGATCCGCAACCTGCCGCCGACGGCGGGCGTCGCACTCGTCGTAGCAGCCGCAGCGCTCGGCTGGTTTCTGCCGCTTTTCGGGCTGAGCCTGGCGGCTTTCGTGGTCGTCGATCTGGTGATCGGCGCGGTCAAACAGCGGCGCGGTGCCGCCGAAGTCAAGGAAAAGGAGTTCTCGGATGCGTAGCTCAACGATTGCGGCGCTGGCCGCGGTCGCACTGGTGGTGTCGAGTTGCACGTCGCAGACGCATGACGAGCCGCCGATGGCCGAGACGGTCACCATCGCCGACCAGTGGGCGAGCGCCGCCGACGCGGGGATGGCCGCCGTGTTCGGCACGTTCACCAACACCGGTCACCACGACGCGCACATCGTCTCCGGCGATTCGTCGGCGGCGGGCAGCGTCGAGCTTCACGAGGTGAAACCCGACGCCACCGGCGCCAAGACGATGCGCCCCAAGGACGACGGGTTCGTCGTACCCGCGGGCGGAACGCGTGACCTGGTGCCCGGCGGCGACCACCTGATGCTGATGGACCTGCGCGAACCGCTGCACCCCGGCGCCGACGTCGTGGTGACCGTGGTGTTCGAGGACGGTTCGACGCTGCCCATCACCGCCCAGGTTCGCGATTTCGCAGGCGCCGACGAGCACTACCAGCCTTCGAACGACCATGGTTGAGCAGTCCGCGCGCGGCCGGTTCCGGCTCAACAGGCGACGCCTTCTCACCGGAGGCGCCGCCGCGTTGGCCACCGGCGCCGCCCTCACCCAGTGCGCACCGGCCCAATCGGCGACGAACCCCACCGGTTTCGGTGCGGACGTCGAGCCGTTCTACGGGCTGCATCAAGGGGGGATCGCCACCGCACCGCAAACACACGTGCTGTTCGTCGCGCTCGATCTCGCACCGCAGGCCGGACGCACGCCGCGCGACACCCTGGCGGCGATCCTGCGACTGTGGACCGCTGATGCGGCCAGGCTCACCCAGGGCCAGCCGGCGCTGGCCGACACCGAACCCGAGCTCGCCCACCGCCCGGCGCGGCTCACCGTCACCGCCGGACTGGGCCCTGCGGTGTTCGACCGCATCGGGTTGGCGCACCTGCGGCCACAGACGGCGACCGACCTGCCCGCATTTCGCACCGACCGACTCGACACCCGCTGGTGCGGTGGCGATCTGCTGCTGCAGATCTGCGCCGACGACCCCGTCGCCGTGGCGCACGCGAGCCGCGTGCTGCTGAAGAACGTGCGCACCATGACGACACAGCGGTGGCGTCAGCGTGGGTTCCGCGACGCACGCGGGTCCGACGCGTCGGGCACGACGATGCGCAACCTCATGGGCCAGGTCGACGGGACGGTGAACCTCACCGACGCCGAGGCGTTCGATCGGCACGTGTGGGACCCCGGCACCGCACAGCCGTGGTTCATCGGTGGCACGATCCTCGTGGTGCGCAGAATTCGCGCAGAGATGGACACCTGGGATGAAATCGACCGGGAAAGTAAGGAACTCGCGGTCGGCCGGCGACTCGACAACGGAGCGCCGCTGACCGGACAGCGCGAGTTCGACGAACCCGATCTCACCGCGACCGTCGCCGGAATTCCGGTGATACCGCCCAACTCCCACGTCGCGCTGGCAAGACGCCGCACCGAAGATGAGCAGTTCCTGCGTCGGCCCTACAACTACGATGACCCGCCGCCCAGCGGTCAGACGACCGACAGCGGCCTCATCTTCGCCACCTACCAACGTGATCCGGTCAAACAGTTCGTGCCGGTACAGCGGCGGCTGGCCGACGGGGATGCGCTCAACGAGTGGATCACCACGATCGGGTCTGCGGTGTTCGCGATCCTGCCCGGCGTCGGCGACGACGAATACCTCGGACAGCGGCTCCTCGAGTCCCGCTGAATAAGTACCGCACAGACGAGTGGACGGTATTTCAGTAGTGCACTATTGAGACCGTCGCGCCGCATCCGCGCAACGATCACGACCATGGCCAGCCCGTGCGACGTGTCGACGCGGAACGGGTTGAACCCGCCAAGGGTGCGCGCACCCAAACTCGTGACCGGTGTCGAATTCGCCTTCTTTCGGCACGCGGCGATGCGGCGTTGGACCGTGCGGTACGGGCACGTCTTCGAGATCAACGTCCCGTTGTTCGGTCGCTGCGTCGTCGTTTCCGATCCGGCCCTGGTGAGGCAGGTGTGCACCGCGGGCGTCGACCAGCTCGACAACGTGGCGCCAAACCTCGGCAACTGGTTCGGCGCCGGTTCGACATTCGGGCTCGACGGAAGCCGCCATCACGACCGGCGCCGGCTGCTCGCACCGGCGCTGCACGGTCAGAGCCTGAAGGGCTGCGCACAGGTCATTGAGGAGGAGACTTTACGGGAGAGCGCGAATTGGCCTGCGGGCAAGGAGTTTCGGACCTTCGAACCGATGAACCGGATCACCCTGGCGGTGATCCTACGGCTGGTGCTTGGCGCTGACGGCGCTGAACTCGACGAACTCAGTGAGATCGTCCCGCCCTATATGACACTCGGGCAGGTCCTGGCATTCGTGCCTGCGCCGGCGGGGTGGGCCAGGCGGCACGGCCCGTGGCACAAGCTGGACGGATTCCGCGGGGTGTTCGACCGGATCGTGTTCACGCTCATCGACAAGGCCCAGGCCGATCCGAGGCTCGACGATCGGACGGACGTCCTCGCGCTGCTGGTTCGCATGCAGCAGCGCGACCCCGCCGCAATGACCCGGTCGGAGGTCTGCGACGAACTGTTGACCTTCATCGGCGCCGGCCACGAAACCACAGCCGCGGCGCTGAGCTGGGGGTTCGAGAGGTTGCGGCGCCAACCCGACGTGCTCGCCGAACTGGTCAACGAGGTCGATGAGGGCGGGGGTGCGCTTCGTCTGGCGTCGATACTGGAGCTGCTGCGCGCGCGGACGGTCATCGACGTGTTCGGCCGCCGGGTCAACGCGCCGGCCTTCGACCTCGGGCAGTGGCGCATCCCGCAGGGCCGCACGGTGCTCGTGCGCATCGCCGATCTGCACGGCCATCCGCAGATCTACCCACATCCCGAGCGGTTCGATCCGCATCGCTTCCTGGGCGTCAGGCCATCGGCGTCGGCGTGGCTGCCGTTCGGCGGCGGAACGCGACGGTGCCTCGGCGCTGATTTCGCGATCGCCGAGATGGACATCGTGCTGCGGACCGTGCTGCGAAATTTCTGCATCACCACCGATGACGCCCCCGACGAAAAGTCCCGGTTCCGGGGCATCGCCCACGTCCCGAGACGCGGCGGCCGCGTCGTAGTGCACCGACGAAAGTAGGCCCAGCGTGTCGACCCAGCTGATCAAACCCTCGCATGCGCAACGGCTCGAAATCCGCTGCAATGTCGGCGATGCCATCGTCGCGAACCTGGCGAGCCACTTCGTCTTCTTCTTCGAGCGGCATCTGGACGACAGGGCACTTGCTCATGCATTCGCCCACGCGCTCACCAAGGTTCCGGTATTCGCCGGGCGGATGGCGTTGGTCGACGGCCGGATGCGCATTCGGTGTGAAGGGCAGGGCGTGCCCTTCACGACGGCGTCGTCGACCCATACGCTCGGTGAGGCGATCCGTTCGGCATCCCAGGACGACGGAGGCTGGCTCATCGACCCGGTGAACGGTCCCATCGCTCGCTGGGGTGCTGGCCCGCTGTGCAAGGTTCGTGTCACGCACCTGACCGACGATGCGACCGCGATCGGCTTCTCCTGGCACCACGTCATCGGGGACATGCAGACGTTGATGATCTTCATGAACACCTGGGCCGCGGCGGCGGCCGACGAGCCGGCGGCAGAACCGCTCATCGTCGAGGACCGCGCTGCCTACCTCGACGAGCACTTGCCAGCCGATGGCGCCCGCGCACCGGGTGTGCGTTGTCTGGGCCTCGCGGAACTGCTCCGCAGCGGGCTGTACCTGGCCAACGCTGCACGAAAGCAGCGCACCGTGAGCTTTTACTTCGGGGACGACGAAATCATGCGCATGCGTGGCGCCTACGGAACCCGAATGCCTCTGTCGCGCAACGACGTTGTGTGCGCCCATGTCTGCGAAGCGATCATGGCGGCCGACCCCGCGGTGGCGCGGCGCACTCTGGCGATCCCGGTGAACGCCCGGGTTCGGTGCGGGCTCGATCCGATGCTGGTCGGCAACATCATCACGACGCTGAACGTGGACCTGCGGCGCGCAGAGCCTGCCGGCGCGACCGCCGAACGCATTCGCGACAGCGTGAATCACTTCGCCGATCAGCACTGCGATATGCGCATCAACCAACGGTTCCTGGACACCGTTGGGCGGTGGCGTGCGGCGCGGTGTGTGTCCACCGCGTTCGACCCGGCTCGCTGGAATCCGCTCGTCACCAACCTGAGCGGCTTCGGTCTTTACCGTCTCCAGTTCGAAGGCGCCTTCGTGTCGTACTGCACGGTGTTGATGAAGGTGCCCGTCGCGGGCCTGGGTGTCCTGATGGAGGGCGCAGGTGAGCGCGGGTTGATCTTCCAGATGGCGTTGCCGCCCAGGGAGTTCCAGGTACTGTCCAGTGCCGAAGTCTACGAGCACATGCACCGGTTCCGGCGCGCAGACGATGACATACCGCGAATGCACCGCGAGGTGCACGCCTAACCGGTTCGCAACACCTCGACCGTCTCCAGTCGCCGCGCGTGGATTACGGGGTACGCCGCTGCCGCAAGGACGAGCGCGAACACCGCGACGACACCGGTGCGCAGCGGTGACTGCAGCACGCCCCAATCGATCTTGATGCCGTAATAGACCGGTGAGCCCAGCGACCAGAGGTAGGTGAGCCCGATTCCGCCAAGCACCGCCAGGCCGGCGACCAGCACGCCGAGCAGGCCGGCGTTGGCGATGATCACGGCCTGCTCCTGGCCTGCGGTCACCCCGATCGCTCGCAACGCGGCCCGTTCGCGCTTACGTTGCACAAGCCCGAGCACGAACACGTTCAGCAGGCTCAGACCGGCAGCCGCCATGACCACGTAACCGCCGATGGTGAACGGCCGCAAGAATCGGGTGATCCCGGCCGTGGCCTCCAAACGCCACTGCTCGTCGTCATAGACCCACAATCCGGCATCCAGGTCGACGAAGTCGGCGCGGTGGGTGGCCGCGTCCGCCGGTGACGGGTACGCCACCGCGACCTGGTCGCGCCCGGCGGCCCAATCGGTGCGCGCCAGCGTGTCGGAGACCAACACGATGTCACCGACGGCGGCGTCGTTGACCATCCGGGGGGTAAAGAGGCCTGCCACCCGGTATTGCTGGGGCCCTTGCACTGTCGGCAGCGTCACGGTGTCACCCGCCGCAACGCCGAGCCGGCCGGCGGCAATCTCGCTCAGACCGATGTCCCCGCCGCGCAGGTCCGCCCAGAACCGGTCAGCTCCAGCGGTCGGCGCATACACGCCCTGGCTGTACCAGTCGCCGGGTGAAACGCCGACGACCAAGCGCGACGACGTCCCTGAGGAGATCATCGATCGCCAGCGGGTGGACACGCTGCGTCCTTCGGCGGCGCGGGCCACCGCCTCGAACGTGGTATCGGAAAGCCGACCGTCGCGCTGATCGAGCACGGACTGCGCGCTGATCAACAAAGCGGCGGGCAGCAGTTCGCCCTTCTGAGCGGCGATCTGGTCGGTGCCAAGCAGTTGCATGCTGTGCGCGCCGATGGCGAAGCTGGTGCCCTCGGCCAACAGCGCGGCGGAGAATGCGAACAGCAGTGTGTAGCGCCGAAAGTCGGCCCCCAGCAAGCGTGCGACCGCAGGACGCACCGCCGTCAGCGCCTCGATCAACACCCTGGCAGCGCGCGGAGCGATCCACACCGAGGCCAATACCAAGCCGCACAGGCCCAACGTCATGCCGTTGATGCCCACGTTGAGCGGCAGGCGGCCCCGCTCGAAGACCTGCAACACGACGAACGAACCCGCGAGCATGGCCGCGCCGGCGATTAGCGGCCACACCGGGACGGTTCTGGCCCGCTGCACTCCGCCGACGCTGGACATCGACGCCAGCGGCCCGTCCCGGACCAGCCTGACCGCCGGTCCCGTCATCGCGAGCACTCCGCAGATGATCCCCGCGCCGGCGCCGAGCGCGACCAGGCCCGGGGTGAAGTGCGCGGTGATGGTACCCCCGGAGCCCGCCAGCATCGATTTTCCGAACGTGTCGACCAGATACGTTCCGAGCAGGAAACCGCTTGGGATGCCCAGTAATCCGCCCAACATGCCTACCACGGCACCTTCGCAGAGCATCCCGGCGAACAACCCGAGGGGTTTGGCACCGATGGCGCCGATGGTTCCCATCACCGCGCGCCGGTCCTCGACGGCCAGCAGGATGGTGTTCACCGCGATGAGGATGCCGATGATGATGCCGGCCGCCGCGGTGAGGTTGAAGCTCTGCGTGGCGTTTTCGAACACCGCGGGAAGGTGCGGCCGCGGCGGGCCGGCCGTTGCTACGCCGGCGATGACGCGTTCCACATCCGTTGTGACGTCGGCGATGTCGCTGCGGGACTTCGGCAGTACGAACGCGGCCGTGGCGTAACCGGGAGTGGAGAGCAGGTTCGCGGCAAGTTCCGCCGAAGGCGCCAACAGCACATAGCCGTCGTTGATGCCCGCGACCCGGTCGAATTCGGGGAACGTCGAGCCCAAGTACGCCGACGCGGCGGGCAGCCCGGGAATGTGCACCTCGTCGCCGGGTGCCAGGCCGTGTCGTTCGGCGATGACCGCCGGAATCTGCAGTGGCACACCGGGTCCGTCCGCGGGCTTTTCGTTGCGGGCGCGCTGCTCGCAGTCGAACGGGCCGACGAGCAACTCGATCTGGCATGACCCGCCGAGGAGAAAGAAGCCACGGCTGTCCCCCGCGACGTCCACGGGCGTCAGGGCGGCGACGACCGGGATGACCGCGTCCGCGCCCGTGACTTCGGCCTTCAGCCGGTTGACCGTCTCGATCGGCAACCGGCCACTCACGTTCGGGGTGACCTCGAGCACGCCCTTGTCGGCGGCGTGGGTGAGCGCCGGACCGAACGAGTCGAATGGCCGGGCGAGTTCGGCTTTGAGAATCAGCACCCCGAGGACCACGGTCACGCCCAGTGCGACGCCGATCACGCTGAGCAGGGTGCGGCGCCAGTCGGCGATCAGCGCGGCGAGGTGGACCCGCCGGAAAGTAAGCATCACTGCTCTGCGGCGGGCATACCCGCGTGCGCGCGTCCGTCGACGAGGTGCAGTTCGCGGGAGCCGTAGCTGGCGGCGACCCGGTCGTGGGTCACCACGACCACCGCCGCGCCGTCTTCGTCGGACAGCCTGCGCATCAGCTCCAGCACCTCGGTCGAGGAATGGCTGTCCAGGTTTCCGGTCGGTTCGTCGGCGAGGACCAGCGACGGCCGGGCCACCAGCGCGCGCGCCACCGCGACCCTCTGCAGTTGTCCGCCCGACAGCTCGGCTGGCAGGTGCCGGGCCCGGTCGGCGAGACCGACCCGCTCCAGCAACTCCTCGGCGCGTGCGTCGGCGGTGCGGGCAGACATCCCGTCGAGCACCAGCGGCAACGACACGTTCTGCACGGCGGTCAGCATCGGGACCAGATTGAAGAACTGGAACACGAATCCGAGGTTGCGCCGCCGGAATGCGGCGCGCGCCGCGGTGCTCGTCGACCACACGTTCTGTCCGCTCACCGCCACGGTGCCGCGGTCGGGTGCGTCCAGCCCGCCGGCGATGTGAAGGAGGGTGGACTTGCCGGCGCCCGACGGCCCGGTGACGACGACGAATTCGCCTGATTGCACCGTGAAGTCGAAGTCGACGAGCACGCGCACCAGCTCGTCGCCCCTGCGGTAGGTCTTGTCGACACCCTCGAGCTGCAGTACGGCTGGCACGTCGTTGATCGTCGCCCGCGCCCGTGGCGACGAGCGCAGTAGCGCACTACTGCAAAGCCGCCCTGGCCGGCGCCGTACTACCTAGAAGCTCAGTACGACTGCCCGTTGGCGTAGCGTTGTCGGCGGAAGTAGCGCCCCTTGCGATCGTCACCCCAACAGTTACCAATTAGTCGTACTTCCACCACCTAGCCTCCCTACGTAGGCTCTTCGCCGCGATGGTGCTCCAGCCGCCAGTTATCGCCTCGTCGTAGTATGGCCATGGTTTTATCGAGCCAGCCGCGTTAGCTCAGTTGGTAGAGCATCGCCCTTGTAAGGCGAATGTCGAGAGTTCGAGTCTCTCACGCGGCTCCATTATTGTCGGCCCTCGAGGTTAGCGTCTCGCTATGTCGATGACCTGCCTCGGTCGCGGCCTCGGTGTAAAGGTCGTCAACAAAAAGTGTTCTGCCCCAACGCATGCCAGCAGTCATATCGTCGACGACTACCAAGGGAACTACGTTCGGGATTTCCTACATGAACAGCAGGGAGGGAGTTGTGCAATCTGCGGAATCAAGGGGGAGTGGAATGGCTCGCCCCTTGCGCTGATCATCGACCATATCGATGGCGACGCAACTAACAACCGTCGTAACAACCTGCGGCTCGTTTGTCCCAACTGTGACAGCCAATTGCCGACGTACAAGGCGAGAATCGCGGTAGTGGTCGTTATTACCGACGACAGCGGTATGCCGACGGACAGTCCTACTGACGCGCTCACGCTGACAGAGAGCCGGGTTGTCGGTTCGGAGAACTCCGCTCTCTGTCAAGAGCCTCGAAGCGGACATCGCGGGTCACTCCTCGGCCTCGATGATGCGCTGTGACGTCACGGTCCGCGACGTCGAGCGGGCCCGTGGCCGGCGGCCCGGTATCGGGATGCGGTCGGCGATGTTGCTCAGCGGGTTGACCACCTGCGCCAGCGTGATGACGGCCTCGTGCAGCGCGTCGATCGTCGGTGCCAGTGCCTCGAGCCCGGGTGCCAAGCGGTTCAGGGTGTCGGCGACGTCGGCCAGCTTCAGCAGTGGCCCGTCCGGGTCGGTCAACGTGTCGAGCAGCCCGTCTTCGGCAAGCAGGCGATCGGCCACCCCGTCCTCGCGCAGCACCCGCTCGATCAGCCCGTCGTTGGCCAGCAACTGGTCCGCCAGCCCACCCGGGGCGATGACCCGCGACAGCGCGCCGTCCTCGGTGGTCATCCGGTCGATCAAACCGTCCTCGGAGGCGATCTGGTCCACCAGCCCGCCCGGCGCCAGCGCCCTGCTGACCGCGCCGTTCTCGGCGGTCAGCCGGTCCAGCAGGCCGCCCTCCTCGGTGAGCTGATCGACCAGCCCGCCCGGGCGCAGCAGCCGGTCGATCGGGCCGTTGGGCCGCAGCGCGCGGCCGAGGGGCGCATCGTCGTCCATCAGCCTGGCCAGCCGGTTCGCCCGTTCCACCGCGTCGTCGAGGCCCAGCATGTGCGCCACCGAGGCGTTGCGCGAGGCCGTGTTCGCTTCACCCAGTGAACGCTGCGCCATGCCGAGCGCGCCGCTGGCCATGGAAATCCCTGCGTCGGCCATCGCGAGCCCGACCCGCACCGGGGCCGTCGCCAGGTCCGTCACGGCTTTGCCGAGGTTCATCGCACCAGTCTATGGACCCCGCAATACCAAACTCACAGGAACTTCACAGCGTCCATGCAGGATGATTGCAAGGGAAGCGACGACAGTGGCGGAATGGCTATGCCTGCATCATCAGAAACGATCCCAGAAGCAAAGGTGCTCGTTGTCGACGATGAGACCAATATCGTCGATCTTCTCTCCGTGAGCCTGAAGTTCCAAGGATTCGAGGTCCACACGGCCTCGAACGGTCCCGCCGCGCTGGACGCCGCACGTGAGGTACGGCCGGACGCCGTCATCCTCGACGTGATGATGCCCGGCATGGACGGGTTCGGGCTGCTGCGGCGGCTGCGCGCCGACGGCATCGACGCACCCGCGCTGTTCCTGACGGCCCGCGACTCGCTACAGGACAAGATCGCCGGGCTGACCCTCGGCGGCGACGACTACGTCACCAAACCGTTCAGCCTGGAAGAGGTGGTCGCGCGCCTGCGGGTCATCCTGCGCCGAACCGGCCGCGGCGTCGAGGAGCCGCGCAGTTCGCGGCTGTCCTTCGCCGACATCGACCTCGACGAGGACACCCACGAGGTGTGGAAGGCCGGCGAGCCGGTATCGCTGTCGCCGACGGAGTTCACCCTGCTGCGGTACTTCATGATCAACGCGGGCACGGTGTTGTCCAAGCCCAAGATCCTCGACCACGTCTGGCGCTATGACTTCGGCGGCGACGTCAACGTCGTCGAGTCCTACGTCTCCTACCTGCGCCGCAAGATCGACACCGGAGACAAACGCCTGCTGCACACGTTGCGCGGCGTCGGATACGTGCTTCGAGAACCTCGGTAGTGCGCAAAGGCGTGCCGCTGCGAGTCGGGTTGGTCGCCGCCACCCTGCTGCTGGTAGCGCTCGGGCTGCTCGCCTCCGGTGTCGCGGTGACGTCGATACTGCGGCACAGCCTGAGCAGCCGGGTGGATCAGGAACTGCTCGACGCCTCCGGCAGCTGGGCGCAAGTCCCGCGCCGCACGCCGGTCGTCCCGACGGAGGGACCCAACCCCGCCCGTCCACCGTCGAACTTCTACGTGCGCGGCGTCGACGCCGACGGCCGCATCTGGATGGCGGTCAACGACCGCCAGGCCGAACCGGCGTTGCCCGACGACAACGACGTGGGCCCGGTTCCGGTCACCATCGGTTCGATCGGTGACTCCGATGTGGCGTGGCGGGCGATGACCGTGCGCGGACCCGGCGGTGAGCTCATCACCGTCGCGATCGACCTGTCCGACGTGCAGACGACCGTGCGGGCCCTGGTGTATGCCCAGATCGGCATCGGGCTGGCGGTGCTGCTGGTGCTCGGCGTCGCCGGCTATGCCGTGGTGCATCGCAGCCTGCGCCCGTTGGTGGAGGTGGAACAGACCGCCGCGGCGATCGCCGCAGGGCAGTTCGACCGCCGCATACCCGAACGTGATTCGCGCACCGAGGTCGGCCGACTTTCGTTGGCGCTCAACGGAATGCTCACCCAGATCCAGCGCGCCTTGGCGGCCTCGGAATCTTCGGCCGAGCAGGCCCGCAGTTCTGAGGACCGGATGCGACGTTTCATCACCGACGCCAGCCACGAGCTGCGCACCCCGCTGACCACCATCCGCGGCTTCGCCGAGTTGTATCGCCAGGGCGCCGCCCGTGACATCGAGATGCTGATGAGCCGCATCGAAAGCGAGTCGAGCCGGATGGGGCTGCTCGTGGAGGATCTGTTGCTTCTCGCCCGGCTCGACGCCCAGCGACCCCTGGACCGGCGCCGCGTCGACCTGCTGGCGCTGGCCACCGACGCCGTGCACGATGCCCGTTCCATCGCCCCGCAGCGCGACATCACCGTGGAGGTGTTCGACGGTCCGGGCACTCCCGAAGTGCTCGGCGACGAGCCTCGACTGCGCCAGGTGATCGGGAACCTGATGGCCAACGCACTGCAACACACGCCTGGGTCCGCCAAGGTCACCGTGCGGGTGGGCACCGCGGGCGACAGCGCGGTGCTGGAGGTGTGTGACAGGGGCCCCGGCATGAGTGCCGACGACGCCCATCGGGTCTTCGAGCGGTTCTACCGCGCCGACTCGTCACGGGCCAGGGCCAGCGGCGGGACCGGGCTGGGGTTGTCGATCGTGGACTCGCTGGTGCGCGCGCATTGCGGCACCGTCGCGGTCACCACCGCGACCGGGGAAGGTAGCCGGTTCCGGGTCACGCTGCCGCGGATCACCGATGATGCGGAGTTTCTTGCCAATGATGTTGAAAACCAGGGGAATTGGACTACCCCTGCGGAGCGCGGGGAAAGTTAACGTTGCCGTGGCCGGAGCTGAGCCCGCCGAACGACGCGCCCGGGCGATACGATGGATGTTCGCATTGCTATCTATCTCAGCAATGCACTCTGTATTAGGCACCACAGCTCAACCAGTGTCCAGCGCTGTACAGCTAATAATATTGACTAACTGAACGTGTTGCAGTTTTCGTAAGGATAGTTTCTGTTTGAAGGAGTTGCGTCGGGGCCAAATATTTGCCATACGGCCGCAGGCCTCTGGTTACACAGCGCATTTGCAGATTGAAAGAATTGCTCTCCGCAAAGCCCTGCGCCGCGAATCAACATGCTTCGCTTCGCTTTTGAGGGACTTTCGCCATTTCTTCGGTACCTTCTGCGTGTCGAAGACCGCATACGACTGACGGAGCGTGACAGGGTTGAGCCGCACCAGGCCAATCAGCGATGAGCCGGCTGACGCCGCTGGGAATTACTGCGACTGTGGTAAGCCGGCACGCGCCATCAGGGTGTTGACCGACTACGACTTCGAGGTCGCCGTGGGCGCGGCGGCGCAGGACGCGGTCTGGAAAACGCAGCATCCGCTCACCCACCACCTGGCAGAGGACGACCCGCGCCGGACGAAATACCTGCGCGAGTACCAGTCATCGGTGGGCCGACAGGTTCTTGCTGCGATCGCGCGCCTGACGACCATCGACTTGTGCAGGCGCTCTTGATTCTCAGGACAATTCGGCCAGCGCGGCTTTGATCCTGGCCTGCGCATCGTCGAGCGATTCGGGCGACGGATTCCGGTCGACATGGGCGAACCCGAAGTCGGTCAGGTTGTACGCCGGGAACACGTGCACGTGCAGATGCGGCACTTCCAGCCCCGCGATGATGACACCGGCCCGCTGGGCGCCGAACGCCTTGCACACGGCCTTGCCGATCAACTGGGAGACCTCCATCACCCGGCCGAAGACCGCGGGCTCGATCTCCTGCCAGTGATCGATCTCCGCGCGCGGTACCACGAGGGTGTGGCCCTGTGTCATCGGTTCGATCGTCAGGAACGCGACGATGTCGTCGTCCTCGTAGACGAACCTGCCGGGCAGTTCTCCGTTGATGATCTTGGTGAAGATCGTTGCCATGGCCCTGAGCATAGTGAGGGTGCGTGCCGACGTCTCAGCCTCGCGCGCTATCCCTGCAAATATGGGCGTGGAGTTCGTCGACCGTCCACGGCGGTGAGTCCCGATGGTCGCGGTAGGCGACGATCGCCGGTGTCGGCCGGTCGAAGCGGCCGACGAAACCGCCTGCGGCGATGAAGATCTGCCCCGTCACATCCTTGGCCAGGTCGCTGGCCAGGTAGGCGTAGGTGGGCGCCACATACTCCGGTGGCGGGGCATCCAGCGCGGCCTGCGTGCTGGTGTCGTCCAGCATTCCGCGCCGGTTGAGCGTCTCGATGTGCGCCTGGTACTCCGGCCCCGTCGACAACCGGGTCTTGGCGCCGGGGCAGACCACGTTCGCGCGGACCCCGTGTTCCCTCAGCTCGGCGGCCAGGGCCATCGTCAACGCGTTGACGCCGCCCTTGCCCGCCGGATATCCGGTCCCGCCGTAGTCCCCGAGGAACGCGAAGGAGCTGGTGTTGACGATGGCCCCGCCGCCCTGGGCCACCATCAGCGGAGCCGCGGCCCGGCATGTCTCGAACACCGTGCCGAGATGCGCGTCGATCAGTTCGCGGAACTGTGCGCTGGTGACGTTGAGGATCGACTCGGCGGCCAGGCCCGCGGTGCCCGCGCAGTTGACGAGCATGTCGATGCGGCCGAACTCGCTCACGCACGTGTCGATCAACGCGTCGGCGACGTCGGGTTCGGCGGGGGAGCCCGCCAGCCCCACCGCATTCGGGATGCGTTGGGCAGCTTCGGATACCGCGTCGGCGTCGCGTGCGTTGACCACCACGCCGGCGCCCTGTTCGGCGAGCAGTTCGGCGACCGCGAGCCCGACACCTCGCGAGCCGCCGACGACGACGGCGCCGCGGCCGGCCTGGGGGCGCCTCCCGCCCGAAGGGCAGCGGGACGGCGCGCTAATTGCCTTCGCCCACCTGGCCGAACTGCATCGCGTCCATGTTCCAGTAGCCACGCAGGTTGGTCAGCAGGCCGTCGTCGTTGACCTTGTAGGTGAACACACCGCGCACCGTGCTCGTCATACCGTTCTCGAACTTGCTGCGCAGCACCAGGATATGAGCGATCTCGGCGGGCGAACTCGACGGGAACGTCTCCTCGCAGGTGATGCGCAGGTCGTTGCCGGCGATGTTGGCGTCGAAGAAGGCCGCAACGGCCTCCTTCCCGCGGATCCCGGTCCCGTCGGGGTTGGTGATGGCCTGCCCGATCGGGTCCTCGATGACGACGTCGTCGGCCATCAGGCCCAACCAGCCCGCTTTGTCGTGGGCGTGCACGCAGCGCCAGGAGCTCTGTGACGCGGCCAACGCCGGTGTCTGCGCGACGGTTTCGGTCATGCCGGTCACCGATCGTCGTCGGTGTAACGGATGACGCCGCGGATGTTGCGGCCCTCCAGCATGTCCTGGTAGCCCTCGTTGATCTGCTCCAGCTTGTACTGGCGGGTGATCATGTCGTCGAGGTTGAGCTTGCCCGCCTTGTACATCGACAGCAGCTGCGGAATGTCGTAGTGCGGGTTGCCGCCACCGAAAATGGTGCCCTGCAGGTTCTTCTGCATCAGCGTCAGCATCGCCAGGTTCAGCGTGACCTGGGTGTCGAGCAGGCTGCCGATCGCGGTGGCCACGCAGGTGCCGCCCTTGGCGGTGATGTTCATGTAGTTGTCGATGTCTGCGCCGTGCAGTTCACCGACGGTGACGATCACCTTGTGCGCCATCAGGCCCATCGTGACCTCGGCCATGCCCATCATCGCCGTCTCGATATCCGGATAGACGTGCGTCGCACCGAATTTCAGCGCCTGATCGCGCTTCCACTCGACCGGGTCGATGACGAAGATGTACCGGGCGCCCGCGGCGACGGCGCCCTGCAGCGCCGACATGCCCACCCCGCCGACGCCGACGACGGCGACGTCCTGGCCGGGCCGGATGTCCGCGGTGCGGGTGGCCGAGCCGTACCCCGTGGTGACGCCGCAACCGACCAGGCAGGCCACCTCGAACGGGATCGACGGGTCGATCTTCACCACCGAGGACTTGTGCACGACCATGTAGGGCGAAAAGGTGCCAAGCAGCGTCATCGGGAAGACGTTCTGGCCCTTGGCCTGAATCCGGAACGTGTTGTCGGATACCGCAGCGCCGTTGAGCAGGCCGGCGCCCAGATCGCATAGGTTGCGCATCCCCGCCTGACACGACGGACAGGTGCCACAGGACGGGATGAACGACAGCACCACGTGATCACCGGGGGCGAGGTCGTCGACGCCGGGCCCGACCTCGGTGACGATGCCGGCGCCCTCGTGGCCGCCGAGCACGGGGAACCCGCCCATCGGGATGCCGCCGGTGACCAGGTGATGGTCGGAGTGGCACATCCCCGACGCTTCCATCTGGATCTTGACTTCATCCTTGACGGGGTCACCGATCTCGATCTCCTCGATCGACCACGGCTGGTTGAACTCCCAGATGAGCGCGCCTTTTGTCTTCATCCCTACGTGCCTTCCGTTTGAGCTTGTGACCACAGACTAGAGCCATTAGTTAGGTACGTCACAGGCACCCCCAATCAACTGCTTGGCCGGTCACCAGAGCGGTACGGGTGCCTGTCCCAGCGGGTAGTAGCCCGGCAACTTCTCCCCGGCCAGCGCCCGCTCGATGCGCTTTTGCATGCCTTCGGAAAGGTCGCCCGACTCGATCAGCTTGCCGTACATGTAGGCCACGTGGCCGAAGTCGAAGAAGTCGCGCTGCCACTCGATCTTCAGGTTGGCGTCGAGGCGGAACCAGCTACCGCCGATGCCGTAGATCTCACCCGTGGTGCCGTCCGACTTGTTCACGATCTGCTTCCAGAAGCCGACGATCTCCCCGAGCTTGTCATCGATCAGCACCCGCTGATACTCGTAGACCCAGTTCTCCAGGCCCTGCATCTCCAAGCCGAGGGCGACGTCGCGGATTTCGTCGCGACCGACGCACATCACGTCCTCCTTGGGGCCGATGTTCCAGCCGTAGGTGGCGTCGTCGGTGAAGAAATCGGCCAACCCCTTCCAGTCGCCTTTGCGTTCGGCCTCGCGGTTGGCTTCCAGCCACTGCTCGACCCATTCTTCGAGTTGCTCACGCGGCAATGACGGCATTGTCAGTCTCCTGTTTCTTTGATGGACAAAGCTTGGGTGGGGCACTGCATGACGGCTTCCTCGACCTGCGCGCGCAGGTCGTCGGGCGGTTCGGGGTTGAGGATCTGTACCTTGCCGCGTTTGGGCACCGTGAAGACGTCGGGTGCCTCCAGTTCGCACATCGCGTGGCCCTGGCACAGGTCCAGGTCGACAGTGACTTTGAAGCCTCGAGAACCCATCGCCTCTCCTATGCCCGCCGCTTGCGGTAGCGGGCCCGGGCGGGGCGCTGCAGCTGCACGACCATCTTGGAGTGGTCGTTGCGGTAGGTGTCTGCCGGTTGGGCCATCTCGAACTCATACTCGCGCAGCAGAACGGAGAAGATGGCCTTGATCTGCATCTGGGCGAATGCCGCGCCGACGCAGCGGTGCCTGCCCGCACCGAACGGGATCCACGTCCACCGGTTGACGATGTCGGCCTGCTCGGGCTTGTTGTAGCGCTCCGGCTTGAACTCGTCGGGGTCGGGGAAGTCCTCGCGGATCCGGTTGCTGATGGCAGGCGAGGCCGCGACGAAGTCACCCTTGTGAATCGGGAAGCCCGCCACCTCGAACTCGCCCTGGGCTACCCGCATCAGGATGATCAGCGGCGGATGCAGCCGCAGCGTCTCCTTGACGACGTTGTCCAGCAACGGAATCTGGCGCAACGCGTGGAAGCTGACCTCTTGGCCGTCGGCGTAGAGCTCGTCAAGTTCCTTTTGCACCTCGGCGTAGACCTCGGGGTGGCGGATCATCTCGATCAGCGTCCACGCCGAGGTGCCCGAGCTGGTGTGGTGGCCGGCGAACATCAGCGAGATGAACATGCCGGTGACCTCGTCCGCGGAGAACCGGGCGTTACCGTCCTCGTCCTTGATCGACACCAGCACGTCGAGCATGTCGCGGTCGGACTTGTCCTTGGGCGGGTTGGTCAGCCGCTGGTCCATGATCTCCTGCACCAGCCCAACGAGTTTCACCCGCGCCTCGTCGCGGCGCTGGAAGCTCTCGATCGGCAGGTAGGGGTCGACGTAGCACAGCGGGTCGGTGCCGCGCTCGAGGTCGTGGTAGTACTCGGCGAACCGGTGGTCGAGCTGGTTGCGGAACTTCAGCCCGATCAGACACGCGGTCGAGGTGTAGATGGTCAGCTCGGCGAAGAAGTCCAGCAGCTCGATCTCGCCTTCGTCGCCCCAGTCGGCGATCATCTTGCGGACTTCACCCTCGATGGTGACCGCGTGGCCCTTCATGTGTTCACCGCGAAGCGCCGAGTTGTGCAGCATCTCCTTGCGCCGCTCGGGGCTGGCGTCGAACACCACGCCCTTGCCGAAGATCGGCGTCATGAACGGATAGGCCTCGGCCTGATCCAGATCCTCGTCGGCCGAACGGAAGAAGAACTCGTTGGCCTCCGCGCCGGACAGCAGGATGACGTGCTTGTCGACGAGCTGGAACCAGCCCACGTCACCGCATTCGTCGCGGACGCGCTGCATCAACCCGATCGGATCGGTGCGGAACTCCTCGAGGTGTCCGTGTTCTTCTTCACCGCCCGATACCCGGGGCACGATCGCGGTAGTCATCCTGGCATCCCCTCTTCGCCCAGCGCGAGTTTCTGACGGTCGGTGTTGTCGGCCAACGGGGCTTCGGGCTGAAGCTCCATGTTCGCGATGAACCCGCCGCGTGGCGTCTCGGCCACGAACGTGATGGCGCGCGCCAGGTCCGCTGCCCGCAGGAAGTAGTCGTGGCGGGCCTGCCCCCATTTGGCCCAATCTTCAAGTGCCGGACCGATCTTCTCGGCGGGCAGGCTCCAGCCCATGCTGGTCTTGGTCGGACCCGGGTGCACCAGCGACGCGCGCACACCGGTGCCCTCCAGTTCCATCTGCAGGTTGTTGACCATGGCCACCAGGCCGGCCTTGGCGGCGCCGTAGGCGCCCATATGGGGGCGCTGGCGCAGCGCGACGTCGGAGCCCACGAAGATCAGGTCGCCGCGCCGGCGTTCGATCATCCCGGGCAGCACCGCGGTGGCCAACCGGTTGGCGCCGATCAGATGGATCTGCAGCTGCGACTCGAACTCGTCGGTGCTGATCTCGTACAGCTTGCCGAAATAGGTGTCACCCGCGCCGGCGACCAGCACCTCGATCTCACCGAGCGCCTCAACGGACTGGGCGACAAACGATTTGACCGAGTCGGGATCGGTGACGTCGAGATGGAACCCGACGGCCTCACCGCCGTCGGCGCGGATCCTGGCGACCAGTTCGTCGAGCTTCTCGACGCGACGTGCGCCGACGGCGACGGGGAAACCGCGCGCCGCGAGCTGCAGTGCGGTGGCCTCTCCGATTCCCGACGACGCGCCGGCCACGATGGCGGGACGACGGTCCGGAAGTGGATCGAAGCGTGGCATGTGAACGACCTCAGTTGATTTCCAGTGTGATGGGCAGGTGGGCGAACCCGCGGACGTTGCTCGAGTGGACGCGGACGGCACCGGCCTCGTCGACCTCGTACCGGCGGATCCGTTTCAACAGTTCGGTCAGCGCCACCCGTGCTTCCATCCGGGCCAGATGCGCACCGAGGCAGAAGTGGGCGCCGCTGCCGAAACTGAGGAGCTTGGCGCCGATGTCGCGGCCGATCAGAAACCTGTCGGGTTCGTCGAACACCCGCTCGTCGCGATGCCCCGATCCCGGCAACAGCAGCACGACGTCGCCGTCGGGGATCTTGGTGTCGTACAGGGTGAGATCGCCGACCACCGTCCGCGCCAGGATCTGGCTGGAGGTGTCATAGCGCAACGTCTCTTCCACCCACAGCGGCACCCGCTCGAGATCGGCGTAGACCGGGACGAGTTGGTCGGGGTTCTTGTGGCCCCAGAATGCGGCGTTGGCAAGCAGTTTGGTGGTGGTCTCGTTGCCCGCGATGACCATCAGGAACATGAACCCGAGCACCTCGTCGTCGGTGAGCCGGTCACCGTCGATCTCGGCCTCGAGCAGGGCGGTGGTGAGGTCGTCGGTGGGCTTCCTGCGGCGCTCGGCGACCATGCCCTGGTAGTAGACGATGAGGTTGATCGAGGCGTCTACGGCCGCAGGCGGCACGTCGGTGACGCCGTCGTCGCGGTGCATGACGTCGTCGGCCCATCCACGTACCTGGTCGCGGTCGGGCTCGGGCACGCCCATCAGCTCGGAGATGACGTCCATGGGCAGCTTGCCCGCGAATTCCTCGACGTAGTCGACGGTTCCGGACTGGGCCTTCTCCAACATGGTGTCCAGGTGCTGCACCGCGATCTCGGTGACCCGGGGCTCGAGCTCGCGGATGCGGCGCGGGGTGAAGCCCTTGGAGACCAGGGTGCGCAGCCGCAGGTGGGCGGGGTCGTCCATGGCCAGAAACGACATGGTCTTCGCCGCGTGGGGGCCGCGCGATGCCGGGTCCAGCGACACCCCGTACTTGTTGGACAGCGTGGTGCTGTTGCGGAAGCCCTGCAGCACGTCGGTGTGCCGCGACAGCGCCCAGAACCCGATCTCGTCGTTGCGGTACAGCGGCGCCTCGTCGCGCAGCCGCTGGTAATAGGGGTACGGGTCTTCGTGGAAGTCGTAGTCGTACGGGTCCAGTACCAAATCGCTGGTCGGGACTGTCACTGTTGTTCTCCCAGGCTCATCTAGGGATCCTCCCCGAGGCTTCATCTATGGATCCTCTCCGAGGCTTCATCTATGGATCCTCTCCGAGGATCAGGCCCACCACGTAGCTGAGGCGGTCGGCGATCTGGCGATAGGTGAAGGCGCCGCTGCCGGCGTTGACCAGAGCGCCGAAGAACGTCATCTCCAACGCCGACAGCATGCGCGGATCGGCGTCGGGGCCCATCGCCGAGCGGATGCGGCGAAGGATCTCCGCGCCGATGCGTTCGCGCACGCTGCGCACCGAGGGGTCGTTACCGCCCAGCAGGGCCGTCGTGCAGGCGGCGGCGACCTCGGGTTCGTCGGCGACCATCAGCGCCATGCTGCGCAGCGTCTTCTCCACCCGCACCAGGCGGCTTTCGTTGACGTCGGTGAAATACGGCACCTGCCGCATCAGGTCCAGATAGACCTCGGCGATCAGGTGGTTCTTGGACGAGAAGTAGGTGTAGGCCGTTGCGGGTGCGACCTTGGCGCGGGCGGCGACGGCGCGAACCGTCAGGTCGGCGTAGGAGGATTCGCGCAGCATCTCCATCCCCGCGGCGAGCACCTTGCGGAAGGTTTCCTCCTGGCGCCGGTTGCGTGGCGTCTCACCGGAAGCCGCGGATTGCGGGCCGGTGATCGCAACCGCTGGATCGCTGGACACGTGTCCAAGCTATCCGATGAACGCATTCTTGGGCAAGCATGCAGGTAGAAGAAAGCATGCTTGCCAGGTGCCGCGCTGTGGCACTATGGTTCGACTGATAAATTCCGGACAGTTGTCCAGTAGCGTTCGATCGGAGGCCGGATGGCACTGCTAGCCAATCGCGAGAGCCAACTGTTCGTCGACGGCAAGCTCGTCGCCGGTAGTGCCGGGACGTTCCCGACGGTCAACCCCGCCACCGAGGAGGTGCTCGGCGTCGCTGCCGACGCGAACGCCGACGACATGGGCCGCGCGATCGAGGCGGCGCGCCGGGCGTTCGACGACACCGACTGGTCGACGAACACCGAGTTGCGGGTGCGCTGTGTGCGTCAGTTGCAGGAAGCGCTGACCAACCACGTTGAGGAACTGCGCGACATCACGATCGCCGAGGTCGGTGCGCCGCGGATGCTGACCTCGGCCGCCCAGCTCGAGGGACCGGTCGCCGACCTGAGCTTCTGCGCCGACACCGCCGAGAACTACGAGTGGACAACCGATCTCGGCATCGCTTCGCCGATGGGTATCAAAACCCGCCGGACGATCACCCGTGAGGCGGTCGGCGTGGTGGGTGCCATCACGCCGTGGAACTTCCCGCATCAGATCAACCTCGCCAAGCTCGGCCCGGCGCTGGCGGCCGGCAACACCATAATCCTCAAACCGGCCCCGGACACCCCGTGGTGCGCGGCCGTGCTCGGAGAGCTCATCGCCGAGCACACCGATATTCCGCCGGGGGTGGTCAACATCGTCACCTCGAGTGACCACGGCGTAGGCGCGCTGCTGTCCAAAGACCCACGCGTGGACATGGTTTCGTTCACCGGCTCGACGGTGACCGGGCGAGCCGTGATGGCCGACGGCTCGGCCACGCTCAAGAAGGTGTTCTTGGAACTCGGCGGCAAGTCGGCGTTCGTGGTACTCGACGACGCAGATCTGGCGGGCGCGTGCTCGATGTCGGCGTTCACCGCGTCGATGCACGCCGGCCAGGGATGTGCGATCACCACCCGGCTGCTGGTGCCCCGGGCCCGCTACGACGAGGCCGTCGATGCCGCCGCGGCGACGATGGCCGGGCTCAAACCCGGCGACCCCAACGACGCCGGAACCATTTGCGGACCGCTGATTTCGGCGCGTCAGCGTGACCGGGTTCAGGGCTATCTCGATTCGGCGGTCGCGGAGGGCGGCCGGTTCGCCGCGGGCGGTGGCCGACCCGCCGACCGCGACACCGGGTTCTTCATCGAGCCCACCGTCATCGCCGGCTTGGACAACACCGCCAAGGTCGCGCGCGAGGAGATCTTCGGCCCCGTGCTCACGGTCATCGCCCACGACGGCGACGACGACGCCGTGCGCATCGCCAACGACTCGCCCTACGGCCTGTCCGGCACCGTGTTCTCCCCGGACGTCGAGCGCGCCAACCGCGTGGCGGCCCGGCTGCGCGTCGGCACGGTGAACGTCAACGGCGGCGTCTGGTACTCGGCTGACATGCCGTTCGGCGGATACAAGCAGTCCGGCATCGGCCGGGAGATGGGATTGGCCGGCTTCGAGGAATACCTGGAGATCAAGGCCATCGCTACGGCGGTGTGACGATCGCGCCGAACGTGGGTTACCCGCACGCAAAACGTCGCGAAGCGTGACACAACCCCACATTCGGCAACGAGGAAGGAACACGATGGGGCTCTACGAGGACCAGTTCAAGGACAAGGTCGCGATCGTCACCGGATCCGGCGGCGGCATCGGCCAAGTGTATGCCGAGGCGCTCGCGCGGGAAGGCGCCGCGGTGGTGGTGGCCGACATCAACGCCGAGGCCGCCGAGGCGGTGGCCAAGCAGATCAGCGCCGACGGGGGCACCGCGATCAGCGTGCCCGTGGACGTGTCGGACATCGACTCGGCCAAGGCGATGGCCGACCGCACGCTCGCGGAGTTCGGCGGCATCGACTACCTGGTCAACAACGCCGCGATCTTCGGCGGCATGAAGCTGGACTTCCTGATCACCGTCGACTGGGACTACTACAAGAAGTTCATGAGCGTGAACATGGACGGCGCGCTGGTGTGCACGCGCGCGGTCTACAAGAAGATGGCCAAACGCGGGGGCGGCGCGATCGTCAACCAGTCCTCGACCGCGGCCTGGCTGTACGCGAATTTCTACGGGCTGGCCAAGGTCGGCGTCAACGGCCTGACCCAACAGTTGGCCACCGAACTCGGCGGCATGAACATCCGCATCAACGCCATCGCGCCGGGACCGATCGACACCGAGGCCAACCGCACCACCACGCCGCAGGAGATGGTCGCCGACATCGTGAAGGGAATTCCGTTGTCGCGCATGGGCCAGACCGACGATCTGGTCGGCATGTGCCTGTTTCTGCTCTCCGATCAGGCCAAGTGGATCACCGGCCAGATCTTCAACGTCGACGGCGGACAGATCATCCGATCATGACCGACCTCACGTTGGGTTACATCGGGCTGGGTAACCAGGGAGCGCCGATGGCGAAGCGGCTCGTCGACTGGCCCGGTGGGCTCATCGTCTTCGACGTCCGCACGGAGGCGATGACCCCGCTGGCGGAATTGGGCGCGACGCTCGCCGACAGCGTCGCCGACGTGGCGCGCGCCGAGGTCATCAGCGTCACGGTGCTCAACGACGAGCAGGTGCGCGACGTGGTGGGGCAGCTTGCCGAACGTGCGCAGCCGGGCACCGTCATCGCCATCCACTCGACGATCGAGCCGGATACCGCGCGGGATTTAGCTGAAAGCCTGCGGCCCAAGGGAATCCATATCGTGGACGCCCCGGTCAGCGGCGGTGCCGGCGCGGCCGACAACGGCGAGCTTGCCGTGATGGTCGGCGCCGACGAAGAGGCGTACGCCATGGTCAAGCCGGTGTTCAAAAAGTGGGCATCGCTTGTGGTCCGCGCGGGGGAGCCGGGGGCAGGCACCCGAATGAAGCTGGCGCGCAACATGTTGACGTTCACCGGGTTCGCCGCAGCGTGCGAGGCGCAGAAACTGGCAGAAGCGGCAGGCATCGATCTGCAGAAGCTCGGCCGGGTGGTGCGGCACAGCGATGCGCAGAGTGGCGGCCCCGGCGCCATCATGTACCGCGACGACACCAAGCCGCTGACCCCCGACCACTTTCTGCACGACATGTTCATCCACACCCGTGGACTCGGGGAGAAGGATCTGCGCTTGGCGCTCGGTCTCGGCCAGGCCACCGGTGTGGACCTGCCGCTTGCCGAGGTGGCCCTGAAGAATCTGGCCGCCGGGCTCGGCGTGCCGCACACGAAGGAGTAACACCGTGGACGAACAGCGCCGCAAGGGCCTCGAGAAGATGAACGAGGTGTACGGCTGGGAGATGCCCAACATCGAAGGCGACGAGTACTTCGACCTGACCGTCGACCATCTCTTCGGCTCGATCTGGACGCGTCCGGGGTTGTCGATGCGCGATAAGCGCATCATGACGCTGACCGTTGTGACGGCGCTGGGCGACCAGGCGCTGGCCGAGATCCAGACCAACGCTGCGCTGCACAACGGGGAACTCACCGTGAGCGAACTCAAGGAGATGGCCGTTTTCCTCACGCATTATCTGGGCTTTCCGCTCGGCTCGAAGCTGGACGGTGTCGTAGCGAAGGTGGCCAAACAGCGTAAGAAGGCCGAAGAAAAGGGCCGGGGCGAGGATAAGAAGGCCAACGTGAACGCGGCGCTGAAGATGCACTCGGGAAGCGATCTGGATGACAAGTAGATACGCCGAGCTGTCCCGGGATCAGCTGGCCACGCTGGTTCCCGAGCTGCTGCTGATCGGCCAGATGATCGACCGGTCCGGAATGGCATGGTGCATCAGCAATTTCGGCCGCGAAGAGATGCTGCAGATTGCGATCGAGGAGTGGATGGGCGCCAGCCCGATCTACACCAGGCGGATGCAGAAGGCGCTGCGCTACGAGGGTGACGACGTCGTCACGATCTTCAAGGGCCTGCAGCTCGACATCGGTGCGCCGCCGCAGTTCATGGATTTCCGCTACACCGTTTACGACCGCTGGCACGGCGAGTTCCAGCTCGACCACTGCGGTGCGTTGCTCGACGTCGAACCGATGGGCGAGGACTACGTGCGCGGCATGTGCCACGACATCGAGGACCCCACCTTCGACGCGACCGCGGTCGCCACTAACCGCCGGGCGCAGATCCGGCCGATCCATCGGCCGCCGCGCGAACCCGCCGACCGTGAGCCGCACTGCGCGTGGTCGGTGATCATCGACGAGTCCTACCCGCCGGTCGACGACCACCCCGTGCTCGACGTGGTACGCCGCACTCGGGCCGCCCGAATCGAACTCGATCCGATCGACCCCGATGACGACGGCGAGTCGGACTACTCGGGCCCGCTGGTCTCAGACCTGGACTTCTCGGCGTTCTCGCATTCGGCGTTGGTGCGTATGGCCGACGAAATATGCCTGCAGATGCACCTGCTGAACCTGTCGTTCGTGATCGCCGTCGGCAAGCGCGCGGGCACCAACGCCGAACTGGCCACCGAGATCTGCACCAAGCAGCTCATCGGCGTTGCCGGTCTGGGCGCCGAACGTATCCACCAGGCGCTGGGACTGCCCGGCGGTATCGAGGGGGCGCTGCGGGTGCTGAAGGTGCATCCACTGCTGAACCCGACCGCGTACGTCGACGCCGAGTTCGGACCGGACGTCGTGCACGTGCGACGGTCGGCCGCGCACGAGGACGGCGCCTGGGCAGCGCTGGTGACGCCGGACGAGAAGCGCCCGGTACAGGCGATCGTCGCCGCCGTCGACCCGCATCTCGACGTGGAAATCGCTGGCAGCCAGCAGGACTGGACGGCACGCATCGTGAAGACCGATACGGCTGCCAAGGAGTTCTCCGAGGTGGCGGTGGCCAAGATCAGCGGCGGCGCGACGTTCGCGTTCCAGCCGCGCAAGTCGCTGCCGCTCACCGTGCTCTGAATTTCGTGCGGTGTAGGTGCCGGCGCCGCGCTTAGGCTGACGTCATGCATTGGCACCGGGGCGCCGTGGCACTGCTGGTGTGGTCGTGCGCCGTAGTGGTCGGTTGTGCGTCTGAGACGTCGGTGCAAGAACCCGCCGCCGACATCGACCTTTCGCGCCTCAACGAGATCCGCGGCGACTTCCCGCCGGGTTTCGAACCCGAAGGGCTCTCGGTGCCGGAGCGGCGGACCGCCCAACAGGCAGCGCTCGTCGGCGACACCGTCGGCAACGGCCGACCGTTCACGGTCGAGCCGCCACAGTGCCGCCCGCTGCTCGAACCGGTCCGGGGCCGAGCCGGCGCCGACCGAATCGGCGTCGGCGCCCAAGGACCGGACAGCCAGGTCATCACCGTCAGCGTGACGGACCCGGTCACGGTACCCGCAGGCCTGCCGTCCACGGGCTGTGAGCGGGTGGCGTTCCATGTCCGAAGTGACATCCGCACGGTCGGTACGGCCACACCGCTGACCGCGCCTGGTATCGACGGCGCCGCCACCAGCGCCATCAAGGTCGCTATCGACGGGATCGACTACGTCGAGTACTTCTATGTCGCGATCCTCGACGGCCGCGTCTTTACCCAGGTGCGGGCGCGGGTCAATCCTGAGTTCGCCGCGGAGCCACTTATTTCCGATCTTCTGACCAAGGCCGTCGCCGCGATAGGTGGCCGGTGAGCTACCGCGGATTGCCGTAATTCGGATCGGGCACCCACACGCCCGATCCCGGGATGAGTTCGATCTCCCACGGCTGCCCGAGACTGCCCCGACCGCGATCCACGATGTCGTTGAGGTCCACCGGCGCCTCGGGCGGACTCTTCGGGAACGTGGGGCTGCCCGGGTCCGGTATCCAGGTGCCTGATCCCGGCACCAGCTCCTTGTAACCGGGTGGACCGTAGGTACTTTCATCGTTGGGGTCGAACGGCGCGAGCTGCACGATGTCGGCCAGATCGAGCGCGGTCTCGGGGACGTCCTTGTCGTCTTGCCCGTTGCCCATCAGGCTCACCGGCGTGCGGTCCCCACCCAGCTCCGCATACTCGCCTCCGAGCGCGCGGATTCGCCCGGCGATCGCCGACAGGTCGGCGTGCGAGCGCTCGATGATCTCCGCGACGTCGCCGACGCCCTTGCGGACCACTGGCCAGGTCATCTGCTCGCTGGGTGCGGTGGCCGCGGCGTCGAGCACCCACTGTTTGACGGCGTCGAGGTCGCGGCGACCGGCGGCCACGACGGCCGCGGAGCGGTCCACCTCGGCCGCCAGCCGCCGGTCCAGATCGGCCATCGCGCCAAGAGTCCGGCCCTGGCGCAGGTTCTCATCGGCATACGTGTCGGCTGCCGCGCCGGTCCAGTCCGAGGCAGGCGCAGCCGATTCCACGTCGCCCTGCAGCGACCGCAACCGCGCGCTCGCATCGAAGTCCGCACCGGCCTGCGGATTCCCCTCACCGAACGTGGCGCGGGCACGCGACCACGTCGCCAGAAAACCGTCCACCGCGCCCACGGCCACAAGTCTATGACCGGGGCAACCCCGCACCGCGCATCAAATCACTGCCCCGGCAGTGCCGCCCCCACCCATCGACGCAGGTAGTCGCGAAGCTCGATGCCCTGCCGGGGTGGGCGGCCCGGATCGATGACGAACGATTGGATGATCCGCAGCAGGTGCTCGGCCAGGTCGTCGAGGTCGTCGTCGTCGAAGCCCAGCCCGGACCAGTCGACGTCGAACCGGCGCAGCATCGAGTCGGCGAATTGCAGCGCCACGTCGGAGGTCACCGTCTGGCTGAATGCGCTGGCTCTGCCGGGCATGAGCAGGAGGCCGATGTGCTTGTCCTTGGGGATCCACTCCAGCGCGGTGGCGATTCCCTCGGCAACCGCCTCCCGCGGGTCGGTGAGCCCGTGCAGGTGCTCGGCCAGCCGGTCGAGGAAGTCGGTGGCCGCGCGTTGCGCCGAGGCCTGCAGCAGGGCGTCGGTGCTCGGGAAATATCGGTACACCGTCTGCCGCGTCACGCCCAGCGTCCTGGCGACGTCGGCGATGGAAAAGTCCGCGCCGCGCGCGTCGATGGCCTTGCCTGCGGCGTCGAGGATCCGGCCTATCGCCTCGTCGTCGGTCGCTGGCGCCGAACCGGACCAACCGTGGGTGCGCACGGCAAAATCCTACTCAGCCAGCCCAATCAACCAGAGTAGGATACCTGCAGGTTCTTGACCCCGTTGAGCCAGCCCGAGCGAAGACGTTGCGGTTCAGACAGTTTGGCGATGTCGGGGATCTGCTCGGCGATCTCGTTGAAGATCAGCTGGATCTCCATGCGGGCCAGATTCGCCCCGATGCAGTAATGCGCGCCGTTGCCCCCAAAGCCCAGATGCGGGTTGGGGTCGCGGCTGATGTTGAACTCGAACGGCGAGTCGAACACCGACTCGTCGTAGTTGGCCGAGCTGTAGAACAGGCCGGCACGCTGACCCTCGCGAATCGTCACGCCACCGAGTTCGATGTCCTGCAACGCTGTTCGCTGGAAGCAGTGCACCGGCGTGGCCCACCGCACGATCTCGTCCGCCGTCGTCTCTGGTCGCTCACGCTTGAACAGCTCCCACTGGTCGGGGTGCTCGAAGAACGCGTTCATCCCGTGGGTCATCGCGTTGCGTGTGGTCTCGTTGCCCGCGACCGCCAGCAGGATAACGAAGAACGCGAACTCGACATCCTCCATCGATTCTCCGTCGATATCGGCCTCGACGAGCCGGGTGACGATGTCGTCGGCCGGGCAGCGGCGGCGTTCCTCGGCCATCGCGTAGGCGTAGCCCATCAGCTCGGCGTTGGCGGCCGCGTAATCGCTTTCGAAGTCGGGGTCGTCGGTGTTCATGATGGAGTTGGTCCACCGGAACAACTTCTCGCGGTCGGTCTCCGGAACGCCGATCAAGTCGGCGATCGCCTGCAGCGGCAAACCCATCGCGATGTCGTCGACGAAGTTGCCGCTTTCCTTTTCCTTTGCCGCGGCGACGATCTCACGGGCGACGAGGGCGAGCTTGCCTTCCAGCCCGGCCACCGCCCGCGGGGTGAACAGCCGAGACACGATCTTGCGCAGCCGGGTGTGCTCGGGTGCGTCGTGGTTGATCAGCAGCGCCTTGGTCAGCTCCAGCTGTTCGGCGTCGGTGCCCTCGGGCAGTCGCATGACGACACCCTTGCGGTTGGTCGACCACCGATCGCTGTCGCGTGAGATGGCCTTGATGTCCTCGTGGCGGCTGATCACCCAGTAGCCGCCGTCGTCGAAGATCGACTCCGCCTGCTCGTTCCACCACACCGGCGCGGTCTTGCGCAGCTCGGCGAACTCGCTGACGGGTATGCCCTTGAGCAGGAGGTCGGGGTCGGTGAAGTCCCATCCCGGCGAAAACGGGCATGTGCTCTGCGTCATAAACCGACCATACAGTGTGGTGTCAAGTGTATGGCCGAGGGCGAGCGTTTAGAGTTGGCGCTTGTGCGTGTGCTGGTGATCGGCTCCGGAGCCCGTGAACATGCGTTGCTGCTCGCGCTGCGCCGCGACCCGGAGGTCGAGGCACTGGCCATCGCCCCGGGAAACGCGGGCACCGCGGCGATCGCCCAGCAGCACGACGTCGACATCACCTCCGGGGAGGCAGTCGCCAAGTTGGCCCGGCAGATCGGCGCCGACCTGGTGGTCATCGGTCCCGAGGTGCCGCTGGTGCTCGGCGTGGCCGACGCCGTGCGCGCCGCGGGGATCGCCTGCTTCGGACCGACCAGGGACGCCGCACGCATCGAGGGGTCCAAGGCGTTCGCCAAAGACGTGATGGCCGCTGCCGGGGTGCGCACCGCGCGCAGCGAGATCGTCGACAACCCGGCGCGGCTGGACGCAGCACTCGACCGCTTCGGGCCACCGGGCGGCGAGGCGGCCTGGGTGGTCAAGGACGACGGGCTGGCCGCCGGCAAGGGCGTGGTGGTGACCACCGACCGCGACGTGGCCCGCGCGCACGCCGCCAGCCTGCTCGACGCCGGACATCCGGTGCTGCTCGAATCGTTTCTCGACGGTCCCGAGGTGTCACTGTTCTGCGTCGTCGACGGTGAGACCGTGGTTCCGCTGTTGGCCGCCCAGGACTTCAAGCGCGTCGGCAACAACGACACCGGACCCAACACCGGCGGGATGGGCGCCTATGCGCCGCTGCCGTGGCTGCCCGCAGACGTCGCGGACCGGATCGTCGACGAGATCGTGAAACCTGTTGCCGCCGAGCTGGTGCGTCGAGGTAGTTCGTTTTCCGGATTGCTTTACGCCGGGCTCGCGATCACGTCACAGGGTCCGGCGGTCGTCGAATTCAACTGCCGCTTCGGCGATCCGGAGACACAGTCGGTGCTGGCACTGCTGGACAGCCCGCTGGGGCAGCTGCTGCGCGCCGCCGCGACCGGCACGCTGGCCCGGCTGCGGCCGCTGAAATGGCGCGACGGCGCCGCGGTGACGGTCGTGCTGGCCGCGGAGAACTATCCCAGCCGGCCCCGGGTGGGCGACGTCATCACCGGATCCGAGGCCGACGGTGTGCTGCACGCGGGCACCGCCCGCCGCGACGACGGCGCGGTCGTCTCCTGCGGCGGCCGGGTGCTGTCGGTGGTGGGAACCGGGTCCGATCTGGCCGCGGCCCGCGCCGCCGCGTACGCGTTGATCGAATCGATCCGGTTGCCGGGCAGCCATTTTCGCAGCGATATCGGGCTGGCCGCCGCCGAGGGTCGCATCAGCGTTTAACGCGCAGGATGTCAGGCGGTCAGCAGCGGCGCGATCCAGGTCAGCTCGGCGGGCAGCTGCGAACTCCAGAACCCGCCGTCGTGCCCGCCGGGCGAAAAGCCGCCCGCAGGTGGGGTGGGCAGTTGGGCGATGAACTGTTTGGTGGCTGCGTAGAACGGATCGCTGTTGCCGCAGTCGATCCGGATCGGTATCCGGCCGAGGTCCGGCAGCCCCCACACGCTGTTGGCCGCGTAGTCCGCGGCGCCGTCGAACGCGCCGGGCGCCGCCGCGCCCGGGGACGTCCACAATGCCGGGCTCACCGCGCAGATGGCCGCGGTGCGGGCCGGCCCCAGCCTGCCACCGAGCAGCAGCGCGCCGTACCCACCCATCGACCAGCCCAGGAACGCCACCCGGGAGGGGTCCAGGCCCTGCTCACCCAGCATCGGGATGAGCTCGTCGAGCACCATCGCGCCGGAGTCCTCACCGGATGCGCGCTTGTGCCAGTAGCTTCCGCCGCCGTCGACGGCCACGACCGCGAATGGCGGCAGTCCCGCCGCCACGGCCTGAGCCAAGCCCTGCTCCACCCCGCCGGCCATCACGGTCGCCGCGTCGCTGCCCTTACCGTGCAGCGCGATGATCGGGCGCAGCGGTCCGGTCTGTCCTGGCGGGCGGGCGATCGCCCAGTTGGTCCTCATCCCGCCGCGCGCCGCCGAGACGAACGACCCTTCGACGTAGGTCGGCGCGGCGCGCACGGCCGGTGGACGGGAGAACGCGGCCAGCCCGGCGGCCACGCCTGTCACACCGACACCCACACGCAGCAGCGCGCGTCGGCTGAGTTCGGGCATGGCGGCCATCATGCCACCGCCGCGGGTTCGGTATTCGCCCGAGTTATCTGAGTAAAGCCTGTTGATTGGTCGAAAGCGCAATGGGAGACCCGCCCGACTGGCAGCATGCTAGAGGTGACAGCAGCAGTCACTCCTAAGGGAGAACGTCGGCGGTGCGCGCTGGTCAGCGCGGCTGCCGATCTGCTGTGCGAAGGGGGCTTCGACGCGGTCCGGCACCGCGCGGTGGCCCGTCGCGCCGGGCTGCCGTTGGCGTCGACGACGTACTACTTCTCGTCGTTGGACGACCTGATCGCCAAGGCCGTCGAGCACGTCGGTGAACGCGAGACCGAGCAGTTGCGGGCCCGGGTGGCGATGCTGCCGCGACGCCGTCGCGGCGCCGAGTCGACAGCGGCCATCCTGGTCGACCTGCTCGTCGACGACGCGGTCGGCCAGCGGGTCAGCGAGCAGTTGATCTCCCGCTACGAGCGCTACATCGCGTGCGCGCGCCAACCGATGCTGCGCGACATCCAACGACAGATTCTGCGGCAACGCACCGACGCCGTCATCGAGGTCATCGAACGGTCCGGACGGTCGGTGCGCGCCGAGTACCTGACGGCGTTGGTCAACGCTGTCGACGGTGCGGTGGTGGCTGCGCTCGTCGGCGACGGCGACGGCCCGCGCGCATCAGCACGCGCCACGCTCATCGATGTGATCGACGTGCTGGCGCCGGTCGACGAGCGAATAGCGTAGCGGCGGGCCCAGGAAAGGCGATGGGCACTCCGGACACCGCGAGCCAGGAGCCGGAACTACGGCGAGTGATGGGCCCAGGCCTGTTGCTGCTCTTCGTCGTGGGCGACATCCTGGGCACCGGGGTCTACGCGCTGACTGGTGACGTCGCAGGCGAAGTCGGTGGCGCAGCGTGGCTTCCGTTTCTGGTCGCGTTCCTCATCGCGACCATCACCGCGTTCAGCTACCTGGAGCTGGTGACCAAGTATCCGCAGGCCGCCGGCGCTGCGCTGTACGTGCACAAGGCTTTTGGCATCCAGTTCGTCACGTTCCTGGTGGCGTTCGTGGTGATGTGTTCGGGTATCACCTCGGCGTCCACCGCGTCGCGCTTCTTCGCCGCCAACTTCGACACCGGGTTCGGGCTGGGGTGGGGCAAGTTCGGGATCGCCGTCATCGCACTGCTGTTCATGGCGCTGCTGGCGATGGTGAACCTGCGCGGTGTCGGCGAGAGCGTGAAACTCAACGTCGTGCTGACCATCGTCGAGGCGACCGGCCTGATGCTGGTGCTCTTCGTCGGTTTGTGGGCGTTCACCCGCGGGCTCGACGTCGACTTCAGCCGGGTGATCGCGTTCGACACCGCGACGGACAAGAACGCGTTCATGGCCGTCACCGCGGCGACGTCGTTGGCGTTCTTCGCGATGGTGGGTTTCGAGGACTCGGTGAACATGGCCGAGGAAACCAAGGATCCGGTGAACACCTTCCCCAAGGTGTTGCTTTCGGGTCTGACGATCGCCGGGATCGTCTACATCCTGGTGTCGATCGTGGCGGTGGCCCTGGTGCCGGTGGGGACGCTGGCCGAAAGTGACACCCCGTTGGTGGAGGTCGTCAAGGCCGGTGCGCCCAACCTGCCGATCGAAGAGATCTTTCCGTTCATCTCGATGTTCGCGGTGTCCAACACCGCGTTGATCAACATGCTGATGGCCAGCCGGTTGATCTACGGCATGGCGCGTCAGCACGTGCTGCCACCGGTGCTCGGGACGGTGCATCCGCGCACCCGCACCCCGTGGGTGGCGATCGTGTTCACCACGCTGATCGCGTTCGGGCTGATCGTCTACGTGTCGGCGTTCGCCAGTTCGACCGCCATATCGGTGCTCGGCGGCACCACGTCGCTGTTGTTGCTCGCGGTGTTCGCGATGGTCAACGTCGCGGTATTGGTGTTGCGGCACGACGTGCGCGCCGGCGGTAAACATTTCCGGACGCCGACGGCGCTGCCGGTGATCGGGTTCGTCGTGTCGCTGTATCTCGTGACGCCGTTGTCGGGTCGGCCCGTTCAGCAGTACATCGTGGCGTTGGCTCTGGTCGGGGTCGGGATCGTGCTGTTCTTGATCACGATGTTGATCAACCGCCGCGTCGGCGTCCGCGACGCCGGCCTGTTCGACGAGGCGCACCTGACCGACGCGCCGGACTAGGCCGCTAAGCCCCGAACCGTAAGCTGTGTGGTTGTGACGATCCCGAATGTGCTGGCCAACCGGTACGCCAGCGAGGAGATGGTGGCCATCTGGTCACCGGAGGCCAAGATCGTCGCGGAGCGCCGACTCTGGCTGGCGGTGCTGCGCGCGCAGATAGAACTGGGCATCACGGGCACAGCGGTGCCCTCCTCGGTGCTCGCCGACTACGAGCGGGTGCTCGAGGAGGTCGACCTGTCGTCGATCGCGGCGCGTGAACGGGTGCTGCGCCACGACGTCAAGGCGCGCATCGAGGAGTTCAACGCGCTCGCCGGCCACGAGCATGTGCACAAGGGCATGACGAGCCGCGACCTCACCGAGAACGTCGAGCAGTTGCAGATCCGCCGCTCGCTGGAACTGGTGCATTCACACGGCGTCGCGGTGGTGGCCCGGCTGGCCGAGCGCGCGATCAGCTACCGCGACCTGGTGATGGCCGGCCGCAGCCACAACGTCGCGGCGCAGGCCACCACGCTGGGCAAGCGGTTCGCCTCGGCCGCCGAAGAGATGCTGCTCGCGCTGCAACGGCTGCGTGCGCTGATCGACCGCTATCCCCTGCGCGGTATCAAGGGCCCGATGGGCACCGCGCAGGACATGCTCGACTTGTTCGGCGGGGACACCTCCCGGCTGGCCGACCTGGAGCGCCGGGTCGCCGAATTCCTGGACTTCACAGAGCTTTTCAGCAGTATCGGCCAGGTGTATCCGCGGTCGCTGGACCACGACGTGGTCTCGGCGCTGGTGCAGGTGGGCGCGGGCCCGTCCTCGCTGGCGCACACCATCCGGTTGATGGCCGGACACGAGCTGGTGACCGAAGGGTTCGCCCCGGGGCAGGTCGGCTCGTCGGCCATGCCGCACAAGATGAACACCCGATCGTGTGAGCGGGTGAACGGGTTGCAGGTGGTGCTGCGCGGCTACGCCTCGATGGCCGCCGAACTGGCGGGCGCGCAATGGAACGAGGGCGACGTGTTCTGCTCGGTGGTGCGCCGGGTGGCGCTGCCCGACGCCTTCTTCGCCGTCGACGGGCAGACCGAGACGTTCTTGACGGTGCTCGACGAGTTCGGTGCCTATCCCGCCGTGATTCAGCGTGAGCTCGACCGCTACCTGCCGTTCTTGGCCACCACCCGGATCCTGATCGCCGCGGTGCGCGCAGGCATGGGGCGTGAGTCCGCCCACGAGGTGATCAAGGAACACGCCGTCGCCGTCGCGCTCGCCATGCGGGAGAAGGGATCCGAACCCGACCTGCTCGACCGGCTCGCCGCCGATCCGCGGCTGCCGCTGGACCGGCCGGCCCTCGACGCGGCGCTCGCCGACAAACAGGCGTTCACCGGGGCGGCCGGTGACCAGGTGGACCGGGTCGTCGAGGCGGTCGACGAATTGGTCAGCCGCTACCCCGAAGCGGCCAAGTACACCTCGGGTGCCATCCTGTGACCTCGACATCGGCGTTGACCCGGATCGACTTCACCGATCTGGACAACTTCGCCGACGGCTTTCCGCACGAGCTGTTCGCGGTGCACCGTCGTGAGGCACCGGTGTACTGGCATGAACCGACCGAACACACCCCCGACGGCGAAGGCTTCTGGTCGGTGGCCACCCATGCCGAAACCTTTGCCGTGCTTCGTGATCCGGTGACATATTCGTCGGTGACCGGCGGTTACCGGCCCTACGGCGGCACGCTGCTGCAGGATCTGTCGATCGCCGGCCAGGTGCTCAACATGATGGACGACCCGCGGCATTCCGAGGTCCGGCGGCTGGTCAGTTCCGGTCTGACCCCGCGGATGATCCGACGCGTCGAAGACGATCTGCGCGCCAGGGCGCGGCGGCTGCTGGACGCGGTGGTGCCCGGTGAACCGTTCGACTTCCTGGTCGACATCGCCGCCGAGCTGCCGATGCAGATGATCTGCATACTGCTGGGAGTTCCCGAGTCCGAACGGCATTGGCTGTTTCGTGCCATCGAGCCGCAGTTCGACTTCGGTACGGCCCGCAGGGCCGAACTGGGGCAGGTCGGGCCGATGTCGGTGGAGGAAGCCGGCGCCAAGATGTACACCTACGGCCAGGAACTGATCGCGGCCAAGCGTGCCGAGCCGACCGACGACATGCTGTCGGTCGTCGCGAACGCCACCCTGGACGAGGGGTTGTCGGATCTGGAGCTGTATCTGTTTTTCAGCCTGCTGTTCAGCGCCGGCGCCGAGACGACCCGCAACGCGGTGGCAGGCGGCCTGCTCGCGTTGATCGACCACCCCGACCAACTCGCGGCGCTGTGCGCCGATCTGGACCAGTTGCCGACCGCGGTCGAAGAGATGGTGCGCTGGACGTCGCCGTCGCCGTCGAAGCGGCGCACCGCGACCAGAGCCGCCGAACTCGCAGGCATCGAGATCCGCGCCGGGCAGAAGGTGCAGGTCTGGGACGGCTCGGCAAACCGCGACCCCGCGGTGTTCAGCTCCCCGGACGCCTTCGACATCACCCGTAAGCCCAACCCGCACTTGGGCTTCGGGCACGGTGTGCACTACTGCCTGGGGGCCAACCTGGCCCGGCTCGAACTTCGGGTGCTGTTCGAGGAGCTGTTGACCCGGTTCTCGTCGGCGCGGCTGGTCAAGCCCGTGGAGTGGACGCGCAGCAACCGGCACACCGGCATCCGGCACCTGGTGGTCGAGCTGCGGGTGTGAAACCGGACGCGTTCGCCGCGGTCATGGCGACCGGCATCGTGTCGATCGCCGCGGCCGACCACGGCTATCCGGCGATCAGCGGCGGGCTGGGTGTGCTGGCCGCCGCCGGGCTGGTGGTCCTGGTCGCACTTGCGGCGATCCGGTGGCCCGGGAAGCCACCGGATATCGCGGACCCCGACGTCACGGTGCGGCTGTTCACGTTCGTCGCCGCATGCGCGGTGCTCGACAACAGGTTCACGTCGATCCCCGGCGTGCTGTGGACGCTCAGCGTGCTCGCCGCGACGGCCTGGCTGGCGCTCAGTGTGCTGCTGGTGCGCAACTTCGCGCGGCGACGGTGGCATGAGTTTCGGGAAAGCGCCCGTGGCGCATGGGAATTGCCCAGCGTCGGCACGTCGGGGCTGGCGATCGTCACCGTCGCGCTTTCGCGTCACACCGGCTGGCATGCGTTGCTGCTGGTCGCCGCCGTGTTGTGGGTGATTGCGCTGGTGGTGTACCTCGTGATGACGTCGTTGATCCTGGCCCGGGCGTTCGCCGCCAGGCTGGACCCCGGTGGGTTCGAACCCGACGCGTGGATCCTGATGGGCGCACTGGCGATCGCGACGCTGGCCGGCGTTCACATCCTCCACGACACCACCGGCGCGCTGGCCGAGGCGGCGCGGCTGATGACCGTCGGGACCTGGGTCGCGGCCACGGCGTGGATTCCGCCGTTGCTGCACTTCGGCGTGCGGCACGCCCGGCAGCCGGAGGCGTTGCGCTTTGCCGGGGTCTGGTGGGCGATGGTGTTCCCGCTCGGCATGTACTCGGTGGCCACCGACACCACTTCGGCGGAAACCGGTTGGTCTGCCCTGTCGGCGATTTCGCATGTGGTGTATTGGATTGCGTTGGGCAGCTGGGCGATCGTGGCGGTCGCAGGGTTGTCGCGGTTGGTCAGCCAGCTGCGGCTGCACCTACCCTCGAGGCATGGACTCAAGTGACGCGTATGTGCGGGTTTCCGACGCCGACCGTGCCCACGTCCGCCAACTGCTCGAGCACGCGGTCGGCCAGGGCCTGCTCACGCTCGACGAGTTCGGTGACCGCGTCGAGAGGGTGTTCACCGCCCGCACCCGCGGTGAGCTGTGTGCCGTGCTGGCCGACCTGCCGCAATCGCCGACGGTGGCACCACACAGCGGTGAACCGATCCGGGGCCGGATGTCGACGATCACGCGGCGCGGACCGTGGACGGTGCCGTCGCACCTGCGGCTGAACACCCGGATGTGTGACACCACGCTGGATTTCACCAACGCCGCGGTGAGCAGCCCGAGCGTCGTGCTGGACGTCGACGATTATTTCAGCTCAACCGAGCTGATCCTGCCCGACGGCGCCACGGCCGATCTCAACGGCGTCGACACGTTCGCGGGCAGCGCCACGTTGAAGGTGCCCTACGGACCGCGCTCGTCGCAGTTGCACCTCGTCGTGCGTGGCCGGGTGCGGTTCGGCTCGGTGACGGCTCGGTATTCCTACGGGCGGGTGTGGCGGCGCATGCTCGGCTAGCGGCACGCGAGCTTGATCTCGGCGAGAACGCGGTCGGGGTGCTCGGTGAGGTCCAGCCACGTGAAGCGCAGCACCTGCCAACCGAGCAGGGCGATCACGTTCTGGCGTCGACGGTCCTTGACGAACGTCTCCGCATCGCTGTGGAAGGCCCATCCGTCGACTTCGATGGCGACCTTCGCGTCCGGGAACGCCACGTCGACCCGGTATCCGCTGACCGGATAGTTGGTCTGCCAGCCGGTGACGCCCGCGCCTTTCAGCAGTTTCACCAGGAGGCGCTCGGCTTCGGAGCGGGCGCCGTCGGATGCGGCGTGCAGCAGGCGTCTGGCGCCCGGCGCACCGTGGCGGCCCTTGTTCCGCAGGTGCACGCGCCACAGCTGGGCCAACTCGACGTCACGCTGCAGCGCGGCGTCCAGAAGTTTGGCGCCGTCCCTGAGTCGGACCGCCGCCTCGATGAGCGTCAGCGGCAGCGCGGTCACCCGTAGCCCGGAGCGCTCGATGATGTCGGCCGGCGCCAGGTCACGCCGCCGCAACCGGGTGCCCGGTCTGCGTCGTCCATTGCCGGTCCGCGGGACCGTCACCTCGACGATCTGCGGGGCATATCTCGTCGCGCCCAGCCACCATGCCGCGGCCAGACCGCTCGCGGTGGCGCGGGAGCCGTAGCTCCACACCGCCGACCGGATGCGCGCGGCGTCGGTGAACTGTCGGTCGTTCGCGAAGTAGACACCTGGCCCGCAGCGTCGCCACCGTCCCGATCGGGCGCGGCGCATGACCGTCTGCGCGCTGAGGCCGATGGTCCGCGCCTGCGCGAGCGTGATGACGCCGTCTTGGCTGCGCAGCAAGTCGTCGAGCACTCAAGTTAGACGTCGCGACACCCCTGAACCGCTCCACTCCCGGCGATTTCGGTGTGAAAACTTTCGTTGAGCGAAAGAAATCACGCCGAAATCGCTGGTTAGCGACGGATGCCGGCCGCCCGCAGCTCCAACGAGGCCAGCCCCCGGATCGCCACCGCGTCGTAGTTGCGCCACGCGCCCACCGGGTCGGTGTGTATCTGCGCCAGCTGGGCCAACGGCCGGTTGGCCAACGCCCGCAGCGCCAGCAACTGTTCGCCCGCGGGGGTGCGCGCCAGCGTGATCGCCGTCCACTTGCGTCGCGCGAAGCGCAGCCGCAACATCAGCCACGGCATCGCGACGAACAGGATCGGCGGGGCGGCGACGGCGATCGCCAGCACCCACGCCAACCACGACGCGGTGGTGTCGAGGCTGTGACCGGCGCCGGCGATGTCGAGGGCGGCCTCGCTGGCCGCGCGCAGCGGCTTGGCCAGGGCATCGCCGACGAACGGCACGTCGTCGGTGCGGCTGCCCGCCGTGTCTAGGTTGTCGGACACGCCGGTGGCGCCGATCTCGACCTGGCGCCCGACCGCGGCGATGGTCGACACCGCCGAGTGGACGGCCGCGCCGACCGACAGCCACACGATGGTCCAGCCAAGCACGACGATATCGCTGAGGAACTGGCCGACGAAGCGCGAGGGCGTCGTGGCGTAGGGGAGAAACCGCGAACTCATGGCGTTGATGCTGCCCGATAGGCTGGCCCGATGCGCCCCGCTCTGTCCGACTACCAACATCTGGCCAGCGGTAAGGTCCGCGAGCTGTACCGCGTCGACGACGAGACGCTGCTGTTCGTCGCCTCCGACCGGATCTCTGCCTATGACTACATCCTGGACTCGCAGATCCCCGACAAGGGCCGCATCCTGACCGCGATGAGCGTGTTCTTCTTCGATTTCCTGAGTCGATCGGCTGACGTGCCCAACCACCTGGCAGGCCCACCCGACGACCCGCGCATTCCCGACGATGTGCTGGGCCGAGCGCTGGTGGTGCAGGAACTCGACATGCTGCCGGTGGAGGCGGTGGCCCGCGGCTACCTCACCGGCTCGGGCCTGATCGACTACCAGAACACCGGCACGCTGTGCGGAATCGCGCTGCCGGCCGGGCTGGCCGAGGCCAGCAAGTTCACCGAACCGCTGTTCACCCCGGCCACCAAAGCCGAACTGGGACAACATGATGAGAACATCTCGTTCGACGCGGTAATCGATCTGATCGGCGCCGAACGGGCCGAGCAGTTACGCGAGCTCACGCTGACGACCTACCGCCAGGGTGCCGATTACGCGCTCACCAAGGGGATCATCGTGGCCGACACCAAGTTCGAGTTCGGCGTGGACGACGACGGCACGCTGCGGTTGGCCGACGAAGTGTTCACCCCCGATTCGAGCAGGTACTGGCGCGCCGACGACTGGCAAGAGGGGGCGGTGCAGCAGAGTTTCGACAAGCAGTTCGTCCGCAACTGGCTCACCAGCGCCGAGTCCGGCTGGGACCGCTACGGTGACAGACCGCCACCGCCGCTGCCCCAGCACATCGTCGACGCGACGCGGGCGCGATACATCGAGGCCTACGAACGTATTTCGGGCCACAAGTTCGACGACTGGATCGGATCTGCCGCGTGAACCCTCCCGAAGCCAAACGCCTCGACCACCGTCGCGAACATCACGGCGACATCTTCATCGACGCCTACGAATGGCTGCGCGACAAGTCCAACCCCGAGGTCATCGAGCACCTCAACGCGGAGAACGCCTACACCGAACACGTCACCGCACACCTGGGGCCGTTGCGGCAGAAGATCTTCGACGAGATCAAGGCCCGCACCAAGGAGACCGACCTGTCCGTGCCGACCCGACGGCTGGACTGGTGGTACTACGGGCGCAGCTTCGAGGGCAAGCAGTACAGCGTGCACTGCCGCTGCCCGGTCGAAAACCCCGACGACTGGACGCCGCCGGTGCTCGACGAAAACACCGAGATCCCCGGTGAGCAGGTGCTGCTCGACGAGAACACCGAGGCCGAGGGCCACGAGTTCTTCGCGCTGGGCGCCGCGTCGGTGAGCCTGGACGGAAGCGTGCTCGCGTATTCCGTGGACGTCAAGGGCGACGAACGTTACACGTTGCGGTTCAAGGACTTACACACCGGACAGCTGTATGACGACGAGATCGTCGGCATCGCCCCCGGGGTGACGTGGGCGGCCGACAACCGCACCGTCTACTACACCACCGTCGACGACGCGTGGCGTCCCGACACCGTGTGGCGGCACCGCATCGGATCCGGGCTGCCCGCCCAACGGGCGTATCACGAACCCGACGAACGGTTCTGGCTCGCGGTGGGCCGGACCCGAAGCGACAAGTACATCCTCATCGCCGCGGGCAGCGCGGTCACCTCCGAGATCCGCTACGCCGACGCCGACGATCCGCAGGCCGAGTTCACCACCGTGTGGCCACGGCGCGAACTCGTCGAGTACTCCGTCGAACACGCCGTCGTCGGCGGGCAGGACCGGTTCCTGATCCTGCACAACGACGGTGCGGAGAACTTCACGCTCGTCGAGGCGCCGGTGGCCGACCCCACCTCGACGCGCACGCTGATCGAGCACCGCGAGGACGTGCGCCTGGACTCGGTGGACGCGTTCGAAGCACATCTGGTGGTCGGCTACCGCAGCGAGGCCCTGCCGAAGATCCAGCTGTGGCCCCTGTACGCCGACGGCGAATACGGCCATCCCCAGGACATCACGTTCGACTCCGAGCTGACGTCGGCGGGTCTGGCGGGCAACCCGAACTGGAGCTCACCGAAGCTGCGGATCGGCGCCACCTCGTTCGTCACCCCCGTGCGGATCTACGACTTCGATCTGCAGACCGGTGAGCGCACCCTGCTGCGCGAGCAGCCGGTGCTCGGCGACTACCGTCCCGAGGACTACGTCGAGCGCCGCGACTGGGCCGTCGCGGCCGACGGCGCCCGGGTACCGATCTCGATCGTGCACCGGATCGGTTTGCAGTACCCGGCGCCGACGCTGCTGTACGGCTACGGCGCCTACGAAATGTGTGAGGATCCGCGGTTCTCCATTGCGCGGCTGTCGCTGCTCGACCGCGGGATGGTGTTCGCGGTCGCACACGTGCGCGGCGGCGGGGAACTCGGCAGGCCGTGGTACGAGCACGGCAAGATGCTGGAGAAGAAGACCACCTTCACCGATTTCATCGCCGTGGCAGAGCATCTGGTGCAGACCGACATCACGCGCCCGGAGAACCTGGTCGCGCACGGTGGAAGCGCAGGCGGCCTGCTGGTGGGCGCGGTGGGCAACATGGCGCCCGAGTCGTTCGCCGGTATCCTCGCCGTGGTGCCGTTCGTCGACCCGCTCACCACCATCCTGGACCCGTCGCTGCCGTTGACCGTCACGGAGTGGGACGAGTGGGGAAATCCGCTGGAGGACAAGGACGTCTACGAGTATATGAAGTCCTACTCGCCCTATGAGAACGTCGCCGCCAAACGGTACCCGAAGATCCTGGCGATGACGTCGCTCAACGACACCAGGGTGTACTATGTGGAGCCGGCGAAATGGGTTGCCGCGCTTCGCTATACCAAGACCGACAGCAATCCGGTCCTGCTGAAGACCGAGATGAACGCAGGTCACGGTGGCATCAGCGGGCGTTACGAACGCTGGAAGGAAGCCGCGTTCCAGTACGCCTGGCTACTGGATGCTGCCAAGGCCGACCACGACGGCGGCGGCGAATAGGAACAGCACCTGCTCGGCGGTGCGCAGGTCCAGCCGGGTCGTCATCGACTTCGGCGGGTTGGGCATCCGCGTCGCGTAGACGTTGGCGGGGAACATCACCAGCATCAGCGCGAACAGGCCCACCGCTGCAGCCACCCGGGTCGGGGGATACAACAGCCCGGCCGCGCCGAGCAGTTCGAGCGCGCCCGTGACGGTCACCAGATGGGCAGGTGCGGGCAGTCGCGGCGGGACGATCGCGATCATGTCGCGGCGCAGCGGGTCGACGAAGTGCGCGACGCCGGTGAGTACGAACATCGCGGCCAGGCCGACGGCGATCGCCGAGGGCCAGCTGTCGACGTAGTCGATCCCCAGCCAACCGGCCAGCCGGGCCGCGAGCGTGCCGAGGATCAGGGTCAGTACCACAGCCATCCCGAACTCCAATCTTGACAGTGACTAGTTCACCATAAGGCGATATCTAGGCACTGTCAAGATTTACTCGGTATGCTGGCGGCCGTGACCAAGGCGTCCTATCACCACGGCGATCTCAAGGCCGTCATCCTGGCGCAGGCCGCCGAGCTGGTGGCCGAGCGCGGCGCCGACGGCATCTCGCTGCGCGAACTGGCCCGCGCGGCCGGCGTCTCGCACGCTGCGCCCGCCCATCACTTCACCGACCGTCGCGGCCTGTTCACCGCGCTGGCGGCCGAGGGTTGGCGGTTGCTGGCGGCCGAACTCGCCGAGGCCCGCCCGGAGTTCATCGACGCCGCGCTGGCCTATGTGCGGTTCGCGCTCGCCCATCCCGGTCACTACGCGGTGATGTTCGACCGCTCGCTGGTCAACCCCGAGGACCCCGAGTTGGTCGCGGCCGTGAACGCGGCCGGAACCGAACTCGCACAAGGTGTCGGCACCCTCGGTGACGACAGGGCCGTCGGTGACCCGCAGGCCGCGGCCCTCGCGGCATGGTCGCTGGTGCACGGCTTTTCGCTGTTGTGGCTGAACAAGTCGATCGACACCGCCGACGATCCGATCGCGCTGGTGCACCGAGTCGCGGGGATGCTGTTCCAGGACGGGTAACGTGCCGGGCATGACCGACACACCGCTAACCGATATCCCGCTGACCACACTCGACGGCAACGCCACCACGCTGGGCCAGCTGGCCGACGGTGCGGTCCTGGTGGTCAACGTCGCCTCCAAGTGCGGCCTCACCCCGCAGTACACGGCCCTGGAGCAGTTGGCAACGGACTACCGCGATCGTGGGCTCACCGTGATCGGCGTGCCGTGCAACCAGTTCATGGGCCAGGAGCCCGGTACGGCCGAGGAGATCCAGGAGTTCTGCTCGACCACCTACGGCGTGACGTTTCCGCTGTTGGAAAAGACCGACGTCAACGGTTCCGGGCGCCACCCGCTCTACGAGCAGCTGACCAAGACGCCCGACGCCGACGGCGAAGCCGGCGACATCCAGTGGAACTTCGAGAAGTTCCTGCTCGCCCCCGGCGGCAAGGTGGCCAGGAGGTTCCGCCCGCGTACCGAACCCGATGCGCCCGAGGTGATCTCGGCCATCGAGGAGGTCTTGCCGCGGTAAACCAGCGGTCACCTGGCGGCCGCGGCGTAACGCGCGCCCGCTAACGTGGCGGCTATGGCAGATGCGGACGTCATCGTGGTGGGAGCGGGGCTCGCAGGGCTGGTCGCGGCGTGCGAGGTGGTCGACCGCGGCCGCCGCGTGCTGATCGTCGACCAGGAGAACGCCAACAACCTCGGCGGGCAGGCGTACTGGTCGTTCGGCGGGCTGTTCTTCGTCGACAGCCCCGAACAACGCCGGGTCGGTATCCGTGACAGCCACGAGCTGGCACTGCAGGACTGGCTCGGGACGGCGGGATTCGACCGGCCCGAAGACCATTGGCCGCGACAGTGGGCGCACGCCTACGTCGACTTCGCCGCCGGCGAGAAGCGCAGCTGGTTGCGTGAGCGCGGATTGCAGATCTTCCCGCTGGTGGGATGGGCGGAGCGGGGCGGCTATGACGCACGCGGGCACGGCAACTCGGTGCCGCGCTTCCACATCACCTGGGGCACCGGGCCCGCGATCGTCGACGTCTTCGCGCGCCGGTTGCTCGGGTCACCCCGGGTGACGTTCAAGCATCGGCACCGCGTCGACGAGCTGATCGTCGAGGACGGCGCCGTGGTCGGGGTGCGCGGCGCGGTGCTGGAACCTTCAGATGAGGCCCGCGGTGTGGCGTCGTCACGAAACCGGGTCGGCGACTTCGAGTTCCATGCCCAAGCCGTCGTCGTCGCCAGCGGCGGCATCGGCGGTAACCACGACCTGGTGCGGCAGAACTGGCCCAAGCGGATGGGCCGGGTGCCCGACCAACTGCTCTCCGGGGTGCCCGCGCACGTGGACGGACGGATGATCGGCATCACCGAGTCGGCGGGTGCGCGTGTCATCAACAGCGACCGGATGTGGCACTACACCGAGGGCATCACCAACTACGACCCGGTCTGGCCGATGCACGGCATCCGCATCCTGCCCGGCCCGTCGTCGCTGTGGCTGGATGCGCACGGCAACCGCCTGCCTGCACCGCTGTATCCCGGGTTCGACACCCTGGGCACGCTGGAACACATTGCGCAGACAGGCCAGGACTACACGTGGTTCGTGCTCAACGCCCGCATCATCGCCAAGGAGTTCGCGCTGTCAGGCCAGGAGCAGAACCCCGATCTGACGGGCCGCAGCATCGCCGAGGTGCTGCGCCGGGTGCGTCCGGGTGCACCGCGACCGGTACAGGCGTTCGTCGACCGCGGCGTGGACTTCGTCAGCGCGAACACGTTGCGGGACTTGGTGTCTGCGATGAACGACGTGCCCGATGTGCTGCCGCTGGACTACGCGACCGTGGAAGCCGAGGTCACCGCCCGCGACCGCGAGGTGGCCAACAAGTTCACCAAGGACATGCAGATCGCCTCGATCCACGTGGCGCGCAACTATCTGGGCGACCGGATCAGCCGCGTCGTCGCGCCGCACCGGCTCACCGACCCGAAGGCGGGACCGCTGATCGCGGTGAAGCTGCACATTCTCACCCGAAAGTCGTTGGGCGGGTTGGAAACCGATCTGGATTCACGGGTGCTCAAGCCCGACGGCAGCGTGTTCGACGGGCTGTTCGCCGCGGGGGAGGCCGCCGGGTTCGGCGGTGGCGGGGTGCACGGCTACCGCTCGCTGGAGGGCACGTTCCTCGGCGGCTGCGTGTTCTCCGGCCGGGCCGCCGGGCGCGCGGCAGGAAGGTGATCGCTCGCGCTCAGAAGGTGACCCCGTCTTCCTCGGGGAGCACCTGGAAGTCGGTGTCGGTCATCTCCGAGAGCCGGCCGTAGTAAATGCCGCGCGCGCTCGGGTCGACGATCCCCTGGTGGATCGGCACCGCATGCGTGGGTGCCACCGCACGCAGGTAGTCCACCGCCTCGGAGATCTTCATCCACGGCGCGGCGGCGGGGGTCGCCAGCACGTCGACCGGCTCTCCCGGAGCGAACAGGGCGTCGCCGGGGTGCATCAGCCGTGCCGCGTGGGCGCCGTCGCCGACCAGATACGAGATGTTGTCGATCACCGGGATCTCGGGGTGGATCACCGCATGCCGACCGCCGACACCGCGCACGCTCAGGTGGCCGATCTGCAGCTCGTCGCCGACGTGGACGGCCCGCCACGGCGCACCGAGCTGCGCGGCGGTCTGCGGGTCGGCGTACAGCGCGGCCTGCGGGTTCGCGTCGAGCAGAGCCGGGAGGCGTTCGGTGTCGGCGTGGTCGGGGTGCTGATGGGTGATCAGGATCGCCGACAACCCGGTGATGCCCTCGAATCCGTGGGAGAAGACGCCGGGATCGAAGAGAACGGTGGCCTCGGAGCCGGAATCGTTGGTGAACCTCGCGAGTAAGCACGAATGGCCGAAATGGGTCAATTCCATGCCTATATTGTGGCGGCGCGAAGCTGTCTAGGGGGTGGTTGAAGCGTGCGGATGATGCTCGCGGTGGTCCTTGCGGCCTGTGGACTGGCCGTCGTGCCAGGTCCGCCGGCCGGCGCCGTGCCGGAATTCTGCCCGCCGGCCTGCGACACCATCCCCGATTCGGCGTGGATGGTGTCCACCGCGATCCCGCTGTACCCGGTGTACCGGTGGCCCGGGCTCGCCGGGCTTGCCGTCACCGCCACCGCGCCGCGGTTTGCGTTCGAGGAGGCCTGCGCCAGCCCGCCCGTGATCGGCGACCCGCGCGAATACGCCGTCGCCGCCGCGGCGAGGGTGCCCAACCCGCCGAACGAATGGCAGCTGCAGGCGCAGGTGGTGCACTGGCGCGGGCCCACCTCCCAGGGTGGCCCGACGGCTACGCAGACGTTCGAGCAGGCCAAGGCCCGGCTCCGCACCTGCCAGCTGACGGCGCCGTTCGTCTCCCCGTCCATCACCACCGATGCGCCTGATCGGCTCGCCGCGGTGATCAGCGTGGCCGGTCAGCGGGTGATGCGCCAGTACCTGCTGGCCCACCCGGACAGCAGCAGCATCGTGGAGTTGGCCATGTGGTCCACGCTGCCGACACATGTGCCCTGGTCCCCGGTGCCCGACGCGCAGGTCTTCGAAGCCATGACGGCTCCGCTGTGCCAGGCCTATGTCGGATCGTGCCGGTGAGTCGCGGCCGCTGACCTCGCCGGTACAGTTGTCGCCGTGGCAAGGGTGGTGGTGCACGTGATGCCCAAGGCGGAGATTCTCGACCCGCAGGGCCAGGCGATCGTCGGTGCGTTGGGCCGTCTCGGGTTCAAGGGCGTCTCAGATGTACGTCAGGGCAAGCGATTTGAGCTCGAAGTCGACGACAGCGTCGACGACGACACGTTGGCTCAGATCGCCGAATCGCTGTTGGCGAACACGGTTATCGAGGACTGGTCGGTGACCAGGGAGCAAGCATGAGCGCACGTGTGGGCGTCATCACATTCCCCGGCACGCTCGACGACGTCGACGCCGCCCGTGCGGTCCGGCTGGCCGGCGGCGACGCGGTGAGCCTCTGGCACGCCGACACCGACCTCAAGAACGTCGACGCCGTCGTAGTCCCCGGCGGCTTCTCCTACGGTGACTATCTGCGCGCGGGCGCGATCGCGAAGTTCGCGCCGGTGATGGGTGAGGTGGTCAGCGCCGCCGAGCGCGGTATGCCAGTGTTGGGAATCTGCAACGGGTTTCAGGTTCTCTGCGAGGCGGGCCTGCTGCCGGGCGCCTTGACCCGAAACGCCGGTCTGCATTTCGTGTGCCGTGACCTGTGGCTGCAGGTGGCGTCCAATTCGACGGCGTGGACCTCGCGCTACGACCTCGGCGCCGACATCCTGGTGCCGCTGAAATCCGGTGAGGGCCGCTACGTCGCCGGCGAGAGAGTGCTCGACGAACTCGAGGGCGAGGATCGGGTGGTGTTCCGCTACCGCGACAACCCCAACGGCTCACAGCGCGACATCGCCGGGATCTGCTCGGCCAACCGGCGGGTGGTGGGGCTGATGCCGCACCCCGAACACGCCACCGAGGCGCTGACCGGCCCGTCCGACGACGGGTTGGGCATCTTCTACTCCGCGCTGGATTCGGTGCTGGCCGCCTGACGCGGCGGGGACGAGCGTGCGCGAACTCGCCGTTTCTGTCGGCGTGTCGGCCGCAGACACGCACGCTCGCCGCAAAGGGGGGCTCGCGGCAAATGGGGTCAGGCGGTCGACAGCGCGACCGAGGCCTCCGAGGTGTAGCACAGGAACGTCAGCGTCTCTTCGAGGTAGAGCTGCACAGTGCCCGCGTCGTGGGACAGGTAGCCGATCGACACGTCGGTGCCGATCTGCAGGTCGAAATCCCCCCCGCGGGTGGACAGCACGAACGCGCCGTCGATGGCGGGCGCCCAGATGATCTCGCCCCCACCGATCAGCCGGTTGAGATGCTCACGGATCGGATAGCCGTGCTCGGTGGTCTCACTGACCTTGGTGTAGGCCTCCGCGGACAGCAGCACCGAATACGGGCCCCCGACGCCGGACAGCCGCAGCTCCGACAGCGCCTGCGCGATGACGTCGGCGAAATCGCGGGGGTCGTCGGGCAGCGCGAGCGCAGGGTTGGAGCTGCAGTTGCGGATGCCCTCGATGGCAGCGGCTTCGTAACCCTCGAAGATCGCCCGGTCCTCGACGAACGCCAGTTTCTGGGCGGCCTCCTTGACCGGATCCCAGTCGGAGTCCTGCGATCCGCGCTCGACGTCGTCGATCGCGGCGCGCGTCACCGTGAACGGCACCCGCAACCGCACCAGCGGCTTGCTCTCGCGCAGATGGGCCACCACGCCCTCCCCGGGCGGCGTCACGTCCTGCAGATGTCCGGTGCTGACCGCGGCGACGACCGGACCGCCCGGTTCGCTGACGTCGACGACGCGCCGTCCGGCGATGTGTCGACGGAACGTCCGGCTCGCCTCCAGTTCGATTTCGGCCCATGCCGCCTCGGTGACCGGAGCAAGGTCGCGGTACAAGTTGTTCATGGTGTTCCTTTCAGGCTGCCGATCCCGAGCGAGCCGGCATAGCCGACCGGGGCTACCACGCTAGTCGCCGGAGCTATCTCGGTTGCCGCGGAATTCGGAAGCGGCGGTGGGTCGTTGAGGAAATCGACGATCGGGGTGAAAAACATCGAACCGGTCATCGCGGTGGAGAAGTCCAGAATCCGGTCGGTGTTGCCGGGCGGGTCGCCGAGGAACATGTTTTCCAGCATCTGCTCGGTGACCTGTGGGGTGCGCGAGTAACCGATGAAATACGTGCCGAACTCACCCTTGCCGATCTCGCCGAACGGCATGTTGTGCCGCACGATCTTGAGCTCGTTTCCCTCGTCGTCCTCGATGACGTTCAGGGCCACATGGGAATTCACCGGCTTCACGTCGTCGCTGAGCTCGATGTCGTCCTGCTTGGTGCGGCCGATGACCCGTTCCTGCTCCGTCGTGGACAGCGCGGTCCACGCCGCCATGTCGTGCACGTACTTCTGCACATGCACATAGCAGCCGCCCGCGAAATCGGGGTCCTCCCCAACGCTGATCTGCGTTGCGCTTCGGGCCAGCGGGCCGTCGGGGTTCTCGGTGCCGTCGACAAACCCCAACAGGTCACGGTTGTCGAAAAACCGGAAACCGTGCACTTCGTCGACGACGGTCAGCGCACCGTCCGCCGCGTCGACGAGCCGGCCGGCCAGCTCGAAGCACACGTCCATCGACTCGGCTCGGATGTGAAACAGCAGATCGCCGGGGGTCGACGGAGCGTGGTGGCGGGGACCGTCGAGCGCGATGAACGGATGCAGTTCGGCGGGCCGCGGACCGGAGAACAACCGGTCCCAGGCATCCGAGCCGATCGACGTCACCACCGACAGGTTTTTGGTCGGATCGCGAAATCCGATCGCGCGCACCAGCCCCGAGATATCGGGCAGCGCGTCGTGCACCGCTTGCTCACCGCCCTCGTCGATGGTGGCCACCATGAAGATCGCCGCGGGCGTCAGCGGCGCCAATACGGGCTGCGGCAGGGGATCGGGCACGTGATTGACCTTAACGTGAGCGCGTCGGCGAAGATGGATAACCATGTCTGCAAGTCCGAAGGGCCTGTGCGAGTTCATCGACGCGTCACCCTCGCCGTACCACGTCTGCGCGACCGTCGCCGAGCGGTTGCAGGCCGCGGGATTTCGGGAACTGGCCGAAGGCGACGCGTGGCCGCGTCAGGGGCGGTTCTTCAGCGTGCGTGCCGGCTCGCTGATCGCGTGGCAGACCGGTGAACCGGGGCTGCCGTTTCGTATCGTCGGGGCCCACACCGACAGCCCGAACCTGCGTGTCAAACAGCATCCCGACCGGTTTGTGGCCGGGTGGCAGGTCGTCGCGCTGCAGCCCTACGGCGGTGCGTGGCTGAACTCCTGGCTGGACCGGGACCTGGGCATCAGCGGCCGGTTGTCGGTGCGCGACGGGAACCGACTGGTGCACTCCCTGGTACGGATCGACGAGCCGATCCTGCGGGTGCCGCAGCTGGCCATCCACCTGGCCGAGGACCGCAAGGCCGTCGCGCTGGACCCGCAGCGGCACGTCAACGCGGTGTGGGGCGTCGGCAGCGGGACAAGGTCGTTTCTGGGCTACGTCGCCGAGCGGGCCGGCGTCGACGGGGCCGATGTGCTCGGCGCCGACCTGATGACGCACGACCTGAGCCCGTCGCGGCTGATCGGCGCCGGCGGTGAGCTGCTCAGCGCGGCCCGGCTGGACAACCAGGCCACCTGCTACGCCGGGCTGGAGGCGTTTCTGGCGGCCTCGGAGTCCGGGTCGGGCGGGTACCTGCCGGTGCTGGTGCTGTTCGACCACGAGGAGGTCGGTTCGCAGTCCGCACACGGGGCGCAGTCCGAGCTGCTGCTCACCGTGCTGGAGCGCATCACGCTCAGCGAGGGCGGCGGACGCGAGGAGTTCCTGCGCCGGTTGCCGGGCTCGATGGTGGCCTCCGGGGACATGGCACACGCCACGCACCCGAACTACCCCGAGCGTCACGAGCCCGGCCACCTCATCGAGGTCAACGCCGGGCCGGTGCTCAAGGTGCAGCCGAACCTGCGCTACGCCACCGACGGGCGCACGGCCGCGGCGTTCGCGCTCGCCTGCGCGCAGGCCGGTGTGCCGCTGCAGCGCTACGAACACCGCGCCGATCTGCCGTGCGGGTCGACGATCGGGCCGATGACCGCGGCGCGCACCGGGATCCCGACCGTCGACGTGGGTGCACCGCAGCTGGCCATGCATTCGGCGCGCGAGGTGATGGGCACCGACGACGTCGCGGCCTACGCCGCGGCGCTTGAGGCGTTTCTGGCACCGGCCTGAGCCCGGGTCAGGCGGCGTCGACCTCGTCGTAGCGGATGACGTTTTCCACCACGATGCCGTCGCGGGTGCGGACCCGGTCCAGTCCCCGGATCACGAACGGGCCGTCGGGGCCGGTGCCTTCGCCGGTGTAGTGCAGGAATACCAGCTGCTCGCCCGCGGTGTCGGCCGGTACGGTCGCGCTGTCGACGAGGTGCAGCCGCAGATCGGGGATCGCGGCCACGAGTTCGGCGATCTTGCCGACGTAGGCCTGCCGGCCCCGTACCGGCGTCGGGTCGCCTTGCCAGTACCCGACGACGTCCTCAGCGAGGATGTCGGTGATGAGCGATGCGTTCGGCGCGGCCCAGAAGGCCGCCCAGATGTCGGCGCTGAACTTCGGTGGGGTGTGGGTTGTTGTCATGCGTTGAAGCCTGCGCGCCCAGCGGCGGCGGTTCAATTACGCGCCACGTAATTGTCACCGGTCTGAATTAGGGTTTGGCACATGGTAATCAACGTGGAGATGATCACGCTGGACTGCGAGGATCCTGATCGGCTGGCCCGGTGGTGGGCGCAGGCGGTGGACGGTGAAGTAACCGCTTTTGCGCCAGGCGAATTCGTCACGGTCACCCGTGCAGGTGCGCCGACGTTGGGTTTTCAGCGGGTGCCCGATCCGACGCCGGGCAAGAACAAGATGCACATCGACTTCACCGCCGCCGACGTGGAGGCCGAAGTGACGCGATTGGTGGAGTTGGGTGCGCGCGAGACCGGCAGGCACAGCTTCGGTGCGGACTTCAGCTGGGTGGTGCTCGCCGATCCTGCGGGCAACGCGTTCTGTGTCGGTGCGCCGGGCTGACCTCGCTCAGCCCGGCCGGCGGCCCTGGGAACCCGTGTCGGGCGGAGGTGGGTGGCGACCCAAACTAGACTGTCGGTGTGACGTCCGGGCTCTCTTCTGAGGTCGACACTGTCGACCACGCCGCCGCCACCCCAGAACACCCGCAGCCGTTTCGCGAACTCGGTCTCAAGGACGATGAATACCAGCGGATCCGGGAAATCTTGGGTCGCAGGCCGACCGACGCCGAACTGGCGATGTATTCGGTGATGTGGAGTGAACACTGCTCCTATAAGTCCTCGAAGGTGCATCTGCGCTACTTCGGCGAGACCACCACCGAGGAGATGCGCACAGCGATGCTGGCCGGCATCGGTGAGAACGCGGGCGTGGTGGACATCGGCGACGGCTGGGCGGCCACGTTCAAGGTCGAGTCGCACAACCACCCGTCCTACATCGAGCCGTACCAGGGCGCCGCGACCGGCGTCGGCGGCATCGTGCGCGACATCATGGCGATGGGTGCACGGCCGGTGGCGGTGATGGACCAGCTGCGGTTCGGCGCCGCCGACGCGCCCGACACCCGCCGGGTGCTCGACGGTGTGGTGCGTGGCATCGGCGGCTACGGAAATTCACTGGGCCTGCCCAACATCGGCGGCGAGACGGTGTTCGACGCCTCCTATGCCGGTAACCCGTTGGTGAACGCGCTGTGCGTCGGGGTGCTGCGCAAGGAAGACCTGCACCTGGCGTTCGCTTCGGGCACCGGCAACAAGATCATCCTGTTCGGCGCGCGCACCGGCCTCGACGGGATCGGCGGCGTGTCGGTGCTGGCCTCCGAGACGTTCGGCGGCGACGAGACCGGTCCCGGGCGCAAGAAGCTGCCCAGCGTGCAGGTCGGCGACCCGTTCATGGAGAAGGTGCTCATCGAGTGCTGCCTTGAGCTGTACGCCAACGATCTGGTGGTCGGCATCCAGGACCTCGGCGGTGCCGGGTTGTCCTGCGCCACTTCGGAACTCGCGTCAGCGGGTGACGGCGGGATGACGATCGAGCTGGACAGGGTGCCACTGCGCGCGGCGAACATGACGCCGGCCGAGATTCTGTCCAGCGAGTCGCAGGAACGCATGTGCGCGGTCGTCGCGCCGGAGAACGTGGAGAAGTTCCTCGAGGTCTGCCGCAAGTGGGAGGTGCTGGCCACCGTCATCGGCGAGGTGACCGACGGGGACCGGCTCAAGATCAGCTGGCACGGCCACACCGTCGTCGACGTGCCACCGCGCACGGTCGCGCACCAGGGTCCGGTCTACGAACGCCCGGTGGAGCGTCCCGGCACCCAGGACGCGTTGAACGCCGATTCGTCGGCGAAGCTGCCGCGGCCGTCCACCGGTGCCGAGCTGAAGGCGACGTTGCTTACGCTGCTGGGCAGCCCGCACCTGTGCAGCCGCGCGTTCATCACCGAACAGTACGACCGCTACGTGCGCGGCAACACCGTGCTCGCCGAGAACGCCGACGGCGGTGTGCTGCGCGTCGACGAGACGACCGGCCGCGGCATCGCGGTGTCCACCGACGCGTCGGGCCGCTACACCGCGCTGGACCCCTACACCGGCGCCCAACTGGCACTGGCCGAGGCGTACCGCAACGTCGCCGTCACCGGCGCCACCCCGGTCGCGGTGACCAACTGCCTCAACTTCGGATCGCCCGAGGACCCCGGGGTGATGTGGCAGTTCAGCGAGGCGGTCCGCGGGCTGGCCGACGGCTGTGTGACGCTTGGCATTCCGGTCACCGGAGGCAACGTCAGCTTCTACAACCAGACCGGCTCCACCCCGATCCTGCCGACCCCCGTCGTCGGCGTGCTCGGCGTCATCGACGATGTCAAGCGCCGGATCCCGACCGGATTCGGCACGGAGCCGGGGGAGACCCTGATCCTGCTCGGTGACACCCACGACGAGTTCGACGGATCGGTCTGGGCTCAAGTCACGGCCGACCACCTCGGCGGGCTGCCGCCGAAGGTCGACCTGGAACGCGAAAAGCTGCTGGCCGACGTGCTCACCGCCGCCTCGCGCGACGGGCTGGTGTCGGCGGCCCATGACCTGTCCGAAGGCGGGCTGATCCAGGCCGTGGTCGAGTCGGCGCTGGCGGGGGAAACCGGTTGCCGCATCGTGCTTCCCGAAGACGCGGATGGATTCGTCACGCTGTTCTCCGAATCGGCGGGACGGGTGCTCGTCGCGGTGCCGCGCACCGAGGAGAGCCGGTTCCGGGCCATGTGCGAGGCCCGCGGGTTGCCCGCCACCCGCATCGGGGTCGTCGACCAGGGCAGCCAAGCCGTGGAGGTGCAGGGCCTGTTCACGGTCAGTCTGGAGGACCTGCGGAGCACGTCGGAGGGCGTGCTACCCGGGTTGTTCGGGTGAATCAGCGCACCGACGACGAACGACATCCGGTATACGTCTGGGCTTGGCACCTGGTTCGCCTCGACTTCGTCGGGATCGCCTTCGGCGCGCTGTTCTTCTGCCTGTCGCTGACCCCGTCGTTGCTGCCACGCGACTGGCTTTTCCAGGGCGGGATCGGCGGTCTGAACGCCGCGATCGGCTACGGCATCGGCGTGTTCACCGGAAGTATGCTGCACCGCTTCGTATTACGGCGCCTACGGTGGTGGCCGCCGCCCAAGCGGGTGCTGTGGGTGCTCAAGACCGTCGTCGTCGTCGGCTCGATCGCGGCCTGCCTGCTGATGCTGATCCCCGCGGCGGCCTGGCAGCGCCAGATATCGGCGGTGATGGGTATCGAAGGACCCGAGACACCGGCCTACCTGCGCACGCTGACGGTCGCCGTCCTCGTCGGCGCGTTATGCGTGTCGGTGTCTCGGCTGCTGCTCGACGTGATCAAGACCATGGCGCGGTTCTTCATCCGGCGCTGGCGCCTCAACGACGAAGTGGCGCTGTTCATCGGGACGGCCATCGTCGTCGTGCTGGTCATCCTGCTGGTCAACGGCGTGCTCATCCGCGGTTTTCTGGCCGGGGCCAACCGGGTGTTCCAGCCGCAGAACACCACCACCAGAGAAGGCGTCACCCAGCCGATGGATCCCGAAAGATCCGGCAGCCCAGCATCTTTCGCCGCGTGGGACACGTTGGGGTATCAGGGCAGGAACTTCGTCGGCACCGGGCCCGACGCCGATGAGTTGACGCGGCTCAACGGCGCACCGGCCAAAGTGCCCATCCGGGTGTACGTCGGCCTGCAGACCGCCGACACCGACGAGCAGCGGATGGCCGTGCTGCTCAGCGAACTCGAGCGCACCGGCGCCTTCGACCGCAAGATGCTGGTGATCATCCCGACCACCGGCACCGGATGGGTCAACCCGATCGCCGCGCGCGCGGTGGAGATGATGTACAACGGCGACACGGCGTTGGTCGCATCGCAGTATTCGTTTCTGCCGAGCTGGATTTCGTTTGTCGGCGACCAACAGAAGTCGATGCAATCCGGGCGGCTGATGATCGACGCCGTGCAGAAGCGGTGGGCGCAGCTGCCGCCGGACCGGCGGCCCAAGCTCATGCTGTACGGGGAGAGCCTCGGCTCGATGGCGGGCCAGGGCGCGTTCGACTGGCTGCCCGACATCTCCCGGATGGGTTTCTCGTCGGTGCTGTGGGTGGGCCCGCCGAACGCCAGCCCGCTGTGGCGGGCGCTCATCGATCGGCGCGACCCCGGCACACCCGAGGTTCAACCGCGCTACGACAACGGCCGCACGGTGCGCTTCTCCCAGGGCACCGACACCGCCCAGATCGCCGCCGTCACCCAGCAACCGTGGCAGGGCACCCGGGTGCTGTTCCTGCAGCACCCCTCCGATCCGATCGTGTGGTGGTCCCAAGACCTGCTGTTCACCCGGCCGGACTGGCTCAAGGAGCCGCCGGGCATCGACCGCACCGCGGTCATGCGCTGGTACCCGATCGTGACGTTTTGGCAGGTCGCCGCGGACATGACCAACGCCAGCTCCGTGCCGGACGGGCACGGCCACAATTACGGCGAGTACATCCTCGACGGCTGGGCGGCCGTCGCGCCGCCGCAGGGCTGGACCTCCGAGGACACCGAACGCATGCGCGTCGCGCTGCACAAGGTCACCGCGGCCGCCGAAGATACCTCGAAGTGATGAACCGTAAACGCGCAGCAGCACTCGGTTTGGCCGCCGGGCTGGTCGGATGGAGTCTGGTGCTGCCCCGGTTCCCGTCGCGCTGGAATCCCGTCCCGCACGCGTTCGTCGCGACCACGCTCGCCGCGCTCACCCGGCCCGAGCTGGGGCTGCGCCCGCCGCAGGTGTGGTCGGGTCTTCGGGTCGGCGCGGCGACGGCCGCGTCGGTGGCGGCCGGCGTCGCCGCGGGCACCGCGCTGCCGAGGACGCGAAAGGAGCTCAACGGCCGTGCGCTGCCCGCAGGGGTGCGGCGCTGGCTGCTGCTCGGGATTCCGCTGGGCACGGTGTGGTCGGAGGAGGCGGCGTACCGGGGTGTACTCGGCACCGTCGCGGCCGACGCGTTCGGGCCTACAGGTGGCAGGCTGCTGCAGTCGGCGGCGTTCGGGCTGTCCCATGTCGCCGACGCGCGCGGTACCGGCACACCCGTGGTGCCCACGGTGTTGGCGACCGGCGCGGCGGGCTGGCTGTTCGGGTGGCTGCGCGATCGCACGGGCAGCTTGCTGGCGCCGATGCTGGTGCACCTGGCCGTCAACGAATCCGGCGCCGTCGCCGCCTTGTCGGTACAACGTTCGGCGCAGCGCGGCTGAAACTTCCCTTCGACGGTGCGGTTTCATCCGCGACACGCCGCAGCGCGGGTATGAAGACGCACACTCGTCACCGGTGCGGTGGTGCGGGCCGGCTGTGTCAGGGGTTGATGGTGAACTCGCCGACCTGCCGGCCCCACACGTAGTCGATGTACATCGGCTGGCCGAGCTCGAGGTGGTTGTAGGGCGCGATGCTGGCGCCGGTGTCCATCACGAGGTAGGGCGCAGGCCACAGCTCGCGGGTGATCTTCTGCCAGCAGCCCGGCCGGCCTTCGGGTCCGCCGCGTGCGTTCACCCGCGGCAGGTTGTCGGGATAGATGTAGGGGTTGGCGCCACCGGCGATGGTGCCCGATGACGTGGCCAGCGAATAGCCGTTGCCACCAAGGGTTCTCGACACCACCGTTTCCATCTCGTTGAACGTTCGGATGGTGCACAAGAGCATGCCGCGGTAGTCGTCGAGCAGCTTGGTGGTCGGCACCAGGTCGGCGGCGCCGCGCTGGAAGTAGGGCGCGCTGCGCTCGAAGGTGTCCGCGCCGACGTCGCCGAAGCCCAGCGCCGCCATCAGCGCGGCGTCCAACTCGGCGCGGTGGTCGTTGAACGTGGCCGCGGACGTGGCCGCGTGATCCAGCCCGTCGAACAGGTCCGGCGCCGCGTCGGCGTACACCTCGCCCAGATCGGCCAGCAAGCGGGTGTCGTCGCGGATGCGCGGCATCCGGTCGTTGAGGTCGGTCAGGATGTGGTCGCCGTCGATGAGCGATTCGCCGAACCGGGTACCCAGGCCGGTCAACGCCTCGGCCGCCGCGGCCAGCGTCTGGTTCAGCTTCACCGGGTCGACCTGCTGCGAGATCTCCAGCACGGTTTCGAACAGCGTGTTGAACTCGGTCGTCACCGCCGCCGCGGTGATTACGCCGTGGTTCGAAATCCGTTCGGGGGACGGATTTTCCGGTGCGGCCAAGGAGACGTACTTGTTACCGAACACCGTCGTCGCGCGGATCTCGGCGTGCACGTTGACCGGGATCAGTTCCAGGTAGCGCGGATCGACGTCGAGCGCGAGGCCGGCCTTCGACGTGCCGTGCTCGTCGACGATGCCGATGCGGCCGACCCGGCCGATCTCGACGCCGTTGTACGTCACCTTTGCGCCTCGTTCGACCACAAGGCCGGCCCGGTCCGACAGCACCGTCAACGAGGCCTTCGGCGCCAAGTCGCCGCGGAACTGCAGGTAGATGAGGCTTGCCGCGATCGCGGCGACGATCAGCAGGACCGCGCCGCCCACCTTGTACGGCGGGTGGTGGCGGTCGAAAGCCATTTTGAGAATCTAGGGTATGACCGGGCGCCGTGGTACCGATCCTGAGAAGACGCGTGTCGTCGTCGCGGCGCTCGCAGAATGGCTGCGCGACGAGGCTCGCCCGGCGCCGACACGCGCCGAACTGTCCGAAGCGGTGCGGCTGACCGCGCGCACGCTCGCCGCGACGGCGCCCGGCTCCAGCGTCGAGGTCCGCGTGCCGCCGTTCGTTGCCGTGCAATGCATTCCAGGCCCCGCGCACCGACGTGGCAACCCGCCCAACGTGGTGGAAACCGATCCGCGCACCTGGCTGCTGCTGGCCACCGGACTGCTCACCGTGGCCGACGCCGCCGCGAGCGGGGCGCTGCGGCTGTCGGGGGCCAGGGCCGGCGAGATCGCGCAGTGGCTACCGGTAGTGACGCCGGATCGCCCGCAGGGTTAGGTGTGTCCGGTGACACTCGGCGGCGATGGCGGATTTGGCCGCAGTAGCCCGTAAGCTGGAGGCGTCACCCCCGCCCCCATGGAGCAGCCCTATCGTGACCGGCCCCGAACCCGAGCCCAGAGAAGAATGCGGCGTATTCGGTGTCTGGGCGCCCGGTGAAGAAGTCGCCAAACTCACCTATTACGGCCTCTATGCCCTACAGCACCGCGGGCAGGAAGCCGCGGGCATCGCCGTCGCCGACGGTTCGCAGGTGCTGGTGTTCAAGGATCTCGGGCTGGTCAGCCAGGTTTTCGACGAGCAGACGCTGGCCGCCATGGAGGGCCACGTCGCGATCGGGCACTGCCGGTATTCGACCACCGGGTCCACAACTTGGGAAAACGCCCAGCCGGTGTTCCGCAACACCTCGGCGGGCACCGGGGTCGCGCTCGGCCACAACGGCAACCTGGTCAACGCCACCGAACTGGCCGGCCGGGCACGTGAGGCCGGGCTGTTGGACACCCGCGGCGCACCCGCAGCCACCACCGACTCCGACATTCTCGGTGCGCTGCTGGCCCACGGCGCCGCCGACGCGACGCTGGAGCAGGCCGCGCTCGAGCTGCTGCCGACCGTACGCGGCGCGTTCTGCCTGACCTTCCTCGACGAGAACACGCTTTACGCGGCCCGCGACCCGTACGGGGTGCGGCCGCTGGTGCTGGGCCGGCTGGACCGCGGCTGGGTGGTGGCCTCCGAGACCGCGGCCCTCGACATCGTGGGCGCCTCGTTCGTCCGCGACATCGAACCCGGTGAGCTGCTGGCCATCGACGCCGACGGGGTGCGCTCCACCCGCTTCGCCAACCCCGAACCCAAGGGCTGCGTATTCGAATACGTCTACCTGGCCCGACCGGACAGCACGCTGGTCGGCCGCTCGGTGCACAAGACGAGGGTCGACATCGGCCGCGCGTTGGCCCGCGAGCACCCCGTCGAGGCCGATCTGGTCATCGGCGTTCCGGAGTCAGGCACCCCGGCGGCGGTCGGCTACGCACAGGAGTCCGGCATCCCGTTCGGGCAGGGGCTGACCAAGAACGCTTACGTCGGGCGCACGTTCATCCAGCCGTCGCAGACCATCCGCCAGCTGGGCATCCGGCTCAAACTGAACCCGCTGAAGGAAGTGATCCGCGGTAAGCGGCTGGTCGTCGTCGACGACTCGATCGTGCGCGGCAACACCCAGCGGGCGCTGGTCCGGATGTTGCGCGAGGCCGGCGCCGTCGAGGTGCACGTGCGCATCGCGTCGCCGCCGGTGCGGTGGCCGTGCTTCTACGGCATCGACTTCGCCACCCCGGCCGAGCTGATCGCCAACGCTGTCGAATCCGAAGGCGAGATGCTCGAGGCGGTGCGGCACGCCATCGGCGCCGACTCGCTGGGCTACGTCAGCCAGCACGGCATGATCGCGGCCACCGAACAACCCGCCTCGCGGCTGTGCAGCGCCTGCTTCGACGGCAACTATCCGATCGAGCTTCCCGGCGAGACGGCGCTGGGCAAGAACGTCATTGAGCACATGCTGGCCACCGCGGCGCGCACCGGCATCCCGGTGCAGGCCGACAACGACAACGCCTCGGCGCTGCGCAGGCCCTAACGCCCGACGTGCGCCCAGCGCGGATCGGTCGGTAACGGTCCGCGCTGCAACGCGTTTGCCACCGCGTCGCGGTATCCGGTCAGCCCGCCGCGCGGCGGCGCGATGACGCTGTCGACGTCGTGGTCGTCCATCACCGCGTCGCATTCCAGCGATTCGATCAACGGACGCGCCAGACCCGGCGGCATCGGCGTGACCAGCCCGACCCACAGGCTGGCGATCGTCGGGGTCAGAAACGGCAGGGCGACGATGAACCGCCGTCGCAGACCCGCCACCTCGGCGTAGCCCTGGATCGCGTCGCCGTACTCGAGCACGTCGGGTCCGCCGATATCCCAGGCCCGCGATTCCGGCACGGCAGCGGTGGCCGCCTCGGTCAGGTAGTGCAGCACGTCGTCGATGGCGATCGGCTGGATCTTGTTGTGCACCCACTTCGGTGTCGTCATCGCGGGCAGCCGGTGGGTGAGGTGTCGCAGCATCTCGAACGACGCCGAACCCGCCCCGACCACGATGCCGGCCTGCAGCACCACCGTCTCGATGCCCGACTCGAACAGAATGTCGCCGACCGCGACGCGCGAACGCAGATGGGGCGACAGCTCCGCGCCGTGCGGGTGCAGACCGCCCAGGTACACCAGCCGGCGTACACCGCTGTCGGCGGCCGCGGCCACCACGTTGCGCGCCGCGGCGGCTTCGGCGGCGACGAAGTCCGACGAGGTCCCCATCGAGTGCACCAGGTAGTACACGACGTCGACGCCGTCGAAGGCACTGCGCAGCGACGCCGCGTCGCCGAGATCACCGCGCGCAATGTCCACCTGCTCACGCCAGGGCACGTCGGCGAGTTTGTCGGGGTTGCGCGCCAACGCCCGCACGCGATGTCCGCGCTCGAGCAACCGGGGGACCAACCGGCCACCGATGTAGCCGGTCGCCCCGGTCACCAGGGCGCGGACCTCGTCGTTGGCAGGCACTCCGGCTCTATGGCCGTTTTAGGCCTCAGGCAAACCCGCAACCCGGATCCGGTACCTCCGACGCCAGCGGGGTGCCCTCGGGTTGGATGTAGACCACCACCATGACCAGCGGTTCCGGGCCGAGATTGCGTCCGATGTGAGCGTGCTCGGGTCCGCTGGCCTCGCTGATCGACGCGCCCGGCGGATAGCTCCCGTCGGCAGTGCAGTTCGCCGCGTCGTGGGTGAGCGTGCCCTGCCGGATCATCCCGAATACCTGCCCGTGGTGGTAATGCCATCCGGTGCTGCCGCCGGGGGCGATGGTGATCTCGCGGATGACGTAGTCGACGCCGTCCTCGGTCGACTGGGACAGGGTCACCGCCTCGACGCCGACCGACGGGGTGGCCGTGGCAAGCGGAGCGGTACCGAACGTCACGGTGAGCGCGAGCGCGGACGTCAGCGCCGGGCGAAATGCTGTCATGAACGAGCAGATTGTCACGGCCGACGACTTTTTCCCGCGCCGACGCGCCAGGAGCTATCTGCGAAGGCGGTTACCGCACCGAGCGCCGCGACGGTAGCCTTGCTCTCGATGACCGAACGCGCCGAACCTGTCGGCATCTCCTACGCGTCTGCCGGAGTCGACATCGAAGCCGGGGACCGCGCCGTCGAACTACTCAAACCGCTGGCCAAAAAGGCCACCCGACCAGAGGTCCGGGGTGGAATCGGCGGTTTCGCCGGGCTGTTCGCGTTGCGCGGCGGCTACCGCGAACCGGTGCTGGCGTGCTCGACCGACGGGGTCGGCACCAAGCTCGCCGTCGCGCAAGCGATGGACAAGCACGACACCGTCGGCATCGACCTGGTCGCGATGGTGGTCGACGACCTCGTCGTGTGCGGCGCCGAACCGCTGTTCCTGCAGGACTACATCGCTGTCGGCCGCACCGTGCCCGAGCGGATCAGCGAGCTGGTCTCCGGGATCGCCAACGGCTGCGTGATCGCCGGCTGCGCGCTGCTCGGCGGTGAGACCGCCGAACATCCCGGGCTGATGGCGCCCGATCACTACGACGTCTCGGCCACCGGCGTCGGGGTGGTGGAGGCCGACGACGTGCTCGGCCCCGACCGCGTCAAGCCCGGCGACGTGATCATCGCGATGGCCTCGACCGGGCTGCACTCCAACGGCTACTCGCTGGCGCGCAAGGTGCTGTTGGAGATCGACCGGATGAACCTGGCCGGTCACGTCGAGGAGTTCGGCCGCACCCTCGGTGAGGAGTTGCTCGAGCCGACCCGCATCTACGCCAAGGACTGTCTGGCGCTCGCCGCGGAAACCCAGGTCCGAACGTTCTGCCACGTCACCGGTGGCGGGCTGGCGGGCAACCTGGAACGCGTGATCCCGCACGGCCTGGTGGCCGAAATCGACCGTGGCACTTGGACGCCCGCACCGGTGTTCGGGATGATCGCCCAGCGCGGCCGCATCGAGCGGTCCGAGATGGAGAAGACGTTCAACATGGGTGTCGGCATGGCCGCCATCGTCGCGCCGGAGGACACCGACCGCGCGCTGGCGATCCTGACCGCGCGCCACCTGACCTGCTGGACGCTAGGAACCATCAAGAAGGGTGGGAAGGACGCTCCCAGAGCCAAGCTGGTGGGGCGTCACCCGCGCTTTTAGCGGGCTAGGGCCGCCATTCGTCCTCGTCGACCCAATCGTCGCCGTTGAGGCTGTCGTCGTCGGGTGCTCCCGACAGCTCTCGCTGAAGCCGTTCGAAGTCGGTTTGTGGAGAGCTGTACTTGAGCTCACGAGCAACCTTGGTCTGCTTTGCCTTAGCCCGGCCGCGGCCCATGGGGGAACCCCCTTGCGCAATAACGGAGCGGCCCAATTCACAGGCGGCTCCGGTCTGAATGTCGTTTATCGTCCTGCCAACACTTTACCGTGCCTGGCTGCGGCGTGCTGGCAGGGTGTCATGCGGTCAGCGCCTGCCGCTGCGTAACTGCTCCACGGCGCGGCGGCCGGCGCCGACAGCGTCGGTGGCCGGCATCGAATCCGGGTCGATCGCGGCCGCGACCGCCGACTCCCCGCCGGTGACCAACTCGGTGTCGGCGGGCAGCCCACGTTTGAGCAGGGCGAGCGCGATCGGCCCCTCGTCGACGTGGTCGACGACCGTGCCGATGCGGCCGACCGTGCGTCCGCCGGCCAGCACCGGATCACCCGTCGCGGGCCGGTCCGAGGAGCCGTCGAGGTGCAACAACACCAGCATGCGGGGCGGTTTGCCCAGGTTGTGGACGCGTGCGACGGTTTCCTGACCGCGGTAGCAGCCCTTGTCCAGGTGCACCGCCGAACCGATCCAGCCGACCTCGTGCGGGATGGTCCGCTCGTCGGTGTCCACGCCGAGCCGGGGGCGATGCGCGGCCACCCGATGCGCCTCGTAGGCCCACACCCCGGCCGGATGCACGCCCGCGTCGACCAGGCGCCGGCGCCACGCGGCGGCGCTCTCCCGCGGCACCACGACGTCGACTTCCAGGTCCGGCCCGCGCAGCCTGCGCACGAAGCCGCCGTCGGCAAGCGCGACCGCGGTGGCTTCCGCCGGCAGCGAATCGATGCCAAGCGCGGCGAGCAGCGCCGGATCGGCCAGCCGCGGACCGAGCAGCGACAACACGGCGAGGTCGGCGGTTTCGATGCTGACGTCGGCCCAGAACACCATCTTGCGCAGATACGTCAGCAGCGGTTCGGCGCGCCCGGCCTCGGTGTCCAGATACGTGACGTCGCCGAGCTCGGTCTGAATCCAGTGATCTTCCACACGGCCCTGCCCGTCCAGGCTCAGGTTTTCGGTGACCGCGCCGTCCGGCGACTCGCTGACGTGCTGGGTGGACAGGTTGTGCAGCCAGGTCTTGCGGTCGGCGCCGGACAGCGTGAGCACGGCCCGGTGCGAGCGGTCGACGACGACGGCCTCGGTGGCCGCGGCGCGTTGCTCGCCGAGCGGATCGCCGTAGTGCCAGACGGCGCCGGCGTCGGGTCCGGCATCGGGTGCAGAAACGGCTGACATGTCGTCAACCTTACGGCGCTACGCTTCTTGGCCATGGCGAGCCAAAACGCCGTCGTCGTGACGCTCGACGGAGAACTGCACGACCCGGCCCAACCGCTGCTGTACGCCGACGATCTGGCCGCGGTGCGTGGCGACGGCATCTTCGAGACTCTGCTCGTGCGCGACGGCCGCCCGTGTCTGCTGGAGGCCCATCTGGCCCGCCTGGTCCATTCGGCGCACCTGTCCGATCTGCCCGCACCGGACCTGCCGCAGTGGCGGCATGCCGTGGGTATCGCGGTCGAACGCTGGCGCGCCTGGGGGGCCCAGGAGGGCGTGCTGCGGCTGGTCTACAGCCGGGGCCGGGAGAGCGGTTCGGCGCCCACCGGGTACGCGACGATCGGGGTGCTGCCCGCCCGGGTGGCCGCCGCGCGGGCGCACGGCGCGGCGGCGGTGATCCTGCCGCGCGGGTTGCCCGCGAAGGGCACCGCCGAGATGCCGTGGCTGCTGGCCGGGGCGAAGACGCTGTCCTACGCGGTGAACATGGCGGCGTTGCGGCACGCCGCACGGGGCGGCGCCGACGACGTGATCTTCGTCGGCTCCGACGGCTACCTGCTGGAGGGTCCGCGCTCGACGGTGGTGATCGCCACCGACACCGACGACGGTCTGGCCTTCTTCACGCCGCCGCCGTGGTTTCCGATTCTGCGCGGCACCACCCAGCAGGCGCTGTTCGAAGTGGCCCGTAACAAGGGCTACGACTGCGATTACCGGGCCCTGCGGCCGGCAGATCTGCTTACCGCGCAGGGGATTTGGTTGGTGTCGAGCATCACGCTGGCCGCGCGGGTGCACACCCTGGACGGCAAGGCGCTGGCGCCGTCGCCGTTGGCCGCCGAGTTCGCCGAGCTGATCGACGCCGCCATCGTCAGCGATCGCTGAGCGCGTAACCGGCGGAAAATCGCTTGTCGCCGCCGTGGTGCACGGGTACCTTCGCTCGTACACAGGGAAGGAGGTGGTCCGAGATTTTGAGTGACATATGGACGTGTGAGGTGGCTGCGAGCTAGCAGCGCCAGGGGAATGAGCTGAGGCTCTTCGCGCCCTGCGCGCGCTGGCGAATTCCCCGCAGTCACCCGGCCCCCGAGCCCCTTGGTCTTGTCCAACCAGGTACACGCGGCTCGGGGGCCGACCCATCTCTGGGCCCGGATCGGTAGGAAACCGTTGTCGCATCGAGCTTGGCTTGCGTCGCGCGCTGGGCGATGATGCGGCCATGCGCATCGCCTGGAAGCTCGGCGCGCTGCTCGCCGTGCTCGTCGCGCTCACCTCATGCGCCCCGATCGCCCGTGACGCCGCGCCGCGCGTTGAGGACTGCAGCGAAGACCAGTTGGCCACCCTGTACAAGGGCGTCTTCACCTTCGGCACCGACCAGCCGGTCTACCCGCCGTGGTACATCGGCGACAACCCGACCAACGGTGAAGGGTTCGAATCCGCGCTCGCGTACGCGGTCGCGGCCAGGATGGGCTACACCGGCGAGGACGTCCGCTGGGTGCGGGTGCCGTTCAGCGAAGCGCTCTCCAACGGCCCGAAGTCCTTTGACGCCAACCTTTCCCAGTTCTCCATCACCGACCAGCGCCGGGCCGTCGTCGACTTCTCGTCGCCCTACTTCGACGTCACCCAGGCCGTCGTGACGGTCAAATCCTCACCTGCGGCCCATGCGGCCAGCCTCGAAGACCTCAAGCCGCTCAAGCTGGGCGCGCAGGTGGGCACCACCAGCTACACCGCGGCCATGGCGATGCGCAGCGCCAATCCCGTCGAGGTGTACAACACCAACGGCGACGCGAAGTTGGCGCTGCGGGAAGGTGAGATCGACGCGTTGGTGGCCGATCTTCCGACCGCGTTCGCGGTGGCCGACGAGATCCGCGACGGCGTGATGGTCGGTCAGCTGCCGGCCACCACAGACGACGCCGAGCAGTTCGGGATCGTGCTCGACAAGGGCAGCCCGTTGACGCGCTGCGTGTCCTCGGTCATCGATGCGCTGCGCGCCGACGGCACGCTGGCCGCGCTGCAGACGACGTGGCTGACCGACGCGGGCAAGGCGCCGGTGCTGACCTGAGCGGGCTGTGCGCGCTATCCGGCGAAGCGCGACAGCCGGGCCGAAAGATGCGGCACCAGACCGCCGTCGGCGTCGACGCGTTCCTCGACGTAGCCGAGGTCGCCACCCTCGACGATGCCGTAGAGCCGTTTGGCGCCGCCGACGAGCACCCCGGACCTGCTGCGGGCCAGCGCGTCGGTCGCCATTTCCCACGATGACTGGGTGAGTGGACGGCCGTAGAACAACTCGATGTAGCCCGAGGAGTGCGCCAACAGCAGTTCGATGGCTTGGGACTCCGACGGGTCGGCCGGGTCGTTGACAAAGCGCCAGAAGCCCGATTCGCGCAACCACGGCCGCTCGTACTCGCCGGCCTCGGTCAGCCGCCAGGAGCGGGCCTCCCAGATCAGGTAGTCGCCGCCGCCGTGGGAGACCACGATCTGTTGGCCGAACCGGTAGTCGCCGCCGCTGTCGCGGCCTTCGCCTTCCCCGCGCCACACCCCGACGAGGGGCAGCAGCGCCAGCAGCGCATCGTCGAGGTCGGCGCCCTCACGCAGGTTGGCGGTGTCGCGTGGGCCGGGCAGGTCGGTGAAGGCCGGGATGTTGCGCGCCGCCGTGGCTTTGGCCCGCTCGGCGGCCGCCGCTACCGCGTCGTCGCCGGAGGTCACGACTCGTCGGTGACCAGCCGGTACAGCGTGTACAGCGCGAACCAGGTGATCACCACAACCGCTGCGACCAGCAGAATCTCGAAGAACAGCACCACGGCGTCGAGTCTAGTTGCCCGGTACCCCCGCTGGGCAGGGGCCACGGCCGAATGTAATCAGGGCAACTCGGACTGGTACTCCGGGCACAGCGTGTTCGTCGCGGCGTCGACGAAGATCCTGGCGAGGCTCTGGCTGCCGCCGATGTTGGCCGCGACGTCGGTGACCCGGTCGGAGTAGCTGTCGCCGGCCGACCAGCCCTGGCACACGCTGTGCCCGCCGCCGATGACGTTGTCGACCGCCGCGGGCGGGAACGACAGGCCGCCGTCGGCCAGCGCGTCGAGGAAATCATCGTCGGCGTCCGCGCCGGCCAGCGGCGCGGCGGCCAGGGCGAGCACGGCCACCGCGGCGGTGACGCCTGCGGCACGGGCAAATCTCATGAACGGTCCTCCCCCTCAGCCTGCGGTAGCGCAGGACTGATCCATGGTGGACCGCGACGGTGGCTCTTCGCAGCGGTTCGCCGAGAAGAGCGCGCCGTCGTCAGGCGACCTTGACGTCGACCTCGTGGATGCCCGCGCCCGACGGCGCGACGCTGGCGTCGCCGTTACCTGCCGGCGACAGCGCGCGCACCGTCCAGGTGCCGGGCGCGGCGAAGAACCGGAAGTCACCGGTGGCCGAGGCGACGACCTCGGCGGTGAACTCCTCGGAGGAGTCCAGCAGACGCACGAACGCGCCGCCGACCACCTGACCCGCGCCGTCCACGACGCGGCCGGTGATCACCGTTTCCTTCTCCAGGTCAACGCTGGCGGGCAACGTCAAACCTTGCTTCGGTGCAGAGCACATATCAACTTCCCAACTCGATCGGGGCCCCCACCAGGGAGCCGTATTCCGTCCAACTGCCGTCGTAGTTCTTCACGTTGCGGTGTCCGAGGAGTTCCTGCAGCACGAACCAGGTGTGCGACGAGCGCTCACCGATCCGGCAGTAGGCGATGGTCTCCTTCTCGCCGTCGAGGCCGGCTGCGGCGTACAGCTTGGCCAGGTCCTCGTCCGACTTGAACGTGCCGTCGTCGTTGGCGGCCTTGCTCCACGGCACGTTGATTGCACTCGGGATGTGCCCCGGCCGTTGGCTCTGTTCCTGCGGCAGGTGCGCCGGGGCCAGGATCTTGCCCGAGAACTCGTCGGGGGAGCGCACGTCGACGAGGTTCTTGGTGCCGATCGCGGCGATGACCTCGTCGCGGAACGCGCGGATGCTGTTGTCGGGGGCCTTGGCCGTGTAGCTGGTCGACGGCCGGTTCGGCGCATCCTTGACGAGCGGACGGCCGTCGAGCTCCCACTTCTTGCGGCCGCCGTCGAGCAGTTTGACGTCCTCGTGGCCGTACAGCTTGAAGTACCAGTACGCGTAGGCGGCGAACCAGTTGTTGTTGCCGCCGTAGAGGACCACGGTGTCGTCGTTGGCGATGCCGCGGTCGCTGAGCAGCTTGGAGAACTGCTGGGCGTCGACGAAGTCGCGGCGCACCTGGTCCTGCAGATCGGTCTTCCAGTCCAGCCGGACAGCGCCCTCGATGTGGCCGTCGTCGTAGGCGCTGGTGTCCTCGTCGACCTCGACCAACACGATGTTCGGTGTGTTCAGATTGCTCTGCACCCAGTCTGCGGTGACCAGGACGTCGGAGCGTGCCATGTATGAAATCCTTTCGGTTGCTTGGGCTTTGGACCCTTACACGGGTGAGGGAACGCGCGGGTTCCTACGGACCCGTGCGACGAGCGGATAGAGCTGACAGCCCAGGCAGATGCCGAAGGCCGCGTTGAGTAACGCCGCCACCAGCGCCAGGCCGGTGGCGATCAGGCCCAGCGCGGAGAGCCCGGTGGCGAACCCGACGGCGCCGGCCGCCGCGAACACCAGCCCGACCAGTTGCGCGAACTTCAGCGGCGGTACCGGTTCGCGCTCGGTGACCGGGCTCAGCCGCGGCGCGATCAGGCGTGCGAACACCCGACCGTAGGGGTGACGGCGCGGGCCGAACGCCGCGCCCACGGCGAACACCACGGCCTGCACGCCGAGCACCACCGCGGCGCCGAGCTGGCTGACCGTCGACACCAGCAGCGCGATCACCAGGACGGCGGTGGTCACCCATGCGGTGAACCTGGGTCCGCGCACGTCCACCTGGGTGACGGCGGGGCGGGTGTCGGTCGACATCGAGTCACACTCCTGTTGCGGTTGGGCCGGGCTGATTGCGAGCAAGCCGAAACGGCTGCCCCGAGCGAGCGCGCTAGATCGCGCAGCTGCGCTCAGCAGCTACAACAACAACAGCAAGAACCCGCGACGCGGCACAGATCGACTGCGCGGCGCTTGGTGAGCATCGGCTCACGGCGCATGGCGAGCTGAAGCTCGGTGCGGGCGGACACGCCGCACAGCTTACCCAATGACACGGTGCTCAGGCCAACAGCGGTGTCAGCGCCGAACGGAGGTCTCGCGCTGTGGGCACCCCCGACGTCCGGTAGCGCGGCCGCCCGTCGGCGTCGAAGATGATCGTCGTCGGAAGCGACAGCACCGAAAGCCGTTTGGCCGCTTCGGGATCGGCGTCCATGTCGATCTCGACGTGCGAAACCTGCGGCAGCTCCGCGCACACCTGCTCGACCACCCGTCGTACCCCCGCACACGGTCCGCACCACGGGGCGCTGAAGTGCAGCACCGTCGGCCCCGTTTCGGACAACCCGAGGCCGCTGGTATCGATGTTGGCGGCTTTCTCGCCCGCTTCGCGCAACTGCGTGCGCAACGCCAACAAGCGGCTGATCACATAGGCGATGCCGAAGGCGGCCACCAGCACGGTGACCACCAGCACCCAAGAAGAGCTCATGACAATCTGAACTCGTCGAGCGCGATCGTTACTCCCTCGGCGATGCCCTCGATGATGATGTCGGAGCCCCGCGCACCCTCGGCCGTCGGCGCCAGCCCGAACGGCAGCTTCTGGCCCGGCACCCGGGTGGAGAACGCGGCCAGCACCGCGGCCAGCTTGTCGTCGGGAACCTCCTGGTCGGCGGTCCCCGGGCCGGTCAGCACGCCGGTGGCCGTCATCACCAACGTGGTCTGGTCGGGACCGGCGATCGCGAGATCCACCGCGATGCTCACTTTTTCGGAATACCCGGCCTGGTCGGGAGTTCCGGTGAACACCAGCCCCTCGTTGCTGGAAATACCCGATTCGGTGGTGCCGCCGGTGGAGTCGTTGCTTTCCCGGGTCGGAGCCTCGACCAGCAGGTCGGTGATGCCCATGAACCTGCCGATGTGCGTGGAGTCGATGATGATGCGGCTCTCGGCCTTGCCGACCGGCAGTTTGGCGTCCGGTCCGATCAGCCACGACGCCTCGGTGAGGTCGATGTCGTGCAGGGTCGCCTCCAGCGATGCCTTGCCGACGACGGGGTGATCGACGCTTGCCGCGCGGATCTCGATCTCGTCGTAGCGCCGGTCGGCGGCCTGGGTGAGGAACGGGAACCCCAGAATCGCCGCGGACGGGTCGAAATGCAGGTCCGCGGCCGTGCGCACGCTTCTGGCCAGGCGGTATTCGGCGTAGATCGCGGCGCCGAAATCCACCCCGACCGCGCCGACGACGACGGCGGTCACGGTCGTCAGGACCCCGATCAGCAGCTTGCGCACCCGCACATTCTGGCCCACCGCGGTCGATCGACCCGTTCGGCGCGGCCAATCAGCAGGTGGCACGCTATCGTTAGGTGACTAACGGCCGGGTAACGGCCACATGACAGGCATGAATCTGGGAAGTCACCAGCGACACCGTTGTCACGGCGTGGTCCCCAATGGCTGCTGGAGGGCCAGTTGGATCTACTGCTCTTGACCGTCGACCCGCGACCAGAGTCGGTGCTGCCGTCGTTGGCGCTGCTGCCGCACAGCGTGCGCACCGCCCCGACCGAGGTCTCCTCACTGCTCGAGGCCGGCAGTGCGGACGTGGCCATCGTCGACGCGCGCACCGACCTGGCGGCCGCCCGCGGGCTGTGTCGTCTCCTTGGCAGCACCGGCACCACCGTTCCGGTGGTGGCCGTGGTGAACGAGGGCGGCCTGGTGGCCGTCAACGTCGAGTGGGGGCTCGACGAGATCCTGCTGCCGAGCACCGGACCCGCCGAGATCGACGCCCGGCTGCGGTTGTTGGTGGGCCGTCGCGGCGGCGTGGCCAACCAGGAGAACTCCGGCAAGATCACCCTCGGTGAGCTGGTGATCGACGAAGGCACCTACACCGCGCGGCTGCGCGGCCGGCCGCTCGACCTGACCTACAAAGAGTTCGAGCTGCTGAAGTATCTGGCCCAGCACGCCGGCCGGGTGTTCACCCGCGCGCAGCTGCTTCAGGAGGTGTGGGGTTATGACTTCTTCGGCGGCACCCGCACCGTCGACGTGCACGTGCGGCGGCTGCGCGCCAAGCTCGGCCCCGAATACGAGTCGCTGATCGGCACGGTCCGCAACGTCGGCTACAAGGCCGTGCGTCCGGCCCGCAGCCGTCAGCAGGCGGCACCGGCCGAGCTGTCCGACGACGTCGACGAGCCCCCGCACGAAGCCATGCCCGACTCCGTGCCCGACACGCTTGCCGACCCGCTGCGAAGTCAGTGACCGAACTGCAGTGGCGCGCTGATCTCTCCGCGCAGGACCAGCAGCGGATTCGCGAGCTGATCGACGCGGCCACCGCCGTCGACGGGGTGGCCCCGGTGGGGGATCAGGTGCTGCGCGAGCTGCCGCGCGATCAGACCCGACATCTCGTCGCCGTCGAGGACGGCGCCATCGTGGGCTACCTCAACCTGGTGCCGGAACCGGCCATGGCCGAGCTCGTCGTACATCCGCTAGCCCGGCGCCGCGGTATCGGAGCCGAGATGGTGCGCGCCGGACTCGCCGAAGGGGGTGCGGGAACACGTATCTGGGCGCACGGCAACCTGGCGCCCGCGCGCGCCACCGCCGCCGCGCTCGGGCTGACGGTGGTGCGTGAACTGCTGCAGATGCGCCGGCCGCTGACCGACTTGCCGCCCGTCACGATCCCCGACGATGTGCGCATCGCCACCTACTCCGGCCCCGACGACGACGCCGAATTGCTGCGGGTGAACAACGCCGCCTTCGTCTGGCATCCCGAACAGGGCGGGTGGACCGAATCCGACATCGCCGAGCGCCGCGCCGAACCGTGGTTCGACCCCGCCGGGTTGTTCCTGGCCTTCGACGACCAGACCGGCGCGCTGCTCGGCTTCCATTGGACGAAGGTCCATGCCGCGCCCCGCGGCGAAGTGCACGACGCCGATCTCGGCGAGGTCTACGTCGTCGGCGTCGACCCCGCCGCCCAGGGCCGCGGGCTCGGCGGCGTGCTCACCCTGATCGGCCTGCATCACCTTGCCGAACGACTGTCGGACAGCTCACAACCGACGGTGATGCTCTATGTCGAAGCAGATAACTCCGCGGCGGTAACGACCTACCAGAAGTTGGGGTTCGAGATCGTCGCCGTCGACGCCGCCTACGCGGCCAACCAGTGACTGGCCGCACCTGTTTACCGTCCGTTCACCTTCCATCTGCGCGATATCCACCACGGCCGCATACGTTGCCGGAGGACTCAATGTCGTCGACCGAAAGTGGGATTCGTGAAGTTCGTGTACACCGGCGTGTCGCTGGGCAAAATTCTGTCGGCGACGGCGATCGCCGCGCTGACGCTGTCGGGGTGCGGCACCGACGACAACACCGGAACGCTGCAGCCCGGCACGACGGGCACCGGCGGCGCGTCGGCGCAGTGCGACGGCAAGAACCAGATCACGGGCGAGGGCTCCACCGCACAGCAGAACGCCGTCGCGGTGTTCAACCAGGTGTGGGGTCAGATGTGCGCGGGCAAGAACATGTCCTACAACCCGACCGGGTCGGGCGCCGGGCGACAGCAGTTCATCGCGGGCCAGGTCGACTTCGCAGGCACCGACTCCCCGCTGTCCGCAGAGCAGGTCCAGCCGGCCGCCCAGCGGTGCGGCGGAAACCCGGCCTGGCACCTGCCGCTGGTCTTCGGGCCGGTCGCGATGGCCTACCACCTCGACGGCGTCGACAACCTGGTGCTCAATGCGGATCTGCTGGCCAAGATCTTCCAGGGGCAGATCACCAACTGGAACGATCCGGCGATCGCCGCGGTCAACGGCGCATCCACGCTGCCCGACGCCCCGATCACGCCGATCTACCGGTCGGATTCGTCGGGCACCACCGACAACTTCCAGAAGTATCTGACCGCCGCCGCGCCGCAGAGTTGGACCAAGGGGGCGGGCAGCGAGTTCCAGGGCGGCGCCGGGGAGGGCGCCCAGAAGTCCGCGGGCGTCGTGCAGGCCGTCCAGGCCACCCCGGGAGCGATCGGCTACGTGGAGAAGGGCTTCGCCCAACAGGCCGACCTACCGTTCGCGGCCATCGACAGCGGGGCGGGCGCGGTCGAATTGACCGATGACACAACGGGTAAGGCGATCGACGCCGCCCAGTTCCTCTCGGAGGGCAACGACCTGGTGCTGGACCTGAACTCGCTGTACGGCACCAAGGAGCCCGGCGCCTACCCGCTGGTGCTCGCCACCTACAACGTCGTCTGCTCGGCCGGCTACGACGCCAGCACCTCGGCTGCGGTCAAGTCCTTCCTCACCGCGGCGGCATCCGAGCAGGGCCAGGCCGGTCTGCCCGCCGCAGGCTACGTTCCGCTGCCCGACCGGTTCAAGGAGCGGTTGCTGACCGCCGTGGGCGCAATACAGTAGTCGGGCTGCGACCGATACTGGAGCGGCGAGGATGGACACCAAATCGATGAGTGATGGGGTCGATGTGACAACGCCGAATCCGTCGGACGCAGGTTCCGGCGAGGCGATGGCTCAACCGTTCGGCGAACCGCAACCCATCTCCATCGATCCGTCGCGCAATGCGAAGGTGCGGCTGGGGGACCGGGTGTTCCGCGGGCTTGCCGAGGGCGCCGGGGGCTTCATCGTCGTGCTCATCGCGGCGATCGGGTTCTTCCTGCTGTGGCGCGCGATACCGGCGCTGGCCCGCAACGAGGAGAACTTCTTCCTCTACGGCGGCAACTGGATCACCACCGACACGTCGGCCATGCACTTCGGCGTGCTGGACCTGCTGCAGGTGACCGTGTTCGTGTCGGTGTTCGCGCTGGTGCTGGCGATGCCCGTGGCCCTGGGGATCGCGATCTTCTTGACGCAATATTCGCCGCGGCGGGTGGCCGGTCCGCTGGCCTACATGGTGGACCTGCTGGCCGCGGTACCGTCGATCATCTACGGCGTCTGGGGCCTGTACGTGCTGGCGCCGGTGATCGCGCCGGTCGCGAAGTGGCTCAACACCAACCTCGGCTGGCTGTTCTTGTTCAAGACCGGTACGGCCTCGGTGGTCGGCGGCGGGACGATCTTCACGGCGGGCATCGTGCTCGCGGTGATGATCCTGCCCATCATCACCGCGGTCACCCGCGAGGTGTTCGTCCAGACACCGCGCGGCCAGATCGAGGCCGCGCTGGCGCTCGGCGCCACCCGCTGGGAGGTGGTGCGCACCACGGTGCTGCCGTTCGGCATGTCGGGCTACATCAGCGGGGGCATGCTCGGGCTGGGTCGGGCGCTGGGTGAGACGATCGCGCTGCTGATCATCCTGCGCGGCACCCAGCAGGCGTTCGGCTGGTCACTGTTCGACGGCGGTTTCACCTTCGCCAGCCTGATCGCCTCCGCCGCTTCGGAATTCAACGACCAGTTCAAGGCCGGCGCCTACATCTCCGCCGGTTTGGTCCTGTTCGTGCTGACGTTCGTGGTGAACTCGCTGGCCCGCGCTGCGGTCGCAGGAAAAGGTGCCAAATGACAGCCCAACCGACCATGACGTTCGATCGGCCGGTCAAAGCCACCACGTTCCAGGGTGTGAGCCTGCGCCGGAAAGTCACCAACCACTTTGCGACGGTGTTGGTCACGCTGTCGGTGGTGGTCGCGCTGATCCCGCTGCTGTGGGTGCTCTACTCGGTGGTCGTCAAGGGTTTCGGCGTCATCACCGACACCGCGTGGTGGTGGCATTCGCAGGCCGGCATGACGGCCTTCATGGCCGGCGGCGGCGCGTACCACGCGATCGTGGGCACCCTGCTGCAGGGCCTGGTGTGTGCGGTGATCTCGATCCCGATCGGTATCTTCGTCGCCATCTATCTGGTCGAGTACGGCGGCGGCACGCGAATGGGCAAGCTCACCACGTTCATGGTCGACATCCTCACCGGCGTCCCGTCGATCGTGGCGGCCCTGTTCATCTACGCGCTGTGGGTCGCCACGCTCGGATTCGAGCGGTCGGGCCTCGCAGTTTCGCTTTCCCTTGTGCTGCTGATGATTCCGGTCATCGTGCGCGCCACCGAGGAGATGTTGCGCATCGTGCCGATGGACCTTCGGGAGGCCAGCTACGCGTTGGGTGTGCCGAAGTGGAAAACCATTGTGCGCATTGTCGTTCCGACGGCGTTGTCAGGCATCGTCACCGGCATCATGCTGGCGCTGGCGCGGGTGATGGGCGAGACCGCGCCGCTGCTGATCCTCGTCGGCTACAGCCAGGCCATCAACTTCGACATGTTCAGCGGCTTCATGGGGTCGTTGCCGGGCATGATGTACGACCAGACGTCGGCGGGAGCAGGCGCGAACCCGGTGCCCACCGACCGGCTCTGGGGTGCCGCCCTGACGCTGATCCTGTTGATCGCCGTCCTCAACGTGGGAGCGCGGCTGCTGGCAAAGCTGTTCGCGCCCAAGAAGGTTTAGGAGCTTTTCATGGCCAAGCGGTTGGACCTCAAAGACGTCAACATCTACTACGGCGCCTTCCACGCCGTCGCCGACGTGTCGCTGGCCGTGCCGCCGCGTAACGTGACGGCCTTCATCGGCCCGTCTGGCTGTGGCAAGTCCACGGTGCTGCGCACGCTGAACCGGATGCACGAGGTGATCCCCGGTGCCCGCGTCGAGGGCTCGGTGCTGCTCGACGGTGAGGACATCTACGGTGCAGGTATCGATCCGGTCGGGGTGCGCAAGACCATCGGCATGGTGTTCCAGCGGCCGAACCCGTTTCCCACCATGTCGATTCGTGACAACGTGGTGGCAGGACTCAAGCTGCAGGGCGTGCGCAACAAGAAGACGCTCGACGAGGTCGCCGAACGTTCGCTGCGGGGCGCGAACCTGTGGACCGAGGTGAAGGACCGGCTCGACAAGCCCGGCGGTGGGCTGTCGGGTGGTCAGCAGCAGCGGCTGTGCATCGCGCGTGCCATCGCCGTGCAACCCGACGTGCTGCTGATGGACGAACCGTGCTCGGCGCTGGATCCGATCTCCACGCTGGCGATCGAGGAGTTGATCGCCACGCTGAAGCAGGAATTCACCATCGTCATCGTCACGCACAACATGCAGCAGGCCGCCCGGGTGAGCGATCAGACCGCGTTCTTCAACCTCGAGGCCACCGGTAAACCGGGCCGGCTCATCGAGATCGACGACACCGAGAAAATCTTCTCCAACCCGAGCAAGAAGGCCACCGAGGACTACATCTCCGGGCGGTTCGGGTAAACCGCGCAATTTCGCCGTCTTCGCGACTGTGCGATTTCATCCGCAACACGCCGCGCACGGCGGATGAAACCGCACACTCGGAGCGGTACTTCGGCTCAGCGGGACGCCGGAAGGCCTTCCTCGTCAGGGTGTTTGCCGGTGACCTGGAAGATGACCCGGCGGGCCACCTCGACCGCGTGGTCGGCGAAGCGCTCGTAGAACCGGCCGAGTAGCGTCACGTCGACAGCGGCGGCCACACCGTGCTTCCACTCACGATCCATCAGCACCGTGAACAGATGCCGGTGCAGATCGTCCATCGCATCGTCTTCTTCTTGGATCCTGGCGGCTTTCTCCGGATCGCGGGTGATCAGCACCTCCTGGGCGCTGTTGCCCAATTCGACTGCGACGCGGCCCATCTCGGCGAAATAGCCGTTGACCTCTTCGGGCAGCGCGTGCTGGGGGTGGCGGCGGCGCGCGATCTTGGCCACGTGCAGGGCCAGCGCCCCCATCCGGTCGACGTCGGCGACGATCTGGATGGAGCCGACGATGGCCCGCAGATCACCCGCGACCGGCGCCTGCAACGCCAGCAGCACGAACGCCGCTTCTTCTGCGCGCGCGCTCATCGCGGCGATCTGCTCGTGGTCGGTGATCACCTGTTCGGCCAGCACCAGATCGGCCTGCAGCAGGGCCTGGGTCGCGCGTTCCATCGCAGCGCCTGCCAGCCCGCATATTTCGCCGAGTAGCGCCGTCAAGTCTTCGAGTTGCTCGTGGTACGCGGTACGCATGCGGCCAGCCTACGGTCTCTTCACCCCCGGCGTCACGACGCGAGCGGTGAACGCCAGGTGAATCCCACCTGGCAAAACGCTGTCGGGTGCGACTACTCGCAGGTGGTGTCGGCGGCGTTGGTCACGGCCAGGTCGTCGGGCAGTGCGGTGGGCGTGCTGTTGGTGCCGCGTACCACGTGGACCTGCACGGTCGATCCGCTGGGCGACGGCGGGTTCACCGAGGAGAAGTCGCTGCCCAGCACCACCTGCACGGTGTCGCCCTTGCCCGTCACCCGCTCGATGGTCGGGTTGGGGAACGCCGAGGCCACCGTCGCAGCGGCCTCCTCGTTGCCGGGGGAGAAGAACACCGTCGTCTCGTCCAGCGGACCGGGATAGTCGTTGGGCGTGGTGACGTTGAAGCCGTGGGTCTGCAGTGCGCTGGCCGCGCTGGCCGCCAGACCGTCCTGGCCGGTGGAATTCGACACCTGCACGGTGATGTCCTGCGGGTTGGTGGTGACCGCGTCGACCAGCTCGCTGGAGTCGGTGGGCCCGTGGCTCTGGTTCATCGCGTCGGCGTCGGTCGACGCCTCCGGTGTACCCGGCACGGGCGTGTTGTCGGAGTTGCGTTCTTCGGGCAGCGGGTCGTCGTTGATGATCGCATCGAAGATCGCGCGGGTGTCCTCCTCGCGCAGGTGCTCGTTACCCCACTCGTCCATATATCCGGTGGTGGGCACGGTCAAGAACGTGATCCGGCCCGCGGCGATGCCCTGGATCGACTGGCCGAGGGTGACGAGGTCCTTGGTGTCCATGTTGTCGACGTAGCTGTCGTTGATGAACATGTTGACCACGTTGTTGAGTTTGGACAGCGAGAAGAACACTTCCTTGGAGATCAGCGAGCGCAGCAGCGAGGACAGGAACCGCTGTTGGCGTTTGATGCGCCCGTAGTCACCGTTGTTTTCGGTGGTGATCTGGCGGGCGCGCACGTACTGCAGCGCGGTTTGGCCGTCGATGATCTGACGGCCGGCACGCGGCAACACCGTGCCGACCTCGTAGTCCTCCAGCGGGGTGGTGCTGCACACCTCAACGCCGCCCAGCGCGTCGACCATCTTGGAGAAACCGGCGAAATCGACTGCCATGAAACGGTTTATGGAAAGCCCGGAAATCTTCTGGATGACCTTCACCAGGCATTTGGGCCCGCCGACGGCGTAGGCGGAGTTCAGCTTGTACTCGGTGTAGACCTCGTCGGCTCCGTACATCGGCGAGTCCGGGTCGGTGATCGGCCCGTATTCGCGGGTGCGTGGATCCCACGGTTCGCACTTCATCGGTTCGATCTCGAGGTCACGGGGAAACGACACCCCGACGACGCGTTCGCGGTTGGCGGGGATGTTCACCAGCATGACGGTGTCCGACCGGGCGCCCGCCGCGTCCTCGGTGGTGCCCGCGCCCATGTCGCTGTTCTCCCCGATGCGGCTGTCGACCCCCACGATCAGGAAGTTCTCGTCGCCGAACTGCGCGTTGGGGTCGAGGATGTCGCGGGAGTCCGGATCCAGCGCCGAGATCCGGTTGAGCATGTTGTTCTTGGAGGTCTGCCACTGCCACGCGCCGCCGGTGAGGACCAGGGCCAGCACCGCCATCAGCGCGGCGGCCGCCCGGCCCGCCACCATCGTGGAACGCAGGCCACGGTGTCGCTTCGGTCGATCGGGACCGACGCTGCCGCGCCGGGCGACCACGTGCGTCGGCGGCACCCGCGCAGGCCGGCGAACCGCGGCCAGATCCGGCAACTCCGATGCACCCAGCGCGGGAATGATCTCGGTGTCGTGCTCGTCGTCGGGGTCGGATACCGCCTCGATGACCTCGGTGGGTGGGGCTGGCTGGTCGGGCTGGGCCCGGTGGCGGCGCAGCGCCTCAGGGACGGCGGTATCGCCCTTGACGCGGGCGATCAGGTCGGCGACGGTGACGCCGTCGGTGTGGCTGCCGGTGTCCTCGGGATCGGCGCGCCGCGCGCGGCGGCTGCGTTCCCACGGCGCGGCGGGTGGCGATGGGTGCGAACTTCGGGTAAGCCAATGGTTGGCGTCGGCTGTCGGGTCCGGCTCCGACGGATCCTGCGGGCCAGGAGTGGCGTTATCGCCGTCACTCATGATCCCACCGGCCTCCGACCCTTAGTCGTCGCACTTCGTTGCGCATGAACGTCCGCAGCGCCGCATGCCGTCTCACAGCACTGCGTGGCTCCGAGCGGAGCCCATACCGAACAAGATCCATATCGTACTGAGACATCCTGAGAGTTGTGATGTCAGAGTCGTCTCAGTATCGAGACGACTTCGAGACGCCGTCAGCCCCCCGAGTGCATGACCTCGGCACCGGCAGGCACCGTGCAGTCGTCGGGATCGGCCAGCCAGCCCTCGGGCAACGCTACGGATGCCGATGAGCCCTGACGGCCGCGGGGCCCCTGCGCCGCGTCGGGGAACGGCACCGTCGCGTCCAGTTGACCCAGCAGGTCTTCGAGCTCGGCGACGGTCTTGACCAGCGCCAACGCCCGCCGCAACTCGGCGCCGGCGGGAAAACCGTGCAGATACCAGGCGATGTGTTTGCGCATGTCACGCATGCCTTTGTCCTCGCCGAAATGGGCGGCCAGCAGTTGGCCGTGGCGCAGCACGATCTCGGCGACCTCACCGAGCGTCGGCGCGACGGGCAGCGGTCGCCCGCCAAAGGCTGCCGACAACTCCGCGAACAGCCACGGCCGGCCCAGGCAACCGCGGCCGATGACCACCCCGTCGCATCCGGTGGCCGCCATCATCGCCAGGGCGTCGTCGGCTTCGAAGATGTCGCCGTTGCCCAGCACCGGAATGCCGGTGACGTGGGCTTTGAGCGCCGCGATGTGTTCCCAGTTCGCTTTTCCGGAGTACCGCTGGGCCGCGGTGCGGGCGTGCAGCGCGACGGCGGCCGCACCTTCCTCGGCGGCGATGCGCCCGGCGTCGAGGAAAGTGTGATGTTCGTCATCGATGCCGACGCGGAACTTCACGGTGACCGGGATGTCGGTGTTGTCCGTCGCGCTCACCGCGGCGCGGACGATCTGGCCGAACAGCCGGCGTTTGTACGGCAGCGCGGCACCTCCGCCGCGCCGCGTCACCTTGGGCACCGGGCAGCCGAAGTTCATGTCGATGTGGTCGGCCAGCCCCTCGTCGACGATCATCTTGGCCGCGGCGTAGGTGTGCTGCGGATCCACCGAGTACAACTGCAGCGACCGCGGCGACTCGTCGGGGCCGAAGGTGACCATGTGCATGGTGGCCGGGTGACGCTCGACAAGCGCCCGCGTGGTGACCATCTCGCACACGTACAGCCCGCTGACGGTGCCGGCCCTGGCCAGCTCCAGTTCGCGGCACAGGGTGCGGAACGCGACGTTGGTCACCCCGGCCATCGGGGCCAGGACGACGGGGCTGGGCAATGCGATCGGGCCGATCCGCAGCTGCGCGCGCGTCTCGACCACCGGCGCCATGACGCCCGTCACGTAGAGCTGGAGGCGAGCACCTTCTTGGCGGCCAGCTTCTCGGCCTTACGAGCCTCGCGCTCGAGTCGACGCTGCTTGGATTCCTCGAACTTCTGGGAGGCCTCGTCGAGCTCTTCGACCAGCTTGCCGAGGTCGTCGCGCATCCGTGCGGCCTCGCCGGTGAAGTCCTCGCGCTCGAAGATGCGCCACTTCTTGAGCACCGGCATGACCACGTCGTCGAGGTGAATGCGCGGGTCATAGACGCCGCCGACGGCGATGATCACGGCCTTGCGGCGGAACTCGGGAACGGTGTATCCGGGCATCTTGAAGTTGCGCAGCACCCGGTGCAGCGAGTGCATCGCCTGGTCGGGCGCGATATCGAAGCCCGCTTCTGAGACGTCGCGGTAGAAGATCATGTGCAGGTTCTCATCGGCTGAGACCCGCGCCAGCAGCTGGTCGGCGACGGTTTCGTTACACGCCTTGCCGGTGTTGCGGTGCGATACGCGGGTGGCCAGCTCCTGGAACGTGACGTAGATGACCGAGTCGAACAGGCTCTCGGCGAACAGGTCGCCCTGCTGGTTCTGGCCGGGGGAGAAGCCCCGGGTCACCTGTTCGAGGCGCAGCTGCTCGAGTTGCACCGGATCGATCGAGCGGGTGACGACCAGATAGTCGCGAAGGGCGATGCCGTGGCGGTTCTCCTCGGCGGTCCAGCGGTTGACCCACTGGCCCCAGGCGCCGTCCATGCCGAAGTTCATCGCGATCTCGCGGTGATAGGAGGGCAGGTTGTCCTCGGTCAGCAGGTTCTGCACCATGGCGACCTGGGCGACCTCGGAAAGCTTCGACTCCTCGGGGTGCCAGTCCTGGCCGCCGAGGGCGTAATAGTTCTTGCCGTCTGACCACGGGATGTAGTCGTGCGGGTTCCAGTCCTTGCGCATCGACAGATGCCGGTTGAGGTTCTTCTCCACCACAGGCTCAAGTTCACGCAGCAGGTGGAGGTCCGTCAGGTTCTCGTGCATACCGCCTCCAGTTATCTGTACCTGTTAGTAGCACTCAGAGTATCTGTGTACCCCGGTGACATTCAAGTCACGCCACGCACTTGTCACATCTGCATCACGAGGCTCATTTTCAGGCGGTACGATGCCTCCTAATTGTGCGGCGAGCAAATCGTTGGGCTCGCACTCAGCACACGCGACGACGCGGAGGTTCGCCCGGTAGTGAAGATGGTCAGGATTGTCGCGAGCGCGGTCGCCGCAGCGACGGTGGCCGGCAGCGCCCTGTTCGCCGGGGCGCCCACCGCAGAGGCTGCTCCCGATGTGGTTAACCGCACCTACCAGGACGCCAAGCGGATCATCCAGCGCTCAGGCGGCAAAGCCGTGGTGGCGACGCGGACGGGTACCACCCTGGCCGAGTCGAAGTGCTTGGTCACCAACGCGTGGGATGCGGCGGTCCGCCGCCCCAACCGGCGCGGCAGGCCGGTGAAAAACAAAGAAGTACATGTGGCGCTGAACTGCAACGGTGCACTGGCGGAACCCGGCTCCCCAGGAAACTCGGCCGCCAGCCCCGCCGGGCGCGCAGCAAAGCAGGAGCAGGAACGCAAGGCGGCCAAGGCCGCCAAGGACAGGGCCGCAAGGCAAGCGGCCGCTGCCGCCGCGCAGCAAGGGCAATAACCCCGCCCGGTCCACGTAACTGCTGATAGACGGGCTGCTCGAGTGGCGGCCCTGGTCTGCGCGCCATACGCTTTCCATATATCACTCCGGCGGTTTTTCGCTCGGATATATGGAGGTCAGCAGACGTGAAGAAGTTCGTAATTCTCGGGTCCGGGCCCGTGTTCGCGGCCGCGGTCGGCGGTGCAGTGTTGATGGGCGCCGGTGTCGCCAGCGCCGACGATGACCCTGACGTGGTGGGCAAGAAGTACTCCGATGCCACGAAGGAAATCAAGAGCAGCGGCGGCACCGCCGTGGTTGCCTCCAGGGTGGGTGACCGGCTCTCGCAGTCCAGCTGCATCGTCACCAACGCTTGGGATGCATCGTTCCTGCGCAACGGTCGTACCGACAAGAGCGAGGTGATGGTGTCGTTGAACTGCAACGGCGACTACGCAACGGCGACGAATCCCGGCGCCTCGATCCAGAATCCGCTCGGCAGGGAGGCCAAGTCTGCGGATGAAGCAAAGGCGCAGAAGGAAGAGTTCAACGAGCTTTCCGTGCCGTCGACGCCCGGCGGCTAGCTTCTGATCGTTACGTCGCCGCGACGGAATTCACACCGACGTCATCCGGGCGTTCTACCGAGTTCATCTCGCCCGGCGAGTGTGGCGGGTATGAGGTCGAGGACGAAACGTGTGTTGCGTGTCGCCGCCGCAGCCGTCGCGGCGGGGGCGCTCGTGCTACTCGGAACACCCACGGCGGCAGCCGATTACGTCGGACAGAAATTCGCTGACGCGTCCGATGCGATGGGTGAGAGCGGTCTGAATCCGATCATTGCCACGCGGGTCGGTGACAAGTTGGCGCAGGACGAGTGCATTGTCACCGGCGCGTGGGCGCCGTCGTTCCTTCGCGGAGTCGGAGATGGCTTCGAGCATTCCGACGGCGAGATGATGGTGTCGTTGAACTGCTCGGGTGCCTACGCATCGGAGACGAATCCCGGTGCGTCGGTACAGCATCCGCTGGGGCGGGCAGCCAAGTCCGAAGCTGAGAAGCAAGCGGCCGATCAGGAGGAAAAAGAACTCGCCGCGGTCGTCACGCCCGACGAGTAGCGGTCAGTAGGTCGGCACCCGGCCGAGCAGCATGCCGACGCAGTAATCGATGAACTGGTCGCGGGTGGCGGTCAGCCGACCGTCCAGGTACGCGGTGAAAAGCGCGGTGAGCGCGCCGATCAGGCCGGTGGCCACCATGGTCGCCAGTGCGGGTTCGGTGATGCGGGTGAGCTTCTGCTGCAGCAGCTCGATGAAGTTGGGCATCCACTCCGCGCCGGAGTGCACCAGCACCGGTTCCACCTCCGGCGCCAGCAGCAGCACGCGGCCGCCTGTGGGGTCGTCGACCATCAACTCGACGAAGCGCTCGACGGCCTCGCGGGGCGTCTCGGCCGTCGTCAACGTGGACATCGCCCGTGCGCACACGTCGTCGTAGACCGCGCGGACGAACTCGTCACGGTCGGCGAAGCTCTCGTAGAAGTAGCGCTCGGTCAGGCCGGCGGCCCGGCACACCGCGCGCACGGTGAGCGCGGGCCCGTCCTCGCTGCCCAGCAGCGCCACCCCGGCGGAGACGAGTTCGTCGCGGCGCAGCGCCTGGCGGTCCTGCAGCGGAACGCCGGACCATCGACCGCGTCGTTGACCCGAAGCCACATCCCTCCTAAGCTCGGTGATGACAACGCCTGTAGTCAGAAATTTACCCTCTGGCTGGATGGGAAGCTCATCAGTGACTCAACATACGTCCGATCTATGCCCGGTGTCCTGGGGGCACCACCCGCCCGCAGGGCAGGAGGACGAATCATCCGAGCTGGCGGCCGGCTGCCCGGTGACCAGCGGGGGATACGACGCCTTACCGGAGCCGCTCGGCCCCGACTCGCTGACCTGGAAGTACTTCGGGCAGTGGACCGGCATGCTGCAAGGTCCCTGGGCCGGTTCGATGCAGAACATGCACCCGCAACTGGGCGCGGCCGTGCAGCAGCACTCGATCTTCTTTCTGGAGCGCATGCCCCGGCTGTTCCGGTCGGTCTATCCGATCGGCGGCGTTGTCTTCGACGGTGATCGCGCGCCGCGTACCGGAGCACAGGTGCGCGACTACCACATCGGCATCAAGGGCGTCGACGACCAGGGCCGCCGCTACAGCGCGCTCAACCCCGACGTCTTCTACTGGGCCCATGCGACGTTCTTCAAGTCGACGCTGCTGGCCGCCGAATGGCTCGGCGGCGGGCTCACCGAAGCCCAGAAGCGCCAGCTGTTCGACGAGCACGTCGCGTGGTACCGGATGTACGGGATGAGCATGCGCCCGGTCCCGGCGACCTGGGAGGAGTTCCAGGAGTACTGGGACCACATGTGTTCCAACGTCCTGGAAAACAACTGGGCGGCAAGGGAAGTCATGGATCTTTCCACGATGCCCAAGCATCCCTCGCTGGAATGGGTGCCGGATTGGGCATGGCGGCTCAATTTGAAGGTCATGCAACGGGTCCTGACCTTCTTCGCCGTGGGGCTGTATGACCCGCCGGTGCGCGAGTTGATGGGCTACAACTGGTCACCGCGCCAAGCGTGGCTGCACCGGCAGTTCGGCAACATGGTCTACCGGATCACCAAACTGCTGCCCAAGCGCGTGATGATGCACCCGCGGAAACGGTCGGCGTGGGACCGCGCCCACGGGCGGCTACCGGCGGATGCGCCGCTGGTAGAGACCCCGGCGCGCAACTTGCCGCCGCTGGAATACCGCGACAACCCGCACTACTACAGCCCCAAGGTCTGATCCGCAGAGGTTTGTATTGGGCCCTTGCGGGCTAGCTTTACCGGTATGCAGGCGCCAGAAAATCTTGGCGGCCGGTACGAACTGCGCAGCGTCCTGGGCCGGGGCGGGATGTCGGAAGTGCACGACGGTTGGGACACCCGACTCGACCGGCCGGTCGCGATCAAGTTGCTGCACCCGGTGTTCCTCGCCGACCCGGTCAACCGCGCACGCTTCGACTGCGAGGCGCGGGCGGCCGCCGCGTTGAGCCATCCGCACATCGTGGCCGTGCACGACAGCGGTGAGCAGAACGGAACGCCCTACATCGTGATGGAGCGGCTGTCGGGGTACACCCTCGCCGACATGATCGCTCGCGGACCGCTTCCGCAGCCGCAGGTGCAGTCGATCCTCGACGACGCGCTGTCGGCCCTGGCCGCGGCCCACGCCGCAGGGATCGTGCACCGCGACATCAAACCGGCCAACATCCTGTTCACCGATTCTGGCCACACCAAGGTCGCCGACTTCGGCATCGCGAAGAGCGCCGCCACACCCGACACGATGACCGGCCAGATCATCGGCACGATGGCTTATCTCAGCCCGCAGCGCATCGCCGGGGCGCCCGCGACGGCGTGTGACGACCTCTACGCGCTCGGCGTGGTCGGCTACGAGGCGCTGACCGGCCGCCGGGCTTACCCTCAGGAGAACCTCGCCGAGCTGGCGCGCGCCGTCGCGGAGAGCACGCCGGTACCGGTCGGCGTGCTGCGCCCGGACGTGCAACCCGTGCTGGCCGCGGTCGTGGAGCGGGCGATGGCCCCGGACCCGGGATGGCGCTTCACCAGCGCGCAGGCGATGCGCGCGGCCCTGGCGGGTCGGTTCGAACCGCCCGCACCCACGGGGCATCGGCCGCCGACCAAGGTGCTGGCCGCGCCGCTGCCCGCGCCGACGACCATGGCAGTGCGCCCGCCCGCGCCCAGAAGCCGCACCCGCGTCCTGCTCGGGGTGGCCGCCGCTCTGGTCGCCGTGGTGATCGTCTTGGCGGCGATGATCGCCGAGTCGGCGTCGCGCCCGCCGCCGCCGACCCCGGCCAGCACCAGCACGACGGTGCCCACCACGCAGGCACCGTCGCTGCTGCCCCCGCCGCCGCCGCCGGCACCAGCGCCGGTCGAGCAGGGTCCGCCGGGGCACAGCCGCGAGAACGGGAAGGGGCCTAAGGAGCCAAAGAGGCCCAAGGGTCCGAAAGGGCCCAGGGGCTGACGGTGACGACGCCGGGGTGCCCGATCAGGCCTGAAAAGTGCCCCCACTAGGACTCGAACCTAGGACCTGCGGATTAAAAGTCCGTAGCTCTACCAACTGAGCTATAGGGGCGCGAGCAACAGGATACTGGTTACCCGACGGCCCTCTCGTTTGAGGATTGGGCTGCCGGTACCCTAAGCTATCGAGGCTCCCAACGACATGGCGTTGTGAGTACCCCGGAGAGATTCGGCTGGCCCCCTTCGTCTAGCGGCCTAGGACGCCGCCCTTTCAAGGCGGTAGCGCGGGTTCGAATCCCGTAGGGGGTACACGCGACGTACGTACGATGGGAGTCGCAGTAGTAAGGCCCTGTGGCGCAGTTGGTTAGCGCGCCGCCCTGTCACGGCGGAGGTCGCGGGTTCGAGTCCCGTCAGGGTCGCCAGAACGGCGGGCACGTCGGTTTATCGACGACCGGTGCCATCCGGCCAGGTAGCTCAGTTGGTACGAGCGTCCGCCTGAAAAGCGGAAGGTCGCCGGTTCGATCCCGGCCCTGGCCACCAGAATGAAAGCGTGACGACGGCCGATTTCCGCCAGCGATTGCTCGACGCCCTCGAAGAGTGCATCGCCGAAGAGGGCTACCCGAAGACCACCGTCGCCGACATCGTGCGACGGGCCAAGACCTCGCGGCGCACCTTCTACGAGCATTTCGAGAGCAGGGACGCCTGCTTCATCGCGCTGCTCACAGACGCCAACGCCGACCAGGTATTCAAGATCGCCGCCGCGGTCGACGCCGAAGCGCCGTGGCGTACCCAGGTGCGCCAGGCCATCGAGGCCTGGATCGCCTCCGGCGAATCGCGAGCGGCGCTGATGCTCAGTTGGATTCGCGACGTACCCGCCCTCGGCAGCGCCGCGCGCGGACTGCAACGCGAAGCGATGGAGAACTTCATCGCGATGGTGCACACCCTCGGCGACACCAATGAGTTCCGCGCCGCGGGCATCGGCCCGGTCTCACGCCAGCGCATCATCATGCTCTTGGGCGGACTGCGCGAACTGGTTGCCATCACGGTGGAGGAGGGCGGCCGCATGACCGATATCGCCGACGAGGCCGTCGAGGCCTCGATCGCACTTCTCGCCCCAGCCCAGCCGACAGACTGACGCGGTCTGTGCCTTGTCAACTTCGGTACCAGGGCGTACCTTATCGCTACCTGGGGGACTGCACGCGGAGGGCACAGTGAGCAAACAGCGGATCACGATCAGCGGTCGCACCGCGGTCATCACGGGCGCAGCGTCCGGGATCGGCCGCGCGCTGGCGCAACGCCTGTCCGCGCACGGCTGTCCGGTGGCCATCGCCGACATCGACGAGCACGGTCTGAAGGAGACCGAGGCGTCGTTGCGCGGGCCGACGCTGCTGCGGGTGCTCGACGTGCGGGATGCCGCCGCCCACCGTGACTTCGCCGATCAGGTTCGGCAATGGGCGCCGCAACCTATCGCGGCGGTGTTCAACAACGCCGGCGTCACGGTGGGGTCGACCGTGCTCGACGCGGTGCCCGAGGATGACCAGTGGCTCTGGGACATCAACTTCGGCGGCGTGGTCAACGGCACGCGGGCGTTCCTGCCGCTCCTCGTCGAGCAGGACGACGGGGTCATTGTCAACACGTCCAGCGTCTTCGGTCTGGTCGGCATGCCGGGCCAAAGCGCTTACTGTTCGGCGAAATTCGCGGTTCGCGGGTTCACCGAGTCGCTGCGCCAGGAGTTGCGGGGCACCGGGGTCAGCGCCGTCACCGTGCATCCGGGCGGCGTCGACACCAACATCGTGCGCAACGCCCGCTACCGCAAGGATCCCGATGGCCGGGGCCGCACCCAGGAAGAGATGGCGCAGGACTTCGCCGCGCACACCATGACCAAGCCCGACGAGGCGGCCGAGGTCATCCACCGCGGTGTGGAGGCAGGCAGGGCGCGGATTCTCATCGGGCCCGACGCCCGCATGTTCGATCTGCTCGGGCGGCTGGCGCCCACCCGCTACTACGACATACTCAAGCGCATCGAGTCCTACCAGCAGCGACGCACCGCCAAGTAGGGATCAGCGGGCCGTGGCCCGCGCGTGCTCGAACTGCGCGGGATCGTGCGCGCACACCAGCAGCAAATCCGGTTCGTTGCGACGGTAGAGTTCGGCCAAACGTGAATGGTTGTCCCGCAACCGCTTTCGATCGTAGGCCACCGCCTTCTCGAAGGTCATCAGCGCCCGCGGTCCTCGTGTGCTGCCGTCGACAGAGCCGCGGTGGAAGAACGCGTCACCGCAGTGCAGCAGCCAGCGGTTACCGGCGTCCACGGCGACGCAGGTGTGACCGCGGGTGTGTCCGGGCATCGAGACCAGCACGATGCCCGGTGAGATATCGGTCAGCGGTTTGGCCGCGGCGAATCCACGCCAGGCCTCGCCGTCGGGCTCGTGTTCCACGATCGTGGCGCCGTGGCTCCATTGCACCGGCCGAAAACGCATCCGCTCGGTGCGCGAGGGCCGGTGCATCGCCCCGAGCGCTTCGGCTGCGGTGCAATGGATCGCGGCGTCCGGGAAATCGGAGATACCACCGATATGGTCGATGTCGAAGTGGGTCAAGACGATGTGGCGCACGTCGTCGCGGGCGAACCCCAGTCGTTCAACCTGGCGCACGGCGCTTTCCGCGCGGTCGAACACCGGCCGGATGAGATGGCGTACCGGCCCGATGCGGCGAACCGGATCGTCGCAGTCGGCCAGCCCGTAACCCGCGTCGACGAGCACCAGCCCGTTGTCGGTCTCCACCAGCAGCACATGACACACCAATTCCGGTGTGCCGAGCGGATGCATGGTCCCGCAGTTGAGGTGATGAACTTTCACAGTTCGCCCGTGCCGACCAGGGAGAGCAGCTCGCCGCGTCCGATCTGGGTGACCAGGCTGGCAGAGTCGAAGTAGATGCGCTCGTTGACGATACGGTCACCGTCGAAAAAGAAGACCGCCGCGATCGGCACGCGGAACGCCTTACCGGTCGGCGGCAGTCCGTAGAACTCGCCGAGATTGGTTCCCAGCAGGTCGAACTCGACGATCACGGCGTCGTCGGCGACGTGGTAGCGCACGTTGTCGTGGCGCTGGTCGGGAAACGCGGTGCGGGTGGTCCGGTAGTAGCCCATGACCTCGTCGTCGCCGTCGAAAACCTGTCCGGTGGCCATGATTTCGTAATGCGGATGGCCCTTGAAGGTCGCCAGGGTCCGGTCGAACTCCTTGCTCACCTCGGTGTCCATGTGCTCGCGGATCACCTCGAGGCGACGCTGGCGCAGGTTGTCGGTCATGTTCGCACTGTACGACCGGCGCGGCGCTCAGGCAGGCGACTTGAGCTCCGCGGCCGCCAGCTGATGGCGGCGCTGGCGTTCCATCGTGGCGAAGTAGAAGGCGTAGGCAAAGACGCAGCTGGTGAACAGGCTCGAGACGAAGTACAGCCATGGATGACGGATCCCGCGCCGCCGCCCGTCGATGATCGTGAACAGCGGTAGCAGGATCACGTTGATGATCGTGTAGTCCGCGCTCGCCGAACTGGCCGCCGGGTTGGTGTAGCCCAGGGCGATGAACTCCTGCCAGCTGCCAGGGCCCCAGATGGGATTCGACGACGCCGTCGCATACTCGTTGACGAACTGGATGTTGTGGTACCAGAGCAACGGAATCGACGCGAGGCCCACTGCCCAGAAGACGATTTCGATTGCGGAGAACCGCGGTCCGACGGGGGGCCGACTGAAGATCTTGGGGTTGGCCGCGATGGTGAACCAGACGACCGCCACCCCGAGCACGGCGTGCACAAGAAGGGAAACCATGCCGGGGAGTCTCTCACCAAATCCCGAAGTTTTGTCAATATTGACATAAGTCCGGCTGGGGTAGCTTACCCAGATGGCCCGGGCTGCCCAGACCGCGCGCAGTGAGCGCACCCGCGAAGCGCTGCGGAAGGCCGCCCTGGTGCGGTTCCTCGCCCAAGGCGTCGAGGACACCTCCGCCGAGCAGATCGCCGAGGATGCCGGGGTGTCGCTGCGGACCTTCTACCGCCACTTCGCCTCCAAGCACGAGCTGCTGTTCGCCGACTATGACGCAGGGCTGCAGTGGTTTCGGGCCGCGCTGGCGGCACGCTCGCCCGATGAGCCGCTCATCGAATCCGTGCTCGCCGCGATCATGGCGTCGCCCTACGACGACTGGGCGGTGGTGCGCACGGCGGCGTTGCGTGCCCAAGAGCTCGACTCCGGACGCATCGTGCGGCACATGCGCCAGGTCGAGGCCGAGTTCGCCGACGCCATCGAGGAGCACCTCACCCGCGACGATGCGCCCGCCCCCGGCACCGACCAGCGCATGCACATCACCGTCACCGCCCGGTGTATCGCGGCCGCGGTGTTCGGGGCGATGGAGGTCTGGATGCTCGGCTACTCCGGCAGCGAGAACTCGCTGCCTGAGCTCGCGCGGCTGTGCCGGGAGGCGCTGGAAACGCTGTGGTCGGGCATCGGCGACACCCTCTGATCCAAAGTTTTGTCAATATTGACAAAACCCAGGCGGGCGTGCCAGCCTCAGCCAATGACGGACTTCGACGCAATTGTCATCGGCGCAGGTCACAACGGGTTGACGGCGGCAACACTGATGCAGAAGGCGGGCCGACGCACGCTGTGCCTGGATGCCAAGCTCTATGCCGGCGGGATGGCATCCACCGTCGAGTTGTTCGACGGGTTTTCCTTCGAGATCGCCGGCTCGGTGCAGATCCCGACCTCAGCCACGGTGAGCCGGCAACTGGGCCTGGACGAACTGCCGACCGTCGACCTCGATGTCATGTCGGTGTCGCTGCGCGGCGTCGGCGACGAACCGTTGGTCTACTACACCGACCCGATGAAGCTGATGACGCACATCAACGAGGTGCACGGCGCGGAAGCCGTCAATGGGATGGCCGGGCTGATGGCCTGGTGCCAGGCGCCGACGCGGGCGTTGGGCCGCTTCGACGCCGGCCAGCCGCCCAAGACGCTGGACGAAATGTACGCCTGTGCCACAAACGAATTCGAGCGATCGAGCATCACCGACCTGCTGTTCGCGTCGGTCACCGACGTGGTGGACCGCTACCTGCCCGACCGGGAGAAGCACGGCGCGTTGCGCGGCATGCTGTCGTTGTTGGCGTGCAACACCACCTACCGCGGACCTGCGACCCCCGGCACCGCCGCCGCGCTGGCGTACGGCTTCGCCGTGCCCGACGAGAACGCGCTGCTCGTGAAAAAGGTGCGCGGCGGCATCGGTGCGCTCACCCAGCATCTGTGCGACGTCTTCACCTCCGACGGCGGCGACTTGCGGTTGCGCAGCAAGGTCGAGGAGATCACCGTCGTCGACGGCCGGGTGCGCGGCGTGCGTCTTGAGGACGGCACGACCTTCACCGCGGCCGTCGTCGTGTCGGCCATCGCACCGGACTTCACCATCACCGAGATGATCGCGCCCGCGGCGGTTCCCGACGATGTGCGCCAACGGTTCTCCCGCGTCGACCACCGCGGCAGCTACCTGCAGATGCACTTCGCACTCGACGGCGTCCCGGAGTTCGCGGCGCCCTACGAACTGCTCAACGACCCGGCGATGCAGTCGAACATCGGCATCTTCAGCACGCCGGAGGAGTTGCAGCAGCAGTGGGAGGATTGCCGCCGCGGCATCGTGCCCGCCGACCCCTCCATCGCGCTGCAGATCCCGTCGGTCAACGACCCGGCACTGGCTCCCGAGGGTAAACACGCCGCCTCAGCGTTCTCGCTGTGGTTTCCCGTCGAGGACAGCCAGTCCAGCTATGGCGACATGAAGGTGGAGATGGGCCGGCGCGTCATCGAGAAGGTCACCCGGTTGGCTCCGAACTTCGAAGACCTGATCATCCGGCACACCACCTTCACCCCCAAGCACATGGGCACGATGTTCGGTGCTCCCGGCGGCGACTACTGTCACGGGCTGATCCACCCCGATCAGATGGGTCCCAACCGGCCCGGCCCGAAAGGCTATGTGGACCAACCGATTCCCATCGACGGGCTTTACCTGGGCAGCGCCGGATGCCACGGCGGGCCCGGTATCACGTTCATTCCCGGCTACAACGCGGCCCAGGCGGCGCTGGCCGACGCGGGCTGACCCGCGCGGCGGCGGCCGTTTCGGATTCGCCCCGGCGGGGAACGCCTTCCGGCATGGCGCTGACGGTGGCCGTCACCGGACCGACGGGGGACATCGGGCTCTCGGCGGTCGAGGCGCTGGAAGCCCACCCCGATGTCGAGCGGATCGTCGGGATGGCGCGGCGCCCGTTCGACCCCGCGGCACACGGCTGGACCAAGACCCGCTATCAGCAGGGCGACATCCTGGACCGCGGCGCCGTCGACGCGCTGGTCGCAGACGCCGACGTCGTCATCCACCTGGCGTTCATCATCATGGGCTCGCGGTCACAGAGTGCCCAGGTCAACATCGAGGGCACCCGCAACGTGTTCGAGGCCACCATCGCGGCGCAGCGGCCGCGACGGCTGGTGTACACCTCGTCGGTCGCCGCCTACGGCTATCACTCCGACAACCCGGTCCCCATCACCGAGGACGTACCGCCGCGCGGTTCGCCCGAGCATTACTACTCCGAGCAGAAGGCCGCGTGCGAAGCCCTGCTGGCCGAGGTCACCGCCGGATCCGATCTCGAGGTCTATGTGCTCAGGCCCTGCATCGTCGCGGGCCCGAAGGCCCCCGCGCTGGCCGAGGCGATGCCGTGGAACCAGTTACCCGGCCCGGTCAAACGGATCTCGCAGGCGCTGCCGTTGCTGAAGCCGCCATTTCCCGACCCGGGAACACCCTTGCAGCTGGTTCACCACGACGATGTCGCGAGCGCAATCGCGCTGGCCGCCACCACCTCTGCGCCGCCGGGCGCCTACAACATCGCAGGCGACGGGGTGTTGTCCGTCTCGCAGATGGCCGCAGCGCTGGGCGCCCGGCCGGTGCGGGTGCCCCACGTCGCCGCGTCGACGGCGTCGGGGGTGATCGCCCGGTTGCCGTTCGTGCCGTCTGCGCTGGAGTGGCTGCACGTCGGCCGTACGTCGGTGGTGATGGACACCTCCAAGGCGAAATCCCAGCTGGGCTGGACGCCCAAACACACTGCCGCCGAAACATTGTCGGCGCTGTCGGCCTCGCTCTAGCTCTCGGTGTCCTCGGCGGGCCCGCTGGGGGTGGCGCCGCCTTCATCGGACCAGTCGGACCGATCCTCAGAACCCTTCGCGGGATCGCTGAGCACGTCGTCGTCGGCGTCCGCCGGGCCCTTGTTGGATTCCACGGTGTCGGGGCTGTCCTTCTTCATGCCCGCGGAGTACCCAAAGTCAGCGCCCGCGACTCTGCAGCCGCTTCATCCAGTCTTTGGGCACCCTGCCGCGCGGTCCGGGGACGGGTTGTTCGGCTGGGTGGCAATCGGGTGGAGCAAGCCGCGGGCCGTCGTAGTAGTCGTCCGTGGCGTAGCTCCAGAACCAGTCCTCGCCGGGTTCGAAAGACCGAATGACCGGATGGCCGGTGTCGCGCCAATGCGCGGTGGCGTGTTGGCCCAGCGAGTCGTCACAGCAGCCGATGTGACCGCAGGCCGCGCAGCGGCGTAGATGCACCCACCAGCCGCCCACGGCGTCACACTCGACGCAGCCCGTACCGCTCGGCAGAACAGTGGGATCGACGTCCATGGTCGCAAACTAACCGATCGCCCGCCGTTGCGCCGCGCATCAGCGCGCCATCGTCGAGTTCGGTGCGCTCCAGTCGGTGGAGACAAAGCGATGGCGAATCAACCAGTCCCCGTCGACGGGTACGAACTCGTCACGGTAGCGGCCGAAATGGTCGAGCCCGACCTCGGTGAAAACGGTGAAGTAGCATGCAACCCGCACCTGTTGCCGCGTCACTTCGGTGAAGCGGATGTTCGCCGCGTTGTGCCGCACGATGCGCTTCATGCTGGAAGCCTCGGCCGCCGCTTTGGGGACGGCGACGGCGCCGCCGAGGAAGTCGACGATGGCGCGCCGGCCGCGCACCGGCTTCGCGCCCCGCAACTCCAGCTCGCCGTCCTCGCAGAACGCCGCCGCGAGGTCGTCGAGCCGCATCGCGTCGCCGGACCAGTTGTACCGGGCAAGCGTGTCTCTGATCCGCTCGCGCGCCACCAATTCCCACATCTCCATGCCCCGACCGTAAGCGGTCCAAAGCCGCCCGGTGGCCCAGCGGCGCGATTATCGTCACGCCATGGCTACCAGCGATTCCCGTGAGATCGTGATCGAGGCGAGTCCCGAGGAGATTCTCGACGTCATCGCCGACGTCGAAGCGACGTCGACCTGGTCCTCGCAGCATCAAGGCGCCGAGGTTATGGAGTCCTACGACGACGGCAGGCCGCGTCGGGTGAAGATGAAGGTCAAGTCGGCGGGCATCGCCGACGAACAGGTGGTCGAGTACACCTGGACCGATACCAGCGCCAGCTGGACGCTGATCTCGGCGGGACAGTTGAAGGCCCAGGACGCCAAGTACACGCTGACCCCCGACGGCGACAAGACCAAGGTCCGGTTCGACATCAGCATCGACCTGGCGGTGCCGCTACCCGGGTTCGTCCTCAAACGCGCCATCAAGGGCGCCATGGAGACGGCCACCGACGGGCTGCGCAAGCAGGTTCTCAAGGTAAAGAAGGGCGGCTGAAGTCGAGAAATACGGCGCGAAGTGGTTTGGCCGCTTCTAGGCTCGCTAAGTGGAGTTGACCTGGCCGCTGGTCGGCCGCACGAAGCAGATGCTCGCCATCGAGGCGGCCATCTCGGCGCCGGACGTCTCGGGTGTACTCATCTGCGGACCGGAGGGCGCAGGGAAAAGCCGGATCGCCCGCGAGGCGTTGTCGGCCGCTGCCTCACACGGATATGAGACGCGCTGGACCGGCGGTGCGGCGTCGGCACGGGCGATACCGCTCGGTGCCTTCACGGCGTGGGCTCCGTCGGATGTCGCCGACACCTTCGCGCTGCTGCGTGGGGTGATCGAGTCGCTGACCGCCACATCGGACAGCGCCCCGGTGGTTCTGGGCGTCGACGACGTGTACCTGCTCGATGACCTGTCGACCTTTGTCGTGCATCAGATCGTGCAGCGCGACGCGGCGAAAGTGATTTTCACAGTTCGAGACGGGGAATCGATTCCTCCTGGGATTCAGGAGATATGGACGAAGAACCGGTTCGACCGGATTGATCTGGAACAACTGACGCTCGACGAAACGACCGCGTTGTTGGCGACGACGCTGGCGGGACCGGTGGATCCCGACTCCGCACAACGACTGTGGCAGCTGACCCGCGGCAATGTGTTGTATCTGAAGAACATCGTCGAGCAGGAAGTGGCGGGCGGTCGGCTCGTCCGGGAGAACGAGCGCTGGCGCTGGACCGGTGATCCTGTCATGCCTCCGGGACTGGTCGAACTGCTCGAGTCCCGCATCGGAGCCCTTCCCGCTGCGGTCAGCGACGTCATCGACATCCTCGCTGTCGGGGAACCCCTCGAACTCGCTGCGTTGGCGCGGATCACCGATGCTGTCGCCGTCGAAGATGCCGAAACCCGAGGCCTTGTCACGCTCGAGGTCGCAGGCGACGGCATCGAAGCGCGGCTGGCGCATCCGTTGTACGGCGAGGTGCGCCGCGGGCGGGCGCCTCTGAGCCGGCTGCGACGGTTACGCGGACTTGTCGCAACGGAACTCGCCGCCTCAACCGATCCTGACGACATCCGAGGCGTCGTGCGCCGTGCGACGTTGAGCCTCGAATCCGACCTCGCTCCGGACACGACGCTGCTGGTGAAAGCGGCGTACGGCGCCGTGTGGTTGGGAGAATTGGCCTTGGCGGATCGGCTTGCGGAGGCTGCGATCAAGGAAGGGGCGGGTGCTGAGCCCAATTTTGTTCGCGCGCATGCCTTGTCATGGTTGGGCCGCGGCGAGGACGCAGAGTCGGTGCTTGCCGGAATACGCGCCGATCAGCTCACTGGCCGCGACCGCGCCAAACTGGCGTTCCTGAGGTGCTCGAACACATTGTGGGCGTTGGGCGATCCCGCACGGGCCAAGGAGTTGATCGATGAGGCCGTTGGCAGCTCACTTGCAGATGGGCGCGCCTATATCGACGCCTTTGTCACGGTCTACTGGTTTGCGATGGATCAGCCGGACAAGGCGATCGAGGTATCCAAACAGCTTGCGCTGGAGGATATCCCCGTTGTCGGTGCCGAGGTGTCGTGGGTCCTGACGCAGATCTCAGCCGACGCGGGTCGTGCCGACGAGGCAGTTTCGACTGCTGAAGCGGGCCATGCCGTCGCCGCCCGGACGCTGGATGCTCCGCACATGAGGTTCAACATCGCCGATGCGGAAGTCAGCGCGTTGATGCTGGCCGGTGACGTGGGCCGGGCGCGCGAGGTGGCCGAGCGCGCCCGGCAGCAGGCGGCTGATCTGCCTGGGGCCGCGCAACTGCTCGGTGCTGCCATCGCCGGTCGGGCGGCGCTCGGTGCGGGGGATCTGGCGAGCGCTTGTTCGTTGCTGGAGTACGCGGTCGCAGGACTGTCCGTATCGCATCCTCGTGGTTGGGGTTACCGCTACCGCATTCCTCTGGCGATCGCGCTGGCGATGCGCGGATCGACGGCGGAGGCGGCAGCCGCGCTTGCCGCGGTGGACAATGTGTCACGCCGGTTTCGGCCGCTGGACTTCGAGCGGACTCTCGCGCGGGCGTGGGTGGCCGCCGGCCAGGGCGCTGTCAGCGAAGCCATCGCCGACATGTTGGCAGCAGCCGAACGATGTTCGGCGAAGGGACAGTTCGGCGCCGAGGTGCATTGTCTGCAGACCGCGGTGCAGTTCGGGGACCGCACCGGTGCCGCGCGGTTGCATCAGCTCGAGTCGATGGTCGATGGTCCGAGAGCGGCTCTGGCGGCACGGTTCGCCGCGGCCTTGGGCGACGGCGATGCGGCTCAACTGGCCTCACTGTCAGGGGAGTTTGAACGCATGGGTGACCACGTCGCCGCGGTTGACGCGGCTGCCCATGCCACGCTGGCGTACCGACGGCAGGACAAACGCGGGTCGGCACTGGGATCCTCGGCGCGAGCGGAATCACTCGCGGCTCAATACGGCATCAGAACCCCGGCGCTTCGCCAGGCCTCAGAAGCGCTGCCGCTGACTGATCGGGAAGCGGAGATCGTGATGCTTGTCGGTGAGGGGCTGCCCAATCGGGCGATCGCCGAACGGCTGACGCTGTCCGTTCGCACGGTCGAGAGCCATATCTACCGGGCCATGATGAAGACCGGGACGGCCAGCCGCGACGAACTGGCCACCCTCCTGCCGCGTCGCAATCTCGACGAGCGCTAGACAATCCGCAGCACTGTCACCTCGGGGACGCCGTCGATGAACGTGGTGATCAGGGCCTCGCTACCGTCGGCGCTCAGTTCGGCCGTAGGCGGTAGGCCCGCGCTGCCCCCGGTGAATGTGAGGGTGGTGCCGACCTGCCTGCCGGTGATGGTGTTGATCGCCGCCACCCGATAGGTGGATGTGAAGTCGTTCTCAAGCGTCCAGGTCACGATCACCGCCCTGGTGCCGTCCGGGGTCGATACTTCCGAGATCGGCGACCCGGCCACGGTGAGGGCCAGGTTGATCGGCCTACCGGTCCTCGTGTCAAGAACCGTGAGTCGGGTGGCTTGGCCGCCACCGAACAGTCTGTAGACGACGGTCTTGACCAATACGCGGGTGCCGTCGGCGGTGAATACCGGTTCTCGCCACACCCCGCCGGAGAGGGTGGTGCGCACGGCGCTGCCGGCAGCCGTATCCAAAACCGCCACTTGAGTTTTGAGGTCCGGCGTGTTGGTCGACGTGATCGTCGCAACGACAACCCGGCTGCCATCGTCGCTCATTTGCATATAGCCGTAGCCGCTGAACGTCAGCGTAGTGCCGACTTGATTGCCGGTGGCGGTGTTGATCACCGCCACCGAAGTGGTGTTGGCGGTGCTGGTGACGTGGCTCGTGGAGAACACGGCGCGGCTTCCGTCGGGGCTTATCAGAGCCGCGCCCAGTGACTGGTGACCGGTCAGTTCCAGGCCGGCGCCGATTTGGGCGCCGGTGGTGCTGTCGATCACGATGACCCGCAGCGTATTCGTGCTTGTTCGGCCATCGTAAAAGTTGATGCTGAGCAGAACATGGTCTGCGTTGGCGGTAACCGGAAGAATGAGGGATAGGTCGCCGGTGTATGTGACGGTGGTTCCCTTCTGGGAGCCGGTCGCGAGATCGATGACCGCTATGCGGTTGGTGTGGACCCCGGTGTTCTCGTCTATGGTTACACCGCCCAGTAGAGCGCGGCTACCGTCAGGGCTCAACTCAACGGAGGTGAGCCTGTCGGTCAGCGTGATCGTGGGGCCCGCCTGGGTCCCGTTGGCCAGATCGATCATTACGCCCCGGGTCGCATCGGCGTCGTAGGTCACGATCAAAGCCCGGGTGCCGTCGTTGGTCACGACTGTGCCCGCCTGAGAGCCCGGCAAGGTGATCGTGGTGCCGATCTGGTCGCCGGTGACGAGGTTGACCACGGCGGCCCATGTGGTTTCGCTGCCGTCCTCGTCGATGGCATACGAGGTGATGACGGCGTGGGTGCCGTCGGTGTTCGCGAAGGTGCCTGACAGTGTGCCGGGCAAGGAGACGTCGATGGGGGGCCCACCCGGCTCGGCGCTGAGCGGTGCGACGGGCACGGTGACGGTAACGGTTGCGGTGGCTTCGCCGTCGCTGGCGTTGACGACGAATGTGGCGGAATCCCGGCCCGGGGTTTGCGTGGCCTGTTCTCGTGCCGCTTGGGTGGGGGTGTACGTGTAGGCGCCGGTCGGAGTGATGGTGACGGTACCGCTGGTGGGTTGAGTCACGCTGTACGACAGGGGGTCTCCGTCGGGGTCGGTGAAGTTCAGTGCTCCGCTGACCGCGCCTGTGGTGGTGTCGGGCGTGCCGACGGTAGGTGTGTCGGCCCTGGGTGCGGTGTTGCCCTGGTGGGCCAGGACGCGCACGGTGCGGTCGGCGGCGTCGGTGACGTAGACGGTGCCGTCGGCGCCGACGGCGACAACGTGCGCACCGATGCGGTCGGTGTCGATCGCTTCGGTGCCGACGACGGCGTAGGCGGCGGTGTCGATCACCGAGATGGTGTCGTTCGTGTTGGTGACGTAGGCAAATCGGCCGTCGGGGCTCAACGCCACCGAGCTGGGCGAGGGCCCAACCGAAACATGGTTCACCCCAGCGGCGTTGGGGTTGACGTCGACAACGGTGTCGGTAGCGGTGTCGATCACCGAAACCGTGTTGCTGCCCTGGTTGACGACAAACAACTTGCCGTCGGCGCCGAGTGCCACGCTGGACGGTTGCTTTCCGACGGCGACGGTCTTGGTGACGCTGAAGTTCGTCGTGTTGATCACCGACACCGAGTTGCTGCCGCGGTTGGCGACATAGACCCTGCCGTCGGGGCCGGCCGCCAGCGCGCTCGGTGAGGAGCCCACCGAAATCGACTGCACTCCGCGCGCGTTCGGGTTGGTGTCGACCAGGCTGTTGGTGGTGGTGTCGATCACCGACACGCTCTTGCCGGCGCGGTTGGCCACGTACAGCCGACCGTCGGAACCGAAGGCCAGCGCGCTTGGCGCGATTCCGACCCTGATGTCCATCGACAAGACGCTCGGGTTGGCGTCGACACGCACGTAGGTGGTGGTGTCGATCACCGACACCGTGCCGCTGCCGGTGTTGGCCACATACAACCGCGTGTTATCGGGGCTCAGCGCCAAGGCGCTCGGTGCGGACCCCACCCGGATGTCCATCGACGATGACGAGTTCGGGGCAGCGTCGATCCGTTGGCCGGTTGCGGTGTCGATGACCGACACGGTGCCGCTGCCGGTGTTGGCCACGAACATCCGACCATCCGTGCTGATCACCACGCCGGTGGGGTTGACACCGACCGGTATCGACGGCTTGTTCACAAACCGAGGTGCCGCGGTCGCGGTGATCACCGCCGAATCGACGGCGCTTACGCCGTTGGCCGACGGGCCGAAGGGGCGTGGCCGGGCACCGAGGGCCAGCAGCGCCAGTTCGAACGGCGAGTTCGCCGGTGTCAGCGGATCCTCGGGTGCCTGCGGAGCCCCGCCCACCCGGGCCAACGCGGCCAGCACAACCGCGCCCAACGTGTTGGGAGGTTGGGTCGGCTCCGTGGCGGGGGTCGAGATCTTCTGCGTCTCAACCTCGACGGGCGCTGCGGCAAGCGTGGTCGTCTCGAATGTCACGGGGTTCTTCTCGACAACGGCCGGGGCCGGGTCGTCTGCGGCGGCGGTGTCCGGCTGGGGTGGCGAGATCTCCTGCCACGAACGTTGCGCCCGTCGCACCACCGCGGTCGCGTCAGCGTCCTCGCCCTGTGAACCCGCCACCTCGAGCCTCCTCTCCTGCCAGGCCGATCGACCTGCCGGTTCCTTTGTCACCGTGGCTGATTCGTCAGTGACGTCGTTGAGCGCCGCGCCCTTGCGGCCCGGCTTCGAGGTGTGTGCACCACCGGTGGCGATGACCAGTCCCCGCGGCATCCGCCGCACCAACTCGCCCATCGGCGTCGAGGTGTGATGTTCGACGGGTTCGGCCGAACTTTCGGCGTCGGCGTCGGTGGTTGCGGTCTGTTCGTTGTCCGTGGTTGTCGTGGTGGTGCTGGCAGAGCCGTCTTGGGCAGCCGCGGTGTCGTCGGTCCGGCCGGTGTCCGTCGCGCTGGTAGCCGTCTCACCCGAAGTGGTGGACCCGGAATCGTCGGCCCACGCCGCCGCGGGGCCGGCCAGCGACACCGCCGCGCCCACCCCGAGCGCCACCGCCAAACCGCCGACACGTCCGATGACACGTGATGCCTTCATGACAACCTCCCCAGTTCGCGCCTGTGGGAGATCGTGGCGGTACGCAGACGCGACGGCCTCAGTAGTGCACCACTGCAATTACGCGGGCTTCGGCTGCGACCACGTAGGCGGGTCCGGCGAGAGACCGGTTTCGGCCAACACCTCGGCCCAGGCGATGTGCCCTTCGAAGCCGAGTGACTCGGCCGTCACGCGATAACGCTCGCGCAGACGCGCATACGTCTCGGCGTCACTGGTAGCCCGAGCCAGCAGCGTATGCAGTCGCAGCAGCCAGATGTCCCGCATCGCTGCACCGTCTCCGGCGGGTGCCGCGGCCAACCGTTCGATCAGCGCCTGCGCCTCGGCCACGTCGCCGTCGGCGTCGCGGCCGAGCAGGGTTTCGGTCAGCACCGCTGTTGCCGCGACCGTCCACACCAGCAGCCGTCCCTCGCGGAAGAGATGGTCGACGGCGGCGCGAAGGAGCGGTATCGCCTCGTCGGGGTTTCCGCGCCGGGCCGCCTCACGCGCCAGATAGACGTTGACGATCGGTAACTCGCCCAGGTTGTGTCCCCGCCGCTCGAAGATGTCGCTGATCTCGGTCAAAAGCCTCTGGCCGCGGGCAGTTCGTGAGCGGCCTGCAGGTGCTCGGCGATCAGCGAGGCGTTCTCCTCCACCGAGTCCGGGTCGCGGTCTTGTATCGCGGCGGCCAGGCGCCGGTGCCATTCAGAGCGATCCGATTTCAGCTGCGATTCGTAGGCCACCGCCCGGATCAACGGGTGGCGGAAGGCGTATTCCGCGTGCGGAGTGAACCGCACCTGATCGATCAACTCCGCGCTCAGCAGTTCGTCGACCACCGGGTCGATCCCCAACGCCGTGAGCAACTCCGCCTCGAAGCGCGCACCGATGACGGCCGCCGCGTTCAAGGTCCGCTTGGCAGCGGTGTCGAGCCGGTCGATGCGTGCCTCGATGGCCGATTGGACTGTCGGAGGCACCGCGACGTGGGCGGCGTCCGCGCGACAAACGTACTTTCCCGATTCGCCGGCCAGTACGCCGCGCTGGCCCAACTCACGCACCATCTCCTCGGCGAAGAACGGATTGCCCGCGACCCGCTCGGCGATGACCCTCGCCAGGTCAGCGACCGAAACGTCCGACCCGAGCAGCTCTTCGAGCAGCGCGACGGTATCCGAATCAGTAAGGGGGGCAAGCGCTATCGTCTGCGCTCCAGGCACTTGGGTCAGCGTTCCGCGATATTCGGGCCGGGCGGTGATCAGCACCATCGCGGGTGACCGCGGAATGACGGTCAGGAAGTCGGCGAGCATCGACTCGCTGACCGCATCCATCCAGTGGGCGTCTTCGATGATGTAGAGCGTCGGTTCGGTGGTCGTCAGCGACGCGGTGTTGATCAGGGCGGTCAGCCGGCGTCGCCGCGCGTCCGGGTCGATCGGGGGCAGCGGCACTTCGCGGTCGGCGATGCCGAGCAGGTCGTCGAGCAGCAGCAGATCCTGCGGGTCGGCGTCGGGTAACCGGATCCGAAGCTGCGCGCGGGCGGCTTCACCGTCGAGGCCGGACACCCCGCTGCTGGCGCGCAACAGCCGCGCCACGGCATAGAACGGAATATCGCTGGCGTGGGATTCGCAGAACGCCCAGAACACCTGCACGCCGCGGCTTGCCGCGAGCGCTGCGGTCTCGCGGGCCACTCGGCTCTTACCGATACCGGGCGGTCCCGCGACGTTGACCACGCCGCGCCCGTCGATGGTGCAGCCCAGAAGCGCGCCCAGAGCCGCCAACTCCCAGCGGCGACCGACCAGATCGACTTCGTCGCGGCCGACCAGGCCGTCGCGCAAGCTGATCTCCAACAGCCGGCGTGTCTGCACCGGTTCGTCGGCGCCCTTGATGTGCACGAATTCCGGTTCGGCAAGCACCACCAGGTGTTCGACCAGGCGGGCGGTGGAATCCGACAGCATCACCCCGCCCGCTGGCGCCACCGATTCCATCCGCTGCGCAAATCCGACCGGTTCGCCGATCGCTGCGTACCGCGGCGCCCCGGAACCGCCAAGCGCGCCGGCGATCACCCGACCCGAGTTGAGGCCGACCCGCAGCCGCAGCGCCACGCCGTCACGGCGTTGCACTTCATTCGCCAACCGCTTCGCCTCTTCCTGGATCCCCAGCGCCGCCAAACATGCACGAAACGCATGGTCTTCCAAGGCAACTGGTGCGCCGAAGATCGCCATCACGCCATCACCGGTGTACTCGACGCTGCCGCCGCCGTAGCGCTGCACCACCGCGGCAGAGCGCTGCACCAGCTCGGCCATGATTTCGCGTAACCGCTCCACGTCCAGTGCAGCCGCGATATCCATGGACCGCACCACGTCGGCGAACAACACCGTCACTTGCTTGTACTTCGCCGCATCAGCCGAAACCGTGGCCGCGGAACCGCATTCGTCACAGAACTTGGCGCTCTGCCTGAGTTCGGTCCCGCATGATCTGCATGCCACATCCGTCGTCATCGGGCCTCACGTCGCTCGAGCCATTGCGATATGGCCTTCGTAGCCAAGTGATTCCGCCGTCGCGCGGTAGCGGCTCGCCAAGTCGCGGTAGGCGTCATGGTCACCGAGTTTTCGCGCCAACAAGGTGCGCAGCCGCAACAGCGTGATCTCTAGTATCGCCCATCGTTGATCGGCCTGCGCGTTCGTCAACCGGTCGATCGTCTCTTTGGCTTCGGTCAGGTCCCGCTCGGAGCTACGCTCCAGCAGGGTCTCCACCAGAAGGCCGCTGCCGAGAACGTCCCATCCGAACCGGCCTGCCCGGTGCAGTTCGTCCGCGGCTTGGCGCATTACCGGTATTGCGGCATCGCGGTCGCCGCGCCTGGCCCTTTCCCGGGCTGTTAACACCTTGGCGACCGGGACCAGCGAGGGCACACGCTGAGGCATCAACACATCGTGGGCGTGCGTCATCATCGCCAGCCCGCGACGACGGTCGGCCTCGGCGTCCCGATACAGCAGCACGGCGCCCAGGTTGAACTGGGCTCCGCTCAGTGCGCCGTCGTTGCCGGCCGCATCAGCGATCTGCACCGTCTCCTCGACCGTGCGTTTCGTGGAGTCGTCGGCCCGAAGGACGCCGTAAGGTATCGCCAGACCGTAGGTCCAGGCGACGACGAAGCCGAAGGTTGTGGGGTCGCTGTTTCGGCCCATCGCGAGAGCGTCGTTCAGGTCCTGCCGCCATCCGGGACGCCCCAGCCACCATCGGCTGAGGCCGCGAAATGCCACCGCGATCGCCAACGGTGATCCCATACCAAAGCCCGCCCCTTTGGCGGCGTCGCCGGCAGCCAAGTCGATGATGGTCTGCGACCACCGCAAGATCTCGGCGAATCTGCCGACGTTGAACCAGTTGACGAACGCGACGAACGACAACCCGATGGTCAAGGTCGGATCGCCGATCGACTCGAGCAGCGCCATCTGTTCGGATGCCAGCTGCGACCCCTCACCCGGGCGCCCCGCGTACAGCAGCTCACCGGCCCGCCCAGTCATGGCGATGGCCAGCGAAACCTTGTCCCCGGCTGCGCTGCACAACTCGCACATCTCCGCGAAGCGACCCTGGCTTTCCTCGACCGCTGGGGCTGCCCAGTCGGTGGCACACAACATCGTCCGCGGGGCGATGCGCATCGAAAATCCTTCGGGGCCGTCGTCGGGCAGTGCGTCGGCGATGCGACGTGCGCGTTCCCAGCTGACCCGGGCCGCGCTGACGTCGCGGGTGGCCGATGACGTGGCTGCTCGCATGTGCCAGCCGTAGGCGGTGCGTAGGTCGCCGGCGGCCTGCAGATGTTCGGCGATCAGCGCCGCGTTGTCTTCCACCGAATCCGGCTCGGATTCTTGGATTGCGGTGGCCAGCCGCCGATGCCATTCGGCGCGATCCGATTTCAACTGGGATTCGTAGGCCACCGTCCGGATCAACGGATGGCGGAAGGCGAACTCGGCGTCGGCGGTGAACCGCACCTGATCGATCAGTTCGGCGCCGAGAAGTTCGTCGAACAGGGCATCGACGCCCAGCGCAGCAACCAGCCGCTGTTCGAAGCGAGTGCCGATCACCGACGCCGCGTAGAGGGTCTGTTTAGCCGGGACGCTGAGCCGGTCGATGCGGGCCTCGATGGCGGCCTGCACGGTGGCGGGCACGGTCAGCTCACCGATATCCGCTCCACAGACGTAACCGTCGCGCCCAGGGGTGAGCGCCCCGCGCTGGATCAACTCACGCACCATCTCCTCGGCGAAGAAGGGATTGCCTGCCGCCCGCTCGGTGATGATGGTCGCCAGCTCGCTGACCGAAACATCTGACCCGAGCAGCTCTTCGAGCAGCACGGCGGTATCCGAATCAGTGAGGGGGGCAAGCGCTATCGTCTGCGCTCCAGGCACTTGGGTCAGTGTTCCGCGATATTCTGGCCGGGCGGTGATCAGCACCATCGACGAGGTGCGCGCAATGACGCTCAGGAAATCGGCCAGCATCGACTCGCTGACCGCATCCATCCAATGCGCGTCCTCGATGATGTAAAGCGTCGGTTCGGTGTCCGTCAGCGACGCGGTGTTGATCAGGGCGGTCAGCCGGCGCCGCCGCGCGTCCGGGTCGATCGAAGGTAGCGGCACTTCGCGGTCGGCGATGCCGAGCAGGTCGTCGAGCAGCAGCAGATCCTGCGGGTCGGCGCCGGGCAACCGGATCCGAAGCTGCCTGCGGGCGGCTTCGTCGTCGAGTCCGGTGACACCGGTGCTCTCGCGCAGCAGGCGGGCCACGGCATAGAAGGGAATGTCGCTGGCGTGTGATTCGCAGAACGTCCAGAACACCCGTACCCCGCGACTCGCCGCACGTGCTACGGTCTCGCGCGCCACCCGGCTCTTACCGATACCTGCGGGTCCCACCACATTGACCACACCGCCGCGGCCGTCGACAGTGCAGCCCAGCAGGGCGTCCAGGACCGCCAACTCCCAGCGGCGGCCGACGAAACCCACTTCGGCGCGACCGACCGGACCGGCCCGCACACTGATCTCCAGAAGCCGGCGCGCCCGCACCGGTTCGTCGGTCCCTTTGATGTGCACGAATTCCGGTTCGGCAAGGACCACAAGATGTTCGACCAGCCGGGCGGTCGATTCCGACAGCAGCACTGCGCCCGGCGGTGCCACCGATTCCATCCGCTGCGCGAAACCGACCGATTCACCGGTCGCGGCGTATCCCAACGATCCCGAGCCGATCTCACCGGCGATCACCCGCCCGGAGTTCAGGCCGACCCGCAACTGCAGCGCGACACCATCGCGGGCGTGCACTTCGGCCGCCAGCCGGCTCGCCTCTTCCTGAATGGCCAGCGCGGCGACGCATGCGCGAAAAGCGTGGTCTTCCAATGCGATCGGGGCGCCGAACATCGCCATCACGCCGTCGCCGGTGTATTCCACGCTGCCGCCGTAATGATGCACCACCGTTGCCGATCGCTCGACCAGGTCGGTCATCACCTCGCGCAACCGTTCGAGGTCCAGCACCGCGGCGATGCCCATCGATCGCACGACGTCGGCGAAGAGCACCGTCACCTGTTTGTATTCCGCCGGATCGGTAGACGTCGCGACCTGTGACCCGCACCGGTGGCAGAACCGGGCGCCTGCGTGAGGCGCGGCTCCACAAGACCGGCAAACCTGTGTTGTCGGTGCCAAGGTGTTCTCCGCGGACGCGGTGGCCTCAACTGGCTGGGTTATCGGCCCAGCGTAGGACCTCGGCACCGGCGAAGTGACATCTTTGGCGTTACGTTGCTTCGGTGAACAGCGGACCCCTGGCCGGGGTGAAGGTCATCGAGCTCGCCGGAATCGGCCCCGGTCCGCACGCGGGGATGGTGCTGGCGGATCTGGGGGCCGACGTGGTGCGGGTGCGTCGACCCGGCGGGCTGCAGATGCCTGCGGAGAACGTCGACCTGCTGCACCGGGGCAAGCGCGTCGTCGACCTGGATGTGAAGCAGGACCCGGGGGCGTTGCTGAGCCTCGCCGCCAAGGCCGACGTGCTGATCGACGCGTTTCGGCCGGGCACCTGCGAGCGGCTCGGCATCGGGCCCGACGAGTGCGCAGCCGTCAACCCGCGGCTGATCTTCGCCCGCATCACCGGGTGGGGCCAGCACGGACCGCTGGCCCACACCGCCGGGCACGACATCAACTACCTGTCGCAGACCGGGGCGTTGTCGGCCATCGGGTTTCGGGACCGGCCGCCCGTCGCGCCGCTCAACCTGGTCGCCGACTTCGGTGGCGGATCGATGTTCGTGCTGCTCGGCATCGTGTCCGCGTTGTATGAACGGGAACGCTCCGGCGTGGGGCAGGTGATCGACGCCGCCATGGTCGACGGCGTTGCGATCCTCGCGCAGATCGCGTGGACGATGAAATCCACCGGCGCGCTGCGCGACGAACGCGAGTCGTTTCTGCTCGACGGCGGGGCACCGTTCTACCGCACCTATGAGACCGCCGACGGTAAGTACATGGCGGTCGGTGCGATCGAGCCGCAGTTCTTCGCGCAACTGCTCGACGGTCTGGGCCTGACGGCCGAGGAGGTGCCCAACCAGCTGGACGCCACGGCGTTTCCCAAAATGCACAACCTGTTCGCCGAACGCTTTGCGAGCAAAACCCGTGCCGAGTGGGCCCAAATCTTCGCCGGCACCGACGCCTGCGTCACGCCGGTGCTCACCTGGACCGAAGCCGCGCAGAACGAACATCTGCGCGCCCGGTCAACGATGGTGGCTGCCAACGGCGTCGACCAGGCAGCGCCCGCACCGCGGTTCTCGCGCACCCCGGCCCCTGCGATCGGTGCGCCGCCGCAGGCGACCACGCCGATCGATGAGATCGGTTGGTAGCGTCAATTAGCTGTCAAACCCGCGACACAAGCGCGACGGGTTAGCTACGATCTGCTCCATGGCGGTCCGCGCATCGCGAGAAGTGGTCTTTGAAGCGCCCAAAGACGCGATCCTCGACGCCCTGGCCGACATCGAGGCGGTGCCGTCGTGGTCGTCGGTGCACAAGCGCGCAGAGGTCCTCGACCGGCATCCCGACGGGCGTCCGCACCACGTCAAGGCGACCTTCAAGATCATGGGGATCACCGACAAAGAACTGCTCGAGTACCACTGGGGTGATGACTGGGTGGTCTGGGACGCCAAGGCCACCATGCAGCAACGCGGTCAGCACGGGGAGTACAACCTGACCCCGGTCGGGGAGGACCGCACGCGGGTGCGCTTTGACATCGTCATCGACCTGGCCGCGCCGGTTCCCGAGTTCCTCCTGCGGCGGGCGAAGAAGATGGTGCTCGACGTCGCCACCGAAAACCTGCGCCAGCGGGTCAACGCCCAAAGCGCCCAAAGGGACATTTCGACGCAATCGTGCGAGTAGATCGCGCCTAACATCGATCTCGGCACCGCGGGCTATTGCTGGCGCAGCACTTGCAGCCGCCGGATCGCTTCATCGAGCGTGTCGTCACGTTTGCAGAACGCGAAGCGCACCAGGTGGTTCCACGCACCGGCATGCTCGGCGCCGGGGTCGCAGAACGCCGACATCGGGATGGCGGCGACGCCGGCCCTATGCGGCAGCTGGGCGCAGAACTCGCTGCTGTCGTCATAGCCGAGCGGGCGCGGATCGGCGCACAAAAAGTAGGTGCCGAAGCTGTCGTGCACCACGAACCCCAGATCTGTCAACGCGGCGCCCAACCGGTTTCGCTTGCCCTGCAAGGATTCCCGCAGCGTGGCGACCCAGGCCTCTTCGGCGTTGAGCGCGTGTGCCACCGCGGGCTGAAACGGCGCCCCGCCGACATAGGACAGGTACTGTTTGGCCGCGCGCAAGCCGGCGATGAGATCGGCCGGGCCGCAAGCCCAACCGATCTTCCAGCCGGTGACGTTGAACATCTTGGCCGCGCTGGAGATCGTCACCGTGCGCTGCGCCATGCCCGGATAGTTGGCCAGCGGAAGATGGCGGTGACCGTCGAAAACCAGATGCTCGTACACCTCGTCGGTGATCACCAGCAGGTCCGCGTCGACGGCGAGCTGGGCCAGCGCCCGCAGTTCGTCGTCGCCGGCGACCATGCCCGTCGGGTTGTGCGGCGAATTGACGATCAGCGCCTTGGTTTTCGGGGTGATGGCACGACGCAGGCCCTCGACGTCGATGCGGAACCCCAGGCCGTCCTGCACCAGCGGCACTGCGCGCCGCTGACAGCCGGCCATCGCGATGACGGGGGAGTAGGAGTCGTAGAACGGCTCGATCAGCAGCACTTCGCTGCCGGGTTCGACCAGACCGAGGACCGCGGCGGCGATCGCCTCCGTGGCGCCGACCGTCACGAGCACCTCGGTATCGGGATCGTATTCGGTGCCGAAGTGCCGCCGGCGTTGCGCGGCGATCGCCTCACGCAGGGCCGGAATGCCAAGCCCTGGCGGGTACTGGTTGACGCCGTCGGCGATCGCGTTCGCGGCGATCTTCAGCATCGCGGGCGGGCCGTCCTCGTCGGGAAAGCCCTGTCCGAGGTTGACGGCGCCGATGCGGGCGGCCAGCGCCGACATTTCGGCGAAGATCGTCACCGCATAGGGCTGCAGCCGGCGAACCGTCATAGCCGTCGAGGGTATGCGGTCACTGCGGATCCATCGCCGACAGCCGGTGCACTTGCGGCTTGGTGGCCAGGTACAGCTCGGCCCAGGTTCGGTGCATATCCGCGTACCGCGCAGCGTACTTCGGGTCAGGCTCGACGCGGCCGGCGATGCGGGTCCAATCGGTTTCCGGTGGCACGAGTCCGACGCCGATCGCCGCCAGGAGTGCATCGCCGAAGCCGGCGCCGATCGTCTGTGCGGGCCTCAACTGCGTGCGACCGGTGATGTCGCTGACCGCCTGCGGCCAGACCGGGCTGTCCAGCCCGCCGCCGACAGCGACGAGACGGGCACCCGGCGCGGCGTCGTCGAAGCGCGTGAGCACGTCGCGTACGCCGAAGGCGATGCCCTCGTAGGCGGCTCGCAGCAGGTGGCCGCGTCCGTGCCGCAGCGTCAGCCCGGCCAGCACGCCGCGGGCGTTCGGGTCGAAGATCGGGGTCCGTTCGCCGCTGAAGTACGGGAGCATGAGCAGACCCTCGCTGCCGGGCGGCACCGCCAAGGCTTCTGCGCTCAGTTCCTCGTACGACGCGTTACCGGTCATCGACTGCAACCAGGTGATCAGGCTGCCTGCGGTGGCGGTGCCCGCGGCCAGCGCGTAGCTGCCGGGTTCCACTGCGGCGGTCGTCCACAGCGTTCGGTCGCAGTGGTAGTCCGCGACGATCTGCACCATGAACATCGTCGAGCCGTACATCAGCATCAGGTCGCCGGGCCTGCGGACGCCGACGGAGAACGCCTCGGCATAGGCGTCGACGGTCCCCGCCACGACGGGGGTTCCGGCGGGGATCCCCGACATCGCGGCCGCCGCGCCGGTGACACCGCCGACCACCTCGGCCGGCCAGGCGAGCCGGGGCAGCCGAAGGTGTGCGCAGATCCGTTCGGCCCATGCGAGATTCCACTCGAACGCCGGGGTCGCATACAGCGGATCACATTGACTGGCGGTGTGGTGGTCGATGACGTATTCACCGGTGAGCTTGGCGACGATGTAGGAGTTCGAACTGAACCACATTCTCGCGTCGGCGAACACTTCGGGTTCATGGTTGCGGATCCACTCCAGTTTCGGGCCGACGGCTTGGCTGCTCAGCAGGCTGCCGCCGCGTTCCAGAATGTCCTGTTCGCCGAATTCTGCGGTCAGGGAGTCGATCTCGGCGACCGCCCTGGTGTCGATGCCGTAGAGGATCGCCGGCCGCAGTGGCCGCAGGTCCTCGTCGCACAGCACGAGGCAGGGCCCGAGCCCGCTGACGCACACTCCGGCCAGCGAACCGCGCTCGGGCAGGCGATCGATGAGCGCGCGGCTGATCGCGCAGACTTCGCGCCACCACACCGCTTCCGCGTCGAACTCCGCCCACCCTGGTCGCGGCAAATCCATCGTGTGCGACAGCGTCTCGACGGCCAGCACGGTGCCGCCGGTGTCGGTGAGGACGCCTTTGGTGCTTCCGGTCCCGATGTCGATGCCGAGGAGGACGTCCACCCGGTCACGGTAGCCGCCGGTGCCCTCGCCGGACGGCCGGTTCGTTCACGGGGAACGGGCCGAGATCGACGTCATGGCGGGAGCTACTCGCACTTTTCCACCCGTTTGTCCCTTTGGGCGCACCGCGGGCGTCCGTTGGGCGCACAGGCTGCCCAACCAACAGGTTGGCCGAAACTGTTAGGCTGCGGATACAGGGCTACCGTCCATTGGACAGGCATTCCGTCCGCCAACCTGAACAGGAAATATCTTCATGTCTGAAGACGCCTTCATCTATGAGGCCATCCGCACCCCACGCGGGAAGAACAAGAACGGCGCGCTCAACGAGGTCAAGCCGATCAACCTGGTCACCGGCCTGATCGACGAGTTGCGGCGGCGCCATCCCGACCTCGACGAAACGCTGATCAGCGACGTCATCCTCGGTGTCGTCTCACCGGTGGGCGACCAGGGCGCCGACATCGCCCGCACCGCGGTGCTGGCCGCCGGCATGCCGGAGACCACCGGCGGCGTGCAGCTCAACCGGTTCTGCGCCTCGGGCCTGGAAGCGGTCAACATGGCTGCCCAGAAGGTGCGCTCGGGCTGGGACGACCTGGTGCTCGCCGGGGGTGTGGAGTCGATGAGCCGCGTGCCGATGGGCTCCGACGGCGGCGCCTGGGCCATCGACCCGGAGACCAACTACACCGTCGGATTCGTGCCGCAGGGCATCGGCGCCGACCTGATCGCCACCATCGAGGGCTTCTCCCGCGAGGACGTCGACCGGTTCGCGCTGCGCAGCCAGGAGAAGGCCGCCGCGGCGTGGTCGGGCGGCTACTTCGCCAAGTCGGTGGTGCCGGTCCGCGACCAGAACGGTCTGGTCATCCTCGACCACGACGAGCACATGCGCCCCGACACCACCCTGGAAGGGCTCGGCAAGCTCAAGACCGCGTTCGACGGCATCGGCGCGATGGGCGGCTTCGACGATGTGGCGCTGCAGAAGTACCACTTCGTCGAGAAGATCAACCATGTGCACACCGGCGGTAACAGCTCGGGCATCGTCGACGGCGCCGCTCTGGTGCTCATCGGCAGCGAAAAGGCCGGCCAGTCGCAGGGCCTCACCCCGCGCGCCCGCATCGTGGCCACCGCGACCAGCGGTGCCGATCCGGTGATCATGCTGACCGGGCCGACCCCGGCGACCCAGAAGGTCCTCGACCGCGCCGGGCTGACCGTCGATGACATCGACCTGTTCGAGCTGAACGAGGCGTTCGCGTCGGTGGTGCTCAAGTTCCAGAAGGACCTGGGCATCCCCGACGAGAAGCTCAACGTCAACGGTGGCGCCATCGCGATGGGCCACCCGCTGGGCGCCACCGGCGCCATGATCACCGGAACCATGGTCGACGAGCTCGAGCGCCGCGGTGCGCGTCGCGCGCTGATCACGCTGTGCGTGGGCGGCGGCATGGGCGTGGCCACCATCATCGAGCGAGTTTAAGGAAGACACATGGCAGAGAACACGATTCAGTGGGACAAGGACGACGACGGCATCGTCACCCTGACGTTGGACGATCCGACGGGTTCGGCCAACGTGATGAACGAGCATTACAAGGAGTCCATGCACAAGGCCGTAGAACGCCTTGTGGCAGAGAAGGATTCGATCACCGGCGTTGTCATCACCAGCGCGAAGAAGACCTTCTTCGCAGGCGGTGACCTCAAGGGCATGATGAACGTCGGCCCCGACAACGCCGCCGACGCGTTCGAAGAGGTCGAGTTCATCAAGGCCGACCTGCGGAAGCTGGAGACGCTGGGCAAGCCCGTCGTCGCAGCCATCAACGGCGCCGCGCTCGGCGGCGGCCTGGAGATCGCGCTGGCATGTCACCACCGCATCGCGGCCGATGTGAAGGGCTCCGTCATCGGGCTGCCCGAGGTGACCCTGGGCCTGCTGCCCGGCGGTGGCGGCGTCGCCCGCACCGTGCGGATGTTCGGCATCCAGAAGGCGTTCATGGAGGTGCTGAGCCAAGGCACCCGGTTCAAGCCCGCCAAGGCCAAGGAAACCGGCCTGGTCGACGAATTGGTGGACAGCGTCGACGATTTGGTCCCGGCGGCGAAGGCCTGGATAAGAGCCAACCCGGACAGTCACACCCAGCCGTGGGACGCCAAGGGCTACAAGATGCCCGGCGGCACGCCGAGCAGCCCCGGGCTGGCCGGCATCCTGCCGTCGTTCCCGGCGTTGCTGAAAAAGCAGCTCAAGGGTGCGCCGATGCCCGCCCCGCGGGCGATCCTCAACGCGGCCGTCGAGGGCGCGCAGGTCGACTTCGACACCGCATCGCGCATCGAGAGCCGCTACTTCACCTCGCTAGTGACCGGGCAGGTCGCCAAGAACATGATCCAGGCGTTCTTCTTCGACCTGCAGACCATCAACGGCGGTGGGTCGCGTCCCGACGGCATCGACAAGAAGCTGCCGACCAAGATAGGGGTGCTCGGCGCCGGCATGATGGGCGCGGGCATCGCCTACGTGTCCGCCAAGGCCGGCTTCGACGTCGTGCTCAAGGACGTGTCCCAGGAGGCCGCGCAGAAGGGCAAGGGCTACAGCGAGAAGCTGGAGGCCAAGGCGCTCGAGCGGGGCCGCACCACCGAAGAGAAGAGTAAGGCGCTGCTGGACCGGATCACCCCGACCGGTGACGCCGCCGACCTGAAGGGCGTCGACTTCGTCATCGAGGCCGTCTTCGAGAACCAGGACCTCAAGCACAAGGTGTTCCAGGAGATCGAGGACGTCGTCGAGCCCAACGCGCTGCTCGGCTCGAACACCTCCACGCTGCCGATCACCGGTCTGGCCACCGGGGTCAAGCGCCAGGAGGACTTCATCGGCATCCACTTCTTCTCACCGGTGGACAAGATGCCGCTGGTGGAAATCATCAAGGGCGAGAAAACATCTGACGAAGCGCTGGCCCGCGTGTTCGACTACACGTTGGCCATCGGCAAGACACCGATCGTCGTCAACGACAGCCGCGGCTTCTTCACCAGCCGCGTCATCGGCACGTTCGTCAACGAGGCGCTGGCCATGCTCGGCGAGGGTGTGGAGCCGGCCAGCATCGAGGCTGCCGGCTCGCAGGCGGGCTACCCGGCCCCGCCGCTGCAGCTCTCCGATGAGCTCAACCTCGAGCTGATGCAGAAGATCGCGACCGAGACCCGCAAGGGCACCGAGGCCGCAGGCGGCACCTACGAGGCCCACCCGGCCGAAGCCGTCGTGAACAAGATGATCGAGATCGGCCGTCCGTCGCGGCTCAAGGGTGCCGGCTTCTACGAGTACGTCGACGGCAAGCGCAGCGGTCTGTGGCCGAGGCTGCGCGAGACGTTCAAGTCCGGCAGCGCCGATATTCCGTTGCAGGACATGATCGACCGCATGCTGTTCGCCGAGGCGCTGGAGACCCAGAAGTGTCTCGACGAGGGTGTGCTCACGTCGACGGCCGACGCGAACATCGGGTCCATCATGGGGATCGGCTTCCCGCCGTGGACCGGCGGCAGCGCACAGTTCATCGTCGGCTACCAAGGCCCGCTGGGCGTCGGCAAGGCCGCGTTCGTGGCACGCGCCAAGGAACTGGCCGCCCGCTACGGCGACCGGTTCCTGCCGCCCGCCTCGCTGGGGTCATGACCTGTCGCGCCCGGTAAGCGCGAGTGGACACGTAAGTGCCCCAAATCCGGAGGGTTTGGGGCACTTCGTGGCTGCCGGGCAGCGCGGTCGCGGGATCAGCGAGGATTCGAGTACACGCGGGTGGGCGTGATCAGCACCGCGGCGCGCCGTTCGTCGCGCATCACCCGGTCATAGGTGTCCCAGTCGTCGTGGGTTCCTCCGGCGGCCTCGAACACCGCGCGCAACAACAGTCGGAGTTCTTCGGGGCCGACGCTGCCGTCGTCGGGCCCGATGATCTCGGCCGTGCCTTCCACCGTGGCCCACTCCCAGCCGGCGCGGGCGACGACGGTGGCCCGCGGATCGGCGCGCAGATGCCGCAGTTTCAGCGAGCCGCCGATCGCAACGAGCGCGACGACCCGATCGCTGGTCCGCGGGTGCGCCATGACGCCGGCGTTGACCACCGAGGACTGCACGCTGCCGTCACGGCGCAGGGTGTTCAGTACGCACAACCCGTGATCACGCGAGAGCAACTCCGCGAACGCGGACATGTCGGTCACAACTGATCCTTCCTGGCACCGCCGTCACAATGAGCCCAGATCGGCCGACAGCCAGTGTTGGGGTTTGAGGAAGATCGCCACGGCCTCGCCGTGTTCGCGGCGAGCGACCGCGAGGTACGCGTCGACCTGCTCGGGCGGCAGATAGCGTTTGGTCATCTCGACCAGTTGGTCGTCGGTGCCCGGCTCGATGCGGCTGACCGGGCCGTCGACCGCGACATAGCGCACCGTGGGCTCGAGGCGCTGGGCCATCAGCGTGAACTCACCCTGCGTCTCGATGAGGCGATGTTTGCGTGAGCCGGCGCCGGTGAGCACCCACGGCTCACCTCCGGGGCGGTACTGATACCAGATCGGCACGGTCAGCGGACCGCGCTTGTCGCCCGCGCTCACCGACAACGCCGCGATGTGCGGTTCTGCCAGAAACTGCTCGCGTTCGTCCTTGGAAAGGGCCATTAGGCCAGGCTAGCCGCGGGTCCCGGCAAGGACGCGGAGCGTCAGGCGGCCACCCGGGAGAAGAACGCCACGGTGACGAGCCCGATGATGATCGCGACCTGGGTCTGCCCCATCGCCGCGGTGCTCACGATGCCCGCGACGGCCGCAATGGCGATCACGACAAGAAGAAGAACATAAAACCAACGGACGCCGACGGCCCCACCTGCACGTACTGGATGCGTCTCGAACTCTCTGCCCACGACCGCGCTCCTCTGTGACAAAGTTCACACGAATGGCTTCATGTGACCCACACCATATACCAGCAGTGTGGCGATCAGGCGTCAACCGCGGTGGCCGTGATGGAAACTGCCACCGACGTATCCGTTGAATGTCGAGACGAGCCCAGCATGACGGACCTGTGCCAATTACCGGCCCATCAACTGGTGCGTCTGATGTCAGAGGGCACCATCGCGTGCCGCGACGTCGTCGAGGCCCACCTGGCCCGCATCGACGCGGTCAACCCCGCGCTCAACGCGCTGGTGCAGGCGACAGACCCGCAGGATTGCCTGGCGGCCGCGGCCGACGCCGATGACCGGGCCGCGCGCGGCGCGCCGCTCGGCCGGGCACATGGACTGCCGGTGGTCGTCAAGGACGTCATGTTGGTGGCCGGGCTCGAGTGCTCCGGCGGCAGCCCGGCGCTGCGCGCGCGAGCCGACCAGGACGCGACGGCGGTGGCGAGGCTGCGCGACGAGGGCGCGATCGTGCTCGGGCTCACCAACGTTCCCGAGATGGGCCGAGGCGGTGAATCGAACAACAACCTCTACGGCCGCACCAACAACCCGTATGACCTGGCCAGGACGCCCGGCGGCAGCAGCGGTGGGTCGGCCGCGCTGGTCGCCGCCGGGGGTGCCGCGCTGAGCGTGGGATCCGACGGCGGCGGCAGCATCCGCCAGCCGTGCCACAACACCGGGCTCGCCGGCCTGAAACCCACACACGGGCGAATCCCCAGGACCGGCAGCGTCTTCGGCGACGCGCCGGGCATCTTCGGCCAGTTCAACTGCTACGGCCCGCTCGCACGGTCGGTGCGCGACCTGTATCTCGGGTTGTCCATCATGACCGGTCCCGACCTGCGCGACCCCTACGCTGTGCCCGCCCCGCTCGGGGACCCCGACGACGTCGACCTGGCGGACCTGCGGATCGCCACCTACCTCGACGACGGCATCTCGCCACCCGACGCCGATGTCGCCGCGGTGGTCACCGACGCGGCCCGTGCGCTGTCTGACGTCGCGCGCACCGTCGAACACGACGCCCCCGGCTGCCTCGCGCGCACGATGACGTTGCTGTGGGAGTCGGTCTTCCTCGGCGGTGACCGCGGGCTGGGCTTCGAAGCCGACCTGGCGGCGATCGGCGCGACCGATCCGTCCGAAGAACTCGCCGAGTTCCTCGAACAGGCCCGCGGTGTCGACTTCTCGTTGTCAGAGGCGAGGCGGCGGTTGACGGACATCGACGCGTACCGCATCGAGATGCTCACGTTCATGGCCGACTACGACGTCATCGTCGGGCCCGCCATGCCGACCGCGGCCAAGCCGCACCATCACGGCCTGGTCGAGGTCTACGACTTCTCCCACCTGATGGTCCACAACCTGACCGGCTGGCCGGCGGCCGTCGTTCGCTGCGGCACCTCGAACGCGGGTCTGCCGATCGGTGTGCAGATCGTCGCCCGGCCGTGGCAGGACGCGACAGCGCTTGCGGTGGCGGCCCATCTGGAGGAGCTTTTCGGAGGGTGGCGTTCCCCGCCGACGGTGGGGTCGGTCGCATAGAGTCGGATGCCATGCGCTTCGGACTGTTCATCCCGCAGGGCTGGCGACTGGATCTGGTGGATATCCCCACCGAAGAGCACTGGCCGGTGATGCGTGACCTCGCCGCATACGCCGATGACAGCGCGTGGGACTCGCTGTGGGTCTACGACCACTTCCACACCGTTCCGGTCCCCACTGCCGAAGCCACTCACGAGGCGTGGACGCTGATGGCGGCGTACGCCGCAGCGACGTCACGCATCAAGCTCGGTCAGATGTGCACGGCGATGAGCTACCGCAACCCGGTCTACCTGGCCAAGATCGCCGCCACCACCGACATCATCTCCGGTGGCCGCGTGCAGATGGGTATCGGCGGCGGATGGTACGAACACGAATGGCGCGCCTACGGATACGGCTTTCCTTCCGCAGGTGTACGGCTCGGCCGCCTCGATGAGGGCGTGCAGATCATGCGCGATGCCTGGCGCGACGGGCAGGTCACCTTCCACGGTAAGCATTACCAGGTCGACGGTGCGATCGTGGCACCAAAGCCGTTGCAGGAGAGTGGGATTCCGCTGTGGATCGCCGGCGGCGGCGAGAAGGTGACGCTGCGCATCGCCGCGCAGTATGCGCAGTACACGAACTTCACCTCCGAACCCGAGGGGTTCGCGCACAAATCCGAAGTGCTGGCCGAGCACTGTCGGGCGGTGGGTACCGACTACGACGCGATCGTGCGGTCGGCCAACTTCAACGCGGTGATCGGGGAGTCACAAGCCGACGTCGAGTCTCGGTTGGAGCGGCTCCGAGACAGGCAGGTGACCAAGGCTGACGCGGCGGCCGTGGATGCCATGTTGGGCTCGGTCACCTCACCCGAAGCCGCCAGCGGCACAACCGGACAGGTCGTCGAGAAGCTCAAGCGCATGCGCGAGCTCGGCTGCGAGTACGCGATCCTGTACTTCCCCGAGGCCGCCTACGACCGCACCGGTATCGAGCTGTTCGAACGTGAGGTCATCCCGGCGCTGAACGGCTAACCGGCCAGCGCGGTGAGGATCTGCACGGTCGGCGCCCGTCGCGCATCGCGGTAGCCGGTACCTGCCCACAGGTGGAGTCGCTCGGGCTCATCGGCTGCGGCCGCGGCCTTTCTCAGTGGGCTGGTGAGGTGGTGGACCGCCGGATAGCCCAGTGGGGCCCGGGTTTCGTACGTGTCGATGAACGTGTTGCGCAGACCGCGGGCGGGCCGGCCGGTGAATGCGCGCGTGACGACCGTTTCGGTGCGGGCCGGATCGGTGAGCGCGCGCTGATGGGTTGCCGACGCGCCGCTTTCGTCGGCGAGCAACAGGACGGTGCCCACCATCGCCGCCGCCGCGCCGGCCCGAACGACACCGGCGACGTCCGCGGCCGTCGACAACCCGCCCGCCGCGATCACCGGAAGCTCCGTCGTGTCGATCACCGCGCGCACCAACTGGCCGAGGTCGAGCGTTTCGGGTGCCCGCTGCGGGTGCAGCGTCGCGGAATGCCCTCCGGCAACGTGTGATTGGACGGCGAGCATATCGACGCCGGCCGCCGCGGCTTCTTCGGCCTCTGCCGTCGAGGTGACCGTCTGCACGACGACGGTGCCTGTGCGCCGCAGATCGCGTATCACGGCGGTGTCCGGAATTCCGAAGGTGAAGCTGGCGACCGGGACGGGTTCGGCGAGCAGAAGATCGATTTTGGCGCCGAACTGGTCGTCGTTCTCGATCGGCTCGCGAGGCAGGGTGATTCCGAACCGGTCCGCCTCGGGCGCCAGCGCATCTGCGTAGCGTGCGTAGGCGTCGGCGGTCACCGGAACCGGGTTGGGGGCAAAGAGGTTGACGCCGAACGGCACCCCGGCGGCGCGCACCGCCGATATTTCGGCGGCGACCGCCTGTGGTGTCTTGTATCCGGCCGCCACGAACCCGAGCCCGCCCGCGTGGGCGGCGGCGACGACCATGGCGGTGGTGGTCGGTCCGCCCGACATCGGCGCCGCGATGACGGGGATGGTCAGGCCCAGGCTTGTCAGTGGTGATGTCATAGCGTCCCTTCCGGATCGAGTCTGCACCGAGTGTCGGCACTGGCGCAGGCGTTCACGACGGTGGCCGGCGACCCGGCAGCGCTGCGTGGATGCGAGGTGGCAGGATCAGGGCATGGAGAAGATGTCACTCGTCGCCCTCGCTCGCGAGCAGCTTGAAAAAGCCCGCGCTGCCAAGAGCGGGCGCGCTGCGCACACCGTCTATGGCGGACACGAGCACTCGCTGCGTCAAACGTTGATCGCGCTGACGGCGGGAGTCAGCCTCGACGAGCACGAGAGCCCCGGCGAAGCCACGCTGTATGTGTTGCATGGCCGCGTGCGGGTGACCGATGCGGACAACGGCTGGGAGGGGTCGACGGGTGACCAGATCGTCATTCCGCGCAGCCGCCACGCGCTGGAAGCCCTCGAGGACTCCGCGGTGCTGCTGACCGTCGCCAAGGACGTCGGGCGACACACCTGATCCGGTGGCGTCAAATGGCCGGGCCCAGTAGGTCGTCGGCGTCTTTGATCACGTATCCGTAGCCCTGTTCGGCGAGGAAACGCTGACGGTGCGCGGCGTACTCGGCGTCCAGGCTGTCGCGCGACACCACCGAGTAGAAGATGGCGCCGCCGCCGTCAGCCTTGGGGCGCAACAGCCGGCCCAGCCGCTGAGCCTCCTCTTGACGGGAACCGAACGTTCCTGAAACCTGAACCGCCACACTGGCTTCGGGTAGGTCGATTGAGAAGTTGGCCACCTTCGAGACCACCAGGGTGGAGATTTCACCGCGGCGAAACGCGTCGAACAGCGTTTCGCGTTCCGCGGTTTTGGTCGAGCCCTGGATGATCGGGGCATTCAACTCCGCGCCGAGCTCTTCGAGCTGGTCCAGGTAGGCGCCGATCACCAGCGTCTGTTCGCCCTGATGCTTGTCCAGAATCGACTTCACCACCGCGATCTTGGTGTGCACCGTCGAGCACAGCTTGTAGCGCTCGTCGGGTTCGGCGACCGCGTAGAGCATGCGCTCGTTGTCGGTCATCGTCACGCGAACCTCGACGCACTCGGCGGGGGCGATCCAGCCCTGGGCCTCGATGTCCTTCCACGGAGCGTCGTAGCGCTTGGGCCCGATCAGGCTGAACACGTCGCCCTCCCGGCCGTCCTCGCGGATCAGCGTCGCGGTCAGGCCCAGCCGGCGTCGGGACTGCAGGTCAGCGGTCATCCGGAACACCGGCGCGGGCAGCAGGTGCACCTCGTCGTAGATGATCAGCCCCCAGTCGCGGCTGTCGAACAACTCCAGGTGGCGGTACTCGCCCTTGGTGCGGCGGGTGATCACCTGATAGGTCGCGATGGTGACGGGCCGGATCTCCTTGCGCTCCCCGGAGTACTCGCCGATCTCGTTCTCGGTGAGCGACGTCCGGTTGATCAGCTCGCGTTTCCACTGCCGACCCGCGACTGTGTTGGTGACCAGGATCAAGGTGGTGGCCGAGGCCTTGGCCATCGCGGCCGCGCCGACGAGCGTCTTACCCGCCCCGCACGGCAACACCACGACACCTGAGCCGCCCGCCCAGAACGACTCGGTGGCCATTTCCTGGTAGTCGCGCAGGTGCCAACCGTCCTGGGCCAGGCTGATCGGGTGCTTCTCGCCGTCGACGTAGCCGGCCAGATCCTCGGCCGGCCAGCCGATTTTGAGCAGCATCTGCTTGACGCGGCCCCGTTCGCTGTTGTGCACGATGACGGTGTCGTCGTCGATACGCGCGCCGAGCATCGGTGCGATCTTCTTGTTGCGCAGCACCTCCTCGAGCACCGCGCGGTCCAGGCTGACCAGCGTCAGCCCGTGGGCCGGATGTTTGACCAGCTGCAGGCGCCCGTAGCGGGCCATGGTGTCGACGATGTCGACGAGCAGCGGCTGCGGCACCGCGTAACGCGAGAAGCTCACCAGCGCGTCGACCACCTGCTCGGCGTCGTGGCCTGCCGCACGCGCATTCCACAGCGCAAGCGGCGTGATGCGGTAGGTGTGGATGTGTTCGGGCGCGCGTTCGAGCTCGGCGAACGGCGCGATGGCTGCGCGCGCCTCGCCTGCCTGGGCGTGGTCGACTTCGAGCAGCACGGTTTTGTCGGACTGCACGATCAAGGGGCCATCGGTCATTTTGTCCATTATCCAGGTTCCACAGACCCCACCCGGCGACCGACCGCGCCTGCACCTCGACACGCCGCAAATGCTGCGCATTTTGCGGGCACTCGCGGCTACTGGGGGTCGGCGGAGACCACCGAGGTGACGCGGTGGATGGCGAACTCACGCATCCGGCCGGAGGCCGGGTCGTAGGCGGTCAGCTGCCCGCCGCGGATGTTGACCGGCGCCACCACCCGCTGGGTGGCCACGCCTGCGGGGTCGACGTAGCCGATCACCACCGACGTCTGGTGATACGCGGCCTCTTGCAGCTGGGAGATCGCCACGGCGGGGTCCAACCGCATGTTGCCGGTGGGGGTGGCGGCGACCTTGCGCAGCACGGCGACGATCGCGCCGAGCGTCTGGGTGGTGGGTGTCGGCGGACGATACGAGCGGCGCCGGCCGGTCGGCGCCGGTACCCGCGCACCCCTGGCGCGAATGTCGACGATGGCCCCGGTGGAGTCCTCGGCGGCCGGTGCGAAGCCGGCGGCCCGCAGCGCGGCGAGCACCTCGGCGATCGGTGCCTGCGACACCGCGACCGTCGGCGCGAGCAACCGCAACTCCACGCGGTCGGTCGCCGGGGCCGCGACGGCCTGCGCCAGCAGCGCGGCGTCCTCACACCGCACGAACGAGGCGGCCATGCCGACCCGCAGCTGCCCGTGCCGACGGGCGACATCGTCGATCAGATAGGTCAGCCCCTGGGGCACCGGGGTTTTGGAGTGTCGGCCGAACAGCGAGTGCAGTTCGCCTGCGGTGCAACCGGTGTCCAGCGCACGCCGGATCGACGCTTCGCTGATGCGGTACACCATCGCCGCACCCGCGGACTCGACATTGGCCACCGCCGCCAACTGTTCTGCCAGACCGCGTTCCAGCGGGCCGGGCACGACGACCGTGAGGTCGGCCTGGAGCAGGAAATGGTCGATCGGCTTCGGCAGCACTTTGTCCATCGCCTTGACGACGCCGTCGGGGGAGTCACCCGACAGCAGCGCCCGCACCGGGGTGGTGATCGCGCCGCGGCCCATCACGCCCAGCGCGTGCGCCTCGGCCAGCAGATCACCCACCGGTCCCGGCTGCAGCCGCACCGCCCAGCGGGGTCTGCGCCAGATCATCGCCTGCGACGCCTCTTTCGCGTCGACGCCCGCACCGGGCGGTAGGTCCGCCAACACCGCGAGCAGCAGTTGCCGATCCAGCGGCGCAGCGGTCGAAAAGAGCGAATCAGACAGCGCCGCATAGGGTTTGCCGTCCGGGCCGCGGGCGCCGATGAGCCCGGGCCTGCCCGGCAGCTCCAGCCACGTCGTCGCCAGCAGGTGCCATTTGTCGGCCGTCGATGATTCGACGAACCGGTCGGAGGGCACGGTGGGGGTCCAGTACGCGCCGGCATCGCCTGGCGGCTCCGATTCGGGGATGCCCGCCGCGATCAGCCCGGCCGCAACCGACAGTTCGAGGATCAGGCCGAGCCTGCGGTCCTCGATCCCGGTGTTCTTCGCCAGCCGCTTGAGGTCGCGTACGCCGAGGCCGCCGCTGCGCAGTTCGGGAACCGGGGCAGCGCTGAGCGTGTCGAGCAACACCTCGACTTCACGCAGCAGATCGATCACCGCTCCGGCCGCGACCGCGTCGACGTCGGCGGCGGAGGTGGTGGAGACCACCGGGTCAGGCGGGGTCAGCGTGACCGGTCCGGGAAGCTCACCGCGCAGCACCTGGCCGACCAGCCGCGGCAGGATCACCGTCTCGGAGTCCAACTGGCGCAGCAGCCCGGCCGCCAGCAGCCGCTGCACCGGGCGGTCCGACGGGGTGCCCGGCGCGGCGTCGCGGGTGCGGCCGACGGGCGAACCTTCCAGCAGCTTGCGCAGCAGCTCGTCCTGGGCCTCGTCCAAGACGGCCAGTCGGTCGGCGAGATCGGCGGGATCGGCGTTTTCGACGGTGGCCTGCCCGGGGAACCAGGGCAGCCCGGCGGCCGCCTCGGCGACCACTCGCACCGCCGTGTCGCCCCACACCAGCGCGCGCTCACGCAGATGGTCGACGGCCGCGCCGACGGTGTCCTGGTCGGCCCGGTCACCCAACAACTCCAGCAGCTTGGTCAGCGGGACGGCGGTGGTGTCCGCATGCAGCACCAGCAGGCCGTCGAGCACCGCCAATTGCAGGTAGTCGAGGTCATCGGTGGCGGCCTTGACCGACTGTCGTGCCTGCGCACGGGCGGCCAAGGCGGCGATCGTGCCCGGCGGCGGTTGCGTGAGGTCGGGTCGCAGCTCCAGCAGCCGGATGAGCCGCTCGTCAGGCAGATCGGCCAACCAGGCGCCCAGCGGGACGACTGGTGGGTTCTCGGACATCGTCGACCAGCGTATGCCAGCACGCCGGTGTCGCCACTGGCCACCGCATTTGCCACAATGTGGGCGTGGCAGACAACAAGCGGCAGAAGAAGCAGTACGTCGACCCAGGCTGGCCGGCGATCGACGGTGAGGACGACCATGCGGTGAGCGAGCTCGCGACCGACCGCACCGGCGCGCTGTCGCCCTTCGGGGACCTCGAGTTCCCGCTGCCGTCCGACGAACTTCCCTATCTGCATCCGGTCACCGTCGTCAACAGATAACGGTGTCCAACGGCGCTGAGGGTCAACCGCCCGGCTCGGCCGGGGGTCGCCTCTCCCACGTCGATGAAACGGGTGCGGCGCACATGGTCGATGTGACCGCCAAACATGCCACTTTGCGCACCGCGGTCGCTGCGGGCACCGTCAGCACCAGGGCCGACGTCATCGCGCTGATCGCATCGGGCGGGCTGCCCAAGGGCGACGCGCTGGCCACCGCCCGCATCGCGGGCATCCTGGCAGCCAAACGCACCAGTGACCTCATCCCGCTCTGCCACCAACTGGCCCTCACCGGCGTCGACGTGGATTTCGAGATCGGCGACGCTGAGGTGGCCATCACCGCGACCGTGCGCAGCACCGACCGCACCGGCGTCGAAATGGAGGCGTTGACCGCCGTCAGCCTGGCCGCGCTGACGCTCTACGACATGATCAAGGCCGTCGACCCCGCCGCGCGCATCGACAATGTTCGGGTGCTGCGCAAAGAGGGTGGCAAGACCGGGACGTGGACCAGGTGAGAACCGGGCGGGTCGTCATCGCGTCGACACGGGCGGCGGCCGGCGTGTACGAGGACCGCTGCGGACCGATCGTCGTCGACTGGCTCAACGACCGCCACATCGCCACCCCGGCCCCTGTCGTCGTCGCCGACGGACCCGAAGTCACCGCGGCGCTGCGAAGCGCGGTCGACGCGACCGTCGACGTGGTGATCACCTCTGGCGGCACCGGTGTCTCGCCCACCGACCGCACCGCGGACGTCACCGCCGACATCGTCGACTACCAGATCCCGGGGCTGGCCGACGCGATCCGGCGCTCGGGACTTCCGAAGGTGCCCACGTCGATCCTGTCGCGGGGGGTGTGCGGCGTACGGGGCCGCACCTTGATCATCAACCTGCCGGGCTCACCCGGCGGGGTGAAGGACGGCCTGGGAGTTCTCGATGACGTCCTCGAGCACGCCCTGGATCAACTGGCGGGCGGAGACCACCCGAGATGACCGACGTGCTGCGTGCCGAGGTGACCGAACACCCCATCGAGCTGGCTGAGCACGAGGCGCTGGTGGCTCACGAGGCGGCCGGCGCGGTCGTCGCGTTCGCCGGTGTGGTGCGCGACCACGACGGCGGACGCACGGTGACGCGGCTGGAGTACTCCGCGCATCCCGCCGCGCAGCAGACCCTGGCCGAGGTGGCCGCCGAGATCGCCGCCGACTGTCACGGCGTGCGGGCGATCGCGGTCAGCCATCGGGTCGGTCCGCTACAGATCGGCGACGCGGCGCTGGTCGCCGCTGTGGCCGCCGATCACCGAGCGGCCGCGTTCGAGACGTGCGCGCGGCTCGTCGACCTGGTCAAGGAGCGGCTGCCGGTGTGGAAGCACCAGTTCTTCGCCGACGGCTCCGAGGAGTGGGTCGGCTCGGCCTAGGGCCTGCTGTCCGGTCAGGCCGGCGGCAGCGGGGGAGCCGGAGCGACCGGCGCGGTCGGCGCGGCCGGGACGACCGGCAGCGCCGGGGCCGGACCACCCGGGGTGTCCGGAGTCGTCAGCGGACGCTGGGTCAGCGCCAGCAGCGCATCCGATCCGGTGATCTCCTGGGTCTGGATCGCGTGCCAGATCTCCTTGAGGTAGCCCACGTTCGGGCTCTGCGTCGGGATCTGGGACCGGTCGGTCGTCGTGCCGGGAGGCAGGTTCTGCGGGCTGGCCAGATGCGGCACACCCTCGCTGACTACCTGGTTGGCGGCGTTGACCGCCGGGGCAGGGACGTCCACGGTGTCCAGCGCGGCCATCGGATCGGCGGGAGCCGGCGCGGGCGCCGCTGGGGGAGCCGGAGGCTGAGCGGGGTCCAGCGATGCCGGGGTCTGCGGCGCGCCGGCATGCAACGACCACAGCTGCGGTTGCGCGCTGGGCACCAGGCCGTCGTCGAGGACATCCCAGTCGCCGATGGTCTGGGTGAGGGTGTCCTCGATCGGCGGAGCTTCGGGCAGGGGTGCGGCCAGCGCGTCGACGGGTGCGGGCGCCGGTGGTGGCGGCGGGGCGAAGGGGTCGACCGGCGGGGGTGGCGGTGGGGCTTCGGGCAGGGGTGCGGCCAGCGCGTCGACGGGTGCGGGCGCCGGTGGTGGCGGCGGGGCGAAGGGGTCGACCGGCGGGGGTGGCGGTGGGGCTTCGGGCAGGGGTGCGGCCAGCGCGTCGACCGGTGCGGGCGCCGGTGGTGGCGGCGGGGCGAAGGGGTCGACCGGCGGGGGTGGCGGCGGTGCCTCCGGCAGGGGTGCGGCCAGCATGTCGACCGGGGCCGACGCGGGAGGCGCCGGAGGCGGTGGCGGTGGCGGTGGCGGTGGGGCTTCGGGCAGGGGTGCGGCCAGCGGCGCCGGCGGTGGCGGCGGCGCGAACGGATCGATCGGCGGCGGAGGCGGCAGCACGCCGTTGAGAGCCGGGGCGTCCAGCGGCTGAGGTTCGTTGACGACGTTGCGCGGCGTGTGGCCGGAAAGCGGGCCACCGCACGACGGCCAGGCGCCCTTGCCCTGGGTGGCGAGCACGCGCTCGGCGACCGCGATCTGCTCTTCCTTGGTGGCCAGGTACGCCGTGGGTGCGAACTCCTTGCCGCCGTGGCCCGACCAGGTGCCCGGCGAGAACTGCAGCCCGCCGTGATAGCCGTTGCCGGTGTTGATGGCCCAGTTGCCGCCGGACTCACACCGGGCGACCTGATCCCATTCCTGGTCGGTGGCTGCGTTTGCGTGCCCGGCAAGAGCAAGGCTTCCGCCGCCGATGACTGCGCCGGTGAAGGCGACTTTAGCGACGTGTACGGCCGATGTAGTGGGCTTGCGGTGTCGTCCACTCATGCGTGCGCTAGGTCCTCTCTTCGGCGCCCGCGAGGTCAGCTGTCGGGTTCGGGCTGGAGAGGTCGCCCGGCCGGCATCGTCGGTGACGACGACGGCTTCACCCCAAGGAGCCCGAAGGCTCCAGGTCCGTTAGCTTTTCGGCGGACCGGTTGGGTCCCCCGCCTCCATCCAAGTTGTTCGTCGTTGTGTCGTGCACCAGCGGATGGAGCTCGGCGCGACCGGGCACGGCGGGCCATTCGATTAGAGGTCGACGGCTTGGGCTGAACCGTAACGGCTCTCCGCGGGCGCGTCATCTTTTGCCCGAGACGGCGTTTCCTGAGGTGGCAAACTCTAAAAGGGCTCTAAAGGCCCAGCAAAGTAACGCGTTTTCGCAGGACTGTATGGCGGTACATCCGGTCGTAGCCAGCCTGTGACCATTTCGTTATGTGATGTAAATCACCGCTAGCCGCCGGCGAATGGGGGAAGAACATCGACGGTCTGCGCGTCACGCAGCACCATCGACGTGTTCCGCACGGCGACTTCGTCGCAGAGAAAAGTGCAGCGCATCAGCACTTTCGCCAAATCCGCATTCCGCGCGCCGAGCCGATCGACCAATTCGGCGACGGTCGTGCCCGGTTCGATCCGAATCGTCTCCACATCGTGACCCGCCGCGGCCCGCGCGGCGGCGAAATAGCGGACGGTCACCTGCACCATCGTGGCCGACGTCATCGGTCTATCCGCCGATCGCGCTCATCGGCCGGTCGGGCTGGACGAAACCGGGATCGTTTATGCCGTGGCCGGCGGCCTTGACCCACATCGCCGCGCGCCACGCCGCCTCGAGCGCGTCGTCGTCGGCGCCGGTGCGGATCAGTTTGCGCAGGTCGGTCTCCTCGCGCGCGAACAGGCAGTTGCGGACCTGACCGTCGGCGGTGAGCCGGGTGCGGTCGCAGGCCGAACAGAACGCGTGGGAGACCGAGGCGATGATGCCGACCCTGCCGACGATCCCGGACGCGTCGGCGACCTGCCACAGCTCTGCCGGCGCCGAACCGCGCGGCACGGTATCCGGTGTCAGCTCGAAATGCCGGCGCAACGCGCCCAGCACCTCGTCGGCGCTGATGGCCCGGTTTCGTTGCCACTGGTGGCCGGCGTCCAGCGGCATCTGCTCGATGATGCGCAGCTGGTATCCGTGCTCGAGGCAGAACCGCAGCAGCGCGACGGCGTCGTCGAGGCCGGTGACCGGGTCGAGCACCGCGTTGACCTTGACCGGGTCCAGGCCCGCGGCCTTGGCGGCGCGCAGGCCGGCGAGCACGTCGGGCAGCCGGTCGCGTCGGGTGATGCGGGCGAAGTGGGCGGCGTCGACGGTGTCCAGTGACACGTTGATCCGGTCCAGGCCCGCCTGCACCAGCTTCGCCGCCCTTTTGTCGAGGCCGATTCCGTTGGTGGTCAACGTGATCTCCGGGCGGGGCTGCAAGGCAGCCGTCGCGGCGACGACGTCCTCGAGGCGTCTGGCCACCAACGGCTCACCGCCGGTGAAGCGCACGCTGGTGATGCCGAGCCGGGTCACGGCGATACCCAGCAGCCGGACCAGCTCGTCGTGGCGCAACAGCGCGTCGGTGTCCAACCAGTCCATGCCTTCGGCGGGCATGCAGTAGGTGCAGCGCAGATTGCACCGGTCGGTCAGCGACACCCGCAGATCGGTGGCGACCCGGCCGAACGTGTCGATGAGCGGCCCGGAGGTGGGTGCGGGCGCCGGCCGGCTCAGCGAGGGCACACCGAGGTCGATGAGGGTCATGCGGCCGCTCGCGTCGAATTGAACGCCGAACCCACTTGGTCGACCGGCACGATCTCCTTACCGAGGGGCACCAGCGACACCGGGATCATCTTGAGGTTGGCCAGCGCGAGCGGAATGCCGATGATCGTGACGGCCATCGCGGCCGCGCTGACGACGTGACCGATCGCCAGCCAGATCCCGAACAGCACCACCCAGATGACATTGCCGATCAGCGCGCCGGTACGGCTGCCCGGCTTCTCGACGATGGTGCGGCCGAACGGCCACAGCGCATAGGAGGCGATGCGTAGGGAGGCGAACCCGAAGGGGATCGTGATGATCAGGACAAAGCAGATCAGGGCCGCCAGCAGATAACCCAGCGCCAGCCACAGGCCGCCGAAGATCAACCAGATGACGTTCAGGATCAGGCGCATTTCACCTCCAGCGGTCGTTTCAGCCTACCCAGCCGGGCGTACCGTTGGCCCGGGTAGGTGATCGCACCCAACATCTCATTGCGCGTCCGATCCCGCGGATGAATGAGGATGCTGACGCTCGGAGTTGCCGAGTAAGATCGCTCCATCGCGTCCCGACGCAGCCGGGACGCGTTCGTCATGTGAGAGCTTCCCAAAGACAGTAGGTGAGACCAGTGCCGACCGGCCGGGTGAAGTGGTACGACGCCGAGAAGGGTTTCGGGTTCTTGTCGCAGGAGGACGGCGAGGACGTCTACGTCCGGTCCTCGGCGTTGCCCGCCGGCGTCGAGACCCTCAAGGCCGGCCAGCGGGTGGAGTTCGGTATCGCCTCGGGCCGTCGCGGCCCCCAGGCGCTGAGCCTGAAGATCATCGACCCGCCGCCGAGCCTGACCCGTACCCGTCGCGAGGCGGCCGCCGCCGAACGCAAGCACAGCCCCGACGAGCTGCACGGGATGATCGAGGACATGATCACGCTGCTGGAAAGCGCCGTGCAGCCGGACCTGCGCAAGGGGCGCTACCCGGACCGCAAGGCCGCGCGCCGGGTGTCCGAGGTGGTACGCGCCGTCGCCCGCGAACTGGAGGCCTGAGCGGGCCACGGCCGATGCTGTCGGGAGCCGATCCCGGCTTACGGCTGTGCAAATTCGGGTAGAACCGAAGGCGTGAGCTATGTCGCCGACAAGGCCAAGTCAGCTGGCGAGTTCAACCGCGACACCGACTACATCACGACCCGCATCACGGCCGACGGCCGCGACGGCTATCCCGTCGAGTCCGGCCGCTACCGGCTGATCGTGGCGCGGGCCTGCCCGTGGGCCAACCGCACCATCATCGTCCGCAGGCTGCTGGGTCTGGAAGATGCGCTGTCCATTGGCTTTTGCGGCCCCACCCACGACGAGCGCAGCTGGACCTTCGACCTCGACCCCGGCGGGGTGGATCCGGTCCTCGGCATCCCGCGGCTGCAGGACGCCTACTTCAAGCGGTTTCCTGGCTATCCGAAGGGGATCACCGTGCCCGCGGTCGTCGACGTGCCCACCGGTGAGGTGGTCACCAACGACTTCGCGCAGATGACGCTGGACTTCTCCACCGAGTGGACCACGTACCACCGCGACGGCGCACCCCAGCTGTATCCCGAACCGTTGCGCGACGAGATCGACGAGGTGTCCCAGCGCATCTACACCGAGGTCAACAACGGGGTGTACCGGTGCGGGTTCGCCGGCACCCAACAGGCCTACGACAAGGCCTACGACCGGTTGTTCACCGCGCTGGACTGGTTATCGGACCGGCTCAGCGAGCAGCGGTACCTGGTCGGCGACACCGTCACCGAGGCCGACGTGCGGCTGTTCACCACGCTGGCCCGCTTCGACCCGGTCTATCACGGGCACTTCAAGTGCAACCGGCAGAAGCTGTCCGAGTTGCCGGTGCTGTGGGCGTACGCGCGCGACCTGTTCCAGACACCCGGCTTCGGCGACACCATCGACTTCGTGCAGATCAAGCAGCACTACTACATCGTGCACAAGGACATCAACCCGACACAGATCGTGCCGAAAGGCCCGGACCTGTCGAATTGGCTCACCCCGCACGGCCGGGAAGCGTTGGGCGGCAGGCCGTTCGGCGACGGCACCCCGCCCGGCCCGCCGGTGGAAGGTGAGCGGGTGCTGCCGGGTCACGGCGCCTGACCCCGCTACGGCCAGACCGTGCGCACCGACCACTCGGCGTGCGGCACCGGGAACTCGTTGCCGTCCTGGTCGCGCACCAGCGTCGGCAGTTGCACGGCGAAGCCGAACAACTTGCCGCGGTGCGGGTCGACGGTGGGGATGGTGACCGCGTTTCTGCTGCCGGGCCGGAACTCGTCGACGACGTCGGCGCCCTCGTAGGTGCGCACCAAAACCCACGGCGCGCGGGAGATGGCCGGCGGCACCGACAGTTGGACGGTGTGCTCGGCGTCGACCCTGAGTTGACCACCGTCGCGCGGGGTTTGGCAATCGGTCGGGTCGAGCACCTGGCAGTACTGGTACGGGCCGACCCTGGTGAGCTGGCCGTCGGTGTACGCGCTGATCTCGGGATGCGCGGGTCGCGGGTCTTGGGCCAGCCGCCAGATCAGCACCCCGGTGCCGATCGATGCGAGGACCGCCACGACCGCCAGTGCGGCGACGACGCGTTTCACCGACGCCTCACCGCCGCGGGAGCGACCTGGCCGCCTTCCTGCTCGGCGAGCACCGGACGGTTGCCGCCCAGGCCCGGGATCAACGAATCACCGCGGTAGCTGACCACCGTCTGGGCCAGGCCCAGAATCAACACCGCGGTGATCGCGGTGAACCCGGCCCACAGTTCGGTGTAGATCAGCACCCCGATGGCTCCGCCTGCCACCCAGGCCAACTGCAGCAATGACTCCGAGCGCCCGAACGCCGACGCACGTGAACGCTCGGGCAGGTCGTCCTGCAGCGACGCGTCCAGCGAGGCCTTGGCGATCGCGCTCGCCCCCGACGTGATCAGCGTGGCGGCCGCGGCCACCAGCAGGTTGCCGCTGACCGCGGTGAGCAGTGCGCTGACGGTGACCGCGATGGCGCAGCGCACCACCAACTGCGCCGGGTGGCCTAGTTTGAGCCGGGCGCTGGTGAAGTTGCCCGCGAAGTTGCCGATCGCCGCGGCGGCGCCGATCAAGCCGAGGATCTTGAGTTGCTCCCACCCGCTGGCGTCGTGCGATTTGGCGACGAACGCCGGGTACAGGAACAGGAACCCGACCATCACCTTCACCGTGCAGTTACCCCACAGCGCGGTGATCGTGTTGCGGCCCAACGGCTGCCGTGCCGCACCGCCGGCGGGCTGCTGCTCGGGTCCGCGGCGCAACTCGCCGGTGCGGCCGTGGTAGCTCAGCGTCGCGGGCACCTCGCCCTCGGTGACCTCCACCCACTTCGGGATCCGCATCGCCAGCACCGCACCGGCCACCGTCGCCGCGACCACGACATACAGCGCGCCGGGCACCTCGAACAGGTTGAACAGATACTCCGCGGCGGCGGCGATCGCACCGCCTGCCATGGTTCCGCCGAGCAGTCCGAAGATCGTCAGCCGAGAGTTCACCCGGACCAGGTCGATCGTCGGCGGCAGCACCCGCGGTGCCACCGCGCCGCGCAGCACGCTGAACGACTTGGACAGCACCATCATCCCCAGCGCACACGGGTAGAGCACCCACGACGGGAAACTGCCCGTCGCCCCGTCGTAGTTCGCGATCAGCAGCACCGCAAGCACGGTGCGCAGCAGAAACGACATCGCGAGCGCGACGCGGCGGCCGTGCTGCAACCGATCGAGCGCGGGTCCGATCAGGGGGGCGATGACCGCGAAGGGCGCGATCGTGATCAGCAGGTAGAGCGCGACCTTGCTCTTGCTCTCCGCGGTGGCGGCCGCGAAGAACAAGGTGTTGGCCAAGGCGACGGCCATTGCGGCGTCGACGGCGAAGTTCGCGACCACCGGCCAGGTCAGCGCGGTCAGCCCGGATTTGTCGGCGCCGTCGGCCGTCGCGGCCCGGTGCACAAGGCCGTACATCTTGGACCCGACTTCGCGGCTGCGCTGCGCGGCCGCCCTCGTCACGGTGACCTTCTCGCCGGCGCCCGCGCCCGGCGGCGGACCGGAGTAGCGGTAGTGGTGCGTCGGTTCGTCCAGCGGCGGCAGCCAGCGATTGGCGCTCGGGGTGGGGTTGGCTCGGCGCGCGCGACGGTAGATGCCGTCGCTGGGGTAGTTGGCCATCCCCGGGTGCTCTTCGGCGGGCGGATCGGCCCAGTCGTCGGCATCGGCGGGCGGACGAGGCGGGTAGTAGCGAGGGTCACGCCGACCCGCCGGGTCCCGGTGGTCACGCCGCGGTCCGGTCACGATGTCGATTCTCCACCATCAGTGCGACAGTGGGCCGGTAGCCGACCGGTGTGGCTACCGGTGCGCCGGTCAGGCAGTATTAATGGCGATGGACAGCGTGACCGAATTCCCCGGGCCCGGCGCGGCCCCGGACTTGGAGACGGTGCTTCTGGGCGCCGTCGATGAAGCGCGCGCGGCGATCGTCGAGCACAGCGGCGAGGACACCGTCGGGGAGTACCTCGGGGCCAGCTTCGAGGATCCGACCTCGGCGACCCACCGGTTCCTGGCCGACATGCCCGGTTACCGCGGCTGGCAGTGGGCCGTCGTCGTCGCGGCCTGCCCGGGTTCCGAACACGCCACCATCAGCGAAGTCGTCCTGGTACCGGGCCCGACGGCGTTGCTGGCGCCCAAATGGGTGCCGTGGGAGGACCGCATCAAACCCGGCGACCTCAGCCCCGGCGATCTGCTGGCCCCGCCGACCGACGACCCTCGCCTCGTGCCGGGCTACATGTCCAGCGGTGACCCGATGGTCGACGAGGTCGCCGCCGACATCGGCCTGGGCCGACGGCAGGTGCTCGGACCCTGGGGACGCGGGGCGGCCGCGCAGCGTTGGCACGACGGGGACTTCGGCCCGAACTCGCCGATGGCCCGTTCGACGCGGCGGGTGTGTCGCGACTGCGGTTTTTATGTTCCGCTGTCGGGATCGCTCGGCGTGATGTTCGGGGTGTGCGCCAACGAGTTCTCCGCCGACGGGCACGTTGTGGACTCCGAATACGGGTGCGGTGCGCACTCGGACACCCCGCAGCCGCCGGGCAGCGGGTCTCCGCAGTACCCGCCGTACGACGACGGCGTGCTGGATCTGACCGAACCGGCCGACTAACCCTCGGCGGCGGCCTTGATCCGGGTCAGGGTCTGGTTCATGCCGTCGACGAGTTCATGTTCGAAACTTTCCACACCGCCCATGAACGCGTTCACCAGCTTGGTGGAGATGGGTTTGACGCCGTGTTCGGCGTGCCGAGACTGCACCAACCGGGTACCGGTGTCGGTGGGTTCGAGTTCGAAGCTCCACACCGTGCCGTTCTCGTTGACCTGAAACGCCAGCTTCTTTTCCGGAACGAACTCGGTGATGCGGCTCGTGGTGGGCCAGATCAGCCTGTTGCGCCGGTTGATGTTGATGGTCCGGCTGCCCTGGCGCGGCGCACCGCCAAGCGGAATCATGCGCCGGCACTGCGGGCTCCACTGCGGCATCCGGCGCAGGTCCGAGACCAACTGCCAGACCTTGGAGACCGGGGCGTCGATGTCGATCTGCGTCTGTAGCAATGGAGCTGCCATGGTGATCCCCTTGTCTGGCCCCGGAATTCAGTCCAGCCCGCTTTGTGCGCCCCGGGCGCCGCGGCGCACAGCGGAACGTTGCCACAGAAAGATCGATGTGCCAAGCGCGCCGACGCCGAGCCCGGCCACAGTGTAGGGCCGCCAGTCGGCCAACCCCGGCACGGTGAACGACAACACCGCGGCGACCGCCCAGCCCGCGGCGATCACCGCGATCACCGGCCACGGGTTGAGCAGGGCCTGCGGCAACGGTGGGGGCAGCGGATCGTCGGCGGACATCGTTGTTCAACGTAACCGATCGCTACTCTTCTGCACGTGAACGTCGTTGACGTCGCTGACCCCGCCGATGTGCGGCTCGACGACTTTCGGGATCTCAACAGCGTGGACCGCAGGCCCGACCTGCCAACCGGCAAGGGTCTGGTGATCGCCGAGGGGGTGCTGGTGGTCCAGCGGATGCTGGCATCGCGCTTCGTTCTGCGCGCGATGATGGGCACCGACCGCCGGCTCGCCGAGCTCGCCGAGGACCTCGACGGCGTCAGCGCGCCGTACTACCGGGTCCAGCCTGACGTGATGGCCGAGGTGGTCGGTTTTCACCTCAACCGCGGCGTGCTGGCCTCGGCGTCGCGTCCGGGCGAGTTGTCGATCACGCAGGTGCTCGCCGGGGCCGTGGGGCCGGCGACGTCGGGCAGGTGTGCCCGCACCATCGCGGTGCTCGAGGGCGTCAACGATCACGAGAACCTCGGCTCCATCTTCCGCAACGCTGCGGGCCTCGACGTCGATGCGGTGGTGTTCGGCGCCGGGTGTGCCGATCCGCTCTACCGGCGCGCCGTGCGGGTGTCGATGGGCCATGCGCTGCTGGTGCCCTACGCGTGGGCGACCGACTGGCCCGACGAGCTGCATCTGTTGCGCGACAACGGATTTCGGTTGATGGCCATGACACCCGACCCAGGCGCGCGCACTCTTGCCGAGGCGATGCCCGCGCTCGCGGACCAGAAGCTGGCCGTCCTCGTCGGCGCGGAGGGCCCCGGCCTCACCGAGCGCGCGATGCGGGCCAGCGATCTGCGGGTGCGGATCCCGATGTCACGGGGCACCGACTCGCTCAACGTCGCGACCGCTGCCGCGCTGGCGTTCTACGAACGGGCTAGGTTGGTTTCGTGACCGACGACTCGACGCCGTGGGCCATGGGGTTGACGGTCGCCGCGTTCGTGGGGGCGGTCACCGCGGCCGCGGTGGTGGTGCTCAGCCTGGGGTTGATGCGCGTGCATCCGCTGCTGGCCGTCGGTCTCAACCTCGTGGCCGTCGGCGGTCTGGCGCCGACGGTGTGGGGATGGCGCAGGCTGCCGGTATGGCGCTGGTTCGTGCTGGGTTCGGGTGTCGGGGTGGCCGGGGCGTGGATCGCGCTGCTGGCCGTCGCCGTCAACGGGTGAGGTTCCCCTGTTCGCGTGCGGAAAGCGCGACGCTAAGCGCTACCGCTGGCCGCTGGAGCGCACGCCCAACAGTACGTCCTCCCAGGCCGGCACCGGCGGCTTACCCTTGCGGGCACGCGCGGGCTTCGCGGTGGCGGGCGGTTCGGGTTCGGGTGCGGCCGCTGAGGCCGGCGCCGTGTCGGGCAGGGTCGGCTCCTCGGGTTCGACCTCGAGGTCGGCGACCGGGGCGACAGGTCGCAGCGGACGCGCGAAGTCCGGGTCGATCAGCTCACAGGCGGCGTCGTCGAACGCGGTCACCGTGCCGCCGTGCGCACCGGGGGTGAACCGGAAGTGCGCCACGTTGTCGGACATGCCGGCCTTCCACGCCAGCTGCACGGTCCAGCGGCCGTCTTCGTTGCGCCACGCGTCCCAGTTCGTCGCGTCCGGATCCAGCCCGCGGGCGATCAGCGCGGTCGTCACCGTCTCCAGCAGGGTCAGCACCGAGGGACCGTCGGCGAGTACCGGATGCGCTGCGGTGGCCAGCTCGGCGGCGCGGGAACGCTCAAGGAGTACGGGGTGCGCGAACCGCTCGACGCGTTCCACGTCCACGCCCGCAGAGGCCGCGACTTGTTCGACGGATGCGCCCGCCCGAATCCTGGATTGAATCTCTTTGGGACGCAACACGTTTGGAACCTCTGAATCGCTTCGTGTTTGGCTCGACCCGGTCCTGTCGCCACGCACCGCGGCACGTAACCGGTCATCGGAGAGCAGGGCGAACTTCTCTGAAGAGTCGGCGGCCTCGCAGACGATGTGTTTGCCGTCGACGTCAAGCCCAACGACCTTGAGTTCTCGCATGCCGACCTCCTCAGGGCTAGCGCCAAGCCCGATCAACCGGACCCTACTGCGTTATCTCCCCGTTACCGCGCAGACACGCGGTGAGCTCAGAGCCGTTCCACCACCCAGTCGACGCACGCGGTCAACGCGCTGACGTCGTCGGGTTCCACAGCCGGAAACATCCCGATGCGCAACTGGTTGCGGCCGAGCTTGCGGTACGGCTCGGTGTCGACGATCCCGTTGGCGCGCAATGTGGCCGCGACGGCGCCGGCGTCCACGTCGTCGGTGAAGTCCACGGTGCCGACGACCTGTGAGCGCAGCTGCGGATCGGTGACGAACGGCGTGGCGAACTGGGCGGCCTCCGCCCATCCGTACAGCCGCTGCGAGGAGTCCGCGGTGCGCTTGACCGCCCAGTCCAGGCCGCCGTTGCCCAGCATCCATTCCAGCTGATCGGCGAACATGATCAGCGTGCCGATCGCCGGGGTGTTGTAGGTCTGGTTCTTCAGGCTGTTGTCGATCGCGATCGGCAGCGACAGGAATTCGGGCACCCAGCGGCCCGAGGAGGCGACGGCCTCGACGCGCGCCAGCGCGGCAGGCGAGAGAATCGCCACCCACAGGCCGCCGTCGCTGGCGAAGTTCTTCTGCGGCGCGAAGTAGTAGGCGTCGGCGTCGCGGATGTCCACCGGCAGACCGCCGGCCGCGGACGTCGCGTCGATCGCGATCAACGCGTCTCCGGAACCGTCGGGCCGCTGCACGGGAACCGCGACGCCCGTTGAGGTTTCGTTGTGCGCCCAGGCGATCAGGTCGACGCCCGGGTCGGCCTGCGGCTTGGGGGCGCTGCCCGGGTCGGCGGTGACGACGATCGGGTCGCCGACGAACGGGTTCTTGGCCACCGCCGAGGCGAACTTGCTGCTGAACTCTCCGTAGGTCAGGTGCAGCGAGCGCTTGTCGATCAACCCGAACGCGGCCGCGTCCCAGAACGCGGTGGTGCCGCCGTTGCCGAGGACCACTTCGTAGCCGTCGGGCACGGAGAACAACGCGCGCAACCCGTCGCGGACCCGGCCGACGAGGTTCTTCACCGGCGCCTGCCGGTGCGAGGTCCCGAACAGGTCACCCGCGTCGGCCAGCGCCCGTAACTGCTCGGGGCGAACCTTGGAGGGCCCGCAGCCGAACCGTCCATCGCCGGGCTTGAGGTCGTTGGGAATCGTCAGTTCGGCCATGGGGTCAAGAGTAGTGACCGGACTTGCGGGGTTCGGCCCGAGGGAGGGTCGGCAGAAACGCCGGGAGTCTAAGAAATGTTGCCAAAATGTTATTCATCGGTGCTCGTTCGGTCATACTTGATCGCAGGTCGGGGGACCGAAATTTCGAACCCGTTCTGGGGGGCACGTGATCAGACGGAGTTTTTGGACCCCGCCGGCATATGCCGCGGCCGTGATCGTGTTTGTCTCGACGCTCGCCGCCGCGCCGGCTCAGGCCGGCGGCGACGAAGGCGGCGCGGTGCTGAACCTGATCAACGCCACCCGCGCGGCGAACGGGTGCGGGCCGCTCGCACCCAACCCTCAACTGGCGGCTGCCGCCGCGCGGCACGCCAACGATGTGCTGGTCAACGGCGCAGAAGGCCACGTCGGCTCGGACGGGTCATCGATTTCGCAGCGGGTGAAGGACGCCGGCTATGCCGCGAACGCGACGATCGGAGAGGTCGTCTTCTGGGGCACCGGCGCGGCCCGGAACCCGGCCGCCGCGGTCACGTGGTGGATGAACAGCCCGGGCCATCGCGCGATCATCACCGACTGCGGATACACCGAGGCGGGCTTCTCCGCGGTGAGCAACGGCCGCAAGATGTCGGCGGCGGGGGACTTCGGCAAGCGCTAGACGCCGCTACCCGCGCCGTAATCCATATGTGACCTACGTCACTCGTCGATCTATGCACTCCCTGGATCACATCGACCCGACGGGGTCTATCAAATATGCGATACCTGCGGTACTGTGTACATCTGCCCGGTAGATGTAAACCTCGCCCAGGGAGGCTTCGAATGGCCAGGACACGCATGGTCAGGCGTTGGCGTCGCAACATGGAGATCGGCGACAGCCCCGAAGACAAGGCCTACGTCGAGATGCTCAACACCCTCTCCGAGGGGTCGGTGCGACGAAATTTCAACCCGTACACCGACATCGACTGGGATTCCCCCGAATTCGAAGTCGTCGACAACGACCCGCGCTGGATCCTGCCGGGAACCGACCCGTTCGGGCGACACCCCTGGTATCAGGCGCAGCCGGTCGAGCGGCAGATCGAGATCGGGATGTGGCGTCAGGCCAACGTCGCCAAGGTGGGCCTGCACTTCGAGTCGATTCTGATCCGCGGCCTGATGGAGTACGCGTTCTGGACGCCCAACGGGTCACCGGAGTATCGGTACTGCCTGCACGAGGCGGTCGAAGAGTGCAACCACACCATGATGTTTCAGGAGATGGTGAACCGCATCGGCGCCGACGTGCCCGGAATGCCGCGCCTGCTCAAGTGGGTCCAGCCGGTGATCCCGTTGGTCGCCGGGCCGCTGCCGATCCCGTTCTGGTTCGGCATCCTCGCCGGCGAGGAGCCCATCGACCACACGCAGAAAAACGTACTGCGCGAGGGGCGCAAGCTGCACCCGATCATGGAACGCGTGATGGCCATTCACGTCGCCGAGGAGGCTCGCCACATCTCGTTCGCGCACGAGTACCTGCGCAAGCGCCTTCCGCACCTGCCGCGCCGCAAGCGGTTCTGGTTGTCGATCTATGTTCCGCTGACCATGCGGATCCTGTGCTCGGCGATCATCGTTCCGCCGCGCGCGTTTTGGAAGAAATTCGACATCCCGCGCTCGGTGCGCAAGGACGTGTTCTTCCGCTCGCCGGAGTCGCGGCAGATGCTGCGCGACATGTTCGGCGACGTGCGGATGCTGTGCCATGACACCGGGTTGATGAACCCGGTCGCCAAGCTGATGTGGCGGATCTGCAAGATCGACGGCCCACCGAGTCGCTACCGCAGCGAGCCGGCCCGCCAGCACGTCGTCGCCGCCGCGTAACCCCAAGGACGCGGGAGACTTTCGTGCCCCATGTGATCACCCAGTCGTGTTGCAGCGACGGGTCGTGTGTCTTCGCGTGCCCGGTTAACTGCATCCATCCGACACCGGACGAACCGGGCTTCGCCACCGCCGAGATGCTCTACATCGACCCGGCGGCGTGCGTGGACTGCGGTGCATGCGTGTCGGCCTGCCCGGTCGGGGCGATCGCACCCCACACGCAGTTGACGCCCGAGCAGCAGCCGTTCGTCGCGCTCAACGCCGCGTTCTACCCCGAGCGGGAGGGCAAGGTGCCGCCCACGTCGAAGCTGGCACCCGTGCCCGACGCGCCGAAGGTCCAGTCGCGACCCGGGGGGCCGCTCACGGTCGCGATCGTCGGCTCCGGGCCCGCGGCCATGTACGCCGCCGACGAGCTGCTCACCCAGCGCGGCGTGCGGGTCAACGTCTTCGAACGGCTGCCCACCCCGTACGGGCTGGTACGCGCCGGTGTCGCGCCCGATCACCAGAGCACCAAACAGGTGACGCGGCTGTTCGACAAGATCGCCGACCAGCGCGGGTTCACGTTCTACCTCAACGTCGAGGTGGGCACCGACCTCACCCACGCCGAACTGTTGGCCCACCACCACGCCGTGCTCTACGCCGTGGGAGCGCCCGACGACCGTCGCCTCGACATCGACGGGATGGGGATGCCGGGCACCGGCACCGCCACCGAATTCGTGGCCTGGTACAACGGCCATCCCGAATTCGCCTCGGTGCCAGCCGATCTCGGACATGAGCGGGTGGTGCTCGTCGGCAACGGCAACGTCGCACTGGACGTCGCCCGCATCCTCACCACCGACCCCGACACACTCGCGCGTACCGACATCGCCGACCATGCGCTGGCCGCGCTGCGCGCGTCGAAGGTCTCCGAGGTGGTGATCGCCGCCCGCCGCGGGCCCGCAAACTCGGCCTTCACGCTGCCGGAGTTGATCGGGCTGACGGCGTCCTGCGATGTGGTGCTCGACGCTGCCGACCATGAACGTGTCGCCAGGGATCTGGCTGCGGCCACAGATCCGTTGACGCGCAACAAGTTGGAGGTCCTCAGCAGGCTCGGTGATGCGGCGGCGCCGGCCGCCCGGCCCCGGATCCGGTTGGCCTACCACCTGACGCCCAAGCGCGTGTTCGGCGAGCGGCGCGCAGACGGTGTGGAGTTCACCGTCACCGGCGAGGACGACGCGGTCCGCCGTATCGAGGCCGGCTTGGTGCTGACCTCAATCGGCTACCGCGCCAAGCCCGTTCGTGATCTGCCGTTCGACGAAGACGGCGCCGTGGTGCCCAACGACGGCGGCCGGGTCGTCGATCCGCGCACGGGTGCGCCGGTGCGCGGCAGTTACGTGGCCGGGTGGATCAAACGCGGACCGACCGGCTTCATCGGCACCAACAAGTCCTGCGCCGCCCAGACCGTGCACAATCTGGTCGCCGACTACAACGCCGGGCTGCTGCCCGATCCCGCCAAACCCTCCGCGCTGGACGGGCTGGTCCGCAGCCGAGCACCCGACGTGGTGGACTCGGCGGGGTGGAAGGCGATCAACTCCGCGGAGATCGCCCGCGGCGGCGACGACCGGCCACGCAACAAGTTCACCACCGCCGCCGGCATGCTTGCCGCCGCGGCGGACGCGCCAACACCGCCGCTGCACCAGCGAGTGCTCGCCGGATTGCGCCGCTAACCCCGGCGTTTCCGCAGGTTGCCACCGAACCGTCACTGCGGAAGCGCCGTATCGCGAACGCAATGGTCAGCCGTCGGGGTCGTTGACGAATACCCCGAATCGCCTGATAAACGGCGCGTTCGGCGGTATAGCAAACAGCATGAACGCTGCGGCATACGTCGGTCGAGTCGGAAGTTTGGCGGTCGCCCTGGGGGTCGGCATCGCCGTGGCCACCGGCTACGGGTCGGGAATGGCGTGGGCAGACACCGCCGGGGCGGGGGCATCGAACGCGCAGTCCTCAGCGTCCTCCGACACCTCGACGGGCAGCGACGCCGAGTCCGCTCAGGCCGATGCGAGCAGCACCCAAACCGAAACGGACGCCGACCCTGACGCCGAGCCCGAACCCGAGGCCGAGTCCGACCCTGACGCCGAGCCCGAGGCCGAACCCGAGCCCGAGCCCGATGCGGAATCCGAACCCGACGCGGAAGCCGAGCTTGACGCGGAATCCGAACCCGGCGCGGAAGCCGAGCTTGACGCCGAAGCTGAACCCGAACCCGAAACCGGCGTCGAGCCCGAAACCGAAGCGACGGGCGAGCCCGAAACCGAAGCGACGGGCGAGCCCGAAACCGAAGCGACGGGCGAGCCGGAGCCGGCACCACAGAACGCGCCTGCGCAGTCGGGGACCTCCGACGCGCCCGAGACCGAAGATTTCGTCGCGGCGGCGGCGGCGACCATCGCCCGGCCCGACGAGCCCGCGAACGTGCGCACCTCCGACACCGACACCACGGAGATGACGATCACCTCCCTCACGGCCCGGGCGGCCTCACCGACCGCTGCCACGACCACCACGTGGAACGCGCCGGCGTTCCCGTCGCTTCGGCCGTGGCCCACCGCCTTTGACCCGGCCACCGCCATCACCTACGTGACGGGCATCGTGTTCAGCCTCGCCCACGCCATTTTGGCGCCCTTCGCTGCCGGCCTGCCCGCACCGCCGAGCGGCCCGCCGACCCTGTGGACGTTGCTGGCGTGGGTGCGGCGCGAACTGTTCAACTCCACGCCAAGGGTTTCGGCCGAACTACCGCCCTACACCCAGAGCCTCGTCGACGGCGAGGTGATCATCACCGGCAACGTCGGCATCACCGACCGCGACGGGGACCCGATGACCTACACCGTCATCGGCAGGCCGCTCAACGGCGGTGTGGTCGAGGTCGACGCCGACGGCAACTTCACCTACCGGCCGATGAACGCGATGGCGGCCGTCGGCGGCTGGGATTCGTTCATCGTGGTGGCCGACGACCAGGCCGCCGGCTTCCACCTCCACGGACCCAGGGGACTGTTGCAGTTCGTGCCGATCGTGGGCCAACTCGTCTACCCCGGCGGCGGTCACCGGGCCACCCGCACCATCACCGTCAATGTCACCCCGGTCGACGGCGTCGACCTGTCGTTTCCCGACGGATTCCATTGGGGCGTCGCGCATTCGGGATTTCAGGCCGAGGGCGGGCCCGGGGTCCCCATGGACACCAACTCCGACTGGTACCGCTGGACGCACGACCCGTTCAACCAGAAGTTGGGGTTGACCAAAGGTGTGCCCGAGGACGGGCCGGGCGCCTACCTCAACTACGACGCCGACGCCGCGCTTGCGCACGACGAACTCGGCATGAACACCTTCCGGATGGGCATCGAGTGGAGCCGTATCTTCCCGGAATCCACTGCCTCGGTGGATATTTCAGATGAAGGCGGCGGGGTCAGCCTGGCCGACCTCGAGGCGCTCGACGCGCTGGCCAACCAGGAAGAGGTCGAGCACTACCGCGAGGTGCTGGCCTCGCTGCGCGCACACGGCCTGGAGCCGATGATCACCGTCACCCACTTCACCTTGCCGGTGTGGGTGCACGACCCCGCTATGACGCGGCTGCTGGTCCAGGTGGGCCTGCCCGCTCAATCGGCGGGCTGGCTGTCGTCGTCCACGCCCGTCGAGTTCGAGAAGTACGCGGCGTATCTGGCGTGGAAATACGGCGATCAGGTCGACTACTGGGTGACGCTCAACGAGCCGTTCCCGCCGATCCTCACCCAATACCTGTCACCGCCGATCCCCGGCAGCCCCATCCCGTACTGGCCACCGGGGATCGTGCGTCCCGACCTGGCGGCCACCTTCCTGGTCAACCAGGCCAAGGGCCATGTGGCGGCCTACGACGCGATCCACACCTGGGACACCACCTCGGCCACCGACGGTCAGCCCGCCGCGTTCGTCGGCTTCAGCAACAACATGATTCCCGCACGCCCGGCCAACCCGAACAACCCGCTGGACGTGCAGGCCGCCGACGCATGGAACCGGTACTACAACCACTGGTTCCCCAACGCCGTGATCGACGGGTGGGTGGACGCCAACTTCGACGGCATCAAGACACTCGACGAGATCCACCCCGAGTTCATGGACAAGGTCGACTTCCTGGGCGTGCAGTACTACGGGTCGCAACCGATGCAGGGCTTCGGGTTGGCGCCGATACCCGGCATCCCGTTCCTGCAGGGTCTGCCCGTGCGCTGCTCGGCGAGCTCACCGACCTGCAGCGACTTCAACCAGCCCACCGATCCGGGCGGCTTCCGCGAGGTGCTCGAAGACGCGGCCTCCTACGGCAAGCCGATCTGGATCACCGAGAACGGCATCGCCGACGCGGGTGACTCGAAACGACCGCCGTATCTGACCACCCACATCGCGGTGGTACAGGACCTGGTCGCGCACGGCGTGGACATCCGCGGCTACACGTACTGGTCGTTCGTCGACAACCTCGAATGGGCGCACGGCTACGACCTGCACTTCGGTCTTTACGGATCCGACCCGTCGACGCCCGAACTGGAACGCACGCCCAAACCCGACAGCATCGCGGCGATCAGCGCCATCACCGGCGCCAACGCGCTGCCGATCGATCTGCTGGCGCAGTACATCCCCAGCGCGGTCTAGGTCGGGCCCGACCAGGTTCAGAAGACGGTGTTCTGAGCATCACTGCATCTGCTTGACCGCCTGGTCGATCTCCTCCTGGCTGACCTCGCGCGTCGGCTGGCCCAACGACCACAGGTGACCGAACGGGTCACGCAGCTCGCCGTACCGGTCTCCCCAGAACATGTCGTCGAGCGGCATGACGACGGTGGCGCCGGCGTCGAGCGCCTTCTGAAACTTCGCGTCCACGTCGGTGACCGTGAGGTGGATGGTGACCGGCGAGCCGCCCAACCCCTGCGGGGTCGCCGACTTGCCGTCGTTCATCTCGGGGAAGTCGTCGTTCAGCATGACCGTCGCCCCGTTGATCCGCAGCGCGGCGTGGAACAGCCTGCCGTCGGGGCCGGGCACCCGGCCGAGTTCCTCGGCGTCGAACGCCTTGACGTAAAAGTCGATGGCTGCCGCGCCGTCGCTGACGGTCAGCATCGGCGACACCGCGGGCTGGATTTCAATTGCCATGAGCACTCCTGCAGATGTGTGTGTTCCCGTGCGGGCGACGATAGGTAGACCGGCCGCGCGGGCAGATCTCATCGCGCCAGGGCCCATGCAATCACCGGGCACCGACAAACCGGCGCCGTCGTCAGCCGGCGAAGACGCGCACCCAGTCGACGAGCATTTCGGCCGGGTAGCTGCCGCCTGCGGGATCTCCGCCGCCCGAGCCGGCGACCGCGAGGTTCAGCACCGGAAACATCGAATATCCGGGGAAGTTGAACGGCCAGTGCTCGATCGAGTACGCCGGCACCTCGAAATACGGCTCTTTGCCGGGCGTGTAGTCCTGCCAGAAGTACATCCCCGCATCGGTCCAGGTCATCCGCCAGGTGTGCCAGTCGCCGTCCACCGGGTAGGGGTGGGTCGCATACGACGTGCCGTCGAGCAGTGCGTGCACCGTGGAACCCGAGGGCCAATCCTGGTTGCCGTACCACTCGACCAGATCCACCTCACCGCCGACCTCGGGGTGGTCGTTCATCAGCCACCACGCCGGCCAACACCCGTTGGTCAGGCAGTTGAGCTTGATGCGGGCCTCCCAGGTGGTGTTGATCGGACCCCACCACCGGCCCTGCACCTTGCCGCTGACGTACTTGCCGTCGTCGTTGCGCGTCGCGCGGATGACGAGGTTGGAGTTGCCGTCGAGGAACACGTGCTCGGGGCTGTCGCGGTACTGGCCCATGTTCTCGGGCCGGTCCCAAAACACCGGGTTCTTGATCGTTTCGCGGGCCTTGGCGATCGACCACTTCGCCGGATCAGGCGCCGAACCCGCAGGTCCGTCGAACTCGTCGGAGAACAGGAACGTCTGCGCGTGGCCTGCCGGGGCCGGTTGCGCGTGAACTTTCGGCAAGGGAATCGCGGCTGCCAAGAGCCCGAATCCGGTCATCATCATCATGCTGCGACGGTCAATCTGGGGCACCTGACCACCTTAGAAGCCACAGTGGGGGTTTTCGCTGCATTTCGCCGCGCGCAAGTGTCGCCGGATCAGACCACCGAGAACGACGGCGGTAAGCCCGCGCGGCCTGTCAGCGCCAGCAGCACCGGCGCACCCTGCCCCGTCGTGACGGCCACCCGTGTCGCCAACACCGCCGCCTCGCTGAGCACGTCGGGCGGCAGCGAGAACGGAATATCAACGGCCCGAGCGATATCCAGCCCGTGTACGGCCAGTTCGAACACCCGGGTCGGCAGGTAGGTGTGCAGCCGGATGCCCAGCCCGCCGATGACCTCGATCAGCGGATCGTCGACCGCTTGCACGTCGCGCAGGGCGTTGGCCATCAACGCGTCCACGGCGGCCGCCGGATCCTCGCCGAGCGCCACACCGGCCTGTCGACCCCGTTCGGCGACCGCCGCCGGGTCGATACCCAGCGCCGACGGGGTGACCCGCGCGTAGTACTCCTGCGGTGTGGTGATGTCTTCGTGTTCGGCGGTGGTCCTCAGGTAGCTGCTGACGGTGCTCAGCGAACGGGAAGTGTGCCCGACGAGCGCGCGCACGTCCCAATCGCCCAGACCGGGTCGCTGCCACGCGGCCCGCGGGATCTCGGCGACAAGATGGACGAAACACCTTGCCGCAGAGGCGAAGACCGCCGTCTTCACGACGTGACGACTTGGTCCCAGCCCTCGACCGCCGCCAACGGGCGCGGAGCGGGCCCGACGTAGATCGCCGACGGCCGCACCAGCTTTCCCAGCCGCTTCTGCTCGAGGATGTGCGCACACCAGCCCGCGGTGCGGCCACAGGTGAACATGGCGGGCATCATCCGGGTCGGCACCTGCGCGAAGTCCAGAATCACCGCCGCCCAGAACTCGACGTTGGTTTCGATGGCCCGGTCGGGTCGGCGCTCACGCAGCTCGGCCAGCGCGGCCTGTTCCAGCGCGGCGGCCACCTCGTAGCGGGGCGCGTCCAGCCGCTTGGCGGTGGCGCGCAGCACCCGCGCGCGCGGATCCTCGGCGCGGTACACGCGGTGGCCGAAGCCCATCAGCTTCTCGCTGCGGTCCAGGATGCCCTTGACCACCGCTCGGGCGTCGCCGGTGTTCTCGGCTTCCTCGATCATCGGGATGACCCGCGCCGGTGCGCCGCCGTGCAGCGGGCCGCTCATCGCGCCGATCGCCCCCGACAGCGCCGCGGCCACGTCGGCGCCGGTCGACGCGATCACCCGCGCGGTGAACGTCGACGCGTTCATCCCGTGTTCGGCGGCCGACACCCAGTACGCGTCGATGGCCTCGACGTGCCTGGGGTCGGGCTCCCCCTGCCAGCGCGTCATGAATCGCTCTGTCACCGTGGCACATTCGTCGATCATGCGCTGGGGCACGGCGGGCTGGTAGATGCCGCGGGCCGACTGCGCGACGTAGGACAGCGCCATCACCGACGCGCGGGCCAGCTGGTCCCGGGCGGTCGCGTCGTCGATGTCCAGCAGCGGGGAGTAGCCCCAGATCGGCGCCAGCATGGCCAGACCCGCCTGCACGTCGACGCGCACGTCGCCGCTGTGGATCGGCAGTGGGAACGGCTCGGCGGGCGGCAGGCCCGGACCGAACTTGCCGTCGACCAGCAATCCCCACACCTCGCCGAACGTCACCCGCTGACCGACCAGATCCTCGATGTCCACCCCGCGATACCGCAGCGCACCGCCGTCCTTGTCCGGTTCGGCGATTTCGGTGGTGAAGGCCACGACGCCTTCGAGTCCGGGTACGAAGTCCTCCGGTACCAGAGGCGACGGGCTACTCATGGGCCGATTCTCGCACCACCGTCGGCCCTGCCGTCTACCGGTTCGCCGCACCTCGCGGCGTAACGTAACCGCGTGACACAGCAGGACGACGAGCACTTGGCGAGGATGCGGGTGGAGTACGGCTCGGTGGAAAAAGACGGCAGCCCCGATCTGGATACCGACTGGCTCGGCCCGGAGCCGGGGACCGGGTGGGTTGAGCTGCTGTGCAATTGGTTGGCCGACGCCGAACGCGCCGGTGTCGCCGAACCCAACGCCATGGTGATCGGCACGGTCGATGACCGGGGCAGGCCCGTCACCCGCTCGGTGCTGTGCAAGAGCATCGACGAGGCGGGGATCACGTTCTTCACCAACTACGATTCGGCCAAGGGCGAACATCTGGCCACCGCCCCGTACGCGTCGGCAACCTTCCCGTGGTTTCTGCTCGGCCGCCAGGTCCACGTTCGCGGGCCGGTGAGCAAGGTGTCGGCGCAGCAGACGGCCGACTACTGGACGATGCGGCCACGCGGTTCGCAGCTGGGCGCGTGGGCGTCACATCAGTCCAAGCCGATCGCGTCACGCGCGGCGCTGCTGGGGCAGATGGGCGAGGTCACCGAGCGGTTCGCCGGTGAAGCGGCCATCCCGGTCCCGCCGAACTGGGGCGGATATCTCATCGCACCTGAGGTCGTCGAGTTCTGGCAGGGCCGGGAAGACCGGCTGCATAACAGGATTCGGGTGACCCTGGGCGCCGTCGTGCGCGTCGAGCGGTTACAGCCCTGACTCGCGGCCCCCGGCAACCACATGGCCGGGGCTGTCAAACGTTGTCCGGGGGCACCTGTCCGGTGTCGCCAAATTTCTAAGGCTGTTCACATTTTTGCCGGTTAGCATGCCCTTCGTGGCTGATGGGAAGGGGGAACCGCGACTCGGCCTGCGTGAGCGCAAGAAACAACGCACCCGGGCAATGCTGTTGGACGCGGCCATCGACCTGTGCAGGCGGCAGGGTTTCGAGCGAACGACCGTGGACCAGATCGCGGCGGTCGCCGACGTCTCACCGCGGACCTTCAGCCGGTACTTCGCCACCAAGGAAGCCATCGCGTTCGCGTTGATCGAGGAGGCGCTCGACGTCGCCGCCGTCGAACTGGCCGCCCAGCCCGCAGACATCAACCACCTCGAGGCCATGCACCGGGCATACCTGGGGATGTGTACCAGCGCCAAGAGCGGCGGGTCGGGGGGGTTGTCCGCCCACCGCCTGCTCGGCAGCATGCGGATCATCATGACGTCACCGACACTGCGCCAGGCGGCCACGGACTACCGTCCCAACGCCCTCAACATCGAGCTGGCCAAGCGTATGGGCGTGGGCGCCGACGCCCGCGCGCTGCAGCTGGTGGCCTCGGTGTGGGGCTCGATCACCATGACCGCGCTGGCCGACCTCACCGACAACGACCTGGACTGGGATCAGATCGGCCTCGACGACATCATCACCCGTCTGGAAGACACGTACGCCGCGTTCACCAGCCTGATGTCAGAGGTTGTGCAACTGGTCTGACTAATGCCGCCCCCGCCCGGGCACGACGGCCCGGATGGGACTACCTTTTGTAGGACATACTGTCTGTCGTTCATTCCCCGCAGCGAAGAAGGGATCCCCGTGGCCGATAACCCAAGTAGTGGAGGCAAGCAAGCCGCCCTCTCCTACCCCGGCGGCGAGATTGACCTCGACATCGTTTCTGCAACCGAAGGGTCCGATGGCATCGCGCTGGGTTCGCTGCTGGCGAAAACGGGCTATACCACCTACGACGAAGGCTTCGTCAACACCGCGTCCACCAAGAGCTCCATCACCTACATCGACGGTGAAGCCGGGATCCTGCGCTACCGCGGCTACCCGATCGAGCAACTCGCGGAGAAGTCGAACTTCATCGAAGTCAGCTACCTGTTGGTGTACGGCGAGTTGCCGACACCCGAGCAGCTCGACAAGTTCACCGGCCAGATCCAGCGGCACACCCTGCTGCACGAGGACCTCAAACGGTTCTTCGACGGTTTCCCGCGCAACGCGCACCCGATGCCGGTGGTCTCCAGCGCGGTCAACGCGCTGAGCGCCTACTACCAGGATTCGTTGGACCCGTTCGACGACGAGCAGGTGGAGCTGTCCACCATCCGGCTCTTGGCCAAGCTGCCGACCATCGCGGCCTACGCCTACAAGAAGTCGGTCGGGCAGCCGTTCCTGTATCCGGACAACTCGATGAGCCTCGTCGAGAACTTCCTCCGGATGACGTTCGGGCTGCCCGCCGAGCCCTACGAGGTCGATCCCGAACTTGTGCGGGCCCTGGACATGCTGTTCATCCTGCACGCCGACCACGAGCAGAACTGCTCGACGTCGACCGTGCGACTGGTGGGCTCCTCGCAGGCCAACCTGTTCACCTCGATCTCCGGCGGCATCAACGCGCTGTGGGGTCCGCTGCACGGCGGCGCGAACCAGGCCGTGCTGGAAATGTTGGAGAAGATTCGCCAGGCCGACGGCGACGTGAACGACTTCGTCAAGAAGGTCAAGGACCGCGAGGACGGCGTGAAGCTGATGGGCTTCGGGCACCGGGTCTACAAGAACTACGATCCGCGGGCACGCATCGTCAAGGAGCAGGCCGACAAGATCCTCGGCAAGATCGGCGGCGACGACGAGCTGCTGCACATCGCCAAGTCGTTGGAGGAGGTCGCGCTCACCGACGACTTCTTCGTCGAGCGCAAGCTCTATCCGAACGTGGACTTCTACACCGGCGTGATCTACCGCGCGATGGGCTTCCCCACGCGGATGTTCACCGTGCTGTTCGCGCTGGGCCGGCTGCCCGGATGGATCGCACACTGGCGCGAGATGCACGACGAGGGCAGCGGCAAGATCGGCCGCCCGCGTCAGATCTACACCGGCTACACCGAACGCGACTACGCCCCCGCCGACACCCGCTGATTCCTCTCCGCGAGAAGTCACTTGGCCTCCCTATTGCGGGTGCGTCAGGGGGTTTTCGCGGCTGCTCGGTGACATCGTGACCGCTCGGCGCAAGGCCATCATCCTGGTGTCGTGCTGCCTGAGCCTGCTGATCGTGTCGATGGACGCGACGATCGTCAACGTCGCCATTCCCAGCATCCGCGCGGACTTCAACGCGTCCGCATCCCACCTGCAGTGGGTCATCGACATCTACACCCTGGTGCTGGCGTCGCTGTTGCTGCTTTCCGGCGCCGCCGCCGACCGGTTCGGCCGCAGACGCACCTTTCAGCTGGGACTCACGGTGTTCGCGCTGGCATCGCTGCTGTGCAGCATCGCACCCAGCATCGAGACGCTGATCGCCGCGCGCCTGTTGCAGGCCATCGGCGGTTCGATGATGAACCCCGTGGCGATGTCGATCATCACGCAGGTCTTCACCGAGCGCGTCGAGCGGGCTCGCGCGATCGGCATCTGGGGCGGTGTGGTGGGCATCTCGATGGCGCTGGGCCCGATCGTCGGCGGTGCGCTGATCGAGTTCGTCGGCTGGCGCTCGGTGTTCTGGATCAACCTGCCGATCTGCGCGCTCGCCATTGTGTTGACGGCAGTCTTTGTGCCCGAATCGAAGTCGCTGACGATGCGCGATCTCGACCCGATCGGCCAGGGCCTGGGCATGGTGTTTTTGTTCGGCGTCGTCTACGTGCTCATCGAAGGCCCGGTGATGGGATGGACCGACGGGCGCACCATCGCGGTGCTGGTCGCGGCGACGTTGTCCTTCGCAGGCTTCCTGGTCTATGAGGGGCGCCGTCGCGATCCGTTCGTCGACCTTCGGTTCTTCCGCAGCATCCCGTTCACGTCGGCCACCGTGATCGCGGTGTGCGCGTTCGCGGCTTGGGGGGCGTTTCTGTTCATGATGTCGCTGTACCTGCAGGACGAGCGGGGCTTCTCCGCCCTGCACACCGGACTGATCTATCTGCCGATTGCCCTTGGTGCGCTGTTGTTTTCGCCGCTGTCCGGCCGGATGGTGGGTCGGTTCGGCAGCCGACCGTCGTTGCTGATCGCGGGCACGTTGATCACGGCGGCGACGGTGATGCTCGCCGGCTTGTCCGCGACGACGCCGGTGTGGCAGATGCTGATCATCTTCGCGGTGTTCGGCATCGGGTTCTCGATGGTCAACGCGCCGGTGACCAACGCCGCGGTCAGCGGGATGCCGACAGACCGTGCCGGTGCGGCGTCGGCGATTGCCTCGACCAGCAGGCAGGTAGGCGTGAGTGTCGGTGTGGCGCTGTGTGGTTCGGTTGCCGGGTCCGCGCTGTCGGCCGCCGGCACGGACTTCGCCACCGCGGCTCGACCGCTGTGGTTGATCTGCGCCGCGTTGGGGGTGGTGATCATCGTGCTCGGCTTCTACTCGACGTCGGGCCGGGCATTGCGCTCGGCGAATCGTCTCGCGCCGCTGGTGGCCGCCGATGTCAGGTAACGGTGTGGCCGACGAGGTGTGACGCGCAATGCGCGACATCCTGGCCAAGCTGGCGCCGAAATAGCGGTCCCGGACCCAATTGCGGCGAATTCGCGGCCATGGGCACTGTCTCGGCGCACGATTAGACGGTGGCGGTCTCTTGCCAGTCATGTGGTGCCGGGCTGCGCGACGGCGCCCGCTTCTGTGACGCCTGTGGGTCCTCGGTTGCCACCGCGGCCTCCAACGCCGAGTACAAGCAGGTGACCGTGCTGTTCGGCGATGTGGTGGGGTCCATGGACATCGCCGCCAAGCTGGGACCGGAGCGGCTGCGCGAGATCATGACGGAGTTGTTCAACCGGTCCTCAGCGGTCGTTCAGCGCTACGGCGGCACGGTCGACAAATTCACCGGCGACGGGATCATGGCCGAGTTCGGCGCTCCGATCGCGCTCGAGGATCACGCGTTGCTCGCCTGCCGGGCGGCGCTGGACATCCAGGAAGATGCCAAGCGGCTGGCCGCCGTCATCGCAGACCGTGATCGGATCGCCTTGCAGCTTCGCATCGGGCTGAATTCCGGCGTGGTGATCACCGGCGAGATCGGTTCGGGCCCATTGTCTTACACCGCGGTCGGCGAGCAGGTCGGCATGGCGCAGCGAATGGAGGCGGTCGCGCCACCCGGCGGCGTGATGGTCAGCGAGTCGACCGCGCGGCTGGTGGAAAGCGGTGCCGTACTGGCCGAACCGGAGTCGGTGCATGTCAAGGGAATGCAGGCGCCGGTGCGGGCCCGCCGGCTACTGGGACTCGCCGCCGGCCGGCGGCCGGCCCGGATGCAGACGACGTTCATCGGCCGAGACTGGGAGATGACCGCACTCACCGGACTCCTCGACCGCGCGGTCAGGGGGAACGGCGGCGTCGTGGGGCTGGTGGGTCCGCCCGGCATCGGCAAGAGCAGGATGGTCCAGGAAATCACGGCGCGGGCCACGGATGCCGGCGCCGAGGTGTTCACCACGTTCTGCGAGTCCCACACCGCAGACATTCCGTTCCATGCCGCCGCCAATCTACTTCGGGCGGCTACCGGATCGAGCGGGTTGGATGCCTGGGCCGCAAGAGAACAGGTACGCGCGGGATTCCCCGGCGCCGATCAGGAGGACCTACTTCTCGTCGAAGATCTGCTGGGTATCGGTGATCCCGCCGCGGCACTGCCCCAGATCGATCCCGACGCACGCCGGCGCCGGATCGCGGCGCTGGTCAATGCCGCCGCGCTCGCGAGAACCAGCCCGACGATGTACGTCATCGAGGACGCGCACTGGATCGACGGGCTCAGCGAATCGATGATCGCCGACTTCCTGACCGTCGTGCCGCGTACGCACTTCTTCGTGCTCGTCACCTACCGGCCGGAATACGACGGTCCGCTCGCTCATGCGCCCCGGTCACAGACCATCGCGCTCGAGCCGCTGGATGGTTCACAGATGTCGCAGCTCAGCACCGAATTGCTGGGCAATGACGGCTCGGTGACAGAACTCGCCGATCTGGTCACCGAACGGGCCGAAGGCAATCCGTTCTTCGCCGAAGAGATCGTTCGTGACCTCACCGAGCGCCAGGTGCTGATCGGTGCGCGGGGGTGCTATCTCTGCATTGAACCGACAAGCGACGTCAATGTCCCCCAGACGCTGCAGGCGGTGATTGCGGCACGCATCGACCGCCTCGATCCGGCGGCGAAGCGGACGCTCAACGGCGCAGCGGTAATCGGCATCGAGTTCAGCCCTGAGACGCTGGAAGCGCTGGAGATTCAACCGGCACTCGACGACCTGCTCAGGGCGGAGCTGATCGATCAGACCATGTTCGGTCCGGATCCCCGCTACACGTTTCGCCATGCGTTGATCCGGGCGGTGGCTTACGAGTCACAGCTCAAGTCCGAGCGGGCGCGGCTGCACCGACGGGTGGCGACCACCATCGAGCAAAACGACCAGAACGCGGTGCTGATCGCTGAGCATTTCGAGTCGGCCGGTGAACTGGGTAGCGCCTACGACTGGCACATGCGCGCGGGCGCGTGGTCGAACAATCGCGACAACGTTGCGGCGCAGCTGAGTTGGGAACGGGCACGCCGAGTGGCAGACGCGCTGCCGCCCGACTTTCCGAATCGCCTGAACCTCAGAATCACACCGCGGAGTTTGTTGTGCAGCAGCGCGTTCCGGCGCTTCCATCCCGACATGTCGGAGCGATTCGACGAACTTCGTACGTTGTGCATTGAGGCGGGCGACAAGGCGTCGCTCGCCATCGGGATGGCGGGTCTGGCCATGGAACACCTGATCCGGGGACGGATTTTCGATTCGTCCGCACAGGCGTCCGAACAGATGGCGCTCGTCGAGTCCATCGGCGACCCGACGTTGACAATCGGCCTCGCCATTCCCGCATGCGTCGCCAAATTGCAAGCCGCAGAGATGGAGGATGCGCTGCGCTGGGCGCAAGCTGTCATCGACGTCGCCGACGGCGACTGCACGGCCGGAAGTTTCATGCTCGGGTCGCCGTTGGCGCTGGCCTATGTGTTCCGCGGATTCGCCCGCTGCAGCATGGGGCAGAACGGATGGCGGGAAGACATGGACACCGCGCTGGCGATGGCGCGAAGCGCCGATCCGACGTCGCTCGCGGTGGCCAGCGCGTACAAGTACGTCGGTATCGGTCGACGCGTTCTGCCGTTCACTGACTCAGCCCTCGACGAGCTCACCGAGATTTACCACCTGGCCGAGCGGAGCACCGAGGATTTGCCCCTGGTACTCCTGCGCATGGCGCTCGGTATAGCTCTGACACACGGCGATACCGCCGCTCGCGCGCGGGGACTCACGATGCTCGCCGAGCTTCGCGAGACGTGTGTGCGGGAGCAGTACGCAATGAACATCGTGCCGCCGTTGGAGGTGGTTCTCGCTGTCCAGGATGCCGAGAAGGACATCGACGGCGCAATCGAGCGGATACGCCAGGCGACGGACGACGTGTTCGCGTCAGGCAACTTCTCAAACGGCGAGGGCTGCACGCAGACCCTGGTGGAACTGCTGCTCGCGCGTGCGACGAACGAGGATGTGGCCGAGGCGGAGGCCGCGATCGAGAAGCTTTCGGGCACGCTCCCGGAAGCTGAACTGGTCGTCCGGGACGTTGTGGTGCTTCGGCTCCGTGCGCTGTTGGCCCGGGCCCGCGGTGACGAGCCGACATATCGCGAGTTGAAACGGCGCTACGGCGAGATGGCCAACGACCTCGGCTTCGAGGGGCATATATCGCTGGCCGCGGAAATGCCCTAGCGTTCCAGCAGCGCCATCGCGGCGTTGTGCCCGCCGATGCCCGAGACGGCACCACCGCGGCGGGATCCCGATCCGCACAACAGAATCCGGTCGTGCGCCGTCGCCACGCCCCAGCGCCGCGCGGGGGTGTCCAACGGTTCGTCGTGCTCGACGAACGGCCACGACAACGCGCCGTGAAAGATGTTGCCCGCCGTCATGCCGAGCGAACGCTCCAAGTCGGCCGTCGTCTTGGTCTCGATGCACGGCCGGCCCGCCGAGTCCTCCATCACCACGTCCTGGATAGGTTCGGCAAGAACGGAATTCAGTGATTTCAGCACGGCCGACGTCAGCGCATCCCGTGTCCGGTCAGGCCCGCCCGAGGCGATCAGCCCGTGCGGTGTGTGCAGGCCGAACACCGTCATCGTCTGCGCACCCGCGGCGCGAAGTTCGTCGGACAGGATCGTCGAATCGGTCAGCGAATGGCAGTAGATCTCGCAGGGCAGCGGATCGGGAACCACCCCATGGCTCGCGCGGGTATGGGCCAGATCCAGTTGAGCCAGCGTCTCGTTGATGTGAAACGTCCCGCCGAACGCCTGCTCAGGGGTGACGGTCTCGTCGCGCAGACCGGGCAGCCTGCGCAGCATCAGGTTGACCTTGACCTGAGACCCTGGCGTCACGTCGGGTTCAGGCTCACCCATCAGCCGCGCCAGCACCGCCGGTGTCACGTTGGCCAACACCGCATCGGCATGTACCCGATGCTCCTCGCCGTTGCGGCGGTAGCGCACCTCTGCATCTGGGTCGATCGCGTAAACCTCTGCACCGCAGATGATTTCCGCACCATACCCAGCGGCCGCGGCGGCCAGCGCGCCGCTGACCGCACCCATCCCGCCGATCGGCACATCCCAGTCGCCGGTGCCGCCGCCGAGCAGGTGGTACAGAAAGCAGACATTCTGGGTCAGCGACGGGTCGTCGGTGCGCGCGAGCGTGCCGATCAACGCGTCGGTGGCGATGACGCCGCGCACCAGGTCGTGTGACACCGCGCCGGTGATCGCACGCCCGATCGGTTCCTCGACCATCGGATGCCAGGCGGTGTCGTCGTCGACGAGGTCGCGCGCCTCACCGCGCGTCATCAGCGGCTGCAGAAGCGTCGGCCACAACCGTGACGTGACGGCACCGCAGCGGCGGTAGAACTCCGCGAAGCCCGCCTCGTCGGCGGCCGCGCCGATCGCATCGAACGTCGACGCCGGACCGACCAGCAGCCCCGTGCGCCCACCGGTGGCCGGGTCGGGCGTGTAGGAGGAATAGCGGCGACGCACCAGGCGCACCCGGGCGTCGAGGTCCTCGACGATGCGCCGGGGCAGCAGGCTGACCAGATACGAGTAGCGGGACAACCGCGCGTCGACGCCGTCGAAGGCGTGCGCGGACACCGCCGCGCCGCCGACATGGTCGAGACGCTCCAGCACTTGCACCCGGCGGCCGGCGCGGGCCAGATAGGCCGCGGCCACCAGCCCGTTGTGTCCGCCGCCGACGATGACTGCGTCGTACGTCGCCGCCGCAGCGGCACCGGCGGCTGAGGTCACGGCTCAGCCAAGGTAGCCCTCGACCTCGTCTGGAGGACGGACCTCGGCTTCGCGTGGATCACCGCCCGCGTCGCGCAGCGCCCGGCGTTGCCGAAGCAGATCCCAGCACTGGTCGAGCGCGACCTCCACGGCGCGCAGCCTGCTGTGCTCCTCGGACTCGTCGATCTCGTGGTGCTGAAGCTTGGTGCGCAGCTCCTGCTCCTCGGCGACCAGCTTGTTGACCTGAGCGAGAATGTCTTGGTCCGTAGCCACGCATCCAGTCTGCCCGACTAGCGTGAACACGGTGAGTGCAACTTCAGGGCAAAAGCCCGAGATCGAATTTGCCGACGGACCCCCGCCGGCTGACCTGGCCATCACCGACGTCGTCGTCGGCGATGGTGCGGAGGCCGTGCCCGGCGGCACCGTCGAGGTGCACTACGTCGGCGTCGAGTACGACACCGGCGAAGAGTTCGACAGCTCGTGGGACCGTGGCGAGTCGATCGAATTTCCGTTGCGCGGGCTGATCCAGGGATGGCAGGACGGCATTCCCGGTATGAAGGTCGGCGGGCGGCGCCAGCTCGTCATCCCGCCCGAGCAGGCCTACGGTCCCGCCGGCGGCAGGCATCGGCTGTCCGGCAAGACGTTGATCTTCGTCATCGACCTGCTCGCGACCCGCTAACCACTAGCGCACGCCGGGTAGCTGCAGCAGCAGCCGGGCGCCGCCCAGCGGGCTTTCGGTCAACGTGGCGGTGCCGCCGTGTAATTCGGCCTGCTGCGCAACCAGCGCCAGGCCCAGCCCCGAACCCGAGTGCGACGCCGTCGACCCGCGGGAGAACCGGTCGAACACGACCTTGCGTTCCTCCTCGGGAACACCGACGCCGTCGTCGTCGATGGCGATCTCCACCCCCGCGCGCGAGCTGACCGCCGACAGCTGCACCCTCGTGGCGCCGCCGTGTTTGATCGCGTTGGCGATCGCGTTGTCCACCGCCAGCCGCAGCCCGGCGGGCAGGCCGAGGATGATCACCGTCGGCGCGGGCACCAACGACACCTCCAGCTCGGGGAACACCCGCATCGCGTCGTGGGCGGCACGGTCGAGCAGTTCGGTGATGTCGACGGGCACGTGGTCATCGGCGGTCGACAGCTCACCCTGGGCGAGCCGTTCCAGGGCGGCCAGGGTGGCCTCGATGCGCGACTGGGTGCGGATGACGTCGTTGACCACCTCTTTGCGCTGCTCCTCGGGCAGATCCAGGGTGGACAGCACCTCGAGGTTGGTCCGCATCGCGGTCAGCGGCGTGCGCAGTTCGTGCGCGGACACCGACGCGAAATCACGCGCCGACGCCAGCGCCGACTTGGTCCGGTCCTGCTCATTCCAGACCCGCTCGAGCAGGCCTTTGACCGCTTCGGCGATCTCGACGGCCTCGGTGGCGCCCCGCACCTCGATATCGGGCGCCTCGTCGCCCGCATCGATCTGGCGGGTCTGCCGGGCCAGCCGTTTGAGCGGGCGCACGGCGAACGCCGCCAGCACCCAGCCGAACACCGATGCGGCGCCGACGGCGAACACGCAGATGATGATCACCCTGCGGTGCAGGTTGTTGGTGTCGGCGATGGTGGCGTCATAGGTCGCGCCGACGGCCACCGACATCGGCTCGGGAATCCGGATGTCGACCGTGCGCACCCGGTAGCGCACCCCGTCGACATGGGTGTCGGCGTAGCCGGGTTCCAGTTGCGGCAGCACGACGTTGGAGTTGGACGTCACGTCGCCGTCGGCGTCACGCACCGTGATGACGGCGTCCTGGTCGTTGGGTGATTTGGGGATCTCGTCAAGGCCGCGGGGCAGGAACGGAATCGCGAAACCCGCCGCCTCGTCCAGGCGGCGGTCCAGCCGCTCCTTGCGGTCGTTGGTGATGCCGATCCAGACCACGGTGCCGACGATCACCACGACGATCGCGGCGCCGATCGCGGTGGCCAGCGCGACACGGGTACGCAGCGACGGCGTTCGGCGAAAGATCCGCGACAGCACGTCCATCACTGGGTCCGCAGCACGAACCCCACGCCGCGCACGGTGTGCAGAAGCCGCGGTGCGCCGCCGGCCTCCAGCTTGCGGCGCAGATACCCGATGAACACGTCGACGACGTTGGTGTCGGCGGCGAAGTCATAACCCCACACCAGCTCGAGGAGCTGGGCCCGCGACAGCACCGCGGTCTTGTGCTCGGCCAGCACCGCCAGCAGATCGAATTCGCGCTTGGTCAGGTCGACGTCGACGCCGTTGACCCGGGCCCGCCGGCCCGGGATGTCGACCTCCAGCGGGCCGACCTGGATGGTCTCCGAGGAGAACGTCGCCGTCGAGCCGCGCCGGCGCAGCAGCGCCTTGACCCGCGCGACCAACTCGGCCAGCACGAACGGCTTGACCAGGTAGTCGTCGGCGCCGGCCTCCAGCCCGGCGACCCGGTCGTCGACCGAACTGCGCGCGGAAAGGACGCAGACCGGGACGTCGTTGTCCATCGCCCGCAGCGCGGTGACCACGCTGACCCCGTCGAGCACCGGCATGTTGATGTCGAGCACGATCGCGTCGGGCCTGGTCTCGGTCGCGCTGCGCAGCGCCTCGGCGCCATCGACGGCGGTGGCCACGTCGAACCCGGACAGCCGCAGGCCGCGCTCGAGCGAAGCCAGCACGTCGGGGTCGTCGTCGACTACGAGTACCCGCGGCGATGCAGCAGCACTGTCCATATCCACAATCTTGCCTGAAACCATGGGTGAACCGCGGGAACCTGCGGGTATGGCCCGGCGCGATTGGCATTGAGATCTGGGTGAACGGCCCGCCACCCGGCGCGCAGGAACATTTGACCTCATCTTTTGTTGAGGTTCTACGGTGAATTCATGAGTATCGAAACGGTCGCTCGGCAAACGCTGTACCGGCAGACGCGTGCCCGCGGCGGCGACCTGCGCTCGCTGGCGAACCGGGCCCTGCTGAGCCGCATCTGGCGGTTCGCAGCGCGGCACCACCGCAAACTGTGGGCGTTCGTCGCGGTGAGCGTCGTCAGCGCGTTGCTCACCGTGGCGACGCCGCTGCTGGCCGGCAAGGTCGTCGACGCGATCGTCGACGGCGGCGCCCCGCGCATCGTGGTGCTGCTCGCGGCCGTGATCGCCCTGGTCGCCGTGGCCGAAGCGGCGGTGACGCTGGTGACGCGGTGGCTGTCGTCGCACATCGGGGAGGGGCTGATCTTCGATCTGCGCACCGCGGTGTTCGACCACGTACAGAAGATGCCGGTCGCGTTCTTCACCCGCACCCGCACCGGCGCCCTGGTCAGCCGGTTGGGCAACGACGTGATCGGCGCGCAGCGGGCGTTCTCCGACACGCTGTCCGGCGTGGTGTCCAACGTGGTGACGTTGACGTTGACGCTGGCGGTGATGTTGTCGATCTCGTGGCAGGTGACCGTGCTGTCGCTGTTGCTCACCCCGTTGTTCATCGTGCCCGCCCGGCGCATCGGCGCCAAGATGGCCGACCTGTCGCGTGAAACGACCATCCACAACGCGACGATGAACACCCAGATGACAGAACGGTTTTCCGCACCCGGGGCGACGTTGGTGAAGTTGTTCGGCAGCCCGGCGACCGAATCGCACGCGTTCGCGGTGCGGGCCGGGCGGGTACGCGACATCGGGGTGAAAACCTCGATGCTGCAGGCGGTTTTCATGAACTCGCTGACGCTGATGTCGGCGCTGGCGCTGGCTTTGGTGTACGGGCTGGGCGGCTGGCTGGCGATCGGCGGGCACCTGCAGGCGGGCGCGATCGTGGCGCTGGCACTGCTGTTGACCCGGCTGTACGCGCCGCTGACCGCGCTGGCCAATGCGCATGTCGAGATCGCCAGCGCGCTGGTGTCCTTCGAGCGGGTCTTCGAGGTGCTCGACCTGGTCCCGCTGATCCAGGAGCGCGACGATGCCGTCGACGTGCCCGACGGCCCCGTCGCCGTGGAGTTCGATGACGTACGGTTCTCCTACCCCTCAGCCGACAAGGTGTCGCTGGCCTCGCTGGAGGAGGTGGCGGTATTGGACTCGCGCGGCGGCGAGGAAGTGCTGCACGGGATTTCGTTCACCGCGCAACCGGGCCAGGTGGTGGCGCTGGTCGGCTCCTCAGGCGCGGGCAAGTCGACGATCGCGTCGTTGATCGCGCGGCTCTACGACGTGGACGCCGCGGACGCGACGACATCGGACGGAGGCGCCGGCTCCATCAGATTGAACGGCGTCGACGTGCGCGGCGTGACGTTCGCGTCGCTGAAGGACACCGTCGGGGTGGTCACCCAGGACGGGCACCTGTTTCACGAGTCGATCCGGTCCAACCTGCGGCTCGCCGCCCCCCACGCCACCGACGAGCAGCTGTGGGACGCGCTGCAACGCGCCCGGCTGGCCGACGTCGTCGCCGCGATGCCCGACGGGCTCGACACGGTGGTGGGCGAGCGGGGCTACCGGCTGTCGGGCGGTCAGCGGCAGCGGCTCACCATCGCGCGCCTGCTGCTGGGCACGTCGCGGGTGGTGGTGCTCGACGAGGCCACCGCATCGCTGGACTCGTCGTCGGAGGCGGCTGTTCAGCAAGCGCTCAACGAGGCGCTGGCCGGGCGGACGTCGATCGTGATCGCCCACCGGCTGTCCACGGTGCGCGCGGCCGACATGATTCTCGTCGTCGAGGACGGCCGCATCGTGGAGCGGGGCACCCACGAGCAACTGCTGGCCCGCGACGGCCGCTACGCCGAGCTGTACGTGACCCAGTTCGGTGACCAGGCCGCCCGCGAGAGCACCGCCGCATGACCGCGAAACGTACGTTAGCGAGGGGCCTACTCGCACTTTGTCTCGTTAACGTGCATCTCGCGGAGGCGGTTATCGGATTGCTCGCCGTGGGAAGATTGACTAAGTGGTTGACCCCGTAACCCTGCGCTCCGCGCCCGCCATCGCCCCGCCACCCCAGCGCCGACGTACCAGTTCGGACCTGTGGCGGCTATTGCCGTACCTGCTGCCCTACCGGGTGCGCTGGATCGCGATGGTCACCGTCGCCATCGCCAGCCTGGCCGCCACCATCGCCATACCGCTGATGACCAAGGCCGTCATCGACGGGCCCGTGCGCGAGCAGGACCAGCAGGCGCTGTGGCTGCTGGGCAGCGCGGCGATGGGCGTCGGAGTGTGCGAGGCGGTGCTGTGGTTCATCCGCCGCTGGCTGGCCGCCCGCGCCACGATGGGGGTGGAGGCCGACATCCGCAAGGACCTCTACGCGCGCCTGCAGATCCTGCCGATGAGCTTCCACGGCAATTGGCAGTCCGGACAGCTGCTCTCGCGAATCATGAACGACCTCGGCACAATTCGGCGGTTCATGTCGTTCGGTCTGCTGTTTTTGCTGCTCAACGTGCTGCAGATCACCGTGGTCACCGCGATCCTGCTGGCGATGTACTGGCCGCTGGGCGTGGTGGTGGTGGTGTCGATCGTGCCGATCGCCGGCACCGTGCTGCACTTCCAGCGCGAGTACACCCGGCTGTCACGGCTGGCGCAGGACCAATCCGGGCACGTCGCAACGCATGTCGAGGAGTCCGCGCTCGGGCTGCGGGTGGTGAAGTCCTTCGGCCGCGAGGACTACGTCTACGACCGGTTCGACGAACAGCTCACCGATCTCTACGACACGCAGGTCAGCCGGGTGGGGGTGTCGGCGAAGTTCTGGACGCTGCTGGAGATCATCCCGAACCTGACGCTGATCGTGGTGCTGGGCTTCGGCGCGTACGCCGCCGGCCACGGCCACGTGACGATGGGCACGCTGGTCGCGTTCATCACGATGATGCTGTCGTTGGTCTGGCCGATCGCGTCGCTGGGCTTTCTGCTGTCGATGACGCAGGAATCGTTCACCGCGGCCAACCGGATCGCCGAGATCTTCGATGCGCCAAAGGAGATCGTCGACGGCCCATGCGACCAGGCACCCCGGCGCGGGCGCCTGGAGCTGATCGACGTGGGCTTCCGCTTTCCCGGCGCGCAGCCCGATGACTGGGCCCTGCGCCATGTCAACGCTGTCGTCGAACCCGGCGAGACGATGGCGCTGGTCGGTTCCACCGGATCGGGCAAATCGGTGCTGGTCGCGCTGTTGTCGCGGCTCTACGACGTGTCCGAGGGCGAGATCTGCATCGACGGCCGCGACATCCGCGAGTTCACGCTGCCCGCGCTGCGCCAGACGGTGGCCACCGCGTTCGAGGACCCGACGCTGTTCTCGATGTCGGTGGCCGAGAACCTGGCGCTGGGCCGCTCCGCGGACAACCCGGCAACCGACGAGGAACTCGCGCAGGCCATCGAGATCGCCGCCGCGCAGTTCGTCTACGACCTGCCCTTCGGCCTGGACACCCGTATCGGCGAGCAGGGCATGAGCCTGTCAGGCGGTCAGCGGCAACGTCTTTCGCTCGCCCGGGCGATCCTCGCGCAGCCGAAGATCCTGGTGCTCGACGACACCCTTTCGGCGCTGGACGTGCACACCGAGTCCGTCGTCGAAGAGGCGCTGCGCCGGGTGCTGCACAACGTGACCGCCATCGTCGTCGCGCACCGCGCGTCGACCGTGCTGCTGGCCGACAAGGTTGCGTTGCTGGAGAACGGCACGATCACCCACGTCGGCACGCACGCCCAACTGCTCGCCACCGTGCCGCAGTACCGCTATCTGCTGGCCGCCGACGACGAACTCGCCGACGGCGCCGAACGCGTCGGCGCCTGGCAGGGCGAGAAGGACCGCGCCCGGCTGAGCCTGGCCTACGAGGAGCAGGAGGCGCTGGACCGCGATCGCGTCGTCCAGCGTTTCGTCACCACCGAGTCCGAGGGCCGATGACCAGCGTGGCGGGCCGGGCCGACCCGGGATGGCGCGGCAAGTTCGACGAGCAGCAACCCGACGACCTGCCGATCGACGAGAGCGTGCCTCGGCGTCGAGAGGCGCGCACGTTGCTGTGGTCGCTGTTGCGGCCCTACCGGCTGACGGTCGGTTTGCTCGCACTGGTCGTTGTGGTGGAAAACCTTGCGCGCCTTTCTGTTCCACTTCTTGTGCAACGCGGCATCGACCACGGCATCCCGCCGATTGTCCAGGGCGGCCCGGCGCACACGTTGTTGATGATCGTCGCGGCGCTCGGTGCGGTGGTGCTGATCCAGGCGACCAGCCGGATGTTCTTTCTGCGGCGCTCAGGGCGCATCGGACAGAAGGTGCTGCTGGAACTGCGGCGCCGGGTCTTCCGGCACTTCCAGCGCCTCGACGTGGCCTTCCACGAGCGCTACACGTCCGGGCGGGTGGTGAGCCGGTCCACCAACGACGTCGAGGCCATCCAGGACATGCTGGAAACCGGTTTCGACAGCCTCGTCACCGCCGTGCTCACGCTCTTCGGCACCGCGATCCTGCTGGTGACACTCGACTGGCGACTGGGCCTGATGTGCCTGGGCGCCTTCCCCGTACTGGTCGGGCTGGTGTGGTGGTTCCGCGAGGAGTCGGCCAAGACCTACCGCAAGGTCCGTGAGAGCGCCGCGCTGGTGATCGTGCAGTTCGTCGAGACCATGACCGGGATCAAGGCCGTGCAGGCGTACCGCCGTGAGCCGCGCAACCAACAGATCTTCGAAGAGATCGCCGACCGTTACAAGGACGACAACGAGAAGACCTTCCGGCTGTTGGCGGTCTTCATGCCCGGCGTCAAACTGGTCGGCAACATCACCACCGGGGTGGTACTGCTCTACGGCGGCTACCTGGTGCTCAACGATCAGATGACGATCGGCACGCTGACCGCGTTCCTGCTCTACCTGCGGATGTTTTTCGAACCGATGCAGGAGATCAGCCAGTTCTTCAACACCTTCCAGTCCGCCGCCTCAGCGCTGGAGAAGCTGGCCGGTGTGCTGGCGCAGCGGCCCGGCATCAAGGACCCCGCCAACCCCGTCGCGTTGCGGCACGTGCGCGGCGAGATCGCGTTCAACGACGTGCGGTTCGAATACGTGCCGGGGCGTCCCGTGCTGCCCGGCATGACGCTGGACGTGCCCGCCGGTCAGACCGTCGCGCTGGTCGGCACCACCGGTGCGGGCAAGACGACCATCGCCAAGCTGATCGCCCGGTTCTATGACCCGACGGCCGGTTCGGTCACGCTGGACGGCGTTGACCTGCGCGATCTTTCGCAGTCGGAGCTGCGCAGGCACGTCGTGATGGTCACCCAGGAGAACTTCATGTTCGACGGCACCATCGCCGACAACATCCGGTTCGGCAGGCCCGATGCCAGCGACGCCGAGGTGGCGGCCGCGGCCGCGGCGGTGGGCGTCGACGGCTTCATCGATTCGCTGCCCGAGGGCTATGACACCGACGTCGCCAAGCGCGGCGGGCGGCTCTCGGCCGGTCAGCGTCAGCTGGTCGCGTTCGCCCGGGCGTTTCTGGCCGACCCCGCGGTGCTGATCCTCGACGAGGCGACGTCCTCGCTGGACATTCCCAGCGAACGGATGGTGCAACGGGCGCTGGAGACGGTGCTGGCCGATCGCACCGCACTGGTCATCGCGCACCGGCTGTCCACCGTGCAGATCGCCGACCGGGTGCTGGTGCTCGAGCACGGGAACATCGTCGAGGACGGTGCCCCGGCCGACCTCATCGCCCGCGACGACGGCCACTACGCCGCGCTGCACCGCGCGTGGGTGCAGTCACTGGCCTGAGCTCGCCGCGCCGCGGCGTCAACCCGTGATACCGCCGAAGAACGTGCTGACGTCTTCGACAAACAGTTCGGGCTGCTCGAACGCGGCGAAGTGGCCGCCGCGCGGCATCGTCGTCCAATGGGTGATGTTGTATCCGGCTTCGCACCAACTGCGCGGCGCCTTGAGAATCTCCTTGGGGAAAGCCGCTACGCCAGTGGGCAATTCGACGCGGTCGAACCCGCCGAACGCGTTGAAGCTCTCCCAGTAGAGCCGGCCCGAGGATGCGCCTGACGCGGTGAGCCAGTACAGCATCACGTTGTCGAGTAGCTCGTCGCGGCTCAACACGTTCTCCGGATGGCCGTCGCAGTCCATCCACGACCAGAATTTCTCGACGATCCACGCCAGCTGTCCGACCGGGGAGTCGACAAGCCCGTAGCCCAGGGTCTGCGGCCGCGTCGACTGCTGTTTGGAGTAGCCCGAATCCCACTTCTGGTAGTAGTCCGCCCGCTCGAGCGCCTGCTTCTCCTCCTCGGTCGGATTTTCCAGGTTGCCCGGCGGGAAGCCCAGCGGCATGTTGGTGTGGATGGCCACGCATCGGCTGATGTCGCCGCCGGAGCGGCTCCGGCGACCCCCGTTGCGCCCGATCTGGGTGGTGACCGCCGACCCCCAGTCGCCGCCCTGTGCGCCGTAGCGCTGGTAGCCGAGCCGACCCATCAGCGTGTCCCAGGCCGTCGCGATTCTTTCAATGCCCCAACCGGTTTGGGTCGGCTTGCCGGAGAATCCGTATCCGGGCAGCGACGGGCACACCACGTCGAACCCGCGCTCGGTGAGCGGCTCGATCACCTTGTGGAACTCGACCACCGAACCTGGCCAGCCGTGGGTGATCAGCAACGGGAACGCGTCATCGCGGCCGCAGCGCTGGTGGATGAAATGAATGTCGAGCCCGTCGATTTCGGTGGTGAAGTGGTCGAACCGGTTGAGCGCGGCTTCGCGGGCACGCCAGTCGTAGGTGTTGGCCCAGTAGTCGGCCAGCTCGCGGGTGTAGACAAGCGGGATACCCTGGCTCCAGTCGTCAACGCATTCGGCCTCCGGCCATCGCGTGCGGGCCAACCGCGCGCGCAGGTCTTCGAGGTCGGAATCGGCAACGGCGATGCGAAACGGGGTGATCGAGGCCATGCCGCATGGTCGCACGGATGAATTTCGTCGTGGCGCGGAGTCCCTAGTGACGTGAGGAAAAAGCTGGCCGTCCTCGGACGGCGGACGTGCGCCGGGCTCGCGGTGACCTCGGCCGGGCTGCATGCGGTGATGCTGGGCCACGCCGGCGCGGCGGCGGCGCTGCTGCTGGCGGCGATGATCGGGGCCTGCCTGTACTGCGCGCGTGACCTCTGGCGCGACGGCACCGTTCGGGCCTGGGTCGTCGTCGCGCTGATGAACCTGGCGATGATCGCGCTGCACCTGCCGGGCCCCACCCACCAACACGGTGCGACGGGCACCGCCGAGCAGCCGTCGACGGTGATGACCGTCGCTACAACGCTGGCGCTGACCGAGGCGCTGGCCGCCGCGGCGGTGCTCTACGCCTACAGCCGCCGGTTGGGCGAACTCAGCGCACGAAGGGGTATAGCGGAAGCATGACGATCTCGACCGACGACGTGCGTCGACTGCTGCAGACCGAGGACAAGGACGCCATCCTGGTGATGGTGGAGGGCCGCATCGAGGTCATCGGCGCCGGAGCGCTGGCGTCGGACAAGTATCGCGGCGCGCTGGAAGTGATCTCCCGCGAGGACCTGGTCAGCCGCGTCGGCCGGGATCCCTCCGAGCGCGCGCTGACCGAGCAGGCCAGCATCCTCGACGCGGCGGTATCGGAGCTGGGCGGCTAGCGACGGCCGCTAGGCCTCGATCTCCCCGGCGATCTTGCGTTCGATGCTGGCCCTGGTCACCGCGGGCAGCACGATCAGCCCGTCGAGTTCCTTTCGGGCACGGGCATAGGCGGCCCTGCGTTCACCGGGGGTGGCACCGCCGTCGGAGGCCAGCCGCAACAGGTGCGCGGCGCGGTCCAACCGGTCGCGGTCCTCGGCCGAGAAGTCGCTGCGCCGCCGTCGTATCGCCTCGGCCTCGGCCACGTCGAACGCTGCCACGTAGTCATGGACGGCATCACGGTATTCGAGCTGGGCGGCGCGGTCGCCGAGGATGTCCTCGACGGTGTCGGGGCGCAGCAGGTCAGCGCGGCTGCGCGCCTTGTGGAAGCCGATGGTCAACGGGTCACGCATGTCGGTCATCACAGGAAAGTCCAACAACTTAGCGACGTCGATCTCGTAGGCCAGCCAGCGCGCGTCGGTACTGTCGTGGCGCTGCAGCACTTTGGTCATCTCACGGCGGTTGGCCGCCTCGTTCTCGCGGGTCCGTCCCGACGCCTCGGCGAGCGCAATCTTGGTTTGCTGCTTGATGCGGAAGCGTTCCAGGCGCCGTTGTGCACGGCGCTCGTTGGCCGCGGCGATCGCCCGCACTCCGCCGCCGATCGCGCCGCCCAGCGGAAAGATCAGCCACCAGAAGTTCCCCGCGAAATGAAGCAGAGATTCCACATTTCCAGCATGCCATCCGGGGGCGGGGGCGCGCCGCTACAGCCCGATGCGCCGGTACCGCTGCAGCCGTGTGCTCAGCCGCGCGTCGTCGGACACCGACCGCAGCGCGTGCAGTTCGTTGGCGATGGTGGCCGACAACCGCTGGGTGAACTCCACCGGCTCGTCGGCCGCATCGAAGCGTTCCGGCACGATCGCGTCGACGATACCCTGCCGCAACAGGTCAGCCGACCGAACACCTTGCGCGGCAGCAAGTTCCGGTGCGTGGTCGAGGTCGCGGAACACGATCGCGCTGGCGCCCTCCGGCGGCAGCGGCGCCAACCAGCCGTGCAACGCGGCCAGCACCCGGTCGGCCGGCACCATCGCCAGCGCCGGCCCACCGCTGCCCTGGCCCAGCAGCACCGACACCGTCGGGGTGTCCAGCGTGACGAGTTCGGCGAGGCACCTTGCGATTTCGCCCGCCAGCCCGCCCTGTTCGGCTTCGACGGTGAGCGCGGGCCCGGCCGTGTCGATGACCAGCACCAGCGGCAGCTTCAGGCCGGCCGCCAACGCCATGCCGCGGCGCGCTTCGCGCAACGCGGCCGGTCCGACCATGCCGCCGACCACCCGCTGCTGGCCGAGGACGACGGCGGGCTGGCCGCCGAACCGGGCCAACGCCAGCATCGTCGTCGCCGCCTCACCCTGGCCGGTCCCCGACAGCAGCACCCGGTCGGTCGTCCCGTGCCGCAGCAGGTAGCCGACGCCCGGGCGGTCGGGCCGCCGTGAGGCCTGCACCGACTCCCACGCCGGCACGTCCGGCAGCTCTTCGGGTTCGGGCGCAGGCGGCGGCGCCCCGGCCGGATCGGCGACCACCTTCAGCGTGCGGTCCAGCGTCGTGCGCAGCGCGTCAAGCGGAACCACCGCGTCGATGACGCCGTGGCGTTCGAGGTTTTCGGCGGTCTGGATGCCCGGCGGAAACGGTTCGCCGTAGAGGTGCTCGTAGACCCGCGGGCCGAGAAAGCCGATGAGCGCTTCGGGTTCGGCGGCGGTGACGTGGCCGAGCGAACCCCACGACGCGAACACACCGCCGGTCGTCGGGTTGCGAAGGTATACTAAGTACGGCAGGTGCGCTCTTTTGTGCAGTTCGACCGCGGCCGCGATCTTGACCATCTGCAGAAACGCGACCGTGCCCTCCTGCATCCGCGTGCCACCCGAACTCGGCGACGCCACCAAGGGCAGCCGTTCGGCCGTGGCCCGCTGCACCGCCAGGGTGATGCGCTCAGCGGCAGCCACTCCGATCGAGCCGGCCAGGAAGTCGAACTCGCACATCACCAACGCCACGCGGCGGCCGAAGATCGTGCCCTCGCCGGTCAGTACCGACTCGTCGAGGCCCGTCTTCGCCGCTGCGTCGGCCAGTTCGCGGCGATACGAGTCGGTGGTCGCGACCTGCAGTGGCTGGGTGTCCCAGCTGCGAAACGAGCCGTCATCGAGGACGGCGTCCCGCAGCTCAACGGCACCGATACGGCTCACCCGAGAAGGCTAACGCGGGCCGCTTGCGGTCCGCGCCGGCCGATTAGCTAACTGCCCGACGACGAGCCATAATTAGCACTCGTGAGGTGAGAGTGCTAACGCCGCGGCGAGGGCAGAGGAGACAAAGGAGGACCAGTTGAGCCCGACCGATTTCGTCAACGAGCGTGAAGTCGACGAACCGACCATCCAATCGGCCATCGAACCGATGCGCATCGTGCTCGTCGCACCGCCTTACTTCGACGTTCCGCCAAAGGGCTACGGAGGCACCGAGGCCGTCGTCGCCGATCTGGCCGACGCCCTGGTGAAACGTGGACACGACGTGACGCTGCTGGGCGCGGGCGAGCCGGGCACCGCAGCCAAGTTCGTTCCGGTGTGGGACCGCACGCTTCCCGACCGCCTCGGCCAGCCCTATCCGGAGATCATGCACGCGCTCAAGACCCGGCGTGCGATCGAGCGGATCGTCGAGAACGAAGGCGTCGACATCATCCACGAGCACACGTTCGCCGGACCGCTCAACGCCGCGCTGTACCGGTCGCTCGGATTGCCGACCGTGGTCACCATGCACGGTCCGATCGACGAGGATCTGTATCCGTTCTATCGGGAGCTCGGCGACGACGTCGGCCTGATCGCGATCAGCGACCGCCAGCGTGAGCTGGCCCCCGACCTGAACTGGGTTGGCCGCGTCCACAATTCGCTGCGCATCGACGACTGGCCGTTCCGAACCGACAAGGGCGACTACGCGCTGTTCCTCGGCCGCTATGCCCCGTACAAGGGCGCCCATCTGGCGCTCGACGCCGCGCACGCCGCAGGGATCCCGCTGGTGCTGGCCGCCAAGTGCGACGAGCCGGCCGAGCAGGCCTACTTCGACGAGTACGTGCGCCCGCGGCTCACCGAGAACGACCACGTGTTCGGCCAGGCCGACGCCGACGACAAACGCAAGCTGTTGGCCGGCGCGCGGTGCGTGCTCTTCCCGATCCAATGGGAGGAACCGTTCGGGATGGTGATGATCGAGGCGATGGCCTGCGGCACCCCGGTGGTGGCGCTGCGTGGCGGCGCGGTGCCCGAGGTGATCGCCGACGGCGTGACCGGGTTCGTCTGCGATCGGCCCGAGGAACTGCCGCAGGCGATCGCGAAGACCGAAACGCTGGACCCGGCCGTCTGCCGCCGACATGTGGCCGCGCACTTCGGATTCGGCCACTTCGGCTCGGGCTACGAACGCATCTACCGCGAGGTCGTCGGCGCCGCACGCGGCCGTCAGCCGATCGCGATGCGCCGGATCGTCACCCCCACTACGTCGAGGCGAGGGCGCCTATGAGCACCCCGTCCGCACTCAACAGCGGCGAACCCGCCAGCCTCGGTTTCGGCGGCGACGCCGTGACGCTGGTGGAGGGCGCCACCTTCTGCCGCTCCGACCACCACGGCGACGTGCTCGAAGGCCGCTCACACGGCCTGTTCTTCCGCGACTCGCGGGTGCTGTCGCGGTGGGAGCTGCGCGTCGACGGCCGAGAACCCGAGCCGCTGTCCGTCGAAATGCCCGAAGCGTTCGCCGCCCATTTTGTTTCGCGGCGCGCACCGCTGGCCGGGCTGGCGGACAGCACGCTGCTGGTGGTGCGTGAGCGGCTGGTGGCCGACGGCATGCGCGAGACGATCACACTGCACAACCTCGGCACCGAACCCACCGTGGTGTCCCTGGAACTGCACGCCGACGCCGACTTCGCCGATCTGTTCGCGGTCAAGGAGGGCCGCCCCTCGCTCGGTGGTGCCGAAATGACCGTCGTCAGCGGCGAACTCGTCCTTCGCGACCGCACCGACCACGTCCGCGGACTGGTCGTGTCGGCCTCAGACGGCGCGACGGTGGTGCCGGGGGCGTTCAGCTGGCGCATCGTCGTGCCGCCGCGCCAACGGTGGCAGACCGAGATCGTCGCGCAGCCGACGTGGTCGAACCAGAGCGTCAAGAGCCGCTTTCGCACGGGCGAGCACCTCGAGTCCAGCGCGCCCGCACAGAAGTTGCAGGCGTGGCGCGGCACGGCCACCAAGGTCGACCCCGACCATCGGGTGCTCGCAGAAGTGTTGCGGCGCACCGAAAGCGACCTGGGCGCGCTGCTGATCCACGACGAAAGCGGTGAGAAGCGGCCGTTCGTCGCCGCGGGCGCACCGTGGTACATGACCCTGTTCGGGCGCGACAGCATTCTCACTGCGTGGATGTCGCTGCCGGTGGACTACGGGTTGTCGCTGGGCACCCTGCAGCAGCTGGCCGACACCCAGGGCCGCCAGGTCGACCCGGTCACCGAGGAACAGCCCGGCCGGATCATGCACGAGCTGCGCCGCGGACCTCTGTCCGCCGCGGTGCTCGGCGGCCCCGTCTACTACGGCGCCGTCGACGCGACGCCGCTGTTCGTGATGCTGCTCGCCGAAAGCTGGCGCTGGGGAGCCGACGAGAACCTGGTCCGCTCACTGCTGCCGGCCGCCGACGCGGCGCTGGATTGGGCCGCCCGATACGGCGACCGCGACGGTGACGGGTTCGTCGAGTACCGGCGCGCCACCGACCGCGGGCTGGTCAACCAGGGCTGGAAGGACAGCTTCGACGGGATCAACTACGCGGTGGGCCCAATCGCCGAGCCGCCGATCGCGTTGTGCGAGGTCCAGGGCTACCAGTACGCCGCGCTGCTGGCCCGTGCCGAGCTGGCCGAGGCGTTCGGCGAGCCGGCGACCGCCAAGCGGCTGCGCGATCGGGCGCAGTCGCTTCGGGCCAAGTTCCTCGACGCGTTCTGGCTGCCCGACCGGGGCTGGTACGCCCTGGCGCTGGACGGCGACAAGAATCCGGTCGACTCGCTGACCAGCAACATCGGCCACTGCCTGTGGACGGGCATCGCCGCCGACGAGCACGTCGAGTCGATCGTGAAACAGCTGGCGACCGACGAGATGGACTCCGGCTTCGGCCTGCGCACGCTGGCCACGTCGATGGGCGCCTACAACCCGATGAGCTACCACAACGGGTCGGTGTGGCCGCACGACACCGCGATCGTCGTCGCGGGCCTCATGCGCTACAAGCACGTGCCGGGCGCGGTGGAGCTGGCCGAACGGTTGGCGACCGGTCTGCTCGACGCGGCCGCCGCGTTCGGCGGGCGATTGCCCGAATTGTATTGTGGTTTCTCGCGTTCGGAGTTCCGCTCACCGGTGCCCTATCCGACGTCGTGTTCACCGCAGGCATGGGCCAGCGCGGCGCCGCTGCTGCTGGTGCGTGCGTTCCTCGGGCTGGACCCGCACGTGCCGGACCGGCGCATCGTGGTCAGCCCGAAGCTCCCGGAATCCTGGGGCCGCGTCTCGCTGACCGACCTGACGCTGGGCGATGCGACCGTGCACATCGAGGCCGAGGGCGACGAGGTCAAGGTCAGCGGTGTTCCCGACGGCTGGGAAGTGGTCACCCCGCAGAGCTGATCGAGGCCGCTCGCTAGGGTGGCGACATGATTGGTGTAACCCGCGACGGCCCGGTGATGACGCTGGAGATGCAGCGCGCCGAGCGCCGCAACGCGCTGAACGGCCAGCTCGTCGACAACCTGCGCGAGGCGATCGAGAAGGCCGCCACCGAGGACGTCCGCGCGATCGTGCTGACCGGGCAGGGCGCGGTGTTCAGCTCCGGTGCGGACCTGTCGGATCCCTCCGGGGTGGCCGACGAGCTGCCCGACAAGGCCAAGGCGCTCAACCTCGCCATCGACAAGGCCCCGGTGCCGGTCATCGGCGCAATCAACGGGCCCGCGATCGGCGCAGGCGTCATCCTCTCGATGATCTGCGATCTGCGGGTTGTGGCCCCCGAGGCGTACTTTCAGTTCCCGGTCGCGAAATACGGTTTGGCGCTGGACAACTGGAGCATCCGACGATTGACTTCGCTGGTCGGAGCCGGTCGTGCGCGGGGGATGCTGCTGGCTGCCGAACGGCTGACCGCCGACGTCGCGCTGCAGACCGGCATGGCCAACCGCATTGGCACGCCGGCCGATGCGCAGGCTTGGGCCGCCGAGATCGCCGGCTATGCCCCCTTGGCGTTGCAGCACGCCAAGCGGGTACTCAACGACGATGGCGCATACGAGGACCCGCGACCCGAGCATCAGGACCTCTTCGATCGGGCCTGGGGCAGCCAGGACGTCATCGAGGCCCAGGTCGCGCGTATCGAGAAGCGCCCACCGAGGTTCCAGGGGGCCTGAGTGATCCGGGCGGCGCTGCGCTTCGGCTTCGGGACGGCTTCGCTGCTGGCCGGTGGCTGGGTGCTGCGCGCGCTGAACGGTGCGCCCGCGGCGCTGGGAGCCTCGCCCGGCGAGATCGAAGCCGTGGCGCGGCGCTCGCCGAACTACCGCGACGGCGTCTTCGTCAACCTGGACCCGGCCTCCCCGGTCAACCTCGACCGTGAGCAGCAGCAGTTGCTGCTGCGCGAACTTCTGGGGTCTCGGGACACCGGCAGGCCCGGCGGCCCCATCCCGGTTGTCGAACCGGGTGTCGTCGACCCCGATGCGCCGCCACTGGCGGTGCGCTGGTTCGGGCACTCCTCGGCGCTGATCGACATCGACGGCTACCGGGTGCTCGCCGACCCGGTGTGGAGCCAACGCTGTTCGCCGTCGCACGCCGTCGGGCCGCAGCGGATGCACGACGTGCCGGCCCCACTGGAAGCGCTGCCCGCCGTCGACGCGGTGCTGATCAGCCACGACCACTACGACCACCTCGACATCCAGACCATCGTCGGGCTGGCCCGCACCCAGCGCTCACCGTTCGTGGTGCCGCTGGGGGTCGGTGCGCACCTGCGCAAGTGGCGGATACCGGAGAGCCGCATCGTCGAGTTGGACTGGTATGAAAGCCACCAGATCGGGGACCTGCGGCTGGTGTGCACCCCCGCGCGGCACTTCTCGGGTCGGCTGTTCTCCCGCAACACCACGCTGTGGGCGTCGTGGGTGATCACCGGTCCGCAGCACCGCGCGTTCTTCGGCGGCGACACCGGATACACCAAGAGCTTCGCCGAAATCGGGGTGGACCACGGGCCTTTCGACCTGACCCTGCTGCCGATCGGCGCCTACCACCCGGCGTGGCCGGACATCCACATGAACCCCGAAGAGGCCGTGCGCGCCCACCTCGACGTCGCCGAGGCCCACTCGGGTCTGCTGGTGCCGATCCACTGGGCGACGTTCCGGCTGGCCCCCCATCCCTGGGCAGAACCCGTCGAACGCCTGCTCAAAGCCGCCGACGCCGAGCGTGTCACGGTGGCAGTGCCCAAGCCGGGCCAACGGGTCGACCCCGCCACGTCGTCGTTCGACCCGTGGTGGCGACTCTGACGCGCCGGAACCCGCCCGACATGGTGCCCGGGCGCGTATGACGGGCCCAGGCGGTGCGCACCCGTTACCGTTCACCTCATGAGCGCACTGGTCAGGGCTGTCGTCGCGGTATTGCTGTTGACGCTGGGGGTGGGGTGCGCATCGCAACCGGCTCAGCCGGCGACGTCGTCGCCCGCGCAGCCCGACGTGCCGCCACCGCTGGTACCCGCGATGGCGTTACCGCAGAACGCCGTCGACAACGCCGTCGCCAAACTCGACGACCTCGCCGAGGGCCTGATGGCGAAATCCGGTATCCCGGGGCTGGCGGTGGCCGTCGTGCACGAGGGAAAGACCGTGTACGCCAAGGGGTTCGGTGTCAAAGACGTCGGCGAGACGACCGAAAGCAACCGGGTCGATCCTGACACCGTGTTTCAGCTGGCGTCGCTGTCCAAACCGCTGGCGGCAACGGTGGTGGCCCACCAGGTCGGTGTCGGGGCGGTCGACTGGAACACCCCGATCGTGTCCAAGCTGCCGTGGTTCACCCTGTCCGATCCCACCGTCACGAGAATGGTCACCGTCGGCGACATGCTGGCGCATCGCTCCGGGTTGCCCGACCACGCCGGCGACAAGCTCGAGGACATCGGCTATGACCGCAGGCAGGTGTTGGAGCGGCTGGGCCAGCTGCCGCTGGACCCGTTCCGGATCTCCTACGCCTACACCAACTTCGGTTTCACCGCGGGCGCCGAGGCGGTGGCCGTCGGCGCCGGCAAACCGTGGGAACAGCTCGCCGAGGACGTGCTGTTCGAACCGCTCGGCATGTCGTCGACGAGTTACCGGTTCGCCGACTACCAGGACCGACCCAACCGCGCCGTCGGCCACATCCGCGTCGACGGGCGCTATCAGCCCACCTACGTTCGCGATGCCGACCCCGAAGCGCCGGCAGGCGGGGCGAGCGCATCGGCCAACGACATGACCCGGTGGCTGGCGATGGTGCTGGCCAACGGATCTCACGACGGCAAGCAGATCGTCGACCCGAAGGCGCTGCTTCCGGCGCTCACCCCGCAGATCGTCTCGGCCCGGGCGACCGAGCCGGCGATGCGGTCGGGTTTCTACGGTTACGGCTTCAACGTCAGCTCGACGTCGGGGGCGCGGATGGAACTCAGCCATTCCGGCGCGTTCCTGCTCGGTGCCGGCACCAACTTCGTGATCCTGCCGTCAGCCGACGTGGCGATCGTCGCGCTCACCAACGGCTCACCGTCGGGCGTGCCGGAAACGCTCACCGCCGAATTCGCCGACCTCGTGCAGTTCGGCGAGGTCCGCGAGGACTGGTACCGGCTCTACAGCAAGGCTCTCGGCGAGATGGACGAGCCGGAGGGCTCGTTGGCAGGCAAACAACCACCCGCCGATCCCGCACCCGCCGCACCGCTGCCGTCCTACACCGGCGTCTACCACAACGACTACTGGGGGGCAGCCACCATCACCGAAGCCGACGGTGAGCTGCGGCTGCGCCTCGGGACGAAGTTGGCTGCGCGGCTGTCGCATTGGGACGGCAACACGTTCACCTACAGCTGGGTGTCGGAGAACTCACCGCCCGGTTCGGTCAGCAAGGTCACCTTCGACGGCGACACCCTCATCATCGAAGACTACGACGAGTTCGGCAAGGGAGCGTTCCGCCGGTGACCACGGCCATCGCCGCGGGCCTGACCGAAGCCGAGGTGGCCCAACGGGTTTCGCAGGGCAAGACGAACGATGTCCCGACCAGGGCGGCGCGCAGCGTATCCGACATCGTGCGGTCCAACGTGTTCACCCGCATCAACGCGATCCTCGGTGTGCTGCTGATCATCGTGCTGTCCACCGGTTCGGTGATCAACGGCGCATTCGGGCTGTTGATCATCGCCAACAGCGCCATCGGCATCATCCAGGAACTGCGGGCCAAACAGACACTGGACAGGCTGGCCATCGTCGGACAGGCCAAACCGCTGGTGCGAAGGCGATCCGGTGCGGTGTCCACCGCCGAGCCGCTGCCGCCCAACGAGGTCGTCCTCGACGACATCATCGAACTCGGGCCCGGCGACCAGATCGTCGTCGACGGGGAGATCGTCGAGGAGTCCAACCTGGAGGTCGACGAGTCGTTGCTCACCGGCGAGGCCGACCCGATCGCCAAAGACCCCGGCGACATGGTGATGTCGGGCAGCTTCGTCGTCGCGGGCAGCGGCGCATACCGGGCCACCAAGGTCGGCCGCGAGGCGTACGCGGCCAAGCTCGCCGAGGAGGCCAGCAAGTTCACCCTGGTGAATTCCGAACTGCGCAGCGGCATCAACAAGATCCTGCAGTTCATCACGTACCTGCTGATCCCCGCGGGCCTGCTGATCATCTACACGCAGCTGTTCACCACCGATGCGGGATGGCGCGAGTCGGTGCTGCGGATGGTCGGTGCGCTGGTGCCGATGGTGCCCGAGGGCCTGGTGCTGATGACGTCGATCGCATTCGCGGTCGGCGTGATCCGGCTGGGTCGGCGACAGTGTCTGGTCAACGAGTTGCCCGCCATCGAGGGGCTGGCCCGCGTCGACGTGGTGTGCGCCGACAAGACCGGCACCCTGACCGAAAACGGTATGCGCGTAGCGGATCTCGAGCAGCTCTCCGAAGGTGACGTCGCCGACATCCTGGCCCAACTCGCCGCCGACGACGCCAGGCCCAACGCCAGCATGCAGGCGATCGCCGAGGCGTATCCGGTGGGGCCCGGGTGGACCGCCACCGCCACCGCACCGTTCAAGTCGTCCACCAAATGGAGCGGGGCGTCCTACGGCGAGCACGGTGACTGGGTGATCGGCGCGCCCGATGTGCTGCTCGAACCAGGTTCACCGGTCGCGACCCAGGCCGAGGAGATCGGCGCGCGCGGCCTGCGGGTGCTGCTGCTGGGTTCCAGCGACCTGCCCGTCGACCACCCCGACGCACCCGGGTGCGTCACACCCGCGGCGTTGGTGGTGCTCGAACAGCGCGTCCGGCCCGATGCTCGCGATACCCTCGACTACTTTGCCTCGCAGAAGGTTTCGATCAAGGTCATCTCCGGTGACAACGCGGTGTCGGTCGGTGCGGTGGCCGAAATGCTGGGCCTGCACGGCCAGACGATCGACGCCCGCGAGTTGCCCGACGAACTCGACCAACTGGCACACTCCCTCGAGGAGTGCACGACGTTCGGCCGGGTGCGGCCCGACCAGAAACGCGCGATGGTGCACGCGCTGCAGTCGCGTGGGCACACCGTGGCGATGACGGGCGACGGGGTCAACGACGTGCTGGCGCTCAAGGACGCCGACATCGGCGTGGCGATGGGCTCGGGCAGTTCGGCGTCCCGGGCGGTGGCCCAGATCGTGTTGCTGGACAACAAGTTCGCCACGCTGCCCTACGTCGTCGGCGAGGGCAGGCGGGTGATCGGCAACATCGAGCGGGTCTCCAACCTGTTTCTGACTAAGACGGTGTACTCGGTGCTGCTGGCGGTCCTGGTGGGCCTTGCGGGTCTGGCGTCCAAGGTGTTCGGGTCCGATCCGCTGCTCTACCCGTTTCAGCCCATCCACGTCACGATCGCGGCGTGGTTCACCATCGGCATTCCGGCGTTCATCCTGTCCTTGGCGCCCAACAACGAGCGCGCACATCCGGGGTTCGTGCGCCGGGTGATGACGGCGGCGTTGCCGTCGGGCCTGGTGATCGGCATCGCGACGTTCGCCTCGTACCTGGCGGCCTACCAGGGACGGGCGGCCACGCAGACCGAACAGACCCAGGCGTCCACGGCGGCGCTGATCACGCTGCTGGTCTCGGCGATCTGGGTGCTCGCGGTGGTGGCCAGGCCCTACCAGTGGTGGCGGGTTGCGCTGGTGGTGGTCTCGGGTGCGGCCTACGTGGTGATCTTCTCGATTCCGCTGGCGCGGGAGCTGTTCATGCTGGATCCCTCGAACGTGAAAACGACGTCGATCGCGTTGGGCATCGGCCTGGCCGGGGCGGGCGCGATCGAGGTGATCTGGTGGGTGCAGGGGGCGGTTCTGGGAGAACAACGCCGGCTGTGGCGCTCGGAGTAGGGTGGCCACATGGCATTTCTCGACAAGGTGAAAGATCTACTGGCCAAGAACGCCGACAAGGTGGACACCGCGATCGACAAGGCCGGTGACATCGTCGACCAGAAGACGCAGGGAAAGTACGCTCAGCACGTCGACAAGGTGCAGGACAGTGCCAAGACGTACCTGAAAAACACAGACAAGAACGATCCGCAGCACCCGCAGAATTGATGTATGGCCAAACTCTCTGTCTCCGTGGATGTTCCGCTGCCCCCGGAGAAGGCGTGGGAGTGCGCGTCTGACCTGTCGCGCTACCGCGAGTGGCTGACCATCCACCGGGTGTGGCGCAGCAAGCCGCCCGAGACGCTGGAAAAGGGCACGACGCTGGAGTCCATCGTCGAGGTCAAGGGCATGCCCAACCGGATCAAGTGGACCATCGTCCACTTCAGGCCCCCGGAGGCGATGACGCTCAACGGCGACGGCAGGGGCGGGGTCAAGGTCAAGCTCATCGGCAAGGTGAAAGCTTCGCCGACCGACGCAGGAGGGTCGACCGTGTCGCTCGCCGTCCACCTCGGCGGGCCGGCGTTGTTCGGGCCGATCGGCCTGGTGGTGGCCGGCGCGCTGCGCGGCGACATCCGCGAGTCACTCGAGCGCTTCAAAAAGGTGTTCGCCTCGGCTTAGTTCGTTCGGCGGACAGAGGCGAAAGCGCCCGGGTCACCGGCGGAACCGGTGCCGCACCAGCCGGGTGAACTCGACCGTCGATCGGCGCACCGACTCGAATTCCAACGACACCAGCAGCGTGTCGACCATCGCGAACGGCAGCGTGGTGGCGACCGCACCGCGGCCGTACTCGATGTGCCACGAGCCGGGATGGATGGTCAGCCCCCGGGCATGCCCCTTCTCCAGGCAGGTGTGCTCGCCGGGACGTAGGGTCATGCCGACGAGGTCGTCGGACTCCAGGTCGTAGGAGTCGATCTGGCCTGCCAGAAGGAACTTGTGGATCTGCACCCGCTTGTAGCGCCCGGAAAAGCCTTGTGTTCCAGTGGGAGAGCCAAAGATCACGATGTACTCGCGCGGGCTGAAGTATAGGAAGCGGACCTTGCCGAGGATCCCGCCTGCCCGGCTGCCCACCCAGCGTCGCGGCGCCGCATCGATGAGGTCGGGATATTCGGCGGCCAGCAGTTCGGTGGCGCGGGTGATCAGCTGACCGTTCTCCAGCGGCAGCCCGACGACCTCCCTTGCGACCTTGGCCAGGACTTCCGGATCGATCCGGTGGCCGGTCGTCGCGCTCAACGGCGGTCCGCGATGCGCTCGACGGCTTCGTGGATCGGCGTATCACCGGAAACCACTTCGAAAGTCCGGCCTGCGGTGCCCGGCGTGTCGAGCACGGCAAGCAGAACGGCGGCGACGTCCTCGCGGGGAATGCGGCCGTGTCCGGTTTCCTCGGCGACCGTCACCGTGCCCGTGCCGGGGTCGTCGGTCAGCAGGCCGGGGCGCACGATCGTGGCGTCAAGACCATCGCGGGAGCGTACGTCGTCGTCGGCCGCACCCTTGGCGCGCAGGTAGGCCACGAATACCGGGTTGCCTGCCTCGTCGGGGGCCTCGGCGTCGGCACCGATCGCCGAAATCATCACGTAGCGGCGGACTCCGGCCGCCTCCGCCGCATCGGCCAACAGCACCGCCGCGGCGCGGTCGACGGTTTCCTTGCGGATGGCTCCGCTGCCCGGACCGGCGCCTGCGGCGAAGACCACCGCGTCGACACCGTCGAGATGGGCCGCGACGTCCTCGGCGGAGGCCGCCTCCATGTCCAGCAGCACGGGTTCGACGCCGTCTTGTTCGAGGTCCGCGCTATGGGCGGGATTGCGGATGATGCCGGCGACCGAGTCGCCGCGCTGGGTCAGCATCCGTTCCAGGATCCTGGCGATGTTGCCGTGGCCGCCCGCGATGATGACGCGCATACCGCCGATCCTAGGTGGCCAGCCGGGCGCGCAGCTCGCGCTTGAGCACCTTGCCGTAGCTGTTCTTCGGCAACTCGTCGATGAACTCGTAGCGTTTGGGCCGCTTGAACCGGGCGATGCGCTCGAGCAGGTGCGCGTCGAGTTCGGCGGCCGACACCGACCCGACGATGAACGCGACCACGATCTCACCCCACTCCTCGTCGGGTGCTCCGACGACACCGGCCTCGGTCACGCCCGGGTGCTCGAGCAGAACCTCTTCGACTTCGCGCGGGTAGATATTGCTGCCGCCGCTGATCACGACGTCCTTGCTGCGGTCGCGCAACGTGAGGTAGCCGCGTTCGTCGAACGAACCCATGTCCCCGGTGCACAGCCACCCGTTTCGCAGCGCCGCCGCGGTGGCCTGCGGGTTGTTCCAGTAGCCGGACATGACAACGTCACCGCGGCAGACGATTTCGCCGATCTCGCCGGGCGGGGCCGGGGTGCCGTCGTCGCGAAGCACCGCGACGTCGACGCCCGAGCGCGGGTAGCCGACGGAGCCCAGGATTGCGTCGTCGGTGTCGATGTGGTCGGCGCGGCGCAGGCCGGTGATCGTCATCGGCGCCTCACCCTGACCGTAGAGTTGCACGAAGACCGCGCCGAACGCGGCCATCGCCTTCTTGAGGCTGTCGACGTACATCGGGCCGCCGCCGTAGACGATCGTGCGCAGGTTGCCTGGGCGGGCGCGGCCCGTCTGCACCAGCCGCTGGACCATGGTGGGTGCCAGGAACGCGCTGGCACCGGGATGGTGCTCGCACAGGTCGAGGAACTCGTCGGGTTCGAACGTGCCGGAGTCGGGCAGCACCTGCCTAGCGCCGCGCAGCACATACGGCGGGATGTAGAGACCCGACCCGTGCGACATCGGCGCACCGTGCACCAGGCTGCAATCGGCGTCCGGGGAGTCGAAGTCGGCCAGGTGCGCGACGGTCATCGCCATCAGGTTGCGGTGGGAAAGCATTGCGCCCTTGGAGCGGCCCGTGGTTCCGCTGGTGTAGAACAGCCACGCCAGCGCCGCCGGGTCGGTGTCCGCCGGTGCGGTGACAGGTGGCGCGGAAAGACGCTGGGAATAGCTTGCGCTGCCGATGATTTCGGCGTCCCCGAGCCCTTCGGCGATCTTGGGCGATGCGAACGCCAGCGCCGCACCGGAGTCCTCGAGGATCTGGTGCATCTCGCGCGGGTGCAGCTTGTAGTTCAGCGGCACGTAGACACATTCGGCGGCCCACACCGCGAACATCAACTCGATGATCTCCGGGCGGTTCTCGCTGGCGACCGCGATGCGGGTGCCGGCAGGACCGAACGTGGCGGCCAGGCGCAGCACCCGGTCCCTCAACTCATTCCACGTGTGCAGTTGTCGCTCACCGCGATACACCGCGCCGCGATCACCCAGCCGGCTGGCGGCCTGGTCGAGCAGCGCGAACAGGTTCACCGCGCAACCCACTCGGAGTTCAGCGCGAAGTCCGACAGGTACTTGGTCGAACTCCAGCCGCCGTCGACGACGATGGTCTGCCCGTTGATGAAACTGGCGCCCTCCGAGCACAAGAACGCCACGGTGCTCGCCAGGTCCTCGACCTTGCCGAGGCGCGGATACGGGGTCATCTCGGTGTTGATCTTGCGGAACCGCTCGTCCTCGAGGCGGCTGGCCACCATCGGCGTCAGCGTCACCCCCGGAGCGACGGCGTTGCACCGGATGCCCTGGGGGCCGTACTGGCAGGCGATGTGGGTGGTCAGCGCCGTCAGCCCGCCCTTGGCCGCCGAGTACGCCCCGCCGCGTAGCCCGCCGACGACGGCGAACGTCGACGTCACGTTGATGATCGCCGAGCCCGGTTGCATGTGCACGATCACGTCGCGGGCCAGCCGGAACGGCGCGCGCAGCATCAAACCCAGGAAATAATCCAGGCTTTCGTCGTCGGTTTCGTGCAGCGGTTTGGGGCTGCCCACGCCCGCGTTGTTGATGAGGAAGTCGATGCGGCCCCACCGGTCCAGTGCGGTCTGCACGATCTGCTGCGGACCGTCCTCGGCGGTCAGGTCGACGGCGACGGTGGCCACCCGGTCCGGATCGCCGATCGCCGTTTCCAGTTCGGCCAGCCTGCTGCGGTCGCGGCCGGCCCCGAGCACGGCCATGCCCGCCTCGGCGAGTTTGGTCGCGCAGCCGAAGCCGATGCCGCTGCTCGCGCCCGTCACGATCGCTACCTGCATGTCGGTCCACCTTCGCTCGTCAGCGCCGCCTGGATCTGGTGTTTGAGCACCTTGCCCGCGTCGTTCTTCGGCAGGCTGTCCCAAACGACCACCTGCTCAGGGATTTTGAACTTGGCCAGCCCTTCGCGCAGCAGCACGTCCCGGACGCCGGCCAGGTCAGGTGGCTGCTGATCGGATGCGACGACGACCGCGCACGCCCGTTCCCCGGTGCGCGCGTCGGGCACACCGACCACGGCGATCTCGGCGATGCCCGGATGTGTGGCGAGCAGGTCCTCGACCTCCTTGGGGGAGATGTTCTCCCCGTTGCGGATGATGATGTCCTTCGCACGGCCGGTGACCAGCAGATAATCGTCGTCGACCCAGCGACCCAGATCGCCTGTGCGGAAGTAGCCTTCATCGTCGAAGGCAGCGACCTCGTCGTCGGGACGCAGGTAGCCGACGAGCATCTGCGGGCCGCGCGCCCGGATCTCGCCGTCGACCAGCTTGATGTCGGCGATGCCTGCCCGGCCGTCGGTGCCGGCCGCATGCTCGGCGCTCTGCAGCGAGCCGACCGTCGTGACCGGCACCTCGGTGGAGCCGTAGACGCGTGACACGACGGCGTTCTCGAAGTAGTCGGCCGCTGTGCGGATCAACGACGGCGGCACCGACGCGCCTCCGCAGATGAAGACCTTCAGATCGGGCAACCGCGTGTCGGCCCGTCGGGCGGCGGTGAGCAACCCGTCGAGGAACGGCGTGGCCCCCGCCATGTGCGTGACGCGCTCGGCGCGCATCAACGATACGGCGTCGTCGGGGCGCCACCCATCCATCAGCACCGCGGTGCTGCCGAGCAGCAGCGGGCATTCGAAGGCATATATCGACCCGCCGATATGCGCGATCGGTGACGGCACCAGGAACGTGTCACCATGCTCGACGCGCCAGTGCTCACCGATCTGACGGATCAGCGCGTGGATCGAGTTATGGCTGTGCAGCACAGCTTTGGGACGGCCAGTGGTGCCCGAGGTGTAGAGGATCATCCGCACGGTGTCGGGGTTGAGCACCGGTAACACCGCCGTGCCCGATTCGGTCAGCAGCGACTCGTAGGGCGTGTGCCCGGCGCCCCGGGACCGCAGCACCACCACCTCGGGCGGTGCGGACATCGCGGCGGTGACGCGCTCCAGCATCGCGCCGTAATCGTGGCGTCCGAAGACCGACGGCACGAAGACGGCCCGGGTGTCGGCGTCGGACAGGATGAACTGCAGCTCGCGGTCGCGCAGCGAGGGCAGGATCGGGTTCACCACCATGCCGGCCAGCGTCGCACCGAGGTAGACGACGGCGGCTTCGTGCCAGTTCGGCAGCATGAACGACACCACGCTGCCCGCGGGCATGCGGGAGGTGAGCGAGTGCGCCAGGGCGCTGGCCTGCTGGTGCAGGCTGCGGCAGTCGAGTCGAATGTTTCCGTCCACCAACACCGTTCGCTGCGGGGTGGCCCGGGCGGCATCGCGAAGGGCGTCGGCCAGGGTCTCATGCACCCACAGACCACGGCGGTAGGCGTCGGCCGCGCGGGCCTCTTCGACCCTCACGGCGCGGCCCGGCCCTTGATGCGGCGCATGGTCATCGTGTGCCGATAACGCGACGAGGGATGGGTGTTGATGGTGACCTGAGCCACCTGACCGTCGGACGTCTTGTATGTGCGCCGCATCTGCAGCGCGGCGTCGCCCGGCGCCATCTGCAGCGCCTCGGCCACGTCCTCGGTGGTGGCGACCGCCGAGATCTCCTGGAGCACTTCGACGATGCTCACGCCGAAGAGGTCCTCGATCAGCGGGAAGATCGGCCCGGAATGCCGTTGCAACAGCCGGCCCACCGCGGCGAATGCACGGTTGATGTAGTACTCGGTGACGCAGACCGGGGTGCTGCCCGTCTCGGCCTGCCGGTGCCCGTGCACGGCCAGCCACTGCGAGCCGGCCGCCAGCCCGGTCTTTGACGCGAGGTCGTCGTCGACGGTCACCATCGCGTTGGATTCGATCACCAGCTGCGCACCGGCGGCGAACGCCAGCAGGTCGTTGATCGACATCACGTCCTGGGCATAGGAATTGGCCGCGGGGCGCGGGACGACGAGGGTGCCCGCCCGGGGCCGTGACGAGACCAGGTTGTCGTCACGCAGCCGGCGCAGCGCCTCACGGATCGTGTAGCGGCTGACCTCGAACCGTTCGCACAGCTGTTGTTCGGTGGGTAGTTGCGATCCCACCGGATACACCCCGTCGACGATCTCCTTTCGCAGGGTGCGTGCCACCTGGAGGTACCGGTGGTCGGTGGGCTCGGCCGTCATGTCGAATTCCGGCGCAACGCCAGCACGCTTCCGTCACCGTCGGCGGAGACGTACAGCGTGCCGTCGGGTCCCATGGTGATTCCGGCGAACGGACCCTGGGGTCCGGAGAACGGCGGCATCCCCTTGAGCGGCTTGGGTTGCACGCCGGGGGGTGCGCCGACTGCTACGCCCGCGGCGATGGCGGTGCGCACCTTGGTGTCCAGATCGAACGCGACGATCTCTTTGGCCCCGGCGTCGACGACGTAGAGGGTGCCGTCGGCGACATGGATGCCCTGCGGGCGCTGCAGCCCGTCGATGACGGTCTCGGGGGTACCGGCCAGCCGCACTACCCGACCGGCACCGGACTCGGCGACCAGCGGGTAGCCGTCGGCGCCGAACGCCACGCCGACCGGATCCTGCAGGCCCGACGCCAGCACCTCGGCGCTGCCCGAGCGCAGCGAGTGCACCCGACCGGTGCCAAGCTCGGCGAACACGATCCCCTCGCCGGGTCCGATCGCCACCCCGTAGAGTTGGTCGAATCCGTCAGCGAGGTAATCGGTTTCGCCGTCGCCGGGGCGGTAACGGCCGATCTGGCCGCCGGATGTGGCGACCACGAACGCACCCGCGCCCGCCGGAGCCAACCCGCGAAGGAACCCGGGATATCCGGGTGTGAACAGCATGCCGACGGTGCGCAGCGAACCGTCGGGGTTGACCGCATAGAAGTACGTGCCGTCGGCGACGTAGAGGTTGCCGTCTTCGGCGACCGCGAGATCCATTGGCCAATTCAGGCCGCCGGGCAGCACCGTGCGGGTCTCCCCGGAGCCCAGGATCTCGGTGATCTCGCCGGTGAAGTTGGAGACCAGGACCCGGTCACCGACCAGCGTGAGGTTGTCCAGCCCGGGGGTGAGCTGCGCCAGCAGCGTCTTGTCGCCCGTGCGCGGATCGATGCGCAGCACCTGCCCGCTGGCCACCTGCGTGGAGACGATGAAACCCTGCGGGTCGAACTTCACCGCGTCGGGAACACCGAGATCACCGGTAACCCGTTGTGGCTGACCACCGTTGGGGTCGACGCGCCAGATCTCGTTGGCCGTCATCAGCGGGTAGTACACCAGACCGTCGGGGCCGACCTCCATCGCGTTGGGCGAGGGGAGATCGTCGAGCAGGATCCGCGCCGCGCCGGTGGCGCGATCGAGTTCCATCAACCGCCCGCCGTCGCGGCACTCGTTGACGAACAACCGGTCCTGATGCACGGTGATGCCGTTGGCGCAGGGCAGGTCGTCGCGCAACACCCGGGTCTGGCCGCCAACATCGCGCACGCTGACCCGTCCGTCCATCACCTCGGTGGCGTAGAGGTTGCCGTGCGCGTCGAACGCGACGTCGTCGGGGGCGATGATGTCGCCGCCCTTGGCGCTGACGGTGCCCACCTGGCCGGTGCCCAGATCCAGCGCACTGATCTGGCTGCCGGTCACCTGAGCGACGTAGACGCGCCCGTCGGGTCCGGTGCGCAGACCGTTCGCGCCGAACAACCGGCTCGGCGCGGTGAGGCGGCGCAGCTGCCAGCCCTCGGTCACGGTCGGGTTGGGCCCCACGTAGCGGGCCTGCGGAGGTGACCCCGTCGCGGATTGCGTCATGAACTCGGACCGTATCAAGCTCCGTTAGTCCAGACAATAGGCTGTGATACCAGCTCATCGGGCCTTGACGGACGGATCAGCGCTGCGGAATAGTGTTCTGCAATATGCAGAGCACCATATGTTGTCCGGACAATTAGCGTGAGCGAGCTTTTGAGGCTGGACGGCCGCATCGTCGTGGTGTCGGGGGCTGGCGGCGGCGGCATCGGCACCACCGTGACCCGCATGGCCGCGCAGGCCGGCGCCACCGTGGTGGCGGTCAGCCGGTCGAAGGAGAACCTCGACGAACACGTCGCACCGCTGGCCGCACAGGGGCTGGCGGTGGTGCCGGTGGCCGCCGACGCCTCCACCGACGAGGGCATCGCGACCGTGATGGACCAGGCCCGGCGCGCCGACGGCGAGCTGTACGGGCTGGTGAACATCGCCGGCGGCGCCGCGCCTGCCACCTGGATGCCCGCCACCCGGGTGACCCGAACCGACTGGCGGGATCTGTTCACCGCCAACCTCGAGACGGCCTTCTTCATGAGCCAGGCGGTGGCCGCCGAGATTCGGCAGCAGGGCAACCCCGGTTCGATCGTGTCGTTGTCGTCGATCAGCGGGATGAACACCGCGCCGTTCCATATCGCCTACGGCACCGCCAAGGCCGCGGTCGCCGCGATGACGCGCACGATGGCCGCCGAGTTGGCCCTGGCCGACATCCGCGTCAACGCCGTCGCACCGGGCGTGACGGAAACCGCCGCGTCACGCACGTACGTCGACGACGACCCCGACCGCGACCGCCGCGCGATCGCGATGGGCCGGCGCGGCCGCCCGGAGGAACAGGCCGGCGCGATCCTGTTTCTGCTGTCCGATCTGTCGAGTTACATCACCGGGCAGACGTTGCTCGTCGACGGCGGGCTGAACCTCAAGTGGACCCATTTGGACGCCGACAATACGTCGCTGTTCCTCAAAGACGAATCCTTCCGCGCCGAGATCAAGCGGTTTTAGGAGAACCCATGACAGACCTAGAAGCCCAAGTCGCCGAGGAGCTTTCCGAGCCGATGACGATCGGTGTGGAGGCCTACACCTCCGAGGCCTATGCCCGTGCCGAACGCGACAAGCTGTGGCGCAAGGTCTGGCAGCAGGTCGGCCGGGTCGAGGAGCTACCGGAGGTCGGCAGCTATCTGACCTACGACATCCTCGACGACTCGATCATCATCGTGCGAACGGGCGCGCACACCTTCAAGGCGCATCACAACGTCTGCATGCACCGCGGCCGCCGTCTCGTCGACACCCCCGACGGCGCGAAGAACGCCTGCGATCGGGCCCGTAAGTCGTTCGTGTGCGGATTCCACGGCTGGACATACGCTCTCGACGGCACGTGTACGCACATCCGGGAACAGGACGACTGGAAGGGTGCGCTGACGCCGGAGAACACCCATCTGGCTCCCGTTCAGGTGGACACCTGGGGCGGTTGGTTGTTCATCAACATGGACCCGACGTGTGAGTCGCTTGGCGACTACCTGTTCCCGGCGGCGAAGATACTCGATCCGTTCGGGCTGGAGAACATGCGCTACAAGTGGCGCAAATGGCTGTACTTCGACTGTAACTGGAAGGTCGCGCTGGAGGCCTTCAACGAGACCTACCACGTGTTCACCACCCATCCGGAATTCAACAGGTTCGGCGAGTTCAAGGGCTGGGCCAAGGCGCAGGGCAAGCACAGCAACATCGGCTACGACGCGCCAAAGGACATGGAGGCCACCAGGTCCAAGATCCGGCTCGGCACCGGCGACGATCCGCGCGTGTCCACCGCGGAGATGCAGATGTACACGTGGGAGCAGACCAACGCCACCACCACCGAAACGCTGGTGAACGCCGCCAAGAGGCTGGTCGACGAACTGCCCGAAGGCACACCACCCGACAAGGTCCTCGAACACTGGCTGGCGTCGGCGCGGCGGGACGACGAAGCCCGAGGGGTGATCTGGCCGACGATCCCGGCCGACATCCTCGGGCAGGCGGGCACGGCCTGGCAGGTCTTCCCGAACTTCCAGATCGGTCAGGGCCTGACCACCGCACTGTGCTACAGCGCGCGACCGCACCCGAGCTATGACCCGAACAAGTGCGTCTTCGAAGTGGCGACGCTGGAGTTGTTCCCGAAAGGTCAAGAGCCACAGACCGAATGGGAGTACACACCGAAGGACAGCCCGAACTGGCTCTCGGTGCTGCCACAGGACTTCTCCAACATGGCCGCGGTGCAGCAGGGCATGAAGTCGCTCGGCTTTCCCGGAACCAGGCCCAACCCGTATCGCGAACGCAGCACCGTCAACCTTCACTACCAACTGTCCAGATACATGGGCACCGGCGAACCCCAGGAGCTTTCCGACCGATGACCGAGACGCTGAGCACCTCCGCACCGCCGTGCGGTCCGACGGAGACCCCCGACGACATCGACATCGATGCGCTGCGGGAGAAGTACGCCCAGGAGCGGGCCAAGAGGCTGCGGCCGGAAGGCTCGAAGCAGTACGTCGAACTGAGCGACGACTTCGCCGGCTATTACGAAGTCGATCCCTACACGCCCGTCGCCCCGCGCGACCCGATCGACGAGGACATCGACGTCGCGGTGCTCGGTGGCGGCTTCGGTGGTCTGCTGTCGGCCGCGTACCTGAAGAAGGCCGGCGTCGAGGACGTCCGGATCATCGAACTCGGCGGTGACTTCGGCGGGGTGTGGTACTGGAACCGGTATCCGGGTATCCAGTGCGACAACGAATCCTATTGCTACATCCCGATGCTCGAAGAGCTCGACTTCATGCCGTCCAAGAAGTTCGCCGACGGCACCGAGATCTACCAGCACTGCCGAAACATCGGTAAGCACTTTGGGCTTTACGACGGGGCGATCTTTTCCACCCAGGTGCGCAGCCTGCGCTGGGACGACGAGATTGCGCGGTGGCGGATCAGCACCAACCGCGACGACGACATCCGGGCCCGGTTCGTCATCATGGCCTCGGGACCCTTTCACCGCCCGAAACTTCCTGGTATTCCCGGGATCAAGGACTTCCGGGGGCACAGCTTCCACTCGTCGCGGTGGGACTACGACTACACCGGCGGCGACAGCACCGGAAACCTGCACAAGCTGGCCGACAAGCGCGTCGCGGTCGTCGGCACCGGTGCCACCGCCATCCAGATCGTGCCGTTTCTGGCCAAGGATGCCGAGCACCTGTACGTGTTCCAACGCACCCCGTCCACGGTCGACGAACGCAACAACGCCCCAACCGATCCCGAGTGGGTGAAGTCGCTGCAGCCGGGCTGGCAGAAGGAACGCCAGCGCAACTTCCACTCTTGGACGTTCGAAGGCATGGCGCTGGGCCAGCCGGATCTGGTGTGCGACTTCTGGACCGAGCTGGGCCGCAACACCGCCGCGCGGGTGATGGCGCTGGAGGACCCGGCGTCGATGACACCCGAGCAGTTCATGGCGATCCGGGAGGAAGAGGACTACAAGATCATGGAGCGGCTGCGCCGCCGGATCGCCGAGATCGTCAGCGACCAGGGCACCGCTGAGATGCTCAAGCCCTACTACCGGTTCCTGTGCAAGCGTCCGCTGTCCAACGACGAGTACCTGCCGACATTCAACCGCCCCAACGTCACCCTGGTCGACGTTTCGGATTCCAAAGGTGTCGAACGGATCACGGAGAAGGGCCTGATCGCCGGCGGCAAGGAGTACGAGGTCGACTGCATCATCTACGCCAGCGGATTCGAGATCACCACCGACATCAGCAGGCGCTACTCGATCGACGCGATCGAGGGCCGCGACGGCGTGTCGCTCTACGACTACTGGCGCGACGGGTACAAGACCCTGCACGGCATGACCAGCCGCGGTTTCCCCAACCAGTTCTACACCGGCTTCACCCAGGTCGGCATCTCGGCGAACATCGCATCGAACTACGAACTGCAGGGTGAACACATCGCGTACGTCATCGCCGAAGCGTTGAACCGCGGCGTCAGCACGGTGGAGCCGACCCAAGAGGCACAAGATGATTGGTGTCAGACCGTGCGCGAAACCGCCGTCGACAACTCGGCGTTCGACGCGTCCTGCACACCCGGCTACTACAACAACGAGGGCGGTGGTGGCGGTGAGGGCATCCGGTCTCATCTCGGCGACCCCTACGGTCCCGGCTTCTACGCCTTCGGCGACCTGCTCAAGGAGTGGCGCGACAGGGGTGACCTGGATGGCCTGGTCCTCGGAAAGTAGCGATTTGTGTGCGTTCAGGCGCGGTGAGCGCTCGTTTTCGCACACAAATCGGAGGTTGAGGTGAGGTTCGACGACCGGGTCGCCGTGATCACCGGGGCAGGCCGGGGGCTGGGCCGCTCGTATGCGATGCTGCTGGCCGCTCGCGGCGCGAAAGTCGTCGTCAACGACCCCGGCGGCAACCTCACCGGCGGCGGGACCGATGCCGGTCCCGCCGAGGACGTGGTGCGTGAAATCGTCGCTGCCGGTGGGCAAGCCGTGGCCAATACCGACTCGGTGGCCACCGCGGACGGCGGCAAGGCCATCGTCGACACCGCGCTCGACCGGTACGGCCGCATCGACATCCTCATCCACAACGCCGGAAACGTCCGCCGCGCACCGCTGCGGGAGATGAGCTACGACGACTTCGACGCCGTGCTCGACGTCCACCTGCGCGGTGCATTTCACGTGGTGCGGCCCGCGTTTCCCACCATGTGCGACGCCGGCTACGGGCGGATCGTGCTGACCTCTTCGATCGGCGGGTTGTACGGCAACCATCAGGTGGCCAACTACGCGGCCGCCAAGGCCGGGGTGATCGGGCTGTCCAACGTCGCGGCGATGGAAGGTGCGGCCGACGGCGTCGTCAGCAATGTGATCGTGCCCGCTGCTGTCACCCGGATGGCCGAAGGCATTGACACGTCGGCGTATCCACCGATGGGACCGGAGTTGGTGGCCCCGACGGTGGGTTGGCTCGCCCACGAATCGTGTTCGGTCAACGGTGAAGTGTTCATCGCGTTGGCCGGCCGGGTGGCCAGGGCATTCGTCGCCGAAACCCCCGGCCTGTATCAGCCGGCATGGTCGATCGAAGACGTGGGCGAGCAGATCGCTGCCATCCGTGACCCCTCGGACCCGGTGATCTTTCCGGTAATACCCGACGGACACGGCGACCACATCCGGTACAGCTTCGCGATGGCCAGCCGGGGAGCGCCTCATGGCTAGCGGTCCGCTCAACGGCATACGCGTCGTCGACCTCACCGCGATGGTGATGGGCCCCTACTGCACCCAGATCATGGCCGACATGGGCGCCGACGTGATCAAAATCGAACCGCCGCAAGGCGATAACACCCGCTACATCTCCGTGGGCCCGGCGCCGGGGATGAGCGGTGTGTTCGTCAACGTCAACCGCGGCAAGCGCAGCGTCGTCATCGACCTGCGGACCGACGCCGGTAAGGCCGCGATGCGCACCCTCATCGAAGGGGCCGACGTGTTCATCCACTCCATGCGGTCCAAGGCGATCGCCAAGCTGGGCTTCAGCTATCAGGACGTCGCGGCGATCAACCCGGCCATCGTCTACACCAACTGCTATGGATACGGCAGGCGCGGCCCGAAACGAGACCGGCCCGCCTACGACGACACCATCCAGGCGGAATGCGGAATCCCCTTTGTCCAACAGCAACTCACCGGCGAGGCCGACTTTGTCGGCACCATCATCGCCGACAAAGTGGCCGGACTGACCGCGGTCTACGCGACGACGATGGCGCTGTTCCATCGCGAGCGCACCGGGGAGGGCCAGGAGGTCGAGGTCGCCATGTTCGAGACGATGGCGGCGTTCATGCTGGTCGAACATGCCAACGGCGCCATGTTCGACCCTCCCCTCGGCCCTGCGGTGTATCCGCGCACGGTGGCGCCCAACCGCAGGCCCTACCGCACCAGCGACGGCTTCATCGCCGCGCTGATCTACAACGACAAGCACTGGAACGCGTTCGTCAACGCGGTCAAACCGGCCTGGGTCAACGAGTCTCACGCGACCCTGGAGATGCGCTCGCGCGACATCGACTCCGTATACGGGCTGTTAGCCGAGACGATGAAGGAACGCACTACTGCCGAGTGGCTGGCCCTGTTCGATGAACTGGAGATCCCGGCCGCACCGCTGAACTCACCGGATGCGTTGTTCGACGATCCGCACCTGAGCGCGGCGGGGCTGTTCCAGACCGTCGACACACCGCACGGTCCGGTGCGCTTTCCCGGTGTGCCGACGTGGTTCTCGCGCACCCCGGGAGCCGTGACGGGTCCGGCGCCCGAACTCGGCGCCGACACCGAGGAGGTGCTCGCCGAACTCGGCGTGACAGGAGTCGACCGTGCACTTTGACATGGGCGAGCAGGCGGCCGCGTTGCGCAACGAACTCCGCGCACTGGTGAACGATCATGTGCCCGAACGGTATTTAGGCGCGTTCACCGACGACCCCGAGGACCTGCAGATCGCGCAGCGGTTCTGCCGGCTGCTCGCCGAGCGCGAACTGCTGTGCCTGTCGTGGCCCAAGGAGTTCGCAGGCGGCGGGGCATCGGTATGGGAGCAGACCGTGGTGCGCGAGGAGATGTGGGCGCACCACGAACCTCGAGGCGCCCAGTACATGGGGGTCAACTGGGTCGGCCCGATCATCATGCGGCACGGCACCGAACAGCAGCAGCGCAGGCATCTGCCGCCCATCGCCCGCGGCGAGGTGATCTGGTGCCAGGGTTTCTCGGAACCAGAGGCGGGTTCCGATCTGGCGTCACTGCGCACCAGCGCCCGCCGCGTCGACGATGGCTGGCTGGTCAGCGGGCAGAAGATCTGGACGTCCTACGCCACGATGGCGCAGTGGTGCTTCCTTTTGGCGCGCACCTCCAAAGGGCAGAAGAAGCAGCAGGGCCTGACGATTTTCCTGGTGCCGATGGACGATCCGGCGATCCAGGTCAGACCGATCCGCACCATGTTGGGCCCGCATCACCTCAACGAGGTGTTCTTCGACGATCTGCGGGTCACCGAGGCCGACGTGCTCGGCACGGTGGATCAGGGGTGGTCGGTCGTGCAGGACGTGATGGCCTTCGAACGGGTCGGCATCGCCCGCTACGCACGGTGTGAACGGTTGCTGGCCGCCGCACCGGCCGTGCTCGGCGACCGCTGGGAGGACCTGCCCGCGGAGTTACGGGGCAGATGGGTCCGGATGCTCACGCACTGCCGTCGCGCCCGGCTGATGGCATATCGGGTGGTGTCCCTGCAGAGCACCGGACGCATCCAACCCGGCGACGCCGCGGCGTACCGGATCGCGGTGACCAAACTCGATCAGGACAGCGCCGAGGTGCTGATGGACATCGCCGCCGAGGTGCCGCGCGACGCTGCGCAGGCGACGTGGTTCCTCGGCGAGGTCGACGACCACTGGCGCTACTCGCAGGCATCCACGGTATCGTCGGGAAGCATTGAGATGCAACGTATCCTGCTGTCCCGCGCGTTGTTGGCGGCGGCGAAATGAACGAGATGATTCTCGACCTGACCGACGACGCCCAGGAGTACGGGCGCCAGGCACTGCGCGCCTTCGAGGCCGCAGGCGGAGACCAGTTGGTGCAGCAGGCCGAAGCCAAACCGGAGCGCCGCGAACCACTCGTCGGCCCCGTGCTCGCCGAACTCGGCGCGTGGGACCTCGACCCGCGCGGTGACGGTGACGGGTTGGAGGCCGCCGCGGCGCTGTGCCGAAGCGCGGGCTACTGGGCGCTGCCCTACCCGGTCGCCGAGCGGCTGGCCAAACCGGCCGACCTGGACGTCGAGGGGTTGATCGTGGTCGCCGGGGCACGCCCGGCCGGCCCGGTGGCCGGCCTCCAAACAAGGTGGGCCGCCGTGATGTTGGACGGTACCCGCAGCACCGTGGGTGCCCAGCGCCCGTCGGGGCCCGGGTTCGTCGCCGAACTGGAGCTGTCCCGCGTCGATGACGACGGCGCGGGCGACGTCGCGCTCGCGTTGGTGCTGCCGTGCTGGACGCTGCTGGGCATGTTGGACCGGGTCATCGAGTTGACCATCGCCCACATCAGCCTGCGCAAGCAGTTCGGGCAGACGCTTTCGGCGTTTCAGGGGGTGCAGTTCCAGCTCACCGACGCCGAAGTCGAGCGCAGCGGGCTCGACATCCTCGCCAAGTACGCGCTGTGGAGTATTCAGGAAAACCAGCCCACGGCACTCAACGATGCGCTGGCGCTGAGAATGTCGGCAATCGAAGCCGCGGAGGTGGTGTTCCGGGTGTGTCACCAGCTGCACGGCGCGGTCGGGTTCTGCGACGAGACCACGCTGTCGTGGCTGTCGCGCTACAGCCAGCCGCTGAGGCGGCTGCCGCTGGGCCTGTCGGCGACCCGCGACGCGCTGACCCGCAGCGCCGGCCGCGCCGGGTTGACAGGGTTGTTCGCGTGAAGGTCGTCGTGATCGGCACCGGCTTCGGTAAGCACGCCGCCGCCCCGGCGTATCAGAGCGTGGGCTTCGACGTCGAGGTGGTCAGCCCGCGGGACGCGAGCGCGGTGAAAACCGCGCTGGCGTCCGATGTCGACCTCGTCTCGGTGCACTCGCCGCCGTTTCTGCACCTCGAGCACGTGGGCGGTGCGATCGAGCACGGGCATGCGGTGTTGTGCGACAAGCCGTTCGGGCGCAACGCCGACGAGGCGATCACCATGCGCGACAAGGCCCAGCAGGCCGGCGTCGCCAACTTCTTGAACTTCGAGTTCCGGTTCAACGCGTCGTGGTCGATGCTCAAGAAGCTCAGCGACACCGGAGCCATCGGCACCCCCACCCATCTGAGCTGGACCTTCTTCGGCAGCGGGCTACGCGGTCGCACGCTCGGCTGGATCAACGACCGCGAACTCGGCGGCGGCTGGATCGGCGCCTACGGCTCACACCTGATCGACTTCACCCGCTGGCTGTTCGACAGCGACATCGTCGACTGCGGCGGCGTCACCCGCACCGACATCCCCGGCGCCACAGCCGAAGACGGATACTCGGCCTGGTTCCGGCTGGCCAACGGCGCCACCGCCACCCACGACACCGGGTTCGCCGCCGCCGTCGCGTCGACACCGCGCGTCACGCTGATGGGCAGCGCGGGGACGATCGAGTTGACCGCGGACACCACGCTGGTGCTCCGACGCCCCGATCAGGAACCAGACGTCACCGAGTTCGACCCGCCGCCGCGGCGCACCCCGCCGCCCGCGCTGACCACCTACTTCGCCGAGGTCGCCGACGCACTGCGAACCGGTGCCTCGATCGCCCCGTCGTTCGACGACGGCGTCGCCGCCGCCCGCACCATGGACCTGCTCAAGGCCGGCACCGCATGACCGCCGAACCGGAGATCTCGCCGGACACCCCGGCACAAGCCGAGTTTCGGCGCCGCGTGCGGCAGTGGTGTGTCGAACACATTCCGTCCGACTGGCGCGAGAAGCAGACCGGCGCCACCGCCGAACAGTTCGTCACCTTCCAGAAGACCTGGTTCGCCGAACTGCACAGCGCGGGTTTCGCCGTACCGCACTGGCCGCGCGAATGGGGCGGCGGCCTGCGGACGGGAGGAGCAGAACGGAAGATGTCGGTCGCCGAGCAAGTGGTGCTCTACCAGGAACTGGCCCGCCACGACGCGCCCCGGCTCGTGCTGGCGTTCGTCGGGATCCACCACGCCGCCTCGACGCTGCTCGCGGCCGGCACCGACGAACAGCGACGCAGACATCTGCCCGCCATCCTCGACGGCGAGATCTGGGTGCAGGGTTTCTCCGAACCCGAGGCCGGGTCGGATCTGGCCGGCCTGCGCACCACGGCACGCAAAACCGCCGACAGCTACGTGGTCAACGGCCAGAAGCTGTGGGCCAGCGGCGGTATGCACGCCGACTGGTGCCTGCTGTTGGCCCGCACCGATCCCGATGCGCCCAAACGCAAGGGCATCTCGTACTTCCTGCTGGACATGACCACACCCGGGGTCGAGGTGCGCCCGATCCGCAATGCGATCGGCGACTCACACTTCTGCGAGATCTTCCTCAACGACGTGGCGATCCCGGCAGCCAACCTCGTCGGGCCCGAGAACGCCGGCTGGCAAGTCGCGCAGGCCACGTTGGGGGCCGAGCGGGGTATGACCATGCTCGAACTCGCCGAGCGGCTCGGCAACGCCGGCTTCCGCTGGCTGGTGCGGTCCTGCCCCGTCGAGGATCCGATCGTCGCTGACCGCCTGGCGCAGTTCGAGACCGAGATCACCGGGCTACGAGCGCTATGCCGAAAGCTGGTGGAAAACAACGAGAGCGGCCAACCCGGACCCGCCGACGCGTCGATCGTCAAGCTCTACTACAGCGAGCTGTTGCAGCGGATGACCGACTTCGGCGCCGAGGTCGGCGGCCTGGCTGCCCACACCGAGCTGGCCAAGCCGATGTCCAGCGGCTGGGAGTCAGGTTCGTGGGTGCTGGACTTCATCGGCTCCTGGGAGTGGACCATCCCCGGCGGGTCCAGCGAAATCCAGCGCACCATCATCGGCGAACGCGGCCTGGGCCTGCCGCGGGAACCGAGCAACGCATGAACACCGAGTTCTCCGAGTTCCACGACGAATTGCGCTCGGTGGCAGCCGGTCTGCTCGGCAAGGACCGCATGGTCGGCTGGCCCTCCCTCGTGGAAGCCGGCTGGGCCGGGCTGGAGGTACCCGAGGAATTCGGCGGCGCCGGAGCGACGTTCGACGAGGTGGCGATCGTCTGTGAGGAGATCGGCCGCGCCGCTAGCGCCACCAGCTATCTGGGCAGCGCGGTGCTGGCCGTCGGCACGCTGAACGCCCTGCAGCCCAGCGACGCCCGCGACGACCTGCTGCGCGACGTCGTCTCCGGCGCCGCCCGCGTTGCCGTCGCACTCGAACCATATGACTTCGTGCCCGACGCCGAGGACGCCGACCGGGTGCTCGTCGTCACCGCCAGCGGTGCCGCCGAACCGGCCGTCACGGTCACCGCGCAACCCGTACTCGACGAAACCCGCCGTCTGGCAACGGTATCCGTACCTGACTGCGCCGGTGAGGTGCTGGGCTTCGCCGGGGATCCCGCCGCCGCGATAGCGCGGCTGCGTGACCGGGCCGCCGTCGCCGTGGCCTGCGACAGCCTGGGGCTCAGCGAAGCCATGCTCACCGCGACCGTCGAATACGCCAAGGTGCGCCACCAGTTCGGCAGGCCGATCGGCTCCTTCCAGGCCGTCAAACACGCCTGCGCCGACATGCTCGTTGCCATCGCGGTGTCCCGCCAACTCGTCAGCGCCGCGGTCGCGGCGATCACCCGAAACGATCCGCGCGCCGACGTCGCCGCCGCGATGGCCAAATCCCACGCGTGCGGCGCGGCCGTCGACATCGTCGGCAAGGCCATGCAGTTGCACGGCGGCATCGGCTACACGTGGGAGAGCGGCATCCACGTCTATCTCAAACGCGCCGCGCTCAACCGTTCACTGTTCGGCTCGCCGAGCACACACCGTCAACGACTCGCACAACGCTATCGCTAACGACATCAAGGAGTTTCCATGGGCATACCGGTATACAAGCGCATCCTCGACCTCTTCGAGGCCGAGGGGATCAACACGCTGTTCGGCATCCCCGACCCGAACTTCGTGCACATGTTCGCCGAAGCCGACGCCCGCGGATGGTCGGTCGTCGCACCCCACCACGAGCTCAGCGCGGGGTTCATGGCCGAGGCGGCTTCGCGGATGACCGGCAGGCCGGGGTTGTGCATCGGGACCCTCGGGCCGGGCATGGCGAACATCGCGGGGGCAATCCAGTGCGCACTTGTCGAGAACTCCCCGGTGATCTTCCTCGGCGGCCAGCGCGCCCGCATCACCGAGCGGCGCGTGCGGCGCGGCCGCATCCAATTCGTGCAGCAGGAACCACTTTTCGAGGCTTCGGTCAAATACAGCAGCTCGATCGAGTACGCCGACCAGACCGACGAGATCATCCGTGAGGCCATCCGCCGCTCGATGTCGGGCACGCCCGGACCCAGCTACGTCGAGTTCCCGTCGCACGTGATCCTCGAAGAGCTCGACGTCGCAGAACCCCTGCCGCCCAACCGGTATCGCCTCGTCAACCAGCGGGCGGGAGCCCCTGAGGTCGCCGAGGCCGTGAAGCTGATCCGCGAGGCCAAGAGCCCGATCCTGCTCGTCGGCCACGGGGTGCACACCTCCCGCACGCAGCAGGAGGTCAAAGAGCTGGCCGAGCTGATGGCGTGCCCGGTCATCCAGACCTCCGGCGGCACGTCGTACATCCCCGGACTTCAGGACCGGACCTTCCCGTACCTGTTCTCCCCGGCCGCCAACGAGGCGGTCGAGGAATCCGACCTGTGCGTCGCGCTGGGTACCGAACTCGGCGAGCCCATGCACTATGGCAGGACCCAGCACTGGGCCGGAAACGACGACAACCGCAAATGGGTGTACGTCGAGCAGGATCCAGCGGCCATCGGCGTCAACCGCCCGTTCGATGTGCCGCTGGTCGGCGATCTGCGCGGTATCGTGCCGCAACTCGTCGAGGCGCTCCGCGACACCCCGCGCGAACCGTCGGCCAACCTCGACAAGTTGGTCAAGGCCGACGCCGAGGAGCTCACCCAACTCGCCGAAAACGCGCCGTCGGGCCGCTCGCCGATTCATCCGGCGCGGTTCGTCGTCGAAGCCACCAAGGCATTCAACGAACTCGAGGACGGCATCATGGTGCGCGACGGCGGTGCGACCGTGATCTTCCAGTGGACCTACTCGCAGGCCAAGCCGCGCGACGTGATCTGGAACCAGAACTTCGGACATCTGGGCACAGGACTGCCGTACGCGGTCGGCGCGTCGGTGGCCGAGGGCCGCACCCGCCCGGTGATGTTGCTGACAAGCGACTCGTCATTCCTGTTCCACATCGCCGAACTCGAAACGGCCGCCCGCGAGGGGGTGCCGCTGGTGTGTGTGATCGGCGTGGACCATCAGTGGGGCCTGGAGGTCGGCGTCTACAAGCGCACGTTCGAGCAGCCGTCCCCGCAGCCCGGTGTGCACTGGAGCAAGGACGTCCGGATGGACAAGATCGCCGAGGGCTTCGGCTGCCACGGCGAATACGTCGAGAAGGACGATGAGATCGGGCCGGCCATCGCCCGCGCCTATGCCAGCGGCAAGGTGGGGGTGGTGCACGTGAGCATCGACCCGAAGGCCAACTCCGAGGAGATGCCCAAGTACGACCGATTCCGGACCTGGTATGCAGAAGGCACACAGTAGAGAAAGATGGAGCCATGCGTGAGTATCTGAAGTTCTACATCGACGGAAAATGGGTTGACCCGGTGCAGCCGAACACCCTGGACGTCGACAACCCGACCACCGAAGAGGTGTCCGGCAGGATCTCGATCGGTTCCGCGGTCGACGTCGACGTGGCCGTGCAGGCGGCGCGTAAGGCGTTCGCCACCTGGTCCCAGTCGAGCCGCGAAGAACGGCTCGACCTGCTGCAGGCGATCCTGGCCGGATACCAGAAGCGCTCCGGTGACCTGGCCGACGCGGTCAACGAGGAGATGGGCGCACCTGCGTCCCTGGCGGCCGGCCCGCAGGTGGCGCTGGGGATGGGCCACCTGGCCACGGCCATCGACGTGCTGAAGAACTTCTCGTTCGAAGAACAGCTCGGATCCACGCTGGTGGTCCGGGAGCCGATCGGCGTGTGCGGCCTGATCACGCCGTGGAACTGGCCGATCAACCAGATCGCCTGCAAGGTGTTCCCGGCGCTGGCGACCGGCTGCACGATGGTGCTCAAACCCTCGGAGGTGGCGCCGTACTCCGCGCAGATCTTCACCGAGATCGTCGACGCCGCAGGGATTCCCGCCGGCGTGTACAACCTGGTCTACGGTGACGGCCCGGGCGTCGGCGCCGCGCTGTCCAGCCACCCCGACATCGACATGGTGTCCTTCACCGGCTCCACCCGCGCCGGCGTCGACGTCGCACGCAACGCCGCCGCGACGGTGAAACGGGTGACGCAGGAACTCGGCGGCAAGAGCCCCAACATCGTGCTCGACGACGACGACTTCGCCAAGAGCGTCGCCGCAGGCACCTCGGTGATGATGGTCAACAGCGGCCAGAGCTGCAACGCGCCGTCGCGCATGCTGGTGCCCAACTCCCGGATGGACGAGGCGATCGCGGTGGCCAAGGAGACCGCGGCCGCGGTGAAGGTCGGTGACCCCGACGAACCCCGCGCGTTGGGGCCGGTGGCCTCCAAGGCGCAGTTCGACAAGATCCAGGGCCTGCTGCAGAAGGGCATCGACGAAGGAGCGACGCTCGTCGTCGGCGGCCCCGGCCGGCCCGACGGCCTGGACGCCGGCTACTTCGTCAAGCCGACCGTGTTCGCCAACGTCCGCAACGACATGACCATCGCGCGTGAGGAGATCTTCGGGCCGGTGCTGTGCATCATCGGCTACGACGACCTCGACGAGGCGCTCGAGATCGCCAACGACACCGAGTACGGGCTGGCCGGGTACGTGTCCGGTGCCGATCTGGACCAGGCTCGGGCGGTCGCCCGCCGGATCCGCGCGGGTTCGGTGGCGATCAACCACGGCTTCGACATGACCGCGCCGTTCGGCGGGTACAAGCGCAGCGGCAACGGCCGCGAGTGGGGTCATTTCGGCTTCGACGAATACCTGGAGACCAAATCGGCGATCGGTTACGCGCCGGAGACCGCGGCCGGGTGAGCCAAAGGTACGAATACGGGATCGATTTCGACCGCATCGCCGCGATCGACATCCACACCCACGTCGAGGTCGACGGCCACGGCCACAAGGCCTACACCGACGAGTTGATCGAGGCGACCGAGAAGTACTTCAAGCGCGAGCCCGGCGCCTTGTCGAGCGTCGACGCCGTCGCCGACCTGTACCGGCGACACAACACCGCCGCGGTGGTGTTCACCGTCGATGCGCGCACCGCGATGCGGCACGTGCCGAACTCGATCGAGGATCTGGTGGCCGGGGCGGTGCGCAACCGCGACGTGTTGATCCCGTTCGGCAGCGTCGACCCGTGGCACGAACGCCGCGCAGTGCACCGGGTGCACGAACTCGTCCGCGACTACGGCGTCAAGGGCTTCAAGTTCCACCCGAGCATGCAGGCCTTCGAGCCCAACGACCGGCGCTTCTACCCGATCTACGAGGCGATCGCCGAGGCCGGTGTGCCCGCGTTGTTCCACACCGGGCAGACGGGCATGGGGTCGGGACTGCCCGGCGGCGGCCGGGTCAAGCTGCGGTACTCCGACCCGATGCTGCTCGACGACGTCGCCGCCGATTTCCCGGAGTTGACGATCGTGATGGCACATCCCGCGGTGCCGTGGGTGGACTCGCAGATCGCGATCGCCGCGCACAAGGCGAACGTCTACCTCGATCTGTCCGGCTGGAGCCCGAAGTACTTCCCGCCTCAGTTGGTGCACGCGATGGGCCGGCAGTTGCGCACCAAGGCGTTGTTCGGCACCGACTTCCCCTACATCGCGCTGGATCGGTGGCGCCGCGATTTCGAGACGCTCGACATCGATCCGGCCGTGGTGCCGCTCGTCTATAAGCAGAACGCGATGCGGGTCCTCGGCTTCGCCCCTTGAGCGGCGATGAGTTTTGCCGGCGGCGGTGGTCTACCGGGATGACCGACCACACCACCACGAAGGAGACCATCGTGCCCGTTCGCCCTACCGCCCCCGTGGGCGCACCGACCTGGATCGACCTCGCCACCTCCGACCTCGAGCGCGCCCAGCAGTTCTACGGCGCGGTGTTCGGCTGGACGTTCGAGTCGTCAGGTCCGGAATACGGCGGCTACGTCACAGCGCTCAAGGACGGCAGACCCGTCGCGGGGCTGATGCACAACGACCCGCAGTGGAACAGCCCCGACGGGTGGAGCATCTACCTGCACACCGCCGATATCAGCGCGACGCTGGCCAAGGCCGTTGCGGCCGGCGCTATTTCGTGCATGGACCCGGTCGAGCCGATGGAGGTCAAGGACAAGGGCTGGATGGGCATGCTGACCGATCCCAGCGGCGCGTTCTTCGGGCTGTGGCAGCCGACCGGGCACCACGGCTTTGAAGTGGTCAACGAGGACGGCGCGCCGGTCTACCACCAGCTCACCACCCGCGACTACGGCAAGGCGCTGGACTTCTACCGCGAGGTGTTCGGCTGGCAGATCGAGACGGTGTCGGACTCCGACGAATTCCGGTACAGCACAGCCTCCTTCGACGGTGAAGCATTGCTCGGGGTGATGGACGGCGCCCAACACCTCCCCGAGGGTGTGCCGTCGAACTGGTGCTTTTTCCTCGGCGCCGACGACGTCGACAAGACCGTCCAGGTGATCGTCGACAACGGCGGCAGCGTGATCCGCGCTGCCGAGGACACCCCGTACGGTCGGTTGGCGGCCGTTGCCGACGTGACCGGGGCCGGCTTCAACCTGTCGTCGTTGCCGGGCTAGGCGGTCAAAAGGTGTTCGGGCGCGCCGACATACACCATCCCGGTCGGGTTCGCGGTGTTGACGGCGTTGACGATCGCGCCGGCGAACGAATCGTCGACGGTGTCACCGGAGACCACCGTGAAATGCACACCGGCGCGGTGGAAATCCGAACGCATCGCGTACAGCGTGGCCTCGCCCGCCCACCTGCCCGCGACGACGGCGGTGTGCCCCTTCGGCACCGCCTTGTGGGGATAGAAGTGCGCCTGATGGTCGGTGACGAACACGATGCGTCCGCCGACCGGTATCAGCGGCATGGCCATGCCGGCCAGGCGGCGCTGCGCCTCGCGGTTGCGGCGCATCGCGTAACCCGGATGCGCTCCGGGTTCGAGGTGCACCGACGCGTTGAGCACCAGCGCGTCCAACCGCCCGAAGCGGTCCGCGACGGTGTCGACCATCGCCGCGCACTCGGTCGCATCGGAGATGTCGGCGCGCAGGATCGAGGCGTGCCCGCCCGCGCCGGTGATGGCGTCGACGACGGCTTGCGCGGGCGCGGCCGACTCCTGGTAATGCACGACGACGTGCGTGCCTGCGGCGGCGAGCTGTCGTGCGGTCTGCGCGCCCATGCCTCGCGAACCCCCGGTGACCAGGATGATCCGTGCGGGTGCCTCATGCATGTGGGGCTCCTTCCGTCGCCGCTATCAATCAGCTGAAGGACCACCGTACACGATTTCCTAAGAAAAATAAGAGCAAGATAAGGTCACAATAAGGTTGACGCTTTCGGCATGATGGGCCCGTGGAGTCGACCCGCGTGGACCGATGGCTGTGGTCCGTGCGAATCGCGAAGACCCGACCGGACGCGGCGGCGGCGTGCCGGGGCGGGCACGTGCGGGTCAACGGTCGGCCCGCGAAACCGGCCACCACGGTGTCGCCGGGCGACGAGGTGCGTGCCCGGATCGGTGAGATCACTCGCGTCGTCGAGGTGGTGCGCGTCATCCACAAACGGGTCGGTGCGGCCGATGCCGCGACCTGTTTCCTCGATCGCACCCCCAAAGCCCCGGCGGTGGAATCGGTCCCGGTCGCGGCCCGCGACCGCGGTGCGGGGCGGCCGACGAAGCGGGATCGCCGGATGCTGGACAAGCTGCGCGCGAGCGGCCTGCGGTGAATTGCGTCAGTCGGCAGGGGCGGCCAACTCGAAGTCGGCGAAGTCGAACCCGGGTACCACCACGCAACTGACCAGCGTCGGTTCGTCATCGCGGGGCCGCGCCCGCTGCCAGTGACCGGGCGGCACCACGTACTGCGGATGCTCGCCGGCCGAGATGTCTGCGCCGAGCAGATATGTTGTGGCACCGTCCTGTTCGGGGCCGACCTCGAGCAGAAGCGGGCTGCCGGAGTGGTAGAGCCACAACTCCGCGCTGCGCACCGTATGCCACGCCGACTGCTGGCCGGGCATGAGCAGGAACAAGATCGCCGTGCCGGCACTGCGCGGGCCCGTGTAGTCGGTTGGCAACGCCGACTGCGGCACGGTCAGATCGCTGCGCCATGTCTCCCGAAACCAGCCACCCTCGGGGTGAGGGGACAGCTCGAGGCGACGCGCCCAGTCGGGAAGTTCGGTCATTTCAGCACCCGCGCTTTCGGTGTCGGACACTCCACCTTAAAGATCGGAGCCACCAGGCACACCCGATAGGCTCAAGCCATGTCACGCGTGCGCCCGGGTTGGTTGGTGGCGCTGTGCGCGGCGATTCTGGTGGTGAGTGCCTGGCTGCCGTGGCTCACGTCATCGGCCGACGGCGGCGGTGGACGTGCCAACGCGATCGGCGGCGTCGTGCTCGGTGAGTTGCCCGCGCCACCGCCGGGATTCGGCGTGGGGCAGCTGATCGTCTTGCTGGGGTCGACGTTGATCGTGACGGGCGCGATGGCGGGCCGCGGGCTGTCGGGCCGGCTGGCTTCGTCGGCGGCGTTGGCGATTTCGGTGCTGCTGGTGGTGATGACGGCGTGGTATTACCGGCTCTACGTGTACCCGCCGGTGTCGGCGGGCTACGGCTTGTTCCTGGCTGCCGCGGTGTCCGTCCTCGCGGTGATCTTGTCGGTGTGGGCGATGGTGGCCGCGTGGTCGACGGCGGACCGGGCGCTGTGACCGGCTTCGTGGAGCCGGTCACGCTGACCGGGCAGCGCTGGGTGAAGCTGGAACCTCTTGGCCGCGAACATATCCCGGAGATCGTCGCGGTGGCCGCCGACGGAGAACTGGGCCGGCTGTGGTTCACCGCGGCCCCTGGGCCCGATACCGTCGAACAGTGGGTGGACAACCGGTTGTCGGTGCAGAAGCCCGACCACGGCCTGACCTTCGTCGTGCGCCGCCTCGACGGAACGCTCGTCGGTTCGTCGAGTTACATGAGCGTCGACGCACCCAATCGGCGACTGGAGATCGGCAACACGTGGTATGTCGAGCAGGCGCGGCGCAGCGGCGTCAACGCCGAGACCAAGCTGTTGATGCTCGGCCATGCCTTCGATCAGATGTGTTGTGTCGCAGTCGAATTGCGAACCCATTTCTTCAACTTCGCCAGCCGTGCGGCCATCGAGCGACTGGGCGCCAAACTCGACGGCGTGCTACGCAGCCATCAGCTGCTGGCCGACGGGTCGAGGCGAGACACGGTCGTGTATTCGATCCTGGACATCGAATGGCCGTCGGTGCGGTCCAACCTGGAGTTCAGGTTGGACCGCAACGGCTGAGGAGACTATTCGGCTTCGACGGTGGTTGCCTCGATCGAGGTCCGGTTGGAGCCGTGGGCGACGTCGATCCTGCGTGGCTTCGCCCGTTCGGCCAGCGGGATGGTCACGGTCAGCACACCGTTCTCGTAGGTCGCCGAAATAGCCTCGGTGTCAATACCTTCGCCGAGGGTCAGCTGCCTGCGGTAGGTGCCGAAGAACCTCTCGCTGGCAAGCCACTGCGCCCCGTCCTCCGAGCGTGCGGTGCGATGCGCGGAGATGGTCAGCATGCCGTTGTCGACGTTGACGTCCACTGAACCGGGGTCGACGCCGGGCAAATCGGCGGTCAGCAGATAGTGGTCGTCGATCTTGCAGAGGTCCATCGGCATGAACCGGGGGGAGCGGTTTGATCCGGTCTGGCTGGTCAGCAGGCCCCGGGTCAACGCATCAAGGTCACTGAACGGATCAAAACGAAGCACAGCAATTCACCTCCTCGTTCTTCAGAGCCCGCCACCCTGGCGGGCAGCCAAATCACTGTGCACCTGCGAGATTAGCACTCTCGACTAGAGAGTGCTAGCTCCACGGGGAGGGTTTTTCGGTCGAAATCTGGCGTGTCGAGCGACACCGCCTCGCACTCACGACGGCCTGCCGCATCCGTCCGCGGGCGGCCCCGTCGGCTCCGTTCTGAACCGACGAGACCTCAGCAAGCGAGATGGTCGACCACCACGCTCGCCTCTAGTGGCAATGCCCGTACCTGCGAAAAGGCAAACGTTCGTGTATTGGATAGCCATAGCGGGAAACCCTGGAGAATGGCTGACCTTACGAGCCCGCACGGGCTGGCGCAACGGATGGCCGAGTTGGCACGGGCCTCCGCGGCGCCGCGCAGTGTCGAGGAAGTGCTGTCCGACGTAACCGCCACGGCACGAGAGTTGATGCCCGGTGCCGACACGGCCGGCGTCTTGCTGGTGGGCAGGGGCGGCAAATTCGAATCGTTGGCGGCCACGTCAGAGCTGCCGCACCAACTCGATGAGCTTCAGATGACGTTCGACGAGGGCCCGTGCGTGCAGGCCGCCCTCGACGACGTGATCGTGCGCACCGAGGACTTCCGCGCCGAAGAGCGGTGGCCCAAGTACGCACCTGCGTGCGTCGAGTTGGGGGTGCTCAGCGGGCTGTCGGTAAAGCTGTACACCGCCGACCGCACGGCCGGCGCGCTGAACCTGTTCAGTTTCCGACCGCATGCGTTCGATGCCCAAGACGAAACGGTGGCCACGATTTTGGCGGCGCACGCGGCGGCGGCGATTCTGGCCAGCCGCCACGGCGAGCAGCTGGTGTCGGCGCTGTCCACCAGGGACCGCATCGGCCAGGCCAAAGGCATCATCATGGAACGCTACGGCGTCGACGACGTGCGGGCGTTCGAGATGCTCAGGCAGATCTCCCAGGATGGCAACATACGGCTCGCCGAGGTCGCGCAGCGCGTCATCGACACGAGAAACAGCTGAGCCCTCTCAGCCGGCGGCCCAGGCCTTTGCCTGCTCGAGGTCGTCGAGGCCGAACAGGGCGATTTCGCCCGGAACCAGCCATGCCAGCGCATGCAGTGTGTGGACAACCCATTCCTTGTCGGTCACGACCGCGATGCGTTTGAAGGCCGATCGTCCCCGCTCAGGCGGCCGGATACCCGGATGCCCGTGACCCCCTCAGGCATGTCTGGCAGCACTTCGATCATCGGACACCCTCTCTTTCGGTGATACCGGCCGAAAACCGTTTCGGCACCACGACATCGGTCGACGGCGCCGGCACTAGGTGACCCCGATCTGATCTGCCAGCCACGGCAGTTCGCGCGCCAGTGCCGCGGAGAACACCCGCCAATCGTGGCCGCCGGGCAACTCAAGGTAGCGGCAGTTCATCACGGCCCCACGCGTGGCGGCATACACCACTCGTGAATCGCGCAGCGCGTCGGAGTCCGCTGTGCCGGCGACGATGGCTCCTGAACTGTTGGGGTATCGGTGGTTCCGCAGCAGATCCAGCGGGTTCACCCGATGATAGGCCGCGGCATCGCCGCCGAACGCCGCGTCAACCGTGAGCTTCTCGTCACCCAGGCTTGGCTCGGCTGCTCCGGAGATGTCCAGGAAGGTGGGGTAGACGTCGGGGTGATTGGTCGCCAGCTGAAGCGCGCACGTGCCGCCGTAGGACAGTCCGCCCACCGCCCAGCTGTGCGGGTCATCGTCGACCGTCAGGTGGGTTTTGATCCAGGTCGGCACATCGCGGGCAAGGTAGCTGTCGGCATTGCCGCGGCGCGAATCCAGACACAACGGATCGCCGAACTGGCTGCCCGTGCCATCGGGGACGACCACCACCGGCGCCAATCCGCCGTGCGAAGCGGCAAAGGAGTCCATGGTCTCGACGAGGTTTCCCGCACCCAGCCAGTCCAACGGCGATCCGGGCTCGCCGGCGATCAACACCAGCACCGGCAGCCGAGGCCGCGGATCTGCGAAATAGGCAGGGGGCAAATAGATTTGCGCTTCACGGGCGACGAAATGGGAGACCGGAGCCGGTATCGGTGCGGCGGCGACCTTACCTTTCATCGGCAGCTGAGTAGGTCGTGACCACCGCGCCGCCAACGGATCGGCGACGTTGACCACCCGCACCCGGGAGTCGACCTGAGCCAAGGCGACGCGATCGTAGGGGCTGAAACCCAATGCGTCAGCTGCGGTCGGATAGGCACCGAAGACCGCGTTGATCTGATTGGCGCAGGCGGCCACGACCACCACCGCCGCCATTAAGCCCGCGACCGTGCTCGACCGACGGCGGTCGAGGACCGCCGCTGCGCACGCAATCGTCACCGCGAGCACGGCCGTGACCGCCCAGATATACACCGGTAGCGTCAGCTGGTCGGGGAAAAGCATCCATACCCGGCGGGCGAGCGTTGCGACCACGCCGACCGCGACGACCGACCCCAGGGTGCATCCGACCGCGGCGGCGACCTTCAGCCACCCGGGTCGTCGGCCTTTGCACACACACCAGCCCAGCACGGCGGCCGCGCCGATCGCCGCGACGTTCAAGACCATCGGCAGCGGTCCTGACAGCAACGACCAGTTCAGCACCGCCGACTCCGCACCACGTCCCGACGAGAATGCGATCCCATACCGCCCAAGCATCCGCTGACAAGCTGGACGAACGCTGGGAAGTCGCTAGTCATCACCGGGAGACCAAAGTTCACGCGTCAACCGACGTCATACACAACGCAAAGTGCCCCCGGCAGGATTCGAACCTGCGACACCGGCTTTAGGAGAGCCGTGCTCTATCCCCTGAGCTACGGGGGCGCAACCGCACGGAGCTTACCGAAAGGCCTCAGCGCAGCTCGGCGATCACCTTCGCGAACACCTCCGCATGCGGCTGCTGCACGGTGATGTAGGTGACGCCGTAGGTCTCACGATAGCCCCGGAGGGTGTCGGCGATCTCCTTCGTCGACCCCGACAGCACCGCGGGCGTGCGGAGTAGCTCGTCATCGGACAGCCCGGGCAGGAACTGCCGCGTGATCGCCATGTCCGGTCGGCCCGAATCGTCGGTCGGCATCGCGGTGACGGCCAGGTTCAGCTCCAGCTCGCCGAACCGCTCCCCGGCCGCCGCGCGGACGAACGCGACGCGATCGGCGAGCGGGTCGCTATCCGGTCCGACGGGGGCGCCGCCGGTGAGCCCGATGATGTCGGCGCGCTGCGCGGCGAGGGTGAGCAGTTTGTCGCCGTTGCCTGCGATGAGGATCGGCACATCGGGTACGTGGGCGTTGAAGTGTTCGGTCACGTGGCGCAGCCAGGAGACCCGCTGCCCGGGCGTCGGGAACGGCAGCTCGGCCTGCTGGAACTCCTCCTCGACATATCCGGCGCCTAGCCCGAGCTCGAAGCGTCCGTCGGACAGATCCCGCAGCGAGGTGACGTCGCGGGCCAGCAGCGCGGGCCGGTAGAAGCCGGCGTTGAGCACGAACGTGCCGACGCGCAACCGCTCGGTGGCCACCGCGATCGCAGTGAGCATCGGAAACGGCGCGGTGGTGTAGAGGTGATCGGCCATGTGCAGCACGTCGTAACCCATGTCCTCGACGTGGCGGGCGAAGTCCTGCACCGACTGTCGGCGACGCGCGGCCTGCAGCCCCACACCGAACCGGAAATCCTTGGCCATCACCAGATGGTATTCGCCAAGCGGACTGGGAAGGTTTGGCGGGCGTCCGCACGGGGCAATACTTCTGCCGTTGACCCTGACTCCCGGGGTCTTACCCCGAAGGATTTCCCGCCCGATCCGGCCCGTCGTGAACCATTCCGACGGGCCGGATCAATACCTCCACCACCTCCAACATGGCCACCCATCCCACGCTCGGCGTCGAAGAAGAGTTTCTGCTCGCCGATCCGGCATCCGGCGAACCGGTCGCCGTCAACGTCGAAACCGCGCGCCACGCCGCCGAGCGGGGGGTGAAGCTGCAACTCGAGCTGACCAGCTGCCAGATCGAAACCACCAGCGACGTCTTCGGCGCCGGCCACGAGTTGCGTGCCGACCTGCTTCGGTTGCGTCGCGCGGCCGCCGAGGCCGCCACAGCCAGCGGTGCCCAACTTCTCGCCGTCGGGTTGCCGCCCGCGGTGCCGCACCAGTTCCCGATCACCGACACCCCGCGATACCGGGAAATCGGGGACAAGTTCGGCATGATCGCCCACGAGCAGGGCATCTGCGGATGCCACGTGCACGTCGCGGTCCCCAGCCGCGAGGCCGCCATCCGGGTCAGCAATCGGCTTCGCCCGTGGCTGCCGGTTCTGCTTGCCCTGACGGCTAATTCGGCGGTGTACCGCAACACCGACACCGGCTACGCCAGCTGGCGCAGCGTGCTGTGGGCGCGCTGGCCCAGCGCCGGGCCGCCGCCGCACTTCGACTCCGTCGACGAGTACGACGCCGTCGTCGCGATGCTGCGCGACGCCGGGGCCGTGCTCGACGACGGCATGGTCTATTGGGATGTCCGTCCGTCGGCGACCTTCCCGACCATCGAGGTGCGTGTCGCCGACGTGCCGGCCACGGTCGCCGAGACGGTGCTGCTGGCCATGTTGGTCAGGGCGACGGTGATGACGGCGCTCGACGAGGAGCGTCAGGGCCAACCGGTGCCGGCGCTGGCGCCGCACGCGTTGAAGGCCGCGTACTGGAAGTCCGCCCGTGACGGCCTGGACGGCGAGGCGGTCGACCTGCTGGAGGGCCATCACAGCGTGCCCGCGCGCCTGCTGCTGGACCGCCTCGTCGATCGTGTCCGCCCGGCGTTGGAAGCGGTCGGTGACTTCGACGCGGTCACCGAGGAACTCGTCCGCGTGACCGAACAGGGCAACGGCGCCATGCGGCAACGCCGCGCCTGGCAGCGCCGCCACGACGTCGCCGACGTCATCGCCGCGGCCACCGAGGCCACCACGTCGGGCTGTTAGCGCCCGCAGCGGGCACGCCGACACAGAGTCGCCGCGAGAACTGCCACGGGCTTAAGCCGACTGCGGGTGCCAGGAATGCGCGGTCGCGACAAGCCCCTGCACCAATGCCGATGTCGCCGGGGACAATCCGTCATCGCCGGGCAGTTGGCTACGGGGACTGATGCCGCGCACCCGCGGGGACAACTCCAGCTGCGTGCCGCCGCCGCGGGCCCGGTTGACGGGGTTGTCCGGGTGCAGGCCGCGCAGTTCACGCGGGATCGCGTCCAGGTCGGTGATGACCCGGTAGCCGGGTATCTCGACGTGACGTGCGAGGTGCTCGGCCAGCGCCCGGTTGCGGCCACCGGCCAACAGCTGTGTGCTGCGGCCGATGCGGCCGTACCCGTGCAGCGAGATCACCACGTCGACGTGGGCCAGGTACTCCGCGAGCCGTTCGGATTCCTGCGCGCGGTACCGCGCCGACGGCAGGTGGTGCGGGTAGTGGTCGGGGTGGCGAAGCACGTACAGCGACGCGTTCGCCGCGTCAGCGGCGCGTTCGGCGATGACGTCGGTCATCTGCTCCAGGCCGCCGCCGTGGATGGCCAGAAAGCCGAAACGTGACCGTAGCGTGCTGTACTCGATCATGCCGGGCTCGGCCAGCAACTCTGAAAGAGATTGTGGCGCCGGGGTATTCGCTGCTTCGGCGGTACGGGGCCAACCCGCGGGATCCCATCGTTTGAGGAACTCGACCCAACGCTGCGGCAGGCCGTGGTGCCGCGCGCCGTCGATGATCCGCTCCAGGTAGCCGGGCCGCGGCGGGCCGGGTTCGACGCGGTGGTCGATGTAGACCCAGGCCTCGGCGGGGCCGTCGTCGGTGTGCACGGTGAGCCGGTCGCGGCGATACCGCACCGGAACGCCTTCGGCGCTGTCCAGGGTGGCCAGGTCGTGATCGGTGAGCCGCCACAGCACGCCATGCACTTGCGATCCGTCGAACGGTTCGACGGTGGCCACCCCGCGTTCGTTGATCAGCCAGTCGTGGTCGGCGAGCATCGCCGGGCGGGGATCGGCGGCCCCGGGACAGCGCCGGGCCATCTGCTGCGCGCACAGGTTGGACCCGTACGCGAAATACGTGTGCCCGGGCTGACGCATCTAGCCGGTCACGGTCAGGTAAATCAGCACCACATTCAGCAGGGTAATCAGCCCGGCGACGATCCAGCCCAGCGCCGTCGTGACGCGATGGTTGACGTCCTCGCCCATCAGACGCCGACTGCTCGTCAGCCGCACCAACGGGATCAACGCGAACGGGATCCCGAACGACAGCACCACCTGCGACAACACCAACGCGCGGGTCGGATCCAGCCCGATCGCCAGAATCACCAACGCGGGCGTCAGCGTGATCAGGCGCCGCACCAGCAGCGGGATGGCGCGGTGCAGCAGTCCCTGCATGATCATCGCGCCGGCGTAGGCGCCCACCGACGACGACGCCAGGCCCGAGGCCAGCAGGCCGATCGCGAACAGCAGCGCGACCGTCGTGCCCAGCGTGTGCTGGACCGCGGCGTGGGCTCCCTCGATGGAGTCGGTGTCGTCCTGCCCCTGCAGGTTGGTCGCCGCGACCAGCAGCATCGAGAGGTTCACCGCACCCGCGACGACCATCGCGATGCCGACGTCCCACCGCGTCGCCCGCAGCAGCATGCGGCGCATCGGGCCCGGCTCGGGATGACCATGGCGGTCGCGGGTCAGACCTGAGTGCAGGTACACCGCGTGCGGCATCACGGTGGCTCCGAGCATCGCCGCCGCCAGCAGCACGCTCTCGGTCCCGGCGAACTTCGGCAGCAGCCCCCCGGCGACCTCGGCGGCCGGCGGCGGCGCAACGAACAGGCTGGTGAGAAATCCGATGGCGATCACCAGCAGCAGTCCGGTGATGACGCGTTCGAACATCTGCTGGCCGCGCCGGTCCTTGACCACGAGCAGCAGCAGCGAGACCACCCCGGTGATCACCCCGCCGGTCAGCAGCGGCAGGTCGAACAGCAGGTACAGCGCGATGGCGCCACCGACCACCTCCGCGAGATCGGTTGCCATAGCGACCAATTCGGCCTGTAGCCAGTACGCCAGCCGGCTGCGTCGACGCATCTGGCCGCCCACCGCCTCCGGCAGTGACAGACCGCTGACCAGACCCAGCTTGGCCGACAGGTACTGCACCAGGCAGGCCATCGCATTCGCCACGACGATCACCCACACCAGTAGGTAGCCGAACTGGGCTCCGGCACTGACGTTGGCCGCGACGTTGCCGGGGTCGACGTAGGCAATCGCGGCGACAAACGCGGGTCCGAGCAGCACCCAACTCGGCCGCAGCCGTGCCCTCTGGTCGCTCGCCACCAGCCCACCTTTCTATCCGGGATAGCGAATAGAAAAGTTAGGGTAGACGAAACCTAATGGTGGGTTATCGGCAGGTCACCATCTGAACCCGCCGAGGCTGATGACGAACCCGCCATACGGCCAACCCCAGTTGTTGTTGGTCACCGATGGCGAGGTGACGATCTGAGCGCTGCCGTTGGTCTGGCATTGGGTGGTGTTGGGGCCGACGTCGGTGCATTGCGGCGCGGCCGCGGCAGTCGGTGCGACGAGCCCGATTGCAATGATGCCTGCGCTTGCGAAAAGAACTGCAGCACAGCGATTCTTGGACCGCATGATTGGCCTCCTTCGGCCGCGGTTCCCACTACCTGTTAGGGGAAGAAGAACCCTTCGCCGCCCCACATGTCGCCCCACGGGCCGACCTCGGCCGGCGTGGCGTCAATCGAGGTGTTGCCGGGCGTCGCGCACTCGGTGTCGGAGCCGCCGAGCGCTTCGGCGCCGCCGGTGTCGACACACTTGGGCAGCAGGTCTTCCTCGCCGCCCTGGGCTGCGGCCACGGGGGCCAACAGCATGGCCGCTGCGACGCCACTCGCAGCGAAGATCGGCGTGAGATAACGAAGGGTGGTCCGCATAGGCACGTCCTTACTGTTGAATTCCCCCGTCTTAACTGCGAGCGTACAACCCTTTTCCGGTGATGAGGGGTAAGTCGAGGGTCGTGCTGATACCCGGCGGTGCGTCCAGCACCGCGGGAATCGCATTGACCACACGAGCGGCCGTGGCGACGAGGCCGGCGTGGTTGTGATCGCCGTTGGGACTGCTTTGGCACAGGTCAAGGGTGTAGGACGGCTCACCGGTGACGACGACGCGGTATGAACCGCCGTCCTGCGCCGGCTGCGGCCAATCCGGGCGCAGGTCGTCACGCAGCCGGGTGACGTGTTCGAGCACCGTGGCGATTTCACCGTCCTTCATCCCGCGCACCTCGAAGCGCAGGGCCGCCGCGGTGCCCTTTTCGATGTGGCCGGCCGCGATGTCGAAGTCCTCGGGCGCTGGTTCGCGCACGAATGTCTCGGTCACCTCGTCGAGTTCGATGCCCAGCCCGGCGGCGAGCTGGCGCACCACCGACCCCCACGCCAGGCTCAGCACACCGGGTTGCAGCAGCATCGGGGTTTCGTCGAGCGGCTTGCCGAAGCCCATCACGTCGAACATCACCGTTGCGCTGTCGTAGGTGTCGTAGTTGATGATCTCCATGCAGCGGATCTGCTTGATGCTCTGGCAGGTGCCCGCGAGCGCGAGCGGCAGCAGATCGTTGGCGAAGCCGGGATCGATCCCGTTGACAAAGATCGTGGAGTTTCCTTGTTGCGCAGCCGCTTCGATCGGTTTGATCATCTCGTCGGGCAGCACCCCCCACGGGTGCTGCAGGAACACCGCGCTGCTGCCGACGACGTTGACGCCGGCCGCCAGGATGCGGCGGTAGTCCTCCAGCGCTTCGACCAGCCGGTTGTCGGCCATCGCGGTGTAGACCGCGCACCGCGGGTCGGTGGCCAGCACGGCGTCGAGGTCGGTGGTGGCCACGATGCCCGTCGAATTCGGCAGCCCGGCAAGCTCAGCGGCGTCCTTGCCGACCTTGGACTCACTCGATACCCACACGGCGGTGAGCTCGAAACGAGGGTCGGTGATGAGTTGGCGTAGCGCGTGGCGACCGACGTTGCCGGTGCCGATCGCGGCGACTTTGATTGTCATAGCGGGTTCCTCACAGGTCCGGGATGGGCATGTCGAGGTTGGGGAACGTGAGGCCGCCGTCGACCTCGAGCGTCTTGCCGGTCAGATAGCTGCCTGCCGGTGAGGCGAGGTACACCGCGGCCGCGGCGATGTCCTCGGGTCGGCCCAGTCGGCGCATCGGCGTGGCCTTCTCCATGGGTTCACGCAGTTCGTCGTTGGAGGCGACGATGTCGAGTGCCGATGTCAGGATCGACCCGGGCGCGATCGCGTTGACCCGGATCCGCGGGCACAGGTCCAGCGCGGCCAACCGGGTGTAGTGCGCCAGCGCGGCCTTGGCCGTGCCGTAGGCGGCGAAGCCGCGGCCCGCGACGCGTCCCATCGTCGAGGTGATGTTGATGATGCTGCCGCCGCCGGAGTGCTCGAGCATCAGCGGAACAGCCGCCGTGGTGAGCGCGTGCGCGGTGGTGACGTTGAAGGTGAACGCGTCGCGCAGGTCTTTGGTGGAGGTGCTCAGCAGCGCGTTGGGCATGGTGCCGCCGACGTTGTTGACGACGATGTCTAGTTTCCCGAACGCTGCGACGGCCCGGCCGGCCAGTTGGGCGGTGTCCTCGGGGTGAGCGAGGTCGGCGACCACGATGTGCGCCCTGCGCCCGACGGCGTTGATCTGTTCGGCGACTTCTTCCAGTTGGGCCTGGGTGCGTGCCGCGATCACCACGTCTGCACCGGCTTCCGCGAACGCCAGTGCCATCGCCGCGCCGAGTCCCCGGCCCGCTCCAGTCACCACGGCGACTTGGTCGTCCAGTCGAAACCTGTCAAGAATCACGTTGGCCTACCTTCCCTCACCGGGCGACCGTAACAAGGCGCGCACGTCCGAGTGCGGTGATTCTGAAACACGTTCTAATTCGCTGCGGGGAGGTGTCCGCTACGCGCGTGCAGCGGAGGTAAAACGGCTACTTCTTGGCGGCGGCCTTCTTGGCGGTCTTCTTGGCGGGGGATTTCTTGGCCGCCTTCTTCGCGGCCTTTTTCGCCGGTGCTTTCTTGGCGGAAGCCTTCTTCGCTGTCGACTTCTTGGCCGACCCGTCTGAGTCGCCGCCCTCGCGCCGCGCCTTGACGCTGGCCTCGAGCTTGGCCAGCAGATCCGAGACGTCCTCGGTCTCGTCAAGCTCCTGCGGCTGCTCCTCGGCGGTAAACGCTTCGCCGCCTTCGAGTTTCGCCTGGATCAGTTCGTGCAGCTGTTCCTGGTAGTCGTCGTGGTAGCGGTCCGGGTTGAAGTCGTCGGTCATCGAGTCGACCACCTGACCTGCCATCTTCAACTCGGCGGGCTTGATGTCGACTTCCTTGTCGAGGACCGGGAAGTCGGGATCCCGGATCTCGTCGGGCCACAGCAGGGTCTGGATCACCATCACGTCGCGCTTGGAGAAGTCCTGCACCCGCAGCGCCGCCAGCCGGGTCTTGTTGCGCAGCGCGAAATGCACGATCGCGACGCGGTCGGTCTCCTTGAGCGTCTTGGTCAGCAGGACATAGGACTTCGTCGACTTGCCCTCGGGCTCCAGGAAATAGCTCTTGTCGTACATCATCGGATCGATGTCGCTCGCGGGCACGAACTCCATCACGTCGATCTCCCGGCTGCGCTCCTCGGGCAGCGTCGCGATGTCCTCGTCGGTGATGATCACCGTCTGGCCGTCGTCGGATTCGTAAGCCCTGGCGATGTCGCGGTATTCGACGACCTCGCCGCACACCTCGCAGACCCGCTTGTAGCGGATGCGCCCGTTGTCCTTGGCATGGACCTGGCGGAACTTGACGTCGTGGTCCTCGGTGGCGCTGTACACCTTGACCGGGACGTTCACCAGGCCGAAGGCGATGGAGCCTTTCCAGATGGAACGCATTAGCCCAGTATGGCTGATTGGCGGGCGGCATCGCGGGTTTCGCGATCTGGCAAGTCGGCGCCGGGCCGGGCGACCGTCAGCGCCGACGACAGCGCCGCGGTCTGCACCGCGCCGGTCAGACTTTCGGTGCTGATGTGGGCCAGGTCCCGGCGCCGCTGGGCGCCCAGCAGGCCCAGTGACCACAACGCGTCGATCAGACCCGACATGAACGCGTCGCCTGCGCCGACCGTGTCCACCACGTCGACCTGCAGCGCAGGCACGTGCACGGCGCCCGCCGCGCACAGTGCGAACGCGCCTCGGTCGCCCATCGTCACCGCCACGATCGACGGGCCCAGCCCCAGCCACGTCTGCGCGAGTTGTTCGGGGCTGCGGTCCGGGTCGATCCAGCGCATGTCCTCGTCGCTGGCCTTGACCACGTCGCTGCGTTCGACGAGCCGGTCGATGCGCCCACGTGCGCCGTCGTCGTCGTCGACGAGCACCGCGCGCACGTTAGGGTCGAACGTCACGGTGGCCGCCGGGTGGTAGGTGTCCAGCAGCGCCGCGGCGGCGCGGCAACCCGGCTCCAGCACCGCGGCGATCGATCCGGTATGTGCGACAAGGGGCGGTGTCACTTCGGGTGTGCCGGTGAGCTGCCACTCGATGTCGAACACGTACTGCGCTGACCCGTCGGAGTCGAGGCTGGCTCGCGCGGTCGGCGTGCGCTGAGCGCTCATACTTCCTGAAACTAGCTGCACCCCAGAGTGTTTCACGTGATCGGCAATACGCCGACCGTGCGGGTCGTCGCCGATGTGGGTGAGGAAGTCGACGCCCCGGCCCAGCCTGGCCAGGCCGACGGCGACGTTGAGCGGGCTGCCGCCGACGTATTCGCCTGTGATGTGGCCGTCGCGCTCGACGACGTCGATCAACGCCTCGCCGATCACCAGGGCCCGCTGCGGGCTGCCCGGCTCGGTCATGGCGTGTCCTTTCCCAGCAGGTTCTCCAACGTCGCGCGCGCCCCGTCACGGTGCAGTGAGTCGAGTGCCCACAGATACGCCTCGACAAACCGCGGTTGGCGAGCCAGATCGCCGAAGACGGCCGTGTTTTCGATGAACGCGGTCGGATGCTCGCGCTGAGATTGCGCCAACGGCACCAAGATGTCGGCGAGCTGATCCTGCACATCGATGGGCTGCCCCTGCTCGTCGACACCTTCGGCGTAGCGGGCCCAGCTGGCCACCGTCGCCGCCGACAACCGGACCGGAGCGCCCGTCTCGAGGTTCTCGCGCACCACAGGCAGCAGCCACTTCGGGATCCGGTCCGAGGAGGCAAAGCACAGCCTGGCGATGGTGTCCTTGATGCCCGGGTTGGCGAACCGCTCGATGAGCGTCTGCTTGTAGTCGGGCAGGTCGATGCCCGGCACCGGCTGAAGCGTCGGGGTGGCCTCCAAATCCATGTACTCCAGCAGGAATCGGGCGAACAGCGGGTCGCTCGCGGCGTCGTCGACCAACCGGTATCCCGCTAAATAGCCGAAGTAGCAGAGGCTTTGGTGGCTCGCATTGAGCAGCCGTAGTTTCATCAGCTCGTAGGGCGTCACGTCGTCGACCAGAAGCACGCCGGCCTGTTCCAGCGGCGGTCGGCCTTCGGTGAAGTCGTCTTCGAGCACCCACGACGTGAACGGTTCGGCGACGACCGGCCAGCGGTCGTCGACGCCGAATTCCCGCGTGACCACCTCGATCACCTCCGGCGTGGTGACCGGCGTGATGCGGTCGACCATCGAGTTGGGAAACCGGGTGTGCGCGCCGATCCATTCTCCGAGGCCGGGTTGCCTGCGTTCGGCGTAGGTGGTGAACGCCTGGCGGGCGACGTCGCCGTTGCCCTCGATGTTGTCGCAGGACACGATCGTCGGCGATGCCACGCCGCGCTCGCGCCTGCGAGCCAATGCGTCGGCGACAAGCCCGAACACGTTCACCTCACCGCCGGCGTTGTCGATGTTGTACCCGCCCTCGGTGATGGTCAGCGAGATGATCCGGGTGCTCGGCGCCGCGAGCAGTTCGATTACCGCTTCGGGATCGTCGGGCGCATAGCGGTAGTCGACGATGGAGCCGATCACCCGGGCTTCGCTTGTGCCGTCGGGCTTTTCGAGCAGCAGGGTGTAGAGCCCGTCTTGTTCGGCCATCACGTCGGCCATCTTGCGGTCGGCGGGCATGACACCGACGCCGCAGATGCCCCAATCCTTGGCCAGACCCATCTCCAGCAGCCGGTCGACATAGGCGGCCTGGTGCGCGCGGTGAAAGCCGCCAACACCGAAATGCACGATGCCGACCCTGATTTCGTCGCGGCGATAGCTCGGCTTGTCCACGGAGAGCTCGGTCAACGTCGAGTTGTCCAACTTCATGACACCCTCACCACCGACTTGACGCTACCCGGCGTGCGGTCGGAGTCCAGGGCCTGCGCGGTTTCCTCCAGCGTGAAGTGGGCGGTGACCATCGAGTCGAGATCCACCTGGCCCGACTCGACAAGCGCGATCGCGGTCGGCCACGTGTTGGCGTACCGGAACACCCCGGTCAACATCAGCTCGCGGTTCTGGATCACCTGCACCGGCAGCTCCATCGTTTCGGCCCCCAGGCCCACCAGCACCACCCGGCCCGCCGGGCGCACCGCGCGGATCCCGTCGACCACCGCCGACTGCGCTCCCGAGGCATCGATGAACGCGTCGACGGGTTCTGCACCCAGCCGATCGACGGTCGGGTCGAGCACGGTCGTCGCCCCGAACCGGGTGGCCTGTTCGCGGCGCGCCGGGTCCAGGTCGGTGACGATGATCTCGGTGGCGCCGTAGGCCCTGGCGAGTTGGGTCACCACGATGCCGATCGGTCCGGCGCCCGCGATCAGCACCCGTGATCGGGCGTCGACGCCGGCCTTGCGGATCGCGGCGATGCCGACGGACAGCGGTTCGCACAGCGCGGCCGCGTCGTCGGACACCGAGCCCGGCACCGGGTGGGCGAACTCGGCGCCGATGGTCACGTAGTCGCATAGCGCCCCGTCGACCGGCGGCGTCGCATAGAAACGCATGTGCGGACACAGGTTGTAATCGCCCCGGCGGGTTTCCTCGGTCTCGGGATCGGGACGCTGCGGCTCGATCGACACCCGCTGCCCGATGCGCGACGGGTCGACCGACTCGCCGACGGCGACGATCGTGCCCGCCGCCTCATGGCCGAGCACCAGCGGCGCCTCGACGACGAAGCTGCCCACCCGGCCGTGCCGGTAGTAGTGCGTATCGGAGCCGCAGACCCCTACCGACGAGACGCGGACCAGGACGTCCCCGGGATCGGGAGTGGGTACCGGGCGTTCCTGGACGACGATGCGGCCGGGTTCGACGAGTACCGCGGCGCGCATGTGGGCATCCGGGGGAAGTGTTGTGTGCGTCACACTCCCATGCTAACCTCTTGAGCATCTACACGCACCCCTGAGCAGATGCTCACCGAGGGAGGGTCTGTGGCCGCATCGACGTCGAACGGCGAGGTCGCCGAGGCGGCGCCCGCGCCGAACCGCACGGCGAGCGCCGAGGACCTGCGGCTCGCGCTGCGCGCCGCGACGCTGTACTACCTCGACGGGTTGACGCAGGCCGAGATCGCCGCACGGCTCGGGGTGTCGCGGCCGACGGCGGGACGCCTGATCGCCCGGGCCAAAGCGCACGGCCTGGTGCGCATCGAGGTGGCCGTCCCCGCGGGCATGCGCGACGACCTGCACGCCGAGGAGGAACGCGAACTCGAGCAGCGCTTCGGTCTCACCGAAGCGGTTGTCACCGGCCACGGGGTCGACGTCGGCGCTCCCGGCAGGCATACGGCCTTCGCCAGCGTGGGCCGGGCCGCGGCGGCCCTTCTGGCGCGCCGACTCGCACCCGACGACGTGCTCGGGTTCACCTGGGGACCTGAGCAGGTCGCGGTGGCGACCGCGCTGACACCCGGGGCGGCGAAATGCCGTGCGGTGGTGCAGCTGAACGGTGCGACGTCGACGGCGGCCTACCAGACCGGCACCGAGTTCATCCTCAGCCGGTTTTCGGATGCGTTGCACGCTACCGCGATCCGGCTTCCCGCGCCGCTGTACGCCGATCCGTCGACGGTGGCGTCCATGCGCAGCGACTCGCTCATCTCGCGCACGTTGGACGCCGGCAGGCGCGCCGACCTGATGCTGTTCGGGGTGGGCGCGGTGTCCACGTCCACCACGCTGTTCGAAGGCAGTTTCCTCGACACCGGCATGCTCGACGAACTCGTCTCCCTCGGTGCGGTCGGTGAGATCGGCGGACGGTTCTTCGACGCGGACGGGGTGCCGGTCGACACCGAGTTGCAGCATCGCGCGGTGTCGGTTCCGCTGCCGGACGTCCGCGGTTGCCAGAAGACGATCCTGATCTCCAGTGGCGTCACGAAGTACCACGCCACCCTCGGCGCGTTGCGCGGGACGTTGGCCAGGCTGCTGGTTTGTGACATCGATTGTGCTCGTTGGCTATTGGCACAGTGAAAGGTGAAGAAATGGTGAAGGCGTTACGCAGATGGGCGGCATGTGCGGCCGCGGCGGCCCTGACGCTGACGGCCGGTTGTGCGGGTGCGGGAACGCTCGGCGCGACCGACCGCACGGTCACCATCGCGATGGTCTCCAACTCACAGATGACCGATGCGCGGTCGCTGGCCCGGCACTTCGAGGAGGCCAACCCCGACATCCAGTTGCGGTTCGTCACACTGTCGGAGAACCAGGCCCGGGCCAAGATCACCGCGTCGACCGCGATGGGCGGCGGTGAGTTCGACGTCGTGATGATCAGCAACTACGAGACCCCGCAGTGGGCCGAAAACGGCTGGCTGACCAACCTTTCCGACTACATCGCCAACACCCCCGGATACGACCAGGACGACTTCATCCCGTCGCTGCGCGAGTCGCTGTCCTATGAGGGCGACATGTACTCGGTGCCGTTCTACGGTGAGTCGTCGTTTCTGATGTACCGCAAGGACCTGTTCGAACAGGCCGGTATCGAGATGCCGCACAACCCGACCTGGCAGCAGGTCGCCGATGCCGCGGCCAAACTCGACGGTCCCGACATGGTCGGCATCTGCCTGCGCGGCAAGCCCGGCTGGGGCGAGGTGCTCGCACCGCTGGACACGGTGATCAACACGTTCGGCGGACGCTGGTACGACATGGAATGGAACGCTGCGCTCGACAGCCCCGAGGCCACCGAGGCCGTGAAGTTCTACGTCGACCTGGTGCGCGAACACGGTGAGCCGGGTGCGGCGACAAGCGGGTTCGGTGAGTGCGCAACGCAGTTCGCGCAGGGGCGGGCCGCCATGTGGTACGACGCCACGTCTGCGGTGTCGGTGCTCGAAGATCCCAAGGAGTCCAACGTGGTGGGCAAGGTCGGCTACGCCTTGGCGCCGATGGTGGAGAAACCCAACCCGGGCTGGTTGTACGCCTGGTCGCTGGGCATCCCCACCTCCAGTGACAAGAAGGACGACGCATGGAAGTTCATCGCGTGGATGACCGACAAGAACTACATCAAGCTCGTCGGTGAGGAACTCGGCTGGGCCCGGGTGCCACCCGGTAATCGGCTGTCGACCTATCAGATCCCGCAATACCAGGAGGTGTCGGCGGCCTTCGGTGCGGTGACGCTCGAATCGATCGAGAGCGCCAACCCGCGCAAACCGACCGTGCAACCGGTGCCCTACACCGGAATTCAGTTCCTCGCGATCCCGGAGTTCCAGGATCTGGGCACCAGGGTCAGCCAGCAGATCAGCGCCGCCATCGCCGGCCAGAAGTCGGTCGAGGAAGCGCTCAAACAATCCCAGGATTATGCCGAGGTCGTCGGCCGCACCTATCAGGAGAAGTCATGACAACGCTTGAGCGGGAGCCGCACACCGATTCCGGGCAGGGCGCGCGCATCAAGAAGAAGCAGGACCCCGGGGTGAGCCGGGCGGAAGGCTGGCGCAGGCGCGGGCCGCTGCTGCCTGCGCTGATCTTCACGATCGTCGTCACGCAGATCCCGTTCCTGTTCACGCTGTACTACTCCACGCTGTCGTGGAACCTGGTGCGGCCGGGCTCGCGTAAGTTCGTCGGGCTGCAGAACTACGTGGATGTGGTGCAGGACAGTGTCTTCTGGCAAGCGGCGGTCAACACGGTGGTGATCATCGTGGCCACGGTGCTGATCTCGGTGGTGCTGGGGTTGGTGCTGGCGCTGCTGCTGGACCGGGCGTTCCTGGGCCGCGGGGTGGTGCGGACCCTGTTGATCACCCCGTTCCTCGTGACACCCGTTGCCGGAGCGCTGATGTGGAAGACCGCGATGCTCGACCCGGTGTTCGGCATCGTGAACTGGCTGCTGTCTCCGTTCGGCGTCGAGGGCGTCGACTGGGTCAGCAGGTTCCCGCTGAGTTCGGTGATCCTCGCGCTGGTCTGGCAGTGGACGCCGTTCATGATGCTGCTGATCCTCGCCGGGCTTCAGTCGATGCCGCGCGACATCCTGGAGGCCGGCCGGGTCGACGGTGCGGGTTCGTTTCAACTGTTCCGAGAGCTGACGCTTCCACACCTACGTCGGTTCATCGAACTCGGTGCGGTGCTCGGCGCGATCTACTTGGTCAACACCTTCGACCAGATCTACATGATGACGCAGGGCGGTCCGGGCACGGCGAGCGCGAACCTGCCGTTCTACATCTACGAACGCGCGTTCCTCGGATTCGACATCGGCCAGGCCGCAGCGATGGGCGTCGTCGTCGTGGTGTTCACCATCGTGATCGCCAGCTTCGCGCTGCGAATGATCTTCAAGACGTTCACCGGTAAGGAAGAGGCAGCACGATGAGCACTACCGAGACACGTACCCCGGTCAAGCCGAAAGTCAAGCGCCGCAGGTTCCAACCGTGGGGCGCGGTGGCCTGGATCGTCGGGCTGGGCTTCTTCTTCCCGGTGTTCTGGATGGTGCTGACCGCGTTCAAACAAGAGGTCGACGCCTACACCACGACACCGAAGGTCTTCTTCGTACCGACGCTGGACCAGTTCAAGGCGGTGTTCGACCAGGGGGTGGGCACGGCTCTGCTGAATTCCGCGTTCGCCACCGGGGTGTCCACCGTCCTGGTGCTGCTGCTGGGGGTGCCCGCCGCGTTCGCGTTGTCGCTGCGGCCGGTGCGCAAGACCCAGGATGTGTTGTTCTTCTTCATCAGCACCAAGATGCTTCCGGTCGTGGCGGTGATCATCCCGCTGTATGTGATCGTGTCGAATATCGGTCTGCTGGACAACATCTGGGCGTTGATCGTGTTGTACACAGCGATGAATTTGCCGATCGCGGTGTGGATGATGCGGTCGTTCTTCCTCGAGGTTCCCGGCGAGCTACTGGAAGCGGCCAGCCTCGACGGCGCCAGCACATGGCGTTCGGTGCGCGAGGTGATCCTGCCGCTGGTGTCGCCTGGCATCGCGGCAACGGCGTTGATCTGCGTGATCTTTGCGTGGAACGAGTTCTTCTTCGCGGTGAACCTGACGGCCGTGCAGGCGCAGACCATGCCGGTGTTCATGGTCGGGTTCATCGCGGGTCAGGGCCTGTACTGGGCCAAGCTGTGCGCGGCGGCGACGATGGCCGCGCTGCCGGTAGTTCTCGCGGGCTGGATCGCGCAGAACAAGCTGGTTCGTGGGCTCTCCTTCGGCGCCATCAAATAGAAAGGCACATCCCATGGCGACAATCACGTATCGCAACGCCTCCTGCATCTACGAGGGCTCCGACAAGCTCGCCGTCGACTCGTTGAACCTCGACATCACCGACGGCGAGTTCGTCGTGCTGGTCGGGCCGTCGGGTTCGGGCAAGAGCACCGCGCTGCGGATGCTCGCCGGCCTCGAGGACATCGACGAGGGCAGCATCGAGATCGGTGGGCGTGACATGGTCGGCGTGCCGTCCAAGGACCGCGACATCGCGATGGTGTTCCAGAACTATGCGCTGTACCCGAACAAGACCGTCGCGGAGAACATGGGTTTCGCGTTGAAGCTGCGCGGGGTGTCCTCCGCCGAGCGTCGCCGCAAGGTCGAGGAAGCCGCCAAAGTGCTTGACCTGGTGGAGTTCTTGGACCGCAAACCGGCCAAGCTGTCCGGCGGTCAGCGCCAACGCGTGGCGATGGGCCGGGCCATCGTGCGTGAGCCCCAGGTGTTCTGCATGGACGAGCCGTTGTCCAACCTCGACGCCAAGCTGCGGGTGCAGACCCGCACCCAGATCGCCGCGCTGCAGCGCAGGCTGGGTACCACCACGGTGTACGTCACCCACGACCAGGTGGAGGCGATGACGATGGGTGACCGGGTGGCCGTGCTGCGCGACGGCAAGCTGCAGCAGTTCGCCTCACCCAACGAGTTGTACGACAACCCCGCCAACGCGTTCGTGGCCGGGTTCATCGGCTCACCGGCGATGAACCTCGTGACGCTGCCGATCACGTCCGGCGGAGTACGGGTCGGCGAGGATTCGACTTTGGAGCTCGAGCGCGACCAGCTGACGCGGCTGGCCGACGCCGGCCTGACCGAAGTCACCATCGGTATCCGGCCCGAGCAGCTCGAGATCGCCGACAGCGGCGGCGTGGAGGTCGTCGTCGACCTGGTCGAGGACCTCGGCAGCGAGGCATACGTGTACACCCATGCCAGCTCCGGCTCCGGTGTGGAGTTGGTGGCCCGCTCGTCGCCGCGTACCGCACCGAAGCTGGCCGACACCGTGCGGTTACGCAAGCGCTCGGACGCCGGCGTGCACCTGTTCCACCCGAAGACGGGTGAACGCATCGGCTAGGGCCGACAACGGAATATAAGAGAAATCTTAGAAATTCGTCGCGACTTCCTTAGAATTCGAACGTATGTTCGAGTCATGGGTGCGGAAGCGGTACAGGCCACGGTTGCCTCGCTTCGTGCGGCCTATGACGAGTTGGCCGCGTTGTCGATCGACGCGCTCAGTGCGCCGGAGTTGATGGCGGCGCTCGACGACCTCGAAGCCCTCGCCTGCCAGCTGCCGGCTCAGAGCCATCGGATGTTGGCGCGTTTGCAAGCCGAGACCACCGCGAAGGAAATGGGTGCGAAGTCCTGGCGTGACGTGCTGGCGATCCGGTGGCGCATTTCGACCAGTGAGGCCGGCCGCCGACTCGACGAGGCAGCATTGTTGGGCCCGCGTCGCACCCTGACCGGTGAACCGCTCGATGCCCTATTGCCCTGCACCGCGGTTGCCCAAGCGCACGGGGCGGTCAATCGCGAGCATGTCAAGGTCGTGCGCGAGGCGATGGACCGCATCCCGCCCGCGGTGGACTCCCTGACCCGCGCGCAGATCGAAATCGATCTGGTCCGCACCGCGATCGGTGTGGGTCCCAAGGAATTGAAGGACCACGCCGAGCGCATCCTGTTCCTTCTTGACCAGGATGGTCCCGAACCCGACGAGCGTGAACGTGCTCGGCGTCGCGGCGTGTCGAAGGGACCCCAGGGATCGGACAAGATGACCCCGCTGCGGGCCAACCTGACTCCGGAAGCCTGGGCGATATACGAGGCGATCTTCGCCAAGTGGGCCGCGCCGGGGATGTGCAATCCCGCCGACGACAATCCCTGCGTTTCGGGTACGCCGTCACAGGCCCAGATCGATAACGACCACCGCAGTCTGGCGCAGCGCCAGCACGACGCGCTGGTCGCGGTCGGGCGCAGCGTGTTGGAAAGCGGTGAGCTTGGCCAGCACAACGGGATACCGACCTCGATCATCATCCGCACCACACTGCAGGATTTGGAGAGCCGGGCTGGAGTCGGCGTCACCGGTGGAGGGACCGTCGTTCCCATCAGCGACGTGATTCGGTTGGCTGCACACGCCAACCACTACCTGGCGGTGTTCGACAAGGCCACCGGCTCGGCGCTGGACCTGTTTCGCGCTCGGCGCGTGGCTTCGCCGGCCCAGCGGATCATGCTCATCGCCCGTGACGGCGGCTGCACCAAGCCGGGCTGCACCGTGCCCGCCTACGGCAGCCAAGTCCATCACGCGGCTCGCGACTGGGCTGACGACGGACAAACTAACGTCGACGAACTCGGTTTGGCGTGTGGGCCCGACAACCGCATGGTCGGCCCCGGCGGCTGGCAAACACGGATCAACGAAGACAACGACGTCGAGTGGCTCCCGCCCCCACACCTGGACACCGGGCAAGCCCGCGTCAACGACTACCATCGTCCCGAGCGTCTCCACCGACTACCCGACGACGAACCCGAAGAAGTCGTCGATAAACGGAACCCGAACGGCAACAACGAAAGTCGAGCAGGCCCGGAACCCGACGCGGCGTGACAACTGTCGCGATCCGTCGACGTCGCGAATTAATCGGCGCCGACGACTGCCGGGTTGGCCGGGTCCAGACCGCTGGGCAAATCCGGGTCCAGGCCGGTGCCCTCATGGGTGACGGTCTGGTGCGCCATGGGCCTGCAGTTGCTGTCGATCGGCGTCTGGTCACCCGAACAGTAGGGCACCAAATCCTGCGGATCCGCGGCCGCATGCGGGGCGCCGATCAGCGCGGCCGCCGCGATCAGGCACGCTGCCAGGATTCTCGGCACTGGTCCACGGTAGCAGCGGGTATACGTTCCTACTGTGGATCGTTTCGGTCGGGTGAAGCTCACCAACCCTGACAAGGTGCTGTACCCCGCGACGGGTACGACCAAAGCGGAGGTGTTCGACTACTACCTGCGCATCGCCGAGGTGATGATCCCGCACATCGCCGGACGGCCCGTCACCCGCAAGCGCTGGCCCAACGGTGTCCGCGAGTCGTCGTTCTTCGAAAAGCAACTCGCGTCGTCGGCTCCGGAGTGGCTGGAACGCGGCACGATCGTGCACAAGTCCGGCACCACCACGTATCCGGTTATCGACACCGTCGAGGGTGTCGCGTGGTTGGCGCAGCAGGCCTCGTTGGAGGTGCACGTCCCGCAGTGGCGGTTCGTGGCCAGCAAGCCGGGGCCGGCGACCCGGATCGTTTTCGACCTGGACCCCGGCGAGGGCGTCACGATGAAGCAGCTGTGCCAGGTGGCCTCGGCGGTACGGGATTTGATGAGCGACATCGGGTTGATGACCTATCCGCTCACCAGCGGCAGCAAGGGGCTGCATCTGTACGCGCCGCTGCAGGAACCGGTCAGCTCGCAGGGTGCGGTCGTGTTGGCCAAACGCGTTGCGCAGCAACTGGAAACCATGATGCCAAAGCTGGTCACCGCGACGATGACCAAGAGCCTGCGCACCGGAAAGGTGTTCCTGGACTGGAGCCAGAACAACGCGTCCAAGACGACGATCGCGCCGTATTCGCTTCGCGGACGCGAGCAGCCGACCGTCGCCGCCCCGCGCACCTGGGACGAGATCGAAGACCCCAAGCTGCGCCACCTCACCTTCGAGGAGGTGCTGGCCCGCGCCGAAGAGATGGGCGACCTGCTCGAAGAACTCGACGTCGCGGTGCCCATCGCGGACCGGCTGACCACTTACCGCAGCATGCGCGACCCGTCGAAAACCCCGGAGCCGGTACCCAAGACGCCGCCGAAGACGGGAAACAACGACAAGTTCGTCATCCAGGAACACCACGCCCGCCGGTTGCACTACGACCTGCGTCTGGAACGCGACGGCGTGCTGGTGAGCTGGGCGGTGCCCAAGAACCTGCCGGACACCCCGTCGGTCAACCATCTGGCGGTGCACACCGAGGACCACCCGCTGGAATACCTGACCTTCCACGGTGAAATCCCCAAGGGCGAGTACGGCGGCGGCAAGATGATCATCTGGGACAGCGGTACCTATGAGGCCGAGAAGTTCAACGATGTGCCTCCCGACAGTGCGAAAGACGGCGGTGAGGTCATCATCAACCTGCGGGGCGACAAAATCGACGGTCGCTACGCGCTGATCCAGACCGACGGCAAGAACTGGCTCGCGCACCGGATGAAGGAGCAGAAGCACCCGCACGCAGGCGATCTCGCGCCGATGCTGTCCAAGGAGGGGTCGGTCGCACGGCTCAAGGCCGGCCAGTGGGCGTTCGAGGGCAAGTGGGACGGCTACCGCGTGATCGTCGACGCCGACCAGGGCCGCCTCACCGTGCGGTCTCGGCGCGGCCGCGACGTCACCGGCGAGTTCCCCCAATTCGAGTCGCTAGCAGCCGATCTCGCCGAGCACCATGTGATCCTCGACGGTGAGGCGGTCGCGCTCGACGAGTCCGGGGTGCCGAGCTTCTCTGAGATGCAGAACCGGGCGCGTTCCACCCGGGTGGAGTTCTGGGCGTTCGACATCCTGCATCTCGACGGACGGTCGCTGTTGCGCGCCAAGTACTCCGACCGCCGCAAGATACTCGAAGCCCTGGCCGAGGGCGGCGGGCTGATCGTTCCGGATACGTTGCCCGGTGACGGCCCCGAGGCGCTGGAACAGGCCCGCAAGAAGCGGTGGGAGGGGGTGGTCGCGAAGAAACGCGACTCGACGTACCAGCCGGGCAGGCGGTCCTCGTCGTGGATCAAGGACAAACTCTGGAACACACAGGAAGTCGTGATCGGCGGATGGCGTCAGGGGGAGGGCGGGCGCTCGAGCGGGATCGGTTCGCTGATGCTCGGGATTCCCGCCAAAGGTGGTCTGAAGTTTGTCGGCCGCGTCGGAACAGGCTTCACCGACAAGGCGCTCACCGAACTGAAGAAGACGCTGAAGCCATTGGAGACCGACGAGAGCCCGTTCAACGACCGGCTTCCCCGCCAGGATGCCAAGGGCGTCACGTTCGTGCGTCCCGAACTGGTCGGCGAGGTGCGCTACAGCGAACGAACGTCGGATAACCGTCTGCGCCAGCCTAGTTGGCGCGGGCTGCGGCCCGACAAGGAACCCGACGAGGTCGGCTGGGAGTGATGGGTCATTCGCCGCGCTCGCAGGCAGTCTGAAACCCGAGCCGGACGCCCCTATCACCGCAGGCGACAACACCGACATCGCGGTCAACCTCGGCAACCTCAGCCTGGTCGTCGGCGCCGACGCCGCCACCGGCGCCGAACGCGACCACATCAGGCACGCCCTGCTCGGGGCCGACGTCACCGTCGTCGATGGGCAGACCCGGCCCGCTTCGGCGCTGAGACCATGAAGGACGTCGCCGGATACGACGCCAAACGGCTCTACATCGGCGCACGGGGCGCTTTCGGCGCGCTGATCACGCTCATCTTCAAGATCGGGGTGCGGGTCTCGTGACAGCACGGCCGCGATAAGTGTCAACTCCCTGAGCTGAGGGTAAAGGACCCTGTCGGGAACGTAACGCCACGCAAGGGATGACTATGCACAACATCAGCGGAAAAAACGCAGCCCTCGGTCTGCTCATGTCAAGCGTGGTCGGCGGGCTGGCCGCGACCACCATCGCGCTACCGACGGCGGCCGCGCAACCGCAATGCACCGCGGCCGGGCTGAGCACCGCGCTCGGCACGGTGTCCACCGCGACAGGCGACTACCTGGCGAGCCACTCCGGGGCAAACGACGTCGTCACCAACGCCGGCGCGATGCCACCCGGTGAAGGCGAGAACGCGATACGCGCCTACTTCGTGGCCCATCCGCAGGAGTGGGCCGATCTGCAGGCGATCGCGGCGCCACTGCGCACGTTGCGCCAACAGTGCAATGTCGACGTGGCACCCGCACAGATCGCCCGACTGTTCGATGCGATGGCGTCCTAGGGTCATCGCCGATCACATGCAAACTGAATAGATCATCACGACGGAGTGACCATGGGTTGAGCACACACGCCCCGGGGTACGTCACCTTGAAGAATGAGGTGATCGCATCAGCACTACTTCTTGTCACGTGCACCGACCGGAACGAAGTCGGGTCGAGATAACCGACGCTGCGGACGCCGAGGAATACCTCCAGGGCGTGTACGCAGCGCGCCTTCGGCTGCGTCACCGACAGGATGGGCCGCGCGAGGGCCCGCTGCTGACGCACTCGCGAATCGCCGTGGGGCCCTTCGCGATCGACGAGGTCGTCTCGGACGGCCACTTGGCGGCCGCACCGGATCCGCTCAACAGAGTTGTGGTGGTGTGGACGACCCGCGGCTGGTTCGACACCGACTGCGACGGTCTGACCGGCGAGGCCTCGGCCGGAGACATCGCGGTGACGTCTCAGCCCGACCTGCCGCACCGCGCCACATCGCAGGATCTTGCGACCACGACGGTGCTGCTGGACCCGGCGGTGGTGGCCGGGGTGGCGACGGGCCTGCCAAGCAGCCATGCTCCCCTTCCCGTCCGGTTCTCCAGCTTCGCCCCGGTGGACTTGGCGGCCGCGCAGCTGTGGAAGAACACCGTCGACTATGTGAGACAAAATGTTCTGGCCGACGACCGTCTCGCCACACCGCTCGTGATCGGTCAAGCCGGCCGGTTGCTGGCCGCGGTCACCCTGTCGACGTTCCCGAACTCGGCGGCCGGCCAGTCCTCGGGCCATGACTACACCGACCACAAGCCGGTGCTGCTCCGTCGCGCCATGGACTTCATGGAGGCCAACGCCACCAGGGACATCGGGCTGGCCGACGTCGCGGAGGCCGTGCATGTCACCCCCAGGGCAGTGCAGTACATGTTCCGCAGACACCTGGAAATCACGCCCTTGCAGTATCTGCGCAGGCTACGTCTGCACTATGCCCGTCAGGAACTGTTGGGCGCCGACGGGACGTACGACACGGTCACCGAGATCGCGGCCCGCTGGGGCTTCGCGCACACCGGCAGATTCGCGGTGCTGTACCGCCAGACGTATGGAGAGAGCCCGCACTTCACGCTGCGAGGAACTAAGCGAACGCGTGCCGGCGACGACCTTCGCGTCGCAGGTGGCCGCTCGGGCCGGCGTGAGCGCTAACCTCTACAGCTTCGCGATGACCTTCTCCGCGAAGGATTCCAGGTGGCGGATCTTTGTGTCCAGCGGCTCGGTGTCCTGGCCCATGATGTAGGGAAGGCGGAAGCCGACGATCACATCGGTGACCCCTTTGTCCTCGAGGCGTTTGATCCCGTCCAGGGTGAAGGCATCAGCCGAGATGACATGGATTTCGAAGGGGCCGGTGCGGCCCTGTTCGTCGCGAAGCTGGTTGAGCCGCTTGATGAGCCGATCGAGTTCCTCGGCATCGCCGCCACCGTGCATCCACCCGTCGCAGCGGGCCGCGCGCCGCAGCGCGGCCTCGGCGTGCCCGCCGACCAGGATGGGGATCGGCTTGGTCGGCGCAGGCGTCATCTTGGTCTTGGGAATGTCGTAGAACTCGCCGTGGAACTCGAAGTACTCACCGGTGGTCAAGCCCTTGATGATTTCGATGCACTCGTCCATGCGCTTGCCGCGCTTGGCGAACGGCACCCCCATCAGTTCGTAGTCCTCGGGCCACGGGCTGGTGCCGACACCGAGCCCCAGCCGGTTGTCGAAAAGCGCGGCCAGTGACCCGGCCTGCTTGGCCACCAGCGCGGGTGGGCGGATCGGCAGCTTGAGGACGAAGAAGTTGAACCGCAGCGTCGTGGTGACCGCGCACAGCGCCCCGGCGAGCACGAACGCCTCGATGAACGCCTTGCCGTCGAGGAACTCTCGGTTGCCATCGGGGGTGTAGGGATACGTGGAATCCGACTCGAACGGATAGGCGATGCTGTCGGCGATCGTCATCGCGTGATAGCCCGCCGCGTCAGCGGCTTTGGCCAGCGGAAGGTAGTACGTCGGATCCGTCATTGCCTCGGCATAGGTGAAGCGCACCCCGCCATCCTAGAACGTGTTCTAGTTTCGGGTTTAGGGTTTGGCCCGATGGGAACGTTGGGGCCATGAGCGTCGTATCGAAGGCCGTGTACATGCCGCTGCAACTTGCCATCAGCGTGGCCGGCGGTCTGCTGGCGGGCAAGGTCTTCACCGAGATCTGGCAGCGGGTCAGCCCGTCGGACACCGAACCGCCGGACCCCAAGGACCTCGAACGCTCCGGCCGTCAGGCGATCGCGGCCGCGGCGCTGCACGGGCTGGTGTTCGGTTTGGTGCGCGCGGCGGTGGACCGCGCCGGCGCGCACGGGTACCGCGCCATCGCCAACGAGAGCCCGCAGTAGCCGGTCAGTCGACGGCGGCCATTGCAAACGGCGGGGCGCCGACCCCGGCGACGCAATGGGTGCCCCACGGCGTCACCTCGGTCAGGTGGCCTTCCGACACGCGGTCGCCGATCGACACCGACACCGGCTGCGGCAGCCGCAGCGCGATGTCGGATGCCCAGTCGAAAACCATTCCGCGCCAGTGGTATCGGCCGTCGATCGGATCGAGGTGACCGGTCAGCCTGACCCGCACCGAATGGTCTACGTCGTCGACGCGGATGGCCGCCGGGCCGTCGTACACGGGGTTCAACGGGGCAGGAACCCGGTGCGGCGCCACATCCGGCGGGCGAGCGGCCCCAGCAGGCCGACCTCGTCGAGAAAGGCCGCCAGCGGGGCGAAGCCGCTGATCTGGGTGTCGCGTCGGTGCGGGCTGTTGCGCGCCATGCGTCGGGCCGCGCGGGCATCCAGCCCGACCCGGCGATACTGCACGCGGTTGGTGAACAGATGACGAAAGAAGTATCCGCCGAGCCCGTTGATGTTGGCCACGAAGAACTTAGGAATCCGGCGCATGCGCGGGGTGCGCTTGCGCAGCCCGTCGCGGGCGAACTGGATGTGCCGCGCCTCCTCGGTGACGTGAATGCGCATGAGCCGCTGCACCATCGGTTGAAGTTCGGGGTCGTCCATCATCTGGCGTTGCAGCGAATCGAAGATCTCTTCGCCGATCAGCGCGGCCACCCAGAGCAGCGACCCCTGGAAGGCGAAGGGTAAAGCGTTGATGATGATGCGTTGATACCGCTTGGGCCGCACCGGCTTTGCGCCGACCCGCTCGATCGCCTTGCCGAACATGATCATGTGCCGGGTCTCGTCACCGAGCTCGGTCAGTTCGTAGTGCGTGGCGCGGGCGGTGGGATCCTGGTGCATCATCTTGCGCAGCAAGGCCTGGTTGAGGATGTTCTCGAACCAGATGCCCGCCGACAGCGTATTGACGAGCTCCTGGCGGGACAGCTCGATGCGTTGCTCGCGGGACATGCTCTGCCACAACGGTGTTCCGTACAACGAGACGGTCCTGGGAGGTAGGAAGAATTTGTCGGGGTCCAGTGGGGCGTCCCAGTCGATGTCGACGATCGGCGCGTAGGACTTCTTGACCGAGCCTTTGAGCAGGCGTTCGGAGAATTCCTCGCGCGTCGGGTTGAGGGTCGAGCCGGTCATCGGTGCCTCCCTTCGATGAGGTGTCTTCAAGGTAGGCAGTCCGCATGCACTAGTCAATACCCGCGGTATCGCATACTTGCGGTAACGCCACGTTTGGCATCGAAAGCCGCGGGTAAGAGATGGTATGCGAATCGAGGACGACGACAACGCAGCCGAGTCTCTTGACCCGGACGACCCCCGCAAGCCCGATTCTCCGACCGACCTCACACGGCCGTCGCTGAGGTATGCGATGCGCAAGGCGGTTCGCGAGTTCCAGCAGGACCAGTGCACCGATCTGGCCGCGGCGCTGACGTACTACGCGACGCTGTCGATCTTTCCGGCGCTGGTGGTGATGGTGTCGCTGCTCGGGGTGTTCGGGCAGGGTCGGCGCACGGTCGACGCGCTGCTCGACATCGCCGCCGATGTGGCGCCGGCGTCCGCGCTCGACACGCTGCGGCCGACGGTCGAGCAACTGGTCAACTCGCCGACGGCCGGCGTGGCGCTGGTGGTGGGCATCGTGGGCGCCCTGTGGTCGGCCTCGGGGTATGTGGGGGCGTTCGGCCGCGCCATGAACCGCATCTACGAGGTCGACGAAGGGCGCCCGGTGTGGAAGCTGCGCCCGGTGCAGTTGCTGCTGACGCTGGCCGGACTGGTGATGGCGGCCGCCGTGCTGTTGATGCTCGCGATCAGCGGTCCGGTGGCCCGGTGGATCGGCGATGCCATCGGCCTTGGCGACGCGGCGGTGACGGTGTGGAGCATCGCCAAGTGGCCGCTGATCCTGCTCTTCGTCGTGCTCGCCGTCGCCATCCTGTACTACGTGACACCCAACGTCGAGCAGCCGAAGTTCCGCTGGATCAGCGGCGGTGCGGCGCTCGCGATCGTGGTCTGGTTGATCGCCTCCCTGTTGTTCGGTCTCTACGTGGCGAACTTCGGCAACTACAACAGGACATACGGCACACTGGCCGGCGCCATCGTGTTCCTGCTGTGGCTGTGGATCACCAACCTGGCGCTGCTGTTCGGCGCCGAAGTGGACGCCGAGCTGGAACGCAGCCGCCAGCTGCAGGCCGGGCTGCCCGCCGAACAGGAGTTGCAGCTGCCGCCCAAAGACACCCGTAACCTGCGCAAGTCCGAGGCCGCTGCGAAGAAGGACACCAAGCGAGCTCGTCGGCTGCGCTTTTCGCGCGGCCGTAGACACTGAAGGCATACTTCCTGCGTGACCCGTCGAATCCACGTCATCGGCATCGGTGCGGGCGACCCCGACTACGTGACGGCACAGGCGGTGGCCGCGCTCAACGACACCGAGGTGTTCTTCGCGATGGACAAGGGCGACTCCAAAGACGATTTGGTGGCGCTGCGACGGCAGATCTGTGACCGTTTCATCCGCGAACCGGGCTACCGGTTCGTGACGCTGGCCGACCCGCCGCGGGACCGGGTGGTCCCCGACAGCCCGGCCTACCGGCGGGCTGTCGCCGACTGGCACACCGCGCGGGCTCGGGTGTGGGCGTCGGCCATCGAGACCGAACTCGGGGCAGACGGCGTCGGCGCGTTCCTGGCGTGGGGGGATCCGTCGCTGTACGACAGCACCCTTCGGATCCTGCAGACCGTCGCGCGCGGGGTCGATATCACCTACGACGTCATCCCCGGGATCACCGCGATTCAGGCGCTGACGGCGCGGCATCGCATCCCGCTCAACGACGTCGGCGAGCCCGTCCTGATCACGACCGGCCGCCAGCTGCGCCAGCAGGGTCTGTCGGGCAGCGCGGTGGTGATGCTCGACGCGGACTGCGCCTTTCGCGACTGCCCGCCGGCCACCCGGATCTGGTGGGGCGCCTACCTGGGCACGCCCGACGAGCTGCTGATCGCAGGCACCGTGGGCGACGTCGGTGATCAGATCGCGCAGATGCGCGCCGACGCGCGGGCCCGCCACGGCTGGATCATGGATACCTATCTGTTGCGGCCCGCCTAGGTGACGCGGCGCTCACCGCCGTTGCGCTCGTTCCAGCGGCGGTAGACGTCGACCGCTGCCTGCAGGGGTTGATGGCGCATGGGCAGCCGGCGTTGTGCCCAGTCCGTGGCGAACTCTTCGTAAAAGGTGCTGAGCTCAAAGTATTTGCGGTCGTCGACGTAGTACGGCGCATACGCCTCGCGGGTCGTCAGGAAGACGACTTCGTCGGGCGAGCAGTAGTACAACGAGCCAAGGCACATCGGGCACGGATGGGCCAGGACGTAGATCGTCGTACCGGTGAGATGCTCGGTGCCCAACGTCATGCACGCCTGACGGATCGCGAGGATCTCGGCGTGTGCGGTCGGATCATGCGTCTGGGCAACCTGATTGGCGCTCTCGGCGAGGACCTCGCCGTCCTTGACGATGACGGTGGCGAACGGACGGCCGCCCTCTTCGACGTTTCGGCGCGCCAGATCGACGGTCCGTTGTGCGAAATCCATGGCAGCCCCTTCCACACGTCGTCTGGTTTAGGCTAATGCGATGTCGTTTCTGTTGCGCGCTGCGCTGACCGGGCTGGCGTTGTGGGTTGTCACGCTCATCGTTCCCGGTATCGGATTCATCGGCGGGGATTCGACGTTGCAGAGAATCGGGATCATCTTCGTCGTCGCGGTGGTCTTCGGTCTGGTCAACGCCGTCATCAAGCCGATCGTGCAGATCATCTCGATCCCGCTCTACATCCTGACGCTCGGTTTGATCCACATCGTCATCAACGCGCTGATGTTGTGGATCACGTCATGGATCACCGAGAACACCACCCACTGGGGCCTCTACATCGACGACTTCTGGTGGACGGCGATCTGGGCGGCGATCGTGCTCTCTGTGGTCAGTTGGCTGTTGTCGTTGGTGGTGCGAACGGCAGACTAGAGACATGCCCGAACTCCCCGAGATCGAAGCGCTCGCCGACCACCTGCGCCGGCACGCTGTCGGCCTCACCGTCGGACGCATCGACGTATCAGCGTTGTCGGTGCTCAAGACGTTCGACCCGCCGCCGTCGGCGCTGCACGGCCAAACCGTCACCGGCGCCAACCGGTGGGGGAAGTATCTGGGGTTGCAGGCAGGCGACTGGCACCTGATCACGCACTTGTCGAGAGCGGGGTGGCTGCGCTGGTCGGACAAGTTGGCCGCGGCACCCCTGAAACCCGGCAAGGGGCCCATCGCCCTGCGGGTGCACCTCGGGACCCCCGGTGAAGCACCTAGCCCCAATGTCGCCGCCGGGGCGGCTCCGGGTTTCGACCTCACCGAGGCCGGTACCCAGAAGCGGCTTGCGGTCTGGCTCGTCGACGACCCGGCGACGGTGCCCGGCATCGCCACGCTGGGGCCCGACGCGCTGGCGCTGGGACCCGACGAACTCGCCGACGTCTTGAAGGGCAACAGCGGGCGGCTCAAAACCGTTCTCACCGACCAGAAGGTGATCGCCGGCATCGGCAACGCCTACAGCGACGAGATCCTGCACGCCGCCAGGCTGTCGCCGTTCGCGACCGCAGGCAAGCTGACCGATGGGCAGCTCGCTGCGCTGCACGACGCGATGATCAGCATTCTCAGCGACGCCGTGGAACGCTCGGTCGGTCAGCAGGCCGCGACGCTGAAGGGGGAGAAGCGGTCAGGTCTGCGGGTACACGCGCGCACCGGGCTGCCCTGTCCGGTGTGCGGGGACACCGTGCGCGAAGTGTCGTTCGCCGACAAGTCATTCCAGTACTGCCCGACATGCCAGACCGGCGGCAAAGTGCTCGCCGACCGGCGGTTGTCGCGGCTGCTCAAGTGACCGGACAGTAGTTGCGGGTGGCCGCCGAGAGCGCCTGGCGGTACAGCGGATCGAGTTGACGGGCCTGTGCGACGGCGGCTGTCGTATCCGTCAGCACGGCCGTGCAGTCTGGACCGTGCAGCCGGTTCCATTGCTGCGCAATCTCTTCGACCATAGTCCTGTTGTACCCGTCGATCTGCGAACGTGACTGGGACAGATCTGGCGCGGTGGTGGGCGCGGTAGCCGGGTCGAACTTCCACTGGCCGAACCGGATGTACTCGACACCTTCGGTGGCGTCGATCTGGTCGGCGAAGATCCTTCGGACGTAGCCCGAGTCGATTCCGCGCGCGGTGGCGTCCGCGGCGACGGCGTCCAGGACGGCGTCGGCGCGCTGCCGGTCGGTGATCGCCCCGCCGCGCAGCCACTTGGCGGCCGCGACCGGATCGGCGGTGGCCAGCCGCTGCGCCGCGGAGTCGACCAGGCGGTACAGCGGGCTGACGGGTTCGGCGGAAGCCGTCACCTGGCAGACCGAGACACCCAACGTCACCAGCAGGAACGCCGCCACCCGCGCAAGAGTCATCCGCCCATTTTGACGTCGATGATCCTGGCTTAGTCTGTCGGGGTGACTCGGCAGAAGATCTTGATCACCGGCGCGAGCTCGGGCCTGGGCGCCGGGATGGCCCGTGCATTCGCCGCACGGGGTCGCGACCTCGCGCTGTGCGCGCGCCGCATCGACCGACTCGACGAGTTGAAGGCCGAACTGCTCGACCGTCATCCCGGTGTCAAGGTCGCCGTCGCCGCGCTCGACGTCAACGACCACGATCAGGTGCCGAAGGTGTTCGCAGAGCTCTCCGGTGAACTGGGCGGCATCGACCGCGTCGTCGTCAACGCGGGCGTCGGCAAGGGTGCGCCGCTGGGGTCGGGCAAGCTGTGGGCCAACAAGGCCACCATCGAGACGAACCTCGTTGCGGCGCTTGTCCAGATCGAGACCGCGCTGGAGATGTTCAAGGAGGCCGGGGGCGGGCATCTGGTGCTGGTCTCGTCGGTGCTCGGGAACAAAGGTGTGCCCGGGGTCAAAGCCGCCTACGCCGCAAGCAAGGCCGGGGTATCTTCGCTGGGTGAGTCGCTGCGCGCGGAGTACGCCACGGGTCCGATCACGGTGACCGTCCTGGAACCCGGCTACATCGAATCCGAGATGACCGCGAAGTCCGCGTCGACGATGTTGATGGTGGACAACGAGACCGGCGTGCGCACCATGGTCAACGTCATCGAACGCGAGAGCGGACGGGCGGCGGTGCCGTGGTGGCCGTGGGCCCCGTTGACGCAGATATTGCGGCTGCTGCCGCCGCGCTTCACCAAACCGTTCGCTTAGCGCACCGTGTAGCCGATTGCGCTACCGGGTAATAGGGAGCGCCATGAGAGTGCTGTTGACCGGTGGAACCGGATTCGTCGGCGCCTGGACGGCCAAGGCCGTCGCCGAGGCGGGGCATCAGGTGAGGTTTTTGGTCCGCGATCCGGCTCGGCTGGCGACAAGCGCGGCCCAGATCGGCGTCGACACCGGCGATTACGCCGTCGGCGACATCGCCGACGCCGCGTCGGCAGCGGCGGCGATGGACGGATGTGATGCGGTAATCCATTCCGCGGCAATGGTATCCACCGATCCGCGACAGGCCGACGTCATGTTGGCCACCAATCTCGGCGGCGCCCGCAACGTGCTCGGCCTGGCGGCCGAGCGCGGCCTCGACCCGATCGTGCATGTTTCGAGCTTCACGGCCTTGTTCCGTCCCGGCTGCCGCACTCTGCACGCCGATCTCCCGGTGGCGGGCGGCACAGACGGTTACGGGAAGTCCAAGGCAGAGGTGGAGAAGTACGCCAGGGGTCTCCAGGACGCCGGCGCGCCGGTGGCCATCACGTATCCGGGCATGGTGCTCGGACCTCCGGCGGGCAACCAATTCGGCGAGGCGGCCGAAGGCGTGCAGGCGGCGGTTCAGATGCGCGGGGTGCCCGGGCGCGGCGCGGCGTGGACGGTGGTCGATGTTCGAGACCTCGCCGCGCTGCATGCGGCGTTGCTCGAGCCTGGCAAGGGGCCACGTCGATACATGGCGGGCGGCCGGCGAGTCGAACTCGCCGAACTGGCGTCGATGATCGGCGGTGCGGCCGAGGCACCACTTCGGGTGCACCCCATTCCGGACGTCTTACTGCGCAATATCGGGCGGGTGGTGGACGTGGTGGGGCCCTATCTGCCGTTCGACACCCCGGTGACCGGGGCCGCGATGCAGTACTACACCCAGATGCCGTCCTGCGACGACTCACCCAGCGAAGCCGACCTGGGAATCACCTACCGCGATCCACAGGAAACGCTGGCGGACACCGTTTCCGGCCTGCGGCAGGTCGGCAGGTTGTGAACATTCGATGTTTCATCGGTCCGCCATCGTGGTAGCCAACGCCCATGAACGCGAAACTGACGAAGATGACGCCCCTGTTGTTCGCAAGCGCTGCTGCAGCAGCGGCGATCGCGGCTGCGCCGATCGCCGGTGCGCAACCCGCGCCTCCGCCGTGCCTGAACGCCGACGGCACTCCGTGCGCCGCGATCGGCAGCGTCGAGGCCGGCCCCGGTGGCGGCGCCCAGGTCAACGTTCCCAACGGTCCGGCGGGCACCGCTGATCAAGGCGGCGCCGCGGGTGTGATCCCCGGTGGGCCTGAGGGTTCGGCCGGACCCGGTGGCGCCAGCGGTTCGCTGGCACCCAACGGTCCCGGCGGGACGGCTGGACCCGGTGGCGCAAGCGGCTGCCTGCCCAACGTCGGGTGCATCAACATCCCTGCCCCGTAACCACTAATCAGCACGAGCACGCGGCGCACGCTCCCTCCGGGGGCGTGCGCCGCGGTGCATCCGGTGAAAGCTCAGGCCGGGCGGCCGCGCTCCACGCGGTAGCGCCGCACCAGCGCGTCGGTCGAGGAATCCGACTGTTGCGCCGGTGACGCGTCGGCGGTGAGCACCGGCAGCAGCGCCTTGGCCTGGGTCTTGCCGAGCTCGACACCCCACTGGTCGAAGGAGTCGATACCCCAGATGACGCCCTCGGTGAACACCTGATGTTCGTAGAGCGCGATGAGTTGGCCGACAACCGACGGGGTCAGCTTCGCCGCGAGGATCGACGTGCTGGGGCGGTTGCCCGGCATCACCTTGTGCGGCACCACTTCCGGGGGCGTGCCCTCGTCGGCGATCTCCTCTGCGGTCTTGCCGAACGCCAGCACTTGAGTCTGCGCGAAGAAGTTGCTCATCAGCAGGTCGTGCATGCTGCCCGCGCCGTCGGCCGTCGCCAGATCGTCTGTGGGCTGGGAGAAACCGATGAAGTCGGCGGGCACCAACCGAGTGCCCTGGTGCAGCAGCTGGTAGAACGCGTGCTGGCCGTTGGTCCCCGGCTCGCCCCAGAAGATTTCGCCGGTGTCGGTGATCACCGGGGTGCCGTCGGCGCGCACCGACTTACCGTTGGACTCCATCGTCAGCTGCTGCAGATACGCCGCGAACCGCGACAGGTCGTTGGAGTAGGGCAGCACCGCGCGCGACTGCGCACCGAAGAAGTTGTTGTACCACAAGCCGATCAGGCCCAGCAGCGCGGGCGCATTGGCCTCCAGTGGGGCGGTGCGGAAGTGCTCGTCGACGATGTGGAACCCGGAAAGGAACTCGGCGAAGCGTTCCCTGCCGATCGCGGCCATCACGCTCAAACCGATTGCGCTGTCGACGGAGTAGCGTCCGCCGACCCAGTCCCAGAAGCCGAACATGTTGTCGGTGTTGATGCCGAACTCGTCGACCAGCTTCTTGTTCGTCGATACCGCGACGAAATGCTTGGCCACCGCCGCATCGCCGAGCCCGTCGATCAACCAGCGGCGCGCGGCGGTGGCGTTGGTGAGCGTCTCCAACGTCGAGAACGTCTTGGATGCGACGATGAAAAGCGTTGTGGCCGGGTCTAGCCCGTGGAGCGTGGCGACAAGGTCTGCGGGATCCACGTTGGACACGAACCGGGCGGAGATGCCGGCGTCGGCGTAGTGGCGCAGCGCCTGGTACACCATCACCGGGCCCAGATCCGAACCGCCGATGCCGATGTTGACGACGGTCGTGATCCGTTCACCGGTGGCGCCCGTCCACTCGCCGCTGCGCAGCCGGTCGGTGAAGTCGCCCATCCGGTCCAGCACCGCGTGCACGTCCTCGACGACGTTCTGCCCGTCGACGACCAGTTCGGCGTCGCGCGGCAGCCGCAGCGCCGTGTGCAACACCGCACGGTTCTCCGAGGTGTTGATGTGCACGCCGGAGAACATCGCGTCGCGGCGCTGCTCGAGCCCTGCCGCGCGGGCCAGGTTCACCAGCAATTGCAACGTTTCCTGAGTCAGGCGGTGCTTGCTGTAGTCGACGTAGAGATCACCCACGGTCAGCGTCAACTCGGTTCCGCGCGCCGGGTCGTCGGCGAAAAACTGCCGCAGATGTGTTTCGCCGATCGCATCGTGATGCCGTTGCAGGGCCTGCCACGCAGTTGTTCCTGTGATATCGGGGATGTCGGCACTCATGACGACGACCCTAGTGCGGGAAAAAGCCCAAAGGTGTAAGAGAGGAAGTATGGATACCGCGAAGCTGCTGTCGTCAGTTCCCACCGGACTGTGGATCGGTGGTGAGCAACGGGCCGGTTCGTCGACGTTCGACGTGCTCGACCCGTCCGACGACCAGGTGCTGGCCTCGGTCGCCAATGCCACCCCCGACGACGCGATCGCCGCGCTCGACGTCGCATGCGGTGTGCAGGGCGACTGGGCGGGCACCGCGCCGCGTGAACGCGGTGAGATCCTGCGCGCGGTGTTCGAGAAGATCACCGAACGCGCCGAAGACATCGCCACGCTGATGACCCTGGAGATGGGCAAGGTCCTCCCGGAGAGCATGGGCGAGGTCAAATACGGCGCGGAGTTCTTCCGCTGGTTCGCCGAGGAGTCGGTACGCATCGCGGGCCGCTACACCCCCAGCCCGGCGGGCACCGGCCGCGTCCTGGTCACCAAGCAGCCGGTCGGGCCCTGTTACGCGATCACGCCGTGGAACTTTCCGCTGGCCATGGGCACCCGCAAGATCGGTCCCGCGTTCGCCGCCGGCTGCACGATGATCGTCAAGCCCGCCCAGGAGACCCCGCTGACCATGCTGCTGCTGGCCCAGCTGATGGACGAGGCCGGCCTGCCCAAGGGCGTGCTCTCGGTGCTGCCGACCAACAGCCCCGGACCCGTCACCGAGGCGTTGATCGATGACGGCCGACTGCGCAAGCTGACGTTCACCGGCTCCACCGGCGTCGGTAAGGCGCTGGTCAAACAATCCGCCGACAAACTGCTGCGCACCTCGATGGAACTCGGCGGCAACGCACCGTTCGTGGTGTTCGACGACGCCGACGTCGACGCCGCGGTCGACGGCGCGATCCTGGCCAAGATGCGCAACGGCGGCGAGGCCTGCACGGCGGCCAACCGATTCCACGTCGCCAACGCCGTGCGCGAGGAGTTCACCGAGAAGCTGGTCAAGCGGATGAGCGAGTTCACCCTCGGCAAGGGCATCGACGACTCGGCCACCCTGGGCCCGCTGATCAACGCCAAGCAGGTCGCCACCGTCGAGGAACTGGTGTCCGACGCGGTCTCGCGCGGAGCCATCGTCGCCGTCGGCGGCGAAGCCCCCGGCGGACCCGGCAACTTCTACCCGGCCACCGTGCTGACCGATGTACCCGCCGACGCCCGCATCCTCAAAGAGGAGGTGTTCGGGCCCGTCGCGCCGATCACCGGCTTCGACACCGAGGACGAAGGCGTGGCCGCCGCCAACAACACCGAATACGGGCTGGCCGCCTACGTCTACACGCAGTCGCTCGACCGGGCGCTGCGTGTCGCCGACGGCATCGAATCCGGCATGGTCGGCATCAACCGCGGCGTGATCTCCGACCCGGCCGCGCCGTTCGGCGGGGTCAAGGAATCCGGCTTCGGCCGCGAAGGCGGCTTCGAAGGCATCGACGAGTACCTCGAGATCAAGTACATCGCGCTGACGAAGTAGCCGTTTCCGGCGAGATGCGCCCACGCCGAAGGTAGGAGAACGCTTAATCGCATCGACACGCCGTCGCTAATGCGATTTCGCGTCTGCTTGCGCAGGAAGAATCTCGGCAGTGACCCCCGGCCGCCGTCGAGACATCCCCGCCCTTGACGGGCTCCGGGCCGTGGCGGTGGCGCTGGTGCTGGCCGACCACGGCGGCATTCCCGGCGTGTCCGGCGGCTTTCTCGGCGTCGACGTCTTCTTCGTGCTGAGCGGATTCCTGATCACCTCGCTGTTGCTCGACGAGCACGCCCGCACCGGGCGAATCGGCCTGACCGACTTCTGGATCCGACGCGCACGCCGGTTGCTGCCGGCGTTGCTCGTGGTGGTGCTGGCGGTGGTCGGGCTACGTCAGCTGTTCCCGACGGAAGCGATCGCCACCCTGCGTGACGACGCCGTCGCCTCGTTCTTCTGGGTGGCCAACTGGGCGTTCGTCGCGCAGCGCACCGACTACTTCGCGCAGGGCGCGCCGCCGTCACCGCTGCAACACATGTGGTCGCTCGGTGTCGAGGAGCAGTACTACGCGATCTGGCCGGTGTTGCTGATCGGGCTGGCCTTCCTGTTCCGTTCGCGGTTGCGCGCGGCCGTGCTCGTCCTGGCCACCCTCGGCGCGGCGGCCTCGGCGACCGCGGCGATCGTATTCACCACCGATGCGTCGCTGAACCGGGTCTACTTCGGCACCGACACCCGGGCGCAGGCGCTGCTCGTCGGGGCGGCGGCCGCGGCGCTGGTGGTGCGGGACTGGTCGACGGTGACGATGGGCGGGCCGGTGATCCGGGCGCGGTGGCGGCGATGGCTGGCCAGGGCGCTGTCGGTCGTCGGACTGGTCGTGCTGGGTCTGGCCGTGCACTACGCGACGGGCAGCACCGGCGACTTCCGCGGCGGCCTGCTGGTCACCGTGGCTGTGGCCTCGGTGTTCGTCGTCGCCGCGGTGGCGCTGGACCAGGAGGGCCCGGTGGCGCGGGTGCTGGCGTGGCGGCCGCTGGTGTGGCTGGGCGCCATCTCCTACGGCGTGTACCTGTGGCACTGGCCGATCTTCTTGGCGCTCAACGGGGAACTCACCGGCTGGTCGGGCTGGTCGCTGTTCGCGCTGCGGTGCGCGGTGACGGTCGCGTTGGCCGCGGCGTCGTGGTGGTTGCTCGAGCAACCGGTGCGGCACTGGCGCCCGGTGATCGTGCCGATGCTGCCGCTGGCCGCCGCGACGGCCGCCACCGCCGCAGTGGTGACGATGACGGTGCTGCCGGTCGGGGTGGCACCGACCGAGCAGACCCCGAGCAAGATCGACTCGGCCGCGTTCGTCGGCGCCGAGGTTCCCGTCGAAGTGCACCGGCCTGCCGAACTCGCGCCCGGCACCAGGACCGTCGCGGTGTTCGGCGACTCGGTGGCCTGGACGATCATGCGGTACCTGCCGCCGACACCGGGATTCGCGTTCAGCAACTACACCACGATCGGCTGCGGCATCGCCCGCGGCGGACCGTATCGCCACGTCGGTGACACCTTGAACCAGAAGCCGGAATGCGATACGTGGCCGAGCCGGTGGGCGCAGCGCATCAACCACGATCGCCCGGACGTGGTGCTGCTGGTCATCGGCCGCTGGGAGGTTGTCGACCGGATGCACGAGGGCCGATGGTCACACATCGGCGAACCGGTCTTCGACTCCTATCTGCGCAGCGAACTCAACCGTGCGCTGGACATCCTCAGCTCCACGGGCGCGCGCGTCGTCGTGACGACCGAGCCGTACAACCGGCGCGGGGAGAAGCCCGACGGCAGCCTCTATCCCGAGGACCGACCCCAGCGCATCGACGACTGGAACGATCTGCTGCGCCGGGTCGCGACGAAACGACCGAACGTCAAGGTCCTCGACCTCAACCGCAAGCTCGGGCCCAACGGCGGCTACACCAACCGCATCGACGGCATCCGGATGCGCAGCGACGGCCTGCATCCCACGCCGGATGCGGTGGAGTGGTTGACGCCGTGGCTGACCGACGCCCTCAAGTAATCACCGGTGTCAGTGGCCGAGACGGCCGCGGCCCAGGCGCAGCAGCAGCATCGCCAGGTCCTTACCCTCGGGACCCAGCTCGCTGTAGCGCTCGATGACCTTCATCTCCCTGCTGTGCACCAGGCGGGTGCCGCCGGAGGCCATCCGGGCCTTGCCGATCAGCTTGGACACCTCGGTGCGGCGCTTGACGGCCTCCAGGATCGCGGCGTCCAGCCGGTCGATCTCCTGACGCAGGTCGTCGATGTCGGTGCGGGGTTCGGCTTCAGTACTCATGGAATTCTCTTCGCTCTCGTGGTGTGGCAAGTCTGGTCTCATCCGGTTTCGGGCCTCACACAAGAGACGAGCCCCGGATCCGGAAGCGGACCACGGGGCTCACAGAAGCTGCTAAACCACGGGCACCGCTGGCCGGTACCCGTAGAAAAATCGGCGTCGAGCCGCTTGCTGCTTTTTGAGCACCAGATGAGTGTGCCACCAATGGCGGCGCCAGCGCAAAGGATGTCCCTCGTCAGCGGTAAGTTTGGAGGCGACATGAGTGTGCACGTGACCGGTTCGGATGCCAGCACCGGCTTGGACTCCGCAGACGGCGACCTTCTGGCCGGCCTCAACCCGCAGCAACGCCAGGCGGTGCTGCACGAGGGCTCACCGCTGCTCATCGTCGCGGGCGCCGGATCCGGCAAGACCGCGGTGCTCACCCGCCGCATCGCCTACCTGTTGGCCGCGCGCGACGTCGGCGTCGGGCAGGTGCTGGCCATCACGTTCACCAACAAGGCCGCCGCCGAGATGCGTGAGCGGGTCGTCGCGCTGGTCGGGCCCCGCGCGCGCTCGATGTGGGTGTCGACGTTCCACTCGACCTGTGTGCGGATCCTGCGCAACCAGGCCTCGCTGCTGCCCGGACTGAACTCCAACTTCTCGATCTACGACGCCGACGACACGCGCCGGCTGCTGCAGATGATCGGCAAGGACATGGGGCTGGACACCAAGCGGTATTCGCCGCGGCTGCTGGCCAACGGCATCTCCAACCTCAAGAACGAGCTGATCGGCCCGCAGGAGGCCGCATCCGATGCCGCCGACGTCGGCGAGGAGTTGCCCCGCATCATCGCCGAGGTCTACGCGGAGTACCAGCGCCGGTTGCGTGCGGCCAACGCGCTGGACTTCGACGACCTGATCGGCGAGACAGTCGCTGTGCTGCAAGCATTTCCGCAGATCGCCCAGTACTACCGGCGGCGGTTCCGACACATCCTCGTCGACGAGTACCAGGACACCAACCACGCCCAGTACGTGCTGGTGCGTGAGCTCGTCGGGCGCGAGACCGAGGATGGTGTGGCGCCCGCCGAGCTGTGCGTGGTGGGCGACGCCGATCAGTCCATCTACGCGTTCCGCGGCGCCACGATCCGCAACATCGAAGACTTCGAGCGCGATTTCCCCAACGCCACAACGATTCTGCTGGAGCAGAACTACCGCTCGACGCAGAACATCCTCAACGCCGCCAACTCGGTGATCTCCCGCAACGCCGGGCGCCGGGAAAAGCAGCTGTGGACCGACGCGGGGGAGGGCGAGCTCATCGTCGGCTACGTCGCCGACAACGAGCACGACGAGGCCCGGTTCGTCGCCTCCGAAATCGACACGCTGGTGGACCGCGGCGACATCACCTATAACGACGTCGCCGTGTTCTACCGGACCAACAACTCCTCGCGGGCGTTGGAGGAGGTGTTCATTCGCTCCGGAATTCCCTACAAAGTCGTTGGCGGCGTTCGCTTTTACGAACGCAGAGAGATCCGTGACGTGGTCGCCTATCTGCGGGTGCTGGACAATCCCGGCGACTCGGTGAGCATGCGGCGCATCCTCAACACCCCGCGGCGCGGGATCGGCGATCGCGCCGAAGCGTGCGTTGCGGTCTACGCCGAGAACACCGGGGCGAGTTTCAACGATGCGCTGCAGGCGGCCGCCGAGGGCAAGGTGCCGATGCTCAACACCCGTTCGGAGAAGGCGATCGCCGGCTTCGTCGAGTTGCTCGACGACCTGCGTGGGCGTCTCGACGGTGAACTGGGCGACCTGGTGGAGGCGGTGCTCGACCGGACCGGTTACCGCACGACGCTGGAATCCTCCAGCGACCCACAGGATCTCGCGCGACTGGACAACCTGAACGAGTTGGTCAGCGTCGCACACGAATTCAGCACCGATCTCGCGAACGCCCAGGCGCTCGACGAACCGGTGGACGAGGACATCCCCGACACCGGTGTGCTCGCGCAGTTCCTGGAACGGGTGTCGCTGGTGGCCGATGCCGACGAACTGCCCGAGCACGGTGCCGGTGTGGTGACGTTGATGACTCTGCATACGGCCAAGGGCCTGGAGTTCCCGGTGGTGTTCGTGACCGGTTGGGAGGACGGGATGTTCCCGCACATGCGGGCACTGGGTGACCCCACCGAGCTGTCCGAGGAGCGACGGCTGGCATACGTCGGCATCACCAGGGCGCGCCAGCGGCTCTACGTCAGCCGGGCCAAGATCCGGTCGTCGTGGGGTCAGCCGATGCTCAACCCCGAATCACGGTTCCTCAAAGAGATTCCGCAGCACCTCATCGATTGGCGGCGCACCGATCCGGGGCCGTCGATGTCGGCGCCGGTCAGCGGGGCAGGAAGATTCGGTACGCCGCGTCCGGCACCGGCCCGGTCGTCGGCCGGTAAGCGCCCGCTGGTGGTGCTGGAACCGGGTGACCGGGTGAGCCACGACAAGTACGGCCTGGGTCGCGTCGAAGAGGTGTCCGGCGTCGGCGAATCCGCGATGTCGCTGATCGACTTCGGCAGTGCGGGCCGGGTCAAGCTCATGCACAACCACGCACCTTTGACGAAGCTGTAACGACGACGGCGAGAAGGCGGCCGTCTGCATTGAGACGACGACGCGCGCGCTGGCCGAGGCCGGGGCAACTTTGCAGGTGGTGGTCCACACGCGGGGCCGAGCACCTTGTTCGGGGTAACCGTTCTCCAGGCAATCGCTGCCGTCGTCGACGCCTACGAGCACATCGCACTTTCTCGCCCGTTTGTCCCGTTCGGCGAAAATCGGCAAGGTCAGTTCCCGCGCTGCCAGCGGCGCGTCGCGGGCAACAGGGCCGCCACGATGGTGGCCACCGGCAGCACCGGGATCGCGTAGACCACCGGCGGAAGTTTCGCGCCCGCGACGAACAGGCTCGAGAAGATCAACAGCGCCACCACGGAACCCACCACGACCAGCAGTCGGCTCATCCGTCGGCGCAGCAACAGCCCGACGAGCCCGGCGATCAAGGCGGCCGCAGAGATCGCGGTCAGGAACGCCACCGCCACGCAGAACAGCGGATCGCTGCGCCACCAGCCGGTGATGATGTCGGTGGCGATCACGGCCGTCGCCCACCCGGACAGGATGGCCGTGATAGCGGTGGCGATCGCGGCGTGCGGGTTGGTCGGGCGCGGCCGCGAAGGTTCCACGGCGGTGGGTCTGGCCCGCGGGAGGTAATCCCCCTGCCCTCCGGGCGGGAGGTGCCCCCAGGTCGGCGGCTCAGCGGCGGTCGGCATCTCGCCGGTCGGGTGGCGGCGGATGATGCGCGTCAACGCCTCATCGGCACCGCTGTCGGGGGCCCGCTGGGTGAGCGCGTCGCCGTCGGCGACGGGAATCTCCCCGGTGGGATGTCGGCGGATTATCCGCGATGAGCTTTCCGGGTCCTCGGCCACTCAGCCAGCGTAATTGTCAGGTGGCTCAGGGGCTCAGGCCGCGTTTGGCCAGCCATCCGACAGGGTCGACGCGGTCGGTGCCGTTCATCAGGACCTCGAAGTGCAGGTGCGGTCCGGTCGAGTTACCGGTGTTGCCCATCTTGGCGATCTGGTCGCCGGCCCATACCCGCTGGCCGACGTTGACCAGCACGGCGCTGAGGTGACCGTAGAGCGTCACCGAACCGTCGGAGTGGCGCAGCTTGACCATGTTGCCGTAGCCGGCGTACGGGCCGGCCGAGACGACGACACCGTCGGAGGCGGCCAGGATCGGCGTGCCGATCGAGTTCGCGATGTCGATGCCGCCGTGCAGGACGCCCCAGCGGTATCCGAAGCCCGACGTCCACACGCCGCGGGTCGGCATGACGAACATCGGGCGTTGCAGACGGGCTTCGCGCTCGGCGCGTTCCTGGGCGAACGCGGCCGCCTTCTGAATCTCCTCGGTGTGCACGGCGGCACTGGCGGCGGGTGTGACCGACACGATCTGCATGCCGTCCATCGACCCGGTGATCGCCCCGCCCGCGAGCGCAGACTGGTCGGCGGCCAGCACGGTGGCGTCGGCCTCCTTGGCCGACGGGTGCGTCATCGAGTAGGCGCCCGCGGCGGTGGCGCCGACGGCCATCGCCGCGACCACCAACCGGCCCTTTACGGGGACATCGGGTTTGCGGTGCACGCCGCGCCGGCCGATGTTGATGACGTCGGTCGCGTCCATGCCGTCGCTGGTGTCGGTGTGGCTGTCGCGGTAGGCGTGGGTGCGGCGTTGGTGGCGCGATGCGGGCGCGAACTCCGACGGCACGGCAAGGTGCAGCGGGGACTGATCGTCGGTGTCGTGCAGGTCGTCGAGCTCGGGTGCGGAGAAGACGGCGGACTCACGGTCGAACGCGCAGTTCTCCCGGAAGTCGACGTCGGCCAGCTTGCCGAACTCGTCGAACGGGATGATGTCGGTGACTTCAGCGGGACTTTCGGCGCCGCGGGTGGTCTTTTGCCGTTTCGTCGAAGCCCCGTCGGGGAATCGAGACGAACGGTGCGCTGCCAATCTAAGGAGTCCTTTTCGCTGTGACCGAAACGTGACCTAGACCAGAGGCACGTTAACCAAAGTCCAATGATGCCTGCAAGCCAAGCGGATATTCCGTGGGCGATTGTGAGGTGTATCACTGTTGGGCCGCGGTGAGATCGACCACATGAGCGGTAGGCGGTGCAAACGAACGCCGCGCCTGTCGATAAAGTTCCTCCGAGCCCTCGTCAGGCCCAACCTTTGCAGTCAACGCGCTAGAGACAGTGAGTCCATGGATCTCTTCGAATATCAGGCGAAAGAACTGTTCGCCAAGCACAACGTGCCCACCACGCCCGGCCGGGTGACCGACACCGCCGAGGGAGCCAAGGCGATCGCCGAGGAGATCGGCAAGCCGGTGATGGTCAAGGCACAGGTCAAAACCGGCGGCCGCGGCAAAGCCGGCGGCGTCAAGTACGCCGCCACCGCCGACGACGCCTTCACCCACGCGCAGAACATCCTCGGCCTGGACATCAAGGGCCACGTCGTCAAGAAGCTGCTGGTCTCCGAGGCCAGCGACATCGCCGAGGAGTACTACATCTCGTTCCTGCTCGACCGCGCCAACCGCACCTACCTGGCGATGTGCTCGGTCGAGGGCGGCATGGAGATCGAAGAGGTCGCGGCCACCAAGCCGGATCGGCTGGCCAAGGTGCCCGTCGACGCCATCAAGGGTGTCGACGAGGCGTTCGCCCGCGAGATCGCCGAGAAGGGTCACCTGCCCGCCGAGGTGCTCGACGCCGCGGCGGTGACGATCGCCAAGCTGTGGGAGGTCTTGGTCGCCGAAGACGCCACGCTGGTCGAGGTCAACCCGCTGGTGCGCACGCCTTCCCTCGGTGAGGGCGACCCAGGGCAGATCCTGGCGCTGGACGGCAAGGTCACGCTGGACGCCAACGCCGACTTCCGCCACCCCGAGCACGCCGAGTTCGAGGACCGCGACGCGACGGACCCGCTGGAGCTCAAGGCCAAGGAGAACGACCTCAACTACGTCAAGCTCGACGGTGCGGTCGGCATCATCGGCAACGGCGCGGGCCTGGTGATGTCGACACTGGACGTGACGGCGTACGCGGGGGAGAAGCACGGCGGGGTGAAGCCGGCCAACTTCCTCGACATCGGCGGCGGCGCGTCCGCCGAGGTGATGGCCGCCGGGCTGGACGTCATCCTCAACGACCCGCAAGTCAAGAGCGTCTTCGTGAACGTGTTCGGCGGCATCACGGCCTGCGACGCCGTCGCCAACGGCATCGTCAACGCGCTGAAGATCCTCGGTGACGAGGCCAACAAGCCGCTGGTGGTCCGTCTGGACGGCAACAACGTCGAGGAAGGTCGCCGCATCCTGGCCGAGGCCAACCACCCGCTGGTGATCCAGGCCGACACCATGGACGCCGGTGCCGACAAAGCCGCCGAGCTGGCCAACAAGTAAAGGACCCAGGGTTTATGTCTATTTTTCTGAACAAGGACTCCAAGGTCATCGTCCAGGGCATCACCGGCGGTGAGGGCACCAAGCACACCGCGCTGATGCTCAAGGCCGGCACGCAACTGGTCGGCGGCGTCAACGCGCGCAAGGCCGGAACTGAGGTGTCGCACGTCGATAAAGATGGCAAAGACATCAAGTTGCCGGTGTTCGGCACCGTCGCCGAGGCCATGAAGGAGACCGGCGCCGACGTGTCCGTGGTCTTCGTGCCGCCCAAGTTCGCCAAGGACGCCATCATCGAGGCCATCGACGCCGAGATCCCGCTGCTGGTGGTCATCACCGAGGGAATTCCGGTGCAGGACAGCGCATACGCGTGGGCCTACAACGTGCAGAAAGGGCAGAAGACGCGGATCATCGGGCCGAACTGCCCCGGCATCATCACCCCCGGTGAGGCGCTGGCGGGTATCACCCCGGCCAACATCACCGGCTCGGGCCCGGTCGGCCTGGTGTCGAAGTCCGGCACGCTGACCTACCAGATGATGTTCGAGCTGCGCGACTTCGGCTTCTCGACCGCGATCGGCATCGGCGGCGACCCGGTCATCGGCACCACCCACATCGACGCCATCGAGGCGTTCGAGAAGGATCCCGACACCAAGGTGATCGTGATGATCGGCGAGATCGGCGGCGACGCCGAGGAGCGTGCTGCCGACTACATCAAGGCCAACGTGACCAAGCCGGTCGTCGGCTACGTCGCGGGCTTCACCGCGCCCGAGGGCAAGACGATGGGCCACGCCGGTGCGATCGTGTCGGGTTCCTCGGGCACCGCGCAGGCGAAGAAGGAAGCGCTGGAGGCCGCGGGTGTGAAGGTGGGCAAGACCCCGTCGGCGACGGCCCAGCTGGCCCGGGAGATCCTGCAGAGCCTCTAGCGCTCTGTGCGCGAGATTGGGGAAGGGGCCGGCGATGGCGGTCGATCCGCGGACTCCGGTGCTGGTCGCCGTCGGCCAGTTCACCGAACGCATCGACGACCCCGACTACCGGGGCATGTCGGCGGTGGACCTCGCGACCGAAGCGGTCCGCGCGGCGCTGACCGACACCGGGGTCGACCCGGCCGTGATCGCCGAGGCGATCGAAACGGTGTACGGGCTGAGGCAATTCGAGATCTCCGGACCCATGCCGGCCACGCTCGGCAAGTCGAACAACTACCCGCGCTCGGTGATGAACCGGGTGGGCGGGAATCCGGCCCGCGTCGTGCTGGAACCCGTCGGCGGACAGGGGCCACAAAAGCTCGTCACCGAGGCGGGCACTGCGATCGCGGCCGGCGAGGTGGACGTCGCGATGATCATCGGCTCCGAACCGGGATCGACCGCACGCTACTTCGCCAAACGTGAGGACAAGCCGGACTTCACCGAACACGTCGACGGCCAGTTGGAGGACCGCGGTCACCAGATCCACCAGTACTTCACCGAGTACACCGCCTCACACGGGTTGACCGGTGCGGCAGTGCAATACGGGCTGCTCGACAACGCGCGCCGCAGCCGGCTCGGGCTGGGTGTTGTCGAGTATCGGCGACAGATGGCCGAGTTGTTCGCGCCGATGTCGAAAGTCGCGGCGAAGAACCCGTTCTCGTCATCGCCGGTCGAGCGTTCGGTCGAGGAGATCTGCACGATCACCGACGACAACCGGATGATCTGCGATCCCTACCCCCGCCTGCTGGTCGCGCGAGATCAGGTGAACCAGGGCGCGGCCGTGATCATGATGTCGGTGGCGGCCGCCCGTCGTCTCGGCGTACCCGAGGCGAAATGGGCATATCTGCACGGTCATTCGGATATCACCGAGCAGGCGCTGCTGGACCGTGTCGACCTCGGCGCCAGCCCTGCGGCAGTGCACGCGTCGCGAGAAGCCTTGCGGGTCGCCGAGATCGGCGTCGACGACATCGCCATGTTCGACCTGTACAGTTGCTTCCCGTTCCCGGTGTTCGTCGTCTGCGAGGCGCTCGGCATCGACGGTGCAGACCCGCGCGGGCTCACGGTGACCGGGGGCCTGCCCTACTTCGGCGGGCCGGGCAACAGCTACTCGCTGCACGCGATCGCCGAGACCGTGACGCAACTGCGCGACAAGCCAGGCGAATTCGGCTTCGTGGGCGCCAACGGCGGCACGATGAGCAAGTACTCGGTCGGTGTCTACTCCACCCGGTCGGCCCCATGGCGGTCCGATCGCAGCGAACAACTCAACCAGCAGATCAGTGCGTTGCCGAACGTTCCGGTGACCACCTCACCCGCAGGTGCAGCCACGATCGAGACGTACTCCGTGCGGTACGACTGGCCCACCACCACGGGCATCATCGTCGGACGCCTGGACGCCGACAATGCGCGTTTCATGGCCACCACCGAGGATCCCGACCTGGTCGCGCTGATGTGCGACGGTGATCCGCTCAACGCCGCCATCCACGTCCGGTCGACAGAGCACGGCAACCGCGCGACGCTGAGGTGAACGACCGTGAAACGGGTGCTGCTGGCCGCGGTGGTGGTGCTCGCTTCGCTGACCGGATGCGGTTCGCGCGCCTCCGAGGGCAACACGATCGTGGTGTTCGCGGCCGCGTCACTGCAAACTGCGTTCACCGAGATCGGTAAGCAGTTCGAACAAGCTGATCCCGGTGTCTCCGTGCAGTTTTCGTTTGGCGGATCATCGGACCTGGTGACCCAGTTGACACAGGGTGCGCGGGCCGACGTATTCGCCTCGGCCGACGTCACCAACATGGACAGGGCGATCGACGCCGGGCTGGTGGCGGGCGAGCCGCTGAACTTCGCGTCGAACACGCTGACCATCGCCGTCGCACCCGGCAACCCCAAAGACATTGCGTCGCTGCGTGACCTGACGCGGCCGGACACCACCGTCGTCGTCTGCGCACCGCAGGTGCCCTGCGGTGCGGCCACCCGGCGTGCCGAACAGGCGGCGGGCGTCGATCTGTCCCCGGTCAGCGAGGAGTCATCGGTCACCGACGTGCTCAACAAGGTGAGCAGCGGACAGGCCGATGCCGGGCTGGTCTACGTCACCGACGCGATCGACGCCAAAGACCAGGTCAGCGCCGTGGCCTTTCCCGAATCGAACGGCGCCGCCAACACCTATCCGATCGCGGCCCTGAGGGAGTCTGAAAAGCCCGATCTGGCAAGAAGGTTCGTCGCAGCCGTCACCGCCGAACCCGGGCAGCGGGTGCTGCGTGCGGGCGGCTTCGGCGCCCCCTGATCAGGCCAGGGCGGCCAGTTTGCCCGCGAGACGCTCGACGTAGGCGGCGACGTCGTCGGGGGATTTGTCCGGCAGGCCGAACAGCACCTCGGTGACGCCCAGGTCGGCCCAGCGTGCCAGCTTCTCCGGGTCCGGCTTGAAATCCAGCGCCACGATCTGCGGTGCGCCCTGCCGGCCCGCGCCGGCCCAGATGTCCTGCAGCTGCTTCACAGGAGCATCGATGTCGAAGTCGCGCGGCGTGGTGATCCAGCCGTCGGCCGAGCGCGCGATCCACTTGAAGTTCTTCTCGGTGCCCGCCGCGCCGACCAGCACCGGGATGTGCGGCTGCACCGGCTTGGGCCATGCCCAGCTCGGCCCGAAACTGACGAACTCGCCCTCGTAGGACGCTTCCTCCTGGGTCCACAGGGCCCGCATGGCCTCCAGATACTCGCGCAGCATCGTGCGCCGGCGGCCCGGGGGTACGTTGTGGTCTTTGAGCTCGTCGGTGTTCCAGCCGAAGCCCACGCCGAGGCTGACCCGGCCGCCGGACAGGTGATCGAGGGTGGCGATCGACTTGGCCAGCGTGATCGGGTCGTGCTCGACCGGCAGCGCGACCGCGGTGGACAGGCGCACCCGGGTCGTCACCGCGCAGGCCGTGCCCAGGCTGACCCACGGATCCAGCGTTCGCATGTAGCGGTCGTCGGGCAGCGACTCGTCGCCGGTCGTCGGGTGGGCGGCCTGCCGCTTGATCGGGATGTGGGTGTGTTCGGGCACGTAGAAGGTGGTGAACCCGTGGTCGTCGGCGAGCTTGGCCGCGGCTGCCGGGGTGATCCCGCGATCGCTGGTGAAAAGTACGAGCCCGTAATTCATGCCTCGAATTAGAACGTGTTCTAGTGGCGGTGGCAATACCGGGGTCGATATGGCACCGAGCAACGTCCGCATCCCGCGGTCGGCCACCGCCCCGAAAACTCGTCGCGGAACGTGTTGCGCCGTATCGCAAACTCTGCCGCGGTTTTGCGCACTACCGCTTTCTGCACGTCCGCTGGGAATTCGAGTACGTCCGTGCGCCGGCATCGCCCGTGGTGCGCGAAACCGAAGATTCCGAAGAGGATTCGATCGGGCAACCCGTGCCCGCGTCGATGCCAGCCAGGTGCGCTAGCGTGGTCTTCAAGCCCGTCCAGCACAGGAGAGGTCATGACCTACCCGCCCGGTCCGCCCGGTAGCCCCGGATATCCGTCCGCACAACAGCCGACCCACCAGTTCGCCGCGCCGACACAGCAGTTCGGCAAGGTGAACGAACCCGCAGCCGCGACGCCCGAAGGCGCCAGCAGGCTGCCCGCCTATCTGATCGCCGCTGTCGCCGCGCTCGGCCTGGCGGTCTATCTGTCCAGTTTCGGCCCGCTTTTCACGATCGCCGCATCGGATTTCCCCGGCCTGGTCGACGTCAGCGGCGGCTCGTTCGGTCTGGTGCTGGCCGTGGCTGCCGCGGTGCTGGCCGGCCTGCTCGCCGGTGTCAGCCTGCTGCCCCGGCAGACGGTGGCGACATCGCTGATGACGGTGCTCTCGGTGCTGGCGTTGCTGCTCGTCATCGCCGAGGTCATCAACAAGCCCAGCGTCGCCTCGATCGACTGGGGGCTGTACCTGGTCATCGCGTTCACCGTGCTGCAGGCGATCGTCGCCGTGGCGGTGCTGCTGTTCGAGTCAGGCATCATCACTCCGCCCGTCCCGCGCCCGAAGTACGAGCAGAACTACGGCCAGTACGGCGGTCCCGGCGGGCCCTACTACGGCCAGCAGTACGGCGGGCCGCAGCAGCACCAGCAGCACCAGCAGCGGCCGGGTTATCCCACGCCCTACGGCGGTTATGGCAGCGGCCCGTCGACCGGCGGGTTCGCCGGTCCGCAACCCGGCTCGCAGCAAGGGACACAACCCGGCTCGCAGCAATCGGGCTCGCAGTCCGGCGGTCAGAGCGGCCCCCCGACCCCGCCGACCGGCTTCCCGACGTACGGGCAGCCGCCGTCGAACTCGAATCAGACGACACAGGCGTCCTCACAGCAGTCGTCCTCCTCGCAGTCGGGGCAGACGCCGTCGTAGTCTGAGCCGCGCGTGCGTCAACTTCGCACGCGGTGAGCTTGTGCGAGGAGCGGCCAACCAGTGGACAACCGACCGGTGGGCACGCGTCAAGCACGTGAGCTGATTCGGGTTGCGTTCGGTCCGTCGATCGTCGCGCTCGTCATCATCGCCGCGGTCGTACTGATCCAGCTGCTCATCGCGAACAGCGAGATGACCGGCGCGTTCGGTGCGATCGCCAGCATGTGGCTGGGTGTGCACCTGGTGCCGGTGTCCATCGGTGGTGCCGAGCTCGGCGTGATGCCGCTGTTGCCGGTGCTGGCAATGGTCTGGGGCACGGCCCGCACGACGGCGGCTGCCACCTCACCCCAGAGTTCGTGGTTCCTGACCCGGTGGGTGGTCGGATCCGCGCTGGGCGGACCGCTGCTGATCGCGGCGATCTCCCTGGCGATCGTCCACGACGCCGCCTCGGTGCTGACCGACCTGCAGACGCCCAACGCGCTGCGCGCCTTCGGCAGCGTCCTGGCGGTGCATGCGGTCGGCGCGGGCGTGGGCGTGGGATCCCGCGTCGGCAGGCGGCTGCTGAGCGCGTCGCCGCTGCCGCGCTGGCTGCCCGACGCGATCCGCGCGGCCACCGCGGGAGTGCTCGCGCTGCTCGGCCTGTCCGGTGTCGTGGCCGCCGGATCGCTGATCGTGCACTGGTCGACCATGCATGACCTGTTCGGGATCACCGAGTCGGCGTTCGGACAGCTCAGCCTCGCTGCGTTGTCGGTCCTGTACATCCCGAACGTGCTGGTGGGCACCGCGGCGGTCGCCGTCGGTTCCAGCGCCCACATCGGGTTGGCGACGTTCAGCTCGTTCACCGTGTTCGGCGGCGACATCCCTGCGCTGCCGGTGCTGGCGGCCGTGCCGACCCCGCCGCTCGGTCCGATCTGGGTGGCGCTGTTGATCGTGGCCGCGGTCTCCGGGGTGGCGATCGGCCAGCAGTGCGCGCGACAACCGCTGCCGTTGGTGCCCGCGCTGCTCAAGCTCGTCGTCGCGGCCGCACTCGCGGCGGTGACGATGGCGCTGCTCGGCCACGCCGGCGGGGGGCGGCTGGGCAACTTCGGCGACGTCGGCGTCGACCAGGCCACGTTCGGGCCCGCGGTGTTCCTGTGGTTCGCCGGTATCGGTGGGCTGACGGTGGCGATGTCCGGCGGCGTCACGCGCAGACCGAGAACGGCCGAGCCCAAACCCGAGCCCGACCCCGACCCCGAGCCTGAACCCGAGCCCGAGGCTGAGCTCGAGCCCGACCCTGAACCCGACCCCGAACCCGACCCTGAGCCCGAGCACATCGGCGACGACGACGCAGCACCCGAGGTTGGCGAAAAGGCGCCCGCCGCCGCGGCGGTGCCCATCGAGGACCCCGAGGAACACTTCGTCGTCGACGACGACGGTGCGCCGGACACCGCAGACCGGCCCCACAACGGTGACCATTAGGCTCCCAGACGTGCAGGAACCGCTTCGTGTGCCGCCCAGCGCACCGGCGCGGGTGGTGGTGCTGGCCTCGGGCACCGGTTCGCTGCTCGCCTCCCTGCTCGCCGCCGCGGTCGGCGACTATCCGGCCCGAGTGGTCGCGGTCGGCACCGACCGCGACTGCGCCGCCCTGCAGATCGCGGCGTCGTCGTCGGTGCCCGCGTTCACCGTCGCGCTTGGCGACCAACCCGACCGCGCCGCATGGGACGCCGCCCTCACCGAGGCCGCCGCCGCATATGCGCCGGACCTGGTGGTATCGGCGGGGTTCATGAAAATCCTTGGTCCCCAATTTCTTTCTCGCTTCCCCGGCCGGGTGCTCAACACCCATCCGGCGCTGCTGCCTGCCTTCCCCGGCGCGCACGCGGTGACCGACGCGCTGGCCTACGGTGTCAAGGTCACCGGCTGCAGCGTGCATCTGGTCGACGCGGGTACCGACACCGGACCGGTGCTGGCCCAGGAGGCGGTGCCGGTCCTCGACGACGACGACGAAGCCACCCTGCACGAGCGGATCAAGGTCGTGGAGCGACGACTGCTCGTGGACGTACTGGAAGCGCTCGCGACCCGCGGCGTGACCTGGACCGGACGAAAGGCGACCCTGGGATGAGCGATAAACGGCCGATTCGGCGCGCGTTGGTCAGCGTGTACGACAAGACCGGCCTCGCCGAACTGGCCCGCGGACTGCACGAGGCGGGCGTCGCCATCGTCTCGACCGGGTCGACCGCCAAAACCATTGCCGGCGCCGGTGTTCCGGTCACCCCGGTGGAGGAGGTGACCGGTTTCCCCGAGGTGCTCGACGGCCGGGTCAAGACCCTGCACCCGCACGTGCACGCCGGTCTGCTGGCCGATCAGCGCAAACCCGAACATGTTTCGGCGCTGGCCGACCTGGGCGTCGCCGCGTTCGAGCTCGTGGTAGCGAACCTGTATCCGTTCACCGAGACCGTCGCATCCGGCGCGGGCATCGACGAGTGCGTCGAGCAGATCGACATCGGCGGCCCATCCATGGTCCGTGCCGCCGCCAAGAACCATCCCAGCGTCGCCGTCGTCGTGGACCCGCTGGGCTACGACGGGGTGCTCGCCGCGGTGCGCGCAGGCGGGTTCACGCTGGAAGAGCGAAAGAGGCTGGCGGCGCTGGCGTTTCGGCACACTGCCGAGTACGACGTCGCGGTGGCGTCGTGGATGGGCTCGGTGCTGGCGCCCGAGGGCGGGCCGGCGCCCGCATCGTTGCCGCAGTGGCTGGGTGCGACGTGGCGACGGGACGCGGTGCTGCGCTACGGCGAGAACCCGCACCAGCAGGCCGCGCTGTACCGCGACGACGCGGCGTGGCCCGGGCTGGCGCAGGCCGAGCAACTGCACGGCAAGGAGATGTCCTACAACAACTACACCGACGCCGACGCGGCCTGGCGCGCGGCGTTCGACCACGAAGAGACCTGTGTCGCGATCATCAAGCACGCCAACCCGTGTGGCATCGCGGTCTCCTCGGTCTCGGTGGCCGACGCGCACCGCAAGGCCCACGAATGCGATCCGCTCTCGGCGTTCGGCGGTGTGATCGCCGCCAACACCACGGTCAGCGTCGCGATGGCCGAGACGGTCGCCGACATCTTCACCGAGGTGATCATCGCGCCCGCCTACGAACCCGGTGCGGTGGAAGTGCTGGCGCGCAAGAAGAACATCCGGGTGCTGGTGGCTTCGGAGCCGCAGTCCGGCGGTTCGGAATTCCGCCAGATCAGCGGCGGCCTGCTCGTCCAGGAGCGTGACGCGTTCACCGCGCCCGGGGACGACGTGGTCAACTGGACGCTCGCCGCCGGTTCGCCCGCGGACCCTGCGACGCTGGCTGATTTGAAGTTCGCCTGGCGGGTGTGCCGCGCGGTGAAGTCCAACGCGATCGTGGTGGCCGCCGACGGCGCCACCGTCGGGGTGGGGATGGGTCAGGTCAACCGGGTCGACGCGGCGCGGTTGGCCGTGCAGCGTGCCGGGGACCGGATGCGCGGCGCGGTCGCGGCGTCCGACGCGTTCTTCCCGTTCCCCGACGGGCTCGAGACGCTCATCGAAGGCGGGGTGAAGGCCGTCGTGCATCCCGGCGGCTCGGTGCGCGACGAGCAGGTCACCGAGGCCGCCGCCAAGGCCGGCATCACGCTCTACCTCACCGGCGCGCGTCACTTCGCACACTGAAACCGGCGGCGGCGGGCAGGATGAACTGCGCCGTCACCACTCGTCCCGAACGGAGCAGCATCGTGGCCGTCTTCATCAGCTACTCCAGTCGTGACACGGAGACCGTCGGGCATCTGGCGGCCGCGCTGCGTCGCGGCCACCATGACCTGTGGATGGACGATGAACTCAGCGGGGGAGACGCCTGGTGGCGCGCGATCCTCGGCAAGATCCGAAGCTGTGACGTCTTCCTGGCGGCCCTTTCGCAGAACATGTTGCAGTCCAAGGCATGTCAGGCTGAAATCCGCTACGCATTGGCGCTGGGCAAGCCCATCTTGCCGGTGCTGGTCGGTCCGGTCGACAGCATGCGCACCAACCCGCTGGCCGGTATGCAGGTGATCGACTTTCAGCAGCGCAGCATCGAGGCGTGGATGGAACTCGACGAAGCCGTTCGTGCGAAGCAGGCCTCGGCGCCCGCGCTGCCCGATCCGCTGCCCGCCGAACCGCCGATGCCGTTCGGCTACCTGATGCGGTTGGGCGGGCAGATCAGCGGATCTCAGCTGACACCGCAGCAGCAGACGGTCATCGTCGCCGAACTTCGGGCCGCCCTCGACGACGACGGGGACGACGCGGGTGCGCGCCGTGACATCTGCGCGTTGCTGGGGCAGTTACGCGACCGCCAGGACGTCACCTATCGCACCCGAACCGAGGTCGACGCGCTGCTGGGCCAGGCCGAGCCGGCAACACCGCCGCCGGCGGAACCGCCGCAGCGCGGGCGTCGTCTGGGCTGGGTCATCGGCGCGGTCGGTGCCGCCGTCATGCTCGTCGCCGTGATGGCGTTCGTGGTGGTGAACCGCGGCACGGAAACCGACTCCGACGCGCGCTCGGCCGCGCCGCAACCCCCAGCCAGCGTCGGAGCCGGCGACGGCGGGGCCCCCGCGGTCCCGGCCGCGGAAGCGACCGTCGGCGGCGCCTGCGCACCCACCGAGGGACAGCTGGCCGTCATCCAAACCGACCCTGACGAACCCGTGCTAAAGATGCCGCAACCGCCCGGCTGGGAGCGCAACACCTGGATGGAGTCGGACGGAATCTTCCGGTTCGCGCTCTACAACAACAGCATGATGAGCACCGACGGCGTGGCACCCAGCGCGCTGGTGTCACTGGACGAGGAGCGGTCGCTGACACCCGCCGACAGCATCTTCATGCTCAAACGCGGGGCCCTGTCGGCCATCGGCGCCACTGACGTCACGACCGAGAAGCACACCGTCTGCGGGCTGCCCGCCGAGACGGTCCGCTACCTGACCGGCGCGATCGCCGGGCTGGCACCGCATCCGGCCACCCTGCTCCTCGTGTCGTTGCAGACCGCCGATCGGACCTACACCGCGTCGCTGACGATCGAAGCCGTCGACTCGCAGGATCCGACGTTCGAGGCCGACGCCGAATCGATGTTGTCCGGCTTCCAGATGCTGCCGCCCGCGGGTCGCTAGCTTCGGGACGGCCGAACGTGGGTTACCCGCACGCCATCGGCACCCGAACCGTGGCATAACCCCACACTGGACCGTCGGCGCGCGGAGTTGCGTAACTTGGAGTGGTGACTCAACCACGTGATCTGCCCCGCACCGTCGGCGAGCTGAGAGCTTCCGGCCACCAAGAGCGGGGCGTGAAGCAGGAAATCCGGGACAACTTGCTGGCCGCCCTCGCCGAGGGCCGCGACCCATGGCCGGGCATCCTCGGGTTCGACGACACCGTGATCCCGCAGCTGGAACGGGCCCTGATCGCTGGTCACGACGTCGTACTGCTCGGTGAACGCGGGCAGGGCAAGACGCGGCTGCTGCGCGCGCTGACCGGTCTGCTCGACGAGTGGACGCCGGTCATCGAAGGTTCGGAGCTCGGTGAGCACCCCTACAGCCCGATCACGCCCGAATCGATCCGGCGCACCGCCGACTCCGGCGACGACCTGCCGATCGTGTGGCGGCACCGCAGCGAGCGCTACACCGAGAAGCTGGCCACCCCCGACACCAGCGTGGCCGATCTGGTCGGCGACATCGACCCGATCAAGGTCGCCGAGGGCCGCAGCCTCGGCGACCCCGAGACCATCGCCTACGGGCTGATCCCACGCGCACACCGCGGCATCGTCGCCATCAACGAGCTGCCCGACCTCGCCGAGCGCATCCAGGTGTCGATGCTCAACGTGATGGAGGAGCGCGACATCCAGGTGCGCGGATACACCCTGCGGTTGCCGCTGGACGTCCTCGTGGTGGCCAGCGCGAACCCCGAGGACTACACCAACCGCGGGCGCATCATCACCCCGCTCAAGGACCGGTTCGGCGCCGAGATCCGCACCCACTACCCGCGGGAGCTCGACGCCGAGGTCGGCGTCATCAAGCAGGAGGCGCAGCTTTCCGCCGAGGTGCCCGAGTACCTGCTTGCGGTGCTGGCGCGCTTCGCCCGCCACCTGCGCGAGTCGCGCTCGATCGATCAGCGCTCGGGGGTCTCGGCCCGGTTCGCGATCGCGGCCGCCGAAACCGTCGCCGCGGCCGCGCGGCACCGCTCGGCCGTGCTCGGCGAGCAGGATCCGGTGGCCCGGGTGGTCGACCTTTCCACGGTGATCGACGTGCTGCGGGGCAAGCTCGAATTCGAGACCGGCGAAGAGGGCCGCGAACAGGCGGTGCTCGAGCACCTGTTGCGCCGCGCCACGGCCGACACCGCCCAACGGCTACTCGGCGGCATCGACGTCGGCCCGCTGGTGGTGGCGATCGAGAACGGTTCGGCGGTCACCACAGGCGATCGGGTGTCGGCGCGCGAGGTGCTGGCCGCGGTGCCCGAAGTGCCCGCGATCGCCGAGGTGCAAAAGCGCCTCGGCGCGACGACGGACGGCCAACGCGCCGCCGCCGTCGAACTGGCGCTGGAGGCGCTGTATCTGGCCAAGCGGATCGACAAGGAATCCGGCGAAGGTGAAACTGTCTATGGTTAAACGCCGCCGGACGACGATCAAGCAGCGAGGGACGAGCCGCGTTGTGGGGGCACCTCCCGCGCGAAGCGCAGAGAGAGAGTGCGGCTAATGAGCAGAAGCTCACGATATTCGCGGTACACCGGCGGGCCCGACCCGCTGGCACCGCCGGTCGACCTGCGTGACGCGCTCGAGCAGATCGGCCAGGACGTCATGGAGGGCAGCTCGCCGCGACGCGCGCTGTCGGAAATGCTGCGGCGCGGCACCAAGAACATGCGCGGCGCCGACAAGCTCGCCGCCGAGGCCAACCGTCGTCGTCGAGAACTGTTGCAGCGCAACAATCTCGACGGCACACTGCAGGAGATCAAGAAGCTGCTCGATGAGGCGGTGCTGGCTGAACGCAAGGAGCTGGCGCGCGCGCTCGACGACGACGCGCGCTTCCAGGAGATGCGTATCGAGAACCTGCCGTCGTCACCGGCCAAGGCCGTCCAGGAACTCGCCGACTACGAGTGGCGCAGCCCGCAGGCGCGTGAGTCTTACGAGCAGATCAAGGATCTGCTGGGCCGCGAGATGCTCGATCAGCGGTTTTCCGGCATGAAGCAGGCGTTGGAGAACGCCACCGACGAGGACCGGCAACGGGTCAACGACATGCTCGACGACCTCAACGACCTGCTCGACAAGCATTCCCAAGGACAGGATTCGCAACAAGACTTCGATGACTTCATGAACAAGCACGGCGAGTTCTTCCCCGAGAACCCGCAGAACGTCGAGGAGTTGCTGGACTCGTTGGCCAAGCGGGCCGCCGCCGCGCAGCGGTTCCGCAACAGCCTCTCAGCAGAACAGCGCGCCGAGTTGGATGCGTTGGCGCAGCAGGCGTTTGGTTCGCCGTCGCTGATGAACGCGCTGAACCGGCTCGACGGCCATCTGCAGGCCGCGCGGCCGGGTGAAGACTGGACCGGCTCGTCGCGGTTCTCCGGCGACAACCCGCTCGGCATGGGCGAGGGCGCCCAGGCGCTCGAGGACATCGCCGAGCTCGAACAGCTCGCCGAGGCGCTGTCGCAGAGCTATGCGGGTGCCACCATGGAGGACGTCGATCTGGACATGCTCGCGCGCCAACTCGGCGACGAGGCCGCCGTCGACGCACGCACGCTCTCCGAGCTCGAACGGGCGCTGATGGATCAGGGCTTTCTGGACCGGGGCTCCGACGGACAGTGGCGGCTCTCGCCCAAGGCCATGCGTCAGCTCGGCCAGACCGCGTTACGTGATGTGGCGCAACAGCTTTCGGGTCGACACGGGGAGCGTGAGACCCGTCGCGCCGGGGCCGCCGGTGAGCTCACCGGTGCGACGCGGCCGTGGCAGTTCGGCGACACCGAGCCGTGGAACGTCACCCGCACGCTCACCAACGCGGTGCTACGACGAGCGGGCTCGGGCTCCGCGGCGCTGCCGATGGACATCACCGTCGAGGACGTCGAGATCTCCGAGACCGAGACCCGCACGCAGGCCGCCGTCGCGCTGCTGGTGGACACGTCGTTCTCGATGGTGATGGAGAACCGGTGGCTGCCGATGAAACGCACGGCGCTCGCGCTCAGCCATCTGATCAGCACACGGTTCCGCTCGGATGCGTTGTCCATCATCGCGTTCGGCCGCTACGCGCGCACCGTCACCGCCGCCGAACTCACCGGCCTGGAGGGCGTCTACGAGCAGGGCACCAACCTGCACCACGCGCTGGCGCTGGCGGTGCGGCATCTGCGTCGGCACCCCAATGCCCAACCGGTGGTGCTGGTGGTCACCGACGGCGAGCCGACCGCGCACCTGGAGTCTTATGAACGAGGCGCGGGACCTGATTCGGCGGCTCAGCCGCCGGGAGTCTTCTTCGACTACCCGCCGCATCCGCGCACCATCGCCCACACGGTCAAGGGCTTCGACGACGTGGCCAGCATCGGCGCGCAGGTGACAATTTTCCGGCTGGGTAGCGATCCGGGCCTCGCGCGGTTCATCGACCAGGTGGCGCGGCGGGTGGAGGGACGTGTGGTGGTGCCGGAGCTCGACGGGTTGGGTGCGGCCGTTGTCGGCGACTACCTGCGCTCGCGGCGCCGCCGCTAGCTTTCGCGCTGAGCCCCGCGAGCAGACACTGAATCGCACATTCCGCGCCGCGATCACGCGACTTCGCGTCTGCTCGGCTGGGAACGTCAGGCGGGTTTGCGCTTCTTGCGCTTGACGCCGACGCTGCCCCACAGCGAAAAGCCGCGGATACGCACGCACGGCGCGCCGGGGGAACCCTCGCCGCTGACGCTGTGGTCGAAGCTGCCCATCACCCCGACCCCGCGCAGGTCGACGTTGACCTCCGGCGGCACCAGAATCGTCTGCCCGCCGAAGATCGAGTAGGCATGGATCTCCACCTCCGGTGAGGTGAAGTCGGCGTAGCGCAAATCCACCACGCCGCCGCCCAGCACGGCAACCGTGGTCATCCGTTCGGGCACGTTCCACCGGCCACGGCGTTCGAAGCCGCTCAGGATCGCCAGCAGCAGCGTCGAGGGCGCAGGCCGGCACGGACCGCCGCTGCGGCCACGGTTCATGGCGCCGGGCAGGTCCGCGGACAACCGCTCGAGCTCGTCGTACGTCTGCGCCGCGTACGCCCTGGTCAGCCGATCTTCGTATTCGCCGAGCTGCAGGCGTCCCTGCGCAGCGGCGTCCGTCAGCAACTGCGCTACCTGAATCCGATCGGTATCGGCAGCACGCATTGAACCGTTCCGCGACGCTGGGCTACTCATCGATTACGAGCCTACGACGAACGCTGGCACATGCAAGGTGGTTGTCCAAACTGTGCCCTCACCGTCGTTGGCGAAGCATGTAGATGTGCAAAGTTTATGGCTTCCCCGTCAGGTAGTCGGCGAAGCTGACCGTGCCGACGGCGTTCGCGGGCACCAGGTTGGCGCCCGAGCGAAACCCGGCGACGATGCGGCCCGTAATCGGCAGCGCGACGGCCTTGCGCCGGCTGCCGCGCGCCGCGAGGTACATCCGGCCCAGCTCCGTGTGGGTGTGCACGGCGGGCCCGCCGATATCAGGGGCCCGCCCGGCCGGTTCGGCGTCGACCAGCTCGACGAGACGCGCGGCGACGTCGTGGGTGTCGATCGGCTGGAACCGCACCCCGCGCAGCGCGCACAGCACCGGGGAGAACCGTTGGATCGCGAAGATGGCGTAAATCAGGTCGTGGAACTGTGTGGCGCGCAGCACGGTGTGGCCGACGCCCGACGCCTCAAGGAGCTGCTCGGCCCGCAGTTTGGTCCGGTAGTACGGCAGCGGGATGCGGTCGATGCCGACGATCGACACGTGCACGATGTGCCCGACCGAGGCCCGGCGCGCGGCCGCGATCAGGTTGGCCATGGACGTGACGTCCTTGCCGCCGGTGGGCTGCGTCGCGCAGTTCACCACCACGTCCACGCCGTGCAGCGCATCGTCCAGACCCGTGCCGGCGAGCAGGTCGCCCTGTGCCCAGCGCACACCGGTGTAGCCGACCCGGTTCTTGCGGCTGAGCGCCCTGACCTGATGTCCTGCGTCGACGGCTTCGGGGACCACACAGTGGCCCAGCGTGCCGGTGGCTCCGGTGATCAGGACGGTGTGCGCCATCAGCCTGCCCAGCGGGGTGGCCGCTTCTCCAGGAACGCCATCATGCCTTCGCGGGCCTCCTCGGAGACGAACAGCTCGGCGGACTGTTTGGTCAGCTCTTCGGCGTGGCGGTCGAACTCATCCAGTATGCGCGACGTCGTCAAGGCCTTGGAAGCCGCGAGCCCCTGCGGTGACCCCTTGCCGATGGCTGCGGCCAGCTCGGCCACGGTGGCGTCGACGTCCTCGGCGGCGACCGTGACCAGCCCGATCTCGGCGGCCTGCTGCGCGCCGAACTTCTCCCCGGTCACGAAGTAGCGGCCGGCCGCTCTCGGGGTCATCTTGGGCAGCAGGGTCAGCGAGATGATCGAGGGCGCGACCCCGATGCGCGCCTCGGTCAACGCGAACGTGCTCGTCGGTCCGGCCACGGCGAGGTCGCAGGCACCGACGAGCCCGAGCCCGCCCGCGCGGACATGCCCGTCGACGGCGGCGATGACGGGTATCGGCAACTCGAGGATGCGACGCAGCAGCCGGGCCGCCTCGCGGGCGCGGTCGAGGGCGACATCGCCGGGGTCGCGTCCTGCGGTCTCGCGAAGGTCGGCTCCCGCGCAGAAGGTGCCGCCGGTGTGGCCGAGGACGACGACCCGTGCGCCGGGTTCGGCGACGGCCTGGGTGAGGCCCTGGTGCAACTGGTCCACCAACTCGGTGGACAGCGCGTTGCGGTTCTCCGGAGAGTCCAGGGTGAGTCGGGCGATGGGGCCGTCGACGCGGTAGCGGACCAAGGTGCTCATCAGTAGGACCTCGGCAGGCCCAGCGAGGTCTGCGCCACGAAGTTGAGCACCATCTCCCTGCTGACCGGGGCGATGCGCGCCAGCTTCGACGCGGTCACCGCCGCGGCGATGCCGTACTCCTTGGTCAAACCGTTGCCACCCAGCGATTGCACCGCCTGGTCGACCGCACGCACCGACGCCTCACCCGCGGCGTACTTGGCCATGTTCGCGGCTTCGGCGGCCCCGGCGTCGTCGCCGCTGTCGTAGAGCGCAGCCGCCTTCTGCATCATCAACTTGGCCAGCTCGATCTCGATATGGTTCTGCGCCAACGGATGTGACAGCCCCTGATGCGCACCGATCGGCGTCTTCCACACCTGACGGGTCTTGACGTAGTCGACGGCCTTGTTGATCGCGAACCGGCCCATGCCGACTGCGCTGGCCGCACCCATGATCCGCTCGGGGTTGAGCCCCGCGAACAGTTGGGCGATCGCCGCGTCCTCGGAACCCACCAGCGCGTCGGCGGGCAGTCGAACGTCGTCGAGGAACACCTGGAACTGGCTCTCGGGGCTGATCAACTCCATCTCGATCTTGGTCCAGCTCAACCCTTTTGCGTCGGTGGGGACGATGAACAGGGCGGGGCGCAGAGATTCGGACTTGGCCACTCCGTCTTTGAAGGCGCGGCCGACCACCAGCACCGCCTGCGCCTGGTCGATGCCGGAGATGAACACCTTCTGCCCCGACAGGATCCAATCGGAGCCGTCGCGGCGCGCGGTGGTGGTGATGCGGTGGCTGTTGGACCCGGCGTCGGGTTCGGTGATCGCGAAGGCCATCGTGGTCGAACCGTCGGCCAGGCCGGGCAGCCACCGCTTCTTCTGGTCGTCGGTGCCGAACTTGGTGATGATCGTGCCGTTGATGGCCGGCGAGACCACCATCATCAGCAGCGCCGAACCGGCGGCGGCCATTTCCTCCATCACCAGCGACAGCTCGTACATGCCGGCGCCGCCGCCGCCGTACTCCTCGGGCAGGTTGACCCCGAGAAATCCGAGTTTGCCTGCCTCCTGCCATAATTCGGTGGTGTGCTGGCCGGCGCGGGCCTTCTCCAGGTAGTAGTCCTGGCCGTAGTTGGTGGCCATCGCGGCGACGGCCTTACGCAGCGCGTGCTGCTCTTCGGTCTCGATAAAGCTGCTCAACGGGGGTCTCCTTCTTCGGTGTCCACTCGGGCAAGGACGGCGCCGACGTCGACCTGCTGGCCGGATTCGACGTTGAGTTCGGCGAGCACGCCATCGGCGGGCGCGGTCACGGTGTGTTCCATTTTCATCGCCTCCAGCCACACCAGCGGCTGGCCGGCGCTGACCCGGTCGCCGACCGCCGCGCCGATGCGCAGCACCGAACCCGGCATCGGGGCCAACAGCGAACCGTGCGCGACGGCCGCGTCGGGATCCGGAAAGCGCGACAGCGCGACGAGGTGCACCGGTCCCAGTGGTGAGTCGACGAACACGTCGTCGCGGTAGCGGGCGACGTCGAACGGACGGTCCACACCGTCCACCCGCAGCACCACACGGTCCGGCGCCTGCGACACCAGCGTCACCCCGGCCACGTCGGGCAGGTCCACCCCGGTGCGCGTGAACCGGTACCGCACCTGCTGTTCGCCCCCTGCGGCGTCGCTGTAGCGTTTGGTCTGGAAACCCGATGCCAGGTTACGCCAGCCGCTGGGTGCAGCGGCGAACACCGTTGCGCCCGAGCGGTTTTGTGCGGCATCGGCGAATGCCGCGGCGACGGCGCTCAACGTGACGGCCCGCTCGTCGGTCAGCGTGGCCGACAACGCGGCCAGCCCGTGGGTGTCGAAGAACGAGGTGTCGGTGGCGCCGTCGAGGAACGCCGGATGCCGCAGCACGTTGACCAGCAGGTCGCGGTTGGTGCGCACGCCATGGATGCGCGCGCGTGCCAGTGCGTCGGCGAGCACCCCCGCGGCCTGGCGGCGGGTCGGCGCGTGCGAGATCACCTTGGCCAGCATCGGGTCGTAGTAGATGGAAACCGTTGAGCCGTCGACGATGCCGGAGTCGACCCGCACCGCCCCGGTCACCTCGAACCGGTGCACCGGTCCTGCCTGCGGCTGCCATCCCTTGGCGGGATCCTCGGCGTACACACGCGCCTCGATCGAGTATCCGCCAGACGGCGGTGGTTCGGGGTCAAGGCGACCCCCGTCGGCGACGTGCAGTTGCAGCTCGACCAGGTCCAGGCCCGTGGTGAGCTCGGTGACCGGATGCTCGACCTGCAGCCGGGTGTTCATCTCGAGGAAGAAGAAGTTGCCCGAGTCGTCGGCCATGAACTCGACGGTGCCTGCGCCGGTGTAGCTGATCGCCTTCGCGGCCAGCCGCGCGGCCTCGAACAGCTTGGCGCGCATGCCCGGTGTGCGCTCGACGAGCGGCGACGGTGCTTCCTCGATGACCTTCTGGTGGCGTCGCTGGATCGAGCATTCGCGTTCGCCGACCGCCCACACCGTGCCGTGAGCGTCGGCGAGCACCTGCACTTCGACGTGGTGACCGGTGGCCAGATAGCGCTCGCAGAACACCGTCGGGTCGCCGAACGCGGACTGGGCTTCGCGGCGGGCCGCCTCGAGCTGGCCGGGCAGCTCGGCGAGATCGCGGACCACCCGCATGCCCCGCCCGCCCCCGCCCGCCGAGGCTTTGATCAGCACCGGCAGCGCCTCGGCTGTCACGGTGTCGGGGTCCAACTCGTCCAGCACGGGCACACCCGCGGCGGCCATCAGCTTTTTCGCCTCGATCTTGGAGCCCATCGCGGCGACCGCGGCGGCAGGCGGCCCGATCCATGTCAGCCCGGCCTCTTGGACGGCCCTGGCGAATTCGGCGTTCTCCGAGAGGAATCCGTAACCGGGGTGGACGGCGTCGGCGCCGGCGGCGCGTGCGGCGGCGATCACCTGGGCCGCATCGAGGTATCCGCGGGTGCCGTCCAGTCGGACCCGCGCGTCGGCCTCGGCCACGTGCGGTGCCCGGGCGTCGGGATCGGTGTAGACCGCCACGGTGCCGACACCGATGCGCCGGCACGTGGCGAACACCCGTCGGGCGATCTCACCGCGGTTGGCGACCAGTACGCGGGCGATCATCGGGTCCCTCCCTCAGTGATTTCGGTGTAGTTGGTCACGCTCAACGAGACCAAGCACACCGAAATCGCAGTCATCACGGCGCTCACATCCGGAAGACGCCGAAGTTCGACGTCCCCTTGATCGGGCCGTTGGCGATGGCGGACAGGCACATTCCCAGCACGGTGCGGGTGTCGCGCGGGTCGATCACCCCGTCGTCGTAGAGGCGCCCGCTCAAGAACATCGGCAGCGACTCCGCTTCGATCTGCGCTTCGACCGCGGCGCGCAGCGCGGCATCGGCGTCCTCGTCGAACTGCTGGCCGCGGGCTTCGGCGGCGGCCCGGCTGACGATGGACAACACCCCGGCCAGTTGGGTGCCGCCCATCACCGCGGACTTCGCGCTGGGCCAGGCGAACAGGAACCGCGGATCGTAGGCACGTCCGCACATGCCGTAGTGGCCCGCGCCGTAGGAGGCGCCGATCAGCAGGGAGATGTGCGGAACGGTGGAGTTGGACACGGCGTTGATCATCATCGACCCGTGCTTGATCATCCCGCCTTCTTCGTAGGCCTTACCGACCATGTATCCGGTGGTGTTGTGCAGGAACAACAACGGGGTGTCGGCCCGGTTGGCCAACTGGATGAACTGGGTGGCCTTCTGGGACTCCTCGGAGAACAGCACACCGCGGTGGTTGGCCAGGATGCCGATCGGATAGCCGTACAGCGTCGCCCATCCGGTCACCAGCGACGAGCCGTACATGGCCTTGAACTCGTCGAACTGCGAACCGTCGACGATGCGGGCGATCACCTCGCGCGGGTCGAACGGCACCCGCAGGTCCGACGGCACGATGCCCAGCAGTTCGTCGGCGTCGAACAAGGGCTCGGTGACCGGGCGCGGTGTCGGGCCGCGCTTGTGCCAGTTCAACCGTGCCACGATGCGGCGTCCGATGCGGATCGCGTCGGGCTCGTCGATGGCGAAGTAGTCGGCCAGACCCGAGGTGCGGGCGTGCATTTCGGCACCGCCGAGCGATTCGTCGTCGGATTCCTCACCGGTGGCCATCTTGACCAGCGGCGGACCCGCCAGAAACACCTTCGAGCGTTCCCTGATCATCACCACGTGGTCAGACATCCCCGGGATGTAGGCGCCGCCCGCGGTGGAGTTGCCGAAGACCAGCGCGATCGTCGGGATACCGGCCGCCGAGAGCCGGGTGAGGTCGCGGAACATCTGCCCGCCGGGGATGAAGATCTCCTTCTGGGTGGGCAGATCGGCGCCGCCGGACTCCACCAGCGAGATCAGCGGCAACCGGTTCTCCAGCGCGATCTGGTTGGCCCGCAACACCTTCTTCAACGTCCACGGGTTGCTGGTGCCGCCCTTGACCGTCGGGTCGTTGGCCACCAGCATGCACTCGACCCCGCTCACCGCGCCGATACCGACGACGACGCTGGCACCGACCCGGAAATCGCTGCCGTACCCGGCCAGCGGGCTCAACTCCAGAAACGGCGAATCCGGGTCGACGAGCAGTTCGATGCGTTCGCGAGCCGTCATCTTGCCGCGCTCGTGGTGGCGGCTGACGTACTTCTCGCCGCCGCCGGCCAGCGCCTTGGCGTGTTCGGCGTCCAGCTCGGCCAGTTTGGCGATCATCGCCGACGCGGCCTGCTGGTAGCCCGACGAATTCGTGTCCAGGACGGACTTCAACGCCGTCATGACTGGAATCCCAACGTTTTGGCGGCCAACGCGGTGAGGATTTCGGTGGTGCCCCCACCGATGCCGAGGATGCGCATATCGCGGTACTGGCGTTCGACCTCGGACTCGGCCATATAGCCCATGCCGCCGAACAACTGCACCGCCTGGTTGGCCACCCATTCTCCGGCCTCCACGGCGGTGTTCTTGGCGAAACACACCTCGGCGATCAGGTTCGGCTCACCCTGGCTCGATGTCGCCGGCTCCGCGGCTCCGGCGAGCTGACGCTGCACCACGTGGTGGGTGTACACCCGCGCCACGTCGATGCGACGGGCCATCTCCGCCAACGTGTTCTGGACCTGTTGACGGGAGATCAGCGGCCGGCCGAACGTCTCCCGGTCGCGGCACCACTGCACGGTCAGGTCCAGGCAGCGTTGCGCGCTGGAATAGGCCTGCGCGGCCAGCCCGACGCGTTCGGCGACGAACGCCCCGGCGATCTGGAGGAACCCGGAGTTTTCGGCGCCGATCAGGTTGGCCGCCGGTACCCGCACGTCGGTGTAGGACAGCTCGGCGGTGTCCGAGGACCGCCAGCCCATCTTGTCGAGTTTGCGGCTGACCTCGAAACCCGCAGCGCCCTTGTCCACGACGATCAGCGAAACCCCCGCTGCCCCAGCGCCGCCCGTGCGTACCGCGGTGACGACGTAGTCGGCCCGCACGCCCGAGGTGATGTACGTCTTGGCGCCGTTGATGATGTAGTCGTCACCGTCCGAATCGGCACGGGTCCTCAGGTGCCCGACGTCGGAGCCGCCGCCCGGTTCGGTGATCGCGAGGCTGCCGATCAGCTCACCGGCGAGTGTGGGGCGCACATAGGTGTCGATCAATCGCTGATCACCGGAGGCGATCATGTGTGGCACCGAGATTCCGCAGGTGAACAGCGACGCGAACACCCCGCCGGGGCAGCCCGCCTGATGCATCTCCTCGCAGATGACCACCGCGTCGGCGCCGTCGCCGCCGCCACCACCGACCGATTCGGGGAATCCCGCGCCCAGCAGCCCGGCCGCACCGGCCTTGCGGTGCAGTTCGCGGGGCAGCTCACCGCTGCGTTCCCACTCGTCGACATACGGCAGGATCTCGCGTTCGGCGAACGCGCGCACCGACTTTCGCAGTTGTTCACGTTCGGGCGTGTGCCAGATGCTCAAGCCAACAGCTCCTCGGGTACCTCGATAGTGCGGCTCCGCAGCCATTCGCCAAGCCCTTTGGCCTGCGGGTCGAACCGGGCCTGGTAGGCCACGCCGTCGCCGAGGATGTCGTCGATGACGAAGTTGACCGCCCGCAGATTGGGCAGCACATGCCTGGTGACGGGCAAATCCGCCGTCTCCGGCAGTAATTCGCGCAGCATGTCGACGGTCAGGGTGTGCACCAGCCACCGCCACTGCGGGTCGGTGCGCACCCACACGCCCACGTTCGCGCTGCCGCCCTTGTCGCCGCTGCGAGCGCCGGCGATCGTGCCGAGCGGCACGCGCCGGGTCTGCCCGGACGGATGCGGCTCCGGTAGCGCCGGCGACGCGACCGCCGCGAGCTCCGTCGTCTCGGCGGCCGGTGCGATGTCGACGCGGGTACCGTCGGCGTGCACGGCCACGTGCGGCACGTCGCCCGCGGGGACGAACGCCGGCCGAAACACCCCGTACACCTGGCCGTCGCCGGGCGGGGCGGTGGCGTGAAATCCCGGATAGCTCGACAATGCGAGTTCCACTGCGGCCGAGGAGAATTTGCGTCCGACATTGGCGGGGTCCGGATCGCGCACCACACACCGCAGCAACGCGCTGGCGGTCTCCTCGGTGTCGGCGTCCGCGTGGTCGGTGCGCGCCAGCGTCCACTGCATCTCGGCCGGTTTGACCGCCATGTTGTTTTCCAGCTGCCTGCGCACCAGCTCGGCCTTGGCCTCGATGTCCAGCCCCGTCAGCACCAACGTCATCTCGTTGCGGAACCCGCCGATGCTGTTGAGCGACACCTTCAGCGTCGGCGGCGGGGGCTCACCCCTGACCCCGCTGATGCGCACCCGGTCGGGGCCGTCGGAGGACAACTCGACGGTGTCGACCCGCAGCGTCGCATCCGGGTTGGCGTACCGCGCGCCGGTGATCTCGTAGAGCAGTTGCGCGGTGACGGTGCCGACGGTGACCGCGCCGCCGGTGCCCGGATGCTTGGTGATGACCGATGACCCGTCGGGGTGGATCTCGGCGAGCGGAAACCCCGGCCGGAGCAAGTCCGTGAAATCGCCGAACTCCTGAGCGAAGAACGCGTAGTTGCCGCCGGTGGCCTGCGCGCCGCACTCGATCACGTGGCCCGCGGCGATCGCCCCGGCCAGCCGGTCGTAGTCGGTGCGGTCCCAGCCGTGGTGCGCGGCGGCGGGCCCGACGATCACCGACGCGTCGGTCACCCGGCCGGTGACGACGACGTCGGCGCCCGCGGTCAGGCAGTCGACAATGCCCCACGCACCGAGATAGGCGTTGGCCGCCAGCGCCGACTCGAAACCGAGCTCGCCGGCCCGCGGCATCAGGTCGTCGCCCTCGACATGGGCGACGTTCACCGTCAACCCCAACCGCTCGGCGAGCCCCCGCACCGCGTCGGCCAGCCCTGCGGGGTTGAGCCCGCCCGCGTTGGCGACGATGCGCACGCCCCGGTCGAGCGCGAGGCCCAGGCACTCCTCGAGCTGTTTGAGGAACGTCTTGGCGTAGCCGCGAGCGGGGTCCTTGGCGCGGTCACGGGCCAGGATCAGCATGGTCAGCTCGGCCAGGTAGTCACCGGTGAGGTAGTCCAGATCGCCGCCGGTGAGCATCTCGCGCATCGCCGAGAGCCGATCGCCGTAGAACCCCGAGCAGTTGCCGATGCGGACCGGACCAGTCACCAGGCCTCCCATCGCGTCACCGGCGTGCCGTGCCGACCAACCGGTAGGTTAGCGAGCGCCGGCAGGTTCCCGTCAAGGCACTCCGCATTTTGGAGGCTACGCAGCGCGGGGGCTATCCTGAAGGGCAATTGTCGACGCTGGACACCTCCCGCGGCGCAAGTTGGATTTCCGGCCCGGCCGGTGACCCCCTCACGAGGAGACTTCTTTCATGGCTGTGCCCAAGCGCAGGATGTCGCGCTCGAACACCCGTAGCCGTCGCTCACAGTGGAAGGCCAAGCGCCCCGAGCTGGTCAGCGTCACCGTGGCAGGCCGGGAACACAAGGTGCCGCGCCGGCTGCTCAAGGCCGCCCGCCTCGGCCTGATCGACCTCGACCGCCGCTAGTTGCTCCGGCGCGCCTCTCAGGTCACTCTCAGATAGGGAGATGACACTGTGGCTGTGCGCATACTTGTCGTCGACGACGATCGCGCGGTGCGCGAATCCCTGCGCCGCTCGCTTTCGTTCAACGGATACGCGGTCGAGCTGGCCCAGGACGGTGTCGAAGCCCTCGACCTGATCGCCAGCGACCGGCCCGATGCCCTGGTGTTGGACGTGATGATGCCGCGGCTCGACGGCCTCGAGGTGTGCCGTCAGCTGCGCAGCACCGGAGACGACCTGCCGATCCTGGTGTTGACCGCGCGCGACTCGGTGTCCGAGCGGGTGGCCGGGCTCGACGCCGGCGCCGACGACTACCTGCCCAAACCATTCGCCCTCGAGGAACTGCTGGCCCGCATGCGCGCGTTGCTGCGGCGCACCACCTCAGACGACGGTGAAGAGTCGCCCGCCCTGACGTTCTCCGACCTCTCGCTGGACCCGGTCACCCGGGAGGTCACCCGCGGGCAACGCCAGATCAGCCTGACGCGCACCGAGTTCGCGCTGCTCGAAATGCTCATCGCGAACCCGCGGCGGGTGCTGACCCGCAGCCGCATCCTCGAGGAAGTGTGGGGCTTCGACTTCCCGACGTCGGGCAACGCCCTCGAGGTGTATGTCGGCTATCTCCGCCGAAAGACAGAGGCCGAAGGAGAGCCGCGACTGATCCACACCGTTCGAGGGGTGGGTTATGTGCTGCGCGAGACCCCGCCCTGATGTCGACCCCGAGTCACGGATTTGGGCCGCAGCCCAACTCGTCACCGCCGGTGCCGCCCACCAAGTCCGTGTCGCTGCGCTGGCGGGTGATGTTGCTCGCCATGTCGATGGTCGCGATGGTGGTGGTGTTGATGGCCGTCGCGGTCTGGGCGGTGGTTTCGCGGGCGCTCTACGACGACGTCGACAACCAACTGCGCAGCCGCGCTCGACTGCTCATCGAAAGCGGGTCGCTGCAGGTGGACCCGAGCAAGGCGATCGAGGGCACCGCCTACTCCGACGTCAACGCGATGCTGGTGATCCCGGGACGGGCGATCTACACCGCGAACCAACAGGGCGAGACGCTGCCGCTCGGCGAGCCGGAGAAGGCGGTGCTGCGAGGTGAGCTGCTCATGTCGCTGCGGACCGCCAACCACCAGCGGGTGCTGGCGATGCGCCTGTCCAACGACAGCTCGTTGTTGATCTCCAAGAGCATGGCGCCCACCGCCCTGGTGCTCAAACGGCTGGGCACGGTGCTGTCGATCGTGGGCGGCATCGGTGTCGCGGTGGCCGCCATGGCCGGCGGCGCGGTCGCCCGTGCGGGGCTGCGTCCGGTGGCCCGGCTGACCGAAGCCGCCGAACGGGTGGCCCGCACCGACGACCTCCGCCCGATCCCGGTGGTGGGCAGCGATGAACTCGCAAGGCTCACCGAAGCTTTCAATATGATGCTGCGCGCGCTCGCGGAATCACGGGACCAGCAGGCCAGATTGGTCACCGACGCCGGGCACGAACTGCGTACGCCGCTGACCTCGCTGCGCACCAACGTGGAGCTGTTGATGGCGTCGATGGCGCCGGGGGCGCCACGGTTGCCCGATGAGGAGATGGCCGGGTTGCGCGCGGACGTGATCGCCCAGATCCAGGAATTGTCCACGTTGGTGGGCGATCTGGTGGATCTGACCCGCGACGACGCGGGCGTGGTCATCCACGAGCCGGTCGACATGACCGAGATCATCGACCGGTCCCTTGAGCGGGTTCGTCGCCGCCGCAACGACATTCAGTTCGGAGTGGATGTGACGCCGTGGCAGGTGTACGGCGACGACGGCGGGCTGGGCCGGGCGGTGCTCAATCTTCTCGACAACGCCGCGAAATGGAGCCCGCCCGGCGGACGGGTCGTGGTCCGGATGACCCAGATCGATCCGGTGCACGCCGAGTTGGTGGTGTCCGACGAGGGCCCGGGGATCCCGCCGCAGGAGCGCCAATTGGTGTTCGAGCGGTTCTTCCGCTCGGCGTCGGCGCGTGCGATGTCCGGTTCCGGGTTGGGGCTGGCGATCGTCAAGCAGATCGTCGTCAAGCACGGCGGCACGTTGTGGGTGGAGGACGCCTCGCCCGGCGGGCAACCGCCGGGGACCGCCATGCACGTGGTGTTGCCCGGCAGCCCGATTCCAGTGCCCGCCGATACCGACACGCCAGCCTGACGTCGCCGTCCGCGGGCCCGCCGTCGCCGATGATTGGGGTGCGCGCCACGGGGGAATCGACTCAGAGCATGCCCCGAAGGATTTCTAAGTGGATTCTCAGCCCGCTTGGGGACATTGGGCGTGGCTGAACCGTTGTCTTGATAACTGCCCTAATAGAAGGAAGAGCATCACAGCGCTATGACAAACCATCCGAGGTATTCGTCGCCGTCACCACATCCGGGTCGTCGGCCCGGCGGGCATGAGAACGCGGCACCCGGTTACCCCGGTGCGCAGCGGTCTGGTCCCTATCAGCAGGCCTACGACTGGCGCTATGCGACCCAGCAGCAACAGCAGCAGTCGGCGCCCTTCCGTGCGCCCTACGACCCCTACCGGGGCGCATCCCAGCCGATGGCCGGTGGACCGTCGGGACCGCCGCCGCAAAAGCGTTCGCGTGCAGGCGCTTTGACGGTAGGCGCGCTTGCCGTCGCGGTGGTTTCGGCTGGCATCGGTGGTGGGGTCGCCGTGCTCGCGCAACCGGATCGGCCCGCGGCCACGTCGTCGGTCACGGGGGCGGCGCCGACCGTGCCCGCCGCCAGCCTGCCCGCCGGCTCCGTCGAACAGGTCGCGGCGAAGGTGGTGCCCAGCGTGGTCAAGCTCGAGGTCGATCTCGGCCGCCAGTCCGAGGAGGGCTCGGGAATCATCCTGTCGTCGGACGGCCTGATCCTGACCAACAACCACGTCATCTCGGCTGCGGCCGGGGCAGCGCCCCGCGGCGCGGACGCCGACGCATCGACCAAGGTGACGTTCTCCGACGGCCACACCACGTCGTTCAGCGTCGTGGGAACCGACCCCAGCAGCGACATCGCCGTGGTCCGCGCCGAGGGCGTGTCCGGGCTGACGCCCATCGCGATCGGGTCGTCGGGGGACCTGCGGGTAGGCCAGGACGTGGTGGCGATCGGCTCACCGCTTGGTCTCGAAGGCACCGTGACGACCGGCATCATCAGCGCGCTGAACCGTCCCGTCGCCGCAGGCGGGGACGCCCGCAACCAGAACACCGTGCTCGACGCCATCCAGACCGACGCGGCGATCAACCCGGGCAACTCCGGTGGCGCGCTGGTCAACATGAACGGCGAGTTGGTCGGCGTGAACTCGGCCATCGCCACACTCGGCGGCGACGCGGGACCGCAGGCCTCCAGCGGGTCGATCGGACTCGGGTTCGCAATCCCGGTGGACCAGGCCAAGCGCATCGCCGACGAGCTGATCAAGAACGGTTCGGCCTCCCACGCCTCGCTTGGCGTGCAGGTCACCAGCGATGCGACCGTCGACGGCGCCCGGATCGTCGAGGTCACCGGTGGCGGCGCCGCCGCAGCGGCCGGACTGCCGAGCGGGGTCGTGGTCACCAAGGTCGACGGCCGGGTCGTCAACAGCGCCGACGCGCTGGTGGCCGCCGTGCGTTCGAAGGCGCCCGGTGATCAGGTCACGCTGACGTTCCTGGACCGCTCGGGTAAGCCGCAGACGGTGCAGGTAACGCTCGGCAAGGCCCAGCAGTGACCACCACGACGAATACGGGGCCACGCGGCGCCACCCTGACAGTGGCCGCGCCGATGTCGCTACCCGCATATACGGTTGCACTCATGGAACAGCCAGGCGAGTTGGTGGGCCGCGCTCTTATCGTCGTCGTCGACGACCGCACCGCACACGGCGACGAAGAGGACCACAGCGGTCCGTTGGTGACCGAACTGCTCGGTGAGGCCGGGTTCGTCGTCGACGGTGTGGTCGTGGTGTCCGCCGACGAAGTCGAGATCCGCAATGCGTTGAACACCGCGGTGATCGGGGGAGTCGACCTGGTGGTGTCGGTCGGCGGCACCGGGGTCACGCCGCGTGACGTCACGCCCGAGGCGACCTTGGACATCCTCGACCGCGAACTCCTCGGCATCTCCGAAGCGCTGCGCGCGTCGGCGTTGTCGGCGGGCATCGTCGAAGCCGGGGTGTCTCGCGGGCTCGCGGGAATCTCGGGCAGCACGCTGGTGGTCAACATTGCCGGCTCCCGGGCCGCAGTGCGCGACGGCATGGCGACGCTGAGCCCGTTGGCGGTACAGATCATCGGCCAGCTGTCCAGCCTGGAGATTTGACGTATCCGTCAGCCGTATGCCGGCAAAGATGTGATCTTCATCACATAGGGGACTCTCGATGGCCGACCCATCCAAGCGCTCGCGCGAGGCGATAGACCGGATTTTCGGTGACTCGTTGCCGTCCAAGGAAACTGACGAGGACGACATTTCCACCCGCACCGAGGACCTCGCACATGAACACTGGCTGCGGGAAAACGTGCCGCCCCACCATGATTGATCAGTGATCCGGAACGAGCCGCCGGGGGTTAGCTGGTGGCAGCGGCGGCGGGGTTCCCGGCCGAGGGGGTACGGCCGGATCGGCGGGCGTCGACCCTTATGCTGGGCACGCGTTCCGGTTGCTGCCGGCGGCGCAAGGCCAGGGGTGAACGGGGAGGTCCAGTAACGCGCGGCAGGCGGCGGGCGATCTCTCGTTGCCGGGGTAATCGACCGACCGTTATGTTCCTTCTGTCAAGGATGAGCACAACGTAAGAGCCGCTTATGGGGATTCTCATTTGCGTCACATGGGGCTGCTGAGTCATGTGTGGTGTAGCGGTAGGACCAGGCACGAACGGGACAACCACGCGGGGCGGCCGGGCCCGGCGTCGACAAGCTAGGGAGATCATGAAGGCAATCAGTCGGGTGCTGATCGCGTTGGTTGCGGCCGCCGCGTCTCTGTTCGTGAGCACGGGCACCTCTCACGCGGGCCTGGATAACGAGTTGAGCCTGGTTGATGGTCAGGATCGCACGCTGACGATTCAGCAGTGGGACACCTTCCTCAACGGTGTGTTCCCGTTGGACCGCAACCGGCTTACCCGTGAGTGGTTCCATTCCGGCCGGGCCAAGTACGAGGTGACCGGCCCCAATGCCAACAAGTTCCAGGGCACGCTGGAGCTGGGTTATCAGATCGGCTTCCCGTGGTCGTTGGGTGTCGGGATCAACTTCAGCTACACCACGCCCAACATCCTGCTGGATCAGGCGCCGCTTCCCGGTGAGCCCGCCGCGATCTTCGGTCCGGGTTTCATCACGACGCCCAACCTGTTTCCCGGAGTGTCGATCAGCGCGGATCTGGGCAACGGCCCGGGCATCCAGGAAGTCGCCACGTTCTCGGTCGACGTCAAGGGCGCTAAAGGTGGTGTGGCGGTGTCGAATGCGCACGGCACGGTGACCGGTGCGGCCGGCGGTGTGTTGCTGCGTCCGTTCGCCCGGCTGATCTCCTCGGCCGGTGACAGCGTCACCACCTACGGCGAGCCCTGGAACATGAACTGACCTAGTCCTCTCCCAAGCGCCACAGAAAGCGGCCCCCGACAACCACGCCGGGGGCCGCTTTCGTGGTTTCGCCAGGGTGTCGCGGATATTGCCGCACGGTGAACAAAAATAGGTCGGCTAAGTGGTCTTGATCACAGCCAGCGACATCGCGTGCGCACGTGCAATGTTTTCACCTCCGCGCGCAACTGCCGCCTGATGCAGCGCCGTGGTCCCCGCCATCTGCAGTTCTAGCCAAAACGGTTGCGGCACCGGAACGGCCAGCCGTCGTCGAGACGAACGCGACGTGTCGACGAGCCCGACATCAACACCCCGCACGCCCAGACCGCGCGATTCTGTTCGCGTTGCCGGTTGTCCGACCGCCCGTTATGTTCCTCTCGTCAACGATGAGCAAAACCTAAGAGCAGCATGTGGCGTCTCTCATCCGCACCGCATGACGCTGCTCGGGGGCAGGGACAACACGCTGGGTCAGCCGGGCCCGGCGCCGACAAGCTAGGGAGATCATGAAGGCAATCAGTCGGGTGCTGATCGCGTTGGTTGCGGCCGCCGCGTCTCTGTTCGTGAGCACGGGCACCTCTCACGCGGGCCTGGATAACGAGTTGAGCCTGGTCGACGGTAAGGATCGCACGCTGACGATTCAGCAGTGGGACACCTTCCTCAACGGTGTGTTCCCGTTGGACCGCAACCGGCTTACCCGTGAGTGGTTCCATTCCGGTCGGGCCAAGTACATCGTGGCGGGCCCGAAGGCCGACGACTTCGAGGGCACGCTGGAGCTGGGTTATCAGATCGGCTTCCCGTGGTCGTTGGGTGTCGGGATCAACTTCAGCTACACCACGCCCAACATCCTGCTGGATCAGGCGCCGCTTCCCGGTGAGCCCGCCGCGATCTTCGGTCCGGGTTTCATCACGACGCCCAACCTGTTTCCCGGGGTGTCGATCAGCGCGGATCTGGGCAACGGGCCGGGCATCCAGGAAGTCGCGACGTTCTCGGTCGACGTCGAAGGCGCGGAAGGCGGTGTGGCGGTGTCGAATGCGCACGGCACGGTGACCGGTGCGGCCGGCGGTGTGTTGCTGCGTCCGTTCGCCCGGCTGATCTCCTCGGCCGGTGACAGCGTCACCACCTACGGCGAGCCCTGGAACATGAACTGACCTAGCTGCCCAGGCAAAGCGCAAACGACCCCCGGCACCCCGCCGGGGGTCGTTTCACGTTGTGGCTCAGGACTTGTCGGCGCTCGTCGTCTCGGCGGTGTCGGGGCTCGGGCCGGTGCCAGGCCCGCTGACATGCTTGCCCGAGGAGGAGCCGTTGGTTTCGGCGAGAATGTTGCGGATCTCGGTCAGCAGCGACAGCTCGGTGTCCTGTGCCTGTTCGACCTCGCCCTTCTTGCGCAGCCGGTTGTAGGGCACCACGACGAGGAAGTACACCACCGCGGCGACGAGGACGAAGTTGATCAACCCGGACAACAGGACGTTGAGATCGATGGCCTGCCCGCCGCCGATATTGATCCGCAAGACGCCGTAATTCGATTCACCGCCCGCGCCGATGCGACTGATCAACGGTTGGATGATGCTGTCGGTGAACCTCGTGACCAGGCCGGTGAACGCGGTACCGATGACGACCGCGACCGACAGGTCGACGATATTGCCGCGGGCGAGAAATTCCTTGAACCCCTTCAACATGGTCTCCCGATCCCTCCCTGCCATGGTGTTAGCTGTCAGACACGCCACGTTAGTCGGGTGTTGCTGCTTTGACGATGGATCGCGCCCGCGTCGCAGCGTCGACGTGATCAGTGAAACGTTAGCGTGACCGCCGAAACCAGCGTGGCCGCCGCGACGTCGTTGGCGGCACGAGCCGGCAGCGCCACCAACACCACCCGATCGCCGCCGGTCGCTGCGCCCGTCGGCTTCTCGGACACCACCACGACGACGGCGTCCCGCGCGACCACGCTGGGTTCGGCGTCGGCGGCCACCGTCGATTCCGCGCCGGCCGTCAGCACGTCGACGACATCGCCAGGGCGCACGAGGTCGAGTAGCGCCGTGTCGTCGAGGCGTAACGGCACGATCCGCGCATCGGGACCCGCCGCGGATTCGGCCAGCCGCGGACCCAGCACGCGCACGTCGGTGAGCGCTTCGCCGCGCCGGGCCGGACCGGCAAGCGTCGCGCCGACGACGGAACCCGGGTCGGTCTGCGCACCATCGGGAATCATTGTGGCACTGCGTGATTCGACCTTGACGTCGGCGGCGTCGAGCTTCACGCCCGGCATCAGATCGTGCGCGGCGACGACGACGTCGGCGCGTCGGTCGTCGGGATCGGGACGCACGGCCGCGACGGCGGCCAGCACGACGAGCACACCTGCGGCGGCGCGACGGGCCGCCAGCGTGCGGGTCCAGTCAGGGCGCAGCGCGTCTTGGATTCGGCTCAGCACCGACGGGCTCAGAGATTCCCCCATACCGCCAAATTAGGCAGCCGGTCCCCGAAATGGTGCGGGCGCGGCGCCCGCCTGTGGATAACCCTGGGCGGTTAGTTGGATGCCGCGGCGGCCGGCGTCGAACTCGACGAGCCAGCGCTCGACGTCGAGCCCGAAGTCGAACTCGAACTTGAGCCCGAACTCGAGTTGTCGGTGGAACTGGACTTCTCCGACGAGGAACTCTTGGAGCTACTCGAGGAGCCGTTGGAGGAACTCTTGCTCGGCTCGCGGCTGTCGGTGCGATAGAACCCGCTGCCCTTGAAAACCACGCCCACATTGCCGAATAGCTTGCGCAGCCGGCCGTTGCACTTGCTGCACGTGGTCAGCGCGGCGTCGCTGAAGGACTGCACGGCGTCGAACCGGTTATCGCATTCAGTGCACGCATAAGAATAGGTGGGCACGCTAACCTCCGAGGTGGTCAAACAACTTAGCACTCTACCGTGCCAAGTGCTAGAACCGCTATGTGGGCTGCGTCATTCCCGCCCGCTTTTCCGCGCCGGCTCCGAGCGCGATCAGCCCGCGTCGCGGCGTCAACGCGTGGGTCATCGGCACGTCGTGCGGCTCGGCGGGCAACTCGTCGAGGATCTCCTCGTCGCGCACCACCGCGATCATCCGGGTGCCCGGCGCGGCCAGCCGTAGCGACCGATCGTAGAACCCCGCTCCGCGGCCCAGTCGCACGCCGGCCCGGTCGACGGCGAGCGCGGGCACCAGGATCATCGACGCGCTGGTCACGGCTTCGGCGGCTAGCCACGGCGGTGCCGGCTCACGCAGCCCGAACCGCGCGTCGACCAACTCGCCGGGCCGGTACTCACCCCACTGCAGGGGTAACGGGATGCCGCCCGCGTCGTGGCGCGCGACCGGTAGCAACACCCGCACCCCGCGCCGATGCGGCGAATCGACGAGCTCAGAAGAGCCCGGTTCGGAGCCCACAGGCACATAGCCGCATAGGGTTTGGCCGTCGGCCACCAAGCCGGCGAGGTGCTTGGCCAAGGCGTGCGCATCGGCGTCGTGCTGCTGCGCTGGCAACGCACGACGAGCCGAAAGAATCGCGGCACGCAACTCGGTTTTCACCACGCTCACCGGACCGCCTCCAAACAACGAACCTTGGGAGGTTAATCCAACCCGAGGAGGTTAATGTGTGAACGATGACACGGGGTTCGGTATCGATACCGCTGACGGCGGTGGTTCCAGCGGCCGGGTTGGGGACCCGGTTCCTGCCTGCGACCAAAACGGTGCCCAAGGAATTGCTGCCGGTGGTGGACACACCGGGCATCGAGCTCGTCGCGGCGGAGGCGGCAGAGGCTGGCGCCGAGCGCCTGGTCATCATCACCTCCGAGGGCAAGGACAGCGTGGTCGCGCACTTCGTCGAGGACCTGATCCTCGAGGGCACGCTGGAAGCGCGCGGTAAGCAGTCGATGCTGGAGAAGGTGCGTCGCGCGCCCGCACTGATCAAGGTCGAGTCGGTGGTGCAGGCCGAACCCCTCGGCCTCGGCCACGCGGTGAGCTGCGTCGAGAGCGTCCTGGCAGCCGACGAAGACGCGATCGCGGTGCTGCTGCCCGATGATCTGGTGGTGCCCAGCGGCGTGCTGGAGACGATGTCGAAGGTCCGGCGCAAACGCGGCGGCTCGGTGCTCTGCGCCATCGAGGTCCCGGGCGAGGACATCAGCGCCTACGGCGTCTTCGACGTCGAAACCCTCCCCGACGCCGACAATCCGAACGTGCTGCGGGTCAAGGGCATGGTGGAAAAGCCCAAGGCCGAGGACGCACCGTCGCCCTATGCCGCCGCCGGCCGCTACATATTGGACCGCGCGATATTCGACGCGATCAACCGCGTGTCACCAGGGGCGGGTGGCGAGATCCAGTTGACCGACGCGATCGCGCTGTTGATCGACGAAGGTCATCCCGTGCACGTCGTCGTGCATCGCGGCTCCCGACACGACCTGGGAAATCCCGGCGGCTACCTGAAGGCTGCGGTTGACTTTGCATTGGAGCGCGACGACTACGGGCCTGAATTGCGGCGATGGTTGGTAGAGCGACTGGGCTTGGCCGAACGGTAGAACCACGCGCCGCAGCCGCCGGGTCGGCGACATTGGGGAAATGCCCCGCAAGGCAGAAAGGCGTGTTGTGCGTTCGGTGGAGGAGCAGCAGGCTCGAGTAGCGTCCGCCGCGATGGCTCCCCGGCCGGTCCGGGTGGCGATCGCCGAGGCCCAAGGCCTGATGTGCGCCGAGGAGGTGGTCACCGAGCGTCCCCTGCCCGGCTTCGACCAGGCGGCCATCGACGGTTATGCGGTACGCAGCGTGGACGTCCTCGGGGTGGACTCCGACGATGCCGACGACGGCGGTCCGGTCGACCGGGAGATCAGCCTGCCGGTGATGGGGCTGATCGAGGCCGGCGCGCGCACCCCCAGCCGGTTGCAGCCGCGCCAGGCCGCCAGAGTGCAGACCGGCGCACCCATGCCGACACTGGCCGACGCGGTACTTCCGCTGCGCTGGACCGACGGCGGCGACTCCCGAGTGACCGTGCTGCGCGGCGTGCGCTCGGGCGCATACGTCCGTCGCACCGGCGACGACGTACAACCCGGCGACGTCGCCGTGCGCGCAGGCACGATCATCGGACCCGCGCAGGTCGGGCTGCTGGCCGCGGTCGGGCGTGAACGCGTGCTGGTACATCCGCGCCCGCGGCTGTCGGTGATGTGCGTCGGCGGTGAACTCGTCGATATCTCCCGCACACCCGGAAACGGTCAGGTCTACGACGTGAACTCCTATGCGTTGGCCGCCGCGGGCCGCGATGCCGGTGCCGAGGTGAACCGCGTCGGCATCGTCGACGCCGATCCCGCGAAACTCCGCGAAGTCGTTGAGGGCCAACTCAACCGCGCCGAGGCACTCGTCATCGCGGGCGCGGTCGGCGGGGCCGCTGCCGAAGGGGTGCGGTCGGTGCTCGCCGAGCTGGGCGATATGGAGGTCACCCGCATCGCGATGCATCCCGGTTCCGTCCAGGGCTTCGGCCAGCTCGGACCCGAACGCGTGCCGGTGTTTCTGCTGCCGGCCAACCCGGTCAGCGCGTTGGTGGTCTTCGAGGTGATGGTGCGTCCGCTGATCCGGCTGTCGCTGGGCAAGCGCCAAGCGCACCGACGGATCGTGCAGGCCAGGGCGCTGTCGCCGATCAGCTCGGTGGTGGGTCGCAAGGGCTATCTGCGTGGACAGCTCATGCGCGATCAGGACACCGGCGAGTATCTGGTGCAGGCACTCGGCGGTGCGCCCGGCGCGTCGTCGCATCTGCTGGCCACGCTGGCCGAGGCAAACTGTCTGGTGATCGTTCCCAGCGAAGCAGAGCAGATCCGCACCGGTGAGATCGTCGACGTCGCGTTCCTGGCCCAACGCGGTTGATCAGCGCGGGCAACGTGAACTTCTGGCGGTCCACCTCCTTGCATCCCGGGTGGCCAGTGCCCGTAGGTCCGCTCCGGGTACCCGCAGGGGTGGTGCGACTGCGACCGGTACGGCTGCGCGACGGCGCCCAATGGAGCCGGATCCGGCTGGCCGACCAAGAGCACTTGGAGCGGTGGGAGCCGGCCACCGGGATGGATTGGAAAGCGCGCCATGCTGTTACGTCGTGGCCGGCGGTGTGTTCGGGGCTGCGGGCCGAGGCGCGCAAGGGCCGGATGCTGCCCTATGTGATCGAACTCGACGGCCAGTTCTGCGGCCAGCTCACGATCGGAAACGTGACGCACGGAGCGCTGCGGTCGGCGTGGATCGGGTACTGGGTGGCCAGGTCTGTCACCGGGGGCGGGGTCGCGACCGCAGCCTTGGCGTTGGGTGTGGACCACTGCTTCGGCCCCGTCTCGCTGCACCGCGTCGAGGCGACGGTACGGCCGGAGAACGCGGCGAGCCGCGCGGTGCTGGCAAAGGTCGGCTTCCGCGAGGAAGGCCTGCTGCGCCGCTATCTCGACGTCGACGGGGCGTGGCGTGATCACCTGTTGGTTGCCGTCACCGTCGAGGAGGTCGACGGTTCGGCGTCATCGACGCTGGTCCGCCGGGGGCGCGCGGCCTGGGTGTAGCCACTTCTTCTCGGCTCTTCGCCGAGGGTTGCGGGCGGGCTCGGACTCCGGCTCCGACGCGCATTTCGCGACACCGGGTTGTTACAAATGTGACATTTGTGACTGGTGGTGCTTGTCAGCAGCGAATTACAGGTGTGTAATTGTCTCGGCGCGCCGTCCACGGATGCGCTGGTCGCAGACCTAGCCTGATGGGGAAAGGAGCAGGCGCAATGCCAAGCATCCCCCAATCTCTGCTGTGGATCTCGCTCGTCGTCCTCTGGTTGTTCGTTCTCGTCCCGATGCTGATCAGCAAGCGGGACGCGGTTCGCCGCACCAGTGACGTCGCCCTGGCGACGCGGGTGCTCAACAGCGGCCGCAACGCACGTCTGCTGCGACGCCCCCGTCCGGCGGCCGGGCACGCGAGCGATCCGGACTGGCGCCCGTCCGAGGACGATCTGGACGACGACTATGGCGACGCGGTCGACGAAGCGCCGGCCCGTGCGCCCGAGCGAACGCTGGTGCGCGCGGCTGTGGTCGAGGCCGAGCGCGACGCGGAGTCCGAGTACCTCGACGTGGATGTCATCGGTGAGGACTCCGGGGCGCTGCCCGTCGGCGAGTCGGCGATGTATGAGGACGACGAACCCGATGCCGAAACCGGCGAGCTGACACTGGAATTCGACGAGTCGGCCGGAGACGAACCCGCCGACACGCCGCCGCAGGCCCACGACGACTCCCACGACTCCCACGACTCCCACGACTCCCACGACTCCCACGACTCCGACGACTCCGACGACGACGCGTACGAATATGTCGACGACTCGTCGGGGCTCGAGGCGCCCTCGGAAACCGATTTGCAGCTCGCCGACTCGATGACTGCGGCAAGGCGGCGCAGGCACGAGTCCAAGACGGCCGCCGCGGTGAGTGCCCGCAAGTACAACTTCCGCAAGCGGATGCTGACCGCGATGGCGGCGATGCTGGTGGTATCCGCGATCGCGGCGGCGACGCTGTCACCGTCGTTGTGGTGGCTGTGTGGCGCAGTCGGCGGTGTGACGGTGCTGTACCTGGGTTATCTGCGCCGTCAGACCCGCATCGAGGAGCGGCTGCGGCGTCGCAGGGCCCAGCGGATCGCCCGCTCGCGACTGGGCGTGGAGAACACCCTTGACAGCGAGTTCGACGTCGTGCCTGCGCGGCTGCGGCGGCCGGGTTCTGTGGTGCTGGAGATCGACGACGAGGATCCCGACTTCGAGCACCTGGAATATGTGCCGTTCGCCCGAGGGTTTGACCTGCCGCGGGCCGCGGGCCAGTAGGTCAGCACCGGTTTCCGATTTTCAGGCGCCGTGCGCAGGCTGGTAACCTGCTATCGGTATCAGGGGCTATGGCGCAGTTGGTAGCGCGACTCGTTCGCATCGAGTAGGTCAGGGGTTCGATTCCCCTTAGCTCCACCACGATTGAGCAGGTCAGATCCCTACGCCTGGTTCGTCTCTCACGGATGCGTGACGAGATAGGTCTCGTTGTCCAGCCCGGCGGTGAGCTCCGCGACGTTGAATGGCCGGTCCAGCCGGGCGTGTAGTGCTTTGGGCTCGATGAGAAGACTGATCTCAGCGGTCTGGCGGGCGAAGAACCGGCCGATGAGCGGGTAGATCCGACGCATCATCGCCCGCTCTGCAGAGGTGCAGCGCGACGCGCAATACCCGACATGACCGATTTCGTCGGTGAGGATTTCGCTGTAAAGCAGTTCGATCCGGGCGGCGACTTCGGGTTCGTCGGCGAACAGTCGGCCGCCGACACGGCGTAGTTCGTCGAACATGATGCAGCCCGCCATTTCCGCGGCTCCGACGAACAGGAAGCTGAGCCGCTCCGGGATGAACACGCCGGCCTTGACGAACTGTCGCATCATGAACGGCGGCGGGACTACCTGGAACGTCAGGTCGAAGATGTCGAGGGCGTAGGCCAGCAAGCGGGTGTGGTAGTGCTCCTCGAGTTCGAGGTAGACGTTCTCCGGCGGCAGATTCTCGTCGCTGTTGCGCCCGTAGGTTTCGCCGAGCCCGACGCCGAACCGTTCTGCCTGGTTCAGCTTGGCGGTCGCCAGCAGGAACAGCATCTTGTCGTCCAGTCCGGGTTCAGGTCGGCGGCGGCGTAGATTGCGCAGAAAGATCTCACGGTCGGCCGGACGGGCCGACCGTACCGGGTTGGTTTCCAGCTCACTGAAGAACCGCTCCCGGTTCGCCAGGCGGCGATTGAGCAGGTCGGCTTCACCGTCGCGCCTTGCCAGAAACTCCCGGTAGCCTTCGATGCCTGAAGGGTTCATCGTTTCTCCATTCCGTTGACAATCGTTGTCACATAGCGACGTAACACCGCGGGGTCATGGGCCCCGGTGGCTAAGAGCGCGAAAAGGCCGGTCAGAAAGAAGATCCCGAGTTCTGCAGGATCTGCGTCCGAGGGCACTTGGCCGACGTCTTGTGCTCCTTGGATGAGGGCGATGACGAACTCGGCCAGCGGGTGTCGCACCAACTCGTCCTCGACAGGACGTGTCGCCGAGAAATGCAATCCCAGCATGTCGCGGAAAACAACTGTGCCCAAACGGCGTTCAGCGTCGAGCACATGGTTGACGACCTGCGAGAGCACGGACTCCAGATCGCCCTCGGCGTCGCCGAGTTCGGTGACGATCCGGGTCTCCTCGGTGCGCTCCAACTCGATGAGGACGTGTTCCTTCGTCGGGAAGTGGAAGTAAAACGTTCCTCTGGCCACACCCGCCGTCGCGGCGATCGCGCTGACATCGGCGTCGGCCAGACCACGCCGTGCGATTTCGGCCAGCGCCGCGTCGAACAGTCGCGACCGGGTTTCGAGTCGTCGCGCCTCTCGGACGCCGACCGGCGGTCCGGTCAGGGCGGCGGTTTTCGAAGGCACGGGCCGACCCTACGCCTTTCGCTGACGACCGTCAATGACAGTCGTCAGCGAAACGGCTGGGGGTCGGCCGCTAGGTGATCGTCACACCGCCGTCGACGACGATCGTCTGGCCGGTCACGTAACCGCCCGCTTCCGACGCCAGCCAGATCACCGTTGCCGAGAGCTCTGCGGGGTCACCAACCCGTTGCAGCACAACGCGATTCGCGAGCGTCTGCTCGAGATATCCGGGAACGTACTGATCGGTCATCTCCGATTTGAAGAAGCCCGGCGCAATGGCGTTGACCCGGATGCCCTTGCGTGACCCCCACTGCTGGGCGAGGTCGCGGGTAAGCCCCACGATGGCCGCCTTGCTGGCGCTGTAGGCGGCCTGCGGCAGCCCCGCCGTCGTCAACCCCAGCACGCTGGAGATGTTGATGATCGAGCTACCCGGCCGCATCACCTTGCCGCACGCCTGAGCGGTCCAATACGACCCGTGCAGGTTGATGTCGACGACGGCGCGGAACTCGTCGGGCGTCTCGCGGCTGGCCGGAACCGCCGTGCCCACGCCGGCATTGTTGACCAGTACGTCGACCCGGCCGAATTCCTGCACGGCCGACTCCACGAGCGCGGTGCACTGCTCGGGATCGGTGACGTCCGTCGGCACGATGTGCGCACGACGCCCCGCCTCTCGGACGAGTTCAGCTGTGGCAGTAAGCTTCTCGGCCCGCCGAGCCGCCAGCACGACGTCGGCGCCTGCCTGCGCACATGCCTCGGCGAACGACACCCCCAAGCCCGACGATGCTCCGGTGATGATGACCACTTTGTCATCGAGCCGAAACCTGTCCAGAATCGTCATTGCATTGAGCCCTTTCGCGTCGGCCGGTGGTCGTCCTGAGACATCCTGACCTGGCAGGCTAAGCGGGCTGCGACGGGGCCATCCGGGCGCGTCTGCGTTAGAAGATCAGGCCGATGGTCTTGCTGGTGGCCGCGGCGAACCGGTCCTGTACGTCGGCCCAGTTCACCACGTTCCAGAACGCCTTGACGTAGTCGGCCTTGACGTTTTTGTACTGCAGGTAGTAGGCGTGCTCCCACATGTCGACCTGCAGCAGCGGAATGATGCCGAGCGGGACGTTGGCCTGCTGGTCGTAGAGCTGGAAGGTGAGCAGTCGCTGGCCGAGCGTGTCGTAGCCCAGCACCGCCCAGCCCGAGCCCTGCAGTCCGTTGGCGGCCGCGGTGAACTGTGCCTGGAATTTGTCAAAAGACCCGAACTGGTCGTCGATGGCGGCGGCGAGGTCGCCGGTGGGCTTGTCGCCGCCGTTGGGGGAGAGGTTTTTCCACCAGATGGAATGGTTGACGTGTCCGCCGAGGTGGAAGGCGAGGTTCTTCTCGTGCAGGAAGATCGCCGAGTGGTCGCCGTTGGCCCGCGCTTCCTCGAGCTTGGCGATGGCGTCGTTGACGCCCTTGACGTACGTGGCGTGGTGCTTGCCATGGTGGATTTCGTTGATCTGACCGGAGATGTGGGGCTCCAGCGCGCCGTAGTCGTAGTCCAGGTCCGGCAGCGTGTACTCAGCCATGAGCGTCCTTTCTGATGTTCAGTTGTCGTCTCTGTGCCCGCGGTCGCCGTGATCTCACCGCCGGGGTTGAGTCGGCGCGGATCCGCGGCCGGGGCGTTCGATCCGCTGGCAGCATATGGCCTGGCCAGCCCATCTGTCCAACTGTTCATATGTTCATGTGTTACGTTGGCGCTTGCGGGCCGGTTGGGTGCGACGTCGATGCAGCACATCGGAACCGACTTGTCATCGAGGCGGTGGGTGGCGCCACGGCCGGCCCGTTCCAAAAGTTCCCCAAACAGTTCCCCAACCGTGACCGAGCAACCCGGCAACCCGGCATAAGGGACGTGTCCGACGTAGCTACGAGGGCCTGCTTACAAGTTGCTGAGAGCAGCCTGAGGAACCCAAGTTCGCTGCTCAGCGCGGGTATGAACGCTTTTAATGAGCACCACTAACTATTTGCGAAATTTGCGTTTTCTCGCACTTGTCTTTGTCTCTTTATTTGCCATTCCCGTGCGGTAGTTGAGCGCCTCCCGGCAAACCACCACGTCGAGCTGGGCGGTGTGACGAATGTCACCGCAGGACGGAAAATTGCCATGGGTAAACGGCCGGGCGGAAGGCCCCGGAACAGGGGCGCGAGCGGTGCTCTGCATTGTTCGCGCTCTAACCGTGACGCAACCGTTGCCGGATCGGTCTTTTCGGTGGTGCATATGGTGCTCCAGGCACCTTCTGAACCGTTATTCGATACTCTTTGCCCAGTTCCGTTATAGGATATGAACACCGCAGTATATTGACGGTTTCGTTAGTTTTGGTGGGTTTGCTCACCCGATGGCCGCCTGGACGGCCGTTCGGGCGGGGAGCGAATCTGGGAAATATGTCCCATTGCTGGGAATCGCCTGTTAGATTGACGGCCATGCTCGATCTCACTGGCCCGAAGCAAACCAGCTCCGCTGCAGCGTGGCCACCAGATCTGCAAACGGTCGACTCCCGTGGCTGGTTTGCGGAGTCGGCGATGCCTTCCGAGGGTGATCGCGCAAACTGCGGAATAGTTGCCGTCATCAGGGACGCGTGGCGCTCCCGTGGGCGGTGCAGCTGCGGTTGGCAGGGGAGGCAACATTTGTTGTCATCGATCGCGGTTTATGATGCGCATCTACATGCGGCCAGCAACCAATGCCGGCCGGCGGTGCCATTAGTCTTCAGGAGTTGAGACAGGGCGCGACTTTCGCCTTATTCTGTTCCGGTCGCATTCAGTGCTCACTCCTGAGAGAGGTTTACAGACGTGGGTGAAACGCGCACAATTTCCGTCGCTGTAATCGGAATGTCGTGCCGCCTTCCGGGGGGGATTGATTCCCCTGAGCAGCTATGGGAAGCGTTGCTGCGTGGCGACGACTTCGTAACTGAGGTACCCGCCGAGCGCTGGGACGCGGAGCAGTACTACGACCCGGAGCCGGGCGTGCCCGGGCGGTCCGTCTCCAAGTGGGGCGCATTCCTCGATGACGTGGCGGGCTTTGACGCCGACTTCTTCGGGATCACTTCCCGTGAGGCCACGGCGATCGATCCACAGCACCGCCTGCTGTTGGAGACCGCGTGGCAGGCCGTGGAGCACTCGGGTATGAACCCGACGACGCTGACCGGATCCAAAGCCGGCGTGTTCATGGGCGTGACGCACAACGACTACGCGTACCTGGCCGCCGACACCCAGACCCTCGAGGGCCCGTACGGGTTCACCGGCACCAGCTTCAGCCTGGCCTCCGGCCGGATCGCCTATGCGCTCGGCGTCCACGGCCCCGCCTACACCATCGACACCGCCTGTTCCTCGGGCTTGAGCGCGATTCACATGGCCTGCCGCAGCCTGCAGGACGGTGAAAGCGATCTCGCGCTGGCCGGCGGGGTGTCGGTGCTGCTCGAACCCCGCAAGGCCGCGGGAGGTTCGGCGGCGGGCATGTTGTCACCGACCGGCCACTGCCGGGCGTTCGATGAAGCCGCCGACGGCTTCGTCTCCGCCGAGGGCTGCGTCGTCCTGATGCTCAAACGCCTCGACGACGCGCTTGAGGCAGGCGACCGGGTGATGGCGGTCATCCGCGGCACCGCGGTCAACCAGGACGGCCGCACGGTCAATATCGCCACGCCGTCCTCGGAGGCGCAGTCCGCGGTCTACCGGGCTGCGTTGGCGGCCGCCGGCGTGGAGGCGGGCACCGTCGGCATGGTGGAGGCGCACGGCACCGGAACCCCGGTCGGCGATCCCCTCGAGTACGCGAGCGTGGCCGCGGTGTACGGCGCCGATGGGCCGTGCGCGCTGGCGTCCGTGAAGACGAACTTCGGCCATACCCAGTCGGCGGCCGGTGCGCTGGGGGTGATGAAGGCGGTTTTGGCCGTGCAGCACGGCATCATCCCGCAGAACCTGCACTTCAACCGTCTGCCCGACGAGTTGACCCACATCGAGACACATCTGTTCGTCCCTCAGTCCACGACGGCGTTTCCCACCAGCGGCCAGCAGCCGCGCCGGGCCGCGGTGTCCGCGTACGGGTTGTCGGGGACGAACGCGCACGCCATCGTCGAGCAGGCTCCGGAGCCGGTGGCACCGCCGAAGCCCGACGTCACGACCGGACCGCTGCTGTTCCCGTTGTCATCGACGTCGGCCGAACAACTGCGGCGTACCTCGGGGAATCTGGCCGACTGGCTGGCCAAGAGCGGAGACGGCAACGGACGCGGACCGGCAGTCGACCTGTTCGACCTGGGTTACACGCTCTCGCGGCGGCGCGGTCACCGCTCGGTGCGGACCTCGGTGCTCGCCGGTGGTCGCGAAGAGCTGATCGCCGCGCTGCGTGAGGTGGCCGACGGGGAGAGCCCCTACGAGGCCGCTGTCGGCCAGGACGACCGCGGGCCGGTGTGGGTGTTCTCCGGGCAGGGCTCGCAGTGGGCAGCGATGGGTGCTGAGCTGCTGGCGCGCGAGCCGGTGTTCGCCTCGACGGTCGCCGAGCTGGAGGAATTGATCCGGCAGGAGTCGAACTTCTCTGTCACGCAGGCGATGTCGGCGCCGGAGACGATCACCGGGATCAATCGGGTGCAGCCGACCGTGTTCGCGGTGCAGGTGGCGTTGGCCGCCACGATGAAGTCGTACGGGGTCACGCCCGGTGCGGTCATCGGACACTCCATGGGTGAGGTGGCGGCCGCGGTGGTCGCGGGTGCGCTGACGCTCGAGGACGGCGTGAAGGTCATCTGTCGGCGCTCGACGCTGATGTCGCGCATCGCCGGTTCGGGTGCGATGGCATCGGTGGAATTGCCTGCTTCCCAAGTTCTTTCGGAACTCGCCGCACGCGGCATCACCGATGTGTCACTTGCGGTGGTCGCCTCACCGCAGTCGACCGTGATCGGTGGCGCCACACAGTCGGTCCGTGACCTGGTGGCCGGCTGGGAGCAGCGCGATGTGATGGCGCGCGAGGTCGCCGTGGACGTCGCGTCTCATTCACCGCAGGTCGATCCCATCCTCGACGAGCTCGAAGAGGTGCTGGCCGACCTCAACCCGATGCAACCCGAGATCCCGTACTACTCCGCGACGTTGTACGACCCGCGCGACGAGCCGGAGTGGGACGCCTACTACTGGGTGGACAACCTGCGGCACACCGTGCGGTTCGCCGCGGCGGTGCAGGCGGCGCTCGAGGACGGGTTCCGGGTCTTCGGGGAACTGTCCCCGCATCCGCTGCTGACCCACGCGGTCGACCAAACCGCCCGCGGCCTCGACATTCCGCTGACCGTGTTGGCGGCCATGCGGCGCGACCAGCAGCTGCCCCACGGGCTGCGACAACTGGTCGCAGACGTCCACAATGCCGGCGCGGCAGTCGATTTCTCCGTGCTCTACCCGATCGGACGGCTGGTCGACGCGCCGCTGCCCACCTGGACGCACGAGTCGTTGCTGCTCGACCGGGACGGGCAGGACGCGACCGCGCGCGGGGGATGCACGGTTTCGGTGCACCCGCTGCTGGGTTCGCACGTCGTACTGCCCGAGGAGCCCGAGCGGCACGTGTGGCAAGGCGAGGTCGGCACGGACGCCCAGGAGTGGCTCGCCGACCACCAGGTCCACGAGGTGGCGGTGCTACCGGGTGCCGCGTACTGCGAAATGGCGCTTGCCGCGGCGCGCACCGTGCTCGGTGACACCGCAGAGGTGCGGGACATCGCCTTCGAGCAGATGCTGATGCTCGATGAGACGACGCCGATTTCGGCCTCGGCGTCGGCGCTGGCGCCGGGGATCCTCGATTTCGCGGTGGAGACCTACGAAGCCGGCGAACGTACGCGGCGCGCGCACGCGGTGCTGCACGCCGAGGTGACGGCCGGTGAACCCGCCGCCCATGACATCGACACGCTGCTGACCGCTCACGCCGACGGAGTTGACGGTGCGGACCTGCGAACCGCCTTCGGTGCATTGGGGATTTCCCACGGACCGGCCTTCGCGGGGCTGGCGACGGCCTACACCGCCGACGTGCCTGCGCAGACGGTGCTGGCGGTCGTCGCGCTGCCCGGCCCGCTGCGGGCAAACCAGGGCGCCTACGGGGTGCATCCGGCACTGCTGGACGCCTGCTTCCAGTCGGTCGTCGCGCATCCGGTCGCCCAGAACGCGGCCACCGGCGGCATGCTGCTGCCGTTGGGTGTGCGCCGGCTGCGGGCCAACGGCTCGGCGCGAAACGCCCACTACTGCTACAGCCGGATCGTCAAGGCGGACGCCGACGGCATCGAGGCGGACCTCGACATTCTCGACGAGCGCGGCGCAATTCTGGTGAGCCTGGAAGGTTTACGGCTCGGCACGGGTGCTTCGCAGAAGGCTCAGGCCGACCGGGTGCTCAACCAGCGGCTGCTGACCATCGAATGGCACCAGCGCGACTTGCCCGAGGCCAACCCCGTGGACGCGGGGTCCTGGCTGCTGATCGACACCAGCACCAACGGAGACATCCTCGCCGCCGCGCTCGGTGATGCCTTGAAGACCGCAGGCGCAGAGTGCACGACGATGACGTGGCCATCGGACGGTGAGCATCAGACCAACCGTGAGCTGCTGATGTCCTACGTCGGTGAGCAGGCGCTGTCCGGCGTGGTGGTCGTGCCGGACCTCGCCGAGGGCGACGGTGACGCCCATGCGACGGTGCGAGGCGGCGAGCATGTCCGTCACCTGGTGCGGATGATCCGGGAGCTGCCCGAAGCCCCGGGTGAGCCCCCGCGGCTCTTCGTCGTGACCCGCAACACGCAATCGGTTGTCGGGCAGGATGTTCCGAATCTGGAACATGCCGGTCTGCGCGGCTTCGTCCGCGCGATCGGGATGGAACATCCGCGGCTGCGCGCCAGCCAGATCGACGTCGACGAGGCAACCGGCGTCGAGCAGTTGGCCCGTCAGCTGCTCAGCGGTTCGGACGAGGACGAGACCGCCTGGCGCGACGGCCGTTGGTACACCGCGCGGTTGAGTCCGGCTCCGCTGCACGCCGACGAACGACACACCGCGACGGCATCCAACGAACGCGACGGGATGCGGCTGCAGGTCCGCACCCCAGGCGATCTGGAGTCGCTGGAAATGGTTTCGGTCGAGCGGGTGGCACCGGGTCCCGGCCAGATCGAGGTCGCGGTGAGCTCGTCCAGCATCAACTTCGTCGACGTGCTCGTCGCCTTCGGGCGGTGCCCGAGCTTCGACGGGCGGCTGCCGGAACTGGGTTCGGAGTTCGGCGGCGTCGTCACCGCGGTCGGTCCCGGCGTCACGACCCACCGGGTGGGCGACCGCGTCGGCGGCGTGTCCGCCAACGGCTGCTGGGGCAACTATGTCATCTGCGAGGCCAACCTCGCGACGACGTTGCCTGCCGGGCTGGAAGAGCATCAGGCCGCCGCGGTCGGCCTCGCGTACGGCACCGTGTGGCTCGGCCTGCAGGAGCTGGCCAGGATCTCCTCGACGGACAAGGTGCTGATCCATTCGGCCACCGGCGGCGTCGGTCAGGCCGCGATCGCGGTGGCGCGCGCGGCCGGTGCGGAGATCTACGCCACCGCAGGCAGTGAGGCGCGCCGACAGCTGTTGCGGGACTGGGGCATCGAGCATGTCTACGACTCGCGCAGCACCGAGTTCGCCGACCAGATCCGGCGCGACACCGACGGTTACGGCGTGGACATCGTGCTGAACTCGGTGACCGGTGCCGCCCAGCGCGCCGGGTTGGAGCTGCTGGCCTTCGGCGGCCGGTTCCTCGAGATCGGCAAGCGCGACATCTACGGTGACACCCGGGTGGGTCTGTTCCCGTTCCGCCGCAACCTGTCGTTCTATGCGATCGACCTGGCGCTGATGACGATCACCCATCCCGACAAGGTGCGTGGCCTGTTGGAAAAGGTGTACCAACTGACCGCCGACGGCTCGCTGCCGCTGCCGGACATCACGCGCTACCCACTCGCCGACGCGGCCAGCGCGATCCGCAAGATCGGCGGCGCCCAGCACACCGGGAAGTTGGTGCTCGACGTCGCGCAGAGCGGCAGCACCGAGGTGATGGTGCCGCCAGAACAGGCACCGACATTCCGCTCCGACGGCGCATACATCGTCACCGGTGGTCTTGGCGGTCTGGGCCTCTTCCTCGCCGAGAAGATGGCGGAGAAGGGTTGCGGGCGCGTCGTTCTCACCTCGCGTAGCCAGCCAAGCGTCAAGGCGCAGGAGATCGTCGAACTCATCCGGTCCACGGGTGCCGACATCGTCGTCGAGTGCGGCGACATCTCCGCGCCGGGCACGGCCGAACGGCTGGTGGCCGCGGCGACCGCGACCGGGTTACCGCTTCGCGGGGTGCTGCACGCAGCCGCCGTGGTCGAGGACGCCACCTTGCCGAACATCACCGACGAACTCGTCGAACGGGACTGGGCACCAAAGGTGTACGGCGCCTGGCATTTGCACCGCGCGACGGAGGGGCAGCCGCTGGACTGGTTCTGTGCGTTCTCGTCTGCCGCTGCGCTGGTCGGTTCGCCGGGCCAGGGTGCCTACGCGGCCGCCAACAGCTGGCTGGACGCGTTCACGCGTTGGCGCCGGGCACAAGGCCTTCCGGCCAACGCCATCGCGTGGGGCGCGTGGGGTGAGATCGGTCGCGGCACGGCGCTTGCCGAAAACGATGCGGCGATCCTTCCCGACGAGGGTGCTTACGCGTTCGAGTCGCTGCTGGCATACGACCGCGTGTACACCGGTTACGCCCCGATTCTCGGGACGCCCTGGTTGACCGCGTTCGCGCAGCGCAGCCCGTTCGCTTCGGCGTTCAAGTCGGCAAGCCAAAGTTCCACCGAGGGGAGGAAACTTCGGGCGGAGCTGGCCGCGTTGCCGCGCGATGAGTGGCCAACGCACCTGCGGCGGCTCATCTCCGAGCAGGTCGGCCTGATCCTGCGGCGCGCGATCGATCCTGACCGCCCGCTGTCCGAATACGGGCTCGACTCGCTGGGCAACCTCGAACTGCGCACCAGGATCGAGGCTGAAACGGGAATTCGCATTACCGCAATGGGGGTCAATACTGTTCGCGCATTGGCCGACAGCCTCTGCGAGACGCTCGCGGCGGACGACACGGTCGCGGCGTCCTCATGACGACGGCACCGAAGTAGGAGGCGAGGAATGTTCGCGCTAGAAGCAATCCACGAGTGGGTGGACGCTCCGGGCCAACTCATCACCTGGGATCCCTCACCGGCGACCCTTGCCAAGGTCGGCGATGCACCGATCGCCGAGGTGCCCGCCAGTTATCAGCAGGCCCAACATCTTCGGAACTACCGCGAGCATGCGTCCCGCGGTAACGAGATGGCCCGCCTGACCATTCCGGCCTGGAACATCGCCGGCCGCTGTGATGTGCGGGCGATGACGCACGTGCTCAACGCCTACCTTCGGCGCCACGACACGTACCGCAGCTGGTTTCAGTTCACCGAGGACGACCGCATCGTGCGGCGCACGCTGCGCAACCCCAAGGACATCAAGTTCGTCGCCTCCGAGCGCGGCGAGAAGTCGTCGGCCGAGTGGCGTGAGCATATTCTCGCCACACCGTCTCCGCTGAACTGGGATTGCTTCCGTTTCGGCGTCATTCAGCGTGCCGACCACTTCACGTTCTGGATGAGCGTGGACCATCTGCACGTCGACGCGATGTTCATGGGGTTGGCGTTCGTCGAGATCCACATGATGTACGCCGCGCTGGTCGGCGGCGGCGCGCCCATTCCGCTGCCGGAAGCGGGCAGCTACGAGGACTACTGCGTGCGCCAGCGTGAGTTCACGTCCGCGCTGACGCTGGACTCGCCGCAGGTGAACGAATGGATCAAGTTCGCCAGGGGCAACGACGGCACCCTGCCGCGGTTCCCACTTCCGCTCGGCGATCCGGCGGTGCCGTGCGAGGGCGACCTGCTCACCGTGTCGCTGATGGACGAAAACCAGTCGGACCGCTTCGAATCGGCGTGCATCAAGGCCGGCGCGCGATTCATCGGCGGCGTGTTCGCCGCGACCGCGATGGCCGAGCACCAACTCACCGGTACCGACACCTACTACGTCATCACGCCCACCAGCACGCGAACCACGCAGGCCGAGGTGATGACGACGGGCTGGTTCACCGGCACGGTTCCCATCACGGTGCCCGTCAGCCCGACGTCGTTCGCCGAAACCGCGAGGGCCGCACAGGCTTCTTTCGACTCCGGCCAGGCTCTGGCGCATGTTCCGTTCGACCGGGTGTTGGAACTGGCGGCCGCCGAACGTGGCTTGACGCAGCCGAAGCCGGGCGTGCCGATGATCTCCTACCTCGACGCCACCATCGCGCCGCTGTCACCTGCGGTGGTCGCCGAGTGGAATGGGTTGAACGGCAAGATCTACAGCGAACTCGGGGCGGCCCACCAGGTCGGCATGTGGATCAACCGGTTCGGCAACGGCACGTCGGTGACACTGGCGTTCCCGAACAATCCGATCGCGCGTGAGTCGGTCACCCGCTACGTCGAGGCGATGAAGGCGGTGTTCCTGCGGGTCGCCGACGGCCGCGGCGAGTTGATGGCGACGCCAGAACTCGTAGGCGTCATCCAGAAGTCGTCCTGAATCGCGGTCAAGCGGGCGGCTCGATGACTGTGGCGGCACAAGCGCGGCTGGACAACCGGCTCTCCTTCACCGACCAGCTGTTGTTCCTCGGCCAGCGGGCCACCGGCCAGGAACTCGTCATGCAGTGTGTGTGGGTGTATGAACACCCCGTCGACCTGGACGGAATACGACGGCTGCACGAGAACGTCGGTTACGGCTTGTACGGTCGGTTGATCGAACGCTCGCCGCTGCCGTTCGGCAGGCACCGGTGGGTTTCTGCGCCGGGGGCGAAATCGAGCCTCGATATCGTCGAAACCCCGGTCCCTCGAGAGGAACTCAGCGACTGGATCGACGAACGCGCGCAGTTGCCGATCGACCCGGAAACCGGACCCAGCTGGCATCTCGGCGTGCTGCCGATGACCGACGGGTCGACCGCGGTCTCCATGGTGGGCTCGCACTGCTTGGCCGACGGCTTCGGCGGGTTACTGACGATCGTCGATGGCATCATCGGCAACCGTCGCGACCTCGGTTACCCGCCGCCGCGGTCGCGCCCGACGCTGCAGGCCGCGACCGCCGACCTGAAGGAGACGGTGCGTGGACTTCCCGAGGTGGCGCGCACGCTGGTGAGGGTGGGTAAGCAGGCGGTGCGTCGGCGCCACGAGATCAAGAGGTCGACCGGACCGCGAGCCGCGGTCACAGCAGAGAACATGACGGAAAACGTTGTGGTGCCTGCGATCACCATCTACATCGACGTCGACGACTGGGATGTCCGGGCGAACGCTCTCAACGGAACGAGCCACTCGCTGGTCGCTGCATTCGCCGCCAAGTTGGCCGAACGCCTCGAGCGTCATCGCCCCGACGGCGGTGTCACCCTTCATATTCCGATCAGTGACCGGGTTGCCGACGATACGCGGGCGAATGCCGCATCGATCGCCACCGTCGTCATCGATCCCACCTCGGTGACCACGGATCTCTCCGCGGCCCGCCGCGAGATCAAACGTGCGCTGACGACCATGCGCGAGGAGCCAGACGAGAACCTGGAACTTTTACCGCTGACCCCGTTTATCCCCAAGCGCGCGGTCAAGCGCGGTTCAGATGTGGTGTTCAACTTCGCGGATATGCCCGTATCCTGTTCCATCCTCGGCGATATCGACTCGATCGTTGCCCGGGCCGACGGAACCGAATCCGAGTACGTCATGCTCCGTGGGGTAGACCGGCAGGTGTCGCGCGGGTATCTCGAGCACCGCGGCGGGATGCTGACCGTGCTGGCCGGGCGAATCTGTGGCAAGGTGTCGATCACCGTCGTCGCGTACCAGTCCGGTGAAGAGAACTCCAAGCCGCGCCTGCGTGAGCTGGCCGCCAAGGTGCTGGCCGAGTTCGAGCTCACCGGTGTGATCGACTAGCAGGAAGGACATGGCCATCCAAGCTCGTCCAGCGTTGCAGCGGCTGAGCCGCCGAGCAGCCAAAACCGGTACGGCGCAGGATAATCAGCTCACATTCATGGATCAGGCCGGTTTCCAGCTGCTGCGTGCGACCGGGCGCGGTCAACTCATGCAGGTGCTGTGGATTTACGAACATCCCGTCGACATGGACGGCCTGCGGCGGTTCCACCGCAATTTCGGCTACGCGGTCTACGGGCGGTTGATCGAACGCTCACCGCTGCCGTTCGGCCGGCACCGCTGGGTGTCTGCGTTGGGGCCGGCCACCGAACTCGACATCGCCGAACCGCGGCCTCGGTCAGAGGTCAGCGACTGGTTCGATGAACGAGCGCAGATACCGGTGGATCCCGAACGTGGGCCGGGATGGCACTTCGGTGTGCTGCCGATGACCGATGGGTCCACCGCGGTCAGCGTGGTGGGTTCGCATTACCTCGCCGACGGTGTGGGCGGCTTGCAGTCGGTCACCGAGGCGGTCTCGGAAACCCGGCGGGACTTCGGCCATCCGCTTCCACAGGCGCGCAGGCGCTTTCGTGCTGCGCTGGCAGAACTTCGCGGAACCGCCAAGCAGATCCCCGAGGCGGTCCGCACGGTGGGGGTGGCCGCGAGACTGGGCTATCAGAGCCGAGGTGAGGCGGCGGCCTCGACCGCGTCCGCGTCGCCGGTCACCGGCCGAACCGGCGACGATACCCGCGTTGTGCTGCCTGCGGTCTCGGTGCTGGTGGACCTGGCGCAGTGGGACGCCCGGGCAGCTTCGCTCAACGGTACGAGTCATTCCCTGGTGGCCGGTTTCGCTGCGAAGCTGGGTGAACACCTGGGGCGCAGGCGCGCCGACGGCACCGTGACACTGGTGATGGCACTCAACGCGCGTAACCTGCCCGACGACACCCGCGCGAACGCGATGATTTTCGGTTCCGCCGATATCGACCCGACCTCGGTGACCACGGATCTGACCGATGCCCGCAGCGCCGTGCGGCAGGCACTTCAGAAGGCACGAGACGAGCCCGACCCGGTCCTGCAACTCCTTCCGCTGGTGCCGTTCGTGCCGCGTTCGGCGCTCAAGCGAGTGGTCGAGCAGTTCTTGGGATCCGGTGCCGAGCTTCCGGTTTCGTGTTCGAACATGGGTGACATAGACCCGGCGGCAGCCTGTGCCGACGGGACCCCGGCCGAGTACACCATGCTGCGCGGGGTGGACCAGAACGTGCGGCGCGCGGACGTCGAGCGCGCCGGCGGTCAGCTCGTGCTGGTGGTGGCACGGATCAGCGGACGGATCTCCATCGACGTTGTCGGTTACCAGGTCGGCGTCGAGAACTCCAAGCAGCGGCTGCGCGACGTGGCCGCGCGCACCCTGGCCGAATTCGGCCTCACCGGTGAGATCGTCTAGGTCTTGACCAGGCAGTACAGCCGGTAGGACAGATCGCCCCGTTCGACCTGTTCATACAGCGGAGAGCCTTGTGTGACAGCGACATCGCGGCCGAACCTGCGCAGCAGCGGCGGCGCGTGGCGATTGACCAGCTCCTGGTAGCGAGGGGAGTTGCGCTCCAGACCCCGCAGAACCTGGGCGTTGATCTCTTCCTGCGACACCACCTGCAACGCGGAATCGGCAAGGGCCGCTTCCCATTCCTCGACGCCGTTTCGGCCACGAAGATCGGCGTACAAGAAGTGTCCACCGGGGCTGAGCACCCGCGTCACCTCGGCGAGGAAGCGGCGGAAGTCCGGATACAGGTGAGCGGCTTCGACGTTGATCACCGCGTCGAAGTTCTGGTCGGGAAACGGCAGGTTCTCCGCGTCACCCTGTACGAACGTCAGATTGGGAATGTTGTGCCGCCGTTGGCAAAAGGAGATACCCGACGGGTTGAGGTCCAGCCCCGTGTAGGAGGCGGGGCTGAACGTCCGCATGATGTAGGAGGCGGCGCCGCCGTGGCCGCAACTGACCTCCAACACCCGTTTATCCTTCAGGTCGACCTGGCTGGCCACGCGGTGATAAAGCTGAATGCAGACGCGATCTGGCTCATCGGAGGCCGCCAGCGGCAAATCCATCGGGGGGTCCTCCTCATAACCCCAATTGAGGAAGAGCACCTCGTCGTCGCCCAGCCGGCGGGTCATCAAGCTGTAGCCATATTTACCAACGAGTTTCCCAAGGTGGCGGTGCGAAAAGCCAACGACTTTGGACACCAACGGCCGGTAGATCTCCTCAATCACGTGCGCAAGTATTCACGGTGGCCCGCCTGTTGTCAGCAACATGAGAAAACCGGCGAAACTGCTCTGCAACATGGCCGGCAGGAGGACATCGCGGGAGCCGCGCGCGTAGCGGATCTGCCGTTGATAGCCTCGATGTGCGGTGAACCCTGAGCGCCGGTGAGACGAGGTGACGTGCCCGAATCCAATTTGCGATCCGGACGGGCGGCAAATGCCGCTGGGCCCGACAGCACGCTTGCCTACATGGACCAGGCGTCGTACCTGTGGGTGCGGGCAAGCGGCCATGTCCACGGCATCCAGTGCACGTGGGTGTATCGGCGCGAAGTCGACCACGACGGGTTGCGTCGGGTGCACGACAACCTCGCGCACGGACTGCTGGGGCGACGTGTCGAACCGTCTGCGCTGCCATTCGGCCGCCATCGTTGGGTGTCATGTCACGAACTGCCCGGTATCGACGTCGCCAATCCCGTCGACAGCCGTGACGCCGTGACCGACTGGTTCGACGAACGCGCACGGGTCCCGATCGACCCGGAGTTCGGCCCCTGCTGGCATCTGGGTGTCCTGCCCATCGAGGGCTACGGGACCGCGGTCACCCTGGTGGCGTCCCATACCGTGGTCGACGGAGTGGGTACGTGCATTGCGCTCACCGACGCCGTCAAGGGGGTGCGGCGGGATCTGCGGCTACCGCCTCCGGGGGCCCGCCCGAAACGCCAGGCGCTCGTCGAAGACTTCCGACAAACCCTTCGCGGACTGCCCGAGATCGGCGATGCGCTTCGCGCGACGGTGACCGTCGCGCGCCAGAATCGGCCCACCAAAGAAGGGCCGGGTGGACAACCGTCGGCGCCCAAGCCGAACCGCAAAGACAACCGACCGGCGATGGTGCCGGGCGCGACGATCTACATCGACGGCGCCGAGTGGGACACCCGTGCCGAAAGCCTGGGAGGGACGAGTAACGCGCTGATGGCCGGCTTCGCGGCGAAGCTGGCCGAGAAATACGGGCGGCTCCGCGGCGACGGGTTGGTGACGTTGTCCTACCCGATCAACGACCGAACCGAAAACGACATGCGGGCCAATGCGTTGAAGGGCATCGACTTCCCGGTGGACCCGCGGCCGGTGACATCGGACCTGCGCAAGATCCGCAACGATTTTCGGGAGACGATCAACGCCGGGCTCGGCAAATTCAAGGAACAGGAGCGGGCCTTCCCGCTGACCCCGTTCGTGCCGACGATTGTCCTTCGAAAACTTCCACTGGCGGCGATGAACGCCGATCTCACCGTCGGGTGTTCGAACTTCGGGGAGATGGATCCCGCCGTCGCCTATGTGGACGGCAGCGAGGCGGACTACTACGGGATGCGGATGGTCGAGCAGAACCTGACGGCCAACAGTCCCGAGGTGGCCTCGGGTGAGCTTTACGTGGCCTCGGGCCGGGTCGCTGGAAAGCTGTTCGTCAGTTTCCGGGCCTATCACCCGAATTGGGACAACTCGAGGCAGGCCCTGCTCGAGAAGATATCCGCGACGCTCGCCGACTTCGAGTTGACGGCCTTCATCGAGTAGCGCGGCCGTCGCGGGCGGCCGCTTCGAGCAGGTCGGCGGCGGTGGAGACGCTCACGGCGGGCTTCGTGAGCCGGGTGGCGACCTCGCGGGCCTGCGCGACGTATTCCGGTGCCAGCACCGCCCGCAGTTTCGCACTCAGCGACTCGGTGGTCATCTTCGAAAAACGCTGGTATGCACCGACTTTCAAGCGCTCCACCTGCTTGGCCCAGACCGGCTGGTCGGCGCCCACCCACAGGACCAACGTCGGCACGCCCGCCCGGATGCTTGCGGCGGTTGTTCCCGCACCGCCGTGATGGACCACCGCGCGGCAGAGGGGAAACACGTCGGCATGGTTGACCGCGGGCGCGATCTTGACGTGCTCGGCGGGCCGGAAGTCACCGAGATCCCAAGATCCAGAACAGATCAGCGCCCGCTCACCCAGCCCTGCGCACACCTCGGTGATGGTGGCGACGGCGGCAGCAGGGGACTGGACCGGCATGCTGCCGAACCCGAAGTAGATCGGTGGGGTGCCCGCGGCGATCCAGGAGAAAACGTCGTCGTCGGTTGCGGTGGCCAGCTCCATTGTCATCGCGCCGACGAACGGTCGCCTGCCACCCCATTCTTCGGCCAGCCCCGGAAAGAACAGCTCGTCGTAGGCCTGAATTTCCAGCGCTCCGCCCGCCACGATGCGGCTCACCGCGCGGGCCCGCGCCTTGGGTAGGCCGAGCTCGCGTCGCTGCGCATCCTCGGCGTTCTTCAACGCGCGCCAGTGCACCCACTCAGCGCCTGCCCACGCCGATCGGACCACCTTTGCCGGCAGCGGAATGGGCAGCACCTGGCTGTTGGCGCGCGCGGGGAAGTAGTGCAGCGCGGCCAACGGCACGTCGTAGTACTCAGCGACGTTGGCTGCGACCTCTTGATAGGTGGTGCCGGTCAGAACCAAGTCCGCGCCATCGGCCAGCGAAACCAACGTCCGGCTCATCTCGGCCCAGCCCTGGGTGATGTAGTCCCGTAGTTCGCGCAGCGCGGTGACGGGATTCTGGATCTTCCAGTACTTGCGGAAGATGTCGGCGTCCATCTGCTGCTGTGAATCCACCCCGTACGGCGCCGCAGGCGGAAGACCAGCGGTTTCGACGAACCGAAGGAGGTTCGGTGGAACTGCCAGGCGGACGTCGTGCCCGCGACGGAGGAGCTCGCGGCTGACGGCAGCACAGGGTTCGATATCGCCACGGGTGCCGTGCACGCCCACAGCAAACTTCACTAGCCGCTCCAACGGGGTTTTAGAAAGGCAGAGTGCCTTTACCTGCCAATTCAGCAAATATACTAACGGCACTATGCGGACATTCGACCGATCGCTGCGAGTTCATCGGCGAAAATGCATGCGCAGGCACGCCCCGATTACAACACAGTTACCACCGGCGCCGGGTGACCAGAGGCCGTAACAGGAATGCTTACACCGGATTCCGACATTTACGTAGTTCGATCTGAGCAAACTCGGTGATTCCTCGTCTGCGCGGGTACCGGTGTACCGTATTTGGGGTGTTGAGGCGCGCCTTATCCACCGGTGCGTTCGAGGGCGCGGGCTTTCCGGCACTGGGTCGTCTGGTGGTCCGTCATCCGATCTTGGTGATCGTAGCGTGGCTTCTACTTGCGCTCACACTCTTCCTATCGCTGCCGCCGCTGACCGAGGTGGCAGAACGCAAGCCGCCGGGATTCCTTCCGGACGATTCCTCGGTACTCATCGCCAGCCGTGAGATGAGCGAGGCCTTCAACGAAGGCGGCGAGGGCGGATCTGGCAGCTCCGGCAACGTCGGCGTCATCGTTCTCGTCGACGACAACGGGCTCACTCCTGAAGACGAGACCGTCTACCGCACCCTGGTGGAACGCCTCAACGCCATACCCGAGAGCGTGTCCTCGACGCAGGACTTCGTCACCATCCCTGAGTTGCGGCAGGTGATGACCAGCGAGAGCAAGAAGGCCTGGCAGCTGCCGATCAGCATGGAAGGCACGATGGGGACCGGCCCCGGGCAGCGGGCCTACAAGAACGTCGTCAAGGTCGTCGAGGAAACGACGGCGGGCACCTCGCTGAAGGCCAACGTCATCGGGCCGGCGGCCACGGTCGCCGATCTCAACAGGGTCGGTGTGCGAGACCAGCATGTGATCGAAACCGCCACCGTCCTCATCGTCTTCACGATCTTGATCGTGGTGTACCGCAACATCGTCGCGATGCTGTTGCCGTTGCTGATGATCGGCGTCGCGCTGGTGGTGTCCCAACAGACCGTGGCCGGCCTCGGTGAGGCGGATCTGTTGGGGCTGGGCCCGCAGACGTTCATGTTCATGACGGCGATGATCATGGGGGCGGGCGTCGACTACGCGGTGTTCTACTTCACCCGCTATCACGAGTGCCTACGGCACGGGATGACTTCAGATGACGCGGTGATCGAGGCCATGTCGTCGATCGGGAAGGTGATCGCGGGCTCGGCGGCGACCACCGCGCTCGCGTTCTTCGGCCTGAGCTTCACCCAACTCGGTGTCTTCTCCACGGTCGGCGCGGCCCTGTCGATCACGGTTGGGATCGGCTTCCTGGCCTCGATGACACTGCTGCCCGCGATGGTTGTGCTCGCCGGGCGGCGCGGCTTGGTCAAACCGCGTAAAGACCTCACCGGACGGTTGTGGCGGCGCTCGGGTGTGCACATCGTGCGCAGGCCGGTGGCGCACCTGCTCGTCAGCCTGCTCATTCTGGGCACGCTGGCCAGCGCTGTCGGGCTGATCAGGTACAACTACGACGAGCGTAAGAACCTGCCGCCGGAGGCGCAGAGCAACAAGGCCTACGAAATCATGGACGAGCACTTCGACGTCAGCAGCACCGTCCAGCAGTTCATCCTCGTCCAGGCCCCCCATCAGGATCTGCGCAGCCCCAAGGCGCTGGCCGATATGGAGGAGATGGCCGACCGGGTCGCCGACCTGCCCGATATCGCCGTCGTGCGTGGCATCACCCGGCCCACCGGAGAAGTGCTCGAACAGGCCAAGGCCACCTACCAGGCCGGTGAAGTCGGCTCCAAGCTGGGCGACGCCTCCAAGCTCATCTCCGACAACGACTCCAACCTCAACCTGCTCAGCGGAGGCGCCGACAAGCTCGCCGACACCCTCGACCAGCTCCGCGACGGCGTACTCAACGGGCTCATCACCGTGCGGCCCTTGACGAACGTCCTCATCGACATGCAGGAAAAGTACGGTGGTGAAACCACTCTCGAGGAGATCGACAAGACCGCCGACCTCGTCGCGAACATGAACTCGCTCGGAGATGCTATGGGCGACAGCCTGATGGAGATCTCCGAGATGTACAGCTGGGCGGCGCCGATCGTCAACGCCCTCAACACCAGCCCGGTGTGCAACCTCGATCCGGCGTGTGTTGAGTCGCGGTCCTACCTCCAGCGCGTCACCACGTTCCAGAACGACGGCACGGCGGAGAAGGTCGCCAATCTCGGTCGCGTGCTCAAAGAGACCAAGGCGACCCAGACCCTCGACGAGACCGTGCGGGATCTGGGCACCACGATGAAAACCGCAGTGGACGCGGCCCGCCAGGCCGGCTTGGACGAGCCGAACGCGATTCGCGAGCAACTCAAGAAGGCCGAGCAAGGGGCGAACCTGCTCGCCGATTCCAGCAGGCAGCTCGCCGAAGGCGTCCAACTGCTCGTTGACCAGACCAAGAACTTGGGCGGCGGCCTTGATCAGGCTTCGGCATTCCTGCGGGCGATGAAGCAGGATGCGAACGAACCGCCGATGTCGGGCTTCTACGTCCCGCCGCAGATCCTCACGCAGGACGAGTTCAAGAAGGCAGCCGATGTCTTCATCTCACCGGACGGCCACACGGCGCGGTATTTGGTGCAGACCGCGCTCAACCCGTTCGGCAGCGAATCGATGGACCAGGTGAAGTCCATCATCGAGACCGCCGAAGGCGCGCGCCCCAACACCACGCTCGAGGACGCGAAGATCTCGATGGTGGGGTTCTCCGCGGTGCAGAACGACATGCGCAACTACTACAACGGCGATCTGCGGTTCATCATCTTCTTCACGTTGATCATCGTGTTCGTGGTGCTCGTGGCGCTGCTGCGTTCCATCGTGGCACCGATCTATCTGGTCGGGTCGGTCATCCTGTCGTATCTGTCCGCGCTCGGCATCGGGGTGGTGTTCTTCCAGTTCATCCTCGGCCAGGAACTCGCCTGGAGTGTCTCGGGGATGGCGTTCCTGGTGCTCGTGGCGGTCGGCGCCGATTACAACCTGTTGCTGATCTCCCGGATCCGCGACGAGGCGCGCCACGGTATCCGGTCAGGTGTGATCAAGACGGTCGGCGCCACCGGCGGCGTCATCACATCGGCCGGGCTGATCTTCGCCGCGTCGATGTTCGGCCTGACCTTCAGCAGTATCGCCGGCGTGGTCCAGATGGGCTTCGTGATCGGTATCGGCCTGCTGCTGGACACCTTCATCGTGCGCACCATCACCGTGCCGGCGATGGCGGTGCTGCTAGGTGACAAGAACTGGTGGCCGGGCAAGCTGACTTTCCATCGGAAGCAACCTGCGCAACATCCCCCGCAGCATTTTGATGACGACTTTCCCACGGACGAACTGGATTTGGCGGGAGCATCGGCGCCGACGGCCCGCATCGGCAGCGCCGTGAAGGCGCGCAGGGATGCGGCTGTGCGTCCGCGGCGATCACCGCGCTCACCCGCGCGGCCGGCGCCGTCGGGCGTGACCTACTGACGTCGGTGTATCAGGGCTGTCCGCGCTGGACCTGCTCCAGCGTGGGTAGCCGCCAGTGCCTGCCCTGCTCGTGGTCGAATTGCCGTGGCCGATAACGCAGTAAACCCCCGCCGGGGTAGGGCGTGTACTCCCCGAACCAGACAGTCCCGTCGACCGCGTAGAGATCGATCCTGATGAAATCCCAGCCCGAGCCCAGGGCGCTGGCGATCTCCAGCATGGTCGGCAATTCGGGCGGCCGCGGCTCGTCGGCTACCGGGCGGATTCGCCAGCGCACCGGTAGCCGGTTCCAGTCGGCGTCGACGAAGGTGGCGGTCTGATGGCCGAACCGGCCACTGTTGACCTGAATCAGCTCCACCCGGCCGTCGAACACGAAGAATTTGTAATCGGGTGGCGGGGCGCCGTCCGGGGTCGGGATGCGTTCCTCGAGCAGCAGCAGGGGCCGGGCCGCGCCGTAGCCCCACTCACCCAGCTCCAGCGGCGTCCGCTTCCACCAATCCTTGGTCTGCTCCAGCAGATCGGCGAGACCAGTCGCCGGGTCCGGCCCGAACAACGCGTGACCGCTGCTGTGGTTGGGCTTGAGCACCCACGGCGGGAGGGCGGCCAGGTCCGGGGCATCGCGCAGGTCGGTGCCGGACCAGTAGGTCTGCGGGATCCGCATCAAGTCACCGGGATACGCCGCGCGCGCCATCTCCTTCATGCGCAACTTGTCGCAGGCGGCGATGATCCGCTCTCGCCGGTCGAACAGGATGCGCCAGTTGACTTTCTCGTTGAAAGTGCTCGGCTGCCTGAAGTTTCCCGGCCGGTGAATCATTGTCAGGTGAAAAGCCTGTCGCAGCAACGGTAGTGGGAGCTTGCTGATCATCCGCCGGTGCGCTGCAAGAAAGGCCGCCGGGGGAGTCCTGTTCATCAACAGCGGCATCGAAAACCCCTGTCTACGAGGCCTGGTCGGTGAGGTAACCGCCGCGGCGGAAGAACTCGTCGGCGCGGTGTTCGACGCCATCGGCAGCGCGCACCCGGGTGATCACCAGGCCGCGGTTCGTCCCGCGATACGCCGCAGGCCCGCACACCACCGCGCCGCCGCCCTCCTGCACGATCACCCGCCCCGGCGTTCCGCCATAACGGATTTGGGACACCCTCGCCTCGAGGACCTCGATGCGCTCGCCCCGGTAGTAGGCGTACGGGCGGGGATAGGGATCCGACAACGCGCGCACGAAGCGCTCCAGATCTTCGGCGGGCCAGTTCCAGTCGATCAAACTGTCACGCTCGGAACGTTTGTGGAAGTACGTGCGCTCAGCCTTGTTCTGCGGGCGCCACACCGCGGTCCCGGACTCCAGCGCGGTCAGCGCTTCGGCCAACGCGCCCGGAATCAGGTCGATTCCGCGTTCCACCAACTCGGTACCGGTGTCGTGGGGGCCGATGGGGAGCGAGTGCTGGACCAGGATGTCGCCGGTGTCCAGCTGCTCGTCCATCCGGTGAATGGTCAGCCCGATGGACGATTCGCCGCTGATCAACGACCAGATGACCGGGGAGAAGCCGGTACCTTTCGGCAGCAGCGAATCATGCAGGTTCAGCGTGCCGTGCGGCGGCAGGTCGTACAGCTCCGGGGGCATCCAGGTGTACCAGCTGTTGACGACGATGACGTCGGGTTCGGCCCGCTTCACCAGGTCGATGGTGTCGTTGTCGACCCGCTCGGTGAGGTGCACCGGGATGCCGAGGCTGTGCGCGAGGTCCTCGACCGAATCCGAGAAGATCCCCTTGTAGGAGTCGTCGCTAGCCGGGTGGGTGACCGCGAGCGCGACGTCGTGGTTCAGATCGATCAGCGCTTGCAGGGTCTTGACTCCCCACGTCTGGAAGCCGAACGACACGATGCGCATGACGAACCTCACTGGATCTCTGCTGGCGGTGAGGGCGATCCCCCGAACGCTACGGCAAGTCAACTTACCTTAGCCTAAGCTAAGCTACACGGTGACCCCGGGAAATCGCCTCTGACAGCCCCGGTGAGGCCTGCCGGCTCAGGCGTCAAACACGGTGTGCGGTGGGCACGTTTCATTCACTGCCGGGTCAAATACAGGTCACACCGTTTCGTCGGCGGCGCATCCAGCCTGCGCAATTCGCTGTCACGCCACCGCAGGTACCACCGATTGCTGTACTCGTTCTCGACTATCCAGGCGCTGAACCCGGCCGCACTCAAGCGGCCAAACACCCGGCCCATCATCTCCACGTCATCCTCTGGATTCGCCTCGACGATCAGGTCCATGTCATCGGGGTAGGTGTCGAGGTTGTCGAGGATGTCGCCAAGGATGGCCGGCTCGGCCCCTTCGACGTCCATCTTGATGAGCCGCGCCCGCGCCATCTCGTCGTCGGTGAGGATGTCGCCTAACCGCTGGGCGGGCACGGTGGCGACCCGCTTACCGTGCCGTGAAGCGAGCGTCGTTGTGGCACCGATGTTGCGCGGACCAAACCCGTATAAATCGATCGACCCGGGTCGGTCCGAGACCGCCATGTTGACCGGGCGGACACGACCCGACAGCACCGGATTGTGCGCCAGGTTGCGCTGCAACCGCTCGAAGATGGCGGGGAACGCCTCTACCGCAACGACAGCGCCTTCCGAACCCACTCGGGTAGCCGCCAGCAGCGAGTCGTACCCGACGTTCGCCCCGACGTCGACAAACACCGCACCTGGTCGCAGATTGCGTTCGATCAGGCGCGTGATGCCCGGTTCCCACACCTGGAACAACATGATCGTCCGCTGCACCGAATCGGCGGGATCACACGTCATCTTCGCGCCGAAATAGGTTTCGCAGTCCTGCTCGGACGCCCACCGTCGCAGCGCCATCGAGTACCAGTCCAACAACCCACCGCCGAGCGGGCCCAACCGGGCTGCGGCTCGAACGATTCTCTGGTGCCGACGGCGGGATTCGACCATCTTCTCCACCATAGTCAGCCCGGGGCTGCCATGGCACTCCGTTGTGCTCAGCCGCGAAAAACGGTGCCGACCCTTGCTGCTGCGTCGCGCCAGTCGCCAAGGCGGGCCGCCGTCCAGGCACGCACCTCGGCGTGGTCGATGGTGGCCGCGGCGTCGCGTGCGTGAGCAAGGCCCGCCTCCAGGCCGTCGGGTCCGTCCTGGATCGGGAATACGCGCTGGGCGCCTGCGAGGTCGGCGAGGTGGTGAACCGAAGGGCCCACCACCGGGCAGCCCATCGTGAGGGCCAGCGGCGCGGTGCCCGAGGTGAAGAACTCCCGGTGCGCGGTGACGGCGACATCGGCTGCCCCGAAGTACAGCGGAACGTCGTCGTGCGGAATCTTTCGCGCGTGCACCACAATTCGTGGGTCGTCTTGGGCCAGTGCGAGTTCGGCGGCGACGTCGCCCTCGCGGATGCCCGCGATGACGAGCCGGTCACGATCGCCGGCGATGGTTCGGAACGCCTGAATGATCGAACCGATGCCCTTGTAGGGGCGGATGCGGCCGAACGCCAGACAGACGAAACCGTCATCTGGCAGGCCGAGGCGTGCTCTGGCCATGGCACGGGGCGCGGGCGGCGGATAGGTGTCCATGAAATGTGGATGAGGCATGACCGTGGTCGGGCCGGTGTAGCCGAACGTCTCGGCCAGGTCGGTGCGCGCGCCGGCGAAGTGCACGAATACGTGGTCGACGACGGCGAGCATGTCGCGACGGGCACGGTGGCCCAGATCGGGGTGCGGGTCGTCGTGGGGAACCAGGTTGTGGGCGGTCCAGGCGATGCGGACACCGCGGCGCTTGAGCGCGCGCAGTTGCATACCGACCAGCGCAGCGTGCGCGCTGTAGAGCCAGCGCGTCCTGTGGGTGTGCGCCTCGCCGGGCCAGTGAAGGTGCAGCCAATCCCCGCCGCGCAACCGGGCCGCGCATACGGCAAGCGTGTACGAAGCGCTGGCGTCGATGCCTTCCTCCCGCAGCGCCGCAATCAACTGGGGCAGATAAGGATTGGAGAACCAGCGTGGCCATGCCACGACACGTACGGCGCCGGACTTCCGAAGCGACAAGGCCTCGGCTAGCCGTCTGTCAACCAACGCACGAATCCATGCTTACGCAACAGGTAACGCAGCGACTTGGCCTGTTGCCACTTACGCTTTCGGCCCCGGACATCGATGTAGTGATGAACGACTTCGATGCTGGGATCGAATTGGCGTTTGACGCCCCGCTTCTCCAGCCGTATCGCCAGATCCTGTGCCCCGTGGTTGCGCAGCAGCGGGTCATAGCCACCGACCGCCTTGAACACATCGGAGCGGATGAGCATATTGCCCTCGTGAAGCCAGTATGCCGGGGCCGGTTTCGGTGATTCGAGTACGTCTGGCCAGTATTTCGCCCCGGGCGCGGCCAGGCGCTGCACCGCGCGGGCAAGCCTTGGCTTGTCCCTCACCCTGTCCAGTAGCGGAGGCAGGGCCAGGAGGTGGCTCTTGAGCGAGAAGACCGGACCGTAGTTGTAGGGTTCCTGGCTGCCGTCTTTCCGGCTCACCAGACCGCCGATCGCACCGACTCCCCGGTCGGCGTAGCGGGCGGCGAGTTCCCTGGCGACCGACGCGGTTTGCGGTGTCTCCAGGTCCATGTCGGCGTCGATGAAGTGGATGAGCTCGTCGTCACTGACATGGTCGATGATCTGGTTGCGGTTGGCGGTGCAGCCCTGGTTCTGAGCGCTTCTCACCAACGTCACGTCACCGCCGAAGGCCGTTACCACCTCGACGCTGTCGTCGGTGGAACCGTCGTCGAGCACGAACACCCGGTCATAGCCCTGCTCCAGGGTCTGGGGCAGCAACGTGCGAAGGTGGTTTCCCATGTTGTAGTTGGGGATCGCCGCGACTACCGGTAACTGTCTAGGCATCGTGGTTGCCATTCCTCGCTTTCGAGCTTGTCTTACCAACTGCTCTGTCAGAGCGTCAAATTGCGGTTTCAGCCGCGGTGCGGTAGTTCCGGATGGCCAGCGGCACGAACACCGCCGCGAAGCCGAAAACCCATGCCAGTGTCAGCATCAGCGGCTCGACCGCCGGGCGTCCCTCGCTCAGCGCGCGCATCGACTCGATGGCCGGTGACATCGGTTGGTATTGGATCAACGGCTGCAGCCAGGATGGAAACACCTCGACCGGAGCGATCCCGGAGCTGCCGAACACCAACCCGATCGAGGCGGTGCCCACCCAGGTCATCATGGCGTTGCCGTCAGGACCCACCTTGAGCGCCAGCGTGATCACGACGGTGGCGACCACGAGGATCACCAGCACCGGCACGAACAGGTACGCGATGAACGCGAGCACGTTGCCGTGGAACCGGAACCCCATCCCCACCCCGATCGCCGTGACCAACGCGGTACTGATCAGGGTTCGCGCGCCTTCGGCGAGCAGCCTGCCGATCAGCGCGCTCACCCGTTCGACCGGAAACGCCCACAGGCGGCTGAGAAGTCCGACCGCCCGTTCAGCGGGGATGGCAAAACCCAGACCGAGCGCGCCCAACATCCCGCCGGCCAAGGCGCACATCGGCACCAACCCGTTGAGGTTGTTCGTGCCGGTGAGCTTTGTCATGGACTCCGATACCAGCATGTGGTAGACGACCAGCAAAAGGGTTGGGAAGGCCAGGCTTTGGAGCGGTACCAGAGGCTCGCTGCGCCAGCGCCTGATGTACCAGCCGGCGAACACCAAGCTCTCCGCAAGCCATCCGGAGCGCGACGACACGTCTGCGGTCATTCCCTACGCCTCTGCATCCGCAGCGCGATCGCACCGAAGACGACCAGAAGACCGATGCACCACGCCAGGCTGGCTGCCAGGTTGCTGCCCACGACCTGGCCGCTGGTGAACCCGCGCAGCGTGTCGGTGACGACCGAGACGGGCTGGTGGCGCACGAACGGTTCCAGCCAGTCGGGGAAGGCCTCGACCGGCGCCATACCCGTGGACAACAGCACCAGAAGCAGTTGCGGCACCAGAAGCAGGTGGCTGGCCGCGTTCATGCGCCAGCCCAGCGATCCCGTCGCGTCCGCGACGAGCGAGAGCGCCAGGGTCAACAACAACGCGACGACGACGAACGCCGTCCCGTTCAGGAATCCACCGGTCATCCGGAAGCCGAACAGGTAGCCCACCGCTATCGCGGCGACGAGCGCAAGCGCGCCCCGCAGAAGGCAATAGAGCATGCGGGCCAGCAACGGAACCACGGCGGTGATCGGCAGCGTGCGCAGCCGGGTGCCGAAGCCGGGCCGTTGATCTTTGGCTGCCCGCTCTGCGGTCGTCATCGCGCCGAGAAGCATCGCCTGGACGACGACCGCGGGCAACACGTACTGCGGATAGCTCATGCCACCCGTGTCGATCACGTTCTGCAGCACCACCACGAACCCGAGGAACGTGCCCACCGGGGCCAGGATCGCAAAGAACAGATCGCGGTCGCGCAGCGTGCTCAGCACGACGCGCTCGGTCAACGCGGTCAGCGCGGTCATACGCTGACGGTCCCCGGGGTGAGGTGGAGGAACACCTCGTCGAGTGAGGGCTTGCGCAGTGTTATGTCGTGCAGTTCGACGCCTAGCTGATCGACCCTGCGCAGTACCTCGATCAGCGTCGCGACCCCGTCGGAAGCCGGTACCGACACGGTGTTCGAATCGTAAGCGGCTTCTGCGCCCTCGATATCGGCCAGCACGCCGAAGATGCGGGACAGGTCAGCCGGATTAGCCGGCGTCACTTCGCAATAGCTCAGACCCACCCGGCGTTTGAGGTCCTCGGAGGTACCGCTGGCGATGATCTCACCGGCGTCGAGGATGACGATCGAGTCGCTGAGAATGTCGGCCTCTTCGAGATACTGCGTGGTGAGCAGGACGGTGATCTGTTGAGCGGAGAGTTCGGACACCAACCCCCAGACGTCGCGGCGACTGCGCGGGTCCAGCCCCGTCGTCGGCTCGTCGAGAAACAGCACCTTCGGCGGATCCACCAGCGCCGCGGCGATGTCGATGCGTCGACGCATCCCGCCCGAATACGTCGTCACGCGCCGATCGGCGGCATGCTGCATCTGAAACTGCTCGATCAGTTCATCGGCGCGCATCCGTGCCGTGCGGCGGCGCATGCCCCGCAGCCGACCGAACAGCACCAGGTTCTCCCGACCCGTGAGCGATCCGTCCAGCGCGACATCCTGCCCGGTGAGCCCGATGCTCGCGCGGACCTTCCTGGCCTGGCGTACCACGTCGTAACCGGCCACCACCGCCTGCCCGGATGTGGGTCGCAGCAAGGTGGACAGGAGCTTGACGACCGTCGTCTTACCCGCGCCGTTGTGGCCCAGCAACGCACAAACCGTCCCGGTCGGAACCGAGAAGCTGACGTTGTTGAGCGCGGTCACCGTGCCGCCGAACGTCTTTGAGACGCCGTTGAGTTCTATCGCCATGAGTCAACCTCCAAAGCGCCGCGATCCAGCCAGGAACCGAGGTTCATGACGACCGGTCAGCACTGTCGCCACCGCGCGCGCCGGCGGGCTTGGTCTCGCCCCGGCCCAGCGCGTACACGTGCCAGCCCACGCTCGACCAGTAATCGCGGTCGATCGCGTTTCGGGTGTCGAGCAGACGCGGCACCCTGACGATCGACCGGAACGCCACGGGATCGATGTTGCAATACTCATCCCATTCGGTCGCCAGCACGATGAGATCGACGTTGCGGCATGCGTCTTCGACGCTTTCGCAGTATGTGAGCGTGGGAAACATCGCCTTGGCGTTCACAATCGCCCGCGGGTCGTGCACCCGCACCCCGGCGCCCCTGAGATGCATTGCCGCAGCGACGTTCAACGCCGGAGAATCGCGGACGTCATCGCTGTTCGGCTTGAACGCGGCGCCCAGGACAGCGATGTTCTTACCGAGAAAGTCCCCGTCAAGCAGCGCGCTGGCCACCGATACGGCCTTCTCGCGGCGCCGGATGTTGATCTTGTCGACCTCGTGCAGGAACCTCAGCGAGTCCGAGGCGCCGAGCTCGCCCGCCCGCGCGCTGAACGCCCGGATGTCTTTGGGTAGGCAACCGCCGCCGAATCCGAGGCCGGCGTTGAGGAACCGCCTGCCGATCCGGTCGTCGTAACCCAGGGCGCGGCCCAGCGTCACAACGTCGGCGTTGACCATCTCGCAGACCTCCGCCATCGCGTTGATGAACGAGATCTTGGTGGCCAGGAAGGAGTTGGCGGCCACCTTGACCATCTCGGCGGTCGGCAGATCCGTCGTCAGGTGCGGGGTGCCCTGCTCGATGAGGTTGCCGTACACCTCAAGCAGCACCTTCTCGGCGTATTCAGAGGTGACGCCGAAGACCAGCCGGTCGGGGTGCAGCGTGTCCTCGATCGCCTTGCCCTCGCGGAGGAACTCCGGATTCCACGCCAGCTCGAGCAGCGCCTGTGACGGTGACCCGGCCACCTCGGCGGCCAGCCGCTGCGCCGTACCCACCGGCACCGTCGACTTGCCGACGATCAGGCCCTGGCAGTCGGCGTTGGCGGCGACGGTCCGCACGGCGCTGTCGACGTACTGCACGTCGGCCGCGTTGGAGCCGGGTAGCTGCGGTGTGCCGACGCAGACGAAGTGCACGGCGGCTCCGCTGACCGCCTCGGCCGGGTCGTGGGTGAACCGCAACCGGCCGGTGCCGAGGGCCGCGGCGAGCAATTCCTCGAACCCGGGTTCGTAAAACGGCGAGCTACCGTCGGAAAGCAGCGATATTTTCGCTGCGTCGGTGTCGTATGCGCAGACGTCATGGCCGATATGCGCCATACATGCGGCATGAACCGCACCCAGGTAACCGGTACCGATAACGCTTATCCGCATTCGACTGAATTCCGCCTCTCGCAAGGCCGCTCCGCTAACAATTCGTGTTCGTACCGGTCAGCATAATGGCCTGTGACTGGCCGTAAGCGCGAATAGGTAGCGAACAGATCACGGTAGCCGGCGTTGCGCACCGGACAGTTCTGATCCATGAGGATTCTCGACCACAACCGGTCTACAAGCAAACCGGCCGTCTGGTGTCGGATACGGGATCAGAACGGCAGCTTGGGCGGCCCGAGCTTCGGCAGGCCGATCTTCGGCGCCGGCAGTTGCACCTTGGGCGCCTGCAACTTCGGCAGCCCGACCGCCGGTGCCGGCGGCATCTGGATGTCCGGCAGCGGGAACGCGATCGGGATGCCGATGTCCGGCACCACGTCGGGCATCCCGACCCCGAACGACACCGGCACCGAAACGTCGGCGATCTTGGGCACGTCCACCTTGGAGAAGTCGGGCGGTGGCAGCTGCTTGGCGGCGTTGATGACCTCGCACCACGGCCCCTTGCAGTCGGGCTTGGCGGGCTCTTCGCGCCGCTCGTCCGGTGGCGGGTTCTCGCTTGCGGCAACGGCGCCGGGTTGGCCCGGCGGTGCCGGCGCAACTGGATCGGCGGCGGCTACCGCGTTGCCGAGGAACAAGGCCGCAAGACCCGCTGCGCTCGAAACAGCCGCGCACGTGGCTATGTGCTTGATGGTCACTGATTCACTCCCGCCGTAGACGCGTTAATCATATGTCCGGAACTCCGAATTGTCGTTGTCTTTGTCGGCCCAGACCGCTTCACCGCCGGCAAAGCAATGGTGATCTGGCGCAGGCTGGTACTTACGGCCACGCAAAATACCGATTTATCGATATTTTCAGCAAACACTAATCGTCCACTTGAGAATCCAGTCGAGCGAACTGGCCGGTGCGGTAGTGCTCCACACAGGTGGACCGGCGAATCTTTCCGCTGGTGGTCACCGGGAGCGAACCCGGACCCACCAGCACAAGATCGGCCACCCGCAGACCGTGCGTCTCGGATATCGCCGAGGTGATATCGCGTTTGATGGTGGCGAACCGCTCGTTGACCTGCTCCGGCGAGTCGCCCTTCTTCTTGACCTCGACGATGGTCACCAACTCTTCGGTGCCGCCGTCGTCGGCGATCGAAATCGCGGCGCACCGACCGCCGGAGATCTCCTGGATCGTGGCCTCGATGTCCTCGGGGTAGTGGTTACGCCCGTACACGATCAGCAGGTCCTTGACGCGGCCCATGATGAACAGCTCGCCGTCGGAGATGAACCCCAGGTCACCGGTGCGCAGCCAGGGCCGCTCCGGGGTGCCCGGCGACGGCGCGACAAGCGTCCCGCCGAACGTGCGCTCGGTCTCCTCGGGCTTGTTCCAGTAACCCTTCGCCACGTTCTCGCCGTGCACCCAGATCTCGCCGGTGCTGCCCGCCGGGCACTCCCGCAACGTTTCGGGGTCGACGATCCGCACGGTGTTCGACTCCGGCTTGCCGTAGCTGACCAGCGGGGTGCCGGAGGCGTTCGTGCAGCGCTTGGCATGTCCGATGGACAGCTTCTCGGATTCGAAGTGGGCGATCTCGGGCGGGTCGCCGGGCCTGCGGGTGGCCACATACACGACCGCTTCGGCCAGACCGTACGACGGCCGGATCGAGGTCTCGCGGAAACCGAACTTGCTGAACCTGTCGCTGAACCGTCGCAGCGTCGCCGGATGCACGCGTTCGCTTCCGCTCAACAGGCCGAGCACGTTGCCCAGGTCGTAGCCGGCCAGGTCGTCGTCGGTGGTGCGACGTACTGCGAGCTCGAAGGCGAAGTTGGGCGCCGAGCTCATGACGTTGGTGTGGCTGGCCATCAGCTGCATCCACCGCGCCGGGCTCTGTAGGAACGACATCGGGCTCATCAGGACGGTGCGGAGCCCGCCGAGGATCGGTACGCACAGGCCGAGCAACAAGCCCATGTCGTGGTACAGCGGCAGCCAGGACACCACGGTGGTGTCGGGCGGGGCGACCTTGCCGAAGTCGACGAAGAAATCGGCGTAGATCTGCTCGAAGTTCGCCGACAGGTTGCGGTTGGTGATCATCACCCCCGCGGGTTCACGGGTGGAACCCGACGTGTACTGCAGGTATGCGATCTCCTGCCCGGAATCGCTGCGCTGCCGGGGACGCTTGCGGGAGGTTTCGTCGAGCGCGTCGACGGCGATGACGGTCGGGACCGATGCGGTGGCGTTCGCGTAGTCGGTGACGTCGCCGAGCGCCGCGGAGGTAGTCAGGATGACCGCAGGGTCGGTATCGCGCAGCACCGAGGTGATCCGCTCGTCGTGGGCGCCGGGTTGGGGCACCGAAAGCGGTACCGCGATGAGGCCGGTCTGCAGCGACGCCACGAAGGCCGAGATGTAATCCAGCCCCTGCGGCGCCAGGATGACCGCGCGGTCACCGGGCGACCCGCAAACGTTCAACGCCGAAGCGATGTTTGCTGCTCGGCGATTCAACTGCGCCCAGGTCAGGGTTTCTGAGAGGGCCGCTCCGTTGTGGTCGTAGTCGATGTAGGTAAATGCGGCGTCATTGGGTTGCAGACTGGCGCGTTCGCGCAGTACAGCAGGTATCGAGGACCCCAACATCAACGTACGTCGACCTTCCGGTTCGGCCTGCCATGCCGCGAGCAGGGCATTTGCTATTTGACCGCGCGGACAATTGCTTAAAGATTATGCAACATCCGGTTAGTGTGCGTGCTTACGTCCAAAGTTGCCACCCTATCTGGGGCTCCGAGCGGGTGAACCGCGACCCGAACGGCTAACACCGCGGCTCCGGAAAGATATTTGCTGAGCGCCTCATCTCAAGCGCAAATGCGACCAATCGCGCAGCGCAGCAAACACATTGGCGCTAGCCACCATGCCGAAAAGTGCCATTGCAGCGCAGTGGATCGTGCCGCGAGTGTGATTTTGGTCCGAATTCTGGCCGCCGTCCCGACGCCGGCGGGGGTAGCTTGCCAGCCGCCCAGCCAATATTTGCCCCAGCCGTCAATTTCGGCGGCCGCCGGCTCGCTGTGCGCGTCGACGGCACCGGCCGTCGGCGCCGCGAAATGCGCAACACGCGCTCGGGCGAGTCGCCGAGTCGCACCGGCGCCGACAGCGGCGCCTTCAGGTGTAGCGGGTCGGGCGGAGCGGTTCGTCCCGTTCCTTGCTCGGCCGAACCGCCGCCCCGTAGCCTCGTGAGGTGGCCGGCCTGACTGTCGTCCGCGCCGACGAACTCGCCGCGTTGGAGATCTTCGCCGGCTGCCCAACCGAGACCCTGGTACCGCTCGCGGCGCAACTGCGGCCGCTGAGCGCGGCGCCCGGGCAGGTGCTCATGCAGCAGGACGAGCTCGCGGTGTCCTTTCTGCTCATCGGCTCCGGTGAGGCGGAGGTGACCCACACCGGAGCCGACGGGCACGACACCGTGGCGCGGTTGACGCCCGGAATGATCGTCGGCGAGATCGCCCTGCTGCGCGACGCGCCACGCACCGCGACGGTGATCGCCACCCGGGCGGTGAAGGGTTGGGTCGGCAACCGCGACGCGTTCGCGACGCTGCTCGAGATCCCGAGCATGCTCGACAAACTGCTGCGCACCGCGCGTCAGCGCCTGGCCGCGTTCATCACGCCGATACCCGTCCAGTTGCGCGACGGTACGGAGATGGACCTGCGGCCGGTGCTGCCCGGCGACAACGAACGCGCGTCGCGCGGGCCCGTCGAGTTCTCCAGCGAGACGCTGTACCGACGGTTCCAATCGGTCAGCGCGCCAAGCAAATCGCTGATGCGGTACCTGTTCGAGGTCGACTACGTGCACCATTTCGTCTGGGTGATGACCGAGGGGTCCGAGGGTCCCGTGGTCGCCGACGGACGGTTCGTCCTTGACGCGAACGACCCCACCATCGCCGAGGTCGCCTTCATCGTCGCCGACGCGTACCAGAACAAGGGGATCGGCACCCTGCTCATGGGCGCCGTGTCGGTCGCCGCGGAATATCATGGCGTGCAACGGTTCACCGCGCGGGTGTTGAGTGACAACCTGGCGATGCGTGCGATTCTGGACCACGCGGGCGCGCACTGGCACCGCGAGGACCTCGGCGTCGTCACCACCGAGATCGACGTTCCCGCGCCGCGCAACCCGCCGTTCACCCCCGAACTGACCAAGCAGGTGCGCGATGTCACCCGCCAGGTCGTCCGGGCGGTCGGCTGAGGGGGTCCTTGGTCAGGTCGTGATCGTGGTCTGCTCGTCGATCGCGACGGTGGCATCCATCAGCACACCCATCTGGTCCTCACGGCCGTCGGCGTTCAGCTGCAACACATACAGCGCGTTGTCGACGGGAATCACCACGGTCTTCTGGGCGATCGCACGCCGGACGCCGTCCTTGACGTACAACCCGCCGAGCTGAACCGCGTCGAATCCGGCGAGCTTGCTCGGCTGGCCTTTGTCCCCGCCCTCATAGTTGGGCAGGTTCTGGATCTCACCGGCGGCGAACTCCAGGATCTTGGCAGGGTCGGCGTTACCGGTCAGCTTGGACATCAGTGCGACAACCGTCGGCGGATCGGCTGCGAATTCCGGGGCGGTGAAAAGTATTGCGTTGTACGCCCATTGCGGTGTCTTAGGGCCGGCATCGGCCCAGCCGGGCGGCATCGGCATGGTGACGACCGGCGCTCCGGGGGTGTCGCGCTTCACCGGTTCCTCGGTGAGGTTGTTGTCCCGGACGTAGTCCACGATCGTGTAGTGGGGACCCGCGGCCTGGGCCGACGTCGTGGGCGCGGCTTCGCTGGTGGTGGTCGTCGTCGTTTCGGCGGTGGTGTCCGTCGACTCCTTCTCGGTGTCCGAACTGCAGCCGGCCAAGCCGAGGCCTAGTGCGACGACGGCTATGGCGACGACGCCGCCCCTGACGGAACTGCTCAATTGGGTCTCCCATCGTTGGCGTACGGCCGTAGCCTACGGTCGGCACCGGCTGTGCGCAGTCGAAACCCGCCGCACCACGCGCGGTTATCCGCCCAGCTGCCGGGTACGGCAACCTAAGTCATTTGCTCCCGGATGTCCGGTATTGCGTTGTCGACGGCTCGAATCTGGTGCAATATGCATCTGGGTCAGTGCCTGTCGCCGTTGCTGAGGGGTTTTGCTTGTTGCGCAGAGTTCGTCGTTCGTTCGTTGCTGCGGGGCTGGCATTGTTCGGCACGGTGGTCCTTGCGGTGGCATGGACGGCGGCCACGGGCGTGCAGCTCGCCGCGACCGCACTGATCATGGGCGGCACCGGGCACTCGCTGGGCACCCCGGGCGACGACCCCGTTTCGTTCGTCAACCCGTATATGGACAACGCGATCGACGGCTTTATCAACCCGGCTGCCGCCAGGCCGACGGGCACCGGAGGCGAACCGCTGGCGGGCGTCGGCGCCGGCGACGACCGGTACGCCGTGATCACCCCGGAGGACTTCTTTCCGTTGGCGGGGTCGATGACGTTCGACCGCTCCGTGGCGATCGGCCGGGCCAACTTGAACAGCTGCATGCGCGGCACCGGATGTCTCTACAACGACAACGACCTCATCGACCCCGCGGCACCCGATACGGCGCCCGCAGTGGGGGACGAGTTCGTGGTATTCGGCTACTCGCAGAGCGCGGTCATCGCCTCGCTGGTCAAGCGCGACCTGATCGAAAACCCCGGCCAGACCCCGCCTGACGCCTCGTTCTTTCTGCTCGGCAACCCGATGCGGCCCAACGGCGGCATCCTGGCGCGCGGCCTTCGCGGCTGGACCGTTCCGATCCTCGGCGTGACGTTCTCCGGCCCCACGCCGACCAACAGCTGCGAAACGGGGGTGTGCATGCCCACCATCGACGCGGCCGTGCAGTACGACTTCCGCGGTGGGGACGCCCCGGCCAGCGTCACCAATGTGCTGGCGTGGCTCAACGCCCTGGCCGGTTCGATCTACCTGCACGGGCCGCTGCAGAAAGGGAGCTTCGACGACGCCCTCTACCAGGGGTCGTACGGTGACACCGACTACTACCTCTACGCCACCAAGCGGCTGCCGATCCTGATGCCGTTCGAGCCGTTCGTCCCCTCGCCGATACTGACCTTCCTCGACGCACCGCTGCGAGCCGCCATCGAAGGCGGTTATGCGCGAGACATCAACCCCGGTGTCCCGACGAAGGTGAGCTGGTTTCCGTTCCTGGACCCGGTGCAGACCATCGTCAACATCATCGTCGCGATCCCCGTCGGCATCGACGACGCGCTGGCCGAGGTCAGCGGCGATCCGACGTTCCGCCCGCTGGGGACCAAGCCGGTGACGAGTCCGTTCGGCGTGGGCGGCCCGGAGCTGCCCGAGCCGCCGTCGGCGCCCGACACCGAGGACGAGGACGAGCTGGACGTGTCGTCGTCGGAAAGCGGTGATGCGGCACCCGATGACGAGGTCGTCGACGCGATCGTGGCGTCCGAGCAGGACAGCGACACCGGCGGTACCGAAGAGGAACAGGGCGCCGACGAAGAAGCAGAAGAAGCAGAAGAAGCAGAAGAAGTAGTAGAAGTAGTAGCGCAAGAGGACGTCGAGGACGTCGAGGACATCGACGAAGAGGCCCCCGAAACGCAAGAAGAGACCGTCGACGACGTCACCGAGGCAGAAGAGTCCGAGGACACTTCCCAGCCGGCCCCCGCGCCGGCGACGAGCACCGGCGATGCGGCGTCGACCCCCGACAACGACGACCAGGCCGCCGCCTAGGCTGCGCAGTTCAACGACACCGTGATCGACCTGCTGACCACAACCGTGATCAGCTCGCGGTCCTTGCCCTTGCCGACGGCGACGGTCTGGGTCACTTCTTGCGGATTGCGCACGCTGGTCACCACGCACCGGCTGATCGGCCCGCTGCCGACGCGGTCGATGACGACGTCGTAACCGGAGGCCTCCAATTGCCCGATCGTCTGTTGAGCGTTACCGGATGGCGCAGGTTGTGCGAAAGCGCCGGTCGCCGGGGCCAGCACGATACCCGCGGCCGCCACCGCTGCTGCCACGTTCCATGACGCGCGCATGACGGTCTCCGTCCTTCAGAATGAAGCCTTGTTACTTGTTGATCGCTGGGGGACCCAGAAGTGTTGCGTGCGGTAGTCGCTGTGGTGGCGCTGGCCGCGGCGGCGTGCGGCGGTCCGCCCGCGCCGCCACCCACGTCGTCGACGACGGCGGGTCACGTCAACCCCGCCCGCATCGACCGGGTGCGTGCCGAGGTGCCTGCCGGTTACGAGTTCGCCGCCGTGCCCGCTCGAGCCTCGCCGGCCGAGCTGTGGGGCTACGGCGCAGGGTGGACCGCGGACCCACCGCAGTGCGCGGTGGTGGCCGATCCCGTTCCCGACGCCACGATGACGACGGGGTGGTCGGCCTCCGGACCGGGCGGCATCGTCTACGCCGTCGTGCTCGGCTCGGCGCAACCGGTGCACCTGGATCCGGCGGTGCGCCACGAGTGTGCGCGATGGACGGTGTCAGGCGGACAGGGTCGCGGCAGCGTCACGTTCACCCCGGCGCCGACCGTCGGCGACGCGGTGACGCTCGCAACGGCCACCGACTCGATCACCGTCGTCGAGGGCGGCACCCAAACCCGTTCGGACGCCTGGACCGTCACCGCGTACCTGGGTTCCCATGTCGCGTTCGTCGCCGTCGTCACCGACCCGGGCTCGCCGAATCCGCAACTCGGACATGAGTTCGCCGCCGAGTTGCTGACGGAAACGGTGTCGGCGTTGCGGGGCTGAGCTCAGGTCGGCAGGTAGCCTGTGCGGCGATGTCGAAGAGGGCGGCGGTCGCGATCGCATGTGTGGGTGTGCTCAGCGCGTGTGGGACCGGTGAACCCGACCTGTCCAACGCCGACATCGCGCGGGTCAAGGATGTGCGGTCGAGTTTCGGCCCGGAGTTCACGGTGACCGACGTCGGGCCGAGCGGTATCGACCCGCGGATGCTGGGCAAGCAGGCGCTGCCGCCCGGGATGAAGTTCGACCCCGCCGACTGCGCCTCGTTCGCCAACCAGCAGATGGTGCCCGCCGGGGCCAAGGGCAACATGGCGGCCACCACCGCCGAGGGCGAGGGGAACCGGTTCATCGCCATCGCGATCGAGACGTCGGAAGCCGCCGCGGTGAATGGTCCGGGCGAAAACTGTGCCAAGGTCGGGTTCGTCGGGCCCGGGGTACGGGGACTGGTCGAAACGACCGAGGCACCCCACATCGAGGGGGCGAAGACCGTCGGAACCCATCGGGTGTTGCAGACGACGGTCGGGGGCGGTACGCGCACCGGTGAGCTCTACAACTACGTCGCGAGCTTCGGCAGCTTCCTGGTGATCGTCACCGCCAACCCGCTGGTCGTGCCCGACAAGCCCGTCGCGCCGGTCGACACGCAGCGCGCCCGCGATCTGCTCACCGCCGCGGTCGCCGCGGTCCGGGGTTAGCGGACGTCGTGCGGGCGGAACTGGATGCTGATACGCGGGCCGGTGGGCCTGGTGGTTTTCGGTATCGCGTGCTCCCAGGTGCGTTGGCACGAGCCGCCCATCACCAACAGGTCGCCGTGTGCGTGCTGAATGCGCAGCGACTTACCGCCGCCTCGGGGGCGTAGCGCGAAAGTCCTTGTGGCGCCGAGGCTGACGATGGCCACCATGGTGTCCTCGGTCCTGCTGCGGCCGATGTTGTCGCCGTGCCAGGCCACGCTGTCGTTGCCGTCGCGGTACAGGCACAGGCCCGCGGTGGTGAAGGGTTCGCCGAGTTCGCCGGCGTAGGCGTCGTTGAGCCGACGCCGGATGTGCTTGAGCCGCGGGTGCGGCGCCGGCTCGTCGGCGAGGTCCGCGAAATCCACGAAGCTGACCAGACGTGGCACGTCGACCACGCGGTCATACATCGGCCTGCGTTCGGCCCGCCAGGGCACGGCGTGCTGCAGTTCGGCGAAGAGCGCGTCGGCGTCGTCCAGCCAGCCGGACCGGAAATCGATCCAGGCGCCGCCGCTCAGATGGCGTCGTTCGGCGTGCTCGAACAGCGAGCTCTGCAGAGCCAGCTCCATGACCGCGATCCTATCGCACAAGCGTTCGAAGCATCAGAGCCGGACCGCGCCGGGGCCCTCGGCGGCGAGGATGTCCTCGGGGTTGGACAGCGCGCACGTCTTCAGGCTGAGGCAGCCACAGCCGATGCAGCCGCTCAGGTTGTCGCGCAACCGCTGCAGATGCAGGATGCGGTCGTCGAGGTCTTGACGCCAGCCCGCCGAGAGCCTGGCCCAGTCCTTGCTCGTCGGCACGCGATCGGTGGGCAGGCTGGCCAGCGCTTCACGGATGCGCGCCAGCGGTATGCCCAACCGCTGCGACATCCTGATGAAGGCCACGCGCCGCAGGGTTTCGCGGGCGTAGCGGCGTTGGTTGCCCCCGGTGCGGCGGCTGGTGATCAGCCCCTCGCGTTCGTAGAAATGCAGCGCTGATACGGCCACACCACTGCGAACGGCCATCTCGCCGGGAGTCAACTCGGTGTTGCGCTCCATGACCTGAACAATAGTTGAGGTGGCTGATCGCGCTACGGTGCTAGATGTGACGGGCGGTGCGCTGGGCTGCGACTCCGAGGTCGGCGCGCTGCGGGTCGTGATCCTGCACCGGCCCGGCGCCGAACTGCAGCGGCTGACCCCGCGCAACAACGACGCGCTGTTGTTCGACGGGGTGCCGTGGGTGGCCAAGGCGCAGCGGGAGCACGACGCGTTCGCCGCGCTGTTGGCTTCGCGCGGGGTCGAGGTGTTGTTGCTCGCCGATCTGCTGACCGAGGCGCTGTCGCACAGCGGCGCCGCCAGGATGCACGGCATCGCCGCCGCGGTGGATCCGCGACGGTTGGGAATCCAGCTGGCACAGGAACTCTCGGAGTACCTGCGCGATCTCGAGCCGGCCTCGCTGGCGCGGGTGCTGACGGCCGGGATGACGTTTCAGGAGTTGCCGTTCACCGACAGCGAGTTGTCGCTGGTGCGCAGGATGCATCACAGCGCGGACTTCGTCATCGACCCGTTGCCGAACCTGATGTTCACCAGGGACTCGTCGTTCTGGATCGGGCCGCGGGTGGCGATCACCTCGCTGGCGTTGCCCGCACGGGTGCGCGAGACGTCGCTGACCGACGTCATCTATGCGCACCACCCGCGGTTCCTGGGGGTGCGACGGGCATATGAGTCCCGCTCGGCGCCGGTCGAGGGTGGTGACGTGCTGCTGCTCGCGCCGGGGGTGGTGGCCGTCGGGGTGGGGGAGCGCACCACCCCCGCGGGCGCAGAAGCGTTGGCCCGCAGCCTGTTCGACGACGACCTGGCGCACACCGTGCTGGCGGTGCCGATCACCCAGCAGCGGGCGCAGATGCACTTGGACACGGTGTGCACGATGGTCGACCTCGACGCGGTGGTGATGTATCCCGGCGTGGTGGACTCGTTGTCGGCGTTCACGATTCATCGCAACGGTAGCGGTGGGGTGCGCATCGACGATGCGGTGCCGTTCGTGGACGCTGCGGCCGAGGCGATGGGCATCGATCGGCTGCGGGTGATCGCGACGGGTCTGGACCCGGTGACCGCCGAGCGTGAGCAGTGGGACGACGGCAACAACACGTTGGCGCTGGCGCCGGGTGTCGTGGTGGCCTACGAGCGCAACACCGAAACCAATGCGCGGCTGGCCGATGCGGGTATCGAGGTGCTGCCGATCGAGGCGTCCGAACTGGGTACCGGCCGCGGCGGGCCGAGGTGCATGTCGTGCCCGGCGGCCCGCGACCCGCTGTAGTCCTTCCGTTGGAACGCCCCTTGGAACCGCCGAAATAGCATTCCAGGTTGCTATGCGGCGCGATTTGCAGCCATGGCTTCACGTTCGCGTCGGGACCACGCTTCGCGGACCCAGTTGATGATCTGATGCGGGCGGTGTTCCTTGATCACGCGCAGGATGATCCAGTTGCGGCGACTCAGCATCCGGTGTTTGGCGATGTCCATGGCATACCGACGCGGATCCGTGCGATGTTGGTCCCCGTCGTATTCGAGACCGATGAGCAGATCCTCCCAGCCCATGTCGATGTACGCCCAGCCGTACTCCGTGTCGTACACGGGAACCTGCGTCTGCGGGCGTGGAAATCCTGAGTCGACCAGCAAGAGCCGCAACCACGTCTCTTTGGGGGAGTGACCGCCGGGGTCCATCAGGTCGATGGCTTCCCGGAATCGGCGCACGCCGCGGGCGCCCTTGTAGCGTTCCGCCAGTGGGAGAACGTCGTGTGCGGTTAAACCGGTGGCACGAGCCAACGCGTCAAGGTGTGCGACTGCGACGCCGCGCGGCAGGTACCGGCCCAGATCGAACGCCGTGCGCTGCGCCGCGGCGACCGGTATACCGTCGACCCGGACGATCTCATCGTCGCCGATGCGATCGCGGCGCGTGATGATGCCAGTGGGTGGCCGGTTGTTGGCGCACAGCAGTTCGACCGGTGTGCCATTGTCGACCCATCGGTCACCGTGCAGCGCAGAGGCGGCGCGCCCGGTGATTACGCCTCGTCGCCCGGACCACAGCCAAGCGCCGACGGTGCTCGTATGCAGTGATTGTTCTGCGTCTCGAGGGATATACACGTCGCGGTAGATGCTCCGGTACCTCGACCGCAATTGCCCCCGGGTCAATTCGCCGCGCTCTATCGCTTCGGTTCCCAAGAAGATCCTCCCCATGCAGTGATCGTGCTGCACATGACGAGCGATTCGCCGAGATAGCAATTGGGGCTGTGGATAACCCAGCGCAACCGCCTGGAATGCTATTTCGGCGCCCAGAAGAGCTAGCGCCAGGACGGCAGCCAGATCTGCATGTTCCAGGTTTCCTGGGAGATCGGGATGCCCGTCAGAATCGGATACAGCCACGCGAAGTTCGTCAGGACAAGCGCGACATAGCAACTCACCGCGATCAGCCCGAGCGTTCGGCGCTCCGAGTTCTGGTTCGGCTTGTACAAGATGTCGCCGAGGATCAATGCGATCGCCATCGCCAGGAACGGCGCCATGGTCGACGCGTAGAAGAAGTACATCTGCCGGTCGATGTCGAAGAACCACGGCAGAAACCCTGCGCCGTAACCGACCAGCACCGCCGCATAGCGCCAGTCGCGTTTGATGAATGCCCGCCACAACCCCCACCCCAGGACCGGCACCGCGATGAACCACATCGCAGGCGTACCGACCAGCATCACCGCCTTCACGCAGGACTGCGCGCCACAGCCCGGCACGTCCTGGTTGTCGATCGCATACAGCACCGGGCGCAGCGACATCGGCCACGTCCACGGCTTGGACTCCCACGGGTGGTGGTTGCCGTCCGCGTTGGTCAGGCCGGCGTGAAACTTGTACACGCCGTAGGTGTAATGCCACAGCGACCGCAGCGCGTCGGGGATCGGCAACACGCTGTGCTCACCGATCGAGTTGCCCACCTCGTATCGGTCCACCGCGGTTTCGGATGCGAACCATGGCGTGTAGGACGCCAGGTATACCAGGAACGGAATCACCACGATCGCGTACAGCGACGGAGCCAGGTCGCGCCGCAACGCGCCCAGCCACGGCCGCGGCACCCGGTACTGGCGGCGCGCGGCGATGTCGAAAGCCAGTGTCATCACGCCGAAGAACGCGACGAAGTACAGCCCCGACCACTTGGTGGCGCAGGCCAATCCGAGCAGCACGCCGGCACCGAACCGCCACCAACGCACGCCCAGCCGCGGCCCCCACGGCGTCTCGCTGATCCGGCCTTCGAACAGCGCGACGTGCATGCGCTCGCGCACCTGGTCACGGTCGACCATCAGCGCGCCGAACGCCGCGACGACGAACACCGTGAGGAACCCGTCGAGCAACGCGGTGCGCGCGGTGACGAAGCTGACCCCGTCGGCGATCACCAGCAGCCCGGCGATCGCGCCCACCAGCGTCGAGCGGCTGATGCGCCGCGCGGTCCGCGCCACCAGCACCACCATGATCACCCCGCACACCGCGCCGGAGAACCGCCAGCCCAGCCCGTTGTAGCCGAACAGCGCCTCACCGATCGCGATCAGCTGCTTACCGACGGGCGGGTGCACCACCAGGCCGTAGCCCGGGTTGTCTTCGACACCGTGGTTGTGCAGCATCTGCCAGGCCTGCGGTGCGTAATGCTTCTCGTCGAAGATCGGGGTGCCGGCATCGGTCGGCGAGCCCAGGTTCAAAAAGCGCGTCACCGCCGCGAGCGCCCCGATGACGACGGTCATCATCCAGCCCTGTAACCGGTCGACGGGCCCGAAGTCGGCGACGGGTACCTGCGGCGCCGGGCTGATGACCGGGACCGCGCGCGGCGCATCGGTGGCGGTGGCGGTCACGCATGCGATCGTAGGCTGTCCGGCATGAGTGTCGGTCGGCTGCTAATCGGTGCCACGCCGTTGGGTCAGCCCGCGGACGCCTCGGCGCGCCTGGTCAGGGCGCTGCGCAGCGCCGACGTCATCGCCGCCGAGGACACCCGGCGCATCCGGACGCTGGCCGCCGCGCTGGACGTCAGACCGGTCGGCAAGGTCATCAGCCTCTACGACCAGAACGAGGCGACGCGGGTGCCGCGCCTGGTCGATGACATCCGGGGCGGCGCGACGGTGCTGGTGGTCAGCGACGCCGGGATGCCGCTCATCAGCGATCCGGGGTACCGGCTGGTGACGGCCTGCATCGACGCCGGTCTGCCGATCAGTTGTCTGCCCGGCCCGTCCGCGGTGACGACGGCGCTGGCGGTGTCCGGGCTGTCGGCCGACAGGTTCTGCTTCGAGGGTTTCGCACCGCGTAAGCAGTCCGCCCGCCGCACCTGGCTGAACACGTTGGCCGCCGAACGGCGCACCTGCGTGTTCTTCGAGTCGCCGCGCAGGCTCCAAGAGACGCTCGCCGATGCCGTCGACGTGCTCGGCGGGGACCGTCGCGCGGTGGTGTGTCGCGAGCTGACCAAGACCCACGAGGAGGTGGTGCGCGGCACGCTGGCCGAACTGTCCGACTGGGCCGCCGACGGTGTGCTCGGCGAGATCACCGTCGTGCTGGCCGGCGCGGTGCCCAAGGCCGACGTCGACACGCTGGTGGCCGAGGTGGCCAAGCTGGTCGACGCCGGCGTCCGCGTCAAGGACGCCTGCGCCGAGGTGGTCGCCGCGAACCCGGGGTCGCCGTCACGGCGCGAGCTCTACGATGCGGTGCTGCGGTCGCGCACCTGAGCCGATGACCGGGGCGGCCTTGTGCAGGCATTCCTCCCACTCGCGGTCAGGATCCGAGTCGGCGGTGATGCCGCCGCCGACGCCCAACACCGCGTTGCCCGCCGCGTCGAACTCGACTGTCCGAATCGCCACGTTCAACTCGGTGCCCGCAACCGGTGACGCCAAACCTACTGTCCCGCAGTACACCCCGCGCCGGGACGGTTCCCAGCCGCGCAGCAGCTGACGCGCCCGCGTCTTGGGTGTCCCGGTCACCGACGCGGGCGGGAACGTCGCATCGAGCACCGCGGCCATCGGCACGTCAAGGCCGACCCGCGCGGTCACCGTCGACACCAGATGCCACACGCCCGGGGCCGGCCGGACCGCGAGCAGCTCGGGCACGGTCACCGAACCGGTGATCGCGATCCGGCCGAGATCGTTGCGCACCAGGTCGACGATCATGATGTTCTCCGCCACGTCCTTGACCGATGCCCGCAGCGCGGACGGATCGGCATACCGGGGCAGCGTGCCCTTGATCGGGCTCGACGCGATCGCCTCACCACGCCTGCGCAGGAACAACTCCGGGGACAGCGACGCCACCGCGCCCCAGTCGCCCGCGACGTAGGCCGCCCTGGCCGGGGAGGTGCGCTCGACGGCGTCGACGAAGAAGTCCGTCGGCGAACCGGTGAGCCGACCACGGATCTGCGTGCACACACACGCCTGGTAGACCTCGCCGGCCGCGATCGCCTCCAGGCACGCCGACACCCCGCGTCGATGCGCGTCGCGGTCGGGCTGGTCCCATGCGATCGTGTTCGGCCGATGTACAGCTGGCGCGCCGAGCGCATCGCTGACCCACGGGGAAAGCGCTGTGCCAGAAAGGGATTCGTACCACCACCGGCCGCCGGCATCCTGCCGCAGCACACAGTCCGACCAGCCGCCTGCCGCCTCGGGGATGCGCGGCCCGGCCCCGTCGGCGGCGCCGTCGGGATACGACAGGTAGCCGAACCAGCCGCCCCCGACCGCGTCGGCGGATACCCCTGGGGCGACGTCGAATACCGCTGCGGGGTCGACGGGCGTGACGGCCACCGACGGTGCGATGACCGCGCGGGAGGTAAACCAGTCGCCGATCAGCGCGGCCGGTGGCGGCGCGCCGCGACGGGCCGCGGCCAGCGCGACGGCGCGCAGCACCGCGGGGGCGCTGCCCAGCTCGCCGAGACGCTCGATCCGCACCGGTCAAGCGTGTCAGAGAGCTACCGGCTGACCGCGCGCGGGATGTCGATGCCTACCAGCTTCTCCGGGTTGCGCATCGCGTAGAAGTGCGAGATCCGCCCGTCGACGATCTCCACGGTGATGACGCCTTGGAAGCTGTCGCCGAGGTAGAGCTTGAGCGCGGGCGCGTTGTTGTACATCACCGGTTCGACGCGGCCGCGTTCCCCGGCGACGCGAATCAATCCGACGAGCACCTTGGCGACCTTCTCGGCGCCGACGATCGGCTTGCGGGCCGCGCTGACCTTGCCGTCGCTGTCGGCGGTCCACGTGACGTCGTCGGTGAGCATCTCCAACAGCGCGTCCACGTCGCCGCTCGAGGCCGCCGCGAAGAACCTGGAGGTGATCTCCGCGGACACCTTGGGATCGACCGGCTCGAACCGTTTGCGTCGGGACTGCACATGCTCGCGCGCCCGGTGTGCCATCTGCCGCACTGCGACCTCGGACTTGCCGATCGTCGCGGCGATCTCGTCGTGGCTGAAGCCGAACACCTCGCGCAGCACGAACACGGCACGTTCGTCGGGGCTCAGCGTTTCCAGCACGACGAGCATCGCCATCGAAACCGATTCCGCGAGAATCACATCCGAGGAGGCGTCGCCGGTATCCACCAGCAGCGGTTCGGGCAGCCACGGGCCGACGTAGTCCTCCCGCCTGCGCGTCTGTGCGCGCAGAGCGTTGAGGGCCTGGCGGGTGACGATCCGGGCCAGGTAGGCCTTGGAATCGCTCACCGTCGCCAGGTCCACCTCGGCCCACCGCAGGTAGCTTTCCTGCAACACGTCGTCGGATTCGGTTGCGCTGCCCAGGATCTCGTAGGCGATCGTGAACAGCAGCGGACGCAGCAGCGTGAACCGCTCGACGTGTTCGTCACCGGGCCCGGTGTTCATCGCACCGACGCTACCCCGGTGTGCGCCGGCTGTTCGGGGCGTGGGCCGCCCTTGAACCAGAAGCTGGACCCGGGCCTGCGCGCCTCGAGACGAAGGCCCCACACCGTGCCCTTGCAGACGAACTCCTTGATCGCTGCCCCGAGCCGACCCGCGACGTAGTAACGCACCGCGGTGTCGTCCTGACGGGCGAACTGGATGACGGCCGCGCGACGGCCGAGGCTGACGTTGGATCCCACGAAGCCGTACCGCATCAGCGCGGGTTCGGTGCCCGCGATCCGGCTCAACACGGTGTTGGCCGCCTGCGGTCCTAGCTGCGTGGCGGATTGGCAGCTCATCCGCAGCGGCGTCGCCGACGGGGAGGCGCAGTCGCCCGCGGCGATGATCCGCGGATCGTCCACGCTGGTCAGCGTCTCGTCGGTGAGCAACCGGCCCAGCGCGTCGGTGCGTAGACCGGAGGCCGCGGCCAACGCGGGCACACCGAAGCCGGCCGTCCACACGGTCACCGCGCTCGGGCGCACCGCGCCGTCGGCGAACACCACCGCGTCCGGCCGAACCTCGGTCACCACGTCGGATTCGAGGACTTTGACCCCGCGCTTGCGCAGCCACTTGGCCGCCGAGCGTCGGCCCCGCTCCGAAAGGCTCGGCAGCAGCCGGCCGCCGCAGACCAGCGTGACGTTGCGGCCCTGCTCGGCCAGCTCCGCGGCCGTCTCGGTGCCGGTGAGCCCGGCACCGACCACGGTGACAGGCGCGCTGATGTGCAGCTCGTTCAGCGCCGCACGCAGCCGCTGCGCCAGCTCGAACTCTGCGATCGGGTAGGCGAATTCGGCGGCGCCGGGCACCGAGTCGGGCACCGCGCCGGTGCTGCCGACCGCGTAGATCACGTAGTCGTATCCCACGGTGTCGCCCGAGGCCAGCGCCACGGTGCGCGATGCGGTGTCGATGCGGGTGGCGGTGTCGACGACGAGCCGTACGCCGTCACCCAGCAGGGTGTCGTAGTCCACGGTGGCCTCGCCGCTGCCCGCGACCAGCTGGTGCAGCCGGATCCGCTCGACGAACTGCGGGCGCGGGTTGACCAGCGTGATGTCCACGTCGTCGCGTAACCGCAGATGGTTGGCGGCCAGTGCCCCGGCGTATCCGCCGCCGATGACGACCACATGTGTGCGCTTCGCGGTCATGGTTGCTCCTCTCCAAAGGGGTTCTGCCCTCTAGACACCGCAGCCTGCCCGGGCGTGACACGACGTGGCGGACGTCACACCTGACCCCGCGCCGAACGTGGGTTACCCGCACGCCTCGAGCGGAAAATATGTGCGGGTAACCCACGTTCGGCCGAACCACCGTCAGCGGCGGATTGTGCGGGGGCGGGCGATCCCGGCCAGCTTGTCCGGGTTGGCCATCGCGTAGAAGTTGGTGATCTTGCCGTCGACGACCTCGACCAGGAACACGCCCAGCAACTCGTCGCCGTCGTAGATCACCACGGCCGGGGCGTTGTTGCAGTTGACCGTCTCGAAGCGCAGCGCAGGCAGCAGTTCGGGGCCCTTGCGCAAAAAGCTGACGATCAGCGCCGCCACCTTCTTGGCGCCCACCACCGGCCTGCGCACCGCGGGGGCCTTGCCGCCGCTGTCGGCGGTCCAGGTGGCATCGGGTGCGAGCATCGCCAGCAGCTGCTCCATGTCGCCGGTGGCCGCCGTGGTCATGAACTGTTCGGCGATCCGCACCGACGTGGTGAAGTCGACGGGTTCCATCCGCCGGCGCCGCGACTGCACGTGTTCGCGGGCACGGTAGGCCATCTGCCGCACCGCGGTCGCGGATTTTCCGACGATCGACGCGATTTCGTCGTGGCTGAACCCGAACACCTCGTGCAGTACGAACACCGCGCGCTCGTCGGGGCTCAGCGTCTCGAGCACGACCAGCATCGCCATCGAAACCGATTCCGCGAGAATCACATCCGATGACGCATCGGCGGGTTCCAGCAGCAGCGGTTCGGGTAGCCACGGGCCGACGTAGTCCTCGCGGCGGCGGGCGCGGGCCCGCAACGCGTTGAGGGCCTGCCGGGTGACCAGCTGCGCCAGGTACGCCCTGGTGTCACGCACCGTCGCAAGATCCACGTCGGCCCAGCGCAGGTAGCTGTCCTGCAGCACATCGTCGGATTCGGTTGCGCTGCCGAGGATCTCGTAAGCGATCGTGAACAGCAGCGGGCGCAGGTGGGTGAACCGTTCGGCGTGCTCGTCGGCGGAGGTGGCGCTCATGTCGCGGTCACCTTCTCACTGCCGGCGAGCCGCTGCGCGCGCTTGGCGCTCTTGAGCCAGCGCAGCGAGCCCGGTTTGCGGGCTTCGCGGGCCAGCAACGTGACCGAGGCCCTCAACGCCGCCGTCTTCAGCGTTGCGCCGGTCCGGCCGCCGAGGTACAGCGGGGTGGCGGTGTCGTCGGTGTGGGACAACTGGAAAACGCCTGCCCTGCTGCCCAGGCTGATGCACTGGCCGGCCAGCGCCACGTTCAGCGGCGGGGGCGCCGTGCCCGCCATCCGGCTCAGCACCGTGTCGGCGGCGTGCGCGCCCAGCGGGGCGGCCGACGCGCAGCACATCCGCAGCGGCTGGTTCGACGGCGCGACCGCATCACCGGCGGCGACGATACGCGGGTCGTCGACGCTGGTCAGGCTCTCATCGGTGAGAAGCCGGCCCAGCGCGTCGGTGCTCAGGCCGCTGGCCGCGGCCAGGTCAGGTACGCCGAAGCCGGTCGCCCAGACGGTAAGTGGGCTGGGCACCTCGCGCCCGTCGGCAAGCGTGACGGTGTGGCGCGTCACGGCGGTGACGGTGGCCGCCGGGCCGTCGAGCACGGTCACGCCCAGTTTGGCGAGCCGACGCGCCGCCGAACGGCGGGCCGGCGCGCTCAGATACGGTCCGAGCGCACCGCCGCACACCAGCGTGACCGGGTGGCCCTGCTCGGCGAGTTCGGCCGCCGTCTCGATGCCCGTCGAGCCGGCGCCGACGACGGTGAGCGCGGTGGTGGCAGGGAGGTCATCCAGTGCGGCGCGCAGGCGGGTGGCGTACTCGAATTCGGCTATGGGATAGGCGAATTCGGTGGCGCCGGGCACCGAGGCGGGAACGGCGGCGGTGCTGCCCACCGCATAGATGAGGTAGTCGTAGTCCAGCGCATCGCCGGAGCCCAGTGCCACGGTGCGCGCCGCGGCGTCGATGCGGGTGGCCCGGTCGGTGACCAGGCGGATGCCCGCACCGAGCACCTCGGCGTAGTCGACGACCGCGTCGTCGCGGCCGGCGACCAACTGGTGCAGCCGGATTCGTTCGACGAACCGGGGTCGCGGGTTGACCAGCGTGACGTCGGCGTTCTCGGCCATCCGCACGCGGTTGGCCGCGACGGTTCCGGCGTATCCGCCGCCGAGTACAACGACGTGGGTGCGGGTGTCGACCATGATGTCTCCTTACTCTGCAGGGTGTCGTGTCCTTGAGACACCGTCGAGAGCGGGGACGTAACGGCCGGGCGGACCGGTGTGGTCTACATCACTACACGAGGCCGAGCGCCAGCATCGCGTCGGCCACCCGGATGAACCCGGCGATGTTGGCGCCTGCGACGTAGTTGCCCGGCTGGTCGTACTCCTCGGCGGTCGACAGGCAGCGGTTGTGGATGCGGCGCATGATCTCTTCCAGCCGCTTCTCGGTGTCGACGAACGTCCACGAGTCGCGCGAGGCGTTCTGCTGCATCTCCAGCGCGCTGGTCGCGACGCCGCCGGCGTTGGCGGCCTTGCCCGGTGCGAACGTCACGCCGGCCTCGTTGAACTGCTTGATCGCCGCCGGTGAGCACGGCATGTTGGCGCCCTCGGCGACGAACCGGCAGCCACCCTTGATCAGGTAAGCGGCCTCGTCGCCGTTGATCTCGTTCTGCGTGGCGCACGGCACCGCGATGTCGCACGGCACCTCCCAGACCGGGCGGCCCTGTACGGAGTGTGCGGCACCGGCGCGGGCCTCGGCGTAGTCGATGATCCTGCCGCGCTTGACTTCCTTGATCTCCTTGAGCAGGGCGACGTCGATGCCCTTCTCGTCGACCACGTAACCGCTGGAGTCCGAACAGGCCACCACCGTGCCGCCGAGTTCGTGGATCTGCTCGATCGCATAGATCGCGACGTTGCCCGAACCCGAGACCACCACGCGCTTGCCATCGAAGGAGTCGTTGGCCGCCTTGAGCATCTCCTTGATGAAGAACACCGTGCCGTAGCCGGTGGCCTCGGTGCGCACCTGCGAGCCGCCCCACGTCAGACCCTTGCCGGTGAGCACACCGGACTCGTAACGGTTGGTGATCCGCTTGTATTGGCCGAACAGATAACCGATTTCGCGCATGCCGACGCCGACGTCACCGGCGGGCACGTCGGTGTACTCGCCGAGGTGGCGGTACAACTCGGTCATGAACGACTGGCAGAACCGCATCACCTCGCCGTCGGAGCGGCCCTTGGGGTCGAAGTCCGACCCGCCCTTGCCGCCGCCGATCGGCATGCCGGTCAGCGAGTTCTTGAAGATCTGCTCGAAGCTGAGGAATTTGACGATGCCCAGATACACCGTCGGGTGAAACCGCAGGCCGCCCTTGAACGGGCCCAGCGCCGAGTTGAATTCGACGCGGAAGCCGCGGTTGATCTGCACGGTGCCGGTGTCGTCGATCCAGGGCACCCGGAAGATGATCTGGCGTTCGGGCTCGCACAGCCGCCGGATCACCGCGGTGTCGACGTACTCCGGGTGCTTGGACACCACCGGACCGAGGCTGTGCAACACCTCGTAAACGGCTTGGTGGAACTCGGTTTCTCCGGGGTTGCGCCGGGAAACTTCCTCGTAAATATCGTGCAGGTTGTAGTGAAGGCCACTCATTCTCAGTCCAGTTGATAGCGCGGGAACACGCCGGTGGGTGCGGGTAGCGCCGTACCAGGCGCTAACCGCGTACCAACCGACGCGAATGTGCGTTGCTTGGCAGTCTGCCCGAGCAAGTCGAGCAGCTTACCCGTCGATTCCGGCATCACCGGCTGGCTGAGCAGCGCTGCGATCCGCACGGTCTCTAACGTCGTGTAAAGGACGGTTCGGAAGCGTACCCCGTCCTGTGGGAACTCGGACTTCCGCAGCACCCAGGGTTCCTGGGCCGAGAAGTACCGGTTGGCCGCACCGAGCACCGACCAGATCGCCTCCAGCGCCAGGTGCATCGCGGTCGCGTCGTAGTGACCGCGCACCCGCTCCAGCAGCCCGTCGGCGGCGGCCAGCAGCTCCTTGTCGTCGGCGGTGAAATCACCTGGCTCGGGAACGATCCCGTCGAGGTTCTTGGCGACCATGGACAGCGAACGCTGAGCCAGGTTGCCCAGTTCGTTGGCCAGATCGGAGTTGATCCGCCCGATGATGGCGTCTTCGCTGTAGCTGCCGTCCTGGCCGAACGGCACCTCCCGCAAGAAGAAGTACCGCACCTGGTCCACGCCGAACGTGTCGACCAGCGCGTTGGGGTCGACCACGTTGCCGACCGACTTGCTCATCTTCTCGCCGCGGTTGAGCAGAAAACCGTGCACGAAAACCTTGCGCGGCAACTCGATTCCCGCCGACATCAAAAACGCCGGCCAGTACACCGCGTGGAACCGGATGATGTCCTTGCCGATCATGTGCAGGTCGGCAGGCCAGTACCGGTTGAACATCGCCGAGGAGGTGTCCGGAAAGCCCACGCCGGTCAGGTAGTTCGTCAACGCGTCGACCCACACGTACATGACGTGGTCGGGATGGTCGGGCACCGGCACGCCCCAGTCGAACGTGGTGCGCGAGATGGACAGATCGCGCAGCCCGCCCGAGACGAAGCTGACCACCTCGTTGCGCCGCACCGCGGGCTCGATGAACTCCGGGTGCGCCTCGTAATGCGCCAACAGCTTGTCGGTGTAGGCCGACAACCGGAAGAAGTAGGTCTGCTCCTCGGTCCACGTCACCGGCGCGCCGGTTTCTCCGGCCACCCGCACCCCGTCGGCGCCGACGACGGTTTCGGCCTCGGTGAAGAACCGTTCGTCGCGCACCGAGTACCAGCCGGCGTAGGTGTCAAGGTAGATGTCGCCGGCGTCGTTCATCCGGCGCCAGATCTCCTTGGAGGCCTCGAAATGGTCGGGGTCGGAGGTGCGGATGAACCGGTCGAAGGAGATGTTGAGCTTTTCCTGCATCCGCTGGAACACATCGGAGTTGCGCCGGGCCAGCTCGGCGGTCGGGATGCCCTCGGCCGCGGCCGTCTCGGCCATCTTCAGCCCGTGCACGTCGGTGCCGGTCAGGAAGCGAACGTCGTAGCCGTCGAGGCGCCGAAACCGCGCGAGCGCATCGGTGGCGATGTACTCGTAGGCGTGGCCGACGTGCGGGTCGCCGTTGGGATAGGCGATGGCGGTCGTGACGTAGTAGGGCTGCTCCATTTCTAGCTCAGCTTATGGTGTTGCGGTGAGTGAGAAGCGCGCAGGCAGACGGGAGCGACCGCCGGCACCGCAGCCGCTGGCCCCGCTGATCGACGCGCACACCCACCTCGACGCGTGCGGAGCCACCGACGCCGCGAGCATCACCGAGATGGTGGACCGCGCCGCCGACGTCGGTGTACAGGCCGTCGTCACCATCGCCGACGACCTGGACTCCGCCCGGTGGGTGACCGGGGCCGCCGACGCCGATCCGCGTGTGTACGCCGCCGTCGCACTGCATCCGACCCGGGCCGACGCACTGACCGAGGAGGCCAAGACCGTTCTCGAGCGGCTGGTGAGCCATCCCCGGGTGGTCGCGGTGGGGGAGACCGGCATGGACATGTACTGGCCGGGCAAGCTGGAGGGCTGCGCGTCGCCCGCCCGTCAACGCGAGGCCTTCGCATGGCACATCGACCTCGCCAAACGGACCGGTAAACCGCTGATGATCCACAACCGGGAGGCCGACGCCGAAGTGCTCGACGTGCTGCGCGCCGAAGGGGCGCCCGAGACGGTCATCTTCCACTGCTTTTCCTCGGACGCGCAGATGGCCCGAACCTGCGTGGAGGCGGGCTGGCTGCTCAGCCTGGCGGGCACCGTCAGCTTCCGCAACGCCAAGGCGCTGCACGAAGCGGCGTCGCTGATACCGCTTGAGCAAATGCTCGTCGAGACCGACGCGCCGTTCCTGACCCCGCATCCGTACCGGGGTGCCCCCAACGAGCCGTACTGCCTGCCCTATACAGTGCGGGCGCTGGCCGAACTGCTGGACCGGCCGGCGGAAGTACTTGCAGACGAAACTACTACGACGGCCGTGCGGGCCTACGGGCTGCCAAGTTGTTGGACCTAGTCGTTTTCGTTATCGTGCTGTGATCGAACAGCGCCCCTTTATTACGCCGTCCGAGTCGGGATAACGCAGATTTTGAACATTTTGAACAAGATCCATGAAACGCGCTCGCCGTTGCTGCGATTTCTGGTCGGCGCGACGCTGCTTGCGTTGGTGTTCGCCGGTGGAGTCGCCGTTGCTGCGCACAGGACAGTAACGCTGACGGTGGACGGCACCTCCACGACGGTGGCGACCATGAAGTCGCGCGTCATCGATGTCGTCCGGGAGAACGGCTTCGATGTTGGCGAACGCGACGATCTTTACCCGGCCGCCGAGACGCGGGTGCACCAGTCCGAAACGATCGTGCTGCGGCGCAGCCGTCCGCTGCAGATCTCGTTGGACGGCGAGGACAGCAGGCAGGTCTGGACGACGGCGTCGACCGTCGACGAGGCGCTGGCGCAACTGCAGATGACCGACAAGGCGCCCGCGGCGGCCTCGCGCGGCAGCCGGGTCCCGCTGGCGGGCATGTCCCTTCCGGTGGTCAGCGCCAAAACCGTGCAGATCGACGACGCCGGCAAGCAGAGCACCGTGCACCTGGCGGCGCCCAACGTCGGCGCGCTGTTGGCGGCCGCCGGTGCGCCGCTGCAGCAGAAGGACAGCGTCGACCCCGCGCCGACCGCACCCGTCATCGACGGCATGCAGATCCACGTGAACCGCGTTCGCATCGACCACGTCACCGAGCGGGTGCCGCTGCCCGCGCACACCAGGCGGGTCGAAGACCCGACGCTGAACCAGAGCCGCACCGTCGTGGAGGACCCCGGAACCCCGGGCACCCAGGATGTCACTTTTGCCATCGCGAAGATCAACGGCGTGGAGACCGGCAGACTGCCAGTAGCCAATGTCGTTGTTAACCCGGCCCGTGAGGGCGTGGTTCGGATTGGCGCGAAACCCGGCACCGAAGTCCCGCCGGTGTCCAACGGGGCCACTTGGGACGCCCTGGCCCGCTGCGAAGCTGGAGGTAATTGGGCGATCAATACCGGCAACGGATATTACGGTGGCGTTCAATTTGACCAAAACACCTGGGAGCGCAACGGCGGTCTGAGGTATGCTGCGAGAGCCGATCTGGCGACAAGAGAAGAGCAAATTGCGATTGCTGAGGTCACTCGGGCGCGGCAAGGTTGGGGTGCGTGGCCGACGTGTAGCGGGAGGATTGGGACGCGCTGACCATTCGACTACTCGGGCGGACCGAGATACGACACCTGGCCAAAGAGATCGACTTTCGGCCACGTAAATCGTTCGGGCAGAACTTTGTCCACGATGCCAACACCGTGCGCCGGATCGTCTCGGCGTCCGGTGTCAACCGACACGACCACGTCCTCGAGGTGGGCCCGGGCCTCGGTTCCCTGACGCTGGCCCTGCTGGACCGTGGGGCGCGGGTGACCGCGGTGGAGATCGATCCGGTGCTGGCCCGCCAGCTGCCGACGACGGTCGCCGATCATTCGCACAGCGAGATCAACCGGCTGACGGTGCTCAACCGCGACATTTTGACCTTCCGCCGCGAAGAGATGCCCGATGAGCCCACCGCACTGGTCGCCAACCTGCCCTACAACGTCGCGGTGCCCGCGCTGCTGCATCTGATGGCCGAGTTCCCGTCCATCCGCACCGTGATGGTGATGGTTCAGGCGGAGGTCGCCGAGCGGCTCGCGGCCGAACCCGGCGGCAAGGACTACGGAGTGCCCAGCGTCAAGGCGCGGTTCTTCGGCAACGTCCGCCGCTTCGGCATGGTGTCGCCGACGGTGTTCTGGCCGATCCCACGGGTCTATTCCGGGCTGGTGCGCATCGACCGACACGAGGTGTCGCCCTGGCCCACCGACGAGGCGTTCCGCAAGCAGGTGTTCGAGCTGATCGACATCGCGTTCGGGCAGCGCCGCAAGACGTCGCGCAACGCGTTCGCCGAGTGGGCCGGTTCGGGCAACGAGTCGGCGAGCCGGCTGCTGGCCGCGAGCATCGATCCGTCGCGGCGCGGCGAGACGCTGTCCATCGCGGACTTCGTGCGGCTGCTGCAGCGCTCCGGGCAGGTCGGAAAACCTGTGGTCAAGCAGGACACCGCCGAAGAGCAAGCCGCCGAGGAGCAGGCCGGAGCCGTATCCGGCTAGTGCAGTGCCCGGGTGAGCAGCGAAACGAGCTCCCGGCAGGACTGATAGCGATCGGTCGGCTCCTTGGCCATCGCTTTGGCCATGATCGTGTCGAACACTCTTGGCAGCCAGCGGATTTCGCGTGACCACCGCGGCGGTGAACGGTACAGGTGCGCGCGGATCAACCCGATGCTGGAGTCGTCGGTGAACGGCGGCGCGCCGGTGATCAGTTCAACGGCGGTGCAGGCCAGCGCGTATTCGTCGGTGGCCGACGTCGGGGCGTGACCGGTGATCAGTTCGGGCGCCGAATACGGCAGCGACACTTCGGCCTGGGTGGGGCGACGCCCGATGTCGTCGGTCATCGAGTGCGCCGTCCCGAAGTCGATGAGCACCGCACGCAGGTGATCGGGGTCCGAACCGACCCGGATGTTGGCCGGTTTGACGTCACAGTGCACGACCGCGCGGTTGTGCGTGTAATCCAGGGCGTCGGCGATCTGGCTCAGCGCGGCAAGCCGGTCAGCCGTCTCGGTCAGGGTGGCCACCCCGCCGCCGTCGACGACTTCCATTGTCAGCCAACCGGAGCCACGCTCGAACACCCGCACGATGTGCGGATGGTCCAGCCGGTGTGCGAGCTCGAACTCGCGCCGCAGACGGGCGACCTGGGCCTGATGGCGGTGCCCGGCGTCGAGGATCTTCAGCGCCGCGGGCTGCGGGGTGGCCGCGTCGTGCACCAGGTACACCGTCGCGTACCCGCCGTGGCCGAGCACCGCGTCGACGACATAGCGTTCGAACCGGTCGCCGGGGGACAGCACCGTTTCAGCCTAGGTTCATCCCAGCTGGGCAGACGGCTGCTGGCGGCCGCCGGACTCCGATAGTGTCGTGCCGTGCCGGCCTGGAACGGAAACATCGCCTCGGAGTGGGTGCCCACTGGGTCGGTCACCGTGCGGGTGCCCGGCAAGGTCAACCTCTACCTGGGTGTCGGGGATGTCCGTGACGACGGTTATCACGAGCTGACCACCGTCTTTCACGCCGTTTCGCTGCTCGACGAGGTCACCGTGCGCAACGCCGACGTGCTGTCGCTGGAGATGTCGGGTGAAGGGGTGGATTCGCTGCCCGCCGACGAGCGCAACCTGGCCTGGCAGGCGGCCGAGCTGATGGCCGATCACGTCGGGCGCGCACCCGACGTGGCGATCGCGATCGAGAAGTCGATCCCGGTGGCCGGCGGCATGGCAGGCGGCAGCGCCGACGCGGCCGCGGTGCTGGTGGGCATCAACACGCTGTGGGAACTCGGCGTGCCCCGCCGCGACCTGCACGCGCTGGCCGCCCAGCTCGGCAGCGACGTGCCGTTCGCGCTGCACGGCGGCACCGCGCTGGGCACCGGCCGCGGCGAGGAGCTGGCTACCGTGTTGGCCCGCAACACTTTCCATTGGGTGCTGGCGTTCGCCGACGGTGGGCTGTCGACACCGGCGGTGTTCGCCGAGATCGACCGGATGCGCGACACCGGCGCCAAACGTGCCCACCCCCCGCGGCTCGACGACCCCGAACCGGTGCTGGCCGCCCTGGCGTCGGGCGATCCGAAGACGTTGGCCCCGCTGCTGGGAAACGACCTGCAGCCGGCGGCGTTGAGCCTGGATCCCGCGCTGGCCCGCACGCTGGCGGCCGGCACGCAAGCCGGCGCGCTGGCGGGCATCGTGTCCGGATCCGGTCCGACGTGTGCGTTCCTGTGCGCGTCGGCGACGTCCGCGCTCGACGTCGGCGCCGAATTGGCCGACGCGGGGGTGTGCCGCAGTGTCCGGGTGGCCAGCGGCCCCGTGCACGGTGCCCGGGTCGTCCCGGCGCCGTCGACGCCGGTGTGACGGCGCAGGACCGGGCCGATGGACCCGCACGGTGTGACACAGGACTCAATAGTCACAAGAGTTTGGCAGCTACTTAAGAGTTGCATAAGATGAGCGACGGTGAAAACTAGCGGTCAAGCATCGGACGCGAGACTTTCGCCCGCCGGGACGGTCGGTGGGCGGCTCGTCAGATGTACCCGCTGGGCCGGTGCATCACCGATTCGAGACATAACCGCTCCCGATTTGTGCGCGCGTATTCGCGAAGGTGCCTCTGATCAGGCGGAGCATTACACCGGGGCCTTTGCTTCGGAACCGAGGAGGTTGTCGTGAGCCGATTCACCGAGAAGATGTATCGCAACGCTCGTACGGTCACGACGGGCATGGTCACCGGTGAACCGTACGAACCTGTCCGGCACACCTGGGGTGAGGTTCACGAGCGGGCCCGTCGCATCGCGGGTGGGCTGGCCCAGGCCGGTATCGGCCTCGGCGACGCGGTCGGCGTGCTGGCCGGCTTCCCGGTGGAGATCGCCCCGACCGCGCAGGGGCTGTGGATGCGCGGCGCCAGCCTGACCATGCTGCACCAGCCCACCCCGCGCACGGACCTGGCGATCTGGGCCGAGGACACGATGACCGTCATCGGGATGATCGAGGCCAAGGCCGTGATCGTGTCGGAGCCGTTCCTGGTCGCGATCCCGGTGCTGGAGGAGAAGGGCATCAAGGTCCTGACCGTCGGCGACCTGCTGGCCTGCGAGCCCATCGACCCGGTCGACGTCGGCGAGGACGACCTGGCGCTGATGCAGTTGACGAGCGGCTCGACTGGGTCTCCTAAAGCCGTGCAGATCACCCACCGCAACATCTACTCCAACGCCGAGGCGATGTTCATCGGCGCCGAGTACGACGTCGAGAAGGACGTCATGGTCAGCTGGCTGCCCTGCTTCCACGACATGGGCATGGTCGGCTTCCTCACCATCCCGATGTATTTCGGCGCCGAGCTGGTCAAGGTCACGCCGATGGACTTCCTGCGCGACACCCTGCTGTGGGCCAAGCTCATCGACAAGTACAAGGGCACGATGACCGCTGCGCCGAACTTCGCCTACGCGCTGTTCGCCAAGCGGCTGCGCAGGCAGGCCAAGCCGGGCGAATTCGACCTGTCGACGCTGCGGTTCGCGCTGTCGGGCGCTGAGCCCGTCGAGCCCGCCGACGTCGAGGACCTGCTCGATGCGGGCAAGCCGTTCGGTCTGCAGCCCCAGGCCATCCTGCCGGCGTACGGCATGGCCGAGACGACGCTGGCGGTGTCGTTCTCCCCGTGCGGTGCGGGCCTCGTGGTCGACGAGGTCGACGCGGACCTGCTGGCCGCGCTGCGCCGCGCCGTGCCCGCCACCAAGGGCAACACCCGCCGGCTGGCCACGCTGGGCCCGCTGCTGCGGGACCTGGAAGCCCGCGTGATCGACGAGCACGGCAACGTGATGCCCCCGCGCGGTGTCGGCGTGATCGAACTGCGCGGTGAATGCGTGACGCCCGGTTACATCACCATGGGCGGCTTCATCCCGGCTCAAGACGAGCACGGCTGGTATGACACCGGCGACCTGGGCTACATCACTGAAGAGGGCAACGTCGTGGTGTGCGGTCGCGTCAAGGACGTCATCATCATGGCGGGCCGCAACATCTATCCCACCGACATCGAGCGCGCCGCCGGCCGCGTCGACGGTGTGCGCCCCGGCTGCGCCGTCGCGGTGCGCCTGGACGCCGGGCACTCGCGCGAGACGTTCGCCGTCGCGGTGGAGTCCAACGCCTGGCAGGACCCCGTCGAGGTGCGCCGCATCGAGCACCAGGTCGCCCACGAGGTGGTGGCCGAGGTCGACGTGCGGCCCCGCAACGTCGTCGTGCTGGGCCCGGGCACCATTCCGAAGACGCCCTCGGGCAAGCTGCGCCGCTCCACGTCGGTCTCCCTGGTCACCTAACCCACGGCCCCGACCGCAGCGCGATCGTCAACCGCTCAGACCGGACTGGCGCACGGCGGCGCCGACGAACTGCTGCACCGGCCGGGATTGGAAGAACCCGGTGTGCCCGCCGCGGTACCAGACGATCTCGGGTCGGCCCCAGTGCTCCCACAGGCGTTCGATCTGGCGGCGCGGGTGGATCAACCGGTCGGCCACGCCGGCATAGATGAACCGGCCCTGCATGGGCACCCGCGGAGACAGGGACAGCGGGGAGATCATCTGCCCGATCGGCGCGGCGAGCTCGACGGTCTTGCGTCGCGGGTCGTCGCGCTGAAGGCCAGCGTGCCGGCCCAGCAGTTCCACCAGATCGGCGACGGGCACGCCGAGGATCGCGCACGTCAGGCCGTCCTCCAGGCTGGCCACCAGCGCCGCGATGTAGCCGCCGAGCGAGATGCTGTTCAGCCCGATCTTCGATTCGGGCTCCTCGCGGCGGATCCAGGACAACAGCCGACGGACATCCCACACCGACTGGGCGGCGGCGTGCACGTCGTCAAGAACATCCTCGCCGGGAAAGACCGCCCGCTTGGGCAGCCCGCGCGCCCGCGGACCGTGCATCGGCTGAACCGGCAGCACCACGTTCAGGCCGAGATCCCGGTGGAGCCAGTGCGCACGGAACAGCGTGAGATCCACTGCGGCACGGCCCATTTCAGCGCCGTGAATACAGACCAGCCAGGGCCGGGGCTCAGGATGACGCAGCATCAAACCGAAAACCCGGTTGTTGCCCGAGTAGCTCAGGTAGCGCTCGGCACCAGGTTCGCCGGGATGGGGTGCATAGCCGCTGTCGAACGCCAGCCGCAGATGTGAGTGCCTGCGGTCCTTGACTTTGTTGACGGAGACGTCGGTGAGCGGGGGAGGCGCGCTGAAAAAGCCTTCGGGCTCGTCCAGCCAGCCCTTGCGGCGGTAGAAGTCGATGGCTTCGACGACCTCGCCGGTGATGCGCTCGAACTGTTCAGGATCACTCAGCGGCCGTTGGGCGCGTAGTCCGAGCAGGACGAGCTCGTCACGAAACGCGTGTGAGGCCAGTGCGACGGTGGGGCGCGCGATGGGCAGCGCGCTGTCGGAAGGGGCGAGGTAGTCCCGCCAGGACTGGGCGTAGAAGCGGCCGGTGCGCTCGAACGGTCGCAGCAGGTTGCCCAACGGGGCGGGCAAGCTCGGGCCGCGGGAACGCCTCGTCGGGCGTTCGACGTCGTCCTGGTCGGGTTCAGCTGTCACAACCCCACGCTAGGTGCAATACGCGCCGGTACCTAGGGCATTTGGTCACGGCTGCAGGTCAGGCGACCCGCACCCCCGGCGCCGCGGCGTCCGGTGTCTTCGCGGCGACGATCGTCATCTCGTAATCGGCTGCCTGCCAACCACTCATGAAGACCCCGATCGGCAGCGCCTTGCCCTGCCCGACGTTCTTGCCCTTGTTGGTCATCGAGCTGTCGTTGACGTAGACGATGCCGCGTTTCATGTCGACCTGGGTCACCACGGCGGCATGGTCGGCCTCGGTGTATTTGTCTTTCGGGCCCGGCACGAAGTCGGTGACCGCGGTCCATACGACCGCGACGGGGTAAGCCACCACCACCGCCTTACCCTCGGCCAGTGCGGCCTGCAGTTCGCGGAACGCTTCCTGCCCCTCTTCGACGGTGGCCGCGGTGATCCGTTGCCCGTTGTCGTCGTAGGTGCCGTACCGCTTGTAGGTGGCGGTGACGTCGAAGTACTTCTCCATCAGCACCGCGGCGTCCTGGCCTGCGACGCCTTCCTCGATGTTCTCGTGCAGGTACATCTTCTGGCCCGGAGTCGCCACGCTGTCAGTAGTTTTCGCCAACATGACCATGTACTCCTCGGTCGGCGGCGTGCTCTGGGTCGCCTGCCCGACGGCCGCCGCACTGGCCTGCAGCACACAGTTGTAGTAGCTCTGCGACACCCAGTACTGCTTGGCGTCTTCGTAGTCACCGTACTGACCGTTGCCGCGCACCTCGACGGTGATCACCTGATCGATGGTGTCGGGCTTGGCCGCACCGATCCTGACCGCGAGGCCATGGAACATGCCCTGGATCGCACCGGCGAACCCGGGCAACCTGGCCGACGCCCCGTTGTCGATCGTGATGATGAAATGGTCGGTGATGCCCGGCCGGATCAGCGCTTCGTTGGCGGTGTAGACGTAGCTTCCTGGGGTGTCGCCGGGTTCCAGGGTCCCGTACCTGGGTCCTTCCTTGATCGTGTAGGTCACCCCGAAACCGTTGTTGCCGTTGGCGTTCAGGTCCACCGTGATCTGCTTGTCGTCGCCGGTCTGGGCCCCGATGTCGGGCGAAACGCTCGGTGCGCGGTTGAAGAAGATATAGGAGAGTTGACGACCGATATTGGTCAGCAGTGACTGCAGGCTCGGCAGACGTGGTGCCGACGCCAGCGCAGCGGTCACCACGCTCGCGCCGCGGGACCCGTTGGCGCCGGTTGCGCCGGAGTCTCCGTCTGCGCCGGTCGAGCCGTCAGTCCCTTCACCGCCCAGCCCGCCGGCTCCGAACGCGCCGCCGAAGCCGCCGTCACCCTCGGTCACACCGCCGTCACCGCCGTCGCCGCCGTCGCCGCCGTTACCCCCGTCCCCGGGTGCGACGCCGTCGCCACCGTTACCGGCACCGCCGCCCGCACCGCCGGTACCGCCGTCGCCGCCGGGCTCGTCGGCGCTCGCGCTTGCCCCGCCCGTGCCGCCGCGACCGCCGGCGCCGCCGTTGCCGCCGCGCCCGCCGGTGCTCACCTCGCCGCCGTCGCCGCCGTCGCCGCCGTCGCCACCTTTACCGCCCACCCCGCCGGGCGCGCCGATGCCGCCGGGGGCGCCGTTGCCGCCGACGCCACCGTCACCGCCCCTGCCGCTGACGTCGTCATCCGAAGTCCAGCCGCCCTGACCGCCGTCGCCGCCCTCACCGCCGGCGCCGCCTGCACCGCTGGCCCCCTTGGTGCCGTTGGCGGGAATGAAGAAGAAGAACCGGCCGGCTCCCGGGGTGCCGCCGAGCGCCCCGCCGGCCCCGCCGTCGCCGCCGGCGCCGCCGTCGCCACCGTCATGGCCCGGGCCCACGCCGGTGTTGGCGCCGTAGTACCCGGTGCCGCCTTTACCCCCCGTGCCGCCTGCGCCACCGGCTCCGCCGTCCCCGCCGCTGCCGATGAAGAAGCTGCCGTTGCCGCCGTTGCCGCCCAGACCGCCGGGTCCGCCGTTGGCGGCAGGACCGCCGTCGAGGTTGGCGGCCGTGCCGTTGAGGCCGGGGATACCGGCCTGGCCGATTCCGCCGTTGCCGCCGTCGCCGCCCTTGCCGAAAAGTGAGAGCGCTCCGGTACTGCCTCCGTTGCCGCCGTCGCCGCCCCCGGTTCCGCCGTCACCGCCCCTGCCGCCGTTACCCGACAACAGCCCGCCGTTGCCGCCGTTGCCACCGTTGCCGCCGTGGTTACCGCTGCTGCCCTGCCACGGGCTGTTGCCGCCGACACCGCCTGCGCCGCCGAAGGCGAACAGCGCCAGGAACCCCGCGCCGCCGCCGTTTCCACCTTGACCGCCGAACCCGGCATTGCCGCCGGCGCCGCCGTCTCCGGCGGTGCCCGACAGGGACAGCAACCCGGTGTTGCCGCCGTTGCCGCCGGTGCCGCCGGTCTCGCTGTTGCGGATGGCGTCGCCGCCTTTGCCGCCGTCTCCGCCGTCGCCCCACAGCAGGCCGCCGGTCCCGCCGTGGCCTCCGGTGCCGCCGCGATACGCGCCGGTCGAGGCGCCGCCGTCGCCGCCGTCGCCGCCGCGTCCGATCAGGCCGGCCTTGCCGCCGTTTCCGCCCGTCGAGCCCTGCTCGGTCTGGGCGCCTGTGCCACCGTGGCCGCCGTTGCCGCGGATCAGCCCACCGCGCCCGCCGTTACCGCCGTTGCCGCCGTTGACGCCGACGACGCCGTCGCCACCGTCGCCGCCATTGCCGAACCAGCCCGCGGCGCCGCCGTTGCCACCGTTGAACCCATCGCCGCCGTTGCCGAAGATCCCGCCGTTGCCGCCGTGGCATGCAGTCGCTGCGGTGCATGTCTCGGCCGTCCACGAGAAGCCGTTACCGACGAGGATTCCGCCGTTGGGCCGATCAGCCGTGCCATCACCGATCAAGAACGTGTAGAAGTCCTGCGATGTCAACAGGCCGTACGGGGCCGGCTCCGGAACCGTCGCGACCTCGGCCTGCGGCGCCAGTTCGGCGAGGGTGCCGGCGGCCGAATCGTCGGACGTGACAAGCGTTGTGCGCCCGGCGACTGAGGCCTGCTCCAGGGCCGAGTCGATCCCGGTGTCGGCCGGTTCCGAGTACGACGACGAGGTGCCGAAGTCCTGGTCGTCGAAGTCGTCTTCGTCGAAGTATGGGTCGTCAAAGTCTGCGTCGTCGAAGTCGTCGTTATCGGCGTCCGGGAAATCGTCATCGTCGATGGCGTCCAGAGACACTTCTCTGTCATCGGGGTCGTGGCTCGGGCCGGAGACGACGCTGCGCGTCGCCGCCGAACCGGAGTCCGACGTGTGCGACGTGTGCGACGTGTCGGCCGTGTCCGACGCATCCGACGCGCTGGACGCGGCCGAGGTGTCCGACGAGGACGACGTCCCTGCCTCCTCGGCGGCGGCCACCCCGACCTGCGGGCCCATCAAGGAAAAGCCCACCAGGGCCGTGCCTACGCCGGCCGATGCGGCGCCCAGTTGCAGCCATCGCCGGACGGGCAAGCTCTCAGAACGTCGGCGCCGCTTGGCAATACGCGCGTGCGCCTCGAGATCCTGCGCCCGATCCGATGCAGACAGCCCAGCCATCGGCACTCCCCCCTCGCTCCGCTTCACCGTGTAAGACCTAATTGACACCCCGGTAAGGATTAGGCTTTGGGGGATAGTAAAGATGGATTCAATCTCCCGGTAGCAAATCGTGGATATTTTTTCTTTCAAATTCGTCGGCGGCAGAAGCATTGCGGGCAACAGCCCTTCGATCCGCACCACGCCACTGAGCTGAATATGGCTAACCCCGGCACGCACAGTCACCTCGCGACCGCCGCCATGCCGTGCCGGAAGGTGCGCTGACCGGCCGGCGCCGATACCGTCGGGGTCGTGCCCCTTTCCCCGGCCGTGGAGGCCGTCGATCTGGTGAAGCGTTTCGGCGACGACACCGCCGTCGACGGCGTCAGCTTCACTGTCCCGGCCGGTACCGTGCTCGGCCTGCTGGGGCCGAACGGCGCCGGAAAGACCACCACGGTGCGGATGATGACGACGCTGACCGAGCCGACCAGCGGCACTGCCCGGGTGGCCGGCTACGACGTCCGCCGCGAACCCCACCTGGTACGCCGCAGCATGGGTCTGACCGGTCAGGTCGCGACCGTCGATGAACTGCTGACCGGGCGCGAGAACATCCGGATGATCGGCGGGTTGTACGGGATCCGCCGCAAGCAGCTCAACCGGCTGGGAGATCAGCTGCTGGAACAATTCTCGCTCGCCGACGCCGGCGACCGCGTGGTCAGGTCGTACTCGGGCGGCATGCGCCGTCGGCTCGATCTGGCGGTGAGCCTGCTGGCGTCACCTCCGGTGCTGTTCCTCGACGAGCCGACCACCGGCCTGGATCCGCGCAGCCGCAGCGAGCTGTGGGAGCAGTTACGCGGCCTCGTACAGCAGGGCACCACGCTGGTGCTCACCACGCAGTACCTCGAGGAGGCCGACCAACTCGCCGACAACATCGTGGTGATCGACAGGGGGCGCATCATCGCCGAAGGTTCGCCGCTGCAACTCAAACAACAGGCAGGGGCTGCGAGCCTGGTCGTCACCGTATCGAACGCCGACGATCTGCCCGCGGCGCGGGCGCTGCTCGCCAAGACCGGTGCCGAGGTGTTCGTCGACGCCGGTGCGCGTCAACTGACAGCGCAGGCCGAGGGCCTCGACGACATGGTGCGGGTGGCTGGCTGGTTGCGTAACCACGACATCGCCGTCGACGACATCGGGTTGTCCCGGCCCAGTCTCGACCACGTGTTCCTGACCCTCACCGGGCATCGCACCGAAGAAGAGGCGACCGCATGACGGCCCTCGACGCGCCGGCGCAGACCCGTCCCACCAACCTCGCCCAGCAGTCATGGATCATGGTGAAGCGGAACATGATCCACACCAAACGCATGCCGGAGATGCTCAGCGATGTGACCGTGCAACCGATCATGTTCGTGCTGCTGTTCGCGTTCGTGTTCGGCGCGTCGATCGTCAATCCGGGCGGCACCAACTACCGGGAGTTCCTGCTGCCCGGGATCCAGGCGCAGACGATCGTGTTCTCGGCGTTCGTGGTGGCCTCCGGCATCACCGCCGACGTCGAGAAGGGCATCATCGACCGGTTCCGTTCACTGCCCATCTCGCGGTCGTCGGTGCTGATCGGGCGCAGCATCGCCAGCCTGATCCACTCGTCGCTGGGTGTGGTGGTGATGGCGATGACCGGGTTGGCGATCGGATGGCGGATCAGGGGGAGCGTCGCCGAGGCGGTGCTGGCGTTCACGTTGGTGCTGGTGTTCGGGTTCGGGATGATCTGGTTCGGCATCCTGATCGGATCGCTGCTGCGGTCGGTGGAGGCCGTCAACGGCGTGATGTTCACCGTCCTGTTCCCGATTACGTTCCTGGCCAACACCTTTGTGCCCACCGAGCCGATGCCGCACTGGCTGCGGGTGATCGCCGAATGGAACCCGGTGTCCTCGCTGGCGCAGGCCATGCGCGAGCTGTGGGGCAACGGCGGCCCCGCCCCCGCGAGCGCGCAACTTCCGCTGCATCATCCGGTGCTCGCCACCATTCTGTGGTCGCTGGTGCTGACGGCCATCTTCGCGCCGTTCGCGTTGCGCGCCTATGCGCGTCGCACCGGAAGCTAGCCGCCGATCGCCGCGAGGGTCCACGCGGGCAGAATCGGCGCCCTGGTGAGAAAGTGGTCGGATTGCCCGTTGAGGCGCAGCAGAACCTGCGTGCGCAGGATGGCGCAGCCCATGCGGACCATCGCGAAGATCTCGTACCAGTCGAGGTCCTCCAGCGGCCGACCCAGCATCTGTTCGTAGCGGCGCACGACGTGTTCGCGGCTGTCGAAGCCGTCGAGTTCGGGGTCGAGGTCAAGGCCGTTCACCTCGAGCATCTGCTTGCGGGTGGCGAGCCACCACGCGATGTCGGTCTCGGCAGGACAGATGCACGCCTGCTCCCAGTCCAGCGCGCCGACGATCTCGCCCGAGTCGTCGAAGATGGCGTTGGACAGCCGCGCATCACCCCAGCAGATGCTCAAATCCGGTGTCCGGGTTGGCTGATGACGTGTGAGCCAGGCGAACGCCTCGGTCATGACATCGGGTACCCGACCGCCGGTTCCCCATTCGGCGTAGCCGTGCCACCACTTCAGTTCCGCGGTGACGCCGACGCCGTCCGGCCGGGCCAGCCAGGGTGCGTCGTCGACGGGCACCTGGTGCAACCGCGCCATGGTGCCGAGAAACGAATCGTGCACCCGCCGCTGCACGGCTGGCCCCGCGTCGTGCAGCCACCCGCGGGTGGCGTACGTGATGTCCGACGGCGTCTGCCCGACGATGCGTGGCATCACCAGAAATCTCGAGCCGATCCAGGATTCGTCGGGCTCGTACACCAGGGGCGACGGTGTGACGATGCCATGCCGGCGCAGCAGTTCCTGCGTCCGACACTGCGCTTCGAGGTCGTAGTCGGGGAAGATGCCGCCGCCCGACGGTGGTATCCGGATCACGTATTCACCCGAGCGGCCGCCGGCCTCGGCGCCGAACACCAGGCTTTCGCTTGACCACCCCGCGGCGCGGTTGGCGGTGCGGAGCTCCGACACCACGGCCCGGCCACCGAACCGGTGCTCGAACCAGGCCTGCAACTGCACGCGCGTCGCGGCCAGGTCGCGTGGTACGAGCGTGATGCCTGCCATAGCAGAAAGGGTTACATAGGGTCACTCCGATGTAAAGCAACCCGGCGGTGTCTATCCGGCGGTGGCCGCCGGTCGGGGTGGGCGCCGCCGGGCCGGGTCCAGGCCGGCGGCATGGCGAAGCTCGGCGAGAAACTGCTCGGGCCGTGCACCGCCGATCAAGTAGTGGCACACCGCGATACGCACGACGGCCGCAGCGGCGACCTCGCTGTTGTCGCCGGGGATGATGCGGGCGATACGTTCGTGGATGATCGGCAGCACCCGCTTCATCTGGTGCAGAACGTGTTCGGGTTCCACCTCGGCCAGCGAGCCCAGCGAATAGGTGCGCTGAAATTCCACGATGAACCGCAGCGCCGCGTCCAGGCGATCCGGACCGGTCAGACCCGCGATGGCAGTGGCGATGCCGGCATCGAAATTGTCCTGTTCATAGAGCCCGAACGCGTCGAGCAGGCCCTCCTTGGACCCGAAGTGGCGGTAGAGCGTGGGGCGGGACACCCGGGCCTCGGCCGCCACGTCGGAAAGCTGAAGCTTGCGGTGGCCGTCGCGCGACAGCACGACGAATGTCGCGGCGAGGATGCGCCGGCGTGTCGACTGCTCGGCCTCGATGGCGGAGGCGACCATCATTTCCTTTACATCTAAGGGTCCAAATGTCACACTAACGCTAGTCTATGCCGGGGTGGATGAACCCGCGCGCAAAGACGTGTGCCCCGTGTCGGGTCCCCACGGTTGGGAGGTTGCGGTCGATGACCGGGCTCGTGGTCCGCAAGATCGGGTGGGACTTCGACGCGTCGGTGCCGTTTCGGTGGCAGCCTGCCAACCCCCAATTCGGATTGTTCTGCAACGCGTTCACGTTCATCGCCGTGCCGTTCGAGCGCTACATCGTCACCGCGGTGCGGATGGCGTCGGACCGGCTCGACCAAGACGCCGACGTCGCGGCCGAGGCCGACGCGTTCCTCAAACAGGAGGCCCAGCACGCCGCCGCACACCGCAAGCACATGCTGGCGTTGATCCAACGCTATCCCGACCTCGAACAGTGCTACGTCGGCGCCTGCGCGGCCTACGACGAGCTGATCGGCCAGGAGCCGGTCGAGTTTCACCTCGCCTACATCGCCAACCTCGAGGCGACGTTCACCCCGCTGTTCAAAGTCCTTCTGGACAACCGCGATTCGCTGTTCGGCGGGGGTGACCCGCGCGTCGCGTCGCTGATGATGTGGCATTTCGTCGAGGAGATCGAACACCGCAGTTCGGGGTTGATCCTGTGCAACCACGTCAACCCGCACCCGTGGTCCAGGGTCAAGCACATTCGGCGCACCTTCGCACATGTGGCCGCGGTAGCCGACGCGATCGCGACGGCGTTCGACGACATCGTCCCGTTCGAGGACCGCGGTGCATCCACCCGCGCGCTGCTGTCCGGTCATTTCCTGACCGGTGAACTCAACGCACGCGTACCCGTCGTTCGCCGTCTGCGCAACCGCGAAAGCGCCGCGGCGCCGACCATTTTCGCGCCGGTGCCCACCGGCGAACTGGCGCGGATGCTGTGGCGGCTGGCGCTCTCGCAGGCGCCCTACCACGACCCCGCCGATCAGCCGTCACCCGACTTGGCCGAGACCTGGATGCGCGCATACGAACGCGGCGCCGACATGACGACATTCGCCGGAAGCTGAACCGCAGAAAGGTAAGTCATTGCTGTCGACGAACTACGGCGCCCTGGTGCCCGAGGACGAGCTGCTGACCCACCAGATCGTCGACACCTTCGCCACGGTGAGCCAATCGGATCCGTCGTGGACGGAGAAGATCTGGACCATCGCCCATGCCCGCGACAACTCGCTGCAGGTCGTGCTCGGTGTCGGAAAGTACACCAACCGAGGCGTTTTCGACGGGGCCGCCGGGGTGTGCCGGGGCACCGAACAATGGACGGTGCGCGCCGGGCGGCGGCTCTCGTCAGACCCCGCCGCCACCGACGTCGGGCCGATCCACTACCGGGTGGTCGAACCGCTGCGGGCCATCCGGATAAGCCTGGACCCCACCGAGCACGCACCGATCGCGTTCGACGTCGAACTGCGCGGCGGCTTTGCTGCTGCGCTGGAAGACCCGTGGCCCGACCGCAGCCCCGACGGCTACCGCGTCACCCACAACGTGCTGCGTTACCACCAGATCGGCGTGGCGTCGGGCTGGGTGGAGGTCGAGGGCAGCCGCACCGAAATCGACCCGGACAACTGGATTTCGATCCGTGACCACTCCTGGGGGTTGCGGCCCGGCGTCGGCAAGCCGATCCCCGGGCTGCCACGCGGCGGACGCAGGATCAAACAGATGTTCATGACGTGGCTGCCGATGACCATGACCAGGCCCGACGGGTCGACCTATTCGCTGTTCGTCATGTACCAGGAAGAGCGCGGCGACGGCTTCCTTGAAATCCGTTGCCAGGCCGAGCAGCAGAACGACGACGGCACCTCACACCGGTTCGTCTCTGTCGAACAGGACATGCACTTTCAGGACGACAACCGCAGGTTCACCCACGGCACCGTCACGCTGATCAATGCGGACGGCACCAAGCGGCCGTTGACCATCACCGCGGCCGGGCCGACCGGCTTTCACCTCGGCACCGCAGGCTACTACGGCTGGAACGACTGGGTGTACGGGCAATGGGTGGGCGACCTCAGGGTCGAGGGCAGCCACATGACCGAATGCGACAAACCCGAGAACGCCCGGCAACTGCATCAGCTACGGGATCTGCTGGTGCGCGTCGATGACCCCGTCGGCGGGGGCACAGGTCTGGGCAACGCCGAAACCTTCGCGCTGGGTGAGTTCCCCGAACGCGGTCTGACCGCCGAGAACTCCTTCCTGTAGCCCCTAGCCCCAGGCGTGCACGATGTTCTGCGCCGGCTCGAGCCCGTGGGACACCAGCAGTTCGGCGGCGTCGGCGGCCTGCTCGCAGATCGTGGGCACCTCGCGCCACTCGGCGGAGGTGAAGTTGCTCAGCACGAACGACGCCCCGTCCATCCGGCCGGGCGGTCGACCGATGCCGATACGGACACGTTGGAAATCTTTGCTGCCCAACGCTTGACCGACCGAGCGGAGCCCGTTGTGGCCCGCGACGCCGCCGCCGGACTTCAGCCGGATCCGGCCGAACTCGATGTCGAGTTCGTCGTGGATCACCACGACGTCGGCGGGCGGCACCGAATAGAACTTGGCCAGCGGGCCGACCTGGCGCCCCGACTCGTTCATGTAGCAGCGCGGCTTGGCCAGCACCACCGACCGGCCGGCCAGCTGGCCGGTGACCACCTCGGCGCCGGATTTCTTGTGCAGCTTGAACCCCGCGCCCATCCGGTCGGACAGGATGTCGGCGACGAGGAACCCGAGGTTGTGCCGGGTCGTGGCGTACCGCGGGCCCGGGTTGCCAAGGCCGACCACCAGCTGGGGGTGCGTCCCGCCCGCCGGCGGTTCGGCCATGCCGCCTACTCGGACTCTTCGGCGGGCGCGGCTTCCGCCTCGGCCGGTGCCTCGGCTTCGGCGGCCTCGGCAGCCGGCTCCTCGGCCGCCCCGCCGCCCTCGGCGTCGAGCTCCTCGGCCGTCGGCGCGGCGACCACGTTGACGACGAGCATCTCGGGGTCGGAGACCAACGTGACCCCGGACGGCAACTCGATCGAGCCGGCCGTGAACTGGGTGCCGACGTCGGCGCCCTCGATGGAGACGGCGAGCTGCTCGGGAATCGACTGCACGTCGGCTTCGATCGTGATGGTGTTGGTTTCCTGGGTGACCAGGGTGCCCGGCACCGCTTCGCCCTCGATGACGACGGTGACCTCGACGGTCACCTTCTCACCGCGGCGCACGACGAGCAGGTCGGCGTGCTGAATGGTGCGGCGGATCGGGTGAAGCTCGAGCGCCTTGGTCAGCGCCAGCTGTTCCTTGCCCTCGATGTCGAGGGTGAGCACCGCGTTGGTGCCCGAGTAGCGCAGCACAGCGGCGAAGTCACGGGCATTGAGCTCCAGGTGCTGCGGGTCGCTGCCGTGGCCGTACAGCACGGCCGGCACGTTGCCGTTGCGGCGCGCGCGTCGCGAAGCACCCTTGCCGGTCTCTTGCCGGACCAGCGCCTTGAGATTGTTGACGGTCTTTTTCGCCATGAGATGTTGCTCCTGTGTCGTGTCCTAGCACGGCAGGGGTCGCAACCTCGAGAGGCTCCCGTCGATAACGGTGGCCGAAACCACCCTCGCCGTGACGCGCCGTCGAGGGTAGCGCAGTCAGCGGCGAGCACCCAAATCAGAGGCCGAACGGTGTCTCGGTGAGCTGCTCGGACAGCTCCCAGAGGGCGGCGGCCGTCTTCGCGCTGCGCGCCAGCGGGCTGCGGAACGACGTCGGCCCCGTGGGACCCCGGCTGCCGAACCGCGGACCGACGAACGTGTCGCCGGGCAGATCCTGGGACACCGCGTACAGCGTCTGGCGCGCGCCGAAGTCCGGCGCGGTCGCGAAGATCCGGTTGGCCGCCAGCCACACCGGCGTGCCCAGCCGGTTACCGGTCTGCCCCTGCAGGTTGGTCGCCGAATAACCCGGGTGCGCGGTGAGCGCTTTGACCGGTGAGCCCGCTGCGTCCAGGCGCCGCTGCAGTTCCATGGTGAACAGCAGGTTGGCCAGCTTCGACTGGCCGTAGGCCGGCCAGGCCAGATACGGGCGCGCCTTCCAGTTCAGGTCCTTGAGGTTGATCCGGCCGAGGAAATGCATCACCGACGACACCGTGACGACCCGTTCGCTGATCTTGGGCAGCAGCAGGTTGGTCAACGCGAAATGGCCCAGGTGGTTGGTGCCGATCTGGCTTTCGAAACCGTCGACGGTCAGCGCGTACGGCACCGCCATGATGCCGGCGTTGTTGACCAGCACGTCGACGCGGTCCCCCGACCCGGAAAAGCCGTCGGCGAACTCCCGCACCGACGACAGGTCCTGCAAGTCGAGCCTGCGCACCTCGACCTGGCCGAACCCGGGGCCGGTCATGGTCGCGGCGGCTTCGTCACCCTTGGCGGTGTTGCGCACAGCCAGGATCGTCTTGGCGCCGACGCGGGCCAACTCCCGCGCGGTGACCAACCCGAGCCCGCTGTTGGCGCCGGTCACGATGACGGTGCGTCCGGCAAAGGAAGGCAGATCGGCTGCGGTCCAACTCATGGTCCCGACCCTAGTGGCCGCGCGCCACCCGCCGGGGCGCTACCGGGGCAGCGCGACGTTGAAGCCGCCGATGATCGCCTCCATATCCGGCGCCTCCTCGGCGGCCTTGTCCGCATAACCGGTGACCGTGAACTGAATGAGGTAGCGCTGGTTGGCCGGTGGCGCGCCGGTCGCGATGACGATGCGGTTGTAGCTGTGCATCCGACGGCCGTTGAGGTCGTAGCTGCCCTCGATCATCGCCGACGGAAAGCCCTTGAAGTCGTCGGTGGAGGCGTTGAGGCGCTTGAAATTCTGCGACATCTCGGCGTCGGCGTAGCCGTGTTCGGTGATCGCTTGCTCGACGTTGAAGTCACCGGTGAGCCGGAACACCATCAGCATCGCGGTCGGATACGTGTCGCCCTTGGCGATCACCCGGGTGAGCGGCGTCAGGTTGGTGTTGACGTAGGGCGCCCAGCCCGGTGGTGTCGGGAACGTCACCGTCAGGTCGGTCAGCTTCTCGGGAGCGACCGGATCACCGACGACACCGGACTCCTCGAGGTACACGGCGATCGGCACCGCCGGCTCGGAACCGGCGGACGTGGTGGGCGTCGTCGACGTCGACCAGATCGACTGGTAGTCAGGCGGTTCCGTACCGCAGCCCGATGCGGCGACGACGACCAGCGCGGCCGCCGCCACGCAGCGACGCGCCGTCACAGAATCTCGTGTACCGCGTCGATCGGCCGGGCGAGCCGGGTGCCCTTCGGCGTCACGACGAACGGCCGCTCGATGAGGATCGGGTGCTCGGCCATCGCATCGAGCAGTTCGTCGTCGCTGGCGTCGGCCAGCCCCAGCTCGGTGAACAGCGCTTCCTTCTTACGTACCGCCGTGCGTACGTCGATACCGGCGTCGGCGATCATCTTCTCGAGCTCCGCGCGCGACGGCGGCGTCTTGAGGTACTGGATGACCGTCGGCTCGATACCGTTCTCGCGCAACAAGTCCAAGGTCTTGCGGGAGGTCGAGCAGCGTGGGTTGTGGTAGATGGTGCTGTCTGTCATTTACGCCGATCCGTTGAAGAGTCCTGTGACCGAACCGTTTTCGAAGACCGCGCGAATGGTGCTGGCCAGCAGCGGCGCGATCGACAACACCGTCAACTGCGGGAACTGCTTGTCCTCACCGATGGGCAGGGTGTTGGTGACGATCACCTCACGAGCGCCGCAGTCGGCCAACCGCTGCGAGGCGGGCTCGGAAAGCACGCCGTGCGTCGCGGCGATGATCACGTCACCGGCGCCCTCGTCACGCAACAGCTTGACGGCACCGGCGATGGTGCCGCCGGTGTCGATCATGTCGTCGGTCAGCACGCAGGTGCGGCCCTTGACGTCACCGACCACCCGGTTGGACACCACCTGGTTGGGCACCCGCGGATCGCGCGTCTTGTGGATGAAGGCCAGCGGCGTGCCGCCCAGCGCGTCGGCCCACTTCTCGGCCACCCGCACCCGGCCGGAATCCGGCGACACCACAACGATGTTCTCGCACGGGTACTGCTCGGCGATGTAGCCGGTGAGCAGGTTCTGCGCCCGCATGTGGTCCACCGGGCCGTCGAAGAACCCCTGGATCTGGTCGGTGTGCAGGTCGACGGTGACGATCCGGTCGGCGCCCGCGGTCTTGAGCAGGTCGGCGACCAGCCGCGCGGAGATCGGCTCACGACCGCGGTGCTTCTTGTCCTGGCGCGCGTACGGGTAGAACGGCAGGATCGCGGTGATCCGCTTTGCGCTGCCGCGCTTGAGCGCATCGATCATGATCAGCTGTTCCATCAGCCACTTGTTCAGCGGATCGGTGTGTGACTGCAGGACGAACGCGTCGCAGCCGCGGACCGATTCATCGAAACGGACGAAGATCTCGCCGTTCGCGAAGTCGCGGGCAGTCTGCGCGGTGACTGGGACGTCGAGCTCTTTGGCCACCTGATCGGCCAGTTCGGGGTGCGCGCGACCCGCGAAGAGCATTAAGTTTTTGCGGTTGTCGGTCCACTCGGTGCCCACAGTGCCCTCGCCGGTCGGGGTTCGATACGGCCCAATCGTACGTAGCGTTGCCGGGTGCCCGTTGCCGGGTTGCCGGAAAACGAACAGCTACTTGTCGCCGTCGTCGGCTTCGGCCTTTGCGGCAGCCTCCGCGGCGGCGCTGCCCGGCCGCTTGCGCGACACCCAGCCCTCGATGGTGCGTTGGGGCCCGGCCGAAACCGCCAGCGCGCCCGGCGGCACGTCCTCGCGCACCACGGTGCCCGCCCCGGTGTAGGCGCCGTCGCCGACGGTGACCGGGGCGATGAACATGGTGTCCGAGCCGGTCCGCACGTGTGAGCCGATCGTCGTGCGGTTCTTGTTCTCGCCGTCGTAGTTGACGAACACGCTCGACGCGCCGATGTTGCTGTGCTCGCCGATGTCGGCGTCGCCGACGTAGGTCAGATGCGGCACCTTGGTTCCCGCGCCGATGGTCGAGTTCTTGGCTTCGACGAACGCGCCGAGTTTGCCGTCGGCGCCCAGCACGGTGCCCGGCCGCAGGTAGGCGAACGGCCCGACCGCGGCGCCGGCGCCGATGACGGACTGCCCGCCGTGGGTCCGCACCACGCTGGCGTTGTCGCCGACGGTGACGTCGGTCAGCGTGGTGTCCGGGCCGATCTGGCAGTTCCCGCCGATGCGGGTGCCGCCGAGCAGCTGGGTGCCGGGGTAGACGACGGTGTCGCGCCCGATCGTGACGTCGACGTCGACCCAGGTGGTGGCCGGGTCGACGACCGTCACCCCGGCGCGTTGGTGCGCCGCCACGATGCGCCGGTTCAGCTCGGCGCCGAGCTCGGCCAGCTGCACCCGGTCGTTGACGCCGGCGACCAGGGTGGCGTCGTCGATGTGCTTGGCGCGCACCACCTGCCCGTCGGAGCGCACGATCGAGATCACGTCGGTCAGGTACTGCTCCTGCTGGGCGTTGTCGGAGTCCAGCCGGCTCAACGCCGACCGCAGCGCGGCCATGTCGAACGCGTACACCCCGGCGTTGACCTCGTCGATGGCCAGCTGCGACGGGCTGGCATCGGCCTGTTCGACGATGCCGATCACCTCGCGGTCCTGCGTGCGCAGGATGCGGCCGTAGCCGGTCGGGTCGGGCAGCGTGGTGGTGAGAACCGTGGCCGCGGCGGGCTCGGTGCTGTGGGTGGCGATCAGGTCGGCCAGCGTGTCGGCGTCCAGCAGCGGAACGTCACCGGAGGTCACCACGACGGTGCCGGCGAAGGCGTCGGGCAGCGCGGCCAGCCCGCAGGCCACCGCGTGGCCGGTGCCCAGTTGCTGCTCCTGCACCGCGATGTCGACGGTGCGCCCGAATTGTTCGGCCAGCTCCTCGACAGCGGGGGCCACCCGGTCGCGGTCATGGCCCAGCACGACGACGAGGTGCTGGGGCGCCACCTTGGCGACCGCGTGCAGCGCGTGGGCCAGCATGCTGCGGCCCGCCAGCGTGTGCAGCACCTTGGGGGTGTCGGAGCGCATCCGGGTTCCGGCGCCGGCCGCAAGAACGACCACCGCAGCTTCGGTAGTTGCCGTCATCCGGTCTCCTGCCCCTGTCGAATGTGCAGTTTCATCCGCGACACGCCGATGACACCGTATGAAAGCGCACAGTCGCGACCAAATGCTCCGTCGCCAGGACTCGAACCTGAACTATCTGAACCAAAATCAGAGGTGCTGCCGATTACACCACGACGGATCGATCACCACGTGATGCTAGTCGAACCAACTAGCCTTACTACCGTGGCCGCATTCGACAAAGAGGTGCGTGCGCCGCGCGCCCGGATGACGGGTGCCGAGCGGCGCCATCAGCTCATCGACGTCGCCCGTTCGTTGTTCGCCGAACGCGGTTACGAGGGTACCTCGATCGAGGAGATCGCCCAACGCGCCAGCGTCTCCAAACCGGTGGTCTACGAGCATTTCGGCGGCAAAGAGGGGCTCTACGCGGTGGTGGTCGACCGCGAGATGTCGGCGTTGCTGGACGGCATCACGTCGTCGTTGACCCGGATGACCAACAACCGCTCGCGGCTGCGGATCGAACGCGTCGCGCTGGCGCTGTTGACCTACGTCGACGAGCGCACCGACGGGTTCCGCATCCTCATCCGCGACTCTCCGGCGGCCATCACGTCCGGCAGCACCTACTCCACGCTGCTCAACGAGGCCGTCAACCAGGTGTCGTCGATCCTGGCCGGAGACTTCTCCAAGCGCGGCCTGGATCCGGAGATGGCCCCGCTGTATGCGCAGGCGTTGGTCGGTTCGGTCTCGATGACGGCACAGTGGTGGCTCGATGTGCGCGAGCCCAAGAAGGAGGTTGTCGCCGCGCATCTGGTCAACCTGTGCTGGAACGGGCTGATGCATCTGGAGGACGACCCGCAGCTGCTCGACGAGTAATCCCGCCACCGTCGTTTCGCCGAGATTGACGTAATGGCGAAAACCACTCGCACGTTGGCGCCCAAATGTCCCTTTGGGCATGTAGGTAAAGCCGCGCATACGATGGAAGCATCATGACCGTATCGGGGAACACCCATGTCCAAACCCCGATCGCGGGGCTTGTCGAGCTGGCGCTACGCGACCCGTCGCTGAAGGAAGTCGCCCGCCGCGCCGCCGATGAACCCGCCGATCTCACGCTCATCGGCCCGGCCAGCGCCCGGCTGTTCGTCGCGTGCGCGCTGGCGCAGGCCGGCCCGCTGCTCGTGGTCACCGCGACGGGTCGAGAAGCCGACGACCTGACCGCCGAACTGCGCGGCGTCTACGGCGAGCAGGTCGCGTTGTTCCCGTCGTGGGAGACCCTGCCCCACGAGCGGCTGTCCCCGGGGGTCGACACGGTCGGGGCCCGGCTGATGGTGCTGCACCGGCTCAAGCACCCCGACGACGCGCGCCTGGGCCCGCCGCTGCGCGTCGTGGTCACCACGGCGCGCTCGCTGCTGCAGCCGATGGCGCAACGACCGGGCGACCTAGACGAGTGGACACCGGTGACGCTGACCGTGGGGGAAGAGCCCCGGTTCGACGCCGGAGCCGCCCCGGCGGCGACATTCGACGCCGTGCTCGCCCGCCTGGTGGAGCTGGCCTACGAACGGGTCGACATGGTCGGCAAGCGCGGCGAGTTCGCCGTGCGCGGCGGCATCCTCGACGTCTTCCCGCCCACCGCCGAACACCCGGTGCGTGTCGAGTTCTGGGGTGACGAGGTCTCCGAGATGCGGATGTTCGCCGTCGCCGACCAGCGGTCGATCCCCGAGATCAGCATCGACACCGTGATCGCGGTGCCGTGTCGCGAACTACTGCTCAGCGACGACGTCCGCGACCGCGCCGCCGCGCTGGCCGCCGAGCATCCCGTCGCAGAGAACCACCTGACCGGCAGCGTGCCCGAAATGCTGGCCAGGCTCGCCGACGGCATCCCGGTCGACGGTATGGAAGCGCTGCTGCCGTTGCTACGCAAGGACGACCTCGTCACGCTGCCCGCGCATCTGCCGCCGAACACCCCGCTGCTGATCTGCGACCCCGAAAAGGTGCGCACCCGCGCCGCCGACCTGATGAAGACCGGACGTGAGTTTCTCGAGGCGTCGTGGTCGGCTGCAGCGTTCGGTGGCTCCGAAGGCACAGCGCCGATCGACCTGGAGGCCCTCGGCGCCTCGGGCTTCGTCGGCATCGACGACGCCCGCGCCGCCGCCGCGGCGGGCGGGCACCCGTGGTGGACGCTGAGCCAGCTGTCGGACGAGACCGCGCTCGAAGTCGACATCCGGCCCGCCCCGTCGGCGCGCGGTTCACAAGCCAGCATCAGCGAGGTCTTCGCGATGCTGCGCGCGCACGTGGCGACCGGAGGATATGCGGCGGTCGTGACACCGGGCACGGGCACCGCGCACCGCGTCGTCGAGCAGCTCGCCGAATCTGAAACGCCCGCAGCGCTTCTGGAAGCCGGTGCCACGCCGAAGGAGGGCGTCGTCGGCGTGCTGAAGGGTCCGCTGCACGACGGGGTGGTCGTGCCGGGCGCCAACCTGGTGGTCATCACCGAGGCCGACCTGACCGGCAGCCGGGTCGCGACGACCGAAGGCAAACGGCTGGCCGCCAAGCGCCGCAACGTGGTGGACCCGCTGGCGTTGACGGCCGGCGACCTGGTGGTGCACGACCAGCACGGCATCGGCCGGTTCCTGGAGATGACCGAACGCGTGGTCGGCGGCGCCCGCCGCGAATACCTGGTACTGGAGTACGCATCGAATAAGCGCGGGCAAGCGTCCGACAAGCTCTACGTGCCGATGGACTCGCTGGATCAGCTGTCGCGCTACGTCGGCGGTGAGGCCCCGACGCTGAGCCGGCTGGGCGGCAGCGACTGGACCAACACGAAAAGCCGCGCGCGCAGTGCTGTCAGGGAGATCGCCCAGGAGTTGGTGGCGCTCTACGCGAAGCGGCAGGCCGCACCCGGACACGCGTTTGCGCCCGACAGCCCGTGGCAGGCCGAGATGGAGGACGCGTTCGGGTTCACCGAGACCGTCGACCAGCTGACCGCGATCACCGAGGTCAAGGCCGATATGGAACGGCCGATCCCGATGGACCGGGTGATCTGCGGCGACGTCGGCTACGGCAAGACCGAGATCGCGGTGCGCGCGGCGTTCAAGGCCGTGCAGGACGGCAGACAGGTCGCGGTGCTGGTGCCGACGACGCTGCTGGCCGACCAGCACCTGCAGACGTTCACCGACCGGATGGCCGGGTTCCCGGTCACCGTCAAGGGGTTGTCGCGGTTCACCTCGAGCGCGGAGTCCAAAGCGGTGCTCGACGGGATGAAAGACGGCAGCATCGACATCGTCATCGGCACCCACCGGCTGCTGCAGACCGGTGTGACGTGGAAGAACCTGGGCCTGGTCGTGGTCGACGAGGAACAGCGGTTCGGTGTCGAACACAAGGAGCACATCAAGTCGATGCGCACCCACGTCGATGTGCTGACCATGAGCGCGACCCCGATTCCGCGCACGCTGGAGATGAGCCTGGCCGGGATCCGGGAAATGTCGACGATCCTCACCCCGCCCGAGGAGCGTTATCCGGTGCTGACCTACGTCGGCCCGCACGACGACAAGCAGATCGCCGCGGCGCTGCGACGCGAACTGCTGCGCGACGGGCAGGCGTTCTACATCCACAACCGGGTCCGCACGATCGACCAGGCGGCGGCCCGGGTGCAGGCCCTGGTGCCGGAGGCGCGCGTCGTCGTCGCGCACGGCCAGATGCCCGAGGAACTTCTCGAACGCACCGTCGAGGGCTTCTGGAACCGCGATTACGACATCCTGGTGTGCACGACGATCGTGGAGACGGGCCTGGACATCTCCAACGCCAACACGCTGATCGTCGAGCGCGCCGACACGTTCGGGCTCTCGCAGTTGCACCAGTTGCGGGGCCGGGTGGGTCGCAGCCGCGAGCGTGGCTACGCGTATTTCCTGTATCCGCCGGAGGTTCCGCTGACCGAGACCGCCTATGACCGGCTGGCCACCATCGCGCAGAACAACGAGTTGGGCGCCGGCATGGCCGTGGCGATGAAGGACCTGGAGATCCGCGGCGCCGGCAACGTGCTGGGTGTCGAGCAGTCGGGTCACGTCGCGGGCGTCGGCTTCGACCTGTACGTGCGACTGGTCGGCGAGGCCGTCGAAGCCTACCGGGCGGCCGCGGACGGGAAAACCGTTGCGGCACCGGAAGAGCAGAAGGATGTGCGCATCGACCTACCCGTCGACGCGCACCTGCCGCAGGACTACATCGGCAGCGACCGCCTGCGTCTGGAGGGCTACCGGCGGCTCGCGGCGGCCGGCGACTCCGCGGCCGTGGACGCCGTCGTGGAGGAGTGGATCGATCGGTACGGGCCGCTGCCGGCGCCCGTGCAGCGGTTGGTCGCGATCGCGCGGTTGCGGTTGCTGCTCCGGCACTACGCGATCACCGAGGTCAGCTCGGTATCGGAGACCACGCTGCGGCTGGCGCCCCTGCAGCTGCTGGACTCACAGCAGCTTCGGCTCAAGCGGATACAACCCAGCGCGCGTTACCGGGCGACGACGTCGACCGTGCAGGTGCCGATTCCGCGCGCCGGTGAGGGTGTCGGTGCGCCGCGAATCCGTGATCTTGAACTGGTGCAGTTCGTCGCCGACCTGGTGCTGGCCCTGGACGGCAAACCTCAGGGCAGCGTCGATGTGACCGCGAACCTCGAAGTTTCGGTTTAACGCCTGATCACAGCCATGGTGATTTATCCCACCGGCGGCGTGGATAACGCAGCCGAATGCCGACCCGACGTACCGAGTGGGGGGTCAAGGTGTTGCGTTGTCGTCTAGATCGAAGGCGACGGGATCGTCCGGACCGGACGGTTGAGCAATTTCCTAAACCGAACATCACGCGTACACCAAAGACGGTGTCGCAGTGACGGAAGGCGAAGGAGTGAAAATGAACTTCAAGAAATTCGCGGTAACCACGACGATGGCCGGTGCGCTGGGACTCGGTGGCCTCGGCCTGGGAACGGGCCTGGCACAAGCCGCTCCGTTCGTGCCGCCGCCGCCGCCGATTCCGGTGCCGGGTGTGCACGTGCCCGACGTGCATCTTCCGGGTGTGCACGTTCCTGACGTGAACGTGCCGAGCGTCAACGTTCCTGATGTGAACGTGCCGAGCGTCAACGTTCCTGATGTGAACGTGCCGGCCGTCAACGTTCCCGACGTGAACGTGCCGGACGTGCGGTTCCCGCAGCTGGGTGATTACTTCCGGCTGCCGGTGACCCACATTGCCCCCGGGCAGCTGAAGAATGCGCCGTTCATCAATGGCGTTGCGAACCCGTTCTTCGGCATCCCGCCGGGTCAGCTGAAGAAGATGGCCACGGTGGACGGGATCGTCAACCCGTTCTTCGAGCATTCGCCGGGCCACTGGGTGATTCCGGGCTAGTCCTTGAGTCCCCGAGGTGACACGATGGCCGCCTTGCCTTCGGGCAGGGCGGCCATCTGGCGTTCGCAGGCTTGCAGGTACTCGCCACGGGCGTCGAGGTCGGGTCAATGTGTTGGTATAACCGAAACCAGCGGTCTCATCGAAAATGCGTGAGGGGGTCTAGCCCATGACCGTCGTATTGGTCGACCCCCGCCGGCCGGCCCTCATCCCCGTCGACGCGATCGAGCTGCTCAGCGGCGACGTCCAGTACACCGAGGAGATACCGGTGAAGGTGCCATGGTCGCTGCCCTCGGCGCGGCCGTGGTTCTCCGACGAGGCCGACGAGCAAGGCGCGCCGGTGCTGCTGTCGTCGGACCCGGACCATCCCGCGGTCAAGACGCGGCTGGCGGCCGGGGAGAGGCTGGTCGCCGCCCCCGAGCCCGCGCCGGGGGAGCGCCTTCTCGACGCGGTCGCGATGATGGACAAGCTGCGCACCTCCGGACCGTGGGAGAGCGAACAGACACACGATTCCCTGCGCCGCTACCTGCTGGAGGAAACCTACGAGCTGTTCGACGCGGTACGCGGTGGCAACGCCGACGAACTACGCGAAGAACTCGGAGATGTATTGCTGCAGGTGCTATTTCACGCCCGAATCGCCGAGGATGCACCCCAGAATTCCTTCACCGTCGACGACGTCGCCGACTCGCTGGTACGCAAACTCGGCAACCGCGTGCCTGCCGTGCTTGCCGGCGAGGCGATTTCACTCGACGACCAGTTGGCGCAGTGGGAGGAGCGCAAGGCCCTGGAGAAGCGGGCCAGGCGGGCATTCTCCTGCATGGACGACGTCCCGACCGGTCAGCCCGCATTGGCGTTGGCGCAGAAGGTGATCGAGCGGGTGACCGCGGCGAACCTGCCCGCCGATCTCATTCCGGAGGGCATCAAGTCGGTGACGGTGACGGTGGCGGCGGGTTTCGACGCAGAGAGCGCGTTGCGGGCACAGGTCCTGGAGTTCATGGACACCGTGCGCAAGGTCGAACACGAGGTCGCCGTCGGTCGTCGCGGCGACGACGTCCCCGAGGAACTCGACGTCGCGCCGCTCGGCGAGATCACCGAGGAACAGTGGCGCGCGTACTGGCCGGCCGACGACACCGAGCCCGCGCCGGACCGCGTGCCCGAGCCGACACCGGCCGAGGTGCCCGAGCCGGCGCCTGCCGGCGTTCCCGAACCCGGACCGGTGGAAGTCCCCGAACCGTCCCCGCAGGACGTCGAATGTTGACCAGCGAATTCGGCGGGTTTTGTCCTGCTGAGCGAGCGTAAGCGCGCCGAAAACGCGAGGGGCGTTTCGGCGCGCCGCGGCGAACACGTGGGAACATGGCAAGCGACCGAGGTTGGTTGAGGAGTCTGGTGTCGCCGGTGCGTTGGCTGCGGGCTGTCGCCGTAGTAGGTGCGACAGCGCTGCTCTTGGCTTCGAGCTGTTCCTGGCAGCTCGGAACGCCCATACCTGAAGGTATACCGCCGCCCCCGGGTGACCCGGTGCCCAAAATCGACACCTACGCCAAGGGTCGGCCCGCCGACCAGCTGCACGACTGGGCGGCCGCACGCGCACCCGCCCTCGGCATACCCGTCGGGGCGCTGGAGGCCTACGCCTACGCCGCACGGGTCGCGGAGGTGGAGAACCCGGACTGCAACCTGGCATGGACGACGCTGGCAGGCATCGGACAGGTAGAAAGCCACCACGGCACGTATCGCGGCGCGGCCATCGAGGACAACGGCGACGTGCGCCCGCCCATCCGCGGCGTGCTGCTCGACGGCACGGGCGGCAACCTCGAGATCCTCGACGACGACGCGGTCAGCCACGACGGCGACATGGCCTTCGCCCGCGCCATGGGGCCGATGCAGTTCATCCCCGAAACGTGGCGGCTCTACGGCGTCGACGCCAACAACGACGGCGAGGTCAGCGCCGACAACATCGACGACGCCGCGCTGTCGGCCGCCGGGTACCTGTGCTGGCGCGGTAAGGACCTGGCCACCCCGAGGGGCTGGATGAACGCGCTGCGCGCCTACAACCTGTCCGACCAGTACGCCCGCACCGTGCGCGACTGGGCCACCGCGTATGCGAACGGACACCCCCTCTGAGCACGCCGGTCAGGGGTACAGGCTCTAGGCTCGACCTCTAACGCCATCGTTCACATCACGATCAAGGAGAAGCGAGTGCCCATCATCGAGCAGGTCGGAGCCCGCGAGATCCTCGACTCCCGGGGTAACCCGACGGTCGAGGTCGAGGTGGCGCTGCTGGACGGCACGTTCGCCCGCGCCGCGGTGCCCTCAGGCGCATCGACGGGTGAGCACGAGGCCGTCGAGTTGCGCGACGGCGGCGCCCGCTACGGCGGCAAGGGCGTGCACAAGGCGGTCGAGGCCGTGCTCGACGAGATCGCGCCCGCGGTCATCGGCATGAGCGCCGACGATCAGCGGCTCATCGACCAGGCCCTGCTCGACCTCGACGGCACCCCCGACAAGTCCCGGCTGGGCGCCAACGCGATCCTCGGGGTGTCGCTCGCGGTGTCGAAGGCCGCCGCCGAGTCGGCCGCGCTGCCCTTCTTCCGCTACATCGGCGGACCCAACGCGCACATCCTTCCGGTGCCGATGATGAACATCCTCAACGGCGGCGCCCACGCCGACACCGGCGTGGACGTACAGGAGTTCATGGTCGCGCCGATCGGCGCCCCGTCGTTCAAGGAGGCGCTGCGGTGGGGCACCGAGGTGTACCACGCGCTGAAGGCGGTGCTCAAGGAACAGGGCCTGGCGACCGGCCTCGGCGACGAGGGCGGTTTCGCACCCGATGTGGCGGGCACCAAGGCCGCACTCGATCTGATCTTGAACGCCATCGAGACCGCCGGCTTCGCGCCCGGGGCGGACGTCGCGCTGGCGCTCGACGTCGCGGCCACCGAATTCTTCAGTGCCGAGCAGGGTTACGCGTTCGAGAACGAGACCCGCACCGCCGAGAACATGATCTATTTCTATTCCGGCCTGATCGACTCCTACCCGCTGGTGTCGATCGAGGATCCGCTGTCCGAGGACGACTGGGAGGGCTGGGTCGCGCTGACGAACGCGATCGGCGACCGGATCCAGTTGGTCGGCGACGACCTCTTCGTCACCAACCCCGAACGGCTCGAAGACGGCATCCACAAGGGCGCGGCCAACGCACTTCTGGTGAAGGTCAACCAGATCGGCACGCTGACCGAGACGCTCGACGCGGTGGCGTTGGCGCACGCCAGCGGTTATCGCACGATGATGAGCCACCGCAGCGGCGAAACCGAGGACACCACGATCGCCGACCTCGCCGTCGCGGTCGGCAGCGGCCAGATCAAGACCGGTGCTCCCGCCCGCAGCGAGCGCGTCGCCAAGTACAACCAGCTGCTTCGCATCGAGGAAACCCTCGGCGACGCCGCCCGCTACGCCGGTGACCTGGCGTTCCCCCGGTTTACGGTGGAGACGAAATAGGCCGTGCCCGACGCGAAACGACCCGATCCGAAGAGACGGTCACCCACCTCCCGGCCCAGTAAGCCGGGTAAAGGTGGTGGCAAGGGTCGTCCTCGCACCACCGCGGCCCGCCGGGAAACGCGCGCGGCGGACCCGGCCGATACGCGTCAGACCCCCGAAGCGGCCAAGGACACCACCGAGTCGATTCGCCGATCGATCGCGGAGTCGGCCGAACAACAGTCCGAGCAGCGGTTCGGCTCCGCGGCGCGGCGTGCGGCGATCCTCGCCGCGGTGGTGTGCGTGCTGACGCTGACGATCGCCGGCCCGGTGCGCACCTACTTCGGCCAGCGCACGGAGATGAAGCAACTCAAGGCCACCGAGGCGCAGCTGCGCGAACAGATCGCAGAGCTCGAACAGCAGAAGGTCAAACTCGCCGATCCGGTGTACATCGCCGCCCAGGCCCGGGAACGGTTGGGGTTCGTGATGTCCGGTGAGACGCCGTACCAAGTGCAGCTCCCCGAGAAGGTCGTGCTGCCGGGAAGACCCGGCATGGAGCCCGAGGCCGTCAACCCCGACCAGCCGTGGTATACCGCACTGTGGAACACGATTGCCGATGAGCCACACGGGGTTTCGCCCGCACCGTTGCCGCAGCCGGGTGTGCCGCCAGGGATGCCGCCGCCCCCGCCGACCCCCGCACCGCCTGCTCCCGGTGGTTGAGCAGTCCGACCTCGACGCCGTCGCGCGGCAGCTGGGCCGTGAACCCCGCGGCGTCCTGGAGATCGCCTACCGCTGCCCGAACGGGGAACCGGGCGTGGTCAAAACCGCACCGAGATTGCCTGACGGCACACCGTTTCCGACGCTGTATTACCTCACGCACCCGGCGCTGACCGCCGCGGCGAGCCGGCTCGAGTCGTCGGGTCTGATGAAAGAGATGACCGAACGACTGCAGCAGGACGCCGAGTTGGCGGCGGCGTACCGTCGTGCGCATGACTCCTACCTGGCCGAGCGGGATGCGATCGAGCCTTTGGGCACAACGTTTTCCGGCGGCGGCATGCCCGACCGCGTCAAATGCCTGCATGTGCTGATGGCGCATGCCTTGGCCAAGGGGCCGGGAATCAACCCGTTCGGCGACGAGGCGCTGGCGCTGCTGGCTGACGAACCGGCGATGGCCGGCATCCTCGAGCGAGAGAAGTGGACATGACCAGGGTCGGAGCCATCGACTGCGGTACGAACTCCATCCGGCTGCTGATCGCCGACGTCGACGAGCGCACCGGGCGGCCGCGGCTGCGCGATGTGCACCGCGAGATGCGCATCGTGCGGCTCGGCCAAGGCGTGGACGCCACAGGGCGATTCGCGTCCGAAGCGCTGGACCGCACGCAGGCGGCGCTGAGCGCTTATGCCCGGTTGCTGGCCGACCACGGGGTCGCCAAGATCCGGATGGTCGCCACCTCGGCGACCCGCGACGCCGCCAATCGCGACGAGTTTTTCGCGATGACGGCCGACGTGCTGGGTCCGGTGGTCGCGGGCACCGTCGCCGAAGTGATCACCGGCACCGAGGAAGCAGAGCTGTCGTTTCGCGGCGCGGTCGACGAATTAGACCCGGCGGCAGCCCCTTTCGTGGTCGTCGACCTGGGTGGCGGGTCGACCGAGGTGGTGCTCGGCACCGATGACGTGACGGCCAGCTTCTCCGCGGACATCGGCTGCGTGCGGGTGACCGAACGCTGTCTGCATTCCGATCCGCCGACCGCCGCCGAGATCGCGGCCGCGCGGGACGTGGTCCGCGACGGGTTGACGAAGGCGCTTGACGTGGTGCCCGTGGACCGGGCGCGCACCTGGGTGGGCGTGGCGGGCACGATGACGACGTTGTCGGCGTTGGCGCAGCGGTTGACCAGCTACGATCCCGCGGTCATCCATCTGTCCCGGGTCGGGTTCGGTGATCTGCTGGGGGTGTGCGATGAGGTGATCGCGATGACGCGTGCCCAACGCGCCGCGCTGGGTCCGATGCACGAGGGTCGCGTCGACGTGATCGGCGGCGGGGCGATCATCGTCGAGGAACTCGCCGCGGCGCTGGGCCACCGGGACGGCATCGACGCGCTGGTGGTCAGCGAACACGACATCCTCGACGGCATCGCGCTCTCGATCGCCTGAGCCCCGCGGGTCAGGTCCGAACCCTTCTGCGTCGCTTGGTCGGGTCACGTTGGCCTGCCAGCGTCAAACCGAGCACCGCCATCACGACGGCAAGCCCGAAGTGCAGCCAGTTGGCACCCCGGTCGGCGAGCAGTTCGTAGAGCCACAGGACGAAATACACCAGCGCGCCGCCCAGCAGATAGGCCCGGGCCGCGGCATAACTGTGCGCCATCACGAAACCCAACGCGCCGGTGACCAGGTGCACCATGTTGTGCAGCGCAGAGACGGCGAACACCCCGAACACCTCGGCGCCCGTATGTTCGGTCGCCCACGTCAGCCGGTCGTACTGAGCCGTGACGCCCGGGATGAACCCGCACACGCCGAGTATGAGCAGGCCGGCGCCGACGAAGATCGCGGCGGCTTGCACGGCCATGTACTTGGGGGTTGTCGCCATCATCTCCACCTCCGCCCGACCCGAGGTTATTGACGGGTCAGCAGATCGATGAGATACCCCCGGCGGCGGGCCGTTAACCGGCCCGGGCGGTCACTTCTTGATGTAGCAGTTCGGGGCGTTGCCGCAGTGATGGCCTTGGTCGCACTTGTGGCAATGACACGAACAACCGGAACGGTCGTTGGCTGGTGCACGCATCGCAGATCAACTCCTCTGTCGAATCGGTCGCGCGCCGACGGGCGAACGTGCGGACACATATCAACATATGCCGATATCGCGACCCTGTCGATGCTCGGCGAATCGCCGTTCCGCGCCGGCGCGCACATCGCGCGCCGGCCCCTCGTCAGAGGGATTTGGCCGACACCCTCTGGGCGATCCCGGCCGTGGTGGTGGCGATGGGATCCACCGGAATGCCCTGAGTCGGTGTCCCGCGGCCGGGGCTTGTCCGTGAATCCATTGCCGTACAACCGAATATGTGCCGCGGCGCCGCTTCGGCGCGAATCGGGTCGATTTGCTCCGCATTGCATCGTGGGTGCCTATAGTCGTTAGCTGAGTTTCCTATCGGCGGGGTCCCACGGGAATGAGCCCAGGCGGTAGGCGACTGCCATCTGGGCCGGTGCCGCGATGAAGCACCCCTGACGTCCGAAAGGCGTTGCCGCCCTCATCGGTTCGCCGCTGGGCGGCAGCGGCAGGCGGGGATCGGAGGAGCGTCGGTGAAGGGCAGGTGACCGCCGCCCGGCGGGGCGGCTACAACGACGACAATGGGTCTCACGGCTCGGGCCGATCGATCTGATGACGAAGGAGTGACATGGCTACCGATACGCCGATGCAATTGGGGATGGTGGGCCTGGGCCGGATGGGCGCCAACCTGGTGCGGCGGCTGATGCGTGACGGGCACCGCTGTGTCGCCTATGACCGCAACGCAGACGCCGTCGCAAGCCTGGCCGGCGAGGGCGCCACGGGCGCGGAGTCGTTGCGCGACTTCGTCGACAAGCTCGAGAAACCACGTGCGGTCTGGCTGATGCTGCCTGCGGCGGTGGTGGACGCGACGCTCGATCAACTCGCGGACCTGCTCGACCCCGGTGACACGGTGATCGACGGCGGCAACTCCTACTACCGCGACGACATCACCCGCGCGAAAGCCCTGCAGGAGCGCGATATTCACTACGTCGACTGTGGCACCAGCGGCGGGGTGTGGGGCCTGGAGCGCGGGTACTGCCTGATGATCGGCGGTGAGACCGACGTAGTCAAGCGCCTCGACCCGATCTTCAAGACCATTGCGCCGGGTCAGGGTAGCGCCGAACCCACCCCCAGCCGCAGCCGCACCGACGGCACCGCCCCAGACGGCTATCTGCACTGCGGACCAAGCGGCGCAGGGCATTTCGTGAAGATGGTGCACAACGGCGTGGAGTACGGGATGATGGCCGCCATCGCCGAGGGGCTGAGCATCATCAAGCACGCCGACGCCGGCACCGTCGACCGCACCGTCGACGCCGAAACCACGCCGCTGCGCGACCCGTGGGCGTATCAGTACACGATCGACGTCGGCGAGGTGGCCGAGGTCTGGCGGCGCGGATCGGTCGTCGGCTCGTGGCTGATCGATCTGACCGCGGACGCGCTGGCCCGGTCACCGCAACTCGACGACTTCACCGGCCGGGTCTCGGATTCCGGGGAGGGACGCTGGACCGTGCTGGCCGCGGTCGACGAAGGGGTGCCCGCATCGGTGATCACCACATCGCTGTTCGAGCGGTTCGAGTCGCGCCAACTCGGCGGCTTCACCGACAGGGTGATGTCGGCGATGCGCAGTGAGTTCGGCGGCCATCATGAGAAGACGGCGGAGAAAGGCTAGCCATCGTGACTGCACCCGCCGATGTGCTGGTGATCTTCGGTATCACCGGTGACCTGGCCAGGAAGATGACCTTCCGGTCGCTGTACCGGTTGGAGCACCGGGGGCTGCTGAACTGTCCGATCGTCGGGGTCGCCCTCGACGACTGGTCGGTGTCGACCCTGCGCGACCATGCCCGCAAAGCGATCGAGGCGGGCGGTGAGCACATCGACGAGAAGGTGTTCGACCGGTTCGCGCAACGGCTTTCGATGGTGTCGGGCGACTTCGCCGACGCGAAGACCTATGACCGCGTGGCCAGGGCGATCGAGGGCAAGCACACGCCGGTGTTCTATCTGGAGATACCGCCGTCGTTGTTCGGCCGCGTCGTCGAGGGGCTGGCACGGGCCAACCTGACGACGCGGGCCCGGGTCGTGGTGGAAAAGCCGTTCGGCCATGATCTGGCGTCGGCGCGCGAGCTCAACGACAAGCTCAGCAGCGTGCTCGAGGAGTGGCAGATCTTCCGCATCGACCACTTCCTCGGCAAGGAACCGGCGATGGACATCATGTTCCTGCGCTTCGCCAACTCGGTGTTCGAGCCGTTGTGGAACCGCGACCGCATCCACTGCGTGCAGCTCACCATGGCCGAGAACTTCGGGGTCGAGGACCGCGGCAGCTTTTACGATCCGGTCGGGGCGCTGCGCGATGTGGTGCAGAACCATCTGCTGCAGCTGATCGGGCTGTTCGCCGCGGAGCCGCCCAGCGTCGCAGGCGCCGACGGGTTACGGGACAAGCGCGTGGAGGTGTTCCGGGCGATCCCGGCGATCGAGCCCGCCCATTATGTGCGCGGACAGTACGACGGCTACACGTCGGTCGCGGGGGTCAAGCCGGATTCGCAGACCGAGACGTTCGCGGCGCTGCGGCTGGAGATCGACAACTGGCGTTGGTCGGGAGTGCCGTTCTTCCTGCGGGCCGGCAAGGGTTTACCGGTGCGCGCCACCGAGATCCGGGTCATCTTCAAGCGGCCGCCCAAGCTGCCGATCACCGCGTCGACGCACGACGCCAACGAACTCGTGCTGCGCATCGATCCCCGCCCGGGAGCCGACCTGTTGGTGCAGGCCAAGGAGCCCGGCGCCTTCCGCACCCGCACGGTGGACCTGTCGCTGATCTTCGCCGAAGAGCTGGGCGAGGCGCCCGAACCCTACGAGCGGCTGCTCAGCGACGCCATGCGCGGCGACTCCAGCCAGTTCGCCCGCGAGGACGGCGTCGAGGAAACCTGGCGCATCGTACAACCTCTGCTGGACGCGCCACCGGCCGTGCAACCGTACCCGCGGGGTTCGTGGGGACCGCCCGGGGCGGCCAAACTCGTTGCCGGATACCCGGGTTGGCGCGAACCCTGGTTGTAGCAACTCCGGCAGTGGGTAGACCGTGAACACCTCCTTTCACTGACTGCCGGTCACCACCCGATTAGGTACTTGACGGGTCAGCCGGATGCGTGCTCAAATTATGAGCGTACAGTGTACTCCTACTGGGAGGTTGCCATGTCTGGCTCTCTGCGTCGGCGGATCTTGGGCATCGCCCTGGTAATGCTCCAGGGCGCAGGGGCGGGAGCCTGCCCCGATGTGAGCATTGCGATGCATCAGACGCGCCGGTGCGGCGACGGGACTTCGCCGATCGGGAAACCGTGAAGCCGACCCACGTCGTCGCTCGACCGCTGCGTGGCGTCGGCGGCTTTTTCGCCATGGCCCTCGACACGCTCGTCCTGATCCCGAGGCGTCCGTTCGCGTGGCGTGAGTTCCTTTTGCAGGCATGGCTTGTCGCCAGGGTATCCATCGTGCCGACCCTGATGCTGTCGATACCTTTCACCGTGCTGCTGGTCTTCACCTTCAACATCTTGTTGGTCGAATTCGGCGCCGCCGACACATCCGGCGCCGGTGCCGCGTACGGGTCGGTGACTCAGATCGGTCCGGTCGTGACGGTTTTGGTGGTCGCGGGGGCCGGCGCCACGGCGATGTGTGCGGACCTCGGGGCACGAACGATCCGAGACGAGTTGGACGCGTTGCGTGTCATGGGCGTCAACCCCATCCAAGCGCTGGTCGTTCCGCGGGTGTTGGCCGCCACGGTCGTGGCGTTCCTGCTGTCACCACTGGTGGTGTTGGTGGGGCTCACGGGCGGGTTCATGTTCTCGGTATTCGTTCAGCACGTCACCGCCGGGGCCTTCGTCGGCGGTATGACGCTGTTCACCGATGTCGACGATGTGCTCGTCTGCCTGATCAAGGCGGCGCTGTTCGGGCTGGCGGCCGGCCTCATCGCCTGCTACAAGGGCATTTCCGTCGGGGGCGGGCCGGCCGGCGTCGGCGAGGCGGTCAACGAAACGGTGGTGTATTCGTTCCTGGCGCTGTTCGTGATCAACATCATCGCGACCGCCGTCGGCGCCGAGGCCACACTATGACCTCGAGCGCGACCGGCAGGCCATCCTCGCGACTCCGCAACCGATCGCACGCGTGGGTCGACGCCTGGAATCGAGTCGGAAGCCAAGCCCAGTTCTACAGCCAGACGCTGCTTTCCGTCGGTGACGCCGTGGTCAAGCACAAGACGGAGATGATGCGCCAGATAGCTCAGATGAGCCTGGGCACAGGGGCGTTGGCCATCATCGGTGGAACGATCGTGATCGTGGGCTTCCTGACCTTGTCCACGGGGGCGCTGATTGCGGTGCAGGGCTATAACCAGTTCGCCGACGTCGGGGTGGAGGCGCTGACCGGTTTCGCGTCGGCGTACTTCAACGTCCGGTTGATCGCGCCGTTGACCGCGGGCATCGGGCTGGCGGCCACCATCGGTGCGGGCGCGACAGCGCAACTCGGCGCGATGCGTATCAACGAGGAAATCGACGCGCTCGAAGTCATGGGGATCCGTTCGATCGCCTACCTCGCCTCGACCAGGGTTGTCGCCGGGGTGATCGTCGTCATCCCCCTGTACTGCGTGGCGGTGCTGATGTCGTTTCTGTCCGCACGCTTCGGCACGACCGCCGTGTACGGGCAATCCACCGGTGTCTACGACCACTACTTCAACACCTTCTTGAACCCGACCGATCTCATCTGGTCCTTTTTTCAGGCGGTCTCGATGTCGGTGATCATCATGCTGGTGCACACCTACTACGGTTTCGCCGCCGCGGGCGGGCCCGCCGGCGTGGGCGAGGCGGTAGGGCGTGCCGTCCGGACTTCGTTGATCAGCGCGGTTTTCCTCACCGTCTTCGTTTCGCTGGCCATCTACGGCCAGTCCGGCAACTTCAACTTCTCGGGATAGTCCGATGAAAGCCGGCGTTGCGCTGAACCGGATCCGCCCGGGCTGGTGGACCCTGATCCTCATCGTCGCCATCGCCGCGCTGGTGTTCGTCTGCTCGGCGTTGTTCGCAGGGACCTTTCGTTCGTTCATCCCGGTGACGCTGACCTCAGACCGATCGGGGCTGGTGCTCGAATCCGGGGCCAAGGTCAAACTCCGCGGCGTTCAGGTCGGGCGGGTCGCCACCGTGACCGGCGGCAGGCACCCGGTACGGCTGGGACTCGACATCTATCCAGAGCAGGTCGACTACATCCCGGCGAATGTGGAGGCGCAGATCCGCGCGACCACGCTGTTCGGCGCCAAGTATGTGGATCTGGTTTATCCGGAGCACCCCAGCAGAAAGCATATCTCGGCTGGGGACGTCGTGCGCTCACGCAATGTGAGCACCGAGGTGAACACCGTCTTCCAGAACCTGGTGGATCTGCTGCAACAGATCGACCCGGCCAAGATGAACGCGACGCTGACGGCGATCGCCGACGGGGTACGCGGACAGGGTGAACGCATCGGTCAAGCGACATCCGATGCGAATCAGGTGCTGCAGTCGCTGAATCCGCGGATGGACACACTTCACAAGAACTGGCGCGCCACCACGGGATTCGCCGATGCCTACAGCGATGCGGCGCAAGACCTCGCAGCGGTACTCGATGCGGCGAGCACCACCAGTGTCACCGTCACAAACCATGCCGACGACCTGGATGCGTTGCTGCTCAACACGATCGGTCTGGCCCGTGCCGGCACCGGTCTGCTCGGACCCAACCAAGGAAACCTCGTGCAGGCGGTCAACGGTCTCGAGCCGACCACCACCCTGCTGCGGAAGTACGACCCCGTGTACGCCTGTCTACTGCTGGGCTCGAAATGGTTCCTCGACAACGGAGGATACGAGCGGATCGGCGGAAACGGCCGGACTTCCATTCTGGACAGCGCCATCCTGCTGGGTGACGACCCGTACCGGTATCCAGACAATCTTCCCCTCGTGGCCGCCAAAGGCGGACCCGGCGGCAAACCAGGATGCGGGTCGTTGCCGGATGCGTCGAAAAATTTTCCCGTGCGGCAGTTGGTGACGAACACCGGGTGGGGAACGGGGCTGGATATTCGGCCCAACCCGGGCATCGGCCACCCCTGGTGGGTCAACTACCTGCCGGCCACCCGCGCCGTCCCGGAGTCTCCCAGCTTTCACGGGCTGGGGCCGCCTGCGATCGGTCCCGTTCCGAACCCCGCACCGCCGCCGGGGACCCTGGGCAGGAGTGAGCCGTGAAAAGCAATCTGCGGAGCGCAGTTTGGCGCCTGTCGATCTTCACAGCGGTGTGCATTGTTGGCCTGTCCGGCCTGCTGGTCGTGTTCGCCGAGCTGCGGTTCGGTGACGAAAGCTCCTACCGTGCGGAGTTCACCAACGTCAGCGGCCTCGAGCGTGGCGACTTCGTCCGGGTCGCGGGCGTCGAAGTGGGCAAGGTCGACGACATCGCGATCATGCCCAACGCCGTCCTCGATGTGAGTTTCACGGTCATCCAATCGATGGAGCTGACCCGAAACACCCGGGCGGCAATCCGCTACGACAACGTGCTCGGGGACCGATACCTGGCACTCGAGCAGGGAACCGGACACGCGCCGCGGCTGGAGCCCGGGCAGGTCATTGCGGTCGACCACACCCGCCCGGCGCTGGACCTGGACGCGCTCATCGGCGGGTTCCGGCCACTGTTTCGGGCGCTTGATCCTGAACAGGTCAACGCGCTGGCAGGCCAAATGATCAGAGCGTTTCAGGGCGAAGGAGCCACCGTCGGCTCACTGCTGGCGCAGACATCAGCGCTGAGCCACACGCTGGCCGATCGCGACGAGCTCATCGGCGACTTTATCGACAACCTCAACACGGTGATGGGCACGGTAAGCGCCGAATCCGGCCAGCTCGGCACGGCCATCGACTCGGTGGCGCAGGTGGTAAAGACCCTCGCGGGGCAAAAGGCAGGCATCACCAACGCGGTCGCGCACACCAACGAGGCCGCTGCCACCGTGGCCGATCTGCTTGCCCGGGCCCGCGCGTCCGTGGCAAGCACGGTGCGCCAAGCCGACCGCACCGCGGGCATCGTCATGGCGGACCACGAGTACCTCGACAACCTGCTCAATACGCTTCCCGATGCCTATCAGGCCCTTGCGCGACAAGGTATCTACGGAGACTTCTTCAGCTTCTACCTATGCGATGCGGTACTGAAGATGAACGGCAAAGGCGGCCAACCGGTGTACATCAAGCTCGCCGGACAGAGCACCGGGCGGTGCGCGGCGAAATGAGATCGTTCACCGAACGCAACCTCACGCTCATCGGCGGCATCGGCGTCGCGGTGACGGCCGGCGTCGTGTTCGGCGCCCTGAACTATGACGAGGTCCTACCCTTTCGTCAGGCCAAGCAGTATTCGGCCTACTTCGCCGACACGAGCGGTCTTCGGACCGGCGCCGACGTGCACGTGTCGGGCTACACGGTCGGCAAGGTGACCGGCGTCGAACTCGACAATGCGCGGGTGCTGATCACGTTCGAGCTCAGCGACGAGGTCCGCCTCGGCGACCGCACCGAGGCGGCGATCAAGACCAAGAGCCTGCTGGGGGTGAAGGTCCTCGAAGTGATGCCCCGCGGCGATGGCCAACTCGAGCAGACGATACCGCTGGATCGGACCACCCCCGCATATCAACTGCCCGATGCGCTCGGTGATCTGGCCGCGACGATCGGCGGGCTGGACACCGACCAGTTGTCGGACTCGCTGGCCACATTGGCCGAAACCTTCTCGGACACACCGGCAGACCTCAGGGCAGCGGTGGCCGGTGTCACGAGGTATTCGAAGACCCTCAACGAACGCGACGCCCAGTTACGCACCCTGCTCACCAACGCCAACAACGTAACCACGGTACTGGCCCACCACACCGATCAGGTGGTCGGCCTGATCACCAGCACCAACGCGCTGCTTTCCGAATTGCGGACCCAGAGTGACGATCTGAACCACATCGCCGGCAACATCTCGGCGCTGGCACGGGAGCTGTCAGGATTCGTCGCCGAAAACCAAACCCAGATGCGCCCCATGCTCGACAAGCTCAACGCGGTGCTGACGATCGTCGACCACCGCAAGGAGCGGGTACAGAAGTCCATCGAATTGCTCAACGACTACGTCATGTCGCTGGGCGAATCGCTGTCGTCCGGGCCCTTCTTCAAGTCCTACATCGCCAATCTGTTGCCGGGCCAGTTTCTGCAGCCGTTCATCGATGCGGCATTCTCCGACCTCGGGCTGGACCCCGCGGTGCTGTTGCCCTCCGAGCGCACCGACCCGCAGATCGGTCAGCGGGCCACCCCGGCGCTACCCATGCCCTACCCGCGCACCGGACAGGGCGGGGCACCCAGAACCACCCTGCCGGACGCCATCACCGGCGTACCCGGCGATGCGCGCTATCCGTACCGAGAGCCGCTGCCGGTACCGCCGCCAGGCGGTCCGCCCCCGGGCCCGCCCGCCGCCCCGCCTCCCGAGCAGGGGACTTCATGACCGAATTACGTGGCGCCAGAACCGCCGTCGCCGCCGTGCTCGTCCTCTTACTGTGCGCGGCCACCGTGGCGGTCACCGGGGCGGACGGGGAGCGAGGTCGGACCCACATCGTGGCCTACTTCGACAACAGCAATGGCATCTTCACCGGGGATGAGGTGCGCATCCTCGGCGTGCCGGTCGGCGGGATCGCCAAGATCGAGCCGCAACCGCTACGCGCCAAGATCACCTTCTGGGTCGACGACAAGTACAAGGTGCCAGCCGACGCGCAGGCCGTGATCGTGTCGCCGTCGTTGGTCACATCGCGGGCGATCCAGCTGACACCGGCCTACACCCACGGAGCCGTGATGGCCGACGGTGCCGTGATCCCCCAGAACCGGACACTGGTCCCGGTGGAATGGGACGACCTTCGGCAGCAACTGGAGAAGCTCACCGCGACCCTGCAGCCCAGACAAGAAGGCGGGGTCAGCACATTCGGGGCATTCATCAACACCGCGGCCGACAACCTGCGGGGCGAAGGCGCGAACATTCGCAACGCCGTGCTCGCGTTGTCCCGGGCTTTGTCGACGTTGGGAGATCACAGCGCAGACCTCTACTCCACCGTGCGAAACCTGTCCACGTTCGTCACGGCGCTGAGTTCGAGCGCAGACCTCACCGCACAGCTGAACCGGAATCTGGCCGCGGTCACCGCGCTGCTGGCCAACGACCCACATGAGGTCGGACGCACCGTAGCCGACCTCGACGCCGCCGTCGCCGGCGTCGAGAGGTTCGTCGCCGACAACCGCGACGCGCTGGGCACCACCTCGGACAAGCTGGCATCGGTATCGTCGGCCATCGTCGAGCGCATCGACGAAGTCAAGCAACTGCTGCACGTGGCACCCAACGCGGTGCAGAACTTCGCCAACACCTTTGAGCCCGCGCACGCATCGTTCACCGGGGCGATGGCCGTGAACAACTTCGCCGACCCGATCACGTTCCTGTGCGGTGCGATTCAGGCGGCCTCGCGCCTGGGCAGTGAGCAGTCGGCCAAACTCTGCGTGCAGTACCTGGCGCCGATCATTAAGAACCGGCAGTACAACTTTCCGCCGGTCGGGGTCAACCCGTTCGTCAATGCGCAAGCCCGTCCGAACGAGGTCACCTACAGCGAAGACTGGATGCGGCCCGACCACGCGCCCGGGGCCGTTGCGACCGAACCAGCCGCGGGCCTGCCAGGAATGATGGCCGCGTATGGGGAACGGGGGTGACCCGGATGCCTCTGCGGCGCAGCCTATTCGCACTCGCCGTCCTGACCAGCCTTGCCTCGCTGTGCGGATGCGACTGGCGTGGGCTGAACTCGCTGCCCATGCCGGGAACCGCGGGCGGCGGCAGTGATTCATACGTGGTCAGGGCCGAACTGCCCGATGTGGTGAACATCCAACAGAACTCCAGGGTCCGTGTCGGCGACGTCACGGTCGGCAACGTGACGAAGATCGAAATCCAGGATTGGCATGCACTGGTCACGATGACCATCGACAGCGACGTCGAACTGCCCGCCAACGCCACCGCGACGGTGGGGCAGACCAGCCTGCTGGGAACAATGCACATCGAACTGGCCGCGCCCACCGGGGTGGCGCCCGAGGGCAAACTGCGCGACGGGGCGCTGATCCCGCTGCCGAACGCAACGGCCTATCCGACGACCGAGCAGACCCTCGCGGCGATCTCGCTGCTGCTCAACGGTGGCGGAATCGGTCAAATCCAGGACATCACAGAGGCTTTCAGCACCGCCTTCCGCGGCCGGGACATGGATCTGCGCAGCCTGCTCGAACAACTCGATCGGTTCATCGGCCGACTCGACGGCCAGAAGGACGACATTCTGGCCGCCACAGAAAGCCTGAATCGGCTCACCGGCCAGTTCGCTGGGCAGCGAATCGTGATGGAGCGCGCGCTCCGCACGATTCCCGACGCGCTCGCCGTGCTCCGAGACGAGCGCCGCAGCCTTGCCGATGCCCTCGACCGGTTCGGTGAGTTCAGCGCGCTGGCCGCTGATGCCGTCGACCAAACCAAGGAGGCGATGCTGCACGAGTTCGAGGACATCGCACCCGCGCTTGCGGCACTCGGGGACGCGGGGCCGGCACTGACCCGGTCACTCAGCCTGCTGACAACGTTTCCGTGGCCGAAGGAGAATATCCCCAACTGGATCCGGGGCGACTACGCGAATTCAACCCTCGTCGTCGACCTGACCCTCAGCCGCATCGATTCCTCGTTTTTCACCGGCACCAGATGGGAGGGTGACCTGACCGAACTCGAGATTCAATGGGGTCGCACAATCGGTCAGCTGCCGAGCCCGTACACCGGCGGCAATCCGCTGGTGGCTCCGTATCACTGGGACCAGGGCCAGTGAGATGCGGATAGGCCGGCGGATCCTGTTCCAGCTCATTATTTTCGGGGTGGTGGCCACCGTCGCCGGGGCCATCATGGTATTCGGCTACATTCGGTTGCCCGCACGCTGGTTCGGCTTGGGCCAGTACACGGTCACCGTCGAGTTGCCTGCGGCTGCCGGGCTGTACAAGACCGGCAACGTCACCTACCGGGGTACGGAGGTCGGGCGGGTTGCGGATGTACGCCTCACCGATACCGGCGTTGTGGCGGTGTTGTCACTGCGATCGGATATTCCCATCCCGTCGGACCTCGACGCTGAAGTCCGCAGCCACAGCGCCGCCGGGGAGCAGTACGTAGCGTTGTCGCCGCGCAACGCGACGTCGCGGCCACTCGAGAACGGCGACGTCATACCGCTGAGCCGTGCAGCGGTACCGCCGGACGTCAACGCGCTGCTCGACGCGACCAACCATGGTCTACAGGCCATTCCACGCGCTGACCTCAAGACGGTCGTCGACGAGAGCTACACCGCGGTCGGTGGACTCGGACCAGAGATCGCTCGGATCGTAAAGGGGTCCACGCAGTTGGCCATCGATGCCCACGCGCATCTGGACGCGATCACGCAGCTTGTCGACGAGGCGTCGCCGGCACTGGCGGCGCAGGCCGACACCGCATACGAAATATCGTCCTGGGCATCTCATTTGAGGGTCGTCACCGACGAACTGCGGTCCCAGGATGCCCCGGTCGCCGGCCTCCTCGAACGAGGTGGTCTCGCCATCGGAGAGGTCGAGGAGCTCGTCGAGCGGTTGCAGCCCACGCTGCCGATCGTGCTGGCCAATCTCGTCGCCATCGATCAGGTCGCCATCACGTATCAAGCTGCGATCGAGCAGTTGTTGGTGCTGATGCCGCAGTCGACCGCCGCATTGCAGGCCACGATTGTCAGCGGCGTGAACACCAAGCAGGACTACAAGGGCAGCTTCTTGGATTTCAATTTGAACATCAACCTGCCTCCGCCGTGCACCACGGGTTACCTGCCCGCCCAGCAGCAGCGGCCACCGAGTTTCGAGGATTACCCCGACCGGCCTGCGGGCGATCTGTATTGCCGAGTGCCGCAGGACTCCCCGTTCAATGTGCGGGGCGCGCGCAACTTCCCCTGCCAAAGCGTGCCGGGCAAACGCGCACCGACGGTGAGGTTGTGCGAAAGCGACGAGCAGTACGTGCCACTCAACGACGGCTTCAACTGGAAGGGTGACCCCAACGCGACCCTGTCCGGCCAGGAGGCCCCACAGGCGCCCGCGCCGACCGCACGGCCGCCCGGCCCTGACGCACCGATCGCGGTCGCCGAATACGACGCCGCTACCGGTACCTACCTCGGCCCGGACGGGCGGGTCTACACCCAACGCGATCTGGCTCGAAACGGGGGCGAGCGAACGTGGCAGTCGATGATCGTGCCGCCGAGTTGACCCCCAGATATCCGACCGTGAAATGAAAACCTGTAGGCATACGATGTCCTCGTAAGGATGGTGAATTGTGAACCGACTGAATGCCGGCGCGACCGTGAACGTCCGTGAAATAGCCACTGTCACGGGAGAACAAGTGGCGGTGCCCGACGCGAAGCTGTTGACACATATGCAATTCCGGCGGTTTGCCGGGTGTCCCGTCTGCAATCTGCACCTACGCTCCGTGGCGAACCGGCACGCAGAGATCGAGGCGTCGGGAGTTCGCGAGGTGGTGTTTTTCCACTCAACGGCAGAAGACCTCCTGCCGCATGTTGACGTGCTTCCGTTTGCCGTCGTCGCCGATCCGAAGAAGCGTTTCTATCGAGAGTTCGGTGTGGAGCAGGGGCGGCGCGCGGTGCTGAACCCGCGGGCCTGGTGGCCCATAGCGCGGGCCGTTGCGCACAGCGTGACAGGCATTCTCACCCGGACCGCCCGGCCGCCTGCCGCCAACCCCGAAGGGGGCCGATACGGCCTGCCCGCCGACTTTCTGATCGCGCCCGACGGCCGCATCGTGGCGTGCAAGTACGGCGATCACGTCGACGACCAATGGTCGGTCGACGAAGTCGTCGACCTCGCACTTCAATACCAGCGGCGAAATGCAGAGATGCCCTGAGGAGCAGCGAAACATGGTGCGGAGTCAGGCATCCGGCGCGTGGTGACCACACCGGCGAATCGTACGCGTATGGTGTACGGTCATTGCTATGCCTCGGCCGAAGTCGCTGACGTCCGAAGAGATCGCCACGGCGGCACTCGCGGTGATCGATCGCGGAGGGCTTGCCGCGCTGTCGATCCGCGCCGTCGCCGCCGAACTCGGCGTGGGGACGATGTCGCTATACCGCTACTTCGCCGACCGCGAGCAACTGGAAGGCTATGTCGTCGACCTCGTGTTCGCCTCGATATCAACTGACTTACCCGCCCGGTCGTCGTGGACCAAGCGCGTGGAGACGCTGCTGCAACGCCTTCGGGATGCCGTTGCCGATCACCCGGCAGTCGTACCGCTGCTGCTTACTCATCGATTCACGGCGGAGAGCGCGATGCCGTGGTCGGAGCAGTTGATGAGCGCCCTCGCCAAGGCAGGGTTCGACGGGAAACACCGATTTCTCGCGTTCAGGCTGCTGACGAGCTACGTGATCGGTGTGGTGCAAAGCGAGCATTTCGGTGTGCTGCCGTTGGCCGGGCAGCCGATCGAGGCGGAACGCCACGAACGCGAGTATCCACTGCTGGCCGAGAACGCACCGTACGCCCGAAACGCGGTATCCGACGAGGAGTTTCGCTGGGGGCTTGCGATCGTTCTGAACGGGCTCGAAGCGACGATCGAGGACTAGTTCGCTTCGTGCGCGATACCGCGTCCACCCATGTCCTGGAGAAACTCGAGGAGTTCGGGAACGATTCGTTCGTGCGCATCTTCCTGCAGATAATGTCCCGCATCATCTAGCCGCACGATTGTGGCGTGCGGAAACATCGGGGCCCACAGATCGTCCAGCATGTCGGGGCTGAACGCGACGTCGTTCATGGCCCAGACGATCTTGACCGGGCGGTTACGGAAGTGTTCGGTCAGCCGCTGTTCGACACCGCCGAGGTACACCGACAGCGGTTCATCTGGGTGAGCGGGGATCTGGCGGGGAAAGGCGAGCACACCGGTCCGGCTTGACCAGCTCGGATGCGGGGCAAGGTAGGCACGTTTGATCTCCGGGGTCAGCCGGTCACGGTGTACGACGCCGACCCGAAACAGAAAGGCGCGGTGGAAAAGGTTGAGGCCCTTGACCATGAGTTCCCCGACGATCGGAGCGCGGAACAACTTCAGCGGAAGGGGGAAGCGCCACGGCCCTCGCAGCCTGTGGGCGCTGGTGTTCAGGATGAACAGACCCGCGACCCGGTCGGGATGGTCGGCGGCCCATACCAGCGCCAGCCCACCCCAGTCCTGCGGAACCACCGTCACCTCATGCAGATCCAGTGACGCCAGAAGGGAATCGAGCCGACGCGTATGGTCGGCGATCCCGTAACGCGCAGCCTCGGCAGGCTTGTCGGACCGGCCGAAGCCGAGGAAGTCTGGAACTATCACGCGATAGCCGTGTCTCACCAACGGCCCGACGAAGTTGCGGTAAAGAAACCCCCACGTCGGGTTCCCATGGACCAGCAACACCGGCCGCCCATCGCGCGGGCCCTCGTCGATGTAATGCACTCGCCCCTCCGGGGTGTCAAACCATCGGGGCGGGTACGGCCACAACCCGTCGAATGACCAGTCCGTGTCAGCCATGTGCGGCCCCGCGGAGCCGGTCGGTTCCCGCCGCGTCGAGAACAAACCGACCGTGCTCGGTGGTGTCGACCGCGACACCGTAGACGTCCCGGGCGGCCGCCACAGAGACATAGCCGGCGGTGACGTCGGTCAGCACCTGCTCGGCCGGGCGCTGCAGTGGATCGCCGAACCCGCCGCCGCCCCCGAGCTCGACGATATGGCTGTCACCGTCGGCGAGGTCGACCGCCGCGACTTTGCCGCTCGGGAAATGCACCTGCTCGCCGTCCGCACGTTCGATGCGGATCTGGTTGGCTGCCGCATCATGTCCGCCGGCCAGCCCCCAAGGGGCGCAGGCCGTTCGCTCGATCCAGGTGTCCATCCGGGCTCGGGTGTGCATTCGCACCATGAGCCGGGTGCCGAGGCCGCCGCGGTATCTGCCGGGACCCCCGGAGTCCTCGCGCAGCGCGTACTCCGTGATCGTCACCATCGGGTACTTGGCTTCGACGACCTCGATCGGGCTGTTGTGCGTGTCGCCGTCGTTGATGCACATGGTGGCGTTCTGGCCGTCCGCGGTCGATGTGGCGCCCCAGCCGCCGCCCTGCGGTCCGCCGTAGAACTGAAAGAACCGGCCGGTCGTTTCGTCGACACCGTAGGTGTGCGTCATCCCGAGATCGGCATGATGGCCGGCGATCGCGGCCCCCGGTACGACGTCGGCCAGTGCCCGGAAGATCGAGTCGACGACGGTCATCGGGTAGGTCATCCACAGACGCATGGCCGCCGGTTTCGTCGCGCTCACCACCGTCCCTTCTGGTAGCTGGACTTGCAGCGGACGTATTGATCCCGCGTTGATGGGGTACGTGGTCGGCGAGGTGAGGCATTTGAAGGCGACCTGGGCCGCCGAGCGACCGGCCGTCGCGCCGGAGTTGAAGTATCCAGCCACCTGGGGGCTCATCTCGCTGAGATCCACCGTCATCCGATCATCGTCGATGACCACCCGTACGCGCACGGGTATTCGGGTTCCCAGCCCCACACCGTCGTCATCCATATAAGCCTGCCCGTGGTATTCACCGTCGGGTATCTGCGCAACAGCTTGGCGCGCAAGCTCTTCACTGCGTCGGTAGAGGTCTTCGATGCTGGCGTTCACGACCGCGGTTCCGTATCGCTCGAATAGCCGCTTCATCCGGGCTTCCCCGGTGCGGATCGCGGCGATCTGGGCACGGAAGTCACCCATCGCCAGGTTCTCGAACCTCACGTTGGTGGCGATCAGGCGCGTCAGCTCGTCATCTTGGACGCCTTCCTTGTAGATCTTGACGATGGGGACCTGGAGGCCCTCGGAGTAGATGTCCGTCGTGGTGCCCCCGAGTACACCGCCGACGTCGATCCAGTGCGCCATCGACGACGCAAAGGCAACCAGCTGGCCCTCATGGAAGATCGGCAGCGTGAAGATCATGTGGTTGAGGTGGCTACCCATGATGTAGGCGTCGTTGGTGAGAAGGATGTCGCCCGGCTTGATTCCGTCGCTGCCGTAGAAGTCGAGCTTCGCCTTGATCGCATCGGACAGTCCGCCCACGAACATCGGCAGTCCGAGCCCAACCGAGATGGTGTCCCCGTTGGGGTCAAACAGTCCGACGGTGAAGTCCTGTGCCTCGTAGATGATGAGGTTGTAGGCGGTCCGCATGAGGTTCGTCTTCATCTCGTCGGTGATCGAGACGAACGCCGAATGAAGTATCTCGGCGGTTATCGGGTCGATGCCTGTCACCGTCATCCTCCGATCTCGATGAGAAGGTTTCCGAAACCGTCGACCTCCAGCGTGTCTCCGGGTCTCAGCAGGGTCGTGGTCGTCGGTTCTTCGATGACTGCCGGGCCCTCGATCCGGTTCCCGGCCAACAACTTCGCGCGGGTGTAGACCCGGGTCGACACCGCGCCGTCGACCGGATCGAAGATCACCTCACGGTGGCCCGTACCGGCCTCTGGTGGCGGTGCGTCGCTGCCTTCGGCGATCTTGGCCAGGTCGGGTTTCGTCAGCCGCCCGATCGCCGACACCCGCAGGCTGACGATCTGCGCCGGCTCGTCGGGAGCGCTGTGGCTGTATCGCTGTTGGTGCACGGTGTCGAAATCCTTTTTGAGCTGCGCGACGCTTGCCGCTCCGGCATCGAAGGCCGGCAAGGTCACAGTCACCGTGTGCTCCTGACCGACATAGCGCATGTCGGCGGCACGGACGAACTCCACATCGGTGAACCCGACGTCGTTCATCAGCAGTTCGCGCTCGCATGTGGTTTCCAGTTCGCTACACATGGCGTCGAGGTGTTCGGCCATCCCGGGCTCCAGTGTCTGGACGCCGGTCTGCACCACATCGCGGCGCGCGTCGGCCATCAGCATCCCGAGAGCGGAGAACACCGCAGGCACGGGAGGAATGACGACACGACCTATCGAAAGCTCGCGAGCCACCAGCGAAACGTGAAGCGGGCCGTTGCCGCCATATGCGACGAGCGCAAAATCGCGTGGGTCCAGACCCCGTTCGGTCGTCACCGCCCGCACCGAGTTCGCCATCGCCGCAGCGCCGATGGCGATGACTCCCGCGGCGGTCCGCACCGCATCCATATCGAGTTCGGCGGCCAGGTCCTGCATGGCTCGTCGGGCGGCATCGCCGTCGAGGTGCAAGCCGCCGGCGAGGTTCCCGTCCGGCGAGAGATGCCCGAGCACGACGGCCGCATCGGTGATCGTGGGATGCGTGCCGCCGCGTCCGTAACAGGCCGGGCCGGGGTCGGCGCCGGCGCTGCGCGGCCCGACGTGAATTCCGCCTGCGGTGTCCAGCCAGGCGACGCTCCCGCCACCTGTGCCGACCTCGACGATGTCCAGGCAGGGAATGCGGATCGGCAGCCCGGTCAGATAGCCGCCGAGGTAGTAGTCGCTGGCCAACGGGAACGTCAGATCGCGGATCACCGCGGATTTGGCTGTCGTGCCGCCCATGTCGAATGCGATGGCATCGCGGTACCCCAGCGCCTCGCACAGTGCGATGGTGCCCACGACGCCCCCCGCGGGGCCTGATTCGAGCATCTGCACGCATTGCCGGGCGGCGGTGGACACGTCGGACACACCGCCGTTGGATTGCATGATGGCCAGCGGTACCTGTATCCGGTCGGCCATCCGCCCGAGATAGTCGCTCACCAACGGGCCGACGAATGCGTTCGCCGCGACAGTCGAGGTGCGTTCGTACTCGCGGTACTCGCGGGTGATTTCATGCGATAGCGTCACGTACCGTCCCGGCAGTTCCTCACGCAGGATCTCACCGACGCGTTGTTCGTGAACGGGGTTTCGGTAGGCGTGGAGCAGGATCACGGCGACGGCTTCGATGTCGCGCCCGGCGAGTTCCCTGGCCACCGCCCGCACGCCCTGCTCATCGAGTGGCGTCGTGACCGTGCCGTCTGCTCGCAGCCGTTCTGCGACTTCGAAGATCATGTCTCGGGTCACCAGCGGGCGGTGCTTGGTGAACGACAGGTTGAATGCGTCGGGGCGGTTGATCCGGCCGATCTCGTAGACATCGCGGAACCCGGCGGTGGTCACCAAAGCCGTTCGTGCGCCGTGTCGCTCGATGAGTGCGTTGACGACGATCGTGCTGCCGTGCACGAGGTGACCGATGTCGGTGACGGCGACCCCGGCGGTGCCGACCGCCTCGACGATCCCCTCGATGAGGTCGCGCGGTGTGCTCAGCGACTTACCGAGGATCATCTGTCCGGTTTCGTCGTCGAAGGCGACGACGTCGGTGAAGGTCCCGCCGATGTCGACCGCTGCCCTGATTGGCATCAATTCTCCTTCGAGGTGTCGGCGTCACTGGGTGGCGTGTCGAGCGCCGCGGCCACGACGGACCGGGCCAGGCCTGAATACGGTGGAAAGAAGGCGTGGATGAGATCACCCTCGCCTCGGGTGACCACCGCCCGCTGATGGGAAAACTCACGGAAACCCTCGACGCCGCGGTGCCTGCCGTACCCGCTGTGCCCGGCACCGCCGAAGCCGAGCGAAGGGATCGCGCCCTGGATGGTGCATGCGTTGACACACAAGCCCCCAGACGTCGTCCGGTTCAGGATGTGGTCGACGACCGAGGTGTCGGTGGCGAAGACATACAGCCCGAGGGGCGGGGGACCCGAGTTCACGTAGGCGATGGCTTCGTCGACGGAATCGTATGGCTTGACGGGCAGTATCGGACCGAAGATCTCTTCTTGCATGACCGCGAGGTCGTCGGGCGGATCGATGATCAACGACACCGGCATCTGCCGGGTGCCGACGGCGACGCCGCCATCGGCGGGGAAGGTGAGCACCCGGCACCCGCGGGCATGCGCCTCTTCGGTAAGACTCACCAGCCGTTGCAGGTGGTGCTCGTTGACGATGCCGACACAGTCGGGGGACTCCGAGTAGGACGGGACGGTAGATTGCAGGTAGCTCATTGAGCGCTCGACGAATTCGGTGACCTGATCGCGGGGGACGAGGCAGTAGTCCGGGGCGATACAGATTTGGCCGTTCTTGACGAGCTTGTTGCCGAGGATGTGACGCACCGTGTCGTCGGTCACGCGGTCGGTGTGGACGATCGCCGGGTTCTTGCCGCCCAGTTCGAGTGTCAAGGGTACGAGGTTCTGGGCGGCCGTTGCCGCGACTTGCCTTCCCACCGTGGAGTTACCGGTGTACACCAGGTGCCCCCATGGCAGGGCGGGAAAGGCTTTCGCCAGCTCCAGGCCACCGCAGACAACCGCCATCCGGTCGGAGTCGAATGTGGCGGTAACCATGTCCCGCAGCAACTCCGCACATGCCGGCGCTACTTCCGACGGTTTGATGATCACGCGATTGCCCGCACCGAGCATGTCCGCGGCCGGCCCGAGCGTGAGCGCGAACGGCAGGTTCCACGGACCCATGACGCCCAACACCCCCTTGGGCTGGTACCGGATCTCCGATCGAGCCGAACCGAACAGTGTGGGATCCACATACCGTTCCTGCGAAGCGGCCCACAGGGGCAGTTGTTGGCTGATGTAGCTCGCCTGCCCCGCCACCGCGAGAACCTCGGTCATGACCGTGAGTTCTTCGGGATGCACGGCGAAGTCGGCGACCATCGCCTCTTGGATGCGGCTGCGGTTGTTCATCACCATCGCGGCGAGCGCACCGAGATGCTTCTGACGTTCGGTGAGCGACGGCGGTCCTGATTGCCGGAAAGAGGCGTGCTGCGCGTCGAATAGACGGGTCAGCGATTCGATAGCGGTGTGATCCGAAGCTGCAAGCGTCGCATCGGAACTGCCGCCGCTTGGCGCCTGTCTGGTCTGGCCCGCGAGCGTCATGCCGCCTCCTCCGTGGCTGGTTGGTGAACACGCTTGATTCACCATGAGAGTACACTGTACGCTTAACCTACGCCGGTGGGTGCGCTCGGTCAACACCGAATCCATACCCGCGCGAGCGATCCACTACCCATCGGGAAAGGAGCGGGGATGCGACTAGCCACACTGAAGGTGAACGGGGCCACCGCGGCGGGACGCGTGACAGGCGATGAGGTCACGCTGCTGCCGTTCGCCGATGTCGGAGACCTACTGGCGTCGGGGCCGGGGTGGGCTGCGCGCGCGGCTGACGGTGGTGAGCATTCGATACCGCTGAGGCACGCCGAATTCGCCACGCTGATACCTCATCCCGAGAAAGTGCTATGCGTGGGTGCGAACTACCAGGACCATCTGGACGAGGTCGGACTCGACGTTCCGCAGTTTCCCACGCTGTTCGCGAAGTACAGCCGCAGCCTCATCGGAAGCGGTGATGTCATCGTGCTGCCCGCCAACTCCCAGGCAGTCGATTGGGAAGTCGAACTCGGCGTCGTCATCGGCGCGGAGATCCGTCATGCCGACGCGAAAGAGGCGTTGTCCGCGGTGGCCGGCTACACCATCGTCAACGATGTCAGCATGCGCGACTGGCAGCTGAGAACATCACAGTTCCTGCAGGGCAAGGCCTTCGAGGCGGCGACGCCCGTCGGCCCGTACCTGGTGACGCCCGACGAGGTCGCAGACCCGGGCGACCTCAGGATCACTTGCGCGGTGGACGGCGAGGTGAAGCAAGACTCGAACACGGGAAGAATGCTGTTCTCCGTCGCCGAAATCGTGTCCTACATCAGCTCGTTCATCACCTTGGTACCGGGCGACCTGATCGCCACCGGCACCCCGGCGGGTGTCGGCGCTGCGTGTCAACCGCCTGAGTTCCTCACTCCCGGACGAGTCATGCAGTCCACGATCGCCGGGCTCGGACAGCAGGTCAACATGTGCGTGGCCGCAGCCGGCTGATCCGAGGCGAACGACATGCAGATCATCGAATTCTTCGACCGGGGTGCGCAACTGAACCCGAACAACGTCGCCTTCGTCGCTCCGGACGGAACTGGCGCGTTGACTTACGCTGAGGTCGAGTCGTTCACCCATCGTGTCGCGGCGGCTCTTCACCGCGATGGGTTCGGAGCCAATGCGCCCGTCGCGGTGCTGAGCCCCAACACGCCGGCACTGTTTCCCTGCGTGCTCGGCGTACTGCGGGCGGGCTGTTCGTGGGTCGCCCTGAACGCAAGGTCGACTCCGCATGACCTCGCCGCTTTCCTCGAGCTGGTGGGCGCTCGGATGCTTTTCCATTCGAAGACCATGGCCGACGTCGCTGCCGAGTGCCGTTCGGTCGTGGGCACACTCGAGCGCACCGTGGTCATCGAGGAGATAGATGACTGGCTGTGTCCACGGGGTTCGCGGGTGGACCTGCCGCCACTGGATCCTGAGGCGATCGCCGGCTACTTCGGCACCGGAGGTACCACCGGCCGGTCAAAGGCCGTGGAAGTGCCACACCGAGCCTTCGAAACGATGATTCATGCGTTCAACACACATATGCCCGAGCATCGCCCGGTTCACCTCGTCGCAGCGCCCCTCACGCATGCGGCCGGAACGATGATCCTGCCGGTACTGAGCACGGGCGGGACCAACGTCGTCCATCGTGGGGTGGTGGCGGCCGAAATCCTCGAGTCGATCGAACGCAACCGTGTTACGCGACTATTCCTACCGCCCACCGCGATCTACAGCCTGCTCGCCGACCCGGCGGTCCGCACTGCCGACGTGTCAAGCCTGCGCTATTTCCTCTATGGCGCCGCGCCGATGTCGGTCGACAAGCTGATCGAAGCGCTTTGCGTGTTCGGTCCGGTGATGACCCAGGTATACGGGCAGACCGAGGTCCCGATGCTCTGCACATTTTTCGCCCCGGACGAGCATGCAGCCGCTGCGGCCAACCCGGATCTGCACAAGCGCCTGGCAAGCTGTGGACGCCCGTCGCTGGTCGCCAATGTCGCCGTGATGGGTGACGACGGTGGCCTGATGCCCCGGGGTGAGCGTGGTGAGATCGTGGTGCGCAGTTCGTTGCAGATGAAGGGGTATCACCGCGCGCCGGAGGAAACCCGCGCGGTGCGACGTCCAGGGGACTGGCACGCGACCGGCGATGTCGGCTTCCTGGATGAGGACGGGTATGTCTACCTGGTCGACCGCAAGCGAGACGTCATCGTCTCCGGCGGTTTCAATGTCTACCCCGGTGCGATCGAACAGGTCATCTGGGGCCATCCCGCCGTCCAGGATTGCGCGGTGATCGGGTTGCCCGACGAGAAGTGGGGCGAGCGGGTGACCGCCGTCGTCGAACTCAAAGAGGGCTGCTCGGTCGAAGCGGCGGAGCTGATCGGACTGTGCCGTGAGCGGTTCGGCGCTGTGCAGAGCCCGAAGGAAGTCATCTTCCGTGAGCTTCCGCGGTCAGCCGTGGGCAAGGTGCTCAAGCGGGTGTTGCGGGACGAATACTGGGCGGGCCGAACGCGTCTCATCTAGGTGTTCAAAGTGCGGCCGACGGTCAGCCTCAGGTACGGAAGCTCGTCGACGGCAGGTTCAGGATCAAATCCGCTGCCCGCCAGGCGATCATCAACGTCGGGGCATTGGTGTTGCCCGACGTCACTTCCGGCATGACAGAGGCGTCGGCGACGCGAAGATTACTCAGCCCTCTGACGCGTAGGTGCGCGTCGACAACGGAATCGGGGTCGCTGTCTGTCCCCATCTTGCAGGTCCCGACCGGGTGAAACCAGGTGTTCACGTGCTGGCGGACATATGCGCGCAAATCCTTGTTGTCGCTCACCTGTGGTCCCGGCGCCAGTTCGGAACCGGTCCAGTGCCGCAGGCCCCTGCTGGCAGCCAGTTCTCTGGACAGCCGGATGGCTTCGACCAGCCCGTCGACGTCGGAATCGTCGGCCAGATACCCGGGGTCGATGAGTGGGTTGTCCACCGGATCGGCGGTTTTCAGCGTGACGCGCCCGCGGCTTCGCGGCTTCAGCAGGCTCGGATAGAACGAGAAAGCCGAGCCGGGCTGTGCGTCCACCCCCGGTATCGGGACGTTGAGGATCCCGAACTGAACGCCAGGTGCGGTGGTATCTGAGTTGCAGAACAGGCCGACTTCACTGTGTTGGTTCGGGCCCGCGGGAATGGCCTGTCGGGATGTCCAGGTGATCGGTACCCCTGGGTGGTCGTGGAGGTTCTCACCGACCCCGGGCAGGTCCACCACGGGCGCGATGCCGAGGCCGCGTAGCGTGTCCGCAGGCCCAATACCCGAGAGGAGCAGGGCCTTCGGCGATTCGATTGCGCCCGCGGCGACGATCACTTCGGCGTCCACGCCGACGACTTCATGTCGTCCACACCGCTCGTATTCGACGGCGGTGACTCGACCTCGCCGGTTCACCGCCAGGCGCAAGACGCGGGAGTTCGCCCGCACTGTGAGGTTAGGGCGTTGGAGAGCCGGCCGCAGAAACGCCGAGGCTGCGCTGCATCGGCGACCTTTCTCGACGGTGAGCTGGTTCCATCCGACACCCATCACGTTTCCACCGTTGAAGTCGTCGATGAACGGATACCCGGCATCGACAAGCCCCGCCACGGCAGCTTCGGAATGCGGGTTGCGCCGTTGCGGAATCGTCACCTTCAGCGGACCGCCGACGCCGCGGTGGGCCGGGTCGCCGCACGGGTAATCCTCCATGGCCCGAAACGCCGGCAACACATTCGAGTAATGCCATCCGGTATTTCCGAGCTCTGCCCATCTGTCGTAATCGGCCGGGATGCCGCGCATGTGCACCATCGAGTTCATCGAGCTCGAGCCGCCGAGGACTCTGCCGCGGGGCCAGGCGATCATCCGCCCCGCTGCGAACGGCTGCGGCACCGTCGAATAGCACCAGTCGATCTCGGAGCCGAGGGTCTCCAGCCATCGCGTCGGGTCTTTCACGCTGGCGAGGTCGTCATCGCTGCCGGCTTCCAGCACCAGCACCGACGCATCGGAATTCTCGGATAGCCGGTACGCCAGCACGCATCCCGCCGAGCCCGCGCCTACGACGACATAGTCAAACGACGCCATGAAATTCACCGTCCGAATCAGCCGGGGTATGCCGTCCCCGGATGTGCCGATGTTATAGGCGTACGGTGTACTCGGTCAACGGGCTCAGCGCTGCAGGATCGGCTTCAGCGCGTCGAGCACGGCGGGATCCTCGATGGTCGACGGCACCGGCTCCTCGCGACCGTCGGCGATGCCGCGCATCGTCTTGCGCAGGATCTTGCCGGACCGGGTCTTGGGCAGGGCAGGCACGACGTCGACGGTCCTGAAACACGCGACGGCGCCGATGTTGTCGCGCACGGCCGCGACCAGTTCGTCAGCCAGCCGGTCGGTGGGAGCGCCGGCCTTGAGCACGACGAACCCGCGCGGCACCTGGCCCTTGATCTCGTCGGCGACGCCGATGACGACGCACTCGGCCACGGCCGGATGCGCAGCCAGCACCGCCTCGAGCGAACCCGTCGAAAGGCGGTGTCCGGCAACGTTGATCACGTCGTCGGTGCGTCCGAGCACGAACAGGTAGCCGTCCTCGTCGACATATCCGCCGTCGCCGGTGAGGTAGTAGCCGGAGAACGCCGAAAGGTAGGACGCGACGTAGCGGTCGTCGTCGCCCCACAGCGTCGGCAGGGTTCCCGGCGGCAGCGGCAGCCGCACGCAGATCGCGCCTTCCTCGCCGACGTCGCACTCGCTGCCGTCGGTGCGCAGGATGCGGACGTCGTAGCCGGGCATGGTCACCGTCGCCGAGCCGGGCTTGATCGGCATCGGCTCGATACCCATCGGGTTGGCGGCGATGGACCAGCCGGTCTCGGTCTGCCACCAGTGATCGACCACCGGCAGGCCCAGCTTCTCCGACGCCCAGTGATAGGTGCCCGGGTCGAGTCGCTCCCCGGCCTGGAACAGGTACTTCAGCGCCGACAGATCGTACTTGCCGATGTGCAGGCCGTCGGGATCCTCTTTCTTGATGGCGCGGATCGCGGTGGGCGCGGTGAACATCGCCTTGACCCGATGTTCGGCGGCCACCCGCCAGAACGCGCCGGCATCGGGGGTGCCGACGGGCTTGCCTTCGTACAACACCGTCGTCGCGCCGAGCATCAGCGGGCCGTAGACGATGTAGGAATGCCCGACCACCCAACCGACGTCCGAGGCGGCCCAGTAGACGTCACCGGGGTGGGTGTCGTAAATGTGGCGCATGCTCCACAGCAGCGCGACCGCGTGTCCACCGTTGTCGCGCACGATGCCCTTCGGCTTGCCCGTGGTGCCCGAGGTGTAGAGCACGTAGAGCGGATCGGTGGATTTCACGGGTACGGGGTCGACGGGCTGTGCGGTGGACATCAGCTCGTGCCAGTCCAGATCGCGACCGGCGACCATGTCACACCGCTGCTGCTCGCGCTGCAGGATGACGCACGTCTGCGCAGGATGTTCAGCCATCTCCAGCGCCGCATCGAGCATCGGTTTGTAGTCGACGATGCGGCTCGGTTCGATGCCGCAGGACGCCGACACGATCACCGCCGGGCGCGCGTCGTCGATGCGCGCGGCCAGTTCGTGCGCGGCGAACCCGCCGAACACCACCGAATGCATGGCGCCCAACCGCGCGCACGCCAGCATCGCGATCGCGGCTTCGGGCACCATCGGCAGGTAGATCACGACGCAGTCGCCCTTGCGCACGCCCAACTGCTGCAGCACACCAGCGAAACGCGCTGTGGCCGAATGGAGTTCACGGTAGGTGTAGGTCTGCTGGGTCCCGGTCACGGGGGAGTCGTAGATCAGCGCGGGTTGATCGCCGCGGCCGCCTTCGACGTGGCGGTCGAGCGCGTTGGCGCACGTGTTGAGTTCACCGTCGGGAAACCAGCGGTAGAACGGCGGGTTGGAGTCGTCGAGGATCTGTTGTGGCTCGCGCGTCCACGTCACCTCCCGCGCGGCGTCCGCCCAGAACGCCGCGGGATCGCGGAGACTGGCGTCGCACAGCTCCCGGTATCCGGCCATACCGGCACGGTAGCGCGCAAGACCTTCCTATAGTCGCGTTATGCCTGCACAACCGCCACAAATCGACGGCGTACGTCGATCGTTCGTCGACGCCCGCGGGGTGCGGTTCCATGTCACCGAGGCAGGCGCGCCAGACGGCCGCCCGGTCCTGGCGCTGCACGGTTGGCCGCAACACCATTGGGTGTACCGCGACCTGCTGGCCGACCCGCCGCCGGGAATGCGGGTCATCGCGCCTGACCTGCCCGGTTACGGCTGGTCGGGACCCGCGCCGCACCGGTGGGCCAAGGACGACGTCGCCGACGACGTGCTTGCGCTGATGGACGCGCTCGGGCTGGATCGGGTGCTGTTGGTGGGCCACGACTGGGGCGGTTTCGTCGGCTATCGGATACTGCTGAGCGCGCCGGAGCGTTTCGACGGCTATCTCGTGATGAACATGGCCCATCCGTGGGTGTCGCCGCGATTGGTGGTGCCTCAACTGTGGCGGTTCTGGTACCAGGTGCTGGTGGCCACGGTCGGCGTGCCGTTGCAGCGCCGCACGCCGTTTCTCGAGCGCGCCTTCGCGTTGTTCTCCCATCTCGACCGGGAGACCGCCCGCATCTACGCCGACCGGTTCCGCGATCCCGTGGTGGCCAGGACCGCCCGAGATACCTACCGGACGTTCTTGCTTCGGGAACTACCCGCGGCCGCGCGTGGGCCCGCACCACCGCGTGCGACCGTACCGATCCGGTGCCTGTTCGGGCTGGGGGACATCGCGGTGCCCGTTGCGTTCGCGGCGCAGGAAACGGCCAACGCCGACGATTACACGTTGGAGACCGTCGATGCGAGCCATTTCATCGTCGACGAGCGGCCAGACCTCGTTCGGGCGAGGCTGATTGCGTTGGCGGACGAGACGGCGCGTTCGTAGCCGCAGGGCCGGTGCGGGACGTCGGCCGGCATATCCTCGAACGACAGGAGGACGGGTGGCAGACCGGGATCGCGACGAGTCGGGCAAGGCGCGCAGCAGCCGGCCCCGCGATGCGCTCGGCAGGCCGCTGCCGCACGGCAGCGACGGGGTGCCGCGCATCCCCGACGACCTGCAGTTGTCGCCGTCGGACTCCCTGACATACGCACAACAGCTGCTGGACGACGGGCTCGCGTTCAACGCCCACGAGGTGCTGGAGGCGGCGTGGAAGAACGCGCCCGACGACGAACGCGACATGTGGCAGGGCTTGGCGCAGCTTGCGGTCGGCATCACCCACATCCAGCGGGGCAACACCGTCGGCGCGGCGACCGTGCTGAGCCGTGCGGCTGAGCGGCTGGCTGACCGGCCCGAGCCCGCCCCGCACGGCATCGACGCCGACGGGCTGATCACCCACGCCCGAGCGCTGATCGACGATCTGGAGCATGGCGCCGACATCGCGGTCGAGCGGCTACGGCCCCGTCTCGGCGGCCGAACGTGAGGTCGTGCGCTCGGGTGTCTGGCTAGCTTTCCTTCGGCGCGGCGGGCAGGTCGATTTCGACGGTCAGGCCGCCGCCGGGGGTGTCCGAAGCGGAAATCGTCCCGCCCATCGCCTCGACGAACCTGCGCGCGACCGAAAGACCAAGGCCGACACCGATACCGACGCCGTCGGCGAACCGCTGGAACGGCGCGAAGATCTGTTCTTCGGTTCCTCGTGGGATGCCCGGGCCTTCGTCGACGACGGCGATGCGCATCCGGTTGCCCACCTTGCCCGCGGTCACCCGGACCATGCTGTCGGGAGCGTAGCGCAGCGAATTGTCGATCACGTTGGCCAGCACGCGCTCGAGCAGGGGACCGTCGGCGAGCACCGCTGCGCCGTCGACGGTCGCCTTTACCCGCTCGACACCACGCCGGGTGAAATCGGTGTTGCCCGTGGTCATCCCGAGCAGTGAGCGTTGGACGGCCTCCTCCAGTTCGATACGCCGAGACTCGGGGCGGATCACCCCGGCGGCAAGGCGGGACGAGTCGAGCAGGTTGCCGACGACGGCCATGAGCTGATCGACCGACTCCTCGCCGGTGGCCAGTAAATCGGCGGTGTCCTGCGCCGGGAAGTCGACGTCACCGCCGCGGACGGAGGGCACCGCCGTCTTGACCGCTGCCAGCGGAGTGCGCAGGCCGTGGGCCACCGATGACGACAGTGAGCGCCACAGTCCGTCGACGGCGACGACGGCGCCGGTCCTGCTGGCGTTTTCGGCTGATTCCCGGCGTTTCACGAGATCGACGGCGTGGTTGGCGACGGTGCTGATCACCCGGCGTTCGCGGGTGGTGAGCGGCGGGCCGGCCAGCAGCATGCAGTATTCGTCGTCGCCGATGTCGACCGCGGTGTCGGCGTCATCGATGTCGGTGCACGGGTCCTTACCCACTTCGGCGACGACGTCGCCGGTGGGGATGTGAACCATGCTCACGGCGCGTTGGAAGTAGGTTTCGCGGATGCGGCCAAGCAATACGTCGATGTCGGTGTCGCGCAGCACCGAATCGGCGAACAGCGAGAGCAGTTCGGCGTCCTGCGACGACCGGCGAGCTTCCCGGGCGCGGTTGACGGAGTGGTCGACGAGACCGGCCGCCAAGATGGCGACGAGCATCAGCACCCCGACGGTGACCCCACTGTCGGTATCGTCAAAGGCGAAGGTGTTCACCGGCGCGACGGAGAAGTAGCTGAGCAGCAGCCCGGACAGCACTGCCGACACCACCGCGGGAACGAGTCCGCCAAGGAATGCGACGGCGAGCACGCCGGTGAAGAACAACGCGCCCTGACCACCGACCCCGAGAAGCCCGTCGGGCAAGAACGCGGTACCCGCCCAGATCGCGACCGGAATCGCCACGGCGGCAAGCCAGGACGTCACGCGGCGCCGCCAAGGCGCGTTACGTGACCCCGAGGTGCCTGCCCCGGCGTCCTCGTGGGTGACCATGTGGACGTCTATGGTGCCTGACTGGCGCACCACGTTCTCGCCGACGCCCTCCTCGAAGATGCGAGCCAATCGCGACCGCCGGGTGCTTCCGATGACCAGTTGGCTGGCGTTGGCGTCGCGGGCGAAGTCGAGCAGCGCCGAGGCGACGTCACCGGCGACGACGGTGTGCATCGTGGCGCCGAGGCTGACGGCGAGGTCGCGCACGGCCTTCCGCTGCTGTGATGAGATCCCGGTGAGGCCCTCGCCCTGGACGACGTGCACGACCTTGAGTTCCGCGCCCGACCTGGAGGCGATTCGAGATGCGCGGCGCACCAGGGTTTCTGACTCGGGTCCACCGGTGACACCGACCACCACCCGTTCGCGGGGGGCCCAGGTTTCGGGGATCTTCTTGTCGGAGCGGTACTTGGACAGTGCGGCGTCGACCTGGTCGGCCAGCCACAGCAGCGCCAATTGGCGTAACGCGGTGAGGTTCTCGACGCGGAAGTAGTTGGACATCGCCGCGTCGACATGCTCTGGCGGGTAGATGTTTCCGTGAGCGAGCCTGCGCTGCAACGCTTGTGGGGTGATGTCCACCAGCTCGATCTGGTCGGCGGCGCGGACGATCTCGTCGGGGATGCGTTCCTTTGGTTCGACGCCGGTGATCTGGCCGGCAACATCGGCGAGGCTCTCCAGGTTCTCGACGCCGACGGTGGTGATCACCGTGATGCCCGCGTTGAGCAACTCCTCGACGTCCTGCCAGCGTTCGGCGTTCTTGCTTCCGGGAGCGTTGGTATGGGCGAGGTCGTCGACGAGCACCACCTTGGGCCGTCGCTCCAGGACCGCGGCCACGTCGAGTTCGGGATAGCGCTCGCCGTCATGCTCGATGAACTGGGGAGGGACCACCTCGATGCCGGCGAGCCGCTGGGCGGTCCTGCGGCGGCCGTGGGTCTGGATGACGGCCGCGACCACGTCGGTGCCGCGCTCGAGGCGCCGGTGCGCCTCGGCCAGCATCGAGTAGGTCTTGCCGACGCCGGGCGCAGCGCCGAGGTAGATGCGCAGGTCCCCACGGTTTCGGCTCAAAATGCCCATAACGGCATTTTCCCTGATGGATCGGGAGCCGGGTACCGTCTCCGACGCCCGGATTGGGTCATCCCAGCTCACAGCGGTGATATCCGTTGATGCCCGTCGGTTCACCGCCAGGTACCGTCGCTGTGCGACGGCGTAGCCCCCATAGCCCAATTGGCAGAGGCAGCGGACTTAAAATCCGCACAGTGTGAGTTCGAGTCTCACTGGGGGCACCGGATACGTCCTGTTCAGGTCCCGTATTGAGTGGGGGGCCGTCCGCGGACGAAACACGCAGTCCGCAGTCAGTCCGCAGCGGTAGCATTGATGCTATGAAGCGTGGGATGCGGGCAGGCGTCGAGGATCGGTGGCATCGTCCTCCGCGACGGGGCGAGAAAGTGCCTTGGCCGGCAGATCAAGAAGGTCCGGGCTCGTGGTGTACCGACCCGAGGCACGGTGACGGCGGCCGGCTCGTTACGACGCTTCGACATGGCCGGGGTAAGCGCTGGCTCGCTCGATGGGTCGACTACGAAGGTCGGGAGCGCACAAAGGCATTCGACCGTAAGGCACAGGCTCAGGCCCATATCAATCAGGTATCCATAGCGATCAATACCGGGGCCTATGCCGATCCTCGGGGCACTGCTGTGACGTTCCGAGTTGTGGCGGAAGAGTGGTTCGGGAATCGGGAGGGCAGCCAGAAGCTGAAACCGAAGACTCTCGCGGGCTATCGCAGTTTGCTTGACGTGGTCGTCTTGCCCAGATGGGGAGACATCAAGTTGAGAGACTTCGACCATGCCGGGCTTCAGGCATGGGTGTCATGGTTGGCCACCAACCCGGCTGCCCGCCACCGTCCAGTCGAGGCCACAGCGGGAAAAGGCCTGTCACCGGCACGTGTAATACAAGCGTTCCAGGTTGTCGACCAGGTACTTAGTTACGCGGTGCGGGCACGCTACATAGCTGCCAACCCAGCCGATGGCGTCGAACTGCCTAGGAAATCAACCCAAGAAGACATCGCCCTGACGCATGAGCAAGTGCGCCAACTGGCGGAAGCGGCGCCTGTCATCCGCACCATGGTTTACCTGCTGGCGTACTGCGGAACGCGATTTGGGGAGATGGCCGCACTACGTGTGGGCGATGTGGACTTGGCCCGACGGCGCATACGTATCGCTCGTTCTGTCACCCGCGTGACCGGCAAGGGACACGTAGAGGGAGACACTAAGACACACCAGGTGCGGGTCGTGCCGATACTGACGCAAACGTTGGTCGACGCCTTGGCCGAAGAGATCCAAAACAGAGAGCCAACCCGATACTTATTCCCTGGTGACGATGGCGGACCCATGACGTTGGGATGGTTCCGCTGGCGATTCGACCAAGCTGCTGCCACTGCCGGGCTTGCAGGCGTCACCCCAAAGACGTTGCGGCACACCGCCGGATCTCTAGCCTTAGCGTCGGGCGCTTCTGTGGTAACAGTGCAGAAGCTCCTAGGGCACCGCAACGCGACAACAACGATGAATGTCTACTCCCATATGCTGCCGGACGACTTCGACACGTTGGCCGCCGCGATGGACACTGCTGTTACCTCGGGTACTTCCGTCTCGTGATACTCATTTGCGCTGGTCAGCTCGTGAGTTTTAGTCGAACAAACGTTCATCACTGTTCTCGCTATGACCACGAAATCCACGGACCGGCCATCAACGACCCGGCTCAACACCCAACAGGCAGCTGACTTTCTGGGAATACCAGCGGCCACACTGCGATGGTTCCGATATCAGGGCGATCGTGGCCCGCGGTCGTATGCCCTAACTCCGAGGCACGTTGTGTATGACTTGACTGACCTTGAAGCATGGGCGGATGACCAGAAGATGAAAACGCAACGCGGAGGCGAACTGTGAGTCTCCAACAGTCGGCTATGCCCGGTTCTCCCGCTGCGGCAGAGATGGCCTTGACCAGGGGTGTTGCGGATGTTGCGGATGTAGCGGATATGAAAGTTACGACCGCCCAGCTCCTCGACGAAATAGAGTCGTACCTAGCGAGGTTCGTGGCCTATCCTTCCGACCATGCCCGCGTTGCTCATGTCCTCTGGATCGTGCATACGTGGTTCATGGACTTGTGGGACAACACGCCGCGACTAGCCTTCATGTCGCCCGAGAAGGAGAGCGGAAAGACAAGGGCTCTGGAAGTGACCGAGGCACTAGTACCCCGGCCGCTCTTCTCTGTCAATGCCACCCCCGCATATATCTACCGGAAAGTGGCTGACCCAAGCGGTCTCCCGACGATTCTGTTTGACGAGATTGACGCTGTTTTCGGTCCGAACGCGAAGGGCAACGAGGAGCTTCGGGCCTTCTTGAACTCGGGTTATAGGCCAGGCGGAACGTCGGGGCGGTGCGTTACGGTCAACAACACAATCACGACTCAGGAGCGGGAGTCTTACTGTGCGGTTGCACTGGCCGGACTGCATGAATTGCCCGACACGATCACCTCTCGTGCTGTCTTAATCCGCATGCGCCGCAGGGCCAAAGGTGAAAAAGTCGAGCCTTGGCGTCGGCGAACGAATGGCCCAGACGGAGCAACGTTAGGTAGGAAGATCGACGAATGGTCGACACAGGCAAAAGTCTTCATTAATCCCTACCCGGAGCTGCCCAGAGGAATAGAGGACCGTAAGGCAGATACGTGGGAGCCACTTCTGGCCGTCGCCGACCTGGCTGGGGAAACGTGGTCCAAGCGTGCCCGTGCTGCCGCAAGGGCATTCGTTTCTGCCTCGCAGGAAGATCCGGACACGGTCGGCGTGCAGCTACTACGTGATCTTCGGACAGTGTTCGGCGATCGGGATTTCATGTACACCCGCGATATCCTTGAATCGCTGGGCAGGTTGCCCGAATCTCGTTGGGCTCACTTCCACCTCACCGGCTCACCGTTGAATGATAGAGATTTGGCCCGAGAGCTTAAGGCGTACGGGGTCCGGTCACGAGATCATCGCCGAGGCGACACGGTCAAAAAGGGATATGACGCTGACGATCTCGCCGACCCATGGGACCGCTATGTGGACGCTTTTCCCGTAGCCGCTACAAGCGCTACAGAAGCTACAACACAGGTCGACGACTCGAGGGGGGTACTGAAAGCACCTCTTGAAGCGGACCAACGTTCATTGCGATCCGTGTGCTCGGCCCCAAGTTGCACTAAGCGCTCGTGGCGGGACGGATTATGCGAGGCGCATCACGGCGAAGCAATCATCCGCAGCGGAAAGTACAACCCACGATGAACCGTGCTCTTACTTCGCAAGAAGGGGCAACTGCCTGACCGGATTGGTCAACATCCGTCGTCACCAGAATCGATTTGTGGGCTTTGCCATGCCATCTAAGTCCGCGATCCGCACCCGCCACATTCGGCCGACACGATACGCAACGACCCTTTGATCGGCGATGAACCGTCTCAAGGTCTTCGTGCTGATCGAGAGGTACGCCGCCCCGCAGGACAAGCTGATGTACTGATTACGCGTGTGTGCCATATCGCAATGTGGGCATTCAACTTTCATCTTTACCGACTGTCTTTTGAAGACCGGTTACGCCAGTAGTGCAGCCAGCGATTCGGTAAGTGTGTCGGGTGTACAGAACGTAACCTCGCTATTAACAACCGGCTTGAGGTCTTCGCCCCATGCGTAGCCCAATCCGTAAGGTTCGTCTTGTAGATCGAGAGCCGGTGCGAAAGCACGCCTATAGGCGAGCAAGTCCAGGGCAGCGGCACGAGCAGAGTCGGCCACCGACCGCTTAATACCTCCCTTGACCTCGATCATCAACCAACGGCTGCTCCCGTCCTTTTCCACCTCTATTACGAGATCAGGAATGAGACCCCCCTTGCTCGTGAAGTGATGCGCCCTTTGCGCTTCCCGATACAAAGAACCGGCCGTGAGCCCAGTTGGTGCGGACTGATACGTCATCTGCAATGTGGCGTCGCCACGATTCGCACGGAAAATCAAGGGCGGCTTGAGAAGTCCAGTAGTTGATGCCTGCCAACCATGTTGTCGGAGAGCCCGGATCGCGTCAAAGGCGCAGTGCAACTCGAGGAGGACGCTGTCTCGGCTTGCGATGAGAGCATCGTTCTCAACGGCCTCTCGAATCGCACTGCGATCCAGTCGAGCGATATAGCGCTGATACAGCTCAACTACGTCGACAGCAGCCTGATAGCGCAGGCGTCCTCTGCCCGTACGCACGCGGCTTATGGTCACGGGTGTGGGTTGATGACGTGGAAGGTCGATCAGTTGGCGGGCCTGCAGCCAACGCGTTGCTTCAGCGACTCTCGTACGTACGAGAGCAGCCGGTCCTTCCATGGTCCCCTTGTGCCACCCAGTCCGCTTACCAAACTCGGCGATCGCAAACAACGCGAACGCGAGCACCTGGTTCTCAGCTGTGTTGTACGCCCGGTGGCTTGGGGCGGTGACGAAGATGTGCGGAATACCTGTCGCTGCCCTATAGGAAAATGTTTCGCTCCATCTGATCGCACCGCGGACTCGTTCGGCACTAGTCTCGACTTCGGTAGCGGTCGTCGTCGAAAGCCGTCGGACAAGTGAAGGCATCTGTTCGAGTAGTCGCCCCACTGGCTCGCTGAGGATGAATTGCAACTGGGCGAGATAGCGGACCTCAGAAGAAGGCATCTGTAGGAGCGTTCCGGCCCAGAGTAGGAGATCCGTTTCCTGAGTTGAAGCTTGGGTGATGTAGCGCCAGATGTCGCGGCGAAGCCTAGAGATGACCTCCTCACGACTCCAAGCCAGAGACTTCACGAGCCTGGCTGCTCGAAGACATCTTCCTCATAAGAATCCTCGAGATCCTGGAGATGTTGGGTATGGCCCTCCGAAAGTTCCAAACCAAGAACGGCATTCAACGTCTGCCGTAGTCGTCTCCTACGGTCGGCGCTACCCATTAATGGTGCGAGTCTTGCATACAGCGAGTCACCGGTCGCGGCATCAATTCCCTCGAACTGAGGTAGGAGATAGCTATAGAAGCCTTCGAAGATAAGTTGGCCGTCATCCGCCTCAGCCAATGCAAGCCGTTCGCGGAGGAACTTGGCAAGATCCATGAACACAGCCGGCCCGACGTCCTTCAGTTCCCGTAGGATCAGAAGCCGTTTGGCGAGCGCCGCTGGCCTCGGCTCGGCTGCAGCCTCCCGGTCGATCAAAGCTTCGAAGACCGACGTGTTCGGAGATGCGACCTCAATGAACGCGAACCGGCGCATCAGTGCGAACGACATCTCGAAAAGCAATGATTTGTCAAATACGTTCATCGTGGCGATGATTCGCCAGGACTGTGGGATCTCGAGCACATCGGCATCTGGCCGTGGGCTTGCAACTCCCTCTGGAACGAGAACGAGGGGTTTGCCCTTTGCCTCGGGGCGGGAATATGGAAGGACTACAGGCTGGCCGGAGAGCACTGTGAAGAGCTGGCCAAAAGCACGGTCGAAGTGCGCACGGTTCAGTTCATCGATAAGGAGCCATTCTTTCTTTCGAATCGCTTGAAGGAAGTGTCCCTCTTCAAAGTCGAGCGTGTCTGGTCCTGTTGGGCGCAGCCCACCGATCGTCTCGTACGTGGTCCAATCGGCAGTTGCCGTCGTGGGCATGAACCCAGAACACATGCCGACCTTGTGGGCCGCCGCCGCAACGGCCTGAGCGAGGGTCGTTTTGGCGGTGCCAGGCGGACCCGTCAGGATCACGTGCTTTCCGCTGAGAATTGCCGCAAGGAGTTGTACATAGATCTGTTCATCAAGGGTCAGATTTGCTTTCACGGCTGCCTCGCGGACGCTCTCCAACGTCAACTCCCCGGAAGCTTCTGCGCCACCACCTGATTTGAGCAGTTGGTCGAACTGCTGGCGGCTGATCTGTTGGATCGACGTCTGAGCGTTCCTGGAGGGTCCGTCTCGAAAGCCGATTGGGTGATCGAACGGAACGTACTCTTCAATTTTGGCGACGAAGTCGTCGGGTGAAGGCTGGTCTATTGAAGCGATCCGGCCGTGACCAAAGTAGCTCTGCGACGTACCATCGGATGCTGCCCCTGTCCGGTAGTAAATAAACTGCGCACCAGGTGAATTCGACAGCACTTTCCATGACCCGGAAGAGTTTCGAGTCCAGTGGTAGCGCTGGCCTTCGACGTCATCGTATGGATTGGTGCCGTCTGTCTTTACCTCGCCTTGGTTCAGAATGAAGTAGCGGCCAGTCGTGGATCCGCTCTGCTTCCGCACGATGAGAGGCGTCTGATTCCCTAGCCCACCCAAAGTGACGGGCTCTCCTGATCGAGCAAGAACGTAACCTTCGGTGAGCTCGGAGGGATCAATCTTCTGAAACTCGCTCAACTTCACCCAAAGGCTATGGAACTCAGAGGGATCGTAGTAATTGGGGACGAGGTCATGATCGATTTCGCTTGGGTCTGTTGTGATGTCGAGTAGACGGGTGCGCCAGGTTCCGCCGTCGCGGCTGTAAAGGTAGACAAATGTGTCACTACCGGCAGCGAGTTGGGCATGCAGCTTCTGGAGCCACTCGGATGAGAGTCCGGTTGCGTCTGATGTCTTGCTTCGCCGCCCCCACCAAACCGAGCCATGCTGCTCTGCGACCTCTTCATGACGTTCGATAGTGTCTGGGCGGAAGCCGACGCTCCACTTGAGGACGAGGTCAACGGCCGATGCGTCTGCGCCGCCAAGTACGTCAATAATTCGTTGCGCCGCATTAGGTTTCGTAATCTCGCTGACAGTGCCTTGTTGGCCGAACGAGTCCCGAAGGTCGGGGTCGAATCGTTCATAAGGAATCGCGGTTGCGAGCCACTCGACGGGCAAAGTGTTTCTGGCTGCAACGTCCTCAGCGAAAGCCCCGTCGGTGCGGTACCTGTATTCCCCAGCTGCCCTTCCGACCGCCACGTGGCCGGGATTTGACTTCAGCGGCAGCACAACGAGGTCGCCGACTTTGATCTCATGACGGAACCGCATGATCTGGGTTGCCTGGCTAGCAAGGCTCGCGGGTCGATGTTCGTTGTATGCGCTTTCGATGCGTGCCTTGAGCTGGTCACGGTCGATGACGCCGTCGAGGGACCCCAGTTCGGACCACCCGACGACGGCCACCCCCTCCTCGAGAGCGAGTTTCTCCTGCTCGCCGTCACGTCCAGCCCGCACTAGCCAGACATGAACGCCAGTACTAAGCGTCGAGGTCGTGTTGTCGTCTGCTCTCAAGCTCCGGATCTCGAAACCCAAATCTCGGAGGCGTCGACACACCTCTGCCCCTCCGGACAATCCCCGCTGACTGAGAGGCGTCTCGTGCGGATGCTCGATGTCGTAGGCAATTCCATACAACGCCTTTGACGGGTATTCGTCGCCTTCGTAGACCACGACATAGTCCCGAGCTTCGCGGAAGCCGTGCTCACGGAGAGTAGCTTGACGATCTCCGTCCCTAAGCTGCCGAATCGCTTCGAGGACGCCCTCACGCGTGACTGAAGTGCGCCACCAATCTCGGGCCGCTTCTGAAGTGATTCCCCTGTCCTCCTCCATGGGTCGACGTTAACGCAGCACGCGTCTCTCCAGCTCTGTGTCATGGCGACTTCTTCTATGGAACAGATGTGGCGCAGCAGACATGTCCATGTCACACCTACGACGCGGCACTACTTTGCCTGGGGGAGTACCCCTTGCGGATCTTTGCCGGACACTCAAGCAACAGCGCCGCATCCCCCTAGTTCCCATTTTTCCAGCGAACCGTCTCCTTAGCTGAGGCTGTGATGCCTGCTGAAAACACTCTCGGGAGACGACTACCGCCGCGACGGAATCTGAGAAGATTGCAGACTGTTGCATGCATCACTTCGGGCGAGGGGGAATATGAAGTCAACTGTATTCATGGGGTATCCCGAGAAGCCCAGGGGGCAGGCGGACGTCTTGAGGGCAACCGCTAAGAAACTCAACAGCGCTGGTGTCGTAGCCGCTTTGACGTGGGAAAGCCTCAACGTGGAAGGCACCATAGTCATCTCGGCAATTCTCGAAGCAATTGACAGCGCCGCCATGTGCGTTTTCGATATAACCGCACCGAATCCGAATGTTCTTTTCGAAGCTGGATACGCAATTGGTCGAGGTAAACCGGTCTGGTTGACCATGGATGCTACAGACGCTCGTGCGCAAAGTGACTGGCGTGACTTCGCTTTACTCCGCGAAGTGGGCTACACCGCTTATCAGAACAGCGACGAACTGGTAGGAAAATTTGATTCGCTTGACCCTATTAGCAATCTGCAGGCGTTGTATGACCAGATAATTGAACCGGCCCTACCTGAGCAAGAAACACCTCGAGACTCAGTACTGTACTGCACAACTTTTCAACCTTTCGAGGCGTCGAATCGTTTGAACAATATGATGGAGGCTAGGCAGAGCCGAGGCGAAAAAATTATCGTCGCCGATCCGTCTGAAACAAGTTTAGTCCCTTTAACCTGGTTCGTAAGGCAGATGAGTGCTGCAGCCGGCGTTATAGTCAGTTACGCCGGTCAAAACCGTAAACGTGCCGACCTATACAACAACCGACACGCGTTCATTGCCGGTGTAGCGATGGGCCTAGAAATACCCATTTTGATGCTAGCTGAAGATACGTACGCACCTCCTTTCGATTACGAGGGTCTTCTGCACATTTATGAAACCGCGGAGGAATGCCTAGAGGATGCACGTGAGTGGCTCGGCTCCCTCGAGCTAGATCGTGCGAGTTGGAAGACACCGCGGGTGTCACTGCGAAGTAAGCTAGCAGGCTTGCGTTTCGGCGAGCACGTAGCCGAGAACGAGCGCACTGAGTTGCCGGATTACTTCGTCGAGACGTCCGGTTACCATGAAGTAGTTGCTGCTCGGGACAGCATTTTCATTGGCCATAGAGGCACCGGCAAGACGGCGAACGCGATACAGGCTTTCGATCACTTGGCCGGAAATAAGACCAATCTCGTAATCTTGATCAAGCCGCCCGGCTTCGAATTTCCAGCGATGCTGGCAGTCATTGAGCGCCTGCCGGCTTTCCAACATGACTACTTCTTTGATGCCTTATGGCGGTTCGTAATCCAGACTGAGATTGCAAACGCGGTGCTTCAGCGGCTTGAGCAACGAAGCCAATACGTGCCTTACTCTGCGGATGAACAATCGTTCCTCGACTACGTGCAAGAAGCCCCATTCGTCGTGCGTGCTGAAATGTCCGTACGCCTCGAGCAGGCCCTCGATGCCTTACTGAGTGCACTACCTGAGCAGTCTGACGACTCGAAAAGAAATTTGATCAACGAGGCATTCCACACTAGGGCGCTAGCTGTTCTCCGGTCACGATTGGGTATCGCATTAAAGGACCGCAGCAGGGTCGCTGTGTTTGTAGACAACCTGGATAAAGGTTGGGAACGAAGCGCTAACTTCTCGGTAATGGCGAGGTTTATCCTTGGCCTACTGACAGCACGCGGTCAGATAGTGCTCGACTTTCAACGGGAAGATTACTGGCGGGAGTCGATCAAACTCACCGTTGCAATATTTTTGAGGAGCGACATCTACGCCTACCTGCGAGACGCGGCTAGGGAACCTGACAAATTGCCGATCTCAAATGTTACCTGGAGAGACAGAGCCACGCTGCGACATGTGCTTGAATCTCGATTTCTATTGTCCACCAGCTCTCCGTCGCCTGACAGGCTATGGTCCGAGGTGTTCTGTGATTCTGTGGACGGAGAAGCAACTGCTGATTACATTCTCCGAGTTATCTTGCCTCGCCCACGCGATTTGGTCTTTATTTCCAATGCCGCCGTTGCACATGCAGTTGATCGTGGACATGATCGCGTCGAATCGGAGGACTTCCTATCTGCCAAAGCGACATATTCGCAGTATGCCTACGAGGCCCTGCTGGTGGAAAATGGTGTCACGATTCCTCAGATGGAAGATGTGTTACTGAGCTTTATCGGTGCACCCTCTATCGGAACCTACGCAGATCGCACCGAAATGATTATTCGCTACGGCGGTTTCACCACTGAGCAGGTCCCGCCGTTGATCTCGAAGTTAATTTCAATGTCATTTTTTGGCGTAGAAATAGCCCCGGAAGAATTCGTATTCCCTGAAATCGGTACCGAGATGAAGTTAGCCACGACCAAAGCCGCAAGGTTGCAGTCTGAGGAGGCCGAGCGGAAATTAATGATACATCCGGCCTTTGAAGCGTTCTTGGGCGTCGAGCAGATCTAATCAACGAAATTCGATACAGTTAAGGGATGATCCCGGATGACCTGGTGATTCGGAAACCTGAGCTGACGGACCTTTACCGCGTTGCAATGATGCACATAGAGGCATGGAGAGACTGCTACGCGGGGATGGTACCTCAGAATTATCTTGACGAGCTCGACCCGATCACGTGGATGCACGAATATCGCCGCTTGATGGATATCGGGCGCACAATGCTGTTGGCAGAGTCTGCGGGCACGCCGGTCGGCGTAGCGATATTCGGCAGCAGGACGTTAGGTATCGGCCACGTCGAAATCGATGCTCTCTATATCGCACGTGACAGGCAAGGTGACGGGATCGGCCCACGCTTGCTCCACGAGGTACTCGGTTACCAGGAGTACACAACTGTCTCGTTGGAGTGTGCTACGGATAATCAGAGAGGATGCCGCTTCTGGGAGGCGTCTGGGTTTCGCTTCACCGGCGAAACTGGCAGCTATCCAATTCCCGGCGCCGAAGACTTGCCGACAAACCGGTACATCCGCGACATCAACGGTTCGTGAGGACTTCGGACGACTATCCATAACCGTATGACTGCTGAACTCGCTGAGGCGCCGGAAGAGTACAAGCGATCAGTCCACAGTCCGCACGCAGTCCGCAGAGCACTCGACAGCGGCCAACAACAACCACACTTATTCATACGTATTTACGCAGCGCAGGCCAATATTCTCGATCCGAACCGTTGCGTACCGCTAACTACAATTCACCAAGTAGAGCACTCTTAAAATCCGTCCAGTGTCGGTTCGAGTCCGACTGGGGGCACGGGGAGAGGTCTTCGTAGCGGAAAGCGTCGCCGACGTGATCGAGTGTCCGACTCAGAAAGGGTACTGAGAGACGGTTCTGGCGTCCGCTTCCAGTGCGGCGTTCCCGACGAAGACGTTGTCGTAGCCGTCGAGCTTGGTCAGCGACTCGTAGCCGGGGACGTTCAGATTGGTGCCGGCCTCGATCGGTCGTCCCTGTGCGAGCATCAGCGCGATCTGAAGCGCCGCTTCGCCTGCCATCGCCGGATCCCAAAAGAAGATCCTGTCGATCGCTCCGTCGGCGAGGTACTTGGCTGCCACGGCGGGTACCGCCGTACCCATCACGCAGATCTCGTTCGCCAACCCCGCCTCCCGCACGGCACGTGCGATGCCCGGTGTATCGGTGCTGCCCGACCCCTGAAAGCCCTTGATATTCGGGTACTTCGACAGAACTGTCTTGGCGTTCTCGTAGGCGGTCTGCTCGTTGTTGAAGCTTTCGATCGGGCCTTCTACGCGGGTCATGCCGGGGAACTCGGCGACCTGCATGTCGTATGCGGCGTTCACCCACTGCATGTGAGTCTTCGCGGCCAGGCTCTGGACGAACTGGACGTAGCTTCCCTGCCCACCCATGCATTGGGCGAGGCTCTGGACGATCTGCCTACCGAAGGCTGCGTTGTCGAAGGCCTCGATGTCGACGTCGACGTTCTGGATTCCGGTGGCTTCGTGCGAGACGACTTTGATGCCCTGGGCGCGGGCCTGACCCAGGACGTCCTCCAGCGACTCCGGTGAGTTGGGCACCACGGTGATGGCGGTCGGGCGACGCGGGATCAGGTCCGCCACGATCTGAACCTGCTTCTCCGGGCTGGTGTCGTCGCCGCCCTCCTGGCTCGTCTGGACGCCGGTGCGTTTCGCGAAGTTCTGGTCGCCCACGGCCATCCGATCGAACCAGGGGATTCCTTCGATCTTGACGACGTTCACCATCGTCATGTCCTTCGGGTCCGGAGACGCGCCGGCGATGCTGGTCGCCCCGGCAATCAGCGTCGCGGTCACGCCTACCGCGCTGAGAAGGGCAGTTCGCCTGCGTCGCATTGATGACTCCATTCCATGGCCGGGCGGGGCTGAGAAATCCAGACTCGTCCACTTGGTCCCGGTTAGGGGGGGATTGGGCCATCTTCCGGTTTGGGGCGACATCAGCAGTTGATCTCTGCGGCGATAGCGCATCGACAAAGTCGCGAGCTTCCCCTCCCTCGCTACCGTTGCCGTTCGCTCAATGAACTCGACGATGTGATCGACGCCGATGAGTTGGAAGAGCACGAAGCTGAACTTGACCCTGGAGGAAGTGGGCGCACACGTCGCCGCCGCGAACCGGACAGCTCGCCTCGCCAGACTCGACGGCCGCGGTAGCCGCGGATTGCATAACTCAGTTAAGAGCGTCATATGTGTTAGCTGGCGTCTAGTCGCAGCTTGACCGGATGATCAGCGTTTTTACGCAATCTTCGATTTCCGCGGGAGGGGGTTCGCTGCGTCGCCTATATTTCGGTGCATCATCAAGAGCCGTACTGGCAACGCCCAAATCTCTGTCTTACAGTCGATATGGCACTTCGGCGAACCCATTTCGCCTAGTCGCCGAACGCCGGTCCTCTTCACTTAAAATCCGCACAGTCTGGGTTCGAGTCCCAGTGGGGGCACCGTGGAAGAGCGGCGATGGCCCAAAGCTGGGTAGTTGGGTGAGCTGTATGCCGTGCCGGCCGGGGTTTGCCGGCATCTTGACGATGACCACCGGCTCCGATCTGCAGGCCGTCCGCACCACCGCCGTCCGCGTTCGAGCTCGCCGAGTGGAAGGCCAAGGTGCTGGTCGGGAGGACACTGAAGGATAACTGCATTCAGCGCTACCCGGACGGCACCTGAGCGCCGCGACCGCATCGATGGCCAAATTGTGGGGCGCCGAGAGCAGTGCCAGATCGTGGATCGCTGCGTGCAGTTCTGCGGCGGCTACGGCTACATGATGCAATACCCGATCTCCGAGATGTGCGCCGCAGCGCGGGCGCAGAAGATCTGCGCAGGCACCAGCGAGATCATAAGGAACTCATCGGGCGATCCGCTGTGACGGTGGGGGCCCGGTGCTGGTACCACGCGGAACACTGCGGCTGAGCCGGGTCAGCGCGCACAGGTGTCGATCGAGTCGCCGGCCCGCAGGGCGTCGACGAACTCCCGGTGCCCGACACGACGATGGGCCGGCCGTGCGAGTCGTCGGAGACGTAGGTGATCAGGTGGGTGTCGGGGCCAGCCAGGCCATCGCGGCCACCACGAGCGTCTGGGTGCCGGTGTCGAGAGTGGGCTGGATGACGGGGGCGAAGTGTGGCGAGTGGTTTACCGGGATGTCCTGTTGCACCCGACCGCTGTCGACGGCCTGCTGGTAGATCGTCGCGTCGATGCCACCGATCCCCCAATAGGTGTACGGCACGCCGAGAGCCGACGGGATCTCGCCGAAGTCCTCACTTCCGGTGCCCTGCGGTACTTCCCAGCACCGGTCGCCGAAGAACGAGGTGAAGGCTTCCCGAACCCGAGTTGTGGTCGCGACGTCGTTGATGGTCGGGGGGAACCGGTCGAACAGCTCGAACTCCGGATCCTTAGGCGACCCGGAGGCCATGCATTCGGCGGTCACGATCCGCTGGATCGCGGCGAGGACGGCGGTGCGGGTCTGATCACTGTAGGTCCGAATGTTCAACTGCAGCAGCGCAGAATCCGGTATGACGTTGCTCTTGCTCCCGGACGCGATGCTGCCGACGGTCACCACGGCGGAGTCAACGGGTGCAACTTCGCGCGAGACGATGGTCTGTAATCGCACGACGATCATGGCGGCAAGCACCACCGGGTCCACCGAGGACTGCGGCATGGATCCGTGCGCGCCGCGGCCGTGGACCGTGATGCGCATACTGTCCGCGCTGGCCAGGAACGGCCCCGCATGGGTACTGACGGTGCCGGCGGGTAGAGGGAATACGTGCTGTGCGAGCGCGACGTCGACCCGCGGCACAATCGCGGCCAACCCGTCGTCGACCATGCTTCGCGCGCCGTCGGCCGTCTCCTCGGCGGGCTGGAACAACGCGACCACCGTGCCGTGCCAGTGACCGCGCCCGTCGGCAAGCAGTTGCGCCGCACCTAGAAGCGCGGTCACGTGCAGGTCGTGACCGCACGCGTGCATCACCGGAACCTCGTTGCCTTCGGCGTCGTTGGCTCGCACCACGCTGGCGTACTCCAGCCCGGTGGCTTCTCGAACCGGCAAGGCATCCATATCCGCGCGCAGCAGCACCGTGGGACCCGACCCGTTGTCGAGCACTGCGACCACTCCAGTGCCGCCGATGCCCTCGTGCACCTGGTAATCGAGGGAGCGCAGACGCTCAGCGACTGCGCGGGCGGTGGTGAACTCCTGGTGGGACAGCTCTGGGTGCGCGTGCAGATCCCGGTAGCAGTCCTCCTGCCAGGTCCGGATTTCAGGCAGGCCAGCAAGCACGGCTTCCGTGGTGGTCATCGATGTGCTCACGGTGTGCACTCCAGGAGGTCGGCCACCCGCGGGCCGCGGGCGATGTGCTAGGGGGATACCTCCGCGAGGAGGGCCGAAACAATGCGGCGGTCCTTGGGATGCCCGATCGCGGACAGATCAGCGAAAGCCCCGGCAGACGCTCGGAGGGTGCAACACATTATCGACCGCCGGAATGCCGGCTGTGGAACGAAGGCGATTACATCGAGCAGGGTCCGTCGGAACACGGGTGTGAACGTTTAAGCATAAGACGTATGGCCCTGGCGAACGTGTCATCTTCCGAACAGCGGGTTCGCACTCTTGTATTGACCGCTATGGAGCGTTGGTCATACAGTTCCGGTATATATGTCCGCACGCAAGGCGTCTGGGCGTCAACGAAAGTCGAGACATCGATGAACACCCGCAGTGCCGCTCCCAATGTTCTCGACGCCGGCCTCCCCACGTTCACCTACGATTTCACTGCCACCCCGCACGACATCCTCAACGATGTCCGAACCGCGCAATCGCGCGCACCGATCGCCATCGGGCCCCTCGGCCCGGAAATCCTGTCCTACGAGTTGGCTCGAGATATTCTGCGCGACAACAGGTTGAGGATGCCGCCCGGCATCACGCTGGCAGCGCAAGGCGTCACTTCAGGACCGCTGTACGACAAGATGGCGAATAGCCTCCTAGGTCTCGACGGCCCACCTCACACTCGCCTACGCAAACTGGTGTCAAGGGCCTTCACTCCGCGCGCGACAGCGCGCCTGCAGGACACGATCCAGGACGTGGTCAACGGCCTGATCGATCGGGTGATCGACGCCGGACGCTGCGACGTCGTACCCGACATTGCGCGGCCATACCCCACCCCGATCATCTGCGCGCTGCTCGGCGCGCCCCGCGAGGACTGGCAGCTGTTCGCGCAGTGGACCGACGAGATCTTCAAAGCCTTCAATTTCCAACCCGACGCCACCTTCGATGAAGCCGAGATCCTCCGATCGTGGGGCGAACTCGACGCGTACGTCGACGATATGGTCGCCGCCCGCCGTGACAACCTGACCGATGATCTGCTTTCTGAGCTCATCCGCGCCGAAAGCGACGGCGACCGGCTGAATCTCGACGAACTCCGCATGCTGGCGGCCGGCTTCTTGATGGCCGGTACGGATACGACGCGAAACCAGCTGGCCGCCTCGGTGCAGGTGCTCTGCGAGCATCCGGATCAATGGGCGAAGCTGGGAAGCCAACCAGAGCTGGCGATGCAGGCCGTCGAGGAAACCATGCGTCATTCACCGGCGGTCTGTATCGCGCCGCGCGTCGCCACCGAGGACGTCGAATTCGGCGGCTACACGTTCTCTGAAGGCACCCTTATCGTGGTGAATACCTTTGCGGCCAACCGTGATCCAGCGATCTACGACGACCCCGACCGATTCGACATCGCGCGTCAGGACCTGCCCCCAATTCTGACCTTCGGCGGCGGCGCGCACTACTGCTTGGGAGCCAACCTCGCGCGTCGGGAATTGGCGGATGCCCTGGCCGTTCTCACCCGACGCCTTTCTGCGCCCCGTCGCGTCGGTTCCGCCCCGTGGAAATCGCTGCTGGGAATGACCGGCCCCACCACACTCGAGATCGAGTTTGACGCCGAAAGTCTCGTGACGGCGGATGCGTAGCCGCGGCTGGGCCGGCTCCACCCCGGCCTCGGACGAGGAAGCAATCGCTCGCATTCTCGATGCGGTCGACGAGGTGGTGGCCGAGCACGGAGCAGCGATACGCCTTGCCGACGTCGCCAGAAAACTCGGGGTCACTCGCCAGACGGTGTACCGCTACTTCCCGAATGCTGAAGCGCTGCTCATCGCCAGCGCGATGCGTGCTTTCGGCGGGTTCATCGACCAGGTCGCAGAACACGTACGTGGACTCAGGGATCCGGTTACGGCAGTCGTCGAATGCGTTGCGTTCGCAGTCGAGAACCTCACCGGAGACCCACAGCTGGAAAGCCTGCTGACCCCGCGACGAGACGGCGAAGATGTCATCTCGCTGACCTCCGACACCGCAATCGCATTCTGCTTGTCGGTCTTTCACCGCCTCGACGTCGATTGGCAGCTGCACGGCTTCGACGCCGCCGCCCTCGGCGAGCTTGCCGAAATGACGTTGCGCACTGTGCAGTCCTTCCTGACGGATCCGGGACAGCAGCGCAACGAAATCGCACTACGGCGCTTTATTGGGCGCTGGCTCGGGCCAGCGATCCTCTATCCACGGATGGCGTCTCTGGCGCTCTGAGGCGAAAAACCGCGCGGCGCGCCGTTGCGGTGCTACTGTCTTTGCTGGCGATCGGCCGAAGCAAAGATGGCGTCGCCGATCCGACGAGGGGGTTCGGGGGCGTAGAAGGCGTTGGCCACAAGGAACAGTACGAACTGGCTGCGTTATGCCGCAGCCACGGTCGGTTTTAGCGCAGCACTGACGGTTGGTCAGGGAGTTGCTCTTGCAGCACCGCAGGTGTCGTCCGATACCGTCAGCGCGCCGTCCGGCCACGATCGCTCGACGACTGAGCCGGACTCGCCCAGCGAATCAGCCGCCACCGCGTCTGCTCCGGCTCAGGACGCGACGTCCGAACCAGATATCGAGGCCGACCTCGACGCGGAATCCGCGGAGCCCGAACCGGAGCCGGCCGAACCCGATCCGTCGCTTCTGGAGACCGACCCAGAGGTCACCGATGCAGTCATCGATGCGGACACCGCCGACGAGATCGCCGATCCCGAGGTCGACCCCGTCACCGATGACGCTCCCCAGGATGCAGCCCCGACGGTCGCCGACCGACACGATGGCACCGAGCAGGTTCCCGATACCTCACGGCTGCAGACCTATTCCGCGTTCTTGCCAGCCGCATCGGCCGTCGACACCGCAGCGTTGTTCAGACCGGTTGTCGACGAGCCCGCCGAGATGACGGCGCCCGACGTCAGCGTGACGTCGCTGCCGCAGGCGTTCGTCGCCGACGCCGTCCCGGCCGACGAGACCCACGTGCTGGTTCTGGATGTCATCACCCACCGCGAGGTCAAACCCAACCCCGTGCGCAGCGTGGTGCTCGGGGTGCTGGGCCTGTTCGGGTTCGACCCCAAAGCCACCGGACCCGCGCCCAATCCGCTGGTGCCGGTACTGGACGCGGTGTGGGGACTGTACCGGCGCATCGAAACCGGCGTCGCCAATGTGCTGGAGCGGGCGGGCTTCTCGGCCACCACCGTCACGACGACATATGTGACCACGCTGATCACCGTGACAACCGAACAAGCCAACGACCTGCTGGGCGCACCGCGCGAGATCGTCGTGGGCTACAGCGAAGAACTCGACACCTGGTTCCTCGTGGACCCGAAACGCGGCATCTCGATCTACACCGCCGTGACTGCTGCCGGGTCCGACGGACTGCAGTACCCGATCGACCCACCCGGTGAGTTCGTGATCCGGGTGGCCGGCGGGCAATGGGATCCATCGGCGGTGTCAGCGCAAGCCAACATGGTGGTCGTCTACACGTATTACGACTCGACGCTGGGATACCCGTCGTACGACGGCGCAGCCGCCCCGATCGGGGTCACCGTGGTCTCGGATGTCTTGAACAACGCCTACTGGTATCGCGGCGAAGAGATCTTCGTGTTCGGCCATGATTTCGAGGCGGCTCTGGATATCGTCGGGCACGAATTCACCCACGCGGTGATCGACAAGGTGGTGGTCGGCCAGCACGGACGCATCCTGGGGCAGGACGTCGAGTCCCGAGCCCTCGAGGAGGCTTACGCCGACATCCTGGGCAGCTTGATCGAAGGCAAACAAGACGAGCAGCGCTGGCTGATCGCCGAGGACTACGGCTGTTCGTCGCCGCGCGCCGGCACCCGATGCGCGATCCGGAACATGGCCGACCCGGCGTCGCTGAACGGGTTCGCGCACTACAGCCAGTTCAACACCTCGGCCCGAGAACACCGCAACAGCACGATCTTCAGTCACGCCGCCTACCGCATGATGACCGACGCGCGCACTGCCGACGTGTCGGATGACGTCTGGGCGCAGGTGTTCTACCAGTCGCTGTACGGGTTGACGCCCGGTGCGTCCTTCCGCCAGGCCCGCGCGGCCGTGCTGACCGCCGCGCGCGATATCGGCCTCACCGACTCCGAGCAGCAGGCCATCGTCGACGCCTTCGACGACGTCGGCATCATCGGGGTGAATACCGGCTTGATTGCGGTCTAGCGTTCCAAGCGCAGCGACGAACGTCGACGCCGCAGCGTCAGGATGTCGGGTGTTGTGCGGCGACCGCGCTCGGACCGAGATCGGCTCGTGTGAGCTGGTGCAGTGGGGGATCGGGAAATGCCGTGCGGCGGGTGATTTTCAGGTCGACGCCCACATGGACCAACTCGCCAGAATCCAGGAGTTGCCAACGCCCTTCGTCCATCGGCTCGCTGGCGAAGACCACCGACGGCGCGTCATCCAGATGCGCACTGTGCGCCCTGATTCTCTTGCTGCGCATGGCGAATTCACCGTGACCGCCGTCGGTGCGGTCGAGCAGGTAGAGCTCGTGGGTGTCGGGGTATCGCAACGCCCACAGGTCCGTGGAGGTGGCCAGCAATATGTTGACCGCGTAGATGGGTAGGTGTTCACGCAGCCAGCGCAGCGCCTGCACCAAGCCTGCGCCCACGTCGCCGCCGCGGCCTCGGGTGTACGCCGTGATCAATGCGAAGACCCGCTCGGAATCGGTGTCGCCGCGCACCAAGTCCGCGGCGCCGAGCTCGCTGAGGCGAGCGTCGAGGATGTCGAGGCCCGCTACGACACCGTTGTGCGCGAAGATCCGTCCGTCCTGAAGAAACGGATGGGTGTTCGCCTCCTCGGCGGGCCCGGTGGTGGCGTAACGGACGTGAGCGATGAACGTCGTACCCGACATCTCGCGGGCTTCGGTCGCGAAGGCAAGGTCGCGCCATGCGGCGATCGGCTGCTTGCGGATGACCGGGTCGCCGTCGGCCCCGAAAACTCCCAGACCGGTGCCGTCGGGATTGCGCCTGCTCTGCGCGGCCAGGCTGTCCGGCGCATCGAGCAACCAGAAAGTCGCGGCGATGGAGTGACCGGCGTGCAGCCCGAACAGACGACACATCGGATCAGCGCCCGCGCCGTCGTCGCGCACAGACGTACGGATCAGTCATGCCGTCCGTCTTACCCCGATTGCGGACCGGCGGTAAAGCCCACCGGACGCTGTCTTGCTACGCCCAGCGGCGGCTCGGCCGCGACCGGGACCTGGCGGCCGCGGGACCGCGAGAGCTACGGGACGTCGTCGTCATCGTCGGGCAGCAGGTATCTCGCTGGGAAGTGATAGTCGTTGACGCGGCGTTGGCCGGTGTCGAGATGCGGTGGCGGGATCCACTCGGTGCGGCCGTCTGCACGCTTGCGGGTGGTCCAGTTGCCGGTTTCGACGAGTCGGTTGTCGGGGCCACAAGCGAAGGTGAGTTTGTCGACGTCGGTGTGCCCGTCATCGGCGGCCCAGCCGTCCACATGGTGAACCTGGCACCAGTATCCGGGCACGGTGCATCCCGGACGCGAACACCCGCGGTCCTTGGCGTGCAGCACAATTCGCTGGCCCGGCGATGCAAATCGCTTGGTGCGGCCCAGGTATAGCGCCTCTTGGGTGTGCTTGTCGAACACCACCAGATAGTGATACGCGTGGCTGGCCAGCCGGATCAGATCGCTCATCGGCAGCAGCGAGCCGCCCGCGGTGACGGCGTGGCCGGCCCCGGACTCGAGCTCTTGCAGCGTGGTGGACACGATAATGGTGGCCGGTAAACCGTTGTGCTGCCCCAGCTGACCCGACGCCAGCATCGCGCGGCCCAGCGCTTTGAGCGCATCGTGGCGGCGTTGGCCGGCCGAACGCAGATCGGCAGCCTTCGCGTCGGCATCGGGCTCACCCTCAACGCACGGCGTCTCATCGTCGGGATTGCACATGCCGGGCGCGGCGTACTTGGCGAAGCCCGCCTCGAGAATCGCGCGTGCCTCCGGGTCCAGATAGCCGCTGACCCTGCTCATCCCATCCCGATCCTGCTCGTGGATGTTGAACTCGCGCTTACGGGCCCGTTCGTCGTCGGTGGGCGGGTCACCGTCCTGGTTTGCCAGATAGGCCAACTTCTCGGCGGATTTGCGTAGCTGCTCCGGCCCGAGCCCGCTTGCCAGGTCGGCGAGATGCGCCTCCATCTCGTCGCACAGGTCGGCGGGGATGTACGACGGCAGCTTGTCGAAGAACTTGGTGATGACACGCACGTGCTCGTCGCCGACCTCGCCACGCTGCTGTGCGGCCGCGACGTTGGGTAGCTTCGGATCCAGCGGCTCCCCGGTCAAGGCGTGTCGCGGGCCGAGCCGGCCGGCATCCTTGATGCGCTGGTTCGCAGCCTTCTTCGAGATCCGCAGCGTGGTGGACAGTACGTCGGCCAACGACGTGCCACCCAACGCGCGCGGGTCGGCTTCAGCCGCCAGCGCATTGAGCAACCGATGCCCGACAGCCGGCGCGCGGCGCATGTTGCGTTCCAGCCGGACCGTCAGCGCTAACTTCTCGGCGTCCGTCATCACGTCGAACTGCAGCCCGAGCACCGAATCGAAGGCGGAGTCGAGCGCAGCGAAAGCCGCCACGATGGTCTCCCGATCCGACGTCGCACCCGAACTCATATTTCGAACACTAGTTCGATACACCGACAAAACTCGTCGGGTTGAGACGGAAGAAAGCAAAGTGACACAAGTGATTTCGGCTCGGTCGAGACCACGGGCCCGGTCATCGAAGCCTGCGGTATGTGCAACGTCACATCAACCGTTCGCCGCAGGTCAGGCTTCATATTCGACGCCGCCGTAAGCCGTTCTCAGCGTGCCTACAGCTAGTCGCCAGGGACGGTCCAGCCAGCGGGTATTGGACGGAAGTGTGCGGGGTTGACCTCACCAGCGAAGCCACCGCCACCTGTCCTATGGAGGAAAACACGTGACAATCGCACCGAAGGTTCACCGTCGCTCATCGGCGACGCCATTGCACACCCTGCTGGATCACCATGAGCCCAAAGGGGTTTTCGAGCAGCGCGTCGACGTCGCCGAGTTCGCCGGCGGCATTCCCCAGGTACCGGCACAGGTGCCATCGGTGCGGATCGGCCGCAGGTGGGTCAGCATCCTTTGGCTCATCGCGCTCGGGATCGTTGGACTCGTCATCGTCGTCGCGATCGCGCAGCAACTGCGGACGTTCGGCTGGGTGCAGAGCTTCATCGCGCGCTACCCGGGGACCTCAGCGAGCTACGCCACGCCGGTCGATACCGGGTTCCCCGCGTGGCTGCGCTGGCAGCACTTCTTCAACATCGTCTTCATGATGTTCATCATCCGATCGGGCCTGCAGATACTGGCCGATCATCCACGGCTGTACCTGAACTCGGGCTGTCGCCCGGGGACGGAGTGGTTCCGGATGAGCCGTCCGGTGCCCGCCGACCGCACGGACAAGAACGACCCAACACGATTGTGGACGTCAAAGGACGACGCGGTGTCCCTGCCAAAGCAGCTGGGGATTCCGGGGCTTCGTCACTCGATCGGACTGGCCCGCTGGTGGCATTTCAGTTTCGACCTGCTGTGGCTGGTCAACGGGGTCATCTTTTACGTGCTGCTCTTCGCCACCGACCAGTGGCACCGGCTGGTGCCGCAGTCGTGGGCGGTGTTTCCCAACGCCGTGTCGACGGCCATTCAATATGCGTCGCTGAACTTTCCGGCCAACGAGGGCTGGGCCGAATACAACGGTCTGCAACTGCTGGCCTACTTCATCACGGTGTTCATCGCCGCGCCGCTGGCGCTCGTGACCGGCCTGCTACAGGCCCCGGCCGTCGCGGCGCGATTCGGGACGGGACGTGGTCCGCTGAACCGCCAGGTCGCGCGGACCATCCACTTCACCGTGCTGATCTGGATGCTGATCTTCATCGCGAGCCACGTCGCGATGGTGTTCCTCACCGGTGCCGTCGGAAACCTCAACCACATGACGTTGGGCACCGACACCCAGTCCTATTGGGGCCTCGTCATTTTCGCGGTGGCCGCACTGGTGTTGACCGTCCTTTGGCTGATCGCCACCCCGGTGACACTTCGCTACCCGAGGGTCGTCCAGCACACCGGCCGATTCGTCGTCGGGTGGGCCAAAGCATGGATGGAACGCGCACATCCCAAGGCCTCGTACCGCGAGAAGGACATCACGCCCTACCACTGGGCCAATGGCCGGCCACCGGACTCCGAGCAGTGGCAACGGCTGCGGACCACCGATTGGTCCCAATACGCACTGCGCATCACAGGCCTGGTCGAGAACCCGGTGGAGCTGTCCTACAGCCAACTTCTGGCGCTGCCCAAACACGAACAGATCACCCAGCACTACTGCATCCAGGGCTGGTCGGGCGTCGCCAAATGGTCAGGTGTCCGCATGCGCGACATCATCGATATCGTTCGGCCACTTCCGACAGCGCGATGGGTGGTGTTCTACTCCTTCGGCAACGGGGCCGAACCCGACACCGGTCGGTACTACGACTGCCACCGCATCGAGCACATGCGCGAACCCATGGCCTTGCTGGCCTATGAGATGAACGGTGAACCGCTGTCCGACGCGCACGGCGCGCCGCTACGTCTGCGCAACGAACTCGAGCTCGGCTTCAAACAGGTCAAGTGGATCGAGGGCATCGAATTCGTCGAGAGTTTCAAGGACGTCGGCTGGGGCCACGGTGGATACAACGAAGACCACGAGTACTTCGGATACCGGATGCCGATCTAGTTGCGTCACAACAAGGTCGGAGGATTGAGGTCAGGAGGTAATGAGATGATGTTCAAGCCAATTGCAGGGCTGGCCGTTGCGGCGGGTGCTCTCTCCATCGCGTTGGCGCCGGTCGCGCAGGCCGCGCAGACGACGGCCCAACCGGTGGCCCACCAGCAGATCGAACCGGCACCGATGACGTGCACGTCGACCAGGGCCAGCAGCGTGTGCGTATCGCCGGGAAACGCCCAGATCAACGACGCTCCGCCGTTTGTCGACAACTTCCCGATGTATGGGTTCTTCCCCTGGATTCTGTAACTTCCAGCGGGAAACAAACGCCCACAAAACAAATATTGGCGTCCGGACAAATAGGCTATTTAACGGACGCTGACGGACAATTAAGCCGGGTCAATCTGAGAAAGTTTTTTGCAAACGCAATGTCTATGTGGTTTTGGCTGCAAAGAAGAGAGCGCCGTCGCGGTGTTCTCGCTGGGTATGCACTGCTGGCCGGGAAGTCTGGTTGTCCAGCCAGGGTGAAATATCTCCGAGACTCATTTCGCGAAAAATAGCGCGGGACTATGACGGCCGTGTGAAGATTTGCGATCTCACCCTTCTTCGAGAAAGAAACCACAATGAATGCAAAATCCGCTGGTTTAGTGCTTGCCGGAATAACGGCATCCGCGCTCCTGTGCGCACCTATCGCGGTTGCCGAGCCGGAGGATACGTTCTTGGAGGTTCTCGACGAGGCGGGCGTCACCTGGCCGGGAGCCACCCCCGAGAACAAGGTCGCCGCCGGACAAGGCGTGTGCTCGGATTGGGCCAACGGGGCCACGTTGGAGAGCGAGATCGCCTCGCTCTCCGAGCATCTGGATCCCCACGACGCGGGCATGCTCATCGGCGCGGCGACGGCCGCGTTCTGCCCCCAGTACGAATCCGTCGTCAATGACAGCTGACGCTGTCCCTGGGGACAGCTGGATCCAACGAAGGGTGCGGCATGCGGTCACGGATTCTGCCCGTGCTGGCGACGCTGCTCGATCCGTATCTCAAGTAGCGGATCAGCCGTCGGCGCCGTCGCTTCCGCCCGGACTTCCCCCGCTGCCGCCCGCGCCGCCGGGCGAACCGCCATCGCCGCCGTCACCGCCTCCGCCGACGCCGCCGTTGCCACCGTCCCCGCCGTCGCCGCCCGAGCGGTCGGGTGCGGTGCCGAGCGCCGAGCCGCCGTCACCGCCGTCGCCTCCCGCCGACAGCACGCCGCCGTTGCCGCCGTCGCCGCCATTGCCTCCGTCGGCGGTGCTGAGCCCGCCGTCGGCAGTGGCGGTACCTGCTGTGCCGCCGGTACCTCCGTCGCCGTTGAGCGCGCCGCCGTTGCCGCCGTCGCCGCCGTCCCCGCCGATGGTGTTGAGGAAACCGGTGGCCGCGCCGCCCGCGCCGCCATCACCGCCCGCGCCGCTGACGCCGGTGCTGCCGCCTGCACCGCCGTCGCCGCCCTGGGTGTTGATGCTGTGCAGGTCCAGTGCGCTCGCGCCGCCACCCGCCCCGCCGTCGCCGGAATCACCGACGCCGGCGACGCTTCCGCCGTTGCCGCCCGCACCTGCGATCGCGTCGCTGTTGTCGCCGGTCGTCTTGGCCGTGCCGCCTGCCCCGCCGTCGCCCCCGTCGCCGTTGAGCCCGGCGCTGCCGCCGTCACCGCCGCCACCGCCCGTGACGGCCCGAAAGCCTTCTGCGGCACCGCCGTTGCCGCCGACGGCGCCATCACCGGTCAACAGGCCGCCGTTGCCGCCGTCACCACCGATTCCGCCCGAGGCGTCGCTGCCGTTCTGTCCTAGTGCAGTACCGCCGTCACCGCCAGCGCCACCGTTTCCGATGAGCTTGGCGCTGCCGCCGTCGCCGCCGTCACCTGCGGTGCCCTGATCGGTGAACTGCGAATGCGCATCACCGCCAACGCCGCCCGCACCCGCGTCGCCGAGCAAGCCGGCTTCGCCGCCGTCGCCGCCGGCACCGCCCGTCGCGTCGCCGCGACCGCTCGTCGCGTCGCCGCCAGCCCCACCGGTACCGCCGCCACCGATGAGGAAGCCGCCGTCGCCGCCGTCGCCGCCACCACCGGCGGCGGTTGACTCGAACCCGTGTGCGGTTCCGCCTGCGCCTCCGTTGCCGCCGCGGCCGATGAGCCCGACGGACCCGCCGTCACCGCCGGCACCCGCGGTGGTGCCTGCCGAGTGCAGATCGAGGGAGTCCGCATTACCACCGGCTCCGCCATCGCCTGCGGCGCCGATCCCGAGCACGTTGCCGCCGTTGCCGCCGGCCCCGCCTTGAGCGACACCGTTGTCGTCGGCCGTCTTCGCCGTCCCCCCTGCGCCGCCGTCCCCGGCGCGGCCGAACAGTCCTGCGCCTCCTCCGGCACCGCCTGTTCCGCCGGTGGCGTTATCCCCACCTTCGGCGTTACCCCCTCGACCGCCTGCTCCGCCGTTGCCGAGCAGCAGGCCACCGCGACCACCGTCGCCACCGGGGCCGCCAGATGCGTTGCCCGTCAATTGAATATCGTCGACACCGTTGCCGCCGTCGCCGCCGTTGCCGATGAGGCCGGCGTCTCCACCGCGACCACCGGGACCGCCGTTTCCGCCGTTACCGAACAACAGACCACCGCGCCCGCCGGCCTGGCCGGGTAACACCCCGTCGGCGCCGTTGCCGATGAGCAGGCCGGCGTTTTCGCCCGGCTCGTCACCGTCGCCGATGAAGAACGCGATGAAGTCGGTTGCGACGTTGGTGGTTGAGGGGGCGAGTAGCACGGTGGCCGTTCCGCCCGATCGTGAAGGCGCGCCGCCGGTTCCGATCAAACCGGCGTGCTGACGGGGACCGAACACGTCGAGTCGCGTCAGCGACGGTTTCATGTCATCAGAATCGACGGACGGGTGGAGTGCGGAGGTAAAGATCAGCGGGGCGAACGTATCCGGGTGTTCGTCGATACGCGTCGGTCCGCGGATGACCGCGCTGACGAGGCGGTTGGGGGTCATCGGGGCAATGGCGCCCGTGGCGGCGATCGCGGTGGCCGAGCTGAGCGATCTGACCGGATACACCGGTGGCGGGTGGTCAACAGAAGCGGTGTGGGGTACAGCCAGAACTCCGGCTGCCATCACGACAGTCGCCATGGATTTGTGCGGCGAAAAGCTCATCGCCGGACCTCCCAGCGCAAGCCACGAACTCGGCTGACAAGGAGAGTGTCCCACCGCAGGATCCGCGGCGGGCAAGACTTGCAAAAGTTGCGCCGAAAGTAGATCCGAATCCGCTCAGGACACGGGGTAAAGGTTTACCGCGGCGTCAGTAATCGGGTGTGACGACCTCGGCCAGTTCTTGTTCGGGTTCCTGTGGTGGAACCGCCGCGGGCATCCTCGGCTGCGGCGCGCTCGCCTCGCCTCCGGTCGAGCCACCGCATTCGCTGCCGCTGACACCGGGCGGGCACAGGCTCGGGCTCGCGCCGGTGGTGTCGGCGGCGGGAGCCGGGGCCGCGGCGGGGGCAGCCGGGGCGGCGTCCGGTGAGTTGGGCACCAGATAAGGAGTGCACTGGCCGCTGTAGAGGTCCTGCTCCTCACCGGTGGGGCAGTCGGCGAGATGTGAAGGCGAAATCACCGGACTGGCGAGCGTCACCCCGACAACCGGTGCCGCCGCGGCGATCGCGAAGCCGCCGGCGATGATCACTCGTCGCACCGACAGAGAGATGGAACCCATCGTTGATCACCCTTCATTCGGGGGCTGCAGGTATGCCGACAGTATCGCGTACACCGCGAGGACGCTCGACTTACTGCGCCGACGGGTCCGAGACCTGCCGAAATGCCGGTTATCCTGCGGTCTGGGCAAGGTAATTCGGTGCCGTCGCTGCGTGGATTTGACGCAGTCGATACTCTAGCGGCGGGTTCAGACTGCAGCCTTGCGACGTAGATTGAGGTTGCTTTTGGGCACCTGAAGCAAGAGGTGAGGCTTGGACGGACAGCTTTGTACCGAGAACTGGGTCGGACGGGTGGCGGTGGTCGCCGCGTCCGGTGACCTCGACATGCTCACGGCTCCGCAGCTGAAGGACGCCGTGGACGCGGCCTTGGGCAAAGATCCTGCCGGCTTGATCGTCGACCTCACCCAGGTGGACTTCTTGGGGTCGGCCGGGATGCAGGTGTTGATGGAAGCCCACAACCGCGTCGACGGCACCGACATACGGTTCGCCGTCGTCGCCGACGGACCCGCGACCAGCCGGCCGCTCAAGATCACCGGTATCGCTGACCTGATCGATCTGTACTCCTCGGTCGAGGTAGCTCTCGAGAACTTTGCCGCTTGATTTCTGGTGCCACCGGGTAATCAGTTGGCACGATGACCGAGTCGAATTACTCCGCGGGCGCGATGGATGCCAGCCTGATCCGAAACGACACTGCTGATGCGCGAAATGTCGCGCAGTTCAGGTCCGAGCTTTCGGGTTGGCTGCGCAGGCATTTCACGCTCGACCCGGTCCGGTTCAACGATGTCGTCCTGGCCGTCAACGAGGCGCTGACCAACGCGGCGGAATTCGCCTACCGTGGGCGCAGCGGCACGATGACCATGTGTGCCCGCCACAACGCCGCTGACCACGAGCTCGAGGTGGTGGTCTCCGATCACGGTAGCTGGCGCTACGTCGACCCCGAGTCGCGCCCGAACACCCGTGGCCGCGGTATCCCGTTGATGCAGGCGCTCGCTGACCGCACGACGATCTCCAAGCAGCCGACCGGCACCCAGGTGCGGTTGCAGTTCGACGACTGCGGTTTGCTCATCGAGAACGCCTGCACGCCGTCCTTCTGATGACTTCGCGGTGATGCGCGTCACGCGGCAGCGCTGCGATAGCGCTTGAGCACGAACGCATCTCCCGGCATGTCGTTGTGATTTGCCGCTCACTTTTGGATCGGGAACTCTGAGGGCGCCCGATCGTGGCCTGCCCGCGAATCGTTTACGGCAGCGGCAAAACCGCACGTTAAGGCGGCATTGCCGAAAGCCGCTGAAGGGTAACGAATGGGTAACGAAGAGTTTTCTAAGCAGTGTCTGAGAGCTTTCGGCGCATAGACACCGATCGGCGGGCGCGACGAAATAACGTGTCGGTATTCGTCGCTAGACTCATGTGAAATTGCGCCAAAGGCGTAGAAAGACTTGCAATCTAGGGCCGGTGAACGCCATACCGGCGGAGGTACCGAATGAAAATGGCTAACATTGCCGCGCCCCTGAGACGGGCGAAAACTTCTGGTTCAGAAGTGAAAGAAGATGTTCACGCCGACCCGGGCGTCAGCGCGGCAGGGTGTGTCGACGTGCGCCGCGGGCCGATCGGCGATATCGCCGTGGCCGACGGCGCGATCGTGGTCGCCAACTACGGCGACGACAGCATTGCGGTGCTCAACGCGGCCACGCTGGCCGTGGAGAGCATCATCGCGGTGCCGGGCGAACCGGTCGCGGTGGCCGTCGCCGACGACCGCGCCTACGTCAGCACCTCATCGTGGACCCATGACGAGGTCGCGGTGGTCGATCTCACGGCCAAGAGCGTCATTGCTACCTACGACCTCGCTTTCAGCGTCACGGCGCTGACCGTCAGCCCCGACGGCAAGCGGGTGTTTGCCGGTCGCACCGGTGACGGCTACGCCGACGTCGCCGTCATCGACGTGCCCGCAGAGCGCATGGGCACCATCGAGATCGCCACGGGTGCGGGCATCGGTATCGACGCGGTCGAGGTCGACGCCGCCGGTAAGCGCCTGTACGTGGGCACCACCGACGCCCGAGGCAGCGCGCTCGTCGTCGTCAACGTGGAGACCGCGCGCGTCGACCGCGCGGTGCAGATCGGCGCACCGATCCGTGACATCGCCGTCGCCGACGGTGCCGCGTACGTGCTGACATCGGATCGTGCCCGCGGCGGCGTCGTGCATGTGATCCCCATGGCGACCGGCAGGATCACCGGGACCGTCCAACTCGGCGGCGCACCGACCCAACTGGCCATGGGCGCGGACAGGACCCGCGCGTACGTCGTCGACTACGACCGGGTCGAGGTGCTGTGCACGCTCACCCACAAGGTCATCGACACGATCACGGTGGGTTCCCGGCCGTCGAGCGTCGCGGTGGGCGCAGGCGGGGGTCGTCTGCACGTCGCCGACTACACCGGCGCCATCACCGTCTACAAGGTGGCCACGGCCACACCGCTGATGTACGCGGACTTCGTGGCGACCGATCCGATCGTGATCCCCGACGTCCCCGAGTTGGAGCCGGCCGCCGTCTAGTACACCGAAATCCCTAGTGGCGGCGGCAGTCCAGCGAGACCGAGATCGGTTGGCTGATCGTCACCGGAAAGAGCACGCCGTCGTTTCTGCCCCCGAGCAGCGGCATCAACTGGGTGAACTGCTGCGGGTTACGCACGCTGGTGACCACGCACTCCGACATCGGGGCCGTGCCGATCTTGTCGATGGTGACGTTGTAGCCCTTGTCCTGCAGCTTGTTGATCACTTCCTGCGCCGACTCGCCGTCATCGGCTACCGCGATCCCGGCCGGCGCGGCGATCGCTGCGTACGCGACGGCCGCCGCCCCGGCGATGGTCCAAGTGGTCCGCATGGGGTCAATGATCCCTCATCAGCGCTCGGCGCGCTGATACGCGGTCACGACCGCCGCGCCGCCGAGCCCGATGTTGTGCTGCAGCGCGGCGGTGACACCCTCGACCTGACGCTTGTCGGCGGTACCGCGCAGTTGCCACGTCAACTCGGAGCACTGCGCCAGCCCCGTCGCCCCGAGCGGATGGCCCTTGGAGATCAGCCCGCCGGACGGGTTGACGACCCAGCGCCCGCCGTAGGTGGTGTCGTTGTTGTCGATCAGCTTCGGCGCCTCGCCTTCAGCGCACAGCCCCAGCGCCTCGTAGAGCAGCAACTCGTTGGCCGAGAAGCAGTCGTGTAGCTCGATCACCTGGAAGTCGGCAGGCCCGAGCCCGGACTGCTCGTAAACCTGCTGTGCGGCTTGCACGTTCATGTCGTAGCCGATGAGGTTCTTGGCGGTGCCGTCGAAGGACGACTGGAAATCGGTGGTCATCGCCTGGCCGACGATCTCCACGGCCTGGCCGGCCAGGTTGTGCTTGTCGACGAACGCCTCGCTGGCCACGATCGCCGCACCCGAACCGTCGGAGGTGGGGGAGCACTGCAGCTTGGTCAGCGGGTCGGAGATCATCTTCGCCGCCAGAATGTCCTCGAGGGTGTACTCCTCCTGGAACTGGGCGTACGGGTTGTTCACCGAATGCTTGTGGTTCTTCAGCCCGATCTTCGCGAAATGTTCGGCGGTGCTGCCATATTGACGCATGTGCTCACGGCCGGCCGCGCCGAACATCCACGGCGCCACCGGAAACGCGAACTCGTCGATCTCGGCCATCGCCGCGACATGCTTGCCCATCGGCGACTCGCGGTCATCGTGGCCGCCCTTCAACGATCCGGGCTGCATCTTCTCGAAGCCGAGCGCGATCGCACAGTCGGCGAGCCCGCCGCGGATGGTCTGCGCGGCGAGGAACAGCGCGGTGGAACCCGTCGAACAGTTGTTGTTGACGTTGACGATCGGAATACCGGTCATGCCGAGCTCGTAGAGCGCGCGGTTGCCCGACGTCGAGTCGCCCGTGACGTAGCCGACAAACCCCTGCTGGACTTCGGAGTAGTCGATGCCGGCGTCCTCGAGTGCCTTGGTGCCGGACTCCTTGGCCATCTGCGGGTAGTCCCAGCCCTCGCGGCGGCCGGGCTTCTCGAACTTCGTCATCCCGACGCCGACGACGTAGACCTTGTTTGGCATTTCGTGTTCCTTTCACTGCGGCGAAGTCCGGGTCAACCCTAATGCCACGAGCAGACGCAGAGTCGTCCATTCCCGGCACGAATAGTGCGAGTTTGCGTCTGCTCGGCGGGGTAGAGGGGTACAAAGAGTAGAACGTGTTCTAGTTTTCTCAGGAGGCGATATGGGGTTTCGGGTCGTGCAATGGGCCACCGGAGGGGTCGGCGTCGCGGCCATCAAGGGGGTACTCGAACACCCCGACCTCGAACTCGCCGGCTGCTGGGTGCACTCACCGGACAAGGCCGGCAAGGATGTCGGCGAGCTCATCGGCGCCGAACCGCTGGGCGTGACGGCCACCGACAGCATCGACGACATCCTCGCGCTGGACGCCGACGCGGTCGTCTATACCCCGTTGCTGCCCAATCCGGACGAGGTGGCCGCGCTGTTGCGGTCCGGCAAGAATGTGGTGACCCCCGTCGGCTGGGTCTACCCGAGTGAACGGCAGGCCGCGCCGTTGCTTGCCGCGGCGCTGGAGGGCAACGCGACGCTGCACGGCACCGGCATCGCACCAGGCGGCATCAGCGAGAAGTTTCCACTGATGTTCTCGATCATGTCGACGGGCGTGACATTTGTTCGGGCCGAAGAGTTCTCGGATCTGCGCACCTATGAGGCGCCGGACGTGGTCCGCCATGTGATGGGTTTCGGCGAGGTACCGGACAAAGCGCTCAGCGGCCCGATGCAGAAGCTGCTCGACGGCGGCTTCATCCAGGCGGTCAAGATGTGCGTCGACAAGATGGGGTTCCGCGCCGAACCGAAAGTCCGCTCGACACAGGAGATCGCGGTCGCCACGGCGCCGATCCCGTCGCCGATCGGCGAGATCGAGCCGGGACAGGTCGCAGGCCGTAGGTTCCACTGGGAGGCGCTGGTCGACGGGGAACCCGTCGTGCGGATCACGGTGAACTGGCTGATGGGTGAGGACAACCTCGACCCGGCGTGGACCTTCGGCCCCGAAGGTCAGCGCTACGAGATCGAGGTGCGGGGTAACCCCGATATCACCGTGAGCATCAAGGGTTTTCAGTCCGAGGTCGGCGGTCAGGGACCGGAATACGGCGTCGTGGGCACCGCCGCGCACTGCGTGAACTCCATCCCTGCGGTGTGCGCGGCCGCTCCCGGCATCGCGACCTATCTGGACCTTCCGCTGATCAGCGGTAGGGCGGCCCCGCACCTGGGTTGACCGAGTTACGCGCGCATCGGCGCGTGCAGCGCGGCGGGCAACGCGATCACGTTCATCAGCAGCAAGACCACGACGGGCCAGATCGCCGACGAATTGTGGGCGATTCCGCCCAGTGCGACGCCGAGTCCGGCGGTGGCGACGGCGACAAGGACCGCGGAGAACCCCAACAGGGTCGCGCGCTCGTGTTCGGCGGCGAAGATGTTGATCCACGTGGTCGCGGCGGCGACGATGGCCTGGTTGGCCACCGTCGCCATCAGGATGACGACGCCGTGTACCCACGGGTCGGACCAGGATTCGATTGCTTCGCCCACGATGCAGAGCACCGCTGCGCTCGAACTGACCAGTGCGCTGGCGACCAGCATGCCGCGCGCCGCGAACCTGGTGCGGTGCACGAAGCCCCACAGAATCGCTCCGACGATCAGGCCCGCGCTGGTGGCGATCACCAGGATGTGCAGGGTTCCGCTCTCGTCGGCATGATCTTCGGCCGTGTACAGGCTGTAGAACGTCGTGCTAAGGGCGATCGGCACGAACAACAGTTGGACGGCGACGTAGCGGCGAAACCAATGGTGGCTACGCGCGATGGCGACACCTTCCCGATAAACGTCGCGTAAACGCCGCACCGCCCGCGCCGAATGCGAATGGATGGGCCCGATGTAGACCCCGGCGACCGCGGCGGCCACCAATCCCGCGGTGCCCAGCCACAGCAGGTCGACGTGGCCCGCGAGTGGGTCCTTGCTTTCCAGAATCGGTAACACCAATACCACGGCCACAATGGCTACCACCGCCCCGACGGCGCTTTGGTTCAGTATGAGATCGCCCCGACGAATTTCGTTTAATTTGCTGGAAAGCACATCAGAGAAAGCGATCCTTGCTAGTCCGCTGGCAACGCCGAGCGTCACCGACGTGGCCAGAAATATCGGAGCGATTCCCAATCCCGTCACAGCCGCCAATCCATTGATCACCAACAATGCCGCCATGGCCAGGGAGGTTCCCGCCAGAACGAGATGTCTCTGGTGCCGTGAGCGTTCAAGAACAAACGGCGACATTGAGTTCCCGAGAATCGCGCCGATGCAGTAGGCGGGGAACACCAACGCCGCAGCCCACAAATTTCCGTACTCGGCACAGATAAACGGCAGCACAACTGCGATATTCGCCAGCTGCATGCCGGTCGTGTAAAAAGTTCCCTGCGTTAGCAGAACCCCGTAACGGTCGGCGGGCGGCTGTAAGTCACCATCAGCAGACATACGAAATCTGCGCAAAACATACTACCGTTGGCCTATCCGCGAAGCGAAATGAAAGATTGCACTGTCGCAATTACCTGAATTACGTGAAGTTATCCGTGTGCGCGCAAACTATCCATTGTTAGCTTTCTCGATGGTAAATCTGGCACACTCGCCGTCTGTGACGAAGCGGGCGTTGGTGCTGGCCGGCGGTGGGCTGGCCGGTATCGCCTGGGAGACCGGAATTCTGACCGGTATCGCCGACGAGTCACCGGAGACCGCCAGGGCGCTGGTCGATTCGGATGTGCTGGTCGGCACCTCGGCGGGCTCGACCGTCGCCGCGCAGCTGTCCAGCGGATTGAGCCTGGAGGCCTTGTACGAACGGCAGACATCTGCGACGTCGGCCGAGCTCACCCCGAGCGCAGGTATCGACGACATCACCGAGCTGTTCCTCACCGCGGTGACCCAGCCCGGCACCAAAGCCGAGAAGCTGCAACGGATCGGCGCCATCGCGGCGTCGACGCCGACGGTGGCCGAACCCGTCCGTCGAGAGGTGATCGCCCACCGGCTGCCCAGCCACGACTGGCCGGACCGACAACTGCGCATCAGCGCGATCGACATCGCCACCGGCGATCTGGTGGCATTCGAGCGGACGTCGGGGGTCGAGCTGGTCGACGCGGTCGCCGCCAGCTGCGCGGTGCCTGCGGTGTGGCCACCGGTGACGATCGGCAACCGCCGCTTCATGGACGGCGGCGTCGGCAGCTCGGTGAACATGGCGCTGGCCGCCGATTGCGACGTCGCGGTGGTTCTGGTCCCGCAGGGTGAGTTCACGCCGGCACCGTTCGGCGTCAACACGTTCGAGGAGATCAACGCGTTCGACGGAAAGACGTTCGCGGTGTTCGCCGACGACGAGGCGTTGACGGCGTTCGGCAAGGACCCGCTCGATCCACGATGCCGGATACCGTCCGCTTCGGCGGGCCGGCGGCAGGGCAGGCGGGTGGCCGCCGACGTGGCCGACTTCCTGGCACGCTGAATCAGTCTTCGGCCGAACGGGTTTCGAGCTCGTCGAGCGCGGCGGCGGCCAACGTTCGGCCGACCTCGATCACCTCGGCGGCACGGTGGAATTCCAGGCTGCGGCACGCGCTGCGCGGCACTTCGATCAGCAGGTCGGGCGGATAGTTGGCCAGCTGATGGCGGGCCAGCGCCGCCTGGGCGATGTCGATGGTGCGGTTCATCACCTCGAAGCTGCCGAGTTTGGGCACCGCCGCTTCCTTGGTCGCGTCGATCAGTTCCGCGTCGCTGTCGTCGGTGTCGGATCCCGCGCGGCTCCGCACCGCGCTGGTGTCGAACAGCGACGCCGTGCTGCGCCACATCTTGGCCAGGAACTCGGTGGTCCTGGGCCCGGCGTCGGCCACGTCGTCGGAACCGCCGGATTCACTGCCCGCCAACGACACTGCGATCGTGAGGTCGGCGTTGACGGCGGCGATCGGCGCCATCGGAAGCGGGTCGAGGATTCCGCCGTCGGCGAGCAGTCGGCCGTCGAGCACATGCGGTGCGATTACACCGGGAATCGCGATCGACGCCCGGATCGCCGCGTCGACCGGACCGCGCTGCAGCCACACCGACTTGCCCGCGATCAGATCCGTCGTGACCGCCGTGTAGGGGATCGGAAGGTCTTCGATGCGGACGTCACCGAGGATGTCGCGCACGGCGTCGAGGATCTTGGTGGCCCGCAGCACACCGGCGGCGGTGATCGAAGGATCCAACAGCCGCAGCACCGCGCCCTGGGTCAGCCCCCGGGCCCATTCGGCGAACTGCTCGAGTTTGTCGGCCGCTTGCAGCCCGCCGACGAGCGCACCCATCGACGAACCGGCGATCCCGACGATGTCGTAGCCGCGCTCCTGCAGTTCGCCGATGACACCGATGTGGGCGTATCCGCGCGCACCCCCGCTGCCGAGTGACAGCGCGACACGCTTGTCAGCCATCCCGCCATTGTCCCGCTTCGGCAGGCTCAGCTACAGAGGGCGTCGGCGGCGGCGCGGGCCGCGACGATGACGGCGGCCTGCCGCGGCGGGTCCAACTGTGACCACGGGGTGCCGTAGGTGCCGGGGCCGGCCGAATCCGACGACTGCAGCATGCCCAGGTACGGCTCGATCTGCTGCTGCGGGTCGCCGCCCTGCTGCTCCATCCACTCCCGCGCGGCGGTGCACGCCTTGTAGTACTCGTCCTCGGTCGAGTCGGCAGGTGCGCCGACGGCCGTGGTCACGCCGCCGGGGGAGACCGCCACGGAGCCGGGCGCGGCCGTCGGGGTTTCGGACCTGGCCGAGGGCGTGGACGTCGGTGACGACGTGGGCTCGGGCTCGGTGCCCGAGGAACAGGCCGTGACGATACCGAGGCCGACGATCACCGAGGTCACCGCGAAGGCCTGCCGAAAGTGCGAGCGCATGCCCGCCAATCTATGCAATCGCTACCCGTCGGCCCCGTCGGAGCCGTCGTTGCCGCCATCGGAACCGGAGCCGGTGCCGCCCGATCCGCCAGGGCCGTCGGCGGCGCCCAGACCGTCACGACCACCGTTGCCGCCGTCACCGCCGTTGCCGACGCCGGTGGTCGCGGTGCCGTCGCCGCCGTCACCGCCCCTGCCGCCCTGGTATCCGTTGGCCCAACTGGTCGATCCGCCGGTCCCGCCGTTGCCGCCGTTACCGGTGCCCGTGCCCGCGGTGCCGTCGCCGCCGTCGCCGCCGTCGCCGCCGTCCTGCATCAGGCCGCTGCTGCCGCCCCTGCCGCCGTTGCCGCCGTTGGCTTCGCCCTCGTCGACTTCGGCGTTGCCGCCGTCGCCGCCGTCGCCGCCCTGGCCGTCGATCCCGCCGGAACCCGCGTCGCCGCCGTCGCCGCCAGTGGCCGTACCGGTCCCGGCCTGCGCGTCACCGCCGGTGCCGCCGTCGCCCGCGGTGCCGTTGAAGAACGAACTGCCGCCGTCGCCGCCGTCACCTCCGGTCGCGGTGCCCTCGTTGGTCTGCGCTGCGCCGCCGTCGCCGCCGGTGCCGCCGGCACCTTCGATGCCGATGTTGCCGCCGCTGCCGCCGTCACCACCCGTGGCGGTGTTGGTGTTGCTGGTGGCCGCGCCGCCTGCGCCGCCGCCGCCCGCCCAGCCGAACAGCCACCCGGCATTGCCGCCGTCACCGCCCGCGCCGCCGGTCGCGGTGCCGCTGTCGCTGGTGGCGCTGCCACCCTCGCCGCCGAGCCCTGCGCTGCCCAGCCATGTGTTGTTGCCGCCGTGACCACCTCGGCCGCCCTGAGCGTTACCGGACACGCTGGCGGCGTCCCCGCCTGCGCCGCCGACGCCGGCGTTGCCGTGGAAAAGCCCGGAGTTTCCGCCGTTTCCACCGTCGCCTGCGATGACGTCACCGTCTGCGGTGGTGATGCTGGCGCCCGCACCGCCTGCGCCGCCGTCGCCCCACAGGCCGGCGCTGCCGCCGTTTCCGCCCCTGCCGTTGTTGACGCCCGCGACGCCGGCACCGCCGTTGCCGCCGCTGCCGAAGAGCAGCCCGCCTCGACCGCCGTTCTGACCGGGGCCGCCGTCGGCGCCGTTGCCGATCAGCAGGCCGCCGTTCTCGCCGGGCTCGGTGCCGTTGTGAAACAGCGTCTTGAAGCCGGTCTGGAACGCCGAGCTCATCGCCACCGCCACGTTCTGGAACACGGCTTTGCCTCCGGCGAGGCTTCCGGCGAACGGCGTGCCCGACGCGGACCCGTTACCGCCGGACAAGCCGTCGGCGCCCGGCACGGACATGGTCCAGCCGAACAGCGGATTGTTGGCCGCTGGGGGTTTGGGGATCACGGCCGTCCAGTCGAACAGGGGCGTGTTGGCGTTGCCCGACGGCGCCACCGGTGACGGCGGCAGGTACCTGGTCCAGCCGAACATCACCCTGCTGTCGGGGTTTTCGTACAGATCGGGCGAGTAGGGGGTGCCGCCTTGCGGCGTGAGCCCGAGGATCGACGGCACGAACGCGCCGAAGCCGAACAGCGAATCGCTGACGGTCTGCGTCGACGACGGCGCCGAGGTCTCCGCGGCCGCGGTCGACGGCCCGGCGACGGCGCCCCCGCCGGCGGCCACCAGCACACCGCTGGTCAAGGCAGCGGCTCTGAACAGCGACGTCTTGTCCTTGGCATGTCCGGAGCGCGTGTGCTTGGCCATCGGCAGTGTCGATCCCTTCGGGTGGTGAGGAAGCCCTCGGATGTCATGGCTAATCAACTGCTAACAGTGAGCAACATATGATTAGCACAATTTCGAGGACTTTTCCTAGCGACTCGGATGTTCGACAAAATCGCCTGCCGGGCTAGTTCGAGTTTTCCCTTCGGCTGGATCGGGCAGCAGGGGCTGGGATCAGTAGCAAACCAAGCGCCAGCAATTTGTGCTGATATGTGGTCAGCTCGCAAATCTGGACGCCATCGAGGTCTGGTTATGGTCGGCATCACCGGTATGACACGCCGCGCAGCGATCAAGACGGGCAATTTCTCCCAGTAATTGACGCTCAAGATGAATACTAAAAGTCGGCCAGCAACGTCAATACGGACGATGCGCAAACGAGACGATTGCCGCGTACCCGGCTGGTCGCGCGGTCCGCCGAGGTTCTGCTCACGGTGAGTTTTGGCCGAACCGCCGCATCGAGCGCCTTGAACAGTGGGTTTGTCTTCAGCGTCGGCGGCGCGGGCGCCGGGCCGTCGCCGCGCGCCGGATTGGGTGCCACACTGGCCGACATGACGACCGGATCGCAGTGGTGTTGCGCGGCTTGACGCCGTCGCCCCCCATGCCTCGTCACCTCTGGAGTTCTCATGCATACCTCTGCAGTGCTGCCGTCGACAGCGCCCGCCGTCTCCGCGCCCACCCGGCTGCGGCTTCCCGATCTGCTGCAGGCCACCGACCGTGCCGCCGACGAGGTGCTCAGCGGCCACCATGACGGGCTGCTGGCAGCCAGCGGGCCGCCGCGCGACGAACGCTGGTTCACCCGACTGCACGGCGATGACGAACTCGACATCTGGTTGATCAGCTGGGTGCCGGACCGCTCAACTGAGTTGCACGACCACGGCGGCTCGCTGGGTGCGCTGACCGTGGTGTCCGGCGCGCTGCGCGAAACCCGTTGGGACGGTTCGGCGCTGCGGCACCGTCGGTTGTCCGCGGGTGATCAGGCGGCGTTCCCCCTTGGCTGGGTGCACGACGTGGTGTGGGCGCCAGATCGTGACGCGTCGGCCCCCACGTTGAGCGTGCACGCCTATTCGCCGCCCCTGACCGCGATGTCGTACTACGACGTGACGCATCGGAACACGCTGCGCCGCAGGCGTACCGAGCTCACCGACGGCCCGGAGGGATGAACGTGACATCGAGCCGCATCGACCGGATACTCGCCGACGCCCGCGCCCGGCTGCGGCGACTGCCCGCGCGGGAGGTGCCCGCCGCGCTGGCACGGGGGGCGGTGCTGGTGGACATCCGCCCGCAGGCCCAGCGGGACCTGGAGGGTGACGTCGCCGCCGCGCTGGTGATCGAGCGCAACGTGCTGGAGTGGCGTTGCGATCCGACCAGCGACGCAAGGCTGCCGCGGGCCGTCGACGACGACGTGGAGTGGGTGGTGTTGTGCTCGCAGGGGTACACCTCGAGCCTGGCCGCCGCGGCGCTACAGGACCTCGGGTTGCACCGCGCCACCGACGTGATCGGCGGATATCAGGCGTTGAAGGCCGAAAACGTTCCGGTCTAGGTGCTTTCGTTGCTGCTCAACAGCGGACGCAGTTTCTCGGTCTTCTCCGCCGTCCATCCCGGCGGTTCCAGGATGGCCGCCCACGCGTTCGCGACGTCCCTGACGTAGACGTGGCCGTGCCCGTCGGGCACATCGACGGCGACGGCCATATCCGCCGACACCTGAAGGAACGTCACGATCGGGATCCACTGCATGCGCCCCGATACGTCGTAACCTTTGGGCTCGCGCAGCCAATCCGGTTCGGCGAACAGCAGATCCGGGTTCCACCAGGCGATGGGGTCGGAGGCGTGCTGCAGGTACACGACACGCGGTGCGCCCCAAGGCGCGTCGGGCCTGGCGAGGTCTTCCGCCCTGGCCGAGAACCGGACGTTCTCACCGTCGTCGTAGATCGGCAGCCACATCGGTGACCCCGGATCGCGCTCCCTGGTGAGCTGGTTCCAGATGGTGTTGTTGAACGTCGGGCCCGAGAACAGCGCGCCGTCGGTGCGGGCGATGAGGTTGTTGAGGGCAAGGAAGGGCGCCTCACCACCGAACGAGCCGAGGCTCTCGCCGAACACCACCAGCTTCGGGCGCTGCGCCTCGGGCATCTCGCGGATCAACCCGTCGACGGCCTCGAACAGCGCCTGCCCGGCCTGGCGGGCGTTCTCCTTGTCCACCAGAAACGACAGCCAACTGGGCAGGAACGAGTACTGCATGGACACGATCGCGGTGTCACCGTTGTACATGTACTCCAGCGCGGAAGCCTCGGCGTCGTTGATCCAGCCGGTGCCGGTGGTGGTGGCGACGGCGACCACTGCACGGTCCAGTCCGCCTGTGCGCCTCAACTCTTCGGCCGCCAGCTGGGCGGTGGCCTTGATGCCGTCCGCGGAGTGCAACCCGGCGTAGGCGCGGATCGGTTCGGTCGCCGGCGCCCCGTTGAACTCGGTGAGCTGTTCGACCGTCGGGCCCGACGATACGAATACCCGGCCTTGATGCCCCAACGACTCCCAGCTGTCCAACGACTGGGGTCCGCCGGATCGCAACGTCGACGTCGGCGCCGCGAAGTCAGGGTCGGTCTCGTCGTTGACCGCCGAGAACGTCTTGTTGATGGTGCTCATCGCGAAGCGCACCACCACGCCGTTGAGCAGGGCAATGCTCAACGCCACCAACAGAGCCACCACCACGACCGCCGAAACCCGCGGCGGCGCGAAGCGATTGAGTTGCCGAACCAGGAAGCGCACCAACCTGCCGATCAGCTGGCCGATCTCGACGAGCATGAACAGCACGACGATCGACAGCACGGCGGTCAGTGGATGGTCCCAGAACCCCATCCGCGGCACCCCGACGAGATCGCGGACCTCGTCCTGCCAGACATGGAAGTAGATGATCATCAGAACCTGGCCGACGATTCCGACGACCACCAGCCCGATCCAGGCCAGCCGTGGCGCGGGCGGGCTGCTGTCCTTGGAGCCCATGTACCGCACCAGCCAGACCACGAACACCCCGATGCCATAGCCGGTGGCTCCCGCCGCCCCGCTGACAAGACCCTGAAACAGCGGCCCGCGCGGCAACAACGACGGCGTCAACGAGAACCAGATGAACACCAGGCCCAGCGCGGTTCCGGTGAATGTGTAGTGGCGCTCCCACCACGGCTTGCGGGCCGGCTCGTCCGGCGTCACCTGCTGCTGGTCGGCGTCCGCGGCTGCGTCGCGGGTATCTGTCACCCAGGCAGATTAGCGGTGGGTGAAGTTCGGGGGGCGTTTCTCGGTGAACGCGTTCATGCCTTCGGTCTGGTCGTCGGTGGCGAACGCGGAGTGGAAAAGCCTGCGTTCGTAGAGGAGTCCTTCGGCGAGGGTGCTCTCGAACGCGCGGTTGACGGCCTCCTTGGCCATCCGCGACGCCGAAAGCGACATCCCGGCGATGGTCTTGGCCACCGCGTTCGCCTCGTCGAGCAGCGTGTCAGCGGGCACCACGCGCGACACCAACCCGGCGCGCTCGGCCTCCTCGGCCTCCATGTTGCGGCCGGTCAGGATCAGGTCCATGGCCTTGGCCTTGCCGATGGCGCGGGTCAGCCGCTGCGAGCCGCCCATTCCCGGCAGCACACCGAGCTTGATCTCGGGCTGACCGAACTTGGCGGAGTCGGCGGCGATCAGCACGTCGCACATCATCGCCAGCTCACATCCACCGCCCAGCGCGTAACCGGCCACCGCGGCGATCGTCGGTGTGCGCGTCGCGGCGAACTTGCCCCACGCGGCGAAGAAGTCGCTGGCGAAGACGTCGGCAAACGTCAGGCTGGCCATCTCCTTGATGTCGGCGCCCGCCGCGAACGCCTTCTCGTTACCGGTGAGAACGATCGCGCCGATGCCCGGATCGGTGTCGAATTCTGCTGCGGCAGTGGTGACTTCGTGCATCACCTGGCTGTTGAGCGCGTTGAGCGCCTTCGGCCGGTTCAGCGTGATGGTGCCGACGCGGTCATCACGGGTGACCAGAATGGTCTCGTAGCTCATGAGAACTCCAGTTCACGATCGGCCGGCGCGAAATAGGCTTCGACGTCGGCGGGGGTGACGGCCGCCAGCGACGCCGGCGACCATTTCGGGTTGCGGTCCTTGTCGATGACCTGGGCGCGGATGCCCTCGACGAGATCGTGGCTGCGCAGCGACGCGCACGAGGTCCGGTACTCCTGGCGCAGCACGTCTTCCAGTGTGCCGAGTTTGGCGGCCCGGCGGACCGCTTCCAGTGCCACCGACACCGAGATCGGGGAGCGGCCTTCGATGAGGTCGGCGGCCTCGACGGCGGGCCCGCCGTGGCTGCGCAGCGCGGCGACGATATCGGTGGCGGTCTCCCCGGCATAGCATTCGTCGATCCAGCCGCGTTGTGCGGCAAGCGCACTGGCGGGCGGGTCGGACACGTGGGCGGCCAGCGCGGCGTCGATGCCCTCGCGCAGCAGCGTGTCCTTGAAGGACGGCAGCTTGTCGTGGGGGACGTAGTGGTCAGCGAAGCCCATCGCGATCGCGTCGGCGCCGTTGAACGTGACGCCGGTCAGCGCGGCGTGCAGGCCGAGTCGGCCGGGTGCCCGCGACAGAATCCAGGTGCCGCCCACGTCGGGGATGAAACCGATGCCGACTTCGGGCATCGCCATCTTCGTGGTGTCGGTGGCGATCCGGACACGTCCGTGTGCGCTGATCCCGACGCCGCCGCCCATCACGATGCCGTCCATCAGCGCGACGTACGGCTTGCCGAAGCGCCCGATGTGGGCGTTGAGCAGATACTCGTCGTACCAGAACTGCCGCGCTTCGGCGCCTTTTTCGGGGCCGTCGGCGATGGCGCTGTGGTAGATAGCCACGATGTCGCCGCCCGCGCACAGGCCGCGCTCCCCGGCGCCGTCGACCACCACCGCGCGGACCGCGTCGTCGCCTTCCCACCGGGTCAGCACCTGCGCCATCACGGTGACCATGTGGTGGTTCAGCGAGTTGATCGCCTTGGGCCGGTTGAGCGTGATCAGGCCGACACCGCGGTCAACAGTTACTAGGACATCCTCGTTTTCGCCCACGGATATGCAATTTAGATCGTCGCCCGAGCTGGGGCAGCGCCGGGTAAGGTTTTTCTGTGAATGGCCCGGCAATTCGGGAACCGACGCCTGGCCGTGATCGTTACTTGTGTGTTCGCCAACTCTGTCGAACCACTTTTCACAGGAGAGGAACCGACGGTGCGGGAAACCAGCAACCCGGTATTTCGTTCGCTGCCCAAGCAACAGGGCGGATATGCGCAATTCGGTACCGGAGCCGCCGGCTACGGTGCGGCGGCGGTACACGCGGACCCCTATACGACGCAGTACCCCCCACAGCAGCAGGCCGGTGTCGCGCGCCCGCTGACCATCGATGACGTCGTCACCCGGACCGGCATCACGCTGGCCCTGCTGACCGCCGTCGGAGTCGTCTCGTACTTCCTGGTGTCCCAGAACCTGGGGCTGGCGATGCCGTTCGCCCTGGTGGGCGGCCTTGGCGGGTTGGCGCTCGTGCTCGTCGCGACGTTCGGGCGCAAGCAGGACAACCCGGCGATCGTGTTGACCTACGCCGCGCTGGAGGGTCTGTTCCTCGGCGCGATCTCGTTCATCATCGCCAACGTCATGTCGGTCGGCGGGGTGGGAATGATCGCGCAGGCGATCGTCGGCACGCTCGGGGTGTTCTTCGGCATGTTGGTCGTCTACAAGACCGGCGCCATCCGCGTGACGCCGAAGTTCACCCGCATGATCGTCGCCGGCCTGTTCGGCGTGCTGGCGCTGATGCTGCTCAACCTCGTCCTCGCCGTCTTCGGTGTGGGCGGCGGTGCCGGCCTGGGCCTGCGCGACGGTGGCATGCTCGCCATCGGCTTCTCCCTGCTGTGCATCGGTCTGGCGGCGTTCTCGTTCCTGATCGACTTCGATGCCGCTGACCAGATGGTGCGTGCGGGTGCACCGGAGAAGGCCGCGTGGGGTATCGCGCTGGGCCTGACCGTCACGCTGGTCTGGCTGTACATCGAGATCCTGCGTCTGCTCAGCTACTTCAACAGCGACTAGTTGCCCAACAAAAAAGCCCGACACCACGGTGTCGGGCTTTTTTGTGCGTTGACTCTGTGCACATATCGCAATCCATCCACAGGTTTGCGATCTGACGCCAGCCGCGACGCCGGCCAGCGGCGATCGTGGAGTTGTGCCGATACCCGACTGGCCGTTCGTGGGCAGTGAGGCGCTTCGCGATGGCGTAATCGCCAACAAGCACCAGTTGCGCACGCGCTATCGGGCACTCTTTCCGGATGTCTACGTGCCCATCGGCAGTTCGCCGACTTTGGCGCAGCGGACCGCAGGCGCCTGGCTATGGACGCGCCGCCGGGGCGTGGTTGCGGGTTTGACCGCATCCGCGCTACACGGTGCGCGGTGGATCGCCGACGACATCCCGGTGGAATTGATCTGGGCCAACGCACGACCACCCGATGGGATCATCACCCGCAGGGACCGGCTTCGGCCCGGCGAACACCAACTGCTGACCGGGATACCGGTGACGACGCCGGCGCGAACCGCGTTCGACCTCGGCCGCATCCGGAGAGGTGACGAGGCGGTGGCTCGCCTGGACGCCCTCGGCAACGTGACCCGGTTCGACCGAAAGGCCGTAGAACGCCTTGCGCGGCGACACACCGGATCACCGGGCTTACCGCAATTGCGTTGGGCGCTGGAGCTTTCGGACTCTGGGTCGGAGTCGCCACGTGAGACCTGGCTGCGGCTGCTGCTCATCAGAGCGGGCTTTCCGAGGCCGCGAACCCAGATTCCGGTGTACGACGATTTCGGTGACCCGTGCTACTTCCTCGACATGGGGTGGGAGGACGTGATGATCGCCGTCGAGTACGACGGTGACCACCACCGCGAACGCCGCAGCTTCCGGAAGGGAATCGTGCGCTCCGAGTTCGTCAGGTACCGCGGCTGGACCCACATTCGCGTCGTCGCAGGAGACCGCCCGGGCGATATCGTGAACCGCGTGCGCCGGGCGTGGCCGTCTAGTGTGCGTTCAGATCGCGGAACCGCCTGAAATGCGCTTGATTCGCGATCTGAGCGCACACTAGCGCCCGAATCGAGCTAGGAAAGCCGCTCGATCACCATCGCCATGCCCTGACCGCCGCCGACGCACATCGTCTCCAGCCCGAACGTCTTGTCGTAGGTCGTCAGGTTGTTCAACAGCGTGGCGGTGATCCGCGCACCCGTCATGCCGAACGGATGGCCCAGCGCGATCGCGCCGCCGGAGACGTTGAGCTTGTCCTCGTCCATCCCGAGTTCACGCGCGGAGCCCAGTACCTGCACGGCGAACGCCTCGTTGATCTCGTACAGGTCGATGTCGTTGATCGTCATGCCCGCGTTGGCCAGCGCCTTCTTCGACGCCTCGATAGGGCCGAGCCCCATGATTTCCGGCGAGAGGCCGCTGACCCCCGTGGACACGATGCGCGCCAGCGGCGTCAGCCCCAACTCGCGCGCCTTGGTGTCCGACATGATGACCACCGCGGCGGCGCCGTCGTTCAACGGGCACGCGTTGCCGGCGGTCACGGTGCCGTTAGGCCGGAACACCGGCTTGAGCTGGCTGAGCTTCTCGTAGGTGGTGCCCGCGCGTGGGCCGTCGTCCTTGCTGACCGTCGTCCCGTCGGGCAGCGTCACCGGCACGATCTCGCGGTCGAAAAAGCCGCTGTTGATGGCCTCTTCGGCGCGGTTCTGGCTGCGCACCCCCCAGTGGTCCTGGTCCTCGCGGCTGATGCCGGTGAACAGCGCGACGTTCTCGGCGGTCTGCCCCATCGCGATGTACACGTCGGGCAGCGAGCCGTCCTCGCGCGGGTCATGCCATTCGTCGGCGCCCGCGGCGGCCTGGTCCGAGCGGCTCATCGCGTCGGCGAACACCGGGTTCTTGCTGTCCGGCCAACCGTCGGACGTACCCTTCGGAAACCGCGAAACCGTCTCCACCCCAGCGGAAATGAATGCGTTGCCCTCGCCGGCTTTGATCGCGTGGAACGCCATCCGGCTGGTCTGCAGCGACGACGAGCAGTACCGGTTGACCGTGGTGCCGGGCAGGAAGTCGTAGCCCAGTTGCACGGCAACGCTACGAGCGATGTTGAAGCCCGCCTCGCCCGCGGGTTGTCCGCATCCCATCATCAGGTCGTCGATGTCGTGCGGGTCGAGCGCAGGCACCTTGTCGAGCGCGGCGCGCACCATCTGCGCGGCGAGGTCGTCTGGCCGCATATCGACCAGCGAACCTTTGGCGGCACGGCCGATCGGCGACCGCGCGGTCGAGACAATGACGGCTTCAGGCATGGCTACTCCATCTGACGGCTAGATCCCACAGAACTACAGAGAACCTAGCCCGCGCGGGCCACGATGGGCGCGGGGACCCCAGTCGAACGCCGCCACAGCCGGCTCAAGCTGCCGACCCGCGCGACGAGCGTCGCGCCGTCGTCCGCGCGTGGCTGCCACGGCAACTCTGGCACCGCGCCACCGAGCCAGTCACCCAACGCATTACACAACGCCGGGAACAACTGCTTGGCGGCCAGGGCATAGCCGGCCGCCGACGGATGAAACATGTCGGGTGAGAAGAGCAGTTCGGGGGTCTGGCGGAAATCCGGCGCCAACAGATCGGAAAACGGCACCGGCACCCCGTCGGCTGCCCGCACGGCGGCGGCCTGCGCGCGAGCCAGGCGCAGCCCACAGCTGCGTGCCACCATCCGCAGCGGTTGGGGGATCGCGCTGATCACGCCGAAGTCCGGGCAGGTGCCGACGACGACGACGGCTCCGCTGGCCCGCAGCCGGCGGACCGCATGCGCCAGCCGTCGGGCCGACGGCCCGATGCCGTTCAGCGCGGTGACGTCGTTGGCCCCGATCATGATCACCGCGGCGTCCGGCGGGGGACCGGCGACGAACATCGCGTCAATCTGGCCCGACAATCCCTTGGAGGTGGCGCCCACGATGGCTTTGGTGCTCAACCGGATTCGCTTGCCCGAGACCTCGGCGAGCTCGCGGGCAAGCAGCACGCCGGGCACCTCGTCGGCTTCGGTGCAGCCGTAGCCGGTGGCGGTGGAGTCACCGAAGACCATCAGATGCAGGTCGACCGGCACGTCTCGGTGCCAGCGTTCGACGGGGCCGCCGCCCGCGGTGTACACGCCGTCGGCGCGCGGCGGGATGTCCCACGCCTTGGGAATCACACGGCGGGTCTGGGCCGCCTGTTCGCTCAGCAGATTGCGGGCGCCCAGGTAAACCGAACCCGTCGAGGCCAGCGCTGCCGCGGCCGTCAGGGCGAGGGTCTTGGTCCGGTGGGGTGCGTGATTGCCCACACATTGAGTTTAAGTGCGACTTTTGCGGTTATCCGCGTGGCGGCAGGCAATCTCGTGTCACATTGCGGTATCAACTCCGGTATCGAATATGACTCGTTGATTGTTGAACTGCTTATAGAGTGTCAAGCTAAGGTGACGGGCCACGCTCAGTAAAGAGGCGGCACCCGGAACTACATTGGCGTAGGGAAGTGGTGGCGATGACGGCACCCAGTAAGGTCGCCAGGGCGCACAGCGCTGGTGTCATGCCTGCTAAAGGGCGAAAACCGCGCAAGTTTCCGGTCAGTGACGGGGCGCCCGTCGAGTTCGTGGAGGACGGCCCCAGCCTGGCAGGCCGGGTCACCGCGCTCGCGGCTCTGCTAACTATCCGGCCGACTCTAGCTATCGGGAGCTACGCTCCGCGGTTGCCCTGGCCATGGGGTTTGGTGGACTTCGTCTCGCGGGTGATGCGACCCGCACCCGGCACGATCCGGGCGACGATCTCTTTGCCGAACTGCACCGCGCAACTGGTGCGCGCACCGGGCGTGCTGCCCGCCGACGGTAAGCGCGCCGTCATCCTCTACATGCACGGTGGGGCGTTCCTCACCTGCGGCGTCAACTCACACGGCCGCCTGGTCGGTGCGTTGTCGGGGTTTGCTGACTGCCCGGTGCTCGTCGTCAACTACCGGATGATTCCCAAGCACTCGGTGGGCATGGCCGTCGACGACTGTTACGACGCCTACAAGTGGCTGCGCGAAAAGGGCTACGAGGCCGACCAGATCGTGCTCGCCGGCGACTCCGCGGGCGGATACCTGGCGCTCACACTGGCCGAGCGGCTTCAAGAAGAGGGCCCGCACGGTGAGGTGCCCGCAGCGATGGTGACGATGTCGCCGCTGTTCGAGATCGACAACGAGACCCGGGCGCACCATCCAAACATCCGCAGCGACGCCATGTTCCCGCCGCGGGCGTTCTACGCTCTTGTCGACCTGGTCGAGGAAGCCGCGCGACGCCACAGCAAGGACGGCCGGTCCGAAGAGGTCTACGAACCGCTGGACCACATCGAGCCGGGTCTGCCGCGCACGTTGATCCATGTGTCGGGCTCGGAAGTGTTGGTCAGCGACGCCCGCAAGGCCGCGCGTCGGCTGGCGGCCGCCGGTGTACCGGTCGAGGTCCGCATCTGGCCTGGTCAGATGCACGTCTTCCAGCTCGCCTCGCCGATCGTCTCCGAAGCGACGCGGTCGTTGCGCCAGATCGGCGACTACATTCGCGAGGCCACCTGGTAAGCCGCCTGGCGACCCGGGAAGCCGCCTGACACGATGGTGTCATGCGGATCGCCAGGCACATCAGTGAGCTCATCGGCAATACCCCTCTGGTACAGCTGAACTCCGTGGTGCCGCCGGGGGCGGGCACGGTGGCCGCCAAGGTCGAGTACCTCAACCCGGGTGCCAGCTCCAAGGACCGCATCGCGATCAAGATGATCGACGCCGCCGAGGCCAGCGGGGAGCTCAAGCCCGGGGGCACCATCGTGGAGCCGACGTCGGGCAACACCGGCGTGGGACTCGCACTGGTCGCCCAGCAGCGCGGCTACAAGTGCATCTTCGTGTGCCCCGACAAGGTCAGCGAGGACAAGCAGAACGTGCTGCGCGCGTACGGCGCCGACGTCGTCGTGTGCCCGACCGCCGTGCCGCCGGACCACCCCGACAGCTACTACAGCGTCTCCAATCGCCTGGTCGAGGAGATCGAGGGTGCGTGGAAGCCCGATCAGTACTCCAACCCGATGGGTCCGGCCAGCCACTACGAGACCACCGGGCCGGAGGTGTGGGCGGACACCGAAGGCAAGGTCACCCATTTCGTCGCGGGCGTCGGCACCGGCGGCACCATCACCGGGGCGGGCCGCTACCTCAAGGAGGTGTCCGACGGCAAGGTGCGCGTCGTCGGCGTCGACCCTGAAGGTTCGGTTTACTCGGGCGGCACCGGCAGGCCTTATCTGGTCGAGGGCGTCGGCGAGGACTTCTGGCCCGCGGCCTACGACCCCGCCGTGCCGGACGAGATCATCGCGGTCTCCGACGCCGATTCGTTCGAGATGACCCGGCGGCTGGCCCGCGAGGAAGCGATGCTCGTCGGCGGTTCGTGCGGGATGGCGGTGGTGGCCGCGATCAAGGTGGCCGAGGAGGCCGGCCCCGACTCGCTGGTCGTCGTCCTGCTCCCCGACGGCGGAAGAGGTTATCTGTCAAAGATTTTCAACGACGAATGGATGTCGTCCTACGGTTTCCTGCGCAGCAGGCTGGACGGGTCGGTCGAGGAATCGACGGTGGGCGATGTGCTGCGAGGCAAATCGGGTGCGCTGCCCGACCTGGTGCACACCCATCCGTCGGAGACGGTGCGCGACGCGATCAACATCCTGCGCGAGTACGGGGTGTCGCAGATGCCGGTCGTGGGCGCCGAACCTCCGGTGATGGCCGGTGAGGTGGCAGGCAGCGTCTCGGAGAGGGAACTGCTTTCGGCGGTGTTCGAGGGCCGCGCCAAGCTGGCCGACGCCGTCGCCAAGCACATGAGCCCGCCGCTCCCGCTGGTCGGCTCCGGTGAAATCGTCACGAACGCGGCGAAGACGCTGCGCGAATGCGACGCGGTGATGGTGGTCGAGGAGGGTAAACCCGTCGGGGTGCTGACCCGGCACGACCTCCTCGGCTTCCTGTCCGACGGCGACGCCCGACGCTGACCAACCGGCCCCCGGCTTCCCGCCGGAAATCGCTGCTATCGGCGATTGCTCCGGTAATGTAAGCACGCTTGTTGTCGCCTGGAGCACCGCTGGGGAGGTCTTCCGTGACCGATCAACCACCCGCGCCCGGGGACTATCCGGCACCACCACCGCCGGAGGGGCAGCAGCAAGCCGGCCGATATCCGGCAGGGATCCCGGTGTTGCCGAAAGAGGCTTACACGCCCTGGTTTACCCGCGTGCTGGCATGGATCATCGACTACATCCCGTTCACGATCATCCTGGCGATCGGGTTCGCGATGTTGGCGGGCACCCGCGAGACCGCCTGCATCACCGACATTTCCGAGTACGAACTCGGTGAGTTCTGCGCCACCGGCGCGTCCACGCTCGGGCAGGCGTCGGTGGCGGTCGCGGTGCTGGTCGCGTTGGCCTATGCGGTCTGGAACCTCGGCTACCGCCAGGGCCGCACCGGGTCGAGCATCGGAAAATCCATCCTGAAATTCAAGGTGGTCGCCGAAAAGACCGGGCAGCCAATGGGTTTCGGGTTGTCGGTGCTGCGCGAGTTCATCTATCTCGTCGCATACTTGGCATGCGGGCCGCTCTGGCTCATCGCAGTCCTGTTCCCCCTATGGGATGCGAAGAGACAGACGTTGGTCGACAAGATCATCGGTACCATCTGTTTACCGCTCTAACCGTCGACGAACACACACTGGAAGGCAGCAATGAGCGATCAACCGCCACCACCTCCCGGCAACTATCCCCCGCCACCACCTCCCGGCGGAGGGGGCTACCCACCACCGCCGCCACCCGGCGGAGGAGGCGGCTACCCTCCGCCGCCGCCACCCGGCGGAGGAGGGGGCTACCCTCCGCCGCCGCCACCCGGCGGATATCCGCCGCCACCGCCCCCGGGTGGTTACCCGCCACCGCCGTCCGGTGGCGCGCCCGGTTATCCGCCACCGCCGCCGCAAGGCGGCTACCCGCCACCCCAGGGCGGCTACCCGCCGCCGGGTGGTGGCTACCCGCCCCCGGGCGGACCGGGTTTCGGTGGCGCGCCGGCCTACAGCATCGGCGACGCGTTCTCCTGGGCATGGAACAAGTTCAGCAACAACGCGGTCCCCTTCCTCGTCGCGACGCTGGTGTGGGGTCTGGTCATCATCGTGTTGCAGGCGATCTTCAACCTGCTGGGCGGAGCCCTCAACGACGGTGACACCACGAGCTACGCCTCCGACGACGGCAGCTTCGCGTTCTCCTACAGCCTGGACAGCCCCGGCTCCATCATCGTGTCGCTCATCGGCTGGCTGGTGCTGTTGATCGTCGGCGCGGCGATCCAGTCGGCCTACATCGGGGGTGTGCTGGACATCGCCAACGGCCAGCAGGTGTCGATCGGATCGTTCTTCCGGCCGCGAAACGTCGGCAACGTCGTCATCGCGGGCCTGATCGTCGGAATCCTGACCTCGATCGGGATGTTCCTATGCGTCATCCCGGGTCTGATCGTTTCCATCTTCCTGATGTTCACGATCGTCGCGTTGCTCGATCGCAACCTCGCCCCGATCGACTCGATCAAGACCAGCTTCAACATCGTCAAGGAGAACTTCGCGCCTGCGCTGCTGACCTGGCTGGTGATGTTGGTCATCGCGGTCGTCGGTGCATTGCTGTGCGGCGTCGGGCTGCTCGTCGCCGTCCCGCTGGCGATCCTCATCGAGGTCTACGCCTACCGCAAGCTCAGCGGCGGCCAGGTCGCAGACCTCAACCCGCAGCCGCTGCCGCCGCGGTAGGGACGTTCATCGGAAGGCGCTGACGCCGGTCAGCGCCTCTCCGATGACCAACTGGTGCACCTCGGAGGTGCCCTCGTAGGTCAGCACCGACTCGAGGTTGTTGGCGTGCCGGATCACCGGATACTCCAACGTGATTCCGTTGGCGCCCAGCAACGTTCGGCACTGCCGTGCGATCTTGAGCGCCTCTCGGACGTTGTTGAGCTTGCCGACGCTGATCTGCTCGGGACGGATCGTGCCCTGGTCTTTGAGCCGGCCCAGGTGCAGCGCCAGCAGCTGGGCCTTGGACAGCTCGACGGCCATGTCGGCGATCTTGGCCTGGGTCAGCTGATAGGCCGACAGCGGTTTGTCGAACACGGCGCGGGCGCCGACGTAGTCCAGCGTGGTCTGCAGGCAGTCCCGCGCGGCGCCGACGCTGCCGAACACGATGCCGAACCGGGCCTCCGACAAGCAGCTCAGCGGACCCGACAGCCCGCGGGCGTCGGGCAGTTTGGCATCGGCCGGTAGCCGCACGTCGTCCAGATGCAGTTCGGAGGTCACCGAGGCGCGCAACGACATCTTTCGGGTCATGTCGGTGGCCGAGAACCCCGGTGTATCGGTGGGCACGACGAAGCCCACGATCCCTTCCTCGGCGCGCGCCCACACGATCGCCACATCGGCCACCGAGCCGTTGGTGATCCACATCTTCGCGCCGTTGAGAACCCAGTCCGATCCGTCGCGTTTGGCGGTGGTGCGCATCCCCGCCGGGTTGGACCCGAAGTCGGGCTCTGTCAGACCGAAGCAGCCGATCGCCTCGCCGCTGGCCATCGCGGGCAACCACTGGCCGCGCTGGTCCTCGCTGCCCCACCGGTGAATCGCGAACATCGCCAACGACCCCTGCACCGACACCAGGCTGCGCAGCCCGCTGTCGAGGGCCTCCAGCTCCTGACACACCAGCCCATAGGCGGTGGCGGTCGAGCCGCCGCAGCCGTAACCCGTCAGATGCATGCCCAGCAGACCGAGCTTGCCCAGGTCGGCGGCCAACGCCCGGACCGGGACCTCACCGGTGTCAAACCACTCGGCGATGTTCGGACGGACATGCTGCTCGCCGAACCTGCGCACGGTCTGGCGCAACTCGGTGTCCTCGGGCGTCAGCAGCGAATCGAGGTCGAGAAGGTCGTCGATGCGGGCGGTAGTGCTCATCGTTCTTGTCTACACCGCGACGGTGGGCGCCAGCGCGCTCGCTAGGCTGATCAGTGATGACTGAGCAGCACAAATTCCAGGGCTTGGCCACCAAGGCCATCCACGCGGGCTTTCGCCCCGACCGGGCAACCGGCGCCGTCAACCCGCCGATCTATGCCAGTTCGACGTTCGCCCAGGACGGTGTCGGCGGGTTGCGCGGCGGATTCGAGTACGCGCGCACCGGCAACCCGACCCGCTCGGCGCTGGAGGCGGCGCTGGCCGCCGTCGAGCAGGCCGCCTACGGCCGGGCCTTCGGCTCCGGGATGGCCGCCACCGACTGCGCCCTGCGCGCCGTGCTGCGGCCAGGCGATCACATCGTGATCCCCGACGACGCCTACGGCGGCACCTTCCGGCTGATCGACAAGGTGTTCACCCACTGGGGCATCGGCTACACCGCGGTCTCGCTGGCCGACCTCGAGGCGGTGAAGGCGGCGATCACCGACAAGACCAGGATGATCCTGGTCGAGACGCCGACCAACCCGTTGCTGTCCATCGCCGACATCGGCGCCATCGCCCAGCTCGCCGCCACCTCGAATATCAAAGTGCTGGTGGACAATACGTTTGCCTCACCGGCGCTGCAGCAGCCGTTGCCGCTGGGCGCCGACATCGTGCTGCACTCCACCACCAAGTACATCGGCGGGCACTCCGATGTCGTCGGTGGCGCGCTGCTGACCAACGACGAGGAACTCGACACGGCGTTCGCGTTCCTGCAGAACGGTGCGGGGGCGGTGCCCGGCCCGTTCGACGCCTACCTCACGTTGCGCGGGCTCAAGACGCTGGTGGTGCGCATGCAGCGGCACAGCGAGAACGCCGCCGTCGTCGCCGAGTTCCTCGACGGGCACCCCGCCATCGAAACCGTGCTCTATCCCGGCCTGCCCAGCCACCCCGGCCACGACGTCGCGGCCAAGCAGATGAGCGGGTTCGGCGGCATGATCTCGGTGCGGCTGCGCGGGGGCGCCCAGGCAGCCCGCGACTTGTGCTCGCGCACAGAGGTTTTCATTCTGGCCGAGTCACTCGGCGGTGTCGAGTCGTTGATCGAGCACCCCGGTGCGATGACGCACGCGTCGACCGCGGGTTCGCAGTTGGAGGTGCCCGACGACCTGGTGCGGCTGTCGGTCGGCATCGAGGACGTCGCCGACCTGCTCGCCGATCTGGAGCAGGCGCTGAGTACAGTCCGTTAACCCAGTGCGTGCCGCACCGCCGACGTGGTGACGGCCAGGTTCACCTCGGGCAATGCGGTGGGATACTCGTCGACCCAGCTGCCGCTGGCGATTTCAGCGGCCCGGGCATGCACCCAGCGCCAGCCGCGGTCGTTCAGGCTCAACAGGGCGCCCAGCCCGTCGACGGCGTGCAACAGCGAAACGATCGCGGCGGTCGCCGGCGCGGGCGGATTGCGGTCGAACAGCGCCGCGAGCAGCGCCGAACGCGCGTGGCCCACCCGCTCCCGGCTTGTCGGTAGCCAGGCGGATTCCCTGTGCCCCACGGCGATTCGCCGGAGTTGGGCGGTCTGCTCGAGGTATCCGCAGACACCCGCCTCCGCGTGGCGCGACAGGCGCTTGACAGCCGTTGCGGGACGAAGCGGCCGTCGTCGCAGCAGCTGAAACGCCGGGTCCGCGACGGGATCGGGAGCAGCGGGGGTCGCCGCAAGGGCAATCAGCCGACCCGGCTCGACCGGTTCGCCCACCATCGCCGGACGGATCCGGCACGCGTACGCCAGATCCAGCAGCACCGCGGCCGCCAGTACCCGCTCACGGCGGTGCCGTTCGAGATTGGGCTGGGCGGACGCGTTGTCGAGCAGCAGCAGAAACAGGTCCTCGGCGATCTGCGCCATGTGCGGACTCTAACCGCGGCGCAGCGCCGCGCGCGTCAGGACTGGTACGGCTCGGCGCTGACCAGGGTGACCTTGACGGTGTTTCCGTTCGGCACCGTGTAGGTGCGGCTCTCGCCGACCTTCGCCTCGATCAGCGCCTCACCCAGCGGCGACTTCGGCGAGTACACCTCGAGCTTGCCGTCGCTGACGCCTTCCTGGCGGGTGGCGATCAGGAACGTCTCGGTGTCGTCCTTGTCGTCGTCGTAGTACACCTTGACCACCGAACCGGGCAGGGCGACGCCGGACTGCTTGGGCGCCTCACCGACCTTGGCGTTGTTCAGCAGCTCCTGCAGCTGGCGGATGCGGGCCTCCTGCTGGCCCTGCTCCTCGCGTGCGGCGTGGTAGCCGCCGTTCTCGCGCAGGTCGCCTTCTTCCCGGCGATCGTTGATCTCGGCGGCGATGACGGGGCGATTGGCGATCAGCTGATCCAGTTCCACCTTCAACCGGTCGTATGCCTCCTGGGTCAGCCAACTGACCTGTGTGTCGGTCATGTCCTCGCGCTCCTGTCGTTGTTGCTTCGCGCTTAATCTTCGTAGCTGGTTTGTGTCACGGCGCCGGGATGGTCTTTATGTATTGCCGCTGTCGCCGTTTTTGATGCCCGCGCTAAAAGCAGCAATACACGGTCCCAGCAGGAACCGTGTATCCGACCATGATAGCACCGCAAACACCGCCGATCTTCGTGCTTTCGTCGTTCGCTGTTCGGCGCGCAGACCCCGGTTGGCTAGGACCCCACCAGGTAAGAGGGTACGTCGGTACCGCAACCGTAGACGTCGCCGACGACGGGTCGCTGGCTGGCCTTGACGATCGCCGTCACCTGCACGGTGGTGTGCGTCGAGGGCGCCACCAGCACTTCTCGGCGGCCGGTCTCGCTGCCGTCGATCGAGCGGGCGCGCACGATGCAGACCACGGGCTGTGACGGATCCTTGCGGGTGACGCTGATCGTGACCGAGACGCTCGAGTCGTCGATGAGCTCGAAGCTGCCCATCTCGCCCTTGACGTCTTCGCTCGCGAACCGCTGAAAAGCGATCACCGCGAGCCCAACCCCGGCCAGCAGCGTCGCCACCGTCAGCCCCGCAACGATCCATCGACGTTGGCGCCGTGACAACCGCTGGCGGCCGTAGCGTTCGGCGGGACGTTCGATCATCTGTTTTGCATGCCCGTCGGTCGGTGGTTCTACAGAACTGGAACTATAGGGCGTGTCGAATGGTTGATATGTCTCGACAAGGGCCGACCCGGGTCGGCCGGACAGACGTTAGATAAGGCAGAACAGGTTGAGCGAACTGCGGTTGATGGCCGTGCACGCCCACCCGGACGACGAGTCCAGCAAGGGCGCGGCGACGATGGCCCGCTACGTCGACCAAGGCGTGCGGGTCCTGGTGGTGACCCTCACCGGCGGTGAGCGCGGCGACATCCTCAACCCGGCCATGGACCTGCCCGAGGTGCACGGCCGGATGGCCGAGATCCGCCGCGACGAGATGGCCAAGGCCGCCCAGATCCTCGGCGTCGAACACCACTGGCTGGGCTTCGTCGACTCCGGCCTGCCGGAGGGTGACCCGCCACCGCCGCTGCCCGACGGCTGCCTGGGCGCGATCCCGCTCGAGCAGCCGGCCGAGGCGTTGGTGCGCGTGGTGCGTGAGTTCCGCCCGCACGTGATGACCACGTACGACGAAAACGGCGGCTATCCCCATCCCGACCACATCCGCTGCCACCAGGTGTCGGTGGCCGCCTACGAAGCCGCCGCCGACCACCGGCTCTACCCCGACGCCGGTGACCCGTGGGAGGTCAAGAAGCTCTACTACACCCACGGTTTCCTGCGTCAGCGCATGCAGTTGCTGCAGGACGAGTTCGCCAAGCACGGGCAGCAGGGACCGTTCGAGAAGTGGCTCAAACACTGGGACCCCGACCACGACATCTTCGCCAAACGGGTGACCACCCAGGTGGAGTGCGCCAAGTACTTCGCCCAGCGTGACGACGCGCTGCGCGCCCACGCCACGCAGATCGACCCGAACGGTGACTTCTTCCGTGCGCCCATCGAATGGCAGCAACGGCTCTGGCCCACAGAGGAGTACGAGCTGGCCCGCTCGCGGGTACCGGTCTCGCTGCCAGAAACCGACCTGTTCGCCGGAATCGAGGATCGATGAACGACGTCGTCGCGCTCGGCGTGAACCTGATCGTGCTGGCCCAGCAGCAGCCCAACCAGCCCGGCCCGGACTTCGGCAAGGCCAGCCCGTTCGGGTTGCTGGTCATCGTGCTGCTGTTGATCGGCACGTTCCTGCTGGTCTGGTCGATGAACCGGCATCTGCGCAAGCTGCCCAAGTCGTTCGACACCGAGGAAGCCCAGCCTGAGCCGTCGTCCGGCGAGGACGAGGGGGCGCAACCTTCGGTCACCGACCCCGAAGATCGGGCCTGAGTTCGGCCGCTGCTTGACCGGTGTCGCGCGGACTACGGTCGAAAGAGTGACGAATCAACTCGCTTCGGCCACCAGTCCGTACCTGCGTCAGCACGCCGACAACCCGGTGCACTGGCGGCAGTGGACCCCCGAGGCGTTGGCGCAAGCCGCCGCGCGCGATGTGCCGATCCTGCTGTCGGTCGGCTATGCCGCCTGCCACTGGTGTCACGTGATGGCACACGAGTCGTTCGAGGACGAGCAGGTCGCCGCGGCGATGAACGACGGGTTCGTGTGCATCAAGGTGGACCGCGAGGAGCGGCCCGACCTGGACGCGATCTACATGAACGCCACCGTCGCGCTGACCGGGCAGGGCGGCTGGCCGATGACGTGTTTTCTCACCCCCGACGGCCGCCCGTTCTTCTGCGGCACCTACTACCCCAAGCCGAGTTTCCTGCAACTGCTGCAGGCCGTCTCCGACACCTGGCGGACCCGGCGCGGTGAGGTCGAGCAGGCCTCCGACCGGATCACCGACGAGCTGCGGTCGATGACGTCGGGGCTGGCGACCGGCGGGCCGCCGGTGCAACCCGCGCTGTGCGATCACGCGGTGGCCTCCGCGTTGCGCGACGAGGACGTCGAACGGGGCGGTTTCGTCTCCAATCAGGTGGTCGCGCCGAAGTTTCCGCCGTCCGCGCTGTTGGAGGCGTTGCTGCGCAACCATGAACGCACCGGTGACATCCTGCCGATGGAGGCGGTGCGGCGCACCTGCATGGCGATGGCCCGCGGCGGCATCTACGACCAACTGGCGGGCGGGTTCGCCCGCTACAGCGTCGACGCGTCCTGGGTGGTGCCGCATTTCGAGAAGATGCTCTATGACAACGCCCAGCTGCTGCGGGTGTACGCGCATTGGGCCCGTCGCACGTCTGATCCGTTGGCGCGCAAGGTAACCCACGAGACCGCCAGGTTCATCATCGACGAGCTGGGCGCTGACGGCATGTTCACCTCGTCGCTGGACGCCGACGCCGACGGCGTCGAGGGCCTGACCTACGTATGGACGCCCGCGCAGCTGCGCGAGGTGCTCGGTGAGGACGATGCCCGTTGGGCTGCAGAGGTTTTCGAGGTCACCGAGGCGGGGACCTTCGAGGCGGGCAGTTCCGTGCTGCAGTTGCCGCGCGATCCCGACGACGTCGACCGCTTCACCAGGGTGCGCACCGTGCTGCTGGCCGCCCGGCTCACCCGGCCGCAGCCCGCGCGCGACGACAAGGTCGTCACGGCGTGGAACGGGCTGGCGATCACAGCGCTCGCGGAGGCCGCCGTCGCCTTGGAGCGCCCCGAGTTACTCGACGCCGCAACGCAATGCGCACGCGCCGTCGTCGACCTGCACCTGGTGGACGGCCGGTTGCGCCGGGCCAGCCTCGGCGGGCGCGTCGGCGAACCCGCAGCGGTGCTGGAGGACCACGCCGCGTTGGCCACCGGGCTGCTGACGCTTTACCAGATGACCGGGGAGGCGTCCTGGCTGGACACCGCGACGACGCTGATCGACGTCGCGCTCGCCCATTTCGCCGACCCCGAGCGCGCAGGCCGATGGTTCGACAGCGCCGACGACGCGGAGGCGTTGATGGTTCGCCCTGCCGATCCGCTCGACGGCGCGACCCCGTCGGGAGCCTCGCTGATCGCCGAAGCGCTGCTGTTGGCAGCACATCTCGTCGCTGCCGACCGGGTTGAGGAGTACGCGGCGGCAGCGGATGCGACGCTCGCTTCGTGCACGCCGATCCTGACGCGTGCACCCCGTTCGGGCGGGCACTGGCTGGCGGTCGCGGAAGCCGCCGTCCGTGGACCGCTGCAGATCGCGGTGGCCTGCGACCCGGACGACTCCGAGCTGCTCGCGGCGGCGCGCAGGTTGGCGCCGGGGGGAGCCGTCGTGGTGGGCGGCCCGGTGAACTCCTCGGCGCTGCTGGCCGACCGGGACCGCGTCGACGGCGCTGACGCCGCCTATGTGTGCCGCGGGCGGGTGTGCGACCTTCCGGTCCGCACCGCGCAGGAACTCGCTGCCGCGCTCGACGCCTCCGTGTAGCCTTCCGCGCATGTCCACCCCGGAAGACAACGCCAAGACCGTTAACCGCTATCTGGAGCTGGTCGCCCAGGGCAAGCCCGACGATATCGCGGAGTTGTACGCCGACGACGCGACCGTCGAGGATCCGGTGGGCGGCGAGGTGCACATCGGCCGCGCGGCCATCCGCGGCTTCTACGAGAGCGTGGCCGACGTCAGCGCGGTATGCGATGTCGTCACGCTGCGCACCCTCGGCAACGAGGCGGCGTTCTACTGGTCGCTGACCGTCGACCTCGGCGAGAACCGGATGCGCATCGACATCATCAGCGTCATGACGTTCAGCGACGAGGGCAAGATCGCGTCGATGAAGGCGTACTGGACCCCGGAGAACGTCACCCAGCTCTAGAAGACGGCGAACCACATCGCGATGTAGTGGCAGATCGCGGCCACGGCCGTGCAGGCGTGGAAGAACTCGTGGTGGCCGAACGTCGTCGGCCACGGGTTCGGCCACTTCAGCGCGTAGAGCACGCCGCCGATGCTGTACAGCGCACCGCCGACGATCAACAGGACCACCGCCGCCACCCCGGCGCCGTGCATGATCGGGCCGATGAACCAGGCCGCCACCCAGCCCAGCAGGATGTAGAGCGGAACCCCGAGCCAGCGCGGCGCCGACGGCCAGAACATCTTGAGCAGCACACCGGCGGTCGCGCCGCCCCACACGATCCAGAACAGCACCATGCCGTCGGCCGACGGCAGCGCCAACAGCGCGAACGGGGTGTAGCTACCCGCGATGAAGATGAAGATCATCGAGTGATCGAGGCGCTTCATCCACTTGCGCGCGGTCGCCGACTTCCAGGTCACCCGGTGGTACGCGCCGCTGACCGCGAACATCGCCACGATCGTCAGCGTGTAGATCAGCGTCGCAACGCCTGCCCTCGTGGACTGCACCGACCATGACACCGCCACCAGCGTCGCACCGCAGATGGCGGCCACCACGGCCCCGTAGACATGAATCCAGCCCCGGGCGCGCGGCCTGCCGATGAAATTGGCGACCCCGTCGACAAAGGCCTCGGGCAGGTCTTCTGCGGGCTCTTGCGAGGCTCGTAGCAGGTCGGCGTCGGTGGCGCCGACGTCGCCGCTGGAGCGATGCAGGGGGGCGGTCATACGTCACCTCCGCTATCGGCGTGGGCGTTTCCGAGCATCACAGTAGTCTGGATCTTCGTGGACCTCATTCCTCCGCGGCTCAAAGAACCGGCATACCGGCTCTACGAAATGCGGTTGCGGCACGAGTTGGCGCGGTCCAAATCCCAACTGCCGCGCCATATCGCGGTGCTGTGCGACGGTAACCGCAGGTGGGCACGTGATGCTGGTCACGATGACGTCAGCTACGGCTACCGGATGGGTGCCCGCAAGATCGCCGAAATGCTGCGCTGGTGCCACGAAGCCGGCGTCGAAATGGCCACCGTCTACCTGCTGTCCACGGAGAACATGCAGCGCGATCCCGACGAGCTGTCGTCGCTGATCGAGATCATCACCGACGTCGTCGAGGAGATCTGCGCGGCCGACGACCGGTGGACCGTGCGCACCGTCGGCGACCTCGAGTTGATCGGCGAGGAGCCGGCCCGTCGGCTGCGCGACGCCGTGGAGTCCACGCAATCGGCCGGCTCGTTCCACGTCAACCTGGCCGTCGGCTACGGCGGGCGCCGCGAGATCGTCGACGCCGTGCGCCAACTGCTCGGCAAGGAACTGGTCAACGGCGCCACCGGCGAACAGCTGATCGAGTCCGTCACCATCGACGCGATCTCGGAAAACCTCTACACCTCCGGGCAACCCGATCCCGACCTCGTCATCCGCACTTCGGGCGAGCAGCGGCTGTCCGGGTTCCTGTTGTGGCAGAGCGCCTACTCGGAGATGTGGTTCACCGACGCGTACTGGCCGGCGTTCCGGCGGGTGGACTTCCTTCGGGCGCTGCGGGATTACACCGCGCGCCACCGCCGCTACGGCATGTGATGGACACTGGAGCCATGGCTGCGCTGTCAGCGGTGGTCTTCGCGCTCAGCTGGTGGTTGGGGTTGTATCTGCTCGCCCGCGATCCGCGTAAACCCGTTCTGGTGCTGGCCGCGATCGGGTTGACCAGCTTCGGGTTGGTGGTGGCGCTGGACGCGGTGCGGGTGATCAGCGGTTCGGACACGCTGGGCCGCATCGAGATCTACCTTGTCGCGGTGCCGGGCATCGCCTGGTTCGCCGTCCTGCTCGAACTGTCTCGGCCCCGGGAAACCTGGCGCAGCCGCGCGGGGGAGATCGCGCTGGTGGCCGCGGTGGCCGCGGCGGCCTTCGTCGGCGCGGCGATGGCCGGCAGCGTCGAGGGCCCGCTGCGCACCGGGCACTGGGTGATGTTCGCGGCGATCTCGGTGTCCTCGCTGGGCGCGATGGTCACCGCGGTGCTGCGCCGGTCACAACCCGGACCGGTGGTGGGCTTCGTCGTCGTCGCGACGCTGTTCTTCGCACTGGGCAACGCGATCCTGATCATCCCGCTGGGCCTGGTGCCGAGCTGGCTGGCGTTGGCGGGCACCGGTTTTGACGTGGCACTGCTCGGTGTCGCGGTCGCGATCGGTGACGCGTTCGACGAGGGCCAGGCGTTGCGCGCCGACATGCTGCGCTCCTTTGCGGCGACGACGGTGGTGGCGGTGCTGTTCGGCGGTCAGGCGCTGATCGGGCTGGCGGTGACCGGCCACGACACCGCGCTGACCGTGCTGCTGTTCACCAGCGTGGGCATCGCGATCGCGATCAACGTGCTCGCCGATCCGCTGGCCGGTGTGCTGGACCGGGTGGCGTTCTCGCGCTCGCCGGCGTTGCGCGCCGATCGCGCCACGCTGCGCGACGCGGAGAGCGCGCTGCCGCGCCGGTCCACCAACCCGCTCGACGACGTCGACGACGAGGCCTTCGTGCGCCTCACCCGCCGCGCCCTCGGCCACTACGGGGACCTGTCCAAACTGGTGGCCAGCCCGCTGACCGCGCTGCCGGTCATCGACGACCGCCTCGCCGCCCGCGGTGCGCCCGATCAACCGTTGGAGCGGGCCAACGAACTCAAGGCGCTGCTGGCCGACCGCATCGCCCGGCTCAAACCCCGCGACGGCGGCGACTTCGGCACCACCGAACAATGGCGCCACTACAACGCGCTGTACTTCCCGTACGTCGTCGGGGTGCGGGCGTACGCGCAGAACGCCACCGCGTCCGGCCTGGACCCGGTCGCGCGCCAGGCCTGGCAGTGGTTCGTCACCGAGGTGCCGCAGCGCTCACTGCACAACTGGCAGAACGCCGCCGCCCGGCTGATCGCCGCCGATCTGCGCGGCAGCCTGGTCAGCGTCCAGGACTGAGGCTCAGGACGCTGACCTGCGGTTGGCAGTAGTTGGCAGCGTCTGGTGTCGATCTGGCAGTGCCGCGAAAGCAGCATCGAAGCCATGACCGCAATCGCCACCCGCCCGATCCGGGACGGCTCGGCAGACCGAGCCGACGCCGCCGCGGGCGATGCCCTGTTACGTTTCGCGCTGCGCGCCGACGCCACCCTGTGCGGTGTGCTCGGCCTGCTCGTCGTCATGGCCTCCGACCCCTTGTCGCGGCTGGCCGGACTGTCGGCCACCGCCGAGTGGATCGGCGGGACAGCGCTGGTCGGCTACGGCGCGCTGCTGTTCGGCCTGGCCGGTCTGCGTGACGTGCGACGCGTCGGGTTCGGCGTGCTGGGCGGCAACACCGCGTTCGCGGTGTCGGTCGCCGTCGTGCTCATCGCGGGCTGGCTGCCGCTGACCGAATTCGGCACCGCCGCGACGATCGCGTTCACCGCCGCCACCGTCGTCTTCGCCTACGCCCAGTACCTCGGGGTGCGCCGCCTCGGCGCAGCCCTGCCATGACTGGTCCGGAGCCGCCGTCGTCAGAGGTTGCGGCGTCGGCTCCGGAACGGTCCCATCCATCACCTGAAAGGAACCCTGCGATGACCGCCATCACCCGACCCAGACTTTCCGACTCCACAGATTCGTTGCTGCGCTTCGCCATGCGCGCCGACGGGGCCCTCACCGGGCTGGCAGGCATCGCGGGCGTTCCGCTTGCCGGCTGGCTGGCCGACCTCTCGGGCACCACCACCGCGTTCGAGTACGCGATGAGCGCGTTCTTCATCGTCTACGGGGCGGCGGTGCTCGGGCTCGCGGCGCTGCCGTCGGTGCGTGGCCCAGGCATGGCGGTGATCATCGCCAACGTGGTGTACACGGTCGGCGCGGTGGTGCTGGTGCTGGTCGACGTGTTCCCGCTGACCACGCTCGGTGTGGTGCTGACACTTGCCACCGGCGCGTACACGCTGGTGTTCGCCGAGCTGCAGTACCAGGGCTGGCGGCGGATCAAGGCGTGAATGATGCTGGCCGCCAACCGGTTACAGCTTGCGCAGCCGCAGCCGGTTGATTGAGTGGTCGGCGTCCTTACGCAACACCAGCGTGGCCCGCGGCCGGGTCGGCAGGATGTTCTCGATCAGGTTGGGCCGGTTGATCGAATGCCAGATGTCGCGGGCGGCGAACACCGCCTGGTCGTCGGTCAGCGTCGCGTAGTGGTGGAAGTGCGAGGCCGGATCGGCGAACGCCGTCGTGCGCAGGCCGAGAAACCGTGCGATGTACCACTGTTCGATGTCTTCGATGCGGGCGTCGACGTACACCGAGAAGTCGAACAGATCCGACACCATCAACGTCGGCCCGGTCTGCAACACGTTGAGGCCCTCGAGGATGAGGATGTCGGGATGGCGCACGATCTGCTTTTCACCCGGCACGATGTCGTACAGCAGATGTGAGTAGACCGGTGCGCACACCTTGTCTGCGCCCGACTTCACCGAGGTGACGAACCGCATCAGCGCCCGACGGTCGTAGCTCTCCGGGAAACCCTTGCGGCCCATCAGGTTCCGCCGGACCAGCTCGGAGTTGGGGTAGAGGAACCCGTCGGTGGTGACCAGGTCGACGCGCGGATGGTGTTCCCAGCGGGCCAGAAGTGCCTGCAGCACACGGGCGGTGGTGGATTTACCGACGGCGACGCTGCCCGCCACGCCGATGATGAACGGCACCGGACGGTCGGGGTTCTGCTGCGGTTCACCGAGGAACTCCGCGGTGGCCTCGAACAACCGCTGCCGCGCGGCGACCTGCAGATGGATCAGCCGCGCCAGCGGCAGGTAGACCTCCTCGACCTCGAGCAGGTCGAGCTTCTCGCCGAGACCCCGCAACTTCTGCAGTTCGTCCTCGGAGAGCTTCAACGGCGTCGACATACGCAGCGCACGCCACTGACGTCTGTCGAACTCCACGTAAGGGCTGGGTTCGCTCAGCCGCGCCATGCGCTCAGTGTTGCATTTAACGTTGAGGCCATGGACGCCAGCACCTCATTTTCGTTGGTCCGGGAGTACCTGCTGCTCGGGTTGCGCTTCGACCGGATCGAAGAGGGGTACGTCGACGCGTTCACCGGCGACCCGCAGCTGCGCCGCACGGTGGCCGCAGAACCCCCGCCCGACCCCGCTGACCTGGCGCGTCAGGCCGAACGGCTGCTGGCCGAGCTGCCCGCCGGGCTGGAGCCGGTGCGCGCGGATTTCGTCGCCGCCCACCTGCGCGCGCTCGCCTGCGCCGCACGCAAATTCGCAGGTGAGGACGTCGGGTTCGTCGACGAGGTCGCGGCGTACTTCGACGTGCACATCGGCAAGGGCGACGAGGACCGCTACCGGCAGGCGCACCGCCAACTCGACGAGGCGCTGGGCGGGGACGGCCCGCTGGCCGGGCGGATGGCCGCCTACCGCGCCGGCGAGGAGATCCCGCCCGCACGCCTCGAGGAGTGCATCCATGCGTTTTCCAGCGCGCTGCGGGACCGGGTGCGCGCCGCCTACCCGCTGCCGGACACCGAAACCATCACCTACGAGGTGGTGACCGACAAGCCGTGGTCGGGGTTCAACTACTACCTGGGCGACTACCGCTCCACCGTCGCCGTCAACGCCGACCTCAAACAGCAGATGGCCAACCTGCCCCGGCTGGTGGCCCACGAGTCCTATCCCGGCCACCACACCGAGCACTGCCGCAAGGAGGCCGGTCTGGTGGCGGGCAAGGGCCAGCAGGAGCAGACGATTTTCCTGGTCAACACCCCGCAATGCCTGATGGCCGAGGGCCTGGCCGACCTGGCGCTCTACGCGGCGGTCGGGCCGCAGTGGGGGAGTTGGGCCGCCGAGATCTACGCCGACGTCGGCCTGCGGTTCGACGGCGAGCGGGCCCTGGCGGTGTCGGACGCTGGGCATCTGCTAGCTGATGTGCGCCAGGACGCGGCGCTGATGCTGCACGACGAGCACCGCGATGTCGACGACGTCGTCGCGTTCCTCAAGCGATGGCTGCTGGTCGACGACGAGCGGGCCCGCCAGATGCTGCGTTTCCTGTCGTCGCCGCTGTGGCGCGCCTACACCAGCACCTATGTCGAGGGTTACCGGTTGCTGCGCGGCTGGCTCGACGACCGCCCGGCAGGCGTCGGGCTGACCGAGCGGTTCGGCACGCTGCTCGACGAACCGCTGATCCCCTCGGCGTTACGAGCGGCCTAGCCGTCCCCCGCGGCGCGAACGTGGGTTACCGGCACGCCGAGGGCGCCGGGGACGTGCGTCAATCCCACACTCGGCACTCAACGCACGGGCATTAGGCTGGACCCCATGACTGCAGACCCTGCGACCACCTACGCTGCTGCTCCCGGTGCGGAGTACGCCGAGACCGCCAGCCAGGCCTACCGGGCAGCGCTGCAGGTCATCGAGTCCGTCGAGCCCCGCATCGCCGCCGCGACGCGCAAAGAGCTTGCCGACCAACGAGATTCACTGAAGCTGATCGCCAGCGAGAACTATGCGTCGCCGGCGGTACTGCTGACGATGGGCAGTTGGCTGTCCGACAAGTACGCCGAGGGCACCATCGGGCACCGGTTCTATGCGGGCTGCCAGAACGTCGACACCGTCGAAACCGTGGCCGCCGAGCATGCCCGCGAGCTGTTCGGCGCGCCATACGCATACGCTCAGCCGCACTCGGGAATCGACGCCAACCTGGTCGCGTTCTGGGCCATCCTGGCCACCCGCGTCGAAGCTCCCGAACTGGCGGCGCTCGGCGTCAAGCACGTCAACGACCTGTCCGAGGCGGACTGGGAAACGCTGCGCAACAAGCTGGGCAACCAGCGTCTGCTCGGCATGTCGCTGGACGCCGGCGGCCATCTCACGCACGGTTTCCGGCCGAACATCTCGGGCAAGATGTTCCACCAGCGCAGCTACGGCACCGACCCCGAGACCGGGCTGCTCGACTACGACGCGCTGGCCGACGCCGCGCGCGAATTCAAGCCGCTGATCCTGATCGGCGGCTACTCGGCGTATCCGCGGCGGGTCAACTTCGCCAAGCTGCGCGAGATCGCCGACGAGGTGGGCGCCACGCTGATGGTCGACATGGCGCACTTCGCCGGGCTGGTCGCTGGCAAGGTGTTCACCGGCGACGAGGACCCGGTGCCGCACGCCCACGTCACCACCACGACGACGCACAAGTCGCTGCGCGGACCCCGCGGCGGTCTGGTGCTGGCCCAACCGGAGTACGCCGACGCCGTCGACAAGGGATGCCCGATGGTGTTGGGCGGCCCCCTTTCTCACGTAATGGCCGCCAAGGCCGTGGCGCTGGCCGAAGCGCGCCAACCCGCGTTCCAGTCCTACGCCCAGCGCGTCGCCGACAACGCCAAGGCGTTGGCCGACGGATTCCTCAAGCGCGGTGCCCGACTGGTCACCGGCGGCACCGACAACCACATCGTGCTGCTGGACGTGACGTCGTTCGGGCTGACCGGGCGCCAGGCCGAGTCCGCGCTGCTGGATTCCGGTGTGGTCACCAACCGCAACTCGATACCCGCCGACCCCAACGGCGCCTGGTACACCAGCGGCATCCGGTTCGGCACCCCGGCGTTGACCACCCGCGGGTTCGGTGCCGAAGAGTTCGACCGCGTCGCTGAGCTTGTGGTCGAGGTGCTGACCAACACCGAGCCGAGTTCGACGGGCTCCGGCGGAATTTCCAAGGCCAAGTACAAACTGGCCGACGGCACCGCCGACCGGGTGCACGCGGCGGCCGCCGAACTGCTGAACGCCAACCCGCTGTACCCCGGGCTGACCCTGTAGGTTCGCGCCTCCGGTTGCCCCCGCAAGTAACGCCGAGATCGACGTTTGGTCGCGTTTTACTCGCACTTTCCCGCCCAACTGTCCGTTTCGGCGGGGCGACTTTCAGAAATGTGTGAACTAGGGTTACAGTTACTTTCATGGCACAGAAACCTGTACCTAATGCGCTGATCACCGAGCTGGAACCGGTCGTGCAGCAGGAGTTACGGCGTCACATCGACTCCGAGGACCTCTGGTACGCGCACGACTACGTGCCGTTCGAGCAGGGCGAGAACTTCGCCTTCCTGGGCGGACGCGACTGGGACCCGTCGCAGGTGACGCTGCCCAAACCCGTCACCGACGCGCTGGAAATCCTGCTGATCACCAAGGACAACCTGGCCAGCTTCCACCGCGAGTTCGTCTTCAGCTTCATCCTCGAGGAGAAGTGGGGCCGCTGGATCGGCCGGTGGACCGCCGAGGAGCACCTGCACGCGATCGCGCTGCGCAACTACCTCGTCGTCACCCGCGAGATCGACCCGGCCGCCAACGAGGACGTGCGCGTCGAGCACGTGATGAAGGGCTACCGCGCTGACACCTACAGCCAGGTCGAGCGGCTGGTGTTCATGGCGTTCTTCGAGCGCGCGCACGCGGTGTTCTGCCGCAACCTCGAAGCGCAGATCACCGAACCGGTGCTCAAGAACCTGGTCGGCCGGATCGCCAGGGACGAGGAACGCCACGAGGAGTTCTTCGCCAACCTCGTCTCGCACCTGCTGAGCACCCACCGCGACGAGACCGTCGAGGCCATCGCCAACCGTGCCGCCGAACTCGGCGTCGTCGGCGGCGACATCGACGCGTACGCCGACAAGGTTCAGCAGGTCGCCGACGCGGGCATCTTCGGACCCGAGCAGCTGCGCCAGGTCGTCACCGACCGGATCGCGGCGTGGGGTCTGGCAGATGAACCGCGGCTCAAGCAGTTCGCCACCGCGTAACCGTTCACCCCGGCGCGCCTGCCCAGCGTGGATGCCGCGACGGGAGTAGCGTCGCTTTCGATGGCTAGTGATGTGCTGTGCTATCCCGGCGGTACCTATCGTTACTTCAACGAGAGGACCGGCCCCGGTCCTCGTGCCGCAGTGTCCACCGACGTGTTCGTGTGGGGCCGCGCGGGCTCGAGGAGCGCTACGTGACTGATTCGGTCGTGCGGACCTATGTGCTCGACACCTCTGTGCTGCTGTCCGATCCGTGGGCGGCCACCCGGTTCGCCGAACACGAAGTCGTTGTCCCGCTGGTGGTCATCAGCGAACTGGAAGCCAAACGACATCACCACGAGCTCGGCTGGTTCGCCCGCCAGGCACTACGGATGTTCGACGATCTGCGCCTCGAACACGGTCGGCTCGATCAGCCGATTCCGGTTGGCACACAAGGCGGTACGCTGCACGTCGAGCTCAACCACAGCGATCCTTCGGTGCTGCCCGCGGGCTTCCGCACCGACTCCAACGACTCCCGCATCCTGACCTGCGCGGCCAACCTGGCCGCAGAAGGCAAACTGGTCACCTTGGTCAGCAAGGACATCCCGCTGCGGGTGAAGGCCGGCGCGGTCGGGTTGTCCGCCGACGAATACCATGCCCAGGACGTCATCACCTCCGGCTGGACGGGCATGGACGAGGTCGACGTCACCGCCGAAGACGTCGACGTGCTGTTCGCCGAGGGTGAGATCGATCTTGAGGCAGCCCGTAATCTGCCCTGCCACACCGGGCTTCGGCTGCTCGGCGGCACATCGCACGCGCTGGGCCGGGTCAACGCGGACAAGCGGGTGCAGTTGGTCCGCGGCGATCGCGAGGTGTTCGGGCTGCGCGGCCGCTCGGCCGAACAGCGCGTGGCGTTGGACCTGCTGCTCGACGAGTCGATCGGCATCGTCTCGCTCGGCGGCAAGGCGGGTACCGGCAAGTCCGCGCTGGCGCTGTGCGCGGGGCTGGAGGCGGTGCTGGAGCGGCGCACCCACCGCAAGGTGGTGGTCTTCCGGCCGCTGTACGCCGTCGGCGGGCAGGATCTCGGCTACCTGCCCGGCAGCGAGAGCGAGAAGATGGGCCCGTGGGCGCAGGCCGTCTTCGACACCCTCGAGGGGCTGGCCAGCCCCGCGGTCCTCGACGAGGTGCTGGCCCGCGGCATGCTCGAGGTGCTGCCGCTGACCCACATCCGGGGCCGGTCGCTGCACGATTCGTTCGTCATCGTCGACGAGGCCCAGTCGCTGGAACGCAACGTGCTGCTGACGGTGTTGTCGCGGCTGGGCACCGGCTCGCGGGTGGTGCTCACCCACGACGTGGCACAGCGCGACAACCTGCGGGTGGGCCGCCATGACGGGGTGGCCGCGGTGATCGAAAAGCTCAAGGGCCACCCGTTGTTCGCGCACATCACGCTGTTGCGCAGCGAGCGCTCACCGATCGCGGCGTTGGTCACCGAGATGCTCGAGGAGATCAGCCCCGGCGCCCTACCCTGACCGCGATTTGTGGAGCCGCAGCCGCGGTGAGCGCGGTCGACGCTCCACAAGTCACCGAGAGCGCATCAGGTACCAGCCCGCGGCCGCAGCCCCACCGAGCGCCACCACCCGGTCGAGGCGGTCGGCGCGCGGCAGGTCCAGCAGCGCGGCCAGGCCCAACGCCGCGAACCCGGTCGCCAGTGCGGGCTGACAGGTGCCGGTCGTCACCAGGGCAGTGCTCTGGGAGGCCGGGATTGCGGCGGCTTGATCAGCGAGCACCAGTACTCCTGAAGGTCTTCGAAGGGTCCAGCGCCTTGACGCTAATTTGTCGAGCCGCATTGGGGAATAGGGGGTTTCCCTATGCCTGCGGACGGGCCTCGGCACCGTTGCCGGGACGTCCGATGTGGCGGCCCAGCTCGGCGCGCGACTTGATGCCCAGCTTGCGGTAGACGCGGGCCAGGTTCGCCTCGACCGTCTTTGGGCTGATGAACAGCGCGGCGGCCACGTCGCGGTTCTTCATCCCGGAGGCGGCAAGCTCGGCGACCCGCTGCTCGGACGGGGTGAGCTGGCCGGTCTGGCGGGGTCCGACGCTGGCCCGCACCAACTCCGAGCGTGCCCGGTCGGCCCACAGCGGGGCGTTGAGCCGCTCGAAGGTGGCGAAGGCTTCCTGGAGCCGCGTCGACGCCGACTCCTTCTTGCGCTGGCGGCGCTCGACCTGGCCGAGCACCAGAAGGGTGCGGGCCCGTTCGAACGGCATCGGCAGCCGTTCGTGGGCGGTCATCGCGCGCCGCGCGGCGGCGTGGGCGGCGTCGAGGTCTCCGCGCGCCGCGAGCAACATGCTGCGCGAGCGTGCGCCGACGGCAAGCATCCACGGCCGGTCCAGCCGCTGCCCGTTACGTTCGAGCGCATCGATCAACGGTTCGGCCTGCGCTGGCCGCCCCGAATGCACCAGCGCCTCGATCGCGTCGGGCAGATAGGCCGCGTTGGGCAGCTCCGTCGGTGTGACCTCCGGGTCGAACGCCGACAGCAACGGGTCCACCGCCGCGAGCGCGGCGTCGTAGTTGCCTAGCGACAGTTCCAGAAACGCCAATGCGCCAAGCACCCGCTCCGACAGCCGGGAAGTCCCTGAGCGCCTGGCACTTTCGAGGGCGTCGGCGATCGCCTGCCGGGCCTCGGCTTCGTGGCCTGCATATGCTGCCAGGTGCGCGCGCAGGCTCTGCGCCAGGAAACGCGGCGTGTTACCACCGAGCTGACGCGCGTACTCCATGGTGTCCTCGGCGAGCAGGTTGGCGTTGACGAGGTCGCCGAGCCACAGCGAGTTCATCACCGCGTGCTGAGCGATGAAGACGTGTTCACCCTCCTCGCCCTTCTCCACGCACCGGACGCGGATCGCCTCGAGAATCTCATCGGCGCCGTCGAACTGGTTCGTCCACTGCAGCAGCAGGGCGTTCTGCACGGTCGGCCGAAACACCAACGGTGTCAACGCTTCCTGGTCCTCTAGTTCCAGCGCACGGCCGATGGACTCCTCGTCGAGGCCCAGGCCCGCGGTGAACCGCAGGATCGAACGCATCCCCAACGCCATGCTCAGCAGGTGCGGCTGGTTCAGCTGTTCGGCATGTGACACCGCCTGATCGGCCGTTCGAACACCCTCCTCGACCTGGTTGTTGTGAAACATGCAGTACGCCAAGGTAATCAGCAGCTGGACCCGCAGCGGGCTGTCCGCGGCGACGTCGTCGAGGGCATCGCGCAGCAGACGGGCCGACTCGAAGAAGCCCTCACCGTAAAGGCGCACCACGGCCAGGCGGCTCAACGCCTCTGCGCGCTGATCGCCCGGCGGCAAGGTATCGACGGTCTCTTCGAGCACCGTGGCCGCCCGGCGGTGGTCGCCGGCGTCGAAATGGTGCAGCGCGCTGCGAAGCCGGCGGTCGGGGGTGTCACCACCGAGGCCGATGGCCAGGTCCACCAGTTCGGCTGCGGCTGCCGGCGCACCGCGCATCCGGGCCGACTCCGCGGCCCGATCCAGCGCGTCGAGGGTGACCTGGTCGCCGCTGGTGGCGGCCAGCGCGAGGTGGCGGGCCCGCAGCTCGGGTTCGTCGACGATCTCGGCGAGCCGCCGGTGCATCGAACGGCGGCTGCCGGGGGCGGCCTGGCTGTACACCCCCCTGGCCAGCAGCGGGTGCGCGAACTGGATCCGGTTGCCGTCGATGGCGATAATACCTTTGCTCTCAGCGACTTCGAGCAACTCGACCAGCCGATCGTCGTCGGCGACCGTCGCGGTCGACACCGACTCGACGGTCGGTGCCGCCATGCACGACGCGGCCAGCAGCGCCTCGTGCACGTCGGGATCGAGGTTGCCGATGCGGCTGCGCACCACGTCGGTCAGTGTGCGCGGCAGCGACATCCCGATGCTCGTCGGGCGGTCCTCGATCGCGCGGGCCAACTCGATCGCATAGAACGGGTTACCGCCGGAAACCTGGTGGATCCGGCCGATCGTGGGACGGGAGAACGACTTTCGCAGCCGAGCCGTCACCGCGGCGTGCAGGTCCGAAACGCTCAGCGGGTTGAGCCGGATACGCTTGAGCGCCTCCGGGCGGGGCAACTGCAGCCATGCCGCACCGGTACCGTCGCCGGGTTCGGTGCGCACGGTGGCGAGGATGCCCGCCGGGCCCATGAGGCGTCGCGCGGCGAACGCGATGACATGCATGCTGGAGGGGTCCAGCCACTGCAGGTCGTCGATCGCCAGCAACACCGGACCGTCCTCACCGAGTCGTTCGATCACCGACAGGAACGCCGCCGCCACCGCCCGCTGGTCGGTCACGGCGTCGTTGTCGGCGCGCAGCAGGACCTGATCGACGGCGAGCAACTGCGGACCCGGCAGATCGGCCCACGTGCCTGCGTCCACCTCGTCGAGCAGATCGGCCAGTGCCGTGTAGGCGAGCACCGATTCTGCTTCTGCCGCGCGGGCGGACAGCACCCGGAACCCACGCGCCGCGGCCTGTTCCAGCGTGGCCAACCAGAGGGTGGTCTTGCCGATCCCGGCCTCGCCCTCGATCAGCAGCGCCGCAGGCCCGGCGGCGGTGGACTGCAGAAACCCGTCGATCGTCCGCTTGTGCGTCGGATGGGTTCCCAGCTGATCCCCGGCCATACCAAAAAGAATGTCAGCAAACCGCGGGGATCACCGGCTGTTCGGGTGATTGCCGGCAGCTGCCATCAACGCCCCGAGCTCAGCGCGTGACCGGATGCCCAGCTTGCGATACGCCCGGGCCAGCGTGGCCTCCACGGTCTTGGCGCTCAGCGACAGCGCGCCGGCCACGTCGCGGTTCGTCATTCCCGACGCCGCCAACTCGGCCACCCGCCGCTCGACGGCGGTCAGGTCACGGCGTTGTTGTGGCGCGGCGCCGGCGCGGCGCAACTGGTCGCGCGCACGGTCCGCCCACAACGGGGTGCCGAGCTGCTCGAACGCCGTGAGCGCCTCGCGCAGCGTCGCCGAAGCACCGTGCTGTCGCTTGCGGGCCTGCAGCGTGCCGAGCACGAGCTGGGTTCGCGCCCGCTCGAAGCGCATCGGCAGCCGGTCGTGGTATTCCATCGCCTGATGTGCGGCGGCCAGCGCCGCGTCCAGGTCGGCGTGTGCGGCCTCCACCAGCGCCCGGCAGCGCGCGCCCATGGCGAGCATCCAGGCCCGGTCGAGCCGGTGTCCGTTCCGTTCGAGATCCACGACGAACTCTTCGGCCTCGGTCACCCGACCCAATTCGACGAGTGCCTCCACCGCGTCGGGCAGATAGGCCGCCGCCGACATCTCCGTGGAGTCCGGTGCGTGCCGCGACATCAGCGGCTCCAGCGTGTTGACCGCAGCGTCGTAATTGCCGAGGGAGAGCTCCAGCAGGCCCAGCGCGGCGTTGGCCTGGTCCTCGTGCCACGCGGTGCCGCTGACCTTGCAGGCGTCGATCGTCTCGGCGATGAGGGGGCGGGCGTCGTCTTCGGCGCCCTCGTAGACGGCAAGCCATGCCGCGAGCAGCAGGCTGAGCATGGTGGGGAACTCACCGCCGAGTTGACGGGCCAGCCCGGTGACGTCCTGGGCCAGCCGCTTGGCCTCGACGAAATCCCCGCGCCAGAGCCGGTTCACCACGACGTAGAAGTCGACGAAGATCAGCTCGCCTTCCTCGCCCCTGTCGACGCAGCGTCGCGCGATGGTGCGCAGCTGCTCATACGATGCGTCCAGTTCGCCGCTGCAGGACAGGATCAGCGCGCGTTCCACGCTGGGGCGCAGCATGGTGGGGATGAACGAGTCGTGATCCTCCAACTCGAGCGCTCGTTGCAGGCTCGGCTCGTCGATGCCGCCGCCGCCGAAGAACTGCAGCGTCGCGCGCACCCCGAGAGCCTGGCTGAGCAGCCCGGGTTCACCGAGTGGTTCGGCGTGGGAGACCGCCTCTTCGCCGAGACGCCATGCGGCCTCGGGTTGGCCGGTCATGTACAGCGCGTATGCCAGCGCGGTCAAGATCCCGGCCCGAAGCGGGCCGCCGGGCGCATCCTCGTCCAGCGCCCGCTGCAGCAACTGCCTGCCCTCGAGGTAGCCGTCGTCCATGAACCGCACGAACGCCAACGCGTGGCGGGCCTGCGCGCGCAGCGGGCCCGGTTGCATGTCGGCAATGGTCTGCTCCAGCAGCGCGCGGGCACGTCCCGGATCACCGGCATCGAAAATGTGGTTGGCCAACAGGATTCGGCGTTGGTGGGTATCGCCGTCGAGCCCGATGGCCAGGTTGAGCAGTTCGGCGGCGGCCGCAGGCGCGCCGCGGGCGTGTGCGGAGGCGGCAGCGTCGTCGAGCGCCTGCAGCGTCTCGGCGTCGCCGGTCGTCGCCGCCAGGGCCAGGTGCCGGGCGTGCAGCTCGGGTTCGACGACGACGTCGGCCAACCGGCGATGCATCGTGCGGCGCCGCGCCGGTGAGGCGTCGGAGTACACCGCGGCTGCCAACAGCGGGTGGGCGAACCGGATCCGGTGGCCCTCGATGGCGACGATGTCCTGCTGTTCGGCGGCCTCGAGCAGCTTGATCACCCGGTCGCGGTCGACGTCGGACACGGCGATCACCCGTTCGACGGTCGGCGTGGCCATCGCGGCGACGGCAAGCAGCGCGTCGTGGGTGGCCGGATCGAGACCGCCGAGCCTGACCCGCATCAGCTCTGCCAACGTTTCGGGAAGTTCGGTGCCGGCGTCGTCGCCGAAGGTGCGGGCCAATTCGATGGCATAGAACGGGTTTCCGCCTGAGGCCCGGTGAATACGGGTGATCGTCGAGCGTGACAGCGGCGGTTCGACACTTTCCGACAGCACGTGATGGATTGCGCGAGCCGACAAGGGCCGCAACGTGACCCGGCGTATCGCGTCGGGGCGGGGCAGATGCAGCCAGGATGCGCCGTCGCCGTCGCCGGGCTCGGTGCGGATCGTGGTGACCAGCCCCACCGGGCCGGTCAGCCGCCGCGCGGTGTATGCGATCACGTACGCGCTGGAGGGGTCCAGCCACGGCAGGTCGTCGACGGCCAGGAGCAGCGGGCCGTCCTCGCTCAACCGTTCGATGATCGACAGGAACGCCGCCGCGACCGCGCGCTGGTCGGTGGCCGCAGGGGAGTCTTCTGTCCGCGACAGGATGTGAGCCACCGCGGCGCGCTGCGGGCCGGGCAGGTATGACCAGGTCGTCGGATCCACGTTCGCGAGAAGGTCGGCCAGGGCGGTATGGGCCAGCACCGACTCCGCCTCGGTGGCGCGGGTCGAGAGCACCCGGAATCCGCGGCGCCGCGCGCGCTCGCACGCCGCCATCCACAGGGTGGTCTTGCCGATGCCGGCATCGCCCTCGATCAACAGCGCCGACGGTGCGCTGCCCGCGCAGTCCAGGAACTCCGCCACCGCCGCCTCCTCGGCGGGTCGGTGTGCCAGATACGCGGGCATTCGGGCTGACTCTCGACGGTTACGGGTGAGCATTCCTGTTGTTGTTGTGCTGGTTGAGCTTATCGACATTCCGCCGATCGCGACCATCGAACCCCGCACCGCTTGCGGCCGGCCCAGGGCGTCGGGCTGCCATAGGTCCGCCTCACCGGTGACCAAAGCCTCCAGCGTCATCGCCTGGTGGCGCCATATCGTCGGTCCATCGCAACCGAGTGAGGAGCAATTCGATGTCGGATTCCATTGCCGGGCGCGGCATCGTGGTCGGTGTCGACGGGTCACCTGCGGCCAGGGTCGCGGTGGACTGGGCGGCCCGAGAGGCGCAGGGACGCAAGGTCGCACTCACTCTGGTGCATGTCATACCGACCATGACGATGTGGCCGGAAGTGCCTATGCCTGCCCAGATCGGTCGGCTCTACGAGAGCCAAGCCGACGGGTGGTTGCGCGATGCCCGTGAGGTGGCGCAGCGGGCGACCGACCGCCTGGATCTGCACACGCAGGTGCTCGGTGGCGCCGTGCTGCCCTCGCTTGTCGAATTTTCCAAGGACGCCGAGCTCATCGTGGTCGGATGTCGCGGGCTCGGCTCGATCGCACGCCGGCTGCTGGGGTCGATCAGCTGGGGACTCGTGCATCGCGCGCATTGCCCGGTGGCCGTCATCCACGACGAGGATCCGATGATGTCGTGTCCCGTCACGCAGGCACCGGTGGTTGTCGGGATCGACGGCTCGCCGGCGTCGGAGCTGGCCACCGAGATCGCGTTCGAACAGGCATCGCGGCGCGGTGTCGAACTCGTTGCGGTGCATGCCTGGATGGACAACACGACGTTCGAGTTACCCGCGGACGATTGGTCAGCCACCCGTGAGGACCTGGCAGAACAGACGCTGGCAGAGCGGTTGGCGGGTTGGCAGCAACGCTATCCCGACGTGCGCGTGCGTCGGGTCGTCGTGCGGGATCAGCCAGCACGGCAACTGGTCAAGCAGGCCGAATCGGCGCAACTGGTGGTGGTGGGCAGCCACGGCCGGGGTGGCTTCGCGGGAATGCTGCTGGGTTCGGTGGCCGCGGCGGTTGCCGAATCCGCGTCCATGCCGGTGATCGTCGCGCGGTCGTCGTGACGTGAGTCGACTCAGTTGTCGTTGCGCTGCCGAAATTCCAGCACTTCGTCGAGCGGTCGTCGCGGCGTCGGCGGCGGCACGTCTTCGATCGACGGTGCCAGCCCGATGCGGACGAGGGCCTGCGGTGTGGCGTCCTGACCGATCAGCTCGCTGAGCACCTGTCCGCTCTCAGGATGCTCGGTGATGTGGGTCAACGTGCAGGTGGCCATGCCGGCCATGGTGGCCTCGAGCAGTACGGCGGACAGCCGCTCGCCGCATCGCAGCACGCTCTCGCGGGCCTCGTCGTATGTCGACAGCACCAGGATCTTCGCGCGGTCCCGGCCGACGCCTTCGCGCCGATCACGGTGGTGCGTAACGGGGAACAGCCGGGCGACATCCACGCGGTCGCGCTCTGATGCCGACGTCAACGAGCTGTGCGGGATACCCTCGGTGGCTTCGAAACCGGTTGTCCACCAATTCAACTCCGCGTGATAGGACGTGTCGTGCTGGCGCAGATCTTCGGTGAGCCTTGACGCCGCGGCCAGCTGCGGGCGCAGATCGTCGTCGATCACGTCCAGGCGCACCGCCTCGGAGTCCACCACGGTGCGCAGATGCGACTCAAGGGATTCCCAATCCGGCGGTGCGGCGAAGGGCAGGCGGTCGGTGCGCCGCAGCAGGATGGCGTTGGCGCGACGGCGATGACCCTCGGTCACGAAGTCCATCGGGCGAAAGTCGATCGTCGCCAGGTGCAGATGGTTCTTCGGGTCCGGAAATCGGGTGACGGTGGCCACCCATCCCGCGGCGGCCATGGCGACACGGAGGTGGTCGAGCACCACGCCGCACCCCAGCAGCGTCTCGCGGCCGGACTCGTCGGTGCTGCGCACGTTGCGCGAGGCATCGGCGAACAGCGCAAGTTCGTTGTCGCCGACCACCCAACGCCACGGTTGGCTGTTGTGCAACGACGGCGCACGGCAGGCGAGCCGTACGGCATTCGCGATCGCGGCGGGGTCCACCGCGGGGTGTGTCATCTCGACCTCCACTTACCAGGTCCGGCCCCCAGTCTTACCGGGGATGGGCGTTCGGCGCTAGGGCCTTTGGGCCTCAGCGAGCAGAGCCGGACGGCCGCTGCGCGGGGCCACGTGCGACCTGCAAGATGAGTGCATGGCTTGGACGACACCGGGCAATCTGTCCGCCGAAGTGCACGAGACCCACACCGGGCTGGTGATGCTGCTCGGGGACAGGGCCTACAAGGCGAAGAAGGCCGTGGTCACCGATTTCCTCGACTTCAGCACGCCCCAGCTTCGGGAGCGGGCCTGCGCACACGAAATCGAGCTGAACAGTCGGCTGGCGCCCCAGAGCTATCTGGGTTTGGCGTATTTCAGCGGCGTCGCGGGTGATGCACCCGAGCCGGTGATCGTCATGCGCCGTTATCCGGACATCTACCGGCTGACGTCGTTGGTGAAGGACGGCAGCCCGGTGCAAGCGCACCTGGTGTCGATCGCCGAGACGTTGGCGTCGTTTCACGCCCGCGCCGCGCGCGGCGAGTCGATCGATGCCGCCGCGACAGCCGACGCCGTCGCGGCGCGCTGGCGTGACAACATCGACGAGCTCCACCATCAGGGGATCCTGGCCCGCGAGGCCATCGATGACGTGTGGCGCCTTGCCGCGCAGTTCATCTCGGGCCGCTCGGCGCTTTTCGCCAAGCGCATCGCCGAACGCCGCATCGTCGACGGACACGCCGATCTGCTCACCGACGACATCTTCTGCACGCCCGATGGGCCGGTGCTGCTGGACTGTCTCGAATTCGACGACCGGTTGCGCTATGTCGACGGCATAGACGACGTCGCTTTCCTCGCGATGGATCTGGAATACCTCGGCCGCGACGACCTGGCGGCGTTCTTTCTGGCGCAGTACCGCCGCGCCGCCGGCGAGACGGCGCCGCCGACACTGACCGACTTCTACGTCGCCTACCGGGCGGTGGTGCGCGCCAAGGTCGATTGCGTCCGGGTGGCCCAGGGGCACGACGAAGCCTCCGCCGACGCCCAGCGCCACCTGGACATCGCGCTGGAGCACTTGCGGGCCTGCACTGTCCGGCTGGTCATGGTCGGCGGCGGACCCGGAACCGGTAAAACGACGCTGTCGCGTGCGCTCGCCGAACAACTCGGCGCCCAGGTGATCTCGACCGACGATGTGCGTCGTGAACTGCAGGCCGCCGGGGTGATCTCCGGAGCCGCCGGTGAACCCGAGTCCGGGCTCTACAGCGCGCAGAACGTCGCCGCCGTCTATGACGCCGTCCTGCAGCGCGCCCGCGACCACCTCGTCGGCGGAGAATCGGTGATCCTCGACGCGACGTGGCGCGATGCGCACCAACGCGAACGCGTCCGCGGGCTGGCAGCCGAAACACTGGTGCCCGTCGTCGAACTCAGCTGCAGTATCCCGGTGCGCGATGCTGCCGTCAGGGTGCAGAACCGCGGCCCGACGACCTCGGATGCCACCCCCGAGATCGCTGCCCGCCTCGCGCAGCCCGACGATGCCTGGCCTGACGCCCACCGCATCGACACCGGCCGCCCGCTGACCGATTCCGTGGCCGAGGCCAGCAGGATCGTCTATGAATCGGCGCCCGTCGAGTAGGGACCTTGGTCCCTCGATTCGATGGCCTTCGGCCGGCGATCGCGCCGCTATCCGTGCGTAGCCTCACCACCATGACCTATGTGATCAGTGCGGCATGTGTGGATGTGATGCACAAGGCCTGCGTCCAGGAGTGTCCGGCGGATTGCATCTATGAAGGCGCCAGGGTGCTCTACATCAACCCGGACGAATGTGTGGACTGCGGCGCCTGCAAGCTGGCCTGCGAGGCAGATGCGATCTACTACGAGACCGATCTGCCCGATGACCAGCTCCGGCATCTGGCCGACAACGCCGCGTTCTTCACCGAAACGCTGCCGGGCCGTGACGCTCCGCTGGGCTGCCCGGGTGGGGCCGCCCGATTGGGCCCGGTCGGGGTGGACACCCCGTTGATCGCCGCCATGCCGCCCAAAGCGGCTGCCGCGCAGCCGATTGGGTGATAGCGACGTCTGGCCGGCGTGCGCTCGACATCCCGGGCCGCGAACAGTGCATGCGGCGGGTTCGCGCCGAGAAGGTGACCGGTCGGCGGTTGGTCGAGCCGCACCACGAGTGAATTGTCACGGGTTCGCGTTGTGACACACCATCACCGGAATCGGGCTGTGGTGCAGCAGGTTCAGGCTCGTCGAACCCAACAACGCGCCCGCGAGCAGTCCGCGTCCCCGGTTGCCGACGACCACCAACTGGGCTTCGGCGGCGTGGCGCAGCAGGGCCTGGCCGGCCCCCGCCGTCTCGATGAAGTACCTGACCTCGACAGCGGGGTACTTCTCACTCCACGGCTCCACCGAACCCATCACGTATTGCCATTGCGCAGCCTCGACGGCTCCCCAGTCGATCAACGCCGGGATCTCGATCCCGCCGAGCACGCGCCGCCCCGGCCACGCGTTGATCGCGTGCACCGGTACGCCGAATCGGTCGGCGAACTCGAACGCGTTGCGGAACGCGGCGGTGCCGGTCTGTTCACCGTCAACGCCCAGGACGATGGGCTGGTCCGTGGGCGCGGTGATCCCGCCGCGCCAGGTGACGACGGGACACGATGAATGTGTGGTCACCGCAACGGTTGTCGAACCGAGTAACAGGGCAGCGCTGGGGGATACCTCCTTGCTGCCAAGGACGACGAGGCGGGCGTCCTGGCTGAGGTCGGTCAACACCTTCGATGCGGATTCGTCGAACCGCTCGGCGGTGATGGTCAGCTTGCCGGTTCGCGTCCGCACCGCCTTCTGGACCGATTCGAGGGTGGCCTCGGCCGACTTCTGCTGTTCGGCGATCAGCGATGCGCGGATCGCGGCAGCGGCGTCGGAGAAAAGTCGGCCGGTGTCGGGTGTGGCGTGCACGATGTGCAGCGGCGCGTCGAACTTCTCGGCGATGACGCCAGCCCAGATCGCGGCGGTCGTCGCCTCATCTGAGCCGTCGACCCCGACAACCACCGGCCCTGTGCTATCGGACATTCGGCGACCCGCTAGCTTTCCCGCACGACGATGACCGGAGCTTTCGCCCCTTGGGCAACTTTGGTCGCGACCGAACCCAACAGCATGCCCTTGAAGCCGCCGCGGCCGCGACTGCCCACCACGACTAGCTGAGCCTGGCTGGACTCGTCGAGTAACCAGTGTGCCGGTTGGTCAGCGACCAGACGGCGCTTCACCCGCACGTCCGGGTACTGCTCCTGCCACCCCGCCAGGCGCTCGGCGAGCACTTCGTGGCCTTCTTCTTCGTACTTCTGCCAGTCCACTCCGACGAGCGGAAACACCCGGTTGTCGCTCCATGCGTGCAGGGCGATCAGCTCCACGCCTCGGCGTGATGCTTCGTCGAACGCCAGCGAGGTGGCCCCGTCGGAGGCCGGTGATCCATCGATGCCGAGCAGCACAGGTGCTGCGGGATCAGGGTTTTGGGCTTCGTCGGTGGGGACGATCGCAACCGGGCAGTGCGCGTAGTGAAGCAGACCGTTGCTGATCGAACCCAACAGCGCGCGTCCGATCACGCCCATGCCGCGCGTGCCCGCGACGACCATCCACGCGTCAGCGGTCGCCGTGACGAGCGTCGACGCGATCGGCCCGTGCTCGACGGTGGTGTGCACCGCGGGCGCGTCGGCGGCGCCCACGCTTTCCTGAAAAGTCTTCCGCGCCTGCTCGATGACCTGCGCGCCGTTCTCCTCCTGCCATTCGTCAAAGCTCGACTGCAGGTACGTGACGGGCCACGTCACCTCGACGGGGGCGATGACGTGCATCAACGTGACCTGCCTGCCGTGCATCGCGGCCTCGCGCGCCGCCCACCGCACGGCAGCCTCCGATTCCGGGGAACCGTCAACGGCCACCAGGATGCCGTACTTGGTGATCGACTCCGACATATCGCTACCCCTTGACTCGGTCCCACGTCGTCACCAACCCTATGCGGGTGGGGGTGGACTGTGCAGGGCCATTGGTCACACGCGCGGGAACAGACGAGGTCCGGCCCACCCTCTAAAATTGTCGTTTGGGTAAATATTTCTTGCGGATCCGCATACAATTCGTCGACTGAGCAAGTGCAAACGGCTCCGAGCCTTTCGACGAAGGAGCAAATATGGTTCGTATGGCATTCGCCGCAGCGCTGTTGGTGACGGGCATGGGCGTGGTCACCGCGCCGATCTCATCGGCCGCCCCCTACAAGAACTGCAGTGAGGCACGCGCCAACGGAGACACCAACATTCCGTCCAGCAGCGACAAGTACGGGCCGCACCTGGACCGTGACCGCGACGGTGTCGGCTGCGAAAGCTGACCGTCGGACCCGGTTACTGGTCGCCGTCTTTGACCTTGGCCATTGCCAGCACGTCGAGTCTCTTGTCGAGCTCGTCGAGTGAGAGCTTGTCGCCGATCAGTCCGCGGTCGATGACCGTCTGCCGGATCGTCTTCTTCTCCTTGAGCGCCTGCTTGGCCACTGCGGCGGCCTCCTCGTAACCGATCGCCGAGTTCAGCGGCGTCACGATGGACGGCGACGACTCGGCCAGCTCGCGCAGCCGGTCCTCGTTGGCGACCAGGCCGTCGATGCACCTCTCGGCGAACAACTTTGTGGAGTTGGTCAGGATCTTGAACGACTCGAGCAGGTTGCGCGCCATCATCGGGATGTACACGTTGAGCTCGAACGCGCCGGATGCACCACCGAAGGCGATCGCGGCGTCGTTGCCGATCACCTGGGCGGCCACCTGGGTGACGGCCTCGGGGATGACGGGGTTGACCTTGCCAGGCATGATCGAGCTGCCCGGCTGCAGATCCGGCAGAGCAAGCTCGCCGAGACCGGTGAGCGGACCCGAGCCCATCCACCGGATGTCGTTGGCGATCTTGGTCAGCGAGATCGCGATGGTGCGCAGCGCACCAGACGCCTCGACCAGCCCGTCGCGCGCGGCCTGAGCCTCGAAATGGTTGGCGGCGACCTGCAGTTCGGCCAGGCCGGTCTGCTCGGTCAGCACCGCGACGACGCGTACGTCGAAGTCGTCGGGCGCGTTGAGCCCGGTGCCGACGGCGGTGCCGCCGATCGCCAGCTCACCCAGCCTGGGCAGGGTGGCCTTGACCCGTTCGATGCCGGCCTCGATCTGGCGCGCGTACCCGCTGAACTCCTGGCCCAGCGTCACCGGCACGGCATCCATCAGGTGCGTGCGGCCGGACTTGACCACGGTGCGCCACTGCCGCGCCTTACCGGCCAGCGACTCGTGCAGCACCTCCAGCGCTGGGATGAGGTGGCGCACAGCGGCTTCGGTGGCGGCGATGTGGGTGGCCGTGGGGAAGGTGTCGTTGGACGACTGCGACATGTTCACGTCGTCGTTGGGGTGGACGGTTACGCCGTTGCGCGCGGCGATGCCGGCGATCACCTCGTTGGTGTTCATGTTCGAGCTTGTGCCAGAGCCGGTTTGGAACACGTCGATGGGGAACTGGTCGTCATGGCGACCATCGGCGATTTCACCGGCAGCGGCGATGATCGCGTCGGCCTTCTCCGGGTCGAGCAGCCCGAGGTCCTTGTTCACCTGCGCGCAGGCGCCCTTGAGCAGGCCGAGCGCGCGGATCTGGGTGCGTTCCAGGCCGCGCCCCGAGATCGGGAAGTTCTCCACCGCGCGCTGGGTCTGTGCGCGCCACAGCGCGTTGACGGGCACCCGGACCTCGCCCATGGTGTCGTGCTCGATGCGGTATTCGACGTCGTTCTCGACGCTCATCTGGTGTTCCTCGCTCTTGATTGTTATGGCAGCGGTCGGATGGCGGTGGCGTCGCCGGTGAAGTTGATGGCGGAGTACTCGTTGAGCTTGGACAGCCGGTGATAGGCCTCCACCATGCGAACCGTTCCGGACTTCGACCGCATCACGATCGACTGCGTGGTGCAGCCGCCGCTGTAGAAGTGCACGCCCTTGAGCAGGTCGCCGTCGGTGACGCCGGTGGCGGCGAAGAAGATGTTGTCGCCGGACACCAGGTCCTCGGTGCTCAGCACCTGGTCGAGGTCATAGCCGCGGTCGAGGGCCTTCTGCCGTTCCTCGTCGTCGCGCGGCGCCAACTGACCCTGGATCGCCCCGCCCATGCAGCGGATCGCCGCGGCGGCGATGATGCCCTCCGGGGTGCCGCCGATCCCGGCGAGCATGTCGGTGCTGGTGGTAGCGCGGCACGTCGAGATGGCGCCGGCGACGTCACCGTCGGAGATCAGCCGGCAGCGGGCGCCCGCGTCGCGCACATCGGCGATCAGCTGTTGGTGGCGGGGCCGGTCCAGGATGCACACGGTCAGGTCCGATACCGAGACGTTCTTGGCCTTGGCGACCCGGCGGATGTTCTCCCCGATCGGGGCGGTGATGTCGATGGCGTCCACCGCGTCCGGGCCGACGGCGATCTTGTTCATGTAGAACACCGCCGACGGATCGAACATCGTGCCGCGCTCGGAGACCGCCAGCACCGAGATCGCGTTGGCCAGGCCCTTGCTCATCAGCGTGGTGCCGTCGATGGGGTCGACGGCGAAGTCGCACTCCGGGCCGTCGCCGTTGCCGACCTCCTCGCCGTTGTAGAGCATCGGTGCGTTGTCCTTCTCGCCCTCACCGATCACCACCACACCGCGCATCGAGACCGAGTTGACCAGCTCACGCATGGCGTCGACGGCGGCACCGTCGCCGCCCTCCTTGTCGCCGCGGCCGACCCAGCGGCCCGCCGCCATGGCCCCTGCTTCGGTTACTCGGACGAGCTCAAGGGCAAGATTTCGGTCCGGGGCTTCTCCACGAGCGGGCGTCATGGGCCAGATTGTCCCATCATCGGGTCGTTCTGTGGCAGCTGGGATACTGGCGGCTATGAGTACGCAGCCGCCACCGGCGCCCAAACCCGCGAAGCCCCGGCTTCTGCAGGGCGGTCGCGACATGTTCTGGTCGATCGCGCCGTTGGTGCTGGCCTGCATCGTGCTGGCCGGGGTGCTGGGCATGTGTTCGTTCCAGGCCGGCGGGCCCGGCGCCGGACCCGCCCCGTCCTATGACGCCCCCGCGGCCCTGCAGGCCGACGCCGACGCGCTGCACATCCCGATCCGGCTGCCGCAGCTACCCGAGGGTTGGCAGTCGAACTCCGGTAGCCGCAAGGGCATCGAAGCCGGCCGCACCGACCCGGTGACCGCTCAGCCCGCACGCGCCGTCAGCTCGGTCGTCGGCTATCTGGCGCCCAGCGGTATGTACCTCAGCCTCACGCAGAGCAATGCCGACGAGGCCAAACTGGTCACCTCGATCAACACCGACGCCCACCCGACCGGTGTCGAGGATGTCAACGGCGTCACCTGGGTGGTGTACGACGGCGGCGACGGCGAGAATCAGCCCGCCGAACCGATCTGGACCACGCGGCTGTCTGGTCCGACCGGACCGGCCCAGATCGCGATAACCGGCGCAGGCAGCGAAGACGAGTTCCGTACGCTGGCGACGGCGACGCAGACCGCGGCGCCGTTGCCGACCAAGTGACGGAGGACACGCCATGACCGCCGCAGGCGACGTTGCCCCGGAAGCCGATCTGGCCGGCTGGAGCGCCGCGCCGTTCTCCGCGGCCGGATTGACCTACGACGTCTACCGCAAGGGCCAGGGGCCCGGTGTGGTGCTGATCCCCGAGATGCCGGGGCTGCACCCCGGGGTGTTGGCGCTGGGGAACCATCTGGTGGACAACGGGTTCACGGTGGCCGCCCCGTCGCTGTTCGGCACGCCAGGGGCCGCGGCGATACGGCCCGGCATGGTGCCCGTGCTGCTGCGCGGATGTGTGGCACGCGAGTTCGCCGCGTTCGCCACCAACGCCGACCGCCCGGTAGCCCACTACCTTCGTGCGTTGGCCCGCGACCTCAACGAGAAGACCCCGGGTAAGGGCGTCGGGGTGATCGGGCAGTGCTTCACGGGTGGTTTCGCGCTGGCCGCGGCGGTCGACGACAGCGTGCTGGCGCCGGTGCTGAGCCAGCCGTCGCTGCCGTTGCCGCTGACCCCCAAACAGCGACGCGATCCGGGCTTGTCGGAGGCTGAGCTCAGAATCGTCGAGCAGCGTGCGGCCACCGACGGGCTGTGCGCGATGGGGCTGCGGTTCAGCGAGGATCCGTTGGTTCCGGGGGAGCGGTTCACGGCCCTCAAGGCGCGGCTGGGCGATGCGTTCGAGGTCATCGAGATCGACTCGAAGAAGGGCAACGAGCACGGCTTTGCCAAGATGGCGCATTCAGTGCTCACCGGGGAGGTCCGCGAGGTCGACGGACACCCGGCCTACGAGGCGCGCAAGCGCGTCGTGGAGTTCCTCATCCAGCGGCTGACTTAGCCGGTTTCTGCGCCGGGCGGATGCGGTTCACCAGCCGAGTCAACAGCTTGGGCCGCCGCGGCTTTTCGACGTCGTCGTCGTCGGGTTGGGCGATCGGCACACCTTTGTAGACCGACAGGTAGACGCTGATCGTGGTGACGATGATGATCATCAGCACCGGGCCGATGACGATGCCCCAGAACCCCCACAGCGCGATGCCGGAGAACACCGCCAGCAGCATGAGCGCCGGGTCGAGCCGGGCCTGTTTGGGCACCAGGATCGGGCGCAGAAAGTTGTCGATGTTGGTGACCACCACCAGGTGGAAGATCACCACGAACGCCCCGCCGATGATGTTGCCGAAGAACATCATTGCGATCCCGAACGGGATCGTGACGATGCCACCGCCGAGCGGGATCACCGAAAGGGCGGTCAACAGGATCGCGAAGATGAAGAAGCCGTCGTGGAAGCCGGCGATATAGATGGAGATCGCACCGGAGACACCCTGGCACAGCGCGATGACGAACTGCCCCTTGACCGTTCCGCGAACCATCGCACCCGTCTTCGCCAGGTACAGGTCGGTGATCTCCTCGCCCAACGGGTTGAGTTGGGCGATCAGGGTGCGGATCTTCTCGCGGTTGACCAGCATCGAGATGAACACGTACAGGAAGATGATCATCGCCGCGATCGCGGTGACCACGCTGCCCGCCGCGCCCTGCAGCACCTGCAGCAGCCATTCGCCGACGCGCTGGGACACCGTGACGATTGCCTGACGCAGGCTGTCAGCGGTGACGTTGATGTTCAGAAACGGTATCCGCGAAAGTAATTCGTTGATCAACTGCAGGCTGCGGTCACCCAACGTGGACATGTCGGTCTGTGCGACCCATCCGCTCACCGCGTTGACCATGTGGGTGATCTGCACGATCGCCAGGAACACGATCCCGGCGATCGGAACGGCGACCATCAGCACCGCCGCCAGCAGCGTGACGGCCGCCGACATCCCGGTGCTGAGCCGTCGCTGCAGGCGCTCGTAGAGCGGGGTGAACAGGTAGGCGAACACGGCGGCCACCACGATCAGCACGAAAAACCCACGCAGGAAGTACGCCCCGACGAGCACGGCGATCACCGTGACGACGGCCAGGGCGCGTCTCTGGGTGGTGCTGAATTCCTCGGTCATCGGCGCACTCAGACTACGGGCAGCTATCGGTGCCCACCGGCTATCGCGTCATGTTCCGGCGCGTTGCCGTGCCCGCTGCGTGGCGATGAACCGCATCGACATCCGGTTCATCAGACCCGGCGCCAACCGCGCCAACAGCCACTGGGCATGGGCGACACGAGGTTTCACCAACAGCGGCTTGTTCTGCTGCACCGCGCGCAGGATGTCGCGGGCCAACCGGTCGGCGTCATAGGGCTTGCCGCCCTGAGCCTGCAGGAAGTAGTCGCGGCCGACGAACCCGCCGATCGCGCCCTTGTCGAGGATCGGGGTCTCCACCGCGGCCGGGCAGACGGCCAGGACGCCGACGCCGCGCGCGGCGGCCTCCGAGCGCAACGCCAGCGACAACCCGACCACCGCGTGCTTGGACATGACATAGCTGGTGACCTGGCCGGCGGCGGTCAACCCCGCCATCGACGCGGTGTTGACGATGTGGCCGTGACCCTGGCGCACCATCAGCGGGTAGGCCGCCGCGACCCCGTGCACCACCCCGCGGATGTTGACGTCGATGATCGCGTTCCACTGATCCAAGGTGAGCAGTTCGGTGTCACCGCCCCACACGATTCCGGCGTTGTTGAACATCAGATCCAGCCGGCCGGCGCGGTCGACGACCTGGTCGACGGCGGCCTGCACCGCGGCCGCGTCGGTGACGTCGAGGCGCGACGAACGCGCCTGCGCCCCCAGCGCCGCGGCCGTGCGTTCGGCTGCGTCGCCGTCGATGTCGGTGCACACCACGTGGGCGCCGGCTCGCACCAACGCGCGGCACAGTGCCGCGCCGATCCCCGATCCGGCGCCGGTGACGATCGCCTGCTTGCCGTCGAATGTCATTGCGCGGCAAGCTTCATCACGTGGCCCATCACATCCGGGTACCGCTTCATGTGGGCGCCGCCGTTGAGGTCGAGCACCTCGCCGGTCAGCCAGGACGACGCCGGCGAGCAGAGGTAGCGCACCGCTTCGGCGATGTCGTCGGGCGTGCCTGCGCGGCCCAGGGCGGTGTTCTCCACGTAGTCCTCGACGACGCCGGGTATCGCGGCCGCCGGTGCGGTCAGCGGGGTGTGCACGAACCCGGGGGCCACGGCGTTGACCCGGATGCCGCGCGGGCCCAGTTCGAGCGCGGCGACCTGCGTGAGCATCGAAAGGCCGGCCTTGGCGGCGCAGTAGGCGCTCATCCCGATGGCGGGCTGACGGCCGTTCAGCGAGCTGATCGACACCAGCACCCCGCCGTCGCGCAGCGTACGCCCGGCGTATTTGGCGACGATGAACGCGCCGTTGAGGCAGACGTCGATGACGGCGCGGAAGTCCTCGACGGCCATGTCGGTGATCAGCCCGACGTTGGAGAAGCCCGCGCAGTTGACGACGACGTCGAGCGGGCCGGTCCGGTCGAACAGCGCCTGCACGGACGCTTCGTCGGTGACCTCGACGGGCTCCGCGGTGTGCGGGGCGCCCAGTTCGACAGCCCGCTCCCGGGCCCCGTCGAGATTGCGGTCGGCGATGGTGACCCGGCAGCCGTCGGCGGCCAGCGCGCGCGCCGACGCCCACCCGATTCCGGACGCCGCGCCGATGACTAGCGCGTTTCTGGTGGTGCGGTCGCTACTGTTGTCCATCCGGTTGGCCCTTCGACGGTGACGTAGAACGTGTTACAACCTAGCCCTTTGGCACACTCGAGCGATGACTGGTCTGAAGATGTCGGAGTCGGTTCTGGTGGCCGTGGCGCCCGATGAGCTGTACGAGATGGTGTCGGATGTCACCCGGATGGGCCAGTGGAGTCCGGTTTGCCGCGCCTGCTGGTGGGACGAGGGAGCGGGCCCACGCGTCGGCGCGTGGTTCACCGGTCGCAACGAGACCTCCGAGCGCACGTGGGAGACCCGCTCGCAGGTGGTGGCCGCCGATCCCGGCCGCGAGTTCGCATGGGAGGTCAACGACGGCTGGGTGCGGTGGGGTTACACGTTCGTCCCCGAGGACGGCGGCACCCGGCTGACCGAGTCCTGGGAGTTCCTGCCGAAGGGTATCGCCGGCTTCCACGAGCGCTTCGGTGATCAGGCCGACGGCGAGATCGAGAAGCGCCGTGACGCCGCGCGCACCGGTATCCCCGCGACGCTCGCGGCGATCAAGGCGGCCGCCGAGACACGCTGAGCCGCAGCGTTTCTCACGGAATGATAACGGCGCGACCGCGGACGTCTCCGTCGCGCAGATCGTGATACGCGCGCAATGCGTCGTCGAGTGAGTACCGGGTGGTTTCGACGTGCACACATCCTCTGGCCGCCAGCTCGAGCAGCTCGACGAGCTCGCGGCGAGTCCCCCAATAGGTGGTCTGCATGCTGACCTCGTAGGGCTGGGAGAAGAACGAGAACGGCACGGAGCCGCCGGCAATGCCGACGATCGTGACATCGCCGAGCGGTCGGGCGGCCGCGCGCGAGAGCTCGATCGTCGCTTCGGCGCCGACGAAGTCCAGCAATACGTCCGCCCCGCGGCCGGCGGTGAGGTCTCTGATCGCGTCGGCCGCTGCGGCATCCGACATCACGGTGTGGTCGGCGCCCATGCGCGCCGCGAGATCGAGGGCCTCGGTGCGGTTGTCGACGGCGATGATCTTGGCCGCCGTCGTCGCCTTCGCCAACTGCAGCGCCATATGGCCAAGACCTCCGACGCCGATGACGACGACGGTCGACGTCGGCGTCATCTTCGGCCACGACCGGCGGATCGCGTGGTACGGGGTGAGGCCGGCGTCCGTGAGCGGTGCGGCCGTCGCCGGGTCGAGGCCGTCGGGAAGCCGAACCAGAAGCCGCGCGGAGGGCACCAGCAGGTATTCGGCCATCCCGCCGTCGAGGCCAAGTCCGCCACCGCCGCTGATGACCGGAGCCGCGGCCGGGTCCTCGCAATAGTTCTCCACGCCGTGCCGGCATCGCTCGCACTTGCCGCAGCCCCACGCGCCGTACACCGCGACCGCGTCGCCCTCGCTGACCGTGGTGACGCCGTCACCGACCGCGTCGACCCAACCCGCGTTCTCGTGACCCAGCGTGAACGGCAACTGCCACGGCATCATGCCGTCGTCGAAATCGTGCATGAGGTGCAGGTCGGAGTGACAGGCCCCGGCGCCGCCGACCTTGACGACGACCTGACCCGGCCCCGGGGTCGGCTTCGGCACCTCGACGAGTTCGGGCTCTGTCTTCCAGCCCGTCAGCCGCAATGCCTTCATGGTGCACCTCGCTCGTGAGTTCCGGCAACGTTTCGTCCGTTTGCAACATTAGGCAGATGACCAGTGAAGCGTGGCCTTTCGAGGCTTTCCTTACAGCGGAGTGCTTTTGCTTCATCGCCTCGATCCAGTCGCGCTCGCCCGGCAATGGATCCCGACCCATGGCCGCTAACGCCTGATGCACCGAAAGCCGATGTGGCTCATGCCGGTATCCACCGGCTGCGGCCGCCGGGCCGCGGGACGGTAGCGCAGGCAGTAGTTGTCCGCGCAGAGAAACGAGCCGCCCTTTACGACCTTTCGGGGCACCTTGAACTGCGGCTGCGCAGCGTCGTAACTGTCTTCGGCGCAGCAGGATTGGGTTGTTCGCGAATCGGTGTACCAGTCGGTGGTCCACTCCCAGACGTTTCCCGCCATGTCGAACAGCCCGTAGTCGTTCGAAGGAAAAGATCCGACGGGCGTGGTGCGGCCGTATCCCTTGTCGGGGCGCCACGGGAAATCGCCGTGCCAGTAGTTGGCCAAGGGTCGCCCGGGCTGCTCGGGCTGGTTTCCCCAGGTGTACTCGGCAGCTTTGAGCCCACCGCGTGCGGCGACCTCCCATTCCGCCTCGGTGGGCAGCGCCAAGTCCGCCCACGCCGCATACGCTTCCGCATCCGCGTACGCGACGTGCACGACGGGGTGGTGTGCGCGCTTGTCAATCGAGGACAGCGGACCGACGGGATGACGCCACGAAGCGCCGGGGGTCCATGCCCACCATTGGCTGAGGTGGCGCAGGTCGACCGGCCCGGGCGTCCTGGTGAACACCATCGAGCCCGGCTGCAGGTTCTCCGGCGGTGCGCCCGGATAGTCGGCGGGGTCCAGCGGGCGTTCGGCCACCGTGGCATAGCCTGTGGCGGCCACGAATTCGGCGAACTGAGCGTTGGTGACCGGGGTGGACGTCATCCAGAACCCGTCGACGGTAACGGGCCGCGGCGGACCCTCCTCGGGGTAGTGGCGATCGGATCCCAGCGTCGCGGTCTGAGGTGCAATCCAAACGAGGTCGTCAGGCGTCATCGGATCTCTGGTGTGCACTCAGATCGCGAATTCCGGAGCGTACGTCCGGTTGGCCGGTCCGAATGCGCACTAGGGGAACACCGTTGTCCAGTCGTTGCGCATGCTGACGACGGTCCAGTCGTCGCTGGCCGCCCGATCCAGCGACTTCTCCGCACCTGCCGTGTACGCGAATTCCCGGTCGGCGTCGTCATGCAGCACCAACAGTCGCAAGCCCTTGGTGAACTCCAGCATCTCGATGTCGCCGTTGGAGTTGCCCGCGGCCAAAATCGGTCTACGCCCGATGCGTCCCCAGATTCGCACCGGCTTGACCGGTCCGTCGTCGAGGAACTCGGGTCGCGATGTGGTGCGCAGCTCGCCGTCGGCGAAGTCCAGACCCACCGAGCTACCGATGACGCGTTCGGGCGGGATGCCGTACATCTGCGCCGTCACCGGCCGCATGAAGTCCCGGCCGCCGCCGGAGGCGATGTAGTTGGTGAAGCCGTTGCCTTCGAGATAGCGCAGCAGGTCGACCATCGGCAGGTAACCGCAAGCGGTGTAGGGCCTACCCAGCGTGGGGTGGCTTGCGTCGGCGAAGAAGGCCAGCACCCGTTCGGCGTGCTCGTCGACCGTCAGCCCCGAGTACGCCGAAAGTATGCCTGCCGCCAGTATTTTCAGCTGTGAGTCGTCCCCGTTGTAGTGGTTGGTGACCGCGTCGCCGAACCACGCCAGGTCGCCTCCGACGGCTGCCTGATAGGGCTGTCTGGTCTTCAGGGCAGCGTCTGCGGTCGCCTGTTCGGCCAGCCTGCGCACCAGGAAATCAAGCTGAATGTAGGTAGGCTTCTCACACCACAGCGTGCCGTCATTGTCGAACACCGCGATACGTTCGTGCGGGGCTACGTATTCCGGGCTGCTTTCAGTGGTGACACGGCCGACGAAGTCTACGATCGCGGCCTTCGTCGGTCCGTCGTTCCAGCGCTCGAGCATCTAGTCCTTCGCCAGGAAGTCCTGCAGTTTGGCCACGGCATGGTTGATCGTGAACGATGCGGCCTCTTGGCGCGGTGGGAATTCCTTGAACGTCTCCAGGAACTGCGTCACGATGCCGCTGGCATAGAACGCGATGTAGTCGTGGTCGAGCCACCAGTCGTAGTACGTATTGGAGGTGATGTCTGCGCGTTCGAAGGGATCGGTGCGAAGGTTGAAGATCTTCGGCGCCCGAAGCGGCGTGAAGGGTTCCAGCCAGATCTGCAACGTGCCCTGGCAGCGCTGTTCGGCGAACACCACCTTCCAGTTGTGGAACCGGAACCCGAGGACATCGCAGTCGTCAGAGAAGTAGATGAAGCCCTTTCGCGGGCTGTCGTCGACCTCGCCGGTCAGGTAGGGCAACAGGTTGAACGCGTCGAGGTGAACCTTGTAAGTCTTGTCGCCGATCGGGTGGCCTTTCTTGAGCTTCTCGGCGATGTCGGGTTCACCCGCCGCGGCGAGGAATGTCGGGAACCAGTCGTGGTGCTGGATGATTTCGTTGGACACCACCCCGGCGGGAATCTTTCCCGGCCAGCGGACCATCTCCGGAATTCGGAAGGCGCCCTCCCAGTTGGTGTTCTTCTCGCTACGGAACGGCGTCGTCGCACCGTCGGGCCAGGTGTTGGCATGCGGCCCGTTGTCGGTCGAGTAGACGACGATGGTGTCCTCGGCGATGCCGAGTTCGTCGAGCAGGTCGAGCAACCGCCCGACATGCTTATCGTGGTCGATCATCGTGTCGTGATACGGCGACTGCCAAACACCCGCCTGCCCAAGTGATTCCGGCTTGGTGTGGGTGCGCAGGTGCATGCTTGTCGTGTTCATCCACACGAAGAACGGCGTGCTGCTCTCTGCCTGTCGTTTGATGAAGTCGACGCAGGCATCGGTGGTCTCGTCGTCGATGGTTTCCATCCGCTTCTTGGTCAGCGGACCGGTGTCCTCGATGCGCTGCTTGCCGATCGGACCGAATTTCGGATCGTCTGGCTCGGTGGACACCTCGTCGATTGCCCACGACCGGATCACGCCGCGCGGCCGCTGCATCTCTGCCAAGATCGGGAACTGCTCGCGCTTCGGATAATCCGGCAGCTCCGGTTCCTCCTCCACGTTGAGGTGGTACAGGTTTCCGAAGAACTCGTCGAAGCCGTGCGCCGTCGGCAAATACTTGTTGAGGTCGCCGAGATGGTTCTTGCCGAACTGACCCGTCGCATAGCCGAGCGGTTTGAGGCACTCCGCGATCGTGGGATCGCCGGCCTGCAACCCCACGTCAGCTCCGGGGAAACCGACCTTGCTCAGACCGGTGCGGTACACACTTTGGCCAGTGATGAACGATGCCCGGCCGGCAGTGCAGCTTTGCTCGCCGTAAGCGTCGGTGAAGCGCATGCCCTCGTTGGCAATACGGTCGATGTTGGGTGTCCGATAGCCCATCAGACCATCGCTGTAACAACTCAGGTTGGTGATGCCGATGTCGTCGCCCCAGATGACCAGAATGTTCGGCTTGTCGTTGGGCATATCGGCTCCTTGACTTCGTCGCACCACGGTCGATGCTACGAGCATTCCGCGCTCGCGCGGCCTGAATGGCGCACTTCTGAGAAGGCGTTGGCGCGCTTGGTGAATAGCAAATACAAGATCGTGCGGTGTGGGGTGCTGGCATCGGGCGGTGAGTGGGCTATCCTCGATAAATCGTAGGTTTGTCGCGTCTCCGTCTGTTGGTTTCCGTCTGCGATCACATCGCTAGCTGACGGGAGCACCGCCGATGGTGCATATCGCTTCCCAAAGTTCCAGCCCGGCCCGGTTGGCGTTGTGCGACCGTGGCACGCAGACGGGCGCGGTGGACGGACTCTGGTGGCCCACTTGCACCGACCTGCGAAAAGTTCTCCCCGATCTGGTCACCGTGCTTTCGCGGCTGATCGGAACGGTGCACCGCGTGGTCTACGACCCGACGGTCTGGCCGCATGCTCCGTCGCGAATCATTCGGGGTAACACCCAGGTTTCGGTGGACCCTTATGCGCTGGTCGCGCCCGAGACGATCTATTTGATGGGCACTCATTCCCGCGACGCCGTGCTCTACGTGGTGGCGCCCTCGAGCCGCAAAGACGTAGTCGGCCGCCTGTTCCGCGCGGTCGCTGATGCCAACGGGCCGATGAGCGCCGACATGCTCAGACAGTTGACCGATGACATCTCCAATGTCGCTCCCGGCGTCGATACGGTGAATTCGCTCCAGGAGGAGCGGTGAGCAGATTCTGCGACACGATGTACGCCAACGCCCGAACCAGTACCAAGGGCCTGGTCACCGGGGAACCGTTTGCGCCGGTCCGGCACACGTGGCAGCAGGTTCACCAGCGCGCACGCCGTATCGCCGGTGGCCTCGCCGCGCTGGGGGTGGGGCATGGCGACGCCGTAGCGGTGCTGGCAGGCGCTCCGGTGGAGATTGCGCCGACCGCGCAGGCCGTCTGGATGCGCGGCGCCCATCTGACGATGCTGCACCAACCGACGCCGCGTACCGATCTGGTGCTGTGGGCCTCGGAAACGCATGCGGTGGTCGACGTCATCGACGCCAAGATCGTCGTCGTCTCCGAACCGTTCCTGGCGGCCGCTCCGGTGCTGGCTGACAGCGGATTTACCGTCGTGACCATCGCCGAACTGCTGGCCGGCGAGGAGATCGACCCGTTGGACGCGGGCGAGGACGATATCGCGCTGTTGCAGCTGACGTCCGGCTCGACCGGATCGCCGAGGGCCGTGCAGATCACCCACCGCAACCTGGTCGCCAATGCCGAGGCGATGTTCGTCGGCGCCGAATACGACTTGGACACCGACGTCATCGTCAGCTGGCTGCCGCTGTTCCACGACATGGGCATGACCGGTTTCCTCGTGGTGCCGATGTACTTCGGCGCCGAGTTGGTCAAGGTGACCCCGATGGACTTCCTTCGGGACACCTTGCTGTGGGCCAGGCTCATCGACAAGTACCAGGGCACCATGACCGCCGCGCCGAACTTCGCCTACTCGATGTTCGCCAAGCGGCTACGTCGGCAGGCCAAACCCGGCGAGTTCGACCTGTCCTCGCTGCGGTGGGCGCTCTCGGGCGCCGAGCAGGTCGAACCCGCCGACGTCGAGGACCTGTGCGAAGCCGGAGCGCCGTTCGGGCTGCGGCCCGAAGCGATCCTGCCCGCCTACGGGATGGCGGAAACCACTGTGGCCGTGTCGTTTTCCGAGTGCGGCGCCGGCTTGATGGTGGACGAGGTCGACGCCGACCTACTTTCCGTGCTGCACCGCGCGATACCGGCGACGAAGGGGCACACCCGGCGTCTGGCGGTGCTCGGCCCGTTGCTGGACGGCCTGGAGGCCAGGATCGTCGACGAATTCGACAATCTCCTGCCGACCCGTGGCGTCGGCGTGATCCAGGTACGCGGCGAATCGGTCACACCGGGCTACATCACCGCGGGTGGTTTCATTCCGGCCCAGGACGAGCAGGGCTGGTATGACACCGGGGATCTGGGCTACGTGACGGAGCACGGCCGCATCGTCGTGTGCGGCCGGCTCAAAGACGTCATCATCATGGCGGGCCGCAACATCTATCCGACCGACGTCGAACGGGCGGCCTGCCGCGTCGAGGGTGTGCGACCGGGTTGCGCCGTCGCGGTTCGCCTTGACGCCGGCCACTCGCGGGAAGGCTTCGCGGTCGCGGTGGAGTCCAACGCGTTCGAGGACGGTAGCGACGTGCGACGCATTCAGAATCAGGTCGCCCACGAGGTGTTCGCCGAGGTCGACATGCGCCCGCGCAACGTCGCGGTGCTCGGTCCGGGCACCATCCCCAAGACACCGTCGGGCAAGCTGCGGCGGGCCCACGCGCTGTCCCTCGTCGGGCGTCCAACGTGAGCTTGTGCTCGAAAAATCGCCGAGATGTCGTGAATGAGTTCACGTTCGGCGCGCGACGGGTTACGCCGAGACGCGCTGGGGTGCCCCGGTTTTCATCTGGTTGAACAGGTCGACGTAGTAGGGCAGGCAGTCGGTCATCGCCTGCGCCGTGGTGAACAGCGGGCGGTAGCCCAGGTCGCGCTCGGCCTTGGCGATCGAGAAGTAGTTGTCGAGGTAGAGACGTTCCACGCCAAGGGGTTCGATCATCGGCTTGGGCAGCCCGAACCGGAAGTGCAGCCACTGCCACCCCGTCATCGCCAACCACACCAGCCGACCGGGGACCCGGATTCTGGGGTAGCGCTCGCCGCAGGCCTCCACCACCGGCCGGGAGAACTCGAACATGTTGACCGGCTCCCCGTCGTTGACGAAGTACGCCTGACCCGGCGCCGTTCCACCGGGGACCAGGTGCTGGGCCGCCAGGATGAAACCGTGAATCAGGTTGTGTACGTAGGAGTTATCCAGCTTGACGTTCTTGCCGCCGACCAGCACCTTGACGTGACCGGCCAGCACGCTTTCGAACACCTTGCGGAACATGGTCTGGTCGCCGCGTCCCCAGATCCCGCTGGGCCGGATTGAACACGTGAGCAGACCGCCGACGCCGTTCTGGGTCAATACGAACTTCTCGGCGACGACCTTGGTCTCGGTGTAGAGGTCGTTGAACCGTTCGGTGTAGGGCAGGGTTTCGTCTGCGCCGGAGAGCCTCTTGCCGCCCATCACCACGCTGTTCGACGCGGTGTAGACGAAGCGCTTCACCCCGGCGGCCTGGGCCGCGCGCACGAGGTTCTCCGTACCGTGCACGTTCACCGCGAAGCTGCGCTGCCGGTACTCCGGGGTGACCGACGCTCCGCCCATCAGGTCGATGATCGCGGCGGTGTGGAAGACGGTGTCGACACCGGCCACCGCCGCCGTCACGGTGTCGGGGTCGCAGATGTCGCCCTCGAGCACCTCCAGATGCGGATGGGGGGTCAGCGGCGACGGTGCGCGATCAAACGATCGCACCTGGTGTCCCCGGCTGAGTAGTTCGGTCACCAGGTTGGCGCCGACGAACCCCGACCCGCCAGTGACGAGCACGCGGCCGAGTTCGGTGGTCAGATTTGCATCGCCCATAGCGCAAGAGACTAACTGAAACGTGTTACAGTTTCGAGCCCTTTTGGGCAGAACGCTTGAATTCTCAACTTTCTTCTTGGTCCTGGGCGGCCAGTGCGTCGGCTACCCGCTGGCGGGCTCCAGCTAAGTGCTCTTCGCAGCGTTTAGCGAGTTCTTCGCCTCGCTCCCATAGCTTCAGCGACGCATCGAGGTCCAGGCCGCCCTGCTCGAGTTGCTGCACGACGGCGATCAGTTCATCGCGGGCTTCCTCGTACCCCAGCTCACTAATGGGCTTCACTAATCCGTCCCTTCCGGACCTTCTGGACCGTCGCTGACCGCCGATATCGCGCCGTCTGCCACGCGCACCCGCAACCGGGCACCGGCCGGCGCGTCGGCCGTCGTGCGCAGCACCTGCCCGTCGGGCATGGTCTGCACGACGGCGTAACCACGCGCCAGCGTCGCCGCCGGCCCCAGTGTGGACAGGCGCGCCGACAGGTGCCCGATGCGGTCGCTCTCCACATTGATCAGCCGGGTGATGTCGCGTCGGGCGGCGGTGCGGGCGCGGTGCACCTCGTCGGCGCGGGCGCTGAGCGCGGCCAGCGGCTGGGCCAGCACCGGGCGGCTGCGCAACTGGTCCAGCGTGTGCTGTTCGCGGTGCACCCAGTTGCGCAGCGCGCGCCCGCCACGCCGGCACAGATCGGTGATGAGCGCCTGCTCGGCGGCGGCGTCGGGCACGATGCGCTTGGCCGCGTCGGTGGGGGTGGCGGCGCGCAGATCGGCCACCAGGTCGCATATCGGGTTGTCGGGTTCGTGGCCGATCGCGCTCACCACCGGCGTCGTGCACTTGGCGATCTCCCGGCACAGCGTCTCGTCGTAGAACGGCAGCAGCGCATCGATGTCACCGCCGCCGCGGGCGATCACGATCACGTCGACGCCGGGATCCGCGTCGAGCTCACGTAACGCATCGACGATCTGGGGAACGGTGTTGGGTCCCTGCACTGCGGTGTTGCGGATCGCGAAGCGCACTGCAGGCCAACGGTTTTGCGCTACGGACACCACGTCGTGCTCAGCGGCCGACGCACGTCCGGTGATCAACCCGACGGTGTTCGGCAGAAACGGCAGCGGGCGCTTGAGGCGCGGGTCGAAGAGCCCTTCGGCCTCCAGCAGCTTGCGGAGGCGTTCGATGCGCTCGAGCAGCTCGCCGAGGCCGACCGCCCGGATCTCGCTGACCCGCAACGAGAACGTGCCGCGGCCGGTGTGGAACTGCGGCTTGCCGTGCATCACCACCTGCACGCCCTCGGTCAGCTTCACCGGGGCGTTGGCCACCAGGTCGCGCGGGCAGACCACCGACAGCGACATGTCGGCGGCCGGATCGCGCAGCATGATGAACACCACGGTGGGACGGACGTTCAGCTGGGCGATCTGGCCCTCCACCCACACCGTGCCCAGCCGGTCGATGTACTTCGCGACCCGGGTGGCCACCGCACGCACCGGCCAGGGGTTGTCGGGCGATTTGCCCGGCTCGGCGTCGGTCATCGCCGCCGGCCCGCTGCAGTCTGCCGAACGTTCACGTGCTCACTTGGCGGTCGCGCGGGTGATCCTGTTGGCCAGCAGTGTCTGGAACGGGGCGCGCGCCTTGGTGGCCTCCTCGTAGGCCAGCAGGGCCTCCAGGTCGGCCACCCGCAGCGACGCCAACCGGGCGCGCAGCTGGGCCAGCGTCAACGACTCGTAATCGAGCTCGGTGACGATCTCGGGCGCCTCGGCGGTCGCCACCGACGAGTTGTTGACCGCGGCCTCGCGCTCGGACGTGTCCGGTTCGCCGCCGCTGAACAGCGCAAACCGGCCCTCGGTGCGGCGCTCGCCGTCGGTGCCCGCCGCCGGCGCATCCTCAAGGTCCTCGTCGAACGTCGCCCACTCCGGTTGCTCATCCTTCGGCGGGAACATCGCCTCAAGGGTCTCGTCACCCTTGATGACAAGGTCGGCCACGTCCTGCTGCATCTTCATCACAAGGTGCGCGACCTGACTGGCGACCGTCATCGGATACATCAGGATGGTCTGCGGAAGCTTGCGGGTTTCCTCGATGGCGGTGACCGCTGCCCCAACGAGCAGACGGACCCCATACGGTGCAGTTGCCATGGGCCCCAGCCTACGGCTGGCAGCTGCGCTGGTCGGGGAAGGCTGCCGATGCGTACCCTGGGTGCCATGCCGCCGACAATTGACATGGGGATTCCGGGCGTCAGCCAGACGGCAGCAGGCCCGGTGCCGGGCGGCGTGACCGGCAAACGGGTGTTGCTCGCCGAGCCGCGAGGTTACTGCGCCGGTGTAGACCGTGCCGTGGAGACCGTGGAGCGCGCGCTGGAAAAGCACGGCGCACCGGTTTACGTGCGCCACGAGATCGTGCACAACCGCCACGTCGTCGACACGCTCGCCAAGGCCGGCGCGGTGTTCGTCGACGAGACCGACGAGGTGCCCGAGGGCGCCATCGTGGTGTTCTCCGCACACGGCGTCGCACCGACCGTGCACGTCAACGCCAAAGAGCGCGACCTCAAGGTCATCGACGCCACCTGCCCGCTGGTCACCAAGGTGCACAACGAGGCCAAGCGGTTCGCCCGCGACGACTACGACATCCTGCTCATCGGTCACGAAGGCCACGAAGAGGTCATCGGCACCGCGGGTGAGGCACCCGACCACGTGCAGTTGGTCGACGGGCCCGACGCGGTCGACCAGGTGACCGTGCGCGACGAGGACAAGGTGATCTGGCTGTCGCAGACCACGCTGTCGGTCGACGAGACGATGGAGACCGTGCAGCGGCTGCGCGAGCGCTTCCCCAAGCTCCAGGATCCGCCCAGCGACGACATCTGCTACGCCACCCAGAACCGCCAGGTCGCGGTGAAGGCCATGGCGCCGGAATGCCAGCTGGTCATCGTTGTCGGGTCGCGCAACTCGTCGAACTCCGTGCGGTTGGTCGAGGTCGCCCTGGGGGCCGGTTCGGCGGCCGCCCACTTGGTCGACTACGCCGACGACGTCGATCCCGCCTGGCTCGACGGGGTGACGACGATCGGGGTGACCTCCGGTGCCTCGGTGCCCGAGGTGCTGGTGCGCGGTGTGCTGGAGCGGCTCGCCGAGTACGGCTACGACACCGTGCAACCGGTCACGACGGCCAACGAGACGCTGGTGTTCGCCCTTCCTCGCGAGATCCGGCCCGCGCGCACCTGACCCCTTTTTTCGCCCAACAGACGTGAAATCCCCCAAAATTGCCCTGTTTAGGGGGTGTACACGTCTGCTCGCCGCAGCAGTGGTGGTGGCGCTCACCTTCGCCGGCTGCTCGAATGCCCAGGACCGGCTGACCGACACGGTCAACGCGTTCGCCGAGGCCCTCTCCCGAGGTGACGCGTCGGCGGCCGCGGCGCTCACCACCGACCCGACGCAGGCCTCACGCGCGCTGGGGGAGCTGTTCGCCAGCCTGGGCACCGACGTGCAGGTCCAGGCCCAATCCGCGGAGCGCCGCGAAGACGGCGGCGCGACGTTCACCCTCGACACGACGTGGAAGTTCCGAGACGGCCAGACCCAGTGGAGCTACACCACGAACGGCACCGCCGCCGAGTCGGGTGACAAATGGACGATTGACTGGGCCCCGGCCACCGTCGCGCCCGGTCTTGACGCCGGGCCGCTGTCCTACAGCACGCTCACCCCGGATCCCGCCGCGCGCGTGCTCGACCGCACCGGCGCGGAGCTGTTGACCCAGCATGTCGTCACGCTGGTCAACGTGTCACCGGCCGCGGACCTGGGGGCGTTGGCCGCGCTGCTGAACCCGCTCGCGCCCGGGATCACCGCGCAGTCGCTGCAACACGACCTGAACGAGGCCGGTGGCCGACCGATCACCGCAATCACGTTGCGCCAGGAGGATTTCGCGCCGATCGAGGCGCAACTGTCCGCACTGTCGAACGTCACGCTGGCCCCGCAGACCCGGCTGCTGGCCACCGACAAGACGCTGACCTCGCCGGCGCTGTCCGGGCTGGCTGACCTGTGGCAGCAACGCACCGACGCCGCCGCCGGATGGGCGGTGAACGCGCAGACCAGCGCGGGCGTGCGCCGGGTCGGCGGACAGGACCCGGCACCCGTCGGCGACATCAGCAGCACCCTGGACATCGGCATGCTGCGCGCGGGGGAGCAGGCGCTGGCAGGCCTGCAGACCCCGGCGGCGATCGTGGCGATCCAGCCGTCGACCGGCGACCTGCTGGCCGTCGCGCAGAACGCGGCCGCCGACGCGCAGGGCCCCATCGCGCTGACCGGGCTTTACCCGCCCGGCTCGACGTTCAAGACCGTCACCGTCTCGGCCGCGCTGCAGGCCGGCCAGGTGAGCCCGGACAGCGTCGTCGCCTGTCCGGGCACCGAGAACATCGAAGGCCGCCAGATCCCCAACGACGACAACTTCGACCTCGGACAGGTGCCGTTGCACACCGCGTTCGCGCGGTCCTGCAACACCACGATGGGCCGGCTGGCGGTGAACCTGCCCCCGGATGCGTTGACGAAGGCCGCAGAGCAGCTGGGTCTGGGCATCGACTTCACGGCCCCGGGTATGACGACGGTCACCGGCAAGGTGCCCGTCGCCGACACCGCGGCGTTGCGCGTCGAGGAAGGCATCGGTCAGGGGCAGGTCACCGCGTCCCCGTTCGGCATGGCCCTGGTGGCCGCCTCGCTGGCGAAAGGCTCGGTGCCGGCGCCGACGATCGTGACCGGTCAGCCCGGCACGCCGGACCGGACCCCCGAGCCGCTGGCGACAACGGTCGCCGACCAGGTCAAGGCGATGATGCGCGAAACCGTCACAGACGGGACTGCCACTGCGCTGCAAGACATTCCGGGCCTGCTGGGCAAGACCGGGACCGCCGAGTACATCGACGACACCCACGCGCACGGCTGGTTCGTCGGGATCAGCGGCGACCTGGCATTCGCGGTGTTCGTCAGCGACGCGGGCAGCTCTGCCCCCGCGGTGCAGGCCGCGGGCAGCTTCCTGCGCGCGCAGGGCTAGATGTCGTACTCCCAGCGTTCGGCTTCCCAGCCCTGAGTTGGGCGCCGCCGGGTGCGGTAGTTCGCGCGGTCGTCGCTGTCGTCTGCCCCGCGGTAACGCACCCGCGAGATCGGGTGATGGGTCCCGTTTCCGTTCGTGGTGTGCGGTTCACGGGGTTCGTAGTCGTCGTAGCGGCGGCGACGTTCGGGGCGGTCATATGCGCCGCGCCGGTCGACCGGCGGCGGGCCGGGCTGACGCGGGTTGGCGGCCTGGCGTGGGTTGGCCGCCTTGCGCGGACGGCGCCGCGGTTCTGGCGGCGGCGGGTCGGCAGGGCCGGGCCTGCGCCGGCGCGGGCGCTCCGCGAGGGGATCGAAGGATTCGGCCTCCGGCGGCCGGACATGGCGCGATCGCGGCGGCGTCGCGCCACGCACCGGCTTCGCGCTGCGCCCTGACGCGCCCGCCGGCGTCCTGGCGGGGCGGCGGGGCCGGTCGGGGCGCTCGGCGCGCTGGGGACGGCTTGGACGCTCTGCGGCGCGGCGTCTGCGCGGTGCTTCGCCGGCCTCGTCGACCGGGACGTCGTCGGCGTGCGGGCGGGCCAGCAAGGCGGACAGCTTCGCGCTCAGCGTCGACACCAGGCCCTGGCCCTCGGCCTGCGTGGTCTCGGTCCGTGGCGCCGAGCGGCGCGTCACCACGCCGTAGTACCAGCGCGCGCCGCCGATCAGCAGCACCGCCGCCGACGTGAAGAACATCAGCGGAAAGCGCTCGATGAGCGGATAGCCGCAGTTGATCAGCGCGTCTTTGATGCTGGTGATCTGCGCGTTGTGGAACAGGAAATACGCCGTGGGCACGGCGCCGAACAAGATCAGCGGCGGCTGGATTATGGCGGTGAACAGCCCGGCCTGACGCACCGCGAGCACCGCGGCCAGGCACCCCAGGACGTACGCGCCCGCGAACACCCCGCTCAGTTCTTTGCTGCCCGATCCCGCGTCGAACGCAAAGCCGATCGTGGTTGCCGTGATCGCAATCAGCAAGGCACCCCACCACGGAACACCTGGAACGTTGGGATGCACGGAACGATGGTCGGCGGTCACCGCCGACCGTGCGCGCTGTGCTGACACAGGTAGACCGTACCGGCTCTTGCTGAGTGGGGCAGTCAGCGCGGTGCTGGCGTGCCCGTCACATTCTCCTACACTCTGGACCCTGTGGGCCTGAATCTTGGAATCGTCGGACTGCCAAACGTCGGTAAATCGACGCTGTTCAACGCGCTGACGCGCAACGACGTGCTGGCGGCGAACTACCCGTTCGCGACGATCGAACCCAACGAGGGCGTCGTTCCGCTGCCCGACCCGCGGTTGACCGAACTCGCGAAGATCTTCGGATCGGAAAAGATCATCCATGCGCCGGTCACGTTCGTCGACATCGCCGGCATCGTCAAAGGCGCGTCCGAGGGCGCGGGCCTCGGCAACAAGTTTCTGGCAAACATTCGCGAGTGCGACGCGATCTGCCAGGTGGTGCGGGTTTTCACCGACGACGATGTCGCCCACGTCGACGGCCGCGTCGACCCCAAGTCCGACATCGAGGTGATCGAGACCGAGTTGATCCTCGCCGACCTGCAGACGCTTGACCGGGCGTTACCGCGGCTGGAAAAGGAGGCGCGCACCCACAAGGACCGCCGCCCGGTTTACGACGCCGCGGGGGCCGCCCAGGAGATCCTCAACGGCGGCACGACGCTGTTCGGGGCGGGCTTCGACGCCGCACTGCTGCGCGAGCTGAACCTGCTGACCACCAAACCGTTCCTGTACGTGTTCAACGCCGACGAGGCGGTGCTCACCGACGAGACGCGCAAAGCCGAACTGCGCAAGCTGGTCGCCCCGGCCGACGCGGTGTTCCTGGACGCGAAGATCGAGGCCGAGTTGCAGGAGCTCGACGACGAGTCGGCCGCCGAACTTCTGGAGTCGATCGGCCAGACCGAACGTGGTCTGGACGCCTTGGCGCGGGCGGGGTTTCACACGTTGAAGCTGCAGACGTTCCTGACCGCGGGGCCGAAAGAGGCGCGCGCGTGGACCATCCGCCAGGGCGACACCGCGCCGAAGGCGGCGGGCGTGATCCACACCGACTTCGAGAAGGGCTTCATCAAGGCCGAGATCGTGTCGTTCGACGACCTCGTCGAGGCCGGTTCGATGGCCGCCGCGAAGGCGGCCGGCAAGGTGCGGATGGAGGGCAAGGACTACGTCATGGCCGACGGCGACGTGGTGGAGTTCCGGTTCAACGTGTAGGCGCGACGCGAGTCCGAGATTTGTCGGTGGCCGGTTATATCGTCGGGTCATGTTCGATGTGACCGAGTTGGCGGCGGTGGATCTGCATGCTGATGAGGCTGGGTTGGTCGAGCGGATTGGGTTGTTGGAGCGGCTGAAGTCGGCTGCGGCGGCGGGGCAGGCGCGTGCTGCGGCGTTGTTGGAGGCCAAACGTCAGGCGGCTGAGGCTGCGGCTGGGGTGCCCAGGTCGCGGCGGGGTCAGGGGTTGGCTAGTGAGGTGGCCTTGGCCCGGCGCGAGGCGCCTTCGTGTGGGGGCCGGCATGTGGGTTTTGCCAAGGCGTTGGTGTATGAGATGCCGTATACGTTGGCGGCCTTGGAGTGTGGGGCGCTGTCGGAGTGGCGCGCGACGGTGATCGTGCGTGAATCGGCGTGTTTGAGCATCGAGGATCGACGCACGTTGGATGAAGAGATGTGTGCGGATCTGGCCGGCCTGGAGGGCGTGGGGGATAAGCGCATCGAGGCCGAGGCGAAAAGGATCGCGTATCGGCTGGATCCGCAGGCGGTGGTCGATCAGATGGCCAAGGCCGAAAAAGACCGCACCGTCACCGTGCGCCCGGCCCCGGATGCGATGACCTATGTGACGGCGTTGTTGCCGGTGAGTCAGGGGGTGGGGGTGTATGCGGCGCTCAAACGCAGCGCCGATACGACCTTTGATGAGCGTTCGCGGGGTCAGGTGATGGCCGACACCCTGGTCGAGCGGGTCACTGGCCGGCCTGCCGAGCAGCCTGAGCCGGTCGCGGTCAACTTGATCATGAGTGATCAGAGCCTGCTCGGGGATGATGAGCATCCGGCGGTGGTGGACGGTTATGGGCCGATCCCGGCGGCCGTCGCACGCAAGCTGGTGTTGGCCTCCATCGCCGACAAGAAATCGGCGGCGTCGTTGCGGCGACTGTATCGGCACCCCAAGTCGGGGGCGTTGGTGGCGATGGAGTCACGCGCGCGGCGGTTCCCCAAGGCGTTGGCGCTGTTTATCCGGTTGCGTGATCAGCGTTGCCGCACCCCCTACTGTGATGCCCCGATTCGCCACACCGATCACGCGGTGCCTCATCACCGTGGTGGACCCACAAGCAGGGTCAACGGGTCGGGATCGTGTGAGCGGTGCAACTACGTCAAGGAAGCCCCGGGCTGGCAGGCCACCACCGGTGAGGTCGACGGTGTGCATCAGGCCGAGTTCATCACCCCGACCGGGGCGACGTATCACTCCACGGCGCCACCGCCACCGGGTCCACCACCGATTGAGGTCAGCGAGCTCGAAATGCACATCAGCATCGAACTCGCCAACCTGCACGCCGCCTAACCAGGTCCTGCCTCGTCTATGGCCGGGTGCTGCGCCTTCGGGCGGGCTATTCGCTGCTAGGGTTCGCGGCCGTGCCCAGCATGTCCCGTCCTCTTCCGATCGCCGATCGCCTGCCCCGCACCGAGGGCGACGTGACCGTTCGTCGACTGCGCCACGACGACGCCCAGCCCTTCGCCGCAGGCACCCAGGATCCTGCCGTTCGCCGCTACGGGCACCTTCCGCTGCCGCAGTACTCAGCGCAGACCGTGCGCGACCAGATCGACGGCGTCATTGCAGACGGTCTGGCCGACGGCTCGCTGGCGGTGCTCGCTATCGCCGACGCCGCCTCTGATGAGTTTCTCGGCAGCATCGTGCTGTTCGGCATCGGCGAAACCCATGCCGAGGTGGGGTTCTGGCTTTCTCCGCAGGCGCGCGGCCGCGGCGCCGCACAGCAGGCCCTGGCTGCGGTCGCGCGCATCGCTGCCGCTGACGGGTTGACCCACTTGACGGCCAGGACCGTCCCGGAAAACGCTGGATCGCGCCGCGTGTTGGAGGGAGCCGGCTTCGTCCAGAAGGGTGAGCCGCAGCCGCAAGTCACACCGTCAGGAGAAACGGCGACCGTGCTGATATTCGCGCGTGCGCTGGATTGAAGCTAACCGGCAGCTGCCAATTCGGGCAGTTGCACCTGCCGTCGCAGGGTGTTGATCGACTTGGACAGCAGCCGCGAGACGTGCATCTGCGAGATCCCCATGCGCTCGGCGATCTGCGTCTGGGTCAGGTCCTCGAAGAACCGCAGCGTCAGAAGTGTGCGCTGGCGTTCCGGCAGTGCGGCGATCAGCGGGCGGATCGTCTCGAGGTCCAGCACCTTGTCCATCCCGGGGTCGACGTCGCCGAGCGTGTCCATGACCGCGCGTGAGTCGTCGTTGGGCCCGGCCTGCACGTCTGTCGACAATGTCGAGTAGTTGCTGCTGGCGATCGTCGCGTCGACCACTAATTCACGGGGCACGTCGAGATGTTTGGCGATCTCCGAGGCGTTCGGCGCGCGACCCAGCTCCTGGGTCAACTCTGCGCGCGCCCGCACCAGCTGTGCCTGGATGTCCTTGCATCGTCTGGGCACCTTGACCGCCCATCCGTGATCGCGGAAGTGGCGGCGCACCTCACCCATCAGCGTGGGCACGGCGAACGACAGGAACTCCGCGCCAGTGTCCACGTCGTAGCGGTTGACCGCGTTGAGCAGGCCGACACGTGCCACCTGAATGAGATCGTCAAGCGGTTCGCCGCGGTCGCGGTAACGGAAGGCGATGTGATCGGCCAGCGGCAGGCACCGCTCGATGATCGCGTCGCGCTGACGCCGGAATTGCGCCGATCCCTCGGGGAGTGTTTTGAGCCGACGGAACATGTCCGTCACATCTTTATAATCGCCAGAAAACCGAGCCATCGCGGCAATCCCCGTTCAATAAAGCGAATTCGGCGGCTCGGGTCTGAACCTGGTGACGGCGGTGTACCCCCCGATCGGTGATGTTGAAACATCGCAGGTACCGCGGCATAGAAATCGGCCGCCACCGGAGGTCAAGCGGTGGCGGCCGAGGAGGTGGTGCTCAGTCGTTGAAAACCACCCACGGACAAAAGTAGGGTCTGCCCGCTGCAGATGAATCGGGTGTTTCCCTACGCTTGCACCGGTTGGTCGGCGCATGCGCAGGACTCCTGCGCGGTGTCGCCGAACGTGTCCGAATCGGCGAGCACGGTATAGACCTCCCATTTCTCACCGGCCGGACCCGTCACCCAGACCTTGTCCTGGGTGGCGAAACAGCATGTGGTGCCGAGTTCCTCGGCGGTGAACAGACCTTCGGTCGACAACCGCGCGATCTCCGCGTGAACCTGCTCGCTGCTGTGCACCTCCACCCCGAGGTGGTTGATGGTGCCGCCCTGGCCGGGGTTCTGCAGTAGTACCAGCTTGAGCGGTGGATCGGCGACGGCGAAGTTCGCGTAACCGTCCTTGACCTTGTTCGGCGCGGTGTTGAACAGCTTCGAGTAGAAGGTGATCGCCTGGTCGAGGTCGTCGACGTTGAGGGCGAGTTGGATGCGGGACATGATGAACCTTCCGGTTATGTGACATATATCGAACTGGCGCCGGTTACAGAATGCTCCTCCTTTTCGATATATGTCAAGAAACTGTCTATAGTGGGTTTCATGCCCAAAGCACTGCCGACCATCGACATGTCTGCGCCGGTGTGCTGCGCCCCCGTGGCAGCGGGGCCGATGACGGATGCGGCCGCGCTCGAGGTGGCGCTGCGGCTCAAGGCGCTGGCGGACCCCGCGAGGGTCAGGATCATCTCGTTGTTGTTCGCCTCCGCCGACCGTGAGCAGAACAGCGGTGAGCTCGCCGCCGCGTTGGACCTCACCGAGTCCACCGTCAGCCACCATCTGGCCCAGCTCCGCAAGGCCGGTCTGGTCGAATCCGAGCGGCGCGGCATGAACGTCTATCACCGCGCGCACCGTGGCGCCCTTGCGGCGTTGTGCGTCGTGCTGGATCCCGACTGCTGCACCTGAGCGCCCGAAGGCTATGGCAGGACGGCAATTTCGTCGCTGAGCCGATATCCCGGCGCCAACGGCAGCGTGTCACCGCTCCAGAACGACCCCGGGTCGAACCAGTTGTAGTGCTTCTCGGTCGACAACAACCCCATCTCCTCGTAGGTGATGGCGACCGTCTCAGCGCAATAGGCGGTTTCCAGCCCGACGTCGAGCTTCTCGGCCTTCTTTCGGCGGCTGGCCTCGCTGACCTTCTTGTGTAGGAACGGGATGCCGCGCGTCAGGTCCGACACCGCCAGCCGTCCGCGGAACCACCGGCCGGTCAATCGCGCGGTGCTGGGAAACGGCGTGCCGTCCATCCGCGCCACCACCTTCAGCGCGCGGTCCTCCTGCTCGCGGGTGGCGTGCGGCGTCAGCTCACGCAGCCAGCAGCGCTGGTGATAGTTGTGCGCCCAGCGTTCGACCACCTCGCGCGCATCGTTGAGCTGCACCCCGCGATGCTTGTCACCGGTCCACATGTCGGTCAGCTTGTCGCCCAGTTCGGCGTGCCAGATCAACGGCGGCAGGTCCTCGATCGCGATCGTCATGCCCACGTGGTTGACCGGGCTGTTCGTCAATGACTGAATCGCGCGGTCGGGTCCCGAACGCCCGCGGAACAGCCACAGATCCCCGGTGCGGGTCTCGTCGAGCGCCTGCTGCAGCGACACCGTGGTTGGCCTCACCCTGGCAGCTTAGGCAGACTCTTGCCATGCGCCGGATATGGAAGTGGGTCGGGCTGGCTGGTGTCGCCGGGGTGGTGGCCGGCGGGGTGTTGGTCGCCCGCGATCAGCGCCGCCGAAATTCCTATACGCCTGATGACATCCGCGCCCGGCTGCACCAACGCGTGGCCGAAGCCGGCCAACAGAACGATCAGGACCCGACGGCGTAGAGCCGGTGGGACCCGCTGAACCCCTTGAGTTCGGCGTCGCTGCCGTCGTCGAAATCGATATCGGCGTCGGCGAGGGCGTCGCGCACCACCTGGCTCACCAGGATCTCACCGCCGCCGGCCTCCCCGGCCACCCGCGCGGCCATCGCCACGTTGCGCCCGAACAAGTCGTCGCCGCGGCGCACCGACTTACCCATGTGGATGCCGATGCGCACCCGAATTCCGTTGTGCTGACGGTGAAGTGAGCGTTGGATGTCGATACCGCAGCGCACCGCCTGCTCGGGCCGGGCGAAGGCCACCATGAAGCCGTCGCCCTGGCTCTTCACCACATGCCCCGAGTGCGTGTGTACGTGCCTGCGCACCATCTTGTCGTGGCGGCCGATCAGCCGGACCCACGCGCGGTCACCGATGCGCTCGTTGAGCGCGGTGGACTCCTCGATGTCGGAGAACAAGATGACCACCACCCCGCTGGTGGCGAGGCGGGCCAGGTCGGGGCGTTCGACCTCGGCCCAATCGGCCAGGTCCTCGATCGACGACCGCACCGCGGCGCCCAACCCGTCCTTGCGCAGGATGTTGGCGGTCTGCCAGACCTGCTTGACCGCCTCCCGGCCGCCGGAGAGCAGCATGTTCTTGGTGTCGACCCGTCGGCGCGCGTCGTCCAGCTCCAGCTGCTGGCGCCGGTTCTGCCGCCACAGCACGACGAGCGCGACGGCTTGCACCGCGGCGACCGCGCCGAGCACGTAAGCGACGATCTGGGCTGTCATCACCGAACAAGTATTGGATGCTGAACCCGTGACATCCGCGAAGGCCCCCTATTACGAGAGTCGCTACATCCGCGCCAACCATCCCGACCTCGCGCAGGCGGTATGGCTGCGCGAAACCCTGCTGCGCTCCACCACGGCAGAACCGGTCGCCGACGTATGGGTGATGGTGTTCGACCCGGACGGGTCGGCCAACCGTGCGCTCAAAGAGCCGTATCCGATCCACCAGGCCGCCTACGACGACGAGCCGTGGACAGCGCGCATCGGATCCGCCGTTCTCGACGACCGGTCCGCACACGGCGTCGTCACCGGCGGAGGCCGGTCGGCGCGATGGGACCTGCGGATCACACCCGGGTCCGCCCAGCCGGTCAGGCTGCTCACCGAGCGGGCATATGCGGCGCGGTTCCCGACGGCCAAGACGACGGTGCGAAATCCGCTGGCGCAGTTCGACGGTCAACTCGAACTCGACGACATGCGCGTCGTTCTGGACGGCTGGACCGGCAGCGTCAACCACAACTGGGGCACCAGGCACACGCCCGCGTACGCGTACGGGCAGATCTGCGGGTTCGACAACGCACCCGACTCGACGCTGGAGATCGTCACCGCACGCGCGGCCGTCGGGCCGCTGCTGACCCCTGCGGTGACGCTGTTCGTGTTCCGCCATGCCGGAGAGGAGTTCGCGGTGCGTTCGGTGCTGGACAGCCTGCAGAGCCATGGGCGCTACCGGCCGTTCACGTGGACGTTCGGCGGCAGGGTGGGCGAGCGCATGATCGAGGGCGAACTCATCGCCGAATCGTCCGACGTCATCGGCCTGACCTACACCGACACCGACGGCCGGTCCAAGTACTGCTACAACTCGGCTCTCGCGACGTGTCGTATGCAGGTGGCGGGCAAGGCATTCGAGCGGGCCGAGTTGCGCGCCGAACGCCGCGCGATGTTCGAAATCCTCACCGACACCCCGCAAGACGGGATCCCGCTGCTCACCTAGCCGGTCATGCTGCTCGCGGCAGAAAGGGTCACCGGCAGACGAACTGCACGACGACATCGGAGAACGCGTCGTTGTCATCGCCCGCCGCGGTGTGGCCGGCCTCGGAGAGTTCCACGAACTCCGCGCGCGGCACCTTACGCAGAAAGTCCGAGACGCCTTCGGGGCTGACCACGTCGGAAAGCTTGCCGCGGATGAGCAGAATGGGAATGGTCAGGTTCATCACGGCGCGGTCGAGTTTCTCCACCCGCACGAACGGATCGTCCATGGGGGCGGTCAAAAACGCCGGATCCCAGTGCCAGTACCAACGCCCGTCGCGCAGCCGCAGGTTCTTCTTCAGCCCCTCCGGATTGCGCGGCCTGGTGCGGTACGGCAGATATGCCGCCACCGCGTCGGCGGCCTCGTCCAGCGTCTCGAAGCCGTCCATGCCGCTTGCCATGAAGTCGCGGATGCGGGCGCTGCCGTCCTTTTCGTAATGGGGCACCACATCGACCAGCACGAGGTTGGTCACCTTCTGCGGGCCCGCGGCGTCGGCGACCAGCATCCCGGTCATCCCGCCCATGCTCGCTCCGATCAGCGCCACCGGTCGGCCGATCTGCTCCAGCACCGCGAGCGTGTCGGCGCACAGCGCGTCGACCGTGTAGTTCGCGTTGGGCGCCCGGTCGCTGTCGCCGTGGCCGCGGCTGTCCAACGCCACCACGTGCAGCCCGTGATCGGCCAGCACCTGCCCGGTGTTCTTCCACGAGAAGCGGTTCTGGCCGCCGCCGTGCAGCAACAGGACGGTGGGCCGGTCAGCCGGCGGCGCGTCGTGGTTCCATTCGTCGGCGACCAGGGTGACGCCATCGCTGCCACCAAACTCCACCGTGCGCGGTTCGCTGCGGCTAGTGCTCACGGACATCCTCTCGGCTGGCTCCGAGCGCACACGTTACCCAGGGCCGATTTGCCGCGAATCGTGGCCCGCAAAGTGCGCGGCTCCCTAGAATCCGCCGTGTGCAGCCCGACTCCGGCGACGACGACCGCGGATGCATCCTCGAGGCGGCCTACCACTGCCTGGCCCAGCCGCATCGGGGTGCGGTCCCGGTGGCCGCGATCCTCGCCCGCGCCGGGGTGTCGACGCGCGCGTTCTACCGCCATTTTCAGTCCAAGGACGAACTGTTTCTGGCGATGCTGCGTCGGGAAACCGACGCGCTGGCCGAACGGCTGGACCGGATCTCGGCAGAACCCCGCGGCGGGCCGGTCACGCAGCTGCAGGCGTGGATCGACGCCATGTTCGCGGTGATCACCGACACGCGCGCGCGTACGCACTTCACGGTGATCGACTCCGACGAGGTCCGTGCGGCGAGGGGATACCGCGCGACCCGCGAGAAGGCCCATGCCGACCGGGAACGGTCCCTGGTGGCGATCCTGCAGCGGGGCCGCGACGACGGCACGTTCCCGCTGGCTGTTCCCGAGCACGACGCGGTCTCGATCAACGCGATCGTGAGCAGGGTGATGACGCACCAGTCTTTCCGCGACGTCGAACGCGTCAACGAGTCCAAGGCGTGTGTACTCGACTTTGCGCTGCGTGCGCTGGGTGCTGACCGGGCGGCGCTTGTGAGCCGATGACTTTTGCGCGCCCCCCGGGTCTGTACCGGCATGCCGACGATCACACCGTCCCTCTGGTTCGACAACAACCTCGAGGAGGCCGCGCAGTTCTACCTGTCGGTCTTCCCGAACTCGTCGATCGAAAAGCTCAGCCGCTACACCGAGGCCGGCCCCGGCACGCCCGGTGAGGTGGTGTCGGGCACGTTCGTGCTCGACGGCAACCGGTTCGTCGCCATCAACGGGGGGCCGGCATTCGCCTTCACCGAGGCGGTGTCCTTCCTTGTCAGGTGTAAAGATCAGCCAGAGGTCGACTACTACTGGGACCGGCTGAGCGACGGCGGGGTGGAATCGCATTGCGGCTGGCTGAAGGACCGATTCGGGCTCAGCTGGCAAATCGTCCCCGACCGCCTCTACGAACTGCTCGACGACCCCGACCCGGCCCGCGCCGCCGCGGCGACCACCGCCATGCTCGGCATGCGCAAGATCATCATCGCCGAGGTGGAGGACGCAGTGCGCGGCAGCTGACGCCATGTGACAGCGATCCCATTTGGGTTTGTGAGTTGTTCGCCCGCAAATTGCTGATATACGGTTCCCGGGCGTCCGCCCCTGTGTACCCTTGCGCCACAGCCATCACGGGCGCGTGTTGTTGGTGTCAGGGAAGGTCGGCGGGCTATGGCAGTGCAGATGGCAGTGCAGAGTACGCCTGGGTTGGGAGCCGACTGATGGTCGCTGTCAACGCATTTGCCAAGCCGGTGCGCGCCTTCGGTGGTTTCTATTCGATGGCGCTCGACACCTTCGTGTGGATGTTCCGGCCGCCCTTCGCTTGGCGTGAGTTCATCTCACAGGCGTGGTTCGTCGCGCGGGTGTCGATTCTGCCGACGCTGATGCTGACCGTCCCGTACACGGTGTTGCTGACCTTCACGTTCAACATCCTGTTGGTCGAGTTCGGCGCCGCGGACTTCTCGGGCACCGGTGCCGCGCTCGGGACGGTGCGCCAGATCGGACCGATCGTGACAGTGCTGGTGGTGGCGGGCGCAGGCGCCACCGCCATGTGCGCTGATCTCGGCGCGCGCACCATCCGCGAAGAACTCGATGCGTTGCGGGTGATGGGCGTGAATCCCATTCAGGCGCTGGTCGTTCCGCGTGTGCTGGCAGCTACCTTGGTGTCGCTCGCGCTGTCTGCGACGGTGATTCTCGTCGGGCTGGCCGGCGCATACTTCTTCACCGTCTACATCCAGAACGTCTCGCCGGGTGCGTTTGCTGCTGGTCTCACGTTGCTCATCGGGACCACCGATGTCATCATCGCGTTGCTCAAGGCCGCGTTGTTCGGGTTGTCCGCCGGCATGATCGCTTGCTACAAGGGCATTTCCGTAGGCGGCGGCCCAGCGGGTGTCGGCAACGCGGTGAACGAGACCGTGGTCTTCACCTTCATGGCGCTGTTCGCGATCAACATCGTCGCGACGGCCGTCGCGGTGAAGGTGACGATGTGACTGTTTCGAGGCCGCATTCCCAGTTCCCCTGGCTGAAAAGCCGGTTCCGCAGCCTGGCTGACCCATGGAACCGCGTCGGAATGCAGACCAAGTTCTTCGGCCGCACCCTGAGTTCCATCCGCTACACCGTCCTGCATTACCAGGTCGAGTTGATTCGGATCATCGCTCAAATGGGGCTTGGCGCCGGGGCGCTCATCATCATCGGCGGCACGGTAGCGATCGTCGGCTTCCTGACCGTGACGACCGGCGCGTTGGTGGCGGTGCAGGGCTACACCGACTTTTCGGAGATCGGTGTCGAGGCATTGACCGGTTTCGCGTCGGCGTTCTTCAACGTGCGCCTGATCGCGCCGGCCACCACGGCGGTGGCCCTGTCTGCGACGATCGGTGCGGGAGCCACCGCACAACTCGGCGCCATGCGGATCAACGAGGAGATCGACGCACTCGAGGTGATGGGCATCCGCAGCGTCGCCTATCTCGCCTCCACCCGGGTGGTGGCCGGGTTCCTCGTGGTGATCCCGCTGTACTGCGTCGGTGTGATCGCCGCGTTCTGGGCGGCACGGTTCGGCACGACGGTGCTTTACGGTCAGTCGACCGGCGTGTACGACCATTACTTCAGAACGTTTCTCAACCCCACCGACCTGATGTGGTCGTTCGGTCAGACCATCGCGCTGTCGGTGATGATCATGCTCGTGCACACCTACTACGGCTACACGGCACGAGGGGGGCCGGCGGGGGTCGGTGAGGCCGTCGGGCGTGCGGTGCGCACCTCGCTGATCGTCTCGGCCTTCGTGCTGGTGATGCTGTCGCTTGCGGTCTACGGTCAATCCGGCAACTTCAACCTGGCCGGCTGATCATGGACGTAGAAGACGAAGGCCTGCACCCCGCGTGGTGGACGTTGATCCTCGTGGTCGTCATCGCGGTCGCCATCTGGCTGACCTATGCCCTTTTCGTCGGCTCCTTCAGGTCCACCGAGACGGTCACCTTGACATCCGAGCGCGCGGGTCTGGTGATGGAGACCAACGCCAAGGTGAAGCTGCGCGGCGTGCAGGTGGGGCGGGTCTCCGCGATCCAGGGTGGCAGCGCGCCGGTGGCGTTGAAACTCGAGATCGACAAGGACAAGATCGACTACATACCTTCGAACGTCGAGGCGCAGATCCGGGCGACCACGGTGTTCGGCGCCAAGTTCGTCGATCTGATCTATCCAAGCGAGCCCAGCTCACAGCGACTGGCGGCCGGTCAGGTGATTGAGTCGCGCAATGTCACCGTCGAAGCGAACACGGTGTTCCAGAACGTCGTCGACGTGCTCGAGAATATCGACCCGGCCAAGCTCAACAGCACGTTGTACGCGCTTGCCCAAGGTGTCCGAGGTCAGGGTGAACTGATCGGTCAGGCCACCACCGACGCGAATCAGGTTCTGCTGGAACTCAATCCGCGCCACGAAACGGTGACTGAAGACCTGCGCGCACTCAGGGACTTCAACGACACGTACAGCGTTGCCGCACAGGACATCCTGAGCACCCTGGACGCGCTCAGCACCACAAGCACCACGATCACCAGCCACGCCGGCCAACTGGACGCGTTGCTGCTGGCCACCATCGGATTTTCCAACAGCGGAATCAACCTGCTCGCACCGAACCAGGCCAACCTCGTCAAGGGCATCAACGTGCTCGAGCCGACGACGAACCTGCTCCACAAGTACAGCCCGGAGTACACCTGCCTGCTGACCGGCGCGAAGACGCTGCTGGACACCGGCGGGTACGACGCGCCGGGCGGCAACGGCAGGACGCTGGTGCTGGACGTGGCCTTGGGGATCGGCGACGACGCGTATCGGTACCCCAACAACCTGCCGATCGTCGGCGCCAAGGGCGGCCCGGGAGGCAAACCCAGTTGCGGCTCACTACCGGACGTCGCGCAGAACTGGCCGGTGCGCAACCTCGTCACGAACACCGGATTCGGCACTGGGCTCGACTGGCGGCCCAATCCTGGCATCGGCTTCCCCGGGTACGCCAACTACCTGCCGACAACCCGTGCTGTGCCCGAGCCGCCGAGCGTCCGGAACCTCTTCGGCGGGCCTGCGATAGGCCCGATCCCGTACCCGGGAGCTCCGGCCTACGGTGCGGACCTGTACGCAGACGACGGCACACCGCTGTGGCCGGGCCTGCCGGCCGCACCGCCGCCGATGGCGCCGCGGGATCCCGGCCCCACACCGGGTTCGGAGCCGTTCATCGTTCATTCGCCGGCCCAGATGCAGCCCACACCGCTACGACCGACACCCCTGCCGACCCCGGCGCGGCCGGGCCCGCCGTTCCCATGATCGCCAAACGACCGCCAACCGCGAACGCCAGGAAAGGAGACCAGCCGTGCCGGGCATGACAGCCAAGATCCGCCACGACGCGGTGCGTCTCGCCGTGTTCTTGGCGGTGTGCCTGCTCGGGGTGTTCGGACTGTTCGCGGTCTTCGGTGAGCTGCGCTTCGGGGAAGCCACCAACAGCTACGTTGCCGAGTTCACCAATGTCACCGGGCTGGAGAACGGCGACTTCGTTCGCATCGCCGGGGTCGAGGTCGGCAAGGTCAAAAAGGTTGCGATCCAACCCGATACCACGGCGCGGGTCGAGTTCACCGCAGATGAATCCGTGGTGCTGACCGACGGCAGCAGGACCGTCATCCGATATGACGACCTCATCGGCGGCCGCTACCTGGCGATCGAAGAGGGTGCGGGCGGTGTCGAGAAGCTTGAGCCCGGCGGCACGATTCCTTTGGCGCGCACGTCACCTGCGCTGGACCTCGACGCACTGATCGGCGGGTTCCGGCCGCTGTTCCGGGCGCTGGATCCAGACCAGGTCAACGCGTTGTCGAGCCAGCTGATCTCGGCCCTACAGGGGCAGGGCGCGACGATCAACTCGTTTTTGGCCCAGACCGCGACCCTGACGAGCACGCTGGCGGACCGTGACCGGCTGATCGGGGACGTCATCATCAACCTCGACGTCGTGCTGGGATCACTCGGTGACCAAAACGACCAGTTCGCCAAGGCCGTCGACGCGCTCTCCGAACTGGTGGCGACGCTGGCGGAGCGCAGAGCGGACATCAGCAACGGGTTGGCGTACACCAACGCCGCGGCCGGAAGCGTCGCGGACCTCTTGTCGCAGGCCCGTCCGCCGTTCACCAAGACGATCCAGGAGACAGACCGCGCTGCGGGGATCGTGGTGGCCGACCATGAGTACTTCGACAACCTGCTGAACACACTGCCGGACGCCCATCAAGCGCTCGCGCGGCAAGGTCTTTACGGCGACTTCTTCAACTTCTACCTTTGCGACATCGTGCTCAAACTCAACGGCAAGGGCGGCCAACCGGTGTATGTGAAAGTTGCCGGCCAGTCCACCGGGAGGTGCGCGCCGAGGTGAAGTCCTTCTCGGAACGGAACCAGACCGTCATCGGTGCCATCGGGCTGGCATTGACGATTGGCATTGTGCTCGGGGCGTTGAACTACGATCGGCTGCCCTTCCTGCAGGGCAAGGAGTACTCGGCCTATTTTGCCGAAGTGGGTGGACTGAAAGCCGGTGAGGCAGTTCAGGTCTCGGGGTTCGAGGTCGGTCAGGTCAAGTCCATCGACTTGGACCTGCCGCGGGCTCTGGTGACGTTCACCGTCGACAGGGACATCCGGTTGGGGGACCGCACCGAGGCGGCGATCAAGACCAAGGGTCTGCTCGGTACGAGGATCCTGGAAGTCACCTCCCACGGCGACGGTCAACAGGAGGGCACGATTCCCCTCGATCGCACGACGTCGCCGTATCAACTTCCGGATGCGCTGGGCGAGTTGGCTACGGCGATCAGCGGCTTGAACACCGACCAGTTGTCGGATTCGCTGAGGGTGTTGGCCGATACGTTCTCGGACACTCCGCCGGAGCTGCGGATCGCGGTCGAGGGGGTGGCGCGGTTCTCCGAGACGCTGAATGAACGTGATGCGCAGCTGCGCGGTCTGCTGGGCAACGCCGACAAGGCCACCACGGTGCTGGCCGAGCGCAGCAACCAGATCGTGAGTCTGGTCGCCAACACCAACGCGCTGCTGGCCGAGCTGGAAAACCAAAGCGCCGCACTCGATGAGGTCTCCGGCAACATCTCGGCGCTCAGCGGGCAGTTGCAGGGTTTCATCGCCGAGAACCGCGAAACCCTCCGTCCGGCCCTGGACAAGCTCAACGGCGTGCTGACGATCATCGACAACCGCAAGGAACGCCTGCAGAAGTCGCTGGGTCTGCTGGCCGATTACGTGATGTCGCTGGGCGAATCGGTTTCGGGCGGCCCGTTCTTCAAGAACTACGTCGCCAACCTGCTGCCGGGTCAGTTCCTGCAGCCGTTCATCGACGCGGCGTTCTCCGACCTCGGCCTGGATCCCAACGTGAAGCTGCCGTCGGAGCTCAGCGACCCGCAGGTCGGCCAGCCAGGGACACCTGCCCTGCCGGTGCCGTTCCCGCGGACCGGTCAGGGCGGCGACCCGCGCCTGACCATTCCCGACGCCATCACCGGCAAGCCCGGCGACCAGCCGTGCGGGTTGCCCGGCTTGCCGTTGCCCGGCCCCGGCTGCTATCCGTTCCGTGAGCCGCCGCCGGCGCCGCCGCCCGGAGGGCCTCCGCCGGGTGCGCCCGCCGCGGCGCCGCCGGGGCTGCAGTCGACCCCGGACCCGACACCGTCTCCGGTCGCGGTGCCCGCTCCCGGTGGGGTGGCCCACCTTGCCCCCGCGGAGGCCGGACGATGACGCGCTCTGCTCGCAACCTGCTGGCCGTGGCGCTGGTCGTGATACTGGCCGGCGGTGCGATTGTGCTGTTGCGCAACACCGAACGCGTCAACCGCACACACGTCGTCGCGTACTTCGACAACGCCAACGGCATCTACCCCGGCGACGATGTCAACATCGTCGGTGTGGCCGTGGGCAAGATCGAGTCCATCGAGCCGCAGCCCGAGCGGGTCAAGATCTCGTTCTGGTACGACAACAAGTACAAGGTCCCAGCCGACGCCAAGGCCGCGATCCTGTCGCCGACGCTGGTGACCGCGCGCAGCATTCAACTGACCCCGGCCTACACCGGCGGACCGGCGATGAAAGACGACGCGGTCATTCCGCAGGACCGCACCGCCGTTCCGGTGGAATGGGACGAGGTCCGCCAACAGTTGGAGAAGCTGGCCGACACGCTGCAGCCGACCGAGCCCGGCGGCGTGAGCCCACTGGGGTCGGTCATCAACACCACCGCGGACAACCTGCGTGGCGAAGGCGCCAACATTCGTGACACCGTCATCAAGCTGTCGCAGGCCGTGACGGCGCTGGGCGATCACAGCACCGACATCTTCTCCACCGTCAAGAATTTGGCGATCCTGGTCTCGGCACTGCAGGACAGCACCGATGTGATGCGCCAGCTCAACCAGAACCTGGCGACCGTGACAGGCCTGCTCGCCAACGATCCCGACGAGGTCGCCGCCGCGGTTCGCGACCTCAACAACGTCGTCGGAGAAGTCCAGACATTCGTGGCCGACAACCGCGAAGCGCTGGGCACCACGTCGGACAAGCTGGCCGGGGTGACCCAGGCGCTGACCGACAGCCTCGCCGACGTCAAGCAGTTCCTGCACGTGGCGCCCAACACCCTGCAGAACTACGTGAACGTCTGGCAGCCCGCCCAGGGGGCGGCGAGCAGCTTGCCGATGCTCAACAACTTCGCCAATCCGATTTCGTTCCTGTGCGGGGGAATTCAGGCGGCGTCTCGGCTGGGCGCCGAGCAGTCGGCGAAGCTGTGCGTGCAGTACCTGGCCCCGATCCTCAAGAACCGCCAGTACAACTTCCTGCCCATCATGCAGAACGTCTTCTCCGGTGCCACGACGCGGCCGAATGAGCTGACCTACAGTGAGGACTGGCTGCGGCCGGATTACATACCGCCGCAACCTGTTCCGCCCGCGGGTCCGTCACCGGGGGCGGGTCCGCCGCCCGCGGGTCCGCCGTTGGCGGCCGAGGCTCCGGTCGCGCCGAATCCGGCCGACGGCCTGCACGGGCTGATGGTGCCTCAGGGGGTGGGGCCATGATGCTGCGGCGCAGGATCTTTCGCCGGATAGCCGTCGTGGTCATGTCGGCCGGGCTGTTGTCGGGCTGTGCCGATTGGCAAGGGCTGAATTCGCTGCCGCTGCCCGGCGTCGAGGGCACCGGGCCGGGCGCGTTCACCATTCAGGCGCAGATGCCCGACGTGGACAACATCGAGCCGAATTCCCGCGTCCGGGTTGCCGATGTGAACGTCGGCACCGTGAAGAAGATCGAGCGTCAGGGCTGGCACGCGCTGGTGACGATGGAACTCAACGGTGACGTCGAGTTGCCCGCGAATGCGACGGCCAAACTCGGCCTGACGAGCCTGTTGGGTTCCTTGCATATCGAGTTGGCGCCGCCGACCGACGTGCCGCCGACGGGCAAGCTCAAAGAGGGCTCGCTGATCCCGTTGAAGTCGTCCAGTGCTTATCCCAGCACCGAGCAGGCACTGGCCGCTGTCGCGCTGCTGCTCAACGGCGGCGGCATCGGCAACATTCACGACATCACCGAGGCCCTCAGCGTGGCTTTCACCGGTCGGGAGAACGACCTGCGCAGCCTGATCGAGCAGCTCGATATCGCGATCGGCCACCTCGATGACCAGAAGCAGGACATCATCGCCGCTAGCGAGAGCCTGAACAACCTGATGGGTCAGATCGCCGAGCAGAAGCCGGTGGTGGACAAGGCGTTACGAACCGTTCCCGACGCCCTTGCCGTGCTCAGGGATCAGCGGCAGAACCTCGCCGAGGCGCTGACCCAGCTGGGCAGGTTCAGCGCGCTGGCTGCCGACTCCGTCGACCAGACCAAGGACGCTCTGGTGAAAGAACTCAAGGACCTCGGCGTGGTGCTGGAGGAGTTGGCCGACGCCGGTCCGGCGTTGACCCGCGCGCTGAGCTTCCTGCCGACCTTCCCGTTCCCCAAAGAGACGCTGACCAATTGGATGCGCGGCGATTACGCGAACCTGACGTTGGTCGTCGACCTGACGTTGAGCCGACTCGATTCGGCGATCTTCACCGGAACGCGGTTCGAGTGCAACCTGACCTGGCTGGAGCTGCAGTGGGGCCGAACCATCGGCCAGTTCCCCAGCCCGTGCAACCACAACGTGCCGGCACCGGGCGGCAACCCGTTGGTCGTTCCGTACCGCTGGGACCAGGGGCCGTAGCATGCGAATGACCCGGCAGATACTCATTCAGATGGCGGTCTTCTCCGTCATCGCGACCACTGCGCTGGCCGTCATGGTTTTGGGGTACATGCGGCTGCCCACCCTCCTGGGCGTCGGGCAGTACCGCGTGACCCTGGAATTGCCCGAGACGGGCGGGCTGTACCCCAGGAGCAATGTCACCTACCGCGGTGTGCAGGTCGGCGAGGTGAAGAGCGTCGACTTGACCGACCGCGGTGTCGAGGCGGTGCTGTCGCTGAACTCTGACGTCAGGATTCCCGCGGACCTCGAAGCCGAGGTGCACAGCGTGTCCGCCGTCGGCGAGCAGTTTGTCCAGTTGCTCCCGCGCAGCGGCGAAGGTCCGGAGTTGACGGACGGCGACGTTATCCCGCTGGCGCGCACGACGGTTCCGACGGATATCAATGCGGTCCTCGACGATACGGCTCGCGGCCTACAGGCGATTCCGCAGGAGAACCTGAGGACCGTGGTCGACGAGGCTTATCTCGCGGTGGGCGGGCTCGGGCCCGAGTTGCGCAGGCTGGTCACCGGAAGCGCCACGCTGGCCATCGACGCCCGCAAGAATCTCGACCCGCTGCTCACGCTGATCGACCAGTCCAAGCCGGTGCTGGACACCCAGACCGACACCGCGGGCTCGATTCAGGCGTGGGCGGCGAACCTGGCGAACATCAGCGGTCAGTTGCAGAGCCAGGACCCGGCCGTCGGGGGAATTCTGGCCAAGGGTCCGGGGGCCGCCGACGAGGTGCGCTCCCTGTTCGAGCGGCTGCAGCCCACGCTGCCGATCGTGCTGGCCAACCTGGTCAGCATCGGGGAGGTGGCGGTCGCCTATCAGCCCAGCCTCGAGCAGATTCTGGTGTTGCTGCCGCAGGGCACCGCGGTCACCCAGGCCGTGGGTGTGCACAAGCGCAACACCAAGCAGGACTACATGGGCGATGCGTTGATCTTCAATCTCAACGCGATCCTGCCTGCCCTTCCGGCGCCGCTGCCGCTGCCGCCGCAGAACCTGCCGCCGCCGTGTATGACCGGGTTCCTGCCGGCCCAGCAGCTGCGGGTACCGACCTTCGAGGACTACCCGGACCGGCCGGAGGGCGACCTCTACTGCCGCACACCGCAGGATGCGCCGTTCAACGTGCGCGGCGCGCGCAACCTGCCCTGTGTCACCGTGCCCGGCAAGCGCGCCCCGACGTGGCAGATGTGCGAGAGCGACGAGCAGTACGTGCCGCTCAACGACGGCTACAACTGGAAGGGCGATCCCAACGCCACGCTGTCCGGGCAACCCATCCCGCATGTGCCGCCGGACATTCCGGTCAAGGTGACGCCGCCACCGCCGGGAACCCCACCGCTGCCGGTCGCGGCCGCCGAATACGACCCCGCGTCCGGCAAGTACGTCGGACCCGATGGGAAGGTGTACACCCAGTCCAACCTCGCCGACGGTGCGGCCGGTGAGCGGCCGTGGCAGTCGCTGCTCACTCCGCCGGGGGGTTAGCAGCACCGCTCGCGTTGATGGCCGGCCGGAACGCGGGTCGGCGCCGAAAGCGTGGAAACCGTCCCTGAGCGACCGGGCTCCGACGATATGGTGTCGAGCACGTAAGTTGGACCCGACCTGTGACCCACCCGACCAGGCCCGCAGGGGCCGTAGAGGAACCTGATGGCAGACGATGCTGAGCCCACCGCCGGGAAACCGGATGATCCCACGGCACCAGAACCAGCCGAAGACACCACGGCCGGACACGGGTCGGTGACGGAGGAAGCTGACGTCGTCGCAGCAGAAGGGGCCGCAGAAGAGGAGGATTACGACGCCGCGGCCGGCGAGGACGACGTCGTAGAGGCCCCCGTCGCCAAGCGGCGGATGTCGCATGTGCGGATGGCCACGATCATCGGTGTGGTGCTGGTCCTGGCGCTGGGCGGGTTGACCGGGTGGCTGGGTTTTCAGGCCTACAAGTCGCAGCAGGCCGACGACCAGCGCAACCTGTTCGTGCAGGTGGGCAGGCAGGGTGCGCTGAACCTCACGACGATCAACTGGGAGACCGCCGAGGCCGACGTACAACGCATCCTCGACTCGGCCACCGGCACGTTCTACGACGACTTCCAGCAGCGTTCGCAGCCGTTCGTGGAGGTCGTCAAGCAGGCACAGTCCAAGTCGGTGGGTACCGTCACCGAGGCGGGCCTGGAGTCCGAGTCGGACAACGAGGGTCAGGTGCTGGTGGCGGTGACCGTCAACACCAGCAACGCGGGCGCGCCCGAACAGCAGCCACGGGCCTGGCGGATGCGGATCACGGTGCAGAAGATCGAGGACCAAGCCAAGGTGTCCAACGTGGAGTTCGTCCCGTGAGCCGGCACAGCATGCCCAGGGGCAGCCGCGGCGCAGAACCCGCCGACGAGGCGGCCGGCGAGACGCCGGAGGAGACCACCGAAACCCAGGAGGCGGCCATCACCGAAACGGCTGAGGAGAACGCCGAGGTTCCGACGGACGCCGCCGAGGAGACGGTTGCGGCCGAGGAGCCGCAGATCACCGACGAACCGGAGGCCGTCGCCGAAGACAAGGGGCGGATCAACTGGTCGCGCGTGCTGGCATACGGCATCCTGCCCGGGCTCGCCCTGGTGCTCGCCATGGCCGCGGGTTACCTCAAGTGGCAGCACGATTCCGTCGCCAACGCCGACACTGCGCGCATCGAGTCGGTGCAAGCGGCCAAAGACAGCACGATCGCGATGTTGTCCTACAAGCCCGACACCGTCGACCAACAACTCAACGGCGCACGCGATCTGTTGAGCGGAGAGTTCCGCGACTCCTACACGTCGTTGATCAACGACGTGGTGATTCCGGGCGCCAAGGAGAAGCAGATCTCCGCGGTCGCCACGGTTCCTGCCGCGGCGTCGGTGTCGGCCGACCCGAACCACGCCGTGGTGTTGGTGTTCGTCAACCAGACCGTGGTCGTCGGCCAGGACGCACCCACCGACACGGCCTCTAGCGTGCGCGTCGGGTTGGACAAGGTCGGGGATCGCTGGCTGATCTCGCAGTTCGACCCGGTCTAGTGGACGAGCCCGGGCTTCTCGAGGTCGCGGCGCCCAACGTGACGCTGCGGGCGTTGACCTGGGGACCTGCGGATGCGCCGATCGCGCTGTGCCTGCACGGCTTTCCCGACAGCGCGCACGGGTGGCGCAAGGTCGCGCCGCTGTTGGTGGATGCGGGCTGGCGGGTGGTGGCGCCGTTTCTGCGCGGCTACGCGCCGTCGTCGCTGCCGTCGGACGGCAGCTACCACATCGGCGCGCTGGCGGACGACGCGCTTCGGGTGCTGGCCGCCGCGGGACCCACCGGCCGTGACGTGTTCATCGGGCACGACTGGGGTGCGATCGCCGGCGCGGGACTGGCCGCGATGCCCGACAGCCCGTTCACCAAGGCCGTGATCATGTCGGTGCCGATGCCCGCGTCGTTCCGGCCGTTGGGCCGGGTGCCCGACGCCGGACGTCTCGCCGCGCAGATACCGCACCAGCTGTTGCGCAGCTGGTACATCATGTACTTCCAATTGCCTTGGCTGCCTGAGCGTTCCACGTCGTGGGTGCTGCGCCGGCTGTGGCGGCAGTGGTCGCCGGGATATCGGGCCGACGAGGATCTGCGCCACGTCGAGGCCGCCATCGGCGACCCGGACCGCTGGCGCGCGGCGCTCGGGTACTACCGCGCCGCGGTGCGCAACTCCAAGCCGCCCGCGCAGTACGCCGGACTGCACAGCCACTGGTTGGCACCCCCGCAGATGCCGACGCTGTACCTGCACGGTTTGGATGACGGTTGCGCCTCAGCCGATTACGCCCACTGGGTCGAACGGGTGCTGCCCGAGGGCAGCGCGGTGGCGTTGGTCGAACGCGCCGGTCATTTCCTGCAGCTGGAACAGCCCGAGGTCGTCGCGCGTCACATCGTCGACTTCGTGGGCCGGGCCTAAGCCTGCGCCCGTGGGCGCCCGCCGACTCGCCACCGTCGACGCGCAGACCTATTGGATGTCGGCACGGATCCCCAACGATCAGTTCCTGCTGTACGGCTTCGCCGGGGCGCCCGCCGACATCGGGCGCGCGTTGCAGCAGATCCGCACCAGGGCCGAGGGCTGTCCCGAACTGCGACTGCGGGTGCGTGACCGGCCCGTCGGCTATCCCGAATGGGTCAGCGCCGAAGTGGCAGCCGATCAGTTCGTGGTGCACCCATCTCCCGAAGCGTGGCCGGATTGTCTGCGCGCGGTGGGCGCGCTGGCCGGCGACCAGCTCGACCCGCGGACGATGGCCTGGCGGCTCCATGTCTTTCCCGGTGTGACCGGCATGGCCGGCGACGGCGTGGCCACGGTGGCGGTGCTGCAGGCCGCGCACGTGCTCGGCGACGGCGTTCGGTGCTCGGCGTTGGCGGCGCTGCTGTTCGGCCGCGCCGCGGCGGTGCCCGCGCTCGCGTCGCCGCCGCCATGGCAGAGCGCCACGCTGCCGTGGCGCATGTACCGGGCCGCGCGAAGCCACCGTGACCTGGTCCGCGACACAGAGGCCGGAGTCGTCGCCCCGCAGGCACAGCCGCGTCCGGCGTTGCGCAGCAACACCCGGCCCGAGGGGGTCCGAAGTGTGCGCACGGTGATCCGGCACCGTTCGCAGATACCGGGCCCGACGGTGACGGTCGGGGTACTCGCAGCGGTGTCGGGCGCGCTGTCGGCGCATCTGCGCGAACTCGGCGACGACCCGTCCCGGTTGGGTGCCGAGGTGCCGATGGCAACCGGCTGGATCCGCACCGCGCACAACCACTTTGGCAACGTCGGCGTCGACCTGCATCCCGAGGCGACGTACGGCGAGCGCACCGCGCGGATCGCCGCCGAATTGGAGCAGCGCCGTCGTCGCAGCGTGCATCCGGCGATGCTGGCGGCGAGCCGCGCCTCCGCGGCGCTGCCCGCCGCGCTGCTGCGATGGGGCGTTCGGCAGTTCGATCCGACGCTGCGCTCGCCGACGGTCACCGGCAACACGGTGGTGTCCAGCGTCAACCGCGGTCCCGCCGACCTGCGCTTCGGGGACGTCCCGGTGGCGCTGACGGCCGGCTATCCGGCCCTGTCGCCGATGATGGGCGTGACCCACGGCGTACACGGGATCGGCGACACCGTCGCGATCAGCGTGCACGCCGCGGAATCGTCGATCGGTGACATCGATGCCTACGTGGAGCGGTTGTCTGCGGTTTTGCGCACACGCCGATAAGTCGGTATGCCTGGGCGGCCGATTAACAGATGGCCTAAATTCTGCTACATGACTGCTTACGACTCGGCCCTGGATTTCGGATTGTTGTTCCTGCGGGTGGTGCTGGGCGTGACGATGGCCGCGCACGGCTACAACAAGTTCTTCGGCGGTGGGCGCATCCCCGGCACCGCCGGCTGGTTCGAGAGCATCGGGATGAAGCCGGGCACATTCCACGCCCGCGTCGCCGCTGCCACCGAGATGGCGGCCGGTATCGGCCTGGCCGTCGGGCTGTTGACGCCCGTACCCGCCGCGGGCTTCGTCGCCTTGATGCTGGTCGCGGCCTGGACGGTGCACCGGGCCAACGGCTTTTTCATCGTCAAGGAGGGCTGGGAGTACAACCTGATCCTGGCCACGACGGCGGTGGCCATTGCGACCATCGGCGCCGGCAAGTACAGCCTGGACTACCTGCTGTTCCGCGATGCCGGCATTGCCGACCTGCTGCACGGCTGGTGCGGTCTGGTGATCGCACTGGGGCTGGGGCTGGCGGGCGGCATCGGTCAGCTGGTGATCTTCTACCGCCCGCCGGCCAAAACCGACGCGTGAGCTGTTGCTCACCGCGTAGCTAGAACACGTTCTAGTCTTTGAGCCATGGGGTTCTTGAAACAGGACGCGCCGGTCGTCGATTACGAACAGTGGAGCAAAGGCACCCGGGCCGAGAGGATCGTGCCGATGGCCCGGCACTGGGCCGAGGTGGGATTCGGGACACCCGTGGTCCTGCACCTGTTCTACGTCGTCAAGATCCTGCTCTACATCCTCGGCGCGTGGTTGGTGGTGCTCACCACCGACGGCATCGACGGGTTCACCAACGTCACGTCCTGGTACGCCGAACCGATCGTGTTCGAGAAGGTCGTGCTCTACACGATGCTGTTCGAGGTCGTCGGGCTCGGATGCGGGTTCGGACCGCTGAACAACCGGTTCTTCCCACCGATGGGCTCGGTGCTGTACTGGTTGCGGCCCAACACCATTCGGTTGCCACCCTGGCCGCAGCGGATCCCGCTGACCAAGGGCACCAGCCGCACACCGTTTGACGCGCTGCTCTACGCCGCGCTGCTGGTGATGCTCGTGGTGGCCCTGTTCTCCGACGGCACCGGCCCGATCCCCGAACTCGGGACGACGGTGGGTGTGCTGCCCGGGTGGCAGATCTGGGCGATCCTGGGCATCCTCGCGGTGCTGGGCCTGCGGGACAAGGTGATCTTCCTGGCCGCCCGCGGCGAGGTGTATGCCGCGCTGGCGGTGTGCTTCTTGTTCGCGGGTGCCGACATCATCCTGGCCGCCAAGCTGGTCTGCCTGATGATCTGGCTGGGCGCTGCCACGTCCAAACTCAACAAGCACTTCCCGTTCGTCATCTCGACGATGATGAGCAACAACCCGGTGTTCCGCCCGAAGTGGATCAAACGCCGGTTCTTCGAACGCTTTCCGGACGATCTGCGGCCGGGCCGGCTGTCACGCTGGCTGGCCCACTTCAGCACCGCCGTGGAGGGCCTGGTGCCGCTCGTGCTGTTCTTCTCCCACGGCGGCTGGCCGACGGCGATCGCCGCGGTCATCATGCTGTGCTTCCACTTCGGCATCCTGTCGTCCATCCCGATGGGGGTACCGCTGGAATGGAACGTCTTCATGATGTTCTCGGTGCTGGCGCTGTTCGTCGGACACCCCGGGATCGGGCTGGGTGATCTGCAGAGCCCGTGGCCGATCGTGTTGTTCGCCGTGCTGGCGGGCACCGTGGTGGCCGGAAACCTGTTCCCGCGCAAGGTGTCCTTCCTGCCGGGCATGCGCTACTACGCGGGTAACTGGGACACCGGGCTGTGGTGCATGAAGCCATCGGCGGCCGAGAAGCTCGAGAAGGGCATCGTTTCGATCGCCAGCATGCCGCAGGCGCAGATGGAACGTTATTACGGCAGCCCCGAGACCGCGCAGATGTACCTCTACATGGGATATGCGTTCCGCGCCTTCAACACTCACGGCCGGGCGATGTTCACGCTGGCGCACCGCGCGATGGCCGGACACAACGAGGACGACTACGTGCTGACCGACGGCGAGCGTATCTGCTCGACAGCGATCGGCTGGAACTTCGGTGACGGCCACATGCACAACGAACAGCTCATCGCCGCGCTGCAGGAGCGCTGCCGCTTCGAACCCGGCGAGGTTCGCGTCGTGTTGATCGACGGGCAACCCATCCACCGCCAGACCCAGCAGTACCGGTTGGTCGACGCGGCGACCGGCGAGTTCGAACGAGGCTTCATCCGCGTCGCCGACATGGTGACGCGCCAGCCATGGGACGACAACATCCCCGTGCACGTCACGTGGGAAGCGGTCAGCCCATGACGTCGCGGACCTTGACGTCCTCGAGGCCCTGCAGCGACAGTTCGCGTGCCACGTCCAGATGTTTGCGCCAATGCGATTCGGCCGCAGCGCCGTCGCGGGAACGCAGAATCTGCATCAGCTTCCGGTACGAGCGCATCAGCTTCTCGTAATCGGCCTTCGACACCGGACGGCCTTCTTTGAAGACGAACGCGGTGTGGCGCACGGTGATCTCGTGCAGCATGCCCGCGATGATCGCCAGCGTCGCATTGCCCGACAATTGGACCAGCCGAAGGTGAAACGCCTGAGTGGTTTCTGCGAACCGGTCGGACTGCCATCCCGCGGGAATGTCATCGGCCAGCATCTTCTCCAGCTCTTCGAAATCCGCCGCAGTCCCCACCTCGGCGAGCAGCCGGGCGGCCATCGGCTCGATACCCGACCTTGCCACGCTGACGTCGGCGATCGTCGCGCCGGACAGTTCGAGCAGCAGACCTGCGGGGCGGGCGACGATCTCGGGCCCGGGCACGCGCACGCGGGCACCGGTGCGCGAGCCACGACGGACTTCGACGAGGCGTTCGGATTCCAGTACCCGTACCGCCTCGCGCAGCGTGGGCCGGCTGACCCCGAAGTGGGCCATCAACTCGGCCTCGTTGGGCAGGAAGTCGCCCTCCTTGAGCTGACCGTCGACCACCATGCGGCGCAGGGTGCCCGCGACGAGTTCGGCCGTCTTGGGCGACCGGACGGCCGAGGCCGCGCCCATTCCGTCCGGGCCCATCATCGGCGCCAACGGGGTACTCCCAGCCACTCCCACTCCAAAGACGATTCCCACCGGCCGGACGGCCAGCTATGCAACTCAGTAAACCATGTGCGACAACGCCGGGCCGGGATCTCCGCTCGACTCCGCCCCTCACCGAGTAGGTTGACCTAGTAAACCTTGTTCGTTTACGTTCAAGGGTGACCCGGTTCAGGGGTGAGCCCTGCGTGGGAACCACATCGAACTTCGAAGGAGAAGGTCATGGCTGAAGCCGTCATCGTCGAGGCAGTACGGTCGCCGGTCGGCAAGCGCAACGGCGGATTGTCCGGCGTGCATCCCGGCGAACTGTCGGCGCAGGTGCTCAACGGTCTGGTCGAGCGCGCGGGTATCGATCCCGCCCTGGTCGACGACGTCATCTGGGGCTGCGTCATGCAGGCCGGCGAGCAGGCGCTCGACATCGCCCGCACCGCGGTACTCGCGGCCGGCTGGCCCGAGAGCGTGCCCGGTGTGACCGTCGACCGCCAGTGCGGCTCGAGCCAGCAGTCCGTGCACTTCGCCGCGGCGGGCGTGGTCGCAGGCCATTACGACGTGGTGGTCGCGGGCGGCGTGGAGTCCATGTCGCGCACGCCGATGGGCTCCTCGCTGGCCAACGGCGGACACCCCTATCCCGATGCGTTCCGTAACCGCTACACCCAGACCCCCAACCAGGGCATCGGCGCCGAGATGATCGCCGAGCAGTGGGGCTTCGACCGCACCGCGCTCGATCAGTTCTCGTTGGACTCCCACGAGAAGGCCGCCGTCGCACAGGATGCGGGCGCGTTCGACGACCAGATCGTCGCGATCAAGGACCAGGACGGCAACGCCATACTGAAGGACGAGGGCATCCGCCGCGGTACCACGCTGGAGAAGATGGGGCAGCTCAAACCGGCGTTCAAGGAGGACGGCGTGATCCACGCCGGTAACTCCTCGCAGATCTCCGACGGCTCGGCCGCCCTGCTGTTCATGTCGGCCGAGAAGGCCAAGTCGTTGGGCCTCAAGCCGATCGCGCGCGTGCACACCGCGACGCTGGCCGGTGCCGATCCGGTCATCATGCTGACCGCGCCGATTCCGGCCACCCAGAAGGCGCTCAAGCGGTCCGGTCTTTCCGTCGACGACATCGGCGTCTTCGAGGTCAACGAGGCGTTCGCGCCGGTGCCGCTGGCGTGGCTGAAGGAGATCGGCGCCGACGAGAAGAAGCTCAACCCCAACGGCGGTGCGATCGCGCTGGGGCATCCGCTCGGCGGCTCCGGTGCCCGCATCATGACGACGATGCTGTACCACATGCGGGACAAGGGCCTTCAGTACGGTCTGCAGACCATGTGTGAGGGCGGCGGCCAGGCCAACGCCACCATCCTCGAGTTGCTGTGACCGAACAGGTAACGGCCCCAGCCGCTCTCAGCGAGCGGCGGGGCAGGAATGATGACGTCCTACTGATCACCATCAACCGGCCCGAGGCGCGCAACGCCGTCAACAGCGCGGTGAGCACCGCCGTCGGCGACGCGCTGCAGGCTGCGCAGGACGATCCCGAGGTGCGCGCGGTGGTGCTCACCGGTGCAGGCGAATCGTTCTGCGCCGGGGCCGATCTCAAGGCGATCTCGCGTCGGGAGAACCTTTTTCACCCCGACCATGCCGAATGGGGTTTCGCCGGCTACGTCCACCACTACATCGACAAGCCGACGATCGCCGCGGTCAACGGCACCGCGCTGGGCGGGGGCACCGAGCTCGCGCTGGCCAGCGATCTGGTGGTGGCCGAGGAACGGGCGAAGTTCGGCCTACCCGAGGTCAAGCGCGGGCTGATCGCCGCGGCGGGCGGGGTTTTCCGGATCGTCGACCATCTGCCCCGCAAGGTCGCGATGGAGTTGCTGTTCACCGGTGAACCGATAACCTCGGCCGATGCGCTGAAGTGGGGCCTGATCAACCAGGTCGTGCCCGACGGCACCGCCGTCGACGCGGCGTTGGCGCTGGCCGAACGGATTACCTGCAACGCACCGCTGGCGGTGTGGGCAAGCAAGCGCGTCGCGATGGGCGTCGACGACGGGGTGATCGTCGGTGACGAACCCGGCTGGACCAGGACCATGCGCGAGATCGCCACCGTGATCCGCTCCGAGGACGCCAAAGAAGGACCGCTGGCCTTCGCCGAGAAGCGCCAGCCCGTATGGAAAGCAAAGTAAGCACAGTAATGAAACGACTGGTTTTCGAACCCGAGCACGAGCAGTTGCGTGAGACGGCGCGCCAGTTCCTGGAGAAGGAATGCGCGCCGCACGTCGAGAAGTGGGAACAGGACCGGCTGGTGGCGCGCGAAGCGTACGCTGCCGCAGGCAAATACGGGCTCATCGGGTTCAACATGCCCGAGGAGTACGGCGGCGGCGGTGTCGACGACTTCCGGTTCAACGCCGTCATCGTCGAGGAGTTCGCGAAGTTCGGCCCGGCCACCCCGGGGTTGAGCCTGCAGAACGACATCGTCGGGCCCTACTTCGCGTCGCTGGCCAACGAGGAGCAGAAGCAGCGCTGGCTGCCCGGGTACATCACCGGTGAGCTCATCGGCGCCATCGCGATGACCGAGCCCGGCGCGGGCAGCGACCTCGCAGGCATCAAGACCACCGCCGTGCGCGACGGTGACGACTGGATCCTCAACGGCTCCAAGACCTTCATCTCCGCGGGCATCAACTCCGACCTGGTCATCGTGGTGGCCCGCACCGCCCCCGAGGCCGGGCACAAGGGCTTCTCGCTGCTGGTCGTCGAACGCGGTATGGAAGGTTTCGAGCGCGGCCGCAAGCTCGACAAGATGGGGTTGCACGCCGCCGACACGGCCGAGCTGCACTTCGACAACGTCCGGGTGCCCGCCAGTAACCTGCTCGGCAAGGAGGGCCGCGGTTTCTACCACCTGATGACCAACCTGCCCTCGGAGCGGCTGTCGATCGCCGTGGCCGCCATCGCCGGTGCGCGCGCGACGTTCGACGAGACGCTGCAATACGTCAAGGACCGCAAGGCTTTCGGGCAGCCGATCGGCAGCTTCCAGCACAACCGGTTCGTGATGGCCGACATGGACACCGAACTCGAGATCGCCGAGCAGTACATCGACCGCTGCCTGCGGGCGGTCGTCGACGGTGAGCTGACCGCCGTGCAGGCCTCCAAGGCCAAGTGGTGGTGCACCGAGCTCGGTAAGCGTGTCGTCGACAACTGTGTGCAGCTGCACGGCGGCTACGGCTACATGAACGAGTACAAGGTCGCCCGCGACTACGTCGACGTGCGCATCCAGACGATCTTCGGCGGCACGACCGAGATCATGAAGGAGATCATCGGCCGCGACCTCGGTCTGTAATTCCCGATCTCCGCCAAAACGTCCGTCTCGGCGATACCGGGTCAGCCGATCGGGGCGTCCGCGGCCGGCGTCGCCTCAGGCGTCGTCGTTTCCGTGGTCGTCTCGGTGGCTGACGTCTCCGAGGTTGCCGACGTCGTCGCGGTGAGCGCCTCCGGCGGGCTGGCCGGATCCAGCACCTTGTCGATCAGGTAGATGCGGGCGTTGGCGGCCTGGATGCCGCCGCACAGCACCTTGGCGGTGTCGTTGACGGTGATGTCACCGCCCGAACCGCTCACCGCGATCTCCGCACCCTGCTGGGTGGGGCGCTGACCCTTGACGTCGTTGGGGCCGAGAATGCCGAGGAACACGTGGTAGTAGTCCAGGTCGGTCAGCGCGGCCGGATCGGCCTTGAGCGCGTCGAGCTGTGCGGGCGGCAGCGCGGCGAACGCCTCGTTGGTCGGCGCGAACACCACGTACGGGCCGTTCTCCAGGACCGGCACGACGTTGACGGCGGGGTTGAGCCCACCCGAAACCGCCGCGTAGAACGTGCTGGCGTCGGGGATGGCCCCCAGCGCCTGGCCGACGGGCAGATCAGCCAGCGACTTCCAGTCCGGCACCGCCTCCTTGAACGCGTCGCACTTCGGGCCCTCCGGATTGGGAATCTCGGCGGCCGGCGTCGGCTCCGGGTCGGCGTACGCGGTCACCGCCAACGGCACGGAAAGGGCAATCGCCGCAATTCCGGCGGCGGCACCAAGGGCCCTGCTGGTGCGAGTCTTCACTTACAGCTCCTCAGCTCGGTTCACGTCGCAACGCATGTTAAGGCCACCGGCGCGGCAATACCAAAGCGGTGACCTCGCACTATCCGCACGACAGCCACGCTGACCTGCGGTTTCGTGGCCGTTTACGGTCCGGTCACACAGCGACGTCTCAGCCGTCGCACAGCCTGCCCGACAACTCCCACAATGCGGCGGCATGCGCAGCGTCCAGCGCGTGCGGGGCAACGTCGTCCCGGTCGTCCCGGATCCGGCAACCCACCAGGTACACCCCGCCGACCCCGGCCAGTTCGGCGCTGACCGCCGCCCACACCTGGGTGGCCGCCCCGTGCTCGGGCGTGGTGAAGTCCCGTCGGACGTCGACCTTCTCGGCGCGCGGATCGGCGGTTGCCTTCGCCAGCCGGCCCAGGCCGGCGAAGTCGTCGGATGACATATGCCGGGCCAGCGACGTCGCGACGATCCCGGGATGCACCGCGTAGGCCCGGACCTGATGGTCGCGCAGCCGCCGGTCCAACTCGACGACGTGAAGGATGTTCGCCGTCTTCGACGCGCCGTATGCGACGAACTTGTCGTACTCGCGGCGCTCCCAGTTCGGATCGTCCAGGTCGACATCGCCCAGCCGGTGCCCGTCCGACGACAACGTGACGATGCGCGCACCCTCGGCGGCCACCAGCTGCGGGGTGAGCAGCCGGGTCAACTCGAAGTGGCCGAGATGGTTTGTGCCGAACTGTATTTCGAACCCATCGGCGGTTCTGCCGAACGGCGTGAACATCACCCCGGCGTTGTTCATCAACACGTGCAGCGCCGGTGCGAGCTGCTGGATCTGGTTGGCGGCGGCGCGAACGCTTTGCAGCGAGGTCAGGTCGAGCACCACCGTCGAGGTCTGCGCGTGCGGCACCTCGCCGCGCACCCACGTGTCGACGTCGGCGAGTGCGGCGGCGTTGCGGCCCGTCAGCACGACGTGCGCGCCCGTCGAGGCCAGCGCCCGAGCCGACTCCCTGCCCAGACCGGAGGTGGCGCCGGTGATCAAACAGGTCCTGCCGGTCAGGTCGACGCCATCGACCACGTCCATCGCCGTGTTCATGGCTGCTCACGTTAGGTGAACGGGCCGCGCATACGATGACGCGCATGCCTGAACCGCTGATCCTGCCCATTCGCGGCCGAGCCCCGCAACTGCACGCCGAGTCGTGGGTGGCGCCCAACGCGGCGGTGATCGGGCAGGTCAGCCTCGGTGCGCGGGCCAGCGTCTGGTACGGCGCGACGCTGCGCGCCGAGGCCGAGCCCATCGAGGTCGGGTTCGGTTCGAACCTGCAGGACGGGGTGACCGTGCACGTCGACCCCGAGTTCCCGGCGCTCATCGGCGCCGGCGTGACCGTCGGCCACAACGCCGTCCTGCACGGCTGCGTCATCGAGGACGACGTGCTCATCGGCATGGGCGCGGTCGTTCTCAACGGCGCGCGGATCGGGAAGGGTTCGCTGATCGCGGCGGGGGCGTTGGTACCGCAGGGGATCGTGGTGCCGCCGCGTTCGCTGGTCACCGGGGTGCCCGGCACCGTGCGCCGTGAGCTCAGCGACGTCGAGGTCGCCAACAACCGGCACAGCGCGCAGGCCTACCAACGGCTCATCGAATTGCACCGCGAGGCGACCGGTTAGATTCTCGGCCAGCCGATCGGGTACAGCCCTACTGTGAACACTGTGCGGATCCTGGTCACCGGCGCAACCGGCTATGTCGGTTCACGCCTTGTCACCACCCTGCTCGACGACGGCCATGACGTCGTCGCCGCCAGCCGAAACCCGGCCCGGCTGGCCGCTTTCGGCTGGCACGAGCGCGTCACCGCGGTGGCGCTGGACGCCCATGACGCGGCGTCCGCGCGGCAGGCCTTCACCGACGCGGGCCCGATCGACGTCGTGTACTACCTCGTCCACGGCATCGGCGAACCCGATTTCCGCGAGGCAGACAACCGCGCCGCCGCCAACGTGGCCAACGCCGCCAAGGACGCCGGCGTACGCCGGATCGTGTATCTGGGCGGCTTCGTCCCCGACGAATACGATCTGTCCGAGCATCTGACCAGCCGCGCGGAAGTCGCCGAGGCGTTGCGCGTCGACGGCGGAGCCGATCTGGTGTGGCTGGGGGCCGCGATGATCATCGGGGCCGGCTCGACATCGTTTGAGATGCTGCGTTACGTCGGCGACCGGTTCGTGGTCATCCCGCTGCCTGCCTGGTCGGTGAACCCGATCGACCCGATCTCGATCCGAGATGTGCTGTACTACTTGGCCGCTGCCGCCGACACCGAGCGGGTGCCCGCAGGCGCGTATGACATCTGCGGTCCGGAGACGACGTCGTACGGCGACCTGATGCGCACCTACGCGCGCATCGCCGGCAAGTGGCGCGCCGAACTACCGGTCGGTGTGGACGTCAGCGTGGTGTCCTGGATGACGGCCGCGGTGCTGCCGGTGCCTGGCGGGCTGGCCGCCGACCTCGTTGCCTCGCTTGACCATCCGATGATGGCCGCGGAGTCGGGGCTGCGCGACATCGTCGGTGAACCGCCCGGCGGGCTGATCGGCATCGACGAAGCCATCACCCGGGCGCTTTCGAGTCGGCGGCCGTTGCCGGTCGACGAGTTGACCGATCCGCATCATCTGGCCGACACCGATCCGGTGTGGGCCGGCGGGGATACGCTGCGCATCCGCCAACTGGCCCGCGCGGTGACACCGTCGATCGCGCGCCCGGCACTCGGGCTGATCGGCGCGGTGCCAGGGCCCGTCGCGGGCGCCGTGCGCACCGGCCTGGACACCTTGCTGGGGTTGGTGCCGAAGGCCCACATCGCATGACCGGCTCCGGTGGACTTCTCAGTGAGGCGCGCGAGATCGCCACCACCGTCGCCGTCCCGCACAACGAGCCGCCGGGGGTGATCCGCCGTCGGCGCATCGTCGTGGCCGTGGTGCTGGTGGTCGGCGCTGTGCTGCTTGGCTATTCGCTGACCCGACCGCCAGGCGACGAGTCCTTCTACTGGTTGACGCTGGCGCTGGCCGGGGTGTGGGCGCTCGGTGCGCTGCTGTCGGGTCCGCTGCATCTGGGCTGTGTGCGGTTTCGCGGGCGCAACCAACGTCCGGTGATCACCGGCACGGCCGTCGGGTTGGCGCTGGGCGGTGCGTTCGTGGCCGGTGGCCTGATCGCACGCGAGATTCCCGGAGTGCGCGAATACATCACGCGGGTACTCGAATTCGCCGACTACGGGCCGCTGGTGCTGGTCGTGTTCATCACGGTGATCAACGGTCTGGCCGAGGAGATGTACTTCCGCGGCGCGCTCTACACCGCGCTGGGCCGCTTCCACCCGGTGCTGGTGTCCACCGTTCTCTATGTCATCGCGACGTCGGCCACCACCGGAAACCCGATGCTGGGTTTCGCCGCGATCGTCCTCGGCACCGTCTGCGCGCTGGAACGCCGAGCGACCGGCGGCGTGCTCGCACCGATGCTCACCCACTTCTTCTGGGGGCTGGTCATGGTGCTCGCGCTGCCGCCGATCTTCGGCGTGTAGTTCACCGCAGCGGATATGCGAGTTCGTCGCGGCGCATCCGGGCCGCCCACATCGCGACCGCCGCCAGAAGCGGTGGCGCGATACCGGCGATCAGGAAGATCGTCTGCATGGAAACGATTTTCGACAGCGGGCCGACGATCGCGAACGACACCGGCATGAACGCCAGCGACACGAAGAAGTCCAGGCTGGACACCCGGCCCAGCATCGCCCTCGGCACTCGTCGCTGCAGCAGTGTGCCCCAGATGACCATGCCCGCCCCGTCGGTGACGCCGATGACGAACGTCGCCGCCGCCATCAACGCGAACGACGATGTGAAGCCGACGACCACCAGCGGGACGGATCCGAGGCCCCACATGGCCATCATCACCGTCAGGTAGCGGCGCGGCAGCCGCCCCGACGAAACCGCCAGCGCGCCAAGGGCGCTGCCGATACCGAAGAACGCCAGGATGAAGCCGTACTTGCGGGCGCCGTCGGCGAAGCGGCCGTTGGCGATGAACGGCAGCAGCACCTCGATCGGCCCGATCACCACCAGCACGAACATGCTGGCGAACAGCAGCGTCCACAGCAGCCACGGCGTGCCGAGCACGAACACGAAACCGTCCCGCAGATCACGCAGCACATGCGGGGATTGCTGATGCGGCTCAGGGTCTCTGGGGACCGGCCGGGTGGCCAGCAGCAGCAGCAGACCCACGGCGAACAGCACGGCCACACATACGGTGCCCAGCGCGGGAAACGTCGCACCGACCACCATCCCGGCGATCGCAGGGCCGACGGCACGTTGGAACACCGGTCGCACGACGCCCTCGACGCCGTTGGCCGCCAGCAGTTGTTCGGCAGGCAGAATCCGCGGCAGGATCGCACTGTAGGCCGGGAAGAAGAACGCGGCCGCGGCACCGAGCAGCGCCGCCGCTACCGCCATGTGCCAAATATGCAGTGCGCCAGCAAGACCCAAGGCGGCGATGACCGAAACCGTGATCACGTTGACGGTCTGGACGGCGATGATGACGGCGCGCTGGCTGAGCCGGTCGGCCGCTATGCCGCCGACCAACACGAACGCGACCAGGCCGACGCCCATACACGTCGCGACCAGCGACAGCGACGCCGGATCGTTGGACAGCTCGATGACCTGCAACGCCATCGCCACCGCCCACATGCCCTCGGCGAAGATGAACAGCGAGACCGCGGTGATCAGCAGCCGGTACTCGCGGATGTGGAAAGGTGCGAGCACACGCCAGCGGCCGGCGTTGCGGACCCGCCGTTCGATGTCGAATTGCGTACTCACTCACAGATGGTCGCGGATGTGTCACCGTGACGTCCACTGATTTTCCGCTGGCGATTTGTGTGCGTTTTGTTGCGGTGAGCGCTCCTAAACGCGCACAAATCGCTTAGGAGTCGGAGAATTTGGCGGGGCGGCGCTGGTGGAACGCCGTGATGCCCTCCAGGAAGTCCGGCGAGCTCAGCAGCGTCAGCTGGCCTTCCCGCTCACGCCCGAGCGCCCCTTCGAACTCGGTCAGCGTCGCGGCGTTGATGGCGTGCTTGGTCTTTCGCAGCGCCACCGCGGGCCCCGACACCAGCGTCGTGACCATCTCGTCGACCTTGGCGTCGAACTCATCGGCCGGGTGCACCGCCGTCACCAGCCCCCAGTCGTAGGCGTCGGCCGCGGAGATCCGCTCGGCCAGCAGCGCCATCCGGAACGCGCGGATACGGCCGATCGCCGCGGCCACCAGCGCCGAGGCACCGCCGTCGGGCATCAGCCCGATCTTGGTGAACGCCAGCATGAAATAGGCCTTCTCCGAAGCGAGGACGACGTCGCAGGCCAGCGCGAGCGACACGCCGACACCGGCCGCCGGGCCGTGCACCGCCGCGACGACCGGCTGGGGCAGGTTGACGATCGAGCGGACCGCGCGGTTGGCCGCATCGAGCACCGAGGCCGGGCCGTCGACGTTCTTCTGCGCCTGGTCGTCGTCGCCGATGCCGGCGCCGGAGCAGAACCCGCGACCCGCGCCGCCCAGCCGGACCGCTTTGACACGCGAATCAGAGGCCGCGGCCTCGAGGGCGTCGGCAATACCCGACAACATCGGGAAGGTCAGCGAGTTGAGGCTGTCGGGCCGGTTCAACGTCACCGACAACACACCGTCGGATAACTCGACGAGTAGATCGTCGATGCCGGTGTAGGTGTGCGCGCTGGAATCCGCGGTTGTCATGGCTGCACCCTAGATCCGTCCCACTTGGTTATACAAGTAAGCTATGTCGGCGGTCGGCAGCGTTCGCAGGATGAAGGGCGGTTGGATCATGGCTGGACCTCTGCACGGACTTCGGGTCATCGAGTTGGCCAGCATCGGGCCTGGCCCGCACGCCGCGATGATCCTCGGTGACCTGGGTGCCGACGTGGTGCGCGTCGAGCGGCCGGGCAAGCTGGGCGGCATCCCGAGCAAGAGCCGCGAAGCCACCCTGCGCAACCGCCGGTCAGTGACCGCCGACCTCAAGTCCGACGAGGGCCGCGAACTGGTGCTGCGGCTCGTCGCCAAGGCCGACGTGCTCATCGAAGGCCTGCGCCCGGGTGTGACCGAACGGCTGGGCCTGGGCCCCGAGGACTGTGCGAAAGTCAACGAACGCCTCATCTACGGCCGGATGACCGGCTGGGGTCAGACCGGTCCCCGCCGGCTGCAGGCCGGCCACGACATCAACTACATCTCGCTCAACGGGGTGCTGCACAGCATCGGGCGGGCGGGAGAGCGGCCCGTACCGCCGCTGAACCTCACCGGCGACTTCGGCGGCGGGTCGATGTTCCTGCTCGTCGGCATCCTCTCGGCGCTGTGGGAACGGCAGACCTCCGGCAAGGGCCAGGTGGTGGACGCCGCGATGATCGACGGATCCAGCGTGCTGGCCCAGATGATCTGGGGCTTCCGCCAAGACGGGCTGTGGTCCGACGAGCGTGGCGTGAACATGCTCGACGGCGGCGCCCCGTACTACGACACCTACACCTGCGCGGACGGGCGCTACATCGCCGTCGGCTGCATCGAGCCGCAGTTCTACGCGGAGTTCCTCAAGGGCCTCGGCATCGACGGGGAAGAGCTGCCCGACCAGAACGACATCAGCCGCTGGCCCGAGCTGCGGGCCCGCTTCACCGAGGTCATCGGCGGCAAGGACCGCGACCACTGGGCGAAGGTGTTCGCAGGCAGCGACGCCTGCGTGACGCCGGTGTTGGCGTTCGGCGAGGTGGAGTCCGAACCGCACGTCACCGAGCGCGACACCTTCTACCGGGATGGTGACTACCTGCAGCCCATGCCCGCGCCGCGGTTCTCCCGCAGTGTGCCGCCGCCACCGACCCCGCCCGGCCAGGCCGGCGCGGACACCGAAGCCGTCCTGCGGGACTGGACCTAGAGAAGGGATTCATTTCAGTGGAGATCAAAGACGCCGTAGCCGTCGTCACCGGCGGTGCCTCCGGGCTCGGCCTGGCGACGACGAAGCGACTGCTCGACCGGGGCGCGTCGGTCGTCGTCATCGACCTCAAGGGCGGCGATGCCGTCTCGGCACTCGGTGAGCGCGCCAAGTTCGTCGAGGCCAACGTGACCGACCCCGAGGCGGTGACCGCGGCGCTGGACGAGGCCGAGAAGATGGGCCCGTTGCGCATCAACGTCAACTGCGCGGGCATCGGCGCGGCGATCAAGACGTTGTCCAAGGACGGCCCGTTCCCGCTGGACGCCTTCAAGAAGGTGATCGAGGTCAACCTGATCGGCACCTTCAACGTGCTGCGGCTGTCGGCCGAGCGGATCGCCCGCACCGAACCCGTCAACGGTGAGCGCGGCGTCATCGTCAACACCGCTTCGGTGGCGGCGTTCGAAGGCCAGATCGGGCAGGCCGCGTACTCGGCGTCCAAGGGCGGGGTGGTCGGCATGACGCTGCCCATCGCGCGCGATCTGTCCCGCGAGTTGATCCGCGTCGTCACCATCGCACCGGGCCTGTTCAAGACCCCGCTGCTGGGTTCGCTGCCCGAGGAGGCCCAGAACTCGTTGGGCAAGCAGGTGCCGCACCCCGCTCGCCTCGGCGACCCCGACGAGTACGGCGCGCTGGCCGTGCACATCGTCGAGAACCCCATGCTCAACGGTGAAGTGATCCGCCTGGACGGCGCGATCCGGATGGCCCCGAGGTGATGTGACGATGACCCTGTCGACGAAGTTCACCGAAACGTTCGGGGTCGAGCACCCCATCGTGCAGGGCGGTATGCAGTGGGTCGGGCGCGCGGAACTGGTTGCGGCGGTGGCCAATGCGGGCGCGCTGGGCTTCATCACCGCGCTGACCCAGCCGACGCCTGCGGATTTGGCGAAGGAGATCGAGCGGTGCCGCGAGCTCACCGACAAGCCGTTCGGGGTGAACCTGACGATCCTGCCGACGATCAACCCGCCGCCTTATGACGAGTACCGGCAGGTGATCGTCGACTCCGGCATCAAGATCGTCGAGACCGCGGGCTCCAACCCGGCACCGCACCTGCCGATGTTCCACGACAACGGGATCAAGGTGCTGCACAAGTGCACCTCGGTGCGCCACGCGGTCAAGGCGCAGAGCCTCGGCGTCGACGGCATCAGCATCGACGGTTTCGAATGCGCCGGGCACCCCGGTGAGGACGACATTCCCGGGCTGGTGCTGATCCCGGCGGCGGCGGCCAAGATCGACATCCCGATGATCGCCTCCGGCGGCTTCGCCGACGCGCGCGGTCTGGTGGCCGCGCTGGCGTTGGGGGCCGACGGCATCAACATGGGGTCGCGGTTCATGTGCACCGTCGAGTCGGCGATTCACCAGAACGTCAAGGAAGCCATCGTGGCGGGCACCGAGCTCGACACCGAGCTGATCTTCCGGCCGCTGCGCAACACCGCCCGCGTCGCGAGCAACGCGGTGTCGCGTGAGGTGGTGGAGATCCTCAACCGCGGCGGGCAGTTCGAAGATGTCAAGAACCTGGTCGCAGGCACCCGCGGCGTGAAGGTCTTCGAGGTCGGCGACCTGGACGCGGGCATCTGGAGTGTCGGCACGGCGATGGGCCTGATCAACGACATCCCGACCTGTGGCGAGCTGGTGTCGCGCATGGTGGCCGAGGCCGAGGAGATCATCACCGGTCGACTGACCGACATGATCGAATCCGACGAAGAAGAGAACGTGGCGTAAAGCAGGTATCAACGAGAAGGGGCCCGCGGTGGGCAAACCGTCACGGCTGACCGCGCCCCTTACTCGGGGCGCTTGGCGTCAAACCGCGGTGCGCAGCGGCTGCTCGTCGTCGAGTTGTTCGGAGGTGTCGCCCTCTACCAGGACATCGCCGTGGTAGAGCGCCTCGAAATCAACCTTGATGACATCAGCACTGGTGTCGTCGATCCACATGTACTGAAGAGTAACCATCACCATTAAGGAATCATTGAGTCACGATTCGCAATATCGTGGCAATTCTTACCGCCGGGTAGGTTCCTGGGCCGATACGCCATCACGCCGGAGCTAGGCGGGCGTCGTGAAGTGGATCGGGTTCGTGTCGTTGAGCGCGACCCAGGTCAAGGCGGCCGCCGCGGCCGCCGCGACCAGCACACCCACCGCGATCCGCGGTGACCAGGTGGAGCGGCCGACGATCCGCGCGTCGATCGAGTACGCCCCCGCCCCGGCGAACAACACCGTCGTCGCGCCGAGACCGATCAGGAACGGCGCGTTGAACGGCATTGACCAGAACGCCGCCGCCGCGACGTTGACCGCCCAGGCGTCGAACATCGCCGCGATCACCGCGAACGCGGCCAGCGGAGTGAGCACGCCCAGGATCAGCCCGACCCCGCCCAGCGTTTCGGCGGTGGTGACCATCAGCGCGGCCAGCGTGGGCATCCGCCACCCGCCGGCCGCCATGAACTCCACCGTCGTGCCGAAGTCGAACGCTTTGATCAGACCGGCCTGAAGCATCGCCGCGCCGATCCCGATCCGCAGGATCAACAGGCCGACATCGCCGGCGGTGGCCCGGGTTGGCGCGATCACATCCGTGGTTGTCATGCCGGATACGACTACCTGAGCTGACGAAACTCATCGCGGGCTGTCGCGGTGAACGAATCCGGGTAGTCCACCGTGTCACCTGCAACCCATTGACCCGCGTTGGTTACCGTTGTTAAGTTACCCGCGTTATCCGGATGATCGGAGGGACGCGAGCGTGCTGCACCGAATCGCGCGCCTGGCGCTGGCCGCGCCGCGCCGCATCATCGCCGTCGCGGTGCTCGTCATGGTGGCCTGCGGCATCTTCGGCATTCCGGTGGTCAAACACCTGTCCGCGGGCGGCTTCGCCGATCCGACGTCGGAATCGGCCCAGGCCAACCGGCTGCTGGTGGACAAGTTCGGTCAGGGCGACATGGAGCTGCTGATCAGCGTCACCGCCGACGACGGTGCGCGGAGTCCCGCCGCGCGTTCAGTCGGCACCGACATCGCCGCCCAACTGCAGGCAAGCCCGAACGTCGTACAGGTCGTCACGGCATGGACCGCGCCGGACTCCGCGACCCCGGCGTTGCTCAGCGCGGACGGCAAGACCGCGCTGATCGTCGCCGGGATCACCGGCGGCGAGAACGACGCCCAGAAATACGCCAAGGAACTCACCGACCGGCTGGTGCGCGACCGCGACGGGGTCAGCGTGCGGGCCGGGGGCGAGGCGATGATCTACGTCCAGATCAACGGGCAGACCGAACGGGACCTGCTGTTGATGGAGTCGATCGCGATCCCGCTGAGCTTCGTCGTGCTGGTGTGGGTGTTCGGCGGGCTGGTGGCCGCCGGGCTGCCGCTTGCCGTCGGGGGGTTCGCGATCCTGGGTTCGATGGCCGTGCTGAGAGCCATCGCCCTGGTCACCGACGTGTCGATCTTCGCGCTGAACCTCACCGTGGCCATGGGGTTGGCCCTCGCCATCGACTACACGCTGTTGATCATCAGCCGGTACCGCGACGAGCTGGCCGACGGCGCCGACTCCGGCCGATCGGTCCGCCCGGCGGACTCTGGCCGATCGGTCCGCCCGGCGGATCGTGACCGCGCGCTGATCCGCACCATGGCTACCGCCGGGCGCACGGTGTTGTTCTCGGCGTTGACCGTCGCGCTGTCGATGGTCGCGATGGTGCTGTTTCCGATGTACTTCCTGAAGTCCTTCGCCTACGCCGGTGTGGCGGTGGTGACGTTCGCGGCGCTGGCCGCGATCATCGTCGCGCCCGCGGCCATCGTGCTGGCCGGCGATCGGCTCGACGCGTACGACGTGCGCCGGTTCGCGCGTCGGCTGCTGGGCAGGCCCGAGCCGGTGCGCCAGCCCGTCGAGCAGATGTTCTGGTACCGCTGCACGAAGTTCGTCATGGCCCGCGCGGTGCCGATCGGTGTGGCGATCGTGGCGCTGCTGCTGGTGCTCGGCGCGCCGTTCCTCGGCGCCAACTGGGGCTTTCCCGACGACCGGGTGTTGCCGGCGTCGGCGTCGGCGCGGCAGGTCGGAGACGAACTGCGCACCGACTTCGCCGTCGACTCCGCCCGCAACGTCACCGTCGTCATACCGGACGCGCAGGCCGTCTCGGCCGCGGACCTCGACCGCTACGCGCGCGCCTTGTCGCAGGTGGCCGACGTGTCCTCGGTGTCGGCGCCGGGCGGCACGTTCGTCGACGGCGCGCCGGTCGGCCCGCCCTCGGCGGCGACCGGCGTCACGGACGGCAGCGCGTTCCTCACGGTGGCCAGCACCGCGCCGCTGTTCACCCCGGCCTCGGAGGCCCAGCTCGACGCGCTGCGGGAGGTGAGCACGCCGGCCGGCGCCGAGGTGCAGTTGACCGGTGTCGCGCAGACCAACCGCGACAGCTCGTCGGCGATCACGTCGCGGCTGCCCTTGGTGCTCGGCGTGATCGCCGCCATCACCTTCATGCTGCTGTTCTTGCTGACCGGCAGCGTGGTGCTGCCGCTGAAAGCGTTGATCCTCAACGTGTTATCGCTGACCGCGGCGTTCGGCGCGTTGGTGTGGATCTTCCAGGACGGCCATCTGGGCGCGCTGGGCACCACGCCGACGGGCACCCTGGTGGCCAACATGCCGGTGCTGTTGTTCTGCATCGCGTTCGGGCTGTCGATGGACTACGAGGTGTTCCTGGTGTCGCGGATCCGGGAGTACTGGCTGCAGTCCGGCCGCACCCGGGCCGACAACGACGAGAGCGTCGCACTCGGGCTTGCCCGCACCGGCCGGGTCGTCACCGCCGCGGCGCTGCTCATGTCGATTTCGTTCGCCGCGCTGATCGCCGCCGAAGTGTCGTTCATGCGGATGATGGGCGTCGGCCTGACGCTGGCGATCCTCGCGGATGCGACACTGGTCCGCATGGCGCTGGTTCCCGCGTTCATGCACGTGCTCGGCCGATGGAACTGGTGGGCGCCCAAACCGCTGGCCCGCCTGCATGCGCGGATCGGGATCAGCGAGTCTGCCGAAGAGCGGTTGCCGGGATCATCGGCCGAGGTGGTCGGATCGCGATGAAACGGCGGCGCGCGCCGCGCGGGTCCGGTGAGCAGCTGCGCGAGGAGATCCTCGACGCCACCACCGATCTGCTGCTGGAGACCGGGCACGCCAAGGCGGTGTCGATCCGGTCGGTCGCGCAGCGGGTAGGGGTGACATCGCCGTCGATCTATCTGCACTTCGCCGACAAGGACGCGCTGCTGGATGCGGTGTGCGCGCGCTACTTCGAAAAGCTCGACGAGGAGATGCAGAGCCTGTCCGCCGGGGCTCCCTCGGCGATCGAGGTGCTGCACGCCCAGGGCATGGCCTACGTGCGGTTCGCCGTGAAAACCCCTGAGCTGTACCGGATCGCGACGATGGGTGAGGGCCGGCCCGGCAGCGACGTCGACATGATGCTGAACACGTCGGCGTTCGTGCACCTGCGCAGCTCGGTTGAGACGTTGATGGCTGACGGTGTCTTCCCGTCCGGTGATCCGACCGCGATCGCGCTGCGGCTGTGGACGGTCACCCACGGGGTGTCTGCGATGCTGATCTCGCGGCCGTATCTGCCGTGGGGCGACGCCGAGGAGTTCACCGACCGAGTGCTGCGTGCGGTGGTGGTGGGGGAGATCGTCTCGGGCGCAGTCGATCCCAAGGTCAACCCGCAGGAAGCGATAACCATGTTGAGAGGAATCCTTGATGAGCAACACCGTTGACAATCCGTTTTTCGCGCGGCTGTGGATGTTCATGTCGCGGCATGAGACGGAGGCGATTCAGCGGTTGCGCCGCGAGAACCTCGCCGGCCTGACCGGACGGGTGCTCGAGGTCGGCGCGGGTACCGGCACCAACTTCGAGTTCTATCCGGACACCGTGACCGAGGTGGTGGCCGTCGAACCCGAGCGCCGCCTGGCCGAACAGGCGCAACGCGCCGCCGCCGCCGCTGCGGTGCCGGTGACCGTCACCTCCGACACCGTCGAGCACTACGCCGTCGGCGCCGAGCCGTTCGACGCGGTGGTGTGCTCACTGGTGCTCTGCTCGGTCGATGAGCCCGAAACCGTGCTGCGCCAACTGCATTCGTTGCTGCGCCCCGGCGGTGAACTGCGCTACCTCGAGCACATCGCCAGCACCGGTGCGCGTGCGCGGATGCAGAAGCTCGCGGACGCGACGCTGTGGCCCCGTTTGTTCGGTAACTGCCACACCCACCGGTACACCGAGCAGTCCATCGCCGGCGCCGGTTTCCAGGTGAGCGGGGCGCGCCGCGAGTGGACCCTGCCGTCCTGGGCGCCGATCCCGGTGGCCGAGTTCGCGCTGGGCCGCGCCGTCAAATAACGGTGATTTGTGTGCGTTGAGGCGCGGCCACCGCAACAAGACGCACACAAATCGTCAAGAACGCAGCGCGTGCTGTATCTCGGCGATGACGCGCTGCGGATACGCGGTGAGGTCCAGCCAGGTGAAGCGCAGCACTTTCCAGCCGCGCAGCATGATTGTGTTCTGGCGTTGACGGTCTTCGACGAAATCCTGCGCGTCGCTGTGAAACGCCAGGCCGTCGACTTCAATGGCCACCTTCTGCTTGGGAAACGCGACGTCCACCAGGTAGCCGCTGACCGGAAAGTTCGTCCGCCACCCCGTGATGCCCGCTTCTCGTAGAAGTTTCCCGAGTAGGCGTTCGGCTTCCGAGCGGGCGCCGTCGGACGCCGCTTGCAGCAGTCGTCTGGCAGCCGGTGACCCGTGCCTGCCCTTGTTGCGCAGGTGCGCACGCCATAGCTCGCGAAGGTCGACATGGCGCTGCAGGGCCGAATCCAGTAAGACGGCGCCCTCGCGAAAACGAACGGCCGCCTCGAGGACCGTCAGCGCCAAGGCCGTGACCCGCAACCCGTTTCGCTCGATGACATCGGCTGGCGCCAGGTCGCGTCGCCGCATTCGTACGTCTTGGCGGTGTGGGTGGTGACTGGCCCTGGGGACCGTGACCTCGATGACGGGCGGAACGTATCGGGTCACGCCATGCCACCACGCCGCGGCCCTGCCGCTGGCCACGGCCTCGGGCCCGTAACCCCACACCGCGGCACGCAGCCGCGCCGCGTCGGTGAACGGGCGGTCGTCGACGAAGAACACCCCTGGTGAGCAGCGCCGCCAACGCCCGGCGCGGACCCGGCGGGCGACCGCATGCCTGCTCAGCCCCGCCCGCTGTGCCTGGGCAAGGGTGATGATCCCGTCTTGGCAGCGCAAATAGTCGTCGACCACATTAGGAATCGACGCGCCGGAAGGTCATCCGGTTCCATCCCTGGCGATTTGTGTGCGTTCAGGCGCGGTCAGCGCAACAAAACGCACACAAATCGCACGGTTAGCCGAGGAGGGCGGGCAGTCGCTGCAGCAGGCCGGGCAACGCCTCGACCGCGGTCTCGCGCAGCGACACCGTGGCAGCGTCCGACAGCGGGGTGCGCTCGGGGTTCACCTCGATGACGACGGTGCCCTTCGCCACCGCCATCTCGGGCAGCCCGGCGGCGGGGTAGACGATCGAGGAGGTGCCGACCACGATCACGACGTCGGCGCCGATGACCGCCTCCACCGAGCGTTGCCACGCCTCGTCGGGCAGCGACTCGCCGAACCACACCACATTGGGCCGGATCAGCCCGCCGCACGCACACAGCGGCGGTTCGACGGCGTCCACCGGCTCGGGCATCGCAGGCAGATCGCCTTCAAAGGCCGATCGACAAGCGTCGCAATGGAATTCGAACAGGCTGCCGTGCAGATGGTAGACCTGCGTGCTGCCCGCCCGTTCGTGCAGATCGTCGACGTTCTGGGTGACGACGTGCACGTCGGCGTAGTCCTGCCAGGCCGCGACGGCCAGGTGGCCGTTGTTCGGCTGCACCGAGCCCATCATGTAATGGCGCCACAGGTACCACGCCCACACCTTCTCCGGGTTCGCCCGCCAGCCCTCGGAACTGGAAATCTCATACGGGTCGACGTTGGCCCACAGCCCGGTCTCGGCATCCCGGAACGTGGGCACCCCGCTCTCCGCCGAGATGCCCGCACCGCTGACGACCGTAACCTGCACACATCCAAAGTAGCCGCTTTGGGCATACTGAAGCACGTGGCGGGGTTGGCGGAGTGGGTACGCATCGATCAACGTGCATCCGGCGCCCTGTTCGATCAGCTGAGAACGCAGATCATCGACGGGGTCCGCGACGGCAGGCTGCCGCCGGGCACCCGGCTGCCGACGGTGCGGGAACTCGCCGGACAACTCGGGCTGGCCGTCAACACGGTCGCGCGTGCCTACCGTGAGCTGGAGTCGAGCGGAATACTCGAAACCCGGGGGAGGTTCGGCACTTTCGTGGCCAGGGTCGATCCCGCGGATGCGGCGATGGCCAGCGCGGCGCACAACTTCGTGTCGGCGGCCAAGGCGATGGGCGTGGGGAAGGCCGAGGCCCTGCGCTACGTCGAGGCCGCCTTCGGCTGACCTGTCAGCCGAACTCCAGCAGCACGAACACCGGCCGCACCGCGTCGAACACCGGAAGCCGCTGGGCAGTCCACAGCAGCGTGTTGAAGACTTTGCCGCGACCGGGCGGTATGGGCACATCGTGCACGGCACGGATGCCGGGGATTTCGTGCACCAAGTTTGCCACCTGTGACGGCGTCAGGCTGAACGGCATGGGCGGCACCCGATAGCGCAGCGAGGGCCGCAGCACGCCGCGGGTGGTAGCGGCCGCGAACCAGGCCGGCGGCAGGTCGAACATCATCTGCGCGCCGGGGAACCGCTTGGCGCATTCGGCGATCAGCCCGAGCGCTTCCTCGGGTTGCAGGTACATCAGCAGGCCCTCGGCGGTGATGAACACGCCGTGCCCGGTGTCGACCTTGTCCATCCAGGTGAAGTCCAATGCCGACTGGGCGACCATCTGCACCCGGTCGGAGGCGGGCAGCAGCTTGCGACGCAGCTCGATCATCGGTGCGAGATCGACGGTGAGCCAACGAAATTCCTGTCCGACGTCGGCGGCGTCGAGCCGATAGAAGCTGGTCTGCAGTCCCTCGGCCAACGCCACCACCGTCGCCTTGGGGTGGTCACGCAGGTAGCGGCGGGCGTGCCTGTCGAAGGCCAGCGCCCGCACCGCCATGTCCTGGCGCCGGGACGGCCCGAACTTGGCGAAGTCGAAGTCGATGGAATCGACCAGTTGCACGGCCATCGGGTCGTCGAGGATCGAGTCGGGCCGGCGCGCCTCGGTCGCGCGGACCTGCAGGGTCAGCAGTGCGGTTTCGGAGACGCCGGTCAACACGGTGCCGTCGGCCTTCGCGGTGGGTGTGGAACTCACCCGTCCGAATCTACCTACCGCAGCACTTTCTCGACGGTGCGCAGGTTGCGGGTGGTCGTCGACGACTTGTAGCGCTTCTTGCCCATGGTCTTACCCATGACCGAGTCCAGGGTGGCGGACTTGGCCACCTGCCAGTAGACGACGCCGTCGCCGCGCCGGATCTTCTCGTGTTTTCCGGCGTCCTCGGCCAGGCCGACCAACTCGTCGAGCACCTGTGGGTCGGTGACGAAGGTGACGTAGGAGTGGTGGCCGTCGACCTCACGCTCGAACGGATACGCCTCCGAGATCGCCCGCACGGTGTCGAGGTCGTAGGCCAACACCCAGGCGTCGTAGCCGAATCGCTCGCGCAGCGCCTTCTCGGCTCGCCGCCGCACCGTCGCCTCCTTGGCGGGGCTGTCGAGCAGCACGTTGCCGGTCGCCAAAATTGTTCGGACATTGCTGAATCCGGCGTCCTGGAACGCCTCGGCGACGTCGGCCATCTTAAGGTTGACGCCGCCGACGTTCACCCCGCGCAGGAAGGCCGCGTAGCGTGTCACGGCCCGAACTCCAGCAGCGTGAACGACGGCCGTCGGCGCCGGAACGCCGGCAGCCGGTCCCACACGGGTGAGCCGGCCAGTTTCCACAGGCCCCGCGCGGGCGGCATCCGGAGATCGCGGGCGACGCGGACACCGGGAATGCGCCCGGCAAGGGCGACGGCGTCGTCGAGGCTGAGCCCGAACGGCATCGGCGGCGCCACGTAGCGGTCGGAGAGCTTCAACCCGGCCAGCGTGCGTCGACTCAGCCACGCCGGCACCGAATCGAATACCATCTGCCCGCCGGGGAACCGCTTGGCGCAGTCCGCGATCAACCCCAGCGCCTCCTCGGGCTGCAGGTACATCAGCAGGCCCTCGGCGGTGATGAACACGCCGTGCTCGGCGTCGACGCGGTCCATCCAGCTGCGGTCCAGCGCCGACTGGGCCAGCGCCACGATACGTTCGTCGGAGGGCAGCAGCTTCTCCCGCAGCGCGATCACCTGCGGCAAATCGATGGAATACCAGGTTGTTTCGTCGATCAGCCCGGTTCGGTCCAGTCGCCAGAAGCTGGTCTGCAGCCCCTCGGCGAGCGCCACCACCGACGCCTTGGGGTGGGTGGCGAGGTAGTCGCGCGCGGCCGCATCGAAGGCCACGGCGCGCAACGCGTGCGACGGGTTGGGCCTGCCGAACTTGAGGTAGTCGTAGTCGATGGCGTCGAACAGCGCCACCGCCCACGGATCGCGGATCACGCCGTCGGAGCGCTTGGCCTCGTTGGCGCGGAAGTGCAGCGTCCACAGCGCGGTGGCCGAGACCCCGTCGAGAAGGTTGCCGTCGACTGAACAAGTCATCACCCTCGATGGTAGAGACGTAGGCTCGAACCATGGGACGTGGCGTGTTCGACGACAAGCTGTTGGCGCTGATCGGTGGGAACTCGCTGGGGGTGCTGGCCACGATCAAGCGCGACGGTCGGCCACAGCTGTCGAACGTGTCCTACTACTTCGATCCGCGCGCGTTGACGATTCAGGTGTCGATCACCGAACCGCGGGCCAAGACGCGCAACCTGCGCCGCGACCCCAGGGCGTCGATCCACGTCACCTCCGATGACGGCTGGGCCTACGCCGTGGCCGAGGGCGACGCCGAGCTCACCCCGCCGGCCGCCGAGCCCGACGACGACACCGTCGAGGCGTTGATCGCGTTGTACCGCAACATCGCCGGTGAACATCCGGACTGGGACGACTATCGCCGCGCGATGGTCGACGACCGGCGCGTGGTGATGACGCTGCCGATCTCGCACGTCTACGGTATGCCGCCCGGCAGGCGATAAGCAGGCGACGACGGTCGCGCGGCCGCGTAGGCTGCCAGTCATGGCTGACTCGCCGCAGGAAGACGACACCAAACGCAAGTTCCGCGAAGCGCTGGAACGCAAGAACGCCAAGGCGGGCGACGGCGGCAATCACAAGGACGCCGGCGCTAAGCAGCCGCGGGCGCACGGCCCGGTCGAGCATCGGCGGGAGTTCCGTCGCAAGAGCGGCTAAGCCCCTCCGCGCGCCGGGGTGCGCCGTGCTGCGCAGGCCGGTGTCGCGCATGAATAGAAGCGCTCAAGTCCGTGCGGCGCGACCCGATTCCCGCGACTCGCGCACCAGGATCGCGGCCAGGCAGATACCCGCGAGCACCGCGACCGCGACCGCAAAGCTCACCCCCGCGGCGCGCAATCCCCACGTTTGGGCGGCCAGTCCCTCGCCGATCACGGGCAGCGAGATCGCGACGTAGCCGATGACGAAATAGGTCGAGTTCACCTCGGCGCGACGTTCGGCCGGGGTTCGCTCGGCGATCGCCGCGAGGCCGCGGCTGAACGCGATGCCGTGTCCGACACCGGATACCAGCCCGGCGGCGATCAGCCCGATAAGTGACGTAAAGACAAGCGCCGCAGCCAGAATCACCATACCCGCGATGAGTATCGCGCAGCCGACCGCGACCGCTCGCTGCGGCTCCATGCCGCCGACAGCCACCTGGGTCACCGCCGACGCGAGGAAGATCGAGCTGGCGACCAGACCGGCCACGGCGTGGTTGCCGATGCCTGCGACGTCGGCGACAAAGGACGGCGCCACCGCCATGAACAGCCCGGTCACCGCGAAGCCCGCGAAGCCTGCGATCGCGGCGATGACGAACACCGCGCGCACCTCGGCGGGCACGGACAACCGTTGCACCCCGATCCGGCCGGTGCGCTCCGACGTCTCGGGCGCGAGCAGCACGGCGGCGCCCGCCAGCAGCGCGAGCACGATGTGCACCACGAAGCTCAGCTGCAACGGCCGCGGCGCGTACTGCACCAACAGGCCGGCCACCAGCGGTCCGGCGCCCAACCCGCCGATGTTGGCGATGGTCGCGACGGCCGCGGCCCTGGTCCGCCAGCTCGGCGGGGCGGCTTCGATCACCGCCGCGGTCGCCGTTCCGGTGAACAACCCCGCCGACAGCCCCGACAACACCCGGCCGACCGAGAGCACAGCCACCGAGTCGGCCGTGAGGAACACCGCCGCGCTGGCCACCGCCGCCACCACACCGGCAAGCAGGATCGGTCGTCGCCCGATGACATCGGACCATCGGCCGAACGCCACCAGCGCGAACAGCACACCACCGGCGTACATCGCGTAGATGACCGTGGTGGTCACCACCCCGAAATCCATCTGCTCGGCGTACAGCGCATACATCGGGGTCGGCACGGTGGTGCCGAGCATGATCGCCGCGAACGCATAGGCCAGCAGCGGGAAGGCGAACCGGGACCTGACCACGCCGGGGTGCAACTTCGTTCGCCGGGACGCTATTCCGGCCTAGTGCGTCACCGCCTTCTCCGCGCCGACGCCGGTCAGCGCGCGAACCTCGAACTCGGCGTTGATCTCCGGATCGCCGCGGTCCGGCGAGGTGAGCGTGCCGATGATGCCGAGCGCGAACGCCAGCGGAATCGACACGATGCCGGGGTTGGCCAGCGGGAACCAGGCGAAGTCCACGCTGGCGAGCATCGCCGTCTTGGCGCCTGACACCGCGGGGGAGAAGACGATCAACACGATGGTCGAGACCAACCCGCCGTACATGCTCCACAGCGCGCCGCGGGTGTTGAACCGCGGCCAGTACAGCGAGTACAGGATCGTCGGCAGGTTGGCCGCGGCGGCGATCGCGAACGCCAGCGCCACCAGGAACGCGATGTTCTGTTCGGCGGCCAGCACACCGAGGCCGATCGCCAGGATGCCCAGCACCACCACGGTGATACGCGAAACCCGGACCTGCTCACTCTCCGAGACCGCCTCCTTCCCCTCGGGCCGGCGCAGCACGTTGGCGTAGATGTCGTGCGCGAACGACGTCGCGGCCGTGATCGTCAGCCCGGCGACCACCGCCAGGATCGTGGCGAACGCGACCGCCGAGATGACGCTGAGCAGGACCACCCCGCCCAGTTCGAAGGCCAGCAGCGGCGCGGCCGAGTTCTGCGCGCCCGGGGCCGCCAGGATGACGTCGGGCCCGACCAGCGCCGCCGCGCCGTAGCCCAGGGCCAGGGTGAACAGATAGAACGCCCCGATCAACCAGATCGCCCACACCACCGAGCGGCGCGCCTCTTTCGCCGACGGCACCGTGTAGAAGCGCATCAACACGTGCGGTAGGCCGGCCGTGCCGAGCACCAGGGCCAGCGCCAGCGAGATGAAGTTGATCTGCGACGTCAGCGAGGCGCCGTACTGGGCGCCGGGGGCCAGCACGTCGCGGCTGGCGACGGCCTCGTTGCCCGACGCCGACACCGCCGACTGGGCGGCGCCCAGAATCTCGGAGAGGTTCACCCCGAACTTGGTCAGCACCATCACCGTCATCAGCGCGGCGCCCCCGATCAGCAGGACGGCCTTGATGATCTGCACCCAGGTGGTGCCCTTCATCCCGCCGATGAGCACGTAGAGGATCATCAGCACGCCGACGACGGCGATCACCACGGCCTGGCCGAAGTCGCTGGACACGTCGAGCAGCAGCGCCACCAACCCGCCTGCGCCCGCCATCTGCGCCAGCAGATAGAACAGACAGACGGCCAGGGTGGTGATGGCCGCGGCCATCCGCACGGGCCGTTGTTTGAGCCGGAAGCTGAGCACGTCGGCCATGGTGAATTTGCCTGCGTTGCGCAGCAATTCGGCCACCAGAAGCAGTGCCACCAGCCAGGCGACCAGGAAACCGATGGAGTAGAGGAAGCCGTCGTAGCCGTACACCGCGATAGCTCCGGCGATGCCGAGGAAGCTGGCCGCCGACAGGTAGTCGCCGGAGATCGCGATGCCGTTCTGCGGCCCGGTGAACGCCCGGCCCGCGGTGAAGAACTCCGTGGCGGTGGCGTTGCGTTTACTCGCCCGGACCACGATGTACAGCGTCACGGCGACGAACAGCGCGAAGATGCCGATGTTGGTGGCGGGGTTGCCGACGGCTCCGTCCTGGGCCAGCAGTTCGGCGCTCATGCGGCGCGGCCGTCGAGTTCGGCGGCGATCGCCTCGGCCCGCGGGTCGAGCTCGCGGTTGGCGAATCGGACGTAGAGCCAGGTGATGAGGAACGTCGACACGAACTGGCCCAACCCGATCAGCAGGCCGACGTTGATGTTGCCCCACACTTTGATCGCCATGAAGTCATGGGCGAACGCACCCAGCAGCACGTAGGCCGAATACCAGGTGAGAAACAGTGCGCTCATCGGGAAGACGAAGCGGCGCAGCCTACTTCGTAAGTCCTGAAACTCGGGGCTGGCCTGGACAGCCAGGTATTCCTGACCGCTGACCGGTGCTACTCGCGAACGATGAGTCTCGGACAAGGCGGCTCCTGACCTCGATGGGCAAAAATGTGCGTGCGCCAGCATATGAGACGGTCGTCACATATCGGCTGGTTCCCGCGCAGTTGGCAGCTCAAACTTCGCAGCGGGGTGATCGGCCACTCCGGCACGACGGATGGCCGGTGCCCGCGCAGCGACCGGCAAATCGTCAAAGCTGCGGCAGCCCAATGGGATCCGCGCCGGGTCGGCTACTGAACGGGGCAGGGCTATCCGGGTGGGCCGCCCCCGCCTGGTGCGCAACTCGCCAGGCCGTTCAGGTGATAGCCGTTGCGTTCCACACCCTCGCGGCGGCCATAGGTGCAATCTGTCCGTCTGCTAGGGGTGTACTACCGGTTATCGCCTACGAGCGCACACCCCGGTGACATGTGGTGCCGGATCATTGCGGCCGACCACTCGGACCTAGGTCGTCCTAGACTGGTCGGCGTGGCGAAACTGCAGCTAGTTCAAGATCCTGCGGCCGACGCGCTGCTGGAGTCCAACCCGTTTGCGCTGCTGGTCGGCATGCTGCTCGACCAGCAGTACCCGATGGAGGCGGCGTTCGCCGGTCCGAAGAAGATCGCCGACCGCATGTGCGGGCACCTCGACCCGAACGCGATCGCCGAGTACGACCCCGAGAAGTTCGCCGCGATGTGCTCGAAAACCCCTGCCATACATCGCTTTCCGGGGTCGATGGCCAAACGGATCCAGGCGCTGGCGCAACTGGTCGTCGACCGCTACGACGGTGACGCGGCCGCGCTGTGGACGGCGGGCGATCCCGACGGTGCCGAGGTACTGAGCCGGCTCAAGAGCCTGCCGGGCTTCGGCGAGCAGAAGGCGAAGATCTTTCTGGCGCTGCTGGGCAAGCAATACGGTGTGACGCCGCAGGGCTGGCGCAAGGCCGCGGGCGATTACGGCAGAGCCGGGTCGTACCTGTCGATCGCCGACGTCGTCGACGCCGGCTCGCTGGAGAAGGTGCGCACCGCCAAGAAGCAGGCCAAGGCCGCCGCGAAGGTCGCAAAGGGCTGACCCTGACCCGCCGAGACTGCGGCGACGTCACGATCTGTGCGCAGTTTCGGAGTCCAGCGCGGCCAGCGTGGCGATGATGCTGGCCACCACGCGTCCGGTCGTGGTGCCGGTGTCCAACCCCTCCCGAAGGGTGCGCAACCTGATCCCGCGGTCGGTGAGGTTGGCGATCGTGCGGGTCACCTCGGCGGTCGACACGCCCAGCCGGTCCAGCGCGACGACGACGATGGTGTCCCCGGCGCGGGCGTAGCTCAACATGGCGTGCAGACCGGCGCGGATGCGGTCGGCCGAATCGGACAACGTGTCAGTGAACACCCGGCGGGGATCGACGCCCGCGTCGCTGAGCGCCGCGAGCTGACCTTCGAGGTTCTGCCCGACGGTGCTTGCTGTGGCGTAGCCCAGCGTGCAGGTCACGTACCCAAGGTCTCATGACAGACAGCCGATGGGAAAGGGGGCGCGACCCATCGAGTCGAGCCGGCGGCCGAACCGTGACCTGCGCGTTGCCGGCTAAGCGCGCAGTGGTTCCCCGTCGAAGCGCTCCTTGGTGGCGATCTCCGACACCGGCCTGCGGCTGAGCTTGGTGAGCTGGCGCGTCGGCTTGCCGAGGGGCAGCAGCGCGGCGACCGCGTAATGGTCGGGAATGGCGAGCAGCTCGCGCACGCGTGGTTCCTGCGCCACCGCCGCGGTGGTGAGAACGCCGCCGTAACCCTCGTTGCGCGCCGCCAGCAGGATGTTCCAGACGAACGGATACACCGATGCGCCTGCGATCAGGCCGACGCGGTCCAGGTGCTGGTCGAACGCCGCGACCACACCGAGGTCGACGCAGACCACCAGCACCACGTCGGCCCCGCGCAACGGCGACGCCGTCGGCACCTCGACCGCGGCGATCGTCTCCTCGTCAACAGCGGTCGGCTGCAACGGGTTCCACGGGCTCTCACCGTTTCGCAGCTGGGCGATGTAGCGCTTGGTCCCCGGAATCGTGCATTCGATCAGCGATTCGCGGGTCTGGTGGTCGCGCACGGCGATGACGCGGTTGCCCTGCCGGTTGCCCCCGCTGGGCGCGAACCGCGCGTTGTCCAGAATGCGGACGAGCACGTGGTCGGGCAGCGGATCGCCGGTGAACTCCCGGACGGCGAACGTGGATCGCATGACGTTATAGAGGTCCATGGCCTACATCTATACGTCGATTCAGGCGACCTATGCCATGGTGAACATATGAAGACGCATCTGAACTGCCCGTGCGGCGAAGCGATCACCGGCAAGGACGAGGACGATCTGGTCGAGAAGGCGCAGGCGCACCTTTCCGAGATGCACCCCGGCCGCGATTACGACCGGGACGCCATCCTCTTCATGGCCTACTGACGCCTTCGCCGAAGAAGGGATCTACGGCACGACCGTTGAGCCGATGGTCGGCATGAACTGACACTGCTTCTCGGTGGTGGTGACCTGGCCGAAGATCGTCGAGATGATGCTGCCCGGGCCGGTGTCGACGATCGCGGTCAGCGTGGTCGGGCCCTCCGGGTTGATGTCCGAACGCGGCGTGAGCGTGGCGCTGCCCGACTTGCCGGTGCTGAGGTTCACCCAGGTGACGTTCAGCGGCAGCTCCTGCTTGGCCGCGGGTCCCGGCGTGCCGACCGCGGTGAACACGTAGGCGGTCTGGCCCGGCCCCGGACCTGGCGTCGGAATCTTGGCCGGACCGGCCACCGAGATGGCGGTGGCCAGCACGTTGCCGCCGTCCTTCAGGCAGTTGTTGCTGATCGACGGGTACATGAAGTCCTGCGTCGGCGGTGCGTCCGGACCGAACGCCGGACCCGGAGCGGGTGCGGGTGCGGCTTCCGGCGCGGGCGCAGGTGCGGGACCCGACGCCGCCGCGGGTGCGGCTTCCGGCGCGGGTGCGGGTGCGGGCGCGGCTTCCGGCGCGGGCGCAGGTACGGGTGCGGCCAGCGGCGTCGGAGCAGGCGCGGGCGCCTCGGCGGCGGCAGGCACCGGCCCGACCGCGTGTGCGGGGTCGATGCCTGCGGGCAGATGCGCCTGGGCGCCGGGTACTGCGCCGGGGGCCGGAACATGCGCGACGAACTGGTTGACCGCCGTCGCGACATTTCGGGAATCGGCCGGAACCACGGCGTCGCCGGCGAACACCGCGGCCGCGGCCATCAACGTCGACGCGGCGTTGGTCGGATCGGCGGCGGCCTGCTGAATGGCCGGGCCGATGCTCTGCACCGCCGACAGGCCGGGCGCCTGCAGTCCGTCGATCGGCGGGGGCGGTGCGGGTTGGGCGTTGGCCACACCGGCCACGCTGCCAAGCAGCAGCGTGGCCGATGAGCCGAGCGCGGCGGCGACGGTGACGAACGTTGTCCTAGATGACATGGCTCCCCCAGGGTGTGGTGGTCGTGGTCCGGTCGTGAGCTACCGTCGCCCTCGCCGTCAGGGCAGACCCGAGAGCGGGCTGAACACCGGCGGAAGGCTCGTACCGGGGACCGGAATGCTCGCCGCGGGTGCCGGGGCCGCGGGTGCGACGGCAGCAGGCGCCGCCGCGGAGCCCGTGGCGGGCAGCAGTCCCACCAACGGCGTGCCCTCGGGCAGCAGGGAGGCCAGGCCGTTGGGGATGGACGTCAGCAGGTCCTGCGGCGCGGTCGACGTGGTGGCTGCCGGGGCGGCCACGGGCGCGGCCGGCATACCGGGCAGCGACGACGGCGGCTGGGGCAGGGTGACCGAGGCGGTGGCCGTCGGCGCCGTCGCGGCCGGGGCGGTCGCCGTCGCGGCCGGCGCCTGCGCACTGCCGAGCAGCGACGTGACACCCTGCATGACCTGCGAGGCGATCGCCGGGTTGCTGGCGAGCTGTTGGATGAACGGCAGGCCCGGCACGGACGGAGCGGGCGCGGGAGCCGCCGGTTGGGCGCCGGCGGTGGCGCTCAGCGCGAGCGCCGCAGCCGCCCCCGCAGCGGCGATCGTCGAGGTCGCGAATACTTTTGCGATCTTGTGCATGGTTTATCCAATCCGTTGTGGGCACGCCTCCGCCCGAAGCTAGGCCTGTTACTGCTGAGACTCGTGTGACACGTGGGGCGGTTATTCAACCGTTACGGATGCGAAGGGTTTTGGTGACCACGGACCGGCGCTGGATAAAGTCGGACGGATTGACATCGAAACGGCTCCGACCCCGTCGCGCATCGCTGCCCGAGTGGCCGCCGCGGCGCCCGTCGTCCTTCTGCTCAGCATCGCCGCGCGGCTGGCGTGGACCTACCTGGTGCCCAACGGCGCGAACTTCGTCGATCTGCACGTGTACGTCGGCGGCGCAGCAACCCTGGACGGCCCCGGCGCGCTCTACGACTACGTCTACGCCGAGCAGACCCCCGACTTTCCGTTGCCGTTCACCTATCCGCCGTTCGCCGCGGTGGTGTTCTTCCCGTTGCATCTCGTGCCGTTCGGGGTCGTGGCGTTTGTCTGGCAGCTCGGCATCATCGCCGCGTTGTACGGCGTGGTGCGAATCAGCCAGCGGCTGTTGGGTTCTGGGGACCGGCGCGTCGCGATGCTGTGGACGGCCGTCGGCATCTGGACCGAACCGTTGCGCAGCACATTCGACTACGGACAGATCAACGTGCTGCTGGTGTTGGCCGTGCTGTACGCGGTCTACAGCACGCGGTGGTGGCTGTCGGGGGTGCTGGTCGGTCTGGCGGCCGGGATGAAGCTGACGCCGGCCATCTCGGGGCTGTATTTCCTCGGTGCGCGACGGTGGGCGGCCGCGGTGTTCTCGGCCGTCGTCTTCGTTGCCACCGTGGGTGTTTCGGCGCTGGTGATCGGCGGGCCGACGCGGTACTACTTCACCGAACTTCTCGGCGACGCCGATCGTGTCGGGCCGATCGGGACGTCGTTCAACCAATCCTGGCGCGGCGGCATCTCGCGGATCCTCGGTCACGACGCGGGCTTGGGTCCTGCGGTGCTGATCGCGATCGCGGTGACGGCGGTGCTGGCGATCCTGGCGTGGCGGGCGATCGGCGGTGCGTCGGACCGGCTCGGCGCGATCCTCGTCGTGCAGTTGTTCGGGCTGCTGCTGTCGCCGATCTCGTGGACCCATCACTGGGTGTGGTTGATCCCGCTGATGATCTGGCTGCTGCACGGCCCGCTGGCCGACCGGCTGGGCGCGCGGATCCTGGGCTGGGGTTGGCTGGCGCTGAGCCTGGTCGGGGTGCCGTGGCTGTTGAGCTTCGCCCAGCCGACCATCTGGGTGATCCCCCGGCCGTGGTACCTGGCCTGGGCGGGCCTGGTTTACATCGTCGCGACGCTGGCGACGCTGGCGTGGATCGCGGCTAGTCGACGATCCCGTTGATCTCGCGGGCCATCTCGACGTCCTTGTCGGTGATGCCGCCTTCGGAATGGGTCACCAACGCGAAAGTCACTGTCCGCCAGCGGATGTCGATGTCGGGGTGATGATCTTTCTGCTCGGCTTTCTCGCCGACACGGCGCACCGCATCGATGCCGTCGAGGAATGCCGGGAATTTGATCGAGCGGCGCAGCGCCCCCTCGGCACGCTCCCAGCCGGGAAGGTCGGCCAGTGCGGCGTCCACTTGTTCGTCCGTTAACACAGCCATGGGTTTCTACGGTATACCGTCACGAGCAGTGTCGAACCAGAAGCCAACCCAGGTCGTCGTTGCAGGTGCGCTGATCTCCGGTGCGTCGCTGCTGGTCGCCCAGCGGGCCCGGCCGCCCGAACTGGCGGGGCTGTGGGAGCTGCCCGGCGGCAAGGTCGCCGCGGGCGAGACCGACGAAGCCGCGTTGGCCCGTGAACTGCGCGAGGAACTGGGTGTCGAGGTGACGGTTGGTGCGCGGCTGGGCGCAGACGTCGCCCTCAATGCGACGACGACGCTGCGGGCCTACCGCGTCACACAGACCGGCGGCACCCTGCATCCCAACGACCATCGTGCGTTGCGGTGGGTCGGCGTCGACGAACTCAACGGGGTGGCGTGGGTGCCCGCCGACCGGACGTGGCTCGCCGCGCTCAAGCAGGCGCTGACGCCGCTGCGGTGACCCCGCGCTGCGGGCGCGATCCGCGCGGCTTTGGTGTCCTGACCGCAGCGTCAACGCCTCGTCAGCTTCGCCGGGCCCGTTTGTGCACCTTCATCAGGTCTTTACCGCGCAGGCCGTGCCGTTCGGCCTTGCGCACCTTGGCGAGCACCACCGGGCAGCGTTTGCAGCGAGGTTTGCTGCGGCAGCACTTCTTCTTCGGTTTGAGGTCGGCGAACTTGCTGGCCTTCAAGTGAGCTGGCTCTCTCGTTTTCGCGATAGACGGTTTGCCCTGCGACAATGAACGACGTGAATTTTCGGAACGTCGCCATCGTGGCACACGTCGACCATGGCAAGACGACTCTGGTCGACGCGATGCTGCGGCAGTCGGGGGCATTGACGCATCGGGGCGACGACACCACCGAGCGCATCATGGACTCCGGTGACCTCGAGCGGGAAAAAGGCATCACGATCCTGGCCAAGAACACCGCCGTGCATCGCCACCACGACGACGGCTCCGTCACGATCATCAACGTCATCGACACCCCCGGCCACGCCGACTTCGGTGGCGAAGTCGAGCGCGGGCTGTCCATGGTCGACGGTGTGGTGCTGCTGGTCGACGCGTCCGAGGGGCCGCTACCGCAGACGCGGTTCGTGCTGCGCAAGGCGCTGGGCGCGCACCTTCCGGTCATCCTCGTGGTCAACAAGACCGATCGGCCCGACGCGCGCATCGCCGAGGTGGTCAGCGCCAGCCACGACCTGCTTCTCGACGTGGCCGACGACCTCGCCGCCAGCGACCCGGAAGCGCAGAAGGCCGCCGAACACGCGCTCGGCCTGCCCACGCTCTACGCGTCGGGTCGCGCCGGGGTGGCCAGCACCGTGGCACCGGCCGACGGACAGGTTCCCGACGGTCAGAACCTCGACCCGCTGTTCGACGTTCTGCTGGAACACATTCCGGCGCCGAGCGGGAATCCCGACGCGCCGCTGCAGGCGCTCGTCACCAACCTCGACGCGTCGGCGTTCCTCGGTCGCCTCGCACTGATCCGGGTCTACAACGGCCGGTTGCGCAAGGGCCAGACCGTGGCGTGGATGCGCCAGATCGACGGCGCGCCGGTCATCACCAACGCGAAGATCACCGAGCTGCTCGCCACCGTCGGCGTGGAACGCAGCCCTACCGACGAGGCCGTCGCCGGGGACATCGTCGCGGTCGCCGGGCTGCCCGAGATCATGATCGGCGACACGCTGGCCGACCCCGAGCACGCGCACGCGCTGCCGCGCATCACCGTCGACGAGCCGGCGATCTCGGTGACCATCGGCACCAATACGTCGCCGTTGGCGGGCAAGGTTTCCGGGCACAAGCTCACCGCGCGGATGGTGCGCAACCGGCTGGATCAGGAACTGGTCGGCAACGTGTCGATCCGCGTCGTCGACATCGGCCGACCCGACGCCTGGGAGGTGCAGGGCCGCGGTGAGCTGGCGTTGGCCATCTTGGTCGAGCAGATGCGCCGGGAGGGTTTCGAGCTGACCGTGGGCAAGCCGCAAGTGGTCACCAAGACGATCGACGGCAAGCTGCACGAGCCGTTCGAGGCGCTGACCATCGACTGTCCAGAGGAGTTCGTCGGCGCCATCACCCAGCTGATGGCCGCGCGCAAGGGCCGGATGGAGGAGATGGCCAACCACGCCGCGGGGTGGGTGCGGATGGACTTCATCGTGCCGAGCCGCGGGCTGATCGGGTTCCGCACCGACTTTCTCACTCTGACGCGCGGCACCGGGATCGCCAACGCGGTGTTCGACGGCTACCGGCCGTGGGCGGGGGAGATCCGCGCCAGGCACACCGGCTCGCTGGTCAGTGACCGGTCCGGGTCGATCACGCCGTTCGCGCTGATCCAACTCGCGGACCGCGGCCAGTTCTTCGTCGAACCCGGCGAGCCCACTTATGAGGGTCAGGTCGTCGGGATCAACCCGCGCGCAGAGGATCTCGACATCAACGTCACCCGGGAGAAGAAGCTGACGAACATGCGCTCGTCGACCGCTGACGTGATGGAAACCCTCGCCAAGCCAATCCAATTGGACCTCGAGCAGGCGATGGAGTTCTGTGGCTCCGACGAATGCGTCGAGGTCACACCGGAAGTCGTGCGGGTGCGCAAAGTCGAGCTCAACGCCGCCCAGCGGCTGCGGGCCAAGGCTCGCGCCAAAGCCCGCGGATAGCCGCGCTTACTCGTCTTCCGTCACCTGCCGCGCACTCGTCAGGTAGTTCGGTTCACTTTGTAGTGTGCTACCCGCCGAGCACGCCCGAGTCTGTCAGCTTGTCGAGCATGATCTTCGCCATCAGCTCAGCGCGTTTCACGCAAGACAATCGTGCCGCATCGGCGTCGCCCCGGCGGATGGCCGAGATCTCCTCTTCGTAGACGGGGCGGAAATCGGTCGAGCTGTCGGGATAATTCCAGAAACGGTTGGGCACAAAGCTCTGCAGCGCGCGGATCGCCGCCTGCAGGCGCGGCCCGGCGTACTCCTCGTTGAGGACGGTGCGATAAGCCCAACACGCGTCCTGGAACTGGACCGAATCCTGCGCCGCCTCGAAGACCCGCAGCGAGGAGTCGAGGTGCGCGAGGATTCGCGGGGTGGGGTTGGTCGCCGCCCGTCCCGTGACGATCCCGGTGAGGATGCCGTACAACTCGTGATGCTCGTGAATGGTCGCCTCGTCGAACCGCTCGACGAACGCGCCGCGGTGATAACGCGTCGTGAGTATTCCGTCGTGTTCGAGTTGCAAGATGGCTTCCTGAACCGGGATCCGGCTCAGGCCCAACTCCTTGGTGATCTCGGTGCGGTCGATCCGGTCCCCGGTCCGCAGCCGCCCGTTCAGGATCAAGTCGATGATGTGCTCAACGACCTGATCCTTTTCCTTCACCCCGTAGATCTTCGGCATTTTGACTCTTCCCCCCGCCGACCCCGATGTGCAAGTTTCTCATCGCCGGTGCGATCGTGAGGCCGCAACCTCACCGAAACTGGGGGCAGCCCCCGATGCCGATACCCTGAACACCGTGCCGGGACCCGTACGCGTCATTGCCGCGATGTTTGCGCTGGTCACGCTGTTGGGGGCCTGTACGGTCAGCCCGCCGCCGGCGCCACAGAGCACCGACACCACCGAGGTGGTGGCCCCGCCACCACCACGGCTGACCCAGATCATCCTGGCGATCGACTGGATCGGCCCGGGATTCAACCCGCATTTGCTCTCCGATCAGTCCCCGGTCAACGCCGCGATCAGCTCGCTGGTGCTGCCAAGTTCGTTTCGCCCGATTCCGGATCCGAAGACGCCGACGGGGTCGCGATGGGAACTCGACACGACCCTGCTGGACTCCGCACAGGTCACCAACGACGATCCGTTCACCGTCACCTACAAGATCCGCCCGGAGGCGTCCTGGACCGATAACGCCCCCATCGCCGCCGACGACTACTGGTATCTGTGGCGGCAGATGGTCAGCCATCCCGGCGTGGTCGACCCCGCCGGTTACGACCTGATCACCGGTGTGCAGTCGGTGGAGGGCGGCAAGACCGCGGTGGTGACGTTCTCCCAGCCGTATCCGGCGTGGCGCGAGTTGTTCAACGACATCCTGCCCGCCCACATCGTCAAGGACATCCCGGGTGGTTTCGCGGCGGGGCTGGCGCGGGCACTGCCCGTCACCGGCGGGCAGTTCCGCGTCGAGACCATCGACCCGCAACGCGACGAGATCCTGCTGGCGCGCAACGACCGTTACTGGGCTCAACCCGCCAAACCGGACCAGATCCTGTTGCGGCGCGGCGGCGACTCCGCGGCGCTGGCCGACTCGATCCGCAACGGCGACACCCAGGTGGCTCAGGTGCACGGCGGGGCGGCCGCGTTCGCACAACTGTCGGCGATCCCCGACGTGCGCACCGCCCGCATCGTCACCCCCCGCGTCATGCAGTTGACGCTGCGCGCCCAGCAGCCCGCGCTCGCCGATACCCAAGTGCGCAAAGCGATCCTGGGTCTGCTCGACGTCGACCTGCTGGCCTCGGTGGGCGCCGGTGACGACAACACGGTGACGCTGGCGCAGGCGCAGATCCGCTCGCCGTCCGATCCCGGCTACGTGCCCACCGCGCCGCCGGCGATGACGCAGGACGCGGCGCTGGAGTTGCTCTTCGACGCCGGGTACAAGCTCGAACCGCGCCAGACGGCCCCCGGCGTCCCAGCCCCCGAAGACGGCCGTGGCCTCATCACCAAGGACGGTGCGCCGCTGACCATGGTGCTCGGCGTGGCCGCCAACGATCCGACGTCGGTGGCCGTCGCCAACACCGCGGCCGACCAGCTGCGCAACGTGGGCATCACCGCATCGGTTTCGGCGCTGGACCCGGTGGTGCTCTACGGCGAGGCGCTGGCCAACAACCGCGTCGACGCCGTCATCGGCTGGCGGCAGGCCGGTGGCGATCTCGCGACCGCGCTGGCGTCGCGCTACGGTTGCCGCGCGCTCGAGGCCACCGCGGTGGCAACCAGCCCCACTGCCGCCACCTCGCCGGCACCGGCCCCGGCGGGCGAGCCGCCGGCGCCGCCGGCCGAGCCGCCTTCGATCACGCCGACCGCGACCACCACCTCGCCTGCCCCGGCGCCCGGATCCGGCGAGCTCGTGCAGGCGCCCAGCAATATCACCGGCATCTGCGATCGCAGCATCCAGCCCAAAATCGATGCGGGGCTGGACGGTACGGAGGACATCGCCGACGTGATCACCGCCGTCGAACCGCGGCTGTGGAACATGGCGACGGTGCTACCGATCCTGCAGGACACCACGATCGTCGCCGCCGGGCCCAGCGTGCGCAACGTCAGCCTGTCGGGTGCCGTACCGGTGGGCATCGTGGGCGACGCCGGCAACTGGGTAAAGACACCGCAGTAGTCTGGTCACCGCGGCCCGGTGGGCTTTCACGACCGGGCCGGCTGCTCGGCCGCGTGACGCTCGCGTAGAAGCCGCAACCCGTGGGCGGCGTAGGCGGCGATTGCGAACACGATCAGCAGCCAGTACGGCGGATGCGCCAACTCCCAGACGAACAGCGCGGCGAATCCCGGCGCACGCTGGGTGATGGCCAGGACACCGGCCGCGCAGGTCAACGACACTGCCGGCACGTCGATACTGGTGCCGGCCAAACCGTTGAGCGCAAGCACGACCACCGACCCGGCCGCCGCGCCGGTCGCCAGGGCGGGGGTGAGCATGCCGCCGACCGCGCCTGTTCGCAGGAACAGCGCTGTCAGAAGCGGCTTGAGTGCAAGGATCACCGCGGCCGAGCCCAACGTCAGGGAGCTGTTGACGCTCACCGTCAAGATGCTTCTGCCGTTGCCGGGCAGCTCCGGCCACCGAATCGAGCAGATCCCGATGACCAGCCCGGCCGCCGCGATTGCCGGGATCAGCAGCCAGGACCGCAGCGGACTGCGCGGACGAGCCGCTGCCATCACCTTGTCGAACGCCAAGCCCACCGCGGCCGCGAGCGGGGAGACCGCCAGCGCCAGGAACGCGAACAGGTACGACAGATCGGCGTCCGGCCAAGTCAGCGCATGCTCGAGATGAGTGACGGGCGCGGCCACCGCCACCGCGATGCTCGACGTGATCAGCGCGGTGCCCACCGCTCTGGGATGCCATGTCCCGAGCACGATCCTGGCCGAGAACACGGCGCCGCCCAGCGGCACGCTGTACACCGCGCCCAGTCCGGCGCCGGCAGCGCATGCCAGCAGGATTTCGCGGTCGCGCTGCGTCAAGGACAGCCGCTGCGTGCCGAAGTCACTCAGCGCAGCGGCCAATTGGCGTGGCGCGCCTTCGCGGCCCAGCGATGCGCCGGATCCGACGAGCAGCACCTGCAGCGCGGCGTCGATGGACAACGGCAGCCGGGGCAGCCGTCGTGGGCTGGCGATCGCCGCGGACAGCGACGGCACGTCGGCACGTCGCCGCAGCAGCCACCAGCCGAGTCCGGCCAGCGCGCCACCGATCGTCGGGCCCAGCGCACGCCGGACGGGGCTGCTGCCGCCAATACCGGTCAGCAGCGTGCCGAACGAGTAGTGGTAGGTGAGGTGTTCGACGCCGTGCAGCAACAGGGTGGTGGCGGCGCCCGCGGCACCGGCCAGCAGGCCGACGATGACGATCGCGCAGCCGAACTCCACGGTGCGCCGCGACACCAGGTGAATCTATGCCAGTCGCCGGCCGGGGCCGATGCGAACCGGCGGGCCGGATATGCCCGAAGCGCGCTCTGAGGCAGCGATGGCTGTTTGCTGGCTCATCTGTCCCGTGAGCGAGATTGTTTGCATAAGCAAAGGTGCCGGCGGTTGGCGGCCGCGTCGGGGCCACAGTTCTCGTTGCGGAATCATTTGCCCCCGACGGCGGGGAGGCGCGCCTGCCAGGCGCTGGACGGAGCCGGGTTCCACCGCACCGCGCGGTCTGGCAGGAGCGCCGATAGCGGTATACGTAGCAAATGTGATACAGGCGCGCCCGCGCGGTGAAAACTTTGCCGAAGCGAACAAAACAGGCCGTTGAATGCAAAATTTACTAAACCGTCAACAGTTAACTGACTTCCCGGTAGCTTGTTCTTGACATGGTTGACGTCTACGTAAAGGAGAAGCCATGCAGGGAGCCCTTCGCCCCTATGTGACCGCTGGGGTGGCGTTGGTTGGAGCCAGCGTGATCGCCGCCAGCCCGGTGGCGCCGCCGGTTCCGGATATGAAGGTTTCAGCAACGCCGAGCGTCAGCGCGGCGATGCAACTCACCGCGACGTCCAACCCGCTGATCGCGTTCTCACAGCTCTTCGGGAACACGGTGACCAATGCGACCGGGCTGTTCGAGCAGTTCCTCGCAACCCCGGCGCCGATCCTGTCGCAGGTGCTGGTCAATCAGGGGGCGAACGCCGAGCTGGTTCTCGCGACCGCGCAGCAGATCGGCGTGTTGCTTCCCGACCTGGTGGAGCAGATCGGAAATGATCTGCGTCAGGTGGGAGCGCAACTGGCCGACGGCGACATCGTCGGCGCGGGACAGACGCTGAACCAGATGCTGATCATCGCGGGCCTTCCGCTGCTTGGCCTCATCGGGCCGCCGCTGTCCATCTTGCAGAACACTACGCAGAACATCGCCAATATCTTCGCCGAGCTGCCGAACCAGGTGTTCCCGCTACTCTCGGCGCTGGTTCTGTCGCCGGTGAACTCGATCATCAACGGCGGAGCCGATATCGGCCAGACCATCCTGGACGCCGTTCGCGCCGGTGACTTCATCACCGCCGCCGGCGCGTTGATCAGCGCGCCCATCGTCATGACCGACGTGATCCTCAACGGCTTCAACGGCGTTCCGGGATTGCTGACCCCGCAACTGAATCCGTTCACCGCAGGACCTATCGGCGCATTGCTGGGCCTGCGCAACGTGATCGCGGACACGTTGCAGCCGATCGCCGTGCCCTCGGGCGCGGGGCTTGCGGCGAACCAGGCGCCCGAACCGGCGGCGAACGTCCTCACCCTCAAGCTCGACACTTCGGCGAAGAGCGCAGAGGTGGTCGGTGCGTCCTCGGTCGAGGTCGAAGACGACGGCACGAGCTCGGTGGCCGCCACCGGAGGCGCCGACGGGTCTGGCGCCGCAGCCGCGCTCGCCGAAGAAGCCGAGGCCGACGAGCAGAAGGCCGAGGAGCGGGAAGTCGAGGAAACTGCGACCCTCGACGGTTCGTCGGAGGAGGACGAAACCGGCCTCGAGGATGTTGACCAGACCGGCGAGAAGCCGGGCAGCGGAGAGGTGCGCGAGAGCCTGACGGCCACTCCTGGCCAGACCGGTCTGAGCACCGGCAGCGCGACCGGCGAGGGCACCGAGGCGTCCGAGCAGGACCAGGCGGGCGGCGCGGCCGACACCACTTCCGGCGACAACGACGGCGATGACGGCGGCGATGACGGCGGTGACGCCAGCAACGCCGACGGTGGCTCGGAGTCCGGTGGTTCGGGCGGCGACGAGTAGCCACGCACACGACACATTCGGTCCCCCTCCCGGTCGGCGGGAGGGGGAACCGACTTCGGCGGAGTACGGATTCCTGCGGCGGCCCCGCAGGGTCCGCTCCGTCGCTTTTGCGCCCACACTAGTTAGCCAGAACGTGGCGCAGCTAAGCCGAAGACAGCTTCTTATTTGGCTTCTCGGCTGATCACGCCCGAATCACAGGCGCGATGTAGCAAACAATAAAACTGACCTAAATGAGATCGTGCAGAAACGTACGGACGTAGCTGAACATGATCCGAACGACCAAAACACCTGTACATGACTGCGTCCGCACCAGACAGTGGATTGGCTGTCCGAGACAAACGCGACGGACCGCTCCGTTGCGGCGGCAAGCATGAAACGCGGCGCCGGCACCCGACTCGGGCCGCCGCGACAGGTGCCGGCTCGGTTTGCCGACGGGCGCCAGGCTCGGCGGCCGCGACCGGCCGAACCGTTGATCCGACCCACGATGCTGGCCCGATCACGGAGCCACCGGGCAAGCTAGTGGGAATGGAGACTCCGCGGCTGCTGTTCGTCCACGCCCATCCCGACGACGAGACCATCGCCACCGGCGCGACGATCGCCCACTACGTCGCCCGCGGAGCACAGGTCAGGGTCGTGACGTGCACGCTGGGAGAGGAAGGCGAGGTGATCGGCCAGCGGTGGGCGCAGCTCGCCGTCGACCAGGCCGACCAACTCGGCGGATTCCGCGTCGCCGAACTGACCGCGGCGCTGCGCGCGCTCGGCCTCGACGAACCCGTCTACCTCGGCGGTGCGGGCCGGTGGCGCGATTCCGGCATGGCGGGCACGCCGCGGCGACACCGGCAGCGGTTCATCGACGCGGATCCGCGCGAGGCCGTCGGCGAGTTGGTGGCGCACATCCGTGAGCTGCGCCCGCACGTCGTCGTCACCTACGACCCCCAAGGCGGATACGGCCACCCCGACCACATCCACACCCACGAGGTGACGATGGCCGCCGTCGCCGCGTCAGCGGGCTCCGACTATCCGGGCGAACCGTGGAGCGTGCCGAAGGTCTACTGGTCGGTGTTCGCGAAGTCCGCGATGACCGAGGGCCTGGCCGCGCTGGGCGACGCGCCGCCGGACTGGATCCGGGTGTCCGCCGACGACCTCGGGTTCGGATTCCCTGACGAGGACATCCACGCGGTCATCGATGTCGAGGAACAACTGGCCGCCAAGGTCGCCGCGCTGCGCGCGCACACCACCCAGGTCACGGTCGCACCCGACGGCCGATCGTTCGCGCTGTCGAACAACGTCGCGCTGCCGATCGGCGCGATCGAGCACTACATCCTTGCCGCGGGCACCGCCGGAGCGCGCGACGCCCGGGGCTGGGAAACCGATCTGCTCGCGGGGCTCAACGTTCGATAGCTGGGGGAGTACGCTGCCAACATCGGCGGCGCGTGAAAGGGACGGCACATGGACCAGGACCTCGATCCCAACCTGCAGCACTGGCAGGACCGGTTCGACAACTTCCAATGGGTGCTGGGTTCCATGGTCTCGCTGCTCGACAGCATTCCGACCTGACCGCACCAACCACCACCACCGGTTTTCTGCGGGTGGTGGTTCTGACGTTGCTTGCGCTCGACGGCGTGCTCTGCGCGATCGCTGCGGCGTTCTTCCTGCCCGTTCGGATCGGCTCGATTCCGTTTCCCGTCAGCGCACTCATCGCCGGCCTGGTCAACGCGGCGCTGGTGTGGGCAGCGCTGCACTGGACGTCAGCGCCGCGGGTTGCCGCGCTGCCACTGTGGACCTGGCTGGCCACGGTGGCCGTGCTGACCCTGGGCGGACCCGGTGACGACATCGTCTTCGGGGGCGCCGGGGCCATGGAGTACGCGGTGTTTCTGCTCCTCGTGCTCGGTGCGGTGCCGCCCGCGCTGGTGCTGTGGCGCCACGTGAACTCCTAGGTCTGGTCACCGCCACCGGCGTCCGCGCCGCCGTCGTCGCCCGAATCGGCGTCGTTGTCTGCCGGGGCTTGCGTATCGGCAGTGTCGGCGGGGGCTTGAGCCTGGTTGTCGCCCGTTGACGTGTCATCGGCGCCCGCCGTCGTCTCGCCGGTGGGATCGGTAGCCTCGACGCCCGAACCGCGGACCTCACCTTGGGCGGCCACCGTGCCGTTGGTCGACTTGGTCGGCTCGACCTCGGGGGCCTCGTCGACTTCTTCTGTCTCGTCGACCTCTGCGGTCTCCTCGAATTGCTCTGTCTCGTCGACCTCCTCGGTGGGTGCGGTCCCGTCGATCTGTTCGGATGTCTCGGTGCCTTCGGTGTTCTCGGTGCCCTGCGGGGCCGCCTCCCCGGTCTTCCCGGTGTCCTCACCCTGCCCGGCTTCGTCGGTGTCTCCGGCACCTTCAGAAAGCACCGTCGTGGCCTCGTCCTGGCCGGCCGACAGCGACTTGGCCATCGTGGGTCCTTCGACGGCCGATTGCAGCGGCGGAATCGGCGGAAGCGGCGGGATGAGCCAGCCGAAGAAGAAGTTGAACTCCTGGATGGCGAAGTTCTGCAGCGAGTTCCACGTCACCGACCCGAGCGTCCGCAACCCGGTGATATAGCTGTCGAGGTTGAGCGGGTCATCGACCACCGGCGCGACCAGATCGACCACGAAGCTGTTGGCGATGGGACGGATCAGGGTGAAATAGAACATGTCGATCTGCGCGCTGAGGTCGAAGCCGATCGGAATGAAGTATCCGAACGGAATGAAGTCGACCACGTACGCGGCGAGTTCGACCCAGTAGTCGATCCAGGGCAGCGCCCGGTTCCAGGCGTTGATCACGGCGTCGCCTGCGGAGTTCAGCGCTACCGGGTCTCCGGGCTCGGCCGCCGGTCGCACCGACGCGAGTAATTGGACGAATTCGTCGGAGACCACACGGACCGGCGCGACGTTGCTGTGCGCCGTGATTTGCGGTGGCGGTGCCTGCACGGGAGCTATCGCGATGGCGGTGGCCCCGACCACGGAAACCCCCGACATCAGCAGTGATCGGACGGATACAGCCATTGCAGCTCCTCTGGTGCTTTGACGCGATGGTCGGCCGAACTTACGTAGCTGTCAATGTACGGGGCGCAGCGCGCAGACGGTGTGCACGCCACGGCGTAGCGAGCGGACTACTGTGACCGGTATGTCAGGCGTAGTCGTTTCAGTATGTGAGACACGCGGATGATTCCCGCCATCGCCGGAGTTACACGCAAGTGGCTTTGAACCCTCAGCGCGGGGCCGACGACCTGCCCGACCCGGTGGCCCCACCCAAGCCAGACGCCCCAAGTTCTGCCGCCCTGCGACGGGTGTTGCGGCGCGCCCGCGACGGGGTGGCGCTGAACGTCGACGAGGCCGCGATCGCGATGACCGCCCGCGGGGACGATCTGGCCGACCTGTGCGCCAGCGCCGCGCGTGTGCGTGACGCCGGGCTCGAAGCCGCCGGTCGGCGCGGGCCGGACGGACGCCTGCCGGTGACCTATTCCCGCAAAGTGTTCATCCCGGTCACGCACCTGTGCCGGGACACCTGTCACTACTGCACGTTCGTCACCGTTCCGGGCAAGCTGCGCGCCGCAGGCATGGGCATGTACATGGAACCCGACGAAATCCTCGACGTGGCACGGCGCGGAGCCGAATTGGGCTGTAAGGAAGCGTTGTTCACCCTCGGTGACCGACCGGAGACGCGCTGGGACGAAGCTCGGCAGTGGCTCGACGAACGGGGTTACGACTCGACGCTGGACTATGTGCGGGCGATGGCGATCCGGGTCCTGGAGGAGACCGGCCTGCTGCCGCACCTGAACCCCGGCGTGATGAGCTGGTCGGAGTTGTCGCGGCTCAAGCCGGTGGCCCCGTCCATGGGCATGATGCTGGAGACTACGTCGCGGCGACTGTTCGAAACCAAGGGCCTGGCCCACTACGGCAGCCCGGACAAGGATCCGGAGGTTCGGCTGCGCACGCTGGCCGACGCCGGCCGGCTGTCCATCCCGTTCACCACCGGTCTGCTCGTCGGCATCGGCGAGAACCTGACCGAGCGCGCCGAAACCATCCACGCGATCCGGCGCTCCCACAAAGAGTTCGGGCACGTGCAGGAAGTCATCGTGCAGAACTTCCGCGCCAAGGACCACACCGCGATGGCGTCGACGCCGGACGCGACCTTCGACGATTTCATCGCCACCGTGGCGGTCACCCGCCTGGTGATGGGGCCCAAGATGCGCATTCAGGCGCCGCCGAACCTGGTGTCGCGCCCGCAGTGTCTGGCACTGGTCGGCGCCGGTGTCGACGACTGGGGCGGCGTGTCGCCGCTGACACCCGATCACGTCAACCCGGAGCGGCCGTGGCCGGCGTTGGACGAGTTGTCCACCGTCACCGCCGAGGCCGGCTACGACCTGGTGCAGCGACTGACCGCGCAACCGCAGTACGTGCAGGCGGGCGCGGCGTGGATCGACCCGCGGGTGCGCGGCCACGTCGACGCGCTCGCCGATCCCGACACCGGGTTGGCGCTGGATGTCAACCCGGTCGGGCGGCCGTGGCAGGAGCCCGATGAAGCATGGGAGTCGTTGGGCCGCACCGACCTCCACTCAGCGATCGATTCCACGGGCCGGTTGACCGAGACCCGCAGCGACCTGGGCAGCGCCTTCGGGGACTGGGAGTCGATCCGGGAGAAGGTGAACGAACTCGCCGCGCGTGCGCCGGAACGCATCGACACCGACGTGCTGGCCGCGCTGCGCTCAGCCGAGCAGGATCCGGCAGGCCTGTCCGACGACGAATACCTGGCACTCGCGATGGCCGACGGTCCGGCGCTGGACGCCGTTGCCGCCCTGGCGGATTCGCTGCGGCGAGATACCGTCGGCGACGACGTCACGTTCGTCGTCAACCGCAACATCAACTTCACCAACATCTGCTACACCGGGTGCCGGTTCTGCGCGTTCGCCCAGCGCAAGGGCGACGCCGACGCGTACTCGCTGTCCGTCGACGAGGTCGCCGACCGGGCGTGGGAGGCGCACGTGGCCGGTGCCACCGAGGTCTGCATGCAGGGCGGCATCGACCCCGAACTGCCGGTGACGGGCTACGCCGACCTCGTACGGGCCGTCAAAGCCCGGGTGCCGTCGATGCACGTGCACGCCTTTTCGCCGATGGAGATCGCCAACGGTGTGACCAGAAGCGGGCTTTCGATACGCGAGTGGCTGATCTCGTTGCGGGAAGCCGGTCTGGGAAGTATCCCGGGGACCGCCGCGGAGATCCTCGACGACGAGGTGCGCTGGGTTCTGACCAAAGGCAAGCTGCCGACGTCGATGTGGATCGAGATCGTCTCCACCGCACACGAAGTCGGACTGCAGTCGAGTTCGACGATGATGTACGGCCACGTCGACACCCCGCGGCACTGGGTCGGCCATCTGCGGGTGCTGCGTGAGATCCAGGACCGCACCGGCGGATTCACCGAGTTCGTACCGCTGCCGTTCGTGCACCAGAGTTCGCCGTTGTACCTGGCTGGTGGTGCACGGCCGGGGCCGACGCACCGCGACAACCGCGCGGTTCATGCGCTCGCCCGAATCATGCTGCACGGCCGGATATCCAACATCCAGACCAGCTGGGTCAAGCTCGGCACCGAGCGGACCCAGGTGATGCTGCGCGGCGGGGCCAACGACCTCGGCGGCACGCTGATGGAGGAAACCATCTCGAGGATGGCCGGCTCGGAGTTCGGCTCGGCCAAGACCGTCGCGGAACTGACGGCGATCGCCGAGGGTATCGGCCGCCCGGCGCGGCAGCGCTCGACGACCTACGACCCGCTGGCGGCCTAGTCCGCACCTCTCGCGAGCACACGCCACGGCGCCACCTCGCGCCGTCGGCTCGTCGGGAATACTAGCGGACCGTAGTCCGTTTACCTGGTCGGGGCGGGCGACAGTGCCCGTTACCGCCAATACGGACGAAGGAGAACCTGAGCATGACGACTGCAGTGAACACCGGCCTGAGCACCGGCACCTGGGCCATCGACCCCGTGCACTCGACCGTGGGCTTTTCGGTACGCCACCTGATGGTGAGCAAGGTGCGGGGCCGATTCGCGGACTTCAGCGGCGCCATCACCGTCGCGGCCGACGGCACCCCTTCGGTGAGCGCGGATGTTTCCACCGCGTCGGTGGACACCGGCAACGAGCAGCGCGACACACACGTGAGGGCGGCCGATTTCTTCGACGTCGAGAAGTATCCGACCGCGACGTTCACCTCGACCGGGGTGCGCCGCGACGGCGACGACTACGTCCTCGACGGCGACCTGACGATCAAGGGCATCACCCGGCCGGTCAGCTTCGCGCTGGAGTTCAACGGTGTCAACCCGGGTATGGGCCAGGGCGAGGTCGCCGGGTTCGAGGCGGTGGTGGTCTTGAACCGCCGCGACTTCGGTATCGACATCGACCTGCCGCTCGAGACCGGTGGCGCGGTGGTCGGCGACAAGGTCACCGTCACCCTGGAGATCGAGGCGACCAAACAGCAGTAACGCGGCCCGCGGGTCACGTTTTCAGCTGCATCGGCGGTGGGCTCTCGTCGGGAACCACCAGGGCGACGATCGTCTCCAGAACCCAGAACACGATGGTCGACGTCAGGATCGCGGCGCCGGGGAGCAGGACGACGGGCAATGCGACGAGCACCAGCAGTGCCAGCGCGCCCGGCACGTCCTTGCCCCACCCGGCGCCGCCCTTGCCCTGCAGGATCGCCGACATCCGCACCGCGGCCCACATGATCCAGCGCCGCAGCAGGCTGACCCCGTCGCGTTGCATCTGACGGCGGAACCGGTAGTCGGCGTGCCTGCGGTCGCAGCCGGTGCGCTCGGGATGGCGCCACAGGTAGTCGTGGAGGACGGCCGCACGTGCATAGCGGCCGGCGCGCGGGATGAACCAGGCGACCACGCCCGGCACCGATACCAGATCGGTGGCGAAGTCCTGCGGCACCTCGAAGTCTTGGTTGAAGCCGTCGAAGGTCAGGGGCTGGGTGGTGCGCCACTCGTCCCAGGCGCTCTCCTTGAAGATCTTCTTCGCCGCGCGCAACGTGTCCAACTCGTCGGCCGTGAGTTGACGGACGTGCACGACGGCGTGTTTGTGGATGGGTGCGCAACGCTGCGTCATTTTGCAGGTATAGCAAGGCCCCGCGATTTGTGTGCGTTTTGTTGCGCTGGGCGCTCTGAAACGCACACAAATCACATCAGGCGGCCACTTCGGCGAGCTCGCCGAGCTCGCAGAGCGCCACCAGGATGGGTGCATAGGGGAGCCGCGCTAGGCGGCCTGTATGTGCAACGTTTAGTATCAGTAACCGCGCGGCCACCCTTAGCCAAGGGCGAGCGCGCCCATAGGGCACACTGAGACAACCGTCCTAGAAACACAGCCCCGCTGGACAGGAGATCGAGGAGCAACCTGTGACGTACACGATTGCCGAACCCTGCGTCGACGTCAAAGACAAGGCGTGCATCGAGGAATGCCCTGTCGACTGCATCTACGAGGGCGCACGCATGCTGTACATCCATCCGGACGAATGCGTCGACTGCGGCGCATGCGAGCCGGTCTGCCCGGTCGAGGCCATCTACTACGAAGATGATGTGCCCGACCAGTGGAGCGAGTACACCCAGATCAACGCCGACTTCTTCGTCGAGCTGGGATCGCCCGGCGGCGCGTCCAAAGTCGGTATGACCGAGAACGACCCGCAGGTCGTCAAGGATCTGCCGCCCCAAGGCGAGGACTGATAACGGTTCGTCAGCGGGGCGGGCAGATGATGTCCGCGCAGCAGCGCGGGGCGGCGCGAAATCTCCGCTCGGCGTCGCTGCCGCTGTTCCCGTGGGACACCCTGGCCGACGTCACCGCGCTGGCCCGGTCGCATCCTGACGGCATCGTCGACTTGTCGGTCGGCACCCCGATCGACCCGGTCGCGCCGGTGATCCGGCAGGCGTTGGCGGATGCCAGCGCCTCGCCCGGTTATCCGGCGACGGCCGGCACCCCGGCGTTGCGCGAATCGGCCGTCGCGGCGTTGGCGCGGCGCTACGGCGTCACCGCACTGCCGGAGTCGGCGGTGCTGCCGGTGATCGGCACCAAGGAGCTGATCGCCTGGCTGCCGACACTGCTGGGGCTCGGACCGCAGGACACCGTCGTGGTGCCCGAATTGGCATACCCGACTTACGATGTGGGCGCGCGACTGGCGGGTGCCCAGGTGCTGCGGGCTGACTCGCTGACGCAGCTGGGTCCGCAGTCACCGGCCCTCGTCTACCTCAACTCGCCGAGCAATCCGACCGGCAAGGTGCTGGGCGTCGATCATCTGCGCAAGGTGGTCGGCTGGGCACGCGAGCGCGGTGTGCTGATCGCGTCCGACGAGTGCTATCTGGGGTTGGCCTGGGACGCCGAACCGCTTTCGGTGCTGCACCCGTCGGTCAGCGAGGGCGACCACACCGGGCTGCTGGCGGTGCACTCGTTGTCCAAGTCCTCGTCGCTCGCCGGGTACCGGGCCGGTTTCGTGGCGGGGGATCCGGCGGTCGTCGCCGAGTTGTTGGCGGTGCGCAAGCATGCCGGGATGATGGTGCCCACGCCGGTGCAGGCCGCGATGGTCGCCGCGCTCGACGACGACGAGCACGAACGCGAACAGCGCGCCCGCTACGCGCGGCGACGGGATGCGCTGCTGCCCGCGTTGCGCGCGGCGGGGTTCACCGTCGACGACTCGGAAGCCGGGCTGTACCTGTGGGCGACGCGCGGCGAGCCGTGCCGAGACACCGTCGCATGGCTGGCGCAGCGCGGGATCCTGGTGGCCCCGGGCGAGTTCTACGGCGCGCGCGGCTCCCACCATGTGCGGGTGGCCCTGACCGCCTCCGACGAACGAATCAGCGCTGCCGCACAGCGGCTTTCAGTCCAGCGTCCGTGACCGCCAGTTGAGCGGTGGCCCGCAGGTTCAGCGACAACAGCAGCCGCACATCGGGATCTGACAGCGACGTCGACAGCAACTGCTCGGCGCGGCGCACCCGGTACCGCACGGTGTTGGGATGTACGTGTAATCGCGCCGCCACCGCGGCGACGTCACCGAACCCGTCCAGGTAGGCATGCAGCGTTTCGGCGAGAACGGGCTCATGGTCGCGTAATTCGCGCACCCGCGGATCGGAGAGGCGGTCGTCGGCGCTGATCATGGTGACGATCTCGTCGAGCAGCACCGCGGTGCGCGCCTGCGCCAGCGAGGTCACTTCACCGAACGCGACGGGGTGGCGTTCAGCGCTGTCGAGCACCCGGTCCACTTCGGCGCGTGCCGACGCCGCCGCGCCCAGACCCGCCACCGGAGCGGCAATCACCGCCCGAAGCGAAAGCCCCGACTCGTCGTGCAGGGCCGCGACCGTCCCGCGCAACCACGAGGTCACCGACGTGGTGCGGCTGGTCTGCGGCAACAGCACATACACGCGTGAGCCGCTCGACGCCACCAAGGCGTCGCTGCGGAAAGCGCTGGCGCTCAACGCCAGAACGTCGGTGAGCCTGCCGTGATGGGACGCGGTGTCGAAGCCGATCACCGCGACCCGGCCGTCGGCGACGACGCCGAGTTCGCGCGCGAGCGCCCCGACGTCGACGTCGGTTTCGGTCAGGCCCAGCAGTTCTTGCACGCGCAGCGTATGTGTCGACGGCCGCGCCGCCAGCCGGGACATGATCCGGGCGGCCAACACCGCCGCCCCGCGCAGCACCTCCTCGGCATCCTCAGACAGCGGCCGGGAGCCTTGTTGCACCCAGATGGTGCCTGCGAACTCCGCGGGCCTGCGCTGGTCGACGGCGACGGAACGGATCCCGATCGCCAACCGCGGTCGCAGGCCCAGTTCGGGGCGAGCGGCCACCGACACCACGCCCTCGTCGGTGCGCAACGCGTCGAAGATGCCCCACTGGCTCAGCCATTGGAGGTGCTCGGGCGGACCGGCGCGGCCCAGGATCGACAGCCTGCGCAGTTCGTCGGCCTCGTCGTTGGCTGCCGAGTAGGCCAACACGTGCGACTGCGCGTCCTCGATGCTCACCATGCCGTGCACCCGGTCGGCGACCGCCTGCGCCAACCCGAACAGATCGGTGCCCGAGTCGTACCAGGAGTCGGCGCGGCGGCCGTGATGCTCGAGGACGTGGTCGACCAACCGGTACAACCGCTCCCAGCGGGCCTGCGGGTCGACCTGGACCACCGCGATGCCCGATGCGGCCGCGCGCGCGATGACGGCCTCGGACGGATCCTTGAGGAAGATCGCCGTCGGCGCTGCGCCGTGCCGGTCGATCCAGCGCACCGCGTCGGCGTCGTGAATACCCAGCAGAAAGAAGACGTCGGCGGCACCGGCACCGGCCGCCAGGCCCAGCGCCACGTCGTCGGAATCGATCAGCGCCGCCGAAGCCACCGGAAGGTCCAAACCGCGCGGGGCCCGGACCAACTGGACCACCGTCGCGTCCAGCGCGAGCAGCAGCTGGCCGAGACTGACACCGATGGCCTGCATATTGGTCGATCGTACTAGTCAGGCGCATGCAGTTTGTCCGATCGGCTAAGCCATGTCGCGCCGGTTTCGACCATCCTTGGCGCATGGATGCGATCACCGAGGTGCCCCTGCCGGTCAACGAGGCGGTCCGCGACTACGCGCCCGGGTCCGGGGAGCGCATCCGGCTCACCGAAACCCTGCGAACGGTCACCACCGAACCGATCGAGTTGCCGCATGTGATCGGCGGCGCGCACCGGATGGGCGAGGGCGACCGAATCGATGTGGTGCAGCCGCACCGGCATGCGGCCCGGCTGGGCACCTTCTCCGAGGCCACGCATGCCGATGCCGTCGCCGCCATCGATGCCGCGTCGGGCGCCCAACCCGGCTGGGAGGCCACCCCGTTCGACGAGCGCGCCGCGGTGTTCCTGCGTGCTGCCGACCTGCTGGCCGGACCGTGGCGGGCCAAGCTGTGCGCGGCCACCATGCTCGGCCAGTCCAAATCGGCCTACCAGGCCGAGATCGACGCCGCGTGCGAGCTGATCGACTTCTGGCGGTTCAACGTGGCGTTCGCGCGAAAGATCCTCGCGCAACAGCCGATCAGCGTCACCGGGGTGTGGAACCGCACCGACTACCGTCCGCTGGAAGGTTTCGTCTACGCGATCACGCCGTTCAACTTCACCGCGATCGCGGGCAACCTGCCGACGGCGCCCGCGCTGATGGGCAACACCGTGGTGTGGAAGCCCTCGCCCACGCAGACGTTCGCGGCGTATCTGACCATGCAGTTGCTCGAGGCCGCTGGCTTGCCGCCGGGCGTGATCAACCTGCTGACCGGAAGTGGGATCGCGGTTTCCGATGTGGCGCTGGCTGATCCGCGGCTGGCCGGTATCCATTTCACCGGTTCGACGGCGACGTTTCAGCATCTGTGGCGTGCGGTGGGCGCCAACATCGGCCAGTACCGCAGCTACCCGCGGCTGGTCGGGGAAACCGGCGGCAAGGACTTCGTCGTCGCCCATTCCAGCGCCCGTCCCGACGTGTTGCGCACGGCCCTGATTCGCGGCGCGTTCGACTACCAAGGGCAGAAGTGTTCGGCGGCGTCGCGGGCCTTCATCGCCCGTTCGGTGTGGCAGCAGATGGGCGACGACTTCCTGTCGGCCACCGAAGATCTGCGGTACGGGGACGTGACGGATCTGAGCAACTTCGGCGGGGCGCTGATCGATGAGCGGGCCTTCGCCAAGAGCGTCAAGGCGATCGAACGAGCCAAGGGCGCCGCCAACGTCACGATTGCGGTCGGCGGCGAATACGGCGACAGCGTCGGGTATTTCGTCCGCCCGACCGTGCTGCTGTCCGACGACCCCACCGACGAGGCGTTCAGCACCGAGTACTTCGGGCCGATTCTGGCCGTGCACGTCTATCCCGACGACGAGTACGACCGCATCCTCGACGTCGTCGATGCCGGCGCCAAATACGCGCTGACCGGCGCGGTGATCGCCGACGACCGGTCTGCGGTGCTGCGGGCCGAGCATCGGTTGCGCCATGCCGCGGGCAACTTCTACGTCAACGACAAGCCGACCGGGGCGGTCGTCGGCCAGCAACCGTTCGGCGGTGCGCGAGCGTCGGGCACCAACGACAAGGCCGGCTCGATGCTGAACCTGCTGCGCTGGACATCGGCCAGGTCGATCAAAGAGACGTTCGTGCCGCCGACCGACCACCGCTATCCGCACATGGACCGCTGATGGGCGTCTTCACCCGCGTCGCTCGCCCGGCGATCCTGGCGGTCAGCCGATCTGAGCGACTGCGCCGCTCGGCCGAACGGCTGCCCGTCACCCGGGACGTCGTACACCGCTTCATCCCCGGCGAGACGGTCTGGCACGCACTTGATGCCGTTGGGCAACTGCGTAACTCGGGGCGCATGGTGTCGGTCGACTATCTGGGTGAGGACGTCACCGCGATCGAAACGGCCGACGAGACGGTCCGGGCTTACCTCACGCTGCTCGACGCGCTCGGCGGCCGCACCGAGCCCGACGGCACGGTCCGGCCGCTGGAGGTGTCGGTGAAGTTGTCGGCGCTCGGGCAGGCGCTGCCGCGCGACGGCGACAAGATCGCGTTGGAGAACGCCCGCATCGTCTGCCTGCGCGCCCAGCAGGTCGGGGCGTGGGTGACCGTGGACGCCGAGGACCACCGCACCACCGACTCGACGTTGTCCATCGTGGCAGACCTGCGCGTGGAATTCGACTGGCTCGGCACGGCGTTACAGGCCTACCTCAAACGCACGGAGGGCGATTGTCGCGACTTCGCAGTGGCCGGTGCACGTATCCGGTTGTGCAAGGGCGCCTATGACGAACCCGCATCCGTGGCGTACCGCGACCGCGACGACGTGACCGCCTCCTACCTGCGCTGCCTACAGATACTGATGGCCGGCGCCGGCTATCCCATGGTCGCCTCACACGATCCGGCGATCATCGCCGCGGCACCCGACCTTGCCACCCGCAACGGCCGGGGCAGAGATGATTTCGAGTACCAGATGCTCTACGGGATCCGGGACATCGAACAGCGTCGGCTCACCGACGACGACAACACGGTCCGGGTCTACGTGCCGTTCGGCACGCAGTGGTACGCCTACTTCGTGCGTCGCCTCGCCGAACGCCCGGCCAACCTGACGTTCTTCCTGCGCGCGCTGGCCGACCGGGGCCACTAAACCGGGTACGCGGCGACCGGCATGCTGACGAAGCCCCGGCAGGGGCCGGACAGGATGTCGGTGCGCCACGTGCCGAACAGCGAGCCGTCGATGTCGGGAGCGTAGAACACGCGCGACTGCGCGGGTGCGTACTGTTTGGGCAGCCCCTCTCCGCGGAAACACTCCCATTGCCAGTTGTAGGAGTAGTGCCAGCGCGCACCGTCCCAGGTGTACCGGATCGGTTGCGGGATACTCGGATTGCTCGGCGCCGGACCGTCCACGACCGTGGCCACGCACAACCCGCTCGAACAGTCGGTGGACAGCAGGTACTGGGCGCCGAAGTCCGGTTCCGATTGTGATGCGGCCACACTGGTGCCGATCTTGTTGGATGCGAAGGTGACGATCTGGTAGCGCCCGTTCCACTGCGCGTCGGCGGCCAACGCGCTCGGCATCGCCGAAATACACGCGGCCACCGCGGAAGTAGCGGCAACCAGCACGCTCCACTTCCGACTGGCAGACATGCCAGGCAGACTAATTGGCCGCGTCGCCAGCTCTCCGGCAAGACACGGATGACACTGGCGACGAAAGGATCACGTGTTCGTCTCGGTGCGGACTCGACCGGGTCGCACCGCAGGAAACCGCGGTGCTGGTGTGCGACGATCCAGCGTCACCCTGCGGTCCGGTCAGCGGGTGTCTGCTCGGCGAGCAACAGCAATGCCCACGCCGCTACCGACTGCGCGTCGGTGATTTCTCCGTCGCGGATCATCCGCTCCACGTCGGCGCGGGTGAACCACTCGCTGTGCATGTCCTGCTCTTCGTGCTCGCGCTCGTGTTCACCCTCGGTGATACCCGTCGCCAGGAACACCCAGCCGCGCTGGCTGCTCATGCCCGGAGCGACGTCGAGCTGACCGAGCACCCTCATATCGGCGGCCCGCAGCCCGGTCTCCTGGCGCAACTCCAGCGCAGCGAGTTCGGCCGGCGGCAGTTCTGCGGCGTCGGGCGCGGTGCCCTGAGGAAACTCCCAGCGTCGGAGCCCGATTGGATAGCGGAACTGCTCGACGAGATGGAACCGGTCATCGTCGCACGCCATCACCAGCGCATATGACGGCTTGTCCACGACGGCGTAGATGCCGTCGCTGCCGTCGGGGTGGCGGATCGCGTCCTCGCGCATCGTCAGCCAGTGGTTGCGGTACACCTCGCGTGACGAGATCGTCTGGATGGAAGTCACGCGCCCAGTATCCTCACGCACGTGTTGCTCGCCTCCCTGAACCCCGCCGCCGTCGCCGCCGGACACGATGTCGGTGACGCCGTCCGCATCGACGGTGCGGTGCTGAGCCGCAGCGATCTGGTCGGTGCGGCGACCTCGGTGGCCGAACGGATCGCGGGGGCGCAGCGCGTCGCGGTGCTGGCCGCCCCGACCGCGTCCACCGTGCTGGCGGTCACCGGATGCCTGATCGCCGGCGTGCCCGTCGTCCCCGTGCCCGCCGACGTCGGCGCCGCCGAACGCCGACACATCCTCACCGATTCGGGCGCGCAGGCCTGGCTGGGGGAGAAGCCGGCCGACGACGACGGCCTGCAGCATGTTCCGGTGCGGATGCACGCGCGGTCGTGGCACCGCTACGCCGAACCGCCCGCCGACGCACCCGCGCTGATCATCTACACGTCGGGCACGACCGGGCCGCCCAAGGGCGTGATCGTGAGCCGGCGCGCCGTCGCCGCCGACATCGACGCGCTGGCCGAGGCCTGGCAGTGGACTCCGGACGACACGCTGGTGCACGGCCTTCCGCTGTACCACGTGCACGGGCTGGTGCTGGGTCTGCTGGGCTCGTTGCGGATCGGTAACCGCTTCGTACACACCGGAAAACCCAAGCCGCAGTCCTATGCCGCGGCCGGCGGGTCGCTGTACTTCGGGGTGCCCACGGTGTGGTCGCGGGTGGCCGACGACCACGCCGCTGCGAGCGCGCTGGCCTCGGCGCGCCTGCTGGTGTCGGGCAGCGCACCGCTACCGGTTCCGGTGTTCGACAAGCTGGCCGCCGTCACCGGGCACCGCGCGATCGAGCGGTACGGCGCCACCGAGTCGTTGATCACGTTGAGCACGCGTGTCGACGGCGAGCGTCGGCCCGGATGGGTGGGGTTGCCGTTGGCAGGCATCCAGACACGGCTGGTCGACGAGCACGGTGCGGACGTGCCACACGACGGCGAAACCATTGGGCGATTGCAGGTTCGAGGACCCACCCTGTTCGACGGGTACCTCAACCGGCCGGATGCCACCGCCGAGGTGCTCGGCGACGACGGCTGGTATCGGACCGGCGACGTCGCGGTGATCGACGCAGCCGGGATGCACCGCATCGTCGGCCGCGAATCCGTCGATCTGATCAAAACCGGCGGGTTCCGGGTCGGCGCAGGCGAGATCGAGACCGCGCTGTTAGGGCATCCCGGAGTGCGGGAGGCCGCCGTCGTCGGGGTGCCCGACGACGACCTGGGTCAGCGTATCGTGGCGTTCGTCGTCGGCGATGCCGACCCGTCGACGCTGACCGACTATGTGGCACAGCAACTTTCGGCGCACAAGCGGCCGCGTGAGGTGCGACTGGTCGATGCGCTGCCGCGCAACGCGATGGGTAAGGTATTGAAAAAAGAGTTGGCGCAATGAGTTTGAGGTTCGACGAGATCTGTATCGACGCGCACGACGCCACCATGCTCGGGTCCTGGTGGTCGAAGGTGTTGGGCTGGCCGCACCACGTCGACGACGACGGCGACGTCGTGCTCGATGCCCCGCCCGGCGCGGGCCCGAACTGGTTGTTCCTTGCGGTGCCCGACGCCAAGGTGGTCAAGAACCGCATCCACTTTGACTTCCGGCCCGACGACCAGCGGGCCGAGGTGCTGCGCGTGATCGGTTTGGGTGCCCGGCACGTCGACATCGGCCAGGGCGACTCCAGTTGGGTGGTGCTCGCCGACCCGGAGGGCAACGAGTTCTGCATCCTGGCCGCCGAAGATTGACCCCGCCCCTTTTCTCCCGCGTGGGCCCACGCGCAAGCTGGGGACGTGCGTGTTCCCCGCGCTACGCGGTGGGCCCAGAGGGCGACACCCCGCCGAACGTCGGGAGTTTACGCACGCTCGCCACTCTGGCGACGGCGGCAGTCGCGGCGATATTGCTGTGCGCGTGCGGCACGCCCGCGCCTGCGCCGCGGCCTGCGCCCGTCATCGAACCGCTACACATCGGCGCCGCCGCCTCCGACACGGTGGGCGGCTGGCTGCCCGCGGGTAGGACACTGTCCCCGTTCGACGTATCCGACCCGATCGTGGGATGGCTCGACCCGTTGCTGCTCAAAGCCGTTCAAGACGCCGCCCGTGCGGCCGCGGCCGACCGCATCGACATGCGGATCACCTCCGGCTGGCGAACACCAGGCTTTCAGCAGCGCCTGTTCGAGATCGGCGTGCAGAAGTACGGAAGCGTCGAGGCCGCCCGGGAGTTCGTCGCCGCACCGGAGGTGTCGAAGCATGTCACCGGTGAAGCCGTCGACATCTCACCGGTGCAGGCCGACATGTGGTTGATCCACAACGGGTCTCGGTTCGGGCTGTGCCAGACCTACGCCAACGAGATTTGGCATTTCGAACTCGCGGCGGTCGACGGGCGCTGCCCTCCGCTGAAGCCCAACGCGGCAAGTTAAGGTTCGCGAGCGTGCGTGAACTCCGGGTTTTCGACGGCGTGTCGCGCTCCGGGCCCACCGCGTAGCGCGGGGAACACGCACGCTCGCGCAAAGGTGAGCTAGTTCTGGTGCAGCGCTTCGTTGAGCGTGATGCCGCTGCCGTCGCGGTTGACCACCTCCACCGCGCCGGTGACCGAATTGCGCCGGAACAGCAGGTTGTTGGCGCCGGACAGGTCACGCGCCTTGACCGTCTGGCCGTCGCCGGTCTGCACCTTGGTGCCCGCGGTGACGTACAGACCCGCCTCGACCACACAGTCGTCGCCCAGCGAGATACCCAGGCCCGCATTGGCGCCCAGCAGGCAGCGCTTGCCCACCGAGATCACCTCGGTGCCGCCGCCGGACAGCGTGCCCATGATCGACGCGCCCCCGCCCACGTCGGAGCCGTCGTCCACGACCACGCCCGCCGAGATCCGGCCCTCCACCATTGAACTGCCCAGCGTGCCGGCGTTGAAGTTGACGAACCCCTCGTGCATGACGGTAGTGCCGGATGCCAGATGTGCGCCCAGCCGCACCCGGTCGGCGTCGGCCACCCGCACCCCGGAGGGCAGCACGTAGTCGACCATCCGCGGGAACTTGTCGACGCCGTAGACGGTGACCGGCCCGCGTCGGCGCAGCCGGGCCCGCACCGTCTCGAACCCCTCCACCGCGCACGGGCCGTGGTTGGTCCACACCACGTTGGTCAGCAGCCCGAAGAAGCCGTCGGCGTTGAGCCCGTGCGGGGCCACCAGCCGGTGCGAGAGCAGGTGCAGCCGCAGATATACGTCGTAGGCGTCGACCGCCTTGTCGTCCAGCGACACGATGTCGGTGCGCACGGCGACCGTCTCCACCCCGCGGTCGGTGTCGCGGCCGGTGAGCGCGCCGAGGTCCTCGGGCACCTCGGCCGTCGAGAGCCGGGTGGTGCCGGCGGGGCCGTCCCCGCTGAGTTCGGGGGCCGGGAACCAGGTATCCAGGACGGATCCGTCGGCGGCGATGGTCGCAAGGCCGACGCCAGAAGCAGCAGTCACGTGGCAAGAGGCTACTCGACTAGCCTCAAGCGGTGTGGGCCTGGACTTACACGCTGATCCGATCGCGTTGACCGCGGCGCTGGTGGACATTCCCAGCGAGTCGCGCAACGAGCAACGCATCGCCGACGAGATCGAGGCCGCGCTGCGCGAGCAGACCACCGGCTTCGAGATCGTCCGCAACGGCAACGCCGTTCTGGCCCGCACCGACTACGGCCGACCGTCGCGGGTGCTGCTCGCCGGCCACACCGACACCGTGCCCGCCGCCGACAACCTGCCCAGCCGGCGGGAAGGCCCGCATCTCTACGGTTGCGGTACCTCCGACATGAAATCCGGCGACGCGGTCTTTCTGCACCTGGCCGCGACGGTCCCCGAACCGCGCCACGACATCACGCTGGTGATGTATGACTGCGAGGAAATCGAAGCGAGCGCAAACGGTTTGGGCCGCATCGAGCGCGAACTGCCCGACTGGCTGGCCGCCGACGTCGCGGTGCTCGGCGAACCGTCGGGCGGATACATCGAGGCCGGCTGCCAGGGCACGCTGCGCGTCGTCGTCACCGCCGCGGGAACCCGCGCGCACTCCGCGCGATCCTGGTTGGGCGACAACGCCATTCACAAGCTCGGGGCTGTGCTGGAGCGACTGGAAACCTATCGGGCCCGCAGCGTCGACATCGACGGCTGCGTCTACCGCGAAGGGCTCTCGGCGGTCGGCATCGACGGTGGGATCGCGGGTAACGTCATCCCCGACGCGGCGTCGGTGACGGTGAATTTCCGCTTCGCGCCCGACCGCAGCCCGCGGCAGGCACTCGATCATGTGCACGAGGTGCTCGACGGCCTCGAGGTGCAGATCACGCTGACCGACTCGGCGGCGGGCGCGCTGCCCGGCCTGACCAAGCCGGCGGCCGCGGCGCTGGTGGCGGCCGCAGGCGGACAGGTGCGGGCCAAATACGGGTGGACCGACGTCGCACGGTTCGCCGCGCTGGGCATCCCGGCGGTCAACTACGGACCCGGCGACCCGAACCTGGCGCACCGCGCCGACGAACGGGTGGACACCGCGGCCATCACCGCCGCCACCGAGACGCTGCGGCGGTATTTAACCGGTTGACCGGATCCGTACGCTGAAAGTATGCGGTGAGACAACGACTCCGGTGCCCCCAGTCGTCTCAGTCCAGAGAGCTCTCTCGCATGTCTTCCATCGTCTGTTCCCGCCTGTCGTTCGCCTGGCCGGACGACACCCCGCTGTTCGACGACCTGTCGGTCACCGTCGGGCCGGGCCGCACCGGCCTCGTCGCACCCAACGGTGCGGGCAAGAGCACGCTGCTCAAGCTCGTCGCAGGTGAATACCGGCCCACCAGCGGGACGGTCACCGTGGACGGCACGCTGGGTTACCTGCCGCAGACGCTGCCGTTCGTCGCCGACCGCACCGTGGCCGAAGTGCTGGGTGTCGCCCCGATCATCGCCGCGCTGAACGCCCTGGCCGCCGGTGAGGCCGGCGACGACGTGTTCGCCGCGATCGGCGAGGACTGGGACATCGAGGAGCGCACCAGGGCACAACTCGACCGGCTCGGGCTGGGCCACATCGCGTTGGACCGCGCGCTTGGTTCGCTGTCGGGCGGCGAGGTGGTTTCGGTCGGGCTGGCCGGTGAACTGCTGAAGCGCCCCGACGTGCTGCTGCTCGACGAGCCGACCAACAACCTCGACGCCGACGCGCGCCACAAGCTCTACGACGCGCTCGACGACTACACCGGATGCCTGCTGCTGGTCAGCCACGACCGGGTGCTGCTGGACCGGATGGACCGCATCGCCGAGCTGCGCCGCGGCGAAATACTCTTGTACGGCGGCAATTTCACGATGTACACCGAGGCAGTGAACGAGGCGCAGCGGGTCGCCGAGAGCACCCTGCGCAGCGCTGAACAACAACTCAAACGCGAAAAGCGCGACATGCAGGTGGCCCGCGAACGCGCGGCGCGACGCGCCTCCACCGCCGCACGCAACCTCAAGGACGCCGGGCTGCCGAAGATCGTCGCAGGCGCCAGGAAGCGCCGGGCCCAGGAGTCGGCGGGGCGGGCCGACGACGTGCACGCCGCGCGGGTCGGCGACGCCAGGGCACGCCTCGACGACGCCGAGCGCAGCCTGCGCAGCGACGACGCCATCGTGCTGGACCTCCCGCAGACCGACGTGCCCGCCGGGCGCACGCTGCTGACGCTGGAGGGCGTGGCTGTGCGTCGCGGCGGGCGCACCCTGTTCGCCGACGTCGACCTGAGCGTGCGCGGCCCCGAACGCATCGCACTCACCGGGCACAACGGCGCCGGTAAATCCACCCTGCTGCGGGTCATCGACGGCACGCAGGCTCCCGACGCCGGCGCTGTTCGCCGGGCCGACGTCCGGGTGGCCTACCTGTCACAGCGTCTGGACCTGCTCGATCCGCGGCACTCGGTCGCCGAGAGCCTCGCCACGTTCGCGCCCGGCCTCTCGGACACCCGGCGTCGGCATCTGCTCGCACAGTTCCTGTTCCGCGGTGACCGGATCCACCTGCCGATCGGGGCGCTCTCCGGCGGCGAGCGGCTGCGCGCCACGCTGGCCTGTGTGCTTCACCGCGAACCCGCCCCGCACCTGCTGCTGCTCGACGAACCCACCAACAACCTCGATCTGGTCAGCGTCGGGCAACTTCAATCCGCGCTCACCGCCTACCGCGGGGCGTTCATCGTCGTCAGCCACGACGAACGATTCCTGGCCGAAATCGGTGTTCAGCGCTGGTTTCGGCTGTCCGGCGGCCGCGTGCAGCCGGCATAGTCGGCCCTGCTCGGTGCGGAATTACGCGGATCGACAGCTACCGCCGGCACGGTAAATTTGAACGTCATGGGGATCATGCCCGATGTCAGCCCCTACGGGTCGCAGACGGTGACCGGCCCTGGCTGGCCGAACGTCGACGAAGCGGTGCTGGCGGCGGCCGCGGCGGCCTATGAGGCGTTTGCCGCGAAATTGACCGGGACCGTGGTGCCCCAACAGCAGGGCCAGCTGATGCAGCTGTCCGACTCATGGGAGGGCGCCGGATCGCTGGCGGCGGCCGGGGAGGCCAGCACGATCATCGGCGGTCACGAGGCCAACGCCGCGCAGGCCGCGGCGATCGCGGCCAAACTCCGCGCGATGGAGGCCACCGTCGTCAAGACCAAGATGCTGGCCAACACGATCGCCCAAGAGGTTCAGCACGAATGCGAGGCCATCGCGGCGATGCCGTTCAGCAACGCCCAGGAACTGGTGCAGAGCCGGGTCAAGATGGGGCTCTCCCAGAACATCGCCAACGTGACGACGAACACCACGGAGCTGGCTAACACGCTGGCGGTGCCGCCGAGCATCCCGTTCATCGGCGCTCCGCCGGTGCCCGGCGCCAAGGAAGCCCAAGACAGCACGGACGAGGCCGCCAAACAGGCCGGTCAAGGCCCTCAGCAGGCGATGCAGATGGCCAGCCAGATGGGCTCGATGGCCGCCCAGCTGCCCATGCAGATCGGTCAGGCCGTGATGGCGGTGCCGCAGCAGATGGGCCAGCAGCTGTCGCAGCCGTTGCAGCAGCTGATGTCGATGTTCGGGCAGGGCGGCAAGGCCGACTCGCTGGGCGCGGCGGGGCTGCCGTTCTCGTCGTTCTCCAACCATCCGCTGGCGGGTGGCTCCGGCGCCGGCGGGGGCTCGGGCATGGTGCGTGCGGCAGGGCTGCCGGGATCCGGCGGCGTCCCGCTGCAGACCCCACAGATGGCCAACCTGGTCGGCAGCAAGCCGGTGAGCACCGCGCCTGCCGAGGGTGCGGCGGCCGGATCCACGGTGGCAGGGGGCGTTGCGCCGATGGCCGCTGGGGCAGGCGGAATGGGCGGGATGGCGCCGATGATGGGCCAGCGCGGCGCGAGCGGTGGCACCGTGGCAGGGTTGTCGGCGCCCGCGCCGCTCGAACACGACCTCGACGAAGACGACGTCGACGACGACTGGTGACGGTAGGGGAGATACGCGATGTCTAGTCCGCTGAGAAAGCCCGAGGGCATCAGCTGGAACGCGGCCGGGATCGAATTACCGCAAGTACCAACGATTCCCGCGGGACAGGATGCGATGAGCTCGACCATCGCCGCCGTGCTGCCGACGCTGGGCGCCCAGCTGGCCGCCAACGTGGCGGCGCTGTCGGCCAAGGAGAACACGTTCTCCGGCAAGGTCGGGGCCGCCCAGGCGGCATATGCGAACTCCGATGACGCCGGTTCGCAGTCGGTGGGTCAGGTCGTCGGGATGCTGGGCCAACTCGGCCAACAGGCCGGCCAGATGGGGCAGTCCGCGGGCGCGCCCGTACAGGCGCTCGGCGGGCAGACCGGCATGTTCGGGTCGCTGATGCAGCAAGCCATGCAGGGAGGCCAAGGCACCGGCGGCACAGGCGCGACGGGCGCAGGCCAGGGCGCGGGTGCGCCGCCGCCACCGCGCGAGAACGCCGCCGAGGAACGCGAACCGTTGCAGCGCGAACCGTTGCAGCGCGCCGAGGACGACGCCGCAGGGCCCGGCGAGAGCCGCGCGGGTTCGGGCCCGGCGCCCGTGACACCGCCGGAGCGCCCGGACACCGGCAACACCGGCGACGACGACGTCGCGCGCAGGCTGTAACCGTCGGCGTTTTTGCGTTCAGGGTCGTCGCCGGCCGCGATCGGCAGCCCTCCGCGCAAAATTCCGAGACTTGGTATCAGTCGGCGGAGCTGTTCAGCGCCTCGGTCGCCGCCCTGAGCCGTTCGGCGCCCTTCTGGTCGCCCTGGTCGTACATCTGGGCAGCCTTCTGCAGAAGTTCGGCGATGGTGCTGCCGGAGGTGGCCGTCGTCTGCATGGTGCCGTGGCGGGTGCCGAGCACCCCGGACAGCGCGGTGCTCACCGCGGACGCGATGGCCCCGTGGGTGGTCTGCACACCGGTGGCCTCGGTCGCGCCCGAGCCCATCAACTGCGACAACCCCTCGACGACGCGGTCGTGGATCTGGGCATAGGACCGCACACCGTCGGTTTGTACGTACAGGTCGCCGCTCATGCCTGAAATTCTAGAGCCGTCGCGGCACCTACCCTGACACCGATTCAGCGCTGGGCGCGACTCTGCGCCGATGCGTCCTCGGCCGCCCGCTTCATCCCGATCGTGGCGTATCGCGCCGACACGTCGGCCAAGGCGTTCGCGTTCCGGGCCACCAGCGCGCGCGCATGCTCCAGCGCCAACTGAGCCACCGCGCAATCGCATTCGGCGCCGATCCGGGTCAGCGCGTCGACGGCGCGCATGTCGCCGAGGCGCACCGCGTCGAGCAGGGCCCGCAGCGCTACCGCCCACTGTCCGCCACGTTCGGCGCTGCGCACCGCATCGCGCGCCGCCGCCACCGCGCCGTGCTGGTCGCGGCGGGCCGCCGTCGTCCACGCCCGGGCAAGCGCGAGTTCGGGCGCAAACAGCATCGACTTCAGCCCGTGCCGGGATTCTGCGCGCGACAACGCCTTTCCCGCTTCGACCGTCGCGCCCAGCTGCCCCAACGCTTGCGCAAGCAGCATCCACGCCAGCGGGCCCCAGGAGTACCCGGTCGGCGCCAGCGCGGCGGCGGCAGGACGCAACAGCCGTACCGCCTCCTCCAGCTCGCCCTTGGCGATCAGCACATCGGCGACCAGTACGTCGCCGATCGCGCGGCCCGGCTGCTGCAACTGCGCGAAGTCGGCGAGCCGTTGGCCCAGCGCCTGCGCGTCGTCCAGCGCGGCGGTCATCGCCAGCGCAGTGGTTTGCCCGAAGCCGCTGGTGAACCGCAGCAACCCGGGATGTCCGGCGGCGATGGCGCGTTCGGCCAGCGTGTCGACCTCGCCGAAACGTCCCATCCGCGCGGCGCTCAACGCGGCAGCGGCCGCCGCCCAGCCGACGGCGGTGTCGTCGGCCGCCTGCGACGACAGCACCTCGTCGGCGATCTGCTTGGCCCGCGCGGGGCTGCCCGCGTTCATCGCGAACGTCGCCGACAGCGCGTCCAGCGTGGTCCTGGCCGACGGGGAGGTCACCCGGTTGCGGGTGGCCTGCAGGAACGCGGTGGCCCGCTCCGGTTCGGACAGCATCCAGAACTGGTTGGCCGCCCGCGGCAACGCCCACGCCATCAACTCGGTCTCCGACAGCGCCGACGGATCCACCTCGTCCAACACCGCGTCGGCGTCGCGGCCCCTGCCCTGCCACGCCAGCGCGTAGCCCAGCGTCAGGCGGGTGCGCAGATCGGGTGCACGCCGCAGCGCGGCCCGGCCGAGCCGTTCGGACAGCACCAGGTCGCCGAGCCGCAGCGCCTCCTCGGCCGCGGTGACCACCTCGGCGGGCGGCTGTGGACTGTCGCAGTCCAGCGCCAACACCGCGCGCCGCAACCGGGCGACCACACCGTCATCCGGCGCGGCGGCCAACCGGTCGATCACCTCGGTGCGCAACCGGCGCAGTTCGGGCCCGCCCAACGCGTCGCGCACCGCGTCGACGAAAAGCGGATGAGCCGGCCGCACCCGGTCCTGGTCGATCACGATCGCGCCGCAGGACTGCGCCTCGTCCAGCGCATCGCGGCCCAGCAGCGCCACGACCGAGGTCAGCGGCAGCGGATCGTCCACGGCCAGGAACCGCAGCGCCCGTTGCCCGGCGTCTGGCAACGAACGCACGAAGTCGTCGACCACGGTCGCCAGCCTGCGCTCGTCGTGGCCCGGCGGCTGCAACTCGACGTGCTCGAGCAGCCCGTCCTGCCACAGCGTCGAAATCTGCTCGGCGACAACACCGTTCGGTGCGACGGTCACGATCAGCGTAGCGGCGGCGCTGACCGCCAACTGGTAGATCAGCGCCGCGGACAGCCGGTCCAACAGATGCGCGTCGTCGACCACCAGCAGCCGGCCGTCGCCCAACGTTTCGCGGCCGGTGCGCAGCACCTCCGCGGTCTTGCCCGCGCTGGGGATGTCGATCAGATGGCTGACCGCGGCGAACGGAACCGCCGACATCGGTGTCGTCGCGGTGACCCAGTCGACGCGGTCGAACCGTGCACCGAACCGGTCGGCGGCCGCGCGGGCCAGCGTCGTCTTACCCACCCCTGCGGGCCCGATCAACACCGCGCCGGCGCGCTCGGACACGCCGGTGTCGACGGCGTCCAGAATCGGCTCGGGCGGCGCGGTGACCCACTCAACTGGCACGGCCGGATCATATGGTCAGCTTGTCCGCATGTCCGCAGAACCCGACCGCCAATGGGCGGTATGTGTCTACTGCGCGGCAGGGCCGATGCATCCAGAACTGCTCGACCTGGCCGCGCGCGTCGGTGCGGCGATCGCCATGCGCGGCTGGACCGTGGTGTCCGGCGGCGGAAACGTGTCGGCGATGGGGGCGCTGGCCAACGGGGCCAGGGCGCGCGGCGGCTGCACCGTCGGTGTCATCCCCAAGGCGCTGGTGCACCGGGAGGTAGCCGACGTCGACGCCGACGAGCTCATCGTCACCGACACCATGCGTGAGCGCAAACAGGTCATGGAGGATCGCGCCGACGCGTTCATCGCGTTGCCCGGCGGCATCGGCACGCTCGAGGAGTTCTTCGCTGCCTGGACCGCGGGATATTTGGGTATGCATGAAAAACCGGTGGTGATGCTGGATCCCGTCGGACACTACGCCGGCCTGATCGCGTGGCTGCACGGCTTGGTCGACAGCGGATACGTCGCCCAGGAGGCGATGGATCGGCTGGTGTTCGTCGACGACGTCGAGGCGGCGTTGGATGCGTGCGCACCCCGCGGGTGAGGGTACGTGCCGGTAACTAGGGTGATGCGCACACCAGGAAGTGAGGGGAGTCGAGCATGACTGACGACACGTCGGGAACACGCACCAGCGTCGGGTTGCTGGACATCGCCGGGCGGTTGCCGAGCATGCTGCTCGACGCGCCGACGATCCTTCGCGGGGTGATCACCGGCTTCGGAGCCCGTCCGTCGGCCAAGACGTCGATCGGCAAGGTGTTTCAGGACCGCGCGGCCAAGTACGGCGACAAGGTGTTCATCAAGTTCGGCGATGAGCAGATCAGCTACCGCGAGGCCAACGAGACCGCCAACCGCTACGCGGCGGTGCTGGCCGCGCGCGGGGTGGGGCACGGCGACGTCGTCGGGATGATGCTGCGCAACTCGCCGGAGGCCGTGCTGGTGATGCTGGCCGCCGTCAAGTGCGGTGCGATCGCGGGAATGCTGAACTACCACCAGCGCGGCGACGTCCTCAAGCACAGCCTCGGGCTGCTGGGCGCCAAGGCCGTCGTCGCCGAGACCGACTTCGTCGACCCGATCACCGAAAGCGGCGCCGACACCGGCGGTCTGATGACCGACGACGAGCTCAAGCGTCTGGCTGCCACCGCGCCGACGACCAACCCGGCGACCACCGCGGCCGTGCTCGCCAAGGACAAGGCGTTCTACATCTTCACCTCGGGCACCACCGGCATGCCCAAGGCCAGTGTGATGACGCACTACCGGTGGCTGCGCGCACTGGCCGGGTTCGGCGCGCTGGGTATGCGGCTGCACGGCCGCGACACCCTGTACTGCTGTCTGCCGCTGTACCACAACAACGCGTTGACGGTGGCGTTGTCCTCGGTGCTCAGCTCGGGTGCGACGCTGGCGCTGGGCCGCTCGTTTTCGGCATCGAAGTTCTGGGACGAGGTGATCCGCTTCGACGCCACCGCGTTCGTCTACATCGGTGAGATCTGCACCTATCTGCTCAACCAGCCGCCGCGCGCCGTCGACCGCCAGCACAAGGTCCGGGTGATCTGCGGCAACGGGTTGCGTCCGGCGATCTGGGACCAGTTCACGGAACGGTTCGGCATCGCGCGGGTCTGCGAGTTCTACGCGGCCAGCGAGGGCAACACCGCGTTCGTCAACGTGTTCAACATCGACAAGACCACCGGGATCTGCCCGTCGCCGGTCGCGTTCGTCGAGTACGACGCCGACACCGGCGAACCCGCGCGCGGCGCCGACGGCCGGGTGCGCAAGGTACGCAAGGGCGAACCGGGCCTGCTGCTGTCGAAGATCAGCAGCTTCCAGCCGTTCGACGGCTACACCGACAAGGAAGCCAGCGAAAAGAAGTTGGTGCGCAACGTATTTCGCGACGGCGACGTGTGGTTCAACACCGGCGACCTGATGCGCTCGCAGGGTTTCGGCCACGCGGCGTTCATCGACCGGCTCGGCGACACCTTCCGCTGGAAGGGGGAGAACGTCGCGACCACCGAGGTGGAGTCGGCCATCTCCACCGACCCGCAGGTCGAGGAGGCCACGGTGTTCGGCGTCGAGGTGCCCGGTACCGGCGGCCGGGCGGGCATGGCCGCGATCCAGCTCAAGGACGGCCAGGAGTTCGACGGTAAGGCGTTGGCCAAGGCGGTCTACGACAAGCTGCCCGGCTACGCGGTGCCGCTGTTCGTGCGGGTGGTCTCCGAGCTCGCCTACACCTCGACGTTCAAGAGTCAGAAGGTCGATCTGCGCAAGGAGGGCTACGGCCCCGACGTCGAGGACCCCATCTACGTGCTGTCCAGCCGCGAAGAGGGCTACATCGAGTTCTACGAGGAGTACCCCGACCACGTGAAGGCCGGCAAGCGCCCCAAGTAATCGCAGGACCGTAGCCTGGAAGGGTGCAGTCGACGTTTCTGGGCCGCCCGGTCGCCGGTGATCGAGCGCTGATCATGGCGATCGTCAACCGGACGCCCGACTCGTTCTACGACCGCGGCGCCACCTTCGCCGACGAGGCGGCCAAGGCCGCCGTGCACGCCGCGATCAACGACGGCGCCGACGTCATCGACGTGGGCGGCGTCAAAGCCGGTCCGGGCGGACCCGTCGACACCGACGAGGAAATCGCCCGGGTGGTGCCGTTCATCGAATGGCTGCGCGGCGCCTACCCCGACCAGCTGATCAGCGTCGACACCTGGCGTTCGACGGTGGCCAAGCAGGCCTGCGCCGCCGGCGCCGATCTGATCAACGACACCTGGGCCGGCCATGACGCGGCGCTCCCGGAGGTCGCCGCCGAATTCGGGGCGGGGCTGGTCTGCTCGCACACCGGCGGCGCGGCGCCGCGGACCCGCCCGTTCCGGGTCAACTACGGCACCACCGCGCGCGGCGTCGTCGACGACGTCATCGCCGAGGTGACCGCCGCCGCCGAACATGCGGTGAAGCTGGGCGTGGCACGCGACGCGGTGTTGATCGATCCGACCCACGATTTCGGCAAGAACACTTACCACGGTCTTAGTTTGTTGCGCCATGTAAAAGACCTTGTAAACACTGGGTGGCCGGTCCTGATGGCGCTGAGCAACAAGGATTTCGTCGGGGAGACTCTGGGTGTGGGTTTGACCGACCGCCTGGAGGGCACGCTTGCCGCGACGGCACTTGCCGCCGCCGAAGGCGCTGCCATGTTCCGAGTGCACGAGGTGGGACCCACGCGACGCGTACTCGAAATGGTCGCGTCGATTCAGGGCTCGCGTCCACCGACGCGCACGGTGAGGGGATTGGCATGACATTGCTCTCGCAGTTGACACCGGACACGGCCGGGACTGACAGCACCGCGCAGTGGCTGGCCGACCGCAGCTGGAACCGGCCATCGTGGAGCATCGCCGACCTCGAGGCCGCCAAGGGCGAGCGCACCGTGTCCGTGGTGCTGCCTGCGCTCAACGAGGAGGAGACCGTCGGCGGCGTCATCGAGACCATCGCACCGCTGCTCGGCGGGCTTGTCGACGAGCTGATCGTGCTGGACTCCGGGTCCACCGACGACACCGAGATCCGCGCGCTCGCCGCGGGCGCCCGGGTGATCACCCGCGAGGCCGCGCTGCCCGAGGTCGAACCGCAGCCCGGCAAGGGCGAGGTGCTGTGGCGCTCGCTTGCCGCCGCCACCGGCGATGTCCTGGTGTTCGTCGACTCCGACCTGATCGATCCCGACCCGATGTTCGTGCCCAAGCTGCTGGGACCGCTGCTCACCGCCGACGGCGTGCACCTGGTGAAGGGCTTCTACCGGCGCCCGCTCAAGGTCAGCGGCAGCGAGGACGCCAACGGCGGAGGCCGCGTCACCGAACTGGTGGCACGGCCGCTGCTGGCCGCGCTGCGCCCGGAGCTCAGCTGCCTGTGCCAGCCGTTGGGCGGGGAGTACGCCGCCACCCGGGAACTGCTGATGTCGGTGCCGTTCGCACCCGGCTACGGCGTGGAGATCGGTCTGCTCATCGACACCTACGACCGGCTCGGGCTGGACGCCATCGCGCAGGTCAACCTTGGGGTGCGCAGCCACCGCAACCGGCCGCTGACCGAGCTGGCCACGATGAGCCGCCAGGTCATCGCCACCCTGCTGTCGCGCTGCGGGGTGCTGGATTCCGGGGTGGGGCTGACCCAGTTCTTCGCCGACGGCGACGACTACACGTCGCGGACGTCCGCGGTTTCGCTGACCGACCGGCCGCCGATGGCCACGTTGCGCCCGCAGGGCTGATTGTCGGGGCGTTCAGGCAGTATCGACAGCGTGACGCTCGTTTTGGTGTACCTGCTCGTGCTGGTTCTGATCGCGATTGTGCTGTTCGCGCTGGGCAGCGTCCTGTTCGGGCGCGGTGAGCCGCTGCCGCCGTTGCCGCGCGGCACGACGGCCACCGTGTTGCCCGCCTCCGGGGTCACCGGCGCCGACGTCGACGCGATCAAGTTCACCCAGACCTTGCGCGGCTACAAGACCAGCGAAGTGGACTGGGTGCTGGACCGGTTGGGTCAGGAGCTGGATCTGGTGCGCGGCCAGTTGGCGGCCGTGCGCGCGGCGTACGGGGTCGACGACGACGGCGTCGGTGCGCAAGATGACGACGTCGAGGCCGGCGGCGTGCATGCGGCGCCGTCATCGCAGGACGAAACGTGACCACTGACGACGGCCGAATCCGGTGCGGCTGGATCGACCAGTCCCGCCTGGCACCTGCCGACTACGTGCTGTACCGCGACTACCACGACATCGAGTGGGGCCGGCCGCTGCGCGACCCGGCGGCGTTGTTCGAACGCGTCAGCCTCGAAGCGTTCCAGAGCGGGCTGTCCTGGCTGATCATCCTGCGCAAGCGGGACAACTTCCGGCGTGCCTTCCACGGTTTCGACGCGGCGCGCATCGCCCGCTACACCGACCGTGACATCGAGAGGTTGATGGCGGACACCGGAATCGTGCGCAACCGCGCGAAGATCGAGGCCACCATCGCCAACGCGCGCGCGGTCGCCGATCTCGGCGATGACGGGGTGGACCTGGCCGAGCTGCTGTGGTCGTTCGCGCCTGCCCGGCGGGCCCGGCCGGTCGACCTCGCGCACGTCCCGGCGGTGACCCCGGAATCGACCGCGATGGCCAAGGAACTCAAGCGTCGCGGCTTCCGCTTCGTGGGCCCGACGACCGCATACGCGTTGATGCAGGCCACCGGAATGGTCGACGACCACACTGCCGACTGCTGGGTTCCGGCGACCTCTGCGGGGCCGCCGGTACGGCCTTAAGCCGGGTCTTTGCACACCGACCGGCTGCGATAGGGAAGAATAGGGGGAGTTCAGTAGCAGTTCAGCGTCGGGAGCTGCCGACCGGTGGGCACTCTCGGCCCCGACCGAGCCCGCTGGCTAGTCCCCGGCGGGCGGCTCATTGTGGAGGGAGCACTCGATGGCGGCGATGAAGCCCCGGACCGGCGACGGTCCACTGGAAGCGACAAAGGAGGGGCGCGGCATCGTGATGCGAGTACCACTGGAGGGCGGTGGGCGTCTCGTCGTCGAATTGACTCCTGACGAAGCCGCGGCGCTGGGCGACGAACTCAAAAACGTCACCAGCTAGACCAGCGAGCTACGAACACACCTTGCGGTAGATCTCCAGGGTCTGCTCGGCGATGTGCGACCAGGCGAATTCCTGGATGCACCGCTGCCGACCCGCCTGACCGTAGCGCCGTGCCGTGTCGGGATCGGCGATCAACTCGTTGACCGCCTGAGCCAGCCGCTCCTCGAACCCCGCTGGGTCCTCCGGGGCATAGCCCACCAGCAGGCCGGTCTGGCCGTCGGCCACCACCTCGGGGATCCCGCCGACGTCGGAGGCCACCACCGCCGTCGCGCATGCCATCGCTTCCAGGTTGACGATCCCCAGCGGTTCATACACCGATGGGCACACGAAAACCATTGCAGCAGAGACTATTTCGCGAATCTTGCCGACCGGCAGCATTTCCCGGACCCAGAACACGCCGCTGCGGGCGCGGGCCAGCTGCTGCACGGCCTCGGTCACCTCGGCGGCGATCTCGGGGGTGTCGGGCGCACCGGCACACAGCACCAGTTGGACGTCGGGTGCGAACCGGTGCGCCGCGGCGACCAGATGCGCGACGCCTTTCTGCCGGGTGATGCGCCCGACGAACGCCACGATCGGACGCGACAGGTCCACGCCGAGCTCGGCCAGCACCGACTCATCCGGTTCGGGCGCAGCCGGGTACCACACCTCGGTGTCGATGCCGTTGCGCACCACATGCACCCGGTTGGGATCCAGGACGGGATAGGTGCGCAGGACATCGTCGCGCATGCCCGAGCTCACCGCGATCACGGCATCAGCAGCCTCCACCGCGGTCTTCTCCACCCACGATGACACCCGGTAACCGCCGCCGAGCTGTTCGGCCTTCCACGGCCGCATCGGCTCGAGTGAATGCGCGGTCAGCACATGCGGGACGCCGTACAGCAGCGCCGCCAGATGGCCGGCCAGCCCGGTGTACCAGGTGTGCGAATGCGCGACGGTGGCCTGCGCGGCGGCGTTGACCATGGCCAGGTCCGCCGACAGCATCGTCAGCGCCGGGTTGGCGCCCAACAGGGCCGGATCCGGTTGCGCGACGAAGGCATCCGTACGCGGCGCGCCCATACAGTGCACGTCGACGTCGCACAGGTGGCGCAGTTGCGCGACGAGTTCAGTGACGTGCACCCCCGCGCCGCCGTAAACCTCGGGTGGGTATTCCCGGGTCATCATCGCCACCCGCATGGACACGACGATAGTGACGACCGCCGACCGTCGCAGCCTCCGTGCGGGCGAGACCGCCGAAACGATGGTGTCAATGGCTGGCAGCCGGGAGAACCGGCCGATAGGTTTGAAATATGAGGGAATTGCCACACGTGCTGGGCATCGTCCTGGCCGGCGGGGAGGGCAAGCGGTTGTATCCGCTGACCGCTGACCGAGCGAAACCGGCGGTTCCCTTCGGCGGCGCCTACCGGCTGATCGATTTCGTGCTGTCGAATCTGGTCAACGCCCGATACCTGCGCATCTGCGTGCTCACCCAGTACAAATCGCATTCGCTTGACCGCCATATCTCGCAGAACTGGCGGCTCTCGGGTCTGGCCGGTGAATACATCACCCCGGTGCCGGCCCAGCAGCGGCTCGGCCCGCGGTGGTACACCGGTTCGGCCGACGCCATCTACCAGTCGATGAACCTCATCTACGACGAGGATCCCGACTACATCGTCGTGTTCGGTGCCGACCACGTCTACCGGATGGACCCCGAGCAGATGGTCCAGTTCCACATCGAAAGCGGTGCGGGCGCGACGGTCGCGGGCATCCGGGTCCCGCGCGCGGAGGCCACCGCGTTCGGGGTGATCGACGCCGACGAGTCGGGGCGTATCCGCAGCTTCATCGAGAAGCCGGCCGATCCGCCGGGCACGCCGGACAATCCCGACGAGGCGTTCGTGTCGATGGGCAACTACATCTTCACCACCAAGGTGCTCATCGACGCGATCCGCGCCGACGCCGACGACGACCACTCCGACCACGACATGGGCGGTGACATCATCCCGCGCTTGGTCGCCGACGGGATGGCCGCCGTGTACGACTTCAACAACAACGAGGTTCCCGGCGCGACAGAACGCGATCACGGCTACTGGCGTGATGTGGGAACCCTCGATGCGTTCTACGACGCGCACATGGATCTGGTGTCGGTGCACCCGGTGTTCAACCTGTACAACAAGCGCTGGCCGATCCGCGGCGAGATGGAGATGCTGGCGCCGGCGAAGTTCGTCAACGGTGGCTCGGCGCAGGAGTCGGTGGTCGGTGCGGGCAGCATCGTTTCGGCTGCGTCCGTGCGTAATTCGGTGCTGTCATCCAACGTCGTCGTCGACGACGGGGCCATCGTGGAGGGCAGCGTGATCATGCCGGGAACCCGGGTGGGCCGCGGCGCGGTGGTGCGCCACGCGATCCTCGACAAGAACGTCGTGGTCGGCCCGGGCGAGATGGTGGGGGTCGATCTGGACAAGGACCGGGAGCGGTTCGCGATCAGCGCGGGCGGTGTGGTCGCGGTCGGCAAGGGCGTCTGGATCTAACCGCAGCTTGCCGCGAAATAGCATTCCGGGTCGCAAATCGCCCGGGTGGACTGCCGTAGGTGCTATCTCGGCGCGACTCGGCGGCGTCGGCGCCGTAACCGCAGCGCCCCCCACACCAGCGCGGCGACCGCCACCAGCACCAGCACTGGAACCAGGATCGCCACGAAGACCAGGCCGATGCTGACGCCGTCCTCGACGGTGCTGAGCACGGGTGCGGCCACCCCGGCGGTGGCAACGTTGGCGGCCGGACGCACCGTCGACTTGGTCAGCGACACCACCAACGCGACGACGACCCCGATGACCACCGGTATCCATTGCCCGGACTGGGCGAACGCACCGGGATCGGTGACCGCGGCGGTCTGGGCCGCGGTGCCCGACCCGAACACGATGCCGCCCGCGGTCGGGCGGACGAAGGTCTGGATGGCGTCGTTGACGGTGTCGAGCGCGGGCACCTTGTCGGCGACGACCTCGACGACCAGCAGCACCGCGACGATCAGCATGACCCAGCCGTTCTCCAGCCATGCCCAGCCGTGCGGCAGCGCCACCAGATCCGTGAACCGCGACAACAGGCCGAGCGCCAGCAGGGGGATGTAGGCGTTGAGGCCCGCCGCGGTGGCCAACCCGAAGCCGGTCAGCACTTCCATGCGATCAGTATGGGGGCCGACAGGCCAACCGCGTCACCACACGCCGGGCACCAACCGGTAACGCACCTGCTCGGTGTACTCCCGGTAGCCGGCCAACTCCGCACGCAGCATCGACTCCTCGTCGAGCACGCGGACCGCGAGGATCAGCAGCGACGGCGCGATCGGCAACAGCCCCCAATACGAGTCGAGCGCAAGCGGGGTGCCGATCATCATGATCGTCGTGCCGAGGTACATCGGATGGCGCACCAGGGCGTACAGACCCGTCGAGACGAGCTTCTGCTCGGCTTCCACCGTGATGGTGGCCCCGGCGTAGTTGTTCTGGATGACCACGGCTTGGGCCATGGTGAGCCCTGACCACACGAGCACATTGCCGAGGATGACCACCGCGGTCGGCACGGTGGACCAGCCGAACCGGTGGTCGAATGCGCTGACCACCAAAACGGCCACCACGGCAAGGACCGTCCCGGCGATGGCGAGCTTCTGCACCGCACGGCTTTCGGCGAACGGACCCGCGCGCATGCGGCGGCGCAGCGCGTCCGGCATCCGCACCGCGAGATAGACGGTCGGACCCAATGTCCCCACGATGAACACCGCGATGAAAACCCAAGCCTGCCAGTAGTCGAACGTGCCGGCGGGCCAGAACAACGCCAGGCCGAAAAACACGAACCCGAAGACGGCAGATGCCATCACCTGTAACGCGATCTTCATGGTTACCTCCGGCTTCCTACATCGCGTCGCGCCGCCGGAACACCAGTCCCGCGAGCGTCGTCAGTCCGGCGGCGACGACGACCATCACGCCCATCGCGGTCACGGGCACATCCAACGGCACCGTGGTCCGGCCGACCGGCGAGAGGTCGAGCAGCCACTGCGGAAGTCGCAGCAGGGCACCGAGATACAGCGACACGACCACGAACGTGACGACAAGCCAGGCGATCCAGGTCTGCCGCAGCGCGAACGCGACCGCTGCGATGCCCGCGATCACCGCCATCGCCGGAAGGTGCGCCAGCGCGGCGAGCGTCAGACGAATGACGGTCTCGGGTTCACCGAGGGTGACAGCGGCGCCGATGCCGTTGCCCAGGCCCGCGCTGAACAGCAGCACCAACGCCCCGACCAGCGATGCCCCGACCGCCGAAAGCAGCCAGCGCCACCGCGATACGGCGCCGGCCAGCACCGCCTCGGCGATGCCGGACTGTTCGTCAGCGTTGAGCCGCAACACGGCGATCGCGACGAACGCGGTGGCCGCGGCGGCCAGAAACTGGGTCATCGAGGTGTAGATGCCGTCGTTGCCCTGCGCGGAGAGCATGCGGGCGACCAACTCGTTCTCTTCGGCCATGTCCAACAGCGACTGGGTCAGCGACCCGAACGACAGGCCGGCCAGGAACAGCCCGACCGACCAGCCGATGATCTGACCGCGCTGTTGGATCAGGTACAGCCCCAACACGCCGCGGATGGGTGGAGCGTCGGGATGCTCACCTCCGGACGGCAGCCTGCCCGCGTCGTACTCGCGGGAACGCTGCAGCACGGCGGTGGTCACCAGAAGCGCGGCGGCCAGCGCGACGAGCATGGCCAACGGCCACCACCGCAGATCGACGAAGGCCCGCATCTGCTGTGCCCACGCGATGGGGGAGCACCAGCTCAGTGCGCTGCCCGAATGGTCGATCACATCGCCGACCCCGCGCACCACCACCGCGGCGCCCAGCACCGCCATCGCCATCCCGGTGGCAAGGCGTGCCGTGCGCCACAACTGTGCGGTCACCGCGGCGACAGCACCGAACACCATTGCCACACCGGCGATCCCGACGCTCACCGCCGCCGAATCGATCACGTCCAGCCCGGTCGCCGCGGTCGCGACGGTCATCGTGACCGCGAGCACGGCGTTGAGCCCGGCCACGACGACGATCGCCGCACCGGTGGGTGCATACCGGCCCACCGGCGCTGCCAACACCAATTCGGCTGCGCCGCGCTCTTCTTCGGCGCGGGTATGTCGCACCACGGTGAGTATGGCCAGAATCGAGGCGGCGATGATGACGCTGAGCATCACCTCGTTGGCGAACATCGCGCCGATGTCGGTTTCGTTGCGGCCGAACATCGGACCGCTGAACATGATGCCGGCCGGCGTCTTGATCAGGTTCGCCCGCGCGACGCGGTCGGCCTCCTCTGGATACGCCAGTTCGAACGCGGTGGGCGTGTACCACATGGTGAGCGTCAACGCCGCGATCCAGACCGGCAGCCGGATACGGTCGCGGCGCAGAGCCAACGCGATCAACCGGCCCGTGCCGGTCATCGAGGAGTCCGGTTGACGCGTATGGCGCGCGGTGACGCTGGTTGTGGTGGCGGTCATCGTTGGGCCCCTTGGTATTCCCGAAGGAACATGTCCTCGAGGGAGGCCGGGGACACCGACAGTTCATCGATGCCCAGCGCGCTCAACTGGCTCATGGCGCGGTCGAGATCGTCCCGGTCGACCGCGAACGTGCACACGCCGTCTTCGGCGGCGAAGTCGTGCACGAACGGAGCCGAGCGCATCCCGTCCATGGTTGACCGGGTGCGCACCTTCACCGTCGTGCGCATCAGATGCCGCAACTCAGCGAGGCGCCCGGCGCGCACAGTACGGCCGGCGCGGATGATCGTCACCGAATCGCAGAGGCGCTCCACCTCGGCGAGGATGTGGCTGGACAGCAGCACCGACGAGCCGTTATCGGCAGCTTCCTGTACGCACCGCTGAAACGCCTTGTCCATCAACGGGTCCAGTCCCGAGGTGGGTTCGTCGAGTATGTAGAGTTCGGCGTTGGTGCTGAACGCTGCGATCAGCGCGACCTTCTGCCGGTTGCCCTTGGAGTAGGTGCGCGCCTTCTTGTCGGGGTCCAGCTCGAAGCGCTCGATCAACTCGTCGCGCCGGTTGGTGTCGAAGGCGTCGCGCAGACCGGCCAGAAAGTCGATCGCCTGCCCGCCGGTCAGGTTGGGCCACAACGTCACATCGCCGGGCACGTAGGCGATCCGCCGGTGCAGTGCCACCGCGTCGTGCCACGGGTCCGCGCCAAGCAGCTTCACGGTGCCGCCGTCGGCGCGCAGCAACCCGAGCAGGACGCGGATGGTGGTCGATTTGCCCGCGCCGTTCGGTCCGAGGAACCCCGCGATGCTGCCGGGTTCGACGACCATGTCCAGTCCGTCGAGCGCCTTGGTGTGCCCGAATCGTTTTCTCAGCCCCCGTATTTCGACAGCAGGGACGGTGTCAACTCGTGGCCGCGACGTCGTCGTCATATGTCTGTCTCTCCTTGCTCGGGTGCTTGCTGGGCTTCGCGCTGACCGAGAAACGCGTCGTACATGGTGGAGTCGACCATCAGTCCTTCGGTGAACACCTCGAGGGTGGGCAGCACCATCTCATCGCTGTAGTCGCGCAGCACCGCACGCAGATCGGTGGGGTTGTCGTGCATCTGCAGGTACAGCAGGAACCCGCCACCGCCGGTGAGCGCCATGTATTTGGCCCGGGCCGCGGGGTCGCGGCTGGGTTTGAGGACGCCGTTGCGCACACCCTCGGCCAGGTACTCCTCGGTGTTGGCGATCATCTTGCGCCACAACGTCTTGGCCAACTCGCTGCCGGACTGCATGCTGCGCACGAGGTAGGCCATCAGCGGGGCGTAGGACTCGATCTCGGCCATCTGCGCGAACCACGTCGCCGGGTCGTTGGCTCGCATCGACTCGAGCTTGCCGCTGCGGATCTGTTCGGCGATGTAGTCGTCACACGCTTTGCGCAGCCCCACCTTGGACCCGAAGTGGTGGATCACCAGCCCCGCGGAGACGCCGGCCGCCTCGGCGACCGTCCGAAGGCCGACGTGAAACCCGTGCTGGCCCCATTGGTCGATCGCGGCATCGCGGATTCGGGCGATGGCGGTGCGATCATCAGGAGCTGAACGCATGTTCAATACACTAAACGCCCGTTTAGCCGATGGTCAAGGTTTGTGTGCGTTCAGGCGCGCTGAGCGCAACAAAACGCACACAGATCGCGCGAGGAGGAGGGGGATCAGTCGCGGGCGGCGGCCAGCAGGCCGTCGCCCAGCGGAATCAGCACCGGCGTGAGCCGCTCGTCTTCGGCGATCAGCCGCGCGGCTTCGCGCACCGCCGTCACCTCGGGGTCGTTGGCGCGGGCATCGCCGGCGCGGCCGTCCAGCGCGGCCCGGTGCACGACGATCGCGCCGCCGGACCGCAGCAGCCGCACGCCCTCGACGACGAACTGCGGCTGATCGACCGGGTCGGCGTCGATGAACACCAGGTCGTAGGACTCATCGGCCAACCGGGTGAGCACATCCTGCGCCCGGCCGCTGATCAGCCGCGTGCGGCCGGGCCCGATGCCGGCCTCGGTGAACGCCTGCTTGGCGATGCGCTGATGTTCGGGCTCGACGTCGATGGTGGTGAGCACGCCGTCCTCCCGCATGCCCGACAACAGCCACAGCCCGCTGACCCCGGCGCCGGTGCCCACCTCGACGACGGCCTTGGCGCCGGTCAGCTTTGCCAACACGCACAGCAACGCACCGACCGCTGGGGTGACCGCGCCCGCGCCGATGTCGTCGGCGCGTTCCCGGGCGGCGGCGACGATCGCGTCCTCGGAGATCGACTGCTCGGCGTGCCCGACGATCGATTCAGCGCGGCTTTGCTGACCGCTGCTGTCATCGGACCGTGCCATGCCCGCAGCGTAGAGCTAACCCGCGTAGCCCGACAGCCCGACACGCCCGGGCCGGTGTGCCAGGATCGGCCGGAAGTGGGGCAGTTTCTGCAGGTGGAAAACGGGTAGACAGCATTCTCAGGAAATGTTCAGTTTGCTCATATGCCAACCACACCAGGGTCGGAGACCGTATTGCCCATGGACGACGGCACACGCTGGCATTCCGGGAATAACGACGGCGATTTTCGCGTTTCCGCCGACATCGAGCCGTCGATCCGTGATGGCGGCTGTGACCAGGAGGATCTGACGATTTCAACTGCCCCTAGCGCCCCGGTTTCGATGGCCCACCTCGAGCAGTACACGGATGGGACCTGGGTTGAGCCGTCCGACGAGTTGACCGGCACCGCGGTGTTCGACGCCACCGGTGACAAGTCGACCATGCCGTCGTGGGACGAGTTGGTGCGTCAGCACGCCGACCGGGTGTACCGCCTGGCCTACCGGCTCTCGGGCAACCAGCACGACGCCGAGGACCTGACCCAGGAGACCTTCATCCGCGTCTTCCGGTCCGTGCAGAACTACCAGCCCGGCACGTTCGAGGGCTGGCTGCACCGCATCACCACGAACCTGTTTCTCGACATGGTCCGCAGGCGCGGCCGCATCCGGATGGAAGCGCTGCCCGAGGACTACGACCGGGTGCCCGCCGAGGACCCCAACCCCGAGCAGATCTACCACGACTCACGGTTGGGTCCTGACCTGCAGGCCGCGCTGGACTCGCTGCCGCCGGAGTTCCGCGCCGCGGTCGTCCTGTGCGATATCGAGGGCCTGTCCTACGAGGAGATCGGCGCGACGCTCGACGTCAAGCTGGGCACCGTCCGCAGCCGCATCCACCGCGGTCGCCAGGCATTGCGCGAGTATTTGGCCAAGCACAGCGACGAGACGGCAAAAACAGCCTGACCTTTGCAGGTCTTGGCGCACGCGCCGCGCTACATTCGAGTAAGCACCGGCAGTAAGCAGCGACAGTGCGAAACGAGAGGAGCTCGGTGATGGTCGACCGGGGACATGTGTTCCGTCGGGCGTTTTCCTGGCTGCCTTCTCAGTTCGCCTCGCAGAGCGACGCACCGGTCGGCCCGCGCCAGTTCAGCTCCACCGAGCACCTCTCCACCGAGGCCATCGCGGCCTTCGTCGACGGGGAACTGCGGATGAACGCCCACCTGCGCGCGGCCAGCCACATGTCGATGTGTCCGCAGTGCGCGGCCGAGATCGACGCCCAGCGTCAGGCCCGCGCGGCGTTGCGGGAGTCGTGCCCCATCGTCGTCCCGACGGAGTTGTTGGGCCTGTTATCGGAGATCCCCCACCATGCGTCGCCGCAGCCGCCCGCCGAGGCGGACCCACCAGAGTTTGCTGAGGGCGTGACGCGATCACGGCGTAAACGCCGGTAGGGTAGTGCGGATATGAGCAGCGGCCTGCGTCGGCGATCGTGGGCGCTTCCACAGAGGGTGATAAACGGGTGACCAATCTGGACCAGTCCGGCCGTGAGCGCCTCGAACCGCGCCCTGTCTCGCGCCCGCCGGTCGATCCGGCGGCGCGGCGCGCGTTCGGCCGCCCCGACGGGGTCAACGGCTCGTTTGTCGGCCTGGATCGCTACCGCAATCAGTCCGAGTACACCCCCAGGGATCACACCCCGGACCCGGTGCTTGCCGAGGCGTTCGCCAGACCGCACCCGGGGGTGGACTCGCTGCAACGTCACCCCGCCGACGCCGGCGCGCTGGAAGCCGAACGCGACGGACAGGGCGCCGACGCGGCCGCCGATCCGTGGCGCGATCCGGGCGCCCCGGTCGCGTTGGGCACACCTGCGCTGCGCGAGTCGCCGCGCGCGCCCGTCAACGTCAGCACCGGCAAGCTCAGCGTGCGCGACGTGCTGTTCGGCGGCAGGGTCTCCTATGTGGCGCTGGCGGTCCTGGGGATCGCCGCCATCGTCATCGGGTTCGCCGGCGGCTGGGTGGGCCGCACCACCGCCGAGGTGGTCGAAGCGTTCACGACGTCGAAGGTGACGCTGGAAACCAGCGACACCGAGCAGCCGCCGGAGGGCCGGTTCGCCAAAGTCGCTGCCACCGTGGCTGATTCGGTCGTCACGATCGAGGCGAAAAGCGACCAGGAGGGTTCGCAGGGCTCAGGGGTCGTCGTCGACCCCCGCGGTTACATCGTCACCAACAACCACGTCATCTCTGAGGCCGCCAACAACCCCAGCAAGTACAAGATGACCGTGGTGTTCAACGACGGTAAGGAAGTGCCCGCCAACCTGGTCGGGCGCGACCCCAAGACCGACCTGGCCGTGTTGAAGGTCGACAACGCCGACAATCTCAGCGTGGCCCGGATGGGCGATTCGGACAAGTTGAACGTCGGTGACGAGGTGATCGCCGCCGGCGCCCCGCTGGGGCTGCGCAGCACGGTGACCGCGGGCATCATCAGCGCGCTGAACCGGCCGGTGCCGCTGTCGGGCGACGGTTCGGACACCGACACCGTCATCGACGGTCTGCAGACCGACGCACCGATCAACCACGGCAACTCCGGCGGGCCGCTGATCGACATGGACGGCAACGTCATCGGTATCAACACCGCGGGCAAGTCGCTGTCGGAGAGCGCCAGCGGGCTCGGGTTCGCCATCCCGGTCAACGAAGTGAAATCCGTGGTGGAGGCGTTGATCCGCGACGGCAAGATCGCGCATCCGACGCTGGGGCTGACGGCCCGCTCGGTCAGCAACGAGCTGGCGTCCGGAGCGCAGGTGGCCAACGTCAAAGCCGGCAGCCCCGCGGAGCGGGCAGGCATCCTGGAGAACGACGTCGTCGTCAAGGTGGGTAACCGCAAGGTGGCCGACGCCGACGAGTTCGTCGTCGCCGTCCGCCAGCTCAAGGTCGACCAGCCCGCCCCGATCGAGGTGCTGCGCGACGGTCGCCCCGTCACGCTGACGATCACGCCGATCCCCGACAACACCGTCTGACATGTTCGCCAACGTCGGCTGGGGCGAGATGCTGATCCTGGTCATCGCCGGTCTGGTGATCCTCGGGCCCGAACGGCTGCCCGGCGCGATCCGCTGGACGTCGACGGCGCTGCGCCAGGCGCGCGACTACATCAGCGGCGCCACCAGCCAGTTGCGCGAAGACCTCGGGCCGGAGTTCGACGATCTGCGCGAGCCGCTGGGCGAGCTGAACAAGCTGCGCGGTATGACGCCGCGCGCCGCGCTCACCAAACACCTGCTCGACGGCGATGATTCGATCTTCACGGGCAGATTCGACGGCCCCCGGGTCGACAAGCCGGTGAGCTCACCGGCGCCCACCCCGCAGGTGGCGCCCCCCTCGGCCGGCGCCCCACCGCAACCGCCCGCGGTGACGCCGTTCGACACCGACGCCACCTGAGCGCGCGTCAGATGACGTAGTTCTCGTCCCCGGTCGGATATCCACCACCGTTGGTGGCGATGTGGACGTGGTCGAAGTGGTTGGCGGTTTCGTTGCCGTAGTCCGCGGTCCAGCTCGGCGCGCCGACGCCCGGGTAGAAGCCCTGCCGCCAGATCACGTGGATGACGCCCCATCGTTGCGCGTTCGCCAACGCGAACCCGGCGATCTGGTTGCCGAGCTCGATGCCCTTCTCGCTGCCGTGGTTGGGGATCATCACGTCGATGGCCAACCCGTTGGGATGCCACTTCAGCGGATCCTGGCGGTATCCGCCGATCGTGGTGATCTCCGGGAACAGCACGCTCAGCGCGCGGGCCACCCGGATGGTGTTGACCTGCAGGCCGTTTTCGGGCGCGACGCCCGGCGGCAACTGGAACGGGACCGCGGCGGTGGCCACCGGCGCGCTTGCCGCCATCAGCTCGGCCTCGGTGGGGGTGCGGATCGGCGGCGCATCGGCGGGTTTGGCCACCTGCCCGGCCGGGACGGGTGCTGCCGGGGGTTTCGGCGCGGGCTCGGCGGTCTGGGCGTAGAACAGGCCGGCGGCCAGGGCGATAGAGGCGACCAGCGCCAACCACCGGCCACGGCCGCTGGCTAACCGGTCTTCACGCACGAACAGCACTGTAACGCCGCATTCAACGGCCCGTGGCGATCTTCGCCATCGGACACGCGACCGTTATTGTCGGCCGGCGGGATCAAGACCCAGCGACATGCCGGCCAGGCCGCGTTTGCGGCTCGACAGCGCGTCGGCGACGTTGCGCAGCTCCTTGCCGGCAGCGGAGTCCGGCGCCGAAAGCACCAGCGGCACACCGGAGTCGCCCGCGGTCACCAGCGCGGGGTCCAGCGGCACCTGACCCAGCAGCGGCACATCGGCGCCGACAGCCCGCGACAGCCGCTCGGCCACCTGCTTGCCGCCGCCCTCGCCGAAGAGCTGCATGGTGGTGCCGTCGGGCAGCAACAGCCCGGACATGTTCTCCACGACGCCGACGATGCGCTGCCGGGTCTGTAGCGCGATCGCCCCGGCGCGCTCGGCGACCTCGGCGGCCGCCAGCTGCGGGGTGGTGACCACCAGGATCTCCGCGCCCGGAATCAGCTGGGCCACCGAGATGGCCACGTCCCCGGTGCCCGGGGGCAGGTCGAGCAGCAGCACATCCAGATCGCCCCAGTAGACGTCAGCCAGGAACTGCTGCAGCGCACGGTGCAGCATCGGCCCGCGCCACACCACCGGGGTGTTGCCCTGGGTGAACATCGCGATCGAGATCACCCGGACGTCGTGGGCCACCGGCGGCAGGATCATCGACTCGACCTGGGTCGGGCGGTCGGTGGTGCCCATCATCCGCGGTACGGAGTGGCCGTAGATGTCGGCGTCGAGCACACCGACCGAGAGCCCGCGCGCGGCCATGGCCGCGGCGATGTTGACCGTGACGCTGGACTTGCCGACCCCGCCCTTACCGGAGGCCACGGCGTAGACCCGGGTCAGCGAGCCCGGCTGCGCGAACGGGATGACGGGCTCGCGCGAATCGCCGCGCAGTTGCTTGCGCAGTTCGCTGCGCTGCTCGTCGCTCATCACGTCGAGGCTGACCTTGACTGCGCCGGTGCCGGGGACGTCGGAGACCGCGCGACGGACCTCTTCGGAGATCTCGGTTTTCTTCGGACACGCGGCCGTCGTCAGATACACCTCGACGTGTACGCCGCCGTCGGCTTCGACGGTGACGTTCTTCACCATGCCGAGCTCGGTGATCGGCCGCCGAAGTTCGGGGTCGATCACCTTGGTCAGCGCGGCACGGACCGCAGTTTCACGCTCAGATTCCGACATCGCCTTCGAGTCTAGGCCGACCCGAAAACGGTGCTTAAGCCACCGGCCCCGGCGCAGGCCCGGCAGGCGCGCCGACGGGTCCGGGAGCCGGCCCAGGCGGCGGTCCCGGCGCGGGCGGCAGCGGACCGATCGGTGCCGGCGGGCCCGGCGGTGGCGGCGGGCCCAGCAGTGGCGGTCCGGGCGGCAGCATCGGCTGCGCCTGGGCGGGCGCACCGAGCGCGGGCTGCAACGGAGGCGGCGGAACGTTGTCCTCGATGCAGAACACCGCGCACTCGGGCTCAGGCTTCTGCTGCATCCACGGCGGCACCCATGGTGGCGGCGCGGGCGCCTGCGGTGTCGGGGCGAGTTGGGGCACCGGCCCCGGCAGCGGTCCGAGCCGCTGGCCGGGAGCGAAGCCCGGCACGCCGGAGATCTGGTTGGCCACGCCGTCACGCTGCAGCAGCGACATCAGCGCCATCGGGTCGCCCTCGGGCAGCGCCAGCGCGTTGATCGGCAGCCCCGGCCCCAGCCCTTCGTAGTTTTCCAGGTGCTCGAGGTGCTTATCGCCCAGCGCGGGCACCGAACCGGTGATCGGCGGCAGATCCATCGGGACGACGCCGGTGGCGTAGGCCGCGGCCCAGCCCAGCACGTTGCGGGCGTAGGCCACCGAGTTGTTGTAGCGCAGGATCGCGGCCATCACGTGGGACTGGTCGCGCAGGTTCATCCCGCCGCTGCACAGGTAACGCGCGGCGGCCAGGGTCGAGTCGAACAGGTTCTGCACCTCGGCCTTACCGTCGCCGTCACCGTCGGAGGCATAGCGCGACCAGGTGCCCGGCAGGAACTGCATCGGGCCCATCGCGCGGGCATAGGTGACGCGGTCGGCCACCCGGCTCTGCACGATGACCTCGTTACCGGGCAGGGTGCCGTCCAGCGTGGGGCCGTAGATCGGCCGGACCGCGGTGCCGCTGGCATCGGTGGCGCCGCCGTTGGCGTGCATCGACTCGATGCGGCCGATACCGGCCAGCAGGTTCCAGCTGACACCGCAGGTGGGTTGCGCGGCGGCCATCATGCGTTCGGCATTGCGGTACGCCGATAACGCCATGGCCGGAATCCCCAGCGCCCCTGGTGAGTTCACCACGGCAGCGGGCGGCGGTGAGGACGCCGAGGTGGAGGCGATGTGGAACGGGGTCGGCGCTTTGGTGACCGCGACGACGGACGGGCCGGTGTGGTTCTGCGGTGAGGGTTCGACGGCGGCCAGCGGCGTCACCGCCGCGTCGCGCACCTGCGTACGCGTCGACTGCGCCGACGCGCCGACGCTGCCCGCCAGCACGACGGGGGTGATGATGGCGATCGCCATGCCCGCCCGTACCCGGGGCGGGGACAGCACGTCGTGCACACGTGGGCCCGGCTTGGCAAGCACGCGCCCTGCTCGGCGCCGCACGGCTTTGAGGGCGGCGACTCCCCTTATGTGCACTCAACCGTCCTTGGTCTGCGATCGCTTGTGAACCAGGTCACCATACCTAGTCGATTACGGAAGTGTTACAGCAATGGCGTTAGCCGGTGCAAGCGTTATTTTCCGTACCCGCCGCTCACCGCCCGCCCAGACCGGTGTCGTCATCGTTCCCGCTGGCGGCCGGTTGCTGTGGTCGGCTGAGCAGGTCGCGCAGTTCGTCGAGTTCACGGCGCAGATAGTCGCGGGTGGCGACCTCACCGACCGCCAACCGCAGAGCGGCCAGCTCACGGGCCAGGTATTCGGTGTCGGCCTTGGTCTGCAGGGCGCGGCGACGGTCTTCGTCGAGGGACACGCGGTCGCGGTTCTCCTGCCGGTTCTGTGCCAGCAGGATCAGCGGCGCGGCGTATGCGGCCTGCGTCGAGAACGCGAGGTTGAGCAGAATGAACGGATACGGGTCCCAGCGCAAGCTGACAGCAAACAAATTCAGGATGATCCAGACGATCACGAGGATGGTCTGCCATGCCAGATACCGCCCGGTGCCCAGGAACCGGGCGATCGACTCGCTGACCCGCCCGACCGCCTCGGGGTCGTAGGTGAAGCCGAACCGGCGCGACGTCAGCGGTGTGTCCAGGCGGCCCCGGGGCGACGGCTCGGTCATGACGCCCCCTCGGCGCCGGAGAGCTCGGGCTCTTCGGTGTCGCGCCAGTCCTCGGGCAGCAGGTGGTCGAGGAGGTCGTCCACCGACACGGCGCCCAGCAGGTGGTTCTCGGGGTCCACGACCGGCCCGCACACCAGGTTGTACGCGGCGAAATACCGCGTCACCGCCGACAGCGAGTCCTCGGGCGCCAGGACCGGCAGATCGGTGTCGATGATGCCGCTCACCAGGTCGGCCGGCGGCTCGCGCAGCAGCCGCTGCAGGTGCACACAGCCCAGGTAACGGCCGGTCGGGGTGGCCGTCGGCGGGCGCACCACGTACACCAGCGAGGCCAGCGCCGGGGTCAGATCGGGGTCACGGACCCGGGCCAGCGCCTCGGCGACGGTGGTGTCCGGGGCCAGCACGACCGGTTCGGAGGTCATCAGCCCGCCCGCGGTGTTGGGTGAGTGCGACAGCAACCGCCGCACATCCTCGGAGTCCTCGGGATCCATGCGGCGCAGAAAGTGTTCGGCCTCCGACGGGTTCATCGCGCCCAGCAGGTCGGCGGCGTCGTCGGGGTCCATCGCCTCCAGCACCCGGGCGGACCGCTCGGCGGGCAGCCGTTTGACCACGTCGGTCTGGTCGTCCTCGGGCAGTTCCTGCAGCACGTCGGCCAGCCGTTCGTCGTCGAAGGCGTTGATCAGCTCATAGCGCCGCTTGGCGGGCAGTTCGCGGATCGCCTCGGCCACCTCGACCGCGCGTTGCCCCTCGAACTGCTCGAGCAACTGGGCGACGCCCTGGTCGGGCATCGCCAGGCCCGACGGCGTCAGACCGTGCACCCGGCGCCAGTCCACGACGTGCACATTGCTGCGCCGGCCCAGCCTGCGCTGCGGACGCACGGCCACCTTGGTGACGACCCAATCGCGGGTGCGCGTCTGCTCGATGCCCAGATCGACGACGATGACGTCGATTCCGGCCAGATGGGACAGCTCCGGGTCATCGACGCGGACCCGCGTTTCGATGATCTGGCCCAGCACCAGAACCTCGCCGGGGCGTTGGGCGAACCGGCGCAGCGAGACGCTGCCGGTCGCCAACGTCACCGCCCCCGGTTCGATCGACGTCACGCGCAGAATCGGAACGAAAATTCTTCGGCGGGTGAGCAATTCGACGACGAGGCCGAGCACCCGCGGTTGGTGGCGCACGATGCTGATGCTGACCACCACATCGCGGACGCGGCCGATGGATTCACCGTCGGGGCCCAGTACCACCAGCCCCGCTAGCCGGGCCGCATAGACCCTGTTCACCGCCGCCATGAATCAAAGGGTAGAGAGTGTGGTTGTGGAAAACCGGTATCGACCCCGTAGAACTGTGCTTTCCGTTCCCGGCAGCAGCGCCAAGATGATCGAGAAGGCGAAGTCACTTCCCGCCGACGAGGTGTTCCTGGACCTGGAGGACGCCGTGGCACCCGACGCCAAGGCCCAGGCCCGCGGCGCCGTCGCGGCGGCCCTGGCCGAGCCTGGTTGGTCCAGCCAACTGCGCGGGGTGCGGGTCAACGACTGGACCACACCGTGGACCCACGCCGATCTCATCGAAGTGGTGTCGGCCGTCGCGTCGGCGCCGGACGCGTCACTGGACATCGTCGTGTTGCCCAAGGTGGCCGACGTTTCCCATATCCAGGCCCTGGATCTGCTGCTGAGCCAACTCGAGACGACGCACGGCCTGCCGGTCGGCGGCATCGGGATCGAGGCCCAGATCGAAAATGCGCAGGGGCTGACCAACATTGACGCAATCGCCGGCGCGCCGCGGGTGCAGGCACTCGTGCTGGGCCCGGCCGACATGGCGGCCAGCCTGAACATGCGCACCCTCGAGGTCGGCGAACAGCCCGAGGGCTACGACGTCGGCGATGCGCATCATCATGTGCTGATGCGGATCCTGGTCGCCGCACGGACCCACGGCGTCCTGGCCATCGACGGTCCGTACCTGAAGATTCGCGACATCGACGGGTTCCGTCGGGTGGCGGGCCGGTCGGCCGCGCTGGGTTATGACGGCAAGTGGGTGCTGCATCCCGACCAGATCGCCGCAGGCAACGAGATTTTCAGCCCGCGCCAAAAGGACTACGACCACGCCGAGTTGATCCTGGAGGCCTACGAATGGCACACCTCGCGCGCGGGCGGCGCCAGGGGCGCGGTGATGCTCGGCGACGAGATGATCGACGAAGCCAGCCGAAAGATGGCATTGGTGATCGCAGGTAAGGGCCGCGCGGCGGGCATGGAACGCATGGAGTCGCCGTTTCAGCCGCCGTCCTGACGCGACGAGGTCAGGAGCTCAAGAAGGCGATGCCGGTGACCACGCTGATGAGGAATGTCAACGCACCGATGACGATGCCGGCGATGGCCATTCCGCGCCCGCCCTCACCGGAGGTCTTGATCTGGTTGAGCGCGATGATCCCGAGCACGATGCCGATGATCGAGCCGATGCCGCACAGGAACGGAATCACGCCGATGACGGAGGCCACCAGGGAGCCGATCGCCATCGAATTGACCTTCTGGCCGGGGGTGCCGTACGCACCGCCGTATCCGGGTGCCGGGTAGCCCGCTGGCCCGTATCCCGGCGGCGGCTGGCCATATCCGGGCGGCGGGGGCCCGTAGCCCTGTGTGGGCGCCCCGTAGGGCGGCGCCGCGCCGTAGGGCGGCGGCGGGTATGACGGCGCGCCGAAGCCTGACGGATCCGAGTACTGCGGCGGTGGCGGATAGCCCCCTGGCGGGGGATAGCCGGCGGGGTAGGACGTCGGGTCGTAGCTCGCCGGGGGCTGATACGGCCCGCCGGGCGGGCTGAACGCGGGCGGCGACGGGTAGCCGGGTTGGTCAGCGGCCTGCTCGCGGTGCGGTTGCGCTTCCGGCGGTGTTTCGGTCGACTGGTCCCGTGCCTGCTCGACTGGCGTCGGCTCGGACGCACCTCGGTTGGAATCGGATGGTGTCGTTTCTCCTGAGTCCTCGCCGGGATTTGTCATGCTTTTCAACCTAGCGCAAGTGCTGGGCACGATTGCGGCCGTTCAAGCGTTGATCCGGTTGGGAGAATCACCTGATCAGGCGCGTGATTAAGGAGATTGAATACCGATGACCAGCCCGTTTCAACCTGGACCGAAGCCCGGTGCCGCCCCGGGCACGCCGAGCGTGGGGCGCGGTGCCCCTCCGCCGCTGCCCACGCCGCCGAAGGGATGGCCGATCGGGTCGTATCCGACCTACGCCGAGGCGCAGCGCGCCGTCGACTACCTGTCGGATCAGGAGTTCCCGGTGCAGCAGGTCACGATCGTCGGGGTGGACTTGATGCAGGTCGAACGCGTTACCGGCCGGCTGACATGGCCGAAGGTGCTCGGCGGCGGTGTGCTGACCGGCGCGTGGCTGGGGTTGTTCATCGGCCTGATCCTGGGGTTCTTCAGCCCCAACCCGTGGAGTGCACTGGCCACCGGCCTGATCGCCGGTGTGTTCTTCGGGCTGATCACATCGGCGATCCCGTACGCGATGGCGCGCGGCACAAGAGATTTCAGCTCGACGATGCAGCTGGTGGCAGGACGCTACGACGTGCTGTGCGATCCGCAGAACGCCGAACGCGGACGGGATCTGCTGGCGCGCTTGACGATCTGATCCCGCGCGAGCGTGTGCGGGCGACACGCCGTCTGCTCACGCGAGTTTGCGCACGTTCGCAATTGCGTAACGGTCTGCGACGCGCGCGGCCGTGGTGTTGCAAATCACGCGTAACTCGCCATACGGTTTGCGCGCGGGAGATTCCCGCCGGAGCCGCGGCGGCGGCGACATCGGAGGGTGGAGCCGCAGCGGCGGCGACATCGACGCGGACTGGAGGCGGGTGGTGGCCGTCCCATACGTGCGCGTGGGCGCACGGCGGTTGGGTGCTGCGTTGTTGGCTGCGCTGATGACGGCGTCCACGGTGGCGGCGTGCGGTTCTGACAGCGACGGAATCGTCATCAACTACTACACCCCGGCTAACGAAGCTCAGACGTTCACGGCGGTCGCCAACCGCTGCAACGAACAGTTCGGCGACCGGTTCACCGTTCGGCAGGTCAGCTTGCCCAAGGGTGCCGACGATCAGCGCCTGCAACTGGCTCGGCGGCTGACCGGTAACGACAAGACGCTCGACGTGATGGCGCTCGACGTGGTGTGGACCGCGGAGTTCGCCGAGGCCGGTTGGGCGCTACCGCTTTCCGATGACCCCGCCGGGTTGGCCGAGGCCGACGCCACCTCCAATACCTTGCCCGGACCGTTGGAGACGGCCACGTGGCAGGACCAGCTCTACGCGGCCCCGATCACCACCAACACCCAGTTGCTTTGGTACCGAGCCGATTTGATGGACGAGCCGCCGACCACCTGGGACGGCATGGTGGCCGAGGCGACGCGGTTGCACGCCGCGGGCAAGCCGGGCTGGATCGCCGTGCAGGCCAAGCAGTACGAGGGCCTGGTGGTGTGGTTCAACACCTTGCTGGAAAGCGCTGGCGGTCAGGTGCTTTCCGAGGACGGTAAGACAGTCACGCTGACCGACACCCCCGAGCATCGAGCCGCCACCGTCAAGGCCCTGCAAATCATGAAGGACGTTGCTACCGCGCCCGGCGCCGATCCGTCGATCACCCAGACCGATGAGACCACCGCACGGCTGGCACTGGAGCAGGGCAAAGCCGCGCTGGAGGTGAACTGGCCCTATGTTCTGCCGTCGCTGCTGGAGAACGCCGTCAAGGGCGGCGTGAGTTTTCTGCCGCTCAACGAGCGCCCCGATCTGCAAGACAGCATCAACGACGTCGGCAGCTTCTCACCCAGCGACGAGCAGTTCGAGGCCGCCTATGAAGCCAGCAAGGACGTGTTCGGGTTCGCGCACTATCCCGGTGTTGGCCCGGGCCAGCGGGCCAAGGTGACGCTGGGCGGGCTGAACCTGGCGGTGGCCAAGACGACCCAGCACCGCACGGAGGCGTTCGAGGCGATCCGCTGCCTGCGCAACATCGAGAACCAGCGCTACACCTCGGTGGAGGGCGGGCTGCCCGCGGTGCGCACCTCGTTGTACGACGATCCGACGTTCCAGGCCAAGTACCCGCAGTACGAGATCATCCGCGACCAGCTCACCAACGCCGCCGTGCGTCCGGCGACGCCGGTCTATCAGTCGGTCTCGACGCGGATCTCGGTCACGTTGGCGCCGATCTCGGCGATCGACCCGGAGCGTACGGCTGACGAACTTACCGAGCAGGTGCAGAAGGCCATCGACGGTAAGGGGCTGATTCCATGACGGCGACGGCTCCGACGGCGTCTCGCGCCGTTGCGTCCGCCGGCACCGACGACCGCAGATCCGAGCGACGGCTGGCGTTCTGGCTGATCGCGCCCGCGGTGGTGCTGATGCTGGCGGTCACCGCCTACCCGATCGGCTACGCGGTGTGGTTGAGCCTGTTGCGCTATAACCTCGCCACCCCCGACGACACATCGTTTGTGGGGCTGGAGAACTACGTCACCGTGCTCACCGACCGCTACTGGTGGACGGCGTTCGTGGTCACGGTGGCGATCACGGTTGTCTCCGTGGCGATCGAGTTCGTGCTCGGCATGGCGCTGGCGTTGGTGATGCATCGGACGATCTTCGGTAAGGGCGTGGTGCGCACCGCGATCCTGGTGCCCTACGGCATCGTCACGGTCGCGGCGTCCTACAGCTGGTACTACGCGTGGACACCGGGCACCGGTTATCTGGCCAACCTGCTGCCGGAGGGCAGCGCACCGCTGACCCAACAGATTCCGTCGCTGGGCATCGTGGTGCTCGCCGAGGTGTGGAAGACGACGCCGTTCATGGCGCTGCTGCTGCTGGCCGGTTTGGCCCTGGTGCCCCAGGATCTGCTGAACGCCGCGCAGGTCGACGGCGCAGGGCCGTGGAAGCGTCTGGTCAAGGTGATTATCCCGCTGATCAAACCGGCGATCCTGGTGGCACTGCTGTTCCGCACCCTGGATGCGTTCCGCATCTTCGACAACATCTACATCCTGACCGGCGGGGCCAACGACACCGGATCGGTGTCGATCCTGGGTTACGACAACCTGTTCAAGGCGTTCAATCTCGGCCTGGGGTCGGCGATCTCGGTGTTGATCTTCCTGTCGGTGGCGATTATCGCGTTCATCTACATCAAGATCTTCGGCGCTTCGGCGCCCGGATCCGACGAGGAGCGCCGCTGAGATGGCTGAGCGGGTGAATGCCCGGCGCGCGACGGGCTGGACGGTCGTCAACGCGCTGGTGGTGGTCTACGCGCTGCTTCCGGTGCTGTGGATCCTGAGCCTGTCGTTGAAGCCGACGTCGACTGTCAAGGACGGCAAGCTGATTCCGGACGGGATCACCTTCGACAACTACAAGGGCATCTTCCAGGGCAACGTCTTCTCCTCGGCGCTGATCAACTCCATCGGTATCGGTCTGATCACCACGCTGATCGCGGTGGTCATCGGCGGCATGGCCGCATACGCGGTGGCCCGGCTGACGTTTCCGGGCAAGCGGCTGCTGATCGGCGTCGCCCTGCTCATCGCGATGTTTCCGCAAATCTCGCTTGTGACACCGCTTTTCAACATCTGGCGCAGCATCGGGCTGTTCGACACCTGGCCGGGGCTGATCATCCCGTACATCACCTTCGCGTTGCCGCTGGCGATCTACACGCTGTCGGCGTTCTTCCGGGAGATCCCATGGGATCTGGAGAAGGCGGCCAAGATGGACGGCGCCACGCCGTGGCAGGCCTTCCGCAAGGTGATCGCACCGTTGGCGGCGCCCGGCATCGTCACCGCGGCGATCCTGGTGTTCATCTTCGCGTGGAACGACCTGCTGCTGGCCCTGTCGCTGACGGCGACCGAGCGCGCGATCACCGCGCCGGTGGCGATCGCCAACTTCACCGGCAGTTCACAGTTCGAGGAGCCGACCGGATCGATCGCGGCGGGCGCGATGGTCATCACCGTCCCGATCATTATCTTTGTTCTCATCTTCCAACGACGGATCGTCGCCGGCCTGACGTCCGGTGCGGTGAAGGGGTAGTTCGATGGCCGAAATCGTGTTGGACCGGGTGACCAAGAGTTACGCGGGCGGTGCAACGGCCGTCAAGGAGCTGTCGCTGACGATCGCCGACGGCGAGTTCATCATCCTGGTCGGGCCGTCGGGCTGCGGAAAGTCCACCACGCTGAACATGATCGCCGGGCTGGAGGACATCACCTCCGGGGAGTTGCGCATCGGCGGTGAACGGGTCAACGAGAAGGCGCCCAAGGACCGCGACATCGCGATGGTGTTCCAGTCCTATGCGCTGTACCCGCACATGACCGTCCGGCAGAACATCGCCTTCCCGCTGACCCTGGCGAAGATGAAGAAGGAAGACATCGCCCGCAAGGTCGACGAAGCCGCGAAAATCCTTGACCTGAGCGAACTGCTGGACCGCAAGCCGGCCCAGCTGTCCGGCGGTCAACGGCAGCGGGTCGCGATGGGCCGCGCAATCGTCCGCGATCCCAAGGCGTTTCTGATGGACGAGCCGCTGTCCAACCTGGATGCCAAACTACGCGTGCAGATGCGTTCGGAGATCTCGCGGTTACAGGATCGGTTGGGGACCACGACGGTCTACGTCACCCACGACCAGACCGAGGCCATGACGTTGGGCGACCGGGTGGTGGTGATGCTGGCCGGGGTCGCGCAGCAGATCGGCACTCCCGATGAGCTTTACAAGAACCCGGCCAACCTGTTCGTGGCGGGCTTCATCGGGTCACCGGCGATGAACTTCCTGCCCGCCACCATCACCGACGTGGGCATGCGACTGCCGTTCGGAGAAGTCACGCTGACCCCGGAAGCTTCGGCGCTGTTGGCCCGCCGTCAGGCACCGGCCAACGTGATCGTCGGCATCCGACCCGAGCACATCGAGGACGCCGCGGTGCTCGACGTGTACGCGCGCATCAGTGCGTTCACCTTCGACGTGACGGTCGACATGGTCGAGTCGTTGGGCGCCGACAAGTACGTGCACTTCAAGAGCGAGGGTGCCGGGGCGCGGTCGGCCCAGCTCGCGGAGTTGGCCGCCGAGTCCGGTACCGGCGAAAACGAGTTCATCGCAAGGGTTTCCACCGATTCCACGGCCAAGCAGGGTGACACCATTCAGCTGGCGGTCGACACGTCGAAACTGGTGGTCTTCGACCCGGACACCGGTAGGAACCTCACCCTCCCCGAGGTCACCGCTGGCGAGGTGTCTGCGGCATCGGCCGAAGCGCCGTCGGCCGAGTGATCGACGTCCTGGGGCTGGTGCGCGCGCACGTCGGCGAGCACTTCGCCCGGGCCGGCATCACCGCGGACCCCGACGTGGCAAGCGTCACGTTCCTCGGTACCGAGAACATCGACGTGCTGCGCTTCGGGCCCGACGGCCGACCCGGTTCCGAGGACGTCGTTCACTATGTCTCGCTGGGCTGTTCGCGGCATCCGATGTTCGACCCCACCGAGATGGTCACCGACGCGCTGCACGGTCCGCGCGCCGAGATCTGCGTGGCGCTGCGCGGTGCCTCGCCGCATGGGCTGGTGCGGTCCATCGCGATCGTGGCGGCGGCCCCCGCCGTCGAGGGGCTGGTGCTCGAGCCGAACGCGCTCATCGACCTCGAGTCACCGCTGTGGGACGGGGCGCCGTTCACCGCGTTCCTGCTGGCGACCAGTGACATCGACGACGTCGCGTTGCCGCCACCGCTGCCGCCGGTGACGGTGTTGTCGGCGACGCCGATCACCGCCACGGAGGCGGCCTGGGTGCGGCTCAAGGGCGCCGACGCGATGCGCGAGGCGTGGCAGCAGGACGGGGTCGACGTGCTCGATCCTGAGCGGCGAGCCGCCAGACCGACCTGAGCGGCGAGCGGCACCGGAGATCAGCAGGGTGACGGCGGTGCGCTAGGTTCGAGCGGGAAACCATCTGGATTCAAGGAGCATCTGACGTGAGCACAACACCCCTCAAGGTCGCCGTCACCGGTGCGGCCGGCCAGATCGGCTACAGCCTGTTGTTCCGCATCGCGAGCGGCTCGCTGCTGGGCCCTGACCGCCCGATCGAACTGCGTCTGCTCGAGATCGAGCCCGCACTCAAAGCGCTCGAGGGTGTCGTGATGGAGCTCGACGACTGCGCGTTCCCGCTGCTGGCCGGAGTCGAGATCGGCGCCGACGCCAACAAGATCTTCGACGGCGCGAACCTGGCACTGCTGGTCGGTGCCCGCCCGCGTGGACCGGGCATGGAGCGCAGCGATCTGCTCGAGGCCAACGGCGCGATCTTCACCGCCCAGGGCAAGGCCCTCGGCGAGGTGGCCGCCGACGACATCCGCATCGGCGTGACCGGTAACCCGGCCAACACCAACGCGTTGATCGCGATGTCCAACGCCCCCGACATCCCGCGCGAGCGGTTCACGGCGCTGACCCGACTGGACCACAACCGGGCGATCAGCCAGCTGGCCCGCAAGACCGGCGCCAAGGTGACCGACATCAAGAAGATGACGATCTGGGGCAACCACTCGGCCACGCAGTACCCCGACCTGTTCAACGCCGAGGTGGCGGGCAGAAACGCCGCCGAGGTGGTCAACGACCAGGACTGGATCGAGAACGACTTCATCCCCACGGTCGCCAAGCGTGGCGCCGCGATCATCGACGCGCGCGGTGCCTCGTCGGCGGCCTCGGCCGCGTCGGCGACCGTCGACGCCGCGCGCGACTGGCTGTTGGGCACGCCGAAGGACGACTGGGTGTCGATGGCGGTGGTCTCCGACGGCAGCTACGGCGTGCCGGAGGGCCTGATCTCGTCGTTCCCGGTGACCACCGAGAACGGCAACTGGAAGATCGTGCAGGGGCTGGAGGTCAACGACTTCTCCCGCGCCCGCATCGACAAGACGACAGGTGAACTTGCTGATGAGCGCAAGGCGGTCACCGACCTCGGCCTCATCTGAGTCGATTAGGTTACCTACCGGTTCGTCGCTACCCTCGACCCCGTGTCGCAAGCGGTGGAAGAGCATTCGGTGACCGAATCCAACATCGTCCTTTCTGACGACGAGATATTTGCTGCCCATGTCGGCGGCAAGCTCGGCGTACAACTCAAGGCGCCGCTGGATACTCAGCGCGCGCTGTCGATCGCCTACACCCCCGGGGTAGCGCAGGTCAGCCGGGCGATCGCCGCGGACCACACGTTGGCCGCCCGCTACACCTGGGCCAACCGCCTGGTCGCGGTGGTCAGCGACGGCAGCGCGGTGCTGGGCATCGGCGACGTCGGCCCGGCCGCGTCGCTGCCGGTGATGGAGGGCAAGTGCGCGCTGTTCAAGGAGTTCGCCGACCTCGACTCGATCCCGCTGGTGCTGGACACCAAGGATCCCGACGAGATCGTGGAGACGCTGATCCGGCTGCGCCCGACATTCGGCGCGGTCAACCTCGAGGACATCTCCGCGCCGCGCTGCTTTGAGATCGAACGCCGCCTGATCGACGCGCTGGACTGCCCCGTCATGCACGATGACCAGCACGGCACCGCAATCGTGGTGCTGGCGGCGCTGATCGGTGCGGCGGCCGTCGTCGAGCGTGACCCGGCGTCGCTGCGCGTCGTGGTCTCCGGCGCGGGCGCAGCGGGTGTGGCGTGTGCAAAGATCCTGCTGGCCAAGGGGATCCGCGACATCACGGTGCTGGACTCGCAGGGCATCGTGCACAAAGACCGGGAAAGCCTCAACGCCTACAAGACCGAGATGGCCGAGCAGACCAACCCGCGCGGGCTGACCGGCGGATTGGCCGAGGCGCTCGACGGCGCCGACGTGTTCCTCGGGTTGTCCGCGGGTGTGGTGCCACCCGAACTGGTTGCGACGATGTCCCCGGACGCCATCGTGTTCGCGCTGTCCAACCCCGACCCGGAGATCCATCCCGACGACGCGAAGAAGTACGCCGCCGTGGTGGCCACCGGGCGTAGCGATTTCCCCAACCAGATCAACAACGTGCTGGCGTTCCCGGGTGTGTTCCGCGGCGCGCTGGACGCCGGGGCGCGACGCATCACCGAAGAGATGAAGGTGGCCGCCGCCGAGGCGATCTTCTCGGTGGTCGCCGACGACCTTTCGCCCGATTGCATCGTGCCCAGTGTGTTGGACCCACGCGTCGGACCCGCTGTGGCACAAGCGGTGGCCGCCGCCGCCGGCACCTGACGATGTCCGTCCGGTGGCTGGTGTCGGCGCTCGTCGCGCTGCTCGTCCTGGCCACCGCGGGATGCGGCGACGACGCGGCAGCACCATCCATCGCGGTCGGCTCCACACCTGACCCCGAGGCGTCGGTGATCGCACACCTCTACGCGGCGGCGCTGCGGTTCTACGGCAGCCCGGCGCACGTCGAACCCGCGACCGATCCGCTGGCCCAACTGGACTCCGGCGACGTCCGCGTCGTGCCCGGCTTCACCGGGCAGCTGCTGCACCGGTTCATGCCCGACGCGACGGCGCGGTCGGCAGCGCAGGTGTACCGGGATCTGTTGTCGGCCTTACCCGAAGGTGTCGCCGCGGGTGACTACACGATGTCGGCGGAGGACAAGCCCACGCTCGCGGTCACCGAGCCGACGGCTGACGCGTGGGGCGGCCGTGACGTCACCGCGGCGGTGCACAACTGCGCCAAGCTGCGCGTCGGCCACGTCGTCGATGAACCAGGACCCGCCGCGCTCGGCACCTGCGAGCTGGGGAAGTCACGTGAATTCCCGGACAGCGCAACGCTGTTCGCGGCGGTGCTGGCGGGGGAGATCAACGCGGGGTGGACGACGACCGCTGCGACGGGTATTCCCACGGAGCTGTTGACGTTGTCGGACAAGACGTCGCTGATCCGCGCGCAGAACCTGGTGCCGTTGTACCGCCGCAACGAACTCGACGAACGGCAGGTGCTCGCGCTCAACGAGGTGGCCGGGGTGTTGGACACCGCGGCGCTCGCGCAGATGCGCGCCGATGTCGCCGACGGTGAAGACCCGGCCCGCGTCGCGGACGCGTTCCTGGCCGAACACCCCCTCGGCGACTGACCCTCTTTCTCCGCGAGCGTGCGTGTCACCGAGCGCCACGCCGTCGAATTCGACGAGTTTGCGCACGCTCGCCGGACAGCGGTCAGTGTGCGTTGGGCACCAGCCGCGACATCACCGTGTTGAAGAGCCGCTGATAGCCCGACCCGGTGATCCGCACGATCGCGTCGAGCACCTTGGCGTCCGGGCCGACGAGCACGCGGGGCCTGTTCTTCCGGACGGCGGCCAGTATTTCGCGCGCCGCCTTCTCCGGGGTGGTGATCGTCAGCCGGGTGTCGAAAGTCTTTGTCAGGCCTTCCTTGTCGACCCCCTCGGCGGCCGTCGAGTTGCGCATGATCGCGGTCTTGATGCCGCCGGGATGCACGGTCGTCACCTTCACCGGATGCCGGTTGGCGATCATCTCCTGGCGCAGCGCCTCGGTGAACCCGCGCACGGCGAACTTCGCCGAGTTGTATGCGGCCTGGCCGGGAACCGAGAAGATTCCGAACAGGCTGGAGACGTTGACGACGTGGCCGTCACCGGAGGCGATCAGGTGCGGCAGAAACGCCTTGGTGCCGTTGACCACACCCCAGAAATCGACGTCCATGACACGCTCGATGTCCTTGTACGGCGTCACCTCGACATCGCCGACGTAGGCGATGCCGGCGTTGTTGTAGACCTGATTGACGGTGCCGAAATGCGCCACCACCGACTCGGCGTACAACTCGAAGGCTTCGCGTTCGGTGACGTCGAGGCGGTCGGCCTTCACCGGCGCGCCGATCGCCTTGAGCCGCTGCTCGGTGACGGCCAGCCCTTCGGTGTCGACGTCGCTGATCGCCAGCTTGGCGCCCGACCGGCCCAGCTCGATCGCCAGCGCCTGCCCAATACCCGATCCGGCACCGGTCACCACGGCGACCTTTCCGGCGAAGCCCTCCATAACCGCTCCTCTGGTCGTGAACTCGAAACGAGGCTACCGGTACCGGCGGTAGCGCCTACAGCGGGCCGCCGTGTCCGGTGCGAGCGTGCGCAGACCCGCGACGCTCAGCGGGGTGTCGGGTCCGCTCTCAGGCGAAGGCTTCGTCGATGATCTCCTGCTGCTCGACGGCGTGCACCTTCGACGAGCCCGACGAGGGCGCCGACATCGCCCGGCGCGAGATGCGTTGGATGCCGCCGAGCTTCTCCGGCAACACCTCGGGCAACGTCAACCCGAACGTCGGCCACGCACCCTGGTTGGCCGGCTCTTCCTGCACCCAGAAGTACTGCTCGACGTTCGGGTACTGGTCGAGCGTTTCGGCCAGCCGCCGGCGGGGCAGCGGGGCGAGCTGCTCGACGCGCACGATCGCGACGTCGTCGCGTTCCTCCTTGTTCTTGCGGGCCACCAGCTCGTAGTACAGCTTGCCGCTGCACAACAAGATCCGGCGCACCTTGCTGCGGTCACCGTCGCCCTCGGCGAAGGTGGGCTCCTCGATCACCGAGCGGAACTTGGCCTCGGTGAACTCCTTGAGGTCGCTGACCGCTGCCTTGTTGCGCAGCATCGACTTCGGGGTGAACACGATCAGCGGGCGGTGGATACCGTCCAAACCGTGTCTGCGCAGCAGATGGAAGTAGTTCGCCGGCGTCGACGGCACCGCGATCGTCATCGAGCCCTCGGCCCACAGCTGCAGGAACCGCTCGATGCGGCCCGACGTGTGGTCGGGGCCCTGGCCTTCGTGACCGTGGGGCAGCAGCAGCACCACGTCGGAGCGCTGACCCCACTTGGCTTCACCCGAGCTGATGAACTCGTCGATGATCGACTGCGCGCCGTTGACGAAGTCGCCGAACTGCGCCTCCCACAGCACCAGTGCGTCCGGATTACCCACGGAGTAGCCGTATTCGAAGCCCACCGCGGCGAACTCCGACAGCGCCGAGTCGTACACCATCAGCCGGCCGCCGGTCGGGTTGCCGTCGGGATCGACGGTGAGCAGTTGCAGCGGGGTGAACTCCTCGCCCGTCTTGCGGTCGATGATCACCGAATGCCGCTGGCTGAACGTGCCGCGGCGGGTGTCCTGCCCGGACAACCGGATCAGCTTGCCTTCGGCCAAGAACGAGCCGAGCGCCAGCAGTTCGGCGAACGCCCAGTCCACCTTGCCCTCGTAGGCCATCTCGCGCCGCTTCTCCAACACCGGCTTCACCCGCGGATGCACGGTAAAGCCTTCCGGCAGCGCAAGGTGGGCATCACCGATGCGGGCCAGCAGCGATTTGTCCACCCCGGTGTGCATCCCGGCGGGCACCATCTGGTCGGCCTCCACCGACGCACTGGGTTCGATCGCGTGCTTTTCGAGTTCGCGCACTTCGTTGAACACGCGTTCCAGCTGGCCCTGGTAGTCGCGCAGCGCGTCCTCGGCTTCTTTCATCGAGATGTCGCCGCGGCCGATCAGCGCTTCGGTGTAGGTCTTGCGCACACCACGCTTGACGTCGATCGCGTCGTACATCGCCGGCTGCGTCATCGACGGGTCGTCGCCCTCGTTGTGGCCGCGGCGGCGGTAGCAGATCATGTCGATGACGACGTCCTTCTTGAACTTCTGCCGGAAGTCCACCGCCAGACGCGCCACCCACACCGCGGCCTCGGGATCGTCACCGTTGACGTGGAAGATCGGCGCCCCGATCATCTTGGCGACGTCGGTGCAGTACTCCGATGACTTGGCATCGGAAGGCGATGTGGTGAAACCGATCTGGTTGTTGACGACGATGTGGATCGTGCCGCCCGTGCGGTAGCCGCGCAGCAGTGCGAGGTTGAGCGTCTCGGCCACCACACCCTGGCCCGCGAACGCGGCGTCACCGTGCAGCATCAGCGGCACGACGGTGAAGCCGGTGTCGTCGTCGCCTTCGTTCTCGATGTCGATCAGGTCCTGTTTGGCCCGGACCAGACCCTCCAGCACCGGGTCCACCGCCTCCAAATGTGACGGGTTGGCGACCAGCGACACCTCGATGTCGTTGTCGCCGAACATCTGGATGAACGTGCCGGTCGCACCCAGGTGGTACTTGACGTCACCGGAGCCGTGCGCCTGCGACGGGTTCAGGTTGCCCTCGAACTCGCTGAAGATCTGCGAGTACGGCTTTCCGACGATGTTGGCCAGCACGTTGAGCCGACCGCGGTGCGGCATGCCGATGACCACCTCGTCGAGGCCGTGCTCGGCGCACTGGTCGATGACGGCGTCCATGGTCGGAATGACCGTCTCCGCCCCTTCCAGCGAGAACCGTTTCTGCCCAACATATTTCGTCTGCAGGAACGTCTCGAACGCCTCGGCGGCGTTGAGCCGGCTCAGAATGTACTTCTGCTGCGCGACGGTCGGTTTGTCGTGTCTGCCCTCGATCCGCTCCTGCAGCCACTGCTGCTGTTCGGGTTCGAGGATGTGGGTGTACTCCACCCCGACGTGGCGGCAGTACGCGTCGCGCAGCACCGCGAGCACATCGCGCAGTTTCTTGTGCTCGGCGCCGGCGAACCCGTTGACCTTGAACTCGCGGTCGAGGTCCCACAGCGTCAGGCCGTGGGTCAGCACGTCGAGATCGGGGTGACTGCGGAACCGGTTCTTGTCCAGTCGCAGCGGGTCGATGTCGGCCATCAGGTGACCGCGGTTGCGGTAATCGGCGATCAACTCGATGACGCGGGCGTTCTTGTCCTCGATCGAGTCGGGGTTGTCGGTGCGCCAGCGCACCGGCTCGTAGGGGATGCTCAGCTCGCGGAAGATCTCGTCGAAGAAATCGTCGGAGAGCAACAGCTCGTGCATCGTGCGCAGGAAGTCCCCGGACTCCGCGCCCTGGATGATGCGGTGGTCGTAGGTGGAGCTCAGCGTGACCAGCTTGCCGATGCCCAGGTCCGCGATGCGTTCCGGGCTGGCGCCCTGGAACTCGGCCGGGTACTCCATCGCGCCGACACCGATGATCGCGCCCTGCCCACGCATCAGCCGGGGCACCGAGTGCACGGTGCCGATGGTGCCCGGGTTGGTCAACGAAATCGTCACGCCCGAAAAGTCGTCGCCGGTCAGCTTGCCGTCCCTGGCCCGCCGCACGATGTCCTCGTAGGCGGCGATGAACTGGCCGAAGCGCATGGACTCGGCCTTCTTGATGGCCGCCACCACCAGCTGCCGGCTGCCACCCTTGCCCTGCAGGTCGATCGCCAGTCCCAGGTTCGTGTGGGCGGGCGTGACGGCGTTGGGTTTTCCGTCGATCTCGGTGAAGTGACGGTTCATGTTCGGGAAATTGTTGACCGCCTGAACCAGCGCATAACCGATCAGGTGGGTGAACGAGATCTTGCCGCCGCGGGTCCGCTTGAGGTGGTTGTTGATGACGATCCGGTTGTCGATCATCAGTTTGGCTGGGATGGCGCGCACGCTGGTGGCGGTGGGCACCTCCAACGAGGCCGACATGTTCTTGACGACCGCCGCGGCCGCCCCGCGCAGCACCTGGGTCTCGTCGCCGTCGGGCTGCGGTGCGGCGGTCTTGGCCTTCGGTTGTGCCTGGTCGCTGTTCGGCTTGCTGTCTTTGGGCTCAGCCGCCTTGGGTTCAGGTTTTTTCGCCGCCGCGGACTTCTTGGGCTCGGCTGGCTTTGCCGCGGAGCCCTTCGGTGCGGGTGCGGGCGCGGGTTCAGGCGGGGAGACGGGCGCCGCGGCGCGTTGACCGTTACCGTCGGCGACCTCACTGTCGGTGGTTGGCTCGGGGGAGTAGTCGACCAGGAATTCATGCCAACTGGGATCTACCGACGAGGGATCCTCGCGGAACTTGCGATACATCTCCTCGACCAACCACTCGTTCTGTCCGAATGGTGAAGGTGAGCTCACGGTAGCTACTCGCCTCGATTCTCGCGTCACGCAAGCGCGGTGAAACGCTTGCCATGTTCTGTGCGGTTACCCGCCTTTCCACCGCCCTAAAGGCTAGCGCCGAAGCAACCGTCAAGCCACGACAACGGCGTTATGGCCCATCGTCGCCTGGGGCGCCCACGCTAGTTCACGGTGCCGGCAACACGTGCAGCGCCGAGGGCCAGCGCGGGGGCGGGCTGCCGAACGCCTTCTGGGCGTTGGCCACGATGCGTTTGCCCATCAGACGATTGCCGACTCCGCCGACGACGGCGCCGATGCCCACCGGCAGCAGCTTGCCGAAGGCGATCGCTCCGCGCTTGAGCGTGTAGCGCTTGACGAAGTACCGCAGCAGGCGGGAGTTCAGCTGCGACACCGCCGGCAGCGGCAACGTCGCGGCCCCGTCGGCGACCCACGCGCCGCTGGTGCGGCCCGACCCGATCAGGTCGGCCAGCGCCGCCTTGCCGTCGTCGCCGACGAGCACGCCGAGCACCATGGCGCGGCGGCGCTCCCGGTGCTCGACGGGAATTCCGTGCACTTCGGCGACGGCGAGCACATACAGCGTCGTCGCCTCCAGGAACACCACGGTCTCCCCGGCGACCGCCGACAGCGCGGTCAACGTGCCGATGCCGGGAACCGCGGCCGCGGAGCCGACGGCCGCACCGCTGGCCATCACCGCCGCCAGATACTGCGTCTCAAGCTTTTTCACGATCTCGGCAGGCGTCGCACCCGGGTTACGTTCGCGGATGCGGTCGACGTAGGCCTTGACCGCCGGCGCCTGCACCCGCGAACCGCGTTCGATGACCCCGGAAAGCACCTTGGCTGCAGCGCTGGGATCCTCGGCGGCGCCGTCGTGGGTAGCGGGCAGCTGCTTCTTGGCCCTTGATCGGGCATTCATCGGCGGCCTCCCCGGTCCGAACGGCTGACTTCAGGCTATCCGTTTCACATAACGCACGACTCCGGGCTGGTGTGCCCGAGGTGATCGCACTCACTGTGTGCCCGATCGGGAAGAAAATAATGAGAAGCGACGCTAACCATCTTCATGGCAACATCACCGGCTGTGGACCTGACGCGCACGGCTTCCGAGATCTCTGGATCGATCTCCGGATCCAAGCCGCCGAGCCGCACCCGGATGATCCTCGTCCTGGGTGTCATGGTGGCGCTCGGTCCGCTCACCATCGATATGTATCTGCCCGCTCTGCCCGAGATCGGGGAGCAGCTCGGGGTGTCATCGTCGGTCGCGCAGCTCACCTTGACCGGGACGTTGGCGGGTCTGGCGCTGGGCCAGCTGATCGTGGGGCCGTTGTCGGATTCGCTGGGCCGGCGACGGCCGCTGATGGCCGGCATCGTGCTGCACATGGTGGCGTCGCTGCTGTGCCTGCTCGCGCCGAACATCACCGTTCTGGGCCTGGCCCGCGGGCTGCAGGGCATGGGTGCCGCCGCGACCGCGGTGGTGGCCATCGCCGTGGTCGGCGACCTGTTCACGGAGTCGGCTGCCGCCACCGTGATGTCGCGGTTGATCCTGGTGCTCGGGGTCGCGCCCGTTCTGGCTCCGTCGCTGGGAGCCGCGGTGTTGTTGACCGCGTCCTGGCATTGGGTGTTCGCCGCGCTGGTCGTGATGGCAGGCGCGCTGTTGGTGGTTGCCGCGCTGGCGCTGCCCGAGACCCTGCCCGTGTCGCACCGCAGGCCGCTGAAGGTGCGCGGCATCATCGCCACCTACGGCGAACTGCTGCGCGACGTGCGCTTCGTGGTTCTGGTTCTGGTCGCCGCGCTGAGCATGTCGGGTCTGTTCGCCTACATCGCGGGCGCGTCGTTCGTGCTGCAGGGCCGCTACGGCCTCGATCAGCAGGTGTTCGCGCTGGTGTTCGCGGCCGGGGCCATCGCGCTGATCGGCGCGACGCAGTTCAACGTCGTGCTGCTGCGGCGGTTCGCCCCGCCGGCCATCATGCTGTGCGCGCTGGTGGCCGCGACGGCGGCCGGCGCCGTCTTCATCGGGCTGTCGGTCACCCACGTCGGCGGGCTGTGGGGCTTCGTCGTTCCGGTGTGGGCGATCCTGGCCGCCCTGGGCCTGGTCCTGCCCAACGCGCCCGCGGTGGCGTTGTCCCGGCATCCGGAGGCCGCGGGCACGGCGGCGGCGCTGCTCGGTGCCGCGCAGTTCGGGTTGGGTGCGGCGGTGGCGCCGGTGGTCGGCGTGCTCGGCAACGACCAGATCGCGCTGGCTCTGGTGATGACGATGGGTATGGTGGTCGCGTTGTTCGCGCTGGCACCCACGCTGCGCGGCGGATACCACCACGCGGAGGGTGCGCCGGCGGTCGACCACGGGTACGGCGTCATCGGCGACACCGTCCCCGAGCCCGCCTGACCCTGCGTTACCCGTGTGCACCCGACTTGTCGGGACCGCACAAGCTCCGTAGCGTCGGCTGAATCGTCACGTACTTAGTTGACTCGAGATGCCTTCACACCTGATTCCCCCGCCAACCGGCCGTGCCTCGGCAGTGCGACACGAGCTCAGCCGCCTGCTGTCGCGGGAACCCGCCGACGTCGCCGGCCGCTCGTGGAGCGCGCTGTGGGCGATGATGGTCGGGTTCTTCATGATCCTGGTCGACGCGACCATCGTGGCGGTCGCCAATCCGTCGCTGATGGACGAGTTGGGCGCCGACTACGACGCCGTCATCTGGGTGACCAGCGCCTACCTGCTGGCCTACGCCGTGCCGCTGTTGGTGGCCGGGCGGCTCGGCGACCGGTTCGGCCCGAAGAACCTCTACGTCATCGGGTTGAGCATGTTCACCGCCGCCTCGCTGTGGTGTGGCCTCTCCGGCACGATCGGGATGCTGGTGGCCGCCCGGGTACTGCAGGGCGTCGGGGCTTCGTTGTTGACGCCGCAGACCCTGTCGACGATCACCAGGATCTTCCCGGCCGACCGTCGCGGCGTCGCGATGGGTGTGTGGGGCGCGACCGCCGGCGTCGCGACGCTGGTCGGTCCGTTGGCCGGGGGCTTCCTGCTCGACGGCCTCGGCTGGCAGTGGATCTTCTTCGTGAACGTGCCCGTCGGCGTCCTCGGTGTGGTGCTGGCCGCCCGCCTGGTGCCCCAACTGCCCAGGCGCAAGCAGCCTTTCGACATCCCGGGCGTGCTGTTGTCCGGCATCGGCATGTTCATGATCGTGTTCGCCCTGCAGGAGGGCCAGGCCAACCAGTGGGCGCCGTGGATATTCGGCACTATCGCAGGCGGGGTCGGTTTCATGGCCGCGTTTTTGATCTGGCAGTCGGTCAACCCCCGCGAGCCGCTCATCCCGTTGGCGATTTTCCGTGACCGCGACTTCTATCTGTCCAACCTCGGTGTCGCCACGATCGGGTTCGTCGTTACCGGGATGATGGTGCCGATCATGTTCTACGCCCAAGGGGTGTGCGGGCTTTCACCGACCCGCGCGGCGGTGCTCATCGCGCCGATGGCGATCGTCACCGGCGTGCTGGCACCGTTCGTCGGCAAGATCGTCGACCGATCACATCCGCGGCCGGTGGTGGGTTTCGGGTTCTCCGTGCTGGCCATCTCGATGACGTGGCTGTCGATCGAGATGACACCGACCACGCCGATCTGGCGGCTCGTGCTTCCGCTGACGGTGACCGGCGTGGGCATGGCGTTCATCTGGTCACCGCTGGCCGCCACCGCCACCCGTAATCTGGCCGTCGACCGCGCCGGCGCGGGCTCAGGCGTCTACAACGCCACCCGTCAGGTCGGGGCGGTGTTGGGCAGCGCCGGTATTGCGGCGTTCATGACCTGGCGGATCGGCGCGGTCATGCCGCCGACGGCCGACCGGGCCACCCGGGTGTCGGGCGGCGTGATGGAGCTGCCCACGTTCCTTCACAAACCGTTCGCCGCGGCGATGTCGCAGGCAATGCTGTTGCCGGCGTTCGTCGCATTGATCGGGGTGGTGCTGGCACTGTTCTTCGTGGGCTTCGAACGCGACCCGGTCGACGGCCCCGACGGCCTTGACCCCGACGCCGGTGCCGGTCCGGCCGTCGACTACGGCGGGGACGAGACGTTCGTCGACGACGACGACGACTACCTCGAGTACACCGTGTCGTGGGACGAACCCGAACCCGAACCGGATCCGTCGCGCTGGCAGGCAAGACTGGACCAGCTGCTCGCCGACGTCCCGTCGACCCCAACCGCGTCGCCCGATCGTGAACCGATCGGCCACGCACACAACGGGTTTCACATCGATAGCCGGCAGCGGTTCCGGCCGATGGGGCGCAGGCCGCTGGCCGAGCCCCCGTCGTCGGTGCGCGACACGTATCAGTTGCCGACCGGCCATCACCATCGGCACCCGCGACATCGCCGCTCCGACGAGTCGCGGCCTCGCGGCGACTGACGAACTCCTCGACCGCACAATCGCCTCGCTCGGCTTATGTGTCGAAAAGCACTGCGGGGTTGAGGTATCCGGTCGGGTCGAAAGCTGTCTTCACCGCTCGCATGGCCGCGATGTCGGCGTCGGTGCGTGACATCGCGAGGTAGTCGCGCTTGCGGGTGCCGACGCCGTGCTCAGAGCTGACGTTGCCGCCGAGGCGGGCGATCAACGCCATCATCGACGAGTACAACCTGCGCTCCGCGTCCGGCCCGCAGCGCAACACGTTCAGATGCAGGTTGCCCTCGCCGATGTGGCCGAACAGCACCGGGATCGCCGCGGGGGCGTGTTCTGCGACGAGGAGTGACGCGCTCTCGGCGAACTCCGAAATGCCCGAAAGGGGCAGCGAGACATCGAATTTCAGTGGCGGACCGTACACACCCAGCACCTCGGCGACCGCCTCGCGCACTTGCCACAACCGCTGCTGTGCGGCGGCATCGACGCCGACCGCCGGTTCACCTGTCAGTTTGGCGCCGTCGAGCGCGCCCGCCAGCCGCTCGGTCTGGTCGTCATCGCCGGCCAGTTCGATCAGCAGCTGCCAGGCACCGTCGACGGGGGCGGGCACGCCGACATGCTCGGCGGTCAGCGCGCTCGCGCGGGCGTCGACCAACTCCAGTGCGGCGATGCCGTCCAGATCCCGGAATACCCGGCCGGTTTCGATGAGCGCCTCCAGGTCGGCGAACCCGCAGATCGCGGTCACCCGGGACCGTGGCAAGGGATGCAGCCGCAGATCCAGCCCGGTGATCACGCCGAGCGTGCCCTCGGCGCCGATGAACAGGGACGCCAGGTCATATCCGGTGTTGTCCATCCGCACCTGGCTGTGCCGGTGCAGCACCGTGCCGTCGGGCAGCGCCACGTCCAGCCCGATGACCTGCTCACCCATGTTGCCGTAGCGCACGGTGCGCAGCCCGCCGGCGTTCGTCGACGCCATACCGCCGACGGTGGCCGAATCGCGCGCGGCCAGATCGACACCGAACACCAGGCCCGACGCGGCCGCTGCGCGCTGCACCTCGACCAGCGTCGCACCGGCACCGACGTGGATCCGCCGCTCGACGACGTCGACCTCGCCGACGTCGCGCAGCCGTTCGGTGGACAGCAGGACGTCGTCGTGCTCGGGCACCGTGCCGGCGACCAGCGAGGTGCGCCCGCCCTGCACGGTGACGCAGACACCGGCGTCGCGGCAGCTTCGCAGCACGGCGGCGACCTCGTCTGTCGTTCCCGGCCGCACCAGCGCGGCGGCGTTGCCTCGGTAGCGCCCGGTGTGGTCGACGGTGCGTCCGGCCAACAGGTCAGGGTCGGTGCTCACATGGGCGGCGCCGACGATCGCGGCCAGCCGGTCGGTCAAGCTCATCCCGTGGGTGTATCACATGGCGCCAGTGCGAGAAACGCGCCGAGCTCGACAAGTCGGTCCGGCGTCGTCGGCAGATAGTCGGTCAGCAGCGCAGAGCGCACGATCACACACAGGTATTTGGCCCGGCTCACCGCGACGTTGAGGCGATTCCGGTTGAGCAGGAACGCGATTCCCCGCGGAACATCGTCTGCCGACGACGCGGTCATCGACACGAAGACCACGGGAGCCTGCCTGCCCTGGAACTTGTCGACGGTGCCGACTTCGACGTCGGGGTATCCCGCGGCGTCGAGGCGGCGACGCAGGGCCACCACCTGTGCGTTGTACGGCGTGACGACGAGAATGTGGTGCTGGCTCAACGGCACCGTGCCGTCCTCGTCGGACCACGGGGTGCCCAGCAGGCGCGCGATCTCGGCGACGATCGCATCGGCCTCCTCGGGGCTCTCGGTCGAATTACCGGTGTGGTCGACGGTGAGCACCTGCAGCCCCGGCGCGTGTCCGTCGAGCACGCGCGCTGCGGTGATGCTGTCGAACGATTGGAGCCTGCCGTCATAGGACAGCCGCGATACCGTCGAACACACCGCCGGGTGCATCCGGAAGGAGCGGTCCAGGAAGTAGCCGAGTTCGCTTGGCAGCGTGTGTCTTCCGTCGATCAGCCAGCCCAGCGCTGAGCGGTCGACCGGCTCGGGGTGGGTGCCCTGGCTCACCTGCGGCAGCTGCTGCGGATCACCGAGCAGCATCAGGTTGCGGGCTGCCGGAGCGACGGCGATGGTGTTGGCCAGGCTGTACTGGCCTGCCTCCTCGACCACGAGCACGTGTAGTGACTGGCGCGGAACCTTGGCGGGGTTGGCGAAGTCCCAGCCCGTGCCGCCGATCACACAGCCGACGCCGCCGGTGGTGTGCTCGTCGATGAACGCAGCGAACTCGGGGTTGGTCAGCTCGGTCCAGCCACAGTTGACGCTGTTGAGCTTCTTGGCCACATGCGCGCCGTCGACACCGGCCTTCAGCACGTCGGCGAAAAGGTTCTCTACCACCGCATGTGACTGGGCCACCACGCCGACGCGCCACCCGTGGGCGTTGACCAGTCGTTCGATCACCCGTGCCGAGGTGTATGTCTTACCGGTGCCCGGCGGCCCGTGCACCGCGAGATAGGAGGCGTCGAGGTCGAGCAACGCGGCGGTGATGTCGTCTTCGATCGCGGCGCCGTGCGGCAGCGGGTTGCCACTGCGGGTACGCGGGGTGCGACGCAGCAGGATGTCGGTCACGGCGTCACACGGCACCATCGGCAGCCCGGCCGCCACCGCGGCCGCGGTGGCCTCGATCGACTCCTCCAACGGCTTTGTGTTGATCGGCGGACCCGGTGTCAGCGCGAAGGGCAGCTGATCGAACACGTCGCCGTTCTTCGGCTGCCTCTCGGCGACGACGACTTCGGTCGGCACTTGCGGGTCGTTGCATTCGAGGACGGTGACGGCGCCGAATGCGCGGCGGTCCGGATCGTCGGCCAGCCCCGCGGGGGCCGGCGGGTCGTAGAGCGCGTACATCTCGCGGGTCAGTTCGCCGTTGGCGAGTTCCCCGTAGAGCCGAAGGTGCCGTTGCGGTTTGCGGGCCTTGGGCGGCCGGTGCCAGTCGTGTTCGATCACGGCCCGGTCGGCGACGAACACATCGCCGTCGTCGGCCCACTCGTCGACGGGGTTGTTGACCCGATCGAAGTGGCTCCACCAGAACGGTTTGTGCTCCCGGCGGTGAAAGCCGCGGGCGGCGGCGAACATCGCGACGGCGGTCTGCTCGGGGGTGCGTGCCGAGACGCCGTCGCCTGCGAACTTGAGCAGTCTGCGTTCGAGGGCGTCCCCGATCTCGATGGCGGCCTCGTCGTCGCGCACCGGCTGGGGTCCGCGCGGCGGCACCCCGGCTTCGATGGCGCGGGCCATCAGCCAGTCGCGCAACCGGCGCGTCGAGCGGCAGTCGTAAAGGTTGTAATCCTCGATCTGCTTGAGCACGGCGGCGGCTTCGTCGCTGCGTTCCTCGTCGCGCAGCGCGCAGTAGCGGGCGTACTGGGTGATGGAGTCGGTGGCCGTGGTCACCTCGCCGCTGCGCAGCTCGTTGCCCATGTAGAGCGGTTCCAGCGACTTGATGCTGTAGTTCTCTGTCCCCACCCGAATGCTTTTGCGTACCAATGGATACAGGTCCACCAGCACGCCGTTGCGGAGCAGTTCGTCGACGTCGTTCTCGCCGACGCCGTAGCGGCCGGCCAGACGCAGCAGCGTGCTCTTCTCGTAGGCTGCGTAGTGGTAGATGTGCATGCCGGGGTAGCGCCGCAACCGCTTGCGCACCATGGCTAAAAAGTCGATCAGCGCCTGGCGTTCGCTGGCCCGGTCGTGCGCCCAGAACGGGTGGAATTCGCCTCCGACGGTGAGTACCCCCCACAGGTATTCCAGGCCCCACTCGCGGCCGTCGGTGGTCCACAGCGGGTCGCCTTCGAAGTCGAAGAACAGGTCGCCCCTGTTCTCATCGGGCAGCACCATCAGCGGCTGCGGGTCCACCACCTCATAGGCGGGCTTGCCGTCGACTTTCGGGGTCAACTGCAGCCGCGCTTGGGTCCGCAGCGCGGTGAGCGCCCGCGATGACAGTTCGGGCACCGCACCTTCATGTCGCGCGAGTTCGGTGACGGTGGTGATGCCCGCGTCGATGAGCCGGGACCGCTGACTGACCCGCATGCCCGCCACGAGCAGCAGATCGTCGGTCGCGCGAACCTGGACCTCACATTCGGGGCAGCGGAAACAGGCGCGCACCGTCTCGTCCGACCAGTCGACCGGCGCGCCGGACGCGAAATGGTCGTCGAGCAGGCGCTGCAGGGCGGCGCGCCGGCCCTGGTACACCGGAAGCAACTCGTCGAGACGGTAGCGGGCGGTGGCGTCGTCACCGAGCACCAGCTCGACTTCATCGGCCACCGGAATACCTGCAGCCGAAAGTGTTTCGGCGTAGGCGGCCAGCTGCAGCAGCGCCTCCACCTTGACCGAACGGGCCAGTTTGGTGTCGCGCAGCAGGTAGCGGTCCCCGTCGAGAATGAGGAAGTCGGCGAACCCGACGAACCGGCCGTCGAACATCGCCGCCTGATAGATCACCGGAGCGCGTCGCTCGACGGCGCGCCGGGTCTGTTCGGCCGCGCCGGTCAGCCCCTCGACCGTGGACGGCGGCCTGCCGATGATCGCGACGTCGGCCATGTCGCGCAGCCGATCCAGGTGGCGCCGCTCGTGTTCACCGCCGAGCTCGGCGGTTCTGGCGAGCAGCTCGTCGTCCACGCTGACTGCAGGGCCGCGGCCCAGCTTCGCGTCGAACGCGCGCAGCAGCGCGTACTCGCAGCGCGCCGCCGCCGCGAGGTCTGAGGCGCTGTAGATGACGCGGTCGTCGGTGACGAACACGCTGCCACTGTAGGCGAGCCCCCCGACACCCCAAGTTGGCGCGAACGTGGGTTACCCGCACGCGGTGTCGGCCTCGAGCGTGTCACGAGCCCACACTCGTCATCCCCAACGGCATGCCCATCCACAGGCCGGCCCGTGCGCACCGTCGCTCCGGCCGATCGTGTGAGACGCGGTGCCGACAGTCACCGCATGAACACAAAATCCCTGCCGTTCATCGGCACCGAAGCGGCGGCGGCCGGCCTGGTGACCAGGCGCACGCTGGTCAGCCGCCACGACATGGTCTATCGAAATGTCTACCTGCCCAAAGGCGTGAAGCTGACACCGGACAGACGAGCGGTGGCCGCCTGGCTGTGGTCCGCGCGAAACGCCACCCTCGCCGGAATGTCCGCATCGGCGCTGTACGGATCTCGATGGATTGGCGAAGAGTTACCGGCCGAGCTGATTCGCACTGAGGCCTGCCCCGTCGAGGGCATTCTCATACATCGCAACAAATTGCGCGACGACGAGGTCGGCGTCGTGCACGGATTGCCGGTGACCACGCCGGCGCGCACGGCGTTCGACATCGGACGCAGAAAAGGTCTCGAGCGGGCGATCATCCGTGTTGACGCGTTGGCCAACGCCACCGGTCTCAAGGCGGGCGATGTCATGCGTCTCGCCGACACCCGTCGCGGTGCCCGCGGCATGGTGCAGCTACGGCGGGTATTGGCGCTGATGGACGGCGGTTCCGAATCGCCGCAGGAAACCCGGACACGCCTGCTGTTGATCGCCGGCGGGTTTCCGAAGCCGCAAACACAGATTCTCGTCGTCGACGAATACGGTTCCTTCGTAGGTCGCATCGACATGGGGTGGGCGGAATTCAAGGTCTGTGTCGAATACGACGGTCGGCAACATTGGGACGATCCCGCGCAACACGCATACGACATCGACCGGCTGGCCGAACTGACCGCGCAAGGCTGGCTGATCATTCGGGTGAGTCGAGATCTGTTGCGCTACCGGCCGCATGTATTTCTGGCCCGCGTGCGGGATGCGATGCAGGCAAGAGGGTGGCCGCAGGCGCACAAGGTACGGCCCGACGCGCGGATTTCCGGGCTCGAGCCCCACTAGGCCGCCGAACGTGGGCTCGATGCACGTCTACCGCCAGAACGCCGTGCGGGTAACCCACGTTCGGCGCCGCGGCGCCGCGACGTCCAACAAAAGGGTCAGCCCGGCGTGTTGCCGATCAGCTCCACCCCGTTGCCGTTCCACCGGAACTTCACCACGCTGTCCAAGCCCGGCACCCCGTTGGAGTAGCGCAGCGCGACGGTGTCACCGGTGCTGGCGGTCGGATCGATGCCGTTGAAACCGTAGGTGGCAGGCACCCCGCTGGGGATGAACTTGCCCAGGTGGAACATCACCGCGCGGGTGTTGGGGTTCTCGGCGTTGGTGTTGGCCTTGACGATCACCACCGACAACTGCGCGCATTGGTTGTAGTTGCCCGCCAGCGGCTCAGGACTCCAGCCCTGTTCGCTGCGCGGGTCGCGGGGCAACTCCGCAACCGCCTTGGCGATCTCGGGCGCGGCGAGGTTGACCTCGCACGGGTCTGCTGCCGCCGTCGTGCCCGGTGCGGGCGTCGACGGCACCGGCGACGGCGCAGCGGTGGCCGGGACAGGTGGTGGCGCCGTCGGGCCCGGCGTCTTCGAGACGGTTGAGTCACCCGCCCCGCAGCCGGCGAGCAGAACTGCCGATATCGCGATGCCACCGCAGAACCGAACCGTGCACTTCACCTAACCCACCCTCGCAAATTGCGTCGAGCAGATCGCGTCGACACACCGCGGAACCCGGCCGGCGTTCTGTGACGCAAGTGACGACAGTGCCATGTGGCGATTCGGTGACACAACGGGCATTAGAATCCCAGCTGATGACGTCCTCTGAGTCGGACACGAACCAGGCACCTCCGACTGCCGAATTGACCTTTTCTGACCTGCAGATTCACCCGGCGGTGCTGCAGGCCGTCGCCGACGTCGGATATGAGTCGCCGTCCGCGGTCCAGGCGGCCACCATCCCGGCGATGATGGCCGGCTCCGACGTGGTCGGCCGGGCCCAGACCGGCACCGGCAAGACCGCCGCCTTCGCCATCCCGATCCTGTCGAAGATCGATCCCGACAACCGGGCCACCCAGGCGCTCGTGCTGGCTCCCACGCGCGAGTTGGCGCTGCAGGTCGCCGAGGCGTTCGGACGGTACGGCGCGCACCTGCCCAAGATCAACGTGCTGCCGATCTACGGCGGATCGTCCTACGGCCCGCAGTTGGCGGGGCTCAAGCGCGGTGCACAGGTCGTCGTCGGCACCCCCGGGCGGGTGATCGATCACCTGGAGAAGGGCCGGTTGGACCTGTCGCATCTGGACTATCTGGTGCTCGACGAGGCCGACGAAATGCTGCAGATGGGCTTCGTCGAGGACGTCGAGCGGATCCTGGCCGAGACCCCCGAGTACAAGCAGGTGGCGTTGTTCTCGGCGACGATGCCGTCCGCGATCCGCAAGATCACCACCAAGTACCTGCACGACCCCGTCGAGGTCACGGTCAAGTCGAAAACTGCGACCGCCGAGAACATTTCCCAGCGCTACATCCAGGTCGCCGGGCACCGCAAGATGGACGCGCTGACCCGGGTGCTGGAGGTGGAAGAGGGCGACGCGATGATCGTGTTCGTCCGCACCAAGCAGGCCACCGAGGAAGTGGCCGAACGGCTGCGGTCGCGCGGCTTCTCCGCGGCCGCCATCAACGGCGACATCCCGCAGGCGCAGCGCGAACGCACCATCGCCGCGCTGAAAGACGGCAGCATCGACATCCTCGTCGCCACCGATGTCGCCGCGCGCGGGCTCGACGTCGAGCGGATCTCCCACGTCCTGAACTACGACATCCCCCACGACACCGAGTCGTACGTGCACCGCATCGGGCGCACCGGGCGGGCCGGCCGCTCGGGTGCGGCGCTGCTGTTCGTCACCCCACGGGAACGGCACCTGCTCAAGGCCATCGAAAAAGCCACCCGCTCCAAGCTCGTCGAAGCCGACCTGCCGACTGTCGAAGACGTCAACGCCCAGCGCGTCGCCAAGTTCCGCGACTCGATCACCGATGCGCTCAACGCGCCCGGAGTCGACCTGTTCCGCAGCATGATCGAGGACTACGAGCGCGAAAACGACGTCCCCATGGTCGATATCGCCGCGGCGCTCGCGGTGCAGTCCCGGGACGGCGAGCAGTTCCTGATGTCAGAACCGCCGCCGGAGAAGCGTCGCCGCGACGAGCGGCCCGAACGTGCCGAGCGGCCCGACCGCGGACCCAGACAAGCCCGCCGACCCGGACAGGGCTTCGCCACGTATCGCATCGCAGTGGGCAAGCGGCACAAGGTGAGTCCGGGCGCGATCGTCGGCGCCATCGCCAACGAGGGCGGGCTGAACCGCAGCGACTTCGGGCACATCTCGATCCGGCCCGATCATTCGCTGGTGGAACTGCCTGCCAAGCTGTCCCGCGAGACGGTGAAAGCCCTGGAGCGCACCCGCATTCAGGGCATCCTGATCAACTTGCAGCCCGACCGTCCGCCACGCAAGGGCGGGAAACCCAGCCGCAAATCGAAATGACACTGTCGCGCGGGTTGGATGCGCAGGGCGGGCTGGAGTCCGTCAGCAGGCCCGAGCGGGTCGCCTCGCTCACCGGTATCCGGGCCGTCGCCGCGCTGCTGGTGATGCTCACCCACGCCGCCTACACCACCGGCAAGTATCCGCAGGGCTACGTCGGGCTGGTGTATTCGCGCATGGAGATCGGTGTGCCGGTGTTCTTCGTGCTCAGCGGTTTTCTGCTGTTCCGGCCGTGGGTGAAGGCCGCTGCGTCGGACAAACCGGCGCCGTCGGTACGCCGCTACGCCTGGCACCGGGTTCGTCGCATCATGCCTGCCTACGTCGTCACGGTGCTGGCGGCCTATCTCGTCTACCACTTCCGCACCGCCGGACCCAACCCCGGGCACACGTGGGAGGGCCTGTTTCGCAACCTGACGCTCACCCAGATCTACACCGACCACTATCTGTATTCGTTTCTGCACCAAGGCCTTACCCAGATGTGGAGCTTGGCCGTCGAGGTGGCGTTCTACGTTGTGCTTCCGGTGCTGGCCTACCTGCTGCTGGTGGTGCTCTGTCGTCGACGGTGGCGGCCCGCGCTGCTGTTGACCGGGCTGGGTGGGCTCGCGTTGATCTCACCCGCGTGGCTGGTGCTGGTGCACACCACCGACTTTCTGCCCGACGGGGGCAAGCTGTGGTTGCCGACGTATCTGGCGTGGTTCGTCGGCGGCATGGTCCTGGCGGCGTTGCAGCCGCTGGGCGTGCGGGCGTACGCGCTGGCCTGTATCCCGCTGGCGGTGGTCTGCTACTTCATCGTCTCCACGCCGATCGCCGGTGAACCCACCACCTCGCCGACCGAGTTGCGCGAGGCGCTGGCCAAGACCGGGTTCTACGCGGTGATCGCCACGTTGATGGTGGCCCCGCTGGCGCTGGGGGACCGCGGACTGTATTCGCGGTTTCTTGCCAGCCGACCGATGGTGTTCCTCGGCGAAATCTCCTACGAGATCTTCCTCATCCACCTGATCACGATGGAGTTGGTGATGGTGGAGATCGTGCGCTACCCGATCTACACGGGCTCGGTTTTCTGGCTGTTCACGATCACGTTCGTGGTCACCGTGCCGCTGTCGTGGCTGTTGCACCGGTTCACCCGCGTACGCGGCGGGTAGCCTCGTTCTTAGGTTAAGCTGCCCTAACAAACCGATTCATTGAGGGGCTGTTTTCATATGTCCGACAAGAAGCCGACCCGCGGGTTCCAGGGCGCGGTGCTCAAGCTGCTGCGTGCGGGCGACTACCAGCTGACCGTCACCGGACGGCGTGAGGTCACCGCGCACTATCTGCGGCTGAGCTTCACCGCCGGTGGGATGCTCACCGACCGGGCGCTGCATCCGACGATGTGGATCCGGATGTGGTTCGCCGACGGGGAAAAGCTGCATCAGCGCGGCTTCACGCTGGTGGACCCCAACCCGGAGGCCGACACCGTCGACATCGAGTTCGCGCTGCACGACGGCGTCGCCTCGCAGTGGGCCCAGAACGCCCGGCCCGGCGACACCATCGAGGTGACGGTCCTCGGCAGCAACTTCACGCTGCCCGAACCGCAACCCGCCGGCTATGTCATCGTCGGCGACACCGCGTCGCTGCCCGCGATCAACTCGCTGCTGCAGGCGATCGGTGACACCCCGGCGCGGGTGTACCTGGAGGCCAGCCACGACGACGACAAGCAGTTGCCCGTGGCGCGAAGCACCGACGTGGTGTGGGTGGAGCGTAAGAACTCCGGCGAGGCGTTGGTGCAGGCCGTCAGCTCGGCGGCGTTCGACGCCTCCGACCATTTCGGTTGGGTGGCCTGTGACAACCGCACCACCCGCGCGGTCGCCAAGGTGTTCCGGGAAAACTACAAGATCCCGAAGAAATCCATCAAGGCGCAGGCGTACTGGGTGGCCTGAGCGGCTACTGCGTGGTCTGGGTGCTCGGCAGCACGATCGGCATGACGAACTCCTCGAGCATCGACCGTTCGTCGGCCTCGTCGTGACCCGGGAACACCAGCAGCGACGTCATCACCCGCACCAGCCACCTGGCGCGGTGCGCCACCACCTCGGGCTCGTCGGGTGCCAGCGAGATGACGAACGCCTCGGTCAGCGCCTTGATCACCTCGGACTGTTCGGCCATGTCGGCGCCGATCGGCCGCTGCGTCTTGGCGAACCACGATGCCAGCGCGGGACTTTCGCGCACATTGCGCAGCGACGCCAGCATGCCCTCGATGAGCCGTTCGCGCGGGTCTGCCACCGAGCCGACCTGATCGGTCATCTCGCGGTAGAGCCGGTAGGCCTCGCGGTGCACGTAGGCGGTGTAGAGCGCGTCGCGGCTGTCGAAATACCGATACAGCGTCGCGCGTGAACAGCCTGCGGCCGAGGCGATTTCATGCATACCGACCGTGGCCGCCTCCTGTTCGGCGAACAGCTCGCCTGCGGCGTCCAGGATGCGGTCCGCAGCGACTTCGGTGCGTCGCGCGGCCAGCCAGTCGCCCGCCATCAGCCGCTGACCGTGAACGGGACGGACAGTGGTCGTCGCACGTAACTTCCTCCCGACCAGACGATTCCGTCCTCGTCGACGGCGAACTCGGGGATCCGGGACAGCAGCTCGGTGAGCGCGACGCGCGATTGCATCCGGGCGGCCGCGGCGCCCAGGCAGTGATGCGCACCGTGGCTGAAAGTCAGGATGTTGCGTGGCTTTCGTGTCACGTCGAGTTCTGCGGCGTCGTCGCCGAACTGACGTTCGTCGCGGTTGGCCGAGCCGTACAGGAACATCACCCGGCGTCCTTCGGGCACCGTGGTGTCATGGATCGTGACGTCGCGGGTCACCGTGCGGCCCAGCATCTGCACCGGTGAGGTCAGCCGCAGGAATTCGTCGACGGAATCCGGTATCAGGTCGGGGTTTTCGACCAGCAGCCGGCGTTGGTCGGGTCGCTGGTGCAGCAGCTGCACCGAACCGCCGAGCATGCCGGTAGTGGTGTCGTTACCGCCGGTGACCATCGTGAACGTGAACGCAAGTATCGACAGCACCCCGGAGATGTCCCCGTCGGCGCCGACGCCAGCGGACACCAGGTGCGAGACGGTGTCGTCTTCGGGTGCCACCCGGCGACGTTCGATCAGCGCGGTGAAGTACGCCATCATTTCGCCCACCGCGTCACCGGCGGTGCCCAGCGCGCCGGCGATCCCACCGTCGGCGGTGCTGGCGGCCACGATCGCGTCGGTCCAACCGTCGAACTTGTCGCGGTCGGCCTCGGGCACGCCGAGGTAGTGCGCGACGACCATCGACGGCAGCGGCTTGAACAACTCGGCGACGATGTCACCGCCGCCGTTGGCCCGAATGCGCTCGACTCGCTCGATCACGTACTCGCGCACCTTGGGTTCGACCGCCTCGACCTGTCGGGGGGTGAACCCGCGCGACACCAGCTTGCGGAACTCGGTGTGCACCGGGGGGTCCTGCATGACCATCGGCGGATTGTCGGCCAGACCGATCAGGTCGAGCTCGCCGTAGTTGACCGTCAGCCCCTGTGCCGACGAGAACGTCTCGTGGTCGCGGGCGGCCGCCCAGATGTCGGCGTGCCGGGACAGCACGTAGTAGTCGCGGGGGCGAGCCCCCAATGTGCCGGAGTCCGGCCTGCCCTCGGGGATGACGTGGTGCACGGGGTCGTGGTCACGCAGCGCCTGGTACATCGCCCACGGAGCGCGCCAGGTGCTGGCGTTGGCGAGCTGGAAGCGTGCCGGCGAATTGTGAGACAGGGTCGCTGTCATGTCTCATTGGTATGACACTGCCCGGGACTGTGTCAATAGCATCCGGCGATTCGGGTGTACTTCGTTCCGCTCACCGTGACCAAGTACACCGAAATCGCCAGGGGTCAGATGCCCGCGCCGGGGTTGAGGATGTTGTCGGGGTCCAGCGCCGCCTTGATGCGACGGTTGAGCTCCATGGCCTCCGGGCCGAGTTGACCGGCCAGCCAGGGCCGTTTGAGCCGGCCGACCCCGTGTTCACCGGTGATCGTGCCGCCCAGACCGACGGCGAGGTCCATGATCTCGCCGAAGGCGGCCTGCGCGTGTTCGGTCATCACCGGATCGGCGGGGTCGTACACGATCAGCGGGTGGGTGTTGCCGTCACCGGCATGGGCGATCACCGAGATCATCAATTCGTGGTTTGCCGCGATCTTCGCCACGCCGGCCACCAGGTCCGCCAACGCGGGCAGCGGCACACCGACATCTTCGAGCAGCAGCGACCCCTTCATCTCCACGGCGGGTATGCAGAACCGGCGTGCGGCGACGAACGCCTCGCCCTCGTCTGGATCCGATGTCGAAAACACCTCTTTGGCACCGTGATCGCCGAAAACCTGCGCCATGAACTCCGCGTCGGCGGCGCCCGAGGGTCCGCGGTCGTCGCTGGCGGCCACCATCATCGCGGCCGCGGTGCGGTCCAGGCCCATCCGTAGCTTGTCCTCGACGGCGTTGATGGCCGCCGAATCCATGAACTCCAGCATCGACGGGCGGATTCTGCCCGTGATGGCGACGACGGCGTTGGCCGCGGCTTCCACCGAGTCGAAGGTCGCCACGACGGTGCACGCGCTGTGCTGTGCAGGCAACAGTTTGAGGGTGACCTCGGTGACGACGCCGAGTGTGCCCTCGCTTCCGACGAACAGCTTGGTCAGCGGCAAGCCCGCGACGTCCTTGAGCCGTGGCCCGCCCAACCGCACCGCGGTCCCGTCGGCCAGCACCACCTGTAATCCGAGTACGTAATCGGTGGTGACGCCGTACTTCACGCAGCACAGCCCGCCGGCGTTGGTCGCGATGTTGCCGCCGATGCTGCAGATCTCGAACGAGGACGGATCCGGCGGATACCACAGCCCGTGCTCGGCGACCGCCTTCTTGACCTCGGCGTTGAGCAGTCCCGGTTGCACGACGGCCGTGCGGGTGACCGGGTCCACGGCGATATCGCGCATCTTCTCGGTGGTCAGCACGATCGCCCCGTCCAGAGCGGTTGCGCCGCCGGACAGCCCGGTGCCCATCCCGCGCGGCACGACGGCGATCTTGTGCTTGGTGGCCCAGCGCAGCGCCGTCTGCACGTCCTCGGTGCTGCGCGGCCGCACCACGGCCAGCGGTGTTCCCGCGCTCGGGTCGAACGCGCGGTCGTGCCGATACGACGCAAGGATGTCGGGATCGGTGACGACCATGCCTTCCGAACCCTCAGGGGTTTGGGCGATCAACTCGTCCAGGACGGACTCCACACCGCAATCCTACGAGAGCAGATGAAATCCGAACGCTGCCAACCGACCAGAGTTATAGTCGCGCCGTGATCAGCGGGAATCCGCTGGCGGGGCGCGACGGCGAATTGGACGTGATTCGTCGCGCGCTCGGCGGGGGTGGCGGCACATCCGGCGTGGTGATCGTCGGATCTGCGGGCGTGGGCAAAACCCGGCTGGCCCGCGAAGTGCTGACCCGCGCAGAGCGCGCCGGAGAGCGCACCAACTGGATCGTCGGGACGGAGTCCGCTCGAGCTCTGCCGCTCGGCGCGTTCACCGCGCTGATCAGCGATCCGATGGGTGAGCCCATGCCAAATGTGCGACGCGTGATCAATTCGTTTGTCGACCAACAGCATCGGGGTCGGGTCCTGATCGGCGTCGACGACGCCCACCTGCTCGACGGACTGTCCGCACACGTCGTGCACCAGCTCGCGCAGAGCCGCGGCGCCCGTCTCGTGGTGACGGTGCGGTCCGGCGCCGATCAACCGGACGCCGTCACCGCACTGTGGAAAGACGGCCTGCTGGCCCGTCTGGACCTGGAACCGTTATCGGCCGAGGCGACCCGGGTCATGATCGAGGACGTGCTCGGCGGCGCCGTCGATGCGCGCAGCGCCCGACGGTTCTGGAAGCTCACCGACGGTAACGCGCTGTTCCTGCAGCAGCTGGTCAAGGATCAGGTGGCGGCGGGCCGGATGCGGTCCTCGGCCGGGGTGTGGATGTGGGACGGCGACGTGGCGGTCTCGCAGAGCATCACCGACATGGTCGGCAGGCAACTGTGCGAACTCGACCCGCAGGTCGCCCTCGTCGTCGACACCCTGTCGCAGTGTGAGCCGCTGGCCGTCGACGCGCTGTGCGATCTGGTGGGGCGCGCCGACCTCGAGACCGCCGAGCAGTTGCATCTGATCACCGTCGAGCGCGCGGCCGGAACACTGATGGCCCGGTTGGCGCATCCGCTGTTCGGCGAGTTGCGCAGGGCCACGGCGGGGGAGATGTACCTGTCGAAGATCCGCGGCAGGTTGGCTGAACGGCTTGCCAAGGACCCCGACGCCGACATGCGGGCGACGGTGCGCCGCGCGCTGCTGGCCATGGACTCGGACCTGCCGCCCGATCCGCAACTGTGTCTGCAGTCCGCGCGCTACGCGATGACGCTGCTCGACCTGGACCTCGCCGACCGATTCGCCGCGGCGGCGGTGGCGGCCGGCGCGCCCGAAGCCCCCGCCGTGCGGGCGATGAACCTGCTTCTGCTGGGCCGCGGCGGTCCGGCCGAGGAGGCGCTGCGAGAGCTCAGCGACGACGGGGCCCAAGGCGCCCACCAGTGGGCCACGCTGCGCGCCACCAACCTGGTCTGGATGCTGGGCCGCTGCCATGATGCCGCGGTCATCCTCGAGGAGTTGGCCCGAGGACCGGAGTCGCCGGCCGAGCAGACCGCGCGCATCGCGATCGAGGCATGCGTTGACGCGGTTTGGGCGCGCTGCCGCCAAGCCGAGGAAAAGGCAAGGGCAGCACTGGATTCCGACATGTCCTCGGATTTTCACGCCATGATGGCCGCGGTGGCCCGGACAATGGCGCTGGGCGCGCTGGGGCGCGCCGAGGAACTGACGACGGTCGCAGAGGCGGCGTTGGAGCGGGCCATGACCTCCTTCCAGGCGTCCCACATGCGGTTCTGGTTCGCCAGCGTGTACGCCCGTGCATGCCGCTTGACCGGGCGCATCGAGGAGTGCGAGGCGATGGTGCAGCGCATCGCCGAATCCGCCACCGAAGTGCCCGGCCTGGCCTACGCGAACCTCGCCTCCTTGCTGGGCCACTCCGAACTGATGCGCGGAAACGCCAAGGCGGCGGTGAAGCTTCTGCACGAGGCGCTGGCCGGTGTCGAAAGACACGGCATCACAACGGGTCTACGGCCCGCAACGTACTTCGCGCTCGCCGAGGGACACGCGAAACTGGGTGAGGCCGATGCGGCCAATACGGCGATGGCCCTGGCGCAGAACTGTGTTCCCTCCGACTACCTGTTCATGCAGACCACGCTGAGCATCGCCACCGGGTGGGCGCTCGCCGCGAACGGCTGCCTCGCCGAGGCGATGGCGACCGTCGGGTCCGCGGCGCGGCAGGCCCGTGAGCGCGAGCAGCCCACGCACGAGCTGGCCTGCCTGCAGGCGGCGGCGCAGTGGGGTGACACGTCGTGGGCGGCAAGGTCCGGTGAGCTGGCCGATGAACTGGCGCTGGCGCTTGCCAGTGCTGTTGCGCGGCATACCGAATCGCTTGCCGCCGACGACGGCGAAGGTCTGCTGGCCGCGTCCAACGAATACCTTGGGATCGGTGACCGCGCGACCGCCGCGGACGTCGCCGCTCAGGCGGCGGTCGCCTTCACCCGCGGTCAGCAACGCAAGCGCGGGCTATATGCCGCCGCAGTGGCCACCGAACTCAGCGACGCCTGCGGCGGGCTCTGTACGCCGGCGTTGCGGGCGCCCGCCGGCCAGCCGCTCACGGGACGGCAACGCGAGGTCGTCGAGTTGGTGGTGGCAGGCCTGTCGAACCGGGAGATCGCCAAGCGGCTGGTGATGTCGGTGCGCAGCGTCGAGGGCCACGTCTACCGCGCGTGTCAGCGGGTAGGCGCGAGCACGCGCGAAGAACTTGCCGCGATCGCGCGGAAAGGGCCATCCGCCGGACGCCGGGGCGCCGGCTAGAGCGGCTCGTCGATACTGGATTCGGCTTCTTCCAAGAGCGTTTCGACCGCGCCCGCCAGGTGGGCTGCCGCGTAGTGACCGTCGCCGCGGCGCCATTCGTTCTTGAAGCGGTCGAGTTCTCTTCGCACGTCACCGAGCGTTTCGTCGCTCACCCTCGCCATGAACCCTCCACGAATCCCCAGTAGCCCGATGCCGCCGCCCTCAGCACGATCGGGGCCAGTTACCGAGGTAACCATGGATGAGGCGAAACGTGTTGAAAATGAGCATAGTTGTCAGCACGCCAACGCCGTTTGACGCCAACGGTTACTGGTCGGCGCGCTCGGCGAGGGCCTGCGGTGAACGGTCCAGATCGCGCAGCGCCGGTAGGAAGATCGCCACGATACCGAGAAGCACCAGCGGCAGCGACAACGCCAGAAACGTCGTCTGCAGACCCGCGGCGTCGGCCAGCGGACCCGCGATGATCAATCCCAGCGGGCCCGCGGCATACGCCAGCGAGCCCATCACCCCGACCACCCGGCCACGCAGATGCCCAGGTGCGCGCGTCTGCATGACGTAGTTGTAGATCGGTTGGATCGGGCCGTAGACGAACCCGGCGAGTGCGGACAGCAGCAGGATCACCGGCAGCGGTGGCAGGAACGCAATGAAGGTCATCGCGACGCCGAGAGTCAACACGGCCGTGACCATCGTGACCCGCCGGCTCATGAACTTCGACGTCACCGCGTAGGCCAGCGCGCCGGCCAGACCGCCGATGCTCAGCGCCATCAACACCCACCCGAGTTGGGCCGGCTCGTCGCGGTCGGTGAAGTACTTCGGGAACAGCACGCTCTCCATCGGCATGTACAGCCCGAACACCGCGAGGTCGATCAGCGCCAGCACCCGCAGAACCCGCAGGTTCCAGACGAACCGCAAGCCCTCCACGACCCCGTCCCAGACGCCGTCGGGCAGCGCGCTGCGGTCGGGTTTGCCCGCACCCTCCAGGCGAAGCGCCGCCATCGCGAAGATCGACAGCACGAACACCGCCGCGGTCACCCACATCGTGTTCACCCCGCCGATCGTGGCGATCAACAAGCCGCCGATCCCGGGTCCCACGATGTAGGCGAGGTTGAACGCGGCTTCGTAGGCGCTGTTGGCCCGGTCCAACGTCCAACCGGCGCGGTCGGCGGCCTCGGGCAGCATCGTCTCGCGGGCCGTCATCCCCGACGGGTCGAAGAACGCCCCGAGCGCTGCCAGGCCGGCCAGCACCGCGACGTTGAGCACCTCGGCGCCGAACGTCAACGCCAGCACCGGCACCGCGGCCACCGACAGCGCAGAGAGCGCGTCGGAAATCATCGACACCCGCCTGCGACCCAGGTAGTCGACCGCCGCGCCTGCGATGATCGTCGCCACCAGCAGCGGCAGCGTACCCGCCATCGCCACGATCGATGCGTCTAGCGCGGATCCGTTGCGCTGCAGGACAAGCCACGGAAACGCGACCAACGAGATGCCGTTGCCCGCTCCGGCCGTCAACGCGGAGAACAGAATCAGGGCCAGCGGTCCGCGTTTACTGTCCATCTGGGGTATCTAACCTCGGCCGGGGCCGGTAGGCACGCCAATTTTCCTCCCGTGCACAGTGGTGTGGTGAAGCTGGCCCATCCCCGTACTGGAAAGCTGTTCGACTCCCCGGTGCCACCGGGTTCTGGTTGGCCCGGTGATCCGGCCACCCCCGCCACCGCGGTGGCGGCGACGGCGGCTCAGGTGGCGTCGGTGGCCGGCGCCGCGCAGACCATCGAGGAGCTGGACGCCGCTATGTCGATGTGCCGGGCCTGCCCGCGTCTGGTGCAGTGGCGTGAAGAGGTGGCTGTGGTGAAGCGGAAATCCTTCGCAGGCGAGCCGTATTGGGGGCGTCCCATTCCGGGGTTCGGGGCGAAGCGGCCGCGGGTGATGATCGTCGGGTTGGCGCCCGCAGCGCATGGCGCCAACCGCACCGGCAGGGTGTTCACGGGCGACCGCTCCGGCGACTTTCTCATCGCCGCCATGCACCGCTCCGGGCTGGCCAATCAGGCGGTTTGCGTGGATGCCGCGGACGGCTTGCGGCTCAACCAGACCCGGGTGGCCGCCGCCGTTCGCTGCGCACCTCCGGGTAACGCTCCGACACCGGCCGAGCGGGCCACGTGTGCACCGTGGCTCGATGCGGAATGGCGCCTGATGTCCCCGACCGTGCGGGTGATCATCGCGCTGGGCGGGTTCGCCTGGCGAGCGGCGTTGCAGATGGTGCGTACCGGCGGAGGGACGGTGGGCAAGCCCGCACCCCAATTCGGCCACGCCGCAACGGCGAAACTGGGTGACCTCACGTTGATCGGCTGCTATCACCCCAGCCAGCAGAACACGTTCACCGGCAAGCTCACCCCGCAGATGCTCGACGAGGTGTTCCGGCTGGCCGGCGATCTGGCCTCCGTCGGATAGTCGCGCACTGCGCATCGGCCGATCCAGCGGCTGCTCCAGGAGCAACCCGATGCGCACACGCTGTTCAGGGCGGCCAGGGAACGTATAGGTGCGTCACCGCGTTGACCTAGCCATGCGGCTTTCTGTCCTTGACCTCGTTCCGGTTCGTACCGATCAGTCGACCTCTGATGCGCTGGCGGCGTCGACGCAGCTCGCCCAGACCGCCGACCGTCTCGGCTACACCCGCTACTGGGTCGCCGAGCACCACAACATGCCGTCGGTCGCGGCGACCAGCCCGCCGGTGTTGATCGCGCACCTGGCCGCTCACACCACCCATGTGCGGCTGGGGTCCGGCGGGGTGATGCTGCCCAACCACGCGCCGCTGGCGGTGGCCGAACAGTTCGCGCTGCTGGAGGCCGCCCATCCCGGACGTATCGACCTGGGCATCGGCCGGGCGCCCGGCTCGGACCCGGTGACCTCATGGGCCCTGCGCAACGCGGCCGGTCGCGACGATCGTGACATCGAGGCGTTCCCCGACTACCTCGACGACCTCGTCGCGCTGATGGGCGAGCGCGGGGTGCGGGTGCCGATCCCCAACGAGCGCTACATCCTCAAGGCCACCCCGGCCGCGGTGACGGTGCCGAAGCTGTGGCTGCTGGGCTCGTCGATGTACTCGGCGCATCTGGCCGCCGCCAAGGGCCTGCCGTACGTGTTCGCCCATCACTTCTCCGGCAAGGGCACCGCCGAGGCGCTGGAGGTGTACCGGTCGAAGTTCCGGCCAAGCGATCAGGCCCCTGAACCGCTGACGTTTCTGACCGTCAACGCGGTGGTCGCCGAAACACCGCAGGAAGCAAAGGCGTTGATGCTGCCCAACCTGCACATGATGGCCAGGCTGCGCACGGGTCAACCGCTTGGCCCGCTCGAACTCGTCGAGGACGCCGAAGAGTCGACGCTGACACCGCACGCGCAGCGCATCGCCGAGGACGCGCTACAGCGCGCGGTCGTCGGCACCCCCGCGCAGGCAGCCGAGCAGATGCGCGCCCTTGCTGCCGAGTTCGACGTCGACGAGGTCATGGTCAACCCGGTCGCGTCGGCGCGCCGCGGCACCGGCCCGGCCACCGCACCCGCTCGTGACAAGACGTTGGAACTGCTGGCCAAAGAACTGTTCTGACCTCGCGAGCTGGGCCCACGCGCAAGCTGGGGAACGCGTAGGACCCCCTGAGATCCCCGTTTTTTTGGGGGTGTTCGCGTGTCTGCCCGCGCTCAAAGACGAGGCCTAAGCACGACGACCGGGATCGGGCGCGATGTCCGCTTCTGATAGTTCTGGTAGCGGTCGGCGTTGTTCTTGTTGACGATGCGCCACAACCTCGGATAGTCGGGATCGTCGGGCAGCACCGGCTTGGCCGTCACCGCGAACCGCTTGGGGCCCACGTTGATCTCGATGTTCGGGTCGGCCTTCAGGTTGTGGTACCAACCGGGGGCTTTGGGGTCCCCGCCCTTGGATGCGACGACGAGATAACTGTCGCCGTCCCTGGCGTAGGTCAACGAATTGGTGCGCTGAATCCCGGTTTTCGCGCCGACGGTGTGCAGCAGCAGGTTGGGCGGGGTACCGGGCAGGATGCGGTGCCCGATGCGGCCATTGGTGCCCTGGTAGATCTTGTCGTGCAGCCTCAGCATCGGCAGGCCGATGTACCGCTCCCACAGGGGCATGCTCATGTGCTCAGTCTTGCGCAGCCTCGTCGAGTTGCGCCAGTGCCTCCCGCAGCAGCCGTCCGCTCTCTTCGCGGTCGGGATCGTGGCGCAGCAGCATGCCCTTGGCGAAGGACAGCTTGTCGCCGGAGCGACGCGGCAACACGTGCAGGTGGATGTGGAACACGGTTTGGAACGCGGCCTTTCCGTCGTTGATGACGACGTTGTTGCCGTCGGCGTGCAGCCCGGAGTTTCGAGCGGCCCGCGCGATGCGTTGCCCGAGCTTCACCATCGCCGCGACGGTCTCCGGCGGTGTGTCGGTCAGATCGACGGTGTGACGCTTGGGAATGACCAGCGTGTGGCCCCGGGTGAACGGTCGGATGTCCAGCAGGGCGAGGTAATCGTCGTCCTCGTAGATCCGGATGGCCGGGGCTTCACCGGCGACGATCGCGCAGAACACACAAGACATTCCGCCACGTTAGCGGTTATGTGTTCGCCGTCGCCCACTCGGACAACCGGCGGTCGCGTTCCTCGGGTGAGACGTCCTCGACCCGGGTCATCACCGTCCAGCGCTGGCCGAACGGGTCGAGGATCGACGCGAACCGGTCACCGGTGACGAACGTCTGCGCCGGCTCACGAATGGCCGCACCGGCCTGTTCGGCCTTGGTGACGACGTCGTCGACGTCTGGGCAATACAGCGCGACGGAATGGGTGGCCGCGGCGTCGGGATCGGGTGCGGCGATGTCGTAGGCCTGCGCGGGGTCGCCGAGTTGGAGCCGGCCGTTGCCGAAGTCCAACTCGGCGTGCGCCACCGTCCCGTCTGGTCCGTCCATCCGGTCGACGACCGTGGCCCCGAACACCGAAACGTAGAAGTCGATCGCCATCGACGCGCCGTCGATGCACAGGAACGGGGTCAGGCTGGTGTATCCGTCGGGAATCGGTTTCACGCTCATGTCGGCAAGTCTCATCGCCGGCAGGCGGCGTTGAATTGGAGATCCGCGACAGAATGTCCGCATCGACGACAACAAGGAGTTCTCGGTGTCTGAATCCACGCCGGGGGAGCGGGCGGAACCACCCGTGCGCGGCGTCGTCGGCCGCACCCACACCGCGTCGACGTTCGACCTCGACAGGTGGCCCCCCTCCGACGCGGCGGCCAGGTTCGTCGAGTACTTCTGGTCGGTGACCTGGGACCTTCGCGGTCAGAACCCGTTCGACAGCACGGTGATCACGTTTCCCTCGATGCACATCACCCACGAATGGGGCGACGACAGTCCGCGCCACGGCTTTTCCTTGCCGAACACTCTGGTGCACGGTGTGGTCGAACGGGTCTTTCACACGACGATCGCCGGACGGGGTGCGGTCGTCGGCGCACGGTTTCTGCCCGGCGGTTTCGCGGCCCGCTTCGGCTGCGACGCCTCCGAATTCACCGGGCGCGTAGAGCCGGTGGGCGACGAGTTGTTCGGTGGCCCAATTGATCTGGACGACGACGTCGGCGCCGCCTCCCAGACGCTTGACGACCTTATCGCCGGGTACCCGGGAACACCGGACAGCACGTACACGACCTTGGGCGCGTTGCTCCGCCGGATCCGCGAGGACGGTCGACTGCACCGCGTGGAGCAGGTGATGCGCCTTTCACCGTGGGGTACCCGCACCACCCAGCGGATCTTCCGCCGTTACGTCGGGGTCCCGGTCAAGTGGGTGCTGTGCCGCTACCGGCTGCAGCAGGCGGCGCTGGAGATCGAGAGCCACGCCGAGATGGATTTCGCCGACCTGGCCATCCGCCTCGGCTGGTACGACCAGGCTCATTTCATCAACGACTTTCGGAACATGCTGGGCTGCACACCCGGGGAGTATGCCGCCCGATACGGCGGCTGAACCGCTACGCTGCCGCGGATGGAGACCCGTGAGCTCGCCTTCGCAGGTGCCGCCGAACAGGCCAGACGACTGGCGGCAGGCACGATCACCGCGCCGGAATTGCTGGAGTGCTACCTGGACCGCATCGCGCGGCTCGACCCGCAGCTGAGGGCGTATCGCATCGTGCTCGCCGACTCTGCGCGCCAGGAAGCCGGCCTCGCGCAGGATCGACTGAACGCAGGCGAGCGCCTTCCGCTGCTCGGCGTGCCGATCGCGATCAAGGACGACGTCGATGTCGCCGGGGCGACGACGACATATGGCACCGCGGCCCACGGCCCGGCGCCTACCCGCGATGCCGAGGTGGTGCGGCGGCTGCGCGATGCGGGGGCGGTCATCATCGGTAAGACCGCGGTACCCGAGATGACGATCTGGCCGTTCACCGAGACGGTCAGCTACGGCGCGACGCGCAACCCGTGGAACACCGACTACACCCCCGGCGGAAGCAGCGGAGGCAGCGGCGCGGCGGTCGCGGCGGGCCTGGCGGCGATGGCGCTGGGTTCTGACGGCATGGGTTCGATTCGGATCCCCTCGACGTGGTGCGGGCTGTTCGGCATCAAACCCCAACGCGATCGGGTGCCGATGACGCCGCACGACGACGCGTGGAACGGGTTGAGCGTCAACGGGCCGATGGCCAGAACCGTCGAGGATGCGGCGCTGTTCCTCGATGTGACGGTAGGCGATTCGGCGTTCGTCGCCGCCGCCGGCAAAGCACCTGGCCGGCTGCGGATCGCGTTGAGCACCAAGGTGCCACCGCCGCTGCTCGCCCGGATCGGCAGGTCCCAACGGGCCGCCGTGGACGAGGCGGGCGTGCTGTTGCGCGAACTCGGCCACGACGTGGTGGTGGCCGATCCGGACTATCCTCGCACGGCGATCGCGCATGCGTTGTCGCGCTACTTCAAGGGTGTCTCCGACGAGGTGCGGTTACTTCCGCACCCCGACCGCCTGGAAGCGCGTACGCGCGCGTTCGCCAGGATCGGCGGGCTGGTCTCCGGTCAGCGCATGACCCGTATTCGGGCCGCGGAACGTGAACTCGCCCAACGCGTCCAGTCGATCTTCGACGATGTCGACGTGGTCGTCACACCGGGCACCGCGACCGGGCCGTCGCGCATCGGCGCGTACCAACGCAGGGGCGCGGTGTCGACCCTGAACCTGGTGGCTGCGCGCGTGCCGTTCCAGGCGATGTTCAACGTGACCGGGCAGCCCGCCGCCGTCGTACCGTGGGGCGTGGACGGCACCGGTGTGCCGACGTCGATTCAGTTGGTCGGCCGCCCGTCCGACGAGGCCACGCTGCTGTCCCTGGGCGCGCAGATCGAGAAGGCCCGGCCGTGGGCGCAGCGCCGGCCGCCGGTGTCCTAGCCCTCTTCTCCGTGAGTGTGCGTGTCTGCGGCCGACACGCCGACAAAATTCGCGACTTTGCGCACGCTCGCGACCGCTACCGACGTATCGCCTCGCGCCACGCCGCCAACTTTTCCGCATAGCGCATCGTCTGCGCCGGGCTGGTCGACGGCAGCCGGCGGTACCGGACCGTCGGCGCCGCGCCGACGAGGCGGTAGTAGTTCTTCTCCGCTGCCGCACCGTTGAACAGCACCCGCCCGATGCCCGGATAGTCGATGAACAGCTTCCCAAAGTCGTTGGGCACCATGCTGTCCGGCTGCACCGCGGCGTCGAGGCTGCCGAGCCGTTTGCACGAGCGCAGAACATCCCAGACGGCGACCCTGTGTGCGGTCAGCGCGGCCACCCGCGCGTGGTAGGGGTCATCGGCGCCGAAACCGAAGATCTCGCCGGTGATCCGCCAGAACGCGTTGCGCGGGTTCCCGTAGTACTGCTGGGCAGACAACGACATCGCGCTGGGCATGTTGCCGAGTATCAGCGTGTGCGCGCCCTCGGCGATGATCGGCGGTAACCCGTACAGAACCGGCGTGGCCATGGCAGCGAATATGACACGACGCGGCGGTATACGTTGGGCCGGTGGCCGAAGATCTCGACATCGCGTCGTCCGGGTTGCTCGATGGCCTCGACGGCGAAGCCCGCGCCGAACGTGCCGAGCTGATCGAGTGGTTGTTGGGCCGGGGTTTTTCCGTCGAGCAGATTCGCGGCGAGGTGTCGCCGATGCTGTTGCCGGCGGGCCGTCTGGTCGGCAACGACGGCGTGCATGTGTCGGCGCGACAGATCTGCGAGGAAACCGGCATCGACCTGGATCTGCTGGAGGCCTTGCAGTCGGCGCTGGGTCTGCCGAGAGCCGAGGATCCCGGCGCCGCGGTGCACCTGCGCGCCGACAGCGAAGCGGCCGTGCGCGCCAAGGTCTTCCTCGACGTGGGGCTCAGCCGCGAGCAGGTGATCAGCGTGGCCCGAGTGCTCGGACACGGTTTGGCGCAGACGGCCGAAGCCATGCGTGAAGTGGTGCTCGAAGCGGTGATCGCGCCCGGTGCCACCGAGTTGCAGCTCGCCAAGGCCTACGAGGGCCTGGTGCAAGAGGTCTCCCCGCTGCTGGGGCCGCTGTGCGATGACGTGCTGCACATCCAACTACGGCACACGCTGGAAACCGAGGCGGTCAGCACGGCCGAACGTGCCGCTGGGGCACTGCCCGGTGCCCGCACGGTCGCCGTGATGTTCGCCGACCTCGTCGGCTTCACTCGCCTCGGTGAGGCGGTGCCGCCGGAGGAACTGGAAACCCTGGCCAGCCGGCTGGCGAACCTGACCCGCGATGCGGTCGCGCCGCCGGTGCGGTTCGTCAAGACCATCGGGGACGCGGTGATGCTGGTCAGCACCGATCCCCGGGCGCTGCTCGACACGGCGCTCGAACTGCTTGCCGCAGCGGAGAAGTACGACGACTTCCCGCAACTGCGCATCGGGTTGGCACATGGATCCGCGGTGAGCCGGGCCGGCGACTGGTTCGGCAGCCCGGTGAATCTGGCCAGCCGGGTGACGAGCGTGGCACGGCCGGGTTCGGTGCTGGTCGCCGAAAGTGTCCGCGACGCGATCGGTTCGGCCGACCGGTTCGCGTGGTCGTTCGCCGGTGCGCGTCGGCTCAAGGGCGTGAAAGGTGACGTCAAGCTGTTCCGGGCCCGACGAACGGCCGGCTGACATACCATCCAGGCATGATCCGAGTGATCACCGCTCTGTGGGCGTCGACCGTCGTGCTGGTCGGTATGGCGAACGTGCCCACCGCGCATGCGCAGCCACCTCCGCCGCCGGGCCCGTGCTCCTTCACGCTGTCGCCGCCGCAGGTCGTTCAGGTGTCGGGTGCCGACATGGTCACCGCGACCGTGACCCCGGTCGGCTGTCTGGGCATGTTCGAACCGAAGTTCGGGGTGGCGTGTGTGCATGTCCAGGGCGGACCGGGTAAATGCGCACAGTCCCGGGGGGCGCAGTCCGCGCAGGTGTACGAGCCGTATCACCCTGGTACCACGTATGTCTCGTCGGGACGGGGCTGTGGCGCGATGTTCGATTTCACCACCGACCCGAACTGCCAGGTGCTCGGGCCGGTCACCGCAACGCTGTGACGTCCGCTACCGCGATGGTGTGAAGCGACGCAGCCGCAGGCTGTTGCTGACCACGAAGACCGAGCTGAAAGCCATTGCGGCCCCGGCGATCATCGGGTTCAGCAAGCCGGCGGCGGCCAACGGCAGCGCAGCGACGTTGTACGCGAACGCCCAGAACAGGTTGCCCTTGATGGTGCCCAACGTCTTGCGGGACAGGCGAATCGCGTCGGGAACCGCGCGCAGATCGTCGCGCACCAGCGTCAGGTCGCTGGCCTCGATCGCGACGTCGGTGCCGCTGCCCATCGCCATCCCCAGATCGGCCTGTGCCAGCGCCGCGGCGTCGTTGACGCCGTCGCCGACCATCGCCACCACCTTGCCGTCGGCCTGCAGCCCCTTGACGGCCTCGACCTTCTCGTGCGGCAGTACCTCGGCGATCACCTCGTCGATGCCGACCTGACGTGCCACCGCCTTGGCGGCCGCCCGGTTGTCGCCGGTCAACATGATCGGCGTCAGCCCCAGCGCACGCAGTTCTGCGATGGCGCCGGCCGACGTGGGTTTGACCGCGTCGGCGACCACCAGCGCCCCGCGTGCGGTGCCGTCCCAGGCGACGACGACGGCGGTGCGCCCCTCCGCCTGCGCGCGCCGCATGGCCTGGGCGAGGCTGTCGGGCATCGTCACCAACCGCGGCCTGCCTACCACCACCTCGTGCCCGTCGACCACACCCTGCACACCGAGACCGCGCAGGTTGGTGAACTCCTGCGCGACGGGCAGCTCACCGAGCTTGTCGCGTGCGGCGGTGGCGATCGCCTTGGCGATCGGATGTTCGGAGCCGTGTTCCAGCGCACCGGCCAGCCGCAGCACTTGATCGGGTTCTTCGCCGTCGGCGGTGAGCACGTCGAGCAGCGTCATCGTCCCGGTGGTGACCGTTCCGGTCTTGTCCAACACGATGGTGTCGATGCGCCGGGTGGACTCCAGCACCTCGGGGCCCCGGATCAGGATTCCCAGCTGTGCGCCGCGGCCGGTCCCGACCATCAGCGCGGTCGGGGTGGCCAGCCCCAGCGCGCACGGGCAGGCGATGATCAACACCGCCACCGCGGCGGTGAACGCCGCGGCCACCGATATTCCTGTGGCCAGCCAGAATCCGAGCGTCGCCAGCGACAGGGCGATGACAACCGGCACGAAGACACCCGACACCCGATCCGCGAGCCGCTGAACCTGCGCCTTCTCGTTCTGCGCCTCCTCGACCAGCCGGGCCATCTGCGCCAGCGCAGTGTCGGAGCCGATCCGGTTGGCCCGCACCACGAGCCGGCCGTCGACGTTGATCGTCGCGCCGGTCACCTGATCGCCCGGACCGACGTCCACCGGCACCGACTCGCCCGTCAACATTGATGCGTCCACAGCCGAATTGCCCTCGACGACAACGCCGTCCGTGGCGATCTTCTCCCCTGGGCGCACCACGAACTGGTCGCCGACGGCCAACTGGTCGAGTGGAATACGTTGTTCGGCACCGTTTCTGAGCACCGCGACGTCCTTGGCGCCCAGCTCCAGCAGCGCACGAAGCGCGGCACCGGCCCGGCGCTTGGCGCGGGCCTCGAAGTAACGCCCGGCCAGCACGAACGTCGTCACCCCCGCGGCCACCTCGAGATAGATGCTGCCGGTGCCGTCGGTGCGGCTGATCGTCAACTCGAACGGATGGGTCATGCCCGGCATACCGGCCGTACCCCAGAACAGCGCGTAGAGCGACCATCCCAACGCGGCGAGGGTGCCCATCGAGATCAAGGTGTCCATCGTCGCCGTGCGGTGTCGCAGGTTGGCCCACGCCGCCCGGTGGAACGGCCACGCACCCCAGACCACCACCGGCGCCGCCAACGTCAACGACAACCACTGCCAGTTGGTGAACTGCAGCGCAGGCACCATCGCCATCGCGATCACCGGGACCGTCAGCGCCAGCGAGATCAGCAACCGGTCGCGCAGCAATGCGGCGGGGTCCTGCTCGCCCGGCGCGTCAGCGGAAACGCCAGCGGGCAAATACGCTTGGTAACCGGCGTCTTCGACCGTGTTCACCAGGACCTCCGGCGTCACGCTGTCGCCGTAGGTGACCCGCGCCTTCTCGGTCGCGAAGTTGACGGACGCGCTGACGCCGTCAATCTTGTTGAGCTTCCTTTCGATCCGGTTCGCGCACGACGCACACGTCATCCCGTCGATCGACAACTCGATCGTCGACATGTCAGCTGGCCAGTTGGTAGCCGGCGTCTTCGACGGCGCGCCGGATTGCGACGGGGTCCACCGGGGTATCGCTGTCGATGGTCACCGCACCGCTGGCGACATCGACCGCCACGGCCCTGACACCTGCGATCTCGCCGATCTCCTCACGGACCGACGCGGCGCAGTGGGCGCAGGTCATCCCGGCGACGGTGATTGTCGTTGTGCTCATTACCCCAGCGTACCGATACCCCCATGGGGTATGCAAACGGGGTCGAGAAGTGCGCTGTCCGGCGCACGTGGCAGCATCTGCGACCATGCGTGTCCTGGTGCAACGGGTGCTTACGGCCGCGGTGAAAGTCGACGGCGAGGTGGTCGGGGCCGCAGAGCGCCCCGGGGTCCAGGGCTTGCTCGCCCTCGTCGGGGTCACCCACGACGACGACGAGGCCAAGGCGCAGCGCCTCGCCGAAAAACTCTGGCAGCTACGCATTCTCGACGACGAGAAGTCCGCATCCGAGGTCGGCGCACCGATCCTGGTCGTCAGCCAGTTCACCCTGTACGCCAACACCGCCAAGGGAAGGCGGCCGGCGTGGAACGCCGCGGCGCCCCGTGCGGTCGCCGAGCCTTTGGTGGACGCCTTCGCCGACGCCCTACGGGGGCTCGGGGCCCAGGTGCAGACCGGGGTGTTCGGCGCCCATATGCAGGTCGAGCTCGTCAACGACGGTCCGGTGACGCTGCTGCTGGAAATGTGATCGCCATCGGCGAATGGGCAGTGGTTAGCGCGGCGCCCTCGGAGGGTTGCACCGATCACGAAGTCGGGCCCGTAAAACGCCACGCGATCTAGGCGGAACACTGGCATCCTGAGCAGATGGCGAAGGAAATCGGCCGGATCCGCGCGCAGAGCGCGCTAGCGGTGGTCAAGCAGCATCCGGTCATGGTGCTGTTCGCGGTGTCGCCGGTGATCGCCGCGCTGGCCCTGGTGTGGTTGTGGGTCAACCCGACGTTGGCCGTTCTGCTGTTGATCGCGGCGGTGGCCGGCGGTGCCGCGGTCCTGCTGCGCAAGCGCAACTAGCGCGCCGCGTTGCGTTAGTGGCCCGCGAGGTGGCGGCGGGCCCCAGTTGAACTCTCCTGCGAACTTGTAGCGCCGAGTGGCGACGAGCGCGACAAATCCGCGCCAAACCTCACCGTCGGCTCATCAACCAGGGGCGACGGTGCTGTTGTCGGGATCGGTCTCGATCCGTTGATTGTTCTCCTGGCGATAAAGTATGATGTCGGACATTAACCTGTATGCAGGTCTTGGCACCGTGTGCCCTGCACGTATTGGAGAGACCCATGTGCGACTCCGCGCTGATCGGCGATGTCGCGATCCCGACCCGCCGGCACGTCGAGGGGCAGCCATGAGCGGTCCCTCCCTCGGCGCTATGACGGTGGGTGAGGCGCTTGCGACGGTGGCGGCTGCCCATCCCGATGCGCCGTATGTGACCGCCGGTTCGGCCGAGCTCACCTTCGCCGAACTCTGGTCGAGCAGTGAACGATTGGCCACCGGGTTCGCCGAATTCGGGCTGCGGAAAGGGGACCATGTCACCACCGCGCTGACCAACCGGATCGAGTGGGTGCTCATCGCGTTTGCTCTTGCTCGGCTGGGTGTGGTCAACGTGCTCGCCAACCCCAGGTATCGAACGGGTGAGCTGGCCTACCTGGTCGCACACTCGCAGTCCCGTTGCGTCATCTCCGACGGCGCTCTGGACGCGGAGTTCGAGTCGGCCCTCGCCGATGAGCGGGCCACGTTGGGCGGACCGGCCGACGTCAACGAGGTAGTACGCATTCGCATCGAAGACGAAGTGGGCCAGCCGGATCCGCAGTGGGAGGCCCTGGCGGGCGCGCACGCTGACACCGACCTCATTGCCAGCGCGGCCGGACCGCTCAACGCCCAGGATGTGCTCTACATCATCTACACCTCGGGCACCACGGGCCGGCCCAAGGGCAGCATGACGCGGCACGGCCCCGCCCTGCAGAACGCGTTCAACAGCGGAGAGCGGATGGGTTTCGACAGCAGCGACCGGCTCCTGTGCTATCTACCCATGACCCACTGCTTCGGGGCAGTCAACGCACTGCTGAACACCCTCACCCATGGGTGCCGCATCGATCTGCTGAAGGAATTCGATCCGGGGTTGGTCCTTGATCTGGTCGAGGAGCGCGGGATCACCGCGTTATACGGTGTGCCAACGCATTTCACCATGCTCTGTGCTGCCGCCACGGACGGGCGCGCCCGGGATCTGCACACCTTGGTCAAAGGCTGTTGCGGCGGTGGAGAGATAACGGAGGAACTGCAGGGCGCGATCGACGACCACCTGGGGATCACGGGACTCACCCACGCCTACGGGATGAGCGAGTCGACCGCGCTCATCACCCAGAGTGACCACGCCTGGCCGCGTGAACGTCGCCTTGGGACCGCGGGTTTACCTATGCCGGGCGTCGAAGTGCGGATCACCGATTCCGATTCCGGCGTGGAATGTCCGGTCGGCTGCGCGGGCGAGCTCGCGATACGTGGCTTCAACGTTCACGCCGGATACTTCATGCTCGACCCCGATCCCTCGCTTCGGGCCGACGGTTGGTGGGAGACCGGCGACATCGCAGCGCGTGGACCCGACGGAACAATCACCATCCGCGGCCGCTCCAAGGACATGTACAAGACCAGCGGGTTCAACGTCTACCCCGTCGAAGTCGAAGCCTGCCTGGTTCGCCATCCTGCGGTCGCCGAGGTGGCGGTCGTCGGTGTTCCCGACCCGCGCAAGCAGGAAGTCGGTGCCGCCTTCGTCGTACCCACACCAGAAGCTGTCATCGACCCCTCGGAGTTGCAGGCGCTGGCTCGTACCGAGTTGGTGGGTTACAAGACACCCGAATACATCTTCGTCGTCGATGAGCTTCCGCGTAGCTCGGCCACGCTCAAGGTGCAAAAGCATGTGCTGCGGGCGCGGGCGCGAAGCCTGCTGGAAACGCCGGACTCCGTCGACACGGCGCGGGTCGGCTCGCCGTGACGGGCACAGGATCAGCGACTTCCGGAGCGGATCTCGTTGTCGAGCAAAAGGATCGGGTGAGGATCCTGACGCTCAGCCGACCCGATACCCACAATGCGATCTCGTTCAAGCTGGCATGTGCGGTAGCCGAGGCGGTCGAGGCGGCCGGTGCGGACGAGGCAACGCGCGTCGTGGTGATCCGAGGTGCAGGTAGATCCTTCTCGGCGGGATATGACCTCGGCACAGGTTCGTACGGTTCGCGCTCGGTCGAGGAGAACGCCAAGTACCTCCGCGAGATGTCCAGGCAGTGGGAGCGCGTGTACTACTGCCCGATACCGGTGATTGCACAGGTGCATGGTTACTGCCTGGCCGGGGGAACCGATCTCGCCGGGCACTGTGACATCACGATGGTGGCCGACGACGCCACCATCGGGTTCCCGGCAGTGCGGTCCCTGGGGGTGGCGCTCACCCAGATGTGGGTGTACCATGTCGGCCCTCAATGGGCTAAGCGGCTGTTGCTCACCGGCGACACGATGACCGGGAAGCTCGCTGCCCGTATCGGCTTCGCTCTCGACTCGGTCCCGGCCGCTGATCTCGGCGATGAGGTGATGGCTCTGGCCAGACGGATGTCGATGGTCGAACGGGAAATGCTGGTCGGCAACAAGCATGTCATCAACCATGGCATCGACCTGATGGGCCGGGAAGCGCTGCAGGACCTGGCCGCGGAACAAGACGCCTTGGCCCATGAGACACCTCCGGCGCGTGCGTTTGCCGCGATGATCCACCGCGACGGCCTGCGGGCCGCGCTGCGAGCCCGCGACGAGCCGTTCGGAGACTCCAGACTGGATGTACACGGTGAGTGAACCTTTCGACGACTTCCCGGGCTCCGCTGCATGGGATGCCGAGGAGCGAGCGTTCCGCGCGCAGATCCGCCGGCATCTGACCGACAACCGCGCGCCGGTGTTCGACCGCTTCGACATGAAGAACTCACTGGTCGAAACATTGGCATGGCATCGGCGGCTGGCCGCGGCGGGATTCCCGTTGCCGGTGTGCCCGACCGAACTCGGAGGCCGGCCCCGTTCGGTCGCCCTACAACTGGTGCAGGCCGAGGAGATGGCCGCGGTCGGTGCGAACTTCTCGGTCAACATCGTCGGCATCTCGATGTTGACGCCGCTCCTGCTGGCGTTGGGCAGCCCCGAACAGCAAGCGCGGTGGCTTCCGCCGGTCGGGCGCGGAGAAGAGTTGTGGTGTCAGCTCTTCAGCGAGCCCGAGGCGGGCTCCGACCTGTTCGGCATGCGAACGACCGCGATCACCGACGGTGTGACCCTGCGGGTCAACGGGCAGAAGATCTGGAGCAGCACCGCCGAGCACGCCGACTTCGGATTGATGCTCGCCCGCACCGAGCCGGGATCGGCGGGTAAACACGGCATCGGCTGCTTCGTGGTGGACATGAAGTCGCCGGGCATAGACGTGCGGCCCATCAAGCAGATCGGCGGTTCGGCGGAGTTCGCCGAGGTGTTCTTCGATGACGTCACCGTCCCGATGACGAACGTGATCGGCGCGCCCAACGACGGCGCCACCGCAGCGCTGAGAGTACTTGCTGCCGAACGCAGCGGTCTGACGATGGGAAGCTACGCCGTCTTCGCCGCACAGTTCCGCGACGTGGCGCGGCTCTGCGCCCAGCGGGGGACCCGAGGGCACCGCGACGCGTTGGCCAAGCTGTGGGAGGCGTTGGCGGTGCAGCGGCTCAACGCCATTCGCCAGGCCAGCGCCGAGACCGAGGAACCGATCCAGTTGTTGGCCCTGGCCGCAGCGGGCAAGCTGCGCAGCGGCGCGCTGTCGGTCATGATGCAGGATCTTCGCGCCGAACTGCTCGGCATGTCGGCGGCCGCCATCGATCCGGACGATCATGCCGCGGCATTGGGCGGTGAACGGTTCGTGAGTTCCCTGGGGCTGAGCCTCGGCGGCGGAACCCATCAGATGCAGCGCAACGCGATCGCCGACGGGCTGCTCAGAATGCCACGTTCCTAGCGACGACCGCGGGGTCGCCGACGATCGGAGGATGACATGCGTCTGCGTTTCAGCGAAGAACAGCAGGACCTACGGCGCGCGGTGCGCGATTTGTTCGCGAGCTGCGCCACAGAGTCTGAGGTTCGTCGCCTCATGGACACCCCGGAAGGCTGGGATCGCGCCATCTGGTCGCAGATAGCCGCGATGGGGCTGATCAGCCTCGCGATCCCGGAGACCTTCGGCGGTGACGGCGGCGGCTGGGACGACGTCGGCGTGGTATTGGAGGAAGCCGGACGGTCGCTGTTGTGCGCCCCGTACTTCTCGACCGTCATGCTGGGAGTCAACACCTTGTTGGCATCCAACGACCCAGCAGCACAACGCGATTACCTTCCGGACATCGCGGCAGGGGAGTTGACCGCGACATTGGCGGTGCTCGAGGATACCGGCCGGTGGGATGAGGACGCGGTGGCCCTCCGCGCGACACCCACTTCGACTGGATACCGCGTCGACGGCCACAAGTCCTACGTTATCGACGGCGCGACGGCCGGCGTTGTCTTCGTTGTCGGACGAACGGCTAAGGGTCTCAGCCTGTTTGCCGTCGAGCGCGGTGCGCCCGGACTGCGCTGTACAGCGTTGGAGACGGTGGATCTGACCCGCAAACAGGCAAGGCTGGAGTTTGCCGATACGCCGGCGCGGCTGCTCGGCGACGAGGGGGCCGGCTGGGCCCTGGTCAGGCGGATCATCGATCGTGCGGCGATCGGGTTGGCCGCCGAGCAAGTCGGCGGCGCCCAACAAGCCTTGGACATGGCGGTGTCGTATGCGAAGGTGCGTCACCAATTCGGCCGTCCTATCGGATCATTCCAGGCGATCAAACACGCCTGTGCCGACATGCTGGTCGAAGTCGAATCCGCCCGCAGTGTCGCGTACTACGGTCTGCTGGCCGCAGCGGAACCCGACAGCGACCTGTCGCTGATCGCAGGCCTGGCCAAGGCGCACTGTTCGGATGCCTACGCCCACGTGGCATCGCAGTGCATCCTGGTGCACGGTGCCATCGGCTACACCTGGGAGCATGCAGCGCAGCTGCACTTCAAGCGTGCGAAGACCGGTCAACTCATGTTCGGCACGCCGACGGCTCATCGGGAGGCGCTGGCGGATCGGTTGTGCCCGGCAGGACGTCCTGTTGAGACTCTTGACATACATTAGTCAATAGTCAATTGTTGGACTATTAGCTGCAACACACCGCACCGACGGGGGACACATGGCTGCACCGGTGGAGGCTGATGTCGAACGGGCCGCGCTATTGGCGGGATGGCTTGCCGAGGCGCTGTCGACGGGCCCACTGGAAGTCGTCGACTACGCGCGGTCCGCGGGCGGTTACAGCAATGACACCTTCATCCTGACCGTCAAGGAAGTCGGTGCGAACTCGCCGCGACGATTCGTATTCCGCTGGGCGCCAGATGTTCCGATCTTCCTCGACTACGACATCCTGGCTCAAGCGCGGACAATGCGCGGACTGGCCGCCGGGAATCTCCCGGTGCCCGACGTGGTCGGTGTCGAAGACGATCCCACGTTGATCGGAAAGCCGTTTTACGCCATGAGTTATGTCGAGGGACGATTTCCACCCGACACGCCGCCGGGACCGCACGGACACGGCCTGTTTTTCGAGTCCACACCCGCTGAGCGACGACGCATGCACGACCAGGTGATCGGCGCGATGGCCGAGTTGCACCGTATCGATTGGCGCTCACTTGACCTGCCGGATCTGGGCTCTCCTGATTCGGGATTGGCGGCCCTCGACGCGCAGATTCAGTACTGGGAGGACATGCTTGCCTGGGCGACCGACGAACCGATGCCGTTGATGGGTAAGGCTTTCGATTGGGTCAAAGATCATCGCTATGAACCCAGCAGGCTGAGCCTGTGCTGGGGCGATGCGCATCACGGCAACGTGCTCTATCACGACGGCGAACTGTCCGCGGTGCTGGACTGGGAGATGGCCCATATCGGACCGCCCGAGGCCGACATCGCCTGGATGCTGGCCTGTGACCATATCCACGTGGATTCCCATGGCTTTCCGCGCCTCCCCGGACTTCCCGACGACGACGAGGTGTTCGCCCACTACGCCGAGGTTTCCGGACATCCGATCGAAAACCGGCAGTTCCACGAAGTGTTCGGCGCGCTGCGTTGCGCGATCACCGTCGCGCAGAGCGCCCGCAAGTTCAAACTGCTAGGCATCCAAGGTTGGCCCCAGGACATGGCCAGCAACAATCCCGCGATTCGGCTTCTCGCTGAGGTGCTGGCCGCCGAATAGGTGCTCAGTTCGACCGGCTGAAGTGCACTGCTGACCGGCAATCTGACATTGGAGCAGATCATGCTTGCTGACAACGACGAGTTCCTGCACACCCCGGATGCCTCACCGATCTGGCAGGAGAACTACTTCTTCGTCGGACGCGACGATTCCACCGACACCGTTGTCTACCTGCATCTGGAACGGATGCCCAGCCGCAACGAGGTCGAGGCGAAGGCCTTCGTCGAGGTGGCCGGCAACAGATGTTCGGCGGTTGTTGCTCACCACGGCGACGACTGTTTCGACATACCGGGGGTAAGCGTTGCCGTGGAACAACCGTTCCGCCGGTGGCGCGTGGCGGTGAACCTGGCCGGAGAAGACGACGGACCTGGCGGTTGGGCTGCCGAAAGAACGGATGGGCCAACGCGGTTCGGGTTCGACCTCGAGGTCACCTCGACACTGGCGCCGACCGATTGGGGACCTGCGGCGGCCGCGCTGGGTAGACCGGACGTCATCCTCGATCACTACGAGGTGCCGTGTGTCTGGTCGGGCACGGTCTGGTGCGGCGACTCTCAGGTGTCGGCCACCGGACTGCTGGTGCGCGACCACAGCTGGGGCCCCCGCGATCTTGCGACGTTCGATCTGGCGTTCTGGACACCGATGGTGTTCGCCGATGCCACGATGTTCATCAGCGCGGTGACGATGCTGGTCGGTGGCCGCCACGTCGGCTTCACCTTCATCGACACCGGTTCGGGCGCAGTTCTTTTCGAGCAGCCCTGGGTCCGCGTGGCCGGCTTCCCCGAACGCAGGGGTTACGGTTCGGCATCGTGGCGGTGCCTCGGAGCCGACCGCGAAGAACGCGTGGAGATCGATGTCGCCAGCCACGTACCCGTCCGCTACCCCCGGATGGGCGATGGCCACTACTTCAACGACGCGCTCGGCGTGGCGACGTGGGGCGCCCATCAGGGCCTGGGAATCATCGAACTCAACCGGCACTGAGGCAAAGGACCGCCTGCGGCGTGACGCGCACACAAGGAGACCGGGCACATGACAGACGCATCCGATGACCGGATACAACCGCTGGCCGATGACCGGCCGGCGAACTGGAGCGAAAATCTGATCCTCACGTCATTCGACCGATCCAGCGGACTCTCGGTCTATGTCCACATGGGTCGAATGGCCCCCGAGGCCGATGTGTGGGAGGGCGTGCTCAGCGTCTTTCTGCCCGACCGTGAGCATCTCCTGGTAAGTCGCACGTTCGGATCCGATGCTTGCCGAAGCGCGGCATCCAGCGGCAACCTGGTCTTCAGTTGCGACACCCCGCTTCAGCGGTGGAGCCTGCGCTACGACGGGATGGCCCGGCGCGTCACGAGTTCCGCGGCGGCCGCCGCGCCGATCGCCGACGGTCCGGTCGAACGGTTACGGGTGGACCTGACCCTCGACGGACTCCACGACGCCTGGGTGATGAACAAGGCGGCGCTCTCCCAGCAGTCATGGGGGCACTTCCACCTCGAACAAGCCTGCCGGGTCCACGGCCATGTCGTGGTCGAGGGCAGCCCGATACCCCTTGAATGCACCGGCTTTCGCGATCACACCTATGGTGCGCGCTCCTACGGACCGCTCACGCACGAGGCCTGGGTGAACTGTGTCTTTCCCAGCGGGCGCGTCATCATGGCCATGCTGGTGGAGGAGGCCGGTGCACCGCCGCTTCGCACCGGCTTCGTTGTCGCCGAAGGCCTAGCCCGGCCGTTGACAATGGTGGCCGCGCCCGCGCTGACATCCGCGGCCGGTCTGCCTGCCGCCGTCGAGGTCACGTTGGAAACCGGCGCCAAGCGCAGCACGGCGGCCGTCGTTCAGTGTCATGCCATGTCCTACACGTTGCAGGCACCGGTGGGATTCTCGCTCGGCGTCTCCTATGAGGACCCGGATTCCGTTGTGCTTGTCGAAGGCCCGGCCATCTTCGACTGGGACGGTGAACAGGGCTTCGGTTGGCTTGAACGGCTCCGCCGGGTGCGCGCTTTGCGGCGCCCGAACGTGACGGCCCCGCGCTGAGCGCACGGATGTCCGCCCCCAACGGGGAGTACACCATTTTCTATGCCGAAGGACCATTAGGTGTTAGCATGTCGAATGTCTGGTATTAGACAGTTAGGTCTGGCGAACTAGGACCATCGGAAAGGGGAGCACCATGTCGAGGTCCTACGAAAACCGCAGGCGGCGTCGAGGGGTTTTGGCCTTCCTCGGCGGTTATCTGGGTTTCATGCTCACGGTCATCGCGTTGCAGGCCGTACACAGCAACCAGTTGGGTTATGGCCTGTTCTGAAAGGACGTTTCGAATGAACAACGCTTATCTGCCATTGCGGGACATCCTGTGGTACGGCCTGATGGTCGGCGCGGACGTCCTCATCTTCATGTTCTGGTGGTTCGTGATGAGCCGCCTTGGCGATCGCTAACGAGTGGGGACAACGATATGACCGAACCGACGAAGGAACCCGCCGCCGCATCCGTCGACGACGAGCACCGTTGGGCCGACCTCGACCCCCTGGTCAAGTTCGGCGTCGTGCTGGCCGCGCTTCTGTTCACCGGCGTCATCATTGAGGGTGCTTCGCTGGTCCCCTATGCCCTGATCCAAAACGGCTGGACGCCAGGAAGATAACGGAGGACAGGGTATGTCGACATCACTTGAACCGGCGCGCGCGGACTCTGCCGAAGACTTTGACGTACAAGCTGGACGGATACGGCGGGCGGAGAAGTGGTTCTTCGCCGGTGTCATCATCACTGGCTCGATTCTGGTGGGCCCCTTGGGCTTACCCGTACTGGCCTACGGTGTCTACCAGCTGTGGAAGATATCCAAGGAGGGACGCCACGCCGTCCGGCCCTGGCACGTGTCGGTGATCGGGGCGTTCGCCATCATCGATGCGGCAGCCAACTTCGTCGGGTGGTCATTTTGCACCTTCGCGGCTCGAACCGGCGTTTCCTGGTCGATTCTGCGGGACGGTTACGGGTTCGGATTCGACGGCTTCTACTACGCCGATTACGGAAGCAGCTTCCTGATCAACGGTGTCGCAGGGCCGGGTGAACAGTCCTACATCTTCATGGCGATGTTCGTCCTCTGGCCGATGCGGCTGTGCGCAGCGTGGGCGTTCCTGAAGATGAAGCGGTGGGGTTTCCGGTGGATGATCACCACTACCTGGATGCTCGTGCTGTTCTGGGTGGGCTGGACGACCAACGGACTGATTCACTTCGATGAGCGTTTCGGTGCAGCCGGAGGCGACCCCGCGTTCGGGTTCCTGGGCTGGTGGATTTTCAACAGCATGTACATCCTCGGCCCCATCGTGATGGTTCCGTACCTCTACACGGTGAACAAGGAGCTGTGGAGCGAGGAGTGAGGGAATTCCAGCCGTCGGCTCCGGGGGAGGAGCCGGCGGCTGGACGCATCCCAAGGGGTCGGCTACGGGGAGTGCGCCTCGAGCGGCGTCACGCCTTGGGCCAGTAGACCGCCGTCCACCGGCAGGACATGGCCGGTGATGAAGCTCGCGTCATCGGAGATCAGGAACCGGATGGCGGCGGCAACCTCGTCGACGGAGCCGGCACGGCCCAACGGCGTACTACGCCTGACGCTTTCGATGAACCGTGGTGGAGCGTTCGCCACCAGCCGGGTGTCGATCACGCCGGGTGCCACGACGTTGACCCGCACTCCTGCGCGGGCATACTCGATGGCGGCCTGTCGGGCCAGGCTGATCACTGCACCCTTCGACGCCACATAGGCGGCCAGGCCGGTGGTGCCCCCGATCGCGGTGGCCGAGGACGTACAGACGATAGCGCCCCCACCGGCGTTGATCATGGCCGGCAACACGGCCCGCATGCCCAACCAGGTCCCCGTGCAGTTGACCGCGTGAAGGCGCTCCCACTCGGGTAGGCCGATCTCGAGGACGGTGTCGCGCTCTCGGGCGACCACGCCGTGCACGAGGGCCAACCCGTCGATCCGGCCCACCCGGTCCACCAGCGCGGTCCACGCCTCGGCGTCGCGCACGTCCATGGCGTGTCCGACCAGCAGTCCATCTCCAGGATCTTCGGCTGCGGTGTCGGTCGCGGCCGCGATGTCGACCACATGGGTCAGGGCGCCCCGACGGGCGAAGGTGAGCGCGGTAGCGCGGCCGATACCTGACCCGCCACCGGTCACGATCACCGTCTTGCGCCGCAGGCTCACCGGCTCGCGCCGTCGAGCGTCGGTGTGTCCCTGCTCATTCCGGTCAATTCCCGGCTTCGTCGAGGTCGTCTTCGAGCACCACGAGTACCTCCCCGGCATCCACCTGGTCGCCGGGCGACACCTTCACAGCGACGACAGTGGCCGGCCCGGCTGCGGTGATGGTGTGCTCCATCTTCATCGCCTCCAGCACCACAAGCGAATCGCCCTTGGCCACCCGGGAACCCACCTCCACGCCCACTCGGATGGCGGTGCCGGGCATCGGTGCCACCAGGGAACCGGCTTCGACCCGAGACTCCGGTTCGGCGAAGCGATTCCGCACGGACAGCGGCAACACCGCCTCCGGGCCACTGACATAGAGGCGCTCCGGGGTGAACTCGACAACCAACCGGCGGCGCACCCCGTCCAGGGAGATGTCGACCAGCTCGGGCGAACTGTGGTGGATAGACACGTTCGGTGTCGTGCCGTCCAGTTCGATGTCATATCCGTTGTGGCGCGTCAGGATCCGCGTCGAGTGCGTGGTATCGCCGTCGTCGAGCAGCACTTCCTGCGGGATCGACGGGGTCGACCGGAAGCCGGCCGGTATGCTGCGCAGCACCGTCGCGGTGGCGCGACCTCGTTCGACCACGGCGAGCGCGGCGGCAACGATATAAGCCGGGTGTGCCGCTGCCACTTCCCGACGTCCCTGCTTGACCAGGTCGGTGGGCGAGTGTTCGGACAGGAACGCCGTGGTGGTCTCGCCGCGACAGTAGGCGGGATGCCGCAGGACCCCGACCAGCAAGTCGCGGTTGGAAGTGACACCGTCCACGCAGGCATGCTGGAGGGCTGCGGCGAGAGCCGCGGCGGCCTCCGCGCGGGAGTCACGGTGGGCGATGACCTTGGCCAGCAGCGGGTCGTAGTGGATGGACACCTCCGATCCGGTGCCGACCCCGGTATCCACCCGGATGCCGGGCCGATCCGGAATGGTGAACCGGGCAAGCGTTCCCGACGCCGGCAAGAACCCGGCCGCGACGTCCTCGGCGTAGAGCCGGGCCTCGATCGCATGCCCGACGATGTGAATGTCGGCCAATTCCCGGGGTAACGGTTCACCGGCGGCCACGATTAGTTGTAGGCGAACGAGGTCGAGACCGGTGGTGAGTTCGGTGACCGGATGTTCGACCTGCAGGCGGGTGTTCATCTCCAGGAAATAGAAGCCGCCGTCGGTATCCAACAGGAACTCGACGGTGCCGGCCCCGACGTAGTCGATGGCCTTGGCGGCGGCGACCGCGGCGGCGCCCATGGCCTCGCGCAGCGGTGGGTCCACCGCGGGCGACGGGGCCTCCTCGAGAACCTTCTGATAGCGCCGCTGTATCGAGCATTCGCGTTCCCCGAGGTGGAAAACCTGACCGTGCTCGTCGCCGAAGACCTGAACCTCGATATGCCTGGCGCCGAGCAGATAACGCTCCAAGAACACCGTGTCGTCGCCGAATGCTGCGCGCGCTTCGCGGCGACAGGCAGCGACGTGTTCGACAAGGGTGGTCTCGTCGTGCACCAGCCGCATGGCCTTTCCGCCCCCGCCGGCGCTCGCCTTGACCAAGAGTGGATAGCCGACGGTCTGGGCCGCTGCCACCACGTCATCGGACGGCGCAAGCTCGGCCGACGGCAGGAGGGGAACCCCGGCGTCAGCCATCGTCCGCTTGGCCTCGGTCTTGGATCCCATTCGACGGATGGCCTCCGGGGATGGGCCGATCATCGTGATCCCCGCATCCGCGCAGCATTGCGCGAACGAAGCGTTCTCGGCCAGGAAACCGTAGCCGGGGTGGATGGCGTCGGCTTCGGTACGCCGAGCGGCCTCGATCACCCGCTCGATGTCGAGATAGCTCTCGGAGGGGGTGCTGCCGGCCAGGTGCACGGCGACGTCGGCGTCGCGGACGTGAAGCGCGTCCGCGTCGGCATCGGAGTACACGGCCGCGACCCCGACGCCGAGTTCACGACACGTCCGGGTGATACGGCGGGCGATCTCGCCCCGGTTGGCGATTAGCACGCGCTGGAACACGGGATCCTCTCGACGAACGACGACATGCGATGAGCATAATGTCGGACAGTTGAAATCATGCCGATACTAGCCCACTAATCCGTGTGGGCGCCCGGGGCCGGGGGCGCCGGCGTAGGCCTGGGCGATTGCCATCCAGTCGGCGGCGTGCACCCCCTCGGTCCGTAGCGCGGTGTCCAGTACGTGGCGGCGCTGGGTGACGACCAGGCAGAAGTCGAGCGCCGCTCCGACAACCCGCTCGGGGGCGTCGCTGGAACCCCACGCCCAGGTGTCGCCGTCGGGGCTGGTGAGCGCCACCCGCACCTCGTGTTCGGGCGCTGGACGGTTGCGAAGCCGATAGCTCCACTCGCGAGTGGCGACGCCCAGATGTGCGATATGTCGCAGCCTGGCCGTCGGCGTCCGTTCGACTTTGACCACGTCGGCGATGTCTTGTCCGTGCGCCCACGTTTCCATCAGCCGGGCCGACATCATCGAGGTGGCGCTCATCGAGGGTCCGAACCAGGGAATACGTTTACCGGGAGCCAGCCCGTCGATCGCCGTCAGAAGCCGCCGAGACGCCTCCCGCCAGCGTGTCCGCAGGGCGGCCGGTGACAGCCGGCGTCCCTGCTCCAAGCCGGCGAGGACGGCTGGCTCGAAATCACCGTCGAGAGCGTCGCGCCACTGGATGTAGCCGTCCGGGTCGAGCGCGGCCTGCGCGGCGACCGTCTCCGACCACGCCAGATGTGCGAGTTGATCGATGATCGCCCATCCTTCGGCGGGGGTGGGCGCGTCCCATTGGTCCGGCCCGACGGCTGCCAATGTGTGTTCCAGGTCGTCGTACTCGGCGGCCAGATCGGCGCGGAGCTGGTTCGTCAGGGTGGACAAAGTATCGCGCCTCCTGGGTATAGTCCGACATTGGACAATACCCGTCCTCGGGTTGTTCGTCAGTCGAACTCGGCATAGGAGGCTCATGCAGCGGCTCAGAACGTCGGTCGATCAGGGGGCGAGCGCTTACGTCGACAACCGGCAGGAGATGGAGCGCGCGCTGGCCGAGGTCCAGGCGCACGTGGGACAGGCGCTCGGTGGTGGTGGCCAGAAGTATGTGGACCGGCACCGCGAACGAGGGCGGTTGTTACCCAGGGAGCGGATCGAACTGCTCGTCGACATCGGCAGCCCGATGATCGAACTGTCGCCGCTGGCCGCTGTCGGGACCGGTTTTCCGACCGGTGGCAGCGTGGTGACCGCGATCGGTGTCGTCGAGGGTGCGGAGTGCATGCTGATCGCCAGTGATCCCACCGTGCGGGGCGGGGCGATCAATCCCATATCGGTGACCAAGATCCTGCGGGCCATGGACATCGCCCGGGAGAACCGGTTGCCACTGTTGTTTCTTGTCGAGTCCGGCGGCGCGGACCTGCCCAGCCAGGGTGAGTTCTACCTGCGGGGCGGCAACCAGTTCCGGCACCTCACGCAGATGTCGGCGATGGGGGTGCCCACCGTCGCGCTGGTGTTCGGCAATGCCACCGCCGGTGGCGCCTACGTGCCCGGCATGTGCGACTACACGATCCTGATCAAGGACCAGAGCAAGGTGTTCCTGGGCGGGCCGCCGCTGGTGAAGATGGCCACCGGGGAGGAGTCCGATGACGAGACTCTCGGTGGTGCCGAGATGCACGCCCGCGACTCGGGGCTGTGCGACTATCTTGCCGACGACGAGGTGGACTGCATTCGGCTTGCCAGACAGATCATTTCGCATCTGGGCTGGCGCAAGCTCGGTCCGGAGCCGGGTCCCGTTGTCGAGCCGCTGGAGGATGCCGGGGACCTGCTCGGCATCGCCTCGGCAGATCCGAAGGTGCCCTTCGATATCCGCGAACTTCTCGCGCGGATCGTGGATGGCAGCGAGTTCGACGAATTCAAGCCCTACTACGGCCAGGCATTGCTGACTGGGTGGGCGCGAATTCACGGATATCTGGTCGGGATTCTGGCCAACAAACAGGGCGTCCTGTTCAACGAAGAGTCCGAGAAAGCCGCGCAGTTCATTCAATTGGCGAACCAGATGGATCAGCCGTTGATCTTCATCCACAACTGCACCGGGTTCATGGTCGGCGCCGAGTACGAGAAGCGGGGCATCGTCAAGGACGGGGCGAAACTGATCAACGCGGTGGCCAACAGCACGGTGCCGCATATCGCCCTGATGGCCGGTGCGTCCTACGGCGCGGGCAACTACGGTATGTCGGGCCGGCCGTTCAACCCGCGGTTCGCCTTCTCCTGGCCGACGGCGCGGGTGGCCGTGATGGGCGGAACACAACTGGCCGGCGTGCTCTCGATCGTCGCGCGCCAATCCGCGCTGGCCCAAGGTAAGCCGTTCGATGAGGATGCCGACGCGACGATGAGGCAGTCCATCGAGGCCCAGATCGAGGATGAGTCAACGGCGCTGTACAACACCGCGCGGATCTACGACGACGGAATCATCGACCCCAGGGATACCCGGCACGTGCTCGGGATGGCATTGTCGGCGACCCATTCCGCCGAAGTGCGCGGCGTCAAGGGCGGTTACGGCGTGTTCCGGATGTGAGCCGGTGATCCGCCGTCGTCGCCGGCCACCGCCCCTGAGGAGAGCAGGTCATTGATTTCATCCTCGCTGAACCCGGCGCCGGCCAGCACGTGCACACTGTGCTGGCCCGGTCGGGGCGGTTGGCTCGGGTGGGCCGGGTAGGACCGGCTGAACCGCGGCGCCGGTGCAGGCAGCACGCGGTCGCCGACGGTGATCATCGCGCGGCGCGCCGCCATGTGTGGATAGGCTGCGACCTCATTGGGGGCAAGAACGGGGGTGACGCACGCGTCGGCGCCGTCGAAGATCTCACACCATGCGTCGCGGGTCCGGCTGGCAAAGATGTCGGCGAACCGCCGCTTCATGGCGGGCCATTTGTCCTTGTCTTCCTGGTCGGGTAGCTCTGCTGGGTCGAGGTCGAGCAGTCGGAGCAATTCCGACCAGAACTGCGGTTCGATGGCTCCGACCGCCACATATTGACCGTCGGACGTCTCATAGGTGTCGTAATACGGTGCCGCGGTGTCGATGTAGTTGTCGGCGCGACGCTCCGACCACATGCCGATGTGACGTTGATCGTGCAGCATCGTGAGCAAAAGTGATGCTCCGTCGACCATCGCGGCGTCGACTACCTGGCCCAACCCGGATACCGCGCGTTCCTGCAATGCCGCAAGCACACCCAATGCCAACAACATTCCGCCGCCGCCGAAGTCACCCAGCAGGTTGAGCGGGGGCACCGGCGGTTCCCCGGCCCGACCGATGGGCTGCAGCGCGCCGGCGACCGCGATGTAATTGATGTCGTGGCCGGCGACACTGGCCAACGGGCCATCCTGACCCCAACCGGTCATCCGGCCGTAGATCAGGGCCGGGTTGCGGTCACGGCAGGGTTGCGGTCCTACGCCCAGGCGCTCGGCCACCCCGGGACGGAACCCCTCCAGGAAGACGTCTGCGCGCTCGACCAGTCGCAGCACGGTTTCCGCGGCCCGGTCATGTTTGAGGTCCACTGCGATGGATCGGCGCCCCCGGCGCAGCACATCCATGGGTTCGGAGGTGCCCACCCAGGCTGCGCGGTCCACACAGGTCACGTCGGCGCCGAGGTCGGCGAGCAGCATCGCGCAAAACGGTGCGGGGCCAAGGCCGGCCAGTTCGACCACCTTGAGACCGGCCAGCGGACCGGTGAGCTGACCGCTCATGAGGCACCTCCATGGTAAAGGTCCGACAGTAGTCAGGTATGTATATCATCAGACCTAGCCGTTTTCGTGGCGATGAGGAGGCCGGATGGATTTCATGCTCACCGACGAGCAGCAGATGTTGCAGGATTCGGTACGCAGCTTCGTGCGCAGGGAGTGCCCGCCGGACGTCGTCGCCGCGTGCGCGAAAGCCGGTGAGCATCGCGAGGACATCTGGCATAAGTTCGCCGCGGCGGGCTGGCTGGGAGTCGGCATCGATCCCGCGTACGGCGGATCTGGCGGCAACATCGTGGATTCCACGTTGGTGGTGGAGGCCGCATCGCCGGCCGGTGACGCGATCGGGCCGCTGTTTCCCACGATGTGCTTCGGCGGTCACCTGCTCGCGACCGCCGGTTCCGAGGAACAGAAGAAGACGCTGCTACCCGAACTGGTCGCGGGCCGGCGTCGCTTTGCGCTCTCGCTCACCGAACCCGGCGGCGGGACCGACGTGCTGGGCGCGATGCGAACGACCGCCGCCGCCGATGGCGACGATTGGGTGATCAATGGCGGGAAAATCTTCACCTCGGCGGCCCGCTCGGCGCATCACTTGATCGTGGCGGCACGAACACGGCCGATCGGTGAGGGCAAGAAAGCCGGTGGGGTGACGCTGTTCCTGGTCGACACCGATGCAGCCGGCGTCAGCATCGATCCCATCGAGGTCCTCAGCGGGGAGGACACCAACATCGTCGGATATGACGCCGTGCGCGTGGGATCCGATCGCGTCATCGGCGAGGTGGATCGCGGCTTTTATCACCTGATCGACATGCTCAACCACGAACGGATCGGTACGGCCGCGCTGTGCCTGGGCTGGGCACAGGCCGCCCTGGACGAAGTGATCGCCTACGCCGGGCAACGTCAGGCGTTCGGCGGTGCGATCAACAGATTCCAGTCGGTGCAGCACTCGGTGGCGCGGATGCACCTGCTCATCGAGCAGGCGAGGCTGATGGTGTACCGCGCGGCATGGCTACAGAGCCAGGCGCGCCCCTGCGGTCCCGAGGCGACCGCCGCCAAGGCAGTTGCCGCCGAAAACTGTTTCACCGCTTGTGACTTGGGCATGCAGGTGATGGGCGGAATCGGCTACACGACAGAATGCGGGGTGAACCGCTATTGGCGTCGCACCCGCCTCTACCGGCTGGCTCCGATTGCCAACGAGATGGCCTTGAACTTCATCGCCGAGTCCCTCGGGATGCCACGCAGCTTCTGACGGGGTGGCATTCCCGGGACTGTGGGCGGTGGTCGGCGGATCGCTTAAGCGGTTAGAGCGCAGCGGCTTTGGCGTACATCTCCGCGATGATCGTCTGATTCTGGTAATACGGCTCGATGCGGTATAGCTTGCCATCGCGGGCCCAATACAGTTCGGCGACCGGCATGTCGACGGATTCACCGGTGGCTCGGGAGGTGAACCGGGTCATCACCCGACTGGCGGCATTGCCGTCCCCCGCGTCGAACACCTCATAGTCGAGGACCTGAACTTCGAACCGCTCCAGCATCTTGCCTGCGAATTGCTGAAAACCCGCATGGCCCCGCCACACACCGCTCCAGGGGACGGCGTCGGAGTAGGTCAACTCCAGCTCGGGATCGATCGCGGCGAGGGCGGCAGCCAGGTCACCAGCTGAGAAACCATCAAGCAGTTGTCGGGCGGCTTGAGCTGCAGTCGTCACGATGGGGCTCCTCGGCGTCGAAGGGAAGTGGTACGCGCAGTTGACGGCTCGCCCCAAAGTAGAGGCGCAAGGCGCACGTGTCAATGTCTATCTTTAAACTTACGCGGTAAACATAGACAAATCGGCCGCGCGCCGTGCGGTCTGTTACCCGCGTGGCGGGTGGTGCAGGTCGGTACGTCGCACGAGCCAGTCGGTGGCGTCCTGCGCGAGGATCGCCACTTCGTCGGCAGCGCACCGCAGGCACGGCGCCACGACGGCACCCAGCACGGCAATCACCTCGACGCGATCGCCCTTGGGCACCGAACCGACGTCAACCACGACCGTCGCGGCGCCCGCCGCGTCCCTGGCGTGCCTGATGTTCTGCAGCGCCACGATGCCGGGCACCGCTGTCCCGTGGGACCATTCGACGAAAATCATCGACTTCCCTTGTGCCAGCGGCTTTGCCGTCGGTTGGCGCGAGGACACGTCGACGGTCCAGGCCGGTATGTTGGGTTGCACCGGCGCGGGGGTGACCGGCATCAGCCGGCCGTCGTCGAGCGGCCATCCCGACCATGCGCCCAGGACGGCGGCGAGGTCCCGGCTCCAACGCTCGTCGGGCTGGCGACGTAGGAGCAACTCGAGTCGACCGGCCGACATCACATCCAGCACGCCGATGTCCTCGGCGATCCGCAAGGGCGGCGCCGAGCCTCGCAAACTGAGCGCCACCGCGATCCGAAGGTGCCGCGTGCAGGCGGTGACGCCACCGGCGGCCGTCATCACGTACGTGTCGTCGGCATTGGGGAAGCCGGCCGTGACGGCGCCCACGACGAGGGCATCGATGTTGTGGTGTTCGGCGATCCCGGCCAGTCGTCGGATTTCTGCGGCGTCTGCACCGGATGCCGCAACCGCGAGCCGAGGGCCGCTCATACCCGCCCGCCCAACTGCGGTAAGACCTTGTCCGCGAGCAGGTCCAGGCAACGCCGCAGCGCGGTACCGCTGACGCCGTCGAAGCGCACCCGTAGCGCCAGCGTGTCCACACCGGCCTCGATGAGCCGGCCGAGGCGGTCGACGACTTCCCCCGGGGAGCCGAAGACGGCCTGCTTGGTCATCTGTTCGGCCAACTCGTCGCGGCGCGCCCGCTGGCCGGCGGGATCGTCAAGCCAGAAATTCGAGTAGTGCCGCCACATCTCCAGTAATCGGCCGCGGGCCCATTGCACCATTGCCGGATCGTCATCCACCCAGCACTCCCGCATCGCGCCGAACCTCGGCGGCCGATCGGCTCGCCGCGGCAGGGCCTCGGCCCAGGTCTCCCGCATCGCCGCCACGTTCCGGCTGGTGACGGTGGGCATGAGCAGCACCGAGGCCCCGAATCGGGCGGCCCGCGCGACGCCGTGCGAAACACCGGTGCCGAACCACAAGTCGATGGGACCCGTCCGGTCCTGTGAGCCGGGGCTGCTCAGCTGGTCGAGTCGCTCGTCGGTCAGCCGCGCTCGATCCGCCAGCTTCACTCCTGCGGCGGCGAACTCGACAGGGCGATAACCGATCCCGACCGCCAGTCGGAATCGCCCGGGCGCCAAGGATGCCAGCGCGGCGGTTCCTTCCGCGATTCGCGTTGCGGTGTGGAAGGGCACCACCATCACCCCGGAGGCGATCCGTAGCCCGCTGGTGGCAGTCAGCAGACCGGCCGCCGCCGGAAAAAGGGACGGGCAATAGCCGTCATAGGACAGGTGATGCTCGCCCATCCACAGCGTGTCGAACCCCAACTCCTCGACGGTGCGCGCCTCCGCCACCGCCTCCTCGTACACCTGCGTTCTCGGGATGGGACGCATGTAGGTCGATTGCATGCTCCAGAAACCCACCCCGACCTCAAGGGGCTGGGCTGGTGAGGAACCGGAATTCGGCACGGTCAACTGCGCTCCCACGTCGTGGCCTTGGCAAGGGCCGGAGTTATGACTAAAGTCGGACAATACAGGGCAAGGTAGAGGAGTTGGGGGCCGCATGCTACTGAGTTCGATCGTCCACGGTGCGGCCCTCAGGCGCCCGGCCCACCCTGCGCTCGTCTGCGACGGGGTCAGTTGGGCGTTCTGGGAACTTTCGGACCGGGCGAGCAGGCTGGCTGCCGGCCTGAGCATGCTCACCGAACCCGGCGAACGTGTGGCCATCCTGGCGGACAACTGCGTGGAGTACATCGATTGCCTGTACGGGGTATCGCAGGCCGGGAACACCCTCGCGCTGATCAACCAGCGATTGGCCGTGCCCGAGATCGAGTATGTGCTGTCCGACGCCGAACCGGCGGTGTTGATCGTCGGGGGCAACCACTATGAACGGCTGACCGAGATCCGGTCCGCCGTGCCGTCGATTCGACACGTGGTGGTCATCGGGGATGAACAATCCGGGGCGTTGAGCTATCGCTCGTTGCTGGGTGCCACGGCGCTGGAGCCGGCACGCGGACACAGTGACGAAAACGACGTTGCCTGGCTGGTTTACACGTCCGGGACCACGGGTCGCCCTAAAGGCGCGATGCTGACCCACCGCAACATCGTCAGCGCACTGCTGAACGCGATGATCGAGTGGAAACCCGATCGAGACGACCGCCAACTCTTCTGCTTCCCGCTGTGCCATGTCGCGGCGTTTATCCCCCTCATGTACCACCTGCGCCAGGCCACCGTCGTGCTGATGTCCTCCTTCGATGCGGCCGAATACCTTCGCCTGGTCGAAGAACACGAAATCACCCACACCGGCCTGGCCCCGACGATGCTCAACTTTCTGTTGCAGCACCCCGACATCGACAGCGCCCGGCTCGAGTCGGTCGAACTACTGGTATACGGCTCGGCTCCGATGGCACCGACGCTGCTGGAAGGCGGTATCGAGCGCTTCGGCGAGGTCTTCGTCCAGACCTACGGAATGACCGAACTCGCGGGCAACGTCCTGATATTGGGTTTGGACCACCATCACCGGGCGATCACTGGCGAACCTGGGCTGCTGTCGGCCGCGGGCCAGATGGAATGCCTTGCGACGGTTCGGTTGGTCGACGACGACATGAAAGATGTACCGATCGGCGAGATCGGCGAGATCGTCGTATCGGGGGACCAGGTGATGAAAGGCTACTGGCGCGCCGAACAGGCCACCGCGGAAGTCCTCGTCGACGGGTGGCTGCGCACCGGCGACCTTGCCCGGATGGACGAGGAGGGCCTGGTGTACATCGTGGACCGTAAGAAGGACATGATCATCACCGGCGGCGAGAATGTCTATCCACGCGAGGTCGAGGACGTGATCGCCCGGCTGCCGGCGCTGAGTGAGGTGGCCGTCATAGGGCTACCTGACGATCGATGGGGGGAGGCGGTCACCGCGGTGGTCGTTCCCCGTGCCGGACAGACGCTGACGGCCGAAGATGTGCGGTGCGTCTGCCGAGAGTCGTTGGCGGGGTACAAGGTTCCCAAGCGCATCGAGTTCGCCGATGTGCTGCCGCGAAATGCGGCCGGCAAGGTACTCAAGGCGTGCCTGCGCGACCGATACGTGTGATCGTGGGCGACCCCCCAGGTCAATCTCGAGGCTGCGGGGTGGGATGTTCGCCGTTGGGATGTAACAGACCTCGGCCCAAGCCGTCGCGGCTGAGCTCGGCCAGTACGTCGTCGGTGTGCTCCCCCAGACCTGGTGCGGGCAACCTGATATCACGGCTCGGGTGGGACAGCAGACGCCATGGCGGGCCCACCATCTCGGTTGGCCCTGCGGTCGGGTGGTCGGCTTTGATGATCGATTCGCGGTACTCGAGCTGCGGGTCGTGCACGACCTCGGTGAGGGTGTGAATCGCCGACGACGGGACACCCACTTTTGCGAATCGTGCCAGCCAGTCCGCCGCCGGTCGGCGCACCAGATGCTCGGCGATGGCGTTGATCACCTTGGGCCGGTTACGTTGGCGGCCTTCGGTGGAGGCGAGTTCGGGGTCCGCGCCCAACGCATCGTCGCCGAGCACCGAGCACAGGCGTTGCCACATCAGGTCGTTGCCTGCGGCCACCACGATCGGCCGGTCTTTGGTCGCGAAGCTCTGGTATGGCGTCAGGACCGAGTCGGTTGCGCCGCATGGGCGGGGTTCCTCGGCTCCGGCGAGAAACGCGGCGACTCTGGGTGCCATCAGAAAAAGCGCCGAGTCCAACAACGAGATGTCGACGACATCGCCCAGCCCGGTGCGACGCTGGCGGTACACCGCGCAGGCGATCGCGAAGGAGGCGACCAGCCCGGCCACCGAATCCGACAGGGCGGTGCTAACTCGCTGCGGGGAGTCGGGCGAAGGGCCCGTAACACTCATCAGGCCCGAACGTGCCTGTGCTATCAGGTCATAGCCCGATAGCGCGGAGTCTGGACCGTCGAGGCCGAACCCGGAGATGAGGCAGTAGACCAGGTCGGGGTGACGTTGCGTGACCGCGTCCGGAGAGAGCCCGAGGCGGTCCAGCTTCGCCGGATTGAAGCTGGTGATGAGCACATCGCTGGTGGCGAGGAGTTGGTGCAGAAACTCGGCGCCTTCGGGCGTTTTCAGATCAAGGCAGACGCCGCGCTTGTTCCGGTTCGCCGACAAGAACCACGTGGACGCGCCGTTGACGAACGGCGGCCCCCAGCGTCGGGTGTCATCACCGTGCGGGTCTTCGACCTTGATGACCGACGCGCCCATGTCGGCCAACAGCATCGTGGCGGTCGGACCGGCGTAGGACCCGGTGAGGTCGAGGACGCGCACGTCCGACAGCGGCAATTCCGAACGCCCGTCGTGGTTTTCGAGACCATTGCCTTGACCGTCGGACATCCACAGCCCCCTTCTGCCTGTAGGACGACTGTTCGACATTAACACGAACATGCTAAAAGTCGACAGTACGGTCAGCGGATGAAATCGACACACCCGGGTGTACCCTTGGAACCCAGAGGCAAATAGGTTTAAATAGGGCTTTAACCAGGGTTTTCTAAAGCACCGGAAGGGTGTGGAATTGACGACGGCAGATTTCACGGCTTCACCGTTCAAGCCAAAAATCGTGCAACGCCCGCGCCAGCAAGTCGAGGAGCAGATTCGGGCCGCGATCCGCAACGGCGTGGTCAAGACTGGCCAGAAACTGCCAACGGAGGTGGCGCTGTCCCGCGATTTCGGGGTATCGCGCACCACGGTGAGGGAAGCGCTGCGCTCGCTGGTCGCCGATGGTCTGATCGAAAAGGTGCCCGGCGCGGGCGGTGGCAGCTTCGTTCGGGCGCTCGACCACCACACGTTCGGCGAAGAACTTGGCCAAGACATGCAAAACCTGGTGCGGGTGGGCTCGATTGCCTTCCAGGAGGCCGCCGAAGTGCGCCGAATGCTCGAGGTTCCGTGCGTGCGACTGGCCGCGGAAAACCGCACGCAGGACGAAGTATCCGAGATGCGCGCGATCGTCGACCAGCAGAAAACGTCATCTCACGACGACCCGGTGGTACCGGAGTTGGACGTACGCCTGCATTCGCTGATCGGGGCGGCCTCCGGGAACCGCGTCGCGGCGGCATTTGTCCAGGCGCTCCATCAGGTCACCGAACCGGTTCATCACCTCGACCTCGATGCCGAGGTGGGGGAGCGCACCGTGCGTCAGCACATCGCGATCGTCCGCGCGATCGAGAAGCAAAATCCCGACGCGGCCGAAAAAGCCATGATCGATCACCTCAGCTATCTCGAAGAGCACATGCGGCCGGATCCGGCCTAAGCTGTCGGTTAAATGACCAACAGTTGACAGTTGGTCACTCCTTGGATTGACTGGAACCGCTGACGTCAGCGCACGGGGGCGCTTGCGGTCGGCTGGACGAGGAGGTTCTGGTGACGACTGGGCGCTTTCCGGGGGCGGTGCCGAAAGCCTCCGGTGATCGACGCGATACCGGTGGGGCCTCCGCGGTCTGGTCAGCGGTGCACGCGCTCTCGGTCGGCGGCATGGTGATCGTGGTCGACGACGAGGATCGGGAGAACGAGGGCGATCTCGTGATGGCCGCCGAGTTCGCGACGCCCGACGACCTGGATTTCTTGGTGCGGTACACGAGCGGGATCATCTGCGTGCCGATGCTCGGTGAACGCCTCGACGTGCTGCAGCTACCTCCCATGGTGCAGAACAACGAGGACGCACACGCCACCGCGTTCACCGTGAGCGTCGACCATCGCAGCACCACGACAGGTGTCTCCGCGCTGGACAGGAGCCGGACGATCCGGGCGCTCGCCGATCTAGACGCCGCCGCAACCGATTTCCGGCGCCCCGGGCATATCTTTCCCCTTCGCTACCGCGAGGGCGGGGTGCTGAACCGACCGGGGCACACCGAGGCTTCGATAGACCTGTTGCGGCTGGCCGGCCTGTCCGAAGTTGCGGTGATCGGCGAAATCGTCGGTGCCGGCGGACAGATGGCGCACGGAGCGGAGCTGGACGCATTCGCCCACGACCACGGCCTGCCCGTGTTGAGCGTCGCCGACTTGGTCGAATACCGGAGGGCGACAGAGCGATTCGTCGAACTCATCGGTAGCGCCTGGCTGCCGACCCGCTTTGGTGAGTTTCGAGCCCACGCCTATCGTTCGGTTGTCGACGGTACGGAGCATCTCGCCTTGGTGATGGGTGATATCTCCGACCCTGCCCGGTCGGAGATCCTGGTGCGGATGCACAGCGAGTGCCTTACCGGCGACGTGGTCGGCTCATTGCGCTGTGATTGTGGCAACCAGTTCGAGCGTGGGCTGCGCGCCATCGCAGCCGAGGGCTGCGGGGTGATGGTTTATCTGCGGGGCCACGAAGGCCGTGGCATCGGGCTGGGCTACAAGCTGCGCGCCTACACGCTTCAAGAACGCGGCCGCGACACCGTCGACGCCAACATCGATCTGGGTCTGCCCGTCGATGCCCGCAGCTACGAGATAGGCGCGGCGATTCTGGCCGGCCTCGGTATCGTGCGGGTGCGGCTGATCACCAACAATCCGGCGAAGTGCGCCGAGCTCGAGCGGCGCGGAATCAGAGTTGTCGAGCAGGTGTCGCTGCCCTCGACCGTGACCGAAAGCAATCTCAGTTATCTGCGCGCCAAGCGTGACCGAATGGGCCACAAGCTCGATCTGCCCGAGCCTTCGCGCGACCACCAGGTGCTCGTGGATCTGTTGAACTGACCCGATTTTCCTGATCTCAGACCATCTGCGCATTCTCACGGTGGCCGGGTGGTGCGCGGCGGTGTCGAACGCCGGCCGCATCCCAGTGATACGCAGCACCAGCCCCCACGACGATGCTTCATGCGCATTAGGATTGAAGTCCGACAGTTGACTGAAACTGCGTCAGCGGTTAATGTCGGTCATCATTGTTCGGACCAACCGGAGGCGGCGATGTCCATGAGCGGCAGCAACGAGAACGTGGCGCGAGTCTTCGCCATGTGGCGGGGTATGTTGCCCGATCATCCGGAACCGACGATCGAAGAATTCCGTACCGGCTACGACGCGATGTTTTCCGACTTCCCGATCGACACCGATGCACAGATCACCGAAGTGGATGCCAACGGTGTGCGCTCCCTACAGGTACGCGTGAGCGAAAGTAAGCCGGGCCGCTACGTGGTGTACTTCCACGGTGGCGGGCTGATGTGCGGCAACCCCGAAGGTGTTCGCTCGACGGCGGCGCGGATCGCGCGCGCCGCGCACGCCACGGTGCTGGTGCCCGACTACCGCCTTGCACCCGAGCACGCCTATCCGGCGGCACTCGACGATGCGGCGTCGGCATCTTCGTGGGTGCTGGGCCGACGAGGCGGTGAACCCGTCAGACTGGCTCTGCTCGGAGACTCGGCCGGTGGGGGACTGGCGATCTCGTGCGCCATTCGGCTACGTGACGAGGGCGCAAACCGGCCGGCCGCAGTCGTCGTGTGGTCGCCGTGGGTCGATATGACGGTGTCGGGTTCCACAATCGAATCGAAAGCTGCCGTCGATCCGATCGCCAGCGGCCAGTCGTTGACGATGTCGGCCACCGCATACCTTCAAGGTCACCCGCCGACCGACCCGATGGTCTCACCGCTGTTCGCCGACCTGTCCGGCCTTGCGCCGCTGATGATCGAGGTGGGCAGCGAAGAGGTGCTGCTCGATGACGCTCACCGGATGGCGGCCAAGGCGCAGTCCGACGGTGTCGAGGTGACGCTGACGGTGGCCGACGGCCTGCCGCACGTCTATCAGTACTTCGCCTCGTTCTTGCCCGAGGCCCAGGCCTCGATCGAACGCACGGGCGCCTTCATCAACAAGTTTGCCTAGTTTTTGCCAGTTAACGACCAACGCGAAACAACAAGACAGGAGAACGTCGGTGACCCGAAAGTGCGGGATGTTGTTCGAGATGCCGGTCCCCCGGGAACCACGGCCCGGCGAGAAGCACACTGCGTTCGACTCCGAGGGCCAGCCCTACGAGGTTGAGGCGGTGTTCACACCGGAGTTGACTGAGCGTTCGTTCCACGATGTCGTTGAACAGGCCGTTCAGGCTGAAAAGTGCGGCTATGACAGCGTGTGGTTCGTCGAACACCACTTCTACGAAGAGGCTTCGCAAAGCTCGGCGCCCGATGTCATGCTGGCTCATATCGCAGCCAGGACCGAGCGGATCCGCCTCGGCCACGGGGTACGCCTGCTGCCTTACAACTACAACCACCCGGTCCGCGTGGCGGAATCCGCTGCTGTGCTTGATATTTTGTCACACGGACGGCTCGACTTCGGCACCGGCCGGAGCCTGAGTCGGCTCGAGCTCGAAGGCTTCGGCATCAACCCCGCCGATACCCGCGAGCAGTGGGAGTGCAGCCTGGATATCATCCTCGACGCTTGGACCAAAGAGGTTGTCGAGCGCAGCGAGGGCGACATCGTCTTCCCGCCGCGATCTGTGGTTCCCAAGCCGGTGCAGCAGCCACACCCGCCGCTGTGGGCAGCGACCACCGGAGCTCCCGGGCACGAGCTGATGGGGCGCAAGGGGCTGGGATTGCTGTCTTTCACCTTGATGCTGCCGCTGGAAGAGCTGGCCTCCCGAATCGCCCTGTACCGGGAGGGGATCAAGCATGCCGATCCCGTCGGGCACTTCGTCAACGATCAGGTGGCGGCCATGACGATGGTCTACTGCGCCGAAGACGGTGATGTAGCGCGCGAGCGCGCCGGCGCGGCGGTGATGCGCTACCTCGAATGGGCCTTCGGGGCGTTCGTCGGGGCGGCCAAGTGGATGGATCCTCGCGAGGGTAGCTACAACTACCTGCAGGAAATGATGGGTATCGACTTCGAACAGCTGACCTTCGACGTCGTCAATGACAACGACATGGTGATCGTTGGGTCCCCCGACGAGTGCGCCAAGAAGGCCGAGCGGTACTTCGAGGCGGGTGTCGACCAGATGCTTTGTCAGACAACGCTGCCGGGTATCCCGCACGAAGCGGTGATGGAGTCTATCGAATTGTTTGGCCGCGAGGTCATTCCCAGGATCACCTAACCCGTCGCCACTGAAGCGAATGCCTGTGCAAACGTCATCGGAGTGCGACCTCAGTACGCTTTCGGACGTCGCGGCGGTTCTCGCTCCGGCGCTGAGCGGCGGGCGACGACACGCCACCCAGCTCGTCTCGGGTGAGCGCGGCTCGTTCGGCACGGACCTCTCCACCGTCTATGTGCCTGTAGCGCAGTCGAACCCTCCGGGAATCACCGTCATTCGGGCGATGACCCTGGGCATCGCGTTGCAGAGTTCGCCCACCAAGGAGATGGTGTCGACGCTCGACTGGTCGGTGCTGACGCCCCGGGAACGACGGGCGTTGCGGATCGTGGAGGGCCGGGCGGCGATGGGCTGGGCGACCGCATCGTGGCCTGCGATGTCGCCGGGCTACGCGGCGATGGTGCCAGACCAGCGGGCTGAGCCGGTCAGCGACATCGACGAGTTGCTGCAGCAGGCGTACGAGTTGGCTCGCAGCAACCTCGTGCTCAATGTTCCTGAGCTGTTCGGCGTTCCGCCCGGGATCCGACCGTTGAGCCAGCACCGTGAGCGAATCATCGGAGACGGCAAGCGACGCAACCGGGTGCCATGGTCTAGCCGGCGCAATCTGCGTCACATGCGCCTCGCGATGCCGGTCGGCGGCACGGAGGGCGAATCTGCTCGGCTGGTCATCTTCGAGGAATCGCCCGACAGCGAAGCCGAATCCAGTGACGCCGACCGCCGGGTAGGCGTGCCGTATCCGGAGTGGGACTACCGACTCAGCCGGTACCGCCAAGACTTCGTCACGGTCGTGGAACGACGAATGACACCGCGATATGACCGGCATACCACCTTGGATCCGAAGATTCGACGTTGGTTCATGGCCCCGCATGCACTGGCCCGGCGGAGCCGGATGGACGACGGTGACCAACTCGACGTCTCCGCCTACGTGGAGCAGTTCGGGCAGTCCAAGGCCGGGGGATATACAGACGACCGGATATATCAGGCGATGCTGCCCGCACAGCGCGATGTCGCCACGGCGATGTTGCTCGACGCTACGTCCTCGTTACAGGGCCGGGGCGGGGCGGAGTTCAAGCTCCAACTCGCGTGCAGCGACGCGCTGTGCGCCGGGATGAGCAGCAGCGCCGAACGATTCGCCGTGTTTGCCTTCACCGGCGAAACCCGTCACCGGGTAGAGGTCATCCGGCTGCGCAACTTCAGCGATCCCGTGTGGTCGTTGCCTGCGGGAGCGGAGATCAGGCCGTCGGGCTACACGCGCCTTGGCGCAGCCCTGCGCCACGTGACGAAGAGGCTGGCGGAAGCGCCTGCAGAACGCAGGGTACTGCTGTCGATCGGCGACGCGGTGCCATCCGATGAAGGCTACGAGGGTGCCTACGCCGATGCGGATGTCAACCGCGCGGTCGAGGAGGCCGTCGCGGCGGGCGTCATCTTTCGTCAGCTAGCGGTCGGCAAGGCCACCGACGGGCAGCTTGAACGTCGGTTCGGCCCTGGCCGGTTCCATCGAGTGTCGAGAGCTGCGGATCTGCCCGCAGTCCTCGGCCGCGTACACGAGGAGTTGACTAGTCAATGAAAAACGCCACAGCGGCAGTCGAATTCGAGCCAGACAGCGCGTATTACGTGCCGGCCGGCGGGGAATGCGACGCGATGCGTGCGGCCTGCGTGAGCGGCGTCGGGGTGATGCTGACAGGGCCGACCGGCTGCGGTAAGACGCGTTTGGTCCGTCACGTGAGCGAGACACTCGGCAGACCGCTGATCACCGTCTCGTGTCACGACGAACTGTCTGCCAGTGACCTGCTGGGCCGCTACCTGGTGGTGGGTGGAGATGTCCGGTGGGTGGACGGTCCGCTCACCACGGCCGTCCGCAACGGCGATGTGTGCTACCTCGACGAGGTCGCAGAGGCACGCCGCGACACGTTGGCGGTCCTGCACTCCCTTCTCGACGACCGCCGGGAGCTCTACCTCGACCGGACCGGCGAAACAATCCCCGCCGCTGAGGGATTCGCGCTCATGGCGTCGTACAACCCAGAGTCACGCAGCTTGCTCAAGGAGCTGAAGCCATCCTTCCGGCAACGCTTCGTGACGGTCGCAGTCGACTATCTGAGACCCGAGCTCGAAGCACGGGTCGTCATCCACGAGTCGGGGGTGTCTGAGGACATCGCCGAGCGGCTGGTGCGCAGCGCAGTGGCGTTACGACGGGCCCGCCACGCCGGTATCGAGCCGCCCTCGACACGGCTGCTGGTCGTGGCCGCACGGTTGGTGGTGGCCGGGCTCGCCCTGAACGAGGCAGTGCGCCTGGGCATTGTGAATCCGCTGTCCGCCGAAGGCCCGGCAGAGGCCGCGCTGACGGAGCTGCTCGGCGTCGAGGGGATCGATATCACGCCGGCAGACCCCAGCACCAACGGATCCACCAAGCCGACGACCAGGGGCTAGTGACAGTGCCAACGTTCCAGCAGAATCCGGTGCGCACCTGGTTTTCACCGGGTTCAGAAATGGCGAACACGGCTACGACCCAACATCGACGAAACGGTCTGTGATGGTCTTGCTGAACACGTCGGTGATCGGCAAGCCGGCACGCGCCGTCGGTGGGTTCTTCGCCATGTCGCTGGACACTCTGGTGCTCATTCCACGCAAACCGTTCGCGTGGCGGGAGTTCTTGCTGCAATCGTGGTTCGTGGCGCGGGTTTCGCTGTTGCCGACGTTGATGCTGGCGGTGCCGTTCATGGTGCTGCTGATGTTCACCTTCAACATTTTGTTGCTGGAGTTCGGTGCCGCAGATTTTTCCGGCACAGGCGCAGCGTACGGAGCGGTGACGCAGTTAGGTCCCGTGGTGACCGTCCTGGTGATATCCGGTGCGGGAGCAACGGCGATGTGCGCGGACCTCGGAGCGAGGACGATACGTGAAGAGTTGGACGCCCTTCGCGTGATGGGCATCAACCCCATCCAGGCGCTCGTGGTGCCGCGGGTGTTGGCGGCGACCTTCGTGTCTACGTTGCTGTCCTCAGTGGTGGTACTGGTCGGGATCTGCGGCGGGTTCTTCTTCTCGGTGTACGTCCAGCACGTGACCCCGGGCGCGTTCGCGGCGGGGCTGACGTTGTTGACCGGCTTGGCAGATGTGCTGATCTCGCTGGTGAAGGCCGCGCTTTTCGGCTTGGCGGCCGGGCTGATCGCCTGCTACAAGGGTATTTCGGTCGGCGGCGGGCCGGCGGGTGTGGGTAACGCGGTCAACGAGACGGTCGTGTACACGTTCGTGGCGTTGTTCGCGATCAACGTGATCGCGACCGCGGTAGGCGTCGAGGCGACGACGTGACCGTCGGTGTCCCGAGTACTCGGTTTCCGCGCCTGAGACGCACCGCGCGCGGTTGGGTCGCGGGGTTGAGCCGCATCGGTGTGCAGACAGAGTTTTACGGCCGCACATTGGGTTCCATCGGCGATGCGTTCGTGCACTATCGGGTAGAGATCATCCGGTTGATCGCCCAGATGGGTTTGGGCGCGGGAGCGTTGGCTGTCATCGGCGGCACGGTCGTCATCGTCGGATTCTTGACGGTGACCACCGGCGCACTGGTGGCGGTCCAGGGCTACAACCAATTCGCCGAGGTCGGGGTGGAGGCGCTGACCGGCTTCGCATCGGCGTATTTCAACGTGCGACTGATCGCGCCGTTGACCGCTGGAATCGGGTTGGCCGCAACGATCGGAGCTGGGGCCACCGCGCAACTGGGCGCCATGCGCATCAACGAGGAGATCGACGCCCTGGAGGTGATGGGGATCCGGTCGGTCGCCTACCTGGCGTCCGCGCGGGTGGTGGCCGGGGTGATCGTGGTGATCCCGTTGTACTGCGTGGCGGTCCTCATGTCGTTCCTGTCCGCACGTTTCGGCACAACGGCGGTTTACGGGCAGTCGACGGGTGTGTACGACCACTATTTCAACACCTTCTTGAACCCAATCGATCTGATCTGGTCGTTCCTGTTGGCGGTCACCATGGCAACGGTCATCATGCTGGTGCACACGTACTACGGCTTCACCGCCTCTGGCGGCCCTGCTGGTGTGGGCGAGGCAGTAGGGCGCGCGGTGCGAACATCGCTGGTGTCCTCCTCGCTGGCGGTGTTGTGTGTATCGCTGGCCATCTACGGTCAGTCCGGCCATTTCAACCTGTCGGGGTAGCGGCGTGGCGACCGGATCTGGCCAGCGCCGTATCAACCCCTTGTGGTGGACAGCTTTGTTGGTCGTGTTCTGTGTGTTGTTCGTCTTACTTTCGTCGGCCCTGTTCGCCGAGAAATTCCGATCGTTCGTCCCGGTGACGCTGACATCGCAGCGCTCGGGATTGGTGATGGAGTCCGGCGCCAAGGTGAAGATGCGCGGCGTGCAGGTCGGTCGTGTCGCCGGCATCGAAGCGGGCAGACGCCCGGTGCGCATGAAGCTGGAGTTGTACCCGGATCAGGTCAAGTTCATCCCGGCCAACGTAACAGCCGAGATCCGGGCAACCACCGTGTTCGGCGCCAAATACGTGGATTTGATCTACCCGGAACACCCCAGCGCCGAACGGCTTTCAGCTGGCGCCGAGTTGATCTCCCGAAATGTCAGCACCGAGGTCAACACGGTGTTTCAGAACCTGCTCAACGTGCTGCGCAATGTCGACCCGCCGAAGCTGAACGCTGTGTTGAGTGCCATGGCTGACGGGGTCGAAGGGCAAGGCGAGCGGATCGGACGCGCCACGACCGATGCGAACCACGTACTCATGGCGGTCAACCCACGGATGGACACCGTGGCGCGGGACTGGCGCGCGTTGCGGGGATTCGCCGATACCTACGATGCAGCGGCCGAAGATATCCTGACCGTACTGGATGCGGTGAGTGCGACGAGCACCACGATCAGCACGCGTGCAGCCGAGCTGAACGGGTTGCTATTAGCGGTGGCGGGATTCGGCCGGGTGGGCGTTGAAGCCGTCGCACCAGGCCACGACAACATGATTCGTGCGATCAACGTCGCCGAACCCACGACCGGGCTGTTGATGAAGTACAACCCCGAGTTCACCTGCATGTTGGTCGGCGCCAAGTGGTGGCTGGACAATGGTGGGTACGCCGCCTTCGGCGGCAACGGTAAGTCACTGATCATTGACACGTCGATTCTGCTGGGCGACAACCCATATCGCTACCCAGACCACCTGCCCATCGTGGCGGCCAAGGGCGGGCCCGGCGGACGACCGGGGTGCGGCTCGCTGCCGGACGCATCGAAGAACTTCCCGGTGCGCCAGTTGGTCACCAACACCGGGTGGGGTACCGGTCAGGACATCCGGTCGAATCCCGGTATCGGGCACCCGTGGTGGGTGAACTACTTCCCCGTAACCCGGGCGGTGCCCCAACCCCCCGGTATGGATCCACAACGTCCACCACCGGCCAGCGGTCCGATACCACCCCCAGAGGCACCTCTGGCGGCAGGCAGCAGGGGTTCAACGCCATGACAGACAACCTTTTCGGCGCGGTGTGGCGCCTCACCCTTTTCGTAGTGGTGTGCGTGCTCGGCACCTTTGCGGTGATAATGGTGTTCGGAGAGTTGCGGTTTCAAGCCGAAAAAACCTACCGCGCCGAGTTTGCCAACGTCAGTGGCCTCGAAGAAGGAAACTTCGTGCGCATTGCCGGCGTTGAGGTCGGCAAAGTAAACGAGATCTCGATCAGTCCCGAGGCGACCGCGCTGGTCGAGTTCTCGGCAGATGACAGCGTCGTGTTGACCGAAGCCACCAGGGCGTCGATTCGCTACGACAACCTGATCGGCGGTCGCTATCTCGAGCTGCGCGACGGCGTCGGTTCCGTTCAACGACTCCAGCCCGGTCAGACGATTCCGATGAATCACACCGAACCCGCGCTCGACCTCGACGCGCTGATCGGCGGCTTTCGTCCGCTCTTTCAGGCGCTCGACCCGGTTCAGGTCAACGCGCTGTCGTCGCAGTTGATCCAGGCGTTCCAAGGTCAGGGCGCGACGATCAGTTCTTTTCTCGCCCAGACTGCTTCGGTGACCAACACGTTGGCGGACCGTGATTCGCTCATCGGTCAGGTCATCGTCAATCTCAACACGGTGCTCGGATCGCTTGGAGACCAAACCGACCAGTTCGCCACGGCGATCGACTCGGTATCTGAGCTCGTGGGCGGGCTGGCCGACCAGAAAGCCGAGATCAGCTCCGGAGTGGCCCACATCAGTACCGGTGCGGCGTCGTTGACGGATCTGCTCAGTCGGGCGGGACCGGCGGTGCCGAAAGTTGTGCACGAGATGGATCGGACAGCCGGAATCGTTGTGGCCGACCATGAATATTTCGACCATCTGCTGAAGACCCTGCCCGATGCCTATCAGGCCATCAACCGGCTGGGACTCTACGGGGATTTCTTCAGCTTCTACCTATGCGACGTGGTACTCAAGCTCAACGGGAAGGGCGGTCAACCTGTGTACGTGAAGTTGGCCGGTCAGGACACGGGCCGGTGCACGGCGAAATGAAATCCTTCTCCGAACGCAACCCGGTCATCATCGCCGCCATCGGCGTCGGGGTGGTCGCCGCGGCCGTCACCGGCTCATTGCAGTACAAGAAGCTGCCGTTCTTCGATTCCTCGGCACAGTATTCGGCGTACTTCGCTGAAGCCAGCGGGCTTCCCGCAGGTGCGGCCGTCCAGGTCGCCGGCTTCAAGGTGGGTGAGGTGTCCTCGGTGAAATTGGACGGCCCCAAGGTACTGGTCACCTTCGACGTGCGGCGAGATGTCCGGTTGGGTGATCGCACCGAAGCCATGGTCAAGACCAAGAGCCTGCTGGGCGCCAAAGTGCTGGAAGTCGTGCCACGCGGGAAGAACGCCCTTACCGCGCCTATTCCGCTGGATCGCACCATCCCGGCCTATCAGTTGCCTGACGCGCTGGGGGATCTGACCGCGGCGGTCAGCGGACTCGACACCGACGCGGTAAGCACAGCGTTGGAAACCTTGGCAGAGACCTTCCGCGACACCCCACCGGATCTGCAGATCGCCGTCTCGGGTGTGGCCCGGTTCTCGAAGACCCTCAACGAGCGCGATCAACAGCTGCGCGACCTGCTGGCCAACGCCAACAAGGCAGCCACCGTGCTGGGTGAGCGCAGCCAACAGGTGGTCGGCCTGATCGCCGACACCGACGCGTTGTTGGTGGCGTTGCAGGATCAGGGCGCGGGACTCGACCATCTCGGCGTCAACATCTCGGGGTTGGCCAACCAGGTGTCGGCCGTCGTCAACGACAACCACGAGCAGTTGCGTCCCATGCTCGACAAGCTCAACGGTGCTCTGACGATCATCGACAACCGCAAGGAGCAGATTCAGAAGTCCGTCAAGATGTTGAACGTATATGCCCTGTCGCTCGGAGAGTCGGTGTCCTCGGGCCCGTTCTTCAAGGCCTACGTCGCCAACCTGCTGCCAGGACAGTTCGTGCAACCTTTCGTCGAGGCGGCCTTCTCGGACCTGGGGCTCGATCCCAATGTATTGCTGCCATCGCAGCGCACCGACCCCCAGATCGGTCAACCGGGCACACCGGCTCTCCCAGTTCCGTACCCGCGAACGGGGCAGGGCGGTGCACCGAATCTGACGTTACCCGAAGCGATCACGGGCAACCCCGCTGATCCACGCTATCCCTACCGCGAGCCGGCTGCTGCCCCGCCGCCGGGCGGTCCGCCACCCGGGCCTCCCGCGGAGTCTCCGGCCGGAGCCGTGCCAACGCCCGCGCCCGCGGACCTTCCCGGGCCGGCCGAGGCCTCCCCGCCGATGGGCGGTGGCCAATGAGTCGTACCGCCAGTGTCCGAGTCGCCCTCGCGATCGTCTTCGTGCTCAGTTTGATCGGGGGAGTGGTCACCGTCAACGGTTCGGCGAAGGCCGGACGAACCCACGTGACAGCGTATTTCGCCAACAGCAACGGTATATTCCCCGGTGACGACGTGGTGATTCTCGGTGTCCGGGTCGGCGAGATCGACACGATCGAGCCACTTCCCGGCCGGGCCAAGGTCAGCTTCTGGTTCGACGACACCTACCAGGTTCCGGCGGACGTCAAGGCCGTGATCCTCTCGCCCCAGCTGATCACGTCTCGAGCCATCCAACTCACGCCGGTCTACACCGGAGGCCCGGTGTTGCGTACCGGCGAGGTGATCCCGCTGGCGCGAACTGCCGTCCCCGTCGAGTGGGATGATTTTCGTCAACAACTGGAAAGGCTCGCGCACATGCTGCAGCCGACCCAACCAGGGGGAGCCAGTCCGCTCGGGGAGTTCATCAACACGGCTGCCGACAACTTGCGGGGTCAGGGCATGAACATCCGGGACTCCATCATCGAACTATCGCAGGTGTTTTCGACCCTCGGCGATCACAGCCAAGACATCTTCTCCACAGTGAGGAACCTCGCGACCCTGGTGTCGGCGCTTCAGTCGAGCACCGTGCTCATGCGTGAACTCAACCTCAACCTGGCATCGGTGACCGCGCTGTTGGCCAACGAAGGAAACGAACTCGGCCAGATGTTCGTCGACGTCGACAACGTTGCCGGGGCGGTGGACAGCTTTGTTGCCGACAATCGTGAGGCGCTCGGTACCACCTCGGATAGGTTGACGTCGATCTCACAAGCGGTGGCGGACAGCATCGACGACGTCAAACAGACGCTGCACGTCGGCCCGACCGCCTTTCAGAACTTCGTCAACATCTACGAACCCGCGCACGCCTCACTGACCGGGGCGCTGGCGATCAACAACTTCTCGGACCCCATTACGTTCCTGTGCGGGGCCATCCAGGCCGCATCGCGGCTGCGGGCCGAACAGGCGGCCAAACTCTGCGTGCAGTATCTCGCGCCGATCGTCAAGAACCGCCAATACAACTTCCCGCCGATCGGGCTCAACCCTTTCGTCAACGCACAGGCCCGGCCGAACGAAGTGACATACAGCGAGGACTGGCTGCGTCCGGGCTACCCGCCATCGCCGCCGCCTGCTCCCGGTCCGTCGTCGCCCGCCGAGATGCCAACCACAGCGGGCGATGCGGCGGCGGCGACCGATCCCGCTGACGGGTTGCCCGGACTCATGGTCGTGCCTGGCGGTGGATCATGACGCGAAACCAGCTACGCCACAGCGTGATAAGCGCCGTGCTGATGTTGACCGTCGTTGCCCTGGCCGGCTGCGGATGGCGCGGGGTGAACTCGCTGCGACTGCCGGGCACCGAAGGCGACGGTCCCGGCGCCTACGAGGTCCAGGCGCAGTTGCCCGACGTCATCAACATCCAGCAGAATTCCCGGGTCCGCGTCGGTGACGTCACCGTCGGCAACGTCACCAAGATCGAAAGACAAGGCTGGCATGCGCTGACCACATTGAGGCTCAACGCCGATGTCGACCTCCCGGGCAACGTCACCGCCAAGGTGGGCCAGACAAGTCTGTTGGGCTCCATACACATCGAACTGGCCACCCCGACCGATGAGCCGCCCGAAGGCAAGCTGCGTCAGGGCTCACTGATCCCGCTGTCGCGGGGCTCGGTCTACCCCACCACCGAACAGACACTGGCGGCTATCTCGCTGCTCCTGAACGGCGGTGGGATCGGCCGCATCCAAGACATCACAAAGGCATTCTCGACCGCCTTCGCCGGCCGGGACAAAGACTTACGCAGCTTCGTCGAACAACTCGACCAGTTCGCCGCGAACCTGGATACGCAAAAGCAGGACATCCTCAGCGCCACCGAGAGCCTCAACAGCCTTGTCGGTAAGGTCGCCGCGCAGAAACCGGTTGTCGATACCGCGCTCCGCGTGATTCCCGACGCGCTGAAGGTGCTCAACGAGCAGCGTGACCCCTTCGTCGAAGCAGTCGACCAGTTGGGCAAATTCCTTGCGGTGGCGGGCGATGTCTCCGACAAGAGCAAGGACGCGCTGGCCGCCGAACTCAAACAGCTGGGCCCGGTTCTGGAATCGCTTGCCAATGCGGGACCCGCGCTGACCCGAGCGCTGAGTGCTCTGGCCACCTACCCGTGGCCCAACGAGAACATCCGAAATTGGGTGCGCGGCGATTACGCGAACCTGACGGCGGTGGTCGACCTGACACTGAGTCGAATCGACACCTCACTGTTCACCGGTACCCGGTGGGAAGGCGACTTGACGGAACTGGAGATGCAGTGGGGCCGCACCATCGGTCAACTCCCCAGCCCCGCTACCGCAGGTAACCCTCTGGTAGTGCCCTATCACCTCGACCAGGGACCGTGATATGCACCTCCACAAGCGGGTCCGCATTCAGCTGGTGCTCTTCATCGTCATCGCGTTGGTTGCCGGCGCCGTCATGATGTTCGGATACGTGAAGCTGCCTGCGCTGCTATTCGGCGTCGGCCGCTACACCGTCACTGTGGAACTGCCTGAGGCCGGAGGCATTTACGACAGCGGCAACGTCACCTACAGCGGCACCGAAGTCGGGCGTGTCGTGGATGTCCGGCTTACCGACACCGGGGTGGAAGCGGTCCTTTCCCTCAAGTCGAACATCGAGATCCCGTCAGATCTCGACGCACAGGTACACAGCCAATCGGCCATCGGCGAGCAGTACATTGCGCTGCAACCGCGCAATGCCACCGCGGCACCACTGAAGAACGGCGACGTGATCCCGCGGAGTCGCACCTGGGTGCCGCCAAACATCAATTCGGTACTCGACGCGACCAACCGTGGTCTGGAGACCATCCCGCAGGACAACCTGCGCACCGTGATCGACGAAAGCTACATCGCGCTCGGCGGATTGGGTCCCGACATCGCCCGGTTCGTCAAAGGCTCCACGCAACTTGCCATCGATGCTCGCACCAACCTCGACCACCTCGTCGGGCTCATCGAACAATCTCAACCTGTACTCGATTCCCAGATCGATACCGCGCCGGCCATCACGGCGTGGGCGGCGAACCTCGCCGCCATCACCGGCGGACTTCGCGACGCCGACGCGGCCGTGGCCGGGGTCTTCCGAAAAGGGCCGGCGTCGGCGGAACAGGCCCGCGAACTTATGCAGCGCCTGCAACCGTCAGTGCCGATCCTGATGGCCAACCTCGCCAGCGTCGGAGAGGTCGCCCTCACCTACCAACCCGCGCTGGAGCAGATACTGGTGCTGCTGCCGCAGGGCGTTGCCAACATGCAGGCCGGGGGGATTCCGAACCTGAACACCAAACAGGACTACAAGGGCGCCTTTCTGGACTTCAACCTCAATCTCAACCTGCCGCCCCCGTGCACCACCGGCTTTCTGCCCGCACAGCAACGGCGTTCGGCCAGTATCACCGACTACCCGGACGCCCCGAGCGGCGACCTGTACTGCCGCATACCTCAGGACTCGATGTTCAATGTCCGCGGCGCGCGAAACTACCCCTGCATCACCCATCCCGGTAAACGGGCTCCGACAGCCAGGATGTGTGAAGGCGACGAGCAATACGTGGCGCTCAACGCCGGCGACAACTGGAAGGGTGATGCCAACGCCACCCTCTCCGGGCAGGACGTTCCGCAACACTCGGCGGACGCCCAGGCCCCCGAACCCACCGTCTCCGCCGCTGAACCTGTCCTTGCTCCGGTGCCGGAGGTGCCCCTGATCGTTGGTGCCCAATACGATCCGGCCACCGGCACGTATTTGGGGCCCGACGGACGGATCTACACCCAGAGCAACCTGGCTCACAGCGCCAACGGTCGCCAAACATGGCAGACGATGCTGTATCCGTCGCAAGCGGGTCGCTGAGCGGAGCTGTCGCCGCTGCTGCGCTGCCGGTCGGCCGGCAGCCCTTCTCGCCTCGATCACCTCGCACCGACGGCTTCGCCGTCGGCTGGAAACGAACGGTCGGAGTTAGAGTCTGACAGTTGACGTCTAATGGCGGGTGTGGCTATTGTCGGACATGTGCATTTCGGTCGGTTAGCCGGTGTGTCTGCTCGGACGGGCTTACACGTGTTGAGTGGTCCGCGCCGTGATGGCCAGTTCGCCGAACAAGCGCGCCTGCAGGGTGATTCGGTGCCGTGCAGCTCGCTACCAACGCCGATAGTGAGGACGCGCATTCGCTGTCCACGACGGTGTGACCACCGCAAAGGAGAAACTGCATGACCACTCAGGATGCGACCAGCTCGCTCTTTCAGCAGACGCCTGGTGAGCCTTTCGCGTACCTCGACGACCTTCGAAGCAACTGTCCGGTCTCCTGGGATCCCATGTTGCGCGGCTACCTGGTGACAAGGTTCGACGATGTGTACACCGTCATGTTCAACAACGCGCGCTTCCGCCTGCAGGCCCGTCCCGAGGAGCAGTATCAAGAACATCAGCCCAAGGACCGGGTGCGGACCTTCAACCAGCTACTGAGCCTCAAGAACATTCAGCCCCGCCTTCAGTCGGTCGTGCAGTCCGAGATCGACCTGCTGATCGACGCGAAGCTGCCCACCGGGCACATGGAGGTATACGCCGACTTCGCCGAGAAGTTGCCCGCGCATATCATCGGCACACTATTCGGTCTGGAACGAACCGACTTCCCGTTGCTTCTGTCGTACCGACACGCTCGGCACGCATTGTTCAACTCGCCTCCCGATGCCGAGGACGTTGCGCGCAGGGCGCGCGAAGAACAGCAGAAGATGGAGGCGCGGATGGTGGAGGTCATCGCCGATCACCGGGCCAACCCAGCGGACGACCTGCTCACCCTGCTGATCGGAATGACCGAAGACGGCGCCCCGCTGACCGACGAGCAGATCGTCACGATCGTCGCGCGTGACCTGCTCATGGCGGGAAGCGAAACCGTCACCAACAGTATCTGCAACGCGATCTATCGGTTGCTCACGATTCCGGGCATGTACGACAAGTTGGTAGCCGACCCGTCGCTCATTCCGGCATTCGTCGAAGAGTCACTGCGATTCGACCCGCCCGTGCAGATCTTCTGGCGGGCAACCGAAGAGGACGTCGAAATCTCAGGCTGCCCCATTGCGAAGGACACCCAGCTCTATACCTCGATCGCAGGCGCCAACCGCGACCCGGACGTGTTCTCAGAGCCCAAGGACTTCGACATCAGCCGTCCCAAGGGTAAGCACATCACCTTCAGCGTGGGCCTGCACAAGTGCCCAGGGCATTTCCTCGCCCGGTATGAGATGGAGATGTCAATCGCCTCGATGCTGAGCCGAATGCCCAATCTGCGGATCAACCCGGAAGCCGAAAAGCCCCAGTACGTCGGTGTCGCGCTGCGGAACTGGGGTCCGATCCATCTGCTCTTCGATGCTGCGCCCAAGGCCGGCTGAGCCCGGCGGTTTCCACGTCGGGGCCGGACAGATGGCGAAAAACAAAGCGCTGTCCGGCATCCGGTATCACCTGCGCGGCAACATCTGTGCAGATCGTTCACGAAAGGGACTTTGATCAGATGGATCTCTGCAACGCCCATGCCTTCATCATCGGGGGGTCAACCGGCGTCGGGGCGGCACTGACCCGTGCGTTGGTGGCCGAGGGGGCGAAAGTCACCGTGCTGGCCTTGGCAGGACCCGAGCTCGAGGACGTCGGTCGCGAGACCGGGGCTGCGACCATCGCGGCCGATCTGTCGAACCTCGACGAGCTCGATGGGATGGTCGCCCGGGCAGAGGCAATCAACGGTCCAGTCGACATACTCGTGTGCATGGCCGCGATCTGCCCGTCCGGACCGTTCCAGGAGTACACCACCGAGCAGATCCGAAAGACAGTGACGGTCAACATGATCGCTCATATGGAACTGGTTCGGCAGGTGCTACCGAGCATGATCTCGCGGCGTACGGGAACCATCACGACCACCGGTTCACTGTCCAGTGAGATATCGATGATCCACCTCGGCTGTTATATACCGTCCAAGGCCGGATTGAGCAGGTTCGCGTTCGACCTGCAAAGCGAAGTCCAGGATTACGGCATCAGGGTTTTCACCTTTGCTCTCGGCTCGGTCAAGGGCACCCCGCTGGCTTCCAAGGCCGCCGAAGATCAGGTCGTCGGCTTCATCGAGGCACGCGCAGGGGGGATCGGCGTCCTCACTCCTGAGGCTGTGGCCAAGCGGATGGTCGACGTGCTCAGGAGCAACCGGAAGCGGGGCATGGTGGCCATTCCGGGGCTCGCTCAACCATTGCTCGAGTTCAAGGCATTGCCGGACCGTCTGCTCGATCCGCTGATGGGCCGACCCGCTCGGAAGCGCAAGCGCAGCAACGCGTGATCGGTTCGGCGGTGGCTGCGCCGCTGACTGAGCCCACGTACATCATGGCAGCCGTGCCAGTCCAGTTGTGGCAAGAGAGGACACCGATGCCGCTATCCGAGCTCACCGGAGAAGAGCTGATGACCTTGCTGAGCAAGGCCGACCGTAGAACGCTTGCGGCAGTGGTAACTCACCTCTCCGGTGATCCCAACGCGATTCTGGACCTGGCCGACCGAGACCATATCGAGCGTAAGGCCGCAGAGATTCTGCCGCCCTTCATCGAAGGCGAGCGACAGCCGCCGGTGCCGGACGACGAGTTGTTGCAGGCGGCGATGGATCTGGCAGTGGGGGCACCTGTGCCCGCCGAATACCGGACCTACGTCCGCGAGCAGACCGGCATCGGCCCCGTCGAGCCACTGGAGCCGATCAACGCCCCAGCCGACTTCAAGATCCTCGTCGTGGGCGCCGGCGCCACGGGGATCGTGGTGGCGCGCCGACTCCACGAGCGCGGCATCGAGAACTTCACAGTCGCAGAGGCCAATCCCTCTCCCGGAGGGGCCTGGTGGACGAATACCTATCCCGGATGTCGGGTCGACACACCGAGCCTTCTCTATTCGTTCTCGTTCCACCAGGATCCGGGGTGGCCCGAGCACTTCAGCCCGCAGCCTGCGCTGTTGTCCTACCTTCGCGGGGTCGTGCAGGACAGCGGCTTCGACGACAAGGTGCAGGTCAACACCGAGGTTCGGACACTGCACTGGGACGAGAATGCGGCATTGTGGCGCGTTGGCTTCCGCCGCCCGGACGGCACGACCGGTACCACCGACGCCAACGCCGTCATCCTGGCGCCCGGCTTGCTGAGGATCCCCAAGTACCCGGCGATTTCCGGGCAGGACACGTTCGCAGGCCCATCCTGGCATTCGGCGCGATGGAATCACAACGTCGACCTCAGCGGGCTTCGGGTCGCGGTGATCGGCACCGGGGCCAGCGCACAGCAGATCGTTCCCGCGATCGCGCCGATCGCCGGGCAGGTGGTCGTCTACCAGAGAAGCCCGCAGTGGCTGCTGACCCACGAGAAGTACGGACGAAAGCTCACCGGCCGGGAGCGGGAACTGTACGAACGGATTCCGATGTACCGCCAGTGGAATCGGTTCTCGGAGTCCTGGCGTTTCGGTGACGGCACCACCCCGTTCATCACGGTCGACCCGAACTGGGATAAGCCCGGTTCGATCAGCAAGGACAACGAGCGGCTCCGAAACCAGCTCCTGAAGTACATCGACGAGCAGATCGGCGACCGCCCGGATCTGGTGAAGCTGGTGACGCCGGACTATCCACCCTTCACCAAGCGGATGCTCATCGACAACGGCTGGTATCAGGCGTTGAGACGGGACAATGTGCGGCTCAACACCTCTCGTATCGACGAGATAACGCCGACCGGCGTGAGAACGGCCGACGGCGAGGACGAACTGGACGTCATCATCTACGCGACGGGGTTCCAGGCCGACCACTATCTGTTGCCGATGCAGGTGACGGGTGCGGGCGGAGTCGACGTCACCGCTCGTCTGGATGCCGATCCCAAGGCTTACCTCGGTCTGGCGCTTGAGGATTGCCCGAACCTGTTCCTCACCCCCGGCCCGACCGCATATCTGGGGCATGCCGGCAACGCGATGTTCTTCGCGGAATGCCACGCGCGATACATCACCGAGTGTCTGCGGATGATGTTCGCGCGGGGGGCCCGCTCGATGGCGCCGCGGCCCGCGGCGATCCGCAGCTACACCGAATCGGTGCGTGCGGGGCTGGCGAACTCCGTTTGGAATCAGCAAGGCGTCGACAGCTGGTTCAAGGGAGATCGCCAGGAGATCGTCACTATCGCGGCCGAGAGCGTCATCGGATTCTGGACGCAGTACCGCAGTGTCGACGAGGAGGCGTACGAGTTGGGGCACGTGGGCACGTCGGGCGACGCCGACTGCTAGGTGGCGTGTCGAGGGTCGCCTGGGGCTTACCTCACCCGCATCGACCCTCACCCGCATCGACGCAGACCGGTTGGCCTAGGTGCTTACCGCGCCCCAGGCGGCCGAAGCGAACGCCGCGACCTGTTCAACCGTCCGCCGAGACTCCGGTAGGTATGGAAACAGGGTCCACGCGTGCAACGCTTCGTCGAGTATGTCGACGGTGACCGACACCCCCGCGGTCTGCAACCGATCCACGAGCAACCGCGCGTCGTCACGCAACATCTCGGAGTTGCTGGCGGTCACAAACGTTGGCGGAAGTCCAGTCAGATCACCGTGGACCGGTGACACCCGCGGATCGTCGTTGGCCAGGCCGGCGCAGACCCAATCTCGATATCGCACGATGACCTCGCGCACGACGATCGGGTCGCTGCGGTCGTTCTCGGCTAGGGAATTTCCGCTGAGGGTGAGGTCGACCCACGGTGAGACCACCGCCGCCACGGCCGGAATTCGACGGCCGGTGCGGACGAGCTCGCTCAGCAGAGCGATGGTCAGCCCGCCGCCCGCACTCTCGCCGCAAACCGCGATCTTCTGCGGTACCACGCAAGAGCCCAGGAGCGCGTCATAGACGGCGACGGCATCGTCAAGTTGGGCCGGGCAGGGATATTCGGGTGCGCGCCGGTATTCCACCAACAACGTGCGGGCGTTGAGCGCGCGGCTGTAGCGGCTTGCCACCTCGCGGTGACTGCGCCGGCTACCGATCGCGTAGCCACCGCCGTGCAGGTAGACGCAGACATAATCGTCGCGTACGCCTGCGACCGTGACCCAGTCACAGGGCACACCGCCGACCTCGGCGGGTGTGACCGTGACGTCGGACGCCAGCACGAAAGTCGCGTCCATGTCGTCGAAGTTCGTGCGCTGCGCTGTCACCGATTCGTCCGGGTGCACCATCGGCGCCGCGTTGAGCTTGGCGGTCAGCTCGCGCATCCGCTGACTGGCCATCACGTTCCCGCGAAGCGTGGACTCACCAGTGCGCGCAGTGAAACGCAGTCTCGTGCTATGCGTTCCAACGGGTATTCGGACATGTAGCCGTACCCTCCGTGCAGTTCGATGGCACTGTACGCGACGGCTGCAGCCACCCGCGCGGCCTCGAAAGTGACGGCTTCGACGTCGGATGAATCCTCGGTGTGGGCCGATGCGTGAACGGCGCGCCGCGCGTTGGTCAAGCGGGCGTGCAATGTTGACGTGGTTTCGCGCAGTACCGGAATCTCGATGAGGTTGCGGCCGAACGCACGTCGCGATGACAGATACAGCACCGTCCGGTCATGGGCGTACTGGGCACTTCCGATCGCCGCCGCGGCGACGGCATACCGGAAGAGCGCATCGGGGGTGCGCGCCACCGCTCCCGTTCGCAGGCCACGCAGGCCGACGGTAGAACGTGGTTGCCCGACTGTGCCGTCAGGCGCCACGACGAGCAGCGCAACGCTGGCGCAGGCCCGCGCGAGTTGTTCGATCACTGTCAACAGTGGCACCACATCAAGCTCGGCGGTGGTGAGCCCGACGAGGTCGAGTTCGCGCATCGCCTGCACGAGGTCGTCGGGGATTGCGTCGGCGGCATCGATGTCCGCCGACCTGGGCGCCACTTGGCGATCCGAAAAGGACCGCACCACGTCCAGCAGCAGGTCGCTCATGTCCAGAACTTCGTCGGGTCGGGTGGTTGCCTCTCCCGGAACGATCGGGACATCTCTTGTGCCTCTTCGGTTCTGAGATATTGAGTGAGCAGAAGATCGTGAGCCATCCGAGCCTGACCGACGATACCGGTGTGCCGGCCCGAGAACGCCGCCTTGAGTCCCGCGATCGCCTGCGGTCCGCGACCGAGCAGTTCGTCGATCACTTCATTGACCCGATCGGGCAGTTCGGCGTGCGGTGTCACCTCATTGACCAGCCCCATGGCCAGCGCCTGCTCCGCGGTGTATTTGCGATTGAGGTACCACATCTCTTTGGCCCGCTTGCGGCCGATGGTTTCTTCGAGATAGGCGGTGCCGTAACCGGCGTCGAAGCTGCCCACGCTCGGGCCGACTTGGCGGAACTGTGCCCGCTCAGAGGCGATGGACAGGTCGCATACGGTGTGCAAGACGTTGCCGCCGCCGACGGCGTACCCGTTGACCGCGGCGATGATCGGCTTGGGCACCGAATCGATCAGTTCGTATACGTCCACGATCGGCATGACGTTGCCGTAGTCATAGCTGTCGAACGGGTCGTGTTCACCGCCGATGCAGAAGAATTTATCACCGGCACCGGTCAGCACAGCGACCCGAAGCTCACGCTGGGACCGGAAGCGGCGCAACACATCAGCGAGTTCGATCGCGGTGAGGTCGCGGAACTTGTTGCCCGCCTCGGGCCGGTTGATGGTGATCCGAAGTACCGGACTGTCGAATTCGACGAGCAGGTCTTGGTAGGCCGCTTCATCTGCGCTCATCGCGGGTCCTCGAGATCGGAAATCCCCGAACCGGTCTTGCGTCCCAGGCGGCCCGCCGCCACAAGTTCGCGCAGCAGGGCCGGCGCCGCGAATCCCGGGTCGGCGGTGTCCTCGTAGATGACTCCGGTGGCGTGTAGATGTGTGTCCAGTCCGATGCGGTCGAGAAGTTGCAGCGGCCCCATCGGATAGCCGAGCCCCAACTTCACCGCGGTTGCCAGGTCCGCGCAGGTGGCAAGCCCGTCGTCGTACTCTTGTATGGCCTGGTTGAGGTATGGGATGAGCAGGTGGTTGACCAGAAAACCCGGCCGGTCCTTGACGACCACCGGGTGGCGGTCGATCCGTTCGGCGAACGCGACCAGCGTGCTGACCGTGGCTTTGTCGGCCTGGATCGGCCGGATCACTTCCACGAGACGCATCAACTGGGCGGGGTTGAAGAAGTGCAAACCGCCAAAGCGCTCGGGGCGTGACACGTAGGTCGCCAACCGGGTGACCGACAGCCCCGATGTGTTCGAGGCGATCACACATTCCTCGCTCACGTGGGTCGCGACCCTGCCGAGAACCTCGGCCTTGACCCCTTCGTCTTCGGTGACGGCCTCGACGATCAGGTCGGCAGCGGCCAGGTCGGCGGGGTCGACGGTCCCGGTAATGCGCTGGGTAACCTGTTCGAGCAGAGCCGGATCGGTCAGACCGCGAGCGATTCCGGCGGCGTGGAACTCGGTTATCGCGCGATGGCCGGCGTCGAGCCGCTCCGGTGACTGATCCAGAACCAAAACCGACAGCCCGGCGCGGGCGCACAGATCTACGATGCCGGCCCCCATCGAACCGAATCCCAGAACTCCGATTGTCTGCAACTGAGCCTCCTTAGGCACCGAACGCCAACTTCTGCTCGTAGCTGTAAAAGCCCCTGCCCGTTTTTCGTCCGAGGTCGCCGGCCGCGATCATCTGGGTGACCAGGGGAGGGGGCGCGAAGCGCGGATTGTGAAGCTGTGTGAACAAGCTCATCGAGACCGCGTAGTGGATGTCCAGCCCGACCGTATCGAGCAGTTTGAACGGGCCCATCGGATACCCGAGGGCGAGCGTGACGGCGGCATCGATGGTTTCCACGTCGGCACGACCGGCCTGCAAGGCTCTGATGCAATCGTTCTCGAACGGCACCAGGAGCCGGTTGACGATGAACCCGGGTACGTCCTTGGCCGTGACGATGGATTTTCCGATGGATTCGATGTAGGCGACGGAGCGGCGTATCGCCTCGTCCGCCGAACGGCGCCCCGGTACCACTTCGACCAGCTTCATCAGTGGAGCGGGGTTGCAGTAGTGGGTTCCCACGACCCGATCGGGCCGCTCCGAACCGGCGGCGATCGCCGTCACCGACAGCGTCGAGGTATTGGTGTGAAAGAGGGTGTCCGGTCGGCAGATCGCATCAAGCTCGCCGAAAAGCGCCTGCTTGACCTCGACGTCTTCGAACACCGCCTCGATGACGATGTCGGCGTCGCGGGCGGACTTCAGCGAAGTCGAGGCGCTGAGGCGACCGGTGGCAGCGGCATGATCGGATTCGCTGATCTTGCCGAGAGAAAGGCTGCGCGCCAGGAACTTTGCGACCTGTTCCTTACCCAGCTCGATACGTTCGTCGTCGACGTCGATGAGGCATACGTTGTGCGCGCCGAGCAGCGACGTGATTGCGATGCCAGAACCCATTGTTCCGGCCCCGATCACCGACACGTTGAGCGGGCTGGGTGGTTGAGTCATGTTCTCTGTCCTCGTGAATAGGTGTCGCGCGCGATCAGCAACCGCTGGATTTCGTTGGTTCCGTCGTAGATTCGGGTCACCAGCGCATCACGCAACAACCGCTGGATGGTGGCCTCACGCCGGTCGCCGTCAGGGCCCATCAGCTCGACGACGCGGTCGGCGACTTCGACGGCCAGCTCGGTGCACAACAGTTTGGCGGTCGAGACTTCGGCCACCTCGGTCCCGTTCCCGGCGTCGATGACGCGTGCGGTCTGGATCAACAGCAGTCGGGCGGCCAGCACCTTGGCGCGCAAGAATGCCAGCTCGGACTGAATGAACTGTCCCGCATCGTTCTTGGGGTGTAGAAGATCTCGCTCGGCGGCGTATTCCACGCCTGCCCGCAACGCCGCCGCGGCGAATCCCACCCCTTGGGCCGCCGCGCTGAGCCGCGTCTTGACGACGGAAGACATTGCGACGGCGAAACCTTTGCCGATGTCGCCGAGCACTGCCGAGCGCGGTACTTCACAGTCTCGGAAGCACAGTTCCACCGTCGACGAGCCGTGCATTCCCATCTTGGCGAACGGCGTGCTGGCATCGACGCCGCCGTTGTCGGGATCGATGAGGAACGCGACCACGCCGTCACGGCCGGCACTGCGGTCGACCGTCGCGAAAGTCACGATCACCCCGGCCACGTCACCGGAGGTGATGAACGTCTTCGTCCCGTTGAGCACGAAGCCGTCGCCGAGCGGTTGTGCGGTCGTGGTCAAGGCGCTGACATCAGAGCCGCCCGAGGGTTCGGAGATCGCGATGGAGCCGTAGATGTCACCAACGCACAAGCGGTGCACGTACATTGCTCGCTGTTCGGGGGTGCCCCATCGCACGATCGGCCACGCGGCGTGCATCTGGGTCATGTACACCAACGACGTCGACCCGCACGCCGCAGCGATCTCCTCCATGACGACGGCGTAAGCCGCACTGGATGCCCCTAATCCGCCATCGGATTTCGAGATCGGTAACGCGCCGAGACCGGCGTCGACGAGCGCTCGGTACTGCTTGTGGGGGAACTCACCGGTGAGATCGGTGGCGGCGGCATATGGTGCGATATCGGCAGCGATGACATCGCGCGCCTTGTCCCGCAGCGTGAGTTCTTCGGGTCGCAGGGCGAGGTCGGCAGCCTTTTCGTCGAGGGCTGCGGCGTCAGACAGGTTCACCGGTCGGCCATCTTCGCCAGCATCGCCGCGATACCGCCCTGCCCGTTGTCCGACGAGATCGCGATCGCGGCCAGCGCCGCTTCCTGTCCGAGCGCCAAGGTCGACGGCACCCCGGCGCTCGTCGCAGTGAGAACGGCACGTGTTGCGGCAGGTGCTGCCCGGCACAGTTGTTCGACGAACTCGTCGACGACGGCGGCCAGCGAGTCGGGCGCCACCGCCGGGCACGCCAGCATCCCTGCCTGGGCGGCGCTTTCGGCGCTCAGGCGGGTACCTGTCAACATCAGTCGTAAGGCCAGGCGGCGGCCCAGTGCGTCGGTGAGGCGCTGAGTGCCGCCGTAGCCGGGTATGAGGCCCAACGTCGCTTCGGGCAGACCGAACGCCGATCGCTCGGTCGCGATCAGCAGATGACAGGCCAGAGCCAGCTCGAAACCGCCGCCGATGGCGAATCCGTCCACCACCGCCACAATCGGTTTCGGTGCCAGTTCGATCCGGCGGAACACCTGCTGGCCCCGGTTGAGCAGCTGCAGCGCTGCCTCGCTCTCGAGCCCCGTGAGTTCCTTCAGATCCGCCCCGGCCGAAAACGCCCGCCCGCCCGCGCCCTGAATGATGATGACCCGGACGGTCGCGTCGGCCAAGGCGGAGTCCAGCTGGTTGTCCAGCGCGTCAAGCAACTCGGTGTTGAGCGCGTTGAGTACCGCAGGCCGGTTGAGGATCAGGTGAACCGCCTCGCCGGTGCGACGGCTGATCAGCACGTCATCGTGCTCGGTGGACTGTGTCATTCTCGCGTTCCCGCGCGTCGGTTCGGGCGGACTCCAGCGCTGATCTCTTCGCCGCGATTATGCGTGAGCCCGACGGTGGTTGGGATTGTTTTGTCCGACACAGCGGCAGACTGTCCAAAGTCCGTCGGCGGGATTTCCGGGCTCTCGGCACCGGTGCGGCCGCCGATGCCGGTCTGCTGGTGTCTGCCCGATCCCAGGCTGACGCGTCCGATCGCCGACCCCCTAATTCAACCCGCGGCCCGCGCGGAGCAATTGATGGACAATTTATACGTGAAAAAGAGCGGACAATCAACTCCATTGGTCGGCATCTGGCATGCTCACCGTATGAGCGATCAGATTCTGGTGGGGCGTAAGGCCGTGGTCACCGGCGCGAGCAGGGGAATCGGCCGGGCGATCGCGCTGGAACTCGCGGCGGCCGGGGCCGATGTCGGGCTCGTGGCGCGGTCGCTGCCGGACCTCGAGAAGGTTGCCGACGAAGTCCGTGGGTTGGGCCGTGCGGCCGTCGTCGCTCACATGGACGTCACCGACGCCGAAAGTGTCAATGCCGCCGTCGACGACGTCCGTCAAGGACTGGGCGGTCTCGATGTCATGGTGAACAACTCAGGCATCCTGACCGCCTCGTACGCTCTGGATTTGTCTCTGGCGGAATGGGATCGGGTGATCAACACGAATCTGCGCGGCACCTTTATCTGCTGTCAGGCTGCGGGGCGCCATCTGACCGCCCAGGGATCCGGGAAGGTCATCAATGTGGCGAGTCACTTCGGGGTGATGGCGGCATCGGGCTTTTCGGCCTACTGCGCGTCAAAGGCGGCGATTCTGCACCTCACCCGCGTGCTGGCCCTTGAGTGGGCGCGCCACGGCGTCCAGGTCAACGCCATTGCGCCGGGCTATGTGGCGACCGACCTCAGTGCCGACGTGCGTGCCGATCCCGCGATGGAAACTCGTGTTCTCCAACGTATCCCGGCACGGCGCATGGCCGATGCGGCGGAAATCGGGCCGCTAGCCGTGCTACTCGCATCGAACCGGTCCGATTACATGACCGGCTCGGTACTGGTGGCCGATGGCGGCCAATCCATTCAGTAGGCCTTGGCGTCGGCCGTTTCGCAGGACCCCGGAATCCAGGCCGCCGGGCGCTTTTCACGAAATGCGGCCATGCCTTCGGCGGCCTCGTCCGAGGCGAACAGGGCCGTCGACAGCGCTGTCATCGCGGCGAACGCTTCGGGCGAAGCCATCGAGGACATCGATCGGATCAGGCGCTTGGTCTCTCGTATCGCGATCGGCCCGCCGGCGAGCAGTTCGCCCAATAGCTCTGCGACCTTCTGGTCCAGTTCCTCGGCGGCCACCGCGTAGTTGACCAGCCCGATCCGAGCAGCTTCGGCGCCGGTGATGCGTCGGCCCGACAGCATGAGATCGGACGCATCGGCGCGGGTGAGCTTCGGCAGGCACACCAGAGAAATTATCGCCGGCACCACACCGATCCGGACCTCGGTGAATCCCAGCCTGGCCCGCTCGTCGATGACGGAGATATCGCACGCCGCAGCCAGACCCACACCCCCGGCCACACAGTGGCCCGCGATCCGTGCAACCACGGGTTTGGGGGCGTCCAGGATCATGTTGAACACCGGAACGACGTCCGTCTTCGACCGCTCGGCGCCGGCTCGTAGATCGGCGCCCGCGCAGAAGGTGTTGCCGTCGTTGGTGATAACGATCGCGCGCACGTCAGGGTCGGCGAGCGCCCGTTCCAGGGCGCCGTTCAGTCCGCGCACCAACGTCGCGCTCAGGGCATTCTTGTTCTCCACCTCGTCGAGCGTCAGCGTGGCGATACCGTCCGCGCTCTGGTAGCGCACCCCGGTCACCGGCAACCACCCCGGAGCCCCAAAGCGCTGCCGGCCGATGCGGTGACCTCGCCGCATTCCTGCGGGTTGTACCCCTGGGCAATCTCTTCGACGAACACGGACGGCAAGCCGGCCCCCTGAATCTTGACGGTTGTTGACGGAAAACTTCGAAGTTGTAGATATGCGTTCGAGCGGCAATTGTCTGACTCTAGTACAGTTACAAGGTCAGGCAAGTTCCGAGCTGTGCCGTCGGAGGTAACGTGGGGACCAAGGAAAAGCAATCGCCGACTTTTTCTGCGACGGTTGTGAAACGTCCTCGACACCAAGTCGAAGAGCAGATCCGCCACGCGATCAGGTCAGGGGCGCTGGTCACGGGCCAGAAGCTACCCACTGAAATCGAGTTGGCGGCGGATTTCGGTGTATCGAGAACCACGATTCGCGAAGCGTTACGCACGTTGGTCGCCGACGGGTTGCTCGAGAAGATGCCAGGGGCCGGTGGAGGCTCATTTGTGCGCAGCCTCGACCATCATGCGTTCGGCGCAGACGTCGGTGAGTACATCGAGAACATGTTGAGGGTGGGATCGGTCGATTACCGCGAGGTGGCCGAGGTCCGTCGGATGCTCGAAGTGCCGTCGGTCAGGTTGGCGACGCTCAATCGTTCGCAGGCCGACCTGGACGAACTCAACGATGTGCTCGAGGAGGAGAAGGCGCTGACGTTCGACGATCCCGCCGTTCCAGAATTGGACGTTCGATTCCACTCGACGATCAGCAAGGCATCCGGAAACCGGGTCGCCGCCGCGTTTGTCTCTGCCCTGCACCAGGTCACCGAACCGGTTCATCACCTCAAACTCAGTGCCGAAGTGGGCAAGCGGACGTTTCGCCAGCATGTCGAGATCGTCCGAGCCATCGAGAAGGGTGATGCCAGCGAGGCGGAAATGGCGATGCGCGAACACCTGTCGTACCTCGAAGAGCATTCCACCAAAGACGGTTGACATCTGCGGGTGGACGATAACCAAGCCGATGGGCTCCCCGTGCATCCGCGCAGGGCCGTGGTCACCGGCGGTGGCAGCGGAATAGGGTTCGCGATCGCCGAGCGGCTCTCGGCGGACGGCGCCAGTGCGCTCGCGGTGGACATCGACCCGGCGGGGGCAGCCCGGCTTCGGCAGCGCGGTGTCGAGCTCGTTGTCGCCGATGTGGCAGAACCCGCCGACTGGCAGCAGGTGACCCGGGCGGCTGACACTCGGCTGGGTGGACTGGATTTGCTGGTCCTCAACGCTGCCGTACCGATCCTCGAACCCGACGTCGTCAGCGTTGCCTATGAGCGCGTGCGGCGAGCCTACGCCGTCAACGTCGAAGGGGTGATCCACGGTCTGCGGGCCGGTGTCCCGCTGATGGAGGCCGCCGGGGGAGGCGACGTTGTGCTCGTCGCCAGCCTTGCCGGGGTGATGGGGTATCCGGACGACCCGTATTACGCGATGACCAAACACGCGGTGGTCGGGCTGGGACTCAGCGTGGCGAGCAGCCTACAGCGACGGGGGGTGCGGTTGACGATCTTCTGTCCCGGCGTCGTCGACACGCCGCTGGTGCCTTCGGAGGTGCGATCCGCCGTCCTCGACGCCGGTCTGGAACTGCTGAGTCCCGCGGACGCCGCCGAGCACCTGCTGGCGGCGCTCGCACGTGGGGGAACCGGACGCATATGGCTCAGCCAGGCGCAGCTCGGGCTGACGGAATACGTGCCGGCCCGGGTCCAGCTGCCCCGCCCGACCCGGGCACGGCCCCGACCCTAAAAGTCCGACACTTCCGCTCTGGCTAATAACCGACTATTCTTGGGGCGCCCCACCGAGGCGACGCCGTCGTGGGGGATGAGTCGGCGGTGGAAAGGCAGTGGAGGGCCACATGGTTGTCCTCAGACCGGTAAGGCCCTACTCGAAGCCGAAGGTCGGGATTTGGCTGTCGGTGGTGGAGCCGGATCAGCTTGTCGGGTTCGCCCAGGACGCCGAGTTGGCCGGGTGTGACTCGGTATGGGTGCCTGAGCATCTGATCTGGCCAGATGTCATCAGATCGAAGTATCCATATCGCGATGACGGCGCCCCGCCGGTGCCCAGCGCCGTGAACTTATACGACCCATGGGTTTTGCTTGGTGGTGTCGCTTCGAAGACCACGACCATCAGGCTTGGCACGTGTGTGTACGTATTACCTCTTCGCGATCCGTTGGTGACGGCACGAGCGGTGGCAACACTCGACATCCTCAGCGGAGGGCGGGTGATTCTCGGGGCGGGGTTGGGCTGGATGGCCGAAGAGTTCGCGGCGGCCGGAATCGATTTTCGGACCAGGGCGGCGCGCTGCGACGAGATCGTTCCGGTCCTGCGCTCGCTGTGGTCCAACGAGATCACGTCGTCGAACGGCAGGTTTGTAAAGCTGCCACCGGTGCATTTCAATCCGAAACCGCCACGCGGAGCAAAGCTGCCCATCGTGTTCGGCGGCGAGTCCGAACATGCGCTGCGCCGTGCGGCACGCCTTGGCAACGGCTGGTTGGGTACGTGGCATACGCCGGAGTCGACGCGGGATGTGGTCGCGCGGATCGGAAGCTATCTTGCGGAATATGGCCGCGGTGACGAGGACTTCGAGATCACGGTGATGGTGAGCCCGCGGGAGGTGACCGAGCAAGTCGTCGTCGATTTCTACCAGGCCGGCGCCGACCGTATCTGCGTTGGCTCACCGAGGGCGCCGCTGCGCGTATGGCCAGAGGTGTTAGAGAAACTCGGTACCGTTCTGCAATCGCCAGCGCTTCGTTAGGCCGCGAGTCGCCCCAGAATGCGTTGTGGCCAAGGTGCTTTGGTCATGCTGGCAGGCCCCCAGTCGTCGATGAAGGACAGGATGTGGCGGCTCGATGGCACCGCGCACACTGGCGCGAAAGATCTCGTGTTCCGGGGTGGAGATCATCTCGGCTCCGGTTGTGGACGCAGACGTCGTATCGACGTGTCGATCGGTCGGATTAGACCGACCTTAGAACTCTGAATAACGTCGGACAGTATACACTCAGCTTCGGGTGGCTTACCCCGGTGGAGGAGTGGTGGTGATCTCAGACGTGGCCGAGCGCGCAATTCGAATCGGCAACTGCTCAGGTTTTCTCGGCGATCGAAGGTCGGCGATGCGCGAGATGCTCGAGGGGGGTCCACTCGACGTCCTGACCGGGGACTACCTGGCTGAGCTCACGATGTGGGTGCTGGCTCGCGTTCGGGAGAAGGGCTCGGCGGATGGGTACGCGGCCACGTTCGTCGAGCAGGTGACCGATTGTCGCGACCTCATCGCCGCCTCGGGGGTACGCATCGTCGCCAACGCCGGAGGTCTCGCACCCGCGGCGTGCGCGGCGGCACTGAGGCCGTTGGGCTTGCCGGTGGCCTACGTCGACGGCGACGACGTGCGCGGCTGTCCCGGGATCCCCGGACACGCGGTGACGGCCAACGCTTACCTGGGCGGGTGGGGGATCGCCGCCGCACTGGGGGCGGGCGCCCAGATCGTCGTCACCGGACGGGTCACCGATGCCGCGATGGTCATCGGCTCGGCCGCGTGGTGGCATGGGTGGTCCGCCGACGATTTCAACGAACTGGCCGGTGCGCTGGTCGCGGGACACCTTCTGGAGTGCGGCACCCAGGTCTGCGGCGGCAATTACTCCTTCTTTCGGGAACTTCCAGCTGTGATGGACGGACAACCGCTCGGGTTCCCATTGGCCGAGATCGCCGCGGATGGCTCGTCGGTGATCACCAAGCACCCGGGTCCGGGAGGCGCAGTCACGGTGGGAACGGTGACGGCGCAACTGCTTTACGAGATTCAAGGGCGCTACTACGGGAATCCGGATGTCACCGCCGACCTACGGTCGATCACGCTTGGTGTCGCCGGCCCTGACCGAGTCCGTGTCCATCCCGTCCGAGGGCTTCCGCCGTCGCCGACGACCAAAGTCGCCGTCAATACCCTGGGCGGCTATCGCAACAGCATCACACTGCTCGTGCCGGGCCCCGACGTCGAGGTCAAAGCCGCATTGTTCCGTCGGCAACTCGAGCCGGCCCTTGGCCACATCGACGACGTGACATGGCGACTGGATCGAACCGACCAACCCGATCCGGACGACGCGGCGTGCGCGGTCGCCGCGCTGACGGTCACCGCGCGCGATCCCGACGCGCAGAAGGTGGGCCGAAGGTTCTCCTCAGCGGCCATAGAACTCGGGTTGGCGACTTTCCCCGGCGCGGCCTTCACCTCACCGCCGGAGAACGCCCGCCCATACGGCATCTACGAGCCGGTTTACCTGCCCAACACCGAGATTCGCCACGTTGCCCATCTGCCCGATGGCACCGCGCGTGCGGTCCCACCTGCGACCCAGACGGCTGACCTCCGGTGGGACGACGAGTCACCGGTTGTCGCCGAGTTCGACGGCCCGACGCGTCGCGCTCCCCTCGGCTGCATGATCGGAGCACGCTCGGGCGACAAAGGCGGGGATGCGAACGTCGGCGTGTGGGTCCGCTCGGAAAAAGAGTGGCGCTGGCTGCGGTCCGCGCTCAGCACCGAGCGGCTGCGCAAGCTGCTGCCCGAGGTCGCCGACTTACCCGTCATGCGCACCGAACTACCCAACCTTTGGGCGCTCAACTTCGTCGTCCGCGGCTTGCTGGGTCGCGGCGCCGCGGAGAACACCAGGCAGGATTCACAAGCGAAGACCCTGGCCGAGTGGCTGCGGGCGCGCTGGCTCGAACTGCCGGTGGCACTGCTGGATTCGGTCGATCCGAAGGCGAGGTAGCGGCCAGTGGCCACGCGCTCAATTCAGCGATTAGCAAACCTCCGCGATCTCGGTGGTCTTCGCAGCGCCGACGGAACTCGGCTACGGCACGGTGTTCTCCTGCGCTCGGATGCTCCGCTCGACGGTGACGCGCTCCCGGACTCGGTTGCCTGGCCGCCGTCGGTCGTTCTCGACCTTCGATCAGTGCAGACACGCAGCCGAAGCCACCCACTGGACCGCGATGGCACCCGAGTCGTGTGGATCCCGATGGCCCCCGATGCCGACCCCGCGGCGGCGTTGTCAGATGCCGGCATCTTTGACGTCGCCGGACTGTACCGGCGGATTCTCGACGAACTCGGCCCGCATATGGCGGCCATCTTCGACCTTGTGCTCGACGCCGACGGGCCGACGCTGGTGCACTGCGTCGCGGGTAAAGACCGCACCGGTGTGCTCATCGCTGTTCTCCTGGCGGCCGCCGGGGTGACGCACGCCGAGATTTTGGCCGACTACTACCGGACGGGCCCGAATATGGCGGCCGTGATCGAACGCATGGTTCGGACCGTCGCGCCGGCCAAGCGCGCGAAGTTCCGGAGCCGGCTCATGGGGGCGCCGTCGGAACTGTTCAGCACCCTGCCCAAGGGAATCCTCGCAGCGCTCAAAGCACTTGACGCGCATCCCGGCGGACCACTCGGATGGCTTGGTGAGCGGGGCGTCGCACAGCCGCAGGTCGACGATTGGTGCGCCCGCGTCCTTCTCGCCGACCGCTGATCAACTCGTCGCCAGGTTGTTCGCCCTAGGGTGAAACCCGTCCCACCAGCTTTGTAACGGTGTAATCATGTAATCATGAGACACCACATCCACGGCCGCCGCCGACCCGGTGGCTGGCAGCAGACACAGCAGCCCGATGCGGGCGACGCGCCCGACTGGTTCGCCGGCCGCCTGTCGGGGGGCTGGTTCACCGGTGACCCGACGGTCATCGTCGACCGCGAGGAAATCACCGTCATCGGGCGCTTGCCCGACCCCGAGGGCTCCGACACCCCGGAAAGTGAGGCGCACGCCTCCGGCCGGGTGGCGCGGTTCCGGGAGGAGACGCGATCCGAACGCATGGCCATCGCCGACGAAGCCGAGGCGCGCTACGGGCGCAAGGTGGCCTGGGGCGTCCGGGTCGGCTCCGATGACGCCGAGCCGATCATGTTCACCCGTCTCGCCGTACCGGTCATGACGCGGCTACGGCAGCCGGAACGCCAGGTGCTCGACACGCTGGTCGACGCGGGGGTGGCACGGTCACGGTCAGATGCGTTGGCGTGGTCGGTCCGCCTGGTCGGCGAACACGCCGACGAATGGCTGGGCAAGCTGCGTGATGCGATGCGCAACGTCGATGATCTACGCGCCGAGGGCCCGCAACTCTAAACGCGTTCGACCCCGACGTACGACGAACTCAGCGTCGCGGTCTGCGACAGCGGGTCGACCGGTCGAGCGTCGATGAGCAGGTTGCGGTTCGCGCCGTAGGACACCGGCCCGGCTCCGCCGCGGGGGTCGAAGACGCGTGAGCCCCAACCATGATCGATGATCACCACGCCTTGGCGCGGGGCGTCGCTGAGCACCGCCTTCAACTCGATCGCGCCGACCGGGGAGAAGACCCGCACCAGATCGCCGTCGCTGACTCCCAGGTCGGCGGCGTCCTTGGGATGGATGACGACGTCGTTGCCCTTGCCTGCCGGGTGCAGGCCGGGTAGCTCGTTGAGCCACGAGTTCATCGAATGCCTGCGGCGCCGGTTGGCCAGCTGGAACGGATAGCCCAGCGGCGCCTCGGGGCGAGGTTCGGCAAGCAACTCGCGGGCCCGCTCGACGAATTCGGGCGGCGCGGCATGCATCTTCTTGTCGTCGGTGCGCAGCGCATTCCTGAAGTGGCCGAACTCCCTGGGGCCCAACACCATGCCATGGGGATGGGAGATGACGTCGCGCCATTTGATCCTGCGGCCGTTGAACTTACGGCCGGTCGCGACCACCAGGCGGTCGATCCAATGAGGTCCGAACTCCAGCGCGGGCCTGCGGGTGATTCGCGCCAACCTGCGGGTGGCCTTGACGAAACCGTTGAGCCCCTTGGCGCCGAACAACGGCGCGTTCATCGCGATCGCGAGGTCGACGAAGATGCGCCACTCCTCACGCGCGCCCGGTGGCGGTTCGACGGCCCTCGCCCCGTACTGCAGGTACGGCTCATCGTGCATGTTGCTGGTGAACGCCAGCAGGTCATCACGCTCAAGCCAGTGCACGGCGGGAAGCAGCCAATGCGCATGGCGGTGGCTCTCGCGCTGCACGAAATCGATGGCCACCAACAGTTCCAGCTGTGCCAGCGCGTTGTCGAGTCGCGCCCCGTCAGGTCCGGACACCACCGGGTTTCCACAGTTGATCAGCATCGCGCGAATCTGGCCGCGGCCGGCGGTGGTTATCTCGTCGGGTAATTCGGACAACGCGTGGGCGCCGGCGACCATTTCGCGGCCGAGCAGGCGGCTGCGGTGCGGCTTGGCCTTGACCATCCCCGACATCCGGATCGCGTCGACGTAGCCCGGCTCATATCTGCGGCCGCCGGGGCGGTCCATCCGGCCGGTGATGACGTTGAGCACGTGGCCGAGCCACTCGGCGACGGTGCCGGCCACGTGCATCGAGACCCCGGTGCGGGTCACCACCATGGCGCCGCGCGCGGCGGCGAACTCCCGTGCCACCTGCTCGATTTCGCGGCGGGGGACGTCGCAGCGCGCGGCCAGGTCGTCGAGGTCGGCGTCGGCGACCAACGTGCGCAGATCGTCGACGCCCGTGGCCAGCTCGGTGCAGTCCTGGCGGTGTTCGAGACCCTCGTCGAGGATCACCTTGACCATCGCCAGCAGCAGCGCCCAGTCCTGGCCGGGCCGCACCGCCAGATGCATGTCGGCCTTCTCAGTGCTCTCGGTCCGCAACGGATCGACGATCACGATCTTGGCGCCCTGCCTCTGGCGTGCCAGCGCGCGTCGCCACCCAGCCGGCACGGTCTCCAGCCAATTCCATGCGCTCACCGCGGGATTGGTGCCGACCAGCAGGAAGTAGTCGCAGTTGTCGATGTCCGATACCGGCGCCATCAGGATCGAGCCGTACATCGCCTGGGCCGCCACGTGCATCGCGTTCTGGTCGACCGAGCCCACCGCATAACGGTTCTGGGTCCCGATCGCGTCCAGCCAGCCGTTCATGAAGATGACGTTCGACGACGAGAATCCCGCCGGATTGCCGTAGTAGACGCCGACGGCGTCGGGGCCGTCGGCATCGATGAGCGCGGTCATCCTGGCGGCGATGTCGGCGATCGCCTCGTCCCAGGTGGCCTCGACGTAGGTGTCACCGACGCGGCGCATCGGGTTGAGGATCCGGCGCGGATGCTCGACGAGTTGGTTGGCGGTGCGGCCCTTGGCGCAGAAGTCCTGCCACGAATGCGGGTTCTGCTTGTCGGCGGCGATCTTGGTGATGCGGTTGCCGTCGACCGTCACCTCGAGGCCACACGACGCCAGACAGTACCGGCAGAAGGTGTACACCGTTTCGCTCATCACGTCGAGACTACGGCGACTACACCTGCGTCATGGACCAATAAGCGCCACGCTTAGCGAGCAGCTCGGCGTGGCTGCCGCGTTCGACGATGCGACCCGCCTCCATCACCACGATCAAATCGGCGTCGCGGATCGTCGAGAGCCGGTGGGCGATAAGAAAACTCGTCCGGTCGCGGCGCAGCTCGGCCATCGCCTGCTGGATCAGCAGCTCGGTGCGGGTGTCCACCGAGCTGGTCGCCTCGTCGAGCACGAGCAGTCGCGGTTGGGCCAGCACCGCCCTGGCGATCGTGATGAGCTGCTTTTCCCCCGCACTGATGTTGCCGCCGTCGTCGCTGACGCGGGTCTGGTACCCGTCGGGCAGCATGTGCACGAACCTGTCGACGTAGGCCGCCTTGGCAGCCGCGATCACCTCGTCCTCGCCGGCGTCGGGCCGGCCGTAGGCGATGTTCTCGTAGATCGTGCCGGCGAACAACCAGGTGTCCTGCAGCACCATGCCGATCCGAGACCGCAGCGAGGTTCTGCTCACCGTCGAGATGTCCACCCCGTCGACGAGGATGCGCCCGGAATCGACCTCGTAGAACCGCATCAGCAGGTTCACCAACGTCGTCTTGCCCGCCCCGGTGGGCCCGACGATCGCGACCGTGCTGCCCGGTTCGGCCACCAGCGACAGGTCCTCGATCACCGGGACGCCGGGGCGATAGCCGAAGCTGACGTGCTCGAACTCCACCCGGCCGGCGACGCCGCCGCGCGAACGTTCCTTACCTCTCGAAGTTTCGGCGATTTGTCGCGCGGTAAGGAACGTTCGGCCCTCGCCGTCCGGGGTCTCTTCTTCCGCGTCCAACAAGTCGAACACCCGCTCCGCGCTGGCGATACCGGACTGCAGCGTGTTGTACATCCCGGCTACCTGCGTCAGCGGCTGGTTGAACTGGCGGACGTACTGGATGAACGCCTGGATGCTGCCGAGGGTGATCTGGCCGGTCGCGACCTGCAGACCGCCGACCACCGCGACGGCGACGTAGCTCAGGTTGCCGATGAACGTCGTCGCCGGTGACACTAGGCCCGAGAAGAACTGGGCGCCGACGCTGGCCTGGTACACATCGTCGTTGAGGTCGCCGAACTGTTCGGTCGCGCTGGCCCGGTGGCCGAAGGTCTTGACGATGGTGAAGCCGCTGTAGGTCTCCTCGATGTGGGCGTTGAGCCGCCCGGTGTTAGTCCATTGCGCGACGAACAGCCGCTGGGACCGCCGCGCGATCACCCTGGTGGCCCACAGCGACAACGGCACGGTGACGACGGTGAGCAGGGTCAGCAACGGCGAGATCGTCAACATCATCACCAGCACCGCCAGCACGGTCAGCACCGACGTCATGAGTTGGCTGATCGTCATCGACAGCGAGGTCTGAATGTTGTCGACGTCGTTGGTGACCCGGCTGAGTACTTCACCGCGCTGGCGGGTGTCGAAGTAGGACAACGGCATCCGGTGGACCTTGTCCTCGACATCTGAACGCAGCGTCATCATGGTCCGCTGCACCGCGACGTTGAGCAGCCGGAACTGCAGCCAAACCAGAAGGGCGGCAATGAGATACAGGCCGAGGGCAAGCAGCAGGGTGCGGCCGATGGCGCCGAAGTCGACGCCGCGACCGGGCACGACGTCCATACCCGAGAGCAGGTCGGCGAACGTGTTGTCACCACGGGCGCGGGCGGCGTCGATGGCCTGCTGCTTGGTCAGACCCGCGGGCAGTTGGCGTCCGATCACACCGTTGAACAACAAGTCGGTGGCGTGTCCGAGGATCCGCGGGCCGATCACGCTGATCGCGATGCCACCGACACCCAGCAGGATCACCGTGGTCGCCAACGCGCGGTGCGGGGTCAGCCGCTTCACCAGCCGCACCGCCGAACCCGTGAAGTCGCGGGACCGTTCGGTCGGCGCCTGCACCACGCCCCGGATCGGCCGCGCCACCGGCCCGCTCACTGTTCGCCCCCGACGGCGGCGCCCATCGCCTGCGAATCGGCGAACTGCGCGTACTCGGCGCATCGGACCAACAGCGTCTCGTGGGTGCCGACGCCCACGACGCGGCCGTCGTCGATGACGACGATCTGGTCGGCCTGCGCGACCGTCGAAATCCGCTGCGACACGATGAGCACCGTCGCATCCGCCGACACGTCGCGGAGCGCGCTGCGCACCCGCAGGTCGGTGTGCACGTCGAGCGCGGAGAACGCGTCGTCGAACAGATAGATGGCCGGTCGACGCACGACCGCACGGGCGATGGCCAGCCGCTGCCGCTGCCCGCCCGAGAAGTTGATGCCGCCCTGGGCCACCCGCATCGCCAACCCGTCGGGGCTGGCGCGGATGAAGTCGTCGGCGCCTGCCACCCGCAGCGCCTCCCACATTTCGTCCTCGGTGGCCACCTGCCCCGGCGGCGCGCCCATCTGCAGGTTGTCGGCCACCGTGCCGGAGAACAGGTAGCCACGTTGAGGCACCAGGCCGATGTTCGACCACAGCTGCTCGGTGTCGTAATCGCGGACGTCGACGCCGTCGATGTGCACCGAACCCGACGTCACGTCGTACATCCGGCAGATCAACGCCAGCAGCGTCGACTTACCCGATCCGGTCGACCCGACCACGGCAGTCGTGGTTCCGGGCCGCGCGGTCAACGAAACATCCTGCAGCACCGGGCGTTCGGCGCCGGGGTATTTGAAGGTCGCGGCCTGCAGATGGATCTCGCCGTCGACGGCGGCCGGCCGCACGGGATGCGGGGGACTGGTGATCTGCGGCTCGGTGGACAGCACCTCGGTGATCCGTTCGGCACACACCGATGCGCGCGGAATGATGACCAGGATGAACGTCGCCAGCAGCACCGCCATCAGGATCTGCATGAAATAGGACAGGAACGCGATCAACGCGCCGACCTGCATCTGCCCCGCGTCGATACGCAGGCCGCCGAACCAGATCAGCGCGACGCTGGAGACGTTGATAACCAGCGTCGTCACCGGCAGCATCAGCGCCTGCCAACGGGCCGCGTCCAGCGCGGTGTCGGTCAACGCCTCGTTGGCCTGGGCGAACCGATTGCGTTCGAAGCCTTCCCGCGCGAACGCGCGGATCACCCGAATACCGGCGAGCTGGTCGCGCATCACCCGGTTGATGCCGTCGATCTGACGCTGGATGCGCCGGAAGATCGGCAGCAGGCGGGAGACGATCCAGTAGTTGGCCAGCGCCAGCACGGGCACGGCGACGGCCAGCAGCCAGGACAGGCCGACGTCGAGGTGCACGGCCATGACGATGCCGCCGATCGACATGATCGGCGCGGTGATGAGCATGGTGCAGGTCAGTTGCACCAGAACCTGGATCTGCTGGACGTCGTTGGTGGTCCTGGTCAGCAGTGACGGCGCGCCGAACCGCGCGGTCTCCTCGGCAGAGAATCCGGTCACGTGGTGAAACATCGCCGAGCGCAGGTCGCGGCCGAACCCCATGCCCGCCCGCGACCCGAAGAACACCGCACCCACCGCGCACACGGCCTGCAGGCCGGTCACGGCGAGCATCACCCCGCCGAGTTCGACGATGGTGGTCAGGTCGCCCTTGGCCACGCCGTCGTCGATGATGGCCGCGTTGACCGTCGGCAGATACAGCGACGCCAGGGTGCTGATCAGCTGAAGCACCGCGACGACGACCAGCAGCCGCCGGTACGGCCGCGCATACTGTCGCAGCAGCGCCCACAACATCCCGTTACTGTCGCACACCGGCTGCGGTGACCCGACGTTGCGAAACACCGGATGACCCGATAACGACGCAGGTCAATGGGGATGTCGGTGGTTGACCCCATGAGCTGCCGCTACAGTGCATGACGTGACTCCCACCACGCGCGCGACTTTCTTGCGGCTTGCTGTGGCGGCTGCGGTTATCAGCCCGCTGGTAGCTGCATGCTCGGATTCGGAGCCGACCAACCCCGAGGTGCCGCAGACGACGGCGCCTGCGCAGAACGTTTCACACGGGCCGTTCTTCCCGCAGTGCGGCGGCGTCAGCGATGAGGAGATCGCCGCGCAGACCCGCGTACCCGGCCTGGTCAACACCGCCAAGACGTCGGTGGGATGCCAATGGCTGGCCGGTGGCAGCATCCTCGGGCCGCACTTCTCGTTCACCTGGTTTCGCGGCAGCCCCATCGGTCGCGAACGTAAAACCGAGGAGCTCACGCGGGCCAGCGTGGAGGACATCAACATCGAGGGCCACGACGGGTTCATCGCGTTGGGCGACGATCCCATGCTGGGCAACAACCTCTGCGAGATCGGTATCCAGTTCGGTGACGACTTCATCGAGTGGTCGGTCAGCTACGTCCAGAAGCCGTTCCCCGATCCGTGCGATGTCGCCAAGGAACTGACCCGTCAATCGATTGTGAACTCCGAATGACACGCAGCCCATTACGTCGCGCCGCCGCCGCTTCGATCGTGGCGCTGGCCGGGTTCTCGTTGCTGGCGGGCTGCACCCAGACCGTCGAGGGCACCGCGGCCAAGTCCGGTTCGGGCAGCGTCCCGCGAAACGACGACTCCGAGCGTCAGTACCCGAACCTGCTCAAGGAGTGCGACGTGCTCACCGAGGACATCCTCGCCGAGACCGTCGGTGCCGATCCGCTGGACATCCAGAGCACCTTCGTCGGCGCCGTGTGCCGTTGGCAGGCCGCCAACCCGTCCGGGCTGGTGGACATCACCCGGTTCTGGTTCGAGCAGGGCGATCTGGACAACGAACGCCAGACCGCGCAACGGCTGGACTACCGGATCGAGGACCGGTCCGTGGCAGGCATCCAGTCGATCGTCATGCGCCCGAACGATCCGAACGGCGCGTGCGGGGTGGCCAGCGACGCGGCGGGCGTCGTGGGATGGTGGGTCAACCCGCAGTCGCCGGGCATCGACGCCTGCAAGATGGCGCTGAAGCTGATGGAGCTGACGCTGGCCACCCGCGCCTGACCCCGCGATTTGTGTGCGTCCGGTTGCGGTCAGCGCAACAAAACGCACACAAACCGCTAACGCGGAACGTGGAAGGTGACCAGGGCCGCACCGCCGAGCGCCAGGGCCGGCCACGGTTGGTCGGTGCGCAGCACCGCGATGGCCGACGTCGGGAACTTGGTGGAAATGTGTTCGGCCGCAGCGCTGTTGCTGCCGTCGGCGGAGGCCAGCCCCAACGCGACCGATGACATCGCGGGTTCGTGCCCGACCACCAGCAGGGTCTGCACCTCGAACGCGAAATGCGATGACGCCCGGTTGATCTCGTCGATGACGGTGCCGGGCGTCGCGTCGTAGAGCCGGTCGACGTACTCGACGGGCGCCTCGATGCCGGTGCGCTGCAGTGTCTGGCGGGTGCGCACGGCCGTCGAGCACAGCACCGCGTCGATCCCGGGCGCGTGAGCGCGTAGCCAGTCGCCGGCCAGCGCGGCCTCGCGCACCCCGCGTGGCGCCAACGGCCGCTGGTGGTCGTCGACCCCCGGCGGATAGTCCGACTTGCCGTGGCGAAGCAGCAGCAACGTGCGGTAGGAGGCGCTCACCCGGTCAACCGTAGGGCATGCCGCGCCGCGCCTCACCGGACTTGTCGGCGCCCGGTCCTACACTCGCGATGCCCGGCAAAACAACGAGTAGAGGGGACGAGCCGAGATGCGTTTCGTGCACACCGCCGACTGGCAGCTCGGTATGACCCGTTACTTCCTCAACGGTGAGGCGCAGCCCCGGTATTCGGCCGCCCGTCGCGACGTGGTCGCCGGCCTCAAGCAGGTGGCCGCCGACACCGGTGCGGAGTTCGTGGTGGTCGCCGGCGACGTGTTCGAGCACAACCAACTCGCTCCCCGAGATGTCAGCCAGTCGTTGGAAGCCATGCGCGGCATCGGTATTCCGGTGTACCTGCTGCCGGGTAACCACGATCCGCTGGATGCGTCGTCGGTGTACACCAGCGCACTGTTCACCGCCGAGTGCCCGGACAACGTGACGGTTCTGGACCGCGCAGGCGTGCACGAGGTGCGGCCCGGTCTGCAGTTGGTGGCGGCGCCGTGGACGTCGAAGGCCCCGCTCAGCGATCCGGTCGCCGGGGTGCTCGCCGACCTGCCTGCCGACGGGGTGACCCGGATCGTCGTCGGCCACGGCGGAGTGGACATCTTCGTACCCGACAAGGACCGCCCGTCGCTGATCCGGCTGGCGGCGCTGGAGGATGCCGTCAACCGCGGTGCCGTGCATTATGTCGCGTTGGGCGACAAGCACTCTCGCATGCAGGTGGGCGCCACCGGGCGGATCTGGTATTCGGGGTCACCGGAGGTCACCAACTATGACGACATCGAACCCGATCCCGGGCACGTGCTGGTCGTCGAGGTGGACGAGGACGACCCCACGCACCCGGTCGAGGTGCAACCGCACAAGGTGGGTCGCTGGCGGTTCATGACGCTGCGCCGTTCGGTGGACAGCAACCGCGATGTGGCCGACCTCGACATCAACCTCGACTGCCTGCCCGACAAGGAACGCACGGTCGTGCGGGTGGCACTGAACGGATCGCTGACCGTGACCGACAAGGCCGCCCTCGACGCCTGCCTGGACAAGTACGCCCGGCTGTTCGCGGCGTTGACGCTGTGGGACAAGCAGTCCGACATCGCGGTGGTGCCTGCCGACGGGGAGTTCGATGACCTCGGCATCGGCGGCTTCGCTGCGGCAGCCGTCGATGAGTTGGTCACCACCGCACGTGCCGACGGTGATGCCGCCGACGACGCGCGTGCGGCGTTGGCGCTGCTGCTGCGGCTGGCCGATCGGGGGGTGGCATGAAGCTGCACCGGCTGGTGTTGACGAACTATCGCGGGATCACCCACCGCGAGATCGAATTTCCCGACCGGGGCGTCGTGGTGGTCAGCGGCGCCAACGAGGTTGGCAAGTCGTCGATGATCGAGGCGCTGGACCTGCTGCTGGAAGCCAAGGACCGGTCGGCCAAAAAGGAAGTCAAGCAGGTCAAGCCGACGCACGCCGACGTCGGCGCCGAGATCACGGCCGAAATATCCACTGGCCCTTACCGCTTCGAATACCGCAAACGGTTCCACAAGCGCTGCGAGACCGCGCTGACGGTGCTTGCTCCGCACCGCGAACAACTCACCGGCGACGAAGCCCACGACCGGGTCCGGGCCATGTTGGACGAGACCGTCGACACCGGCCTGTGGCAGGCGCACCGCGTGCTCCAGTCGACGTCCACCGCCGCCGTTGACCTGTCGGGCTGTGATGCGCTGTCACGGGCGCTGGACGTCGCGGCCGGTGAGGCGTTGCCGGACACCTCGGGGCCGGACACCTCGGGGCCGGACACCGCGGGGCCGGGGGCCACGGGTGCCGAGGCGCTGCTGATCGACCGCATCGAAACGGAGTACCTGCGCTACTTCACCCGCACCGGCAGGCCCACCGGGGAGTGGGCGGGGGTCACCGCCCGGCTGGCCGCCGCCGAGGAGGAGGTGGCGAGGTGCGCGGCTGCGGTCGCGCAGGTCGACGACGCGGTTCGACGCCACGCGGAGCTGACCGAACACCTGGACCGAACGGCGGTGGCCCGTGCGGAGGCCTCGAAGCGGCTCGCCGCGGCGCAGCAGGCCGCGGACACCGTCGCCGTGCTGACGCGCCAACTCAAGGAAGCCGAACTGGTGGCCGCGGCGGCCGACGCCGGGCACAAGGCCGCGGTCGCCGCGGTCACCGAACGGCGACGGCTGCGCGCCGATATCGACGAGCGCGCCACCGCCATCACCGCATTGCAGGCCTCGGTCACCGTGGCGGCCGATGAGCATGACACCGCCGCGCAGGTGGCGCAGGCCGCGGAGGAGGCCGCCGAGAAGGCCAGGGCCGCGGTGGAGACCACCCGGGCCCGGGTCGAAGCCGCGCGGCAGGCGGTGCAACAGCTCGCCGACCGCGAAGAATCCGAGCGGCTCGCGGCCCGGCTCGCCAGAATCGACGCGGCCCTCCGCGACCTCGAGCGGTTGCACACCGAGCTCGCGGAGATCACGTTGACCGACGCGCACATGAAGGTCATCGAGGCCGCCGAGGTTGCCGTGCAACGGGCCGCGGGTCAGGCCGAGCTGATGTCGGCGCGAGTGGAGCTCACGGCCCTCGATGACGTCGAGGTCCGCGTCGACGGTGAACCGGTCGGGCTGCGGGCCGGTGCGACATGGTCGTCGAGCCTCGGCGCGCCGACGGACATCGAGCTGCCGGGTGTCCTCACCGCCCGGGTGGTTCCCGGCGCGACGGCCACTGAGACCCGTGCGAAACTGGTTGCCGCTCAAGATGTTCTGGCCCAGGCGCTGGCCAAGGCCGGGGTCGACGACGTCGCTTCGGCGCGGCGGAGCCATCAGCGACACCGCGAGTTGACCGCCGAGTGCGACCGGTTGCGCGCCACCGCCGACGCGCTGACCGGCGACGACACCGTTGACGAGCTCAGGTCGCGGCTGGCCGAACTCGGCGAGCCCACCGAGCAGGGCGCGGGCGGACCCCGCGACCCCGCGCCGATCCGCGCCGAACTCGACGCCGCGTCGGCGGCCTATCAGCAGGCCATCGTGCAGTGCGAAACACACCGCAAGGTCGCCGAGGAAGCGGCCAAGCGGCTGGGGGAGCGCAAGGTGCGGGCCACGGCGTTGCGCGAGAAGCTCACCGCCATCGAGGCCGAAATCGAGGCGGCGCGTGCGCGATTGGCCGAGCAGCGGGCGGCAGCCGCTGATGACGAGTTGACGCTCAACGCCGAGACGCACGCCGATAAGGCACGCCGGGCGGAAGCGCTCGTCGCGGAGTTGGGTGACGAGTTGGTGGGCATGACCCCGGAGGCCGTCGCGACGGCGTTGCGCGATGCCGCGCAGCAGGCCGAGGAACTGGCGGCTCGCCACGACGAATCGGCCGAGGCGCTGCGGGAGGTGTCCACGCAGCTGAAGGTGTACGGCACCGAGGGCCGCAAAGGCCGACTCGATGAGGCCGAAACCGAGCGCGAGCACGCCCAGGCCGAATACGCGCGGGTGCGTCGCCGGGCACGTGCCGCCGAACTGCTGCGCTCGGTGATCACCCGCCATCGCGACGCCACCCGGCTTCGCTATGTCGAACCGTTCCGCACCGAGGTGGAGCGGTTGGGCCGCATCGTGTTCGGTGAGACCTTCGAGGTCGAGATCGACAGCGCGCTGCGGATCTGCAGCCGCACGTTGTCGGGTCGCACCGTCCCCTACGACTCGCTGTCCGGCGGCGCCAAGGAGCAGTTGGGCATCGTCGCGCGGCTGGCCAGTGCGGCGCTGGTGGCCAAGGAGGACACCGTTCCGGTGGTGATCGACGACGCACTGGGGTTCACCGACAGCGACCGGCTCGCCAAGATGGGCGCGGTGTTCAACGCGGTCGGCGGCGACGGTCAGGTGATCGTGCTGACCTGTAACGCGCAGCGCTACGCAAGCATCGACGGCGCCCGGCACATCGAGTTGGCCACGTCGGCGTAGCTCGTCACGCGGACCGTGACCAACCAGGCCCGATCCGCGGCGGGGCACAATGTTGGCAATGGCCATGAACGCCCGGCGCCGGCGCACCCACGACAAGCTCGCGGGGCTGCCGGGGGTGCGGCCGGTCCGCCGTCCGGTCCGGCCCGGCGCTGACGACCGGTTCGACCTCTACTACGTGCGTGCCGGGCGCAAGTCGACGCATCCGCTGCTGCTCATCCCCGGCGGCCCCGGCGCCGCGTCGGTGGCGCTGTACCGGGGGTTTCGCCGCCGCGCGGCGGCCGCGGGCCTGGACGTGATCATGGTCGAGCACCGCGGCGTCGGGCTCTCCCGCCACGACGACAGCGGCGCGGACCTGCCGCCCGAGGCCATCACGATCGAGCAGGTTGTCGATGACATCGCCGCGGTGCTCGACGACGCGGGCGTGGACAAGGCCGTCGTCTACGGCACCTCGTACGGAAGCTATGTGGCAGCTGGCGTCGGGGTGCGCCATCCCGGCCGGGTGCACGCGATGGTGCTGGACTCTCCGGTGCTGTCGGCAGGCGACATCCACGCCGTCCGGGATGCGACCCGACGGCTGCTGTGGGACGGCGCCGATCCCGAGACCGCGGACCTGGCGCCCAAGGTGCGCCTGCTCGTCGACGACGGCGTGTTGACGCCCGCCGCCACGAACCTGGCCACCGCCGTCTACGGGTTCGCCGGCCCCGACCTGCTGGGCCGCCAGTTGGACCTACTGCTCGCCGGCCGGCGGTGGCTGTGGTCCGTGATGGACAAGGCCAGCCGGTTCGTCGTGGACCGCAAGGCGCCGTACCGCAACGAACCGGACCTGGTCGGCCGAATCGCCTACCGCGAACTCAACTACGGCGCCACGCCGGACGGCCGACCGCTGGACCCCGCGGTCGCCTACCGCGAAAGCGCCTTGCAAGCAACGGAGTTCGTCGCAGAACCATACGACCTAGCCAGCGAAATGCCGAAGTTTCGCTGGCCGACGGTGGTGATCTCCGGTGGCCGCGACCTGATCACCCCGCCAGCGGTGGCCCGCCGGGTCGCGTCGCTGATACCGGATGCAGTGCTGGTCACCCTGGCCACCGCGGGCCACAGCATCGTGGATATCCGCGAACGCGCGGCGTTGGACATCCTCGACGCCCTCTACACGGGCAGGGCCCAGACATTGCCCGCCCGCTCGGCCACCTTGGACTCCCGGCCGTCGGGACTGGGGATCCGCGCGTTGCTGTGGGGCGTCGCCGCCGGCACCGCGCTGGAATCAGCGCTGCCCGTTGCCGTTCCGCAGATGGTGCACCGCGTTACTTCATGAAGCCGATCTCGGAGTAGTTCGCATCGGCCAGCCCGAACGCGCCGAAGTTGGCCAAGTTGCTTCGCACGGCGATGTTTCCGGTCGACTGCGTCAGCGGCAGGCTGAACACCTCGTCGAACAGCATCTTGTCCAACTCGTTGGCCAGCGTGCGGGCCTTGTCGGGATCCAGCTCCGAAACGGTCTGCTCGATCTTGGCGTCGATTTCCGGGCTGCTGATCCTGCCGAAGTTGCTCTCGGCGTTGGTGCGATAGATCTGGGTCAAGCTTGCCAGCGGGAACGCATCACCGCTCCAAGCGAATTGGGCGATGTCGAAGTTCCCGACGGTGACGAAATCGGTGAAGAAACCGGCGGCCGGCCGGACATCGAGGTCGAGTTTCACCCCGATCTGGGCGAGGTTGTTCTGCGCGATCTGCCCGTACTGCCGGGTGCCAAGCGAGTCGAAGAGCACATCGCGGATCACCAGTTGGCGACCGTCCTTTTCGCGGAACTGCCCGTTGAGCCGCCAGCCCAGCGCGTCGAGTTCTTGTCTGGCCTGTTCGGGGTCGAACGAGACGACGCCACTGTTGTCCTGATACCCCTCCTGGCCCGCGACGTAAATGTGGTTGTTCAGCGGCACGGGGTTGTCGGCCAACCCACGCATGGTCACCGCCGCGATCGTTTTGCGGTCGATGCCCTTGGCGACGGCCCGGCGCAGCGCCGGATCCTCCAGGATCTTGCCGGGCGCGCCGTTGAACGTGAAGTGGTACCAGGACAGGCCCGGTGCGCGACGAATGGCGATATCCGCGGTGCGCCTGGCGATCTCCATCTCGTCGAGCGTGGCCAGGCCGGTGGCGTCGATGGTGTTGTTCTGTAACGCGGGGATACGCGCGGCATCGTCGAGCACGAGGAACGTGATGCGGTCCAGCAGCGGTGGCTCACCCCACCATTTCGGGTTGCGTGTCAACGTGATTCGTTTGGCGCCGCGGTCGAGTTCGGAGATGACGAACGGGCCGGCCGACGGCCCTGGGCGCTCGAGCTGACCCTTGTTGAACGCCTCCGGGGTGGCCGTCGTGACCTTCGACGTCAGCACGGTGCTGCCGGCGAACATGCCCTTCCAGTCGGCCCACGGCTCGGCGAAGGTGATGACCGCCTGGCGGTCGTCGACGCCGCGCTCGACCGAGGCGACGCGGTCGCTGCCGTTGGTCGCTGCGATCGCGAACTGATCGTTCTTGCCGCTGGTGGCGTCGACCTGGGATTTGAGGTCTTCCCAGGTGATCGGCGTGCCGTCGCTCCACACCGCCTCGGGGTTGATGGTGTAGGTGACGACCTGCGGGTCGGTGCTGGTCAACTCGACGCTGGTGAAGTAGTCGGTGTCCACCGTTGCCGAACCGTCCGCCGCGATCCGGAACGCGCGTGGCATCGTCGGGCGCATCAGCGAGCCGACGTCACCGACGTTGCCGTCGATGTGCAGCGAGTTGAAGTTCGGCGGGAAGTCGTTGAGCGCCAACCGCAGATTTCCGCCCTCGCGCAGGTTTTCCCGCGGTTGCGGGTTGATGTCGTTGGTGGTGCCGACTTCTGCCGCGCCGCCTGCCGACGGGGCCTCCTCGTTGCCGCCGGAGCAGCCGGCCAGCACCAACGCGGTAGCCACAATTGCCGCAGCGAAGCCTCGGGTCTTCATGCCGATCGACTCTAGCCGCGATTGACCGCGGGCTGCGGCACCGCAGCCAGCAACCGGCGGGTGTAGTCGTGGCGGGGGTTGGTGAAGACCTGATCGCCGTCGCCCTGCTCGACGATGCTGCCCTTGTACATGACGGCGACCCGATGGGCGAGGTGTTTGACGACGGAAAGGTCGTGCGAGACGAACAGGTAGGACAGCCCGAAGCGGTCCTGCAGATCCAGCAGCAGGTTGATGATGCCGGCCTGGATCGAGACGTCCAGCGCCGACACCGGTTCATCGAGCGCGAGGATCTTCGGTTGCAGGGCCAGCGCACGGGCAATGCCGATGCGCTGCTTCTGCCCACCGGAGAATTCCGCCGGGTACCGCGCGGCGTCTTGAGCCTGCAACCCGACGATGTCCAGCAGTTCGCGAATCCGGGTCTCCGTGTGGGCCTTGTCGAAGCCGTTGGCCCGCAACGGCTCTGACAGCACATCGAACACCGGTAGTCGCGGATCCAGCGACGCGACCGGATCCTGGAACACCACCTGCAGGTCGCCACGCAGGGCCCGGCGGGCGCGGCGATCCAACGACGCGACGTCGGCGCCGAGCACCTCGATCGAACCCGACTGCGGCGGAGCCAGTTCGAGGATCTCGTGCAGGGTGGTCGACTTGCCCGATCCGGATTCGCCGACGATCCCCAGCGTGCGACCCCGTGGCAGCTCGAAGCTGACGCCGTCGACGGCGCGCACCTCGCCGACCTGCCTGCGGAACACCACGCCCTTGGTCAGCTTGTAGGTCTTGACCAGGTCCTGCACGCGCAGCACGACGGGCACATCCTCGGCAGGTTGCGCCGGGGGCGGCTCAGTGGATACCCCGTAGAGTTCGGCGGCGCTGCGACCGGCGACGTGTTCGGTACGGATGCACGCCGCCAGGTGAGCGGATTCCGGTGTCGCCGCCGGGGCGGCTCCGGGGGCGGCCGCCGGATTCACCGGGACAAGCTCCGGTTCGGCGGCGCTGCACGCCTCGATGGCCAGCGGGCAGCGCGGGGTGAACGGGCAGCCGGGCGGCAGCGCGGCCAGCGACGGCGGCGCCCCGGGAATGGGCACCAGCCGCGCGCCCTGCGCGGCGTCGAGCCGCGGCACCGAGCCGAGCAGCCCGACGGTGTAGGGCATCCGGCGGTTGCGGTACAGCTCTTCCACGGTGGCCACCTCGACGGCCCGGCCGGCGTACATCACCAGCGCGCGGTCGGCGAACTCGGCCACCACGCCGAGGTCGTGGGTGATGATCAGCACCCCGGCGCCGGTCACGTCGCGCGCGGTCTTGAGCACCTCGAGGACCTGCTGCTGCACGGTGACGTCCAGCGCGGTCGTCGGTTCGTCGCAGATCAACAGATCGGGGTTGTTGGCGATGGCGATCGCGATGACCACCCGCTGGCGCTCACCGCCGGACAGTTCATGGGGAAATGCGCGCGAGCGTTGTTCGGGCTGGGCGATGCCGACCAGGTCGAGCAACTCGACGGCGCGGGTTCCAGCCGCGCGGCGGGTGGTGCCGCGCTGGTGGATGGTGATCGCCTCGGCGATCTGGTCACCGACGGTGTAGACCGGCGTGAGGGCCGACATCGGATCCTGAAACACCGTGCCGATGGTCTTGCCGCGGATACCCGACATCCGCGCATCAGACAGCCCGATCAGCTCGTCGTCGTGCAGCCGGATCGACCCGGACACCTCGGCGTACTCGGGCAGCAGCCCGACGACGGCCATCGCGGTGGCCGACTTTCCGGCACCGGATTCACCGACCAGAGCCACCACCTCGCGCGGGTGGACGTCAAAGTTCATGCCGCGCACCGCGTTCACCGATGCGGTGTCGGTGGGAAAGGCGACGGTCAGGTCGCGGACCTGCAGCAGGCTCATTTGCGCCTGCCCCGTCGCAGCGGCTGCGCGCTGGGATCGAGTGCGTCGCGCAGCCCGTCGCCGACCAGGTTGGCGCACAGGATGATCAGCACCAGCACACCCGCGGGGAACAGGAACAGCCACGGGAAGGTCGTCGCCGACTTGGTGCCGTCGGCGATCAGCGTGCCCAGCGACACGTCGGGCGGCTGGATGCCGAATCCCAGGAAACTCAAACCGGTTTCGGCCAGCACGGCGACGCCGACGTTCAAGGCGGTGTCGATGATGATGATCGAGGCGACGTTCGGCAGGATGTGGCGAAGGATGATCCGCGGGTTGCTCACGCCCATATACCGCGCCGCGGCGACGAATTCGCGGTCGCGCAGGCTCATCGTCAAGCCCCGCACGATGCGTGAGCTGATCATCCAGCTGAACACGGCCAGCAGCACGATCATCCAGACGATGTCGCCCCTGGTGCGCTGCACGACGATCGTGATCAGCAGGAAGCTCGGCACCACCAGCATCAAGTCGACGACCCACATCAGGCTGCGGTCGCGCCAGCCGCCGAAGTAGCCGCTGATGGTGCCGACCGTCGCGGCGATGACCGTCGAGATGAACGCCACGCAGACACCGATGAGCATGGATTTCTGCATGCCACGAAGGGTCTGCGCCAGCAGATCCTGGCCCAGCGCGTTGGTGCCGAACCAGTGCTCGAGGCTCGGCGGCTGGCGCAGGGCGTAGTAGTCCAGCTCGTGGTAGCTGTGGGGGAGCAACGGCGGCAGCGCATAACAGCCGACGAACAGCAGCACGAGCAACACCAGCGACACCACCGCGACCTTGTTGCGCAGAAACCGGCGCCACACCAGGACGCGCCGCGACGCGAACTTGTGTGCGTCCACGCCGGACTTGGCGGTGGTCGACGAATCGGTCATCGCACCCGCACTCTCGGGTCGAGGGCGGCCAGGATGACGTCGGACAGCACCCCGGCCACCAGGACGATGATCCCGGCGAACACCGTGATGGCCACGGTGATGTTGGTGTCCTGGGTGTTGACGCCGTACACGAACCACTCACCGATGCCGTGCCAGCCGAAGATCATCTCGACGAACACCGCGCCGGTGAACAGTCCGGCGACGCTGTAGGCGAACAGCGTGGCCATCGGGATCAGCGCGGTGCGCAACCCGTGCTTGAACAACGCGCGCTGCCGGGTCAGCCCCTTGGCGCGGGCGGTGCGGATGAAATCCTGACCCAGCACGTCGAGCATTGCGTTGCGTTGATAGCGGCTGTAGCCCGCAATGGCGCTGAGCGCCAGCGTGACCGACGGCAACACCAGGTGCTGGAGCCGGTCCACAACCTGGTTCCAGGTGCCGACGATCGCGTTCGGTGACGTTTCGCCGATGTATTCGAACAGCTGAAATCCCAGCAGGCTGTTGACCCGCTCCGCGGAGAGCATCAGCAACGGCGCCAACACGAACGTCGGGGTACTGATCAGCAGAAACGACAGCAGCGTGATGAGCCGGTCGCTCATCTGGTACTGCCTGATCGCGCTCCACGCGCCGGCGACGACGCCGATCGCCGCGCCGAACACCGAGCCGATGACGACCAACCGCAGGCTCACCCCGATGCGGCGCCACAGTTCGTCGGTCACCGGTTGCCCACCGATGGTGGTCCCGAAGTCACCGCGGACCGCCCCGGACGCCCAGTGCACGTAGCGCACGGGTATCGGCTTGTCGAGGTTCAACTCGAGTCGCTTGTTCTCGATCACGGCCTGCGGCGGCCGCGGATTTCGCTGCAGCAGGTTCTCCAGCGGATTGAAGGCCACCGAGGCCAGCCCGAAGGTCAGAAACGATGCCAGGACCAGCAGGACGACGTAGTTCAGCAGCCGACGGGCCAGATACCGCGTCATGCAGCCGGTCCGTCGGTCAGCGCCATGACGCACAGGTTATGAGATGGGCGAGATGACGGCCGCTGCGACGCGGCGTTTGACCTGTGTCGGCTCGGGTTACCCGGAGCGGAGAGTGGAGGTGCAACGTGAGTGTGAAGCAGATCAAAGCGGTTTCCGCGGCGGTCGGGGCGGCAGCGTTGCTGAGTATGGGCGCGCTCACCGTGGCCGCAGAGCAGACCAGCGCTGCAGAGCCGTTGCCATTGCAGGCGCCGTCGACCACGCCGGAGATCACCATGGGTGAGACCAGCACGGATGCCGGCGCGCCGTCCTCGCCGGAGACCTCGGTCGCCACCCCGGAGATCACCACCCCGCCGTCCACGATCGGCCAGGAACCCGAGAGCTGATCCCACCCGTTCGGGGTTTCACAGGCAGCGCATAGGAAGCGCTCAGGCGCCCCCCATGCCCAGGGAAAATAATGGTGCGGTGCCAACTGCGGGTGGTTCGGTGAACAATCAGGATTCGTCGCGCGTGGTCATGCGCCGCGCCGACGGCAAGCCCATTCACGTCTTGGTGGTCGACGACGAACCCGTGCTGGCCGAACTGGTGTCGATGGCGCTGCGCTACGAGGGCTGGGAAATCGCAACCGCCGGCGACGGCGCGAGTGCGGTCGCTTCCGCCCGCCAGCACCCGCCAGATGTGGTGGTGCTCGACGTGATGCTGCCCGACATGAGCGGGCTGGACGTGCTGCACAAACTGCGCGAACAGATCCCCGGGTTACCCCTGCTGTTGCTGACCGCCAAGGATTCGGTCGAGGACCGCATCGCGGGTCTGACCGCAGGCGGTGACGACTACGTGACCAAGCCGTTCAGCCTCGAAGAGGTGGTGCTGCGGCTGCGGGCCCTGCTGCGCCGCACCGGGGTGGCCAGTGAGACCGGCGGCGCCAAGATCGTCGTCGGCGATCTGGTCCTCGACGAGGACAGCCACGAGGTCACCCGCGGCGGCGAGTTGATCTCGTTGACCGCCACCGAGTTCGAACTGCTGCGGTTTCTCATGCGCAACTCCAGGCGGGTGCTGTCCAAGGCGCAAATCCTCGACCGGGTGTGGAGCTATGACTTCGGTGGCCGGTCCAACATCGTCGAGCTGTACATCTCGTATCTGCGCAAGAAGATCGACAGCGGGCGCGAGCCGATGATCCACACCCTGCGCGGCGCCGGATATGTCCTCAAACCCGCCCGCTGAGGGACGGTTGACGCGGTTTCGTTCACCGCGGACATGGTCGCTGCGGTCGCGGCTGCTGGCCGCCCAGATCATGCTGCTGGCGTTGGTGTGCGCGGCGATCGGGGTGGGCACCATCGTTGCGCTGCAACACTTCCTGACCAGCCAGCTCGACGCGCAGCTGGGTGAAACCGGCCGTCGCTCGGCGGGCATTTTCCAGCTGGGCCCACCACCGCCGCCGGGATTTCCACCCCCACACGGCGTTCCGCGACGGATGATCTTCCGCGACGACGGCGGTCCTGGGCCCGCGTTCCTCAACGCGCCGGGGCAGGCCGCGCGCACCGTCGGTGCGGTGGTCTCGGCTGGTACGCCCGTCGACGCGGGCGTTGTCACCGCAGAGGGCGCACGCGCCCAAATCAGCGCGGCGGCAGCACAACAGCTGGCTCAGGTCACACCCGACGGCACGCCTGCGACCGTGGACCTCGACGGGCTCGGCCGCTACCGCGTGATCGCGATGCCCGCACATCGGCCCGCGGAGACGATCGTGACCGGGCTGCCCACCTCCGACGTCGACTCCACGCTGCTGCGGGTGACGTTGATCTTCAGCGTGGTCGGGGCCGCGGCCCTGATCGGCGGAACGACGGCGGGGTTCCTGATCATCCGGCACCAACTCGCCCCGCTGGCACGGGTTTCGGACGCGGCCAGGCAGGTCGCCGACCTCGAACTGGACCGCGGCGAAGTCCGGTTGCCGACGCCGATCGTCAAGGTCGACCCCGCCAGTGTGCACACCGAGATCGGCCAGTTGGGTTCGGCGCTGAACCGGATGCTGGACCGCATCGCGTCGGCCTTGTCGGTGCGGCATGCCAGCGAGACCCGGGTGCGGCAGTTCGTCGCCGACGCCAGCCACGAGTTGCGCACCCCGCTGGCCGCCATTCGCGGCTACACCGAACTCGCGCAACGCAAACGCGACGACGTGCCCGAAGACGTCGCCCACGCAATGAGCCGCGTCGAGTCCGAGGCCGATCGGATGACCCAACTCGTCGAGGACATGCTGCTGCTGGCGCGGCTGGACACCGGCCGACCACTGCAGCGCGAACCGGTGGACCTGTCGCGTCTGATCGCCGACACGGTCAGCGATGCGCACGTCGCCGGCCCGGCGCACCGGTGGTTGCTGGACCTTCCCGAGGAACCGGTCGTCATCGTCGGCGACGAGGCGCGGCTGCATCAGGTGCTCGCCAACCTGCTGGTCAACGCCCGGGTGCATACCCCGGCGGGCACCTCGGTCACCACGTCGCTGACCGTCGCAGACGGTGCGGCGGTGGTGACGGTTGCCGACGACGGCCCGGGCATCCCCGACTGGCTGCAACCGGAGATCTTCGAGCGGTTCGCCCGCGGGGACTCGTCGCGATCCCGGCGCGGCGGCAGCACCGGCCTCGGGTTGGCGATCGTCGCGGCCGTCGTCAAGGCGCACGCGGGCAGCATCGCGGTGCAGAGCGTTCCAGGCGATACGCGGTTCGAGGTGCGGTTGCCCCAGCAGCCACCGTCAGCCCCAGCCCGATTTCAATCTTCTTGATCTTGTTGCGGTGCAATGCGCGGCTAGTTGGTTATGGTCGATGAATGTCCGTGACCGATGACTACCTGAAGAACAACGAGGAATACGCGAAGACGTTCTCCGGCCCGCTGCCGATGCCGCCCAGCAAACACGTGGCGATCGTGGCGTGTATGGATGCGCGCCTCAACATCTACGGGATGCTCGGTATCGGCGACGGCGAGGCGCACATCATCCGCAACGCCGGCGGTGTGATCACCGACGACGAGATCCGGTCCTTGGCGATCAGCCAGCGGCTGCTCGGGACCAGGGAGATCGTCCTGATCCACCACACCGACTGCGGAATGCTGACCTTCACCGACGACGAGTTCAAGCGGGCGATCCAGGAGGAAACCGGGATCAAACCCGGGTGGGCGCCCGAATCATTCCCCGACCCCGCCGAGGACGTGCGTCAGTCCCTGCGCCGGATCGAGGCCAGCCCGTTCGTCGTCCTGCACGAATCGCTGCGCGGTTTCGTCTTCGACGTCGCGACCGGCAAGCTCAACGAGGTCACCCTCTAGCCCACCCGCGTCGGGCGTGCCGTGCGCGTATCTGCCCGAGGTTCGTGCGCGAACCCCCGTTTTCGTCAAAGCTATTGGCTATGGGCGGCGACGGGTCTCGCCCCAGTGGGGTACGGTCGCAGGCCGACGACGGGCTGATCGGCCGGCGCGCCGAATGCGAGGTGCTGGACCAGCTTCTGGCCACTGTCCGCGCCGGAACCAGCCAGGTGCTGATCATCCACGGTCAGCCGGGCGTCGGTAAGTCGGCGCTGCTGGACTACGTCGCGCGCCGATCCGGCGACTGCCGCCTCATCCGTGCCGCCGGTGTCGAGTCCGAGATGGAGCTTGCCTACTCGGCGCTGCACCAGCTGTGCGCGCCGATGCTGGATCGGTTGGACGATCTGCCGTCGCCGCAACGCGACGCATTGAGCACCGCCCTCGGCCTACGCGCCGGACCGGCGCCGGACCGGCTGCTGATCGGTCTGGCGGTCTTGAGCCTGCTGTCCGACGCCGCCGAAACGCGTCCGCTGATGTGTCTGGTCGACGACCTGCAATGGCTTGACAGCGCCTCGGCGCAAACGCTGGCCTTCGTGGCGCGCCGACTCGCGGCCGACCCCGTCGGGTTGGTCGCGGCCACGCGCGTCCCCGATCCCGACATCGGGCGTCTGCCGACACTAAAGGTCCGTAACCTCGCCCGGGTCGACGCGCGGACGTTACTGGACACCGTGCTGACCGCTCCGATCGACGAGCGGGTGCGTGCGCGGGCGGTCGCAGAAACGCGCGGTAACCCGCTGGCACTGCTGGAGTTGCCCCGCAGCGTCGACGGGCAGGACCTGGCGGGCGGGTTCGCACTTCCCGGCGCGGCGCGGATTTCGGAGGCGATGGAAGACAGTTACCGCCGCGAAGTCGAGGCCTTTCCGGCGCAGACGCGTCAGCTGCTGTTGCTTGCAGCCGCCGAGCCGCTCGGCGACGCGGGACTGCTGTGGCGCGCCGCGGAAATTCTGGGCATCGGCGCCGACGCGGCGATCCCAGCCGTTGACGCCGGTTTGATCGAGTTCGGCACACAGGTGCGTTTCCGTCATCCGTTGATCCGATCGGTTGCCTACCGGTCCGCGCGGCTGCCCGACAAACAGGAGGTGCACAAGGCGCTGGCCGCGGTCACCGACTCCGAACGCGATCCCGACCGGCGCGCATGGCACCGGGCATATGCCGCACCCGGACCCGACGACGAGGTGGCCGCCGAGTTGGAACGCGCTGCCGAGCGCGCCCGATCGCGCGGTGGCGTGGTCGCCGCCGCCGCGTTCCTCGAGCGGGCAACAACGTTGACACTCGATCCGGCTCAGCGCGCCCGACGGGCGTTGGGTGCCGCGTCGGCGAAGGTCGAGGCCGGCGCGTTCGATGCGGCCACGGAGTTGTTGGCCACGGCCGAACGCGGTCCGCTCGATGAGCTTCAACGCGCCCGCGCGGATCTGGTTCGGGCCCAGCTCGCCTTCGCCACCAGTCGCGGCGGTGACGCCCCGCTGCTTCTCCTGACCGCGGCCAGGAAATTCGAACCCGTAGACCCCGGCCTTGCCAGGGCCGCGTACCTGGACGCGATCTCCGCGGCCGCGTTCGCGGGCCGTCTGGCGAGTCCGGGCGGTGACGTGGTCGAGGTGGCGCGGGCGGCGACCACATCCCGCTCACCGGAGCACAGCCCGGGATCCGCCGACCTCCTCCTCGACGGGCTGGCGGCGAACTTCGTCGACGGATATCCCGCGGCCGTGCCCTACCTGCGCGACGCGATCGAGATCTTCGGCGACGGTATGTCCGGCGCCGAAGAACTGCGCTGGATGTGGTTGATCAACGAGGCAGCGCTGCATCTGTGGGACGACCGACGCTGGGCCACGCTGTCGGAACGGTTTCTCTTCCTCGCCCGCTCGGCCGGTGCCATGAACCAGCTGCCGCTGGCGTTGAGCACCCGCGCCATGCTGCTTCTGTTCACCGGAGACCTCGCCGGCGCAGGGACGTTCATCGACGAGCAACGCATTCTGACCGAGGCGACCGGAAGCAGCCTCGCTCCCTACACCGCGATGACGCACGCCGCGCTGCGCGGCTGGCGTGCCGAGACACTGATGCTCGTCGACAAGACCGCCGTCGAAGCATCCCGGCGAGGAGAGGGGATTTCGATAGCGGTCGCCGAGTGGACCGCAGCCCTGCTGCACAACGGTTTTGGCGACTATCCGGAGGCGATGGCCGCAGCGGAGCGCGCCCTTGACCACCAGGAGTATCCCGATCGTCACTACCCGGGTGTAGCCAATTGGGCCGCCGCCGAGCTCATCGAAGCGGCGACACGCGCCGGGAGGACCGACAAGGCGACCGAAGCGATGCAGTGGATCGCGCGGATGACGGCCGCCTCGGGAACCGACTGGGCGCTCGGGGTTCAGATGCGCTCGCGTGCACTGCTTGCCGACGACGATGCCGCCGACGCGCTTTACCTCGAATCGGTCAATCACCTTCGGCGCAGCCGCGTTCGCACCGAACTCGGGCGATCCCATCTGCTTTACGGGGAATGGCTGCGACGTCAACGCCGGCGCACCGACGCGCGCACGCACTTGCGCATCGCCTATGACCTGTTCGACACCATCGGGATGCACGCGTTCGCCGACCGGGCCCGACGCGAGCTACAGGCCACCGGCGTAACGGCCCGTAAACACGCGACCGCCGCCGGCGGCCAACAGCTGACCCCGCAGGAAGCCCAGGTGGCTCGGCTGGCGTCTGAGGGGCTGTCCAACCGGGAAATCGGTGCCAGGCTGTTCATCAGTGCCCGCACGGTTCAGTACCACCTGCGCAAGGTGTTCACGAAGCTCGGCATCACCTCACGCAATCAACTGCACCGCACTCTTCCCGCCGCCCTCGCCGCCGGCGGCGTCTCTTCGGCTTCGTCGCCGTCGTAGCCGCACGGTGGTCACGACTGGCCACTTGGCGGATGCGAAGGTGCCTGCGCGCCAGCGAGGCTGGTTCAAAAGCGCCCTATGAGCGCGGGATAGCGGGACGTTCGAGGAGGTTCACAATGAGTGCGATGGTGTATCAGCTCGAGGACATCGACTGGCATCAGACGGACCTGGGCCGAAACTTCTGGGTCAGCGATGACCTGGTGGGCAGTGACTATTCCGCGTTGTTCAGCGCCCAGCTGACGAAGTTCGGACCGGGCGGCGGCTCTGCGCTGCACCACCACGAATACAACCACGCGTTCTACTTCCTGGCCGGCACCGCACGCATCGTGCTCGGGGCAACCGCGCGGCACACCAAGCCCGGCGCCTTCGTCAAGATCCCCGCCTACCTCGAACACAGCGTCACCAACACCGGCCCCGATGACCTGATCTTCCTCGTCATCTACGACCCGCCGCACGTGGCGACCGACTGAGATGACCGGGAAGTTTTGGGCACGACCCGGCCCCGATGCGGCCGCGGCTGAGCGCGACGGTGCCCTCTGATGCGTCTGGTGATCGCGATGACCGGGGCGACGGGCGCACCGCTTGGCATCCGCCTGCTGGAAGCGCTCCGCGAGCTGGAGGTGGAAACGCATCTCATCCTCAGTGACTGGGCGCGGGCGACGATAAAACTCGAGTCGGACCGCAGCGTCGAAGAGGTCCGCGCGCTGGCCACGCGGACATACAGCGCCCGAGATCTGGCCGCGAGCATATCGAGTGGCTCGTTCCCGACCGACGGCATGATCATCTGTCCCTGCAGCATGAAGACGCTGAGCGCGATCCGAATCGGCCACAGCGACAACTTGATCACCCGCGCGGCGGATGTGACGCTCAAGGAACGGCGAACGCTCGTCCTGGTCGCGCGCGAGGCCCCGTTGAGCGAGATTCACCTGGACAACCTGCATTATCTGGCGCGCGCGGGGGTGGTGATCTTCCCGCCCGTGGTCGGGTATTACGCGCGGCCCGTTTCGGTCGAAGAGGTGACGACCAACATCGCCGGTCGGGTCCTCGATCAACTGGGCATCAGCCACTCACTGATCAAGCGGTGGCGTGAGGACCCGGATTCCTTCCGGCAGAACGGCTTCCAGCTCGCCAGCGGCAACACCAACTCGAGGAGACAGCGATGAACTTTGGAACGGACGTCGCCGACGATACGCGCCAGCGCCGACAGGCCGACGCGCTGACAGGGCCGGATCAACGGACCTGGATCGCCGCCCTGGAGGCCGCGAACCAGTTGTGCCGGGTCACCGCACCGGTGGACTGGGACGAGGAGATCGGTGCCATCACCCGCGCCAACCTGAGTCTGGGCGGCCCGGCGCTTCTGTTCGAGAACATCATCGGCCACGAAAATACCTGGTGCACAAAGCTGCTCACCTCAGCGATCGGCAACCGGGATCAGGTCCGCTTGCTGCTGGGGCTGGGAGAGGGCACCGACGACTCGGGCATCGTGCGCCACCTGCGAGAAACCTTCAAGAAGCCGATGCCCCCGCGCATCGTCGACACCGGGCCGGTGAAGGAAAACGTCGTTGAGGGTGCAGACATCGACCTCTTTCAGTTTCCGGCGCCCAAGTGGCATGCCGTCGACGGCGGCCGCTACATCGACACCTTTTGCGGGGTAGTAACCGAGGACCGGGTGACCGGACGCGACAACGTCGGTTGTTACCGAGGCCAGATCGTGGCTCGTGACAAGATCGCCAAACTGTTGGTGCCCAGCCAGGGCTGGGGCGGGCACATGCAGGAGTACCAGCCCGAGCCGATGCCTGTGGCCGTCGTGTACGGATGGCACGACGTGCTCGGGTTCTGCGCCGGCAGCCCGTTTCCCAAGGACATCTGCGAATGGGACATGATGGGCGCGCTGCTCGGGCGACCGGTTGAGCTCGTCGCCTGCGAGACGGTTCCGTTGCACGTGCCCGCCAGCGCGGAGATCGTCGTCGAAGGTTTCATCGATCCCGATCCCGCCACCTACGTGATGGAAGGTCCGTTCGGGGAGTATCCGGGTTATCTCGGCGGCGCCGCGCCGGCGCCCGTCCTGCAGGTCACCCGCATCACCCACCGCAACGATCCTGTGCTGCGCGGGACACTGGAGGGAATCCGGCCCGGATGCCTCAACGAAGACAGCATCACCAACTTCGCGCGCTCGGCCATCACCTGGAATGCGTTGGAAGAGTCCGGGATCGGAGGCATCACCGACCTGTGGATGACCGAGGTGACCAACGGGCAGACCACCGTCGTGCAGATTCACAAGATGTATCGCGGACACGCCCAACAGGTCGCTGCCGCCTTGTGGGGGTCGGCCGGCTCGGTGTGGTTTCACAAGAACGTTGTCGTCGTCGAGGAGGATGTCGACATACATGACCCGGCCGCGTTGGACTGGGCGATGTCGTACCGGGTCAACGCCGGTCTCGGCGATATCGCGTTCTACGGCCCGACGATGGGTTCCTCGTTGGACCCGTCCACCCCGCCGGAGAAGAACGACAGCACCAAGTACGGCGCGGGTGAATGGACCCGAGTGCTCGTCGACGCCACCCGTAGTTGGGAATTCGAACCGCGGGAGGACTGGGGTGGCCGTCACTATCCGCCGGTCGACCGGATCTCGCCTGAATTGGAAGCGCGAATCGCCGCCCGCTGGGCCGAATACGGCATCGGCATTGCCTACCTCGACGCCGACCAACGCGAAAATCTGACCCTGGCGGAACTCAGCAAACGGTTCCCAGGGGTGTAGCCGGGCCGTCGCTCTCGACTGGCGGGGGTCATCCGACCTTGTAGGTCGCGATGGCCTTCGCCACTGCGACGCCCTCGGCGGTGACGACGTCGACGTCGCAGTTGACCAAGGTCCGTCCGCGGTGCAGTGCGCGTCCGATCGCGATCAGATCGGTTGCCCGTGCCGGTGCCAGGAAGTGCACCGACATCGAGGTGGTTACGCCGCGCAGTGCAGCGGGCACGTCGGCCTGCGCCCACGCCGCCGCCATCACCGCGACATCGGCCAGCGCACAGATCGCGCCGCCGTGGACCATGTCGCCGACGGTGACGTTCGACGGGTCCCACGGCAGTCGCAGCCGCACCTCCTCGGCGTCGAGCACCTCGGCCACGATGCCGAGTTTGGTGACGAACGGGGACTGGGGGATGAACCGCGCCATGACCTCCGCACCCGTGTGCGGCGGCGTAGTGGTGGTCATGGCTCGAGTATCGGCGGAAACCGCGCCGGCTCAATTACCTCGGAGGTAAGCGCAACCGCGGCAACCCGACATACCCCACGTTGACACCGCCGACGGCCCAGGTGTCTAATATCGGGTAATGACCGTAAATATGGTCATTTCTACCAACTTTACGAGGATGCGATGACCGTCATCGAACAGACCGAGCGGGTCAACGCGGGCCGCTACGAGCTCAGCCACCTACGGGCCTTGGAGGCCGAGGCCATCCACATCTTCCGAGAGGTGGCCGCGGAGTTCGAACGGCCGGTGCTGCTGTTCTCCGGCGGTAAGGACTCCATCGTGATGCTGCATCTGGCGATGAAGGCGTTCGCACCAGGCCGGCTGCCGTTCCCGGTGATGCATGTCGACACCGGCCACAACTTCGACGAGGTGCTGCAGACCCGCGACGAACTCGTCGCCGAACACGGGGTGCGGCTGGTGGTCGCCAAGGTGCAGGACGACATCGATGCCGGGCGAAGCGTCGAAACCGGCCCGTCACGCAACCCGATCCAGACCGTGACGTTGCTGCGCGCGATCCGGGAGAACAGGTTCGACGCCGCGTTCGGCGGCGCCCGCCGCGACGAGGAGAAGGCCCGCGCCAAGGAACGGGTGTTCTCCTTCCGCGATGAGTTCGGCCAGTGGGATCCCAAGGCGCAGCGACCCGAACTGTGGAACCTCTACAACGGCCGCCACCACAAAGGCGAGCACATCCGGGTCTTCCCGCTGTCGAACTGGACCGAGTTCGACATCTGGTCGTACATCGGCGCCGAGAACATCAAGCTGCCGTCGATCTATTACGCGCACCGCCGCAACGTGTTCAAGCGGGACGGGATGTGGCTGGCCGTGCACCGGTACCTGCAGCCGCGCGAGGACGAGGAGATTGTCGAGAAGACCGTGCGGTTCCGCACCGTCGGCGACGTCACCTGCACCGGTTGCGTGGAATCTTCTGCGGGGACCGTGGCGGAGGTGATCGCGGAGACCGCGGTGTCGCGGCTGACCGAGCGCGGCGCCACCCGCGCCGACGACCGCATTTCCGAAGCCGGTATGGAAGACCGCAAGCGCGAGGGTTACTTCTGATGACCAGTACTGATTCGCAGGCCGCCGCGGCCACCGTCGCGCTGCCGTCCGCCACCCTGCTGCGGATCGCCACGGCCGGATCCGTCGACGACGGCAAATCCACGCTCATCGGGCGGCTGTTGTTCGACTCCAAGGCCGTCATGGAAGACCAATTGGCTTCCGTCGAGCGGACTTCCAAGGAACGCGGGCATGACTACACCGACCTCGCACTGGTGACCGACGGCCTGCGCGCCGAGCGCGAGCAGGGCATCACCATCGACGTCGCCTACCGCTACTTCGCCACGCCCAAGCGCAAGTTCATCATCGCCGACACCCCCGGGCACCTCCAGTACACGCGCAACATGGTCACCGGCACCTCGACCGCGCAGCTCGCGATCGTGTTGGTCGACGCCCGCCACGGCCTGCTCGAGCAGTCCCGCCGCCACGCGTTCTTGGCGTCGCTGCTGGGCATCCGCCACATCGTGCTCGCGGTGAACAAGATGGACCTGATCGACTGGGACAAGGAGAAGTTCGACAAGATCCGCGAGGACTTCCACGAGTTCGTCGCGCGGCTGGACATCCACGATGTGACGACGATCCCGCTGTCGGCACTGTTGGGCGACAACGTCGTCACCAGGTCTGCGAACATGCCGTGGTACGAGGGCCCGTCGCTGATGACGCACCTGGAAGAGGTGTACATCGGCGGCGACCGCAACCTGGTGGACGTCCGCTTCCCCGTCCAGTACGTGATCCGTCCGCACACCCACGAACATCGCGACCACCGCAGCTACGCCGGCACGGTGGCCGGCGGCGTGATGAAGGTCGGTGACGAGATCGTCGTCCTGCCGGGCGGCAAGTCGTCGCGGATCGCGGCGATCGAGGGTCCCGGTGGGCCGATCGAGGAAGCGTTCCCGCCGATGGCCGTGTCGATCAGCCTCACCGACGACATCGACATCTCCCGCGGTGACCTGATCGCCCGGCCGAACAATCAGCCACGGGTGGCGCAGGAATTCGACGCGACCGTGTGTTGGATGGCCGACGAGTCGTCATTGGAGCCGGGTCGCGACTACATCATCAAACACACCACCCGCACCACGCGGGTCAAGGTGACCGGTTTGGACTACCGGCTCGACGTCAACACGCTGCATCGGGACAAGTCCGCTACCGCGCTGAAACTCAATGAGCTGGGCCGGATTTCGCTGCGCAGCCACGTTCCTTTGCTGCTCGACGAGTACAGCCGCAACGCGGCCACCGGGTCGTTCATCCTGATCGATCCGGCGACCAACGGCACCGTCGCCGCGGGCATGGTGCTGCCGCACGTGGCGTCTCGCACCTCGAGCCCCAACACCGTGCGCCACGAGTCGCTGTGTACCGCGGCCGACCGGCTCTCGACGGGACGCACGGTGTGGTTCACCGGGTTGTCGGGTTCGGGCAAGTCGTCGATCGCGGTGCGCGTCGAACAGAAGCTGCTCGAAAAGGGCATCCCAGCATATGTTCTCGACGGCGACAACCTGCGCCACGGGCTCAACGCCGACCTCGGGTTCTCGATGGCTGACCGCGCCGAGAACCAGCGCAGGCTGGCCCACGTCGCGGCGCTGCTGGCCGAGTCCGGTCAGGTGGTGCTGGTCCCGGCGATCAGCCCGCTGGAGGAACACCGCGCGTTGGCACGACGGGTGACCAACGAGGCCGGGCTCGACTTCTTCGAGGTGTTCTGTGACACCCCGCTCGAGGACTGCGAGCGGCGCGATCCGAAAGGCTTGTACGCCAAGGCGCGTGCCGGTGAGATCACCCACTTCACCGGAATCGACAGCCCTTATCAGCGGCCGAAGAATCCCGACCTGCGCCTCACCCCCGAGCAGAGCGTCGACGAGCACGCGGACATGGTCGTCGAGCTGCTGGAAAGCAGGCGATGAGCGGCGATCACGGCGTCGCTGCGCGGCTGGCAACCGCGGCGGGCAAGCTGCTGCTGGAGGTCCGCGAGGAACTCGCCGAGGCCAGCCAGGCCGAGCGGAAAGACGCGGGGGACAAACGTTCCCACGACTTCCTGGCCGAAGCGCTGGCCGCCGAACGGCCCGGTGACGCGGTGCTGTCCGAGGAGGGCGCCGACGACCCGGTCCGGCTCAGCGCCTCGCGGGTGTGGATCGTCGACCCGCTCGACGGCACCCGCGAGTTCTCCGAGTTGGGCCGCGACGACTGGGCGGTGCATGTGGCGCTGTGGCAATCCGGCGCGCTGGTCGCCGGTGCGGTAGCCCTTCCGGCGCAAGGTATTACGTTGGCCACGCCGACAGTCAGCGCGCCGCCGAACGCGCCGGCTACGCCGAGAATCGTGGTGTCGCGCACCCGGCCGCCGGCGGTCGCGTTGGCCGTGCGCGACGCGCTCGACGGTGTGCTGGTCGAGATGGGCTCGGCGGGGGCCAAAGTCGCATCGGTGGTACAGGGTCTTTCGGACGTGTACGTGCATGCCGGGGGCCAGTACGAGTGGGACTCCGCCGCGCCGGTCGCGGTGGCGCGCGCGGCGGGCCTGCACACTTCGCGCATCGACGGTTCGCCGCTGGTGTACAACCGGGCCGATCCGCTGCTGCCCGACCTGGTGGTGTGCCGACCGGAGTTGGCCGACGCCGTCCTCGCCGTCACGGGATAGATCGTTCGCCCAAAGGGACATTCGGGCGGGAAAGTGCGAGTAAATCCCGCCAGAACGTCGATCTCGGCGGACGGCAGTAGGCTCGGCACCATGACCGGACCCACCCTTCGCGAACTCGTCGGCCTACCCGCCGAACCCGTCGGCCTGGCCGAGTCCGCGCTGGTGCTGATCGACTGCCAGAACACCTACACCTACGGCGTCATGGAACTCGAGGGTGTGCAGCGCGCGCTCGACGAGGCCGAGACCCTGCTCGACCGGGCCCGCACCGCGGGCATCCCGATCGTCCACATCCAGCACAACGCCGGCCCCGGCTCGCCCTATGACATCGACGCAGAGATCGGCGCCATCGTCGACCGGGTCGCTCCGCGCGAAGGCGAACCGGTCGTGGTGAAGGGCTATCCCAACGCGTTCGTTCAAACCGACCTCGACGAGCGGCTCAAGAGCCTCAACGCGTCGAACCTGGTGCTGGCCGGCTTCATGACGCACATGTGCGTGAACTCGACGGCGCGCGGCGCGTTCAACCTGGGCTACGCGCCGACCGTGGTTGCCGCCGCGACCGCGACGCGGGCACTGCCCGGTGACGATGGAAGGTTGATACCTGCGGAATCCCTGCACGCGGCAAGCCTGGCTGCACTGGCTGATCTATTTGCCGTGGTCGTACCGGACGCGGACGCGATACGCGGCTGAGAAGCTTCACCCCGGTGTCACCCCGGCGTGCTGCGGGAAGGGTGCGGTAGCAGCAAACTTCGGTGTCAAGGGTGAGTCGCGGAAGTGTGCACCCGGCGTGGCGGAGGGTAGTGGCGAACAGCCGATGGGACGATAGCGGCGTGATCTTCAACTTCGCGGGTCAATCATCATCGGTGTGGGTATGGCTCGCGCCGGTGCTGACCTTCTGCGGGTCGTTAGTGGTGGCGGCGGTTGCTCTGATAACTGTGTGGCAAACGAATAAGCGTGCCGACATGCGTGAACTGAATCAATGGCGGCGAGATCACCTGTTGCGCCTGGGCGTGGAAGTAACCGAATGCAGTTCGACTGCAATGGACGAGATACACTCAATCGCCGAAGAGTACGACTCCCTGAGCGCCAAGGACATTGAGCAGCGGGCAGATCGAGTCGACGAATGGGTACTTAAGATTATTTCAGGGCGGCATGCCCTCAAGCTCATAGGGTCCGAGAGTCCTGCGGAGTCGGCGGATAACTTGTGGGAACAGATAAATAAGCCGGAACTACGCCGAGGTGCGTTGACGTACAGGACTTTCCGTCGCCGCGATAGAGGAGCCAGTCAGCAAGAGTTAGAGACTGCGAAAAATCAATTCGAAGAGCAGTGGCAGGCCGTTAAGACGGCTCATAACAATTTCACAGATGCGGTTGAACGGGACATTACTCGGTTGAAGAAACCTAAGCGCCAAACAGAGTGACGACGTTAGCGTTTGGTGCGGCGATCGGCTCGGCAAGCGGGTTCACGGGTGCCTCTTCGGGCATGTAGTCGGCGTAGACCGCGAGCGTCATGTTTTTGTTTGCGTGGCCAAGCCACTTCGACACTTGCAGCACGTTGACGCCAGCGGTCAGCAGCATCACCGAGAAGGTGTGCCGGGTGTCGTGCAGCCGGAATCCGTTCGTTGGCGGCGTCACCGTGCCGTCAGCGTCGACCTTGCGCGCCGTGCCGACCGGGATACCGACCGCCTCGCAGGCATCGCGCAGGGTGCGGCGGGCGAAACTGCGTAGCTCGACCGGCTCTGACCAATCGAGCAGCGCCGCTGTGTGTTTCCCCTTGCGGCGGGCACCGCCCTGCACTCTGTTCGGCCATAACGGCGCTGAGGGGTCGTTGGCGCGCTCGTGAACTGTTGCTAGGTAATCGGTCATGCGTGCGGCCAGCCAGCTGGGCAGCGGCACCGCACGGTGTACACCCGTCTTGGTCTCGCCGGTCGTGAGCTTGCCCTTGCGGCGGATGCTGGCGCGCTCGACGCGCACGCTGCCAGTCACGGTGCCGTCCGGCGCGTGTGTCAGGGTCAGGTCGGCCACGGTCAGCCCTTGAAGCTCGCCCCGGCGCAGGCCGGTGTAGCACAGAAACAGCACCATTAGTCCGTATGCCGGGTGCGAAATCTCGCCGACCTTCTCGGCCAGGGCGGCGACTTGCTGGCCGGTCAGCGGGTGCGGCTTGAAGGTGTTGGTTACTCTGCGGCCCGACGGGGCACGGTCGATGGCGTCGGCAGGGCTGGACTGTAACGCCTTGGCACGCATGGCGTAACGGAATACCGCAGCGAATGGCCACCACACGTTCGCCACGCTGCGCGGCTTAAGCCGTGCGGCGAGGTCGGCGCGAAACTCTTCGCACTCCACAAGCGTGATCGCACCAATTGCCGTGTCACCGAAGCGCGGCAGTATGTCGGCTCGCATCAGGCGTTCGTAATTGTCGAGCGTCCCTGTCCGCAGGGTACCTTCAGCGTTTCGGCGGCGCTGTTCTGCCAGCCAGCCTGCGGCGTAGTCGGCGAACGGGCGCAGCGCGGCCTGGCGCTGGTCAGCCAGGGCACCGGGGCCGCCGATGCTGTGCTTGGCGTTGTTGAGTTCGTCGCAGCGCGCCTCGGCTTGTTTGCGCGTCGTGTAGCTCTCTTGACGGCTTCGACGGCCACGGGGGATAGGTGCGCCGCTAGCATCGCGGTGTGGCTCTGACCAAACGACCTCGTATCGCTTAACAACTTTACCGTTGCGACGGGTCGTCGTCTCATGTGTGCGTATGTAGGCCATTTTCTAGCTCGCCTTCCGCTCGTTGTGTCGCGTCAAGATTCGCGCCACGGTGCCGTGCCGCCAGATACCGCCGCGTCGGGTCGGCACGCCGTCATCGTTGAGGCGGGCGGCAATGTCGGTCAGCGTCTCGCCCTGCGCGGCAAGCTGACGCATCAAGGCCAAGGCGCGCTGCTCGGCGGGCACCGGCACGAGCTTGCCCTTGGTACTGCGGTACCCGTACGGCACGGTGCCGTGTGCGTAGCCGCCCTTCGCAGCCTTGGCGCGTCGTGCTGCGGCCAACCGCTCTACCGTCATCTCGCGGTCGTACTCGCTGATCGCCCCGAGAATCGTGCGAATCATCTTGCGGCTCGGGTCGTTCGACGTACCGACGAGCATGTCGTTTTCACCGTCGCGGGCGGACAGCACGACACCGCCGAACTCAGATAGCTTGCGCAACAACAGTTCTTGAATCATCACGTCACGCGCCAGCCGGTCGAGTCGTGCGACTACGACGCCCTCGGCCTTGCCCGTCTTCACAAGCTCGGCGGCTTCGCACCAACCGTCCCGGTCGGCAAGCTCGCTGGCACCGCTGATCGCGTCTTCGCGCCATGCCGTGATCTTGTGACCGTGCCGCTTGGCCCACTCCCGTATCGCTACGCGCTGCACGTCAGGGCCGAACGCTTCTTGCTGCTTGGCCGACGACACACGCACATAGGCGACTACCTTCATGCCCGCCCCTTTCTAAATCCGCAGGTCAGAGCGTTGCGCTCTTCATTCCTGTATGAGTAGCGCCTTCAGGCTACCGCGCCTGACCTGCATTGTCATGGTCGCTACTGTTGGCTTTCGTTGTGGGCCAACCCCTTCCGTCACGCAACGCCCATTCGTGCCATGGGTGTTCGGTAGCCATCTCCCTACTCACGTTGGTGCACAGCGTGTTTCGCTTCACCCTGCGGCCCTTTCGGGCGTAACAGTTCGTCCTCCCAATATTCGCCCGTGCTGCCGTCTTCGAATTCGACGGCAATGAGCAGTTCACCGGCAGTGAACGTCACCCGGCGCACCTTGCCGGTCTGGCCTGCGTACCGGTCCAGGCCGTTGAGCACCTTCACCCGGTCGCCGCGCCCGAGCAGCCCGCTCAGCGGGTCAGGCGGCTTGTGGTGTACGTAGGGTTCGGGCCAGGCGTTCGGTTCGCGGGTCACCTGCGGCCCCGGCGGCGCTCGCGGGACAGGCTGGCGTTGGCCTCTTCAAGCGTCATCAATTGGTTGCCGGGTGGCCTCGGGGTGTAATTCGGTAATGGCTCTCCTTGCCACGGTGGCGGGCGGTTCGGCCCGTCACCCGCGCTACCGGGTGCCGTGGGCGTACGTGGGCGCTCAGCACCGCTTTCGGCGGGGTCTGGCACTAGCTCAGCGTCCACGATTTCCGGCGCAGGCAGCGCCGGGGCTGGCGGTTGTGGCGCTCGGGTGCCATCGCGGCGGATGCTGCGGTCGATGCCCGTGATCAACTGCTGAAAGGCTGGCGTCGGCCCAACGTCCACTTCGACGGCGGTCTTCGGGTTCAGGCCAGCGCGGTCAAGTGCATCTCTGACTGCGGCCAGGCGAACGGCCTCGCTTTCGGCGCTCGTGGCGATGCCCAATAGTTCGCGTGCCATCTGCTCGGCGGCACGTTCGATGCGCTCGCGGGCCTTGCGCTTAACGCTGACCGTCGAGCCGCCATGCGTCGGACAGACCGTGCCGCCCTTGATCGCCCACCGTCTGCACCGCTTCCCGGTGCGGCTGCTCCTTGCCACACAACGCCGTAACGGGTTGCCTCGGTTCCACTCATCGGCGAATGCGATGGGTTGATCGTTCGATTCATCGGCGAATGCGATGGGTTGATCGTTCGATGCCTCTACGCGTTCGGCCATGTCGTCAATGTCCTTTCTCGGTTGCCTTGGCTTATTCGACCCGCACGGGGCGTGAGTCCTGCAAAATCAAGCGCATGAGCGCAGACCAAGTTGAAGACATTTTCAGGAACTGGTTTATCGCCATCCTCTTGTGGTGGATATTTGTTGGTGGCGTCGCCGCCTTTGTCGCACCGAAGGATCGGCGAGTGACGTTTTTCTGGATCACGATTCTCTTCCTCGGCCCTCTAGGAATCGGCTTCGCGGCAGTGGCACAGAGTCGGCTAGTCGCACCGCTGACATACGTTGTCGACGCCGACACAACCCCTCCACCCGACATCGCAACGAGCGCGGGAGAGTCACCTCCATCTATACCGCGACCGCCACGGCCAGCACAGCGAGAAGCCTTCACGCCTGGCCGCTGGGGGCTTGACTGGTCGAACCCGTTCAAGCAGTAATGCGCCGTCACGGTCGCCCCGCTCTCGGCCTCGGCTCGCTCCACGGGTTGCGCGGCGGGCGATTTGGCTTCCGGCGGTATTGGACCGGCTGAGATGCGTAGGGCACCTCGGGCGGTGTGTAGCAGTTCGTCGTCATCGGTAGTTTTCCTCCGGGGTCGGCGGAGCCGTGGCGTATACCCCCTCGGGTACCGGCAGCTACAGAACAAACAAATCTCAGGTAATTCTGAAAAGTGTTTTCTCATAGAGGATTTACTTGGCAAATGTAGGTTGCGTAGTGTTTCTACATTTCTACGTTTGCTGCGAAACATCATTCGCGTCCGCCGCTCTCTGGCTTCAACGCAATTCCGTTGCGCGGCCTACGCCCTTTGATCGGCGGCATCGTCGTGTGGCCGCGCTGATCCAGCATCCTTCCGAATTCGCGCTCCCCGACATGCATGCTCACACCGCCGCTTTGCCTGGCCCGCCAGGAGCCAAACCGGGCATGCAACTCTCTAGTCGTCGCCTCGGTTCCGTTCGCGTCGGGTCCGGTCGTGCAGCACTCACCGATGAACCGGCCTAGCTCGTCGTTGTCCAGCCGGTACTTATTTGTCCGCACCAACACCCCTTCGGGCGTCCGCAAACCGCCATCGAGGTAGTCCCTCACCCCCGCCACGGCCCACGTCAAAATGCCGTCCGCTTCAAGTTGTAGCTTCGCCCCGAGCTCCACATCACGTTCCGCTTCAGGTATGTACACATCGAACGGAATCACCCGAACCCGCTCCCACGCCGCCAGGTCATCGCCGCTCATCTTCGGCAGATCATTCGTCACCATCACCGCTGTGTGCGACGCGTTAAATTCGACCAAGTCCTTGTGCATGTACCGCGCCTTGAGCACCCGGTCGGCTGTGAGCCGCTTCATCAAGACCTCGTTCATGCGGCTGCCTTTTGGGATCTCGGACATGGCGACGAAGCGCCGCCCGATGAGGTCCATCTGTCCGGTCGGGTGTGCGCCGTCGCGGTGTAGCAGCAGTTCAGGTTCAGCTAGGCTCGCGTAGTCACCGAGCGCATACAGGATGGCCTCCACAACGGTCGTCTTACCGTTGCGACCGTCGCCGTTGAGTATCGGCAGGATGTGGTCCCGCGGCTCCCCAATCAACGACATTCCGACGACTCGCCGAAAGTAGTCGCGGACGGCTTCGTCGGGTAGGACACGTTTCAGCACCGCCTCCCACAGTTGGCCGTCCCTCGGATCGTCAGGCCGGTAGCCCGCACGGCACACTTTCGTGATCCGGTCGGCGGGATCGAACGGCTTGACCTTGCCGCTGTGGAGGTCCAGCGTCCCGTTCGCGACGTTCAGCAGGTAGGGATCGGCGTCGAGTGCGTCGGCGGTAACGGCGAACCGCCGTTCTGCCTCGGCCTGTTTCAGCATTCCCGTGATCCCGCTGGCGGTGCCGTGGCACTTGTTGACATCTGCGAGTAGTCGCTTCGTGTCGGCGGGGTCGGGGAAGTCGAACGCCTCGCTGGCTGCCCGTTTCAGGGTGGCTTGGGCGATCCGGTTGGCGTTCCCCGTCACGTCCTTGTCCCAACGCCTCCCGTCCCAGAAGTGCCAGCCGATGCCGTTGACGTGAATCAGCCTGTCGCCATAGTAATCCGCCATGCAGTGCGCCATCCGAAGCTGGCCCGCGTGATCGCCGGGGTTGAACCTCTCATACCGGCCATCATCGCTACCCAAACTTGCTGTTGCGGCGTCGGTCATCGGGCTGCATTCCTTCGTGCGATCCTGTCGGCCACATCAATCTGGTTGGCCGACGCCGCAGCCCACTTCGCCGCGTTCAGTACTTCATCGCTGTCCGGCGTAATCCTCTTGCCCTGCTCGCCTTTTCCAAAACGCCCAACAAACGCCTCGGCCAGTTCACGCAACGCCATGCTTGCCGGGTAGTAGCCGCAGCGTGCTTCTTCGAACGCCCAACTCAGACAACCGGTCAGGACTCGGTGGCGGCTCTCGCCGTCCTCCACGCGGCGGTGGAATCTCCCGACGACCCACCGTAATTTCATCGTGTTGCCGTAGCGGCTATTAGTTTTGAGGAACTCGTCTAGCTCGGCATCGCTCATCGGCGCGGTCGGCATGATGCCACTGTCCAGCAGCAACAGGTTCGGCCCCAGGCATGCCCTCAATACGTCGGGCAGCGGGGCCAGGTGGCCGGGGATGGCGCTGTAGTGCCCGCCGCTGTCGGGGTCAGGGTGCGGTGTCGGGGCGGCGATGACGACGGCGTGATGGCAGCGGACTTCGCCGTACCGCCCAAACGCACCAGCGGTATCACCGTACAACTCGGCCAGGGTGCCGTCTGCGTTGCGCCGCAACGCGAACGGGTAGTGGCCGCGCTGACCTGCCCGCCGGGTCCGCATTCGTCCCTCAGCACCGCGCAGAGCGTCCGCAAGGTCGGTCCTGCCGTCGAGGTCGAGCACTGCCAGATCGGGCACGTCGAGGTCGAATACGACGGCACCGCTGGCGCCGCAATCCAGTGCGATCCCCGCCCACGGCCACCACCATCCCCACCACTCAAGGATGTCTTCGGGGTCACGGGTGCTGAATTTGTACCACTGCCGCCCGACGAGGCTGCCGGGGCGCTTGATCGTCTGGACGTACTCGCCGCTGCGGTTGGTGAAACCGTAGGGGTCCGTGGGTAGTTCGTACCACCCCGCCTCGGCCCACGCGAGTGCGCCGCGATACTGCGAACCGGCATAACCCGGCCTGATCCGAATACCGGAAAGGTCTGGGATTGAAGGTGGTTCGGCAACCGGGCACCCAGTTGCGCTGACGCAGTGGCCCTGTGCGGGCTTGTCGGGTAAAGTCTGTGTCATCGGTTCATCTCCGGTACCGCCCGCTCGTCTTCGGCCTCTTCTTCCGCGAGACGGCGGGCGGTCGCTTGTCTAGGTCGTGGTGACGACTTCTCGGTTCGCGGCCTCAGCCAGTGCTGCCGCGTTCAGCGACTCCAACCACGCGTCGATTCCCTCTGGCGTGTAGTAGCGGACCCGGCCAAGCTGGATATGCGGAATCTCACCGCGCCGATCGGCCAGGATCACCTGCCGTTCGGATACTGCCCGCATGCTGCGGTGCTGACTGGCCAGATATGGCCTGATCTGTGACCTGAGCATGTACTCGGCCGGTTCCTGATGTGTGGTCTGCACTTGTCGTCCTCTCACTGTGCGGAGGTTTGCCATCCCGACAGTTTACCGCGACTGAGCCACGAATTGCGTTGTGCACCAATCTACCCCTGATAAGGTTGAAGTTCGGGCAACCAAGCTTTCGTTAGCTGTGGTTAACTCCGCCGCTGCGGCTTCTCCTTGGGCGCCGGCTGGGGCGTCGCTGGTGTGGCTGGGCGTTCGGTGCTTAAGCGCCGGTCAATCTCGTCTAGCAGTGCCCGGTGCTGTGCTAGCAGTTCATCGGTCGTCGGCTCGGGCCGGTTCTCGTTCGCCTGCGCCAGCCTGGCCGCTCGGACGGCACGTTGATTCGCCAACTGCACGGCGGTGTATGCGGCGATGGCCTGTCGCCGTTGTTTGATTTCTGCCCGCAGAGTCTTGGTGTTCGGGTTCGGCGCTGGCCTGTAGCCACGCGACCGCCTAGGCACCGCGCACACCCCACTTCGGAATCGGCGGGTTACGCCACGCGTCGGCCACCTGTTCTTGGTAGTTGGCCTTGGCGGTGTCGATGGCCGCGTCGTAACAGTGCTCGCAGAATTCCCAGCACAGATTGGTCATTCCACAGTTCTGCACGAGCATCAGGGTCCGCCCGCCGCACCTGGCGCTCACGCGAGCATCGCAGGCGTCCCCGGTCAGGGTGCCGAAGCGCAGTCGATGGATGAACTGCTGTGCCGGGGACATGAAGGGGTCGAGTTCGTTGGCTGACGTGACGTAGGTCGATCGACCGCCCTCACCCCACACGAAGCTGTGCGCGAAGTGATCGGTCAGCCGGATCACCGGCCTGCCGTCGCCGTTCAGCCATACGTCACGCGGCCAGTCGGTCTGCACGGTGCACTCAGTGTGCTCGCGGGGCCGGTCGGTCAGCACGTACGCCTGTGCCTCGTTGTCGCGCACGTCGTGGACGAACACGGCCAGGGCGTCGCCGTCTGCTGTGCTGGTAGTCAGTTCGTCTGGCTTTGACCCTGCTTCGCGCAGAAACGGGTAGTGCAGCAACAAGCGGGCTTGTCGCCCCAACATCTTGAGGGTGTGCAATGTCCGCTTCGCCTTGGCGTGCAGCGTCGGCGAAAGCTGAGGGTCGAAGAGAATGGACACGTTGCAGGGCGGCTTCGTCTGTGCCCATGCCGGGGCGAACACCGGTCCGGGCTGCTGCGCCACGGCGCGTTCGAAATCGCGCATGGCGGTCACGATCTCTTTGGCTGCCGGGTTGGTCATGCGGTGTGCCTTTCGTTTGCGGGTCGGGTCTTGCTCATAATCCAGCGGTACAACCCGCTTTCGCTGTAGTGGATTTCGCGCATGATCCTCGCGTGCTCTACCTCGCGGCGGGTCGTGGCGTCGAGTAGGTAACGCTCGCTGACCTCAATACCGAGCTTCTCACGTATCCACGCAACAGCAGCGGCACGACCGCGAAGATTCGCCACCGGGTTGAGCACTAGCCCTGGCGGTGGGGGCGGAATGGTGTACTCCGTTGGTGTACGGGACATGTCGCAGGCGTCCTTCTGTCGAGCGTTGTGCAGCACCGAGACTCACTAAGGCGCTGCCGCGTGATGCTGACATTACGCCGATTTCGCGTTAGTTGCCGTGTTGTACGGCTGAAGTCACGTAAGCACCGCGCAGCTTCGCGTAGGTTGCCGCGAGTCGTTGGTAAGTGATCTGCGGCGCAGCATGTTTCGGGCGTAGCGTGGCCGTCAAGCACGACGAAAGGTAGGTGCGCGATGCCAGGCTTCGCCGATCAGGGCCAGGTGCTCATCAACACCTTGGCCGATGGGGTCAGGGTTGAGGACGTATATGCCGAAATTCAAAGAGCAGTAGACGTATACAACCAACACAAAACGACGATTGCATCGCTGCTGTCATACCCGACGACACAAGCCGCAGCGCCTATCGCTCAGGGGCTTGCACAAGAGCACTTCGACGTGGCGAGCGAGTACGGGACCCCAACGGCCCTGAACCCGCCCGTTGACGTGATCAAGCTGGGTTTTCAGTATGCGGACTGGGACAAAAGTACGCGCTTCACGTGGAAGTTTCTGCGCGACGCCACATCTGAGCAAGTTACCGACAGGGTGCGCAACCTGCTCGACGCCGACAGCCGGTTGGTACAATCTTTGGTGCTTCAGCGTTTGCTTGATCCGACACCCGCCGAGAACGACTTTGCCCATACGGTATACGGGCTCTGGAACGCGGATTCCATTGTGCCGCCGGGTTACATGGGCAAGAACTTTACCGGCAGTCACAGTCACTACCTTGTGTCCGAGGCTGCCGAAATCGACAGCGGCGACGTGGAATCCGCTATGCGGCTAGTGACTGAACACGGCTATGGTCTCGGGGCCGATAGCGGCAGTCAGCTGGTCGCGCTATTCAACCCGGCAGAAGCCGAGCACGTCCAATCCTGGCGCGCAGGCGAAGAGAACGCTAATGCTCAGGTAGCCCGCTTCGATTTCATCCCGTCCGCCAACGCGCCGACATATTTGACCCAAAGTTCCATTGTTGGGGCGCTGCCGCCGACCGATGTTGACGGCGTGCCGGTGCTCGGAAGCTACGGCAAGGCATGGGTAATCGAGTCGATGTTGGTGCCCGCCGGGTACTTCGCCGTCTTCGCGACCGGCGGACCCGACAGCGAACAGAACGTGGTCGCCCGAAGGATGCACCCATCACCCGCTTGGCAGGGGCTCAGGCTGATTGAGGGCAACTGGGCCAAATATCCGTTGGTAGAGAGCTTCTTTCAACGCGGCCTCGGCACCGGCGTTCGGCACCGTGGGGCGGCGGCATGCGTGCAAATCAAAGCCAGCGGCGAATACGAGCCGCCGACCATCAACCTTTAGGGCGGGCCGCAAATGGATTGGTACGAACGCTATTGGGGCCTGCGGGACAGCGGGCAAGCAAGCGAATACAGCTGGGGCAGCGGGCTAACCCCGCGCCACGCTCGCCACGCCGCGCCGGACGACGGCGGCGCGTACAGCGGCCTATCACCCGGCATCGCACCTGACCGCCAAGGCCAGCGCTACGGCGTGCCAGGGCGGCAACTGAGGACGTAAACCTCGGGAGGCGGCGGCTTCGTGACGCAACCTGTGTAACGTCGTGGGCGCTCTACTTCGCGAAGTATTCCGAAGCCGTCATATTCCACGTGCTTACTTCGTCTTTCATAGGCTCGCGCCGTTCTACGTACTTGGTTCTCACAATCTTTACCTTGTGACTCGCGGCGTCTAGATATTTCGTCCATTCGCCGTCCGAGGACAAGACGTATACAACGTCCGTCTGCGAACCTCTGACCGTCAATCGTTCGCGAGGCAACCACATGCCGACCTGGACGATCATAAGGACAACGCCAACGAGTGCCAGCAGCACCAAGTACAGCCCTAGGAGGGCCTTCAGTAGACCAGCCAATTTATGCAGAAACATCGACAATACGTAGACCACCAGCAGTATGCCGCCTGCGATGACGCTGACGGCGGCGTACTTCAACGGCATCGACCACCATCCGACGACGAGCAACAGAAACAAAGTGAGGATGGCTGCGACGACTTGGGTTTGCGCAGCTTGCTTTCGGGTCTGGTCAGCGCGCCTGGGAATTACGTGACCCTGCCACACGCCCGCCGCAGAGCTGAGAAACGCGAAGACCAGTACGGCTAGCCCGACCGTGACGAACGGAAGAATGCTCGCTACGAATATGGCCGTGAAGTTGAGGTTCTGCGCGAGCGCACGCAACGTATCCGAGTTGCCCCGCGCCACGACTAACAGGCGCAGGCTGACATAGACGACGGCAATCACACCGACCCCGGCGATCAGGCCTTCTAGTGAGCGGTTGCGCCTACCCCTCGCCCGGCCCTCACCACGTTCTTGCTCCGCCACCTGCCCATCGTCCCAGCGACCACTGACGGGCACCGGCATGCCACGCCGTGCGGGGACACCTGTGTTGCTGTTGGGGCTTAGGGGTTAGGTGGGGCGGTCGAGTAGCAGGCTCAATTCGTAACCGACGCTGACAGTTTGCCGCGCCTTTTCGATCAACTCAGGTTCGTAGTCCCAAGCGTCGTCGGCCAGTAGCGTGCGGAGTTCGTCGACCTGAACTTGCAGCCGATCAATCGTCGCCGCGATCCTCTCGGCTTGGCGCTTCCGCTGTGCCAGGACGGGTTGTGTGGCAATTCGGCGGTATGTCGGCGCATCGACTGGGACGATGCCGACGTGCAACTGATTGTCATCGCCGTAGTCGGACTCGTCGGAACCGTGCTTGCGAGCACCGCCGTCACGGAGATGCTGCGACGGCGCGACCTTCGAGAGTCGATCAAGAGCGATCTGGATATCTGGGACAAGCTGCCAGATGAGAGCACGTCGAAAGCTGACTTACTGCGTCACATCGATGACCGCGTCGCTAGCCTTCGTGCGCAACCGGTGCGACGTGCGCGGCTTCTCTTGACGTACATTGCCGTCGTATTCGCAGCCGTCGCCTTCTTCATCGTCGTACTGATACAGGGCGGAAACGGAATCGGCTTCCGCCGAGATGCCGAAGGCGTGCTTCGCTTCTACGCGAATGAATCAGACTCTTATACACTCTTGGCATTCGTGTCGGTGGTCGTCGGCGTCCTGGTAGGACTGGGCATTTACGTGTTCCTGGCGGGAGCCTTCACGAGCATTTTGAATAGCGTCCTAGAAGTTCTGTTTGACGCCTTCGCTGGGAGCCTGGGAGGAATAGTCAACGCCCCCGCTGAGATGCTTGCAGGGGTGCTTGCGCGGAGGCGAGGCCGGTCGCAAGCCGCATGTCGAACGCAACCGACCGCGACGCCAGGGGAAGTAGTGGAGGGCGAAGTGGTCCGAAAGACGGATCGCCGCGATGATCCCAAGGGCTAGCACACGGCCAGCAAACGGGTTCACCCCGGCGTCACCCCTGCACCCTCAGCGGGTCAGACCGGCGTGTCGTGGCGTGTCGCCCAAACGCGCCGACGTGCACTCAAGCAACGTCACCGCCCCTGATAGGGCTGGTAGACACGATATTTGGTGTCGACAGCCGCTTGCTCAGGCGCAGGTCACAGCTTCATGACGCACATGTGCGTGAACTCGACCGCCCGCGGCGCGTTCAACCTCGGCTACGCGCCCAGCGTGGTTGCCGCCGCGACCGCGACCCGCTCCCTTCCCGGTCCCGACGGGTCCACCGTGCCGGCGTCGGCCGTGCACACGGCCAGCCTCGCCGCCGTCGCCGACATGTTCGCCGTGGTCGTTCCGGGCGCATCCGACATCCCTGACTGACGGCCCTGGCACAATTCGCACATGCGGATGTCGGCCAAGGCGGAGTACGCCGTACGGGCGATGGTCCAGCTGGCCACGGCCAAGGACGGAGCGGTGGTCAAAACCGAGGACCTGGCGAAGGCGCAGGGCATCCCGCCGCAGTTTCTCGTCGACATCCTTTCCGCACTACGCACCGACCGGCTGGTCCGCAGCCATCGCGGCCGCGAAGGCGGATACGAGTTGGCGCGCGCGGCAGCAAATATCAGCATCGCCGACGTGCTGCGCTGCATCGACGGGCCGCTGGCCAGCGTCCGCGACATCGGTCTCGGCGACCTGCCGTACTCCGGTCCGACGGCGGCGCTGACCGATGTGTGGCGCGCGCTGCGGGCCAGCATGCGTTCGGTCCTTGAGGAAACCAGCCTGGCCGACGTCGCCGCGGGCACACTGCCCGAGCATGTCGGCAAGCTCGCCGACGACTACCGCCGGCAGGAGTCCACCCGCGGGCACTCCCTCGACTAACGCCGCCGCTTCGCGCCTCGCACGGCGACTCCGTCGAGCAGTGCTGGCATCAAGGCTCAGTCCGCGCCCGAACCGTACGGTCGGGTGATGATCTCCAGGTAGTGGCCGGCGGGGTCCAGGAAGTACACCCCGCGACCGCCGTCGTGATGGTTGATCTCCCCGGGCCGGGTCTGGCGGGGGTCGGCCCAATGCTCCATGCCGCGCGCCTGGATACGCCCGTAGATTTCGGAGAATTCGTCTTCGGAGACCAGAAACGCGTAGTGCTGCGGACGAATCTCCTGGCCGTCGGGCATGTCGGCGTAGTCGAGGCTGACGCCGTGGTTCAGTGCCACCGCCATGAAATGGCCGAACGGTTGGGGCTCGGGCAGGCCGAACAACTCGGTGAGAAACTTTGCCGACTGCGTCTTGTCCCTGGCGGCGACGATGGTGTGGTTGAACGTGATAGCCATACGTTGCTAGTCAACCACCGCGGCGCACGCCGCGCCACGATGAGACCGGTATCGGTGCAAGATGTGGACATGGCAGACCCCACGGTATTGACCGGGCCACGGGTCACGCTGCGGCCACCCACCAAGGACTGCCTGCTGTTCGCCGAGGCGGTGCGCTAGCGCGAATCGTCGATGACGACATCGCCGGTATCGGAGCGGGCCGTGATCACTGCGGCCGCCTCCTGCCGTTCGGTGGTCCGCGGTATCCGCACGACCGCCCCGCCGCGGTCTCGGCCTGTGCTGGCGTCGACCAAGTACCGCCCGTGTGCAGGCAGCGCGACCAGGACGTCGCCGTCCTGGCTGCTGACGTCGACGGTGCGCGGTGCAGCTTCGGTGAAATCCACCTTGATGTCTCCGGTAACCGTTGTGGCCGTGAATGATTCGGACACACTGACTGGTTCTCGTGTCACGACCTTGCCGTTGACGTTGTGGATCTCGACACGTCGTGCAGCACCGCTGAGGACGACGGCGCCGTCGTCGGTGCGTGCGATGAGTTGGTCGAGATCGGCCTGGGCGAACACCACACCGGTCTCCTGGTGCGTGCTCACCGTGATCCGGCGCGCCAGCTCAGGCGGCAGCACGACGGTGATCTCACCGGCCCGGCTCCATTGCAGAAACTCCGACGGTTCACCGGTGATGGTGACCCGAGCCTCGGCGCCGTCGGCGCTGACCGACAGTGGGTTTGCCCCCGCCGAAGTCGAGTTGACCATGCGCAGATCGGCCCGTGGCTCACGTGCTTGGCGGTCGGTGGTGATACGTATGGCCACCGGCACCGACCCGGAGTCGACCACCAGTGACCGCATCGCCGGCGGTAGCGTTTTGGAATCCGTGATGACCCGGAAGGTGGTGATGCCCCAGGACAACACGGCCAGCGTGACAAGCGTTGCGACCAACAGCACCACTGCGGCGACGATCAGGACGGCGCGCACGGCGGTGCGGCCACTGGGAGACAGCGACGGCGGCGGACCGGCGACGGCAGCGGGCGGCGCCGACGGCGGGGGAGCGATCGTGGTCACAGGGAGAATCCTTCCGGCGGTTCAGGACTCGAGGAAGCGCAGCACCGCCAGCACGCGGCGGTTCTCGCTTTCGTCGGGAACGAGGTCGAGTTTGGTGAAGATCGACGCGATGTGCTTTTCGGCCGACCCGATCGAGACGTGCAGCGCGGCGGCGATCGCGGAGTTCGTCTTGCCCTCGGCCATCAACTGCAGCACCTCGTGCTCGCGAGGGGTGAGTTGATCCAGCGCGCTGCGACGGTGTGAGCGCATCAGGATCTGGGAAACCACCTCCGGATCGAGCACGGTTCCGCCTGCGCCGACGACCTCGACGGCGTCGAGGAAGGCGGGCACGTCGGCAACCCTGTCCTTGAGTAGGTAGCCGAATCCTTTTGTGTCCGAGGCGATCAGATCGGCCGCGTAGCGCTCCTCGACATAGTGGGATAGCACAAGCACCGGCGACTCCGGGTTCTGGCTGCGTAGCAGCGCGGCCGCCCGGATACCTTCGTCGGTGAACGTGGGCGGCATGCGCACGTCGACGATGGCCAGATCCGGACGCTTTTCGTTGACCAGTCGCAGCAAGTTGCCGGCGTCGGGCACGCCGGCCACCACCTCGTGACCAGCATCGGTGAGGATGCGTTCGATCCCCGCCCGCAGCAGGGCGGAGTCCTCGGCGATCACGATGCGCATGGCAGCACCGCCGTCACGATGGTGGGACCTGCGGCCGGGCTGGAAACGGTGAACACGCCACGGGCGGCCCGCACGCGTTCCGCCAGACCGCGCAACCCGGTCGCGTCGTCGTCGGGCGTGATCTGCGCACCGCCCCGACCGTCGTCGAACACCGACACCGACAGCTGATTCGACGATTCGTCGAACCGCACGCTCACGATGGCCTGGGTGGCGTGCGCGTGTTTGGCGACGTTGGTCAATGCCTCGGCGACAACGAAGTACGCGCACGCTTCGACCTCGTCGGGCAACCGCCGCGGCAGGTGGATGTTGAGCGTGGTCGGCACCGCGCAACGTTGCACCACCGCGGACAGCGCGGCGTCCAGACCTCGGTCGGACAGAATCGTCGGTGCGATACCGCGCACCACGTTGCGCAATTCGACGAGCGCGTTTTTGGCGTCGTCGTGCGCCTCGGCGATCAGCGTCTTGGCCGCGGGCAGGTCGGTGTCGAGTTTGGTCTGGGCCAGCCCGATCGTCATGGCCAGCGACACCAGCCGGGGTTGGACGCTGTCGTGCAGGTCGCGTTCGATGCGGTGACGCTCGGTCTGCGCCGACGACACCGCGCCCTCGCGGGCGTCGGCGAGCGCGCTGACCTGGTGCTGCAGTGCCGCCGTGGACGACGGGGCCAGCAGCCACCGGTCGATCGAGGCGTCCAGCGTCGGCGCGAAGATCAGGATGGCCACCGCCGACGCGGCTGCGACCAGCGCCAGCACCCACGCCAACGGCACCGGCAGGAACGAGATTCCTGCGTCGTCGTCGCTGTGCTGGACGGCGATCGCACCGGCCGGACCCACGAAGGCGAACAGCAGCAGAAGGAACGCGATGCCGGTCGCCAGCATGTCGTAGGCCATCCGCAGATAGTGGTGGGCGGTGGCCTTCCATAGCCGGGCGCCGCTGATGTCCAGCCACAGCTGGTGCAGCCAGCGTTGAATGCCCTCGTACGGCGACATGCGCCGCGGCGGGACGCCGATGCCCATGCCGAAGACAGCTTCGCTGCGGGTGCGCTCAATCCACTCGACGCCGCGCATCAGGTAGACGAAAATCACGACGGCCAGCGCGAATCCGATGCCGCTGGGGATCGACGAGATGCCGAGGATCAGGATCCCCAACGGGATCCAGAACCACACCAGCGCCACCGCCGCACCCGTGATCATCGACGCGGTCGGCGCCACCCCGATGTGCCGGGCCGGTTTCCTGTGCACGCCGACGGGCGTGGTGGCGTCGGGGCTCGTGTCGGTGACTGCGACCATGCCCCCAACCTATGGATTTCCGGCGGCGGGCGACACAGCGTTATCCGGAGAACCTGATGGGGGTTAACCCCCGCATCACTTCGGGGCGGTGAGTTCCAGCGCGATGTTGTCGGGATCTCTGAACTCCAAAATGTAGGCCGGGCCGATGTCTTTGACCGGCTCGTGCGCGACACCCAGGGCATCGAGATGTTCTGCGGCCGCCTCCAATTCGTCCTTGCTATCCAGGCGGAACGACAGGTGGTCCAGACCGGCGCGGTTCTCGTCGAAGCGATCGGACGCGACGGGACGCAGCCCCACCAGCATGCCGCCGAGGTCATAGACCACGCCGCCGAAGAGAAAACCCAGGGCCTCGCGGGTGGCTTCGTCGGCCTTGTCGGGTATCTCGAGCAGCACTCCCCAGCCGAACACGCTCTCGTAGAACTGTCGTGACCGCTCGATATCGGTGACGGTGAGCCGAACGTGTGCGACGGACCGGGTGTTGATCGCCATGACTGCCATGCTGCCAGCGGACACGATTCGTCGAGGTCAATCCCCGGCATCGGGTCGGCCGTGCCAGAATCGCGGGCGTGCAGATCGGGATGACCATGCCGGTGATGGAAGCCGACCTCGATGCCGCCACGCTCAAGGCGTGGGCCAAGGCCATCGACGACGGGCCGTTCTCGTCGCTGTGCTGGGGAGAGCGGATCGCGTTCGACAACCCCGAGAGCCTGACGCTGTTGGGGGCGCTGGCAGCGTGGACGGAGCGGGTGCGGCTCGTGACGACGGTGGTGGTGCCGCAGCTGCACGACCCCGTCATGCTCGCCAAGCAGTTGGCGACCGGCGACATGCTGTGCGACGGCCGGCTGACCGTCGGGATCGGTGTCGGCGGCAGGCACGAGGACTACCACGCCGTCGGTGCGGATCCGGCGACGCAGACCATGAAGGGGATGGCCGCGCGTGTCGCGGTGATGAAGCGCGTTTGGGCCGGCGAGAAGGTGACAGAATCCGTCGAAGCGGTCGGGCCCCCACCGGTTCAGGCCGGCGGCCCGCCGCTGATGGTCGGCACGATCGGGCCGAAGACCGTGCGCAGCGCTGCAGAATGGGCCGACGGCATGGCGGGCACCATTCTCGACCTTGACGTCGCCAAGCAAGACGAACTGTTCGACGTCGCACGCAAGGCATGGGCCCATGCGGGTAAGCCCAGCCCGCACCTGGCCACCTCGTTCTGGTTCGCCATCGGTGACGGGGACGACGCGCGCGCACAGGTTCACCGGCATCTGCGGCGGTACATGAACTGGATTCCCGCCGAGTTCGTCGATGCGATGGCTCCCAGCACCGGATGGGCCGGCAATGAGGACGAGCTGGCCGAGGTGCTGCGCAGGTTCAGCGATATCGGCACAGACGAAATCCACCTCATCCCAACCAGTTCCGACACCGACCAACTGCGACGGGTCGCCGACGTGGTGAAGGACTTCGCATAGCCCAGCGTGGTGGCGCGAGTTGCGACGCGTGCATCAACGGGCTGGCGATGACCGCGAATTCCTGTCGGACTAACGTGGATGCGGATATCAACGCGCTACTGGCGCTGCCTCTTTCGCTCCTGCTGGTAACGCCCGACAGGATCGGAGAGCAGCATGCCGGATTCGATGTATCAGCCGACCACCGCAGAGGTGTCTGCCCGTCGCAAGGCGCTTGCGCCGGAAATCCATGAAGCGTTCGAACGGTTCAGCAGCGCCGTTTTCGCCGAGGGCGCCCTCCCGGAGAAGACCAAGCAACTGATCGCGGTTGCCGTTGCTCACGTCACGCAGTGTCCGTACTGCATCACCGGCCACACGAAACTGGCAACCCGCAAGGGCGCAAGCCCAGAAGAGATTATGGAAGCCATCTGGGTGGCGGCCGAGATGCGGGCCGGCGGCGCGTTCGCCCACGCCACGTTGGCGATCGACGCCATCGACCACAGCGGGCACCGGCACGCGGCAACCGAGCGGAACTGAACCCCAACCCGGTTGATACCGGCACTTCGGTCAAACAGATAGCTCGCGCGACAACGCTTCTCGTCAGGCGTTGACGTCGGCCAGGGCAAAGAATTCCTGGCGTGAGCGAGCGTCATCGCGCAGGGCGCCCAGGAGTGTGGACGTGATTGTGGCTGACCCGGTGGCGTGCACCCCGCGCAGGGTCATGCAGCTGTGCTCGGCCTCGATGACGACTCCGACACCGCGGGGTTGTAGGTGCTCGACGAGGCATTCGGCGATCTGTTTGGTGAGTCGTTCCTGAAGCTGAGGCCGGCAGGCAAAGTGCTCGGCGATGCGGGCGAGCTTCGACAACCCGATGATGCGATCACCGGGCAGATACCCGATGTGCGCGGTGCCCGTGAACGGCAGCATGTGGTGCTCGCACACCGACCGGATGGGCAAGTTGCGGCACATCACGAGTTCGTCGTAACCCTCGTCGTTGGGAAACGTGGTCAGGTCGAAGGTTCGCGGGGTGAGCAGTTCGGCGTAGCCGCGCGCCATCCGGGCGGGGGTGTCACGAAGACCTTCTGACTCCAGCGAAATACCAAGCGCCCGCAGGAACGCGGCGGCGGCGATCCCCGCGGCGGCAACGTCTCTGTCAGGGGACGGGGGAACGAGCTGCAACGCCGCGTTCGAATGCATGGACTGAGGTTCCTTTCGGGCAATCGACTCCGCCACCCGTCGAGGTGCGTGGACTCGACGGGTGAGCGGATCGGTGGGCAAAATTCGCTATGCGGCCGAGGAACTCGTGGTCGAGGCGGTGGGCCGGCCCAAGGGCGCGTCGTAGACGGAGGCCAGCCGGGCGAGCGTCAGCGCGGCGAGCAGCAGCCCGAAGTCGCGCAGCGCGACGTCGTAGTAGCCCGAGTACGTCAGCAGGTTGACGATGATGCCGGCGAGCCAGGCGGCCACGATGTACGCGGCGTATCGCGGCTTGATCGCAACGGCGATGCCGGCGACGATCTCGATCACGCCGACGACCATCATCGTGTGCGCCGGGCTGAGCGGGCTCAGGTCGGCGATCCAGCCTGCCAAATACCCTTCCCAGTTCGCCGGGGACGTGGTGAGCAGGTTGAAGAACTTGTCGACGCCCATGACGATCGGCAGCACCGTAAACCCGACCCGCAGTAGCACGAACGCGCCGTACGCGGGTTCGCTCCGGGCCCGATCGAGCACGCCGGCGGGAGCCGTTGAACGCGAGGCAGTCATAGCCAGTCTCCTTCTAAAAGTAGCAATATGCCTTTTTAGAATCTGCCTGCGCGTTCTATTTGTCAAGAGTTGTTGGTGATAGAATTGGGCATGCCCGTGCACCGCCCGAACGACCTGGCTGCACTGACCGGGTTGAGCCATCTGGAGGACCCGGTACGGCGTCAGTTGTACGAGTGCGTGGCCGAAAGCGATGTCCCGATTTCGCGGGAGCAGGCGGCCGCGGCGGCGGGCATCGGACGCACCTTGGCCGCCTATCACCTCGACAAGCTGGCCGACGCCGGCCTGCTCACGATCAGCTATCAACGCCTCACTGGGCGCGACGGGCCGGGGGCGGGTCGCCCGGCGAAGCTGTACGCCCGCGCGCCGGGGGAGATGACGATCAGCGTGCCGCCCCGGGACTACGAACTGCTGGCCAGGTTGCTGGTGGGAGCCGTCGAGCAGGATGACAGCGGCGCAGTGCAGGCGGCGGTCGACGGCGCCGCATTCGAAGCCGGCAGGAGCGTGGGAACCGAATCAGCGCGAGACATCGTCGTCGCGCTGCGTCGGTGCGGCTACCTGCCCCACGTCGACGACGATTGCGTCAGCCTGCGAAATTGCCCGTTTCACCAGGTCGCCCGCGACCATCGGGATGTGGTGTGCGGGCTGAACCTGCGGCTCGTCGAGGGAATCATCGCGGGTTGTGATCAACCGCAGGCCCACGCCGAACTCACCCCGCACCCCGACCGATGCTGTGTGGTGGTGCGCGGTGTGGAACCCGATGCCGAACGTGACTGAGCGCTCGGCGTGGCGCAGCGCAGCGCGCTTGTCACCCGCTGATCGCGTCGATCAGTCTGTGCTCCCGCTGCTGGCGTTGTCGCCCGAGCCGGCGTCGGAGTTATTGCCCGAACCGCCGTCGGCGTCAGCTCCGGGCCCGGGGCTCTGATCCGCGTCGCCGGCGTCGGCGTCGCTGACCGATTCGTCGTCCCCGACTGCATTTCCGGCACCATCAACGGCCGAGTCGTCGGCGCCGACGGTGTCTGCGCCCACGACGACGTCCACGTCTTCCTCGCCGGTGGCATCTGTCCCGTCAGTGGCGGTGTCGTCATCGACGGCGTCCACCTCGCCACCGGTGTTCTCGTCAGCTGACGTGTCGTCGACGACGCCACCGTCATCGGGATCCGTCGAAGCGTTGGTGTCCGCGGTGAGGTCCTCGGAGCCCGTGCCGACACCGGCATCGTCGCCAGAGTTCCCCGACTCCGCTTGGCCGACACCGTTATCGGTGTCTACGGCGAATGTCTGAGCCCTGAAATTGGGCGGGTTCTCGGGTCCGCCGGCCCCCGCGCGGAACGAGGTAGCGGCGGCTGGAGCCGTCGCCGCGCCGGGCGTGACAGCATCGATGATCGACACCAGCGTGTCGGCGATCGCGGTGCTGAAAAAGACACCGGTGTCGGCGATGGCGGTGACGAAGCCGCTGAACAACTCGGTGCCCGCGGTGGTCAGGCCACTGATCACTCCCGCGCCGAATGCGACCGCCGCGGCCGCTTGCGCCAACCCGAAGTTGACCAGCCCGGCGGTCTGCGCGGTGGCGAACACCACCAACTCGGCCAGCGAGTCGACGACGAATTCGCTGACCTCAACGCCCGCTGCCGTCAGGCCGGCAACGGTGGCGGCGCCCGCCGCAAGCAGTCCGACGAACGCCTCGGTGCCGGCCGCCACGCCGGTGGCAGCGGCGGTGATGCCAAAGTTCACCAGACCCGCCCCGGCGTTCACCAGAAATTCCAGCGGCGCCGCGAACGGCGCTGGGAGAACCGAGTTCAGGGCGAACACCACGAGTTCGGCAGCGCTGGTGGTGAAGAACGTGCCGGCCTCGGCTGCCGCCGTGACCAGATCGACAAAGGCGCCCGCACCCGCGGCGACCAGACCGGCAAGCACCGCACCACCGGCCAGCAGTGCGGTGGCCCCCTGCGCGACGGCGAAGTTCACCAGGCCGGCGGCTTGGGTGACCCCGAAGGCAATGAGCTCAGCCAGCTGGGTGGTGATGAACACGCCGGCTTCCGCGGCCGCTGCCACCAGCCCGGCCACGGTGGTGGCCCCCGCGGCGACGAGCGCTGCGAACTGGGTGGCGCCGAAGGTGACGCCCTCGGCGACGGTGATCAGGCCGGCGTTGATCAGCTCGGAGGTTTGCGTGATCAGGAACGTCAACGCTGATGCGGCGTCGGCGGGGGTAGCCAGCGTCGGAGCGGGCATATCGAGAACGGAGGCCAGCAACTCGCTATTGGCCGAAACGGACGGCAGTGACGGGATCGCGATCTCGGGCACAGGCGCTGCGACGGGGTTGGCGATCAATGCGGTGGCGCCGACGATGGCGACGCCGGTGGTGACGAGGGGACGCGCTGCGAGTTCCATGGGTGTTCCTAGGGTGGGTGGGCCGATAGCAAATGCTGTATGGCTCACAATATCCCTATTTGGCAAATTCAAACAGATTTATTGACGGAACTTTTGGGGGTCTGGTGAGTAGCCGAACAATTCTGTCTGAGATGTCCTTTAGGGCTATCAAGATTGGTTGCATCTAATCGATCTTTCCCGCGGATGAAGCGATGCGAATAAGAAATAGTGTAGCCATTCCCGAGATATGCATCGGGGAGCGCCGATTTGCCCGGTCCGTATCCGCAGGCGCTAACGCCCGATAAAACTAACGTCACCGTAAGCCCATGGCTTTGCTGGATTGGTTGTGCAATGTGCAGCGATGTGACCTGCGGAGGTGGTGCAGGAGCCGGTCATATCCTCGGCCGGATGTCCGCTCCGGCCTGCCCGTCCATGGGGTGACAGTAAGGCCCAATAGACGGGGTCGACATGAGGTCGACGACCAGAAAGACAATTTTGCAGCAATAAATGGGCTCATCACTAGCGAATGTAATGAACCGCACGAGTGATCGCCGATCAAGATTCGGCAAGGAATCTCACGCGCTCGTTATGCTGCCGATTGAGCCTCCACGGGACGGGACACCGAATCTGTTCAGTGCGCACAGTGCGAGTTCTTTTCCCGTATTCATAGGCAACCAAACATTGCCACCCAGGGCGGGTGTAGGCGAACTGGTACCAGCGGAGCTGCAGCCAGTCCCTAGGCTCCGCCGCACGGTGGTTAACGGAGCGATCCGGTGGGACGATAGAGGTGTTAGGGAAGTCATCGTCTCGCCGGGTTGAGCCCAAGAACGGCAAGCCGTCTTCCCGATCGCGGCAGGGTATCCAGCCGATTGGAGTTCTCGATGAACAGAACAACACTGAACAGAACAACACTGAAAACGATCGCCGCAGGGGTTGCCCTTACCGGTGCACTGGGTTTGGCGTCCGTCGGACTCGGCGCAGGTCAGGCGCAAGCCGATCACGACTGGTGGTGGCACCCGCCATCACCCGGCCATCACCTCGTCCCGCCGCCGGGGCACATCGCGCATCTACCGTTCGTGCCGCCACCTGGACACATCGCGAAACTGCCGTTCGTGCCGCCGCCAGGCCATTGGGACAAACCCTGGAAGTGGTGACCGACGCCGCCCACCTGATGGCCGCCCCGCATCGGCGGGGCGGCCACCTGGTTAATCTGCCACCGTGTCTACGAACTGGTCGCCGACCCGACTCGGCAATATGCGCGGCAAGCGCGTCATCGTCACCGGGGCCACCAACGGGGTGGGTCTCGCGACGGCCACGTCGCTGACCCGCGCCGGCGCGCGGGTGATCCTGGCGGTCCGAAACCTCGACCTCGGTGCGCGGCGCGCGGCGGAGATGGGCGGTGACACGTCGGTCGTCAAACTCGACCTCGCCGATCAGTCCTCGGTGCGCGCGTTCCCCGATCTGTTCGACGGTGAGGTCGACATCCTGATCAACAACGCCGGCCTGGTGGCTCAGCGGCGCAGCGACACGGTGGACGGTTTCGAAATCACCTTGGGCACAAACTTTCTGGGCCCCTTCGCCCTGACCAACCTGCTGTTCGAACGGGTCCGTTCGCAGATCATCAATGTCGGCTCCGACGCGCACAAGTCGGCCAGCATCGCTTTCGACGATCCCCACCTGCGCACTCGCAGATGGTCGGCGTTTCCCGCCTATGCGCGCTCAAAGCTGGCGGTGATGTTGTGGGGTCTGGAACTCGACCGCCGGTTGCGTGAGGCCGGTTCACCGGTCTGCACCTACCTGACGCACCCGGGCTGGGTAGCTTCGAACCTGTCCAACGTCTCAGACAAACGCTTGATGTCGACGTTTCACTCGGTGGTCAAGTCGCTGGCCGACGTGCTCGCGAACGATCTCGATGCAGGCGCCGCGCCAACGCTGTACTGCATCACCGAGCCGATTCCGCCGGGTAGCTACGTGGGCATCGACAGCCGGTTCGGACTGAAGGGCGGTCCGACGTTGAGCGGCCGCGCCGCGGTCGCCTGTGACTACGAAAACGCCAGGAAGCTATGGGAATTCGCTGAGCACGAGACCGGTACCAGCCTGCCTCAGACGGCCACCTCGGCCCCCGATGGGACGAAGTCGTAAGTCACCGTGTAGTTGGTGTCGCCCTCCGGGGTGACGATCGTGTGGCTCTGTGCGCCCCCGTCGGACCAGCTGACGAAGATCAGCTGCCCCCCGCTGCCGGGCTGCGGTGACGGCGCGTTGAGTACGCGCTCAACGCCCACCACGGCCTGCTCTTCGACATAGGAACCCTGGTACGGGATTCCGTCGATGGTGAAGGTGGCGTCGGGGTCACTGGCGTTGAACGTGAGCCTGACCAGGTTCGGATTGATGTCCTTGTACACCGTGGTCGACAAGCCGCTGCTGTCGGTCACGGTCAGCGATATCCGGTAGAAGGTGTTGCCGAGCTGATCGCGGGTGCGTGGGATGGTGACGCTGCCGCTCGGCCCAGTGATGTTGTCCCGGAACGGATGCACATGGTCGGCGTGGTGGAACACCACCGTCCACTTGTAGGCGCTGGCGGGTAGCGCCCCGTCCTGTTCGTCGGAGCCGCTGCCGCTGAACGACACGGTGTCGCCGGCGTTGTACTTGTCCGGCACGTCGGTGATCTCGACGACCGGCGGCGTGCTGCCGACCACGATCCGTTGCGTCGCAGTGCTGGACTTCTCCCCGTCGGTGACCGTCAAAGTCACGGTGTAGGCGGTGAAGTCGGCGCCGGTGTTGGTGAAGACCATGGTCGGATTGGCTTCGGTCGAGGTGCGGCCGTCACCGAAATTCCACTCGTAGCTCAGATCATCGCCTTCGGGGTCGGTCGATCCGCCGGCCGAGAAGTGGACTTCCAGGGAGTCTTCGGCGGTGTAGGTCTCCGACGCGGTGAGTACCGCGGTTGGTCCCCGGTTCCCCCCGGAGGGCCGGATGACGTAGAGCGTGCCGGGATAGATGTTGAGCTGGTAGAGGTTTCCGTCAGGTCCCTGGTCAAGTTTGACGGTCGTGCCGGCCTGGTTGTCGAACATGCGCTCGCTGATCAGGCTGGTGAACTCCGAATCGAACGTCAGTTCTTTGATCCAACCGACCGAGTAGTCGGCGATGAAGACCTTGTTCTGGTACTCCTCGGGGAACGTGCTACCGGTATAGACGACGACCGACGTGATCGATCCCGCGTTGGCCGGTGGTGTGGAGTGGCGGTAGGCGTAGATGGGGTCGACATACGCGCAGTCGCCACTGGTGCAGAAGCCTTCGGCGGCCGGCCAGCCGTAGTTGGCCCCGGCCGTCACGACGTTCAACTCTTCCCAGTTGGATTCGCCCACATCGCCGACCAGCAACTGGCCGTCGGGGGTGAAGGTGAACCGAAACGGATTGCGCAGGCCGATCGCGTAGATCTGCTCGACGGCGCCCGGATGGCCGACGAACGGGTTGTCTTCGGGCGCGGTGCCGTCGCGGTTCAACCGCAGGATCTTGCCGTGGATGTTCGACAGGTCCTGAGCGTTGGCGCTCTCGGTGTTGTCACCCACCGCCCAGTAGAGATGCTCACCGGCAGGATCGAATTGCAGCTCGCCGCCGTGGTGGAAGTTGTTGCCCAACTCGGTCGACTTCAGCAGTTCGACCGGTTCGCCCACCACCTCGAACGAATCGTTCAGTGTCAGCTTCGACAACCGGTCATAGTTGTCCGCCCCGGTGTAGGCGACGTAGATGGTGTGGTAGCCGGGCTGACCGACATCCCAGTACTGCGGGTCGACCTCGATGCCGACCAGTCCGCGTTCACCGTCTGCGGTCACGGTTGGAAGGTTGATCAGCGTCGCGACGGTGCCGGTGTCCGGGTCGTAAACCTTGATCGCTCCGGCCTTCTCGGTGATGAAGATGCGATGAATCTCATCGGGATGTTCTGTGTCGGCGAGGATGTCGAAGTCTGTCGGTTCGTTGAGGCCCGACACGATGGCGACGCGTTCGAGCTCGGCCGGCAGCCCCGTGGAGTCCTGGCACTGCGCGAGGAACTGGGTGAGCTCCGCCGAAATCGCTCTGCCCTGCGGTGAGTTGCCGAAGTCGGTGATCGCGTCGGTGACCTGCGTTGCGACGTAGTTGACGAAGCGCCCGATCGGGGTGCGGTTCAGGGCGTCGACGACGCGGGTGACTTCGCGGCGTGCGAACTCCAGTACCGCGGCCACGATCGGCGGTGCTGCAGGCGATCCGCCGCCAGGGCCCGCGCCGCCGCCTCCGTTGATCGCACCCGCCACGACGCTGACCAGTTTGGTGACACCGTTGATGACGCCGCAGAGGCATTCGGTCACCTTGGCCTGAATGTGGTGCACGACCTCCTCGGGCGTGGGCAGCTTCGGCAGCGGGACCGCAATCCGGTTGGCCGAAGCGGCGGTCGCGCTTGTCGCGGCGCTCAGCAGGGCGACGGTCTCGGGGTTGTCTGACGACTGGGTCCTCAGCGTGGTCGCGGACGTGTACTGGGCGTCGGAGGCCTCGGTGGTCAGCGTTTGTGCGACGGATTCGGTATTGACGTCGGTGCCGGTCTGAGTCTGCGGTGCTGGCGTCGAATCGGCTTCGTTCGTGTCACCGTCCTCCGTCGCGGTGTCGTCGTCGGTGGTGGATTCCTCGGTGTCGGTGAGGTCGGTGTCGTCGATCGCCTCGACCGCACCGTCTTCTGGGTCCGCTACGTTCTCCAGATCCTCGGCGTCCTCACTGTCTTCGTCGGCGAGGCCTTCAGCGCTCTCAGTCGGTTCTTCGGTCGGGTCGACGGTTTCGGTTTCGGTTTCGTCCGCCGGCGTCGGGCTGGGCTGCGAGGTCTCCGACGACTGCGAGGACTGCGAGGACTGCGACGTCTGCGAGGACTGCGATGTCTGCGACGACGTGGAGGAGGAGGTGCCGTCTGCCCATGCCACGCCGGGCGAGGTGGCAACGACGCCCGCGACACCCAGGGCGACGGCGAGGGCCCCAACGCGACCGATGTATTTGGCGTAACCGGTGCCGGCGATGCGGTTCACGCCATGCAGGCGCGCAACTGCGGGGCACGGGCTGTGCGAATCGGTTCGGTCGGCGACCATCATGAAAACCCCCCCGGGCTTCGTCGACGTCAATAGAGTTTCGCCAGCAACTATCGCATTTCACGACGACAGGCACGTGAAAACGCTGGCACAGCGCCAAAATGTGGCGAACGACAAGTTTCGGATATTTCGTCATTGCGTTAGCTACCAGCGTGGTATACGCCGCATTTCTCCTCGTCGAGGATGTGTAATTCCACGCAGATACGTTGCGTGACGCAACGGCTGCCGAACGTCGTCGCGCAAACTGCCCGGTGGGTCAAAAGGCGCTGTGCTCCCCAGCTCACCGGCGCCCGGCACGCCGGCGCGCGCAGCACCTCGTTTACGCTGACGTCGATAGCGAGCAAAGGAGGCGAGGATGGCGTGGTTTCTGGCGCTGCAGGGGCCGGCCCACCAGACTCATCAGTCGTCGGCGTATGAGCTTCAGGACGCAGTGGATATCGAGAAGCTCGCGCAGGAACTCACCAGCGCGGTGACGTTGGACCGGGTGGTCCCAGTGCCCGCGATGCTGCCGCAGGCCAAAGGCCGCCGTCAGAAAGTGACGTTGTACGTCCGGCCGGCGGCGTGGGGACTGTGGACGTTCTACCAGCTGTCCGAAGAAGAGCAGCGCGCGCTGGTCAACGAAAATCCCTTGCTGAACGCGCTGGCTCAGACCGTCGCGCAACGAGCCCAAGGGGCATCGGCGGCGCAGAACCCGTTCCTTGGTCAACCGCCCCGGTAGAACGCGTCTAGCTTGCAGCCAGGCTGTTCGGCGTGACGGACCCCTGGACGTGGACGTCGTGCGGGACGTGGCTCCGTACTGCCGCCGCGGAACCGCACGGGTCTAGGGGTCCGATTCGGACCGCCTCTTAGTTGATGGCGAAACTAAAAATCCACGCGCAATGCCCCTACCTGGAGCCGATCGTCCACGGCTATCGCCCCGGAATACGCGTGGCAGACACGGTGAGCGCACCGAAGGTAATATCATCAGCGGGTGTGGTGTACTGCGATATTAAGTTTCGCTAGCAACTAGCATGGACGTCTGCTGATGGTGGAGGTGGAATGGCTCAGCGAGCCCGAGCAGCAGATGTGGCGTGGATATCTCGACAGCACTCGGCTGCTGTTGCGGGCATTGGACCGTCAGCTGGAAGTCACTGCCGCCATCTCGTTCGCGGATTATGAGGTTCTCGGATTGCTGTCCGAGGCGCCGCAGCGGCGGTTGCGGATGAGCGAGATCGCCGGGGCCGCCGTGACGACACGCAGCGGGGTGACTCGGGCGGTGAACAGGCTCGCGCACGCCGGGTGGTTGCGCCGCGTCCCGTGCCCGGAGGACAAGCGGGGCCTCTTTGCAGAGCTCACCGAAGCCGGGTTCGCGAAATTGCAATCGGCCGCTCCGGGGCATGTAGCGACGGTGCGGCGCAATGTATTCGACCTGCTCAGTCCCCGCGACGTCAGGCTATTCACGCACGCCTATGCCGAGATCCGGGCGCACCTGCTCGACGACGCCGAGCACCCCGACTAACCAGAGGAAAGCCCATAAAGATGACACCAGAAGCGACAACCGGCGTGAAGGTGGCATCCCTTTCCGACCTGGCTGACAACGCTCCCTTCGCCACCGCTGCGGCGGGCGTGGACCTTGTGATCATCCGGCGCGGTGAGCACGTCTCTGCGCTCTACGGGCGCTGCGCACACCGGGGTGCGCTGTTGGGCGACGGGCATGTCGACGGAAACCTAGTGGTGTGCGACGTGCACGGCTGGCGGTACGACGTTGACACCGGCGTCTCGCCGGTCAACCCCGCGGTGGCTTTGGCGACGTTTCCGGTCTGGGTCCGCAACGGGGGCGTGTACGTCGATCAAACCGCGATCGCCGAGTTCGCCGCGGCCAACGCCCAATCGTATGGCGACGACGGCTATCAGGGCCGGTGGGTCAAGCCTGCCGACACCGTCGAAGAACCGTTCAATACCCAGATCCACGAGCTTGCCACCCACGGACTGAGCAAGGTCGGGAAGCACGGTCCTACAGCGGCGATGGGTGTTTCGCGTACCCAGCTGCCTTCATGGGATTCGATCCAGCTGGTGACTGCGCAGCTGGCCCGATTACCGCTGCTCGATGAGGAGCCGGTCAGCACCGAGACAGTCATCGGTCCGGGGGCGAAACGCCCGCTGGTGCTTGATATTCCGCTGTTCGTCAGCGATATGAGTTTCGGGGCGTTGTCCCAGGAGGCCAAGACGGCACTTGCCGCCGGTGCGGAACTCGCCGGAACCGGGATCTGTTCCGGTGAGGGAGGCATGCTTCCCGAAGAGCAACAGGAGAATTCGCGGTACTTCTACGAACTGGCCTCCGGCCGGTTCGGATGGAGCTTCCAACACCTGACCAACGTTCAGGCATTTCACTTCAAAGGTGGCCAAGGCGCCAAAACCGGTACCGGTGGGCACCTTCCCGGGGCCAAGGTGGTCGGCAAGATCGCCGAGGTGCGCGGCTTACCTGCGGGCACGTCGGCGATCTCGCCAGCACGGTTCCCGGACTGGACGTCGCTGGCGGAGTACAAAGACTTCGCCGCACAGGTCCGCGAGGCCTCGGGCGGGATCCCGGTCGGCTACAAGCTCAGTGCCCAGCACGTCGAGCGGGACCTCGATGCCGCGCTCGAGATCGGTGTCGACTACATCATCCTCGACGGCCGCGGCGGCGGAACCGGTTCGGCACCAACCATCTTCCGCGACAACATCTCGGTCCCCACCATTCCGGCGCTGGCGCGGGCCCGGCGACACCTGGACCGCAGTCAAAGCACGATCACGCTGGCCGTCACCGGCGGCATCCGGACCCCCGCCGACATGGTCAAGGCGCTGGCTCTGGGGGCCGACGCGGTCGGCATCGCCAACAGCGCGATTCAGGCCATCGGCTGCGTCGGTATGCGCGCCTGCCATACCAACACCTGCCCGGTCGGCATCGCCACCCAAGACGCGCGCCTGCGCGCTCGACTGCCTGTGCGGCCGGCGGCCGAACGCTTGAACCGGTACCTGCGTTCTGCGGTGGAGCTGATGGTGGTGCTGGCCCGGGCGTGCGGGCACCGGCGGCTTGCCGATTTCACCCTCGACGATCTGACGACGTTCGACCGCGACTTCGCCTACCTCAGTGGAGTCCCCTACGCAGGAGTGACGCCACTGTGACTGTTGACGACGACACCGGTACGGCCAGTCAGAAACTCGACTGGCACAAAGCCGCCGAGCCCGGCGAGCTCGACGAAGGTCAGGTAGCGGCGTGCCCCGTCGGACTCAAGACGGTGGCGTTGACCAAGTTGCATGGACGCTACGGCGCTATCGACAACCGCTGCCCGCATCAAAGCGGCCCACTCGGACAGGGAACCCTCGAGAACGACAAGATCCGTTGTCCCTGGCATGGTTTCGACTTCGACCCGTTCACCGGCCAAGCCGCCGGCGGACCAGACTTCGATGTCGCGACCTATCCGGTGCAGGTGCGTGAGGACGGAATCTACGTCGGCGCCCCGCCTGCTGCGCCCGCGAAGCGGACCGTCAGCGATGTCTTGGTCGAGACCATGACCAATTGGGGTGTCGACACGGTTTTCGGGATGGTCGGTCACTCCAATCTCGGCATCGCCGAGGCCATGCACCGCGCGGAAAGCTCAGGCAAGTTACGGTATTTCGGCATCCGCCATGAGGGGGCGGCGGCGTTCGCGGCGGCCGCCTACGGAAAGCTCACCGGCCGTCCCGCGGTCTGCTTCGGCATCGCGGGCCCGGGCTCGACGAACCTGCTGACCGGGCTCTATGACGCCAAGGCCGACCGGGCGCCGGTGCTGGCATTGTCCGGCAATGTCGATTCCGCGGTGGCCGGCAAAGGGGCGTTTCAAGATATCGACCTGTTGGCGGCGTTCGCCGATGTCGCCGTCTACTCGGAGATGGTGCGCGCGGGCTCCGAACACGCCGAGCTGATGACCCTGGCGCTCAAACACGCCATTCTCGAACGCGGGGTCGCCCACCTGGTCGTGCCCGACGAAGTTCAGATCATCGAGGACCCTGATCAACGATCGTCGGGGCCCGAGGGCCGGATGCCCGATCTGCGGGTCGCGCCGCCGGAGACGGCGCTGGAGCAGGCGCTCGACCGCATCGCAGCGGCGACTCGCCCGGTGATCATCGTCGGCGCGGGTGCGAAATTCGACATGCCGGCCATCGTGGCGTTCGCCGAGCGTCTGCAGGCACCGGTGTTGACGACCTTCAAAGCCAAGGGCCAGCTCTCCGACGAGCATCCGTTGGCCTGCGGCGCGCTGGGCAGGTCGGGCACCCCGGTCGCATCCTGGATGATGAACAAGGCCGACCTGCTGGTGGTGTTCGGCGCGTCGTTCTCGAATCACACGGGCATCTCGCCGTACAAGCCCGTTGTGCAGGTCGACACCGACCCGATGGCGCTGGGGCGCTTCGACCCGGTGGCGGTGCCGGTGCTCGGCGATGTGGGGGTGACGGCGTCCGTTCTTACGCAGCGGCTGCGCACGCATCCCGGGCTGGTCGACCAACGTCCGGAAGTCGCCGAGCGGTGGGCAGTGTGGCGCAGCGAGAAAGCCCGCCGCGCCGCCAAGCGCCCCGATGGTCGGGTCGCTGCCGCGACGGTCTTCGCCGAACTCAGCGGCCTCGCTCCGGCCCACGCCGTGCTCGCCGTCGACGTGGGCAACCATGCCTATTCGTTCGGGCGCTACTTCGAGACCAAAGACCATCAGTCGGTGTTGATGTCGGGCTATCTGGGCTCGATCGGGTTCGGGTTCCCCGCTGCGATGGGAGCATGGGCTGCCGCACCCGACCGTCCCATCATCGCCGTCACGGGTGACGGCGGCTTCGGTCAGTACCTCGCCGAGTTCACCACGGCAGTCAAGTACGACATGAACATCACTCACATCCTGCTCAACAACGGTGAACTGGGCAAAATCACCCAGGAGCAGCGCAGTTCCGAATATCAGGTGTGGCAGACCTCGCTGCATAATCCGGATTTCGCCGCGTTTGCCCGAGACTGCGGGGCGTACGGGAAACAGGTCGCCAGCCCGGCCGAGCTGAACTCCGCTATCGCAGAAGCGCTCAGCCACCCCGGGCCTGCGCTGGTCGAGATCCTCACCGATGCGGGGTCGAACTGAGCTGTTCGTCCGCTACGAGGGTTGTCGGTGTACTGCGGGGCTGAACTGCGGTTTTGAGGAGTGCCCCCGGCAGGATTCGAACCTGCGGCCTTCTGCTCCGGAGGCAGACGCTCTATCCCCTGAGCTACGGGGGCGCACTCGAAAAGCTGCACCGATTGGGCCCGCACAGCCTAACGCATCGGTGGGACGGGAAACGGATTCGGGGGCTGACCACCCCAGACCATAGGATGGACCCTCGTGACCCCCGCTGACCTCGCCGAGCTGCTCAAGACCACCACCGCCGCGGTGCTGGCCGAGCGCGGGCTGGACGCCTCGGCGCTGCCGGCCACCGTCACCGTCGAGCGCCCGCGAAACCCCGACCACGGCGACTACGCCACCAACCTTGCCCTGCAGCTCGGCAAGAAGGTCGGCGTCAACCCGCGTGAGCTGGCCGATTGGCTGGCCACCGCCCTAGCCGCGCGCGACGGCATCGCCGCTGCCGACGTCGCCGGGCCCGGGTTCGTCAACCTGCGCCTGGAGGCCTCCGCTCAGAACGCCATCATCGACAACGTCCTGGCCGCCGGGGCCGGCTACGGCCACTCCGACGCGCTCACCGGGCAGCGGATCAACCTCGAGTTCGTCTCGGCCAACCCCACCGGGCCGATCCATATCGGCGGCACCCGCTGGGCCGCCGTCGGCGACACGCTGGGCCGGCTGTTGTCCACCCAGGGTGCCCACGTCACCCGCGAGTATTACTTCAACGACCACGGTGCCCAGATCGACCGGTTCACCAGCTCGTTGATCGCGGCCGCCAAGGGTGAGCCCACCCCCGACGACGGCTACGCGGGCGACTACATCAAAGACATCGCCGCACAGGTGCTCGCCAAAGACCCCGAGGCGCTGACCCTGCCCGACGACCGGATGCGCGAGACGTTCCGGGCGATCGGCGTCGACCTGATGTTCAGCCACATCAAACAGTCGCTGCACGACTTCGGCACGGACTTCGACGTCTACACCCACGAAGATTCGATGCACACCTCCGGGCGGGTCGACCACGCCATCGCCAGGCTTCGCGACGCGGGCACCGTCTACGAAAAGGACGGCGCAGTCTGGCTGCGCACCACCGACTTCGGCGACGACAAGGACCGCGTCATCATCAAGAGCGACGGCGTCCCTGCGTACATCGCCGCCGACATCGCCTACTACCTCGACAAGCGCGAGCGCGGATTCGACCTGTGCATCTACATGCTCGGCGCCGACCACCACGGCTACATCGCCCGGCTCAAGGCGGTCGCCGCGGCCCTCGGTGACGACCCCACCACCGTCGAGGTGCTCATCGGGCAGATGGTCAACCTGGTCCGCGAGGGTCAGCCGGTGCGGATGAGCAAGCGGGCTGGCACGGTGATCACCCTTGACGACCTGGTCGAGGCCATCGGCGTCGACGCCGCCCGCTACTCGCTGATCCGCTCCTCGGTGGACAGCCCGATCGACATCGACCTCGAGCTGTGGTCCTCGGCCTCGAACGAAAACCCGGTCTACTACGTGCAATACGCGCACGCGCGGCTCTCGGCGCTGGCGCGCAACGCCGCCGACCTCGGGGTCGCCGCCGACACCTCGAACCTGCAGCTGCTGACCCATGACAAGGAAGGCACGCTGATCCGCAACATCGGCGAGTTCCCGCGTGTGCTGAAAACCGCCTCGGCCCTGCGTGAACCGCATCGGGTGTCGCGCTACCTCGAGGACCTCGCCGGCGACTACCACCGGTTCTACGACTCCTGCCGCGTCCTGCCTCAAGGCGACGAAGCGCCCAACGAGTTGCACAGCGCCCGGTTGGCGCTGTGCCAGGCCACCCGTCAGGTCATCGCCAACGGCCTGGGCATCCTCGGCGTCACCGCACCGGAGCGCATGTGATCGCCCACCCCGCCGGACCCCGGCACGCCGAAGAGGTGCACCACGGCGGCACCCCGCCCCGCCCGCAGTCCCTGGACGAAGTGCTGATGCTCGCGCCGAATGTGTGGCCGCGCAACGCTGTTCGCGGCGACGACGGCGTGGTGTCGATTGCGGGCGTGCCGGTCACCGACATCGCCGCCGAGTTCGGCACTCCGGTTTTCGTGATCGACGAGGACGACTTCCGGTCCCGCTGCCGCGAGATCGCTGCGGCCTTCGGCGGGGGAGACAACGTGCGCTACGCCGCCAAGGCGTTCTTGTGCACCGAAATCGCCCGCTGGGTCGACGAGGAAGGTCTCGCGCTCGACGTCGCCAGCGGCGGTGAACTCGCCGTCGCGCTGCACGCCGGATTCCCTGCCGAACGAATCGCGTTGCACGGCAACAACAAATCGGTCGACGAGCTGACTGCTGCCGTCAAGGCCGGGGTTGGACACGTAGTCGTGGACTCGATGATCGAGATCGAGCGCCTCGATGAGATCGCCCGCGCCGCAGGTGTGGTGCAAGACGTCCTGGTGCGCGTCACCGTCGGCGTCGAAGCCCACACCCACGAATTCATCTCCACCGCACACGAAGACCAGAAGTTCGGCCTGTCGTTGGCAGCTGGGGCCGCGATGCAGGCCGTGCGCAAGGTCTTCGCCGCCGACCATCTGCGACTGGTCGGCCTGCACAGCCACATCGGATCCCAGATCTTCGACGTCGCAGGCTTCGAGCTCGCTGCCCACCGCGTCATCGGGCTGCTGCGGGACGTGGTCGCCGAATTCGGTGTCGACAAGACGTCGCAGATGTCCACCGTCGACCTCGGTGGGGGACTGGGTATCTCGTATCTACCGCATGACGACCCGCCGCCGGTGGCCGAACTCGCCGCCAAGCTCAGCGCCATCGTCCGCGACGAGTCAGCGGCCGTCGGGCTGCCGACACCCCGGCTCGTCGTCGAACCCGGCCGCGCGATCGCCGGCCCCGGCACCATCACGCTGTATCGCGTCGGCACCGTCAAGGATGTCGCCGTCTCATCCGACAGATACCGCCGCTACGTCAGCGTCGACGGCGGGATGAGCGACAACATCCGCACGTCTCTATACGACGCCGAATACGACGCCCGGCTGGTGTCCCGGGTCAGCGACACATCGCCTGCGCTCGGTCGAATCGTCGGAAAGCACTGCGAGAGCGGCGATATCGTGGTACGCGATACGTGGGTGCCCGACGACATCGAGCCCGGCGACCTGCTGGGGGTGGCGGCCACCGGCGCATATTGCTATTCGATGTCGAGCCGATACAACCTGATCGGTCGCCCCGCCGTGGTGGCCGTGCGCGACGGGCGGGCCCGCCTGATCCTGCGCCGGGAGACGGTCGACGACTTACTGAGTCTGGAAGTGAGGTAAACGATGACCAGGCAGCACAAACCCGTCGGGGTAGCGGTGCTCGGGCTGGGCAACGTCGGGAGCCAAGTCGTCCGCATCATCGAGGACAGCGCCGAGGATCTGGCCGCCCGCATCGGTGCTCCGCTGGTGCTGCGCGGCGTCGGGGTCCGGCGGGTGGCCGACGATCGCGGTGTGCCCGTCGACATGCTCACCGACAACATCGAAGAACTCGTCTCCCGTGACGACGTCGACATCGTCGTCGAGTTGATGGGACCGGTCGAGCCCGCACGCAAGGCCATCCTGTCCGCGCTGGAACAACGCAAGTCGGTGGTCACCGCCAACAAGGCGCTGATGGCCGTGTCGACCGGTGAACTCGCCCAAGCGGCCGAGCACGCCCACGTCGACCTGTATTTCGAGGCCGCGGTGGCAGGCGCCATCCCGGTCATCCGTCCGCTGACCCAGTCGCTGGCCGGTGACACCGTGCTGCGGGTGGCTGGCATCGTCAACGGCACCACCAACTACATCCTGTCCGAGATGGGCAGCACGGGCGCCGATTACCACAGCGCCCTGGCCGATGCCAGCGCGCTGGGTTACGCCGAAGCCGACCCGACCGCCGACGTCGAGGGCTATGACGCGGCCGCCAAGGCCGCGATCCTCGCCTCGATCGCCTTCCACACCCGGGTCACCGCCGACGACGTGTACCGCGAAGGCATCACCAAGGTCACCCCGGCCGACTTCGCGTCGGCCCGCGCGCTCGGCTGCACGATCAAACTCCTGGCGATCTGCGAGCGGCTGACCTCTGATGAAGGCCTACAACGGGTTTCGGCCCGGGTTTATCCCGCTCTGGTGCCGTTGGATCATCCGCTGGCCACCGTTAACGGCGCCTTCAACGCCGTGTTCGTGGAGGCCGAGGCCGCCGGTCAGCTGATGTTCTACGGCCAGGGTGCAGGCGGGGCGCCCACCGCCTCGGCGGTAATGGGTGATCTGGTGATGGCCGCGCGCAACCGCGTACAGGGCGGGCGCGGACCCCGAGAATCCAAGTACGCCAAGTTGCCGATCTCGCCGATCGGCTTCATCCCGACCCGTTACTACGTCAACATGAACGTCGCCGACCTGCCAGGCGTGTTGTCCGCGGTGGCAGCGGAATTCGCCAAGCGGGAGGTGAGCATCGCCGAGGTCCGCCAGGAGGGGATGGTCGACGAAGGTGGTCAGCGGTGCGGCGCCCGCATCGTCGTCGTCACCCACCAGGCCACCGACGCGGCGCTGTCGGAGACCGTCGCCGCGCTCGCCGAGCTCGACGTGGTGCAGAGCATCAACAGCGTGCTCCGCATGGAAGGAACCACCAATGAGTAGCGCATCGCCCACGGCCGTGCATCAGCCCTGGCCGGGGCTGATCGCCGCCTACCGGGACCGGCTTCCGGTAGAGGACAGCTGGACCCCGATCACGCTGCGCGAGGGCGGCACCCCGCTGCTGCCGGCGCCGCGGCTGTCTGAATACACCGGCTGCACCGTGCATCTCAAGGTCGAGGGGCTCAACCCGACCGGCTCGTTCAAGGACCGCGGCATGACGATGGCCGTCACCGAGGCGGTGGCCCGCGGACAACAGGCCGTGCTGTGCGCGTCCACCGGCAACACCTCCGCGTCGGCCGCGGCCTATGCCGCGCGCGCGGGCATCACCTGCGCCGTGCTGGTTCCGCAGGGCAAGATCGCCATGGGCAAACTCGCCCAGGCCGTCATGCACGGCGCGAAGATCATCCAGATCGACGGCAACTTCGACGACTGCCTGGAGCTGGCGCGCAAGCTCACCGCCGACTTCCCGACCGTCTCGCTGGTCAACTCCGTCAACCCGTTCCGCATCGAGGGCCAGAAGACCGCGGCGTTCGAGATCGTCGACGCGCTGGGAACCGCGCCCGACGTGCACGCGCTGCCGGTCGGCAACGCCGGGAACATCACCGCGTACTGGAAGGGCTACACCGAATACCACCGCGACGGCCTGGCGGACCGGTTGCCTCGGATGCTGGGCACCCAGGCCGCCGGTGCTGCCCCGCTGGTGCACGGCGCGCCGGTGAGCAACCCCGAGACCATCGCCACCGCGATCCGGATCGGCTCGCCCGCGTCGTGGACCACCGCGGTCGAGGCCCAGGAACAGTCCGGGGGCCGCTTCCTGGCCGCCACCGACGAAGAGATTCTGTCGGCCTATCACCTGGTGGCGCGCGCTGAAGGCGTCTTCGTCGAGCCCGCATCGGCGGCCAGCATTGCCGGCCTGCTCAAGTCCATCGAGGACGGCTGGGTGGCCAAGGGCGCCACGGTGGTGTGCACCGTCACCGGTAATGGACTCAAGGACCCCGACACCGCCCTGAGGGGAATGCCGACTGTCACACCCCTTCCCGTCGAGCCCGTCGCCGTGGCCGAGAAGCTCGGCCTGGTCTAGTAGGTGAGGCTCCAGTGATGCCGATGCTGCCGGCCGGGTTGACGGCCACTGCCGTGGTCGCCGCGTCCAGTGCCAACCTCGGCCCCGGTTTCGACAGCCTCGGTGTCGCGCTCGGTCTGTACGACGAGATCGTTGTGGAGACAGTCCCATCCGGGCTCACCGTCGAAGTCGAGGGCGAAGGTTCTGGCCAGGTGCCGCTGGACGCGTCGCATTTGGTGGTGCGGGCGATCGAACGCGGTCTGCAGGCTGCCGGAGTCACGATTCCAGGCATGATCGTGCGGTGCCGCAACGACATTCCGCACTCTCGCGGGCTGGGCTCGTCTGCGGCCGCGGTCGTGGGCGGGCTGGCCGCCGTCAACGGCCTTGTCAGCCAAGCAGGTTCGACACCGCTGACCGAACACCAGCTGGTTCAACTGTCCTCGGAGTTCGAGGGCCATCCCGACAACGCGTCGGCTGCGGTGCTCGGCGGTGGGGTGGTCTCCTGGACCGAGGACGACGGGCCCGCGCCGCGCTATGCCGCCGTGCCGCTGCGGCTGCACCACGACATCCGCCTGTTCACCGCGATTCCTCAGCAGCGCTCGTCGACCGCCGAAACCCGTGTCCTGCTGCCCGACCGGATCGACCACACCGACGCCCGGTTCAACGTCAGCCGCGCCGCGCTGCTCGTGGTCGCGCTCACCGAGCGGCCCGACCTGCTGCTGACCGCGACCGAGGACGTCTTGCATCAACCGCAGCGCGCCGCCGCCATGCCGGCATCCGCGGAATACCTGCAAACGCTGCGGCGTTGTGGGGTGGCAGCGGTGCTTTCCGGGGCTGGACCTTCGGTTCTGGCGCTGAGCACGCAGTCAGAATTGCCGGCAGAAGCCCTGGAATTAGGCGCCGCTACCGGGTTCACCGTCAGTGAAATGGCTGTAGGCGACGGCGTCCGTTGGACGTCGGGCGTGGCCGTTCGGAGCTAAGTTGCAACATCAGCCACACGTGTCTTTCTTGCTTCCAGCCCCGATGCGCGTTATTCTCGCTTTTGTCCAGCAATCGCAGCGTCTCTGCCTGCGCCGACACTAGGACACCACTCATTTTCCCCGTGATTTACCCGTGGGCTGACGGTTCGTCGCATACCGGCGAATCCCGGCAATCGCCGTTGCACACGCAATGGTGGCGCCCAAGCGTTTAGCGGATCAGCTGAGCGCAACCCAATCCCCGCATGACTCGAACGGCGAGGGAGAGAAAGGACATCCGTGACTGAAACGGACCTCATCACGGCTGGTGGCAGTAGCGAGGACGCTGCGCCGCCGAACACCGTGACTTCAGACAACCCTGCGGCAGTCGATGCGCCCGCCAGCGCGTCCGCCGCGGAGGCGGCGCCAGCCGCCGGTGTTGCATCTGGCAACCGCAGCGCCTCGCTGTCCAGCATGGTGCTGCCGGAGCTGCGCGCGTTGGCCAAGGAGATCGGCATCGACGGCGCGTCGGGAATGCGGAAGAGCGAACTCGTCGCCGCGATCCGCGATCGCCGCGGCGAGTCCAACGGCCGAGCGGGCGGCGATGCCGCCCCGGCCGCCAAAGCCAAAGAGGCGCCGGCCACCGCCGACGCCCCAGCCACCGAGAAGGCCCCCGACAAGGCCGCTGACAAGACGGCCGACAAGCCCGCGGAGAAGGCCGACAACGCCGGCTCCGGCGATGACAACGAGCAGTCGACGCGTCAGCGTCGCGAACGTCGCAGCGCCAACCGTGGTGCTGGTGCACCTTCGGGCTCCGAGCAGAGCGGTCAGGACACCAAGCAGGACACCAAGCAAAACACCAAGTCGGACAACAAGGCCAACCAGGACACCAGGTCGGACTCCAAGTCCGACGACAGGTCCGACGGCGATCAGCAGGGCGGCCAGCAGAACCGCGGCGGCTCCAATGCCGACGACGACGGCGACGGCCGGGGCGGCCGCCGGGGCCGCCGGTTCCGGGACCGCCGGCGCCGCGAGCGCGGTGGCGGCGACGGAGGCGGCGATACCGAGCTCCGTGAGGACGACGTCGTGCAGCCCGTCGCGGGCATCCTCGACGTGCTGGACAACTACGCGTTCGTCCGGACCTCCGGCTACCTCGCCGGCCCCAACGACGTCTACGTCTCGATGAACATGGTGCGCAAGAACGGCCTGCGCCGCGGCGACGCGGTCACTGGTGCGGTGCGCGTGCCCAAAGAAGGTGAAGGCGGCGGTCAAAATCCGCGGCAGAAGTTCAACCCGCTGGTGCGGCTGGACACCGTCAACGGCAAGCCCGTCGACGAGGCCAAGAAGCGGCCGGAGTTCAACAAGCTCACGCCGCTGTACCCGAACCAGCGGCTGCGGCTGGAGACCACACCCGACCGGCTGACCACGCGTGTCATCGACCTGATCATGCCGATCGGCAAAGGGCAGCGCGCACTGATCGTGTCGCCCCCGAAGGCCGGTAAGACCACGATCCTGCAGGACATCGCGAACGCGATCACGCAGAACAACCCGGAATGCCACCTGATGGTGGTGCTCGTCGACGAGCGTCCGGAAGAGGTCACCGACATGCAGCGCTCGGTCAAGGGCGAGGTGATCGCCTCGACCTTCGACCGTCCGCCCTCAGACCACACCCAGGCCGCCGAGCTCGCGATCGAGCGCGCCAAGCGCCTGGTCGAGCAGGGCAAGGACGTCGTCGTGCTGCTGGACTCGATCACCCGACTGGGCCGCGCGTACAACAACGCGTCACCGGCATCGGGCCGCATCCTGTCCGGTGGTGTCGACTCGACCGCGCTGTATCCGCCGAAGCGGTTCCTGGGCGCGGCCCGCAACATCGAAGAGGGCGGCTCGCTGACGATCATCGCCACCGCGATGGTCGAGACCGGCTCCACCGGTGACACGGTCATCTTCGAGGAGTTCAAGGGCACCGGCAACGCCGAGCTCAAGCTGGACCGCAAGATCGCCGAGCGCCGGGTCTTCCCGGCCGTCGACGTGAACCCGTCGGGCACCCGCAAGGACGAGCTGCTGCTCGGTCCCGACGAGTTCGCCGTCGTGCACAAGCTGCGTCGCGTGTTGAGCGGCCTTGACCCGCATCAGGCCATCGACCTGTTGATGAGCCAGCTGCGCAAGACCAAGACCAACTACGAGTTCCTGGTCCAGGTCTCCAAGACCGCCCCGGGCGCCGACTCCGAGTGAGCGATTTCGGTGTAGTTCGTCACGCTCAGCGCGACCAACTACACCGAAATCACACGGACGCGGGGTCGACCCGCAACCCGGGCATGACGTAGCGACGCACGTGCGTCAACACCGCGTCGTCGTCGCCGGGGTCCAGCGTGTCTCCGGGCACGGTGGCCAGCGAAATCAACACCCGGGCAATCCATTCCGACGCTTCGGCGACGTCGACGTCGGCGTGGATCTCGCCGCTGTCACGGGCAGCGATCAGATAACGCGACCAGAACTCGGCCAGGTCCGGCACCAGCCCCTGCACACCGGCGCCGGCACACGCGGCGAACTCGTCGGGTTCCTCGATGCGCAGCTTCATCAACAGGGCGCCGGGGTCGTCATAGGCGCTGCGGCCGTGCCGGATTCCGGCCACAATCTGACGGTCCAGCCCCTCGACCTGTTCGAGCACCGCGTGTGCCTCTGACCAGTAGGCATCGTTGAGCCGGACGATCGCCGCACCCAACAGCGTGACTTTATCGGGGAAATGCCGGTATAACCAACCCCGTGATATCCCGGCGACTTCAGCCACCTCGGACACCGTGGTCGCCCGAATACCCTTGGCGCGCAGACAGACTTCCGCCGCATCGATCAACCGATCGCGGACGTTCTTGGTCGCGGGGCTGCTCGTCACCGGTCGCCCTCTCGTCGTTTGCGTCCCTGCTGGGGCACTCACCGCATTGTGACATGGTAGACACAATTCAAAATCTGTTCACTGTCGAGAGGTGACCATGGCGGACACACTCCAGCAGCTGCTTCGGGAGCGCGCCCAACAGGACACCGTCGCGGTGAAGCACGACGACCGGACGTGGACGTGGCGCGAACATGTGGCCGACGCCAGCGCACAGGCCGCCGCGCTGATCGGCTCGGCGGACCCCGACCGTCCGTTGCACGTCGGGGTGCTGCTCGGCAATACCCCGGAGATGCTGACCGCACTGGCCGCCGCGGCGCTGGGCGGCTACGTGCTCTGCGGAATCAACACCACCCGCCGTGGCGAGGCGCTCGCGCGTGACATCGCCAAGGTCGAATGCCAGTTCCTGCTCACCGACACCGAGCACCGGCATCTGCTCGACGGCCTGGACCTGCCGGGGGTCACCGTCTTCGACACCGCCGACGCCCGGTGGGCGCAGCTGCGCGCGTCCGCGCCGCCCTTGACTCCCAAGCGCGACGCCGCCCCCGACGACACGTTCATGATGATCTTCACGTCAGGCACCAGCGGTAACCCCAAAGCCGTGCAGGTGGCCAACGCCATGGTGCTGTTCGCGGGAACCGCGTTGGTCGACAAGTTCGGCCTGACCGCCCAAGACACCTGCTACCTGTCGATGCCGCTGTTTCATTCCAACGCCGTGGTCGGCGGCTGGGCGCCGGCCCTGGTGGCCGGGGCGGCGATGGTGCCCGCGAAGTTCTCGGCGTCACGTTTCCTGGCCGACATCCGCCGTCACGGCGCCACCTACATGAACTACGTCGGCAAGCCGCTGGCCTATGTGCTGGCGACTCCGCAGCGGCCCGACGACATCGACAACCCGCTGCGCGTGGCGTTCGGAAACGAAGCAACCGACCGCGACATCGAGGAATTCGGGCGGCGGTTCGGCGTGACCGTCGATGACGGGTTCGGTTCCACCGAGAACGCCGTGATCATCACCCGCACACCCGACACACCGAAAGGATCTGTCGGCAAAGGGTTTCCCGGTGTGGCCATCTACAACAGCGACACCGTCACAGAGTGCCCGCCCGCGGTGTTCGACGGCAACGGCGCGTTGCTCAACGCCGACGAGGCCATCGGTGAACTGGTGAACACCTCGGGCACCGGCTTCTTCTCGGGCTACTACAACGACGAAGCCGCCAACGCCGAGCGCACCCGACACGGCATGTACTGGTCAGGAGACCTGGCCTACCGCGACGCCGAGGGCTGGATCTACCTCGCAGGCCGCACCGCCGACTGGATGCGCGTGGACGGCGAGAACATGACCACCGCCCCGATCGAGCGCATCCTGCTGCGGCTGGCGCCCATCAACCGTGTCGCGGTCTACCCGGTGCCCGACGAGCTGGTCGGCGACCAGGTGATGGCCGCGGTCGTGCTGCAGGACGGCGCCGAACTCACCCCGGAGGTGTTCGAGGAGTTCCTGGCCGCCCAGAGCGACCTGTCGCCGAAGGCGTGGCCGCGCTACGTCTGGATCGCCGACGACCTGCCGAGCACCGCGACGAACAAGATCCTCAAGCGCGAGCTGATCGCGCGCGGCACCGACCCCGGGGGGCGCACGCTGTGGCGGCGCGACGGCGGCAAGTTCCGTCCCTACCCGGCGGAATAGCGAGGGCCGGGCAGGCGTTTAGGCTGCTGGCGGTCAAGCTGGCATAATGGACCGTCGACCCTCGGCTCCGGTTCACGCCATCCACCTTCATTGAATCCATGAAGGGGCGACCCGGGCCACGATCGAAGAGGAAGCCATGAAAACGGGTATTCACCCTGACTACGTCGAGACCACGGTGCACTGCGGCTGTGGCAACACGTTCACCACGCGTAGCACCAAGAAGACCGGGCAGATCCACGTCGAGGTCTGCTCGCAGTGCCACCCGTTCTACACCGGCAAGCAGAAGATCCTCGACAGCGGCGGCCGCGTCGCCCGCTTCGAGAAGCGCTACGGCAAGCGCAAGACCGGCGAGAACACTTCAGCCGACAAGTAGCTGCCTTTCCGGCGCCCGCTCTTGCCGCCCCGGCGGCCAGGCCGGGCGCCGGTCTGTGTTTCAGGGAAGGACGTCGACGTGACGGACAACGGGACGGCGATCGATGCCGTGCTGGCCGAGCACGCCGACCTCGAACGCCAGCTGTCCGACCCTGCACTGCACTCCGATGCGGCCCAGGCCCGCAAGGTCGGCCGGCGGTTTGCCCAGCTATCACCGATTGTGGCGACCTACCGCAAGTTGGAGGCCGCCCGCGGCGACCTCGAGGCGGCCCGCGAACTCGCCACCGACGACCCGTCGTTCGCCGCCGAAGTCGACGAACTGTCCGCCACGGTCACCGAACTCGACAACCACCTGACCGACCTGCTGGCCCCCCGCGACCCGCACGACCCCGACGACATCGTGCTGGAGGTCAAATCCGGCGAAGGCGGCGAGGAGTCCGCGCTGTTCGCCGCCGACCTGGCCCGCATGTACATCCGGTACGCCGAGCGGCGCGGCTGGAGCGTAACCGTGCTCGACGAGACCTTCTCCGACCTCGGCGGCTACAAGGACGCCACGCTGTCCATCCGGAGCAAGGGTGAGGCGGCCGACGGCGTGTGGTCGCGAATGAAGTTCGAGGGCGGCGTGCACCGGGTGCAGCGGGTACCCGTCACCGAATCACAGGGCCGCGTGCACACCTCGGCGGCGGGCGTGCTGGTGTATCCCGAGCCCGAAGAGATCGAAGAAATCCAGATCGACGAGTCCGATCTGCGTATCGACGTCTACCGGTCGTCGGGCAAGGGCGGCCAGGGTGTCAACACCACCGACTCCGCGGTACGCATCACCCACCTTCCCACCGGCATCGTCGTCACCTGCCAGAACGAACGCTCGCAGCTGCAGAACAAGGCGCGCGCGCTGCAGGTCCTCGCCGCGCGGTTGAAGGCCCTGGCCGAAGAGCAGGCCCAGGCCGACGCGTCGGCGGACCGCGCCAGCCAGATCCGCACCGTCGACCGCAGCGAGCGCATCCGCACCTACAACTTCCCCGAGAACCGGATCGCCGATCACCGGATCAACTTCAAGGCGCACAACCTCGACCAGGTCCTCGACGGCGACCTCGACCCGTTGTTCGACGCGCTGGCCGCCGCCGACAAACAAGCCAGGCTCGCGGCGACATGAGGCTGCGCCAGGTGATCGACGCCGCGGAGGCGGCGCTCGCCGAGGCCGGGGTCGCATCGCCGCGGGCCGACGCCGAACTGCTCGCCGCCCACGCCGCGGGCACCGACCGCGGACGCCTCGCGCTCACCCGGCCCGACGCGGCCTTCGTCGACCGCTACCACGGGCTCGTCGCGCGCCGCGCCGATCGGGTGCCGCTGCAGCACATCACCGGCAGCGCGGCGTTCGGACCCGTCACCGTCTCCGTCGGCCCCGGCGTGTTCATCCCCAGACCCGAAACCGAGTCGCTGCTGGAATGGGCCGTCGCGCAACCGTTGTCACAGCCACCTGTCGTCGTCGACCTGTGTACCGGCTCCGGTGCCCTGGCGCTTGCCCTGGCCAAGACCGTGCCCGACGCGCGCGTCATCGCCGTCGACGACTCCGAGACCGCGCTCGACTACGCCCGCCGAAACCTGGCAGGCACCGACGTCGAACTGATCCACGCCGACGTGACCGAGCCCGGGCTGCTGCCCGAACTCGACGGGCACGTCGATCTCGTCGTTGCCAACCCGCCGTACATCCCCGAGGGAGCGGCGCTGGAACCCGAAGTGGCCGAACATGATCCAGCGCACGCGCTGTTCGGTGGGCCCGATGGCATGGCCGTCATCGACGCGATCGTCGGCCTCGCAGGCCGGTGGCTGCGCGACGGTGGCCGGTGCGCGGTCGAACATGACGACACCACATCGGTGCGCACCGTCGACGCGTTCCGCAGGACCGGACAATTCGCCGAGGTCACCGGTCGGCGCGACCTGGCCGGCCGGCCCCGGTTCGTCACCGCAACCCGCAACAGCAGCCAGGACGAGGTCAGAGCATGACGCAGCTGTTCGACTGCACCGATGCCGCCCAACGTGCGACCGGAATCGCCTCGGCCATCAGCGCTTTGAAGGGCGGTCAGCTGATCGTGATGCCCACCGACACGGTGTACGGCATCGGCGCCGACGCCTTCGACAACGACGCCGTCGCCGCGCTGCTGGCGGCCAAGGGTCGCGGACGCGACATGCCCGTCCCCGTGCTGGTCGGCTCGTGGCACACGATCGAGGGGCTGGTCTACAACGTTCCGCACACCGCACGTGAGCTCATCCGTGCGTTCTGGCCGGGGGCACTGAGCCTGGTGGTGCGCCAAGCGCCGTCGCTGCAGTGGGATCTCGGCGACGCCCACGGCACCGTCATGCTGCGCATGCCGCTGCACCCGGTGGCCATCGAACTGCTGCGCGAGGTCGGGCCGATGGCGGTGTCGAGCGCGAACACCTCGGGTCGGCCCGCCGCCGTGACGGTCGAGCAGGCGCGCGACCAACTCGGCGATCGCGTCGAGGTCTACCTCGATGCCGGGCCGTCCGCGCAGCAGGCGGCGTCGACAATCGTCGACCTCACCGCAGCGCACCCGCGCGTGCTGCGCCAGGGGCCGGTGACGGTGGAGGACGTCGCGAAAGTCCTCGATGTGGAACCGTCGACGCTGACGGAATGAGCTGAGGCAACGTGGCATACGGTGCATCGATGGGCTACGCGGCGGATACCGTGCTTGCGCTCAACGAGCGCGGCGCCGGCGTCCCGCTTCGCGAACTCGCCCTTGTCGGGCTCACCGCGGCGATCATCACCTACTTCGCGACCGGCTGGGTGCGGGTGCTGGCCCGGCGGTTCGGCGCGGTGGCCTATCCGCGCGAGCGTGACGTGCACCTGCAGCCGACCCCGCGGATGGGTGGGCTGGCGATGTATGTCGGGGTGGTCGCCGCCGTGCTGTTGGCGTCGCAGCTTCCGGCGTTGACGCGGGGCTTCGTGTATTCGTCGGGGATGCCCGCGGTGGTCGTCGCCGGGGGGCTGATCATGGCCATCGGCCTGATCGACGACCGCTGGGGGCTGGACGCGCTGACGAAGTTCGCCGGGCAGATCACCGCGGCCAGCGTGTTGGTCACCATGGGTGTCGCGTGGAGCGTGCTCTACATCCCGATCGGCGGGGTCGGCACCATCGTGCTCGATCAGGTGTCGTCGATCCTGCTCACGCTCGCCCTGACGGTGGCGATCGTCAACGCGATGAACTTCGTCGACGGGCTCGACGGGCTGGCCGCCGGGCTCGGGCTGATCACCGCGTCGGCCATCTGCATCTTCTCGATCGGGCTGTTACGTGATCACGGCGGCGACGTGCTGTTCTATCCGCCTGCGGTCATCTCGGTGGTGCTCGCCGGCGCCTGTCTGGGCTTCCTGCCCCACAACTTTCACCCGGCCAAGATCTTCATGGGCGACTCCGGTTCGATGTTGATCGGCCTGATGCTCGCGGCGGCGTCGACCACGGCGGCCGGCCCGATCTCGCAGACCGCATACGGGGCGCGTGACGTGTTCGCGCTGCTGTCACCGTTCCTGCTGGTGGTGGCGGTGTTGTTCGTACCCGCGTTGGACATGCTGCTGGCGATCGTGCGCCGCACCCGCGCCGGCCGCAGCCCCTTCAGCCCGGACAAGATGCACCTGCATCACCGGCTGCTGCAGATCGGCCATTCGCACCGCCGGGTCGTGCTGCTGATCTACCTCTGGGTGGGCATCGTCGCCCTGGGTGCGGCGAGCACGATCTTCTTCGATCCGCGCTATAGCGGGGTGGTCATGCTGGCTGCCATTCTGGTCGCCATCGTCGCGACGGTGATCCCACTTCTGCGGCGCCGGAACGGCCAGTTCGCCGAGGTGTACGACGGGAAGTAGTAGGTCCCGTTTTAGGCCTGCGACCATGTGTTAGGGTGCAAATAGAACCCGAAAAACCTCGCGGGTTGCCGGCCCCGGACCGCCTCGGTTCACGGCCGAGCGGACCGGTATCACGACCGACATAGGGAGCTGCCGCTTGGGTGATTCCAGTACGCCTGACGCCCTCCGATACGCTCATGGCGCCAGCACTGGGATGTTGGATCATTCGGCAACTTCTTTTTGACCGCGGGATTGAGGTGAATCAGTGACGACGCCAGCGCACGACGCGCCGTTGGTGTTTCCTTCGGTGGCGTTCCGCCCGTTGCGGCTGGCGCTGATCTGTGTCGTCCTCGCCGGGCTCGGCACGCTGGCGGCCGCGCTGCTCGGCCATGTGATGGTCGGGGTGTTCTTCGGAATCGGCCTGGCGCTTGGGCTGTTGAACGCCGTCCTGGTGCGACGGTCGGTCACCAACATCACGTCTCAGCCGAATCCGCTGAAAAGCAAGATGGCGCTGAATTCCGCGACCCGCCTGATGATCTTGACCATCGTCGGGTTGACCATCGCCTTTATCTTCCGACCCGCTGGTCTCGGCGTCGTCTTCGGCATGGCCCTGTTCCAGCTGCTGCTTGTCTTCACGACCGCGCTGCCTGTGGCGAAGAAACTGCGCGCGGGTAGCCCGACTGATACAGCCGGATTCGAAGGGGAACCCACACAGCAATGACAGGAATCGATGTCGCCGACGGGTCGGCCCCGGTAACCATCCTGGCCGCCGACTCCGGAATCCACGTCGGCACGCACACCACCGCCAACTGGTTCGGGCTGACGGTGAACACCGACACGATGCTGTCGGCGACCATCGCCGCGGTGATCGTGCTGGCGTTGGCGTTCTACCTTCGCGCCAAAGTGACCTCGAGCGGTGTTCCCAGTGGGGTGCAGCTGTTCTGGGAGGGCATCACGATCCAGGCGCGTAACCAGATCGAGTCCGCGATCGGTATGCGCATCGCTCCGTTCGTGCTGCCGCTGGCGGTGACGCTGTTCGTCTACATCCTCATCGCCAACTGGATGTCGGTGTTCCCGTGGCAGTACTCCAACGAGACCGGCATCCATGAGGTACTCAAGCCCGCCGCCGCGGACATCAACTTCGTGCTGGCGCTCGGCTTGTTCGTGTTCATCTGCTATCACGCAGCGGGCTTCTGGCGCCGCGGCATCGTCGGCCACCCGCTGCGGCTGCTCAAGGGACATGTCGCCTTCCTGGCGCCGATCAACCTCGTCGAAGAGATCGCCAAGCCGATCTCGTTGTCACTCCGACTTTTCGGCAACGTGTTCGCCGGCGGCATCATGGTCACGATCATCGCGTTGTTCCCCGCCTACATCATGTGGGCGCCCAACGCGCTGTGGAAGTCTTTCGAACTGTTCATCGGTGCCATCCAGGCGTTCATCTTCGCGCTGCTGACGATCTTGTATTTCGGTCAGTCCATGGAGCTCGAAGACGAACACCACTAACCCGCAAACGCTCGACCCACAATCTGGTAGGACCGCTACCAGTTATCAAGGAGGATAAAAGGAATGGATCCCACTATCGCTGCCGGCGCACTCATTGGCGGCGGTCTTCTCTTGGGCGGCGGCGCTATCGGTGCTGCTATCGGTGACGGTGTCGTCGGCAGTGCCCTGGTGAACGGCGTAGCGCGGCAGCCGGAGGCGCAAGGCAGGCTGTTCGTACCGTTCTTCATCACGGTCGGTCTGGTGGAGGCCATGTACTTCATCAACCTGGCCTTCATGGCGCTGTTCGTGTTCGCCACCCCGGTCGCCTAATCGACGCCATGGTAGACCTCAGCACTACCGTTTTGGCGGCAGAGGAAGGCGGCGGCAACTTCCTGCTGCCCAACGGCACCTTCTTCTTCGTGCTGATCCTCTTCCTGGTCGTGCTCGGCGTGATCGGCAAATGGGTTGTGCCGCCGATCAGCAAGGTGCTTCACGAGCGCGAAGCCATGGTGGCCAAGACGATCGAAGACAATCGGCGCGCGACGCAACTACGCGCTGCTGCCGATGCCGATTACCGCAAGGTGATGGGTGAGGCCCGCCGGGAAGCGACCGATATCCGCGACGAGGCCCGCGCCGAGGGCCGCCAGATCGTCGAGGATGCGCGCGGTCGTGCCAACGCCGAAGTCTCGGCGTTGCTCCAGCAAGCCAACACCGAACTCACCGAGCAGTCCCGCGGTCTGACCGCCGAACTGCAGACGTCAGTGGAGACGTTGGCGGCAAGCCTGGCCAGCCGTGTGCTCGGGGTCGACGTGACCACGCGCACGGTGCCGGCCACGACGGGTCAAGGACGGTAACCAGTGTCGACGTTCATCGGACAGCTGATCGGCTTTGCGGTCATCGTCTTCGTGCTCACCAAGTGGGTCGTGCCGCTGGTGCGCGGGATGATGCAGCAGCAGCAGGAGAACGTGCGTACCCAACTCGCCGAGCACGCCGAGGCGGAGAAGAAGGTCGCCGACGCCGATTCAGAACACGCCAAGGCGTTGGAAGAGGCCAAGACCGAAGCCGCGAAGGTGATCGAGGAGGCGCGCCACGACGCCGAGAAGATCGCCGAGCAGCTGCGTATCCAGGCCGACGTCGAACTCGAGCGGATCAAGACCCAAGGTGGTCAACAGATTCAGTTGCTACGCCAACAGCTGATCCGTGAGCTGCGTCAAAGCCTCGGCGCCGAATCCGTGCACCGGGCCGGCGACCTGGTGCGCGATTTCGTCTCCGACGCATCCGAGCAGTCCGCAACGGTCGACCGCTTCCTCGACGAGCTCGACGAAATGGCGCCGTCCAGCACGGTCTTCACCGAAGCCGCAACGGCCAAACTGCGTGCGGCGAGCCGGGAGTCGATCACCGCGGTGGTCGAGCGGTTCGATGAAACGATCGCGGGCAGCGACGCGAACGCGCTGACCGGCCTGGCCGACGATCTGGTGTCGGTGGTCAAGCTGCTACGCGCAGAAACCGTACTCGCACGCCACCTGTCCGATCCGTCCAGCGACTCCGGTCTCAAGACCGCGTTGGCCGAGCGGCTCCTGTCCGGCAAGGTGTCCGATGCCGCGCTTGATGTCGTCAAAGCCGCTGTGTCACAGCGCTGGTCGTCCACCTCCGACCTGGCCCACGGTTTGCAGCACATCGCCAGGCTGGCGTTGCTGGTGCGGGCCGAACGCGAAGACCAGATCGACGACGTGGAAGACCAACTCTTCCGGGTCAGCCGCGTGTTGGAGGCCGAGCCACGGCTGATCAACCTGTTGAGCGAATACACCACACCGGCTGACGGGCGGATCAAACTGCTCAACAACGTGCTTCGTGGCCGGGCCAGCAAGAACACCGCTGATCTGCTGCGTCAGACGGTCGAACTGCTGCACGGTGAGCGAGCCGACGAAGTGGTCCGCGATCTGGCGAACCTCGCAGTGTCCCGGCGCGGTGAGGTGGTGGCGCATGTCCGTGCTGCCGCCGAACTCACCGACGCCCAGCGCGAGCGGCTCACCGAGCTCCTCACCCGCATCTACGCCCATCCGGTGTCGCTTCAGCTCGATGTGAACCCGGCGCTGATCGGTGGCTTGACCATCGCAGTCGGCGACGAGGTGATCGACGGATCGTTGGCGTCGAAGCTGGCGGCGGCCGAGAACCACTTGCCCGACTGACCCGAGAACACCCCTAGACCCAGGAAAAAGGAAGACGAAAAGCCATGGCAGAGTTGACGATCTCAGCGAATGAGATCCAAGGTGCGATCGAGGAGTATGTCGCCGGGTTCGAGGCCGAAACCGAGCGTGAAGAGATCGGTACGGTCATCGACGCCGGCGACGGTATCGCCCACGTCGAGGGACTGCCGTCCGTCATGACCCAGGAGCTGCTGGAGTTCCCCGGCGGCGTGTTGGGCGTTGCGCTCAACCTGGACGAACACAGCATCGGCGCCGTCATCCTCGGTGACTTCGAGCAGATCCAAGAAGGCCAGCCGGTGAAGCGCACCGGCAACGTGCTGTCTGTGCCGGTTGGTGACGGCTTCCTGGGTCGCGTCGTCAACCCACTGGGTCAGCCGATCGACGGCCGCGGCGACATCGAGACCACCGAGCGGCGCGCACTGGAACTGCAGGCGCCTTCGGTGGTGCAACGCCAAAGCGTGAGCGAGCCTCTGCAGACGGGCATCAAGGCCATCGACTCGCAGACCCCGATCGGTCGCGGGCAGCGTCAGCTGATCATCGGTGACCGCAAGACCGGTAAGACCGCGGTGTGCGTGGACACCATCCTCAACCAGCGGCAGAACTGGGAGACCGGCGATCCGAGCAAGCAGGTCCGCTGCGTGTATGTGGCCATCGGCCAGAAGGGCACCACGATCGCCAGCGTGCGTCGCACCCTCGAAGAGGGCGGCGCGATGGACTACACCACCATCGTCGCCGCGCCGGCTTCCGACTCTGCCGGGTTCAAATGGCTTGCGCCCTACACGGGTTCGACCATCGCCCAGCACTGGATGTACGACGGCAAGCATGTGCTGATCGTGTTCGACGACCTGACCAAGCAGGCCGAGGCATACCGCGCGATCTCACTGCTGCTGCGTCGGCCGCCCGGTCGCGAGGCGTACCCCGGTGACGTGTTCTACCTGCACTCGCGGCTGCTGGAGCGCTGCGCCAAGCTGTCCGACGAACTCGGCGGCGGTTCACTCACCGGGCTGCCGATCATCGAGACCAAGGCCAACGACATCTCGGCCTACATTCCGACCAACGTCATCTCGATCACCGACGGTCAGTGCTTCCTGGAGACCGACCTGTTCAACCAGGGCGTGCGACCGGCCATCAACGTCGGTGTGTCGGTGTCGCGCGTCGGTGGCGCCGCTCAGATCAAGGCAATGAAGGAAGTAGCAGGAAGTCTGCGTCTGGATCTGTCGCAGTACCGCGAACTCGAGTCGTTCGCGGCCTTCGCCTCCGACCTCGACGAAACCTCGAAGGCTCAGCTGGACCGCGGTGCGCGGCTCGTCGAGTTGCTCAAGCAGCCGCAGAACAGCCCGATGCCGGTTGAGGAGCAGGTCGTCGCCATCTTCCTCGGTACCCGCGGCCACCTGGACTCGGTGCCGATCGAGGATGTCCAGAAGTTCGAGCAGGAGTTCCTCGAGCACGTGAAGGCCTCACACGAGGCGATCCTCAAGGACATCCGGGAGACGACCAAGCTCTCCGAGGAGACGGAAGAAAAGCTCGCCAACGCGGTCAACGAGTTCAAGAAGGGCTTCGCGACCACCGACGGCAGCTCCGTGGTGCCCGACGAGCACGTCGAGGCCATGGATGAAGAAGACGTCGAAAAGGAATCGGTGAAGGTCCGCAAGCCCGCACCGAAGAAGAAGTAGGACTGAAGGGTCCAGTAATCCAATGGCAGCAACACTGCGCGAACTGCGCGGCAGGATCCGCTCCGCGGGCTCGATCAAGAAGATCACCAAAGCCCAGGAGCTGATCGCCACGTCGCGGATCGCCAAGGCACAGGCCCGAGTCGAAGCGGCTAGGCCATACGACCGCGAGATCACCAACATGCTCACCGAACTGGCCAGCGCCAGCGCGCTGGACCATCCGTTGCTGGTCGCTCGCGAAAAGCCGCGGCGGGCAGGCGTGTTGGTGGTGTCCTCCGACCGCGGACTCTGCGGCGCATACAACGCCAACGTGCTTCGCCGGTCCGAGGAGTTGTTCGCCCTGCTCCGCGAAGAGGGCAAGGAACCCGTCCTGTACGTGGTGGGCCGCAAAGCGCTCGGCTACTACAGCTTCCGTAACTGGGATGTGAACGAGGCCTGGACTGGTTTCTCGGAGCGTCCCGAGTACGAGAACGCACAGGAAATCGCGTCCACACTGGTCGGCGCGTTCATGGCCGGCGTCGACGACGAAGGCGACAATCCCGGAGCGGACGACATCCTCGGGGTCGACGAACTGCACATCGTGTTCACCGAGTTCCGGTCGATGCTGTCGCAGTCGGCCATCGCGCGTCGCATCGCACCGATGGAGGTCGAGTACAGCGACGAGGACACCGGCTTGCACACGCTGTTCTCGTTCGAGCCCGACGCCGAGACGTTGTTCTCGGCGCTGCTGCCGCGGTACGTCTCCACCCGCATCTTCGCCGCGCTACTCGAGGCGGCGGCATCGGAGTCGGCGTCACGCAGGCGGGCGATGAAGTCGGCGACCGACAACGCCGACGAGCTCATCACGGATCTGACGTTGCAGGCCAACCGTGAACGCCAGGCGCAGATCACCCAGGAAATCAGCGAGATCGTCGGTGGCGCAAACGCGTTGGCCGACGCCAAGAGTTAGCACGCAGAGGAAGCGAAACCAGATATGACTGCTACCGCCGAACGCGAGACGAACAAGGCCGGTGCCGACACCAACGGACGGGTCGTGCGTGTCACCGGCCCGGTCGTCGACGTCGAGTTCCCACGCGGCGCCGTTCCCGAACTGTTCAACGCGTTGCACGCCGAAATCGTCTACACCGACCTGGCGAAGACGCTGACGCTGGAGGTCGCCCAGCACCTCGGCGACAACCTGGTGCGCTGCATCTCGATGCAGCCCACCGACGGTCTGGTGCGCGGGGTCGAGGTCACCGACACCGGCGCGTCGATCTCGGTCCCCGTCGGCGACGGCGTCAAGGGGCACGTGTTCAACGCGCTCGGCGACTGCCTCGACGATCCCGGCTACGGCAAGGACTTCGAGAAGTGGTCCATCCACCGCAAGCCGCCGGCCTTCGACCAGCTTGAGCCCAGGACCGAAATGCTGGAGACGGGCCTGAAGGTCGTCGACCTGCTGACGCCCTACGTGCGTGGCGGCAAGATCGCGCTGTTCGGCGGTGCCGGCGTGGGCAAGACGGTGTTGATCCAGGAGATGATCAACCGCATCGCCCGTAACTTCGGCGGTACCTCGGTGTTCGCCGGGGTGGGGGAGCGCACCCGTGAGGGCAACGACCTCTGGGTCGAGCTCGCTGACGCCAACGTGCTCAAGGACACCGCGCTGGTGTTCGGCCAGATGGACGAGCCGCCGGGCACCCGTATGCGGGTGGCGCTGTCGGCGCTGACCATGGCGGAGTTCTTCCGCGACGAGCAGGGCCAGGACGTGCTTCTGTTCATCGACAACATCTTCCGGTTCACCCAGGCCGGTTCCGAGGTGTCGACGCTGCTGGGCCGCATGCCCTCCGCGGTCGGCTACCAGCCGACGCTGGCCGACGAGATGGGTGAGCTGCAGGAGCGAATTACCTCCACCCGCGGCCACTCGATCACCTCGATGCAGGCCGTGTACGTGCCCGCCGACGACTACACCGACCCGGCGCCCGCGACGACGTTCGCGCACCTCGACGCCACCACGGAGTTGAGCCGCTCGGTGTTCTCCAAGGGCATCTTCCCGGCGGTGGATCCGCTGGCGTCCAGCTCGACGATCCTCGACCCGAGCGTGGTCGGTGACGAGCACTACCGGGTGGCGCAGGAAGTCATTCGGATCCTGCAGCGCTACAAGGACCTCCAGGACATCATCGCGATTCTCGGTATCGACGAGCTGGCCGAGGAGGACAAGCAGCTGGTGCAACGCGCCCGCCGTATCGAGCGCTTCCTGTCCCAGAACATGATGGCCGCCGAGCAGTTCACCGGCCAGCCGGGTTCGACGGTTCCGCTGAAGGAGACGATCGAGGCGTTCGACAAGCTGACCAAGGGCGACTTCGACCATCTGCCGGAGCAGGCGTTCTTCCTCATCGGCGGCCTCGACGATCTCGCGAAGAAGGCCGAAAGCCTTGGCGCCAAGCTGGAAGACACGAGTGGCGATGGTGCGCCGGTCTCCAGCGAGGGCAACGGCAACGGCAAGGGCGACGACGCCGATAAGGCGCAGTAGCCATGGCGGAGATAGACGTCGACATCGTCGCCGTCGAACGGGAGATCTGGTCGGGCAAGGCCACTTTTGTGTTCACCCGCACCACCGCCGGTGAGATCGGGATCCTGCCCCGCCACATCCCGTTGGTGGCTCAGCTCGTCGACGACGCGGTCGTGCGAGTCGAGCGGGAAGGCGAAGAGGATCTGCGGATCGCGGTCGACGGCGGTTTCATGTCGGTCACCGACGACGGCGTGATCATTCTCGCCGAGTCGGCCGCACTCGAGTCCGAGATCGACTCCGACACCGCACGCCAGGACGCCGATTCCGACGATCCAGTAACCGCGGCAAAGGGACGAGCTAGGCTCCGCGCCCTGGGTCAGATCGACTAGCGGGCCCGCTGATGAGCGCGTCCATGTGGATCATGGTCGCGCTGGTTGGTGTGCTGCTCGCGGTTGTCGTCGCACTGAGTTACCGGCTGTGGAAGCTGCGGCAGGTGGGCGGCACCGCGGCGATTCTCCGTGATGTGCCCGCCGTCGGCGGGCACGGCTGGCGGCACGGCGTAATGCGTTACCGCGGCGGAGAAGCCGGGTTCTACCGGTTGTCCAGCCTGCGGTGGTGGCCGGATCGGCGGTTGAGTCGTCGGGGCCTGGAGATCGTGTCGCGGCGCGGACCCCGCGGCGACGAGTTCGACATCATGACGCATGAAATCGTGGTGTTGGAGGTCCGCGACGTCAGCCCGGAACGCCGGCGAAGTTATGAGATCGCCCTGGACCGGGGGGCATTGACCGCGTTCTTGTCTTGGGTGGAGTCACGGCCGTCGCCTCGCGCGCGTCGGCGCGCCCGCTAATCCGTTGTGCCCCGGGCCTTTGGTCTTCGCGCAAGCGCTCATCCGCCCGGCTGCCACAGCACGTCGCCGTCCGGGTTGGCGACCCGCGACAGAATGAACAGCAGATCCGACAGCCGGTTGAGGTATCTCGCCGGAAGCACGCTGACCGCCTCCCCGTGTAGCTCCACGGCTTTCCATGCGGAGCGCTCGGCCCGGCGAACCACGGTGCGGGCCACATGCAGCAGCGCCGACAGCGCCGTGCCGCCCGGCAGAATAAACGAATTGAGCGCCGACAGCCCTTCGTTGAACTCGTCGCACCAGCCTTCGAGCCGGTCGATGTAGCTCTGCGCAACTCGCAGCGGTGGATATTTCGGGTTCTCGACCACGGGCGTCGACAGATCCGCGCCGGCATCGAAGAGGTCGTTCTGAATCAGCCTGAGCACCTTGAGGATCTGTGCATCGGGGTGACCCAACGCGATTGCCACACCGATGGCGGCATTGGCCTCGTCGCAGTCGGCGTACGCCTCGAGGCGGGCGTCGTTCTTGGACACCCTGCTGAAATCGCTCAGCCCGGTGGTTCCGTCATCGCCCGTGCGCGTGTATATGCGGGTCAGATGAACGCCCATGCCGAAACCGTACCGGAAGGGACGGGCACGGCGACTGACACCGCCTGCGGGCGCTGTTTACACTGGCCCGCGTGAGCGAGCGTTTCGTGGTGACCGGCGGAAACCGGTTATCGGGCGAAGTTGCCGTCGGGGGGGCCAAGAACAGCGTTTTGAAGCTGATGGCGGCCTCGCTCCTTGCGGAGGGGACCAGCACGATCACGAACTGCCCGGACATCCTGGACGTGCCGCTGATGGCCGAAGTGTTGCGGGGCCTGGGGGCGACGGTCGAACTCGATTCTGACGTCGTGCGGGTCACCTCGCCCGAGGAGCTCAAGTACGACGCGGATTTTGCCGCGGTTCGCCAGTTCCGCGCCTCGGTGTGTGTCCTCGGGCCCTTGGTCGGGCGGTGCAAGCGGGCCAGGGTGGCGTTGCCCGGCGGCGACGCGATCGGGTCGCGGCCCCTGGATATGCACCAGGCCGGGCTTCGGCAACTCGGTGCGCGGTGCAACATCGAACACGGCTGCGTGGTCGCCGAGGCAGACCATCTGCGCGGTGCGGAGATCCAGCTGGAGTTCCCATCGGTCGGCGCCACGGAGAACATCCTGATGGCGGCGGTGGTCGCCGAGGGCGTGACGACGATTCACAACGCTGCACGTGAGCCCGACGTCGTCGATCTCTGCACGATGCTCAACCAGATGGGAGCTCAGATCTCGGGGGCGGGTACCCCGACGATGAAGATCACCGGCGTGGACCGGTTGTACCCGACCGAACACCGGGTGATCGGTGACCGCATCGTTGCTGCGACCTGGGGCATCGCCGCTGCGATGACCCGCGGCGACATCTCCGTGGTCGGCGTCGATCCGCAGCATCTCCAGTTGGTCCTGCACAAACTGCATGACGCCGGTGCGACCGTCACGCAAGACGACAACGGCTTCCGGGTGGTCCAGTACGAGCGGCCCAAGGCGGTCAACGTCGCCACCCTGCCGTTTCCCGGTTTCCCGACCGATCTGCAGCCGATGGCCATCGCGCTGGCCTCCATCGCCGACGGCACCTCGATGATCACCGAGAACGTGTTCGAGGCCCGCTTCCGATTCGTCGAGGAGATGGTCCGGCTCGGCGCCGACGCCCGCACCGACGGACACCACGCCGTGGTGCGCGGCATCCCGCAGCTCTCCAGCGCCCCCGTGTGGTCGTCGGACATCCGCGCCGGCGCCGGCCTGGTGCTGGCAGGCCTGGTCGCCGACGGAGACACCGAAGTGCACGACGTCTTTCACATCGACCGGGGCTATCCGCTGTTCGTGGAGAACCTCAAGAGCCTGGGCGCCGAGATCGAGCGCGTCGCCTGAGCGCACCGCCCTGAGCTGCGCAATCAGCTGTTTGGGAGGCCGCGTTGGACGTGGCTGACGGACGGGGTAGTCTTTAGTCAGAAGCCAACGGCCCCAGCCAAACCGGCTGGCGGACGCGGTTTGACGTCTCTGTCCACGTGGAGTATAGTGGCAGGGTTGCCTGCAGTGCGGGTGTGTTGTTTGAGAACTCAATAGTGTGTTTGGTGGTTTTTGTTTGTTGTTGTTTTTTTGCCGCGCCTCTTTTCCCGTTTGGGGTGTGGTTTTTGTTTTGCCAGATTGTCTCTGGACTGTTTTTTGTTTGGAGAGTTTGATCCTGGCTCAGGACGAACGCTGGCGGCGTGCTTAACACATGCAAGTCGAACGGAAAGGCCCTTTCGGGGGTGCTCGAGTGGCGAACGGGTGAGTAACACGTGGGTGATCTGCCCTGCACTTTGGGATAAGCCTGGGAAACTGGGTCTAATACCGAATAGGACCATGGGATGCATGTCTTGTGGTGGAAAGCTTTTGCGGTGTGGGATGGGCCCGCGGCCTATCAGCTTGTTGGTGGGGTGATGGCCTACCAAGGCGACGACGGGTAGCCGGCCTGAGAGGGTGTCCGGCCACACTGGGACTGAGATACGGCCCAGACTCCTACGGGAGGCAGCAGTGGGGAATATTGCACAATGGGCGCAAGCCTGATGCAGCGACGCCGCGTGGGGGATGACGGCCTTCGGGTTGTAAACCCCTTTCAGTACCGACGAAGCGTAAGTGACGGTAGGTACAGAAGAAGCACCGGCCAACTACGTGCCAGCAGCCGCGGTAATACGTAGGGTGCGAGCGTTGTCCGGAATTACTGGGCGTAAAGAGCTCGTAGGTGGTTTGTCGCGTTGTCCGTGAAAACTCACAACTCAATTGTGGGCGTGCGGGCGATACGGGCAGACTGGAGTACTGCAGGGGAGACTGGAATTCCTGGTGTAGCGGTGGAATGCGCAGATATCAGGAGGAACACCGGTGGCGAAGGCGGGTCTCTGGGCAGTAACTGACGCTGAGGAGCGAAAGCGTGGGGAGCGAACAGGATTAGATACCCTGGTAGTCCACGCCGTAAACGGTGGGTACTAGGTGTGGGTTTCCTTCCTTGGGATCCGTGCCGTAGCTAACGCATTAAGTACCCCGCCTGGGGAGTACGGCCGCAAGGCTAAAACTCAAAGGAATTGACGGGGGCCGCACAAGCGGCGGAGCATGTGGATTAATTCGATGCAACGCGAAGAACCTTACCTGGGTTTGACATGCACAGGACGCGTCTAGAGATAGGCGTTCCCTTGTGGCCTGTGTGCAGGTGGTGCATGGCTGTCGTCAGCTCGTGTCGTGAGATGTTGGGTTAAGTCCCGCAACGAGCGCAACCCTTGTCTCATGTTGCCAGCGCGTTATGGCGGGGACTCGTGAGAGACTGCCGGGGTCAACTCGGAGGAAGGTGGGGATGACGTCAAGTCATCATGCCCCTTATGTCCAGGGCTTCACACATGCTACAATGGCCGGTACAAAGGGCTGCGATGCCGTGAGGTGGAGCGAATCCTTTCAAAGCCGGTCTCAGTTCGGATCGGGGTCTGCAACTCGACCCCGTGAAGTCGGAGTCGCTAGTAATCGCAGATCAGCAACGCTGCGGTGAATACGTTCCCGGGCCTTGTACACACCGCCCGTCACGTCATGAAAGTCGGTAACACCCGAAGCCGGTGGCCTAACCCCTTGTGGGAGGGAGCCGTCGAAGGTGGGATCGGCGATTGGGACGAAGTCGTAACAAGGTAGCCGTACCGGAAGGTGCGGCTGGATCACCTCCTTTCTAAGGAGCACCACGAGACCTGAGCCCGCCCACATCGTGTGGGAGTTCGGTGACTTCAGGCGATTCGTTGGATGGCCTTCACCTGTAGTGGGTGGGGGTCTGGTGCACGACAAACGTTGAGCCGGTACGGGTTTCGAGTGATCGAGCCGGTGATGGATTGCCAGACACACTATTGGGCTTTGAGGCAACAGGCCCGCTATCTCTTTGTCCCGTTGTGGGAAACCGGGGGTAGGGAGTTGGTTGTCGCCCCGTCTTTGGTGGTGGGGTGTGGTGTTTGATTTGTGGATAGTGGTTGCGAGTATCTGGCAGAAGGGCCCTGGTGGGGTTCTTTTGTTGGGTAATGCAATTTTTGATTCTTCCGAGAATTTTTAACTGTTTTGTGTGTAAGTGTTTAAGGGCGCATGGTGGATGCCTTGGCACTAGGAGCCGATGAAGGACGTGGGAGGCTGCGTTATGCCTCGGGGAGCTGCCAACCGAGCGTGGATCCGAGGATGTCCGAATGGGGAAACCCGGCACGAGTGATGTCGTGTCACCCAGCGCTGAATGTATAGGCGTTGGGGGGGAACGCGGGGAAGTGAAACATCTCAGTACCCGTAGGAAGAGAAAACAACATGTGATTCCGTGAGTAGTGGCGAGCGAAAGCGGAGGATGGCTAAACCGTGTGTATGTGATACCCGGCGGGGGTTGTGCATGCGGTGTTGTGGGGTCTGTGTTCTGTTTACCGCCGTGAACAGCAGCAGTGATAAAGCAGTGTGTTAGTTCAAGTGGCCTGGGATGGTCTGCCGTAGAGGGTGAGAGCCCCGTCGACGAAAACATGCTGCCTGCTGTCGCAGGATCCCCGAGTAGCAGCGGGCCCGTGGAATCTGCTGTGAATCTGCCGGGACCACCCGGTAAGCCTGAATACTTCCTAGTGACCGATAGCGGATTAGTACCGTGAGGGAATGGTGAAAAGTACCCCGGGAGGGGAGTGAAAGAGTACCTGAAACCGTGTGCCTACAATCCGTCAGAGCCCTCGACTTTGTTGTGGGGTGATGGCGTGCCTTTTGAAGAATGAGCCTGCGAGTCAGGGACATGTCGCGAGGTTAACCCGGGTGGGGTAGCCGCAGCGAAAGCGAGTCTGAATAGGGCGTATCCACACAATAGTGTGTGGTGTAGTGGTGTGTTCTGGACCCGAAGCGGAGTGATCTACCCATGGCCAGGGTGAAGCGCGGGTAAGACCGCGTGGAGGCCCGAACCCACTTAGGTTGAAGACTGAGGGGATGAGTTGTGGGTAGGGGTGAAAGGCCAATCAAACTCCGTGATAGCTGGTTCTCCCCGAAATGCATTTAGGTGCAGCGTCACATGTTTCTTGTTGGAGGTAGAGCTACTGGATGGCCGATGGGCCCTACTAGGTTACTGACGTCAGCCAAACTCCGAATGCCGACAAGCAAGAGTGTGGCAGTGAGACGGCGGGGGATAAGCTCCGTACGTCGAGAGGGAAACAGCCCAGATCGCCGGCTAAGGCCCCTAAGCGTGTGCTAAGTGGAAAAGGATGTGCAGTCGCGAAGACAACCAGGAGGTTGGCTTAGAAGCAGCCACCCTTGAAAGAGTGCGTAATAGCTCACTGGTCAAGTGATTGTGCGCCGATAATGTAGCGGGGCTCAAGCACACCGCCGAAGCCGCGGCAGCATCACCGTTGTGGTGGTGTTGGGTAGGGGAGCGTCCTGCATCCGGTGAAGCCACAGAGTGATCTAGTGGTGGAGGGTGTGGGAGTGAGAATGCAGGCATGAGTAGCGATAAGGCAAGTGAGAACCTTGCCCGCCGGAAGACCAAGGGTTCCTGGGCCAGGCCAGTCCGCCCAGGGTGAGTCGGGACCTAAGGCGAGGCCGACAGGCGTAGTCGATGGACAACGGGTTGATATTCCCGTACCCGTGTATGAGCGTCCCTGATGAATCCATACTGCTAACCACCCAAAAGGTGGCCGACCAATCCCTTCGGGGTGCGGGGGTCACCGGCTGCGTGGGACCCGTGTGGGTAGTAGTCAAGCGATGGGGTGACGCAGGAAGGCAGCCGTACCAGTCAGTGGTAATACTGGGGCAAACCTGTAGGGAGAAACCTAGGCAAATCCGGGTTTCACATATCCTGAGAGGTGATGCATAGCCGAGTGAGGCGAATTCGGTGATCCTATGCTGTCGAGAAAAGCCTCTAGCGAGTCCATACACGGCCCGTACCCCAAACCAACACAGGTGGTCAGGTAGAGAATACCAAGGCGTACGAGTGAACTATGGTTAAGGAACTCGGCAAAATGCCCCCGTAACTTCGGGAGAAGGGGGACCCCATTACCGTCAACACCCTCGCGGTGGGCAGCGGGAAGGGGTGGCACAAACCAGTGAGAAGCGACTGTTTACTAAAAACACAGGTCCGTGCGAAGTCGCAAGACGATGTATACGGACTGACGCCTGCCCGGTGCTGGAAGGTTAAGAGGACCCGTCAACCCCTTCCGGGGGTGAAGCGGAGAATTTAAGCCCCAGTAAACGGCGGTGGTAACTATAACCATCCTAAGGTAGCGAAATTCCTTGTCGGGTAAGTTCCGACCTGCACGAATGGCGTAACGACTTCTCAGCTGTCTCAACCATAGACTCGGCGAAATTGCATTACGAGTAAAGATGCTCGTTACGCGCGGCAGGACGAAAAGACCCCGGGACCTTCACTACAACTTGGTATTGGTGCTCGATACGGTTTGTGTAGGATAGGTGGGAGACTATGAAGCAGTCACGCCAGTGATTGTGGAGTCGTTGTTGAAATACCACTCTGATCGTATTGGGCCTCTAACCTCGAACCGTCTATCCGGTTCAGGGACAGTGCCTGGCGGGTAGTTTAACTGGGGCGGTTGCCTCCTAAAAAGTAACGGAGGCGCCCAAAGGTTCCCTCAACCTGGACGGCAATCAGGTGTTGAGTGTAAGTGCACAAGGGAGCTTGACTGCGAGACGAACATGTCAAGCAGGGACGAAAGTCGGGACTAGTGATCCGGCACCCCCGAGTGGAAGGGGTGTCGCTCAACGGATAAAAGGTACCCCGGGGATAACAGGCTGATCTTCCCCAAGAGTCCATATCGACGGGATGGTTTGGCACCTCGATGTCGGCTCGTCGCATCCTGGGGCTGGAGCAGGTCCCAAGGGTTGGGCTGTTCGCCCATTAAAGCGGCACGCGAGCTGGGTTTAGAACGTCGTGAGACAGTTCGGTCTCTATCCGCCGCGCGCGTCAGAAGCTTGAGGAAACCTGTCCCTAGTACGAGAGGACCGGGACGGACGAACCTCTGGTCCACCAGTTGTCCCACCAGGGGCACCGCTGGATAGCCACGTTCGGACAGGATAACCGCTGAAAGCATCTAAGCGGGAAACCCCTCCAAGACCAGGCTTCTCACCCATCAAGTGGGATAAGGCCCCCCGCAGAACACGGGATCAATAGACCAGACCTACACACCCAGCAATGGGCGCAGGGAACTGGCACTAACCGGCCGAAAACTTACCCACAACCTCGCAACCACACCACAAACACCAAAAACACCCCACCACCAAAAACACAGTTTCATCACTACAACAAGTGAATAAAGTTACGGCGGTCCATAGCGACAGGGAAACGCCCGGACCCATCCCGAACCCGGAAGCTAAGCCTGCCAGCGCCAATGATACTGCCCACCACGGGCGGAAAAGTAGGACACCGCCGAACACAAATTAAGCCCTGTGCCCCCCAATTCTGTTGGGGGGCACAGGCATTTGTGCGGCCGTAACCTACTAGTCGAACAATGTCTGCAACGGGGAGACCCTGCTCTTTTCCAGTTCCAGCAACAGTTTCTTGCGGTCAATCCCGCCGCCGTATCCGGTGAGGCTGCCGTTCGATCCGATCACCCGGTGACACGGCACGATGATGCCAATTGGATTGTGTCCGTTGGCCAAGCCGACGGCGCGGAATGCGCCAGGTGATCCGATCTGCCGGGCGATCTCACCGTAGGAGCGGGTTTCGCCGTACGGGATCGTCAACAGCGCCTCCCAGACCCGGCGCTGGAATGCCGTGCCTGCCAGGTCGAGCACCAGATCGAAATCCCTTCGGTCGCCGGCGAAATAGGCTTCGAGCTGCTCGACGGCCTCGGGGAAGGCCGTGTCGTCGGGCTCCCAGTTGTCGCGGCTCGGCTCATACGTTTGATCGACCATTCGCAGATGCATCAGTCGACCCTCCTTGCCGGCCAGCGTCAGCGGGCCGACCGGGCTGTCGACGCAACGGAATTGCAGGGTTTCCATCACTTCTTCTCCTTCGGCGGCCACTCATTGACCGCGTGTTCGAGGGCTGTCCACAGGTGCTGCGTGGCGTAAGAACGCCAAGGTCGCCAACGTGCACTGCGTTCGGCGAGGGCTCGCCGATCGGTCGGTAATCCGAGTTGTTCGGCGGCGAGCCGCACGCCCAGGTCGCTGACCGGGAAGGCGTCGGGATCGCCGAGCCCGCGCATGGCGATCACCTCGGCGGTCCAGTCGCCGATGCCGGGCAATGCGCGTAGCTGCGCACGGGTGCTGTTCCAGTCGCATCCGGCATCGAGCACCACGTCACCCTCGGCGATCGCGCGGATCAGCACGATCAAGGTCCGTTGCCGCGCCTCGGGGAAGGCAAGATGCACCCGGTCGATGTCAGCGAGCTGCTCGATCGCCGGGAAGACGTGGGTCAGCGCACCGCCGGCGTCGGTGATGGGTTGGCCGTAGGCGCAGGCCAGCCGGCCGGCGTGGGTGCGTGCGGCTTTGATGGACACCTGCTGGCCCAGCACCACCCGCAGCGCCAGTTCCTGTTCGTCGACCGTTCGGGGAATCCGCTGCCCCGGCGCCTTCGCGACGAGCACGCTCAGATCAGCGTCTGCGCTCAGCGCGTCGACGACCGCCTCCGGATCGGCATCCAGATCCAGCAACCGGCGGCACCGGGCGATCGCGGTGGCGAGATCACGGAAGTCGTCGAGGGTGACGCGGCACCGGACATGATCGGGTTGCGGTGTAAGGCTGACGATTCCGTTGCCGTTGGGCAGCCGCAGCGTCCGCCGGTAAGCGCCGTCGCGCACCTCTTCGACACCGGGTACCGCGCTGGCGGCCAAGTGGCCGAACAACCCCTCGTATGCGAACGGGGTGCGCACCGGTAACCGCAGCGAAAGCTCTCCGGAGCCGCCGTCGGCTTGTCCGAACCGTGCCCGTGCGCGTTGGCGCAACACGGTCGGTGCCATATCGCAGACGGTGCGGACGGTGTCGTTGAACTGGCGGATGCTGGAGAAGCCGGCGGCAAATGCGACGTCGCTGAAGGGCAGTTCGGTGGTTTCGATGAGGACCCGCGCAGTTTGGGTGCGCTGCGCCCTGGCCAGCGCCAACGGGTTGGCGCCGACCTCGGCCTGCAGCAGGCGTTCGAGTTGCCGGGTGGTGTAGCCGAGGCGCCCGGCCAGGCCGGTCACACCCTCGCGGTCGACGGTGCCGTCGGCGATCAGTCGCATGGCGCGCGCGACCACGTCACCGCGCACATTCCATTCCGGAGAACCCGGTGATGCATCCGGGCGGCACCGCTTACATGGCCGAAAGCCGGCCTTCTGCGCGGCGGCCGCCGTCGGGTAGAACCGCATATTGCGGGCATACGGAGGCCGGACGGGGCAACTCGGACGGCAATAGATCTTCGTGGTCAGCACGGCGGTGACGAACCAGCCGTCGAACCGGGCGTCCTTGGACTGCACGGCTCGGTAGCAGCGGTCGAAATCGTCGTACATGACTACCACAATTACACGCTCCCACCGACATGACTGGCGGAAAACCGACATCGTCGTGGGGAGGGCCCGCAGTCACATTCGTACCGGGCGCTGCGGCAGGTCGTGGTGCTTTGATCCGGTCGACGCCTGCGCGCGGAAATCCGAGCTGGGAAGGGTGAAAGGGGCCCGCATGTCGAGTGACTCGACGAGCGGCTGGCTTAGAGTCGAGCCGTGACGATCAGCTACGACGACGCCCTGCGCGAACAGATTCGGGAGCGGTTGGGCGGTCACCGCCGCCGCACCGCGGCCGACCCCGACAAGCGGCGCGCCGCGGTCGCCGTGGTTCTGGTCGACTCCGCGCTCGGTGAGGACCGGGTGGACCCAGCGCCTGTCGACGACTGGATCGACGGACGACCGATGCCCGAAGCCGGCCTCGACGGCCGGATGGTCAACGTCTCGGGCGGCGCCGCATTCTTGTTGTGCCGCAGGGCATCGCGATTGTCTACTCACGCCGCGCAATGGGCGTTGCCCGGCGGCCGCCTGGACCCGGGCGAAACCGTGGTCGATGCCGCGTTACGCGAACTCGACGAAGAGGTCGGTGTCCGGCTGCCCGACTCGACCGTGCTGGGCATCCTCGACGACTATCCGACGCGGTCGGGCTACATCATCACACCGGTCGTGGTCTGGGGTGGCGGACGGCTCGACCTGCGTCCCTCGCCCGAGGAGGTGGTGGCGGTCTATCGGGTCGGCCTGCACCAGCTTCAGCGCGACGATTCGCCGCGCTTCGTCAGCATCCCGGAAAGCCCCCGCCCGGTCGTGCAGATACCCCTTGGCAACGATCTGATCCACGCACCCACGGGCGCGGTGCTGTTGCAGTTGCGATGGCTGGGGCTGGAAGGCCGCAGCGACCCCGTCGACACGCTCGAACAACCCGTCTTCGCGTGGTCATAGCCCGCAGGTATCAAAGTCCTAACGATCTCGTCAATTTCGAAGGCCGCGCTCGCCCCACCGCCCCAACCGTGGTCTGGTGGAGGCGATGTCTATACATGGGCCGTCCGCATTCCGCTTGTTTGCCGCCGCGACGGCGGGCACCGCGCTGCTCGTTATCGGATTGCCGGTAGCAGCCGCCGCACCCACATCCGACAGTCGCGGCTACGTCGACTCCACCGCGCGCTGTGCCGCGCCGAGCAGCGTGGTGGTGTTCGGCCGCACCGCGAGCTCACGTGTGGCGATCTGCGAGTCCGCGGACGGCGAGTATGAGTACCGCGGGGTGCGGGTGCGCGACGGCGCCAAGTTGATCGCGCCGGCCTCGCCCGCTGACGACGGCGGCTTCACCGCCGAGAACGACGGCATCACCTACACGGTGACCGCGGACGCGTTGACCATCACCTCGGGCAATCGCGTGATCCGCGAGGAGGCCATGGTCGACTTCCACGGTTCGGCACCCGCGGGCAACCCGGGCGCGTCGCCGCAAGCCCCGGCCGCGACCCCGACACCCACGACGCCGCTCCCGCCGCCCTTACCCGCCGAGGTGGGCGGCGGCAGCAGCAGCAGCTAAGCCGCGGTAGAAACGGCTTATTCGCGGATCTCACCGCGCAGGTACTCGGCGCGGCATGCGCGCCGGGCCAGCTTGCCGCTGGTGGTCCGCGGGATCGAACCGGCAGGCACCAACCGGACGTCGGCCACCGAAAGGCCGTGCACATCGGCGACGGCCGTACGGATCGCCGCGATCGCCGCCGCCGGATCGGCACGGCGGGTACCGGATGCGCGTTCGGCGATGACCACCAGGTCGTCGTCGCGCACGGTGAATGCCGCCACGTATCCCCGCCGCACCATCGCCGAGGCCTCAGCCACCGTGTTCTCGATGTCGTGCGGATAGTGTTGGTGCCCGTCGACGACCACCAGATCCGCGCGGCGACCGGTGACGTAGAGCTCCCCGTCCAGATACGCCCCGAGATCACCGGTGCGCATCCATGCGGCGGCGCCGGGTGCACCGTCGGCGTGGCTGCCCGCCGCCAGCCGCGACCGCAGCGTGGCGTCGAACGTCTGCCGGGATTCCTCCGGGCGAGCCCAGTACCGCCGCGCGACGTTGTCGCCGTGCAACCAGATCTCACCGACCCGGCCGTCGGCGACCTCGGCGTGGCTGTCGGGGTCGACGATCACCGCCCACTGGCTGCGCGCGACCTGACCGCACGACACTTGCGGCAGCGCGTCTTTCGCATCGGCGGCTGTGCGCACCGCGCGCCCTTCGGCCAGTTGCATGCGATCGAGGTGCACGACGGTCGGTTCGGCGGTGGGCGCGATGGTCGACACGAACAGGGTCGCCTCCGCGATGCCGTAGGAGGGTTTGATCGCCGTCGTGGGTAACCCGTACGGCGCGAACGCGGCGCTGAACGTCGTGATCGCATCCATGCTGACCGGTTCCGAGCCGACGATCATCACGACGTTGCGCAGGTCGACGTGCTCGCCTGGTGTGGGCAGGCCGCGCTGCGCGGTGTACTCGTAGGCGAAGTTCGGCGCCGCGGTGACGACCCGGCCGCGCCGTGACTCGTCGGAAAGCGCACGGATCCAGCGCTCTGGTCGACGCAGGAACGCCGTTGGCGCCAGCAGCGTCGAATGACCGCCGTACACGGCCGGAAAGCCGATCATCGACAAGCCCATGTCGTGATAGAGCGGCAGCCAACTGACCCCATGAGTGTTCCGGTCCAACAGGTCGATCGACAGGATCATCTGGATCAGGTTCGTCCCGACCGCCCGGTGCGTGATCTCGACGCCGACCGGGGGCCGCGTCGATCCGGAGGTGTACTGCAGATGTGACACGTCATCGACATCCAGGTCGACCGGGATGAACGCCTCGCTCGCCGAATCGGGTACCTCGTCGACGACGATGAGTGCGGGTCGGGGCGAAAACGTGTGCTGGGCAAGGAACGCCTCGACGGCGCCGGCCGCCGCGCGCGTCGTGAGGATCACCGCTGGTCGGGCATCGCGCAGGGCGGTGTCCAAACGTGCGGCGTGACCTTGCAGTTCGGGGGCGAACAACGGCACCGCGATCATGCCGGCCTTGACCGCAGCGTAGAACCCGGCGACGTAATCGAGACCCTGTGGGGCCAGGATCGCCACCCGGTCACCCGGCGACGCGACGCGCTGCACGGCGGCGCCGATCGCCCTGATCCGACCGCCCAACTGCGCCCAGGTCAACTCGACGGGGCGGCCTTCTGCCGATCCGGTGTAGTCCAGGTACCGGTAGGCGACAGCGTCACCGACGTTGGCGATGTTGCGGTCGATGAGCGACACCAGCGTCACCCCGGGCGGCAGGACGACGTTGCCCTCGACGTCGAGGCAGTCCTCGATCTGCAGTAGACCTCTATGGTCGATAGATGCGGCCATGAGCTCGAGTCTAATTAACGTGACGCGCAGTATCACCTATCTCTACCGGGATGTGATGCAAATGCGTTCGGGCGCGGCCGATACGTCTTCAGGAAAGTGAGGAAACCATGACGCCGACCACGCCCCTGGTGCCACCGTTCACCCTGGACACTGCCACCGCGAAGGTGCGCGTCGCCGAAGATCTCTGGAACACCCGAAATCCCGAACGCGTCGCGCAGGGTTACACCCCTGACAGCTGGTGGCGTAACCGGTCGACGTTCGTGCAGGGGCGAGCGCAGATCATCGACTTTCTCACCACCAAGTGGGCGAACGAACTCGATTACCGGCTCATCAAGGAAATTTGGGCGTTCGGCGACAACCGCATCGCCGTCCGGTTCGCTTACGAGTACCACGACGACGCCGGCCAGTGGTTCCGCGCTTACGGCAACGAGAACTGGGAGTTCGAGGCCACCGGGCTGATGAGGACACGTCACGCCAGCATCAACGACGTCGCCATCACCGAGGCCGACCGGCTGTTTCACTGGGACAGGAGCGGACCGCGCCCCGCCGACCACGCAGGGCTCACCGAGCTGGGCCTGTGATCGCGACGATCACCGCGCAACCGCGTCGCCGGTAGGATTTCGCCATGGCGGAACTGGTGCAGCGCTACCTGGACCAGATTCGCACCGAACACCTCACCAACACCGACGGGGCGCTGGCCGATTACATCCCCGAACTGGCCCGGGCGGACCCCGGCGCGCTGGGCCTGTCGTTGTCTCTTGCCGACGGCTACATCTACGAATCCGGCGACTGCACAGCCGAATTCACCATCCAGTCGGTGTCCAAGCCGTTTACGTATGCGCTCGCCCTCGACCGCATCGGCCAATACGCCGTGGACGCCAAGATCGGCGTGGAGCCCTCGGGGGAGGCGTTCAACGAGATCAGCGTCGACGAAACCACCAACAGGCCGAAGAATCCGATGATCAATGCCGGTGCGATCGCCGCGGTTTCGTTGATTCCCGGTGTCAGCGCCGACGACCGGTTCGCCCAGATCCATGAGTTCTATTCGGCCTTTGCCGGCCGCGATCTCAGCGTCGACCATGACGTCTACGCCTCCGAGAAGGCCACCGGCAGCCGAAACCGTGCGATCGCCTACATGTTGCAGAGTTTCGGCGTGCTCGACGACGATCCCGATGAGATTCTTGACGTCTACTTCCGTCAGTGTTCCATCAAGGTCACGAGCACCGACCTGGCCAGGATGGCCGCCACCCTCGCCCGCGGCGGAGTCGAACCGCGGTCGGGACGTCGGGTTACCAGCGCTGCAGTGGTGCAGCGCACGCTGAGCGTGATGGTGACCTGCGGGATGTACGACGCGGCGGGGGACTGGGTCAGCGCGGTTGGCATGCCCGCCAAAAGCGGTGTCGGTGGCGGCATCACCGCAGTGTTGCCCGGGCAACTCGGAATCGGTGTCTATTCACCGCTTCTGGACGCCAAGGGAAACAGCGTGCGCGGCGTGGAGGTCTGCCGCAGCATGTCCGTGAGCCTGGGGTTGCACTTTCTGTCGGTCACGCGCGAATCACGCTCGACCATCCGTGCGGCCTACGACGCCCGACCCGGTGTTCGGGTGTACGAACTGCACGGTGATTTGTTGTTCGCCGGAGCCGAGCAGGTGCTGCGCACCATCGAGGGCGAATACAATGAGTTCGACATTGCGATCATGGAGGTGTCACGCGTCGACGACATCGACGACACAGCCCGAGGCATGCTCGCCGGTATGCGTGAATCACTCACGGCGGCAGGCAAACAGGGTTACCTGGTCGATCCCGACGACACGCTGCAGGTGCCCCGGGTGGACGGGGCCCAGGCGATCGTATTCAGCACGCTCGACGACGCGCTGAGGGCCGCACGCCAAAGTATTCCCGCCCCACAGGACTCAGACGGGTAGCGCCAGCCGGGTCGGCTCGTCGTGCCCCCGCAGTGTCACGGTGTCACCGAACGTCCAATACGCCCTTTCACTTTCGGAGGCGTTGTGAACCGTCGTCGACGACGCCAGCACGTGACAGGACTGGGTCTTGGCCAGTTCGCACAGCCGGGCCGCTTCGTTGACGGGTTCGCCGATGACGGTGTACTCGAACCGCTCTCGGGCACCGACATTGCCCGCGACTGCTTCACCCGACGCAATGCCGACGCCCGCGTCGAACTCGGGCGTCTCTTCACGGATGCGTCGCGCGATGACACGCCCGGCGGCCAACGCCGCGTCTTCTGGGCAGGGCAGATGGTTGGGAGCGCCGAACACCGCGAGCGCCCCGTCACCCTCGAACTTGTTGACGAACCCGTGATGGCGGTCGACTTCCTCGACGACCACCGCGAAGAACCGATTCAGCAGGTCGACGACCTCGGTCGCCGGCAGCCGTGTGACCAAATGTGTGGAACCGATGATGTCGACGAAGATCACCGCAACGTGGCGTTCCTCGCCGCCGAGCTTGGTGTGCTCTTTTTCGGCGGCCGCGGCAACATCGCGCCCGACGTGGCGGCCGAACAGGTCGCGCAGCCGTTCCCGCTCGCGCAGCCCACTGACCATCCTATTGAAGCCGCGCTGCAATTCACCGAGCTCGGTACCGTCGAAAACCACCAGGTTGCAGTCCAGATCGCCTCGCTCGACATGCTGCAGCGCCGAACGCACCACCCGCACGGGCGTGGCGGTCAGCCAGGACAGCAACCAGATCAGGATCAGGCCGAAGACCAGCGCCACGATCGACAAAATCATCGTCGCCACGGCAAACTGGGTGGCGGTGAGGTTGCGCAGTGACAAGGTGAACACCGCAAGAAGCAGAATGCCCAGCACCGGCACACCGGAGCCCAGCAGCCAGACCGTCAACGTCCGGCCCATGATCCCGTGCGCCAACCGCCGCGGCGGCTTGCCCGCTTCCAGGGCCTGGGCGGCAACGGGACGCAGCGCGAACTCGGTGATCAGGTAGCAGGCGGTGGCCACGACGATGCCGCTGAAACTGACGGCGAACAGAAAACGCGGGATGAACGCGGTGTCGTAGAGCCCGTACAACGTCGTCAGCAGCACGGTGCCCACACCCCACAGCAGCAGCAGCATCTTGGCCACTCGCCAGGGCGCGAAGAAGACGTTGCGTTGATCGGTGCGGGTCGGGGAATCCTCTTCGATAGCCCAGCGCAGCGAGCGGACAATGCGCACAGTGATCCAGTACGTGCCGATGATCAGGGCCAGGCCCATGTACGCCGGCGCCACTGCCCACGTCAGCCACGCTGGCGCGTCGCTGAAGATGCTGGGCACCGGAATGGCCACCGCCACCATCAAGATTCCCACGCCGATGCCAAGGATGTTGGTGAGCAGGATGAAGACCGTGAGGATGATCTGGATGCGCACCCGGCGACGTACCTGGTTCTCCGAAGACTTGCCGAGCAGCCAGGACCCGTACTCTGGGCCGTCGGGTAACCGTCCGCTCTGCCGCGTGAGGGCTTCAGCTATACGCCCCAGTCGGCGTGCGAAGGTGCTCTTCTTGTTGTTCATCCAGCCCTAGCCTAAATTGCCCGGCCCGCCCCTTAATGTGGTTCGGGTGCGTCTCGTCATCGCCCAGTGCACCGTCGACTACCTCGGACGGCTCACGGCACACCTGCCCTCGGCTCGCCGCCTGCTGCTGATCAAGGCCGACGGGTCGGTGAGCGTGCACGCCGACGACCGTGCCTACAAACCGCTGAACTGGATGAGCCCGCCCTGCCGGCTGACCGAGCACCTCGACGGGCCGGCGCCGGTCTGGGTGGTGGAGAACAAGGCCGGCGAGCAGTTGCGCATCACGGTCGAGGAGATCGAGCACGACTCCAGCCACGAACTCGGGGTGGATCCGGGGCTGGTGAAGGACGGTGTGGAGGCTCATCTGCAGGAACTGTTGGCCGAACACGTCGAACTGCTCGGCGCCGGCTACACGCTGGTGCGCCGCGAGTACATGACCGCGATCGGGCCCGTCGACCTGTTGTGTCGGGACGAGAACGGCGCATCGGTGGCCGTGGAGATCAAACGTCGCGGTGAGATCGACGGGGTCGAACAACTCACGCGTTACCTGGAACTGCTCAACCGCGACACTCTGATCGCGCCGGTAGCAGGCGTGTTCGCCGCCCAACAGATCAAGCCGCAGGCGCGCACGTTGGCAACCGACCGCGGGATCCGTTGTGTGACCTTGGATTACGATCAGATGCGCGGCATGGACAGCGACGAGTTCCGGCTATTCTGATGCCTCGGCGCGGCAGGCCTGCACGACGGCGACCGGCACCGCCTGTGCCGTCACCGCGCCGCATCGAGGTGGGCCCGGACGGCTATGAATACGAAGTTCGCCCGGTCCCCGGCTCACGTGCCACGAAGATCTACCGTTGTCCGGGGTGTGACCATGAAATCCACGTCGGCACAGCACATTTGGTGGTTTTTCCGGCTGACGGTGGCGAGCAGGCCGTCGATGACCGCAGGCATTGGCATACGCCGTGCTGGACGCACCGGGATACGCGCGGCCCGACGCGCAAGTGGTCTTAGTCGTCCCCGGCGGGCTCGACCAGCTCGACGAGCACCCCGCCGGCATCCTTGGGATGGATGAAGTTGATCCGGGAATTCGCGGTCCCGCGTCGGGGCGCGTCATAGATCAGCCGCACACCGTCGGCGCGCAGCCGCTCGGAAAGTGCGTCGAGGTCGCTGACCCGATATGCCATCTGCTGCAGCCCGGGGCCGCGCTTGTCGAGGAACTTCGCGATGGTCGAGGTCTCGTCGAGCGGAGCCATCAGCTGGATCTGTGCGCTGCCGACGGGGGCGCCCCGCACGGACAGCATGGCTTCGCGCACGCCCTGGTCCTCGTTGATCTCCTCGTGCAGAACGATCATTCCCAGGTGGTCGTGGTACCACTTGATGGCGGCGTCCAGATCGGGCACCGCGATCCCGACATGGTCGATGGCGGTCACCAGCGCACTCGCGAGGGCCGGACGGGCATCAACCTGTTCGGTGGTCATAACGTAACGGTAACCTTGAGACAGATGATTGCGGAATGTGTCATGGGCCACATATGTGTGTACCCCGTGCCGAGAGGATTCAAATGACTACGTCGGTGATTGTTGCTGGGGCGCGCACTCCGGTAGGCAAGCTCATGGGTTCGCTGAAGGACTTTTCCGGCAGCGACCTCGGCGGTATTGCGATCGCCGGTGCGCTGGAGAAGGCCAAGATTCCGGCCTCCGCGGTCGAATACGTGATCATGGGCCAGGTGCTCACCGCGGGTGCCGGGCAGATGCCGGCCCGGCAGGCCGCGATCGCCGGGGGCATCGGCTGGGATGTGCCCTCGCTGACCATCAACAAGATGTGCCTGTCCGGGATCGATGCGATCGCATTGGCCGATCAGCTGATCCGGGCCGGGGAGTTCGACGTGGTGGTCGCCGGGGGACAGGAGTCGATGACGCAGGCGCCGCACCTGCTGATGAACAGCCGCGCGGGCTACAAGTACGGCGACGTCACGGCGTTGGACCACATGGCCTACGACGGCCTGCACGACGTGTTCACCGACCAACCGATGGGCGCGCTTACCGAGCAGCGCAACGACGTCGACCAGTTCACTCGTGCCGAGCAGGACGAGTTCGCTGCGCGCTCACACCAAAAGGCCGCTGCGGCATGGAAAGACGGTGTCTACGCCGACGAGGTGGTGCCCGTACAGATTCCGCAGCGCAAGGGTGACCCGATCGAGTTCGCCGAGGACGAGGGCATCCGGGCCAACACCACGGCCGAGTCGTTGGCGGGTCTGAAGCCCGCGTTCCGCAAGGACGGCACCATCACCGCCGGGTCCGCGTCGCAGATCTCCGACGGCGCCGCAGCGGTCGTGGTGATGAACAAGGACAAGGCCGTCGAGATGGGCCTCACCTGGCTGGTCGAGATCGGCGCCCACGGTGTGGTCGCGGGCCCCGATTCCACGCTGCAGTCGCAGCCGGCGAACGCGATCAAGAAGGCGATCGCCCGCGAGGGCATTTCCGTCGATCAACTCGACGTCATCGAGATCAACGAGGCGTTCTCCGCGGTGTCGCTGGCCTCGGCCAAGGAACTCGGCGTGGACCTGGACAAGGTTAACGTCAACGGCGGCGCGATCGCGATCGGGCATCCGATCGGTATGTCGGGGGCGCGGATCACCCTGCACGCGGCTCTCGAGCTGGCGCGACGCGGTTCCGGTTACGCCGTGGCCGCACTGTGCGGCGCCGGCGGGCAGGGCGACGCGCTGGTTCTGCGCGCCGGATAGCCGCCTACGACGCTGCGTAGTATTTCCTGCGGGTTTCCGGCACAATGGCGGCCATGACGCGCGCCTTCGACCCTCGATCCGTCGCTCGATGGTTCCGGTTCGTCGCCCTGCTCGAGGCGGTGAGCTGGGCCGGACTGCTGGTCGGGATGTACTTCAAGTATCTCGGCACGCCCCGGACGGAGATCGGGGTGAAGGTCTTCGGGCCGGCGCACGGGGCCATCTTCGTGGCGTTCGTCGCGGTCGGCGTACTGGCCGGGCTGACGTTCAAGTGGACGTACGGGACCTGGTTGCTGGCGCTGCTGTCCAGCATCGGGCCGATGTGCAGTGTGATCTTCCTCATATGGGCCGATCGCACCGGCCGAATCAGCGTCGGCGCGCCCATCGGGCCGGTTGCGCAACCGGGCCTGACCGCACCCGAATCGACGTGACAGACTTGTAGCGTGACTCGTCCCCGACCTTCAGTTGCGGCCTCGATGGCCGGTGCGGTTGACCTGTCGGCGCTCAAGCAGCGGGCGTCGGCTGGCGACGGCGGTGCGGCAGCCCCGTCCGGTGGTGTGGAGATCACCGAGGCCAACCTCGAAGCCGAAGTGCTGGTTCGGTCCAGCCAGGTACCCGTCGTCGTACTGCTGTGGTCGCCACGCAGCGACGCCAGCATCCAACTCGGTGATGCGCTGGCCAGTCTCGCGGCCGCCGACGGCGGTACGTGGTCGCTGGCCACGGTCAACGTCGACGTCGTACCGCGCGTGGCGCAGATGTTCGGTGTGCAGGCCATCCCCACGGTGGTGGCGCTGGGCGCCGGCCAACCCCTGTCGAGTTTCCAGGGCGTGCAGCCACCCGAGCAGCTACGCCAGTGGATCGATTCGCTGCTGAACGCGGTCGCCGGCAAGCTGCCCGGCGACGGTGATCCCGACCAACCCGAGCAGGTCGACCCGGAGCTCGCGCAGGCACGGGCCCACTTGGACGCGGGCGACTTCGACGCGGCGGGCAAGGCCTATCAGGCGATCCTGGACGCCAACCCCGGGCACGCCGAGGCCAAGGGCGCGGTGCGCCAGATCGGCTTCCTTCAGCGTGCGACGGCGCGCGCACCCGGCGCGGTCGTCGCCGCCGACGCCCAACCGGACGATATCGAGTTGGCCTTCGCGGCCGCCGACGTCGAGATCCTGCAACAGAACGTCGGCGCGGCCTTCGACCGGCTGGTCGGTTTGGTCCAGCGGACGGCCGGCGACGACCGCGCCAAGGTGCGCACGCGCCTCGTCGAGCTGTTCGAGCTCTTCGACCCCGCCGATCCCGAGGTGATCGCGGGCCGGCGCAAGCTCGCCAACGCGCTGTACTGAGTTAGCGGGTCTAGTGTGCGACCAGATCGACAATTCGCCCGGATCCGGCCGAAACTACGATCTGACTGCACACTCGGCCGGCCACAGGGGCGAAAAGTCAGGCGGGCTCGAACCACAGGGCGGCCAGCGGCGGTAGCACCATGACCGCCGAGGCGGGCCGGCCGTGCCACGGCTCGTCGGTCGCCTCGACCGCACCGTAGTTGCCGATACCCGCGCCGTTGTAGATGTCAGCGTCGGTGTTGAGCACCTCGCGCCACGTGCCGGTGTGCGGCAGGCCCAGCCGGTAGCGGGTGTGCTCGGCGCCGGAGAAGTTGAAGACGCAGGCCATCACGGAGCCGTCGTCGCCGTAGCGCAGGAAGCTCAGCACGTTGTTGGCCGAGTCGTTGGCGTCGATCCAGGAGTAGCCCTCCGGGCTGGTGTCGCGCGACCACAGCGCCCGCCTGCTGGCGTAGATGGCGTTCATGTCCTGCACCATGCGCTGAATACCGGTCGAGTAGCTGTTCTCGTCGAGCTGATACCAGTCGACCCCGCGTTCTTCCGACCACTCGGCGCGCTGACCGAAATCCTGGCCCATGAACAACAGTTGTTTGCCCGGATGCGCCCACTGGTAGGCCAGCAGGCCGCGCAGCCCCGCCGCCTTGACGTGATCGTTGCCTGGCATCCGGCCCCACAGCGTGCCCTTGCCGTGCACCACCTCGTCGTGGCTGATCGGCAGCACGTAGTTCTCGCTGAACGCATACAGCATCGAGAACGTGATCTCGTGGTGGTGATAGCTGCGGTGGATCGGGTCACGCTTGATGAACTCCAGGGTGTCGTTCATCCAGCCCATGTTCCACTTCATCGAGAAGCCAAGACCGCCAAGGTTTGTCGCCCGGGTGACGCCCGGCCACGATGTCGACTCTTCCGCGACGGTCACGATGCCGGGGGCGGACTTGTGCAGGGTCGCGTTCATCTCCTGCAGGAACTGCACCGCTTCGAGGTTCTCCCGGCCGCCGTAGATGTTGGGCGTCCAGCCGCCTTCGGGGCGTGAGTAATCCAGGTACAGCATGGATGCGACCGCGTCGACGCGCAGGCCGTCGATGTGGAACTCGTGGCACCAGTACAGCGCGTTGGCGACCAGGAAGTTGCGCACTTCGGCGCGGCCGAAGTCGAACACATATGTGCCCCAGTCGAGTTGCTCGCCGCGCCGCGGATCGGAGTGCTCGTAGAGCGCAGTACCGTCGAACCGGCCCAGCGCCCACGCGTCCTTGGGGAAGTGGGCGGGCACCCAGTCCATGATCACTCCGATGCCGGCCTGGTGGAGGGTGTCGACGAGGTGGCGGAACTCGTCGGGTGTGCCGAGCCGTGACGTCGGCGCATAGTACGAGGTCACCTGGTAGCCCCACGAACCACCGAACGGATGTTCGGCCACCGGCATCAGCTCGACATGCGTGAAGCCCTGGGACACCACGTATTCGGTGAGTTGGTCGGCCAGTTCGCGGTATGTCAGCCCCGGCCGCCACGACATGAGGTGCACTTCGTAGGTGCTCATCGGCTCGAAGACCGGGTTCTGCTCGGCCCGCCGGGTCATCCACTCGTCGTCGGCCCACCGATACTCGCTGTGCGTCACCTTCGACGCCGTCTGGGGCGGCACCTCGGTGGCGAACGCCATCGGATCGGCACGGTCGCTGATCGAACCGTCGGCGCCGTGTATCCGGAACTTGTACAGGCCGCCGACCTCGAAACCTGGCCAGAACAGCTCCCACACCCCGGTGGAGCCCAGCACCCGCAGTTGGGCTTCGGTGCCGTCCCAGTGGTTGAAATCGCCGATCAGGCTGACGCCCTTGGCGTTCGGTGCCCACACCGCAAAGGAGACGCCGTCGACCGCACCGTCGGCCGTGGTGAATCGGCGCGGGTGCGCACCCAGCACCTCCCAGAGCCGCTCGTGGCGGCCCTCGGCGAACAGGTGCAGGTCGATTTCGCCGAGGGTGGGCAGGAACCGGTACGCGTCGGCGACGACGTGCCGGTGAACCTTGCCGTCGCCGCCGGCATAGCTCACCTCGAGGCGGTAGTCGACCAGGTCGGTGAACGGCAACGCGACCGCGAACAGCCCGGCCTCGATATGGGTGAACGCATATCGTTCACCCCCGATCAGCGCGGCCACCTCCAGCGCGTGCGGCCGGTAGGCCCGGATGACGGTGTGGTCGCCGTACTCGTGGGCGCCCAGAACCGAATGCGGATCATGGTGTTCACCGGCCAGCAGCCGGTTGAGGTCGGCGGTGTGCGGCCGCAAATGCGGGCTGGTCCGCGGATTGGTCTGCGTCATTGTGTTCACTCCCTACGCAGCAGGTTCAGTCGATGCTCCGGCGCGACCTGCGGCATGTTCAGCACGTGCGCCACGGCCCTGGCCGGATCGATACGGACGTAATTGGCTTGGCCCCATTGGTATTCCTCGCCGGTGATCTCGTCGCGCACCCAGAACCGGTCGTGCGGTTCCATGCCCAAAGCGGCCATGTCGAGCCACAAGGTGGCCTCTTCGGGGCCGAACGGGTTGAGCGTCACCACCACGAGCACCTGGTCGCCGGTCGCCGGATCGAACTTGCTGTACGCGAGCAGCGCGTCGTTGTCGGGATGATGGAACCTGATGGTGCGCAGCTGATGTAATGCCGGGTGGACCCGCCGAATCTCGTTGAGCTGGGTCAAAAACGGCTCCAACGACACCTCGTCGGCCAAGGCGGCGTCGAAGTCGCGCGGACGCAACTCGTACTTCTCGGAGTGCAGGTACTCCTCGCTGCCTTCGCGCACGGGCCGGTGTTCGAACAGTTCGTAGCCCGAGTACACCCCCCACGAGGGGCTCATCGTCGACGCCAGCACCGCCCGGATCGCGAACATGCCGGGCCCGCCGTGTTGCAGGCTCTCATGCAGGATGTCGGGGGTGTTGACGAACAGGTTGGGCCGCGCATAGTCGGCATGTTCCGCGATCTGCCGGCCGAACTCGATCAGCTCCCACTTCGCGGTGCGCCAGGTGAAGTACGTGTAGGACTGGGTGAAACCGAGTTTGGCCAGCCCGTACAACCGGGCCGGACGGGTGAACGCCTCGGACAAAAACAGCACGTCGGGATCGCTGTTCTTCACCTCGCCGATCAGCCAGGCCCAGAAGTCCGGCGGTTTGGTGTGCGGGTTGTCGACCCGGAACACCTTGACGCCGTGGGAGATCCAGAACCGCACCACGCGTAGAACTTCCTGGTACAGCCCGGCGGGATCGTTGTCGAAATTGAGCGGGTAGATGTCCTGGTACTTCTTCGGCGGGTTCTCCGCGTAGGCGATGGTGCCGTCGGGCAACACGGTGAACCACTCGGGATGCTCACGCGCCCAAGGGTGATCGGGTGCGGTCTGCAAGGCCAGATCCAGCGCTACCTCCATGCCCTCATCGCGGGCGGCGGCGACGAAATCGTCAAAATCCTCGATGGTGCCCAGCTTCGGATGGACCGCGTCGTGCCCGCCCTCGTCGCTGCCGATCGCCCACGGGGAGCCGACGTCGTTGGGTGCTGCGGTCACGCTGTTGTTGGGGCCCTTGCGGTGCACCTTGCCGATCGGATGGATCGGCGGCAGGTACACCACGTCAAAACCCATCCGCGCGATGCGCGCCAGCGCCTTGGTCGCCGTGGCGAACGTGCCGTGCACGGGGTTGCCGCTGGCGTCCCACCCGCCCGTCGACCGCGGAAACATCTCATACCAGGCGCTGAACCTCGCCAGCGGGCGGTCGACCCACACGCCGTACCGGCTGCCGCGGGTCACCAGTTCGCGCAGCGGATAACGCGCCAGCAGCTCGGTCACCTCCGGGGACAGCGCCGCGCCCGCGCGGGTGAACGGATCACCCGGTTCGCGCAGCCGGGCGGCCGCGTCGATCAGCGGGAAACGCGACTGCCTCGGCACTCCGGCGGCGGCGCGCTCTAGCAATCCGGCACCGACCAACAGGTCGTTGGACAGCTCGGCCTCGCTCTGGCCGGCATCCAGCTTGGCGGTGACGTTCTTGTGCCACGTCGCGATGGGATCACCCCAGCCGTCGACCCGGAACGTCCACAGGCCGACCGCGTCGGGGGTGAACTGCCCGTGGAACACATCCGGGGTCGGACCAGTCGACATGGGCAGCAGCTGCGGTTTGATGCGCGAGGCCGGGGTGACGACTTCCTCGATGGGCACGGGTTCGGCGGTCCGTTCCAGGCCGGGCGGGTCGCTGACGAGCTTGGGATAGGCCGTGCCGTGGTAGCGCACGACCAGCGTGGCAGCGACGGCGTCGTGGCCCTCGCGCCACACCGTCGCCGTCACCGGCACGATTTCGCCGACCACGGCCTTGGCCGGGTAGCGACCACCGGAAATGACAGGTGCGACGTCGTCGATTGCGATCCGACCGGTCACCCCTACCACTCCTTACATTCGTGGACGTTGCGTCCTCGGCACCGCCAGGTCTGGTCGTCGTCGTGCAGAGCCTCGAGAACTTCCTGGCCGCCCTATACCCACCGTAATGCGCGGCCCAACCCCCCGCGCCGAAGCGATCGGGGTTCGAAGACTGCACCAGCGGGAAAGATCAGTAAGGTTGACTCGCGTGAAAGCCCTGAGACGGTTCACCGTGCGCGCCCACCTTCCCGATCGGATGGCCGCGCTCGAACGGCTGTCGATCAACCTGCGCTGGACGTGGGACAAGCCCACGCAGGATCTGTTCGCCGCCATCGACGAGGAGCTGTGGCGGCAGGTCGGTTGCGACCCGGTGGCGCTGCTGGGCCAGGTCAGCCCGAAGCGCCTCGACGAATTGGCCGTCGACGAATCGTTTCTGGGTCGCCTCGACGCGCTCGTGGCCGATCTCGACGAATATTTGACCCGCCCGCTGTGGTATCAGCAACAGATCGAACGCGGCGCCGAACTGCCCAACGGGATCGCCTACTTTTCGATGGAGTTCGGCGTCGCCGAGGTGCTGCCCAACTACTCCGGCGGCCTGGGCATCCTGGCCGGCGACCACCTCAAGTCCGCCTCCGACCTGGGCCTGCCGCTGATCGCGGTCGGCCTGTTGTACCGCTCGGGGTACTTCCGCCAGTCGCTGACCGCCGACGGCTGGCAGCACGAGAGCTACCCGTCGCTGGATCCGCAGGGCCTTCCGCTTCGACAGCTCACCGACGGCAGCGGCCGTCCCGTACTCGTCGACCTGGCGATACCCGAGGGCAACCAGCTGCGCGCCCGGGTCTGGGTCGCCCAGGTGGGCCGAATTCCGTTGCTGCTGTTGGATTCCGATATTCCCGAAAATGCCCACGGCCTGCGCGGGGTGACCGACCGGCTCTACGGCGGCGACCAGGAACACCGGATCAAACAGGAGATCCTGGCCGGCATCGGCGGCGTGCGCGCAATCCGGGCGTTCATCGAACTGGAGGGCCGGGCCGCCCCGGAGGTGTTCCACATGAACGAGGGACACGCCGGGTTCCTCGGTGTCGAGCGCATCCGCGAGCTCATCGACGCCGGGCTGGACTTCGACACCGCGGTGACGGTGGTGCGGTCCTCCACGGTGTTCACCACCCACACGCCGGTGCCCGCGGGCATCGACCGGTTCCCGGTGGAGATGGTCCGGCGTTATTTCGGCGGCGCCGACGAGCCGCGGCCGGACGGGTCGCCGGATGCCGCCTCGCGACTTCTGCCCGGGGTTCCGCTGGACCGCATCATCGCGTTCGGCGCGGAAGACGATCCGTCGAAGTTCAACATGGCGCACATGGGTCTGCGATTGGCGCAGCGGGCCAACGGCGTATCGCTGTTGCACGGCAAGGTCAGCCGCCACATGTTCAACGAGTTGTGGGCGGGGTTCGACCCCAGCGAGGTGCCGATCGGCTCGATCACCAACGGTGTGCACGCACCGACGTGGGCGGCGCGGGAGTGGCTGGAACTGGGTCGCGAAATGATCGGTGCCAACTCGCGTGGGGAGCCCGCGGTGTGGGAGCCCGAGGTGTGGCAGCGGCTGCACCAGGTCGACGCCGGGCACATCTGGTGGATCCGCTCACAGCTGCGCAGACAGCTGGTCGAAGACGTGCGCGCGCGGCTGCGCCGGTCGTGGACCGAGCGCGGCGCCGCCGATGCTGAATTGGGTTGGATCGCAACAGCGTTCGACCCCAACGCGCTGACCATCGGATTCGCCAGGCGGGTACCGACGTACAAGCGGCTGACGCTGATGCTGCGCGACCCTGAACGTCTGGAGCGGCTGTTGCTCGACGAGCAGCGGCCGATCCAGCTGATCGTGGCGGGTAAGTCCCATCCCGCCGACGACGGTGGCAAGGCGCTGATTCAACAGGTGGTGAAGTTCGCCGACCGGCCCGAGGTGCGGCACCGTATCGCGTTTCTGCCCGACTACGACATGTCGATGGCCCGCCAGCTGTACTGGGGATGCGATGTGTGGCTGAACAATCCGCTGCGGCCGCTGGAGGCGTGCGGAACGTCGGGGATGAAGAGCGCGCTCAACGGCGGGCTGAACCTGTCGATCCGCGACGGCTGGTGGGACGAGTGGTACGACGGCGAAAACGGTTGGGAGATACCGACTGCCAACGGGCTGGCCGACGAGGGTCGACGCGATGACCTCGAGGCGGCCGCCCTCTACGATCTGCTCGAACAGGCCGTCGCGCCGAAGTTCTACGACCGCGACGAGCACGGCGTACCCGCCCGTTGGGTCGAGATGGTGCGGCACACGCTGATCGCGCTCGGGCCAAAAGTGCTGGCGTCGCGCATGGTTCGCGACTACACCGAGAAGTACTACGCGCCCGCGGCGCAGTCCGTGCGCAAGACAGTGCAACCCGGAGCCGACGGTGAACCGTTCGGCGCGGCCCGCGACCTGGCGGCCTACCGCGGGCGCGCCGAGGAGGCCTGGCCGAAGGTTCAGATCACCGACGTCGACAGCTCCGGGCTGCCGGACACCCCGCTGCTCGGCTCTGAGCTCACCTTGACCGCGAAGGTGCAGCTCGCCGACCTGCGACCCGAGGAGGTGACCGTGCAGGCCGTGCTGGGCCGCGTCGACGCGAGCGACACGCTGGTGGATCCGGTGACGGTCCCGATGCAGCACACGGGCACCGCCGACGGTGGCAACGTGACGTTCTCGACCACCACGCCGCTGCCGGTCGCCGGGCCGGTCGGGTACACGGTGCGGGTGCTGCCGCACCACCCGCTGCTGGCCGGCGACAACGAGCTCGGCCTCGTCACCTCCGCGTGACGCGCGCGCTGAAGGTCCCGGTCGACGGCGGGCCCTATGCGCTGGCCCTCGGCGCCGACGACGCACTGTGGGTGACGCTGGTGGCAGCCGGCGCGATCGCGCGGGTGAGCACGACGGGCGCCGTCACGGTGTTCCCCGTTGCCCCGCAGAGCCGTCCGTCGATCATCACCGCCGGCCCCGACGGCGCGCTGTGGTTCACTCGCATCGGAGATGACCACATCGGCCGGATCACCACAGCGGGGGAGTTGAGCGCCTTTCACGTCGGCGACGACCGGGGCCCGTACGGCATCACCGCCGGCGCCGACGGTGCGTTGTGGTTCACCGCGATGACATCCGGTGAGGTCGGCCGGATTTCGGTCGACGGGGAGGTGACCGACTGGCATCCGGTCGGCGGCGCACCGTCGATGATCACGACCGGGCCCGACAACGCGTTGTGGTTCACCCTCAACCAGGCCAATGCGATCGGTCGGTTGTCACCGTCTGACGGCCTGACCGTACGCGAACTGCCTACTGCTGCAGCAGGTCCGGTGGGCATCGCGGCAACCCACGATGACGCGGTGTGGTTCACCGAGATCCGCGCCGAGAAGTTGGGCCGCATCCCCGTACGTGACGCGATCCAGGAGATCGACCTGCCCGGTAAACCGCACGCGGTGGTGGCCGACCCCGACGACGGGGTATGGGTGACCCTGTGGGGTTCGCACCAGATCGCCAGGGTCAGCGGCGACGGCGAGATCATCACCATCGACCTCCCGCCGGGCAGCGAGCCACACGGAATGGCGATCGGCGCGGACGGTGCGCTGTGGGTCGCCCTTGAGGCGGGGTTCGTGCTGCGGATGCCGACCTGACGTGCCGGCGCACGACCACCACACAAATATCTGGACACCTGTACGGCGGCCGCGATGGCCCGGGTAGGTTGCCCTCCAGTGCGTCATTTACCGCGACGCGTGGCGAAGGACTTCAGCAGTGACGGTTGGATATGTGCTGCGGCGCGGCATCACCGTGTTGGCGGTCGGCGGGCTGATCGGTGGCCTGGCGAGCGTGCCGGCGTCGGCCCAACCGGCGGTGGAACCCGTCGTCGACGTGGTTCCGGGCCCACCCCCACCGGAGGGTGCACCGCCGCCTGAAGGTGCGGTGCCTCCTGACGCGTTACCGCCGCCGGACGACGGTGCGGTCGCGTCCACGCCGCCGGTCGTCAAGGAGGCCCCCGACGGTTGGCGGCTGGAACTGGGCGCCAAGGATGAGACCCAGGCCCCGATTCCTCCGCTCACCACCGCGCTGTCCTCGCGCGAGTACGTGGTCGGCGGGACCTACACCGGCAAGCTGAGCGGTCCCGACGACGGCACAGCGCCCACCGGCACGCTCGAGGTCGGCTACGAGATCGGTTGCGGCATCGATATGAGCACGTCCAACGGCGTCTCGCTGACCGGCACCGCGGGCATCAACCCGTCGCTCGGGATTCTGGGAATCGACGCCGCCGGACCGGTGGAGCTCGGGGTGTTGCCCGGCCTCGGCGGCAACCTCGGCGGTGGTATCACCGTCGGGCTCAAACCCGGTCTGATCAACGTGGTGCCGGTGACGAAGAAGGAGTTCACCGGCGCCGAGCCGTGGGTGATGGTCAGCGACTTCCGGGTCAAGATCGACGGCTGTGTCGGCGAGTCGTTCATCCGCTCGTATGCGTTTTTGACCCGTTCCACCGAAGTCTCGGAGGCGATCGTCGCTTGGTACGGCGTGACCAAGAACATCTAGCTCCGCTTCCCGCTCCGCTCCCAGCGAAATAGCATTCCGGGTCGTCACCGGCGTGATTTTGCGACCTGGAATGCTATTTCGCGGGCAAGCCAGCGTCAGGAGAAGCGTTTGAAGCACCGGTCCTGATCGCCGAGCACCCCGACACGGAACGCGTCGATCCGCGAGAACCCCGAGGGCACCGACTCGCCGTTGACGTCGCTGGCGACCAGGCCGTTGGTGAGGATGCCCGACACCGCCTCGTCGACGTCGCCTGCGGTGAGCGCGACGGTGTTCCCGTCGGGTGTGGTCACCGACTTGGACAGCTTCGTGGTGGCCACCCCGGTCAGGCAGGCGGTGCGCAGCGCCGCTTCGGCGTTGTCGAGCGCGACGCCGCCGTGCTCGTGCTGGACGGCCTGCATGTAGCGCGACACCAGCACCGAGTAGGCGGAGTTGTCTCCGGTGGCCAACTCGTCGCCGCCGGTGGTGTCCTGGGTGCCCATCCGGGTCAGCCCGTCGAGGTCGACGGCGATCGTGTTGGTGCTCGGGCAGAACGACACGGGTGGGCTCGGGCGGGTGCCGGGGCAGTCGGCACCCGCGAAGCTCAACACCGGCGGGTTGGCCGGCTCGAACAGGAGATCCATCGCGGCGATGATCGTGCGCACCGACGTTTCGCTGACCTCCCACTCGCCGGTTTCGTCCTCATCGAGCAGCACGGGCAGATCGCCGCGGCGCTGACCGATCTCGCGCATGTCGATCGACGCGCATGCACTCGCGCCGTCGGTGAAACCGAACTGGAACGCCGAAAGCCGTTCGAACGCCGAACCGTGCTCGTCGGACCCGGCGGCGGGATCGGCCTCGCTCATCAGCGGGTCGCGAAACGCGATCACCGCCGCCAGCACGTTGTTGAGGCCATCGCCGGTGGACAGCGAAAAGCGCGGCGAGTTGTCTTCGGCCACCCACCGCATGTACGCCCCGGCAAGACAGTCGGCTTGCTGCTCGGCGACCAACGTCGGGGTGGCGTCGCCGGCCATCTTGGCCTGACGCTGCACGGCGTGGCCGTACTCGTGGGCGAGCACCATCGTGACGCCCATGTCGCCGTATTTGCGCTGCAGACCGGGCAGCAGCTCGCCGCGGTCCCACCCGATGGTCCGGTCGTCGTGGCAGAACGCGGCGTTGACCAGGCCGTAGGTGTCGCCGCCACAGAACACGATGCTGTCGAATCCGTTGGCGTCCCAGGAGATCAGCGCCTTCGCCCGACGGAACTCGCCGCCGAACGATTCGCTGTAGACACCGTTCCAGAACTCCTCGATGTCGCTGACGGCCTGGCGGGCCAGCTCGTCGATGTCGCCGCCGTCGGTGCCCTTGACCTTGCGGGTCGGCTCGGGGGGGTCGGGCCGCAGGCCGGTCGGCCCGTCGGTGGCAGGCATCCCGGCGACGCGGAACGGGTCGGCGAACACCGAAACGGGCGTGCCCTGCAATGTCGTCGAGCACGCCGCGGCGAGCAGCACCGCGGACGACACCGCGAGCACGGCGCCCACCAGGTGTCGTCGCCTCATGCAGATATACCTAATACGCCCAAAGAGACATTTGGGCGTAAAAGTGCGGGTGAGTTTCGCCAAAACGTCCATCTCGGCGCTACGGGATCAGTCGCCGCGCAGCCGCTGAAGCGCCTGATAAACCCGGGTGGAATCGGTCGTCGCCCAGAACGGTGGCAGCGACGCGCGCAGATAGCCGCTGTAGCGGGCGGTGGCCATCCGCGAGTCGAGCACCGCGACGACGCCGCGGTCCTCCACGGTGCGCAGCAACCGGCCCGCACCCTGGGCCAGCAGCAGCGCTGCGTGGCTGGCGGCGACGGCCATGAACCCGTTGCCGCCGCGGGCCGCCACCGCACGTTGGCGCGCGGTGAGCAACGGGTCGTCGGGACGCGGAAACGGGATGCGGTCGATGAGCACCAGCGACAGCGACGGACCGGGCACGTCGACGCCCTGCCACAGCGACAACGTGCCGAACAGCGACGTCCCGGGATCCTCGGCGAACCGCTTGACCAGCGCCGACGTGGTGTCCTCACCCTGGCACAGCACCGGGGTGTCGAGGCGCTCCCGCATGATCTCGGCGGCCGCCTTCGCCGCCCGCATCGACGAGAACAGGCCCAGCGTGCGACCACCCGCCGCGGTCACCAGCGCAGCGATCTCGTCGAGTTGTTCGGCGTTGGTGAATGTCGCCGACTCCGCGGCTCCGGCCCGGCTGCCGCGGTGCCCAGGCGGCGGCAGATGCGCGGCGACGTAGAGGATGCCCGACTTCGCGTGCTCGAACGGTGACCCGACGTCGATGCCCCGCCACTTGGTCTCCTCACCGGCCAAACCCCATGCCGACGCCATCGCGTCGAACGTGCCGCCGATGGTCAGCGTCGCCGACGTGAGAACCGTCGTCGCGTGCTCGAAAAGCCTGACGCGCAACAACCCTGCCACCGACAGCGGCGCCACCCGCAACACGGCGCGAACGTTGCCGCGGTTGTCCTCGTGGTCCAACCACACCACGTCGGTGCGATCGGCAATGGCCGGGACGAACGAGTCCAAGATGCGTGACGCGGTGTCGCCGACGTCGGTCAACGCCGTGACCGCCTCCGCACGCGCCGACGCCGCCTTCGGGTCGCTGGGGCTCGTGTCGATCGCCGACCGCACCCGGTGCACGGCGTCGCGCAGCGCGGTCAGATACGTCGCCATCTCGTCGTCGAGCACGTCGATACGGCCGGGGGTGGCGTCATGGATGGCCGACGAGATCGTCGCGGTCGCCGCCTCCAGCCGTTGCGCAAGTTCGGGGTCGACGAGGCGCGCGGCCCGCCGGTGCGCCACCCCCAGCGACGTCGCCGACAACTCCCCGGTGGCCACCGACGTCACCCGGTCGACCAGTTCGTGGGCCTCGTCGACAACCAGTAGACGGTGTTCGGGCAGCACGGCCGCATCGGAGATCGCGTCGATGGCCAGCAGCGCGTGGTTGGTGACGACGACATCGGCGCGCCCGGCCTTCTCACGGGCCCGTTCGGAAAAGCAGTCGGTGCCGAACGGGCACCGCGACACCCCGATGCATTCCCGCGCCGAGACGCTGACCTGCGACCACGACCGGTCCGGCACGCCCGGGGTCAGCTCGTCCCGATCACCGGTGTCGGTCTCTGACGACCACGCGATCAGCCGCTGCACGTCGCGGCCGAGCGCGCTGGCCGCCAACGGCTCGAACAGTTCCTCCTGCGGCCGGTCTTCCGGTTCAGCCGCGGCGGACCCGTTGTGAATCTTGTTCAGGCACAGATAATTTCCGCGGCCCTTCAGCAGCGCGAACTCCGGGGCGCGGGGCAACGCGGCTGCCAGCGACCCGGCCAGCCGGGGCAGGTCGCGGTCCACGAGCTGGCGTTGCAACGCGATGGTCGCCGTCGACACCACGACCGGTTCGTCGATTTCGAGGGCACGGGCGATCGCAGGCACCAGATAGGCCAGCGATTTGCCGGTGCCCGTCCCGGCCTGCACCGCGAGGTGCTCACCGGTCTCGAAGGCACGCGCCACCGCCTGGGCCATCTCGATCTGACCGCTGCGCTCGCTACCGCCCAACGAGGCGACCGCCGTGGCGAGCAGGTCGGTGACCCGCCTCTGGTCCCCCGTCGCTTCGCTCCTACCCTCCGAAGTCGTGGTTCCTCCTATGTTGCGCGCGCGACCATGCGCGTCGGGATCGCCGGTTCGCCGCGGGAGAGTGCCAGACCGTGCCACGGCAAGCTTTTCAGGCCGGCACGGACCCGTCCGCGCGCGGTGTCCAGCCCGAGGTCGCCGACTGGTTGGCCGTCGCGCACCAACGTCTCGGTGAGCGGTCGCTCGGCCAGCCCCCGCGGGGCCGCGGGCGGCTGTCCATACAGATGCACGACCTCTTCGACCATCGTGCCGGTGGTCTTGGCGAGCCGCGTCGCCTGTTTACGGCCGCCGTGGGATTCCTTGCGGCTGCTGCGCTTCTCCACCGGCATCCCGTCCACCTCGACGAGCTTGTACACCATGCCGGCTGTGGGCGCGCCCGAGCCGGTGACCAGCGAAGTACCGACACCGAAGCTGTCGACGGGTTCGGCGCGCAGCGAGGCGATGCCGAACTCGTCGAGGTCGCCGGAGACCACGATGCGGGTTCGTCGCGCGCCCAGCCGGTCCAACTGGTCGCGGACCTGGCGCGCCAGCACACCGAGGTCGCCGGAGTCGATGCGTACCGCGCCGAGTTCGGGCCCGGCCACCTCGACGGCGTTGGCCACCCCGGTGGTGATGTCGTAGGTGTCGACCAGCAGCGTGGTGTCCACGCCGAGCGCCTGCACCTGCGCGTGAAACGCCGCCTTCTCGTCCGGCCCGCGGTCGGTGGCGTACAGCAGCGTGAACGCGTGGGCGCTGGTGCCGACGGCGGGCACGCCGTAGACGCGTTGGGCCTCGAGGTTGGACGAGGCGGTGAACCCGGCGAGGTAGGCCGCCCGCGCGGCGGCCACCGCGGCTCGCTCGTGGGTGCGCCGCGAGCCCATCTCGATCAGCGAGCGTCCCTCGGCCGCGGACACCATCCGCGCCGCGGCCGACGCGATAGCGCTGTCGTGGTTGAAGATCGACAGCGCCAGGGTTTCCAACACCACGCATTCGCCGAACGTGCCGTGCACGGACAACACCGGTGAGCCCGGGAAGTACAGTTCGCCCTCGCCGTACCCGTCGACGTCGCCGCCGAATCGGTAGTCGGCCAGGTAGGCCAGCGTCTGGTCATCGCAGAACCCGGACAGCGCCGAGAGGGCCTCGTCGTCGAACGTGAACTGCGCCAACGCATCAACGAACCGCGCCGTTCCGGCGACCACGCCGTACCGGCGCCCGTCGGGCAGGCGCCGGGCGAACATCTCGAAGGTGGTGCGGCGGTGCGCGGTGCCGTCACGCAGGGCGGCAGCAAGCATCGTCAACTCGTATTTGTCGGTGAGCAACGCCAGGGACGCCCCAGTCACACCGCAACCGTAGTAGGTCAAAGCCGTCCGTATGCCCCGGCTATCCTTGAGCACATGGTTACGCCGGCCAAGGCCCGACCGGGAACCCGTGAGGAGCGTGACGTCGCCACGCACGAGGCGACCGACGTCCCGTGGGTGACCATCGTGTGGGACGACCCGGTCAACCTGATGACCTACGTGACGTACGTCTTCCAGAAGTTGTTCGGCTACAGCGAGCCGCACGCGACCAAACTCATGCTGCAGGTGCACAACGAAGGTAAGGCCGTGGTGTCGGCAGGCAGCCGTGAGTCGATGGAGGTCGACGTGTCCAAGCTCCATGCCGCCGGCTTGTGGGCGACCATGCAGCAGGACCGCTGACAGAACAGTGCGTAAATGGAAGCGGGTCGACACTCCCGACGGCCCGCGATTTCGCTCGGCGTTGGCTCAGCACGAGGCCGCGCTGCTGCGCAGCCTTGCCACGTCCATGATCGGCATGCTCGATGAGCGTCAATCCTCTGCTCCCGCAGACGAACTCGAACAGATCACCGGTATGCGCACCGGGAACTCGACGCCGCCGCAGGACGAAACGATGAAGCGCCTGCTGCCCGACTTCTACCGGTCCCAGACCGACCATCCGGCCGGCTCGGGCACGGCCGAGTCGCTCAACCGCGCCTTGCGCAGCCTGCACGAGCCCGAGATCATCGACGCGAAAATCCAAGCCGCGCAGCAGCTTTTGGAAACCCTTCCGGAGGCGGGCGGCAAACTCGAACTGCGCGAGGATGATGCGCACTGCTGGGCTGCCGCCGTCAACGACATGCGGTTGGCGCTGGGCAGCATGCTCGGTGTCGCCTCGGGCGGGCCCGACGAGTTGGCCCCCGACCATCCGTTGGCGGGGCACCTCGACGTGTACCAGTGGCTGACCGTGCTGCAGGAGTACCTGGTCCTCGGACTCATGGGGAAATCGCGTTGATGAGCGCCGATCGCGAAAAGAGAGAGCAGTGACGGGTTCGATCACCGACGTCGCCGGCATCCTTGTCGGACAACACCACCGCGTCGACGCCGACGCCACGCTGGGGTCGGGGTGGGCGAGCGGCACCACGGTCGTGCTGGCGCCGCCGGGCACCGTCGGCGCCGTCGACGGGCGCGGCGGCGCACCCGGCACCCGCGAGACGGACCTGCTTGACCCGATCAACTCGGTGCGCCACGTCGACGCCGTGGTGCTCTCGGGCGGCAGCGCGTTCGGCCTGGCCGCCGCCGACGGCGTGATGCGGTTCCTTGAGGAACAGGGCCGCGGGGTGGCGCTGGAGGGCGGGGTGGTGCCGATCGTGCCAGCCGCGGTGGTCTTCGACCTGCCCGTCGGCGGCTGGGCGTGCCGGCCGACGCCGGAGTTCGGCTACACCGCGGCCCAGAGCGCCGGCACCGACGTGGCCCTCGGCACCGTCGGCGCGGGCACCGGAGCGCGGGCCGGCGTCCTCAAGGGCGGCGTCGGTACCGCGTCGACGACGCTGGCGTCGGGTGTGACCGTCGGCGTGGTGGTGATCGTCAACTCCGCCGGGGACGTCGTGGACCCGGCGACCGGGCTGCCGTGGCTGGCCGACCAGATCGACGAACTGGGGCTGGTGGCGCCGCCGGCCGACCAGATCGCGGCGTACGCCGGCCGCCACCAGGAGTTCAGCCCGCTCAACACCACGATCGCCGTCGTCGCCACCGACGCGGTGCTGAGCAAGGCGGGGTGCCGGCGCGTCGCTGTCGCCGCGCACGACGGCCTGGCCCGCACCATCCGGCCGTGTCACACCCCGCTGGATGGGGATACGGTGTTTGCGCTGGCCACCGGTGCCGTCGAGGTACCGCTGGACCCCACCACCCCGGCATCGATGTCACCGGAGACGCCGCTGATCACCGCGATCGGGGCGGCCGCCGCGGACTGCCTGGCCCGAGCGGTGCTGGTGGGGGTGCTGGCGGCCGAGTCGGTCGCCGGAATACCGACGTACCGGGACATGTTGCCCGGAGCATTCGGGTGACCCGCCCACAAACAGGGACCGCGGAGAGGGAACGACAGTGCTGGTGATTCGGGCTGATCTGGTCGAGGCCATGGTCGCGCACGCGCGCGCCGACCACCCCGACGAGGCCTGCGGGATCATCGCCGGGCCGGAAGGCGCCGATCGTCCCGAGCGGTTCATCGCCATGGTCAACGCCGAACGATCACCGACGTTCTACCGCTTCGATTCGATGGAGCAGCTGAAGGTGTGGCGGGCGATGGAAGAGGCCGACGAGGCCCCCATCGTCATCTACCACTCGCACACCGCGACCGAGGCCTATCCCAGCCGAACCGACGTCTCGCTGGCGTTCGAGCCGGACGCCCACTACGTGCTGGTGTCGACCCGCGACCCCGACGAGCACGAGCTGCGCAGTTACCGCATCGTCGACGGCGCCGTCACCGAAGAACCCGTCAAGATCGTCGAGCAGTATGAGGAGCAACCATGACCGTCACCGTTTCGATCCCGACCATCCTGCGGCCCCATACGGGTGGGGAAAAGCGTGTGACCGCATCCGGTGACACCCTGGCTGCGGTGATCAACGACCTGGAGGCGAACTACGCCGGGATCTCCGACCGCCTGGTCGACTCCAACGATCCGGGCAAGCTGCACCGCTTCGTCAACATCTACGTCAACGACGAAGACGTGCGCTTCTCAGGCGGGCTGGACACCTCGATCTCCGACGGCGACGCGGTGACCATCCTGCCCGCCGTCGCGGGTGGCTGATCTTGGCCCGGTACGAGTCACTGCTCGAGGCGCTCGGCAACACCCCGCTGGTGGGCCTGCGCCGGTTGTCGCCTCGCTGGGACGACGAGCCCGACGGCGAACCGCACGTGCGGCTGTGGGCCAAGCTAGAGGACCGCAATCCGACCGGGTCGATCAAGGACCGCCCCGCGCTGCGGATGATCGAAGACGCCGAACGCCGCGGCCAGTTGGCGCCCGGCGCGACGATCCTGGAGCCGACGAGCGGCAACACCGGCATCTCCTTGGCGATGGCCGCGCTGCTCAAGGGCTACCAGATGATCTGCGTGATGCCCGAGAACACGTCGATCGAAAGACGTCAGCTGCTCGAACTCTACGGCGCGCGGATCATCTCCTCGCCGGCCGAAGGCGGATCCAACACCGCGGTGGCGCACGCGAAAGAGCTTGCGCAACAGAACCCGTCGTGGGTGATGCTCTACCAATACGGCAACGAGTCCAACACGTTGTCGCATTACGAAGGCACCGGGCCTGAACTGCTCGCCGACCTGCCCGAGATCACCCACTTCGTCGCGGGGCTGGGCACCACGGGCACGCTGATGGGCACCGGCCGGTATCTGCGCGAGCAGGTGCCCGGCGTGCAGATCGTGGCCGCCGAACCCCGTTACGGCGAAGGGGTGTACGCGCTACGCAACATCGACGAGGGGTTCGTCCCCGAGCTCTACGACCCCGACGTGCTGACCACCCGCTTCTCCGTCGGCTCCTATGACGCCGTCAAGCGCACCCGCGAACTGGTCCAGGTCGAGGGGATCTTCGCCGGCATCTCGACCGGCGCGGTGCTACACGCTGCGCTGGGTATGGGGGCCAAGGCGGTCAAGGCTGGCGAGCGCGCCGACATCGCGTTCGTGGTCGCCGATGCCGGTTGGAAGTATCTGTCCACCGGTGCGTACGCCGGTAGCCTTGATGAGGCCGAGGACGCGCTGGAAGGACAGCTATGGGCATGACGGGCACGGGTGGATACCCCGGCACGCCGGGACCCGCGCCGTCGAAGAAGCGGCCCGCCTGGATGGTCGGCGGCCTGACGATCATCAGCTTCGTCGTGCTGCTGTACGTCATCGAGGCCTACGACGTGGCGACCGGACATCGCCTGGACAACAACGGCATCCGCCCGCTGGAAAGCGACGGGCTGGGGGGCATCCTGTTCGCGCCGCTGCTGCATTCGGACTGGGATCACCTGATCGCCAACACCATTCCCGCGCTCGTGCTCGGTTTCCTGATGACGCTGGCTGGGATGTCGCGGTTCATCTTCGCCACCGCGATCGTGTGGATTCTCGGCGGCTTCGGCACCTGGCTGATCGGCAACGTCGGCGTGCACTGCCCGTACGTCGGGGTGCGCTGCGAGACCAACCACATCGGCGCGTCCGGGCTGATCTTCGGCTGGCTGGCATTCCTGATTGTGTTCGGCTTCTTCACCCGCAAGATCTGGGAGATCGTGGTCGGCGTCGTGGTGCTGCTCGTGTACGGCAGCATCCTGTTCGGCGTGCTGCCCGGCACCCCCGGTGTCTCGTGGCAGGGCCACCTGAGCGGGGCGGTCGCCGGCGTCATCGCCGCCTACCTGCTGTCCGGGCCCGAACGTAAGGCGCGGGCGTTGCGGCGACCGGTCCCGCCGCCGTACCTGACGTCGTGACCGAATCCTCGCGTGCCGCGAACCTGCCCGTCGGGATCTTCGATTCGGGGGTCGGCGGGCTGACGGTGGCCCGGGCGATCATTGACCAACTACCCGACGAGGACATCATCTATGTCGGTGACACCGGCAACGGACCGTACGGGCCGCTGACCATCCCGGAGATCCGCGCGCACGCCCTGGCGATCGGCGACGATCTGGTCGCGCGCGGCGTGAAGGCATTGGTGATCGCGTGCAACACCGCGTCGTCGGCGTGCCTGCGCGACGCCAGGGAACGCTACGCGCCGGTGCCCGTCGTCGAAGTGATCCTGCCCGCGGTGCGGCGCGCGGTGGCCGCCACCCGAAACGGCCGCATCGGTGTCATCGGCACCGAGGCGACCATCGCGTCGGGGGCCTATCAGGACGCGTTCGGGGCCGCGCGCGACACCGAGGTGATCGCGGTGGCCTGCCCGCGGTTCGTCGACTTCGTCGAGCGCGGAGTGACCAGCGGGCGCCAGGTGCTCGGGCTGGCCGAAGGCTATCTGGAACCGCTGCAACGAGCCGAGGTGGACACCCTGGTGCTCGGCTGCACCCACTACCCGATGCTGTCGGGTCTGATCCAGCTGGCGATGGGCGAGCAGGTGTCGCTGGTGTCCAGCGCGGAGGAGACCGCCAAGGACCTGCTGCGGGTGCTCACCGAACTCGATTTGCTGCGCCCGCACCCCGATGATCCGGCGGCGCGCGGTGCGCAGCGGGTCTTCGAGGCGACCGGTGATCCCGACGCGTTCACCGCGCTCGCGGCCCGGTTCCTTGGCCCGGCGCTGGACGGTGTTCGACCTGTTCAACGTCACGTCGGCGTGGGAAAGTGATTTAGCGCAAGAATCAAGCACAAACGGGCGATGTTTTCATCACACTGCTGCCGGGCATGGCAAGCTAGTGGCTGTGCGAATCACCGTACTCGGTTGCTCCGGCAGTGTCGTCGGGCCTGATTCGCCAGCCTCTGGCTATCTGGTTTCAGCTCCGGACACCCCGCCGCTGGTCGTCGATTTCGGCGGCGGTGTGCTGGGCGCGCTGCAGCGCTACGCCGACCCCAACGATGTGCATGTGCTGCTCTCGCATCTGCACGCCGACCACTGCCTGGACCTTCCCGGACTGTTCGTCTGGCGGCGCTACCACCCGTCGCCGGCGCAGGAGCGTGGCGTCTTGTACGGGCCGGCGAACACGTGGGCCCGGCTGGGCGCGGCGTCCTCACCCGAAGGCGGCGAGATCGACGACTTCTCCGACGTTTTCGAGGTCCGGCACTGGGTGCACGAGCAGGAGGTCAGCATCGGCTCGTTGACCGTGGTGCCCAAACTTGTTTGCCATCCGACCGAGTCCTACGGGATGCGCTTCACCAACGACTCCGGCGCGACGTTCGTCTACAGCGGTGACACCGGCTACTGCGACGAACTCATCGACCTGGCCCGCGGCGCCGACGTGTTCCTGTGTGAGGCGTCCTGGACGCATTCACCGGACCGGCCGCCCAGGCTGCATTTGTCCGGCACCGAGGCCGGGCGGGCGGCCGCCGAGGCCGGTGTCGGCGAGCTGTTGTTGACGCACATTCCGCCGTGGACGGCGCGCGAGGACGTCATCAGCGAGGCCAAGGCGGAGTTCCACGGCCCGGTGCACGCGGTCGTGTGCGGAGAGACGTTCGACGTCCCCCGCACGTGAGCCGATAGGGTTGGCCCGTGTCCACACGAGAAGACGGTCGGCTCGACGACGAACTGCGGCCCGTGCGCCTCACCCGCGGCTTCACCTCACATCCGGCCGGGTCGGTGCTGGTGGAGTTCGGCGAGACCCGCGTCATGTGCACCGCCAGCGTCACCGAGGGCGTGCCGCGCTGGCGCAAAGGCAGCGGGCAGGGCTGGCTCACCGCCGAATACGCCATGCTTCCCGCCGCCACCCACGAGCGCTCGGACCGCGAATCGGTCAAGGGCCGCGTCGGCGGACGCACCCAGGAGATCAGCCGGCTGGTCGGCCGGTCGCTGCGCGCGTGCATCGACCTCGCCGCGCTGGGGGAGAACACCATCGCGATCGACTGCGACGTCCTGCAGGCCGACGGGGGCACCCGCACCGCGGCGATCACCGGGGCCTACGTCGCGTTGGCCGACGCGGTGACGTACCTGTCCGCGGCCGGCAAGCTGTCTGACCCCCGGCCGCTGTCGTGTGCGATCGCGGCGGTCAGCGTCGGCGTCGTCGACGGGCGCATCCGCGTCGACCTGCCCTACACCGAGGACTCCCGCGCCGAGGTCGACATGAACGTCGTCGCCACCGACACCGGAACGCTCGTGGAGATCCAGGGCACCGGGGAGGGCGCGACGTTCCCGCGCTCGACGCTGGACAAGATGCTCGACGCCGCGATGGCCGCCTGCGAGCAGATCTTCGACATCCAGCGCCAGGCACTGGAATTGCCGTATCCCGGTGTGCTGCCGGAGCCCAAAGACCCGCCGAAGAAGGCGTTCGGAAGCTGACCTCGCTGCTGGTCGCCAGCCGCAACCGCAAGAAGCTGGCCGAATTGCACCGGGTGCTCGACGCTGCGGGCGTGTCCGGGCTGACGCTGCTATCCCTGGACGACGTGGCCCCGTTCGACGAAGCCCCCGAGACCGCCGCCACGTTCGAAGGCAACGCCTTGGCCAAGGCCCGCGACGCGTTTCGGGCCACCGGGCTGGCGACGGTCGCCGATGACTCCGGGCTGGAAGTCGACGCGCTCAACGGCATGCCGGGAGTGTTGTCGGCGCGGTGGTCGGGCGCGGCCGGCGATGCCGCCGAAAAGGACCGAGCCAACACCGCGCTGCTGCTGGCGCAGCTGCACGACGTGCCCGACGAGCGGCGGGGTGCGGCGTTCGTGTCGGCGTGCGCGTTGGTGTTTGACGCGGGCGGCGGCCAAAAAGAAACCGTCGTGCGCGGCACGTGGCCCGGCCGCATCGGACGCGAACCGCGCGGCGACGGCGGCTTCGGCTACGACCCGGTGTTTTTGCCTGCCGGATCGACGAGGACCGCCGCCGAGCTGAGCGCCGCCGAGAAGGATGCCGCGTCGCACCGCGGGCGGGCGCTGAGCGCGCTGCTGCCGGCATTGCGTGAACTGGCCGGCTGAGGGTCGGGACGGACGTGCGAGCGTGCGGTTTCATCCGCAACACGCCGCGGTGCGCGGATCAAAATGTACATTCGCGGCCCGGATGAGGCCTGAGGCGCCTGACCCGGGCTGACTACGCAAATTTTGTATAGCCGATCTAATCGGTAGCATCCCCGTGGTGCGCAGCCGCTTTGCTTCCTCGGACGTCGACGGCCCGCGCACCCGACACCCGGCGATCGTCGTCGCGGTCCTGGCCGCGGCCGGTATCAGCGTCTCGCTGATGCAGACGCTGGTGATCCCGCTGATCCCCGAACTGCCGGCGCTGCTGCACACCAACGCCGCGAATGCGTCGTGGGTGATCACCGCGACGCTGCTCACCGCGGCGGTGGCGACCCCGGTGTTCGGCAGGCTCGGCGACATGTACGGCCCCAAGCCGATCCTGTTGATCTGCGCCGTCATCCTGACGATCGGTTCATTGATCGCGGCGACGACGAGCACGTTGCTTCCGGTGATCGTCGGCCGCGCACTGCAGGGTTTCGGCATACCGATCATCCCGCTGGGCATCAGCGTGCTGCGCGCATCAGTGCCCCCACACCGGGTGGGAACCGCGATGGGGCTGATGAGCTCGTCGCTGGGCGTTGGCGGGGCGCTGGGCCTTCCGCTGTCGGCAATCATTGCCGACCGCTTCGACTGGCACGCCTTGTTCTGGTTCGCCGCGGCGCTGGGCGTTGCGTCCGGTGTGTTGTTCGCGGCGCTGGTTCCGCGGATACCGCCGACGTCGAGCGACCGGTTCGACCCGCTCGGCGCGCTCGGACTCGGCGTGGGGCTCGTGACCCTGCTGCTCGGCATCTCCAAAGGCGGGGACTGGGGCTGGACGAGCGCGACGACGGTGGCGATGTTCGTCGCGTCGATCGCGGTCTTCGGCCTGTTCGGGATCTGGCAGTTCCGCACCGCCGCCCCGATCGTCGACCTGCGCACCACGTTGAGACGCCCCGTGCTGAGCACCAACATGGCGTCGATCGCGGTGGGTTTCGCGCTGTTTGCGATGTCGTTGATCGGGCCGCAGGTTCTCGAACTACCGCCGGCAACGGGTTACGGGTTGGGGCAGAGCATGTTGCAGGCCGGTCTGTGGCTGGCGCCGGGCGGGCTGGCGATGATGGTCTCGGCGCCGATCGCGTCTCGGGTGGCCGCGGTGCGCGGGCCGAAGTTCACGCTGATCGCCGGCAGCCTGATCGTGTCCGGGTCGTATCTGGCCGGCTTGGTGCTGATCGGCAGCGCATGGCAGGTGTCGTTGTTCAACGTGCTGGTCAGCATCGGGGTGGGGTTCGCGTTCGCGTCGATGCCCGCGCTGATCAACGCCGCGGTGCCGATTTCGGAAACCGCTGCGGCCAACGGCATCAACGCGCTGGCGCGGTCGCTGGGGACCTCCATCTCGAGCGCCGTTGTAGGTGCCGTCCTTGCGGGGATGACGGTCTCAGTCGCGGGCCACGCCTATCCGTCGCTAGGTGCGCTGCGGGTCGCGCTGGTGATCGCCGCCGCCATGGCCGCGCTCGCCGCGCTGCTTGCCGTGCTGATCCCCGCAGCGGTCGGTGGAGTCGACCCCGCTGTAGTCCAACGGTTGCCGGCTACAACTCGAAGCGGTCCTTGATCTCGCGGGTCTGCACCTGCTCGACGATGATGCCGACGAGCGGGATGGTGCCGGCCAGCAGCACGCCGACGGTCTTACCGATCGGCCAGCGCACCTTCACCGCGAGGTTGGCGGTGAAGAGCAGATAGACGAAGTACACCCAGCCGTGGACGACGGCGATCCAGTTCAGGCCCTCGACCTGGTAGACGTACTTCATCACCATCTCGTAGCACAGCGCGATCAGCCAGACGCCGGTCGTCCAGGCCATGATGCGGTAGCCCAGAAGCGCCTTGCGGATGGCGTCGATCGGTGTGGTGGGCGCAGGCGTATCGGTCATGGGGTCGGCTATTCCTTGTCTTTCTCTGCGAGCTCGGCGAGGTAGGCGTTGTACTCACGCAACACGGGGTCGCTGTCGGAGGCAGGCGCCGGCTTGCGTCGTTCGGGCAGCAGCCCGGCGGGGATCTCGGTGACGGTTTCCGGGCTGGCGGGCTCGGGCGGTGCCTCTTCGTAGCGGACAAACTTGTAGTAGGCGTAGACGAGGAACCCGGCGAACATCGGCCACTGCAGTGCGTAGCCGAGGTTCTGGAAATCACCGGAGGTGGACTCGAAGCGGGTCCACTGCCACCACGCCAGGCCCAGGCAGCCGGCGGCGCCGACGATGACCAACGCGATGAGCGCCGGTCTGCTACGCCGTGTAGTGGACACCATTCAACGGTACCGCGACTGCCTTCGGACCGACGAACTCGTCGAGCCGCGCGGTAGCCGCCTTGCGATAAATGGACACGATGTACTTGCTTGACCGGGTCCAGGGGATGTCGAGCTTGTCGAGCGCGACGGTGAACAGCGCCATGATGTCTTCGGATCGGTTCGTGGAGTGGTGCTTTTTTCCTGGACCGTGCTGGGGGAGTAGGCATGGCCAGTGTTTCGAGTACAGCGAGACTTCGACGCAGTTCTTGGGTAAGTCGCGAACTGCGGCGCGTTGACCCGACATGAACATGTTGATCGCCTCGCGGCAACGGTCGACGATTGCCGCCTGCGGGTAGCACCGCCATTCTCGAACTGTCGAACGCGGTATGTCGAGTTGGCGCGCGACCGCGCAATCGTTTAGGCCTGCCGCCATCAAGCGCTTGGCAGCTTCGAACTGTTGGGCTGACCGCACGATGCCCCTATCGCCAGTGGATAGCGCCAACCTATTCGGCACTGCCGACAGATTCGGAGAGCGCAGAGGTACGATCGGCACCGCCCTGCGGGCGTGGCGGAATTGGGATACGCGATGGATTTAGGTTCCATTGTCTTCGGACATGGGGGTTCGAGTCCCCCCGCCCGCACTCTTGTGGCGCAGCCGACAGTTTGCTGCGCCCCCTAGGTGGTCTGTGACACGCCGTCTGGTTCGGGGGCGGACTGCCTGACGAAGCAGACGATGCTGCTGGTGGTGCTCACCGCGGCGATCACCCCGAACACCAGGGCCAGCATTCCGTCCCCGACCGTCCAGCTGGCGAACGCCACCGCGAGCGCGATCACGCCCGCGATGTTGAGGAATAGCCCGGTCGTGGCGACGGCCTCCGTCCACGCCTCGGACTTCGTGTCGACAAAAGGTGCGGAGGTGCGCCCGCGCATCGGTACTCCCATCGGCGATCCAACTCAGTTGCCGAGGAATTGACCTAACAGGAAATTTCTAAACGTGTTGATGGACGTCAGGCAGAGTGTTCGACCGCGTCCCGGCGATGGCGCACCGGATAGCCGTTGAGTTCGGCGAGCGAGCGCAGTTGCCTCAGCGCGAACCGCCGGGCGCGCCCCGACTCCGGAATCAGGATGCCGGCCCATATCCCTTCGGCGGCCGGCGTCTCACACGCCTGCTGTGCGCACCGCCAGCGCCGCGGGCACGCACGGCAGACGGCCTTGGCTCCCTCGTCGGCGGTGATCGTCCATCGATCCGGATCGCGGATACAGAGGCCCAACGGGATGTCCTCGGTGGTCTTCCCACCGGCTGGCGCGCTGCCCGGCAACGAGACCACTCCAAGAGGTAGCGGGCCGACCCTTTCGCGGTTCTGCATCCAGTTGGCCTTCCGATGTCGCTGGCTCAGACGGCCGCCAAGCCGACAATACACATGTATCGGAACCGACGATACAGCTGTATTGCTACGCTGTCACGGTGACAGTGACAGCCGGCCCGAGCGCACTGACGAGCGTTGAGAAGATCCGGAACGCCGCACTGCGCAGCTTCGCCACCACGGGGACCGCGATGACGTCATTGCGCACGGTGGCCGCGGCCGCCGGGGTGTCCCTCGGTTTGGTGCAGCACCACTTCACGACGAAGGCCCGTCTGATCCAGGCCGTCGACGACTACGTGATGACCGTGGTGAACGCCACCCTGTCGGAACCGGTCACCGAACCGCCGGGTGATTCGATCTCCGACATCGGGCAGCGGGTGACCCAGTTGGTCGTCGAGCACCCCGACGTCGTCGATTACGCCGGACGAGCCCTGACCGACGGCAGCGCGCTGGGCCGCAAGCTGTTCGACGCGCTGGCGGCCTTGGGTGCCGCCCGGTGGCAACAGCGCACCGAGTTGGGGCTGACCCGCCCCGGTCTCGATCCGACGTGGGCGATGCTGAACCCGCTCGTACTGGCGCTGGGCACCTTCATCCTGCGCGCGCACATCGAGCGGCACCTGCCTGAGCCGTTCACCACGCCCACCCAGCTGCAGCGTTGGCAGAACGCCGTCGACGGGCTGTTGCGCGACGGGCAGATCCGCGACTAAAGACGTTCGCTACCAACTCTTTTGCGGTATGTCGTCGGTGTCTCACCGCAGAACTGGGCGAACGCACGGGTGAACGAGCTCAGGCTGTCGAAGCCGACCGCCGACGACGTCGCCTGCACGGACTGTCCCGGTGCCGCCAGGAGCGCCATGGCGCGCAGCATCCGCGCGTGTAAAAGGTATGTTCGCCAAGGCATTCCGAGCGTGTCTTGGAACAATCGCCGCAGTGTGCGCTCAGATACGGCCACGGCACGGCTGACGTCTTCGACGGAGGCGGCGTCGAGGTGCTCCTTGGTGTAGGCCATGGCGGCTGCGACGATCGGGTGCTCGGAAGTCGGCAGGCTCAGCGGCGCCTCGTGATCGAGCGCTTCGCTGACCAAGTTGGCCAGGGTGCGAAAGAAGCCGTCCGATATGTCGTCGCCGTGCGGGCGATCTATCGGCCAGCGCAGCGCATAGAGCATCATCTCGCGGATCAGGGGCGAAACCGCGATGATTCGGGCGCGGTCGCCGCCGTCGGGAATCAACAGCGGGTCGAACATCACCGCGACGGTTCGCACGTCCGGGTTCATCGTCGCCTGGTGGTCCAGTCCGACGGGGATCCACGCCGCCTGCTGCGGTGGCAGCAAGTAGTGCGCCGAGTCGGTCTCCACCTCGACGACGCCACCGACCGCGTACTCGATCTGGTGCACGTCGTGCGAGTGCCAACCCGTGATGAGCGCGTCGCCGTGGTAGAGGTAGCTGCCGCCCAGGGCCCGGCCGCCGCGGCGCAGATCGATCACCCGGCGGGCAGGGTCCACCGTGTCGTTGGCCGATTCGGCCAAGACTCTGTCCGATCGCGCAGAGACGGTCACGCCAAAAGACGGTACTACTGGGGTTATGAGCGAAGGTATGCGACCTGACGACCTGATCTTGGTGAGCATTGACGACCACGTCGTGGAGCCTCCCGACATGTTCCTGCGTCACGTGCCTGCGAAGTACAAGGCCGAGGCGCCGATCGTCGTGACCGACGACAAGGGCGTCGACCAGTGGATGTACCAGGGCCGCCCACAGGGCGTGAGCGGGCTGAACGCCGTGGTGTCGTGGCCGGCCGAGGAGTGGGGCCGGGACCCGGCGGGGTTCGCCGAGATGCGCCCCGGGGTGTACGACGTACACGAGCGGGTCCGGGACATGAACCGCAACGGCATCCTGGCCTCGATGTGCTTTCCGACCTTCACTGGCTTCTCCGCGCGCCACCTCAACATGACGCGCGAAGACGTCACCCTGGTCATGGTGTCGGCCTACAACGACTGGCACATCGACGAGTGGGCCGGTTCGTACCCGGACCGGTTCATCCCGATCGCGATCCTGCCGACGTGGACGCCCGAGGGCATGTGCAACGAGATCCGCCGGGTGGCCGCCAAGGGGTGCCGCGCGGTCACCATGCCGGAACTGCCGCATCTGGAGGGCCTGCCGAGCTACCACGACGACGACTACTGGGGCCCGGTGTTCCGCACGCTCTCGGAGGAGAACGTAGTGATGTGTCTGCACATCGGCACCGGCTTCGGCGCGATCAGCATGGCGCCGAACGCCCCGATCGACAACCTGATCATCCTGGCGACCCAGATCTCTGCGATGTGTGCCCAGGACCTGCTGTGGGGCCCGGCGATGCGCAACTACCCGGACCTGAAATTCGCGTTCTCCGAAGGCGGTATCGGCTGGATCCCGTTCTACCTCGACCGCAGCGACCGCCACTACACCAACCAGAAGTGGCTGCGCCGCGACTTCGGCGACAAGCTGCCGTCCGACGTCTTCCGCGAGCACTCGCTGGCCTGCTACGTGACCGACAAGACCTCGCTGAAGCTGCGCCACGAGATCGGCATCGACATCATCGCGTGGGAGTGCGACTACCCGCATTCGGACTGCTTCTGGCCCGATGCGCCCGAGCAGGTGCTGGCCGAACTCAACGCCGTGGAGGCATCGGACTCCGACATCAACAAGATCACCTGGGAGAACTCGTGCCGGTTCTTCAGCTGGGATCCGTTCAAGCTGACGCCGCGCTCCGAGGCGACGGTTGGTGCCTTGCGCGCCAAGGCAACTGACGTCGACGTGTCGATCCGTCCGCGCAAGGAATGGGCACGGCTCTACGAGCAGAAGCAGCTCGCCAAGGCGTGAAACCATGCCTGCGCGTGGCGCTGACAACTGATCAACGTCGCGCGGTGTCGCCACGCGGCGGGTCGCCGAGCCGCAGTCGCTGCACCGAGGCGACAACCGAGGCGACACCGATGCCGAGGAAAACCACACCGAGCATGAGGAATATCAGGCCACCGTGCGCGAAGAACGTGTAGCCGCGCACCACGCCGAGCACGATGGCGAATATCCCGCCGAGGATCAGCCACCGCGCCTGACGCACAGTGGGCGGAACGAGACTGTTCATATCCGTCGGGTGCCTGGGCTCACCACATCAGCCCCCGAACCATCTCGGCGGGCGGAATGTCCTCGACGGCGATGATTCCCTTGGGGGCGCGGCACACCCAGTCGATCACGTTGACGGCACGGGCGGCGGTGGAGACACATCCGGCTTCGGTGACGTCGAGCGTCGGGTGTGACAGCAGGGTGCTTACCTCGATGCGCGGTTCGCCTTCGACGATCACCTTGTGCACGCCGGAGTGGCCGACGGGCGGGTACTCCCAGTCCGGTGCGGCAGCGGGGGTGAGCCGGGTGGTGTGCTCCACCGTGATGACGGGGACTTCGCCGCGCACCCCTTCTGCGGCGAAGCGAACCCCGGCCAACCGGCCGGGTTCGACGGTCATCATCTTGCATTCGATGCGTTTATCGGTGTACCACGGCTCGTAGCGGTCGCGGACCTCGTCGAGTTCGACGCCGAGGTGGTGGGCGAGGTTGCGCACCAGCCCGCCGAAGATCGACGCCACAACGCCGGGCTGAAACGCCAGCGGCCGCTCATCGTCGGGGGCGGCACCGAAACCCATTGCCGTTCCCGTGTATTCGTAATCGTCGTAGTTGCCGTAGTCGAAGACCTCCGCCACGGTGACCGATTCCGCGCGGGTGACCAAACTCAAGGCGGCGAGCGCCGCCGTGTCCCCGGAGTAGCCGGGATCGATGCCGTTGACGTACAGCGACGAATTGCCCGCCTCGCAGGCCGCCTCCAGCGGAGTCCGAAGCCAGTCGTCGGCCTGATTCGGTGTCACCAACCACACCATCGACGTGCCGACGACGTTGATGCCCGCGGCGAGGAACTTCGCCATCTCCTCGATCACCTCCATCGGCCGCGTCTCACCCAGCGCGGTGTAGACCACGCAATCGGGTTTCAGCGCGATGAGCGCGTCGATGTCATCGGTCGCAATGACCCCGGTCGGTTCGGTGAGCCCGCACAGGTCGGCTGCGTCCTTGCCGATCTTGTCGGGGCTGGCGGCGTGTAACCCGACGAGCTCCAGGTCGGGGCGCCCGATGAGCGCGGGCAACGAGTGCTGCCCGACGTTGCCGGTGGAAAACTGGACTACTCTGCGCATTTCAAGCCTCGATCAGTAGTCGGGGATGGGCAGCGGCAGGTTGTTCGAGTCTATTCCGCCGTCGACGTGGAAGACGGCGTTGGTCGCATAGCAGTCCTTGGTCGATAGGTAGACGCAGAGCCGACCGAGATCCTCGACGTCGCCGAGCCGATGCAGCGGAGTGAGCGAGAGCATCGTGTCCAGTGCCCCCGGCATCATATCGAGGCCGCTTTGCAGTCCCTCGGTTGCGAATGAGCCGAGTGCGATGGCATTGACGCGGATCTTCGGCGCCAACTCCTGGGCCATCGCCCGGGTGAGCGCTTCGAGCCCACCCTTCGCGACGCAGTACGCGGTAAGCGCGCGGATGCCGAAACGTGCTGATCCCGAGGAGATGTTGACAATGTTGCCGTGTCCGGCCTCGATCATGTGACGGGCGGCGAGTTGACTCATGATGAACGCTGACGTGACACACCAGTCGAAGGTGTGCCGGAAGTCCTCGTCGGTGATGTCGAGAAACGAGCCGAACGTCGAACCACCCACATTGTTGATGAGGATGTCGATGCGCCCGAACTCATTCATCGCCGTGTTCACCACACGTTCGCCATCTGGACGGCTGATCGCGTCGGCCACCAGGGCGAGTCCTTTACCGCCAGAATCCTCGATGTCTTTGATCGTCGCGACGATGTCGGACTCGGTGCGCGCCGTGCCGACCACCGTCGCGCCCGCTTCGGCCAGCACCCTGGCAATACCTTGTCCGACACCCTTGCCCGCGCCGGTGACGATCGCCACCTGTCCGTCGAGGTTGAACTGTTCCAAAGCCATCCGGACTCCTCCGTGAAATTGACTGCAGTCAATCACAGATGTCAAGCCAAGAAAAGTGTTGCTATCGTCAACGTATGGCGGTGGTGGACAGGCCTTCAGCACGTGAGGCCAAGCGGTTACAGACGCGAGAGCGCCTGATGGGTGCGGCCATTGCCGAGTTCAAGCGGGGCGGGATGGCCGACGCGGACGTGGGTGCCATCGTCACCGCGGCGGGCGTCGCCCACGGCACGTTCTTTTTCCATTTCCCGACCAAACAGCACGTGTTGCTCGAGTTGGAGCGCCGTGAAGAAGAGCGCATCGCCAGGCAACTCGGCCGGTTCGCGGAGTCCAAACGCAGCCTGCCTGCGATCCTCAAAGAGGCCGTTCGCCTGGTGCTGGGGCTGGAGCGCCGTCTCGGGGCGATCCTGTTCAAGGACTTTCTGGCCCTGCACTTCTCGCAGAGCAGGCCTGCCGACGAGAGCCAGGAACACCCGGTCATCGTCAGGGTGGCGCGGGAGATCGAACGTGCCCAGAAAGCTGGTCGGGTAGCGCCCGACGTCGATCCCATGAACAGCGCGGTGTTCTTCCTTCTCGGTCTATACGCATTGTTGACGACCACCCATAAGTGGCCCACTCAGAGCGCCATGCTCGACGACTACGTCGCCAGGACACTGCGTGGTATCGAAGCACGCTAATTTGTTGACTTGAGTCAGCCATACTGACAAGCTCGTAGCACCCGTTCTTCAGGAGGTGCCCGTGAATCGTCCTGCGACGATCGCGACCACAAGTGGCTTAGACGAACACATGGAATTGTCGCGGCAGGCGCAACGCCAGGCCGACAAGTGGCTGATCTCGGGTAGCGTGCTCATCGGCACCGCGGCGCTCGGCATCTTCGGGCTGCCGCTGTTCCTGCGGGGCGTGTGGCTGCTGCGCAAGGCGCAACGCGGCGGCCTGTCCGTCCGGCCGATGCTGGTAACGCTGCTGGGATACTGCGTCATCGTCGACGCCGCGATAAACGTGTTCGGCTGGGCCTTGGACCTGGTCGCCCACCACACACTGCTGGCCCGAGTCTTGTTGAACGGCTGGGGTGCAATGTTCGACGCGGGCTATTTCTGGCACTACAACGAGTTGTGGCTCGGCGGCGCGGCCGGACCGGGGGAGAAGGCGCTCGAAGTGGGGCTGATCCTCACCGTGTTCTGCATGCGGATCGCCGCGGCGATCGGCTTTCTGCAGATGAAGCGGTGGGGCCACCAGTGGATGATCATCACCTGCTGGATGGGTGTGGTGATCTGGTGCGTGTACGTGTTCAACATGACGATGTACGCCGACGTCCGCTACGCCGGAGTAATACTCCCGGTGGTCGGTTGGTGGATCTACGACATCTTCTACATCACGCCGTTCCTGGCGATTCCGTACTTGCACTCGGTGAACAGGGAGATCTTCTCCGACTAAGGCATAACTGACTCAACTCATTGACTTCAGTCAGTAGCTGCGCTACAAAGAGCGGACCATGACATCACCGGTGAAGGTGTCGATGCGCGAAGCACGACGGCTGCAGACGCGTGAACGAATCCTCGGCGCGGCAATCGCCGAGTTCAAGAAGTCGGGTATGGCCGGCGCCGACGTTAACGCGATCGCTGCGACGGCAGGCGTCGCACACGGCACCTTCTTCTTCCACTTCCCCAGCAAGGAGCATGTGCTGCTGGAACTGGAGAGCCGCGAGGAGTCGCGGATCGCGACAGACTTCGCCGAGTTCCTCCAGCACCGGCACGACCTGGTGACCACGTTGACCGCCGTGGTCGAACTCGTGACCGAGCTGGAACACCGTTTCGGCCCGGTGCTTTTCAAAGAGATACTGGCACAGCACTTCTCTGCGTCCAGACCACACAAGGACGAATGGACCGACCATCCGGTCATCGTCTTGCTGGTCGGTGAACTCGAGCGTGCCCTGCGCGACGGTGAAGTCCATCGGGAGGTCGACGCCTTCTACAGCGCGACATTCTTTCTGCTCGGCATCTACGGAGTGCTCACCACGACGGACAACCCGCTCACCCGCAAGACGATGCTGGCCAAGTTGGTCTCGACCGCCGTGCGCGGCTTGGAAGTGCGATGACAGGTTCGCGCAGACACCACCACAACAACCGAGGAGTTCGAAGTGTGGGCATGGATCTGGGAGATATTGCGCTACGTCGCGGCGTGGGGCGGGGCGGCGCTCGTCATCTGGTTCTGGTACTGGATGTTCTCCAGCCTGGGCACGTTCTAGGGCAGCGATGAGCGAGCTGTCCGACGCGCATGCGCTGGTCGTCGAGCGCAGTTGCGCCGTCACCGCTGTCGCGCTGAGCGGCCAACGCCGCGAGGGGGTGCGCCTGGTGACCGGTGAGCATCGCCAGTTCAGCCTGAACCCGGGATTGGATCACGTGCTGGTGCCGTATCCGTCCCTGGCGCGTGACTGGACCCGCAGGACGCTGACGTGCGGTGTCGCGCTGCAGTGTTCACCGTCCAAGGAGCGGCTTGCCCACTACCGGCTCAACGAACTCACCGCGCGCGAACTTCGCGCGCTCACGCTGGTGGAAGCCGCCGTCGCATTGGGCTGGGTCGCGGCCAACTGGCCCGGCCTGGTGGTAGAAGCGCGGCGATTGCTGCCCGATCTCGAGATGCTACCCGACGACATGACGGCCGACGCGATGCTCGAACGCGCGATCTCGTTGTCGCGCAACGGCCAGCCGGTCGGCGACGTCCCGGGTGTGGTGGGCAGGCTGCCGCTGGCGTACACGGTGCCGCAGGGCCTGTCGGACAAGCTACGGCGCAGCTTCGGCCGGATGCCGTGGACCACGACGCAGAAGCGGCTGCCGCGGCCGTACTCCGTTCCCGTCGGCGGCGACGGGGGAGTCCGCAACCCCAACCTGCCGCCACCCAGCCGCCCCCAGGACAACGACCTCGATCTCACCCCGGAGCACCGGCCCGGCATTCCCTATCCGGAATGGAACGCCTGGACAAAGAGTTTCATGCGCGATCACGTCGCGGTTCTCGAACGCGCTCACACCAGCCGCAACCGCCAACCCGGGGTGGTTTCGGCCGACCTGCGCAAGTGGTTCGAGGAGCACACCCACCGCGCGATGAAGAGCCGCCTCGAGGACGGCTCCGACCTCGACGTCGAGCAGTATGTGAACCACTACATCGACCTCACCACCGGCGAGGCGATCGAACCGCGCATCTTCCGCGAACTGCTGCCCGCCAGCCGCGACGTCACGACCGCCCTGCTTCTGGACGGCAGTTCCTCGCTGGGCGTGCACGGCGGAAAGGTCTTCAAGCTCGAATTGGCCTGCGCTGACGCACTGTCGAGGGCGATGACGCTGGCGCGGGAACGACACGGCATCTTCGTGTTCACCGGGAACACCCGGCACCGCGTCGAGGTCAACTGCCTGAAGGACTTCGAGGATCGGCGCTTCGTTCCGCCCAGTCGGCTCGGCCTGTCGACCGGTGGCTACACCAGGCTCGGAGCACCGTTGCGACACTTGACCAGCCGGCTGCTGGCGCAGCCGTCCGAACGTCGCCTGCTGATCGTGATCGGCGACGGGCTGATCTCCGACGAGGGCTACGAAGGACGCTACGCGTGGGCCGATGCCGCGCACGCGGTCGAGGAAGCCAACGACGCGGGCGTCTCGATGTACTACGTCGGCGTCGGGCCGACCCGCGTCGACCCGCTCCCGGAGGTCTTCGGACCCCGCCGGTCCCAACGCATCCGGCGCGTGGAGGACCTGCCCGGGGTGCTTGCCCACGTCCACCGCGAACTCGTCGCCGCCTGACCGACACCCAATCTGAGGGAGCCCGAACCGCCGATGACCACCGACACCTACTACTCGAACGGCAACGAAATCGAGTTGTTCGAGCAGGCGTACCACCGGCGACTGCCGGTCATGCTCACCGGGCCGACCGGGTGCGGTAAGACGCGGTTGGTCGAGCACATGGGCGTGCTGCTGCGCCGACCGGTCGTCACGATCAGCTGCCACGACGATCTGACGAGTTCGGATCTCGTCGGCCGGTTCATGGTCACCGGAGGTGACGTGGTGTGGACCGACGGACCGCTGACCCGCGCGGTCAAGGCCGGCGCGATCTGCTACCTCGACGAGGTGGTCGAAGCGCGCCACGACTCACTTGCCGTGCTGCACTCGCTGACCGACCACCGACGCACGCTCTACCTCGACCGGGCCGACGAAGTCGTCCAAGCGCCGGAGACGTTCATGCTGGTGTGCTCGTACAACCCCGCCTACCGAAGCTCGCTCAAGGAACTCAAGCCGTCGTTTCGGCAGCGGTTCGTCACCCTGCCGATGAGATATCTCCCGCCCGACCGCGAGGCCGAGGTCATCGTCGCCGAAACGGGCATACCGCTGCCGGCCGCGAGCCGGCTGGTCGCGTGCGCCACCGCCATCCGCACCGCCGACGAGGCGTTTCATTTCGAACCGCCCTCGACCCGTGTCCTGGTCACCGCCGCACACCTGATCGCCGCGGGCGCGACCGAACTGGATGCCGCCGAGGCCTGCATTCTCGCGCCGTTGTCCAGTGATGGCGCGGTCACCGACGGCCTGCGCGAGGTGGCGGTGGCCAGTCTGGCCGGTGCAGACAACTCGAGCACCCCGCACTAGGAAGGAATCCCCATGGATCCCAAGGAGAAGCAGCGCAAGAAGGCGCTCATCATTCTGCAGATCGTCATCTACGGCTATCTGCTGGCGATGTTCCTCATCCAGCTCTACATGTCGTTCGAACGCGGATGGTGGTCGCTGTGAGCGCTACGGCCACCGTCAGCCTCGAGGATCACCACGAAGAATCCCGGCTCGCTCAACGTCGAGCCGACAAGTGGATGATCGCGGGTGCCGCGCTGATGGGCATGTGGGCACCGGGCCTGATCGGGTTCCCGATCTTCATGCGCGGCGTCTGGCTGCAACGTCAGGCTGCCCGCGCCGGCCTGTCGGTCCGGCCGATGATCGTGACCCTCATCGGATACCTGGTGTTGATCGACGGCATGCTCAACAGCCTGGGCTGGGCGCTGGACCTGGTCGCCAACCACACGTTGATCAACCGGGTGTTGATGATCGGCTGGGGCCACATGTTCGACGCCGCCTACTTCTGGCACTACAACGAGCCCTGGGTCGGTGGGTCTGCGGTGCCCGGCGAAAAGGCCTATGTCGCAGGGCTGATCCTCACCGTGTTCGCCATGCGGTGCGCGGCGGCGATCGGCTTTTTGCAGATGAAGCGGTGGGGCCACCAGTGGATGATCATCACCTGCTGGATGGGCGTGGTGATCTGGTGCGCATACGTGTTCAACATGACGATGTACGCCGACGTCCGTTACGCCGGGGTCCTGTTCCCGGTCATCGGGTGGTGGCTCTACGACATCTTCTACATAACGCCGTTCCTGGCGATCCCGTACCTACACACGGTCAACCGCGAAATCTTCTCCGACTGAACAGGCTAAGGAGTACCTCATGACGTCACCATCGGATTCGTCGGCCACCGACGAAAAGGACCCCGCCGAAGATCTGCCCCCCGGCACGACGCCGTATTACGCGCGGATGCACAAGTACATCAAGCGCGCGGTGCTCGTCTGCCTGATCGCCCTCGTCATCGAGGGGGCTTTCACGTTGCCGTTCATGGCGGTGTGGTACGGCTATCCGACGCTGAGCCTCACCGAGATCTGCAGCGGCCTGCTCAAGGTCCGCTACTCCGACGACACCCTCGAGTGCAAGGTTCCGTATCCGGTGCTTGGTCCTCCGGAAGGTGCCGAGGGCAAGGACACCGCCCGCGACGAGTGGGGGATCCAGCCCGTGCCTAAGTACGAGCGGATCGGGTTCCGCGAGCTGGTGCGCATCCACGAGGAAAGCGAAGCGCGCAAGGCCGCTCAGCAGCAAGAAGATTCGGCTCAGTGAGTTCAAAGCCGCCCGAGCAGCACGCGCGCAACTGGGACTTGCGCCACGCGGATTTCAACGACAACGGCTTCCTCTACGACGTCTACGCGGTGATGCGGCGGACGTCGCCGTTCGCCCACACCGATACGCCGTTTCTCAGCGCGACCCCGGGCGGGGCCTGGGTCGCGGTGCGCTACGAGGAGTGCTACCGGATCCTGCAGGACTGGCAGCACTTCTCCAGCAACCCGACACCGGAGGCAAGCGAGCAACTGGCGGGCGATCTGGTCATCACCCTGGATCCCCCGCGCCAGCAGAAGTTCCGCAAGGTGCTCAACCCGTACTTCTCACCCGCGCGGATGAAGGCGCTGCGTCCGCAGATCCGCGAGGAGACCGACCGGCTGATCGACGGTTTCATCGAAGCGGGAAGCGGTGACCTCGCCGATGTGGCGTGGCGCCAGCCGGGAATCGTCTTCTTCAAGTATGTCCTCGGCATGCCCATCGAAGACGTGCCGCTGTGCGTCGAGCTCACCGACGCCGCGCTCAACGGGGACACCGAGGAAACCCGGATGGCCGCCTGGGGCGGGCTGTATCAACACCTGCACGACGGGGTGAGCGAACGCGCCACCCAGCCGCCGCGCGACGACATGATCGACGTGCTGCTGACGGCCGAGATCGACGGGGAGCGGCTGCCGTTCGGCGACGTGGTCGCCAACGCCATGCTGCTGGTGCAGGCCGGGCTCGAAACCACCGCCAGCGCTATGTCATTCGCGTTTCACTACCTGGCAACCCATCCCGAGGAGCGCGACCGCCTCATCGCCGAACCGGAGATCCTGGGCCGCGCGGTCGAGGAGTTCATCCGCTTCGGCGGGTCGATCCACGGCATTCCGCGCACGGTCGCCAACGAGGTCGAACTGAACGGGCAGACGTTCTGCCCCGGTGAATCGGTCATCGTCAACTACGCGTCGGCCAACCGCGACGAACAGGTGTTCCCGGATGCGGACCGGTGCGTCCTCGACCGCCGAGAGAACCGGCATCTCGGGTTCGGCGCCGGCGTTCACCGCTGCCTCGGATCAAACCTCGCCCGCCTCGAAATGCAGGTCGGCCTCGAACAGGTGTTGGCGCGGATGTCCGACCTGCGCCTGGACGCGAACCGCGAGCCGCACTTTCACGGAAGTTCCGTCACCCGAGGGTACCGTTCGGTGCCCGTGGTTTTCGCACCAGCGCAGCGGTCCGTGGCATGACCTACCGTGTCGTGCAGTGGACGACGGGCAACGTCGGCAAAAGATCCGTGCGTGCGGTCGCGCTCAACCCGCAGTTGGAGCTCGTCGGCTGCTACGCGTGGTCGAAGGACAAGGTCGGCCGCGATGCCGGAGAACTGTGCGGCATCGAGGCTTTGGGCGTGGCCGCCACCGACGACGTCGATGCGCTGCTGGCACTCCAGCCCGACTGTGTGGTGTATAACCCGATGTTCGCCGACGTCGACGAGATGGTCAGAATCTTGAGCGCGGGCATCAACATCGTGTCCACCTCGGAGTTCATCACCGGCCATTTCCTCGGTGAGGGCCGCGACCGCATTCTCGACGCGTGCCGAATGGGCGGATCGACCGTCTTCGGCAGCGGGGTCAACCCCGGCTTCATCCAGCTCTTCGCGATCGTGTCGGCCGGCCTGTCGGAGCGCGTGGAGAAGGTGAGCGTCACCGAGGCCATCGACACCACGATCTACAACTCGCCCGCCACCGAAAAGCCGATGGGCTTCGGCTATCCCATCGACCAGCCCGACCTGCCTGCCATCACCGAGAAGGGTTCGGCCATCTTCGGTGACGGTGTCCGCCTGGTCGCCGACGCACTCGGTGTCGAACTCGACGACGTGCGCTGCGACGTCGCGTATGCCCAGACCACCGAGGACCTACACCTGCCCGGCGACTGGACGATCGCCAGGGGTTGTGTCGCCGGCGTCGACGTCGGCTGGAAGGGAATCGTGGCCGGCAAAGAGGTCATCGAGATCCGCGGCCGCTGGCGCAAGGGCCAGACACTGGATCCGGACTGGGAACTGGACATGGGCTACACCGTCGAGGTCCGCGGCACCCCGACGATCAGGACCACGCTGAGCTTCCTGCCGCCCGCCGACTTCGTCGGCGAAACGTTGGACGACTACATCATGCTGGGATTGTCGATCGTCGCGATGCCCGCGATCACGGCGATCCCGGCCGTGGTGGCGGCGCCTGCAGGCATCGCTACGTATAACGATCTGCCACTGCTACTTCCGCGGGGAGTCCTCAATGTCTGAGAAAACCTACCGGGTCATCCAGTGGATGACAGGCGACGTCGGCCAGGTCGGGGTGCGGCATTTCGCCCAGTGCCCGGTCTTCGATCTGGTCGGAGTCCTTGTGCACGACAAGGACAAGGTCGGCAAGGACGCCGGGGAGATCGCGGGCATCCCGCCGACCGGGGTGATCGCCACCGACGACGTCGAGTCGATGATCGCTATGGACGCCGACTGCGTGTTCTACACACCGGTGATCATGGACGTCGACACCGTGTGCCGACTCCTGCGCTCCGGAAAGAACGTCGTCACGACGAGCGGCTTGTTCTATCCCACAGACGATTTCCGTGAGCCGGGGGACAAGGTCCGCGCCGCGTGCCAGGACGGCGGGACGTCGTTTTCCGCAGGTGGCATCCACCCCGGGTATGCGGGCGACATCTTGCCGCTCACCCTCGCCCGCGTCGTCAGCCGGATCGACAGGATCCAGGTCTACGAAGTCGTCAACGTCCTCACCGACGCACCCCTGGACCACATCGACTGGATGGGCTTCGGCAAGGACCGCGACAAGTTCCTTTCCGAACCAACCATTCTGGGCCTCGGCGTGTCTTTTTTCGCCCAATCCATGCACATGGTCGCCGACGGCGTCGGGGTGCACATCGACGAGGTGAAAGCCGATCTGCGCGCGGCTGTTTCGACCGATGACATACCGCACGAACTGGGTGCCATCCCGCGCGGCACCGTGGCCGCCCAGCACCACGAGTGGACAGCTTGGGCCGACGGCAAGCCGCTGATCGTCTACCACGCCATCTATCTGACCGCGGGCCCCGACAAGCTGGATCCGCCGTGGGACTGGGGCAAAACCCGCTACCGCATCGTGATCGAAGGCGACCCGCCGACCGAACTGACCCTCCAGGGTGTAGACGGGCCGGACGGCACCATGGTCCATCCGGGCTACGACTGGACCGCGATGGGCGCCATCAACACGATCCCCGACGTCTGCGATGCCCCGCCGGGCTGGCTCACCCATCACGACCTCGGCCTGGTTCGACCGCGAGGTCTGGTGCGCTGATGAGCGAGGGCGGTTCGCGGCTGCACCACGTAGTCTTCGCCGTCGCTCCCGAACGGCAAGCCAACGTCGCCCGGATGTTCACCGAGCTCGGCTTCAGCTTCAACGCAGCTGAGCTGACCGAGTTGGGCGTGACCGTGCAACTGGACTGGGACGGCGGACTCGAGCTGATCAGCCCCATCCCGGGGTCCATCGCGTCGGTGGCGTTGTCGGTCAACGACTTTCTGGCCGCAAACGGCGACGGCGTGTATACGGTGGTGCTGCGGGTGCCCGACGCCGCAGCGGCCGAAGCGGTGACCGACCGGTACGGTGCGGTCACCCGGTTTCGCCAAAGCTTCGCCGGCGAAGGCTCCTATCTCGATGAAATCGACCTCTCTGTGTTCAACCTGCCAATCACCCTCCTAGCAACGGACGTGACATGACCGACATCTCCGCCAACCTGCCGCCGCCAGTCCGCTACGAAGATCTGCCGATGGCCCACGACCGCGGTGCGGGCTGGGCGAAACTTCGTAACCTCGGACCGGTTCTGTACGGCGACGACTCGTACTACTTCACCCGCCGCGAGGATATCCTTGCCGCGCTACGTGATTACGAGACCTTTTCGTCCCAAACCAGCTATGACGACATGATCAGCCCGGTGCCGATGGTGCCGCTGGCGTTCGACCCGCCCGAACACACGCGCTACCGTCGCATCCTGCATCCGTTCTTCAGCCCACAGAAACTGAGTGCCGTCCTACCGTCGTTGCAGGCGCAGGCCATCGACATCATCGACGACATCGCGCACCGAGCCGAGTGCGAGATCATGGCCGACCTCGCCACCCCCTACCCCTCCCAGGTGTTCCGCACCCTGTTCGGCCTGCCGCTCGCGGACCGGGAGCGGCTGATCGCCTGGAAGGACGCGATCATCGCGGTCAGCCTGGCCAAGGACCCGACCAGTGTCGACCTGACGCCGGCCGCGGAGTTGTTCTCCTACCTCACCGAGGCCGTGCACCGGCAACGGCGCGAACCACAGGACGGCATCCTGTCTCAGCTGCTGCACAGCGATGAGCCGTTGACCGATGAGGAGGCGACCGGGCTTTCCCTGGTTTTCGTTCTCGCCGGGCTCGACACGGTCACCTCGGCCATCGGCTTCACCATCCTCGAGCTGGCTCGACGGCCCGAACTGCGTGCACAACTTCGCGAAAAGCCCAGCGATATCGACGGCTTCGTCGAGGAGATGATCCGGCTGGAGCCGCCGGCACCGACAATGGGCCGACGTACGGCCCGACCGGTGACCGTCGCCGGCGTGACGCTGCCCGCCGGCGCCGAGGTCCGGTTGTGTCTGGGCGCGATCAACCGCGACGGCAGCGACGCCACCTCCGGCGACGATCTCGTCCTGGACGGCAAGGTGCACAAGCACTGGGGGTTCGGTGGGGGACCGCACCGCTGCCTCGGTTCGCATCTGGCCCGGATGGAGCTGAAGATCGTCGTCAGCGAATGGCTGCGCCGGATACCGGATTTCGAGCTGGCGCCCGGGTATACCCCCGAGATCACGTGGCCGTCGGCCACCTGCACGCTGCCGCAACTGCCGTTGCGGCTCGGTGCAGCCACGTAGCACAGCACGGAGGAGAAGCCATGCCGGTCCGGGCCGCGAAACCCAGTGTCTTCGAGGCCGGGCTTCCGTCGCTGGACTATGACCTCACCGCCACGCCGCAACAGATCTATCCGCAGTTCCGAGCCGCCCAGCAGATTGCGCCGATCGCCTTGGGACCCATTGGACCCGAGGTGATCTCGTATGAGATGGCCAGGACGGTGCTTCGCGACCCGCGGTTCGGGATACCGCAGGGCATCCACCTGTCCGCGCACGGGATCACCTCGGGGCCGCTGTGGGACAGGGTGACCCGCAGCATCTTGAACATGGACGGCGAGGAACACCGGCGACTGCGCGGGTTGGTGTCGAAGGCCTTCACACCGCGAGGGACCGCGCGCATGGAACCCACCATCCACGCCGTGGTCAACGAGCTCATCGACCGGGTCGCGGGCAAGGGCGGGTGCGAGTTCGTCGCTGACATCGCCAGGCCCTACCCGATTCCGGTGATCTGCGCGTTACTCGGTGCGCCACGGGAGGATTGGCAGCAGTTTTCGCGGTGGGCCGAGGACATCTTCAAGATCGTCAGCTTCGATTGCGACCTCGTCGAAGAAGCGCCGGTGATCTTGGCGGCGTGGGGCGAGTTCGACGACTACATCGACGAGATGATCGGGCACCGGCGCAATCGGCTCACCGACGACCTGCTGTCCGAGCTCATCCGCGCCGAGCACGACGGTGACCGGCTCAATCAGGGCGAACTGCGCATGCTGGCGTTCAGCATCCTGGTGGCAGGCACCGACACCACCCGAAGCCAGCTTTCCGCGTCGATGCAGGTGCTCTGCGACCATCCCGATCAATGGGAGTTGCTTCAGGACCGCCCGGAACTGGCGATGCCCGCCGTCGAGGAGACCATGCGCCACTCCCCGTCGATGTGCAGCACCGTGCGCAGCGCAATCGACGACGTCACAATCGGCGAATACACCTTTCCCGCAGGCACCTTCATCATCGTCAACACCTACGCCGCCAACCGTGACCCGACGATCTACGGGAACCCGACCCGCTTCGACATCACCCGCACGGACCCGCCCGCCATTCTGACGTTCGGCGGAGGAGCGCACTACTGCCTCGGCGCCAACCTGGCCCGCCGTGAGCTCGCCGAGGCGCTGACCATCCTCGCCCGACGGATCCCGAACGTGCGGCGCGTCGGGCAGGCGCCGTGGAAGCCGCTGCTCGGCATGAGCGGACCCACCGCCCTATACATCGAGTTCGACGCCGTTGTGTGAGTCGCGTGAGTCGCGCGACCACCCGCCGGGCAGAAAGCACGCCGACACCGCGGAGATCACCGACACCACCACCAGGTAGGCGACGATCGAGTCGCTGGTGTGCGTCGCCGCGTACAGCGCGGTGGCAACCGTCGGCGCGAAAGCCGAGCCCACCACCTGGGACAGCGTGTAGCCGATGGAAACCCCGCTGTAGCGCACGTCGGCGTCGAACGCGAGGCTGAACAACGATCCGGTGACTCCGGCGGCGGGGGCCATCGCGAACCCGAACACCAACAGCAGCGCGACCAGAAACAGTGCAGGCTTGCCGGTGTTGATCAACGCAAACGCCGGCCAGATCGACAGCCCCATCGCGACCACGCCGGCAACGAAGACCGGCTTGCGGCCGAGCCTGTCGGACAGCCCGCCGAACATCGGATACGTCGCGATGGCGACGAGGGCGGCTGCCGAAACGCCGAAAAGCGCTGCCGTTCGGTCGATCCCGGCCACCGTCGTCGCATAGGACACCAGGTAGGCCACGCAGATGTAGGCGAACACCCCTTGGGACAGGTAGGCGCCCGCGACCAGGAGAATCTGTTTGCCGTGTTTGCGGAATGCCTGCACGATCGGCATCGGCAACACCTGCGACCGTTGCCGAAGGACATCGAAGTCGGGGCTCTCCGTCACCGAAAGCCGGATCACCAGACCGATGGCGATCAGTACGGCGCTGGCCAGGAACGGGATGCGCCAACCCCACGCGAGAAACTGCGCGTCGGGCAGACCCGACACCGCGAAGAACGCCAGGGTGGCGGTCGCGGTGCCCGCCGGTGCGCCCATCTGGGGGAAGGCACCGTAGAGACCCTTGCGGTCGGGGCTGGCGTGCTCGACGGCCATCAGGGTAGCGCCGCCCCATTCGCCCCCGACGGCGAAGCCCTGCACAAGTCGCAACAGCGTCAACAGGATCGGCGCGGCCGCACCGATCTGGGCATAGGTCGGCAGCAGGCCCATCAACACCGTCGCGGCGCCCATCAACAGCAGCGAGTACACCAGCATCTTCTTGCGGCCCACCCGGTCCCCGAAGTGGCCGAACACGATTCCGCCGAGCGGACGGGCGACGAAGCCCACGCCGAACGTCGCGAACGACAACAGCAGGCCCATCGCGGGCGCGGCGTCGGGAAAGAACAGCTTCGGAAACACCAGCGCGGCGGCCGTGCCGTAGATGAGGAAGTCGTAGAACTCCACCGTCGTCCCGATGAAGCTCGCGGCGGCCACCCGCATCGAGGAGGTCGTGGAAACGGAATCAGTCCGAGACATCGTCGCTATCCGGCGCCCATAGTTGTGTCGGAGCGGCGCGGCCGCGCAGTAGCACTTCCGAACATTGGGTGGCCCAGCGGCTTTGCTCCTCCTGGCTTGCCCGTTCGATCGCCGCCCCCGAACTCAACACCCGACTCCGGTAGTCCTTGGCGAGGTCGGCCAAGCGGGCCGCCTCGTTGACCGCGTCGCCGACAACCGTGTACTCGTAGCGGTTTTCCGCGCCGATGTTGCCCGCGAATACCGAGCCTGCCGATACGCCGATGCCGAAGTCGACGGGGAGGCGCCGCAGTTGCGCTCGCAGGGAACGCGCGGTGGCCAAGCCGGCCGTCGGGGGATCGTCGATGCGCAGCGGTGCGCCGAAGACGGCCAGCGCCGCATCACCCTGAAACTTGTTGATCAACCCCTGGTGCGCGTCGACCTCGTCGACGACGATCCGGAAGAATTCGTTGAGCACCTCGGCGACCTCGTGGGGTTCGCGAGTCGCTGCCAGTCGTGTCGACTCCACCAGATCGACGAACAGCACGGTGACTTCACGCTCGTCGCCCGAAAGGGATTCGCTGTCGTCGACGGCGCGGCGTGCCACTTCCTCGCCCACGTGGCGGCCGAACAGATCCCGCAACCGGTCACGTTCGCGTAGCCCGGCGACCATGCTGTTGAACCCCCGCTGCAGTCGGCCGATCTCCGACCATTCATAGACGTCGACCGCATGGTCGATTCGTCCGCGCTCGACTTCGGCCATCGCGTCGACGACCTCTCCGACCGGATCTGAGATCGACATCGAGACCAGGATCATCGCCCGCAGACCGAGCACGACCGCGACGAGCGCCAGCACCAACAGCGCCAGTTCGATCGCGGTGTTCTCTGTGATGATCCAGTTACGGGACTGCAGTATCAGCAGCAGCGCGATAGCCAGGCCGGGCAGCGCCGTGCAGACCGTCCACATGAGCATCAGCCGGGCCCGCACACCTGGGGCTGTCAGCCCCCGCGACGTGGAATCCGGTGACACGCTGGCCAATATCGGGCGAAGCGTGCGTAGCGTGAACAGGAACCCGGTGCACAGCGTTGCGACGGCGCCGAACAGGATGGCCGAGGCGATGACCACCTGGACCTCGTTGCCCGCATCGAGGTTCAGCGGAATCAGCACAGCGGCGGTGAGCACCCATGGCGCCACGGTGATCGCCGACTGGCGGCGCAATGTCTTGAGAGCCGTTTGCCGTTCGGCTTCGGTGGGTCGGCGGCCCGCGCGCAGCCAGCGCAGGGACGGTGCGACGATGAGCACGGCTCCCACACCGGTGGTGGCCGCGCCGATGCAGATGAGTACTGCGGCGGTGATGATGTTTTCGGTCGTCGCGGCGCTGCCACCGCTGAGCGCCAGGACGATCGCGATGACCTCGGCGACCGTCAGGAGATAGGCCGACGCAAGGCCCGCCGCATACCGGGCGAGCAGGCGGCGTGGCCTCACAACCTGGAAGGTATCAGTCGCTCGCGGGGAGCGGTTTGGCTTCCTTGAGAGACAACGGCGTGGTACCCACGCTCAGCGTGCCCTTGCCCGCCTTGGTGACGAGCACCTCGGCGCCGTTGTCGTCGACGTAGCGCTTGCCCATCGCATTGCCATCCGCGAATGCGGGGTCAAGGGCGGCGTCGGATGACTTCTCGGCGTCCAGGGCCACCATCGGGACGCCACCGGCGCGGAGGTCGTCGAGGCTGTCGGCGCTGCGCACCACGATCACCTGGGTGTCGCAGACCTGGCTCTGCAAACGTGTGCCGTTCTTGATCATGTTCGGCTCCTTAGCTATTCGCGCTTGTTCGCGAGAGTTCATCGACCAGTTCGCGACGCAGCACCTTGCCCGTCGCGTTGGTGGGCAGCTCGTCTCGGAAGACGACCCGGTCCGGTGTGCGAGACCCGCGCAGTTGTCGTCGAACGAACTCGCGCAGCTCATCGGGGTCCGGGTTCGCCCGTCCGTCGGAAGCGACGACGGGTACGACCACCGCCACGATGATCTGGCCCCACTCGGGGTCTTCGGGCCCCACCACGGCGCATTCGTGCACCAGCGGATGTTCGACGAGGACGTCTTCGATCTCGGCCGGGGAGATGTTCTCCCCGCCCCGGATGATGGTGTCGTCGGACCGGCCGCCGATGAACAGGTAGCCGCCTTCGTCGAGCATGGCGATGTCCTTGGTGGGGAACCAGCCGTCGGCGTCGAGCACCGAGCCGATCTCGGCGTAGCGGCCCGACACCTGGTCTCCGCGGACGAACAACTCGCCCGTCTCGCCGGGCCCGAGCACGTCGCCGTCCTCGCCGCGGATCTGCACCTCTATGCCCGGCACGGGTTGGCCGACCGAGCCGAGCCGGCGCGCTACGGCGGCGTCGGCTGCTGCCAGAGCGGCGCGGTGGTCGTCGGGGGAGAGCACGGCGATGGTCGAGCTGGTTTCCGTGAGACCGTATGCGTTGACGAACCCGACGTTGGGAAGCAGGTCCAGTGCCTTACGCACCAACGGAAGCGCCACCTTGGAACCGCCGTAGGCCAGGTTGCGCAGCGTGGGAAGGTCGGCCGGATCGGTCTCGAGCGCCGTGACGATACGGTCGAGCATCGTCGGCACCACCGTCGCCGTTGTGACTCCCTCGTCACGTACCAACCGCACCCACTCCCGCGGGTCGAACTGACGCAGGTAGACCATCTTTCGGCCCGCATACAGGTTCGACAGTGCAGCACCCACCCCGGCGATATGGTAAGGCGGCACGCAGATCAGCGCGGCGTCATCGGGTTCCGCCGACGCGAACTCGACGGTGCCGGTGACGTAGCTGGTCAGGTTATTGTGCGTCAGCTCAACGGCTTTGGGCCGTGACGTGGTCCCCGAGGTGAACAGCACGACGCCGACGTCGTCGGGATCGGGAAACTCCGCGGCCGGTTCGGCGGCACGGGCGGCGGTGACGAACTCCGCGGCGTCGATCACCTGCTTACCCGCTCCGGCGATGGCGTCGTGGTATTCGCTGTCGGCGACCACCAGCGGCGCGGGTAACCGGTCGATCAACTCGCGCAGCCCGTCGCTGCTGAGGCGGTAGTTCAGCGGTGTGAATGCAACGCCTGCCCTGGCGGAGGCGAACAACAACAGCGGCAACATGAGACCGCCGGTACCGACGTAGGCGACGTGGGACGCGCCGGATGCTGCGATCGCGCCTGCACCCCCGTCGGCGAGCTCGCTCAGTTCGGTTGTGGTCAGGCGCAGTTCATCGGACACCACTGCCGTCCGATCGGGATCGCTCGAGGACGCCATCTCGAGCAGTAAGGAGATGCTCATTTGTCGATGAAGATATCAAGGATGGGATCGTCCCCGCCGCCGTAGCGCGACAGATCGGTGACGCCGGCCTCGGCGAGCACAGCGGAATCGACGTAGCACTGGCCGTTGACGTCGGCAGGCGGCCGCGACAGGATCTCGACGGCCGCATCGCCCATGATCTGCGGATCGCGCGACCGGGAAGCCAGCTCTGCGCCGTCGGCCAGGTTGGACACCGCCGCCGTGGCGATATACGTCTCGGGCCACAGGCAGGCGAAACCGACGGAGTCGTACTCGGCGGCCCAGCCCAGCGACAACAGCGTCATACCGTACTTGGACAGCGTGTAGGAGGGATGTGCGCCAAGCCAGTGCGGGTTCATGTTCAACGGCGGCGCCAGCGTCACCACGTGGGCGTTGGGCGATTTGGTCAGGTACGGCAGCGCCGCCTTGGTGAGCAGGAACGTGCCCCGGATGTTGATGTCCATCATCAGGTCGAACTTCTTGGCGCTGAGTCGGTCGGTCGGTTCGGTGGCGATGGCGCTGGCGTTGTTGACGACGATGTCGATGCCGCCGAACCGTTCGACCGCGGTGTCGACCGCGCGCTGAACGTCCTCTTCCTTGCGCACGTCACCGACCACCGCGATAGCCTTCCCGCCGCCCCGCCCGGAGCCCTTGCCGCCCGCGGCCTCCACCTCGGCGACAGCGGTGTGCACGGTGCCCGGAAGTTTGGGATGCGGTTCGGCGGTCTTGGCCAGCAACACCACGTTCGCCCCGCGTCGGGCCGCGGCGAGTGCGATGGCCAGCCCGATGCCGCGGCTGCCGCCGGATACGACCAGCGTGCGGTCGGTGAAGGTGGACATGGACCTCCTCGGGATGGCCGCCCCGATGCTACGAGGACAGGTTATCGGAGCGGTAGTGACGTTCTCATTTTACGCAAGTGCCATAATCGCTGTGTACGGGGTCTTCGCAGGTCCCCACCCGCCGCGCATCTGCCTTGTTCGGTGCGTGTTTGCGTCCTGCGGTATTGGCATTCTCATTTTTTGCAAGTACGTTATCCAATGATGAGCGAGCCAGTACAGACCCCGTCCGGGATCCCGCTCGAACCCGTTTACGGACCCGGCGACCGGGCGGCGGACCCGCCTGCGCCGGGCACCTATCCGTTCACCCGCGGCAACTTCGCGAGCGGTTACCGCGGCAAGACGTGGACGTTCCGGCAGTACTCGGGGTTCGGGACGGCCGAGGAGTCCAACCGCCGCTACCGCTATCTGCTCGATCAGGGCGGAACCGGGCTCTCGGTGGCGCTGGACCTGCCGACGCAGTGCGGCTATGACTCCGATGACCCGGAGTACGGCGAGGAGGTCGGTCGCGTCGGCGTCGCCGTCGACACGCTGGCCGACGCGGAGATCCTGTTCGACGGCATACCGCTGGACCAGATCTCCACGAGCTTCACGATCAACGGCACGGCCGCGATCCTGCTGGCGTTCTATGTCGCCGCCGCCGAGAAGAAGGGTGTGCCGCGCGAGAAGCTCACCGGCACCATCCAGAACGACATTCTCAAGGAGTATGCATCGCGCGGCACGTGGATCTGGCCGCCGGAACCCTCGTTGCGGCTGATCGCCGACACGATCGAGTTCTGCGCTGCCGAGGTGCCCCGGTTCAACGCGATCTCGGTGGCCGGTGCGCACTTCCGCGACGCGGGCGCCAACGCCGTTCAGGAAATGGCGTTCACCCTGGCCGACGGGGTCACGTACTGCGACACCGTCGTCGAGCGCGGCCGGATGACGATCGACAAGTTCGCCGCCCAGATCTCGTTCTTCTTCTACACCCACGGCGACTTCTTCGAGGAGATCGCCAAGTACCGCGCGGGACGGCGACGCTGGGCGACCATTGTGCGCGAGCGGTACGGCGCCACCACGGACAAGGCGTCGATGTTCCGCTTCGGCTGCGTGTCGGGTGGGGCCTCGCTATACGCGCCGCAGGCGCAGAACAACCTGGTCCGGGTCGCCTACGAGGCGATGGCCTCGGTGCTGGGCGGTGTGCAGTCGATGTTCACCGCGGCGTGGGATGAGCCGTTCGCGCTGCCCAGCGAGGAGTCGGCGACGCTGGCGCTGCGCACCCAGCAGATCCTGGCCTACGAGACCGGGGTGACCAAGGTGGCCGATCCGCTGGGCGGCTCGTACTTCGTTGAGGCTCTCACCGACGCCACCGAGGAGAAGATCATCGAGATCATGAGCGATCTCGAGCAGCACGGCGGCATGGTGCGCTGCATCGAGGACGGTTACCTGCAGGGTCTGATCGCCGACGAGGCGTTCAAGATCCACCAGGAAGTCGAATCGGGTGTCCGGCCCGTTATCGGCGTCAACAAGTTCGTCGCCGAGGAGCCGCCACCCGAGATCGCCACCTACGAACTCGACGCCGAAGGGCGCGACCTGCAGCTCAAGCGGCTCGCCAAGGTGAAGGCAGAACGCAGTGACGGGGCCGTGAAGGAAGCCCTAGCGGCGCTTGCGGCATCGGCGGAAGGCGAGGACAACCTCATGCACAAGCTGATCGACTGTGCCAACGCGTACTGCACGGTCGGTGAAATGGTGTCCACGCTCAAGTCGGTGTGGGGCGAATTCCAGCAGCCGGTGGTGTTCTGATGGCCTCCGCGCAGGACAGCCCGGTCCGCGTCCTGGTCGCCAAGCCCGGTCTGGACGGCCATGACCGCGGCGCCAAGATCGTCGCACGCACCCTGCGTGACGCCGGCTTCGAGGTGATCTACACCGGGATCCGGCAGCGCATCGAGGACATCGTCTCGATCGCGCTGCAGGAAGACGTTGCACTGGTGGGCCTTTCGATCCTGTCGGGCGCACACGTGGCGCTGACCGCGCGCACCGTCGATGCGTTGCGGGCGGCCGACGCAGGCGACATCGCGGTCGTGGTGGGCGGCACCATTCCGCAGGGTGACGTGCCCAAGTTGCTCGAAGCCGGTGCGGCTGCGGTGTTTCCCACCGGGACGGCGCTGGACACGCTCGTCGACGAGGTGCGCAAACTGACCTCGGAACGAGTAAGCGAATGACCGCGGGCCCTGCTCGCCGGGGATCATTTACTACGTCACGGGGAGAGGGTTAGATGCGGCTCGGTGTGATGATCGGGGCCGAGCGCGGCGATATGGCGCGCAAGGTCAAGAAGTTGCTCGACGACATCGAGTGGGCCGAGGCCGCCGGACTGGACACCGCGTGGATGCCCCAGGTGCCCAACGACTTCGACTGCCTGACCATGGTGACCTTGATGGGCGGACGCACCTCGCGCATCGAGTTGGGCACGGCCGTCGTCCCGCTGCAGGCGCAGCACCCGATCGCGCTGGCGCGCCAGGCGCTGTCCGTGCACGCCGGGATCGGCGGCCGGTTGGCGCTGGGTGTGGGGCCGTCGCACCACTGGATCGTGCGCGACATGCTCGGCATCCCTTACGAGCGGCCCGCCGCCTACACCCGCGACTATCTCGAGGTGCTCAACGCCGCGCTGGCCGGGCCCGGTGACGTCGACGTGGACAACGACACGTTCACCGTGCACAACCCGACCGTGCTCGGCGCCGAGTCGCCGATGCCGGTGCTGGTGGCCGCGCTCGGGCCGGTGATGCTGCAGATCGCCGGTGAGCGCGCCGACGGGACCGTGTTGTGGATGGCCGACGAGAAGGCCATCGGTGAGCACATCGCGCCGAAGATCAACAAGGCGGCCGCGGAGGCGGGTCGTCCGGCGCCGCGCATCGTCGCCGGAATTCCGGTGTGCCTGTGTGCGAATTCGGAGATCGACGCGGCGAAGGATCGAGCGAACCGGATTCTGGCCGAGGCGGAGACGTCACCGAACTACCAGCGGCTGTTGGACCGCGGCGATGCGCGCGACGTCGGCGACCTGTGCGCTGCCGGCGACGAAGACGCCATCCTTGCGCGCTTCAAGAAGTTCGCCGACGCCGGAGTCACGGACCTGTCGGTGCGGTTGTTGCCGATCGGGGACAACCGCGACGAGCTGATCGCGTCGAAATACCGGACGCGCGAGGTGATCGCGGAACTGGCCAAGGCTGTGCGATGAGCGCTTGCGCGAAGAGCCGAGGGCAGCGATGAGCGCTTGCGCGAAGAGCCGAGGGCAGCGATGAGCGCTTGCGCGAAGAGCCGAGGGCAGCGATGAGCGCTGCGGCGCCGCTCGCCGGTATCCGCATCCTGGAAGTCGGCGTCATGCTGGCCGGTCCGTACGCGACGATGCTACTGGCCGATCTCGGCGCCGAGGTGATCAAGATCGAGCCGCCCGGTGGCGAGATCTCGCGTCAGGTCTCCGACAGCTACTTCGCCAGCCTGAACCGCAACAAGAAGAGCGTCGTGCTGGATCTGCGGTCAGAGACCGGGCGGCAGCGGTTGGGTGAGCTGGTCGCGAGCTCACATGCGCTGCTGGTGAATATGAAGCCGTCGGCGATCAAGAAGCTGGGCTTGACCTACGCCTCGCTGCGGCAGTTCAACGAGCGGATCGTGTGTGTGGCGCTGACGGGTTTCGGCCTGGACGGCGGCGACGACCCGGCGTTCGACTACGTCATCCAGGCGGCGACCGGGGTGGCGATGATGACCGGTGACCCGGCCGGTCCACCCACGCTGCCCGGCTATTCGTCGGCGGACAATTCCACCGGTCTGACCGCGGCGTTGGGCCTGTTGGCCCAGATCGTCTCGGGGCGCGGCGGTCAGGTGGATGTGTCGCTGCGCGATGTGATGTTGTCGCAGTTGAACTACCGCGCGTCAGCGTATCTCAACGACGGCGCACCGCCGCTGCGCTATCCGATGGGTGCGCATTCGTATTACGTTCCAGCGCAGCTGTTCTTGACAGCTGACGGCTACCTGGCGCTGTTCATCACCCACGACGCGTTCTGGCGGTCCTTCTGCGCGGAGGCAGGGATCGACGGCTTCCCGACGATGGCGGAGCGGGCAGCCAAACGCGACGAGGTGCTGGCGGTCGTGTCGGCCGCGCTGGCCACCGACACCGCGACGGGCTGGGAGGCGCGACTACGTCCGCTGGGCATTCCGGTTTCGGCGGTCCGGACGCTGCCCGAAGCGCTGGAGGCCACACCGGAGGTGGTGGTCACCGCGGGTGATTTCCGGTTGGTGCGCAGCCCGATTCGCATCGATGGGTACGAACCAGATTACCGCCCGGCCCCAGGGGTCGACGAGCACGGTGGTGCCGTTCGGCCCGCGGCTCACTCGTCGTAGCTGACGCTTACCGACTCGGTGTCCGGAACGGCTTGGCAGGTCAGGATGTATCCCTCTTCGACCTCATCGGGCTCCAGGGCGTCGTTGACGCGCATGGTGGCGCGGCCTGCGATGAGCTTGCCCATACATGTGCCACAGTTGCCGGCTTCACACGAGAATGGCGGAGACAGACCGGCGCGGCGCGCGCTCTCCAGCAGCGTCTCGTTCGGCATCCGGGGGACCGAGACCTTTTTGTGGTCGAGGACGATCGTCACCTGTGCCGCGCCGCCGTCGGCGGACGGATCAGGCATCGGATCTGCCGTCATCGAACCTCTCCTGGCATATGGGTTCTAACAGAAAGAGAATATCATTCTCGTTTAATGATACGCTATTCTCAGTGCATCGTAGAACTCGGCAGCGGCCAGTGAGGACAGGGTGTGAGTGAGCCGACCGCGCTCGTTTTCGAGGACCGCGAGTACACCCTGCCTGAACTCGATGATCTCGCTGCCGCAATGGCGGGGGCCCTGGAACGTCGCGGGGTAGCGGCCGGGCAGCGCGTCGCGCTGATGTCGTCCAACCGGCCCGAGTTCGTCATCGCACTGCGGGCCATCTGGGGACTGGGTGCGGCCGCGGTCCTGCTCAGTCCGGCATGGCGGCGCGGGGAGGTCGAACACGCGCTGGCGTTGACGGCGCCGACGCACGCGGTGGGCGACCATCCGGTGCTCGGCGAGTTGATGCCGATGTTGCACCTCGACGAGCCGCTCACCCCGCAGCGACGTGCGCTTGTGTCACCCGCGCCAGAATCCGACGCGCTGTTCGTGTTCAGCTCCGGCACCACCGGCATGCCCAAGGCGGTGCGGCATACCCACGGCGGTTTCGCCGTCGCCGTGCGGCACTGGCGCGACGCCCTCGGGCTGTCGGCGGCCGACCGGATGCAGATCATGACGCCGCCGTCGCACATCTTGGGCCTGCTGAACATCGTGATGGCCCTGGACACCGGGGCGTGGATCCGGCTGCACCGCCGGTTCGACATCGATGCGATGTTGGCGCACATCGAATCCGATCGCATCACCGTCGAGATGGCTGTCGCGCCGATCGCGCTGGCGCTGGCCGCCCATCCGCGCCTGGACTCCTACGATCTGTCGTCGCTGCGCTACATCATGTGGTGCGCTACCCCGGTCACCGCAAGTGTCGCCGAAGCCGTCGCGGACAAGGCCGGGGTGAATTGGGTAACCGCCTACGGAACCAGCGAGTTGCCGGTCATCTCGGGTAATTCGCTGGAAGGTGCGCGGCTCGACACCGTCGGGCGGCCGGTACCCGGGGTCGAGGTGCGCATCGTCTCGCTGGAGGACGGCGCGCTGTTGGCGACCGGTGAGGTCGGGGAGATCCAGGCCCGGTCGGATTCGGTGATGGCCGGCTACCTTCCGGATTCGGCTACGGCGCAGGCATTCTCGGACGGCTGGTACCGGACCGGCGACGTCGGCTATCTCGACGACGCCGGCTGGCTGCGCATCACCGACCGGGCCAAGGAGATGATCAAGGTGCGTGGTTTTCAGATCGCCCCCGCCGAGATCGAGGGCGTCTTACATGGACACCCCGCCGTCGAGGACTGCGCGGTGTTCGGGGTGCCCGACCACGCCAACGGCGAGGCCGTGATCGCGGCCGTCAAAACGTGCGGCACGGTCAACGCCGACGAGTTGATCGCGTTGGTCACCAATTCTCTTGCGTCGTACAAGCGGCCGAGCCGGGTGGAGTTCGTCTCGGAGATCCCGCGGTTGCCATCCGGAAAGGTATTGCGTCGAGTGCTCAAGGAGCGTCTGTGGACGTCCGTCTGACAAGTGAACAGCAACAGCTGCGCGAGGCCGCAGCCAAACTGGCCGACGACCTCGGTCCCGGTTCGGTCGCCGACCTCGACGACAACAGCCGGCGTGCGCGGCTGGAAAAGGCGGTGGATGCCACCGGCTTTCGCACGCTGCGCTCGGACGGCGCGTCCGGCGTCGAGGTGGCCGTCGTCGCCGAGGAGTTCGCCCGCGGGCTGGTCGACGTGCCGTTCATCGGACGTGTGCTGGCCGATGACCTCAGCCGCCGCCTCGGCAGGGAATGGTCGGCTGCGGGCGCGCAGGCCAGTACCGTCGACCTGACGAAAGCGCTTGCCGGGGTGGTCGAGTCACCCGCGCAGCTGGCGGACCTCGACGACGAGAACGCCATCCGCTGGCGCGCGTTGGCGCTCACCGTCACGTGTGCGGATCTGGTCGGTGCGGCCCGCGGCACGCAGAACCTGGCTGTCGAGTACGCCAAGGTACGCGAACAGTACGGTGCGACGATCGGGTCCTATCAGGCGGTCGGTCACCTGTTGGCCGAAGCGCTGGCGCTCATCGAGGGGTCGATCAGCGTGCTGCGTCATGCGGCGTGGGCCGTCGACGAGTTGCCCGCCGCCGAGGCGGTCGAGGCCGCCCGGGTCGCCAAGATCTACTGTGCGCGTGCGGCGCTGACCGTATGCGAGACGTCGATCCAGGTGCACGGAGGCATCGGCAACACCTGGGAATGTCTTGCCCACGTGTACCTGCGGCGGGTGCTGGTCGCCACCGAGACGTGGCCTGTCAAGCTGGAGGAGCTGTCCATTGGACTTTCGTGATTCACCGGAGGAAGCCGCGTTCCGCGTCCGGTTGCGCGACTGGCTGACCGAGCAGAAGGGCAGGTTCCCGACGTCGGGGGACGAGTACTGGGCCGCCCAGGGCGCCTGGCATCAGGCGTTGTATCGGGCCGGCTTTTTCGGGACGTCGTGGCCGAAGAAGTACGGCGGACAGGACCTTCCGCCGGTGTACGACGTCATCGTCGACGAGGAGATCGCCAAGGCCGGCGCACCCGCGCGGCCCAGCCTGGGATACCTCGTCGTGGGGCTGTCCCACCACGGCAACGAGGACCTGCGGCAACGGTTTCTGCCGGGCATGATCAACGGCACCGAGCGGTGGTGCCAAGGCTTTTCGGAGCCCGGCGCGGGATCGGATCTGGCGTCGCTGACCACCACCGCCTTGCGCGACGGCGACGAGTACGTGATCTCCGGGCACAAGATCTGGACCAGCTACTCCGACGTCGCCGACTGGTGTCTCGTCCTGGCCCGCACCGACAGAGACGTCCCGAAGCACAAGGGAATCTCGGCGTTCATCGTCTCCATGCATCAGCCGGGCATCGAGCAGCGGCCGCTGAAGATGATCAGCGGCGTCACCAAGGAATTCGGTCAGGTCGGTTTCGACGGCGCCCGGGTGCCCGCCGACCAGATGGTGGGCGAGCCCGGGGACGGCTGGAAACTGGCGATGACCGTGGTCAGCCACGAGCGCGAGCCGTCGACGCTGGGCTTCTCGGCGCGGTACGGAAAGCTGGTCCGCCAGTTGGCCTCCCGAGTCGACGGCGCGACGCCCGAAGAGCTGTCCTGGGCCTGGGTGCAGACCGAGATGCTGCGGTTGCACGTGCGCAGGCGGTTGTCGGAACAGCTCGACGGCATCACCCACGGACCCCAGGGGTCCCTCGACAAGCTGCTGATGACCTGGGTCGAGCAGTCCGTCGGCCACGCCGCGCTGGCGACGGTCGGCACCGACGACCAGGAGCTGTTCGGTGCGTACATGTACAGCCGGGCGCAAAGCGTCATGGGCGGTACCTCACAGATTCAGAAGAACATCATCGCGCAACGCATTCTCGGATTGGGGTCCTGATGTACGACATGCCAGACGAAATCGATGTTCAAGCCGACGGTGCATTGCGCATCATCACGCTGAACCGGCCCGACGACTTGAACGCGGTCAACGACGCCCTACACGTCGGGCTCGCGCGGCTCTGGGAGGCGCTCAACGAGGATGCCGACGCGCGCGCGGCGGTGATCACCGGCGCAGGCAGAGCCTTCTCGGCTGGTGGTGACTTCAACTACCTCGACGAGCTGCGCAACGACGAAGCCTTGCGCCAGAAGACGATCAAACACGGTCGCGACATCGTGATCGGCATGGTGCGCTGCCGCATGCCGGTGGTCGCCGCGGTCAACGGTCCTGCGGTCGGGCTGGGCTGCAGCCTCGCGGCGCTGTCCGACGTCGTCTACATCGCCGACGGCGCGTTCTTCGCCGACCCGCACGTCTCGATCGGGCTCGTCGCCGCCGACGGCGGTCCGCTCGTATGGGGTTCGCAGATCAGCCTGCTGCAGGCCAAGGAGTTCGCGCTCACCGGTGTGCGGATCAACGCCCAGCGTGCCGTCGAACTCGGTATGGCCAATCACGTGGTCGAGGATCCGCTGGCCGAGGCCATCGCGTGCGCCAAGAAGCTGATCGAGCTTCCGCGCCAAGCCGTGGAGGCCACCAAGCGCCTGATGAACCTGCAACTGGAGAAGTCGGTGCTCGCGTCGCTGGATTACGCCAACCTCGCCGAATACGTGTCGTTCGGCACGACCGACTTCAACAAGATCGTCGACGGGCTGATCGCGAAGAACAACTAGCCGCTTTTCTTCGCGAGCGTGCGTGTCTGCGGCCGACCCGCCGAAGTTTCTGCCGAGTTTGCGCACGCTCGATAACAACGCGTTTCGTGGCGCACTTAGGGTTGCTCCGCAACTCCTGCGCAGTGAGCGTGCGCGAAATCGCGTCATTCCGCGGCGTGTCCGCCTCAGACACGCACGCTCGCGGCGGTCAGAAGGTGAGGGCTTCGGAGCGCTGGACGGTGCCGGTGATGCCGGTGGCGTCCTGCTGGGCCAGTCGCACCGCGGCGTTGGCCATCGCTTCGGGCGGTTCGACCATCTCGGGCGGTACCTGCATCCCGCCGCCGCCGGCCTGCCACCCCTCGGTCAGCACCACCCGCGACGGGGACAGGCAGTTCACCGCGATGTTGTCCGGCGCCAGATCGGTTGCCAATCCCCGATATAACCGCTCCACGGCGGCCTTGGACACCCAGTAGGCGTTGGACCCGTGCTCGATCATGTCGACGCCGGTGGTGGTGATCGCGATCAGCGAACCACCGCCGCGGGCGCGCACGTGCGGGATGACGGCCTTCGTCACCAGAAAGACACCGGTCAGGTTGACGTTGAGGCACAACTGCCACTGCTTGAGCGGCGTCGACTCGATCGGCCCCAACCACAGCACACCGGCATTGGCGACCAGCACGTCGATCCCGCCGAACTCTGAAACCGTTGCCGCCACGGCATTCTCGACCGACTCCTCGCTGGTGACGTCGCACTGCACCGGCAACGCGCATCCGCCCGCCGCCGTGATCCGTTCGGCGACCGCATGAATCGTGCCAGGAACCTTGCCTTCTTGCTCGGTGCGCGCGGCAACGGCGACGGCGGCCCCTTGCCGGGCGAGCGCAGTGGCCACCGTCGCGCCGATGCCGCGGCTGGCGCCGGCGACGAACGCGACCTTGTCGGCCAGGGTCATTGCCGGATCATTTCGGTGGGAATCGCAACGCTCCATCGAGGCGAATGATCTCGCCGTTGAGGTAGTCGTTTTCGACGATGCTCTGCGCAAGCTGCGCGTACTCCGTCGACCGGCCCATCCGCTTGGGGAACGGCACCTGCGGACCCCAGTACTGCTCCAGCTGGTCGGCCGCCTGGCCGTAGGCGGGCGTGTTGATGGTTCCGGGCGCGATGGTCACGACGCGGATACCGAGCGGCGACAGGTCGCGGGCCGCGTTCAACGTCATGCCGATGACGCCGCCCTTGGCCGCGGCATACGGTAGCTGGCCGATCTGCCCTTCATAACCGGCGATTGAGGCGGTGTTCACGATGACGCCGCGGGCACCCTCCTCGAGCGGTTCGGTCCTGGCGATCGCCGCCGCGCTCAACCGCATGATGTTGAACACCGCGGTCAGGTAGTACTTGATGGTGGTTTCGAAGGCGTCGAGCCCCAGCGGGGAACCGTCTTTGCCGACCAGCCGGCCACCGCCGGCGGGACCGCCGTGGGTGTCCACCGAGATGCGCAGCGGCCCCAGCGACTCCGCTTCGGCGATCGCGGCGAGCACCGAGTCCTCTGAGGTGGCGTCGGTGGGCACATACCGCACGCCGAGTTCCTTCTCCAGTGCCTTGCCCTTGTCGTCGGCGAGGTCGGCGACCACGACCTTGGCCCCCGCACCGTGTAGGCGCCGAACCGTTGCCTCACCGAGGCCACCCGCGCCGCCGACCACCATCGCCGCGCTACCTGCAATTTGCATATGGTTCCCCTTCTTGCAACTGGCACTCTCGAACTGAGAGAATAACATTCTCATACTCGCTCGAAACGGAGACACTTGATGCCTGAAGCCGTGATCGTTTCTGCGCTGCGCACCCCCATCGGCACCGCGGTGAAAGGCACGCTGCGCGACACCGACGCCTACCAGCTGGCCGAGCACGTGGTGGGCGCCGCGGTTGGCGAGCTGGGCGCACATCCAGTCGACGACGTGGTGCTCGGCGAGGGGCTCTACGGCGGCGGCGTCGTGGCCCGGCACGCGGCGATCACCGCGGGGCTGACCGAGGCACCCGGGCTCGCGGTCAACCGGCACTGCGCGGCGGGTCAGGCCGCTGTGCAGGGTGCGGCGGCCAGCATCCGCGCGGGCATGGACCAACTCGTCATCGCCGGCGGCGTCAACTCCGCATCCACATCGCCGAGGTTCACGCGCCGGGCCGGAGAGGACTGGGTCGACTGGTTTCCGCCCACGCATCCGAACCGGCCGGACGCCCCGAACATGGACATGTCGATCACCGTGGGCTGGAACGCCGCGGTCAAGGCGGGTGTCAGCCGCGCCGAGATGGACGAATGGGCGCTGGGCTCGCACCGCAAGGCGATTGCGGCGATCGACGAAGGCCGGTTCAAGCACGAGATCGTGCCCATCGAGACTGCGCACGGCCTGTTCGACACCGACGAACATCCACGCCGCGACACCAGCCTGGAGAAGCTGGCTGCGCTCAAACCGCTGCACCCCGAGATCGAGGGGTTCTCCATCACCGCGGGCAACGCCTGCGGCGCCAACGACGGTGCCGCGGTGCTCGCGATCGCCAGCGATCGCCTCGGCCTGCCGGCTCTGGCCACCGTGCGGTCGTGGGCATCGGTCGGCGTCGACCCGGCGTCGACCGGGCTCGCGCCGGTGGAGGCGATTCCGAAAGCGCTTGCCCGGGCCCGGCTTTCCCTTGCCGACGTCGATGTCTTCGAGATCAACGAGGCGTTCGCGTCGATGTGCGTGGCCACGATGAAGTTGCTCGACATCGACCCCGACCGCGTCAACGTCAGCGGCAGCGGTTGCTCACTGGGTCATCCGGTGGCCGCCACCGGTGCGCGGATGCTCGTCACGCTCGTGCATGAGTTGCGCAGGCGCGGCGGCGGTATCGGGGTCGCCGCGATGTGCGCGGGCGGCGGGATGGGATCGGCCACGGTGATCGAGGTCCCGACGCCGTAGACTGCCGAAGCGATGACCATCGACGAACTCATTGCCTCGGCGCGCAGCGGATCTCCCCGGGCCGCCGGACGCCTGTTGAGTCTGGTCGAAAGCCCCCGCCGCAAAGAGGTTCTCGAGGCGCTCGGCGTGGTCGCCGCGCCGCGCATCGTCGGCGTGACCGGTCCGCCGGGTGCAGGCAAGTCGACGACGGTCGGTGTGCTCGTCGGCGCGTACCGGGAGCGCGGCATGCGGGTCGCGGTGCTGGCCGTCGATCCGTCGTCACCGTACAGCGGCGGCGCCCTGCTGGGCGACCGGATCCGAATGGCCGCTCATATCAACGACTCCGATGTGCTCATCCGGTCGGTGGCGGCACGCGGACACCTCGGCGGGTTGGCCGCCGCCGTCCCCGCGGCCATCCGGCTGCTCGCCGCGCTGTCCTACGACCTGATCGTGTTGGAAACAGTGGGTGTCGGACAGTCAGAGATCGAGATCGCGGCTGTGGCGGATCCGACGGTCGTCATCCTCAATCCCGGTGGCGGCGACGCCGTGCAGGCGGCGAAGGCCGGCCTGTTGGAGGTCGCCGACATCGTGGTCATCAACAAGGCGGACCGCGAGGGCGCCGATCAAACCGTGCGAGACCTCCGCGGCGAGACCAGCGTGCCTATTCTGAAAATCGTTGCCACGCAAGGTGGGGGCATCACCGATCTGGTCGAGGCCATCGAAGCCCATCACCGTGCCGACAGTCATCAGCGGCGCACCGCGCGGGCCCGCTCGCAGATCTTGTCGCTGGCGCAGACGTTGTTGCGTAACCATCCGGACCTGGACCGGCTTGCGCAATCGGTCGCCGACGGCAGCGACGACGCCTACACCGCCGCCGAGCGGTTGTTCGGCGACGGCATCGGTGAGCCAACCTGACGGGTGGTTACTTCGCCGGCTGGGCGCGCGTCGAAACCGCAAGCCCCGCGCGGTAACCGAATACCATTGCCGGGCCGATCGTCCCGCCCGCACCGCCGTACGCCTTGCCTGTCGCACCGGCCATCGCGTTGCCCGCGGCGAACAGCCCCGGGATGGCCGCGCCGCTGACATGCAGCACCCGGCCATCGCGGTCGGTACGCGGACCGCCCTTGGTGCCCATCGCGCCGATCGACACCGGTACCGCGTAATAGGGCGCCGTGTCGAGCGGACCCAGCGTCTTGCCTGCTGTCGTCGCCGCCTTGTCGTCACCCCAGTATCCGTCGTAAGCACTTGACCCACGGCCGAAGTCGGGATCGCTCTCGTGAGCGACGGCGTCGTTCCACGCCGAAAGCGTGCGTGCCAGCCCGTCGGCGTCGATGCCGGTCTTGGCTTCGAGCTCCGCGAGGTCGGCCGACGGTGAGAACCAGTCCGGGGCCTGCCCGCCGGGTTCGACGCCGAGGAACCCATACCGCTTGAGATGCTGCGAGTCGAACACGATCCAGGCGGGATCGTTCGCGTAACCGTGCCGCGGGTCGAGGTAGTGAAACGGCCCTGCCATCGAGTTGTACTCGCCTGCTTCGTTGAGAAACCTTCTGCCCGCCTGGTTGACGATGATGCTGCGCGGCCGGGTGCGCTCCAGCCGGACGCTTCTGCTGCGCGGATGGCCGGCGTAGGTGTCGCCGGGCAACTGCACGATCGGCACCCACCAGGCCTCGCCCATGTTGGCCAGATCCGCCCCGTGCGCCATCGCCATGCGCAGCCCGTCGCCGGTGTTGTTCGGTGGGGACACCGCTCCGCGCATCGGGCCGCGCAGATATGCCTCGACCAGTTTCGGATCCCATTCGAATCCGCCGGTGCCCAGTACGACGCCGCGGCGGGCGCGCACGTTGAAGTCTCTGCCGTCCTGGGTGATTCGCACACCGGTGATGCCGAGCGGGTCGGCGATGAGCTCGACCGCCCTGGCATTGGTCCGGGGTACCACGCCGCGGTCGAGCAGTCCGCTCAGCAGCCCGGCGATCAACGCGGTTCCGGCCACGCAGTAGTCGCCGGAGTCGTCATCGAGCGATGCATGGATGCGCGCCCTGGTCTCGGCGTCGATACCGACGTTGCTGAAGTCGGCGGGAAACGACGTGATGCGCTCACGCCACTCTCCGAGGCGGGACAAGTCGAACGGTTTGGCGTTCAGGGACCTTCCGCCGCCGGGCCGACCGCCGGGCAGCTCCGGTTTGTAATCCGGGAAGCCTTCGGCGATCTCGAAGCGCAGGTCGCTGTTGGCCTCGACGAACTCCAGCATTTCCGGGCCAGTGCGCACGAACGTCTCGACCAGTTCGTCGTCCATGAACCCCAACGACTGCGCGCGCAGGTAGGCCATCGCGTCGTCGACGCTCAGCTCACCGTCGGCGGAGCGCGAATGTGCGGGAATCCACAGGATTCCACCGGAAACCGCCGTGGTGCCACCGACCGTGGCCGCCTTTTCGTAGACCTCCACCGAGGCGCCGTTCACCGCAGCAGTGAGCGCCGAGGTCAGTCCCGCCCCGCCACTGCCGAGAACGACCACGTCGACGTCATGGTCCCAATCCGTCACCGGTAGCTCCTTTCGGCTGCCGCGGTTCTCAACTGAGGATCGCGGATAATTCGTTGGCCGCCTTGACAACCGCGTCTTTGCCGCCGATCACGACATCTTCGCGATGAGAGATGAGGTTGATGCACGTGGGCGGCGACGGCGGCTCTCGTCGCACTGGAACGGCCAGACCGTAGGTGTTCGGCTCCACCTCACCGTGGGTGATCACCCAACCCTGCTTGCGGGCCAACGGAACGAGGTCGCGTTCTCCTGGCCGCGGCGGCATGCTGGCAAGGAGCGCAATCCCCGCTGCCCCGCGCTCGAGCGGATAGCGGCTGCCCTCATGGAAGGACATTTGGTAGAAGACGTTGGTCGGCACGATCACCGCGATCGCGACCTGCTGATCGCCCTCGGCGACGAGCAACGACACGGTGCTGCCGAGTTCGTCGGCCAGCGCGCGAAGTGTCGGCAGGCTGAGTTGGCGCACGTTGTTGTCGAAGGACGCCCCGAGCACCGCGAGGGCGGCCGCCGCGCGATAACGCCCGTCCTCGCCCTTGGCCACCAGCCGAAACTGCGACAGCGTGGACAGCAGCCGATACGCGATCGTGCGGTGCACCCCGATGCTGTCGGCGACCTCCTGCGCGGTGAGTCCCGCCCGTGCCGTCGCGACCAACTGCAGCGCGGCCAGCCCGCGGGCCAACGTCTGTGAGCCGGGCGCACCGTTGGGCACGCCGGAACCGGGCTCCGCCTTGCGGCGTCCGCCGCCTTTTGAACCCTCACCCGACGCCATCGCGGTCCCCTCCTGGGTGTCCCTTGACATCACCACTCCTGAGAGTGATGCTCTGACTATAGTGCACGTAGGTGTGCGATAAATGAGCAAAGTGCTTACAAATTCCGAGGATTCGGTTTTCCCATCGAGAGAGGCACCAGCGTGTCGGAGTTCGAGAGCATCTGGAGTGATCTTCAGGGCGTCCCGTTCTCGCAGGGCTACCTCGATGCCGGGGGAGTGTGCACCCGTTATCTGCACGCAGGCGACCCCGGCAACCCCGTCGTGGTGTTCCTGCACGGCTCCGGCGGACATGCCGAGGCCTACGTCCGCAACCTCGAAGCGCACGCCGAACACTTCTCGACGTGGTCGATCGACATGCTCGGGCACGGATACACCGACAAGCCCGGGTATCCGCTGGAGGTGCATCACTACGTGCAGCATCTGATCGCGGTCCTGGATGCGATCGGCGTGGAGCGTGCCCACCTCAGCGGTGAATCGCTGGGCGGCTGGGTGGCGGCCAGGGCCGCGGTCGACCACCCCGGGCGCATCGACAAGTTGGTGCTCAACACCGCAGGCGGTTCGCAAGCCGATCCCGAGGTGATGAAGCGCATCATCACCTTGTCGATGGCCGCGGCGGAGAATCCGACCTGGGAGACCGTGCAGGCGCGCATCAAATGGTTGATGGCCGACAAGTCCAAGGGCTACGACGACATCGTCGCGAGCAGGCAGCGCGTGTACCGGCAACCCGGCTTCGTTGCTGCGATGAAAGACATTATGGCGCTGCAGGATCCACAGATCCGTGCGCGCAACCTGCTCGGCGCTGCCGAGTACGGATCGATCACCGCACCGACGATGGTGGTGTGGACCAGTGATGATCCGACAGCCGACGTCGCCGAGGGGCGGCGCATCGCCTCGATGATCCCCGGCGCACGGTTCGAGCTGATGCCCGGTTGCGGACACTGGCCCCAGTACGAAGACCCCAAGACCTTCAACCGCCTGCACCTCGACTTCCTTCTGGGGCGACACGGATGACCGAACACGTGGATGTCCTCATCGTCGGCGCAGGCCCGTCCGGGCTGACCCTCGCGAACATCCTCGGGCTGCACGGGGTGCGAACAGTGGTCGCGGAGGAACGCGACACGCTCATCGACTATCCGCGCGGGGTCGGCCTCGACGATGAGGCGCTGCGCACCTTCCAGTCGATCGGGCTCGTCGAACGCGTCCTGCCGCACACGGTGCCGAACCAGATCCTGCGGTTCTTCGATGCCAAGCGGCGACTCCTCGCCGAAATGGCCCCGCCCGATGCGCGTTTCGGGTGGCCCAAGCGCAACGGCTTCGTGCAACCCATGGTCGATGCCGAATTGTTCGGCGGACTCGAGCGTTTCGATCACGTCGATGTGCGGTTCGGGTATCAGATGCAGACCTGTGTGGAAGGCGACGACGGGGTCACGGTGAAGTTCGCCGGTGGGCAGGACGCCGTGCACGCCCGTTATGTGGTCGGCTGCGACGGCGGCCGCAGCGCGACGCGCCGGCTGATGGGCGTGTCGTTCGACGGCACCACGTCCTCGACGCGCTGGTTGGTCGTCGACGTTGCCAACGACCCACTCGGCCATCCGAACAGCGAGGTGGGCGCGGACCCGGTGCGGCCCTATGTCTCGATTTCCATCGCCCACGGCATCCGCCGCTTCGAGTTCATGATCCACCCCGACGAGACCGACGAGCAGGCCGACGACCCCGCATTCGTCAGACGGATGCTGGCACAACGGGTTCCGCATCCCGACCAGGTCGACATCATCCGGCACCGGGTGTACACCCACCATTCGCGAATCGCATCGTCGTTCCGCAAGGGGCGGCTGCTGCTGGCCGGCGACGCAGCGCACCTCATGCCGGTGTGGCAGGGGCAGGGCTACAACAGCGGTATCCGCGACTCCGCCAACCTCGGGTGGAAGCTGGCCGCGGTGGTGACCGGCCAGGCCGGCGACGCCCTGCTCGACACGTACGACGTCGAGCGCCGCAAGCACGCCAGGGCGATGATCGATCTGTCCACCATGGTGGGCCGGGTGATCTCACCCACCAACCGGCGGGTGGCCGGCCTGCGCGACCGGGTCATCCATGCCGCATCGGTGGTGCCGACGCTGAAACGCTACGTGCTCGAAATGCGGTTCAAGCCGATGCCGCGCTATCAGCACGGGGCGGTGTTCCACGCCGAACACCGATCGGAGAACTCCCCGACGGGCACGCTGTTCATCCAGCCGCGCGTCGACACCCGCGATCGACAAAACGTGCTGCTCGACGAGGTGCTCGGTACCGGCTTCGCGGTGCTGTGCTGGAGCAACAATTTGCGGGCAGTACTGGGCGCCAACGCATTCGACCGTTGGAAAGCGCTGGGCGCCAGGTTCATCGAGGCGCGGCCGATGACCCAACTGCACTGGCCGGGACACGACGACGCCGACGTGGTGGTGGTCGGCGACAAGACCGGCGCGCTCAAGGGGTGGTTCGACACCTACACCGACTCGGTACTCTTCCTGCGTCCCGACCGTTGCATCGCCGCCGCCTGCATCGCCCAACGCGCGGCCGAGACCAGCGAATCACTCTTCGATGTCCTCTGCCTGACACCGGGAGGAGGTTCAGGTTCTCATGACAACACTGGCACTGTGCTGTATGTCGCACAGCCCGCTGCTGAATCTACCGGGACCGTCGCAGGATCTCCTTGACGAGATCGACACCGCGCTGGCGGGTGCGCGTCAGTTCGTCGCCGACTACGACCCGCAACTGGTCGTCGTCTTCTCACCCGACCACTACAACGGGTTCTTCTACCGGACCATGCCGCCGTTCTGTATCGGCACCGCCGCGCAGGGGGTCGGCGACTACGGCACCTACGCCGGCCCGCTCGACGTGCCCGCTGACCTCGCGACCGACTGCGCCCGAGCGGTTCTGGAGTCCGGGATCGACGTGGCGATCTCGGCGAGCATGGACGTCGACCACGGCACCGTGCAGCCGCTGCAGAAACTGTTCGGCGACGCCACCGCGCGGCCGGTGATACCCATCTTCATCAACTCGGTCGCCACCCCGCTGGGGCCGCTGCGTCGGGTGCGCGCGCTGGGCGCCGCGGTGGGCACCCACCTCGCGAGGCTGGGTAAGCGGGTGCTGATCGTGGGATCCGGTGGCCTTTCCCATGACCCGCCGGTTCCGACGCTGGCGAGCGCGCCCGCGGCCGCGCTGGAACGCATCGTCTACGGTGCGCCGATGACGCCTGAGCAGCGCCGGGCCCGGCAGGTGGCGGTGATGGAGGCAGCCCGCGCGTTCGCCCACGGGGACAGTCCGTTGCAACCGCTCAACCCCGACTGGGACGCCGCGTTTCTCGAGTTGATCGACGCCAACCGGCTCACCGAGGTCGACGCCTGGCCCAACGACTGGATCGAAAAGGAGGCCGGCCACTCCGCGCACGAGATCCGCACGTGGGTAGCGGCCTTCGGGGCCCTGGCCGCCCACGGGCCCTACCGCACCGGGCACCGGTTCTACCGCGCCGCACCCGATCTGATCGCCGGGTTCGCGGTCAGGACGGCGGTGCTCGATGTCTGAGGCGTTCGATCACACCGTCGATGTGCTCGTCGTCGGGTCCGGCGGTGGCGGTATGACCGCGGCGCTGGCCGCCGACGCGTTCGGCCTCGACACGCTGGTCGTGGAGAAGTCACCGCAGTTCGGCGGCTCCACCGCGCTGTCGGGCGGGGGGATCTGGGTGCCCGGGGCACCGTCGCAACGCCAACAGGGCTATACCCCTGACCCCGACGGTGTCGTGGAATACCTGCGCCGGATCACCGGCGGCCTGGTCAGCGACGAGCGGCTGACCCAGTACGTCCGCTCCGCACCGGAGATGATGGAGTTCCTGGAGAAGCTCAGCCCCTGGTTCGAGTTCGTCTGGAAACCGGGCTACGCCGACTACTATCCCGAACTGCCCGGCGGCTCCGAGTTGGGCAGCACCATCAACGTGCCGGCCATCGATCTGCGCAAGCTCGGCGACGAAGAGCAGAACCTGCTGCAACCGCTGGCTCTGGCGCCCAAGGGAATCTGGTTCGCGCCCAAGGACCTTCGGTTGTTCTACCAGGTGCGACAGAACTGGCGGGGTAAGGCCGTGCTCGTCAAGCTGATCTGGCGGATGGTCCGCGCGCGGGTGTTCGGGGACCGGATGGCCGCTATCGGTCAGTCGCTGGCCGCGCGCATGCGACTGGCCCTCAAACAGCAAAACGTCCCGCTGTGGCTGAGCGCGCCCATGACCGAGCTGATCACCGACGTCGACGGCGCCGTGACGGGCGCCGTGATCGAGCGCGACGGCCGCGCGCAGCGCATCGGCGCGCGTCGCGGCGTGATCCTGGCCGCCGGCGGCTTCGACCACGACATGCAGTGGCGCAGACAGCACCTGCCGGTACTCGACCGGGTCCGTGATCTCGCCGGTGCGGACAAAGACTGGAGCTTCGGCAACCCGGCCAATATGGGCGAGGGTATCCGCGCGGGGGAGAAGGTCGGCGCCGCCACCGAACTGCTCGACGAGGCATGGTGGTTCCCGGCTATCTGCTGGCCCGACGGCCGACTGCAGTTCATGCTGAACGAGCGGATGATGCCCGCGCAGTTCGTGGTCAACGGGGCCGGCGAGCGGTTCATCAACGAAGCCGCGCCCTACATGGATTTCGCGCACGCGATGATCGAAGGGCAGCGCACGGGGGTCACCCACATCCCGTGCTGGCTGATCACCGACATCGGCTCGTTTCACCGCTACGTCGTCGCCGGCCACCTGCCGATCCCGAAGATCCCGTTCGCGCCGGTGCCCACCGGTTGGAAGGTGCCCAAGGCGTGGCTGGATTCCGGCGTCGTACACGAAGCCACCAACTGGGAAGAACTGGCGGACAAGATCGGTGTGCCCAGAGACCAATTGCGCCAAACCGCTGAGCGGTTCAACGCGCTGGCGCGCGCCGGCCACGACGACGACTTCAACCGCGGTGAGTCCGCCTACGACAACTACTACGGCGACCCGACGCTGCCCAATCCGAACCTGCATCCGCTGGGCAAACCGCCGTACTACGCGTTCCAGATCATCCTCGGTGATCTCGGAACGTCCGGCGGCCTGCGCACCGACGAGCACGCCAGGGTGCTGCGTGGTGACGACAGCATCGTCAAGAACCTCTACGCGGTGGGCAACACGGCGGCGGCCGTGATGGGCCGCAGCTACGCCGGAGCCGGTGCGACCATCGGTCCCGCAATGACATTCGGCTATGTGGCGGCCAAACACATCGCCGAGCAGCCGACCGACCCGGCCGTCACCGGCCGTCGCCAAGACCGATCCGACCGTCGATAAAGATCGAAAGGTAACCAAATGAGGATCTCGCTGTTCTACGAATTCCCGCTACCGCGGCCGTGGAGTGACGACGACGAACACAAGCTTTTCCAGGACGGTCTCGACGAGGTCGAGCTTGCCGACAAGGCCGGCTTCTCGACGGTGTGGCTCACCGAACACCATTTCCTCGAGGAGTACTGTCACTCCACCGCGCCGGAGATCTTCTTGTCGGCGGCCAGCCAACGCACCGAGAACATCCGGCTGGGGTTCGGCATCATGCACCTGCCTCCGGTTGTCAACCACCCCGCCCGCGTCGCCGAGCGCGTCGCCACCCTCGACCTGGTTTCGAACGGTCGCGTCGAGTTCGGCACCGGAGAGTCCTCGTCGGTCGGCGAACTGGGCGGGTTCGGGATCGACCCCGCCGACAAACGTGCCATGTGGGAAGAGGCGCTGGAGGTCTCGATCCGCTGCATGACCGAGGAACCGTTCACCGGATACTCCGGCCAGCACATCGAGATGCCTGCGCGCAACGTCGTACCCAAGCCGCTGCAGAAGCCGCACCCACCGGTCTGGGTGGCCTGCACCCGCCCCGCATCCGTCGCGATGGCGGCGCAAAAGGGCCTGGGCGCGCTGAGTTTCGCCTACACCGGCCCCGGCCCGCTGACCGAGCGGGTCAACGGCTACTACAAGGAGTTCGAGGAGAACGGTGTCCCGGTGACACCGCAGATGAACCCGAACATCCTGGCCATCGGCGGCGATCTGTCGATGATGGTGGCCCCTACCGACGAGCAGGCCATCGAACGGCTCGGCAAGGGCGGCGGGTTCTTCGCGTTCGGCATCATGCACTACTACATGACCGGAATGCACACACCGGGCCGAACAGGTGTGTGGAAGCGCCATCTCGAGGAGATCGAGAAAGACCCGAGCATCGTCTACGGCCCCGACCGCGGCCCCATCGGCAGCCCGGCCACCGTGCGCGAGTTCCTACGCGGCTACGAGCAAAGCGGTGTGGACGAACTCATCCTGCTGCTGACACCGCGCAGGCATGAAGAGACGATGGAGTCGATCGAGCTGATGGGCAAGGAGGTGCTGCCCGAGTTCATCGAACGTGACCAGAAGGCCGCCGCCGAGAAGGCCAAGCGCCTCGAACCCATCCTCGAGAAGGCCGAGGCCCGGCGGCCCGAGTCGACGTCGCCCATGTTCGACGAGAGCTATGCGTTCGGCGGGCTGCCCACCGGCCGCCAGAACTACACCGCCAACGAGGTCGCCCTGGCGATGGACGAGATGACCGAGGGCATCGAGACGGCGGCCAAGAAGCTGAAGTCAGGAGAAGGGTGGACGAGCCGCAACCCGGCCGCCGATCAGAGCTGACCGATGGGCCAGATTGCCGACTTATGGCGCTACGACGGCCGCCGGGTCGTGGTCACCGGATGCTCCTCGGGCATCGGGGAACAGGTCGCACGCCAGGTCTGTGAACTCGGTGCGGAGGTGGTCGGGCTCGACATCCGGCCACCCGCAGTGCCATTCGGCCGGTTCGTTTCGCTCGACCTGTCCGATCCGGCCTCGATCGATGCGGCGGTCGCGTCGATCGGGGGCCGGGTGGACGCCCTGTTCAACGTGGCCGGGGTGTCATCGGGCATCGGTGACCCGCTGCGGGTGGTGACGATCAACTTCCTCGGCACTCGCCAGTTCACCGAGGCGCTGGTGCCGTCGATGCCGCCCGGGTCCTCGATCGCCAACGTGTCGTCGCTGGCGGCGTCGGGATACCGGCAGAACGCCGACGTCACCGCCGGGCTGGTCGCCACCGCGACCACTGCCGACGGAATCCAGTGGTGTAAAAGCCATCCCGACGCCGTCGCCGACGGCGGTGGCTACCGGCTGTCCAAGGAGGCGATCATCCTGTACGGGATGGCCAACGTCGCGATGCTGGGCGCCAAGGGAATCCGGATCAACTGCACGGCGCCCGGGGTCACCGACACGCCGATCCTCGACCAGTTGCGCAGCGCCTACGGTCAGGAGTTCCTGGATGCCTTCAAAACCCCGCTGGGCCGCACCGCCGGACCGGAAGAACAGGCCAGCGTGCTGGTGTTCCTGAACAGCCGCGCCGCCAGCTACATCACCGGACAGGTGATCTGGGTGGATGGTGGCACAATCGGCGAGACCGACCTTGCCGGGTCGGTGCCGCGACGATGACGACGAGGGACGAGTAATGGCCACCATGAAAGACTTTCGCCGCGTCGCCGAGGAGGTCCGCAACTGGGGACGATGGGGCGACGACGACGAGTTGGGTACGCTCAACTTCATCACCCGGGACAAGGTGGCCGAAGCGGCCGCCACCGTCCGCCAGGGCAAGGTGATCCCGCTGGGCGGTGACTTCGGCTCAGCGGGCCCCCAGGGTGCGTTTCAGTTCCGACAGAACCCCGTTCACGTCATGACCGTCGACGGCGGTGATGCGAACACCCTGGTTCAGTATGCACCGCAGTGGCTGCGCAACTCCGTCGCGCAGCAGCTGAGTTCGTTCTTCGCCGACAACCCGTTCCGCTTCAACGACGACATGATCGTGATGCCGCTGCAGGCCGGCACCCAATGGGACGCGCTGTCGCACGTCTACTACGAGGACAAGCTCTACAACGGTTTCCCTGCGGACTCGGTGACCAGTTTCGGCGCCTTCCACTGCGGTATCGACAAGGTCGACGTCAAGGGCATCACCTCGCGCGGCGTGTTGCTCGACGTGGTGGCGCACCGCGGCGCCGACGTGTTCTGCGAGCCCGGAAACCCCATCACCCCAGCAGAACTCGACGACATCGCGAACAGCCAGGGTGTGCAGATCCGGCGCGGCGACATCGTCGTCGTCCATACCGGGTGGTGGACGCGGTTCCTGTCCACCGGCGACGGCGCCGAGCCCGGCTCCGGCCTGGACTGGATATGCGCGTCGTGGCTGCACGACAACGAGGTCGCGGCGGTGGCCGCTGACAACCTCATGGTCGAAGATCCCGATCCGGCCAACGGCGTGGAAGGCACCTTCCTGCCGATGCACATGCTCTGTCTGCGCGATATGGGCCTGATGCTGGGCGAGTACTGGGATCTGACCGGTCTGGCTGCCGACTGCGCCGCCGACGGCGTCTACGAATTTCAGCTGATCGCACCACCGTTGAAGGTGGTCGGCGCGGTCGGCGCACCCGTCAGCCCGATCGCGATCAAGTAGGTGCACAGCGTGACGGCATTCGAACGCAAGACCGTGCTGGTCGACGGGCTGGTCACGAGTTATCTCGAGGCCGGGCAGGGTGATCCGGTGGTCCTGCTGCACGGCGGCGAGTTCGGCGCCAGCGCGGAGCTCGGGTGGGAACGCAACATCGCCGCGCTGGCCGAACATCATCGGGTGCTGGCCCCCGACATGCTCGGCTTCGGCGGAACAGCCAAGGTCGTCGACTTCACCGACGGCCGCGGCATGCGGCTGCGGCACATCGCACGGTTCTGTGCCGAGTTGGGAGTCGGCTCCGCGCACTTCGTCGGCAACTCGATGGGTGCGGTCAACCTGTACGTCGACACCACGTCGGACTCACCGGTGCTGCCGGTGCGCAGCATGGTGACGATCTGCGGCGGCGGCGAGATTCAGCGCAACGAGTTCTCGGCTGCACTCTACGATTACGACGCGACGCTGCCTGCCATGCGCAAGATCGTCGAGGCCCTGTTTTACCGCCCGTCCTATCCCGCCGACGAGGCGTACGTCGCGCGGCGCTACGAGTCCAGCATCATGCCGGGCGCTTGGGAGGCGTTGGCGGCGGCGCGGTTTCGCCGTCCCGGTCTGAATGCCCCACCGCTGCCCTCGAGCGCGCGGCCCTACGACCGGATCACGGTGCCCACGCTGGTGGTCGAAGGGGGTGGCGACAAGCTACTGCCCGCGGGCTGGGCGGCCGCGATCGCCGGCCAGATCCGCGGCGCCCGGTCGGCCGTGGTGGACGCCGCCGGGCATTGCCCGCAGATCGAACAACCCGACGTCGTCAACGCGTTGCTGCTGGAGTTCCTGGCCGAGCACGAGGTCGCATCCGCATGATGCCGAGATCGACGTTTCGGCGACTTTTACTCGCACTTCCTGTGCGAAACGTCCCTTTGGGCGAGTGAGGAGTGACATGACGGGTGAGTTGGCCGGCAAGGTCGCGGTCGTCACCGGCGGCGCGTCCGGCCTCGGTGAAGGCCTGGCACGCCGCTTCGCCGCCGAGGGCGCCAAGGTCGTCATCGGCGACATCGACCGCGACGGCGGCACCGCGCTGGCCGCCGACATCGGCGCCAACGCACATTTCGTCGAGGCCGACGTCGCCGACACCGAACAGGTCAGCGGCCTGGTGTCGACAGCAGTCGAACGCTTCGGCGGCCTGCACGTCATGGTCAACAACGCAGGGGTGTCGGGCACCATGCACCGCCGCTTCCTCGACGACGACCTGGCCGACTTCGACACGGTGATGCGGATCAACGTGCGCGCGGTCATGGCGGGCACCCGCGACGCCGCCCGGCACATGTCCAAGCACGGCGGCGGGTCGATCATCAACCTGACATCGATCGGCGGCATCCAGGCCGGGGGCGGCGTGATGACCTACCGGGCGTCGAAAGCCGCCGTCATCCAGTTCACCAAGTCGGCCGCGATCGAGTTGGCGCACTACGAGATACGCGTCAACGCCATCGCGCCAGGAAACATCCGCACCGCCATCGTGCGCAAGTCGGCCACCGGTGAGGATCTGGAGAAGCTCGAGCAGTTCGAGGCCGCGATCCGCGAACAGATGCGCAACGACCGCCCGCTGAAACGGGAAGGCACGATGGAGGACGTCGCCGAAGCGGCGCTCTACTTCGCCACCGACCGGTCGCGCTACGTCACCGGCACGGTCCTTCCTGTCGACGGTGGCACAGTCGCGGGGAAGGTCATCGTGCGCAAACCGAAGCCCGACAGCGCGAACTAGCCCCCGCCGGCGCCGTCCGCGCGGTCGGCATGCTCCTTGACCAGCCGCGGAAACCTGCCGCGGTCCGGGCGGAAGATGTCGTGGGGCGAGTCGTTGAACTCGACCAACGTCGCCTGCGGGAACTCTTGTCGATAGCGCGCCCACTGCTCATCGGTGACCAGAACGCCCTCACCGCTGCGCACCGCCAGCAACGGAAGATCCAGGCGGGCAAGCTCATTCCAGAACGACCGCGCTCGGGCGGCCCGAAACGTCTTCATCGCAGCGTCGTAGTCGACGCGCTCGCGTACCGGGATGCCGCGCCAACGCCCGTCCAGCAGCCGACGCGGTGCGCCGGGCGGCAGTACCCGTTCCTCGGGGAGGTAATCACCGATCGCGAGCGATCGCACCCGGCCGGGGTTGCGCAGCGCCCACTCGATCGCATACGACGTGCCCCGCGAAAACGTCACCAGATGAACCTGCCCGCCGGTGACGTCATCGATGACAGCGCCGACATCGGAGGTCAACGCCGCACTGTCGTACCCGTCGGCCGGGGCGCCGCTGCGGCCGTGCCCCCTGAGTTCGACGACCACGGTCCTCCTGCCGAAGGCGGGCAGGACTTCGGTGTAGTCCTCGGCGAGACATGTCATCCCCGGCACGAACACGATCGGTGCGCCGCGATCGTCGCCTCCGGAATCGAGGAAGTGAAGCCGGACGTCGCCGTTGTCGGTGAACCGGGAGACCGCCATGGTCCCGCAACTCTAAGCGGTCGCGACGGCCCGACAGCAGGCCGCCATTGTGCGGTTTCATCCGCGCACCACCGTGTGTCGCGGATGAAAGTGCACAGTCGCAGAAGAGAAGTTAAATCAATCGCTTGACTTAAGCCGGGTGTGGCGGTTGACTAGTGACCGTGACCACAGCTCGCAGTGTTCGCGCCGAGCGCGCGAGCATCACGCGCGAAGCGATCCTGGCGGCGGCGGAGCGCCTGTTCGCCGAGCACGGCGTATACGCCGTATCCAACCGCCAGGTCAGCGAGGCCGCCGGCCAGGGCAACAACGCCGCGGTCGGCTACCACTTCGGCACCAAGCTCGATCTGGTCCGGGCGATCGAACAGAAGCACCGGGTGTCGATCGAGCGGCTGCTCGGGCGAATGGTCGCCGAGACCGCCCAGTCCACGGAGTTGCGCGACTGGATCGCCTGCATGGTGTGCTCGCTCACCGAGCACCTCGATCAGCTCGGCAACCCGACCTGGTATGCGCGGTTCGCGGCGCAGGCGCTGGCCGACCCCGCGTACCAGAAGATCGTCGTCAGGGATGCGCTGGCATCCCAGGCGCTGCAGCAGGTGGTCGACGGCATCACCCGGTGCCTGCCCGAGCTGCCGATGGCCGTGGTCGCCGAACGCAACATCATGGTGCGCAACCTGATGATGCACACCTGCGCGGACTTCGAGCGTGCGTTCGCCGAGGGCGCCGACATCCGGCGGTCGAACTGGAGCTCGGTGGCATCGGGTCTGATCGACGCGATCGTCGGCCTGTGGAGAGCGCCCGTCACCGAGCGGGTGTGACATGAAAGTCACCGTCGACCAAGACAAGTGTGTGTCCTCCGGGCAGTGCGTGCTCAACGCCGGCGAGGTCTTCGACCAACGTGACGAAGACGGCGTCGTCGTGCTGCTCGACGACAACCCCGTCGGCGCAGACGCCGACAACGCCCGTAAGGCCGCGGCCGCCTGCCCTGCACTAGCCATCCAGACCGAGGAGTGACAAGACGCCTATGTCCGACACGTTGACGACGGGTGCGGCCGAAACGGCAGCCGAGATCCCCGAGTACCCGATGGAGCGGGACGCGCGCTGCCCGTTCGCCCCACCGCCGCAGATGCTCAAGATGGGTGAGGCCAAACCGCTGTCCCGCGTGCGGATCTGGAACGGGACCACCCCGTGGCTGGTTACCGGACACGCGGTGGCGCGGGAGCTGTTCGCCGACTCGCGGGTCAGCGTCGACGACCGTATCGAGGGCTTCCCGCATTGGAACGAGCACATGCTGTCCACGGTGTACAAGCGACCGCGGTCGGTGTTCACCTCCGACGCCGAGGAGCACACCCGGTTCCGCCGGATGTTGTCCAAGCCGTTCACCTTCAAGCGCGTGGAGGGACTGCGCTCGGCGATCCAGGAGGTGACCGACACGTGCATCGACAACATCCTGGCCGGTGAGCAACCCGCCGACATCGTCGCCAAGTTGGCGCTGCCGGTGCCGACGCGGGTGATCAGCGAAATGCTCGGCGTCCCATACGAAGACCACGAGTTCTTCCAGCACCACGCCAACGTCGGCCTGGCCCGCTACGCGTCGGCCGAGGACGGCCAGAAGGGTGCGATGAGCCTCGCGAAGTATCTCAGCGACCTCGTCAAGGCCAAGATGGAAAACCCGTCCGAGGACGCGGTGTCCGACCTCGCCGAACGGGTCAACGCCGGCGAGATCAGCGTCAAGGAGGCGGCGCAACTGGGCACCGGCCTGCTCATCGCCGGGCACGAGACCACCGCCAACATGATCGGCATCGGTGTGCTCGCCCTGCTGGAGAACCCCGAACAGGCTGCGCAGCTGCGGAATTCCGACGACCCGAAGTTCATCGCCAACGCGGCCGAAGAGCTGATGCGCTACCTGTCCATCATCCAGAACGGGCAGCGACGCGTGGCCCTCGAGGACATCGAGATCGCCGGGGAGACCATCCGCGCCGGCGAGGGCATCATCTTGGACCTCGCCCCGGCGAACTGGGACGCGACCGCCTATCCCGAGCCCGACAAGCTCGACCTCGGCCGCGACGCCACTCAGCAGCTCGGTTTCGGCTACGGCCGGCACCAGTGCGTCGGCCAGCAATTGGCCCGCGCCGAACTGCAGATCGTGTTCCACACACTGCTGCGGCGCATTCCGACCCTGCGGCTGGCCGTGCCGATCGAGGAGGTGCCGTTCAAACACGACCGGCTCGCCTACGGCGTCTATGAACTTCCGGTGGCCTGGTAGCCACCGCCGGCCCGGATCCACAGCCTGATTGGAGTGTCAACGATGTCAGCACCAAGCACCAAATCATCGCCCGCCCACCCCCCGACCCTTTATCCGCCGGAGGGTTTCGGCGCGCCCAAGCACCGCAAGGGCCGTGCATCGAAGGACGGCCTGGCCAGCCTTCCTCAGGGCACCGAGATCTTCTCGGCCGACAACCACATCTCGGTGGCCGACGACATCTTCTACGAGCGCTTCCCCGAGGAACTCAAGGGCGCCGCGCCCCGCATCTGGTATGAGGACGGCGCGTACATGGTCGGGATGAAGGGCAAGGCCTGGACCGGAGGGGATTTCGGCCGGGTGCTGATGCAGTACGACGACCTGGCCGGTGCGGCGACCAACAACATCGAGGCCCGCATCCGCGAACTCAAAGAGGACGGCATCGACAAGGAGTTGGCGTTTCCGAACGCCGTGCTGGCGTTGTTCCACTACCCGGACAAGACGTTGCGCGAGCGCGTGTTCCGCATCTACAACGAGCACATCGCCGACCTGCAGGAGCGCAGCAACGGCCACTTCTACGGTGTCGGGCTGATCAACTGGTGGGACCCCAAGGGCACGAGGAGCACGTTGGAGGAGCTGAAGGGGTTGGGCCTCAAGACGTTTCTGCTGCCGCTGAACCCCGGCAAGGACGACGAGGGCAACATCTACGACTACGGCAGCACCGATATGGACGCCGTCTGGGACGAGATCGAGGACGCGGGTGTGCCGGTCAGCCACCACATCGGCGAGACACCACCCAAGACGCCATGCCAGAACAACAGCGTCGTGGTCGGGATGATGGTCAACGTGGACTCGTTCCGCGAACAGTTCGCCAAGTATGTGTTCTCCGGCATCCTGGACCGCCATCCCAAGCTCAAGATCGGGTGGTTCGAGGGCGGCATCGCCTGGGTCCCCACGGCCCTGCAGGACGCCGAACACATGCTGGCCTCGTACCGTCATATGTTCAACCACGAACTGGGGCACCCGGTCCGGCACTATTGGGACAATCACATGAGCGCGTCGTTCATGGTTGATCCGCTCGGCCTGGAACTCATCGACAAGATCGGTGTGGGCAACGTGATGTGGTCGTCGGACTACCCCCACAACGAATCGACGTTCGGCTACTCGGAGAAATCGCTGAAGTCCGTCGTCGACGCGGTCGGACCCGAGGATGCGGTCAAGATCGTCAGCACCAACATCAAGAACTTCCTGGGGATTTCGTGACCGCCTTCGCATCACAGTCCACGCTGATCGACATACCGGAGCTTCCCGACCGTGCCCGGATGTACCGCGAGTGCGGCGCCAGGCTGCGCGATTCGATGCGGGAAAAGGCCGTCGACGCGCTGATCCTGATCGGCAACGGAAACGTCGTCTACGCGACGGGGGTCAGCTGGCCGCTGCTCGACGCCGGCCTGTCGCACGTGGAACGCCCGGTGGCGATCGTGCTCGCCGACGACCCGCATCCGCACCTGTTCATGCCGCTGCGGGAGGGGTCGTCATCGCAATGCGAGGTGCCCGACGACCACGTGCACCCCGCGCTGTACCTCGAATTCGACGAGGGCGTCGAGCAATTCGCGAAGGTGCTGGCCGACCTGGTGCCCGCGGGGGGCACGGTCGCCGTCGACGAGATGACCGGTGCGATGCGCCGCGCGTCGCGCACCCTGTTCCCGTCCGGTCCACCGTCGGATGCCGCACAGGTCGTCGGCCCCGCCAAGCTCGTCAAGACACCCGACCAGATCTCGTGCGTGCGCAAGGCGTGCCGCATCACCGAAGAAGCCATGGTCGACGTGCACAAGGCGCTGGCCCCGGGAGTGCGGCAGGTCGACCTCTCGGCGGCATTCGTTCGGCGCGCCTTCGAACTGGGCGCCACGGCCAACATGCTCGAGGCCATCTGGCAGGTGATGCCCACGACCAAGACCAGCGGCTCGGTGTGGACCACCACCGGCGATCTGGCGTTGCCGCTGCTGACGACCGAGCGCCGACTCGAACGCGGCGACGTGCTGTGGACCGACGTCAGCATCACCTACCAGGGCTACTGCTCTGACTTCGGCCGCACCTGGATGGTCGGCGACCAACCGTCGCCGCGTCAGCAGGCGCAGTTCGACAAGTGGCGCGAGATCATGTCCGCCGTCCTGTCGGTCACCAAGGCGGGGGCCACCAACGGTGATCTGGCGCGCGCGGCGATCGCCGCGAACGGGGGCACCAAGCCGTGGCTGCCGCACTTTTATCTCGGGCACGGCATCGGCACCAACGCCGCCGAGATGCCGATGATCGGGACCGATCTCGGCGAGGAGTTCGACGACAACTTCGTCTACCCCGCGGGCATGCTGCTGGTGCTCGAACCCGTGGTCTGGGAGGACGGCACCGGCGGCTATCGCAGCGAGGAGATCGTGGTGATCACCGAGGACGGCTACCAGTCGATCACCGACTACCCCTACGCACCCTACGGACAGGATCGGATCTGAATGGCACTCGAGATTCTGCCCGACGCAGCCGATTTGCGCCGGGGCCGCCGCGAACGGGCACTGGCCCAGATGGAAGCGCGCGACATCGACATCCTGGTGCTGGGCCGGCAGGCCAACGTGCGCTACGTGACCGGCGCGCCGCAACTGTGGGTGGCGGGCACCCGGCCGTTCGGCCCCATCTGTGAGGTCGTCAGGTCGACGGGGGAGATCTATCTCAACAGCACCTGGGACGAAGGTATCCCCGACGAGATCCCCCACGACAACCTGTATGGGTTGGCGTGGAACCCGATGACGCTCGTCGAGGTGCTCAAAACGCTGCCGGGGGCGGCCAGCGTCAAACGCGTCGGAACCGACTCGCTGACACCGACATTCGCCCAGCTGCTGCCGATGGCGTTCCCTCAGGCCGAGATCGTCGACGCCGAACCCGCCCTGCGCGCCGCGCGCCGCATCAAGACCCCCGACGAGATCGCGGTACTGCGCGGTGCGCTGTCGGTGGCTTCGACGGCGCTGGACGCCGCGCGCTCCGAGATGGCGGCCGGTGTCACCGAGCAGTCGCTGACCGGGGCGCTGATGCAGGCGATGGCCGCGGGCGGTGTCACGACGCCGGCCACCCAGGACGGGGCGTGGGTGACCAGCAAGGAGCATCCGTGGCGGCGGGCCCGTCGCGACGGCCGTGTCGCCGACGGCGATCTGGTGGCGTTCTCCGCGGGCGCGCTGGCCGACGGCTACCTCGGTGAGGTCGGGCGCACCTATGCGGTCGGCGACGTCGACGGTTCGGCCGTCCCCGCCCTGTATGACCGCTGGGATGAGTTGCGCGAGCGGTTGATCGCCGCATGCCGTCCGGGCTGCCCGGCCAGCGACCTGCTGTCGGCCTATGACGCGGCCGGCGAGCAGCTGCCGGTGATGCCGGTGGCCCACGGGCTCGGTCTGGGATTCGACTCGCCGGTGGTGACGCCGCAGCTGCGGGAGACCTGCGCGCAGGAGATCCTCGAACCCGGCATGGTGCTCGCGGTCACCGGTTACGTGTGGCAGCCCGGGGTCGGTGCGATCTTCGGACGCGACGCAGTGCACGTCACCGCCGACGGGCCAGAGGTACTGACCACCAGCCCTTCGCCGACGGGCGCTCGGGCCAACAGTGCGGGCGAAAACGCCGGCGTCGGCATCGGCTGAAGGGATCCACATGTCTGAGAACGGAAATCGGCCCAAACCCGAGGAACTGATCCTTTACAGCAAGGACCCGAAGACCAAGATCGCGACCATCACGTTCAACCGGCCGGAGTTCCTCAACGCGCCGACGTCCGCGGCGCGGTTGCGGTACGCGGACCTGCTGCGCGCGGCCACCGTCGACGACGACGTCAAGGTGGTGGTGATCCGCGGCGTCGGCGACAACCTGGGCAGCGGCGCGGACCTTCCGGAGTTCATGGAGGGCAACGACAACACCGACCTGCGTCTTGCCGAACTGCGTCTGGAGGACGACGGCGTGGGCGAGGTCACCTACCCGCCCAAAGGGTCGTTTCGGCACGGGGCCACGATCAGCGCCTGGTATGCCAACGTGCAGGCCGGTAACCGACCGCTGCAGGAGCTCAAGAAGATCAGCATCGTGGAGGCCAAGGGCTACTGCTACGGCTGGCACTTCTACCAGTGCGCCGACGCTGATCTGGTGATCTCCTCTGACGACGCGCTGTTCGGACATCCCTCGTTTCGCTACTACGGCTGGGGCCCGCGGATGTGGACGTGGGTGCAGATGATGGGGCTGCGCAAGTTCCAGGAGATGGTGTTCACCGGCCGACCGTTCACCGCCGAGGAGATGTATCAGTGCAACTTCCTCAACAAGGTGGTGTCGCGCGATCAGCTCGAGGCCGAGGTCGACAAGTACGCCCGGGCGTGTGCACGAAACCGGCCGGTCGACACCGTGTTTCAGCAGAAGATCTTCTTCGAGGTGTTCAAGCAGCACCAGGGTGAATACATGGGCAGCCTGCTGTCGGCCTTCTTCGAGTCGATGGGCAGCGGCGCGGCCAACGACGACACCGATGACCTGGACATGCACGAGGCGATCGACAGCGGGCTCGCCGAAGCGGTCAACGACAACGACATGAGGTTTCCCGCCGAGTTCCGGCTGAGCAAGGCCAACCGCAAGAAGAAGGACTAGTGGCAGCACTGGACGGGTACGTCGTCGTCGACCTTTCCACCGGCATCGCAGGCGCCTACTGCACAAAGCTCCTCGCCGACGGCGGCGCCCAGGTGATCAAAGTCGAGCCTCCGGAAGGGGACTGGCTGCGCAGATGGTCGGCGTCCGGCGCCGACATCGCGCCGGGTTCCGACGGCGCGCTGTTCAGCTTTCTGGCAGGTGCCAAGCACAGTGTGGTGGCCGACCCGGACAGCGACATCGATCTCGTCAACGCGCTGCTCGCCGGCGCCGACGCGGTGGTGTGGTCACGGGGATCCTCGGTCGCCGAACACGTGGTGTGCATCCCGGCGGCAATCCGGTCGGCGCACCCGCATCTGACCGTCACGTCGATCACCCCGTTCGGGTTGCGCGGGCCGTGGAGCGACCGGCCCGCAACAGAGTTCACCCTGCAGGCGTGGTCGGGTGGCATCGTGGGGCTGGGCCGCGGTTCGGCCGACCGGGCCCCCGTGTTCGTCGGCGGGCAGGTCGGCGAGTACCTCGCCGGTGCATACGCGAGCGCGGCGACGCTGGCGTCGCGCATGCGCGGTGGCGCCGAACTGGTCGACGTGTCGATGCTGGAAACCCAGATCCTCGGGCTCACTTACTATCCGGTCTCCTACTACGAGATGCTGGGCCGGCCGTGGCGCGACGCCAGACGGTTGACGGTGCCCGGGATCGCGCGCGCCAAGGACGGGCTGATCGACATCGGCTGCGGCACCGCGCAGCAGTGGTTCGACCTGTGCGCGATGACCGGCCACGACGACTGGATCGACGAGGAGTCGCCGCTGTCGATCACCGAGCAGGCCAACGAGAAGGCCGACGAGCTGTACGCGTGGGTCGAGAGCCACACCGTCGACGAGATCCGCGACCTGGCCACCGCGTTCCGCATCCCCAACGCGCCGGTGGCCAACGGGGCCAACACCGTCGGGCTCGACCATTTCCACGCGCGCGGCTCGTTCGTGACCAACCCCCGCGACGGTTTCGACCAGCCCGGTCCGCCCTACCGCATGCAGCCGGCCGTGCTGCGCGGGCCCGAACCCGCGCCCCGCCTCGGCGAACACACCGAGTACTACCGTTCGCGAGAGGTAAGCCACGGTCGTGAAAAGGGCGAATTACCGACCCGGAATGCTATTTCGGCGAAGCTGCCGTTCGAGGGGTTGCGCGTCATCGACATGACGACCTTCTGGGCCGGGCCGTCGTGCACCCATCTGCTGGCGATGTTGGGCGCCGACGTCATCCACATCGAGTCGACCCGGCGCCCCGACGGCACAAGGATGATCGCCGGCATCCCGGTCACCGAAGACCAATGGTGGGAGAAGTCGCCGATCTTCTCGGGCCTCAACACCAACAAACGCGGCGTGACACTGGACCTGCAGAGCACAGCGGGCCGTGACCTGCTCAACCGCTTCATCGCCACCGCGGACGTCATCGTAGAGAATTTCACCCCCCGGGTGCTGGATCAGATCAGGCTGGATTTCGCTGCGGTGCAAGCCGTCCGGCCCGACGTCGTCATGTTGCGGATGCCCGGCTTCGGCCTCGACGGTCCGTGGCGGGACAACCCGGCGTTCGCCTACGTCATCGAGGCGGCGTCAGGTATTAGCTGGCTGACCGGCTACCCCGACCGCAACCCGTACGAGCCGTACTCGGTGGGCGACCCCAACGCGGGCATCCACGCGCTCAACGCGCTGCTGCTGGCGTTGGAACAGCGCCGCCGCACCGGACAGGGCGTGCTGGTGGAGGCGGCGATGGTCGATGCCGCGCTCAACGTCGCGGCCGAACAGGTCATCGAGTACTCCGCGTACGGCGCGCTGCTGCAACGCGACGGAAATCGTGGCCCCACCGCCGCCCCGCAAAACCTCTACCGCACCAACGAGATCGACGAGTTCGGTCGCGCCGACTGCTGGGTCGCGGTGGCCGTGGCCAACGACGAGCAGTGGGCCGGTCTGCGCGATGCGCTCGGCGGCCCGAAATGGGCGTCGGACCCAGAATTGCGCACCGTGGCGGGTCGACGCGCCCATCACGACACCGTCGACGAGCACCTCGCCGCCTGGTGTGCGCAACGCAGCGGCGACGACATCGTCGAAACCCTCTGGGGCCAGGGCGTGCCGGTGGCCAAGGTGATGCAGCCGCACCGCCAGACCGAACTGCCGCAGCTCGCGGCCCGCGGCTTCTTCGAGGACGTCGGCCACCCGGTGAACGCCCGCACCCCACACAGCACGGTGCCGTTCAAGATGTCGCGGGGACCCGAGCGGGTGCATGTGCAGCCCGCGCCGCTGCTCGGACAGCACAACCACGAGCTGCTATCCGAACTCGGCCTCAGCGACGACGAGATCGCCGACCTGCAGGACCGCGGCGTGATCGGCAACGCGGTGGCGATGGGTCCCAGCAAGGCCAAGGCGTGACGGGTTAGCCTCAGCACCGTGGCCATCGATCCAGCCGACATCCTGCTCACCGGTCGCGTCGCCGTCGTGACCGGCGGGGGAGCCGGCATCGGCAAGGGCATCGCCGAAGGGCTCGCGGCGTTCGGCGCGTCGGTGTCGGTCTGGGAGCGCGACCCCGACACCTGCGCAGCCGCCGCGGAAACCCTTGGTGCGCTGGGCATCATCGCCGACGTGCGGGACAGCGCCCAGGTGGACGCCGCGCTGGCGCGCACCGTCGACGAACTCGGCGAAGTGTCGATCCTCGTCAACAACGCCGGCGGCACCTTCTCCTCACCGCTGCTGGATACCACCGAGAACGGTTGGGACGCGCTGTACAAGAGCAACCTTCGCCATGTCCTGCTGTGCACGCAGCGGATCGCGCGCCGCCTGGTGGACGCGCAACTGCCCGGCAGCATCATCAACGTGACGTCGATCGAGGGGGTCCGCGCGGCCCCGGGTTACGCCGCGTACGCAGCCGCCAAGGCCGGTGTCATCAACTACACCCAGACCGCGGCGTTCGAACTGGCGCCGCACGGCATCCGGGTGAACGCGCTGGCGCCCGACCTGACGTTGACCGAGGGGTTGATGCAGTTGTCGCAGGGGACGGTGCGGGCCGACCACGCACCGGGAATTCCGATGGGCCGTCCCGGCCATGTCGATGAGATCGCCGGTGCCGCAGTGTTCCTCGCGTCGCAGTTGGCCGGCTACATCACCGGGCAGACGATTCACGTCGACGGCGGGACACACGCGGCGGGCGGCTGGTATCACCATCCGCAGACCGGGAGGCCGACGCTGGGTCCACCGGATCAGTGAGCCCAGCCCTCGGCGGCCTGGTCCTCGAAGGTGCGGTCGATGCGCGCGAAGCGGCGCCGGATCGAGTCCCGTGAGGCCTTGTGCGGCAGCACATACAACCGGTTGGCCAGGATCGCGTCCGTGGTCAGCCGCGCGACGTCGTCGACGTTGAGCACCGAGTCGTCGGTCGGGTCCGACGCCAATTGCTGCACCGTGTCGGCGGGCGACGGGGTGGGCGGACCGTAGTCCTCGCTGCGCACGCGTTCGGTGTTGGCCAGCAGGTTGGTCTCGACGATCATCGGGCACAGCACGGTGACGCCGATCCCGTTGGCACGCACCTCGCGCGACAGGGTTTCGGCGAGCGCGACGACGCCGTACTTGGCGACGCAGTACGGGCCCAACCCGACGTTGGGGATCAGCCCGGCGAACGACGAGGTGAACACGATGTGGCTGTCGGCCTGCTGGGCGATCAGGCGCGGCAGAAACGCCTCGACCCCGTGGATCGGACCCCACAGGTCGACGTCGATGACGAAGCGCCAATCGTCGTGGCTGGCCTGCGCGATCGGCCCCGCGTAGGCGATGCCCGCATTGTTGAACACCACGTGCACCTCGCCGAACACTGCGAAGGCCTCGTCGGCCAGATGCGTGACGTCGTCGAGCTTGCGCACATCGCACAACACGCCGTGGGCGTCGACACCGTCACCGCGCAGTTCGGCCACCGCGCTGTCCAGCGCGGCCCGGTCGATGTCGGCAAGCATCACCCGCGCGCCCCGACGGGCGAATTCTCGTGCGCTGGCAAGGCCGATCCCGCTGGCGCCTCCGGTGATGACCGCGGCGCGTCCGTCGAAACTCTCCACGGCGCGACCTTATGCCGTCAGGACAGATCGCGGGGACGATCCCACGCCGGATCGCCCATCTTGCGCCGGATCGCTCCCCATGGATCGGCGTATTGCCCCGGTTGCCTCCAGTACGCCCCGCGGCGCTTCATGACCGCCCGCGCCAGCGGGGCGATCAGCCGGCCCGGATAGCGTTTCCACCCCGCCCGGGCCCGCAACTCGGCGAGCATGTCGGGCCACGAGTGGTGCTGGAACTGGAGGGCTTCCTGCGCACGGGTGGTGTCCATCCAGTCGGTGACGAACCAGTCCTCGGCGCTGTGCGGATTGCCCGGCCGACCGGTCGGCAAACCGGATAATCCCAGGGCCGCGGCCAGCGAAGGTCCCACGTCACCCTGGCGCAGGCGGTGGGACTCATCCCCGGCGATCAGCAGAGTCTCACCCACGACGTCGGCCGTCGTCGCCGCCGCGCATGCCCACGCGACGTCGCGCACGTCGACGGTTTGCAGCCGGCCGTCGGTGGGCAGTGCGCTTTCGAAGAACAGGGCGTCGGTACTGAACGGCAGCGCCGACAGGTCCGTGCTGAGCACCCCGCCGAACCGCAACACCACCCAGTCCAGACGCGATGACCGCACGATCTGCTCGCCCTCGGCCTTCTGTCCGCTGTACACGTCGCAGGGGCGCATCGGGTCGTCGACCGTCAGCGGCGACGGAGTGCGGTGGGGGTTGCGCGCGCCGAAGACCGCGTTGCTCGACGCGTGCACGAACCTGGGCCGGGTCGGTTGCGCTTCGGCGAGGCCAACGATCGTGGCCGTGGCATCCACGTTGACCCGGCGCGCCAGTTTCGCGTTGCGGTAGATCGGCGGCGCGATGATCGCCGCGAGGTGAATGATCGCCGCGGGTGCGACAGTGGAAATCAACTGCTGTGCCTGGGTGGGATCGGTCAGGTCGGCCCAGCGGACCTCGACGTGCCGGGGCAGCTTCGTCTGCGCCTTGCGGTTGGCAGGGGTGTCGAGGTCGGTGGCCACCACCGGCCGGCCCAACTCGGCCAGTCGGCGCACGGTCGCGGATCCGACGAGGCCGAAGGCTCCGGTGACGAGCACCGCGTCGGACATGGATCTCCTCGGGGTCATCGCATTCTCTTTTTCGGAGAGTAGCATTTCACTACCGGCGACCGGTCAATCCGACCGGTTTGGACGACCTTGAGATGCGGGAAATAAACGACATGGCAAGCAACAGGTCGGACAACCCAGAGGTCGCCAAGTGGGATCCGGAGTTCACCCGACGAATCACCAACTGGGTCGGCCCGGTCGCACGGCGGTACTTCCGCGCGGAGGTTCGCGGTCTGGCGTCGATCCCGCAAGCCGGCGGTGCGCTGGTGGTGTCCAACCACTCGGGTGGCATGTTCACCCCCGACGTGCTGATCTTCGCGCCGGCGTTCTACGACAAGTTCGGTTTCGACCGTCCCGTGCACACCCTGGCCCACTACGGGGTATTCCTCGGCAACGTCGGCGACTGGCTACGCCGCGCAGGCGCGATCGAGGCCAGCCGTGAAAACGCCGCCGCGGCATTGGGATCCGGCGCAGTCGTCCTGGTATTTCCCGGCGGGGACTACGACGCGTACCGGCCCACCCTCACCGAGAACGTGATCGACTTCAACGGCAGGACGGGCTACGTACGCACGGCCATCGAGACCGGGGTGCCGATCGTGCCGATGGTGTCGATCGGCGGGCAGGAGACCCAATTGTTCCTTGCCCGTGGCGATTCGATCGCCCGCCTGCTGGGCCTGACCCGCGCGCGCATGGAGATCCTGCCGCTGAGCATCGGCTTCCCGTTCGGCTTGTCCATGATCTTCCCGCCGAACCTGCCGCTGCCCGCCAAGGTCGTCATGCGTGTGCTCGAACCCATCGACGTGGTGGCGGAATTCGGCACGGATCCCGATATCGACGCGGTGGATCTGCACGTCCGAGCCGTCATGCAGGCGGCGCTTGACGAACTGGCCGCCGAACGCCGCTTCCCGATATTGGGCTGAGCGCTGCTGCGGCCGGTCGCCTAACTGACCGGGCCTAGTTGAAAGCTGGTATCACTTTGTCCGCGAACAGTTGCGCGTATTCGACGAACCGCTCCGCCGGCAGCCCGGGGGGACGCATCATCATGAAGTGCTCGAGCGGTATGCGATCCTGCATCGCTTTGAAATGGCCGACAGCCTGCTCGGGGGTCATGATCTGCAAGATGCCACTTCGCTTGAAGCCATCGACGTCCATCGCCAGTTGCAAGCTGGCGTTTTCCATACCTATCGCGTTGTCCTCGTTCATCCATACCCGGTAGCTGGAGAAGACGTGGTGGTAATAGGGTGCCAGTTCCTCCATGGCTTGCTCGGGATCTTCGGCGACGGTCACAAAGATCCCCGGAATGCGAATCGCCGCACGGTCGAGATCCTTTCCACGTTGTCTGAGCTTCTCAAGGTAGAGATCGCAGATTTCCTCGTTCCCGAGGTAGCCGTCGGCGTAGGCGGCCACCCGGTCCAGTGCTCGATCGGTGAATCCGCCGACGTACAGGGGGATCCGCCCTCGCGGCGGTGGCATGATCCGAGCCTCGTTCACGGTGTAGTGCCGCCCGGCGAAAGTGACCGTCTCGCCAGCCCAGAGCGCGCGGACGATGTGAAGGAACTCGTCGAGATGGTCGCCGCGATCGGTGAATCGCTTGCCCTGCATGTCGTACTCACGCCGCCGGTATCCGATCGCCAACGCAGTCTCCAGCCGCCCGTCGGAGAGGATGTCGAGCACGGCGCATTCCTCCGCGAAGCGCACGGGGTGGTATAGCGGCGCGATCGCGACCGCCGCCCCGATGCGGATGTTCGATGTCCTTGTCGCCATCGCCGCCAGCGCCAGATTCGGTGTCGGCAGGTACCCGTCTTCGGCACCGTGATGTTCTGGTACCCAGGCGCCAGCGAAGCCGACGGTCTCGCTCCATGCGACGACGTCGAGCGTCTCTCGGTAGACCTCGTGCCACGGTCGGCGCCACGGCTCCGGATTCCTGAAGTCGTAGAGGTAGCCGAAGGTCAACCCCATGGTTTCGCTGTCGCGATCATCCGACGCGGCCCGCCAGTGACCGCGCCGTCTCGGCAGCGGTGGCGACGGACTGCAACACCATTGAGCCGAACGCGTCGGCGACCTCTCGATCGCCGTCGGGAGAGGTCACGTTGCGCGCATAGGTGCGTTCCAGCACGATCCCGATCTTGAAGTTGGCCAGCACCAAGTAGTAGTCGAGGTTATCGGTCGGCAAGCCACTGATGTTCTCGTAGTGCTCCAGCAGTTCGCTGCGGGGCGGCATGCCCTCCATTGGAAGGTAGAAATCGGTCTTAGGTTCTTCGCCGTCGTATCCGAGGACCGCCCAGGCGAGATCCAACAGTGGGTCGCCGATCGTGGTCATCTCCCAGTCCACCAATGCGGCCAACCGGGCAGGAGCGCCATGGGCGTACATCACGTTGGCGAACTGGTAGTCGCCATGCATGATGCCTGGCGTGAATTGGTCCGGACGGTTGGCGCGAAGCCAATCGGCGGCGATATCCAGCCCCGGCAGCTCACGAACCTGAAAGCCCGAGAGAAACGACAACCAGCGGTCAACCTGACGTTCATGGAACCCGTCCGGCCGGCCGAAGCCCTCGAGGCCCTGTGCCCGCCAATCAACCCGTGCCAGCTTCGCGGCGCCCTCGATCAACTGGAATGCGAGTCCGCGTCGGGCCTCCAAGTCAGTGTCAAAGGGTGCCGGCCAGCCCCTGTCCATTGGGCTCCACCCGTCGATCTCCGCCATGACATAGAACGGCTTGCCCAGCACTTCACCCGTCTCGTCTGCGGCGATCAATTCGGCGTGGGGGACGTCGGTACCCGACAGGGCGCGCACCAGCCGGATCTCGCGAAGCAGATCGGCCAATCGCCGCTCGTCGGCGCTCTCACCCGGCATGCGCATGACCATCCGGTGACCGCCGCGCTCGATCACGTAGAGCGCGTTCTGCGAGCCGCCCGAAAGCTGCTGCAGTGCAGGCACCTCACCCCAGCCTGCCACGTCATGTTCGTCGAGCCATCGGCTCAGCCGGTGGGCGTTGATCGGGGTATTCATGAAGTACTCCTACGAGATCGGAATTCGGTGTCAAGCAGTCGCTTTGGGGCCGCGAGGTGCCCAGAATGACAGTCGCCAGCTGGACATGTCGAGGCAGTCGGCCATAGTGATCTTTCCTGCGGTCACACCGTCTTGAATCTTGTTCAGGATGGTGTCGACATCGCCCTCCATCTCGTAGATAATCGCGTAGCGGTGCTCTGGCGCTGTGCCGCCCTCCATGTCGTAGATCTCGGCGTTCTTGAGGTCATAGCGTTGCGCCGACAGCATGCCGGGGATCGCGAGCAGGTCCGGTATGTGGACGTTGTCGTACCAGTCGTTGAATTCGTCGTCCCTGCCGTCCAACGGATTCGAGAAGACGATCTGGATGAACTTGTCAGTCATGGGGGTTCCTTCGCCGGTCAGGTGGTCAGATGGTTGTGGATGTAAGATGTCGGTCAAGACCGAGTCAGCTAGTTTGTTCCATGGACGACATCCACTGCTCGTAGTCAGTTGCTTTAGCGCTCAGGAGATCCTGACCGAGAATCGAATCCACGATGAGGAACCGCTCGGCATCGATTGCACCGACCAAGCGGTCCGCGACCCGTTCCGGCGTTGCGGCCTCTTGCAGCATCGGATGGTCGGCGGGTATTCCGTCGCCCAACAGCATCGGCGTCAGCATCGGCCCGGGGCAGAAGCACGACACTCTGATTCCTTTCGGGCGGTACGTGGCCGCAAGCCACTCCGAAAAGCCGAGAGCGGCCTTCTTGGTCACGGAGTAGGCGGGCTTGTCCGGGTGTATCGCCAAAGCGACGATCGAGGCAGTATGTAAGAGGTAACCATCGCCACGTTCGAGCATCGCAGGCAGTACTTCTCGGGCGGCGTACACGTGTGACATCACATGCAGCCGCCAGCTCACATCCCACAGCTCGTCATCGGCGATGGTGCCGTGCTGAGCCGGACCCGTGTAACCGGCGTTACTAAACCAGATGTCGACTTCGCCGTAGGTTCGGCGGGCCAGGTCGGCAACGGCGCGGACGTTGTCCTCAACGGTGATGTCACAGGCCAGCCCCACGGTGTCGACCGTCTTGCAGACCCGATCGACACCGTCTGAATTCTGGTCGGTGACAACGACCTTCGCACCTTCAGCGGCAAACCGCTGAGCGCACGCCTCGCCAATGCCGCTACCCGATCCCGTGATAACGACGACCTTGTCGCGCAGATGCATCTAGAACGCCCGCTCCGACGAGGCGATGGGGGTACGCAGCTCGCTCACCGACTTGACACTGATGTCCCAGTCGCCGACCTGAGCGCGCAGTACTCCCACCGTTGCCTGCTCACGCGGAATGTGCGCGAACGGGTCGTACCGGAAGTGCTGCATCGCGTTGAGGTGGGTGATCTTGTTGATCTCGTCGTCAGGGACGTCGACGAGCGACTTCATCAGGACCTCCGGAGCCAGCGGCCACGTGGTGTCCGAATGCGGATAGTCGCATTCCCAGGTGATGTTGTCGATATTGAGGTGATGACGGTTCTCGATACCCACGAAATCGTCGATGAAACAAAAGATCACGTGCTCCTTGAAGATCTCGGACGGCAGGCGATCACCGAGATCCATCCCGCTCCAGTGGCGTGTGTGCTTGTAGATGTAGTCAACTCGCTCGCAGAAGTACGGCAGCCAACCTGTGCCACCCTCGGATAGCGCAATGCGAAGTGATGGGAACTTGCGGAAGACCGGACTCCAAAGCAGATCGGCGGCCGCCGAGAACAATCCGATCGGTGACAACGTGTAGATGAGCTCGATGGGCGCGTCGGGTGAGGTCATGGGTGGAGCCGAATTCGACCCGAGATGAATGCACACGACCGTGCCCTCGTCGGCACAGGCCTCCCAGAACGGATCCCAGTGCTCGTTGTAGATGCTAGGTAGCCCCAGATCGTAGGGGCTGGAGGAGAACGTCACGGCATGGCAGCCGCGCGCGGCGAGGCGCCGTACCTCAGCGGCGGACGCTTCGGGGTCCCACATCATTGGGAGTCCCAAGGGAATGATTCGCCCGGGATGCGTCCCGGCCCAGTCCTCGACGTGCCAGTCGTTGTAGGCCCGCACCATCGCTGCGGCTTGCTCCTTGTCCGCGGTGTCCATGAACAGCTGGCCGCAGAACCGCGGGAAGGACGGGAAGCACATCGAGCCGAGTACGCCGTTGGCGTTCATATCCTTGACCCGGGCGTCTATGTCGTAGCAGCCCAACCGGATCTCCTCGATGCTGGTGGGCTCCATGCCGAACTCGTTTGGGGGGCGCCCCGCCACGGCATTGAGCGCCGGGTTGAGGATCTCTTGACCCTCGTAAACCCAGGCCATCGTGCCGTCATCGCGGCGGATGAATCGCGGAGCCCTGTCCTCGTATTTCTTTGCCACCCGTCCCTCGAACATATGGGCCGGCTCGATCACGTGATCGTCCACGCTCACCAAGACCAGATCGTCGACGTTCATCGTTCTCCTTATCTTCGGTCGCGCCCCGCATTGGAACGAAGCGTGTAAGTCATCCCTTCAGGTCGAGCATCAGTCGTCGGCTGACCTCGGACTCCTCGGCCCACGGCGCGTTGGCCTTCAGGGCCTCCGACCAGACCGCGGTGGCGCGAGGGGAATCGTGTTCCGCTGCGGCGTCGACGAACTGGGCGAAAAGCTTCTGGGCGCGCCGGTTCGTTCGAGTCACCCCCGGTAGGCCCTTGACGTCGGCGGTGACACCCGGCTCGATGGCAACCCGGACCCAGTGCAGGATTTCGGCGATCACGGTCAGGGCGGGGTTCTTGACGGCAGAGAAGGCGACCATTTCCGCCTCCCGGTACGCCGTGACGAAACGCCCAGTATCATCGCAATATTCGGCGAGCTCGGTGTTCACCGCCTTGAGCGCGTTGAGCTGCTTGGCGCCGATTCGCGAAGCGACCAGACCCATGATCGACGGTTCGATGAGCCGAAGTGCGCGGTAGAAATCGGCAAGGGTGGTGCCACGCGCTTCCAGCACGATGCCGGCCAGTTGGGATGCGACGCGAGTGGTGGGCGTGCGAATGGTGGCCCCGGAGCGGTCACCGGTGCGCAGGTCGAGCAAAAACTCCATTTCGAGGATGCGTAACGCCTCGCGAAGTGTCGGCCGCGATATGTCGAATTCGGTGGCCAGCCCTGCCAGGGATGGCAAACGGTCGCCTTCGCCGAGCTGTCCCTCGGCGATGCGGGCTCTGATCTCGGTGGCTACCACCGACGCACGACGGGGTGCTGATTCACCGCTGTCGCGCCCGGCCTGGGCCCGCCAGAGTGGCGCCATGTCGATCGGCTGGCGGCTGATGTTGCGGCTGAACAGCATTCGGTTGGTAGTGTAAAGGTAGTCACTCCAGGTGTTTTGAGCTAACGATCCGTCGCGACGCCTGGCCGCGTCGAGGAACGCACTATGGCTGACAACCACGCGCCGAGCAATCTGCTCCGCTGACGAGCTATCGGTCCTGCCGATCGAGGAGTAGACCTGCCCGGCGTAGATGTCACGGAAGACACCGGCGATGACGGCGAGGGTGCGGTTGCCGGACAGGTCGATGACCGCTTGGTCGAAGGCCGACATCGCGGTAACGAAAGCCAGCGGACCGTCGGCCGCTCGTTCCGCATCGTGGAGCTCGACCAAGGTCTCGATGTCTTCGAATCCGGCTTGTGCAGCGAGTAATTCGGCGGCCGGCGGCTCGACGACCGTGCGCACTTCTTCCAGATGAGCGAGGGTGCTCTTGCGCAATTGCAGTAACAACGCCACATATCGGGCAACCGCGTCCAATCCGGGTCGGCGGACCACCGCGCCGCCACCACGGCCGCGCCTGATCTCGACGAGCTGCTGGGACTCGAGGATCCGCAGCGCCTCGCGCAGTGTCTCGCGAGAGATCTGTAGACCCGCCGTGAGTTCGGCTTCCGGTGGGAGCTGCTGATCTGCGGCGAGCTGGCCGCTGAGGATCTGGCGCCGAAGGTCGTCGGCGAGCAGGTGCGACACCTTTCGGGTGTTACGCCGGGGCAGTGCACGCCAGACGGCATCGCCGCCGTTCATAAGCATCGGGGTGACGGCGGCGGGTGTATGCGCATCGGGGTGTTCGGTCATAATGCAGTCAATACCATGGCGCCGCATTGTGGATATACGCCGCTGGCAACAAGGGCGGCCCGGGCACCGGCGACCTGACGGCGCCCAGTTTGGCCGCGCAGCTGAATGACAGCCTCGTTCAGGAAGCCGATTCCGTGAAGGCGGCCCTCAGCAAGTTGTCCACCAGCGGTGTTGAGCGGGAAGTCGCCGCCCGGCCCAAGTCGAGTGCCGTCACCGACCCAGTCTCCGAACTCGCCTCGGCCGCACGCGCCGAGTGCTTCGATCCAGGCGACGGTCACCGGCGTGAAGCCGTCGTACAACTGAGCTACGTCGACGTCGTCCATGGTCAGTGAAGAGCGCTGCCACAGGCGCTTGGCACAATCAAACATGCCGCCGTAGAGGAAGTCGACGCCGAAAACCCAATCGGCGCCCTGTCCGGTGCCGTAGGTCATTGACTCGACCAGCACCGCAGGTTGGCGCAGGTCCGCCGCGCGCTCGGCGGTGGTGATCACTGTGGCGACTGCACCGTTGACCGGGTAGTCGCAATCAAGTACCCGAAGTGGGTCGACCACCATCCGCGACGACAGATAGTCCGCCATCGTGATCTCGTCTCGCAGTACTGCTCGCGGATTGAGTGCCGACCAACGTCGCGCATTGACGGCGATGCGACCGAAGTCTTCCTCAGAGCGACCGTACTCGTCCATCCAACGGCGCTTCTTGAGCGCAAGATTGACCAGAACTCCGCCGAGATAGCCGTACGGAGTGAGGAATTGGTCGCGACCGCCGACTGTCGCGGGTCCGTTCGCCACACCTCCCTGGTGCCCCGCGGCCCTGGTCAAGCACCGAAACACGAGGACCGTTTCGCAGGCACCGGACGCAACCGCCATGACACCGGCGAGGGCGCCCCCGAGTCCGGACGGGTTCGAGGCCATGATGTCGGCGAAGGCGGCCAGGTCTGGCACACCCAACAGCCGGGCCATGTCCTGTGCGCCAGGCGACTCCGGTCCGAACCTGTACTCGAAGATCCCGTCGATGTCTGCTGCGCGCAGCCCGGCGTCCGACAACGCATCGGTTGCTGCGGCGAGCGCGAGCGAGTTCGGATGGGGCTCGCCCTTGCGGCTCAGTTCTGAGTATCCGACGCCGGCGATCGCGACCGGACGAGTTAGTGAACTCATCCGGCTGCCTCGGACAATCTGAACTGCGGAAGCGTGATTGACCCTCGCTCCTCGTACACGACCTCGACCCGCATGCCACAGGACACGGCGGTGCCTTCGGGAACATCGATGAGGTTCGTCAGGATTCGCAGCCCGGGTTGTTCATCAAGCTCGACGAGTACGACGACATAGGGCAGGGCGTTCAGAAAGCCGGAGTGCAGTGGACGATCGACCACCGCATACGAATAGATCACACCTTGGCCGGACATCTCCGTCAGCTCGAAATTCCGCTCCTGGCAGCGCTGACAACATACTTCGGGCGGGTACTGGAGGGTGTGGCACGAGCTGCACCGTTGGAGTACGAGCCGTTGTTCCGCAGCCGCGTTCCAGTAAAAGCCGCTGATGTCGTCTGGGGCCGGCGCCGGCCGAAGATCGGCAGACGGGTTGGCCTCCATCTGGGTCACAGAACTCCTCCCTGGGTTGCGGCTTCCACTTAACCTAAAAAACACGACAGAGTCAACTATTTATTTGCGGCTCGGGGGTCTAGTCAGAGCACGCGAACTTGACCCTCTAGAGCCGGAACCGTATCGGGCAGCTGGTATGTCGAGATGCCGTTGCGGAACATCACGTTCTCGCGGGCGTGCTCGGGCAGATGCTTGACCAGCCAGCGCGGGTCGTCGAAGGTCCAGTGCGGGTAGTCCGAGCTGTACAGCAGGATCTTGTCGCACTCCATCCATTCCAAGACCCGAATCAGTTCAGTCTTATCCTCGGGGTAATCCAGGGGTTGTGTGGTGAACTTGATGTGGTCCTTCACGTATTCAGAGGGTTTGCGTTTGATGTCGAGCCAGGACCTTCGCGCCTCGTAGATGGCGTCCATCCGCCACATCAGCGGCAGGATCCAGGTAAAGGCGTGTTCGATGAAGACGACGCGCAGCTTCGGAAAGCGATCGAACACCCCGTCGAAGATCAGACTCATCACCTGATTGGCGGCAAGTAGTGAGTAGGTGACCATGAAGTCGTGGTTGTAGCTGGGAAGACCGACCGGTGGCATCGGAAGTTCCTCGTGGTGGCCACGGCCCAGGTGGCAGCTGACCGTGATGTCGTGTTTGGTTGCCGCGGCCCAGATCGAATCGTATTTTGGATGTCCCCAGGACGGCCGAGGCTCGGCGTTGATGAGAACCTGTGCCATATAGGGGTGGCCGGCCCAGCGCTCGATCTCGCGAATGCACTCTTCCGGCTCCTCGATCGCGACGCAGATCGACCCGCGCCACCGCTGATGCCAGTTGTTGTGGCTATCCAGCCAGTGGTTGGCTTGCCAGGTGTTGTGGGCCGAACAGATCGCGGCGGTTGCCTCGGTCAGCCGGCAACTGCCGTGGATCGGTTCGAGTATCGCGATGTCGGCGCCGGCCTCCAGGATCAATTGTTTGAAGGCAAGATCGGGGTCGCTGCCGGCGAACTCTCCGTCGGCCGGAAATGTGTCCACCCGCATTGCGCGGGCGTGGGCATAGTCTGGAGCGTCGTAGTAGATCTGCTCGCCGACGGGTCGGCTGAGAAAGTACTTGCTACGCCACGGTTCCGGGATGTATTCCGTGAGCTCCCCGCTCCTGGGAACAGGATGCACGTCGGAGTCGACACAACGGACGGCAATGCGTTCAGCGGGTGCTCTGCGCTCAGTGTCGGTTGCAGCCATCGGACTCTCCTCGAAGCTCGAAACCCCTCGCAGTGAGCGCATTTCGCAGATCAGCGCTCTACTGCATTGCCTGTTCGCGATCAGACTGCTTCGCCGAGTCCGTCGAGGCCTCCTCGAGAATGATCGCCTGTTCCGGACATGACTGCGCAGCTTCGCGTATCCGCTCTTCTTGATCCGTCGGTACCACGTCGGTGACGGCCGAAGAGCTACCGTCCACTTCGCTGAGCTCGAACATGTCGGGTGCGATCATGGCGCACAGCGTGTGTCCCTGGCAGCGAGTTGGATCCACCTTCACCTTCACGAATCTTCTCCTCAGAGCCCTCGGCCGTAGCTGCGTTCCGCCCAACGGCGAGCACTCGCCGATTCGGGTTGCCGTCTGGATCAGCTAACCCCAGACAGACGACCTAGTCAACTATATATGTGTTATGGTCGCGTCCCTATCGGAGCGGGGTCGCTTCCGCGCCCTGCGCGACACTATTGCGGGAGGCGATGATGCCAGCTCAGCACGCCGTGAGCACCGGGACGGCCACTTCCCCGAGGCCGACAGCCGACCGGCGACTGCTCATCGACGGTCGATTGGTCGGAGCGGAGAACGGGCTGACATTTCCCTCGGTCAATCCCGCGAACGGTCAGGTCGTAGGGTATGCGCCCGATGCATCTGTGGCGGAGGCGGAAGGCGCCGTCGCGGCCGCTCGGCGGGCGTTCGACCACACTGAGTGGTCGAGTGACATCGGGCTGCGCGTCCGTTGCCTCGATCAGCTGTACAAGGCCTTGTTGGAGCACAGCGAAGAGCTCAGGGAATTGACCATCGCCGAAGTCGGTGCCACCCGGATGCTGACCGAAGGGCCACAGCTCGACAATCCGATCAAGGTGGTCGGTTACTACGCCGACCTGCTCAAGCAATACTCGTTCGCAGAAGACCTCGGCACGGTCGAGAGCCGGGGACAGCGGCATCACCGTTGGGTGGAAAAGGAAGCAGTCGGGGTCGTTGCGGCGATCATCGCCTACAACTACCCCAACCAACTCGCGTTGGCTAAGCTTGCTCCCGCGCTTGCGGCGGGTTGCACAGTCGTCCTCAAGGCTGCGCCGGACACGCCGCTCGTCACGTTGGCCATCGGTGAGCTGATCGCCGAGCGCACCGAGATACCCGCCGGGGTCGTAAACGTCCTCAGTGGCGCCGATCCGCATGTCGGCGCCGTGCTGACGACGAGTCCGGACGTCGATGCCGTGACTTTCACCGGTTCCACCGCGACCGGACGCCGGATCATGGCAGCCGGCAGTGAGACGCTCAAGAAGGTGTTCCTCGAGCTCGGCGGGAAGTCGGCGATGATCGTGCTCGACGACGCGGACTTCACCAGCGCCGCCATGATGGCCACCTTCATGATTACCTCGCATGCCGGACAAGGGTGTGCGCTGATGAGCCGAATACTGGTGCCGCATAACACTATAGACGAATTCGTCGAACTACTGACACAGAACTTCGCCATGGTCTCTTTTGGTGACCCGTCGGATCCCAACAACTACATGGGTCCACTGATCAGTGAGCGCCAGCGCGACAAGGTCGACAGTATGGTGCGGCGCGCCGTGTCGGCGGGAGCGAAGCTGGTTACCGGGGGGAACAAGGTTGATCCCGGGTTCTTCTATGAGCCCACGCTGTTGACGGATGTAGATCCAGACAGCGAGGTTGCCCAAGAGGAGGTCTTCGGACCGGTGCTTGTGGTCATGGGCTATGACGACGACGACGATGCGGTAAGGATTGCGAACAACTCCATCTACGGGTTGTCCGGCGGCGTGTTCGGCAGCCATGATCGTGCGGTCGCCGTGGCGCGCCGGATTCGTACCGGGACGTTGAGCATCAACGGCGGAGACTACTCGGGCCCCGATTGTCCGTTCGGCGGTTACAAACAGTCCGGCATCGGCCGCGAAATGGGCGTCGCAGGGCTCGAGGAGTTCTTGGAGCGCAAGACTTTTGCGGTGGCGGTTCAGTGAAGCCGCTCGACGGCATCCGTGTCCTCGAAGTAGCGATGTACGGCTTCGTGCCTGCGGCGGGCGCGGTGTTGGCCGAATGGGGTGCCGAGGTGACCAAGGTAGAGCACGCGGTAACGGGTGACCCTCAGCGTGGCCTGCGTCAGATCGGCGCGTTGGTAGTCGAGGGTGAGCCCAATCCCAATGTCGATAACGCCAACCGGGGCAAAAGGAGCATCGGACTTGACATGTCGATCCCGGAGGGTCGCGAGGTGCTCCACGGCCTCGTGAGGCGTTCGGATGTCTTTCTGACGAGCTTTCTCCCGGAGGCGCGTACGAAGTTCGGGATGGATGTGAGCGATATCCGCGCGATCAACCCGACGATCATCTATGCTAGGGGGAGTGCGTTCGGCCCTCGGGGGCCGGAGGCCGACAGGGGCGGGTACGACATGACGGCGTTCTGGTGCCGCGCGGGTGCCGCCGCCACGATCACACCGCCGGAGATCGACGGCATGATCAGCCTGCCGGGCCCTGCATACGGCGACACGATCTCCGGTACCAACCTTGCGGGGGGAGTCGCGGCGGCGCTGCTCAATCGGGAGCGAACGGGCGAACCGTCGGTGATCGACGTTTCCCTGCTGGGCAGTGGAGTCTGGGCGATGGGCCACACGATTTCGCTCACTAACCACCTGAACCAGCGGCTCGTCGCGCAACCCGCGAACGCCAACAGGTCGCCGAACAATCCCTTGGTCGGGCTGTATCCGACTGCCGACAACCGATACATCTCGTTCGTGATGATGCAGCCGACGAAATTCTGGGCCGACGTGTGCCGACACATGGACTTGCCCGGGCTCGCAGACGACCCGAGATTCGGCACCACTGAATCGATAGCCGCCAATGCGCAGGAGGCCGCGCAAATTCTGGCTGAGGCGATGGCGACCCGAACGCTGGTCGAGTGGTCCGTGCGGTTCTCGACCCTGACCGGGCCGTGGGCGCCGGTACAGGACACGCTCCAGGTCGCGCAGGACGTCCAGGTACGGGCCAACGAATACCTCGTGCAGTCCGGCGATCTGGAGTTGGTGGCCAACCCGGTCCAGTTCGATATGACAGCCCCGAATGCCGGACCCGCGCCGAAATTCGCCGAGCAGACCGACGAGATCCTCGAAGAACTGGGGTTGGGCTGGGACCAAATCATCGAGCTGAAGACATTGGGCGCCGTCACCTGACGACTCGAACTTGAAGGTTTGTGAGAGCGATAAACTGCTCACAAACAAATAGTTGACTCGGTCGTCTATCTGAGGTTAGCTAACCGCGGAACCGATAGCCGGTGGCCTACAAACTCTCGATGCCGCGGGAGGGAGAAGCGTCAATGCCGCATCCTGTCGCGCGCCCAATAGCAGGCTTGGCTACCGTCGCGGCGCTGGTGGGTATCGCGGTGTTGGTTGCGCATTTGTTCAGGGGTGGGTTCACCGAAGCTGTACCGGTGACGGTGTTTTCGCCCCGTGCGGGGCTGATGATGTATCCCGACGCCAAAGTGCAGATGCGTGGTATCCAGGTGGGCAGGGTCGACTCCATCGAGTCGTTGCCTTCGGGAAGGGCTGCGATACACCTCGCGATCGAGCCCAGCCAACTGGACATGATCCCGTCGGATGTCGAGGTCAACATCGCCTCGACAACCGTGTTCGGCGCGAAGTTTGTGGAGTTCGTTCCGCCGGCCGGACCTTGGTCGCAAAGCCTCAAAGCAGGTCAGACACTCGATGTCGGAGATGTCACGGTTGAAATCAACACGATCTTTCAGCAGCTGTCGTCGGTGCTGTCGAAGATCGACCCGGCCAAGCTCAATGAGACGCTTGGAGCGATTTCATCGGCCGTGAACGGACGCGGTGAACGCTTCGGCAGAACTGTCGAAGACTTCGGCGCCTTTCTCGCCGAGGTGAACCGGAGTCAATCCAACCTGGAACGGGATATCGCCGTTGCGCCGGAGGTGCTGGCAGCCTACGCCGACGGCGCCGGAAAAATTACCGATATCCTGGAGAACGCAACGCATTTGAGTCAGGCTATCGTCGAGGAAGAGCGTGACCTCGACGCCTTTCTGGTGAGCATGACCGGTCTCGCTGACGTCGCAAGCGATGTACTCGGCGACAACCGACAGGCGCTCACCGACGTGATGCGTCTGCTGGTCCCCACGACAGATCTCACCAACCGGTACAACGAAGCCCTCACGTGTTCCTTGCAAGGATTGCTGCCGTTGGCCAACTCCATACCCGAGTCCGTGCCCGGGGTCACGATTTCGACCGCATTCACCCTCGGCGTCGAACGGTACCGATACCCGGCGGATCTGCCCAAGGTGGCGGCGACCGGTGGGCCGCGTTGTGCGGACGTCGGCATGCCCAATCTGCCGTTCGGATCGAGGCCGCCGTTCGTGGTCGCCGATGTCGGCACCAATCCCTGGAAGTATGGAAACCAAGGTCTGCTGTTGAATGCGGACGGCCTCAAGCAATTCCTCTTCGGACCCATCGAGGGGCCGCCGCGAAACTCGGCGCAGATCGGACAACCGGGGTGAGCGGCCACGGTCGTACTGTCGCCAAGTTCGCCATCTTCACCGTGGTGATGGTGGTGCTCACCGCCGGAATCTTCGTGACCTTCAGCGAGCAACGAATCAGTGCTGTGACAACTTTCTCGGCCGTCTTCACCGACGCGTCTGAGCTCGCTGCCGGCGATAGCGTCCGGGTGGCCGGTATCCGGGTCGGCACGGTTCGGGACGTGTCTCTGCAGTCGGACAAGACGGTGGTGGTGACGTTCGACGTGGATCGCGGCGTTGCGTTGACCACCGCCACGAAGGTGGCGGTTCGGTACCTCAATCTCGTCGGTGACCGGTTCCTAGCCCTCGTCGACGGACCCGGTTCCACCCGGCTTCTGCCAGCGGGGTCACGGATCCCATCCGATCTCACGACGCCCGCGCTCGACCTCGACCTTCTGCTAGGGGGGTTGAAACCCGTTGTCCAAGGTCTCAATCCGCAGGATGTGAACGCCTTGACGGGCTCCCTGCTCCGCATTCTGCAGGGCCAGGAAGGCACGGTGGAATCGATCTTCGCGCATACGTCGTCGTTCACCAATGCCTTGGCCGATAACGGTCAGGTGGTCGAGCAGTTGATCGTGAACCTGCGGTCACTTCTGACCGTCCTGACGAAGGAAGGCGACAAATTCTCCGCCACGATCGCTCGCCTGGACGAACTGGTCGGCGAGCTGTCCGCCGAGCGTGACCTCATCGGTTCGGCGATCGACTCGATCGCGGACGGAACGGCATCGTTAACCGATCTACTGAGCGATGCGCGTACGCCGTTGAACGGTACGGTCGACCAACTCGCCCGACTGGCACCGCTGCTCGACAAGGACTTGCCGTTCCTGGAAGCAGCGCTGAAAAAGGCGCCAGGAAACTACCGCAAGTTGGTTCGTATCGCGTCTTACGGCAGCTTCATCCAGTTCTACATGTGCGGCATGACGGTTCGGGTCAGTGATCTTCAGGGGCGCACCGCGGTATTTCCGTGGTTCAAGCAACAGACGGGGAGGTGTGCGGAGGAATAATGCTCAAATACCGCGGATCACACTTGCCCAGGGCGGGCGTCATCGGAGTCGTTGTCATCATCTTGACGATCGCGGTCGGGCTGCAACCCGAGCGGTTGCTGTCGTGGGCGACCGACGTCAGATATCACGCGTTGTTCGCCGAAGCTGGTGGACTCGCCCCCGGCAACGATGTGAGCGTATCGGGCACCAAGGTGGGTTTGGTGCAGGATATCTCGTTGCAGCGCGGCAAGGCGCTCGTGACCTTCACTGTCGACGGAAGGGTGCCCCTGGGCTCCCAGACCACGGCGCATATTCGAACCGGCTCCCTCCTTGGTAAGCGGAAGCTGACGCTGGAGTCCGATGGTCAGGAGGCACTTCGGCCGCTGTCTACGATTCCGCTGTCGCAAACGTCGTCTCCTTACTCGTTGACCGACGCGGTGGGGGAGCTCACCACCAATGTCGCGGGTACTGACACGCAGATGCTGAACCAGTCCTTGGACATGTTGTCCACCACGATCGATCAAGTCGCGCCCCAACTCGGCCCGACGTTCGATGGGTTGAGCCGCCTTTCCCAATCGCTGAACAATCGCAACGGATTGCTGGGCGATCTCCTCAAGGGTGCTAGTGACGTGAGCGGGGTTCTTTCCGAACAAAGCCGGCGGATCAACGCGCTCATCCTCAATGCCAACGACCTGCTTGAGGTGTTCAACGACCGCCGACACGCGATCATCGAGCTTCTGGCCAATGTTTCCGCTGTGGCCAAACAGCTGACCGGCATGGTGCACGACAATGAGCGCGAATTGGCTCCCGCTCTGGAAAAACTCAATGCAGTTGCCGCGATGCTGGAGAAGAACCGCGATGACATCGGCGCTGCATTGGCCGGGCTGGCGAAATTCTCGATCACTCAGGGCGAGATCGTGGCAAGCGGAAGCATCTACAACGCGTTCGTTCCGAACATGTCGATGCCGCCGATGCTGCAACCCTTCCTGGACTACGCCTTCGGATTCCGCAGGGGCGTGAACGCCGGCCAGCCGCCGGACAATGTGGGCCCGCGGGCTGAATTCCCTTTCCCTGTCAACGGTATCCCCGAAATCCCCCTCACCGCGATCCCCGGGGGGCAGCCGTGAACCGCCGCGGGCCAGCCGGGATCATCGCGGTGAGCCTGATAGGAATGCTGATCGCTGCCGGCGTCGTCGTGGTTCGGCAGTTGTTTTACGGCCCCAAGTCGATCACGGCGATCTTCAGCACTGCCTCCGGGATCTATCCCGGTGATGATGTGCGTGTCGTGGGGATCAAGGTCGGCCGCATCGAGTCCATTCAGCCGCAGGGACAACACACCAAGTTGGTCATGGCCGTTGACCGTGACGTCCCGGTGCCGATGGACGCCCACGCCATCATCGTCGCCCCCAACCTCGTCGCCGCCCGCTATGTCCAACTCACGCCCGCGTATGAGGACACGGGGCCGACGATGAGCGACGGCGCCGAGATCCCCGTTGACCGCACCGCCGTGCCGGTGGAGTGGGGTGAGGTGAAGACGCAACTCATGCGATTGGCAACGGAACTTGGCCCTTCAGGGGATGTCTCGAGCACTTCGGTAGGTCGATTCATCGACAGTGCCGCGACCGCAATGGGGGGCAACGGTGACAAGCTACGACGAACCCTGGCTGAGCTGGCCGGGGTGGGGCGCATCCTCGCGGAGGGCAGCGGCGACATCGTCTCCACGATCAAGAACCTGCAGATTTTCGTCAGCGCACTGCGTGACAGCGGCGAGCAGATCGTGCTTTTTCAGGATCGGTTGGCCACGCTGTCGAGCCTGCTGAACGACAACAGATCAGCGCTGGACGCGGCGCTGACGGATCTGTCCGATGCCATCGCAGATGTCCAGCGATTCGTGGCGGGCAGCCGCAACCAGACCTCCGAGCAGATCCAGCGGCTGGCCGGCATCACGCAGAATCTCGTCGACCACCGCTTGAGCGTCGAGAACATCCTCCACGTGGCACCCAACGGAATCGCCAACGGATACAACATCTACAACCCGGACACCGGTGCCGTCTCGGGCGCATTCGTGATCAACAACTTCTCGAGTCCCGTTCACTTCATCTGCTCTGCAATCAGTGCCGTCGAGAACATCACCAGCCCGGAAACCGCGAAGCTATGCGCGCAATACCTTGGACCGGCGCTGCGACAGCTCAACTTCAACGGGGTGCCGATGCCGATAAACCCGTACCTGCGGAAGTCGGCGAGCCCGGAGAACCTCATCTACACCGATCCTGCCCTGGCACCGGGCGACGGGAAGCCTGATCCCGGACCGCAGGAGATGCCGCCGGTGGTGTCGGCCTTCACCGGGGCAGGTGATGTGGAGCCTCCGCCCGGATACGGGCTGCCTCTCGCAGTGGCACCAGGACCCGCGGCTCCAGATCATCTGCCGGCCGCCCCCTCGCCCGCGTTGTTCCCCGGCGCACCGGTGCCGCCGTCGCCCGGGCTGCCGCAAATGCTGCTTCCGGCAGAAGGACAATCCCGGTGAACGGTCCGAAAGCGCTTGTGCGGCTGTTCACCGCAATCGGTACCGCGATCACCGTCGCGGGATGCGCCTTCCAGGGCTGGAATTCGGTCCCGCTGCCCGGTGCGGTCGGGCGCGGATCTGATGCCGCCATCTACCATGTGCAGATCGCCGACGTCGGTACACTGGAGTCCAATTCGCCGGTGATGGTCGACGATGTCATCGTCGGCAGTGTCGGCAAGATGACGGTTCGTGAATGGCGTGCCGAGGTGGAGATCTCAGTCAAGCCCGACGTCAGCGTGCCGGGCAATGCGGTCGCCACCGTGGGACAAACCAGCCTGCTCGGATCCATGCACCTGGCGCTCAACCCGCCGATCGGACAACCGCCGGTGGGCCGCCTCGAACCGGGCGCGACGATCCCGCTGAACAGGTCGGCAGCGTATCCCTCCACCGAGCAGACACTGGCCGCGTTGTCGGCTGTCGTCAACGGGGGCGGATTGGGTCAGATCGGCGATATCATCCACAATTTCAACGCGGCCATGAGCGGTCGTGAAGGCGCCATCCGAGACCTGCTGACCCAAGTCGACATGTTCGTCCTCACGCTGGACAGGCAGCGCGATGCCCTTATCGCATCGATACGCGAACTGGATCGATTCGCCGGTGAACTCGTTGAGCAGAGTGACGTCATCGAACTGGCGCTGCAACGCATTCCAGCAGCACTCGACGTCCTGATCCGCGAACGGCCGAACTTCACGACAGCATTGGACCGACTACGGGTGTTGAGCGACACCGCGACTACCCTCGTCGTCGACACCAAGGACGAAATCGTCACCAATCTGCACAATCTCGAACCGACCGTCCGAGCGGTTGCCGATGTCGGTGGGAGCCTGGCCCAAGCTCTCGGATACGTGACGACGTTCCCCTATACCCAAAACCTTATCGATCGTGCCATCCGTGGCGACTTCATGAATCTGTACGCCGTGATCGACCTCACGGTGCCGCGGCTCAAGCGGACCCTTTTCCTGGGCACGCGCTGGGGTGAGGAGGGCTCGAAAGTCATTCCTGCACCAGGAGATCCGGAATGGATGCAGTACTCGTACTCACCGCTCGAACTGGGCATCAGTGGAACGGTCGGGGACGAAGCGACTCCGCGAGTGCCGCCGGAAGGAGCACGGTCGCCGGTCACAGGGCCGGTGTTGCCGGTCGCGCCGCGTGAGAAATCGCTACCGCTGGTCCATACGAGCCCGCAGATCTTCGCCGGTCCGTACCCAACCGCCGGGACACCGATGCCAGGGAGCGAGGGCTGATGCTGACGCGCTTCGTCCGGACTCAGTTGATCATCTTCGTGATTGCATCGGTTGTCGGTGTCACGGTCATGGTCGTCAAGTACATGCAAGTTCCGACCCTGCTGGGTATCGGGCGAATTATCGTGACGATGGAGTTGCCTGCCTCCGGCGGCCTCTACCGGTTCAGCAATGTGACATACAGGGGTTCGCAGATCGGCAAGGTCACCGACCTTCGACTCACCCGCACCGGCGCTGAAGCCACGCTGTCCTTGGACACCTCGCCGAGAATTCCCGAGGATCTCCAGGCTGCGGTGCGTAACGTCTCCGCTGTCGGCGAACAGTATGTGGACTTGCGACCCAATACCGATTCGGGACCGTATCTCCAGGACGGATCCGTGATCCCGGTGCGACGCACCAACCTTCCGCAGCCGATCGGTCCGGTGCTGAACCGGGTCGAGAGCCTGGTGGACAGCATCCCGGAAGCCAAGCTCGGTGAGCTGCTCGACGAGTCGTTCAAGGCCTTCAACGGCAGCGGTTACGACTTCGGCTCACTTGTGGATTCGTTCTCCATTCTCGCCGGAGACCTCAAAGCGGTTGCCGGCCAGACTCGTACGCTGATCGATGACAGCGTTCCCTTGCTGGATGTGCAGGCGCAGTCGGCAGATTCGATGCGCTCGTGGATACGGAATCTTGCCGGCGTAACCGGTCAGCTACGCGAGAACGACCCGCAGATACGAACAATCCTGAACTCAGGACCCGGTCTCGCGCACGAGGTCTCGGCGCTGCTGACCGCGGTGCAGCCGACCCTGCCGATATTGCTGGCCAACCTGGCGACGATCGGTCAGATTCTGGTGACGTACAACCCGTCTCTCGAGCAGCTGCTCGTTCTGCTGCCACCACATATCGCCGCCACCCAGTCGCAGGGCGCCGCGAACAACGCCACCGGGATCGCCCAGGGCGACTTCGCGCTCACCATGGGAGATCCCACGCCATGCACCGTGGGTTACCTGCCTCCCTCGGCTTGGCGTTCACCCAGCGATACCTCCGACGCCGACACCCCGGACGGCCTGTACTGCAAGCTGCCCCAAGACTCACCGATCGCCGTACGCGGAGCCCGCAACTACCCGTGTATGGAGCACCCGGGAAAGCGGGCGCCAACGGTGGAAATCTGCAACAGCGACAAGCCTTTCATGCCGCTCGCAATGCGGCAACACGCCCTCGGGCCGTACCCGATCGATCCCAGTTTGGTCGCGCAAGGCATCCCTCCCGACGACCGGATCGACGTCGACGACCGAATTCATGCCCCGGTGGCGGGAACGCCGATGCCGCCGGCGGCACCCCCACCGTCCGGCGCCGAAGCCGTCGGTGGCGCTACCCCGGTTACGCCGAGTGCGGTCGGGCAAAGCCCATCAGGCCGAGACGAGGTTACCGTCGCGACGTATGACCCGTGGACCGGGCGCTATCTCGGCGCCGATCACCGGGTGTACGAACAGGGGGGCCTAGCGCCCGACTCCCTGCCCAAGTCGTGGAAGGAGCTGATGCCGACATGAGTCCGGACCGCGATTCTCATCGAGAGACGGTGCGGATGTCACCGGACTGGCATGCGGCCCGTACTCCGGAGGTGCCTGCGATCGTCATGGGGCACAGCGGTGAAACGGTGACTTACGGGCAGCTGGAAGAGCGGTCGAGACGGTTTGCGGCCGGTCTGCGTGACCGGGGCCTCCAGGTCGGCGACCACGTGGCCCTGCTGATGGGCAACGAACGCGCATTCCTCGAGGTGGCGTGGGCGGCGCAGCGCGCCGGCCTGTACTACACCGCGATCAACAGCCATCTGCGCTCCGGCGAGGTGCAGTATGTGCTGGACGACTGTCACGCCGCCGCGCTGGTGTCCAGTGCCGAGTTGACCGCGGTGGTGGCGGGACTCGACGTGTCGAGGATTCCGGTGCGGGTTTCGGTTCGTGGTGATCTCCCTGGCTTCGAGCGCTACGACGATATCCTCGCCGCGGTCCCTTCCGGCCCGATCGAAGGGGAGTGTGAAGGCCGCGAGATGCTGTACTCGTCCGGCACGACAGGCTTCCCGAAGGGGATACGTAAACCGCTACCCGGCGATGTGTTCGGGGATCCGGCATCGGTGCCCGCACAGATCGCCCTTGGCATGACCGAAGGCGGCGGTACCGGCACGGTCTACTTGTGCCCGGCTCCGTTGTATCACTCCGCTCCGCTCGTCGGCTCCATGTCCTGGCATCGCGTCGGCGCGACGGTGGTATTGATGGAGAAGTTCGATCCTAGAAAGTGCCTCGAGCTCATCGAGAGGTACCGGATTACCGACGCGCAGTTCGTCCCGACGATGTTCATCCGCATGCTTCGACTACCAGACGCGGTCCGCATGAGTTACGACGTGTCCAGCCTGCGCCGGGTGCTGCACACCGGCGCGCCTTGCCCGGTCACGGTCAAACGACAGATGCTCGATTGGTGGGGCGCGATCATCGACGAGTATTACTCGGGCACCGAGGATCTCGGCGCGACGTACATCTCGGCGCAGGAGTGGCTGAACCATCCAGGCTCGGTGGGTCGACCCATCGACGAATGCCACATCGTCGGTCCGGACGGCGAGGAGCTAGGCCCTCGAGACGTGGGGGTGGTCTACTTCGCAGGCGGCAGGCCGTTCGAGTATCACAATGACAGCCTCAAGACTGAGTCAGTGGTCAACGCCAAGGGCTGGCGAACCTTGGGTGATATGGGCTTCCTCGATGAGGAGGGGTTTCTGTACCTGACGGACCGCCAGGCGCACATGATCATCTCCGGCGGCGTCAACATCTACCCGCAAGAGGCCGAGAATGTGCTTGCCGGTCACCCGGCAGTGGCAGACGTCGCCGTCATCGGTGTACCCGACGAGGAGATGGGTGAGGCGGTGGTAGCGCTTGTCGATGTGACCGACAGTTCGCGACGGGGGCCGGCATTGGAGTCGGAGCTCATCGAGTATTGCCGCTCGGCCCTGGCTACCTACAAGTGCCCTCGGGCCGTCGACTTCGTCGATGACCTGCCGCGTGACCCCAACGGCAAGCTCTACAAAAGGCTGTTGCGCGACAAGTATTGGGCAGGCCACACGTCACGCGTGATCTGATCCGCGTGTTCAGGTTATCCGGGCTTCGCCTTTGAACTCGGTGATGGGACGGGCCAGCCCTTGTTCCTCACAGATGCGCTGCAACCGGTCGAGCGTGTCGTCCAGCCCCGCACCCACTCTTGGCGCGGGCGTGAATGTCGCAGGTAACTTCCGCATTCCCTGGATTACGCCGATAGTCTCGTAATGGACTGTGTGCTCGGGGTCGCAACGGTAGTCGGGCATCCGTTCCAGCACACCGGCGAGCATCGACTTGAAAACGACCCGTGCGAGGTTAGACCCGATGCACCGGTGCGCGCCGAGACCGAACGCGAAGTGGCGGTTCTGCTTGCGATCCAGGATGATTCGGTCCGGCTGCTCGAACAGGATGGGATCGCGGTTGGCAAATGCCCAGGAGATGTAGACGCGGTCGCCCTCCTTGAAGTCGACACCCATCAACTCGATATCGGTGTCCATGGTGCGACCGTCGCCGGGCGCCGGTGTGTAGAACCGAAGGAATTCTTCGGTAGCGCCGTCCAACAACGCGTCGCGATCGCGTATGAGTCTGGCGCGCTCGGACGGATTCTCTGAAAGCCATTCCAGTGAATGCGCAGTCAAGGCTGTCGTGGTGTCGAAGCCGCCGCCGATCAGCAGGTTCAATACTCCCAACAGTTCCATGTCGGGCGGTACCTCGCCATCGATCCGGGTTCGGGCCAGCGCCTCGATGAGGCCGGGCCGGGGATTCTCGCGGATCTCGGCCAGGTTGTTGATCAGGTCCATCCCCATTGCCACGTACTTTTCCATGACACGTGGACGATCCGGCGAATCGGGCTTCGTGTACACGAACGCGTGCACGGGTTCGCTGTACAGGGCCCACTTCTGAATCGGGATACCCACCATGGCAAGCGTGATCACGGCGGGCACCACGTTCGCGAGGTCATCCACGAAGTCAATCTCGCCACCCTCGATCTTCTCGTCCAGGCACGCGCGCACAACCTCGTCGATGAACGGCAGCCATCGTTTCACGGCCGCCGGCGACAGGTAGGGATTGATGACGGTGCGGTAGGTACGGTGTTCGTCACCGTCCATTTCGAGAAAGCCGCCACGGACGCCTGCCGCTTCGTCCGGCGTCGGAATTGAGATGCCCTTGTATCCGCGTCTCGTGCCGTCGATGTCATGCTCGTTGACGATGTGGGGGCAACGCGCGAGTTCGAATACCGCATCACTGCCGCCCGCTACCCAATAGCCGCCGTAGGTATCGTTCCATGCGACCGGGCACTTTTCGTGCATCGTCTGGGCGATTTCCCGAAACCGCTCCCGGAATTCGGGGCTGTGCCGGTCGAACTCGATCCGCGGCTGTTTGCGAGTGTCTTCTCGCGCAACATCTTCCAGTGTCACAGCATGCTCCTTGGGTTCCCGTGTCTTCGTCAATGGCTGATGTCGATCAGGCGTTCCCGATCTCGAGTTCTAGGTATTCGGCCAACTTTTTACGGGCGGCGTCGAGCTTGGCCGGAATCCATTCGCTGGGCCACATACCTTCGCTAGGGGCGTGGTCGCGCAGGACTTGGCGTGCGACGGTTGTCTTGTGCACCTCGGTTGGGCCGTCGACCAGTCCCATAGCGGCCGCACCATGGATCATCCTGAACAGCGGCATCTCATTGCTGACACCGAGCGCACCGTGGACTTGCATTGCGCGCCAGGCGATGTCGTGCAGCACGCCTGGCATGGTTGCCTTCACCGCGGCGATGTCCTTTCGGACCTTCTTGTAGTCGTTGTACTCGTCGATTTCCCAGGCCGTGTAGAGCACGAATAGGCGGAACTGCATCAGCTGGGCATACGAGTCGGCGATGAACCCTTGGACGAACTGCTTGTCGGACAGTTGTGTTCCCGCGGTCTCCCGGCTGAGCGCGCGCTCGCACATCATGTCGAGTGCCTGACGCGCCAGCCCGATAGTCCGCATGGCGTGGTGAATTCGTCCACCGCCGAGACGCGTTTGGGCGATCGCAAAGGCTTGTCCCTCGCCCCCGAGCAATGCTTCGGGCGGTACCCGGACGTTGTCGTAGTGGATTAGGGCGTGCGAGCCCTCGTTCACGGGCTCACCGTAGAGGCCGACGTTGCGTTTCATCCTCACTCCAGGAGTGTCGGTGGGGACGAGGAACATCGACATACCTTGATACGGACTGACGTCCGGATTCGTCACCACCATGACGATGAGGAACGATGAGGTCTTGGCATTGGAGGAGAAGTACTTCCAGCCGTTGATCACCCAGTCCTGCCCGTCGAGCTGTGCCTCCGTCCGGAAGCGAGTGGGATCCGCGCCGGCCTGGGGCTCGGTCATCGAGTAGCTCGAGAACATCTCCCCGTCCAGCAGGGGCTGCAGATAACGTTGCTTCTGATCTTCGGTGCCGTAGTGCGCGATGATCTCGGCGTTCCCGGTGTCAGGTGCTTGGCACCCAAACACGATGGGGGCCCACAAGGAGCGACCGAGGATTTCGTTCAGCAAGGCCAGCTTGAGTTGGCCGTACCCTTGCCCGCCCAGTTCGGGACCGAGGTGGGTTGCCCACAGCCCTTTGCTTCGTACCTGTGCCTTGAGAGGGTCGATCGCCTTGCGCCGGGCGTCAGTGAGTGGGACGAATTCTTCGCCGGGCCACACCAGGTCCAGCGGCTCCACTTCGTCACGAACGAAGTCATCTGCCCAATCCAACAGGTCCTGGTATTCGGGGTCTGTCCTGAAGTCCCACGCCATGCCGCCTCCTGCGCACAATCGCCGATTTCTTGTCAGTCGATTAGTCAGCGTGATCGTGGCTCTTGGTCTGCCGATCAGAGCACGGCCATGCGATGGATCACTGACACTTCGACAAGTAAATAGGGTATAACAGACCTAGTCAACTATTTTGAGCTTTGCCCGGGAGGTACCGTGCCACGTCGGGCAGCGACCGTGCGCGCACACGATCGGGTGGCGGCGGACCTCTGCGGCCGTTCCGCTCGCCGCATCGACCGACGCATGCTCGCTGACGGGGTGCTGTCGGAAGCGGTTAGCAGACAACGATTCCCATCCGTCAATCCAGCGACCGGTGAGATCTTGGGCTTCGCGCCCGACTGCAGCATCGATGACGCCAAGCATGCCGTCGCGGCGGCACGGCGCGCTTTCGAATCGACGGCGTGGTCAACGGACATCGCATTTCGCATCCGGTGTCTCGGCCAGTTGCACGCTGCGCTTGTCGAGCACCGGGAGGAACTTCGGCAGTTGACCGTCGCGGAGACGGGCGCCACCTGGCGGCTGACCGAAGGCCCATACCTTGATGCGCCGATAGAGGCGGTCGGTCAGTACGCCGATTCACTGGCGTCGTATCCGATGACGTTGCGTCTCGACGATGATCTGAGCGACGGGCGGCGGGAGCGGCATTGGGTCGAGAAGAAGCCCGTTGGTGTGGTCGCGATAGTTATCGGGACCAGTCACCCGACGCGTATGGCGCTCGCCGCGCTGGGTCCGGCGCTCGCGGCGGGTTGTACGGTCGTGCTCAAGGGAGCACCCGAAACCGCATTGATCACGCTTGCGCTCGGCGAGTTGATCGCCACCTGCACCGATCTACCGGCCGGCGTCGTCAACGTACTGAGTTCGTTGGATTCATCTGTCGACAGCGCGCTCGCGAGTCATAAAGAGGTCGACTCGATTGCCTTCACCGGTTCGATCGCGGCGGGGCATCGAATCATGGCTGCGGCGAGCGGGACCGTCAAGCGGATTTCGATGAAGCCGGAACGGAAGTCGACCGCGATCATTCTCGGCGATGCCGACTTCTCCGCCTGCGCCGGTCAAATCGCGCTGATGGCTACGTCCCACGCCGGACAAGGGTCTGCCCCCGTATCTCGGGTCCTGGTGCCCAGGAAGCAGAGTGACACTGTGGTGGCCGAAGTGCGAAAGCAGCTGGCCGCGGTGCGCTACGGCGACCCTTCGGACGCCCGCACGTGGATGGGACCGTTGCTCAGTGACAAGCGACGCGATGAGGTCGACGAGATGGTGAAGCGGGCGATCGCGGCCGGCGCGACGCTGGTCACCGGCGGCAGGACGATACGGCCCGGCTACTTCTACGAACCCACGCTGCTCACCGGCGTCGACCCGGAAAGCGAGGCGACGGCAGGGAAAGTCGCCGGTCCGGTGCTCGTGGTGGTTCCCTTCGACGACGACCGGGATGCAGTTCAGATCGCCAACCGTTCGGCGTGTGGTCCTTCCGGAGTGGTGTTCGGGTCCCATGAGCGTGCAGTCGCCGTGGCGCGTGGGGTGCGAACCGGACGGATGAGCATCAACGGCGGCAACTACTTCGGTCCCGACAGCCGTTTTGGTTGCGCGGAGGAGCACTACGTCTCGGCACTGGATGGCCTTATCGCGCTCGAGGAGTACCTCGAGCGCAAGACGTTCGCTGCCATCGTGCCGAAGGAGCGTCGCCGTGTCGTCGAGCTTTGAGGAACGGGTCCAGATCGCCAAGGATTTCCTCGACAGCATCGGGAATTTGGATTTCGACCGCGTCGAGCGCCATCTGGCCCCAGATGCCGTGATGGTGTTGCCGTTCGTCGAGGAAGTGCCGCCAACACGCGGAAGCGCCGCGATCGCCGATCAGTTGCGTGATTCGGTGCCGGCGATGTTCGATCGGATGAATTTCACCTATGACGAGTGGTACGACGTGCGCGACGCCGAATGGCTGATAGCGGAATACCACAGCGAATCTCCGCAGAGAAATACCGGAAGCGTCTACCGGAACGCCTACATCACCGTCTTTCGCTTCGAGGGAAACAAGATCGCCCTGTACAAGGAGTATCTGAACCCCCTGAAGTTCGTCGGCTTCACCGAGCCGGTTCACGGAAGTTAGCCCTTGGCCGGCGCGTCGCCGAGTCGCAGCTCTTGCTTCGGCGATAACGACATCGGTATGGTCTCGGATTAGGCAATCGACTAATCATCCGAGTTCAGTTGACGTCTGCACCGCGAGAAGGAGATCGATGTGACGGTTGCGAGCCCGAGCGATGTCTATTACGACCCTTTTGATCCCGGCATTGACGCCGATCCCTACCCCGTCTATCGGCGGTTGAGGGAGGAGGCACCGCTGTACTACAACGAACGCCACGATTTCTTCGCTGTAAGCCGCGCGGATGACGTCGAGCGGGTGCTCACCGATCACAAGACCTTCATCTCAGGCCGCGGCTCGATCCTCGACTTCATCCGCGCGAATCTGGAGATGCCGCCGAGCATGTTCATCTTCCAAGACCCACCCGTCCACACCAGGTACCGCAAGGTCTTGCACGGTGTGTTCACACCGCGCCGGGTCGCTGAACTCGAAGACAAGGTCCGAGATTTCTGTGCACGGAGCTTGGATGCCGTTGTGGGCAGTGGAAAGTTCGATTTCATGGCGGATCTGGGCGCTCAGGTTCCGATGCGCACGATCGGAATGCTGCTCGGCATTCCCGAGACCGATCAGGACACCCATCGGCAGTGGACGGATGCCAGCCTGCGGGCCGAGCCGGGTGAACATCTGAAGCCGCAGGAGGGCTTCGCCGACGGCTCGAACTATGCCGAATACATCGACTGGCGCGCCGAGCATCCCTCGGACGATCTGATGACCGATCTGCTCAATGCGCAACTAGAAGAGGAAGACGGGTCGTTCCGCCGGTTGACTCGTGAGGAAGTCCTCACGTACACAACGCTTCTCTCGAGCGCCGGCGCCGAAACGACCGGCCACCTGATCGGCTGGACCGGTAAGACGCTGGCTGATCACCCTGCTCAACGTCGCCAGCTCGTCGAGGATCCGTCGTTGATTCCCAGGGCCATCGAGGAGGTGCTGCGCCTGGAAACACCCGCACATCAGTTCGCCCGGTACGTCACCACCGATGTCGATTTCTACGGGCAGACTGTGCCCGAAGGTAGCGTCATGCTGTATCTCATCGGCTCCGCCAACCACGACGAGCGGCGATTCCCGGATGGTGACCGCTTCGACATCCATCGCGAGAACGTCAAGCACCTGTCGTTCAGCCTCGGTGCGCACTACTGCCTGGGATCCGCGCTGGCGCGCCTGGAAGGCCGGATTGCGCTGGAAGAGATTCTGAAGCGTTTTCCTGTCTGGGAGATCGACGTCGACAACGCCCGGATGGCATCCTCGCCGGCGTTGCGTGGCTGGGATTCGCTACCGGCCTTCATCTGAACACACTGAATTGCACGAGGTGCCATGACTATTCGCGTTGTCCAGTGGACCACGGGCGAGGTGGGTCAGGCCGCGGTGCGAGCGGTCGTGGCTCAACCGGAACTGGAACTGGTCGGGTGTTACGCGTGGAGTCCGGAGAAGGCCGGCAAGGACGCGGGTGAACTGTGTGGCCTGCGGCCGCTGGGTGTCACCGCCACCGCCGATATCGATGCGATCGTCGAGTTGAAACCCGACGTCGTGTTGTACATGCCGATGCTGCCGAACATCGACGAGATGGTTCGCCTCCTCGTCGCCGGCATCAATGTGGTCTCGACAGCGGGGTTTGTCACCGGACACTCGTTCGGTGACGCCGCCATGCGGCGCTTGCACGACGCTGCGCTGCGAGGTGGCGTGTCGCTGTACGGCAGCGGCCTCAATCCCGGTTTGGCCAGTGTGGTTGCGCTGGTGTCCGCGGCTGCGTGCCGGGAGATCGACCGGATCTCCATCCATGAAGCGGTCGACTGCACAGCTTACGAGTCCCCGGGGACATGGCTGGCACTCGGTTTCGGCTCGCCACCGGATACGCCGGGGTTGACTGACATGATGCGGCAACGGATTGCGGCGTTCGTCGATGCAATCGAGATGATGGCCGCGGCGTTGCATGTCGAACTTGACGAAGTGCGGTTCGTTCCGGAGCTCGGTGTGGCAACCAAGCACCTTGACCTTGGTTACATGGAGATCGCCAAGGGGACAGTCTGTGGGATGAAGGCGATATTCCAGGGCATGAAAGACGGTCGGCCGCTTCTGGAGATGGGCCTGCTCTGGCGTCTCGGGGATGCGATGGAGCCCGATTGGCCGATCGAGCACGGCTATGTGATGGAGATATCCGGAGTGCCGAACATCCGGGTCCGCTATGAGCCCCTCTTCGGCGGCGCCGCGGAGGAGTATGTCGCCGCCCCGACCGCCAATCCTGCGGTAAACGCGATCCCGGCCGTCGTCGCGGCGCGCCCAGGCGTGGTTGCCGCCGCTGAACTGCCACTGATCACCGCGACTTCGGTTCGCGGAAGTAAGGGATGACCTCCCGAGCGAACAGCTCCATTCCGGCGTGGATGTCACGTGGTCGCATGCCCGGCAGCGCCATGCCCGCGACCAGATGCGTTAGCCGCGCACCCGAGCGGTACTTCTCGATCTTCTCGATGACGTCCTGCGGGCTGCCCACCAGCATGTCTCCTCCGAAGAAATCCATCGACTGTCTGCGCACGATCTCTTCGACGGAAGGCAATGCCGGCGAATCGCCGGTCGATGCGCCGTTGGCCTCCGCGTTCCATTGAAGGTAGCCGGCAGTCATGTAACGCAAGGGTTCAGCCGCGATCTCCCAAGCCTGCTGCCTCGTGGGCGCGACATAGGTCGGCAAGGTGGCGGCCACGTGGAAGTCGGCCGGATCGCGGCCGTTCGCGCGCAGTGCATCGTCGTAGACAGCCGCCGATCCCGGCCCGCCGCTGAGGAAGTGCATGCCCATGTTGGCGGCGCGTTGGATCGCCTTCGGTGCGGTTCCGCCGATCCAGATCGGTGGGTGCGGCTTCTGCAACGCAGGTGGAGAGATCCGGATATCGTTCAGCCTGTTGTACTTTCCGTCGACCGTGACGTTCTCGCCTGAGAGGAGCCGCCGGAGGAGGGGCAGACTTTCCTGCATGCGGCTGGCCCGCTCGCGAGCCGGAATTCCCTGATCGTCGAATTCCCCGGGCCGATAGCCCAGGCCGACACCAAGGTCGAAACGGCCACCGGAGATGATGTCCAGGGTTGCGGTATCTTCGGCGACCCGGACCGGGTTGTGCAGTGGCAACAGCAACAAGAACGTGCCGATGCGGATGCGCTCGGTGCGAGTGGCGATGGCGGCGCCGATCGGAAACAGTGACGGAGAGTAGCCGTCGTCGATGAAATGGTGCTCGGTCAGCCACGCTTCATCGAAGCCCAACTGTTCGGACTCCACGATGAGGTCGAGTTGAGAGCGGTAGAACTCGGTCCACGGCATCCGCGCCGAAGCCGGATTCCTGAACGGCCACAGAAGGCCGAACCGAAGCGTCATCGGCGGCTTCGGCGACGCCGGACGCGTCGCCTCCCCTCAAGCCGGCCGATGAGCCGCTCGACGACCCGGATCGCCTGCTCGTGACCGAGATCAAGGCCGTACGAACGCTCTTCACCCATGAACCTGCCGACGCCGTCCAGGAACAGCATCACCGCCTCGGCAGGCCACTGCTCGGTGTCGACGTCGTACTTGGCCAATACGTCTGTCAAACCGTCGAATTGGACCCGGCGGAACCGCACCGAGAAGTCCTTCATCTCGTCCTTGACCGCCTGGCGGTGGTTTCCGAGGGCGAGGAACTCGAGGTTCAGCGTGGTGTTGGACTGATCGCGGATCAAGTCCCACAACGCCCACAGCGGCTGATCGGAGGCCAGCGCTTCGGCCTGGCGGCCGAGCATCCGGGCCGCACTCCGCCGGAAAACCTCGACGAAAAGGTTGTCCATCGGACCGAAGTAGTAGTACACGAGGCCCGGATTGACCTCGGCCTCGGCGGCCACCCGGCGCGATGTCACCGCGGCGTAACCCTCGGCGAGCATGAGCCGTTCGACAGCATCGAGCAGTGCCGTCCGCGCGTCGGGCTCGTCTGCTCCGGTGGGCCGTTTCGGTGGCATTCGAGCAACGTAACCCACCGCGCGAACGATCATGTCATCCGCGCGCCGGGGTCGCCCGGCGCGAGACCCATCCCGAGCAGCCACCGGGCGTGCCGGTCCATCAACACGTCGTACTCCCCGTGCACGGCGTGGGTGGAGATCATCGCGATGTCCTGCGACATCCGGCGCAGGATGTTGTCGGATCGGTACCCGCTGGACCCGTTTCCGTCGACGAGTTCTCGCAGAGCGTCCCGGGCCGTTCGCAGAATCGTAACGCCGTGCAGTCCGTTCATCGCCTCCTGCTCGAGCGTCTGTGGGAGTCCGCCGCGAGCGACTTCGAGGGCGCCCTCAATGGCGGCGTCGCGGACCAGATGCATGATCTGCGCGGTCTGGAACGCGTTAACCCAGCGAATCCGCGCCATGGGCCGCTCGATGCGCGGCGGACTGTTGACCCCCGACGCCGTCCCCATCTTCTCCCGCGACATCTCGACCGCAGCGTCGAGTGCGCCGACGTAGAGCGACGAGATCGCGGTGGTCATCACCGAGAAGGGAAGTCGCATGGACTCCTCTTCGTGAAAGGTGCCCTCGTGGTCGGTCGCCGACATCATCTTGCCGAACGGCAGCGCCCAGGTGTCCGGGATGACGACGTCCTTCGCGACGATCGTGACGCTGCCAGTCGCCGCCATGGCTGCCACGTCCCAGTCGTCGATGAGTTCGAGCTGATCGCGTGGCACGATCACCCAGGACATGTCGTTGTCGACGATGACCGGTACCAGGGCGTGGGAGGCGTGCAGGATGCCAGTGGCATAGCCCCAGCGTCCGTTCACTCGCAGCGTTCCGTCGACCCGTTCGGCGGTGCCGGGGGAGGAGAGGATCGCCGCGCACCGCACCGAGGACCGGTCGGCGAACAACTCCTCCTGGACTTCGCGCGGATAGCGGCACAGGAACCAGTTGTGGAAGTTGTAGAAACCGGTGACCCACGCCGTGGAGATGTCCGCGGTGGCAATGAGTTCGACTACCTTGTTGAGTTCGTGCGGTCCCAGGCCGCAACCACCCCACAGTTTCGGAACCACCACCGAGAAGAGGCCGGCGGCCTCCATGTCCTCGACGAGTTGGTCGTCCAGGCAGCGGTTGATCTCCATCTGATGCGCGAGGTCGCGGATTCGCGGGACGAACTCTCGTGCCGCGTCCACCACCGCCGTGCCCGAGGCCCCGGGGGTCGAGACCCGTTCCGTCACCGTCATAACATCCCCCTCGGGTTAGTCGAACGCCTAATCTGGACACTACCGAGATAGTCGCACTCAGGGCAAGCGGACTTCGAACGGAGATGTGAATGGCAACGCTGACAGGCAAAGTCGCGGTCGTAACGGGTGGCAGCCGGGGTATCGGCAAGGGCGTCGCCGTAGCGCTCGGCGCGCAAGGCGCCACCGTCTACGTGACGGGACGCACCGTCGCGACGGGTACGCACGAGCTACCCGGCACGGTGGGTGAGACCGCGGCCGAAGTTGACCGACGGGGAGGCCGGGGAGTGGCTGTCCAGGTCGATCACGCCGACGATGACCAAGTCGCCGCGTTGTTCGACCGGGTGGCTCGGCAACAGGGCCGCCTCGACATCCTCGTCAACAATGCTTTCGCCCTGCCCGAAGATCTCACCGACGGAAAGCCGTTCTGGGAGAAGCCGTTGAGTCAGTGGGGAATGGTCGACGTCGGGGTTCGCTCAAACTATGTCGCGGCCTGGCATGCGGCCCGGATCATGGTGCCGGCGCGCGCGGGGCTCATCGTCGCGATCTCCGGATACACCGGCGTGGCCTACACCTATGGCGTCCTTTTCGGGATGTGCAAGACGGCGGTCGACCGCATGGCACGCGACATGGCCGTAGAACTCGAGCCACATAACGTCGCCTCGCTCTCGCTCTGGCAGGCGCTCACGTACACCGAACGCGCGAAACGGAACCTGGCAGCGAACCCGGCGATGAAGGAGGCCGCGGTGACCAACCCGCTAGGGGGTTGTTCGCCGGAGTTTCCCGGCCGGGTCATTGCCGCGTTGGCCAGCGACGACGACGTGATGAAACGCTCTGGGGGCACGTTCATCAGCGCCGAACTCGCTGCCGAATACGGCGTCACGGATGTGGATGGCAAATTGGTCTCATCGATGCGGTCCGAACGGGGATCGCCTATCTGGCAGCCAGTTTCGGCGGGAAGGTGCTGAGCGTGCCGCCGTTCTCTATGGCGGTGACGGTGAATCAGTCATCGCAATACCGTGCCGCCGTCGATGTTGATCGTCTGCCCGTTCACCCAGGCGCCTTCGGCGGACATCAAGAACGCGACCATCGCCGCGATGTCGTCGACCTTCCCGACTCGGGTGCTACGCATCCGTTTGAGAGCGGCCACTTCAAGCTGGGGCCACTGCGGCGCCGAGCGAATCACTGCTGTCGCTGTCAGCCCGGGTGCGATTGCGTTGCAACGAAGTCCGTCGCGTCCCCACCGCGAAGCGACATGGCGCGTTAACGCGCAGACGCCTGCTTTCGCGGTGGCGTAAGCGGGTCGAGTGGGTTCGCCCTCGAACGCCGCGGCCGAGGCCATGTTGACGACTGCTCCGCCGCCTCGCGCAAGGAGATGGGGAATGCTGTGTTTGAGTGCCAGCAGATAGCCGCGAAGCGTTACTGTCATCGTCCGCTCCCAGACGGCGAGGTCGATGTCGAGGACATCAGTGTCGCCGGGCAGAAGGCTCATATCCGATCCGACGTTGAACAGCAGATCCAGCCCTCCGAATTGGGCGACTGTGGTGTTGACGAGCTCAGCGACAGACTCGGGTTCGGCCAGATCGAAGTGCACCGGCGTGGCAACATCACCGGCCGCGGTGATGTCCTGGGCAGTCGTCGTCGCACCGTCGAGGTTGACGTCGCCGACCACCACCGAACACCCTTCGGCCGCAAGGCGTCTGGCGCACGCAGCGCCGATACCGGTCGCACCTCCGGCGACAACGGCGATTTTGCCGTCAAGCCCGGCAAGGCTCATTCTCGTTCACCGTCGCTCTGGTTCAATCTTTCGCGGACCCGCTCCAGGTCACCTAGCGCATCGGCAATCGTCTTCCTCAGCTGCTGGTTCTCCGCGTCGACGGCCCGTCGCTGCTGATCATGGGGCAGGATGCCGTGCAGGAACAACCCAACGCAATAACGCGTGTGCCGGTCGACCTGCTCATCGCTCAACAACACACCCCGAGCGCTCGCGTTGGCGGGACCGCCGGGAACGAGATCGATGAATGCTTCGGCAGCCAAGGCGGCATCCTGAGCCGAGATCCCGTCCGGGCCGAGCCGTCGCCGGAACAGGTCAGCGAGATAAGCCAGGGTGGGTTCGGTGCCCCGCTGCACATTGAAGGCGCCGATCTCGGGCATGTGTCCCGAGACGGCGTTGGTTAGGCGCAGCAGGCGCAGGCCGCCGGGCCGCAGCACGTTGGTGACCAGGATCCGTCCGATCGCAAGGAGGGTGTCCTCGATGTCGTCGGTCTCGGCAGCCTGCAGCTGCTCCACGGGGACGATCCACTCCTCGATCGCCCTGGTGAGGGCAGCTTTGAACAAAGCTGTCTTGTCGCCGTACCGGGCGTAGACCGTGCGCTTGGCCATTCCGGCCGCAGCGGTGATCGCGTCGATACTGGTGCGCTCGAACCCGTTCTCCAGGAACAGATCCAGCGCGGTATCGAGCAGCTGCTCATTGCTCAACGTCGGTCGACCTGGGCGGCGCTTCCGCGCGCCGGTTTCCGGGGCGCTATCCCGTCCGTCGGCGCGGGAACTTTCGATCACGATTCGATCTTCCATGGGAGGTCTTCCTGCGCTACAACCGGCTGGTGATTAAAACCGACATCGGTGACTTTTTAGCATAAATCCCGCAAAACGTCGACTAAAAGAAACGGATGAGGTAACAATTGGTACCAGCCAAACTGTCGGCGGGCGGCCGCCACGAACGAACTGGAGAGAGACCATGAAGGTCGGCATGCATCTGGGTTATCAGAACCTCCACGGCGTCCCCGACGTCGAGAGCTTCATGAAGGAGTCGAAGCTCGGCGTGGAAGCTGAAGCCATGGGCTTCGACTACGTCGGCCCCGTCGAGCACCACTTCACCGACTACGGGGCCTGCCCTGATCCCTTCCAACTGCTCTCTTGGGTGGCCGCCAAGACCAAGACGATCAATTTGGTCACCGCCGCAGTCATCCTGCCTTGGAACAACCCGCTGCGCGTCGTGGAACAGGCGATCGAACTCGATATCCTGTCCGAAGGCCGCCTGATTCTGGGCTTTGGCCGAGGCGCCGCGCGCCGTGAATTCCGTTCCTTCGGGGTAGAACTCGCCGACTCCCGCGAGATGTTCGACGAGGCAGCGGTCATCATCATGGAGGGCGTTGAGACCGGAATCGTCGAAGCCGACACCAAGTGGTATCAGATCCCTCGCACCGAGATCCGCCCTCGCCCCTTCAAGTCCTTCAAAGACCGGACCATCATGGTGACGATGTCACCAAGTTCGGTAGACGTCGCAGCCAGATTCGGGCTCAAGGCGCTACGCTTCTCCCAGGGAGACTGGCGCAATGCCATTCCCGAAATCACCCAGTACCGGGCCAATTTCAAGGCGTTGCACAACAAGACTGCGCCGCCGTTCATCATCTCCGACTTCGTCTGCTGCTTCAACGATAAGCAGCGAGTCGCCGACTACACCGACAACTACTTCGCCAAGATGTTCTCCACCGTCGCCAACCACTACGAGTTCATGAGCGATCACTTCAAGGATCTGCCGTCGTACGCGGCCTGGACCGCCATGGGGCAGGCGGCTGCAGAAGCCGGCGGACCGGAGAAGGCCTATCGCGACTACATCTCGGGAAACATGATCGGCACGCCCGAGGAACTCGTCGAGCATCACCGCGTCCGCAAAGAGATGGTCGGCGACTACGAGATGCTCGCCAACTTCAGTTGGGGCGGGATGCCATACGAGCTGGTCTACGAGCAGCTCAAGCTGTTCGCCGACAAAGTTCTGCCTGACTTGAAGGGCTGAGTTCGCAGTGGTCTGTCGGACCGACTGCGGTGAAACTGAATCTTTCTGTCGATGAGGTGCTCTCGACGACCAGGGGGGTGGGGCAGCGACTCGACGTGACGCGGCCGGTGTCGCGTGCGGTGCTTGAAGAGTGCCTCGAGTTCGCGCTGCAGGCACCCAACGGCGCGAACCGCAACGAGTGGCGCTGGATCATCGTCGACGACAGAGCCATGGTAGCCAAGGTGGCAGCGGAATACCGAGCCGCGATGGATTTTTACCAGCAAGGCCAAGTCGGCAAGCCGGCATTGACCGATGGGGTGCCGGAAGGCGACAAGATCACGGCATCGGCTTTCGCCCTCGCCGACAAACTGCATCAGATGCCGGCGATCCTCATACCCCTGATGCCTGGCCGGCCGGAGGGCAGGACCGTTGTCGAGCAGTCTCCGATGTGGGGTTCGATCCTTCAGGCGGTCTGGAGTTTCCTGCTCGCCCTGCGTGAGCGCGGTCTTGGCTCGGCGTGGACCACAGTCTCCTCGCGGCGGGAGCCTGAAATCGCCCAGATACTCGGCATTCCCCACGATCGCTACACACAAGTGGGAATGTTTCCGATCGCCTACACGATCGGCACCGACTTCAAGAAGGGCTATCGCAAGCCAATCTCGGAAGTCCTGACCTACAACAGTTTCTGAACAGCGCGGACCGCGATCGGTCTGCGCCCCGCCCGATTACTGCCCGGGACCGTTGGGCCATTTGATCAGAGTGCCCGCATCGATCGGAATACTGGTTCCGGTCATGTGTTTCGACTCATCCGACGCCAGGAAGAGCACCAGCTCGGCGACGTCTTCGGGTTCGATCCACGCGGTGGGCAGGGCGTGATAGAACTCCGAGGCGGGTTGGAAGTCGGCTCTGCTGACGGGACCTTCCAGGTCAGGGCGAAAGACCTGGTAGATGCCATCGTTGTTCATCAGATGGGTGTTGCAGTTGGTCGGATGCACGACATTGACTCGGATTCCAGTCGGCGCCAGATGTAGTGCCATCTGCTGGGTATAGCCGACCAACGCCTGCTTCGACCAGCTGTACCCGGCGCCGCCAGGCCCCATGATGACGCGAGGATCGGCGGTCACGCTGAAGCTGCCTGGGAGCAGCGCCGCCGTGGACCCGGTGATGACGATCGACGCCCCAGTGCCCGCGGGCAAAAGGTACGGTACTGATACCGCCAACGTGTTCATCACGCCGATGAGATCGACGTCGACGGCATCTTGGAAGTCCAGCGGCTGGGGGTCACCCATGGCCATCGGAAGGATGCCGGCATTGGCCATAACCGTGGTGAGTTGGCCGAGCTGGGCCAATCCGTCCGCCAGTGCGTCGGCGAGTTGCTCGCGTTGACGAACGTCGGCCTTGGCCGTCACGCAGGCCCGACCCTCCTTTTCGACGAGGCGTTTTGTCTCCCCGAGGTCATCCCAGCTGGCCATGGGGTAGGGGTTCGACTCGATGTCCTCGCAGATATCGATCGCGATGATGTCGGCACCTTCGCGGGCCTGTAACACCGCGTGTGCACGGCCCTGGCCGCGGCCGGCGCCGGTGATGAACGAGACCTTCCCCGCCATGCGTCCTGCCATGAATCCTCCTGTGCGGTGGGAAACTTCAGAGTGTACGGAACAGGCCGCCGTCGACAAGCACCTGCGCACCGTTGATATACCCGGCGGCATCGCTGGCCAGGAACACGCATAGGCCGACCAAATCCTGTGGCACGCCAATTCGCTTCATGGGGTTGATCGCAGCCGCGGCGGCCTGGCCCTCGGCGCCCCACGCCTTCGACATATCGGTGTCGAATGCACCGGGCATCACAAGATTGGCGCGCACCTTCGGCGCCCATGCTCCGGCCAGCGCCAGCGTCAGCGCGTTCAACCCCGCCTTCGCCATGGCATACGGAAGGTCGGCTGCGTCGGGACGCAGGGTCCCCGCAGATGTCACGTTGATGATCGATCCACCATCGGCCTCTGCCATTCGGGTGCCGAAGAGAGCCGATAGGCGGAACGGTCCACGGGCGTTGACGGCCTGAACCTTGTCGTAGAGCTCTTGGGTCACCGTCGTCAGATTGTCGTAAACCGGCGACATCCCTGCGTTGTTCACCAGTACGTCGCAGCGACCAAACGTCTCGTAGACCGTCTCGAACAGGGCATCCGCGTCCTCCCACCGTCCGACGTGGCAGGCGAACGGTAGCGCACGTCGGTTGGTACTGGCCTCGATCTCCTTGGCAGTCAGTCGGCAATTCTCCAGCTTGCGACTTGCGATGACGACTTCTGCACCTGCCTCCGCGAAGCCTTGGGCGACGGCACGTCCGATTCCGGTGCTACCGCCGGTGATCACCACGACCTTGCCCGTCAGATCCAGCAATTCAGTCAACATCTACTTGGCTCATCGGTTCTTCGCTCCGGTTCCGCAGAGACGCGAGTATTGGTGTGGCACTGGCGAGTAATTAAGTCGCCTAGATCCCGCTGCTAGCTAAGCGTAGATGTACGACTGAGTCAACTGTTCTTTGCAAGCCAGCGCGTTTCCAGTACCTTTGCAGCTTAGGCATTTGACTAAATAGGAGACGCCGTGACGTTCGTCGAACAAGATTCCGCCTCAGAGCGGTATCGGCTCGATGTGATGGCTACCAGAATCGCAGACACCGTGAACTGCGCCGGTGGCTGGATCTTCGACCGCGCCATGGATGGGTGGGACATAACAGTGTTCGTCGCCTTCGACCACAACGATGCCCGGCCGCTAGAGATCCTCGGTGCGAAGGTAGCCGATCTGGCCCGCGTAGCCGACCGGCCGGAGCGATCACCAGAGGCGTTAAGCGTGGCCGCGGATCTCTATGCGACGGATGGGAGGGTGCGGTACGCCGTGCGCAAGGCTTTTAGGCGACGCACTCCGGAGATCACCTTGTGGGGGAACCAAACTCCGCCGGAGCTGAAGCGTGGGGCGGTCGTCGTGCAGCATCAACTTACGAATGCGGCAAGAGCTTTCAAGGCCCACGCCCTGGCGGCCGCCGGCATTCACAGCGGCTCGGTGGATCCGGTGGAAACCCTCAGCAGGGCGCGGCGCAATTCGCGGGTGGCACAGGACAGCTTCGATGACCGACATCTCGTGAGGCTGGTATGAAACGCTGCGCAACACGGAGACCCTGGTGGGCTGAGTTGCGGAACTTAGGCGATGGCGTCGATGGCCGCGCGGGTGTCCAGTTCGACGAACGCCGCCGCATACCGTTGCGCCAGCGCGAGGCAGATGTCGGCGTCCTGCCAAGCATCCCCGCCCGACAGCGTCGCCATCCAGATCGCCAGCCCATGTGCGACGGATGCCCGGTAGCGCAGCCAGATCTCTTCGGCCGCAGGCAGTTCCGCCGACGGCAGCGTCAGCGCATTGCGGTACTCCTCGAGCAGGCCGCGCTCGCCGCCTCTGCGGTCCTCGATCGTCAACGCTCCCTGCAGGAAGTAGCCGACGTCGAGTGACCAGTTGCCGCGCCGCGCCATCTGCCAGTCCAGGAATCCGACCTCGTCATCGGGCAGCACGTAGGTGTTGCCGATGTGCGGATCGCCGTGCAGCAGAGTCTGTGGCGCGCTGGTCAGGGTCCCGATGTAGCGCGCCCAGATGTCGACGAACAGTTCGGTTCCGCTCAGCGCGGGGATCTCGGCGGGAACGCTGTCGCCCAACCGCTCATGGGCGATGTGCAACGGCGCGTGCTCGAGCCCTTCGAACGCGACGAACGGCTCGAGCCAGCCCAGTGCCGGTTCGGTCGCCAAGCGCTCACCCCAGAACCGGCTGTGCATGCGCGCCAGTCCGCGCACTCCGCTGGCCACCTGCTCGACCGTCATCGGCCGCGTGGAGTCGCGAGGGTCGGCGCCGCGGGCGACGACGTCCTCCATGATCATCAGGAAGTTCCTGACGTCCTCGTCGATGAGCGCCGCGTAGACCGCCGGGTGATCCAGCGGCAACGCGACACCCGACATGAACAGCCGCGGCTCGTGATACAGCCCACTGGTCAGCGCCACCAGGTCGGCGTGTTCGGGGTCGACGGCCTTGGCGAACACCGTCGCAGGCCCGCTGCCCGCTGAATACGTCAACGCCAACCGGGCACGCCGATTGGTGCCGTCGTCGCGAAGCGCCACCCTCACCGTGTCGACAACGACCCCCGGATGATCACGCGCGAGTGCCGCCGTCATCCATTCCGGGCCGATGTCTTCCCATTCCCGCGGCAGCGAAAGCTCCGCGACAGCCATGTGTGCGGCTCCTACTTCAGGCAGCTGCCGCCGTCGACCGGCAGCGTGACACCGGTGACGAAGCGCGCCTCATCCGATGCCAGGAACAGCACCGCGTTGGCGATGTCCTCCGGCTCGACCCAGCCGATCGGCAGCGTGTGCATCATCTGGCCGACGACCTTCATATCCTCGGGGCCCGGGTTCTCCAGGTCGGGCCGGAACAGCCTCATGGTGCCGTCGTTCATGAACAGCGGCGTGTTGACGTTGGTGGGATGCACCGAGTTGACGCGGATGTTCTGGGCACCGAGTTCGACGGCGAACGTCCGCATCAGGCCCACCACACCGTGTTTGGCGGCGACGTAGTGACCCGTGTGTGGGTAGGCCTTCAGGCCACCGACCGAGCTGGTGAGGATGATCGAACCGCCGCGGCCGCCCTCGAGGATGTGCGGCACACCCGCCTTGACGGTTTTCCACACTCCGCCGAGGTTGATGTCGATCATCGCCGTCCAGTCTGTTTCGCTGGTCTTGTCCAGCGTCTGGCCGCCGTTTCCGATGCCGGCATTGGCCACGATGATGTCCAGCCGGCCCAGTTGCTCAACACCGGTGTCGACCGCCGCCTTGAGCGCGTCGTAGTCGCGGACGTCGACCTCGGCCGTGTAGATGCGGCGGTTGTAACCCTTGACCAGATCGGCGGTTTCGGCGAGGTCCTCGGGGGTGGAGGCGTCGATCAAGTCGACGGTGTCGATCTTCTTGCAGATGTCCACCGCGATGATGTCGGCGCCCTCCTGGGCCAGCCGCACCGCATGGGCGCGGCCCTGACCGCGCGCCGCGCCGGTGATGAAAGCGACCTTGCCCTCAACACGTCCCGTCATCGGTTACCTCAATTCGTTGTCGTTGCAATGTCAGGAAACAAAGGTGGGCATGGACTCCCAGCCCCGGACCGCGGTGGTCTGAGACGGACGCGCGTTCGGCCAGTCGACCTCCCACGTCGGGAACCTCTTGAGAATCTCCTCGAGCGCGATCTTGCCCTCCAGTCGCGCCAGCGCGTTGCCCATGCAGAAGTGCGTGCCCGCACCGAACGTCATGTGCGAACGCTGTTCCCGGTGAATATCGAAGACGTCGCCGTCGGGCGGGAAGCGGCGATGGTCGCGGTTGGCCGATCCGACGAGCATCAGCATCGCCGAACCCTCGGGCACCGTCTGACCGTAATACTGGACGTCTCGGGTGACGTAGCGGGCGATCTGCAGCGCGGGGGGTTCCCAACGCAGGATCTCTTCGACCGCCTGGGGGATCAGGCTGGGATCGGCGACCAACTCGGCACGCTGATCCGGGTAATCGGCGAGTGTCTTTCCCGCCCAACCGATCAGACGCGTCGTCGTCTCGCTGCCAGCGGTGGCGATGACCGTCAGGTACATCAGCAGCTCTTCGCGGCGCAACTTGCGCCGTGTCCCGGTTTCGTCCTCGAACTCCGCGTTGAGCAGGTCGGTCATGATGTCGTCGGAAGGATGGTCGGTGCGGTAGTCGATGAACTCGGCGAACACCTCACCGGTGGCCATCAGGTCGACGTTGTCGCTCTGCAACGTCGCTTCACCGTGGTCGGTCACGCGACGCTGGTCTTCTTCCGGAATGCCAAGCAGCATACCGATAACCCGCATCGGCATCTGCTCGCCGAGATCGTTGACGAAGTCAAATCGGTCCGTGCCCGCCAGCGGATCCAGACAGCGGGCGGTGAACTCACGGATCTGCGGTTCCAACGCGAGCACCTTGCGCGGGGTGAACACCCGCGACAGCAGGTTTCGGTGGATGTTGTGGATCGGCGGGTCCTCGAAAATCAGTGTGCCGGGCGGGATCTCCATCCCCGACTTGATGATCTCGAGCAGCGCCCCGCGACCGGAGATGAAGGTCTCGTGATCGATGACCGCCTTGTTGACGTCTTCGAAACGGCTCAACGCGTAGAAGTCGTGTTTGTCGTTGTAGTACAGCGGGGCCTCTTCGCGGAGGCGGGCGAACACCGGGTAGGGGTTCATGTTGAGGTCGATGTTGTACGGGTCGTAATACAACTCGGCTTCCGTCCCGACGTTTCGCACGTCGGGGTTGTCAGCACTGATCGTCACGGGTTCGCCTCTCGCTGGACCAGGATCGCGTAAGACATCGGCCTTGATTTTGTCTCACAACTTTGGCATTCGCGGTCCGCGGGTGTCAACCAGACAATCGTTTTGAGCAATTTATACTCTCCGCTTAGTAGAACGTCCTTCTCGGCGATGGGCCGAGAAGCGCAGCAGCGCTTCCTGGGCGTACGAGGCGACCAGGAGGCCGTCGCGGGTCAGCACGTCACCGCGCCCGAAGCTGCGGCCGTGCGCCAGCACCGGGCTGTGCTGCCTGAGCAGCAGCCAGTCGTCGGTGCCGAAGGGCCGGTGAAACCACAGCGTGTGAGAGGTGACCGCGGACGTGAAGTCCGTACCGTTGCCGCGCTGGCCGACGCCCTCCATGGGGCGCAGCGCGGTACCGATGAGGGTCAGGTCTGTGGCATATGCCGTCAGCGCCGGCGCGAGGTCGGCGTCCACCTCGGGGGTGCGCATCCAGAACTCGAACGTCGGCGGACCGGTCGCCGTGGTGTTCAGATCGACCGTCGCACGTGTCTGCCAGGGGATCAGGTCAAGGCGCAGGTCGTGCTCAGAACCCAGCAGCGGCGGCACCGGTTCGACGTCCTGATGCTCGAAGCCGGTCTCGTTGGCGTGCATGCAGATCGACGACGTCGCCACCACACCGTGTCCCTGGGTGGCCGTGATCGTCAGCGCGGCGAAGGAGCGGCCCTCATGGTGGCGGGTGGCCACAAACGTGATCGGCTCGGCGGCTTGGCCCTGGGTGGTGAACACGGCGTGTTGGGACTTGATCGGCTTGTCCGGATAGGTCAACGATGCGATCCGCAGGAACTGCGCGAGCAGCTGACCACCAAACACCCGGTGATAGTTCAATTGCTGATTGCGACCCTGATATTCGACTTCGCCGCCCTCGGATGCGGTCTTCGCGGTGAGATCGAGACAGGCGAGCAGATCTCGCCAGGAATCGGGCACTCGCCCAGTGTAAGTCAGGCTCTCAACGGTCGAGAACGTAGTTCTCGAGAGAACGTCATTCTCGGCTAGGACGCGGCGAACCCGTTGGCGCAGAAGTCCCAGACTTCGTCCGCGGTGATGGGTTTGGCGGCGCCGACGTCATCGGTCTCACCGCTGTTCTGCGCGACGAACATCACGGTCTGCATGGTCATCGCGGCCATCCGCTTCGGGTTGACGCCCTCGCGCAGTTGGCCGGCGGCGCTGGCCTCTTCCATCAGCTCGGTGAGCAGCGCCAGCAGGGGAGCGTGGGCGATCTTGACCTCGGACGGATGGGAGACCAAAAGACGCGGCGCGAAGTCGGTGAACAACGGGCGTTTCGCGGTCGGATCGGGCCGCGAGGACTCGAACAAGAGCTGGATTGCGACCTTCAGGCGTTCGATCGGCTCGTCCTCGGTCGTGGTGGCCGCGCGGATCTGGTCCGCCGATCGGCTCAGCGCGTCTTCGAACAACGCGAGCAACAGCTCATGCTTGCCGTCGAACTGCAGATAGAAGCTTCGCAGGGACTGACGCGAGCGATCGACGACTTCTTGCACCGTGAAGTCGGTGCTGCCCTTTTCGATGATGATCGCCTGTGCGGCGTCCAGGAAGCGCTGCACGCGTTGCGCGGCCCGAAGCTTCGCCGTTTTAATCGATCGCTCGACCGCGCGCTGTTTCCAGGCTGGTTCCTCGCTGGGGCTGGTCACCGGCGACTCAGATGCGTGCCGATTCGAGAGAACATGAACTGACTGTACCGGAGAACGCCTTGCCATTGCGGTCCTGAACCCCCTCGCGGCCAACGTGTCAGAGATTGTAACTTTCTCACGATGAGAATAGTATTCTCATTTTGTACATAACAGTAGGCCTTACCAAAAATTTGATCCAGCGGGAGTGCTGTGCAGCTCACCTTCGATGCTGAGGTCGAGGCGTTCCGCGCGGAGTTCAACGCCTTTCTCGATGAGAATCTTCCGTCGGATGCCGAGGCGCTCGCGCGTTCGTATTCCAGCAGCGACGTCCCCGCATGGGCGCGCGACTGGCAACGCCTCATGTTCGACAACGGCTGGTTGCTGCCCGGCTACCCGCCCGAGTTCGGCGGCCGCAACGCCACCCTGTTGCAGCAGTACGTGCATCAGCAGGAACTGGCGCGCCGACGGGTCTATCTGACCTTCAACCCGCAGGGCGTCGGGATCATCTCCGCATCGCTGATCTCGTTCGGCACGCCTGAACAACAGCGCCGCTGGGCGGTGCCGATCCTGCGCGCCGAGATCACGGCCTCGCTGGGGATGAGCGAACCCGGCGCCGGATCCGATCTCGCCTCGCTGCGCACGCGGGCCGCGTTCGTATCGGATGCCGACGGCGGTCATTTCGTGGTCAACGGGCAGAAGGTCTGGACATCGGGCGCCCACGACGCGGACGTGTTGCTGACCTTCGTGCGCACCGATCCCGATGCGCCCAAACACAAGGGCATCAGCGTGCTGTTGATCCCGACCGATCTGCCGGGCGTGGTGCGACGGCCGTTCGCATCGGTGTGCGACCAGAACGACCTGGACTTCAACGAGGTCTTCTTCAACGACGTGCGGGTGCCCGCCGAGAACCTGGTCGGACCTCTCAACGAGGGATGGCGGGTGGCCAGCGGTTCGCTCGGACACGAACGGAACATGTTGTGGCTCAGCTACGCCGACCGGCTGGCTGAGCTCGTCGAGGATTTCCGGCCCGCCTCGGTTGTCGACCGGGACCGGTTCGCGACGCTGGTGATGGACAACCAGGCGCTTCGCCTGCTCGGCTCGGTGGCGCTGGCACGAGCGGCCCGCGGCGAGGAAGACGTGTCCGCGCTGTCGGTGCTCAAGCTGATGGGCTCGGAGGCCTCGCAGCTGGCCACCGAGTGTGCGTTGAACGCAACGGGCGTCGACGGTCTGGCTCACCCGACGATGTCGGGCTCGTACAGCGCACAGCACCTCGACGCGTACCGGTGCGGCTGGTTCGAGCGCTATGTCCGGTCGTTCGGCGGCACCATCGCCGGCGGAACGTCTGAAATCCAACGCAACATCATCGCCCAGCGGGTGCTGGGCCTGCCCCGAAACTGAAGGATGACAATGTATATCGACTACGAGGTCACCGACCGCATCGCGACCATCACGCTGAACCGGCCCGAGGCGGCCAACGCCCAGAACCCCGAGCTGCTCGACGAACTCGACGCGGCATGGACCCGGGCCGCAGAGGACAACGAGGTCTCGGTGATCGTCTTGCGGGCCAACGGTAAGCACTTCTCGGCCGGCCACGATCTGCGCGGCGGCGGGCCGGTGCCCGACAAGATCACCCTGGAGTTCATCATCCAGCACGAGGCCAAGCGCTACCTCGAGTACACGCTGCGGTGGCGTAACGTGCCCAAGCCGTCGATCGCAGCGGTGCAGGGCAGGTGCATCTCCGGCGGGCTGCTGCTGTGCTGGCCGTGCGATCTGATCATTGCCGCCGACGACGCGCAGTTCTCTGATCCCGTCGTGCTGATGGGCATCGGTGGCGTCGAATACCACGGCCACACGTGGGAGTTAGGGCCCCGCAAGGCCAAGGAGATCCTGTTCACCGGCCGGGCGATGACCGCGGAGGAAGTCGCCGCCACCGGCATGGTCAACCGCGTCGTGCCGCGCGACGAACTCGATGCCGAGACCAGGGCGCTGGCCGAGCAGATCGCCAAGATGCCGCCGTTTGCGCTGCGCCAGGCCAAACGCGCGGTCAACCAGACACTGGATGTGCAGGGCTTCTACGCGGCGATCCAGTCGGTGTTCGACATCCATCAGACCGGCCATGGCAATGCGCTGAGCGTCAGCGGCTGGCCGGTGCTGGTCAACCTCGACGAGATGAAGGCCAACATCAAATAACTTCCCCGCGAGCGTGCGTGTCTGTGGTCGACACGCCGTGGAAAGTCGAGAGTTTACGCACGCTCGCCGAAGCGGTCGGCACTTTCTGCCGGGCTCGCACCTGTACTCGCGGCGGCCGTGAGCGTGCGCGAAGTCGTGCAAAATTGCGGCGTGTCGCCCGCAGACACGCACGCTCGCGGTAAAGGGGGAGGGGGCGCGCTACAGGTTCGCCAGGCGGGGCACCGAGCCGCGGGCGCGCAGACCGGCGCCCGCCTTGCGGGTGAGTTCCTTTGTGTTACCGAGTAATCCGTCGAGCACCATAGCTCGCTTCACGTGCCGATGCAGGTCGTGCTCGGCGGTGAAGCCGATACCGCCGAGCACCTGCTGGCAGTGCCTGGCCGCGGTCAGCGCAGCCTTGCCCGCAGCGGCCTTGGCCAGCATCGCGGTCAGGTCGGGACTTTCGGTCCCGGGCAGGATCAGCGTCGCCTCGGCGCCTTCGATGGCCACCAGCGTCTCGGCCAGCCGGTGCCGGACCGCCTGAAACGACGAGATCGGCCTGCCGAACTGGACGCGATCCTGTGCATGCTGGCGCGCCAGTGTCAGCATCGCCCTGGCCGAGCCGACCAGCCACCAGCCCACCGCCCGGCGCGCCTCACCCATCCGCATCAGCTCGCCGTCGGGAACCGGGCGAAGTGGCAGCCCACCGAGTGTGGCATCGCCGGCCCCGTGTTTGTTTCCCGTCGCTTCGCTCGCCCCGTGGCGTTCCCACACCACCCAGCCGCCGCCGGCGTACGGCATGGGCGGGGTTCCACCAGGCAAGCCGCCGATGGTCTCCAGCAACACGTCGTTGAGAACCGAAGCGTGCGAACCTGTCTCGCCGAGCAGCCGGAACACCAGCGGGATCGCCTGATCGGGCACCTCGGAGAGCATGTCGGCCCAACCCAGTTCGGCCAGCGCCGCGTCGAGATCGGCACCGCTCGTGGACAGCATCGTCTTGCGCAGCGCGTCTTCGAGCAGGTCCAGAGATTCCGGTTCGGTAGTCGCGGGCATGGTCACTCCTTCCCGAGATCCAGCAGGCGGCGGGCGATGATGTTGCGCTGCACCTCGGCGGTTCCGCCGTAGATGGTGGCCGCCCGCGAGTACAGGAATTCGGTCCGCCAGGTGTTGTCGTCGAGTTCGATGACGCCGGGCAGCAGATCGCGCACGGTGTCGTAGAGCTGCTGTTCGGCGCCGGCCAGCAACACCTTGTCGATCGAGGTTTCCGCACCGAGCTTGTGCCCGTCGGCCAGCCGGTGCTGTGTGACGCGTGAGCGGCAGCGCAAGGTGTGCAGCGCCAGATAGGTGTCACCCAGATCCGAATCCACCGATTGGCCAAGGCGTTTCACCTCGCCGATCAGTGCGTCGAAACGTGAGTACAGGTAGGCGATGCGCTGCCAGAAGCAGGTGGAACGTTCGTAGGGGAGCAGGTCCATGGCCAACCGCCAGCCGTCGCCTGGGTTGCCGAGCATCCGGTCCGCGGGCACTTCGACATCGTCGAAATACACCTCGCAGAACTCGTCGACGTCGTGCATGGTGCGCAGCGGCCGAACCGTGACTCCCGGGGTGTCCAGGTCGACGAAGAACGCGGTGATGGCCTCGTGGTTGGGCGTTTCCGGTCCGCCGGTGCGGGTGAGCAGCACACACCGGGTGGCGTACTGGGCGAAGCTGGTCCACACCTTCTGGCCGTTGATGATCCACTTGTCACCGTCTTGCACGGCGCGGGTGGTCAGCGACGCAAGGTCGCTGCCGGAGCCGGGTTCGGAGAAGCCCTGGCACCACGACTCCTGGCCGGATAGCAGCCTGGGCACCATCTCGGCGGCCAGTTCGGGGCGCGCGTAATCGATCATGGTCGGCGTGAGCACTTCGAGCATCGAATACGGTCCGGGATGGTCGATTCCGCGCCCGACGATCTCCTCGCCGACGATCGCGCGCAGGATCTCCGGGCCGCCGAGCCCGCCTGCCGACTCCGGCCATCCGTAGCGCATCCAACCGGCGTCGTACAGGGCCTTGAGCACCCGCAGGTGCTGGACCTGGTGGTCGTCCAGAGAATCGTGGCCTGCCCGAGGCGTCAGGTCATTGGCGTCGAGCCACTCCCGAAGCGCCGTGCGGAACGCGGCGGGTTCGAAGAGGTCTGTCATCCAGCTTCCGGCCTTCCGATCGCGTGCGGTCGGCCGGAGTCGTGTTCGCCGCTGCGCCGGATGAACGTCATGGCACGCGTTTTCAGCCGCCAGCCGTCCTCGGTGCGGATATAGGTGTCGTTGTAGTACCCGATGCGCATGTCGTGTTTGGAGTGTTCGATGAAGCACAGCGGCTGGGTGCCGGTCGCCTTGTCGGCGTCGTCCTCGTCCAGATGCACCAGCGACGTGCCGGTCATGAACAGGCCCTTGGGCGCGGCATCGACGAGTTCGGGGAAACGGGCCAGCGTGTAGGTGGAACCAAATGCGCTGTAGGTGCCGTCCGGGGTGAACACCGAGACGAGGCCGTCGATGTCACCCTGGGTGATCGTGACGGCATACTTGGCGAGCAACTGCTGAATCTCGACCAGGTCTTCGGTCCGCGTCGGCCTACTGGTTGGCGATGTCATTTCGGAATACCTTCCCGTCCTTCATGACGAAGTTGACGTTCCGGGTGACGGTGATGTCACTCAGTGGATCTGATGGCACTGCGATGATGTCGGCGAGGTAGCCCTCCGCGAGGCGACCCAGGTTCGGCTTGTTGATCAAGTCGGCGGCGACGACGGTGGCCGCGCGCAGCACCGCGGCGGCGGGCATGCCCCATTCGACGAGCGTGACGAGTTCGTCGGCGTTCTTGCCGTGCGGGATGGCAGGCGCATCGGTGCCGACGGCGATCTTGACCCCGGCATCGTGGGCCGCCTTGATCGACGTCCGGGCCTTGGGGAACATCTCGGCGGCCTTGTCCTGCAACTCTTTCGGTGCCCGCGACACATCCATCGCTTCGGCGAGCCTGCGGGTCGAGACCAGGAAGCGGTCGTTGTCGACGAGCATCTGGATGGCTTCGTCGTCCATCAGGAAGCCGTGCTCGATACAGTCGATACCGCACGCGACGGCGTGTTTGACCGCTTCGGCACCGTGCGTGTGCGCGGCGACGCGCAGCCCGCGGCGGTGTGCCTCGTCGACGATCGCGCGCAGTTCCTCGTCCGAATAGTGTTGCGCGCCTGCCTCTCCGGTCAACGACATCACCCCGCCCGAGCAGCACACCTTGATCAGCTGTGCGCCGTGCTTGATCTGGTAGCGCACCGCTTTACGGATCTCGTCGACCCCGTTGGCGATGCCTTCCTCGATCGTGAGCTCGAGCACGCCGGGCATGAACGCCGCGAACATCGTCGGGTCGAGATGTCCACCGGTGGGGGTGATCGCGTGGCCGGCGGGGATCACCCTGGGCCCCTCGATCCACCCGGCGTCGATCGCCTTGCCCAGTGCGACGTCGAGCAGGTAACCGCCGGTCTTCACGAACAACCCGAGGTTGCGCACCGTCGTGAAGCCCGCGCGCAGGGTGCGTCGGGCATTGCCGACCGCTCGCAGCACCCGGGTGGCCGGGTCGTCCTGCACTTGGGACAGACCGGGGGTCTCGCCCCGGCCACCCATGAGCAGGTTGACCTCCATGTCCATCAGGCCGGGCAGCAGAATGGCGTCGCCGAGATCGATGACCTCGCCGTCTGCCGAGCCGCCAACCCCCACTATCCGGCCGTCCTCGACCCGGACGATTCCGGGCCGGACGATCTCGCCGGCGTCGACGTCGAGCAGGCCTGCTGCTTTGAGGGTCAGCAACCTAGACCACCGGCTCCCTGATGCAGGTGATGTACGTGGCGCCGCTGTCGAGCACGCGTGGCTGTTTCCACACCTCGATCGGGAACGACACGTTGACCAGTGACTGCATCATGTGAATGAGGGCCTTTGCGTCGTCGGGCATTCCGTCCAAGGGGAACCTGGCGTCGCAGTATTCCATGACGGCCTCCAGACGGGGGAACGCGGCGTCGTAGAACTCCTGCAGCTCCTCCATCGTCGAGGCCAGCCGCTTTTGGTACCGGTCCTCCTCGTTGGGCAGGCACCAGTCGGTGAACCGCTCGAGATCGGAGAATTCCTCTGGCAACTTAGGCATTGATCGCATCCTTCTGACCGGTCGACGACGTGGCTTTCCCATTGCCCGAGCCGTCGGTGAGACCCTTTTCCTTCTTGTAGGCGTTCACGTGATCCCACGCCGTCTTGTGCAGGTGACGTAGGAGGACTTCCTGGTCGCACAACAGGAAATCCTTGACCACCCCGGTGTTGATCATCGTCTGGGTGGCCTCCAGAGTGTTGGCGTCCTGGAACGCGTACTCCTTGAACGTCACCGCCGCGAGTTCATGAGCAAGCCGCTCACGGGTGTTGGTCGCTGGCACGAAGTACAGCGTGCACTCGAAGATGTGCTTGTCGACGTCGGTGGGCCAGTAGTGGTAGGTGAGGTACCAGCCCGGCGCCCAGAGCAGCAGCGTGAAGTTCGGGAAGAACTCGAATGAGTCCTGACCCCAGGAGTGGTGGCGCGAGGGGTTGACCGCCGGCGGCAACTCGTCGGGCAGGATGCCCTTGATCTTGGGCCGGTCCCACGGGCCGAACAGCCCGCTGTGCAGCACGCGTTCGATGGGCTTGACCATGCTGGGATCCTTGGGCGGGCTCATCCCGCCCCACGACGAGATCATCGAGTGCCTGCCCTTGATGTCGTAGTGCAGCGCCTCGAAGCCGAAGCTGGCGAGCTTTTCGGCTTCCTCCTTGACCGCCTGCTTCATGTGCAGGATCGGTGCGTGGTAGAACTCGACGAACGCGTCGATGAACAGCTTCCAGTTCGCGTTGACCTCGGCCCGGTAGGAATAGGTTTCGGTCATCTCGTGGAAGGGATAGCCCTCCAGGCCCTTTGCCAAGTCACCGAGGTAGTCGGTCAGCGGTCCGGCGTCGTCGTCGAAATTGATGAAGATGAAGCCTTCCCACACTTCGCAGCGCACCGGCACCAACCCGTAGTCGGCCTTGTCGACGTCGAAGAACTCGCCCTCCTGTTGGATGAAGGTGAGGTCTCCCTGGAGGTTGTAGCGCCACGCGTGGTACTTGCAGGTGAACTGGCGGCAGGTGCCCGACACCTCCTGGCCGGGATAGTCGTTCCACACCAGCTTGTTTCCGCGGTGCCGGCAGATGTTGTGGAAGGCCCGCACCACGTTGTCGGTGCCCTTGACGATGATCACCGACGTGCCTTTGCCCGCAGACGGCATCTCCTTGGTGAAGTAGCTGCCCTTCTTGGGCAGCCGTTCCACCCGGCCCACGTTCAGCCAGCACTTCCTGAAGATCGCCTGCTGTTCGAGCTTCCAATGCTCGGGATCGATCGAGTCGGTGTAATCCACTGGGGCGGTGCCGAGTTCGGGCCAGTGTTCGGTCCAGCTGCCTTCAGCGGGTTTGGGGAAAAATGACATGGTGTCTACCTCTCTGCGTGCGTTTCGGAGTCGGGTTCTACGCCGAAAGTGTTGATCGCCATGGCAAGTGCGCCATAGCAGCCGATGGTGAAGACGAGATCCATACGCTGACGCTCGTCGAGGTGCTCGGACAGCGTGGTCCAGGTGGCATCGGAGATCTCCGAGGTGTCCTCGAGTTCGTCGACCGCGCGCAGCACGGCACGGTCGAGTTCGTCGGTGGCCTCACCGCGCTGGATTCCGGCGATGACGTCGTCGGTCAAGCCGGCATCGCGGCCCATGCGCACGTGGTGGCGCCACTCGTACTCACAGTGGCGCCGGTGGGCCACCCGCAACACCGCCAGTTCGCGCAACCGTGCCGGCAGCGTGGAGGAGTACAGCAGGTGGTTGTTGAAGCGCAGAAACGCCCGCGTCAGCTTGGGATGACGGACCAGCGTGCCCAGCAGGTTGCCCGTTTTCTCCGGGTTGCGCAGTTCAGCGGGGATGCTGGACAGGGCATGCTCGACCGCGTCGTCCCACTGGTCGGCGGGTAGCGGCAGAACGCGCACCGATAACTTCCTCTCACTCACGAGAATCATATTCTCATATTTGGCTAACAGATTTCCATCTTTACCGCCGATGGTCAATCCCGAAGGCCAGACGCGCCGGTCACAGCGGTAACCGATGGTTGCGCAACGGTGCTGCCAGGGGACCCCGCAACGGCTTCGGACATTGATTCTCGCGTTGTGAGAAGCTAGTTTTCGTCAGTAGAGAACCTGACCGATCTAAGGTGGGTGTCAGTGACGACCCCGACGAAGGGAACGGGCATGCATAAGGACGAGATGATCTTGGTGAGCGTGGATGATCACATCGTCGAGCCGCCGGATATGTTCAAAAATCATCTGCCTAAGAAGTATTTGGATGAGGCGCCGCGGTTGGTGCATAACGCTGATGGGTCAGATACCTGGCAGTTTCGTGATGTGGTGATCCCGAATGTGGCGTTGAACGCGGTGGCGGGCCGGCCCAAGGAGGAGTACGGGCTTGAGCCGCAGGGGCTCGATGAGATCCGGCCGGGGTGTTGGCAGGTCGATGAGCGGGTCAAGGATATGAACGCCGGCGGGATTTTGGGGTCGATGTGTTTTCCGTCGTTTCCCGGGTTCGCCGGGCGGCTGTTTGCCACCGAGGATCACGAGTTCTCGTTGGCGTTGGTGCAGGCCTATAACGATTGGCATGTCGAGGAGTGGTGCGGGGCCTATCCGGCGCGGTTCATTCCGATGACGTTGCCGGTGATCTGGGATCCGGTGGCGTGTGCGGCGGAGATTCGGCGTAACGCCGCGCGCGGGGTGCATTCGTTGACGTTCACCGAGAATCCCGCGGCGATGGGTTATCCGAGCTTTCATGATTTCGAGCATTGGAAGCCGATGTGGGATGCCCTGGTCGACACCGACACCGTGCTCAATGTGCACATCGGGTCCTCGGGGCGGTTGGCGATCACCGCCCCGGATGCCCCGATGGATGTGATGATCACCTTGCAGCCGATGAACATCGTGCAGGCCGCCGCCGATCTGTTGTGGTCACGTCCGATCAAGGAGTACCCCGGCCTCAAGATCGCGTTGAGTGAGGGTGGTACGGGCTGGATCCCCTATTTTTTGGAGCGGGTGGATCGCACCTATGAGATGCACTCGACCTGGACCGGTCAAGACTTCGGCGGCAAACTGCCCTCGGAGGTGTTCCGTGAGCACTTCTTGACCTGCTTTATCGCCGATCCGGTCGGGGTGGCCACCCGCGAGCTCATCGGGGTGGACAACATCTGCTGGGAAGCCGACTACCCGCACTCAGACTCGATGTGGCCCGGCGCCCCTGAACAACTCCACGAGGTCCTCACCGCCAACCAGGTCCCCGACGACCAGATCAACAAGATGACCTACCAAAACGCCATGCGCTGGTATCACTGGGACCCCTTCACCCACATCGGCAAAGACCAAGCCACCGTCGGCGCCCTGCGCAAAGCCGCCGAGGGCCATGACGTCTCCATCCAAGCCCTCTCCAAAAAAGAAAAAACCGGTGCGTCGTTCTCGGATTTCGCGGCGAGCGCCAAGCGGGTGAGCGGCAACACGGACTGAGCGGGTTTACTGGGCTGACAGTGTCGCCGGTGCGAAACGTACGTTGATCGCACCGGCGCAGGTTGCTGTGCCGACGATGTAGTTGAGGAGTGAGCAGTGTCGAACGGGATGAGTTTCGAGCTGACCGAGGATCAGCAGCTGATCCGCAAGGCCGTCGCCGAACTGGCGGGCAAGTTCGACGATCACTACTGGATGCAGAAGGACCAGGCTCACGAGTTCCCGCAGGAGTTCTACGACGCCATCGCCAAGGGCGGCTGGCTCGGCATGACCATCCCCGAGGAGTACGGCGGGCACGGCCTGGGCATCACCGAGGCCACCCTGCTGCTCGAAGAGGTCGCCCGCTCCGGCGCCGCGATGAACGGGGCCAGCGCCATCCATCTGTCGATCTTCGGGATGCAACCCGTCGTCAAGCACGGTTCAGACGAGCTGAAGGCCGCGACGCTGCCCCGCATCGTCAACGGCGATCTGCACGTCTGCTTCGGGGTTACCGAACCGGGCGCGGGCCTGGACACCTCGCGCATCACCACGTTCGCCAAACGGGAAGGTGACCACTACCGCGTCAACGGCCGAAAAGTCTGGATCTCCAAGGCTTTGGAGTCCGAGAAGATCCTGCTGCTGACCCGAACCACTCCTTATGGCGAGGTCACCAAGAAGACCGACGGCATGACGCTGTTCCTCACCGATCTGGACCGCGACCGCGTCGACATCCGGCCGATCAACAAGATGGGCCGAAATGCGGTGAGCTCCAACGAAGTGTTCATCGACGACCTCATCGTTCCGGTCGAGCACCGCGTCGGTGAGGAGGGCAAGGGCTTCAAGTACATCCTGGACGGATTGAACCCGGAACGGATGCTGATCGCCGCCGAGGCGCTCGGCATAGGCAGGGTGGCCCTGGAGAAGGCCGTGAAGTACGGCAACGAACGAGTGGTGTTCAACCGGCCCATCGGCATGAACCAGGGGCTGCAGTTCCCGCTCGCCGATTCGCTGGCCCGACTCGACGCGGCCGAGCTGGTGCTGCGCAAGGCAACATGGCTGTATGACAACGGCAAACCCTGTGGGCGCGAAGCAAATACGGCCAAGTACCTGTGTGCTGACGCCGGATTCGACGCCGCCGACCGCGCGCTGCAGCTCCACGGCGGGATGGGGTATTCCGAGGAGTACAACGTGTCGCGGTACTTCCGCGAGTCACGGCTGATGAAGATCGCCCCGGTCAGTCAGGAGATGATCCTGAACTTCCTCGGCGAACACGTGCTGGGACTTCCCCGTAGTTATTAAAAGGAAGCGCTATTGATGACGAACTATTTCGACCTCACCGGGCGTTCGGCCCTTGTCACCGGCGCCGCGGGTGGAATCGGCTCTGCGGTCGCTGAGGCGCTGGCTGATGCGGGCGCGGCAGTGCTGGTCACTGACGTCGACAAGGACGCAGCGGCCGCTGTCGCCGAACGTATTTCGGGCGCAGGTGGCAGGGCCGAATCCGCTGCTCTGGACGTGTCGGACCGCGACGCCGCCGACGCCGCGGCAGCACAGGCCGCGGCGCTGACCGGTGACGAGCTGCACATTGTGATCAACAACGCGGGTGTCACCAAGCCGGCGATGTTCGCAAAGACCACTCAGGAGTCGTTTCGGCTGCTCTTCGACATCCATGTGATGGGGGCGTTCAACGTCACCCAGGCCGCGCTGCCGCACATCCCGACCGACGGCACCGGCCGGATCGTCAACGTCACCTCGGCCGCCGGCCTCACCGGTACGCTCGGCCAGGTCAACTACTCGGCGGCCAAGGCGGGCATCATCGGGTTCACCAAATCCCTTGCCCGCGAACTGGCCACCAAGAGCATCACGGTCAACGCGCTGGCGCCGCTTGCGGCGACGCCGATGACCGAAACCATCCGCACCAACGAGAAGTTCTCGGCCAACATGATGAACCGCATCCCGATGAAGCGGTGGGCCGAACCGTCCGAGGTGGCCGGCGCATTCGTGTTCATGGCGTCCGACGCGGCGTCCTACATCACCGGACAGGTCCTGCCGGTCGACGGTGGAATGGTGATGTAGTGACGTCACAACCGCAGGCACCGCTGTCGGGCATCACGGTCGTCGCGCTCGAGCAGGCGGTGTCGGCTCCGATGTGCACCAGGACGCTGGCCGACTTCGGTGCTCGCGTCATCAAGGTGGAAAACCCCAACGGCGGTGACTTCGCCCGTCATTACGACGATGTGGTGAACGGCCTCGCGGCGCACTTTGTCTGGTGCAACCGCAACAAGGAGTCGGTGACCGTCGACCTGAAAACCACTGAGGGCCTGGATATTCTGCATCGGCTGCTCGACAACGCCGATGTGCTGGTGTCCAACCTTGCGCCGGGCTCCACCGGGCGGCTCGGCATCACCCCCGCAGAGATGGAAGCGCGGCATCCCAACGTCATCGCCGTCGAGATCGACGGATACGGCCCGGGCGGACCGCTGTCACACAAGCGCGCCTACGACCTGCTGATCCAAGCCGAATCGGGTACCTGTGCGGTGACCGGCCACGCCGGTGCGCCGGCCAAACCCGGGCCGCCGGTCGCCGACGTCTCGACCGGGCTGCACGCCGCGCTCTCGATCCTGGCGATGCTGTATTCGCGAGACACCGGCCGGCGATCGGGCGGCACCAGCGTCGCGGTGAGCCTGTTCGACACCATGACGGACGTGATGGGGTATCCGCTCACCTACACACAGCACTCCGGTGTCGACCAGGTGCCGTTGGGGATGGGTTCGCCGGCGGTGGCGCCATACGGGGCGTATGCCACGTCCGACAACCAGACGGTAGTGCTCGGCACGACGAACGACCGCGAATGGCAACGGTTCGCTCGGGAAATCCTGCAGCGCAACGACTTGGCCGAGGATGAGCGCTTCCAAACCAACGCCGGCCGGGTCGCCAACCGGGCTGTGCTCGACGAGGCCGTCGCCGCCTGGTGCGCACAGCGTGACCTCGCCGACGTGCAGAAGATCGCCGACGCCGCGGGCATCGGCAACTCGCGCTACAACCTGCCCAGCGAGGTGGTGGTCCATCCGCAGTTGACCGCACGCAACCGGTGGCGCGACGTCGACACCCCCGCGGGCCCGATCCAGGCGTTGCTGCCACCCTCGGTCATCGCCGGATTCGAGCAACCGATGGGTGCGGTGCCCGGGCTGGGCGAACACACCGATTCCGTGCTCGCCGAACTCGGCATCGACGACGACGAGATCGCCGTGTTGCGCCAGCGCGGCGTGATCGGCCCGGCGTACCGCTGATGGCCAGTGCCGCCGAGCCCGTGCTGCGCTCGACAGACACCGACGGCGTTCGCACGTTGACGCTGAACAGGCCGTCCCGCAAGAACGCGATCAACCCGCAGTTGTGGGAAGAGTTGGCCGACGCGCTACGCGTCGCCGCGCGAGACACCGAACTTCGGGCATTGGTCATCACCGGAGCCGGCGGCGCCTTCTGCTCGGGGGCCGACATCTCGACCCCCGAGGACATCCACCCACGGCACAAGCTGCGCCGCCTCACCGAGGTGGCCCTGGCCCTGCACGAACTGACCGTGCCCACCATCGCGAAGGTAACCGGGGTCGCCGTGGGCGCCGGCTGGAATCTGGCGTTGGGCTGTGACTTCGTCGTCGCCACCCCCGAATCACGGTTCTGCCAGATCTTCGCCGACCGGGGCCTGTCGGTCGACCTCGGCGGATCGTGGCTGCTGCCCCGGCTGGTCGGACTGCAGCAGGCCAAGCGGCTGGTGCTGCTGGCCGAGCCGATCGACGCCGAGGAGGCGCGGTCCATGGGCCTGGTGACCTGGGTCAAGACCGCTGAGGAGATCGACGCGTTCGTCACGGCACTGGCCGGGCGGCTCGCCGCGGGACCCCCGGTCGCCCTGGCACAGAGCAAGGCGCTGCTCAACGACGGCGCCAATGTGACACTGCGTGAGGCGTTGGCCAACGAGGCGCGGGCACAGCCCGGTAACTTCGCCACCGAAGACTCAACAGAGGCGTACGCGGCGTTCGCCGCGAAGCGAGCGGCGACGTTCACCGGTCGGTGGGCGGTGCCAAGATCGGAGTGACAAATGCGTGAAACCGTGATCGTCGAGGCGGTTCGCACCCCCGTCGGTAAACGCAACGGCGGATTATCTGAGATACACGCGGCAGATCTCTCCGCGATCGTGCTCAACGCGCTGGTGGAGCGGGCCGGAATCGACCCCGACATCATCGACGACGTGGTGTGGGGCTGCGTGTCGCAGGTCGGTGACCAGTCCAGCAACATCGGGCGGTACGCCGTGCTGGCCGCCGGGTGGCCGGAGCGGATTCCCGGCACGACGGTCAACCGCGCCTGCGGGTCCAGCCAGCAGGCGCTGGACTTCGCGGTGCACGCGGTGATGTCGGGCCAGCAGGATGTGGTGGTCGCCGGCGGTGTCGAGGTGATGAGCCGGGTGCCGCTGGGCGCCGCACGGGCCACCGGTACGCCGTACGGCCCGAAGGTCCTTGACCGCTACAAAGACTTCTCGTTCAACCAGGGCATCTCGGCCGAGATGATCGCGCAGAAGTGGGGTTTGTCGCGGACCCGCCTCGACGAGTACTCGGTGCGCTCACACGAACTGGCCGCGGCCGCGCAGGACGCCGGCGCGTTCGAGGCGCAGATCATGCCGGTGTTCACCGGCGGTGAGCCCGTGGTGGCCGACGAGGGCGTGCGGCGGGGCAGCACCGTGGAGAAGCTGGCCGCGCTCAAGCCGGCGTTTCAGGACGACGGCGTCATCCACGCGGGCAACTCCTCGCAGATCTCCGACGGTGCAGCGGCGCTGCTGGTGATGACGGCCGAGAATGCCATCGCGCTGGGATTGCGGCCCATCGCGCGTTACCGGGCCGGTGCGGTCACCGGTGCGGACCCGGTGCTGATGCTGACGGGACCGATCCCGGCCACCGAGCACGTGCTGCACAAAGCCGGCGTCGCGCTCGAAGAGGTCGGTGTGTTCGAGGTGAACGAGGCGTTCGCCCCGGTGCCGCTGGCCTGGCTCGCCGAGACCGGCGCCGACGAAGACAAGCTCAACCCGCTGGGCGGGGCGATCGCCCTCGGCCACCCGTTGGGCGCCTCGGGCGCGGTGCTCATGACCCGCATGATCAACCACATGCGCGACAACGGGATTCGCTTCGGGTTGCAAACCATGTGCGAAGGCGGCGGCACGGCCAACGCCACGTTGGTAGAACTCATCGCATAGCGATGCTGGTAGAGCTCATCGCTTAGGAAGGACGCTGAGGATTTCACTGTGCGTAGAGACCTGTTCACCGAGGACCACGAGGCATTCCGCGAACTGGCGCGCGACTTCGTCGAGAAGGAAGTAGTTCCGCACTATCCGGAGTGGGAAACGGGTGGCCGGATGCCCCGCCACGTCTTCAAGCAGATGGGGGCGCTGGGCATGCTGGGGATGGCGATCCCCGAGGAGTACGGCGGCGGCGGCGCACCCGACTACCGCTACAACGTGGTGCTGCAGGAGGAGGCGGCTCGCGCGCTGGTCACCCTTTCGACAGTGCGCACCCAATTGGAAGTGATCCTGCCGTACTTCCTGCACTACGCGAACACCGAGCAGCGCGAGCGGTGGTTCCCGGGTTTGGCCTCCGGTGAGCTACTGACGGCCGTCGCGATGACCGAACCGGGCACCGGATCGGATTTGGCGGGCATGCGCACCACCGCGGTGCGCGACGGTGATGATTGGATCCTCAACGGCGCCAAGACATTCATCACCGGCGGCATGCAGGCCGACCTGGTGATCGTGGTGGCGCGCACGTCGACCGACCCGGACAACCGGCGCAAGGGGTTGACGTTGTTCGTCGTCGAGGACGGCATGGCAGGGTTCACCCGCGGCCGTGAACTGGAGAAGATGGGCTGCAAGGTCCAAGACACCGCGGAACTGTCCTTCGTCGACGTGCGGGTGCCGGGCGCCAACGTGTTGGGGGAGTTGGACGAAGCGTTCGGCTACCTCGGCCACAACCTGCCGCAGGAGCGGCTGACGGTAGCCGTCGGATCGGTGTGCCAAGCGCGCTCGGCGATCGCCGCGGCCATCGACTACACCAAGAGCCGCAAGGCGTTCGGCACTCCCGTCGCCTCCTTCCAGAACACGAAGTTCGAACTGGCCGCGTGTTCCACGGAGGTCGAGGCCGGCCAGGCGATGCTGGACCGCGCGGTGCGCCTGCACGTCGAAGGCGAACTGTCGGCCGCAGACGCCGCACGGGTGAAACTGTTCTGCACCGAGATGCAGGCCCGTGTCGTGGACCGCTGCCTTCAGCTGTTCGGCGGATACGGCTACATGATGGAGTACCCGATCGCCCGGCTCTACACCGACGCGCGGGTCGCCCGCATCTACGCGGGCACCAGCGAGGTGATGAAGGTGATCATCGCCAAATCGCTTGGGCTATAACATCGTCGACATCGCGGCCGAACGGAGCGAACGTGGATCAGCCGACCTTCGAAAAGGGGGCCAGGATACGTGCCGAGGTGCTCGGCGCCGACTACGTCGCCAACGCCACCCGCAACGCCGACGACTTCGACAGGCCGCTGCAGGAACTGGTCACCGAGTACTGCTGGGGAGCGGTGTGGGGCCGCGATGAGTTGCCGCTTCAGACACGCAGCCTGCTCAACCTGGCGATGCTCGCGGTGCTCAACCGACCTCAGGAGTTGCGGACCCACATCCGCGGTGCGCTGAACAACGGGGTGACGCGCGAGGAAATCCGCGAAGTATTCCTGCAGGCTGCCGTCTACGCCGGCGTACCTGCCGCCGTCGACGCCTTCCGGCAGGCGCGCGAGGTGTTCACCGAGTTGGAGAATAAGACATGAGGCTGGGTCTGATCGGGCTGGGCCACATGGGTTTCCCGATGGCGCGCCGCCTGCTCGAGGCCGGCCACACCGTCACCGTGTACGACACCTGCGAGGAGGCGGTGAACGCCGCGGCCGACCTCGGCGCCCAACCGGCCACGGCGCCGCGCGAGGTCGCCGATGTCGCTGACACGGTGCTGGCCAGCCTGCCGTCCGCGCAGGCGTGTCTCGAGGTCGTCGACGGCGCCCACGGCGTCGCGCAGGGAACCCGGATAGCACGATTCGTCGACCTGTCCACCGTCGGTAGCGAGGCGTCACGCGCCGTGCACCGGGTTTTACGCACGCGGGGCATCGCGGCGTTGGACAGTCCGGTCAGCGGCGGGGTAGCCGGGGCGCAGAACGGCACATTGACGCTCATGGTCTCTGGGCCGCACGCCGAGTTCGATTCGCTCAAACCGCTTTTCGACACTCTGGGTCGCGCGATCTACGTCGGTGACAAGCCAGGTTCTGCGCAGACCATGAAGTTGCTGAACAACCTCGTGGCGGCAACCGCTCTGGCGGTGACGTCAGAGGTCGTCGCCATGGGCGTCAAGGCCGGCCTGGACCCGCAGGTGATCGTCGATGTGCTCAACGCCGGCTCCGGCGGCACCCATGCCAGCCGCGACAAGTTTCCCCGCTCGATCCTGCCGCGCACCTTCGACTACGGTTTCGCGACCGGTTTGATGGTCAAGGACGTTCGGCTCTACCTCGAGGAGGCAGCGCGCCTTGAAGCTGTCGGTGTGATCGCGGCGGCCGTCGCCGAGCAGTGGGAGACGACCCTGCGCGAAGAGGGTGCCGACTCCGACTTCACCTCGGTGATCAAACCGATCGAGGCCGCCGCCGGCGTGGTCGTCGACGGCCGGTGACCACCGCGCGGTCCGACCGCATCAGGGCAGTTGGGGTTTGACCTCTTCGATGATCCACTGTGCGTAGTCCAGGTACTCGTCGACGCCGCTGACCGGCGGCAGCGGCACCGCGCTGACCGTCACTCCCTGCTCGGCGAGATGACCCATCCGGTCCGCGATCTCCGCTGCGCTCATGCCGGGGCTGGCGTTCGGGTCGTCTTGGGCGGTATGCCCCTCACCGACGCGGTTGGTGCCCAGGCCGTGCACCACGTCGAAGGGTCGGCCGTCATAGCCCTCTTGGGATTTGATGAAGTCGACACGTTCGGCGATCTTCTCCGGCGGGGTGAGAAAGGACCACCAGCCCGACGCGTACTTCGCTGCGCGACGCATCGCCGCGTCGGCGTCACCGCCGATCCAGATGGGCAGGTGCGGCTTTTGGACGGGCTTCGGCTCGAATGCGACGTCGTCGAACGACACGTACTTGCCGGTGAACCTCGGGGAATCACTGGTCCAAAGTTCGACGATGGCGGCGAGGTACTCGTCGGCGATGCGGCCGCGGTCCCGGAATGGCACGCCCAACAACTCGAACTCGCGCTCGAGCCAGCCGACCCCGAACGTCACCATCATCCTGCCGCTGCTCATCCAGTCCGCGGTCGCCAGCGCCTTGGCGAGCACGATCGGGTGCTGCAACGGCAGCACGGTGATACAGGAATTGAGCTGTATCCGCTCGGTCGCCCCGGCGAGATAAGCCTGCGCGACCGTGGACTGCAGGTAGTGCGGCCCCGACAGCGGCACGTGTTCGTTGGGGATCACGAAATGCTCAGGCACCGCGATCATGTCGTAGCCCCACTGGTCGGCACACTTGGCCATCCGGGTCTGGTCTGCGCCGGTCACCGACGCTTCCCACGGCTGCATCATCGCCGGGAGCCTCAGCATGTGAGGCAGGTTGAAGACAAGCTTCACGGGCCAGATTCCTCGCCGCTACTTGAGCATGCTGCCGGCGTCGACGGTGACGGGAAGACCGGTGATGTACCGGGATTCGTCGGAGGCCAGGAACAGCACCGCGTTGCTCACATCACTTGGCTCGACCCAGCCGACGGGAAGCACGTGCATGAACTGCGCGGCGACGGCAAGATCGTCGACGCCGGGGTCCTCCAGGTCCGGACGGAACAGCTTCATCGTTCCTTCGTTCATGAACAGCGGTGTGTTGACGTTGGTGGGGCAGACCGCGTTGACCCGCACCGAATGCTGGCCGAGTTCGACGGCGAAGGTCCGCATCAGCCCGATGACGCCGTGCTTGGCGGCGATGTAGTGACCGGTGTGCGGATACGGTTTGAGACCGCCCACCGAGCTCGTCAGGATGATCGAGCCGCCGCGCCCGCCGGAAAGAATATGGGGAACAGCGGCTTTGACGCTCTTCCAGACGCCGGACAGGTTGACGTCGATCATGTCGCGCCAGTCGTCTTCACTGGTCTTGTCAAGTGTCTGGCCACCGTTGCCGATTCCGGCGTTGGCCACGACGATGTCCAACCGGCCCAGCTGCTCGACCCCGCTGTCCACCACCTTCTTCAGCGCGTTGTAGTCGCGGACGTCGACTTCGGCGGTGATGATGCGGCGGTCCAGGTTCTTGACCAGATCGGCGGTCTCCGCGAGGTCATCCGGTGTCGCCGAAGGTATGTCGCTGTTGCTGCTGAGCTGCTTGCACACGTCGACGGCGATGATGTCGGCGCCTTCCTCGGCCAGGCGCATCGCGTGGCTGCGGCCCTGCCCGCGCGCCGCTCCGGTGATGAACGCAACCTTGCCCGCAACGCGTCCGCCCATGTGTCCTCCTCGATTCCACCCCCGAAGGAAGGCCGGGAGCGCAGCTATATCGGAAATTTGTCGATCGATCAGGAACCCTGTCACCGATCCGCTCTGGTTGTCAACCGGTTGCGCCAGGTAGTCAGTTCCCGGGCGGCTGCGGCCGAACCGGGGTCGCGTCGCTAGCCGTGGGTTGGCGCGGCCGACTTCGTTGCGGGCAATGCCTCGGCGAGAAAGTCCAACTGGCGTTCCATGAACGTGCGTAGCTCGTCGTGGCCGAGGTCGACACCGACAGCGCTCTCGTTGCACAGGCTGCGCGCGGTCTGTGCGATGAGCATGGAGATCGCCACGGGCGGGTACGCCTGCAGATCCACGCCCCTGGACCGCAACGCGACGGCGACCGCCGCGGTCTCGATGTCACGTACCCGCTCCGCATAAGCTTTGAGCTCTTTACGAATAGCCTTACGGTGGTTGGCCATCGCCATGAATTCGGTGTTCAGGCCGGTCAGCCGCAGGTCGCTGTTCATCGCCCACAGAGTGCGTAGTGGGTCGGAGTCGGTGAGTGCGGCGCGCATGCGTTGCAACGATGCTTCTGCACCCGCGCGCAGCACTTCGACGTAGAGGTCGTCCATCGTCGGGAAGTAGTAGTAGACCAGCGCTTGTTTGACACCGGCCGCCGCGGCGACACGCCGCGAGGTCGCCGCGGCATAGCCTTCGTCGCGCATGATCTGTGCGGTCGCCTCGATCAGGCGTTGCCGCGCACCGGTGTCGGCGGTCTTGGTCTTGGTTGGCATTCAGCGGACCTCTACCGAAGGATTGCTTGACCGGCCATTACACCACGTGGTACGCATAGCGCATCCTAACATTTTTATCGATCGATCAAATGCGGTGCGACGCCGAAAGGACCGGTCCGTGACAGATTTCGCATCCGTCGACTACTTCTCCGACCAGGCGATAAGTCAGGATCCTTACGACTACTGGGATTACCTGCGCGGGCAGGGCCCGGTATTTCGTGAACCCAACTACGGTGTGGTCGCCGTTACGGGCTATCAGGAAGTGCTGGCGGCGTTCAAGGACCATGATTCGTTTTCGGCGGTGAACGCGATCGGCGGGCCGTTTCCCCCGCTGCCCTTCGAGCCGCGCGGCGACGACATCACCGAACAGATCGAGGCGCATCGCCATCTGTTCCCGATCCACGAGCACATGGTCGTGATGGATCCTCCCGCCCACACGCGGGCCCGCTCCCTGCTGACCAAGCTGCTGACCCCGAAGCGGCTGAAGGAGAACGAGGAGTTCATGTGGCGGCTGGTCGACAGCCAGATCGACCAGCTCGTCGACCCATCCGCAGCGCAAGGGCGATGCGAGTTCCTCGCTGAGTACGCGAAGCCCTTCGCCACCTCGGCGATCATCGACCTACTCGGTGTGCCCGAACAGGATCGGCCCGAGTTCCTTGCCGCGCTCGGCGTCGAGGAGCGCTACGGCACCCGGGTGGGGGCGCTCGACGGCGCGCCGGTGGGACGCGACCCGCTGCAGTATCTGGACGACAAGTTCGCCGGTTACCTCGCCGACCGACGCCGTGAACCCCGCGACGACGTGCTGTCCGCGATGGCGACCGCCACCTACCCCGACGGTTCGACACCGGAGTTGATCGAGGTGGTCAAGCCGGCGACCTTCCTGTTCGCGGCCGGTCAGGAGACGGTCACCAAGCTGCTCAGCGCTGCGGTACAGACCCTGGCGGAACGCCCCGAGTACCAACAGATACTGCGGGAGGATCCAAAACGTATTCCGACGTTCATCGAAGAGGCGCTGCGGATGCACGCCCCGACGAAGGTCGACTTCCGGCTGGTCCGCAAGACCACCACGTTGGGCGATGTGCACCTGCCTGCCGGCACGATCGTGATGCTGTGCCTGGGCGCGGCCAACCGCGACCCGCGCAAGTTTGAGGACCCCCATGAGTTTCGCCCCGACCGCAAGAACGTGCGCGAGCACATCTCGTTCGGCCGGGGGATCCACTCCTGTGCCGGGGCACCGCTGGCCCGCGTCGAGGGGCAGATCACCGTGCAACGGCTCCTCGACCGCATGGACGACATCAGGATCGATGAAGCCAACCACGGGCCCGCGGGCGCCCGGAGCTACGCCTACGAGCCGACGTTTCTGCTGCGCGGCCTGACCCAACTGCACATCGAGTTCACGCCGAAGCGCGCGGACGCGCATTGACGGGCACTGTGACGCCCGTCCAGAGCCTTTTCCGCTGAGACCCTTGTCACAGGCGGCAAACCTACCTACTGTGTGTTCACTAGGTTGGTTGAACCGAAGGGTGTCCGTGACGTCGGAGTCAGGCTCGAGGCCGTACGAGACGCTGCTTGCCAAGGGCGAGGACCGTCGGCACCGGATCCTCACCGTGGCCGAGCGCCTGCTGGCGCGCAACGGCTGGCGCAATACCTCGTTGGCGCAGATCGCGAAGGAGGCGGGGGTCACCCCGGCCGGGCTCCTGCACCACTTCGAATCGAAGGAACAGCTGCTCAACGCCGTGCTCGACGCGCGCGACGCCGACGACGCCATCCACGCCGACTACCGGTCGGGCGATCTCGTCAACGAGCTCAGCCGTGTGCCGGAGCGGTTCGACCGGGCGCCCGAACTCATCGGCACGTTCACGGTGCTGCTGGTGGAGAACATCGCCCCCGACGCGCCGCTGCACGACCGCCTGCACAAGCGCTACCGCGACGCCATCGACATCATCACCGAGATCATCAAGCGTGGTCAGCGCGACGGCGTGTACCGCACAGACGTCGAAGCGGTCAACAAGGCCGTGGAAATTCTCGCCTTCATCAACGGAATGGAGACCTCATGGTTGCTCGATCGATCAATACCGCTGAGCGAGGTATTCAAGGAGTACGCGGAGTCATTGGCCCGCGACCTGGCGCCCAGGGGGCCGAAATGAGGTACCGGCTCGACGTCGTCGCCCCAACCGTCCTCGACGCGGTGAGGTCTGCAGGAGGCTGGGTGTACGACCGGGTGATGGCCGGCTGGGATGTCACCGTCCTGATCGCCCATCCCGGTGACGTCCGACCGCTGGACATTCTCGGCGCCGAGACCCTCGATCTGGATTCGGTGCTCGACGCATGGGAGGCGCGGCCCCATCCGCAGACCGTCGCCGTCGCCGCGGAACTGTTCGAACGCGATCCGCGGGTGCTGGCCCATGTCCGTACCGCACTCGACCAGAGCGCGACCGAAGTGACGCTGTGGGGAGAGCGGCTGCCTGCCGAACTGGACAGCAGCGTCGATTCCGTCCAGCACCGGTTGAGCGCGGCCGCGCGGGCGTTCAAGGCCAAGGCGCTCTCGGCGGCCGACGACCCGGGGGATGTCGGACACACCGAGACGTTCCGCAGCGGCATGATGGCCTCGGTGGCATCGGATTTGATCCCGGCCAGCTGAACTTCGGCTCTGCTCAGGTCAGGTCGATGAGCACTTTGCCGATCGCCCGGCCGTCAGCGACATGGCGCAGCGCCTGCACGGTTTCCTCCAGCGGATAGACGGCGCCCACGTGGGGGCGGACGCGACCGCTGACGAGATGGTCGCGTAGTTCGGCTTCGTTGCGGTCGAATTCGTCGGGCGGCACGTCCTGGAAGTGAAAACCGAGTACGTGTACGCCCTTGACCAACACCAGGTTCAGCGGAATCCGCGGGATCACGCCTGAGGCGTACCCGATCGTCACGAACCGTCCGCCGCGGCGCAGCGAGCGCAAGGCCGGTTCGGCGAGCTCACCGCCGACCGGGTCCAGGACCGCGTCGGCTCCGCGGGGCAGCGCCTCGCGCAGGGCATCGCGCAGCTTTCCCGACCGGTGGTTGACCGCATGCGCGGCGCCGTAAGAGCATGCCGCGGCGAGCTTTTCGTCAGAGGAGGCGACTGCGGTGACCGATGCGCCGAGCACCACGCCCAGTTGTACGGCGGCCAGTCCAACACCGCCGCCTGCCCCGAGGACGACGACCTCGTCGCCTGCCTGCACGCGCGCCATCGATCTCAGGGTGTGATAGGCGGTGCGGTATGCCACCCCGAACGCGGCGGCGGCGCGATCGTCGACGGCGTCGGGCGTGCGGGCCAGGCTCGCGGCGGGCACGACGACTTCTTCGGCGAATGCACCGTACATGCCCGCGCCGGTGACCCGATCACCGACGCTGAAACCCTCCGCGCCGGTTTGTACGACGACGCCGGCGAACTCGCTGCCGGGTATGAACGGCGGTGGCACGCTGACCTGATATTGGTTGGCGATCAGCAGTACATCGGGAAAGTTGACCGCCGCCGCGTTGACGCGGACCGTGACCTGGCCCGCGTCCACCGCAGGCGTGGGTCGCTGTTCGATCCGGATCACTTCAGGCGCCCCGTAGTCGGGGCACACGGCGGCCCGCATCATGTGTAGTCGGTGGATTCGGCCAGTTCGGCTGCCGAGCGCATCAACTCGACGATGACGGGCCCGTAGGCGAGCAGCTTCGGGTCCTCACCGGCGCGCTGGAAACCCTGTTCCAGCACGATCGCCAGCTTCCATTTGGCCAGCACCACGTAGTAGTCGAGGTCGTCGACCTGGCGGCCGGACAGCTTGGCGTAGTGTTCGACAACCTGTGCGCGAGAAGGCATGCCGCGCATGTCGACGTAGCTCATTTCGGATTCCGATGGGGCGTCGGTGTTTTCCGGCCAACTTTGCACCATCCACGCCAGATCCAGTTTGGGGTCGCCGACCGTTCCCATTTCCCAGTCCACGATCGCGGCGAGCTGCGCGGGCGCGCCGTGTCGATACATCACGTTCGCGAACTGATAGTCGCCGTGCATCAGGCCGGGACGGTAGTCCAGGGGGCGGTGTGTTCGCAGCCATTCGGTCGCGACCTCGATGCCGTCGATATCACGGCCCTTGATCCGATCGAAAAAGGCGGTCCAGCGGTCGACTTGGCGTTCATGGAAACCGTCGGGGCGCCCCAGGTCGGCCAGCCCCTTGCTCTGCCAATCGACCTTGGACAGCAGCGCGATGCCTTCGGCGAGCTGGTAGGCCAGCCCGGCGCGGGCCTCCCGGTCGTCGTCGAACGGCTGCGGCCATCGTCGGTCGTCGAGTTCCATCGGGGACCAGCCGTCGACGTAGCCCATGAGATAGAACGGCCTGCCCAACACCTTCGCATCGGTGCACACCCCGACCGCCGTGGTGTGCGGCACCTCCGTGCCGTCGAGCGCCTCGATGATCCGCCACTCGCGAAGGATGCCTTTGTCGCGGTCCGGGGGAGCCCCCGCCGGGGGCATGCGCAGGACGCAGCGTTCGTCGCCGCGTCGCAACTCGTAGATCACGTTCTGGGTGCCCCCGGAGAGCAGGCGCGTCTGCAGCGGTTCACCCTTGCCGGGCAGCCCAGCGCCGTCCATCCACTCGGCAAGCCGCGCGACGTCGACGTCGCTCACAGATTGCCCACCTCATGCTCGAGGTAACCGGCGAATTTCGCCCGCGCGGCCTCGCGCTTGCGCGGGATCCATTCCGATGGCCACATGTCGTCGGTCGGCTGGTAATCGCGCAGCACCTGCTTGGCGACCGTAGCCTTGTGAACCTCGGTAGGGCCGTCAGCCAGTCCCATGACGGCAGCGCCGGTGACCATACCCATGAACGGCATTTCGTTGGTGACGCCGAGCGCGCCGTGTACTTGCATTGCCCGCCAGGCGATGTCGTGCAGTACCGAAGGCATGATCACCTTGACGGTGGCGATGTCCTTGCGCACCTTCTTGTAGTCGTTGTACTTGTCGATCTCCCATGCGGTGTAGAGCACCATCAGCCGGAACTGCAGCAGTTGGGCATAGGAGTCGGCGATGTAGCCCTGCACGAACTGTTTGTCCGACAGGCGGCTGCCCTGGGTTTCGCGGCTCAGCGCACGCTCGCACATCATGTCCAGCGCCTTACGCGACAGTCCGATGGTCCGCATCGCGTGATGGATACGCCCGCCGCCCAGCCGGGTCTGTGCGATGACGAATGCCTGACCCTCACCGCCGAGCAACGCGTCGGCGGGCACGCGGACGTTGTCGTAGTGGATCAGGGCATGAGATCCTTCGCCTTCGGCCTCGCCGTGCAGCCCGACGTTGCGGACAATGTTCACGCCAGGGGTGTCGGTCGGCACGAGGAACATCGACATGCCCTGGTACGGGCTGACGTCGGGGTTGGTCACCACCATGACGATCAGAAACGATGCCGTCCTGGCGTTGGAGGAGAAGAACTTCTGGCCGTTGATGACCCAATCGTCGCCGTCGCGCACAGCGCGGGTCTTGAACAGGGTGGGGTCCGCGCCGGCGTGCGGTTCGGTCATCGAATAACAGGAGAACAACTCACCGGTGAGCAGCGGGCGCAGGTAGCGCTCCTTTTGCGCCTCGGTGCCGTAGTGCGCGAGGATCTCGGCGTTGCCGGTGTCGGGCGCCTGACAGCCGAAGATGATCGGCGCCCATTGCGAGCGGCCGAGAATCTCGTTGAGCAGTGCCAGCTTCAGCTGCCCGTAACCCTGCCCGCCCAGTTCGGCGCCCAGATGGGTGGCCCACAATCCGCGGCGACGCACCTCGTCCTTGAGTGGTTCGATTACCTTGCGGCGCTCGGCATCCAGCGGTACGTACTCCTGGTCCGGAAACGCCAGGTCCAGTGGTTCGACCTCCTCGCGGACGAACTCGTCGGCCCAATCCAGCACCTTCTGGTATTCGGGATCAGTCTCGAAATCCCACGCCATGGTGGTCTCCCTTCGGTTTACGGTGAACGACTTTCGTCATCGGCCGGGTCTTGTGTTGAATCCGTTGATCAGCGCCGCGATGTCGGCGGCGACGACTTCGGCGAATGGCTTCTGGCCGAAAGTTCCTGCGGCCCAGTGCCGGACGCCCTCGCTAACATGCATTCGGGCGAGGTGCGAAAGGTGAGCGACGTCGACGTGCGCGGCCAGCTTGCCGTCGCGCTGGGCCTGGGTGAACAACTCACCGAACATGTCGGCGTCCGTATCGTCGGTCCGCTCGCCGGCCAGGATGCGGTGCTGCTGGCGGTAGCCCTCCAGGATCGTCTCGACGATGAGGTCGCGCGGATTGCGCACCATCGACCGTTCCAGGCTGCGCAGCGCCTCACCGATCACCGACTCCACGTCGTAGTCGGTACGCAGCAGCGACCGGACTTTCTGCTGGGCGGCGCGGGTGGACAGCAGGCCGACCTCGAAGAGGATGTCCTCTTTGGCCGGAAAGTAGAAGTAGAACAACGCCCTGGACACGCCTGCGGCCCGGCAGATGTCGGCCACCGTGGTCTTCGCATAGCCGTTGGTGCGCCACAACGCCATCGCCGCCTGCACCAACGCCCGTTTCGTCTCGTGTGACCGCGCGCGCTGAAACGACGCCCGTCGTTGCCCGCCGTCGGCGACTGCAGTCGACACACGTTTGGGCATCAGCGCAGTGTAGCCGCAGGTGAACGCGACGTAAACAGTTGACGTCTGTCTAACTATGTCGGGGCGGTCAGGAGAGTTCGGAGACCAGCGACGCGACGAATTCCTGGGTGCGTCGCCGCGAGGTTCGGCGCTGGTCGGCGTCGGCGCCGAGCGGCACCACCCTGGCGGCCAGATCGGTAACCCCCGCATCGCGGTAGCGGCGCAGCCGCGCCAGGATCGTGGCTTCATCGCCTGCCGCCATGGTGTCGCCCACGTCCTCGGCGTCGCCGTGCTCGAGTAACCGGACGTAGTTGGGGGAGAAGTCCGCATGCCCGAGTACCTCGCCGGCGTAGGCGCGGGCAGCGTCGATATCGCGCGCGGCGCACAGCGCGACGGGCACACCGGCGACGACGCGTATCCCACTGCGTCCGGCCGACTTCGCCGCCTCGGTGATGCGCGGGACGACGTAGTCGCCGATGGCGCGTTCGTCGGCCATCCACAGGATCGTCCCGCCGGTGTGCTGCCCGGCTGTCCGCAGCATCGCCGGCCCGAGCGCCGCCACCAGCACCGGCACCTCGTACGCGTCGGTGACGTCCACCGGACTGTTCACCCGGTAGGTGTCGTTGACCACGGCGACCTCGCCCGGCCCGGCGAAGGCCGCCCCCAACACCTCGAGGTAGTCGCGCACCACCCGCGCGGGCCGCTCGTAGTCCAGCCCGAGTTGATCGGCGATGATCCAGTGATGTGACGGGCCGACACCGAGCGTGAACCGACCGGCGCATGCGACCTGGGTGGTCAGTGCCTGCTGCGCCATGATGAGCGGGTGGCGGGTCTGGATGGGCACCACCGCAGTGCCGATCTCGATCCGTTCGGTGACCGCGCCCAGCAGCGCGACGGCTGTCAGCGCATCGAGGTAGCCGGGTACCTGCGGGATCCAAAACGACGCGAAACCGTCGCTCTCCGCGGCTTTCCCATCATCGAGCAGGCCGCTCAACCGATCGGCGCGCGTCCGCTCCTTGTCCGAGCCGATCATCAAGCCGATTCTCATTCCCACTCCCTAGGGCAGATAGCGGTCCCACTCGTACGGGACGACCGGATGAAACGGTGCGGCAAACAGCGGTTCGATATTCCCTTCGCTCCACCGCTTCTCCAGCGCGGGCCGCAGCCGTTTCGCGGCGCGCTCCGGGTCGTCGTCCAGAAAGCAGTACGAAGTCGTCTGGCCTGCAGGGGCACTGGCGAGGTTCGCGCTGACCGAATGCGAGGCCGCCGACCAGACACCGGCCACCCCGTCGATGTCGACCAGCGGCTCCGCTGTCGGGGCGTCGGTTTCGACAAGCAGATACACCCCGCGCACCGGCCACCACGGCAGCACGTCGGCCCCGACCTTCACGCGCGGTGCCGCCACCTTGCCGCGCACGGTGTAGACGCCGCGCTGTACCGGAGGTAACAGCGCCAACTTGCGATCGGCGTCACCCAGCGCTGTGGACAATGCGTTGAACCCCTTCAACCCGCTTCGGTCGGTGAAGAAGTACGTCATCACATGGTCGACGGCGTCGAACGCGTCGTGCGTCACGGCGCGCGCGGCCCGGCAGGCCGGTGTCGACACCAACCGCATCGAGGCGCGCACCGCCGATAGCCGGTGCTGCTCGGGCCGGTGGTCCAAGGTGTGCCAGTGCAGGTACTCGGCGTCTGCCCCGTCGGGATGGCGCCGCGCCATCGAGACGAACAGCGTGGTGACGTCGCCGTCTCCGGTGCTACGCACACCATCGACCTGGTCTGAGGGGATACCGGCCAGCGGTTTCACAAGCAGCCTCCTCAATCGCCCGTAGCCAGCTTGATTTCGGGATGACGCGCCTTGGTCATCCGGCGAAACCCGTCGCGCCACGGCACCTTGGTGTGCCCCAGCACCTCGTGCATGCGGGTCACGTCGGGCCACAGCGGCGGGTGGGCGTCGTCGCGGTAGCTGAAGATCGGCTCGATGCCGACCAGCGTGCCCAGATACCTGCAGTACTCCTCGGCGCTGACCGTTTCACTGCCGGCCCAGTTGACGACCACCGGCGGGGTGTCCGCGACCTCCATGGCCTTGATACCGAACTCGACGTAGTCGTCTTCGTAGATCGGGTTGTAGTTGTTCGGCTTGTCGGGGTGAAGAAGGATCGGACTGCGCGCCAGGATCTTCTCGAGACGAGCGGCGGGCGCACCGCCTTCGGGTCCGTACGTCGAACAGATGCGGATGATCGTCAGCGGAACCTGGTACCGGGTGGCGATCCAGGTGCACACTGCTTCGGCGGCGACCTTCGAGAAGCTGTAGTTCGAGCGCAACGGGACACCCGGCGGGTCCGATTCGGTCAGCGGACGCCGACCCTGATAGCCGTAGATCGATCCCGTCGAGCAGAACACGAAACCCTTTGCCCCACGGTACTTGTACAACAGATCTCCGGTGTGCTCGGCATTCGTCCTCACGCATGTGGCCCAGTCGCCGGTACCGTCGTCCACGGCAGCGTGGAACACGTACGTGAAATCGTCGGGCAGCGACGAGAAGTCGCCGGTGCCCATGTCCAGTGCAACCGGTGTGACGCCGGCGTCGGCCAATCGCATGCGGTCGGCCGGACCGCGTAGTCGTGCAGCACCCCACACCTGGTTGTGCTGGGCGAGTGTGCGGGCGATGGGAAAGGCGATCTTCCCCGTCGCGCCGGTGATGAGAATCTTCTCGCCCGAGAGCATCCCTTAGTCATAGCGCATCCCGCCGCAAATGTTAGGCACTTGATACGTTGCGGGTGGCCGCCGCACGTGCGACGCCCTGGCCGGTTCTGCGCCCGGCGGGGCGCGGGGCGGCGAGTTCGCGCAGTGCCGACAGGAACAGGTCATCGATCCGCGGGCTCAAGTCGGCGAGGGCGGCCGCGCTGGCATGGCTCGCGGAGCCGAAGACCCTCTCCAGCGCCTCGGAGCCGGCCGTGGTACCGAGTGAAAGGCACAGACACGCAACACCATCCAAACGCAGCTCTTCGAGTGACTTGTGCGCGTCGGCTTCGGCGTAGCGGCCTTCGTAGCCGTCGTCGTACGGATGCCCATCGGACAACACGAGCAGTAGCCGGTTCGGAGTGCCCGCTTGGGCCTTGAGGATCTCGCCGGCCCCGCGGATCGCCGCGCCGAGGCGCGTGTAGTTGGCGGGTTGCAGTTGGTTCAGCCGGGCCCGGCTGAGGGCGGTGAAGCGCTGGCCGAACGTCTTGATCGCCGGCAGGTGCACGGCATGTCGGCCCTGGGACCGGAACGCGTACACCGCGACGCGGTCACCGAGGTCTTCCAGCGTGGCAGCGATGGTGGCCGCCGCTCGCCGCTGGTGGTCGTGAACCGCCAAGCCGGCCGGATCGGCGTCGGTGGCAGATCCGGACGCGTCGAGCAGGATCAACACCCCCAAGTTCCTGGCGATCTTGCGGTGCTCGCGGTAGATGTGTTCGGGGGGTGAATAGCCACAGCGCAGATCGACGGACAACTCGACGAGCGCCTCGATGTCGAGTTCGTCGCCGTCTGCGCGGCGCCGCAGCACCTTTGGTCCCAACCCGATCCGGGACAGCCGCCGCTGCAGCACGTCGTCGCGTACCACCCCGGCGGCCGCGACGTCGGCGCGCGTCGTCAACGGATAGTCGATGACCCGGCACCAGTCCGGCCGGTACCGGTTCTTGTGGGCGTCCCACTCAGGGTGCAGTGCCCCGCCGACGCCGACCGTGGCGCCGGGGTTGTCGTCGTCGGCGAAGTGGATCCGCGTGGGCATGGGTCGGGCTTGAGGACCTGTGGTGCGCGCCCGCCGTACCGCGCCGACCCGCATTTCGGCGCCGCCGGTGCTGTCTCCCGACGACGTGGATGTGCCGAGCAGTTTACGAAGGAAGTCACCGACCGCCTCGTAGTTGAACAGCGGGTTGTCGAAGAGCTTGAGGATCTTGCTCTCCGTACCGGGCCCGTCGTCGTCATCCTCTGCGGTGTCGGCGTCAGCGTCACTGAACTGCAGGCGCAGGTCGCTTTCGGTAGCCCGACCGCCGGTGAGCGCATCGGTGCTCAGCAGCCGAGCCGGTTTGATCACACCGAACCAGTCCGGCGGATCGGCGGCTTTTCCACGCCCCCTTGCTGTTTCGAGTGAGTCGGCGGCAGATGCTGTGGTCGGCGCCGCGCCGGTGTACAGCGTGGCGGCAAGTGGCAGTCGGCCGACCAGTTCGGTGAGCGCCCGGCGTCCTTCCAGCGCGAGGTACTGGCGAGCCAGCCCCGGCCGTGCGCGCAATCCTCTGACCAGGTCTGGTTCCAGGCTGCCCGCGGCCAGCAGCGCGCCCTGCAGCAGCACCTCCCGCCGCTGCTGTTCGGTGGAGCCGCCCGCGGAGGTGAAGATGACCTGACCGTCGGTGTGCGCGGGCCCGGCGGGCGCCTCGGCCACGTCGACCGACCGGCCGGCCACGAACGAAGCCAGAAGCCGAAAGCGCCCGGGCCCCAGCGGATCGGCGGCACTCACGGCCCAGGCAGCACGGCGTCGACGAGTTCGCCGAGCGCGCGGGCGACATCGCGGTCATCGGTCAGCGCTTCGACGATCGCTGCCTGCACCGCCCTGCGCAGGCCCAGTCCCTCGGCGGCCAGGCCGCCGGCGAGGATGAGCATCCGGGTGGACGACGCTTCGCCGAGCGGTGAGCCGTCGATGTTGCGGATCGCGCTGCCGACGGCCACCAATGCGCGCGCAGTGGCGGAATCGACCCCGGCTTCGTGGGCGACGATCTCGGTCTCGGCCTCCGGCGGCGGGAAGTCCAGTTCGATCGCGACGAACCGCTGCCGCGTCGACTCCTTGATGTTCTTCAGCACACTCTGATAACCCGGGTTGTACGAGATCACCAGCTGGAATCCGGGGGCCGCCCGCAGTGTCGTGGCCAGCCGGTCGACCGGGAGTTCGCGGCGGTGGTCGGCGAGCGGATGGATGACCACGGTGGTGTCCTGGCGAGCCTCCACGATCTCGTCGAGGTAGCAGATCGCGCCGGTCCGCACCGCCCGCGTCAACGGCCCGTCCACCCAGACCGTTTCCCCGCCCTTGAGCAGAAACCGCCCCACCAGGTCCGCCGACGTCATGTCCTCATGGCCTGCCACCGTGATCAGGTCGCGGCCGAGTTCATGCGCCATCGCCTCGACGAACCGGGTCTTACCGCAGCCGGTTGGGCCTTTCAGCAGCACCGGCAGCCCGCGGCGGGCCGCGGCGCCGAACACCTCGACCTCATCGCCGACCGGGCGGTAAAACGGTGCTGCCGAGCGGGTTTCGACCGCCGCGGCACGGTTGTTGGTCGACAACTCATTCGCCCCGTTCGTGTGGCACGACCGGCGGCATCTGCACACCTTCCGGCAGCACGAGCTCACCGTCGGTGTTGATGTAGCCGGAGTGCCTGGTCGGAATCGGCAGCGACGGATCGGGGCACGGCCGGTCGGTGCCGTCACCGCACAGGCCCGAGGTGAAGTACGAACGCTTCTGCACATCCTGGGGCCACGGGTCGGCGTGCGTGGCCATGAACTGCGCGGGAATGATGTAGAAGACGAAGAACGAGGCGCTGATCGCTGCGAAGATCGCCAGGAATCGGACAAGCTGTTGCGTCGCGAAACCGCCTCGCACGTTGTCCAATCCGCGCTCCACCACCGTGCGGCCGCGGTCATCGGTGAAGAACCGCAGGCAGCACAGCGCGGCCTGCACACCGCCCCACATCAGGCCCTCATAGATCGGCCACTGGTAGTAGGTGCCTGCGTTGATCGACAGCGACTGGATGGCGCCGGGGAAGGTGTACATCCCCAGGGGCATCAGGATCAGGCCTTCCATCACGAAGTCGAAGAAGAACGCCCACACGGCCGCGACCGCGATCAGTCCCTTGGTGCCGAGGTTGGGCCAGCGCTGTTGCGCCTTGCGCATGACCCAGCAGCCCAGGATCGTGCAGAGCAGCACACCGAAGGCGTAGCCGGAGACATTGATCCCCAATGGTTCGGCCACCTGGGCGCCCGGGCGTTCGGGGGAGAGCCAACCCGGCACGTGCGGAGCCCACGAACCCATGTTGAACGCCCACGCGTTGTAGGTGCACCAGGTGTTGATGTAGTTGAGCAGCGGATCCTGGAAGAAGAACAACCCGGTGGACACCATGATCATGCCGTCCAAGGTGATGCGTCGTTCGCGCCGCCACGGCCGGATGATGAACCACCAGATGGCGACCGGGAACAGCACCGGCGAGCCGATCTGCCACATCATCAAAGCGACCTTCATAAAGGTCGGCGGGTCCGTCGGACCGGGATCCACCCGCGTGAAGTACGGGCCGGTGATCCACCGGATCCACACGTAGATCTGCAGAAGCAGGATCAGCCCGCCCGCCGTAGCCCAGATCTTGACCCGTATCGAGGGCCGTGCCGTCGGCTCGTCGAGTCGGCCGACGGTGCTCAGCGACTCAGTGGCCGGGGTCTTCTTGCTCGACAGTTCGCTCACAACGCCTCCTCGGTCGCGCACAGCAGCCTCGCGATCCGGGTCAATATACCGATGAGTATCTCGCGAACTCAATGGTTTCTCAGAAACTTGTGGCAGACTTTCGTCATGATCGAGCGGTGGACCCGGGAGCGGCGGCTCGAGCACACCCGATCCCTGCTGTTGGACGCCGCGGAGAATGTCTTTGGCGTAAAAGGTTTCACCGCTGCGACTCTCGACGACATTGCGTTTGCGGCCGGCTATACCAAGGGCGCCATCTACAAGCACTTCGCGACCAAGGAGGACTTGTTCCTGGCCGTCAGCGACCGGTACTGGCGTCGTTACTTCGACAACTTCGCCGAGGTGATGTCTGCGGCCGATCAGGTGGGGGCGCGCGAGCGAGACGAGATCGCCACGCGGTGGCGACAACTGAGCCGTGACCGCGGCGCCGAGCACGCCGCGTTGGGACACGAGTTCACGCTCTACCTGTTGCGCAACCCCGACGCGCGAGAACGCGTGGCCGCCAAGCGGTCAGAAGTGGTCGACGCGCTGGCGAAGTTCATCGTCGACGGCATCGACGCGCTCGGCGGAACCTTGCTGATACCGGCGTTGACGTTCGCGCAGGTGCTCATCGCGACCAGCGACGCGATCGTGCTGGGCAGTGAACTCGACGACGTCGACCTGTACCGGCCGATCGTCGACATGTACGTCTCGGTGATCAAGCTGCCCTGACCCCCGCACCCCGCCCACCCGCAGCCGCCCAGATCGACCTTTTGGCGGGATCTACTCGCACTTTCTCGCCCGTTTGTCCCTTTGGGCAGGAGATGCGCGCCGGGTGTATCAACTACTTGCGATTGTGATGGGGAGCAGATAGCGTCGGCATCGTCGCGTGGACAGGAGAAGTCAATGGCCCGATTCCCCAAACCGCCCGAAGGCAGCTGGACAGAGCACTATCCGGAGCTGGGTACCGAACCGGTGTCCTACGAAGACTCGATCAACCCCGAGTTCTACGAGATCGAGCGTCAGGCGATCTTCAGGCGGGCTTGGCTGAATGTCGGCCGCGTCGAACAACTTCCGCGCAAGGGCAGCTACTTCACCAAGGAACTCAAGGTCGTCAACACGTCGATCATCGTGGTGCGCACCACTTCCGGTGAGGTCAAGGCCTACCACAACATCTGTCGGCACCGCGGCAACAAGTTGGTGTGGAACGACATGCCGCTCGAGGAGACCAACGGTGTGTGCAGGCAGTTCACCTGCAAGTACCACGCGTGGCGCTACGACCTCGACGGCAACCTGACCTTCGTGCAGCAGGAGGGTGAGTTCTTCAACCTCGACAAGAGCCGCTACGGCCTGGTCGGCGTGCACTGCGAGGTGTGGGAGGGCTTCATCTTCGTCAACTTCGCCAAACAACCCGAACAGTCGCTGCGCGAGTTCCTCGGCCCGATGATCACCGATCTCGAGGGCTATCCGTTTGACAAGTTGACCACCAGGTTCTCCTATCGCTCCGAGGTGAAGGCGAACTGGAAGCTCTACATGGACGCGTTCCAGGAGTTCTACCACGCGCCGGTGCTGCACGCGAACCAGTCGCCGACCGCGTACTCGAAAGCGGCTGCCGAGGCGGGCTTCGAGGCGCCGCACTACCGCATCGAGGGTCCGCACCGGTTGGTCAGCACGTCGGGGGTGCGGGCGTGGGAGATGGCAGACGAGATGCGTAAACCGATCGAAGACATCTGTCAGAGCGGGCTGTTCGGGCCTTGGGACAAGCCCGATCTCGGTGAGATGCCGGTTGGCCTCAACCCGGCCAAGTGCGACCCGTGGGGACTGGATTCGTTCCAGCTGTTCCCCAATTTCGTCATCCTGTTCTGGGGCCAGGGTTGGTATCTGACCTACCACTACTGGCCGACGTCGCACAACACGCACATCTTCGAAGGCACCCTGTACTTCCCTCAGGCGCGTACTCCACGTGAGCGCGTCGCACAGGAACTGGCCGCGGTGTCGTTCAAGGAGTACGGCTTGCAGGACGCCAACACGCTGGAGGCCACCCAGTCGATGATCGAATCCCGCGTGCTCGACGACTTCCTGCTGTGTGATCAGGAGGTGCTCATCCGCCACCTCCACAAGGAGACCGCCGCCTGGGTCGACGAGTACCAGCGCAAGACGGCAGGGGTGTAGCTCGATGACCGCGAAGCTGCCTCCCGAATTCGCCGAACTGGAACCGTTTTCGGACTGGTGCCTGGCCACCGAACCGGAGCGCTACGCCAAACGGCTGGCCAGTTCGATGACCGACATGCAGGCGTTCTACGACGCGATCACCGCCCGCGCGGAAGAGGCGCTCACCTACTGCGACAAGTTCACTTTCGACGACATGCCCGAGGACGTGCTCAACCTGATGCGCCTGCTGTACTCGATGATCATGGTGTCCTTTCCGGTGGAGTGCTGGAAGCAGCCGCGGGTGCCCGATTCCGGCGCCTCGACGATCGACTGCGTGTCCGAGCCCGTCCCGTGACCGACGCAGTCACCGTTCTCCGGGCGCAGCGCTGGGCCGACGTCGAGGCCGGCCAGGTGTACTCCCCGGCGGTGCTGGTGATAGCGGGTGACCGGATCGCCGCGGTCAATCCCGTTGAGCTTCCCAAGGATCCAGAGCAGGACATCGACCTCGGCGACGTCACACTGCTGCCGGGGCTGATGGACATGGAGCTGAACCTGCTCATCGGCGGCCCCGGCGGGCCGGCGGGTCTGCCCAGCCCGATGCACGGTGTACAGGACGATCCGGTGTACCGGACGCTGCGTGGTGCGGTCAACGCCCGCACCACGCTGGAAGCGGGTTTCACCACCGTGCGCAACCTGGGACTGATGGTCAAGACCGGCGGGTATCTGCTCGACGTCGCACTGCAACGCGCCATCGACCAGGGCTGGCATGTGGGCCCCCGGATCTATCCGGCCGGGCATGCGGTGACGCCGTACGGCGGACACCTCGATCCCACCGTCTTTCAGCGGCTGGCCCCCGGCATCATGCCGTTGTCGGTCGCCGAGGGCATCGCCAACGGGGTGGACGACGTGCGCGCATGTGTGCGCTACCAGATCCGCCACGGCGCGAAGCTGATCAAGGTGTCGGCATCCGGAGGGGTGATGTCGCACAGCACCGCTCCGGGCGCCCAGCAATATTCCGACGACGAGTTCGCCGCCATCGCCGACGAGGCCCACCGGGCCGGCGTGCGGGTGGCCGCGCATGCGGTGGGCGACAGTGCGATCCGGGCGTGCATCCGGGCCGGTATCGACTGCATCGAGCACGGTTTCCTGGCCTCCGACGAGACCATCCAGATGATGGTCGACCACGGCACGTTCCTGGTGTCGACGACGTATCTGACCGAGGCGATGGCCGTCGACCGGATCGCCCCCGAACTGCGCAAGAAGGCCGAAGAGGTGTTCCCGCGCGCGCAGTCGATGCTGCCCAAGGCGATCGCCGCGGGAGTCCGGATCGCGTGCGGCACCGATGCTCCGGCGATTCCGCACGGCCAGAACGCCAAAGAGCTGTGTGCGCTGGTGTCGCGGGGGATGACGCCGATGCAGGCGCTGCGGGCCGCGACCATCACCAGCGCCGAGCTGATCGAGGCGGACGACGAATTAGGTCGTCTTGCACCGGGATACCGCGCCGACGTGATCGCCGTGCCCGCCGACCCGTCGCGCGACATCACGACCACGCTCGACGTCCGGTTCGTCATGAAGGGCGGCCGCATCTACCGACACGATGGGAGCTGACGTCGTGGCGGAGGAACTCGGCGTGGAACTGGCCGACAACATCCTGTGGCACCTGAAGCAGGCGTGGTACTTCTCCCTGACGGCGGTCAACGATGCGGTGAGTCAGCACGGGGTCAGCACCGCCCAGATCGGCGTGCTGCGTCAGCTCGCCAACGAGCCCGGGTTGTCGGGCGCCGAGCTTGCCCGTCGCCTGTTGATCACGCCGCAGGGTGTGCAGCTGGCGATGAAGGCGCTCGAGCAGCGTGGCCTGGTCGAGCGCAAGCCGGACCCGCAACACGCGCGGATCCTCAAGGCCTACCTGACCCCCGAAGGACGAAAGGTTGCCGCGGCGGTGGTCAGCGATGCGATCGCCGCGCACGAGGCCGTCTTCGGTGTGCTGACCCCCGAGGAGCAGCGCACGCTGCGCGATCTGCTGGCGCGTGTGGTGGAAAAGGGTACCGGCAACACGCTTTTCGACGACCACATCGGCGATTAGGCGCCGGTCAGCACACGGCCCCGCTGAGCACCGTTCGGGTGATGGTCTCGGCGCGGCTGCGGCGGAAGGACCGGCCCTCGTTGAGGATCGCGTAGACGATGCCGCCGACGATCGCGTCTGCGGCCGCCTGGGCAGCTGCGTCGTGCAAACCGGCCACGGCCAACCGGCTTTTCACGCTGTTATGCAACGGCACACTGAAGCCGGCGTACATCCGGGCCTTGGTGTCGTCGTACTCGAGCCCGGCCACGGTGAGGATGCGCAGCATCGCATGTCCTCGCGCGGTGGTGAGCGTGGCCGCCAGTCGGCTTGCCCACCGGGTGAGATCGGCGGTCAGATCCCCGGTGTCGTCCACAGCGCGCAAGATCTTGTCGGCATCCTCGAGCAGCACATCGGCGACCAGCGCGGGCCGGCTCGGCCACCACCGGTAGATGGTCTGCTTGCCGACCCCGGCGCGCGCGGCGACGGCTTCGATGCTCAGCCCGTCGAAACCCCGCTCGAGCAACAGGTCCTTTGTCGCGGTGACGATCGCCACCCGCGACTTCTCGCTGCGACGGCGTGGGGCGCGCGCTTCGGTGACCACTGAACGACTCCGCATCTGACGGCCTTTACAGATGGTGACAGGAACCAGTAATCTTCGCAAGACGAGACGGTTCGTCTCGTCAGGAACGAGAGGTCCGGGTCCCACGAGTGGCGAAGAAGCTTGTCATCGGAGCAAGCGGGTTCCTGGGTTCACACGTCACCAAGCATCTGGTGCAGCGCGGGCAGGACGGCTACGAGGCCGAGGTCGTCGGCGTCGAGACCGCCCACTTCTTCCGCGGGTCACGCCGCGCAATCGGGGTGGCGTGATGAGCCTGGCACTCACCCCGGAACAACGCGAACTCGCCGACTCGCTCGGCCGCTTCGCCGCGCGGCACGCCCCGCTGACGTCGACACGGAAGACCTTCGACGCGGTGGCCAGGGGCGACCTTCCGCCATGGTGGGACGACCTGGTCGCCAACGGTTTTCACGCGGTGCACCTGCCCGAACGCCACGGTGGTCAAGGTGGCGAGCTCGTCGATGCCGGCTGCGTGCTGGAGGCGGCCGGTAAAGCCGCACTGGCCGGTCCGCTGGTGCCGACGGTCACCGCCGGTGCTGTCGCACTGCTCGCGCACCCGTCGCCTTCGGCGCAGAGCCTGCTCACCCAGCTGGCGGCCGGGACACCGGCCGCGGTCATCTTGCCGCAGCACGCATCGTTTCGCGCCCGCGCCGATGGTGATTGCTGGCTGATCAGCGGTGCCTCGGAGGTGACAGCCGGAATCTGTGCTGCCGGCGTCGCCCTGGTTGGCGCCCGCACCGATGAGGGCCGGACGCTTTGGCTGGCCATCGACACCGCGCAGCCGTCGGTCAGTGCCGAACCGCTCGCCGGCACCGACCTGCTCACCGATATCGGCGTCCTGCGACTCGACGATCACCCGGTCGCCGCATCCGTGACGCTGGAGGGGATCGACGCCGACCGCGCGGAATTCGTCGCGGTCGCGCTCGCCGCGTGTGTGGCCACCGGTATCACCCGGTGGTGCGTCGAGGCGGTGACCGAGCACCTGCGCACCCGTGAACAATTCGGCACACCGATCGGGACATTCCAAGCGCTGCAACACAATGCCGCGATGCTGCTGGTTAGCACCGAACTGGCCGAAGCCGCGACGTGGGACGCCGTGCGGGCCGCGCACGAACCCATCGACCAGCACCAGATGGCTGCGGCCGGCGCGGCCCTCATGGCGGTGCTGCCGTGCCCGGGCCTCGTGCTCGACACGCTGACGATGTTCGGAGCCATCGGCTTCACCTGGGAACACGACCTGCACGTTTTCTGGCGCCGGGCGACCAGCCTGGCCGGCTCGGTCGGCGCCAGAAGCGGTTGGGCGCGGCGACTGGGCGAGGTGACCGTGCACGGTGAACGGGACTTCTCGGTGGACCTCAAGGATGCCGAAGCCGAGTTCCGGTCACGGGTCGCTGAGACGCTGGACGCGGCCGCCGCCAAACGCAACGACGGGCCCGGTAAGCAGGGCGACTATGAGCATTTCGCCACCGGAGCACAGCGCACGATCATCGCCGAGGCCGGGCTCATCGCACCGCAGTGGCCCCGACCGTGGGGCCTGGACGCCACACCGTTGCAGCAGCTCATCGTCGACGAGGAGTTCAGCAGGCGCCCGGGGCTGGTCCGCCCGTCGCTGGGGATCGCCGAATGGATTCTGCCGTCGATCATCCGGGCCGGCTCAACAGACCTGCAGCACCGGTTGATCCCGCCGACGATCCGTGGCGAGCTCGCGTGGTGTCAGTTGTTCAGCGAGCCCGGCGCGGGTTCGGATCTGGCCGCACTGACCACGCGCGCGATCAAGGTCGACGGCGGCTGGCGGATCACCGGGCACAAGATCTGGACGTCGTCGGCGCACCGCGCCGATTACGGAGCGCTGCTCGCTCGCACCGACCCGGAGGCCCGCAAACACCGCGGGCTCGGCTATTTCATCGTCGACATGGCGTCGGCGGGTATCGAGGTGCAGCCGATCCGGCAGGCCAGCGGCGAGACGGAGTTCAACGAGGTCTTTTTGACCGACGTGTGGGTGCCCGACGAGATGCTCCTCGGTGCGCCCACCGGAGGCTGGGGCCTTGCCATCGCGACGATGGCCGAAGAGCGTTCGGCAATCAGCGGGTACGTCCAGTTCGACCGGGCGGCGGCGTTGCGGCGGCTGGCGGCGTCGCAGCACGAGACGCGCGACGACCTGGTGCGGGAACTGGGCGAGCTCGACGCCTACGCGCACGCGATCAAGGCGCTGGGGGTGCGCGAAACCATCCGACTGCTCGACGGCGAAAGCGCCGGTGCGGCCTCGAGCGTCGCCAAGATCGCGATGAACGAGCTGTTGCGCCGCACCTTCGCCACCACGCTGGGATCGACGGGGCGGTTGGCGATGGTCGCCGAATCCGATCCGCCCGTCGCGCAACCGTATCTGCGGGTGCCCGCCGAACTCATCGGCGGCGGCACCAAAGAGATCCAGCTCAACATCGTCGCGCAGATGATCCTCGGCTTACCGCGCAAATAGCCGTCAACCACAGCGAAGGACCAACATGGGATTACGGGGCGAAGCCGCCATCGTCGGGTACGTCGAGCTGCCACCCGAGCGGATGAACAAGGCGTCTCCCGCGCCGTTCACACTCGAGCAGTGGGCCGAACTCGGCGCGGACGCGCTCGCCGACGCGGGCCTGTCGGGGGAGCTCGTCAACGGCATCGTCACCTCGCATCTCGGCGAATCCGAGATCTTCGTACCGTCCACCATCGCCGAATACCTCGGCATCGCAGCTAATTTCGCTGAACTCGTCGACCTGGGCGGGGCCAGCGCCGCGGCCATGGTGTGGCGTGCCGCGGCTGCGATCGAGCTGGGGCTGTGCGATGTCGTGCTGTGCGCGTTGCCGGCGCGCTACATCACGCCGATGTCGGACAAGAAGCCCAAGGCGCTCGTCGACGCGGTGTTCTTCGGCTCGTCAAGTAACCAGTACGGCTCTCCGCAGGCGGAATTCGAGATACCGTACGGCAACCTCGGGCAGAACGGTCCGTACGGTCAGGTCGCCACCCGTTACGGTGCGGTGTACGGCTACGACGAACGGGCGATGGCCAAGATCGTCGTCGATCAACGGGTCAATGCCAACCACACCGAGGGCGCCATCTGGAAGGACAAGCCGCTCACCGTCGACGACGTGCTCGCCAGCCCGGTGATCGCCGACCCGCTGCACATGCTCGAGATCGTGATGCCCTGCGTGGGAGGGGCCGCAGTCGTGTTGGCCAACGCCGACATCGCCAGGCGCGCCCGCCACCGTCCGGTGTGGGTCAAGGGCTTTGGCGAACACGTGCCGTTCAAGACACCGACCTACGCAGCCGACCTGCTGCACACGCCGATCGTCGAGGCCGCCGACACCGCGTTCGGTATGACCGGACTCGGCCGCGCCGACATGGACATGGTGTCGATCTATGACTGCTACACGATCACGGTCCTGCTCACCCTGGAGGACGCCGGGTTCTGCGACAAGGGCACGGGTATGAAGTTCGTCGCCGACCACGACCTGACCTTCCGCGGCGACTTTCCGCTCAACACCGCCGGTGGCCAACTCGGCTTCGGTCAGGCCGGACTCGCCGGCGGCATGCATCACGTCTGCGACGCCGCCCGGCAGATCATGGGCCGCGCCGACGCGGCGCAGGTGCGTGACTGCGACCGCGCGTTCGTCTCCGGCAACGGCGGGATCCTGTCCGAACAGACCGCCCTCATCCTCGAAGGGGATTGACCATGCCGACTTTCGAGCGCCCGATGCCGGTCAAAACGCCCACCACCGCGCCGTTCTGGGATGCGTTGCGCGAGCACCGCATCGTCATCCAGTACTCGCCGTCCATGCACGCCTACGTGTTCTACCCACGGGTTCGCGCGCCACGCACGCTCGCCGACGACCTGGAATGGCGCGAGATCTCCGGCATGGGCACCCTGTACTCCTACACCGTGGCGCGCCGCCCCGTCGGGCCGCATTTCGCCGACGCGGTGCCGCAGTTGCTCGCGATCGTCGAATGGGACGAGGGGCCGCGGTTCTCCACCGAGTTGGTCAACGTCGACCCGTCCGACCTCGAAGTGGGCATGCGGGTGCGGCCGGTGTTCTTCGACTATCCCGAGCACGACGTCACGATGCTGCGATACCAACCCGCGTGACCGCATGAACTGACCCCTTGAGATCAATCACAAGTACTTGATACTGTGGGCGGCGATGGCCGAGGATTTTGCGCCGCTGCGCATCAAGCGGGTGGTGCGAGAAACGCGCGACGCAGTGTCGCTGGTCCTCGACGTGCCCGCCGAACGTGCCCATTGCTTTCGCTACCGGGCCGGCCAGTTCGTGACGCTGCAGGTGGACGTCGGCGGCGACCGTCATCGGCGGTGCTATTCGATGTCGTCGTTCCCGCATTGCGGGGACGAGTTGCAGATCACCGTCAAACGCGATCCCGGCGGGCTGGTTTCGAACTGGTTGAACGACACCGCCGCACCGGGCGACGAGATCTCCGTCGCACCGCCGGAAGGGCGTTTCATCCTCGGCGAGGACGAGCGCGCTGCCCGCGATCTCGTCGCCTTCGCCGGCGGCAGCGGTATCACGCCCATCTTCTCGTTGATCGGCAGTGCCCTGGCGAATTCGACGCGTCGGGTGCGGTTGTTCTACGCCAACCGGAGCCGCGAATCGGTGATCTTCGCTGCCTCGCTGAGCGCGCTGGCCGAGGAAAATCCCGACCGGCTCACCGTGACACACCATTTCGACGACGAGTCAGGTGTCGTCAATCCAGCCACTGTCGAGTCGGTTCTCGACGTAACCACCGACGCCGATTACTACATCTGCGGTCCTGGACCCTTCATGGACACCGCTGAACAGACCATCCTGGCGTCCGGCGTGCCACGCACCCGGCTGCACCTCGAGCGTTTCGAGGTCGCCCCGCCGCCCACGGACGCTGTCGCCGCTTCCTCCGAGGTCACCGAGAAGATCATCATCGAGCTGGATCGTAAGACCACCACCGCGGCCTACCGGCGGGGCAACACGCTGCTGCAGACCGCGCGCATGGCCGGCCTACGCGCACCGTCATCCTGCGAAACCGGTTCGTGCGGCACATGTATGGCCCGGATCGTCTGCGGCAGCGCCAGGATGCTCAACAATGATGCGCTCGATGACGACGAGGTGGCCGACGGGTGGGTGCTGACGTGCCAATCGCTGCCCACCAGCCCAACCGTGCACGTGGTTTACGAGTGATGGATATGAAGGGGCGGATTCGATGAGCCGCGTAGCGGTGGTTACCGGAGGCGCTTCCGGCATGGGCGAAGCGACCTGTCACGAACTTGCCAGGCGCGGTCACCAGGTCGCCGTACTCGACCTCAACGGTGAGGCGGCCCGACGGGTCGCCGAGGACGTGAGCGCGACCGGCGCCACCGCGCACGGCCACGCTGTCGACGTCAGCGACCGCGCGGCCGTCGAGGCGGCGTTCCACACGGTGCGTGACACGTTGGGCCCGGTACACATCCTGGTGACCAGCGCGGGCGCGGTGGACTTCGCGCCGTTCACCGAGATCAGCGCCCAGGCCTGGCAGCGGCTGATCGACGTGAACCTCACCGGAACATTCCACTGCTGTCAGGTCGCGGTGCCCGACATGCTCGCCGCCGGCTGGGGCCGCATCGTGATGATCTCGTCGTCCAGCGCGCAGCGCGGGTCGCCGGGTATGGCCCACTATGCCGCGTCCAAGGGCGCATTGCTGTCGCTGACCAAATCACTTGCCCGAGAATACGGTCCGGCGGGCATCACCGTGAACAACATTCCGCCCTCAGGCATCGAAACGCCCATGCAACACCAGTCGCAGGCCGCCGGACATCTGCCACCCAACGAGCAGATGGCCGCCAGTATCCCGCTGGGACATCTGGGCACCGGTGACGATATCGCCGCCGCGGTGGGGTTCCTCTGTTCTGAACAAGCCGGCTTCATCACCGGACAGACCCTCGGCGTCAACGGCGGGTCGGTGATGTGATGGGAATCCAGATGACACAGGGAGGTTCGCATGGGTAAGTGGCCAAAGCCCGCGGAGGGCAGCTGGACGGAGCACTACCCGCAGCTGGGTACCGGGCCGATCTCGTTTCGGGACTCGACCTCACCGGATTTCTACGAACTCGAACGTGAGGCCGTGTTCAAACGGGCCTGGCTCAATGTCGGGCGCGTCGAGGACGTGCCACGCGCCGGCAGTTACTTCACCAAGGAGATCGACGCGGCCAGGGTCTCCGTGATCGTCGTCAAGGGCCGCGACGAGACGATTCGGGCGTTCTACAACATCTGTCGCCACCGGGGAAACAAACTGGTGTGGAACGACTTTCCCAACGAAGAGGTGAAAGGCAAGTGCCGGCAGTTCACCTGCAAGTACCACGGCTGGCGCTACGATCTCGCCGGCGAGCTCAAGTTTGTGCAGCAGGAAGGCGAGTTCTTCGACCTGGACAGCTCGCAGCGCGGGCTGCGCCCGGTGCACTGCGATGTGTGGAACGGCTTCATCTTCATCAACTTCGACCCGGCGCCGAAATGGAGCCTGCGCGAGTACCTCGGCCCGATGATCACCGCCTTGGACGACTATCCCTTCGAGTTGATGACCGAGCGTTACGAATTCGAAGCGCACAACAACAGCAATTGGAAGATCTTCGCCGACGCGTTCCAGGAGTACTACCACGTACCCTCCCTGCACTCGCAGCAGGTGCCCAGCGCGGTGCGCCAACCCGACGCCACCTTCGAGTGCGGGCACTTCCAGATCGACGGGCCGCACCGGCTGGTGTCCACCGCGGGCACCAGGCGGTGGCTGCTCGAACCGGACTACATGTATCCGGTCGAAAGGGCCACCCGCAGTGGGCTTGTCGGCCCTTGGCACACGCCGGAGACGCACTTCTCGGCAGGTCTGAACCCGGGCGGGATCGAGCCTTGGGGCATCACCAACTTCCAGATCTTCCCCAATCTGGAGATCCTGATCTACCACGGCTGGTACCTGCTGTACCGCTACTGGCCGACGTCGCACAACACGCACCGGTTCGAGGCCTATACCGCCTTCCATCCGGCCCGCACCGTGCGTGAGCGCGTCGAGCACGAGGTCGCCGCGGTGGTACTCAAGGAGTTCGCGCTGCAGGACGCCGGGATGCTGGGCGGCACGCAGGCGGCGCTGGAGTACGGACTGGGCGAGCCGATAGTCGACGACTTCCCGCTCAGCGATCAGGAAATCCTCGTCCGTCACCTGCACAAGGTGGCCGTGGACTGGGTCGAGCAGTACCAGGCCGAACACGCACCGGTGGGGGTGTGACCCATGACCAACCCACGCCTGCCGAGCGCTTTCGCCGAATTCGAGCGGTTCGCCGAGAAGTGGTGCCTGGCAACCGAGCCCGAACGGTGGCAGGCCCGACTGGACACCCCGATGCCGCAGATCCGAGAGTTCTACGATGCGTTCTCGCCGCGCTTCGAGGAAGCGATCGACTACTGCGACAAGTTTCCGCTCGACGACGTGCCCGAAGATGCGCTAAACCTGCTGCACCTCATCTACTCGATGATCATGGTGTCGATGGCCGTCGAGGTCTTCGGCCAAACCAAACCCACCGACTCCGCCGATGCCGTCATCAACCGCATCAGCGCGCCGGTGCCATGACGGAAGGATCCACCGTGAGCGTGCTGACCATCGACAAGCTCACCTCGACGGTCGGAGCCGAGGTGACCGGGCTGGACCCGGCCGCGCTGGGCCAGGACGACGCGCTGGGTGCCGCTGTGCTGGACGCGTTGGAAGACAACGGTGTGTTGGTGTTTCCGAAGCTGAACCTCGACCCGCAGGCGCAGGTGGCGTTCTGCCGTCGGCTCGGCGAGATCGATCATTCCTCCGACGGGCACCATCCGGTCGCGGGGATCTATCCGGTCACGCTCGACACGTCGAAGAACTCGTCGGCGGCCTATCTGCGGGCGACGTTCGACTGGCATATCGACGGCTGCACTCCGACCGGCGACGATTACCCGCAGAAGGCCACCGTGCTGTCCGCGGTGCAGGTGGCCGAACGCGGCGGTGAAACCGAGTTCGCCAGCAGCTACGGGGCCTACGACGCGCTGCGCGACGACGAGAAGGCCCGGTTGGCGTCGCTGCGGGTGGTGCACTCGCTGGAGGCGTCGCAACGCCGCGTCACTCCCGATCCGACTCCCGAACAAGTGGCGCGGTGGCGGTCCCGGCCGACCCACGAGCATCCGCTGGTGTGGACCCACCGCAGCGGTCGTAAGTCGCTGGTGCTCGGCGCCTCGGCGGATTACGTCGTCGGAATGGACCGCGACGAGGGTCGGGCGTTGCTGGCCGACCTGTTGGACCGCGCGACCGGAGCAGGCCAGGTGTACCGCCACGACTGGGCCGTCGGCGACACCGTCATCTGGGACAACCGCGGCGTGCTGCACCGGGCGGCGCCGTACGACCCGGACTCACCGCGGCTGATGTTGCGGACCACCATCCTGGGGGACGAACCCATCCAGTGAGCGCTGGGCGGGTGCACAGCCGCCTCGTTGACGCCGACGTCCGGCTATGGAAATCTAATACTTACCTGACGAGAATCACGTTCTCAAAGGTTGAGATCATCGAACGGAGTTACGCATGGCGGAGGACCTCACCTCGGTCGACTTCTTCCGGGACGGTCGTCTGACCGACGACCCGTTCCCGTTCTACGCGGCACTTCGCGACAAGTGCCCGGTCAGCCGCGAGGACCACTACGGCGTGACGATGGTGACCGGATGGCAGGAGGCCGTCGAGGTCTACAACGACGCGGACACGTTCTCCTCCTGCATCTCGGTCACCGGTCCGTTCCCCGGGTTCCCGGTGTCCCTGGAAGGTCTCGAGGACGGTGACATCACCGACCTGATCGTGGAGCACCGCGACGAGATCCCGTTCAGCGACCAGCTGCCGACGCTGGACCCGCCCACCCACACCAACCACCGCGCGTTGCTGATGCGGCTGATCACCCCCAAGCGCCTCAAGGAGAACGAGGACGCGATGTGGCAGCTCGCCGACGACATCCTCGACGACTTCCTCGCCCCGGGACAGGGAGAGTTCATCAGTGGGTTCGCCGCGCCGTTCACGCTGCGGGTGATCGCCGATCTGCTCGGCGTGCCCGAGCAGGACCGCCCCGAGCTTCTCGAACGGCTGGCCCGCGGCACCCACGGCGGCGGGCTGGGCAACGCCGACAAGACCCTGACGAAGACGCCGCTTGAGTACCTATACGACGTGTTCGCCGAGTACGTCGAGGACCGCCGTCGCACGCCCCGTGAAGACGTGCTGACCGGGCTAGCGACCGCGACGTTCCCGGACGGAACCGTGCCGGAGGTGGGCGACGTCGTCCGGGTGGCCACCAACGTGTTCTCGGCAGGCCAGGAGACGACGGTGCGGCTGCTGAGCACCGCGCTGAAGGTCCTCGGGGACCGCCCCGACATCCAACGCAAACTGCGCGAGGATCGCAGCCTGCTACCGAATTTCATCGAGGAGTGCCTGCGCATCGAGAGCCCCGTCAAGGGGGACTTCCGGTTGTCGCGGGTGCCGACCCAGATCGGCGATCAACCGCTCGGTGCCGGCTGCACGGTGATGGTGATCAACGGTGCGGCCAACCGCGATCCACGCCGCTTCGAAGACCCGGACAGCTTCGATCCGGAGCGTAAGAACGCCCGTCAGCACCTGGCGTTCGGGCGGGGTATCCACAGCTGCCCTGGCGCACCGCTGGCCCGCGCCGAAACCCGCGTCGGACTCGAGCGACTACTGGACCGCACCACCGACATCCGCATCAGCGAGGCCCATCACGGCCCCGCCGGCGCGCGCCGGTACAACTACATCCCGACCTATATCCTGCGCGGGCTCACCGAACTGCACCTGGAGTTCGACCTCGTCGACGGTGATGCCGGATGAAGGTCACCGTCGACGAAGACCGCTGCGCCGGCCACGGCATGTGCCTGACGCTGTGCCCCGAGGTGTTCCACATGACCGACGACGGCTGGGCGGTGGCCAGTCCCGACGAGGTCCCTGCCGGTCTCGAGGATGCCGCTCGAGACGCGATTCAAAACTGTCCTGAACAAGCAATCAGCGAGATCGACTGACCGATAAGGAGTCTCAGTGCCCAAGGCTTATATCCTCATCACCGAGGACGTCAAGGACCCGGCTGGGATGGCGGAGTACGGCAAAGTGGCCAGCCAGACGATGGCCGCCGCCACGCTGCTGGCGTTCGACCAGAAGGCCGAGGTGATCGAGGGCACCTGGCACGGCACGCAGACGGTCTTGCTCGAGTTCGAGTCCGAGGAAGCCGCCAAGGCCTGGTACCACTCCGACGAGTATCAGTCCGCCGCGAAGCTGCGCCAGGCCGCCGCGGACTGCAACGGCGTCATCCTGCACGGCATCGGCTGAGTTTGCGACGAAATAGCATTCCGGGCAGTAAATTCGCCCGATCAGCGACCTGGAATGCTATTTCGCGGGAATGTCAGCGGGGCTGTAGCGGGGCGATCGTATGTTCCCAGCACCAGGCGGCGTGAAATCCGCCGTGTACGAAGACGAAACGCATCTACACAAGCGCTACTGCTCGACGATCGAGATGGCCTGTCGCGGACACTGACGGACGGCTTCCTTGATCTGCTGCTCGTTCTCGGGAGTCACGTCGTCCTGCAGGACGTGCAGATAATCCTGATCATCGAGGTCGAACACCTCCGGGATGATCCCCATGCAAATGCCGTTCGCCTCGCACAACTCGAAGTCGACGACGACCTTGCGCGTCACTTCAACACCCGTACTGGTACGCGACTGTAACCGCCGACGTTCTGCATGTGCACGCGCTCCAGGCCGTCGAAATCCACCTCGAAACGCGGCATGAAGTCGAGCAGATGTTCCAGCGCGATAACGCTTTCCAGCCGGGCCAAGGCGGCGCCGAGGCAGCTGTGGATGCCGTAGCCGAGCCCGAGGTTCTGCGCCTGGGTGCGGTCGCGGGTGATGTCGAACGATTCGGCGTTGTCGAACGCACGCGGATCCCGGTTGGCCGCGGCCTTCATCAAGAACACGGGTTTGTGCGCGGGAATGGTGCCGTTTGGCACTTCGGCCTCTTTCAACGTGTAGCGCACGTTGTACTGCACCGGGCCGACGTAGCGCAGCAACTCCTCGACGGCGGCGGGCACCAGGCTGCGGTCGTCGAGCAGCATCTGCCACTGTTCGGGGTGCCGGGCGAACTCGACGACCGCGCTGCCGACCAGCTTGGTGACGGTCTCGGCGCCTGCTCCGCCCAACAGCGTGGTGAACCCGGTGATCTCGATGTCGTCGAGCTTGCGTAGGTTCCCGTCGTCGTCGGGGATCTCCGCGGCGATCAGCCGGCTGATCATGTCATCCTGCGGGTTGGCACGCCGCTCCTGGACCAGGCCGTAGTAGTACACGCCGGAGTCGATATTGGCCTGCATGTTTTCTTCGGAGAGCTCGAGCTGGCCGGGCTTGCGCTCCAGGCCCTTGTCGATCCAGTGCCGCACCTGCTGGCGGAACTCCTCGGGCACACCGGCCATCCGGGTGATCACCTCGACCGGGAAGGGGCCGGAGAAGTCCTGCACCACATCGAAGTTGTCCGGATCGACGTCGGACAGGTACTTCTCGACGAGTTCGGTGATGGTCTCGCGCTGGGACTGGATGGCCCGTGGCGTGAACGCCTTGTTGAGCAGGCTGCGCATGTGCCGGTGCTCCGGCGGGTCCATGAAGATGATCGACTTCACGGGCCCTTCCTCGGAGCGCACCATCGCCAGGTCGCACCCACGCGACGAGGAGAACGCCTCGTGGTCCTTGAGTGCCGCGGCCACGTCGGCGTGCCGGGTCAGCGCGTAGAAGTCCTCGTCTTCGTCGTAGTAGATCGGCGCTTCGTCACGCATCCGCTGGTAGATCCCGTACGGGTTCTCGAAGAACTCCTGCGACACCGGATCGAACACCAGTTTGGGCTTGGTCATGGTCTCCTCTTTCGCGGCGGGCTAGTGTCCGCTTTCGTTACGCGAGGCTGCGTTTATGTAACGCCAATAGTATGCCTCACGGGATGCTTTTGAGTAGTCGAAATCGCCGCTAGTCACTGGTGAATTCCCGCAGCGATGACGTCGTCGAGCAGGCCCAGATCGCTGCCCAATTCCGCGGCGATTTTCCGCACCACCTCGACGTCCTTGCCGATGAACTCGGCGGTGTCGTCGACGAACGCCGCCACCGAACCGCGCATGGCGATGAACTCGCCGACCCGGCTGGCCCCGCTCCCGTGGGTGATCGAGGACAGCAGGTTCTCCTCGTCGACCCCGAAGCGGTCGCCGAGCGCGACGGCCTGTCGCAACAGCCCGATCTGGGCGGCGAACAACGCGTTGTTGACCAGCTTGACCGCCTGCCCGGCGCCGAGCCGACCGACATGCAGGATCGGGTCGCCGTACGCCTCGAGCACCGGGCGGGCGCGGGCCACCGCGTCGTCGGAACCGCCGACGAACAACGTGAGCGTGCCCCCGGCGATGTCGTGCGGGCCGCCGCTGACCGGTGCGTCGACGACGTCGATGGCCGGGCAGCGGGCGGCGACGGCCTGTGCGGTGCGTGGGCTTCCGGTGGTGTGGATGACCAGCACCGCACCTGGGGCCATGGCGGATATCAGGTCGCTGGATGTGCAGACCTGCTGGACCTGTTCGTCGGTGAACACACAGACGATGACGACGTCGGCGTCGTCGGCGACCGCGGTCAACGCGGGGACCGGCTGCGCGCCCAGATCGCGTACCGCCTGGCACTTCTCGTCGGTCCTGCCGAGGGCGCGGACCTCATGGCCGGCTTCGACCAGACGGCTCACCATGGGCGCACCCATTCGGCCCGCCCCGACGAACCCGACGCGTGTCATAGGGGCGCTCCGCTGTTCGCGCAAGCGCTCATCGCGGATAGTCCATTGTCGTCAACGCTGCATCGGCTGCGGCGAACACGGCACCTTCGGGCGCCGAGACGTTGGCGGCGATGCTGGCCGCGTGCCTAACGTCCTTCTGCAGCAGCGCACCGGCGATCGGTGCCAGCCCCTCGACGGTTCCGCCGAACACCGCGATGCTGCCCAGTGCCTTGCTGGTGGCCGAGCCGCCGTTGAGTACCTCGGCGAGGCGCTCCCGCGGAATGCCCAGGGCCGCACCCAACTCCAGGGTGCTCACCGCACTGCCGAGGTTGGCGGTGAACAGCAGGTTGTTGAGGATCTTGGTGACCTGACCGCTGCCCAACGGGCCGAGGTGCACGATGGGGTCGGCGTAGGTCGCGAACACCGGACGGCAGCGTTCGGCGACGTGCTCGTCGCCGCCGACCATCACCAGTAGCTTGCCCTCCTCGACCGCGGGACCGCCGCCGCTGACCGGCGCATCGAGCACCGAGACACCCTGCGCAGCAGCACTTTCGGCGACCTCCCGGCAGGTGTCGGGATGCACGGTGCTGTGGATCGCGATGATTCCACCCGATGCCATTCCGGCAAGTACCCCGTTCTCGCCGTACAGCACTTCCCTGACGTCGTCGTCGCCGACCACGCACAGGCACACCAGGTCGCTGGCCGCGCCCAACTCGGCCGGCGAGCCCGCGGTCTTGGCGGCCGTATCCGCATACGGGTCGAGGCTGGCCTGCCTGCGCGCCCACAGCGTGGTCTCGAAACCGCCGTCGGCGATGCGCCGGGCCATGGGTCCGCCCTGGCTGCCGAGTCCGATGAATCCGACGCGCATCAACCCGTCTCCAATCCTTGTTGTGCCAGAACACATTCCTCGACGAACGCGAGCACCTTTGCGTGGTACGCATCGGCAGCCACCGACAACGAAAGGTTGTGCCCGCTACCGGCTTGTTCGTTGACGACGAACCGCGGCGCCGAGGTGAACATCGCGCCGATCTGCGCCAACATCTGCGGATCCGATCGCCACACCCGCTCGAACTCGGCGACGCTGAACTGCACCGGCACACGCACCTGCGACGCGAGGGCGGGAAAGTCCTGCCGCGGCCAGTTTTTGGTCACCTCGATTTCGTAGCGCGCCCCGCCCGAAGAGTTCGTCATACCGGACAACACCTCGGGTGGATACACGTGCTCGGGCGTCCAGAGCAGCTCGCGCAGCCCGACGGGTCGCTGGTTGGCCATCGTGGCCTTCATGATCTCGGCCATCGCTGCGGTGTACCGAACCCCGGACCCCGCCAGCTCGAGCCCGAGCACGTCGGCGCCCAACTCAGTGGCCATCCGCAGCGCCATCTCACAGCCGGCCGAATGGCCCATGAGAAACACTCCGGCGCCGCGCGGCTTCGTGCCGAGCACCTTGTCGAGCGCACCGGAGGCCAGCGCGACGCGCTGTTCGGGGCGGTCCATCGCCTCCGGGTAGGGCGCCGAACTGCCGTAGCCGGGCCGGTCCAGTGCCACCGTGGTGTAGCCCGCCGCGGCGCCCGCGCGGAGCAGCGACAGCTGCGGATATCCCGGGCAGTCGAAATACGCTGCGGTGGTGGATCCGCCGTGGAACGCGACGATGACCGCCCGCGGATCGTCGACCTCGGCCACCAGTCCCGACATGGGCACTCCGTCGGCGAGCACGACGCGCGGGCGCGGGGTGCTCACGTGTCCGTCCGCATCAGCAGGACCCCGCTGGGGGTGAGGCCGCCGCTGCTGGCGACCGCGACCGTGGCGCCTGGCACCTGACGTTCTCCGGCGGCGCCGCGCAACTGGGTCACCGCCTCGTGGATCAGGCCCATCCCGTGGGTGCGGCCGTGGGACAGCTGGCCGCCGTGGGTATTCAGCGGAATGACCCCGTCGCGGGCGATGGCCTTACCGCCGTCCAGGAAGTCCTTGGCTTCACCGATGCCGCAGAAACCGAGCGCCTCCAGCCACGACAGGCAGTTGAACGAGAAGCCGTCGTACAACTGGGCGACGTCGACATCCTTGGGCCGCAACGAGGTCCGCGTCCACAGATGCGCTGCCTGGCCGAGTACCTGGGGTTCGTGGGTCAGCGTGGACTGGTCCCAGTCGGTGCGCTCGACGATCTGGGTTCCGACCGCCTCGAACAGCACGGGCTTGTGCGGCAGGTCTTTTGCGGCCTCGACGGCGGAAACGATCACGGCCACCGCGCCGTCGCAGGGCACGTCGCAGTCGTACAGCCCGAAGGGTGTGGTGATCATCCTGGCGCTCAGGTAGTCGTCCATGCTCATCGGATCGCGGTAGATGGCCGTCGGGTTCAGCGCGGCGTTCGCGCGCTGATTCATCGCGATCCAGCCCAGCGTTTCCCTGGTGGTGCCGTAGCGGTCGAAGTGGCGCTGCGCGTTGAGCGCCAACGTGTGCGCGGCCGACATCGCGCCGAACGGCATCTGCCAACTGGGGGTCCGTGCCCCACCCGGCGGAGATGCCTTGCCCTCCTTCATCAACTGCTGGAACGTCGCCTCCCACAACGTGCGGAAGCACAGCACATGACGCGCCATACCGGTGGCGACGGCCATCATGGCGGCGATGACCGAACCGCCCGGCCCGAACGTGTCCATGCCGCCGTTGATCCAGGTGGGCCGCAGCCCCAAGGCGTTCTCCAACGCGGTCACGCCGCCCTCGCCCATCCCGGCGACGTCGAGCCCGGGATATGTCGAGAGCCCGTCGATGTCGGAGAACGTCAGGCCCGCATCGGCGACGGCGGCTTTGCACGCCTCGATGGTCAACGACAGCGGAGGAACCATCAACCGCCGCCCGAGCCGCGATGCGCCGATGCCGGTGATCGCCGACTTGTCTTCGAACCGCTCGGTGGTCAGCGGCGCCCGCACGTACCGGCCGACGTCCTCGGGTGCGACGTCGTCGGCTGCGGCCGGGCCGGCCTGGTCGTCGGCGGTCGGCCGGAACACGGGCAGCCACACGTCTTCCAACTTCTGGAAGTCGACCTCGACGGTTTGACCAAGGGTCAGTTCATCGGGTTCGCAGTCGACGATGTTGGTGGTCAACCGGACCCGCGGATCCTCGACGACGGCGACCTGGGCCACCACGTACGGGGGCGGCAGGTCGACGAAGCCGAAACGGTGGTTGACGGTGAAGGCGCTCAACGTCGCCTTGCCCGACACGTCGCGCACCCCCATGTTGTCGCTGCGGCAGTACCGGCACACCGGCTGAGGGGGATGGATCAACGCCTGGCAGTCCAGGCACTCTTGGATGCGCAACACCCCGTCAGCGCCTGCGGTCCAGAAGAACTCGTTTTGTACCGTCAGCTCCGGTAACGGCCGGGTCACCGAACGAACCCCGAGATCGCCTCGCTGTCATCGGTTTCCGGCTCCGGCTCAGGCGCCTCCCTGAATTCGGGATGGTCCTTTTGATCGTCGGACGGCCGGTGTTCACCCAGGTAGATGATCGCGTGCACCGGACAGTCCAGTAGCGCCCGCATCACCGCGTTGCGGTCCTTCTCCGGCACCGTGCCATCGCCCACCAGCGACGCATATCCCCAGTCGTCGAGCGAGAAGTAGTCCGGTGCGTGTTTGGCGCAGGCGCCGAAGCCGTCGCAGATGGTGCGATCGAGCCGAATCCGCAAGCCGTCACTCATGGTTGAGCCACCGCCTCCACTTCGTAGGGCCGCACGGCGGCGTATGCCGCGGTCCGGCAGGCCGGGCAGTCGTTCGCCAGATGGCGGGTGATCAGCTGCGGAAACTGCCGCAACAGGCTGGCGGCGATGTTGGTGGCGCCGTCGAGGGTGCCGCACGCCCCGCGGCCGCGCAGCACGACCGACCACCGCTGGAGCCGGGCCACGTCCTCGTCGGTGGCCACGCCGTCGCGCAGTGCGCACAGCACCGCGGCCATCGCCGCCGTGCCGTTGAAGCAGGACCCGCACTGTCCGGCGTTCTCGCGGTCGAAGTAGGACATCACCGAGGCCGCGACGGCGACCGGGCAGTCGTCGGTGAGGATCGAGATGGCGCCGCACCCCAGCCCGGCGCCCAGCCGTCGCATCGACTCGTGATCGAGGGTCGCATCGAGCACGTCGGTGTTCAGCAGCCCGGCGAAGTAGCCGCCCATCAACGCCCCCCGTACCGACTCGGCGTTCACGCCGTACACCTTGAGCAATGTGGAAAACGCTGCGCCGTGCGGGATTTCATAGAGTATCGGCGGGCGCCCGGCACCGGTGATCGTCGCGAGGAACGTACCCGGTGACATCGGGGTGCCGACCGCGCGAAAGCCCGCAGCGCCGTGCTCGTGGATGAACGGCAGGTTCGCCAGCGTCTCGACGTTGCTGACCATTGTCGGAAGGCCCAGGACCCCTTCCTCGTAGGGCCGCGGCGGTTTGTCGGTCGGCTTGGCAGGTCCGCCGTTGATGCGCCGCACCGCGGCGGTCTCCTCGCCGGCGACGTAACCGGGATCGACGGTCAGGACAGTGACCTCGGTGGCGCCGAACGTCTGCGGCGGGAGTTCGGCCAGCGCGCCGGTCACCGCCGTCGCCGCCCGGGTGTCGGAGACGTACACGTACGCGCGGCCCGCGCCGACGATCGCGGCGGCCAGCCGCAGACCGTCGAGCACCAGGTGCGGCCGGTTGCGAAGCAGCCAGCGATCCTTGACCGAGGCGGGTTCGCCCTCTTCGCCGTTGGCGACCACCACCGTCTCGGATCCGCGCCGTGCGGCGTCGCGCACGGTTCGCAGCTTGGTGCCCAGCGGAAACGCCGCACCGCCGCGCCCCAACAGCCCCGAGAGGTCGACCTGCTCCAGAAGCGCATCGGCGTCGGGCAGCGGCCGGTAGCCGCCAGCCGGTGCGTACTCGGCGTGGCTCTCCGGTCCGAGCTGCCCGGCGCGCAGCAGCCGGGGTGCACAGTCCGGCCACGCCGCGACGATGAGATCGGTTGCCGTGGAGGTCATGACACGTCCTTCCTGCCCGCGGCTAGGCTGACGCACATGAGGACCGCGGTGGTGCGTGTCGGCGTCGACAGGGCCGGTGAGCTGACGCCGGCGCAGCTAACCGACGGCATGACACGCCTCCGTGACATGGCCGCGACGGCGGGTGTGGAGGTGGTGGAGAACAACCTGGCTGCGCTGCCGCCGAAGCGACGCGAGGTGGAGCTGCTGATCGACGGTGAAGACCCCGACGAACTGCAGCGGTGCGCGGTTGACCTGTGCGCCGGGGCGTTCGGCACGACGCCGGTGCCGGGGGTGCTCACCTACATCAGCCGCGGCACCGATGCCGACGCCCGTGGCGTGCTGGCCGGTCTGGGGCTGACCGGTGATATCGAACGGGTGGCGGGGGAGGACGGCTGGGACGTGGTGCACGTGACGCTGCGGCAGGCCGATCTGGAGCGGGTTCCCGAAAGCCGCGTCCACACCGCGCTCGAGGCGTCGCTCAACTGCGAAGTGCACATCCGCACCATCTGATCGCACGACACCCGGCCGACTGCGGGATACCTTCGCGGGGGTCATCTAGCCGTCCAGAAAGTTCAGGATCGCGGGCGCGGCCTGCACCCACGTGTCGAACATGTTGAACCGCTTGACCTTTCCCGAAGCCCGAGCTTCCCCGGCCCGCTCCCAGGCGTCTTCGGGCCACGGCGGGTCGATCAGCGTGGACCCCTTGATCAGGCAGCTGACCTCCAACGAGGTCCGCTTGGGATGGTCAAGGTCGTTCTCGCCGCCGCGGATGATTAGCGTGGGCACCGTGATGTTGTCGAACATCTCGTCTTCGACGCCGGGGATGGTCTGGCCCGGTTTCGGTACGAAAGCGTTGAGCCAGCGCATCATCAACTTGAGGAACTCGTCGGCGTCGATGGCCAGGAAGCGCTCGCGGTTGGCCGGGTTCTCCGCGATCCGCTGCTTCCATTCGTCGACCGCGACCACGCCCTTCATGCCTGCGCCGCGGACGGCAAGGATGCTCGGCACGATGTAGTAGGAGCCCAGCACGAACGATCCGTAGACCCCGCCGACGATGTTCCACACCACCAGCTTCCGGACGATCTCCGGATACAGCATCGCGGTCAGCATCGAGTCGCGGGCACCGCCCGACCCGCCGGCGATGATGCAGGGCCCGATGTCGAGCCCGGTGATCAGCGCGTGCAATGTCTGGGCGCGCATGTGAGATTCGCTCTGGCCGTAGAACTGCACGTCGGACTTGCCGCAGTTGGGCCGGTCCCACAGCAGCACCCGGTAGCCGCCCTTGACGAGCTTCTGAGCCAGCGGCCGCAGCCCCTCGATGTCCTTGCTGAACCGGCCGCCCGGCGTCAGCGCGATGAAATCGCCTTCCTTGCCGAGGATTTCGTAGACGACGTTGCCGCCGTTGACCTCGAAAACCTTCTCGCCGCGCTTGAGCTGGGGTCCGGGCTTCTTTTCGGTTGTGGTCATGCCTGTACGAGCACCTCGTTACCAACGATCCGGACCGGGTAGGTCCGGATGCTCCATTCGGGTTTGACAGCAGTGGTGCCGGTGGCCAGCTCGAAACCCCACTGGTGCCACGGGCAGTAGATGAACTCCAGGTCGCGGACCATCACCGCATCGCCCGGAACGCTCTCGTCGACGATATTGCGCCCACGCGCGCGTCCTGAACACAGCGGACCGCCCTCGTGCGGACAGTAGTTCGCGATTGCATAAAACGTGCCGTTGACGTTGTAGACGCCGACGCCGTGCCGGCCGATGGGCACGAGTTTGTGTGTCCCGGGCGGTATTTCGTCGACAGTAGCGACGACATGTTCACGCCCCTGGGCCAGCCGGGGCGGCTTCTTCTCTTGAGTTATTTCTCTGCTCGTCCCCTGCCCTGCGGGCGTGGGCCCATCGCTCGTGCTCTCCGTAGTCAATTCAGAACACCCGCACCTGGCCCTCAAGCGCCGGAACCGTCTCAGGCAGCTTGTATGTCGCGATCCCGTTGCGGAACATCACGGCCTCGCGCGCATGCTGGGGCAGGTGCTTGACCAGCCAGCGCGGATCGTCGAACGTCCAGTGCGGGTAATCCGAGGAGAACAGCAGGATCTTCTCGCACTCCATCCACTCGAACGCGCGGCTGAGCTCGGTTTTGTCCTCCGGATAGTCCAGCGGCTGGGTGGTGAACTTGATGTGGTCCTTGACGTATTCCGAGGGCTTGCGCTTGATGTCCACCCAGGACTTGCGGGCCTCGTAGATGGCGTCCATCCGCCACATCAGGGGCAGGATCCAGGTGAACGCGTGCTCGACGAACACCACGCGCAACGTGGGGAACCGGTCGAACACGCCGTCGAAGATCAGGCTCATCACCTGGTTTGCGGCCAGCAGCGAGTAGGTGACCATGAAGTCGTGGTTGTAGCTGGGCAGCCCGACCGGCGGCATGGGCAGCTCTTCGTGGTGGCTGCGCGAGAGGTGACAGCTGACCGTGATGTCGTGCTTGGTGGCCGCCGCCCAGATCGGGTCGTACTTCGGGTCGCCCCATGACGGCCGTGGTTCGGCCTTGATCAGCGTCTGCGCCATATACGGATGTCCGGCCCAGCGCTCGATCTCGCGCGCGCTGGCCTGGGGGTCCTCGATCGCCAGGCAGATCGACCCGCGCCAGCGCTCGTGCCAGTTGTTGTGGCTGTCGAGCCAGTGGTTGGCCTGCCAGTCGTTCAGCGCGACAGCCATCGCGTGTTGGGTTTCAACCGTGCGGGCCGGATAGGCGGCGGGTTCCAGGATCGCGATGTCGGCGCCGGCCTCCATGATCAGCTGCTTGAACGCCAGATCGGGGTCACTGCAGGCGAACTCGCCGTCGGGCGGGAACGTGTCGACACGCATCGCGTAGGAGTGCGCGTAGTCGGGGGCGTCGTAGTAGATCTGCTCACCGACTTTGCGGGTCAGGAAGTACTTGCTGCGCCACGGCTCGGGGATGTACTGGACGAGCTCGCCGCGCCGCGGGGCGGGATGCACATCGGAGTCGACACAACGAACGGCGATGCGTTCGGCTGCCGGCTTTCGTGCTGTCACTGTGACCGTCATCCTGGCCTCCCTCTCAGAAGTCTTCTATCACTTTGCGCTGATGCCGGCCCCGACGTCGATGCCATAGAGTTCCGCGGCGTTTCGCCAGCACAGTTTGTCGCGCTGTTCGGTGGTGTAGGACGCGGGCACCGTGAGCGTGTTGTGCTGCCAGTGCGGATAGCTGGAGCCGAACATCACCATGTTGTCCTTGCCGGTGAAGCCGAACCATTCACCGGCGAACTCGGTGTCTCCGGGCCCGTCGAGCGCACCCTGGATGAAATAGACGTGGCCGGGCAGATAATCGCTGGGCATCTTCGGGGCCCACGGTGTCTGCTCGAGGTGCGGCCTGCCGAAACAGTCCATCCGCCAGATGAACGGGGTGAGCATGTCGGCGGCTCCGTCGGCCCAGACGAACTTCAGCGCGGGCATCCTCTCGAATACCCCCTCGGCGATCATGTTCATCAGGTGATAGAGGTAGTTGAGCGCCATGAACCCGACGTACTGCTCGTAGGTGCGGGTGTTGCCCGAAGGCGTCGGCGCCGACGCAATCCCCGCACCGACCTCGATGTGCACCGCAACGGGCAGGTTCGCCTCCACCGCCGCCTCCCACAACGGCCAGAACTGCGGCTTACCGTAGAGATCACGCGACTGCAGCGGAACCCCGATCTGTACGACGCGCGGATGGTCCTTGTACTTGGCGATCTCGCGCAACGCGCCGGTGATGTCGTCGGGGTTGACCCGGATCGTGCCGCGGTACCGCTCGGCATACGAGCTGTCCTCAAGCCAACGCGACACCAGCATCTCGTTGTGAGCGGCGGCCAACGCCGTGCCGAGGTGACGGTCGGGCATGATGCCCCGGGTCATCGGATGCAGAACCGCGACGTCCACGACGCCGTCGTCGAACAGGTGCTTGCCGACGAACTCGGGATCCGACCCCGGATACTGACGGTCGGGGCCCTCGGTGCCCGGGGCGTACTCGCCGCCGGGTGCGCCGTACCAGTCCATCTCGTAGTCGGGGAACCCGCGGCTTCGAAACGGCTCGCGAAGGATGCTGCGCAGGTCCTTGTTCGACTTGCAGAAGACGTGCACGCTGGCATCGATGACGGGGGTTCGTGCGCCGTCGGGATGTTCGATCACCTCAGGCCTCCGATGTCGGTCGGGCGGACCGATTTCCAGGTTGGGCAGCAGCACGTGCAGGCGCCGGGCATATCCCCATAGTAAAGCCTTGTTCTTCAAAGGCAAGAATTGTGTTCTCCAGCGGTTCGCTTACTTCTGTGCAGGTCAGAGTGTGCGCTGGTCAGTCGCTTGGCATGCATCGGTCGAAACGCGGTAGTACGCTGCCGAGAACGATTACAGCATCTAAAGAGAATGTTATTCTCATGCCGACTCACCTATCCCGGGAGGCCCTTGGTGTTACTGGAGTTCGACGCCGACCAGCGGCTCTGGCAGGAGACCGTGCGCGACGCGGTGACCAAGCAGTGCCCGGCGTCCCTGGTCCGCGGCGTGGCCGAGAACGGGGTCGATCCGACCCCGCTGTGGAAGACCTACGTCGACGCCGGCTGGACCGAACTCAGCGACGCCGAAAACGCCGTCGAGTTGGCGATCGTGCTCGAAGAACTGGGCCGAGCCACCGACCCCACCCCGTTTCTGGCGACCCTGACGCAGTTCGCCCCGCTCGCCGGTGACCGGTTCGACCCGCAGCAGGTCGGCACCGCGGTGTACGGCGGCGTGGCCGCCCATCGCGACGCCGAGGGCTGGGTGCTCGACGGGACCGCGCGTCACGTGCTCGACGGTGACCGCGCGGATCGGCTTGCCGTGGTCACCGAGGCCGGCGTGTTCGTCGTCGACGCCGGCCAGGTCAGCACCCGGCGCAGCGCGGTGTTCGACCCGGTGCTGCACATCGCGGAGGTGTCCTTCGCCGACGTGCGGGTGCCCGACACCGCCCGGATGCACGTCGACGCCGAGAAGGCGCGTCATGTCGCGCTGACCGGGCTGGCGATCACGATGGTCGGGGCCTGCCAGCGCATCCTCGATCTGGCGCTGGAGCACGTCAAACAGCGCCAGCAGTTCGGCGTCGCGATCGGCTCGTTCCAAGCCGTCCAGCACAAGGCCGTCGACATGCACGTGGCCACCGAACGGGCGCGTGCGCTCGCATACTTCGCGGCGCTGACCATCGCCGAAGACGACCCGCGCAGGCGCCTGGCCGCCGCGATGGCCAAGGCGTCGGCCGGTGAGGCCCAGGCGGTGGTCTTCCGCAACGGCCTGCAGTTGTTCGGTGCCATGGGTTTCACCTGGGAGAACGATCTGCAGTTCGCGTTGAAGCGGGCCAAGGCCGGCGAGCATCTGCTCGGCGGGGCCGCCGAGCACCGCGCGATCATCGCCGAGGAGTTTCATGCAGCTGACTTTTGATCCCGACGTCGAGGAGTTCCGCGCCGAGTTCGCGGCGTTCCTCGACGAGCATCTGCCGTCAGCGGCGCAGACCCTGGAGCGGCCCCGTTCGGTATCGCATATGCCGCAGTGGGCCAGGGACTGGCAGCGGCTGCTGTTCGACAACGGCTGGCTGCTACCCGCCCAGCCGCCCGAGTTCGGCGGGCGCAACGCCACGGTGCTGCAGCAGTTCGTCCATCTCGACGAGCTGTGCCGGCGCCGCATCTATCACAGCTTCAACCCGCAGGGTGTGAACATCGTTGCCGCGTCGCTGCTTTCGTTCGGCTCCGACGAGCAGAAGCACCGCTGGGCGGTGCCGGTGCTCAAGGCCGAGATCACCGCGTCGCTGGGGATGAGCGAACCGAGCGCCGGCTCCGATCTGGCGTCGCTGCGCACCCGCGCTGAGCTTGTCTCTGACGTGGACGAGCCCTACTTCGTCGTCAACGGTCAGAAGGTGTGGACGTCGGGTGCGCACGACGCCGACTTCCTGTTGACGTTTGTGCGCACCGACCCGGATGCCCCCAAGCACAAGGGCATCAGCGTGCTGATCATCCCCACCGACACCCCCGGCGTGGTGTGCCGTCCGTTCGCCGACCTGTGCGGTGAGCAGCACAAGGACTTCAACGAGGTGTTTTTCACCGACGCGCGGGTGCCCGCCGAGAATCTCGTCGGCCCGCTCAACGGCGGCTGGGGCGTCGCCAACGGTTCGCTCGGCCATGAACGCACGATGATGTGGCTGGGTTTCGCCGACCGCATCGACAACATGATCGCCGACTTCCGCCCCGCGGATGCGCTGCAGCGCGACCAATACGCGACGACAATCATGGATTACCAAGCGTTGCGGGCGATGGGTTCAGCGGCGCTGGCCCGAGCCGCGCGCGGAGAGATGGACACCGCGTCGGTGTCGGTGCTCAAGCTGTTCGGATCCGAAGCCGAGATGCGGGCGATGGACACCGCATTCACCGCCTCGGGCGCGGGCGGGTTGATCCATCCGTCGACGACGGGTAGATACGAGCACATGAACCTCGACCACTACTTCGCCAGCTGGTTCGAGCGGTATGCGCGCAGCTTCTCCGGAACCATCGCCGGCGGCACCTCGGAGATCCAGCGCAACATCATCGCCACCCAGGTCCTTGGGCTGCCGCGGCGCTGACATGGACGCCTGGATCGTCGACGCCGTACGCACACCGAGGGGTCGGGGCCGGGCCGACGGCGCCCTGCACGGAATTCACCCGCAGGAGCTGTTCGCGCAGTGCCTGAAATCCCTCTGCGCCAGAACAGGTTTCGATCCGGGTGACGTCGACGACGTGGTTGCGGGCAACGGAATTCTGGCCGGCGAGCACGGCGACGACATCGCGCGCCTCGCGGTGCTTCTCGCGGGCTGGCCGGAGACCGTGCCCGGAATGACGCTCAACCGGTTCTGCGGTTCGGGCCAGCAGGCGATCACGGTCGCGGCGACCGGCGTGGCCAGCGGCGTGCAGGATTTGGTGGTCGCGGGCGGTGTCGAGTCGATGTCGCGGTGGAGCGTCGGCGTCGGCGTGCCGACGATCGACGGCGACAACCCGGCGTTCCGCGAACGTCATCCCACGGTGCCGCAGGGCATCTCGGCCGATCTGATCGCCTCGCTGGAGAAATTCAGCCGCGAGGACGTCGACGCGTACGCCGTCGAGAGCCAGCGGCGCGCGGCCGAGGCGATCGCGGCAGGACACTTCGACCGCTCGGTCATCGCGGTGACCGATGCCGGCGGTGAGGTCACCCTCGATCGCGACGAACATCCCCGGCCCGGAACGACTCTGGAAAAGCTGGCCAAGCTGCCGCCGGCGTTCGCGCAAATGGGCGCGGCCCGCGTCGACGGTGAGGCCGCCACGTTCGACGAGATCTGCCTCGACCGGTATCCGGGGCTGACGGCCATCGAACACGTGCACCACGCGGGCAACTCCTCCGGCGTGGTCGACGGTGCGGCGGTGGCGGCGGTGGCATCCCGACGGTGGCTGGACGCCAACGGCGTTGCCGCGCGGGCCAGGATCCGGTGCACGGCGGCGATCGGCAGCGAACCGGTCATCATGCTCACCGCGCCGGGACCCGCCGCCCAACGGTGTCTGGAGAAGGCCGGGATGTCCGCCGACGACATCGATCTCTGGGAGATCAACGAGGCGTTCGCGGCGGTGCCGCTGAAGACCATCCGCGACCTGGACCTCGATCCGGCACGGGTCAACGTCAATGGCGGGGCGATCGCGCTCGGCCACCCGATCGGGGCGACGGGAGCCATGCTCATCGGCACCGTCCTCGACGAACTCGAGCGCCGCGACCTGAACACCGGGCTGGTCACGATGTGCACGGGCGGTGGCATGGGCACGGCCACCATCATCGAGCGGGTCTGACATGCCCGAGGCGCTGATCGTCGACCGGAACCAACCCGGCATCGTCGCCCTGCAGCTCAACCGGCCCAGGCAACTCAACGCGATCAACGAGATCATGCGCGACGAACTGGCGCAGGCCCTCGCCGAGATCGCCGCCGATACCTCGGTCAACGCCGTGGTGCTGACCGGCGCCGGGCGCGGGTTCTGCTCCGGCATCGACGTGCGTAATTTCGGTCCCGGAATGTTGGAGGCATCGGCACCGGCGATCGACCGGATGCGCTTCCAGGAGACGATGGCCGCACTCCCGCAGGCCATTTGGGCCCTGCCGCAACCGGTGGTGGCCGCCGTGAACGGGCCGTGCGTCGGCGCGGGCCTCGCGCTGTGCCTGGCCGCCGACATCCGGATCTGCTCCACGGCGGCGAGTTTCGGTAACGCCGCGATCCTGCTGGGGCTTTCGGGTGCGGAGATGGGCATGAGCTACCACCTGCCCAGGATCGTCGGTACCAGCGTCGCGGCGGACTGGATGTTGACCGGGCGCAGCGTCGGCGCCGAGGAGGCCGACCGCCGTGGGCTGGTCAGCGAGATCGTCGAACCGGACCGGTTGGCCGAGCGCGCATTCGAGATCGCGTCGACGATCGCCGGTCTCTCGCCGCTGGGTGTTCAACTGACCAAGCGTGCGCTGCAGACCAACACCGACGCGGCGGGCCTCGCGGCCGCCATGGAATTGGAGAATCGCAACCAGGTGCTCAGCCACGCCACCGACGAAGCCGCGCAACGACGTCAGAAGTGGTCAGACACCTGAAGCGCCGACGGAAGGACGGGCGATGGCCTGGGATTTCTCGACCGACCCCGAGTGGGCCGAGCAGCTGGCGTGGGTTGCGGAGTTCGTCCGTAGCGAATGCGAGCCCATCGACCTGATCGTCAAGGAGTCACACGACCTCAACGATCCGGTGCGCCAGGCGCTGATCCCCCCGCTGCAGGAGATCGTGAAAGAGCGCGGGCTGTGGGCCACCCACCTGGGGGCGCACCTCGGCGGTCCCGGCTACGGCCAGGTCAAACTCGCGCTGCTCAACGAGATCCTCGGCCGGTCCGAGTGCGCGCCGATCGTGTTCGGCTCCCAGGCACCGGATTCCGGCAACAGTGAGATCCTCGCGCACTACGGCACGCCCGAACTCAAACAGCGGTACCTGGAGCCACTACTGGACAACCGGATCGTGTCGTGCTTCTCGATGACCGAACCCCACGGCGGCGCCGACCCGAAGGTGTTCACCACCACCGCCACCCGCGACGGCGATCACTGGGTGATCAACGGTGAGAAGTGGTATTCGTCGTTCGCGTCGATGGCGTCGTTCATCATCGTGATGGCGATGACGGATCCCGAAGCGCCGCCGTACGAACGCTATTCGATGTTCGTCGTGCCCGGCGACACACCGGGGATCAACGTGCTGCGCGACGTCGGGCTGGGCTATCAACCGCTCGGCGGCGGCGGGCGCGAGGGATATGTGCGCTACGAGAACGTCCGGGTTCCCGACGACCACATGCTGGGCCCGCGCGGCGGTGCGTTCGTGGTGGCCCAGACCAGGCTCGGCGGCGGGCGCATCCACCACGCCATGCGCACCGTCGGGTTGGTGCGGCGGATCTTCGACATGCTCACGGAGCGAGCGGTGTCGCGCTACACCCAGGGATCGGTGCTGGCGGACAAGCAGATGGTGCAGGAGATGATCGCCGACTCGTGGATGGAGATCGAGGCGTTCCGGCTACTGACGCTGCAGACCGCGTGGAAGATCGACCAGTACAACGACTACAAGGCGGTGCGTGCGGACATCTCCGCCGTCAAGGCCATGATGCAGAAGGTGTTACACGACGTGTCGGCGCGGGCGTTGCAGTTGCACGGTTCGCTGGGCACCTCGCATGAGATGCCGTTCGTGCAGTACCTGACGGAGTCGTTCGTGCTCGGACTGGCCGACGGGCCCACCGAGGTGCACAAGGTGACGCTGGCGCGGCTGCTGCTCAAGGACGTCGAACCCGCGCCGGACGTGTTCCCGTCCGAGCACCTGCTGCGGCTGAGGGCAGCCGCCGAAGCCAAGTTCGCCGACAAACTCGCGGGTATTCCGCGCAACTGAGGCCAGGAGGTCCCACCATGGCGTGTGACGGCAAGGTCGCCCTCGTCACCGGCAGCAGCCGAGGGCTCGGCAAGGCGATCGCTCAGCGGCTCGCGAGCGAAGGAGCCACGGTCGCGCTGACCGCGCGGACCATGGAACCCGATCCCAAATACCAAGGCTCACTACGTCAGACGCTTGAGGAGATCGAATCCGCGGGCGGGACGGCGGTCGCGGTGGCCGCGGATCTGTCCGACGTCGAGGAACGCGGACGGCTGTTCGCCGAGGTGGTGCAGCAGGTCGGTGCGCCCGACATCCTCGTCAACAACGCCGCGGTCACCTTCCTGCGCCCGCTCGACGAGTTCCCCGAGCGCCGGGTGCGGCTGATGATGGAGATGCACGTGATGGCGCCCCTGCACCTCACCCAGCTGGCCATCCCGGCCATGCGGGAGCGCGGCTGCGGCTGGGTGCTCAACGTGACATCGGTCGGCGGTGACCTGCCCGACGGGCCGCCGTTCTCCGACTTCGACCGCAGCGCCGGGTTCGGGGTGTACGGCACGGTCAAGGCGGCGTTGAACCGGCTGACGAAAAGCCTTGCGGCCGAACTGTACGACGACGGCATCGCGGTCAACGCCGCGGCGCCGACCAATCCCGTCGCCACCGAGGGCGCCGGCGCGCTCGACCTGGCCAAGACCGACACCGAGGACATTTCGCTGATCACCGAGACGGCATTCCAGTTGTGCACCGGCGATCCCACGACACTGACCGGTCGCATCGCCCACACCCAGGCGTTTCTGCGCGAAATCGGCCGGCTGTGAGGCGCGAGTGTGGGATTGTGTCACGTCATCCGGCGTTTTCGCGTGACGGTAACCCACGTTCGGCACGCGAAGGGGCCCTCGGGTGAAAGTTCAACCCGCCGCGTACCTGCGCACCACGCTGCCGCTGGACCTGTCGCAGCTGCCCGAACTCGACAGCGGCCGCTACCACTCGATCTGGCTACCCGATCACATGGTCAGCTTCTGGCCGGACTCCATCTGGACCCCCGAATTCACCGATCTGGCAACGGTTTCCCCGTCACCGCACCGACACCTGGACGCGATGGCGGTCGCGGCCGCCGCCGCGGTGCTGACCACCAACGTTCCGCTGGTGACCAGCGTCGTCGACACCGTTCGGCGGCACCCGTCGCTGCTCGCCCAGAGCGCGCTGACCATCGGCCATCTGGCCAAGGGCCGGTTCGTCCTGGGCCTGGGCAGCGGCGAAACCGAGAACACCGTGCCCTACGGGTTCGACTTCACCAAGCCGGTCAGCCGCTTCGAGGAAGCGCTGCACGTGATCCGGCTGCTGTGGGACAGCGACGGTCCCGTCGACTTCGACGGGCAGTTCTACCGGCTGCGGCACGCGCGGCTGGACACCGAACCGTACGACGGCCGTGTCCCGCCGATCTGGATCGGGGCAAGCGGGCAACGCACGCTGGACATCGTCGGGCGCTACGCCGACGGTTGGTGGCCGACGGGTGCGTGGACACCCGAGGACTACGCCGAAAAGCTCGCGACGGTACGGGCTTCCGCGGACCGCGCCGGGCGCGACCCGTTGGCCATCACCCCGTGCTACATCCAGGTGTGCCTGATCGCGCCCGACGATGCGGCGCTCGAAGAGATCCTGGCGGCCCCGCTGGTGAAGGCGTTCCTGCTGCAGGTCTCCGCGCCCATGCTGCGCAGGTTCGGCTACGAGCACCCGATGGGCGAGAGCTGGCGCGGTTATCAGGACATCGACCCCGCCGTGCTCACCCGCGAACGGATCCTGGACTTCCTTGCCGGAGTGCAACCCGAGATGCTGCTGTCGGTGATTCCGCACGGCACGCCGAAACAGGTCGCTCGCATCGTCAAGGATTATGTCGACGCGGGTTTGCGCGTGCCCAAGATCCTGGACTACGGCGGTATGGCGGGGCTGCAGTACGCGGCCGCGTCGGCCCAGCACGTACGCGAGGCCGAGGACGAGCTGCTGTGCCTGTGCGGAGACCTGCGGTGAGCGCACGGTTGGACGCGACGTCGATGCTGGGCCGGGCGCAGGCCGAAACCGGGTTGACGGATTACGGCGATGCCAGCCTGCCGCAGCGGTTCGCCCTGGTCGTCGAGCACCTCAACAGCATCGGCATGGACGCCGACGGCGCGCGCAACGCCGCCGACGTATGCCATTGGCTATTGACCGCGCGACTGCAGTTCTTCGAAGACCGGCGCCGATATCCCTTGGCCGATGAGGTGATCGAGCGGCCCATGTTCGTCACGGGCGAACCGCGCTCGGGTACCACGCTGATGCACGCGCTGATGTCGGTGGACCCCGACGCACGCGCCCTGCGCTTCTGGGAGGTGATGTACCCGTCGCCGCCGCCGGGCCTGGCCGCTGGTGACGATCCCCGCCGCGCCCGCGCGGATGCCGACTGGCGCGAGATCAACGCCAAACTGCCGAAATGGCTGCACAGCCATCCGTACAACGACATGCTCGGCGACGGGCTGCCCGAGGACGAACGCACCTGGGCCTTCGACTTCCGGGTGATGACGCCGACGGCGTGGTGGCGGGTGCCGATGCCGACCGTGGTCGGCGGCCTGCCCACCGATCCCGCAGCGCAGTACCGCATCCATCGGGCGATGCTGCAACAATTCCAGTACCGCCGACCCCGCAAACAATGGGTGCTCAAGGGTTTTCACGGGTTTCGCCTCAAGGAGCTGTTCGCGACCTACCCCGACGCGAAGCTGATGTGGCTGCACCGCGACCCCGTCCAGGTGGCGGCGTCGCGCACGATGATGATGGCCGACATCGCCGAAGGGATCGTCGGGCCGGTGGACCTGCAGGCCGCGGCGAAGATGCACCTGGGCCTGACCCGCGAGAGCATCGAGAACACGATGACCAACCCGCTGGTCGGCGACCCGCGGATTCTGCACGTCCGCTACACCGACTTCGTCGCCGACCAGGTCGGCACCGTCCGCCGGTTCTACGATTTCTGCGGCAGGCCACTGAGCGAACAAGCCGAGGCCGCGATGCGGCGCTATCTGGTGAACAACCGCGGCGACCGGCACGGCAAGTTCCGGTACTCCACCACGTTGCTGACCGACATCGGTGAAGATCTCGACGCGCTTCACGAGGAGTTCCGCCCGTTCCGTGAGCGTTTCGGCGTCGAGATCGAGAAGCGGAACTGACCGTGCACGAACGACTCTCGGTGCACAGCGTGACATTTTTCGGCACGCCGCTGCCCGAGCTGCAGTCGCACTGGGAAGCGCTGGGCGTACGGCGGCTGAGCCTCATCGACACCCAACTCGCCGAACCGGGCCTGAGAGACCTCCTCGCCCAGCACGGCTACACCGTGGACTCGGTCTATCACCTGTTCACGACCACCGCAGAGCTGACCCGGGTCATCGACGCCGCCGCCGCGGTGGGTGCGCGCGTCGTCTACCTGCTGACCGGAGGCCGCGGCGAACACAGTTGGGAGCAGGCCGCCGAACGGTTCTGCGTGGCGGTTGCACCCTGCGTCGGCCAGGCCGAACGCGCGGGAGTGGCCCTGGCGATCGAGAACGCCTCGGCACTGTATGCCGACATGCACATCGCCCACACCCTTCGGGACACGGTCACGCTGGCCGAGATGGCCGGGCTCGGCGTGTGCATCGACCTGTTCCACTGTTGGGCCGAAGCGGGCCTTGCCGAGTTGGTGTCGCAGGCCTTGCCGATCACCCAGCAGATCCAGCTGAGCGACTACGTGCTGGGCGACCGCGCGCTGCCGGCGCGTGCGGTCCCCGGTGACGGCGTCATCCCGATCGAGCGGTTCCTCGCCCTGGTACTTGCCTGCGGCTACCCGCACGGCTTCGACCTGGAGCTGATCGGACCCCGTATCGAGGGGGAAGGCCGGTTCGCCGCGGCGCGACGCGCCTGTGAGACGGTATCGGGCATGCTGGAAAGACTTGGCGCATAGGGGAGCCGATGGCGTTCGGAGACGGTGCGGACGATCTCGCGTTGAACGCGGCGTGGGGTGCGTTCTGTGACCGGCTGAAGTCGGCGGGCGAGCAGGTGTTCAAGGACCACAACGCCACCTCGGGCCTGCAGCGCGCCGACGGTTTCCGGTTTCTCACCCAGAACCTCGGCCAGGCCTTCGACCTGGCACTGGAAACCAGAGACAGCCGGTATCCGGTCATTCACACCTTCTGCAACCCCACCCGAAAGCTCGGCGGCGACTGCGCGGACTTCCTCTACCAGCAGGCATGGATCGACGGTCGGTCGACGTACCGCCTCGCCGGGGAACGCGGCACCGCACCGTTTTTCAACGTCACCGTGCAGGGGCCCCGATCTGGTGGGCCCGGTGTGCTTTCCGAGCCCTTCGGTGACGTGCCCGAGGCCAACATGTCCGGCGATCAGCTCGATATCGGACCCGACGGCACGTTCGAGATCTACATCGGGGGTCAGCGGCGCGGGCCGAACTGGTTGCCCACCACTTCCGAATCGCGAAAGCTGTTCATCCGTCAGGGCTTTAACTCGTGGCAGGACCGGCCCGCGCGGATGCGTATCGAGCGTGTCGGCATGGACTCGCCGAGGCCGCTGCCCGACCCGGCCACGATGATCGACGCGATGAGGTGGGCGGGCGATTTCGTGACGGGGTTGATGGACGACTGGCCGGAATACCCGTTCCGCTACGGCGGGGTGGACGCCGAACATCCCAACCACTTCCCGGGCGTCGGCCGAACCGACGCCGACGCCAAGCGTGGGCGCGCGGCGGCGAACATGTACTGGGTGCTCGGTGCCGACGAGGCGCTCGTCGTCGAGTTCGACGCCCACGAGGGGCTGTGGATGCTGACGAACATGGGCGTGTTCTTCACCAGCATGGACTACCTCTACCGACCGGTGAGCTATACGCCGAGCCGAACCGCGGTCGACCGCGACGGCAAGGTCCGCCTGGTGCTCGCCCACGCTGATCCCGGCTACCACAACTGGATCGACACCCAGGGCTTCGAGCGCGGAAACCTCACCTACCGGCACATGCTCGACGGCGCACCTGCCGAACTGCGCACCCGGGTGGTCAGATTCGCCGACCTGGCCGATGCGCTTCCGCCGGACAGCAAGACGGTGAACCAGGCCGAGCGCACCGCGCAGATGTGGGCGCGGTTCAACGGAATTCGTCGGCGTTACGGGTGGGGGCGATGACCGATATCGCGCTGCAGCCTGCCCATCGGCTGGCCGAGGCCATCCGGCGAGGCGAGCTGTCAAGCCGGGAGTTGCTCGAGCACCACCTGGCCCGGGTCGCGCGGTACAACCCACCGCTGAACGCCGTCGTCACACTGGATCCCGACGGCGCCCGGCGCGCCGCCGACGCCGCCGACGCCGCGCTGGCGCGCAACGAGGCGGTCGGTCCGTTGCACGGTGTGCCGATGACCGTCAAGGACACCTACCAGACGGCGGGCATGCGCACCACCTGTGGGCATCCGGAGTGGGATCACGTGCCCGAACGCGACGCGGAGGCGGTCCGGCGGTTGCGTGCGGCCGGCGCCGTGATCTTCGGCAAGACCAATACGCCGCCGCGGGCCGCCGACTGGCAGACGTTCAACCCGATATTCGGCACCACCAACAATCCGTGGGACACCAGCCGCAGCCCGGGCGGCTCGTCGGGCGGCGCGGCCGCCGCGCTCGCAACGGGGCTGACCGCACTCGAACTCGGCAGCGATATCGCGGGATCGATTCGGGTTCCGGCTAATTGGTGCGGCGTATCTGGCCACAAGCCGAGTTGGGGGATCGTGCCGCAACGCGGTCACCTACCCCCGCCACCGGAGGCACTGGCCGAAAGCGACCTCGGGGTGATGGGACCGATGGCACGCAACGTCGCCGATCTCGAACTCGCGCTGGACATCCTCGCAGGACCGACCGGGCCGTCGGCCGTCGGCTGGCGCCTGGAGCTGCCGCGCGCGCGTGCGTCGACGCTGGGGGAAGTGCGGCTGGCGACGTGGCTGCAAGACGCGGACTATCCGGTCGAGGCAGACGTCGGTGCGGTGCTCGATGCCGCGGTCGCCGCGTTGTCCGACGCGGGCGCGCGCCTGGTCGACGTGAAACCCCCGGTGACGCTGGCCGAACTGGTCGGTCTGCACCAGGTGTTGCTGTACCCGCTGATGGACACCACCTCGACGCTGTCGCACCGCCAGTGGATGTCGGCCAACGAGCGCCGCGAACAGCTACGGGCCAAGATGGCGGAATACTTCTGCGAGGTGGATGCGGTGCTGATGCCGATCACCGTCGTGCCGGCGGTCAAGCACGACCACCATGAGCCGTTCATCGAGCGGCTCATCCCGTTCGGTGACGAGAGTCGTTCCTACTTCGATCTTTTCGGTTGGGTAGGCCTTGCCACCGTGGCCTACCTGCCCGCAACGGCCGTTCCCGTCGGCCGCACCGCCGAGGGTCTGCCCGTCGGGCTGCAGGTGGTCGGCCCCTACCTGGAGGACCGCACCACGCTGATGGTCGCGCGACATCTCGAGCAGCTGCTGGGCGGGTTCGTCGCACCGCCCGGCTTCACGTGATTTGTGTGCGTTTAGGCGCGCTCAGCGCAACAAAACGCACACAAATCCTTACAGCCGGCGCAGCGCAAACGTCCAGAACTGCGTTCCCGGCGGACCGCCGAAGCAGCCGACGTCATACACCGAGTCGATGGTGCCTGCGAGCGACACCTCGTCCCAGCTGTAGGTGTCGCGGGTGGGCATGACATGGCCCGGGCATTGCAAACCGTCGGGCACGTCGACGGTCAGTGTGTAGCGGCCGTCTTTCAGAGAGGCCTCGCCGCCGTACTCGTAGTAGAACTTCAACCGCGATATGGCGCTGACATCCAAGCAGTCCGGTTGCTTGTTCGGAATACACGGCGAGATGAACCACACCCATGACGCCCGGTTGTACCTGTTGGTCAGCACGTCGTAATTGCCGAACGTCATCATGGCCGTGGCGGGCGGGGCGACCAGCGTCGCGGCCGCCGCGAGCACAATGGCCGCGATGAGAGCCTTCAACAATTTCACCGTCATCCTCCTGGCTGCATATCAAACCACCCGACGGGGGCTGGGGTGAGTTTTCAGTTGATAACGGCGGCTTCCTTGCGTTCGGTGATCGGCCGAGCGAGCTGTTGTTCATCGCAGATGCGTTGCAACTTCTCGAGAGTCTCGTCGAGTCCGGGGCCCAGCGGCTTGCTCGGGGTGAACGTGGCGGGCAGATTACGCATGCCCTGGATGACGCCGATCGTCTCGTAGTGCACGGTGCCCGCGGGATCACACACATAGTCGGGCATCCGGTCGAGTACCGCCGTCAACATCGACTTGAACACGGTGCGCGCGACGTTGGACCCCACACAGCGGTGCACACCGATGCCGAAGCTGAAGTGACGATTGCCTTTTCGATCCAGCACGATCTCGTTGGGCTTGTCGAACACCGACGGGTCGCGGTTGGCCATCGCCCACGACAGCCACAGCCGCTCATATTGCTTGAACTGCTGACCTTCCACCTCGACGTCCTCGGCGAAGGTGCGACCGTCGCCGGGTGCGGGCGTGAAGAAGCGCAGGAACTCCTCGGTGGCAGGGTGCAGCAGCGTGTCGCGTTCTTTGCTGAGCCGCTCGCGTTCGTCGGGATGCTCGCCCAGCCACTCCAGGGCGTGCGCGGTAAGCGCGGTGGTGGTGTCGAAGCCGCCGCCGATCACCAGGCCGAGATTGCCCAGGATCTCCATATCGGGCGCGGGTTCGCCGTCGATGCGCAGTTGCAGCAGCGCATTGACGAGTCCGGGCCGCGGGTTCTCCCGAATCTCCATCATGTTGTTGATGATGTCGATGCCCATCTCGCGATGCTGCTCGTTGATCTTCTCGCGTTCGGGGGCGTGTTCGGGGGTGTACACCGAAGCGTGAGTGGGCTCGCTGTAGACGTTCCACTTTTTGAGTTCGATGCCCATCATCGCCAGCGTGAACACCGCAGGCACCACGTTGGCCAGATGCTCGACGAAGTCGATGCGACCGCTCTCGATGTGTTCGTCGAGCGCCGCGCGGGTGATCTCGTCGACGAACGGCTCCCAGCGCTTGATCGCGGCCGGCGAAAGGTACGGGTTGAGCGCGCCGCGGTAGATGCTGTGCTCGGGCTCGTCCATCTCCAGGATGCCGCCGCGCACCACGGTGGCGCGGCTGGCTTTGGGAATGGTGATGCCCTGAAACGGTGTCTCACCGGTGATGTCGTGGTGATTGGACACCGCCGGACAGCGGGCCAGTTCGAACACGTACCTGCTGTCGGCGGCGACCCAGTGCCCGTTGTAGGTGTCGGTCCACGCGATCGGGCACCGGGACTGCATCTCCTCGGTGATCTTCTCGAACTGCAGCCGGTATTCCGGCGTGTGGCGATCGAAGTGATACCGATGTTTTTTGCGATCGCTGTCGGCGGCGCTCAAGTCGTCGACGGTCACGTCTGCTCTCCTGTGTTCTGCTCAGTCACTCTTCGATCGTGATGGCCTGTTCCGGACAGGACTGGGCGGCTTCGCGCACCGCCTCCTGTTGATCCGGCGGAACCACTTCGTTGACCGGTGATGAGGTGCCGTCAATATCGCTGAGCACAAACGAATCCGGCGCGATCATCGCGCACAGCGTGTGGCCCTGGCACCGTGCCGGGTCGACGAAAACCTTCATCTGCGTTGACCTCCGGTTAGTTGTGGTAGTCGTACCACTTGAGGTACCCGCCGGCGTCCACCCGGACCTGCATGCCGGTGACGTAGCGGGCTTCGTCGGAGGCCAACCACAACACGGCGTTGCTGATGTCGACCGGCTCGATCCACGGCACCTTCATCGCCTGCTGCACATAGAACACCGGCTCGGCGTCCTGCAGCGTCGGCTTCTCGAGATCAGGCCGAAACGACCGGTACATCGGTTCGCTGCGCAGCATGTCGGTGTTGCAGTTGGTCGGATGCACGACGTTGGCGCGGATGCCGCGCGGGGCCAGTTCGGTCGCCAGATCGTGGACATATGCCGACAGCGCACGTTTGGAGTGCACGTAGGCCATGCCGCCGGGGTCGTTGCCGGGATCGTTCTTCTGGTGGGTGTCCATCAGCGCTGCGGTGGATCCGGTCGCCACGATCGCCGCGCCCTCGGTCAGGTGCGGCAGCGCCACGTTGATCGCGTTGAGGGTGCCGACCAGGTTGGTGTTGATGACGTCGACCCAGGCCTGAAGCGGCGGTTGGCCTTTCATGCCTGCCACGCCCGCCTGGGCAACCACGATGTCGACCTTGCCGAACTCGGCGATGCCGCGTTCCAGCGCCTCACGCAGTTGGCCGGCCTCGCGGACGTCGGCCTGCGCGGTCACCGCGGCACGGCCGGTCTTCTCGACGAGCTTCCCGGTCTCTTCGAGATCCTCGGGCGTCGCCATCGGGTAGCCGATCGTCGGGATGTCCTGACACAGGTCGACGGCGATGATGTCGGCGCCCTCTTCGGCGAGCCGGACCGCGTGGCTGCGGCCCTGCCCGCGCGCCGCGCCGGTGACGAAAGCGACCTTTCCCTGTACGCGTCCCACTACTTGTGTCCTTTCGTTATCGGCCGTTAGGTGTTTCGGCCGCCGTTGACGCCCAAGATCTGTCCGGTGATGTAGCCCGCCTCCTCGGAGACGAGAAATGCGCATGCGGCGGCGATGTCCTCGGGTCTGCCGATGCGCCGCACCGGTGTGGTGTCGATGCTCTGCTGCACCTTGAGGTAGCCACGCTCTTCGGATTTGCGCAGCATCGGGGTATCGATGAAACCGGGCGGCACGGCGTTGACCGTGATGCCGGCCGGTCCGTACTCCAGCGCCAGGGATTTGGTCAGCCCGTTGACCGCCGACTTGGCCGCCACATACGGCGACATGTAGGGCTGGCCCGAATGCGTGCTGGAGGAGGAGATGTTGACGATTCGGCCCCAGCCGGCCTCGATCATGTCGGGCAGCACGGCCTGCACGCAGTGGAAGACGCCGTTGAGGTTGACGTCGATCACCCGCTGCCAGTCCTCGAACGCGATGTCGGTGAAGCGCTTGAATTTTTCCAGCCCGGCGGCGTTGACCAGAACCGTCACCGGACCGAGTTGGGCGCGCACCGCCTCGAGCGCGGCGTCGATCTGGGCCCGGTCGGTCACGTCGGCGGTGAAGGCGAGTTCGGCGTTCGATGCGGTGATGTCGATCGTGGCGACGTTCAAGCCGTCCGCGCGCAACCGTTGGGCGACGGCCTGCCCGATGCCCGAACCACCACCGGTCACAACGGCGTTCTTCATGCCACCGCCCGAGCGTCAACTATCAAGAATCGTCCTTCCGATTATGAGAACCGTACTCTCGGGACGTGGCATCCCGCAAGACACTAACCGATCAAGATTCGCACTGGTGAGACGTTTGGCAGACGATTGTCGCACCATTAATCGCAGGCAGGGGCGATTCCGGTCATTTCCTTGAGTTCTCTTGTCGCGAATGTATGATTCGCCGGGGATGAGAATGAAGTTTCCATCACATTGCGCCAGATGGGACGTGTGTTGAGGAGAACAATGCAGGAAGCGACCACGATCTCCATGGCCAACCGGTCGGCGGACACCGCCGCGGTCGAGGTCGACCGGCGCATGTTGATCGACGGGCGGCTGCTCGAGCCGTCGCGGACGTTTCCCTCTATCAACCCGGCCACCGGCCAGGTGCTCGGGCACGCCCCCGACGCCACCGTCGCCGACGCCCATGCGGCGGTGGCCGCGGCACGCCGCGCGTTCGATGAAACCAACTGGGCGACGGATACGCAGCTGCGTATCAGGTGCCTCGAACAGTTCCATCACGCGCTCGTCGAGCATCGCGATGAGCTCGCCGAACTCACGATCGCCGAAGTCGGTGCGACGCCGACGCTGTGCGCGGGTGCCCAACTCGACCAGCCGATCGCGATCGTGGGGTACTACGCCGATCTGCTGAAGAGCTATCCGATGACCGAAGACCTCGGCAACATCGAGAGCCGCGGCATGCAACATCACCGCTGGGTGGAAAAGGAAGCCGCCGGTGTGGTGGCGGCGATCATCGCCTACAACTACCCCAACCAGCTGGCGCTGGCCAAGCTGGGGCCCGCGCTCGCCGCCGGTTGCACCGTGGTGCTCAAGTCGGCCCCGGACACCCCGCTGATCACCCTGGCGCTCGGCGAGCTGATCGCCAACCACACCGACATCCCCGCCGGCGTCGTCAACGTGCTCAGCGGAGCCGACCCCGAGGTGGGCGCGGCGCTGACCACCAGCGCCGACGTCGACATGGTGACATTCACCGGTTCCACCCCGACCGGCCGACGGATCATGGCGGCGGCCAGCGACACCCTCAAACGCGTCTTCTTGGAACTGGGCGGTAAATCGGCCGCGATCGTGCTCGACGACGCCGACTTCGCCACCGCCGCCCTGTTCAGTGCCTTCAGTATGGTCAGCCACGCCGGGCAGGGCTGCGCGCTGACGTCGCGGCTGCTGGTTCCGCGTAAGCACCACGACGAGATCGTCGAACTCGTCAAGACCAACTTCGCGATGGTGCGCTACGGCGACCCGGCCGACCCGGCCACCTATATGGGTCCGCTGATCAGCGACAAGCAGCGCGACAAGGTCGACGGCATGGTCAGGCGCGCCGTCGATGCCGGCGCCACGCTGGTGACCGGCGGCGAGAAGATCGATCCCGGATACTTCTACACCCCGACCCTGTTGACCGATGTCGACCCCGACAGCGAGATCGCCCAGGAAGAGGTCTTCGGCCCCGTGCTGGTCGTCATCGCCTACGAGGACGACGACGACGCGGTGCGCATCGCCAACAACTCCATCTACGGGTTGTCCGGAGCGGTGTTCGGCAGCCAGGATCGGGCGCTGACGCTGGCCCGTCGCATCCGCACCGGCACCTTCTCCATCAACGGCGGTAACTACTTCAGCCCCGACAGCCCGTTCGGCGGCTACAAGCAGTCAGGTATCGGGCGCGAGATGGGCACCGCGGGGTTGGAGGAGTTCTTGGAATCCAAGACGTTCGCGACGGTGGTGGGCCGCTGATGAGCGCTCGCGCGAAGAAAGGACAGCAGTGAGCAAGCCGCTGGAGGGAATCCGGGTCCTCGAGGTCGCCATGTACGGCTTCGTGCCGTCGGCGGGTGCCGTGCTGCGCGAATGGGGCGCCGACGTCATCAAGGTCGAGCACGCCGTGACCGGAGATCCGCAACGCGGTCTGCGCCAGACCGGGCTGCTGCGAGTCGAAGGTGACCCCAACCCCAACATCGAACACGCCAACCGGGGCAAGCGCAGCATCGGACTGGACATGTCGGTGCTGCAGGGCCGAGAAGTCCTGCTGGACCTCGCGCGACGCGCCGATGTCTTTTTGACCAGCTTCCTGCCCGCGCACCGGCAGAAGTTCGGCATCGACGTCGACGACATTCGCGCGGTGAACCCCACGATCATCTATGCGCGAGGCAGCGCGCTGGGCCCACGCGGTGAGGAGTCGGTCAAGGGCGGATACGACATGACCGCCTTCTGGTGCCGCGCGGGCACCGCCGCCACGATCACGCCGCCGGGCACACCGGGCATGGTCGGCCCACCGGGACCGGCGTACGGCGACACCATTTCTGGGACCAACCTCGCCGGTGGGATCGCCGCGGCGCTGCTCAAGCGGGAACGGACCGGCGAGGCGTCCGTCGTCGACGTCTCGCTGCTCGGCAGCGGGCTGTGGTCGTTGGGCCACACCGTCGCGCTGACCAAGCATCTCGGCCAGCGCATGGAGGCGTTTCCGCCCGGCGTGCACGGCTCGCCGATCAACCCGCTCGTCGGGCTGTATCCGACGGCCGACGACCGCTACATCTCTTTCGTGATGATGCAGCCCACCAAGTTCTGGGCCGACGTGTGCCGGCATATGGACCTCGAGGAACTCATCGACGATCCGCGCTTCGCCACCGCCGAGTCGATCGCCGAGAACACCGAGGCCGCCGCGGAGATCCTCAAGGAGGCGATGGCCAAGCGCCCGCTCGCCGAGTGGAGCGAGCGGTTCGCGACGCTGCTCGGGCCGTGGGCTCCGGTGCAGGACACCCTGCAAGCAGCCGAGGACGCCCAGATCCGCGCGAACGAGTACCTGGTGCCGGCGGGCGAACTCGAACTCGTCGCGAACCCGGTGCAATTTGATGTCAAGGCGCCAGAAACCGGCCCCGCGCCCGGTTTTGCAGAGCAAACTGACGAAATCTTGCTGGAACTCGGATTGGATTGGGATCGCATCATCGAACTCAAGACGGCCGGCGCCGTCACCTAGGTTGCTGAAAGGTTCTGGAGCCATCAGATGCCACGTGTCGCTTCGATAGGCACCTATCTGCCGTGTTGGGGTACCCCGACGCGGCGGGTGCCCGGCGACGACGAGGATGTCATCACGCTCGCGGTCGAGGCGGGCCGGGCGGCGTTGCTGGCAAGTGGCGCAGTTGAGCGGGTGGTGTTGGTCAGCCGCAACATGCCGATGTTGGAGAGCAGCAGCGCCGCCGTACTGCTGGCGGGCCTGGGCCTGGATCCGGAGTTGGAGGTCGACGAACGGCTCGGCGGCGCGCCTGCGACCGTCGACGCGCTGAGCTCGGCGCGGCCACGGACACTGATCATCGGCAGCGACCTGGAACCCGCCGGTGCCGCGGCCGTGCTGACCGCCGAGCGCGGCCTGCAGTTCCGCACCGCCGCGCGCATCGCGCGAAGCCTCCCGGTGCGCACCCGCAACGCGACCGGTGACGTGCACGACTACGGCGACCCCCGGTTGCTGCACGAGCGCGGGCTCGTCGCCTCGCTGGAAGCCGCCTGGCTGGACACCCCGGTCGCGGTGGCTGGGGTGGATCACCCGCGCGCGGTGGAGTTGAGCATCGGCGATCCGCCGGAACTGCCAACCACCGGGGCGAGTTCGAGTTTGTTCGCACTCGCCGGGATGGTCGAACGCGACACGACGGGCCCGTTGGTGGCGGTCGAACAAGCCACGCTCTCGGGCATCACGGTCACCGGCGGGGTGGCCGAACTGAACCGCCGCGAGCCCGACCCGCGGCCAATGCCCGACGGCCAGTACGTCGCAGGCGCGGACCTGCCGATCTCGCTGGCCGCATACGAGCGGGCCTTCGAGGCCAAGACCCGGTGGGAAGCCGGAAGGTTCGCCGGCAGCGACGTACTGGACTTCCCGCCGCGCTACCGGCTGGCGGACGACGGTGCGCTGTCCACCGGCTACGAACTGGTTCCCCTGCCCCGGACCGGAACGGTGTACACGGAGACGACCGTGCAGATGCCGGTGCCCGGTCTGCGCACCCCCTATTCACTGGTGATCGTCGAACTCGACGGCGTCGGGGTCCGCGCACTGGTCAAGGTGACTGGAGCGGCGCCGGGCACGGTCGACATCGGCGCGCGCGGCCGGCTGGCGTTGCGCCGCGTGGCGGTACGCTCCGGCGTGCCCGATTACGGTTACATGTTCGAGCCCGAGCGGGTCGCGGCGTGAGGACCCGAAGGCCAACGCGCGTGAGGATCACAGCGGAGCGAGGACCGGTGGGCCCACGCCCGGAGGGCAGGGGACGAGCGGGAGCCGAGGCATGAGAAGGGTCGGAATCGTCGGCGCCGGAATGACGGCCTTCGGCGAGCACTTCGCCCTCGGTATGAAAGACCTGCTGCCGATGGCATACGCCGAGTGCGCGGCCAGCGTGGACAAGGGCTTGGCCAGGCAGGACCTGCAGGCGGCGTGGTTCGGTGCGATGGGCACCGCCGACGGGTTTCCCGCCGGAATCCTCGCCGACACGCTCGGGCTGCCCGACCTGCCGGTCACCCGGGTGGAAAACTCGTGCGCCACAGGCAATGACGCCGTGCGCAACGCGTTATTCGGCGTGGCCTCAGGAGCTTTCGACGTCGTCCTGGTCATGGGTGCCGACAAGCTGCGCGACACCACTTCGGCCGACATGGTGTGGCAGTGGGAGGCGATGGCCCGTGACATGGCGTGGGATTACCCACTCGGTCTGGTCTCGCCCGCCGGATTCGCGCTGCATGTTCGTCGCTACCTGCACGAGTCGCCTGCCACCCGCGAACACCTCGCCATGGTCGCGGTAAAGAACCACCACCACGGCGTCAACAACCCCAAGGCGCGGTTGCGGTTCGAGATCACCGTTGAGCAGGCGCTGGATGCGCCGGTGATCGTCACTCCCTTCGGGCTGTATGACTGCGCTCCGCAAAGCGACGGCGCCGCCGCGCTCATCCTGGCCGCCGAGGACATGGTCGACCGCTTCACCGACCGGCCGGTGTGGGTCCGGGGAGTAGGCCTGGGCCTGGATTCGGTGATGCATCAACACAAACCGGACATGACGACATTTCCGGCAACCGTCCGGGCGGCCAAGCGGGCATTCACCATGGCCGGCCTGACACCTGCCGATGTCGATGTGGCCGAAGTTCACGATTTCTTTACAGGCATCGAGTTGATCAGCTATGAAGATCTGGGCTTCGCAGAGCGTTTCGGCGGCTACAAGCTCATCGAGACCGAAGTCACCAGTGTTGGCGGCGCGCTGCCGGTCAACCCCAGCGGCGGGCTGAAGGCCAAGGGTCATCCGCCAGGAGCCACCGGCGTCGCGCAATGCGTTGAGTTGTTTCAACAACTCCGTGGAGAGGCGGTCAACCAGGTGGACGGGGCGCGAATCGCTTTGGCGCACAATATCGGTGGCCCGACGGCCGTATCTGCCGTCACGATCCTGGAGGGAGCCGGTAGTGGCTGTTAAGGGCCCGGAGCGGTGGGCGGTGGGGTTGCCGCGGGTGCGTGATTTGGCGGGGCCGATGGCGGCTGTGGGTGGGTTGTTTGCGATGTCGGCTGATGCGGTGCGGTTTGTGTTTCGGCGGCCGTTTCAGTGGCGGGAGTTTTTGGAGCAGTGTTGGTTTATTGCGCGGGTGGCGTTGGCGCCGACGTTGTTGGTGGCGATTCCGTTCACGGTGTTGATTAGTTTCACGCTCAATATTTTGTTGCGGGAGTTGGGTGCGGCGGATTTGTCGGGGGCTGGTGCTGCGTTTGGGGCGGTGACGCAGGTGGGTCCGATTGTGACGGTGTTGATTGTGGCGGGGGCGGGGTCGACGGCGATTTGTGCGGATTTGGGGTCGCGCACGATTCGTGAGGAGATCGATGCGATGGAGGTGTTGGGTATTGATCCGGTGCAGCGGTTGGTGACGCCGCGGATGTTGGCTTCGGGTTTGGTGGCGTTGTTGCTCAACAGTTTTGTTGTGGTGATCGGCATTTTGGGTGGATATATGTTTTCGGTGTTCATTCAGGATGTGAATCCGGGGGCGTTCGCGGCGGGGATCACGTTGTTGACCGGGGTGCCTGAGGTGATTATTTCGTGTGTGAAGGCGGCGTTGTTCGGGTTGATCGCGGGGTTGGTGGCCTGTTATCGGGGGTTGACGATTTCGGGTGGTGGGGCCAAGGCGGTGGGTAATGCGGTCAATGAGACGGTGGTGTATGCGTTTATGTCGTTGTTTGTGATCAATGTGGTGGTCACCGCGATTGGTATCCGGATGACGGCGGGGTAGCGGGGCCGCTGATGGGCACGATGACGATTTTGCGTTCCACCTATCCGCGGTTGACGCGTTCGGTGCGCCGGCCGGTGGATGTGTTGGGTCGTGTCGGTGATCATTTGTTGTTTTATGTGCGGGCGTTGGCCGGTATTCCGCATGCCAGTGTGCATTTCCGTAAGGAGATCGTGCGGTTGATCGCTGAGATCTCGATGGGTGCGGGCACGTTGGCGATGATCGGTGGCACGGTGGCCATTGTGGGGTTTTTGACGCTGGCGGCCGGGGGCACGTTGGCGGTGCAGGGGTATAGCTCGTTGGGTGATATCGGTATCGAGGCGTTGACGGGGTTTTTGGCGGCGTTTATCAATGTGCGTATCGCTGCGCCGGTGGTGGCCGGGATCGGGTTGGCGGCCACGTTCGGGGCGGGGGTGACTGCGCAGTTGGGGGCGATGCGGATCAATGAGGAGATTGATGCGTTGGAGTCGATGGCGATCCGCCCGGTCGAGTACCTGGTCAGTACTCGGATTGTGGCCGGGATGTTGGCGATCACGCCGTTGTATTCGATCGCGGTGATCTTGTCGTTTGTGGCGTCGCAGTTCACCACGGTGGTGTTGTTCGGGCAGTCCGGTGGGCTCTATGACCATTATTTCGACACGTTTTTGAATCCGATCGATTTGTTGTGGTCGTTTCTGCAGGCGGTGTTGATGGCGATCACGATTTTGTTGATCCACACTTACTTCGGTTATTTCGCCACCGGGGGCCCTTCGGGGGTGGGGGTGGCGGTGGGTAACGCGGTGCGCACCAGTTTGGTGGTGGTGGTTTCGGTGACGCTGTTGGTGTCGCTGTCGGTGTATGGCTCCAACGGCAACTTCAACCTCTCAGGCTAAAGGGCGTCATCCATGAAATCTGGTGCACTACGCCCGCTGACCGGGCTGGCCATGATCATCGCGATCGCCTTGATCGTGACCCTGGCCATCACCTTGTTCCGCGGCGACTTCACCAAAACCGTGCCCATCACCGTCATCTCCGAACGCGCCGGCCTGGTCATGAACCCCGACGCCAAGGTCAAGATGCGTGGGGTGCAGGTCGGCAGCGTCAAGTCCATCGCCGAGCGCGCCGACGGCACCGCCGAGTTGACCTTGGACATGGACCCATCGCAACTGCATCTCATCCCGGAGAACGTCAACGTCGAGATCGCGTCGTCGACGTTGTTCGGCGCGAAGTTCGTGCAACTGGAAGCCCCCAAAGCGCCGTCGCGGGAAACGCTGAGAGCCGGACAGGTGCTGCAGGGCCAGCACGTCATGGTCGAAGTCAATACCGTGTTCCAGCAGCTGGTTACGGTGCTCGACAAGATCGACCCGGCCAAGCTCAATGAGACACTCGGCGCGATCTCCACCGCCTTCAACGGTCGCGGGCAGAAGATCGGCCAGACACTCGTCGACTTCAACGCGCTGTTGGCCAAGATCGAACCGAGCCTGCCGAACCTGGCTCACGACATCGAGGCCGCTGTTCCCACCCTCGAGGCCTACGGCGATGCGGCGCCCGATCTGCTCTCGACGATCCAGAGCACCACCGCGGTGAGCAATTCCATCGTCGACGAACAACAGAATCTCGACGAATTCCTCATCAGCACAATCGGTCTGGCCGATATCGGCAACGACGTCATCGGTACCAACACCGAGGCCCTCACCGACGTGATCCACCTGCTCGTGCCCACCACCACCTTGCTCAACGACTACCGGGCGTCGGTGCGGTGCGGCATCGGCGGGCTGGTCCCGTTCGCGAAATCCCCGCCGCAGTATTCGGGTGTCCTCGTCAACGCCGGCCTCACCCTCGGCGTCGAGCGTTACCGCTACCCCCGAGACCTGCCGAAGGTCGCCGCCAGCAGCGGTGGCGCCGACTTCTGTGACGAGCTTGGCCTCCCAGAACTGCCGGCGAACTTCGTGCCGCCGTTGGTGGTCGGAGATGTCGGCGCCAACCCCGCCCAGTACGGAAGCTCGGGCATCGTGCTGAACTCCGAAGGCCTCAAGAACTGGTTGTTCGGGCCGCTTGACGGCCCGCCGCGAAACACCCCCCAGATCGGACAGCCGGGATGACGCGATCAATGGCCACGCTGATCAAGTTCACGACGTTCGGTGTCGTCATGGCGCTGCTGACGGCGTTTCTGTTCGTCGTGTTCAGCGAGTCGAGAACCGGCGCGACCGAGGAGTATTCGGCCGTTTTTACCGATGCCTCCCGGCTGGAAAAAGGGGACACCGTGCGCATCGCCGGCGTCCGGGTCGGCACCGTGCGAAGCGTGTCCCTGCAGGACGACAAGAAGGTTCTCGTCTCGTTCGACGCCGACCGCAACACCAAACTGACGACGAACACCAAGGCAGCGATCCGCTACCTGAACCTGGTCGGCGACCGCTACCTCGAACTCGTCGACACCCCGGGCGCGGCGACGATCCTGCCTGCCGGCGGCCAGATTCCGCAGGACCGGACGGCGTCTGCGCTCGACCTCGACCTGCTGCTCGGCGGTCTCAAACCCGTTATCCAGGGCCTTAACCCGCAGGACGTGAACGCGCTGACCGGCTCGCTGGTGCAGATCCTGCAGGGCCAGGGCGGCACGCTGGAATCGCTGTTCTCCAAGACCTCGTCGTTCACCAACTCGCTGGCCGATAACAACGCGGTCATCGAGCAGTTGATCGACGAGTTGCGGGCCGTGCTGGACACCGTGGCACAAGACGGTGAGGAGTTCTCCGGGGCGATCGACCGAATCGAGCAGTTGGTCAGCGGGCTGTCTTCAGACCGTGATCCCATCGCCACGGCCATCGACTCGTTGGACAGCGGCACCGCGTCGCTGGCAGACCTGCTCGGCCGATCACGTGAACCCCTTGCAGGCACCGTCGATTCGCTGGATCGGCTCGCTCCGCTGGTCAACAACGACCTGCCCCGCCTGGATGCCACCATCCAGCGGCTACCCGAGATCTACCGCAAGCTCGCGCGGGTCGGCTCCTACGGTGCGTTTTTCCCGTACTACATCTGCGGGGTCACGTTCCGCGCGAGTTCTCTCGAGGGAGAAACAGTGGTCTTCCCCTGGGTCAAGCAAGAGCAGGGAAGGTGCGTGGACAAGTAGATGCAGAAGTACCGCGGATCCCAACTCATCAGGGCCGGCTTCATCGGCGTCGTCCTGATCATCCTCGTCATCGCCGTGGGGCTACAACCGGAGCGGCTGTACCAATGGGCCACCTCCCTGCGGTACCAAGCGTTGTTCACCGAGGCCGGTGGTCTCACCGTCGGCAACGACGTCACGGTGTCCGGCATCAAGGTCGGGTCGGTCTCGTCAATCGAACTCGAAAACGGTGACGCGCTGGTCGGTTTCACCATCGACGGCCGCTACGCGCTCGGCTCGGACACCACCGCGCACATCCGTACCGGTACCCTGCTCGGCGAGCGGGTGCTGGCGCTGGATTCCAGCGGCAGCGGCACGTTGGACCGCCGCGAGGTCATTCCGACCACGCGCACCTCCGCGCCGTACTCGTTGACCGACGCGGTCAGTGAGCTGACCGCGAACACCGCGGGAACAGACACCGAATCGCTCAACCAGTCACTGGACACGTTGGCCGAGACGCTCGACCAGATGGCCCCGCAACTGGGCCCGACGTTCGACGGCTTGAGCCGACTGTCACAGTCGCTCAACAACCGCAACGACAGCCTGGCCGAGCTGTTGAAGACCGCAGGCGATGTGACGGGGATCTTCTCCGAACGCAGCCAGCAGGTGAACGCGCTGATCCTCAACGCCAACGATCTGCTCGCAGTCGTCAACGAGCGCCGCTACGCGATCACCAGGCTGCTCGCCAACACCGCGGCGGTGTCAAACGAACTGCAAGGCGTTGTCGCCGACAACGAGGAGCAGTTGGCCCCGACGCTGGAACAGCTCAACGTCGTGACCGCGATGCTGGAGAAGAACCGCGACAACCTGGCCAAGATGTTGCCCGGCGCCGCCAAATACTATCTGACCCAAGGCGAAATCGTGTCCAACGGCGCCTACTACAACGCGTTGGTGCCCAACATGATCCCGCTGCCGCCGCAGCTGCTCCAGCCTTTCCTCGACTATGCCTTCGGCTTCCGACGCGGCGTCGATGCCGGCCAGCCGCCGGACAACGCCGGGCCACGTGCGGAGATCCCGTTCCCCGTCAACAGCATTCCCCAGCCAGGAGACCTTCCCAATGATGGCAACCCGTAAGCGGCTGGTGGCCGGCACGGCGATCCTGCTGGCCATCGGGCTGGTCGCCGGTGCGGGCTACCTCGTCCGTCAGGTGTTCTTCGGCCCGTACACCATCACGGCCTACTTCCCGACCGCTACCGCCATCTACCCCGGCGACGAGGTACGGGTCTCGGGCGTGGCGGTCGGCACCATCGAGGCGATCAAGCCCGAAGGTACCCAGACCAAGATGACCCTCAAGGTCGACCGCGACGTGCCCGTGCCGGCCGACGCCAAGGCCGTGATCGTCGCGCAGAACCTCGTCGCCGCCCGCTACGTCCAGCTGACACCGGCCTACCGCAACGGGGACGGGCCGAAGATGGCTGACGGGGCGGTCATTCCCAGTGACCGCACGGCCGTCCCGGTCGAATGGGACGAGGTCAAAACCCAGTTGATGCGCCTGGCAACCGAACTGGGACCCGAAAAGGGGATGTCGGACACGTCTGTGTCGCGGTTCATCGACAGCGCGGCGAACGCCCTCGGTGAGGGCAACGGCGAGAAGCTGCGCCAAACGTTGGCTCAACTGTCCGGCGCCGCACGGATTTTCGCCGAAGGCAGCGGCAACATCGTCGACATCATCAAGAACCTGCAAGTGTTTGTCGGCGCCCTCCGCGACAGCAAGCAGCAGATCGTGCTGTTCGAGAACCGGCTGGCCACGCTGAGCAGCGTGCTCGACGACAGCAGATCCGATCTGGACGCCGCGGTCTCCCAACTGTCGGTGGCGATGGGCGAAGTGCAGCGGTTCGTCGAGGGCAGCCGCGCCCAAACCTCCGAACAGGTTCAGCGGCTGGCCAGCCTCACCCAGATACTCGTCGACCATGAGACCGATCTCAAGAACGTCCTGCACATCACGCCGAACGCGATCGCCAACTTCCAGAACATCTACTATCCGAACGGCGGTGCGGTGACCGGAGCGTTCTCGCTCACCAACTTCTCGAGCCCGGTCCTGTTCTTCTGCAGCATGATCGGCGCCGTGGCGAACACCACCGGACCCGAGACGGCGAAGCTGTGCGCGAACTACCTCGGGCCGGCGATGCGACTGCTCAACGTCAACCAGATTCCGTTGCCGATCAACGCGTACCTGCGGCCTGCGGTCAACCCCGACCGCATCATTTACACCGACCCGAAGCTCGCTCCCGGCGGTGCGGGTCCCGGCGATGCGCCAGAGCCACCTCCGACGGTGTCGGCCTACACCGGCATGGGGGATGTGCCCCCGCCGCCGGGTTGGGGCCCCCATCCGCCCGGCCCACCCGGGCTGTACATGCCCGACGGTGACGCGCCCGCGACGCCCTCGCCGGCGTTGTACCCCGGTGCGCCGCTACCGGGCCCGCCAAGAATAATCTCCAATATCCCGGCGCAACCCACGACCGTTGAGGGGATGCTGCTGCCGCCGGCCCCGGCGCCCGGCGGGCCGCCTGCACCTGTGCCGCCAAACGCCCCTCTGTTGCCGGCTGAAGGGACGCCGCCGTCATGATCAGCGGGATCAAGCGATTGACCGTCGTGGGGTCGTGCGTCGCCATGGCCCTGACCGGGTGTTCCTTCCAGGGCATCAACTCGCTGCCGTTGCCGGGAGCCGTGGGCCGCGGCGCGGACGCCGTGACCTACCACGTGCAGGTCGCGAATGTCGCCACGCTGGAGTCGAACTCACCGGTGATGATCGACGATGTCGTCGTCGGAAGCGTCGGCAAGATGACGGTCGACAACTGGCATGCCGACGTGGAGATCTCGGTGAAACCCGACGTCGCCATACCGGCCAATGCGGTGGCCACCGTCGGGCAGACCAGCCTGCTGGGCTCGATGCACCTGGCGCTCAACCCGGCACTGGGCGAAGAACCCAGCGGTCGGCTGCAACCCGGCGCCACCATTCCGCTCAGCGAATCGTCGACCTATCCGTCCACCGAACGCACGCTGTCGTCGTTGTCGATGGTGGTCAACGGCGGGGGACTGGGCCAGATCGGTGACGTCATCCACAATTTCAGCGCCGCGGTGTCCGGGCGCGAACCCGAGATCCGCGAACTGCTCACCCGACTGGACAACTTCATCGGAGTTCTGGACACCCAGCGGGACGACATCATCGCCACCATCCAACAGCTGAACCGTGTCGCGGGCACCTTCGCCGGACAGCGCGAGGTGATCGACCGTGCGCTCAAGGAGATTCCGCCGGCCATCGACGTGCTGATCAAGGAGCGGCCGAACCTGACCACCGCCCTGGAGAAGCTCGGCACGTTCGGTGACACCGCGACCACGCTGGTCAACGAGGCGGGTGACGATCTGGTGAAAGACCTGGAGAACCTGGGTCCGGCGCTCGGCGCGATCGCCGACATCGGACCCGATCTGAACCTTGCGCTGTTGTGGGCCACCGCCTTTCCCTACGGCCCGACATTCGCCGACCGGATCACCCGGGGCGACTACATTAACCTGTTCGCGACGTTCGACCTGACCTATCCGCGGTTGAAGAAGACGCTGTTGCTCGGTACCCGGTGGGGTGACGAGAACGCCAAGCTCATCCCCGCGCCAGGCGACCCGTACTGGGCGAACTACTCGTACAACCCGATGTCGCTCGGTGTGGCGCCACCGCCGACCGAAGGGCTTGCGCCCGCGGCCGGTGCGCCGCCGGGGGAGACCACGCCGAAGGTGAACGGACCGCTGCTGCCGGTGGTGCCGCCGCCGCCCGCCGCTCCGTGGTTGCCCTCGGCGCCGGTCACCACGTCGTCGCAGATCTTCGCGGGCCCGTACGGAGCAGAAGCGCCGGCTCAGGCAGAATTGCCGGCTCCGCCGGCTCAAGCCGAATTGCCGGCTCCGCCGGCTCAAGCCGAATTGCCGGCTCCGCCGGCTCAAGCCGAATTGCCGGCTCCGCCGGCGGGAGGCGGTGGCTGACCATGCTGACCCGTTTCGTCCGAAATCAGCTGATCATCTTCACGATTGCGTCCATCGTCGGCGTCACCGTGATGGTGTTCGCCTACATGCAGGTGCCGACCTTGCTCGGTATCGGCCGGTTGACCGTGAAGCTGGAACTGCCGGCCGCCGGCGGTCTGTATCGCTTCGGCAACGTGACGTACCGAGGCGTCCAGATCGGCAAGGTCACGTCGGTGACGTTGACCGAAACCGGTGCGGAAGCGACGCTGTCGCTTGATACTTCGCCGAGAATCCCCGCGGATCTGCAGGCCGAGGTCCGTAGCGTTTCGGCGGTCGGCGAGCAGTATGTGGACCTGCGCCCCCGCACCGACTCCGGCCCGTACCTGCAAAGCGGTTCGGTGATCACCGTGGAGAACACGACGATCCCCCAACAAGTGGGGCCGATGCTCGACCAGGTGAGCAACCTGGTCGACAGCATCCCCGGAGATCGCATCTCCGACCTGCTCGACGAGTCGTTCAAGGCGTTCAACGGGGCCGGACCGGATCTGCAGTCGCTGCTCGATTCGGCCGCCACCGTCACGGGTGACGCCAACAGCGTCTCCGACCAGACCCGAGCGCTGATCGATGACAGTGGTCCGCTCCTGGATTCACAGGTCGAGACCGCCGACTCGATCCGCACATGGGCGCGCAGCCTGTCCGGGGTGACAAAGCAGCTCGAACAGAACGATCCGGAAATTCGCGCGCTACTGCAGCGCGGACCCGGCTTCGCACAGGAAGTTTCGCAGCTGCTCACCGACGTGAAGCCGACGCTGCCGATACTCCTGGCGAATCTCACCACGGTGGGCCAGATCCTGGTCACCTACAACCCGTCACTGGAACAGCTGATCGTCATCTTCCCGGGGATCATCGCGGCCCAGCAGTCGTTCGGGCTTCCGACGAAGAACCCCACCGGGCTCCCGTCGGGCGACTTCGCGTTGACCATCGGCGACCCGCCGGCGTGCACGGTCGGCTTCCTTCCGCCGTCACAGTGGCGCAACCCCGAGGACCTGACCTCCATCGACACCCCCGACGGGTTGTACTGCAAACTGCCGCAAGACTCTCCGATCAGCGTGCGCGGCGCACGCAACTATCCATGCATGGAGCATCCCGGAAAGCGGGCGCCCACGGTGCAGCTCTGCGACGACCCCAAGGGCTATCAGCCGTTGGCTCTGCGGCAGCACTACACCGGCCCGTATCCGATCGACCCCAACCTCATCTCGCAGGGCATCCCCGTCGATGACCGGGTGGACTTCCAGGAGCGGATCTACGCACCGATCGAGGGCACGCCGCTGCCGCCGGGTGCGGTTCCGCAAGGAAAGCCGCCCGTGTCACTGCCCGGCACGCCCTCGACACCGGTGGGGCAGCCTGCCCCGATCGCTCCGCCGCCGCCACCTCCGCCCGGCAATTCGGTGAACGGGACGCCGATTCCGGCGCCACCGGCCCCAGCCGGGGCGGTACCTGCGACGCCAAGTGCGTACGGGGACAATGGTTCCGCGGCGGGACCGTCGGTTGCTGTGGCCACCTACAACCCGGAGACGGGTGATTACCTGACACCCGACGGTCGGGTGGAGCAGCTGAAGAACGTGGCGGCCGGACAGCAGCCTAAGTCGTGGAAAGACCTGCTGCCGACCTGATCAGGAGATCTTCTCCATCCGCACCGGCAGCTCGATGACGACGGGTTTGTTGACCCCGCACGCACCGCTCGCGCCCTTCGTCACGTTGCGGCCCCCGAAGGTCTTCATGTCCTTGGTCAGCCGGGTGTTGGTGGTGGGGTCGACCCCCCACAGGATGAACTTCTGATGGCCCAGTGCGAAGGTGCCGTCCGGACACGGGATCCAGTTCGGGATGTCGTGGTCGACGTACCAGAAGTCGTCGAGCCGGGCCGTGCCGGTCCAACCCCGATCACTCGTCACGGTGCCGACGCATTCGATCGGGCTCACACAATCGCTGGAGACCGTCCAGGTCTCGATCACCGTCTCCTGGTCGATCAACACCTCGTTGGTCCTGGCCCACTCGCCGTCTGACATCACCCGGTAGGTGCCGTTGAGTTCGACGCCGAAGTTCGACGCGTACGCCGGCGTTGCCGCGCTTACACTTCCGATCACGACGCCGCTCGCGACAACCGCCGCTGACACCAGGCCCAATGCACCGACTTCACGCATACCTCAGCCTAACGTGGCACCGGTATTTGTCTTCTCTGAAAGCGAGAATTTCGTTGCCGGGCATGTGAAAATGGCGTCGTGCGATCAATCGGCGCAGTGCTCGCTGCCTTGGCAACGCTTGGCACCGTCATCGCTGCACCGTCAGCGTCGGCTCAGCCACCCCCACCGCCGCCGGCGGCTGAATGCAACGAACCGTCCTGCACGCCCGGCATCGCGCCGAACATCGTGCTCGGGTCGTACTGCAGCAACACCACCCACTACGTGTTCGGGGTGACGTCGTGGGGACGGTTGGTGTTCTGCGGGTCACCGCGGCGATACGAACCTCGCTGGTTCCGCTCACCGGAGATGCACGGGATCAAGAACGACGGCCAACTGTGTCCGGGGCTCGACGGTGACGTCGCCCAGGCGCCCGACGGCCTGTTCCTCAGCTGTGTCGGGCGGGACGGCAGATCCGCATGGGAGTACGGCGGCAACGCCTAGTTCTCGTCGCCGACTCTGCGCACCGATCGCAACTCCCGCGATTTGGGTGATCTGTGCGCAGAGTCAACCAAGGGCCGGTTCAGCCCGCGGGCGTGAACTCGATGTTCAATTCGGTGAGACCACGCAGGATGAACGTCGGCTCGTAGACGTACCGCCGCGCGTCGATCGGCCCGTGCTTGTCCTCGCTGATCGTGATGTCGGCCATCCGGTCCAGGATCCGCTCGATCGAAACCCGGCCCTCCACCCGCGCCAGCGGGGCTCCGGGGCACGAGTGGATGCCGCGGCTGAACGCGATGTGCTCACGCACGTTGCGCCGATCCAGCTTGAACTCGTGCGGGTCGTCGAACCGCTGCGGATCACGGTTGGCAGCGCCGGGGCTGACCATCACCGTCGTCCCGGCGGGCACGGGCGTGTCACCGAGAGCCGTTGTCTTGCGGGCCAATCGGAACACACTTTTCACCGGGCTGTCCATCCGCAGGCATTCCTCGATGAACACCGGAATCAGGCTGCGGTCCTGGCGGAGTTGCTGCTGGATGTCGGGGCGGTCGCCGAGGATCCGCAGCGCGGCACCGAGCAGTTTGGCGGTGGTCTCCTGGCCGGCGGCGAACAGGAACGTCGCGGTGCGAACGACGTCGTCCACCTCCGGAGTGGAGCCGTCGGGGTACTTCGCGGTCGCGATCGAGGTGAGCACGTCGTCGCGGGGTGCTTCCCGCCGCTCCTCGATGTAGGACACGAACTTCTCGTCGGCCCACGCCAGCGGGTTGGTGGCGATCACCTCGTGATCGAGGTTGCCGACGGCGGTCCCTGGCCGCTCGGCCCCGAACGCCTCGCGGAACTCTTCGTGGTCGGATTCGGGAACACCAAGCAGGTCGGCAACCACCAGAAGCGAAAACGGCTTGGCGTATGCGGCCAGAAACTCACACTTGCCGTCGGCGATGAACTCGTCGATGTGGCGGTCGGCCAGCCGCCACATGAAGTCCTCGTTCTCCTTGAGCCGCTTGGGCGTAAGCAGCCGCGAAAGGATCGAGCGCGCGTCGGTGTGCAGCGGCGGGTCCATCGTGACCATGTGCTCGAACATCGGGATCTCGGTGCGGTGCTTTTCGATCAGCGGGCCGATGTCGTCGCCCTCGGGAACGAACGGGATCGGGGTGAACGGGCCCATCACCGCCACGCACGACGAGTAGTTCTCGCTGTCCTTGTAGACGGCGTTGGCCGCCTCCCAGCCGGTGACCGCCAGCACGCCGTTGTTGATCGGACAGCACACCGGGTCCTTCGCGCGCACGTGGTCGTAGTACGGGTGCGGGTCGGGCACCAGCGAGGGATCGGTGAAGTAGTCGACGGAGTCGAAATCGGTGGTCATGTGAAGCGTTTCCTCCCGGAACCCAAGGTTTGTCGCGGTGCACGCGTGTGAGAAACCAAATATGCTGAGCAACTGCTTAGCATGGCGGTAGAGTCGTGGTCAAGGGAACAGGGCTCTGCGGCGTCTAACATCTGCGTGTCGGGGCCCGAATGAACTGAGCGGGGGAGTGATATGGCATCGGCGCGAAGGATCGGAGCGCCGGAGGCGAAGAACCGGGGCGTGCTGATCGACGCTGCCGAGCAGCTGCTGCTCGAAGAGGGATACGCCGCGGTCACGTCCCGCCGGGTCGCCGAAAGAGCGGGTCTGAAACCGCAACTCGTGCACTATTACTTCCGCACCATGGAGGATCTGTTCCTCGCGGTGTTCCGCCGCATGGCCGAGGCGGGGCTGGCCGTGCTGTCGAGCGCCCTGGCGTCGCCGAAACCACTGTGGGCGCTGTGGCGCTTCAGCACCCGGCCGGAGGCGACCCGGCTGACGATGGAGTTCATGGGGCTCGCCAATCACCGAAAGGCGCTGCGCGCAGAGATCGTCTACTTTGCCGAACGGTTCCGCGAAGAGCAGAACAAGGCGATCGCCGCCGCGCTGGCCCGCTACGGCGTCGAGTCCAACGACGTACCGCCGGTGGTCTGGACGATGTTCGCGACGAGCGTGTCGCAGGCGTTGGTGGTAGAACAAGCGCTCGGCATGACCACCGGGCACGCCGAGATTCTGCAGTTCTGTGAGGAGTGGCTACGTCGCCTCGAGGGCGAACCGCCCGATGTCGACGGTGCCGATCACCAGTTACGGATCGAGCAGAGCGCGCCCTTTGGTCCCGCGTCGGTGGCGACGACGACGCCGTCCACCGCGAGCACGCAGTGAATGTTGGGCGTCTGAGTTGACTGGCCGCTGGTCGCGGTGACCATGGCCCACTCGTCGGGGTTCGCCAGCACGACGTCGAGCACCCACTGTTGGTCCGGGCCGACACGGGCCTTGGCTTTGGGGCTGTAGACGTACGGATTGTGGCTGTAGTCCGCCCAATTCGGCGGATCGGTGTCGCGGTAGTAGATCGCGACGTCGAACGGTTGCTCGGCGAACACCGTGTACTTGACGTTGTGCACCGCGGGCGGCGGTGGTGGCGGCTGCCCGTGCGCGGTCGCGGAGGCAGCCACGACACCGGCACCGGCCATCACCACTGCCGACAACAGCGACAGCAGACGGCGTCGGGCGCGGGCGAGACGTACCGGCGGCAACATCATGTCCGAATCCTAGATCGATAGTTTCGCCGAAAGGGCCGAATCGCCTTGTGCATCAGATGGACAGGATCGTCGCCGATGCGGTACCGGGTGCGCCGTAGACCTGTGCCAACCCCACCCGCGGTGTACCCGGCACCTGACGCTCGCCGGCCTCCCCGCGCAACTGACGCACCAGTTCGTGCACCTGCCGCAGCCCCGAGGCGCCGATCGGCTCCCCGTTGGCGATCAGCCCGCCGTCGGTGTTGACCGGCATCGTGCCATCGATTTCGGTGGCGCCGTCGGCCAACAGCTTCTCCTGTTCGCCGTCGGCGCACAGGCCGGTCTCGGCCATGTGGATCACCTCTGCGCCGGCATCGGTGTCCTGCAGCTGTGCGATGTCGACATCCTCGGGTCCGATGCCCGCCGCCTCGTAGGCGGCCCTAGCCGCATACACCGTCGGCGACGGATCCTCGTCGAGCGGAGCCGACGTCGCGTGCACCTCATAGGCACCGAACGTGCGTGTCCGAATCTCGCTGGCGCGCACATACACCGGTTTGTCGGTGAACTTGTGCGCGATGTCGCCGCGGCACATGATCACCGCCGCCGCTCCTTCGTCGGGCGCGCAGAACATGTACTGCGTGAGCGGATAGTTCAGCACCGCCGAGTTGAGGATCTCCTCTTCGGAGATCGGCTTGCGGCGGAACGCATTCGGGTTGCGCTCCCCGTTGCGGAAGTTCTTGGCGGCCACCTTGGCCAGCGTCACCTGGCTGATGTTGTGGTCGTGGATGTACTTGTTGGCTTTCATGCCGAAGAACTTGGTGGTGACGAACTGCCCGTTCTCGGCGTACCACTGCGGCAACGCGAGCTTGGCCGGATCGTCGGTGAACGCGCCGCGCGGATGCTTGTCCAGGCCGATCGCGATGCCGATGTCGTACTTGCCCAGCCGGATGGTGTCGGCGGTCTGCTGGATCGCGCTGGCGGCCGTCGCGCACGCGTTGAACACGTTGGTGAACGTGATACCGGTCAGCCCGACCAGGCGGGTGACGGCGTCGGGGTTGGACACCTCGTAGCTGCCGCCGAAGCCGAACTGGATGTCCTTCCATTCCACGCCGGCGTCGGTGAGCGCGGACTGGATGGCCTCCGCGCCCATCTCCATCGCCGTCTTGTCGAACCGGCCGAACGGGTGCAGGCCCACGCCGATGATCGCGACTGTGTCTGTTTCGGTCCTCATGCGGTCGGGGTCCTTTCTAGACCGGCTTGAATGCGAAGGTGACGACCTCGTTGCCGTCGTCGTCGGTGGTGAACGGCACCATGGTCAGCTCGACGGCCATCCCGAACTCCAGCTTGTCCGGGTCGTTCTCGGTGAGCCGACCCTCGACGCGAATAACGTCGTCGAGTTGCACCAGGCCCACCCCGAACGGAACGAAGTCCTTGCCGGTGGGGCCTTTATAGGGCGGTCCGGGCGGGAAGCCCTGCGTCGTCCACGCCACCAGCGTGCCGCGCCGGGGCAACTTGACCTGCGACATCTGGGCGGCGCTGCACTTGGGGCACCGCTGCTGCACCGGGAAGGCCGTGGCACCGCATGTACCGCAGCTACTACCGATCAGTTGGGGGTTCTCGTCGGGCCACGTCGAGATCTCGGGCGCGAGCGCAATCTGGGTCGACACGTCGTTGACCATAATTGGAAATGACGTTCTCGTCCAGAGAGAACAGGTGCTAGCCTTCCGCCGTGTACGCCGACAAAGCTGAGATCGCCGAGGTGCTGGTCCGCTACGCCACCGGCATCGACTTCAAAGATTGGAAGCTGTTCCGTACCTGCTGGACCGGCGAGGTCGACATCGACTACGGGGACCTCGGCAAGTTCACCGACGCGGATGCGTTCACCGAGCTGATGAAGCAGATCCATGACGGCATGGGCCAGACCTACCACCGCATCTCCAACATCGTCGTCGACCTCGACGGCGACCGGGCCACGGCGAGGTCCTATGTGCGCGCGGTGCTCATGGCCGTGCCCGGTGATTCGAACAGCTGGATCGACGCGCTTGGCCATTACGACGACGAGCTCACCCGGACCCCCGACGGCTGGCGAATCCACAAGCGGACCACCAACATCGCGCGCGTGATGAGCGCTGCCGGTATCACGTCGTGACCGTGCTGCCAGGGCCGGTCCGCCAGATCGGCTACGTCGTCACCGATCTCGACAGGGCGCTGGCCAGCTGGCTCGAGCTCGGCGTCGGGCCGTGGTTCGTGATGCGCGGCCTGACGCTCACCGCGAGCTACCGCGGCGAACCGTGTCAGATCACGCAGTCGTTGGCGATGGCCAACAGCGGCGACCTGCAGGTCGAACTCATCCAGCAGGAGGACCAGACGCCGAGTGTCTTCACCGAGTTCCTGGCGGCCCGCGGTGAGGGGTTTCACCAGATCGCGTACTGGGCAGAAGATTTCGACGCCACCATGCAGGCGGTGTCGGCCGCGGGCTGGCCGGTGGTGTGGTCAGGCGGTGAGGACGTCGGCACCCGGTTCGCCTACGTCGAGCCGCCGAACTGCCCGGCGAGCGTCGTCGAGATCATGGAGCTGACCGAGATCACCGCGGGCATGGCCGAGTTCGTCCGCGACGCCGCCACCGACTGGGACGGCAGCGACCCGATCCGCGCCCTCGGCGGCTGACGCGCATCGCCGAGATAGCAGCCGGGGTCGCGGAATCGCTCGAGTAGCGACCCGGAATGCTATTTCGCGGAAAGTGGCGGTGTTTACTTGCCGCGGTTCATCGCCTTGTCGGCGGCGGCCCAGTGTTCGTCGGCGACCCACAGCCGCGCGAACGCGGTGACGGCCTCGCTGGTCGACACGCCGCGCATCACCCGCTTGACCTCCCCGGCGGGCCGGGTGGCGAGTTGGCGGGCGATGGTGCGCCACGCATCGTCGAACGATTCGCGAGGCAGCACGCGATCGACAAGGCCGACGCGTTCGGCCTCGGCGGCCTGCAGGATGGTGCCGGTGCCCGCCAACAGCAGCGCCTTGCTGTAGCCGACCAGCGCGGTCAGCCGCTCGGCGCCGCCCCACGCGGGCATGATCGCCAGCGTCACCTGGTTGAAGCCGATCTTGATGTCGTCGGCGGCCAACCGGATGTCGGCGGCCACCGCGAACTCCGCGCCGCCGCCGAGCGCGTGCCCGTTCAGCACGGCGATCGTGGGCGCGGGGAAGTCGGCGATCCGGTCGCAGACCGAGCGCATCCGCCAGGCCATCGCGGCGGCGTCTTCCTCGGTGCGGATGGCGGCGAGCTGTTTGAGGTCACCGCCGGAGACGAACGCGCGATCGCCGGCGCCCTTGAGGACCAGCGCGCCCGCCCCCTCGGCGCCGTCGAGTGCCTTGTCCAATTGCTCCATGGTCTCCGGGGCGATCGCGTTGCGAGCCTCCGGCCGGTCGATGGTGATGACCGCCAACGCGCCGTCCCATTCGAGCTCGACCATCAAGCATTCTCCATGTGCGGTATTGGCATTCTCAGAATTGGAGAATAGCATCGCCTCCGAGTCGCAGGCCGCTGCCCGGGGCCGGCGATGAGCCGCTGGCGCGAAGAACAGAGGTCGATGCGAAACATCCCCGTCGAGCTGACCAAACGCTACGAGCAAGAGGGGTGGTGGACCCGCGATACGCTCGGCGATCTGCTGGCGCGCAACCTGGCTGACCATCCCGACACCGGCTTCTGGGTGCACTCCGACATCCGGCCGTTCGCAGGCACTTTCGCCGATGTGGAGCTCAGCGCCCGCCGCATGGCCGCCGGCCTGCGCGCCAGGGGCGTCGAACCCGGCGATGTGGTCGCCATGCAACTGCCGAACTGGATGGAAGCCGCCGTCACCTTCTGGGCGGCGACGTTGGTGGGTGCGGTCGTGGTGCCGATCGTGCACTTCTACGGCCGCAAGGAGTTGGGCCACATCCTGTCGGCCTCACAACCCAAGGTGTTCATCACCGCCGAGGAGTTCGGCCGGATGAGGTTCGCGCCCGACCTGTGCGCCGACATCCCGGTCGTCGGCCTGGTCGGCGACAACTTCGACGATTTGCTGGCTGACGAACCGATGGCAGGCACCGTGCCGACCGATCCGGCCAGCCCGGCGCTGATCGCGTTCACCTCGGGCACGACGAGCAAACCCAAAGGCGTCATCCACAGCCACCAGACCCTGGGCTTCGAGACGCGTCAGCTGCTGGCGAACTATCCGGAAGACCGCGGCAGGCAGCTGACCGCGACGCCGATCGGCCATTTCATCGGCATGCTGGGGGCGTTCCTGATCCCGGTCCTCGAAGGTGCGCCGATCGACCTGTGCGACGTGTGGGATCCGGGCAAGGTGCTCAAACTCATGGAGAGCGAAGGGATGTCGATCGGCGGGGGCCCACCGTATTTCGTCACCAGCCTGCTCGACCACCCGGACTGCACCGACGCGCACCGCGCGCGGTTCACCACCGTCGGGCTCGGCGGGTCGACCGTGCCTGCGGCGGTGACGCGCAGGCTCGCCGACATGGGCATGTTCGTGTTCCGGTCCTACGGCAGCACCGAGCATCCGTCGATCACCGGATCGCGGCCGTCGGCGCCGGAGGACAAACGGCTCTACACCGACGGGGATCCCCGCCCCGGTGTGGAGATCCGGCTCACCGAGGAAGGCGAAATCTTGTCCCGTGGACCGGATCTGTGCCTGGGTTACACCGACGACGAACTCACCAGACGCGCGTTCGACGACGACGGCTGGTACCACACCGGCGACATCGGCGTGCTCGACGAAGACGGTTATCTGACCATCACCGACCGCAAAGCCGACGTCATTATCCGCGGCGGCGAGAACATCTCGGCCCTCGAGGTCGAGGAGGTGCTGCTGGGCATGCCGAGCGTGGCCGAAGCCGTGGTGGTGGCCGCGTCCGATGCGCGGTTGGGCGAGCGGACCGCCGCCGTGTTGCGGATCCGTGAGGGCCATCAGATGCCCACGCTCGACGACGTCCGCGCGCATTTTCGGCACACAGGCGTCGCGATCCAGAAGTGGCCCGAAGAACTGCACCGCGTCCCCGAGGGGGAGGACTTTCCGCGCACCGCCAGCGGCAAGGTGCAGAAGTTCCGGGTCCGTGAGCACGTGCAGCAGGCGGCCGGCCGCTAGGGACGTCCGTTGCAAACCGGACGTTGATGAGAATAGGATTCTCCCAAGAAGAAAAGGAGTGTTCCATGGGACAACTTTCGCACCGGGTCGACATCCCGTTTCCGCTGTTCGATGCGGACAACCACCTCTACGAGCCGCCGGAGGCGATGACCAAGTACCTGCCGAAGGATTACAAGGACGTCGTCCAGTACGTCGAGATCAACGGCCGCACCAAGATCGCCATCCGTGGGCAGATCAGCAACTACATCCCCAACCCCACCTTCTCGGTGGTCGCCAAGCCGGGGGCGTGGGAGGAGTACTTCAAGTTCGGCAACCCCGACGGCAAGAGCAAGCGCGAGCTGTTCGGCGAGCCGATGCGGTCCATTCCGGCCTTCTTTGAGCCCGGTCCGCGCCTGGAGTTGATGGACGAACTCGGCCTGGACCGCACGCTGATGTTCCCCACCTTGGCCAGCCTGATCGAGGAGCGGTTGCGCGACGATCCGGTCGCCATCCACGTCATCATCCACTCGCTGAACCAGTGGCTCGACGAGGTGTGGGGCTTCAACTACAAGAACCGCATCTTCACCACGCCGGTCATCACCCTGCCGATCGTCGAGAAGGCGATCGAGGAGCTGGACTGGTGCGTCAAGCGCGGTGCGCGCGCCATCCTGGTCCGGCCCGCGCCGGTGCCCGGCTTCCGCGGACCGCGCTCGTTCGCGCTGCCCGAGTTCGACCCGTTCTGGGAGAAGTGCGTCGAGTACGACGTGTTCGTCGGCATGCACTCGTCTGACAGCGGCTACTCGCGCTACACCTCCGAGTGGGACGGCGTCGCCCAGGAGATGCTGCCGTTCCAGACCAACGCCATGAACATCCTCAACGAGTGGCGTCCGATCCAGGACGCGGTGGCCTCCTGGGTGATCCACGGCGCGCTGTTCCGGCATCCCAAGCTCAAGGTCGGGATCGTCGAGGCCGGGTCGAAGTGGATGTTCCCGCTGCTGGATTCGATGGCCGAGGTCTACAAGAAGGCGCCAGAGGCCTTCCCCGGCAACCCCATCGAGGAGATCAAGAACCGCATCCACGTCAGCCCCTTCTACGAGGAGGGCATCGACGACCTGATCAACCTGATCGGCGTGGACCAGGTGCTGTACGGCTCCGACTGGCCACACCCGGAGGGCCTGGCCGAACCCACGCACTACGTGACCGCGCTCGAGCACCTGTCGGTCGAGGATCAGGCGAAGATCATGGGCGGTAACCTGGGCCGCCTCGTCACCGTGTGACACAACAGCACTGGGAGACCATCGGTGAGATGGTCTTGAGCGCAGCGGACCGCTTCGGCGACGCGGAAGCGGTCGTCGACGGTTCGCTGCGCTTGACCTACGTCGAGCTGGCACACCGAATCCGTTGTGCGGCAGGAGCGTTCGCTAAGGCAGGGATCGGCAAGGGCGAGCGGGCGGCGATCTGGGCGCCGAACTCCGCGGAGTGGATCGTCGCGGCGTTCGGACTGTTGGCCGCGGGCGGCGTGCTGGTCCCGGTCAACACCCGGTTCAAATCCGAGGAAGCCGCCGACATCATCGGCCGCAGCGGCGCCAAGCTGGTGCTGGTGCAGAAGGATTTCCTCGGCCTGGACTACTCGGTGCCGTTCGCCGAGCCGGGCCGGCGTCCGCAGGTGATCGACCTGAAATCCGACTTCCTCTCCAGCGGTTCACCGTTCGTATGCGAGGGCATCGACGGCACCGACGTCTCCGACATCATCTTCACCTCCGGCACGACGGGGCGGCCCAAGGGCGCCAGGATGAACCACCGTCAGACGTTGCGGATGTATGAGGAGTGGGCGACGCTCGCCGATCTGCGCGAGGGCGACCGCTACCTGATGATCAACCCGTACTTCCACACGTTCGGGCTCAAGGCCGGCCTGGTCGCGTCGTTCCTGCGAGGTGCGACGATGGTGCCCGTTGCGGCGTTCGACATCGACCGGGTCGTCGACCTCATCGAGCGCGAGCGGATCACCATGCTGCCCGGCCCGCCGACGCTGTATCACTCGCTGCTCGCCGTCGAGGACAAGGACCGGCTCGCGACGTTGCGGGCCGCCGTGACGGGGGCGGCCGACATTCCGGTGGAGTTGGTGCGCAGGATCCACGACGAGCTTCCGTTCCAGACGTTGATGACGGGTTACGGCCTGACCGAGGCCGGAAACGTCACCCTGTCGCGTCCCGGCGATTCGTTCGAAGACGTCGCCACCACCGCCGGGCTTCCGTGCGAGGGCATCGAGGTGCGCGTCGCCGACGACGGCGAGGTGCTGGTCCGCGGCTACGGCGTCATGGAGGGCTACCTCGACGACCCGGTCGCCACCGCGGAGGCGATCGACGCCGACGGCTTTCTGCACACCGGCGATCTCGGCGAGTTCACCGAGTCGGGGCGGCTGCGGGTGGTGGGCCGCAAGAAGGACATGTTCATCGTCGGCGGGTTCAACGCCTATCCCGCCGAGATCGAAGGCTTTCTGCTCGAGCACCCCGGCGTCGCCCAGGCCGCGGTGATCGGAGTTCCCGATGAGCGGTTGGGTCAGGTGGGCAAGGCGTTCGTGGTGCACAAGGATGGCACCGGCGCGGTAAGCGCCGAGGACCTCATCGCTTGGAGCCGGCAAAGAATGGCGGGCTTCAAGGTGCCGCGGTATGTAGAGTTCCTCGACGAACTGCCGTTGAACGCCACCGGCAAGGTCATGAAGGACCGCCTTCAGGCCAAAAATGGCTGAGCACAAGCACAGCCCGTAAACAGCATTTCCGCAGGACACCCGGCCTGGTCGGGAGCCCCGGAGGCGGGTATCGTCGCGGCGATACTCAAAAATTGATAATCGCATTCTCAGAGTAGTGCACGTAGGAACGAGGAGGTCGCCGTGCCGTCATTCAGGCGCCGGGCATCGGCGGGCGACACAGATCGCGTCGAGCAGGCACCGAACCAGCCGTCCGTCGAAGCGACCACAGCGCTGACCCTCGCCGAGCAGGCCGAGGCGCAGGCCGCCGAGGCCGAGGCCGTCGCCGAGGCGGCGCGCGCCCGGGCCCGCGCAATCCGGCTGCGCCAAGAAGCCGAGCAGGCCGCGGCGCAGGCCCGCGAGCACGAGGCCGACGGCGAGCCCGGTCCGAGCGAGGACGTCGAAATGGCCGAGGAGGTGGCCGGCGACGAGACCGGGGATGAGCCGCAACCGCCGCCCGCCGGCTCCGGTCGGCGCTGGGGCCGCATTCTCAAAGCGGTCGCGATGTCGTTGGCCATCCTGTGCACGGGTGCACTGCTGGCCGCCAGCGGCTACATGGTTCATCAGCAGCGCAAGGCGGCCGACCAGCAGAAGCTGCAGGCCGAATATGCCGCGGCGGGCCGGCAGAGCGTGGTGACGTTGATGTCATTGGATTTCAACAACGCCGAAGCGGACGTACAGCGCATCATCGAGAACTCGACCGGCCAGTTCAAAACGGACTTCGAGGACCAGGCCAAGGACTTCGTCCAGGTCGCCAAGGATTCGAAGGTGGTCACCGATGTCACGGTGAACTCCACCGCCGTGGAGAAGATGAGCCAGGACTCTGCGGTGGTGTTGGTGGCGGCCACGTCGCGGGTGACCAACGCCGCAGGCGCTCAGCAAGAGCCGCGCGCGTGGCGGTTGGCCGTCGACCTGCAAAGAGACGGCGACCAGATCAAGATGTCGAAAGTCGAGTTCGTACCGTGACCGTTGATGAGGACGCAGACGTGACGGCCGCCGAGCCCGACACCGCCGAGGCCACCGACACCGCCGAGGTCGCCGAGCCCACGGAGGCGGTGGAGCCCACGGAGGCGGTGGAGGCCACCGACGAAAAGCCCGCCGAACCCGGTGCCGTCCGGCGGTCGTGGCGCGCTGTGCGCCGCCATCTGGGCGTCATCCTCGTCACCGTGGCGCTCGTCGCGTCGGCCGGCGCGGCCGTCGGGATTTACTTCACCTTGTACCGGCCCACCCAGCAGACCGACGCGGCCGCGACCAACACCGTGTTGGAGGCCGCCAAGAACGGCACCGTCGCGATGCTGTCGTACTCGCCGGACACGCTCGACGAGGATTTCGCGGCGGCGAAGTCGAACCTCACCGGCGACTTCCTGTCGTACTACGACCAGTTCACCAGCCAGATCGTCCGGCCGGCCGCGACGCAGAAGAACGTCAAGACGTCGGCGGCGGTGGTTCGGGCCGCGGTAGCCGAGATGCACCCGGACTCCGCCGAAGTGCTGGTGTTCGTCAACCAGGTGACGACCAGCAAGGAGAACCCGGACGGCGCGTTCGCCGCCAGCAGCGTCAAGGTCGGCATGCAGAAGATCGACGGCCGCTGGCTGATCGCTCAATTCGATCCGATCTAAGGGCACAGCCTCGGTGGAGCTCTCGGCGATTGTGCCGCTGCCGGTTTCGGTCGCGCAGAACCCGGCGTCGGCGTTCCTTGCGCTGGCGGGGCAGGCGCCGCTGGAACGGATCGTGCGCGCGATGCTCGACGCGGTGGCCGGGGCCGGTCGGGTGGTCGTGGCAGCGGCGGAGCCACTTCTCGCCGACGTGGGCGCAGCCCTTGCCGACAGCGGATTGGCGGCGGTCGCGGTCACCGCTGCCGACGGTTCCGGTGAACGGGCTGCGTGCCTGAGTTCGGGGTTGAAATACCTTGAGCAACAAAATTTTTCGACGACGCACGTGTTGATCGGTGATATCCGGCAACCGCTGGTCGGCGCCGAGCTGCGCGACCGGGTGATCGCTGGTTTGTCCGATGCCGTCGTGGTGCCGGCACTTCCGGTCACCGACAGCGTCAAGGCCGTCGACGAGAGCGGTTCGGTGATCGCCACCGTGGATCGGTCCACGCTGGCCGCCGCGCAATATCCGCGCGGCGTCGCCGCCGGTCAACTGGCGTCGTTGTTGTCCGGGCGCACCTCCGAGGACTTCGACGAGGTCGAGGAGGCCGTCCGGGCGGGGGTGGAGATCACCGTCGTCGCCGGGGACCCCGACGGGTTCCGCGCCGTGCTGCCCGCGGATGCGCCGTTCTTCGAGGCGGTCATCGCGAGCCGGCAGCAGGATCGGAACTGACCGCGTCGGTGAGCAGGTGTTCGGCGACGGCGATGTCGTGGGCGTAGGTCACCTTGATGTTGCGTTGTTCACCGGCGAAGGTGCGGATCTGCAGATCGGTGAACGCTTCGACGCACGACGACGTGTCGGTGCCCTCGAAGCGCTGGCCGTCGGCGGTCCGGTAGGCCTGCAGCAGGGGGGCGGCCCGAAATGCCTGCGGTGTCTGGACCCGGACCAACCTCGCGGTGGATCTCGACGGCTCGGTGCTCACCACTTCGGGTAGCGGCAGCGCCGGGATCGCGCCACCGAACTCGCGGGCCACTGCCACCGCGGTGACGAACAGGTGCCGACCGGCCACCGGTCGGGCGGCATCGTGGATCAGCACCACGTCGATCGCCCCGGCGTCGATGTCTGCGGCCAGGTAGCGCAGCACGTTGAACTCCGATGCGTGTCGGCTGTCCCCGCCCTCGACGAACTCGACGGCGGCGGTGGGCAGTTCACGCGCCACGGTGTGCTGGGCCAGCGTGCGCTCACCTTGCCGGTGAACCAGCACCACCCGCGCGATGTCGGCCAGTTGCGTCAGGGTCTCCAACGACCACGTCACCATGGCGCGATCGGCCACCTGAAGGTAGGCCTTGTTGCCGTCGGCACCCACGCGCGAACCCAGGCCCGCGGCGAGCACCACCCCGACGGCGGAGGGCTCCGGGGACGCGCGCATGGTCGTATCTTGGCATTGCCTCGCGTCAGTCGTCGGCGTGGCGGTCGTGGTCCCACTGTTCCAAGCGGGTCTGCAGGTCGTACAGCCCGATCGCGACAAGAGCCACGCCCAGCCCGATGGTGATCATCACTACGGTGTTCACGGCTCCCCCGAATCGCCGAAATCGATGTGCCGCCGGGCGACAGGGCGACCGGCGTGCACCGAGCGGATCGCGCCAAGAGGTTGGTGCGGTACCGGTTTGTCAACGCCGTGGGCGAGTGCTTCGACGGCGCTGATCCGCATCGCGTGGTAGCTGCTGCGCTCGGGCCCGACCCACTGCTCGCTCCATGTGTCGAGCAGTTCGCCGGCCCGAAGAAGCGGCAGCAGGTCGGCCACGAGTTGCGGTTCGACGATGCTGCCGGGCAGCCGGTCCATCAGGTCGACCGCGTGGTGCCAGTCGACCCACACCTCGGGGGCGAGCGCGAGGTACTGGCAATCCTGCGTGACGAGCCGGTCGGCGCCCAGCGGGCGAAGCCGCCAGGTGGCAGAGCGCAGGCTCGCGACGGCCGTGCGGGTCTGGGTGGTGGGCCACAGCGTCGCGCACACCCACAGCCGGTGCATCGGTCTGCGCTTCAAGGCGAGCAGCGCGACGAGTCGTTGACACGCCGGCGGCAGGTCGATCTCGCGGTCGCCGATGTGGGCGGCGAATCCGCCAAGCAGGTGCAGCGAGTACTGGTCCACGTGTGGATCGTCGAACGGGTGGGGTGGCGGGCACACGCGTAGTCGGCTACTCGTCTTCAGGCGTGCGCCCCCCGCGCGCTCGCGCTGGTTGGCACGTTTAGTGGTCGGTCGGCCGGGAACCCCATAGCCGGCCGTTCGATGTGACAGCAGGTCAAGTAGTGCAACGAGGAGTTTTACGATGCCGAAGACGACGAAGAGCGGAAGTGCTCGCAAGAGCGAGCTTCCGAGCACACTGCAGAAGTCGGATGCCAAGGCGCAGCGCACGTTCGCCAAGGCGCACGACGCAGCGGTCAAGGAGTACGGCGAAGGTCAACGCGCCCACCGCGTCGCCTACAGCGCGCTCAAGCACAGCTATGAGAAGGTGGGCGACCATTGGGAACCCAAGTCCAAGAGGGGCCCGTCGGACCAGCGGGCCCGCAGTGGTGGACCGAACGCCAAGGGTAAGACCGCTGAGGGTGTGGACGCCAACGCGTCGAAGAAACATCTCGTGGATGTCGCACGGCGCCTGGACATCTCGGGTCGTTCGAAGATGGACAAGAGCGAATTGGTTTCGGCGATCAAGAAAGCCAACCGCCGGGCGACCTCGCGCAGTCGCTAGTCGCCGCCAGGCGGCTTGACGTCCAGCGTCTCGAGCAACAGCCGTTCACGCACCACCCGGGGCGCGGCGCCTTCAAGACCCATGAGCCGACGCGTCTTGCGGCGGGTGATGAGGATGCCGCCGACGGCCAGTGCCCAGATCGCGTACTGAACGGTCCACGCCAGCCGGAACGAGTCGAACGAGAAGCCACCGGCGGCGTCGAGGATGACGCCCATCGTCTGCATCACCAGCAGGGATGCGGCGAACCCGCCCATGTTGACCATCCCCTGGGCGGTGCCCAGGGTGGCGCTGGTGTTGAACGTTCGCGCGAAGTCGAACCCGACCATCGAGCCGGGACCGCCGACCGAGATCACCACCACCAGGACGATCAGCAGCCACAGCGGGGCACGACCGGGCAGCGCCAGGACAATGGACCAGATCAACGCGTTGCTGGCGATGATGACCAGCACAAGGCGTGAGCGGCGATGCGGATGTCTGCCGGTGAAGATGCCGATGATGATGCCCGCCCAAATGGCTGCGGCCACCGAGATCGTCAACAACGCGCCCGCTGTTCCGGCTGAAACGCCTTGCGCCACCGTCAGGTAGGGCACTCCCCACATCAGCGCGAAAACGGTGACGGAGAACTGCGTGCCCATGTGGGTGAAAAAGCCCAGTCGGGTTCCGGGCCGTAACCACACGGTTTTCACGCTCGACAGCGTTTCGGTGATCGACGTGGTCTGGATCTCCAGAACGTTGCCCTGCGGAGTGTTTTTCACCAAAAGCAGCGTCAAGACGATCGACAGCACGCCCAGCGCCGCCACGGAGGCGTAGGCCGTGGTCCAGCCGTGCGCGTTGAGCAGCGCGAAAAACGGTATCGCGGAAAGGACTTGGCCGAGCTGTCCGCAGATGCCGGTCAGCTGCGTCACCAGCGGCACCTGCCGCGGTTTGAACCAGTGCGGTACCAGGCGCAGCACCGAGATGAACGTGACGGCGTCACCGAGACCGAGCACTGCCCGTGCGGCGATGGCGGTCGGCAGCGACTCGGTGAACGCGAGCGCGAATTGGCCCGCCGACATCAGCGTGGCGCCGGCGATGATCAGGGTCTTGGAGCCGAACCGGTCCAGCAGTACGCCGGCGGGCACCTGGGCGCTGGCGTAGACAACCACCTGCAGCACGACGAACGTGGACAGCACGCTGGGGCTGGCGTTGAAGCGGTTGGCCGCGTCCAGACCGGAGACACCCAGCGTCGTGCGGTCGAGCACGGCGACGATATAGGCGAACAGTCCGGTGGTCCAGACGATCCAGGGACGCACAACGAACCTCGCTGACCCATTGTTGTGATGCCTGCCGGGACCATCGTCGCGTAACGCCGACTCCCGGCGCCAATTGTGCCGTGGTGAGCTCACTCACCGGACCCATATCGAGTTGGCTGAAAGTTGTGCATGTGCACAGCGCGCAACGAGCGATTAGCATTGCTAGCTGGTCTGCAAGCCATAGCTAGCAAATATCCGGGTTTGTGGGAATGATTCGCTCGCGGGTGGCTGATCGCGGTTAAAGTGGTCGCATGACTCGAGGCAGCGCCGAGGCGGTGTGCATTTCGCACCCCGCGGGGAGGGCTCGGTTTGGCTGAGTACCGACTCGATGAACTCGCGCGGATCTCCGGTGTCAGCGCCCGCAACATCCGTGCCTATCGCGAAAGAGGGCTGCTCGACCCGCCGCGCAGGGTGGGGAGGTCGGCGTTTTACGACGACTACCACCTGTCGCAACTGCGCACCATCAACCAGTTGCATCGGCGCGGCTTCAACTCGGCGCACATCGCCGAGTTCTTCGCCAGCATGCGTCAGGGCGCCGACCTGGCCGACATCCTGGGAATACAGCGCGCCGTACTCGGTCCGCCCGATGAGGAAGGCGAGCCAAGTGCGACGCCGACGCCGGAGAGCGGCATCGACGTCGACCCCGGCGGCGACGAGGTGCGCCGGCTGATCGAATACGGGCTGGCCGAGCTCGTCGAGGGCGCTGTCGTGCTCGTCGACCCGGTCATCGGTGACGTCGTCGCTCGGGCGGCGGACCAAACGGCCTACCTTCGCGCCCTGCTGCGCATCTACGAAACGACGCGACCCGCGATCGCGAACATGGCCAGCGGATTCGTCGAGGTGATCGACGACTGTGTGACCGACACGTTCGGCCCGCAGGCCCCTGAGCCCGAAAAGATCGGCCAAGTGGCCCAGGATTACCGCGACATGTGGCGCCGGGTGGTGGCCGGCGAGCTGGACAAGGCGTCGCGACGACCCCAAAACCCGACGGCCCACTAGGGGCCGGGCGGTTCGCTGGGCAACCCCGGCGCCGTCGCGCTGTCGGCCCGCCGACTCCACTGAACCCGTGTCACCGCGGTGACCAGTGGCGCACCAGCGGTCGGTCGGGGGAGTCGGCGTGGGGATCAACCACATCCTCACCGCCCCGCATGGGGCGATGGGACTAAAACCTTACCGAGTAGTAAGTAACTTCAGCAAACAATCCGCCGTGGCTGGGTTACGGAGTCGGCAATTTTCGGCGGATTGTCACCTTTTCGACGTGCGATCCCGCTGGTAGGGCGAGCCGCCAAAATTCTAGATAACGATTGCATAACAATACTGCCTTGATCAGGGAAATTACCCCTACTCCACCGTAACCACCTGCATGCAGGACATTTGTCCCGGAAGCCTTCGGCGCGCGTCGAACCGCGCGTTACCGAACTCACGGTTACTAAAGCGTAGAACTCGCTAGTAACCATTTCGGCGGTCAAAATGGCCAAGTTCTTATGACACTCTTAGTACGGCTGGCGAGTCCGCGAGACGGTCGTGAGACCCGTCTGGGCGGACACACCTGAACCAGTCGGATTCGACGCCGAATCGACCGCGCCCCGCGCACGCGCGCGCGAGCCGCCAGCGCATCAGGCCGACAGCCACAGACGACGAGCAGTAATGCGGGACCGAGGAGATAACACGACGTGACGATCAACGAGCAGCACCGGGCGCCCGCCGACCGCAAGACGCCGGACGCGGCCACCATCGCAGGTACGCACGCCCTCGTTGATCGGCTCAACGCGGGCGAACCCTATGCCGTGGCGTTCGGCGGCCAGGGCGGCTCCTGGCTGGAGAACCTCGAAGAGCTCGTCAGCTCGGCCGGCATCGAGTCTGAGCTCAGCGAGGTGGTCGGAGAGGCCGAGCTGCTGCTCGAGCCGGTGGCCCGCGAGCTGGTCGTGGTCCGGCCCATCGGTTTCGAGCCGATGAAGTGGGTGCGGGCATTGGCCGCCGAGGAGCCGCTGCCCACCAACAAGCAGCTGATCACCGCCGCGATCTCGGGCCCGGGCATCCTGCTGACGCAGATGGCCGCCATCCGCGCGTTGACCCGCCAGGGCCTGGATCTACAGGGCAGCCCGCCGGTGGCCATGGCCGGGCACTCCCAGGGTTTGATGGCCTGCGAGTCGCTGCGCGCCAACGGTGCCAGGGACGCCGAGCTGCTGGCCCTGCTGCAGCTGATCGGCGCGGCCGGTTCCCTGATCTCGCGGCGTCGCGGCATGGTCGGTCGCGGGGACAAGTCGCCGATGGTGTCGGTGACCAACGTCGATCCCGACCGCATCGCCGACCTTCTCGAGGAGTTCTCCCAGGACGTCCGCACGGTGTTGCCACCGGTGCTGTCGATCCGCAACGGCAGGCGGTCGGTCGTCATCACCGGCACCCCGGAACAACTCGGTCGCTTCGAGCTGTACTGCGCGAAGATCACCGAGAAGGAGGAAGCCGAGCGCAAGAGCAAGCTGCGCGGCGGCGCGGTCTTCTCACCGGTGTTCCACGGCGTGCAGGTCGAGGTGGGCTTCCACACGCCACGGCTGGCCGACGGGGTCGAGCTGGTCGACCGGTGGGCCGCTAAGTGCGGCATCGACGCCGAGTTGGCGCACGAGATGACCGAGTCGATCTTCGTGCGACCCATCGACTGGGTGGCCGAGGTCGAGCGGCTGCACGACGCGGGCGCCAAGTGGATCGTCGACCTCGGCCCGAGCGACACCGCGACCCGGGTGACCGCGCCGATTGTCCGCGGCCTCGGCATCGGCCTGGTGCCCGCCGCGACCCGGGTCGGTCAGCGCAACCTGTTCACCGTCGGCGCCGAACCCGACGTGCCGCCCGCCTGGTCGAGTTTCGCACCGACCACCGTGGCGCTGCCCGACGGCTCGGTGAAACTGTCCACCAAGTTCACCCGGCTGACCGGGCGCTCACCGATCCTGCTCGCGGGCATGACGCCGACGACCGTCGACGCCAAGATCGTCGCCGCGGCCGCCAACGCCGGGCACTGGGCGGAGCTGGCCGGTGGTGGTCAGGTCACCGAGGAGATCTTCGAGAACCGCATCGCCGAGCTGACCGGGCTGCTCGAGCCCGGCCGCGCCGTGCAGTTCAACTCCCTGTTCCTCGATCCGTATTTGTGGAAACTGCAACTCGGTGGAAAACGGTTGGTGCAGCGGGCGCGTCAGTCCGGTGCGCCGATCGACGGTGTCGTCGTGAGCGCGGGCATCCCGGAACTCGACGAAGCCGTGGACCTCATCGACGAGCTCAACACCGTGGGCATCAGCCACGTGGTGTTCAAGCCCGGCACCGTCGACCAGATCAAATCGGTGATCAACATCGCCGCCGAGGTGCCCGGCAAGGACGTCATCGTGCACATCGAGGGTGGTCGCGCGGGCGGGCACCACTCCTGGGAAGACCTCGACGACCTGCTGCTGGACACCTACGCCGACCTGCGCAAGCTGTCCAACATCACGGTCTGCGTCGGCGGTGGCATCGGCACCCCGGAGCGCGCCGCCGAATACCTGTCCGGCGACTGGGCCAAGGCCTACAACTACCCGCCCATGCCCGTCGACGGAATCCTGGTCGGCACCGCGGCGATGGCGACGCTGGAGGCCACCACCTCACCGGCCGTCAAGCAGATGCTCGTCGACACGACCGGCACCGACCATTGGATCAGCGCCGGAAAAGCCCAGGGCGGCATGGCATCCTCGCGCAGCCAGCTCGGCGCCGACATCCACGAGATCGACAACGCCGCGTCACGGTGCGGCCGGCTGCTCGACGAGGTCGCCGGTGACGCCGACGCCGTCGCGGCCCGCCGCGACGAACTGATCGCGGCGATGGCCAACACCTGTAAGCCCTACTTCGGCGACGTCGGCGAGATGACCTACCTGCAGTGGTTGCAGCGCTATGTCGAGTTGTCGGTCGGCGACGGCGACAGCACCGCCGATACGGCGGCGCCGGGCAGCCCCTGGCTGGCCGACACCTGGCGTGAGCGGTTCGCCGACATGCTGCAGCGGGCCGAGGCCCGGTTGCATCCGCAGGACTCCGGCACCATCGAGACGCTGTTCGACGATGCTGCGCTGCTGGAGAACCCGCAGCAGGCGATCGCCGCGCTGCTGGCGCGCTACCCCGACGCCGAGACGCTCAAGCTGCATCCCGCGGACGTGCCGTTCTTCGTAACGCTGTGCAAGACGCCGGGTAAGCCGGTGAACTTCGTGCCGGTCATCGACAAGGACGTGCGCCGCTGGTGGCGCAGCGACTCGCTGTGGCAGGCCCATGACGCGCGGTACTCGGCCGACCAGGTCTGCATCATTCCGGGCACCCAGGCGGTCGCGGGCATCACCCGCGTCGACGAACCGGTGGGTGACCTGCTGGACCGCTTCGAGCAGGCCGCGATCGACCAGGTGCTGGCGACGGACGGCCGACCCGTACCTGTGGTGTCGCGGCGCTATGCGCGCGCCGAGACCACGGGGCCGCTCTCGGTCGTGCTGGACTCCCCGGACGTGTTGTGGGCGGGGCGCACCGCGATCAACCCGGTGCACCGCATCGGGGCGCCCGAGGAGTGGCAGGTCAACGATGTACCCGGAAAGCCCAGCGCCACACACGCTTCCACCGGTGCCCGCCTCGAACTGGGCCCCACCGGCGTCACGTTGAGCGTCCCGCTCTCCGACATCTGGATCAACATTCCGTTCACCCTTCCGCCCTGCACCGTCAACGGCGGCATGCCGGTCGTCACCGTCGAGGACGCGTCGGCGGCGATGCGCTCGGTCCTCGCGATCGCCGCGGGCGCCCAGACACCCGACGCGCTGCCGCCCGTGCACGGCGACACCGCGACGGTGACCGTCGAGTGGGATCCCGAGCAGGTCGCCGACCACACCGGGGTCACCGCGACGTTCGGCGCGCCGCTGGCGCCGGGGCTCACGCTGGTGCCCGACGCGTTGGTGGGGCACTGCTGGCCGGCGGTGTTCTCCGTCATCGGTTCGGCCGCCACCGAGGCCGGCTTCCCCGTCGTCGAAGGCCTGCTGAGCCTTGTGCACCTGGACCACGCCGCGCACCTGCTCGAGCCGATGCCCAAGAGCAAGGCCGAATTGACCGTCACCGCAAAGGTTTCGACGGCTGTCGACACCGAGTACGGGCGCGTCATCCCGGTCCAGGTCGGCATCGCCGACAGCAACGGCACCGTGCTGGCCCGGCTGGAGGAACGGTTCGCGATCCGCGGGCGCACCGGCGCGGCCGAACTCGCCGATCCGCCGCGTGCGGGCGGCGCGATGACCGACAACGCCACCGACACCCCGAGGCGCCGTCGCCGCGACGTCACCGTCACCGCGCCCACCGACATGAGCGCGTTCGCGGTCGTCTCCGGTGACCACAACCCGATCCACACCGACCGGGCGGCCGCACTGCTGGCAGGGCTGAAAACGCCCATCGTGCACGGGATGTGGCTCTCGGCGGCGGCCCAGCACGTGGTCACCGCGACCGATGGCAGGGCCACTCCGCCGGCCCGCCTGGTGGGCTGGACCTCACGCTTCTTGGGCATGGTGCTGCCCGGCGACGAGATCGAGTTCCGGGTCGACCGCGTCGGTATCGACCGCGGCGCCGAGGTGATCGAGGTGGCCGCACGGGTCGGCAACGAGCTGGTGATGTCGGCGACGGCGCAACTGGCCGCCCCGAAGACGGTCTACGCCTTCCCCGGCCAGGGCATCCAGTCCAAGGGCATGGGCATGGAGGTGCGGGCGCGGTCCAAGGCCGCACGCAAGATCTGGGACACCGCCGACAGGTTCACCCGCGACGTGCTGGGTTTCTCGGTGCTGCACGTGGTGCGTGACAACCCGACCAGCCTGATCGCCTCCGGTGTGCACTATCACCATCCCGAGGGTGTGCTCTACCTGACGCAGTTCACCCAGGTCGCGATGGCCACGGTCGCCGCGGCCCAGGTCGCCGAGATGCGTGAGCAGGGCGCGTTCGTCGAGGGCGCGATCGCCTGCGGCCACTCGGTCGGCGAATACACGGCGCTCGCCTGCGTCATCGGTGTCTACCGACTCGAAGGCTTGCTGGAAGCGGTCTTCCACCGCGGCTCCAAGATGCACGACATCGTCCCGCGTGACGCGCACGGCCGCTCGAACTACCGGATGGCCGCGATCCGACCGTCCCAGATCGATCTCGAAGATGTCGACGTGCCGGCCTTCATCGACGAGATCTCGCAGCGCACAGGCGAATTCCTACAGATCGTGAACTACAACCTGCGCGGCTCGCAGTACGCGATCGCCGGAACGGTCGCCGGGTTGGAGGCCTTGGAGGAAGAGGTCGAGAAGCGCCGCGAGATCACCGGCGGCAAGCGCTCGTTCATTCTCGTGCCCGGTATCGACGTGCCGTTCCACTCCTCGGTGCTGCGTATCGGGGTGAACGACTTCCGCCGGGCGCTGGAACGCGTGATGCCCGACGCGACACCTCCCGAACTCGTTGTCGGACGCTACATCCCGAACCTGGTGCCGCGCCCGTTCACCTTGGACCGCGACTTCATCGAAGAGATCCGTGAACTGGTTCCCGCCGAGCCGCTCGACGAGATCCTGGCCGACTACGACACCTGGCGTAACGAGCGGCCCGCCGAGTTGTGCCGCAAGGTCGTCATCGAGCTGCTGGCCTGGCAGTTCGCCAGCCCGGTGCGCTGGATCGAGACCCAGGATCTGCTGTTCATCGAGGAGGCCGCGGGCGGCCTGGGGGTGGAGCGCTTCGTGGAGATCGGCGTGAAATCCGCTCCGACCGTCGCGGGTCTGGCGGAGAACACGCTGAAACTGCCGGAGTACTCGCACAACACCACCGAGGTGCTCAACGCCGAACGTGACGCGGCGGTGCTGTTCGCCACCGACACCGACCCCGAACCCGAGGCGGATTTCGACGACGCACCTGAACCGCAGGCCGGCGCCGTCGAGCAGGCGCCGCCCGCAGCGGTCCCCGCGGCGCCCGCGGCTCCTGCTGCGCCGTCGGGCGGCCCCCGTCCAGACGACCTCTCCTACGACGCCGCCGACGCCACCATGGCGCTGATCGCGCTGTCGGCCAAGATGCGTATCGACCAGATCGAGCCGCTGGACTCCATCGAGTCGATCACCGACGGCGCGTCGTCGCGACGCAACCAGCTGCTGGTGGATTTGGGGTCGGAGCTGAACCTCGGCGCCATCGACGGTGCGGCGGAGGCCGACCTGGCCGGGCTGAAGGGTCAGGTGACCAAGCTGGCCCGCACCTACAAGCCGTTCGGCCCAGTGCTTTCCGATGCGATCAACGACCAGTTGCGCACCGCGCTCGGCCCGTCCGGGAAACGTCCGGCCTACATCGCCGAACGGGTCAAGAAGACCTGGGAACTCGGCGACGGCTGGGTCAGGCACGTCACCGTCGAGGTGGCGTTGGGCACCCGCGAGGGCGCCAGCGTGCGCGGTGGTGACCTCGGCGTGCTGCACGACGGTGCGCTCGCGGATGCGGCGACCGTCGACAAGGTGATCGACGCCGCCGTCGCCGCCGTCGGTGCGCGGCAGGGTGTTGCGGTTTCGCTGCCCGCGGCCGCCGCAGGCAGCGGAGGCGGTGTGGTCGATTCGGCCGCACTCGGCGAGTTCGCCGCACAGGTGACGGGCCCCACCGGGGTGCTCGCCTCGGCGGCCCGCCTGATCTTGGGTGAGCTCGGCCTCGACGCGCCGGTGAGCATTCCGGACAAGACGGACGCCGAGCTGATCGATCTGGTCACCGCCGAATTAGGTTCGGACTGGCCGCGTTTGGTGGCGCCGGTGTTCGACGGCCGCAAGGCGGTGCTGTTCGACGACCGGTGGGCCAGCGCGCGCGAGGACCTGGCCAGGCTGTGGCTGGTCGACGAGGGCGAGATCGACGCCGACTGGGCGCGGCTGTCCGAACGGTTCGAGGGTGCAGGCCACATCGTCGGCAAGCAGGCCACCTGGTGGCAGGGCAAGGCGCTGGCGGCGGGCCGCAATATCCACGCCTCGCTGTACGGCCGCGCCGCCGCGGGCGCCGAGAATCCCGGCCGGGGCCGCTACAGCGACGAGGTCGCGGTCATCACGGGTGCGTCGAAGGGGTCCATCGCCGCGTCGGTGGTGTCCAAACTCCTCGACGGTGGCGCGACGGTGATCGCGACGACGTCGAAGCTCGACGACGACCGGTTGGCGTTCTATCGCGCGCTTTACCGCGACCACGCGCGGTTCGACGCCAAGCTGTGGGTGGTGCCGGCCAACATGGCCTCCTACACGGACATCGACGCGCTGGTCTCCTGGGTTGGCAGTGAACAGACTGAAAGCCTTGGCCCGCAATCGATCCACCTCAAGGATGCGCTGACGCCGACGTTGCTGTTCCCGTTCGCTGCGCCGCGGGTGGCCGGTGATCTGTCGGACGCCGGATCGCGCGCCGAGATGGAGATGAAGGTGCTGCTGTGGGCCGTTCAGCGGCTGATCGGTGGGCTGTCGCATGTGGGTGCCGAACGGGACGTCGCCGCGCGGCTGCACGTCGTGCTGCCGGGCTCCCCGAACCGCGGCATGTTCGGTGGTGACGGCGCGTACGGCGAGTCCAAGTCCGCGCTCGACGCGCTGGTCGCCCGGTGGAAGGCCGAGTCGTCCTGGGCGCACCGAGTCTCCTTGGCGCACGCGCTGATCGGCTGGACCAAGGGCACCGGGTTGATGGGCCACAACGACGCGATCGTCGACGCCGTCGAACAAGCGGGGGTGACCACCTACACCACCGACGAGATGGCGACCATGCTGATCGGATTGTGCGACATCGACGCGAAGGTGGCCGCGGCACGTGAACCGCTGCAGGCCGATTTCACCGGTGGGCTCGCCGACGTGGATCTGGATCTCGCCGAACTGGCCGCCAAGGCTCGCGAGGAGATGACGTCGGAGCCGACCGATGATGAGGACGATGAGCACGGAATGATCCGCGCGCTGCCCTCGCCGCCGCGCGGTCACCGCGCGGCACCGCCGCCGGCGTGGGACGACCTGGACGTCGATCCGGCCGATCTGGTGGTCATCGTCGGCGGTGCCGAGCTGGGCCCGTACGGTTCGTCGCGGACCCGCTTCGAGATGGAGGTCGACAACGAGTTGTCGGCGGCCGGGGTGCTGGAGTTGGCGTGGACCACCGGATTGGTCAAGTGGGAGGACGACCCGACCCCCGGCTGGTACGACACCGAGTCCGGTGATCTCGTCGACGAAGGCGAACTGGTGGAGCGCTACCACGACGCCGTCGTCGAACGGGTGGGTATCCGCGAGTTCGTCGGGGACGGCGCGATTGACGCTGATCACACTGCGCCGCTGCTGGTTTCGGTGTTCCTCGACAAGGACTTCACGTTCGTGGTGTCCAATGAGGAAGAGGCCAGGGCGTTTCACCGGGCCGACCCGGAGCACACCGTCATCGCGCCCGTCCCGGACAGCGGTGACTGGCAGGTCACCCGTAAGGCGGGCACCGAGATCCGGGTGCCGCGTAAGACGAAGCTGTCCCGCACGGTCGGCGCGCAGATCCCCACCGGGTTCGACCCGATGGTCTACGGCGTCAGCCAGGAGATGATGAACTCCATTGACCGGCTGGCGATCTGGAACCTCGTCACCACCGTGGACGCGTTCCTGTCCGCAGGGTTCACACCGACCGAACTGATGCGCTGGGTGCATCCCAGCCTGGTGGCCAGCACGCAGGGCACCGGCATGGGCGGTATGACGTCGATGCAGACGATGTACCACGGCAACCTGCTGGGCAGGAACAAGCCGAACGACATCCTGCAGGAAGTCCTGCCCAACGTGTACGCCGGACACGTCGTGCAGTCCTACATCGGCAGCTACGGTGCGATGATCCACCCGGTCGGCGCGTGCGCCACCGCGGCCGTTTCGGTCGAGGAGGGCGTCGACAAGATCCGGTTGGGCAAGGCCGAATTCGTCGTCGCCGGGGGATACGACGACCTGACGCTGGAAGCCATCATCGGCTTCGGCGACATGGCGGCCACCGCGGACACCGAGGCGATGCGGGCCAAGGGCATCAGCGACGCGCGGTTCTCCCGGGCCAACGACCGGCGCAGGCTCGGGTTCGTCGAGGGGCAGGGTGGTGGCACCCTGCTGCTGGCCCGCGGCGACCTCGCGCTCAAGATGGGCCTGCCGGTGATGGCGGTGGTGGCCTACGTGTCGTCGTTCGCCGACGGCGTGCACACGTCGATTCCGGCCCCGGGTATGGGCGCGCTCAGCGCGGGCCGCGGCGGGCGGCAGTCGGAGTTGGCGCGTTCGCTCGCCAAACTCGGCGTCGGCCCCGACGACATCGCCGTGGTGAGCAAGCACGACACGTCGACGCTGGCCAACGACCCCAACGAGACCGAGTTGCACGAACGGCTGGCCGACTCGTTGGGCCGGTCCGAAGGCGCGCCGCTGTTCGTGGTGTCGCAGAAGAGCCTGACCGGACACTCCAAGGGCGGCGCAGCGGCCTTCCAGATCATGGGCCTGTGCCAGATCCTGCGCGACGGCGTCATCCCGCCCAACCGCAGCCTGGACTGCGTCGACGACGAGCTCGCTAACGCCGCGCACCTCGTTTGGCTGCGCGACACCCTGCGGTTCGGCGAACAGTTCCCGCTCAAGGCCGGTTTGGTGACCAGCCTGGGCTTCGGGCACGTATCCGGTCTGGTCGCGCTGGTGCATCCGCAGGCGTTCATCGCCGCGCTGAGCCCGCAGCAGCGTGCGGACTACCTCGAGCGCGCCAACGCCCGGGTGCTGGCGGGTCAGCTGCGGCTGGCGTCGGCGATCGCGGGCGGCCCGCCGATGTACGAGAAGCCGGCGGACCGCAGGTTCGCCGGGGATGCATCGGAGAAGCGGCAGGAGGCTCAGATGCTGCTGGACCCGACGTCGCGGCTTGGCGATGGCGACGTGTATGTGGCGTCGACACAGTGAGATAGCGTCACGGCTATGGCGATAGTCGGGGTGGGGATCGACCTGGTGTCCATCCCGGAGTTCGCCGAGCAGGTCGACCAGCCGGGCACGGTGTTCGCCGAGACGTTCACCCCCGGTGAGCGCCGCGACGCCGCCGACAAGAGCTCGTCGGCGGCGCGGCATTTGGCCGCGCGGTGGGCGGCCAAGGAAGCCGTCATCAAGGCGTGGTCGGGTTCGCGGTTCGCCAAACGGCCCGTGCTGCCCGAGGGCATACACCGCGACATCGAGGTCGTCACCGACATGTGGGGCCGGCCGAAGGTCCGGCTGACCGGTGCGATCGCCGAGCATCTCAAGGATGTGACGATCCATTTGTCGCTGACGCACGAGGCAGGCACCGCGGCGGCGGTCGCCATCCTCGAGGAACGCTGAGCCCACTTCCGCGAGGGACCGTGTCTGCACACGACACGCCGCGCTTGGCCGGCAGTTTGCGGTCTCTCGCGGTGAATGCTGACCGGGTAGCGTCGTGGCCATGGGTGATCTGGTGCAGCGAGTGCGTGAGGTGCTGCCCTCGGTGCGGCGCGACCTCGAGGATCTGGTGCGTATCGAGTCGGTGTGGGCCGACCCCGCCCGCCGACCCGAGGTGCAGCGCAGCGCGGACACCGTGGCAAAACTGCTCTCCGATGCGGGATTCGGCGATATACAGATCGTCAGCGAAGGTGGTGCACCGGCCGTGATCGCGCGCCATGCGGCCCCGCCGGGCGCCCCGACCGTGCTGCTGTATGCCCACCACGACGTTCAACCCGAGGGCGACCACACCCAGTGGAACACGCCACCGTTCGAGCCGACCGAGCGCGACGGCCGACTTTACGGTCGGGGTACCGCCGATGACAAGGCCGGTATCGCAACCCATTTGGCGGCGTTTCGGGCGCACGGTGGCAACCCGCCGGTCGGGGTGACGGTGTTCGTCGAGGGCGAGGAGGAATCCGGCTCACCGTCGCTGTCCAAGCTGCTGGCCGCGCACCGCGAGACGTTGGCCGCCGATGTCATCGTCATCGCCGACTCCGACAACTGGAGCACCGACGTGCCGTCGCTGACGGTCTCGCTGCGCGGGCTCGCCGACTGCATCGTCGAGGTGGCCACCCTCGATCACGGGCTGCACTCCGGGTTGTGGGGCGGGGTGGTGCCCGACGCGCTCAGCGCGCTGGTGCGGTTGCTGGCCAGCCTGCACGACGACGACGGCAACGTCGCGGTCGCCGGCCTGCACGAGGCCACCGCGTCCGACGTCGACTACCCGCCCGAACGGGTACGCGACGAGACCGGGTTACTCGATGGGGTGTCGGAGATCGGTTCGGGTTCTGTCCCACAACGGCTTTGGGCCAAGCCGTCGATCACGGTCATCGGGATCGACACGACGTCGATCGACAAGTCGTCGAACACCCTGATCCCGCGGGCCAAAGCGAAGATCAGCATGCGGGTTGCGCCTGGCGGTGACGCCGGCGCGCATCTTGCCGCGCTGACGCGTCACCTCGAAGAGAACGTGCCGTGGGGAGCGCAGGTTACCGTCACCCCCGGCGACCTCGGCCGGCCGTACGCGATCGACGCCAGCGGCCCCGTCTACGACGCCGCACGGGCGGCGTTTCGGGAAGCGTGGGGCGCCGAACCCGTCGACACCGGTGTGGGCGGCTCGATCCCGTTCATCGCCGAGTTCGCAGAGGCGTTCCCGTCGGCCAAGATCCTGGTCACCGGGGTGGAAGATCCTGCGACACAGGCGCACAGCGTGAACGAGAGTCTGCATCTGGGCGTACTGGAACGCGCGGCCACCGCCGAGGCGCTGCTGTTGGCGAAGCTGGGCTCAGACGGATAGATCGCGTCGTAGCTTCGCGACGTGGCCGGTGGCGCGAACGTTGTACTGGGCCGCCTCGATGTTGCCCTTCTCGTCGACGAGGAAGGTCGAGCGGATAACCCCTTGAACGGTCTTGCCGTACATGGTTTTCTCGCCGAACGCGCCCCACGCGGTGAGCACCTTGCGTTCGGGATCGGACAGCAGCGGGAAAGTCAGCTTCTGCGCGTCGCGGAACTTGGCCAGTTTCTCCGGCTTGTCCGGTGAGATACCGATGACGTCGATACCGGCGTCGTTGAGCTCGCTGAGGTTGTCGCGGAAATCGCAGGCCTGTTTGGTGCAGCCGGGCGTCGACGCGGCGGGGTAGAAGTACACGATGACCTTGCGGCCCTTGTAGTCGGAAAGCTTGACCGTGTTGCCGTCGGCATCCGGCAGGTTGAACGCCGGGGCTTTGTCGCCAACCTCGAGTCGCGGTGTCTGTGGCACGCCTGGACATCCCTTCATGTCGACCTTTGCGCTCCGGTGAGCGCGGGCTGCTTTAGGGTAGATCGGCAGGCTCCGAAGTGGAGTTGCGACTTCTCAGGCGGCTTGGAGGCGCAAGTGGCAGACCGCGATCCCGACACCATCAAGCGGGAGATCGATCAGGCGCGTAATCAGCTGGCGTCGACCGTGGACATTCTGGCCGAACGGGCCAACCCCACCAGGCTGGCCGAGGACTTCAAGGCCGGCGCGGTGCGGTTCGTCAAGAAGCCGGCCGTGGCGGTGACGCTGGCCGGCGTGGGTGCGTTGCTGCTCGTGCTGACGGTGCGCCGAATCAAGCAGCGCTGAGGCCGTCAGCCCCGGCGACGCGCAGAGCGCAACCAGTCGGCGAACGAAAAGCTCGGGGGATTGGCGACTCGGCCGAGCCGGCTGCAGCTGTACACCGCGACCGGACTGTCCCCAGTTACCTCATCGGCAGCGTACGAATCCACGGCGCCTGCCGTAAACGATCCGCTTATCTGCGACATCAGCTAATTCCCCGTCCGTTTGTGCAACTTGCTGACCTGCGGGCTGAGAGCCAGCCGTCAGCTAACCGACTGTATCAGAATTATGCGCGTTCTAGCAGCCTAAAACCGGAAAACTCGGTGCCAACGCTGTCTCTTCCGCAACTATCAGCCGGCATTTGTGACCAAAGCCATAACTTTGCTTATGCTGCCACCAGCACACATCAATCCGGCAGGCCGCCGATCAGGGACGATAATTGACGCCTGCGTAATCCGCAACGATTTGGTCGGCATCGGGTGGGAGCGCGGAGCGGGCGCCCGCGGGGGCATGGCGCGTCATCTGCGCGATTGAGAAGAAGTGCCGCCGGCCCAGAGGACGGCGGCACAAGGATCGCAGAGATCGACCCCGGGTAAGTGCGCCGTCAGGGTTTCGAACCCCGGACCCGCTGATTAAGAGTCAGCTGCTCTACCAACTGAGCTAACGGCGCGCGTGTGCGACAATAACAGGCCCTCTGGCGCGGCGTGAAATCCCGAGCGCAGGGGGTCGCGCAGAGCCCGTCGAGGCGCCTTGCATTCGAATTTGCCCATACACTGTTGCAGAGAAGCGTTGCTCTGTTGTTCCTGGTTGCGAGGTGGAAAGAAAATGTGGCAGGTCCAGACAGTGACCCGTCCGCGTCGGCGTCGTGCATGGCTGACGGCCATTGCCCTTGTCCCCGTGGTCGCGTTGGGGCTGTCCTCCTGCAGCAGCAGTTCCGCACCTCCCGAGACCCAGGTGATCTCCGACAAGGGCACCCCGTTCGGGGATTTGCTCATCCCCAAGCTCGTGTCGTCGGTCAAGGACGGGGCGGTGGGAGTGAGCGTCGACGCCCCGGTGACCGTCAGCGCCGAGTCCGGCGTGCTGGGTTCGGTCACGATGGTCAACGAGAACGGCCGCTCCGTGGACGGCAAGCTGAGCCCCGACGGCCTGACGTGGGCCACCACTGAGCCGCTCGGCTACAACAAGCGCTACACGCTGACCGCGGAGTCGATGGGCCTCGGCGGCGCCACCAGCAGGCAGATGACGTTCGAGACGCATTCGCCGGAGAACCTGACGATGCCTTACGTCGTGCCCAGCGACGGCGAGGTGGTGGGCGTGGGTCAGCCGGTCGCGATCCGGTTCGACGAGAACATCCCCAACCGGCTGGCCGCCCAGCGGGCGATCACGGTCAAGACGACGCCGCACGTCGACGGCGCGTTCTACTGGCTGAACAACCGCGAAGTGCGTTGGCGCCCAGCCCATTACTGGAAGCCCGGTACGACGGTTGATGTGTCGGTCAACACCTACGGCGTCGACCTCGGCGACGGCCTGTTCGGGCAGGAGAACGTCACCACGCACTTCACCATCGGTGACGAGGTGATCTCCACGATCGACGACACCACCAAGACGCTGACCGTGAAGCGCAACGGCGAAGTCGTCAAGACCATGCCGGTGTCCATGGGCAAGAACAGCACCCCGACCAACAACGGCACCTACATCGTCGGTGAGAAGCGCTCGCACATGGTGATGGACTCGTCGACCTACGGGGTGCCGGTCAACTCACCCAACGGCTATCGCACCGAGGTGGATTGGGCGACCCAGATCTCTTACAGCGGCATCTACGTGCACGCTGCGCCGTGGTCGGTGGGCAGCCAGGGCTCGAGCAACGTGAGCCACGGCTGCGTCAACGTCAGTACCAGCAACGGGCAGTGGTTCTACAACAACTCGAAGCGCGGTGACGTCGTCGAGGTCGTCAACACGGTCGGTTCCACGCTGCCGGGCACCGACGGCCTGGGGGACTGGAACATCCCGTGGGAGACGTGGAAGGCCGGCAACGCCAACATCTGAGCCGAAAAACGGTCAGGGAGCGGAATCCGCTCCCTGACCGATCGGGGTGGCTGACGGGACTCGAACACCCATGCGTGGGGTGGATCCTTGCATTGAGAAGCAAAACTACTCCCTGATCTGCGATGGTCAGGCTTTGCTAACTACCTTGTAGGTCCGGTAGATACACCGCCATGCAACGTCGGCGTTGCATGGAATGGACCTACGCGGTGGCGGGTGTTGTTTGGAACAACGCGGCTCCAACGCAGATCGGCGTACCGTTTCTCACAGGAATTTTCCAGGCGGTCAATTTCCGGGGGTCAATATGTCGGAGCCGGGGTGGTATCCGCCGCTTGAGGGTGCACACTGGGGTCGGCCAGCAGAGGAATTCCCCGCACCCGAGCTGGCACCCACGAAGCAGCGGAGCTGGCTGGTGCCCGCAGCCCTAGCTGTAATGACCAGGCAGGTTGTGGACGGCGTGGCGTGAGGAAGTAGGTGAGGACCTCCGGTATCGGTGTGGTTACCACACTCACATCGATCACCGAGAGGTCCTCATGTCTCACGCTAATGCCTTGTTGACCCCGAAGGGCCGATTGCGGTTGGCTTGCTGCGTTGTCGATCAGGGCTGGCCGCTGCGCCGGGCTGCTGAGCGGTTCCAATGCTCGCCGGCGACGGCCAAGAAGTGGGCCGACCGCTACCGTGCCGGTGGTGTCGCGGCGATGGGTGACCGCTCGAGCCGTCCGCACGCCAGTCCGAACCGGACTCCCAAGAAGACCGAACGGCGGATTATCAACCTGCGCTTCACCCGGCGGTGGGGACCGCACCGCATCGCCTATCACCTGCATCTGTCGCGCTCGACGGTGCAGGCTGTACTGGGCCGTTACCGGATGCCGCTGTTGTGCCATCTGGATCAGAACACCGGCCTGGCGGTGCGCCGGCCCAAACCGCGCCGATATGAACATGCTGCGCCGGGGGATCTGGTGCACGTGGACATCAAGAAGCTTGGTCGTATCCCTGATGGCGGTGGCCACCGCAAGCTCGGGCGCACGGTCGGCAACCGGAACAACAACAAGCAGGGCCGCGGCTACGCCTTTTTGCACCATGCCGTTGATGACCACTCTCGGCTGGCTTACTCCGAGATCCTCGACGATGAACGAAAAGAGACCGCCGCCGCTTTCTGGAAACGCGCCAGGCAGCACTTCTCTGATCATGGAATCGTGATCAAGCGGGTGCTGACCGATAACGGATCCTGTTATCGGTCAAAGGTTTTCGCCGAGGCCTTGGGCACCCAGGTCCAACACAAGAGGACCCGTCCGTACCGGCCGCAGACCAACGGCAAAGTCGAGCGGTTCAACCGCACCCTCAACCAGGAATGGGCCTACGCCCAGACCTACCTCACCGACGAAGCCCGCGCCGCGACCTACCAGGCATGGATCCATCACTACAATCACCACCGACCCCACACCGGCATCAAGGGAAAGTCACCAATCGAACGCCTCAGCGTTCACAACCTGCCCGCGAAGAACACCTAGCCGTCGGTGTCGCTGGTATCGCCTCCGCTGTGACATTGGGTGTGGTGTTGTGGCCGCGGCAGCTGACCGCACCAGCCCCGCCGACTGTTGCGGTGCCCGTCCCCGTCCAACCGCCTGCGCCCACCACGCATGCGCTGCCGTCTATCGAGATGATCTCGAAGTCGGTGCAAGCCTCGATGCAGAAGGATCTGGACTCCGACCCTGGCTTGTCAGGGTTGCAGGTTATGAAAGTGGAGCTCGTTCACAAGTCGGGCAACGAGTACAAGGGCATCGCCAGGATACGAACTTCGGATGGAGAGTCGCATGAGGTTCCTGTCGAAGTCACATCCGACGAAAACAACACGCTGTGGGAAACTCCGCCGGGCGCGTTCAACTTTGTCCGTGACACGCCCCCGCCGCCGGTGGTCAAACCCCCGCCTGCGGCCGCAGGCCCTGTCGAGAATTTCAAGATCTGCCCATCAGGCTTGAGTGGGGTTGCATCCGGCGACACTAGTTGCGCCTTCGCCGACAGTGTCCGTTCGTCTTGGTATTCCCATCCAGGCCCCACGGTTGTTGCCTACAGCCCGGTAACGCATCAGTCATACGTGATGCACTGCATTTCCGCGGTTACGGATGTGTGGCCACAAGCGATGCGTTGTCTGGGCACGAATAACCAAGGCACGATTCTGATCGTTTATATCGGCTAGGGGAGAGAGCCGATCGAGCTTCGTGATGATCCAGGCCGAGCCGCGTTCGTTAACTCACTGGGCTTCGGACCTGCAGCCGGACCGCAAGGAGCTGGGAACCGACGCGCTGCCGGTGATCACCCTCCACGGTCTCGCCATACGCACGCGGCGGTGCTGCTGGAGGTGCGGGAGAACCCGACGGTGGTCCCGAAACGTTTCGGGCACACGACGTTCACCACGACGATGGACATCTACTCCCATGTCACACCGACGATGCAGCGGTCGCCGGTGGACCGCTTCGCCGCTGGCGGCCGTTGTGTCATCAGTAGCAACTCACAGTTCCCATCGACTCAGCCGGAGGCGTCGGGTTTGGCTCGCTGGAATATTGCAGCGCGGGCATTCCCAAGTATCGGGTGTTGGGGGGCATTCTCGCCTCGGCCGGCGGCACGCTCATTGGGAACGCGATGATGATGTCGGTGTAGTACAGCAGGTTCGACGGACATCCAGACGACGCGCTCGCGGGCTGCGGATTCCAGGCTCGCAGAACTACCTTATTCGAAACACGGTAGCCCTCTGCGCAGCTCGGCTCGCAGACGTTGAAAACAGCGATGCCGCTGCCATCCGCACCGTCTCGGCCCCAGGCGGTCCAGGTGATGTCTTGCAGTGAGAGCCCTCCGCTCGCACAGAAGAGTAATTCTGCGGTCGTGGGCCGATCCGTCGGCGGATCGTTCGAGTTGAAGCATGCCGTGAGTGCGTAACCGTTCTCCACCGGTGGCTGTGTAGCCGTCGCCGGTACCGGGGCCAATGAAGTGGGCGATGGCGCCGGTGGCGAGAACGGATCCATAGGACCCCGGGTCGGACTCATTCCCGGCGTGGTCAATGAAGAGGGGGTCGACGGGTCGCCGTCGGAAGTATTGCGGTCGGACCAAGGGCGCCACAGCAATAGGGTGCCGGCCAGAAGAATGACCACCGCGGCTGCGATGGTCGGAATCAACCAGCGCCTGATGGCTTGTCGCGCAGCCGTCGTCGATGTGGGCGCGTCCCGACGCCGGACCAATGCCAGTTGTGTTGGCGCACTAGACCGCCGGGCTGTTGAGTCAACGCTGGTTCTGGCCTCCAGTGCCCGTGCGAAGTCAACACATCGGATGTACCGGTCTGCTGGCGACTTGGATAGGGCTTTCAAAAGAGCTGGATCCAGTGCAGCGAGATCGGCGCGAGTATCGCTAAGCGCGGGTGCAGGTGAATTCAAGTGCTTGCTGATCACAACAGCAGGGTTCGAATTCGGGAAAAGGGGAGCGCCGGTCAAGAGGTGGTAAGCGGTGGCCGCCAAAGCGTACTGATCCGCGCGCCCGTCGATCTGCTCGCCCATCAACTGTTCGGGTGCGGCGTAAGCGACCGTGCCCACTGTCGTGTTCGTAGTCGTCAGGCCGTTGACGTCGTCGATGTTCCTGGCGATGCCGAAATCGGCAAGCAGTACGCGCTGATCGCCTTCTTCGTCCTCAGTGAGGAGGATGTTGGCCGGCTTCACGTCGCGGTGAAGCAGCCCGCGCGTGTGCGCATAATCGAGTGCGCTCGCAACGGCGGCGACTATCGGGATCACCTGGTCCGCGGGCAGTCCGGCGGGATACCTCTCGGACAGCTGAAGGCTTAGATCCTGACCGTCGACGAAGTCCATCGCGATCCAGAGTTGGCCATCGTGCTCGCCGCGATCATGGACTCCGACGATGTTCGGATGCCACAAGGTCGACGCAAGATCCGCCTCACGACTGAACCGGGACCGATACTGCGGGTCTGCCGACCACTCCTTCGGCAGGAGCTTCAGTGCATCGTGGCGTGGCAGCCTCGGGTGCTGAGCAAGATAGACCTCGCCCATACCGCCGGACCCAAGCAGCCGGATAATGCGGTAGCCAGCGAAGTCCGCCCCGTTACTAAGCGGCATCCACCGGATGCTACGGCCCGGCGTCTCCGTCGAGAGATCGGCTACACCTTGCCAACGGAGACTGGCTTGTGGTCGCGGCCGGAACGCGGCCCTACTCGCGGAGCTCGCTCGCTATTGCATATTTCGTTGCATGAACCCCTGAACGACCACCGCCCCACCCGCTAAAGCGCAGGTGGGGCGATGTTCACAGTTGGGGTGGCTGACGGGACTCGAACCCGCGACAGCCAGGATCACAACCTGGTGCTCTACCAACTGAACTACAGCCACCATTGCCGCGGCGTGTTGCTGCGGCGTCGTCGATACTATCCGCTCGGGCGCTGTCCGGCCGAATCGATAACGTTCGCGTCGGTGCCGTTGGTCCCTAGTTCGGCTGCGATCGCGGCGATGTCGCTGGTCGAAGGCCCGGGCGGGGGTACGAACGCGGTACGCCGGTAGTAGCGCAACTCACGGATCGACTCGTGAATGTCGGCCAGGGCGCGGTGCGCGAGGCCCTTCTCGGGCTGGCCGAAGTAGATCCTGGGGTACCAGCGCCGGCAGAGTTCCTTGATGGAGCTGACGTCGATCATCCGGTAATGCAGGAAATCGTCGAGCTTGGGCATGTCGCGGGCGATGAAGCCGCGGTCGGTGGCGATCGAGTTGCCGGCCAGCGGCGCGGTCTTGGCCTGTTTGACGTGCGTGCGGATGTAGTCGAGCACCATCTCCTCCGCCGCGGCGACGTCGACGGTCGAGGTGCGGACCTCCTCGATCAGCCCCGATTTCGTGTGCATCTCGGTGACGACGGGGATCATCGACGACAACGCCTGATCATCGGTGTGGATGACGACGTCGAGACCGTCACCGAGGATATTGAGGTCGGCATCGGTCACCAGCACCGCGATCTCGATGAGCCGGTCTGACGCCAGATCCAGCCCCGTCATCTCGCAGTCGATCCACACCAGTTCGTCCCGCACAGCATCTCTTCCTGTCATCCCCCGCCTTTCGGCCGTGGGCCCATGGCTCGCCTCAGACGATCACAGTACTGTTTTCGACCATGACGACTGAGCCGACGGGCACCTCCGCTCAGCAGATCGCCGCCGGATACGCCATCGAAGGCCAGGCGCTTGAGCTGGGCGCGGTCGTCGTGGACGGGGTGTGTGACCCGTCTGCGCAGGTCCGCATTCCGCTGGCGACGATCAACCGGCACGGCCTGGTCGCAGGCGCCACCGGGACGGGCAAGACCAAATCCCTGCAACTGATCGCCGAACAACTCTCCGCTGCGGGCGTGCCGTGCCTGATGGCCGACGTGAAGGGCGACCTGTCGGGGCTTTCGCGGCCGGGGCAGGCCGGCGACAAGATCGACCAGCGGGCCGCCGACACCGCCGACAGCTGGACACCCACCGCGTACCCGGTCGAGTTCCTCACGCTCGGCACCAGCGGCGGCGGGGTGCCGGTACGCGCGACGATCTCCAGCTTCGGCCCGATCCTGCTCTCAAAGGTTTTGGGCCTCAACAAGACCCAGGAATCCACCCTCGGGCTGATCTTTCACTGGGCCGATCAGCAAGGGTTGCCGCTGCTGGACCTCAAGGACCTGCGGTCGGTCATCTCCTACCTCACCAGCGACGAGGGCAAGCCCCTGCTGAAATCGCTCGGTGCGGTGTCGACGACGACGGCCGGGGTGATCCTGCGCGCCCTGGTGAACCTCGAGGCCGAGGGCGGTGACACGTTCTTCGGCGAACCCGAGCTGGAGCCCACCGACCTGTTGCGCTTCGACGAGCAGGGCCGCGGCGTCATCACCCTGCTCGAACTCGGCAGCCAGGCCACCCGGCCGGTGCTGTTCTCCACCTTCCTGATGTGGGTGCTGGCCGACCTGTTCACGTCGTTGCCCGAGGTCGGCGACCTCGACAAGCCCAAGCTGGTGTTCTTCTTCGATGAAGCGCACCTGCTGTTCACCGACGCGTCCAAGGCGTTCCTCGAGCAGGTCGAACAGACCGTCAAGCTGATCCGATCCAAAGGTGTCGGCGTGTTCTTCTGCACCCAGCTACCCACCGACGTCCCCAACGACGTGCTCTCCCAACTCGGTGCGCGCATCCAGCATGCGTTGCGCGCGTTCACCCCCGACGACCAGAAGGCGCTGTCGCGAACCGTGCGCACCTACCCGAAAACCAAGGTGTACGACCTGGAGTCGGCGTTGACATCGCTGGGTATCGGCGAGGCGGTTGTCACCGTCCTCTCAGAGAAGGGCGCGCCGACACCGGTGGCCTGGACCCGGATGCGGGCGCCGCGGTCGCTGATGGACACCATCGGCAACGACGCGATCACCGCCGCCGCCAAGGCCAGCCCACTGCAGGCCGAGTACGGGCAGACCGTGGACCGCGACTCGGCCTACGAGCGGCTGGCCGCCAAGCTCGCACCGCCGCCTGACGTGGCCGCCGCACCCCCGGAAGTGCCGGTACCGGAAATGCCGATGCCCGTGCCGCCGATGCCCGCCCCGCCCGCGGAGCCGGGCATGCTGGAGAAGATGATGGACAGCCCCGCGTTCAAGAGCGCGATGCGCTCGGCGGGCACCGTCATCGGCCGCGAGATCACCCGCAGCATCTTCGGCACCGGGCGCCGTCGCAGGCGCTGATCGGCAGACCGCGCCGAAATAGCATTCCGGGCTGTGATTTCGGTGAATCGACGACCTGGAATGCTATTTCGCGGCAACAGCGCTCAGCCGCCTGCGAGTTTCTTGTACACCGCGCCCACGATCGGCGTGACGATCGCGCGCGGACTGTAGCCGCTGGCCACCGACATCGCCTTGGACGTCACGCCGGGCACCACCCGCATCTTGTTGTGCTCCAAGCCATCCAGCGACAGCTTCGCGGTGTACTCGGTGGAGATCCACAGGAAATCGGGGATCAGCTTCTCGACGAGCGACTGTTCTTCCTCCGAAGGTAGGGTTTCACGCACCGGGCCGGGCGCCAACAGCGTGACGTGCACGCCGACACGTTTGAGCTCACCGCGCAGCGACTCGCTGAACGTGTTGACGAACGCCTTGCTGGCCGCGTAGGTGGCGTTGTTCGGAATCGGTGAATTGCCCGCCGCTGAACCGGAAATCAGGATGCCCCCGGCCCGACGCTGCACCATCCCCGGCACCACGGCGAGCACAAGGTCATGCACGCCAAGGACATTCAGCTGAACCTGGGCTTTTTCCCCGGCCGGATCCAATTCGGCGACCGGGCCGAACGTCGCGGTGCCTGCATTGGCGCACAGGATGGAGATGTGGCGCGCGGCCAGCTCGTCACAGAACTCGGCGCGCGCCGCCGGGTCGGCCAGGTCCACCGCACGCACCTCGACCGTCACGCCGTAGCGTTCGGTGATCCGCTGTGCCAGCGACTTGAGCACGTCCTCGCGGCGAGCCGTGACGATGAGGTGGTGCCCGCGGGCGGCGAGCTCGATGGCCAACGCCTCACCGATGTTCTGCGACGCGCCGGTGACAACAGCACGGGCGTCCGCGGTGGGAGCAGGTACTGGCATGGGGCGGACTATATCGTGGGCCAGCATGAGCGACACCCGCCCGGCGGCGGCGCCGCAGCTCGCGGCCAAACGGCAGGTGTTCGCGTGGGCCCTGTGGGACTTCGGCGCGACGGGGTTGAACGCGATCGTCGTGACCTTCGTGTTCTCGGTTTACCTGACCAACGCCGTGGGCGACGACCTACCGGGGGGCGCCAGCCCCGCGAGCTGGCTGGGCTGGGCGCTGGGGGGCGCCGGCCTGGTGGTCGCTCTGCTGGCCCCGGTGACCGGGGTGTGGGTCGACGCACCGTGGCGGCGCCGCCGCGTCCTGGGAGTGCTCAGCGGCCTCGCGCTGCTGCTGACCGCGGCGATGAGCCTGATCGGCGACGACTACCAGTACCTGCTGCCCGGGCTGCTGCTGCTGGCCGGCGCGTCGGCCTGCAACGAGTTGGCGACGGTGCCCTACAACGCGATGCTGCGTCAGCTGTCCACCCCCAAGACATCGGGTCAGATATCCGGATTGGGCCTCGGACTTGGCTATTTCGGCAGCGTCGTCTTGCTGCTGATCGTCTACTTCGGTTTCGTCTCCGGCGACGGTGACACCCGTGGCCTTTTGGGGCTTCCGATCGAGGACGGCCAAAATGTCCGGGCCGCAATGCTGTTGACCGCCGTCTGGTTCGGGTTGTTCGCGCTGCCGGTCGTCATCGCGGTGCGAAGCCCGGGGCACGGGGCGCAGCCCAGCGTCAGGGCCGGTTTCTTCAGCGGATATCGCACCCTGTGGACCGAGATCAGCGCCGAGTGGCGGCGCGACCACAACGTGGTCTACTACCTGATCGCCAGCGCCGTGTTTCGCGACGGGCTCACCGGCATCTTCGCGTTCGGCGCGGTGCTGGGCGTGAACGTGTACGGCGTCTCGGCGGCCGACGTGCTGCTGTTCGGGGTCAGTGCCAGCGTCGTGGCCGCTGTCGGCGCCGTGGCAGGCGGACTGCTCGACGACAGGTTCGGCGCCAAGGCCGTCATCGTCACCTCGCTGACGGCGATGATCGCCGTCGGCATCACGCTGATGGTGCTGTCCGGGCCGTTGGCGTTCTGGGTCTGCGGGCTGCTGCTGTGCCTGTTCATCGGGCCGACGCTGTCGGCGGCGCGGACGCTGATGCTGCGGATATCGGCCGAAGGCAAGGAGGGCATCGCCTTCGGTCTCTACACCACCACCGGCCGAGCCGTGTCGTACCTGGCGCCGTTTCTGTTCTCGACGTTCATCGCCGTATTCGGTAGCGATCGCGCAGGCATGGGCGGGCTGCTGGTGGTGCTGCTGGCCGGTCTGCTGGCGATGCTGGCCGTGCGGGTGCCGCAGCGCGCGACGACGGGTTAGCCGAGCGCCGTGCAGATGGTCAGCCCGGCGCCGGTGCGCTGCTCGACGACCGCGCCGTTGACCGTGATCGAGCAGGACACCTCGCGGCCGACGTTGATGATGCTGATACTCGCCGAACCCTCTGCCGGCGCGGCCAATTGAACTTGCTTACTCCACGGCAGCATCACGTTGAACTCGGTCTGCAACATCCCGCCGGAATCGACGTAGGTGATGTTGATCGCGCGACCGCTACCGGTGACGTTGTAGAGCACCGTTTCGGTCGCCCGCGGGCCCGTGGTCCCGGTCGGCGGTGGGGTGCGGGGCACTGTGGGCGCCGGCACCACCGGGACGGTGGGCCGGGGCGGCGTGGTCGTCGGCGTCCGGGTGGTGAACCTGGGCTCCTGCATCGAGGGCGGTGCGACGACGGTTTCCTGCCGGGATCGGTTCACGTTGACGATCACCAGGGCGACGACCAGCCCCACGACGGTCACCACCGCGACACCGGCCAGCACCCACAACCACCGCGGCGCCTCGGGCTCCTCTGGCGGTGGTTCGTCGATCGGCGCGCCGGGCGGCGGATACTGCTGCCCGTACTGTCCGGCGGTGTAGGGGTCATAGCCGTAGGGCGAATACCCCGTCATCTGCTCGGTCGGCGCGGGACCGACCGGCGCCTGGTAGGTGGGGCCGTAACCCGCCTGGCTCGCATAAGCCGGATCGACATAGCCGGTGTAACCGCTGCTCTGCGGCTGAGACGGGTCGGGCCCGTCGCGGCGTGAATCCGTCATGCCCACCTCATGGCTGCGAGGGTACCTGTGCGAGCGCTCAAACCCCGCCGCCGCGATCTGCAAGCCTCTCATCAGCCCCGCTGACGCCGACGAGCGACGCTGCGACCTGGCACTTCTACGTGCCGGGTCGCAGCCGACGCTGGGCTATGGACAATACGAGGGGTGGGGCAACAGGTTCGCCGGGTCTACGGAGCGTCGATGTCGCCGGACGCGACCGCGTTCGCGCACCTCGTCGACGACGGCGGCTTTCCCCGCGCGGTGCAGCGCTTCCTGCGCGGCTGGCGCGCGACGTCCTCGCGTGACGTCGAACTGCCCGTCGAGGGACCCGTCACCCGGGTCATGCACTCCGCCGACGGGCATTGGCTGGCGTGTCAGGTCGCCCCCGAAGGCAGCACCCGAAGCCAGATCTGGGTCGTGACAACTGATCCCGACGACCGTGACGCGCGGCGCATCGATTCGTGGCCCGAGGGCGCCCAGGAGGGCACCGCCGAGCTGATCAATTGGGACGGTACCCAGGTGGCGGCGATCCTGACCGGCGATGACGGCGTCGGAAGTTCCTGTCTGATCGACCCCGCCACCGGCGAGACCACCGTGCTGGACCGACGCTCCAGTGGTCGGCTGGTCGACGCCTGGGCCGGGGTAGCGCTGGTGCGCGTCGGCCCGCGTGGGTACCGGGATCTGATCATGCTGCGCGCCGGAATCGAGATCATGCTGCTGCCATACGATCCCGGCTCCACCACGGACACCGGGCTCATCCTCGACGACCATTTGCCGCGCCGGTTACGCTCCGGTCCCGAAGGGGAGTTCACCGAGAGATACCAGCCCGCAACGGAGTTCGAGGATGACAGCACCGAGGGCTATGTGCGTGCCCTTATCCGCAGTGAGAACGGTGCGGAATACGCGCGTCTGCTCGAAGTCACCGCCACCGCAGACGGGGTGACCTATCAGGTGCTCGCCGAGCGCGCCGAACACGAACTCGACGAGTTCACCGTCAGTGACGACCTTTCGACGGTGGCCATGCTGTGGAACATCCATGGTGCCAGCGAATTACAGATCCTCGAACTGGCCGATAACACACTGCACGACCCGATTCCGTTGCCCGGCATGGTGGCCAGCCAGCTGAGCATCAGCGCGGGCGGGTCGATGCTGGCGATGACGGTCGAGGGGCCGTCATCGCCGCCGACCGTCGAACTGGTCGATCCGCGCACGGGGGAGTGGGAGCTCGTCGACCGCGAGCCCAGCCTCGGGCCGGTGAGCACCGACCCGACGTTGGAGACCATCACCGCTCGCGACGGGCTGAAGTTCAGCGGTTGGTTGTTCCGCCCGCCGGACGGGGTGGACCCGATCGGGGCGATGCTGTTCCTGCATGGTGGACCCGAGGGCCAGGGCCGGCCCGGCTACAACGAATTCTTTCCGGCGTTGGTGGAAGCCGGGATCACGGTGTTCCTGCCGAACGTGCGGGGCTCCGGCGGGTTCGGGCGCACCTTCATGCACGCCGACGACAAGGAACGCAGGTTCGCCGCCATCGACGACGTCGCCGACGCCGTCGACTTTCTCGTCGAGCACCACCACGCACCCGCCGACCGCATCGCATGTTGCGGATGGTCCTACGGTGGCTACCTCACCCAGGCCGCGCTCACCTTTCACCCGAGCCTGTTTGCCGCGGGCATCAGCATCTGCGGTATGAGCGACTTGAACACGTGGTACCGCAACACCGAACCGTGGATCGCCGCGGCGGCTTATCCCAAGTACGGCCACCCCGTCAGCGACCGGGACCTGCTGGCGGCGCTGTCTCCGTTGCAACGGGTGCAAGAGCTCGTCGCACCGTTGCTACTCGTGCACGGTGCGAACGACACCAACGTGCCGCCCAGTGAATCTCAGCAAATGTTTGACGCGTTGCGAGCATTGGGCCGCACCACGGAATACCTGGTTTTCGACGACGACGGTCACGAGATCGATAAACGGGAGAACCGCGCTGTGCTGCTCAAAGCCATGAGCGAGTGGCTTCTCGCAGCGTTTTCACCTTCCTTGCACCGTTGACGCAGTCGGTGCGCTTCGGAGGTTTACCGCAATTGGCGCCAGGGTAAATCACAGCTACGCCAATGGCGGTGACCACACGGATGGAGGCGCAGCATGCGAGGAATTATCGGTGTCGTCGTACTCATTTGGTTGCTGATCGGTGTGTTGGCCGCCTATCAGCGCGGTTATTTTCAGACCGGCGATGCCAACTGCGCCACGGCGGCGCGGACGGCCTTGACGGTTCTGGTCGGGCCGCTCAACTACGCGGGTGTGAACCCGAAGGTTGATTGCAACATCCCCGAGCCCAGCGCTTCGGGGCTCTATCCCAAAGCTGTTGCCTGACAGCGGCAGCTAATAACGAAGGAGTGGCGTGATGATTGTGCTCGGAATCGTCCTGGCGGTGTTGGGATATTTCCTGTGGACGCCGTTGATGTATGTCGGCATCGCGTTGATCGTCATCGGCGCGGTGTTCTGGCTGCTCGGCAGCGTCGGGCGCCCGGTCGCCGGCCGGCGTGCCTGGTATTAACCCCGACGTCGGACGCGGCGGTCACCCATCACGGGTGGCCGCCGCTGTCGTTGCTGGGCACCGTTACGTCAGCGCTGCCAACGTCATTGCGCGCAGCACGTCACGGGAGCGTGCCGGTTCGATCCCGTTGGCGCCGTGCGCCTTGAGCGCATGGGGTGTGGAGTTCATCAAGCCGAACGCCGCATGGGCCATCAGCCGCGCCTCCTTCTCCATGACGCCGCGGTGCCTTAGTTGCTCCACCCAGATCTCCACATACTGACGCTGAGCCTTGCGCACCTGACGCTTCGCAGGAGCGGGTAGATGCGCCAGATCGCGGTCCTGGATACGGATCAGGTCCGGTTCCCCGAGCGCGAAGTCGAGATGGAAGTCGACCAGACCGTCCAACGCCTCGTGCGGGTCGCCGGCTTGTTCGACGACCGCTCTGGCGCCGGCCAGCAGGCGCGTGCTGATGCCCACCAGCAGTTCGACCAGCAGCGCTTCCTTGTTCGGGAAGTGCCGGTAGATGGCCGGTCCGCTGACCCCTGCGGCCGACCCGATGTCCTCGAGGCGCACGGCAAGGTACCCGCGGTCGGCGATCAACCGCTCAGCGGCCGCGAGCAGCTTCCCGCGACGATCGGACTTGCGTCGGCTGCGGGGCGTTTCAACGCGAGCGACGGTGGACATTTCGGTTAATGATAACTAACATCCACTTCGGTTAGTCGCCATTAACTCAACTGAAACGGGTTTCCCTCGATGGCAACGCGGGTTTCACATCGCGAGAAGCATGTCGAACTCGTCGAGCAGCTGCGGGCCAAACTGGCCACCGCCGCGCTCGGCGGATCCGAACGTGCCCGCGAACGACATGTCAGCCGCGGCAAGCTGCTGCCGCGGGACCGCGTCGACGGTCTGCTCGATCCGGGCAGCCCGTTTCTGGAGGTGGCCGCGCTGGCCGCCGACGGCATGTACGACGACGAGTGCCCCGGCGCGGGCATGATCGCCGGGATCGGCCGGGTGTCCGGGCGCGAGTGCATGATCGTCGCCAACGACGCCACCGTGAAAGGCGGCACCTACTATCCGGTCACGGTCAAGAAGCACTTGCGTGCCCAGGAGATCGCCGGACAGAACCGGTTGCCGTGCATCTATCTCGTCGACTCCGGCGGTGCGTTCCTGCCGCGCCAAGACGAGGTGTTCCCCGACCGTGAGCACTTCGGCCGGATCTTCTACAACCAGGCCAACCTGAGTGCGCAGGGCATCGCGCAGATCGCCGCGGTGCTGGGATCATGCACTGCGGGCGGTGCGTACGTGCCCGCGATGAGCGACGAAGCCGTCATCGTGCGCAACCAGGGCACCATTTTTTTGGGCGGCCCACCGCTGGTGAAGGCCGCCACCGGTGAAGTGGTGACCGCAGAAGAACTCGGTGGCGGGGACCTGCACTCCAAAACCTCCGGGGTGACCGATCATCTGGCACACGACGACCGCGACGCGCTGCGCATCGTCCGACGCATCGTGGCGACGTTGGGCCCGCGTGCCGAACCGCCGTGGGACGTAACGCCGACGGTCGACCCCGTGGCCGATCAGACCGAACTCTACGACGTCGTGCCGGTGGACTCGCGGGTGCCCTACGACGTGCACGAGGTGATCACGCGCATCGTCGACGGCGGCGAGTTCTCGGAATTCAAGGCCGATTACGGCAGCACGCTGGTCACCGGGTTCGCCCGCATCCACGGCCATCCGGTCGGCATCATCGCCAACAACGGGGTGTTGTTCAGCGAATCCGCACTGAAGGGCGCGCATTTCATCGAGCTGTGTGACAAGCGGGTCATCCCGCTGCTGTTCCTGCAGAACATCTCCGGCTTCATGGTGGGCCGTGACTACGAGGCAGGCGGAATCGCCAAGCACGGCGCCAAGATGGTCACCGCGGTGGCGTGCGCGCGAGTGCCCAAGCTGACCGTCGTGATCGGCGGGTCCTACGGTGCGGGCAACTATTCGATGTGCGGTCGGGCCTACTCGCCGCGGTTCCTGTGGATGTGGCCCAACGCCCGGATCTCGGTAATGGGCGGCGAACAGGCCGCCTCGGTGCTGGCGACGGTGCGCGGTGAGATGACCCCGGAAGAGGAGGAGAACTTCAAGGCCCCGATCCGCCAGCAGTACGAGGACCAGGGCAACCCCTACTACTCGACAGCGCGGCTGTGGGATGATGGGGTCATCGACCCCGCCGACACCAGAACGGTGCTGGGCCTGGCGCTTTCAATCGCCGGGCAAGCCCCGCTCGACCCGGTTTCCTACGGCGTTTTCCGGATGTGATGAACGTGGCTGCTCTTCACACAGTGCTGGTCGCCAACCGCGGCGAGATCGCGGTGCGGGTCATCCGCACGCTGCGCGCGATGGGAATCCGGTCGGTCGCGGTCTTCAGCGACGCCGATGCCGGCGCGCGCCACGTCACCGAGGCCGACACCGCGGTGCACATCGGCCCCGCGCCCGCGCGCGACAGCTACCTCGACATCGACGCCGTCATCGCCGCGGCGAAGCGCACCGGCGCCCAGGCGATCCACCCCGGTTACGGATTCCTCTCGGAGAACGCACAATTCGCGGCTGCGCTGCAGGACACCGGCATCGTGTTCATCGGGCCGCCCGTCGCCGCGATCCAGACGATGGGCGACAAGATCGCGGCCAAGGCGGCCGTGTCGGCCTTCGGGGTTCCCGTCGTGCCCGGGATTTCGCGGCCCGGTCTGACCGACGCCGACCTGATCGCCGGGGCCGAGGACGTCGGATATCCGGTTCTGGTCAAGCCGTCGGCCGGCGGCGGCGGCAAGGGCATGCGCGTCGTGCAGGAGGCCGCGGAGTTGCCCGCCGCGCTCACCAGCGCACGACGCGAGGCCGGCGCCGCGTTCGGCGACGACACCCTGTTCCTCGAACGCTACGTGCTCAATCCGCGGCACATCGAGGTGCAGGTGCTCGCCGACGGATACGGCAACGTGGTGCACCTCGGCGAACGCGAATGCAGCCTGCAGCGGCGCCACCAGAAGGTGATCGAAGAAGCACCGTCCCCGCTGCTCGACGCGGCGACGCGGGCGCGCATCGGCGCGGCGGCCTGCGACACCGCGCGCAGCGTGGACTACACCGGCGCGGGCACGGTGGAGTTCATCGTGTCCGCCGACCGCCCCGACGAGTTCTTCTTCATGGAGATGAACACCCGCCTGCAGGTCGAACATCCGGTGACCGAGATGGTCACCGGCATCGACCTCGTCGAACAGCAGGTGCGCATCGCGGCGGGCGAGAAACTGCCGATCACCCAGGACGACGTCATCATCACCGGCCACGCCATCGAGGCGCGGGTGTACGCAGAGGATCCCGGCCGTGGCTTCCTGCCGACCGGCGGCGACGTGCTGGCGCTTGCCGAACCCCGCGGGCCCGGCGTCCGGGTCGATTCGGGTCTGATCCGCGGTTCGGTCATCGGCAGCGACTACGACCCGATGCTGTCCAAGGTGATCGCACACGCCGCCGACCGGCCCGACGCCATCCGGGCGCTCGACGCGGCGCTGGCCGACACCGCGGTGCTCGGGGTGATCACCAACATCGAGTTCCTCCGTTTTCTGCTCGCCGACGCCGACGTCGTCGCGGGCCGTCTGGACACCGGGTTGCTCGACCGCCGCGCGCCGCACTTCCAACCCGCGCCCGCAGGCGACGAGGCGTTGATCGCCGCGGCGGCCTACAACTGGCTGCGCGGCTGGACCAATCCGGCGGCCGATCTGTGGGCGGTGCCGTCAGGTTGGCGGGTCGGCGAGCGGGCGCCGACAACGTTCCGGCTGAGCTCCGGTGCGCGCACCGACCACGTATACCTCACCGGCAGCCCTTCGGCGGCCAGCGCCGCCGTCGAACACGGTGAATCCCACTCGCTGACCGCGTCATTGGACGGTGAGCGGCTTGCGGTCACGCTGGACGGGCTGCGCACCGACTACCTTGTCACCACCACCGACGGCCAGATCTGGTTGGCCGGCGCCGGGCGCACCGCCATGGTCGAAGAGCTGCGTGAGGCGCCGGTCCGCGCTGACGACGAACTGTCCGGCGATGCCGAGCTGACCAGCCCGATGCCCGGTTCAGTTGTCGCCGTTGGTGTATCGGACGGTCAGCGGGTCGATGCCGGCACCGTGGTCGTCACCGTGGAGGCGATGAAGATGGAACACGCGCTGACCGCACCCGTCGACGGTGTGGCCGAACTGCTGGTCGCCGCGGGCGAACAAGTGAAGGTGGGCCAGGTGCTGGCCCGGATAACGGCAAGCAAGGAGCCGCAGGCATGACCGACTTTCTGTCGACGGGCACGCTGCCCGACCACTACGAGCAACTGGCCAAGACCGTGCGCGACTTCGCGCAGTCGGTGGTGGCGCCGGTTTCGGCGAAACACGATGAGGAGCACTCGTTTCCGTACGAAGTCGTCGCCGGGATGGCCGACATGGGGTTGTTCGGCCTTCCGTTCCCCGAGGAGTACGGCGGCATGGGCGGCGACTACTTCGCGCTGTGCCTGGCGCTCGAGGAACTCGGCAAGGTCGACCAGAGCGTGGCGATCACGCTCGAGGCCGGGGTGTCGCTGGGCGCGATGCCCGTCTACCGGTTCGGCAGCGACGCGCAGAAGCAGGAGTGGCTGCCGCTGCTGGCCAGCGGCAAGGCGCTCGGCGCGTTCGGCCTGACCGAACCGGGCGGCGGCAGCGACGCCGGCGCGACCAAAACCACCGCCAAGCTGGACGGGTCAACCTGGGTGATCAACGGCAGCAAGCAGTTCATCACCAACTCGGGCACCGACATCACCAAGCTGGTGACGGTCACCGCGGTCACCGGGGAGACCGGTTCCAGGGGGCAGGAGCGCTGGGCCCACGCCCGAAGGGCAGGGGACGACTCGGGGGAAGGAGCGAGCAAGAAGGAGATCAGCTCGATCCTGGTGCCCGTCCCGACACCGGGTTTCACCGCGGAACCGGCCTACAACAAAGTCGGCTGGAACGCCTCGGATACCCATCCGCTGAGCTTCGACGATGTGCGGGTGCCCGAGGAGAACCTGCTCGGTGAACGCGGCCGCGGCTACGCGAACTTCCTGCGCATCCTCGACGAGGGCCGCATCGCCATCGCGGCGCTGTCGGTGGGAGCCGCGCAGGGCTGCGTGGACGAGAGCGTCAAGTACGCCAAGGAGCGTGAGGCGTTCGGCCGCCCCATCGGCGCCAACCAGGCGATCGCGTTCAAGATCGCGCGGATGGAAGCCCGCGCGCACACAGCACGCGCCGCCTACTACGACGCGGCGGCGATGATGCTGGCGGGCAAGCCGTTCAAGAAGGCCGCCGCGGTCGCCAAGATGGTGGCCAGCGAGGCCGCCATGGACAACGCCCGCGACGCCACCCAGATCTTCGGCGGCTACGGGTTCATGAACGAGTACCCGGTGGCCCGCCACTTCCGCGACAGTAAGATCCTCGAGATCGGAGAGGGCACAACGGAAGTGCAGCTGATGCTGATCGGAAGGGAACTCGGTCTGTGAGCGGAGAAGACGCCCCCAAGAAAGTCGTAACCCAGCGGGGCCTGTGGTACGAGGAGTTCGAGATCGGGGTGGTGTACCAGCACCGGCCTGGCCGCACGCTCACCGAAGCCGACAACGTGCTGTTCACCACGCTGACGATGAACACCCAGGCGTTGCACCTCGACGCGGCGTTCTCCGATGCGCTGCCACCGTTCAATCAGCGGCTGATCAACTCGATGTTCACGTTGTCGACGTTGGTCGGCCTGTCGGTGGCGCAGCTGACCCAGGGCACGATCGTGGGCAACCTCGGGTTCTCCGAGATCGCGTTCCCGAAGCCGCTGTTCCATGGGGACACCCTCTACGCCGAAACCGAGATCACCGACAAGCGCGAGTCCAAGAGCCGGCCCGGTGAGGGCATCGTCACGTTCGCCCACACCGGACGCAATCAGCACGGCGACATCGTGGCCACCGCGTCGCGCAAGACCATGGTGCGGATGCGCCCGGAGGGCGAATCCTGATGGCGATCGACAAGGCCGGCCCCGGCTGGCTGTTCTGCCCGGCCGACCGGCCCGAGCGATTCGAAAAGGCCGCAGCCGCAGCCGATGTCGTGATTCTCGACCTCGAGGACGGGGTGGCGGCCAAAGACCGCGAGGCGGCCCGTAAGGCGCTGATCGACACCCCGCTTGACCCCGCCCGCACCGTCGTGCGGGTCAACCCGATCGGAACACCTGACCATCAGTTGGACGTAAAGACTTTGGCGGCAACCGATTACACGACGGTGATGCTGGCCAAGACCGAGGCCGCCGAGCAGGTGGCCGCACTGGCGCCGCTGGATGTGGTGATCCTGGTCGAAACCCCGATCGGCGCGCTCAACGTGGTTGAATCAGCGCGCGTCGACAACGCGTTCGCGGTGATGTGGGGCGCGGAGGATCTGTTCGCCGTCACCGGCGGCACCACCAACCGCTGGCCCGACGGCACCTACCGCGACGTCGCCAGGCATGTGCGGTCGCAAAGCCTGCTCGCGGCCAAGGCCTACGGGCGGCTGGCGCTGGACTCGGTGTATCTGGACATCAGGGATCTCGACGGTTTGCGGGCCGAAGCCGATGACGCCGTCGCGGTCGGGTTCGACGCCAAGGTGGCCATCCATCCCACCCAGGTGGCGGTGATCCGGGCCGCCTACACGCCCACCGATCAACAGCTCGACTGGGCGCGCCGCGTGCTCGACACGGCCCGCGACCAACGGGGCGTCTTTCAGTTCGAGGGCATAATGGTGGATGCCCCAGTGCTGCGGCGAGCAGAGCGCATCGTCGCGTCGGCGCCACACCCCGGTAGCTGACGGACGGACCCCCAACCAGGGGTTTTGCTCTGACCGCCTCCGCACTGAGCACCTCAGTCGCCTGACGGCGCGATCCGCCGCCAGTGACCCTAGGAGGCGGTATGGCTGGATTGTCGGAGTTGGTGCAACTGGTCGCGCCCGACGGCACAGCGACCGCCGAGACCCGATACCGCCGCGATCTGCCTTCTGAGACGCTGTGCTGGCTCTACGAGTCGATGGTCGTCACCCGTGAACTCGACGTCGAGTTCGTCAACCTGCAGCGGCAAGGTGAGCTGGCGCTGTTCGCGTCGTGCCGCGGGCAGGAGGCCGCCCAGATCGGCGCGACGGCATGCCTGCGCAAGACCGACTGGCTGTTCCCGCAGTACCGCGAGATCGGTGCTTTCCTGCTGCGCGGCATCACCCCCGCCCAGATGGCGGCGGTGTGGCGCGGCAAATGGCACGGCGGGCTGGGTTTCACCGACAAGTGCGTTGCTCCGATTTCGATTCCGATCGGCACCCAGGCACTGCACGCCGTCGGCGCCGCGATGGCCGCCCAACGGCTGGACGAAGATTCGGTGACGTTGGCGTTCCTGGGCGACGGCGCCACCAGCACGGGCGATGCGCACGAGGCGCTGAACCTCGCGGCGGTGTTCCAGGCGCCGTGCGTGTTCTTCGTGCAGAACAACCAGTGGGCGATTTCGGTACCGGTCAGCGACCAGATGGCCGCGCCGTCGATCGCGCACCGGGCGATCGGCTATGGCATGCCCGGTATCCGCGTTGACGGCAACGACGTTCTGGCGAGTTTCGCGGTGGTGTCCGAGGCCGCCGAGCGGGCCCGTCAAGGAGGGGGTCCGACGCTGATCGAGGCGGTGACCTACCGGATGGGTCCGCATACCACCTCCGACGACCCCACCCGGTACCGCGATCCCGACGAGGTGGCGCACTGGGCCGCAAGGGATCCGATCCAGCGCTACCGCACGTATCTGAGGGACGCCGGGGTGTGGACCGAGCGGCTCGAGGAGCGCGTCGTAGCCAGGTCGAAACGGTCGCGTGCCGAACTGCGTGACTCCGTCGTCGGCGCAGACGATTTCGATGTCGCGGAGATGTTCGACACGGTGTATCACGACATCACTCCGGATCTGGTGAGCCAGCGTCGCGAGCTGCTGGCCGAGTTGGCCAAGGAGGTGTGAGGTGACACAGATCATCGAGCGCCCCGCCGCGCACGGCGAAGACGAACCCCGCAGGCCGGTGCTGACCCCGGTGCCGGTGGCCCCGACGCTGACGATGGTGCAGGCGATCAATCGGGCGCTGCACGATGCGATGGCCGCCGACGAGCGGGTGCTGGTGTTCGGCGAGGACGTCGCGACGCTCGGCGGGGTGTTCCGGGTCACCGAGGGGTTAGCCGAAACCTTCGGCGCGCAGCGGTGCTTCGACACCCCGCTGGCGGAGTCGGCGATCGTCGGCATCGCGATCGGCATGGCGGTCCGCGGCCTGATCCCTGTTCCGGAGATTCAGTTCGACGGGTTCGCCGCGCCGGCGTTCGATCAGATCGTCAGCCACCTGGCGAAGTACCGGATGCGCACCCGCGGTGATATCGCGATGCCGGTGACCATCCGCATCCCGTCGTTCGGCGGGATCGGCGCCGTCGAACACCATTCCGAGTCGACCGAGACCTACTGGCTGCACACCGCCGGGCTCAAGGTGGTGGTGCCGTCGACCCCGTCAGACGCGTATTGGCTTCTGCGACAGGCGATCAGCAGCTCCGACCCGGTCGTGTACCTCGAACCCAAGCGGCGGTACTGGGCGCGCGAACCGGTCGACACCGAGGTGGTCGGCCTGCCGATCGGGCGGGCAGCGATCCGGCGTGGCGGCGATGACGTCACCGTGGTGACCTACGGCCCGTTGGTCGCGACGGCGTTGAGCGCGGCCGAGATCGCCGCCGAGCAGCGCGGTTGGCGCATCGAGGTGATCGATCTGCGCTCGCTGAACCCCCTGGACTTCGACACGGTCGCGGATTCGGTACGGCGCACCGGTCGCGCGGTGGTGATGCACGAAGGTCCGCGCACGCTGGGGTTCGGCGCGGAACTGGCCGCGCGGCTCCAAGAGGAACTGTTCTACGACCTGGAGGCACCGGTGCTGCGCGCCACCGGTTTTGACACCCCGTACCCGCCTGCCCGGCTGGAGAAGCTGTGGCTGCCCGGCGTCGACCGGTTACTCGACTGCGTCGACCGAACCTTGGGGCAACCATGACGGTGCGGGAGTTTTTGGTCCCCGATCTCGGTGAGGGGCTCGACGACGCGACGATCACCGGATGGGCCGTCGCGGTCGGCGACGACGTCGAACTGAACCAGACGCTGTGCACCGTCGAGACCAACAAGGCCGAGGTGGAGATCCCCAGCCCGTACGCGGGCCGCATCGTCGAACTCGGTGGCGCCGAAGGCGAAACCCTCGACGTCGGCGCGGTGTTGGTGCGCTTCGAAACCGCCGCCGGGGGAAAACGCACACCGGTGCTGGTCGGTTACGGCGCGGACGACGAAATGGACAGCAGCAGGCGCGCCGCGCCCAACCGGCCACGGGCCAAACCGGCGGTGCGCAAGCTGGCCGCCGAGTTGAACGTCGACCTGAACGCGTTGACCGGTTCGGGCGCCGACGGTGTGATCACCCGTGCGGACGTCCTGGCCGCGGCGGGCCGGGTCGCGCCCGTCGCGGACATGGTGGCGGTCAGCGGAGTGCACGCCGCAATGGCTCAGCGAATAGCGTTGTCGCGCAGGGAGATACCGGATGCCCACGCCGGGGTAGAGGTTGATGCGACCCGCCTGCTTGCGCTGCGCGACCGGCTGGACCGCCACGGCGAGCCGATCAGCCCGTTCGTGTTGACGCTGCGGTTGTTGACGATCGCGCTGCGCCACCACCGCGACCTCAACGCGACCTGGGTCGACACCACCGAAGGGCCGCAGATCCATCTGCACTCGGCGGTGCATCTGGGCTTCGGGGTGGCCACACCGCGCGGGCTTCTGGTTCCGGTGGTGCGCGACGCGCAGGACAAGACGACGCGCGAACTGGCCGCCGTGGTGGCGGCGTTGATCCGGGACGCTCGCGCGGGCGCGCTTCGGCCGGGGGAGCTGCAGGGGTCGACGTTCACGGTGTCGAACTTCGGGGCGCTCGGTCTGGACGACGGAGTGCCGGTGATCAACTATCCGGAGGGGGCCATTCTCGGGATGGGGTCGCTGCGACCGCGTCCCGTCGTCGTCGACGGTGAGGTGCTGGCCCGTCCGACGATGAAACTCACCTGCGCGTTCGACCATCGTGTGGCCGACGGCGCGCAGGTCGCGGCGTTCCTGACTGAGCTGCGTGAGCTGATCGAAACGCCGGAGTTGGCGCTGCTGGACGCGTAGCCCCACGGATTTGTGGAGCGTGAGCCGCGCTCACCGCGGGTGCGGCTCCACAAGTCGCGTTATTTGCGCTTGGCGGCGGCCAGCCGTTCGGCGAATTCCGGGGACAGGATCGACGTGGCCTGCGGCCCGAGTTCGGTGTCGACCGCGATGCGGTGCTGATCGGTGTCGATGACGCCGGGGTTGGCCGTGGCACGCATGGAGGCCTTGGTCGCGAGGACGACGTCGCGCGGTGCACCGGCCGGGTTCGCCGCCAGTTCGCGGGCGGCCGCGACCGGATCCTCGGCGACGGTGAGTGCCAGGCCGTGGCGTACGGCCGCGTCGGCGTCGAAACGCATGCCGAACAGCAACGCCGCGCGCGCCACCTGCGGACCGACCGCGCGCTGCAACATCCAGGTGGCGCCGCCGCCGGGATGGATGCCCAGCTTCAAGAACCGCGAGTCGAACAGGGCTGCCGGGCCCGCGATCCGCACGTCGGCGGCCAGCGCCAGGTTCAGGCCGGCCCCGACGGCCGCGCCGTTGACCGCGGCGATGGTCGGTAGCGCACAGTTGGCGATGGCCAGGAAACCGTCGTAGATCTTCAGCAGGCCGTCCTCGGTCGCCTCGCCGAGCGCGCTGAGATCGGCGCCCGCGCAGAAGGCCTTACCGGCGCCGGTGACGACGAGCGCGTGCACGTCCGGGTCGGCTTCGGCGGCGTCGACAGCGGCGCGAAGCTGCGCGGACATGTCGACCGTCACCGCGTTGCGGCGGTCGGGATCGTTGACGGTGACGACGGCGACGCGGTCCTCGATGTGGACCAACACAAGATCAGACACGATGCACAGCGTAGAGCGGCGGTGCCGACGTTCAGTTGGCGGCCGTCAGCGTGACGTTGTTCAATGCCACCGCGACGTCGCTGGGCAGGATGTCCATGAAGGTCGGGGCGTCTCTGACGGCCGCACCGCTGGCGATGATGCTGCCGGGAAAGCTCGGGCTGCACGGGAAGGCATGACACCGGTACCAAAATCCCGGCGCGCTCTGGTAGGGGGCCATGCTCGGCGCCTGGTCGACGCGGTAACGGCCGGGCTGAATGTAGGCCGTCGCCCACCCGTCGGCGGCGTTGCTGCCCACGCCGAACACCCCATTGCTGCCGTAGCTCGGTGGGCTGGCCTGTGCGGGAACGGACACCGCACCCGCCAGCAGCGCACCGACCGTCATGGCCGCGGCCCCGCCGCGTCGCGCGAAGTTCACGCCGATGAGTGTATCGATCGGCATAGCCGTGCAACGCGAATCGCGTCAGGCGGCGGCGCTGGTCGGCTCGGCGCTGTCCTGCTCGGCACCGGCTTCGTCGCCGGTGGTCTGGGCGGCGTCGGTGTCGTCGGCGGTGGGCTGCGGCGACTCAGCCACGCTTTCGGCGGGCGAATCAGCCTCGGCTGCTGCCGAATCTGTGTCGGCCTCGGTGCCGCCGGTGAGGCCTGCGCCGCCAGGTTCGGCTTTGACGCTGGTGCGTACGACGTTGGTGCGCGATGCGCGCTTCTCGTCGGTCGGCGCCTGAGACAGGTCGACATCCTGTGCGTCGGCCTGGGCAGCGGGGTCGGCCTGCGCGTCGGCCTCCGGTGACTGCCGGAACTGCGCCAGCGAGGACAGCGCGCGTTCGACGACGGGAGATTGCATGAGCGACGTCTTCTCCGCGCTGTCCTGCTCGGATGCTTGCTCACCGGCGGCGTCCGCGGTGGAGGTGTCCTGCGTGGCAGCGGGCTTCGGCGCCGACTTCGGCGGTGCCGTCGCAGCATGCCAGCCCTGTGCGATGGCGCCGGGGATGCGGACGATGGTGTCCAACACCCGCATGAGCGAGGGGAACAGGGTCGCCGGGCGGTAGGCGCTGGGATCGCTGGGAATCGGATTGCCGCCGTAGTAGGCGGCGTCGACGAGCAGGCGCAGCAGCGGGTCGGTGAACGCCGCGATCCGCCGACCGAAGATGTCGCCGATGAGCCGGGTCAGCGGAAGCTCGTCGGCGGCGTAGGTGACGTAGGTGGTGTTGTTCCGGGTGGTGATGTACGCGGTGATCCGATCGCCGGGAGAACTGCAGCGGGCGTCGGGACAGTCCAGAACGGCGCCGCTGACGGTGATCGCGCACGTGTTGGCGTTGCATGCGACCGCGGGCGTGCCGTCGGGGTTGACCGGCAGGTCGAGTGAGGCCTGGTCCCGGTGCCGGTACAGGTAACCGACCAGCGAGTTGACGGCCGCCAGCGGGTTGAGCAGAACCGCGGGGGCGTTGGAGTTGTAGTCGTACTCGTAGCCGATGTTCACCGCCCGCAGCGCGGGCACCTTGCTGGGGGTGGGAAACGGGTTGACGCCGATCAGGGCGAACCACGGATACCTGGTGCCGAAGCCGCCGTCGGGCCGAGCGACATCGTTGTCGAGGATCAACACCGTGTCGCTGAGGTCTGGGCGGTTGCTCAACGCCAGCAGGCTCGCGTTGGCCGCGCCCCAGCCCGACGCGATGATGGCGTTGCGCTCACCGGCGTTGGCGTCGAGGGCCCGTTCGATGCCTTCGGCGCCGGACCAGAAGTTGACGTAGACGATGTCGTCGCCGTTGGGACCGGTGTACATCGGGTCGTTGAACTTGCCCTGGAAGAAGTTCTCGACGCCTGCCCCGCTGGGGTTGGTGGAACTGCCGACGACGATGAGCGCGGCCAGATCGACAAGCGGCGCGGTGATGGCGGCCGGTTGCAGCGCGGCGACCCCGGCGACGCTGGTCGCGATACCTGCCGCCGCAACGCTCAGCGCCAGCTTGCTCGCGCGTGTTCCCATGCTTGACTTCCGTTCGACGGTGCCCCAGCAATCTATCGCGTGCCCCCGGCAGGACTCGAACCTGCGACCAACCGCTTAGAAGGCGGCTGCTCTTTCCGCTGAGCTACGGAGGCAATGCGCTCCGAATTCTAACTTCCAGCGCCACGGACCCCGGACAGCTACTAAAGCCCCTTCCCGCCACCGTGCGGCGGGCTAGCGTGGTGACAGCAGCATTCGCAGTGGAAAGGGGAGCGCCGAGCTATGACGGATCTGCCGGACCTCGACGCGGCAGGACTTCCTGAGGAACTCAGTGCCCTCGACCAGATCCTGCACCGCGGGGAGGCCAACCCGCGCACCCGCTCGGGCATCATGACCCTGGAACTTCTCGACACCACCCCGGATTGGGGGCTGTTCCGCGACAGGTTCGAACACGCCTCCCGCAAGGTGTTGCGGCTGCGGCAGAAGGTGGTCTCGCCGACGTTGCCGACGGTCGCGCCGCGGTGGGTGGTCGATCCCGACTTCAACCTCGACTACCACGTCCGCCGGCTCCGCGTCCCCGAACCCGGAACGCTGCGCCAGGTCTTGGACCTCGCCGAGGTCGCCGCGCAATCGCCACTCGACATCTCCAGGCCGCTGTGGACGGCCACCCTCGTCGAGGGCCTCGCCGACGGCCGCGCCGCGCTGATGGTCCACCTCAGCCATGCCGTCACCGACGGCGTGGGCGGGGTGGAGATGTTCGCCAACCTCTATGACCTCGAGCGCGAACCGCCGCCGCAGGAGGTCCCGCCGCTGCCGATACCGCAGGACCTCTCACCCAACGACCTGATGCGCCAAGGGATTAACCGGCTGCCCAGCACGGTGCTCGGCAGGTTTCGCGGCGTGTTGGCCGGGGCGGCGCACGTCGTCGGCGAAGTGGTCCGCGACCCGGTCTCGCGGATGGGTGACGTCGTCGAATACGCGATGTCGGGTGCCCGTGTGGTGGGCCCCGTCGCCGAACCGTCGCCGGTGTTGCGCAGGCGCAGCCTGTCCTCGCGCAGCGAGTCGATCGACATCGAGTTCGGCGACATCCACCGCGCCGCCAAGGCGGCGGGCGGTTCGATCAACGACGCATACCTGGCTGGGCTCTGCGGAGCGCTGCGGCTCTACCATCACGCCAAGGGTGTGCCGATCGACGCGCTGCCGATGGCGGTGCCGGTGAACCTTCGCTCCGATGCCGACCCGGCCGGCGGAAACCGCTTCGCCGGTGTGAATCTCGCCGCGCCCATCGGCCTGACCGATCCGCAGGTGCGCATCAAGAACATCCGGTCGCAGATGACCACCAAGCGCGAGGAACGCGCCATCGACATGGTCGGAGCGATCGCTCCGGTGCTCGGCCTGCTGCCCGACAGCGTGCTCGAGTCGATGGCCGGGTCCATCGTCAATTCCGACGTGCAGGCCAGCAACGTGCCGGTGTATGCCGGCGACACCTTCATCGCGGGCGCGAAAATCCTGCGCCAGTACGGGCTTGGCCCGCTTCCCGGGGTGGCGATGATGGTCGTGCTGATTTCGCGCAGCGGCTACTGCACGATCACGACGCGGTACGACCGCGCCGCGATCACCGAACCGGACCTGTGGGCGCGCTGCCTGCTCAAGGGTTTTGACGAGGTACTCGCTCTCGGCGGTGACGGCCGGGCCGTGCCCGCCTCGTTCCCGCACTCCGCGATCTCATCCAGTCCGGCCTCACCCAATGGGAGTACGTCGCAATGACTTCGGCAAACGGTCAGCCTATGAGACGCACCATGCGGCTGCCGGGTTCGGTCGCCGAAATCCAGGCCAGCCCAGCCGGCCCGGAGGTCGGCGCATTCTTCGATCTCGACGGCACTCTGGTCGCCGGGTTCACGGGCGTGATCATGACCCGAGACCGGTTGCGCCACCGGCAGATGTCAGTCGGCGAGTTCATCGGCATGGTGCAGGCCGGGCTGAACCACCAACTCGGGCGCTCGGAGTTCGAGGACCTGATCGGCAAGGGAGCCCGCATGCTGCGCGGCAACTCGCTGGCCGACATCGACGAGCTGGCCGAGCGGCTCTTCGTGCAGAAGATCGTCGGCCGGATCTATCCCGAGATGCGCGAGCTGGTGCGCGCCCACATGGCGCGCGGCCACACCGTCGTGCTCAGTTCCTCGGCGCTGACGGTTCAAGTCGAGCCGGTGGCGAGGTTCCTCGGCATCGAAAACGTGCTGAGCAACAAATTCGAGATCGACGAGGACGGTCTGCTCACCGGCGAGGTATGCCGGCCGATCATCTGGGGCCCCGGAAAGGCCAGGGCCGTACAGGCTTTCGCCGCCAAACACGGTGTGGACCTGTCCAAGAGCTATTTCTACGCCGACGGAGACGAAGACGTCGCGCTGATGTACCTCGTCGGTAACCCCCGGCCGACCAACCCGGCCGGCAAGCTGGCCGCCGTCGCCGCCAAACGCGGCTGGCCAGTGCTGCGGTTCAGCAGCCGCAGCGGAAGCAACCCGGTCTCGCAGCTGCGCACCGCCGCAGGCATCGCCTCCATGGTTCCGATCGCGGCGGGCGCCATCAGCCTCGGGATGCTGACCCGCAACAAGCGCACGGGAGTCAACTTCTTCACCTCGACGTTCGGCCGTGCGCTGATGACGGCGATCGGCGTCAACCTCAACGTGTTGGGCAAGGAGAACCTCACCGCGCAGCGGCCCGCGGTGTTCATCTTCAACCATCGCAACCAGGCCGACCCGCTGATTGCCGGACGGCTGGTCGACACCGACTTCACTTCCGTGGGAAAGAAAGAGCTAGAAAAGGACCCCGTCGTCGGCACTCTGGGCAAGGTGATGGATGCGGCGTTCATCGACCGCGACGATCCCGAAAAGGCGGTCGAGGGGCTCAAGAAGGTCGAAGACCTGGCCCGCAGAGGGTTGTCGATCCTGATCGCGCCGGAGGGGACACGGCTGGACACCACCGAGGTCGGCCCGTTCAAGAAGGGCCCGTTCCGCATCGCGATGTCGGTGGGAATCCCGATCGTGCCCATCGTGATTCGCAACGCCGAGGTCATCGCCGCGCGCGACTCGAGCACGTTCAACCCGGGCACCGTCGACGTCGTGGTCTATCCGCCGATCCCCGTCGACGACTGGACACACGACAACCTCTCCGAACGGATCGAGGAGGTCCGTCAGCTCTACCTCGACACGCTGAAGGACTGGCCGCAGGACACGCTGCCGACCCCCGAGTTGTACACCCGCGCACCGGCGAAGAAGTCCGCCAAGAAGACCACCGCCAAGAAGACCGCGAAGAAGGCAGCCAAGACCACCGCCAAGAAGGCAGCCAAGAAGTCCGCGGCGAAAGACACCGCTGGGGAAGGCCGGTCGTGAACCCACCCGTCGACCAATACGCCACGTTCAGCCCCACCGACGACGCTCTCGTGCTGGCGTCGGTGTCCTCACCGGCCGAGCAGGAACTGCTCAACGACTGGCTGACCCACCAGCGGCGCGAACACCCCGACACCAAGGTCGAGGTGCTGCGACTGCCCCATGATGACGACCCGCCGCCCGGTGTCCTGGCGCAACTCGTCGAGAAGCTCCAGGCTGACGAGGACCGGTCGGTGGTGCCGGTGCGCGTGTTCTGGGTGCCGGGCGGGCTGCCCACCCGGTCGAAGATCGTCGCGTTGTTGTCCGGCCGCGACACCTACCGTCCACCCGAGATCCTGCAACGCCGCATTCTGCGCAGAGACCCGTCGCGGGCCAGGGTGGTGGCCGGCGAGCCGGCCAAGGTGTCCGAACTCCGTCAGCAGTGGGCCGATACCACCGTCGCCGAGAACGCCAGGGAGTTCGCCCGGTTCGTCATCCGCCGCGCCGCCCTGGCGATCGAACGCGTCGAGTTGCGGTTGCTGGGGCCCGAGTACAAGTCGCCGCGGTTGATCAAACCCGAATTGTTGGCATCCGCGCGGTTTCGCGAAGGGCTGGAACGGATTCCGGACGCGACGGTCGAACGCGCCGGTGAGATGCTCGACGAACTGTCCACCGGATGGAGCCGGTTCTCGGTCGACCTGATCCCGTCGCTGGGCCGGGCGATCTTCAGCCGCGGCTTCGACCCCAACATCGACTACGACCGCGCAGAGGTCGAGTCGATGCGGCGCAACCTGGAGAACCACCCGGCCGTGCTGCTGTTCTCACACCGGTCCTACCTCGACGGCGTGATCGTGCCGGTCGCCATGCAGGAGAATCGGTTACCGCCCGTGCACACGTTCGCCGGCATCAACCTGTCGTTCGGCTTGATGGGTCCGGTGATGCGCCATTCCGGGGTCATCTTCCTTCGCCGCAAGCTCGACGATCCGCTGTACAAGTACGTGCTGCGGCAGTTCGTCGGCTACATCGTCGAAAAGCGCTTCAACCTCAGCTGGTCCATCGAGGGCACCCGCTCACGAACCGGAAAGATGTTGCCCCCCAAGCTCGGGCTGCTCGCCTACGTCGCCGACGCCTACCTCGATGGCCGCAGCGACGACATCCTGCTGCAGCCCGTCTCGATCAGCTTCGACCAGTTGCACGAGACCGCCGAATACGCCGCCTACGCCCGCGGAGGCGAGAAGACGCCCGAGAGCCTGTCGTGGATGTACAACTTCATCAAGGCGCAGGGCGAACGCAACTACGGCAAGATCTACGTCCGCTTCCCGGAGGCGGTCTCGATGCGGGAGTATCTCGGCGAGCCGCACGGGCCGATGACCACCGACGAGGACGCCAAACGCCTTGCGCTGCAGAAGATGGCGTTCGAAGTTTCGTGGCGGATTCTGCGTGCCACACCGGTCAATGCCACGGCGCTGGTCTCGGCGTTGTTGCTGAGCGCGCGAGGTGTCGCGCTCACGCTCGACCAGATTCACCACACCGTGCAGGACTCGCTGGACTATCTGGAACGCAAGCAGACGCCGATGACCAACAGCGCCCTGCGGTTGCGCACGCCCGAGGGGGTGCGTTCGGCGCTGGATGCGCTGTCGAACGGCCATCCGGTCACCGCGGTCGAGGGCGGCAGGGAATGCGTCTGGCGGATCGCTCCGGAGGACGAACACGAGGCGGCCTTCTACCGCAACACGCTCATCGACGCGTTTCTGGAGACCTCGATCGTCGAGTTGGCCCTGGCCTGCGCGGCGCGCAGCGACGGGGACCGGCTGGAGGCGTTCTGGAACCAGACGATGCGGCTGCGCGACCTGCTGAAGTTCGACTTCTACTTCGCCGACTCCGCGGCCTTCCGTGAGCACGTGGCCGAGGAGATGTCGTGGTACGACGACTGGGAAGCGCAGGTGTCGGCCGGAGGTGACCAAGTCGACACCCTGCTGCGCAGCAAACAGCCGCTGGTCGCAGGCGCGATGCTGCGCCCGTTCTTCGAGGCCTATGAGATCGTCGCCGACGCCCTGCGCGACGCACCCGTCGAGATCGCTGAGAAGGACCTGACGAAAACGGCGCTCGGGCTGGGCAGCCAGTACGCCGCACAAGGGCGGGTACGCAGCAACGAGTCGGTATCGGCGCTGTTGTTCGCCACCGCCCGACAGGTGGCCGCCGACCAGAACCTCCTCAAGTCCGGTGCCGACCTCGCGGAGCGGCGCAGCGCGTTCCGCGACGAACTTGGCGCCATCCTGCAAGACATGGACAAGGTCGAGCGAATCTCGCGCGACCAGTTTTTCGCGCGTGAAATGGAGCGCCGGGCCCTGCGCGCTGAGCCTGCCTAGGGTCGCGCAATAAGCTGGGGAGATGACTTCTCCCAGCCGGTTGGTCGGCGCGGGCGTGCGCAGCAGCGCGGGGTGGCCTGTGCTCGTCGGCGTCGGCGTATTGGCCGGTGCCGTCGCCGCGGGAATCGGGGGCCTGGCCCTGGCGGATGCGCTGACCGCCACCGGGTTGCCCGATCCGGGCCCGGTGACCACATACGGCCTGCCGTTCGTGCGGGCGTCGGGGGAGATCGCCGCCGTCATCGCCGTCGGCGCGTTCCTGTTCGCGGCGTTTTTGACCCCGCCCCAGCCCAACGGCGTACTCGACGCCGACGGTTACCGGGCGCTGCGGCTGGGCACCGCCGCCTCTGCGGTGTGGACGGTGTGCGCGGCGCTGCTGGTGCCGCTGACGGTGTCGGACGTGTCCGGTCAGCCGTTGCGCCACCTCGACCCGGTCAGCATCTGGTCGGCCGCCAGCCTCGTCGACGTCGCAGGCGCCTGGCGGTGGACGGCGTTCATCGCCGCGGCGGTGACGGTGGCGAGCCTGCCGGTGCTGCGATGGACCTGGACGCCCGTCCTGCTGGCCGGCGCGCTGATCACCCTGGTCCCGCTCGGGCTGACCGGGCACTCGTCGACCGGCGGCGCGCACGATATGGCCACCAACAGCCTGCTTCTGCACCTCGGCGCCGGAGCGCTGTGGGCCGGGGGGCTGCTTGCGCTGCTGGTGCACGCGTTGCGCGGCGGCTCGCACGCCGACCTGGCCGCGCGCCGGTTCTCCGCGCTGGCGCTGTGGTGCTTTGTGACGATGGCGATCAGCGGCGTGATCAACGCGTTGGTGCGTATCGAGCCCGGCGACCTGCTGACCACGCCGTACGGCCGGCTGGTGGTCGCCAAGATCGTCGCGCTGAGCCTGCTCGCCGTGATCGGTTGGCGGCAGCGCCGCAGCGGTGTCGCGGCGTTACAGCAGGATCCGGGGGAGCGGCGACCGCTGATCCGGCTCGCGCTGGTCGAAGCGGTGGTGTTCGGTGCGACGTTCGGTATCGCCGTCGGGTTGGGCCGCACGCCACCGCCGCCGCTACGGGTGCAGCCCAGCGTGGTGGAGGTCGAGATCGGCTACGACCTGGCCGGGCCGCCGACCTTCGAGCGGGTGCTGTTCGACTGGCGGTTCGACCTCATCTTCGGGACCGCCGCGATCGTCATGGCCGTGGTGTACCTGCTGGGAGTGCGCCGGCTGCAGCGCCGCGGTGACGGCTGGCCGGTCGGCCGGACCCTGGGCTGGCTGCTGGGGTGCGCTGCGCTGCTGTTCGCGACCTCGTCGGGCCTCGGCCGCTACATGCCTGCGATGTTCTCGATGCACATGATCGCGCACATGGTGCTGTCGATGCTGGTGCCGATCCTGCTGGTGTTGGGTGCCCCGATGACGCTGGCGCTGCGGGCGCTGCCGACGGCCGGACGTGGGGAGGCGCCGGGGCTGCGCGAATGGCTGTTGGCCGGCCTGCATTCGCGGTTCGCGCGATTCCTGACCCAGCCGATCGTGGCCACCGTGGTGTTCGTCGCGGGGTTCTACGGGCTGTACTTCGGCGGCCTCTACGACAGCGCCGTGAACTACCACTTCGCGCACGTGCTGATGAATCTGCACTTCCTGCTCAGCGGTTACCTGTTCTACTGGGTGGTCATCGGTATCGACCCTGCGCCGCGGCAGCTTCCGCAGCTGGGCAAGGTCGCGATGGTGTTCGCGTCGCTCCCGCTGCACGCGTTCTTCGGGGTGCTGTTGATGGGGTCTAAGACGATCCTCGCCGAGGCGTTCTACCGGTCGTTGAACCTGAGCTGGAACACCGATCTGCTCAGTGACCAGAAGACCGGCGGTGGAATTGCCTGGGCCGCAGGCGAAGTCCCGCTCGTCGTGGTGATGATCGCACTGCTCATTCAATGGCAGCGCAGCGATCAGCGCACCGCCAAGCGGCTCGACCGCGCCGCCGACCGCGACCACGACGAGGATCTGGCCGCCTACAACAACATGCTGGCTGAACTGGCCCGCCGCGACGGGTCGGGTTGAGGTCGCGAGACCGCCGCAATGGTGGATCGCACGGCGGCTAACGAACCGAACGGTCGGTTTGGGCGGGGCTGAGGCTGTCCCCAACGGCTGATTCATCCACAACCGGCCGGGCTGTGCTGCGCCGGCGAACGCACGCTGTCGGTGCGCCGGCGGTCAATGGCGGTGTCACCGACGCGCCGAGCGGCCGTCGTCACGCAACAAAGTTGGAGGAATCATGTTCGAGACAGCTTTCACCATCGTCGGCAACGTCGTCACCGACCCGATCCACCGCCGCGTCGGTGATCAGGAAATGGTCAGGTTCCGCGTCGCGAGCAACTCGCGACGCCGTACGGCCGAGGGAACATGGGAGCCGGGAAACTCGTTGTTCGTCACAGTGATCTGCTGGGGGCGAGTGGTGGCCGGTGTCAGCGCTGCCCTGGTGAAGGGCGATCCGGTGATCGTCGTCGGACACGTCTACACCAGCGAGTACGACGACCGTGACGGCAACCGACGATCATCGGTCGAGGTACGCGCGACATCGGTCGGGCCTGATCTGGCCCGTTGCGTCGCGCGGATCGACCGGGCCAAGCAGCAGGAGGACCAGCGGTCGACAGATCGAGACGCCGCAGGTTCGGACAACGACGAGCTCGGTTCCGCTGCCGACGCGGTGAGCGCAGACGACGGGCTGCCAGTGTCGGCATAGCCCCACCAAGGCCACGCCTAGGATGGGGCCGAGCGAATTGCGCAGACAGCGCAGACAGCGAAAGACTCAGGAGGCAACACCACGGCATGGCCGAATTCATCTATTCGATGCGGAAGGTCCGCAAGGCGCACGGCGACAAGGTCATCCTTGACGACGTCAGCCTGAACTTCCTTCCAGGCGCGAAAATCGGCGTCGTCGGCCCGAACGGGGCCGGAAAGTCGAGCGTCTTGCGGATCATGGCCGGGCTGGACACCCCCAACAACGGCGACGCGCTTCTTCAACCGGGCGCGACTGTCGGCATCCTGCAGCAGGAGCCGCCGCTGAACGAGGAGAAGACCGTCCGGGAGAACGTCGAAGAGGGCGTGGCGATCAAGGCGAAGCTCAACCGCTACAACGAGGTGGCTGAGCTGATGGCCACCGACTACTCCGATGACCTGATGGAGGAGATGGGCCGGCTCCAGGAGGAGCTGGACGCAGCCGACGCATGGGACATCGATTCCCAGCTCGAGCAGGCGATGGACGCGCTGCGCTGCCCGCCGCCCGACGAGCCGGTCACCCATCTCTCCGGTGGCGAGCGCCGCCGGGTGGCGTTGTGCAAGCTGCTGCTGTCCAAGCCGGACCTGCTGCTGCTCGACGAGCCCACCAACCACCTGGACGCCGAGAGCGTGCAGTGGCTCGAACAGCACCTCGCGGAGTACAAGGGCGCGATCCTTGCGGTCACCCACGACCGGTACTTCCTGGACAACGTCGCCGAGTGGATCCTCGAACTCGACCGCGGCCGCGCCTACCCCTACGAGGGCAACTACTCGACATATCTGGAGAAGAAGGCCGAGCGCATCGCGGTGCAGGGCCGCAAGGACGCCAAGCTGCAGAAGCGGCTGAAGGACGAGTTGGCGTGGGTGCGGTCGGGCGCCAAGGCGCGTCAGGCCAAGGGCAAGGCCCGGCTGCAGCGCTATGAGGAGATGGCTGCCGAGGCCGAGAAGACGCGCAAGCTCGACTTCGAGGAGATCCAGATCCCGGTCGGACCGCGGCTGGGCAACGTCGTCGTCGAGGTCGAGCACCTGGACAAGGGCTTCGAGGGCCGCACCTTGATCAAGGACCTGTCGTTCACGCTGCCCCGTAACGGCATCGTCGGCGTCATCGGGCCCAACGGCGTCGGTAAGACCACGCTGTTCAAGACCATCGTCGGGCTCGAGCAGCCCGACAGCGGCACGGTCCGGGTCGGCGAGACGGTCAAGCTCAGCTACGTCGACCAGAGCCGGTCGCGTATCGACCCGAACAAAACGGTCTGGGAAGTCGTGTCCGACGGGCTGGACTACATCGAGGTCGGACAGAACGAGATCCCGTCGCGGGCCTACGTCTCGGCGTTCGGGTTCAAGGGGCCCGACCAGCAGAAGCCGGCCGGGGTGCTGTCCGGCGGCGAGCGCAACCGGCTCAACCTCGCGCTCACCCTCAAGGAGGGCGGCAACCTCATCCTGCTCGACGAGCCGACCAACGACCTCGACGTGGAGACGCTGTCGTCTCTGGAGAACGCGCTGGAGAACTTCCCCGGCTGTGCGGTGGTGATCTCGCACGACCGCTGGTTCCTGGACCGCACCTGCACACACATTTTGGCGTGGGAGGGTGACGAGGACAACGAGGCCAAATGGTTCTGGTTCGAAGGCAACTTCGCCGCGTACGAGGAAAACAAGGTGGAGCGAATGGGTGCCGAGGCCGCACGTCCGCACCGGGTGACGCACCGGCGACTGACCCGCGACTGATCCGGCCGCACCGCATCGCCCACGCCAAGCCTTCCCCGCCCGATCGGGCTAGGGAGGCCTGCGCGGGACGATAATGTCGCACCTGCGCACCACGGAACCGTGTCGTCGAGGGCAGGAGCACCTATGTCGGTGAACCCGAGATCCGGTGATGCAGGATCGACACCGTCGCCCGCGCTCAGCCAGGACATTGCGGCACGGATGGCCAGCGCCTACGTCTCGACCTACCGCGGTCCGCATGCCGACGCGCCCGAATCCGTCAGCGTCACCGTGCCGGTCAACCTCGCGGTGCACAAAGCGGTCTCACCCGGGCTGCTCGCGGCCCATTACCGGCTCGGGCAGCAACGGCCGGTCGGCAGCACCAGGGTGGCGGTGTACACCAGCGACGACGCCGGGGGCTTCGGCCCGGCGCTGCAGATCGTCACCGACCAGACCGCGCTGGTGATGGATTCGGTGACCGTGTTGCTGCACCGCTTCGGTGTCGCCTACACCGCGATCATGAACCCGGTGATGCTGGCGCACCGCGGCCCGGCCGGTGACCTGCTCGACCTGCGTCCCGCCGCAGAGGCAGCTGACGTGCGCGACGGCGTTCAGGAGGCCTGGATCCACGTTCAGCTGGCGCCGACCGTGGACACCAAGGCGGTGGCGAACGTGGCACAGGCACTGCCGACGGTGCTCGAAGACGCGCGTCAGGTCGCGCTGGACACCGATGCGCTGGCGGCCACGCTCGACGACCTTGCCCGCCAAGTCGACACCGATACCGGCGGAAGGTTTCCCGGCCAGGACCGCGGCGACGTTGCCGCGCTGCTGCGTTGGCTGGGTGACGGCTACTTCGTGCTGCTGGGTTATCAGCGCTGCCAAGTGGACGACGGCCGGTCGTCGGTCGACCCGTCGAGCCGGCTGGGCGTGCTGCGGTCCCGCCGCGACGTGCTTCAGGGGCTGACCAAACCCGGCGAGCTGCTCAGCCTGGCCCAGGCGACCATTCCGAGCTATCTGCGTTACGGCGCCTATCCCTACATCGTGGTGGTCCGCGAGCAGTCGGGTCACACAGCGATCGAACACCGCTTCGTCGGGCTGTTCAGCGTCGCGGCGACGAACGCCAACGTGCTTGAAATACCCCTGATCTCGCGACGCGTCCGCGAAGCGTTGGCGCTGTCGCAACGTGACCCCAACCATCCAGACCAGCTCCTCCTCGACATCATCCAGACCATCCCGCGCTCAGAGCTCTTCGCGCTGTCGGCTCAGGACCTGTTGGACATGGTCAAAGACGTCGTCGACCTGGGTTCGCGGCGACGCACGCTTCTGTTCCTGCGCGTCGACTCGCTCGCTCACTTCGTGTCATGCCTGGTGTACCTGCCGCGCGACCGCTACACCACCGCGGTGCGGCTCGAAATGCAGGACATCCTGGTCCGCGAACTCGGTGGTGTCAGCATCGAATACACTGCCCGGGTCAGCGAATCGCCCTGGGCGGTAGTTCATTTCACCGTCCGCATGCCCGACGATACGCGGCGCCAAGACATCGACACCACGGCGGACAACAAGAACAGTATTCAGGGTCTGCTCACCGAGGCCGCCAGAACCTGGGCGGACCGGTTGATCGGTGCGGTGCGAGCCGGGTCGATCGACCAGGCCAGCGCCGAGCATTACGCCACGGCGTTCAACGACTTCTACAAGGAAGCCGTCCAACCGTCCGACGCCATCGAAGACATCGCGATCATCGAAGAGCTGCAGGACGATTCGATCACACCCGTCCTGATCGACCTGTCCGACGAAGGGGCCGCTCAGCTCACCCTGTACCTGGGCGGCCGATCGGCGTCGCTGAGCGACCTGCTGCCGATACTGCAATCGATGGGCGTCGTCGTGCTCGAGGAGCGGCCGTTCACCGTGGTGCGCCCCGACGGCCTGCAGGTGTGGATCTACCAGTTCAAGATCGTCCCGCACGTGTCCGTTCCCAGGCCGGCCCCCGGCCCCGAACGCGACTCGACCGCGGAACGGTTCGCCGACGCGGTCACCGCCATCTGGCACGGCAGTGCCGAGGTCGACCGATTCAACGAACTGGTGCTTCGCGCGGGTCTGACCTGGCAGCAGGTCGCGGTCCTGCGCAGCTACACGAAATACCTGCGGCAAGCCGGATTTCTCTACAGCCAGGCACATATCGAGTCGGTGCTCAACGACAACGCGCACACCACGCGTTCGCTGATCGAGCTGTTCGAGGCGCTGTTTTACCCCGCCGAACAAGATGAGCACGCGCCCAAGCGTGGCACTGCGCAGGCCGCCGCCGCGGCGGTCGCCGCCGACATCGACGCGTTGGTCAGCCTGGACACCGACCGGGTGCTGCGCGCCTTCGCGTCGATGATCCAGGCCACTCTGCGCACCAACTACTTCGTCTCACAGGAAAATTCGGCACGCCAGCAGAATGTGCTGTCGTTCAAGCTGGACGCCGGTCTGATCGACGAACTGCCGCTGCCCCGGCCAAGGTTCGAGATCTTCGTGTACTCGCCACGGGTGGAGGGCGTGCACCTGCGGTTCGGACATGTCGCCCGCGGTGGCTTGCGCTGGTCGGATCGCCGCGAGGACTTCCGCACCGAGATTCTCGGGCTGGTCAAGGCGCAGGCGGTCAAGAACGCGGTCATCGTTCCGGTGGGCGCCAAGGGCGGGTTCGTCGTCAAACAACCGCCGTTGGCCACCGGAGATGAGGCGGCCGACCGCGAGACCCAACGCAATGAGGGGGTGGCCTGCTACAAGCTGTTCATCAGCGGCCTGCTCGACGTCACCGACAACGTCGACAAGACCACCGGCGACATCGTGCCCCCAGCCGACGTGGTTCGACGCGACGGCGACGACGCCTATCTGGTGGTGGCGGCCGACAAAGGGACGGCCACCTTCTCCGACATCGCCAACGAAGTGGCTCACTCCTACGGGTTCTGGTTGGGTGACGCGTTCGCCTCCGGTGGATCTGTCGGATACGACCACAAGGCGATGGGTATCACAGCCAAGGGCGCGTGGGAATCCGTCAAGCGGCACTTCCGCGAGATGGGGGTGGACACCCAGGCCGAGGACTTCACCGTCGTCGGGATCGGCGATATGAGCGGGGACGTGTTCGGCAACGGCATGCTGTTGTCCAAGCACATTCGCCTGCTCGCAGCGTTCGACCACCGGCACATCTTCATCGACCCCGATCCCGATGCCACCCGTTCGTGGGACGAGCGCAAGCGCCTCTTCGACCTTCCCCGGTCCAGTTGGGAGGACTACGACACCTCGTTGATCAGCGCGGGCGGCGGCGTGTTCACCAGGGAGCAGAAGTCCATTTCGGTGAGCCCGCAGGCGCGCGCCGCGCTCGGTATCGACGACTCCGTCGAGGAACTCACACCGCCGAACCTCATCAAGGCCATCCTCAAGGCGCCCGCCGACCTGCTGTTCAACGGTGGGATCGGCACCTACATCAAGGCCGAGACGGAATCGGACGCCGACGTCGGCGACCGGGCCAACGACCCGGTGCGCGTCAACGGAAACCAGGTGCGCGCCAAGGTGATCGGTGAGGGCGGCAATCTCGGGGTGACGCCGCTGGGCCGTGTCGAGTTCGACCTCGCTGGCGGCAGAATCAACACCGACGCGCTGGACAACTCCGCCGGCGTGGACTGCTCTGACCACGAGGTCAACATCAAGATCCTGATCGATTCGCTGGTCACCGCCGGCAAGGTCAACCCGCAGGACCGTGCCGACCTGCTGCTGTCGATGACCGACGAAGTCGGCGAGATGGTGCTCGATGACAACAAGGACCAGAACGATCTCATGGGCACCAGCCGGGCCAACGCGGCCAGCCTGCTCTCGGTGCATGCCCGCATGCTCAAGGACTTCGTCAGCGAGCGCGGCCTGAACCGCGAACTGGAGGCGCTGCCGTCCGAGAAGGAGATCAGGCGACGCGCCGAGGCCGGTATCGGCCTGACCTCACCTGAACTCGCGACGCTGATGGCACACGTCAAACTGGCGCTCAAAGACGATGTGCTGGCCAGTGATCTGCCCGATCAGGAGGCGTTCGCCTCGCGGTTGCCGTGGTACTTCCCGATAAAGCTGCGTGAGGCGTTCAGCAGCGAAATCCGTGGGCACCAACTGCGCCGCGAGATAGTCACGACCATGCTCGTCAACGACGTCGTCGACGTCAGCGGCATCACCTACACCTACCGGATCACCGAAGACGTCGGTGTCGGACCCGTCGATGCCGTGCGCAGCTATGCGGCCACCAACGCTATCTTCGGAATCAGCAAGCGGTGGAGGCGAATTCGCGCCACCGCTGATCTAGGGGTATCGGTCGCGATCACCGACCGGATGACGCTGGATCTGCGCAGGCTCGTCGACCGGTCCGGTCGGTGGTTGCTCAACTATCGACCCCAACCGTTGGCGGTCGGTGCCGAGACGAACCGGTTTGCCGCGAAAGTCGAAGCGTTGACACCGCGGATGTCGGAGTGGTTACGCGGCGACGACAAGGCCATCGTCAACCAGCACGCCGACGAGTTGCGCAGCGAAGGCATCCCAGAGGACCTCGCATATGTCAGCGCTGCCGGGCTGTACCAGTACAGCCTGCTCGACATCATCGACATCGCCGACATCGTCGAGAGGGAGCCCGATGAGGTGGCCGACACCTATTTCGCGTTGATGGACCGCCTCGGCACCGACGGCCTGCTCACCGCGGTGTCGCGGTTAGCTCGCGATGACCGGTGGCATTCGCTGGCACGGCTGGCGATTCGCGACGACGTCTACGGGTCACTGCGAGTGTTGTGCTTCGATGTGCTGGCAGTCGGTGAGCCCAACGAGAGCGGCGAGGAGAAGATCGCGGAGTGGGAGATGACGAACAGCTCCCGGGTGAGCCGTGCCCGACGCACGCTTGCCGAGATATACGAAAGTGATCAACACGACCTGGCGACGCTGTCGGTGGCGGCACGTCAGATTCGCAGCATGACGCGAACGAGTGGAACGGGGATTTCTGGGTGAATGGCTTTGTGGCGCCGGTGCACGTGCGGTGGTCAGACATCGACATGTACCAGCACATCAACCACGCCACCATGGTGACCATTCTCGAAGAGGCCCGTATCCCGTTTCTGCGTGAACCGTTCGGCCCTGAGATCCAAACCATCGGACTGCTGATCGCCGACGTCAACATCTCCTACAAAGCGCAACTGCGGCTGGTGGACTCGCCGCTTCAGGTGACCATGTGGTCAAAGCGCGTGCGCGCCGTCGACTTCACCATCGGCTACGAGGTGAGGTCGGTCAACGCGTCGCCGGACTCCAAGCCGGCCGTGATCGCCGATACACAACTGGCCGCGGTCCATATCAAAGAGCAGCGATTGCAACGACTGTCGCCCAACCAGCAGGAGTACTTGCGGCGTTGGTCCCGATGACCTTGACCGAACGCGGCATCTGGCTCGACGGTGTGACTCATCGCGACGACCTCGCCACGTTCACCGACCGCGTCCTGCGACTCGACGAAGCCGCGGTGATCAGGTTGCGGCAGCGTTCCGACGAGCACATCGTCGCTTGGGCGGCAACAGGGTTCGATGTGCTCGCCAGCCGGGTGGTCGGCGGTCGGGTCACACCGGTCGACTTGGCGGTCGGCGCCGACGCGCTGGCCGCGGGCCTGGCCGCGATGGCGCCCGACGGTCGCGTGGAGCCGGGCTTTCCGATGGACTCCGCGTGGCGCGGCGCGCTACCGCCCCAGACGGGTTTCGGGCACCTCGACGATGTGCCTGCCCGCGTCGTACTGGATCTGGCCGAACAGGGCGGCGCGCTGGCCAAAGAACACTCCAGCGCCCACGGACCGCCGGTCTCCCTGCTGGATCAGAATGTGATGTCGGTCAGTGCAGGTGAGGACAGCGTCGGCATTCCCATGCGCTGCGTATTCGCCCTGACCGCAATGGGTTTTCTGCCGCAGACGCTGGCCGAGGACGAGATCGTGCGGGTGCGGGCGCATCCGATGTGGTTGCGTATCGACGCACGGTTCGGCTCGGTGTACCGGCGCCGCGGCACCCCCGCTGTGGTGCTGCGCTGACTTTGCCCCGCGAGCTGCGCCGAAATCTGTGCACGATCGCGATGCTTCGCGGATAGTGGTGCGGCTAATCGGATAGCAGCGCTATGGGCGGGAACGCTAACTTCTGACTCGTGATCTCAGCACATCGGGAGCCCAGTTGAGCACGCATGACCACATCACGATAGTTGGTGCCGGTCAGTCGGGCCTGCAACTGGCCATCGGCTTGCTTGCACACAACTATCACGTCCGTGTGATCAGCGACCGCACTCCAGCGGAGATCGCCGCCGGCGCAGTGACATCGAGTCAGGGCATGTTCGGCCGTGCGCTTCGCCACGAGCGGGCCCTTGGGTTGGATCTGTGGCGGGACGAGGCGCCGTCGATCGGCGCCGTATCGATGACGATCGCGAACCAGCCGGGTGAACCGGTGCCATCCATCAGGTGGACGGGCCAACTCGGCGCCGTCGCGCAGTCGGTGGATCAACGAGTCAAGATACCTCGATACATCGACGAATTCATCCGGCGCGGCGGCGAATTCGTCGTAGGTAAGGCCGACGTCGGCGATATCGAGGCGTATGCCAGGGAGTCAGACCTCGTCGTGATCGCGGCAGGCAAGGGCGATGTCGCCAGCCTATTCACCCGCGACAGCGCGCGTTCCACGTACGACAAGCCGCAACGTGCCACCGCGCTGACCTATGTGCACGGAATGGATCCGCAGCCCGCAGAGGTGTCCTACAACATCTTGCCGGGCGTTGGTGAGTACTTCGTCTTTCCCGCTCTGACGCTGGGCGGTCTCTGCAGCATCATGGTTTTCTCGGGGGTGATCGGCGGTCCGATGGACTGCTGGAACGATGTGAGGTCGGCATCGGACCATCTGGAAATCTCGAAGCGCATCCTGACCGAGTTCTTGCCGTGGGAGGCGGATCGATGCCACCACATCGCGCTGACCGACGAACACGGGGTGATGTCGGGACGTCTGACACCGGTGGTTCGGCATCCCGTGGCTGTGCTGCCCTCGGGAGCCGAGGTGCTCGGAATGGCTGATGTGGTGGTGCTCAACGATCCGCTGACCGGGCAGGGATCGAACAACGCGAGCAAGAGCGCCGCCATCTATCTGGACGCGATCTCTGCGCACGACGGGCGCGCATTTGACCGGGAATTCATGCAGCGCACTTTCGAGCGCTACTGGGATTATGCGCAATACGTTACGAAGTGGACGAACGCGATGCTCGAGCCGCCGGAACCGTACGCCATCCAACTGCACATCGCGGCCACGCAGCACCCCGAGATCGGCGACCGCTTCGCCAACGGTCTTGACTACCCACCGGATTTCTTCTCGTGGTATCTGGACGCGGAGAACGCCGCGGCGTACTTGGCCAGCCTGAGCCGGCCCGAGTTTGACCCTCGTGATCTGCGACGTGCCCTCGGGCAGTTCGCGACCGGGGTCAACGTTGTGACGGCTCGAGATCTCGACGGCACACCCGTCGGGATGACCGTCAACTCATTCTCCTCGGCATCGCTGGATCCGCCGATGGTGACCTGGTGTGTTCGTCGCGATGCGCCGAGCGCGCGAGCGTTCACCACCGCATCGCATTTCGCTGTGCATGTTCTGGATGCCGCACATGCGCACCTTGCCCACCAGTTCTCAAAACCCGCGCCGGACAAGTTCGCTGGAGTGGAGGTCGTCAACGGCCTTGGCGATACGCCCGTGCTGGTGGGTGCGATCGCGCATTTCGAGTGCCGCAACGTGCGGACGGTTGATGTCGGCGATCACATCATGTTGATAGGTGAAGTCGAGCGCTACGAGGCGCGCGGAGGTGAACCCTTGATCTTCCACTCGGGCGGCTTTCGGTGCCTCTCGGCGATCGCGAACTGAAGGGGCGCGCGCACCTCAGCCGCGGAGGGTTTCGGATGGGGATTCGCCGAACCTGCGGCGGTATTCGACGGAGAAGCGGCCCAGATGCATGAAACCGGCCTCCAGCGCCACTTCGGTAACGGTGACATTCGACGCTGGGTCAGCGGCCACCAGCGCATCCCGAGCCCGTCTCAGGCGGACGTCGCGCAGATACTCCATCGGCGAACAACCGACATGAACCTGAAAGCCACGTTGCAGTGCACTTGCGCTGACGCCGGCGTGGGCGGCCAGGCGGGCGGTGGTGATCGCGCGGTTGGGCGCTGTCTCAATGAATTCCACTGCGCTCCTGATAGCGCGTGGGGGTACGGCCCGGGCGTCGGAATGCAGGGCCGTCGAGTAGTTGTGAGGCTGCGCAGTCAGCAGACCGGTCAGGATCAGTGTTTCCAGTTCGGTAGCCATCAGCGACGAATGGACCAAGCTCTCGTCGCGGCGAAGCTCAGCGACCAGCAAGTCGATCGTCGCGCGCCAACTTCGTCCAGGGCCTGTGTCAAGCGGCATTCCGAGTGAGAACTGAATCGGAGCTTTGACCCGGCGGCCCAACAAGGACTCCAGGTGCCGCTGTAGCACGTCGTCGTCGACACGCACGGCGACCTCCGAGCAGTCGGCTTGCCATCGCATCTCACAGCGTCGTCGTGAATTCGCGACGGACGCGAAGCTCGGGGTCGAAACGAGTTCCTCGTCGGCTGTGGCGATGGCGGCGCAACCCTGTAATGGCATCTGCACCAAGTGAAACGGTCTCGCCGATGGCGCCACGTCAATGAGGACGGGTGCGCCGTACTTGATCCAGACGAGTTGAATCCTGCCGATGGCATGGACACGTACAGCCGCATCGAGCGCCCAGCCGCGTTCGACATCAAGGGAATGCGGCGCGAGAAGGTCGGTCAGCAAGGCCTGGATCTGATCGTCGTCTTCGATGCGGTCGAGGTCGAGCAGCGTGGCACCCTGCGTTTGACACGCCGGCGTGCTGGCGGATCGAGCATCCGTCAGCGATGAAGGCCGTGCCGGGCGGGCCACGTATACAGATAAGCACAGAGCCCGCCGTCAAGTATCGAATTTGATCAAAATAGTCGTTGGAACAAGCATAAGCGGCATTGACGACGCCGATTTTGATCATATACGGTCACAGTGAGTTCGCGGCGAAAACATGCACCGGGGGTGCGCCGCGGATCATCAAACCCTGCTACGGCGTGAGGAATTGACTTGAAACTCGACGGCAAGGTCGCGATCGTCACGGGCACCGGCGCCGGCATAGGTCGTGCGACAGTGCAGCGTTTAGCAGACGAAGGCTGTCGCCTGGTCGTCAACGACATCAACGACGATTACTTGCGTGCGCTTGTCGAGACGCTGCCGCCGTCCACGGTGCTGCCCGTCGCCGGCGACGCTTCGGTTGAGCAGACCGCCACCGCCCTTGTGGCGCAGGCCCTCGATGCGTACGGACGAGTCGACATTCTCGTCAACGCTGTTGGGAACATGTTCATCAAGGACCCGGTCGATATCACTGTGGACGAGTGGGATCGGGTGATGGCGGTGAACTTGCGCAGCGCCTTCTTGTGTTGCAAGGCAGTCCTGCCGACGATGATCGCGCAGCGGTCCGGAGCGATCGTCAACCTCGCGTCGATCTCGTCATACGTCGGTCAAGAGATCAACGGAGAAAGCACGATCGCGTACAACGTCACCAAGGCCGCCGTTCGTCAGCTGACCACCTCACTGGCGACGCGGTACGCGCGGGATGGGGTCCGGGTCAATTGCGTCGTCCCTGGACCGACTCGGACCATGGCCTTGCAGCACTTCTATGCCGGGATGCCACAGGAGCAGTCGGACGCTGTCTTCCAGGCCGTCGGTGAAGAAACCACCGCCATCGGTCGAAGCGCCGAGCCGGAGGAGATCGCGGCTGCTATCGCGTTTCTGGTATCCGACGACGCGTCGTACATGGTGGGCACCGCGCTCACGGTGGACGGTGGCTTCCTGGCGCGTTAGCGCTTAGAACATGTCCTCGCCGCCGAGTTCACGGGCGACGAGGTTGGCGGTATACGCCAAATGCGTGCTGAGTTCGCGTGCGGCGACGCGAGGATTTCGCCTGGCGCAGGCGTCGATGATCCGCTCGTGCTCGAGCCGGCGCGCCTCGCGGTCGCCACGGTGCGGAATCGACACGAGCCGATAGCGCTCGCTGTTGACCCACAGCGGCATGATGAGTTTGGTCAACCACGGGGACCGGGCGGCCTCGTAGATCGCAAAGTGCAGCGCCGTGTGCGCTTCCCGCGATGCCATGGTGTTCGCTGCAGTGGCGGTGTGCTCGTCCAGCGCTTTGCGCGCCTTTTCCTCGTCCTCGTCGGTGAAGCGGGATGCGGCCCGCTCCACAGCGAGTACCTCGAGCGCAAGCCGGGCTTCGTAGGTGTTGTACAGGTCATCGAGCGAGAAGCTGCCGACCCGCGCGCCGCGGCGAGGATCTTGTTCCACCAGCCCGAGCGACTCCAAGCTGAGCAGTGCGCCGCGGACCGGCATCATGCTCATCCCGAGCCGGTCGGCGAGCGCCTTCAGCCGAAGTGGTGAGCCAGGAGGAAGCTTGCCCGTGACGATCTCTTCCCGAAGGATCTCCACCGCGTCCTCGACCCTCGTCGTAGGCCTCGGCTTACTCGTAGTGCCGCTCAAAAACCCTTCTCCATCCGCAGCGTCTGCGTCAGCACGGCAAAACCGTCATCGCCTCACTATATGTCGCGGACCGTGTCCATACCCTGCGCCTTCCCCGACGGCGCACCCGCTGTGTCCGGCTCCACGAGCTCGACGGGCAGCCCGTCTGGGTCGAGCAGGAACACCCACATCGCGGCGGCGGTGTCGCTGTGCAACGGTGGGGACAGAAAGCGGACACCCTCGGCGCTGAGCCTGCGATGCCACGCCTGGATGTCGTCGACTTGCAGTGCGATATGCGCCGATCCGACATCGTGTTCCTCGGGTGCGCGTTGCTCACCGCTGACACCGTATTCGCGCAGTTCGAGACGCACCCCCGGCGCAGCCATGAAGGCGCAGCGCAGCCGCCCACCGATGCCGGCGGCATCGGCTACCACGATGGTTCGTTCATGGGCAAAGCCCAGCGACCCGTAGAACGCCACCGAGCGCGGCAGGTCGGAAACAGTGAAGGAGACGTGATGCAACCCCGTCATGGTGCCGGCGGTCACGCGGGTTCCTCCGCCACTGCCGCGAGGGACCTGCCGACGGCCGTCAGGTAGGCGGTGACAATCGCCGCGGGTTCCGCAGAGGTGATCGCCGCCGTGAAGTCATCGGGCCGCACGAGGTAGGTAGTGCCGCTCTTGGCGCCGAAGCGCTTGGTCAGGGTGCCTCGGACGTCAAAGTAGGTCCGGCCGCGGGCCCGGGAGTCAAGGGGGGCGTCCCGGCAGCTGATCAGAACCTGCGCGAGTCCGGGTGGGGGATCGGTGAGCAACGCCGCCTCTGCGGGCCAGTCGACGAATGTCAACGCGACGAATTCGCGGCCGAGCAGGCTGTGCAGGCGCCGGAGCCGTCCGTCGGGGCCGAAGATGCTGCCGTCGGGGACCCGGTCTCCGCGTGCGATCGGTGGGCGCAGAACCGGCTTGGTGTCGGGCGCCCGAAGGTAGTTGAGCCCGAGAAGCGAACCGTTGTATGCCGCCGCCCACCGGCGACGCGGGTCGCGCAGCGCCGCCTGGCGTCGCACCGCGCCGGCCGCATTGATCAACCGATTGCCGCTGACTTCCATGAAGCTGCGCTTGCGGTTCTGCATCGCCAAGGCGGTGCTGGCGATGATGGGCTGACGTTCGGCGCTGTAGGTGTCCAACAGCGCCGGGCCCGCCCAGCCCCGCAGCACCCAGGCCAGCTTCCAACCGAAGTTGAAGGCGTCCTCGAAGCCGGTATTGAGGCCAAGGCCGCCGATCGGCGTGACCAGATGGGCGGCGTCGCCGAGGAGGAACACTCGGTCGACGCGGAACCGATCCAGGACGCGTCCCTGAGATGAATACTGCGCCCAATCGAGCACCCGGAACGGCTGATCTGGCCCGAGCTCCTCCCGCAAGCGCTGATCGATTTCGGCATCGGTGAGTTCAGGGGTGTCTGCCGGTGCCGCCCAACCCAACCGCCAGAACTTCGGCAGGCGGATCCGGGTGAAAAATCCGTTGGCGTCGCAGAGATAGGACAGTGAATCCGGAGGGTGTCCGTCGTTGCCGCGGACGTCAGTCTCGGCGTTGACGACGATGAACTGCTCGGCCGGAGTGATCTCGCGGTAGCGCAAGCCTAGCTGGCGACGCACGGTACTTTTGCCACCGTCACATCCGAGAACGTAATCGGCCTCGTATTCGACAGTGCCGTTGTCGGTTTCCAGCGTGAGCAGACAGCCGTCGTCGCGTTGGCTCAGGGCGGTCAGCCGGTGCCCGAAGCGGACCTCGGCCCCAAGCTCCACCGCGCGTTGCAGCAGAATCGGCTCGAACTCATGTTGAGGCAAGTTCAAGAAGAACGGGAACGCGGTGTCCTGTTGGAGTTCAGTCATGTCGACACGCATCAACGGCGTTTCTGTTGTCCGCCTGATGAAGTCGACGCTCTCGATCCGGATGCCCGATTCGAGTACTTTGTCGATGATGCCGAGACGGTCGAAAAATTCCAACGCTCGCGGAACGACCGTGCCGGCTTTTGGTGCCGACGACGTCATCGCGTCGTCTTCGAACACCGTCACGGAGATGCCGTGACAGGCCAGCCAGGCGGCGGCGCTGAGCCCCACCGGCCCGGCGCCGATGACGGCGATCCTGTGCTCGTTCAACGTGTCGTTCACCTTCCGTCCTTACTGCGAGATTCGGTCTCGGGTGCTGGGCTCACCCGCGGCGGGGCAGGATGCGCGTAAGCCGGCGTCTGCGCAGAAGCGCGTCTGCGGCAAGGACACCCGATCCCGCGGACAATCCCGGTCCGGGGTGGGTGCTCGCGCCGATGTGTAGTAGCCGATCCACCATGGTTCGATGGCTGGACCGGCCGGGCCGCGGACGCAGGATGAGGCTCTGGTCGAGTTCCAACGACCCGCTGTAGCCGTCGCCGCCCACATGATTGCGGTTGGCGGCCTCGAGGTCTGCGGGGGACAACACGGCGCGGCCCACCAGCGCCGAGTCCAGGTTGGTGATGTGCTGCGCGATGATCTCCTGAACTCGGTCGGCGAATGTCTCTCTGAGATGCTCGGTCCACACGCCGTTTCCGACATCGATCTCGCCCGCCGCGTCACCGACAGGACTGGACGGCAACTCGAGGAGTTGAACCCACAACGTGGCACCGCCCTTCGGGGCGCGAGAGGGATCTGCGACCGTGTGCTGGCCGATTGCGATCGTGGGAGATGCGGGAAGCAGTCGTCGGGTAGCTTCGTTGACGGCTCGTGACACTCCGTCGAGTCCCGGTGTCAGGTTCACCGATGCGGCTTGGGCTAGCCGGGAATCGCCCCGCCAGCGAGGCTGCTCGCTCAGTGCCATGTGTATCTGCATTCCCGCGCGGCCATACCGGAATCGCCGAGCGTCACTGGCAACCGGGGGCGAAACATCCTCGTTCCGCAGGAGATCCAGGTAAAGCTGTTGGGGAGTCACGTTGGCGAGCACGGCTTGGCGCGCTTCGTAGCGTTCGCCGTCGGCGGTCACAACACCGGTCGCCGCTCCGCCCGACACCTCGATGCGGGTGACGTCACGATTGGTTCGGCATTCGCCGCCACCGTCGCGGATGATGCCAGCCAGGGCCTCGATCAGCTTGACCCCGCCGCCCTGGGGAATCGGCATCCCAACCATCTCGATCGACAGCGCGACCATTTTCGCCATCAACGCAGAGGTCACGGACTCCGGTCCGAGGCCACCGTGGAGGGGCAGCGGTGCGAAAAAGCCGCGGGCAGGTTCGGATTGGTACTCCGCCGTCACCCAGTCACGGCAGCTTTCGAGTAGGTCGCCTGCGTAGCGCAGGCTGCCGTCGCGCCCCAGCCGGCGGTAGGCAGTGACGCCGAGTTTCAGCGTCGCCAACGACCAAAACTCTTTCCCCATCAAATGAGTGGTGGTCTGCTGATGTCGGCCGAACCAGTCGGCGAGGCGATCCCAGGCCGCGCCGTCGGCGTGGTGGTGGCGCGTGAACTCGGCGACATTCTGCTCGTGCGACGACGTCAGCAGGACCGCGTCGTGGTGTGGGGAAGCGTAGGCAGTCTGTACCGGTGCGAACGTGTATTGCAGTCCGCGGGCGTCGAGTTCAGGCTTGAGCCGCTGGTATGCCTCGCTCAGCAGAAACAGCACGTGAAACCCGGAGAAGACGTCGTGGGTGTAACCCGGCGCGGTGAGCTCGGCGGTCTGCACGGCGCCGCCGAGGCGGTCGCTGCTCTCCAGAACGCACACGCCCCAGCCGGCGCGGGTCAGCAGCGCGCCGGCTACCAGGGAGTTGAGTCCACTCCCGATGATCACTGCGTCAAAACGTGGCAATGGCTCAGACCGAACCCAAGTGCGATACGAACGCCGCGAAGGCGGTATCGATCTGTTGTGACACCAGAAGAGGCGCGACGTGCTGAGTCATCCCGACGACGGGGCCGCGCAATACGACGGATGCGGTCCATCGCAGCGTTGTGGAGTTGGGATCGGGCGCGGCGCCCAGCACGATCCTGTTGTCGAAGGTGACGTGAACGCCGTCTCCGAGTGCGGTGCCCGCGAAGCGTGCGCTCTCGCCCGGTGTGCGTTCGACGCACTTCACCCTGGCGGTGAGGTGCAGTTTGCCGAGGCCGAGCGGAAATACGCAGCGTGCGCGGATTTCGCCGGACGATTGCACCGAAACGTCCTGGACCACCGGGATCAAGCCGAGGAAGGTGGCGGGCTCGGCGATCGCGTCCCAGGTCGTCTCCGGTGATGCCTCGACCAAGCGGGTCCCATCAAAGTTCATCGTGACTCCACGATCACTCGGCGTTGGCTGGCCTCGGGTTCGTGGATGAGCGACCACACGCGTTGTGGGTCGTTGAAACTTTCATGCACCACCGCTCGTATCCCTGCGGCCCGCAATGCATCTTGAACTGCCGCGCTGATGGTGTGCAGGCCTGCACCGCCGCCCTCGCCCATCCCCTTCGCGCCCACCGGTCCGAATGGCGACGGGGTGACGACCTCGCCGGTGTGAAGATCAGGCATGTCGAGGGCAGTCGGCACGTGGTATTGGTAGAAGTTCGACGTCAGCAACTGCCCGTGTTCGTCGTATTCGTAGCTTTCGGTGAGCGCGGCGCCCAGGCCATGGGCCAACGCGCCGTGCACCTGACCCTCCACGATCATCGGGTTGACCCGTACCCCGCAGTCGTCAACGGCGACATACCGCAGAATTTCGATTGCCCCGGTGTCCGGGTCGATTTCGATGACCGCCAGGTGTACCTGCGACGCATACGTGAGCGTCAAGTTGCCGAACTTCCGTTCCACATCTGGCAGGGCGAACGGTGGCCGGTACACGTAACGACAGTTGAGCGTCACATCCAAATCGGCTGGGTAGTCGAGGTTGTCGACGTTCACCAGACTCGCCAGCTCGAAAAACGTGAGCGATCCGCCGTGGGGAGCCAGGGCCGCTCCCTTGGCGAGGACGATCTCGGCGGCAGGTGCCCCGAGCACCGCGCCGGCGAGGAGTCGGATCTCAGCGGCCAGCTTCTCCGCAGCACCTTTGGTCGCACCCAGTCCGGTGACGGCGAATTGACTGGCGTTGGTGCCCGACCAGCCGGCATGCGTGTTGCGGCGCGAGTCGTGCCCGCTGTGCACGATGACGTCATCGGGTGTCACACCGAGGATGTCGGCCGCTACCTGTGCGGCGGTGGTTTCGTGTCCTTGGCCCTGTGGCGCCGAGCCAAGCGACAGCACCACCTCGCCGGAAAGGTCCAATTTGATGGTCGCGACCTGGTTGTTGCCGGAGACGGGGATGTGCGGGTTCGCCAGACGCACCTGCGCGTAGTTCTGGGTGCCCGAGTCCAGGGTGGATCCGATGCCGATACCCAGCAGCTTGCCGTTGTTGCGGACGCCGCGTTGAGTTCGGAACCTGTCGTAATCTGCGAGTTCCAAGGCGATGTCGAGGGACTGCGTGTAATCACCGGAGTCGTAGATCCCCCCGCTGGGAGTTTCGTACGGAAAGTCCGTGGCCGGGATGTAATTGCGCTTCCGGATCTCGACCGGATCGAAACCGAGTTCGTGGCTCACGATGTCGATGATCCGTTCGGTCAACCACAGATGCTGCATCCGTGAGTAGCCGCGGTTCGCCGAACTCGGCGTCTTATTGGTGATGACTTGTCTCATGTCGACGCGGATGTTCCGCCACAGATAACATCCCGGAGTCACCTGGGTCCAGAGCACGGCACCTGTTGGCTCGTAGCGGGGGAAGGCGCCGACGTCGTCTATCGCCTTCGCCGAAAACCCCAGCAGGGTACCGTCTTTCGCCACAGCGACTTCGATGTCCTGGAACCAACGGTCGGCACCGTGTGCATTCGCGGTCTGCTGTTCGGTGCGCCACTCGGTCCACTTGACGGGACGGCCCAGCTTGCGGGCCAGTAGACAAGCCGCGGTCACATAGGTGTATCCGGTGAGTTTGTTTCCGAACCCGCCACCGATGTCGCCGGTGATCAGGTGCAACTTGGCGGCGGGAACCCTGAGCGCACCAGAGATCCAGGTGATCGACGGACCGGGACCGTGCAGGTTGCAGGTGACGGTGAACTCACCTGTGCCCGCGTCGAACTCCGCAACGGAGCCGGAGCATTCCAGCGGAGTCGAAGAGAACCTGTGGAAGTACAGTTCTGAGATCCGAAGTACATGATCGGCATCTCGCAGCGCCGCGTCGACATCGCCGTAGTCGAACAGGGCGGACAATACGACGTTGGTCCCGGCATCCTCGTGCACGATCGGCGCGTCGTTCTCGGTTGCCTTGCGGGCATCCATCAGCGGGTCAAGAGGCTCGTACTCTACTTCTACCAATTCAGCGGCATCACAGGCTATTTCGCGGGTGGCCGCCACGACCGCAGCGACGGGGTGCCCTGCCCAGCATGCCTTGTCCACGGCCAGGCAGTATTCGGTGATGGCGCTTGCATCGCCGGGTGCGACCTGCCAGTACGGATCGGTGAGGTCCGCTGCCTCGCGTCCGGTGAGGGTTCCATACACCCCGGGAAGTGCCTCGGCCTGCGACACATCCACCGAGACGATGCGTGCATGCGCGTACGGACTGCGGACGAAGTGCAGGTAGCCCATACCGTAACGCTTGACGTCATCGACGAACTTGCCTTGCCCTTTGAGGAGTCGTCGGTCTTCCTTGCGTTTGAGCCGTTGACCGGTCCAAGCTTCGGTTGCGGTGATTGCCGAGGAAGCCTCTGCGGTGTCGTGGAGGTCGCTACTCACTCGTTCGCTCCTTCCTGGCGGCCGCCTCGATGGCGTCGACGATGTTCCAATAGCCGGTGCAGCGGCAGATGTTGCCCTTCAGCGCACGCTTTATTTCGGTGCGTGTCGGGTTTGGATTGGAACGCAGCAGGTGGGTCGCGCTCATCAACATGCCCGGTGTGCAGTAGCCGCATTGGAGGGCGTGGTGGTCGGAGAACGCCTGTTGGAGAACGCTGAGGCCGTCGGTCGGTGACACGCCTTCGACCGTGGTGATCTCGGCGCCGTCGGCCTGGATGGCAAGAACCGAGCACGACTTCGTGGACTGGCCGTCGATGAGCACAGTGCATGCCCCGCATGTGCCGGTGTCGCACCCGACATGTGTTCCGACGAGATCGAGGTCGTCGCGGATGAGGTGCACAAGCAGTTTTCGGGCCTCCACCTCGCAGTGGTGTGCACGCCCGTTGATACGCAGGTCGATTGCCTTCGCGCGGGTGGGCTCGTTCATCTACAGGGCCTCCGTTTCACTCAGGGCTTGCTGCGCGGCGCGCAGGCCGAGGACACCGGCGAGGTGCCGTTTGTACTCGGTCGTGGCGTGCACGTCGGGGGGCGGAGAAATATTCGCATCGGCGATGGCAGCGCGGATCTCGTCCGGCTCTGCGGCGGCCGAAACCGCAACGGGCCGGGAGGCGACGCCTCCGAACGCGATCCGGACGCCGTCACCGATGCGGGTCGCCGCCGCATTCACGATGCCGGGGCCGTCGGCGCCGACCCGCAGCGCCGCCCATCCGTCGCTTCGACGGGGTGGTCTGGGCGGGATCACGATCTTGGTCAACAGTTCCCCGGGCCCCACCGCGGTCCAGAACGGCGCGATGAAGAATTCGTCGGCCGGGACTTGTCGCTCGCCGTCGGCGCCGACGACTGTCATCGACGCGCCGACGGCCAGCATGAGCGGCGGCAGGTTGTTGTTCACGTCGTTGTGACAGACGTTGCCGCCGACGGTGGCGCGGTTGCGTACCTGCACATCCGCGAGGGTGGCGGCCACGTGGCGCAGGATCGGGCGGTGCGCCCGCACCGTCTCGGAGGCGAGCATCTCTGTGAAGGTCACGCCGGCGCCTAGCTGGAGTGAACCGTCGTCACCCACGACGATTTGTTTGAGGTCGGCAAGGCTGCCGATGTCGACGAGCCTGTGGGGCGAAGCCACCCTGAGCTTCATCATGTTGATCAAGGTGGCTCCGCCCGCCAGGACTCGGGAATCCGGTGCCGAAAGCAGCTGGATCGCCTCGTCAACCGATGCAGCAACCGCGTATTCGAACGGTTTCAGCAACATCGCTTACTCCTTGTGGGTCGGCTCGAATGATGAGCGCGTAGGTCCCCGGGGAAGTCTGCCTCGCGGGAGGGGTCGACGGTGGCGAGTTAGGTGAGTGCGATCTTCTCGACGCGGTTGACCAGACGCCCGATTTCGGCGATCTCCACCTCTGTGACGTCGCCCGGTTCGAGGAACAGGGGTGGGTCGTGGGCAAAACCGACCCCGGACGGCGTGCCGGTGAGGATGACGTCGCCCGGTTCGAGGGTCATACCCAGCGAGAGTTGCGCGATGATCCGTTCGACGGGGTAGAACAGCGACCCCGTCGACGCCTCCTGGCGCACTTCCCCGTTGACGAGTGACCGCAGGGTCAAAGACCGTTCGTCAAGTGCGTCGGCGGTGACGATCACCGGCCCCAAGGGGCAGTACGTGTCCATGCCCTTACCCTTTTGCCACTGGCCGCCGTGGCGACGCTGGATGTCACGCGCGGTGATGTCGTTGGCCAGGGTGTATCCGAATACGTGATCCTTCGCGCATTCTTCAGAGATGGATCGGCCCCCTTTGCCGATGACGACCGCCAGTTCGCCCTCGTAGTCGAGCTTGGTCGTGACAGCCGCATCCCAGGCGATCGCATCGCCGGGGCCGATCACGCTGCCATTGGGCTTGGAGAAGAACGTCGCGAACTTGCGCTCGTCGGTCTCTTGGCCGGCGCGTTTGCCGATGCCCTCCTCATAGTGCTTTGGATAATTCCAGCCGACGCAATAGATGTGGCCTGGTCGTGGTATCGGGGCCAACAGTCGAACATCCGCGAGACGAGCGGTGCTCTCGTTGTTAGCGGCGGCCCGCTTGGCGTCGTCGAAGAGCGCGGGATCTGCGACGAGATCGAGGATCTCGTCGCAGATCGCGCTGAGGTCGATGACCTCGTCCCTCCGTACGGCGCCCGGCTTGGCTTGCCCGCCCGGCATTTGGAAGGTGGCAAGCTGCATATCAGCGGCCTGACTGGCCGATCGCGGCGATGGCCTCGATCTCGATCAGGAGTTCCTTGTCCACCAGCCGGGAAACCTCGAACATCGACGACGCCGGTAGCGGTGCGGAAAAGTAGCGCTTGCGCACCTCGTGGATGTCATCGAACTGCTCCATGTCCCGGATGAAGACCGTGAGCTTGACGATGTCGGCGAGACTGCCGCCGGCCTCCTCGAGGATGGACTTCATATTCTCGAGGATGGTTTCGGTCTGGACCTTGACGTCGCCGACGCCGACCACCTCGCCCGAAGGAGCGCGGGACGTCAGACCGCTGACAAACAGCAACTCTTTCGGATCAGTCACCTTGATGGCCTGGGAGAACACTCCCAACGGTGTGTTCAGCTTCTTGCTGTAGACCTCGGAAATGGACATGGTTACCTCGCATCTTCATCGTTGTCATACCAATCGGGACGTTGGGGGTAGTGCGGTCCGTCGTAGACCTCCAGAAAGACCGTGTCCTCCAGAGCCTCGGTCGGTCCGTGAAAGTTGCCGGCGGGATTCCAGTAGAAGGATCCGGTGGTCAGGACTTCACCGCTGTGTAGGTACTTGTAGCTGCCCGACAACACGAACATGAACTGGTTCGAGGCGTGGCAGTGGTTCTGCGGAATGCCACAGCCCTTCTCGATCTTGATCTGCGCGATCGAGGCGCCAGAGTCATCGTCGCGCCACAGCATACGTTCGGAAACACCGGGCAATGACTTTGCCCGCCAGGGCATTTCCTCTGCCCGCAAGATGAGTTCAGTGAGTTCAGGGCTGTTCAAAACAGGGCTTCCTCTCCAAGTTGACGGGCCACGACGTTGACCGTCTTGGCCAGGTGCTCGTGCAGTTCGCGTGACGCAACGCGAGGATTGCCGCGGATACACGCTTCCAAGATCCGCTCGTGTTCGAGTCGACGGTCCTTGACGGCGCCTCGGTGGGGCAGAGACAGCATTCGATAGCGTTCGCTGTTCGCCCACAGCGGTGTGATCAGGCGAATCAACCAGGCGGATCCGGCTGCTTCGTAGATCGAAAAGTGGAACGCCGTGTGCGCCTTGCGCGACTCCTCCAGCGCACCACGTGCGGCCGCGGCGCATTGCCGTTCCAAGTGCGCGAGCGCCACCTTCCCGTGTTCGGGCGTGAAACGATCGGCGGCCAGCTCGACAGCCAAGGTCTCGAGTCGGATCCGAGCCCGATACGTGTCCATCAGGTCTTGTACGGAGAACAGGCTCACCCGCGCCCCGCGCCTGGGCTGTTGCTCCACCAGGCCCAGGGATTCCAGCACCCGCAGCGCCTCCCGAACCGGCATCATGCTCATGCCCAATCGCTCCGCCAGCGGTGCAAGCCGAAGCGGGGCCCCGGGCTCAAGCGATCCCGAGACGATCAAATCTTGCAGCGCATTGACAGCCATATCAACGCGTGTCTGTGCAGTGCCCGTCGGCGATTCCTCGATGGCGACCACCGACGTCGTGCTTGCCGATGTCATTGCGATCTAAGGCCTCTCGTTCGTCGTTGCGCTCTGGTCCTGGGTTGGTGGTCCGTCCCACCGGCCTGAACAGTAACCCATAATTTGATCAAAGAAAAGCTCAAACCCGCGAAAAAGGTAGCAAAAAGCGAACTTTGTGATCAAACATGCTTGACGTGGCCGGAACCTGCGCTTTAGAGTCGACCCACCGATAGAAGAGGTGCCGATGGCCCGCGAGGGTGCAGATCTTGCAGATCTGACGGGACGCGTCTGCGAAGTCGATCTCCATGGCACCGACGATGCCCGAAGGGGCGGGCGCGATCCCGTTGAATGCAGAAAACCTGTTGGATACCAATACGTTTCGTTTGCAAAGGATGAACTATGAGGACGATCTCGATCATCGGTGCGGGTCACAGCGGCCTGCTTTTGGGGCTCGGCCTGCTTGAGCACGGGTACGACGTGACGATCGTTTCCGACCGCACGCCGGGCCAGGTTCGTCGCGGCTTCGTCCCCTCGTCGGCGGGGATCTCGCCGGACGCACAGGCTTTCGAGCGGGAGCTCGGAGTCAACTTCTGGGATGACGTGTTGGTCCCCTCAGACGGCGTGCACTTCGAAATGATCGTGCCAGGCGGGACCGTTGCGCTGTCGATCGACGGCCCGTGGAACCCCGAAAAAATCTCCTGGCAGGCAGTCGATCTGCGGCTCAAGTGCGCCCGGTGGGCCGAGGAGTTCCAGCGGCGCGGTGGCAACTTGGTGATACAGGACGCCAGGCTGGAGAACATCGAGGCGTACGCGAGCGCAAGCGACCTGACCATCGTCGCCGCGGGGAAGGGGGATATCAGCGGACTTTTCGAGCGTGATCAACAACGGTCGGTCTACACCGAGGCCCAGCGGCACCTGGCGATGGTCGTCGTTGACGGTCATCCCGCCTGGGCTGAGTCGGTTGGTTTCGAGTGCATGTACTTCGCTGCCCACGCGGGGGCGGGCGAGATATTCGGGACGCACTTTCTCAACACAACCGAGCGCGACTCGGTGTTCATGATCTTCGAGGCGGTGCCGGGTGGGCCGATCGATCGCTTCGACGATGCGACGGATCCAGAGGAAATCCTGAAGCGTTGCAAGGAGGTACTTCAAGATATCGCTCCGGACCAATACGCGCTGGCTCGCAACGCGCGACTGGCGGATCCGGCTAGCGCCATCCGCGGCCGAATCACCCCTGGAGTCCGCCGGCCCGTGGCTACGCTGCCATCGGGTGCGCAGGTGTTGGGACTCGGTGACGTGCTGAGCTTGAAGGACCCGGTCAGCGGTCAAGGCTCCAACAGTGCTGCCAAAGGCGCGCGCCACTATCTGCACCGCATCGTGGAGCGCGATAGCCGACCGTTTGACGCGGAATGGATGTCAGATGTGTGGGAGACGTTCTGGCAAGACTACGAGCAGTACGCGTATACCTTCACCAACAGCCTCTTGGACCCGCCGTCACAGTCCCAACTCGCCCTGTTCACCGCCGCGCAAGAGCGAAAAGACCTGGCGGAGCGAATTTTCGGAAACTTCTCACATCCGCCCAACGCCTTTCCGTGGTTCTTCGATCCGGTCGAAGCCGGGCGCGTCATCGGGGGCGCGGCGACCGCCCCGGCAGTTGGTGTCGGTGACTAGCACCCGTCCTCCCGGTACCAGGGCTGAGTGCGCGACGGGGTGAACGCGGCGCCCTTATCTCGCGCACCTGGCCGCCGGCGGCTGCCATGATCGCCAGCATGCGGGAACCATAGTCCCCGGCAAGGAAAGAAGGTCCATGTTCGTCACCCGGTTCACCGAGGAGTTCGGCATAGAGCATCCCATCGTCTGCGGTGGCATGACTGCCGTGGGCACCGCAGAGTTGATCGCCGCAGTGGCGAATTCCGGTGCGTTGGGCTTCCTGACGGCGCTGACCCAGCCGACGCCGGAAGCGCTGGCGCGGGAGATCCAGCGTACGCGTGATCTCACGGATAAGCCGTTCGGTGTCAACCTCACCATCCTCCCCACGATCAAACCGGTGCCTTACGACGAGTATCGCGAAGCGATCATCGACGGTGGCGTGAAAATCGTTGAGACAGCGGGCAACAACCCGGCACCGCACTTACCTCGCTTCCAGAGCGCTGGTGTGAAGGTAATCCACAAAGCGGTGGCTGTGCGTCATGCGGTGAAGGCTGAGAAGCTTGGCGTCGACGCGGTCAGCATCGATGGATTCGAATGCGCCGGCCACCCCGGAGACGATGACGTTCCCGGTCTCGTGCTCATTCCCGCCGCCGCTAAGTGCCTCACCATTCCCATCATCGCCAGTGGTGGATTCGCCACAGGTGCGGGTCTGGCGGCCGCACTTGCGTTGGGTGCGTCGGCGATAAACATGGGCACCAGATTCGTTGCGACGACTGAGGCCCCGGTGCACGAGAACGTGAAGAAGCAGATTGTGATGAACGACGAACGTGCGACAGTGATCGTCTTCCGAAAATTCCGCAACACCGCTCGGGTGGCACGCAACTCTGTGTCTGAGGAGATTCTCAGCATCTCGGAACGGGATGGTTCGGGGTTTGAAGATGTCGCGCACCTTGCTTCAGGCGCGCGAGGCCGCACGGAAGTGCTTGAGAAAGGCGACGTGGAGGGCGGCATGTGGTGGGCCGGTCAGGCCCAAGGGCTGATCGACGGAGTCGCGAGTTGCGCCGAGGTGGTCGATCAGATCATGCGCGACGCGTACGAACTGATCGACAAGAGACTGCCCGCCCTGATCGCGACGCGTTGAATGCGCCTCCGCGCGGGGTTGCCCGCCGCCGGGATAACGCCGAGTATCGGCGCGCGATTGAGTAATTTGATCAAAGATGCCCAGATTGTCGCGAAATGCCCCGTAATTGGTGCATCTTATGATCAAATATTCGTGGCCGGTGTGGGAGGCAGCGTACCCGTGCAACGGGCAGAAAGAGGTGAAGATGGCCCACGACGGCCAAGGTATGCAGATTGATTGGGATGTCGAGATCGAAGCCGATGACGGCCTACTCCTTCGCGCAGACGTCTACCGCCCGACGGAGGGGCGACATCCGGTACTTCTCTGCTACACCCCGTATGGAAAAGGGCTGAACTTCGCCGAAGGCCGGCCGGATCAATGGACCGCCCTCTGCACCCAGCACCCCGATGTCCCCACGGGCTCCAGTAATCGCTACGCCAATTGGGAGACGATCGATCCCGAGAAATGGGTTCCACACGGGTACGCGGTGGTGCGTGTCGACTCACGGGGCATGGGGCGCAGCCCCGGATATGTGGACCACTGGTCCCCTCGCGAGACGCAAGACTATTACGACTGCATCGAGTGGGCTGGAACCCAATCCTGGAGTACCGGCCGGGTCGGACTCATCGGAATCTCCTATGTCGCAATGAATCAGTGGCAGGTTGCCGCATTGCGACCACCGCACTTGGCGGCCATCTGTCCGTGGGAGGGTTGTTCCGATCACTACCGCGACGCACGCCGCCACGGCGGGATCCTGTCGACGTTCATCGTCCGCTGGTATCGCAACCGGATCGACAAGGCGCAGTTCGGCGTTGGCGAACGTGGCGGGCGAAATCCCGTCACAGATGTGCCGGTCTTCGGAGACGAAACCTTGCCGCCCGAGGTCCGTGCGCAAAATCGTGCCGACTTGATTGCCGAACTTCACGACCATCCCACGTTCGACGAGTACTTCGAGTCGCTCAACGCGGACCTGTCGGCCATCGAGGTGCCGCTGTTGTCTGCGGCCAACATCGGCGGGCAGGGCCTTCACTTGCGCGGTAACGTCGAGGGCTTCCTGCGCGCGGGGTCGCGGCGGAAGTGGCTTGAGTTCCACAACCTCGAGCACTGGACCCATTTCTACACCGATTACGGGCGGGAACTGCAAAGGCGCTTCTTCGACCACTTTCTCAAGGACGAGCCGAACGGCTGGGACGATGTTCCCCCGGTAATTCTCAACGTTCGCCACGTCGACGGGACTACGTCGCTTCGATACGAACGGGACTGGCCCCTTCCAGGGACTGACTGGACAAAGCTGTACCTAGATCATTTCGACCAAAGGCTCGACCGGAAGCCACCCGCAGGCGAACGGCAGGCGAGCTACCAGGCTTTGAGCGGCGGCCTCACTTACCGTACGGTTTTCGACGTCGATACGGAGATCACCGGGCCCTCGGCCGTGAAGCTCTTCGTCTCGTCATCGACGCGTGACGTCGACCTTTTCCTGGTGCTGCGGGTCTTCGACCCCCTTGGCGACGAGGTCACGTTTGCCGGCGCGAACGATCCGCACACTCCGGTCTCGTTGGGTTGGCTGCGCGGATCGCACCGAAAGCTCGATCCCGTTCAGAGCACGCCCTATCGGCCCTACCATACCCATGACGATCCGACGCCTCTTGTGCCGCAGACCGTTTACGAGCTCGACGTCGAAATCTGGCCGACGTCGATTGTCGTCCCGGCCGGCTACACACTCGCCCTCACGGTGCAGGGGCACGACTATCAGCATGAGTCGTCCGACAGCCAAACCTCGGTGGACTGGTACAACCCCGCCGACGCAATGCACGGAGACACCCGGGATCGACCCGCGGACGTCTTTGGCGGGACGGTCACCCTGCACTCGTCCGATCGTCAACTGCCTTATGTCATCTTGCCTGTCATACCAGCCGAACCTCGGAGGAACAGTGGGAATTCAGCAGATTGAACACCTCGAGCTCTACGTCAACGACGTCGACTCGACCGTAGGTTTCTACCAGGATGTCGTCGGCCTGGTCGAAATCGCGCGCACCGGTGATGCGGTTTATCTGGGCTGCGGGTTTGATGGCAACTGGGATGTCGCGTTCAAAGAAGGGCCCACTGGAGTCAGTCGTGTCGCCTTCCGCGCTGAAGACGTGGCTGAAATCGAATCTGCCGAGCGCGCGTTGAACCAAGCGGGATTGACCACGACTCGCACCGACGGAGCGCATCCGAATCAGGCCGAGGGAATGCGATGGGTTCTTGACTCCGGTCTCGCGGTGGACTACGTGCTGGTGGCTGACAACCGTTACCACGTGCTCGCAGAGCCGACCATCGCGTCACGCCGCGGTTTTCAGCCATTGGACCTGGACCACATCGCAATTCAGTCTGCTGACGTCAAAGCGGCATCGAAGTTGTTCGTCGACGTACTCGGCTGGCGCGAGACCGAACACATCGAATTGGATCCCAGCTCCGAGATGTGGCACGGCAGCTTCATTCGCAAGGGCCTGCTGCACCATGACGTCGCGGTGACGCTGGGGCAGGCACGCATGCACCACTGGGCGCTGGCGATGTCGAGCATCGATCACGTGAAGATGGCAATCGATGTCCTCGCCGCGGCTGGTACGCACCTCGAGCTCGGGGTGAGCCGTCATCGAGCGGGTGGCAACATCTTTGCTTACTTCATCATGCCCGACGGCCACAGGCTCGAATTATCTTGTGAGATGTCGATTGTCAACCATGACACCCCATCGCGAACCTGGTCGGACCGTGCCGGGTTCGACGCGTGGGGCAACCTCTTTCCGACTCCGGACTTTCTCAAGGGGACGTGACGTGACCGACCTCTTGGTAGTGATCGCCTTTGCCACAGCGATTGTGGGTGCGTTGCTGGTCACGTGCTGGAAGGGGTTACGCAGCGATCTCTTCGTCCATTTCGCCCGTGAATACGACTCCTGCGACCAACGTCCGCTCTCCGGCGACCCAGTGGAGGAGTAGTCCGCGGTAGCTCTGCGCGTGCGCGGCATCCGGAAGGTCGCGCCAGCCGACCATGCGCCGAGCCACCACTAGTTTGATCACAAAGATGCCTTTTGAGGCCTAAGAGATTCGAAAATGGCTTTATTTTGATCAAACTATGGGTTACTCTTCGACCCAATGGTCAAGCTGCGACACACCTTCAACTCGCCGGCGAGGCCTTCGGCACACGAGGCGTCTGCGTAACAGCTGTCTGAAATCCAGAGGGGATGGTCATGACGAGCACGGCTTCATCGGCAGCGACCGCGGCCACGGTGGCGCGCGCACGCCAACACGGCTTAGGCGATCTCCTCCGCCGCACAGCACTTCGGTATCCAGCCAAGACCGCCGTCATTGCCGACAACCGTCGAGTGACTTTCCGCGAGTTCGATGCTGCGGTGAACCGGTGCGCGAACAACCTCACCGAAAAGGGCTTGGTCAAAGGCGATCGGCTCGCCATTCTGTCCCATAACTGTTGGCAGTTCGCGGTTTTGACCTTCGCAACCGCTCGGCTCGGTGTGGTGCTGGTCCCGATCAACTTCATGCTCAACGCCGAAGAGATCGCGTTCATCCTCGCCCATTCGGGCGCCAAGAGCCTCGTCGCCGAGGATGCGCTTGCCTCGGTCGCCGAGCGGGCGTTGTCCTCGGCGAGCATCTCTGATGCTGCGCTGGGCTGGATTCCGATGACAGGCCGCCCGCCGACGGGCAACTGGGACAACGTCGACCGCTGGATCGACGCTGGCGACAGCGTGTCGCCGGAGGTGTTGATCGGAGACGATGACCCGCTGCGGCTGATGTACACCTCCGGGACTGAATCGCGGCCCAAGGGTGTCGTGCTCACCTCACGTTCGCTGATCAGCCAGTACGTTTCCTGCGCTGTGGACGGCGACATGAGTTCGGATGACATCGAACTGCACAGTCTGCCGATGTATCACTGCGCCCAGCTTGACTGCTTCTTCTCCGTCGATGTCTATCTCGGTGCAACCAGCATTATCCTGCCCCGACCAGACGCCGAAGCGTTGCTCGAAACGATTGAGCGGGAGAAGGTCACAAAGCTGTTCTGTCCGCCCACCGTGTGGATCTCCCTGCTGCGGCATCCTGATTTCGACGTGCGGGACCTGTCCAGCCTCGCCAAGGGCTACTACGGTGCATCGCCGATGCCCGTGGAAGTGCTCAAGGAACTCTCCCGCCGCCTGCCCAACGTGCGGTTCTGGAACTTCTACGGACAAACCGAGCTGGCCCCGTTAGCCACGATTTTGCGTCCGGAGGAACAGCTTTCACGTGCCGGCTCGGCAGGACGCCCATCGCTGAACGTGGAGACCCGCGTAGTCGACGAGGACGACCTCGACGTTGCCTGCGGCGAAGTCGGCGAGATCGTGCACCGCTCACCGCACGCCACGCTTGGGTACTACAACGACGAAGAAAAGACCGCCGCCGCTTACCGCAGCGGTTGGTTTCATTCTGGCGACCTCGGCGTGATCGACCAGGACGGCTATCTGACGGTGGTCGACCGCAAGAAGGACATGATCAAGACGGGGGGCGAGAACGTCGCCTCGCGTGAGGTGGAGGAGGCCCTTTACCTGCTCGACGGGGTCGCGGAGGTCGCCGTTTTCGGCGTGCCGCATCCGCACTGGATCGAAGCGGTCACCGCGGCAGTCGTTCCCAAAGACGGTGCGGGGCTCACGGCCAAAGAGGTCGAGGAACATGCACGAAAAGTGCTGGGTGGTTACAAGCGGCCGAAGTATCTGGTCTTCGTCGAGTCCCTACCGAAGAACCCGAGCGGCAAGATCCTCAAGAAGGAACTCCGTGTCTCCTATGCGCACTTGGCGCAGTCGTGAGGTTCATCGTGGGCCGCAGTCACCGAGAACCGTCAACCAGCTCACCCGTGAGCAGGTGAGGGCGTGGCCACCGACAGCGCCGAAACGGCGGCGGGGATCATCCGCCGCGCCGGAGATGTCAACCGAACATCGATTGGTTCACCGCGCGCCATCGCTTTGAAACCTCTGCGCAACGTCGGTGGCTTCTGCGCCTTTTCCCTCGACGCGTTCGTGACGATGTTCAAACCACCGTTCGCCTGGCGCGAATTCCTGGAGCAGACCTGGTTTGTGGCCAGGGTGTCACTCATCCCGACCCTGATGTTGTCCATTCCGCTGGTCGTCATGACCGTCTTCACGTTCAACGTGCTGCTCATGGAATTCGGCGCCGCCGACTTCTCCGGCACCGGCGCAGCGATCGGGGCGGTCAACCAGATTGGTCCCTTCGTTACCGTGCTCGTCGTTGCCGGTGCGGGTGCGGCGGCCATGTGCGCCGATCTGGGAGCGCGCACCATCCGTGAAGAGCTCGACGCGTTGCGGGTCATGGGCATTGACCCGATGCAGGCCCTGGTGGCACCGCGAGTGCTGGCTGCCACGGTGGTGGCGTTGCTGCTGTCATCGCTGGTGACGCTCACCGGGCTGACGGGCGGTTTCCTGTTCTCAGTGTTCTTCCAGCATGTCACCCCCGGCGCGTTCGTCGCGGGCATGACGTTCATCACCGGTTTGAGTGACGTGTTGATATCCATGGTCAAGGCAACGCTGTTCGGCTTGGCAGCCGGTCTGATCGCCTGCTATCAGGGCACGACCGTCGGTGGGGGCCCGGCCGGGGTCGGCAATGCGGTCAACGAAACGGTGGTGTTTTCGTTTGTCCTGCTGTTCGTGATCAACATCGTCGTCACCGCGATCGGGTTCGAGGTCACCAAGTGAGCGCGAGCATCGTTCTCCGACAACGTCTACCGCGGACCATGATCGCGGTAGACGGGGCGAGATCGGGCTGGCGGCAAATCGGTGATCAGACCCGATTTTACGGCCAGACAATCATTTCGATCGGCGACGTCTTCGTCAGGTACAAGTCCGAGTTGTTACGACAGGTCGCGGCGATGAGCCTGGGAACCGGTGCGCTCGCGGTGATCGGGGGCACGGTCGCTGTGGTCGCCTTCCTGACCATGTCGACAGGCGGGCTGATCGCGGCGCAGGGCTACAACCAACTCTCCCAGGTCGGGGTGGACGCCCTGGTCGGGTTCGCATCGGCCTTCCTCAACACCCGACTGATCACGCCGTCCACCGCAGGAATCGCCATGGCCGCCACGATCGGCGCCGGCGCGACCGCGCAGTTGGGCGCCATGCGGATCAACGAAGAGATCGACGCACTGGAGGTCATGGGCATCCGCTCGATTGCCTACCTGGCCTCAACGCGGGTAGCGGCCGGGGTGATCGTCGTCCTTCCCCTCTACTCCGTCGCGCTGCTGATGGCCTATACCGCTGCCCGCTTCGGCACGACGGTGTTCTACGGCCAGTCGGCGGGGGTGTACAACCACTACTTCAACACGTTCCTGGTTCCCGGCGATGTAATGCGTTCGTTCGCAGTCACAATCATGCAGGCGGTCGTGATCATGCTGATTCACACCTACTACGGTTACACCGCGAGCGGCGGTCCGGTCGGGGTCGGGGAGGCAGTCGGGCGCGCCACCCGAACTTCACTCGTCGCGTCGAGCTTCCTGATCCTGTTCGTCACCCTCGCCATTTATGGCCAGACCGGCATATTCAACTTCTCCGGGTAGTGCGATGTCGTCCAAAGTGGGAACCCCGCGAATTGCATCCGAGTGGTGGGCTGCGTTTTTGGTTGTCGGATTGACCGTCGCAGTCGCGGTCTGTATGGGCGCGTTCAACCGGTCGTTCACGCCGACGGTGCCCGTCACATTGACTTCGGAGCGCGCGGGGCTGGTGATGGAACCGTACGCAAAGGTGAAGATGCGTGGGGTTCAGGTCGGGCGTGTCGCCATGATCTCCGGTGCGTCCGACGCGGTGACCCTTCGGCTAGAGATCGACCCCGACCAGGTCAAATACATCCCGGCCAACGTCGAAGCCCGTATTGACGCCACATCGCTGTTCGGGTCGAAGTTCGTCGACCTGGTGTATCCCAGAAACCCGGATCCGCAACGACTTTCCGCAGGTGCGGTTCTGGAGTCGAAGAACGTCTCCGTCGAGGTGAACACCGTCTTCCAAAACTTGGTGGAGCTGATCAACCAGATCGATCCGGCGAAGTTGAATGCGATTCTGGCGGCGTTCGCCGAGGGGGTGCGCGGCCAGGGTGAACGCATGGGGGAGGCCACGACAGCCGCAAATGAGGTACTGATCGCGCTTAATCCGCGATCCGAGACAATGCGTGCGAACTGGCGAGCAATCGAAGAGGTCAGCGACACCTACAGCGCGGCCGCGCAGGACATCATCGATACCCTCGGGGCCGCAACAACCACGAGCGTGACGTTGACTGATCAGGCCCGGCAGCTCGACGCACTGCTGCTTGGCGTTGTGGGCATGTCGCGCAGCGGGATCAACGTTCTGGGCCCGAGCAAGGACAGTTTGATCAGAGCCGTCAATCTGATCGAGCCGACCACGAACCTGCTGATGAAATACAACCCGTCATTGACCTGCCTTCTCGTGGGCGCCCAGAACACCCTCGACGGCGGGCTGCGGCACTACGTCGGTGGCGGCAACGGCAAGTCGCTCATCATGGACGCGGCGTTGCTCATGGGTGACGACCCGTACCGATATCCGCAGAACCTACCCGTCATCGCCGCCAAGGGCGGACCCGGCGGCAAGCCCGGTTGCGGATCGCTTCCCGACGTCGCCCAGAGCTGGCCTGTGCGCTACCTGGTGGCCAACACCGGGTTCGGGGCCGGCCTAGACGTCCGTCCCAATCCCGGGATCGGCTTCCCCGGGTGGGCCAACTACCTGCCGGTCACTCGGGCGGTGCCCGAACCGCCGAGCATCCGCTATCCGGGCGGCCCGGCTCCCGGTCCTTTTCCGTACTTCGGTGCGCCGCCCTACGGTGCCCCGCTGTACGGACCCGACGGCACGCCGCTGTACCCGGGCGTTCCCCCGCATCCGCCACCCGGGCCGGGGCCCACCGATCACGGGGAAGCGCCGCCATCGTGATCACGCCGACGCTGCTCAGTCAGCACCATTTGGAAGAGGTGAATCGCCTTGCGACGTAGTATGTCCGGGCTTCTGATCCGCCTGGCAATCTTCTTCGTTGTGTGCGCGTTGGGCGCTTTCGGCCTGATCGCCATCTTCGCGCAGCTCAGGTTCCAGGAGGAGAGCACCTACCACGCCTCCTTCAGCGCGGTGACCGGGCTGGAGAACGGCAACTTCGTCCGCATCGCCGGCGTCGAGGTCGGCAAAGTGAAACACATTGCGATCCAGGATGATTCCACCGCGTTGGTCGAATTCAGTGCCGACGAATCCGTGATCTTGACGGAGGGCAGCCGGGCAGTCATCCGATACGACAACCTGATCGGAGGACGCTATTTGTCGTTGGAGGACGGCGCCGGTGGAACCAGGAAGCTCATCCCTGGTGACACGATCCCGATGACCCAGACCGCGCCGGCACTCGATCTCGACGCGTTGATCGGTGGATTCCGGCCGCTGTTTCGAGCGTTGGAACCCGATCAAGTAAATGCGTTGGCGGGCCAGCTGATCTCGGCGTTTGAGGGGCAGGGGCCCACGATCGGGTCGATTCTCACCCAGACCGCTGCACTGACCAACACGCTGGCCGATCGGGACGAACTGATCGGACAGGTCGTCGTCAACCTGAATACGGTGCTGGGTTCTCTCGGCGATCACACCGACAAGTTCGACAAGGCTGTGGACTCGCTGTCGGAGCTCGTGCACGGGCTCGAGAAGCGCAAGCAGGACATCAGCACTGGGATGGCGCACGCCAACGAGGGCGCCCGCAGTATTGCCGGCCTGCTCGCCGAGGCCCGTGAGCCACTCAAGAAGGTGGTTACCGAAACCGACCGTACGGCAGGAACCGTGCTGGCCGATCACGAGTACTTCGACGACCTGCTCACGACACTTCCGGACGCCTACCGCGTGCTGGGCAGACAGGCGATCTACGGCGACTTCTTCAGCTTTTACATGTGTGAAGTGGTTCTGAAGTTGAACGGTAAAGGCGGCCAGCCTGTTTACGTCAAAGTCGCCAGTCAATCCACAGGCAGGTGCACCCCACGATGAAGCCCTTCAGGGAACGCAACCCGATCACCATCGGCGCCGTCGCGCTGACCTCGGTCGCACTCATCGCCGTCGGTGCCTTCAACTTCAACAAGCTGCCGTTCCTCACCTCCGACACGACGTACTCCGCGTACTTCGACGAGGCGGGCGGTCTGACGACCGGCGCCCCAGTGCAGGTATCGGGCTTTCGCGCTGGGCAGGTGCGCAGGATCGAACTCAAACCCGACGGCGTGCTGGTCACCTTCTCCGTCGCTGACAACATCCGGCTAGGGGAGCGAACCGAGGCCGCCATCAAGACAATCGGCCTGCTGGGTAACAAAGTTGTCGGGATTACGCCGCGCGGGGATGGCCGATTGTCCGGCACCATCCCGATCGAGCGGACCACCTCGCCCTACCAGCTTCCCGACGCCATCGGCGACCTGACGGCGACCATCAGCGGCCTGGACACCGGCCAGTTATCCGATTCGTTGCGGACACTGAGCGATACATTGCGCGACACCCCACCGCAGCTGAAGGTCGCGGTCGACGGCGTCGCCCGGTTCTCCGAAACCCTCAACCGACGCGACACACACCTGCGTGAGCTACTGGCGAACGCCCGCAAGGCCACCGGGGTGTTGGCTGGGCGTACCGACCAGATCGTGGGGCTCATCTCCGACACCAACGCCATGCTTGTGCAACTGCAAAGCCAAAGCGCTGCACTGGACCAGATCTCCGGCAACATCTCGGCACTGGCCGATCAGATTCTCGGGTTCATCACCGAGAACCGGTCGACCATGAAACCGGCGCTCGACAAGTTGAACGGAGTGCTCGCAACAATCGACAACCGCAAAGCCGAAGTGCGGGAAGCATTCCGCGGCCTGTCCGCGTACGTGATGGCGCTCAGCGAATCGGTGAGCTCCGGGCCGTTCTTCAACGCCTACGTCGCCAACTTGTTGCCCGGTCAGTTCGTACAACCGTTCGTCGATGCCGCCTTCTCCGACTTGGGTTTGGATCCGAACGTGCTTGCGCCCTCGGAGCGTACCGATCCGCAGGTCGGCCAGCCCGGCACGCCGGCGTTGCCGGTGCCCTTTCCGCGCACCGGGCAGGGCGGCGAGCCGCGGCTACATCTGCCCGACGCCATCACCGGTAAACCCGGTGATCCGCGCTATCCGTACCGCGAGCCGCTACCGCCGCCGCCACCGGGCGGACCGCCGCCAGGGCCTCCGGCGCAGCCGTCGGCCGAACACGCTTCCGGGCAGGGTGACCGATGAGCAGGGCACACACGCGTATCGGCGTAATCATGGCCTTGATTGTTTCCCTGGTCGGCGCGGCGGCCCTGTTGATTGGGTCCGCGCGGGAGACGAACCGCACCCGTGTGGTGGCGTACTTCCAGAACAGCAACGGCGTCTTCGTCGGCGATGACGTCCGGATCCGAGGCGTCACTGTCGGCAAGATCGACGCCATCGAACCGCAACCCACGACGGTGAAGATCACGTTCTGGGTGGATGGCTCCTATCCCGTTCCGGCCGACGTCAAGGCAGTGATTCTGTCGCCAACACTGGTGACAGCAAGGTCAATTCAGCTCACCCCGCCGTATCGGTCAGGCCCGACCCTGCCCGACGATGCGGTGATCGGTGAAGACCGCACTGCGGTACCGATGGAGTGGGACGACTTCCGCGGTCAACTCGAACGGCTCACCGAGGCGCTGGAGCCCACCGAAGCAGGTGGTGTCAGCACCCTGGGCTCTTTCGTCAACACCACGGCTGAGAACCTGAGGGGGCAGGGACCGGCGATTCGCGATGCGATCATCAAACTTTCGCAGGCGCTGTCGTCTCTCGGTGATCACAGCGACGACATGTTCACCAGCGTCAAGAATCTGTCTTCGCTGGTGTCGGCGTTGCAGGACAGTACGGTGCTGATACGACAGCTCAACAGGAACCTTGCGTCTGTCACGGGACTGCTGGCCGACGACCCCGGCGAAGTGGCGCACGCCATCGAGGACATGAATTCTGTCCTTGGCGAGGTGAAAACGTTCGTTGCCGACAACCGCGAAAGTATCGGCACGACGTCGGAGAAGTTGGCGTCAGTGTCCCAGGTGCTGGTCGACAGCATCGACGACATCAAGCAGTTCCTGCACGCCGCTCCCACGGGACAGGCCAACCTGATCAACTCGTATCAACCCGCCCAGGGCACCCTCAGCGGAGCGTTGTCGGCCAACAACTTCAGCGATCCCATCACCTTTCTGTGCGGCGCGATACAGGCCGCATCACGGCTGAACGCTGAACAGTCGTCGAAACTGTGTGTGCAGTATCTGGCGCCGATCGTGAAGAACCGCCAGTACAACTTTCTGCCGCTCGGGCTCAACCCATTCGTCGGCGCCAGCGTACGTCCCAACGAAGTCACCTACAGCGAGGACTGGATGCGGCCGGATTACGTTCCACCCCAACCGATACCGCAGGTGGATCACTCCTCGCCCCTGCCCGCCGAGGTCCCTTTGCCTGATGCGGCGATACCGGGCGCGGAGCAACCGGGGCGGCAAACCGATCCGGGCGCCGGGTTACCCGGAATGATGGTTCCGCCCGAGGCGGCACCATGACGCGGGCACGACGGTGGCGAACCGCCGGTGTGGCGGCAGCGCTCGTGTTGAGCACAGTGTTGTCCGGGTGCGGTTGGCGTGGATTGAACGCCCTTCCGCTGCCCGGCACTCAAGGTCGTGGCCCGGGCTCCTTCACGATCCAGGCGCAGATGCCCGATGTGCACAACATTCAGCAGAATTCGCGCGTCCGCGTGGGCGACGTGAACGTCGGCACGGTCACCACGATCGAACGACAAGGTTGGCACGCCCTGGTGACGATCAGGCTCAACGGCGACGTCAACGTCCCCGCCAACGCCACGATCTCGGTCGGGCAGACCAGCCTGTTGGGATCGCTGCACATCGAACTCGCACCGCCGACCGACACGCCGCCACAGGGCAGGCTGCGCCAAGGGTCCGTGATCCCCCTGTCGTCGGGCCGCGCTTATCCGTCGACCGAACAGACACTCGCCGCGGCGTCACTGCTGCTCAACGGCGGCGGAATCGGACAGGTTCACGACATCACCAAGGCATTGAGCACCGCATTCGCCGGCCGCGAAGACGATCTGCGGAGCCTGCTGGTGCAGCTGGACACGTTCATGGACCGGGCGAACGATCAAACCAGCGACATCATCGCTGCCACCGAAAGTTTCAACCGGCTCGTCGGACAGTTCGCTGCGCAGCAACCCGTCGTCGACGAGGCGCTCGAAGCGATCCCAGATGGCCTGGCAGTCCTCAACAGCCAGCGCGACAACCTTGTCGAGGTATTCGATCAGTTGGGCAAGTTCAACGCGCTGGCCGCCGACTCGGTCCACCAAACCCGCGCCGCGCTGGTTCAGGAACTCAAAGACCTCGGCCCGGTGCTCGAGTCGCTTGCGAACGCCGGGCCCGCCTTGACGCGTTCGCTCGACCTACTGACCACCTATCCCTTCCCGAAGGACACGCTGACCAAGTGGATGCGCGGCGACTACGCCAACGTGACCGTCGTCGCGGACCTGACCCTCAGCCGGATGGACTCGGCTTTGTTCACCGGAACTCGCTGGGAGGGCGACCTCACGGAGTTGGAACTGCAATGGGGTCGCACCATCGGCCAGCTGCCCAGCCCCTACACGGCAAGTAACCCGCTGATGGCGCCTTACCGCTGGGATCAGGGGCCTTAACATGCATCTCAACAGACGAGTCCAGTTGCAGCTGGTGTTCTTTGCCGTGATCTTCCTGTTCGCCGGCGGCGCCATGGCATTGACGTATCTCAGAGTGCCGAATCTTCTTTTCGGCGCCGGCCAGTACCAGGTCACCGTGAACCTGCCCGCCGCCGCCGGGCTTTACGCCAATGCCAACGTCACCTACCGAGGCACCGAAGTCGGGCTCGTCAAGGATGTGCAGTTGAGCCCGACCGGCGTGGACGCCGTCCTCACCATGCAGACCGGCATTGACATACCCGCCGACCTGGATGCGCGCGTGCACAGCCAGACGGCGCTGGGGGAACAGTTCATCGCGCTCGTGCCGCGCAGCGATGGCGGCCCGATGCTGAAGAACGGCGACGTGATTCCCGTCGACCGCACAACGGTGCCTGCCGACATCAACGCGCTTCTGAGTGCGACCAACCGAGGCCTGCAAGCGATTCCGCACGACAACCTGAAGACGGCCATTGACGAAGCGTTCACCGCCGTGGGCGGTCTGGGTCCCGAACTGTCCCGGATTGTCAGATCCAGCACCACATTGGCCATCGATGCGCGCGACAACCTCGACGCGTTGACCACCCTGATCGACGAGTCTCAGCCGATTCTGGATACCCAGATCGACACCTCGGAGTCGATTCAGGCGTGGGCCGCCAACACCGCGCAGATCACCCGCCAGGTGCAGGAGAACGACGCGGCGCTGCGCGGCATTTTGGACACCGGTCCGGACGCCGCCGACGCGGTTCGCAGCATGCTTGATCGCGTGCAACCGACCCTGCCGGTTTTGATGGCGAACCTGGTCAGCGTCGCTGACGTGGCCGTCACCTACCAACCCAACTTGGAACAGCTCCTGGTGCTGACCCCACCGGGGCTGGAGATCCTGCAAGGCGCCGGCCTGGCGAACCGCGACACGAAACAGGACTACCGCGGGCTTTACCTGTCGTTCAACCTGAACCTCAACCTCCCGCCACCCTGTATGACCGGATATCTGCCGGCTCAACAGCGACGAGCACCCAGCGAGGTCGACTACCCCGACCGTCCCGTCGGTGATCTGTACTGCCGGGTGCCACAGGACTCGCAGTTCAACGTGCGCGGCCTGCGCAACGTGCCCTGCGCCGCCCGCCCCGGCAAGCGCGCTCCGACAGCCAAAATGTGTGAGAGCGAAGAGGATTACGTGCCTCTCAACGACGGGTACAACTGGAAGGGCGACCCGAACGCCACGTTGTCCGGGCAGTCCGTTCCGCAACCTCGCCCCGAAACGCCGACGCCGGTAGCGATTGCGCAGTACGACCCGAACTCGGGCACCTATGTCGGATCCGACGGCCGCACCTACACGCAGTCCAACCTCGCGCGCAGTGCGCCCGAGGGCCGGACATGGCAGCACATGCTGCTGCCTCCCACAGATCCGTGAGCCCGATTCCGGCGCGCAGCCGCAAAAGGCCGCACCGGAGCGCGTTTTCACGCGATCTCTCGTCTGCTCGAGGGAAAATCGGAAACTAGACCAGCCAGGCGGCGGTGTCGGGCGGCAGCTTGCCGTCGACCAAAGGGGCACTGGCCAACAGCACCTCGCCATCGGGCAGCGCGACGGCGGCGTCGCCCGCGTTGAGTACGCACACCAAGCCGCCGTCGCGCGCAAAGGCCACGCTATCGGCGGGGGAGTCGAGCCACGAAACCGTGCGACCCTCGAATTCGCTTCGCATGCGGCGCATTTCGATGGCACGACCGAAGAACGACAGCGTGGATTCGGGGTCGTCGACCTGCTTCTCGACCGTCAGCGCCGCCCACTCGGGCGGAATCGGCAGCCACGTATCGGCATTGGTGGAGAACCCGAACGGCGGAGCCTCGCCTTCCCACGGCAGCGGCACCCGGCATGCGTCGCGTCCGCGCAGGGTGTGACCCGAGCGTTCCCAGATCGGGTCACGCAGCGCCTCGTCGGGCAGGTCGACGTTGGGCAGGCCGAGTTCCTCGCCGTTGTAGATAAAGACCGCGCCGGGCAGCGCCAGCATCAGCAGCGTCATGGCCAACGCCCGGGACAGCCCGACCGGCCCGCCGCCGTAGCGGGTCGGCGGGCGATCGACATCGTGATTCGACAGTGTCCAGGTGGGCGTGGCAGCCACCAGATCCGCAGCGGCCATGGAGTTCTCGATCGCGTCGCGAATCGCGGTCGCGTCGAAACGGGCCCGCAGTAGCCGGAAGTTGAAACCCAGGTGCAGTTCGTCGGGACGCACGTAGCGGGAGAACTGCTCGTTGTCGTAGACCCACACCTCACCGATCGCGACGGCGTGCGCGTAATCGTCGAACACCCGCCGGATCTGGCGGTGGATCTCGTGCACACCGTCGTTGTTGAAGCGGGGGTCCTTGTCCATGTCCGCCAACAGCATTTCGGCCTTGGCGATCTCCATGTCCGGCAGCCCCGGCGGCTTGGCCATGCCGTGCGCGACGTCGATGCGGAACCCGTCCACGCCGCGCTCCATCCAGAACCGCAGCGTCTTCTCGAGGTCCTCGAACACCTCCGGGTTGTCCCAGTTGAGGTCGGGTTGTTCGGCGTCGAACAGATGCAGGTACCACTGCCCGGGTTTCCCGTCGGGCGCCACGACGCGGGTCCACGCGGGCCCGCCGAAGATCGACACCCAGTTGTTCGGCGGTTGGTTGCCGTCGGTCCCGGCGCCGTCGCGGAAGATGTAGCGTTCCCGCTCGGCGCCGCCCGGGCCGGCCCGCAGCGCCGCCTGAAACCACGGATGCTGTGAGCTGGTGTGGTTGGGTACCAGATCCATCGTGATCTTGATGCCGCGGTCATGGGCGGCCTCGATCAGCCGATCCAGCGCGCCCAGGCCGCCGAACAGCGGATCCACATCGCGCGCGTCGGCCACGTCATAGCCGTGGTCGGCCATCGGCGAGACCATCACCGGGTTGAGCCAGATCGCGTCGACGCCGAGCCGCTGCAGATGGTCCAGCCGGGCCGTGACGCCGTCGAGGTCGCCGACACCGTCGCCGTCGCTGTCGCGGAACGACCGCGGATACACCTGATAGAAGACGGCCGAAGACCACCACGGTGCGGGCATCAGAACGGCGAATTCACCAACGAGTCGGCGGCCATTTCCAGGTAGTCCAGCAGCTGCTTGCGATGCGCGTCGTCGAGCGTCTGGGTATCGATCTCCGAGATCGCGGTGTGCATGCAGCGCAGCCACGCGTCGCGTTCCAGGTACCCGATGCGGAACGGGACGTGGCGCATCCGTAGCCGCGGATGGCCCCGGCGGTCGGAGTAGGTGTGCGGCCCGCCCCAGTACTGCTCGAGGAACATCCTCAGCCGCTCCTCGGCGCCGTCCATGTCGCCCTCGGGGTAGAGCGGGTACAGGATCTCGTCGTCACGCACCAGCTGGTAGAACCGCGAGACGATCGCGCGGAACGTCTCGTGGCCACCGACCTGGTCGTAGAAGGACAGTTGGGGCTGTGTCACGCCACCATTGTGTCTTGTCGCCGGATATGGCTGGTCAGGCGGTCGTCACCACCTGTTCGTCGGGGTGAGCTGCGAACACGGCAGGAAAGACCGTGCGATCGAGCCGAAACCAGGGTTTACTGTGCGTCGGAGGACGTATGGCGCATCGCAAGAAAGGCCCGTCCAGACGATCGGGCCTATCCGGGGTTGCAGTACCGCGCGCCCAAGCACGTGCCCTGCACAGCGTCGACATCCATCCACCGAGTAGCACCGACGGCTCTTTCTGGGGGCGGCGCCGGGTCCTGCTGCTGAACTCCACCTACGAACCGTTGACCGCTCTGCCCATGCGGCGGGCGGTCATCATGCTGATGTGCGGGAAAGCCGACGTCGTGCACGACGACCCGGGCGGGCCGGTCATCCACTCGGCGACCCGCACCATCGTCGTCCCCTCGGTGATCCGGCTGAAGGTCTACGTGCGGGTGCCCTACCGGGCCCGCGTCCCGATGACCCGGGCAGCGTTGATGCACCGCGACCGGTTTCGCTGCGCCTATTGCGGAGGCAAGGCCGACACCGTCGACCACGTGGTGCCGCGCAGTCGCGGCGGCGAGCACTCCTGGGAGAACTGCGTGGCGGCCTGTTCGACGTGCAACCACCGCAAGGCCGACCGGTTGCTCGGCGAGCTGGGCTGGACGCTGCGTTCGGCGCCGCTGCCGCCGAAGGGGCAGCACTGGCGGCTGCTGTCGACCGTGAAGGAACTCGATCCGTCATGGATGCGATACCTGGGTGAAGGCGCGGCGTAATCGCGGCTGGTATACGGTTTGCGACGTGAGCGCTGCAACTTCATACGCCATAGTGATCCTGGTGCCGCTCGGGCTGACCGCTGTGCTGGCCGCGCTGATCTGGCGGCGCAAAGGCCCACACCCGGCGACCTACCAGATTTCCGAGAAGTGGACGCACGAACCGATCTTGTGGGCGTCCGACGAACCCGCTGACCACGGCCATGGTGGTCACGGGTCACACCCGTTGACGATAGGAGGCGGCGCCAGTGGCAAGTGGTGAAGTCACGACCGTTGAACCCGGCAACCTGCCGCTCGGCTGGGTGGTCACGAGCAGCGGCCGCGTCTCGGGTGTCACCGAACCCGGCGAGCTGTCGCTGAGCTACCCGTTCCCGGTCAAGGACCTGGTCTTTCTCGACAACGCGCTGAAGTACGGCTCCCGCGCGGCCAGGGCCCGTTTCGCGGTCTATCTCGGTGATCTCGGCGCCGACACCGCCGCCGGCGCCCGCGAGATGCTGGCCAAGGTGCCCACCCCCGACAACGCGGTCCTGCTGGCCGTCTCGCCGAACCAGCGCGCCATCGAGGTGGTGTACGGCAACGACGTCAAGGGCCGCGGGATCGAGAAGTCCGCGCCGCTGGGCGTGAACGCCGCCGCCGCAGCGTTCAAGGACGGCAAGCTGATGGAGGGCCTGATCAAGGCCGTCGAGGTGATGAGCGCAGGCGTCTCGCCCCGCTGACCTCGCTTTACGCACGCTCGGCGGCGAACGCCGCGCGGATCTCGACATAACGCGTCAGGAACTTGCGCTCGTCGAGGCGTTTGCGGCGCATCCACGTGGTGACCTCTTCGTTGCACTTGCTGGTATTGCACGACGCGCACGCCGGCACCACGTTGTCGACGGTGTAACGGCCGCCGCGCGAGATCGCCATGACGCAGTCGCGTTGCAGTGGGCCCTCCGTCGCGCCGCAGTAGGCGCAGCCGCTCCACGCGCCTTTGATCGCGGCCCACTGGTCGGCGGTGAGGTCGTTGTCGACGGCGCTCAGTCGACGCTTGCGCTTGCGGGCAGCGCGTGCCCGACGGCTCCGATTGACTGCCACCTTCCGAGGATGCCGTGCGAGCGTGCGAAAGTTCCGCAAAACTCCGGCGTGTCGGGCGCTCCCTAGCTCGCGTCGAACTGGCGTGCCCGCAGCGCGCGTTCGACGCCCGCGCGGCCCTCGACCACCAGACGGCGCAGCGGCGGAGGCACATCGGGGTCGGCCAGGAACCGGTCGGCGGCGTCCAACCCGGCCTTGCTGACGTCCCAGGACGGGTACAGCCCGACGACGACCGTCTGCGCGACCTCGCTGGAACGGCGCTGCCACACCCCGGAGATCGCACCGAAGTACTTGTCCCGGAACGGTTCCAGCAGCTCCTGCTGACCCGGCTGGACGAACCCGCCGATGATCGACCGGGCGGTGATGTTGGCCAGCGTGTCGTCCTCGATGACCTGTTCCCAGGCCGCTTCCTTGACCGCCAGCTCCGGTCGGGCCGCCGCGGCGGCCATCGCGTGCCGCTGACCCGCCGCGGTCGGATCCCGTTGTGCCTCGGCGTCGATGAACGGCGTCTCCATCCCGTCGGCGTCCACCCCGCCGGCTGCGGCCAGTGCGGTGACGACGCGCCAGCGCAGGTCGGTGTCGACGTCGAGGCCGGGCAGTCCGCTGTCGGCCGGATCGCTGTCCAGCAGCGCCGACAGCACCTCGACGTGGCGCGGGCTGAGAACCGAGCCGCACAACGCGTTGACGAAGGCCAACTGGTGATCGGAGCCGGGCGCGGCGCCGCGGGCCAACTCCAGCAGCCGGTCGGCGAATTCGGGCCAGCCCTGATCGCTGGCCCACTGGGGATCCGCGTAGGAGTTCAGGGCGGTCTGCGCCTGCAGCAGCAGCCGTTGCGCCACCCCGACCTCGGTCTCCGCCTGCACGCCCCCGCCGACCAACGCCACGAAGTCGCGGGCCGTGAACTCCGCGTCACGGGTCATCTCCCAGGCCGCCGACCAGACCAGGGTGCGGGGGAGCGGTTCGGCGATGTCGGCGATGCGGGTCAGCACGGTCTGCAGCGATTCGGGGTCCAGGCGCAGCGAGCAGTACGTCAGGTCGTCGTCGTTGACCAGGATGAACTTTCCGCGTGAAATCCCTTGCAGGGCAGCGACGTCGGTGACCGAACCTTCGACGTCAAGCTCCTCGCGGTGCACGCGCACCAACTTGCCGGTGCCGTCGTCGTCGTAGACCCCGACCGCCAGGCGGTGCACCCGTGTCTCACCGGCGCCCGGCTGCGCACCGCTCTGGGTGATCGCGAACCGGGTGAACCGGCCGTCGGCATCCACGTCGAATTCGGGCCGCAGCGTGTTGAGCCCGGTGGTCTTGAGCCACTGCCGGCCCCAGCCGGACAGGTCGCGGCCCGACGCCTTCTCCAGCGCGCCGAGCAGATCGGCAAACGTGGCGTTGCCGAACGCGTGGTCGCGGAAGTAATCCCGCAGCCCGGCCAGGAACTCCTCCAGGCCGACGTAGGCGACGAGCTGTTTGAGCACGCTGGCGCCCTTGGCGTAGGTGATGCCGTCGAAGTTGACCTCGACGGCGGCCAGGTCGGGGATGTCAGCGGCCACCGGATGCGTCGAGGGCAGCTGGTCCTGGCGGTACGCCCACGATTTCTCGACGTTGGCGAACGTGGTCCAGGCCTCGCTGTACTCGGTGGCCTTGGCCTGACACAGCACCGAGGCGAACGTGGCGAAGGACTCGTTGAGCCACAGGTCGTCCCACCATTGCATGGTGACGAGGTCGCCGAACCACATGTGCGCCATCTCGTGCAGCACGGTTTCTGCGCGACGCTCGTAGGAAGCCCGGGTCACCTTGCTGCGGAACACGTAATCCTCGAGGAAGGTCACCGCGCCCGCGTTCTCCATCGCCCCGGCGTTGAACTCGGGCACGAACAGCTGGTCGTACTTGCCGAACGCGTAGGGAACACCAAAATTGTTGTGGTAGAAGGAGAATCCCTGCTTGGTTTCGGTGAACAGCCGGTCGGCGTCCATGAACTGCGCCAGCGACTTGCGGCAGAACAGACCGAGCGGGATGTCGCCGTGGTCGTCGGAGTAGGTGTCATCCCAGCGCGCATACGGCCCGGCGATCAACGCGACCAGGTAGGTGCTCATCCGCGGCGTCGCGGCGAAGCGGTGCCGCTTGGCGTTTCCGTCGTCCTCGACGGCCAGGGTGGCGCCGTTGGACACCACCTGCCAGTGCGACGGGGCGGTCACGGTGATGTCGAACGCGGCCTTGAGGTCGGGCTGGTCGAAACACGCGAACATCCGCTTGGCGTCGGCGGTTTCGAACTGTGAATACAGGTACACCTCGTCGTCGACGGGGTCGACGAACCGGTGCAGGCCCTCGCCGGTGTTGGAGTAGCGGCAGTCGGCGTCGACGACGAGGACGTTGCGCTTGTCGAGGGCGGTGAGCGGGATGCCGGTGGACTCGTCGTATCCGGACACGTCGACGGGCCGGTCGTTGAGGGTGGCGCTGCGGACGGTGTCGGCCGCGATGTCGATGTAGGTCTCGGCGCCGGGCAACGCGTCGAACTCGACGGTGGTGGTGGAGCGGAAGGTGCGCTCGCCGGGCTTACCGTCACCGTCGGTGACATCGAGGACGATGTGGTAGCTGTCGACGGTGACGAGCGCGGCGCGCTCGACGGCTTGGTCGCGGGTCAGGTTGGGTAAGGCCACCCAACCAACTTATCGGCCGGGCAGCGGGAGCCAGTCGAGCACGGTGCCGTTGCCCAGCGAGGACACCATCTGCGGGCAGTACATCGAGATGGCGATGCCGGTGAAAAAGGCCGCCATCTGGGGCGGGACGCCGTTGTTGGCCACCGTGGAATACGCGGCCGCGAACGACTTGCCGGGTTCGACGAGCAGCGGACACACCGCTTTGCCGAGCGCGACGGTGTCCACCGGGTTGGTGAACGGGACACCGCCGTCGGTCAGCGCGGCCAGAAACGTGTCATCGATCGGGTCGGCGTGCGCGGGGGCCGCGAGCAGCGCTGCCGCGGCGGTGGCGCCGATGGTCAGCGCGAAGGTCTGGGTGGCCCGGTTAACATGTTTATTCACTTTGGTAACAATTCTTCACAGCGGTCACATCGCAACCACGGTTTGATAACCGTTTGCACACTAAGGGCGTTTCTCATAGAGCCGGAGTGGCCGGTCATGCTTAGGGAACACGTTTCGCGTCGGCGCAGTTGTGTTCAACGGGTTGCGACTGCCTATGAGACCGCCTACGAGAGGACGCCCGATGCCTGAGAAGTCCAGCGAAAAATCAACCGCCGATTTCTGGTTCGACCCGCTGTGCCCGTGGTGCTGGATCACCTCGCGGTGGATCCTCGAGGTCGAGAAGGTCCGCGACATCGAGGTGAACTTCCGGGTGATGAGCCTTGCGGTGCTCAACGAGGGCCGCGATCTGCCCGAGGAGTACCAGGAGGCGATGACGAAGGCGTGGGGTCCGGTGCGGGTCGCCATCGCCGCCGAGCAGGCCAAGGGCCGCGAGGTGCTGTCGCCGCTGTACACCGCGATGGGCACCCGGATCCACAACCAGGACAACAAGGACTTCGACGCCGTAATCAAGGAGTCCCTGGCCGAGGTGGGACTGCCCGCCGAGTTGGCCGAGGCGGCCACCACCGACACGTACGACGAGGCGCTGCGCAAGAGCCACCACGAGGGCATGGACGCCGTCGGCGAGGACGTCGGCACCCCGACGATCCACGTCAACGGGGTCGCGTTCTTCGGCCCGGTGCTGTCGAAGATCCCGCGCGGCGAGGAGGCAGGCAAGCTGTGGGACGCCTCGGTGACGTTCGCGGCGTATCCGCACTTCTGGGAGCTCAAGCGCACCCGCACCGAGGCCCCGACCTTCGACTGACCGCGGCCCTCATGTCGATTCCGCGGGCGTCGAAGTAGGGTGACCGCCATGCGCGTCTACCTGGGAGCCGACCATGCGGGCTTCGAGTTCAAGCAGCGGATCATCGAGCACCTGAAGGCCAACGGGCACGAGCCCGTGGACTGCGGGGCCTACACGTACGACGCGGTCGACGACTATCCGGCGTTCTGCATCGCGGCCGCCGAGAAGACGGTCGCCGACCCGGGCAGCCTCGGCATCGTGCTCGGCGGTTCGGGCAACGGCGAGCAGATCGCCGCGAACAAGGTCCCCGGTATCCGGTGTGCGCTGGGCTGGAGCGTCGAGACCGCCAAACTGGCCCGCGAGCACAACAACGCGCAGATGATCGGCATCGGCGGGCGCATGCACACCGAAGACGAGATGCTCGCGATCGTCGACGCCTTCCTCAGCACACCGTGGTCGGAAGCCGAACGCCACCAACGGCGTATCGACATCCTGGCCGAATACGAGCGCACCCACGTCGCACCGCCGGTGCCCGGCGCTTAGGAATGCCCGAAGGCCACACCCTGCACCGGCTTGCCCGGTTGCATCAGCGCCGCTTCGCCCGGGCGCCGGTGCTGGTGTCCAGCCCGCAGGGCAGGTTCGCCGACGGCGCGGCCGCCGTCAGCGGACGGGTGCTTCGCAAGGCCAGCGCGTGGGGCAAGCACCTGTTTCACCATTACGAAGGCGGCCGGGTGGTGCACGTGCACCTCGGGCTGTACGGGACATTCACCGAGCTGCCGCTGCCGATGCCGCTGCCCGTCGGCCAGGTGCGGATGCGGATGATCGGCACCGAGTACGGCACCGATCTGCGCGGGCCCACGGTGTGCGAGGTGATCGACGAGGCCGAGATCGACGACGTGATCGCCCGACTCGGCCCCGACCCGTTACGCCGCGACGCCGACGGCTCACTGGCATGGGAGCGAATCCGCAAGTCCCGCAGGGCGATCGGCTCACTGTTGATGGACCAGACCGTGATCGCCGGCGTGGGCAACGTGTACCGCAACGAGCTGCTGTACCGCCACCTCATCGACCCGTACCGTCCGGGTATCCACATTGACGAGGCCGAGTTCGACGAAATGTGGACCGATCTCGTCGCGCTGATGAAGGTCGGTTTCCGGCGCGGCAAGATCATCGTGATCCGTCCCGAAGACGACCACGGCGCGCCCGCCTACGGTCCCGACCGGCCCCGCACCTACGTCTACCGTCGCGCCGGTGAGCCGTGCCGCATCTGTGGCACGGAGGTCCGCACCGCGGTGATGGAGGGGCGAAACGTGTTCTGGTGCCCGACCTGCCAGAAGTAGCGCCCGCATTCTGGCGCGAAGGTGGAGTTATGTCACGCCTCGGGGCCTAACGCCGTGTCATCACCCCACACTCGCGGGGGAGGTGGCTAGAAGCCGCCGAAATCGCCGAAGTCCCCGCCGAAGTCAAAGCCGCCGCCGTCGTCCGCGGCGAAGTCGCCGCCCTGGCCCTGATCGAAGCCTTGGTCGGAGCCCTGGGCGAAACCCTGCTCATACCCGCTGCCGTGCATACCGGAGAACAGCGCGTCGAACAGCAGCACCGAGCCCAGACCCCACGCACCGGCCACCAGGGCCGGCTTCCACCACGGTTCGGAGTACCAGCCGGCGGGCACCGGACGGCCGGCGACCTGCCCGCCGGGGTAGTAGTTCGGGGTGCGCTGCGAAGGCGCCGGCGACGCCTCGATCTCGCGGCCCTCGAAGTTGACGCGGCGGTCCTCGGTGACGACGCCCGCTGAGCGCTGACCCGCCAGGGTCTCCAACTCCGGTCCGGGGTCCATGCCCATCGCGGTGCGCGCGGCGCGGACGTAGTACATGCCTTCCAGCGCGCTTTCCTTGGCAAGCGCGGCCTGGCGCACGGTGGTGGCCTGCTCGATCTGGGAACCGGCGGCGGTGTACCGCTCCGACGCGTCGGCCAGTGCCTGCTTGGACGCCTCGTCGGTGCCGGTCAGGTTGATCACCTGGCCGCCGAGGCGTTCGATGACCCGACGCGCATCGGCCTTGGCGTCCTCCAGCGACGCCGCGTTGCGGTTGTCCGAGGCCTTCATCGCCGCGTAGACGAGCACGCCGAACGCGACGATGACGAGCACGACCAGGACCAGCAGCACGGCGTTCATGGCGTTCAGCGTACCGACAGGAAACCCTCAGATCAGGGCCGCGACCAGCGCTGGGTTACGCCGAGAGCGGACCCGCTATACGCCCGCGGTTCGCCGGAACCAGTTCGCCCGATCCGGGATTTCCACTCCGCGGGACTGCGGGACACAGCGTGCGCCAGCGGTCTACCGTCGTCTACACGGCCGTATGTATCGATTCTGACGATGCGGAGGGTTCATGGCACCCACAGTTGACCTGCCGGTGGGGCAGGACGTGACGACATCCGGTTCGTACACGGCCCTGACTCCGTTGACGTTTCTCGAGCGGTCACTCGACGTGTTTGCCGACAAGACCGCCATCGCCTACGGCAGCCACCGGCTGACCTACAGCGAGTTCGGTGCGGCGGCAACACATTTGGCGAATGCTCTGCGCGCCTCGGGCATTGAACGCGGCGATCGGGTGGCGTATCTGTGCCCCAATATCCCGGAGATGTTGGTGGCCAACTTCGGGGTGCCGCTGGCAGGTGCGGTGATGGTGCCGATCAACGTCAGGCTGGCCGCCGAGGAAGTCCAGTACATCTGCGATCACTCCGGAGCCAAGCTGCTGGTGGCCGACACCGAGTACCTCGAGTCGCTGGCCCCGGTGCTGTCCAGCCTGCAAACCGTTCAGGAGGTGGTGGCGCTGCACGACCCGCATGGGCCCGCCTCGTTGGCGGCTACCGAGCACGCGCACATCTCCTACGACGAGCTGATGGCGCGCGGCTCGGCGGACTCGTTGCCGTGGCAGGTCGACGACGAGCTCGGGTTGATCGCGATCAACTACACCTCGGGCACGACCGGACGGCCCAAGGGCGCGATGTACACCCATCGCGGTGCGTACCTCAACGCGTTGGGCGAGATCATTCACCAGCGCTTCGACCCGGAGAGCGTGTACCTGTGGACGCTGCCGATGTTCCACTGCAGCGGCTGGTGCACCCCGTGGGCGGTGACCGGCATCGGTGCGACGCACGTGTGCCTGCGGGCGGTACGCGCCGACGTGATCTGGCGGCTGCTCGATGAGGAGCGGGTGACACATCTCGACGGTGCACCCACGGTGCTGGTGACGATCGCCGAAGCGCCGCAGGCGCATCCGCTTGATCAGGGGCTGGTGGCGACGGTGGCGGGCGCTGCGCCGGCGCCGACGGTGATCGCGCGGATGCGCGAGTTGGGCGCCCGGATCGTGCACGTGTACGGGATGACCGAGTCGTATGGCCCCTACGCCCTCAACGAGTGGCAGGCCGGCTGGTCGGCTATGTCGGCGGCCGAGCAGGCGCGCCGACAGGCACGACAGGGCGTCGCGATGATCCAGTCCGATCCCGTGCGGGTGGTGGACCAACACATGAACGATGTTCCGCGCGACGGCCAGACCATGGGCGAGATCGTGATGCGGGGCAACAATGTGATGGCCGGGTACTTCCGCGACGAGGAGGCCACCGACAAGGCATTCGAGGGCGGGTGGTTGCACACCGGGGACCTCGGCGTCCAGCATTCCGATGGGTATGTCGAGTTGCGTGATCGCTCCAAGGACATCGTCATCTCCGGTGGCGAGAACATCTCCACGATCGAGATCGAGCACGCGATCGAGGCGCACCCCGCGGTGTCCGAAGTCGCCGTCATCGGTGTGCCGGACACGAAGTGGGGTGAGCGACCCAAGGCGTTCGTCGTGCGCCAGCCCAACCTCGAGTTGTCCGAGGAGGAGCTGATCGCCTACCTGCAGGAGCACATCGCCCGCTTCAAGGTGCCCAAGGCGATCGAGTTCGTCGAGGCCTTACCGCGCACGTCGACCGGAAAGGTGCAGAAGTTTGCGATGCGCGACAAGGAGTGGGCCGGCCACAGCAGCCGGATTCAGGGCTGACGGGCCCGCATGCCCCGCGTATCTATCCGAACGTGAAAGCAGGACCCACGCATGAACGCGCCGATCAGTCCAGCGACCGATCACGATTACGGCGAAACCGACAATGAGTTGCCGAGCGGTGCTGACCTGGCGATGTCTCGGGGCACCGACTTCTACTTGCTGGATGAACTGCTCACCGACCGGGAACGCCAGATGCGGGATCGCGTTCGACGGTGGTGCGACACCGAGGTGGCGCCGGCCGCTGCCGGTTTCTGGGAACGGGCGGAGTTCCCGGTCGAGCTGGCCGACGGCTATGGCCGGCTCGGGATCGCCGGCGCCTCGATCGTCGGGAACGGCTGCCCGGGGGTGTCGTTTCTCGCCGAAGGTGTCATCGCGGCCGAACTGGCCCGCGGCGACGGCAGCATCGCCACGTTGAACGCCGTGCATTCCGGGCTCGCGATGACGACCATCGCGATGCTGGGCTCCGAAGAGCAGCGGGCCCGATACTTGCCGCGGATGGCGACCTGTGAAGCTCTCGGCGCCTTCGCGTTGACCGAACCCGAGCACGGATCCGACGTGGTGGCGTTGGAAACCCGGGCCCGGCGCGAGGGCGACGAGTGGGTGCTCGACGGGCACAAGAGGTGGATCGGCAACGGCACGGTCGCCGACGTGGTGGTCGTCTGGGCCAGGGACGACGCCGGTCAGGTCGGTGCTTTCGTCGTGGAACACCCCGACGGCGCGGAGCACCCGGTGCCGGGGTATCACGCCAGAAAGATCATCGGCAAGGCAGCCAACCGCGGCGTGTGGCAGGCCCAGATCCGCCTGGACGGCGTGCGGGTGCCCGCAGACGCCCGGCTGGCGAAGGCCAGGACTTGGAACGACACCAACTACGTGCTGGCGAAGTCCCGACAGACCGTGGCCTGGGAAGCACTGGGCCACGCGGTGGCCGCCTACGAGGCGGCGCTGACCTATTCGCTGCGACGCGAGCAGTTCGGTCGTCCGCTGGCCCGGTTCCAGCTCGTCCAGGACAAGCTCGCGCACATGCTCAGCGACATCACCGGCATGCAGTTGATGTGCACCCGGATGTCGCAGTTGCAGGCCCGCGGACAGGTGTCGATCGAGCACGCCGCGCTGGCCAAGCTGAACACCGGTGACGCCGCCCGACGGGTCTGTGCGATGGCTCGGGACATTCTCGGTGGCAACGGCATCCTGCTTGATCACCACGTCGCGCGGCATCACGCCGACATCGAAGCCGTGTACACCTACGAGGGCACCGACTCGGTTCAGTCCCTCATCGTCGGACGCGCGATCACCGGGCTCAATGCCTTCCGGTGAGCGCCACGCAAGTGCAGGTCGGCGCAGAACTCGTGCGTTCGCCGGCGGCGCAGCCTGCCGGAACCGTCGTCGAAATGCAGAAACGCCCCAGCGGCGGCGTTATTGGAGCGGGCGACGGGAATCGAACCCGCGTCGCTAGTTTGGAAGACTAGGGCTCTACCATTGAGCTACGCCCGCGTGTGCAGCACCAGCAGACTGTACCGGCGGCACCGGAACCAAATCCAATTAAAGGCACCGCGTGTCCAGCCCGTAGTATCTCGCGTGGTCGTCCTGCGTTTCGGGGACGGCCCGCGTGGACGTCCGACGGACGCGGACGCGGGGTGTAGCGCAGCTTGGTAGCGCATCCGCTTTGGGAGCGGAAGGCCGCAGGTTCAAATCCTGTCACCCCGACTGCAACACGAACCACACCAGAACTTGAAGGAGTACGAAGTGAAGAGCACCGTCGAGAAGTTGAGCCCGACCCGGGTTCGCATCAACGTGGAGGTGCCCTTCACTGAGCTCGAGCCGGAGTTCGACCGCGCTTTCCAGCAGCTGGCCAAGCAGGTGCGGCTGCCCGGCTTCCGCCCCGGCAAGGCGCCCCGCAAGCTGCTGGAGGCCCGCGTCGGCCGCGAGGCGATGCTGGATCAGGTGGTCAGCGACGCGGTGCCGGGCCGCTACTCCGAGGCGGTGACGACGACGCAGGTGAACCCGATCGGGCAGCCCGAGATCGAGATCACCAAGAAGGAGTACGGCGAGGACCTGGTCTTCACCGCCGAGGTCGACGTCCGCCCCGACATCGAGCTGCCCGACCTCGAGAGCCTCAAGATCTCCGTGGACCCCATCGAGGTGACCGACGAGGAGGTCGACGCCGAGCTGCAGTCGCTGCGCGCCCGCTTCGGCACCCTGAGCGGGTTGGACCGCGCCGCGCAGGACGGCGACTTCGTCTCCATCGACCTGTCGGGTTCGATCGACGGCGAGGAGCTGCCCGAGGCCGCCACCGAAGGGTTGTCGCACGAGGTCGGATCCGGCCAGCTGATCGACGGCCTCGACGAGGCGATCGTCGGGCTCAAGGAGGGCGAGAGCCGGGTCTTCACCACCAAGCTGGCCGCCGGCGAGCACGCGGGCAAGGAGGCGCAGGTCACCGTCACCGTCAAGTCGGTGAAGGAACGTGAACTGCCCGAACCCGACGACGACTTCGCCCAACTGGCAAGCGAATTCGACACCATCGACGAGCTGCGTAACAGCCTTCGCGAGCAGGTGCAGCGCACCAAGCGGGTGCAGCAGGCCGAGCAGATCCGCGACAAGACGTTGGAGACCTTGCTCGAGCAGGTGGAGGTGCCGCTGCCGGAGAACGTGGTGCAGGCCCAGGTCGACGACACCCTGCACAGCGCGATCCACAGCCTCGACCACGACGAGGCGCGCTTCGCCGAACTGCTGGAATCCCAGGGCAGCAGCCGCGAGGAGTTCGACGCCGACGCCCGCAGCAACGCGGAGAAGGCGATCAAGACCCAGCTGCTGGTGGACGCGATCGCCGACAAGCTCGAGGTCCAGGTCGGCCAGAACGACATCACCGAACGTCTGGTGCTGATGTCGCAGCAGTACGGCATGGAACCGCAGCAGCTGCTGCAGGCCCTGCAGCAGAACAACCAGCTGCCTGCGATGTTCGCCGACGTGCGCCGGGGGTTGGCCGTAGCCGCCGTCGTGCGGGGCGCCACCGTCACCGACAGCGACGGCAACGAGATCGACACCACCGAGTTCTTCGGCCGCCCCGATGAGCAGGCGCCGGCCGAGGCGGAGACCGAAGCCGCGGACGCATCGGACGCAGAGGCCCCCGCCGCCGAGGAAGCCGGCGAGGAACCCGCCGACGCCAAGTGACGCTGTGAGCGAACGCGGCCCCTCTGGGGACTGCGCGACGGCGCTGGTTGGTTAGTGTCGGTGAGAACGAGACTTTGACAGAAAGCAGGTACCAGTCGTGACTGACATGCGGTCGAACGGCCACGGGCTCAACCTCGTCGACTCGGTGTATGAGCGGTTGCTGTCCGAGCGGATCATCTTCTTGGGCTCGCAGGTGGACGACGACATCGCGAACAAGCTGTGCGCGCAGATTCTGCTGCTCGCCGCCGAAGATCCCACCAAGGACATCCACCTCTACATCAACTCGCCCGGCGGTTCGATCAGCGCCGGCATGGCCGTCTACGACACGATGGTGCTGGCGCCGTGCGACATCGCCACCTACGGCATGGGCATGGCCGCGTCGATGGCGCAGTTCCTGCTCGCCGCCGGAACCAAGGGCAAGCGGTTCGCGCTGCCGCACGCCCGGATCCTGATGCACCAGCCGCTGGGCGGTGTGACGGGCAGCGCCTCGGATATCGCCATCCAGGCCGAGCAGTTCGCGGTCATCAAAAAGGAGATGTTCCGGCTCAACGCCGAGTTCACCGGGCAGACCATCGAACGCATCGAAGCCGATTCCGACCGCGACCGCTGGTTCACCGCGCAGGAAGCGCTCGAATACGGGTTCGTCGACCACATCATCACCAGCGCGTCAGTCAACGGCCAAGGACCGGGAGCAGGACTAGACAAATGACCGATCACATCCATCCGTCTCTGGACGCCCGCCTGCAACCCCAGGCCCGCTACATTCTGCCGTCGTTCATCGAGCACTCCAGCTTCGGCGTCAAGGAGTCCAACCCGTACAACAAACTCTTCGAGGAACGCATCATCTTCCTCGGCGTGCAGGTTGACGACGCCTCGGCCAACGACATCATGGCCCAGTTGCTGGTGCTGGAGTCGCTGGATCCCGACCGCGACATCACCATGTACATCAACTCACCGGGCGGCTCGTTCACGTCGCTGATGGCGATCTACGACACCATGCAGTACGTGCGCGCCGACATCCAGACGGTGTGCCTGGGCCAGGCCGCGTCGGCCGCCGCGGTGCTGCTGGCCGCGGGCACCGCGGGCAAGCGACTCGCACTGCCCAACGCCCGCGTCCTGATCCACCAGCCGGCGCTGTCCGGCGTCATCCAGGGCCAGTTCTCCGACCTGGAGATCCAGGCCGCGGAGGTGGAGCGGATGCGCACCTTGATGGAGACGACGCTGGCCCGCCACACCGGTAAGACACCCGAGCAGATCCGCAAGGACACCGACCGCGACAAGATCCTCACCGCCGAGGACGCCAAGGAGTACGGGATCATCGACACGGTGCTGGAGTACCGCAAGCTCTCGGCGCAGACCGCCTGAGCCCGTCACCAATCGCGTCAATCCGCGCTGCGTCAAACCCCGCGTATGGCAGGCTTTCACGGCAGCCATTCGGGGGATCAGACGGCAGGAGAGCGTAGTGCGGGTGGGCAGACGACTGTGTGCCGTGATGGCCACGGGAGCCATGGCGTTGGCGCTTCAGGTGGTTTCGCCGGCGGTGGGTCACGCCGACGAGGTGTGCCCGGCCGGAACCTATTGGGACGTCTACACCGACCAGTGTGTGCCGTACTCGGCTGTCGACGTGTATTGGAACCCGACCCCGATCCTGGGCCCCAACCCGGTCCTGGGGCCGGCGGGTCCCGTCGGCGTCGGAGGTGTGGTGGGTCCGGTCGGGCCCGGTCCGGTGGGGCCAGGCCCGGTGGGCCCGGGGCCGGTCGGACCCGGAGGTCCGGGCCGGCGGTAAGCCCGACGCCTGCGCTGCGGGGGCGGCGCCGCTCGCGGTGGATATCTGCGCAGCGACGGGTACTTTGGTTGCGGACGGCTCCCGAAGCGGTAACGGCGGCGACACGCCAGGGACACAGTGCGCGTTCCGCACAGTTATCGGGGTTGTCAGACGATATGTTGGCGCGACAGATGAATACCAAAGACGCGATTCGGCATTATCGGTCGCACCGTGTAGTGACAAGCGGGTAGCGTCGGGACCATCCCTTAGGAAAAGCCCGACGCGAAGCACACAAGAAGATTCAGTACCAACTGCGAGGAAAGTAGGACCCCACCACCATGGCGCGCATTGGAGACGGCGGTGACCTGCTGAAGTGCTCGTTCTGTGGCAAGAGTCAAAAGCAGGTTAAGAAACTCATTGCGGGCCCAGGGGTCTACATCTGCGACGAGTGCATTGACCTCTGCAACGAAATCATCGAAGAGGAACTGGCCGACGCCGACGACGTAAAACTCGACGAGCTTCCCAAACCGGCTGAAATTCGGGATTTCCTCGAGGGTTACGTCATCGGACAGGACACCGCAAAGCGGACTCTTGCCGTGGCGGTCTACAACCACTACAAGCGGATCCAGGCCTCGGAGAAGACCCGCGACTCCCGCGCGGAGCCGGTCGAGTTGGCCAAGTCCAACATTCTGATGCTCGGGCCCACCGGCTGCGGCAAAACCTACCTGGCGCAGACGCTGGCCAAGATGCTCAACGTTCCGTTCGCGATCGCCGACGCCACGGCGTTGACCGAGGCCGGCTACGTCGGCGAGGACGTCGAGAACATTCTGCTCAAGCTGATCCAGGCCGCCGACTATGACGTCAAGCGTGCCGAGACCGGCATCATCTACATCGACGAGGTCGACAAGATCGCCCGCAAGAGCGAGAACCCGTCGATCACCCGCGACGTGTCCGGTGAGGGAGTGCAGCAGGCGCTGCTGAAGATCCTCGAAGGCACGCAGGCCTCGGTGCCCCCGCAGGGCGGGCGCAAGCACCCGCATCAGGAGTTCATCCAGATCGACACCACCAACGTGCTGTTCATCGTGGCGGGCGCGTTCGCGGGACTGGAGAAGATCGTCTCCGACCGGGTCGGCAAGCGCGGGCTGGGCTTCGGCGCCGAGGTGCACTCCAAGGCCGAGATCGACACGCAGGACCACTTCTCCGAAGTGATGCCCGAGGATCTGATCAAGTTCGGGTTGATCCCCGAGTTCATCGGTCGGCTTCCCGTCGTGGCGTCGGTGACCAACCTGGACAAGGACTCGCTGGTGCAGATCCTGTCCAAACCCAAGAACGCGTTGGTCAAGCAGTACACCCGGCTGTTCGACATGGACGGTGTCGAGTTGGAGTTCACCGACGACGCGCTGGAGGCCATCGCCGATCAGGCGATCCATCGCGGCACCGGTGCGCGTGGACTGCGCGCGATCATGGAGGAAGTCCTGCTGCCGGTGATGTATGACATCCCCAGCCGTGACGACGTCGCCAAGGTCGTCGTCACCAAGGAGACGGTCCAGGACAACGTGCTGCCGACCATCGTGCCGCGCAAGCCGTCTCGGACCGAGCGCCGGGACAAGTCCGCCTAATTTTCCCCGCCTAGTTTCCCCCGGCCTAGCGCACCACGCGGTCCGGGCGGGTGTAGACGTTCATCGAGTCGCCACGCAGGAACGCCACCAGCGTGAGCCCGGACTGGCTGGCGAGGTCGACGGCCAGCGAGGAGGGCGCCGAGACGGCGGCCAGCACCGGGATACCGGCCATCACCGCCTTCTGCGTCAGCTCGAACGACGCGCGTCCGCTCACCAATAGCACCGTGCCGCCGAGCGGAATGCGGTCGTGCTCCAGCGCCCAGCCGATGACCTTGTCGACGGCGTTGTGCCTGCCGATGTCCTCGCGGACCGCAAGGATGGCACCGCCGGTGTCGAACAGCGCGGCGCCGTGCAGGCCGCCGGTGGCGGCGAACACCTTTTGCGCGTCCCGCAGCAGCGCGGGCAGGCTCGTCAACGTTTCGGCGGTGACGGTGGACGGGTCGTCGCCGGGGCCGTGCTTACTGCTCAACTGCACCGCCTCCAGGGAGGCCTTACCGCACACACCGCACGACGAGGTGGTGTAGAAGTTGCGGGTCACATCGACGTCGGGCGGCGCGACATCGGGCGCCAACGTGACGTCGAGCACGTTGTAGGTGTTGGCCGCGACCCCGGACTCGTCGGGTGTGGTGCCCTTGCAGTACCGCACGGTCAGCACATCCTCGCGACGCGCGATCACCCCTTCGGTGAGCAGAAAACCTTGCGCCAGTTCGATATCTGAGCCGGGGGTGCGCATGGTGACGGTGATCGGCGTGCCGTCGACCCGGATTTCCAGCGGCTCTTCGACCACCAGCGTGTCAGGCCGGGCCACCGTGTTTTCGGCGGTGACATGCTGAACCCGGCGGCGGGCGGTGACCCGTCCCATTACGCCTGCTCCGCTCGGACCACGTCGGTGTTGTCGGGTCCTCGGCTCAACGGCATGTGCCCAGCCTAGGACGCAGGCCACACTCGTCGAACTCGCCGCGGTCGGGATGGAACGGCACAATGGTGTGCGTGGATCCTGAAACCGAATCGAAAGCCCGGGCCCGCGCGTGGCGTGATCCGCTTTCGGCCGGGTTCCGTGCACATCAGAACCTGCTGCTGCTGCGGTTGCGCTGGCGCGAACGGCGCGCGGCGGTCGTGGCCGACCGGCTCGCATAGCGGCCCGGCGCAGGTCGTCGAGGCGCACCCTCCCGCGTGCTAGCCGGCTGCTACTGCGCAGTAACCATTTCCTTAGAAAACCCGGCGCCCGGCGGGGTGACGAAAAGCACAGTTTGTCTCACGTCGCACCCCTGCACACACGTGAGCAGGGCGTTTGGGCTACCCTGGACCTCGTGTCCTGCGCGGGTCCGGTATAGGCCTACCTAAGGAAAGTGCAATAATCGGTACTGGCAGTGACATAAAAAATTTGGGTGTGACGTCTAACGTCGCCGGGTCACGCTGACGGCGACGCGGACGACGTTCGTGGGTAACGACCCGCTACTAGAGAGGCAGGCGAGTGGGGGCCAACGGCAACGGCGCCAGTCCAGGGACTCGGCAGAAGCTTGAGAAGGTCGTCATCCGGTTCGCCGGCGACTCCGGCGACGGTATGCAGCTCACCGGTGACCGGTTCACCTCCGAGGCGGCGCTGTTCGGCAACGACCTTGCCACGCAACCGAATTACCCTGCCGAGATCCGCGCCCCCCAGGGCACGCTGCCCGGTGTTTCGTCGTTTCAGATTCAGATCGCCGACTACGACATCCTCACCGCGGGCGACCGCCCCGACGTGCTCGTCGCGATGAACCCGGCCGCCCTTAAAGCAAACGTTTCCGACCTTCCCCGCGGCGGTCTCATCATCGCCAACTCCGACGAGTTCACCAAGCGCAACCTCGCCAAGGTCGGCTACGAGTCCAACCCGCTGGAAAGCGACGAGCTGTCCGACTACGTGGTGCAGGCCGTCGCGATGACCACCCTGACGCTCGGCGCGGTCGAGTCCATCGGCGCGTCCAAGAAGGACGGCCAGCGCGCCAAGAACATGTTCGCGCTCGGCCTGCTGTCGTGGATGTACGGCCGTGAGCTTTCGCACAGTGAGGCGTTCATCCGCGAGAAGTTCGCCCGCAAGCCCGATATCGCCGAAGCCAACGTGCTGGCGCTGAAGGCGGGCTGGAACTACGGCGAGACCACCGAGGCGTTCGCCAGCACCTACGAGGTGGCGCCCGCCAAGCTGACAGCCGGTGAGTACCGCCAGATCTCCGGTAACACCGCGCTGGCCTACGGCATCGTCACCGCGGGCCAGCTGGCCAACATCCAGGTGGTGCTGGGCACCTACCCGATCACGCCGGCCTCCGACATCCTGCACGAGCTGTCCAAGCACAAGAACTTCAACGTGCTGACCTTCCAGGCCGAAGACGAGATCGCCGGCATCGGCGCGGCGATCGGCGCGTCCTACGGCGGCGCGCTGGGCGTCACCAGCACGTCGGGGCCGGGGATCTCGCTGAAGTCCGAGGCCATCGGCCTGGCCGTGATGACCGAGCTGCCGCTGATCGTGATCGACGTGCAGCGCGGCGGCCCGTCGACCGGCCTGCCGACCAAGACCGAGCAGGCCGACCTGCTGCAGGCGATGTTCGGGCGCAACGGTGAGTCGCCGGTGGCGATCGTCGCGCCGCGCTCACCGTCGGACTGCTTCGACGTCGCCGTGGAGGCCGCGCGCATCGCGGTCACCTATCACACCCCGGTGATGATCCTGTCCGACGGTGCGATCGCCAACGGCTCTGAGCCGTGGCGCATTCCGGACGTCACCACGTACCCGGCCATCACCCACGCCTTCGCCAAATCCGATGAGCCGTTCCAGCCCTACGCACGGGACCCCGAGACGCTGGCGCGTCAGTTCGCGGTGCCCGGCACGCCGGGTCTGGAACACCGCATCGGCGGCCTGGAGGCGGCCAACGGTTCAGGCAACATCTCTTACGAGCCCAAGAACCACGATCTGATGGTGCGGCTGCGGCAGGCCAAGGTGGACGGCATCAAGGTCGCCGACCTGGAGGTCGACGACCCGACCGGTGACGCCGAACTGCTGATGCTGGGCTGGGGCAGCAGCTACGGCCCGATCGGTGAGGCGTGCCGACGCGCACGGCGCCGGGGGGTCAAGGTCGCCCAGGCGCACCTGCGCAACCTCAACCCGCTTCCGGCCAACCTGGGTGAGGTGCTGCGGCGCTATGACAAGGTCGTGCTGCCGGAGATGAACCTCGGGCAGCTGGCGCTGCTGCTGCGCGGTAAGTACCTGGTCGACATCCAGTCGGTGACCAAGGTGGAAGGCATGGCGTTCCTGGCTGACGAGGTGGAGAGCATCATCGACGCCGCGCTCGAGGGAACGCTGGGCGACAAGGAAAGTGACAAGACCAAGTTCGCGCGGCTGGCGGCGGCCACCATCGAGGCCGAAGCAGCCGACGCGACTGGTGTGGGAGCGGACGCATGACAGATCTGGTTGGAGCTGACCTCGGCCTGACGTCGGGCACCAGTGGGGTGCCCACGACCGACCAGCCCCAGAAGGGTAAGGATTTCACCAGCGACCAGGAGGTCCGGTGGTGCCCGGGTTGCGGTGACTACGTCATCCTCAACACGATCCGCAACTTCCTGCCCGAGCTGGGTCTGCGCCGCGAGAACATCGCGTTCGTCAGCGGCATCGGCTGCTCGAGCCGCTTCCCGTACTACCTGGACACCTACGGGTTTCACTCCATCCACGGCAGGGCGCCCACCATCGCGACGGGGCTGGCCCTGGCGCGCAAGGACCTCTCGGTGTGGGTGGTCACCGGTGACGGTGACGCGCTCTCGATCGGCGGTAACCACCTGATCCACGCGCTGCGCCGCAACATCAACATCACGATCCTGCTGTTCAACAACCGGATCTACGGGCTGACCAAGGGCCAGTACTCGCCGACCTCGGAGGTCGGCAAGATCACCAAGTCCACGCCGATGGGTTCGCTGGACTACCCGTTCAACCCGGTGTCGCTGGCCCTGGGCGCCGACGCCACGTTCGTCGGCCGCGCGTTGGACTCCGACCGCAAGGGGCTCTCCGAGGTGCTGCGGGCAGCGGCTGCCCACCGCGGTGCCGCGCTGGTCGAAATCCTGCAGGACTGCCCGATCTTCAACGACGGCTCGTTCGACGCGCTGCGTAAGGAAGGCGCCGAGGAGCGCCTGATCAACCTCACCCACGGTGAGCCGGTCGTCTTCGGCGCCGACGGTGAGTACTGCGTGGTGAAGTCCGGCTACGGGCTCGAGATCGCCAAGACCGCCGACGTGTCGGCCACCGAGATCGTCGTGCACGACGCACACCTCGAGGACTCGGCGTACGCGTTCGCGCTGTCACGGCTGTCCGAGCAGAACCTCGAGCACTCGGTGATGGGTGTGTTCCGACAGGTGAGCAAGCCGACCTACGACGACGCCGCACGCCATCAGGTCGCCGCCGCCCGAGATGCGCAGCCGCACGACACGACGGCGCTGCAGTCGCTGCTTCGGGGCAAAGACACCTGGACTGTCGACTAACGTCTCACCCATGACGACCACTGTGAGCCTGGCCGCAATTATTTTGGCGGGCGGAGCTTCTCGCCGAATGGGCCGTGACAAGGCCACGCTGCCCTATGCGGGCTCCACCCTGGTTGAGCACATGGTCGACATTCTCAAGCCCCGCTGCGCGCCGGTGTACGTGGTGGCCGCGCCGGGGCAGGCGCTTCCCCAGCTCGACGCCGAGGTGCTACGTGACGAGGTGCGCGGCGTCGGTCCGCTGCTGGCGACCGGACGTGGGCTGCGCGCGGCCGCAGATGCGGGCATCGAGTTGGCGTTCGTCTCGGCGGTGGACATGCCACTGCTGACCGTCGACCTCGTCGATCAACTCGTGGGACCCGCGGTGGTGCTGGGCGCCGACGTGGTGCTGCCCTGGGACGGGCGTGACCACTACCTGGCCGGCATCTACCGGACCTCGCTGGCCGATCGGGTGGAAGCACTGGTGGCCGCGGGGGAGCGCAGCATGCGCGCGTTGGTGGAAACCGTCGACACCCAGCGCATCGTGCTGCCCGAGCAGCGCGGGTTGACCAACGTCAACACCACCGCTGATCTCGATGCGGTACGCCTCCAGCAAATTGCCTAGCAAATTCACCAATTATCGGTCGACTATTTGCGACTGACGGAATCGAATTCCGTGTAGCCAATTCTGTCGGTAGTCGGCTGTGATAAGCGTTCACGATCACAACAGTTGTTCTGCGCTATCGCTATGCCTGCGGGCGCCCAGTGCAGTGTGAATGCCGTTTTGCTGCAGACTATTTCGTGTCCGAAAAGCAACAATGGGTACCAATTCGGTCACCAACCTCACGCGAATTTCATTCCGGGACAGGGGCGCACCCGATGCTCCTGCGGGCCATTCGGACAGGCGAGCGGACCGGGGGAGTCGGGTCCGGCAGGGTAATAAGCGTGCTCCTGGGCTGTGAAGCGTCAAACATGTTGGGGTGCAAAGCCTTCAATGCTGTTCGCGTGGAACCCCCTGAGGTGATCACCCTGCGACGTGTACGCGCCTGCGGCCCGGGATCATCGTGAAACCGCTTAGGCCGCAACAGTTTCACCGCTGGATGCACACGGTTGGCCGGCGTCGTATTCTCAGCGAACCCGTTCGCCATCTTGCGGGGCCACCCCCGCGATTTCTGCGCCCTGGGAGCAGGTTTCGAGCCTGCCTACCCAGTCGGGGCCGCGTCTAGGCGTGCTTCACGTCACAAAACCATGGTGAGATGGCTCACCAAAACGCGCGGGCCGGCCGTATTTGGTGCCTCCGTCAAAGCGGTGATTGACCTGCATGGACGCTTGATAAATGTCGCCGTGATCTGTCCGTGATCATTCCGCGACACGTTCTTCACCGAGATGACTTCCGCGTATCCGGTTTGTACGGTCCCAAAGGGCTTCACCACGGAGCAAATAATTTCAAAACCCACGAACCTGCGCGTGAGTGGGGCTGCCGGGAGGGACCTGCGATGGACCAGCCTCCGGTGGCCGCCGGGCTGTGATGTCCGGTGAGGTTTCGGCCTTCCGCTGCTGCACCTGACCGAGACGGTGCGGCCCACCCCTGACGCCTGTAAAGGCACCACGCCCGGCCGACCGCCGGGTGTTACTGGCGCGCGCTTGGCGAAAGGATAGAAGTGAAGAACATCCGCAAGACGTTTGGCCTGGCCACCATCGCCGGCGCGCTCGCCGTGGCTCCGATGGCGCTGGCAGGCACCGCCAATGCGGACAGCGTGAACTGGGATGCCGTCGCGGCGTGTGAGTCCGGTGGCAACTGGTCGATTAACACGGGTAACGGCTACTACGGCGGTCTGCAGTTCACCTTGGGCACCTGGCGGTCCAACGGCGGATCGGGCATGCCGCACCATGCCAGCAGGTCCGAGCAGATCCGCGTCGCAGAGAACGTGCTGCAGTCGCAGGGCATCGGCGCGTGGCCGTCCTGCGGCCGACGCGGCTAGCAGGGAAAGACAGCGTAGGGGACGGCGCCGCGGTAAACCGGCGCCGTCCCTTCTTTCTCAGAAGCCTCTTACGCCAGTTAAGTAACGAATAAAACTTTTGACACTCGCGTAACAGGTGACCTTCCTCACCCGACACACCGGATAACCGCAGCGGAGAGCAGCTCTTCACGCGGACCTTGTGTCAAACGGTCGGGGAAGGACCGCAGCGATGAACATTCGTAAGGCAGTCACCAAGGGCCTGTGGGCCATCGCAATCGCCGGGGCGCTCGCCATCGTGCCGATGGCCGTGTCGACCGCCACCGCGCAGGCCGATTCGGTCAACTGGGACGCCATCGCCGAGTGCGAGTCCGGCGGCAACTGGTCGATCAACTCCGGTAACGGGCACTACGGCGGACTGCAGTTCAAGCAGGCGACCTGGAGCTCCAACGGCGGCGTCGGCAACCCCGCCCACGCATCCCGCGCCGAGCAGATCCGCGTGGCCGAGAACGTTCTGCGCACCCAGGGCCTGAAGGCATGGCCCAAGTGCGGCCCCCGCGGCGCCACCCCCGCGGTGTGGACCACCGCAGGCAGCCCGGCCGCCCCGGCTCCCGCCGCCACTGGTTGCGCGGCGATGCCCACCCGCGGCCTGCTCGGATTCGTCAACCCGCGCCAGATGTGCACCGCACTGCTCAACCCGCTGGGCGCGCTGGGCGCAACACGCTGAACTCATTGCCCTGGGGATCGACGAACCCGCCGTCGGGCCCGCGCAGCGCGGTAAACCTGCCGGGTTCGTCCTGAAGCGTCCACTGCCAGCGGTTGGGCACCACCCGTTCGTCGCTCACCCGGATGAACTTCCAGATCAGCGATTCCCAGCCCGCCGAACCGTACAGCCAGCGCGGGGTGCCGTCGGGCCCGTTTCGGACGTCTGCGCCGACCAGCGCCGCCCACCACGCGGCGAGCGCCTCAGGACGGTTGCTGTCCGTGCACACCGCGAACACCCGGGTCGCGGGCCCGGTCGCCGGCTCGGGGTCGGGGAACGCGCAGAACTCATTGCCCTCGACGTCGGCGAGGGTGACCCAGCCGGAGTGCTCGGCCAGTACCCGCGCGCCGCAGTCCAACAGTGTCGCGACGTCATGGGTGTAGACATCCAGATGCACACGGTTCTTCACGGTCTTGGGCCGCTGTTGGGGTCGAAACGACACGAGGGCCCGCTGGGCGTCGGCGCCGAGCACCTCGACCCAGAACGCCTGGACCGCGCACGGGTCGGCTGCCTCGACCGATAGGGCGCCCAGCGCGGTGCTCACGCCGGTTGCACGTCGCGCTCGTCGGGCAGCCGAAACGCCGACCGCGCGGCGATGCCGGCCAGGTGCCGCGTCAGCGCCCATTCCGGAACCAGCGCCGAGGCGCGGCTGGCCAGCGTGCTCAGCACCGCCGGGCGCAGGTTGACCACGGCGCCGATCAGCTTTGACTCGCGCGCCACCGAGTCCACCCGGGGGCGCCGGAACGCGACGAACCGGGCGAACGCCGCGGAGAGGTCGCCCGCGGCGTCGGTGCCGTCGACGAACCGCGCGAGGATCGCGGCGTCTTCGAGCCCCTGGCAGCCGCCCTGACCCAGATGGGGCCGCATCGGATGAGCGGCGTCGCCGACGAGTACCACCGGCCCGCGCGACCACTGCCGCGCCTGGTCGCGGTCGTAGAGATCGTTGCGCAGCACGACGTCGGCGTCGGTGGCGGCCAGCACCTGCGGAATCGGATCGGCCCATGCCGCGAACCTGGACCGCAGGTAGGCCAGCTCACCCTGTGGTTTCTGGCCGCCTTCAGGGGTGCGTTCGGTGGCGAACCAATAGGTGTGGTCCGCACCGAGTGGGACGAGGCCGAACTCGACGCCGGGTCCGAGCACCTCACCGGCGACATCGGGGTCGATCGTGCAGTCGGCCACCCCCCGCCAGGCCGTGTAGCCGACGTACCGGTTGCTCAGCGCACCGTTGAGGTGACGCGCCACCATCGAGTGGGTGCCGTCGGCGCCCACCACAGCGTCGGCGTGCAGGGTGGCGGCGTTCGACAACGTCACCCGCACACCGTCCCCGGTGGGCAGCAGCGCGTCTGCGGACAGGCCGGTGCGCAGGGTGCCAACGGCCAGGGCGTCGGCCAGCACCGCGGTCAACGCCGACCGGCGGATCACCACCAGCGGTTCGCCCAGTGCCTTGACGATGCGCTGCGGCGACGGATTCCGCAGCCAGGTGCCGTCACGCCAGCGCATGGCGCCCGCGGTCACCCGGCCGCCGGCCTCGCGCACCGGGTCGCCAAGGCCCAGCTCGTCGAGCGCGGCCAGCGCGTTAGGCCAGATGGAGATGCCCGCACCCGACGAAGTGTCGGTGCGCTCCTCGACGAGCGTGACGTCATGGCCCCGTTGCTGCAACGCCACGGCGGTCGCCAAGCCGGCGATGCCGGCCCCGACCACAACGATCCGCTTCGGCACCCGTCGAACCTAGCGCCGAACGGCGCGTTACGACCCGGCTTCCGGCGTTGACGCGGAACACAACTGGCCATTCGGCGCCGGGGCTGTGCTACCAACAACGCATGACCGCGACGCCCTTCGACGACCTCGACGACTATCTCGCGCTGCCGCGCGTCTCCGGCCTTGCGGTGTCACCCGACGGGACACGAGTCGTGACGACCGTCGCCGAACTCAACGACAAGCGCACCGAATACGTCACCGCGGTGTGGGAGCTGGACCCCGCAGGCGGCCGGCCCGCGCGACGGCTGACCCGCGGCGCCAAGGGGGAGTCGTCACCGGTCTTCACCGCAGAGGGTGATCTGCTGTTCCTCGCCGCCCGACCCAGCGACGACGACGACAAACCGCCCGCGGCGTTATGGCGCCTACCGGCCGCGGGCGGCGAGGCGTACGAGGTGTTGGCACTGCCCGGCGGGATAGAGGCGGTCCGCGCGGCCCGCGACACCGCGGTGACGGTGGTGCGCGCGCCGATGCTGCCGTCGGCGCGCACCGTCGACGACGACCGCCGGCTGCGTGATCTCCGCAAGGACAACAAGGTCAGCGCGGTGTTGCACACCGGCTACCCGATCCGTCGCTGGGACAAAGACATCGGGCTGAGCCATCCTCATCTGTTCGGCCTGGGTCTCGCTGAAGACGAGCCCACCGACCTCACCGGGTCCCCGGCGGGCGCGCTGCGCGATGCGCAGTTCGACGTCAGCGCGGACGGTCGGTTCGTGGTGACCACCTGGCAGCAGCCGGCACCGGGCGCGTCGCAGCATTCGGTGCTGATGCGGATCGACACCGACACCGGCGAGCGCACCGTGATCGCCGATGACCCCGGCGCGGACCTGTGGAACCCGGTGATCGCGCTCGACGGGTCGGCGGTGGCCTATGTCCGCGAGTCGTATTCGACGCCGGAGAAGGCACCCCGAATGACGTTGGGCTGCTTACGTTTCGGCGGTCAGCACGAAACGGTGGCATCGGAGTGGGACCGCTGGCCGGCATCGTTGACGTGGTCGCGGGACGGGTCGGCGTTGATCGTCACCGCCGACCAGGACGGGCGCTGCCCGGTGTTTTCCGTCGCCGTGGCCGACGGCGCGGTGACCCAGTTGACCTTCGACGACTACGCCTACACCGATGTGACGGCGGGCCCCGGCGGCGTTCTGTACGCGCTGCGCACCTCGTATGCCGCGCCGCCGCATCCGGTGCGGATCGACCCCGAAGGCACGGTGACGCAGATGCCGTGTGTGGCGGCGCCGCGGCTGCCGGGGCGACTGACCGAACTCGATGCGGCCGCGCCCGACGGCGCCAGGGTGCGGTCCTGGTTGGTGCTGCCCGACGGCGACGCGCCGGCGCCGCTGTTGCTGTGGATTCACGGCGGTCCGCTGTCGAGCTGGAACTGCTGGTCATGGCGCTGGAACCCGTGGCTGCTCGCCGCCCGCGGTTATGCGGTGCTGTTGCCGGATCCCGGGCTGTCCACCGGCTACGGGCAGGACTTCGTGCAACGCGGCTGGGGCGCGTGGGGCGGTGCGCCGTTCGACGACCTGATGGCGGCCACCGACGCCGCATGCGCGCACCCGCGCGTCGACGCCGCGCGCACCGCGGCGATGGGCGGATCCTTCGGCGGCTATATGGCCAACTGGGTCGCGGGCCACACCGACCGGTTCGACGCCATCGTCACCCATGCCAGCCTGTGGGCGCTCGATCAGTTCGGCGCCACCACGGACTCGTCCTACTACTGGGTGCGCGAGATGACCCGGGAGATGGCCGACACCTACTCCCCGCACCGCTACGTCGACCAGATCCGCACACCGATGCTGGTGATCCACGGGGACAAGGACTACCGCGTGCCGATCGGCGAAGCGCTTCGGCTGTGGTACGAGCTGCTCACCGACTCCGGTCTGCCCGCCGATGAGGACGGCACCAGCGCACACCAGTTCCTGTACTTCCCGTCCGAGAACCATTGGGTGCTCAGCCCGCAACACGCCAAGCTCTGGTATCAGGTGGTCACGGCGTTTCTGGCCCGCCATGTGCTGGGTGAGGACGTCGAGCGGCCCGCGGCCCTCGGGTAGCGTCGCCGTCATGAGCGCAGCGCAACGGGAGTTGGACATCGTCCTATACGGGGCAACTGGATTCGTCGGGAAACTGACGGCCGAGTACCTGGCCCGAGCCGCCGGCGACGCCCGTATCGCGCTGGCGGGCAGGTCGCAAGAAAAGCTGCTCGCGGTGCGCGACACGCTGCCCGCCGCGGCGCAGTCGTGGCCGCTGATCACCGCCGACGCATCGCAGCCCTCGTCGCTGAACGCGATGGCGGCGCGCACCCAGGTGGTGGTCACCACCGTGGGGCCCTACATCAAGTACGGGCTGCCGCTGGTGGCCGCCTGCGCGGCCGCAGGCACCGACTACGCCGACCTGACCGGCGAACCGATGTTCATCCGGCAAAGCATCGACCTGCACCACAAGCAGGCCATCGACACCGGCGCCCGCATCGTGCACTCGTGTGGATTCGATTCCATCCCTTCAGATCTCACGGTCTTCGCGTTGTACCGCAGGGTGCAGCAGGACGACGCGGGGCAGCTCGGCGACACCAACCTGGTGGTGCGGAAGTTCGCCGGTGGAGTGTCGGGGGGCACGGTCGCCTCGATGTTGGAGGTCATGCACACCGCCTCCACCGACCCGGAGGCCAGGCGGTTGATGGAGGACCCCTACACGCTGTACGACGATCGCGGCGCGGAGCCCGAACTCGGCGCGCAGCCCGACATGAGATGGCGTCGGGGTGCGGAGATCGCGCCGGAGCTCGACGGATACTGGACCGCCCCGTTCGTCATGGCATCGGTCAACACCCGAATCGTGCGGCGCAGCAACGCATTACTGGACTACGGTTACGGCAGGCGCTTCGAATACGGTGAGCAGATGAGCGTGGGCCGCTCCATCGCCGCCCCGGTGGCCGCGGCCGTCGCGGCGGCCAGCAACACCGCCGCCATGGCGCTGGGCACCCGGTTCTTCCACCGGCTGCCGTCCAAGCTCGTCGAGCGCGTGGTGCCCAAGCCGGGCACCGGGCCCAGCGAGCGCGTCCGGGAGCAGGGCCACTACACCGTGGAGACCTACACCACCACGACCACCGGCGCCCGCTACCAGGCCACCATGTCCCAGCAGGGTGACCCCGGCTACAAGGCCACCTCGGTGCTGCTCGGCGAGAGCGGGCTGGCGCTCGCGCTGGACCGTGACCGGCTCTCGGATCTGCGCGGTGTGCTGACCCCGGCCGCGGCGATGGGCGACGCGTTGCTGTCCCGATTCCCCGCCGCGGGGGTGTCGGTGCGGACGGACAAGCTCGCCTGAAGCGCGCCGAGCAGCCCTTACGACGCCGAAAAACCGCTTTTCGGCGCCCCATAGGCCCACTGGCCCCGCAGTGGCGGACCCTTCCTAGAATTGCGGGGTGACCTCAACCCCCCGCCGCGCCGTCGATCCCGGCGTCGAAGCCCTGCCCAAGTCGTGGGACCCGGGCGCGGTGGAGTCCGACCTCTACGAGGGTTGGGTCGACGCCGGCTACTTCGCCGCCGACGCCACCAGCACCAAGCCCGCCTATTCGATCGTGCTGCCACCGCCCAACGTCACCGGCAGCCTGCACATGGGGCATGCGCTCGATCACACGCTGATGGACGCGCTCACCCGGCGCAAGCGGATGCAGGGCTACGAGGTGCTGTGGCTGCCCGGCATGGATCACGCCGGAATCGCCACCCAGTCCGTCGTCGAAAAGCAGTTGGCGATTGACGGCAAGACCAAAGAGGACTTCGGCCGCGAGCTGTTCGTCGACAAGGTGTGGGACTGGAAACACGAATCCGGCGGCACCATCGAAGGGCAGATGCGCCGCATCGGCGACGGCGTGGACTGGAGCCGCGACCGGTTCACCATGGACGAGGGGTTGTCGCGGGCCGTCCGCACGATCTTCAAGCGGCTGTTCGACGCCGGGCTGATCTATCGCGCCGAACGGTTGGTGAACTGGTCACCGGTGCTGGAGACCGCCGTGTCCGACCTCGAGGTCAAATACGAAGACGTGGAAGGCGAGTTGGTGTCCTTCCGCTACGGCTCGCTGTCGGACGACGAACCGCACCTGGTGGTGGCCACCACCCGGTTGGAGACGATGCTCGGTGACACCGCGATCGCCGTGCACCCCGACGACGACCGCTACCGCCACCTGGTCGGTAAGACCTTGGCGCATCCGTTCCTCGACCGCGAAATCGTCGTCGTCGCCGACGACCACGTCGACCCGGAATTCGGCACCGGCGCGGTGAAGGTCACCCCGGCCCACGACCCCAACGACTTCGAGATCGGCATGCGGCACGGCCTGCCGATGCCCACCATCATGGACACCAAGGCCCGGATCACCGGCACCGGAACACAATTCGACGGTATGGACCGCTTCGAGGCCCGGGTCAAGGTGCGCGAGGCACTGGCCGGTCAGGGCCGCATCGTCGAGGAGAAGCGGCCGTATCTGCACAGCGTCGGGCACTCCGAACGCAGCGGGGAGCCGATCGAACCCCGGTTGTCGCTGCAGTGGTGGGTCAAGGTCGAAGGCCTGGCCAAGGCGGCGGGGGACGCAGTGCGCAACGGCGACACCGTGATCCACCCCAGGAGCCTGGAGCCGCGATGGTTCGCCTGGGTCGACAACATGCACGACTGGTGCATTTCACGCCAGCTGTGGTGGGGCCACCGCATCCCGATCTGGCACGGACCCGACGGCGAGATGGTCTGCGTCGGGCCGGACGAGACACCGCCCGCCGGCTGGGAACAAGACCCCGACGTGCTGGACACCTGGTTCTCCTCGGGGTTGTGGCCGTTCTCCACAATGGGTTGGCCCGATCACACACCTGAGCTCCAGAAGTTCTATCCGACAACGGTTCTGGTCACCGGATACGACATCCTGTTCTTCTGGGTGGCCAGGATGATGATGTTCGGCACCTTCGTCGCCCACGACGACGCGATCACCGACTACGGCAAGCGCGGACCGCAGGTGCCGTTCGAGAACGTCTTCTTGCACGGGCTCATCCGCGACGAGTTCGGCCGCAAGATGAGCAAGTCGCGCGGCAACGGCATCGACCCGCTGGACTGGGTGGAAAAGTTCGGCGCCGACGCCCTGCGCTTCACGCTGGCCCGCGGCGCCAGCCCCGGCGGTGACCTGTCCATCGGCGAGGACCACGCACGCGCATCGCGCAACTTCGCCACCAAACTCTTCAACGCCACCCGGTTCGCGCTGATGAACGGGGCCAGGCCCGCAGCGCTGCCGGACACGGCCGAACTCACCGACGCCGACCGCTGGATTCTGGGCCGGATGGAAGTGGTACGCGCGGAAGTCGACGCGGCCTTCGACGGTTACGAGTTCAGCCGGGCCTGCGAATCGCTCTACCACTTCGCCTGGGACGAGTTCTGCGACTGGTACGTCGAACTCGCCAAAACCCAACTGGGCCAAGAGGAGCACACCGCTCACACGACAGCGGTGCTGGCCCGGGTGCTGGACACGCTGCTCAAGCTGTTGCATCCGGTGATGCCGTTCGTCACCGAGGTGCTGTGGAAGACGCTGACCGGCCAGGAGTCGTTGGTGGTGGCCGACTGGCCCGAAGCCTCCGGCTTTGCGCTGGATCCCGTTGCGGCCCAGCGGGTCGCCGATATGCAGAAGTTGATCACCGAGGTGCGCCGGTTCCGCAGCGACCAGGGGCTCAACGACCGGCAGAAGGTGCCCGCGCGGCTGTCGGACATCGACGACGCCGACCTGACCGCCCAGGTGCCCGCCGTCAGCGCGTTGGCGTGGCTGACCGACGCCGGGGACGACTTCACCCCGACCGCCGCCATCGAGGTGCGGCTGTCGAAGGGCACCGTCACCGTCGAGGTCGACACCTCGGGAACCGTGGACGTGGCCGCCGAGCGGCGCCGGCTCGAGAAGGACCTGGCCGCCGCGCAGAAGGAATTGGCAGGCACCACAGGCAAACTCGGCAACGAGGCGTTTCTGGCCAAGGCGCCCGCCGACGTGGTCGACAAGATCCGGGCGCGCCAGCAGCTGGCGCAGGAGGAAGTCGAGCGCATCACTGCGAGGCTGGCATCGCTGAAATGACTTCGGCGCGGCGCTCATGACGGACCCCGCCCCCACCCCTGACGAGGTGGCATCGCTGCTTCAGGTCGAGCACCTGCTTGATCAGCGGTGGCCGGAAACCAAACTCGAGCCCAGCACCGCACGCATCTCGGCGCTGATGGAGCTGCTCGGGTCACCGCAGCGCAGCTACCCGTCGATCCACATCGCGGGGACCAACGGCAAGACGTCGGTAGCCCGCATGGTCGACGCTCTGCTGACCGCGCTGCACCGGCGCACCGGGCGGACCACGAGCCCGCATCTGCAGTCGGCCGTTGAGCGCATCTCCATCGACGGCAAGCCGATCAGCCCGGCGCAGTATGTGGCGACCTACCGGGAAATCGAGCCGTTCGTGCAGTTGGTCGACCAGCAGTCCGAAGCCGCCGGCGGGCCGGCCATGAGCAAATTCGAGGTGGTCACGGCCATGGCGTTCGCCGCGTTCGCCGACGCGCCGATCGACGTGGCGGTCGTGGAGGTCGGCCTGGGCGGCCGCTGGGACGCCACCAACATCGTCAACGCGCCCGTCGCCGTCATCACCCCGATCACGGTGGACCACGTCGACTACCTTGGCGACACCGTCGCCGAGATCGCCGGGGAGAAGGCCGGGATCATCACCAAGCAGAACGAGGACCTCGTGCCCACCGACATCGTGGCCGTCATCGCCCGGCAGAGCCCCGAGGCGATGGAGGTGCTGCTGCGCCAGACGGTGACGGCCGACGCCGCCGTCGCGCGCGAGGACTCCGAGTTCGCCGTGCTCGACCGGCAGATCGCCGTCGGCGGCCAACTTCTGGAACTGCAGGGTCTGGGCGGCGTGTACTCCGAGATCTTCCTGCCGCTGCACGGTGAACATCAGGCGCACAACGCGGTGCTGGCCCTTGCCGCCGTGGAGGCGTTCTTCGGCGCGGGTGCCCAGCGCCAACTGGACGTCGACGCGATCCGGGCCGGGTTCGCCGCCGTGGCCAGCCCGGGCCGGCTGGAGCGCATGCGCAGCGCGCCGACGGTGTTCATCGACGCCGCGCACAACCCGGCCGGAGCCTCGGCGCTGGCGCAGGCGCTCACCGAGGAATTCGACTTCCGCACCCTTGTCGGCGTCCTCTCGGTGATGGAGGACAAGGACGTCGACGGCATCCTGACCGCGCTCGAGCCGGTTTTCGACCAGATCGTGGTGACGCACAACGGTTCGCCGCGCGCGCTCGACGTCGCGGCGTTGGCGTTGCGTGCCGAGGAGCGCTTCGGCCCCGAACGCGTCGTCACCGCAGCCACCCTGCCCGACGCGATCGAGACCGCGACCGCGATCGCGGAGGAATCGGCGAGCGAGGGCGAGTTGTTCGGCGGCGCCGGCATCGTGATCACCGGCTCGGTGGTGACCGCGGGCGCGGCACGCACGCTGTTCGGGAAGGACCCGCAATGAGCCAGCAGCCGGACCCGTGGAAGAGCTTCCGCGGCGTCATGGCCGGCACGCTGATCCTGGAAGCCATCGTGGTGCTGCTGGCGCTGCCGGTGGTGGCGCGCATCGGAGGTGGTCTGACCGCGGCGTCGGGGGCATACCTGATCGGGTTCGCGGCGGTGCTGGTGCTGATGTGCGGCGTGCAGGGCCGGCCGTGGGCTATCTGGGCGAATCTGGCCGTCCAGGTGGTGTTCATCGCCGGGTTCGTCGTCCATGTCGCGATCGGCCTGATCGGGGTCGTCTTCCTGGTGGTGTGGGCGGTGATCGCCTACCTGCGCGCCGAGGTGCTGCGCCGGCAGAAACGCGGGCTCCTGCCGGGACAGCAGCAGCAGCCCGACTAGGCTGTCGGCCGTGACCGAGCGGACCCTGGTGTTGATCAAGCCCGACGGCGTCAAACGGCGCCTGATCGGAGAAGTCCTCAGCCGGATCGAGCGGAAGGGCCTGACGATCGCGGCCCTGCAGCTCAAGGACGTCAGCGAGGACCTGGCCCGTCGCCACTACGCCGAACACGAGGGCAAACCGTTCTTCGACTCGCTGCTGGAGTTCATCACCTCCGGGCCCGTCGTGGCGGCCATCGTGGAAGGCCCCCGCGCGATCGCGGCGTTCCGCCAGCTCGCCGGCGGAACGGACCCGGTGGAGAAGGCCGCGCCCGGCACCATCCGCGGTGACCTGGCCTTGGTCACCCAGGACAACATCGTGCACGGCTCGGATTCCCCCGAGTCGGCCGCCCGCGAGATCGCGCTCTGGTTTCCAAGCAGCTAAAAGATTCATATTGCCTGCTCGCGCGGCCTGGTCGGGTGGAGCGGCGTGATGTGGGATACTTGCTTCGGGTTACCGAGCCGTAATTGGGGTCGGAAACCCGAATGAAGACTTAGACGTGCGCGACCATCGCCACGCGCGGTGCGGCGCCGACCGTCCAGCCATCATTCGCAACAGGCGCCGGGATGGTTCCACAGTGGAGCCGCTCGGCGCGAGACCATAACAAGCTCGGGAGCGTATACCCGGGCCAATAGCGGAAGCCCTCGCGTGGCCGCGTCAGAACAGGACGCGCCCGGGGGCTTAGAGGAGACTACGTGGCCGACAATGTCCATTCCCAAGACCATTCCCAAGCGCCGACCGAAGAGCTTTCAGAGCAGAAACCGCATACCGAAGACCCGCAGCCCGAGAAGCTGAGGGTCCATTCGCTGGCGCGGGAGCTGGGCACCACCAGCAAGCGGGTGCTCGACGCGCTGACCGAACTCGACGGCAGGCCGCGCGGCCCGCACTCCGTGGTCGAGGACGACGAGGCCCAGCGGGTGCGCGACGCGCTCGCCGAAACCCCCGACGGCGACGAGCAGCCGCCCGAGCAGGCCGAAGCCGACGAGCCGGCGTCGCAGGACACCGCGCCGGTGCAGGCCGATGAGCCCGCCGCACCCGCACCGGCCAACCCCGAGCCCGCCGACTACCTGCCGCTGTTCGTCGCGCCCCAACCCGTCACCGTCGAGTACAGCGCCGATGAGGACGACGACGAGGACGACGACGACAGTCCAGACTCCGACGACGGTGCGGACTCCGACGACGACCAGTTCGAGCGCCCGTCCGGGCGGCGCAGGCGCCGTGGCCGCCGGGGTCGCGGGCGGGGCCGCGGCGAGCAGAGCGGTGACGAGGACTCCGACGACACCGACAACCAGGGCAGCGACTCCGACGACGACTCCGACGACTCCGACGACTCCGACGAGGACACCAGCGACGACAGCACCGGCGGTGAGGGTGCCACCCGGCGTCGCCGCCGCCGTCGTCGTCGCAAATCCGGCTCCGGTGACGACAACGACACCGCGTTGGCCCCCGACGATCCGCCCAACACCGTCGTGCACGAACGCGAGCCGCGCAAGGCGACCAAGGCCGACAAGTCCGCGTCCAGCGGTGACGGCGAGATCCAGGGCATCAACGGATCGACGCGGCTGGAAGCCAAACGTCAGCGTCGCCGCGACGGCCGCGACGCAGGCCGGCGCCGGCCCCCGATCCTGAGCGAGGCCGAATTCCTGGCGCGCCGTGAGGCCGTCGAGCGGATGATGGTGGTGCGCGACAAGGTCCGCACCGAAGCGCCGCACGAGGGCTCCCGGTACACGCAGATCGCCGTGCTCGAAGACGGCGTCGTCGTCGAACACTTCGTCACCTCGGCCGCGTCGGCCTCGCTGGTCGGCAACATCTACCTCGGCATCGTGCAGAACGTGCTGCCGTCGATGGAGGCCGCCTTCGTCGACATCGGCCGCGGCCGCAACGGCGTGCTCTACGCCGGCGAGGTGAACTGGGAGGCCGCGGGCCTCGGCGGCCAGAACCGCAAGATCGAACAGGCGCTCAAGCCGGGCGACTACGTCGTCGTGCAGGTCAGCAAGGACCCCGTCGGGCACAAGGGCGCCCGGCTGACCACCCAGGTGTCGCTGGCCGGGCGCTATCTCGTGTACGTGCCGGGCGCGTCGTCGACCGGGATCAGCCGCAAGCTGCCCGACACCGAACGCCAGCGGCTCAAGGAGATTCTGCGCGAGGTCGTGCCGTCGGACGCCGGCGTGATCATCCGCACCGCCTCGGAGGGCGTCAAAGAAGAAGACATCCGCTCCGACGTCGAACGGCTGCAGAAACGCTGGACCGAGATCGAGGCCAAGGCCGCCGAGATCACCGAGAAGAAGGCCGGCGCCGCGGTGGCGCTCTACGAAGAGCCCGACGTGTTGGTCAAGGTCATCCGCGACCTGTTCAACGAGGACTTCACCGGCCTGATCGTCTCCGGCGACGACGCGTGGAAGACCATCACCGACTACGTGACAGCGGTTGCGCCCGAACTGCTTCCGCGGATGACGCAATACCAGCCCCCTGAGGTTTCGGGGGCCCAGACGGCCCCTGACGTGTTCGCCGTGCACCGCATCGACGAGCAGCTGACCAAGGCGATGGACCGCAAGGTGTGGCTGCCCTCGGGCGGCACCCTGGTCATCGACCGCACCGAGGCGATGACGGTGATCGACGTCAACACCGGCAAGTTCACCGGCTCGGGCGGCAACCTCGAACAGACCGTCACCCGCAACAACCTGGAGGCCGCCGAGGAGATCGTGCGCCAACTGCGGTTGCGCGACATCGGCGGCATCGTCGTCATCGACTTCATCGACATGGTCCTGGAGTCCAACCGTGACCTCGTGCTGCGCAGGCTGACCGAGGCGCTGGCCCGTGACCGCACTCGGCATCAGGTTTCCGAGGTCACCTCGCTTGGCCTGGTGCAGTTGACGCGGAAACGGCTGGGCACCGGGCTGGTCGAGGCGTTCTCGACGTCGTGCTCGCACTGCGCGGGGCGGGGAATCGTTCTGCACACCGATCCCATCGACTCGGCGTCGTCGAACGGACGCAAGTCCGACTCCGGCGGCCGCCGGGGCAAGCGGGGCAAGCGCGGCGCCAAGCCCGACGATGTCGAGGTCGCGAAGGTGCCTGCGCATCCGGCCGGTGAGCATCCGATGTTCAAGGCGATGGCCGCGGGTACGGCCCCGACGACCGAGCCTGAGGGTGACGAGGAGGGCGAGGAGAAGAAGCCCGCCGAGGAGGTCGCCGAGGCCGACTCCGACAGCATCCGGGAGGCGGTGTCCCCCTCGGAGGACGAAGACGTCGACGACGATGCATACGAGCCCGATGAGGACGAAGACGACGACGAGTCGGATGAGGACGAGGACGAGATCGATCTGGATTCCGACGACGAGGACGACGACATCGACGATGACATCGAGGTCATCGACGACGACTCCGACGAGGACGACGACTCCGACGATTACGGCTCCGACGACTCCGACGACTCCGACGACTCGGAGGACTCGGAGGACTCGGACGACTCGGAGGAGCCGGCTGTGGCGGCGACCCGGCCAGCGGGCCGACACCGCCGCCGCGCCGCGGCCCGACCTGCGGGCCCGCCCGCGCACGGCGGCTGACCACGTCAGGGTCGGCGCCTGACCTGCGGTGATTTGACCCTCTAGGCCCGGCTCAAGTAGCCTTGAGCAGTTGTCGCCAGGCCGTGGCCGGCGATCGTGGAAGACCCGGAAACCCAGACCCGCGCAGTCGCGAGCAGCGCTGTGTCAGAAACGACGTAGGAGCACGAGCACGATGGCAGCCGATAAGGCCACGTACGCAATCGTCAAGACCGGCGGCAAGCAGTACAAAGTCGCCGTCGGAGACGTGGTCAAGGTCGAGAAGCTCGACGGCGAACCCGGCTCGAAGGTGTCGCTGCCCGTGGCCCTCGTCGTCGACGGGGCGAAGGTCACCACCGACGCCAAGGCGCTGGAGAAAGTGGCCGTCACCGGCGAGGTGCTCGAGCACACCAAAGGCCCCAAGATCCGCATCCACAAGTTCAAGAACAAGACCGGCTACCACAAACGTCAGGGGCACCGTCAGCAAGTGACGGTCCTGAAGGTCACCGGCATCGCGTGATGAGCCGTCAGGCGACGAACAGAGAGCACTGAGGGAACCAGACATGGCACACAAGAAGGGCGCTTCCAGCTCACGCAACGGTCGCGACTCCGCAGCCCAGCGGCTTGGCGTCAAGCGGTTCGGGGGCCAGATCGTGAAGGCCGGCGAAATTTTGGTGCGGCAGCGGGGTACTCATTTCCATCCCGGCACTAACGTCGGTCGTGGCGGCGACGACACGCTGTTCGCCACGGCCCCCGGCGCTGTGGAATTCGGCACCAAGCGCGGCCGCAAGACCGTCAACGTCGTGCGACCGTCCGCGGAGGCCTGACTCCCGCCGTCGAAATCGACGTTTTGGCGTTAGGCTCTCGCACTTTCGCGCCCAAATGTCCCTTTCGGCGAAGGAGAGGAGTATCCGATGCCTCGGTTTGTCGACCGCGTGGTGATTCACGCGCGGGCCGGCAACGGCGGTAACGGCTGCGCCTCGGTCCATCGCGAGAAGTTCAAACCGCTCGGCGGCCCCGACGGCGGCAACGGCGGCCGCGGCGGCAGCGTGGTGCTCGTCGTCGATCCGCAAGTGCACACGCTGCTGGACTTCCACTTCCATCCGCACGTCGTGGCACCCTCGGGTAAACAGGGCGCCGGCAGCAACCGCGACGGCGCGGCGGGCGCCGACCTGGAAGTCAAGGTGCCCGACGGCACCGTCGTCCTCGACGAGAACGGCCGGCTGCTCGCCGACCTGGTCGGTGCGGGCACCCGCTTCGAGGCCGCCGCCGGCGGTCGCGGCGGGCTCGGCAACGCCGCGCTGGCCTCACGGGCCCGCAAGGCACCCGGCTTCGCGCTGCTCGGCGAGAAGGGCGAGGTCCGCGACCTCACGCTGGAACTCAAGACCGTCGCCGACGTCGGCCTGCTCGGGTTCCCGTCCGCGGGCAAGTCGTCGCTGGTGTCGGTCATCTCGGCGGCCAAACCCAAGATCGCCGACTACCCGTTCACCACCCTGGCGCCCAACCTCGGCGTCGTGTCCGCAGGCGAGCACACCTTCACCGTCGCCGACGTGCCCGGCCTGATACCCGGCGCATCCGACGGCCGCGGTCTGGGGCTGGACTTCCTGCGCCACATCGAGCGATGCGCCGTGCTGGTGCACGTCGTCGACTGCGCGACGCTGGAACCCGGCCGCGACCCGATCTCCGACATCGAAGCACTCGAAGCTGAACTGGCCGCCTACACCCCGACGTTGCAGGGTGACTCCACGCTCGGTGATCTGGCCGAACGGCCAAGAGCGGTGGTGCTCAACAAGATCGACGTCCCAGAGGCCCGTGAGCTCGCTGAGTTCGTCCGCGAGGAGATCGCCAAGCGCTTCGGCTGGCCCACCTTCCTGGTGTCCACGGTCACCCGAGAAGGGTTGCGGCCATTGACGTTTGCGCTGTGGGAGATGGTTTCGGCGTATCGCGAGGCCCAACCCGCCGTCGTGGCGCGGCGCCCGGTCATCCGGCCCGTCGCCGTGGACGAGAGCGGGTTCGTCGTCGAACCCGACGGCCACGGCGGTTTCGTGGTGCGCGGGGTACGGCCCGAACGATGGGTCAACCAAACCGATTTCGAGAACGACGAGGCCGTCGGCTACCTGGCCGACCGGCTGGCGCGGCTGGGCGTCGAGGACGAACTGCTGCGCCTGGGCGCCCGCCCGGGCTGCGCGGTGACCATCGGCGAGGTCACCTTCGACTGGGAACCCCAGACCCCCGCAGGCGTCGACGTCCCGCTGTCCGGGCGCGGCACCGACGCGCGGCTGGAGCAGACCGACCGGGTGTCGGCGGCCGACCGCAAGGCGGCCCGTCGTGAACGCCGTCGGCCCGGTGGGAAGTCGTGAGTGCTCATCGCGACGCCGTGCGCACCGCGCGCAGCGTCGTCGTCAAGATCGGCACCACCGCGCTGACCACGCCGTCGGGGGTGTTCGACGCCAGCCGGCTGGCCACCCTGGCCGACGCGATCGAGGGCCGGATGAAGGCCGGTTCGGACGTGGTGATCGTGTCCTCGGGTGCGATCGCCGCCGGCATCGAACCGCTCAAGCTGTCCAAGCGGCCGACCGACCTGGCCACCAAACAGGCCGCCGCCAGCGTCGGGCAGGTGGCGTTGGTCAACGCGTGGAGCACGGCATTCGCCCGCTACCACCGCACCGTCGGGCAGGTGCTGCTGACCGCCCACGACATCTCGATGCGGGTCCAGCACACCAACGCCCAGCGCACGCTGGACCGGCTGCGCGCGCTGCACGCCGTGGCGATCGTCAACGAGAACGACACCGTGGCCACCAACGAGATCCGGTTCGGCGACAACGACCGGCTCTCGGCGCTGGTGGCTCATCTGGTCGGCGCCGACGCGCTGGTGCTGCTCTCCGACATCGACGGGCTCTACGACGCGGATCCGCGCAAGGGTCAGGCGCAGTTCATCCCGGAGGTATCCGGTCCCGCCGACCTCGACGGTGTGGTGGCGGGCCAAAGCAGCCATCTGGGCACCGGCGGGATGGCATCCAAGCTGTCCTCGGCGCTGCTGGCCGCCGACGCCGGCGTCCCGGTGCTGCTGGCCGCGGCGTCTGATGCCGCCACCGCGCTGACCGACGCGTCGGTCGGCACCGTCTTCGCCCCGCGCGCCGAACGGATGTCGGCCCGGCGGTTCTGGGTGCGCTACGCCGCCGATGCGTCGGGTGCGTTGACGCTGGACGACGGCGCGGTGCGCGCGGTGGTCCGACAACGCCGGTCGCTGCTGCCCGCCGGAATCACTGCGCTGTCCGGGCGCTTCTACGGCGGTGACGTCGTGGAGTTGCGCGCGCAGGACGCCACGATGGTCGCGCGCGGCGTGGTGGCCTACGACCACGCCGAGCTGGAGACCATGCTGGGCCGCTCGACGTCAGATCTGCCCGCTGAGATGCGCCGTCCCGCGGTGCACGCCGACGACCTGGTCGCCGTCTAGGCGATTTGGGGAGCCGTAACCGCGCTCACCGCGGCTGACGCTCCACAAAGCGCCGCCGACAGCAGGGTCAGCATCTCCGAACACCCGGCGTCGACCTTGACCGTCGCCAACGCGTCGCCGCGGGTGGGGCCGCGGTTGACGATCGCGATCGGTATACCGGCCGCCGCGGCATGGCGGACGAACCGGTAGCCCGAGTACACCGTCAGCGACGAACCGGCCACCAACAGGGCGTCGGCGTCGTCGACCATCGCAAAAGCTTGCGCGACACGGTCTTTGGGTACGTTCTCGCCGAAGTAGACGATGTCGGGTTTGAGCATGCCGCCGCATCGCGGACAGTCCACGACGCGAAACGACGCGGTGTCGTCCACCACCGCGTCGGCGTCGGGAGCCACGGCGATACCGCCGAGCGCCGCGGCCCGGGCGGTGAAACCCGGGTTGGCCGCCTCCAGCAGGTCGGCGAGCGCCGCACGCGACATGCCGTGCCCGCAGCCCAGACAGACCACCTCGGCGTAGCTGCCGTGCAGGTTCACCACCGCGCGACTGCCCGCCTTGGTGTGCAGCAGGTCGACGTTCTGGGTGATCAGACCGCAGACGACCCCCGCCTGCTCGAGCCGCGCCAGCGCACGGTGACCGGCGTTGGGCGCGGTGTCGTCCATGTGCCGCCAGCCGAGGTGGTTGCGCCCCCAGTACCGCTGCCGAAACGCCGCATCGGAGGTGAACTGTCCAATGGTCATCGGATTGGCCGGCGGCGAGTCCGGCCCGCGGTAGTCCGGGATGCCGGAGTCGGTGGACATTCCGGCACCGGTCAGCACCGCGGTACGCCGTTCCCGCAGCAGCGCGACAAGTTCGGGGGCGTCCATATTGTCGAGGGTACGGCTCAGTTCATCAGCGCCCGGGGCCTAATCCAAACACTTGTCCGCGCTGAGAATTTCGGCGCTCATGTTGTGGTGCATCATCGACAGCGCCGCATCGCTGAGCTCCGGGTCGATGTGGGCCACCGCATCGGACGGGACGACGACCGGGAAGTGCCGGACATAGGCGTCCAGCGCGGTGTAGAGGATGCACTGCTCGGTGACCTGGCCGGTGAGGATCACCCGCTGCGGCTCGAGCTGGTTCAACAGATACGCCAGCGAGGTCGCGTAGAACGCGCTGTGGCGCACCTTGGTCATCAACCGGCAACCCTTCTGCGGGACGATCGGCTCGACCAGGTCGGGACGCTCACCCTGCAGCGCCGACTGCACGAGGTCGCTGAACTCGGCGCTGAAATCGCCGTAGTTGTCGTTGACGTAGATCAGCTCGACGTCGTCGCGCTCACGCGCCCGGGCGACGAGCTGCGACAGCGGATCGATGATCTGCTCGACATTCGGGATCAGCTTCTCGGCATCGGGGTGCTGGTAGGTGTTCATCATGTCGATGACCAGCACGGCGGTGTCACTCATGGGCACATGCATACCCGGTTGCGGTATTCGGGCAACAATGAAGCATGGATTTCTACTCGGTCTACCGCCAGGGCTTCGTCCGTGTCGCTGCCTGTACGCACCACACCGCCCTCGCTGACCCGCAGGCCAACGCCGAATCCGTGCTGCGGTTGGCCCGTGCCTGCCATGACGACGGCGTCGCGCTCGCGGTGTTTCCGGAGTTGACGCTGTCGGGGTATTCGATCGAGGACATCGTGATGCAGGACGCCCTGCTGGACGCGGTCGAAGACGCGCTGTTCGACGTCGTCAGCGCGTCCGCCGACCTGCTGCCGGTGCTGGTGATCGGCGCCCCGCTGCGGTACGCGCACCGGATCTACAACACCGCCGTCGTCGTGCACCGCGGCCGGGTGCTCGGCGTCGTGCCGAAGTCGTATCTGCCCACCTACCGCGAGTTCTACGAACGCCGCCAGATGGCGCCCGGCGACGACGTGCGCGGCGTAATCCGGATCGGCGATGAGCGCTCGCGCGAAGAGCACAGACGAGCCGCGGACGTGCCGTTCGGCCCCGACCTGCTGTTCAGCGCCGTCGACATGCCCGGTTTCGTGCTGCATGTCGAGATCTGCGAGGACATGTTCGTGCCGATCCCGCCGAGCGCGCAGGCCGCGCTGGCCGGCGCGACGGTGCTGGCCAACCTGTCCGGCAGCCCGATCACCGTCGGCCGCGCCGAGGACCGCTGCCTGTTGGCCCGGTCGGCGTCGTCGCGGTGCCTGGCCGCCTACGTCTACGCCGCGGCCGGCGAGGGCGAATCCACCACCGACCTGGCCTGGGACGGCCAGACGATGATCTGGGAGAACGGGGTCTGCCTGGCGCAGTCCGAACGGTTCCCGAAGGGGGAGCGACGCTCGGTCGCCGACGTCGACCTCGAACTGCTGCGTTCCGAGCGGTTGCGGATGGGCACGTTCGACGACAACCGGCGCCACCACGGCATCGCCGCCGAGACGTTCCGCCGGGTCGAGTTTCGGCTCGACCCGCCGTCGGGCGACATCGGGTTGCGCCGCGAAGTCGAGCGGTTCCCGTTCGTGCCCTCTGACCCGCAACGGCTGGAACAGGATTGCTACGAGGCCTACAGCATCCAGGTGTCCGGGCTCGAACAGCGGTTGCGTGCGCTGGACTATCCGAAGATCGTGCTGGGCTTGTCCGGCGGTCTGGACTCGACGCACGCGTTGATCGTCGCCGCCCGGGCAATGGATCGAGAAGAACGGCCCCGCAGCGACATTCTGGCGTTCACCATGCCGGGGTTCGCCACCGGCGACCGTACCAAGAACAACGCGTTGCGGCTGGCCGAGGCGCTGGGCGTGACCTTCGCCGAGCTCGACATCAAGTCGACCGCCGAACTGATGCTCAAGAACATGGACCACCCGTTCGGCCGCGGAGAGAAGGTCTACGACGTCACGTTCGAGAACGTACAGGCCGGTCTGCGCACCGACTATCTGTTCCGGCTGGCCAACCAGCGCGGCGGCATCGTGCTCGGCACCGGCGACCTGTCCGAGCTTGCGCTCGGCTGGTCCACATACGGTGTCGGCGACCAGATGTCGCACTACAACGTCAACGGCGGGGTGCCCAAGACGCTGATCCAGCACCTGATCCGCTGGGTCATCGCCTCGGAGCAGTTCGAGGATGCGGTCAACGAGGTGCTGCAGTCGGTGCTGGACACCGAGATCTCCCCCGAACTCGTGCCCGCCGGTGAGGACGAGGAAATCCAGAGCAGCGAGTCCAAGGTCGGACCCTATGTGCTGCAGGATTTTTCGCTGTTCCAGGTGCTGCGGTACGGGTTCCGGCCGTCCAAGGTGGCGTTTCTGGCGTGGCACGCCTGGAACGACGTCGAGCGCGGGGATTGGCCCGCCGGGTATCCAGAGAACAAGCGACCGTCCTACTCGCTCAAGGAGATCCGGCACTGGCTGCAGGTGTTCGCGCAGCGTTTCTACTCGTTCTCCCAGTTCAAGCGTTCGGCATTACCCAACGGGCCCAAGGTGTCTCACGGTGGGTCGCTGTCACCGCGCGGTGACTGGCGGGCGCCCTCGGATATGTCGGCGCGGGTCTGGCTCGACGAGATCGAACGCGAAATACCCGACGCTGGTTAGCGCTTGCGGCGCAGCCTAGCGGCGCTGATCGCGCCGACAGCTGCGCCGGCCAGCACCCCGACCGTCGACCACCACCATTGATCGGTCATGGCTGCCACGGTCACGCCGATGATCAGACCGATGATCAGCGGCATCCAGAGCCAGTTCGCTTCCTGCTTGGTTGTCAGCTGTTTGCGTGCCATTACGTCCACGCTAGCGCGCAATTGGTCAGCGTTCGTAGGTGCCGGTCAGCGCGCCGCGCGCCAGCACGTGGCCGGCGATGGCGGCGAGGAACGCCTTGTGGTCGGCCACATCTGCGGGCACCGGTTCGTCGAGTGCGAACAGCAGAAACCGGTAGTGGTGCGCGCCGTGTCCCGGGATGGGCGCCGGACCGACGTAGGCGTCGCCGAACGCCTTGACGAAACGCACCCCGTCGGCGCCCGGCGTGAGCTCACCCTCGTCGAGGCTGCGGCGGTCCGCTTCGATCAGCGCGATCGTGTGCATCAGCGGTTTTGGCCCGGGCACGTCGACGTCGTCGATGACGAGCGCCAGCTGTTTGGTCGGTGCGGGCACCCCGCTCCAACGCAGCGGCGGCGACACGTTCTCGCCGACGGCGGCGCCTGCGTGCTTCTGCGGGATCGGGCCGCCGTCGCCGAACGCGCTGCTGGTGATGTCGATGGTGTCGGCGCCCGCGTACTGCGGTGCGGCCAGCGGGCTGCGGTGTGCGCCTGCGCGGAATCGGCGCAGCAGCTTCCCAACGATCGGCATGCCCGGGAGTCTAGTTCGCTTCACGGGCAGCACGGATCCCCGCGCCAGGCGGTCATGCCTTCGCGCACCGCGATGACCGCGATGCCCAGCGCGGCGACCGGATCGGTCCACGTCCATCCGAGCAGCGCGTTGAGCAGCAGCCCGATCAGCAGGATCGCGGACAGATACGTGCACAGCAGCGTCTGCTTGGAATCGGCGACCGCCGAACGTGATCCCAGTTCGCGGCCGGCGCGCCGCTGCGCCCACGACAACACCGGCATGATCACCAGGCTCAGCGCGGCCAGCGCGATGCCGATGGGCGAGGGCCGGGCCTCCTCGATTCCGAAGAGCTTCAGCACCGCGTCGACGGTGATGTAGGCCGCCAGAGCAAAGAACGACAACGCGATGAACCGCAGCGCGGTCTTCTCCCGCGCCTCCGGATCCGGGGCGCTGAACTGCCAGGCGACCGCCGCGGCGGAGGCGACCTCGACGGCCGAATCGAGCCCGAAGCCCACCAGCGCGGCCGAGGACACGCGGCTGCCCTCGGTCAGCGCGACGATCGCCTCGATCACGTTGTAGCTGATGGTCGCGGCCACGAACAGTCGGATGCGGCGGACAAGGACGTCGCGCCGCGCGGCCGTCGTCGCCGGCATCAACAGCAGGCCTGCGAATCGGCCGCCGGACAGCAGGCCGGGTCGACGGTCAGCACCAGCCCGACCAGGTCGTCGAGCGCACGGGCGATCCGCGCGTCGGCGAGCTCGTAGCGGCTGCGCCGGCCCTCCGGCTGCGCGACGACCAGGCCGCAGCCGCGCAAACATGCCAGGTGGTTGGACACGATCTGTCGCGACACCCCGATCTTGTCGGCCAGCTCCGACGGGTAGCCGGGGCGGTCGCGCAGCATCAGCAGGATTTCGGCGCGCGTCGGGTCGGACAGCGCACAACCGAACCGGGACAACGCGTCACTCTGGGTGGCCGTCTGCATGCCGACGATAGTACAGCTCATGCTGTACTGATTTCACCGGTTAGAGGCGGCCGTCGACGCGCAGGTCGGGGTGCACCCAGTCCGGTGACCGCCGCTCCTTGAACGCCCGGAACCCTTCGATGACCTCGGGCCCGGACAGGTTGGCCTGCATGCCGATGCGGTCGAACAAGCCGAGGTAGTTGTCGATGCTCGACTTGACCACGCCCCTGGCCGCCGGCGCGGTCCGGGCGCACTGCGCGAGCACCTCGCGGGCCCGCTCGGCCAGCTCGTCATGCGGAACCAGCCTGGCCACCATGCCCCAGTCCAGCGCCTCCTGCGCGCTCAGCGTACGGCCGGTGAACATCAGGTCACGGGTGCGAACGGGACCGATCAGCCGCGTCAGCATCTGGCTGTAGTACGTATCGGCGATACCGCGCAGCAGTTCGGGCACCCGAAACGTCGCCCGGTCGCTGACGACGGCCATGTCGCTGCACAGTGCGATCTGCAGCCCGCCGCCCTGACACAACCCGTTGACCGCCGAGACCACCGGCTTGACCGACTGGCGCAGCGTCTCGAACGGGGTGACGTCCATGCCCAGCGCCGTGCCGAACGTCAGCCAGTTGTCGGTGCCGTCGCCGCCGCCCATGTCGCCACCCGGGGCGAAGACGTCGCCCGTGCCAGTGATGAGCAGGCCCGCCAGGTCGGGGTCGGCGTCGACGTGGCGCACCGCGTGGCGGATACCGAAGTACATCGCCGGCGTCATCGCGTTGCGGGCCTCCGGCCGGTCCAGTGTGCAGACCCCGAACGCGCCCTCGCGGGTGAAGCGCAGATACGGCGTGCCCAGCCAGTCGCCGTCGGGGGGACGCGGGGTGTCAGTCATAACTGCCGTTCTGCCTTTCGGTTGGTTATTGCATCGTCGATTGCCTCTGCGTAGGGCGCGCAGTCGCCTGCCCCTGGCACCAGCGTGGACAGCGCGGCGGCCGCGCATGCGCGCCGCATGGCGTCCTCGTGTCCGGTCAGCCACCCGGCGGCCAGCACACCGGCGAAGACGTCACCGGCGCCGGTGGTGTCGACTGCCTCGACGGCCGGTGTGGGCACGTCGAACCGCTCGTCGTCGCCCAGGTAGCTGACGCCGCGGGCACCGCGGGTGATCACCAGATGGGCGACCGGCCAGTGCCATTGGCCGGCCTCTGACTCGTTGATCACCACGACGTCGGCCAACTCGGAAAGGGTGAGCAGATCGTGCGGTGGCGCGCCCGCCGGCGACGCGTTGACGATGACGACCGCGCCCGCCGCGCGGGCCACCCGCGCCGCGTCGACTGCGGTGCCGACCGGGATCTCCAACTGCATCAGCACCACGTCGCTGTCGGCGATCACCGCGCGCACGTCGGCGTCGTCGACGCGCAGATGCGCGTTCGCGCCCGGCGCCACCACGATCGTGTTCTCGGCCGCGGAGTCGACCACGATCACCGCCGAACCGCTGGGCCCGGGCAGCGTCACCACACCGGCCAGCCCGACGTCGTTGCCGTCCAGATGGGCGCGTAGCTGCTCGGCCGCCGAATCGGTGCCCAGCGCCGCGACCAGCTGCACCGAGGCACCCGAGCGGGCGGCGGCCACCGCCTGGTTTCCGCCCTTGCCGCCGGGTGCGGTCGACATCGACGACGCGAGCACCGTCTGACCCGGCCGGGGCAGCGCATCCACCACGAAGGTGTGGTCGAGGTTGACACTGCCGACCACGCAGACCCGCGCCACCATGACTGACAACGCTAGACCAGCCCGGCTACCCGACACGTGTCGAACGGCCCGGACCCGTTCGATACGCTGGGGTAATGAGTGTGCAGGCCCCGTCACTACCCGGTTTGCGCGAACACGTGCACGACGCCGCCCGCCGCGCCCGCGTCGCGGCCCGCGCGCTGGCCACCCTGAGCACCGAGACCAAGAACCGTGCGCTCAACACCGCCGCCGACCACGTGCTGATGCGCGTCGGCGAGGTCCTCGCGGCCAACGAACAGGACTTGGCGGCCGCCAGGGCCGCGGGCACACCGGAAGCCATGCTCGACCGGCTCGCGCTGAACCCCAACCGGGTGGAAGGGATCGCCGACGGGCTGCGCCAGGTCGCCCGGCTGCCTGACCCGCTCGGCGAGGTGCTTCGGGGAAGCACGCTGCCCAACGGGCTGCAGCTGCGCCAGGTGCGGGTACCGCTGGGCGTGGTCGGCATCGTCTACGAGGGAAGGCCGAACGTCACCGTCGACGCGTTCGGGCTGACGTTGAAATCGGGTAACGCGGTGCTGCTGCGTGGCAGTTCGTCAGCGGCGCGCTCCAACGCCGCGCTGGTGCAGGCGTTGCGCGCGGCCTTGGCCACCGAACTGCTCGACGCCGACGCCGTGCAGTTGCTGCCCAGCGAGGACCGGGCCAGCGTCACCCACCTGATCCAGGCCCGCGGGCTGGTCGACGTCGTCATCCCGCGCGGCGGGGCCGGGCTCATCGACGCGGTGGTGCGCGACGCAACGGTGCCGACGATCGAGACCGGAGTCGGCAATTGCCATGTCTACGTTGACAAGTCGGCAGACCTCGACGTCGCCGAACGGATCCTGCTGAACGCCAAGACCCGCAGGCCCAGCGTGTGCAACGCCGCCGAATCGGTGCTGATCGACGCCGCGATCGCCGAGCAGGCGGTGCCGCGGCTCACCAAGGCGCTTCGCGACGCGGGCGTGGCCGTGCACGAGGACCCGTCGGAGGACGAGCTGCGCGCCGAATTCCTCTCGATGGACATCGCGCTGACGGTGGTCGACGGCGTGGACGCCGCGATCGCGCACATCAACGAGTTCGGCACCGGGCACACCGAGGCCATCGTGGCGACCGATCTTGCTGCGGCGCAACGTTTCACCAATCAGGTCGACGCCGCCGCGGTGATGGTGAACGCGTCGACGGCGTTCACCGACGGTGAGCAGTTCGGGTTCGGCGCCGAGATCGGCATCTCGACGCAGAAGCTGCATGCCCGCGGGCCGATGGGGCTGCCCGAGCTGACGTCAACCAAGTGGATTGTGTGGGGAGACGGCCACACCCGCCCGGCCTAATAGGAGCTACTACATTGACTGTCCCCGCACGCCCGGCACCGCTGTTCGCCGACATCGACGACGTGGCGAACAAGCTGGCCGAAACCGGCTATCTGCCCGACACCGCAACGGCCACCGCGGTTTTCCTCGCCGACCAGCTGGGCAAGCCGTTGTTGGTGGAAGGGCCCGCCGGGGTCGGTAAGACCGAGCTGGCCCGCGCGGTCGCGCAGGCCACCGGCTCGGGGCTGGTCCGGCTGCAGTGCTACGAGGGTGTCGACGAGGCGCGCGCGCTCTACGAGTGGAACCACGCCAAGCAGATCCTGCGCATCCAAGCCGGCAGTGCTGGACTTGCCGGCTCAGCCGGCGGTGGCGACTGGGATGCCACCCGCGACGACGTGTTCAGCGAGGAGTTCCTGCTGTCGCGTCCGCTGCTGACCGCGATCCGGCGCACCGAGCCGACCGTGCTGCTGATCGACGAAACCGACAAGGCCGACATCGAGATCGAGGGGCTGCTGCTCGAGGTGCTGTCGGACTTCGCGGTGACGGTTCCCGAGCTGGGCACGATCACCGCTGAACGCGCCCCGTTCGTGCTGCTGACCTCCAACGCCACCCGCGAGCTGTCCGAGGCGCTCAAGCGGCGCTGCCTGTTCCTGCACATCGACTTTCCCGACGCGGACCTGGAACGGCGCATTTTGCTGTCGCGGGTGCCCGAGCTGCCCGAGCATCTGGCCGCTGAGCTGGTCCGCATCATCGGGGTGCTGCGCGGGATGCAGCTCAAGAAGTCCCCGTCGGTGGCCGAGACCATCGACTGGGGCCGCACCGTGCTGGCCCTCGGGATGGACACGATCGACGACGCGACGATCGCGGCCACGCTCGGCGTGGTGCTCAAACACCAGTCCGATCAGATCAAGGCCAGCGGCGAACTCCGCCTGAACTAGGAGCCCACGATGGCCGTCCGCCGCACCCGTCCGCCACAGCCGTTGGCGCCGCACGGTATTCCCGGTCACCTGGTCGGGTTCGTCGAAGCGCTACGCAAACAAGGCATTTCGGTGGGCCCGTCGGAAACCGTCGATGCCGGCCGGGTGATTTCGGTGCTCGGCCTCGGCAACCGGGAGGCGCTGCGCGAGGGCATCGCCTGCGCGGTGCTGCGCCGCCCCGATCACCGTGACACCTACGACGCGATGTTCGACCTGTGGTTCCCCGCCGCGCTGGGCGCCAGGACCGTCCTGCTCGACGACGACCAGCCGATCGGCGACACCGAAGGCTTGCCGCCCGAGGACGTCGAGGCGATGCGGGCCGCGCTGCTGGACCTGCTGGCCGACAACGAGGATTTGGCCAACCTCGACGAGCGGATGGCCGCGATGATCGCCCAGATCGTCGAGGCCTACGGCCGCTACAACTCCAGCCGCGGCCCGTCGTATTCGTCGTATCAGGCGCTCAAGGCGATGAACCTCGACGACCTCGAGGGCCGGCTGCTCGCCGGGTTGCTGGCGCCCTACGGGGACGAGCCCACACCGACGCAGGAGCAGATCGCCAAAGCCATGGCCGCCCAACGCATCACGCAGCTGCGCAAGATGGTGGAGGGTGAGACCAAACGTCGCACCGCCGAACAGCTCGGCCGCGACCACGTCCAGATGTACGGCGTGCCGCAGCTGGCCGAGAACGTCGAGTTCCTGCGCGCCTCCGGGGAGCAGCTGCGCCAGATGCGCCGGGTGGTCGCGCCGCTGGCGCGCACGTTGGCGACCCGGCTGGCCGCGCGTCGGCGCCGGTCGCGCGCGGGCCAGATCGACCTGCGCAAGACGCTGCGCAAGTCGATGTCCACCGGCGGGGTGCCGATCGACGTGGTGCTCAAGAAGCCGCACCCGGCCCGTCCGGAGCTGGTGGTGCTGTGCGACGTGTCGGGTTCGGTCGCCGGGTTCAGCCACTTCACGCTGCAGCTGGTGCACGCGCTGCGCCAGCAGTTCAGCAGGGTTCGCGTCTTTGCTTTCATCGACACCACCGACGAGGTGACCGAGTTGTTCGGCCCGGATGCCGACCTGGCCGTCGCGGTGCAGCGGATCACCCGCGAGGCCGGGGTGTACACCCGCGACGGGCACTCCGACTACGGCCACGCGTTCGTGTCGTTTCTCGACGGCTGGCCCAATGTGTTGTCGCCGCGCAGTTCGCTGCTGGTGCTCGGCGACGGCCGCAACAATTACCGGAACCCGGAAACCGAGCTGCTGGCGCACATGGTCAACTCCAGCAGGCATGCGCACTGGCTCAACCCCGAGCCGCGGCATCTGTGGGGCAGCGGCGACTCGGCGGTGCCGCGCTACGAGGACGTCATCACCATGCACGAATGCCGCTCGGCCAAGCAGCTGGCGACGGTCATCGATGCGCTGCTGCCCGTGTAGGTCCGGCGCGAACGTGGGTTACCCGCACACTGTCGCGGCCGGAACCGTGACACGCGCCCACACTCGGCGCGAGAAGTAAGCTGGCTGCTCGTGACTTCCGGACGCAGGCTAGGGGTGATGGGTGGGACGTTCGATCCCATCCACAACGGCCACCTGGTCGCCGCCAGTGAGGTCGCCGACCTGTTCGGGCTCGACGAGGTGGTGTTCGTGCCCACCGGCCAGCCGTGGCAGAAGCATCACCGCGACGTCACCGCGGCCGAGGACCGCTACCTGATGACCGTGATCGCCACCGCGTCCAATCCCCGGTTCACGGTCAGCCGCGTCGACATCGACCGCGGCGGGCCGACCTACACCAAGGACACGCTCAACGACCTGCACGCCCTCAACCCCGACGCCGAGCTGTACTTCATCACCGGCGCCGACGCGCTGGCCTCCATCCTGTCGTGGCAGAACTGGGAGGAGATGTTCGCCATCGCGAAGTTCGTCGGCGTCAGCAGGCCCGGCTACGAGTTGGACGGTGAGCACGTCGCCGCCGCGGGCCGACGGTTGCCCGACGACGCGTTGACCCTCGTCGAGGTGCCCGCGCTGGCGATCTCCTCGACCGACTGCCGTCAGCGCGCCGAGGAGAACCGGCCGATCTGGTATCTGGTGCCCGACGGCGTGGTCCAGTACGTGGCGAAGCGAAAGCTCTACGCCGCCCCATCATTAGCGACCCAGGGAAAGCAGCGATGAGCGCCTCAGACGAAGCGATCCAGATGGCCACGGTGGCCGCGCGGGCGGCCGCCGCCAAGCTCGCCGACGACGTCGTGGTGATCGACGTGTCGGGGCAGCTGGTGATCACCGACTGTTTCGTCATCGCCTCGGCGTCCAACGAGCGCCAGGTCAACGCGATCGTCGACGAGGTCGAGGAGAAGATGCGCATCGCCGGGTACAAACCGGCGCGCCGCGAAGGGGCCCGCGAGGGACGCTGGACGCTGCTCGACTACGTCGACATCGTGGTGCACATCCAGCACCAGGACGAACGCAATTTCTATGCCCTGGACCGGCTTTGGCGGGACTGCCCGGAAGTACCGGTCGATCTGGACGGCCAGACATGAGGATCCGCCGCCTGGTCATGCTGCGACACGGGCAGACCGAGTACAACGCGGGCAGCCGGATGCAGGGGCAGCTTGACACCGACCTGTCGGAGTTGGGCCGCGAACAAGCCGTCGCGGCCGCCGACGTGCTGGCCAAGCGCCAGCCGCTGGTCATCGTGTCCTCCGATCTGCGGCGCGCCCTGGACACCGCGGTAACTCTGGGCGACCGTGCCGGAATGCCGGTGCTGGTCGATGCCCGGTTGCGGGAGACGCACCTCGGCGACTGGCAGGGGATGACGCACCTCGAGGTCGACGACGCCGCGCCCGGCGCGCGGCTGGCCTGGCGCGAGGACGCCCGCTGGGCCCCGCACGGCGGTGAGAGCCGGGTCGACGTCGCCGCGCGTGCCATGCCGTTGGTGACCGAATTGGTCGCCGGGCAGGCTGAGTGGGGGCTGGATTCACCCGAGCGGCCGGTGGTGCTGGTGGCCCACGGCGGGCTGATCGCGGCGCTGACGGCGGCGCTGCTGGGGCTGCCGGTGGACAACTGGCCGATCCTGGGCGGGATGGGTAACGCCAGCTGGGTGCAGCTGTCCGGGCACAGCGACCTCGACGCGCGTGCCGAGGACATCCGCTGGCGCCTCGATGTGTGGAACGCCTCGGCACAGGTTGCCAACGATGTCTTGTGATACACCGCTCCGCCCCACCCTGCTCGTCTTCTGCGACTCGCTGTCGTATTACGGGCCGGCCGGGGGACTACCCTCAGACGACGCCAGGATCTGGCCTAACATCGTTGCGCGCCAGCTGAATTGGGATGTCGAGCTGATCGGGCGGATCGGCTGGACCTGTCGCGACGTGTGGTGGGCGGCCACCCAGGATCCGCGGGCGTGGGCGGCGTTGCCGCGCGCGGGGGCGGTGATCTTCGCGACCGGCGGCATGGACTCGCTGCCGTCTCCGCTGCCGACCGCGCTGCGCGAGCTGATCCGCTACGTGCGTCCGCCGTGGCTACGACGGTGGGTGCGCGACGGCTACGGGTGGCTGCAGCCGCGGCTCTCGCCGGTGTCGCGTCCGGCGCTGCCCGGGCGGCTCTCGGCTGAGTACCTCGAAATGACCCGCGGCGCCATCGATTTCAACCGCCCGGGCATTCCCGTGGTGGCGTGTCTGCCGTCGGTGCACATCGCCGAGACCTACGGCAAGGCGCACTCCGGCCGCGAACAGACGGTGCGGGCGATCACCGAATGGGCCGGGCAGCACGACGTCCCGCTTGTCGACCTCAAGGCGGCTGTCGGCGAATACGTGATGGCCGGCCAGGGCAACCCCGACGGCATTCACTGGAACTTCGAGGGCCATCAGGCCGTTGCCGAACTGATGGTCAAGGCACTGGTGGAGGCGGGCGTCTCGTGTCCGTAGTCGTGGTCACGGACTCGTCGTCGCGGCTGCACCCCGATGAGCTCAAACAGTGGCAGATCCGGCAGGTGCCGCTGCACGTGCTGGTCGACGAGGTCGATCTGCGCGACGGCGTCGACGAGGTGCCCTACGACATCCACGAGCTGCCGCGCGCCACCACCGCCGGAGCCACGCCGGCCGAGCTCGCCGAGGCTTATCGGCACGCGCTGCACGACAGCGGCGGCGACGGCGTTGTGGCCGTGCATCTTTCGGCCGCGCTGTCCAGCTCGTACAGCGCGGCGGTGCAGGCCGCCCGGGAGTTCGGCCCTGCGGTACGGGTGGTCAACTCGCGATCGGTCGCGATGGGGGTGGGCTTCGTCGCGTTGAGCGCCGCCCGCGCCGCGGCGTCAGGTGCGGACCTCGACACGGTGGAAGGCGTCGCCCGGTCTGCCGTCGACCGCGGCCGGGTGTTCGTCGTCGTGCATCGCCTCGACAACCTGCGGCGCAGCGGACGCATCCGGACCGCGGCGTCGTGGCTGGGCACCGCGCTGGCGGTCAAGCCGCTGCTGTGCCTGGACGTCGACGGACGGTTGGTGCTCGATCAGCGCATCCGCACGGTCGGCAAGGCCCACGCGGCGATGGTGGATCGGGTGGTGGACGTCGTCGGCGACCATCAAGCCGCGGTCGCGGTGCACCACGTCGACAACCATGACGGCGCCGACGCGATCGGCGCGGAGTTGACCACGCGGCTGCCGCAGATCGGGTCGCTCACGGTGTCGGACATGGGGCCGGTGTTGTCGGTGCACGTCGGCGCCGGGGCCGTGGGCGTCGTCGTGCAGATCACCGATCCCGCTACACCGCCGCACGACCGGTGACCGGCGGCAGGTCGGCCAGCGTGACGATGCCCGGCGCGGCGGCGACGACGGCCGGCACCGCGTTGGTCACCGGCAGCGCGGTGTAGATCATGCCCAGGCCCATGAAGCCGGGTTCGGTCCAGTCCCTGGGCGCCAGGCAGTGCAGCACGGTGCGCATGTTGGGCAGGCCGAAGACCTGGATGACGTGGCCGTGTTCCAGCGGCTTCGGCGGTGTGACGTGGTTGCCCATGATCCAGTTGAAGCCGACGCTGACGACGTTCTTGTCGCCCACCCAGCCGCGGTGATAGCCCATGACCCCGGCGACCGTGCCCTTCGGGATCTGCATGAAGCCCAGGTCGCTGTCGCCGGTCGCGGCGGTGAACGTCACGTCGAACGTCATCTTGTCGAGTTTGGCGCCGATGGCGTCGGCCATCATCGCCGCGGATTCGGCGAAGACCTCGCTTTCGCGCCGCACGCTTTCGGCCAGGCCCGGGGTATCGGGATCCTGCGAAAAGCCCATCGCCACTTGGGTTCCCGCTGACTCATAGGTCGAGCAGTCCACCGATTCGGTGATACGGATCTCGTCGACGCGTTCGCAGGCGCCGGACAGCACCATGCCCACCATGTTGGACATGCCCGGATGCGCACCGCTGCCGAAGATGGTGGAATTGCCCGTCTCGCAGGCCTTCCGGATGCGATCGAGGTCCTCGGGCGTCTGCTTGCCGCCGGTGATCCATGCCGCGCTGGAACAGACGTTGACGCCGGTTTCCAGCAGCCGGACCAGCTCGTCGATGTCGGGCCACAGCGGGTTGTAGCAGCACGCGTCGGGTTTCAGAGCCAGCAGCGCGTCGACGTCGTTGGTGGCGGTGACCCCGGTGGGTTCGGGCCAGCCCGCCAGGTCCGCGGCGTCGACGCCGACCTTGTCGGCGCCGTGGGCGTAGACCCCGACGAGCTCCATGTCGTCGCGGCCGAGGATGGCGTGCAGTGACCGCCGGCCGATGTTGCCGGTGGTCCATTGGATGACGCGAAGAGGTCGGGCGGTGTTCATCTGCAGGAGGTTACATGTGGGTGCCGCCGTCGACGCGGACCTCGGTGCCGGTCACGAAGTAGGCGTCGGTGCTGCCGAGCATGGCGACCACCGCGGCGACGGCGTCAGGTTTGGCGAACATCGCCCCGTCGTCGACGGGCAACACCGGCTGCACCTTGCCGAACAGGGTGAAGTCGGTGTCGGCGGGCAGTCCTGGCCCGACGCTCTGCTTGGACTCGCCCGTGCCGTCGGTCATGCCCGACGAAATCGAGCCCGGCTGCACCGAATTGAACCGGATACCTTCCTTGGCGAACTCCAGGGCCAACGCGTGCGTCATCGCCTGGATGCCGCCCTTGGACGCCGCGTAGGCCGACATGTACGGGTGGGCGAACGCCGCCGACGTCGAACTGAAGTTCACCACAGCGGGTTTGGTGCCCTCGCGCAGCGCGGGGATGGCCTCGCGGGTCACCAGGAAGGTGCCCACCAGGTTGATCCGCAACACCTGTTCGAAGTCGGTGAGCGTGGTGTCCAGGAAATGCGCCGAGCGCAGCACCCCGGCCGCGTTGACGAGCGTGTCCAGCGCTCCCAGCGCCCTGACCGCGTCGGCGACGCCGGCCTGCACCGACGGTTCGCTGCCGATGTCCATGACCACGGTGGTGAGCCGGTCACCGTGCGGTTCGGCCTTGGCGACGGTGTCCTTCAACCCGGCCTCGCTGATGTCGGCGGCGACCACGCGCCCGCCCTCGTCGAGGATGCGAAGCACGGTCGCCTGCCCGATGCCCGAGCCACCGCCGGTGATCAGAACGCGACGGTCGGTGTATCGCTGAAGAGTTGCCATGGGCCGATACAACACTGTCGGGCAGACGGTGTCAGCCAGATGTCTCGATCGTCGGGATTTCAGCGGCGTTTGGGCCGGATGAAAACGCCGGACGCTTCCACGGTGGCGCCCTCGGCGTCGGCGATGTTTCCCACGACGTAGGTTTTGGCGCCCTCGACGCGGTCGACGCGGGCCTGGGCGCGCAGCCGGCCCAGCCGGGTCGGGCGGACGTAGCGCACGGTGATGGTCCCGGTGACGGCGGGTTTTCCCGGTTGGTGGGCGGGCGCGGCCAGGACGTGGTCGAGGATCAGCGCGCAGACCCCGCCGTGCACGTGTCCCGCGGGCCCTTCGTAGGCGGCGCCGAGTTCGAACTCCGTGTGCACGCTGCCGTCGGCTTCGTGGTGGATCACCAGCGGGGGAGCGACGGCGTTGCGGGCCCCGATCAACACGTTGCCCAGCGCCGTCGGGCGGCCGTCGGCGGTGGCGCGCACCCCGTACGAACCGGGCATCAACTCCGCCGACAACAGGTCGACGGCCCGGTCGACGTGCGCCCTGGCCTCCGCGGCGACGTTGCCGCCCACTTCGCTGCGGATGGTGGCGTCGATGAGGCGGCGCACCGACTGCGTCAGCGATGCGAAGTCGTCGGTCATCCGTGCGGCCCCCGCGCCGCCATGTCGCGCACCGCGAGATGGCTGAACAGCATCGACGCGCCGATCGGGTTGCCGCCTCCCGGATAGGCGGTGCCGCTGACGGCGGCCATGGTGTTACCGGCCGCGTACAGGCCGGGGATCGGCCGGTCCGACGTGTCCAGCACCCGGGCCCGGGTGTCGGTGCGCAGGCCGCCCTTGGTGCCGAGATCGGACAGCCCGAACGCCGCGGCGTGGAACGGGGGTGTGTCGATCGGGACCATCGGCAGCTTTCCGCCCGAAAACGCCCGGTCGTAGGCTTCGTTGCCGCGTCCGAAGTCCTGATCTTCGCCGCCGGCGACCATGTCGTTGAAGCGCTGCACGGTGCGGATCAGGTTGGCGGCGGGCACGCCGATCAGCTGCGCCAGCGCCTCCAGCGTGTCAGCGGTGTGCCACAGGCCCGCGGCGCGGTAACGCTCGGTTTCGACCATCGACACGTTGGTCGCCTTGACCGGTGGCACCTCGCCCTCCCGGTCGTCGTAGACCATCCAGCACGGTAACCGCAGCGCGCCACTGTCGATCTGGCGGATCATCTCCCGGCCCAGCCGGTCGTAAGGCGCGGATTCGTTGACGAAGCGGGCGCCCTCTTGGTTGACGAAGATGCCGCCGGTGAACCACAACGCGAACGCCGAACGTCCGTCGGGGTGAGTCAGACCCGGTGACCACCACGCCTGATCCATGAGATCGACCGACGCCCCCGCCTCGACGGCCGCTTGGTGTGCAGCGCCGGTGTTGCCGGGGGCGCCCATGGTGTCCTCGGCGCGGCCCGGCACACCGTATCGCCTTCGCATCGGCTCGTTCTGTTCGAAACCGCCCGCCGCCAGCAGCACCCCCCGACGGGCGCCGAGGGTCACCCGCTTGCCCCCGCGGTCCACGACCGCGCCGACGACCGCGCCGTTGTCCGTAATGAGCTCCGCGAAAGGGGAATTCAGGTGCAACGCGGCGTTGGGCATGCCGTGCAGGGCGGCGATGAACCGCCCGATCAGGGCGCGGCCACCGGTCAACAGATCGGGTCGGGGTGTGCCGAGCCGCTCGCTGTCGAGCGGTCCGCGCACCGAATCGCTGTACGGCCCGAGTCGACTCGCCGGCAGCGGTTTGGCGACGATGTGACGTAAGCCGTCGGTTCGCGCGCCGGGTACGGCGCCGAAGTAGTCCGGCCACGGCAGCACGGCGAACTCGAAATGTTCGTCGGCTTCCAGATATTCGATCAGCGCTGCACCGCCGCGGACGTAGGCGTCCTGCAGTGCCCGCGGGGTGCGGTCGCCGACGACGGCGTGAAAGTAGGCCAGGGCGTCTTCGACGGTGTCGTCGCTGCCCGCGCGGTTGAGCACCGGGTTGCACGGAAACCACATCCCACCGCCACCCGAATAGGCCGTGGTTCCACCGAATTTGTCGGTCGCCTCGACCAGCGCCACCGAAAGACCTTCGCGCGCCGCGGTATAGGCGCCGGTGACACCGCCGCCCGAGCCGACCACCAGGACATCGACGACCTGGTCGAAGGCGGTCACGGGGGGGTCACCTGCGAAGGACGTGGTGACCGGGTGGATAGTGCCGACGCTCGCGCGCCCGCCGTCGAGTCGTCCGCAGCCAAATCCGCCTCCATCGCCTGGTGATGACCACAGTCTGGCATCGCCCGGTTACCCGGCCACGCGGTGTCCCGGTGAGCGGCAGCTAACAATTTCACCAGCACCGGCATTGATAGCCTGGTTCGGTGGAACCGACTTCGGCGATGCCGAACCTGACAGCGACCGCATGGGCGCTGCTCGGCATGCTGTCGTACGACACGGAGCTGTCCGGTTACGACATCCGCAAATGGATCAGCTGGAGTATGCGGTTCTTCTACGGCAGCCCGGCCTACAGCCAGATCTACTCGGAGCTCAAAAAGCTCGAAGAGCTCGGATTCGTCACCTCGCGGGTGGAAAACAGCGCGGGCACGCGTAACCGGCGACTGTACAAGATCACCGAATCCGGCATGCAGGCCGTCACCCAGTGGGCGAACGAGGCCCCGCTGGACCCGCCGGTGCTCAAACACAGCGCGATTCTGCGGGTGACGTTGGGCCATCTGACCAGCCCCGCCCGGCTCAAGGAGATCCTGCAGGAGCACCTGGCCTGGGTGGAGCAGATGCACAACGAGGCGGCCAAGGATGCGCGCTGGGCCGACGTCGAACCGGCGTGGGCATTCGCCCGCGTCGGATTGCAGTGGGCAGAAAGGCATTACGCCGCAGAGCGCGAACTGACCGTGCAGATGATCAAGGATCTCGACGAGGCCCAAGCGGTCTTCGCCAAGGCCACCGGGGGAGCAGAAACCGGAATCCCTTGGCCCAAACCGGAATACTGGTATGAGATCGAGAAGAAGGCCGACGCGGAAGATTCCGACTAGGACCGGTCTGCCGCGTGCTGGGCGGCGATGTAGCCGAACACCAGACCCTGCGCGATCGTCGCTCCCGCACCGGGATAGCTGGCACCGAACGCGTTGGCGGCGGTGTTGCCGATCGCGTAGAGCCCCCCGATCGGGGTGCCGTCCTCGCGCAGTACCCGGGCACGGTCGTCGGCGCGAAGTCCGCCGCAGGTGCCCAGGTCGCTGAGCACCATTTTGACCGCATAGAACGGCGCCTTGTCCAGCGCGCGCAGGTTCGGGTTGGGTTTGATGGTCGGGTCGCCGTAGTACCGGTCATACGCGCTGGCGCCGCGGTGAAAATCGGCGTCGTGACCGGTGCGCGACGCCTCGTTGAACCGTGTCATCGTCGCGCTGAACTGCGACACCGGCACCCCCATCTTGGCGCCGAGGTCGGCGAGGTCATCGGATCGGTGCGCGATACCCGCCTCATACCAGGCGGGTGGAATGGCCATCCGCGGAAACAGTTCAGCGCCGAATACATAGCTGTTGCGGTACTTCTGGTCGAAAACGATCCACATCTGCTCGACCGGATGGCCGGCGCGTTCCCGCTCGAGCATCCGCTGGCCGAACGACATGTAGTCGGTCGCCTCGTTGACGAACCTGGCGCCGTTCTGGTCGACGATCACCGACCCGGGCAGTGACCGTTCGGCCAGCATCACCAACGGGGCCGCCCCGGGCAGCGGTGCGATCGCCGGGAACCACCACGCCTGATCCATCAGATCGATTGCGGCGCCGACGTCTTGCGCGCAGCGAATCGCATCACCGGTGTTGGTGTCGGCGCCCAGGCTCATGTTCTCGCCGAGGGCTTCGGACTGAAACTTCCACCGCATGTCCATGCTGTGGTCGAATCCGCCGGCGGCCAACACCACACCACGCCGCGCGGTGACGCTCACCTCGCGTCCGCCGTGGTCCACCACGACGCCGGTGACCCGGCCGTTCTCGGTGCTCAGGCCGCGCAGCGCGGTGTCGGTCCAGATCGGGATGTTGGCCCGCAGCACCCCGGCGAACAACCCGGCGGCCAGCGCCTGTCCGCCCGCGACATAGCGGCGGCCCAGCAGCAGTCCGCCGACCCCCTGGCCGAGACGCTTGGCAATCGTCGGCAGCCCTTTGCGCGGCACCCGCGACATCAGGTTCAGCCACCGGTAGTCGGCTCCGGTGGTGGGCATCGGGATCTTGACTTCCATGACGCCGCCGCGCAACCGGCTCCGGTGGTCGCCGAGGATCGCCGAGTTCAGCGGCCGGCACTCGCAGGTGCGGCCGGCCGCGGTGCCGCCGGGCCTCTCGGGGTGATAGTCGGAGTAGTCCTTGGCCCAGAACAGCCGCATCGGTGTGGCCCGGCGCAGCAGGTGCACCGTCGCGCCGACATGGGCGAGAAACGCCGCGGAGCGTTCCCGGGGCGCGGTTCCGGCGACGACGGAGTCCAGGTAGTCCTGCGCGGCCGCCATCCGGTCACCGGCCCGGTTCTCGGCGAGGATCGGGCTCGCGGGAAACCACAGCGCACCGCCGGAGCGGGCGGTCGAACCGCCGACCGAGGACGACTTCTCGACCAGCAGGACCGACATCCCAAGCTCCTTGGCCGCCAGCGCAGCGGCCATTCCGGTGCCTGAGCCGACGACCACGAGGTCGACGACGGTGTCCTGGACATCCAGTCCGGCAGGGATCGTGCTTGCGTCGGAAGTCGTCACGTTTGTCGACAGTAGATAGCGCTCACCGCACCCCGGATTCAGCCTCCCTACCAGCGGGACGATCTTCGGCCCTGGCGGGTTTTCCGCGGTACAACCAAGCCATGACGTTGCAGACTGATGTCGAGGTCCGCCAGATCGAAACCGACGACGCGCCCACCCGGTTCGCGCGCGGCTGGCACTGCCTGGGCCTGGCCCGCGATCTCGGGGACGGTAAACCGCACACGGTGCACGCCTTCGGCCAGAAACTGGTGGTGTTCCGTAGCGCGGACGGCAGGATCAACGTGCTCGACGGCTACTGCCGGCACATGGGCGGGGACCTGTCCCAAGGCGAAGTCAAGGGCAACGAGATCGCGTGCCCGTTTCACGACTGGCGCTGGGGCGGTGACGGCCGGTGCAAGAAGGTGCCCTACAGCAAGCGGGTGCCGCGGCTGGCCCGCACGGCGACCTGGATAACGCTCGAGCAGGACGGGATGCTGTTCGTGTGGAACGATCCCGAGCGCAACCCGCCGCCCGAGGAGGTGGCGATCCCACGCATCGAAGGCGCCGGAAGCGACGAGTGGACCGACTGGCACTGGTACACCACCGTGGTCAACACCAACTGCCGCGAGATCATCGACAACGTCGTCGATATGGCGCACTTCTTCTACATCCACGGGTCGATGCCGACCTACTTCAAGAACATCTTCGAAGGGCACGTCGCGACCCAGTACATGAACAGCGGTTCCCGTGAGGACATCCCGCATCCTGAGGGCCAACCCAAGATGCTCGGCACCACATCGGCTGCGTCGTATTACGGGCCGTCGTTCATGATCGACGACCTGACCTACCACTTCGAGCACGAAGACCAGAAGACGATACTGCTCAACTGTCACTATCCGATCGATGCGAATTCCTTTGTGCTGCAGTATGGGATCATCGTCAAGAAGTCCGAGAGCCTGCCGAAGGACGCCGCGTTGCAGACCGCGGTGGCGCTGGGGGACTGGGTCAAGGTGGGCTTCGAACAGGATGTGGCGATCTGGAAGAACAAGGCCCGCATCGACAACCCGTTGCTGTGCGAAGAGGACGGGCCCGTCTATCAGCTGCGACGGTGGTACGAGCAGTTCTATGTCGACGTCGCCGACATCGCCCCCGACATGGTGGACCGGTTCGAGTACGAGATCGACGTCACCCGACCGCGGGAGGCGTGGCAGCAGCAGGTCGAGGACAACATCGCCGCACGCGCCGCGCAGGCCTAGATGGCCGTCCGGACCGACAACCGCCTGCAGGACTCGCCGCTGGTACCGGTGAGTTGCCGGCGCTGCGCGGCCGAAGTGCTGGTCCGCAAGAGCAGTTGGCAGCAGACCAGCATCCAGTGGAACGCCCACGCAATCGCCAGGTGTCCGCAACGACAGGACGCGGAGCATCTGACCAAGCACAGCGGCGGAGTGTTTCTGGGCTGCTCGGACCTGCGGAACTCGATCGACGAGGCGGTGGCCAGCGGTGCGCTGCACGTCGTCGACGACACGGTGGACGCATCCTCGACGTGACGCAGAATCGGACTATGACGGATCTGACGAGATATGGGCCGTGGGCGGTTATCGCGGGCGGATCAGAAGGCGTGGGAGCGGAGTTCGCCCTGCTGCTCGCGCGCGCCGGGATCAACCTCGTCCTGCTGGCGCGAAAACCCGGCCCGCTCGAGGCCACCGCCGCGGCGTGCCGCGAACTCGGCGTCGAAGTCCGAACCCTGTCAGTGGATTTGGTGAGCGAGACGGCTGTGGGGCGTGTCGTGGAGGCCACCGATGGCCTCGAGGTGGGGCTGCTGATCTACAACGCGGGCGCCAACACGTGCAGCGAGAACTTCCTCGACGGTGACCTCGCGGACTTTCAGCGCGTCATCGACTTGAACATAGGCACCATGCTCGCGCTGGTCCAGCATTTCGGCCGGCCGATGCGGGACCGTCGCCGCGGCGGGGTTCTACTCGTCGGGTCGATGGTGGGCTACCTGGGCTCGATGCGCCACACCATCTACGGCGGGGTGAAGGCGTTCGGGCGGATCTTCGCCGAGAGTCTGTGGCTGGAACTTCGGGATTTCGACGTGCACGTGCTGGAACTGGTGCTCGGGGTGACACGCACTCCGGCGATGGCCCGCGTCGGGCTGAACTTCGACGTACCGGGAATGCGCGTCGCCGAGCCGGCGGACGTGGCCCGTGAGGGGCTGCAGAACCTGCCCAACGGTCCGGTGTACGTCGCCGGCGGCAACGCCCAGGACGTCGAGCAACGCAACCACCCGGACCGGGCGAAGGTGGTGCTCGGGTCGCACCGGGCGATACAAAAGCTCATCGGCGCGGAAGGCATCGACTAGAACCGAAGGTATGCGAATCGGATTGTCGACACCGGTGGTCATTCAGATGCCCGCCGCGGCGAACGCATGGGAGCGCGACGCCGGTATCGAGGACATCGCCCGGATCGCGCAGGTGGCCGACGAACTCGGGTTCGACTACCTGACGTGTTCAGAGCACGTCGCCGTACCCGCCGACGACGCCGCGGTGCGCGGCTCGGTGTACTGGGATCCGCTGGCCACATTGGCGTTTCTGGCGGCACGCACCTCCCGCATCCGGCTGGCCACCTCGGTGGTGGTGCTGGGATATCACCACCCACTGGCGCTCGCGAAGCGGTACGGCACCCTGGACCGGGTCAGCGGGGGACGGCTGGTGCTCGGCGTCGGCGTCGGCTCGCTGTCCGCCGAGTTCGACCTCCTCGGCGCGTCGTGGGCGGACCGCGGCGCCCGCGCCGACGACGCGATCCGTGCCCTGAGGGCGTCGCTGTCCACCCCGAACCCGGCCTATGCGGGCGAGTACTACCACTACGAGTCGATGATGGTTGAGCCGTGCGCGGTGCAACCGCGCGTTCCGATCTGGGTGGGTGGCCGCAGCATGCGGTCGCTGCGCCGCGCGGTCGAGTTGGCCGACGGCTGGATGCCGTTCGGGCTGCGCGGTGCTGACATGGCCAGAATGCTTGCCGCCGTGGAGCGTCCACCGCTGTTCGACGTGGTGTTACCGGTCGGGCCGCTTGACCCCTGCGGCGACCGCGACACGACCGCGCAGCGGTTGCGCAAGCTGGCCGATCTCGGTGCCACGGCCGTCACCTGCTCGCTGACCGCCGCAACACCCGACGAATACTGTGACCAACTCACCGCGCTACGCACGGTGGCCGACGGCATGTGAGGAGCCATCGTGACCGACGACCGACTGGCAGAACTCGAAGCGCGACTGCACCGCGTCGAGGACGAACGCGCGATCGAGCGGATGATCGCCTCGTACGGCCCGCTGGTCGACGCGGGCGAGGCCGATGCGGCCGCCGCGCTGTGGGCGGTCGAGGGCGCCTACGACGTCGAGGGCTGGCCGATGCACAGCCGTGCCGAGGTTGCCGCCATGGTGGCTTCCGACGCTCACCAGGGCCTGATCGGGCGCGGCTGCGCGCACTTCCTCGGCCCTGCGGTCGCCACCGTGCACGGCGATGAGGCGATCGCGGTGTGCGAGTCGCTGGTGGTGACCCGGCGCGGCGACGGCTACGTGGTGTGGCGCGCGGCCGCGAACCACTTCCGGCTCAACCGGATCGAGGGGCGCTGGCAGATCGTCGACCGCACCACCCGCACCCTCGACGGGCGCGCCGAATCACGCGCGTTGTTGGCGGACGGTGTTGCGGGGCGCCCCGCGCCGTAGTCTTTCGTGCGTGACCGAAATCCTCGACCCGCCCGTCGCCGTCGTCACGGGCGCCAGCCGCGGCGCGGGCCACGGCATCGCCAGGGCGCTGCAGATGCACGGCTGGCGGGTGTACGCGACGGGCCGCACCGTCAGCGACACCGGCGACGGTGTCATCGCCGCGCCGCTGGACCACCGCGACGACGCGGCCGTGGCTGCGCTGTTTGACCGGGTGGCCTCCGAGAACGGCCGGCTGGATCTGCTGGTGAACAACGCCGCCGTCGTGCACGACGCTCTGACGGGCCCGAAACCGTTCTGGGACAAGCCCGTCGAGTTGGCTGAGATCCTCGACGTGGGCCTGCGATCGGCGTACGTCGCGTCGTATTTCGCCGCGCCGCTGCTGCTTCGCGCCGAGCGCGGGCTGATCGCGTTCACGTCCTCCCCGGGATCGGTGTGTTACATGCATGGACCCGCCTACGGGGCTCAGAAGGCCGGCGTCGACAAGATGGCCGCCGACATGGCGGTCGACTTCGGCGGGACCACCGTGCACACCGCGTCGATCTGGATGGGGATCCTGCTGACGGCCAAGTTGCGCAGCGCTTTCGACGGCAACCCCGACGGTCTGGCGGCGATGACGCAGCACGCCGAGACACCCGAGTTCGTCGGGCACGTGATCGACGCGCTGTACCGCGACCCGCAGCGGGGCGAGCGCAGCGGGCACGCCCTGATCGCCGCCGAACTCGCCCAGCGCTACGGCATCACCGACGAGGGCGGCAGACAGCCGCCGTCGCACCGGGACCTGCTTGGCGCGCCGCGCACGCCCAGCGATGTGATCGTGCGCTGAAACCTCAGGTCAGCTGGAACGCGCTGATCGGGGCGTCCTCGGGATAGGTTGTCGGACCGCCGAGGTCGTATACCGCGTTGAGCGCGGCGATGAACTGCGGGTCGTGCAGCGGCTCGCTTGGCACGTCGAGCTTGATGCCCTTCTTGTGCACGTCGTCGACGAGCATGTCGATGGCTTTGTCGACGGTCAGGTCGTCGCTGCCGTCCATGTTCTTCTTCAGCTCGTCGAAATCGGAGAACACCTCGGCCGACCAGTGCACCAGGAACCGCAACTCGTCGGTGTGATGCCGGGCGATCACGTCGTCGCCGTTCTTGAGCAGCCAGTGGTCGCGATCGGCGGGATCACCGGTGAACACGGTGTCGAAGGCCAGGCCCGCCGGGGTCTGCAACTCCAGCGGCCCGTTCGCCTCGCCGCGATGCACCATCATCTCGTTCTGCACCAGCACACCGCGGTTGTAGATCGGCGGCATGATGCGCCGCGGCTCTTTGAGCGGGCCCTCGGGCCAGTAGGTGAAACCGCTTCCCTCGTCGAGGGAGAACCAGGTGATCACCTGCGCCATCTTGATCAGGTAGTCGCGGAACAAGCCGGACTTGCCCATCACGCTGGTCAGCCACGTCGGCGCGTTCTCGTGCCGGACGCCGCGGAAGCTCGGGGCATCCAGGTGGCCGGGATCGCGGTTGGCGCACGGACCGTTGATGTTGAACAGCATCATCTGCGGCTTGGCGTACTCGGCGTCCCAGTAGCTCTTGGCGTAGTCGACGAAGCGCTGGTTGTAGAAGCAGTCGTGCAACTCGGGGTAGAGCACCGTGCCGTAGTTGGCCAGATAGCCGCGGAACGTCGCGGTCAAGAACAGGTCCAGCGACGGGGTGAACCCCTCGGGGAACATGCCGCTCATGGTCGCCATCAGCTCTTCGGCCGACGCGAAGTGCTGGGCGATGATCAGCCGCCACGGCCCCTGCGTGCGGACCACGTCGAGCAGACGCTCGCGTTGATCGTCGGTGTAGATGTTGTCGAGTTCCCGGGGCGGTGAGGCCGGCCGCAGGACGTCGGAAAGCTCGATCCGCTGCTGTTCGGTAAGCATGGCTTGATTGTGGTGCCGCCGCAGCCCCTCCGAGCACCACCTGTCCGGTGATCGGGACACCCGTTCCCCGGCGAGCAGACGCTAGAAGGGGAGCGGGGTGGCGAATTTGGCGCGCAGCAGCGCACCGACCTCGGCCACCGCCAACCGGCCCCTGGCCGTGGCATCCGAACGCATCAAAAACCCGTGGTAAATGCCCGGATAGCGGGTCAGGGTCGTCTGCACCCCGGCGTCACGCAGCCGCGCCGCGTACCGCTCGCCCCAGTCGCGGATCGGGTCATAGGCGGCGGTGACGACGATGGCCGGCGGCAGCCCGGACAGGTCGGTTGCCATTGCGGGGAACCGGTATTCGTCCGGCGCCGTGGTAACCCCCCGGTCGGCGAGTTCGTGCATGTAGTCGATGTCCGCACGGCGCAGCATCGGCGCGTCGGGCATGCTGCGGATCGACTCACACGTCATATTGCGGTCCAGGCCCGGGTACAGCAGCACCTGACAGCAGATCGACGGGCCGCCGCGATCGCGCGCGGCCAGCGCGACGGCCGCGGCCAGCGAGCCGCCCGCGCTGTCACCGATGACGGCCAGGCGGCGGGCGTCGACCCGAAGCGCGTCGGCGTTGGCGGCGACGTACGAGGTGGCCGCACAGGCGTCCTCGAACTGCGCCGGCGCGGGCGCCTCGGGCGCCAGCCGGTACTCGACGGACACCACCGTGGCATCGCTCACCGCGGCCAGTGTCCGGGCGAGCGGTTCGAACGAGTGGTTGGAGCCCAATACCATTCCGCCGCCGTGGAAGTAGACCAGAACGGGGCAGGGGTTGACGCGCGTCGGCCGATAGATCCGGATCGGGACCGATCCGCCAGGGCCGGAGATGACGCGGTCCTCGATGTCGGCCATGTGCGGCATGTCGTCGGGGTGCGGCGCCGATTCGAGCGTCCGGCGGACTTCGGCCAGACCCCGCTCACGCATCGGTGCGACGGTCCCGAACGCCGCGACGCGCGCGGCGGCATCCGGGTCCAGTCGGTACTGCATCACAGTGGATCCCGGTCGCCTGATGCCGACCGCAGCGTGGCGGCCGCATGCGCGCCCGCGCGTCGTCCGCTCACTGCCGAGCGGGGTCGAATCGCTGCTTGGTGCGCAGGGCCGGTGCGCGGCGCTCAGCCAGGACCGCGGCCCGTTCGGCCATCGCGTTGCCGACGTACTCGGGCTGGGTCAGCAGGTAGAACTCGCCGGCCGCCGACTGATCGAACATCACGCGTGCGGCCTGCAGCGGATCCATCGCCGAGTTCCTGATGTCCAACATCGCTGCCCGGTGTGATTCGGCGGCCGCTACGTCGCCGTCGTCGACCCCGCCGGCCGCCTCGAAGATGTTCGACCTGACCGCGCCGGGGAGCACCGCCTGCACGTGGATCCGGTCGGCGTGTCCGGCCAGTTCCACTTCGAGGCGAAGGCACTCTGTCAGCGCCAGCACCGCGTGCTTGCTCATGATGTAGGGCGTCTGCAACGGCATCGCGACGACCCCGCCGATCGACGACAGGTTCCACACCCACGCCGGGGTGTCGGCGGCCACCATGCGGGGCAAAAATGCGCGGATCCCGTAGAACACCCCGCTGACGTTGATGTCGACCAGCCGGTCCCAGTTGGCCACGGGGATGTCCCACAGATACCCGAACTGTTCGACGCCCGCGTTGTTGACCAGCAGCCGTACCGGGCCGATATCGGAGTAGACCTGCGCGGCAACAGCTTCGAGCGCTTCCGGGTCGCGCACGTCGCACACCACGTCCGTCGAGCCGGGCAGTTCCTCGCGCAGCGCGGCGATGGCGTCGGCGTCGACGTCGACCAACACCACGGTCATGCCCAGCCCGGCGGCGTGCCGGGCCAGCCCGGCACCGATTCCGTTGCCGGCGCCGGTGATGACCGCGACACCGCCGCCGAATGTTGCCCGTGCGTCCACGCCGTTACGAACCGGCCGAAGCCGTCGCGGCGGTCTTGGCGGCGTGCTCGGCGAACGGGATCGAGTCCTCGGCGTCGAGGATCACCGTCATCGACGTGAAGACCAGACCGCCGTCGGCGCGTCGGATGCCCACGTCGACGACCCCGCTGGACACGTCGAACGGGACGTTGTTGGTCACCTGGTTGACATACAGGTAGAAGCGGGCGGTGGTCACCGCGCCGTCCACGCCGGTGCGGAAGATGTTGGTCGCATGGTGACGCAGCGGGTAGGGGTTCTCGTTGCGGTGCTGGGTCAGCCACGCCAATGTGTCGTCTTTACCGTGCAGTTCGGCGGCCAGCAGGTCCTCGAACGGGCAGTTGCCCGAGTCGGATCGGCTCAGGTACTCCATCTCGTCGCCGAGCCGGGCGCCGAGTTCGGCGAAATGGCCCTGGTCGTAGTGGTACCAGAAGGCAGCGATGAACTCCTGGACCTCGGACAGCGTGATGTCGTTACTCATGGCAGCAGTCAACCTCCGCCGACCACGATGTGGCACCACGATGCCCGTTGAGTGGAACACCACGCGTCGCGGCGGCTCAATCCGTGATCAGGCGCCACACGTCGGCGCCCGCGGCCAGCGTCGCGTCGGTGACCTGCTCGTCCCAGTGCCGCACCGACCCGAACTCAGACCGCCATGCCAGTGCGGCGCGGGTGAACTCATGTAACCGGTGTTCGATGGTGGTGCCGATGGCGCCGTGCACCTGGTGCGCGTTTCGCACCACCACCGACGCGGCGTGGCCGACGCAGGAGCGGGCGACCGCGATGCGGAAGGGCAGGTTCGGCGCCGTCCAGTCGCTGCCGACCGCCGCGGTCAGTGCGGATTCGGTCGCCGCACGGGCCAGTGCCGCTTCTGCGGTCAGGTCGGCGATCGCGTGCTGCACCGCCTGGAAGCGCGACAACGTCCGGCCGAACTGGACGCGCGAGCCAGCGTGCTCGATCGAGCGCAGCGCGGTCTCGTCGAGTACCGCGCACACCTGAATCGCCCGCACCACAGCGGCCTTCATCTGCAACTGCGCGACGAGGTCGGCCCCGATGGGTACTCCGTCGAGCGCGGTGACATCGGCGGTGACCGTGTCGCGCGGTTCGCCGATCAGGTTGACGCCCGCCGCGATGTCCAGCGCTGCGCGCTCGACGTCCGCGACACGGTGTTCGTCACCGTCGTGCCACACCACCACCACCCGGTCGCTGCCAGCGGCCCAGGGGACCCCCCGCGCCGTCGCGTCGTCGTCGAGCAGGCACACCGTCCGCACCGCGGCATCACCGGGCATCCCGTTCGCGTCCAGCAGCCAACAGGCCAGCAGATCATGCTCGGCCAACGGGATTCGCACCGCATTGCGGGCGGCCGCGGTGAGCAGCTCGGCCGCCTCGAACCAGCCGGCCCCGCTGCCGCCGGACTCCTCGGCGCCGGTCAACCGGACCAGCCCGAGTTCGTCGAGACGGCGCCACAACGCCGGGTCGCGAGCGATCGCCGCCGCCGGCGGGCGGGCTTCGCGGTACTCGGCGAAGACGGCGCCCATCATCTCGGTCAGTGCGGGGTCGACGGTCACCGCAGCCCCAATCCGCGGGCGATCACACCGCGCAGCACCTCGTTGGTCCCGCCGCGCAGCGTGAAGCCGGGCCGCTGGTCGACCGCGTTCGAAACCAGTTGGGCGAACGCGGGATCGGTTGTGCCGTCGGTGATGGTGTCGGCGAAATCGGCGATGTCGCCCTCGGTGGTGGTGCCCAGGACCTTGACGACCGCCGCGGGGACGTCGGCCGGTTCACGTCGCTCCAGCGCACCGGCGACGGCGGTGGACATCTGGTGCAGGGCGGCGATGCGGGCCGTCAGCCGGCCCACATCGGCATCGCGGGAAACCTGCCGCGCGGCCATCCGCTCGCTGCATGCGGTCAACAGGACGAACGTCGACAGAAACCGCTCGGGCCCGCTGCGCTCGAAGGCCAGTTCGGACGTCACCTGTCGCCAGCCCTGGCCGATCTCGCCGAACACCATGTCGTCCGGCACGAACGCCCCGTCGAGGATCACCTCGTTGAAGTGGTGCGCGCCGTTCATCGAGACGACGGGACGGATGTCCACTCCCGGTCCGCGCAGATCGACGATGAACTGGCTGAGCCCGGCGTGCCGGTTCTGCGGGTCGACGGGTGCGGTGCGGGCCAGCGCGATGAACGCATGCGCACGGTGCGCACCCGAGGTCCACACCTTGGTGCCCGACAGCGCCCAACCGCCGTCGACCTGCACCGCCTTGGTGCGCACGCTGGCCAGATCCGAGCCCGAATCCGGTTCGCTCATACCGATGCCGAAGTAGCACTCGCCCCGGGTGATCCGCGCGAGGAACTTCTTTTTCTGCGCTTCCGTGCCGTACTTGAGCAGCGACGGCACGATCTGGCGGTCGGCGATCCAATGGGCCGCGACCGGTGCGCCCGCGGCGAGGAGTTCCTCGGTCACGGCGAACCGTTCGATGAACGAGCGGCCGTGCCCGCCGTACTCGACGGGCACCGTCATCCCTAGATAGCCCTGTGCGGCAAGTGCTCTCGTGAAATCCTCGTCCCATCCCGTCAGCCAGGCGTCGACCGCAGGGGTGTAGGCGCCCGCGGCGAGCTGCTCGGCGAGGAACTCGCGGACCTCGGCGCGCAGCGCCGCTGTCGAGGCGGCGTCGACAGCCGCGGGTGGGACCAGCCGGGGCACCGTCTGCGTGCTCATGACGACAACTCTAGAGATTTGGTCTGCAGGAACTCTTCGGACCGTGTCACAAGACGATGCTGGCGCGCACGTCGCTTCTGCGCTCGGCAGCGGCGAAGGCTTCGTTGATGTCGTCGAGCGGGTACTGCGCGGCGGCGAGGCGGTGCAGCGGCAGACTGTCGCGGTGCTGTTCGAGGAACGTCAGCGCCCGGGACAGCACGGCGGGGTCATACAGCGACACCCCGACCATCGTCTTGTTGGCGAAGACGAACCGCGACGGGTCGAACTCGAACGTCTTGCCGATGTTGATGTTGCCGATTTCGACGTAACGACCGAACTGGCCCAGCATCTTGAGGCCTTCGTCGATCGCGGCGGGGTGACCGACCACCTCGACCACCACGTCGGCGCCATGCCCGCCGGTCAGGGTCTTGACGATTTTCGTCCGGTCCTTCACCGTGGCGGCCTCGTTGATGTCGATCACCGCGTCGGCGCCGAAAGCCGTTGCCAACTCCAGCCGCTCGGGTACACCGTCGATGGCGATGACGCGAGCCGCACCGCGCGCCTTGGCCACCGCGACGGCGTACAGCCCCAGCGCGCCAGCGCCCTGCACCACGACGATCTCGCCGAGTTGCTGATCGACGCGTTCGAGGCCGTAGATCACCTGGGACAGTGCACAGTTGGCGCCCGAAGCGATGTCGTCGGTCACGTTGTCGGGCACTTGGTAGACGACCGCGCCCGCGGGCAGCAGGAAGTAATCGCCGTAGCCTCCGACGAAGTAGGGCGGTTCGTCGGCGCGGCCGAGCATCGCCATCTTCAGGTTCAGGCATGCGTTGCGCCGACCGGCCAGGCAGTGACGGCACCGGTGGCAGCTGAAGAAGTACGGGAACACCACCCGGCTGCCCTTCTCGAGGCGCACACCGTTGGAGTCCGCGCTGACGCCGTCCCCGAGTGCCTCGACCGCGCCGACCATCTCGTGGCCGAGCACGGTGGGGAGTTGTCCGCCCAGCCCACCGGTGGCGAAGGTGCCGTGCCAGGCGTGCACGTCCGAGCCGCAGATGTTCGTGCGGCTCACCTTGATCAGGATCTCGCCGGGTTTCACCTCGGGCAGGCTCACCGTGTCGATCTCGAACGGCTTTCCTGGGCCATCGAATCGTGCGATCCGTCCTGTGAACACCGGGGCACTTCCTTTCAGCGGCTGGGCGCTTCGTTGGCGAAGCGTTCGCGCAGTTGACGTTTGAGCAGTTTGCCGCTCGGATTCTTCGGCAGCGCGTCGACAAAGAAGACATGCTTGGGGGTCTTGAACCCGGCGAGGTGCTCGCGGCAGTGCGCGATCACGTCGTCCTCGGTCAGGGCACAGCCGGCGCGGGGGACGACCGCCGCGACCACGGCCTCGACCCAGGTCGGGTGCGGCAGCCCGAACACGGCGACTTCCTCGATTCCGCTGTGCCGGTACATGACCTCCTCGACCTCGCGGCTGGCGACGTTCTCCCCGCCGGTTTTGATCATGTCCTTCTTGCGGTCGACCACGTGCAGCAGCCCGTGCTCGTCGTAGTAGCCCAGATCGCCGGAATGAAACCAGCCGCCGCGGAACGCTTCTGCGGTCTTCTGCGGGTCGTCGAGGTAGCCGAGCATCAGATGCGGGCTGCGATGGGCGATCTCACCCAGTACGCCGGCGGGAACCGGGTTTTCGGCTTCGTCGAGGATCGTGGTCTCCACGTTGACCACCGGCCGTCCCGCCGCGCCGGCGTGGGTGTCCTGTTCGTCGGGTCCCAGCGCGGAGGCCAACGGCGCCAACTCGGTCTGGCCGTAGAAGTTCCACAGCCGCAGCCCCGGCAGCCGCTCGCGGATCTCGGCGAGGATCTCCGTCGGCATGGCAGAGGCGCCGTAATAACCCTTGCCCAGGCTGGACAGGTCCACCTCGTCGAAGATCGGCGAGCGCAGCAGCGAGATCCACACCGTCGGCGGGGCGAAGTAGTTGGTGACCCGGTGGCGCTCGATGGCCCGCAGCACCAGGTCCGGGTCGGGGCCGGGCAGGATGATGCTGGTGGCACCCAGATAGATGTCGGTGGCCAGAAAATTGTCCAGCTGCGCGCAGTGGTACAGCGGCAGCGAATGGATCTCGACGTCGTCGCCGGTCATCGAGCCCGCGATGATCGTGCTGACGTACTGCCAGATCAGGCTGCGGCTGGAGTGCATCACCCCTTTGGGACGCGACTCGGTGCCGCTGGTGTACATCAGCCGCAGCAGTTGGTCGTCGTCGATGTGCGGTGTCGGTGCCGGCGAGCTGGTGGTCAGCCACTGCGCGAAGTCGTCCCAGCCCGGCGGTGCCGGCTGGCCTGGCCGGGTCAGCGCCGCCCTGGTCCTCACGGCACCCCCTGACCGCATGGCCTGCTCGGCGGTCGATGTCAGTTGGTCCTCGACGATGAACCCGGTGGCGTTGCAGTGGCCGAGGATGTAGGCGATCTCCTCGGCGGTGAGCATGAAGTTGATCGGGACCAGTACCACCCCGGCGCGGGCCGTCGCGAACGCCAGCACCGCGTACTGCCAGCAGTTGTGCGACAACAGAGCCACCCGGTCGCCGGGCCGAAATCCATTGTCGTGCAACGCGGCGGCCGCCCTGTCGACGACGCTGTCGAACTCGGCGTACGTCAGCTGCAGGTCACCGTCGATGATCGCGATCTTGTCGGGCTGTCTACGGGCCGAGCGCCGCGGAATGTCGCCGACGCTATGGCTGCGCGCCCGTGCGATCACGGCGTCGAGATCCTGCAACCCTTGCATGACCGGCAGCGTAGGGCCCGGCGGGCCGAACAGGGCGGTTGGTGTCCCGCTCAGTAGGCAACACCATGGCCGGTCGCCGCGTTCGCGCCGATACTTCGTCGTTGTGACCACTGATGCGCAAGCCACGACGCCCCGGGTGCCGGTCGACGCTGCCGAACTGCGGGCACACCTGCGCCAGGCCGACCCCGGCGTCCTGGTGGCAGTGCTGGCGCAGTTGACGGGTGACCCAGCGGTCGCCGACCGGTTCGGGCCCAAGATCAGCCACGTTCCCGATCCGCCCGAGCGGGCCGGCGTCACCGACCCCGACACGATGGAGGAACTGGTAGCCGCGATCGTCGACGGTCTGGACGCTCCGCGGGCCCCGGATGCACTGGCGGCCGACGACCCGGCGTTGTTCACCCGGGTGCTGCCCGTGGCGCTCGGCTCCGACGTCGACGACGAGTTCGTAGCGCTGCTGCTCGAACAGGGCGGCTTTCAGCTTTCCCAGCCGACGTTGCCGCGCACGGTGCCGATTCCGGAATCGACGACGGTCGCCATCGTCGGCGCGGGTCTGGCCGGCATCATCACCGCGTTGTCTGCCGCCGACGCCGGGGTGAACTACCAGATCTTCGATCGCAACGACGAAGTCGGCGGGACGTGGCTGACCACGACCTACCCGGGCATCGGGGTCGACACCCCCTCCGCGTACTACTCGTTGTCGCGGGACGTGAACCCCGACTGGACGAGCTACTACCCGCAGGGCGGGGAATACCAGGCGTATCTGGTGTCGCTGGCCGACAAGTACGGGCTTCGCGAGCACACCCGGTTCGGCACCGAGGTGCAGGCGTTGTGGTGGGACGAGGACCGCCACCAGTGGCAGATCCATTCGGTGGACCGTGACGGCAAACGTGAGGTGAGTTTCGCGCGGGTGGTGGTCACCGCGGCCGGCTATCTGAACCGTCCGCGCTGGCCGGACGTGCCCGGTCGAGACTCCTTCGCGGGCACCAGCATCCACTCGGCGCTGTGGGATCCGTCGGTGGATCTGGCCGGTAAGCGGGTAGCGGTGATCGGGGCGGGGTGCACGGCCGTGCAGATCGTCGACGCCTGCGTCGAGGACGTCGAGCACCTGACCGTGTTCCAACGGCAACCGCACTGGGTGGCACCGCGCAAGCGCCTGTCCGATGATGTGCCCGAGCACCGGCGCTTCCTGGGCCGGCACCTGCCGTACTACGCCAACTGGCACCGGCTGAAGTCCTATTGGGGTACCGCGGACAACAACTACCCGGTCATCCTGCGCGACCCGGAATGGGCCGAGAAGAACCTGTCCATCTCCCCGGCCAACGACGTGCTGCTGCAGATGTGCCGCGACTACATCAACCGGACCTTCGGCGAGGGAACGGAACTGGCGAAGAAGGTCACACCGGACTTCGCGCCGTACGGTAAGCGGATCGTGCGCGATCCCGGTGGCTACTACGCGGCGTTGACCCGCGAACACGTCGACGTGGAGGCCGCCGAACCGGCCGAGGTGAACCCGAAAGGCATTGTCACCCAGGATGGTCGGCAGATCGACCTGGACGTGATCATCTACGCCACCGGCTATCACCTCGACTTCCTGTCGACCCTCGACATCCGTGGCCGCGATGGACGCACGCTGCAACAGGAGTGGGGCGACAGCCCGCGGGCGTACCGCGGTGGCACCGTGCCCGGGTTCCCGAACCTGTTCATCAACTCCGCGCCGAACTACAGTCCCGGGCACGGGGCGGGCGCGAACTTCTCGATGGAGGTGATGGCGCACTTCATCGTCGAGTGCCTGCAGCTGATGGCGTTGCGCGGCGCCACCACCATGGAGGTGACCCGACAGGCCTACGAGGAGTACGTGGCCGCGATCGACGAGGCGATGTCGCAGACGGTGTGGTGTCATACCCCTAACGCGCACACCTACTACCGATCGGGTTCTGGCCGTGTGGTGGTGTCGACACCGTACCGGTTGGTCGACGTGTGGCAGCAGCACCGCGCGCCGGTCGAAGACCACTTCACGCTGCGATGAGCGGACTGCTTGCCGGTCGAACGGCGCTGGTCACAGGCAGTAGCCGGGGGATCGGGCGCGCTGTGGCGCAACGCCTTTCGGCTGAAGGTGCGACGGTTGTGGTGACCGCGCGCTCGTATCGGCCGTCGGCGTCGGTACGGGGCGCGAGGGCTGCGGAACTGCCGGGCACCATCGGTGAGACCGTCGAGCTGATCGAGTCGGCCGGCGGTACGGCGATCGGCATCGCCGCCGACCTAGAAGATCCACAGCAGCGCGCCGGCCTGGTGGACCAGGTGCTCGAGCGGACCGGACGCATCGACATCCTGGTCAACAACGCGGGTTTCGCCGATTACGCGCTGGTCGAAGACATGGACATGGAGACGTTCGACCGGACGGTCGAGCACTACCTGCGGGCGCCGTTCGTGCTGACCCGAGCGGCGATCCCGCACATGCGACAGCAGGGTGCGGGCTGGATCGTCAACATCGGCTCGGTCACCGGCGTCGCGCCCGTGCGGCCCTACCGCGAGTACAACAAGACCTCCGGGGACGTCGTGTACGCGTCGATGAAGGCTGCGCTGCACCGGTTCACCCAGGGGGTGGCGGCCGAACTGCTCGACGCCAACATCGCGGTCAACTGCGTCGGACCCTCGACGGCGATCCGCACACCCGGCGCCGCATCGCTGATCCCCGAGACATTTCCGACCGAACCGGTGGAGTACCTGGCCGAGACCGTGCTCGCGATGTGCCACCTGCCCGCCGCCGAGCGCACCGGGTTGGTGGCGTTCAGCCTGCACTACCCGTGGTCGCAGGGCTTGGCGGTGCGCAGCCTCGACGGGGCAACGGTGCTGCCGCCCCGGGAACCGCCGGCCGCCGCGAACCCCAACATCCTGCCCGCGGGCATGTAATTGGCGATTTCGGCGCGCGCACGCCCCGTGAGGGGGCGTCAGCGCGCCGAAATCACTCGGAGGGGCAGAAGCTGTGGCAGATGCGGTCGCGCACGATGGCCTCGGGGCACTCCGGATCGAACCAGCGGTCCACGTAGGCCCAGTGAATCGGGTGCATGAGGTACGGGCCCATCAGGCCGTCGACGTCGGTGAAGTGCTGCTCGAACACATGGGTCCACGGCGAGGCACCGACCGCCGACTCGACGGGGCTCAGCTGCCAGTCGACGATCGAGCGCACGTAGCGCGGCATCAGGGCGAGATCGGCCTCGAAACGCGCGACGACGGCAGCGTCGGTGCCGGGCGCCACCCGCAGCAAAAGCGTGCGATACACCGTCGCCGGTGCGGCACGGCCGGTGCTGGCTGGACTGCCCGAATACGTCGCGCCGTCGACGTGGCCGACCGCGTGGTTTTCGAGAATATCGGTGAATCGCGCTGCGGCAGTGTCCCATTGGCTGCGCTCGGTGTAACGCAGATGCACGAGGATGTCGCCGCCGTTGCGGGAGCCGGGCAACGTCGGTGCGACGACGGCGTGTGCGGCGCGGGTTTGCGACGCCGCCGTGCGAAGCATGCTCACCAGCCGCTCCCGGTCGCCCTCGGCGGTGGTGATCAGCCTCGTGACGTTAAACATCGCCCAGCCCGTCGACGTCGTCGGCTGCGGCCGCGACGTTGCGGGTCCGCTCCACGATCAGCTCGGCGATGTCGTCCCACCACTGCCCGAGCGACGGGTCCGGCCGGCCCTGCCACGTCATCTCCCACCAGGCCCCCGGGTTGGGCAACGTCCAGGTGATCGTGACCGTGTTGGGTTGGTCATCGAACCAGATCGGCGGGCTGACAAGCACATCGCGCAGCGTCATGCCGCGACCGCGGGCGCCGGGGGCGTACTCGTCGAGGTAGCGGTCCACGAACGCGCGGGCACACCCGGGCCGGGTGACCACGCGGTCGATGACGTAAACCGCGCCTTCAGCCACCTCCTCAGGCTAGGGTCACCGGGGCCGGTCGGCGGTCGTGTTCCCGCCCATCGGGACAGCACGGTTGACCCCGAAGCCGCTGGCCGGGAACGTGAAACGATGAACCCCGCTGAGACGCCGGACCCGTTCGCGCCCGTCGACCTGGGTCCGGCGCGGTTACGCAACCGCGTGGTCAAGGCCGCCACCTCCGAGGGCCGGTCCCCGGACGGTTTGGTCACCGATGATCTGGTCGAGTTCCACCGGGCGTATGCCGCCGGCGGTGTCGGGATGACCACCGTCGCCTACTGCTGCGTGTCACCGCAAGGCGCCAGCGCCCCCGGCCAGATCGTGATGAGCGAGGCCGCGCTGCCGGGATTGCGCCGGTTGACCGAGGCGGTGCATGAGGAAGGTGCGGCCATCGCCGCGCAGTTGGGCCATGCCGGTGTGGTCGCATCCAAAAAGCTCACGGGTGTGACCCCGGTTTCGCCGAGCCGGTTCGTCAACCCGGCGTCCATGGCGTACTGCCGGGAGATCACCCGCGCCGAGATCGTCGAGGTCATCGACCAGTTCGGGCGCGCCGCGCAGGTCGCCGTCGACGCCGGATTCGACGCCGTCGAACTGCATTTCGGCCATCTGTACCTGCCGAGTTCATTCCTGAGCCCGCTGATCAACCGGCGCAAGGACGACTACGGCGGCAGTATCGACAACCGCTCGCGGTTGGTGCGTGAGATCGCCAGACACGTCCGCAACGTCGTCGGCACTCAGATCGCGGTCATCGCGAAACTCAACATGGACGACGGCTTGCCCGGCGGTATCTGGGTGGACGAGGCGTTGCGCACTGCACAACTGCTCGATGCTGACCAGAGCCTCGACGCTATCGAATTGACCCAGGGCTCATCGGTGTTCAAACCGATGTATCTGTTCCGCGGCGACATCCCGGTCAGGGAGTTCACCCAAGTGGTGCCGCGGCCGATGCGCGCCGGCGTCCGCCTCACCGCGAAGTGGACCATGGGCGCCTATCCCTACGAGGATCTGTACATGCTCGAGGCCGCCCGGCAGTTCGTGCCGGTCATGCGAAACACCAAGCTGATCCTGCTCGGCGGAATCACCAACCGCGCCCATCTGGAAACGGGCATTCGGGAGGGCTTCCACCTGATGGCGATGGGGCGTGCGCTGCTGCGCGAGCCCGATCTCGTCAACAGGATGATCGACGACCCGGATACGAAAAGCCGTTGCACGCACAACAACAAATGCATGGTCACCGTGTTCGGGCGCACGCACTGCGTGCTGGATCCGGTGCAGCGCTACGGCGCGGCCAGCAGCGCCGAGAGTTCGCCGCAGGCCTCGGTGCGCGCGCGCTGAGCAAGGTCGAGCGTCGGCATCGTGATGAACCCGTGAATGCCGCCCTCGTAGCGGCACTGCACGGTGTGCACACCTGCGGCGGTCAAGGCGTCGGCGTACGCGACCCCTTCGTCGCGTAACGGGTCGTGGCCGGCGATGACGACGATCGCCGGCGGCATCCCGTGCAAGTCGGCGGCCAGTGGTGAGGCGTAGGGGTGATCGCGGTCGGCGGGGGAGGGCACGTACTGGTCCCAGTACCACTGCAACGCCGGACGGGGATTGTAGAAACCCTGCCCGAACAGCTGATACGAGCCGGTGTCGAAGTGTGCCGCGATCATCGGGTACACCAGCAGCTGGGCGGCCAGGCTCGGCCCGCCACGATCGCGCGCCATGAGCGCTGTCACCGCCGCGAGGTTGCCCCCGGCGCTGTCACCACCGACGACGATGCGCTCAACGTCACCGCCGAACCTGTCGGCGTTGCGTGCCGTCCACTGCGTCACCGCGTAGACGTCCTCGGCGGCCGACGGCCAGCGATGCTCTGGCGCCAACCGATAGTCGACGGAGATCACCACGGCGCCAAGCAGGTTGGCGAATGCGCGGCACAACCCGTCATGGGTGTCCAGGTCGCAGAACACGAACCCGCCGCCGTGGGCGTACACGAGAACCGGTACGGCACCGGTCGACGACGCCGGCCGGTAGATGCGCACCGGCACCGAACCGTCGGCCACGGGCACCGTCTCGTCGGTCACCGCATCCACCTCTTCGGGTTGGCGCGACGGGACGAACCGCGACTTGATGACCGCGCGGGCCTGCGCACCGGTCATGGTGTGCACGGCGGGAAAGCCGGAATCGAGCGCCTCGAGGTAGCCGGCGATCTGCGGGTCCAGGTTCATGCGTACTTCAGCGCGGCCGGATCAGCGGTGGGTCGCGGCATCGGGCCGCCGCGCAACGGACGCGCCTGCTGCAACGTCGGCGCCACACGCTGTGGTCCGTCCTCGACGTTGCGCCAGACCCCCATCGTCGTCATGCGTACCGGGGCGGCCAGCCGCTGGTCGAACGACATCCGGCTCATCGGTCCGCATACCGACACCGCGGCGACGGCCTCGCCGGGGCCGCCGATCGGCGCCGCGACGCAACCGAATCCCGGCAACGACTCCTCCCGGTCGAACGCCACGCCGCGGGCGCGGATCTTCGCCAGGTCCGCGGCAAGCTGGGCGTGAGAACCGATGGAGTACTTGGTCTTCCGCTTGGTGAGATCGACCTCGGCCAGTTCCTCGGCGTAGGCCAGCATCACCTTGCCCACCGCGGTGCAGTGCGCGGGTTGACGGCCGCCGACCCGGGTGGGGATGGCGGCGGTCATCCGGTCACCGATCTTCTCGAGGTACACGACGTCGGCGCCGTCCAGCACGGCGAGGTGCACCACCAGCCCGGTGGCACGGTGCAGATCGTGCAGCAGCGGGATCGCGGCCCGGTGCACCCGGTCCTGATGTACAGCCAACGAGCCGAGTTCGACGAGCCGCATGCCCAGTTCATAGTCGCGCCCGCTGCGGCGCAGCCACCGCAACTGGACCAACCGCTCGAGCATGCGGTGCGCCGAGGAGCGCGGCAGACCCGTGCGGCGCACGATCTGGGCCAGCGTCAACCGGCCGGGACCGTCGAACGCATCCAGCACCAGCGACACGCGGTCGATAACCGCACTAGGGGTGGTGGATTCGACGCTCACCGTCATGACGCCTCCTCAGGCACGTTTTCCGGACTGCCATATGACTAATAGTCATATGGCAGTTTGTACCATAGTCTGTGGTCGCTGTCACACATTTGGCACGGTCAAGATCCGCGCCACTCGAGACGCGGTGAACGATCCGGCGCCGTGGGCGCCGGCGCGGTGGTTCGGTTACCCGTTGGCGGCGGCGCGACCGGCGCGCCGGCCGTAGAAGCTGCCGTCGCCCAGCGAAACACCGCTGGCATACCCCCAGGCCGCCAGGCCGGCCGTGGAGCGGCCCGCCGCGAAAAGACCCGGAATGGGCTGACCGCTGACGTGCAGCACCTCGGCGTCCAGCGTGGTGTGCAGACCACCGAGGGTGAACCCGCCGGTGCTGTCGCGCAGGTCGATCGCGCCGACGGGGGAGCCGATCGGCCGGATCCACTGCGGCTTTTTGTGCAGCAGCGGATCCTCACCGCGAACGGCGCCGTCGTTGTAAGCGGTCACGGTCGCCTGCAGCGCGCCGCTCGCAAGCCCCATCTGGTGCTCCAAGTCGGCGACGGTGTCGGCCACCCAGGTCGGTGGACGCAACATCAACTGCGGTGACAGTGAGGCCATCGCCTCCTCTTGGGAGTCGCCGTCGATGATGAGGTAGGCGGTGTTGTCCTGGTGGTAAAGCGTGAGTTGGCCCACCCGGCCCGGGTAGGTGTCCTCGGCGACGTAGCGCTGCCCGCGGGCGTTGACGAGGATGCCGCGTACCAACTGCTGCGGGTCGATGAAGATCGCCACCTCGGTGGCGTCCATGTGCGCCAGGTCCGCGCCGAGCGCCTGCGCCATGCGGATGGCCTGCCCGTCGTGCTGTTCGATGGACGCGGCGGGACGGCCCGCGATGCGCGGTGCGTGCCGCGCCACCATGGACTCGTTGTAGGCGAAGCTACCGGTCGCGAGCACGACGCCGCGGCGCGCGCGGATCGTGACGTCGGTGCCGTACTGGCGCGCACAGACTCCGGCCACCCGGCCGTCGGATTCGACGACGAGGCGCTGGACCCGCACGTCATAGATCGCCCGCGCACCTGCCGCGGTGGCGGTCTCCACGAGCGGCTTCATCAGCATGTAGCCGGCGCTGGCCTCGCCCTGCTTCTTGTTCGACATCTGCGGTACGTGGCCGCGCGGCGCGGGGTCGGCGATCGTGTTGAACGGGTAGGAGTTCTCCCCGCCGCTGTACATCAGGCCCTGGTCGCCCATCGGCTCCCAGCCCGGTTCGGCGAAGAACTCCGGCTTGAACACCACCCCGCAGTCGACGAGCCAGTCGAAATGGCCGACACTGCCCGCGCAGTAGTCGGCGATGCGGTTCTCGTCGGCGCCAGGGCCCATGGCGACGTTGAGGAACGCCGCCATGTTCTCGACGGAATCGGTGAACCCGCAGGCTTTTTGGATCGCGGTGCCGCCGCCGAGGTAGATGAACCCGCCGGCCATCGACGCCGCGCCGCCCCACGAGCCGGTGCGTTCGAGCACCAGCACGTCCGCGCCCGCCCGGCAGGCCTCGACCGCTGCGGCGGCGCCTGCCACCCCGTATCCGGCGATGACGACGTCGGCCTCGTGGTCCCAGGTGGTGATCGACGCGGCCGCAACCGGGGTGACGTCGGCGTCTGGCGTCACGGTCGCATCGATGCGGGCAGGTCACTGACCCATTCGTGGCCCCAGTAGCTGTCGGCGGTGATCTCCTCTGCGGTGTAGTACGTTTCGTCGACGCGCATGCCGTCGGTGCCGAACTCGATGTCCCAGTCCCCGGGTGCGCGCACGTAGAAGGACACCATCTTGTCGTTGGTGTGCCTGCCCAGCGTCGAGGACAACTGGAAGCCGTCCTTGTTGACCCGGTCCAGGGCCTGCCCGACGGTGTCCAGGCTGTCCACCTCCACCATCAAGTGAATCAGGCCGGGGTCGCGTAACGTCATCGCCGGGCAGATCGCCAGGCTGTGGTGGCGTTCGTTGATCCCGAGGAACCGCACCCGCAGCGGGCCGAACTCCGGTGGCGTCGGCACCCGGAACGCGCCGCGGGACCTGAAACCGAGTACCTCCGTGTAGAACTCGAACAGCCCCGGCACGTCGAGTGCCGGCAGCACCACGTGGCCGAGGCCTTGGTCACCGGTGACGAACCTGGCCCCGAACGGTGTGACGACGGGGCTGTGGTCAAGCACCGCGCCGTGGAACACCTCCGTCGAGGTGCCCGCGGGATCGTCGAACGCGAGAACTTCTTCTACTCGGCGCGCGTCGGCCTCCTGAAGGGACAGTTCCTTCGCCGCGACTCCGGCGTCTGTCAGCGTGGCCTTCACCCGCTCGAGCGCGGCATGGTCGCGCACTTCCCAGCCCACGGTGACGATCTTGTCGACGTCGCCGGGCACCACGATGATGCGCGCGGCGCGCTCGTCCATGCGCAGATACAGTGCGTCCGGATCCGGGCCGGAGCCTTCGGCGAACCCGAGCACGCCGAACGCGAAGCGCCGCCAGCGCTCCATGTCGGTGGCTTGAACCTTGACGTATCCCAGGCTTTTCAGATCACTCACGTCGGCAGGCCCTCCTAGATCATCGCCCGCAGCGGACCCTGCGGATCCACGCCCAGCGAACTCAGTGCGGAGGCGTGATAGACGGTGCCCGGCACGTGGATGGCATGGGCCATGCCCGCGTGCGCGTCACGCCAATACCGTTGCAATGGTTTGTCCATGCGCAGCGCGTTGCCGCCCGAGCGGGTGAAGATCTGGTCGACGGCCATGACCGCGCGCCATACGGCGCGGATCTGGGTGCGGCGACCCGCGGCCCGGTCGGCGAAGGACACCTCCTTGCCGGCGTCGACGATGTCGTAGATGCGGTCGGCGTTGGCCAGGATCTCCTGACGCGCAGCGTTGATGTCGGCGGCCGCCTCGCCGACGGCGTACAAGACATAGGGGTCGTCTTTGACCGCGGTGCCCGCCGCGCTGACGCGCTCGCGCTGATAGTCCAGGTGCGCGGCCAGCGCGCCCTCGCAGATACCGATGGTCGCCGAACTGATTCCGAGCGGGAACATCGTCGACCACGGCATCTTGTAGAGGGTCTTGGTCATGCCGGCCTCGATCTGAGCGGTGCCGTCCATCACCTTCATGGCGTCCATGGTGCGGTACTCCGGCACGAACGCGTCCCGCACGATGACGTCCTTGGAGCCGGTGCCGCGCAGGCCCACCACATCCCATGAATCGGGCACGATCTCGTAATCGCTGCGCGGCAGGATCATGTGCAGCATCTGCGGCGGCATCAGCGGCGTGCCGTCGGCGTCACCGATCATGGCTCCCAGGATGATCCAATCGCACGCGTCGGTGCCCGAGGAGAACTGCCAGCGGCCGTTGAAGACGTATCCGCCGTCCACCGGTTTGGCCACGCCCTGCGGTGCGTACGGCGAGGCGATCCAGGTGTCGGGGTCATCGCCCCACACCTCGTCGGCCACCCGGGGATCGGCGTAGGCGAACTGATAGGGATGCACGCCGACCACGCCGTTGATCCAGCCGGCCGCGGGATCCAGCGCGGCGGTGGCCATCACCGTCTCGGCGAACTCGCGCGGATGCACTTCGTATCCGCCGTGCGACTCGGGCTGCAGCAGCCGGATCGAGCCGATGGCCTTCATGCTCTTGACCGTTGCGTCGGGCAACTGGCCGATCTTCTCGGCCTCCACGGCCTGCGCCGTGAACTGGTCGGCGAGTTCCATCAGCCTGTCGAGTACGCGCTCACTCATCGTCGAAGTTCCTATCTGTGTGTGGCCTGGTTCATGGTCTACCGCAGTGGGCTGCGGTTCGGGCGGCAATCCCGTTCAGCGGACCGGATTCAGGTCAGTATTCGCGGGTCCGTTGCCCGGGCAGTGGGCGGGGCAAGCGTCCGGTGACCGGGAAGTCGACCGTGCGGCGGCCACCCAAACGGCCTACCGTGGCGCCGTGAGTATCTCGGCAGACCCGCAGCGCCCGGTGGTCGACGTCGATGTCGTCGTGGTCGGCGCCGGATTCGCCGGCCTCTACGCACTGCACAAGCTGCGCGGCCAGGGGCTGTCGGTGCGGGTGTTCGAAGCGGCCCCCGAAGTCGGAGGCACCTGGTACTACAACCGCTACCCGGGTGCACGCTGCGACGTGGAAAGCGTCGACTACTGCTACTCGTTTTCCAGCGAACTCGAGCAGGAATGGGACTGGTCGGAGAAATACGCCACCCAGCCCGAGATCCTGCGCTACCTGAACTGGGTCGCCGACAAACTGCACCTGCGCGACGGCATCACGTTCGACACCCGGGTCACCGCGGCAGTGCTGGACGAACAGACAATGCGGTGGACGGTGCGCACCGACCGCGGCGACGTGGTCAGCGCCCGGTTCTGCATGATGGCCACCGGTCCGTTGTCGGCGGCGCTGACCCCGGACTTTCCCGGCCTGGACAGCTTCGCCGGGGAGTTGTACCACACCGCGCACTGGCCACACCAGACCGTTGACTTCACGGGTAAACGGGTAGCGGTGATCGGCACCGGATCGTCTGGCATCCAGTCGATTCCGGTCATCGCCGAACAAGCCGAACAACTCTACGTCTTCCAGCGCACGCCCAACTACAGCGTGCCCTCGGGCAACCGGCCGCTCTCCGATGACGAGCGGGCACAGATCAAGGCGACGTACGCCGAACGGCGCAGGCTGTCGTGGCGCAGCGGCGGCGGGTCACCGCACATCGCCCACCCCAAGCTGACGATGGAAGCCACTCCCGAAGAGCGCCGGGAAGCGTTCGAAAAGCGTTGGCAGCTCGGTGGCGTGCTGTTCTCCAAGACCTTCAGCGACCAGATGATCGACATGGCCGCCAACGAGGAGGCCCGCAAGTTCTACGAGGAGAAGGTGCGCGCCGTCATCGACGACCCCGCGGTCGCCGAGCTTCTCATCCCCGACGACCATCCGATCGGCACCAAACGGATCTGCACGGACACCAACTACTTTCAGACCTTCAACAAACCGCACGTGACCCTGGTCAGCGTGCGCAAGACACCGATCGAGTCGATCGACGCCAGCGGCATCAACACCTCGGATGCCCACTACGACGTGGACGCCATCGTGCTCGCCACCGGCTTCGACGCGATGACCGGCGCGCTGGCCAAGATCGACATCGCGGGCCGCGGCGGACAGAGCTTGCGCGACGACTGGTCCGACGGGCCGCGAACCTATCTGGGCCTGGGCGTCGACGGCTTCCCCAACTTGTTCATGGTGTCGGGTCCCGGCGCGCCTGCGGTGCTGGCCAACATGGTGCTGCACGCCGAAGCCCACGTGAACTGGATCGCCGACGCCATCGGCTATCTGGACGAACACGGGTACGCCGCGATGGAAGCCACGGCGGATGCGGTGGACAACTGGATCGCCGAATGCAGCCGACGCGCCGAAGCCACCTTGTTTCCCAAAGCGAACTCCTGGTACATGGGCGCCAACGTGCCGGGCAAACCGCGCGGATTCATGTTGTTCATCGGCGGTTTCGGGGTGTACCTCGACATCTGCCAGGAGGTCGCCGACGCCGGCTACAAGGGGTTCGCACTGATCCCGGCGCCGTGAATCAGTTCATCGTGATGACGACCTTGTCGGCCTTGCCCGGCGTCGCGACACACTGCAGCGCCTCGGCCAGATCATCGAAATCGAAAGTGTGGCTGATGATCACGCGGTATTTCTCCCAGTTTTCGACGATGTCGTCGGTCACCTCGAAGATCTCACTGGGATATCCCATCGACCCGACGATCGTCAGCTCGTTGGCCATCAGGTTCATCAGGTCCATGCTGACGGGCTCGTTGTGGACGGCGACGACGCCGAGTTTGGCTCCACGTTTGGCCACGCCCAGGGCGGTGTCGATCACCGCGGGCACACCGGCGGCATCGAGAAATATGTCCGTACCTGCCCGGTCCGGCCACATCGAAGTCCCGGTTCCGTGGAGCTCGGTCAGCCGCGCAGCCAGATCCTCGGCCGCGGAGTTGATCACGGCGTCCGCACCGACTTTCAGCGCCTTGTCCAGCCGGGACGGCAGGACATCGGCAACGACGACGGATCTGACCCCGCGCGATTTCAACGCCAGCGTGATGCCCAGGCCGATGGGGCCAGCGCCGAACACCAGCACCTGATCACTCTGCCGGGGCGCCACCTGGTTGACCGCGTGACGAGCCACCGCCATGGGTTCGTTGAGCGCTGCGACCTCGTATGGAATGTGATCGGGCACCACCTCGATGCTCTTGCCGCGCACCGCGTTTTTGACGAGTAGGTAGTCGGCCAGCGCTCCGGTCGAGCCGCCGTTGCCGATGATGTCGTCAGCCGCGGCCATCGGGTTGACCACGACTCGGTCACCGACCGATATGCCGCTCACCTCGGCGCCGACCTCTACCACTTCACCGGCGGGTTCGTGGCCGATCGGCATCCTGCCTTGCCGCGGCGGCAGCCCGCCGAGGGAGATGTAGAGGGTGTCGGACCCGCAGATGCCGCAGGCCCGGATCCTCACCACGACGTCGTGCGGGCCGGCGGTTGGCGTCGGCACGTCCACGATCTCGGTGGTCTGCGGAGCGGTGATGACGGCTGCTCTCACTGCGGCATCCTCCTCGTCGATGTCGTTGGGTCGTTCAGAAGACGCCGTAGCCGCCGTCGACGACGAGCGCCGATCCGGTGCTGTAGGACGCATTGCCGCTGCACAGATAGAGAATCGGGCTGGCTATCTCCGCCGGGTCGGCGAACCTGCCGAGCGGGATATGGTCGATCTGTGCTTGCTTGATCTCAGGTACATGGTCCATCGGCGCGGTCATGCGGGTGGCGACGACCCCGGGGACGACGGCGTTGACCCGGATACCGTCTGCGGCCCATCTCACGGCGAGGTTGCGGGTCAGCGCGAGCACCCCGGCTTTCGCAGATCCGTACCCGGGTACCACCGGCACCGCACGAATCGCCGCCATCGAGGCGAGCATCACCACGCTCGCGCCGCCCGCCGCTGTCGATGCCTTCAGCGCGCCGTGCAGGCGTTCGGTCAACCTGAACGGCGCCAGCAGGTTCACCTCCACCGATGCGGCGAACCCTGCCGCGGTCGCTTCATCGAGACCACCCGGAAAGTTGCCCCCGGCGTTGTTGATGAGCACGTCCAATTCCGCAAATGCGTCGGCGAGAGCGTCGATCCCGCTCGAGTCGGTCAGCGCCAACTGATGATACCGCAGACCCGACAAGTCGACGTCGTAGTCCTCGGGTCGGGCCCTGGTGCCGGTGATCGTCACGTGCGCACCGCTGTCGCGCAGCCGGGTTGCAGTGGCGTGACCGATGCCGCTGGTGCCGCCGGTGACCAACGCCGTCGCACCGGTGAAGTCGAACGAAACGCGGTTGCTCATGTCAGGCCCTCGATCCGCTTGCGTAGCCATGCGGCCTCCCAGAAGTTGGAGCTGTCTCGCAGTAACGCTTGGTGTGCGGCGAGCGACACCTGCTTGGCTTCCTTGTTTTCGGGTTCGGCACGGTTCACGATCTCGGCCAGTTGGACGGCCCGCACCGGTTCTCCGGCGTGCAAGAGTGCGCGGGCCCGGTCGAGAACCGGTCCTGCGCCTGCGAGTTCGAGCAAATCCGCTTCGGCTGGGTCCGTGCTCTGGGCGTAGAGTTCGGCGGTCGATCGATGGTGAAACCATCCCGCATAGTTCTCCCAGATGGCGCGGACGTTCCACCGTACGGTGCCGTACCCTTGGCCGACCTCCAGTTCGGGCGGTAGTTCGATTTCACGCATCAGCGTGTGAACGTCCTTGCCTGCGTTCATACCTTCCACCGTGCGGTCGTGAATGTATTTCACGGCATCGCGTAGCCGCGTCAGCTCCCATTCGATCCGGTCTTTTCCGACGATCGGGCCGAAGTGCCCCGTCAGCAACGTCTGGGCGCCGAGCGCGCGGACTCGATCGATCGACTCCACCACGGTCAGCGCGTCCCGATAGCGGTCACCTCGGACGGTGACCAGGTTCGGAATGTGTCCGAAAAGTGCCCCGAACACATTGCCGCACAGGCAGACCTCTTCGTCGGGTAACCACACCACCAGACTGTCGGTCGTTTCACCCCCGGGGGTGGAGATGAGCTGCAGAGTGCGGCCACCGAGCTCGATGATCAGTTCGTCGTCGAACACGACGGTGGGGTTCGGCACGCTCTGCGGCGGCGGGGGCCCGAACCGCTCGGTCGTGCCTTCGATCGTGGCGATCACCTTGTCGAGCCATGCGAACGCAGAGTTGCGGGCCCGGAACGCGGACAGCCGCTCGTTGTCGTGCCGCCACGTCTGCCAGTTCGCCTGCGCGACGATCTCGCTGTCGGGGTCGGCGACCGTGTCGATACCCCCGACATGGTCGACGTGTCCCTGCGTGAGAATGACGTAGCGGATCGGTGCGGTGCTGATGGCGTCATAGTTAGCGCGGTGAACCGGTCCCTCGAAACCCATCCCCGTGTTCACCACGATCCGGCCCTCATCGGTAGTCAGCAGATACGAGTTCGACAACCCCGGAGAGAGCCAGATGCCGGGGCTGACCTGCTCGGCAGGCGCACCCGCGCCGACGATCTCGTCGGCCCCTGGTCGGCTCAGGTACGCGGGCTCATAGGGCGTCACGCGTCCTCCCGCACGTCGAAACGGTCGAAGTAGAAACCAAACCGCGAACGAACCTCGCTCGGGGACCGCCCGAAATGGCCCTGCAGGTCATAGCGAAGCCGGCCGTGCTTGCCTCGCGGGTTGTCGTCGAGGTAGCCGCGGAACGCCGCCCGCGCCTGTGGGCTCAACGGTGTGCCGTTGTAGGCATACAACGTCTCCAGGATCGACATCTCGTTTCCGTTGAGTTGGTGGAAGGAGATGTCGATACTGCTCCCGGAATCGACGAGCTCCCGGTCGCGCGCACACGCCCGCAGCAGCCGTTCGACTCGATCGATCCAGTACTCCACCAGCGCTTCCGGGTCAATCTTCTTGCGGCGGACCCGGTCGCCGTAAGCCAGCATGGTGACGGCGGATTGGATGACCGCCACCGGATCCCGGTGGGTGAACGCGACGGTCGCGTCGGGGAAGGTGCGCATCAACGGGCCGAGTTGTTCGCAGTGCTGCGGGGACTTGAGGACCCACCGCCGTGGCCCCCTCAAGAATGTCAGTGCCTTGAGAATCGTGCGCAGATAGGCATAGTGCTCGTCCTGGTTCAAGCCGAGATAGAAGTCGCGCCACTGCGGAACCCGGCCATGCCACTCCAGCACATAGCTCGCGAAGTCGAGGTCGAGCAGCTCGACCTCCTCCTCGATCGCCTGCGGAAACCGGTCGTGCATCGCCTGCAGCAGTGGGGTCATCGTCTTCGCCGATTCGTGCTCGGCGGCACTTCGCGCGAATCGGGGATCGACGCCGTCGACGCCGGGGCCTTCGCCGCGAAGTACAAACGGCTCCTGGCTCTCCCAGTACGGGAGAGCCCGCCGCCGGGCATCCGAGGCGATGAGGTTCACCAGATGTGTTGTGCCCGAACGGGGAAGCCCGACCACGATGATCGGTCTGTCGATCTCGATCTCGTTTATCTCGGGATAGCGGCGCAGCAGATCGGTCAACAACAGGCGCTGCGACAGCAGTCGGACGATCCGATTATGGAGGATGAGGCGGTTGAGGTTCGTGGCGCCGGTGTCGACTTCGACGGCTCCCGCGTACGCATCGAGCCGGGTCCGGAAATCGCCGCTCCCGAAATTCTCCAGTCCGGTTTTCTCGACCGCCTCCGCGATCAGGGTTCCGGGGTCCAGGTCTACGGGCAGGCTTTCAACCTGTTCGAGGGTGTCGCGTTGCGCCCGAGTGAGCACCGGATTGGTCAGATCCTCGATGTCTACCGCGCTATCCATCTGGCTCCTCCGGGGCCGGCGGACCGATCATCGTCGGTTCAGGAACGCCAGCACGGTGCTTTCGAACGCCTCTTTCGCCTCGATCATCGCCCAGTGTCCGCAGTTGGGGAACACGTGCAGCTCCGCGTTGGGGATGGTGCGCATCGGGATCAACGCCATATCAAGGGGACTCACCCGGTCGTCTCTACCCCATGTCAACAGCGTCGGGGCTGCCACCTTGTGCATCAGCGCCCACGGCATCGGCATGTCGGCGGCCTTCATCATCGCCATCATCTGAGCGAACGCCTTCTTGCCGTACATGCGGCGCGCGGCGGCAAGCGTGTCCGGATCGGTCGCCAGCTGCCAGCGCTCCTCGATGAGCTGATCGGTGACCAGCGACTGGTCGTAGACCATCGAGTTGAGCCAGTCCACCAGGCGTTGGCGGGTCGGGTCTTCGGTGAATTCCTGCAGAAGCCGGATGCCCTCGCTGGGTCCGGGGCTGAAGATGCTGGTGCCGATGCCGCCGATCGTGACCAGCCGGCCGATGCGGTCGGGGTTGTTGATCGCGAAGTTGACGCCGACGCCGCCGCCCATCGAGTTACCGATGATGTCGACGCGGTCCACGTCGAGCGCGTCGAGGAACGGGGTGACCACACCCTGCGCGGTGACCATCGGATGCCCACCGAAGTCGTCGCTGACCCCGAACCCGGGGAACTCCAGGATCAGACACCGGAACTGGTCGGCGAACGCGGGCAGCACGCCGCGGAAGTTACGCCAGCCGGTAACGCCCGGGCCCGAACCGTGCAGGAACAGCAAAACCGGCCCGGAACCGGCGTCGTAGTAGCGCAATGTCCCCGACGGGGTTTGAGCCTCACGCAGATCGTTCTCGACTCGGGCGGCCAGCGAGGCGTTGTCGGTCATCGCAACAGCCTGCCACGCCGGTGCGCGGCAGCGGTGACGTGTTCCGCTGATCGGGCCTCCCGTTAAGCGGGACGCTCAGCGTGAGCGGCCGCGGTTCGGTGCGAACCTTTGCGCTCGGGGGACTGTCGCTACCCGTTATCCGTTCACCCAGCACTGAGGAGCGCGATGTCAACGCCGGACGTCACCGACCGTGCGGTGGTGACGTCGCCGGAGCGGTGGGCGGTGGGTCGCAGAAGAGGGTTGCCGCGGGTGCGTGATTTGGCGGGGCCGATGGCGGCTGTGGGTGGGTTGTTTGCGATGTCGGCTGATGCGGTGCGGTTTGTGTTTCGGCGGCCGTTTCAGTGGCGGGAGTTTTTGGAGCAGTGTTGGTTTATTGCGCGGGTGGCGTTGGCGCCGACGTTGTTGGTGGCGATTCCGTTCACGGTGTTGATTAGTTTCACGCTCAATATTTTGTTGCGGGAGTTGGGTGCGGCGGATTTGTCGGGGGCTGGTGCTGCGTTTGGGGCGGTGACGCAGGTGGGTCCGATTGTGACGGTGTTGATTGTGGCGGGGGCGGGGTCGACGGCGATTTGTGCGGATTTGGGGTCGCGCACGATTCGTGAGGAGATCGATGCGATGGAGGTGTTGGGTATTGATCCGGTGCAGCGGTTGGTGACGCCGCGGATGTTGGCTTCGGGTTTGGTGGCGTTGTTGCTCAACAGTTTTGTTGTGGTGATCGGCATTTTGGGTGGATATATGTTTTCGGTGTTCATTCAGGATGTGAATCCGGGGGCGTTCGCGGCGGGGATCACGTTGTTGACCGGGGTGCCTGAGGTGATTATTTCGTGTGTGAAGGCGGCGTTGTTCGGGTTGATCGCGGGGTTGGTGGCCTGTTATCGGGGGTTGACGATTTCGGGTGGTGGGGCCAAGGCGGTGGGTAATGCGGTCAATGAGACGGTGGTGTATGCGTTTATGTCGTTGTTTGTGATCAATGTGGTGGTCACCGCGATTGGTATCCGGATGACGGCGGGGTAGCGGGGCCGCTGATGGGCACGATGACGATTTTGCGTTCCACCTATCCGCGGTTGACGCGTTCGGTGCGCCGGCCGGTGGATGTGTTGGGTCGTGTCGGTGATCATTTGTTGTTTTATGTGCGGGCGTTGGCCGGTATTCCGCATGCCAGTGTGCATTTCCGTAAGGAGATCGTGCGGTTGATCGCTGAGATCTCGATGGGTGCGGGCACGTTGGCGATGATCGGTGGCACGGTGGCCATTGTGGGGTTTTTGACGCTGGCGGCCGGGGGCACGTTGGCGGTGCAGGGGTATAGCTCGTTGGGTGATATCGGTATCGAGGCGTTGACGGGGTTTTTGGCGGCGTTTATCAATGTGCGTATCGCTGCGCCGGTGGTGGCCGGGATCGGGTTGGCGGCCACGTTCGGGGCGGGGGTGACTGCGCAGTTGGGGGCGATGCGGATCAATGAGGAGATTGATGCGTTGGAGTCGATGGCGATCCGCCCGGTGGAATATTTGGTGTCGACGCGGATTGTGGCCGGGATGTTGGCGATCACGCCGTTGTATTCGATCGCGGTGATCTTGTCGTTTGTGGCGTCGCAGTTCACCACGGTGGTGTTGTTCGGGCAGTCCGGTGGGCTCTATGACCATTATTTCGACACGTTTTTGAACCCGATCGATTTGTTGTGGTCGTTTCTGCAGGCGGTGTTGATGGCGATCACGATTTTGTTGATCCACACTTACTTCGGTTATTTCGCCACCGGGGGTCCCTCGGGGGTGGGGGTGGCGGTGGGTAACGCGGTGCGCACCAGTTTGGTGGTGGTGGTCTCGGTGACGCTGTTGGTGTCGCTGTCGGTGTATGGCTCCAACGGCAACTTCAACCTCTCAGGCTAAAGGGCGTCATCCATGAAATCTGGTGCACTACGCCCGCTGACCGGGCTGGCCATGATCATCGCGATCGCCTTGATCGTGACCCTGGCCATCACCTTGTTCCGCGGCGACTTCACCAAAACCGTGCCCATCACCATCATCTCCGAACGCGCCGGCCTGGTCATGAACCCCGACGCGCGGGTCAAGCTCAACGGTGCACAGGTCGGCACGGTGGCGTCGATCGACACCCTGCCCGACGGTAAGGCCGCCATCCACCTCGCGATGGAACCGTCAGCGCTGCAACTGATCCCGGCCAACGTGCGGGTGGACATCACGTCGTCGACCGTGTTCGGCGCGAAGTATGTCGCGCTGGTCCCACCGGATGATCCCGCACCCCAGTCGCTGCGGTCCGGACAGGTCCTCGACTCCGAGCACGTGACAGTCGAAATCAACACGATCTTCCAACAACTCGTTGCCGTGCTGGACAAGGTGGAACCCGCCAAGCTCAACGAGACGCTCGGCGCGATCGCGACTGGTCTGGACGGTCGCGGCGCGAAGTTCGGCCAGATGATGTCTGACCTGGACACGATGCTGGCCAAGATCAACCCCAGCCTGGATAACCTCGCCCACGACATAGCGGTGGCCCCCGAGGTGCTCGACGCTTATGCCGACGCGGCGCCCGATCTCGTCACGATCGCCGAACGCGCCACCCGCATGAGCGACACCATCGTGGAGAAGCAAAGCGATCTGGACACGTTGCTGCTCAGCACGATTGGGCTGGCCGAAATCGCCGGCGAGGTGGTGGCCACCAACCGGCGGGCGCTCACCGATGTCGCTGACCTGCTGGTGCCCACCACCGACCTGACAAACCAGTACAACGCCGCGCTGAACTGCGCCCTGGCCGGTATGGCGCCACTGGCCAAAGCCCCGCCGACACCGGTACCCGGTGTGCTGCTGCTGGATTCCTTCGTGCTGGGTTCCGAACGTTACCGTTACCCGGGCAACCTGCCCAAGGTCGCGGCCACCGGTGGGCCGCAGTGCGGGCGGCTACCCGACGTCGGGTACGAGACCCGGGCACCGTATGTCGTCACCGACATCGACGCCAACCGTGCGCAATACGGCAACCAGGGCATCCTGCTCAACTCCGATGCGCTCAAACAGGCGTTGTTCGGCCCGATCGACGGGCCGCCACGCAACACCGCCCAGATCGGGCAGCCGGGATGAGGCTTTTTGCCACCGCGCTCAAGTTCGGCGTGTTCGGGGGCGTCATGGTGCTGATGACCGCCGGTCTGTTCGCGGTCTTCAGCGAGTACCGATCGGGCACCGCCCACGGCTACTCCGCGGTGTTCACCGATGTGTCGAGCCTGGAACCGGGGGATTCGGTGCGGGTTTCGGGAATCCGGGTCGGCACCGTGACCGGCGTATCGCTGCAGACCGACCACAAGGTCCTCGTCGAGTTCGACGCCGACCCCGAGATCGTGCTCACCACGGGCACTAGGGCCGCGGTGCGTTACCTCAACCTGGTCGGCGACCGCTATCTCGAACTGCTCGACGGGCCTGGTTCTACCGAAATCCAGGCCGCCGGATCGCAAATACCGACCGAGCGCACCGACCCGGCGCTCGATCTGGACCTGCTGCTCGGTGGGCTCAAGCCGGTCATCCGGGGCCTCAACCCACAGGACGTCAACGCGCTGACCAGCTCGCTGATCCAGATCCTGCAGGGGCAGAGCAGCAACGTGGAGTCCCTTTTCGCCAAGACGGCATCTTTCACCAACGCGATCGCCGACAACGGTGAGACAGTGCAGCAGCTGGTCGACAACCTCAACGCGGTGATGACCACCGTCGCCAAGGACGGGGACAAGTTCTCCGGTGCCGTCGACCGCCTCGAACAGTTGATCACCGGCTTGGCCGCCGACCGCGATCCCATCGGCGAGGCGATCACCGCGCTCGACAACGGCACCGCGTCGCTGGCCGACCTGCTCAACCACGCGCGTCAACCGCTGGCAGGCAGCATCGACCAACTCAATCGGGTCGCTCCGTTGTTGGAGAAAGACGAACCGTTGCTCGACATTTCACTGCAGAAGCTCCCGGAGAACTACAAGAAGGTGGTGCGGCTGGGCGCCTACGGCAGCTTCTTGAATCAGTACCTTTGCGGAATCTCGGTGCGCGTCACCGATCTACAGGGTCGCACCGCGCACTTTCCCTGGATCATCCAGAACACCGGAAGGTGCGGGGAGCCCTGATGCTGAAATACCGCAAGGCGTCGCTTATCCGCACCGGCTTCATCGGCACGGTGTTGATCGTGCTGGTATGCGCGGTCGGGCTGCAACCGGAGCGGCTGCTCTCGATGGCGACGTCGATCAGATATCAGGCGCTGTTCGCCGAGGCCGGTGGGCTGACGGCGGGTAACGACGTGAAAGTGTCCGGCATGAAGGTCGGTTCGGTTTCGCGGGTCGCACTCAGCAAGGGCAAGGCGTTGGTCACCTTCACCGTCAACGCCACGGTGGCGCTGGGATCACAGACCACCGCTCACATCCGCACCGGGACCTTGCTCGGTGAGCGGATGATGACGCTGGAACCCGACGGCACCGAGAAGTTGCGTCCCTCCGATGTGATCCCACTGTCGCGGACCTCGTCGCCGTACTCGTTGACCGAGGCGGTCAGCGAGTTCACGGCGAACACCGCTACCACCGACACCGCGGCGCTGAACCGGTCGCTGGACACGTTGTCGGAGACGATCGAGCGGATCGCCCCGCAACTCGGGCCCACGTTCGACGGGCTGAGCCGGCTGTCACAGTCGCTGAACGGCCGCGACGAGACGCTGGGAAACCTGCTGAACAGCGCCGCCGACGTCACCGGTGTCCTCTCCGAACGCAGCCAGCAGCTCAACACGCTCATCCTCAACGCCAACGACTTCACGGGTGTGCTCGAGCAACGCAGGCACGCCATCGTGAACCTGCTCGCCCAAACATCAGCGGCGGCACAGCAATTGACCAACATCGTGCACGACAACGAAGCCGAACTCGCGCCCACCCTGGAGAAGCTGAACATGGTCTCCGACATGCTCGAGCGTAACCGCGACAACATCGCCAAAGCCTTGACGGGCCTGGCCAAGTACCAGGTCACCCAGGGTGAGGCGGTCAACAACGGCTTCTACTACAACGCGTTCGTCGGCAACCTCATCCCGGGACCGGCCCTGCAACCGTTCCTCGACTACCTGTGGGGCTTCAGACGCGGTGTCAACGCCGGCCAGCCTCCGGACAACGCCGGGCCCCGCGCCGAATTCCCGTTCCCGTACAACGGGATTCCCGGAGGATCACGATGAACCGCCGTAAGCGTCTGACCGTCGCGTTGTCGGCGGTACTGGCCGGGCTGCTGATCGCCGGTTCGGCGGTACTGGTCTACCAGAACTACCTCAGTCCCAAGACGATCACCGCGTACTTCACCTCGGCCACCGCCATCTATCCCGGCGACGAGGTGCGGGTTGCGGGAGTCAAGGTGGGCACCATCGAGGCCATCGAGCCTGTCGGAGCCGAGGCGAGGGTCACGCTGCGCGTCGATCGTGACGTGCCCGTGCCCGCCGACGCCCAGGCCGTCGTCGTCGCGCAGAACCTCGTCTCCGCACGCTACGTTCAGCTCACACCCGCCTACGAGACGAGCGGGCCGACGATGCCCGACGGCGCGGTGATCGGCGCCGACCGCACCGCCGTGCCCGTCGAGTGGGACGAGGTCAAGACCCAACTGATGCGCCTGGCAACGGAGTTGGGGCCCTCCGGCGATGTCTCGACGACCTCGATGGGACGTGTCATCGACAGCGCGGCCAGCGCGATGAACGGCAACGGAGAGAAGTTGCGCGAGACCATCACCCAACTCGCACAGGTGGGCCGCATCCTGGCCGACGGCAGCGCAGACATCGTCGACGTCATCAAGAACCTTCAGGTCTTCGTCGCCGCGTTGCGTGACAGCAACACTCAGATCGTGCAGTTCTCGGACCGGTTGGCCACCGTGAGCAGCCTCGTGGATGCCAGCAGGTCCGACCTCGACGCGGCACTGACCTACCTGTCGGAGGCCGTCGTCGAGGTGCAGCGATTCGTAGCCGGAAGCAGCGAGCAGACCGCCGAGCAGATATCCCGGTTGGCCAACGTGACACAGAACCTCGCCGACCGCCGCCTGGCCCTGGAGAACGTCCTGCACGCGGCGCCCAACGCGATCGCCAACGGCTACAACATCTACAACCCCGACACCGGGACGATGATCGGTGGGTTCGCCATGTCGAACTTCGCCAACCCGGTACAGCTGGTCTGCTCGTCGATCGGCGCGGTCAAGAACGCCACCGCATCAGAGACTTCCAGGCTCTGTGCGGAATACCTCGGCCCTGCGCTGCGTCTGCTCAACTTCAACTACCTGCCCATGCCGTTCAACGCCTACCTACAGAAATCGCCGAGCCCGGACAACCTGATCTACTCGGATCCCGACCTGGCGCCCGGCGGCGCAGGCGGCAGCCCGCTGCCGCCCGAACTCGCACCGGCGGTGTCGGCCTACACAGGTGCCGGCGACATGCCGCCCCCGGCGGGCTGGGACACCCCACCGGCTCCTCCGGGCGCCTATGCGCCGCACGGGTTGCCAGGACATCCCCAGCCCGCGCTGTATCCCGGGGCGCCCGTCCCGCCGGGAGTGCCCACGGCCGCGCCGTCAGGGCCGACGACCGTTTCGGACATGCTGCTTCCCGCGGAAGCGCAGGAGCCGCCATCATGACCGTCGGCAAGGCGCTTCGCCGCATGACCGTGCTCGCGTCCTGCGTCGTCCTGACCGCAACCGGATGTGCCTTCGAAGGGCTGAACTCACTGCCGCTTCCCGGTACCGTCGGGCACGGTCCCGACGCCTCCACCTACCGTGTGCTCGTCGCCAATGTCGGTTCGCTGGAGCCGAACTCACCGGTCATGATCGACGATGTCGTGGTCGGCAGCGTCGGCAAGATGCGGGTCGACAACTGGCACGCCGACGTGGAGATCTCTGTCGAACCCGGCGTCGCGATACCGGCCAATGCGGTGGCCACCGTCGGGCAGACGAGCCTGCTCGGCTCGATGCACTTGGCGCTAAACCCACCGTTGGGACAACCGGCCAGCGGCACGCTGCAACCAGGTGCGACCATCGGTCTGGACCGGTCCTCGACGTATCCGTCCACCGAACAGACCCTGGCCTCGCTGTCCGTCGTGGTCAACGGCGGGGGCCTTGGCCAGGTGGGCGACATCGTCAGGGAGTTCAACGCCGCGCTCAACGGCCGCGAGAGCCAGATCAGAAGCCTGCTGACCCGGCTGAACGACTTCGTCGGCATGCTCGACACCCAACGTGACGACATCAACGCGTCGATCGCGGCGATGGACCGGATGGCCACCACGTTCGCCGGCCAGCGAGACGTGATCACCGCTGCGCTGCACCGGATTCCGCCCGCGCTGGACGTCTTGGTCACAGAGCGGCCGCGCATCACCGAAGCCCTCGACAAACTCCGCCAATTCAGCGACACCGCCACCGGACTGATCAACGACTCCCAAGCCGATCTTGTCCGCAACCTCGAGAACCTCGAGCCGACGTTGCGGGCCCTCGCCGACGTCGGACCCGACCTGGGCACGGTGCTGTCGTACGCGCCGACCTTCCCCTACACGCAGAGCTTCATCGACCGCGCGATCCGAGGCGACTACATGAACCAGTTCATCGTGTTCGACTTCACCATCCCGCGGCTCAAGCGGGGATTGTTCCTGGGCACCCGGTGGGGCCAGGAGGGCGCCCCGATGGTCCCCGCACCCGGAGATCCATGGTACCTGGCCTACACCTACGACCCGCTCAAGGCGCCCATCACCGCCACCCCCACCGAAGTCGCCGAGTTGCCACCGTTGGCGGTGTCGCCGACCGGTGCGGTCCCCGAGGGCGGCAGCTGATGCTCACCCGTTTCGTCCGGAATCAGTTGATCGTCTTCACGGTCGCCTCCGTCGTCGGCATCTCGGTGATGTTGTTCAGCTACATGCAGGTACCGACGCTGCTGGGAATCGGCCGCATCACGGTGAAGCTGGAGTTGGCCGGCACCGGCGGGCTTTACCGGTTCGCCAACGTCACCTATCGCGGCGTACAGGTCGGCAAGGTGATGGATGTGCAGCCCACCCGCGACGGTGCCGTCGCCACCCTGTCGCTGGGTACGTCACCGAGAATCCCGGCAAGCTCGCACGCCTACGTGCGCAGCGTCTCGGCAGTCGGGGAACAGTACGTCGATCTGACGCCCGCCAATGCCGACGGGCCCTACCTGGCAGACGGATCGGTCATCGCCAAGGAGAACACGTCTGTGCCGCAGGCCGTCGGCCCCATGCTCGATCAGGTCAGCGCCCTGCTGGACAGTGTGCCCAAGGACAAGATCAGCGCGCTGCTCGACGAAACGTTCAAGGGCCTCGACGGTGCCGCCTACGACATCGGATCGCTGATGGACTCGTCGGCGACGGTGGTCGCCGAGACCGACGCCGTCGCCGATCGCGCCCGATCGTTGATCGACGACAGCCGCCCGTTGCTCGACGGCCAGGCGCAGTCCGCGGACAGCATCCGAACGTGGGCGCGCAGCGTGGCGGGCATCACCGACCAGCTCGCCGCCAACGATGCGCAGATACGCACGGTGCTGGACGCCGGACCCGGCGCCGCCGACGAGGCGTCCCAGCTGTTCAACCGCGTCAAGGCCACGCTGCCGGTGCTGTTGGCCAACCTCACCACGATCGGCAAGGTCGGCGTCACCTATCACGCGTCCCTGGAACAACTGCTGGTGCTGTTCCCGCCCTACGTCGCCGCCACCCAGACGGTCGGCGTCTCGAGAAACAACCCGACCGGAATGGCGTTGGGAGACTTCACCATGGTGATGAACGATCCACCGGCATGCACCGTCGGGTTCCTGCCGCCGAGCATGTGGCGGTCGCCCGAGGACACCACCGTCGTCGACACCCCCGACGGGCTGTATTGCAAGCTTCCGCAGGACTCGCCGATCGGCGTTCGCGGTGCTCGCAACTACCCCTGCATGGGTCAGCCGGGAAAGCGGGCCCCCACGGTGGAGATCTGTGAAAGTGACCGGCCTTTCGAGCCGCTGGCAATGCGCCAACACGCCACCGGCCCGTACCCCATCGACCCGAACCTGATCGCCCAAGGCGTGGCCCCCGACGACCGGGTCGACTTCGGTGACCGGATCTTCGGGCCGGTCGAGGGCACCCCGGCGCCCGCACCGGCCCCGCCGGCGCCCGAACCCGCAGGACCCTCCGTTGCGGTGGCGACCTACGATCCGCAGACGGGTCAGTACGCCACACCCGACGGAAAGGTGTTCCGCCAGGGCGACCTGGTTACGCCGGCCGGCCCTCGGCCGTGGCAGGATCTGTTCGCCACCGGACCATGACGGTCGGCGGATCGCTCAACCGCCGACCTTGACCAGCTTGAACGGCATGCTGATGAACACCGGCTTGCTCACCCCGCAGGCGCCGCTGACGCCCGTGGTCTGGTCTTCACCCGCCAACGTCGTCGACGCGGGGTCGGTTTGGCTGCCGTCCTCCACGACCGGCACGAAGCGGAACACCTGAAGCCCGGGCGCCCCCGTGCCGTCCGGGCACGGCACCCAGTTCTCCACGGTGTGCTTGACGTACCAGATGCCGCCGGTCTTGTAAATCGGTGCGGTCCAACCGAAGTCGCTGACCACAGTGCCCGTGCATTCGGTCGGGTAACTGCAGACCGTCGAGATCGTCCAGGTGCTGCGCAAGCTGGCTTCATCGCGAAACTTGTCGTTGGTCTTGGCCCATTCACCGTTCGACGTCGCGGTGTAGGTGCCGTTGAGGCCCCAGTCGTCCTCGGACGCGTGGGCGGTAGCCGCGAATCCGCCCGCCGTGAGTCCCAGCGCCACCGCCGCCGCGCACCCCACCAGTTCGGAGATCCCCAACACACACTCCTCACCGCGGCGGCCCGGCCAGGTAACCAAACCTAGCGGTGGTGCCGATGGCGGTGCGCACCGTCGTCCGCTGAGCGGGACGACCCGAGGGCAGGCGATGCGCTGTCCCGCCTGCAGGGACAACCCTTAAAGGGGGTGCCCGCAATCGGTGAGGATCACTGCAGACCACCACGAGTCCGGAGACCGCCATGAAAGCCGCACTGCTCGCCATCGCGTGCACTGTCATCGCACTGTCATCGCCGGGGACTGCGGCGGCCGACACGCCTTACGGCAACTTCGAACTGCACATCGACGGCCGATACGACTTCCACACCTGGCTGTGGGTGATCTCGCGCTGCGGGAACGAAAAGTGCGTCGAGGTCCAGGCGGTGCCGCAACCCAACGCCAAGGCATTTCCGTACCGGGGAACCGCGCAGCTGGCAGACGGCCGGTACACGATGACCGTCGACGTGCCGGACGGGTTACGCTGCGGCAACGTCTATTACGGTCCGGTCATCGCCACCCGTGACGTCTATTCCTGGGACGCGACGACGCGGTCGGGCACGCTTGAATCCTCCTTCGCGGCGGGTTGCGACGGTGCGCCGGGCGGCACGTTCACCTACCCGTTCCGCCTCGTACGGCTGTAGGCATTCGAACTTTTCGGTCCCCCCAGCCGTGACCTAGAGGTCCGGTCGCTACCAAAAAGGGGGTCGAGATGCCGGGTCGACTTCAATCGGGTCTGCTTGCCGCCGTCACCGCCGTGGGTGTCGTCGCGCCGACGGCGGTCATCCCCGCCGAGCCGGCGGTGGCAACGCCGCGCACCGAGGTCCACGACGTACGTCTCGCCGCGACCGCCCCACCCCTTGGCGCGATACCGCTGGCGTTCATCGGCAACCAGCTTCAGTACTGCAGCCTCATCTGCCCCCACGTCGTCGACGGGCTGATCACGGTGCCGATCGCGCTGGCAATTACCCCGGTCACGTTTCTTGGCGCCCTCGGCGCGACGGGATCACCGCTGCGGGCGCTCGGCGCTGCCGCGGCTTCGGTGACCGGACCGGCGAACGCCGCGGCGACGGGCATCATCGAAAACGATGTCTTCCGGGTGGTGCCGAAGGCGTTCAACAACCTTGAGGTCACCGTGGTCGAGCTGTTCGACGTCGCTTCGGCGGCGCTGCGGCCCGGTGATCTGCTGCACGAAGTCGACGCCGCGCGGACGAGCATTCTGGCCGCTCTCAACCAGCCGCTGCCGCCGCCCGCGCCGACCGAAACCGGCGCAAGGACGCTGCCACAGGTGCTCGCGGTCGAGACGATCAGGGTTCTCGCGGCCATCGCGTTTCAGGCAGGCGAGATCCTGCTGCTGGGAACCGTGCAGGCCGTCGACACCGCCGCCCAGGAACTGGCCGTGTCCGGCGACCCGTCCGCAGCGATCGCAGCGGGCACCGCGCAAGCAGCCGACGCCGTGGCCGTCGCCGCCGGCATCGTCGGCGACGCGGCCAAGACCGCTGTCACCAACGTGCGCGCCGCGGTCGCCGACCCGTTTGCACGCACCGCGTCGACGCTGCGTCCCGGCCCTGCCGAGCTGCCGGCCGCCGAACCCGCCAGCGAGCCGGCGACCACCCAAACATCGCGTCCCGCAGCGACTTCGGATACCCACCACACCCAGCTGCACCGCCCGAAATTAGGTAGGTTCGCGCAGATACCCAAGCGGGCAGCGGACCTCGGCCGGCACCACGATGCGCCCGCCGCTTCGGATCAGCTCTCGTCGGCGGACTCCTCGGTTTCTCCGGCGGGCCGGTCGGCACGCTCCGGGGCGTGGTCGGGTCGCTCCGACGGCCCGGATTCCACCGACGACGGATCGTCCAGGGACAGCGCGACGCCGAGCGCGGCGAAGAACACGACGAACAACGACCCGCCGAGATAGACGTTCATCGGTCCGCCCGGTGAGATGAAGCTGCCCGGCGGGCCGATGATCGTGATCGTCTCGATCAACTGCTCGACGGTGAACACCGCGGCCGCGATCCCCAGCCAGCGTGGAAACCGGTCTTCGTTGGCCGCCAAGAGAATTGGTACCGCGACCATGATGTTGGCGAAGGTGAGCATCGGCGCGGACATCGCCACGATGTCACCGATCGTGCGGGCCGTCGCCGAACCGAGCTGAGCGGGGTTCAGCGCGAACCCGGCGGTGAACCACGTCGCGACGGCGATCTGGGCCAGCACCAGCGCCGAGCCGATCGTGAACACGTAACCGGCGGGGCCGGTCAGCCGGTCACGGGCGTGGCCGAACACCACCACCAGCGCCAGCGACCCGAACGCCACCAACAGCGCGTGCACCCGCATCGTGGCCGAATGTTCGTTGACATAGGAGACGATGTCCAAGCCGGGCCGGTCGATGCCCGGCATGCTCGGACCCGTCACCAGCGCGAGGGCGAAGAGCACGCCGAACGCGATGCCGGCGATCATCGGTGTACGACGATCCATTGTTGCGCTCCCTACGTGCCGTGGCGACGCGGTGGCGCGGGCGCCGGCGGACAAGCGTCAACCACACCGTATCCACAAACGCGATTTCATCCACAGCCTCTGCGGCGTGTCACCGCACAAGACGAAATCGGTCGGCGCCGCGGCCTACCTTTCAGCGCATGCGAACCGAATTGCCGGCCGAGCGTCTGCAGCGTCGGTTGGGCGCCGAGACCGAGCCCGATGCCGACGACGGCCAGCCGCCGGGTGAGGCGCCCCAACCCGACACGCTGTTGTCGCGATGGCTTCCCGACACCAACACCGGCGGCGCCGCCAGCTGGATCGCCGGGGTGCGCGCGGACCCCGGCCGGGCCGGTGTCGTGGCACTGGCCGTAGTGGGCATCGTTGCGGTGCTGGTGACGGTGTTCGCCATCGTCCGTGACCGGCCACCGCCGGTGATGTCGGCGAACTTACCTCCGGTGCAGATGGTTTCGTCGGGCAGCCCGACACCGAGCGACGCCCCGCCGGGGCCCGCGCAGCCGGTCGTCGTCAGCGTGGTCGGGTTGGTGCACAAACCGGGTCTGGTCACGCTGGACCCGGGTGCGCGGATCGCTGACGCGCTGGGAGCCGCCGGGGGACCGCTCGACGGTGCTGATCTGCTCGGGCTGAACATGGCCAGGCGTGTCACCGACGGTGAGCAGATCATCGTCGGCATCGCACCGGCTCCCGGTGAACCGGCCGCGATGGGCAGCTCGGTCACCGCAGACACCGGCGCGACCGCGTCCACCGGCGCATCAGCACCCGCGCAGGGCACCGCGGCCCCCGGCGCTCTCGTGGATCTCAACTCCGCGACCGTCGAACAGCTCGACACGTTGCCCGGAATCGGGCCGGTGACCGCATCGGCCATCGTGGCGTGGCGCGACGCCAACGGACCGTTCAGCAGCGTCGACCAGCTCGGTGACGTGGACGGCATCGGTCCAGCGCGGCTGGAGAAGCTTCGTGAACTCGTGCGTGTGTGACCCCCATGGAAGTCGGCGCATTCCGGCTCGACCTGCGCCTGGTGCCCGCGGCGCTGACCAGCTGGGCCGTGACGGCGGCCGGAATCCTCTGGCACGTCACCGGTTTGTTCGTGGCGGTGATCGCGGCGGTGGCGCTGACCGCCGCGGCGGGGTGGTTCGGTGAGCGCCGCCGCGGCACCGACGCCGACGGCTGGGCCGTGCGCGCCGGCCTCGCCGCGGTCGCCGTCGTCGGCGCGACGTTCGCGATCGCGATCGGGTTGCGGGTCGACGCCCTGCAGCATCATCCGGTCACGCAGCGCTACGGCACGGTCGCCGCCGTCGTCGTGACGGCGAGTGAGAGCCCACGCGTGCTTGGCGGTAACCGGGCGATGTTCCGCGGATCGCTGGTGGCGGTTGACGGACGCGAGATGACCGGCGGGGTGGTCGTTTTCGCCTCGGCGGTCTCGGTCGCCGACCTGTCGGCGGGACAACCCGCCGGGTTCCGTGCGCGCATCGGCCGGCCGACGCGCCGCGATTTGTCCGTTGCGGTGCTTTCGGCCGGTGGAGAACTGTCGCTGGGACAAGCGTCGCCGGTCCACCGGGCCGCACACCGGATTCGGCGCGGGTTCGCCGACGCCGCGCGGCACGTGCTGCCCGCCGATCAGGCGGCGATGCTGCCCGCGCTGGTGTTGGGCGACACCTCGGCGGTGACCGCGCAGACGACCGCCGAGTTCCGGGCATCCGGGTTGACGCATTTGACCGCGGTGTCGGGCGCCAACGTCACCATCGTCTGCGGTGCTGTGCTGTTGACCGCGGGGCTGATCGGACCGCGGACGGCCGTCGTGTTGGCCGCGGCGGTGCTGGTGGCGTTCGTCGTCGTGGTGCAACCGTCGGCCAGCGTGCTGCGGGCGGCGGTGATGGGCGGGATCACGCTGTTGGCGTTGCTGTCCCACCGCAGGCGGCAGGCGATGCCGGCGTTGGCGGCCAGCGTGCTGGTGCTGATGGTCGCCTCCCCGGAACTGGCCGTCGACGTCGGGTTCGCGCTGTCGGTGTCGGCGACGGCGGCCCTCGTCGTGCTGGCTCCGCACTGGTCGCGGCGACTCGTCGGACGCGGCTGGCCCAAGCCGCTGGCCGACGCGGTGACGGTGGCCGTCGCCGCGCAGTTGGTCACCGCGCCACTGGTGGCCGGCATCTCGGGCCGGTTCAGCCTGGTCGCCGTCGTCGCGAACCTGGCTGCGGCCGCGGTGATCCCACCGATCACCGTGATCGGCACCGCGGCGGCCGCACTCGGTGGGCTCTGGCCGCCCGCGACCCACCTGCTGATCCGGTTCACCGGGCCCGAGCTGTGGTGGTTGTTGAAGGTGGCGCACTGGGCCGCCGCGGTCCCCGGCGCGTCGCTGCCGGTGCCCTCGGGTCTGCTCGGGGTGTCGACGATCGCGGCGGCAGGCGGTGTCGCCGTGTTGGCGTGGCGGTGGCGCTGGGTGCGGCTCGCGGTGTGCGCGGCCGCGATCTGCCTGCTCGCGTGGACGGTGTCGGGGCTGTCGGGCGGGCATGACACGATCGGGGAGTGAGCCAAGAGGATTCGCGCCTGCACCTGGTCCTGGGTGACGAGGAGCTGCTGGTCGAACGCGCCGTGGCCGCCGTGCTGCGGGCCGCCCGTAAGAGCGCAGGCACCGACGACGTCCCGGTCGATCGGCTGCGCGCCGGTGAGGTCAGCACCAGCGAACTGGCCGAGCTGCTCAGCCCGTCGTTGTTCGCCGACGAGCGGGTGGTGGTGTTGGAGTCGGCGGGCGAGGCGGGCAAGGACGCGGTCGCCGTCATCGCCGCGGCCGCGGCGGACCTGCCGCCGGGCACCATGCTCGTCGTCGTGCATTCCGGCGGTGGCCGCGCCAAGGCCCTCGCGGATCAACTCAAAAAGCTGGGGGCCCAAGAGCATTTATGCGCCCGGATCACCAAGCCGCGTGAGCGCGCCGACTTCGTGCGCGCGGAGTTCCGCGCGTTGAAGATGAAGGTCGACGACGACACCGTCACCGCCGTGCTCGACGCTGTCGGCTCGGACATCCGCGAGCTGGCATCGGCGTGCTCACAGTTGGTCGCCGACACCGACGGCGCGGTCAACGCCGCGGCGGTGCGCCGCTACCACTCAGGCAAAGCCGAGGTGAAGGGTTTCGACATCGCCGACAAGGCCGTCCTCGGCGACGTCGCGGGGGCCGCCGAGGCGCTGCGGTGGGCGATGATGAGCGGCGAACCGCAGGTGGTGCTGGCCGACGCGTTGGCCGAGGCCGTGCACACGATCGCGCGGGTGGCTCCGCTGTCCGGAGATCCCTACCGGCTGGCCTCGGAGTTGGGGATGCCGCCGTGGCGGGTGCAGAAGGCGCAGAAGCAGGCCCGTCGGTGGTCGCGTGCATCGGTGGCCGAGGCGATGCGGCTCGTCGCGGCGCTCAACGCCGACGTCAAGGGTGCGGCAGCCGACGCGAACTACGCGTTGGAATCGACGGTGCGCAAAGTCGCCGAACTCGCGGCGGACTAGAAAGATAAAGATAAGGAAAGCGGCGCGGCTCAGAGCTTGTTGAGCGCGCGGGCCAGCGCCGACTTGCGGTTGGCGGCCTGGTTCTTGTGGATGACACCCTTGCTGGCGGCCTTGTCGAGCTGGCGGCTGGTCGACAGCAGCAGCTCGCCGGCCTTCTCCTTGTCGCCGGACTCCACAGCCGCCCGGAACCCGCGCACCGCGGTGTGAAGCGACGACTTCACCGACTTGTTGCGCAGCCTGCGCTTCTCGTTGGTGCGGTTGCGCTTCATCTGCGACTTGATGTTGGCCACGCGGATAGTCCTTCGTAAGTCTCGACGGGATGGGGCAAGTAAGTGGGCGCCCGAACAAGGGCAGCGACTGCTCAGGGTACCAGCGAGCCCCCCGATCTCCCAAAGCGAGGGACGCTGGCCTGCCGGTATGGGCCCGGTGGTGTCAGCCGGGCTGGGCGCCGACGCCCGGGTGCACTTCGACCCGGTGCAGGTCGTCGCCCAACTCGATCTGCCGGTCGAACGCCGTCGCGGCCAGCGCCCGCCACTGGTCTTCCTGACCAGGCTCGATGGCAGGCACGTAGTGGGTGAGGATGAGGATGCCCACCCCGGCGCGCGTCGCGGTGGCCGCCGCCTCCTCGACCGAGGAGTGGTAGTCGCAGATGTCGCGGATCCGCTGCATCGGCATCGCGTCGATCAGATCCTTGCGGATCACCGTGTGCACCAACGCGCCCGCCCCGGCGGCCAGCTTGTCGAGGCTTTCACACGGGACGGTGTCGCCGGCCAGCACCACCGAGGCGCCGGCGTGTTCGACGCGGAAACCGATCGTCGGGGCCACGGGCCGGTGATCGGTCGGCGCGGCGGTGATCGTGACGCCGTCGCGGTCCCACACCACCCCTTCGGTGTATTCGTGCACCTCCAGCGGGGGCGGCGTCTTCAGGTCGTCGTGGTGGGCGATCCGGTAGCCGATGTCGAAGCCGAACGCCTTCAGCGTGGCGTCGACGACCTCGGCGGTGCCGGGCGGGCCGATGATCGGAAACGGGGGCTGTTCGGGGGTGAACGTGGTGACCCAGCGGCTGATGATGATGTCGCCGAGATCGGCGATGTGGTCGCTGTGCAGGTGGGTCAGCAGCAGCGCGGTCAGCCCGTTGGCGCCGGCACCGGCGGCCGTCATCCGCTGCTGCACCCCGCGGCCGCAGTCGATGAGGAACGTCTGCCCGCCTGCCCGCACGAGCGTCGACGGGCCCGCGCGATTGGCGTCGGGAATCGGGCTACCAGTTCCGAGCAGCGTCACCTCGATCATGGCCCCACATATACCGGACCGCAGCGGCAAAAGTGCGGTCGTAGCGAAATCGGTTGCGCTGACTGATGACTCGTGCCCGCACCGGACGACGGCGCCGCACGGTGCGCGCTCGAGCGGTCCGTCGGGGCTGCGCCGTCCGGGGGCAGCGGTGCCGCGGTTCTGGGACACCGATGCCAAAACCTCCCGCGTTTGGCCCCGCAGACCTAGCCTGGTGTGAGGAAGATCACTGAAACGGAGGCATCGATGCGGATCGCGGACGTATTGCGCAACAAGGGTGCGTCGGTGGCGACCATTACCCCGGAGACTTCGATCGCCGGGCTGCTGACCGAGTTGAGCGTGCGGAACATCGGCGCGATGGTGGTGGTCGCCCCGGATGGTTTGGCCGGCATCGTGTCCGAACGCGATGTCGTGCGTGCACTGCAGAAAAAGGGCGGTGAGCTGCTCACCCGCCCGGTGTCGGAGATCATGTCCACGCTCGTGGCGACCTGCTCGCCGAACGACTCCGTGGACAGCCTGAGCGCGTTGATGACCACCAACCGGGTGCGTCACGTTCCGGTGATGGAAAACGGTCGACTGGCCGGGATTGTTAGCATCGGCGACGTGGTCAAGACGCGGATGGAGGAACTCGAGGCGCAACAGGAGCACTTGGAGGCCTACATCACCCAGGGCGGCTGATGCCGAGCGTCCTCGACGTTCGTCCACCGCACAAGGCCGATATCCGGTCGCTGGCTCGCACCTTGGGCCGAGCCTTCTACACCGACCCCCTGATGACGTGGCTGCTGCCCGACGACAGCCGCCGCACCAAGGGGTTGACGCGCATGTTCGCGGCGATGACCCGTTACCACTTTCTGGCCGGCGGAGGCGTCGAGGTCGCGCTCGGATCCGACGGCATCGGCGCGGCGGCGCTGTGGGATCCGCCGGGCCGGTGGCAGCAGTCGCCGCTGCAGGAGTTGCGGATGATGCCCAGCTTCATGCTCGCGATGGGCACCGCGGCGGGCCGGGGTCGCCAGATCAGCGAGCTGATGAAGAAGCACCATCCCGAAGAGCCGCACTGGTATCTGGGCGTGATCGGCAGCGATCCGACCGTGCGCGGCGGCGGGTTCGGGCACGCCTTGATGCAGTCCCGGCTGGAACGGGTGGACGCCGAGCATGCGCCGGCTTACCTGGAGTCCAGCAACCCCGACAACGTGCCCTACTATCAGCGGTTCGGCTTCGAGGTCACCGGCGAGATCACGGTGCCCGACGGCGGGCCGACGATGTGGCCCATGTGGCGCCAACCGCGATAGGTCGGCGCCGAGGAGAAGTCAGCTCCAGGAGTACTCGGCGCGCAGCCGGGTGGCGACCAGCTCGAACTTCTCGCGTTCGAGGATCGCCCCTTCGCGGCGGATGCCTTCCTCGGGCACGTCGAGCACCCGGTCCAGCCGCACCCAGCTCTGCCTGTTCTCGTAGTCCCAGGTGCCGCTGCCGATCGCGACCCAGTTCGGGTCGTCGCGATGGTGGTCCTGGCTGGAGAGCATCAGCCCGAGCAGGGTGGCGCGGTCCCGGCCGACCACCAGCACCGGACGGTCCTTACCCTGGTTCGGATCGTCCTCGTAGACCACCCAGGTCCACACGATCTCGCCGGGGTCGGCGCGGCCGTCCAGGTCGGGGGCATAGACCAGCTTGCGGGCGCGATGCGTGGTCGGCACGAAATTGCGGCTGACCGGCCGGCCTGTGGTGAGGGCAGGAACGCGCTCGTCGACGGGGCCCGCGATGGCATCCCAGCCGATCTTGATGCCCTGCTGGATACCGCGCTGCAGCGTCTGGGAATTCTGCAGTTGACGGACGAACTTGGGCGCCTCGTTGAACACCAAATTCTCGGCAAACCTCTGAAAGGTTTTCCACGGCGGAGCCATATTGCCGAGCATATGTGAAGTCGCCTGGCCGCGATTGTGCCGACCGGCGCCTGCCTGGATACCCTGATAGCACACATAGTCCGCTTCACCAGGAGATTCCCATCAGCAGCTTCGCCGACCAGACCTTCACCGCGCCGGCGCAGATTCGAAACTTCTGCATCATCGCCCACATCGACCACGGCAAGTCGACGCTGGCCGACCGGATGCTGCAACTCACCGGCGTCGTCGACGACCGCACGATGCGCGCGCAGTACCTGGACCGGATGGACATCGAACGTGAGCGCGGCATCACGATCAAGGCCCAGAACGTCCGGCTGCCTTGGACGGTGCAGGGGCAACAGGGCGACCAGCAATACGTGCTGCACCTGATCGACACCCCCGGCCACGTCGACTTCACCTACGAGGTGTCGCGGGCGTTGGAGGCGTGCGAAGGCGCGGTGCTGCTCGTGGACGCCGCCCAGGGCATCGAGGCGCAGACACTGGCCAACCTCTACCTGGCGCTCGACCGCGACCTGGCGATCATCCCGGTGCTCAACAAGATCGACCTGCCCGCCGCCGACCCGGACCGCTATGCCGCGGAGATCGCCCACATCATCGGCTGTGAACCCGGCGACGTGCTGCGGGTCTCGGGCAAAACCGGCGATGGTGTCCCCGACCTGCTCGACCACATCGTGCGCGAGGTGCCTGCCCCCACCGGCGACGCCGACGCCCCGGCACGAGCGATGATCTTCGACTCGGTCTACGACACCTACCGCGGTGTGGTGACCTACGTCCGCGTCGTCGACGGCAGGATCGTCCCACGCGAGCGGATCAAGATGATGTCCACCGGCGCCGTCCACGAACTCCTCGAGGTCGGCATCGTGTCCCCGGAACCCAAGCCGTCCGACGGCCTGGGCGTCGGGGAGGTCGGCTACCTGATCACCGGGGTCAAAGACGTGCGGCAGTCCAAGGTCGGTGACACCGTGACGACCGCACGTAACGGCGCCGTGGAGGCGCTGACCGGCTACCGCGAACCCAAGCCGATGGTGTACTCGGGGCTGTATCCGGTCGACGGCTCGGACTACCCGGATCTGCGTGACGCGCTGGACCGCCTGCAACTCAACGACGCCGCGCTGACGTGGGAGCCGGAGACCTCGGTGGCGCTGGGATTCGGTTTCCGCTGCGGCTTTCTGGGCCTGCTGCACATGGAGATCACCCGCGAGCGCCTCGAGCGAGAGTTCAACCTGGACCTCATCTCCACCTCACCCAACGTCGTGTATCGGGTGGTGACCGAAGACGGTGCGGAGATGGTGGTGACCAACCCGTCGGACTGGCCGGGCGGCAAGATGCGCGCCGTCTATGAGCCCGTCGTCAAGACGACGATCATCGCGCCCAGCGAGTTCATCGGCGCGATCATGGAACTGTGCCAGTCGCGCCGCGGCGAGTTGGGCGGCATGGACTACCTGTCGCCCGAACGCGTCGAGTTGCGGTACACGATGCCGTTGGGCGAGATCATCTTCGACTTCTTCGACTCGCTGAAATCACGTACCCGCGGCTACGCCAGCCTGGACTACGAAGAGGCCGGCGAGCAGGAAGCCGACCTGGTCAAGGTCGACATCCTGCTGCAGGGTGAGCCCGTCGACGCGTTCAGCGCGATCGTGCACAAGGACTCGGCGTACGCCTACGGCAACAAGATGACGACCAAGCTCAAGGAGCTCATCCCGCGTCAGCAGTTCGAAGTTCCGGTGCAGGCGGCGATCGGGTCGAAGATCATCGCCCGCGAAAACATCCGCGCGATCCGCAAAGACGTGCTATCGAAGTGCTACGGCGGTGACATCACCCGTAAGCGCAAGCTGCTGGAGAAGCAGAAGGAAGGCAAGAAGCGGATGAAGACGATCGGTCGGGTCGAGGTGCCGCAGGAGGCGTTCGTCGCCGCCCTGTCCACCGACTCGGCTGCCGACAAGGCCAAGAAGTAGGCCGTCGATGCGCTCGCGCGGGTGGACCGTCGGTGCGCTGAGCGCCTGTGTGCTGCTTGCCGGTTGTTCGAGCCAGGTCGCCGACCCGCCCGCGCTGCGTATCGCCGAGGTCGTCAAGCCGTCGCCGGTGCGTGCGCTCGCCCAGGTGCTGCCCAGCGGCGACGAACTGGCCACGATGCTGGGCATCGCCGGTTTCCTGGGGCAGCTCGTCGATGGCGGCCCCGACCTGCTGCTGCAGAGCGTCGGGGAGGCCGAGGCGACCCCCGCGGAGTGCGTGGGCACCGGCTACCGGCTGCAGAAGGTCGTCTACGGGGCCGGTTCGGTGCGCACCGTGGCCAGCCAGTCGTGGGCGGGTGGGGACGCCAACGGCCCGTCGTCGTCGGGATTCTTCGGCGTCGTCCAGTTCGCCACCCCCGACGACGCCCAGCAGTTCTTCGCCGCCGCGGCCGACGAATGGCACCGCTGCAACGGGCAGACGTTGGTGCTGCAACGCCCCGGCTCGCACACCTCCGCCGCCAGCAGGATCACCGGGGTGACCGTCGACCACAACACCGTGTCGGCCGTCGTGATGCACGACGGCGGCTCGACGGTTCAGCGCGCGCTGGGGGTGGCATCGGATTGCGTTGTGGACGTGGAGATCTCCGACGTGGCCGGGCCCGACCCGATGGGCGCGCACGACGCGGTCTCGGTCGCCAACCTGATGTTGCAGAAGATCGACTGACCGGCTTCCGCCGCCCGCCGACCCTCAGATATACATCGCCGGATCGATGTAGCAGGTGGGGTCGACGGCCTGCTCGCGTTCCTGATCGGTGCGGTGCCGCACGACCGCCGGTATGCCGGTCGCGATCGAATCCGGCGGAACATCGCGGGTGACAACGGCGTTGGCGCCGATCGCGCTGTCGTCGCCGACCGTGAGCGGCCCCAGCACCTTGGCGCCGGCGCCGATCGTGACCCGGTTGCCGACCGTGGGGTGGCGCTTGACCTGTTTGAGGGTGCGCCCACCCAGCGTCACCCCGTGGTAGAGCATCACGTCGTCGCCGATCTCGGCGGTCTCGCCGATCACCACGCCCATGCCGTGGTCGATGAAGAAGCGCCTGCCGATGGTGGCGCCCGGGTGGATCTCGACACCGGTCAGCGCCCGGACCATCTGCATCAGCACGCGCGCCGGTCCACGCAGCCGCGGCCGTGCCCACATCCGGTGCGCCACCCGGTGCGCCCAGATCGCGTGCAGACCGGAGTACACCAGCGCGTTCTCCAGATCTCCGCGCGCGGCGGGATCGTGGGCACGGGCGTTTCTCAGGTCCTCTCGCAGGGTGGCGAGCAGCGCCATGACGGTCTCAGTCCCGGATGTGCTCGAACAGCGGCGTGGACACGTAGCGTTCGCCGAAGTCGGGGATGACCACCACGATCATCTTCCCGGCGTTCTCCGGCCGGTTGGCCAACTCGAGCGCGGCCCACACATTGGCGCCCGCCGAGATGCCGCCCAGGATGCCCTCCTGGGTGGCCAGGGCGCGTGCGACCGTGATCGCGTCGTCGAACCCGGCGTCGATGATCTCGTCGTAGACGCCGCGGTCGAGCACCTCGGGGATGAAGTTGGCCCCGATGCCCTGGATCTTGTGCGGGCCGGGGTCACCGCCGTTGAGGATCGGGGAGTCCAGCGGTTCGACACCGACGATCTTCACGTCGGGCTTGTGGGACTTGAGCAGCCGGCCGACACCGGTCAGTGTGCCGCCGGTGCCGATCCCGGCGACGAAGATGTCGACCGCGCCGTCGGTGTCGGCCCACACCTCCTCGCCGGTGGTGCGCTCGTGGATGTCGGGGTTGGCGGGGTTGGCGAATTGGTCTGCGGCCACCGCGTTCTGGGTCTCGGAGATGATGTGTTTGGCGCGGGCGACGGCGCCGGCCATACCCTCGGCGCCGGGTGTCAGGACGATTTCGGCGCCGAAGGCCCGCAGCATCACCCGGCGTTCGGTCGACATGGTGTCCGGCATGGTCAGGATCACCCGGTAGCCGCGGGCCGCGCCCACCATCGCCAACGCGATACCGGTGTTTCCGCTGGTGGCCTCCACGATGGTGCCGCCCGGCCGCAGCGCCCCGGCGGCCTCGGCCGCGTCGATGATCGCCACCCCGATCCGGTCCTTGACGCTGTTGGCCGGGTTGTAGAACTCGAGTTTGGCCAGCACCTGGGCCTGCAAACCCTCGGTGATGCGGTTGAGCCGGACCAGCGGGGTCCGACCCACGATCTCGCTGACGTCGTGATAGATGTTGCCCATGCCGCCCTTTGGTCGAGCCCGTTCGTCAGACCGAGAGTAGCGGTAAGGCGCCTCTGCTACATCGGCGCGTTGGCGGGCACGAACCCGCCGGAGTTGTCGGCCTCTTCCTCGGCGCGGATCACGTGCACCACGGCGTTGATCAACGCCAGGTGGGTGAAGGCCTGCGGGAAGTTACCCAGATGGCGGCCGGTGCGCGGCTCGATCTCCTCGGCGTAGAGGTGCAGCGGGCTGGCGAACGACAGCAGCCGCTCACACAGGTGCTTGGCCCGGTGCAGCTCACCGATCTCCACCAACGCCGACACCAGCCAGAACGAGCAGATCGTGAACGTGCCCTCCTCGCCGGCAAGCCCGTCGTCGGTCTCCTCGACGCGGTAGCGCAGCACCAGCCCTTCCTCGGTCAGCTCGTCGGCGATCGCCAGCACGGTGGCCCGCACCCGCGGGTCGTCGGAGGGCAGGAACCGGGTCAGCACCGCCAACAGCAGCGACGCGTCCAGCGCGTCGTGGCCGTAGCGCTGGGTGAGCACCCCGCGGGAGTCCACACCGTTCTTGAGCACGTCGGCCTTGATCTCCTCGGCGATGGCGCGCCACTGCTGGGCGTAGGACTTCTCACCCTGCAGTTCGGCGAGTTTGGACCCGCGGTCCAGCGCCACCCAGCACATGATCTTGCTGGAGGTGAAGTGCTGCGGTTCACCGCGCACCTCCCAGATGCCGCGGTCCGGCTGGCGCCAGTGCTTGATGGCCTCTTCGACCTGTTGTTTGAGGACCGGCCACAGCGTGTCGGAGATCTGCTCGCGCGACTTCGCGTGCAGGTACACCGAATCCAGCATGGTGCCCCAGATGTCGTGCTGCATCTGGTTGTACGCCCCGTTGCCGATGCGCACCGGGCGCGCGCCGTCGTAGCCGGACAGGTGGTGCAGTTCCTCCTCGACCAGCGTGCGCTCACCGCCGACGGCGTACATCACCTGAAGCGGGTGCCGTTCACCGTTGTTCGCCCCGGACACGTCGGCGATGAACGCGAAGAAGTCGTCGGCCTCGCGGTCAAGACCCAACGTGTACAGACCCCACAGCGCGAACGTCGAGTCGCGCACCCAGGCGTAGCGGTAATCCCAGTTCCGTTCGCCCTGAGGGGTTTCGGGCAGCGACGTGGTCGGCGCCGCCAGCAGCGCGCCGGTCGGGGAGTACGTGAGCCCCTTCAGCGTCAACGCGCTGCGCTGCAGGTAGGCCCGCCACGGGTGGTCGGGGAAGTTCCCGATGTTGATCCACTGCCGCCACGCCTCGCTGGTCTGCCACATCTTGTCGGCGGCTTCGTCGTAGTTCTGTGGTGCCGGATGCTTGGACCACGACAGCGCGACGAACGCGTTGTCGCCCTCCTTCATCCGGGTGCGGGCGCGGGCCTCGTGACCTTCCAGGCCCAGCCGCAGGTTGGTGGTCAGCCGCATCGTCGGATGCGCATCGGGGTCGCGGCGCGCGCGGGCGATCGCCTCGCCGTAGGCCTGGGCCGAGTACTCCCACGTGGCCGGGATGCGGTGGTAGTCGAAGGCCGGTTCGCAGTTCATCACCAACTCGACCGTCCCGCTGACGCAGCGCACCGTGCGCAGCAGGATGTGCTCGGCGTCCCAGTCCATCGGGGTGCGCCGGTGGGTGCGCGACCGGGCATCCAGGTCGTGCCACGGCCCCATCACCAGCGCGTCGCGCACGATCAGCCACCCCGTGTGGGTCTGCCAGGTGGTCTCCAGGATCAGGCTGCCCGGCAGATACCGGCGCGCCGAGGGTACCGACACCCCGTACGGGCCCAGCCGGAAGTGGCCGGCGCCGCGGTCCAGGATCGCGCCGAACACGCTGGGGGAGTCCGGGCGCGGAACACACAGCCATTCCACCGACCCCGCCGACGAGATCAGGCAGGTGTTCTCGCAGTCGGACAAGAACGCGTAGTCGGCGATCGGGGGAAAGGAGTTCCGCAACGTCGCCGTCGGCGCGTAGGGCATCGGCCCAGTCATCGTCAACGAGACGTTGGACTCAGTGGTGAGGTCGGGCTGTGCCTGCGGGGACCCGTCGGACGGCTCGATCTGTGGCAGAACCATGCCGACATCATCGACTGCCGACCTGCCCGCCGTCCACCGAATCGTTTCCCGCGCGGTTTCAGCGGCGTGCGAATTCGGGCACATGTTCGGGCAGCGGGCCGATCGCCACCCCGTAGGCCGCGACCCTGCGCAGCAGCGACGAGCGCGCGGCCAGCCGGACCATAAGCGGGGGTCGGGCCGGGCCGCTGGAGCCCACCGCGACGGCGATCACCCGCGCGTGGATCACCCGCTGCACGGCCTGGATCAGTGCCGCGGGCACCCACCGCCGGATCTGCACCCGGGCCAGCTGCCTGGTCGAGACCCTGCCGGTGCGCAGCGGGCCGGCCAGGACGCGCGCGGCGGCCACCGCGTCGGCCACCGCGAGGTTGATCCCGACCCCGCCGACCGGTGACATCGCGTGCGCGGCGTCCCCGATCAGCAACAATCCGTCGGTGTACCAGCGGTGCAGCCGGTTGAGCGCCACGTTGAGCAGCTTGACGTCGTCCATCGACGTCAACGCCGCGGTGTGCGGGGCCAGCCACGGCACCAGGGCCACCACGTCGCGGCGCAGCCTCTCGACGCCTTCGGCGCGCAGTTCACCGTCGCGGCCCTTGGGGATGACGTAGGCGCACTGGTAGTAGTCGCCGCGGTCGATGACGATCTGGGCGTGGCCGGCGCCGAGCACCCCGGCCAGGCCGTGCGGGTCGCCGGCGTTGCGCGGCAGCCGGAACCACCACACGTCCATCGGCGCGCCGAAGTTCTTGGGCGTCAGCCCCATCGCCGACCGCAACGTCGAGGACCGGCCGTCGCAGGCGACGGTCAGCGCCGCGTGCATCGCGCGCACCGCGCCGTCGGGGGTGCGGTAGCGCACCCCGACCATGGTGCGGCCGCGCACGATCGGCCCGAGCACCTCGGTGCTGCGCAACAGCGTGAACGTCGGCTCCTTCTCGGCCGCCGACGCCAACAGCTCCAAGAAATCCCACTGCGGGACCAGCGCGATGTGTTTGTGCGGCCCCGGGATTCGACGCAGATCCATCGTCACCTCGGTGCCCTGCACGTCCATGGTCAACCGGTCGATCTCGCGGTGCGGCATCCGGTCGAACTGCTCGCCGAGACCGAGTTCGTCGAGCAACCGCAGGGTGCTGGCATGCACGGTGTCGCCGCGGAAGTCACGCAGGAAGTCGGGGTGCTTTTCCATCACCGTGACGTCCACGCCGGCGCGGGCCAGCAGCAGCCCGAGCATGATTCCGGCGGGGCCGCCGCCGGCGACGAGGCAGGTGGTGCGGTCGCTGCGGTGGTCGTCCGGCACGGCGCAAATCTTGCCATCACCTACCCTGGCCTGGTGGACGGCTTCCTCAATTGGTGGGACGGCGTTGAGCTGTGGCTCACCGGGCTGCCGTTCGTTGCCCAGACCGCGGTGGTGATGCCGGTGGTGCTGGCGCTGGCGTTCGGGGTTGCGGTGGTGCTCGACGGCGCGCTGGGCAACAGCATTCGGTTGGTGCGCCGGGCGCGCCATCTTGACCTGGACGACGACCGATGAGGAGGGCGGCATGCCACGTTCGCGGGTGACGTTGGTGCTGGTCTTCCTGGTGGTGTTGGTGCTCGTCACGTGGCTGGTGACGCGTCAGGGCGGTTGAGCCCACGCCGCGCACAATCGGCTGGTTCTGTTATTCTTCGCGCCATGCGTACGGCAACCGGCAACAAGGACGGCCATGTGTTGGCCCTCATTGCCGTGGGTTTCACCGCTGTCGCTGATGTCTGCTGTTGTTGCTGACTCCAATCCCGTCCGCGGTTTGGTGTCGGCAGCGGCTTTCCCGAGCCTGATGCTGGTCCCTTCGTGCCGTCGCGGCGGGTCGCCCCGTTAGCGTCCCTGCAAGGAAAGGTCATCAGATGCTCATCAACCGCAAGTCCTGGCGCACCGCCGCCGTCGTCGCCGCCACGGCCAGCCTGCTGGCCGCGTGCGGCGGCGGGTCCAGCGACGTCGCGGGCGGAGGCGCGGAGACCGGCGGCGGCGACCACACGTTGACGCTGGTCGCCTACGCGGTTCCCGAACCCGGCTGGAGCAAGATCATCCCGGCGTTCGCCGCCACCCAGGAGGGCGAGGGCACCGCGGTGACCGCCTCCTACGGCGCCTCGGGTGACCAGTCGCGCGCCGTGGTCGACGGCAAGCCCGCCGACATCGTGAACTTCTCCGTCGAACCCGACGTCACCCGGTTGGTGAAGGCGGGCAAGGTCGCCGAGGACTGGAACGCCGACGCCACCGGCGGCGTCCCGTTCGGCTCGGTCGTCACGCTGGTGGTCCGCGAGGGCAACCCGAAGAACATCCGGGACTGGGACGACCTGCTGCAGCCGGGCCTCGAGGTGGTCAGCCCCAGCCCGCTCAGCTCGGGTTCGGCCAAGTGGAACCTGTTGGCGCCGTACGCCGCGAAGAGCAACGGCGGGCAGAACGCGCAGGCCGGGCTGGATTTCGTCAACGCGCTGGTGTCCGATCACATCCGGACCAGGCCGTCGTCCGGACGGGAGGCCAGCGACCTGTTCCTGCAGGGCACCGGCGATGTGCTGCTGAGCTATGAGAACGAGGCCATCAACATCGAACGGCAGGGCAAGCCCGTCGAGCATGTGAACCCGCCGCAGACGTTCAAGATCGAAAACCCCGTCGCCGTCGTCACCTCCAGCGCGCATCCCGAGAAGGCCAACGCGCTGAAGAACTTCCTCTACACGCCCGAGGGCCAGAAGATCTGGGCCGAGGCCGGCTTCCGTCCGGTCGACCCCGGGGTCGCGATGGAATTCGCAGGCGATTTCCCCGCTCCGGAGAAACTGTGGACCGTCGACGATTTGGGCGGCTGGCAGGCCGTGGATCCGGCATTGTTCGATAAGGACAACGGCACGATCACCAAGATCTACAAAGAAGCAACGAGATGACAGCTGGCCTCGACGCGGACGGGCCACAGCTTCCGCCGGACCAGTCCGGCGCCGGCGATGCCGCAGCGGCCAGGGGGTTTTTCACCAGCCGCTACGGCAACACGAAGCTGCGCGTCGGGGTCGCCACGACGTGGCTGTCGATCATCGTGCTGATGCCGCTCGCGGCGATCGTGTGGCAATCCGCAGGCGGCGGGTGGGAGGCGTTCTGGCAGGCGATCACCTCCAACGGCGCCATCCAGTCGTTCCGGGTCACGCTGACCGTCTCGTTCGCGGTCGCGGTGATCAACTTGTTCTTCGGGCTGCTGGTGGCCTGGGTGCTCACCCGCGACGACTTCGTCGGCAAACGGTTGGTCGACGCGATCATCGACCTGCCGTTCGCCCTGCCCACCATCGTGGCGAGCCTGGTGATGCTGGCGCTCTACGGGCCGAACAGCCCGGTGGGAATCCACATCCAGCACACCAAGTGGGGCGTGGGCGTCGCGCTGCTGTTCGTCACGCTGCCGTTCGTGGTGCGCTCGGTGCAACCGGTGATCCTGGAGTTGGACCGCGAGGTCGAGGAAGCCGCGGCGTCACTGGGCGCCGACAACTTCACGATCTTCCGGCTGGTGATGCTGCCCGCGCTGCTGCCGTCCCTGCTTTCCGGGGCGGGGCTGGCGTTCTCCCGCGCGATCGGTGAGTACGGTTCGGTCGTGCTGATCGGCGGCGCGGTGCCCGGCGAGTCCGAGGTGTCCTCGCAGTACATCCGCACGTTGATCGAGTTCGACGACCGCACCGGCGCGGCCGCGGTGTCGATTGTGCTGCTGACGATCTCGTTCGTCGTGCTGTTCATCCTGCGCACCATCGGGTCGCGGGCCGCCAAGCGCCAGGAGTTGGTGACGTGACCCTGTCGCCCGCGGTGCGCTACCTGCTGCGCTTTTTGGCGCTGGGCTACCTGCTGTTCCTGCTGGTGGTGCCGGTCGGCTTGATTCTGTGGCGCACCTTCGAGCCCGGGGTGGGCGAGTTCATCGCGTCCATCAGCACCCCGGCAGCCATTTCGGCGTTGCGCCTGTCGCTGATCGTCGTCGCGATCGTGGTGCCCCTCAACGTGATCTTCGGGGTGCCCACCGCATTGGTGTTGGCGCGCAACCGGTTCCGAGGGAAAAGCCTGCTGCAGGCGGTGATCGACCTGCCGTTCGCGGTGTCTCCGGTGGTGGTCGGTGTCGCGTTGATCCTGTTGTGGGGCTCGGCCGGGGCGCTGGGGTTCGTCGAGAACGACCTCGGCATCAAGATCATCTTCGGGTTTCCCGGCATCGTGCTCGCCAGCATCTTCGTCACCGTCCCGTACGTCATCCGCGAGGTCGAACCGGTGCTGCACGAGCTGGGCACCGACCAGGAGGAAGCCGCCTCGACACTGGGATCGAGCGCGTGGCAGACGTTCCGGCTGGTCACGCTGCCCTCGATCAAGTGGGGGCTGATGTACGGGGTGGTGTTGACCGTCGCGCGCACGCTCGGCGAATACGGCGCCGTGATCATGGTGTCGTCGAACCTGCCGGGGATATCGCAGACGTTGACGCTGCTGGTGTCCGACCGCCACACCCGCGGCAACGAGTACGGCGCCTACGCGATCTCCACGCTGCTGATGACGGTCGCAGTCGTCGTCCTGGTGGTCCAGGTGCTACTCGACGTCCGCCGCGCGAAACTGGACACCTGAGTTCTACGCCATGAGGAGACGATTGCCGTGACCACCCGGACGACCACTGCGATCACCGTGCGCGCCGTCAACAAGCGCTACGGCGACTTCGCGGCGCTGGACAACGTCGACTTCGACGTGCCGTCGGGGTCGCTGACCGCGCTGCTCGGCCCCAGCGGTTCGGGTAAGTCGACCCTGCTGCGCGCGATCGCCGGGCTGGACCGGCCCGACACCGGGACCATCACGATCAACGGCCGTGATGTCACCAAGGTGCCCCCGCAACGCCGCGGCATCGGCTTTGTGTTCCAGCACTACGCGGCGTTCAAGCATCTGACCGTGCGCGACAACGTGGCGTTCGGGCTGAAGATCCGCAGGCGGCCCAAGGCCGAGATCAAGGAGAAGGTCGACAACCTGCTGGAAGTGGTGGGGCTGGCCGGTTTCCAGACCCGATACCCCAATCAGCTCTCCGGCGGGCAACGGCAGCGCATGGCGCTGGCGCGCGCGCTCGCGGTGAACCCGCAGGTGCTGCTGCTCGACGAGCCGTTCGGCGCGCTGGACGCCAAGGTCCGGGAGGACCTGCGGGTCTGGCTGCGACGGCTGCACGAGGAGGTGCACGTCACGACCGTGCTGGTCACCCACGACCAGTCCGAAGCGCTGGACGTGGCCGATCGCATCGCGGTGCTGAACAAGGGTCGTATCGAGCAGGTCGGTTCTCCGACAGAGGTTTACGACGAGCCCGCGAACGCGTTCGTGATGTCGTTTCTGGGCGCGGTGTCGTCGCTGAACGGCAGCCTGGTGCGCCCGCACGACATCCGCGTCGGGCGCAATCCGGAGATGGCCATCGCGGCAAGCGACGACACCATCGCCGCCACCGGCGTGGTGCGGGCGACCATCGACCGGATCGTGATGCTGGGCTTCGAGGTTCGCGTCGAGCTCACCAACGCCGCGTCGCACACCTCGTTCACCGCGCAGATCACCCGTGGCGACGCCGAGGCGCTCGCGTTGAAAGAGGGCGACACCGTCTACGTTCGGGCCACCCGTGTGCCCGCGATACCGGCCGCTTCGTCAATACCCAAGGCCGACAACGCCGATGATGACGAGGCGCTGACGACGGCGTGAGCTAGGCCGCGATGTCGGCGGTGGTGCGCGCGTCGAAGCGGTCCAGCACCGTGGCGGCGACGAGGTTGTGCGAGCCCAGCGGCTCGGCCATCGAAATACCGTGTGCGCCAGCGTAGTCGGCTATACGGTCGGTGATCCGGCCGTGCGCCAAGAACCACGGGGCGATCACCAGGCGTCGTGCACCTTGGGCGCGCAGCAGTTGCGCGGTGTCGTGAACGCTGGGATACGGCCCGGTGGCGAACGCCACTTCGGCGCCCACCCAACGGGTTCCGGCGTGCAACGTCTGCGCGACGGCCGCGGTGTGCGCGTTTGCGGTGGCGCTCGACGAACCGACGGCGACCACGATCACCCCGAGGCCGTCGTCGTCGGGAGACACCCCGCTCTCGGCGAGGCGCTGCCGCAACACCGACAGCAGCGACAGGTCCTGGCCGAGCACTTCGGCCTGTACCACGTTCGCCCCCGAGGCTTCGATCACCGCGGGCAGGTCGATGCGGGCATGGTAGGCGTCGGCGAGCAGGAACGGCACCACGATTCCGTGGCCGGGCACGCCGGCGAGCACATCGCCCAGGCTCGGTGCGGCTTTCTCCAGGAACGCCGGACGCACGTCCAGCCACGGCCGCAGCCGCCGGATGCGGCCTGCCACCGCGTGCGTCACCGCGGCCGAGCGCGGATCGACGCTGCCGTGCGCCGTGAGGATGAGCGTCACGACGACCTCACGAGGCGTGCAGCCCGCATTCCGTCTTGGCGGTGCCTGCCCAGCGACCGCTGCGCGGGTCGGCGCCCTCGACCGGCTTGGCCGTGCACGGAGCGCAGCCGATCGAGGGATAGCCCTCGTAGACAAGGGGATTGACCAGGATGCCGTTGGCGTCGATGTAGTTCTGCATGTCTTCGTCGGTCCACGCCGCCAACGGGTTGATCTTCACCAGGCCGAACGCCTTGTCCCAGCTGATCAGCGGTGCGTTGGCCCGCGTCGGCGCCTCGACCCGCCGGATGCCGGTGACCCACGCCGAATATCCGCGCAGCGCCTTGCTCAACGGCTCGACCTTGCGCATCCGGCAGCATTCGTTGGGTTCGCGGGCGAACAGGTCCTTGCCGAACAGCTCGTCCTGTTTGGCCACGGAGTTCTCCGGCGTGACGTTGATCACCTTCACGTCGTAGACGGCTTCGACGGCGTCGCGGGTGCCGATGGTTTCCACGAAGTGATAGCCGGTGTCCAGGAACAACACGTCCACCCCGGGGCGCACCTTGGCGGCCAGATCGACCAGCACCGCGTCCTGCATGTTGGACGCCACGATGTAGTCGCCGCGGAAGTGCTCGTCGGTCCAGCGCAGCAGGTCAACGGCGCTGGCGCCGTCGAGTTCCCTGGCGCCGCGCTCGGCCAGTGCCTGCAGATCGGTGTCTGAAGAAAGGTCGGTCATCTGTGCCTTCCGTTGGTCGCCCGTGCGCTCATCGCAAATCGGCCTCGTCGGCCCGCATCGCCCAGGTAGCGAAACGCTCACCCTGGTCGCGTTGTTTCACGAAGTTGCGGACGATCCGCTCGATGTAGTCGCCCAGTTCGGCGTCGGTGACCTTGTGCTTGCGCAACTTGCGGCCGAAACCGCTGTCCACGCCCAGGCTGCCGCCCAGGTGGACCTGGAATCCGGGCACGGTGTTGCCGTTGCCGTCGTCGACCATCTGGCCCTTGAACCCGATATCGGAGGTCTGGATGCGGGCGCAGGAGTTGGGGCAGCCGTTGATGCCGATGGTGATCGGCACGTCCAGTTGGGCGTTGATGTCGTCGAGGCGTCGCTCCAACTCGGGCGCCATCACCTGGGCGCGGCCCCGGGTTTCGGCGAACGACAGTTTGCAGAACTCGATGCCGGTGCACGCCATCAGGTTGCGCCGCCAGTGCGACGGCCGCGCGGGCAGACCGAGCTTGTCCAGCCCCGCCGTCAGCTCGTCGACCTTGTCGTCGGGCACGTCGAGGATGATGACCTTCTGGTACGGGGTGAATCGGATGCGGTCGGAGCCGACCTGCTCGGCCAGGTCCGCGATCGCGCACAGCACCGTGCCCGACACCCGCCCGGCGATCGGCGAGACGCCGACCGCGTTGAGGCCGTTCTTCAGCCGCTGCACGCCGACGTGGTCGATGGCGTGGGGCACCGGCTCGGGCGCCGGGCCGTCGATGAGTTTGCGGCCCAGGTACTCCTGTTCGAGAACTTCCCGGAACTTCTCCACACCCCAGTCCTTGACCAGGAACTTCAGCCGGGCCTTGGAGCGCAGCCTGCGGTACCCGTAGTCGCGGAACACCGAGGTCACGCCCGCCCACACCTCGGGCACCTCATCCAGCGGCACCCAGACGCCGAGGCGTTGGGCCAGCATCGGGTTGACCGACAGGCCGCCGCCGACCCACAGGTCCAGGCCGGGCCCGTGTTCGGGATGGTTGACGCCCACGAACGACACGTCGTTGATCTCGTGCGGAATGTCCTGCAGGCCCGAGATCGCGGTCTTGTACTTGCGCGGCAGGTTGGAGAATTCGGGGTTGCCGATGTAGCGCCGCACGATCTCGTCGAGCGCGGGCTGCGCGTTGAGGACCTCGTCGACCGAATCGCCGGCCAGCGGCGAACCGAGCATGCCGCGGGGGCAGTCGCCGCACGCCTCGGTGGTGCCCAGGCCGACGGCGTCCAGGCGGCGCCAGATCTCGGGCACGTTCTCGATCTCGATCCAGTGGTACTGCAGGTTCTCGCGGTTGGTGAGGTCGGCGGTGTCGCGGGCGAAGTCGATCGAGATCTGGCCCAGGGTGCGGATGGTTTCGACCGAATGCGCCTTGCCGTCGGAGCGCACCCGCATCATCAGGTACTTGGCTTCCAGGATTTCGGCGTTCTCGTCACCGGTCCAGGTGCCGTCGTAGCCCTCCGCGCGCTGCGTGTAGAGCCCCATCCAGCGGAACCGGCCCCGCAGATCGGTGAGGTCGATGCCGTCGAAACCGGTCTTGGAGTAGATGTCGATGATGCGGTCACGCACGTTGAGCGCGTCGTCGTCCTTCTTGAACTGCTCGGTGGGGTTGAGCGGTTCCCGGTCCCCGAGAGCCCACTGGCCTTCGGCGCGAGGCGCACGGGCTGGTCTTGGGTTTGCCTGAGTCATGGGTTTGGCTCCTTCGTGGAGCCGGCGTTGGGACCGCGCATTCACCGGTGAGCTGACCGGCAGCGCAGATCCGGCGGCCAGCTAGAAGTGTTGGTTGGGCTGGGTCCGAAATCAGCGCGTCAAGGCAGACAACAACAGGTACAGACGCGCTTGAAATCGACGTGCCGACGCGCCACCAGCGAAATGCGGGGGAAGATGCGTGCGGCAGTCACGACGCCAATTGTGCCATGAACTACGCCGTGTGCACTAACCGGGCGATATTTGCGCTCAAGGTGAGCAGAAGTCGTCTGGGAAACTGGCCCTATGACCGTCCGAACCGCGCCCGTGACACTGCCGGGCCTGGCCGCCACACCGGGGGGCGCGTTCGGCATCTACGTGCACGTGCCGTTCTGCGCGTCGCGCTGCGGATACTGCGACTTCAACACCTACACACCGGCCGAGCTGGGCGGGGCGAACCCGGACGGATTCCTGGCCGGGCTGCGTACCGAGCTGCGCCTGGCCGCCGCCCAGCTGGGGTCGCCGCCGGCGGTCGACACCGTATTCGTCGGGGGCGGCACCCCGTCGCTGCTGGGCGGCGCGGGCCTGGCGGTGGTGCTCGCGGCGATCCGCGAGCATTTCGTCCTGGCTCCCGACGCCGAGGTCACCACCGAGGCCAACCCCGAGTCCACCTCGCCGGAGTTCTTCGCGCAGCTGCGCGCCGCGGGGTTCACCCGGGTGTCGCTGGGCATGCAGTCGACCGCTGCGCACGTGCTGGCGGTGCTCGACCGGGTGCACTCGCCGGGCCGCGCCCTCGACGCCGCCCGCGAAGCCAGCGCCGCCGGGTTCGCGCACGTCAACCTCGATTTGATCTACGGCACGCCGGGGGAGAGCGACGGCGATCTGCTGCGCTCGATCGAGGCCGCCGTCGACGCGGGTGTCGACCACGTATCCGGGTACGCGCTGGTGATCGAGGACGGCACCGCGATGGCGCGCCGGGTGCGTCGCGGCGAGCTCACCACACCCGACAACGACGAGCTGGCGCACCGGTACGAGCTGCTCGACGCGCAGCTGTCGGCGGCCGGGTTCGGTTGGTACGAGGTGTCGAACTGGTGTCGGCCCGGCGGTGAGTGCCGGCACAACATCGGCTACTGGAACGGCGGTCAATGGTGGGGCGCCGGGCCGGGGGCGCACGGTTACGTCGGTGCGACCCGGTGGTGGAATATCAAGCACCCCAACGCTTATGCCCAAGCGCTGGATGCCGGGCAGCTGCCGGTGGCCGACTACGAGCTGCTCGACGACGGCATCCGCCACACCGAGGACGTCATGCTGCGGGTGCGACTGCGCGACGGGTTGCCGGTGGCGCTGCTGAGCCAGGCCGAACGCCGCCGCGCCGCCACCGTCGTCGACGACGGGCTCGCGACCATGCAGGCCGACCGGTTGGTGCTCACCGACCGCGGCCGCCTGTTGGCCGACGCGGTCGTGCGCGCGGTGCTCGACTAGGGCGGCACCACTTCCGACCTGCGCTCCGTAGTTGCCAAATATCACCGACGGTGTGCAAATATGGGCGCCATGGCGCGTCACTTGTTAGGCAAGGCTATCCAGACTACTGGGCCTGTTTGTGGCGGCCGGATTCTTTCGTGAGCTCCGCCTCCGAGCCCGTCGCGATCGTCGGCATCGGTTGCCGGGTGGCGGGTGACATCACCACACCGGCCCAGTTCTGGAACTTTCTGCTCGACGGCGGCAGCGCGGTCACCGAAGTGCCCGCCGAGCGGTGGGAGCCCTACCTGCGCCGCGACCCGCGCAACGCCGCGGTGCTGCGCGACGTGACCCGCTGGGGCACCTTCCTGGACGACCTGCCCGGCTTCGACGCGGAGTTCTTCGGCGTCTCGCCGCGGGAGGCCGAGCTGATGGATCCGCAACAGCGGCTGGCGCTGGAGGTCAGCTGGGAAGCGCTCGAGCACGCCGGGGTGCCGCCGAGGTCGCTGGCCGGTAGCGACACCGCCGTCTTGATGGGCGTCAACTCCGACGACTACGGCAAGTTGGTCATGGAGGACCTCACCGGCATCGAAGCCTGGACGGGGATCGGCACCTCGTTGTGTGGCATCGCCAACCGGGTGTCGCACCTGCTCGATCTGCGCGGGCCCAGCGTCGCGCTGGACGCCGCCTGCGCCGCATCGCTGGTGGCCGTGCATCAGGCCTGCCAGATGTTGCGCGCCGGGGAGACGTCGTTGGCGTTGGCCGGCGGGGTCAGCGCGCTGATCGGCCCGGGGCTGACCCGCGTGCTCGACGTCGCAGGCGCGACCGCCCCCGACGGCAGATGCAAGACCTTCGACGCCACGGCCGACGGATACGGGCGCGGCGAAGGCGCCGGCGTGGTGGTGCTCAAGCGGCTCGGCGACGCGCTGCGCGACGGCGACCACGTCTACGCCGTGGTGCGCGGCGGCGCGGTCGCGCAGGACGGCCGCACCGTGGGCATCATGTCGCCCAACGGTGACGCCCAGGCCGAAATGTTCCGGCGCGCATGCCAATCCGCGGGTGTCGCGCCGTCGAGCGTGGACTTCGTCGAGGCGCACGGCACCGGCACTCCGACCGGCGACCCCACCGAAATCCGCGCGCTGTCATCGGTTTACGGTGTGGGCCGGCCCCCCGATGCGCCCTGCCGGATCGGATCGGTCAAGCCCAACGTCGGTCACCTCGAGGGCGGGGCCGGGATCGTCGGGCTGATCAAAGCCGCGCTGGCGTTGCACCACGAGACGATCCCGCCGACCGCGGGCCTGCAGACATTGACCCCGGCGGTCGACTGGGCCAACAGCGGGCTGCGGGTGCCCACCGAGGTCGAGCAGTGGAAACGCGGCGACGACGCGCCGCGACGCGCCGCGGTGTGCAGCTACGGATACGGCGGCACCATCGCCCACGTCCTGCTCGAAGAGGCGCCGGCGCAGGTCGTCGAAACCACACGGGCGCAACGTTATCCGGTTGTCATCCCGGTGTCGGCGCGATCCGCGCCGCGGCTGCGCGCACAGGCGGCGGCGTTGTCGGCGCGCCTGGGCCGCGGTGACCTGCGGCTCGACGAGGTCGCCGCGACGACGTGGCTGCGCCGCTCGCACGAACCGGTACGCGCGGCGGTCGTCACCGACGACATCGACGGTGCGGCCGCCGGTTTCGACGCGTTGGCCAACGCGGTGCCCGACGCTTCGGTGGTGACCGGCGCCGCCCTTGCGTCCGCGGAAGACGGCGCGGTGTGGGTGTTCTCCGGACACGGCTCGCACTGGCCGCAGATGGGCCGCGAACTGTTGGCCGGCGAACCCGAGTTCGCGGCGGTGATCGAAGCCGTCGAACCGATCTTCACCGCCGAACTGGGCTTTTCGGCGGCCGAGGCGCTGCGCACGGGTGAGCTCGGCAGCACCGACCGCGTGCAGGCGCTGACGTTCGCGATGCAGGTGGGCCTGGCCGCCGTGTTGCGCGCCCGCGGGGCGGCGCCGGCGGCGGTGATCGGGCATTCGGTCGGAGAGGTCGCGGCCTGCGTGACCGCGGGGGTGTTCGACCTGACGGTGGGGGCGGCGGTGGCCTGCTACCGGGCCCGCGGGTTCCGCACGGTGATGGGCCGGGGGGCGATGGCCCTGGTGCACGTTCCGTTCGCGGACGCCGAAAAGCGGTTGGGCGCGAGCCTCGACGTGGTGGCCGCGATCAGCGCGTCACCGGGGTCGACGGTGATCTCCGGCGAAATCGGCGCCGTCGACGCGGTCTGCCGATCCTGGACCGACGAGGGCCTGGTGGTGCGCCGGGTCAACACGGACGTGGCGTTTCACAGCCCGGCCATGGACACTCTGACCGGCGAGCTGGGTCGGCTGACCGGTCAGCTGCCACCTGCCCGCAAACCCGATATCCCGCTGTACACAACAGCGTTGGCCGACCCGCGCTCGGCCGCGCCGCGAGACCAGCGCTACTGGGTGGCGAACCTGCGGGACCGGGTGCGTTTCACCGAGGCGGTCGTAGCCGCCGTCGAGGACGGCCATCGGTTGTTCCTGGAGGTATCCGCGCACCCGGTGGTCGCGCATTCCATCGTCGAGACGCTCACGCATCACGGCATCGACGAGCACGCGGTCCTACCCCTGCTTCGTCGCGACCGGCCCGCCATCACGTCGGTGGCCACCGCGCTGGCGGCGTTGCACTGCCACGGCGCACCCGTGGACCACGGTATCGCCGTCACCGCGCCGTGGGCCGACGACCTGCCGGTGACCCAGTGGCAGCACCGGCGGTTCTGGCGCACCCCGACCCCGCCGCCGGGCGGTCGCGGCGTGCACGACGTCGAGAGCCACACGCTGCTCGGCGGCCGTGTCGACGTGACGGGCGCCGTGACGTCACGCATGTGGCAGACCCGCCTCGACCTGGACACCCGGCCCTACCCGGGAAATCATCCGGTCAAGGGCACCGAGATCGTGCCTGCCGCAGTTCTTTTGAACACTTTCCTCGCCGCGGCGCAGTGCGACCTGGTCGACGTCCGGTTGCGCACGCCGGTGGCCCCCGGTCGGGCCCGCGACGTCCAGGTCGTGCTGCAGGACCGCGCGCTGACCCTGGCCACGTGCCTGCTCGACGACGACACCGCCGAGGACGGCAGTTGGCTCACCCACAGCAGCGCGGTGGCCGCGGCCGACGACGACCTCGAAGAACTGCGGGGCCGGACGATCGACGAGCCCGTGCTGCGCGACCGCTGCCCCGAGCCGTTGCCTGCCGAGCACGTGGTCGACACGCTGGCGGCGCTCGGCGTCGCCGCGATGGGATTCGATTGGCAGATCACCGAATTGCGCCGCGGGGACGGTGAGCTGTTGGTCCGGGTAGCAGCTCGCCCTGACCGGTCGCGGCCGGCGAGCTGGGCTCCGCTTCTCGACGCGGCGACGTCGGCGGCGTCGACGGTGTTCGACGGCCCGCCGCGGCTGCGGATGCCCGCCCGGATCGAGCGGGTCGCGGTACACGGTCGGCCGCCTGCGGTGGCCCTTCTGCATGTTCGGCGCCGCGCCGGCACCACCGCCGCCGACGTGTCGATCGCCGAGGAAAACGGCACGGTGTGTGCGTCGCTGACGGCGATGGTGTTCGAGGAGCTGGAAAACCCCACCGGCAGCGATGTCTCGCAGCTGGTGCACCGGCTGGCGTGGTATCCGGTGCCGTGGCGCGAAGACAGCCGCCCCGCCGCGGTGCTGCTCGTCGGCGGGGACGCCCAAACGCGCGGATTCGCCACCCGCGACCTGGCCGCCGCCGATGTGCCGTACGCGATGTGCACCGATCCGGCCGCGATCACGGCCGCCGAACTGGACCGCGACGCGACGGTATTGGTGCTGCCGGACGCCCACGGCTCACCGCAGGCGTCGGTGGACCTCGTGATGCGCACGCTCAAACACCTGCTCGAGCGCGGTGTGAAGGCGCGGATGTGGGTGCTGACGCAGCAGGTGCACGAGGGGACGAACGTCGCGCACGCCTCGCTGTGGGGGCTGGCCCGCGTGGCCGCCGCCGAACACCCGGACATCTTCGGCGGGGTGCTCGACGTCGCCGACGCGCACCTACCCGTCGGTGCGTTGGTGTCGCTGCCCGGCCATGCGGTCGTGGTGATCCGCGACGGTGTCGCCACCGTCGCGCGGTTGGCCGACGCGGGCCACGGCGCCGGTGCGCCGATGCAGTGCAGCGCGGGTGGCACCTATGTGATCACCGGTGGCACCGGCGTGCTGGGACTTCGAATGGCCCAGCGGCTGGCCGACATCGGGGCGCGGCGAGTGGTGCTGCTGTCCCGCTCGGGCATGCCCGAGCGGCAGACATGGCGCGACTGCGGTGACTCCGAGGTGATCCGCACCGTCGAGGCCCTCGAGGAGCGCGGCGTGTCGGTTCACGTCGTCGCCGTCGACATCGCGGCGCCCGGCGCGGCCGAAACCCTTCGCGCGGCGCTGCGCAACCTGCCACCGGTTCGGGGCGTGATTCACGCCGCGGGTGTGGAAGCCGGTGCGCTGCTGGTCAATACCAGCCAGGACGATATCGAGGCGGCGATGCGGCCCAAGGTCGACGGCACGCTGACCCTGCACGAGGTGTTTCCGCCCGAGCAGTTGGACTGGATGGTGCTGTTCTCCTCGTGCGGGTATCTGCCCGGCTTCCCGGGTCAGGGCGCATACGCCTGCGCGAACTCGTTTCTCGACGCGATGGCCCGCCACCGCAGCGCGCTGGGGGATCGCACCGTCAGCGTCGCGTGGACCGCGTGGCGTGGCCTCGGCATGGGGTCGACGTCGCGGTTCGTCGCGGCGCAACTGGACGCGCTGGGGATGGACACCGTGACCGCCGACGAGGCGATGCGCGCGCTGGACGTGGCCATGCGCTTGGACGAGGCGAACGTGGTGGTGCTGCCGCTGCGTGCCAACGCCGCCGCGGTGCCGATGCTCGCCGACGTGGCGCCCGCGGAGACCGACGCGGACGGTGCCGACGAGTTGGCCGGCGTCGACGCGGATCCGCAGCAGGTGCCCAGGCGCGTGGTCGCGGCTGTGGCGGCCCAACTGGGCCTGCCCGAGGACGGGGTCGATACCAGCCAGCCGCTGGTCGAACTCGGCGTCGACTCGATCATGACCGTCGGCCTGCTGCGGCAGCTGGAGAAGCAGACCGGCCTCGCGCTGCCGCCGACCCTGCTGTGGGAATACCCGACCGCGGACGCGGTGTGCGACCGGATCGTCGAACTGGTCACCGCCGCACGCGAAGAGGTCCACGCGTCCTGAGGGGCCGGCGCCCGCTCGCGGCGACCTACCGGTCAGGACAGCAGCTGGGCCACGACTCTCTTCTTGTCCACCTTGCCGACCGCGGTCTTGGGCAGCGACGGCAGCGGGGCGAGCATGTCGGGGCGGGAGTGCGCCGAAACCCCGCGCGCGTCGAGGAACTGGTTGAGCTCGGCCAGCGAAATCGGCGAGCCGTTGAAAACCACGGCCGCGCAGATCTTCTCACCGAGATACTCATCGGGCAGCGCGACGGCCGCTGCGGCGTAGATCGCCGGATGGGCGAACAGGTGCTCCTCCAGGTCCGACGCCGACACCGTCTCGCCGCCGCGGTGGATGACGTCCTTGATACGGCCGGTGACCTCGACGTAGCCGGCCCGCGGTCCGTCGGCGAAGATTCGCACCCGGTCCCCGGTGCGGTAGAACCCGTCGGGGCTGAACGAGCGGGAATTGGCTTCGTCGGCACGGTAATAGCCGTTGAGGGTGTAAGGCCCGCGGACCAGCAGTTCACCTTCCTCGCCGGGCGCGACCGGGGCGCCGGTGTCGTCAACCACCCGCATCTCGTCGTGCGGCGACATCGGCCGGCCCTGCGTGTTGAGCACGATGTCGACGGAATCGCCGAGGCGGGTGAAGTTCAGCATGCCCTCGGCCATGCCGAAGATCTGCGACAGCCCGGGTGTCAGCCCCTCGTGGATGTAGCGCGCCTCGTCGGCGGTCATCCGCGACCCGCCGACCTGCACCAGCCGTAACGACTTGGGCAGCACCGGTTCCCACTCGCAGGCCTGCGTCCACATCTTGGCCAGCGCGTTGACCAGGCCGGTCACGGTGACGGTGTGGCGATCGATCAACGCGAACGCGCACTCCGGGCTGGGGTCGGGGGTGAAGACCGTCGCGGCGCCGACCGTCATCGACCCGAGCAGGCCGGGGCAGGCCAGCGGAAAGTTGTGGCCCGCGGGCAACACCACCAGATAGACGTCTGCGGAGGTGAGGCCGCACTCGCGGGCACTGGCCGTCGCGTTGTAGACGTAGTCGTTGTGGGTGCGCGGGATCAGTTTGGGCAGCCCGGTGGTGCCGCCGGACACCAGCAGCAGCGCGGGCAGGTCCGGGTCGACGGGCGCCGGTTCACGGACTGCGCCGTCGAAAGTGCCCAGCTGCGACCAGGATTGGAACCTTCCGGGATCGCCGTCGACGAACACGTGACGCAACCCCGGGTGGTCGTTCACCAGACCTTCGGCCATGTCGCGGTAGTCGAATCCGGCGATGACGTCGGGAATGATCAGCCCCACGGCGCCGCTGACCGCGGCGAAGTGACTGAGCTCGGCGAAACGATGTCCCGAAAGGCACATCACCGGCACAGCGCCCGCGCGCAGCAGCCCGAACAGCGCGACCGCGAACTCGCACGTGTTCGGAAGCTGCAACAGGACCCGGTCTCCTGCGGCGATGCCGCGGTCGGCCAGCGCCGCGGCGATCCGGTCGGCGCGCGCGTCGAGTTCGGCGAACGTGTAGGTGACGTCGGCGTCGATCACCGCGTTGCGGTCGGGCCAGGCGGCCGCCGCGGCGGTGAGGATCGAATCAAGCCGGCGATCGGTCCAGTAGCCCGCCCGGCGGTACTCCTCGGCACGGTCGGCGGGAAACGGCGCGAAACCGTGCGCCAGGTCGGCGAAGTCGCTCCGCTGAGGCGTGAAACCGGTGCTCATGGATGATGTGGGCCCCTCTGTAGGAGTGTGCGGTGCCTCGAATATAAGGTAGCGTCCACCGGGTTAGTTAGGGCAGCCTTTACTAATTTGGAGGACAGAGTGGGTGATGCGGCGACGAGTTCCGAGACCGTCCGACAGGAGGTCGCCGAACTCCTCGGTGTCAGCCCCGACGCCGTCGACCCCGACGCCGACCTGATCGCCTCCGGCCTGGACTCCATCCGGATGATGTCGCTGTCCGGGCGCTGGCGTAAGCAGGGCATCGACGTCAACTTCGCCGCGCTGGCCGAGGCGCCCACGGTCGCGGCGTGGTCGGCGCTGGTCGCCGCCCGTACCGCACCGCCGAGCGCCGACCCCGCAGCAGCCGAGGACACCGACGCCGACGGACCGTTCCCGCTCGCGCCCATGCAGCACGCGATGTGGCTGGGCCGCAACGACGACCAGCAACTCGGCGGGGTGGCCGCCCACCTGTACGTGGAATTCGACGGCGCAGGCGTCGACCCGAACCGGCTGCGGCAGGCCGCAGCGAAACTCGTTGCGCGCCACCCGATGCTGCGGGTGGAGATCCTGCCCGACGGCACGCAGCGCATCGGTGAGCGTGCTCTGCCCGTGACGGTGTACGACCTGCGGGACCTGTCCGAATCAGCGGCGCAGGAACGGCTCGACGCGATCCGGGACGAGAAATCGCATCAGGTCCTCGACGGTGACGTGCTGGAACTGAGCCTGTCGCTGTGCCCGGGCGGGCGCACCCGCCTGCACGTCGACATGGACATGAACGCCGCGGACGCGGTGAGCTACCGCAAGTTCATGGCCGACCTCGCGGTGTTCTACCGCGGCGGTGAGCTGCCCGAACTGGGCTACACCTACCGGCAGTACCGCGCCGCGCTCACCGCCGCCGACCCCGGACCGTCAGAAGAAGACGTGCGGTGGTGGGCCCAAAGGATACCGGAACTGCCCGAACCGCCTGTGCTGCCGCTGGTTCCACCCGCCGAACAAGCCGACCCCCGGCGCAGCGTCCGGCTCTGGCACGTCTTCGACGTCCCGACCCGAGACGCGCTGTTCGCCGCCGCCCAGCGTCGCGGCCTCACACCGGCCATGGCGGTGGCGGCGTCGTACGCCAACGCGCTGGCGCGATGGTCGACCAACGCGCGCTTCCTGCTCAACCTGCCGATGTTCGGCCGCGAGCCGTTTCACCCCGACGTCGAGAAGCTGGTCGGGTGTTTCACCTCGTCGCTCATGCTCGACATCGATCTCACCCAGACCCGCACCGCCGCAGAGCGCACCCGCGCGGTCCAGGAGACGTTGCACAGCACCGCACGGCATTCCAGCTACTCCGGGCTCTCGGTACTGCGCGACCTGAGCAGGCACCGCGGTGTTCAGACGCTGGCACCGATCGTGTACACCAGCGCGATCGGTCTCGGCGACCTGTTCGCGGGGGAGGTGACCGACCAGTTCGGCGCGCCGGTGTGGACGATTTCCCAAGGCCCGCAGGTGCTCATCGACGCACAGGCCACCCCGTTGGCGACCGGCCTGATGATCAACTGGGATGTCCGCGTCGAGGCGTTCCGCCCCGGCGTCGTCGACGCGATGTTCGCCTATCACGTGGCCGAACTGACCCGCCTCGCCACCGACGACGCGGCGTGGGACGCGCCGGATCCGCCCGCGGTACCGCAGCAGGCCCGCGCGGTACGCGATGCGGTGAACGCCGCGACCGCGCCGGCGAGTGGGGAAGCGTTGCACGACGGGTTCTTCCGCGCTGCGCAGACAACGCCCGATGCGCCCGCCGTGCTCAGCAGCGCGGGCGAGCTGCGCTACGGCGCCCTGCGCGGACAGGCGTGTTCGGTCGCGGAAACGTTGCGTGACAACGGGGTCCGGCCACACGATCTGGTGGCGTTGATCGGACCGAAATGCGCCGAGCAGATCCCCGCGGTGCTGGGCATTCTGGCCGCGGGCGCGGCGTACCTGCCGATCGGCGCGGACCAACCGCCCGACCGGACCGCGCGCATCCTGAAATCCAGCGGTGTCGCGGCGGTGCTGGTGTGCGGTGACGCTGAACCGGCTGCGGTGCTGCCCGACGTGCCGACGATCACCGTCGCCGCCGCCGTCGACCGCGACGCGGATTTCGCACTGGCCGCGGTCGACCCCTCGGCGCTGGCGTACGTGTTATTCACCTCGGGGTCGACCGGCGAACCCAAGGGTGTCGAGTTGACCCACGACGCGGTGATGAACACCGTCGAGTTTCTCACCGCGCACTTCGACCTCGGACCCACCGATCGCAGCCTGGCGTTGGCCTCGCTGGAAGCCGACATGTCGGTGCTGGAGATCTTCGCGATCCTGCGCGCAGGCGGCACGGTCGTCGTGGTCGACGAACAACAGCGCCGCGACCCCGACCGGTGGGCCGATCTGATCGAGCAGCACTCGGTGACGTTCTTGAACTGGATGCCCGGCTGGCTGGACATGCTGCTGAGCGTCGGCGGCGCCCGGCTGTCGAGCCTGCGGACGGTGCTTCTCGGCGGCGACTGGGTGCGCCCGGAACTCGTTGTGGCACTGCGCAACGCCGCACCGGGCGTACGGGTGGCGGGGTTGGGCGGGGCGACCGAGACCGCGGTGCACGCCACGCTGTGCGAGGTCGACGAGCCGGCGCCGCACTGGGCGTCGGTGCCCTACGGCACGCCGTTTCCGAACATCGCGTGCCGCGTGGTCGCCGCCGACGGTGCGGACTGCCCGGACTGGGTGCCCGGCGAGCTGTGGTTATCCGGCCGCGGCATCGCCCGCGGTTACCGCGACCGCGCGGACCTGACCGCCGAGAAGTTCGTCGAGTACGACGGCCGAACGTGGTACCGCACAGGTGATCTGGTCCGCTACTGGCCGGACGGCACGCTGGAGTTCGTCGGCCGTATCGACCACCGGGTCAAGATCAGCGGATATCGGATCGAGCTGGGCGAGGTCGAGGCGGCGCTCAAGCGCGTCGGCGGCATCGACGCCGCCGTCGCCGCCGTGCTACCCGGTGAGAGCGACGTGCTGGCGGCGTTGGTCCGGACCACCGATCCGACCGTCGACTCGCACGCGGTCGCCGCTGAGATGGCGGAACTGGTTCCGGCACATATGGTTCCGAAGGTTCTCGTGGTCACCGACCGGATACCGTTCACGCTGGCGGGCAAGATCGACCGCGCGGCCGTGCAACGGCAACTGGCCGACGCCGAGATGCCCGCCGGGCGCGGTTACCGCGCGCCGACGAACCCGCTGGAGTCGGCGCTGGTGGCGATCGTGGCCCGGGTGCTGGGCGTCGAGGCGGGACAGGTCGGCGTCGACGACGACTTCTTCGTCCTGGGCGGGGATTCGCTGCTGGCCACCCAGGCGGTGGCCCGGATGCGGGAGTGGCTGGACACGTCGTCGGTGATGGTCACCGACATGTTCGCCGCCCGGTGCGTGGCCAAGCTGGCCGAGCGACTGCGCGAGCGGGAACCCGACGCCGACCGGCTCGACGCGGTGGCCGAGGTGTATCTGGAGGTCGCGGCGATGGACAGCGCCGAAGTCCTCGCCGAACTCACCCGATGATCCGCCGAAAGGGACAAACGGGCGGGGAAGTGCGAGTAAAACGCGCCGAAACGTCGGTCTCGGCGGAAGCTAACCCAGCGCCGCGGCCAGCCGACGCCACTGCTCGCGCGGGAACTCCCTCGGGTCGGCGGTCAACACCTGCACGCACACGTGGTCGGCGCCCGCGTCGCGATGCTCGTTGACGCGGGCCAGCACCTTCTCCTCGTCGCCCCACGCGATGATCGCGTCGAACAACCGGTCGCTCACCGACGTCACGTCTTCCTCGGTGAAACCGGAGCGCAGCAGGTTGTTGGCATAGTTCGGCAACGCCAGATACGAACGCAGCCAGTCCTTTCCGATCGTATGGGCCACCGAAGCGTCCTCGGTGAGCAGCACGGTCTGCTCGGGCAGCAGGAGGGGACCCGTACCGAGCACCTCGCGGGCGCCCCGGGTGTGCTCGGGCGTGACGAGATAGGGGTGGGCACCGCGCGCCCGGGTCGCCGACAACTCGAGCATCTTGGGGCCCAGCGCCGCCAGCACCCGGTTGCCGACCGGCACCGGGGTTTGCGCCGCGTCGATGCCGTCGAGGAAGGCTCGCGTCGCCGCCAGCGGCTTGCGGTAGCGACCCGGTTCCTTCGAGTCGATGAGCGGCGCGTGGCTCACCCCGATGCCCAGCAGGAAACGCTCACCGTGTTCGGCCGTCAGGGACTGATAGCGCGCCGCCACGTCGGCAGGCTCGTGCATCCACAGGTTCAGGATGCCGGTGGCGATGACGACCTGCTTGGTCGACGACAGCAGATGGTCCACGGAATCGAGAACCGGCCCGCCGACGTCGGGAATCCACAGCGCCGTAAAGCCCAGGTCTTCCAGCTCGGCGGCGGCGTCCGCCGCCTCGCCCTGGTCGCCGTAACGCAGCTGCGAACTCCAAATCCCGACGCCTGCCAGATCCATGCCCTGTCCTTTCGAAGCGTCCTTTCGAAGCGTCCTTTCGACGCAACTACCGACCCCACGTTACGTAGCCGCCGATCTCCAAGCCGCGACCGGTTGGTCGATGGCCGCACCCGGTGGCACTCGGGGCGTAGCCGTGTTCGGCGGGCCGACGATAAGGTAATGTCACCCTAACTTAGGGCAGCCTGCGCTAATTCTCGGAGGGACATGATGGGTGGTACCGCCGCGCAGAGCCAGGCCGTCCACTGCCGTGGAGCCGATGCGACGCCACCGCCACGATGATCGATGAACAGCGGGAACTGATTTTCGCGCCCTGGATCAAACGCACACCCGGCCAGCGCGCCGACGGCTCGACGGTGGTGTTCCCCCACGCCGGCGGCGCCGCCGCGGCCTACCGGGGGTTCGCGACAGCCCTGGCCGCCACCGGCAACGACGCGTACGTCGTGCAGTATCCGCAACGAGCCGACCGGTTGTCGCACCCGGCGCCCGACACCGTCGAACAGTTGGCGGCGGATCTGTACGCGGCCGGTGACTGGGCCCGCATCGGCCCGCTGCGCCTGTTCGGCCACTGCATGGGCGCGATCATCGCGTTCGAGTTCGCCCGCGTCGCCGAGGAACACGGCGTCGACGTCGGCCAGCTGTGGGTGTCGGCCAGCCAGGCGCCCCACACGGTCGTCACCTCACCGCGGTTGCCGACCGCCGACGCCGAGGTGGTCGCCAACATGGTCGACCTCGGCGGCACCGATCCGCGCCTGCTCGACGACGAGGAGTTCATCGAGTTGCTGGTCCGCGCCGTGCGTGCCGACTATGTGGCGTTCAACCGTTACGTGTGCGGCCCGGACCGCAAGATTCGCGCCGACATCCATCTGCTCGGCGGCCGCGGCGATCACCGGGTCAGCCAGGACATGTTGCGCCGGTGGGAAATCCACACCGAGCAAGCCGTCACGCTCACACTCTTCGACGGTGGACACTTCTACCTCAACGAGCACATCGACACGGTGGCGGAGCTGATCAATGACAGCTAGCGACCCCGTGGTCATCACCGGTATGGCGCTCGAGGCGCCCGGCGGAATCGAAACCGCCGACCAGTACTGGGCGCTGCTCGCCGAACAACGCGAAGCGCTGAGCCCGTTCCCGCGCGACCGCGGCTGGGCGATCCGTGACGTGCTGGACGGGTCACGGCGCGACGGCTTCAAGCCGATCCAGGACCTAGGTGGATTCCTCACCGGCGCAGCCACATTCGACCCCGAGTTCTTCTCCATCTCGCCGCGCGAGGCCCTCGCCATGGACCCCCAGCAGCGGGTCGCACTGCGGGTGGCGTGGCGCGCCCTGGAGAACACCGGGATCAACCCCGACGACCTCGCCGGACACGACGTGGGCTGTTACCTCGGCGCGTCGGCGATGGGCTACGGACCCGATCTGGCCGAATACACCAACCTGACCGGACATCTGATGGCCGGCACTGCGCTGGGCCCGGTGTCCGGGCGGATCGCCTACACGCTCGGCCTCACCGGACCCGCGCTCACGATCGACACCTCGTGCTCCTCGGCGCTGACCGCCATCCATGTGGCGAGCCAGGCGCTGCGCTGCGGCGACTGCGATCTGGCGCTGGCCGGCGGTGTCTGCGTGATGGGATCACCGGGCTTCTTCGTCGAGTTCTCCAAGCAGCACGCGCTTTCCGACGACGGCCACTGCCGCCCGTACAGCGCGCACGCCTCGGGAACGGTGTGGGCCGAGGGCGCGGCGATTTTCGTCCTGCAACGCCGCTCGGACGCGCTGCGCGACGGACGCCGGGTGCTCGCCGAGTTGCGGGCCACCTGCCTGAACCAGGACGGCCGGTCGGCCGGGCTCACCGCACCGAGTGGAGCGGCGCAGGCCCGGCTGTTCAAGCGTGCCATCGACCAAGGCGCCGTGCGCCCCGAAGACATCGGCATGATCGAAGGACACGGCACGGCAACCCGACTCGGCGACCGCACCGAGCTGATCTCGCTGTCGCAGACCTACGGCGCCACCGCAGCCCGCCGCGGCGGACTGCTCGGCTCAGTGAAGTCCAACATCGGCCACACGCAGGCCGCCGCCGGTGGGCTGGGACTGGCCAAGGTGCTGATCGCCGCCGAGCACGCCGCCGTCCCACCCACGCTGCACGCCGACGATGCCAGCCGCGAAATCGACTGGGACAGCCAAGGACTGCGGCTAGCCACCAAGCTGACACCCTGGCCCGCCGTCGACGGTCAGCGGATGGCCGCGGTGAGTGCGTTCGGCATGAGCGGCACCAACGCACACGTGATCGTCTCGATGCCCGAGCGCGGAAACGAGGCGGCCTGATGCCGGGTCGCCTGCTGCCCGACGGGCGGGTGCCCGTCGTGCTCAGCGCGCACGCCGAAGAACTGATCGGGGCCGACGCCGAGGCGATCCTGCGCTACCTGGATCACGGTTGCGCCGTCCATGCGGTCGCCAACACCTTGGTGCGCACCCGCAGGCTGCGCAGGCACCGCGCCGTGCTGCGCGCGGCCGACCTCGACGAGTTGGCCGACGGTCTGCGCGCGCTGAGCACAGGTGCGGACCATCCGCTTCTGGCCCGGTCGTCGGGGTCAGTCGTGGCCCGAACGGCGTTCGTCCTTCCCGGCCAGGGCAACCAGTGGCCGTCGATGGGCGCCGACGCCTACCGTCAGTCGGCGGTGTACCGCGCCGAGGTCGACCGGTGCGCGGCGGCGTTCGTCGCCGCGGGGGAACCCTCCCCGTTGCCGTACCTGACCGCCGACACCGACGGTGGTGGGTGGAGCCAGGTGCAGCGCCAGGCCGCGCAGTTCGCCCACGCGGCCGGACTGGCCCAGGTGTGGCGATCCTGCGGGTTCGCCCCCGACATCGTGGTGGGACACAGCCTCGGCGAAATCGCCGCCGCCTACATCGCGGGCTCGATCACCCTCGCCGACGCCGCGGCCGTGGTGATCGCCAGGGCCAGGGCCGTCGACAGCCTGGCGGGCGACTACCGCATGGCGGCGCTGGGCATCACCTGCGAGGACGCGCAGCGTCTCGCCGCGACGGTCGACGGCTGGCTCGAGGTGTCCGCCGTCAACTCCCCGTCCTCCGTGGTGGTATCGGGGCACCGCGCCGCCGTCGACGCGCTGGTGGCCGCCGCATCGCAGCGCGCGGTGTTCGTGCGCGCACTCGACGTGACCTATCCCGGCCACACCAGCGCGCTGGAACCACTGCGCGACGCCCTCACCGCATCGTTGCCGCGCGGTCAATTCGTGGCGGGCACAGCGGAATTCATCGGATCGGCCACCGCAGCGACCGTCGCTGCGGGCACCGACTTCGTCGACTACTGGTACCGCAACCTGCGCAACACCGTCCGCTTCGACCGCGCGGCGGCCGCAGCCCGCGGGCGCGGGGCATCGCGGTTCGTCGAGCTGTCGGCGCATCCGTCGCTGCTGTTCGCGTTGGGCGATCTGTTCGCTGATGAGCCCGGCGACGAACCGCAGATCGTCGGGTCGGGTCGACGCGGTGAACCGTTCGGCGACGCCGTGTCGGCGGCCATCGTCGCCGCCGCCGTCGCCGACCCCGGCTACCGCTGGGCCGACCTGTTCGACACCGACAGCACTGTGCTGCAAGGCTTTCCGAACGCACCGATGCGTGCTGTCGCGCTGTGGGCAGCGCCGGAACCACTTGCGCCGGTGCCTCGGCTCACCGTGGCGGAGGAACGGTGGGTGCCGACGGCACGCCCGGTCCCCGGCGATACGGTTCGACGTATCGCGGTCGTCGACCTCTTGGGCCCCGCTGGCACCCTTGGCGATCGGCTGCGCACCGCCGTGCAGCACCATCCCGGCGCGCAACCCGCCGACGCACACGACGCCGACGTCCTCGTCGCGGTCGCTCCCGTGCTCGATTGCCCGGACGCCGAACCGGCCGCACACGACATCGCCAAGCTCATCGACGCCGGACTGCTCGACTACGTCGAAGCCGCCGGATCAGAGTGCGCCACCGTGTGTTTGGTGACCGTCGGCGGCGAGCAAGTCCGCCCCGGCGACGCCGCGGCCCTGCCGGCCCAGGGCGCCCTGGCCGCAATGCACCGCAGCGTCGGGTTCGAACACCCCGACCTGACGTTCGGTCGTCTGGACCTGCCGTCGTGGGACGTCGACGACGCCACCGCCGCGGCCGCTGTCGACGCGGTACTCGGCCAGGCGCAGGACGCGGCGGTGCGCGACGGAACGGCGTATACCCGCACGGTGACGGCATCGATGACGGCCGCCACCCCGTGGCCGCTCACCGACGGTGTGCTCGACAACGTGGTGATCACCGGCGGCAGTGGCACCGTGGGCATGCACTTCGCGCGGTACCTCGCCGAGCGCGGCGCCCGCCGGATCGTGTTGCTCAGCCGCAGCGGGATCGGCGAGACGACCAGGACCCAGCTTCGCTCGCCCGATGTCGAAATCGTCGACGCGCGGTGCGATATCACATCAGCGGAGCAGCTTTTGGCGGTGGCCCGCGAGCACGCAGGTGGCGGCGCGACGCTGCTCGTGCACGCCGCGGGCGCCGCCACGTTCGCCGAATGCGACCGCATCACCGGCGCCACGTTCACCGACACCGCGGCGGCCAAGATCACCGGGCTCGCCCGGATGACGGACCACTGGCCGCTGCATCCCGAGGTACGGATCGTGCTGTGCTCGTCGCTGTCCGGGGTCTGGGGCGGGCGCGGCCATGGAGCCTACTCCGCGGCCAACCGGATGCTCGACGTGATGGCCGGCCAACTACGCGCGAAGTGCCGGGCCTGTGTGGCCGTCAGATATGGGCTGTGGCAAGGCGATCCGCAACGCGGCAGCGGCATCGCCGAGGGGGCCGGGGTGGCCAACATCGAACGCTCGGGGCTGTTGCCGATGGCACCGGAGGCAGCGGTCGCGGCCAGCCTGTGCGATCACCCGGCCGACCCGCTGCTGATGTCCGCCGACGCCGAGCGACTGCGCGTGTTCCTGGACAGCCAACCGGTGCGCGAACCAGCGCCGCACACAGCTGAACTCGCCGCCGGCGCCGACGTCGCCGACCGTGTACTGGCCGCGCTGGCCGCCGTGCTGGCCCTCGACGCGACGGCGATCGACCCCGAAACGCCGCTGCTGGATTTGGGCGTGGATTCCCTTCTGGCGCTGGACCTGCGCAGCCGGCTGCTGCGCAGCACCGGCACAAAGGTGACGCTGGCGACCCTGCTGGGCGGCATCACCGCCCGCGAACTCATCGACGCCCTGGACGACCCGACAGCTTCCGCACGCACTGAGAAGGTGGAAACCACGCGTGACTGACACCGTTGATATCCGCGAGGACCTCGACCAGCGACGGCTGGAGGTGTTGCGGCGCAGGCTCGCCGAGCGGGGACTGCGGTCGACGAACCCGCAGAACGACGCGGTCGACGGCCTGTCTGACGGCCAGCGCCGCATGTGGTTCGTCCAGACCGCCGATCCCACCGGCGCGATCCTCAACATCTGCCTGTCCTACCGGCTCACCGGGGCGCTCGACGTGTCACGGCTGCACGACGCCCTCGACGCCGTCGCAGCGCGCCATCGCGCGCTGCGCACCACCTTTTGCGCCGACGCCGACGGCGAGCCGCAACCGACCGTGCACGACGAGCTGACACCGGGCTGGTCCGTCCACGACCTCTCCGAACTGTCCGAGCATGCCCGCCGACTGCGCCTGGAGGTGCTGGCGCAGCGCGAGTTCAACGCGCCGTTCGACCTGAGCACCGACGCGCCGCTGCGCATCACGGTGGTCCGCACCGGCGCCGACGAACACGTCATGCTGCTGGTCGCGCACCACATCGCGTGGGACGACGCCTGCTGGGCAGTGTTCTTCGCCGACCTCACCCGTGCATACGACGGGGAACCGCTGCCCGCACCCACCGCGGTGCCCCGACTGGACGACGAGCCGAGCGCCGAAGACCTCGACTACTGGCGCGCGGCGATGGCCGATCCGCCCGAACCCCTCGAGCTGCCCGGGCCCAACGGGTCTGCGGTCCCGACGAGTTGGCGCTCGCAGCGCACCACGCTGACGCTGCCCGGGCAGACCGCCGAGCAGGTGGCCGCGCTGGCCAAGGAATCCGGCGCAACCCCCTACATGGTGCTGTTGGCCGCGTTCGGGGTGCTGATGCACCGCTACACCCACGCCGACGACATGCTGGTCGCCACACCGGTGCTGAACCGGCCCGCCGAACTCGACGACGTCATCGGCTACTACGGCAACACCGTGGCGCTGCGGCTGCGCCCCCTAGCCGGACAGACCTTCCGTGACGTCCTGGCGGCCACCCGCGACACCGCCGTCGGTGCGTTCGCCCATCAACACGCCAACCTCGACCGGGTGGTGCGCGAGCTGAACCCCGACCGCCGCCACGGGGTGGAGCGGATGACCCGCGTCGCGTTCGGCGCCCGCGGCGCCGACGGGTCCGGCTTCTGCCCACCCGGCATCACGTGCGAACGTGCCGAGCTGCGTGGCCAATTCACCCAGCTTCCGCTGACATTCATGGTCGAGTTCGACGGCCCGACGGTGGTGGTGGAGGCCGAGTATCTCGTCGAGGTGCTCGACGCGACGCTGGCCCGACAGCTGCTCGATCACTACGCCGTGCTACTCGACGACGCGCTGCGCCACCCCGACCAGCGGATCGGCGAGCTGCAGGTGATGGGCGCCGCCGATCGCGAATGGCTGCGTGCGGTCGCGGCGGGCGACGAATTCCACACCCCGGCAAAGACGTTGACCGAGCTGGTGGAGGCGCAGGTCGCCCGCACCCCCGATGCGGTAGCCCTCGTCTACGAGGGCCGTCACTACTCCTATCGTGAGCTCAACGAGTCCGCCAACCGGGTCGCGCACTGGCTGATCGAGAAGGGCATCGGCGCCGAGGACCGCGTCGCGGTGCTGCTGGACCGCTCACCCGAACTGGTGATCACCGCGCTCGGCGTGATCAAGGCCGGCGCGATCTACCTGCCCGTCGACCCGACCTACCCCGAAGACCGGCTCACCTTCATCCTGTCCGACTCCGACCCGAAACTCGTGCTGCGCGAACCGGTCACCGGGTTGGACCGGTACCGCTCCGACAACCCGACCGATACCGACCGGGTGCGCGCGCTGAGCCCGCAGAGCACCGCGTACCTGATCTACACGTCGGGGTCCACCGGTCTGCCCAAGGGGGTGCCGGTACCGCATCGGCCGGTCGCCGAGTACTTCGTGTGGTTCGCCGACGAGTACGACATCGACCATCGCGAGCGGCTGCTACAGGTCGCGTCGCCGAGCTTCGACGTGTCGATGGGCGAGATCTTCGGCATGCTGGCCTGCGGCGGGCGGTTGGTGATTCCGCGGCCCGACGGCCTGCGCGACATCGGATATCTCACCGACCTGTTGCGCAACGAAGGCATCACCTCGATGCACTTCGTGCCGTCACTGCTCGGGCTGTTCCTGTCGCTGCCCGGCGTGAACCAGTGGCGCACCCTGCAGCGGGTGCCGATCGGCGGGGAGGCGCTGCCCGGTGAGCTCGCCGACAAGTTCCACGCCACGTTCGACGCGTTGCTGCACAACTTCTACGGCCCCACCGAGACCGTCATCAACGCCAGCCGATACAAGGTGGAGGGCACCCAGGGCACCCGCATCGTGCCGATCGGCACCCCCAAGATCAACACCCAGATCCACCTGCTCGACGACGCACTGCAGCCCGTGCCGGTCGGTGTCATCGGTGAGATCTACATCGGCGGAACACATGTCGCGCACGGCTATCACGACCGTCCCGGGTTGACCGCGGAACGGTTTGTCGCCGACCCGTTCACGGCGGGCGGGCGGCTCTACCGGTCCGGCGACCTTGCGCGCCGCAACGCCGACGGTGACATCGAGTTCGTCGGGCGCGCCGACGAGCAGGTCAAGATCCGCGGTTTCCGCATCGAGCTCGGGGAGGTCGCCGCGGCGATCTCGGTGGACCCCAGCGTCGGTCAGGCGGTCGTGGTGGCCAGCGACCTGCCGGGGCTGGGCCGAAGCCTCGTCGGGTATCTGACCGCGGCGCCTGACGCCGAGGTCGTCGACGTCGAGCGCATCCGCAACCGGGTGACCGCCGCGCTGCCCGAGTACATGACACCGGCGGCATACGTTGTCGTCGACGAGATCCCAATCACCGCGCACGGCAAGATCGACCGGGCGGCGCTGCCGGAACCGGACTTGAATGCGTTGGCCGGTTCCGGCGCCGCGTACCGCGAACCCGCCGAGGGCACCGAGCGGCACGTCGCGCAGATGTTCGCCGACCTGCTCGACCGTGACCGGGTGGGCGCCGACGACTCCTTTTTCGACCTGGGCGGGCACTCGCTGCTGGCCACCAAACTGGTTGCGGGGCTGCGGTCGCGGTTCAGCGTCGACATCGGCGTGCGGGAGGTGTTCGAGCTCGGTACCGTCGCCGCGCTGGCCGAGCGGATCGACGCGACGTCCTCGCGCGGTACCGCGCGGCCCCCGCTGGTGGCGATCCCGCACGACGGTCCGCTGCAGTTGTCGGCCTCGCAGCTGCGGATGTGGTTCCAGTACCGCATCGACGGGCCCAACCCGGTCAACAACATCCCGTTCGCGGCCCGCATCAGCGGGCCCTGCGACGCCGACGCGTTCGTCGCGGCGGTCCGTGACGTCGTGGCCCGCCACGAGGTGCTGCGCACGACCTACCGCGAAATCGACGGGGTGCCATACCAGATCGTGAACGCCGCCGGTGACGTGGCGGTTCGCCGGGCCCACGGCGCCGACGACACCTGGCTGCACACCGAACTGGACCACGAGCGGCGCCAGATCTTCGATCTCGAACACGACCTGCCGGTGCGCGCCGCCGTGCTGTCGACGCCCGACACACACGTGGTGTCGCTGGTGGTGCACCACATCGCATCCGACCACTGGTCGGCGATGGTGTTGTTCACCGACCTGCTGACCGCCTACCGGGCCCGCCGCGCCGGTCACCCGCCGAAGTTCGCGCCGCTGCCGGTGCAGTACGCGGACTACGCGGCGTGGCAGGCGGCCCTGCTGTCCGACACCGACGGACCCGTGGCCGGGCAGCGGGAGTACTGGCGCACCCAACTCGCGGGCCTGCCCGAGGACCCCGGCCTGGCACCGGATTTCCCGCGCCCGCCGGTGCTGAGCGGCGACGGCGACGCCGTCGAGCTGCGCATCGACGCCGCGACCCGCGCCAAGTTCACCGCGTTGAGCCAGGAGCTCGGCGTCACCGAGTTCATGCTGCTGCAATCGGCGGTGGCCGTGGCACTGCTCAAAGCCGGTGAACGACCGGACATCCCGCTGGGCACCCCCGTCGCCGGGCGCACCGAGGCCGAACTGGACCAGCTGATCGGGTTCTTCGTCAACATCGTGGTGCTGCGAAACGACCTGCGGGACAACCCGACGCTGCGCGAGGTGCTGCGCCGCTCCCGCGACACCGCGCTGGAAGCCTATGCACACCAGGACCTTCCGTTCGACCAGGTGGTGGACGCGGTGCGGCCCACGCGGTCGCTGTCACGTAATCCGCTGTTCGGTGTCGTGGTGCACGTGCGCGACGGGCTGCCCGTCGACCAACCCATCGAGTCCGGCGCACAAGGCGCGACCACGTTCACCGCGCTGGAACCCCCTTTCGACGTCGCGCACGCCGATCTGTCGGTCAACTTCTTCGCGACCGAGGACGGATACCGGGGCCACCTCATCTACCGCACCGACCTGTACCGGCGCGCGACCGCGCAGCGGCTCGTCGGCTGGCTCGGCCGGGTGCTGGCGGCGTTCGCCGACGATCCCGACCAACGGCTGCGCGACGTGCAGATCGCCGACGACGCCGAACTGCGCCAGGTGCACCAGTTCAGCGTTGCGGCACAGGTCAGCATCCTCGACGGCTGGCGCGACCCCGTCGCGATCGGCGCCGTCGGCGACGTCTACGACCACGTCGTCGACCAGATCGGCACGCATCTTCGGGCCCGCGGCACGCGGGGGCGGTGGACCGAGCACGGCTCCGTGCAGATCCTCGACACGACCGAGGTGCGCGCGCCGTCGGCGCCCGCCGGGCCGGCCGAACCGGCTCGCACCCAAACCGAGCGGGCGCTCGCGGCGATCCTCGCCGACGTGCTCGGCGTGCCCGACGTCAACCGCACCGACGGTTTCTTCGAACTCGGCGGTGACTCGATCCTGGCGGTGCAGGTGGCCGCCCGCGCCCGCGACACCGGGCTGGCGCTGACCGCGCGAATGGTGTTCGAGCACCCCACCGTTTCCGAATTGGCCGCCAAGATCGACGAGGCCGCCGACACGCCACGGGTCGCCGACACCCGCCACGACCCGATGTCGGCCTCCGGGCTCTCACCCGACGAACTGGCAGCCGTGACGTCGATGTGGACGGCCTCGCGCGACGGTGCCCCTTGACCGCGACGGACGCCAAGGCGGCCATCGAGGATGTGATGGCGCTCAGCCCGCTGCAACAGGGGCTGTTCTCGCTGGCCAAGCTCAGCGACGACGACCGCGGCGACCCGTACGTGATCGCCATGGCCGCCGACATCAGCGGCGCGCTGGACACCGCGCTGTTACGCGAATGCGCGGCAGCGATGCTGGCCCGCCACCCCAACCTGAGGGCCAGTTTCCTGCAGGCCAACCCCGGTCGGCCCGTGCAGGTGGTGCCCACCCATGTCGACGTGCCATGGCGACAGATCACCGCCACCGCCGACGAACTGGACGCGCTCGACATCGCCGAACGGCGCCGTCCGTTCGACCTGGAACGCGGACCGGCGATCCGATTCGTGCTCATCGAAATGCCGACAGAAGAGGATGGCGATCGCTTCCGTCTCACCGTCCTCGCCCACCACATCATCATCGACGGCTGGTCGCTGCCGCTGTTCGTCGGCGAGCTGATCACGCTGTACCGGTACGGCGGTGACCCGGCCGCACTGCCGCCACCGCCGCGGCCGTACCGCGACTACATCGGCTGGCTCGCCGACCGCGACCGCGACGCCAGCCGGGCGCTGTGGCGTCAACACCTCGACGGGCTCGACGGCCCGACGCTGCTGACACCCACGCTGGCGGCGGCCGAGCCGCCGACCGGAGCACCGCGGCGCACCGAGCTGAAGCTCGACCAACAGGCCACCGCGGAGCTGGCGGAGGCCGCGCGCACCCGCGGTATCACGGTGAACACCCTGATGCAGATGGCGTGGGCCACACTGCTGTCCGCGTTCACCGACCGCAGCGACGTGGTGTTCGGCGTGACGGTGTCGGGCAGGCCGGATGAGCTCACCGGCGTGGAGACGATGGTCGGGCTGTTCATCAACACCGTGCCGCTGCGCGTGCGGCTCGACCCCGTGGCCTCGGTCGGCGCGCAATGCGTTGCGCTGCAGCGCGAGGCCGCCCTGTTGCGCGATCACAGTTATGAGCCGCACGCCGAACTGCGCGCGCTGGGCGGTATCGGTGAGATGTTCGACAGCCTGCTGGTGTACGAGAACTTCCCGCCGGGCGGGCTGGTCGGCGGCGGCGATTTCACCGCCAACGGCGCGTCGTTTCGCCCGGCGGCGCTGGAGAGCCTGTCCCATTTCCCGGTGACCATCGCCGCGCACATGGTCGACGACCAACTCACCGTGCTGGTCGAGGTGATCGACGACGCGCTGGGGCCGATGAGCGCCGAATCGCTGGGCCGGCGTCTGCTGAGCACCGTGCAGCGCCTGATCACCCACTGGGACCGCCCGCTGCGCGACGTCGGTGTGCTGCTCGACGGTGAAGCCACCCCGCCAGCCGAATCCATCGACACACCAGCACATCTCGGCATACATGACGCGTTCGCCGAGATCGTCGACAGTCGGCCGGCAGCGCGGGCGCTGAGCTGGAACAGCGGCGAATTCACCTACCGGGAACTGGACCAGGCCGCCGACCGGTTGGCGGCCGCGCTGGCCCGGCGCGGGGTCGGTGCCGAACACCCGGTGGCCGTCAACCTCAGCCGCGGCCGACAGTACGTGACCGCGATGCTCGCGGTGCTCAAGGCCGGGGGAGTGATCGTCCCGCTGGACCCGTCGATGCCCGCCGAGCGCGTCACCGACATCCTGGCGCAGTCCGGTGCCGCGGTCGTCGTCGACGACGCACTGATCGCCGCTGCAGCCGACGAACTCACCGGTGACTTCCGGCCCGCTGCCGTGCATCCCGGGCAGGCCGCCTATGCGGTGTTCACCTCGGGCACCACCGGCAGGCCGAAGGGCGTCGTCGGAACTCATCAGGCCGTCCTGGCCTACGCCGCCGATCACGCGCGGAACATGTTGCGCCCGGCGGCGGCTCGGCTGGGCCGGCCGCTGCGGGTCGCCCACGCCTGGTCGTTCACGTTCGACGCCGCCTGGCAACCGCTGGCCGCACTGCTGGAGGGGCACGCCGTGCACATCGTCGACGACGACGTGCAACGTGACGCCGAGGCGTTGGTGGACACGATCGGGCGATACGGCATCGACATGATCGACACCACCCCGTCGATGTTCGCCCAACTGCACGCCGCGGGCCTGCTCACCACCGTGCCCCTCGCGGTGCTGGCGCTGGGCGGCGAGGCCGTCGGACTTCCGGCGTGGACCCTGATCCGCGACGAATGCGCCCGCACCGGGATGGCGGCCTACAACTGTTACGGCCCAACCGAAACCACCGTGGAGGCCGTCGTTGCCGGTATCGCCGACCACGAAAAGCCCACGATCGGGCGGCCCACCTCACCCACCCGCGCCTATGTGCTGGACTCCTGGCTGCGCCCGGTGCCCGACGGCGTGCCCGGCGAGCTGTACCTGGCCGGCGGGCAGTTGACCCGCGGCTATCTGGGCCGGGCGGGGGAGACCGCAAGCCGGTTCGTCGCCGACCCGTTCGCCGCGGGCCGGCGGATGTACCGCACCGGCGATGTCGTGCGCCGCCAGCCCGACGGTGCGCTGCAGTTCCTCGGGCGCTCCGATACCCAGGTGAAGATCCGTGGCTTCCGCGTCGAACCCGACGAGATCGCCGCGGTCCTGCACGCACATCCGGCCGTGCGCCACGCCCACGTCGCGGTGCGCAGGCACCGCTGGGGGCCACGGTTGACCGCGTACGTGGCCGCGGATCCCGAGCCCGCGGTGGCCGAGCTGCGAGCCCTGCTGGCAAAACGGTTGCCGCGCTACATGGTTCCGCACGGCATCGTCGTCGTCGACCAGCTCCCGCTCACCGCGCACGGCAAGGTCGACGACGCCGCGCTGGCCGCAATCACCGCTGCGGAGGGTCCGTCGGCCGCTGCCGAGACCCAGACCGAGGCCGCGCTGGTGCAGGTGCTGGCAGAACTGCTCGACGGCGCCGAGATCGACGTCACCGCCGACTTCCTGGCGCTCGGGTTGGACAGCATCGTGGCGCTCTCGGTGGTGCAGGCCGCGCGGCGGCGCGGAATCCCGTTGCGGGCCCGGCTGATGCTCGAATGTGCAAGCGTGCGCGAACTCGCGGCGGCCATCGACAACGAGTGGGTCGGCGTCGAACGCGACGATCGTGACGAGGCCGGGCCGGTTCCCGTGCTACCCAACGCCTATTGGCTCTACGAACACGGCGACCCGCGCCGGCTGGCCCAGACCGAGGCGATCTGGCTACCCGACGGCATCACCGGCGATCAGCTGCACCAGATGCTGCGCGCCGTCGTCGACGGGCACGAGGTGTTGCGGTGCCGGCTCGACGCCGAGACGATGACGCTGGTGGCTCAGGAACCCGGCGACATCCTGTCAGAGGTGACCGTCGAGAGCGACCTGGCCGACGCCGTCGCCCGACATACCGATGCCTCGGTGCAACGCCTTGACCCGCAACGCGGTTCGATGCTGTCCGCGGTGTGGCTGCGCCCACCCGACGGGCCCGGCGTGCTGGTGCTCACCGCGCACGCGCTCGCGCTGGACCCGGCGTCATGGCGGATCGTGCTGGGTGAGCTCGACGCGGCATGGCACACGATCCGTTCCGGCGCAGCACCGGCCCCGATCCGGGAACACACCAGCCTGCGCCGGTGGTCGCGCCGGCTCCGCGAGCGCGCGCAGGACCTGCAGACGTGTGACTTCTGGGCCGCGCAACTCGACGGCGAGGATCCCGCCATCGGCGCGCGCCGGGTGCAGCCCGAAACCGACAGGGCCGGTGACGTCGTCGTCACCGTGTCGGTCGCCGACGCCGATGTCAGCGCCCGGCTGGTGACATCGAGTGTCCCGACGCCGCACCTGCTGGCCGTCGCGGCCGCGCGCACCCTCACCCGCTGGCGACAACACCGCGGGCAGGACCCGCGCCCGCCGCTGCTGGCGCTGGAGACCCATGGGCGCGCCGACGGCATCGTCGCGGACGCGGACACATCCGACACCGTCGGGCTGCTCACCGCGATCTACCCGCTGCGGGTGCAGTCCAGCCAGGACCTGGCCGCGATCCCCGGCGACGGCATCGACTACGGTCTGCTGCGCTATCTGCGCCCCGACACCGCCAGCCGGCTGCGCGGATACCGCGAACCCCAGCTGCTGCTGAACTTCCTGGGCCGCATCCACGTCGGGCTCGACGGTGGCGTGCTGCGACCGGATCGCACGCTGCTGGCAGGGGTATCGCCGTTGCCGGAGCCCGAACTCGCGGTGCGACACGAGCTGACCATCGTGGCGGCGGTGCTCGGTGCGAGCGACGCGCCGGTGTTGGCCGCGCAGTGGCGGACGTTGCCCGACATCCTGTCGGCCGACGATGTCGTCATCCTTCAGTCCCTGTGGCAGGAATCGTTACGAGAGGTGGTGTCATGACCCCGACGTTGGCTGTGGTCGGTGCGGGAGCCAAGGCGGTCGCAGTCGCCGCCAAGGCCGCCGTCCTGCGCGAGATGGGCGTCGCCGTACCCGACGTCGTCGCCGTGGAACGCACTGCGGTGGCGGCTAACTGGAAGGCCGACGGCGGCTGGACCGACGGTCAACACCGGCTCGGCACCGGCCCGGAAAAGGACGTCGGCTTCCCGTACCGGTCCTCGTTGGTGCCGCGCCGCAACGCCGAACTCGACGAGCGGATGACCCGGCACAGCTGGCAGTCCTACCTCATCGGCACCGGCCAGTTCGCCGAATGGGTGGACCGCGGCAGGCCGGCGCCAACGCACAAGAAGTGGAGCCAGTATCTGCGCTGGGTCGCCGACAACATCGGCATGAACGTGGTTTACGGTGAGGTGCAGCAGATTTCGGTCGACTCCGGCGCCACCGGGCGGTGGGCCGTGCGCACCGCCGATGAGACCGTGCACGGCGACGGGCTGATGATCACCGGCCCCGGTCAGCCCGAGCGGTCGATCCTGCCAGGCAACCCGCGGGTGCTGTCCATCGCCCAGTTCTGGCACCGCGCCGCCCAGTGCGAGCTGATCACCGCCGAGCGCGTCGCGGTGATCGGCGGCGGCGAAACCGCGGCGTCGATGCTCAACGAGCTGTTCCGGCACCGGGTTTCCACGATCACCGTGATCTCGCCGCAGGTCACCCTGTTCACCAGGGGCGAGGGCTTCTTCGAGAACACGCTGTTCTCCGACCCCACCGGATGGACGGGCCTGACGCTGGCCGAACGTCGCGACGCGCTGACCCGCACCGACCGTGGGGTGTTCTCCGCGCGGGTGCAAGAGGCCCTGCTGTCCGACGACCGGATCCGTCACCTGCGCGGCAGGGTGGCGCACGCCGTAGCCCGCGACGGGCGAATCCGGTTGACGCTGAGCACGAATCAGGGCGGTGAGAGCCTGGAGACCGTGCATGGTTTCGACCTGGTGATCGACGGTTCGGGCGCCGACGCGACATGGTTCGTGCCGCTGCTGGGCCAGGACGCGCTGGATCTGCTCGAACTCGGCCTGGGCGGACCGCTCAGCGGCGACCGGTTGCAGGAGGCCATCGGTTATGACCTCGCGGTCACCAACGTCGCCCCGAAACTGTTTCTGCCCGGGCTGTCCGGGCTGACCCAGGGGCCCGGGTTTCCCAACCTGTCCTGCCTCGGGTTGCTGTCCGACCGGATCCTCGGCGCGGACCTCGGTGCGGGCACCGAGGCACCCGCCGACCAAGCACCTCGGAGAAGCGATGCGCACCAACCCATTCGATGACGACGACGGTACGTTCCTGGTGCTCGTCAACGACGAGGACCAGCACAGCCTGTGGCCCGCGTTCGCCGAACCGCCCACCGGGTGGCGTGTCCTGTTCGGCCAAGCCGCCCGCACGGACTGCATGGCCTACATCGAGCAGCACTGGACCGACATCCGTCCGCTGAGCCTGAAGGCCGCCATCCAAGCGGAGTAACACCCCGACTGCTCTACGTTGGTTGCCGTGGCGACCACGACGCGGCCGACGACGCTTACGGTGGCCGCGGCATGTTGGGTTGCCGCGGCGCTCGGCTACGTCGTGCTCGAACTGCTGGCGGCGGCCGCGCTACCCGGATACAGCTACACCCAGCACTACATCAGTTCGCTGGGCGTTCCGGCCTGGTCACCGCGCGCCTATCTGATGAACGCCGCCTTCTACGCCCAAGGGGTGCTGTTCCTGACCGGGGCACTGCTGGTCGCCACGGCGGTCCGGGGCCGCTTCAGCGCGGTGTTCGTCGTGCTGGCGGCGCTCAACGCCGTAGGCAACCTCCTGGTCGGCGTCGTGCACGGCGGCTCCCCGCTGTGGACGAACGGATATCAGTGGCTGCACGCGCTCGGCGCGTTTCTGGCGATCCTCGGCGGCAACGCCGCGGTGCTGGCCGGATCGGCGGTGGTGGCGCGCGCCACCGCGGCGCGCTGGTACCGCTGGGTCGGCGCGCTGATCGGCGTCGCCGGGATCGTGATCTTCGCGATGCTGCAGAACTACAACGACTGGGCGGTGAACTACGCGCCGGTCGGGCTCGTCGAGCGGGCCTGCGTGTACACGATCCTGGGCTGGCAGTTGCTCAGCGCCCTGCTGCTGTGGACGCGGTCGGCGGCGCCTCGCGGCTAGGCCTGCCGGCTACTAGGCCCACGCGTCAGCTGGGGACGGGATGTCCATGTCGAACACCCGGGCGTGCAGCACGGTGCGGTTACGCAGCGCGGCCCGCACCGCGCGGTGCAGCCCGTCCTCCAGATAGACGATGCCCTTCCAGCGCACCGCATGCGGAAACAGGTCCCCGTAGAACGTCGAGTCCTCCGACAACAACCGGTCAAGGGCGAGCACGGTCGTCGTCGTCACCAACTCGTCGAGCCGGATCTGCCGCGGTGGGATCCGGGCCCACTGCCGGTGGGACAGCCCGTGATCGGGATACGGTCGGCCCTCGCGGACGCCTTTGAAGATCATCTGCCGGACGCCCCCGGTGTCCTCGATCTGGGCGGAGGGTTCACGCTGCGAAGGCTATCGCACAGGCGCCGTTCGCCACGTGAACTGTGCTGGCGGGTATTCGCGCTGCTGATGACCGTAAACTGGACAGCGAAATCGGAGGTGAACCATGGGGAGTGCCGACGAGCGTCGGTTCGAGGTGCTGCGCGCCATCGTCGCTGACTTCGTGGCCACCAAGGAACCGATCGGCTCCAAGACCCTTGTCGAGCGACACAACCTCGGGGTGTCGAGTGCGACCGTGCGCAACGACATGGCGGTCCTCGAGGCCGAGGGCTACATCACCCAGCCGCACACCAGCTCGGGCCGGGTGCCCACCGAGAAGGGCTACCGCGAGTTCGTCGACCGCATCCACGACGTCAAACCGCTGTCCACGTCTGAACGACGCGCGATCCTGACGTTCCTGGAATCCGGCGTCGACCTGGACGACGTGCTGCGCCGCGCCGTGCGGCTGCTGGCGCAGCTCACCCGGCAGGTGGCGATCGTGCAGTACCCGACGCTGACGGCGTCGACCGTGCGCCGCCTCGAGGTCGTCCCGCTCACCCCGGCGCGGGTGCTGCTGGTGGTGATCACCGACTCCGGGCGCATCGACCAGCGCATCGTCGAGCTCGGCGACACCATCGACGACCACGAACTCGGGCAGCTCCGTGATCGGCTGGCGCAGGCGCTGGAGGGTAAACCGCTGTCGGCCGCATCCGCCGCGGTGGCCGAGCTGGCCGCCCAGCTCGACGGGACCGGCGGACTGTCCGACGCGATCGGGCGAGCCGCGACGGTGCTGGTGGAAACCCTCGTCGAGCACCGCGAAGAACGGCTGCTGCTGGGCGGCACCGCCAACCTGACCCGCAACACCGCCGACTTCGGCGGCTCGCTGCGCTCGGTGCTCGAGGCGCTGGAGGAACAGGTCGTGGTGCTGCGGCTGCTGGCCGCGCAGCAGGAGGCCGGCAAGGTCACCGTGCGCATCGGTCACGAGACCGAGGCCGAGGAGATGACGGGCACCGCGGTGGTCAGCACGGCCTACGGTAGTGCGGGCAAGGTGTACGGCGGCATGGGTGTGTTGGGACCCACCAGGATGGACTATCCGGGAACTATCGCTAATGTCGCTGCGGTTGCTCTCTATATCGGCGAAGTCTTAGGCAGCCGATAACTCGGCACCAAACACAGGCATAGACAGGCAGGTCAGGCGTGGCACGCGACTATTACGGGCTGCTCGGAGTGAGCAAGGGCGCAAGTGATTCGGAGATCAAGCGCGCCTATCGGAAGCTGGCGCGCGAACTGCACCCCGACGTCAACCCCGACGAGGACGCCCAGGCGCGGTTCAAGGAGATCAGCGTCGCCTACGAGGTGTTGAGCGATCCGGAGAAGCGCCGGATCGTCGATCTCGGTGGCGATCCGCTGGAATCCGCGGGCGCCGCGGGCAACGGGTTCGCCGGGTTCGGCGGGCTTGGCGACGTGTTCGAGGCGTTCTTCGGCGGCGGCCCGACGTCGCGCGGGCCGATCGGGCGGGTCCGGCCCGGCTCGGACTCGCTGCTGCGGATGCGGCTGGACCTGGCCGAATGCGCGACCGGGGTGACCAAGCAGGTCACCGTCGACACCGCGGTGTTGTGCGACCTGTGTCACGGCAAGGGCACCCACGGCAACTCCAGCCCCGCCACCTGCGACACGTGCGGCGGCCACGGCGAGATCCAGACCGTGCAGCGCTCGCTGCTCGGCCAGGTGATGACGTCACGGCCGTGCCCGGTGTGCGGCGGCGTCGGCGAGGTGATACCCGACCCGTGCCACCGTTGCGGCGGTGACGGCCGGGTGCGGGCGCGACGGGAGATCAGCGTCAAGATCCCCGCAGGCGTCGGCGACGGGATGCGGGTGCGGTTGGCGGCCCAGGGCGAGGTCGGGCCCGGCGGCGGACCCGCCGGTGACCTCTACGTCGAGGTGCACGAGAAGCCGCACGAGATCTTCGTGCGCGACGGCGATGACCTGCACTGCACGATTTCGGTACCGATGGTCGATGCCGCGCTGGGCACCAGCGTCAGCGTCGAGGCGATCATCGACGGCCCCACGGAGATCACCGTCCCGGCGGGCACCCAGCCCGGGCAGGTGACGACGCTCCGCGGCCACGGCATGCCCCATCTGCGGTCCGGGGTGCGCGGTGATCTGCACGCCCACATCGAGGTCGTCGTGCCGTCGCGGCTGGAGCACGAGGACATCGAGTTGTTGGGCAAGCTCAAGGAACGCCGCACCCGCGACGTCGCCGAGGTGCGCTCCACCAACGGGGCGGCGGGGTCCTCCGGTGGCGGGCTGTTCTCCCGGCTGCGCGAAACGTTCAGCGGCCGCTGACCCGTCGTGTCGTTGGCGCTGTTCTACGTCGACGCGCTGGCGCCGGTCGGTGAGACCGTCGTCGTCGACGGCGACGATGGTTTCCACGCCGCCAACGTGCGCCGCATCCGGGCAGGCGAGCGGCTGGCGCTCAGCGACGGCGCCGGCGAGCTGGCGCACTGTGTCGTCGAGGAGGCGGCCAAGGCCCGCCTGACCGCGCGGGTGCTGGAGCGCCGTTTCGTGCCGCCCCCTTCGCCGACGGTGACCGTCGTGCAGGCGATCCCGAAATCCGACCGTGCGGAGCTGGCCGTCGAACTGGCGACCGAGGCCGGGGCCGACGCGTTTCTGGCCTGGCAGGCCGCCCGCTGCGTCGCGAGATGGGACGGTGCGGCCAAGGTGGACAAGGGGCTGCGGCGCTGGGGCGCGGTGGTCCGGTCCGCGGCCCGCCAGTCGCGCCGCGCGCACATCCCGCAGGTCGGCGCCGTGGTGTCGACGGCCGAGCTGGTCGAGCGCCTCGGCACCCGCGACGCCGTCGCGCTCGTCCTGCACGAATCGGCGACGCGCCCGCTCACCGACGTGCCGGTGGCCGATGCGGGTGCGGTGTACCTGGTCGTCGGCCCGGAAGGCGGCATCACCGACGACGAGGTCGCGGCGCTGTCCGGTGCCGGCGCGACGCCGGTGCGGCTGGGTCCCACCGTGCTGCGGACCTCGACGGCGGCGGCGGTCGCGCTGGGGGCCCTTGGCGTGCTGACCGGGCGGTGGCGGTGAACCGGGCGCCTGCGCTAAACATTGGGAAGCGTCACGACCCGGCGGTAAACTGGGGGTTCTTGACGAACCGCCAGGCCAGGACACACACAGAAAGCAGGCACTGAACCCTCTTGACGCCCCGCGAGACGACCGCTGACTCGTCGCAGGCTGAACAGTCTTCTGAGTCGGTACAAAGCAGCATCTCCAGAATCGATGTGCCACCCGCCTATGTCGTGGGCCTCCTGGGTTCCGCCGACGAGAATCTGCGCGCGCTCGAGCGGGTGCTGGCGGCCGACATCCATGTGCGCGGCAACGCGCTGACCCTCTCCGGTGAACCCGCTGACGTCGCGCTGGCCGAGCGCGTGGTCTCCGAATTGCTGGCGATCGTGGCCAGCGGGCAGTCGCTGACCCCCGACGTCGTGCGGCACAGCGTGAGCATGCTCACCGGCGCCGGCAACGAGTCGCCCGCCGAGGTGCTGACCCTTGACATCCTGTCGCGGCGCGGCAAGACGATCCGCCCCAAGACGCTGAACCAGAAGCGCTACGTCGACGCCATCGACGCGCACACCGTCGTCTTCGGCATCGGCCCGGCAGGCACCGGCAAGACGTATCTGGCAATGGCCAAGGCGGTCAATGCGTTACAGACCAAACAGGTCACCAGGATCATCCTGACCCGGCCTGCCGTGGAGGCCGGGGAGCGGCTGGGCTTCCTGCCGGGCACCCTCAGCGAGAAGATCGACCCCTACCTGCGACCGCTCTACGACGCGCTGCACGACATGATGGATCCCGAATTGATCCCAAAACTGATGAGCGCCGGGGTGATCGAGGTGGCACCGCTGGCGTACATGCGGGGCCGCGCGCAGCCCTTGTTTACCGAAGTACTGACGCCGGAGGGCTTCCAGCCAATCGGTGACCTGAATGTCGGCGACTTCGTCATCGGATCCGATGGCCGACCGACTGAGGTCTTGGGTGTGTATCCGCAAGGATTCAAGGAGATCTACCGCGTCTACACCCAGGACGGCTCGTCGACCCTCGCATCCGGTGACCACCTGTGGTCCGTATACACGCGCAGCGACCGTTATCGCGGGAAACCGGCCCGAGTGCTGCAGACCAAGGAGATGATTGGCAACCTCCGCGCAGCTCATTACCACCGCTATGAACTGCCATTGTTGAGCGCCCCCGCGGAGTTCGAACGGCGTTCGGTACCTCTCGACCCGTACGCCCTTGGCTTGCTTCTCGGTGACGGCTGCTTTTCGTGTCGAGCCACCCCTGCATTCGCCACGAGTGATCCTGAATTGGCCGACGCTCTGCAGCGCCGCATCCCAGGCATTGACGTTCGTCGGAAAACCGACGTCGATTACGTACTGAACCGCGTAAGGCGTCCTGGGGAAGTCATCACGATTGAGAACCCGGTGACAGGCGCTTTGCGCCGCCTCGGTCTGATGGGTCTGAAGTCCGACCGCAAGTTCGTTCCGCGGGAGTACCTGTTCAACTCGTTCGATGCCAGGCTCGGCGTCCTGCAAGGCCTGTTCGATAGTGATGGAGATCCTGTCACCCAGCAGGGCCGTACTTGCCGAATACAATTCACCACCGTTTCTGACCGCCTCAGAGATGACGTCAAGTTTCTCGTTCGATCGATCGGCGGTGTCGTCTACTCGCGAACCAGGAAGGCCGAGGGACGGAAGCCCGGAAAGGCGCGGGGCCAGGACGTACATCACCGGGCTGACGCGCACACTCTCGATATTCGCCTTCCCGAGGGCATCGCTCCATTTCGACTCGCACGCAAGGCGGCCAAGTATGACGTAACAGGGGGCGGTCAGCCGAAGCGCTATATCGATCGCATCGAGCCGGCAGGAACTGAGGAGGCTGTCTGTATTCGAGTGGCGGCTGCGGATTCCCTTTATGTGACTGAAGACTTTCTGCTCACGCACAACACTCTCAACGACGCGTTCATCATTCTCGACGAGGCGCAGAACACCACCGCCGAACAGATGAAGATGTTCTTGACGCGGCTGGGCTTCGGTTCGAAAGTCGTTGTCACCGGCGACATCACGCAGGTGGATCTGCCCGGCGGCGCAAGCTCCGGACTGCGCGCGGCGATGCAGATCCTCGACGGCATCGACGACATCCACTTCGCCGAACTCACCAGCGCCGACGTGGTGCGGCACCGGCTGGTCTCCGAAATCGTCGATGCGTACGCGAAATTCGAGGAGCCGGGGTTGGTGAACCGGGCCCAGCGGCGGGCCTCGGGGAACAGGTCACGACGGTAGCCCGATATGAGCATTGAGGTGTCCAACGAGTCGGGCATCGACGTCTCCGAAGACGAACTGATCAGCGTCGCCCGGTTCGTCATTCGCAAGATGAACGTGCATCCGGCAGCCGAGTTGTCGATGGTGCTGCTCGATACCGCGGCCATGGCCGACCTGCACATGCGGTGGATGGATTTGCCCGGGCCCACCGACGTGATGAGCTTTCCGATGGACGAGCTGGAACCCGGTGGGCGGCCCGACGCGCCCGAGCCGGGCCCGGCGCTGCTCGGCGACATCGCGCTGTGCCCGGAGTTCGCCGCCGAGCAGGCCGCGGCGGCCGGTCACTCGCTGGGCCAGGAGCTGGCCCTGCTGACCGTGCACGGCGTGCTGCACCTTCTCGGGTACGACCACGCCGAACCCGATGAGGAAAAGGAGATGTTCACGCTGCAGCGCCAACTGCTCGAAGAGTGGGTGGCCGATCAGGTCGAGTCCTATCATCAGCATCGCCAGTCCGAGAAGGAACGCAGGCTGCTGGACAACTCCCGATACTTCGACGAACTGTGAGCACCGCGGGGCAGCTGATCGTCGCGATCGTGCTGGTCGGTCTCGGTGGGTTGTTCGCGGCCATCGACGCGGCGCTGAGCACGGTGTCGCCGGCGCGCGTCGACGAACTGCTGCGCGACGAACGCCCCGGCGCGGTCCGGCTGGCCAAGGTGATGGCCGAACGGCCGCGCTACATCAACCTCATCGTGTTGCTGCGCATCACGTGCGAGGTCGGCGCGACCGTGCTGCTCGCGGCCTATCTCGACGGTCATCTCGGCGTGACGTGGGGGCTGTTCGTGGCCGCGGCGATCATGGTGGTGGTCAGCTTCGTGGTCATCGGCGTCGGCCCGCGCACCCTGGGCCGACAGCACGCGTACACGATCGCGTTGCTGGCCGCCCTTCCGCTGCAAGCGGTTTCGCTGCTGCTGACCCCGATCAGCCGGCTGCTGGTGCTGATCGGCAACGCGCTGACACCGGGCCGCGGTTTCCGCAACGGACCGTTCGCCTCCGAGATCGAACTGCGCGAGGTCGTCGACCTGGCCCAGCAGCGCGGCGTGGTCGCCGACGACGAGCGCCGGATGATCCAGTCGGTGTTCGAACTCGGCGACACCCCGGCCCGCGAGGTGATGGTGCCGCGCACCGAGATGGTGTGGATCGAGGCGGACAAGTCGGCGGGGCAGGCCACGTCGCTGGCGGTGCGCAGCGGGCACTCCCGGATTCCGGTGGTCGGCGAGAACGTCGACGACATCGTCGGCGTGGTCTACCTCAAAGACCTTGTGCAGCGCACCTACTACTCCACCGACGGGGGCCGCGGCACCAGGGTGTCGGAGGTGATGCGGCCGGCGGTGTTCGTTCCGGACTCCAAACCCCTCGACGACCTGCTGCGCGAGATGCAGCGCGACCGCAACCACATGGCGCTGCTGGTCGACGAGTACGGCGCCATCGCCGGGCTGGTCACCATTGAAGACGTGCTCGAGGAGATCGTCGGCGAGATCGTCGACGAATACGACGCCGGTGAAACCGTTCCGGTGGAGGACCTGGGCGACAAGCGCTACCGCGTGTCGGCGCGGCTGTCGATCGAAGACCTCGGCGAGCTCTACGACATCGAGTTCGACGAAGACCTCGACGTCGACACCGTCGGCGGGCTGGTGGCCTTCGAGCTGGGCCGCGTGCCGTTGCCCGGCGCCGAGGTCACCTGGGACGGGCTGCGGCTGCGCGCCGAGGGCGGTCCCGACCACCGCGGCCGGGTCCGCATCGGTACCGTCCTGGTCAGCCCGACGGCGCCGGCACCCAAGGAGACCCAATGAGTGAGCTCGACCCCGAGGACGCCAAGTTGGTGACGCTGGCCCGCGGCGCGATGGGCCGGGCCGACGCGACCACCGGCGCCGCCGTGCGCGACGCCGACGGCCGCACCTACGCCGGCGCGCCGGTCGCGCTGGACGCGCTGCGCCTGACGGCACTGCAGGCCGCCGTCGCCGCCGCCGTCTCTTCCGGCGCCAGCGGGCTCGAAGCGGCGGTGCTGGTCGGCGGAACCGTCGACGACGCCGGCGTCGCCGCGGTGCGCGAACTGTCGGCCGACGCGGCCGTTCTCATCACCGACCGGTCGGGAAACCCCACATGAGGCTCGAGACTGCGCACAGATCGCAGAAACCGCCGAAAACGCGATATGCCCGCAGTCTCGGCGCGCGAAGCGGGACGCCATGACGGACTTCCGCTCCGGCTTCGTGTGTTTTGTCGGCCGGCCGAACACGGGCAAGTCCACGCTGACCAATGCGTTGGTCGGCGCGAAGGTCGCCATCACGTCGAACCGGCCGCAGACCACCCGGCACACGATCCGCGGCATCGTGCACCGCGACGACTTCCAGATCATCCTCGTCGACACCCCCGGCCTGCACCGGCCGCGCACCCTGCTCGGGCAGCGGCTCAACGATCTGGTGAAGGACACCTACTCCCAGGTCGACGTCATCGGGCTGTGCATCCCCGCCGACGAGCGGATCGGGCCGGGGGACCGGTGGATCTGCGAGCAGATCCGCGCCGTCGCGCCGAACACCACGCTGATCGCGGTGGTGACCAAGATCGACAAGGTGGCCAAGGACCGGGTGGCCGCGCAACTGGTCGCGGTCAGTGACTTGGTCGGCCCCGACACCGAGATCGTGCCGGTGTCGGCGACCACCGGGGAGAACCTCGGCGTGCTGACCGACGTGCTGGCCGCGCAGCTGCCGCCGGGCCCGGCGTTCTATCCCGACGGGGAGCTCACCGACGAACCCGAGGAAACGCTGATGGCCGAGCTGATCCGGGAGGCCGCGCTCGAGGGTGTGCGCGACGAGTTGCCGCATTCGCTGGCCGTGGTCATCGAGGAGGTCAGCCGGCGCGAAGGCCGCTCACCAGAACAAGGGGACCTGGTCGATGTGCGCGCCAACCTGTTCGTCGAGCGCGACAGCCAGAAGGGCATCGTCATCGGCAAGGGCGGCGCGCGGTTACGCGAAGTCGGCACCGCCGCGCGCACGTCGATCGAGAAGCTGCTCGGCACCAAGGTGTTCCTGGACCTGCGGGTCAAGGTCGCCAAGAACTGGCAACGCGATCCCAAACAGCTGGGCCGGCTGGGGTTCTAGACCTCAGCCCGGCACGCCCGCGCCCGGTTGCCCGAACGGGCGCTGACCCGGGGCGTTGACGGGCGGGGCGGCGTCGCCCTTGCCGTAGACCGCGACCACCACGGTGCGGTCGATCAGGCTCTCCGACCACACCCCGATGTCGACGTTGGCGCAGTCGGCCATGATCGCGTGGTAGTCGGGCCGGTGGTACCACTGGTTGATCAACTCGATACCGCTGATGGCCAACGCCGGGTTGATCGCGACGGTCTCGGCGACGTCGCCGGCGTAGCCCGCGTTGCGCGCCCGATCAAGTGTGGTCGAGCCGTCCGAGCCGATATCGGAGTTCAGCGCCCGGTTGTGCAGCACGTCGTTGGTGTGCCACTGCGCAGCCAACCGCAGCTTGGGGTTGATCTTGATGTCGGTGTCGCACCCGGCCTGGTGCTGCACGGTGTAGACGTTGGCGACCACACCGTCGTTCAGCCGCTTGTTGTCCGCGTTCGCCGCGGGCATTCCCGCGACCAACCCGCCCGCTAGGGCCAGTGCCGGGACCGCGTATGCGTAGCGCCGCGCATTCATGATCGAAGACCTTACGCGACCTCGTCGGAGATGGACCCCACAATGTCGGGTTCGTTGCGGCCGGTCGGCGTGGGGTCCGGGGCTGGCCCGGCGGTCCACCACGGCTGCGGCTGCTTCATCGCCCACCCGTTGATCGCCTCCAGTTCGGCGGCCAGCGACACCAGCAGCGGCTCGCTGTTGGCGGGGCCCATCAGCTGAACACCGATCGGCAGCCCGGCCGAGGTGAACCCGGCCGGCACGTTGATCGACGGCCAGCCCAGCAGGTTCCACGGCCACGTCACCGGGCACGCCTTGATCATCGTGCGGTCGGTGGACAGGCCGCCGCGGTGATCGAAATCGTGCACCAGCGGCGGCGGTTGCGCGGTCGTCGGCGCCAGCACCACGTCGGCGATGTTGAAGATCCATCCCATCCGGCGCTGTGCGGCGGCCTCCCGAGCGCGCGCCTTACGCAGCACGTTCTCCGAGAGCAACCGGCCCATCCGGAGGTTGGACTTGGTGCGCGCGTCCAGCCGAACGCCGTAGCCGAGGCGGTCGGCCCAGTCCAGCAGCCCCGACGTCGAGCGGGACAGAAAGTTCCACGACATCCCGAGGCTGTAGCTGGGGTCGTTCTCGGTGACGGTGTGGCCCAACTCGCCCAGTTGGGCGGCGACGGCCTGCATCGCGGCGCGGATCTCCGGATGCAGGCTGGCGCGGAACCCGGTGAAGGGGAACTTCGTCGACATCGCGATGCGCAGCGGACCGGGCGCCTGCGCGACCGAATCCGACACCCGCACCGGCGGCGGCTGGTGAAGATCGCCAGGGACGTTGCCCGACGCGGCGTCCAGCACGATCGCGGCGTCGGCCACGGTGCGCGCCAGCACCCCGTTGACCGTGATGCCGTTGAACGCCTCGGGCAGCGGCCAGGTGGAGATGCGGCCGCGCTGCGGTTTGATGCCGACCAGATGCGTCCACGCCGCGGGGATCCGTACGCTGCCCGCACCGTCGGAGCCGATCGCCGCGGTCACCAGCCCGGCCGCGACGGCCGCGGCGCTGCCGCCCGAGGACCCGCCGGGGGTGTGCTCACACGACCACGGGTTGCGGGTGTGGCCGAAACCCGGCCCGCTGGTGAACGGCCACTGCCCCAACTCGCACGTGTTGGTCTTGCCGACGATCACGGCGCCCGCCGCGCGCAGCCGCCGCACGACCTCGGCGTCCTGGGAGGCCCGCCGCACCGTGCCGTCGGTGCCGAACCGGGTCGGCACCCCGGCGACGTCGACGTCGTCCTTGACCGCGATCGGAATCCCCAACAGCGGAAGTTGTTCGCCCGCCGCGCGTTTACGGTCGGCCGCGGCGGCGTCGGCCAACGCCTCCTCCCGCAGGACCACCCGGAACGCGTTGAGTGTGGGTTGGCTGGCCTCGATCGCGTCCAGCGAGCGCCGGGTCAGCTCGACGGACGTGACGGAGCCACTCGCCAGGCGGAAAAGTTGCTGGGTGAGCGTGGGAAAACGGGCAGTGTCGACCATCGCCTACCAGGATATCGACGCCGCCGTCATCCGGTGCGGGTGAGCCGATCTCGCAGCACACCCTTGACGAGCTTTCCCGTCACCGTCCTGGGCAGGGAGTCGACGAACTCGATGCGCCGCGGCACCTTGTATCCCGCAATGTGTTCGCGCAGATACGATTTGATGCGATCGGCGACGTCGGCGTCCGCGACGACGCCGGTTTGCAACTGGATCATCGCGGCGACGATCTCGCCGTACTCCGCGTCGGGCACCCCGATTACCGCGACGTCGAAGACGTCGGGATGCAACGCCAGAGCGTTCTCGATCTCCTGCGGATAGATGTTGACGCCACCCGAGATGATGGTGAACGCCTTGCGGTCGCGCAGGAACAGGTAGTCGTCGGCGTCGACGAAACCGACGTCGCCGCACGTCGACCACGTCGGGTGGTCGGGATGGCGTGCGTCGTCGGTCTTCTCCTGGTCGCCGTGGTAGACGAACGGCATCGTGTCGCGCTCGAAATACACCAGCCCCGTCTCGTTGGCCGCCAGTTCGCGACCGTCGTCGTCGCAGATGTGCAGGATGCCGAGCGTGGCCCGGCCGACCGAACCCGGCTTGGCCAGCCATTCGTCCGGGCCGATCATCGTGACACCGTTGGCCTCGGTCGACGAGTAGTACTCGTGCAGGATCGGACCGAACCACGCCATCATCTGCTTTTTGACCTCGACCGGGCACGGCGCCGCGGCGTGGATCACGTGGGTCTGCGAGCTGACGTCGTAGTGGCTGCGCACCGCGCCGGGCAGCCGCAGCATGCGCACGAAGTGGGTCGGCACCCACTGCGAATGCGTGACGCCGTAGCCCGAGATCACCGCCAGTGACTGCTCGGCGTCGAATTTCGACGTGCTCAGCACGGTGCCGCCCAGCGAGTGCACGATCATCCCGAACCGCAGGGGCGCGGCGTGGTACAGCGGCGCGGGGGAGAAGTAGACGGTGTCGGCCGACATGGCGTACGCGGCGCCGAACACCGTGACGTACGGGTCGCCGTCATCGCCGACCTGGCGCTCGGGCAGCGCGGGTTTGATTCCCTTGGGCCGGCCCGTCGTTCCGGAGCTGTAGAGCATGTCGGCGCCGCGAGGTTCGTCGTCGGATCGCAACGGTGACGCGCCGGCGAGGAAGTCGGCGTAGGCGTCCAGGCCCGGCGATCCGGCGCCGTAGGCAAGACGTAACCGCAGGTCGGGCGCCGTTTCGGCGGCCTGCAGGGCCAGCGCGCCCAGGTCGGGTGAGGCGATCAGCACCGAGGCGCCGCAGTCGGCGAGGATGTAGGCGGCCTCGGCGGGGGTCAGGTGGTAGTTGAGCGAGGTCAGGTAGAGCCCGGCGCGCAGGCAGGCCCAGTACACGACGAAGACCTCGACGTTGTTGGTCGACAGCAACGCGACCACGTCACCGCGGCGGACCCCGGCCTCGCGCAGGGCGTTGGCCAGCCGTACCGACCGCTCCTCCAGGTCGCCGTAGGTCAGCACCTGGTCGGTGTCGACGATGATGGCGGCCGGCTTCGCCGGGTCGACGGCCGCGTGGATTCCTGGGTACATCACGTTTCCTTTCTCTACGCTGGCGGGGTGGATCGCGAGGACCGCGCGACGTCGGCTGGATCAGCGCCGACCGACGAGCGGCTGCGCGCGGTGCTGGCCGGGTTACGGTCCATCGCCGACCCCGACGATCCGAAATGGCGACCCGCCGCCGCCGACGCGCGCGCCATCCTCGATGACGCCTGGACGGCGCTGGCCGACGTCCTCGACGACAATTCCGATGCCACGGCCCTGTTGACGGCCTTGCGCAAACTGGCCGACGCCGACGTGGCGCTGGTGCGGGTCAGGGACGCCTCGCACCGGCTCGGGGAGGCGCTGGGATGTCTGGAGTCGGCGCCGTGCTCGGTGGCCGAGCTGATGGAACTGGCCCCGCACGCCGTCACCCGGCTCGGCTTCGACCGGGCGATCTTCTCGCGCATCGTCGACGGGGTGTGGATCTCGCACTCGGTGTACGTGCCCGACGATCCGGAGTGGGCCGCGCAGATCAACCGCGCCGGGCAGGAGCAACCGCAGCCGCTGGTGCGGGGGCTCTTCGAAACCGAGATCGTGCGCCGACGGGAAGCCAGGCTGGTCACCGACGTTCAGCACGAGGCGCGCGTGCACCGGCCGATCGCCGAGGCGTCGCGCTCGAACTCGTATGTGGCCGCGCCGGTGATGGCGGGCGACCGGGTGGTGGCGCTCCTGCACACCGACCGCTACCTGCAGAAACGCGAGACCGATGCCGCCGACTGCGAGATGCTCGCGGCGTACGCCAAGGGGTTGGCGCTGGCCTTCAGCAGGGCCAGGGCGGCCGCCCAACTCGACGCGGTCGGCGGCGCGCTGCGGTCGGCGTCGCAGGAGTGCGACAACGCGGTGTCGAGCATGCACGATTTCGATCTGGACGAGACGGCCACCGCGGGTGAACCGGGTCGGGTGCTGGCCGGACCCACGCGCAGGGCGGTGCGGTCGGTGCGGGACCGGCTGACGTCGCGCGAGATCGAAATCCTCGAGCACATGGCCCACGGACGCACCAACGGCGCCATCGCCACCAAGCTGTTCATCTCGGAAGGCACCGTCAAACAACACGTCAAGCACATCTTGCGCAAGCTGGGCGCCGAGAACCGGGTCGAGGCCGTCTCGATGCTGTACCAGTCCGACGGGGCTTGACGACCATCAATCGACGATCTCGATGCGCAGCGACCGGGTCGGGCAGTTGGTGGCGGCTTCCTCGATTTCAAGGCGCCGGGTGATGTCGACGACCGTCTGCAGCACATGCATTTTGCCGTCGTCGCCGATCTCGAAGACGTCCGGTGCGGTCGCTTCACACAGCCCGATGCCTGCGCAGCGATCCGCGGAAAACACCACCCGGCAGGCGCTCATCGCGTTATCCCCGGATCGAACGGCATGCTCAACACCCCGCGGATGAAGTTGGTGCGCACCAATTCCGGTGCACCGGTGCAGAAATCCGGTGTCTGATCGCGGAGCTCGCGGAACAGCGAGCGCAACATCACCTTGGCCAACTGACTACCCAGGCAGTAGTGGATACCGCCGCCGCCGAACGCGATGTGCGGATTCGGTCGGCGATCGAGGTTCAAGGTGGTGGGGTCGTCGAACACCGTCTCGTCGCGGTTGCCCGATCCGTACATCATCACGACCTTGTCACCGGGCAGGATCTGCTGGCCACCCAGTTCGTAGGGCTCCACGGCGGTGCGGCGGAAGTTCTGCACCACCGACCCCCAACGCAGGAACTCCTCGACCGCGGTGGGAATGCGGCCGTCGAAATCGTCCCAGAGCCATCTGCGCTGATCGGGAAAGTCGTTGAGCGCCTTGGCTGCCAGGCTCGACGTGTGCCGGGTGGTGTCGTTGGCGGCCACCGAGAACAGCACCATGGTGGCGCCGATCTCGAATTCCGACAACTGCTGACCATCGACCTCGGCGTGCACCAGGGCGCTCAGCAGGTCCTCGGCCGGCTGCTTGCGGCGCTGCTCGATGAGCCCCTCGGTCATTTCGTGGATCCGCAGCGCCGCCTCGACCTGGACCTCCGCGGGATCCCGCCCGGCGAGCAACACCGGGTCCGCCCATGCCTGCGTCTCGTCGGCGGCATGCACGAGGTCGGCACGCATCTCCTCGGGAAAGCCGAACATGTCGCCGAACATCTCGGTCGGCAGGTGCTTGGCGATGTCGGCGACGAAGTCGACCGGTTGGCCGTCGCGGTGCATCGCCACCGCCGCGGTGACGATGCGCTGTGCGCGGGTGGCGATATCCCCTTCGATGCGCCGGATCTGACGCGGGGTGAACACCGAGCTGACCAGCCGGCGCACTTTGTGGTGCTGCGGGTTGTCCATCGCCAGAAACGACATGGCCATCGCCAGAAACACCGGCGGCAACATGTCGAACATCACCCCGTACCGGCAGACGAAGACGTCGTTGTTCTGGCTGACCTCGATGATGTCGGAGTGCCGCACCACCGCCCAGTAACCGGGGTCGTCGGGATCCGGGGAGACCGCGGTTTCGATCGGCGGCTGCCAGCTGACCGGGCGGTCCCTGCGCAACTCGGCGAATATCGGATCCCGTTCGGGCAGATCGAGATCCCAGAACGCGTCGCTGCTCACGTTGAGCGGATCGTAGGCGCGGGTCGCGGCCACATCGTTGGTGGGCGGGATGTCGACGGTGTCGTCGTCGTCGAATGATACGTCGGCGGTGAACAGTTCGCTTTCGACAGGGCTCATCGTGGTCTCCTCGGGTGGGCTAGTCGGCGTGGCTGAGCAGGATGTCGTAGGGTTTGGCGTCGCGACCGCCGGACAGATCCAGGTGCACGGTCTTGACCTCGGTGTACGCGTCCAGCGCGTCGGGGCCCAGTTCGCGGCCCAGCCCACTCTGCTTGTAACCCCCGAACGGGACCTGGCAGTTGATCTGATGCGCGTCGTTGATCCACACGCTGCCGGCCTGGATCCGCTCGGCCAACTCCAGGGCCCTGGCGTTGTTGCCACTCCAGATGCTGGCCGCCAGACCGTATTCGGAGTCGTTGGCGATCGCGACGGCGTCATCGTCGTCGGTGTAGGGGATGACCACCAGGACGGGCCCGAACACCTCCTCCCTGGCGATGCGCATATCGTTGTGCACCCCGGTCAGGATGGTGGGGCTGACCCAGAAACCCGGCTGCGGCAGCGCTTCACCGCCGAGCACGATCTGGGCGCCCTCGGCGACGGCGCCCTGGATGTATTCCAGAATGCGGCGCTGTTGTCTACCGTCGATCACCGGACCCATGTCGGTGTCCCAGTCCCGGGTCGGGCCCAGTTGGATGGTCCGGGCGCGTCGCACCAGCCGGTCGACGAACGCATCGTGGCGATCGGCGGGAACCAGTGCCCGAGTGCCTGATTCGCACACCTGGCCGGAGTACACGAAGCAGCCGTAGAGCACCCCGTCGGCCGCCATGTCCAGGTCGGCGTCGTCGAGCACGATCGAGGGGCCCTTGCCGCCGAGTTCGAGGGTGACCTGTTTGACGGTGCCCGACGCCAGCCGCATGATCTCGCGTCCCACCGCGGTGGAGCCGGTGAACGCGATCTTGCCGACGTCGGGATGGCTGGCCAGCCGCGCTCCGGCTTCGGGTCCGTCGCCGGGTACGACGTTGAGCACTCCGGGCGGCAACCCGTTGGCCTCGGCGATGCGGGCGAACTCCAGGATCGACAACGGTGTGTGCTCATCGGGTTTGACCACCACGCTGTTCCCGGCGGCCAACGCCGGGCCGACTTTCCACAGCGTCAGAAGCAGCGGGAAGTTCCACGGGGCGATCGCACCCACCACACCGATCGGTTCGCGGTGCACGACCGGTTGGCCCAGCGCCGGGAACGACGAGATCGGCGCGGGGCGCTGCCACGCATACGTTTCGGCCAGATCGGCGAAGTAGTTGAAATGCGTGAGCGCATAACCGATGTGGAATCCGGTGGCCTGGCGCACGGTCGCGCCGTTGGCACACATCTCCAGCTCGACCAGCTCGTCGGCGACCGCGTTGGCCGCGGCGGTGATCTGGCGCATCACCGTCGCGCGTTCCTGCGGTGTCTTCAGCCGCCACACACCGGCGTCGAAGGTGGACTTCGCCGCGGCGACCGCGGAATCGACCTCGGCAGATCCGCCTTGGGCGACCGTGGCCACAGTTTCGCCGGTGCCCGGATCCACGATCGTCATGCGGCGCTCGGAGTCTACGTCGGCACCGCCGATCCGCATCGGATAGTGTTTGACGGCAACGCTTGTCATATCAGCTCCTCGGATCCAGCACGATCTTGGTCGCTTCACGGGCCTCGAACATGCGGTAGGCCTCGGGCGCCTGCGACAGCCCCATCCGGTGCGAGATGATCGCGCTGGGCCGCAGCCGGCCCGCGCAGTTCAACGCGATCACTTCGTCGATGTATTCGGTGATGTGGGAGACCCCCATCTCGACTTTGACGCCCTTGAGGTACAGCTCACCGAACGGCATCGTGATGGCGTCCTCGTTGTACACCCCCGGAATCGACAACGTGCCGCCCGCGCGCACCAGCGAAATGGCGGTCAGCAGCGCTGATTCGTGACCGACGGCGTCGACGACGACATCGGCGCCGCGCCAGTCCGTGGCGTCCAGCACGGCGTCGGCGGGGTCCATCTGCGCCGCGTCGACTGCGCTGGCTCCGAGGTTCTCGGCCTCCTTGAGCCGGGCGGCCACCTTGTCGATGACGATCACCTGCGCGGCACCCAAGGCGCCCGCGGCCATCGTCGCGCACAGACCGACCGGTCCGGCGCCGACCACCGCCACGGTGTCGCCGGGGATCATCGCCCGCGCGATCGCCTCGTAGCCCGTGGTCATGATGTCGCCGGCGAACAGGATGTCGTCGTCGCAGGCGGTGCCGCCGGCCGGGATGTGTCGCGCGTTGATGTCGGCGTTGGGCACCACCACATACTCGGCCTGCCCGCCGGCCAGGTCACCCAGCGCCATCCCCAGCCCGAAAATCCGTGCCCCCGCACAGTTTCCGGGCTGGTGGCGCCGGCACTGGTAGCAGGAGCCGCAACTGGCCACGCACGAGCTGACCACCCGGTCACCCTCGGTGAACTGGTTGACCGCGTTGCCTGCGTCGACGACGGTGCCCAGAAACTCGTGCCCGAGCACGATATCGGGCTCGAGTTCAAGGCGCCCTTCATAAGGGTGCAGGTCCGTGCCGCAGATCGCGGTCCGTTCGACCTGGATGAGAATGTCTGTCGGGCTGGTGATGTGGGGTATCGGCAGCTCGGCGACCTCGACGTGGTGAGGCGCACGCAGCACCACGGCCCGCATGGTCTCAGGCATTGGCGTCCTTGGCGGCGACCTTCTCCCGGTACATCGGGAACAGCGGTTTGGTCAGCGGAACCAGCTTGAGGATCTTGTTGACCGGTCCCTTGGCCTTGACCTGCCCCTTGGCCAGGCCGATCGCGAGGTTGTAGTCGCCGCGCCAGAACTGGTCGGCGGTATCCCCGCGCATCAGCAGGGTGACGTCGGCCTTGTGCTCGTTGGGGCCCGGGATCACCTGGTAGTCGTCGCGAAAGACCATCGTCATCTCGCAATCGGGGTCGGTGTAGATCACCCGCATGACGATGTTGGCGCCCTTGAGTTTCGGGCCCGATTCCGGGTGCTCGCCGGCGTCGCGGAAGACCCCGCCGATGTAGGTGTCAAGCTCGTCGGCATCCTTGAAAAAGCCCATGCGCCTTGCTCCGATCTGTGTGGTGGTCCGCTCACACCCATGCAAGCACCGCAGGTGTGCTCTGGTCAGATGCCGTTGGTGAGCACTTCGTATCCCCCAAGGGATATACCCGCGCCCACGACGGGGTGGCGCGACACGACCGCGATCGCGTACCAGCCGACACGGAGATGTCCCTTATGGGAGAGGGATATATCCCAACGGGGAGCCGAACCGGGCTCACCGAGATCGATAGCCTCTGGGCATGTCGCGAGTCGATCGGCACTGCCCGCACAACACTTGGCACGATACCTGCCACCGTGCCGCTCGAACCACGTTCACGCCATGGTGATTACGGCGGACACACTCGCCACCCCGGTGCGGGCGATCGGCGGGTTCGTCGGCATGTCGCTGGATGTGGCGGCCGGCATCTTCACCAAACCGCTTGCGTGGCAGGAGTACCTGCATCAAACCTGGTTCGTCGCGCGGGTCTCGGTGGTGCCCGCGGTGCTGATGGTGATCCCGTACGCGCTGATCAACACGTTCATCTTCAACATCCTGCTGGCCGAATTCGGTGCCGCGGACTTCTCGGGTGCCGGTGCGGCCTTGTTCAACATCAACCAGATCGGCCCGTTGGTGACCGTGCTGGTGACCGCGGGTGCGAGCGCCACCGCGATGTGCGCCGATCTCGGTGCGCGCACCATCCGCGAGGAACTCGACGCGCAACGCGTGATGGGTATCGATCCGATCCAGGCGTTGGTGATCCCGCGGGTGCTCGCGGCCACGACGGTGTCGGTCGCGCTGATCGGCTTGGTGAACCTGGTCGGCATGATCGCGTCGTTCTTCTTCTGCGTGTACAACCTGCACGTCTCGGCGGGTGTCTTCATCGCAGGGATGACGCTGGTGACGGGGGTCGGCGACGTGGTGGTCTCGATGGTCAAAGCGGCGCTGTTCGGCCTGGCGGCAGGCTTGATCGCCTGCTACAAGGGCATCTCGGTGGGCGGCGGGCCGGCCGGCGTCGGCAACGCGGTGAACGAGACCGTGGTGTTCTCGTTCATGGTGCTGTTCACCATCAACATCATCGTGACCGCTGTCGGCGTCCAATTCACCCAGACCTGAAAGACGGCAAGCCATGACACGTACGCTTCCGAAAGCCGTTGCCCGAAACCGGTTTCCACGACTGCGCCGGATCGGGTCCAAGCTGGCCGCCGAATGGGACCGCATCGGTGCGCAGACCCGGTTCTACTTCACCACCCTGGCCGCGATCCCCGACGCCGTCATCCACTACCGCCCCGAGGTGTTGCGCCTGATCGCCCAGATGGGTTTGGGCAGCGGCGCGTTGGCAGCCATCGGCGGCACCGTGGTGATCGTCGGCTTCATGACCGTGACCACCGGGGCGGTGGTGGCCGCGCAGGGCTACACCCAGTTTCAGAGCGTCGGCGTCGAAGCGTTCACCGGCTTCGCGGCGGCCTACTTCATCCCCAGGATCATCGTGCCGGGGACCGCGCAGGTCACCTTGACCGCCACGGTCGGCGCCGGCGCGACCGCACAGATGGGGGCGATGAAGATCAACGAAGAAGTCGACGCGCTGGAAGTGATCGGCATCCGCAGCGTGACCTACCTGGCAGCCACCCGCGTGGTGGCCGGAACCATCGTCGTCATACCGCTTTACGCCGTCGCGCTGATCATGGGCTTCGTGTCCGCCCGGGTGGGAACGACGGCGATCTACGGTCAGGCCACCGGGGTGTACGACCACTACTTCAACACGTTTCTCAATACCCCCGACCTGGCCTGGTCGTTCGTCCAGACCATCGCGATGATCGTCGTGGTCATGTTGATCTGCACCTACTACGGCTACACCGCCTCCGGCGGTCCGGCCGGGGTCGGGGAAGCCGTCGGCCGGGCGGTCCGGGCGTCCATGGTGGTCGGCGCGATTGTGCTGGTGGCTGTCACGCTGTCCGTCTACGGCCAGTCCGGCAACTTCCACCTGGCCGGGTAGTCCGATGCCACCGCGATCACGAGGGCAGCGTCTCGGCAACCGGTGGTGGCCGCTGATCCTGTTGGCCATCATCGCGCTGCTGGCCTGCGCGACCGCAGCGTCGTTCACCGGTGCGTTGCGGTCCTACGTGCCGGTCACGCTGACGTCGGACCGTTCGGGGCTGGTGCTCGAAACCGGTGCCAAGGTCAAATTGCGCGGCGTCAACGTGGGCCGGGTTGCCGAGATCCACGGCGATGCCGGCCAAGCGCGGCTCGAGCTGGAGATCGACCCCGACCAGATCCGGTTCATCCCCGCCAACGTCGCAGCCAAGATCGACGTCACCACGGTGTTCGGGGCCAAGTTCGTCGACCTCGTGTACCCCACGCAGCCGAGCCCGCAGCGCCTTTCTGCCGGTGCGGTGTTGCGCTCGGCCAACGTGACCACCGAGGTGAACACCGTCTTCGAGAACCTCGTCGACGTGCTCGACATGGTGGATCCGCTGAAACTCAACGCCGTGCTGACCGCCGTGGCCGACGCGATGCGTGGCCGCGGGCAGCGCATCGGCGCGGCCACCACAAGCCTCCAGGAGGTTCTCACCGCGCTCAACGCCCGCACCGACACCATCCGCGCCGACCTGCGATCCGTGACGGACGTCGGCGAAATCTACAGCTCGGTCGCCGACGACATCGTCGCGATCCTGAACGCGGCATCCACCACCGCAACCACGGTCACGGACCACCGCAACGCGCTGGATGCCTTGCTGCTCAACGCCGTCGGGCTGACCACAGCCGGAACCAACTTGCTGGCGAGCGCCAAAGACGATCTGGTCACCGCCGTCGACACCCTGGACTCGACGACCAGCCTGGTCAACTTCTACGGCCCGACCTACACCTGCATGCTGCAGGGCGCCGACTGGATACTCGACAAGTCCGGCCACATGTTCGGCGGTGACGGTAGAACGTTCGTCGTCGACGTGACACTGCTGCCGGGTAACGACCCGTACGCCTATCCGGAGAACCTGCCCGTGGTGGCTGCCAAGGGCGGGCCGGGCGGAAAACCCGGATGCGGTTCGCTGCCCGACGCCACGAAGAACTTCCCGGTACGCCAGTTGATCACCGACACCGGCTGGGGCAGGGGCCTGGACATCCGGCCCAACCCGGGAATCGGACATCCGTGCTGGGCGAACTACTTCCCGGTGACCCGCGCGGTTCCGCAGGAGCCGAGCATCCGGCAATGCCTGCCCGGGCCGGCCCCGGGACCGCAGCCTCCGTGGGCACCGCCCTACGGCGCCGCGTTGTACGGTCCGGGCGGTGTTCCCCTGTGGCCCGGGGTTTCTCCCGCCGCACCGAACCCGGCGGGAACGCCGTGAGCGCGAAACTTCGAGGCGTCGTCGTGCGCCTGGCGGCCTTCATGCTCGTGTGTGCGCTGGCGCTGTTCGCGCTCATCGTGGTCTTCGCACAGTTCAGGTTCGGCGGCGACGCCCGCGACTACCGCGCCGAGTTCAGCAATGTGTCGGGGCTGCGTGAGGGCAACATGGTCCGCGTGGCCGGCGTCGAGGTCGGCAAGGTCAAAAGCATCGTCGTCAACGCCGACGCGACCGTCACGGTGCAGTTCAGCGCCGACACCAGGGCCGTGCTGACCGAGTCCACCCGCGCCGAGATCCGCTACGACGACCTCATCGGCGGCCGATACCTGGCGTTGACCGACAGCGATGAGAGCCCGACGGTGCTGGCGCCGGGTCAGACGATCCCGATGGCGCGGACCTCCCCTGCATTGGACCTCGAATCGGTCACCGGCGGCTTTCGTCCGCTGTTTAGGGCGCTGGAGCCTGAACAGGTCAATGAGCTCAGCGGCCAACTCCTGCAAGCACTTCAGGGCCAGGGGCCGTCCATCGAATCGTTCCTGGACCGGGCCGCCGCGGTCACCAACACCCTGGCCGACCGTGACGTGCTGATCGGTCAGGTGATCGACAACCTCAACGTGGTGCTCGGTTCGCTCGGCGGGCAATCCGACCAGTTGGATCTCGCGGTGTCGTCGTTGTCGGAGCTGATCCACGGGCTGGCCGAGCGCAGGACCGATATCGCCAACGCGGTGGCCCACACCAACGCCGCGGCGGAGTCGGTCGCCGACCTGCTGACCAATGTGCGCGAGCCGGCGCGAAACGTCGTCAACCAAACCGACCGCGTCGCCGCGGTGGTGCTGGCCGACCACGAGTACTTCGACAAGGTCCTCAACGACCTTCCTGAGGCCTACCAGAAGCTGAACCGGCAGGGGATATCCGGGGATTACTTCAGCTTCTACTTCTGTGACGTGGTCCTCAAACTCAACGGGAAGGGCGGACAGCCGGTGTTCGTCAAGGTCGCCGGTCAGAGCGCGGGGCGGTGCGCACCGAAATGAGACTGAAAAAGACCTTCTCCGAACGCAACCCGCTGACGCTGGGCGTCGTGGGGGCGGTGGCGGTGGTCGCGATCGTGGCGGGTGCGCTGGGCAACCAGAGGCTGCCGTTTGTCAACGACAACACCTCCTACGCGGCTTACTTCGAGGATGCCGGTGGGCTGTACAGCGGTGCGACCGTGGAAGTGTCGGGATATCCGGTGGGAAAGGTGTCGGATATCTCGCTGGAGGATTCCGGCGTGCTGGTCACGTTCGACATCGCCGGAAACATCCACCTCGGCGACCGGACCGAAGCGGCGATCGGGGCCAAGGGCCTGCTGGGTACCAAACAGCTCGCGGTCACCCCGCGGGGTGAGGACGAGCTGGTCGGCCCGATCCCGATCGAGCGCACCTCCTCGCCCTACCAATTGCCCGACGCCCTCGGCGAATTAGCCGCCACCATCGGGGATCTGGACACCACCCAGCTGTCGGATTCGATGGCGACCCTCGCGCAGACCTTCGCCGACACCCCGCCCGATGTGCGAAACGCGGTGGACGGGGTGGCACGTTTCGCCGAAACCCTCAACTCGCGGGACGCGCAGTTGCGCAACCTGCTGGACAACGCCGCCGAGGCGACCGGGGTGCTCGCGCACCGCACGGATCAGATCGTCGACCTGGTGCGCGACACCAACGCGCTGCTGGCTCAGTTGCGGGTCCAGAGCGCGGCGATGGACGAGATCAGCACCAGCATCTCGGCGGTGGCACGGCAATTGAAGGCGTTCATCGCCGAGAACCGACAACAAATGAAGCCGGCGCTGGACAAGCTCAACGGCGTCCTGAGCATCGTCGACAACCGGAAAGAACGTATCCAGCAGGCGATCAAGGGACTCAACACCTACGCGATGGCGTTGGGCGAGACAATATCCTCGGGCCCGTTCTTCAAGGCCTATGTCGCCAACCTGCTGCCGGGCCAATTCGTGCAGCCGTTCATCGACGCCGCGTTCTCCGACCTGGGCCTGGACCCGGCGACCCTGCTGCCGTCGCAACTCAGCGATCCACAGGTCGGCCAGCCCGGCACGCCCGCGCTGCCCGTTCCGTATCCGCGCACCGGTCAGGGCGGCCAACCGCGGCTTTCGGTGCCCGACGCGATCACCGGCAACCAGGATCCGCGGCTGCCGACGCAGTTTCCCGGCCGCTACCCCTACACGCCTGAGCCGCCGGCGCCGCCCCCGGGTGGCCCGCCGCCCGGACCGCCCGCCGCACCAGGAGGCGCATCGTGAAAAGGTTGGCGGTCAAACCGCGTGCCGCGCTGGCGATCACGTTGATCACGGTGCTGATCGCGGGGATGGTGGTGACTATTCGGCTCAGCGAACACCGCGACAGGAACGTGGTGGTCGCCTACTTCGACAACAGCATCGGCCTGTATCCCGGTGACGACGTGCGCATCCGGGGCGTGTCCGTCGGCAAGGTGGTGAAGATCGAACCGCAACCGCTGCGCTCCAAGATCACCTTCTGGTTCGACCGTCGCTACCACGTGCCTGCCGAGGCCAACGCGATCATCTTGTCTCCGCAACTGGTGACCGGCCGGGCGATCGCGCTGACCCCGCCCTACACCGGCGGACCCAAACTGGCCGGCGGTGCGGTCATCCCCCTGGAACGCACCGCCGTGCCCGTGGAGTGGGACGACGTGCGCGCACAGCTCGAACGGTTGACCGACATGCTGAAGCCGGCCGAACCCGGCGGGATGAGCAGCCTGGGTGCCGTGATCAACACGGCCGCAGACAATCTGCGCGGTCAGGGAACCACGATCCGCGCGACGGTGATCCGGCTCTCGCAGACGCTGTCCACGCTGGGTGATCACAGCAAGGACGTCTTCGGCACCATCAGGAACCTCGCGGCGCTGGTGTCGGCCCTGCGCGACAGCAGCGACCTACTCGGCCGGCTGAACGTCAACCTGTCCGCGGTGTCGTCGCTGATTGCCGACGATCCCAACGAGGTCGGTCAGGCGGTCGAGGACCTCAACGACGTCGTCGACGATGTACGCACGTTCGTCGCCGAGAACCGCGAACCGCTCGGGATCGCCTCGGACAAGCTGACGTCGATCTCCACCGCGGTCGTCGGCAGCCTCGACGACCTCGAACAGACCTTGCACATACTGCCGACGGTCATGGCCAATTTCAACAACATCTACGAGCCCGCCAACGGGTCGTTGACCGGTGCGCTGATGGTGAGCAACTTCGCCAACCCGGTGTCCTTCCTGTGCGGGGCGGTGCAGGCCGCCTCCCGGCTGGGCGCCGAGCAGGCCGCCAAGCTGTGCGTGCAGTACCTCGCGCCGATCGTGAAGAACCGTCAGTACAACTTCCCGCCGCTGGGGGAGAACCTGTTCGTCGGCACCCAGGCGCGGCCCAACGAGGTCACCTACAGCGAGGCCTGGATGCGGCCCGACTTCGTGCCGCCCGAGCCCGCCGTCGGCCTTTCGGAGATGATGGTGCCCCACGGGAGTGGCTCATGAGATGGCCCGGGTGCCTGCGGATCTCGGCGATCATGATGCTCGCGGTGCTGATCGCCGCCGGGTCGGGGTGCAGTTGGCGTGGGGTGAACTCGCTGCCGTTGCCGGGAACCGAGGGCAACGGTCCCGGCTCGTTCGAGGTGCAGGCACAGATGCCCGACGTCAGCAACATCCAACCGAATTCGCGGGTGCGGGTCGCAGATGTGACGGTCGGCCATGTGACGCGGATCGACCTGCAGGGCGGCCACGCGTTGGTGACGATGAGGCTCAACGGCGACGTCGACCTGCCGGCGAACGCCACCGCGATGATCGGTATGACCACGATCTTCGGATCGCTGCACATCGAATTGGCCGCGCCGACAAGCGAAGCGCCGCGGGGCAGGCTGACAGACGGTTCGCTGATCGCGCTGTCGAACGCCGGGGCCTACCCGACGCCCGAACAGACGCTGGCCGCGCTGTCGCTGGTACTCAACGGCGGCGGGGTGGGTCAGGCCGGTGACATCACCGAGGCGCTGAGCACGGCGTTCCGTGGCCGCGAACACGACCTGCGCAGCCTCGTCGAGCAGTTGAGCCGGTTCGCGGTGAACCTCGACGATCAGAGCGGCGACATCATCGCCGCCACCGAGAGCCTCAACGCGCTGACCGGAAAGTTCGCCGCCAACCAACCCGTGTTGGACCGCGCGATCACCACCCTGCCCGGCGCGCTGCAGGTGCTCAACGAGCAGCGAAACACGTTGGTGCAGGCCGCAGAAGGGCTCGCCAGGTTCAGCGCGCTCACCACCGACACGGTCAACCAGAGCAAGGAGCAACTGGTTCGCGAACTGGCGGCGGTCGGGCCGGTGTTGCAGTCGCTGGCCGACGCGGGCCCCAGCCTCACCCGCTCGTTGGGTCTGATCCCCACCTACCCGTTCCCCAACACGGACATCGACACATGGCAACGAGGTGACTACGCGAACCTGACCGCGGTCATCGACCTCACGCTGAGCCGGCTCGATGCGGGCTTGTTCACCGGCACCAGGTGGGAGTGCGATCTGACCCGGCTGGAGCTGCAATGGGGCCGCACGATCGGCCAGTTCCCCAGCCCGTGCCTGGCCCCGGGCCCACTGGGACCGGGCAACCCGCTGACCGCGCCGTACCGCTGGGATCAGGGACCCTGACATGCATCTGAACCGACGAGCGCGGGTGCAGCTGGCCGTGTTCACCGTCATCGCGCTGATCGCGCTGGCCCTGATGACCGTCAACTACATGAAGTTACCCGCCCAACTGCTGGGCGTCGGCCGCTACACCGTGGCCGTCGAGTTGCCCCACGCCGCGGGTCTGTACGCCACCGGCAACGTCACCTACCGGGGCAGCGAAGTCGGCAGGGTGACGTCGGTGCAGCTGACCGAATCCGGTGTCGTCGCGTACATGTCGCTGGATTCCGGCGTCGACATCCCCGCCGATCTGACGGCCGAGGTGCACAGCCAGTCGGCCATCGGGGAGCAGTACATCGAGTTGGTGCCGCGCAGCGACACCGCGCCGCCGCTGAAAGACGGTGACGTCATCCCCGTCGCGGACACGTCGGTACCCAAAGACATCAACGCGGTGCTCGATGCGGTCAAGACGGGCCTGCAGGCGATCCCGCGCGACAACCTCAAGACCGTCGTCGACGAGTCCTACACCGCGGTCAGCGGCCTCGGGCCGGAACTGGCGAGGATCGTGGACGGCATCACCGACCTGTCGATCGACGCGGGGGACAACCTCGAGCCGATGCTGGCCCTCATCGACGACGCCGCGCCCGTACTCGACTCGCAGGTTCGCACCGCGGGGCCGATCCAGGACTGGGCGTCGCATCTGTCCGTCGTCACCCGGCAGTTGCAGCGCCACGATCCGGCCGTCGCCGCCGTCCTCGACAACGGTGGCCCGGCCCTCGACGAGGCCCGCCAGTTGGTCGAGCGGCTACAACCCACGCTGCCGATCCTGCTGGCCAACCTCGTCAGCGTCGGCAAGGTCGCGGTCACCTACTCCGACAGCATCGAGCAGATCCTGGTCCTGCTGCCCCAACTCGTGGCCATCGAGCAGGGTTCGCTGGCGGCCAACGTGGACACCAAACAGGACTATCGGGGCGCCTATCTGAGCTTCAACCTCAACCTCAACCTGCCACCACCGTGCATGACCGGGTACCTGCCTGCCGCGCAGTTGCGCAGTCCGAGCCTGGTGGACCATCCGGCCCGGCCCGACGGCGACCTGTACTGCCGGGTGCCGCAGGATTCGCAGTTCAACGTGCGCGGCGCGCGCAATCTGCCGTGCACGACCCGGCCGGGTAAGCGGGCGGCGACGGTCAAGCTGTGCGAAAGCGATGAGGATTACGTCGCGCTGAACGACGGCTTCAACTGGAAGGGCGACCCCAACGCCACCCTGACGGGCCAGGACATTCCGCAGTTGCCGCCACCGGTGGCTGTGGCGGTGTACGACCCGGCCAGCGGCTCCTACACCGGCCCCGACGGCCGGCGGTACACCCAATCGGATCTGGCGCGCAACGCCGCAGACCAGACGTGGCAGTCGATGCTGGTGCCGCCGGGAAGCTGAGGCGCCTCGGCGCGCATCCGCGACTGCGTCACCGCGGGATGCCAGACTGTGACGATGCGGCTGTATCGGGACCGGGCGGTGGTGCTGCGCCAGCACAAGCTCGGCGAGGCCGACCGGATCGTCACGCTGCTCACCCGCCAGCACGGGTTGGTGCGCGCGGTGGCCAAGGGGGTGCGGCGCACCCGCAGCAAGTTCGGGGCCAGGCTGGAGCCGTTCGCGCACATCGACGTTCAGCTGCATCCCGGCCGGAACCTCGACATCGTCACCCAGGTGCAGTCCATCGACGCGTTCGCCACCGACATCGTCAGCGACTACGGCCGCTACACGTGTGCGTGCGCCATGCTGGAGACCGCTGAACGGCTGGCCGGAGAGGAGCGGGTGCCGATGCCCGCGCTGCACCGGCTGACCGTGTCGGCGTTGCGGGCGGTGGCCGACGGCGGCCGACCCCGCGAGCTGGTGCTGGATGCGTATCTGTTGCGCGCCATGGGGATCGCGGGCTGGGCCCCGGCGCTGACCGAGTGCGCCCGCTGCGCCACCCCCGGGCCGCACCGGGCGTTTCATGTCGCGGCAGGCGGAAGTGTGTGCGTGCACTGCCGCCCGTCGGGGTCGGTGACCCCGCCGCAGGGTGTGGTGGATTTGATGGTCGCTCTGCACGACGGCGACTGGGAGTATGCGCAGGCGACGACGTCGTCGCATCGCAGCCAGGCCAGCGGGCTGGTCGCCGCGCATCTGCAGTGGCATCTGGAACGCCAACTGCGGACGTTACCGCTGGTCGAACGGGTCTATCGGGTGGACAGGGCGGTCGCTGATCGCCGCGTGTCCGGGTTCGGGCAGGATATGGCGCATGGCAGTGAAGAGGGCCGGGAACCGGACGCGCAAGGCGACCTACCCCCAGCTGCCTCCGGCGCCTGAGGACTACCCGAGCTTCCCCGACAAGTCGACGTGGCCGGTCGTATTCCCCGACCTGCCACCCAGAACCAACGGCAGGTTCGCCCGGCCGCCCCAGCACACGTCGAAGGCCGCCGCCCCCCAGATCCCCGCCGAGCAGGTGCCCAACCACGTCGCCGTCGTCATGGACGGCAACGGCCGCTGGGCCACCCAGCGGGGCCTGCACCGCACCGAGGGGCACAAGATGGGCGAGGCCGTGCTCATCGACATCACCTGCGGGGCAATCGAAATCGGGATCAAACACCTGACGGTCTATGCGTTCTCCACGGAGAACTGGAAACGCAGCACCGAAGAGGTGCGGTTTCTGATGGGCTTCAACCGGGAAGTGGTGCGGCGCCGCCGCGAGAACCTCAACGACATGGGCGTGCGGATGCGCTGGGTCGGCTCGCGGCCGCGCATGTGGCGCAGCGTGATCAAGGAGTTCGACATCGCCGAGCAGATGACGGTGGGCAACGACGTCATCACGATCAACTACTGCGTGAACTACGGCGGGCGGACCGAGATCGTCGAGGCGGCGCGCGCCCTGGCGCAGGAGGCGGTCGACGGCAAGATCAACCCGAACCGGATCAGCGAGGCGGCGTTCGCCAAGCATCTGCACCGCGCCGACATCCCCGACGTCGACCTGTTCATCCGGACCTCGGGGGAGCAGCGGGCGAGCAACTTCCTGCTGTGGCAGGCCGCCTACGCGGAGTTCGTCTTCCAGGACAAGCTGTGGCCCGATTACGACCGCCGCGATCTGTGGGCGGCGTGCGAGGAGTACGTGAACCGCAATCGTCGCTTCGGCAGAGCCTAATGATGTACCTGAGCGGGCGGGCCTGATGGAGCTGCAGGAGCGGTTGGCCGCGGTGCTCGAAGAAATCCTGCCGGTGCAACGGGAGGATGACGGTGCGATCACCGTGCACCACGACGAGACGTTCGCCTCGCTGCGCGCGGTGACGATCGCCGAGGGTCTGGAAATGGTGTCGCTGACCCAGATCCTGGCGTGGGATCTGCCGTTGGACGCCAAGCTGCGGGCCAAGGTGGCCGATCACGCGCACAAGACGCTGCTCGGCACCGTCTCGCTGGCCGCCAAGAGCGCACCCAAGGAGATCGCCGCCGGCGCCGCACGCAACTCCAAGAAGGCCGCGGACGTGTTGCTGCGCTACAACTTTCCCGCCGCGGGTCTGACCGATGACGCGCTGCGCACCCTGATCCTCATGGTGCTGGCCACCGGCGCCGACGTGCGTCGCGCGCTAGTCGGCTGAACAGTCCCCGCAGCGCCCGAAGATCTCGATGGTGTGGCTGACGTCGGAGAAGCCGTGTTCCCGGGCGACCTCGGCGGCCCAGGTCTCCACGTCGCGGCCCTGGATCTCCACGGCCGCGCCGCAGGCCCGGCACACCAGGTGGTGATGGTGCTCGTCTGAGCAGCGCCGGTACACCGATTCGCCGGTGTCGGTGCGCAGCGTGTCGACGAGGCCGGCGGCCGCCATCTGCTGCAGCGTGCGGTAGACCGTGGTCAACCCGATCCCTTCGCCGCGCCGACGCAGTTCGTCGTGCAGCTCCTGGGCCGAGCGGAACTCGTCGACCTTGTCGAGCAGCGCGGCGATCGCGGCGCGCTGGCGGGTCGAGCGCACGCCGGTGGGCATCGGGGTGGAGGTCATGTGCCGCCCTCGCCTGCGTGGGTGACGGCGGCGACGACGATGTCGGCCAGGTGGTGATCGACAAGGCGGTACATCACTTCCCGGCCCGACCGTTCCCCGGCCACCACACCCGCGGCCTTGAGGATGCGCAGATGCTGGCTGACCAACGGCTGCGGCACCCCGAGCGCGTCGACGAGCTCGTGCACGCAGCGGGTCGATTCGCGCAGCTGAAGCACGATCGCGATGCGGACCGGCGCGGCCAGCGCGCGCAGCAGATCACCGGAGGTGTCCAGCACGTCGCGCGGCGGCAGCTCGGGAAACGGCGCGCCGCTGTGGTCGTGGACGGCATCGACGGTGTTCCCGGCGTTGTCGGCGGTCTTGGCCAAAGTGGAAACGGTTTTCATTATGGCGCCCACCATACATGCGCAGTTACGCATGTCAACGGAACGCCGCGGGGTCGCTAGGCTGTGTGCCCGTGGCTCCATCTTCTTCGATCATCGACACCGTCGCGAACCTCGCCAAGCGTCGCGGCCTCGTCTTTCAGTCGGGCGAGATCTACGGCGGCACCAAGTCGGCGTGGGATTACGGCCCGCTGGGGGTGGAGCTCAAGGAGAACATCAAGCGGCAGTGGTGGCGCGCGGTGGTGACCGCCCGCGACGACGTCGTCGGCCTGGACAGCGCGATCATCCTGCCGCGCGAGGTGTGGGTGGCCTCCGGTCACGTCGACGTGTTCAACGACCCGCTCGTGGAGTGCCTCAACTGCCACAAGCGCCACCGCCAGGACCACATGCAGGAGGCCTACGCGGCCAAGAAGGGTCTGGACGACCCCGACGCGGTGCCGATGTCGGAGATCGCCTGCCCGGACTGCGGCACCAAGGGCCAGTGGACCGAGCCGCGCGACTTCAACATGATGCTCAAGACCTATCTGGGCCCGATCGAGACCGAGGAGGGCCTGCACTATCTGCGGCCCGAGACCGCCCAGGGCATCTTCGTCAACTTCGCCAACGTGGTGACGACCGCGCGTAAGAAGCCACCGTTCGGAATCGCCCAGACCGGCAAGAGCTTTCGCAACGAGATCACGCCGGGCAACTTCATCTTCCGGACCCGCGAGTTCGAGCAGATGGAGATGGAGTTCTTCGTCGAACCGTCGACCGCCCGCGAGTGGCACCAGTACTGGATCGATGAACGCCTGCAGTGGTACGTCGACCTCGGTATCGACCGCGACAACCTGCGGCTCTACGAGCATCCCAAGGAGAAGCTGTCGCACTACTCCGAACGCACGGTCGACATCGAGTACAAGTTCGGCTTCTCGGGCAGCCCGTGGGGTGAGCTGGAAGGTGTGGCCAATCGCACCGACTTCGACTTGTCCACGCACAGTAAGCATTCCGGTGCCGACCTGTCGTTCTACGACCAGGCCAGCGACACCCGCTATGTGCCGTATGTCATCGAACCGGCGGCGGGGTTGACCCGCTCGTTCATGGCGTTCCTCGTCGACGCCTACGCCGAGGACGAGGCCCCCAACGCCAAGGGCGGGGTGGACAAGCGCACCGTGCTGCGGCTGGACCCGCGGCTGTCGCCGGTCAAGGCCGCGGTGCTGCCGCTGTCACGGCACGCCGACCTGTCGCCCAAGGCGCGCGACCTGGCCGCCGAACTGCGCAGGCACTGGAACGTCGAATTCGACGACGCAGGCGCGATCGGCCGGCGCTATCGGCGCCAGGATGAGATCGGCACCCCGTTCTGCGTGACGGTCGACTTCGACACGCTCGAGGATCAGGCGGTGACGATCCGCGAACGCGACGCGATGACGCAGGACCGCGTCGCACTCGACACCGTCAGCGACTACCTGGCCGCCCGCCTCAAAGGCTGCTGACCCCCTCTTCTCTTGGCCGCGAGCGTGCGTGTTCCCCTCGCTTCGCGGTGGGCCCAGAGGGCGACACGCCGCACGAATCCGCGAGTTTGCGCACGCTCGCGGTCAGCCGGCGTCGTCCCCAACCGGTTACTCATCCACAGCCGGGGCAACGTGTGCGGGGTGCGCCCCCGCCCAGCACTGAGAATCATCGTCATGACTGGCGATATCGCAGCGCTCTTCGACACCCAGAACGGCGTGGCCACCACGGCTCAACTGTTAGCGGTGATGGGCCGCAGCCGGCTCGACACCAAGATTCGCAGCGGTGAACTGGTGAAGGTCTGGCCCGGCGTTTACGGCCGTGACGAACCCGACGACGCCACACGGCTTGCCGGCCTGGATCTCCGTGCCGGAGAAGCCGTCGCGATCTGTCTCGGGACAGCCGCGGCCGCATATGGATTCGACACCGAAGGGGTCGTGGACCTTCACGTGCTCAACCCCGACGGGCACCAGTTGCGCAACTCCGACGGGTTGTTCGTGCATCGCCGCGACGGCGCGCCGCTGGGTTTGGTCGACGGCCGACCCGCGACCACGCCGGGGTGGACCGCCGTCGAGGTGGCGCGTGGCCTGCGTCGTCCACGCGCACTGGCCACGCTCGACGCCGCCCTGCGCAGCGGCACGTGTGATGCGCGTCAGCTGCGCATCGCGGTCGGAAAGCAGGCGGGCAGGCGCGGCATTGTGGCTGTGCGCGAACTGATTCCGCTGGCGAGGCCCGAAGCCGAGTCGCCGATGGAGAGCGAGGCGCGCCTGGTCATGATCGACGGCGGTTTGACGCCGCCGGAGTTGCCGTACGAGATCATCGATCGCGATTTCCGAACGTGGCGGGTCGATTTCGCGTGGCCCGAACGCAGGGTCGCCGTCGAGTACGACGGCTTCGACTGGCACAGCGACCAGGAGCAGTTTCGTCGGGATCGCCGAAAGCGAGCCGCTCTGCAGGAGATCGACTGGAGTGTGCTGTCGGTGGTTTTCGACGACGTCAGGGTTAGGCCGGAGGCGATGTTGCGGCGCATCGAGGTCGAGCTAAGGCGCTCGCGGGCGGCGTGAGCGTGCGCAAACTCGCGGATTTGCGCGGCGTGTCGCCCTCTGGGCCCACCAGCGAAGCGAGGGGAACACGCACGCTCGCCGCCAGGGGTGAGTTAGAACCGGCCGCCGCCGCCCGAGAAGCCGCCGCCGGAGCCGCCGAACGAACCCGGGCTGAACCCGCCACCCCCGCCGAACCCGCCGAAGCCGCCGCGCATCGCGCCGCCCAGCATGTTGCCGATGAGGATGCCGCCGATGACGGCACCCATGTTCCCGCCACCGCCGCCACCGCCGTACGGGCCGCCCATGTAGTTGCGTCGTGCTTGCTCGACGTCGGCGTTGGCCAACGCCTGCGCCTGGGCCGCCAGCATCGCCGCGCCGTTGGCGTGCGCGATGGCTTCCGCGGGATCCGTCGACCGCTTGGCTTCGGCGGCGCCGATCTGCCGGACCGCCTCGGCCAGCCGCGTGCGCGCCTCCGGGCCGATGGTGCCGCGCCGGGTGTCGATGAAGTCCGACACCGACCGCACCCGCGACCGCGCGGTGAACAGCGCCTCCTCCAGCGCGCGGTTGAGCCGGTCGGCGGCTTCGCGCTCCTGCTCGACGGCGGCCAACAGCCGATCCAGGTCGGCGTCGGCCTTGGTCAGCTCGGTGAACGTGCCGAGCGGATCCACCGATCCGGTGCGCTGCGCGGCAGCGACGGCGGCCGTCGCGGCGTCCCTGGCGGCCGAGAGCTGGTCGGCCTGCGGCACTGAGCCCTCCGCCAGCAGCGCACCGGCCTGTGAAATGCCGGCCTTGATGTCCTCGATCGTGGCGGGCAGCGCGGCCGCGGCGCGCCGAATGTCGCTGGCCGCACTGTCGACCGCATCGAGCAGTGAATTAGCTTGGCCCAGCGCGGATTCCCCAGCGCGCACACTCTCGACGAGCTCGGTCTGGCGTCCGGCCACCGGCCGCTCGGCCAACTCTCGGGCCCGGGTGATGGACCGGTCGGCGAACGTCAGCAGCTCCTTGGCCGCGTCGACGTTGTCGGCCACCGACGTCAACGCCGCGGAGTCGAACTCGTTGTGCAGTTCGGCCAGCTTCTGGCGCGACGGTTCGATCCGCGCCGTGATGTCGACGACCTGTTGGGTCATGGTGTTCAGCCGCGCCGGCGCGTTGATCACCAGGTCGCGCAGCTGGGCGAACTCCTCACTGCGGGTGTCGAGTTCTCGGTCGGCCCTGGCGGCCGCCACCACCACCCGCGTCAACAGGTCCCGGCGCTGTGCGGGAGTCTCGGGGATCGCGTCGTCGAGCTGTTGGCGCACGTTGAACGCTTGCGTCAGGGTGGTTTTCGCGTTGCGCACCGCGTCGGCGAACTTCGCGGTCTGCTCGTCGCCGAACTCTTCGACCGCCAGCTCGAGCTCGTGCTCGCTGGTGCGCACCGCGTTGTCGACCTCGACCACCATCGCCCGGGACAGGTCGTCGAGCGCATCCAGCGACACCGCCGCCAACGCAGTGGGATCCGTCGGGTCAACCCGCCGCGCGGCGGCGAACTCCGCTTCGCGGCGCTTGCGGCGCCGACGCCGGCTCCACAGCCACAGACCCAGCACGCCCACGGCGATGACCGCCAGCACCACCAGCACCGCCACCCAGCTGATCCCGCCGCCCGGGGCGGTGTTCAGCCCGGTGGCCGCCGCGACCGCCGCGCCCGCCCAGTCGTTGCGGCGCAGGGCCGGTTCGATGTCGTCGCGCTGCAGCGCCCCCGCGTCGGACTGGTCCATCACCGCCGTCGGCACCTGAAACGCGTACGAGCGTTCGTTGACCGCGACCGCCAACAGCGCGTCACGCTCACCGAAGTCGCTGAGCTGCATGGTGCTTCGCGCCCACCGCACCGGGCTCTGCCCGAAACTGTCGACGTAGACCACCCACAGCCGGATGCGCTTATCGGTGTAGAGCTGGTTGACAGCGGACTCGACCTGGGCGCGCTGATCGGCAGACAACACGCCCGCGCTGTCGGTGACGTATCCCGGCACCCGGAACGGCGGTTCGGCGGCCGCGCTCGGCGCCACAAGGACACTGACGACGAGCACCGCCGACACGAGGCTGAGCAGACGAGCGAGACGCATGATCGCCAATGTAATGCGGCGCACGACCCGACCACGCGCTACCCGCGAACACGGCTGGCAGACTGTGCTCCGGTGGCAGCGATTTCCGATCCGTACAACGAGTTCGACCGAGAGCGGCTGGTGGTCGAACCGGCCAAGGCTGCCGGTCTACCGGGCACCGACACCGAACACCGCACCGACTTCGCCCGCGACCGCGCGCGCGTGCTGCACAGTGCGGCGCTGCGCCGGTTGGCCGACAAGACTCAGGTCGTCGGACCCCGCCAGGGGGAGACGCCGCGCACCCGGCTGACCCATTCGTTGGAGGTGGCCCAGATCGGCCGCGGGATGGCCATCGGTTTGGGCTGTGACCCCGACCTCGTCGACCTGGCCGGGCTGGCCCACGACATCGGGCATCCGCCGTACGGGCACAACGGGGAGCGCGCGCTCAACGAGTTCGCAGACCAGCACGGCGGTTTCGAGGGCAACGCCCAGAACATCCGGATCCTGACCGGCCTCGAACCGAAAACCCTTGATAGTCAAGGGTGTAGCGCTGGTCTGAACCTGACCCGCGCAGCGCTTGACGCGGTCACCAAGTATCCGTGGCGCCGCGACGGGCAGCACCGCAAGTTCGGCTTCTACGAGGACGACGCGGTTCTCGCCGACTGGATCCGCTCCGGCGCCCCGGCGCGCCGGCCGTGCCTGGAGGCCCAGGTCATGGACTGGGCCGACGACGTCGCCTACTCGGTGCACGACGTCGAGGACGGCGTCATCTCCGGGCGCATCGACATGCGGGTCCTGGCCGACGACGACGCGGCCGCCGTGTTGGGACGGCTCGGCGAGACCAGCGGGATGGGCGCGGGCCTGCCCGCCGAGCACCTGGCGGCCGCGGCGGAACGGCTGTCGAGCCTGCCGGTGGTCGCCGCCGTCGGTAAGTACGACGGCACGCTGGGTGCGTCCGTCGCGCTGAAACGGCTGACCAGCGAGTTGGTCGGGCGTTTCGCATCGGCGGCGATCACGGCCACCCGGGAGGTCGCCGGGCGCGGCCCGCTGGTGCGGTACGGCGCCGACCTGGCCGTGCCCGACCTGGTGCGCGCGGAGGTCGCGATCCTCAAGATCCTGGCGCTGCAGTTCATCATGTCCGACCCGCGGCACCTGGAACTGCAGGCACAACAGCGTGAACGCATCCACCGGGTCGCGCACTGGCTGCTCGCGGGTGCGCCCGCGACCCTGGACCCGATCTTCGTACCGGCGTTCAACGACGCCGCCGACGAGGGCGCGCGCATCCGGGTGATCGTCGATCAGATCGCGTCGTACACCGAGGGCCGGCTGGAGCGGCTGGAACCCGCGGAAGGGTAATCGGGCGGGGCCTAGACTGTGGCCGTGGCAGGCCGCATTCCCGATCGTGACATCGCGGCCATTCGTGAACGCATCCGCATCGAGGACGTGGTCGGCGACTACGTGCAGCTGCGCCGCGCCGGCGCGGACTCGATGAAGGGGCTGTGCCCGTTTCACGACGAGAAGTCACCGTCGTTTCACGTCCGCCCGAACCACGGCCACTTCCACTGCTTCGGCTGCGGAGAGGGCGGCGACGTCTACGCCTTCATCCAGAAGATCGAGCACGTCAGCTTCGTCGAGTCCGTCGAACTGCTCGCCGACCGCGTCGGCTACACGATCACCTACTCCGGGGCCTCCGCGACGAACGTGCAACGCGACCGCGGCAGCCGCAGCCGGCTGCTGGCCGCGAACGTCGCCGCCCAGGAGTTCTACGCCCAGGCGCTGCAATCCGATGAGGCCGCCCCGGCGCGCCAGTACCTGCTCGAGCGCAACTTCGACGCCGAGGCCGCGGCCCGGTTCGGCTGCGGCTTCGCGCCCTCGGGCTGGGACTCGCTGACCAAACACCTGCTGCGCAAGGGCTTTGAGTTCAAGGAGCTCGAGGCGGCCGGGTTGTCGCGGGAGGGCCGCCGCGGCCCGATGGACCGCTTTCACCGCCGGTTGCTGTGGCCGATCCGGGCCAGCAGCGGTGAGGTGATCGGCTTCGGCGCCCGGCGGATCTTCGACGACGACCAGATGCAGGCCAAGTACGTCAACACCCCTGAGACGGTGCTGTACAAGAAGTCCGCGGTGTTGTTCGGCCTGGACCTGGCCAAGCGCGACATCGCCAAGTCGCACCGCGCCGTCGTCGTCGAGGGCTACACCGACGTGATGGCCATGCACCTGGCCAACGAGACCACCGCGGTGGCCTCGTGCGGCACCGCGTTCGGGGACGGGCACCTCGCCCTGCTGCGCCGGTTGATGATGGACGACAACTGGTACCGCGGTGAGCTGATCTTCGTCTTCGACGGCGACGAGGCCGGCCAGGCCGCGGCGTTGAAGGCGTTCGACGGCGACCAGCAGGTCGCCGGAAAGTCCTTCGTCGCAATCGCTTCCGACGGGATGGATCCGTGTGACCTGCGGCTCAAATCGGGTGACAAGGCGCTGCGGGACCTGGTGGCCCGGCGCATCCCGATGTTCGAGTTCGCGATCCGCAACCTGATCCCCGACGGTGACGCTCTCGACAACGATCCGCAGGCCCAGGTCGACGCGCTGCGCCAGTGCGTGCCGCTGGTGGCCAGGATCCGCGACTACGCGCTGCGTGACGAATACGCCCGTCGGCTGGCGGGGTGGACGGGATGGAGCGACGAGGGCCAGGTGTTGTCGCGGGTGCGCGAGGAGGCCCAGAAGCGCGGCATGCCCGACCGCGGCCGGCGTCGCGGCGCGGGGACCGAGGCCCCGGCGCGACGGTCCGGCGCCCAGCCGGCCGCGGCGGCACGGCCCGATCCCACCGACCCGACCCTGTGGCCGCAGCGGGAGGCGCTCAAGGCGGCGCTGCAGTATCCGGCGCTGGCCGGTCCGGTGTTCGATTCGCTGACCGTGGAGAGCTTCACCCATCCCGGCTATGCGGCGGTGCGCGCCGCGATCGAGGGTGCCGGCGGCGCATCGGCGGGCAAGTCGGGCGCGGAGTGGATCGAGGCGGTCCGCGATCAGACCGCAGCGCCGGCCGTGGCGAACCTGGTCAACGAACTCGGCGTGGAGGCGATCAACGTCGTCGACGACGAACGGCTGCCGCGCTACATCGGTGGAGTGCTGGCCCGGCTGCAGGAGGTCTGGGTGGGACGCCAGATCGCCGATGTGAAGTCGAAACTGCAGCGCATGTCGCCGGTCGAACAGGGCGACGAGTACCACGCGCTGTTCGGGGACCTGGTGGCGATGGAGGCGTATCGCCGCAGCCTGCTCGAACAGGCCAGCGGCGATGACTTGACTGCGTGAGACCCGGTAACGCGATAGGGTTGGCACGCTATAAACCGTCGGGGGACGGTCAGAAAGGCAAGCTCGTGACATCGACCAACAACCGGGTGCGGCGGCTCGTCGCTGCGGGCACGCTCGCGGTGGCTGCGGTCGCGGCGCCGTTCGCGGCATCTGTGCTGGTCAGCACCACCTCTGATGTTTCGGTGGCGCAGGGTTGCCTGGCCTGGTTCGGCAACAAAGAAGACGGCAAGTGCCTTGGCACCTCCAACGGCAACGGCTTCAACGTCGGCACGCCGTCCTTCGGCCTCTACGGTCCCGACGGCGCGGGCTTCAGCACCGGCCCGCTGCTTCCGGGCACCACGATCTCCGAGGGCATCAACTAACGACGCTGCCCGCGCTGCGCGGCCTCGGGGCCCATCACCGTGGTGTCGGAGTCGATCTCGGTCAGCGTGACCATCGTCTGGTCCGGTGACACACGGTCGGCGATCTTGCGCCGCCCCGCATCGATCACGGCCTTGGCGGCCGGGCTCTCGGTGACCGCCTTGTAGGTCCCGGCGATCTGTTCATACCGACGTCGGCCAGCCTTCGTGCCCATGACGTAGCCGACAGCCAATACGACGAGATACCGGATCACAGGGCCCCTCCCGGTCGACGGTGCATACCCATCCATCCTGCCTCACTTCGCGGGGTGCGTGCCGGGTGGCGGCGTATTGGCGGCCCGCGCGGCACGTAGGCTAGAGTCATCCCTCGATCCGCCGAACACGACGTTCGCGGAGGAGCGATCCCCTGTAGCTCAATTGGCAGAGCATTCGGCTGTTAACCGAAGGGTTGCTGGTTCGAGTCCAGCCGGGGGAGCAAGGTCAGAGCGGTTTTCGGCTCTGATGCACAACATCCGCACAACATCTTGGTTAGTGTCGCGGGCCAACTCGGCCGCAGTAACGGCTACCATGCCGCGTGGACGAACTCGCGACCGCAATCAGCGTGGGCGGCGGCGCAGTCCCCTATATGTGAGGGGTGTAGGTGTAGCCATGCCGGCGGACCTGGTCACAGACGCTTGCACTGATTTGGGCGTTCACCGTGTTCGGCCGCTTGTCGCTGGAGGGCAAAAACAGGTCCACGTCGTCGCTGATGCCGCGGGGACGGAGAGCGTATTGAAGCTGATTGATCTCGGGGCGGCCAGTGACCCGGCAGCACTTGAGCGGGCACGTCGTGAGGTTGAATTACTCCGCAGCGTCGATCATCCGAATGTCGTCAAGGTCCGCACTGAACTACGGGAACTCGGAACACCGCCGGTAGCCGCGTTCTGGTTGGAGGAGTTTCTAGACGGCGGAGACCTCCGCCATTGTTGCGGAACGGGATGGTCCGCGGACCAGTTGATCGCGCTTGGAAGTGACGTTGCGGCTGGCCTTGGGGCGTTGCACGCGAAGAAGGTAATCCATCGAGATCTGAGTCCCGGCAACGTGCAGCGAACGCTGAGTGGTCGGTTCGTTGTGATGGACCCCGGCTTCGCCAAACACACTCTCAAGAGCGGATTGACGATCGGCGGTCAGCCAGGAACTCCGGGCTTCATGACGCCCGAGCACCTACAAGCGTATTCAGGCGCGCCGACTGCCGCGTCAGACGTCTTTGGTTGCGCCGCTTTGGTCTATCTCGCTGCAACCGGTCAACCGCCCGTCCCCTATAAGGGCGACGATACGGAGTACATGCGTCGGCTGAGGACGGCGCAACATATACCGCTGGCTCAGGTGCGCACCGATCTTCCCGCCCCACTGGTAGAGGTAGTCGAGCGTGGCCTGCACGCGCAGCCAGCTCGTCGATATCGAAATGGAGCGGCCCTCGCCGCAGTCTTCGGGGCTCTGTAAATGGCGGTGATGATTCAGGACACTGCGAGGAACAACCTCATCAAGTGGACCGGCAATGCCATCAGAGACGGGTATGCCAGGGGCGCATTCCTGTCACCGTTCATCTCGCCGCGCGAATCTAATGGTTTCAAGAAGTCCGCGCTCGAGACGTCGACGGCGATCAGGAATGCGGGCGGCGAATTCTGGTTCGACTCAATGACATACGCGCTCGATATGCCTCGATGTGGGAACTTTCGCAGTTACGACGGTTGGTCGCTATGGGGTGGAACGAGAGGCGATCTGTCAACCCGAGAGTCGATGCGGACCCATACCTCCACAGTCTTCGGAATCCAGGACGAGCTGGGAAGTCCGCATCTTGCCCCCACGACCCTGGTTTCATATCCGGACACGCCAAACAGTAAGCGGGCTCTTGACCTCGCCGAAGTTGCCGTAGAGATAGATCCGGCCGCGTGGCTAACAGTTGCAGGCGACCAACAATTTTGGGCCGCAGGTGCAGAGCTTGACGCTCACATAGGTGCTTTGGATCAGTGTGAACCAAGAGGTTGGCTCTTCGTGGTGGCACGCAATGACACATCGATGCCGCCGTCGTCGACACCCGAAGAGGTATTCGGTCTGATGCGGTCGGCATACGCATTGAGCCGGGATCGTCCGGTGCGCGTCGCGTTTGGCGATCTCGCGGCGCTGCCGGCAGTCGCTGCCGGTGCCGAGTCGTTGGGCACCGGATGGGATATGCGGCAACGGATTTGCGCATATCAGGATTATGAGGACCGGGATGCTGATCCCGGCGGTGGCGCCTGGTACCAGAGACCGACGCTCCAAGGCTTGCTGGGCGGCCTGTCGAGCAATGAGTACGACCTGCTCACGTCGGAACAGCGCGACCTATCGGCCCGTCTAACGCCTGGAACAATCGCACCGCAGGCAGCGAGTGCATTCCGGCACCATGCGACGGTGCTGTCGAGCGTCATTCGGGCGCTCGAACCCCTGAGCGGACGCGAACGGGTCGACTACCTTCGCGATCGATACACGGAAGCGCGTGGCGAATGGCCCGAGGTCCTGCGTGTCACAGGAACGAGGATCGGTCCCGGTCGCTGGATCACCCCGTTTCTCGGCGGCTTGAACCTCTTCAGGTCATCGGAAGGTTGGACCTGAGGCAAGAGCCGCAAACAAGTGTTCAAATCCCATCGTTCGCCTAGCTAGCGACGGCGACCGTTTACGTGGGCGAACCACCCACCCCACCGCCGTATAGAGACCCGCGCCGTCTGCCGCCACCGCGGACCGGGCTCGCTCAGCTGCCTTCGGGCCGGTGTCGCCAAGAATCATCACATAGTTGTCGGCCCATGTTCGGTACCCGCGTCCCTGGATGACGGCGCGTTGCCAGTTCTTGACCTTGGCTTCGATTGCGAAGAGTGAGCCAACAGGCTTCATACCGGGAGCGCACGAAACGGTCCGGGAACTAGTAGATACAGCAGCGCCCGACCGTAAGAGCCGACCAACTGAACGGTCAACCTGTTCGATGTCCCATCCGAGACGTCGCGCCAGCGTGGCCAAGCTCAGCGGCCGGACAGGCGAAAGCGCGGAGAGGACAGTGCAGTCGATCTCCGACAGCACCGGGGGGACCCCGGCGGCTTCGCGAGCGTTCAACCAGCACTGTCCGCCGACGAGGGCAACAAAATCGGGCACGCCCAAGGGGCTTGGCATCTCAGCCACGAGAAGTGCGTGGCCTTTGGGGCCTTGCAGTGAGGCTGCAACATGGTTCGCAAGGCCGTAGAGACGGCGCTCGGCCCCCGCCTCGAAGCGTCGCCCGCCACGTGAAGAGGTGGGGTCGACTAGTCGGACGCGTCTCACAGTTGTCGGGCTCCAACCAGAATTGTGACTCGGGGCAGCGATCACCCTAATGGAGGGCCTGCGGGGCGTTCGTCATCCATCTAGATTAATGCGGTCCACCGACCGAAATGGTGAGCCCACGTTCGCCGCCACGGGTTTTGTGATGGTGAACGCGCCCGGCGCCGCGCCTGACCGGATCATTGCCAGTCCGAGACTGGCTGGCCCGCCGTCGTCGGTCAGGCCGAGCGCGGCGCATACGTCGGCGTGCTCGGCGCGGCCGTGGAAGTAGAGCCGGGATGTGACGGCTTTGACTGCGGGCCAGCAGCGTTCGAGCAGTGGGACGACGCTGGCGCCCGCTGCCCATCCACCCGCGGCGCACAGAGCGCGGTCGTCTGAGGTGTGGGCGGCCAGGATGCGGCGGTTGTCGGCGGGGCCGGGGCTGCGGCCGAGGGTCCACCGCGCCTCGCACCACGGACCTGCCAGGCTGACCGCCGGGTCGGTGCCTGCGGGCAGCGTGTCGAACTCGGTATGCGGGTGTTCGTCATCGAGCACCGACCCGTGTACTCGGCCGCCGAGCACCACGGCTGCCACCGCGTGGCCGGCCTCATGGAATGCCGTCGACAGCCGGGACAGTTCGGCCTGCGTCAGCCGATGACCGTTGCTCACTGCTCGCTGCGCTCCTCAATCATCGTCGCGGCGCATTCTCGGGATGGGTTTCAGGTTCGCCGGGTTGTTCCCGGTCGATGCGTCGCGCGGCTGATAGCGGCGAAGTACGCCGACCGCCAGGGCCGCAATGGTCAGTACGCCGAAAACGACGACGACCGGCGTCCGGTCTGCGCGGGCTTCTGCACAGTCGGTCACCTGCCGGTCGTTCGAGAAGTAGCGAGGGTCCGCGAAATCCTCGTAGTCAGCGAGTTTGGCGTGCTGGTCGTTGGGAGAGAGCCAACTGCCGCAGACGATGCCGTCCCGGTTGTTCACATTCCAGAGCGCAAACAGCGCAGTAAGCACAAACAGCACGACAGCCACCGCAAGAGCGCCATTACCTGGTTTCATCTTTGCCACGGGCTCGAAGCCTATCTGCACGGACGCGCTTCTCTGTGAGAATCGGCCGTCGTGATGGCAGTGCGGTCCGCAGCCTGCCCACCGCCACCACGACGCCGGTTCCCGCCGTGGTCTGCGAGAGGCTGCGGCAACCTCGTTTCGCCGCAGCCCCTCGCACACGACGATGGTCACTGGGTGATCACCGCCGTGCCGATCAGGGCCTCATAGCCGACGATCACCGAGCGTTCGGCGATGGCCACGAACTGGCTTGCCTCGTACTGGATCACCTCGCGCACCACGACCTCGTCGCGCCATCCGTAGGTCGGGCTGGTGCCGACCAGCGTGTCGCCCAACGGCGTTGCGTACCCGGCGCCGAACACCCATCGGTGACCGGCCGGGGTGCGCAGCACGCCCGGCGCCCCCGGGTCGCGCACGATCATGCGCAGGTGCTCGGCGAGCGCCAGCAGCCCTACCCGTGCGTGGATGAGCCCGAACGTGCCGGTTGCGGCGAACGTCTGCTCAAGGTGGCCCACCGCCTCCACCAGATCGGCGGCAGCGGTCGGGCTCGGCGCGTCGGCCAGCAGCCGGGTGGCGAACTGGGTCTCAACCGCCAGCGGCTCGCGGATGGCGAACGTCTGGCGGGCGCGCTCGATCACCTGGCCGCGGTCGAACTCCGAGAGGTTGCCGCACTCCTGTAGCCGGTCGAACGCCCAAACCGTCTGAGCCGCAAAGGGGTCGGGGTCGCTGTCCTCGGGTGGCGGGCCGGTCTTGACGTCGCCGGGGTCCAAGTCGTCGGGGTCGACGCACCACGGCGCACCCCAGATCCCGAACGCGCCGGGGTCGCGGTGGGTGCGCGCGCGGATCTGCACACCGGAGGGCAGCCAGTGCAGGGCTTCGCCCTCGGTTGCTTGTGTCCAGGTGGTTGCCGCGTCCAGGCCCAACGGGTTGGCCGGTGCGATCAGCGGCGGGGTGAACTCGACGGGCTGCAATGCAGTGGTCATGGAATCGCTACTCCTAGCTCGCGTAGTTGGGCGCGCTTGGTCTGCGCGCGGCTGTTCTGTGACCGGCGGCGTTTGGCCGCTGCGGCCTCGGCGCGGTCGATGCGGATCTCCAGTTGGCGTGCGGCGGTGTCGACGTCGCGCAGCATGTCGCACAGCCGCTCGGACCGGCTGGCCACGCCGCGCAACTGCGGGTCGCCGGGTGGTCGGGCGCGGGCCAGCAGCCCGGCCAGTTCGCCGCTGCACGCCTGCGACATCTGGACCAGATGGGTAGCCCAGATCCCCGACGCCAGCGCGTCGCTTCCAATGTCGGGCAGCGCCGGCCGCTGAGTGAGGTCGACCATCAGCCGCACCGCCTGCGCCTTACCCGCCGAGTCCAGGTGGGTCAGGTGCTCGGCGCGGGCCTTTGCGTCGATCTCGGCGAGCCACCCGATCACCGTCGACACCAGCTCGTGCACCGCGTCAGCTAGATCGGCGGCACAGCTTGCGCAAACTTGCGGGTTGGGCAACCGGCTGACTCGGCGCGCCAGGGGGTGCACGACGGCGCTCACCTCGGCAGGCAGCGAGAACGCACCGCCGTAGGCCGTGGTCAGTCCGGCGCGGCGCCGCTGCCGCAACTGGGCCTGCGAGAGCACCGGTTCGGGTCGGGCGGACTGAGCGGTCTTGGCTCGCCGCCGCGTTACCGGCCTCATGCGGACACCACCGGGTGGGCATGGCGCAGCATGTCGGCCAGGGCGGGAATGTGGGCTGGATCGAGGTTGCCGCGTTCGGCGTCGATAACTCGGCGGCACCGCCAGTAGGCCAGCGCCGTCTGGCATTCGATGACCCGCGGGTCGGTGTCGGGAACTCCGCGACTCTTGAGCGCGGCCAGTGTGGACGACCAGCTTGACGCTGTGCGTGACGCCGGGTCGGCTGTTGCTGTAACGGTCATGGGCGCAGTCAATCACTGCGGGGTGCACCGCTTCTGCGCTGCGACGTACGAGGGCCTGTTGTCCGTGCCGTATCCAAAGACACTGTGGCACAACGATATTGCCGTTCCGGACGGCGGAGTCCTGAAGTTCAGAGTCCGAAATCGTGGTGATTGTGGGCACGGTTGGCCTCGTGTACCTGTTAGCTCTGTTTCGACGAGACCGGACGGTATTTTCAGGCCATGCGTACACAAATCGCTCGAATCATGTTCGCCAGCACCGGTATTGCCATTGCATCCGTTGCGTCGGCGGCGCCGGTATCGGATGCCAAGCCAGTTTGCTCACTGGCTGCGGTGTGCCACCAGGCGCCGGCCGGCGTCCCGGTATGGGCGCCCGGCACCGGACCTGCAGCCGATGCGGCCGATGACGCCTTCTACGCCTCGGGCATCGAGTACCAGTAGCCCGGCCGTGACCCCTGACCCCACCAACCGAGAGGAACAACAAACCATGAGCGTCTATCACGTCTGTGACACCTGCGCCCCGGCCATCGTCAACGATGACTACTCGGCTTTCGACATGCAGCGGATGCTGTGCACAGATGTCGATTGCGATTACGACCGCGTGATCGCGTTCGTGGAGACCGTGGGCTACCTGGTCGACGCGGGCCGGGTCAGCAAGGCCGGTTACTGGGAGTGCGAGAGCTGCACTCAGCTGTGCATCGGATCGGCCTACGCGCTGGAGACGCTGGCGTGAGCGCGCCGCGTCGCCGGACCCACACCGCACCGGAGGGCACCGTGGTCGCCTATCTGCGGGTGTCCACCGATGAGCAGGCAGCCAGCGGCGCCGGGCTCGATGCCCAACGCGCCGCCATCACCGCCGAGGCCGAGCGCCGGGGTTGGACCGTCGTGGCCTGGCACGCCGATGAGGGCATCAGTGGCGGCAAGGGCATCGAGCACCGGCCCGGCCTGGCCGCCGCTGTGGCCGCGGTGGAGCTGGGCGACGCGGCCGGGCTACTCGCCGCCAAGCTCGACCGCATCAGCCGCTCGGTGCTGGACACGGCCAAGCTGATGGAACGCGCCCGCCGTGGCGGGTGGGAGCTGGTGACCTGTGATCTGGCCATCGACACCAGCACGCCCGCGGGTGAGGCCACCGCGTCGATGATGGCCGTGTTCTCCCAACTTGAGCGGCGCCTGATCAGCCAACGCACCCGCGAGGCCCTGGCAGTGAAACGCGCCCAGGGCGTGCGCCTCGGTCGGCCGTCGAACCTGCCCGCCGAGGTCGTCGCCCGCATCCTCGCGGCTCGGGCGGGCGGTGCATCACTGCGGGCCATCGCCGCCGAGCTGACCGCCGACGCCGTGCCCACCGCCACGGGCGGTAAGTGGCACGCCAGCACGGTGCGCGTCGTGCTCGACGGCCAGGACGCTGCGCGTCTGCGGGCCAAGGCCGCAACCGCGGCCGTCGACTTTCATCGCTGCACCTTGAGAACTCCATAGAGGAAAGCCACATGGGCGCACCAGGTATCCGCTCGTTGACATGTCCGAGTATCGGCCTGGTGTCGTGTGGTTACGGCGTCCAATGTCGGCCGGCCCCGGCGCGTCAGTTCGGGGTCGGCCGACAGCACCGCCCGCGTATCAGAGTCCGCGCCGTGTCGGCCGCTGGTAGCGCAGCGGGTCATAGCCGCCGTCGCTGATACGTCGAGTCAACCGGCTGTTGATCGGTGTCACCGAGGCCAGCCCGCGAGGGTCGAATCGTCCTGTGAACCGGCGTGATCCGGTCTCGCGCAGTTGCCCGGCGCGCGCGGGATTGGTGAAGGTCACCTGTTGCGCGAGGCTGTGCACCAGCACGTCGTGAGCGACGACCAGGGCAGCGATCTGGTCGGGCTGGTGCTGGCCGATCTGCCAGCCGACCATCGCGTCCTCCAGGTCGGGCAGGTGTCCGGCGATGCGCACCGTTCCAACCTCCAGACCTTGCAGCAGCGCAGACGACCGCGCCAGCGCATCGCCACCGCCGCGGCCCGAGCCCTTGGGAGGCCAGGACGTGACCCTGACCGGTCGGCTGACCTGGTACCGCGACAGCGCATCCTTGACCACCCGCACGTAGGTTTCGCGCGCAGCGAATCCTTCCACCCCGATCTCCGAGGCGCCCACGTTCACCGCCAGTTCGACAGCGGCCCTGGCCCATTGGTCACTGGTCATCGGCGCGGACACGTCGGCGATGACCGCCACCGTGCCGTCAGGGGTGATCGACGCGGCCACCACGCCGCAGTTGTCGCCGCTACCCGAGTCGGACGGGTCGACGCCGACAACCGTCTTGATCGGGCGCGGCGGTGCGGCCGGTAGCCGCCAGGTGTCGAGCCAGTCGGCGCGTATCAGCGTGCCCTCGGGCGTGCTCGGCACGCCGAGGTACAGCGCCGCCCACGCGCGCGATCCCACCGCCCGCTTGATCTCCTCGAAATCGCTGACGCTGCGCTCACCGAGCGCGGTCGTCATCCCGACACCCGGCGCCCGGTCCAGGGCATCGGGTACGCCCGGCGTACTGATCGCGGGCACGTTGATGTGCGTCCACCGCGTGCCGTCCTCGGCCAGCAGCTCGCCGGACAGGTCGTCCTCCGACCAGCGGGTGGCCACGATGATCACGCTGGCGCCGGGGTGCAGACGTGAGAGCAGCGAGGCCCGGAACTCCGTGCTCAACCGGCGCCGGTAGGCAGCGCTGTCGGCCTCCACTGAGTTTTTGATCGGGTCGTCCACGATTAGCAGATCGGCGCCGAATCCGGTTGCGCCGGACAGGATGCCACCGGCCAACAGACCACCGCGTGCGCCGGCCAACTGCCACCGGCCCACGCTGGCCTTGTCGGTGGACAGTGAGATCCCCAAGAGCTGGCCGTGGTCCTCGATCAGGCGCCGGGCTGCACGCGAGTGTTCCTCGGCCAGGCTGTCGCTGTAGGACCGCAGGATGATCATCGCCGCGGGATTGCTGGCCAGGGCGAACACGGTGCCGACCTGGCTTGTCAGCACGGACTTACCGGTCCTCGGCGGCGTGCTGATGATGTAACGCCGGTCAGGGTTGGTCACCGCGTCGGCGATGGCGTCGCTGATCAATGCGATGGTCGGGGTGATCCGGTAGCCGGGAACGATCCGCTTGGCCAGCTCTGCCGGTGTCGCCGGTCGGCGCTGTGCACGCTGAGCCGCCACGGCGCGCACCGCCACAACCCGCGTCGTCGGGTCACCGGCCGTCGCTGCCGCCGCGCTCACGCCGCCGTCCTCGGCACGCCTCGGCGCCGTCGTGGCCGCTGGGCAGGCAGCGTCAACGCCAGCGCGACGTAGTTCCGCCCGTCGACCTTGACGACATGCACCCGGCCCGTGACGTCAAGCCGGGTCAACGACTCGACGCGCTGCCAATACGTCGAGGCGGGCAGCAGCTCGCGCAGTTGCGCCCACGCCATCGCCTGGCCCTCGGCGTCGGCCAGCCCGTCCAGGATTGCCGCGTCGAGCTGGTCAGGTGTGACGACCGTTGCGGCGGGCTCTGTCTCGGCGTCGGTTGTGGTCATGCCAGCGCTCCTGTCAGGTGCTCGATCAGTTCGGCTGCCCGGTCGGCCGCAATCGCCCCGCGGTCGACCTCGGCGGCGATCACGTTGTGGCACCGCCACCATGCGAGCGCGCGGCGGCACTCGTCGACGCGCGGGCCGTCGACTTCGCCGCGCGATGCCATGACGGCAAGCCGCCCTTGCCACGAGGCCATCGGGCGCGATTGCGGGTCCGCGTAACCGCTTCGGTGGTCACGATTTGGCGTAGTCACACGACGACCTAACAACATCGGAGTGCAGTAACCGAGGTCAGCAAGTTTCTGCTGTCCCGGTGACAGGTGCCCTACCTGCCCGCTATTGTTTCCCGCTGAGACTGGGGCAAACTGAGGTCAGAGGGGTGCATCCGTTGAAACTACGAGTGATCCTCGTCGCGTTGGCAATGGCACCATTGGGTGTCACGTTGGCCGCGCCCGCTGGTGCCGACAACGACATGTACTGCGAGCCACGTCCACTGGTGTCCTACTGCGACGGGCCTGTCCGCGAGAACGGGTCGTGGCGTCGCTGCTTCTACAACCAGCCACTTCCCTCATACAACAACGGATCCATCACCGGGTACTGGCCGGGTTCGGGGAATTGCTATGACGTCGCCGGACCAGGGCAAGATCCCTACCCGTGGGCGCCGCAGCACCATCTCCAGCCGTAGCCGAGCGGCGCAGCAGATACCCGTCTGAGACGGTATTTTCATGCACCGCAACCATGTTCGCCGCTTAATCCTCAGTCTCGGCAACAATGGAGTCGGGGCTGTGTGGCCCGCTCGCTGACGATTCGGCGTCAGCCATGGAATCGTCCACGGATGGCGCTGCCGACGTCTCAGCGGCCACCACAGCCCCGCTCTGCTGTTCTCGGGGTCCGATGACCGCGGCCCACTCGCTCAACTCGTTCGCGGGCACACCGCCGAGCGCGAGCACCTGGCGGGCGACGTCCACATGCAACGACCACAACGGGTCAGCCGGCCCCGCCACGACGCCGAACAGCGCGCGGCATTCGTCGGCCACCGCCGCATCGAGCGCGGCCGGGTCCAGCCGTCCCTCGGCCACGTCGCGCGCCACGCTCATCGCGGCCTTGATCGTGTCGTCCTGCGTGGTGCTCATTCCGTCACAGCCTCCATCACTTCGGCGTCGATCACCGGGAACTCTCGCTGACGCTGCGCGCTCAGGGCCAACAGTTCTCGCTCGGCACGGTCCAGGATCGCGGCCGTTGAGTGCGACATCCGTACATCGACCTCGGACCTCACGGGCGCGGCCAACCCGTTGAGCCTCGATGTCTCGGCGATGTGGGCGCGGATCTCCTTGGAAATCGACGCGATCCGGTCGTCGTCGTCGCGCTCGACGGCCAGGGCCAGACGCTCGAACAGCACCGCCTGCGCGACCCGAATCCCGTCCACCGCCGCCCGTCGTTGATCCTCGATGGACTCCGGTGCCTCACGCGCCAGATGCCGACGCACGGCCAGTTGAGCACCGCTGCGCGTCTTGTAGCCCTCAGCGTCGGCGATCTCCTGCCACGTCCGGCCGATGACCCGCAACCGATATGCGCGGGCTGCCCTCCGATAGCTATCTTGTCGGCCTTCCCGAGGTGCCATGTATGCATTGTGTCGACATTGCGTGCAATGGGTCGTACGCTCGCGCGCACTTTCGGGCACCGCCCTCTACTGTGTTCCGGCCGCGTCGTCGGGTGGCCCGACGCAACGAGATTCTGTCGGTCCTAACCCCTGCACTGGACTCGCGGACCAGAACGACCCATGGACACATGGACACACCTAAGGGGGTGTGTCCAATGTCCATATGGGCGATGTCCATGTTGTCCATAAGGGTTGTCCATGGAGTGACCTGCGGATTTGTTGTCCCGATGTCCATGTGTCCATGTGTTGTCCATGGAGACCGGTTGTCCATGGTGGTTTGTCCATGTGCGACGGGGGCTTTTGTACGCCTGCTAGTCGCGCATGAGGCGGTGTGTCGCAGGCTTGAACTTGCCTCCTGCGGCGAGCTTTTCAACGCAACCGGTGGCGATCATGTGTTTGACGGCGCGGCCGGTGTCCTTACGCTGCGCTTCGGTGCACTGGTCGCCGTGGACACGTTGCGCAAGGGCGGTGATCGTCCATCCTTCATCGAGCCCTTGTGCTGCCTCGATGTAGCGGCTGTGCTTGCCGTCGTGCGTCGGCGCGCCATCCTCGGCGCTCAAAACCATTGGGTCGACGGCAACACACCACGCGGTGTCTCCGGGGTCGATGATGAAACGTCCTGCCTGTTGCAGACCGTCGTTGGCGCTCGAGCTCGAGACCGGGTGGCAGTGTTGGCGTAGCCCGCTGTGCCGGTCCTTGCGAATCGACAATCGCAGCGTCCCGCCCTGCCCCTTGCGCAGCGGCACCTCAACATCGACCCGCAGTTGCGTTCCGCCCACTCGCCGGCGTTTGGCCATGGTTCCGCCCGCTCCATATTTGCGGCTGTCGGTGCTCTTGGCCATGTGGTCAATCAGCACGACACACACTCCCGACCGCGCCAGCAGCCCGGCAGTGGCGCGGATGATCCTGGTGAAGTCGTCGCTGTCGTTATTGCTGCCGTCGAACATTGGCACCAGCTCGCCCACACAGTCGATGACCGCGACGTCGGGAATCTGCCCGTCGACCGTGCAGTCCTTGATCACTTGCTCCAAGCGGTCGCGGCCTGCGGGTGAGCAGTAGCGGAACCTGCCCGCGCGCAATGCGGATTCCGGCGCTCCGAGCATCAGCAGTCGGGTGACGATGGATTCGACGCCGTTGTCATCCAGGTCTACGAACAAGACGGTGCCGCCGTCGCGCAGCACCTCGGCACACCCAGCGAGCGCAACCATGGTTTTGCCGTCCTCGGGATCGCCGTAGAGCAGATTGATCTCACCGCGGTAGAACAGTCCGACGCCATCCTTACGGCGCAGAATGTCCGGCGTTGGCGGGTCGGGCACGCCACCGTCGAGAAGCTGCGCGATGTCGGCGTAGAGCGGCGTTCCGTCGTCGGGGTCTGCGTCACCGGCTTTCGCTCGCTCGGTCACGTCGTTGCGGTGTCGAGCGCGGGCCAGGCTGAGCCTGTCCAGGGCGGCATCCTGATCCTGTTCGGTCGCCGCGGTCATCATGGCGATGGCGCGTACCGCCACGTGGAACTTCGCGTACAACTCGGCGGCGGTGATCAAATACTCATGCTCACGATGGTTGTGCGGCTTCGGCGTGTTCCATGTCCGCCGATTGGCTCGCTCTATCACTGCGAGCACAGCATCGGCGGTGTTGTCTCCACAGACCCGCGCAACCTCATCCAACGTGTACAGGCGATCACTGGGAATGCTTTTCGCCTTTAGGGCACGTTCGGCCCGGTCTCTCTCGCGGTACCGCTGTAACCGCTCTCGTTGGAGCTTCTCGCCGATCTCGTGCGGATCCTCGGTCAGCGCATCGTCGGCGAACTCGGCGACCTGCGCGCGGGTCAATTCGACCTTTGGGCTCGCGGTGCGCCAAACTTCACGCGGCAGCGCCTCGAAGTCGGAGAACGCCATCCCATCGGAGCCATAGTGATAGACGTCGACGGCGTAGCGACGGCAGAACTTGCGCACTGCCTTCCAGGCGTTCTCGCCGAGGACTTCACCGATGCCGCTGTCGGGGTCGACGCCGAGCTCGTCAGCCCATTGCGCGCCGCTGATCCACTCCGCAAGGGCGCCGAGTCCCATGTCGTGGTGCCCATTGGTGTTGGTGTTGATTGCCTCTGACGCCCCGGGGCGGCTGCCGGGTTCGGCGGTATTCTGCATGGTGTTCCTGTTCGTGGGTGACGGGAATTTCCGCGGGCGATCACCGGGCCGTGGGTGGTCAGAGGCAAGGCCCCACGGTCCGGTGACGTTTCGGGGTTAGTCGGCGTACACAGCCTCGGGGATAAGCGGTTTCATGAGGGCATCGACGTCGGCGCGCTTAACGCGGATCGCACTCCCGGGCTTGTCGCTCAGGCGGTACGCGGGCAACTTCCCGCTGCTCACCAGCGCACGGAAGGTGAAGACGGAGAATCCAGTACGCGCGGCGGCGTGCTGGAGAGACTCAAAGTCGGGAGTGATGGGACGGGCGGGCATGGCGGTGGTCCTTTACACCTGGCGCGCGGGTTCATTCCCCTTGGCAGGCACAGTCCCGGCCGTCAGTTGTCAGCATACATCCGGTTAAACGTGGATGCGTGAGAATCGCTGTGGCTCAGTATGATTCCGCCGTCTTAGACGGTAGAGACTTACGGAGTTTTGGGCGCCGCTAGTGCCGACAAGCGTTCGGCCAGGGCATCGGTGCGGCCGGCCGCGACGTGCTGGTAGCGCATCGCGGCGGTGCTGGTGGTGTGGCCGAGGCGGTCCATGACCTCTTTGGTCGTAGCCCCGGCCACTGCCGCCATGACGCCGCCGAAGTGGCGAAGGTCATGGAAGTGCAGACCCTCTTTGTCGATAGCCTTGCGGGCGGCGAAGAACGGGCCGCGGAATCGCCCCTCTGTGTAGAACGATCCGGTCTCGGGATCGGGGAACAGCAACGCGCTCTTGGCCTTGCCGGTGTGCTCACGCAGGTGACTCTCGATTACCGGCCGCAGGTGGATCGGTACCGTCACAGTGCGGTTCGATTCTCTGGTTTTCGTCGGGCCGCAGGTGTAGGTGTGCTCCCGGTAGACGACCGCCTTGTTGATCCGCACGGTGGCACAGCCTGTTCCGATGTCCTCGCGGGTCAGGCCGAACACCTCACCGCGCCGCAGCCCGCACCATCCCGCCAGCAGCACCGTCAGCCGCAACTCAGCGGGCATGGCCTCGGCGAGCGCAGCCAGCTCGCCCGGCTCCAGCAGGACCACCGAGCGCTTGGTGTGCTTGACCGCGGTGCCGCCCTTGATTCGGGCGGGGGAGCGGTCGATCAAACCGTCGTCCACCGCAGTGTTGAGCACGGCGGTCAACACTCCGTATGCGCGCGCGTTGCGGGTTGGGTAATCGGTGCCCAACCCCGAGAACCACACGCGGACATCCTCGGGCGTGATCTTAGTGAGCGCGTGGTCTCCGAGCGTGGGCAGGATGTTGGACTCCAGGTGGTAGCGGTAGTTCTCTCGGGTGCGGCGAGATATGTTGCGCTGTTCGAGCCACGGCTTGGCGTAACCGCGCAATGTGAGGCGGGCCGCGGCGGCTTTGGTGGCGCGTTCTGCGGGCGGTGTCCAGGTTCCCGGGGTGCGCCGGTCCAGCTCGATCAGATGTTGCTCACCGTCGAGCCAGGAGGTCGCCGCCTGCTTTGTGGGGAAGGTGGCGACGGCCCGGTGCAGTACGCCGTGATGGAGGTAGGCCGCAGACCATCGGCCCGACCGTTCTTGCCGCGCCCGGCCGAAGGCCAGACGGCGGGGGGTGCTCTGTGGTTTGCGTGTTGGCACGTGGGCCTCGCTTCGGTCGGTCTCTGCACAACATTTGCACAACAGTGAGTCCGACAGAACCTAACACAATCAACCAGATTGGCTAGTGGATAAGTGCTGCTAAAGTGCCAATTTCGGGCCGTAGGGCCAGCTCAGAGAACCTGCCAAAACCCCGTGAGAGGCTGGTTCGAGTCCAGCCGGGGGAGCAAGTATTTCGCAGGTTCTATCGCCCGACATTTTTTTGCACCTGCAACATCGGCGAGCGCCCATTTCACCCGGTCCGATCCCACTGGACAGATGTCGGCGCTGCGGACCGGCAAAAGCCGAGCGGCTCACCTCCCAGGGCGATACTGTGGTCGCGATCACACCGCCCTTGCCGGGCGCGTGTACGGGGACAACACAGCTCGCCGCTGCTTAGCGGGGAGCCATTCGGGCGCCGGCCCGTCACCGAGCGAGGTGGCGGGCCGACGCGTCCGTAAGCTCGGCCCCATGCGTTTTGCTCGGCTGCTCGGGCTGCTGACCATGGTGTTGGTCGCCGCCGGATGCGGCTCCAGCCCGCCGCCCGCCGCGCCGAGCACCTCGGCGTCCTGTTCCCCGTCCGACGCGCCCAGCGCCGACGTCATCGCTGCCGAGATCGGGAAGCTCCCCGCAGCCCAGTGGCGCGAGTCCGACCGCGGGCACACCGTGGACTGCCGACTGCACTGGGTCGTCGTCACATCCGGCGATGCCGACGACAGCCCTCAGCAGGTGCTGTTCTTCGAACACCAGCGACCGCTCGGCACCCCGACACCGCAGCCCCGGCCCTACATCAGCGTCATGCCCACCGGTAACGAGACCGCCGTCCTGCAGTACCGGTGGCGTCAGGGTGACGACCCGGCGTGCTGCCCGACGGGCATCGGCAACGTCCGGTTCAGGGTCGTCGACGGCAGATTGACCGCGGTCGACCCGATCCCCGGCCCGTAGCGCCAGGACATCAGGTGTCGACGATGTTCTCCGGGTGCAGCATCTCGGCGTAACGCAACTGCTCGGGAATGCCGAACCCGTCGACCAGCAACTCCGCGTACGGACGCAGGTTGCGGCAGCGTTCGTTGATCCCGCGGGTGACGGCCTTGGCGCGCTCGGTGGACAGGAAACGGTGCTCCATGAACCAGGCGCGGTCCTCTTCGATCACGGTCAGCGCGTACAGGTCACAGACCATCTCGAGGATCTTGCGGGCCTCCTCGTCCTGGCATGTGTCGATGCCTGCGACGAACGCTTCCAGGATGGTGCGGTCGATGTGTGCGCGCGCGGCGTGCAACACGTGATCCTGCACGGCGTTGAACGCCTCGAACGCGCTCATCTCCTTGGCCTTGCCCTGCAGCCGGCGCGCCACGGTGGACAGCATGTACTCCTCGCGGTCCTCGAACATCTGCACCTGAGTACCGCGGTTGAACAGGCTGCCCTCTTCTTCGTTGTCCTGGCGGTTGTCCAGGATCGTCTGGATGATCGGTTGCGCCGCAGTGCGTTTGAGCACGCGGGTGCCGACGGTCTCGGCGGCGAAGCGCACCCATTCCACCGGGCTCATGCTCTTGACGTCGTCGGCGTAGTCGGTGAGCAGCTGCTTGGCGACCAGCTGGGTGAGCACATGGTTGTCACCCTCGAACGTGGTGAACACATCGGTGTCGGCCTTCAGCGCGATCAACCTGTTCTCGGCCATGTACCCGGCCCCGCCGCAGGCTTCGCGGGCTTCTTGGATCGCGCGCGTCGCGTGCCAGGTGTTGGTTGCCTTCAGGCCCGCGGCGCGGGCTTCCAACTCGCGCTGCTCTTCGGGATCGGGATCGTCGGCCGTCTGCAGTTCGTGGCATTTGGCCACCAACTCGTTCTGCGCGAACTGCAGCGCATAGGATTTCGCGATCAACGGCAGCAACCGGCGCTGATGGACAAGGTAATCCATGATCAGCACTTCGTTCTCGTCGTCGGGTGCGGCGAACTGCCTGCGCTGCAACGCATATCGGGTGGCGATGTCGAGCGCCACCCGCGCGGCCGCGGCCGCGCTGCCTGCGACGGTGACGCGACCGCGGATCAGCGTGCCCAACATCGTGAAGAACCGTCGGTTGGGGTTCTCGATCGGCGATGAGTAGGTGCCGTCCTCGGCGACGTCGGCGTACTTGTTGAGCAGGTTCTCCCGCGGCACCCGCACGTGGGCGAACTGGATGCGCCCGTTGTCGACGCCGGGCAGGCCGCCCTTGTAGTGGTTGTCCGACGTGGTCACCCCCGGCAGATCGTTGCCGTCGTCGTCGCGCAGCGGGACCAGGAAGCAGTGCACACCGTGCCCCACCCCATCGGGTGTGATCAGCTGCGCGAAAACCGCTGCCATCCGCGCGGTTTCGGCCGCACCGCCGATGTAGTCCTTACGGGAGGTGCGGGTGGGGGAGTCGATGATGAACTCTTGGGTGGCCGGATCGTAGGTCGCGGTGGTCTCCAGCGACTGCACGTCGCTGCCGTGGCCGGTCTCGGTCATCGCAAAGCAGCCGAGCAGGTCGAGGTTGATGATCTTGGGCACGTACTTCTCGTGGTGGCGTTCGGTGCCGAGGTTCTCGACAGCCCCGCCGAACAACCCCCACTGCACACCGGCCTTGACCATCAGCGACAGATCCGACATGGCCAGCATCTCGATCTGGGTGACCGCGGCACCGACATCGCCGTTGCCGCCGTGTTCCTTCTTGAATCCGTCTTCGGCGGCGCCGTGGTCGGCCATGATCTTCATCTGCTCGGCCACTTTGGTGCGGGCGATGACCGTGTTGGGGGTGTAGTGCGGGCGGAAAACCTCGGTGGAGAGTTCCTCACGCATCCGGTTCTTCACATCGCGCCAACGGCCGTCGAGCGCATTGCGTAGGTGCTCTGCAGTGGTGGTCATACCCAACGGTAGCCCGCTACCGCGCACCTCAAACTGTGATGCGGCAAACGCAGGAGTACCTAACTAAATCCGGTGGAATCCGATGAAGTTCAATCAAGGACATGAAAGGGTCCGGGAATGCCTAAATGGGTGTCGCCCACGGGTGCGCCTCACCTCACCACCCACCGGCACGCCGACGTCACCGGCGGCTGGCTGCGCGCCGCCACGTTCGGCGCCATGGACGGCCTCGTCAGCAACACTGCGCTGATCGCGGGCGTCGCGGCCGCCGCCAGCGCGCAGACCGTGGTGATCAGCGGCGTCGCCGGGCTGCTGGCGGGCGCCTTCTCGATGGCCATGGGGGAGTACACCTCGGTGACCACTGCCAACGAACAGATCGAGTCCGAGGTTCTCGTCGAGCGCCGCTCCTTCCGCAAGAACCCGCAAGCCGAAGAGGCCGAGCTGGTGGCGATGCTGATGGAGATGGGTATGACGCGCGAAACCGCGACGAAGGCCGCCGACGAGGTGCACCGTGACGAGAGCCGCGCGTTGAACTTCCACCTCGTGCAGGAGCTCGGTGTGGACCCCAGGGAGAAGCCGTCGCCGTGGGTGGCGGCGGCCTCGTCGTTCGTGTTGTTCGCGATCGGCGCGATCATCCCGCTGATCCCCTACCTGCTCGGATACGAATCGCTGTGGGTCGGCCTGGCGTGCGGCGGGCTGGGACTGCTCATCGCCGGGGCCATGGCCGCCCGGATCACCCGCAAACCGGCGTGGTTCGGATCGCTGCGCCAGTTGGCGTTCGGCACCGTGGCGATTGCGGCCACCTACTTTGTCGGAACATTGCTCGATACCGTGGCCTAGTGCGAGGCCTTCTGCAGTCCGCGCTCGCATGTGCCGTGCTGGTGTCGGCATGCGGCGGCGCCGAAACCACGGACGTCCACGGGCCGCAGTATCTGGGTCAGCTGAAACTGCGGGACGGCGCGACCCTCGATGGCACGGCGATCGGCGGGCTGTCCGGGCTGAGCTATGACCGCGACGGCGACCTGTACTACCTCATCAGCGACGACCGCTCGGCCAAGAACCCGGCACGGTTCTACACCGCCCGGATAACACTGTCCGACAGTGGCGTCGAAGACGTCGACTTTGTCGGCACGCACCCCCTGCTGGACGCCGACGGCAAGCCGTTCGCGCCGCTGAACGCCGACGCCAGGCCACCGGTGGTGCCGCCGGACCCCGAAGGTATCGCCGTTGACGTTGGCCGCCAGCGCATTTACTGGTCCAGCGAGGGCGAACGGCAGGGCGAGGCGATGCTCGACCCGTCGGTACGGATCGCCGACCTCGACGGCGGCTATCTCGGCGAGTTCACCCTGCCCCCGATGTTGCACATGTCCGGCGAGGAAACCGGGCCAAGACGCAACGTTGGGCTGGAAGGCCTCTCGTTGAGCCCGGACGGCCGCCACCTGTGGGCGGCGATGGAGGGACCGCGTTACGACGACGGTGAACTGCCCAGCGAAGCCGACGGCGCGCTGGTCCGGATCACCAAGTTCGACGTCGAGACCCGCGCCGCCACAGCGCAATACACCTACCGCGTCGACGCGGTTGCCTCAGGTCCTGGCGGCGACAACGGCTTGTCCGAACTGGTGGCGGTCGACGACGACGAGTTCCTGGTGCTGGAACGCGGATACGGCACGCACGTCCAAGCGCGTCTGTACCGCGTCGTCATCGGCGACGCCGATGACGTGCTGGCCCGGCCGTCGCTGCGCGATGCGCCGGTGCAGACGATGACCAAGACACTGCTCGTCGATCTGGCCGGCGCCGTCGACCCGATCGACAACCTGGAGGGGATGACGCTCGGGCCCACGCTGCCCGACGGGCGTCAGGCCCTGGTGCTGGTCAGCGACGACAATTTCTCGGCCGATCAGTTCACCCAGTTCCTGGCGTTCGCGCTCTGAGCGCGCCGAGAAGAGCGTCAGGCGGAGGCGAGAACCTGCGCCAGGAACAACTCCTCGCGGTGGTGGTCGGCGTCGCCGTACAGCGCTGCGCCGACCCGGGCCCGGCGCAGAAACAGGTGCAGGTCGTGCTCCCAGGTGAAACCGATGCCGCCGTGCAGTTGCAGCGCCTCGCCGGCAAGCTGATTCACCGCATCCGACACGTAGGCCTTGGCGACGCTGGCCGCGTGGGCGCTGTCGTGATGTTGGCTATCGAGGGTCATGGCGGCGAAGTAGGTTGCCGCAGCACTGGATTGAATCCAGATCCGCATGTCCGCACACTTGTGCTTGACGGCCTGGAAGCTGCCGACGGCCTTGCCGAACTGCACGCGGTCCTTGACGTAGGCCACCGTGAGCTCGAGCAGTCGCTCGCCCACGCCGACCAGTTCGGCGCAGGTGAGCACCGCAGCGAGCTCGTTGGAGCGGACGATCGACTGCTCGGCGGCCGCGCCCTCGGCGCACAGCGCGGTGGCACCCAGCACCGCCCCGTCCAGCACGACATCGCAGTACCGGCGGGTCACGTCGAGCGTGTGCTGGCGCTCGATTTTCACACCGGTCGTGTCGGCCGGAACCAGAAAGCGCGCCGGCCGCCCGTCGAGCACGGCGTCGACCAGAAGCACCGCCGCCGAATCGGCGTCCTGCACCGAGGCCTTCGCGCCGTTGATGACATACCCGGAGCCGTCCCGGACCGCGGTGGTGTGAATCCCGGCCGTCGACCACGGTTGTCCGGCCTCGGCGAATGCCCAGGCCGCGGTCTGGGTACCGGAGGCCAGCGAAGACAGCAGTGCAACGCGGTCGACAGCGGTCGAGCGGGTGACCGCATCGGCGACGACGGCGGTCGGCAGGAACGGAGTCGAGGCCAGCCCGCGTCCGAGTTCGACTGCCACCAAAGCCAGTTCGGTGGACTGCAAGCCCAGTCCGCCGTGCTCCTCGGCGATGGTCAAGGCGGGCCATCCCAGCCCGACCCCCTTGCGCCACAGTTGCTCGTCGTAGCCTGACGGCCCGTCGATCAACGCCCGCGCCGCCGCCACCGACGAGTGCCGCTCCAGCAGCTCCCGGGTCACCTCGATCAGCGCCCGCTGCTCGTCGGTGAGGTCGAAATTCACGGCGGCTCCTTAGCTGTACGCGGGGCCGGACAGACCGGTTCGGGAAAAGGCTTCACAAACATACAGGACACTGATTAAGGTCGATTGCTGGTTCGACCAATCGATGGAGAGGGGTTGAATGCACCTCGAACAGGACACGCACCTCGACTTCCTGCGCGAGCGAGTACGTGCCTTGGCGGCTCGACATCAACCTCCCCGACATGGCCGGACCGGCGTCCGGGCGCCGGAGGCCCACGACATCCCCGCACTGCGGGAGTGGACCGCCCGGCTGTTCTCCGAGCAAATGCTCGGGGTGAACTGGCCGGTGGCCTACGGGGGGCTGCCCGATCCGCATCCGCTGCACGAATCGGTGGTGATCGACGAGCTGATCCGGGTCAACGCACCCGGTCCGGTCGGTGGCGGGATGCTGGCAGCCGCGGCGATCATCGCGTCGGGGTCCGCCGAGCAGAGGGATTACTTCCTGCCCCGCATCCGCTCTGGCGAACACATCTGGTGCCAGCTGTTCAGTGAGCCGGAAGCTGGTAGCGACCTGGCGAGCCTACGCACCCGCGCACGCCGTGAGGACGACGTCTTCGTCATCGATGGGCAGAAGGTGTGGACGACCAACGGACAGCACGCCGACTGGGGCTATCTGCTGGCCCGCACCAACCCGGACGCGCCCAAGCACGCGGGCATCACGGCGTTTGCTCTGGACATGTCGTTGCCGGGCGTCACGGTGCGGCCGCTGCGCGAGATCACCGGAACGGCGGACTTCAACGAGGTCTTCCTGGACGGGGTGCGCGTCCCGAGCAAGCATGTGATCGGGGAGGTGGATCAGGGCTGGGCGGTGACCACGGCCAGCCTGGTGCACGAACGTGCGGGCGCGGGCAGCGGTGCGTCGCTGTTCGGTGCGCTGCAGCGGCTGGTACGGCTGGCGGGCAGCCTGCCCGACTCGTCGGGCGCCGAATCGGGCTCTGCACTCGATCGCCGAGACGTGCGTCAGGCGATCGGGGGGTTCGTCGCCGACGTGCACGTCAACTCGTTGGTCGCGGCGTACAACGAAAGCCGCGCGCTGCACGGCGGCGCGGACTTCGCCGATGCGCCGGTGTCCAAAATCCTGTTCAGCCAGATCAATCTGGCACTGCACGAATACGGGATGCAACTGCAGGGCCATGACGGCATTCGTGTCGAAACGGATCCGCATGTCCACGACGGTGGTTGGTGGCAGGACGCGTTTCTGTACGGACGGGCCTTCACCATCGCCGGGGGCACCAACGAGGTCTTGCGCAATGTCATCGCGGAACGGGCGCTCGGACTTCCACGTGGCTGACGGTTGGTGAGCGCGGGATGACCACGCAGCGCCCGGTGGACCCAAGCCCACTCGGCGAGGTCGGTGAGTGGGGCCGGGGATACGTCCAGCGGCACCCCGTTGCGGCGCTGAGCACCGTTGGCAGCCAGTGCATCCTGGGCCTGCAGGCGCTTCGCTACCTGGTGATCGATATCGTCAGATGGCGGTTTCCGTTCTGGGAGTTCGTGCAGCAGGCGGCGTTCATGGCGTCGACGGCGATGCTGCCGACCATGTGCGTGGCGATCCCGATCGGGGTGACGCTGCAGATCCAGTTCGCCCTGCTGGCCGGACAGGTCGGCGCCACCTCGCTGGCCGGAGCCGCCAGCGGGCTCGCGGTGATCCGGCAGGGCGCGCCGCTGGTGGCCGCCCTGCTGATGGCGTCCGCGGTCGGTTCGGCGATCTGCGCCGACCTCGGCTCGCGCACCATCCGCGAAGAGGTGGACGCCCTTGAAGTTCTTGGGATCTCGGCCATCCGCCGGCTCGTGGTCCCGCGGCTCGCGGCGTCCATCGTCGTCGGCGTCGCGCTGACCGGGCTGGTGTGCTTCATCGGGTTCCTCGCCGGCTATCTGTTCAACACGTTCGCTCAAAACGGTGCGGCGGGCAGCTTCGTGATGACCTTCGCGTCGTTCGCGACCGTCGGCGACCTCATCCTCACCATGATCAAAGCGGTGGTGTTCGCCGCGATCGTCGCCATCGTGGCGTGTGACAAGGGACTGACCACCAAGGGTGGGCCCGCGGGCGTCGCGAACTCGGTCAACGCCACCGTGGTGGCGTCCATCCTGCTGCTGATGATCACCAACGTGGTGTTCACCCAGATGTACGTCCTGCTGTTCCCCAAGGCGGCGCTCTGATGGCGGCGCCGTACTACCCCAGAGGTCTGCGGCCGTTGGTCAGCGCGTCGACGTCCGTGGCCGGGCTCGGCATCCGGCTCGGCCACATGCTGACCTTCTTCAGCCGCGCGGTCGGCGGTGTCCCGCTGGCGGTGACCCGGTACCGCAAGGCCTTCCTGACCATCTTGTCGGATGTCACGTGGGGCAACGGATCCATCGTGGTGGGCGGCGGCACCGCATGGGTGATCATTCTGCTCGGCGCGACGGCCGGAGCGATCGTGGGCATCGAGGGCTATCAGGCGCTGCACCTGTTGGGCATGGAACCCGCCGCCGGACTGCTGTCCTCGACGGTGTCCACCCGCGAACTCGCGCCGGTGATGGCCGCCCTGGCGTTCGCCGCGCAGGCCGGCTGCCGGTTCACCGCGCAACTTGGTTCGATGCGCATCTCCGAGGAGATCGACGCCATCGAGTCGTTGGCGATCCGTCCGCTGCCGTACCTGATCAGCACCCGGCTGCTGGCCTCGGTGGTGGCGATCATTCCGCTCTACATCCTGTGTTTGGTCGTGAACTACGCCGCGGTGCAGAGCATCGTGACCTTCGCGGGCGGATTGTCGGCCGGCTCCTTCAACCACTACTTCCGGCTGGTGCTCACCGGCCAAGACATCGTGTACTCCGTCGTCAAGGCGATCGTGTTCGTGATCCTCACATCCACCATCCAGTGCTACTACGGCTATTTCGCGGCGGGCGGCCCACAAGGTGTCGGGATCGCGGCCGGCCGCGCGATGCGGGCCAGCATCTCGGTCATGATCATCGCCAACCTGCTTCTCACCATCGGCTTGTGGGGGATCGGCTCCGGCGCGAGGCTGGGGGGCTGACGGTGACGCAGAGCTTCGAATCGGCCACCAACCCGGTATCGGATTCCCGGTTACTGCTGCGCGGGATCGCGCTGCTGCTGGGCACCGTGCTGTTGGCCGCCGCCGCGATCGCCAAGTCCGAGGGGGCGTTCTCCAACCGTGTCGAGGTGGTCGCGTTGCTCGCCAATGTCGGAGACGGGCTGCCCAGGGGCTCCGACGTCAAATTCCGCGGCGCGCTGGTCGGCACCGTCGAAGGGGTGACGCCGAGCATCGACGGCGGCGACAACGAGGTCGACCTGACCCTGGACCCGCACTTCGCGCACGCGATCCCCGCCTCGGTCACAGCGCGCGTCGTGCCGGGCAACGTGTTCGCCGTATCGTCAGTGCAGTTGGTGGACAACGGTTCCGGGCCCGCGCTCAAGCCGGGTTCGCAAATCCGTCAGGACGACAGCCTGGCCACCGTCCAGTTCCAGACGGCGTTGTCGAAGCTGCGCGACGTGCTCGCCGCCGCGGGCCGACCCGGGTCCACCGACACCGTCGGCGTGCTGGCCGCCGTCGCCGAGGCGACCAGCGGGCGCGGTGACGAACTCGAACGCGCGGGCAGCGGCGCCAACCGCATCGTCGACCAACTCAACCGCATCATCGCCGACGACGGCACCGAGGCCACGCTCGCGGTCCTCTCCGAAGCCCTGCAGGGCCTCGAGGACAGCGCGCCCGACCTGCTGGACGCCGTGCACAGCGCGGTCGTGCCCATGCGCACCTTCGCCGAGAAACGTCAGGAGTTGACCACTTTCCTGTCTGCCGGGCACGCCACGTTCGGCGAAGTGGGCACCTCCTTCGAGAACAACACCGACCAGATGATCGTGATCACCACTCAGATGTCCCCGGTGATGGGTGTAATGGCCGACGGCTCAGGCGCTTTCGCACCCATCGTCACCCGGATCAACGACCTGACCAACCGCTTCTTCGAACACGTTTGGCATGAGGACAAGAAGATGGCGGTGGGCAAGTTCATGTTGGTCCTCACACCGAACCGGATGTACACCCGTCAGGACTGCCCGCGCTACGGCGCACTCGAGGGCCCCAGCTGCCGCACCGCCCCGCTCACCGCCGACCCGCCGGTGCTGCCCCGACAACTCGACCCGCGCAACTACCAACCGCCCGGCGGCAACGTGGGCCCGGTCGGCAGCCCACAAGAACGCGCAGAGCTGAGCGAACTGCTCGGACCACAGCCCAATGCCGCCGCCGAACTGCTGCTCGGGCCGGTACTCAGGGGCAGCACCGTGCACATCGTTCCCGATCCGTCGGCGGCCGCGCCGCCGGGGTCGCCACTGCCCGCGGAGGCTGCGCATCCCGGGTCCGTCGAGCCGGGAGGGAGGGACGGTCCGTGAAGTCGGCCAGCACACCTGTCAGGACACCCCTGAGAAGACACATCCGCCCGCTGATCGGGCTGTGCATATTCCTGGTCGTCTGCCTCGCGCTGATCTGGACGGTGTTCGTCACGTTGCAGCGTGAGGTCGACGGTCGAACGCACGCGTACAGCGCCGTTTTCACCGATGTATCGGGGCTGAAGGTCGGTGACGAGGTGCGGATGGCGGGAGTGAAGGTCGGCCGCGTGGACGACGTCGCGCTGGACGGCACCGACGCGCGGGTGCGTTTCCGGGTGCAGTCCGAACAGGTGCTGTACGGAAACACCAAGGCCGCCATCGTCTACCAGAACATCATCGGGCAGCGTTACCTCGGCCTGTCGCTTGCCGACTACGGCGACCCCCGCGTGCTGCCCGCCGGCTCGGTCATCCCTGTCGAACACACCGAACCCTCATTCGACATCTCCCGGCTGCTCAACGGGTTCGAGCCGCTGTTCGCGCTGCTGAACCCCGAACAGGTCGACAACCTCACCACCGCCATCGTGCGGTCGCTGCAGGGCGACACCGGAGCGATCGCGACGATGATCTCCGAGACGACCCGCCTCGCGCAGTCGTACTCGGGCACCGACGCGATCCTCGATGGTGTGCTGACCCATCTGAACAGCGTGGTGGCCTCGCTGGCCGACCACGGCGACGCGCTGAACAGCAGCATCGATTCGGCGGAGACGGCCTTCAACGGATTCGCCCAACGCCGTGCCGAATTCGTCGACTCGCTGGATCAGGTTTCCGTGGTCGGCGAACGATTGGCGAACGTCATCACCGACGTCCAGCCGGACATGAGGGAATGGCTGGCGCGCGAACCCGGCTTCGCCAAGCACTTCATGGAAGACAAACAGGGATTCGCCTACATGGCCTTCAACACACCGCTGATGCTCAAGGGTCTGGCCCGGTTCAGTCAGGGCGGGGCGTACCTCGACGTGTACGCATGCAACCTGACCGTCAGCCAATTCCCCCGGATCGACAGCTTGATCAACGCGATCGTCCGGGAAGGCACGCCCGAAGACCGGCTGACCTACAGCCAGAAGTGCCGGTGATGGTCATGACAGTGACGCACGACAGCACGGCCGGGAAACGTCTGTGGCTTCGGTCCATCCAGTCCTACAGCAAGCTGCAACTGGGCGTGACCGCCGTGCTGGTCATCGTGCTGACCCTGGGGGCTGCGCTCGGCCTGGGCCGGCTCGGGATCGGGAAGGACGTCTACACCGCCGAGTTCGCACAGGCGGCCGGCTTGAGTGTGGGCGACCAGGTCACGGTGGCCGGTGTGCGGGTCGGGCGCGTCTCCAGCATGCGCCTCGCAGGCGACCACGTGGCCGTCGGACTGGAGATCGACGATGACATACCGCTGGGCTCGGCCACCCGGGCCTCGGTCAAACTCACCACGCTGCTCGGTGCCCGGTACGTCGACCTACAGCCGGCGGGTTCGAAAGACCTTTCCGACCACCGTATTCCGCTGGCCAACACCGAGGTGCCCTACGACCTGCAGGCCGCGCTGCAGGACGCCACCACGACGTTCGAAGCCGTCGACGCCGAGAAGATCGCGCAGTCGATGACCACGCTGTCGACACAGTTGGCGGGGGCACCCGAGGTGCTGCCCCAGGCGCTGCAGAACATCGAGCACCTGTCATCGGTGATCGCGTCGCGCCGCGATCAGATCTACGACCTGCTGCGCAGCACCGAGCAGGTGGCCGAATTGCTCGGCAATCAGCAGCGCAGCCTGGGCCTGCTGATGACCCAGGGCCGCGAGGTGCTCGGCGATCTGGCCGCGCGCAAGGACCTGGTGGTTCGGCTGATCGACGCCACCACGAAGTTGGTGAACCAGTTGCGGCCCGTGTTGATCGGCGACCGGCAGCGGATCGATGAACTGATGAACAACCTCGACGGCATGCTCAGCGCGGTAGGCCGCAACGACGCGTTGTTGCGCAGCACGCTGCAGCTGATGCCCGTCACGGTGCGCAACTTCGCCAACGCCACCGGCAACGGCAACGAGTTCGACTTCACCTCCAGCGGTGGCACCATGATCGACACGTTCATCTGCGCGATCAGCGGGCGCGCCAAGCAGTTCAACCTGCCGCCCTACTTCGGGGACTGCAAATGACCCCGCGCGCATTCCTCAAGCTGATCGCCATCGTTGCGATGGTGTGCGGCGCGTGCGGTTGTACGAGCGGCCCGTTCAGCGAGCGGGCGATGACGATCATCGGGCTTTTCGACAGTGCGAGCGGGCTTTACGAAGGCAATGCGGTGTCGATTCTCGGGATGCCGGTCGGCACGGTGGAGAAGATCGAGGCCAGGGGCGCGTACGTCGAGGTGACGATGCGGGTCGAACCCGGCGTCAAAATCCCCGCCGACGCGCAGGCGGTCACCGTCTCCACCTCCATCCTCACCGACCGGCACGTCGAGTTCACCCCGGTCTACCGCGACGGGCCGACGCTCGCCGACGGTCAGACGCTCGGCCTGGACCGCACCCGCACCCCCGTGGAATTCGACCGGGTGCTGGCGATGATCGACAAGCTGGCCGTGCAGTTGGAAGGCGACGGGCACGGGTCCGGCCCGGTCGCCGACCTGCTCTCGGTCAGCGCCGCGATGACCGAGGGCAACGGCACAAAGATCCGGTCGGCGCTGGGGGAGCTGTCGACCGCGCTGAGGATGAGCAAGGAACGCGGCGCCCCGACCGGTGACGCGATCACGAAGATCGTCACCAACCTGGAAAGCCTGACCACCGCGTCAGCCGAGAACGACCGGACCATCCGCGACTTCGGCTCGTCGATGCGCCAACTCAGCGATGTGATGGCGGCCGAACAGCTCGGCAGCGGGTCGACCGGCGCGCAGATCAACCAGATCCTCACCGAAACAGCCGATCTGATCGAGGACAACCGGGACGCGCTGAAGTCGACGGCTGCCGGTTTCGAGACGACCACCAAGGCCATCGCCGACTACCGGCGCGAGCTCGCGGAAACGCTGGATGTGGCGCCGATGCTGCTCGACAACGTCTACAACATGATCGACCACGAGAAGAACGCGATTCGCTCGCATCCCGTGCTCGACAAGGTCGAACTCAACGGTCAGCTGACCAAGGAGGTGTGCAACCTGCTGGGCATGAAGCAGTTGGGATGCACCACCGGGACCGTCCAGGACTTCGGCCCCGATTTCGGAATCACCAGCATGCTCGAGGGATTGGCAGGTCTTACCCCATGACACCGGTCTTGGCGATACCGGCGCGCAGACCGCTCCGCGCGCTTGCCGCGCTCACCACGGCAGTGGCTCTGGTGGGTGGGCTGGCGGGCTGTTCGATGGGCCTGGACCGGATCCCGTTGCCTGCGCCGTCCGTCGGCGCGGACACATACGAGATCAGCGCGACGTTCGCCAACGCGCTGAACCTGCCCGCCAAGGCCAAGGTGCGGCTGTCCGGCGCCGACGTCGGCGAGGTCGAGTCGATGACCGCCCGCGACTACACGGCGGTGGTGACGATGCGGATCGCCTCGAATGTCGCGATCCCCGCCGGCACAACCGCCGAATTGCGGTCGGCCACCCCGCTCGGCGACATCTTCGTCGCGCTGACACCGCCTGCCGACGCATCCGCCACGACCACACCGCTGGCGCCGGGCGCGGTGCTTCCGCTGGCCTCCACGGCGTCGGCCGCCTCGGTGGAAGACGTGCTGAGCACCGCGGCGCTGCTCGTCAACGGGGGAGCGATCCGCAACCTGACCCGGCTGATCAACGGGATGGGCCGCGCGGTCGGCGGTAAGGGTGAGGATCTGAACAAGTTCGTCGACGAGTCCACCCGGCTGATCCAGAGCCTCTCGGCCCGTTCGGATTCCATCAAGCGCGCGCTCAACCAGACCGGCGATCTGTCCGCCACGATGGCGGCCCGGCAGAAATCCATCGACGCGGCCATCGAGGCTGCCGGCCCCGCGCTGGGCGCCGTCGCGGAGAACACCGACCGGATCGTCGATCTGATCGCACAGCTGAACCGGATCACCCTGCAACTGGCCAAGTTTCCTTCGGTGCGCGGGGAGGAGTCGCGCAGCATGATGGCCGACCTCAACCGGCTCTCCGCGGGCCTCAACGACGCGTCGACGGCGCCCGGCGCGTCGCTGGCCAACTTCAACCTGATGTTCGGCCCGATCCTCAAGACGACCAACTCGACTGCATCCAACGTCGAGATCGATCTCGCCGACCTCGCTGTCGGTGCGTTCGCCGACCCGCACCACCCCGCCGATCCGGGCAGCCGTGGGCCGGGGCGAGAAGACTTCCGCAATCTGGTCGGCAGCATCTCCTACGAGCTGTTGATGGTCCGCAACAAGTTCTGGGGTGCGCCCACCCCGCCGCCCGGAATGCCGCAGCCGCCCAACCTGATCGGGCCGAATCCCGGCAACCTCACACCCGCTCCGTCACCGCCGGGACTGCCGCCACCCCCGCCGACGGCTCCGCCGGGGGGGTCGCTGGAGGGGCCACCGTGAGAGCGCTGTTGAACGCATTGGGTTGGGCGAAGCTGCACCGACTGGGCCTGTCGGCGATCGCGCTGGCGATGATGTTCGTCATCGGTGTGACGTACCTGATGTTCGGTACGTTGCGGCTGGATCCGTCGCGCACCGAGGCGGTGATCCGCGTGCACCTCGAGCAGACCGGTGGTCTGCTGCCGGGCCAGGACGTGACGCTTCGCGGGGTGCCGGTGGGCCGGGTGCGCTCGATCGAGTTGTCCGACACCGGTGCGGTGGCAGTGGCGGCGATCCATCCGGGTACCCGGATCCCCACCGATACCGAGGTGCGGGTATCGGCGCTGTCACCCGCCGGTGAGCAGTACCTGGACTTCCGCGCCGACCGCAACGACGGGCCCTACCTCGCCGACGGTGCCGAAATCGCCAGTGACCGAACGCGAACGCCGGTGACGCTGGCCAAGCTGCTCGGCGATCTCGACGGCGCCCTCGAGCAGGTCGACCCCGCACGGTTGTCGGCCGTCCTCGACGAGCTGCGGGTGGGCCCGGACGGGGCGGACAAACTCGCCGCCATTCTCGACGGTGGCGCGTTCCTGGTGTCGACGCTCGATTCGGTGCTGCCGCAGACGGTCAGCCTCATCCGGAACAGCAAGGTGGTGCTGTCGACGGTGCGTGATGTCAGCCCCGGGATGGCCGCGACGTCGGCGGACCTTTCGACGATCCTCGGTGGCGTCGAACGCATGGACGGCGGCTACCGGACCTTGCTGGACCGCGGCCCCGAAGCGTTCGCGGGCATCGACGCCGTCATCGCCGACAACTCACCGACGATGGTGCAGTTGCTGGGCAACCTGACCACTGTGTCCCAGTTGGCGTATCTGCGGGTGCCCGCCCTGCAGGAGTTTTTCTTCCCGCAGTACCGCGCCGGTTCGGCGCTCGACGCGGTCGGCAGCACCTTCCGCGACGGCGGGGTGTGGGGCGCGGTGAGCCTGTACTCGCGGTACGGGTGCGACTACAACCTGCCGAAGGCCCCGCCGACACTGACCGACTTCCCGGAGCCGTTCCTGTACACCTACTGCCCGAACCCGGATCCGAAATATCTTGTGCGGGGCGCGCGCAACGCACCGCGACCACCGGGTGACGACACCGCGGGCCCACCACCGGGTGCGCATCCGTTACAGCGCGCCGATCCGGTTCCGACCGGCCCGCTGACCATTCCGACGCCCTACGGCGGCCCCTTCCTGCCACTTCCACCACCGCCGAGCGGTCCGTGATGCGGGCTACCCCGAAAGGAGCAGACGATGACTACCCGGGAACAGGCATCGACACTGGATGCCACCGGCGACACCGACGCTGAAGAGGTCCGGCCCGAGGAGACCGGCCTGGCACCGGATTCCCCGCGGCGCCGGTGGCTGCGTTGGCCCGGTCGCAAGACGGTGGCCCTCGGGGCGGGCGCCGCGCTCGTGGTCGGCGCATTGGTGACCAGCGCGCTGCTGGCGCTCGAACTGCAGCGGGACCGGGCGATCGCCGACGCCGGCCAGCAGGCCCTCGCCGCCGCGCAGCAGTACGCAATCGTGCTGACCAGTGTCGACGCGGCCAAGCTCGACGCGAACTTCGCGGCGGTGCTGGACGGTGCGACCGGCGAATTCAAGACGATGTACAGCGAGTCCAGTAGTCAGCTTAAACAGGCGCTCATCGACAACAAGGCCAGCGCCGACGGAAAGGTCGTCGCGGCGGGTATCAAGTCGGCGACACAGGACAAGGTGGAGGTGATGCTCTTCCTCGATCAGGCGGTCACCAACGCGCTGAATCCCGAACCGCGCCTTGATCGCAACCGGATCATCATCACGATGGAAAAGGTCGACGGCCGCTGGCTGGCCAGCGACGTCGTGCTGCCATGAGCCGGGTTCTCGCGCGGTGGGCGGGCCCGCTGCTCGCCATCACGCTCGTCGGGCTGCTCGTCGGCGCGGCGCCCACGGCCGACGCGGACGCCATATCCAACGGCGTCACCTACACCGTCGTACCTGACGTCCGCGCCGGGGTCAGCCCCCAGGGGCCCGGTGAGTGGACGGTGAACTACGAGAAACTCGCCGGCGGCAATCCCGCGGTCACCGACGCGATCAACCGGATCCTCGACGACGAGGCCGACGGTCAGGTGTGGCTCTTCGCCGCCAGCGCCAGCAAGAGCTCCCGGTGGGTGTTCAACACCGATGGCAGGTTGCTGTTTCGGCCGATGACCATCTCAGCGCTGTTCAAGGGTCAGTACAACGCGTTCGACCTACCGAACATGCCTGTCGACACCGTGGCCACGCGGGTCTTCGACTCGCGCAGCGGGATCCAGATCGTCTGGGGCAACCTGTTCGTCGATGAACAGGCCGGGCTGAACCGGTTGGGCGAGTTGACCAAGCAGATCCTGCCCGCCACCTACCCGACGCCGCCGCTTGGCGGGTGGGGCGAGTACTACGCGGGGTGGGCGCCGGTGCAGCGCAACTTCCGATTCTGGATTCCGACCGACGCGGGCCTCCAAATTCACTTCCCCGAAGGACAATTCGGCAGGGAGGTTCGCTCGATCACCGTTCCTTGGGCCGCGGTCACGGATCTCATCGACCCGGTGTTCGCGCCCATCACCAGTTGAGAACGTCGTCCGGTCCGCCGGGGTTGCACCCCGAGTTCTGCATGATGATGCTGGACACGACCGGTCGCCACGGTTCGAGGTTCCAGGTGCCGACCTTGCCGGGGTTGGTGAACGTGGACAGCTGCCAGTAGCACAGAAACTGGTTCTGCATGGACAGCGTATTGGCGTCCGGCGCATGTTCGAGCAACTCCGCCCACGCGTCGTAGCTCTGCGCGCCGTTGGTGAAGACCCCCGACCCGGCCCAGCCCCACGCGGTGGGGTAGATCCGCAGGGTCGCCCGATCGCCGTGGTACTCCCACACCGTGTGGTCGATGTAGTCGGGGGAGCCCGCCGGGCGCGCGGGCAGTGGCGCCGCCTGTGCCACCACCGCGCCGGAAAGTAGCGCCGCGGCGCCCGCGGCGATGGCCAGCAAGCGAGCGACCCTCACGACTTCACCTCAGCCGACCGGCCATTGAAGCGCCTTGTGCTGCAAGTACTCCGCCAGCCCGTGCTCACCGAACTCCCGGCCGATACCGCTGTGCTTGTAGCCGCCGAACGGTGCGCTGGGGTTCAATCCGCCGCCGCCACCGTTGATGATGACGGTGCCGGCGCGCAACCGGCGGCCGACCGCCACCGCACGCAGCGGGTCTGCCGACCAGACGCCGCCCGCCAACCCGTAGCGGCTGTCGTTGGCCAGCCGCACCGCTTCGTCGTCGTCGCTGAACGGAATCACCACGCCGACCGGGCCGAAAAACTCGTCCTGCGCGATGCGCATCGAGTTGTCGACGCCGACGAACAGCGTCGGCTCCACGAAATAGCCACGTTCGCATTGTGCGGGACGCTTTCCGCCGAAGGCGATCTGGGCGCCCTCGTCGACCCCGGTGGCGATCAGCGACTCGACCCGCCGGCGTTGAGCCTCACGGATCAGCGGCCCCATCATCGTCGTCGGATCTGACGGGTCGCCGACGCTGATGAAGCCCAGCACGGCGGTGATGCGGGCGACCAGTTCGTCATGGAGGGACTGATGCACCAGGATCCGGGTCAGCAGCGCGCAGCCCTGGCCGGCGTGCGTGACGATGCCCGCGAGCACGCTCTCCATCACCTTGTCGAGGTCGGCGTCCTCGAGGAGGATGTTCGCCGACTTGCCTCCGAGTTCGAGGACGACCTTCTTCAGGGAATCCGCGGCCTGCGTGTACACCCTGCGGCCCACCGCATCCGAGCCGGTAAAGCTGACCAGGTCGACCCCTGGGTGGGTGGTCAGCGCCTCGCCCTCGGCGATGTCGCCGGTGATGACGTTGAGCACGCCCGGGGGCAGCCCGGCGGTCTCGGCGATCTCGCCGAGTACCAGCGCCTCCAGCGGCGTGTACGGCGACGGTTTGAGCACCGCCGTGCAGCCGGCGGCCAGCGCGGGTCCGACCTTGGCCAGGTTGAGCAGGAACGGGAAGTTGAACGGGGTGATGAGCGCGGCCACGCCGTACGGTTCGCGCAGCACCATGCCCTGGCCGATGCCGTGTCCCATCACCGGCCGCACCGGGGGCTCGAAGTCGAACTGTGGCAGCACCCGGTTGGTCAGGTCGCAGAAGTGGTCGATCGGGGTGCCGACCTGAAGCATCTCGGCGAGCATCCGGGTCGAGCCGGCCTCGGCGATGTTCAACTCGATGAGTTCGTCTCGGCGCCGGGTGAGTTCGTCGGCCATGGCGGCCAGGATGCGGCCGCGTTGAGCCGGGCGCATCGTCGGCCACGGTCCTTCGTCGAAGGCGTTGCGTGCCGCGGTGACAGCGGCGTCGACGTCGGCGACGGTTGCCTGTGGCACCTCGGCGATGGTTTCTTCGGTCGCCGGGTTCACCACCGTGACGGTGTCGTTGCCGGTGCCCGACGTCCACGCGCCGTTGATGAACAAGCCTCCGCGGGTGGAAACTGTCGTGGCAGTCACAGAACTCCTCCTAGTTGGATGTCATTGAGTAAGCTGAATTAAATATTTGACGGAGTTGCTCGGCGGATGGGGCAGGGGTGTGATGGATCTGGCCGGGCGTGGTGACCGCTCGTCCAAGCTGGTCCGCGCCCCCAAGACCGCCGAGCTGATCGCCGACCACCTGCGCAGCAGTATCGTTCGCGGGGTGCTCAAGAAGGGCGACGTACTGCCGACCGAGGTCGAACTCGTCCGGCAGTTCGGGGTATCCCGGCCCACCCTGCGCGAAGCCTTTCGGATCCTGGAGAGTGAGTCGCTGATCGTGGTGCGCCGCGGTTCGCGGGGTGGCGTGCTGGTGTCCTCGCCCGAAACCGCCGTGGCCGCAAGGGACTTCGGGCTGTTGCTGCAGATGTCGAAGACCACGCTGGCCGACGTGTATGAGGCACGCAAGGTCTTCGAACCCGCCGCCGCTGAGCTGCTGGCCAACCGGGCCCGGCCCGACGACATCGCCGAATTGCAGTCCACTGCCGCGACATTGGCGGAGTTGATCGCTGACGGGACCGAACAAGCCGACTTTCGCGAGTGGTCGGCGGCGGTCTTCCGGTTCCACGATGTCATCCTCGATCGGTCCGGAAACAACACCATGGCACTGGTCGGTGCGGTGCTGCGTGACATCGTCACCAAGCACATGGAGCGTGTGGTCAGGACCGCCGCCGGCCCCGGCGTCGTCGAGAAACAATTCAAGCAGACGTTGCGCACCTTCGAGAAGTTCATCGCGCTGGTCGAAGACGGAGACGGGGCAGGAGCCAGGGACCTCTGGACCGCGCACATGAATCGGGCGGGCCGCCGGATGCTCTGGGGCGATCTCGCCAACGAAACGGTCATCGACCTCTACTCCTGACACGTCAGCCCAGCGCCCCCTGCTCGCGCAGGTCGGCGATCGTGTCCCAGTCCATGCCGCAGTCCAACAGGATCTCCTCGGTGTGCTGGCCGAGTTCGGGTGCCGGTCCCACCGGAGTGGTTGGCACGCCGTCGAATTGATAAGGCGGGGCAACCAACCGGAAGGCTCGGCCGTCGGTTCCGACGACCTCGGGAAGATATTTGTTGTCGGCGACCTGCGGGCTGGCGCAAACCTCTTCGAACGTTGCGGCCGCCGACCACACACCGGAGAACCCGGCCAGCGCGCTGCGCCATTCCTCGAGCGTGCGGCCGCCGAAGGTGGCGTCCAGCTCGGCGACGCATTCGGCGCTGTTGACGTAGCGCGAGATGGCGTCGCGGAACCGCTCATCGTCGGCCAGGTCCTCGCGCCCGATCAGCGTGCAGAGTTCGGCCCAGAACCGGTCGGCCTGCAGGCACACCAGGTTCAGCCAACGGTCGTCGGAGGTGCGGTAGTAGTTGACGATCGGGTTGGGCGCCGCCTTGCGCTCCATGCGGGGGAGTTCACCGGAACCGGCCGCCGCCGCGGCGAGGTCGGGGCCCATCGTCCACATTCCGGTGTTCAGCAGGGAGACGTCGATCAGCGCACCCTCACCCGAACGTTCCCGCCGGAACAACGCCATCGCCACGGCGCCGGCGATGGCGCTGGAGCCCTGCAGGTCGAAGAAGGCGGCGGGCTGCGCGGCCGGCTCGGCGGCTCCCGGGGCGGTCAGCTTGTTCTGTACGCCCGCGGCCGACCACGCTGCGGCGGAATCGAATCCACCGGTGGAGGCGTTGGGGCCGGCGCTGCCCCAGCCCGAACCCCGTACGTAGATCAGCCGAGGATGGTCCGCGCGCAGGTCTTCGGGGTCGATGCCCAGTTTGGCGCGGACGTCCGGCAGATAGCTGGTGAGGAAGACGTCGGCGCCGTTGACGAGCCGGCGCAGCGCGTCCAGGCCCGCCGGGGTGGTCAGGTCGATGGTGATGCTGCGTTTACCACGGTTGGGCACCTGCAGGAAAGGGTTGGGCGCGATGTCGTCGGCGTTGAGCGCATTGCGCAGGGCGCGTTGCGGGTCCCCGGTCGGCGGCTCCACCTTGATGACGTCGGCACCGAGGTCGGCCATGATGGCGCCGGCGCCGGGCACGAAGGTCCATGCCGCCACCTCGACGACGCGAACACCTTCGAACGGTCCGGCCATGGGCGTCTCCTGTGGGTCGTCGAGTTCTAGTGCAGCGCCTGCAGTGCGTCACGCATGCGCGCGAAGTGCTTTGGTTCCCAGATGTCCTGGTCTTCTCCCCAGCCGATGCGCCCGTCGATGTCGAACCGCATCAATGCCGTGCTGCCACCGCCGTATTCGCTGATATGGCTGACAGAGAAGCCTTCGGCGACCAACTCCCTGCCCAGCACGTCGGTCAGCTGTAGCTGCATGTGCGAGCTCCATCCGGTGACCGGATCCCGATAGTTCTTCATCACGCTGGCCGACTTGTCCAGCGCGGCGAACTCCCCGTCACGCAGCAGCCAACCGTGGTTGAGCGGTGACCAGCCGTCGGCGTCACCGTCGGCGACCCGGACGAACCCCAGGAACCCGGTTTCCGGTCCGGCGTGGGCAAACACGTACTGGATGCGTCCACGTCCGCGTTCGCGTTCGATCTGGCGCCAGAGCGGGCCGCCGGGGTGACGGACCCTCGACGTGCTGTCCGCCGGGCGGCTGTCGCCGGGCTTATGCTCCGGCCTCGGCGCACCCCTTGGTGCCCAGGACCGGTCGCGCACCGAGTAGCAGTCGATCGGAATGCGTTCGCCGTCGAGCGTCAACAGTCCGGTCACCCGTCCGACCTGGTCGAAGTGGGTGTGGTTCATGAACGGCGGCTCACCGGGGGTGAATCGGCGGGGTTCGTGCAGCCCCTCGAAGTGCAGCTCGATGGCGAAGTCGGCTTCCGGATCGGCGAATTCGATTTGGTATTCGCGCATCGGGGTGAGCATCCGGACCGAGAACCCGCCGCCGGGGACGACGATATCGCGCAGATCCGGGTTCGGTTCCGTCATGGGTACGTCGGTCTCCATGCGGAAGTAACGCAACTCCTCGGGGCGGGCACCGCTGGGGTCCCACACGTACACCCGCCACGTCACCGTGCCGCGGGTGGTGTGGAAGGTGGCGTGCAGCCAGCAACCGATCTTGCGTTCGGGAACGTTGAAGGACCACCACGTGGTCTCGGCCCAGTACGGATCGCCCTCGGGTGCGGGATGAAAGTTGTCGTCCGCCGCGACGAATGGGGTATCGGCGGTGACCGGTCCGTTCGCAACATCCGACGTGAGCGCACGCGCCATGATTCGCATCCTAGACCAAAGGATACTTATTTAGTCGAATGCCGATGAAATCCCTTGCCACACCGGGGACGGCTGCCGTACGTTGGCCGCTAATAGTCGAACATTTCGAGTGATAAGCGAGAAGCGCCATGGCCGATGCGCAGCGGGTCGCCTTCATCACCGGGGCTGCCCGCGGTCAAGGCCGGGCGCACGCCGCGCGGCTGGCTGCCGACGGCGCCGACGTGATAGCCGTCGACATCTGCGCTGATATCGACACCATTCCGTACCCGATGGGGTCGCGCGAGGACCTCGAGCAGACGTGTCGTCTGGTGCAGGAACAGGGGCGGCGGGCCAGCTTGCAGGTCGCCGACGTCCGCGAGCTGGCCCAACTGCAACGGGCTTTCTCGGCGGGCACGGCCGCGCTCGGCGTGGACTGTGCCGACATCGTGATCGCCAACGCCGGAGGGTGTGCCTACCCCTCGGATGTCGATGAGGGCCTGGCCTTCCGGGACGCGGTCGACATCATGCTGGTCGGGGTGTGGAACACCGTGAAGGCGACGACGCAGGCACTCGTCGAGACCGGCCGTCCGGGGTCGGTGGTGCTGACCAGTTCCACAGCCGCGGTCAAGGGCTTCACGGGTGGCTGGGGCGGCCTGGACGGCTACACCGCCGCCAAGGCGGGCATCCTGGGTCTGATGAGGTTGTTCGCGAACCTCCTCGGCCCCAACGATATTCGAGTCAACGCGATCCTGCCGACCGGTGTCGACTCGGGGATGACGCGCAACCAGGCCTTCGTCGACTGGATCGGCAAGATGGCCGAGAACCCGGTCGGCAATCTGCGCAACGTCCTGCCCGGCGTTGACGTTCTGCAGCCCGCCGACGTCGCCAACGCGGTGGCCTGGCTGGTCTCCGATCAGGCCCGCTACCTCACCGGGGTCTGCCTTCCCGTCGATGCCGGGTTCTGCAATGCCTGATCCCGCACCCAGACGCGAGGCCGAAGACGACCACGGTCCGCTCACCTTCGGTGAGGCCGGCGCCCGGCTGCATCAGGAGATCAAAGTCCAGCGCGCGCTCATCGGATCACTGCCAGTCGACCAGGTCCTCGGCCAGGTCCGGTGCGATCTCGAAGATCGCCCGGGCGGCCGACGCCATGTGGTCGCGCATCAGGGCCCGCGCGGTTTCGGCATCGCCGGCCTGGATCGCATCGGCGATGCGGATGTGATCGAAATGCAGCCGCGTCCGGGTGTCGTTGCTGAACAGGTTGGCGCCGCCGTCAGCTGTGCGACTGGCAAAGATGTGGCTCACCGATTCGGTGAGCAGATCCAGAACCGGGTTGGGGTCGACGTCGCGGACGAGTAGATGGAAGCGACTGCCGGAATCGACGTAGTCCTGGCTGGACAGGTTCTGCTCGGTGACCCGCGCCATCCCGCGCCTGCTCTCCTCGACCACCGCCGCGATCGCCGCCGGGTCGGCGGAGCCGTCGTGCACGCGCTGCGCGGCCCGTTCCGCCGACAGCGGTTCGAGCTGGATCATCGCCTCGTTGACATCCCGCATGGTGGCGCAGGCCAACTGCAGGTGCATCGTCATCGTCTCGCCGAAGCGTTGCGGCCCACGCCGGCCCACGACGGGTCCGCCGCCGTTACCCCGCCGGATCTCGATGATGCCCTGCAGTTCCAGCACCCGCAGCGCCTCCCGGATGGAGGCCCGCCCGACGCCGAACTGGGCGGCCATCGCCTGCTCGGTGGGCAGCGGGCAGCCGGGGGTGAGCTGGTCCAGCGCGATCTGCCGGACGATGTCTTGCGCGATGACCAGCGAGATCTTGCGTCGCCGGGCCCGTGCGACGCGTTCCTGGCGGGCCGAGTCGCCGGCGGTGGTCACGTCGATGGTCATGTACCACTCCGCATGCGCGCCAGCCTCTCAAACAGTCGGACATTCAGGTTACCGCGCACCGCGGATCCCGATGTGGATCAACACCCTGTCGGAGCCGCTTAAATATGGGTATATTTGGCCCATCGGTGGCCGTCGGGTCTTGAGGAGGAGCCATGCCGCTTCAGGAGAGTCATCAGATCATCTCCGTCGACGACCACCTCGTGGAGCATCCGCGGGTGTGGTTGGACCGGCTGCCCGCCCGGTGGTGCGATGAGGCGCCGCAGATCAAGGAAGTCGACGGCAAGCAGTTGTGGCACTACAACGCCACCCGCTTCGCCACCATCGGGCTCAACGCGGTGGCCGGCAAGCCGCCGCAGGAGTGGGGTGTGGACCCGGTGCGGTACGAGGACATGATCCCGGGCTGTTACGACCCCGTGGCGCGCGTGAAGGACATGGACGTCGACGGTGTGCACGCCGCGCTGTGCTTCCCGTCCTTTCCCGGTTTCGCAGGCAGCACCTTCTTTCACGGCAAAGACAAGGAATTGGCCGGCCTGTGTGTGCAGGCATGGAACGATTTCTACATCGACGAATGGTGCGCCACGGCCCCCGACCGATACATTCCCCTCGGCCTGGTGCCGTTCTGGGATATCGACGCCACGGTCGCCGAGGCCGAACGCCTGATCGCAAAGGGTGCGCGCACGCTGTCCTTCCCGGACACCATGACGGTCTTCGATTTGCCGTCCTTTCACACCGACCATTGGGATCCGTTGTGGCAGGTGTGCTCCGATGCCGAACTGCCGGTCTCACTGCATTTCGGCGCGGGCGGATACGTACCCGGGTTCTCGTTCTCCGGTGCCCCGTTTGCGCCGAAGACCATGAAGAGCAAGACCGCTCCGTTCGCCGTCGCCATCGCGGTGTTCGCCACCAACTCCTGGTGGACCACCGTGGATCTGTTGTTCTCCGGAAAGCTGCAGCAGTTCCCTCACCTGAAGTTCTCGCTCGCCGAAGGCGGTATCGGTTGGGTGCCCTACATGCTCGAGCGCACCGACTTCACCTGGGAGCGCCACCGGTACTACCAGAACATCGACTTCGACGCCCGGCCCTCGGAGTTGTTCCGCGAGCATTTCTGGACCTGCTTCATCGATGACGAACACGGGCTCAAGAACCGCGACGCGATCGGCGTCGACAACATCATGCTGGAAAGCGACTTCCCGCATTCGGATTCCAACTGGCCGAACTGCCGCAAACGCGCCGCCGAGGTGCTGGCCGACGTGCCCGATGACGAGGTGGCGAAGATCGCCGAGACGAACGCGCGCAAGCTGCTGCGCTTTCCGCGCTCGACCTGAGCCCGCGCGGTCCTCAGGTGATCGCGCCGGCGATCTTCAGGTTCATGATGGTCTCGTCGTCGTAACCACACGCGCGCAACAGCTCATCGGTGTGCTCGCCATGCCCGGGCGCGGGCGTCAACTCCGCCGCGGTCTCGTCGAACTGGACCGGCACGGGCACCAGCGGAAGCGAAGGGCCGTTGTCGTACTGGACCATCCTGAAGAAGTCGTTGTCCCAGGCCTGCTCGTCGGTGAGCGTCTCGCGAGGCGACTGCACGACGCTCCACTGCCCTTCCTGACTGCTCAGCACCGACTTCCAGTGTGCCAGTGGATGTTCGACGAACAGATCGTCGAGGAGCTGCACGCAGTACCCGATGTTCTTGTACCGGCACTTGGCCGACGCGAGCCGTGGATCATCGACCCAGTGCGGCCGGCTCACCGCCCGACAGAACCCTGGCCAGTACCGGTCGGCCTCCAGCATCGCCAGGAACACGAAGCGATCATCAGCGGTCCGGTACACGTTGGCCAGCGGATTGCCGGGATGGCGCCGGTCTCCCTTGGCGAGTTGATCGCGGTCGGTGACGTAGCTGCCCGCGATACTGGCCTGCATGGCCCACAGCCCCGACGACAACAACGACGCGTCGACGACCGCGCCCTCACCGGTGCGCTCGCGATGGTAGAGCGCTCCGCAGATACCGCCCGCCAGGTTCAGCCCGGCCTGGATATCGCCGACCGCCGGACCCGGCAGGCCGATCGGGTAGTCGTAATCGACCGGCATCGCCGCCGTGGCCAACCCGCTGCGCGCCCAGTATGAGATCCCGTCGAAGCCGCCGCGGTCGGCGTCGGGTCCGCGCACGCCGTGTCCCGTGCCCCTGGCGTAGACGATGCTCGGGTTGCGGGCTCGGATGTGCTCGGCGTCGATACGCAACCGCTGGCGGGCCGGGCCCAGGAAGTTCGTGACAAAGACATCGGCATGATCGACCAGGCTCATCAGCGCCGCGTAACCGTCGGGATGGGCGATGTCGATTCCCGCGCAGCGCTTTCCGCGGTTGAGCACCTCCCAGAGCATGGTCACCCCGCCGTCGCCGGGCTTGACCCCGAAGGCGGCAAGACCCCGGATCGGGTCCCCGGTCTCAGGGTGCTCGATCTTGACCACGTCGGCTCCCCAGTCCGACAGCGCGCTTGCCGCGGCGGGTACGAACCCGTAGAGCGCCACCTCCAGCACCCGCACACCCTGCAACACCTTGGTCACGTCATACTCCTGTCATCGGTGACGAGTTCCCACTGCGGGACAAGCACTCCGGCGGCATCGGGGCGCGCAACGCAGCGCACGGGCAGCCCTTCGCGCAGAGGCGGGGTGCCGTCAAAGTGAGCCATCAGCCGCACGCTTGGGTGGTCGGTCAGCGCGACGAGGGCGACGGTGTACGGCACGGGGAAAGCCGGGTGGACGGGATGGCGCACCACCGCCCACGAGTACACCGTGGCCGTGCCGTCGACATCGTGCCAGCCCAGCTCGGACGACCCGCAACGGGGGCACTGCGGCCGGGGCAGGTGAACCGGTTGTGCGCAGCGCCAACACCATTGCACGGCCAGCGCACCGCGTTGGGCGGCCTGCCAGAAGCCCCCGGTGTCGGAATCGTCCAGGACGGGTGTGGGCGTTTGAGGCATGGCGGTCCTAACGGGCGGCGGTCAGCAGGAGTGCGCCGGTGGCCGTCGGTAACCCGGAGGTGACCAGGCACACCTCGGCGTCGGGCACCTGGTTGGTCGAGCATCCGCGGATTTGGCGCACGCCCTCGACGACGTGGTTCAGCCCGTGCAGGTAACCCTCGGACAGATTTCCGCCCGCGGTGTTGACGGGCAGGGCACCGCCGACGCGCAACGCACCGGAAGCCGCGAACGGCCCACCGTCGCCCTTGGGGGCAAAGCCGTAGCCCTCCAACTGGAGCAGCACCGTGATCGTGAAGCAATCGTAGAGTTGCGCCACGTCGACATCTTCGGGCCCCAGACCCGCTCTGTGGTAGAGCAGTTCGGCGGTCCTGGCCGACGGCTGCTCGGTCAGGCTGGCGCGCATCAGCGCCCCGAACACGAGCCCGGGCTGCTGGGCCGGGTCGGCGCTCTGGGCGACGGCGCGTATGGAGACCGGCGGCGCAGGTGTGTCGCGGGCGCGCTCGGCGGAGGTCACCACGACCGCACACGCACCGTCGGTCTCCAGGCAGTAGTCATACAGCCGCAACGGCTCGGTGATCGGCCGGGCACCGAGGTAGTCCGACAGCGACATCGGCCTGCCGTACATCTGAGCTGCCGGGTTGGCGTTCGCGTGTTCGCGGCATGCCACCGCAATGGCGCCCAGATGCGTTGGCTGCGTGCCGTACTCGATCATGTGACGGCGGGCGATCAGGGCGAACATCTGGCCGGGGGCCAGCAGCCCGTAGGGCAGGAAGAACTCATCGTAGGAGCCGTTGCCGCCGACGGCCGCCTGCCTGCGCCGGGCTTGGCCGAAGCGCGCCCCCGAGCGCCCGTTGAGGGAGCGGAAGACAAGGACGGAGCGGGCCAGCCCGGAGGCGATCGCGGCACACGCCTGAGCCACCATTCCGGCGGGCGCAGAACCGCCCGTCCCGGTGGATCCCCAGTAGGTCAGCGCGGGTAGGCCCAGCGCGTCGGCGAGGTCGTTGTGACGCACCGTGTCCTGTTCGCACCGCACGATGCCGTCGATGTCCGCCGGTGACATTCCGGCATCGGCGATGGCCGCGCTACCGGCGGCCGCGGCCAGCGCCACTTCGGTGCGCCCGGACTTTCTGGTGAAGTCCGTCGCGCCGATCCCGACGATCGCGCACCGGTCGCGCAGCGGGTGCGGTGCCGTCTGACCCATATCGAAACCCTACGGGCCGGCACACCAAATACAAGCATATTCAGACAAAAATTACCGCAAACCGGCGCCAAACAGCCCGGCTAAAGCGCGAATATGCGCCTGAAACCTTGCTATGTTACGGGGGCCGTGTACCCGCGAGCGCGGAGGTTTCCATGACCGACACCGTCAACGTCGACGCACCGGAAGTACCCATCGACCTGTACTCGGCGAAGTCGTTCAGCAACGGGCATCCGTTCGGCCAGTACCGCTGGCTGAGGGCGAACGCCCCTGTCTATCCGCACCCCGACCCGGACGGCGGTCACTTCTGGGCGGTGACGCGCAACGCCGACATCCGCTACATCGAGCACCATCCCGAGCTGTTTCAGTCCGCGCCGTCGGTCGGCATCGCCGATGCTCAGATCGAGGTGGGCTTTCTGTCCATGGACGGCGCCCGGCACGCGCAGTTCCGACGCCAGGTCGCGCCCCGCTTGGTTCCGGCCCGGGTGAAGCACATGCTGCCCGACCTGCAGAGCCTGGCCGCCGGGATCGTCGACGACGTTGCCGGTGACGGCCAGTGCGATCTGGTCGATCTCGCGGGCCGGATGGCCGGCTACACCGCCGCGGCGCTGCTGGGTATCCCTCGTGAACACGGCCACCGGCTGCACGAGTTGTTCATGATCACCCACAGCTCGCCGGATGTGGTGGGGGAAGAGGCTTTCCAGGCATCGTTCGTCGAGATGGCCGAGATGGGCTTTGCGGCGTTGGCGGCAAAGAAGGCCGAGCCGGCCGACGATGTGCTGAGCGCCTACGCGAACATGGAAGTCGACGGCCGCCCGATCACCGACATGGAGTTCATCGGCAACTTCATCCTGCTGACCGACGGCAGCCTGGACACCTCGCGAAACCTCATCTCCGGCGGGATGAAGTTGCTCTTCGACCACCCCGACGTGCGCGCCCGGCTGGTCGAGGACCTCGACGCGCGGCTTCCCGGTGCGATCGAGGAGATGCTGCGGTTGTTGTCGCCGGTGGTCTACATCCGCCGCCTGGCCACCCAGGCCACCGAGTTGGCCGGCCAGAAGATCGCCAAGGGTGACAAGGTGGTGATCTACTACGGCTCGGGCAACCGGGACGAACGCGTCTACGACGACCCCGAGGCGTTCGACATCGACCGTAAACGCGGCGATCACTTGGCTTTCGGCGGCGGTGGGCCGCACTTCTGTGTCGGCTCACATCTGGGCCGCGCCGAGGGTTCGGTGATGATCCGCGAACTGCTCACCCGGCTACCCGACATCGAGCAGGCCGGAGCCGAGACGTGGGCGGCGACCAGCCTCACATCGGGCCTGGCGTCACTGCCGGTGCGCTACACGCCGTCGCGGGCGATGTCGAACAACGACTCCTGACTCAAGCTGGCCACCAGCGTGCCGCGCTCGTCGAAGATCTGTCCGCAGTACATGCCGCGCCCGCCGGCGGTGGCCTGCGGATGAAGGTCCACCAGCAGCCACTGGTTCGGGTCGGCGCCGCGGTGCAGCCACACGGCGTGGTCGAGGCTGGGCAGCAGGCCCACCTCTTCGATCTGCGGGGCCCGCGACAGCCCCGTGCACAGATCCGACAGGAACACCACCCCACAGGCGCGGACGTTCGGATCGTCGGCGAGCGGTTCTCGGATGCGCAGCCACAGCCGCGCAGGCCAGCGGTACCACGGATCGGGATCCGCCGGTACGCGCGCTTCCACGTCGAAGGTGCGCGACGCGTTGAGTTGGTGGGTGGGCAGTTCGGCCGGACGCTGAACGTCGGGCATGTCGGCCGCCTGGAATTCGGGGGCGCCGCGCTTGGCCCGTGAGAACGAGCAGACCATCGAGAAGATCACCGCCTCGCCCTGGCGTGCGACGACGCGGCGTCCCGAGTAGCGTCCGCCGTCGCGGTCGCGTTGCACCTCCAGCACGGTTGGTGCGCTGGCGTCCCCGGCGGCCAGGAAGTAGGCGTGCAATGAATGGGCGACGCGACCATCGGGCACCGTCAGGCTGGCCGCGCGCAGCGCCTGGGCGGCCACCTGCCCGCCGTAGATGGTGCGGCGGGCCGTCGTCGTGATCGGTCCCGCCAGGAACCGGTCGTACGGCAACGCCTTGAGCTGCAACACTTCCGCCACGGGCGCGGATTGTTCTCCGTCGAACACTTCCCGTGTTGTGATGCTCATGTCAGCCCCGGAATCGCCGCCATCGCTCAGACCCGCCGACCGGCTTCCACCCAGTAGGTGTCCCGGACCTGACGTTTGAGGAGCTTGCCGGTTTCTGTGCGCGGGAGTCGGGCAGTGAAGTCCACCGAGCGGGGCCGCTTGTAACCGGCCAACCGCGCCCGCGTGTAGGCGATGAGTTCCTCGGCCAGCGCGTCGGACGGTGCCACGCCGGCGACGAGTTCGACCACGGCCTTGACTTGTTCGCCCCACTCGGGGTCGGGTATGCCGATCACGGCGACGTCCGCGATGGCCGGGTGGCTGGACAGAACGCCCTCGACCTCGGCCGGATAGATGTTGACGCCGCCGCTGATGATCATGTCCTTGGCGCGGTCACAGATGAACAGGTAGCCGTCGTCGTCGAGATAGCCCATGTCGCCGAGCGTGAACGCGTTGCCGCGGTGCACCGAGTCGGTGAGTTCGGCGTCGTTGCGATACTCGAAGCTGCGCCCAGCTTGCGACTCGATGTACACATTGCCGATCTCGTTGGCGGGCAACGGATTACCCTTGTCGTCGAGGATCTTGACGCTCATGCCCCGCACCGGCCTGCCGACCGTGCCGGGCCTCTCCAGCCAGTGATGGGGTTTGGCGATGGTGGCCGCACCCTCCGTGCCGCCGTAGGTGTCCCAGATCACCGGGCCCCACCAATCCATCATGTCCTTTTTGATCTGCAGAGGGCACGGCGCCGCCGAGTGCACCACCGAACGCAGGCTCGACACGTCGTACTTGCTGCGGACATCGTGCGGAAGTTTGACCATCCGGACGAACTGGGTGGGCACCATGTAGGCGGAGGTGACCGGGTGCCGGTCGATGGCGGCCAGGGTCTGCTCGGCGTCGAACTTGCCGAGGATCACCAGCGCCTGCCCGACGTTGAGCGCCCCGAGGTAGAAGCTCTGGCAACCGGCGTGATGCATGCCCGTGGACACCAGATGCGCGCCGTCGAACGGCCGGAAGTCGAATGCCCGGCCGAACACCGCCATGGCGTTGGCGGCCTCGGACGGATCGCGGTCCTGAAGGGTGCGCACGATGCCCTTGGGCTTGCCGGTGGTCCCCGAGGAATACCGGATGGAATCGCCCTGCTTGCGGTCGGCCGGCGGCGTCGACGGCTGGTCGGCGACCAATGCGGCGTCGGTGATGAACCCGGGGGGCAGCTTGTCTTCCGCGGGTGCCGCACCGACCGCGACGCCCAGGGTGGCGCCGCCGGCGGCGCCGGCGCAGCGGTCGAGGTAGTCGACGTGCGAGACCAGGGCGCTGGCCCCGGAGTGCGCGAGGATCGAGGCGAATTCGCCGGAAGACAACGTCGGGTTCAGGGTCAGGTAGCGCAAGCCGATCTCGGTGGTCGCCAGTTGCCAGACGACGGCATCGACGTCGTTGGGCAGCGCGTAGGCGACCACCTCGCCGCCCCCGATGCCGTGGGCGCGCAGCGCATTGGCCACCCGGTGGGCCGCCGCAGCGAGCTCACCGAAGCTCAAGGTGCGCCCGCTGGGTGACTCGGCGATCGCCGGTGCGTGGGGATGATCTTCGGCGATCCACCACACTCCGAGTCGCTGGTCCCACGGATGCTTCACGTGCGCTCCCATCTTCAATTAGATATAACAGTATACTCAATGCCGGGCCATGGACAGGGTCAGTCCCACAGGCACGCCAAGATCACCGCCCCGACGGTGTGGTGGCGGTGACGTGGGAGCGCATCCGCACCACCGCGAGCTCGCCGTCGCCGGCCAGCAGCGCATCGGCGATGCCGCGGTGCGCCGGCTCGATGGCGCGGCTCGCGCGTTCCAGCGCGTGCGGGTCGGCATTGGCGTACTGCGCGAAGAAGTTCCAGCCCAGCCGCATGGTCACCCGGTGCACCAGTTCCAGCGCGCGATTGCCCGAGAGCCGTGCGAGCACCGAGTGGAAGTCTTCACGTTTGGCGTATGCGGCGGTCACCCCCTGCTCGGACTCGGTGGTCAGCGCCTGCTCGATGACGGCGGTGTCGACGGTGCCGGAGCGCACGGCGGCCGCCACCCGCTCGACCACGGCCAGCTCCAGCCCGCTGCGCACCTCTTCGAGGTGTTGGGTGGTGACGCCGTGGCGGCGCAGGTAGATCGAGATGATCTCGGTCAGCGCGGCACTGTCGGGCTCCGTGACGAACAGCCCGCCGCCGGGACCGCGCCGGGTGAGCGCGATCTGCTGGTACTCCAGGATCCGGATCGCTTCGCGCAGCACCGCCCGGCTGGCCCGATACTTGGTCATCAGCGAGGCCTCCGAGCCGATGAACGTGCCCGGTGTCGCCCCGGTGTCGAGCACCCACGCGAAGATCTGTCTGGCCAGCGCCTCGCCCCGCTTGTCGCCGTCGGTACCCGCCAGCGCGGCGGTCGGGTCGAGATGCTGCACCGTGGCCGGCTGACGGTGGATGAAGTCGGCTTCAGCGCGCAGGTGCCTGCTCATCCGCTCACGGGCCACGCCGGGGTTGTTGGTCAGGATCGCCCTGGCGATGCTCGCGTGCGCGTGCTGGACCTCCTTGATCATGCTGGCGGGCAGCATCGCCTCGTCGGCGAAGTGGAAATCGATGACACGGCTGAAGGTTTCGACGAACAACTGCAACACCGGATTTCCGGTCAGCGCGGCCAGCTGGCTGTGCAGCAGTCGATACTCGGTGAAGTTGCCCGTCGACTCCTGCGCCAGGGTTTCGCGCACGGTGCGGATGTCTGCCTCGCCGACACGCTGCGAGGCCAGCTCGGCGACCAGCTCTTCCAGGATGATCCTGGTGTCGAAGAGTTCGTCGAGGGTCGCTTCGGCGCGCAGCAAATAGATCACCGTCGGGCCGATCACCGCGTCGACGTCGGGTTCGTCGATGACCAGGCCGCCACCGGTGCCGCGGCGCATGCGCGCCACGCGCTGGTGCTCGACGAGGCGCACCGCTTCGCGTAGCACCGCTCGGCTCACCCCGTATCGCTCGAGCAGCTCGGCCTCGGAACCGAGCACGTGGCCCACCGGCCAGCCGAGCTCGATGACGTCGGCGACGATCTGCTCTGCGGCCCGGCCCGCCAGCTTGGCCTGCCGCGAGTCGATCCGCGGCGCGATCAGGTCCTGATCCACTGCGTCACCGGTAGCTGGGCGGCCCGTTGCGCCGTGGCGTCGCGCGTCGCTCGGCCACCGGCGGGTTGCCGATGTGGGTATAGGCCATCCCGTTCTGCAGCGCGGTGGACCTGGTCATGTCAAGAGATTCCCATATCGCGCGGATGGTGCCCTGTATTGCCCTGGGGTTTCGCTCGGCGATGGTGGTCGCGATCTGATGGGCGCGTTCCCACAGCTGGTCGCGCTCGACGACCTCGGTCACGAGCCCGAGGCGCAGCGCGGTGTGGGCCGAGATGCGCTCTTCGGTGCCCATCAGCGCCCAGCGCAGCACGTCGCCGAGCGGGACTCCGCGATGCAGCATCCCGATCGGTTCCAGCGCCGAGACGATCGAGCCGTTGGCGTGCGGGTCGAAGAACGCGGCGTCCTCGGAGCAGATGACGATGTCGGCCTCGTTGAGCAGGTACTGCCCGCCGCCGGCCACCAGTCCGTGGACCGCGGTGATCACCGGCTTCCAACACCGGTGCGCGATCTTCGGCGAGACCCATACTCCGGGGTCAAAGCTGTTCCACACGTTGGACTTCAGGAACCAACTCGCGTCTCCCTTGACGTCCACGCCGGTGCAGAAGGCCCGCTCGCCTGCGGCCCGCAACACCACGACGTGGATGTCGTCGGTGTCGCGCACGGTCTGCCAGACCCACGCCAACTCGCGGGCCATCCGGTCCGAGATGGAGTTCATGGCCTTCGGTCGATTCAGCGTCACCGTGGCCACATGGTCCGAGCCGACGGTGAATTCGACGGCCTCGAGCGCACCGGCTGCGGGCGCGCCCGGCTCAATGTCCGATGGGGGGCTAGCGGAAATCATAGTATTCAGTGTACTAATGATTTGGATTCGCAACCGACACACGGGGAAATGAGATGGGCAGTTCAGGTATGCGGGTAGCGGGCAGCCGTGGTGCGAGTCAGCCCCGGTGGGAGTGGCCATGACGAAACTGTCCAGGACGTCCCCCAAGGCAAGTCCGGGCCCGGCCGGGTTGGCGTACACCCACCTCGGCACCCGGCAGATGCTCGACGATCCATTCGCGCGGATGGCCGAACTGCGGGCGGACGCGCCGATCTCATGGGCGACCGCCCCGTTGCTGCTGCGCGGCAAGGGCGGTTACCTGGTGACCCGGCACGAGGACGTCGGATTCGTCTTCAGCGACGACCGGTTCTCCAACGACATCATCAAGTACACCTCGGCGCGCCGGTTCACGTGGATGTTGCCGTCGTCGATCCGGATGCTGACCCAGACGATGGTGTTCCGTGACGACCCAGACCACAAGCGCCTGCGAACGTTGGTGCACAAGGCCTTCACGCCGAGGTTCGTCAGCACGCTGGCGCCCGACATCGTCAAGATCTCCGAGCAGCTCGCCGACGAGGTGGCAGCCGAACGTGACGTCGATCTGGTCCAGGCCTTCGCCGTCAAGCTGCCGCTGGCGGTCATCGCGACCATGCTCGGCGTCGCCGACAAGGACCGCGACACCTTCCACCAACTGGTGGAGAAGCTCGGAGACGACGCCGGACGACGCGGCGGACAGCTGCGCAGTGCGTATCACTCGATGCAACTGTCCAAGCTCTTCGAGGAGATGATCGCCGACCGCCGGCTCAACCCCGACGACGGGCTGCTCTCAGAACTCGTGCGGGCCAACGAAGGTGGCGACAAACTCAGCCATCAGGAGACCGTCGCCATGGTGTTCCTGTTGCTGCTGGCCGGCCATGACACCACCTCGAGCCTGATCGGCAGCAGCGTGCTGGCGCTGACTCAGCATCCCGAGCAACAGGACTTGCTGCGCAGCCAGCCCGAACTGCTCGAATCCACTGCCTTCGAGGAGCTGCTGCGCTACACCGCCCCGGTGGCCTACGGTGCGGCTCGGCTGGCCAAGCAGGACATGGAAATTCGCGGGGTTCCCATCCCGCGCGGCGCACAGCTGCTGGCGGCGATCATCTCGGCGAACCGGGACGAGACGGTATTCGACGACCCGGACGCGCTGGATCTGACCCGCAAGCCCAACCGGCACTTCGGGTTCGCCTTCGGCATCCACTTCTGCCTGGGTCATCAGCTCGCGAGGCTGGAAGGCCGCGCGGCGCTGAGCACCCTGTTGCGGCGCTTCCCCAACTGGGAACTCACGACACCTCCCGAGGGGCTGCATTACAAGCCGACGGTGTCGCTACGCGGACTGACCAACCTACCGATACGGATGTACTGACATGACCCAGACCCAACAGCAGGAGTTCGACCACGCCATCAAGGACGAGGACATCGAGCGCGCCAAGCTGCTGATCGGCATCGATGCCCCGACGAGCATCGACGAGTTCTACCGTGAAGCCAGCATCGACGGAATCCGCAACTTCGCCCGCGGAGCCGGGGATGACAACCCGTTGTTCTGCGATCCCGACTACGCCGCCGACACCCGGTGGGGCGGGGTCATCGCGCCGCCGATGATCTTCTCGGCGATGTCGAAGAAGATGCTGGGCGATCCGATCCCGGAGGATATCCGCAGGGCCACCAGGGGGCTGTTCTCCGGCATCCACGTCTTCGTCTCCGGGCAGACCACCGAGTGGTATCAGCCGGTGCGGCCGGGGGATTCGCTCTACGGCTTCGGTGGCTTGGAGTCGATAGAAGAAAAGCACAGCGAGTACGCGGGTCGATCCATCATCCGCATCCTGCGCCAGGTCAAGGTGAACCAACGCGCCGAGGTGGTCGCCGTCGCCCGCATCATCCTGATCGCGACCGAACGTCAGCGCTCACGCGAGCGCGGCAAGTACATGGACATCCAGCCCGCGAGCTACAACGACGAGCAGATCGCCGAGATCGACGAGATCTACGCCGCCGAACGCGCGCGCGGCGCCGAGCCGCGGTACTGGGAGGACGTCGAGGTCGGCGAGGCGCTGCCGAAGATGGTCAAGGGACCGCTGACGCTCACCGACGTCATCAGCTTCCACTCGGGCGGTTATGGCTTCGGGCCGTACGGGATCGGCGCCGCCCGAATCGGTTACAAGAACCGCCAGCGGGTGCCCAAGTTCTACATCAAGAACGCCGCGGGCATCCCCGACGTCGCCCAGCGCCTGCACTGGGAGAACGAATGGTCGCAGTCCATCGGCAACCCGATGGCCTACGACTACGGTGTGATGCGCGAGTGTTGGCTCACCCACTTTGTCACCGACTGGATCGGTGACGACGGCTGGTTGGTGCGCCAGCACGACGAGATGCGCAAGTTCAACTTCATCGGAGACACCCAGTTCATCACCGGCGAGGTGGTGGGTAAGCGCATCGAGAATGGAAACGCGTTGGTGGACCTGGACTTCCGCTGCACCAGCCAGCGCGGCGAGATCACCGCTCCGGCCACCGCCACCGTGGCGCTGCCCAGCCGTGAGCACGGTCCGGTGACGCTGCCCACCCCGGATGAGGAATTGCGCCGCAAGGCGGTGGCGATGCTCGACCGGCACAACGAACTGATCGGGAAATCGCGACAGTGAGTTCAGCCCAGCCGGTCGAATCCGGCACGGACACCGTGCTGGCCGGGATCATCGACGGGGTCGGGGTGATCACCTTGAACCGTCCCGAGCGGCGCAACGCACTGCATGCCGAGATGTACGTCGCGGTGCCGAAGTTACTCGAGCAGTTCAGCGCCGACGATGCGATCGGCTGTGTGCTGATCACGGGATCGGGCGCTGCGTTCAGCGCGGGCGGTGATGTGCGCGACGGCAATTCGGCCAGACAAGACGCGGGCGGCGGCCAAGCCGACGCGGACGCCAGGGTGCGCGCCCAGGCCGCCCGCCTGACGGACAACGCCAAGATGGTGATGCTGCTGCACTCCATGCCGAAGGTGACGATCGCCGCGTTACCCGGACCGGCGGTCGGTGCGGGGATGAGTATCGCCCTGGCCGCTGACCTGCGCATCGCGGCACGTTCGGCGCGGCTCATCCCCGGCTGGTCGAAGCTGGCCTTCTCCGGCGACTTCGGCGGAGCCTGGTTTTTGACCCGGCTGGTCGGACCGGCCAAGGCACTGGAGCTGCTGATCGCCGACGAACCCGTGGACGCCGAGGCCGCGCAGGGGATGGGCTTGTTCAACCGCGTCGTCGACGACGGCGAGTTGCGGGATTCGGCGATCCGCTGGGCCGCGCAGATCGCCGCGGGGCCGACGTACGCGTTCGCCGGGGTCAAAGCCAACGTGGCTGATGCCCAAAGCCTTCCGTTGGGGCAGGCGTTGCTGGCCGAAAGCGAGCGCATGGTGCGCAGCGGAATGACCGCCGAGCACCGGGCGGCGGTCAAGGCCTGGCTGGCCGCCGCCGCAGCCAAGTCGGGCGCCCGGTCATGAGCAGCGTGCCCGCGATCTCCGCAGAGTTACAGCAGTGGATCCTGGAGGTCACCGGGGCCGACCGGGTCGAGGTCAAGCAAGTGCCCGGAGGCGCCAGCAGGCAGGCCTGGTTCGTCGATGCGCACGGCCGGGCAGGCGGCGAGAAGCTGTTCCTGCGCTATGACCCGCATCCGCCCAAGCCCGGCAGCGCCTTTCACCCCCTGCAGGTCGAGGCGGAGATCATGGCCGAGCTGTGTCGGCACGGTGTGACGGTGCCGCGGGTTTTGGCCGCACATCCGGTCGAACAGGCGGTGCTGTTGGAGCGGATCGGCGGCGATACCTGGTTTCGGCTGATCAAGGATCCCGAAGTTCAGGTGCGTACCGCCCAGGACTTCATCGCCAAGCTGTCCTACCTGCATCGCATTGACGCCGCCAGCCTTGACATCCCCAGCCTCGGTCCGGCGGGCCCGGTGCCCGGGCACGTGCGCGACGAGCTGACCAGGATGCGGCGACGTGTTGCGGCCCACGGGAAACCGGCGCCGTTGGTGTCGTTCTGCATCGATTGGCTCGAGAGCCACATCCCCGACTACGACGGACCGACCGTGCTGGTCCAGGGTGACACCGGGCCCGGCAACTTCATGTACGCCGACGGCAAGGTCACCGCCATCGTGGATTGGGAGTTGGCGCATTTCGGTGACCCGATGGACGACATCGCCTGGCTGTCCCTGCGCACCGTGCAGGACACCTTCACCCATTTCCCCGACCGTATCGCCGAATACGGACGGCACTCCGGGCATCAGGTCGACGAGGACCGGGTCTGGTACTACCGGCTGTTCGCCGAGACGCGGCTGGCCTCGATGAACCCCAGCGGCATCGACGCACGGTCCTCGGTGCCCGTCCATTCGCCCGATGCCGGGAACAGCTTGATCTACGGGATGCTGCACCGCCGGTTGTTGATCGAGGCGCTGGCCCGGGTGGTCGGCATATCCGACGTCGAGGTCGAGTTGCCCGACGAGGACCGGGACTCCGAGCACGCCGCCGTGTACGCCGCCACCGCCGCGGCACTGTCCGACGCGGTCGGGCGCTCCACCGACGCGTTGGCCACCCGCTACATCAAGGGGGCGGCCCGGCTGGTCAAGTACCTCGCCGAGGTGGACCGGGTCGGCGCACAGGTCGACGCGGCCGAACTCGCCGAACTCACCGAATTGCTCGGTGAGACCCCGGCCTCGGTGTCTGCTGGTCGGGCAGCCCTGGCGGACCGGGTCGCCCGTGGTGAACTCGGCGAGCGCGACTACGTCACCCAGTTGTGGCGCGGGATCAAACGCGACGACTACCTCACCAGAACAGCTTCCGGGGCGTTGCGACACCGAACCTGGCCGGACCTTCACGATTCGAGCGAAACAGGAGTGCAGCGATGGGAATCGCCATCACCGAAGACCACCGTGAGCTAGCCGACGTCGCGCAGTCCTTCCTCGGTGCGCGTGGCGCGCGTGCGGCCGCCAGGGCGCTGTTGGACGCCGACGCGGAACCGCGGCCGGACTTCTGGGCAGAGCTCGCCGGGTTGGGGTGGCTCGGCCTCCACGTGCCCGAGCAGTACGGCGGTTCGGGGTGTGGACTACCCGAACTCGTCGCGGTGACAGAGGAATTCGGCCGCGCGGTTGCGCCGGGGCCGTTCGTCCCGACAGTGATCGCCTCGGCTGTCGTCTCGGTGGCCGGCACCGAGGAGCAACGCGCGCGGTGGTTGCCGGGCCTGGTCGACGGGAGTTACGCCGCGGGCGTGGGTTTCAATACCGCGCTGTCCTCCGAGGGGTCGCGGTGCACGGGGGATGCGGGTGTGGTGCTCGGCGCCGGGTTGGCCGACCTGCTGATGCTGACCGCCGGTGAGGACGTTCTGGTGTTGCCGGCCGCGACCGACGGCCTCACCGTCACGATGAAGACCAACCTGGATCCGACCCGGCGCGCCGCGCGCGTCACGCTGACCGACGTCGAGGTCGGCGGCGCCGAGGTGCTGCCGGGCGCGGCCGGGATCGCCCGCGCCATGGCCAGGACCATACTCGCCGCCGAAGCCGTTGGGGGAGCACATAATTGTCTCGATTCGGCGGTCGAGTACGCAAAGGTGCGCGAGCAGTTCGGCCGCACCATAGGCACCTTCCAGGCGGTCAAGCATCATCTGGCCAACATGCTGGTGGCGGTCGAATCTGCCAGTGCCACCGTATGGGACGCGGCACGGGCCGCGGATGGGGGAGAGCAGGAGTTCGCGCTGATGGCGGCCTGCGCGGCGACGCTGGCCTTTCCGGCCTACGTGCACAACGCCGAATTGAACATCCAGGTGCACGGCGGCATCGGGTACACCTGGGAGCACGACGCGCACCTGCACCTTCGGCGTGCCGTCACGCTGCGCGGTTTGCTCGGCGGGCGCGACGCTCCGCTCGACGTCTACCAGCTGACCGCCAAGGGCGTCGTGCGGGAGAACTCGATCGATCTGCCTGCGGAGGCAGAACAGTTGCGTCAGGAAGTGCGTGCGGAGTTTGCCACCTGGTCGGGTCTGGATCCGAAACAGTTGCGCGAGAAGATGATCGAGACCGGCTATGTCATGCCGCACTGGCCGACGCCGTGGGGTCGGGCGGCCGGAGCGGTGGAGCAACTGGTCATCGAGCAGGAAATGGCCGAGGCCGGCATCAAACGCCCGGACTTCGGTATCACCGGCTGGGTGGTGCTGACGATGATCCAGCACGGCACCGCGGATCAGATCGAGCGCCTGGTGCATCCGGCGCTGACCGGCGAGCACGTGTGGTGTCAGTTGTTCTCCGAACCGGGCGCCGGTTCGGACGCGGCGGCGGTGAGCACGAAGGCCACGCGCACCGACGGCGGCTGGATCATCAACGGCCAGAAGGTCTGGACCAGCGGGGCGCAGTATTGCCGGTACGGCCTGGCGACCGTGCGCACCGATCCGGGCGCGGCCAAGCACGCAGGCATCACCACTGTCATCGTCGATATGACCGCTCCCGGCGTCGAAGTCCGGCCGCTGCGCCAGATCACCGGGGGCTCGGAGTTCAACGAGGTCTTCTTCAACGACGTGTTCGTACCCGACCGCGACGTGGTCGGTGCGCCCAACGACGGGTGGCGGGTGGCGCGCGCGACGCTCGGCAACGAGCGGGTGAGCATCGGCGGCGGGCTGCCGGGCATCAAGGGTGCGGCCGCGACGGTCGTGGACCTGACACAGCAATACGGCGACCGGGTGGCCGCGGCGCCCGAGCGGGCGGGCCGGTTCCTCGCCGACGATCACGCTCTGCGGCTGCTCAACCTGCGCCGGGTGGCACGCAGCGTGGTCGGCGCCGAACCCGGGCCCGAGGGAAACGTCACCAAGTTGTTGATCGCCGAACACGTGGTGGCGCGGGCGGGTCTCGCGGCGGAGTTGACCGGACCCGACGTGGCGCTGGTCAGCGGCCTCGGCAAGGTGCCGGGCTTCATGGTGCTGGCCTCGCGCGGTATGACCATCGCGGGCGGCACGTCGGAAATCACCCGCAATCAGATCGCCGAGCGCATCCTCGGGCTGCCGCGCGACCCGCTGATCAAATGACCGGCGCGAACACCGGCACCCACGCGTGGTACCGCTCCATGGAGCAGTACCTGAGCGCACGGCCCATCTCCTCGCCGCTGAGGCTGCTCGATTGTGACATGCCGGTGCACGGTTCGATCGCGCCGGACGTCGACCTGGTCGAGTTGTACTACGGGTTCCGCTATCTCACGCTGGCCTGGTTGGAAGCCTTGGGTTTCGGCGCCGACGGCGAAGGCGGCCCGATCGCCGGATGTGTGCTGCTGTCGTGCTGACCGAGTCCGAGCGCCCCGTGGTCGCGGCCGCCGACAACATTCCCGACGAGATCGCCGGGTTCATCGGCGAGCATCCAGACACCACGGTCATCGTGCACAGTGACGTCCATCCCGACGAGTTCTCCGTCGCCGAACTCTTCGACGAGGGCACGCGGTTGGCCGCCGGGCTGGCGGGGCTGGGTATCGGACCTGGCGACATCGTCGCCGTTCAGCTGCCGAACTGGCGGGAATGCTTCTCCGCGCATGCCGCGGCCTGGCTGTGCGGCGCGGCGGTGCTGCCCATCGTGCCGATCTACGGGCCGGCCGAGGTCGCCTTCATCGCCAGGCAATCGGGGGCGCGCGCCATCATCGTTGCCCGTGAGCTACGCAACCGCAACACCCGCGCGACCGTGGCGGCGCTGGCCGATCTCCCGGACCTGCAGTACCGCATCGTGGCGGGCGGCGCGCACGCCGGAACCATCCCGCTCGAAGAGCTGAGTTCGGCTGCGCCAACGGGTTTCACACCGGTTCGCCCCGATCCCGACAGTCGCGCGGTCCTGGTGTACACATCGGGCACGACGGCCGAACCCAAGGGCGTCCAGCACAGCCACGGCTCGCTGCTCGGTGAACTGCGGGCGATGGACGAACTGCGCCGCACCGCGTCGGGGGAGACCACGCTGGCGGTGTTCCCGTCCGGGCACATCGCCGGGACGCTGGGCATCCTGCGCCTGATGTGCAGGTCCGGCGGCACCATCGCGATGGACGCCTGGAATCCCGAAGCCGCCGCCCGGCTCATCGCCAAGCACGAGGTGAGGGTCTCGGCCGGCGCACCGATCCACCTCGGCGGCATCCTGGACATCGCCGAGCGCGACGGCCTGGACGTGTCGAGCCTGCGCGAGTACACGACGGGCGCCGCCGGTGTCGCGGGCACGCTGATCCGGCGCGCCGACCGGTTCGGCATCGGCGCCTACCGCTGCTACGGATCAAGTGAGCACCCCACCATCAGCGTGGGCCGCCCGGAGGACCCGTTGGACAAACGGGCCGACACCGACGGGCGCATCGCCCCGGGCACCAGGGTCCGCCTGATCGACGAGCACGGAAACGACGTGCCGACCGGCACCGACGGCGAGATCCTCACGCAGGGACCCGAATTGTTCCGGGGCTACACCGATCCCCGCTTCACCGAGGCCAGCTTCGTCGACGGGTGGTTTCGCACCGGCGATGTCGGCCGGCTGGATGCCGACGGCTTCCTCACCATCACCGACCGCAAGAAGGACATCATCGTGCGCGGCGGCGAGAACATCTCGTCGAAGGAAGTCGAAGACGCCGTCGGCAGCCACCCCGCGGTGGCCGAAGCCGCCGCGATCGGAGCCCCCGACGAGAAGTACGGCGAACGGGTCTGCGTGTTCGTCGTACTCAACGACGGCAGCTCCTTCGACATCGCCGATGCCGCAGCGCACTTCGCGGCGTGCGGACTGGCCATACAGAAGACGCCTGAGCGCGTCGTGGTGGTACCTGAACTGCCGCGCACCATCAGCGGCAAGGTGCAAAAGCACCGTCTCAGAGAACAACTCAATACAGCCGGCCAGTGACACCTGACGGAAGGAACGAACGTGGGCAGAGTGCAGGGCAAGGTGGTTCTCATCACCGGCGGGGCGCGTGGGCAGGGCCGGTCGCATGCGGTGCGACTGGCCGAGGAGGGCGCCGACGTCATCCTGTTCGACATCTGCGGTGACGTCGAACACAACGCGTATCCGCTGTCCACCGAGCACGACCTCGAGGAGGCCGGCCGGGAGGTCGAGAAGACCGGACGCCGGGTGGTGACGGCCGTCGTCGACGTGCGCGACCGGGCTGCGCTGGCCGACGCGCTGAAATCGGCGGTGGCCGAACTCGGCAAGCTCGACGTGGTGGTCGCCAACGCAGGCATCTGCCCGCTGGGCGCGGACCAACCGATGGACGCCTTCGCCAACGCCTTCGACGTCGACTTCGTCGGCGTGGTGAACACCGTTCACGTCGCGCTGCCGTACCTGTCGGCCGGGGCGTCGATCATCACCGTGGGGTCGGTGGCCGGACTGTTGGCCGAAAAGGCCGGAGCGGCGGCGAATGCGGGACCCAACGGCTCCGGCGGCGCGGGCTACAACCTGGCCAAGCAGTTCATCGACAAGTACACGATGGCGCTGGCGGCCCAGCTGGCGCCCAAGTCGATCCGGGTCAACGTGGTGCACCCGACCAACGTCAACACCCCGATGCTGCACAACGAGTCGATGTACAAGATGTTCCGGCCCGACCTCGAGCATCCGGCACTCGATGATGCGCTGCTGACCTTCCCGATGATGCAGGGCATGCCGATTCCCTACGTCGAACCCGAGGACATCTCGCACGGAATCTGCTACCTGGCCTCCGACGAATCCCGGTACGTGACCGGAGTGCAGCTCAAGGTCGACGCCGGCGCCACCTTGAAGTTCTGACGCGGGCCGACACCGATGGCGAAGCAGTGGGCGATGCCGTGGCCGGGCAGCGAACTCGCGAAACACGCCGAAGCCGCTGGCGCAGCGGCGTTCTGCGCCGGTGAGTTCGCCGATATCGGCGCGTACGTCACGGCATCGGAGATGGCGCACCACACCAGCACCGCTCGGATCGGGCCGGGGATCGCGTACGCGTTCGCGCGGTCCCCGTTCGTGCACGCCGCGTCGGCGCGGCACCTCAATCACATCGCGCCCGGCCGGGTGTTCCTCGGGCTGGGCGCAGGGACAGGCCGGATGAACCGCGACTGGTTCGGGGTGGACTCCTCACATCCGGCGCCCCGGATGACAGAGTTGGTTGGCTGCATCCGGGCGTTCCTGCACGCCGAGAACGGCCAGCGGATCACCTTCGACGGTGACTACTACCACATCGACGCCCGGATCCAGGCTCCGGTGCTTGGCCGCATAGAAGTGCCGATCCTGTTGGGTGCGTTCAACGTTCACATGCTGCGCGCCGTCGGCAGCGTGGCTGACGGGGTGCTCGGACACGGGCTGTTCACCGACCGGTGGTGGACCGAGATCGTCGAGCCGAACGTGGCCTCGGGCGCGCAGCGCACCGGGCGCGACCCGGCGCGGCTCTTGCGTTGGGGTTGGGTGATCACCGCGATCGACGACGAAGATCCACAGCGCGCGATCGATGACGCCAAACGCCAGATCGCGTTCTATCTGACCGTCAAGACCTACGACTCGCTGGTCGCCCTGCACGGCTGGCAGGACGAGGTGGCCGCGATCCGGGCGGACTTCGCCCGGGGAGACCCGCGCGCGATCGGCACGCACGTCACCGACGAGATGCTGTGGGCGATGGCGGCGTGCGGCGACACCGAGCAAACGCGGGCGATGCTTGCCGCCCGCAGCGCCCTTCCCGACCTTGGATTCCATTCCCCGCCAGGCTTTCTCGTCAGTACCCGGCGGCGCCAACAGTATGGCAAGAAAATCATCGAGGCCTTCACGCGGACAGGAGCCGTCAGGTGACCACGCATCGACATACCGAGACCCCGGAGTTTCTCGCGCAGGAGCCCAAGACTTACCGGGACTCACCGCCGATCATCTGGCTGGCCCGGTTGGGCGCCGTCTTCGTGGCGTTTCAGCTCTACGTCTACGGGCGTTGGATCTTCTCCGACAAGTTCGCGCCCGCGCCGATCGGACCCGACCCCATTCCCGGCTCCAACATCGCCTGGATCCGGTTCTGGGAGATCGGCTGCATGATCGGCGGCGTCTTCTTCCTCATCTGGATGATCCGCAAGACCCGGCGGGACAAGCAACTTCCGCCCGTCGGCATCTTCGTGGTGGCCTGGCTGCTCGCGGCCTGGCAAGACCCCGGGGTGAATGCCGTGCGCCCGGTATTCGGGTACAACGCCGGCTTCTTCAACATGGGCACCTGGGGTGAGTTCATCCCGGGCTGGGTGCACAAGGGCGCCGAGAACCCGCAACCGATCATCTACTTCCTCGCCAGCTACATCCTGCTGACGCCGCTGGCCATCATGGGCATCGATCAGGTGATCGCCCGCATGCGAAAAAGGCTGCCGCGCATCAATACCGCGGGCGTGCTGCTGGCGATGCTGGTGCTGTTCATCGTTCTCGACATCGTGCTCGAACAGTATTTCCACCGCATCGGGCTGTGGACTTACCTGCGCGTCGACGACACCTGGTCGATCTTCCGCGGCACCATGTATCAGTTCCCACTGTACGAGGGCATCGTGTTCGGTGGCCTGGTCAGCATGTCGTCCATCGCCATCTACTGCCTGCGTGACCGCAACGGCCACATGCTCTCCGATATCGGCATCGAGCAGCTGAAGAACAAGCGCACCGTCACCCCCGTGCGCATTCTGGCGCTGACGGCGGTGTTCAACCTGATCATGCTGGTGTTCAACCTGGGCTTCAACCTGGTCAACCAGCACGCAGACGTGCAGCCGCCCGCCGTGGAAGTACCCAGCTACATCCATCACGGAATGTGCGGGGTCGGCCCGAACCCGCCCTGCCCCCCGCGGCCATGAGACCGCTCACAGCCGCCGCGCGCGCAGCGACACCGCAAGCGTCAGCCGGGCAGGTTGCGTTTGGCGGTCCCCGGATAGCCGAAGAACTTCTCGAAGTTGGCGTCGTTGATGCCGCTGGCGCTGTTGCGCTTGACCGCGGATTCCAGCGCGGCCAACCGTGTACGGGCTCGCTGGAGCGCCTCGGCGTCACCGCCGGACTCGGCTTCGGCGACAGCGGCACGGGCCGAGGCGATTTCGATGCGTAGCCGCTCACCGACTTCACCGAAAGTCAGCAGATCGTGGTCGTCCTCATCCACCCGCTTGCGGATGACATTCGAACCCTCGTCTGAACCCGCGTTGTTCATGTAGCCCAAGTTACCGATTGATTCGCAGGAGGCCCACCATGCCGTTGCAAAAGGACCATCAGATCGTCTCCGTCGACGACCATCTGATCGAACATCCCCGGGTGTGGCAGGACAGACTGCCTGCGAAGTTCCACGAGAACGGCCCGCGCATCGTGGAAATCGAAGGCAGGCATCTGTGGAGCTATGACGGGCAGATCCTGCCGACCATCGGCCTCAACGCGGTCGCGGGCAAGCCTCCCGAGGAATGGGGGATGGACCCCGTCCGCTACGAGGACATGATTCCCGGCTGCTATGACCCGGCGGCACGCATCGCCGACATGGACCTCGACGGCGTGCAGGCCGCGCTGTGCTTCCCGTCGTTTCCCGGATTCGGTGGTAGCACGTTCTTTCGCGGTCAGGACAAGGAACTCGCCCTGCTTTGCGTCAAGGCGTGGAACGACTTCTACATCGACGAGTGGTGCGCCACCGCGCCGGACCGCTACATTCCGCTGGCGATTCTGCCGGTGTGGGACATCGACGCGACCGTCGCCGAAGCAGAACGCGTGGCCGCCAAGGGGGCGCGCACCGTGTCGTTCCCCGACAGCCCCGTGCCGATGGGCCTGCCGTCTTTTCACTCTGATCACTGGAACGGGTTGTGGCAGGTCTGTTCTGAAGCCAAGATGCCGGTGTCGCTGCATTTCGGATCCGGCTCGTTCGTGCCGGGCTTCTCGTATTCGGCCCTGGCCACTTCACCGGCGCCGGCGATGCCGGATGCGCCGTTCGCGGTGGCGATCACGCTGTTCTCGACGAACTTGATGTGGACGACCGTCGATCTGCTGTTCTCCGGCAAGCTGCAGAAGTTCCCCGACCTGCAGTTCTCGCTGTCCGAGGGCGGCATCGGGTGGGTGCCCTACATCCTGGAGCGCGCGGACTATGTGTGGGAGCGGCACCGCTACTACCAGCCGATCGACTTCGACACACGCCCATCGGATCTCTTCCGCCGTCACTTCTACGGCTGTTTCATCGACGATGAACACGGCCTGGCGAACCGGTACACCATCGGGGTCGACCGCATCACACTCGAGATCGACTTCCCCCATTCGGATTCCAACTGGCCGAACTCGCGCAAACGCGCGGCTGAGGTGCTCGCCGACGTCCCCGATGACGAGTGCTCGTTGATCGTGGAGCAGAACGCGCGACGCATGTTGAGGTTTCCGCGCGCCGCCGGGTAGGGCGACCTCACCGGGAGGCTACCTGGCGACGGCGCCCGGGGACGCGGCGTCCTCGAGGAGGCGACGCAGCACCACGACGGCCTCGCCGAGCACGCGCCGATCGTCGTCGTCGAGGCGTTCCAGATACGGGTCGATGGCCGCGCCGCGATCCAACCGGACCTGACGCAACGTTTCCACCCCCTTGGGGGTGATGCGGATCAGCACGGCCCGCGCATCCTCGGGGTCGACGGTGCGCGACACCAACCCGGCGTCCTCGAGCCGACGCACCTGGGTGGTCATCGTCGGCTGCGAGCAGTGGTCGAGTGCGGCCAGGTCCGAGATGCGGGCCTCGCCGCGGTCTTCGATGGTCGACAGCAGCCGCGCCTGGGCGTAACCGAGCGGCATGCGGGCCCGCTGGGTGGCCAGTCGGTTGATCCGGGCAACGACGGCGAGCAGGTCGGCTCCGAGTGACGGCGACATGTGGCCATGATTACATAGCTTTACTATATTTATCAAGATCGCGGCCGTGTCGCCAGTCACAACTGCGCTGATGGAGCTTATCGGCTTTCGACTGGCAGAATCGTGCAATGGCCTTGACCGGGGAATCGACACCGTCTCGACGGACCGGTTCCTTGCGTCCGGGCGAACTCGCACAGGCCGCCGTGATGGCGGCGCTGTCCGCGGCGACCGCGATCATCGCCGTCGTCGTCCCGTTCGCGGCCGGGCTGGCGCTGCTGGGCACCGTCCCGATGGGTCTGCTGGCCTACCGTTACCGGCTGCGTGTGCTCATCACGGCCACCGTGGCCGGCGGCATCATCGCGTTCCTGATCGCCGGTGTCGGCGGGTTCATGACGGTGTTCAACTGTGCCTACATCGGCGGGCTCACCGGGATCGTCAAGCGCCGCGGCCGCGGCACCCCGACGGTGGTGTTCGTCGCGATCATCGCGGGTGCGGTGTTCGGGGCGGCCTCGGTGGTGGCGCTGGCCATCCTGTCGCGGCTACGTCACCTGATCTTCGACACGGTCACCGCGAACGTCGACGGCGCGGCCGCGATCATCGCCCGCATCCCGAACATGCAAGGTGTGGCCGACGAACTCAAGCGGAATTTCGCGACGGCGCTGGACTACTGGCCGCTGCTGTTCTTCGGCAGCGGGGTGCTGTCCATCACGATGATCAGCCTGCTGGGCTGGTGGGCGCTCTCGCGGGTGATGGCGCGGCTGCTCGGCATCCCCGACGTGCACAAGCTCGAGTCCTCCGTCGACACCGGCACCGTGGCGCCGGTGCCCGCCCGGCTGCACGACGTGCGGTTCCGCTATCCCGGCAGCGACGACGACGCCCTCGGTCCGGTCTCGCTGACCGTGGAACCCGGCGAATACCTCGCCGTCACCGGCGCCAACGGCTCGGGCAAGACCACGCTGATGCTGGTGCTGGCCGGACGCGAACCCACGTCGGGCACCGTCGAACGGCCCGGCGCCGTCGGCCTCGGGCGCATCGGCGGCACCGCGGTGGTCATGCAGCATCCCGAGAGCCAGGTGCTGGGCACCCGCGTCGCCGACGACGTCGTCTGGGGCTTGCCGCCCGGCAAGACCATCGACGTGCATGAACTGCTCGTCGAGGTGGGCCTGGACGGGCTGGCCGAGCGCGACACCGGCGGGCTGTCCGGCGGCGAGTTGCAGCGCCTGGCGGTGGCGGCGGCGCTGGCCCGAGAACCCTCGCTGCTCGTCGCCGACGAGGTCACCAGCATGGTCGACCAGCAGGGCCGCGAATCGCTGGTGTCGCTGCTGTCGGGCCTCACCAAACGTCACGACATGTCGCTGGTGCACATCACCCACTACAACGACGAGGCCGACAACGCCGACCGGACCATCAACCTCAACGGAACCGGCGGCGCGGCCGACAACACCGAGATGGTGGAGACCACGGCGGCGCCCGCGGCGACCGTCGTAGCAGGCCACCACTCCGAAAACCCGGTACTCGAACTCACCGGCGTCGGGCACGAATACGGCAGCGGAACCCCTTGGGCGGCCACCGCATTGCGCGACATCAACTTCACCGTGCACGAGGGCGACGGCGTGCTGATCCACGGGCTCAACGGGTCGGGCAAGTCGACGTTGGCCTGGATCATGGCGGGCCTGACCGTTCCGACTGTCGGCACCTGCCTGCTCGACGGCGCACCGGCCGCCGAGCAGGTGGGTGCGGTGGCGCTGTCATTCCAGGCCGCGCGGCTGCAGTTGATGCGCAGCCACGTCGGCTACGAAATCGCCTCGGCAGCCGGCTTTTCCGTCGACGACCACCGCCGGGTGGCCAGGGCGTTGAGCACGGTCGGGCTGGACCCGGGGCTGGCCAAGCGGCGCATCGACCAACTCAGCGGCGGGCAGATGCGCCGGGTGGTGCTGGCCGGGCTGCTGGAACGGTCACCGCGCGCGCTCATCCTCGACGAACCGCTGGCCGGTCTGGACGCCGCCAGCCAACGCGGCCTGCTGCGCCTGCTGGAAGACCTGCGGCGCACCGCCGGCCTGACCGTCGTCGTGATCTCGCACGACTTCGTCGGGCTCGAAGAGCTGTGCCCGCGCACGCTGCACCTGGAAAGCGGCGCCCTGGTCGCGGCGCCCTCGGCGGCCGGAGGTATGTCATGACGGCGCCGGCCACCCGACGTCAGCCCAAGCCGCTGGTGCTGCTGCGGCCCGTGCCCGGCGACAGCGTCATACACCGGCTGTGGGCCGGCTCCAAGCTGGCCATCGTGGCAGGCATCGGCGTGCTGCTCACGTTTTATCCGGGCTGGGTGCCGATCGGCGCGGTGGCCGCGCTGGTGCTGACGGCCGCCTGGCTGACGCGCATCCCGCGCGGCGTGCTGCCCACGATTCCGGGCTGGCTGTGGGTTCTGCTGCTCCTCGGCGGTGTCACCGCCACCTTCGCCGGTGGCGACCCGATCATCGCCGTGGGCTCGGTCGACGTCGGGCTCGGCGGGCTGCTGAACTTCCTGCGCATCACCGCGCTCTCGATCGTGTTGCTCGGGCTGGGCGTGATGGTGTCGTGGACCACCAACGTCGCCGAGATCGCCCCGGCCGTGGCCACTTTGGGCCGGCCGCTGCGTCTGTTGCGCATACCCGTCGACGAATGGGCCGTCGCGTTGACGTTGGCGCTGCGCGCGTTCCCGATGCTGATCGACGAGTTCCGGGTGCTCTACGCCGCACGCCGGCTGCGACCCAAGGTGCGGCCACCGAGCAGACGCGGGCGCCACCGCCGCTGGTGGCTGGAGGCCATCGACCTGCTGGCGGCCGCGATCATCGTCGCGCTGCGGCGGGCCGACGAGATGGGCGACGCGATCACCGCGCGCGGCGGTGCCGGCCAGATCTCGGCGATGCCGTCGCGGCCCAAACGCATTGACTGGGTGGCGTTCTCGATCGTCGCCGTGGTGTGCGGCGCCGCGCTGGCCCTGGAGTTGACGGTGGCGGGCACCAGCGGCTAGCGCTGTGCGGCGTCGTTGGCCGCGCGCTGCGCCCGCTTCAGTGCCGTCGGCACCTCGAGGCGACCGAGGAACATCTCGTCGAAGTAGGGTTTGAGCGCGTCGAAACCCGCGGGGAAGCCCGCCCCGCCAGGGGCGGCGATGCGCGGGCCGTCGAGCACTTCGAAGAACGGGCGTACATCCACGCCGCGCGAGCGCCAGTACGCGTGGTAGCCGGGCTGCGCGGCCAGTACCGCAGGGATCGCCGCGCCGTCCGCACCCAGGTACGCGTTGCCGCTGCGGCTACCCATCCACTCGAGAACCTCAGCGCATACACGGTGTCGAATACCTGGGCGGCGCTGACGATTCCGGTCACCAGCACGAAGAACAGCGTCGGACGCAGCAGGGGCAGCGTGATCCGACGAAACCGCTGCCACGCGGTGGCGCCGTCGATCCGGGCGGCGTTGTGGATCTGCTCGGGGATGTTGAGGATGCCGGCAAGAAAGAACAGCGCCACGTACCCGACGTTGGTCCACACCACCACCGCGCACACGACCGGCAGCGCCAGCGTCGGGTCGGTGAGCCACTCGACACGTTGATCGAGCAGCGTGGCGACCGCGCCGTCGGTGGGCGCGAGCAGCCAGCGCCACAGCACCGCGATCGCCAGCGGCGAGCAGATCCACGGCAGCACGTACAGCGTGCGGAAGAACCCGCTGCCGGGCAGCCCGCGGGCCAGCAGGGCCGCGGCCGCCAGCCCCAGCACCGTCTGCGTCGGCACCACGACCGCAATGAACAACAGCGTCACCAGCAGCGAGGTGGCGAACGACGTGTCGGTCAGCACGGACTGCCAATTACGCAGTCCGACAAACTCGATCGGCCCCAACAGGTCCCAGCGCTGCAGCGACAGCCACAGCACGACCAGCATCGGCAGCAGCAGGAACGTGACCACCCCGAACAGGCTGGGCGCCAGCAGCAGATAACCCAGCGCGCTCGTCCGGACACGAGGGGTGGTCACCGAGCCATTAAAGCGGGCCGCAGGGTCCGCCACTACGGTAGAGGCGTGACAGCGAGCCGACGCGTCGACGCCGACTTCCTCGAGCTTCCGCGACATGCCCTGGCCGATGCGGCGGTGTCCGCGGCCGTGGCCGCCGGAGCCAGCCACGCTGATCTGCGCATCCACGCGATCACCACCGAACTCGTACAGCTACGCGACGGCGAGCTGGAAACCGCCGTCGTCAACCGCGAGATCGGCCTGGCGGTGCGGGTGATCGTCGACGGCACCTGGGGGTTCGCCTCGCACGCCGAACTGCGCACCGACGTCGCAGCCGATACGGCGCGCCGGGCGGTGCAGGTGGCGACGACGCTGGCCCCGCTCAACGCCGAGCGCATCGAGCTGGCCCCCGAACCGGTGTATTCCGACGCCGAGTGGGTGTCGGACTACCGGGTCGACCCGTTCGCTGTCGCTTCGACGGACAAGCTGGGCGTGCTGGGGGAGCACTCCGGGCGGCTGCTGGCCGCCGACGGTGTCGACCACGTGTCGGCCGGGGTGAACGCCGTCAAGGAGCAGACCTTCTACGCCGACACCTTCGGCTCGACGATCACCCAGCAGCGGGTCCGGGTGCTGCCGATGTTGGAGGCGGTGACGGTCGATGCGGCCGCGGGCACGTTCGAGACCATGCGCTCGCTGTGCCCGCCGTCCGCGCGGGGCTGGGAGGTCCTCGCCGGTGACGACGTGTGGAACTGGTCTGACGAGCTGGTCGAGATCCCGACGCTGCTCGCCGAGAAGGTCAAGGCACCCAGCGTCACTGCGGGACCGACGGATCTGGTGATCGACCCGTCCAACCTGTGGTTGACGATCCACGAATCAATCGGGCACGCAACCGAATACGACCGGGCGATCGGCTATGAGGCAGCGTACGCGGGCACGTCGTTCGCCACGCCGGACAAGCTGGGCACCATGCGCTACGGCTCGCCGGTGATGAACGTGACCGCCGACCGCACCGTCGAATACGGCTTGGCCACCGTCGGTTTCGACGACGAGGGTGTACGTGCGCAGCGCTGGGATCTGGTGCGCGACGGTGTTTTCGTGGGCTATCAGCTGGACCGGGTGTTCGCACCGCGGCTGGGTGTGGCGCGGTCCAACGGCTGCTCGTACGCCGATTCGCCGCACCACGTGCCGATCCAGCGGATGGCCAACGTGTCGCTGCAGCCGGCGACCGAGGATGTGAGCACCGAGGAGCTGATCGCGCGGGTGGACGACGGCATCTATATCGTGGGCGACAAGAGTTGGTCGATCGACATGCAGCGCTACAACTTCCAGTTCACCGGGCAGCGGTTCTTCCGGATCCGCGGCGGCCGGCTCGACGGCCAGCTGCGCGACGTCGCGTATCAGTCGACCACCACGGACTTCTGGGGCGCGTTGGAGGCGGTCGGCGGGCCGTCGACGTGGCGCCTCGGCGGGGCGTTCAACTGCGGCAAGGCCCAGCCGGGACAGGTGGCCCCGGTCAGTCACGGCAGCCCGTCGGCGCTGTTTCGCGGCGTGAACGTGCTCAACACGCGCACCGAGGCAGGGCGGTAGCGGTGATCGGGGCGCAGCAGGTCATCGACAGCGCGCTGGCCGAGGCCGCCCGGTTGGGCAGGGCCGACGAGACGATCGTGTTGGTCACCGACCGGGCGGACGCGTCGCTGCGGTGGGCGGGCAACTCGATGACCACCAACGGCGAGTCGACGAGCCGGCACACCACGGTGATATCGATTCTGCGGCAAGGCAACGAGGCCCGGGTCGGGTCCGTGCGGTCAAGCGAGGTGGATCCGGGTGTCATCACGGGGCTGGTGGCCGCCTCACAGGAGGCGGCGGCGTCGGCACCCGCAGCACGCGACAGCGCTGAACCGTTGCCGGCCGGGCCCGCGCCGCGGGACTGGGACGACCCGGTGCCCGGCACCGGAGCGCAGGCGTTCCTGCCGTTGGCGGGCAGCCTTGCCGCGCGCGGCTTTCGCGGCCCCGATCAGCTGTACGGGTACGCCAGGCACGTCATGGAGACAACGTTCGTCGCCACGTCCAACGGGCTGCGCAGACGCTACACGCAGCCGACGGGCTCGGTGGAGATCAATGCCAAACGGGACGGCGCCAGCGCGTGGGTGGGCGTGAGCACACCTGACTTCGCCGATGTGCCAACCGATTCGATGTTCGAGCAGCTGTCGACGCGGTTGGGCTGGGCGCGGCGGTCGGTGGAGTTGCCTGCGGGGCGATACGAGACGATTCTGCCGCCGTCGACGGTGGCGGACCTGATGATCTATCTGACCTGGACGATGGACGGGCGCGGCGCGCAGGAGGGCCGCACCGCGCTGTCGGCGCCCGGCGGCGGAACGCGGGTGGGCGAGAAGCTCACCGATCTGCCGTTGACGTTGTACTCGGATCCGTACGCGGCGGGGTTGGAGTGCACACCGTTCGTGGCGACGACGACGTCATCGGAACGGGTGTCGGTGTTCGACAACGGGATGGACATCGGCCGGGTGGACTGGATCCGCGACGGTGCCATCGAGACGTTGGCGTACCCGCGCGCGGCGGCTGCGGAATTCGGTGCGCCGGTGGCGGTGCCGGCCGACAACCTGGTGATGACGGGCGGTGCGGGGAGCCTGGCCGACATGATCGCCGGCACCGAGCGCGGATTGTTGTTGACCACGCTGTGGTACATCCGCGAGGTCGACCCGGCGGTGCTGCTGTTGACCGGGCTGACCCGCGACGGCGTTTACCTCGTCGAGGACGGCGACGTGAGCGCGGCCGTCAACAATTTTCGGTTCAACGAGAGCCCCTTGGATGTCTTGCGCAGAGCAACAGAAGCCGGGGTCAGCGAGGTCACGCTGCCGCGGGAGTGGGGTGACTGGGCGACCCGGGCGGCGATGCCGTCGCTGCGAATACCGGACTTTCACATGTCATCGGTGAGCCAGGCGCAATAATGCCCACATGGGCTCACATGAACTGGCCGAGAGGCTGGCTGGGTTGGTGGCGTTGTCGTCGGGGGACCGCGGTCTGGACACGCTGATCCGGTTGACGTGCGCCAGGGCGCTGGTGTTGCCGCCGCTTCCGGTGGAGGTCGACCCGGTCGAGGGTCCGGCCGAACGTGACTCGGTGGTGGCGGCATTCGCCGAGCAGTTTTCCGTCGATGTGTCGGGGATCGGGGAGAACCAGCGGACACAACTGCTGGCGACCTTGGGCGACAACGCGTTTCGCACGGTGGTGACGATCTTCATCGCCGACTTCGTGCCGCGGGTGTGGGCGGGATGTGACGCGCTGGGGCTGGGAGGGCGCGGTGCGCGCGACGTGGTGGAGTGGGATCACGACACTGATCCGGTCGATGCGCTACTCAACGGGTTCGTGCCCGCGGTGGCGCGGCTGCGGGGTCTTGACCCGGTGACGACGGAGGTTGTGCGGTTGCGCGGGGCCACGCAACACAATTGCCGGTTGTGCAAGTCGCTGCGGGAGAGCACGGCGTTGGACGCGGGCGGGTCTGACGAGTTGTACAGCCAGATCGAACGGTACGAATCGGCCGACGAGCTGACGAAGGCGCACAAGGCGGCGTTACGGTACGTCGATGCGCTGATCTGGTCGCCGTCGCAGATCTCGGACGAAGTGGCCGGCGGTGTGCGCAAACACTTCTCCGACGAGGAGGCATTCGAACTGACGCTGGACGTCATGCGCAACGCCGCCAACAAGATCGCGGTGTCGCTGGGCGCCGACGCGCCGCGGGTGGCCGAGGGCACCGAGCAGTATCTGATCGACGCCGACGGGCAGACCGTGTTCAGCTAGTTCAGCAAATATTGACACATTTGCCAAAAACGGTCTTCTCGGTGCGGCGCGTTGCTACTGTGCGCGAGACGAAAGGGCCAGCATGAGACGCAGTACCTACGCTTTAGGCGTGACGGCGATGGCCGCTGGGCTGGTGGTATCCGGATGCTCCAGCTCCGACACCGCGGACAAGGCCACCGAGGGCACCACCGCGACGAGCAGTCAGCCAGCGGCGTCGCCGACGTCTTCGGCCGCAACGACGACCAGCCCGGTCGACCGCTCGCAACTACCCTCGTTGATACCCACACCGGCGGCCTCCCAGGAGACCAAGGGGCCAGAGGACATCGCCGACAACGGAATCCACATGCACTTTCGGGTCGACGGCGCGCCGGTCGAGGTGATGAACGCCTACAAGTCCGCGCTGGAGGACGACGGTTGGGCGGTCACGACGATCGTCACCTCGGGCGGTGAAGGCGGTGGCGGCGCCACCTACACCGGTACCCACGGCGATGCCTTCGGCGTGTTCGACGGCGGAGGGTTCGACAGCACCACCTTCGTCGACGTCTGCACGTGGCCGTCAAAGCCGGCAGAGCCGAACTGCTCCCGCGGAGAACGCTGACGCCCCTAGACACACCAGGGGTACGCCAACGCTAGAGTTGTCCCGCGCTTGCTCGCCTTGCTGCGCGGGGGCGGTAGCTCAGTTGGTCAGAGCTGGGGACTCATAATCCCTAGGTCGCGGGTTCAAGTCCCGCCCGCCCCACACTTCCAACCCCGCAGTGCGCCGGATGGTCAGTACCGCGCCGCGGTAAATTGCCACCCGTGAGCGATGACAGAGTTCGAGTGCAGATCGGTGCGAGTGGCGTGGCCACTGTGACGATGGTTCGCGCAGACAAACACAATGCGCTTGACCACGCCATGTTCGAAGGCCTGGTACATGCCGCTGAAGAAGTCGCCGGCGCCGCTTCGGTTCGCGCGGTCGTGCTGCACGGCGAGGGCAAGAGTTTCTGCTCCGGACTCGATGTCGCAAGTTTCATGGACCGCCGCGGCGGGACGAGTGTGCTGCTGGGGCGAGACGACGACCGCGAGGCCAACTTCGCGCAGCGTGTGACCTATGACTGGTCGACGGTGCCGGCGCCGGTCATCGCCGCGATTCACGGCAATTGCTTCGGCGGCGGTCTGCAGATCGCGCTCGGCGCCGACATCCGGATCGCCGCGCCGGACGCAAAACTGTCCGTCATGGAGGTCAAGTGGGGCCTTGTGCCCGACATGGGCATCACACAGACGCTTCCGCGGCTGGTGCCCATCGACGTCGCGAAGGAGCTGACGTTCACCGGCCGTATCGTCTCCGGGAGCGATGCTGTCGCGCTCGGACTCGTCACGCGCACTGCTGACGATCCGCTCGCGGCGGCGCTGGCGCTCGCGGAGGAGATCGCCCAGAAGTCCCCCGACGCGGTGCGCGCGGCGAAACGCCTCTACAACGAGACCTGGGTCAGCAACGACGCCTCGGCCGCCCTGTCGCTCGAATCCGAGTTACAAACCGGGCTGATCGGCAGGCCCAACCAGATTGCCGCCGTCATGGCGGGCATGTCGGGAGAGCCACCGGTCTTCGTCGACCCGGAGTAATCGCGACCACACTTGGCTAGGGTTTGGTCCCATCTGGGCTCGTTGGGAGGTCGGGGCGACATGACCGAGGACGCGATCAGCATCGCCGGAGTCGACCTCACCGATCCCGATATCTATCTGGCCGGTATGCCCTACGACGCGTTCCGCGAACTTCGGCGGCACGCCCCCGTTGCCTGGCACCCGTACAAGGACGACGGGTTCTATGCGGTAACCGGCTATGACGAGATCTTGGCCGTCTCACGGGACAGCGCCACCTGGTCGTCGCAGGCGGCCGGTGTGTTCTTCGACGTGCCGGTCCCGGAAGCGCAATACCAACTGTCGCTGATGATGCTCACGATGGACCCGCCGCGGCACACCAAGCTGCGTTCGTTGGTGAGCAAGGGGTTTACCCCGCGGCAGGTCGCTCGGCTGAACGACCACGTCGCGGGCATGGCGCGCGAGATCGTCGACGCCGTAGTCGAGCGAGTCGAATGCGACTTCGTGTACGACATCGCCGGTGCGCTACCGTCATTCGTCATCGCTGAACTGCTCGGCATTCCGTTGGACGACGGTCGGCGGCTCTATGAGCTGACCGAGATCATGAACTCCGGCGCGGTCGGCGACCTACACGACCAGACACACGTCTTGGACGCGCAGATGCAGATGTTCCAGTACGGCACCGAGCTTGCCGCCCGCAAACGCGCCGAACCGGGCGACGATATCGCGACTTCGTTGCTGCGCGCCGAGGTCGACGGCGAGAGCCTCACCGACCTCGAATTCAACATGTTTTTCCTGCTGCTGATCAATGCAGGCGGTGATACCACCCGAAACCTCGTCGCCGCAGGCATTCTCGCGCTACTGGAGCACCCCGGCGAGCAGGCCCGCCTGGCCACCGACCCCGACCGCCTCGACATCGGCCGCGCGCCGAATCCGCATCTGGCGTTCGGCGGCGGCGGAACCCATTTCTGCCTGGGCGCCAACCTTGCCCGCGTAGAAGCCGCGGCGATCATTCCTGAGGTGCTGTCCCGGATGAAGGACCTCGAGCTCGCCGGGCCGGTGCAACGTGTGCGGTCCACTCTGATGAACGGCATCCGGTCGATGCCGGTGCGGTTCACGCCGTCCCGACGCCTCGCCATTTAGCCGCCGGCGCAGGCCAGTTCCAGCCGGTCCAGTCGCCGGACCAGCAGGCTCGGCAGCCAACGGCCCACGTCGGCGGCCTCGATGTGCGTAGTCCGTTCGAGGAGCTGTCGGATCACGATCGTCGCCTCCAGGCGCGCAAGCGCCGCCCCGACGCAAAAATGTGCACCCTTGCCGAAGCTGATGTGCCCCTTACCTCCAGCCCGGTCCAACCTGAACTCGTCCGGGCTGTCGAAGTGTGACGGATCGCGGTTGGCCGCACCCCACAACAACAACAGCCGCGAACCGGCCGCCAGGTCCACACCGCACAGCGTCGTGTCGTCGACCACGTGGCGGTAATGACCGCGGAACGGCGGTTCGCAGCGCAGCACCTCTTCGAGAAACGCACCGAGCAGTTCGGGCGCACTGCGCACCTGCGCCTGGATATCCGGGCGGGTCGCCAAAACCCAAGCCGCAGAGCCGATCAACGACGCGGTGGATTCGCCGCCCGCGCTGAACAAGATGATCATCATCCCCAGCGCCGTCTGTTCTTCCATCTCGCCCGACGCGCACGCCGCGGCCAGGTCACCCAGCAAGTTGTCCTGCGGGTCAGCCGCAGCCTGTCGAAACTGCTCGATGATGTATCCGGCGAGTTCTCCGACCGCGACGCCGGCCTGGGCCAACTGGTCCTGGCTCACCAGGCCCTCCACGACCTGGGTCGCCGCATAACCCCACCGGACCAGCTTGTCGACATCTGCGTCGGGCACGCCGATGATCCGTCCCACGATCATCATCGGCAAGCGGTTGGCCATCGCGCTCATCCATTCGATACGCCCGTCGTGAAAGCTCTTCGCCCACAACTGGTCGGCGATGTCACCGACGAACGGTTCGAACGCGCGTATCCGCTTGGCGGTCAACTGCGGAAGCACCGCCTTGCGGTGCACCGCATGCGCGGGCTCGTCGGCGGTGGCCAACACATGGCTCTTGCCGCCCAGCCCCTCCATCTCGAAGGCACCCACAACTCCGCCGGGTTGGTAGGTCATCGTCGCGGTCAGATTCGAGGAGAAATCGTCGGGCCGGGCGATCACGTCATTGACCGCCTGCCAACCGCACACCGCGTGAAACCCTGATCCGCCGATCTGGTGCACCGGCGCCGTGTCCAACATCCGTCGGTACAGGGGATAGGGATTCTGGATGCATTCGTCGTCGAACAACGCGATGCCAAGCTGACCGCTGCGCCACCCCATGCGTCCAACCTGTCCGGCGATTCCAGCCGCGTCAATAGCCGGCCACAAAGTTGAAATCCCAGTTCAACCGCAATGGGCGACGCCGTCTCACGGCGTCCCGTGCACATGCGCGAACGCTGAGATGTAACGTCTTTTTTGTCTCAACCCTGAGAAACGAGGGAGCAACGGTGGCACGAGACGATTGGCTCGTCGGAGGTGAGCGTCGCACCGCCGCCGCGGAGCGGGTCTATGCCGCCGCCACCGACCTCGTCCTGCGCGACGGCCTCGACGCCTTGGAGATCGACGTCCTCGCCGAGCGGGTGCACTGTTCCCGCGCGACGATCTACCGCTACGCCGGGGGTAAGGCGCAGATCCGCGACGCCGTGCTGCTGCGGTTGGCGGCCCGCGTCGTCGACGCGGTCCGGGCCGCGGTCCACGACCTCACCGGCACGCAACGCGTCGTGAAGGCGATCACCGTGGCGCTCGAGCACATCCGGGCCGACCCGATCCGGCAGATGATGATCGGGCTCACCACCGGTCGCGACCTAACCGAATTGCCGTCCTCGCCGGTGCTGGGCCGAATGGCTGCCGACCTCACCGGCATCACCGACGACGACGCGCAGGCCGCCCAGTGGATCGTTCGCGTCGTGATGGCGCTGGCGATCTGGCCCGTCGTCGACGACGACGTCGAACGTCACATGGTCGAACGGTTCGTCGCTCCCGCGTTCAGCTGATGCGTTGTCACGCAACGATTGCGGCGTTGCACTGCGGCTCAGCGGCGCCATCGCCGCAGGCCAGCAGCGCCAGATCCGGCACGTTGAGCTGCGCTGGGGGCCAGGTCGACGGCGGCGGGGCCACCAGCGGGAAGATGCTGGCGCCGGTCACCCCGGTCAGCCGCGCCACGATCTGCGCGGGAATGTTGGTCGCCACGTACAGCAGGTTGCCGACCAACTGCACCGGCACGACCGCCAGCCCGGCCAGCGCGCTGACGAGGAAGATGTCCTGCTTGGCGACCGCCTTCAGCTGATCGATCGTGTCGTAGGTGAACGTGTAGATGAAGTACGGAATCGAGGTGAAGATCGTCCGCACGCTCAGCGCGACGTTGGTGGCGATATCGGGGTAGCCGTTCATGTCGATGGCATCGAAGAGCGCCTGGTGCAGATCGACCGGGTCGACATCGCTGTCGCCGAGGGTGGTCAGCGAGACACCGTTGGAGTATGCCGGCGGCGTGACGCCGAACAGGGTCAACACCGTGGGCGTCGTATCGACGATCTGGTACTGCAGGTTGATGTACCCGTCCTTGAAGTCCGAGCCCCTGGCGATCACGAACGTCGAAGTCTCGGTGGGCGTTTGGAAACCGTGACCGAAGCCCTTCTGCGGCTGATGACCGTGGTCGGTCACCACGATCACGGTCCAGTTCTCACACGGTCCGGTATTGCAGTCTTCGCGCTTGGCGATCTCGGCCATGATGTCGCCGATGTTCTCGTCGACGTTGCGGATCGCCTCCGCGTATTGCGGCGACGCGCCGCCGTAGTTGTGGCCGTTCTCGTCGACGCCGACGAAGTAGGTGAACATGAACGTCGGCGTGCCGGTCTGGGTGTTGCGGATCGCCTCGACGGTGGCCGCACCGACCGCGTCGTCGGTGAGGAACCAACTGGAGTCACCGGGCACCTGGGGGATGAAGATGATCTGGTCGGCGGGAATCGAACCGGCGCCGGCGATATCGGCGATGACGTTCCAGTTGGCGATCGTGATGGTCTGAATGTTCGGGTCGTGCGACTCGAGCAGGTTGAACACCGTCGGCCAGCGGTCGTAGGTGCCCGGGGTGAACACGTTGTTGACCACACCCGTCGTCTCACCCCACACGCCGGTCAGGATCGCCGACCACGACGGGTTGGAGATCGTGGTGTGCCCGACGATGCTGGCCGCCGCGGTGGTGCCGTCGGCCATCAGCGCGAAGAAGTTGTCGTTCTCGGGGTCGGCGAGAATTCTGCCCAGGTTGGTCCCGTCGACGCCGATCACCAGCACGTAGGGCGTGCCGGTGGCTTGCGCTGACGGGCTCGAGATCTGGGTGACGGTGTACTGCGCGGCCGGCGGTGCGGTCTGCTGAGACGATCCCTGTTCGAACTCACCTCGCGCGGCCGCCAGCATCGCCCACAGCGCAGGGGCTTGAAGCGGCGCTCCGGTGTCCAGGCCCATCAGCGGTCCCAGCACGGCGGCCACCGTCTCGGTGACGAGGCTGACCAAGGTGGGCCGCGGTTGCGTCACCGCCGCAGCGGCGGCCTCCGGGGTCGTCAAAGTCGTGAACGTCGCCGTGGGGTTGGGGTTGGACGCCGTGGTGGTGAATGTCGTGGTCGTCGGCGGCTGCGCGACGTCATCGGCGGCGTTGTCGACCTCGGCCGCGATGTTCGGCTGTGCCTTCTCTTCCTGCGCGCGGGTGAACCGTTCGACGGCGTCGGTGACCAACGATTGGACGTCACGCGGGGCGTCGGCGATTCTCGACGCGCGCGAGTCGTGTGTGTTCGTCGCCGGTTGGTCATCCGCGTCGCCGTCTGCCAAGTCGAGCGCGGCGTCGTCCTGCGACGCCTCAGCGTCCTCCTCGGCTTCCTCCTGCGCGTCAGCGTCTTGTTCTTGTTCGGCGTCGCTGTCCGCGGCGGCGTCTTCGGTCGGGTCCGACGCGGCGGTGTCGTCGGACTCGGCGGGCGACGTCGCATCCTCGGTGGAAGACGTGGTGGTCGACGTCGACGATTCGCTGGATGCCGACGACTCGCTCGGCGACGAACTGCTCGTGGACGAGGTGCCCGAGGTGTCGGCGAACGCGACGGCCGGAGCGTTGGCGATGGCGAACCCGACGCCTAACGTCACCGCCAGGGCCCCGACGCGGCCGATGTGGTTGGCGTACCCCATGGTGGTTTCCTTCCATGCCCGCGCGACGCGAAGCGGTGCAGCGAATTATTGACGTTTGCAGCAAATTACCGCTTCCGGCGCGCGGTGTACGCGACTTCGAAGAACACGCGACGAAGATGTTCGATCGCGTTCGCTGTACCCCACCGAGGAGCTCCAGCAAACGCTATTGGGTCGGGCGGAGCACGACCACGCCCGGCACGGTCTGCAGGTACTCGGCCAGCGGTTGATCGATGACCTTCTCGTGCGCGCGTAACGACGAGGCGTTGCGGAACACCGGCCCGTCGGGTGTGGCGACGAAGATGCCGACGTGGGTGACGTCGAGGCCGCCGTCTTCGGCGAACGCCCCGATGTAGTCACCCGTGCGCAGTTGGCTCAGCACGCCGCCGTCGACCTGGGAACTGGGAATGTAGGAAATGGTCCTGGGCACCACCGGTAGCCCGGGTAGGTAGAGGCCGCCTGAGTCCTTTTCGTTGAGGTTCTTGTGCACCTCAATCACGTTGGGGCTCAACGTCGCGGTGACGTCGGTCGCCACTGCGGGCGATGCGGCGGCCCAGTCGGTGAAGAAGTGCTTCCTGTTCTGGAATGCGACGACGCCGTTTTTGTAGCGCACGTCGATGAGCGCGTCGAGGAACTCCTCGCGATTGCTCGCCCGCTTCAGCGCTTCGACGTAGTCGGCATAGGTGAAGCAGTCCACCTTCTCCAACTCCACCACCAGCTTCTCCGGCGCGTTCGCGGAGCCGACGAGAGTGTCTGCGCCATAAGGCGTTCCAACGAACTGCTGCGAAATCGCGTCGGCGCCTGCACCGGCCGCACCGTTCCTGGCCGTCAGCATCCTCTCGAGGATCTGTGCGCTCTGTTCGGAGATCTGAACCTCGAGCGCCGTGTTCGTCACCGCGCCAGGGTAATTCGCAACAGGAATCGGAGTAGGCTCGGCGTATCCGATCGGCAGGAGCACATCACCGGATGTCGTCAGGTAGTAGACCTCCCACCGGTGATAGCCGGTGAACGCGGCGGGGTCGGCGGCCATGGCGGCGGCGTAGTCGTTGATGGCCCGTACATAGTTGTTCGAGTTGTTGTACCGGTACAGCGCGTGATCGCGGTTTCCGGCGAACCCGTTGGCGGCCAAGTAGCGTCCTGCCGCCATGATGCTGTCGCGCGGCGAGTGGATGTCCCCGCCCGCGCCGAACGTGGCGAACGTGGCGGGCATGAACTGCATAGGACCCTGCGCGCCCGCGGTACTCACCCCGGCGACGCGGCCGAACGCGGTTTCGACGAGGTTGATGGCCGCCAGATAGTTCCAGTCGACACCGAACTCCGCTTCGGCCTCCCGGTAGTAATCCATGAGTTCGGCCGCCGGTGTGGGCGCGACGATCCGCCACGCCGGCAGGGTGTCCTTCGGCCGGCTCATCACGCCGAGTTCCCGGCGCGCGTTGACATTGAGGTCGTAGACCCCCAGGAGCTCGGGCGGGATCCGTGGACGCACGATCGGGTCCCATTCAGGATGGCGTCCGATGGCCCGGTAGGCCGCTTGCTGCCGTTGCGCCGCCGCCGTCAGCGCCGCCTCCGAGGACGACGGGTCGCGCAACGCATGTTCGTCGGCAACCAGGCCCTCGGCGATGTCGACGGGGTCGGACGCGAGCTCACGGTGCGGGGGCTCGGCAGCGGGTGCGGGGTTCGCGGGTGCCGCTGTCGTCGTGGCGGATGTTTCCGGCCGCTCCGAGGTCGAGCATCCGACGAGGACCGACAACATCATGGCGATGCCCGCGACAGCAACAATCCTGGCGATTTCAGATCGGGGCCCACCGGCATTCATTGCCGTCGAAGTTTAGCGGTTCAGGTTTGGTGGGGCTCCGGGCAGAAGTACAGCCGAGCACCGGCCACGATGAAGTTCGACAGCGTTTCGTCTTTCGTCGTGATGTCCAACTTCTCGGCCACCGCCGACGCATCGGCGCCGCGCGCGAGTTGCGCGCATACGTCGCGGGCCAGGGTGCTCAGGGTCGCGCAGTTGCCGGTGAAACCTACCGAGGTCATGCTGCGGCAGAAATCGTCGTCGGGTGATGCGGCAGCGTGGGGTGCGGCCAACAGCGAGCCGATTCCTAGCACCAACAGCGCTGTGTGTCGCGCAAGCGTCGTCATGTCATGTCTTTCCTACCGCTTTACTACCCGCTTCTGGTCGCGGCAGGCGCGATTGGATGCAGATTGACACAGGAGCGTGACCGAGGCCGGGATTGCTGCTTGGCGTCAGAGGCGTGATGACAGACTGCTGGCATGGCGTGGGATTTCAGCACCGAACCGGAATTTCAGGAAAAGCTCGACTGGGTCAAGCAGTTCTGCGAGGAGAAGGTCGAACCGCTCGATCACGTGTTTCCGCACGCGGTGCGCTCACCGGACCCCGCGGTCAAGGCCTATGTGCGTGAGCTGCAGCAGGAGGTCAAGGACCAGGGCCTGTGGGCGATCTTCCTGGACCGCGAACTCGGCGGCCCCGGCTACGGACAGCTCAAGCTCGGCCTGCTCAACGAGGTCATCGGACGCTACGCCGGCGCCCCGCACATGTTCGGGGCGTCCGCACCCGACACCGGCAACATGGAGATGCTCGCCGCGTACGGCACCGAGGAGCAGAAGCAACGCTGGCTCAAGCCGCTGCTCAACCAGGACATGTTCTCGGCCTACTCGATGACCGAACCCCAGGGTGGCAGCGACCCCAACCTGTTCAAGACCCACGCCGTGCGCGACGGTGACGAATGGGTGATCAACGGCGAGAAGTGGTTCACCTCGGCCGGCCGCGTCGCCGACATCCTCTTCGTGATGTGCACCAACGGCATGTTCGTGGTGCCGCGCAAGGCGCCGGGCGTGGAGATCATGCCCGAACCGCGCAACCACAACCACATCGTCTACCGCGACGTGCGGGTGCCGCTCGATCATCTTCTGGGCCCGGAGGACGGCGCGAAGATGCTGGCGCAGCGGCGTCTGGGCGGCGGGCGCATCCACCACGCCATGCGCACCATCGCGCAGTGCAACCTGGCCTTCGACATGATGTGCGAGCGGGCGCTGAGCCGCGAATCGCACGGCAAGGTCATCTCCGAACACCAGATGGTGCAGGAGAAGATCGCCGAGTCCTACGCGATGATCAAGATGCTGCGACTGTTCGTGCTGGAGACCGCGTGGAAGATCGACCAGACCTCGACGCAGGAGGCGCGCACCGACATCGCCGCCGTCAAGTTCACGATGGCGCGGGTGCTGCGCGACGTGTCGTTCAACGCGCTGCACATCCTCGGCTCGCTGGGCACCACCGACCTCACCCCGATCCAGGCGATGTACGCCGGTGCGCCGACGATGGGCATCGCCGACGGCGTCGACGAGGTGCACATGGCCACCGTCGCGCGCCGGGTGCTGCGGGACTACCAGCCGCACGACGGCAACTTCCCGACGGAGTTCCTGCCCTACAAGCGCGAGGCCGCGCGCAAGAAGCTGCAACCCGTGCTGGATGCGCGCCCCGAATTGGCGGCCGCCGCCGAGGCCTACCGCAAGTACCTCGCCGGTCGCCGCTGACAACGCTGCCCCTAGGGTGAAACCATGCGAATCGCCATAGCCGTCATCGGAGTGATCGTCGCGGCGTTCGGCCTTCTGTTCGCGCTGCAGGGTTTCGGCATGGTGGGCGGCAGCCCGATGAGCAACACCACGACCTGGTCCATTCTGGGTCCCCTCATCGCGCTGGTCGGGATCGTCCTGGTGGTCGGCGCCCTGCGTCGAAAGCCGTAGCCCAGAAATATTTTTTCCGTCGCTCGGGTCTGTAACTACTACGGCCGAATTAGCGATGAAACTGTCGAGCGCCGCGACTGCTGGAAACAGGCACCAGCGTTGGGGGAGTCGACGCGCATGTTTTGAAGGAGCAAACGCACAATGGGTGCACCGCTTGAATTTTGCTCGAAGCGTGGCGTGGTCGCCGTTCTGGCGTCCGGAATCGTCATCTCGCTGACAGCCCTTACCGGAGGAATAGCACCGGCGCTGGCCAAGCCGGGATCGGACGACCCGAGTGGGCCGACGACGACTGTCATGGCGCCCGCGCCGAAGGCCAAAGAGCCCAAGCAGGAGGAGGCGCCCAAGGCCCCCAAGGCGCCCAAGGAGGACGCGCCCAAACAGCAGGCTCCGGAACCGAAGGGCCCGGCCCCCGCGGTAGAGGCGCCCGCGCCGCCGTCACAGCCGGCCCCGCAGACCCAGGCGCCACAGACGCAGGCCCCGAAGACCCAGGCCCCGCAGACGCAGGCCCCGCAGACGCAGGCCCCGAAGACGCAGGCCCCGGAGACGCAGGCCCCGTCCGCCGTCGAGCAGCCCGAACCCGAGCCGCAGACCCAGGCGCCGAAGACCACCGTCGGCACCACGGTGCAGCCCACCGAACCGGCCGTCACCGCCGAGCCGGAACCGTCGGCCACCAACGAGTCCAAGCCGTCGAGCACCGCCGAGCGCTCACCGGCCGGCTCCGCTGCCCCCAGCACCGAGAGCAAGGTTGCGCGTACCACGCAGGCCGACGCCGATGCGCCGCCGACGTCGGGCACGTCGGTGGCCCCGTCCGAGGCGCTCGCACCCGACACCGAGGCCAGCAAGGCGCCGTCGTCGCCCAGCAGCGAGTCGCCGACCTCGGAGAGCAAGACCACGACCCGCGACGGCGAATCCGAGACGCCGACGGTGTCGATCTCGCAGGCCGCCAAGCAGATCAAGACACTGGAGCCCGAAACCCTCGAGGCCCCGGCCGAGGACGTGAAGCTGGCCAAGAGCGCCGAGCCGATCCTCGAGAAGCAGCCCGAGCCGGCCGCTGAAAAGGACGTCGCCGCGTTCGCGAACTCGATCCAAACCAGCCTGAAGATCCCGGGCCTGGACATCGGGGCGAGCGCCAAGACCGAATTCGGCGTCGAGCGTCGTGCCGAGCGTCGCCAGGCCGAGTTCGTCAGCAACGTACGCCAGTGGCGTCCGGAATGGATCGAGTACGACAGGTACTACCGCCCGATCATCGCCAACCCGTTCCGGGCTCCGGTGCGGATCGTCTACGTCTACGACATGCGGCCCCGCATCATGTACATCCCGCCGCTGTCGCGGATCGTGCTGGAGGCCGCCAGGTTCGCCGCCTACAGCTTCACCGCGGCGATCCTCAACCCGATCAATGCGGCCATCGACACCGCCCAGGCCCTCACCAACATCGCGGTGGGCAGCTTCTTCGGCGGTGGCTACTACCCGGGTGCCGGGCTGCCGTTGCCGCCGCCTCCGCCGCGGGTGCTGCGTTACGACAACGTGCCCGTACAGGTGCGTTACTCAGATGCGACCTACCAACCCTTCCGAGTCCGTCGGATCGTCGATGTCGGCGAGGACGCCCGGTTCGGTGAGCGCAAGGTCCTTCTCGACGGTGCGACGCCGGCATGGGGCGTGTGGACCCAGACGCCAAGCGGTGAACGGCAATTCGAGGTGCACCGGACCCAGCAGTTCCCGGGTCTGGAGGAGCCCCAAGAGGGTCCGCTGCCGGGCGACTACCGTCTGCAGCTGGCATCCGACGAGTCGTCGTCGGCCGGCCTGACCGGACGCGACATCTTCCTGATGGTCGCGGCCGGGGTGATCGGCACGCTGGGCTTCGGCGCCATCGGGTTGGCGTTCTTCCTGGGACGTCGACGGCCTGAACACTGAGATCGCGCCTCGGGCACCGCTGCCATCGCTAGGTGATGCATGATGGGGCGATGCCCGAGGTTCGCGTAGGGCCCCTGCTTCGTCACGTCGGTGAGACCGACGCGACGATCTGGGTGGAGACGGACATCCCGTGCGAGGTCGAGGTGCTCGGCCACCGCGCGGACACCTTCGAGGTCGAGGGTCACCACTTCGCGATCGTCTGCGTGACGTCGCTGGACCCGGACCGTGAACATCCCTACGAGGTTCGCCTCGACGGTCAGAAAGCTTGGCCGCCATCCGGTTACGAGTTCCCGCAACCCCGGGTGCGGCTGATGCCGCGCGACGGCTCGTTGCGGCTGCTGTTCGGGTCGTGCCGCGCGTCGTCCCCGCATCACCCGCCCTACACCTACCAGCACTGGTGGCACCCCAAGGGTCAGGGCATCGACGTGCTGCGCACCTACGGGATGCGGATGCTGCGTCAGCCGTCGGCGCTGTGGCCGGATGCGCTGCTGATGATGGGTGACCAGCTCTACGCCGATCAGGTCAACGACACGATCAGGGACCTGGTGGCCGACCGCGAGGTGCACGCCGACGGGCCCGTCGAGGTGCTCGAAGACTTCGAGGAGTACTGCATCGGATACTGGGACGCCTGGCGCGATCCCGTTGTGCGGTGGATGCTCTCGACGGTTCCGACGTCGATGATGTTCGACGATCACGAGATCAACGACAAGTGGAACACCTCGTTGGCCTGGCTTCAGGAGAAGCGCCAGACCGACTGGTATCAAACCCGGATCATCGGCGGGCTGATGGCGTACTGGATCTATCAGCACCTCGGCAACATGTCGCCCGACGAGCTGGCCAAAGACCAGACCTTCCGGCGTATGGTGGAAACCCGCGACGGCACCGAGGCGGTCCGCGAGCTCGCGCGCATGGCCGAAAAAGACGACGGTGTCTCGCATTTCAGTATGTGCCGCGATCTCGGGTCGGCGCGCCTGATCGTCGTCGACGCCCGCTCCGGGCGCCAGCTTCAGCCAGGGCGCCGTCGGATCACCACCGACGAGGAATGGGACTGGATCACCGCCAACGTCGACGGGAACTACGACCATCTGCTGTTCGCCAGCTCGCTGCCGATCCTGCTGCCGTACGGCATGCACCACATCGAAGCCTGGTCGGAGGCGGTGGGTGACGGCGCATGGGGCAGGCGGCTGTCCGGGCTGGGGGAGAAGGTGCGCATCGGCGCCAACCTCGACCACTGGGCCTGCTTCCAGGACAGCTATCGACGCTTCGAGGATCTGGTCATCGACGTGGTGAGCGGTAAGCGGGGGCCGGCGCCGGACTCGATGGTGCTGTTCGGCGGCGACGTGCACCACTGCTGGGTGACCGAGGTCGAGGCACCCGACGATGTCGCCGGGCTGGGCACCAAGGTGTGGCAGGTGGTGTGCTCGGGGCTGCGCAAGGAACCGTCGGCGGTCGAACGCGTCGTGCTGCGCGTCGGCCACACCGGGTTCGTCGAGGCCGTCGGCAAGGCGCTGGTGCGGACCACGAAGGTCGGGATGCCGCGGCTACGGTGGCGGCCCGTCACGATGCCGCACTTCCGCAACCAGATCGGCACGCTGGAGATCGTCGGCGGGGAAATGGGCGTGCGGATCGAGAAGGTCACCGGCGGCTGGCGAAAGCCACAGCTGACCACCGTGATCGAGCACAAGCTGCTCTAGCCCGCACCCTTACCGTTGTCCACCCGGTACACCGCGCCGTGGATCGCGGCGGCGTCGTCGCTGGCGAGGAACGCGATCGCCTTGGCCACGTCGACGGTGTCCATGAAGCCGCGCGGTGACGCGATCCGCAGAATCAGATCCCAGTCGGCGTTGTCGGGCGCGGTGAACTCGGTGGTCTGCGCGGTCGGCATTCCGCCGGGGCAGACGGCGTTCACGCGGATCCTCTCCTTGGTGTACTCGACGGCCAGCGCGCGGGTCAGGCCGACCAGCCCGTGCTTGGCCGCGCAGTAGCCCGCGGAGTACACCTCACCTTCCACGCCGGCGATCGAGGCGACGTTGACGATGTTGCCGCCGCTCTCCAGCAGGTACGGCAGGGCCGCGCGGCACAGGTAGAACGGCCCGTTCAGGTTCACCGCGAGGTCGCGGTCCCAGTCCTCGTCGGTCACCGCGGTGCTGTGGCGCATCTGGTGGAAGCCCGCGACGTTGACCAGGACGTCGAGCCGGCCGAACGCCTCGACGCACTGCGTCACCGCGTCGCGGCACGCCGACGACGAGGTGACGTCCACCGACGCGTACCTGCCACCCGGTATCTCGCCGAAGACCGCCGCCATCCGTTCGGCGTCGCGCGCGATGCCGAACACCGTCGCACCGCGCTCGGCGAACAGTTGCGCGACCGCGGCGCCCAACCCCGCCGACGCGCCCGTGACCAATGCGACCTTGCCGCTTAGTGAAGTCATGGATCAAGACCCTCTCACGCCGAGCGTGACGCCATGGCTGCCGGGCCGCCGCATCAGCGACCCGGAATGCTATTTCGGCGGTGAGGCGGCGGTACCGCGGCCAGCAGCTCGCGGGTGTAGTCGTGTTCGGGCGCGGCGAACAGGTCGGCCGCCGGACGGTACTCGACCTGGGCGCCGTCGCGCATGACGAGCACGTCATGGCTCATCTGTTGCACGATCGCCAGGTCGTGGGCGATGAACAGGTAGGTCAACCCCAGCTCACGCTGCAGCCGGGTCAACAGGTCGAGCACCCGAGCCTGCACCGAAACATCAAGGGACGCAGTGGCTTCGTCGAAGATCACCAGGTCGGGTTCGACGGCCAGGGCCCGCGCGATCGACACGCGTTGGCGTTCGCCACCGGACAACTCGTGCGGGTAGGCGCTGGCGAACGAGGCGGCCAGCCCGACCAGTTCGAGCAGTTCGCCGACCCGGGCCCGGCGCGCCTGCCTGCCCCGCGCCAGCCGATGCACCACCAGCGGCTCGGCGATCGACGTGCCCACCCGCGCGCGGGGGTTCAGCGACGAGAACGGGTCCTGTAGCACCAGGCTGATCCGCCTGCGCACCGACTTGACCGCCGAGCGCCGCACGCCGATCACGTCGGCCCCGCCGATGGTGGCGGTGCCGGCGTCGGGTTTGACCAGACCGGTCAGCGCCGCGGCCACCGTCGACTTGCCCGAACCGGACTCGCCGACCAGGCCCAGCGTGGTGCCGCGCCGGATGCAAAACGTCAGGTGGTCCACCGCGTGCACGGTCCGCTTGCCGGTCGTCGTCGTCACCCGGTACCGCACATCGAGGCCGGCGACGTCCAGCAACACCTCGGCGTCGTCGACCGGCGCCGGCCCGGCGTGCCCGACCAGCGGACGGGCGGCCAACAGCTCACGGGTGTAGGGATGTTGCGGACGGTCGAAGACGTCGGCGATCGGGGCCTGTTCGACGGCGCGGCCGTGCTGAAGCACCGTGACGTCGTCGGCCACCTGCCCGATCACGCCGAGGTCGTGGCTGATCCACACCACCGCGGTGGCGAAGTCGCGCTGCAGATCCCGTACCAGCGCGACGATCTGGGCCTGCGTCGTCACGTCCAGCGCGGTGGTCGGTTCGTCGGCGATCAGCAGTTGCGGGTCACACGCCATCGCGACCGCGATCATCACGCGTTGCCGCTGTCCGCCCGACAGTTGATGCGGATAGCTGTCCAGCCGCGACTCGGGCTGGGGCAGGCCGACGGCCTCCAGCAGCTCCAGCGCCCGGGCGCGGGCCTCGCGCCGCGTTGAACGACGATGTGTCTCAATCGATTCGGTGATCTGACGTTCGATCGTCAGCAGCGGGTTGAGCGACGTGGCGGGATCCTGGAACACGAAGCCGATCCGGCCGCCGTGCACGGTGCGCAACAACCGCGCCGACGCGCCGACCAGTTGTACGGCGTCCTTGCCGGCAGCGGCGCCCAGCACGCTCGTTCCGGCGACGACGGCGCCGGGCGCGTCGAGCAGCCCGGTGGCGGCCAGCGCCGTCATCGTCTTACCGGAGCCGGACTCGCCGACGATGCCCATCGTCTGTTCGGGCTGTACGTCGAACGAGATACCGTGCACGATCTCGCGGCGACCGATCGACACTCGCAGGTCGCGCACGCTCAGCGTGGGGCCGGTCATTGCTGCATCCCTTTTCGGCGGGCTTCGGCAAGTGTGCGCTGCTTGGGATCCAGCACGTCGCGCAGGCCGTCGCCCAGCAGGTTGAACGCCAGCACCGTGACGACGATCGCCGCGCCGGGAACCACCGCCATCCACCACGCCAGCGTCACGAAGCCCTGCGAGTCGAAGATCATCCGGCCCAACGACGGTTCCGGCGGCTGAATGCCCAGCCCGAGAAACGACAACGCCGCCTCGGCGAGGATGGCGAACGCCAACGACAGCGAGGTCTGAACCACCAGCGGCCCGGCGATGTTCGGCAGGATATGCCGGGCCAGGATGTAGCCGCTTCCGGTGCCCATGCTCTGGGACGCCGCGACGTACGGTTCGGTGCGCACGCTCAACGTGCTGCCCCTGGCCACCCTGGCGAAGATCGGGGTGTAGACGATCCCGATCGCCAGCATCGTCGTCGTCACTCCCGGGCCGAGGATGGCCACCACCGCCAACGCCAGAATCAGCACCGGGAAGGCGAACATCACGTCGACGATGCGCATGAACACCGTGTCCAACCAGCCGCCGAGGTAACCGGAGACCACCCCGACCGTCACGCCGACGATCACCGCGAACGCGACGCTGACCACCGCCACCCGCAGCGACGCCTGGATCGCCACCAGCACACGGGACAACACGTCACGGCCCAACTCGTCGGTGCCGAACCAGTGCGCGCCGCTCGGCGGTTGCAGCGCGTTGGGCACATCCACATCGTTGACGCCATACGGGGCAAGCCAATCCGCGCCCAGCGCGACGAACACGATGACCGCGAGCACCGCTGCGCTGGCGGCCGTCACCGGATTGCCCAGCAGCAGCCGCCAGAACGCCACCCGCGTATCCCGGTCACCGTCGGCGCTCATGACAACCTGATCCTCGGGTCGACGACAGCGTAGAGTGCGTCGACCATCAGGTTGATGAGCAGGAACAGCGCCGCGATCAGCAGCACCGCGCCCTGGATCACCGGGTAATCCCTTGCCGCGACGGCGTTGTAGACCAGTCGGCCCAGCCCGGGCCAGGCGAACACCACCTCGACGACGATGACCCCGCCGAGGATGGTGGCCAGTTGAATGCCGGTGATGGTCAGCACCGGGATGAGCGCGTTGCGCACCGTGTGGCGGAAGGTGACCACCGCGGGCGGCAACCCCTTGGATCTCGCGGTGCGGACGTAGCCGGTGGCGGCGACTTCGAGCACCGCCGAGCGCACGTAGCGCGTCATGATCGCCGCGGCCACCAGCCCAACCGTCAACGCGGGCAACACGATATGGCGCAGCCAGCCCGCCGGATCCTCGAACAGCGGGCGGTATCCCGACGTCGGCAGCCACCCCAGCGTGGTCGCGAACAGCGCGATCAGCAAAATGCCCATCCAGAAGTCGGGGATCGAGACGCCGAACTGGCTGGCCACCCTGACGATCGCGTCGCTGAGCCGGCCCTCGTGCAGCGCCGACCAGATCCCGGCCGGCAACGCGATGAGCAGCGCGATGAGAATGCCGACCACCGCGAGAGACACTGTCGCAGGCAGCCGTTCGAGCAGGATCAGCGTCACCGGGTCGCCGTTGCGGAAGCTCACCCCCAGATCGCCGGTGAGCGCCGACGTGAGGTAACCGAAGAACTGCGCCACCATCGGCTTGTCCAGCCCGCTGGCGTGGCGCAGCGCGTCGTAGGCCTCCGGTGTGTAGCGCGTGCCCAGCGCGATCCGGACGGGATCGCCGGGCACCAGGTGCACGAGCGCGAACACCACCACGAGTACGCCGACCATCACCACCGCCGAATACAGCAACCGGCGCGCCAGGAACCCGACGACCGGATGCGTCAGCACGCGGGTCATCGCTCCTGCCCCTGCGCCAGATCTGCGGTGCGGAACCGGACCGCCGCGTCGCGGCGGGCCGTATAACCCGTCAGGGCCGGGGTCCACGCCTGGATCACCGACGGGTTGTACAGGAAGATGTAGCTCACCTTGTCGGCGATCAGCGTGGCCGCCTCGTCGTACAGCGCACCGCGCGCCTGCCGGTCGGTCTCCACCCGCCCCGCGTCCAGCAGCCGGTCCACTTCGGGGTCGGAGAACTTCTGGGCGTTGCTGGTGCCCTGCGAATGGTGCTGGGCGTAGTAGAAGTCATCGGGGTCGATGTTGCCCAGCCAGCCCATCATGAGCATGTCGAAGTTGCCGGTGTTCTGCTGGTCCAGCCAGGTGGCGAAGTCGACGGTGCGGATGTTCACCGTGATACCAAGCGGGGCAAGGTTATCGGCGATGATCTGCGCGGCGGTGACGGTTTGCGGATACTCGCTGGTGACCAACAGGTCCATGCCGACGTCGCCGACGCCGGCCTCGTTCAGCAGCCGGTGGGCGGTGTCCAGGTCATAGCGGTAGCGGTGATACGGGGTGTACCACGGGTTGTTTGCCGGGATCGCGAGTTGGTTCGCGGTGGCGGTGCCGTAGCTCGTGGCCGCCACGATCGCGTCGCGGTCGATGCCGTACGCAACGGCCCGGCGCACCCGCACGTCGTTCCACGGTGGCCGGGCTTCGTTGAGCGCCAGATACCAGTAGTCGTTGCTGGCGGTCACCGCCAACGTGATCGAGTCGTCTTCGCGCAACTGCGCAACGCGTTGGGTGGGAACCGAATCCGTCCAGTCGATCTCACCGGCCTGCAGCGCTGAGAGCGCCGTGGACGGTTCCGAGATGAACCGGAACGTGACACCGGAGATCTTCGGTGCCCCACCCCAATATGACGGGTTGGCCCTGAGCGTGATCGAGTCACCGCTCTTTTGGCCCAGGAACTCGAACGGGCCCGTCCCCACCGGGTGGGTGGCGATCTGACCGCTTTCGACGTTGCGGCGCGACACGATCGCCATGCCCTTGAAACCGCCGAGGTTGGTCAGCAGGTTCGGGGTCGGGCGCTCGAGGTTGATGACGACGGTCAGCGGGTCGGGCGCGGTGACGTCGGCGACGGCGCTGAACTTGTCGACGTTGGCCAGTTTCTCGTCGATGATCCGGTGGTAGGAGTAGACGACGTCGTCGGCGCGCAGCGGGCTGCCGTCGTGGAAGCTGACACCACCGCGCAGATGGAAGGTCCAGGTGAGTTGGTCCGGGCTGATCTGCCACGACTCGGCGAGCGCGGGACGCATTTCGAGGTTTTCGTCGGGCTGCACGAGGGTGTCGAAGACGTTCTCCAGCACCTCGAACGAGAAGTAGGCGGTGGTCTTGTGCGGATCGAGTTGGTCGGGTTCACCGGAGATGGCGGCGATGAGGTTGCCCGACACGTCGTCGCCGAGGTCGACCCGTTGGCCAGGTGAGCACGCGGTGAGGGCAAGGACGAGAGAGGCGATGGCGGCGACAGCTGCCGTCACCGCCAGCCGTTTCATGCGCCATCACCTCGGGAGTCGTCTGCACCCGCGTTCTACCCGCTGAGGCCGCTCGGGGAAACGCGGACGCGGCGAAACAGGTGACGGGGCCATGTTCACACTGACATACTCGACGCGGTTCAACGTCGGACGCAGGGTGGAAGGGTGCACATCGTGAGACTTCTCCGTGGGCTCGGGGTGGCCCTGATCAGCGCTGCCACGGCACTCGTGCTGGCTGCGCCCGCCCAGGCGCAAGGAGACGTCAAGGCCCCGGGCGTTCCCGAGGGTGTCTACAACGTCAACATCGACGGACAGGCCGCCACGACGTGGGAGATCTTCCCGCTGTGCGTGCCCACGGTCGGTGACCTGCGCGAACCGCTGTTGCTTCCGGTCGGGTGCACCTTGAAGGTCACCCCGAGCGGTCAGCCCGGCGCCGAGGCCAAGATGATCGGCGGGCGCTGGACGTTCGAATACCCCACGATCGACGGCAAGGTCTGTGCGGACGGCAGCACCGCGCCGCAGCGCACGATCTATGCGTTCGACCCGTACACGTGGGTGGGAACGATGAAGGTGATCCACGGTGCCGCGTGCGGTGAGCAGGCAGCGATGTTCGAAGTGCCGCTCACGATGTCCTTCAACCGCCCACTGGTCATCCCCGTCGACCAGTATCCGCTGATCTGTGAGCCGGGCGGCCTGCGCCGCTGCTTCTGAGCGTCGACGCCGCCGGATCCGCTCACCCGGTAGCCACTCGGCCGCCGAGGTGACGGGCAAGGAAGCGCTCCACCGCGGAGTACATGTCGATCAGGTTCTCCGGGTTGAGGAACCCGTGTCCCTCGTCGTCCTTGACCATGTACTCGACCTCGACGCCGCGGTTGCGCAGCGCCGCCACCAGGTTGTCGGATTCGGCCTGGACGACGCGGGAGTCGTTGGCGCCCTGGATCACCAGAAGCGGGGTGCGGATCTGGTCCGCCCGGGTGATCGGTGAGCGGGCCAGCATGTCGGCCTCCTGTTTCCGGTCCGAGGGATCGCCGACGAACAGATGCCAGTTGTTGGCCAGAAACGGGCGGGCGATGGCCGGCAGCGTGCGCATGAAGGTCGCGAGGTTCGAGATGCCGACGTAGTCGACGGCCGCAGCGAACACATCCGGGGTGAACGTGACACCGACCAGCGCCGCGTATCCGCCGTAGGAGGCACCGAAGATCGCGACCCGATCGCGATCGGCGTAGCCCTGTTCGACGGCCCAGTCCACGGCGTCGATGAGGTCGTCGTGCATCTTGCCGGCGAATTCACCGACCGCGGCCTTGACGAAATCTTTTCCGAACCCCGTCGAGCCGCGAAAGTTGACCTGCAGCACCGCATATCCGCGATTGGTGAACAGTTGCACCTCGGGTGAATAACCCCAGCTGTCGCGGGTCCACGGACCGCCGTGCACCAGCAGGACCATCGGCAGCCCGACCGGTTCGACGCCGACCGGAAGGCTCAGATACGACGGGAGAGCCAGTCCGTCGCGGGAGGTGATCGTGACCGGGGTCATCGGCGCCAGCGCCTGCGGATCCAGATGCGGATACGGCCGAAACAGCTGCCGGCTTTCACCTGTCGAGTGGTCGTAGTAGTAGGTGACGTCGGGATCACGGTCGTGGGTGAAGCTGACCACCCAACGCTGCTCGCTGGCATCCGACGACACGGTGGCCAGATCGCCGTCGGAGAGCTTGGCCAGGTTGTCCAGCACCGCACCGAAGTGCGGGTCCAAAACGGAAATCAATTGGCGCTCACCGTGATAGCGGGCGCCAAGCAGCTCGCCGGTCCGTTGGCTGACGATGAGGGTCGGCACGATCCCGAGTGGCCCGCCGAGGTCGAACACCGGGTGGCTGTCGACCTCGGTCTCCTCACCGGTTGCGGCGTCGAGGCGGGCCAGGCGAACTCGGCTGCTGTCCTTGTTGGAACCCAGCCACAGGCCGCTGCCGTCGGGGGTGGCGTGCATCGGCAGGATGCCCACCGGGTAGTCGGCGCCGTCGTACGTCGAAATGGGATGTGACGTCTGTGTCGCGGTATCCCATCGCGCCAACGAGACATCACCGTCGGCGGTCATCGTCGACGAGAACAGCTCACCGTTGCGGGCGCACAGCCAGTCGAACACGTCGCCGGGATTCTGCGCGAGCAGGGTGAGCTCGCCGGAGGCGATGTCGAGTTCGTAGACGTCGAGCAGCTCGACGGTGCGGGTGTTGAGGTAAACGACCGCTTTCGCCGGCCGCCCGGCGGGCAACTCGAACATCGCTTTCGCCCCGGCAAACGGCGTCAGGTCGACGGCGGGGGCGCCGGGATCATCCGGGTCGACGCGGTACACGTGCCAGTTCTCGTCCCCGCCGTTGTCCTGCACGTAGAGCAGCCACCGGGAATCGTGGGTCCAGCGGTACATGTAGACGCTGCGGGTCTCGTCGGCCGTCACGCACCGCGAGTCCTCATCGCAGTCGACACTCTGCACCCACACGTTGAGCCGGTTCTTCCACGGCGCGAGGTAGGCGATCCTGGTGCCGTCCGGTGAGATCGTCGCCAGCGCGCGCTCCGGTGGGCTGAAAAACTCTTCGACAGAGATCTTTTCGGGCAGGGCCACGGGTTCCTTTCGGATTGGGTCATGACGGGACGGGTCCACCGAGCCGGCCGTTGGTGGCCTCCCGGATCGCCCGGTCGATCAGCGCCAGCACCTCGTGCTGGGTGACGTTCTGGCCGTCGACGACGACGGCGGTGCTGACGTCCTCGTCGACGACGCGAAACGCCGCGGTGACGGCGGCCGCGCACAGCCGGACCGTCAGGTCGTCGTCGGGCAGCCGCAGGCGTTTGGCGATCACCGGAATGAAGCCGCGTTCGAGTTGGTCGTGCACCATCAGGTACGCGGTGCGCAACGCCGGCTCGGTTTGCGTGCTCGCCGCGATCCGCATCGCGGTGTACTCGTCTTCGATGTCCTGCTGGCTCATCGGGTGCTCGACGGCGTCGGCGACGAGGTGCTCGGCCAGCGACAGTTCCGGTGGCCACCGGTCCAACACCGCGATGAACCGGTCGGTGGACTTCGCGAGCACCGGCTCGACGCAACTCTCCTTGGTCCGGAAGTAGCGCCAGATCGTGCGCGTCGAGAGCCCCGCGGCCGCGGCGATGTCATCGCCACTCGTGGCGGCCACCCCGCGTTCCCAGAACAGCGCGCACGCAAGGCGGGAAACGCTCAGCCGCGCCTCGGCCAGGTTGGGGATCGTGCCCTCCTCTCACAACGGCTGTCACTTAGTGACACGTCCACTCTGTCACTAAGTGACACCGTCCGTCAAACGGATCGAACCCCCGTGGCGGCTCTAAGGTGTAGGGCGTGAAATCTGACGCCAAACGCGTGGTCATCTGGGGAACCGGTTTCGTCGGCAAGATGGTGATCGCCGAGATCGTCAAGCACCCGCATTTCGAACTCGTCGGTGTCGGCGTGAGCAATCCCGACAAGGTGGGCCGCGATGTCGGCGAAATCTGCGGCTTGGCAACGTCATTGGGGTTGACGGCGACCGACGACGTGGACGCCCTGATCGCGCTGAAACCCGACGCGCTCGTGCACTACGGTCCCACCGCGGCGCACGCCGACGACAACATCGCGTTGATCACCCGGTTCCTGCGGGCAGGCATCGACGTCTGTTCGACGGCGATGACCCCGTGGGTGTGGCCGAGCATGCACCTCAACCCGCCGAACTGGATCGAACCCGTCACGCAGGCGTGCGAGTTGGGGGAGTCGTCGTGCTTCACCACCGGCATCGACCCCGGTTTCGCCAACGACCTGTTCCCGATGACGCTGATGGGCCTGTGTTCGGAGGTCCGCAAGGTGCGCGCGAGCGAACTGCTCGACTACACCGACTACACCGGTGACTACGACCGGGAGATGGGCATCGGCAAACCGCCCGAGTACCGCCCGCTGCTGGAGAACCCCGACATCCTCGTATTCGCCTGGGGCGCAACGGTACCGATGATTGCGCACGCTGCGGGCATCATGCTCGATGAGATCACCACGACATGGGACAAGTGGGTGACGCCCACCGAACGCAAGACCGCCAAGGGCATCATCGAACCCGGCAACGTCGCCGCGGTGCGCTTCACCGTCAACGGGATTTACCAGGGGCAGACCCGTATTCAGCTCGAACACGTCAACCGCATCGGCAACGACGCCGCACCCGACTGGCCGGCCGGTAACGAGAACGACGTCTACCGCGTGGAGATCGACGGCACGCCGAGCATCTTCCAGGAGACCGCATTCCGGTTCACCGACGGATCGGGTCGCGATGCGGCCGCCGCCGGTTGCCTGGCCACCGGGCTGCGCGCGCTCAACGCGGTCCCCGCGGTCAACAGCCTGTCCCCGGGCTGGGTGACGGCGCTGGATCTACCGCTGATCCCCGGGGCGGGGACGATCCGCTGAGAAGCGCTAACCTCGCCCCTGCGGCGTGATATCGGGATATTTTCATCGAGACGGGAAACCATGTCTGACGGCGTAGGGCTGTCGGTTGGGGCCACCAACCTGGCGGCCGTGGTAGTGGGCCGGACCGCGGTGTCGCGGTCCCCGGTACTCACGCGCTACCCCCACCGGCCGCCCGAGGTCGGCGTGCCCAGCGAGAACCCGCGGCTCAACGAGCGCGGGCTGATCCTCACCGACTTCGTCGACAGGGTGGGTGATCCGGTCGGCATCGTCGCCGCCGACGGCACCACCCACCGCGCCGACGTCGTGCTGGCCGATGCGCTGCGCGCCATGCTCTACGCGGTCGGCGGTGGCCGGGTGCCCGCCGGGCCGATCACCGTGACCCATCCCGCGCACTGGCGCCCCGCCGCCGTCGACGCGTTGCGCGAGGCGCTGGCCGCGGTCCCCGAATTTCGGCAGCCCAAGCAGGTGCCGGTGGTCTCGGATGCGACCGCGGCGCTGACCGCGCTGCAGGACGACCCGGGCGTGCCCGCCCGCGGCGTGATCGCCCTGTGCGATTTCGGCGGCAGCGGAACGAGCATCACGCTGGTCGACGCGGCCAACGGCTACACCCCCGTCGGCCCGACGGTGCGGCACAGCGACCTGTCCGGTGACCTTATCGATCAGGCGCTGCTCACTCATGTCATCGAGGACCTCTCCGCGGCGGGCAGCATCGATCTGTCCGGGACGTCGGCGATCGGATCGCTGGCCCGGTTGCGCGCGCAGTGCCGCGGCGCCAAGGAACGGCTGTCCACCGCAGCCGCCACCACCCTGATCGCCGACCTGCCAGGGCACCGCACCGAGGCCAGGGTGACCCGCAACGAACTCGACGAAGCGATCCGCCAGCCGGTCGCCGAGTTCACCGCGGTGTTACAGGACACGTTGGAACGCAACGGGATTCACAACGCCGACATCCTCGCTGTGGCATCGGTGGGCGGCGGTGCGCGCATCCCGATCCTCACCACCGCGCTGTCCGAGCACTTCCGGGTACCGGTCATCACCGCCGCGCACCCCGAGTTGACGGCCGCGATCGGCGGGGGCCTGGCAGCCGTGCGCGGGACGGTCGAGGAGGGCGCGACGTCGATGTCGGCCGCCGCCGCGACCGCCATGGCACCCGAAGCCGCGCCGCCGCCGCCCGGCACGCCCGGGGCGCTGGCCTGGTCGGACGCCGAGGACATCCCGGAGGTGTCGGCCGCCGACCCGTACGACTATCCGGTGGTGAACGGGCGGGCGTCCGAACCGCGTCCGCAGGTGCAGTTCGAACACGAGTCGTGGGACGACCTGCCGCCGCCTCCGCTGCCGTGGTATCGCAAACCCGCAGTCGCGGCGGGCGTCGGCGTCCTCGCGGTGCTGGCGGCGCTGACCGCCGCGGCGCTGTTCGTCATCAGCGACGACGCCGCCCCCTCGCCGGCGTCGACCACCGACCCCATCACGGCCACCCCGCGGCCGGCCACGACGGCGCCGCCGACCAGCGAACCAGCGCAGGTGACGCAGGCACCGCCCCCGCCACCGCGCACCGTCACCCAGCAGGCGCCCCCGCCGGTGACCCAGACGGTCACGGCGCCACCGCCGCCCGAACCGCCGCCGACCACGCCGGAGCCCCCGCCGCCGACCACGCCGGAGCCCCCGCCGCCGACCACGCCGGAGCCCCCGCCGCCGACCACGCCGGAGCCCCCGCCGCCGACCACGCCGGAGCCCCCGCCGTGGAGTCCGACCCCGCCGTACCCGACGATCCCGGGACTGCCGTGGGTGCCCGCGCCGCAATTACCGCAACCGCCGGGTCCGTGACGGCGCCCCGTCGCGGGTGCAGCCTCAGTGCAGCTTCGGCCGCTTGATCAGCACCAGGTGGGCCATCGGTATCTGCATCTGCTCGGGCGCCGCGGCGACGCGTTCGCCGACCCCGCCCTCCAAGCGGTCGAAGAAGGCCTCCGCACGTGCATCGGTCAGGCCACCGTCGAGCGCCCTGGCCAGCGTCCGAAACACCGACGCGCGCAGAAACGACGCCCATTGCCTGCCGAAAATCGCAGCGTCTTTGTTGATTTGGTACTGCTTCCAGTACCGGTCTTCGGCGTCGAACACCTCGAGGTGCTCGATCTCGAGCTGTTCGAAGCGGCCCTTCGGCGCGAACGGCGCCATGAAGTCGGCCTTGCTGCGGCCGACGGTCGGAATGCACATCCGGTGTACTTCGTCGGCCGAAAGCAGACCGTGGCCGGCCAGTTCGTTGAGCGTGTCCACCAACGCCGCCAGCAGCGGACGGTAACCGAACTCGCCGGCGTCGTCGACGGCCATCGTCATCACCACCAGGCGGCCGCCGCGGCGCAACTCCCTGCCGCGGCACCCGATGAACGCCAGCCAGTCGTCGGCGGCCTGCTTGGCGTAGGCGGCGCGCACCTCGGCGCTGGCGCTGTACGCCATCTGCACATGGTCGGGGATCGGCGCCGGGACGCGGCGAAGCCACTGCACCGCCCAGGAACTCCACCCCAGATGCACGCTGCTGGTGGGCAGGATCTGCTCGTAGAAGGACCGGCCGACCGCCGTCGGGAACGTGTTGGAATCCTCGTGCAGGTAACTGTCGGGATCCTCGGTCAACGTGCGAAACAACGCCGAGAAGTCATTGTCGGGCACATCGGTGTGGGCGATCAGAACCGAGTGGTCAAGCCGGGTCCGCTGGCGTATCGCGCGCACCGCCGAGCAGATCGGCAGCAGCGAATTGTGGCCCGTGGCCGCACCGTAGTCGGCCATGACGATCGGCTGCGGAGCGGCAGGCAACGGCACCTCCGATGCGGCCTTCTCGAACAGCGCGATGGCCGGGCGCAAACCGGCGGCCTGCAGACGCGAACTCGCGGTGTAGGACTCGCTTTCCATCGGTTCGGGACGTACGACGATGCTCGATTCGGGCACCGCGACGTCCGAGACATGCGGACGGTTCACACCCACGACCGTAGTCTTCGCGGCCGTGGGCGTGACAGACTTCGCCCATGAGTGGAAGGTTCGGCCCGCGCCTCGCTGTCGTCGTATCCACCCTGACCGTGGTGGTCGGCATCGCCGGCGTCATCGCGACGTTGGTCCTCAACGCGTTCGTGCTCGACGACTACGACGCGTACGGCGAGGTGCCGATCCCGGGTTCCGGCGAAGTCCACCTCCCCGCGGGTGACGTGAACGTCAGTTTCCACACGCTGGTCATCGGACAGCCGACGACCGGATTTCCCATCCCGCGGATGAGCCTGAGCATCGAACCGCCCGACGGTGTGGCCGACCCGGTGGTCACCGAAAGTATCGGCGCGACAACCACAGTCAACAGCGACACCCATGTGCGGGTATGGACTGCGCGAATCGCTCAGGGCGCCACCTACCGCGTCACCACCGACGGCGACATCAACGGCTACATCAGCCCGCGCCTGGCGTTCGGCCACGGCAGCAGCCACGCTTGGTTGCCGTGGGTGTTCGGCCTGCTCGCCGGGGCGGGCGCGGTGCTGCTGATCCCGTCGGTGCTCTGGTCGGTGCGCGCCGCCAAACGCGCCCGGCCCCTGGCGCCCGACGAGATGCCGCCGACGTCGGATCAGGGCTAGTGCCCCCGGGCCACCCAATCGTCGTAGTTGACCAGTTCGTCGCCGATCGTGGTGGAGTCGCCGTGGCCGGTGTAGACGACGGTGTCGCCGGGCAGCTTGCCGAGCCGGCCCGAGATCGACTCCAGGATCGTCGGGAAGTCGGAGAATGACCGGCCGGTCGCGCCGGGCCCACCCTGGAACAGCGTGTCGCCGCTGAACACCGCGTTGAGTTCGGGCGCGTGCCAGCACACCGAACCGGGTGAATGCCCGGGGGTGTGCAGGGCGCGCAACTCGATACCGGCGACGGTGAGGGCGTCGCCGTCGTCGACGGTGCGGAAATCGTTGTCGGGGTGCGTCATCCGCCACAGCATGTCGTCGGCCGGGTGCATCAGCACCGGCGCGTCGAGCGCCGCGGACAGTTCGGGGGCGACGGTGATGTGGTCGTTGTGCCCGTGCGTACAGACGATCGCCACCACGTTGCGGCTCCCGACCGCCGCCCGGATCGGTGCGGCGTCATGGGCGGCGTCGAACACGATCACGTCGTTGTCGTCGCCGACGATCCAGATGTTGTTGTCGACTTCCCAACTGCCGCCGTCGAGTTCGAACGTGCCGCTGGTGACGACCCGTTGAATCGGTCCGCCGTTCATCGCTTTCTCCTCATCGCGCAAGCGCTCATCGGTCTAACACCACCACCGAGCGCAATACCTCTCCACCATGCATTCTCGTGAACGCCCCTTCCACATCGTCGAGCGCGATCCGTTCGGTGACGAACTTCTCCAGCGGCAACCGGCCCTGCAGGTACAGGCTGATCAGCGTGGGGAAGTCGCGCTCGGGCAGGCAGTCGCCGTACCAGGACGACTTCAGCGATCCGCCGCGGGAGAAGAAGTCGACCAGCGGCATCTCCAACGTCATGTCCGGCGTCGGAACACCCACCAGCACCACCGTGCCCGCCAGATCACGGGCGTAGAAGGCCTGCTTCCAGGTCTCCGGACGCCCGACCGCGTCGATCACCACGTCGGCGCCGAACCCGTCGGTGAGGTCCTGGATGGTTTCCACCGGATCGAGCTCGCGCGCGTTGACGGTGTGGGTGGCGCCGAACTCGCGCGCCCAGTCCAGCTTCTTGTTGTCGGTGTCCACCGCGATGATTCGCTTGGCGCCGACCAGTGCCGCACCGGCGATCGCCGCGTCGCCGACGCCGCCGCACCCGATGACCGCAACGGTGTCGTCACGGTTGACCGCACCGGTGTTGATCGCCGCGCCGATGCCGGCCATCACGCCGCAGCCCAGCAGCCCGGCCACGGCCGGGTCGGCGGCGGAATCGACTTTCGTGCACTGGCCCTCGTGCACCAGCGTCTTGTCGGCGAACGCGCCGATGCCCAGCGCGGGCGTCAACTCGGTGCCGTCGCTCAGCGTCATCTTCTGCGCCGCGTTGTGGGTGTCGAAGCACAGGTGCGGGCGGCCGCGCTTGCATGCCCGGCACTGCCCGCACACCGCACGCCAGTTCAGGATCACGAAATCGCCTGGGGCCACGTTGGTGACCCCCGCACCGACGGATTCCACGGTGCCGGCGGCCTCATGGCCGAGCAGGAACGGGTATTCGTCGTTGATACCGCCGTCCCGGTAGGTCAGGTCGGTATGGCACACACCGCAGGCGATCACGTCGACCACCACCTCGCCAGGGCCGGGATCGGGGATGACCACATCCACCACCTCGACCGGCGCACCCTTCTTCCGCGAAATCACACCACGAACCGTTTGACTCATGCGTCCAACGTAATGGGTGGGCAATTTCGGTGAGGAGGGCGCAGCGGAGTGTCAGGCTGGAGGCATGATCCCGGCGCTGTATCTGTCCCACGGCGCACCCCCGCTCGTCGACGACGACCTGTGGGTGTCGCAGCTGACGGCATGGGCCGGCGAACTGCCCCGCCCCACGGCGATCCTCGTCGTCTCCGCGCACTGGGAGTCCGCGCCGCTGACCATCGGTTCGACGTCGCCGCGGACGCCGTTGACCTACGACTTCTGGGGATTTCCGCAGCACTACTACGACGTCACCTACGACGCGCCCGGCGCCGCCGACGTCGCGGCGCGCGTCGAAGCCGCGATGCCGGCCGACGAACCGGTGCGCCACGACCCGCACCGCAGGCTCGATCACGGCGCCTACGTTCCGTTGACGGTGATGTATCCCGACGCCGATGTCCCCGTCGTGCAGATCTCGATGCCGACGCTGGATCCGCAACACCTGCTGAGGCTCGGTGAACGGTTGCGACCGCTGCGCGACGACGGCGTCATGCTCATCGGGTCCGGGTTCACCACGCACGGGCTGCCGTTCCTCGACGACCCGTCGCCGGGCGCGGTGCCACCGGGGTGGTCCGTGGAGTTCGACGCATGGGCGGCCGAACGGTTCGCCGCCGGCGACGTCGACGCGCTCGTCGACTTCCGCCACCGCGCGCCGGGCATGCCGTACGCGCATCCCACGATCGAGCACTTCGCACCGCTGTTCGTTGCGCTCGGCGCATCCTCGGACCCCGGCCAAGCCCCGCGCCAGGTGATCGACGGATATTGGATGGGACTGGCGAAACGATCGATCGAACTGCTCTGAGGGGAGATACCGTTGACCCGAATCGACATGGTTACCCGGCTGGACGTTTCGAGTGAACTTCTGATCGCGGCGCGCAGCGCGCACGGGCGCCGCGACTGGCGCGCGGCCTACGAAGCGTTCACGCAGGCCGCGGAGGACACCTCGCTGGGCGTCGACGACCTCGACGCGATGGCCACCGCGGCCTGGCGCCTCGGGCACGGCAAGGAATCGTTGCGGGTCGCCGAGCGGGTCTTCACCCAACTGGCCCGCACCGATCCGCCGTCGGCGGCGATGAAAGCGGTGGACGTCGCGCTGGGGTGGCTCACCCGCGGCGACGTCAACATCGGGCAGGGCTGGATGAATCGGGCGCGGCGCCTGCTCGAGGGCGCGCCCGCCGGCCCGACCCACGCATACCTGGCCTACCTGGACGCCGTCGTCGCCGTGCGGAACCGCGACACCGCCGTCATCGGGCCGCGGGTGAGCGCGCTGCGGGAACTGTGCGGGCGGCTCGATTCGCCTGCGCTGACCGCGTTGTCCCACGTCGCCGAGGGGCTGGAGGCGATGCTGGACGGCCGGATGGCCGAGGCGTACAGCCTGATCGACGAGGCGATGCTGCCGGTGCTGGCTGATCAGGTGCCGCTGGACTGGGCCGGCGACATCTACTGCATCGTGTTGCATCACTGCCACCGGCTTGCCGATCTGCCGCGCATGCGGTCGTGGACTCAGTCGATGGAGCGTTGGTGCCGCGACTTCGCGGCCTCGATCACCTACGGCGGCGTATGTGACGTGCATCGTCTGCAACTGTTGGCTGGCACCGACGACTACACGGCCCTGGACGCTCGACTGGATCAGACAAGCCGCGCGCTGGAAGAGGTCAACAGTTGGGCCGCGGGCGAGGGCTATTACCAACTCGGCGAAGTACGTCGCCTTCGCCGCGACGCCGACGGCGCACTTGCCGCCTTCGCACGGGCGCGAGAACTGGGCGTCGAGCCCCAACCCGGCGAGGCGCTGCTGCACTGTCATCTGGGTGACGGCGAGATTGCATGGACCAATCTGCGGGTGGCGCTCGCGGGCGAGGATCGGCTGGGCCGGATGCGTCTGCTGTTCGGTGCCGTCGAGGTGGCCTTGTCCCGCGACGACATCGACGAGGCCGAAAGGCATTGTCAAGAATTGGAATCCGGGGCAGCCGCATTCGGCACACCGGGCTTCCGGGCGTGGGCGGCGCATGCGCGTGGTGCGGTGCTGGTGCGACGCGCTCAACACGCGCACGCTCTCGAAGTGCTGGAGGGCGCACTGCGGGAGTACCGCGTACAACAGTGCCGTTACGAAACCGCGCAAGTCTATGAATGGATGTCGGTGGCGCACAGAGGTCTCGGAGAGCAGGATCTGGCCGCCGCCGACGCGGCAACCGCGGAGAACATCTATGCCCAACTTGGGGTCGAGTCGTCTCAGTGCGCGTCGCCCTTGCCGGGCGGTCTAACCAGACGGGAGATCGACATCCTGCGGCGGGTGGCCAGCGGCGGGACAAACAAGCAGGTCGCCGAGCAGATCTGTATCAGCGAGAAGACCGTCGGGCGACATCTCGCCAACATCTATGGCAAGCTCGGGGTCTCGTCGCGTACCGCGGCAGTGGCCTGGGCGCACGAACAGAACTTGTTGCACTAACTGCCTACATCATTTGCATCATCATGCAGTCGCGGATTTGCATGGTTTTCCCGATGCGTTCGAACGTTGTGCGGCCTACTGTTTTCGTCATGACGACTTTGCCCGATACCGCGGTGGCCGACACCACCGAACAGTTCGCAGAGCGCATGGTCGGTGCGATCGACAGCGCCAGCCTGGCCATCCTGCTGTCGATCGGCCATCAGACCAAGTTGTGGGACACGCTGGCCGAACTTCCTCCGGCCACCAGCGCCCAGATCGCCGACGCAGCCGGGCTCAACGAACGTTACGTGCGCGAGTGGCTCGGCGGCGTCGTGGCGGCACAGGTGGTCGACTACGACGCAACCAACCAGACGTTCACGTTGCCGCGATCGCGCGCGGCGGTGCTGACCCGCGCGGCGGGACCGGACAACCTCGCCCGCGTCGCGCAGTTCATCCCGCTGCTGGCCGAGGTCGAACAGAAGATCATCGGATGCTTCCGAACCGGCGGCGGCCTGTCCTACAGCGAGTATCCGCGCTTTCACCAGGTGATGGCCGAGGAGAGCGGGGAGGTGTTCGATGCGGCGCTGGTCGACGTCATCCTGCCGATGGCCGACGGGCTGCCGGAGCTGCTGCGCGCGGGTGCAGACGTCGCCGACATCGGTTGCGGCAGCGGACATGCCATCAACGTCATGGCCACGGCGTTTCCGGCCAGCCGCTTCACCGGGATCGACTTCTCCGATGAGGGGCTGGGCACCGGCCGGGCCGAAGCCGCGCAACTCGGCCTGACCAACGCGGCGTTCGTCGCCTGCGACGTCGCTGAGCTCGACGCCGTCGAAAACTACGACGTCATCACCGTTTTCGACGCAATCCACGATCAGGCCCAGCCCGCCAAGGTGCTGGAGAACATCCACCGCGCGCTGCGGCCCGGCGGCTACCTGTTGATGGTCGACATCAAGGCGTCGAGCCGGCTGGAGGACAACGTCGGTGCCCCGTTCTCCGCGTACATGTACACGGTGTCGACGATGCACTGCATGAGCGTGTCGCTGGGGCTAGACGGCGCCGGGCTTGGCACGTGCTGGGGCCGCCAGCTCGCCGAGTCGATGCTCGTCGACGCCGGTTTCGCCGAGGTGCAGGTGCGCGAGATCGAGTCGGACCCGATCAACAACTACTACATCGCCCGCAAGTAAGCTCCGCGCGGTGGGCGCGCTGAACGCTATTGCCGACTGGCCGGTGGCCACAGCGGCTGCTGCCGTGGTCGGTCCGTCAGGGGTGCTCGCCGAGTACGGCGACGGCGGGCACAAGTTCCGGCTGGCGTCGGTCACCAAACCGTTGGTCGCCCGCGCCGCGCACATCGCAGTCGAAGAAGGCGCGATCGGACTCGACACCGAAGCGGGCCCACCGGGCTCGACCGTGCGCCACCTGCTGGCACACGCGACCGGCTACTCGATGAACTCCGCGGAGCTGATGGCCAAGCCCGGCACCCGCCGGGTGTACTCCAACTACGGCTTCACCGTCCTGGCCGAGACGATCGCGCAGGCGTCGGGCATCGAGTTCGGGCAGTACCTCACCGAGGCGGTGTTCGAAGCGCTCGGCATGTCAGCCACGTCGCTGACCGGCGGCGCGTCCGCCGCCGGGTTCGGGGCCACGTCGACGGTGACCGACCTCGCGGCCTTCGCCGTCGACCTGTTGCGCCCCGCCACGGTGTCGGCGCAGATGCACGCCGAGGCCACCAGCGTGCAGTTCCCCGGTCTGACCGGCGTGCTGCCCGGTTTCGGGGTGCAGCGGCCCAACGACTGGGGGCTGGGTTTCGAGATCCGCGGCACCAAGTCGCCACACTGGACCGGGTCGGCCAACTCCGGCGCCACGTTCGGCCATTTCGGCCAGTCAGGCACGTTTTTATGGGTTGATCCGGAGGCCGAGCTCGCGCTCGTGGTGCTCACCGACCGCGACTTCGACAAGTGGGCATACACCCCGTGGCCTGCCCTCTCTGATGAAGTGCTGAGAGAATTCCGCGCAGACTAGCGCAACAGGGGTCACACAAGGCACAATAGACACGCACGACACATACATATCTGCAAGTCATTCGGTTTTGCCAGGTCGTTGGGGAAGACGTCCCTCGTGGAACCGAAGGAGCAGCAGATGCGTGCAGCGAATCAGTTCGCCGACGCGACGACAGGCGTGGTGTACATCCACGCCTCACCCGCGGCGGTGTGCCCGCATGTCGAGTGGGCGTTGTCGTCGACCCTTCAAGCCAGGGCGAATCTCAAGTGGACCCCGCAGCCGGCCATGCCCGGACAGCTGCGCGCGGTCACCAACTGGGTCGGCCCGGTCGGCACGGGTGCCCAGTTGGCAAGCGCACTGCGCTCGTGGTCGGTGCTGCGGTTCGAGGTGACCGAGGATCCCAGCGCCGGCGTCGACGGACACCGGTGGTGCCACACCCCGCAGCTGGGCATGTGGAGCGGGCCGATGAGCGCCAACGGCGACGTGATGGTCGGGGAGATGCGGTTGCGCGCGCTGATGGCCGAGGGCGCCGACATGCTCGCCGCCGAGCTCGATTCGGTTCTGGGCACCGCATGGGACGAGGCACTCGAGCCCTACCGCGACGGCGGGGAGGGCGCCGAGGTCAGCTGGCTGTCGCGCGGAGTGGGCTAGCTGCCAGCCGGGCGCAGGATCTTCAGCGCGGCAGGCACCGCCGACACCTCGACCGGCAGCGGGCAGATGTACTCACCGTCGGCGTAGGCGTTGATACCCGGCGAGTCGACGGTGATCGTCTGCGCCCGGGCTGTGCTCACCTCGTCGAGGTGCACGTGGGTGCCCTTGAACACGGTGGGAAACAGCCGGATGAGCTTGGTGCGCGAGGCTGAGGCCACCATCGTCACGTCGAGCTTGCCGTCGGTGGGGTCGGCGTCCGGGCAGATCAGCATCCCGCCGCCGTAGCTCTTGGTGTTGCCGAACGCGGCCAGCGTCAACTCGATGTCCATCTCGCGCCCGTCCAGGCACAGCCGAAACGGCAACAGCCGCAGCTTCGACAACTCGGCGACGATCGCCAGGTTGTAGCGCATCCGGCCGTGCGGCCAGGTCATCCGGTTGGTCCGGTCGGTGACCAGCGAGTCGAACCCGGCGGCCATCACGGTGCCGAACCATTTGTTGGTGCCGTCGGCGCCCACGATGCGACCCAAGTCGATGGTCTTGGTGACACCATCGACGACGACGTCGGCGGCCGCCTCGGGATCCTTTCGCGGAATGCCGAATTCACGCGCGTGGTCGTTACCCGTGCCGGCGGGGATGATGCCCAACGGTATGTCGGTCTTGGCAAGCACTTGCAGCGCGAGGGAAATGATGCCGTCGCCGCCGACCACCACGAGCGCGTCCATATCGCGTTCGAGGGCGCCCTCGACGAGGCGGCGGGCGTGCTCGGCGTCGCGGCCCACGATGGCGACGACGTCGACGCCGCGCTTGGCGAACCTGGCGGCCGCCCGCTCGGCGGCGTGTGACGCGCTGCCGTGCCCCGACATCGGGTTGGTCAGGACAGTGACCCGGCCGACTGACATCATTGATGCTTCCTTCGGCTGGGAACCTGGGACGTCACTCCCGGAAGGAAGCCGCTCTCGACGGATGAGGGTCTACTAGGGCAGCGATTGTCGGTGGTGGGAATTACGGTTCGGGTATGTCCCGGTTCCGACTGTTGCCGACTCCCGAGCAAGAGGAGGGCTTGTTGGCGCATTGTCGGGATGCGCGGTATGTGTGGAATTTGGCGGTGGAGCAGCAGCAATACTGGCAACCGGGCCGCAAGGCTCCCGGTTATGTCGAGCAGTGCGCGCAGTTGACGGAGATTCGGGGAGAATACGGGTGGCTTCGCGCAGGAAGTCACACGGTGCAGCAACAGGCGCTGCGCGATTTCGCCCAAGCGATGCGAAACTTCTTTAACGGAACGCATAGCCGTCCGACGTGGCGCAAGGCCGGCGTGCATGAAGGGTTTCGGCAAGTCGCCGTGAAGGCGCACCATGTCGAGCGGTTGAACCGCCGCTTCGGCCGCATATGGGTACCGAAGGTTGGTTGGGTGCGGCTTCGCCTGTCGAGGGCGGTGCCGGACGGTGTCAAGTCTTACCGGGTTAAGCGTGATCGGGCTGGACGCTGGCATATCGCGTTCGCGAACATTCCCCATCCGATCACTAGTCCAGGTGACGGCAGCGTGGTGGGGGTCGATCGCGGCGTGGCGGTGTCGGCTGCTCTGTCGACCGGCGAACTGCTTCACGCACCCAGTCTTACACCTGGTGAGTCGAAACGACTGAAGGTGTTGCAGCAGCGGCTCGCCCGCGCCAAGCTCGGCTCCCGTCGACGCGAGAAGGTCAAACGGGCGATCGCGAGACTGAAGGCACGCGAAAGAGATCGGCGCAAGGACTGGGTGGAAAAAACCACTACCGACCTCGCAGGGCGGTTCGACGTGATCAGAGTCGAGGCCCTTGATGCGCGGGCGATGACGCGCTCCGCGAGCGGCACCATCCAGCAGCCCGGTATGGGCGTGGCTCAGAAGAGGGGGCTCAATCGCGCAATCAGCCGAAGCGGCTGGGGCCAGCTTGTTACACGCCTGCAGCACAAGGCTTACGGCCGGGTCGAGCAGGTGCCGGCTGCGTACACGTCGCAACGATGCTCCGCGTGCGGGCACGTCGCTCCTGGGAACCGCAAGAGCCAAGCGGTTTTCGAGTGCGAAGCCTGCACTGCTGGACGGTGCAACGCCGACGTCAATGCTGCACGTAACATCGCCGCCGGACGGGCGGTGACCGCACGGGGAGACCTCGCCAGTGGGCGGTCTATGAACCGTGAACCTCAATTCTCTACTCCTGCCGCGTAGGCGGGTGGTATGGGGTTGGAATCTCCGGACTTTGGTCCGGGGAGGACGTCAAGGAATCAGCTTGCCGGGGTTGAGGATTCCCGCCGGATCCAGCGTGGCCTTGACCGCGCGGAGCACCGCGACGCCGAGGTCGCCCACTTCGTCGCGCATCCACGGCCGGTGGTCCGCGCCCACCGCATGATGATGGGTGATGGTGCCGCCGGTGCGCATCATCGCATCCGAGGCGGCGGTTTTGGCCGTGCGCCACTGTTCGATGGGGTTGCCGCGCTGTCCGGCCACGACGGTGAAATACAGCGACGCGCCGGTGGGGTACACATGGGAAATGTGGCACAGCACAAGCGCCGGTGTGCCGGATTCGGCGAGCGAACTCGTCAGCGCCTCGGTGACCGCGGCCTTGAGCGCCAACACATTCGACCAGTTCGTGGCGGTCTCCAGCGTCTCGCACAGCGCGCCTGCGGACAGCAGCGAGTCCCGCAGATACGGCGCGCCGAACCGGCCGTGCTCCCAGGCTCGAGCCGGTTCCTCACCCAACGAGGTTCCGCCCGCGGCCTCCAGCACCGCGCGGGTCTCGGCGTGGCGGCTCGCAACGTGGGCGTCGGTGCCCTCGAACAGCGTGACGGCCAGGCAGCCGCCGGTGATCTGCTGTTCGCCGATTTTCTCGGTGGTCGCGAGGTTGACGCCGGTCTCTGCCTCGTCGGACAGCCGGATCACGGTCGGTCCGGTGCCGGTCTGCACGACGGCGCGCAGCGCGTCGGCGCCGGTCGCGAAGTCGGGAAACGACCAGGCCTCGTAGCGGGTGGCGGTCGGCACGGGGTGCACCCGGACCCGCACCCGGGTGATGACGCCGAACACGCCCTCCGAACCGATCAGCAGCTGGCGCAGGTCGGGTCCGGCCGCTGACTCCGGGGCGCGGCCCAACTCGAGCGTGCCGGCCGGGGTGACCGCCCGCAGCCCACGGACCATGTCGTTGAACCGGCCGTAGCCTGCCGAATCCTGCCCGGAGGACCGGGTGGCGGCGAACCCGCCGATGGTGGCGTATTCGAAGCTCTGCGGGAAATGGCCGAGCGAGAAGCCGCGCTCGCCGAGCAGGCGTTCGGCGTCGGGCCCGGTCATTCCGGCGCCGAGTTCGGCCTCACCGGAAATCTCGTCGAGGGAATGCAGCTGGTTCAGCCGCCGCAGGTCCAGCGAGACGACGGCGGCGAAGTCGCCGCGGATCGGGTCGAGCCCGCCGACGACGCTGGTGCCGCCGCCGAACGGCACGATCGCGATACCCCGCTCGGCGCAGAACCGCAGGATCGAAGCGATCTCGTCCTCGGAGCCCGGCAGCAGCACCGCATCCGGGGCATCCTGCACACCGGAATCCTTGCGGCGCAACAGGTCCAGCGTGGACTTGCCGCCGGCGCGCAACAGGCGTCCACGGTCGTCCACAGTGCAGTACTCAGCGCCGACGATCGCAGAAAAGCCGTCGCGGTCGGCGTCGGACAGCGCGGACGGCCGGAGCCGCACCTCCTCGACCGTCGGTTCGGGAACCGTCGATCCCGCCACCCCCAGGGCCTGCTCGAGCAGCGCCCGGATCCCTTCTGACAGGGGTTTGGCGGCGTCGGGGTCACCCCAGGCGTTCCACTTCATCGGGGGCAGCAGGCCGGCCGGGTGGTCATCTCGACGCGTCATGCGTTACAGTATTACACATGATGTCAAGCAGTAACGTAACTTCGGCGTCGATCGAGGACCGGATCCTCGAGGCGGCGGCGTACTGCGTCACGGCATACGGAATCGACCGCGTCACCCTGGCCGAGATCGCCCGCCGCGCGCGCGTCAGCAGGCCCACGGTGTATCGACGCTGGCCCGATACCCGATCGATCATGGCCGCGTTGCTGACCGCGCGGATCGTGGCCCTGCTCGATGAGGTGTCCGCACAAGGCGTGGGGCGCGAGGCGCTCGTCGACCGTATCGTCGCCGTCGCACAGCGTGTACGCGGTGACGACGTGGTGATGTCGGTGCTGCACAGCGCACCGGAGCTGGCCATGGTCTACATCGCCGAACGACTGGGTACCAGCCAGCAGATCCTGTTGGACGCGGTCGCCGGCGAGATCAAACTGGCACAGGACGAGGGCAGCGTTCGCGACGGCGACCCGCGCCAACTCGCGGCCATGTGCGTGCTGATCACCCAGTCGACGATTCAGTCCGCCCAGATCGTCGCTCCCATCCTCGACGCCGACGCGTTGGCCGTCGAACTGGCTCACTCCCTGAATGGATACCTGAAACCGTGACTGGCTCAACAGCTCTGAACGCCACCCGGCGCGCCGCCGAACTCGCTGCGCTGGCCGACGGGGAATCGCCCGACGTCCTGGTGATCGGCGGCGGCATCACCGGTGCGGGTATCGCGCTGGACGCGGCCACCCGCGGGCTGAGCGTCGCGCTGGTCGAAAAGCACGACATCGCCTTCGGCACCAGCCGGTGGAGTTCGAAGCTCGTGCACGGCGGGCTGCGCTACCTGGCGACCGGCAACGTGGGCATCGCGCGGCGCAGCGCGATCGAACGCGGAATCCTGATGACCCGCAACGCCCCGCACCTCGTCAACGCCATGCCCCAACTGGTTCCGCTGCTGCCGTCGATGAACACCGCGTCGCGGGCGCTGGTCCGGTTCGGCTTCCTGGCCGGCGACGGGCTGCGCAAGCTGGCTGGCACCCCGGGTTCGACGCTGCCGCGCTCACGGCGTGTCGACGCATCGCACGCCATCGAGCTCTCCCCGACGGTGCGCCGCGCCGGATTAGACGGTGGCCTGCTTGCCTACGACGGGCAGTTGATCGACGACGCGCGCCTGGTGACGGCGGTGGTCCGCACCGCGGCACAGCACGGCGCGCGCATTCTGACCCGGGTAGCGGCCTCCGACGCCACGGGCACCACGGCGCGGCTGACCGACCAGCTATCCGGCGAATCCTTCGATGTCACGGCCCGCGCCGTCGTCAACGCCTCCGGGGTATGGGCCGGTGAGGTGGACCCGTCGATCAAGCTGCGGCCAAGCCGCGGAACGCATCTGGTGTTCGACGCCGAAGCATTCGGCAATCCGACTGCGGCGCTGACCGTTCCGATACCCGGGGAGATCAACCGCTTCGTGTTCGCGATGCCCGAACAGCTGGGCCGGATCTACCTCGGGCTCACCGACGAGGACGCGCCTGGCCCGATTCCCGATGTGCCCGAACCGACTCCGCAGGAGATCACGTTCCTGCTCGACACCGTGAACACGGCATTGGACGTCTCGGTGGGATCCTCAGACGTGATCGGCGCGTATGCCGGGCTGCGGCCGCTGATCGACACCGGAGCGGGCCGCACGGCGGACGTGTCCCGCGAGCACGCGGTCGTAGAGTCGCCGTCGGGTCTGATCAGCATCATCGGCGGCAAGCTGACCGAATACCGCTATATGGCCGAGGATGTCGTGGACCGGGCCGTCGCGTTGCGCGGGCTGACCGCCACACCCTGCCGCACCCGCAACCTGCCGCTGGTCGGCGCGCCCTCGAATCCCGTCACGACGCTGCGCGCGCCGGTCGAGATACCCAGTTCGCTGGTCGCGCGTTACGGCGCCGAGGCCCCCAACGTGATCGTGGCCGCCAGTTGCGAGCGGCCGACCGAACCGGTGGCCGACGGGATCGACGTCATCCGCGCGGAGTTCGAATACGCGGTGACGCACGAAGGCGCGCTGACCGCCGACGACATCCTCGACCGTCGCACCCGGATCGGGTTGGTCAAGGCCGACCGCGACCGGGCCGAGACGGTAGCCGACGAATTTGTGGTTTCGGCGCGCTAATGCCCCGTCACGGGCGCTGAGCGCGCCGAAATCGCTGCCTTACAGCGGGATGTTCTTGTGGCGACCGCGGCGGGCCGGCGCTTCGGCCAGCGCCTGCGTCAGCTTGCTGCGGGTCGTCGACGGGTCGATCTTCTCGTCGACCACGCCGATGTCGATCGCGGAATCGACCCCACCGGCGATCCGCTCGTGCTCGGCGGCCAGTTCCTCGTGCAGCGCCTCGCGCTCGTCGTCGGACGCGGCGGCCAGCTTCTTCTTGTGCAGAATGCCGACCGCGGCCTTGGCGCCCATCACCGCGACCTCGGCGTCGGGCCACGCGAACACCTTCGTCGCGCCCAGCGAGCGCGAGTTCATCGCGATGTAGGCGCCGCCGTAGATCTTGCGCGTCACCAACGTGACGCGCGGCACCGAGCACTCGCCGAACGCGTGCAGAAGCTTCGCGCCGCGGCGCACCACCCCGCCCCACTCCTGATCCACGCCGGGCAGATAGCCGGGCACGTCGACGACGTTGACGATCGGGATGCCGAACGCGTCGCACAACCGCACGAACCGCGCGGCCTTCTCGGCGCTCTCGGAATTCAGGCAGCCGCCCAGGCGCAGCGGGTTGTTGGCGATGACGCCGACGGTACGGCCCGACAGCCGGCCGAGGCCGATGACGATCGAGGGCGCCCACTTGCCCTGGAACTCGTCGAACGGTGCGTCGTCGTCGAGGAGCGCTTCGACGATCGGGTGCACGTCGTAGGCGCGCCGCGCGGATTCGGGCAACAGCGCGTGCAGGTCGGTGTCACCGGCTTCTGCCTTGGCCCGGTCGAAATGGCCCTGCTGGCAGAACAAGCCGACCAGCCGGCGGCCGCGGTCATAGGCGTCGATCTCGTCGTCGGCGACGATGTGGCATACGCCGGACTTCTTGTGGTGGGTGTCCGGGCCACCCAGCGACGCCATGTCGACGTCCTCGCCGGTCACGCTGCGCACCACGTCGGGTCCGGTGACGAACACCCGGCCTTCCCGCGCCATGATCACGACGTCGGTCAGCGCGGGCCCGTAGGCCGCGCCACCCGCGGCGAAGCCGACGACGATCGAGATCTGCGGGATGTAGCCCGACGCCCGGATCATCGCCTCGAAGACCAGGCCGACCGCGTGCAGGGCCTTGACCCCCTCGGCGAGGCGCGCGCCGCCCGAGTGCCAGATCCCGACGATCGGGCTCTGCTCCTCGATGGCGGTGTCGTAGGCGTTGACGATATGGGTACACCCCTCCATACCCATGGCGCCACCCATGACGGTGCCGTCGGTGCAGAAGGCGATGGTGCGGACGCCGTTGACGGTGCCTGCGGCGGCGAGGACGCCGGAGCGGTCACGTTCGTGCAGCAGCTCAACGGTGCCGTCGTCGAAGAACGTGCTCAGCCGCAACAGCGGATCGCGTGGGTCCAACGATTCGCCAACCGTCTCGGGCGCCATGATCGTCATCGAAACCTCCTGTAGCGCACCGGATTTCGGCGTGCGCCTCGAGTTGTGGGTACGTCAGTACTTCCCGAAGGCGAGCGCGACGTTGTGCCCACCGAATCCGAACGAGTTGTTGATTGCGTACTGGTAATTTCCGGGCCGAGCCCCACCTGCAACGACATCCAGGTCGATCTCGGGGTCTTGATTCTTCAGGTTCAGCGTCGGCGGGATGATGCCGTCCCGCAGCGCCAACACGGTGATGATGGACTCCACCGCTCCGACCGCGCCCACCGAATGCCCCAGGGCCGACTTGGGTGCGTAGACCGCAGGCCGGTGTGAGCCGAGCGCATTGTTGATCGCGATGCCTTCGGCGACGTCACCGACCGAGGTGCCGGTGGCGTGCGCGTTGACGTGGTCGATATCGGTGGGCGAGAGGCCCGCGAGCTGGATGGCGCGGGTCATCGCATGTCCGGCCTGCTCACCGTTGGGGTCGGGGGCCACCATGTGGTAGCCGTCGGACGTGACGCTGGCACCCATGATGCGGGCCAGGATGTTGGCCCCGCGCGCCTTGGCGTGTTCCTCGGTCTCGATGACCAGCAGCGCGCCGGCCTCACCGAACACGAAACCGTTGCGGTCCTTGTCGAACGGACGACAAGCACCTGGCGGGTCGTCGTTGGTGTTGGACAGCACGATTCGCATCTGGGCGAAACCGGCGATCGGCACGGCCTCGATCTTGGATTCGACACCACCGCAGATCGCGATGTCGGCTTCGCCGAGCACGATGTTGCGCCATGCGTGCGCAATACCTTCGGATCCGGAGGCGCACGCCGAAACCGGCGTGATCACACCGGCTTTGGCGCCGCGTTCCAAGCCCACCGCGGCAGCAGGGGAGTTGGGCATGTACTTCTGCACCGCCAACGGCGATACCGCCCGCATACCCTTGGCGCGCATGTCGTCGTAGGCGAAGACGAGCTCTTCGGCCGAACCCATGCCCGTCCCGATCGACACCATCAACCGCCTGGTGTCCACCTCGGGGGAACCCGCGTGTTTCCACACCCGCCGGCCCAGCACCGTCGACATCTTCTGCAGATACGACAGCCGGCGCAGTTCGACCTTGGTGAGCTCGGAGTCGAAATCCTCGAGCAGGTGACCACCGATACGGACCGGGAGGTCGTACTGTTCGACGAACGGATCCTTGAGCTTGCGGATTCCGCTGCGCCCCTCCAGCAACGCTTTCCAGGTGCCCTCGGCGTCGGTCGCCACGGACGTCGTCATCGCGATACCGGTGACGACGACGTTGGGGAAACCGGCTCCTGTGGAGAGCCGAGTCAGCCGTGTCTGCCCTGCCATTACAGTCCCGACGTTTCCTTTCCTAGCTCAGTAGCGTCCGAACGCCAGGGCGACATTGTGCCCACCGAAACCGAACGAGTTGTTGATGGCGTACTGGTAGTCGCCATATCGAGGCTCGCCCGCAACGACATCGAGATCGATCTCGGGGTCGGGGGTTTCGTAGTTGAGCGTCGGCGGGATGACGCCGTCGCGCAGCGTGAGCACGGTCAGCACGGACTCCAGCGCTCCGACGGCCCCGATTGAGTGGCCGAGCGCCGACTTCGGCGCGTACACCGGGGCATGTTCGACGCCCGCCACGCGAATCGCGTTGGCTTCGGCGACGTCACCGATCGACGTGGCCGTGGCGTGAGCGTTGACGTGCTGAATGTCCTTGGGCTCCAAGCCCGCGGTCTCCATCGCACGCTTCATTGCGTGGCCGGCCCGCAGACCGTTGGGATCCGGGGCGACCATGTGGTAGGCGTCCGAGGTGATGCCCGCACCGAGCAACCGGGCCAGCGGCTTGGCGCCGCGTGCCTTCGCGTGCTCCTCGGTCTCGATGACCAAGAGCGCGCCGGCCTCACCGAACACGAAACCGTCCCGGTTCTTGTCGAACGGCCGTGATGCGCCTTCGGGATCGTCGTTGTTGGTCGACATGGCGCGCATCATCGAGAACGCCGCGATCGGCAGCGCCTCGATACCGCCCTCGACACCGCCACATACGGCGATGTCGGCGTCGCCCATGACGATCTGCCGCCACGCCTGAGCGATGGCCTCCGAGCCTGACGAGCAGGCCGACACCGGGGTGAGCACGCCTGCGCGGGCCCCGAGCTGAAGCCCGACGACCGCGGCCGCACCGTTCGGCATGATCATCTGAACGGCCAGCGGCGACACCTTGCGCGGGCCGCCCTCGTTCATCGCGTCGTAGGTCTCGACGATCTTCTCGCCGCCACCCAGGCCGGTGCCGATCACGACGGCGAAGCGGTCCGGGTCGACCTCGGGACTACCCGCGGTCTCCCAGAGCTGACCGCTGAGCAGCTTGGCCATCCGCTGGACGTAGGACATCCGGCGCATGTCGAGACGCGACATCTGTGGATCGATGGGCTCCTTGAGGTGTCCACCGATTCTGACCTGCAGGTCCCACTTGGTGACGAAGTCGTCGGTGAGCACGCGGATTCCGCTGTCGCCTGCCAGCAGGCCCTTCCACGTGCTCTCGATGTCCGCCGCGATCGACGTCGTCGCCGTAACGGCGGTTACCACAACGCTGGGGAAACCGCCGTTAGCAGTGGAAGGTCTGGTCACTTGTTGTCCGCGATCTGCGCCCGAATGGCGGCAGCGGCCTCGGGGTTCTCTTCCTCGAGCTTCTGGATGTAGGCGACGACGTCACCGACGGTGCGCAGGCCGGCGAGATCCTCGTCGGGGATCTTCACGCCGTACTTGTCCTCGGTCTGGACGGCGATCTCCACCATCGACAGCGAGTCGATGTCCAGGTCGTCGACGAACGACTTCTCCGGGGTGACCTCGGACGGCTCGATACCGGTGACCTCTTCGATGATCTCGGCGAGACCGGCAATGATTTCTTCTTGAGTTGCGGGCACGGTGGCTCCTTCTATTTGTTTGGTACTGCTTACTTGTTGTGACGTTCAGATATGCGGTTGTGCTTCCCGGCGAGCCGGAAATGTGATGCCCGTCAGAACTCTGCGAGCCCGTCCAGGTCAGCCGGGGATTTAACCGGGTAGGCCGGCACTCCCCGAAGTTCGCGTTTGGCGATACCGGTCAGCGTCCCGGCGGGCGGGAACTCGACGATCGCGGTGACATCGTTGTCCCGCATGCTGGCGGTGCACAGGTCCCACCGCACGGGGCGGGTCATCTGCGCGACCAACTTGGTCATGGCGTCGGCGGCCGAGGCCACCGGCTGGCCGTCTGCGTTCGACAGTAGCGTCGCGCTCGGCTCGTTGGTCGTTACACCGTCGGCCGCGGCGGCGTAACCGTCGAGGGCCGAGGCCATGTAGTGGGTGTGGAAAGCGCCCGCGGTGGCCAGCTTGCGCACCCGCGCCTTCTCCGGCGGGTCCTCGACCAGCTTGTCCAGCGCGGCGAGGGCACCCGCGGCGACGATCTGTCCGGCGGCGTTGCGGTTGGCCGGCACCAGGTCGAGCGCTTCGAGGCGAGCGAGCACCTCGGTTTCGTCGCCGCCGAGCACCGCGGCCATACCGGTCGGCTCCGCTGCGCAGGCCTTGGCCATCTCGGCGCCACGAGTGGCGGCCAGCTTGACCGCGTCGTCGGGGGAGATGACCCCGGCGATGGCGTATGCGGCGATCTCACCGACGGAGTGGCCCGCCACCAGCAAGTCCTGGCCCTGCAGCAGGCCGCGCTTGGTCAGTTCCTCGTGCGCGAGCAGGGTCGCGGCGACGACGAGCGGCTGGGTCACCGCGGTGTCGGTGATCTCCTCGGCGGCCGCGGTGGTGCCCAGGCGGGCCAGGTCCAGTCCGCTGATCTGCGACCAGGCGGCAAGACGCTCGGCAGCACCGGGTAGCTCAAGCCACGCGGCGAGCATGCCGGGAGTCTGGGAGCCCTGTCCGGGCGCAAGCAATGCAAGCACTCTCTAAGAGAACACTGTGAAGACGGTTTTGCGCGGTGTAAGAGATTATGAACCTCGTCTTATGTTTTTGTGGATAGTCCACAAAAAGGCATGTGATGCGACTTCACCGAGATCGCTTCGCGACCAGCAGCTTCGTTTACTGACCTGTCGGGTTGGCGGGTCGCAGCACCGGACGCACCACCGGACCGGTATTTGGCGTGCTCGTTTGGTATGTCTGGCGGCTGAGCCGACCCATGCTGGAGGCCACGCGGAGCACGTACGCGTCGCGTGGGACAGTGGGATCACGTCCGGTGAAGTCGGCGATCCGTTTGAGCCGGTAGCGGACGGTATTTGGATGAACGAACAATTTGCGGGCGCAGGCCTCGATGGCGCCTCCGGAGTCCAGATACGCGTCCAGGGTCTCGGTCAGCGCAGGGCCGGCGTCGGCCAACGGCCGCATCACCTCCGTCTCCAACGCCGCGATCGCCGTCGCGTCGCCGAGCAGGGCCCGCTCGGGCAGCAGTTCGCGGGCGGCCACCGGCCGCGGCGCCCCGGTCCAGCCCGCGACGGCGTTCATCCCCGCGATCGCCTCGGTGGCGCTGCGATGGGCCGCACCCAGGGTGGGCGCGGTCGGCCCGACCACGACGGGGCCGTCGGCGAACACCGACAGCACGTCGGCGAGGAACCGGTCGGTCGGGGACAGCGCACCCGAGACGATGGCGACCAGCCAGGCGCCGTGGACGTCGGACAGCGCCGCGCGGCCGTTGCGCTTCACCACGTCGTGGATGTCGTCGCTGGCCAGGTCGATGCGGTCGGGTTGGGGCAGGCCCACGATGACGGTGGCCGGCGCGGTGGCGTCCCAGTTCAGCGCGGCGGCCTGCGACTGCAGCTCCGGTCCGGTGTCGCCGCGCACCACGGCGTCGACGACGTTGGCCTCCATCCGGGTGTCCCATGCGCCGCGGGCCTCGGCCTGGTCGGCGTAGGCGGTGGCAGCGGCGAACGCGAGATCACGGCTGTAGCGCAGGATGCCGGCGGTCAGCGCGGTCAACTGCTCCTCGTCGCGGGCCAGCAGCGGCACCACCTCTTCGAAGAACTCCATCGTGGTGCGGACCAACTCCACCGACTGACGCAGCGCGATCCGCCGGCGCAGGTCCTGGGGGACCACTTCGAACGCCTCGGCGGTGTAGCTGACATTGCTCTGCGGATTGCGCATCCACTCGACGAAGTTCACGATCGCGGTCTGCACCACCAACTGCACGCTGGCCCGCTGCGAGGCCTCGAGCTCGGCGAAGAACGGCAGCCGTTCCTCCAGCGCACGTACCGCCTGGGTGGACAGCCGGCCCGAGTACTGCTGCAACCTGCGCAGCACGGTGTCGGGCACCGTCTGCAGCACTTCGACGGTGGACTTCGGCGGAACGTACCGATTGTCGGCCACCGATAAAGGCTACGCGAAACCTATGGAGGAAACCTCCAAGGTATTGCGGTGGACTACGCCACTCCGGGTCCGATGTCGTGGACTACGCCACTCCGGGGTCCGACGTCTGCTCGGGTGCGGCCAGGACATCGTCGATCTGGTACCGGTTCGCGGCGTCGACGGCGACCGACTGGTCGATGTTGCCGTCGCGGGCCAGCCCCTCGAGCACCGCGACGGCGATCGACTCGGCGTCGGTGTTGTAGAAGCGGCGCGCGGCGGGGCGGGTGTCGGAGAAGCCGAAGCCGTCGGTGCCCAGCGTGATGTAGGTGCCCGGCACCCAGGGCCGGATCTGTTCGGGCACCGCGCGCATCCAGTCGCTGACCGCGACCACCGGCCCGGCCGCATCGGCGAGCGCCTTTGTGACGTAGGCGGTCTCGGCCGGACGGTCAGGATGGCGCAGCCGTTGCTTCTCGATCGCCACGCCGTCGCGGTTGAGCTCGCCCCAGCTGGTGACCGACCAGACGTCGGCGGCGACGTCCCAGTCGGTGGCCAGCAGCTCGGCCGCGCGCAGGGCCTCGGGCATGGCCACCCCCGAGGCCAGGATCTGCGCGACGTTGGCCCGCTGCTGCGGCGCGGGCCGGTACCGGTAGATGCCGTGCAGCAGGCCCTCGACGTCGAGGTTCTCCGGCTCGGCGGGCTGCTTGTAGGGCTCGTTGTAGATGGTGATGTAGAAGAAGACGTTCTCCTGCTTCTCGCCGTACATGCGGTCCAGGCCGCTTTCGATGATGTAGGCGATCTCGTAGGCGAACGCCGGGTCGTAGGCCACCACCGCCGGGTTGGTCGAGGCCAGCAGCGGCGAGTGCCCGTCGGCGTGCTGCAGGCCCTCGCCGACCAGGGTGGTGCGCCCGGCCGTCGCGCCCAGCAAGAAACCGCGCGTCATCTGGTCACCGGCGGCCCACAGGTTGTCGCCGGTGCGCTGGAACCCGAACATCGAATAGAAGATGTAGACCGGGATCATCGGCTCGTTGTGCGTCGAGTACGACGTGCCGACGGCGATGAAGCTGCCCGACGAGCCGGCTTCGTTGATGCCCTCGTGCAGGATCTGGCCCACTTCGCTTTCCTTGTAGGCCAACATCAACTCGGCGTCCACCGAGGTGTACAGCTGCCCGTTGGGGTTGTAGATCTTGAGGTTCGGGAACCACGAGTCCATCCCGAACGTGCGGGCCTCGTCGGGAATGATCGGAACGATGCGCCAGCCGATCTCCTTGTCGCGCAACAGTTCTTTGAACGTGCGCACGGTGGCCATGGTGGTGGCCACCTCTTGGTTGCCCGACCCCTTCTTGAGCGACTTGTAGGTGTCGCGCCCGGGCAGAGCCAGCACCTTGCCCTTGTTGCGTCGCTCCGGCACCCAGCCGCCCAGCGCCCGGCGGCGTTCGAGCAGATACCGGATCTCGGGGGCCTCCGGACCCGGGTGGTAGTACGGCGGCAGGTACGGGTCCTCGTCGAGTTGGGCGTCGCTGACCGGAACCCGCATCGCGTCGCGGAAGTACTTGAGGTCTTCCAGCGCAAGCTTTTTCATCTGATGGGTGGCGTTGCGGCCCTGGAAGTGGGCGCCCAGCGAATAGCCCTTGATGGTCTTGGCCAATATGACCGTCGGCTGGCCCTTGTGCTCCATCGCGGCGCGGTAGGCGGCATACACCTTGCGGTAGTCGTGCCCACCGCGCTTGAGGTTCCAGATCTCCTGATCGGACAGGTGCTGCACCAGTTGCTTGGTGCGCGGGTCGCGGTTGAAGAAGTGCTCACGGACGTAGCCGCCGTCGTTGGCCTTGTAGGTCTGGTAGTCGCCGTCGGGGGTGACGTTCATCAGGTTCACCAGGGCGCCGTCCTTGTCGGCCTGCAGCAGCGCATCCCACTCGCGGCCCCACACCACCTTGATGACGTTCCAGCCCGCGCCGCGGAAGAACGACTCCAGTTCCTGGATGATCTTGCCGTTGCCGCGCACCGGGCCGTCCAGGCGCTGCAGGTTGCAGTTGACGACGAAGGTCAGATTGTCCAAACCCTCCAACGCCGCCACGTGGGCCAGCCCGCGGCTTTCGGGCTCGTCCATCTCGCCGTCGCCCAGAAACGCCCACACGTGCTGGTCGGAGGTGTCCTTGATGCCGCGGTTGTGCAGGTAATGGTTGAACCGGGCCTGGTAGATGGCGTTCATCGGGCCCAACCCCATCGACACCGTGGGGAACTCCCAGAAGTCCGGCATCAGCCGCGGGTGCGGATAGGACGGCAGCCCGCCGCCGGGATGGCTGTGTTCCTGGCGGAACCCGTCGAGGTCGTCGGCGGTCAGCCGGCCCTCCAGGAACGCCCGGGCGTAGATCCCCGGCGAGGCGTGCCCCTGGACGAACACCTGGTCCCCGCCGCCGGGGTGGGCCTTGCCGCGGAAGAAGTGGTTGAAGCCCACCTCGTACAGCGCCGCGGAGGACGCATACGTCGAAATATGGCCTCCGACACCGACTCCCGGACGTTGCGCGCGGTGCACCATGATCGCGGCGTTCCACCGGATCCAGGTCCGGAAGCGGCGTTCGACTTCCTCGTCACCGGGGAACCAGGGCTCGGATTCGGTGGGGATCGTGTTGACGTAGTCAGTGGACGTCAGCGCCGGAATGGCAACGCGCTTCTCGCGGGAGCGCTCCAGCAGGCGCAGCATCAGGTAGCGGGCCCGCGCGGGCCCCGAGCGTTCCACCAGCTGATCGAACGACTCGAGCCATTCGCCGGTCTCTTCGGGATCGATATCGGGCAGGTAAGACGCGACCCCTTCGCGGATCACTCGAACCCGATCGGGTTCTGCTGGGGTGCTGGAGTTTTGGGCCAGGTCCTGGCGCGCGAACTCGGTGGTCAACTTCCGCTCCTTGTTAGGCGGTATAGGTGTTTACCGATGTGCACAGATGTTTTCTGCGCGACGTCTATCTTTGTCCCATCCTGCCGCAGGCGCACCGCTGGGGGTGCAGACCGAATGAACCGGCGATCGCCGATGGGAACCGGTAACGTCTGCAGACCGTGCAGATCGGTGGGCTGTTGCGGAAGCGGCTGCGGATCGCCGCTCTGGTATTGGGCAGCCTGGCTGCCGCGGCGATGATCATCGTCGGCTGCAGCAGCGTCACGGACGGCACTGCCAAGGTCGACGCGGGTGAGGCGCCGGTCTACCGGGCGTCGGTGTCGGCCTCCATCGAGGAGTCGGTCTCCAGCTCGCGTGCGCGGGAATCGGAGCGCCAGTCGTCGCTCACCACCCAGGCCATCCACTCCTCGTGCGAAGCGCTGAGCTCCAGCAGCGTCGACGCGATCACCGCCGTGAACGACTACGTCGACGCGTTCAACAAGAACGCCGCCGACGTGGTCGTCAAGACCGGGCCGGCGATCGACGCGCTCAACCACAGCGCCGACCTCGTCGCGCGCAGCGTCTCCGACCCGCTGAGCCCCGAGTTGAAGGACGCGCTGAACGCGTGGGTGGCCGCATCCAGGGGCCTGGCCACCGCAATTGCCGGCAATTACGGCCCCGAGGAGTTCAACGCGGCGATCACCCGGCTCAACGATACGAAGACCACGGCGCTGAACCTCTGCGATGCCGCATACTGACGCAGTTTGGTGCCCAGTTTGATGAACTTGCCGCCAGGCATCTGCAAACGCAGGCGCTCGTGCGACGATATGTTCCGAATGCGCAAGGTGCGCCCGAGCTTGGCTGAAGGAGGACCACGGTGGTCGCGGCGGATGACGCCCCGAACTACGCCCGCAGACTGGGCATCCAAAAAGATCAGGTTGTGCAGGAGTTGGGCTGGGACGAAGACACCGACGACGACATCCGGGCCGACATCGAAGACGCGTGCGGTGGTGAGCTGCTCGACGAAGACTCCGACGAGGTCATCGATGTGGTGCTGCTGTGGTGGCGTAACGATGACGGCGACCTCGTCGACCGGTTGATGGACGCCATCACCCCGTTGGGCGATGACGGCGTCATCTGGGTGGTCACACCCAAGACCGGCAAGCCGGGACACGTGCAGCCTGCCGACATCGCCGAGTCCGCCCCGACCGCGGGCCTGATGCAGACGTCGTCGGCGAACCTCGGCGACTGGATCGCGACCCGGTTGGTGCAGCCGAAGTCCAAAGCCGCAGGGAGGCGCTAAGTGCTGGAGGTTGGCACCGAGGCGCCGGACTTCACCCTGAAGGACCAGAACGGGCAGCCGGTCACGCTGAGCGGCTTCCGGGGCGAGAAGAACGTGGTGCTGGTGTTCTTCCCGTTGGCCTTCACCGGCATCTGCCAGGGTGAACTCGACGAGATCCGCGACAACCTGCCCGCCTACGAGAACGACGACACGGCGACGTTGGCCATCTCCGTCGGGCCGCCGCCCACCCACAAGATCTGGGCGACGCATAGCGGGTTCCTGTTCCCCGTGCTGTCGGACTTCTGGCCGCACGGCGCGGTGGCGCAGGCCTACGGCGTCTTCAACGACGACGCGGGCTTCGCCAACCGCGGCACGTTCGTGGTGGACCGCTCCGGGGTCATCCGGTTCGCCGAGATGAAGGAGCCGGGGGAGGCGCGCGACCAGTCGGTATGGACCGAGGCGCTGGCCGCTTTGCGGACCGGCTGAATTTCGCGTCGCGCGAGGTCGGCGTGTAGCTTGCCTTCGCAGGGGCGCGTAGCTCAGTGGTAGAGCTCTGGTTTTACACACCAGCGGTCGGCGGTTCGATACCGTCCGCGCCCACCAGAAACACCGGTGGCGGTCTGGCCTCTCAGCGCATGGTGGCCAGGTTGTGCCAGAGATTGCGCAGGCTATCGGTGCCGCCGAACAGGGTGGTGAAGTGTGTCGAGTCGATGAGCACGATATCGGCGGCACGCTCGCCATCGGGTGGCATCCAGATCAGCGCGTTGAATTCGGTGTTGCCCTCGGCCGTGAAGGGGTGCGGTCGGTCGGGATCGACGCGCTGCCGGCCCAGCACCCGCAGACCGGCACTCTCGGGGGCCGTCAGTTCGTAGTGGGGCAGGTGGGGGTGGAAATTGAACGTCGCGACGTCGGCGAGAAGCCCCACCTCGTCGAGATCGTGCAAGCCGGTCAGCGGTGCGATCTCCCGGGTGCCGTGGACGACGGCCGGGCGTAGACCCCAGATGTTGTGGACGGGGACGTCGAGGGCGTCCATCAGCGAGCGGGTGTACTGGCCGAACCGCTGCTGGCGTGGCACCAGCGGATCGCCGTGGTGGGCATACTCCATCGCTCGTTGGTCGAAGTCGTCGGTGAAGCCGACGTCGTGGTGCGGTGCCAACAGGAGGCAGGTGCCCTCGCGCTGCAGCCACTGCTTGATCGCCGCGATCTCATCGGCGGTGGCTTGTTGATCGGACGGCAGATGGTCGAGGCCGAAGACCATCAGTGTGTCGGTGTCGTCGAGGATCCGCTCGTCGATCGGCAACAGATAGCCGGCTTGGTCGATGCGCTGGAACACCGCCACCGGGTGGCCGGTCACCTCCCCGGCAAGCCCCTGGAAGGCCAAGGTCGACCGGTGGAACAGTTCGAGGGTTCCGGCGATGCCCTGCAGGAAATGCGCTTGGTCGTATTCGGCGGTTTCATAGCTGGGCCACAATGCGTTTCGGACTTCGGTCATGGTGGAGAACCGGTTGTACATTTCGGTGGGGTTGCGCTGGGCTTCCCAGGGATAGCTCCACGTCCAGTAGATGCTGATGCGTCTGCGGCCGTCGCGGGCGCGCGCGATGTGGCTCTGGTTGTACGTGCGTGCCGGTTCGCTCATGACGGTTCTCCCAGTGTGGCCAGATAGCTCAGGCCGATGATGCCCGGCAGGAAGAAGTAGGCGCCGCCGCGCAACGTGGTGAACGCCGGGATCCCCTTGTGCACCTTGCGAATCGGACGCTTGGGCACGGTGAAGTCGAGGCTGCCGTCCTGGGTTCCGGCGATCGGGTCATGCTCGTTGCCGAGTTCGTGGAAGGTCCTGTCGTTGATCCACACGTTCTGCGCGAACTCGAATTGCCGCACCAGGTCGGCGCAGATGATGAAGGCGGCGATACCGCGTTCGACGCCGTCGTCGGGCATACCCTCCGGCAGTGCGGCTCCGTACGTCGCGCCGCGACGGATCATTCGGCGTCGGTTCATGTAGTGCGCGGTGTCACGCGGATTGAGCCGCCTGGCGTGGGAACCGAGTGGACACGCGTACCCGAATGGATCCATCTGCTTGTAGCCGAAGTCGTTGTTGCGCATCGGGTCGCCACCGAGTTCGGGATCGTCGGAGTCCGGCGCGAGGACAAGTGGCGCGCCACTGCGCCAGCGCCCCATGAACTTCGCGGCGAGCAGCTCTTCGCCTTCGGGGGTCTCCGCATGGTCTTTGAGGTAGGTGCGGAACAGCCCGACGTGTTCCTCGAGCCGTCGGTAGGCCATGTAACTGCCGTTGCGGGAGAGGGTCTCGGGTTGGGGGAGGCCGAGGACCGGCCCGTTCTCGTCGGGATAGCCGAGGATGAACTCGCCGGGCTCCAGCGGGCCTCCGGAGCCCGGTGTGGATTCTTCACCGGATCCCTTCATCACCGGTTGGGACAAGCGGTCCCGGAAGCCGAAGTGGTCGTGTGCGTAGTTGAACGGTGGCGTCGCGTTGAGATCGAGGTGTGACAGGCTGCGCACGCCGTCGATGCGGGAAAGCAGGGCATCGTGGTTGGCGACGGACCGGCGGTACTGCTCGTCGGTGCGGGAGAACAGGATCGCGATGGCATGCAGATCGTCCCCGGCGAGGCCGCCCAGCCAGTGTTCGGGCGCGGCGGCGCCGGTGTCACCGAGGATGCTGGCACGAGCCGCCATGCCCTCGCGGAAGGCGTCGGGAAACGTCGCAAGCGACTCCTGCGGCACGCCGAGCGCACGCAGGCCCTGCCAGGTGAACGCGAGTGTCACCCAGCGGTCCGAGGCATCCATCGTCTGGTGGACTTCTGCCGCGGACTGGACCTTGTCGAGCAGGGCGCTCAGCCAGGCGCACCCGCCGGCCGGCGTGTCGAAGGTCAGGAACTCGTAGCGACCGGTGATCGCAGGCGTGCGGGTCAGCAGGATGTGCTGAATGTCGTCGAGTTCGAGCTCGGCTCGCGCCGAAGTCATTGGCTCTGCTGCCCTTTGGTCCACGCCCAGGCCGCGATGCGCCAGCCGCCCGTCAGACGGCGCAGGGCGACGGTGAAGTGTGCACCCGTCTGCGTGACCTGCACCGCCTTGACGCTGAACCGCATGGTTGCGGGTAGGACGAGATAAGCGGTGTCGCCGGTGACGTCGTGGTGGAGCGGTTCATCGAGCGTGACGGAGTATCCCGTAGCCCCGTGATGCTCGGCTTCGGCCAGCACGTCGCGGTACCACTGCTCGGCGGCGTCGGGACCCAGCCACACGTGGGGTGCCATACCGTCCACGATCACACCGTCTGGCGCAAACATCGCCGACATCGCCGGCTCGTCACCGTCGTTGAACGCCGCAATGTACTTCTGCACCGCGGCAAGTGGCTCCGCCGTGCTCACGGCGTCACTGCATCTGGTCGAGCATCGTGGAAAACGCCGCCTTGAGCCGCAACGCCTTCTTGATCTCGTCAGCTGTCACGAACGGGTACTCGCCGTACTCGAGGAAGCTCGGAAAGTGGTGCTCGCGAACGAATTTCACAAAGGCCTCGGGATTCTCCCGCCAGTCTTCCGGGAAGCCCTCCAGATGGGTGAAGACGGTGGTGATACCCGTGGCACTGAACAACTGCACAGCATCCTCGGTGTACTTGTCGAAGTCGGTGTCGAAGATGCCCTGGTACTGAAAGTGCAGGCCCGAGCCGACGTCGAAGAGCACCCACCGCAGATAGTGCAGCCGCAGCGGCGCCAGCGCGTCCGGGCTCGCCGCGATCGTTTCCTCGATGGTCTTGCCGTATGCCCTGACGGCTTCCTCGTGCCCTTCCTTCACCTTGGCGATGATGGAAAACCCGTAACAGGCGGGTGTGCGGGGAAAGACAGGTCCGTAGCGGCCCCGCTCGAGTGCGAAGTATCCCTCCTTGGGGATCGCCATCGCGGCTGGCGTGGTCCAGTCATCACCGATCGTGCCCATCGCGCTCCCTCTCGGACCTCGCCGTGGGCACGACGCTACTCCTTGTCCTCCTGTCGAGGGTTGCATCGCGGAACGGCAGGTGACGATCTGGTGGCGTCCGTTGCCATCCGGCGTCGAGATGCAGGTACGCCTTGCGGATCTCCGCGCCGGCTAGACCACCCGCATACCGCGGCGCGCCCGCATCCGCATGTCCCATAGATACAGCTGGTAGCCGAGCAGCCAAACCTCGCGGGGCACCACCCGATCGGCGACGCGCAGCATCGTCAGCAGCTGATCGAACAGGCGCTGATGACCCCCCGACCAGCGCAGCCGCATGTGCTCGCGGAACTCCTCGGGCAGAAACCCTGTCGTCGCGAACAGGTTGAACCGCCCGGCCAGCAACCGCAGCGGCGCGGGCAGCATTGCCATCGCGGCCACGCCGTGCAGGTGCTGGCGCACGGGCTCGTCGATCTGCAGTTGCTCCAACGACTGCTGCCAGTACTCGTCGAAAGAGGCCCGGTCCGGTGGCCACATGTCCGCACGGACCTGCAGCGTGGTGCCCAGCTTCCTGGCGTCGCGGTACACCGCGTCGGCGGCACTGTCGTCGAGGGGCCCGTACAGGAACTCGTGCTGGTCGACGTAGTAGCGGTACAGGCAGGCGGCCACCCAGAGCTGCAGCCGCGGGTCAAAGGCTTTGTATGACACCGGACTTGATTTGGTCGACCGGACCATCGCGTGGACGCGGTCGATCTCGCGGCGGATCAGCTCGCGGTCGGCCCGCGTTCCCATCGTCGCGACGGCCAGATAGGTACCGGTGGTGCGGGCCCGTTTGAACGGACGCTTGTAGACGTTGCCGCTGTCCACCGGGCTCTCCAGCACGCCGTAACCGACGCCGGGCAGGGCCAATTGCATGATCACGTTGGCCGCGGGCAGCAACGTCGACGCGGGGTTGATCAGATCGATGACCCGGGTCGGTCGCCGCGGTGGTCCCAGCCTCATGGCTTCGAGTAGATCACTTTGTGAGACGCTCCCGAAGTGTTTGCGTCGACAACCTGTGCGCGCGCCGCGGGCCTCGCGGCGGGCTGCCTGGCCGATTGGCTGCTGGGTGATCCGCGCCGTGGGCATCCGGTGGCATGGTTCGGGCGCGGCGCAGCGGCTTTGGAACGCGGGACCTATGCCGACTCCCGCGCGCCGGGCGCCTTTCACACCGGCGTGCTGCTGGTCGTCCTTTCCGCGGTGGGCCTGACGGCCGAGCGCGCGGGTGCACGCCGGGGCCCGCTCGGGCGCGCGGTGGTGACGGCGGCCGCGGTGTTCGTCGCGCTCGGGGGCACGTCGCTGGCCCGCACCGGCAGCAGCATGACGGACCATCTGCGGAACGGCGATCTGGACGCGGCCCGGCGCCTGCTGCCGTCGCTGTGTGGACGTGACCCCGCGGTTCTGGACGCGGCGGGGCTGGCCCGTGCGTCGTTGGAATCCGTCGCGGAGAACACCTCCGATGCGCACGTCGCGCCACTGTTGTGGGCCGCCGCCGGCGGGGTGCCCGCGGTGCTGGTCTACCGCGGGGCCAACACGCTCGACGCGATGATCGGCAACCGTTCCGTGCGGTATGTCCGATTCGGTTGGGCGGCAGCGCGGTTCGACGATCTCGTCAACTACCTCCCGGCACGGGTGACGGCGGTGCTGATCGCGGTGTGCGCGCCGGTGGTGGGCGGGTCGCCGGGCGCGGCGCTGCGTGCGTGGCGGCGCGACGCCGCCCGCCACCCCAGCCCCAACGCGGGCGTCGTCGAGGCCGCGTTCGCCGGCGCGCTCGGGGTGCGCTTGGGCGGTCCCACCCAGTACGCCTATGAGTTGGAGATCCGCCCGACGCTCGGGGCGGGACCGGCCCCGCAGGTCTGCGATCTCGCGCGAGCGGTCCGGCTGTCGCGGGCGGTGCAGTTGGCCGCCGCAGCGGTCGCCGTCGCGGTCGGCCCTGCGCTCAGTGCCGTCGGCCGTAACGGTCGGCGAGTTTGTCCTCCGTGCTGACCGGCTTATCCGGTGCGGCTGCCGCGGCGTCCTTGGCGGCCTTCTCCCGCCGACGCTGGCGAATTTCGGCGTACGCGAAGTAGCCCAGCCCGAGCGGCGCGATGATGCCGAACGAGATCCACTGGATGCCGTAGGACAGGAACGGACCCGCATCTAGGTGCGGCAGTGCCAGTTCCCCCAACCCGCCGGGCTGGTCCCCGATGAGCTGCAGGTACGAGCCGGTCAATGGTATGCCGGTGAGCTGGGAGATCTGCTCGATGTTGATCGAGTACACCTGCTGCGTGCCGTCCTGCCGCAGCGGCTCCTTACCGCGGGCCAAGCCCTCGGAGTCGCGCAGTCGGGCCACGATCGTCACCTCGTTGTCCGGGACAGGCGCGATCTCCGGTACGCCAGAAGCCTGGATCGGCCGCACATACCCCCGGTTGACGAGCACGGTCGGACCGTCGTCGACAGCGAACGGAACCAACACTTCGAACGCCGGTTGCCCATCGACCACCCGCAGCCGAGCCAACACCTGACCCTCGGAAAGATAATGTCCGGTGGCGGTGACCAGCCGCCATTGCGCATCCGGTGCGGCCGAATCCTGTTTCGGCAGAACCGATGTCACCGGGACCGGATCGGCCTGCAGCGACTGCGCGATCTGAGTGTTTTCGCGCGACGTCTTGGTGTTCTTCCCGAGCTGCCACGGCGCCAGCACCGTGAAGCACAGGTAAGCGAACGCGAGCACCACGACGATCAACGCCAGCCATGACGGCCGCAGCAGAAACGCCCAGCGTCGCATCAGCTTGCGATTCCCCGAGCGGTCAGCTGTTCGTCCAACCAGGCGTGCAGACCCGGCAGGGCGGTCGCGATCACGCGGAACACCTCTTCGAAGTCGTCGTGATCGCCATAGTAGGGGTCTTCCACGTCCAGCGGATGTGCGCCCGAGCGCGGATCGAACGACCGCAGCATCCGCATCCGCTCCTGGGGCACGCCGAGTTCGCCCAGGATCCGGACATGGTTGCGCCCCAACGCGATAACCAGATCGGCAGACATATGGTCGTCGTCGACCTGGGCGGCGCGGTGCGACGTGGGGTAGCCGTGCGCGCGCAGCACGTGGGTGGCCCGGCGGTCCGCAGGTGCACCCGCGTGCCAGCCGCCGGTGCCCGCGCTGGTCACCCGGACCGCTTCGGCCAGACCGCGTTCGCTGATCTGGTGGGCGAACATCTTCTCCGCCATCGGCGACCGGCAGATGTTGCCGGAGCAGATGAACGTGACGTGCAGCATGTCAGACACCCAGCACCTCGCGCAGCTCGTCGACGGTGGAGACGTGGGCCAGCGCGGCCGGGCTGTCGGCGTCGTCGAAATCCCCACGGCCGTAGCCCCATCCGACCACCACGGTACCGATGCCGTGTTCGGCGGCGCCCTCCACGTCGTGGGAGCGGTCACCGACCATCAGCACGCGTTCGGGCAGCGGCGCCAGCTGGGCCACCGCGTGCGCGACCACGTCGGCCTTGGTTGCCCGGGTGCCGTCGACGCTGGCGCCGGCAATCACCTCGAAGTGGCCGTCGAGGCCGAAGTGGGCCAGGATGCGCTGCGCGGTCGGTTCGGCCTTGGAGGTGGCCACCGCGAGCCGCACCCCGGCGGCCTGTAGATCGGCCAGCAGCGCCGGGATGCCGTCGAACAGCCGGTTGATCGCCCAACCGCGGGCCCGGTAGTCCGACCGGTAGGCGGCGATCGCGGCGTCGGTGCGCTCGCCCAGCCCCAGTTCCTGCAGCGTGTGGTGCATCGGCGGGCCGACCACCATGCCGGCCAGGTCCCCGGCGGGGACGGCGGCGCCGACCGAGCCCAGCGCATGGCGGAAACTCGAGACGATGCCCTCGGCCGAATCGGTCAACGTGCCATCGAGGTCGAAGATCACCAGATGCGGGCGGGTCCCCGCGGCGGTGTGGGCCAACATGTCGGTCACAGCACCATTCTCCCCGATCGCAGAACCCCGCTGTCCGGCGCACTAGGGTCGTGTTGTGGCGAGTCCTTTTACGGGTGCGGTGCGCGCGGCCGCCCGCTACCACGGCGATCAGGCCGCGGTCCCCGGCATGCTGGACTTCGCCGTCAACGTCCGCGCCGACGAGCCTCCTACCTGGCTCGTTGACCGTCTGGCGGCCCGGCTGACCGATCTCGGCCACTATCCCAGCGCCGCCGACGAGCAGCGGGCGGTCGCTGCGGTTTCGGCCAGACACGCACGCAGCGCCGACGAGGTTGCGCTGCTGTGCGGCGCTGCCGAGGGATTTACGCTGTTGGCGAACCTGCGGCCCCGGCTGGCGGCGCTGATCCAGCCGTCGTTCACCGAACCCGAGGCGGCGCTGGCCGCGGCGGGGGTGCCGTTCGAGCACGTCGTGCTGGCCCCGCCGTTCACGCTGTCCGACGACCGCTTGGTGCCCGACGAGGCCGACCTGGTCGTCGTCGCGAACCCGACCAATCCCACGTCGGTGCTGCACACCCGTGAGCAGGTGCTGGCGCTGCGCCGGCCCGGGCGCATCCTCGTTGTCGACGAGGCGTTCGCCGATGCGGTGCCGGGGGAGCCCGCGTCGCTGGCCGGCCAGTCGTTACCGGATGTGGTGGTGCTGCGCAGCCTGACCAAGACCTGGGCGTTGGCCGGGCTGCGGGTCGGCTATGCGCTGGGCCCCGCCGGTGTGCTCGAGCAGATGACGGCACGACGCCCGCACTGGCCGCTGGGCACGCTGCAGCTGGAGGCGATCACCGCGTGCAGCTCACCCGAAGCGGTCGCCGAGGCCGAGCGCGGCGCCCGCCGGCTCGTCGGGCTGCGCGCCGAGATGGTGGCCGGCTTGGCTAGCATCGGCGTCGACGTCGTCGGCGGATGCGCCCCGTTTGTCCTGATCTCGGTCGGAGATGCAGCTTTGATGCGAAAACATCTGTACAGCAAAGGAATTACCGTGCGTCGCGGTGACACGTTCGTCGGTCTGGAAGGTCAGTACCTGCGCGTGGCGGTGCGCCGGGAGTGGCCGGTGCTGGTCGAGGCGATGGCGGAGGTGCTGCGGTGAGTGTCCGGTTGGCCGACATCATCGACGTGCTCGAGGCGGCGTATCCGACCGCGCTGGCGCAGGATTGGGATTCGGTGGGTCTGGTGTGCGGTGATCCCGTGGAGCCTGTCGATGCGGTCACCGTCGCAGTCGACGCAACCGCCGCCGTCGTTGCCGAGGTGCCCGAGCGCGGTCTGCTGCTTGCGCACCACCCGCTGCTGCTGCGCGGTGTCGACACGGTGGCCGCCAGCACCGCCAAAGGTGCCCTGATCCACCAGATGATTCGGGCCCGACAGGCCCTGTTCACCGCGCACACCAACGCCGACGCGGCGTCGCCGGGGGTGTCCGACGCGCTCGCGAGCGCGCTGGACCTCACCGTCGAGGAGGTGCTCGCGCCCACCCCTGCCGGCCCTGACCTCGACAAGTGGGTGGTGTTCGTCCCCGTCGAGGACGCCGACGCGGTGCGCCAGGCGATGTTCGACGCCGGCGCCGGTCAGATGGGCGACTACTCGCACTGCAGTTGGAGCGCGACCGGCACCGGCCAGTTCCTGCCCCACGACGGCGCGAACCCCGCGATCGGCAGCGTGGGCACCGTCGAACGCGTCTCCGAGGACCGGATCGAGGTGATCGCACCCGCGCGGCGGCGCGCCCGTGTGCTGGCCGCGCTGCGCTCGGCGCACCCCTATGAAGAACCGGCGTTCGACATCTTCACCCTGGCACCCGTGCCGGGCAACGTCGGCCTGGGCCGCATCGGTGTACTGCCGAGCCCGGAACCGTTGTCGGCGTTCGTTTCCCGGGTGTGCGATGCGCTGCCGGCCACGTCGTGGGGCGTGCGGGGCAGCGGTGAGCCAGACAGCCAAGTGTCGCGGGTCGCGGTGTGCGGGGGAGCGGGCGACTCGCTGCTGGACGTCGTCGCCGGCGCCGACGTCCAGGCCTACGTCACCTCCGATCTTCGGCACCACCCCGTCGACGAGCACCGGCGCACTTCTGACGTGGCGCTCGTCGACGTGGCGCACTGGGCCAGTGAGTACCCGTGGTGTCATCAGGCCGCAGAACTGCTGCGGAACCAATTCGGCGACGCGCTCGCAGTGCGAGTGTCGGCGATCCGAACCGATCCGTGGAATGTTGAGAGAACAGGTCATGAAAGCTGAAGTAGCCCAACAACGGTCGTTGCTCGAACTGGCCGAGCTCGACGCCGGGCTGAACCGGATCGAGCACCGGGCCAAGAACCTGGCCGAGCAGCAGCACCTCGAAGAGGTCCAGGGCACGCTGCAGGAGGCCAACGACAAACTCGCCGCGCTGCAGCTCGCGATCGACGGTTTCGACGACGAGGTCGCGAAGTTCGAAACCGAAATCGACGGGGTCCGTCAGCGCGAGGACCGCGACCGGCGCCTGCTCGCCGACGGCAGCGTGGATGCCAAGCAGCTCACCGAACTGCAGCACGAACTGCAGACGCTGGAGCGTCGGCAGGCAGCGCTGGAGGACGCCCTGCTGGAGGTGATGGAGCGGCGCGAGGAACTGCAGCGCGACCAGGGCGCCGCGCTCGCGAGGATCGACGAACTGCAGAGCGCGCTCGGTGATGCCCAGAAGGCGTGTGACGACGCCCGGGCCGAGATCGATCAGCAGCGTCACCAGAGTGTTTCGCGCCGAGACGAACTCATCTCAGGGCTGGCGCCCGATCTGGCCGCGCTGTATGAGCGCCAACGTGAGCGCGGCGGCGCGGGCGCGGGCCTGCTGCAGGGCCGGCGTTGCGGCGCCTGCCGGATCGAGATCGACAAGGGTGAACTGGCGCGCATCTCGGCCGCAGCCGACGACGATCTGCTGCGCTGCCCGGAGTGCGGAGCGATCCTGTTGCGGCTCAACGGAACGAGCGCGTGAAAGTCCTCGTCGAGGCCGACGGTGGATCACGCGGCAACCCCGGACCGGCGGGCTACGGGGCGGTCGTCTGGTCGCAGGACCGTGCCACGATGCTCGCCGAGGGCAAGGAGGCGATCGGCCAGGCCACCAACAACGTCGCCGAATACCGCGGTCTGATCGCCGGGTTGGAAATGGCCGCGGAGCTGGGGGCCTCCGAGGTCGCGGTGCACATGGACTCCAAGCTCGTGGTGGAGCAGATGTCGGATCGGTGGCGGGTCAAGCATCCGGATCTGGCGCCGCTGCATCAGCAGGCCAAGGCGCTGGCGACACGCTTCGACAGGATCACCTACGAATGGATCCCGCGGGCGAAGAACTCCTATGCCGACCGGTTGGCCAACGAAGCGATGGATGCCGCTGCGGAAATCGAAAACCCCACCAAGGCACCGACACCGAACGTCGCACCCCAGACTTCTCCGGCAGGCTGGACCGGTGCACGTGGTGAGCCAACGCGGTTTCTCTTGCTTAGGCACGGTCAGACCGAGTTGTCCACGCAGCGACGTTATTCCGGACGCGGTAACCCCGCGCTGACTGACGTCGGGCGCCGGCAGGCCGAACTGGCCGCGCAGTACATGGCGAACAAGGGCGGCGTCGACGCGGTCGTCACCTCACCATTGCAGCGGGCCTACGAGACCGCCGCGGCGGCGGCCAAGGCGCTTGGCCTCGATGTCACCGTGGACGAGGACCTGATCGAGACGGACTTCGGCGCGTGGGAAGGGCTGACCTTCACCGAGGCGTCCCAACGCGATCCGGAGATTCACCGTCGATGGCTGCGCGACACCTCGGTGTTGCCGCCCGGCGGCGAGAGCTTCGACAGCGTCGCGCAACGCGTGCAGCGCGCACAGAACCGCCTCGTCACCGACTACGGCGGCCAGACGGTGCTGGTGGTGTCGCACGTGACGCCGATCAAAACGTTTCTGCGGATAGCGCTGGACGCCGGGCCCAACATCCTCTACCGGTTGCATCTGGATCTTGCGTCGTTGTCGATGGCGGAGTTCTATCCCGACGGGGTGGCATCGGTGAGGTTGGTCAACCAGACGGATTATCTGTCGTCAGACCTGTAGGTTTGCCCCGGTGAGGGTCCTTGTGTCCGGGGCTAGCGTCGCGGGCCCGGTGGTGGCGTACTGGCTGAGTCGCAACGGCTTCGACGTGACCGTCGTGGAGCGCGCCCCCGCGCTACGCAAGGCCGGCGGGCATGCCGTCGACCTGTTCAAACCTGCGATGGCCATCGCCGAGAAGATGGGGATTCTCGACGATATCGAGGCCAAAGCCACCGGCACCGACGTCATCGAGGCCTACCGCGAAGGGCGGAACCGGCCACACGTGATCGAGGTCGGCCGGTTGATGAGCGCGGTATCGGACCGCCACGTCGAGATCATGCGCGACGACCTCTCGCAGATCCTCTATGACGCCGGCCGCGAAACGGTCGATTACCGGTTCGGCGAGTCGATCACCGAGATCGCCGCGGACGACAAGGGTGTTTCCGTCGCCTTCGAGCGCAGCTCGGCTCAACGGTTCGACCTGGTGATCGGAGCCGACGGCCTGCACTCGAATGTCCGGCGCCTGGTCTTCGGCCCGGAATCGGACTACGCCACCTGGATCGGAGCGTATCTGGCGGTGGCCAGCGTCCCCAATTACCTGGACCTGCGCGACCGGATGGTGGTCACCTACGGCGTCGACCGGATGGCCGGTCTGTACAGCGCTGCCCAGATGGCCGATGCGCGAGCGGTATTCCTGTTCCGGCCGCCACGGCAGATCGACTATGACTACCGTGACGTTGCGGCGCAGAAGCGGTTCTTGCGCGAGGCTTTCGAAGGGCTCGGCCCGCGGGTGACCCGGCTCCTCGACGAAGCAGACCGTTCCGCGTCCTTCTATCTCGATTCGATCACCCAGCTGCAGATGCCCAGTTGGTCGCGCGGTCGGGTGAGCCTTGTCGGTGACGCCGGGTACTGCCCGGGACCTGCGGTCGGGGGTAGCACGAGCCTCGCGGTGGTGGGCGCCTATGTGCTCGCAGGCGAGTTGGCGATCGCGAACGGCGACCACTCGCGTGCGTTCGCCGCATACGAGCAAGCCATGGCCGACTATGTCACCCGCAGTCGGGCGTTCGCGGTGGGTGCGGCGAAGCGGCTACTGCCTGCCAACCGGTCTGGGGTGTGGGCGGTGATCGGTGCCGGCCTGTTGGTCAGCCATCTTCCGGTGTTCGTGACGCGGGCGCTGACCAAGGTCACCCCGCGCACCGTGCGGCTACACGACTCGGTGGTCGTCAAGGACTATCCGAGCGATTCGGCATTGAGTCGATAACGACTGTGCGTCAGGCATGTAGGTGCACGCGCTCGCCGTGCAGGCCGAAAATCGTGATGGCCTCGACAGGGCCGTCGACAGCGCCGAACCAATGCGGTGTCCACGTCGAAAACTCCACGGCCTCACCGGGTTTGACCGTGAAGTCGCGGTCACCCAGAATCAACCGCAGCTGACCGGACAGCACGTACATCCAGTCCTGACCCTCATGCACCGGCAGTTCCTTCGGTGGTGTCCGCCGCCGCGCGCTGATCCGGATCTTGTATGCGTGCAGACCGCCTGCGGCCTGCCTGGTCAGCGGCCAGTAGGTGATGCAGTGATGGGTGTGGGAGTTGGCTCGTACGCGCGGATCTGGCGCCTCGGGCTCACGCAGCAGCTCGTCGGTGCTCACCGATAGCGCGGCCGCGAGGCGGGGGAGATGGTCGAGGGCCAGCCGCCGCTTGCCGGACTCCAACCGGCTGAGCGTGGACACGTCGATGTTGGACCGGTTCGCCACTTCTTCGAGCGTCAGCCCGTGTTGCGTACGCAGATCACGCAGCCGGCGTCGCACCCGGACGTCGACACTTTCCTCTGGTTTTGCCTCCATGGCAAACGAGCTTGGCATTCCGAACGCGGGTCTGCAAGGTGGTGTCATGGATACGACATGGGATTGCGTGATCGTGGGCGGCGGTGCGGCCGGGCTGAGCGCGGGGCTGGTGCTCGGTCGGGCGCGGCGGGGCACGCTGCTGGTCGACGCCGGAACCCAGAGCAATCTGCCCGCGCACGGAATCGGCGGGCTGCTCGGCCACGACGGGCGGGCACCTGCGGAGCTCTACGCCATGGGCCGCCATGAACTCTCGGCCTATCCGAGCGTCGAAGTGCGTGACGGCAAGGTCATTGCGGCCCAACGCGTCGACGATGGGTTCGTCGTGCAGTTGGCCGACGGCCGTCGTGAGCAGACGCGCCGGATACTTCTGGCCGGCGGGATGGATTACCGCCCGCCCGACATCCCCGGGCTGGCCGAGCTGTGGGGCAGGTCGGTCTTTCACTGCCCGTTCTGTCACGGCTGGGAAGTGCGCGACCAGCCGTTGGCCGTCCTGGGGCGCGGCGTGCGCGCCGTGCACTCGGCTCTGCTGCTGCGTGGCTGGAGCGACGACGTCGTGGTGCTGACCGACGGGCCAGGCGACATCGACGACGCCGATCATGCCCGGCTTGCTTCGGCGGGCATCGGCATCGACGAACGACAGGTCACCGAACTCGACTCGGAGAGCAGTGAATTGACGGCCGTCGTATTCAGCGACGGATCCCGGCTGAGACGCCGGGGCTTGCTCGTCGCCACCACGCTTCACCAGCGGTCACCGCTGGCCGAACACCTGGGCGTCGAATTCGCCGGGCCGACTCCGGTTTCCGCGCAGCCGGTGGCCGTGGATGCGTTGTATCGCACCACCACACCCGGCGTGTTCGCGGCGGGGGACCTGAGCGTCCAAATGCCGCAAGTGGCCGCGGCGGTGGCGAGTGGATCACTGGCCGCGGCCGCAGTGGTGCAGAGCCTTGTCGCCGACGAATACGGTCTGGCCGTTCCTGAGAGGAGCCAACATGTCAACGTCTGACGCAAAAGAGCATTGGGAAGAGCACTACGGCGAGCGCAACCGCGTCTGGAGCGGCCGGGTCAACGCTCGCCTTGTCGAGATCGCCGAACCGCTGCGACCCGGACGGGCCCTGGATCTGGGCTGCGGTGAGGGTGGCGATGCGTTGTGGCTCGCCGAACATGGGTGGGAAGTAGTCGCCATCGACATTTCCGATACCGCGCTGCAACGGGCCGCCGACGACGCCAGGGAGCGTGGAGTACGCGATCGGATCACGTTCCAGCAAGCCGACCTGCCGGAGAAGTTTCCGGAGGGCACATTCGATTTGGTGTCAGCACAGTTCCTGCACTCCACGCTGCCACTGGATCGGACCCGCATCTTCCGACGGGCTGCCGACGCGATCCGGCCCGGCGGGCTGCTCCTGATCGTCGATCACGGCGCGCCGCCGCCTTGGGCTTCGAAGCTGCACCATGACCACGAGTTCCCCAGCGCGCAAGAGGTCGTCGGATCGCTGAATCTGCCTGAGGCGCAGTGGGAGCGGCTGCGGGTGGAAGCGGCCGAGCGGGAGGCGTCGGGACCGAACGGTGCGGTGGGCACGCTGGTCGACAACATCATCCTGCTGCGGCGACGCGCTCCCGACGCGTGAGGACAAGCGGCTGGTCGTCGGTGACCGCGATGGTGTGCTCACTGTGGGCGGTGCGCGATCCGTCCGCCGAGCGCAGGGTCCACCCGTCGCGGTCGTAGACGATCTTGTCTGTGCCCGCGGCGAACCACGGCTCGAGCGCGAGCGTGAGCCCGGGACGCAGCTTGAGCCCACGGCCAGGTCGACCGACGTTGGGCACATGTGGATCTTCGTGCATGGTGCGGCCCAACCCGTGGCCGCCGAAGTCGGTGTTCACGCGATACCCGTAGTCGGCTGCCACGGCGCCGATCGCTGCGGAGATGTCTCCCAACCGATTTCCCGGTAAGGCCGCCGCGATGCCCGCCGCGAGGGCCTGCTCGGTGGCATCGATCAGGCGTTGGTCTTCGGGCCGGGGTGTGCCGACAATGATGCTGCGGGCGCAGTCGGCGACCCAGCCGTCGATGGACACCGCGATGTCCATACTGAGCAGGTCGCCGTCGGCCAGCACATAATCGTGTGGCAGCCCGTGCAGCACAGCGTCATTGACCGACAGGCAGATCACGTTGCGAAACGGACCACGTCCGAACGATGGTGCGTAGTCCCAGTAACACGATTGGGCACCGCGCTCGGCGATCAGCTCACGCGCCCGCTCTTCGAGGTCGAGCAAATTGACACCTGGGCGGGCACGCTCGCAAAGATCGTCGAGCAACCCGGCGAGGAACGCGCCGGTGACGGCCATCGCCGCGATCTCGCGTGGTGTCTTCAACTCGACCATCGGCTGGCCCTCCTCTGCGCATAAGCGGTATGAAAATACCAGCCTAACTCGGATGGGCGGTATTTTCATACCGAATCGCGGTACGCTGGGCCCATGGTTCGTGTCCCGTTGACGACAGAACAACTCGCCGCCGGTAAGCGCATCGGTGAGCGACTCCGGCAGGCGCGCGGCGATCGCACTCTCGCGGAAGTGGCTGAAGCGGCGGCAATTTCACCGGAGACGTTGCGCAAGATCGAGACGGGTCGGCTGCCGACGCCGGCGTTCACCTCCATCGCGGCGCTGGCCCGTGTGCTTCCGCTGTCACTCGACGAGCTCGCCGAAATCTGCCTCGCGCGTGTCGATCTTCAGAACACCGGGTGAACGTCCGCACCCGGGACGTCACTTGTTGCCGATGTAGCCGCCGAAAACCGCTCAAGCCCTTATTCTCGTCTCGAGAATCTTGCTCCCCTGTTTTGCCAAGCGACCGTAGGAGTTAGCAAGCCGATGAAGAAGCCACCGGTAGGGACGACGGCCGGACTCATCGCCGTCACTCTGAGCCTTGGGCTCGTGGGCTGTGGTTCCGGCACCGACACCGCGTCCACAACGACTCCGACGTCGGCCGAAACTACTACTGCTACGACGGCCGCACCGACCCCAGAGGCCAACGAGCCCGATACGATCAACGACTACATCTCCGAAAACGGGATTGCCGAAACGCCGATCAAACCAGGTGAGCCGGGAACGCCGGACGTCGATTTCCCGCTTCCGCCGCAATGGCAGTACGCCGGCGACGCGACGCCCGACTGGGCTTATGGTGCCATCCTCTACGACAATCCGACGGATACCAACAATCCGCCCGATTTGTACGCGATTGCCTCCAAACTCACCGGCGACGTCGACGCCGCGAAGATTCTCGAATACGCCCCGCAGCAACTGCGGGAGATGGCCGAATTCAAGCCGTTGGGAGAACCGGAGAAAACCACGTTGGGTGGCTTTGACGCGGTTTCGTTTTCCGGCACGTATGTGAACGACGGTCAGGAGCGATTCGTCGCCCAGAAGACGGTCGTCATGCCCGCGGCGGATGGTCTTTTCGTCCTGCAACTGAACGGCGACAGCCTCGCAAGCGAACAAAATGTGATGCTCGATGCCGCGAAGGTGATCGATGAACAGACGACCATCACCTTGCCGCAGTGACCGCCGACACCGACCGAACCCCCGCATTTGGCGTTAACGACGGAGAAGCATCGATATGAAAATTCAAGCCACGGCTGCAGGGTTCCTGCTGGCCTCCGCGTGCAGTGCCGTGCTGATGGCGTCTTCTCTGCTGACCGCGCCGGCGGCAGACGCGCAGTGTACGGCTGGAGAACATTGGGATCAGCGCACCGGGACCTGCTGGCCGCAGTCACAAAGCTCGCTGGGTGTTACCGGTACGGGCGGCTGGTGTAAGCCGGGCAGGATCGGGCTGTGCATCGCGGCTTGGGAGAACTCTGCTGTCCCGGGTGCAGCGCTCAAGCCCGCTCCTCCTGGCGGTCCAGCGCCGCGCATCACGACGTGGCCTCCCGACGAGTGACACCTCGCGCGGATCCGTTGCGTACGGGGTGACCAGCGTCGACAGACTTGTCGGTGCGCTCTGGCATGATCGAACGTATGTTCGGTTCGAAGTTTCGGTCGGTCGAGGAGGCCGATCTGATCGCCGAGATCCAGGCGTGCACCCGCGCCGAGGCGATGACGGCGGCGCGGCGGTTGGCCGCGACCGGTGAGCTCGCCGCGCGCTCGAGGGAGTCTTATGAGGAGCGCGAGCACTGGGTGGCCGATGGATGGAATTGCGCGGCCGCCGAGGTCGCCGCGGCGATGGGCATCGGCCGCTATCGGGCCGGCCAACAGATGGCGATCGGGCTGGCGCTGCGTAACCGGCTGCCCAAAGTCGCGGCACTTTTTAGTGAGGGCTTGATCAGCGCCGACGTGATTTCGACGATCACCTGGCGCACGCATTTGGTCCTTGACGGGGAGCCGCTGGCGCGGGTGGATGCCGAGATCGCCGAGCGCGCGTCCTCGTGGGGAGCGTTGGGTCAGCAGCGGTTGGAGTTGGCCGTTGATGCGGTGGTGGAAACCCATGACCCCGATGCGCGGCGGCGCTATCGCGACGCCGCGCAAAACTGTGATGTGCAGGTGGGCAAGCCCGATGACGCCACCGGCACCGCTTCGCTATATGGGCGGCTCGACGCCACTGATGCGAAGTTGTTGATGCAGTGTCTGGAGCAGATGGTCGCCGGGATATGTGATGGCGATCCGCGCAATGCGGGCCAGCGGCGAGCGGCAGCGCTAGGAGCATTAGCCGCGGGGGCCGATCGGCTCACATGCCAATGCGGCAGCCCGCAATGCCCCTGGATCAATAAGGACGACCCGCGTGCGGCCCGGTTCGTCATCCACGTGCTCGCCGACACCGTCCCGACCGCCGAAACCCCGGCCGAGATCACCGCCGGACTGTCCCGCGACACCCACACCGACGCCGAACCGGAGGGGGGCGCAGCAGCCGCGGAGGCGCCGGCGGCCGAGGAACCCCCGCCGAAAGTTGAGCCCACACCGCCGCAGGCCAAATCGAAGGCCAATCTGTGGGCGCCCAACCAGCCCGATAAGCCAGCGACGGCGGCGGTGATCGTGGGCGGTGGGGTGATTCCACCGGCGTTGTTGGCAGAGTTGGTCGCCAACGGCGCCAAAGTACAGAGCGTGTATCGCCCCGACGGGGCTGACCCCGAGCCGCGGTATCGGCCCTCGCGCGCCTGTGAACGCTTCGTGCGCCTGCGCGATATGACGTGTCGGTTCCCCGGGTGTGACCGCCCGGCCGAATACTGCGATCTCGACCACACCACCCCGTATCCGGACGGACCAACCCATCCGTCAAACATCAAGTGCGTGTGCCGTTTTCACCATTTACTGAAGACGTTTTGTGGTTGGTCTGACCAACAAGGCCCCGATGGCACCATCATCTGGACCGCGCCCAGCGGCCACACCTACCGCACTCATCCCACCAGCAAGCTGTACTTCCCACATTGGGATACCGCCACCGCCGACCTACCGCCGCCGGCCAACGCACCCCCACCTTCGGCGCAGCGCGCCCTGAAGATGCCGCGACGACGACGCACCCGCGCCGCCGAGAAGGAAGCACGCATCACCGCCGAACGCAAACTCAACGCGACGGCCCCACAGCCCGATTTCTGATCGCAATCGAATGCCTGCGGCCGGCAGCGACTGTGCGGCGGAAAGCCACTAGCGCGGTTTGAGTCGAAAGACGGGGATATGACAGCCAATCGGCTCTGTCTCCTGGCCGGCGCGCGAACGGCCGAAGTTGTCCAGCGCCGCATACCAGCGTCCACGCTTCTTGTGTGGGTCGACGTATCGCAGCGGCATAGGCCGAAAAATACTCTTGCGGCCGTCGTTAAGACGGAGATACCAAAGGCGCTTCGAAGATGGCGCGCAGGGCGTCCTTGTTGCCCTCGCAGGAGATGGCTTCGGCGACATCGTCGAGGGTCAGGAGGCCCGTCGACAGCCCGAGGACTATCGACGCTTCGGCACGCAGAACCGCGTCGAAGTCGCGGCCGTCGGGCACACCGACGTCGATGCCGGCCGGGGTGGTTCGCACCTGAACCATCGCGCTCTCGTCACCGTCGACGGCGATCCCGACCGTCACCGAGGCAGTCGACGCCCGGCCGGCGAACAGCGCAGGCAGCGCCAACAGCAGCCACTCGGCGCGAAACTCGTCGCCTTCGGGCCCGCGAACCATCAGCGGCGTCGACCAGCGGATCAGTCCTTCGATCGGTTCGCGGAGTTCGGCGCCCCATGGCGTGAGCGCGTAGGTGATGGCGCCACCATCGTCGGCCAGCGTCCGCTCGACCACCCCCGCCGACTCGAGATCGCGGAGTCGATCCGCCAGCAGGTTGGTCGCGATACCGGCGAGGCCAGCGCGCAACTCGCGGTAGCGGGCCGGGCCCACCAAGAGTTGGCGCACGATCAGCAGATTCCACCGGTCGCCCACCACATCGAGCGCCCGGGCAAGTCCGCAGTACTGACCGTAGTCTCGACCCATAACCTCTCACTTGCTATCTAAAGCGTACTTGATTATATCAAGTGCCTGCGAAGGGGTACGCAATGACCGTCACGCACCGACCCGCCTGGGTCGACGACACACTGTTCCCGTTCGACAGTCGATACCTCGACATCGCCGGACACCGCGTCCACTACGTCGACGAAGGATCCGGTCCGACGTTGCTGTTCCTGCACGGCAACCCGACATGGTCGTTCTTGTATCGCGACGTGATCGCGTCCCTGCGCGACGAATTCCGTTGTATCGCTGTGGACTACCCCGGATTCGGCCTGTCGACAGCGGCGCGCGGATATCGGTTCCTGCCCGCCGAACACGCGAAAGTGACCGCCGAATTCGTCGAAACCCTCGGGCTCACCGCCGTCGCGCTGGTGGCCCATGACTGGGGTGGTCCCATCGGGTTGGCCACGGTGCAGCGATTTCGGCACCGATTCGCCCGACTGGTGCTGGCCAACACCGCGGGGTGGCCGGCCGACGCGCTGCCCGCAACGCTGATGTCCCGTGCCATGGGTGGCCCGCTCGGACGCCTGCTGATCCGTCGGTTCAATCTGTTCGTCAACGTGATGATCCCCGCCGGCCACCGTCTGACCAAGCCCACCGACGCGGAGATGGCCCACTACCGCAACGCCCTCGACAGCCCAGCACGGCGACATGCTTCAGCGGTCTTTCCCCGCGAGATCACCGGCAGCCGTGCGTTTCTCGCCGACATCGAGGCCGGGCTTGCCGACCTCGCCGCCCTGCCGACCCTGATCATCTGGGGCGACGCCGACATCGCATTCGGCGACAACGACCGGCGACGCTGGGAATCGACGTTCACCGATCACCACACCGTCATCGTCGAAGGGGCAGGCCACTTCGTCCCGTCCGACGCGCCCGAACGGTTCGCTGCCGCGATCCGCGATTGGTACGCGACGTAATGGCCTACGACGTCGCGCTGGCTGCCCGGGTACGGGCGCTGCTCGCAGATAACCCCACCGTGCGTGAACAACCGATGTTCGGCGGGTTGGCCTTCCTGCTCGCCGGGCGGATGGCGGTCGCGGCCAGCGGGCAGGGTGGGCTCCTGGTTCGAGTCGGCGCCGAGAACGCGGACCGGTTACTGGCGACTACCGCCGCACAACCCATGGAGATGAAGGGCCGCACCATGCGGGGCTGGCTGCACGTCGAGCCGCAACACCTGCAATCGGAAAGTCAACTCGCAGAGTGGATTGCCGTCGGAACAGTCGCGGCTAGCTTGACGGCGTCCACGGGGTGAGCCGCGGCGTCCACGCAGGCACGTTGCGCCGATACTCCTCGTACTGTTCGCCGTAGGTGCGCACCAGCGTCGGTTCCTCGTACCAGCGCACGAACGACGCTGTGGCGATCCACCCGAGCACGGCGTACAACACCAACCACAGGCTGTCGAACAGTACCGCCTGGCCGAGAATCGCAACCAGTAACCCGACGTACATCGGGTTGCGCACAAAGCGATTGAAGCCGGTGACCACCAGCTGCTCGGTCGGCGCGACGGGCATCGGTGTGCCGCCGGCCTTCGCGAACTCGATGAAGGCGTGGATCGGCGGGATCAAACCGACCACCACCATCACCGCACCGATGATCACCCGTAGCGTCGGGCTGGGCCCGGGGATCTCCCAGCGGGTGATCAGCCACGGGCCCAAGCCGACGAACGTACCGGGGGCGACGGCAAAGAATGCCGCCGAACCCAATGCAGCGGTGCGCTTACGCATCTAGCCGGTATTGACCGGAATGTCTGCCAGTTGGGTCAGTCGCACACTGTTGCCCGACGGGTCGCGGAACCCGCAGTCGATGCCGTACGGCATCTGGTGCGGTTCTTCGGTGAACTCGACGCCGCGGGCCTTCAACTGCTCGTAACTGGCCTGGCAGTCCTCGGTGGTGAGGAAGATGGTGCCGGCGAAGCCTTTCGCGGTCAGATCCAGTACCTGCGCGCGGGTGGCGTCGTCCATCACCGGCTCACCGGGCACCGCCATCAGCACAATCGACACGTCGTCCTGGCCGGGCGGGCCGACCGTCAGCCAGCGGAAGGTGTCGTCGAGATCGGGCAGCGAAACGTCCTGGCGCACTTCCATTCCGACCTTCTCGGTCCAGAATTTAAGGGCGACTTCCTGGTCGTGAACCCACAGATGGGCACTTGCGATTCTGATCATGGCCACGACGCTACGGTCAGCCGTCGCCGGGCGTCTTCTCCCCGTGTGCTGTCTTGCGAACCCGTCTGTCGGCGGGCGGGCGGGTATCGCGCGCCAGGATGCAACTCGGTACCCGCGCATGGACCGCCGCCGGCGGCATGCTGGCCCGATACGCGGCGGGCGGCAGACCGTAGACGCGCGCGAAACTCGTCGTGAACGACCCCACGCTCTGCAGGCCCACCATCACGCAGATATCGGCGACGGAGCGGTCGGTGTGACGAAGCAGCGAGGCCGCGCGCTCCAGCCGCCGCGTCTGCAGATACGACCGCGGCGATTCACCGAACGTGCGGGTGAACATCCGGCTGAAATGGGCCCGCGACAGGCCGGCCGCGGCGGCCAGGTCATCGACCGTGATCGGCTCCGCGTAGCGCGCGTCGACCAGGTCCTTGGCTCGCATCAGGTAACGGGCTGGGGGCACCTGTGCCATGCGGTCAAGTATGCGTGTTCGCGGAATCTGCGCGCGGCACAGTACGTTGTTGGTGCGGATGAGTTGGCCGGGCGGCCGCGGGATCCGGGGAGACCTGGGTTTCGAGGAAAGTCCGGACTTCACAGAGCAGGGTGATTGTTAACGGCAATCCGAGGTGACTCGCGGGAAAGTGCCACAGAAAACAGACCGCCACCATCGCGGTGGTAAGGGTGAAACGGTGCGGTAAGAGCGCACCAGCACTCCGGGTGACCGGAGTGGCTAGGCAAACCCCACCCGAAGCAAGGCCAAGAAGGCCGCAACCTGGTTGCGGCCGCGCAGGCGCCCGAGGGTTGCTCGCCCGAGCCTGCGGGTAGGCCGCTCGAGGCACCCGGCGACGGTGTGCCCAGATGGATGGTCGCCGCTTCGCCGTCGTGGTCATACACGGCGGTGAGGGACAGAATCCGGCTTACAGGCCAACTCATCCGCCCCTCGGGGCTCACCGTTTCCGGCGCACCGCCTTGCGCAACTTCTTCAGCGCCTCGTCGAGCTGCTCGTGTGAGCGACGCGCCAAATCGTCCTCAAGCTGGTACAGCAGACCGTAGGTGAACGTGTCCTCGCCGGCGGCGTGGGCGGCCGCGGCCTGCCGGCTCAGGTGGTTGCGGCTGACGACGCTGTCCTGGTGATCGCCCAGCAGGGTCTGGACGGTCTTTGCGCGGTCGGACACCTTGTCGGCGCCCGTGGCGGCTGCCGTGTAGCGAAGACGCTTGGCACCCTTGCGGATTCGGTGCAGCGCCTCGTTGCGGTCGGCCGCGGCCGCCTTGGCGGCGACCTTGGCCGCCTTGCGGACCCGCTTGTAGGCCGCGTCGACGGTCACCGCATCGGTGTCCCGGTGCGCCGGCGGTCCGGCGGCGAGCAGGCTGTCCAGCCCGTCGAGCAGCCGGAAGTAGCGCGGTGAGCGCATCGCCAGCAGAGCGCGCCGCAGGCCCGCCGCGTACTGCCGCCTGGCGCCCTCGACCAGCCGTTCGCGCACCGGCCCGCGCACCAACTCGGCAGGCAGGCCATCCAGTGCGTGCTCGTAGCGCTCCGCGAGCACCTCGGCGTCGCGGGCCCCACCCAGCACAGCGGCCAGCGCCCTGAGCTCCTCGAGTATCCACGCGTTCGGCGACCCGTCCGACACACCGAACGCATCCTTGGCCGACTGCAGCAGGCTGCGGATCTTGCGCGTCGCCACCCGCATCTGATGCACCGAGTCGTGCGCATCCTCACGCACCGCGCGGTCCCACACCAGAAGCTGCTCGACCTGCTCGGCCACCGCCCGGTGCAGCGGATCGCGCGCGCGGGGTTTGGCCTTCGACTCGTCGGCTGTCTGCGGCGCGCCGGCCAGCACCCGCGCCAGCTTCGACCCGTGCTCGGCCGGTTCGGCGCCCGCGTCCAGCAGGCGGTTGCCGAGCCGCTCAAGCAGGTCGGCACCGTCGTCGCCGATGCCTTCGGCCAGTTCGATCTCCCATTCGCGCCAGCGTTGCTCGCCGTCGTCGCCCTGCGCCCACGCGTTCACGGCGTCGTCGCAGAATTCGGCGATGACCGCGCCGTCGACGTCGTACAGATAGTCGACGGCACGGTTCGTCGTGATGCGCGCGACGGGCACCAGCGGGCGGTCGCGCACGATGGCCAGCACAACGTCGCGCAACTCGTCGGGCACCTCGTCGGCGGCGGTGCCCAGCGGCATACGCACCTCGGTGCGGGCGCCCTGGCCGGCCGGGAGCTTGAGATGCCAACCCTCGTCGGACCCCCCGGTGCGCCGCCGCAGGGTGATCCGGCGGCCCGCCAGATCACGTCCCGGCGTGTCGTAATACACAGCATCCAGCGTGTGTGACGGGGTGCGCTCTATCCGCGCGACCAACGCAAGGCCGTCGAACGACGGCGAAACCGTGGACTCGAGCACGTCGAATTTGCGCTCTACCTCGGTGTATCGGTTGGTGTTGGCAGCCACACCGGCCAGCGTGCCACATCTCGGGTGAGCCGGGCGCCGGCTTCTGCGCGGGTACCCGTGATGCCATTCAGTAGGCATATGCGGCTTAGAGCTTGCTTACAGTCTTAAACTGTACTTATGAAACTTGGGGGATCGATCGAGGACTACCTGGACTCCGAGGGCCATATTGTCATTCCCGAGGGCGTCACGCTGACGTCGCATCTCGAGAGCAACATCGCTGAGCTGCGTGATTCGGTCGCCTTTCGGTTCCTGGACTATCGGGCCGACCCAGACGGCAGCCCCGTCGAGCTGACCTGGCACCAGCTTGACGTCCGCCTGCGCGCGGTCGGGGCACGGCTTCAGCAGGTCACCTCGCCAGGGGACCGCGTGGCCATCCTGGCGCCCCAGGGCATCGACTACATAGTGGGCCTGTTCGCCGCGATCGCCGCAGGCAATATCGCGGTGCCGCTGTTCGCCCCCGAACTGCCCGGACACGCCGAACGGCTGCGCGCGGTGATCGGCGACGCCGAACCGACGGTGGTGTTGACCAGCACCGAGGGCGCCGAAGCCGTGCACGAGTCTCTGGTCGCCGTTCCGCGGGGCCGCAGGCCGCGGGTCATCGCGGTCGACGCCCTGCCCGACAGCGTGGGGGAGTTGTTCACCCCGTTCGAGGCCGGTACCGACGACATCGCGTACCTGCAGTACACCTCCGGTTCCACCCGCACACCGGCGGGTGTGGAGGTCACCCACCGGGCGGTCTGCACCAACGTCGCGCAGATGGTCCTTTCGGTCGGTCTGGACCACGACATCCGCAGCGTCAGCTGGTTACCGCTGTTCCACGACATGGGTCTGCTGATGGTGATGTTCCCCGCGCTATGCGGGGGCCAGCTCAGCCTGATGTCACCGATGGCGTTCGTCCGCCGGCCCTACCGGTGGATCCGTGAGCTCGCGGCCGAGTCGAAATACGGCCGGACATTCGCCGCCGCACCGAATTTCGCGTTCGAGCTCGCCGCGCAGCGCGGCCTGCCGCCCAAGGGCGAACATCTCGACCTGAGCAACGTCGGCGGGCTGATCAACGGCTCCGAGCCGGTCAGCATCGGCTCGATCGACAAGTTCAACGAGGCCTTCGGCCCCTACGGTCTGCCGCCGACCACGATCAAGCCGTCCTACGGGATGGCCGAGGCCACCCTGTTCGTCTCCACGATCGCACCCGACGCCGAACCCAAGGCGGTCTACCTCGACCGCGAGCAGCTGGGCGCCGGACGTGCCGTCGAGGTGCCACCCGACGCCGAAAACGCGGTGCCCCAGGTGTCGTGCGGCCGGGTGGCCCGCAGCCAGTGGGCCGTCATCGTCGACCCGAACACGGGCACCGAACTGCCCGACGGCCAGGTCGGTGAGATCTGGCTGCACGGCGCCAACATCGGGCGGGGCTACTGGGGCCGCGCCGACCAGACCGAGGCGGTCTTCCAGAACAAGCTGCAGTCGCGGCTGGACGTCGACAGCCACGCCGAGGGCGCGCCCTCGGGCGGATACTGGCTGCGCACCGGTGACCTGGGCATGTACCACGACGGCGGGCTCTACATCGTCGGGCGGATCAAGGACATGATCATCGTCGACGGCCGCAACCACTATCCGCAGGACCTGGAGGCGACTGCGGCCGGGGTCTCGCCCGCGGTGCGCGCCGGCTTCGTCGTCGCGTTCGGGATCCCCGACGGCAACGGCGAACGGCTGGTGATCGTGGCCGAGCGTGCCCCCGGCGCAGGCAAGGCCGATCCGCAGCCGGTGGCCGATGCGATCCGCGCCGCCGTGTCGCGCCATCACGCGCTCCCCGTCGCCGACGTGAAACTGGTTGCCGCGGGCACTATCCCACGGACCACCAGCGGCAAGCTGGCCCGCCGTGCGTGCCGGGCCGAATACCTGGAAGGCAAGTTGGGTCCGGTAGCCGGTTAAGGTCCAGGGGTGAGCGAATACGACACCATCAAGTTCGAGCGGTCCGGGGCCATCGCGCAGATCACGTTGAACCGGCCCGACGCGGCAAACGGCATGAACGCCACCATGACTCGCGAGCTGGCCGACGCGGCAAAACAATGTGACACCGACGCGACCAAAGTCGTCGTCATCACCGGGTCGGGACGGTTCTTCTGCGCCGGAGGCGATCTGAAGGACTTCGCCACGGCACCTGACCGCGGTCAGCACGTCAAGGGCGTCGCCGATGATCTGCACCGTGCCATCTCGAGCTTCGCGCGGATGAACGCCGTGCTGATCACGTCGGTCAACGGCACCGCGGCGGGGGCCGGCTTCTCCCTCGCCGTCACCGGCGACCTGGTGCTGGCCGCCGAGTCCGCGTCGTTCACGATGGCCTACACCCGGGTCGGGCTCAGCCCCGACGGCAGTGCGTCCTACTTCCTGCCGCGGCTGATCGGCGTCACCAAGGCCAAGGAACTCATGCTGACCAACCGCACCCTTCCGGCGCAGGAGGCGTCGCAGTGGGGGCTGGTCACCGAGGTCGTCGCCGACGCCGAGCTGGCCGACCGGACCGCGCAACTCGCGGACCAAATGGCGGCCAGCTGCGCGGGATCCAACGGTGGCGTCAAGCAGCTACTGCTGGGCACCTTCAAGAACGGGCTGGAAGAGCAGATGGAACACGAGAGCCGGCTGATCGCCCAGCGCGCCAACTCCGCCGACGGCCGCGAAGGCGTCGACGCGTTCCTCGCCAAACGGAAAGCTGAGTTCGCCTAGAACGAGTGCTCGTCGGCGGGGAACACCCCGCTGGCGACCTCATCGGCGTACTGCGTTGCAGCACGGCGTAATTCGGCACCCACATCGCCGAAACGCTTGACAAATTTGGCCGTTTTGCCGTTGGTGAGCCCGGCCATGTCCTGCCAGACCAGCACCTGGGCGTCGCAATTGGGTCCGGCGCCGATCCCGATGGTGGGGATGGTCAGCTTGCCGGTGATCTGGGTGGCCAGTTCGGCGGGCACCATCTCCATGACGACGCTGAACGCGCCGGCCTCCTGCACCGCGATCGCATCGTGGATGGTCTGCTCGGCGCCGTCGCCGCGGCCCTGGACACGGAAGCCGCCCAGCCCGTTCACGCTCTGCGGGGTGAAGCCGATGTGCGCCATCACCGGGATGCCTGCGGCACTGATCGTGGCGATCTGATCGGCGACGCGCTCGCCGCCTTCGAGCTTGACCGCGTGCGCCCCGGTCTCTTTGAGGAACCGGGTGGCGGTCGCCAGGGCACGTGCCGGGCTTTCCTCATAGCTGCCGAACGGCAGGTCGGCGACCACCAAAGCGTGCGGTGCGCCGCGCACCACACCGCGCACCAGCGGGATGAGTTCGTCGATGGTCACCGGCACGGTGGTGTCGTAGCCGTAGACCACGTTGGCTGCCGAATCGCCGACCAGCAGCACCGGGATGCCTGCGTCGTCGAATATGGCTGCGGTGGAGTAGTCGTAGGCCGTCAGCATGGCCCACTTGTGGCCCTCGGCCTTCCACTTCGCAAGGTGGTGGATGCGTGTTTTGGTCCGCGGTGCGGAGGCAGCGCCGTACACGGTCTGCTCAGACATCGTTGTCCCCTAATGGGTGGTCGGGTCGAATCCTCGAGGCCGAAAACGGTCCCCGGGTTCGTCTGACCCCGTCAGTCTGCCACTGCGCCGCGGAAAGTTAAAAGACGGGTTGAGTGGATTTCCTCACACCCGCGCCCGACCCGCCTACCATCGGCGGAATGCAGCGGCTCAGTGGACTCGACGCCAGCTTTCTATACCTTGAAACCGCCACCCAGCCACTGCATGTGTGCTCGATCCTGGAACTCGACACGTCGACCATGCCCGGCGGGTACTCGTTCGACCGGTTCCGCGCGTCGTTGAACGAGCGGATCAAGGCGATGCCGCAGTTCCGCGAGAAGCTGGCCGACAGCCGCTTCAACCTCGACCATCCGGTGTGGGTCGAAGACCGGGATTTCGTCGTCGACCATCACCTGCACCGCATCGGGCTGCCCGGGCCAGGGGGCAGCCGGGAGCTCGCCGAAATCTGCGGGCACATCGCATCATTGCCGCTCGACCGCAGCCGTCCGCTGTGGGAGAAGTGGGTGATCGAGAACATCGACGGCACCAACCCCTACGAGGGCGGACGCCTGGTGGTGATGACCAAGGTGCACCACGCCGGGGTCGACGGGGTCACCGGCGCCAGCATGATGTCGCAGCTGTGCAGCACCGAACCCGACGCGCCCCCGCCCGATCCGGTCGACGGCTCCGGCGACGCCAGCTCGCTCGAGATCGCGGTCAGCGGCGCGCTCAAGTTCGCCACCCGACCGCTCAAGCTCGTCAACGCGTTGCCGGGCACCGTGACCTCGGTGGTGGACACCGTGCGCCGCGCGCGCTCCGGGCTCACCATGGCGACACCGTTTTCGGCCCCGCAGACCGTGTTCAACGCCAACGTCACCGCGCACCGCAACATCGCGTTCGCCGAGCTCGACCTCGAGGACATCAAGACGGTCAAGAACCACTTCGGGGTGAAGGTCAACGACGTGGTGATGGCGCTGGTCTCCGGTGTGCTTCGCAAGTTCCTCGACGACCGCGGCGCGCTGCCGGAGCACTCGCTGGTGGCGATGGTTCCGGTGTCGGTACACGAAAAATCCGACCGGCCGGGCCGCAACCAGGTGTCGGGCATGTTCTCTCGGTTGGAGACCCACATCAAGGACCCGGCCGAACGGCTGAAATCCATCTCCGAAGCCAATTCGGTTGCCAAACAGCATAGTTCGGCAATCGGGGCGACGCTGCTGCAGGACTGGACACAGTTCGCCGCGCCTGCGGTGTTCGGGGCCGCGATGCGGGTGTACGCCGCGAGCCGGTTGAGCGGGGCCAGGCCGGTGCACAACCTCGTCATCTCCAACGTGCCCGGCCCCCAGGTGCCGCTGTACTACCTGGGATGTGAGGCCAAGGCCATGTATCCGCTGGGGCCGATCTTCCACGGCTCCGGGTTGAACATCACCGTGATGTCGCTGAACGGAAAGCTCGACGTCGGGATCGTGTCGTGCCCCGAATTGCTGCCCGATCTGTGGGATATGGCCGACGATTTCCAGGCCGCGCTCGACGAGTTGCTCGCCGCCACCCGATAACCGCCCTGCCAGCACATCTTCGGGGTCATGGCAGCATGTGGAGCCATGAACCTCAGGATCGGGGTCCTCGCGACCGCAACGCTGCTGCTCGTCGCCGGCTGCAGCACGACGGTCGACGGGCGCGCCGTCATCGCGGTGCCCCGGCCCGGTACCCCGGTGCAGTGGGCACCGTGCCAGCTGGAGGGCGGCGCGGAGTCGCGTGTCCCCAAAGGCGCCGAATGCGGGCTGCTGTCGGTTCCGGTCGACTACGACAACCCCGACGGTGACGTCGCCCGCATCGCGCTGATCCGCTTTCCGGCGACCGGCGACAAGATCGGCTCGCTGATCATCAACCCCGGCGGGCCAGGGGAGTCCGGCGTGGAGGCCGCCGCCAGCGTTGCCCCGTCGCTGCCGGATTCGGTGCGTGAGCGCTTCGACGTCGTCGGGTTCGACCCCCGCGGGGTCGCGAACTCCACCCCGGCGCTGTGGTGCAACTCCGACGCCGACAACGACCGGTTGCGCGCTGAACCGCAGGTCGACTACTCCGAAAAGGGCGTCGCCGAGATCGAGGAGGAGACCAAGGAGTTCGTCCAGCGCTGCGTGGACAAGATGGGCGAGGAGTTCCTGGCCAACATCGGGACCGCCAACGTGGCCAAGGACCTCGACGCGATCCGCCAGGCCGTCGGCGACGAGAAGCTGACCTATCTGGGCTACTCCTACGGCACCCGGATCGGCTCGACGTACGCCGAGAACTATCCCGACAAGGTCCGGGCGATGATCCTCGACGGCGCCGTCGACCCCAACGCCGACCCGGTCGAGGCCAACGTCCGACAGGCGGCGGCCTTCCAGACCGCGTTCAACGACTTCGCCGCCGACTGCGCGCGCACCCAACCGGACTGCCCGCTCGGCGAGGACCCCGCCAAGGCCAACGACGTGTTCCACAGCCTGGTCGACCCGCTGGTGGACAAGCCGGCGAAAACCAGGGACCCGCGCGGGCTGAGCTACTCCGACGCGATCGTCGGCACGATCCTGCCGCTGTACTCGCCGAACCTGTGGCGCCATCTCACCCAGGCGCTGAGCGAACTCAAGGACGGCACAGGCGACACCATGCTGGCGCTGGCCGATCTCTACATGGGCCGCGACCAGAACGGGCACTACAACAACTCGACCGACGCGCGGGTGGCGGTCAACTGTGTCGACAAACCCGCGGTGACCGACCGCGCCAAGGTCGTCGAGGAGGACAGGCGGGTCCGCGAGGCGGCGCCGTTCTTGAGCTACGGCGAATTCACCGGCCACGCGCCGTTGAGCACCTGCGCGTTCTGGCCGGTGCCGCCGACAAGCGAACCCCACGAGATCTCGGTCGACGGGCTGCCGCCGGTGCTGGTGGTGTCGACGACCAATGATCCGGCCACGCCGTATCAGGCCGGCGAAGAGTTGGCCAAACAGCTCGGCGGCACCCTGCTCACCTACGAGGGCACCCAGCACACCGTGGTGTTCCAGGGCAATCAGTGCGTCGACGACATCGCGGCGCGCTACCTGATCGACGTGACGGTGCCCCCGGTGGGCACCCGCTGCCGCTGACCCCAGCGCGACGCCAGATCACATCCCGGTCACCGTTGGATAGCGGGTGCCGGCGGCGCCCCCCGCGCGTGCCACGATGGCTGCCATGTGGCGGGTGGGACGGCTGTTGTGCATCGTCGTGTTGGCGATGACGTTTGCCGTGCCGACGGCCCTGCCGAGTGCCTCGGCCGCACCTGACGGGCAGACCGCCGCGCGGTACGGCACGCCGCCGGTCTGGGGCGGTTGCCAACAGTGGATCACCGACCCTGCCAGGATTCCCACCGCGCAGTGCGCCACGGTCGCGGTGCCCGTCGACTGGAGCGACGCCGCCGATCCACAAACCGCCCAAGCCGAATTGGCGGTGATCCGGGTGCCCGCCAGCGGTGACCGGATCGGGGTGCTGATGGTCAATCCCGGCGGCCCCGGCGCTTCGGCGGTGAACACCGTCGCGGGCATGGGCGCCGCGCTGGCCGACACCGAAATCGGCCGTCGCTTCGACCTGGTGGGCTTCGACCCGCGCGGTGTCGGGCATTCCACCCCGCAGTTGCGCTGCCGCACCGACGCCGAGTTCGACGCCTACCGCCGCGAACCGTTGGCCGACTACAGTCCGGCAGGCGTCGCGCATATCGAGCAGGTGTACGCGCACTTCGCCCGGATGTGTGTCGACAAGATGGGTTTGGAGTTCCTGGCCAACGTCGGCACCGCGTCGGCGGCCCGCGATATGGACGTCGTGCGCGCTGCGCTCGGCGAGGACCAGATCAACTATCTGGGCTTCTCCTACGGCACCCAACTCGGCGCGGCGTACGCCGACCTCTTCGGTGTCCGGGTGCGGGCCATGGTGCTCGACGGCGCGATCAACCCCGGATTGGCTCCCATCGCCGCCAGGATGCGCCAAATGGCCGGTTTCCAGCGGGCTTTCGGGGACTATGCGGCGGACTGCGCGAAGTCGACGGGTTGCCCGCTGGGCACCGATCCGACGCAGTTCGTCGCCCGCTACCGCCAGTTGGTCGACCCGTTGGTGCAGCGACCGGCCTACACCTCCGATCCGCGGGGGCTGAGCTACGCCGACGCGATCACCGGAACGGTCAACGCGCTCTACTCCCAGCGCTACTGGAAGTACCTGACCAGCGGGCTGCTGGGCCTGGCGCGCGGCACCGACGCCGGCGACCTGCTGCTGCTGGCCGACGACTACCAGCGCCGCGACAAGTCCGGGCACTACGCCAACCAGCAGGACGCGTTTCTGGCCATCCGTTGCGTCGACGCGCCGTACCCGACCGACACCGCGTCGTGGGTGGCGGCGGACGCCCAGGTCCGTCAGGTGGCGCCGTTCATCTCCTACGGCGGCTTCACCGGGTTCGCACCGCGCGACGTGTGCGCGATGTGGCCGGCGCCGCCGACCTCGTCACCGCGGCCCGCGTCCTCACCCGGGGCCGGCAAGGTGGTGGTGGTGTCGACCACCGGCGACCCGGCCACGCCGTATGCCGCCGGCGTCGATCTGGCCCGCCAGATGCAGGCCTCGCTGATCACCTTCGAGGGCACCCAGCACACCGTGGTTTTCAACGGTGACGCCTGCGTGGACACCGCCGTGGTGAACTTCCTCGTCGAGTTGGCCGTGCCGCCCGACGGGCTGCGGTGCTGACCCCTCAGGAACCGCTGTCGGCGATCTGAGTGAGCAGCAGCTCCAGGCGATCCCGCGTGATGACCGGTTGGCTGCTTCCCGCGGCGCTGAGCATCAGCCCGCTGATGAACATCACGGTGAGCAGTGCCCGGTCGTCGACGGCCGACGGGTCGGCGTTCGCCGGCTGTGACCGCTCGGCGAGCTCGCGGTGCAACCGCAGATAGGTCTGCGAACTGGCCCGGAAGACATCGGAGATCGCCGGGTCGCGACCGGCCTGCAACAGCAGCTCGATCCGCGCGCGGGTGCGGATGAGCCCGTCGCCGGTCAGCGACTTCATCACGACCGCAGCCAGTTTCGTGACGGCATCCCGTTGAGAGGTGTCGGCTTCGGTTTCGCTGGCCTCGGTGACCGACCGCAGATCGGCCAGGTCGAGCTCGGCGACCCGCTCGGCGACGGCGTGAATCAGGGCCGCGCGGGTCCGGAAGTAGTAGGAGGCGCTCCCGTCGGGCACCCCGGCCTGGCGGTCGACCCGCGGATGGCTCAGCCCCTTGGCGCCATGCTCGGCGAGCAACCGGATGCCCGCGTCGCACAGTTCGCGACGCCGCTGCCTGCCGTCCGGTGTTCGCCGCGTTGCCATCTCAGTCGGGCATGCGCCCGGGGATCGGCCGGATCAGCACTTCCTGCGACGTGCTGGCCACCGTGTGGCCCGCCGCATCGCGGATGGTCCCGCGAATCAGCGCACGATGACCGGTGATCGCCACCGCGTCCTGCGTGTAGAGGTGCCACTGGTCGAAGCGGACGGGACGGTGCAGCCAGAGGGAGTGGTCGAGGCTGACGGCGGCGATCGAGGCGTAGTCGGTGGGTTGCGGATGATTGCGTAACGCCATGTCCAGCAGCAGGTAATCGCTGGCATAGGCGAGCATCGCGGTGTGCAGTGCGGGTTCGTCGGCGACCGGACGGGGCAGCCGCATCCAGTGCGACCGAGATCCCGGCGTTTGCCGGCCGCCGAGGAAGTTCGTCGGCTCCGCGATGCGCATCTCCAGTGCAGGCGGCACGTCGATCCAGTTCTGCGCGTTGGTCCTCAGCTGCGGGGGGACGCGGTGCACCCAGTGCTGCAGCAGCGGCATCTCCTCGGGCGCCGGGACCTCCGGCCGCTGGTGGCCCAGTTCGGGTTCGGTCGGGTTGGTGTGGAACGACACCAGCGCGGTGAGCAGGGTGCGGTCACCTTGCGCGATGACGACCTGCCGGGTCGCCATCGACCGACCGTCGCGGATCTTGTCAACGCTGATGTCGACCGGTGTGTCAGACGTGCCGGTCTGCACGAAGTAGGCGTGCAGGGAGTGCGGCAGGTGTGCGTCGACGGTACGCGAAGCGGCGTATACGGCTTGGGCCAGCAACTGGCCACCGAAGATCCGGCCGAACCGGTCGCGTTCGTTGCTCGCCTGAAACCGATTGTTGCCCAACGCTTTCAGGTTCAATGCATGTTCGAGTGTGTCGAGGGACGCGAGCACCGACTTCTCCAGCGCGGTCCCGCGCAGTGGACCCGTCAGGTCGCTTTCGCCGGCAGCCGTCACGGGGTGGATCTTGCCAGATGCTTGCCAGCGGTGTCTCTAAGACTTTAGAGTTTCGGCGTGGCCACGGGAATCGGGCAGTCGATAGCCGTCACGGGTCATGATCCGTACCGGGTCGCTGCCGTCCCAACTCGCGCAGGTGTCCGAGATGGCGCGCAACTGGTCGAGAAAAGCCGGTGGGGCCTCGACGACCTCGGTGTAGAACCCGAAATCGGCAACGGTGTCGATATAGGCCACCCGGAAGCCGCCACCCACGCTCTGCGCGGCAGGCGGATAGCCGAGCGACGTGAAATGCGCGGTCTTGGCGTCATAATCCGTTGTCATCGTGGCGATCTGGTGAAAAGAACTCGTTCCGCGCCGGCTCCACTCGGAGTAGATGCTCGGGGTGTCGCAGTGTTGCTGGATCAACTCGACCTGCACCGGACCGGCCTGCGCGACCGCCACTTGGATTCGGACGCTGCGGATCTCACCGCCGTAATCGGCTTGCTGCTCGACGACGGGCAACACGTGGAACGGTCCGACCCCGAACGTGCGCGCCCACCCGGCGGCCGCGACCAGCACGTCGTCGACGACGTGGCCGAGCTGAAAGAACCGAAAGTCACCCTCGGGCCACGGCTGCTCAAACAGGTCCATGGGCACGATCATGGCACGGCCACGCAATGCTGAGCGGGGAACGGGTTCTGGTCACCGGACCGGCCGGGCGCATCGCCTACGGCATCGTCGAGAGCCTGGCCCGGGACAACGAGGTGTGGGGGATCGCCCGGTTCTCCGATCCGTCCGCGCGCGAGGAGGTCGAGGCCCTCGGCGTCACCACCCGCAGCATCGATCTCGGGGACGCGGACTTCTCCGACCTGCCAGCGGATTTCACCTATCTTCTGCACATCGCCGCCGACTTCGGCGAAGACTACGAGCGTGGTCTGCGGGTCAACGCCGAAGGGACCGGGCTGCTGCTGTCGCACTGTCGCGGCGTCAAAGCGGCACTGGTGATGTCGACGGTCACCGTCTACAGACCGCATCCCGATCCCTGGCATCCGTTCCGCGAGGACGATCCCATCGGCGACGCCGGATTGCCCAGCCCGCAACCGTATTCCATCGTCAAGATCGCCGAGGAGGCCGTCGCCAGATACTGCGCCCGCGAGTTCGGTATTCCGACCACGATCGCCCGGATGGGCAGCGCGTACGGGGACCGGGGCGGGCTTGCGCTGTGGCATCTGCAGGCCATCGCCGAGGGCCGCCCCGTCGTGGCCCGCTGGGACCCGCTGCCGTACAGCCCGATTTCCTACCACGACATCAACGCCCAGATCCCGGCGCTGCTGCACGCGGCCGCCACCCCCGCCACCATCGTCAACTTCGCCGGCGACACCCCGGTCAGCGTCCAGCAGTGGTGTGCGTACTTCGGCGAACTTCTCGGGGTCGAGCCGCGGATAGACGTACAACCCGTGCCCGGGGCCTCCGTCGGCTCGGTCGGCGACCACACCAGACGCGTGTCGATCACCGGGCCGTGCACCGTGGACTGGCGAGAAGGGTTCCGCGCCATGGCCGCTCACCACTACCCCGACCGCATCACACGATGACGGCCAAGCGCTATCCCAGCCCGCAACGGCTCCTGGACGAAGCCGTCGCAGAGTGCGGACACACCGATTTCGGGCCCGGCGACTTCAGGGAGGGGTTGGCGGTCCTGCTCGACAGCCTCGAGCGCGACGGCGACCTGGATCCCGGTACCGACACCGCGGTCATCGGCGACCTGCACCGCCGGCTGGTCAACCGGCTCGAGGTCGAGGCCCACTATCGCGCCCACCCCGAGGTCGACGACGTCGTCGTGGAAGGCCCGGTCGACATCAACGGACTGCCGCGCACCGGGACCACCGCGCTGGCCGACATGCTGTCGCTCGACCCGCAATTCCGTTGCCTGCGCGGGTGGGAGCAGTACCAGCCCGTGCCGCCGCCGATTGCCGGCGCCGAAACAGCCGACCCGCGCAGGCAGGCGTTTCTCCGCATGCACGAGGAACGTCCGGTCGCCCAGGCCGCCATGCACATCTTCGAGGTCGACGCCACCATGGAGGACACCGAGATCCTCGGGATGGCCTTTCACGGCCAGCAGATGACGCTGCCGGTGCCAAGCTACCGAACCTGGTGGCGGCGAGCCGATCTCACCGATACCTACGCCTACCACCGTCGGGTGGTCAAGCTGCTCGGGTCACGGTGCCCGCCGCGGCGTTGGCTGTTCAAGGCGCCGCACCACAAGTTCCACCTGAGTGCGCTGGCCGAAGCGTATCCGGACGTGCGGTTCGTGATGACGCACCGTGACCCGGCCAAGGTCGTACCCTCCTACACCAGCCTGGTGTCGACGATCTTCCCGCCCGCGCACGGTGAACGGGACCTGCACGCACTGGGCCGCGAGGTCAGCGTGCACCTGCGCGAGGGCATGGAGTCCGCGATCGCCGACCGGGCCCGCATCGGTGAGGATCGCTTTTTCGACGTGCACCACACCGAGTTGGCCGCAGATCCCAGAGGCACCGTCGAACGCGTCTATGACTGGCTCGGGCTGGAGCTGAAACCCGATGTCGCCGAGGAGATCTTCGCGTGGCAGGACGCCAACGCCGTCGGCGCGAAAGGGACGCACCGCTACACCGCAGAGCAATTCGGCCTCTCGGTCGAGCAGATCAGATCCGACTACGACTTCTACATCCGCCGCTTCGACGTGGCCGCGGAGACGGCGGGGGGCTGACACGATGAGCGCACTACCGACCTGGGACGACCAGATGGACGCGCTCAAGGGCGTCGCCGACCATCTCCTGGCCACCTGGCGCCCCGACGGGGCCACCGACGCCGAGGTGCAGGACATGAACAAGCTGGCCTTGTCGATCCTGGCGTGCGGTTACCTGTGCCATGTCTACACCGACTCGCGGCGCCCGGTGTTCATGCCGCTGTGGAACTACGCCTGCAACCAGGGCGGCCCCAACCCGGACTACGTCTACCTGAGCGCCGAGGTCGACGGGACCGGCGTGTACGAACTCGTCGGCCGCCGCGGCACGGTGCGCTTCGTCGAGGTCACCCAGTCGGCGCCCGGGATGATGAGAAGCCTCAAGGGCGTGGAGCGGCAGATGAAGTTCGACGCCATCACCCACGACTTCGACGATCTGACGATCGGCGAGGACGGCTCCTTCCGCGTCGTGCTGTCCGCCGAACGCCCCGAGGACCATGCCGGGGATTGGTGGCCGCTCAACCCCGAGGCAGGCAAGCTCCTGATGCGCAAGTGCGCCGGCGACTGGAACACCGAGGTCGACGCCCAGGTCGCGATCAACCGCCTCGACGACGGCGGCGCGGACATGACGCCCGCGGAGATCGCGCGCCGGTTCGCCGAACTCGGCGACTGGATCAAAGGGATGATCGACTTCGACATGGAGCTGGTGCGGTACTACCGCGAGCACCACGGCTTCAACGTGCTGCTGCGCTCGCAGTGGATCCAGCAGGGCGGCGGCCTGGCCACCAAGCAGGCCTATTACGACGGCATCCATCAGATCGCCGACGACGAGGCGCTCATCGTCGAGTTCCCGGTCCCGGCGAACTGCTACTACTGGCAGATCTTGGTGGCCGACGATCGGTTCTCGACCGTGGACTGGGTGAACCGGCAGTCCAGCCTGAACGACGTGCAGGCCCGGCTCGACCCCGACGGCTGGTTCCGCGGTGTCGTCGCCAAGCGTGACCCCGGCGTGCACAACTGGCTGGACAAGGCCGACTGGCCGTGGGGCATCCTGCAGGCGCGCTTCTACAAGGCCGACGACTTCCCCGAGATGACGGTGACGAAGGTGCCGGTCGACGACGTGCTCGACCACCTCCCGGCAGGCACCCCGGTGCTCTCGGCGGCGCAGCGGGCCGCCCAGCTGCGACACCGCCGCACCGGCGCGCAACTGCGTCGCATCTGGTGATCAACCGCGTGTAACACAGAGTTAACAGCTCGGACCTACGCTGCGGACATGGATCGGCAGAAGGAATTCGTGCTGCGCACGCTGGAAGAACGCGATATCCGCTTCGTCCGGCTGTGGTTCACCGACGTGCTCGGATACCTCAAATCGGTCGCGATCGCGCCCGCCGAACTCGAAGGGGCCTTCGAGGAGGGCATCGGCTTCGACGGTTCGGCGATCGAGGGCTTCGCCCGCGCGTCGGAGGCCGACATGGTCGCCCGGCCCGACCCGTCGACATTCCAGGTGCTGCCGTGGACCTCCAGCTCCGGCGAGCACCATTCGGCGCGGATGTTCTGCGACATCACCATGCCCGACGGCTCCCCGTCGTGGGCGGATTCGCGCCACGTGCTGCGCAGGCAGCTGTCCAAGGCCAGTGACCTGGGGTTCTCCTGCTACGTGCATCCCGAGATCGAGTTCTTCTTGCTCAAGCCGGGGGAGGACGACGGAAGCCCGCCTGTGCCCGCCGACAACGGCGGCTACTTCGACCAGGCCGTACACGACGCCGCCCCCAACTTCCGCCGCCACGCCATCGACGCGCTCGAGCAGGTCGGCATCTCGGTGGAGTTCAGCCACCACGAAGGCGCGCCCGGCCAGCAGGAGATCGACCTGCGCTACGCCGACGCGTTGTCGATGGCCGACAACGTCATGACGTTCCGCTACGTCGTCAAGGAAATCGCGCTGGGCGAGGGGGTGCGCGCCACCTTCATGCCCAAACCGTTCGCCGAACACCCCGGGTCGGCCATGCACACCCACATGAGCCTGTTCGAGGGCGACACCAACGCGTTCCACAGCCCCGAGGATCCGCTGCAGCTGTCCAACGTCGCCAAGTCCTTCATCGCAGGCATCCTCGAGCACGCCAACGAGATCAGCGCCGTCACCAACCAGTGGGTGAACTCCTACAAGCGGCTGGTGCACGGCGGGGAAGCCCCGACGGCGGCGTCGTGGGGTGCGGCCAACCGCTCGGCGCTGGTTCGGGTACCGATGTACACCCCGCGCAAGGCGTCGTCGCGCCGCGTCGAGGTGCGCAGCCCCGACTCGGCGTGCAACCCGTATCTGACCTTCGCCGTGCTGCTGGCCGCGGGCCTGCGCGGTATCGAAAAGGACTACGTGCTGGGCCCGGAGGCCGAGGACAACGTCTGGAACCTCACGTCCGAGGAACGCAGCGCAATGGGCTACAAGGAGCTGCCGTCCAGCCTGGGGATGGCGTTGACCGAGATGGAGAACTCCGAACTGGTCGCAGAAGCGTTGGGCGAGCATGTCTTCGACTACTTCCTGCGCAACAAGCACGCCGAGTGGGAGAACTACCGCAGCCACGTCACGCCCTACGAGCTGAAGTCGTATCTGTCCCTGTAGCGGCTCAAAGCGTTTGCGCTAACGTCAAGCCGTGGCCAAACCAGCGACGCAGCGTCCGAAGCTGCCCAGCGTCGGCCGGCTAGGACTGGTCGAACCGTCCGCGCCGGCCGATCTGGATCGCCTGGGCTGGAACACCGACGCGCACACCGACCTGCTGTGGTCGCTGTCGCGCGCACCCGACGCCGACACGGCGCTGAAGGCCATGGTGCGGCTGGCCGACGCGGTGCGGGTCGGCTGGGCGGAACTCGACGAGCAGCTGTTGTCCGACCGTGCCCTGCGCGGCCGGCTGTTCAGCATCCTCGGGTCGTCGCTTGCGCTCGGCGAGCACCTCGTCGCCCACCCGGACTCCTGGCGGCTGCTGGCCGGCGACGTGACGTTGCCGACGGCCGAGCAAGTGCGCCACCAGTTCGGATCGCTGGCCGAAAAGCTAACGGATGCAACGGCTGCGCTGCATCCGCTGCGCACCCTGTACCGGGACCGGCTGATGGTGCTGGCCGGGCTGGACCTGGCGTCCACCGTGGAGAACGAACCCGTCCTCCCGTTCACGACGGTCGCAGCGCACCTGTCGGACCTGGCCGACGCCGCGTTGGGCGCCGCGTTGACGGTGGGCATCGCCTCGGCCGGTCTGCAGCCCGACGAGGCGCCGCGGCTCGCGGTGATCGCGATGGGCAAATGCGGTGCGCGCGAACTCAACTACGTCAGCGACGTCGACGTGATCTTCGTGGCCGCCAACGCCGAGGACGATCTCGCGGCCGCGACCCGGGTGGCCGGCGAGATGATGCGGTTCGCCGGCGACGCCTTCTTCGAGGTCGACGCGGCACTGCGCCCGGAGGGTAAGCACGGCCAGTTGGTGCGCACGCTGGACTCCCATGTCGCCTACTACCAGCGCTGGGCCAAGACCTGGGAGTTCCAGGCGCTGATGAAGGCCAGACCCGCCGCGGGCGACCCCGAGCTGGGCCAGGCCTACGTCGACGCGCTGATGCCGATGGTGTGGACCGCCTGCGAGCGCGAGGATTTCGTATCCGAAGTGCAGGCCATGCGCCGACGCGTCGAGGAGCTGGTGCCCGCCGGGGTGCGCAGCCGCGAGATCAAGCTCGGCACCGGGGGACTGCGTGACGTCGAGTTCGCCGTGCAGCTGCTGCAGCTGGTACACGGCCGCAACGACGAGTCGCTGCGGGTGGCCTCGACCGTCGACGCCCTGGCGGCGCTGGGGGCGGCCGGATACGTCGGCCGTGACGACACCGCCAACCTCACCGCGTCATACGAGTTCCTCCGGCTGCTCGAGCACCGGCTGCAGCTGCAGCGGCTCAAGCGCACCCACATGCTGCCCGACGAGGACGACGACGAGTCGCTGCGCTGGTTGGCGCGGGCCGCGCACGTCCGCCCCGACGGCCGACACGACGCGTTGGGGGTGCTGCGCGAAGAGCTCAAACGCCAGAGCATGCGGGTGTCCCGGTTGCACGCCAAGCTGTTCTACCAACCGCTGCTGGAGTCGGTCGGTCAAGCCGCACTTGGTATTTCGGAGGGGATGACTCCTGCGGCCGCCGAACGTCAGCTCGCGGCACTGGGTTACGAAGGACCGCAGAGTGCATTGGCGCACCTGGCAGCGCTGACTGCAGGCAGCAACCGGCGCAGCCAGGTGCAGCGCGTGCTGCTGCCGACGCTGCTGGACTGGCTTTCCGACACCCCGGACCCCGACGGCGGGCTGCTGGCGTACCGGCGGATCAGCGAGGCCCTCGTCGACCAGCGGTGGTATCTGTCGACGCTGCGCGACGAGGGCGCCGTCGCCAAGCGGCTGATGAAGGTGCTGGGCACGTCGGCCTACATCCCCGAACTGCTGATGCGCGCGCCCGAGGTCATCCAGCAGTACGCCGACGGCCCGAACGGACCCAAGCTGTGCGACGTCGACCCCGACGGGGTGGCCCGCGCGCTGATCGCCTCTGCCGGAAGGCATCCCGACCCGCAGCGGGCTATCGCCGCCGCACGTACGCTGCGCCGCCGCGAACTGGCCAGAATCGCATCGGCGGATCTACTCGGCATGCTCGAGGTGACCGACGTATGCGCGGCGCTGACGTCGGTGTGGGTCGCCGTGCTGGAGTCCGCGCTGGGCACGGTGATCCGGGCGAACACCCGCGACGGCGCTGTGCCGGCCCGTATCGCGGTGATCGGGATGGGCCGGTTGGGCGGTGCCGAATTGGGCTACGGCTCCGATGCCGACGTGATGTTCGTATGCGAGGTCGAAGAAGGGTTCGACGAGCCCGCCGCCGTGCGCTGGGCGACCACCGTCGCCGAACAGTTGCGCGCGTTGCTGGGGTCACCCAGCTCCGACCCGCCCCTGGAGGTGGACGCCAGCCTGCGCCCCGAGGGCCGTAACGGGGCGCTGGTGCGCACGCTCGCGTCCTACCAGGCGTACTACAGCCAGTGGGTGCAGCCGTGGGAGGTGCAGGCGCTGCTGCGGGCGCATCGGGTCGCAGGCGATCTGGACCTGGGGGAGCGGTTCCTGCTGATGGTCGACAAGATCCGCTACCGGCCCGGCGGGATGTCGACCGAGGACGTCCGCGAGGTCCGCCGGATCAAGGCGCGCGTGGACGCCGAGCGGTTGCCGCGCGGCGCGGACCCCAACACCCACACCAAGCTGGGCCGCGGCGGGCTGGCCGACATCGAGTGGACGGTGCAGCTTCTGCAGCTGCGACACGCGCACGAGGTTCCCGCGCTGCACACCACGTCGACGCTGGAGGCGCTCAACGCCATCGGCGCGGCCGAGCTGATCGCCGAGGGCGATGTCGACCTGCTGCGGCAGGCGTGGTTGACGGCCACTCGCGCCCGCAACGCGCTGGTGCTGGTGCGCGGCAAGCCGACCGACCAGCTGCCGGGCCCCGGCAGACAATTGAACGCCGTCGCGGTGGCCGCAGGCTGGGACAGCGACGACGGCGGAGAGTTCCTCGACAACTACCTGCGGGTGACCCGCCGGGCAAAAGCGGTGGTACGAAAGGTCTTTGATGGATAGGCAGCGCCGATGAGCATGGATTTCCGATACGACGTGGTGACCGCGGACGAGTATGACCGGCTGCGCTCGCTGTACGGCCCGCTGGCCGATTCAATACGCAGGCTGGTCTCTGCGGGCGTGCACACCGACGTCGACCAGGACGCCGTGCGACAAGCGCAGGCGGCGATCGACGCGGTCACCGAGATGCTCGAACGCAAACAGCGCACCGTCACCACGTTGGTGCACGAGGGCACGGGTCGACCGCTGCCGTGGGCCAACCCCGCTGTCGGACTTCGTAATGCGATCGCTCCGCCGATGGAGGTCCGGTACGAGGACGACGGGCGGTGCTGGAGTGAGTTCACGCTGGGCCCGGCCTACGAGGGCCCGCCGGGCTGGGTGCACGGCGGAATCTGCGCGTTGGTGCTCGACCACATCCTCGGCGAAGCGGCCACCGACGGACTGCTCGAACCCAAGTTCACCGGCACCATCACGCTGCGCTATCTGCGCGGCACCCCGCTGGGACCGCTGCGCGCGGAGGCCTACATCGACCGCAGCGAGGGCGCCAAAACCTATGCCCGCGGCTACCTCAGCGACGCCGACGGCGTCACCGTGGAGGCCGAAGGCGTCTTCATCGTGCCCGCGTGGGCCAGGGATGCAGGATGAGGTTTTATGTCAGCACCGCCTTCCTGGACACCGGTGAGGCTGTCGAAGTCGCCAAGGCCGCAGACGATCTCGGCTATGACGGGATGGGCATTCCCGACCATGTGGTGAACCTCGAGACTCTCGAGACCCCCTACCCGTACACCAAGGACGGCAAGCGTCGTTGGGAGGCGTTCACCGACTGGCCCGATCCGTGGGTGATGATCGGCGCGATCGCGTTGTTGACCACCCGGCTGCGGTTCGTCACCACGGTGTATCTGCCTGCGATGCGCGATCCATACTCGGCGGCGAAATCCATTGGGACAGCTGCCTATCTGGCGGGTGGGCGGCTGGAACTCGGTATCGGCGTCGGCTGGTGCGAGGAAGAGTTCACGCTGATGGGCCAGCGGTTCGATCGCCGCGGTAAGCGCACCGACGAGATGCTCGAGCTGATGAAGGAACTCTGGAAGCCGGGCTGGACCGAATTCGACGGCGAGTTCTATCAGGCCCCGCGCCTGGAGATGGAGCCGACACCGCCGCACATCCCGATCTACGTCGGCGGGCTGTCCGACATCGCGCTGCGCCGCGCCGCGCGCCACGACGGCTGGATCGGCGACCTGATCACCACCGAGCGCGCGCTCGAACGCGTCGAGAAGCTACGCGAACTGCGTGCCGCGCAAGGCTTGTCGATGGACGACTTCACCGTGCTGACCCCGCTCACCGATGCGTTCACCCCCGAGCACTACGACCGGGCGCAGGCCGGCGGGATCACCGGGATCATCACGATGCCGTGGATGTTCTACAGCGGGCCGCAAGCGTCGTTGGCCGAGAAGATCGACGGCATGCGCAAGTTCCGCAAGGACCTCGCGCTGGACTAGCGACGGCGCAACCGGCTGAGCAGGCCGGCGCGCGGCGCCGCGGTCGTGGTGGTGGCGGTGGGAACTGGGCGGCGTCTGCCGTCGAACGAGTAAGCCCCGGCGCCGATGGTGGCCAACAGCAGGAAACCGAAGCAGAACAACAGCGTCGCCTCGCCACCGTTGGCCAGCGGCCAGAAACTCTGCGGCTCACCTTCCAGCGGCGGCCAGTGCTGCCAGAAGTACGCCACGGCCATCTCGCCGGAGGCGATGAACGCCGCGATGCGGGTGAACAGTCCGACGGTGATCGCAAGGCCGGTGACCAGTTCGATCAGCCCGGCCCACCACATCGGCCAGCTGCCGACCGGGATCGACGGGCCCAGCGGCCAGCCGAACAGCTTGGACGAGCCGTGGATGGCGAACAGCAGACCGAAGATGACGCGGAAGGCGGTCAGCGCCGCCGGCGAGTACGTGTTGAGGCGAGTGGTCAGGGTCGTCATGGGCCGACCCTAACGCCAACTCGGGCCGGGCGCGTCGAAGTCGCCCGGCCCGAACTGGTCAGCGGTGATCACACGTCGTAGTACAACGCGATCTCGTAGGGGTGCGGACGGATCTGCACCGGCATGATCTCGTTCTCCCGCTTGTAGGAGATCCAGGTCTCGATCAGGTCCTCGGTGAAAACCCCGCCCTCCGTGAGGTATTCGTGGTCTGCCTCGAGATTGTCGATGACCGCCGACAGCGACGTGGGGGCCTGCGGGATGCTGGCCGCCTCGTCCGGGGGCAGCTCGTAGAGGTCCTTGTCGATCGGCGCCTGCGGCTCCATCTTCTTCTTGACGCCGTCGAGGCCGGCCATCAGCATCGCCGCGAACGCCAGGTACGGGTTGCCCGAGCTGTCCGGGCAGCGGAACTCCAGACGCTTGGCCTTGGGGTTGTTGCCGGTGATCGGGATGCGCACACACGCGCTGCGGTTGCGCTGGCTGTACACCAGGTTGATCGGGGCCTCGTAGCCGGGAACCAGCCGCTTGTAGGAGTTTACCGTCGGGTTGGTGAACGCCAGCAGGGACGGCGCGTGGTGCAAGATGCCGCCGATGTAGTGCCGTGCGGTGTCGGACAGGCCCGCGTAGCCCGACTCGTCGTGGAACAACGGCTGACCGTCCTTCCACAGGGACTGGTGCGCGTGCATACCGGAGCCGTTGTCACCGAACAGCGGCTTGGGCATGAACGTCACCGTCTTGCCGGCCTGCCAGGCGGTGTTCTTGATGATGTACTTGAACAGCAGCAGGTCGTCGGCCGCGTGCAGCATCGTGTTGAACTTGTAGTTGATCTCGGCCTGGCCGGCGGTGCCGACCTCATGGTGGCCGCGCTCCAGGATGAACCCGGCGTTCTGCAGGTTCGTGCACATCTCGTCGCGCAGGTCGACGAAGTGGTCATACGGTGCGACCGGGAAGTAGCCGCCCTTCGGGCGCACCTTGTAGCCGCGGTTGGCGCTGCCGTTGGACTCCACCGGCTCGCCGGTGTTCCACCATCCGGCCTCGGAGTCGATCTCGTAGAACGTGCCGTTCATCTGCGAGTCGAACGTGACCGAGTCGAAGATGTAGAACTCGGCCTCCGCGCCGAAATAGGCGGTGTCGGCGATGCCGGTGCTGGTCAAGTAGTTCTCCGCCTTGCGGGCCACGTTGCGCGGGTCACGGGAGTAGGCCTCGCGGGTGAACGGATCGTGCACGAAGAAGTTCAGGTTCAGGGTCTTCGCGGCGCGGAAAGGATCGATGCGCGCGGTCTCCGGATCCGGCAGCAGCATCATGTCGGATTCGTGGATCGACTGGAATCCGCGGACCGACGAGCCGTCGAAGGCCAGGCCGTCTTCGAAGACATCCTGGGTGAAGGCCGTAGCCGGGATCGAGAAGTGCTGAACGACGCCGGGCAGATCACAGAACCGAATGTCGACGTACTGTACGTCTTCGTCCTTGATCAGCTTGAGAATGTCGTCGGCGGTCTTTTCTGCCACTGAGTTCTCTCCTTATATTCGGTAACCCGCGCGTTGACGCTAAGGACACGATGTTGCACGGTCGTCAACCGTATGTTGCGCCGAAGTTACGCAATGTCGCCTCGGTGGCTTGCTGCTGGCGGCCGATGGCCCGGGAGGGCCTCCCACATATCCTGTCACTATGGCCCGCGCAATGGGGTCCTGGCTGTCGGGACCAAGCAGTGATCTAGGACCCAGCGACTATCCCGGGCAGCGGCTCGGGCTGCCCGAGACCGGCCCCGGGTCGATCGCGCGGTTCGGCAGGCGCATCGGTGCGCTGCTCATCGACTGGTTCATCGCCTACGGGCTGGTGGGGCTTGCCGTGGGCATCGGGCTGGTCAGCAGGGACGACTTTCTGTACACCCCGCTGGGGTCGACGTCGATCGCGGCGGTGTGGGTGGTGCTCGGCATCATCTCGGTCCGGTTGTTCGGCTTCACCCCCGGCCAGTTGGCCCTGGGGTTGCGCGTGGCGTCGATCGACAACCGGATGCATGTCGGCCTCGGGCGGGCCACCGTGCGCGGGCTGTTGGTGTTCTTCATCGTCCCGGCGTTGTTCACCGACGGCGATTTCCGCGGTTACCAGGACCGCTTCACCAACACCGCCGTCGTACGCCGCTAGTTCGCACCTGCCGCCCGCAGCGCAGCGCGGGTACGCGAGACGGGCGTTCGATGTCACGATTGCGCACCCGCGGGTCGGTCCAGTGTTGGAGTCCGTCGTACTCGACGCCGACCTTCCACTTCAGATACCCCATGTCGATACGCCCCACGTGGTCGTATCCGTCGTAGACGTCGATCTGGGTGTGCGTGGGCCGCAGGCCCGCTGCGGTCAGTACAAGTCGGGTGCGGGTCTCCTGCGGTGATTCTGCGCCCGGATCGGAAAGCTCGAGGGCTTTGCGCAGGTTGACGAGCCCGCGGGCGCCGCGGTGGCACTCGACGAGGGCGCCGACGGCTTCTGCCTTCAGGCCCGTTGCCTGCATCAACGCGTCGATCCGGAGCACGGCTGTCTCGATCCGGCCACGACGACCGAGGTCGAAGGCGGTGCGGGCGGCGGTCGTCGCGGGCACACCGTTGAGGACACAGACTTCGTCGTTGCGAAGGGTGTCGCTGTGCAGCAGGATGCCGGTCGTCTTATGTCTGCTGGATTGGTTGAGTTCGGCGGGCAGCCTCGCATCGATCCAGCGAGACCCGTGAAGCGCGGCCGCGGAAAGCCCAGCGGCCGTCGCGCGCCGGCCCGACCACAGGCAGGCGCCGATCGCCTTGTCCAGCGCCGTCACCGGGTGGTCCTTTGGCACGTAGACGTTGCGAAAGAGCGCGTCGTACCGCGTCGCGAGCTGGTACCGGGTGACCACACCCGCCGATAGCGCCTCGGTGCCGAGGAAGGGTTGCATGCCAATTGGACGCCGCGACAGCCCGGCCGGTTCCGCCCAACGTGAAGTTCTGTTCGAAAAATTGGCTGGATCTCGAACACAAGCTCACGTTCGACGAAACTGGGCGTCAGGCCTCGTGGCGGATCTGACCGTTCATCATCGTCATGCTCACCTTGGCCTGCGAGATGTCGCCCGGCTCGATCTCCAGCAGGTTCCTGTCGAGCACGATCATGTCCGCGAGCTTGCCGACCTCCAGTGACCCCACCTTGTCGTCCATCCGGAGCTGGTAGGCCGCCCCCAACGTGTTGGCGTGCAGAGCCTCGGCGACCGACAGCCGCTGGTCGGCGGGTGCCAGCACGGCATCACCCTGTTCGCCGATCAACTGGCGGGTGACCCCGGTCTGGATCGCATCCAAGGGCTTGTAGGTGGAGAAGTATCCGGCCGCGGGCCAGTCGGTGCCCAACGAGATGCGGCCGCCGGACCTCAGCACGTCCTGGGGCCGGTAGAGCAGGTCGGCTCGTGGCGGGCCGTAGCGGGCCACCATGTTCTGCATGGTGTCGGGGTCGGGGGACATCCAGTTCGCAGAAAACTGGGCGACGACGCCGAGTTCACCGAACCGCCGGCTGTCGGGGTCCTCGACGTAGACCAGGTGGGCGATGGCGTGCCTGCGGTCGCGCGGTGGGTTGACGGCCGCGGCGCGCTCGATGGCATCCAGGGCGACGCGCGCCGTGCGCTCACCGCAGGCATGCACGTGCACGTCGAAACCCGCGGCGTCGACCTCACCGATGAGTTGATGCCACTGCTCCTCGGTGAACGGCGAACCGCCCGTGGAGTCCGGCTTGTCCGCATACGGCTCGATGAGCCAGGCCGTGTATCCGCCCTGGGTGCCGTCGCCGACGATCTTGACGATGTCGGCGCGCACCAGATCGGTCGAGAACCGGTCCCTGATGTCGGTGATCTTCTCTACGACGTCGGCGGTCGGCGGCGACTTCACGCTGTAGGAGGCCACCACGCGGAACGGCAACTGGTCACGCTGTTCGACGTCGGTGTACAGCCCGATCAACGCGCCCTGATCGGCGCCGATGGGTGGCACGCCTGCGTCGAAGACCGACGTGATGCCCGCGGCGGAGGCTTTCGGCAACCATTCCTCCAGCAGCCGTCCCATGGTTTCGGCCGAGATCGGCTCGATGGCGTCGACGAGGCTGAGCGCCGCGTTGACCTCCAGCACGTATCCGGTCGGATCACCGTTGCCGTCCCTGACGTAATAGCTGAACCCGGGAACCGGGTCCTCGGTGTCGCGGTTGACACCGGCCATCTCGAGCGCCTTGCTGTTGGCCCACAGGCTGTGCCCGTCGATCGCGAAGAAAAAGCCCGGACGGTCGGGCAGAACACGGTCCAAATCGGTGCGGGTCGGGCCGTCGGGGCCGAACATGTCCACCCGCCAACCGAATCCGCGCACCGGACCGGTGGGGTGCTCGTTGGCGTAGGACTCGATGGCGGCCAGCGCGTCGGCCCCCGTCGGCACCTGCAGGTCGACCCCCGAGGTGAGGAAGGCGCCGAGGAACGGGTGGATGTGGCCCTCGACGAAGCCCGGCATCAACATCCGGCCACCCAGGTCGATCACCCGGGTGTTCGGGCCGACGAGCGCCGTCGCACCGTCCTCGTCGCCGACATGGACGATGGTGTTGCCGCGTACGGCGACGGCCTGGGCCCACGGTTCCGGGCCTGCCACGGTGTAGATCGCCCCGTTGCGGAACACGAAGTCCGCGGTCTGCGCCGGAGCGCCCGAGCGTGGCGTGCAGGCGCTCAGCGCCGTTGCGGCGAGAACCACGCCCGCGGTGCGCAAAACGGTGCGGCGGGTGGTGATGGCCGAGAACGCCGGCGCCCATTCACATGCTGTACACATCTGGCCGGCGACCCGGGGTCAGCGTCGCCGGACGGTGCGCTGTACGCCGCGCATCTTGGCCTGGGCGGGCAGTGGACCCTTGGGCATCGCGGCGGGCCCGACCTTGGTGCCCAGCGCGGCCAGCCGGGACTCCAGCGAGTCCATCTGCTTGACGGTGATGTTGGCGGGCAGCTTGTTGAGGTGGCGTTCGAGCTTGGCCAGCGTGACCTCGTCCTCGCCCTTGCCGATGACGATGTCGTAGATGGGGATGTCGCCGACCAGCCGGGCGGTGCGCTTCTTCTCCTGGGCCAGCAGCGGCTTGACCCGGGTCGGGGAGCCCTCGCCGACGAAGATCACGCCCGGTCGCCCGATCACCCGGTGCACCGCGTCGAAGTGGCCGGTGGCCGCGACGCCCGGGGTGACGCGCCACTTGCCGCGCAGGTTCTCCAGCGCCCATGCCGCCGCCCCGGTTTGTCCCTCGGCCTTGCGGTAGACCGACTTCTGCGCGCGCCGCCCGAAGATGATGAACGCCACCAGCGCGCCGAGCACGACGCCCAGCGGGATCATCATGTAAGTGCTGAACCCGCCTGCGGTCAACCCCAGCGCCACCGAGGCGGCGACGATCAGCACGAACGCGCCGATCATGTAGGGCAGCAGCCGTTTGTCCTCTTTGCGCTGGATCTGGAACGCCTGCCACAGCTGGGTGCGGCGCTGCCGGGAGGCCTCCTTGCGCGCCGCCTTCGCTTCGGCCTTGGCAGCCTTCACGGCCGCGGGATTGCGGGATTTCGCCATGCCCTCAGGATACGGAGTCGGATGTGCCCGTCGCCGCGGCTCCGGTGGACCGGGAATTGACCACCTGTGCGTACAGCCGGCCGGCCCGGTACGACGACCGCACCAGCGGCCCGGCCAGCACCCCGGCGAACCCGAGTTCGTTGGCGAACTGCTCGTGCTCGACGAACTCCTCGGGCCGCACCCAGCGCTCCACCGGATGATGACGCACCGAGGGCCGCAGGTACTGGGTGATCGTGACGATGTCGCAGCCGGCGTCGTACAGGTCGGTCAGCGCGCTGCGCACCTCCTCGGGCGTCTCGCCCATCCCGAGGATGAGGTTGGACTTGGTCACCAGCCCGTACGCGCGCGCCGCGGTCAGCACCTGCAGGCTGCGGTCGTAGCGGAAGCCGGGCCGGATCCGCTTGAAGATCCGGGGCACCGTTTCGACGTTGTGCGCCAACACTTCTGGACGTGACTCGAAGACCTGCTCGAGCAGTTCGGGGGCGCCGTTGAAATCGGGGATCAGCAGCTCGACGCCGGTGTCGGGGTTGAGCGCCTTGATGGCGCGCACCGTCTCGGCGTACAGCCATGCGCCGCCGTCGGGCAGATCGTCGCGGGCCACCCCGGTGACCGTCGAATAGCGCAGCCCCATCGTGTGCACGCTCTCGGCGACCCGGCGCGGCTCGTCGCGGTCCAGTTCGTCGGGCTTGCCGGTGTCGATCTGGCAGAAGTCGCACCGCCGGGTGCACTGCTCGCCGCCGATGAGGAAGGTGGCCTCGCGGTCCTCCCAGCACTCGTAGATGTTCGGGCAGCCGGCTTCCTCGCAGACGGTGTGCAGGCCCTCGCGCCGGACCAGCGCCTTGAGCTCCTGATACTCCGGGCCCATCTTGGCGCGCGTCTTGATCCACGGCGGCTTGCGCTCGATGGGCGTCTCGGCGTTGCGCACCTCCAGACGGAGGAGCCTGCGGCCTTCCGGGGACACGGTCACGAGGTCAATGCTACTGACAGGCGCCCGTCGAGCGCGTCGCAAACGGCCTCGGTGACCGGGCCCAGCATCTCGTCGACGCCGACGTGGCGGCCCAGTTCGGCGCTCAGCGAGGTTACCCCGGCATCGGAGATGCCGCACGGCACGATCGCCGAGTAGGCGGTCAGGTCGCAGTCGCAGTTCAGCGCGAACCCGTGCAGCGTCGTGGCCCGCGACACCCGGATGCCGATGGCGGCGACCTTGCGTGCGGGCCGCGGCCCGTCCTCGGTGTCCTGGGCGGGGACCCACACCCCGGAACGGCCCGCCACCCGGCCGGTCGCCAGCCCGAGGTCGGCACACACTTTGATCAACGATTCTTCAAGGCGCCGAACGAAATTCACCACATCGACCGGTTCGGCGAGGCCGATGATCGGATAACCCACCAGCTGTCCGGGCCCGTGCCAGGTGATCTTGCCGCCCCGGTCGGTGTCGATGACCGGGGTGTTCGACACGTCGGGCAGGGGACGCTCCTCGGGCAGGGTGCGCCGGCCCGCGGTGTACACCGGCGGATGCTCGAGCAGCAGCAGCGTGTCCGGCCCGCCCGCGACGCGGGCATCGGCCAGCTCCCGCTGCAGCTCCCAGGCCGCCTGATAGTCGAGGCTGCCCAGTCGGCGCACGTCAACCGGCGATGACACCGACCGGATCGACTTTGCCGCCATGCATATGAATCTACGTGTCCTTGGGTGCGGTGGCGAATGCCAGCGCCTCGCCGATGGTGTTGTGGTGGAACTGAAAACCCGCCGCCTCCAGCGCCGCCGGGATGACCCGCTGGCCACCGAGCACGCCCTCGTCGGCGAACTCGCCGAGCAGGGTGCGCACCGCGAAGCCGGGCACCGCAAGCGGGGTCGGACGGTTGAGCGTGCGGCCCAGCGCCGCGGTGAACTCGGCGTTGGTGACCGGCGCCGGGCCCGTAACGTTGACCGGTCCGGACAGTTCGCGGTGGTTGATCGCGAACAGCAGCGCGCGTACCTCGTCTTCGAGGCTGATCCACGGCATGTACTGGCGGCCGTCGCCCAGCCGGGCGCCCAGACCGAGGGAGAACAACGGCTTCAACCTGCTCAGGATCCCGCCGGACCGGCCGAGCACCAGCCCTGAGCGGGCCAGCACCACCCGCGCCCCGGCGTGCTGGGCGGGCAGGGTGGCACCCTCCCAGTCGCGGCACAGCTGGGCCAGAAACCCGGCGCCCGACGGGGCGGACTCGTCGGTGATGCGGCTGCCGGTGTCGCCGTAGTAGCCGACCGCGCTGGCGTTGACCAGCGTCGGTACCCCCGCGGCGGCGACGGCGGCGGACAACACTTCGGTGGGCCCGATGCGGCTGTCGCGCAGGCTCTGTTTGAACGCCCCCGACCAGCGCTTGGCGCCGACGTTGACCCCGCACAGGTTCACCACGGCGTCGACGCCGGCCAGCGCGCCCGCGTCGAACTCACCGGTGTCGGGGTTCCAGAACACCTCGTCGGCGTTGGATGGGGCCCGGCGCACAATGCGCAGCACCCGATGGTCGGTGGCGCGCAGTGCGTACACCAGCGCCGTGCCGATCAGGCCGGACGATCCCGCGATGGCGATGGCGGCGTCGGACACGGAGGCGAAAGCCCTTCTCTGCTCGGCCTACAGACCCAGGTCGGCCTCGAAGGCACCCTCTTCGAGGCGGCGTTTGATGGTGGTCAGGAAACGTCCGGCGTCGGCACCGTCGATCAGCCGATGGTCATAGGTCAGCGGCAGGTAGCACACCGACCGGATACCGATCGACTCATTGCCGAACTCGTCGGCGATCACCCGCGGCCGTTTGACGATCGCGCCGGTGCCCAGCATCGCCGCCTGCGGCGGCACCAGGATCGGGGTGTCGAACAGCGCACCCTGGCTGCCGATGTTGGTGATGGTGAACGTGCCACCGGACAACTCGTCGGGTTTGAGGTCAGCCGAGCGGGCGCGCGCGGCGATGTCGGCGATCGCGCGCGCCAACCCCGCCAGCGACAGGTCCCCGGCGTTTTTGATCACCGGTGACAGCAGCCCCTGCTCGGTGTCGACCGCGATGCCGAGGTGCTCGGCGTCGTAGTAGGTGATCTCCTTGGTGTCCTCGTTGTAGCTGGCGTTGACGTTCGGGTGCGCCTTGAGCGCGTCGACCACCGCGACCGCGATGAACGGCAGATACGTCAGGTTCACGCCCTCGCGTTCGGCGAAGCTGGCCTTCGCCCGGGCCCGCAGCGACACGATCTTGGTCATGTCGACCTCGTGGGTCTGGGTCAATTGCGCTGTCGCCTGCAGGGATTCGCGTGTCTTCTTGGCGGTGAGCTGACGGATCCGGCCGGCCTTCTGTGTGGTGCCGCGCAGATGCGCCAGGGCTGGCGCGGCCGTCGGCTCCTGCCTGGCCGCCGGTGCCGCGGGCCGCGGGGCGGTCGGTTCGGCCGCCGGTGCCTGCTTGGCCTCCGCCGCCGCCAGCACATCCTGCTTGCGGATGCGTCCACCGACGCCGGTGCCCTTCACCGCGGTGAGGTCGATGTCGTTCTCGGCGGCCAGTTTCCGCACCAGCGGTGTGACATACGGGGCGGAGTCACCCGCGGGCTGGGGTTTGGGTGCCGGCTTGGGCTCGGCCTTCGGCTCGGGCTTGGGCTCGGGCTTGGGTTCCGGCTTGGGCTCCTGCTTCTGTTCCGGTTCGGGCTCCGGCTCGGGTTCGGGTTCGGGTTCGGGTTCGGGCTCGGGTTCCGGTTCGGGTTTGGGTTCGGCGGCCGGGGCCGCATCGGCGTCGCCGATCTTGCCCAGCTCGCCGCCGACCTCCACGGTGTCGTCCTCTTCAGCGGTGATCGCCACCAGCGTGCCGGCCACCGGCGAGGGGATCTCCGTGTCGACCTTGTCGGTGGAGACCTCGAGCAGTGGCTCGTCGACCTCGACGGTGTCGCCGACCTTCTTCAGCCACCGGGTCACGGTGCCCTCGGTCACCGACTCGCCGAGCTCGGGCATCAACACCGGTGTCGCGTCCCCGCCCTTGGCCGGAGGCGATGGCGTCTCGGCGGGCTCCTCCTGCTCTTCGGCGGCCGGTTCGGGCTGCGCTGCGGGTTCCTCGGCGGGCTGCTCGTCGCCGCCGCCGCCGTCGTCGCCGTCCTCGTCGGCATCCCCGATGACGGCCAACTCGCCGCCCACCTCCACCGTGTCGTCTTCCTGCGCGACGATCTTCTTCAGCACACCGGAAGCGGGAGAGGGGATCTCGGTGTCCACCTTGTCGGTGGACACTTCCAGCAGCGGCTCATCCTGTTCGACCGTGTCGCCCTCTTGCTTGAGCCAACGGGTGACAGTCCCTTCGGTGACGCTTTCACCGAGTGCGGGCATCTGAACGGAGATGGCCATATATCGACTCCCTCGCTCCCTTGAACGGTCAGTCTCTTGCTGGGTCGATCGTCGTAACCCATCCTTTCACGTCTGCGCGTCTCGTTCGCTGCAGACCTGTCGACCATGTGCTCTGGCACTATCTTGGGAGGTAGACGAAGGGAGTACCACCGGAGTGCGACTGTTCGGCAAATTTCGGCGCGGTACGCGCACCGGCGCAGCCGCCGGCAGCGACCCGGGCGCCGATCTGCGATATCTGCGTCAGTGGGTCGCCGACCATACCGGTGTCGAGGCCTTCGTCGAACCCAAGACCACCGTCACCGACGTCACCGTCGTGCTGGTCGCCGCCGATGGCGAGTGGACGCGGCGGCCGACCGGGGGAGAGGCCGGGGCCCGGCGGCTCTCGCAACGCCTCAACATCCCGGTGTACGACGTGCAGAAGGTCGGCTATCCCCAGCGGATGCGCGACTTCGACGAACGTCGCCGGGTCGAACGCCGCCGCGCCGCGCGCAGGGAACTCGAAGAGTCCTAAGCGCCTGGGTAAAGCGACGGGCCTGATACGTTACCGGCGGTCCCACTAACTTCGGGTGGAGGTGTGATGATCACCGAACGGTTCGTCGACAGCGCTGACGGTGTCCGTATCGCGGTATACGAACAAGGCAACCCCGATGGGCCGCGGTGGTTCTGGTCCACGGCTGGCCGGATTCCCACGTCGTATGGGACAGCGTGGTGCCGCTGCTGGCCGACCGGTTCCGCATCGTGCGCTATGACAATCGCGGCGTCGGTAAGACCTCGGTTCCCGACAAGATCTCCGACTACCGGATGTCTTGCTATGCAGACGATTTCACTGCCGTCATCGCCGAAGTGAGCCCCGGTGAGCCGGTGCACGTGCTCGCCCACGACTGGGGTTCGACATCGATCTGGGAATACCTGTCCCGCTCCGGGGCCCGCGACCGCATTGCGTCGTTCACCTCGGTGTCCGGCCCGAGCGTCGACCACCTCAACCGCTACGTGATGGGCAACCTCAAACGGCCGTACCGGCCGCGCCTGTTCACGCGGGCGCTGCGCCAACTGCTGGCCTTCTGGTACATGGGACTGTTCTCCGTCCCGGTCATCTCGCCGGCGTTGGTCCGACGAGGCTTCCGCGGCGGGGTCATGACGCGACGGTTGCAGCGCGAGGGCATCACCGGTGAGCGGATCCGGCATTCCGCGGACGTCGCTGCCGACGCCGTCAACAGCCTGAAGGTCTATCCCGCCAACTACTTCCGCGCGCTGACCACGGCGAGGGCCGACCACTACGTCGACGTTCCGGTGCAGATCATCGTCAACGTCAACGATCCTCACGTGCGGCCCTACGTCTACGACGACACCGCCAAGTGGGTGCCGCGGCTGTGGCGTCGGGACTTGCACGCCGGGCACTGGTCACCGATGTCGCACCCGCAGCTGCTCGCGCAGTCGGTGCACGAACTGGTCGACCATCTCGAGGGCAGTCCGGCGAGCCGCGCCCTGTTGCGCGCGCAGGTGGGCAGGCCACGCGAATACTTCGGCGACACACTGGTTTCGGTGACGGGGGCGGGCAGCGGCATCGGGCGCGAGACCGCGCTGGCGTTCGCCCGCGAGGGCGCCGAGCTGATCGTCAGCGACATCGACGAAGCCGGTGCGAAAGACACCGCCGCCAAGATCACCGCGCGCGGCGGGGTGGCGCACGCGTACCGCCTCGACGTGGCCGACGCCGACGCGGTGGAACGCTTCGCCGAGCAGATCTGCACCGAGCACGGCGTGCCCGACATCGTTGTCAACAACGCCGGCGTCGGGCACTCCGGGCTGTTCCTGGACACCCCGCGAAACGAATACGACCGGGTGTTGAGCATCAACTTCGGCGGTGTCGTCAACTGCTGCAGGTCTTTTGGTCGCCGCCTCGTCGAGCGCGGAACCGGTGGCCACATCGTCAACATCTCGTCGATGGCGGCCTACTCACCGCAGCAGGCGATGAACGCCTACGCCACCAGCAAGGCCGCCGTGTTCATGTTCGGTGACTGCCTGCGCGCAGAGCTGGATCAGGCCGGGGTCGGGCTCACCACCGTGTGCCCCGGGGTGATCAACACCAACATCGTGCACACCACCCGCTTCGACGCGCCTGCAGGCAAGCAGGGCAGCGTGGAGTCGCGGCGCGCGCAGCTCGAGAAGCTTTTCGCCATGCGCCGGTACGGTCCGGAGAAGGTGGCCAAGGCGATCGTGTCGGCGGTCAAGAAGAACAAGCCGATCCGGCCCGTCGCGCCGGAGGCCTACCTCGTATACGGCGCGGCCCATCTGCTGCCCCAGGCGATGCGAAGCACGGCCCGCGCCCGCGTCCTGTAGCGCGTCAGTCCCCGCCGAGATCGACGAAATGGCGGGGGGCGGCTGACCCGTTGGCGTTACCCGTTGGCGGCGATGTCTTCGAGGACCGCGAACATCGTGCGCGTCGGCACCCCCGTGCCGCCCTTGCCGGTATAGCCCCACGGCCCGCCGGTGTTGTACGCCGGACCCGCGATGTCGATGTGCGCCCACTGCACCCCCTCGGGCACGAACTCGCGAAGGTAGGTGCCGGCGACCAGCATGCCCGCATAGCGCGAACCGCTGACGTTGGCCAGGTCGGCGACCGTCGACTTGAGATCGTCCTTGAGCTCCTCGGGCAGCGGCATCGGCCAGCCATTCTCACCCACGCGCTGCGACAAGCCGGCGACCCGGTCGCGGAACTCGTCGCTGCCCATCACCCCCGGCGTGCGGGCGCCCAGCGCCACCGTCTGCGCGCCGGTCAGCGTGGACGTCTCGATCAGGTAGTCGGGCTCGTCCTCGCCGGCGCGCACGATCGCATCGGCGAGCACCAGCCTGCCCTCGGCGTCGGTGTTGAGCACCTCGACCGTGATGCCGCCGTACTGGGTGAGCACGTCCCCGGGGCGCTGCGCCGTCGCCGACGGCATGTTCTCGGCCATCGGCACCGTGGCGATGACGTCGATCGGCAGCCTCTGCTTGGCCGCCAGCACCACCGTCGCGATGACGGCCGCGGCCCCGCCCATGTCGGAGGTCATGTGGTGCATGTTGGCCGCCGGCTTGATCGAGATGCCGCCGGTGTCGAACGTGATGCCCTTGCCCACCAGCGCCACTTTTTTCGCGGCCTTGCCGCGCTGCTTGGCGCCCTTGTGCGTCAGCCGCACCAGCCGCGGCGGGCGCGACGAGCCCTTGCCGACGCCGATGATTCCGCCGTAGCCGGCCTTCTCCAGCGCCTTCTCGTCGAGGATCTCGACCTGGAGTCCGGCGGCTTCCCCCAAAGCCTTTGCCCGCTTAGCGAATTCGTCGGGAAACAGATGACTCGGCGGGGTGTTGACCAGATCGCGTGCGGTTGCCACCGCGGTGGCGATGTCGGCGGCCCGCTGCGCGGCGTCCTTTTTCGCACCGGTGCTCAGCGCGGTGATCGACCGCAGCCCGGTGTCTTTGGGCGCGGTCTTGGCGCTGCGGAAGTCGGTGAACCGGTAGGCGCCCAGGATCAGCCCCTCGATGGCCGCGTTCAGATCGATGTCCGACAGCGTGGTGATCACCGCTTCGGTGCCGTTGAGCGAGCGTGCGGCCACCCCGGCGGCGCGGCGGATCACGTCGGCCGACCAGTCGCCGGAATCCTTGCCGAGCCCGACCGCCAGCACGCTGCCCACCGGCAGCGCCGGCACCACGACGCGGGTCAGCGACTCGGCGCCGCCCTTCGCGCCGAGCGCCTCAAGGGCGACCTCGATCTCACCGACGGCCTCGGCGTCGAGGAACGGGTTGGCGACCACCGTCGGCCCCGCACTGTCGTCCGACCCGCTGACCACGGGCACGATCAGCACCGACGAGTCGACCGTGCGCTTGGGCAGGGTCGAGCTGACGGAGACGCTGGGGGCTTGGTAACCGACGTTTGCAGGGCTCACAAGCGGTTAGCTTAGTCGTCGGCGCCCGGCGAGCAGGTCGTAGGCCTGAACCGGTTCGTCAAAGCCCTTGAGCACCAACGGGTCCTGTGGCACGGCGGGCCAGTCGCCCAGCTCGTCGCGCACGTCGGCGGCGGCGAGGACCTGCCCTGGTGCCGCGGCGGCGACCAGCCGCGCGGCCAGGTTCACCGGGTTGCCGAAGTAATCGCCGCCCACGGCGAGCACCGGGCCGTAGCCGAGACCCGCGCGGACCTGCAGTCCGGCCTCGCGCGCCCGCGGATGTTCGACGAGGTCGACGGCCACCTTCACGAGCAGTTCGGGCGTCGAGGTCACCCACATCACCTCGTCGCCGATGAACTTGACCACCCGGCCGCCGTCGACGTGCACCAGATCGCTGACCACCCCGCCGAAATCCAGAAGCAGTTCGGCCAACTCGGCCGGGGAGAGCCGCTGGGTCAGCGTGGTGAAGCCGGTCAGGTCGGCGAAGCCCACACCGCACATCACCACGGCCGACTCGTCGCGGATGACGCCCTCGAAGTGGCTGCGGGCGCTGGCCACGTGCTGGCGGAACACGGCTTCGAGCAGCGTGCCGAGGCGCTGGGTCAGCTCGGAAACCGCGCGGTATGCCCGCGCGGTGGTGAGCTCGTCTCGGGTGTGGGCTACCACGATGTCGGGCGCCGCGATGCGGATCATCGACGATCCGGCCTCGGCGAGCCGCGACATGGACGCGCCGAGTACCCGCAGGAACGCCAGCGCGGCATCGTCGCCGACCACCGCTTTGACCTGTACCCAGACCGCCAGCCCGTCGAGGTCGACTTGGCTCAGCGTGAGGTCGTCGGGGTCGGCGACGGACAGCCCGAGCGCCGCCCACACGCCGGAGAGCTGCTCCAGCGGCACGCCGAGCGTCTCGGCGGCGCTGCGCAGGCTGAACGTCGGGCGACCCGCCCACAGCGCATCGCCCGACAGGCCGAAAAGCCGGCCGCGACGTTCGGCCTCGACCATCTCGTCCGCGGTGAACCCGAGCCCGTCGAGGTATTCGATCAGGGCCCTGCGACGATGCGCGTCGGCGATGCCCGCGGCTTGCAGCGCATCGAGATCGACCACCGCATCAGTGTGGCAAGGTCGGCGTCACATTAGGGTGGATCGGCGTGAGCGAATTGTTGAAGGGCCCGCTGGACGACCGTCACCGCGAACTCGGGGCGAACTTCGCCGAGTTCGGCGGCTGGTCGATGCCGGTCGCGTATGCGGGAACGGTCAGCGAGCACACTGCGACGCGCAACGCCGTCGGCCTGTTCGACGTCAGCCACCTGGGCAAGGCGCTGGTGCGCGGGCCCGGCGCAGCCGCCTACGTCAACTCCACGCTGACCAACGACCTGAGCCGGATCGCGCCAGGCAAGGCGCAATACACGTTGTGCTGCACCGAATCTGGCGGCGTGATCGACGATCTGATCGCCTACTACGTCTCCGACGACGAGATCTTCCTGGTACCCAACGCCGCCAACACCGCCGCCGTGGTGGCCGCGCTGCAGAAACACGCCCCCGCGGACATCGCGGTCACCGACGAACACCGGTCCTATGCGGTGCTCGCGGTGCAGGGGCCGCGGTCCACCGATGTGCTCGGCGCGCTCGGGCTGCCCACCGACATGGATTACATGGGTTACGTCGACGCCGAGTTCGACGGCGTGCCCGTGCGGGTGTGCCGCACCGGCTACACCGGTGAGCACGGCTACGAGCTGCTGCCGCCGTGGGACCGGGCGCGGACCGTGTTCGACGCGTTGGTGACGCAGGTCCGCGCCGTCGACGGCGAACTGGCCGGGCTCGGGGCCCGTGACACGCTGCGCACCGAGATGGGATATCCGCTGCACGGCCACGAGCTCTCGGTGGAGCTCTCGCCGTTGCAGGCCCGCTGCGGCTGGGCCATCGGCTGGAAGAAGGACGCGTTCTGGGGCCGCGACGCGCTGCTTGCCGAAAAGGAAGCCGGGCCCGCCCGATTGTTGCGTGGGCTCAAGGCGGTCGGCCGCGGGGTGTTGCGGGCCGACCTGACCGTGCTCGACGGTGACCGCCCGGTCGGGGTGACGACGTCGGGAACCTTTTCTCCTACTTTGAAAGTCGGGATCGCGCTGGCGCTGATCGACACCGCCGCCGATGTCGCAGACGGTCAGCGCGTCACCGTCGACGTGCGCGGCCGCCCCATCGAATGCGAAGTGGTCAAGACCCCGTTCGTGGCGGCGAAAACTCGGTAGTCAGCGGATATACAATCGCTTCATGACTGACGGCCCCCTCGAGTTCACGGTTGAGCGCAACGCAACTCCGGCGAGCGACGAGGTACGGGCATCGATTCTGGCCAACCCCGGTTTCGGCAAGTACCACACCGACCACATGGTGTCGATCGACTACCTGGCGGGCGAGGGCTGGCACAACGCGCGGGTGATTCCCTACGGGCCCATCGAACTGGACCCGTCGGCGATCGTGCTGCACTACGCCCAGGAAGTGTTCGAGGGCCTGAAGGCCTACCGGTGGGCCGACGGGTCGATCGTGTCGTTCCGGCCGGAATCCAACGCGCGAAGGCTGGGCACCTCGGCACGTCGGCTGGCGATCCCCGAACTGCCCGAAGACGTGTTCATCGAGTCCCTGCGCCAGCTGATCGCCGTCGACGAGCCGTGGGTTCCCCCCGCGGGCGGTGAGGAGTCGCTGTACCTGCGGCCCTACATCTTTGCCACCGAAGCCGGTCTCGGGGTGCGTCCGGCCAACGAATACCGCTACATGGTGATCGCCTCACCGGCGGGGGCCTACTTCAAGGGCGGCGTCAAGCCGGTCAGCGTGTGGTTGTCGACCGAGTACGTGCGGGCCTGCCCCGGCGGCACCGGGGCGGCAAAGTTCGGCGGTAACTACGCTGCGTCGCTGCTGGCCCAGGCGCAGGCCATCGAAAACGACTGCGATCAGGTCGTGTGGCTGGACGCCGCCGAACGCCGCTTCATCGAGGAGATGGGCGGGATGAACCTGTTCTTCGTCTTCGGCAGCGGCGGGTCGGCGCGGCTGGTCACCCCGGAGCTGAGCGGGTCCATTTTGCCCGGAGTGACCCGAGATTCCTTGCTGCAGTTGGCAACCGACGCCGGATTCGCCATCGAGGAACGCAAGATCGACATCGACGAGTGGCAGAAGAAGGCGGCCGCGGGCGAGATCACCGAGGTGTTCGCGTGCGGCACCGCCGCCGTCATCACCCCGGTCGCGCACGTCAAGCACGCCGACGGCGAGTTCACCATCGCCGACGGCGGACCGGGGGAGATCACGATGGCGCTTCGCGACACGCTGACCGGGATCCAGCGCGGCACCTTCGCCGACACGCACGGCTGGATGGCCCGGCTGAGCTGAGTCAGCCGATCGCCAGGCCGACGGCGGTCAAGGTCGTGGTGATCTCGACCGTCGCGCCCAGCACGTCACCGGTGATGCCGCCGAACCGGCGGACACAGTGTGCGACCAGCAGCGCACCGCACAACAGGGCGACCGCGACCACCACCGGGCCCTGCCACGGGCGCGGGCCGGCCAGCACCGCCAGGCCGGCCACCGCGAGCCCCCACAGCGCCACCACAGCCGGCGGCTGGGTGCCTGCCACCCGGGCGCCAAGGGAACTGCCCGCCGCGGCGGGCACCGACCTGCGGCACGCCGCGACCGCGGCCACCCGCCCCACCGTCACCGCGACGATCACCGCGATGACGCCGAGTTCGGCCAGCGCCAGCGCCTGGGCCAGGATCACCACGACGACGGCCGCGACACCGAACGGGCCCGCCGAGCCGTCGCGCATCACCTCGAGGGCCCGCGGCGCGGGGCCGTAGCAGCCCAGCCCGTCGACGGTGTCGGCCAGCCCGTCGATGTGCAGCCCGCGCGTGGCGATCAGCAACAGCGCCACCGCCGCCACGCCGCCCAGCGCGCTGCCGGGGCCGAACGCCGCGTGCGCCACCCACAGCACACCGGCGGCCAGCGCGCCGAGGGCCAGGCCGACGAGGGGCAGCGCGGTCAGTGCACCGCGGCCGACCGAGTCGACGCTGCGCACCGGAAGAACGCTGCCGAACCCGAATGCCGCGGCGACCGAGCCGATCACCTGGCCTACTGCTCCCCGGGCGCGCTGCGTATACCCGCTTCGTCGAACGTCGCCATCGACGCCAGCGCGGCCACCGCGGCCCGCAGGATCGGCAGCGCGACCACGGCGCCGGTGCCCTCGCCCAGCCGCATCCGCATGTCGACGATCGGTTCGAGGTCCAACCGCTGCAGCGCCACCGCGTGCGCGGGCTCAGTGGAGCGGTGACCCGCCTGCCACCACTGCCGCGCGCCCGGCGCCAACCGTTCGGCCACCAGCGCTGCCGCACTGACCACGAGGCCGTCCAGCAGCACCGGGGTGCGACGCACCGCGGCCTGCGCGCAGAACCCGGCCATCGCGGCCACATCGGCCCCGCCGCAAATCCGCAGCAGCCCAACGGGATCCCCGGCCGCCGTGCGCGAGCGGTACAACGCGTCGCGGATCGCAGCGGTTTTGCGCGCCCAGCCGGCGTCGTCGACGCCGGTGCCCCGGCCGACCACCGCGACCGGTTCGGAATCGGTCAGCGCCGCGATCAACGTGGTTGCCGGTGTGGTGTTTCCGATCCCCATGTCACCGGCGATCAGCAGGTCGGCGCCGGCATCCACCTCGTCGTCGGCGATCTGACGGCCGGCCTGCAGCGCGGCGTGCACTTCCTCGGCGCTCAGCGCGTCCTCCACGGCGATGTTGCCGCTGCCGCGGCGCACCTTGTGCTTGCCGATCGACGGCGACAGCGGCTCGGCCACGTCCACCGCGATGTCGGCCACCCGCACGGTGGCCCCGGCGACCTCCGCCAGCAGGTTGATCGCCGCGCCGCCGGCCTCGAAGTTGGCCAGCATCTGCGCGGTCACCTCGGTCGGGTATGCCGACACCCCGGCCGCGGCCACCCCGTGGTCACCGGCGAACACCACCACCCGGGCGCGGGTGAACGGGCGCGGCGGACACGCTCCCTGGCAGGCGGCCACCCATACCGACAGGTCCTCCAGTCGGCCCAGCGAGCCCTGCGGTTTGATCAGCCGGTCCTGCCGTGCGCGCGCCGCCGCGGCGACCGCGGCGTCGGGCGCGGGAACGGTGGGAAAGTCGGTCACCGGCCGGTGTCCTTGACCGTGACGGGCTGGCCGGCGACGACGAGCACCACGCGGTCGCAGGCCGCGGCCAGCCGCTGGTTGAGCAGGCCCAGTTCGTCGGCGAAGCGCCGTCCGGCCTCGGTCGGCGGGACCACGCTCAGCCCGACCTCGGGGCTGACCAGCACGAGCGGTGCGGCGAACCCGCACACCGCGTCGAGCAGGTCGTCGGCGTCGGCGGACACCGAACCGCCGCTCCACGCGTCGGCGCGGTCCATCGCCGCCGTCAGCCAGCACCCGATGTCGTCGACGAGCGTCGCGGTGGTGGCAGCCGAGCGCAATTGCACTGCCACCTCGGTCGTTTCGACCGTCGACCAGTTAGCCGGCCTGCGGTTACGGTGCGCGGCCACCCGCGCCTGCCATTCGGCATCCCCGGCCGGGGCCGGCCCGGTGGCCAGATAGCAGAGCGGCCGCGAGCCGGTGACGAGGTCTGCGATCGCCGACTCGGCCCATTGGGACTTGCCCGACCGGATACCACCGAGCACCAGGATGCGCACCGCGCTCAGGTGACCTTGTCGCCGCGCTCGACCTGCGGGCGGGGTGCGCGCATCCGGCGCAGTTGTGATGCGCGGCTGGCGGCGTAAAAGCCCAACCGCCAGCCGGTTTCGTTGTTGTCCGGGAACTTCGCATCGACCAGCCGGTTGACCTTGCGGCCCAGCACGAACCCGTCGATCACCATGATCAGCACGAGCAGCAGCATTGCGGGGGACAGCAGGCGTTGCACCTCCACCGAGGGCACCGAGAGCATGACGAAGATCAGCCCGAGCGCGGCCGGCATGAACAGGCCGAGCACGTTGCGGCGCGCATCGACGACGTCGCGCACGAACTTGCGCACCGGGCCCTTGTCGCGCGGCAGCAGGTAGGCGTCCTCGCCGGCCATCATCTTTTCGCGGCGTTCGGCCATGTCGGAGCGGCGGGCGAGTTTCTCGGCCTTGCGCTCCTCGCGGGACAGCTTGCTGCGCATCTCCTTGCGGCGTCGACGGGCCTCGGCGGTGGTCATCGGGGCGGGCGCGACCGGGCCGCGCCGGCGGCTGGACTGGCTGCGCTTGGGGGTCGGGCGACCCTTGGGCGGAGTGGTGCGCTGGGTGTCTGCGGCGCCGTCGGCGTCGGATGTGTCGGTGGTGTCTTCGGACACATCTGGTTCCGGGGTTTCGTCGTCGCGTTTCTTGCGGCCCAGCAGGTTCACGCCTGCCAGGTTACTTCCGTGGCACCGCGGCGCTGCGGCGAGCTGTGGACTAACTCGGGAATAGAGCCGGGACGGGGTACCGTTGGTTCCGTACGCCGCACAACGCTGAGGCCATACAGGAGACGTAATGACAGTTCAGGAAGAGTCGGCCACCGGAACCGCCACCCACGGCGTGACCCTCAGCGACGCTGCCGCAGCCAAAGCCAAAGCGTTGCTCGACCAGGAAGGCCGTGACGACCTCGCGCTGCGCATCGCCGTCCAGCCGGGCGGATGCGCCGGGCTGCGCTACAACCTCTTCTTCGACGATCGGTCCCTCGACGGCGACCTGACCGTCGAGTTCGGCGGCGTGAACCTGACCGTGGACCGGATGAGCGCCCCCTACGTGCAGGGCGCCGTCATCGACTTCGTCGACAGCATCGAGAAGCAGGGCTTCACCATCGACAACCCGAACGCCACCGGCTCCTGCGCCTGCGGCGACTCGTTCAACTGAGCCGCCCTCAGTACTGGCCGGTCCGCGGTAGATACGAGCACACCAGGACGTCGTTGTCGTAGGCCAACAGCTGCGCGACGGCCTGCTGCTCCTGCGGGCGCGGCTCGCCGCCGCGTCGGCCGCTGGTGGCCGGAGTGGTCGACATCGTGAACAACACCTGAGCCTGATGCGGTGAGGATCGCACCATCTTGTCGATCGACGTGACCTGCGCCTGGCTGTACTGCTTGCGAAACGCGTCGCTGGACAGCCCGGCCAGGGCCAGATCGGAGCGCCGCTCCTTGACCGCGTCGAACAGCCCGCACAACGTGTGCCGGGCAATGGTCTCGTCGTCCCCGTTGAGCAGGGCGTCCAGGTACTCCTGGATGGCTGCCTTCGCCGACGCATCGGTGAGCACCGCGGCGGCCGGCGCGCTGTCGTCGCCGCGGTCGGTCGACACGAGCGCGACCACCAACCCGGCGATCACCGCCAGCGCCAGCAGCGCGCCGAGGATCACCGGCCACCGGCGCTTCTTCTCGTACTGCACCGGCGGCGGCAACATGCCCGGGTACGCCGAGGGCATGTTGTCCGGTGGCGCAAAAGGCTGGTGGGGAAATGTTTGTGGGTACATTTGCGGGCTTACCGGACCAGCACCGTATTCGGGCGGATACGGACCGGCCATAGATTTGCTCCCCGGGGGTATGCGTCGCAACGTGGCTGTCTACAGTGACCGGGCGGACACTTGTAGGCAGGTTAGCGCACTTGTCACGGGGTCCCTTGGCAACGACAGTGAACCCCGAGCTGAGTAAAGTTATCTAGGCGGCTTAACTGATGAAGGGCGACGTTACGTGACCATTGCGGTGACCGGTTCCATTGCGACCGACCATCTGATGCGGTTTCCGGGCCGGTTCTCTGAGCAACTGCTGGCCGACCACCTGCAGAAGGTGTCGCTGAGCTTCCTGGTCGACGATCTGGTGATCCACCGCGGCGGCGTTGCGGGCAACATGGCCTACGCGGTCGGTGTGCTCGGCGGCGACGTGGCGCTGGTCGGCGCCGCGGGTCAGGACTTCGACGATTACCGTGTCTGGCTTCAGCAGGCCGGCGTGGACTGCGACAGCGTGCTCATCTCCAATTCGGCCTACACCGCCCGGTTCGTGTGCACCACCGACGACGATATGGCCCAGATCGCGTCGTTCTATCCCGGGGCCATGTCGGAGGCCCGCAACATCGCGCTGGCCGACGTGGTGAAGCGGGTCGGCACACCGGAACTGGTGATCATCGGCGCCAACGATCCCGACGCGATGTTCCTGCACACCGAGGAGTGCCGCACACTGGGGCTGGCGTTCGCCGCCGACCCGTCACAGCAGCTGGCCCGGCTGGGCGGCGAGGAGATCCGCCGGCTGATCAACGGCGCCACCTACCTGTTCACCAACGACTACGAATGGGACCTGCTGCTGCAGAAGAGCGGCTGGAGCGAGGCGCAGGTGATGAGCCAGATCGGTATGCGCGTCACCACGCTGGGCCCCAAGGGCGTCGATCTGGTCAGCTCCGACGGCCAGTTCATCCACGTCGACGTCGTTCCGGAGAAGTGTCAGGCCGACCCGACCGGGATCGGCGACGCGTTCCGCGCGGGCTTCTTGACCGGCCGCAGCGCGGGACTGAACCTCGAACGGTCGGCGCAGCTGGCGTCGCTGGTCGCGGTGCTGGTGTTCGAGGCGCCGGGTCCGCAGGAGTGGGCGTGGAACCGCGAGGAGGCCGTGCAGCGCCTCACCGACGCCTACGGCGCCGAGGCGGCCCAGGAGATCAACAAGGCGCTCACCCGGTAAGCGCGGCTCAGAGCTGTACCGGGTAGGTGGGTTCGCTGATCTGCGGGGTGATGCTGTGCTCGACGAAGATCGCGTGCCACAGCAGGAAGATCAGCACCGTCCACAGGCGGCGGCTGTGATCGCTTGTGCCGCTGCGGTGTTCGTCGAGCATCGTGCGCACGGCGCCAAGGTCGATGAGCTCACCGGCCTGCGAGGCGCCGGTCATCGCGTGCGCCCAGTCCAGCAGCTCGCCTGCGCGTAGCCAGTGCCGGATCGGCACGGGGAAGCCCAGCTTCGGCCGGTTGAGCACATGTACGGGCACGACCGGTTCCAGGGCGCGCCGCAGCGCGTACTTGGTGGTGGCCCTGGTGATCTTCTGCTCGAGCGGCAGCCGGGAGGCCACCGCGAACACCTCGGGGTCCAGGAACGGCACCCGCAACTCCAGCGAGTTGGCCATGGTCATCTTGTCGGCCTTGACCAGGATGTCGCCGCGCAACCAGGTGAACAGGTCGATGTGCTGCATGCGGGCGACCGGGTCGGCGCCGGCCGATTCGGCGTACAGCGGGGCGGTGATGTCGGTGTGGGTCCACTCCGGGCGGAAACCGGGCAGCACGGCGCGCAACTGCTCGTCGGAGAAGCTGCGCGCGTTGCCGTAGTAGCGCTCCTCGAGCGTGAGCGACCCGCGGTGCAGCAGGCTCTTGCCGCGCATCCCCTCGGGCAGTGGCCGCGACGCCTTACCCAGCGATCGGCGCACCGGCCGCGGCAGGTAGTCAAAAGCCCGTAGCGACAACGGTTCCCGGTAGATCGTGTATCCGCCGAACAGTTCGTCGGCGCCCTCACCGGACAGCACCACCTTGACGTGTTTGCGGGCCTCGCGGGCGATGAAGAACAACGGCACCAGCGCGGGGTCGGCGACGGGTTCGTCGAGATACCAGACGATCTCGGGCAGCGCGGCGACGAACTCGGCCTGGCTCACCACCTTGGTCACGTGCCGGGCGCCGATCGCCTCGGCCGAGGCGACCGCCACGTCGACCTCGGAGAAGCCCTCGCGTTCGAACCCGGTGGTGAACGTGATCAGCCGCGGGTTGTGCCGCATGGCCAGCGCGGCGATCGCGGTGGAATCGATACCGCCGGACAAGAATGCACCCACCGTGACGTCGGCGCGCATGTGCTTGGCGACCGAATCCTCGAGCACCGCGGTGATCTCGTCGTAGCGGGCCTGCTCTTCGCCGGCGGCGAACGGCACGGGGGCGAACCGCGGCGTGAAGTAACGCGTCACCTGCGGCGGCTGCCCGGGTCGCACCCGCGCGTAGCTGCCCGACTCCAGCCTGCGCACACCGCGGTGCAGCGTCTCGGGTTCGGGCACGTACTGCAGCACCGTGTAGTGCTGCAGCGCACGCTGATCCAGCGTCAGGTCGATGCCGAGCGTGTCGGCCAACTCCAGCAGGCACTTCTTCTCGCTGCCGACCGCGGTGCCGCCCGGCCCGGTCGCCAGAAACAGCGGTTTGATGCCGAACGGGTCACGGGCACAGAACAGCTCGTTTTCCACGGTGTCCCACAGCGCGAACGCGAACATGCCCCGCAGCCGGTTCAGCGCGTCGGTGCCCCAGTGGTGGTAGGCGGCGATGATCGCCTCGCTGTCGCCTTCTGTGGCGAACACCACGCCGAACTCATTGCGCAGTGCCTCACGCAGTTCCAGGTAGTTGTAGATCTCCCCGTTGAACACCAGCACGTAGCGGTCGGGGGACTCGGGCGGGCCCCAGCGCAGCGGCTGATGGCTGTGCGCGATGTCGATGATCGACAGCCGGTTGAACCCGAGCACACTGACCGGTCGCTGCGTGTCGTCCGACCACGTTCCCGGCTCGTCGGGCCCGCGGTGGCGCATCAGGTGCGTGGCCGCCGAAACGCTCTCGACCAGGCCAGATGGCACATCGGCGGACGGATCTCGCACCAGGGCCAACAGTCCGCACACGGCGCCAGTATGCCGAATAGCGAGGTGCGTCGAGACCGGTACCCGCTTGTGGTCTACGCTGCGTAGTATTCGGCCTGGCTCACGATCTCTAAGGGAGGCTCCAGCGTGACACCTCGCGTGTTCCGGGTGGCGGCGTTGTCAGTCGTCCTGGGTGGCACGGCGGTGCTGCTCAGCGGCTGCAGCTGGTCAGACGTATTAGGCCTGGGCTGGCCGAAGGGCATCACCCCTGAGGCGCACCTGAACCGGGAACTGTGGATCGGTTCGGTCATCGCATCGCTGGTTGTCGGCGCGATCGTGTGGGGCCTGGTGTTCTGGACCGCGGCGTTCCACCGGAAGAAGAAGACCGACACCGAGCTGCCGCGCCAGTTCGGCTACAACATGCCGCTGGAGCTGGTGCTCACGGTCGTGCCGTTCCTGATCATCTCGGTGTTGTTCTACTTCACCGTCGTGGTGCAGGAGAAGATGCTGCACGAGGAGCCCAACCCCGATGTCGTCGTCGACGTCACGGCGTTCCAGTGGAACTGGAAGTTCGGCTACCAGAAGGTCGATTTCGCCGACGGCACCTTCACCTACGACGGCGCGGACCCGGAGCGCAAGGCAGCGGTGGCGTCGGGTCCCGAGGGCCTGCAGGGCGAGCACGGCGGCGAGTACGGCACCATCGCGGGCAAGAACCCCGAGGACCGCACCTACCTGAACTTCGACAAGGTCGAGACGCTGGGCACCTCCAACGAAATCCCGGTGCTGGTGTTGCCGGTCGGCAAGCGCATCGAGTTCCAGATCGCCTCGGCCGACGTCATCCACGCGTTCTGGATCCCGGAGTTCCTGTTCAAGCGCGACGTGATGCCCAACCCGGAGGCCAACAACTCCGACCACACGTTCCAGGTCAGCGAGATCAACAAGACCGGCGCGTTCGTGGGCCGCTGCGCCGAGATGTGCGGCACCTATCACGCGATGATGAACTTCGAACTGCGCGTCGTGGAGCCCAACGACTTCAAGGCCTATCTGCAGCAGCGCATCGACGGCGCCACCAACGCGGAGGCGCTGCGGGCGATCAACCAGCCGCCGACGGCGATTACCACGGCACCGTTCGACGTTCGCCGCGGCGAGCAGGCACCACCGATCACCGACGCCAGCAAGTAGGGGCCACAGATGCATATCGAAGCCAGGTTGTTCGAGTTCCTGACCGCGTTCTTCGTCCTTGCCGCGGTGGTGTACGGGGTGCTGACCCAGATGTTCGCCTACGGCGGCGTGGAGTGGGCAGGCACCACGGCGCTGGTGATGACCGCCGGGCTGACCCTGATCACCGGCACCTTCTTCCGGTTCGTGGCCCGCCGCCTGGACACCCGGCCCGAGGACTACGAGGACGCCGAGATCAGCGACGGCGCGGGGGAGTTGGGCTTCTTCGCCCCGCACAGCTGGTGGCCGGTATCCATCGCGCTGTCGGCATCGGTAGCTGCCGTCGGCCTGGCCCTGTGGCTGCCGTGGCTGATCGTGGCGGGCATCTGCTTCGTGATCGCCGCCGCGGCCGGCCTGGTGTTCGAGTACTACACCGGCCCGGAAAAACACTGACCGACGCCGCATCGGCGGACCCTAAAGGTCACAATCGGGGCACCACTTTGTCGGCAAACCGCGCGGTCAGACTTCTCGAAGTACTGCGTTTGGGTAGTGTTGCCGAGGCACGGTCGAGCCGCTTACGGCCACAAAAAACCCGCGCCGGTTAAGTAGTCGAGAAGGATAGGCGTACATGAGCGGGCCGAATCCCCCGGATAACGAAGGTTCGGATCTCGGAGGCCAAGAGCCGGGCAGTCAACCCGCATCCGAGCAGCCCGGCACTCCGGACACCGGCCAGACGGATGTGTATTCGCAGGCGTATTCGGCGCCCGAGTCCGAGCAGTTCACCGCAGGCCCGTATGTGCCCGCTGACGCGTCGCTGTACGACTACGACAGCTACGAGCAGGCCGAACCGGTCGATGCGCCTCCGCCGCCGCGCTGGCCGTGGGTGGTCGGCGTGGCGGCCATCATCGCCGCCGTCGCGCTGGTCGCCTCGGTATCGATCCTGGTGACCCGCACCGACACCAGCAACCTGGCCACCCCGGGCCCGTCCACCACGACGTCACCGCCCGTGCAGGACGAGATCACCACGACCACCCCGCCACCCCCGCCGCCGCCGCCACCGCCGACGACGGAGCCACCACCGCCGCCGCCGCCGGAGACCGTGACGATCACCGAGGAGCCGCCGCCACCGCCGCCCGCGCCGGCACCCGCCGAAGCCCCACCGCCGCCGCCGGAGGAGACCGCAGCGCCGCCCGCACCAGCCCCCACGACGCAGGCCGGCCCGCGACAGGTGACGTACTCGGTGACGGGCACCAAGGCGCCCGGCGACATCATCACCGTCACCTATATCGACGCCGCAGGGCGCAGCCGGACCCAGCGCAACGTCTACATTCCCTGGTCGCTGACCGTGACGCCGATCTCGCAGTCCGAGGTCGGCTCGGTGCAGGCGTCCAGCCTCTTCTTGGTCAGCAGGCTCAACTGCTCGATCACCACAAGCGACGGCACCGTGCTGTCGTCCAACACCAACAACGCTGCACAAACGAGTTGCTAGATGACATATGACACCGAATCCGCAGGCCGTACCCGGCTGACCGCCGGGCTGGACCCCGCCGAGCTGGACCCCATCGACCGCATCCTGCTCGGCGCGTGCGCGGCCATCTGGCTGATCGCGCTGGGCGCCGGGGTTGCCGCCACGGTGGCCCTGGTCAACCTGGGCCGCGAGCACACCGACCCCGGCGGTGACTCCGGCACCCCCTGGGTGCTGTACGTCATCATCGCGGTCTCGGCGCTGGTGATCGCGGGCGCTGTTCCGCTGCTGTTGCGGGCCCGCCGGGAGGCGTCGGCCGAGGCTCCGCCCGCCGCGCCGCCCGCCGCGCCGGACGCCGATCCGTCCGCCCTGAGCCGTCCCGCGGCGCCCGCCCGCGGGACCGAGGCCCCGACCGAGAAGCTTCAGTCGCTGGGGGCGGCCGCCACCACCGACTACGCCGCGCCGCGCATGCAGCGCACCTCGACCCCGACCCCGCTGGAGGCCGCCGTCGAGCAGGTGTGGCTACGCTACGCGCTGGTGATGGCCTGCGCGATCGGCGTCGCGATGGTGACCATCGGGGTGGGCACCTACCTGATGGCCGTCGACAGCAACGTGGCCGCATGGGTGTTCTACGTGCTGGCCGGCCTCGTCACGGCGGCGATGCCGGTGGCCCCGTGGTACTTCCTGCGCGAGCTGCACACCATCACCGAGGCGTCATAGCGCGCTGACCCACGGAACGCGAAAGTCCCCAACACCCTCCGAATGTGTTGGGGACTTTCGCGTTCCGGGCAGTTGTCCGCCGGGCGTCAGTGGTGCCCGTTCTGTCCGTTCTGCCCGTCGAGATCCTCCTGGTGTTCGCGCAGCGCGGTGAGCGCCTTGCGTTCGGAGGCGTGCGCCGCTGCGGCCAGCGCCTCGTGCTCGGAGACCGGATCGGGGAACAGGAAGCTGCCGCTACCGGGCTCGCCGGCCGAGCCGAGCTTGTTCATCCGCTTGGGCACCGCAGCACCCTGGTACTCCAACGGAATCGGATGACCGTGCTCGTCGACCGGGCCGAGCGGCTGGTGCAGCTCGATGTAGGCACCGTGGGGCAGCCGCTTGATGATGCCCGTCTCGATGCCGTGCTCGAGCACCGCGCGGTCGCTGCGCTGCAGGCCGACCGCCCACCGGTAGGCGACGTAGTACACGATCGCCGGCAGCACCACCATGCCGATCCGCCCGATCCACGTCGTCGCGTTGAGCGAGATGTGGAACTTGAACGCGATGATGTCGTTCATCGCGCACAGCGTCAGCAGCATGTAGAACGCGATCGCCGCCGCGCCGACCGCGGTGCGCACCGGGACATCTCGGGGACGCTGCAACAGGTTGTGGTGCAGGTTGTCGCCGGTGAGCCTCTTCTCGATGAAGGGGTAGATGATCAGCAGGACGAAGATCAAGCCCATGATCACCGCGACCCACACCGACGCCGGGATCGTGTAGTTGCCGATGTAGAACTCCCACGCCGGCCAGATACGCGCCAGCCCTTCCGTCCACATCATGTAGAAGTCCGGCTGGCTGCCCGCCGAGATCTGGGATGGCTTGTACGGGCCGAGGTTCCAGACCGGGTTGATCGTCAGTAACCCACCCATCAGGCCCAGGATGCCGGTGGTCATCGCGAAGAACGCGCCGGACTTCACCGCGAACACCGGCATCACCCGCACGCCGACGACGTTGGTCTCGGTGCGACCGGGGCCGGGGAACTGGGTGTGCTTCTGGAACCACACCAGCGCAAGGTGCAGACCGATCAGCGCCAGCATGATGCCCGGGATCAACAGGATGTGTAGGGCATACATCCGCGGTATCCAGAACCCGTCCTGCGAGCACATGTAACCGACACCGCCGCAGGGGAAGTCGCCGCCGAACAGCGCCCAGTGCAGCCAGGTGCCGATCACCGGCATGCCCAGCGTGATGGACGACATCGCCGCCCGCAGTCCGATGCCCGAAAGCAGGTCGTCGGGCAGCGAGTAACCGAAGTAACCCTCGAACATCGCCAGGATCAGCAGCAGTGCGCCGATCACCCAGTTCGCCTCACGCGGGCGCCGGAACGCGCCGGTGAAGAAGATGCGGGCCAGGTGCACCATGATCGCCGCGGCGAAAAGCAGTGCGGCCCAGTGGTGGATTTGCCGGACGAACAGGCCGCCGCGTACCTCGAAGCTGATGTCGAGCGTCGATTCGTAGGCCTTCGACATCTGGACGCCGCGCAGCGGTTGATAGACGCCGTTGTAGGTGACCTCGGCCATCGACGGGTCGAAGAACAGGGTCAGGTAGACGCCGGTGATGAGCAGGACGATGAAGCTGTACAGCGCGATCTCGCCCAGCAGGAACGACCAGTGGGTGGGAAACACCTTGTTCAACTGGCGCCGCACCGCTGCCGAGGGGTGGTAGCGCGAATCGATGTCGTTGCCCTGCTTGGCGGCCAGCTCGGCCATGCTCGGAGGTTTCGGCAGGCTTGGACTCATTCTGTCCTCCGTTCCCAAAAGGCCGGACCAACGGGCTCGATGAAGTCGCCGTTAGCCACCAGATACCCGTCCTGGTCGATGGTGATCGGCAGCTGCGCCAACGCCCGCGCAGCCGGGCCGAATATGGGCTTTGCGTATTGCAACGCGTCGAACTGCGACTGGTGGCACGGGCACAGGATGCGGTAGGTCTGCTGTTCGTAAAGCGAAGAGGGGCAACCCAAGTGAGAGCAGACCTTGGTGTAGGCGAACAGATCGCCGAAGTTGAAGCTCTCCTGGTTCTTGCGCTTGACGACCCTGGGCAGGTCCTGCGGCTTGATCCTGATCAGCATCACCGGGTTTCGCACGCCCATCGAGATCTCGGCCAGGTGGTGCGCCGACTCGACGGTGGTGCCGTCCCCGTCGGATTCACGCCACGGAAACACCGTCTCCATGCCGCCGGCGTCGATGTCCTCGGGCCGCATCTTGATGAACGGTCCCAGACCGTCATTTCCGACGGCGCGGGCCAGATAGATGGTCTCGCCCGTGTAGCGCGGCGTCCAACCGGACGTCCACAGCACGGCTTTCTTCCCGTTGGCGGTCTGCACCACCGGTTTCCACGGATTCTTGATCAACCCGCCTGCGAAGGCCACCAGCGTGCCGAGACCGAAGGCGCCGAGCCCGACACCCAACGACATGCCGATCAGCTTGCGCCGCTTGATCGTCGAGCCCTCGAGCGCATCGGAGAGGTTGGCTACCACCGTCTTGCGGTGCAACTCGGGGGAGGCGCCGTCGTGGCGCTCCTGGATGGAGATCTCCTCGGGGATGAACTTCTTCTGGTACAGCACCGCGCCGACGCCGATGGACAGGATGGACAGCCCGAACGTCAGCCCGTACAGCGGGGTGGCGAGGCTGAACACGAACACGCCCTCAGAGCCCGTCGGCTTGTACTGCCACGGCCAGAACAGGAACACCAGCAGCAGGGCCAGGCCCGAAAGGCCGCCGAGCAGAAGCCAATACGCGACGAGACGTTCGGAGCGCTTCTCGGCCTTGGTGCCCTTGACCGGCCAGCGGTCCTCTTTGAACACGGTGTCGACGCCGTCGATCCGGCCGCCGAGTCCGACCAGCTCCTCACGCGACATCTGCGCGAGCTGGGCGTCGCTGGGCTGGCCGGGCTCACCGGCGTGGCCAGGAACGTCGGTGCCCTTGGGCATATGTTCTGAGTCGGTCATGCTCGTGCTCCGATCCAGAGGGCCGCACCGATGACGGCGACCATGCCGATGATCCAGGCCGCCATGCCTTCGGGGGCCGGACCGAATCCGCCGAGTCCGTAGCCGCCGTAGCTGGGGGCTTCCGCCGATTCCCGGACGTAGGCGACGATGTCGCGCTTCTCCTCCGGGGTGAGCTGACGGTCGGAGAACTTGGGCATGTTCTGCGGACCGGTCAGCATCGCGGTGTAGATCTGCGCCGGGGTGGCGCTACCCAGGTCCGGGGCGTACTTACCCGACGACAGCGCACCGCCCTTGCCGGTGAAGTTGTGGCAGGACGCGCAGTTCAGCCGGAACAGGGTGCCGCCGGTCGCGACGTCGTCGCCGATCAGCGACGCCTCGGCGATCTGGCCGTTCTCGTCGCGGGGGACCAGCGGGCCGCCGCCGTTGGCCTGCACGTATGCGCCGATGGCGTCGGTCTGCGCCTCATCGAACTGGGCGGGCTTCTTCGGGGCCTGGGCCTCGCCGCGCATCGCGGGCATCCGGCCGGTGGACACCTGGAAGTAGACCGCCGCTTCGCCGACGCCGATCAGGCTGGGTCCGCGGTCGGGCACACCCTGCAGGTTCACGCCGTGGCAGGTGACACACGAGGTGTCGAACAGCTGCTTGCCCGTGCGCAGCAGCGCCGACTGCGACTCGTCGGCAACCGCCACCTGCGGCTGTGGCGTGAGAGTTGCGGCGAGGCCACCGGCGACGGCCAGTCCAAGGAGCAACAACACGCCCCCAGACAGGCGCCGGCGCAGCCGACGGCGCGACTTGTCGGTCATCGAACCCCTTTTCTCATCGGACACATCGGCCGAGCCGCCGATCATCGAACGAAGTAGATGGTCGCAAACAGGGCGATCCACACGATGTCGACGAAGTGCCAGTAATAGGACACGACGATCGACGCGGTGGCCTGCGCCGGGGTGAACTTGCTCATCCGGGTTCGGAGGAGCAGGAAGATGAAGGCGACGAGACCGCCGATCACGTGCAGCCCGTGGAAACCGGTGGCCAGGTAGAAGACCGAGCCGTAGGCGCTGCTGGAGATGGTGGTGCCGTGCTGGACCAGGTGGATGTACTCGTAGCCCTGGCCCAGGACGAAGAACAGGCCCATCAGGAACGTGACGAAGTACCACCTGCGCAGCCCGAACACGTCGCCGCGTTCGGCGGCGAACACGCCCATCTGACAGGTGAACGACGACGCAATCAGCACCAAGGTGACCGGCACCGCCTGCACCAGGTTCAGCTCGGTCGGCGGCGGCGGCCATTCACCGCCCGCCTGCGAGCGTGCCGTGAAGTACATTGCGAACAGCCCAGCAAAGAACATGAGCTCGCTCGAAAGCCACACTATGGTGCCGACACTCACCATATTCGGCCGGTTCAGCGAATGTACTCGCGACGTGATTGCGGTTCCGGAGGTACCTACAGCACTCGTCACAAGAGCAAGTATGACGCTTTGTAGTTGTCGAACTCCACCCGGGTCGACGTATTGGGCATAATCTGGCGGTGGCATCTTCACGAGCGCAACCGTCCGGATCTCCCGACGCCCCGACATGGCCGCTGATCCTCGGCAGGTTGACCACTGGTCAGGCGCTCGCACCCGGTCAGGCCGGCTGGGCGATGGACCAGATCATGACCGGCGCCGCCACCCCCGCACAGATCGCCGGCTTCGGCGTGTCGATGCGGATGAAGCGCCCGACGTCGGCTGAGGTGACCGAGCTGGCCGACACCATGCTCAAGCACGCGCGCCGGGTGCCCACCGACGTGATCGGCACCGACACCGTCGACGTGGTCGGCACCGGCGGCGACGGCGCCAACACCGTCAACCTCTCGACCATGGCCTCGATCGTGGTGGCCGCCGCGGGCGTGCCGGTGATCAAGCACGGCAACCGGGCGGCGTCGTCGCTGTCCGGCGGGGCCGACACGCTCGAGGCGCTCGGCGTGCGCATCGACCTCGGGCCCGACGACGTGGCCCGCAGCGTCGCCGAGGTGGGCATCGGGTTCGCGTTCGCGCCGCAGTTCCATCCGTCGTACCGGCACGCGGGTGTGGTGCGCCGCGAGATCGGCGTGCCGACCGTGTTCAACCTGCTGGGTCCGTTGACCAATCCGGCCTCACCGCGGGCGGGTCTGATCGGCTGCGCCTGGGGTGATCTGGCCGAGGTGATGGCCGGGGTGTTCGCCACCAGGGGCGCCAGCGTGCTCGTCGTACACGGTGACGACGGCCTCGACGAGCTGACCACCACGACGACGAGCACCATCTGGCGGGTGCAGGCGGGCACCGTGGAGCGACTGACGTTCGACCCCGCCGCGTTCGGGTTCGCGCGCGCCGAACTGTCGGAGTTGGTCGGCGGCGACGCGGAGAGCAACGCCGCCGAGGTGCGCGCGGTGCTCGGCGGCGCCAAGGGTGCGGTGCGAGATGCGGTGGTGCTCAACGCCGCGGGCGCGATGGTGGCCCACGCCGGACTAGCCAGCGACGCCAAATGGGTGCCTGCGTGGGAGTCGGGGCTCGCTCGGGCCGCCGAGGCGATCGACTCGGGGGCGGCCGAACAGCTGCTCGCGCGTTGGGTGCGGTTCTCGCAGAAGCTCTGAGGCGGAGTCGGTCTGCTCGGCGGCCAGCCTTGCCGAACGGGCCGTCGCGGCCCAACCGGCCCACTGTCCGGCCGCCCCGACCGGTGAGCAGTACCCGGGCTCGGCGCGCACGATGCGCACCCCCGGCGAACCCAGCCAGCGCGCGATCAGCCCCACCTCTTCGACCAGCGCACCGCCCAACGGCGCAGGCGCCGGCAAGAAGGTCTGCGCGCCCGCGCATATCGCGTCGATCACCGGCATCGGCGGTACCCCCCGCGGGGCGTTGCCGGCCGCGGCCAACTGGCCGTTGCGCAGCACGGCCAGCTGCCAGCCGCCGGAGCCGTCGGGCCGCGCGGCCACCATCTCGCCGACCGCGGCAAGCGCGCGCAGCCGTTGGCCCCGCCACAGCACGTCGATCGCGGTGGCCGCGTGGTCGCGCAACCGCGCCGCCGTTTCGTACCGGCTCCTGGCGGCCAGATCGTCGATGTGGGCCAGCACGGCCGCCAGCGTGCCACCGTCGCGGCCCTCGATCAGATCGGTCGCCCGGCGCACGGCGTCGGCGTACGCGTCGGCGCCGACGTCGCGCGCGGCCGGGCACGGCGACACCTCGCGATCCGGGCACGCCGGGCCGTGCAGCGCGGTGCGGCCCAGCCGCTTGGTACAGGTGCGCACACCGGTGAACCGGGCCAGCAGCGCAGCGGTGTCGACGGCATCGGCGCGGGACCGAAACGGCCCGACCGCGCGGTCGTGCCGGGGTGCGCGCACCGCGGAGAAGCGCGGGAACGGTTCGTCGGTGAGCACCACCCACCACCACCGGTGGGGGAACTTGGACCGCCGGTTGTACGGCGGGGCGTGCGCGGCGAGCAGGCGAAGTTCACGCACCCCCGCTTCGAGGTCGTGCGCGCATTCGACGTGGTCGACGGCGGTGGCCAGCGACGCCATCTCCTTGATGCGGGTGCGCGGGTCGGCCCCGTTGAAGTACTGGCCGACGCGGCGACGCAGGTTTCCCGCGGTGCCGATGTAGAGCACCTCGGCCCCCGGTCCGCGAAACAGGTAGACGCCGGGGCGGTGCGGCAGCGCCGCGGCGAGGTGGCGGTTGCGCCGCTGCGCGGGGGTCACGTCGGGCAGATAGGAACGCAACTCGGTGTAGGTGTGCACGCCCTGGTTGCCGACGCGTTCGATGAGCCCGTGCAGCACGTCGACGGTGGCGCGGGCGTCGTCGAGGGCACGGTGCGTCGGGGTGGTGGACGCACCGAACAGCCGCGCCAGCGCCGACAACCGCACGCTGGGGGCCTCCTCGCGGGTCAGCACCCGGCGCGCCAGCTTGACCGTGCACAGCACCGGCGGTCTGGGCCAGGTGATCGCGCAGCGTTCGGCGGCCGCGCGCAGAAAACCGATGTCGAAGCCCGCGTTGTGGGCGACCAGCACCGCGCCGCGAGAAAACTCCAGAAACGCGGGCAGCACCTTCTCGATCCGGGGGGCGTCGCACACCATTGCGGTGGTGATGCCGGTCAACGCCACGATCTGCGGCGGAATGCTGCGGCCGGGATCCACCAGGGTGGCCAGCTCGCCGAGCACCGCGCCGCCGCGCACCTTGACCGCCCCGATCTCGGTGATCGCGTCGTACCCGTCGCCGCTGGCGCGTCCGCCGGTGGTCTCCAGATCGACGACGACGAAGGTCGTCTCGCGTAAGGACAGGTCGGCCAGCGGATCGACATCGGCGAAGCTCAGCTGGCCCATGCGCTGACGGTAGGCAAGGGCACCGACAGCAGCCGGATGCCACGCGGCAGTTGTCGGTGCCTGCCGTTACCGTCGGCGCAACACCGACCGAGAGGAGTGTTCATGGGCACGGTGAGGATCGATTGCGACGATTGCGCGGTGCGCGGGCCTGGTTGTCAGGACTGCGTGGTCAGTGTCTTGCTCGGCACCCCCGAGACGTTGCTCGACGACGAGCGCCGGGCGCTGGAGGTACTTGCCGATGCGGGGCTGGCGCCGCGGCTGCGGTTGGTGCCGATCCGCCGTACCGGTGATGCGGGTGTGGCCTGATGACACGCGCTGGCCCCAGGGGGCGAAAAATATTCCCGGCGTAGCTGTTAAATTGGCGTCTTCGTTGGACAAGCCCGTTGCCGTTTCGTAACCTATCTGAGACCTAAGAGCAGTTCGAAGCGGCTTCGACACGGAAGTTTGAAGGACGCAAATCTTGAGGCTCGATCGCATGCAGTGGCCCGCGCGTGTCTTTTCGCGATTGCGTAGACCGGTCGTAGGCGCGATAGCGAGCCTGGCACTCCTTGTCGGCATGCTGGCCGGCAGTGTGCAGGCCGACCCCGCAGAAGATGCGCTGGCAAAGCTTCAAGAACTTTCCCGGCAGGCCGAACAGACCACCGAGGCAATGCATTCGGCGCAACTGGATCTGAACAACAAGCTGGCAGTGCAGCATGCGGCCGAGGCAAAGCACGACGCCGACACCGCCGCGCTCGAGTCGGCCAGAGGTCAGCTGGCGACCTTCCAAACCGCGGTGAACAAGGTTGCTGCGGCCGAATACATGGGCGGCCGCACCGACGGTATGGGCGCCATGCTGACGGCCTCATCGCCGCAGGGCCTCATCGACCAGTTGTCGGTGCAGCGGGTGATGGCCGCCGAGATGTCGGCGCAGATGAAGAACTTCCGGGAGACCGGGCAGAAGGCCGCGCTGGCCGAGCAGGCGTCGGCGAAATCGGCCGCGGACGCCAAGACCGCCGCCGAGCAGGCCGCCGCGGTGCGCGCCGAGCTGCAGTCCAAGCAGAGCCAGCTGCAGGTCCAGATCGCCGTCGTCAAGTCCCAGTACGAGGCCCTCACACCGCACCAGCGCGAGGAACTCGCCGCGCTACCGCCGGTGCCTCCGGTACCTGCGCCCGCGCCGCTGCCTCCGGGTGGCGACCCCGCGATCATCGCCGCACCGCCGGCGCCGGGCGCCATTCCGCCCGGTGACATGGCCCCGCCGGTGGGCGGGCACTCCGGGACCGTCATCCAGGCCGCGCTGAGCCGCATCGGGTCGCCGTATTCATGGGGCGGGTCCGGTCCGAACGCGTTCGACTGCTCCGGGCTGGTGATGTGGGCGTTCCAGCAGGCAGGCATCTCGCTGCCGCACTCCAGCCAGGCGCTGGCCAGGGGCGGTCAGGCGGTTTCGCCGGACCAGATGCAACCCGGTGACGTGGTCAACTACTACTCCGACGCGTCACACTCGGCGATCTACATCGGTGACGGAATGATGGTGCACGCCTCGACCTACGGCACGCCGGTGCGGGTCGCCCCGGTGAACAATGCGCCGATCTACAACGTCCGCCGGTACTGATCGTCAGGCGGCGCACGCCAGGAAAAGAAAAACCCTGTGCGCCTTTCTCATCGCCGAACTCATCTGCGCGCTGCTGCTGCTCGGCCGGTTTGACACCCCGTCGGCCCCGGTGATGGCCGCGCCCGCCTCGATGACCACCCCCAGCGCGGCATCGGCCAGCCAGACGCTGCGCGACGGCCGCACGGTGCGGTTGCTCGGCCTCGGCGGGCAGCGCACCTCCGCGCTGCTGGCACGGATCGCCGCCGAGATCGACGATGCCGCGGCGGCGGTCACCGCGTTCTGGGGGCCGGACTGGCCGAGCGAGATCGTCGTGGTGGCCGCCGCCACCCCCGACCAGTTCGCGGCAATCGGTGGCGGGGACGTCCACACCGCCGCCACCACCGCCGAGCAGATCATGTTCGCCCCGGACGCCGACGCAATGAGCGACTCCGCACTGCGAATCGTGTTGCGCCACGAGTTGTTTCACTACGCGGCGCGGGCGCAGACGGCTGCGGACGCCCCGCGGTGGCTCACCGAAGGTGTCGCCGACTTCGTCGCGCGCCCGGCCACACCGCGGCCCCACGTGGCGGTTGCGACGCTGCCCACCGACGCCGAACTGGCAGGCCCGCAGCGCGATGCAGCCTACGACCGGGCCTGGCTGTTCAGCCGGTTCGTCGCCGAGACGTACGGCGTCGCCGCACTTCGCGACCTCTACCAGCGCGCCTGCGGCCACGGCCACGCCGACACGTCGACCGCGCTGCGCGAGACACTGGACGCAGAACCGCATGCCATTCTGCAGCGGTGGCGACAGTGGATGTGACGGCGTGAGCCGGGTCCTGTTGGTCACCAACGACTTTCCGCCGCGCCGCGGTGGCATCCAGTCCTATCTGCACGAGCTGGTGAACCACCTGGTCGCCACCGGTGAGCACACGCTGACCGTCTACGCGCCGAAGTGGAGGGACAGCGACGCCTTCGACGAACACGCCGCACAGACCGGCTACACCGTGGTGCGCCATCCCGGCACCCTGATGCTTCCCGAACCCTCGGTGATGCTGCGCATGCGCAAGCTCATCGAACGTCACCGGGCCGAGACGGTCTGGTTCGGCGCGGCGGCGCCGCTGGCGCTGATGGCCCCGCTGGCCCGCCAGAGCGGCGCCCACCGGGTGATCGCCAGCACGCACGGCCACGAAGTCGGTTGGTCGATGCTGCCCGTGGCGCGAATCGCGTTGCGCCGCATCGGCTCGGGCGCCGACGTGGTGACCTACGTCAGCGCCTACACCAGGGGCCGGTTCGCCGCGGCGTTCGGGCCCGACGCCGCGCTCGAGCACTTGCCGCCGGGGGTGGACACCGAGCGGTTCGCACCCGACGAGGTGGCCCGTGCCGAACTGCGCGCGCGTTACCGGCTCGGCGATCGTCCGGTGGTGGCCTGTGTGTCGCGGTTGGTGCCGCGCAAGGGCCAGGACATGCTCATCCGGGCGCTGCCGGCGATCCGGCAGCGCGTCCCCGGTGCCGCGCTGCTCATCGTCGGCGGCGGCCCGTACCGGTCGACGTTGCGGCGCCTGGCGCACAGTTTCGGCGTGGCCGCCCACGTCGTGTTCACCGACGGTGTGCCCGACGACGAACTGCCCGCCCACCACGCGGTGGCCGACGTGTTCGCGATGCCGTGCCGCACCCGCGGCGCGGGACTGGACGTGGAGGGCCTGGGCATCGTCTACCTGGAGGCGTCGGCGACGGGCGTTCCGGTCGTGGCGGGCCGCTCGGGCGGTGCGCCCGAAACCGTGCGCGACGGCGAAACCGGCCTGGTGGTCGACGGCTGGGACGTCGGCGCTATCGCGGCTGCGGTCAGCGACCTGCTGGCCGACCCGGCCCGGGGGGCGCGCATGGGTGCGGCCGGCCGGCGCTGGGTGGTGGACAACTGGCAGTGGAGCGCCCAGGCGCAACGGCTTTCGGCGCTGCTCTAGCTACGTGGAGTAGATCGCGTCGATGTCGGCGGCGAATTTCTCGGCCACCACCTTCCGCTTGACCTTCATCGTCGGGGTCAGCTCGCCGGTGTCCTCGGTGAAGTCGACGGGCAGGATGCGGAACTTGCGGATCGCCTCGGCCTTCGACACCGCCTGGTTGGCCTCCTTGACGGCGAGATCGATCTCGGCGACCAGGTCGGAGTCGGTGGCCAGATCACCGACCGATGCGCTGGCGCTCTTGCTGTTTCGTTCCTTCCAGCCCTCGATGGCCTCGGGGTCGATGGTGATCAGCGCACCGACGAACGGTTTGGCGTCGCCGACGGCCATCGCCTGGCTGATCAGCGGATGCGCGCGCAACCGGTCCTCGAGGATGGCCGGGGCGACGTTCTTGCCGCCGGCGGTGACGATGATCTCCTTCTTGCGGCCGATGATCGTCAGGAACCCGTCGTCGTCGATGGCCCCCAAATCACCGGTGTGGAACCAGCCGTCGGAGAACACCGCCTTGGTCTCCTCGTCGTTGCGCCAGTATCCGTTGAACACCACGCCGCCTTTGACCAGCAGCTCGTCGTCGTCGTTGAGGCGCATGCTGTTGCCGGGCAACAACTTTCCAACCGTGCCGACCTTGACGTCGTCGATGCGGTTCACCGTGATCGCGGCGCTCGTCTCGGTCAGGCCGTAACCCTCGTAGATCGTCACCCCGACCCCGCGGTAGAAGTGGCCGAGGCGCGCGCCCAGCGGGGCGCCACCGGAGATCGCGCCGCGGCACGCACCGCCGAGCGCGGCCCGCAGCTTGCCGTAGACCAGCCGGTCGAACACCGCGTGCTTGGCGCGCAGCAGCAGGCCGGGGCCGCCGGTGTCCTGGGCCCTGCTGTACTCGATGGCGGTGTTGGCGGCCATCTCGAAGATCCGGCCCTTGCCGTCGTTGCGGGCATTCTGCTCAGCGGTGTTGTACACCTTCTCGAACACCCGCGGCACCGATACCACCAGCGACGGCTTGAACACCGCGAAGGTGGGCACCAGGTTCTTGATGTCGCTGGTGAATCCCAGCGTGACCTTGTTGGCGAACGCCGACAGCGTGATCGCACGGGCCAGCACATGCGCGAGCGGCAGGAAGACCAGCATCTTCTCGGGCTTGTCCAACAGTGCCGGGAAGCATTCCTTTGCCCCGCGCGTCTCGTAAACCAGATTGGAGTGGGTGAGCTGACAACCCTTCGGCGTGCCCGTGGTTCCGGAGGTGTAGATCAGCGTCGCCGGGTCGGCGGCCCTGATCCCGGCCAGCCGGTCCTCGAGTTGCCGGGCGTCCAGCGACTTTCCCGCCTCGGCCAGCGCCTCCAGCGCCGGTGTGCCCGACCCCTCGATGCGCAGCACCTCACGCAGCGCAGGCAGTTCGCCGGTGAGGCTGTCGATCTTGTCGGCGTGCGCGTCGGTCTCGGCGAACACGAGCACCGCCTCGGAGTTGGCCAGGACGAACTTGACCTGCTCGGCGGAACTGGTCTCATAGATCGGCACGGTCACCGCGCCGACGGCCTGGATCGCGAAGTCGATGATGGGCCATTCGTAGCGGGTCGCCGCCAGCAACGCGACCCGGTCGCCGGGGTTGACCCCGCGAGCGATCAAACCCAGTGCCGTGGAACGAATCTGTTCGGCGGCCTGCTGGCACGTCACGTCGGTCCACACGCCGTCGACCAGGCGTTCGAAGATCACGTGGTCGGGGTCGTCGCGTTCGTGCTCGAAAACGCTGCGTACGACGGCGTCGTACTCGCCGACGGTGAACGAAGCGGGGCTGCTGAACTCACGCACGGTCCTGGCCTTTCGACATTCGGCAACTCTGCCGTACCCACCCTAGTCGGCCACGGTCTGCTGCAAGGGGTGCATATGTGAAGCTTGTAGGTCATGAACAGCATCCAGGTCGCAGACGAGACGTTCGTCGCCGCCGACCCCGTCGAGGTGGGCCGCTCCGTCGGGGATCCGGCCAGTTGGCGGCGCTGGTGGCCCGATCTGCGGCTCACCGTGGTCGAGGACCGCGGCGAGCTGGGACACCGGTGGACGGTCACCGGAGCGCTCACCGGGACGATGGAGATCTGGCTGGAGCCCGTCCTCGACGGCGTCATCCTGCATTATTTCCTTCACGCCGAACCGTCGGGGGCCGCGGCGTGGCAGCTGGCGAAGATGAACCTGGCCAAGTTGAACCATGCCCGCAGGGTGGCGGGCAAGAACATGGCGTTCGAGATCAAGCAGCGCCTCGAGGCCACCCGTCCGGTCGGGGTATCGCGGCTGGCCTGACAGTTCGGCCATCCCCGCAGCGGGAGGGTAAATTTTTGGCCAGCGACGAGATTCAGCAGGAAAGAAGCAGTGGCGGACAAGACGGCGCAGACGATCTACATCGATGCCGACCCATCGACGGTGATGGACGTCATCGCCGATATCGGTTCCTACCCGCAGTGGGTTGCCGAGTACAAAGAGACCGAGGTCCTCGAGGCCGACGAGCAGGGCTACCCCAAGACGGCACGGCTGGTGCTCGACGCCGCCGTGCTCAAAGACACCATGGTGTTGGCCTACGACTGGCCGCCGGACCGTCGTTCGGTGACATGGAGCCTGGTGTCCAGCTCGCTGCTCAAGGCGCTGGATGGTGCGTATCGATTGACGCCCAAGGGATCCGGGACGGACGTCACCTATGAGCTCTCGGTCGATCTGATGATTCCCATGATCGGGCTGCTGAAGCGCAAAGCCGAACGGCGGCTGACCGATACCGCGTTGAAAGACCTGAAGAAACGAGTCGAGGCTGAGTGAGCTGAGGGAGACCACCGAAGCGGCTGCCGCCAGCATCAGTCTTTTCGTCGGAAAAGGCGGGGTAGGCAAGTCGACGTTGGCGACCGCCACCGCCGTGCGCGACGCGCGTGCGGGTCTTCGGGTGCTTCTGATCTCGACCGACCAGGCGCACTCCATCGGCGACGTGCTCGGTACGACGCTCACCCCGACCGGACGCCGCGCGCCCACCCGGGTGCTGGCCGACCTCGACACCGGTAGGCAGCGCGCCGACGGCGGGTTCCTCGACGCGCTGGCGCTGGACACGTTGGCGCTGCTGGAAGCCCGCTGGTGCGAGGTGGCCAAGCTGATCTCGGACAGGTTTGCCGAATCTGATCTGGGAAGCATTGCGCCCGAAGAACTCTCGGCACTACCCGGCGTCCAGGAGGTGCTCGGCCTGCACGAGGTCGGTGAGCTGGCCGCCTCGGGGCAGTGGGACCGGGTGGTGGTGGACTGCGCGTCGACGGCCGACGCGCTGCGCATGCTCACGCTGCCCGCGACGTTCGGCCTGTACCTGGAGCGGGCGTGGCCGCGGCACCGCCGGCTGTCCAGTGCCGACGATGCGCGGTCGGCGGCGGTGGTCGGTCTGCTCGAGCGCATCGGCGCGGGCACCGACCGGCTCAGCGCGACGCTCACCGACGGCTCGAAGGTCAGCGCACACCTGGTGATGACGGCCGAACGGGTGGTCGCCGCCGAGGCGGTGCGCACGCTGGGCGCGCTGGCGCTGATGGGGGTGCGCGTCGATGAGCTGATCGTCAACCAGCTTCTCGTACAGGATGATTCCTACGAGTACCGCAACCTGCCCGATCATCCCGCGTTCGACTGGTACGCCGAGCGCATCTGCGAGCAGCAGGCCGTCCTCGCCGAACTCGACACCACGATCGGTGACGTGCAACTGGTTCTGGTACCCCACGTCGCCGGTGAGCCGATCGGAGCCAAGGCGCTGGGCGAGCTTCTCGACTCCGCCAGGCGCAGGGACGGCGCGCCGCCGCCGGGGCCGCTGCGCCCGATCGTGGACCGGGAGTCCGGCGCGGGGCTCGATGCGATCTACCGGTTGCGGTTAGAGTTGCCGCAGGTCGAGTCTGCGGCCCTGACGTTGGGTCGGGTCGACGACGACTTGATCATCGGCGCCGGCGGGCTGCGCCGCCGGGTTCGGCTGGCATCCGTCCTGCGCCGGTGCATCGTGGTGGACGCGCAGCTGCGCGGGTGTGAATTGACAGTGCGGTTTCGACCGAATCCGGAGGTGTGGCCGAAGTGAGTGGCGCACATCCCGACCTTGGCCCGGAACTGCGGCAGTTGGCCCAAACCATCCTGGACCGGCTCGACCCCGCCGTGAAACTTGCCGCCGCGCGGGCCGCAGGCAGCGGTGCGGGCAGGTGCCAGCAGGTGTGGTGCCCGGTATGCGCGCTGGCGGCGCTGGTCGCCGGTGAGCAGCACCCGCTGCTGACGGTGATCTCCGAGCACAGCGTGGCGCTGCTGGCAGTGGTCCGCGCCATCCTGGAGAACAGCGCGGATTCGCCAGGTCACGGACCCGACGAGCCGCCGCCTCCACCACCACCCAACGGTGCGGGGCCAAGCCGCTATCAGCACATCCCGGTCACCGTCGAAGAGTGACCAAAGTGACGTTCGCGCTGCCGTACCTGCGCTGTGGTCGCATCCACAACACGTAGGTAAAGTTGTCCCAGAACACCGGCCGGTGTTCGATCACCGGGAGGGCCCATGTGGTATTGGCTGTTCAAGTACATCTTCATGGGTCCCTTGCTGTCGTTGCTGGGTCGGCCCAAAGTCGAAGGGCTGGAGCATATTCCGCAGTCGGGCCCGGTGATCCTGGCCAGTAACCACCTGGCCGTCGCCGACAGTTTCTACCTGCCGCTGGTGGTCAGCCGCCGCATCACGTTTCTGGCCAAGGCCGAGTACTTCACCGGAACCGGGATCAAAGGGTGGTTCACCCGGTGGTTCTACACGGTGGCCGGTCAGGTGCCCATCGACCGCACCGATGCGGACAGTGCCCAGAGCGCGCTGACGACCGCCGCCCGCATCCTGGGTGAGGGCAAGTTGCTCGGCATGTACCCCGAGGGCACCCGCTCACCTGACGGCCGGCTGTACAAGGGCAAGACCGGCCTGGCGCGGCTGGCGCTGGAGACCGGCGTGCCGGTGATACCGGTCGCGATGGTCGGAACCGACGTCGTCAACCCTCCGGGAACCAAGATGTGGCGGTTCGGCCGGGTTCAGGTCAAGATCGGCGAGCCGATGGATTTCCGCCGGTTCGAGGGGTTGGCCGGTAACCGCTTCATCGAACGCGCGGTGATCGACGAGGTGATGTACGAACTCATGCGCCTTTCCGGGCAGGAGTACGTGGACCTGTACGCCGCCGACGTCAAAGAAGGTAAGGCCGGCAGCGCTGCAAAACCCTCGGCCCGCATGCCGGAAGTTGCCGCCGGCTAGTTCACCGCGGGCACCGGAGGGTGTGACCGGTCCGTGCGTACTGGACCGCTGGGTGGCCGGTGCGTGGGGACGGTGCCGGCCGCCACGATCACCGCGATCGCCCACCAGACGTAGGAACCGCCGACCAGCTGGCGCCACAGCGGCGCCGCCGTTTCGTGGTGCTCGGGCATGAGCGGAATCGGGGTCCACACCATCAGCGCCAGACCCGCCACGGCGATCACCGCCAGCGCGACATGACGACGGCGATAGGCCACCACCGCGGCCACCAACAGTGTGGGCAGCGCCCACACCCAGTGATGCGACCACGACACCGGCGAGACCACCAGCCCGAACATCGCCACGCAGATCAACGCCAGCACAGGTTCGGCCTTGAGTACGCGCCGCGCCGCCCACACCGTCAACGCAAGCACGGCAAAACACGCCAGCGTCCACACCACGAACCGGACGCCCTCGCCAAGGCCCAGCCGGGCCAGCGCGCCCGCGATGTTCTGGTTCGTGTTGAGCGTCGCGGTGCCGATGCGGTCGGTGTTGCGCACGGTTTCGGTCCAGTACTCGAAGGAATCGCGCCAGGCGAACGCGAAGCCGACGAGCGTGGCCACGATCGCCGACGCGGCGCTGACGATCAGCGCCCTGGTGTCACGGCGCAGCAGGAAGTACAGCAGAAAGACCGCCGGGGTGAGCTTGAGTGCGATGGCCAGGCCGAGCAGCATGCCGCGCGGCCACGGGGTCTTGCGGGGCACGCAGTCGGCGATGACCAACGTCATCAGCACCACGTTGATCTGGCCGAAGTCGAAGTTCGACCGGATCGGCTCGAGGTAGATCACCGCCGGCGCCACGATCGCCGCCGCCAGCCAGGCCCGCCGCAGCCACGCCGGCTCGCCGCTGACCGCGCTGTGCGCCCAGACGCCGAGCCCGGTCAACACGATCGTCGTCGCGACGATCAGCAGCACCAGCGTGGTCAGGGTGATCGCGATGCTGGCGACATCCAACGACAGAACGGCGAACGGGGAAAACACGATTGCGGCAAGCGGCGGATAGGTGAACGGCAGATCCAGCCCGCCCTGGGTGTGGAACATTGCACCGTCGGCGTACAACGACCGGCCGTCCAGCCAGGCCCGCCCGCCCATCCGGTACACGTCGACGTCGATGCGGTACGGCAGCCCGCTCAGCAGCCGCCAGCCCGCCCACGCCAACGCCGCCACGGTGAGCAGCTGAAACAGCCGCCAGCCCCAGATCCTCATGTTGGGCCCCAGACTATCGGGGCGTACCGGCGCGTCGACCGGTATCCCGGCCGTGTCACGGGCGGGTCGGCGTAAGTTTTCTGGGTGCCCGCCAGCCTGAACTTCGACTTCTCCATCCCGCCGGAGCGGATGCCGCTGACCTTCTGCCTGATCGCGTTCATCCTGACGTTCTTCGTCACCCGCACGATCGTGCGGTACATCCGCAACCACCCAGAAGGTGAAGCCGGCGATGCGCCGCGCAAGTGGTGGCAACCGCGCAATATCGACACTGGCGGACTGCACATCCACCACGTGGTCATCGGTGTGATTCTGGTCATGGTCTCCGGGGTGACGATGGTGACTTTGGCGGTCGACGGGGGAGTACCCGAATTCACGGTCGCGGCAATCATTTTCGGAATCGGGGCCGCGCTGGTGCTCGACGAGTTCGCGTTGATCCTGCATTTGGAGGACGTGTACTGGGCCGAGGACGGCCGGACATCGGTCGATGCGGTGTTCGCCGCGGTAGCGGTGGCCGGCCTGCTGATCCTGGGTTTCAATCCGTTGTCGTTCTTCGACATCGGGATCTGGCGCGACGACCATACGCTGGTCGCGCGCGCGAGCGTGATCGCGATCGCGGTCGTCACGTTGCTGCTGGCGGTCGTCGTATTGCTCAAGGGCAAGGTGTGGACCGGTCTGGTCGGCATGTTCATCACCCCGCTGTTGGTGGTGGGCGCGCTCCGGTTGTCCCGACCGCACGCGCCGTGGGCCCGCTGGCGCTACACTGCCCGGCCGCACAAGATGCATCGCGCGCTGGAGCGGGAACGGTGGTTGCGCCGACCTGTGGTGCAGGCCAAGCTGTGGCTGCAGGACGCCATCGCCGGGATGCCGAAGTTTCCCGACGACGCAAAGGTCGACGAGCAACTCGACCGGGAAATCCACGCCGCCCCGGCGCCGCGCGTCCGGGCCGACGTCAGGCAACTCGACAAGGAACCCGCCTAGTGCGCTACTTCTATGACACCGAGTTCATCGACGACGGCCGGACCATCGATTTGATCTCCATCGGGGTCGTCGCCGAGGATGGGCGTGAATACTACGCTGTCTCAACGGAATTCGATCCGGACCGGGCGGGAAAATGGGTCCGCAAGCACGTGCTGCCCAAGCTGCCGTCGCCGTCGTCTGCGGTGTGGCGGTCGCGTAGGCAGATCCGCGCGGAGCTGGAGACGTTCTTCGGCGTCGACGGCGCCGAGCCGATCGAGCTGTGGGCGTGGGTCGGCGCCTACGACCACGTGGTGCTGTGCCAGTTGTGGGGCCCGATGACCGAGCTGCCGCCCGCGATGCCGCGCTTCACCCGCGAACTGCGCCAGCTGTGGGAGGACCGCGGTGCGCCGCGGATACCGCCGCGGCCCGACGACGCCCACGACGCGCTGGTCGACGCGCGCGACAACCTGCTGCGGTTCCGGCTGATCACCCAGGGCCCGGGTGCCGCAGAAGGCCCAGCCCAGCGGCAATAAAGAACCGCTTTGCGGGCCGTTACCATGAATGGGTGAACTGGACCGTGGACGTACCCATCGACCAGCTGCCCGCGTTGCCCCCGTTACCCGAGGAGCTACGCCAACGGTTGGACGCCGCGTTGGCCAAGCCGGCGGTGCAACAGCCCAGCTGGGATGCCGAGCAGGCCAAGACCATGCGCACGGTGTTGGAGAGCGTCCCGCCGGTGACGGTGCCCGCCGAGGTGGAGCGGCTCAAGGGCCTGCTCGCCGACGTCGCCCGCGGCGAGGCGTTTTTGCTGCAGGGCGGCGACTGCGCCGAGACGTTCGTCAACAACACCGAACCGCATATCCGCGCCAACATCCGGACCCTGCTGCAGATGGCGGTGGTGTTGACCTACGGCGCGAGCGTCCCGGTGGTCAAGATGGCCCGGATCGCCGGCCAGTACGCCAAGCCGCGGTCCTCGGACATCGACGCGCTTGGCTTGAAGTCCTACCGCGGCGACATGGTCAACGGCTTTGCACCGGATGCCGCGGCCCGCGAGCACGACCCGTCGCGGCTGGTCCGCGCGTACGCCAACGCCAGCGCCGCGATGAACCTGGTGCGGGCGTTGACCGCGTCGGGCCTGGCGTCGCTGCACCAGGTGCACGACTGGAACCGCGAGTTCGTCCGCACCTCGCCTGCCGGTGCCCGCTACGAGGCGCTGGCAGGCGAGATCGACCGCGGGCTGACGTTCATGAGCGCCTGCGGCGTCGACGACCAGAACCTGCAGACCGCCGAGATCTACGCCAGCCATGAGGCGCTGGTACTGGACTACGAGCGCGCGATGCTGCGGTTGTCCACCGAAGACGCCGAGGGGATGACCGGGGAACACCAGCCCAAGCTCTACGACCTCTCGGCGCACTACGTGTGGATCGGGGAGCGGACCCGTCAACTCGACGGCGCCCATATCGCGTTCGCCGAGGTGATCGCCAACCCGATCGGCGTCAAGATCGGTCCGACGATGACGCCGGAACTGGCCGTGGAGTACGTCGAGCGCCTCGATCCGGCCAACGTGCCGGGCCGGCTGACATTGGTGACCCGGATGGGCAACAACAAGGTTCGCGATACGTTGCCGCCGATCATCGAGAAGGTGCAGGCCACCGGCCACCAGGTGATCTGGCAGTGCGATCCGATGCACGGCAACACCCATGAGTCCTCCACCGGGTACAAGACCCGCCACTTCGACCGGATCGTCGACGAGGTGCAGGGATTCTTCGAGGTGCACCGCGCGCTGGGCACCCACCCCGGCGGCATCCACGTCGAGATCACCGGCGAGAACGTGACGGAGTGCCTCGGCGGCGCACAGGACATCTCCGACACCGACCTGGCGGGCCGCTACGAGACCGCGTGCGACCCGCGGCTCAACACCCAGCAGAGCCTGGAGTTGGCGTTCCTGGTCGCCGAGATGCTGCGCGACTAGAACTCTGGTTCACAGAAGTACCGCGATATTGCTGCCCAGCGTCCATGCGCCAACGGCGATCAGGCCGGTCAACGTCAGCACCGTGAGAAACCAGAACCAGCCCGCCCGCTTGGCGCGTTGCTGGGCCCAGTAGAACTCGTCGAGGCCGATACCGGCGAATTGCCCTGTGACGGGCTGATATTCGTTCTCTGCCGGCATCAGGTCGTCGCGGGTGAACTCGCGGGTGTGCTGCGGCGGGGCGAGCCTGCTGTGGTGCAGCGCCGCCGACGCATGCTGCGCCGAATTGCGCGGTGCGGGAACCAGGAACGGAGGCAGCCCGAGTTCGTCGACGACGGCCTCCAGCTCGTCGGCCATGTCCTGGGCATCCGCGTAACGTCCGGCGGGATCGCGGGCGGTGGCGTGCAACACCAGCTCATCGAATTGTGCTGGGACACCGGCGATCACCGTGCTCGGGGCGGGAACGTCGTGGTCCATCCGCTGATACGCCACCGCCAGGGGGCTGTCACCGGTGAACGGGGTCGCGCCGGTGAGCAGTTCGTAGAGCAGCACGCCGACCGCGTACACGTCGCTGCGCGGCCCGGCGTCACCGGTGCTGACCTGCTCGGGTGACAGGTAGGCCGCCGTACCCAATATCACGCTGGTGGAGGTGATCTTGGCCTCGGCAACCGCACGCACCAGCCCGAAATCGGCGATCTTGACATCGCCGTCGTCGGAGATCAGCACGTTCTCCGGTTTGATGTCGCGGTGGACCAGCCCGGCGCGGTGCGCGACGGCCAAGCCGCCGAGCACCGGTGCCAGCACCGCCGCGGCGGCGTGCGGCGGCATCGGGCCGCGTTCACGCAGCAGTTCGCGCAATGTGCCACCCTCGACGAGCTCCATGACCAAGAACGGCCGCTGACCGTCGAGACCCTGGTCGTATACGGCCACCAGACCCGGATCGTTCAGCCGGGCCACCGCGCGCGCCTCGCGCTGGAAGCGGGTGAGGAACTGGGTGTCGCCGGCGTAGCGCGAATCCATGATCTTCACCGCCACGGGCCGGTCCAGCCGCAGGTCCAGGCCGCGGTACACCGCGGACATGCCACCGGTGGCGATGACCGTGTCCACCCGGTACCGACCGTCCAGCACGATCCCTGCCAGGGGATCCACTTGCTGGTTGGCTTCCACCGAAGACATGTTAACGAGACGGCGCGGCGGACCTAGACTCGATGCGGTGAGCACCATTCCGGCCGCCGACGATGTTCTCGATCCCGAAGAGGCCGTATACGACCTGCCCGCCGTCGCCGACTTGCTCGGCGTACCGGTGTCCAAAGTGCATCAGCACCTCAAGGAGGGCCACCTGATCGCCGTGCGGCGTGACGGCCAGGTGGTCGTGCCCAAGATCTTCTTCGACGACACCGGGCACGTCGTCAAGAGCCTGACCGGTCTGCTCGTGGTCCTGCACGACGGGGGATACCACGAGACCGAGATCATGCGGTGGTTGTTCACCCCCGACCCGTCCCTGACGATCCGCCGCGACCACAGCACCGACAACCAGGTCAACGCCCGGCCGGTTGACGCACTTCATTCTCACCAGGCCCGTGAGGTGGTTCGTCGGGCCCAGGCGATGGCCTACTGACCGGTCGCGGCGAATCGGGCGTGCGGTACAGCGCGTACCACGCCGTCGCCGCGCACGCCGTGGCCAGCAGGACGTGAAACCACGAGTACATCCCGTGCGCCCCGTCGGGTTTCCACACCACGGTGATCCACGTCGACAGCCCGGCGATCAGCGCGATCGCCTGACGGGACTGCGCCAGCGCCGCGACCACCGCCAGCGGCCAGGTATAATACCAGGGCAACGCCGCGGGCACGAACAACACCACCACGACCATCACCCAGGCGATGCCCATCAGCGCTTCGCGGTCGGTGTGGCGAAAACGCCACCACAACAACGGAAGTGAGATCGCGATGACCGCAATGCCGATGATCCTGGTGATGTCGAGCACGGCATAGAAGTTCACCGGGATGAACAGGCTGCCGATCACGTTGATCAGGTTGGCCGCAGCGGTCGGGATGGTCAGCCAGTTGATGATCTTCACCGAACCGGCCAGCGCGGTCAGCCAGCCCAGACCGACGCCGGCGATCAGCGACAACACCGCGAACACCGCGGCGAAGATCACCGCAGACGCCGTGGTGGCCACCACGAAGGCCTTGACCGCGCCGTAGCCGCGTCGGTTCCGAAGGTCGCGGGCCCAAACCCACACCATGAACGGAAGAGCCAGTCCCGCCGTGGCTTTCACCGCGACCGCGGCGGCGATCAGGCCAACACCCCAGCCGTGGCGGCCGTTCAACCCCAGCGCGATACCGGCCATCATCAGCCCGACCATCAGCATCTCGTTGTGCACACCGCCCATGAGATGGATGATCACCAGCGGGTTGAGCACGCAGATCCACAGCGCGGTGGCCCCGTCGGCACCGACATGGCGGGCGACCCGCGGGGCGGCCCAGATCAACAGCGCCAGGCCGGGCAACATGCACAGCCGCAACAGCATCGTGCCCGCGACGATGTCTTCGCCGACGACCCGGGTGACGAACTTGGCGATCAGGATGAACCCCGGCCCGTACGGCGCCGTCGTCGTCGTCCAGATCGGGCTCACGTTGTCCAGCAACGAATTCGGGTTGTCGACGGGGCCGACGGCGTAGGGGTCGAAGCCGTCGCGCAGCAGCGCGCCCTGCGCCAGGTACGAGTAGGTGTCCCTGCTGAACAGCGGAACGCTCAACAACAGCGGCGCCAGCCAGAACCCGGTCGTGGCGACCATCGTGTATTCGGTTGTGGTGCGCGCGATCACCCGGCGGCCCAGCCACAGCCACGCCGCCAGCATCACGGCCACCCCACCCCACATCAGCACCGACGACAGCACCAGCCCGTGGCCAAAGCGCAGCCAAGACAGATGCAGCGACTCCAGCAGCGGATCGTGCAGTCGGGTGCTGCCCGCGCCCAGCCCGCCCGCCGTGATCAGCACCGCACCCAGGAAACCCAGCAGGGCCGGCTGGGCCTGTGATGACATCGCGAACGTCGTCAGCCGTGAAATGTGGTGGGAGAGCCCGGCTCTGGGCGGGTGTGTCGGCGTCGGGGTCGTCATACTTCTAGGCTGACCGGTTCGCGGCCAATCTGGTGAGCTCGGACAGCCCGGCCTTGGCCTGCTCGTCGATCGGTGCTGCGTCGAGGATTTCCAGCGCCCGTTGGGTGAGCTCGTCGATGCGCTGCTCGACGGCGGCCAGCGCGCCGACCGACTCGATCATCTGGCACAGCTCCTTGACCGCCGCGTCGGACAGTTCGGTGCCGATGGCGGCCCGCAACCGTTCGGCCGCCGGGAGATCGTTCTTCTCGGCCAGCTCGATCGCCTCGGCCAACAGCACCGTGCGCTTGCCCGACCGCAGATCGTCACCTGACGGTTTCCCGGTGACGGCGGGATCGCCGAAAACGCCGAGGACGTCGTCGCGCAGCTGGAACGCGACGCCGAGATTGCTGCCCATCTCGTGGAAGGCGGCAAGCACGTCGGGCCGGTCGGCGGCCGCGGCGACGCCCAGCTGCAGCGGACGCGAGATCGTGTAGGAGGCGGTCTTGTAGATGTTGACCGTCATCGCCGACTCCACGGTGTCGGCGCCGCTGGCCTCGGCGACGATGTCGAGGTACTGGCCGACGAGCACCTCGGAGCGGATCGCGGCCCACACCTCGCGCACCCGGCCTTGCGCCTCAGCGGGCAGATCCGCGGTCGCGACGATGTCGTCGGCCCACACCAGCGCCAAGTCGCCGAGCAGGATGGCCGCCGACATCCCGAACTGTTCTGCCGGGCCGTGCCAGCCCTTCTCGCGGTGCCGGTCGGTGAACATCCGGTGCACCGTGGGCAGTCCGCGTCGGGTCGCCGAGGCGTCGATGACGTCGTCGTGCACCAGCGCGCAGGCATGCAGCAGTTCGAGCGCGGAGAACAGCCGCAGCACCGCGGGGTCAAGGGGGTCGTCGCGGTGATCGGCGACCGCGCGCCACCCCCAGTAGGCGAACGCCGGCCGCAGCCGCTTGCCGCCGCGCAGCACGAATTCCTCCAGCGCGGCGGTCAGTTCAGCGTAGGCAGCGCCCATGTACGCACCGTCGGCGGCGCGTTCGGCCAGCACCTCGCGTAGCTGTTCGGTGACCGCGCCGGCCAACTCGACCGCGGACGGTGCCGCTGTGTGCACGCTCAGAGGGTGCCCCTTTCGCTGTGCGTTCGACCGGCCCGAGATGCATTCAGAGTAGAGCCTGCAGCTGAGCAATAAGCAACTCAGGCGCGTCGCGCGGTGGCTACTGCGGGGGTTCGCCGACGCGGGGGGACTGGTCGCGGTTCGCATACGCCAGCGCGCCGATGATGCCGGCCACCACCAGCGAGCCCAACGCCAGCCAGATCGCCGCGCCCGTGAACGACCGCGCGCTGGGATCGGTGTAGCGCGCCTGGGCGTTCATCGTGCTGACCACGCCCGGGCGCAGTTTCCACTCGACGATGTCGGTGGAGACCTGCTCACCGTTGGTGGAGGTCACCTCGCCGGGAAACGACACGGACAACGACACGTCGGCATCGGGGTCGCTGAGCGAGGTGAGGTCGGCGCGGCCCTCGAGGATCACCAGGTCGCCTGCCCGGCGCAGCGAGATGTCGACGCCTGCCGCGTCGCGGTTCATGTTGGCCAGCTGCGGGAGTTCGGCGAAGGTCAGGTCGGAGAACACCGCCCGCGATCCGACGTAGTCGTCGCGGTCGTACTCGGAGACCGCCACCTTGTTGGCGAACGGCAGGTTGTTGAGCAGTTGGGGGCCCTTGTCGTCGGCGTTGCGGGCCTTGGCCGCCGCGACGATCTGCCCGGACACCCGGTCGTCGGGGGAGACGGTGAGCGACGCGCGGACCCGGACACAGCCCACGGCCGTCGGCAGCACCACGAGCGACAACATGACGATGGCGAGCAGCCGGGTTCTGCTGCGGCGTGTCAGGAGGGCCGGCACGTGGTCATCGTGCCAGACCGGAGCGCCTCGCCACGTCGCAACCGCATCAAAGCGGCAGCGAGCGCCCGAGGATCGCGAACGCCCGCGGATCGCCCGCGAAGTGGTAGCCGCGGATGACGTCGCTGAAGCCCAGCCGGCGATACAGCCGCCAGGCGCGGTTGGCCTCGCCGTTGATCTCCGGGGTGGACAACAGCACATGGGACTCGTCGCGGCCGGCGAGCAGCCTGCGCGCCAACGCCTCACCGAGCCCGCGGCCCTGAGCGCGCGGGTGGATGTGCAGTTCGGTGAGCTCGAAGTAGCTGCCCATCAGCTCGGAGATCCGCGAGCGATCCGCGCCCACCCGGTGCAGACCTGCCACGACCTGTTGCTGCCACCACTGGTCGGGGGCGCCGCAGTAGCCGTAGGCGACGCCCAGCATCGGCGCCGAGACCAGCGCGTCGGCACCTGCGTCGGCGCCGGGCCCGTCGTGGGCAGGGCCTTCCACCGCGGCGACGGCTTTCCAGCCCTGCCTGCGGGTGTGCTCCAGCCACATCGAAGCGCGTTGATCCTCGGTGCCGCGCGGATACCGCATGGCGTCGACGTATACGGCGAGCGCGTCGCCGAGCCGGCGTTGCATATCGCTCGGCGACAGATCGATGAGAAATGTCGCCAACTGTTATCGCCTCTCCGCGGGATGGGGTGGTGTCGTCCATTCCATTATTCGGTGAACATGCTGCTGCCTACCAGCGGTGGTGTCCGTCATACAATCGGGGATCCAAGTAGGTGGTACGGCTCAGATTGACCTCGTATCATGACTGTTAGGTGCCCGTTCATGCGGGTGCGCTCGTTTTTGAATTTTGAGTTGGCCGGGTCGGCCCCGGGTTTCGAGGGAGGGACGAATGCCACTCTCCGATCATGAGCAGCGCATGCTCGACCAGATCGAGAGCGCGCTCTATGCCGAGGACCCCAAGTTCGCGTCCAGCGTTCGTGGTGGAACTCTGCGGGCTCCCTCGGCGCGCCGCCGATTGCAGGGGGCCGCGCTTTTCGTGGTCGGGTTGGCGCTGCTGGTCTCCGGCGTGGCGTTTCCAGCCACCCAGATCAGCGGTTTTCCGATTCTCTCCGTGCTGGGCTTCATCGTGATGTTCGGCGGCGTGGTGTTCGCCATCACCGGCCCGCGAGTCGCCGGTGGCCGAGACCGTGCCCCCGAGGCGGGGGCGTCGCGCCAAAAGCGGGTCAAGGGCTCCGGCTCGTTCACCAGCCGGATGGAAGACCGCTTCCGCCGCCGTTTCGACGAGTAGCCGACACCGAACAAGGGGCGGCCCGCACGGGGCTGCCCCTTTTTTCGTGCCTGTGACGCTTCCCCCACCGCGCCCCACCACTGCGGCGCTGCCGAATTTGGCGTTCAGCGTCGTGGATCGGCCGGGGTGACAGCGCTGGACGCAATCTTGCGCTCAGCAGGCTGATTCACGACCAGCTCCCCACTTCACCCCACCGCTGTGAGCTGGTCTTTTGACCCCCGCCGGGTGTGCGCCGGGGGCGGTGGGTGGCGCACGGTGGGGACGCCGCGACATTGGCGCGTTGCATTGGGAGCAAAGTGGGGGATTGTGGGGTAAAGTGGCGGACAACGGAGCGACCGGGGCTCCGGGTGGCAGGGAGGTTGGCGAGATGTTTCTCGGCACCTACACGCCGAAGCTCGACGACAAGGGGCGGCTCACGCTGCCCGCCAAGTTCCGCGACGCGCTGGCAGGAGGGTTGATGGTCACCAAAAGCCAAGATCACAGCCTGGCCGTGTACCCGCGCGCCGAGTTCGAGAAGCTGGCACGACGCGCATCGCAGGCGTCACGGAGCAACCCGGAGGCACGGGCGTTCCTGCGAAACCTCGCCGCTGCCACCGACGAACAACACCCCGACGGTCAAGGCCGCATCACGTTGTCCGCCGATCACCGTCGTTACGCGAACCTGTCGAAGGACTGCGTGGTGATCGGATCGGTCGACTACCTGGAGATCTGGGATTCAGCGGCATGGCAGGAGTACCAGCAGACCCACGAAGAGAACTTCTCCGCGGCCACCGATGAAGCTCTGCACGACATCATCTGACTCGATGGCCAACCGGCACAGGCATCCAGCCCGTGCATCGCGGCCTCTGCCCGAACCGGCCCTGGCGTACTTCCCCAACGCCAGGTCCGTGCTCTCGGACAGGGACCCCGGTGCAGCGGGCACTCTGCTCGAAGAAACCATCGGCTCGGGGGCATATGCGAGAGGTATGGCGATGGCCCGGGAACCTCACGGACACGTGCCGGTCCTGCTCGACCGCTGCGTGGAACTGCTCAAGCCGGCGCTGACTCGGCAGAGCCCCGACGGCAGCGGCGCCGTACTGGTCGACGCGACGCTGGGCGCAGGCGGGCATGCGGAGCGGTTCCTGACCGAATTTCCCGGCCTGCGACTGATCGGGCTGGATCGCGACCCCGACGCGCTGTGGATCGCCGGGGAACGACTGGCACCGTTTGGTGACCGGGTGGTGCTGGTCCGCACCCGCTACGACGGCCTCGAAGGCGTGCTCACCCAAACCGGTTACTGGGCTAACAAAGTCGACGGCATCCTGTTCGACCTCGGGGTGTCTTCGATGCAACTCGACCGCACCGAGCGCGGATTCTCCTATTCCACCGACGCACCGCTGGACATGCGGATGGACCCGGACGCGGCGCTGACCGCCGCTGAGGTCGTCAACACCTACGACGAGAAGGCGCTGACGCGCGCGCTGCGCGAATTCGGCGAGGAGCGCTTCGCCAGCCGCATCGCCGCGCAGATCGTCCGCCGTCGCGCCCGCCAACCGTTCGCCACCACCGGTGATCTGGTCGAACTGCTGTACCAGGCGATCCCCGCGCCGGCCCGGCGCACCGGCGGCCATCCCGCCAAGCGCACCTTCCAGGCGCTGCGCATCGTCGTGAACGGCGAACTGGACTCGCTACGTGCGGCGCTGCCCGCAGCGCTGACCGCGTTGGCGCCGGGCGGGCGGATCGTGGTGATGGCCTACCAGTCCCTCGAGGACCGCATCGTCAAGAACACGTTCGCCGCCGCGACCGCCTCCCGCACACCTCCAGGTCTGCCCGTCGAGTTGCCCGGACACGAACCGCAGTTCGTCGCCGTGACCCGCGGCGCCGAACGCGCAACACCGGCGGAGGTCGAGCACAACCCGCGTAGCGCGCCCGTGCGGCTACGGGCACTGGAGAAGGTGGGGTGATTCGCGTGAAACCCAAGCAGACGAAGCGCAAAGCGCCGGTGCGCGGCAGCGACGAGCGTCGACGCACCGCACGCACCGGGGCGCGCCGGGCGGCCGACGCACCGCCGCGGCGTAAACCCACCCGCGAACAGCGTCCGATGCGGTCGGCCCCGCAGACCGGCCCCATCCGGCGTCCCGCCGAACGGCCCGCGCGGCCGAAGAACACCAGCCAGGCCAAGGCTCGGGCCAAGGCGCGTAAAGCCAAGGCGCCCAAGGTCGTCCGCCCACCGCTTCGCGAGCGGCTCATCGTCAAGCTCGCGTCGATCGACCTCAACCCCCGCACGCTGGTCGCCAGGGTGCCGTTCGTGGTGCTGGTCATCGGGTCGCTGGGCTTCGGTCTCGGCGTCACGCTGTGGCTGTCCACCGACTCCGCCGAACGGTCCTACCAACTGGGCAGCGCCCGCCAGACCAACCAGGCGCTGCTGCAGCAGAAGGAAGCCCTCGAGCGCGACGTGCTCGAGGCACAGGCCGCGCCCGCGTTGGCCGAGGCGGCCCGCAATCTGGGCATGATCCCCTCGCGCGACACCGCGCACCTGGTCCAGGATCCGGCAGGCAACTGGATCGTGGTCGGCACACCCAAACCCGCAGAGGGCGTTCCGCCGCCACCGCTGAACACCCCGCTGCCGGAGGCCGCGCCGCCGCCACCGCCCGCCCCGCGCGTGGTCGAACCGCGTGAGCGCGCGGTACGGCTGCCCTCCCCGACGGCGCAGGTGCCCGGCGCTCCCGCAGCACCGATGGCGGTCCCGCCGGGCGTCGAGGTGCCGCAGGCGGTTTCGCCGCTGGTGCCCCCGGCGCCGGTGGACGGGCAGACGCTGCACGTGCCCGCGCAGGGGCCGCCCGGACCGATGCCCCCTGCTCAACCGCCGCTGCCTGCGGTCGCTCCTGCGGTCGGCCCTGCGGCATGAGCCGCGGCGACCGCCAGACCCGGCGGACGGCAAAGCCCAAGCCCCGCCCGGCCAAGCGTGCAGCCGCCGCCACCCAGGAGCGCTCGGCCAAGGCGCGACGCACCCGCACCTCCAGCGTCGACACCGGGCTGCGCAGCGCGTCGTTCGTGTTCCGGCACCGCACCGGCAACGCCGTGATCTTCCTGGTGCTGGTGGTGGCCGCCGCCCAGTTGTTCAACCTGCAGGTGCCCCGCGCGGCGGGCCTACGTGCCGAGGCCGCAAGCCAGCTCAAGGTCACCGACGTCGACAAGGCCGTGCGCGGGGCGATCATCGACCGCGACAACGACAAGCTGGCGTTCACGATCGAGGCACGGGCGCTGACGTTTCAGCCGGTCAAGGTCCGCAAGCAGTTGGAAGAGGCCAGGGCCAAGGCACCCGATGCGCCTGACCCGGACAAGCGGTTGCGCGAGATCGCCGCAGAGGTCGCCTCGCGGCTGGACAACAAACCCGACGCGAAGACGCTGCTCAAGAAGCTCAGGAGCGACGAGACGTTCGTCTACCTGGCGCGCGCGGTCGACCCGGCCATCGCCGCGGCCATCAGGGACAAGTTCCCCGAAGTCGGGGCGGAGCGCCAGGATCTGCGCCAGTACCCCGGCGGCTCGCTGGCGGCCAACATCGTCGGCGGCATCGACTGGGACGGGCACGGCCTGCTGGGCCTCGAGGATTCGCTGGACGCGGCGCTGGCAGGCACCGACGGGTCGGTGACCTATGACCGCGGCTCGGACGGGGTGGTGATCCCCGGCAGCTACCGCAACCGCCACGACGCGGTGGACGGCTCCACCGTGATGTTGACCCTCGACGACGACATCCAGTTCTACGTGCAGCAGCAGGTGCAGCAGGCCAAGAACCTGTCGGGCGCCAAGCATGTGTCGACCGTGGTGCTGGACGCGAAAACCGGTGAGGTGCTCGCGATGGCCAACGACAACACGTTCGACCCGTCCCAGGACATCGGCAGGCAGGACAACCGGGAACTGGGCAACCCGTCGGTGTCCGCACCGTTCGAGCCGGGTTCGGTCAACAAGATCGTCACCGCCGCGGGCGTCATCGAGTACGGCCTATCCCAGCCCGACGAGGTGCTGCAGGTGCCGGGGTCGATCCATATGGGCGGGGTCACCGTCGGTGACGCCTGGGAGCACGGCGTCATGCCCTACACCACCACCGGTGTGTTCGGGAAGTCGTCAAACGTCGGCACGCTGATGCTGGCGCAGCGGCTCGGGCCCGAGCGGTTCGCGGACATGGTGCGCCGGTTCGGCCTCGGGCAGCGCACCGGGGTGGGCCTACCGGGTGAAAGCGGCGGCATCGTCCCGCCGATCGACCAGTGGTCGGGCAGCACGTTCTCCAACCTGCCGATCGGACAAGGCCTTTCGATGACATTGCTGCAGATGACCGCGATGTATCAGGCCATCGCCAACGACGGAATGCGGATTCCGCCGCGCATCGTCAAGACCACGATCGCACCCGACGGCACCCGCACCGAGGAGCCGCGTCCCGAGGGGGTGCGGGTGGTGTCGCCGCAGACCGCGAAGACCGTGCGCCACATGCTGCGCGCGCCGGTGCAACGCGATCCGCGCGGCGTGCAGCAGGGCACCGGACCGCAGGCTGCCGTCGAGGGCTACCAGGTGTCGGGCAAGACCGGCACCGCACAGCAGATCAACCCGGCCTGCGGCTGCTACTACAGCGACGTCTACTGGATCACCTTTGCGGGCATGGCGCCCACGGAGGATCCGCGCTACGTCGTGGGGATCATGGCCGACGCCCCGCACCGCGCGGCCGACGGCGAACCCGGCAGCTCGATGGCCCCGCTGTTCCACAACATCATGTCCTGGCTGCTGCAGAGCCAGAACGTCCCGCTCTCCGCGGACCTGGGCGCCCCGCTGGTGCTGGTAGCCGACTGAGCCCCTGCTTACGGCCGGAGGCCCCGGCCAGGCCGGTACTGTGTCATCCGCCATGAACCTGCGTCCCAGCCATCCCGCCGGCGCCGCGCTCGGGCAGCTCGCCAAGCAGCTGGCGGCGGTGCCGGCCGGGTCGCCCGACATCCAGGTCACCGGCGTGACGCTGCGCAGCAAGGACGTCGAGGCCGGTGACCTGTTCGCCGCGCTGCCCGGGGCCGCATCACACGGCGCCCGCCACGTCGCCGAGGCGCTGGGTCGTGGTGCGGCCGCGGTGCTCACCGACCCCGAGGGGCTGGACCACATCGGCGGCGACGTCGCGGTGCCCGTCCTGGTGCATCCGGCGCCGCGCGCGGTGCTCGGCGAGGTGGCTGCCACCGTGTACGGGCGCCCTTCGGAGAAGCTGCGGGTCATCGGCGTGACGGGGACGTCGGGCAAGACCACCACCACCTATCTGGTGGAGGCCGGGCTGCGCGCGGCCGACCGGGTCGCGGGTTTGATCGGCACCGTGGGCGTGCGTATCGGCGGACGCGATCAGCCCAGCGTGCTGACCACCCCCGAGGCCCCCGACCTGCAGGCGCTGTTGGCGGTGATGCTCGAAGCCGGCGTCGACACGGTGGTGATGGAGGTGTCCAGCCACGCGTTGTCGTTGGGTCGCGTCGACGGGGTGCACTTCGCGGTCGGCGGGTTCACGAACCTGTCGCGCGACCACCTGGACTTCCACCCGACGATGCAGGACTACTTCGACGCCAAGGCGCGCCTGTTCGACCCCGAATCACCCACCTGCGCAGACGTTTCGGTGGTGTGCGTGGACGACGATGCGGGTCGCGCGATGGCGGCCCTGGCGCGCCACCCGGTGTCGGTGAGCACGACGGCCCCCGACGCTGACTGGCGCGTCGAGGACATCCGCACGGTCGACGCGGGCTCGGCGGCGGCCGCCCAGGAGTTCATCGCCGTCGACCCCGAAGGTGTGCACCACCGGCTGCGCATCGGGCTGCCCGGTCGCTACAACGTGGCCAACAGCCTGCTGGCGGTGGCGCTGCTCGACGCGGTCGGGGCATCACCCGAGCAGGCGGCACCCGGGCTGCGCACGGCGACGGTGCCCGGCAGGCTCGAGTCCGTCGACCGCGGTCAGGGCTTCCTCGCGCTGGTCGACTACGCACACAAACCCGGTGCGCTGCAGGCCGTGCTGGAAACGCTGCGCGAACAATGCACCGGCCGGCTCGCGGTGGTGTTCGGTGCGGGCGGCAACCGGGACGCGGGCAAACGCGCGCCGATGGGCCAAGTGGCCGCCGAGCTCGCCGAACTCGTCGTGGTCACCGACGACAACCCGCGCGACGAAGACCCCGAGGACATCCGCGCGGCGATCCTCACCGGCGCCGCGGGTGGCCGCGCCGACGTCGTCGAGATCGGCGACCGCCGCAAGGCAATCGAGCACGCGGTGGCATGGGCGCGGCCCGGCGACGTCGTGCTGGTGGCGGGCAAGGGCCACGAAGCCGGGCAGACCAGCCACGGCCAGACCCGCCCGTTCGACGACCGCGACGTGCTGGCCGCGGCGTTGCAAGCATTGGAGCACCGCACATGATCGCCCTGTCGCTGGCCCGGATCGCCGACATCGTCGGGGGCCGGCTCGCCGACATCAGCGCGCAGGAAGCCGCGGCCACCAAGGTCACCGGGACCGTCGAGTTCGACTCGCGCGCCATCACCCCCGGCGGGCTGTTCCTCGCGCTTCCCGGCGCGCGCGCCGACGGACACGACCACGCCGCGGCCGCCGTCGCCGCGGGTGCGGTCGCGGTGCTGGCCGCGCGGCCGGTCGGGGTGCCCGCCATCGTCGTGACGCCCACCCCGGCCGCGGCCGACCGGGGCGGGCTGGTCTTCGAGCACGACGCCGACGGCTCGGGGGCCGCGGTGCTGGCGGCGCTGGCGAAACTGGCCGCCGCAGTGGCCGGCGAACTCGTCGGCGGTGGGCTGAAAGTCATTGGCATCACCGGATCTTCGGGCAAGACCTCGACCAAGGACCTGGTGGCCGCGGTGCTGGCACCGCTGGGTGAGGTCGTCGCGCCGCCGGGCTCGTTCAACAACGAACTCGGCCATCCCTGGACGGTGCTGCGCGCCACGGAGTCCACCGACTTCCTGGTGCTGGAAATGTCGGCGCGACACCGGGGCAACATCGCGGCGCTGGCCGCCATCGCGGTCCCGTCGATCGCGGTCGTGCTCAACGTGGGCACCGCGCACCTCGGGGAGTTCGGCTCACGGGAGGCCATCGCGGCGACGAAAGCCGAACTACCCCAAGCCGTTCCGCCCGGTGGTGCGGTGATCCTCAACGTCGACGACGCCACGGTGGCCGCGATGGCCGAGCTGACCCGCGCCCGGGTGGTCCGGGTCAGCAGGGAGCCGGGCGCGGCGGACGTCGACGTGTGGGCCGATGCCGTCACGCTGGATGCGTTGGCGCGGCCACGCTTTCGGCTGCACGCCGCCGGTCGTCAGGTCGACGTCGCGCTGGCGGTGCACGGCGATCACCAGGTATCCAACGCGCTGTGCGCGGCGGCCGTCGCGCTGGAATGCGGCGCCACCATCGAACAGGTGGCAGGTGCGCTGGCCGCGGCGGGCCCGGTATCGCAGCACCGCATGGCGGTCGCGACCCGAGACGACGGCGTGACGATCGTCAACGACGCCTACAACGCCAACCCCGACTCGATGCGGGCCGGGTTGAAGGCGCTGGCCTGGATGGCGCGCGACGGTGGGGGACGCCGCAGCTGGGCGGTGCTCGGCGAGATGGCCGAACTCGGCGACGACGCGATATCCGAGCATGACGACATCGGTCGGCTTGCCGTGCGATTAGATGTGTCACGACTCGTCGTCGTAGGAACCGGGAGGGCTATGAGCGCCATGCACCACGGTGCGGTGATGGAGGGATCGTGGGGCTCTGAGGCCACCATGGTCGCCGACGCCGACGCCGCGCTGGCGTTGCTGCGGGCCGAACTGCGGCCCGGCGACGTGGTGCTGGTCAAGGCGTCCAACGCGGCGGGGCTGGGCTCATTGGCCGACGCTTTGCTCGATCTTGGGGCCGCCGAGTCCACCGACGGGGACGACGGATGAGGCAGATCCTCATCGCCGTCGGCATCGCGCTGACGGTGTCGATCCTGCTGACCCCGGTGCTGATCCGGCTGTTCACCCGGCAGGGGTTCGGCCACGAGATCCGCGAGGACGGGCCGCCGAGCCACCACAAGAAGCGGGGCACCCCGTCGATGGGCGGCGTGGCGATCGTCGCGGGTATCTGGGCCAGTTATCTGGGCACCCACCTGGTCGGCGTCGTCATCGACGGTAAAGGCCCGTCGGCCTCGGGCCTGCTGGTGCTCAGCCTGGCCACCGCGCTCGGCCTGGTCGGCTTCATCGACGACCTGATCAAGATCAGGCGGTCGCGCAACCTCGGCTTGAACAAGACTGCCAAATCCGTCGGCATCCTGACCGCCGCGGTCATCTTCGGGGTGCTGGCCCTGCAGTTCCGCAACGCCGACGGGCTGACACCCGGTAGCGCCGAACTGTCCTACGTCCGCGAGATCGCCACCGTCACGCTGCCGCCCGCCATCTTCGTGCTGTTCTGCGTGCTCATCGTCAGCGCCTGGTCGAACGCGGTGAACCTGACCGACGGGCTGGACGGGCTGGCGGCCGGCGCGATGGCGATGGTGTGTGCGGCCTACGTGCTGATCACGTTCTGGCAGTTCCGCAACGCCTGCGCGATCACCCCCGGGCTCGGCTGCTACAACGTGCGCGATCCGCTGGACCTGGCGATCATCGCCGCGGCCACCGCGGGCGCGTGCATCGGCTTCCTGTGGTGGAACGCCGCGCCGGCCAAGATCTTCATGGGCGACACCGGTTCGCTCGCACTCGGCGGCATCATCGCCGGGCTTTCGGTCGCCAGCCGCACCGAGATGCTCGCGGTGGTGCTCGGCGCGCTGTTCGTCGCCGAGGTGGTATCGGTGGTCGTGCAGGTCATGGCGTTCCGCACCACCGGGCGCCGGGTGTTCCGCATGGCGCCGTTCCACCACCACTTCGAGCTGGTGGGCTGGGCGGAGACGACCGTCATCATCCGGTTCTGGCTGTTGACGGCGATCGCCTGCGGGCTGGGGGTGGCGCTGTTCTACAGCGAATGGCTCACCACCGTCGGGGCCTGACGTGACCGACCTCGCTCCGCTGGTGCGCGGCGCCCGGGTGTTGGTGACCGGCGCCGGCCTCACCGGGCGCTCGGTCAGCGCCGTGCTCGAACCCACCGGCGTGCGGTTGACGATCTGCGACGACGACCCGTTGGCGCTGCAGCGGCTGATCACCCCCGCCGCCGTCGTGACGACCGCGCAGGCCGAGGCCAACATCGGCGACTACGCGCTGGTGGTCACCAGCCCGGGCTTCTCCCCGGCCACCCCGGTGCTGGCCGCCGCGGCCCGCGCGGGCGTGCCGATCTGGGGCGACGTCGAGCTGGCGTGGCGGCTGGACCGCGCGGGCCGGTTCGGGCCGCCGCGTCGCTGGCTGGTGGTGACCGGCACCAACGGCAAGACCACCACCACCTCGATGCTGTACGCGATGCTGGTCGCCGCGGGCCGGCGAGCGGTGCTGTGCGGCAACATCGGCAACCCGGTGCTCGACGTGCTCGCCGAACCGTCGGACATCTTGGCCGTCGAGCTGTCCAGCTTCCAGCTGCACTGGGCCCCATCGGTGCGACCGGACGCCGGGGTGGTGCTCAACGTCGCCGAAGACCACCTGGACTGGCACGGGTCGCTGCAGGCCTACGCGCGCGACAAGGCCCGGGTGCTCGACGGCCGGGTCGCCGTGGTCGGGCTCGACGACCCGGTGGCCTCGGGCCTGCTCGAGACGGCCGCGGCGTCGGTGCGCACCGGTTTCCGGCTCGGGGAGCCGGGCCCGAATGAGCTCGGCGTGCGCGACGGGATGCTGATCGACAACGCGTTCGGCGACCAGGTGCGGCTGGCCGAGGTAGCCACGCTCCCACTCGCCGGCCCGATCGGCGTGCTCGACGCGCTCGGCGCCGCCGCGCTGGCACGCGCGGTCGACGTGCCCGCCGACGCCGTCGCCACCGCGCTGCGCGGATTTCACGTCGGCAGGCATCGCGCCGAGGTCGTGGCCACGGTCGACGGCGTCACCTACGTCGACGACTCCAAAGCCACCAACCCGCACGCGGCGCAGGCCTCGATCGCCGCGCATCCGCGGGTGGTGTGGATCGCCGGCGGGCTGCTCAAGGGCGCCTCGGTCGACGGCCTCGTGGCTTCGGTGGCCGATCGGCTGGTCGCCGCCGTGCTGATCGGACGCGACCGTGACCTGATTGCCAATGCGTTATCGCGACACGCACCGAATGTCCCCGTCGTTACGCCTGTGACGGGGGAGGATTTTGGGGTGCTTGGGGCAAATGGGACAGATGAGACGGGGCAGGCGGTGATGACCGCCGTCGTAGCCGCCGCGCGTGACCTGGCCGAACCCGGCGACACCGTGTTATTGGCGCCCGCCGGGGCATCCTTCGACCAGTTCAGCAGCTACGGGCACCGCGGCGACGCGTTCGCCGCGGCCGTGCGCGCCCTGTCCCGGTAGCGCCGATGAGCAACATCCTGACCCGGTTGCGTCATCGCAGGACGGGCGCTTCACCAGACGCTGCCGCGCAGCAATCGGACCTGCGGGTGCCGCGCACCCGGTTCGGCAGCTGGCTGGGCCGGCCCATGACGTCGTTTCACCTCATCATCGCCGTGGCCGCGCTGCTCACCACGCTCGGCTTGACGATGGTGCTCTCGGCCTCGGGCGTCTACTCCTACGATCAGGACGGCTCGCCGTGGGTGGTGTTCGCCAAGCAGTTGCTGTGGACCATCGTCGGGCTGGCCGGGTTCTACGTCGCGTTGCGGCTGCCGGTGCAGCTGATGCGCAGCCTGGCGTTCAGCGGCTTCGCCATCACGATCGTGCTGCTGATCCTGGTGCTGATCCCCGGAGTCGGCAAGGTGGCCAACGGCTCCCGGGGCTGGTTCGTGGTGGCGGGCTTCTCCATGCAGCCATCGGAGCTGGCGAAGATCGCGTTCGCGATCTGGGGTGCGCACCTGCTGGCCGCGCGCCGCATGGAGCAGGCGTCGCTGCGCGAGATGCTGGTGCCGCTGGTGCCCGCCGCCGTCATCGCGCTGGCGCTCATCGTCGCCCAGCCCGACCTCGGGCAGACGGTGTCGCTGGGCATCATCCTGCTGGCGCTGCTGTGGTACGCAGGCCTGCCGCTGCGGGTGTTCCTGTCCTCGCTGCTGGCCGTGATGGCGTCGGCGGCCGTGCTCGCCATGGTCGAGGGCTACCGCTCTGACCGGGTGATGTCCTGGCTGAACCCCACCGCCGACTCGCAGGGCGCCGGCTATCAGGCGAAACAGGCACGGTTCGCGCTGGCCAACGGCGGATTCTTCGGCGACGGGCTGGGCCAGGGCTCCGCCAAGTGGAACTACCTGCCCAACGCGCACAACGACTTCATCTTCGCGATCATCGGCGAGGAACTCGGCTTCATCGGCGCCGCCGGGCTGCTGTGCCTGTTCGGGTTGTTCGCCTACACCGGCATGCGGATCGCCCGGCGCTCGGCCGATCCCTTCCTGCGGCTGGTGACCGCGACCGCGACGCTGTGGATCATGGGCCAGGTCTTCATCAACGTCGGGTACGTGGTCGGTCTGCTTCCGGTCACCGGGCTGCAGCTGCCGCTCATCTCCGCCGGTGGAACCTCAACGGCCACAACGCTGTTCATCATCGGCATGATGGCCAACGCGGCACGACACGAACCCGAGGCGGTGGCGGCGCTGCGCGCTGGGCGCGATGACCGGGTGAACCGGCTGTTGCGGCTGCCCCCGCCCGCGCCGTACGTGCCGACCCGCACCGAGGCGCTGCGCGACCGGCTGCGCACGCGCGAGGTCAACCAGAAAAAGCGGGCCGCGTCCGCCAAGACTGCGCGCAAGCCGGCCGCCGACAACCGCCGCAAAGCCCACGCGGCTGCTCGGCCGGTGCGGGCCTCAAGGCATCATGGAGGCGGCCGACCTGAGAAGGGCCGGCGGTCTCGCGCATTGGAAGGTCAGCGTTACGGGTGAAGGACTCGGTGTCGGTCCCTCGATGGCAGGGGGACGACCGGCGGTTGTCAGTGGTGCTCGCGGGCGGTGGTACCGCGGGGCACGTCGAACCGGCTATGGCGGTCGCCGACGCCCTGACCGCGCTCGATCCCACGGTGCGGATCACCGCGCTGGGCACCGAACGCGGCCTGGAAACCCGGCTGGTCCCCGAACGCGGCTACGACCTGGAGCTGATCACGCCGGTCCCGTTGCCGCGCAAACCGTCAGGTGACCTCGTCCGGCTGCCGATGCGGGTGCGTCGTGCGGTGCGCCAGACCCGCGCGGTGCTCGCCGACGTCCGCGCCGACGTCGTCGTGGGGTTCGGCGGATACGTGGCGCTGCCGGCGTACCTGGCCGCGCGCGGCCGCCTCGCCCGCGGCGGCGTTCCGGTGGTGGTGCACGAGGCCAACGCCAGCGCGGGCTGGGCCAACCGGGTCGGCGCGCGCTCGGCGCGCCGGGTGCTCTCCGCAGTGGCCGACCCGGGGCTGCGCGGGAGCGTCGAGGTGGTGGGGGTGCCGGTGCGCGCGGCGATCACCGCACTGGACCGCGCGGCGACGCGGGCCGAGGCGCGGGCATACTTCGGCTTCGCCGACGACGCGAAGGTGCTGCTGGTGTTCGGCGGGTCCCAAGGCGCCCAGTCGCTCAACCGTGCGGTGGCCGGCGCCGCCAAAGACCTCGCCGCCGCCGGGATTTCGGTGCTGCACGCGCACGGCCGGAAGAACACGCTCGATCTTCGCGAACCCGCCGACGGTGATCCGCCGTACGTCGCCGTGCCCTACCTGAGCCGGATGGACCTGGCCTATGCCGCCGCCGACCTGGCGATCTGCCGCTCAGGGGCGATGACGGTCGCCGAGGTCACCGCGGTCGGCCTGCCCGCGGTGTATGTGCCGTTGCCCATCGGTAACGGCGAACAACGGCTCAACGCGCTGCCCGTCGTCACCGCCGGCGGCGGGCTGATCGTCGACGACGCCGAGCTGTCACCGTCTTTCGTCGCCAACACCGTGGCCGGACTGCTCACCGACACCGGTCGGTTGCAGTCGATGACTGCGGGCGCCGCGCTGGCCGGGCACCGCGACGCCGCACAGCGGGTCGCCCAGATCGCCATCGACGTCGCCCGCGCCGGCCGGAGGGACGTCAGGTGAGCCTGCCCGACGACCTGCAGCGCGTGCACATGGTCGGCATCGGGGGAGCGGGCATGTCGGGCATCGCGCGCATCCTGCTCGACCGCGGCGGCATGGTGTCGGGTTCTGACGCCAAGGAATCCCGCGGTGTGCTGGCGCTGCGTGCCCGCGGGGCGGCGATCCGTATCGGCCACGACGAGTCCTCGCTGGACCTGCTGCCCGGTGGGCCGACCGCGGTGGTCACCACGCACGCCGCGATACCCAAGACCAACCCCGAACTCGTCGAGGCCCGCAGGCGCGGGATCCCCGTGGTGCTGCGGCCGGTGGTGCTGGCCAAGCTGATGGCGGGTCACACCACGTTGATGGTCACCGGCACCCACGGCAAGACCACCACCACGTCGATGCTCATCGTGGCGTTGCAGCACAGCGGTTTCGACCCGTCGTTCGCCGTCGGAGGCGATCTGGGGGAAGCGGGCACCAACGCGCACAACGGCAGCGGTCGGGTGTTCGTCGCCGAGGCCGACGAAAGCGACGGCTCGCTGCTGGAGTACACCCCCGACGTCGCGGTGGTGACCAACATCGAGGCTGATCACCTGGACTTCTTCGGCAGCGTCGAGGCCTACGAATCGGTGTTCGACGATTTCGTCGAACGGCTCAAACCCGGTGGCACGCTGGTCGTCTGCGCCGACGATGCCGGCGCGGCCGCGCTCGGGGCGCGCACCGCGGCGTTGGGCATCCAGGTGTTGCGCTACGGCAGCGACCCCGGCCAACCCCTGGCGGCCACGCTGCTCAGCTGGGAGCAGCACGACACCGGCGCGGTGGCGCACATCCAACTGGCCGACGAACCGCATCCGCGGGTGATGCGGCTCTCGGTGCCCGGGCGCCACATGGCGCTCAACGCGCTGGGCGCGTTGCTGGCCGCGATGCAGGCCGGTGCGTCGGTGGACGCGGTGCTCGACGGTCTGGCCGGCTTCGAAGGCGTCCGCAGGCGTTTCGAGTTGGTCGGATCAGCAGACGGGGTCCGCGTCTTCGACGACTATGCGCACCACCCGACCGAGGTCCGCGCGACGCTCAGCGCGGTGCGCACCGTGACCGAGCAGGCCGGGGGAGGCCGCTCGATCGTGGTGTTCCAGCCCCACTTGTATTCGCGCACAAAGACTTTCGCCCGTGAGTTCGGGGAGGCCCTGAGCGGTGCGGATCGGGTGGTGGTGCTCGACGTGTACGCCGCGCGGGAACAACCGATCGCCGGGGTCAGCGGTGCGAGCATTGCCGAACACGTCAGCGTGCCGGTCAGATATGTCCCGGACTTCTCCGCCGTCGCCGAACGGGTCGCCGAGATCGCCGAACCCGCCGACGTCGTGGTCACCATGGGCGCCGGCGACGTGACCATGCTGGGCACCGAGATCCTGGCCGCACTGCAGGCCAAGGCCAACCGCAGCGCGCCGGGCAGATCCGGGACGGCGCTGCGATGACCGAGCCCGGCGACACCAACACCGAGGACGCCGCCGAACCGGTGATGCCCGCCGCCGCACCGGACTACGAGGGCCCGCGCCGCCGGGCGCGCCGGGAGCGCGAAGAACGCCGCGCGGCCCAGGCCCGCGCCACGGCGATCGAGCAGGCTCGGCGCGAAGCCAAGCGCCGGGCCATGGGCCAGCCCGTCGACGAGACGAAAAAGCTTGGCAGGGGCACGGTTCGGGGCCTGAAGGTGTTGATGTGGTCGGCGCTGCTCAGCGTGATCGTGGTCGGCCTCGGCCTGCTGCTGTACTTCACGCCGGTGATGTCGGCGCGCAACATCGCGGTGGTGGGCGTCGACGCCATACCCCAGGAGGAGGTCATCGGCGCGGCCGCCGTCGCACCCGGCACGCCGCTGCTGCAGGTGAACACCGACTCGGTGGCCGAACGCGTCGCGCTGATCCGCCGGGTGGCCAGCGCGCGCGTGCAGCGGCAGTATCCGTCGACGTTGCGGATCACCGTCGTGGAACGGGTGCCCGTCGTGGTCAAGGACTATCCGGACGGGCCGCACCTCTTCGACCGCGACGGAGTGGATTTCGCGACCGCGACCCCGCCGGCCGGGGTGCCGTACCTCGAGACGGCGACGCCGGGCCCGAACGATCCGCCCACCAGGGCCGCGCTGCAGGTGATGACCTCGCTGCCGCCCGACGTCGCCGCTCAGATCGCCCGGATCTCCGCGCCGTCGGTCGCGGCGATCACGCTGAAGTTGGCCGACGGCCGGGAAGTGGTGTGGGGCACCACCGACCGCACCGAAGAGAAGGCGCTCACGCTGGCCGCGCTGCTCACCCAGCCCGGCCACATCTACGACGTGTCCACCCCGGATTTGCCTACGGTCAAATAGCGGCCCGGTCGGCGGTACCGCAAGATCCACAAAAATCTCGACACGCGCGTCGGCGCGCCTGCATGGATACCCCGCGCCCTCGTCCTACCGTTCTGGCTACGCGGAACAACTTGACATAACTATAACCCTCTGGTTGAGGTTGAGAGTTAACGGGAGTGTTTCAAGCCGTTCGGCATTTGTACTGGCAATCTGGGAGGAAGGCGATCGATGACCCCCCCGCATAACTACCTCGCCGTGATCAAGGTCGTCGGCATCGGCGGTGGCGGCGTCAATGCCGTCAACCGAATGATCGAACAGGGCCTCAAAGGCGTCGAGTTCATCGCGATCAACACCGACGCGCAGGCGCTGTTGATGAGCGATGCCGACGTGAAGCTCGACGTCGGTCGCGATTCCACCCGCGGCCTGGGCGCCGGGGCCGACCCCGAAGTGGGGCGCAAGGCCGCAGAAGACGCCAAGGACGACATCGAGGAGCTGCTGCGCGGCGCCGACATGGTGTTCGTCACGGCGGGTGAGGGCGGCGGCACCGGCACCGGCGGCGCACCGGTCGTCGCGACCATCGCCCGCAAGCTGGGTGCGCTGACCGTCGGCGTGGTGACCCGGCCGTTCTCCTTCGAGGGCAAGCGGCGAAGCAACCAGGCCGAACAGGGCATCACCCAGCTGCGGGAGAGCTGCGACACCCTGATCGTCATTCCCAACGACCGGCTGCTGCAGATGGGTGACGCCGCGGTGTCGCTGATGGACGCGTTCCGCAGCGCCGACGAAGTCCTGCTCAACGGCGTGCAGGGCATCACCGACCTGATCACCACACCGGGCCTGATCAACGTCGACTTCGCCGACGTCAAGGGCGTCATGAGCGGTGCGGGGACCGCGTTGATGGGTATCGGCTCGGCACGCGGAGACGGGCGCGCGCTGAAGGCCGCCGAGATCGCGATCAACTCGCCGCTGCTGGAAGCCTCGATGGAAGGTGCCCAGGGCGTGCTGCTTTCGGTGGCGGGCGGCAGCGACCTCGGCCTGTTCGAGATCAACGAGGCCGCCTCGCTGGTTCAGGACGCCGCGCATCTGGAAGCCAACATCATTTTCGGCACGGTCATCGACGACTCGCTGGGCGATGAGGTCCGTGTCACGGTGATCGCCGCGGGTTTCGATACCAGCGGACCCGGCCGCAAGCCGGTGGTGAGTTCGTCGGCGCAGCCCGTCGAACCGGGCAAGGCGGGCAAGGTGAGCACGTCGCTGTTCGAACCCGCCGACGCGGCAAGCGTGCCGGTGCACACCAACGGTGCGACGGTCAGCATCGGCGGCGACGACGGTGGCATCGCCGACGACGACGTCGACGTGCCGCCCTTCATGCGCCGCTGAGCCTCGGGGCGATACTGGCGACCGTGACGGTTCGCATTCGGCGCGTGAGCACCACCCGCGCCGGCGGCGTCTCCGCGCCGCCGTTCGACACCTTCAACCTCGGCGACCACGTCGGCGACGACCCCGCCGCGGTCGCGGCCAACCGCAAGCGGCTGGGCTCCGCGATCGGCCTCGGCGAGGACAGGGTGGTCTGGATGAACCAGGTGCACGGCGATCACGTCGCGGTGATCGACGGCCCGGCGACGGCTCCGGTCGACGAAACCGACGCATTGGTGACCGCGACACCGGGTTTGGCGTTGGCGGTGGTGACGGCCGATTGCGTTCCGGTGTTGCTGGCCGACGCGCGCGCAGGCGTGGTGGGCGCCGTGCACGCCGGTCGCGTCGGCGCGCAGAAAGGGGTGGTGGTGCGCGCGGTGGAGGCGATGCTCGACCTGGGCGCCCATGCCGAGGACATCTCGGCGCTGCTCGGCCCCGCGGTCAGCGGCCGCAACTACGAAGTGCCCGCCGCCATGGCCGACGAGGTGGAGGCCGCGCTGCCGGGCAGTCGAACCGTCACCGCCAAAAACACTGCGGGCCTTGACCTGCGGGCCGGAATCGCCCGGCAGCTAACGGGTTTGGGGGTCACCGCCGTCGACATCGACCCGCGGTGCACAGTGGAGGACACCAACCTGTTCAGCCACCGCCGCGATGCCTCGACCGGGCGGCTGGCGTCGTTGGTGTGGATGGAATGACGGCGGCCGTGGCGACGACGCGTGAACTCGAGTTGGCCGAGGCGCTGAGCGCCGTGCGGGCCCGCGTCGCGCGTGCCGCACAGGCGGCCGGACGCACGGCCGACGAAATTGAATTGCTCCCGATCACAAAATTCTTTCCCGCGTCCGACGTATTGATTCTGTCGCAATTGGGGTGCCGGTCTTTTGGTGAATCCCGCGAACAGGAGGCGACCAATAAGGTCGCGCAATTGCGTGAAATGGCGGGCACCACACCGGTTCGCTGGCACATGGTCGGGCGGATCCAACGTAACAAGGCGCGCTCGATTGCCGGCTGGGCGTACGCCGCGCATTCTGTCGACAGCCGCAAGGTGCTGGACGCGCTCGACCGCGCTGCCGGTGAGGCGCTGGCCGACCGGCGACGCAGCGCACCGTTGCGCGTCTACATCCAACTCAGCATCGACGGCGACGAACAACGCGGCGGCGTCTATGTGGAAAGGCCGGATCAAGTGGACGAAATGTGTGCGGCCGCCGAGGCCGCCGAGGCTCTCGAGTTCGCCGGGTTGATGGCTATCGCGCCGCTCGGCGCCGACCCGGATCGGGCGTTCGCCCGGTTAGAAACCGAGTATCAGCGGGTACAAACCCGTCATCACCAGCGGCTTGAGTTGTCAGCGGGGATGTCCGGCGACCTCGAGGCGGCGATCAAACACGGCTCCACTTGTGTGCGTGTCGGTACCGCGCTATTGGGGCAGCGTCCTCTAACGTCTCCCTGAGTAGTCACTCTAGTCACATCTTCATCACAGACACCAGAGCCTGAGTCACCAGAAGGGCGAGCGATGAGCACACTGCACAAGGTCAAGGCTTACTTCGGCATGGCGCCGATGGATGACTACGACGACGAGTACTACGACGACGAGGACCGCGGTCCCGCCCGCGGGTACTCGCGTCGTACCCGCGAGGACCGGTTCGACGACGACGGATACGGTCCGGGACTGCGGGGTTACGACGACCGCGATTACGACGACCCGCCCGCCGGATACCGCGGCGGATATGACGAGGGCAGGTTCGACCGGCTGCGCGCTCCGCGCGAATTCGACCGGCCCGCGCCGCGGTTCGGCGGTGTGCTGCGCACCCCCACCCGCGGTGCGCTGGCGATGGACCCGCGCCGGATGGCGGAGTTGTTCGAAGCCGGCAGCCCGCTGTCGAAGATCACCACGCTGCGGCCCAAGGACTACAGCGAGGCGCGCACCATCGGTGAGCGGTTCCGCGACGGCACCCCGGTGATCATGGACCTGGTGACGATGGACAACGCCGATGCCAAGCGGCTGGTGGACTTCGCCGCGGGCCTGGCCTTCGCGCTGCGCGGCTCATTCGACAAGGTCGCGACCAAGGTGTTCCTGTTGTCCCCGGCAGACATCGACGTCAGCGCCGAGGAGAGGCGACGGATCGCCGAGGCGGGCTTCTACGCCTATCAGTAGGCGCCCCGCGCCCTGCAGGTAGGCTGGCGTCGCGCTCAAAGCTGTGAGGGGCCGAGAGCACCTAGTTCTTGCCAAACGTCACCCTTCCGTAGCGAGGTCGCTCCGTTGTCGCAGTTCTTCCAGATCCTGGGCTTCGCGCTGTTCGTATTCTGGCTGCTGCTCATCGCCAGGGTCGTGGTCGAGTTCATCCGGTCGTTCTCCCGCGACTGGCATCCCAAGGGCGCGACGGTGGTGATCCTCGAGCTCATCATGACCCTGACCGATCCGCCGGTGCGGTTGCTGCGCCGGCTCATTCCGCAGCTCACGATAGGTGCCGTACGGTTCGACCTGTCGATCATGGTGCTGTTGCTCCTGGCGTTCATCGGAATGCAACTCGCGTTCGGCGCCGCGGCCTGACCCCGACTTCGCCCGGGTTTGCCCAGGTAAAATGTTTGAAATCTATTCTTAATTATCAACCTCACCCGCAACCGACGGGTCTGGTGTGACAGGATGGACGCCAGTTACGCCCAGTGGTAAACCAAGGCTCTACACTTTGAGATCGGTTGACGGTCCAGACTCCAAGGGGGCATACGATGCCGCTCACACCAGCCGACGTCCACAACGTCGCGTTCAGTAAGCCACCCATCGGTAAACGCGGCTACAACGAGGACGAGGTCGATGCGTTTCTCGATCTGGTCGAGAACGAGCTGACCCGGCTCATCGAAGAGAACGCCGATCTGCGTCAGCGCGTCGCCGAGCTGGAGCAGGAGCTGGGGTCCGCCCACGCCGGCGGCGGGCAGGCCGCGCCGAGCATCCCGCACTACGAGCAACCCGCTCCCGAGCCGGTGCAGCAGCAGCCCGCGTACGAAGCCCCCGCAGCATCGAGCGAGGACCAGCATCTTCGGGCGGCCAAGGTGCTCAGCCTGGCGCAGGAGACCGCCGACCGGTTGACCGGCAGCGCCAAGTCCGAGTCCGAGAAGATGCTCGCCGACGCCCGCGCGCAGGCCGATGCCATGGTCACCGAGGCCCGCCAGACCGCGGAGACCACCGTCGCCGAGGCGCGCCAGCGCGCCGATGCGATGCTCGCCGACGCGCAGAACCGGTCGGAGACCCAGCTGCGGCAGGCCCAGGAGAAGGCCGACGCCTTGCAGGCCGACGCCGAGCGCAAGCACTCCGAGATCATGGGCACCATCAACCAGCAGCGCACCGTGTTGGAAGGCCGGCTCGAACAGCTGCGGACCTTCGAGCGTGAGTACCGCACCCGGTTGAAGACCTACCTGGAGTCGCAGCTCGAAGAGCTGGGCCAGCGCGGTTCGGCCGCGCCGGTGGACTCCGGTGCCAACAGCGAGAGCGCCGGGTTCAACCAATTCAATCGGGGCAATAACTGAAGCCTCGAAGCTTCCTTCCACCTAGGGTTGGTCAATGCTGATCGTTGCGCTCGTGCTTGCCGTCATCGGCTTGGCCGCGTTGGTAACCGCCGTCGTCACAAGCAATGAGCTGATCGCCTGGGTGTGCATCGCCGCCAGTGCCATCGGCGTACTGCTGTTGATTGTCGACGCGGTGCGGGAACGCTCGCGCGGCGGCGCCGCCGATGTCGAGGAGACGCCCGCCGAGGCTGAGCAGTTCGACGCGGACTACCCCGACGCCGACTATTCCGACGCCGACTATGCCGACGGCACGGACCTGCCCGAGGATGACGCCGAGACCACGGTCGTCGAACAGGCCGAGGAAAACAACCGCTAAACCGTTGGCGTAGCGAGTAATTCGCGGACCTCGTCGTCGGAGACCTGACGGAAGTCTTCGAACACCTGCCCGACCGCTTCGAAGCCGGGCGGCGTCGTCACGCACACCACCTCGTCGGCTTCGGCCGCCAGCTCGTGGCAGGCCGACTCCGGTCCCACGGGTACCGCGACCACCACGCGGGCCGGCCCGCCGGAGCGCACCGCGCGCACGGCCGCCAGCATGCTGGCGCCGGTGGCGATGCCGTCGTCGACCAGGATCACGACGCGCCCGGCGATGTCGACCGGCGGACGGTCGCCCCGGTAGGCGCGCTCACGTCGGTGCAGCTCCTCGGTTTCGCGCTCGATGACCGTCTGCAGCTGTTCGTCGCTGATGTCCAGGCTGCGCACCACGCCGTCGTTGATCACTACACCGCCGCCGGAGGCCAGCGCGCCCATCGCCAGCTCCTGCCACTGCGGAACACCGAGCTTGCGGACCAGAAACACATCCAGCGGGGCACGTAACGCCGACGCGACGTGCCAGCCGACCGGGACCCCGCCGCGGGCGAGACCGAGCACCACGACATTGTCTTTTCCGCGGTAGGCCGCCAACTCCTCGGCAACGGCTTCGCCGGCGTCTTGCCGATTTCGGAAGATCCGCGCGGTATTCCGCCGGGCGAGCCCGCTCCATCCGCTCATCGCAGCCACTTCGCTATCAGGGAACACTTTCAGCCTACGACTATTTGGGTATCCAGAGGATCAACATGGGCATCGAGCACGAAAGCATCGTCGATCATCCGCTCGATGAGGTATTCGCCTGGCACACCCGGCCCGGCGCGATGCGTCGGCTGGTGCCGCCTTGGCAACCGATGAAGGTGCTGACGGAGACGCCGTCGCTGGCCGACGGGCAGGCGGTGCTCGCACTGCCCGGCGGGCTGCGCTGGGTGGCGCGCCACGATCCCGCCCGGTACGCACCACCGCACCGCTTCGTCGACGTGCTCGCCTCGGCCGGGCCGGCGTCGTGGCCGGTCAGAGCGATCGGAGCCTGGACACACACCCACGAGTTCAGCCAGGTGCCCGGCGGCACCCGGGTGTACGACCGGGTCGACACCGTGGTGCCTGCGGCGGCGCTGAGCGCGATGTTCGTCTATCGGCACCGTCAACTCGCCGACGACCTCGCCGCGCATCGCGATGCCGCTTCCGCCGGGCTGCATCCGCTGGTGGTGGCGGTGACCGGCGCATCGGGCCTCGTCGGCTCGGCGCTCACGGCGTTCCTGAGCACCGGCGGACACCGGGTGATCCGGCTGGTGCGGCGGCCGGCGAGCACGCCCGACGAGCGGCGGTGGGATCCTGCCCGCCCGGATCCGGGGCTGCTGGCCGGCGTCGACGCCGTCGTGCACCTGGCGGGCGCGTCGATCGCCGGCCGGTTCACCGACGCGCACAAGCGCGCGATCCGTGACAGCCGCATCGAACCGACCCGACGCCTCGCCGCGCTCGCGGCGTCAGGCGGCCCGCGCGTCTTCGTCGGCGCCTCGGCGATCGGCATCTACGGTTTCGAACGCGGCGACGCCGTGCTCGACGAGGACAGTGCGCGCGGCGACGGGTTCCTGGCCGACGTGGTGGCGGATTGGGAAGCCGCGACCGCACCGGCCGAGCAGGCCGGGCTGCGGGTGATCCAGGTGCGAACCGGGGTGGTGCAGTCGACGCGCGGCGGGACGCTGCGGCTGCTGCGGCCGTTGTTCGCCGCGGGGCTGGGCGGCCGGGTCGACGGCGGGCGCCAGTGGCTGGCGTGGATCGGGTTGGACGATCTGCTCGACGTGTATTACCGCGCGCTGTATGACGACCGCCTGAGCGGCCCGGTCAACGCCGTCGCGCCTGCCCCGGTGCGCAACGCCGACTACACGAAGGCACTTGCCAAGGTGATGCACCGCCCGGCGGTGCTGCCGGTGCCGTCGGCGGGTCCGCGGTTACTGCTGGGCGAGCAGGGCGCCCGCGAATTGGCCGAAGCCAGCCAGCAGGTGGTGCCCGCCAAGCTCGAGTCGCTGGGGCACCGGTTCCGGCGTCCGCGCATCGAGGACGCGCTCGCTCACGAACTCGGCCGCGGCTGAAGCGATCTCACTTCGCCGGCGGCACGGGCGGCGCATCGTCGGGCGCCATCTCCGCGCCGATCCGACGGAACAGGGTTTCGGCTTCGTTAGCGTAATCACCCTGGTTATCAAACGCGTCGGGAGCGTAGGTGACCGCCACGGCGATGGCGATCTTCTGCGCGGGCAGGTATGCCTCGACGGCCGCGTACCCGGACATCAGCGGGTTCTGCAGCAGCCAGTTGCCCGAGATCACCACGCCCATGCCGTAGGTGTAGCCGTCGTTCATCGCCGCGCATGTGGTGCACCCGGGCTGCGTGCGGGTCTTGCCGCGCAGGTCGGTGGACACCATCTTCTGGTAGGACTCCTCGGACAACAGCCGGCCGGAGCCGATGCCGACGGCGGTCGCCTCCAGGTCGTAGATGTTGGTGGTCTGGATGGCGCCGTGGGTGATCGTCCAGGACGGATCCCAGTAGGTGGTCTCTTCGTAAAACGGTATGCCAGAAGGTATGCCGAGAAACTGGCGGCGCTCGGAGCTGAACGCGTGCAGGGCCGGCGGCGGGATCTCCGGTGTCGACGAACCCACGGTGTTGGTCAATCCCAGCGGCCGAAGGACTTTGTCGGCAAGGAGTTTGGACATCTGTTCACCGGTGGCCTTCTCCAGCGCAAGGCCGAGAAGGACGTAGTTGGTGTGCGAGTAGTTCCAGTTGGTGCCGGGCTCGTAGAGCAGCGGTTTGGTGGTCGAGTAGGTGAGCAGATCGTGGGTTGTCCACCGGCGGAACGGGTTTGCGTACATGGCGTCGTTCATCTTGGTGTTGCCGATGACATAGTCGACGTAGCCGGAGGTCATCTGCGCGAGCTGGCCGAGCGTGACCCGGTCGGCGTGCGGAATCTCCGGCAGAAACTTCGCCAGCTTGTCGTCGAGGCTGACCTTCTGCTCGTCGACGAGTTTCAGCAACAGCGTGGCGACATAGGAGATCGCGACGGCGCCGTTGCGGAAATGCATGTTGGTGGTGGCGGGCACACCGGTCATCGATTCGCCGACCGCTTTGGTGACGACTTCCTTACCGTCGACGGTCACCCGCACGATGACGGCCTTGAGGTGTTTGGCGGCCATCGTGTCGGCGACGATGCGCATCACCGCGTCGGCCTTGTTGGCGCCGGGAGTTGTCGTGGTGGTCTGGGTCGGCGCCGCGCCGGGCGCGCACGCCGGAATCATCGCGAACGCACAGATCAGCGCGAACACGCGCGTGCCGACGGACATGCCCGGATCTTGGCAGGTCCACGATCCCTGCTTAACGTGGGGGTCAACCGGGCACTCTCCGACGTGTCAGACCTATCCGAGTGGTTTTTGACCGGCGCGGAACGCGGCAACCCCGATACGCGCCTACCGGCGTGGTGTGAGGGCAACCGCGCCGAACCGCTGATCCACGGTGCGACGTACTTCGACCACCTGGTCACCGAGGTGGAGGCGCTGCGCGCCGGCGATCATCTGTTCTTCACCGACTGGCGCGGGGATCCGGACCAGAAGATGCGCGACGGCGGGCCGACCGTGCGCGAATTGTTCTGTCGTGCAGCGCAGCGCGGCGTCGTCGTCAAGGGCCTGGTGTGGCGCTCGCACCTGGACAGGTTCCAGTACAGCGAGGAGGAGAACCAGCACCTGGGCGAGGCGATCGAGCGGGCAGGTGGTGAGGTGCTGCTGGACCAGCGCGTGCGCATCGGCGGGTCGCACCACCAGAAGATGGTCGTCGTTCGGCACCCCGGTGCGCCCGAACGTGATGTGGCGTTCGCCGGCGGCATCGACCTGTGCCACTCGCGCCGCGACGACGCCACACATCGCGGCGACCCGCAGGCGATGCAGATGGCCGAGCGGTACGGCGACCATCCGCCGTGGCACGACGTGCAGCTGCGGGTGCAGGGGCCGGTCGTCGGTGCGCTCGACACGACGTTTCGCGAGCGCTGGAACGACCCCGCGTCGCTGGACATGCTCAACCCGCTGGCATGGCTGCGCGACAGGTTGCGTGGCGCCGACATGAACGCCGACCGACTGCCCGCCCAGCCGCCCGATCCGCCGCCGTGCGGTCCGCACGCCGTGCAGGTGTTGCGCACCTATCCGGACGCCCATTTCGCGTATGAGTTCGCCCCGCACGGCGAGCGCAGCATCGCGCGCGCGTACAACAAGGTCATTCCGCGGGCGCGCAAACTGATCTATGTGGAAGACCAGTATCTGTGGTCCAAGCCCGTCGCCCGGCTGTTCGCCCGTGCGCTGCGCGCAAACCCGCAGCTGCATCTGGTCGCGGTGATCCCGCGCTATCCCGACGTCGACGGAGCGCTGGACCTCCCGCCGAACCTGGTCGGGCGCTGGCAGGCACTGCAGACCTGTCAGCGCGCGAGCCCGGACCGGGTGCACGTTTTCGACCTGGAGAACCACGACGGCACCCCGGTCTATGTGCACGCGAAAGTCTGTGTCGTCGACGATATTTGGTCGTGTGTCGGCAGCGACAATCTCAATCGGCGGTCCTGGACCCACGACAGCGAGTTGACCTGCGCGGTGCTCGACGCCGGCGGGGGGTTCGCCCGTGACCTGAGGTTGCGGCTGTTGCGCGAACATCTCGACCGCGCCGAGGACGGCAGCGAGGACCGCGCGTTGGCGGACCCGACGGCCGCGGTCGGTGAAATCGTCGAGGCGGCAGAGGCTTTGGAACGGTGGTACGCATCAGGACGGCAGGGTCGGCGTCCACCGGGCCGCCTGCGCCCGCATCGGCCCGAGCGGCTGGGCTGCGCCACGCGGCTGTGGGCGTCGCCGATGTACCGGTTGGCCTACGACCCCGACGGGCGGGCGTGGCGCGACCGGATTCGGGGCAGGATCTGACGGTCCGAGAGTTGTCGGTGGTCGGTTGTATCGTCGGGTCATGTTCGATGTGACCGAGTTGGCGGCGGTGGATCTGCATGCTGATGAGGCTGGGTTGGTCGAGCGGATTGGGTTGTTGGAGCGGCTGAAGTCGGCTGCGGCGGCGGGGCAGGCGCGTGCTGCGGCGTTGTTGGAGGCCAAACGTCAGGCGGCTGAGGCTGCGGCTGGGGTGCCCAGGTCGCGGCGGGGTCAGGGGTTGGCCAGTGAGGTGGCCTTGGCCCGGCGGGAGGCACCTTCGTGTGGGGGCCGGCATGTGGGTTTTGCCAAGGCGCTGGTGTTCGAGATGCCGTATACGTTGGCGGCGTTGGAGTGCGGGGCGCTTTCGGAGTGGCGCGCAACGGTGATCGTGCGTGAATCGGCGTGTTTGAGCGTTGAGCATCGCCGGCAGTTGGACGAAGAGCTGTGTGCGGATCTGGCCGGCCTGGAGGGCGTGGGGGATAAGCGCATCGAGGCCGAGGCGAAAAGGATTGCGTATCGGCTGGATCCGCAGGCGGTGGTCGATCGGATGGCCAGGGCCGAAAAAGACCGCACCGTCACCGTGCGCCCGGCCCCGGATGCGATGACCTATGTGACGGCGTTGTTGCCGGTGAGTCAGGGGGTGGGGGTGTATGCGGCGCTCAAACGCAGCGCCGATACGACCTTTGATGAGCGTTCGCGGGGTCAGGTGATGGCCGACACCCTGGTCGAGCGGGTCACTGGCCGGCCTGCCGAGCAGCCTGAGCCGGTCGCGGTCAACTTGATCATCAGTGATCAGAGCCTGCTGGGCGATGATGAGCATCCGGCGGTGGTGGACGGTTATGGGCCGATCCCGGCGGCCGTCGCACGCAAGCTGGTGTTGGCTGCGATCGCCGACAAGAAATCGGTGGCGTCGTTGCGGCGGTTGTATCGGCACCCCAGGTCGGGGGCGTTGGTGGCGATGGAGTCACGCGCGCGGCGGTTTCCCAAGGCGTTGGCGCTGTTCATCGGGTTGCGTGATCAGCGTTGCCGCACCCCCTACTGTGATGCCCCGATTCGCCACACCGATCACGCGGTGCCTCATCACCGTGGTGGACCCACAAGCAGGGTCAACGGGTCGGGATCGTGTGAGCGGTGCAACTACGTCAAGGAAGCCCCGGGCTGGCAGGTCAGCACCGGTGAGGTCGACGGCGTGCATCAGGCTGAATTCATCACCCCGACCGGGGCGACGTATCACTCCACGGCGCCACCGCCACCAGGCCCGCCACCAATTGAGGTCAGCGAGGTCGAAATGCACATCAGCATCGAACTCGCCAACCTGCACGCCGCCTGAAATGTTTCGGGCGGGTTTCATCGACCGCGCATCGGCTGCCCGCGCGGAATGAGGCGGTGTTGACGTTGGTGACACGGTGGTGCAACGGTCGCGGAATCGGGCCGCGTCAGCCTTGTTTCCGTGAAGACGTTGAGCCGCGCGCGCACCATCGAGCACTGGGACGCTGAGGATGTCGAGGCCTGGGAGGCCACCGGAAAACACATCGCCAAACGCAACCTGATCTGGTCGATCTTCGCCGAACACGTCGGGTTCTCGGTGTGGTCGATCTGGTCGGTGATGGTGCTGTTCATGCCGCAGGACGTCTACCGGATCGACGCGGCAGGCAAGTTCTATCTCGTCGCGATACCCACCCTGATCGGCGCCGTGATGCGGATCCCGTACACGGTTGCACCCGCCAAGTTCGGCGGCCGCAACTGGACGATGGTCAGCGCCCTGCTACTACTCATCCCGACCCTGCTGACGCTGTGGGTGATGGGGCGCCCCGAGGCGTCCTACACCACCTTCATGGTCATCGCGGCGTTCGCCGGTCTGGGCGGTGGCAACTTCGCATCATCGATGACCAACATCAACGCCTTCTACCCGCAGCGGCTCAAGGGCTGGGCGCTGGGCCTCAACGCCGGCGGCGGCAATATCGGCGTCCCAGTGATCCAACTCGTCGGTCTGCTGGTGATCGCGACGGTCAGCAACACCGCACCCGAAATCGTCTGTGCCATCTACCTTGTCCTCATCGCGCTGGCCGCGGTTGGCGCCGCGCTGTTCATGGACAACCTCGGTAACCAGCGGTCGAACCTGAGCGCGATGGCAGAGGCGTTGCGGTTCAAGCACTCCTGGGTGATGAGCTTCCTCTACATCGGCACCTTCGGGTCCTTCATCGGGTTCTCGTTCGCCTTCGGCCAGGTGTTGCAGATCAACTTCCTCGCCGGCGGCGACAGCCCGGCTCAAGCCTCGCTGCACGCGGCCCAGATCGCGTTCATCGGGCCGCTGTTGGGGTCGGTCGCCCGGCCGTTCGGCGGCAAGCTCTCCGACCGGATCGGCGGCGGCAGGGTGACGCTGTACACGTTCGTGGCGATGATCTTCGCCGCCGGAATCCTGGTCGCTGCAGGCGTGCTCGACGACGGCACCGCCGGCGCCGCCACGGGTGCCCAGATGACCGCCTACGTCGCCGGTTTCATTCTGCTGTTCATCCTGTCGGGCATCGGCAACGGCTCGACCTACAAGATGATCCCGTCGATCTTCGAGGCCAAGGCGCAGGGCCGCAGCGGGTGGACCCGCAGTGAGAAAGCGGCGTGGTCGCGCAGCATGTCCGGCGCGCTGATCGGGTTCGCAGGCGCGGTCGGCGCGCTCGGCGGCGTGTTCATCAACGTCGTACTGCGCGCCTCCTACGTCAGCGACGCGAAGTCGGCGACCAACGCCTTCTGGGTGTTCCTCGCCTTCTACGTCGTCTGCGCGGTCGTCACCTGGTTCGTGTTCCTGCGGATCTCCACCGCGCGGGCCGACGCCGGCGAGCACATCGGCCAGGCGCCGGCACCGGTGGCCGCGACTTGACAGCGCCCATGACAGAGAAGGTGACGCGGACCGCGTGCTCGTACTGCGGTGTGGGCTGCGGCATCGAGGTGCACACGCGAACCGACGGTGAGAGCGGCCGACCCGTCATCGCGCGCATCGCCGGCGACAGACTGCATCCCACCAACACCGGCCGGCTGTGTACCAAAGGCGCCACGCACGCGGAGATGATGCGCGCCGACGACGACCGGTTGACCTGCGCACTGATGCGACGCGGTGAGGCGCTCGTCGCAGCCAGCGTCGACGACGCGGTCGCCGAGGCCGGGCGCCGGTTGCGCGCCATCGTCGACGAGCACGGACCCGACGCCGTCGCGCTCTACGTATCGGGCCAGATGTCGATTGAGGCACAGTATCTGGCGACCAAGCTGGCGAAAGGCTTTTTGCGCACCGTGCACATCGAGTCGAACTCCCGGCTCTGCATGGCCAGCGCAGGCACCGGGTTCAAACAGTCGCTGGGCGCCGACGGACCACCGGGGTCCTACACCGACTTCGACTGCACCGACCTGTTTTTCGTCATCGGGTCGAATATGGCCGACTGCCACCCGATCCTGTACCTGCGCATGGCCGACCGGCTGAAGACCGGCGCCAAGCTGATCGTCGTCGACCCGCGCCGCACCACCACCGCCGAACGCGCCGACCTGTACCTGCAGATCACACCGGGAACCGACCTGGCGCTGCTCAACGGCCTGCTGCACCTCCTTGTCGAAAACGGCGACATCGACCAACAGTTCATCGCCGAGCACACCGAGGGCTGGGAAACCATGCCGTCCTTCGTGGCCGGCTATCCGCCCGCCACCGTCGCCGAGATCACCGGGCTCGCCGAATCCGACATCCGCACCGCCGCCCGCATGATCGCCGATGCCGGGGAGTGGATGAGCTGTTGGACCATGGGCCTCAACCAGAGCACACACGGCACCGCGAACACCAACGCCATCTGCAACCTGCACCTGGCGACCGGCGCGATCTGCCGGCCGGGAAGCGGCCCGATGTCGCTGACCGGTCAGCCCAACGCCATGGGCGGACGCGAAATGGGTTATATGGGGCCGGGTTTGCCCGGACAGCGGGCGGTGACGTCGGCGGCCGACCGCGCGTTCGTCGAACAGCAGTGGGGGCTGGCGCCCGGCACCATCAGGTCCGACGTCGGGCCCGGCACCGTCGACATGTTCGGCCGCGCCGCCGACGGCGACATCAAGGCCTGCTGGATCATCTGCACCAACCCCGTTGCCTCCGTGGCAAACCGGCACACCGTGATCGACGCGTTGCAGCGCGCCGAGCTCGTCATCACCCAGGACATCTACCGCAGCACCGCGACCAACCGCTACGCCGACATCGTGCTGCCCGCCGCGCTGTGGGCTGAATCCGACGGTGTGATGGTCAACTCCGAACGCACCCTGACCCTGCTCCAACGGTCGATCTCCCCGCCCGGACAGGCCCGCCCCGACTGGCAGCTGATCTGTCAGGTCGCAGCGCATCTCGGTTTTCGCGAACACTTCCGGTACGACTCCAGCGAGCAGATCTTCGACGAGATACGCCGGTTCGCCAACCCGGCCACCGGATACGACCTGCGTGGCGTCAACTATGCGCGGCTGCGGCAGACCCCGGTGCAGTGGCCGTGCCCGCCCGACGGTGACGCCCGAAACCCGATCCGCTACGTCGACCGCGGCACGCTACGGTTCCCCACCCCGTCCGGGCGCGCGCGATTTCACACCCGACCGCACCTGGACCCGGCCGAACGTGCCGACGACAACTACCCGTTCGTTCTCAACACCGGTCGACTGCAGCACCAGTGGCACACCATGACCAAGACCGGCCGGGTCGCCGCGCTCAACAAGCTCGACAACGGCCCGTTCGTCGAGATCCATCCGGCCGACGCGGCCGGGTTGAACATCGCCGAAGGCCAACCCGTGGAGCTGATCTCACGACGCGGTCGCGCCGTGCTTCCCGCGGTGCTCACCGAGCGGGTGCGGCCGGGTGACTGCTTCGCACCGTTTCACTGGAACGACGCACACGGAGAACTGCTCACCATCAACGCCGTGACGAGCGACGCCGTCGACCCCGACTCGCTGCAACCGGAGTTCAAGGCGTGCGCGGTCACCCTGCGCCCGGCGGGCCCGGCGCCTGCGGCCCGCCCGTCCGTCGCGGCCCCGCATCCCGGCGACGGGCCGCTGGTGCTGTGGGCGTCGCAGACCGGTACCGCCGAGGCCGTCGCCGCCGGCCTGGCAGACCGGCTCGGTGACGCGCACCTGCTCAACATGGACGATGCGAAGCTGACGGACCTGGCCGACGCCCGCGACGTGTTCGTCGTCACCAGCACGTTCGGCGACGGCGAGCCACCCGACAATGGCGTCGGCTTCTGGGGACGCCTGGCTTCACCGGATGCCCCGGCGCTCGACGGCATCCGCTACGCGGTGCTCGGGATCGGTGACCGCTCGTATGCCAACTTCTGCGGCCACGCCAAGTCCATCGACGCCCGGTTCGCCGCGCTCGGGGCGACGCGGGTGCTCGACCGCGCCGAATGCGAAGCCCACGACGCCGAGCCGATGCGCCGGTGGACCGACCAGATCAGCGCGCTGCTCGGACGGTCACCCGCGTCAGCGGCGACGGTCACCGAGCCGTTCACCCGCGTCGACCCGATCGTCGTCCCGCTGGTGCGCAACACCCTGCTGACCGCGCCGACGTCACGAAAAGAGGTGCGCCAGTTCGGCTTCGACATCTCGGCGCATGACGTCAGCTACGCCACCGGTGACTCGCTGGGGGTGTTCGCCGAGAACGACCCCGCCGTGGTCGAGGCCTGGCTGACCGCCACCGGGTTGCGGGGCGGGCAGACCGTCGAGGTGGACGGCACCGAGATGGTCCTGCGCGACGCGCTGACCACCCACTACGACATCTGCCGGATCACCCCGGACCTGCTCGGGTTCATCGCCGACCACAGCCGCGACGCCAAACCGCTGCGCGCCTCGGGGAACAAGCTCGACAAGTGGTTGGTGGGCCGCAACGGCCTGGATCTGGTGCAGCAGTTCGTCGTGCACGCCGATGCGGTGGACTGGCAGCAAGTGCTGGTGCGGCTCACGCCGCGCAGCTACTCGATCTCGTCGAGCCCGCTGGTCAGCCCGCACGAGGTGCAGTTGACGGTGTCGGTGGTGCGCTACCGCGGCGCCGACGGCGGCCCGCGCGGCGGGGTGTGCTCGACGTATCTGGCCGACCGGGCCGCGTCGGCGCCGGTGTTCCTGCAGCGTTCGCCGCACTTCCGGCCGCCGCCGGACGGCGCGACGCCGATGATCATGATCGGGCCGGGCACCGGGGTGGCGCCGTTTCGCGGGTTTCTGCAGGAGCGCCGCGCCCGCGGGCACACCGGCGCCAACTGGCTGTTCTTCGGCGAGCAACACCGCCGCGAGAACTTCTACTACCGCGACGATTTCGAGGACATGGCCCGCGACGGGCTGCTCAACCGCCTCGACCTGGCGTTCTCCCGCGACCAGGCCAAACCGGTGTACGTCCAGCACAAGATGCTGGCCTCCGGCGCCGACGTGTGGCGGTGGATGGCCGACGGCGCGCACCTCTATGTCTGCGGGGATGCCGCCCGGATGGCCAAAGACGTCGACGCCGCGTTGACGACCATCATCGAGCGCCACGGCGGCATGTCCCACGAGCAGGCCCACGACTACAAACGCGAGCTGGTGGCCGCCAAACGCTACGTGCGTGACGTGTACTGATGTGGTGTCCGAGGGGGGACTTGAACCCCCACGCCCGTTAATAGGGCACTAGCACCTCAAGCTAGCGCGTCTGCCATTCCGCCACTCGGACCCGTGCTGGGCAGCTAAGGCTATCGGATCACCGAGGCCGGACCCAAACCCAACCGCCCCCTCAATGGTACGAATGGTGGCGTGTCCCCTCCGTCGCAAGCCGAAGCCGAAGTGGTTGACATCGTCAGCACCCTCATCCGGTTCGACACCACCAACACCGGCGAGCCGGAAACCACCAAGGGTGAGGCCGAATGCGCCCGCTGGGTGGCCGCCCAGCTCGAAGAGGTCGGCTACCAGACCGAATACCTCGAGGCGGGGGCTCCGGGGCGGGGCAACGTGTTCGCCCGGCTCGAGGGCGCCGACCGTACGCGCGGCGCCCTGATGCTGCACGGCCACCTCGACGTCGTGCCCGCCGAACCGTCGGACTGGCGCGTGCACCCGTTCTCCGGCGCGGTCGAGAACGGCTACGTGTGGGGCCGCGGCGCGGTCGACATGAAGGACATGTGCGGGATGATGATCGCCGTCGCCCGCCACTTCAAGCGCGCGGGCATCGTGCCGCCGCGCGACATCGTCTTCGCGTTCGTCTCCGACGAGGAGGCCGGCGGCACCTACGGCTGCAAATGGCTGGTCGATCACCGCCCCGACCTCTTCGCCGGGGTGACCGAGGCCATCGGCGAGGTCGGCGGCTTCTCGCTGACCATTCCGCGCCGCGACGGCGGCGAGCGCACGCTGTACCTCATCGAGACCGCCGAGAAGGCGATGATGTGGATGCGGCTGACCGCGCGCGGGCGCGCGGGCCACGGCTCGATGACCAACGACGACAACGCCGTCACCGCCGTCGCCGAGGCGGTCGCCAAACTGGGCCGCCACCGGTTCCCGATCGTGCTGAGCGACTCGGTCGAGCAGTTCCTGGCCGCCGTCGCCGAAGAAACCGGCTACACCTTCGACACGAACTCACCCGACATCGAGGGCGCGATCGCCAAGCTCGGCCCGATCGCCAAGATCGTCGGCGCGACGTTGCGCGACACGGCCAACCCCACCATGCTCAAGGCCGGCTACAAGGCCAACGTCATCCCGGGCACCGCCGAAGCCGTGGTCGACTGCCGGGTGCTGCCCGGACGGCAGGCCGCCTTCGAACGCGAGGTCGACGAGCTCATCGGCCCCGACGTCACCAGGGAATGGATCACCAACCTGCCGTCGTATGAGACCACGTTCGACGGCGAACTGCTCGAGGCGATGAACGCCGCGCTGCTGTCCGTCGACCCCGACGCGCGCCCCGTGCCCTACATGCTGTCGGGCGGCACCGATGCAAAACACTTCGCGCAGTTGGGGATTCGGTGTTTCGGCTTCGCGCCGCTGAAATTGCCGCCGGACCTGGACTTCGCATCACTGTTCCACGGCGTCGACGAGCGGGTACCCGTCGATGCGTTGAAGTTCGGCACCCAGGTGCTCGAACATTTCCTGCTGCACTGCTGATTCCAACCAACGAAAGGGTTACACCGTGGCGTTTGACTACAACCCCTACGATTTCCTGCCCAAGCTGCCGTCGTTCACGCTGACCTCCGAGTCGGTCACCGACGGTCAGCCGCTGGCCAACGATCAGGTCAGCGGAATCATGGGGGCAGGCGGATCGGACATCTCACCGCAGCTGAGCTGGTCGGGCTTCCCCGAGGAGACCCGCAGCTTCGCCGTCACCGTCTACGATCCCGACGCGCCGACGGCCTCGGGGTTCTGGCACTGGGCGGTGGCCAACCTGCCCGCCACCGTCACCGACCTGCCCGCAGGCGTCGGCGACGGCAGCGCCAGCGGTTTCCCCGGTGACGCGCTGACCCTGGCCAACGACGCTGGCCTGAAGCGCTACATCGGCGCGGCCCCGCCCGCCGGGCACGGGGTGCACCGCTACTTCATCGCCGTGCACGCGGTGAAGGTCGAAAAGCTCGAGATCGACGGCGACGCCAGCCCGGCATACCTGGGCTTCAACCTGTTCATGAACGCGATCGCGCGCGCGGTCATCCACGGCACCTACGAACAGAAGTAGCCCCACCTACGCGCTGCGTGCGGCCGAGCCGACGGCGTCAGCCAGCGACGCGAACCCGCCGTCGTGCAGGCGGGCGGCGATCCCGTCGTGAATGTGCTTGGCCCACAGCCCGCCGCCGTAGACGAACCCGGTGTACCCCTGCAGCAGCGAGGCGCCCGAGGTGATGCGCTCCCACGCGTCGTCGGCGGTCTCGATGCCGCCGACGCTGATCAGCACCAGCCGATCGCCCACGCGGCGGTACAGCCTGCGCAGGATCTCGGCGGAACGACGAGCCACCGGCGGGCCCGAGATGCCCCCGGGCCCCAGCTCGTCGACGCCGGGGGTGCGCAACCCGTCGCGTGACACCGTGGTGTTGGTGGCCACGATGCCTGCCAACCCCAATTCGACTGCCAGGTCCGCGATTTCGTCGACGTCCTGATCGGACAGATCCGGTGCGATCTTGACCAGCACCGGTGTCGACGTCTGCGCCTGCACCGCCGCGAGGATGGGCCGCAACGACTGCACCGCCTGCAGGTCCCGCAGCCCCGGGGTGTTCGGTGAGCTGACGTTGACCACCAGAAACGACGCCAACGGCCCGAGCAGCCTGGCGCTTTCGGCGTAGTCCTCGACCGCGCGTTCGGGCGGTGTGGCCTTGGTCTTGCCGATGTTCACCGCGACCGGCACGTCGGGAACATGGCGGGCCAACCTGAGCGCCAGCTCACCGGCGCCGTGGTTGTTGAACCCCATCCGGTTGAGCAGCGCGCGGTCCTCGGGCAGCCGGAACATCCGCGGCGCCGGGTTGCCGGGCTGGGCCTGCGCCGTCACCGTGCCGACCTCGGCGTAGCCGAACCCGAGCGCACCCCAGGTGTTCAGCCCGCTGCCGTCCTTGTCGAACCCCGCGGCCAGGCCGAGCGGGCCGGGGAAACGCACCCCGAACACCGTGCTGGCCAGCACCGGATCCCGGGGCGCCAGCCAGGCCGTCAGCGCGCGTCGCGTCGGGCGTGCAGAGGTGACCGCCCGCAGCAGCGCGAACACCCAGGTGTGGATGCGTTCGGGCGGGACCAGAAACAGCGCCCTTCGCAGCGCCCGGTACATCAGCGGCTCACAGCGCGGGCTGCTCGGCGACACCCAACCGGTCGGCGGGCGTCTTCTTCCTGCGCAGCAGCACCCGCCGGGAGCCGTCGTTGTAGAGCCGGACCCTGGTCAGCTCCCAACCGCGGTACTCGGCCTCGATCGACAGCCGGGTCGACGCGCTGATCCGGGTCAGATCCGGGGGCAGCCGAAGCGGGACCCACTCGTAATCGTCGGACAGATCCTGGTCCCAACCAGGGGGCATCCGGCCGCGGTGCATGGCGCTCATCCGGCCATCCCCGCGTTGGCGATCACCTGCACACCCGCTCCCGAGCCCGACACCACATACAGGGTGCCAGACCGTTCGTCGTAGGCCAGGGAGTTCGGTTGATGCACGGTTCGATATCGCACCTTCTCGACGGGAATGCCGGTGGCCAGATCGTAGCCAACCACCGTGTTGCTGGCGGTCTGCGACACCCAGGCCAGCGTCGACGAGCCGGCCAACCCGTAGGGCGCGTCGTGCACCGGATAGCGCTGGCGAAGGATCAGCGGGTCGACGCCGAACACCAGCAACTCCCCGCCGCGGGTGTCGGCGACCAGGACACGGCCGACCGGGTCGGCGACGATCGTCGTCGCGCCGTCACCAGCGCGCAACGCCTGCCCGGCCCGGGTTCCGTCGTCGGACACGGTGGTCACCGAGGTCTGTCCGCGGTCCAGGACGACGGCCGTGTTGCCTTGGGTGACAAGCGCATCCACCCGGGCGAAGATCTTGAGCTCGGCGCTGACGGCGGTCTCGGAGCCCAGGGTGTACACCGCGCCCTTGGCGCTGCCGAGCACGAACCTGCCGTCGCTGCGGCGGGCGATCGCGGTGAAGTCGGTGTCCTGCTGTCCGTCCACCCCGACCTCGGTGGTCGCACCCGTCGCGAGCTCGACCGTGAAATAGCCACCCCGGGTGGCCAGATACACCCGGCCGTCGTCGTCGCCGACCATCGCCGTCGCCGAACCCGGCAGCGGCACCTCGCGCGCGGCGCCCGTCGGCGAAACCACCGTCACCACCGATGTGTCGGCCGGTCCCGGGCTGAGCACCGCCAACGAATCGGTGGCCCGGTCGAAATTTGCGGCACCTGCACGGCCGCGCAGCGGGTGCACCACCCCGGCGGGCGCGGCGGTGACCGGCGGCGAGTCCGCTGGCTGTGCCGGAGGAATCGTCGGCGGCGGCGCGTCGACCGGGTTGGCCGAGCATCCCGAAAACGAAAAAATAGCCAACACCAAGGCGCAAATGCGAAAGACCTGCACGGACAGTTTTACGCGTGGCGGCAAGGGGTAGCTCTCGATTCGTGCGAATTGGATCCCGATCGAAAGTTCAGTCTATGCAGAGCGCCGACCATAAAGTGCCGACCGTTCGGCGGGGGTGCGCACACTTTGGATTCATCAACGGTATGGTGCGGGCATGACCCTCGCGGCAGAACAGGATTTGGGCCATCAAGAGTTTGCTATAGAGGACATCTCGACTGGTGTACACGCCAGCGGATTTGGCCGAGTGGGTGACGGTCGAAGTTTTTCCTTCCGCATCGAACGGCAGATGCTCGTCGTGGAGGTGTACCGACCGCGGCTGACCGCGCTGGTGCCCCAGGAAGAAGATGTGGTCGCCGTGGGCAGCCACAAGCTCACCGACATCGACCTCACCGACAAGCGCAGCCTGTCGGCGGCGGTCCGTGATGTGGTGGCCGCCGCGCAGCCGGTGGCGCGCAACGGCCGCTAACCCGCCCCCACGGTACGGTCATCGTCGTGACAGACGTGGCGGCGATGTCGTGGCTGCAGGTGGTCGTACTCGCGATATTGCAGGGCCTCACCGAATTCCTGCCGGTGTCGTCGTCGGGTCACCTGGCGATCGCGTCCCGGGTGTTCTTCACCGACGACGCCGGGGCATCGTTCACCGCGGTCACCCAGCTGGGCACCGAGTTCGCCGTGCTGCTCTACTTCGCCAGGGACATCGGCCGCATCATCAAGGCGTGGTTCGCCGGGCTGTTCGCGGGCGGGCAGCGCACCCCTGACTACTGGCTGGGGTGGTACGTCATCATCGGCACCATCCCGATCGGCGTGTTCGGCCTGCTGTTCAAGGATGAAATCCGAACGGGCGCAAGGAATCTGTGGGCGATCGCGATCGCGTTGATCGTGTTCTCGGTCGTCATCGCCGCCGCCGAGTACTTCGGACGACAGACACGCACGATCGAACAGCTCACCTGGAAGGACGCCATCATCGTGGGGCTGGCGCAGTGCCTGGCGCTGCTGCCCGGCGTGTCCCGCTCGGGCGCGACGATCAGCGCCGGGTTGTTCCTCGGGCAGAACCGTGAGCTCGCGGCCCGCTTCGGCTTCCTGCTGGCGATCCCGGCGGTGTTCGCCTCGGGCCTGTTCTCGTTGCCCGACGCGTTTCATCCCGTCGGGGAGGGGATGAGCGCCAGCGGAGCCCAGTTGCTGGTCGCGACGCTGATCGCGTTCGTCGTCGGCTTCGCCGCGGTGGCGTGGTTCCTGCGGTTCCTGGTCCGCCACAGCATGTACTGGTTCGTCGGGTACCGGATCGCGCTCGGCACCGTGGTGCTGATCCTGCTCGGCACGGGCGTGGTGGCCGCCACATGACCGTCATCCTGCTGCGACACGGGCGCTCCACGTCCAACACCGCCCACACCCTGGCGGGCCGATCCGACGGCGTCGACCTCGACGACCGGGGCCGCGAACAGGCCCAAGCGCTGGTCGCCCGGGTCGGCGACCTGCCGATCCGCGCGATCGTGCGCTCCCCGTTGTTGCGCTGCGAACGGACCGTGGAACCGCTGGCCGCCGCGCTCGGTCTGCCGGCCGTGGTCGACGAACGGATCAGCGAGGTCGACTATGGCGCCTGGACCGGCCGCAAGATCGGCGAACTGGTCAAGGACCCGCTGTGGGCCGTCGTGCAGCAGCAGCCCAGCGCCGCGGTGTTCCCCGGCGGCGAAGGGCTGGCCGCGGTGCAGGCGCGCGCGGTGGCCGCGGTGCGCGAGCATGACCGCAGGCTGGCCGAACTACACGACGGCGACGCGCTGTGGGTGGCCTGCACACACGGCGACGTGATCAAGGCCGTCGTGGCCGACGCGCTCGGCACCCATCTGGACAGTTTTCAGCGCATCACCGTCGACCCGGCGTCGATGAGCGTGATCCGTTACACCGCGGTGCGGCCCTTCGTGATCCACGTCAACCACACTGGCGCTCAGTTGACCTCCGCGCTGCTTGCCAAACCTTCCAAGGAGGAAGGGTCCGAGGACGAGGTGCCGCCCGACGACGCCGTCGTCGGGGGATCCACCGGGTAGTAGCGATTACGGCTGGCGAATCGTTGCCGGTATTTTGGGAGATGCCATGGCCCGCGCAATTCACGTATTCCGCACACCCGACCGGTTCGTGGCCGGGACGGTTGGACAGCCGGGCAACCGGACCTTCTATCTACAGGCCGTCCACGACAAGCGGGTGGTGTCGGTGGTCTTGGAGAAGCAGCAGGTGGCGGTGCTCGCCGAGCGGATCGCCGCGCTGCTACTTGAAATCAACCGCCGCTTCGGGACGCCGATCCCGCCGGACACCGGTGAGGTCGAGGACCTCAGCCCGCTGATCACGCCGGTGGACGCCGAGTTCCGGGTCGGAACCATGGGGCTGGGCTGGGATTCAGAGGCCCAGACCGTGGTCGTCGAACTCCTCGCGGTCTCCGAAACCGAGTTCGACGCGTCGGTCGTCCTCGACGACGCCGAGGACGGCCCCGACGCCGTGCGGGTGTTCCTGACCCCCGAGTCTGCACGCCAGTTCGCGACACGCTCCAACCGGGTCATCTCGGCGGGCCGGCCGCCGTGTCCGCTGTGCGACGAGCCGCTGGATCCGGAAGGCCACATCTGCGTGCGCACCAACGGCTACCGGCGCGGCGCCTTCGCAGAGTCCGACGATGACGTCGAAACCTGACCCCGACGCAGAGGACGCCGGTGAGGTGCTGGCGCGCGGCGAGTTGACCGTCATCGGGCGCATCCGTTCGGCCAGCAACGCCACCTTCCTGTGTGAGGCCCATCTCGGTGAGCGCCAGGCGCATTGTGTGTACAAGCCGATCAAGGGGGAGGCGCCGCTGTGGGATTTCCCGGACGGCACGCTGGCAGGCCGGGAGCGCGGCGCGTACCTGATTTCGGCGGTGCTGGGCTGGAATATCGTGCCCTACACCATCATTCGCGACGGTCCCGCGGGTCGCGGGATGCTGCAGCTGTGGGTGGACCAGCCCGGTGACGACCCCGACGACGAAACCGTGAGCGGACCCGACCTCGTCGATCTGCTGCCGGCCGGTCGCATTCCGCCCGGGTACCTGCCGGTGTTGCGGGCCTACGACTACGCCGGCGACGAGGTGACCCTGGTACACGCCGACGACGTGCGGTTGTGGCGGATGGCCGTGTTCGACGTGTTGATCAACAACGCCGACCGCAAGGGCGGCCACATCCTGTGCGGGGTCGACGGGCAGGTGTACGGCGTGGACCACGGCGTGAGCCTGCACGTCGAGGACAAGCTGCGCACCGTGCTCTGGGGTTGGGCCGGTAAGCCCGTCGACGACCAGATGCTCGAGGCCGTCACCCGGCTACGCCATGAGCTGCGAAACGGGTTGGGGGAGCAGCTGTCTGAACACATCACCCGCCGGGAGATCGTCGCGTTGGAATCCAGAGCCGTTGAGCTGCTGGCCAATCCGGTGATGCCGACCCCCGACCGGCACCGGCCCATCCCGTGGCCCGCGTTCTGAGCGCTGCGGCCCATGATCTACTGGGCCGGTGAGCCTGACGGATGCGGCGTTGGCGGCCGAGGTGGCCGCCGAGGCCGGCGAGATGCTGGTGGGCATCCGTGAGGAGATCGGCTTCTACGACCCCTACGACCTCGGCGACATCGGTGACAGACGCGCCAACGTGCTGATCCTCGACCGGCTGCGCCGGGCCCGGCCCGAGGACGCGGTGCTGTCCGAGGAAGCCGTCGACGACCTGGCCCGGGTACACGCCGACCGGGTCTGGATCGTCGATCCCGTGGACGGCACCCGCGAGTTCTCCATGCCGCGCCGAACCGACTGGGCGGTGCACATCGCGCTGTGGCGCCGCGACGGCGGCCCGAACGGGGCCATCACCGACGCCGCCGTCGCGCTGCCCGCCCGCGGCGAGGTGTACCGCACCGACACGGTCAGCCCACCGCCGCCGCGCGCCGACGGCCCCGTCCTCATCACCGCCAGCGCCACGCGGCCGCCCGCGGTGCTGTGGTGGTTGCGCGAACAGATGGACATCCAACTGGTGGCGATCGGCTCCGCGGGCGCCAAGGCGATGGCCGTGGTGCGCGGTGACGTCGACGCCTATCTGCACGCCGGCGGCCAGTGGGAGTGGGATTCGGCGGCCCCGGCCGGGGTGGTGCAGGCGGCCGGGCTGCACGCGTCGCGGCTCGACGGGTCCGAGCTGATCTACAACCGGCGCGATCCCTACCTGCCCGACCTGTTGATGTGTCGACCCGAACTGCGCGACGTGCTGCTCGACGGCATCCTGTCGGCCTACCGCAGCCGATTCGGGAACTGAGCGGGACCGACCGGGAATGAAACAGCCCCCCGCGTTGTCGGTCACACCGATGCCTAGAGTCGAGATCATGAAATCGTGGCCGGCACCCGTCGTCCCGGAGATCGAGGGGCGGGCACCGCAACTGCGGCTCTACGACAGCGCCGACCGGCAGATCCGCCCGGTCGGCGCCGGTGAAACGGCCACCATGTACGTGTGCGGGATCACCCCGTACGACGCCACCCACCTGGGTCACGCGGCCACCTACCTGGCGTTCGACCTCGTCTACCGGATCTGGCTGGACGGCGGACACCGCGTGCACTACGTGCAGAACGTCACCGACGTCGACGATCCGCTGTTCGAGCGCGCCCAGCGCGACGGCATCGACTGGCGCGAGCTCGCCGAACGCGAGACCCAACTGTTCCGCGAGGACATGGCCGCGCTGCGGGTGCTGCCCCCGCACGACTACGTGGCGGCCACCGACGCCATCGCCGAGGTCATCGAGCTCGTCGAGAAGATGCTGGCCTCCGGTGCGGCGTATGTGGTCGACGATCCGCAGTACCCCGACGTCTACTTCCGCGCCGACGCCACCCGGCAGTTCGGCTACGAGTCGGGCTATGACCGTGACACCATGCTGGCGCTGTTCGCCGAGCGTGGCGGCGACCCCGACCGGCCCGGTAAGAGCGACGAGCTCGACGCCCTGATGTGGCGTGCGGCCCGGCCGGGCGAACCGAGTTGGCCCTCGCCGTTCGGAACGGGACGGCCGGGCTGGCATGTCGAATGCTCGGCGATCGCGTTGAGCCGCATCGGCACCGGCCTGGACATTCAGGGCGGTGGCAGCGACCTGATCTTTCCGCACCACGAGTTCTCCGCGGCCCACGCCGAATCCGTCACTGGCGAGCGGCGGTTCGCCCGGCATTACGTGCACGCGGGCATGATCGGCTGGGACGGCCACAAGATGAGCAAGAGCCGCGGCAACCTGGTGCTGGTGTCCGCGCTGCGCGCCGACGGCGTCGACCCGTCCGCGATCCGGTTGGGCCTGTTCGCCGGGCACTACCGCTCCGACCGGTACTGGAGCGACGCCGTGCTCGCCGAGGCCAACCAGCGGCTGCACCGCTGGCGCACCGCGGCCGCGCTACCTGCCGGCCCCGACGCCACCGACGTGATCGCGCGGGTGCGCCGTTACCTGGCAGACGATCTCGACACGCCGAAAGCCCTTGCCGCACTGGATGGTTGGACAACCGACGCGCTCGAGTACGGCGGCCACGACGCCCAGGCGCCGCGCACCGTGGCAGCCGTGGTGGACGCGCTGCTGGGTGTTGAGCTGTAACCGGGCGGCGCTGCGCCGCGAAAAGCTGGTCGGACCCGGGTAACTTGACGCCATGGGTTCTGTGAACGGCAAAGTCGCGTTGATCACCGGCGCCGCCAACGGTATCGGGGCAGAAGTGGCGCAGCGCCTGCACGCCAAGGGCGCCAGCGTGGTGCTGACCGATCTGGACGCCGAGCAACTCGAGCAGGTGGCCGCGCGCCTGGGCGGTGACCGGGTGCTGACCGCGGTCGCCGACGTCCGCGACCTCGGCGCGATGCAGGCCGCCGTCGACGACGGTGCCCGACGGTTCGGCGGCATCGACATCGTCATCGCCAACGCGGGCATCGCCACGGCCGGTTCCGTGCTGGCCGTGGACCCCGACGCGTTCAGGACGCTGATCGACGTCAACGTGGTCGGCGTGTTCAACACGGTGCGCGCCGCGCTGCCGTCGGTCATCGACAGGCGCGGCTACGTGCTGGTCGTGTCGTCGGCGGCCGCCTACGCGGCCGCGGCAGGCATGGCCCCCTACGATGCCTCCAAGGCCGCCGTCGAGCACTTCGCCAACGCGCTGCGCCAGGAGGTCGCACATCGCGGCGTGCACGTCGGCTCGGCGCACATGCTGTGGGTCGACACCCCGCTGGTGCGTGAGAGCAAGGCCGAATCGGCGGCGTTCCGGGAGACGTTGCGCAAACTGCCGGGACCGTTGAGCAAGACCACGTCGGTGCAGGCGTGCGGCGAGATCTTCGTCAAGGGCATCGAGGAACGCAGACGACAGATCAACTGCCCGGGGTGGGTCGGGATGCTGAGGTGGCTCAAGCCGCTGCTGTCGTCGCCGGTGGTGGAGCGAATCCTGACCAAATCGGTTCCCGACCTGCTGCCGCGGATGGACGCCGAGGTGGCCGCGCTGGGCCGGTCGATGAGCGCACGCACCGAAGCGCTGGAAAACCGTTGATCCGCCGGGTCGCGGTACTGGTTTTCGCTGCGGCGATGGTGGCGGCGTGCAGCACGACGGAATCCGAGAAGGAGACGACGCCGGCGGCGCCGCCGAGCGCGGCGCCGGTGAGCCCGCAGGACGCGCGGGCGATCGCCAAAGAGGCCTACATCTACGGCTTTCCGCTGGTCGACAGCTACCGCATCCGGTACTCGTACTTCGTCGACAGACAAGATCCGGAGTACATGGGCGGGTTCAACGAAGTTCACAGCACCGCAAGGCTTTTGACGCCCGCGGACAAGACGGTGCAGACGCCGAACGCCGACACGCCGTATTCGATGGTCGGCCTCGACCTGCGCACCGAACCGTTGGTGTTGACGGTCCCCGCGGTCGAACAGGACCGCTACTACTCGCTGCAGTTCATCGACGGCTACACCTACAACGTCGCCTATGTCGGCAGCCGCACCACCGGCAACGGCGGCGGGAAATACCTGGTGGCCGGGCCCGGCTGGGACGGTGAGAAACCCGAGGGCGTCGACGAGATCATCCGGTTCGACACCGACACCGGGCTGGTGATCTACCGCACCCAACTGTTCGGCCCGTCGGATCTGGGCAACGTGGAGAAGATCCAGGCCGGATATGCCGCGACGCCGTTGTCGGCGTACCTCAACCAACCGGCTCCCGCGCCGGCCCCGCCGATCGACTTCGTACCTCCGCTCACACCGGATCAGGAGCGGACCTCACCACAGTTCTTCGAGATACTCGGCTTCACGCTGCGCTCCATGCCGGCGCTGCCCCAGGAAACCGAACTGCGTAAGCGGTTCGCGTCCATCGGGATCGGCCCCGACGGCGACTTCCGGGCCGACAAGCTGGCACCGGAGATGCGGTCGGCCGTGGAGGCAGGCATGGCCGACGCCTGGGCCGAACTGGACAAGCTGACCAAGGACAAGATCCAAACCGGTGAGGTTCCGACGTCGCAGTTGTTCGGCAGCGCCGAGGACCTCAACGGCAACTACCTCTACCGGATGGCGGGCGCGGTATACGGCATCTTCGGCAACACCGCCGCCGAGGCGCTGTATCCGGTGCTGTCGGTCGACTCCACGGGGGCGGCGTTGACCGGCGCCGACAACTACGTCGTGAAGTTGCCGGGCGGCCAGCTGCCGCCAGTCAATGCCTTCTGGTCGTTGACGATGTACGAGATGCCGCAGAGCCTGCTGGTGGAGAACCCGATCCAGCGCTATCTGATCAACTCACCGATGCTGCCCAGCGTGGTGCCCGATCCCGACGGCGGATACACCATCTACGTGCAGAACGAGTCACCCGGACCGGACAAGGAATCGAACTGGCTTCCGGCCCCCAAGGGCCCGTTCCAGTTGATCCTGCGGCTGTACTGGCCCAAGCCCGACGCGCTGAACGGCACGTGGAAGCCGCCCCAGGTGGTGCGGACGTAGTCAGCCGCCGCGGTAACCCGGGCCGCGGCGGCGCAGATAGCGCTCGAACTCGGCGGCCAGCGCATCGCCGTCGATCTTGCCGAGCACCTCGTGCATGTCGACCTCGGCGTCGCCGCGCTGCTCCAGTGACTGCACGTACTCGGCGATCTCGTCGTCGTCGGCGGTCATCTCGGAGACCGCCTGCTCCCATTCCTCGGCCTGCGCGGGCAGATCACCGAGCGGCACCTCGACGTCGAGGACGTCTTCGACGCGACGCAGCAGCGCGACCGTCGCCTTGGGGCACGGCGGCTGCGACACGTAGTGCGGCACCGCCGCCCAGAACGTCACCGCCGGGATGCCGGCCTGCACACAGGCGTCCTGGAACACCCCGGCGATACCGGTCGGACCCTCATAGCGGGTTTCCTCCAGCCCGAACGTCTGCGCCGAGTCGGGGGAGTAGGCCGCCCCGGACACCGGCACCGGGCGGGTGTGGGGCGTGTCGGCCAGCAGCGCGCCCAGGATCACCACGGTCTGCACGTTCAGCTTTTCGGCGATCGCCAACAGTTCAGCGCAGAACGTCCGCCAGCGCATATTGGGCTCGACGCCGTTCATCAGCACGATGTCGCGGTCCGAACCCGGTGGCCGGCAGTGCGAGATGCGCATCGACGGCCAGACCAACTCGCGGGTGACGCCGTCGACCTGCCGGATCACCGGCCGGTTGACCTGGTAGTCGTAGTACGCCTCGTCGTCGATCTCCACGATCAGTTCGGCATCCCAACTGGCTTCCAGGTGCTCAAGGGCATCGCTGGCGGCATCGCCGGCGTCGTTCCAGCCTTCGAAGGCCGCAACGACGATGGTGTCGTTGAGTTCGGGCAGGCCAGGGGGCCGATGGCCGCGCGCATCCGACGAGGTCACTCCGCCAGCGTAAGCCCTGCGCGGGGGCTAGGAGCACCATCGCCACAGGAGCCGACTTGATCCGGTGATTACCCTGGATCCGTGGTTGAAGTGGGCGATCGACGATGAACGCATCCGAGGTCCTCGACGAAACGAAATACGTTCGGCTGCAATCCGGTTAACCGAGGTGGCGAAAGACTTGCCCAACACGATCGCGACGACGACGAGACGTCAATCAGGTGACGAAGTAGACTTTCCTGGTCGAGAGGCGTTGCAACGGGTACCGGTTGCCACCGGTGTCCGCCACGCTCGGCGAAGTCAAGGACGCCTTCCGCTATGGAAGGAGTGCTCGTGACTGCGCCAGAGGCGAACATCCGCCCCGACTGCACCGACGAACTGACGGCCACCCTGCGCAACCGCATCATGGTGATCGACGGCGCGATGGGCACGGCGATCCAGCGCGACCGCCCGGACGAGGCCGGCTACCGCGGTGAGAGGTTCAAGGACTGGCCAAGCGACCTCCAGGGCAACAACGACCTGCTCAACCTGACCCAGCCGCAGATCATCGAGGCGATCCACCGCGAATATCTCGAGGCGGGCGCCGACCTGCTGGAGACCAACACGTTCAACGCGAACGCGGTCTCGCTGTCCGACTACGACATGGCGGAATTCGCCTACGAGCTCAACTTCGCAGGCGCTGCCCTGGCGCGGGCGGCCTGCGATGAGTTCAGCACCCCGGACAAGCCCCGCTACGTCGCAGGCGCGCTGGGGCCGACGACGCGGACCGCGTCGATCTCGCCGGACGTCAACGATCCCGGCGCCCGCAACGTCACCTACGACCAGCTGGTCGCCGCCTATCTCGAGGCCGCCAGCGGCCTGGTCGACGGTGGCGCCGACCTCCTGATCGTCGAGACGATCTTCGACACGCTGAACGCCAAGGCCGCGATCTTCGCGATGGAGACGCTGTTCGAACAGCGGGGGCGGCGCTGGCCGGTGATCATCTCGGGCACCATCACCGACGCGTCAGGTCGCACGTTGTCCGGCCAGGTCACCGAGGCGTTCTGGAACTCGATCAGGCACGCCAAGCCGCTCGCGGTCGGCCTCAACTGCGCGCTGGGCGCGCCCGAGATGAGGCCCTACATCGCCGAGATGTCGCGGATCGCTGACACCTTCGTGTCCTGCTACCCCAATGCGGGCCTGCCCAACGCGTTCGCCGAGTACGACGAGACGCCACAGCGTCAGGCCGGTTACATCGCCGAGTTCGCCGAGGCCGGCTTCATCAACCTGGCCGGTGGCTGCTGCGGCACGACACCGGCGCACATCGCCGAGATCGCCAAGGTGGTCGAGGGCAAGACCCCGCGTGCGGTGCCGCAGATCCCGGTGGCCACCCGGCTTTCGGGTCTGGAGCCGCTCGACATCGACGACAACTCGCTGTTCGTCAACATCGGTGAACGCACGAACATCACCGGCTCGGCCCGGTTCCGCAACCTGATCAAGGCCGAGGACTACGACACCGCGCTGTCGGTGGCCCTTCAGCAGGTCGAGGTCGGTGCCCAGGTCATCGACGTCAACATGGACGAGGGCATGATCGACGGCGTCGCCGCGATGGACCGCTTCACCAAGCTGATCGCCTCCGAGCCCGACATCAGCCGCGTCCCGCTGATGATCGACTCCTCCAAGTTCGAGGTCATCGAGGCGGGCCTGAAGAACGTGCAGGGCAAGCCGATCGTCAACTCGATCTCCATGAAGGAGGGCGAGGAGAAGTTCATCCGCGAGGCACAGCTGTGCCGCAAGTACGGCGCCGCCGTCGTCGTGATGGCCTTCGACGAGCAGGGGCAGGCCGATAACCTGGAGCGTCGCAAGGAGATCTGCGGGCGCGCCTACCGGATCCTGACCGAGCAGGTCGGCTTCCCGGCCGAGGACATCATCTTCGACCCGAACTGCTTTGCGCTGGCGACCGGTATCGAGGAGCACGCCACGTACGGCATCGACTTCATCGAGGCGTGCGCCTGGATCAAGCAGAACCTGCCCGGGGTGCGCATCTCCGGCGGCATCTCGAACGTGTCGTTCTCGTTCCGCGGCAACAACCCGGTCCGCGAGGCGATCCACGCGGTGTTCCTGTACCACGCCATCAGCGCCGGCCTGAGCATGGGCATCGTCAACGCGGGTGCGCTGGTGCCCTACGACTCGATCGACCCCGAACTGCGCGAGCGCATCGAGGACGTCGTGCTGAACCGGCGCGAGGACGCCGCCGAACGGCTGCTGGAGATCGCGGAGCGCTACAACAGCAAGGACAAGGCGGACGACGCTTCGGCCGCCGAGTGGCGCAGCCTGCCGGTCCGGGAGCGGATCACCCACGCCCTGGTCAAGGGCATCGACGCGCACGTCGAACCGGACACCGAGGAATTGCGGGCCGAGATCGCCGCCGCGGGAGGTCGCCCGATCGAGGTGATCGAGGGCCCGCTGATGGATGGCATGAACGTCGTCGGGGACCTGTTCGGATCGGGGAAGATGTTCCTGCCCCAGGTGGTGAAATCGGCCCGGGTGATGAAGAAGGCCGTCGCGTACCTGCTGCCGTTCATCGAGGCGGAGAAGGAAGAGGCCGGCACCACGGGCGAGAAGGACACCAACGGCACGATCGTGATGGCCACCGTGAAGGGTGACGTCCACGACATCGGCAAGAACATCGTCGGGGTTGTGTTGCAGTGCAACAACTTCGAGGTGATCGACCTCGGTGTGATGGTGCCCGCGAGCAAGATCCTGGACGCGGTGAAGGAACACAGCGCCGACATCGTCGGGCTGTCCGGTCTGATCACCCCGTCGCTGGACGAGATGGTCAACTTCGCCGTGGAGATGGAGCGCGTGGGGCTGGAGATCCCGCTGTTGATCGGCGGCGCGACGACGTCGCGCGCCCACACGGCGGTGAAGGTGGCGCCGCGGCGCAGCGGCCCGGTGGTCTGGGTCAAAGACGCGTCGCGCTCGGTACCGGTAGCGGCCGCGCTCCTGGACGACAAGCAGCGCCCTGCGTTGCTCGAGGCCACCGCGAAGGACTATGCGTCGCTGCGCGAACGGCACGCCCAGAAGAACGAGCGGCCGATGCTGACCCTGGAGAAGGCCCGCGCGAACCGGACGCCGATCGAGTGGGACGGCTACTCGCCGCCGGTGCCCGCTATCGGGACGCGGGTACGGGAATTTGAAGATTACGACCTCGCCGAACTGCGCGAGTACATCGACTGGCAGCCGTTCTTCAATGCGTGGGAAATGAAGGGCCGCTTCCCCGACATCCTCAACAACCCGGCGTCGGGGGAGACCGCCCGCAAGCTGTACGGCGACGCCCAGGAGATGCTCGACACCCTGATCAAGGAGAAGTGGCTGACGGCCAACGGGGTGATCGGGTTCTTCCCGGCCAACGCGGTCGGCTCCGGTGTCGAAGACATCGAGGTCTACACCGACGAGACCCGCACCGAGGTGTTGACCACCCTGCACCACCTGCGCCAGCAGGGTGAGCACCGCGAGGGCATCCCGAACCGCTCGCTGAGCGACTACGTCGCACCCAAAGAAACGGGTCTGGCGGATTACGTCGGGGCCTTCGCCGTCACCGCGGGCCTTGGCAGCCAGGAAAAGATCATGGAGTTCAAGGCGGCCCTCGACGACTACAGCGCGATCCTGCTGGAATCGCTCGCCGACCGGCTGGCCGAGGCGTTCGCCGAACGGATGCACCAACGGGTCCGCAAGGAGTTCTGGGCATACCAGCCCGACGAGGACCTCGACAACGAGGCGCTCATCGGGGAGAAGTACCGGGGCATCCGCCCGGCCCCCGGCTACCCGGCCTGCCCGGAGCACACCGAGAAGGCGACGCTCTGGCAGTTGATGGACGTGCGCAAGCGCACCGGTATCGAGCTGACCGAGTCGATGGCGATGTGGCCCGGTGCCGCGGTCAGCGGCTGGTACTTCGCGCACCCGCAGTCCCAGTACTTCGTGGTCGGCCGGGTGGCCCAGGACCAGGTCGCCGACTACGCCGCCCGCAAGGGCTGGACCCTCAAGCAGGCCGAGCGCTGGCTGAGCTCCAACCTCAGCTACAACCCGGAGGACTGATCGGATCGTGCGTGCGGTGCTTTTCGACATGGATGGCACGCTCGTCGACTCCGAAAAGCTCTGGGACATCTCGCTGGCCGCGCTCTACACCGAGCTGGGCGGCCGGTTGCGGGCCGAGGTGCGGGCGTCGATGGTGGGCGGATCGGCCGAGGACACCATCCGCGCGGTGTACACCGACCTCGGCCTCGACCCGGATCCAGCCGCGATGGCCGAGTCCGACCGTTGGCTGCACGCCTACACCGCCGACTTGTTCGAGGACGGGCTGCAGTGGTGTGAGGGCGCGCGCGAGTTGCTGGAAGCGCTTGCTGCCGAAGAAACTCCGATGGCCCTGGTCACCAACACCCAGCGTGCGCTCACCGAGCGGGCACTGAACAGCATTGGCAGGCACTATTTTTCGGCAACCGTCTGCGGTGACGAAGTGCGTCGCGGCAAACCCGCACCCGACGCCTATCAACGCGCGGCCGCGCTGCTCGGGGTGGCGCCGTCCGAATGCCTGGCGATCGAGGACTCCGTCACCGGCACCGCCGCGGCCGAAAGCGCCGGATGCCCGGTGCTGGTGGTACCCAACGACGTCGCGGTGCCCGGCGGTGCCCGGCGCCGACACGCCGGCTCGCTTGTCGGGCTGGGTGCCGCGGCGTTGCGAACCATCTACGCGCAGCTGGCCGACGGGGCCGCCGAACGAACCGCCTGACCGCCTCACGTTGGCTGATCGGACCATTCAACGTGGTCGCAAGTGATTCAATGGGTTTCTGGTCACGCACGCTGCGGAAAGGCTTCCCATGACTCATGCCGCCGCCGGCGGAGCCGAAACCGGAATCGACTACGAGCAAACCGACCATCCCGGACGGGTCGTCCGCATCGCGGCCGTTGCGGCGCTGGGCGGGTTGCTGTTCGGATACGACAGCGCGGTGATCAACGGCGCGGTCGCCGCGATCGAAGGCGAGTTCGCCATCAGCGGCGTCGGGTTGGGCTTCGCGGTGGCGTCGGCGTTGCTCGGGGCGGCGGTCGGCGCGATGACCGCCGGCGGGCTCGCCGACAAGATCGGCCGCCTGGCGGTGATGAAGCTGGCGGCGCTGCTGTTCTTGATCAGTGCGTTGGGCACCGGTCTGTCGTTCAACTTCGTCGGCGGCAACGACGATCACTACCTCGGGCTGCCGACCGGCGTGTGGATGCTGGTGGTGTTCCGCATCATCGGCGGCGTCGGGGTGGGCGTCGCCTCGGTGATCGCGCCCATGTACATCGCGGAGACGTCGCCGCCGCGGATCCGGGGTCGGCTCGGCTCACTGCAGCAGTTGGCGATCGTCACGGGCATCTTCTTGTCCCTGGCGATCGACTACGCGCTGGCTCACTTGGCCGGTGGTTCCGGTGAAGTGCTGTGGCTCGGCATGGAGGCGTGGCGCTGGATGTTCCTGATGATGGCTGTGCCGGCCGTCGTCTACGGCTCGCTGGCCTTCACGATCCCGGAGTCGCCGCGTTATCTCGTTGCCAAATACCGCATTCCGGAAGCACGCAGGGTTCTGAGCATGCTGCTCGGGGAGAAGAACCTCGAGCTGACGATCACCCGTATCCAGGAGTCGCTCAAGTCCGAGAAGCCGCCGTCCTGGCGTGATCTGCGCAAGCCCACCGGCGGCATCTACGGGATCGTGTGGGTCGGCCTGGGGTTGTCGATGTTCCAACAGTTCGTCGGCATCAACGTCATCTTCTACTACTCCAACATCCTGTGGGAGGCCGTCGGCTTCGACGAGAGCCAGGCGTTCATCATCACCGTCATCACCTCGGTGACCAACATCGTCACCACGTTGATCGCGATCGCGCTGATCGACCGGGTCGGGCGAAAGCCGCTGCTGCTGGTCGGCTCGACGGGGATGGCGGTCACGTTGGGCACGATGGCGGTGATCTTTGCCACCGCGGGCACCGAGGTCGTCGACGGCAACCTGCAGCCGGTGCTCGTCGGCGCGTCCGGGCCCATCGCGCTGATCGCGGCGAACCTGTTCGTGGTGTCCTTCGGGATGTCGTGGGGCCCGGTGGTGTGGGTGTTGCTGGGCGAGATGTTCCCCAACCGCATCCGCGCCGCGGCGCTGGGCCTGGCCGCGGCCGGCCAGTGGGTGGCCAACTGGTTGATCACCGTGACGTTCCCGGGCCTGCGCGAGCATCTCGGCGCGGCCTACGGCTTCTACGCGGTGTGCGCGGTGCTGTCGTTGATGTTCGTGTGGCGCTGGGTGAAGGAAACCAAAGGCCTGCACCTGGAGGACATGCAGCAGGACCCCCGCCCGGCGCCGGCGTAACCCGCGTGACCCGCAGCGGGCCGGCGTGGAACAATCGCGTGCCGTGAAGACCTTCGAAACCCTGTTCGCCGAACTGTCCGAGCGCGCGCGGACCCGGCCCGTCGGCAGCGGCACTGTCGCGGCCCTGGACGGCGGCGTGCACGGGTTGGGTAAGAAGATCCTGGAGGAGGCCGGCGAGGTGTGGCTGGCCGCCGAACACGAGCCCGATGAGGCCCTGGCCGAGGAGATCAGCCAACTGCTGTACTGGACGCAGGTATTGATGATCGCGCGCGGGCTCACCCTCGACGACGTCTACGCGAAGCTGTGAGCGCGATGCTGCGGGTCGCCGTCCCGAACAAAGGCACGCTGTCCGAACCGGCCTCCGAGATCCTGTCGGAGGCGGGATACCGTCGCCGCACCGACGCCAAGGACCTGACCGTCGTCGACCCGACCAACCACGTCGAGTTCTTCTTCCTGCGGCCCAAAGACATTGCCATCTATGTCGGGTCCGGGGAGCTCGACTTCGGTATCACCGGACGCGACCTGGCCGCCGAATCCGATGCCCCGGTCCGCGAACGGTTGGCGCTGGGGTTCGGTTACTCCACCTTCCGGTACGCGGCTCCGGCCGGGCGCAGCTGGCGCGTCGAGGATCTCGCGGGTAAGCGGATCGCCACGGCGTTTCCGAACCTGGTCCGAAAGGACCTGGCAGCCAGGGCGATCGACGCCACGGTGATCCGCCTCGACGGCGCAGTGGAGATCTCGGTGCAGCTCGGCGTCGCCGACGCGATCGCCGACGTGGTGGGTTCGGGCCGGACTTTGGGCCTGCACAACCTGGTGGCGTTCGGGGAGTCGCTGTGCGACTCGGAGGCGGTGCTCGTCGAACGCATCGACGCCTCCGACGACAACCGCTCGGCGCGTGACCAATTGGCCGGGCGCGTGCAGGGTGTGGTGTTCGGCCAGCAGTACCTGATGTTGGACTACGACTGTCCACGCAGCGTGCTCGACGAGGCGATCGCCGTCACCCCCGGGCTGGAATCGCCCACCATCGCCTCGCTGGCCGATACGGCGTGGGTGGCCGTGCGTGCACTGGTCCCGCGTCGTGACGTCAACCCGATCATGGACGAGTTGGCCGCCATCGGCGCGAAGGCGATCCTGGCCTCCGACATCCGGTTCTGCCGCATCTGATTCAGCCTGACGGTGCGCGTGGGCCGTGTTAGCGTCCGATTGGCGTATCCACCGGTCGGAGGTCGACATGACGCATGCCCTCGTACTCTTGCTCGCGCTCCTGATCGGTGTGATCGCCGGGCTGCGGGCGTTCACGGCACCTGCGGTGGTGTCGTGGGGCGCGGTGCTGGGCTGGATCGACCTGGACGACAAGTGGTCTGAGTGGATGGGCCACCCGATCACCGTCACGCTGTTGACGATCTTCCTTCTGGTGGAGTTGGTCACCGACCAACTGCCGCGGACGCCGAGCCGCAAGACCACACCCCAGTTCGTGTTCCGGCTGATCATGGGCGGGTTCGCCGGTGCCGTCATCGGCAGCGCCTCGTTCCACACCTTCAGCGCGCTGGGCGCCGGGATCCTGGGTGCGGTGCTCGGCACCCTGGCCGGCGCGGCGGCGCGCGAGCGGCTGGCATCGCTGCGCAGCGGCCAGGACCGGCCCGGAGCCATCCTCGAGGACATCGTCGCGGTCGGCGGCGGATTCCTGATCGCGTTCCTCGTCAGCCTGCTCTGAGGAGCAGACCGTGGCAGAGAAGTTCGACGCGATCATCGTCGGCGCCGGTCAAGCCGGTCCACCGCTGGCGGGCCGGCTGACGAAGGCTGGACAGAAGGTGGCGGTGATCGAGCGCAAACTGATCGGCGGCACCTGCGTGAACTACGGTTGCATCCCGACCAAGACGATGGTGGCCAGCGCGCACACCGCACACCTGGCCCGGCGCGGAGCCGAATACGGCGTCGGCACAGGCGATGTCACGATCGATATGGGCAAGGTGAAGGCTCGCAAGGACACCATCGTCGACGACGACCGCGAGGGTGTGGAGAGCTGGCTGGCCGGCATGCCCGGGTGTACGGTCGTGCGCGGCCATGCCCGGTTCGAGACCCCGCACACGATCCGCGTCGACGACCGGGTGCTGCGCGCCGACCAAATCTTCCTCAACGTCGGTGGCCGCGCGGTGGCACCCGACATGCCCGGGTTGTCCGAGGTCGACTACATGACCAACGTCGGGATCCTGCAACTGGACACGGTGCCAGAGCATCTGGTCATCATCGGTGGCAGCTACATCGCGTTGGAGTTCGCGCAGATGTACCGGCGGTTCGGCGCCCGGGTCACGGTCATCGAGCGGGGGCCGCGGCTGACGTCAAAAGAGGACCGGGACGTCTCGGCCGCCATCAGGGACATCCTCGAAGCCGAGGGCATCGACGTCGTCCTCGACGCGACCGCGAGCCGGTTCACCAAGCGCGACGGTGGTTTTGAGGTGACACCCCGCAACGGCGCGCGTCCCATCGCAGGCACCCACCTGCTCGTCGCGGTCGGTCGCCAGCCCAACACCGACGATCTGGGCCTGGACAAGGCCGGTGTCGAAACCGATGCGCGCGGCTACATCGTCGTCGACGATCAGCTGCGCACCAACGTCGGGCACATCTGGGCGATGGGCGACTGCAACGGTCGCGGCGCGTTCACCCACACGTCGTACAACGACTTCGAGATCGTCGCGGCCAACTTGCTCGACGACGACCCGCGCCGGGTCAGCGACCGCGTGCTGACGTACGCGCTCTACATCGATCCGCCGCTGGGCCGCGCCGGTATGACGGTCGAGGAGGTCCGCCGGTCGGGCCGAAAGGCGTTGGTGGGTAAGCGCCCGATGACACGGGTCGGGCGTGCGGTGGAGAAAGGCGAGACCAAGGGCTTCATGAAAGTCGTGGTGGACGCCGAAACCGAGAGGATCCTCGGTGCGGCGATTCTCGGCGTCGGCGGCGACGAGGTCATCCACGCGATCCTCGACATCATGACCGCCGACGAGCCCTACACCGCGATCTCACGCACCATGCACATCCACCCCACGGTCAGCGAGTTGGTGCCGACGATGCTGCAGGAGATGACACCGCTGACGTAGCCGAGCGCCCGACGTTGAGTTGCCGCGCCACCAGCGCCACCCGCGCACCAAGATGACGGCACGTCTGCACATCGGAGGCGTGCATCTGATCGACCCCGGCGTCCACGTCGGTCTGCGCACCCGCACCCAGCCAGAAGCCCAGCCGGTTCAAATCGTCCTCGCTGCCGCGCGAACTGTTCCAGCCCGGCGGCAGGCCCAAATTGACCCAGTGCATGTGGTGCTGTGCGGCGAACAGGGCCAGCGACGTCAGCGTGCCGAGCTTGTCACCGCTTTTGGCCCCGGAATTGGTGAAGCCCGCGGCGACCTTGTCCCGCCAGGCGCCCTCGATGCAGCGCCTGCCGGTCTTCTCGGCGAACGCCTGAAATCCTGCCGAGACGTTGCCCATGTAGGTGGCGCTGCCGAAGACGATGCCGTCGGCGCGGTCCAGCGCGTCCCAGTCGGTCTCGGTCATCCGGTCGAGCGCGATCACCCTGACGTCCGCGCCGACCTCGCGCGCGCCGGCCGCCACGGCGTCGGCGAGCACCGCGGTGTGCCCGAACCCGGAATGGTATGCGACCGTCAGTGCGGGCGCAGCGATGTCAGAACCGTTGTGTCTCATATCAATTGAACTCCAGCCGTGCTGAACCAGTGATTTCTTGACGACGGGTCGCCCAGTCCGGCAACTTCTCACCGGCAAGGTGGGCTTCCAGTCGGTCCAAAAAGGCGTGGGTGCCGCTTCGGAACCCCGAAGCGTTGCGCACGCCCAGGCCGCGGTGGCTGAACCGCAGCAGGGTGCCGTCGCCGTCGGGGGTCAGCTCGTAGCGCACGACGCCGTCTTCGACGATCGGCTGCTTCCATTCGTGCTCAAGGACATTGGGCGGGTCCCACACCAGGATGCGGCCGGTCATCCGCTTGCGCTCGGGGGGCAGCGGGGGACCGGTGGCGACCATTTCGATCGAACCGCCGGCGCGGGCGTCGATCGTCGTCTCGCCGAACCACTCCCTACGCTCTGCGGGGTCGGTGATCGCCGACCACACCGCCTCCACCGGGTACGGCAGGCGACGCTCGAAGGTGAGCACCGCGCGGTCGCCCTCGACGGTGAGCCGCCCTTCGCGCCCGGTCATGACCGGTCCCGGTGCGTGTCGTGCAGATGGCGCTCCAGGGCGTCGAGATGATCGGCCCAGTAGCGCCGGTAGCGGTCGATCCAATCGTCGATGGCGACCAGGCCGTCGGCGCGCAACGCGTAGATCCGCCGCTGGGCATCGGGCCGGACCTCGACCAGCCCGACCTCGCGCAGCACCCGCAGGTGCCGTGACACCGTCGGCTGGGTCAGCTCGGGCAGCGTCGCCACCAGCTCGCCCGCGGTGCGCTCACCGTCGATGAGCGCGTCCAGAAGGGCGCGCCTGCTCGGTTCGGCGACGGCTTCGAAGACGTCCATGCCCCTAGTATTGCACTGCATCTATATAGATGCAAACACATATAGTTAGGGGCGGCGTTGCACCAGCAGCGTCTGCGCCGAGGTGCCGATGAAACCCCGGCGGTCGAAGATCTCCGCAGTGGTCACCCCGATACCGTCGGGGCCGATCGAGCCGCGGGCCCGCAACGCGAAATCGGTGCCGGTCGGTAGCCGGTGCAGGTGCACGGCGGTGTCGGTGTTCATGAACACGAACTGTTCGGGGTCCAGCGCCGCACCCGCGCCGTTGGCCGAATCGACGACCAGCGCCAGCGCCTGCAGATCGGTCATCGGCTCGGAATCCACCAGCGGGACAAGCGGGCTGAGCCAGATCACGTTTCCGGTGTCGCCGGTGTCGGGCTGCCTGCGCCAGCTCACGGTCTCGAGATAGCCCGCTGCGCCCTGCCAGCCGTGCGGCACGGACACCGACTCGCCCTCGACCAGCGGGGGATAGCGGTCGGTGGCCGCGTCGGCGGTGTCACCCGGCGCCAGCAGCCACGCCGTGACCCGCGCAACCGTCCGATAGGTGTCGTCGGGCCGCAGCGCGGACATCTCGGCGACCATCAACGAGATCCGTTTACCCGGGCGGTCCACCCACGCCCGCACCCGCACCCGGGTCACCGGGATCGCACCGAGGATGTCCAGGGTCAACCGGCCGATGCGTAGGCCCGAATCGGCGGCGAGCGCCTCGATGTGCTTGGTCATCAACGCCAGCGGCGGTGAGCCGTGCTGGATTTCGGCATCCCAGTTGCTGCGGGTGCCGTCCGTGGAGTCGAAGATCGCGACCTCGCCGTCGACGCCGACCCGGCGGTAGTGACAGTCGATCATGCGGCCGGCTCCGCGGTGTGCAGCACGACGTCGGCTGTGTGGTCCTCGCCCTCGTCGGGAACCTGCGGCCAGCCCGGATACGGCGGCGGGGTACCGCCGAACACCGGGCAGTGCGCATGGTGGGCGCACCAGTCGCACATCCGCGACGGGCTGGGCCGGAAATCGCCGGTGGCCCCCGCGGCCTGGATCGCCCGCCAGATGGCCATCAGCGTCTTCTCGAACCGCAACAGCTCGTCGAGGTCGGGGGTGTAGTCCAGGATCTGGCCGTCGGCCAGATACAGCAGCCGCAGCCGGGTGGGCACCACGCCGCGTGAGCGCAGCAGCGCCACCGCGTAGAACTTCATCTGGAACATGGCCTTGAACTCGGCCAGCGCGCGCGCCTCCGGCGGAGCCTTGCCGGTCTTGTAGTCGACCACGCGAAGTTCACCGGTGGGGGCGACGTCGATGCGGTCGACGAAACCCCGCAGCAGCGTGCCGTCCTCCAGTTCGACCTCGACACGTTGTTCACAGCTGTCCGGGTCGAACCGCGTCGGATCCTCCAGCCGGTAGTAGCCCGACAACAGCGCCCGCGCCTCGTCCAGCAGCTCGGGGCCGATCTCGTCGGCGAGCTCGGGCTCGGCCGCCACCAGCTGTTCGGCGGCCGGGGCCACGAGCGTCATCGCTGTCTCACGGCCTCGTTCGGCGGCGGGCAGCGCGTAGAGCCGCTCCAGCGCGGCATGCACCACCGAGCCGCGCACCTGCGCGGCCGAGGGTGGTTCGGGTAACCGGTCGATGGCGCGGAACCGGTACAGCAGCGGGCACTGCTTGAAGTCGGCTGCGCGCGACGGTGACAACGCCGGGCGCCGGACCGAGCGATTCGGCTCGGCCGGCAGATCGCGCGCCGGCGGGTCGGTCATAGGGGCAGCCTATGACCCGGCTCTGACAACCCCGGGCAGCGCCGGCGGCGCGTCGACTGGCACGCTGAACGGCTGTGACAGCCAATTCGCGGACCGGTCCGTTCGCCGTGGGCGATCGGGTTCAGCTGACCGATGCGAAGGGCAGGCACTACACGATGGTGCTCACCGAAAGCGGCGAGTTCCACACGCACCGCGGCGTGATCTCGCTGGACACGGTGATCGGTCTGCCGGAGGGCAGCGTGGTGAAGTCGACCAACGGCGACCAGTTCCTGGTGCTGCGCCCGCTGCTCGTCGACTACGTGATGTCGATGCCCCGCGGCGCGCAGGTGGTCTACCCCAAGGACGCCGCCCAGATCGTGCACGAGGGCGACATCTTCCCGGGGGCCAGGGTGTTGGAGGCCGGCGCGGGTTCCGGTGCGCTGACGTGCTCGCTGCTGCGCGCCGTCGGGCCGCAGGGCCGGGTCATTTCGTACGACGTGCGCGACGACCACGCCGAACACGCGGCCCGCAACGTCGCCACGTTCTTCGGTGAGCGCCCGGACAACTGGGAGCTGGTGGTCGGCGACCTCGCCGGCTACGACGGCCCCGAGGTCGACCGTGTGGTCCTCGACATGCTGGCGCCGTGGGATGTGTTGGACGCGGTCGCCAAGGCGCTGGTGCCCGGTGGCGTGCTGATGATCTACGTCGCGACGGTGACCCAGTTGTCGCGTGCGGTGGAGGCGCTGCGCGAGCAGCAGTGCTGGACCGAGCCGCGGGCCTGGGAGAGCATCCAGCGCGGGTGGCACGTCGTCGGGCTCGCGGTGCGCCCGCAGCACACGATGCGCGGTCACACGGCATTCCTGATCAGTGCGCGCAGGCTGGCGCCGGGCGCGGTCACGCCGATGCCGCTGCGGCGCAAACGTCAGCTCGGCAGCGGTATCTAGTCGTCGGTGCTGCGCAGCAGGCCCCGCCGTGCCGACAACAACTCCATCTCCGGGCGGGCCGCGACCAACCGCTCGGCGGCGTCGAGCACGTCGACCACGTGCGCGCGGTCCGCGGACACCACGGCGACGCCGATGTTGGCGCGGCGGTGCAGGTCCCGGGCGCCGGTCTCAGCCGCCGACACGGAAAACCGGCGTTGCAGTTCGGCGATGACGGGCCGGATCACCGAACGCTTCTGCTTCAGGGACCGCACGTCGCCGAGCAGGAGATCGAATTGCAGCCAGCCGATCCACATCGCGGTCAGCGCGTCGGTGTCGGCGAGGGTTCCTTGTCCGCGTACAGCAGCACGTCGGCGGTCTGACGGGTCAGCTGCCAGTTGTCCGGGGCGGGGCTGAACTCCATCGGAAAGGTGAAGTCGCCGGCCTGCGGATCGGCGGGCTTGATGACGATGCGCGCGACGATGTCGCCTGCGCCGTCCTGTGACCAGTTCATGTCCTGCGCCTCCACGGTCAGCGGGACGAAGCCGCCGTCGGCCAGGGCGCGGGCGAACTTGTCCAGCGCGGCCGCGTCGGCGGGGGTGGCGTGCTGCACCAGGTTGAGCTTCTCGGCGCCGGGCACGGCAGCGTCGGCCAACCGGTAGATCACGTCGGTCAACGCGGTGTCCGGCGGAAGCGGAACCGCCTGCGGTGCGGGCTCCGACGGCGGCACCGTCGGCGGTGCGGTGATCGGTGGCAGCGTCTCGCTGGCCGCAGGAGGGGGCGGCTCGTCGGCGCCGCACGCACCTAGCCCGAGCGCCGCCGCGATCGCGGCGGCGCCCAGGACTGCGGCACGCGTGGCGGTGCGGGACACGGACTGCCTAGCTCACCGCCGACATCAGCGCCATCAGCGACTGCTTGGACATTTGCCAGCCGGTCGGGCTCGGACCAGGCACGAACTGGATGACCTGACTGGCGACACCGCCGGTGGCCGCCGTCGCGGTGACGTTGGCGGTCACCACCGGGCCGTTCTGGTCGATGTTGGCGATGGTGAACGACAGCGGGAACTTGCCTTCGGCCTGTGCCTCACGCAGCTTGGAGTCGGCGGCGACCCTTTCGATCCGGCCGATGCCGCCCTGGATGTACGGCGCCTTGCCGGCCGCTCCGCCCGGCGCGCCCAGCGCGTTGAGCGTCGTCAGCAGCGGGCCCTCGAGCTCCGGCGCCGGCGTCTGGGGCATGGGGATGTCCCACACCACCGACTGCACGGCCGGGGCGGCAGAATTTCCATTGGGTGCAACGGAAGTCACACCCGCCGCCGCACCGGCCACGACAGCAGCCGCTGCCATGCCGGTAACGAGGGATTTCAGGGTCACGATTGTCCTTTCGATCGGCCCAACTGAGCAGAGAGGTTAACAAGTGGTGCTGGTGTGTCGGATTCCGACACCGCACACAATGGCTGAATCGCCGGTAGCGTTGAAGTTGTTACTGCACCAAGTTCCGGTGCGGGAAGGGGCGCAACATGAGCGAATCCGAGCGTTCTGAAGCCTACCCAGAGGGTTTCGGCAGCCGCGAATCAGGCATGTCCAGCGACGATGCCGCTGAGCTCGAGGAGCTGCGCCGAGAGGCGGCGGCCCTGCGAGAGCAGCTGGAGAACGCGGTAGGCCCGTCAAGCGGGCTGCGGAGCGCACGCGATGTGCATCAGCTCGAGGCGCGGATCGATTCCCTTGCGGCGCGAAACGCCAAGCTGATGGAAACTCTTAAAGAGGCTCGCCAGCAACTGCTTGCCTTGCGCGAGGAGGTCGATCGACTCGGCCAGCCGCCGAGCGGTTACGGCGTGCTGCTGGGCGTGCAGGACGACGACACCGTCGACGTCTTCACCTCCGGGCGCAAGATGCGGCTGACGTGCTCGCCCAACATCGACACCAAGACGCTCAAACAGGGCCAGACGGTCCGGCTGAACGAGGCGCTGACCGTCGTCGAGGCCGGCAACTACGAAGCGGTCGGCGAGATCAGCACGCTGCGCGAGATCCTCTCCGACGGTCATCGTGCGCTCGTCGTGGGGCACGCCGACGAGGAACGCATCGTCTGGCTGGCCGAGCCGCTGGTGTCGGTCGAGGATCTGCCCGACGACTACGACGGCCTCGACGACGACCGCCCCCGCAGGCTGCGGCCGGGCGATTCGCTGCTCGTCGACACCAAGGCCGGGTACGCCTTCGAGCGGATCCCCAAGGCCGAGGTCGAGGATCTGGTGCTCGAGGAAGTGCCCGACGTCAGCTACAACGACATCGGCGGGCTGGGCCGCCAGATCGAGCAGATCCGCGACGCGGTCGAGCTACCGTTCCTGCACAAGGAGCTGTACCGGGAGTACTCGCTGCGCCCGCCGAAGGGTGTGCTGCTCTACGGTCCGCCCGGCTGCGGTAAGACGCTGATCGCCAAGGCGGTGGCCAACTCGCTGGCCAAGAAGATGGCCGAGGTGCGCGGCGACGACGCCCGCGAGGCCAAGAGCTACTTCCTCAACATCAAGGGCCCCGAGCTGCTGAACAAGTTCGTCGGCGAGACCGAGCGCCACATCCGGCTGATCTTCCAGCGCGCCCGCGAGAAGGCGTCGGAAGGCACCCCGGTGATCGTGTTCTTCGACGAGATGGACTCGATCTTCCGCACCCGCGGCACCGGTGTGAGCTCGGACGTGGAGACCACCGTGGTGCCGCAGCTGCTCTCGGAGATCGACGGTGTCGAGGGTCTGGAGAACGTCATCGTGATCGGCGCCTCAAACCGCGAGGACATGATCGACCCGGCGATCCTGCGGCCCGGCCGCCTCGACGTCAAGATCAAGATCGAGCGGCCGGATGCCGAAGCGGCGCAAGACATCTTCAGCAAGTACCTCACCGAGGCCCTGCCGGTGCACGCCGATGATCTGGCCGAGTTCGGTGGCGACCGCACGGCGTGCCTGAAGGCGATGATCGAGAAGGTCGTCGACCGGATGTACGCCGAGATCGACGACAACCGGTTCCTGGAGGTCACCTATGCCAACGGTGACAAGGAAGTCATGTACTTCAAGGACTTCAACTCCGGGGCGATGATCCAGAACGTCGTGGACCGCGCGAAGAAGAACGCGATCAAGTCGGTGCTGGAGACCGGCCAACCCGGCCTGCGCATCCAGCACCTGCTGGACTCGATCGTCGACGAGTTCGCCGAGAACGAGGACCTGCCCAACACCACCAATCCCGATGACTGGGCCAGGATCTCGGGTAAGAAGGGCGAGCGGATCGTCTACATCCGCACGTTGGTCACCGGCAAGAGCTCGAGCGCGTCGCGCGCGATCGACACCGAGAGCAACCTGGGCCAGTACCTGTAGGACGCTCGCAGGGCCGGTCAGCCCGACGCCGTCTGCAGTGAGTAGCTGTTGGCCAGATCGTCCTGGGTGACGCACGCGTGCTCGGTCGCGGTGTCGACCACCAGAGGCGCCGTCGGCACCCGCGACCGGTAGCTCCAGCCGGCGGGCAGCGACAGCCGCTCGGCCAGCCCAGGCAGATCGGCCAGCGACAACGACGGATCGACTGTCTGACTACAGGTCTGCATCACCCAGCACCGGCCGTCGGGGTCGACGAGTTCGTAGACCTCGCGGCCGGCGTCGAAGGTGAACACCGCTTTGCGGTCCACCCGGTTGACGTGGTAGGGCGCCGGGTTCATCGACGACAGCTGCACCGTGGCCTGCCGGATCATCTCGATACCGCCGAAGGTCTTGTGTTCCAACGTTTCCCGGCCGCGTTTACCGATGCTGCTCATCAGCCAGTATCGCGGCCCGTTGAGCAGGGCGGCGACGGCGCCGTTGTCGGCTGCGATGGCCTGGGCGTCGAGCTTTGCCCACAGTTCGGCCGGGCAGTCGTTGAGCGGAAAGGTGTTGTAGACGGTGGCCTCCGGACCGTCGGTTCCCGAGCGCACCAGCAGGACCTCCCCGTAGCGCTTGGCGAACACGTCGGTCGTCGTCGCGATGTCGTCTGCCATACCCGCGAACGTAGCCGTGGTGGCGCGGTGAGCGTGCGCAAACTCGCGCAAAAAGGGGGGTCGAGCTAGGCGGGTTCGCGTTCCAGGTAGGCGTCGCGGCCGGCCAGGCTGACCGCCACGTCGGCGATCAGCGGGTCGAAGAACCGCTCTCGGTACAGCGGGTCGACGCTGGTGCTGACCGTGAAGTACAGCCCGGACAGCACCGCGACGAACAACGACACGTGCACGACGGTCTGGGGCACCGGCACGTCGACGCCGAACCATGTTCCCGGACAGGGCGGTTGACCGATGGCACAGCCCTGTTCGGCCGACCAGAGCACGGCCACGTCGTCGGGTATCGCGACGATGCCCAGCGCCAGAAAGAACGCGAAGATCCCTGCGGTGAAGAACACCACCTGGATGGCCTGTGACACCACCATCACGGCGACGACGTTGACCTGCTCGGCCAGCGAGAGCGGAGTGCGCGCCGGTTGGCGGCCGTCCCGGATCGCCAACGGGGTACCTGCGAGCAGCTTGGCGGGATCGTTCTGTTCGGCGCGGTCCTCGCGCAGCGCGCGGACCTCGTCGCGGATGGTGGTCACCACGAACAGCAGCGCCACGATCGACAAGAAACCGATTGTCTCCCAGAGCCGTTGACGGGTCATTCGGGCCGCCAGCTGCCACAGTTCGCCGGTGAAGTAGACCACCACGGTGATCATCAGCAGCGGCAGTGCCCGGCTCATCAGCGTGCCGAGCGCCCCGAACTGCAGCGAGGCGAACCGGAACGCCCACAGCGCGATCGAGCCGAACCCGATGTACGTCAACCAGATCGCCACCAGCGCGACGACGGCGAACCCCAGCGCCTCGGCCGCCGCGATACCCGAAAAGCCGCTGTCGGCGAACGGAAGCCCGAGCACGAACAGCGCCATCACGAGCAGGGCCGCAGACCGCCGGCCCGCCTCGGAGAGCGTCGTGCCCGCGCGGTGCAACGCGTACAGCCCGAACGGCGCCGCGATCAGCAGCAGGCCCAGCACCGCCAGTCGGACCACGATGCCGTAGTCGGGATCACCGTCAGTCCACTCGGCCAGCAGAAACGTCAGCGCGATCACCGCGCCGGTACCGCTGACCATCGGCGCGGAGCGCTCGACGAGCGCGCGCGACCGCACCCGTCGGGTCAGGACCAGCGGCAGGCCGCGGTGCAGGAACCACTGATGGACATGCCGCATGTCGGACACGGCCACATTGTGCGCGATGACGACGCCCGCCGTGGGTCAGCGCGCCGAAACGTAGGCCCGGTAGCGGTCACGGGCCACCAGGGTGAGCCGCAGATCGTCGGTCAGCGGATCGAGGAACTGCACCCGGTAGTCACTGTCGCTGACCGATTTGGCGCTGACGTACATGAACGTCAGCGCGCCCAGGAACATCGTGACGTGGATCAGCGCCTGCGGGACCGGGATCGTCATCCCGAGAATCGTTCCGTCGCTTGACCCGTTCTGCGTCCAGGCGGCCAGCAGTTCGGGGGAGAGCACGATCAACCCCAGCACGAAGAAGATGAGCGCCGTCACCACCGCCACCACGAAGATGTGGGCGAGTTGGGAGACCGCCAACACGAACATCACGTTGAGCCGTTCGGGCCTGCGCAGGGGCAGGCTGTCCGACGGATCGGGCATCGCCTCGAAAGGCGTTGCGTCCAACTGGGCTTCACGACCGTCGAGCAGACCTTGTGATTCCATCAGCGGCCGGAACCGATCGATCGTCACCGACACCACGAACGTCGACGCGATCAACGCGAGGAACACCAGCGCCAGCCACAACCGCGCGCGCGAGATCTTGGCCGCCATCAACCACACCGGCGAGTTGAAGAACACCAGGATCGTCAGCAGCAGCACCGGTAGGGCGCGAATCACCAGCGAACCCGCTGCGGCCAGATGCGACAACGTCATTCGCACGGTCCAGCTCATGATCGAACCGGCGCCGCACGCGGTGGCCGCCAGAATGATCGCGACCACGATGCCCTCGAAGATCAAGTCCCCGAGCACCCGCGGGCCCGGACCGCCCGCGATGCCGCCTGCGACGGCGACGGCCAGTGACACCGTCGCCGCCACCGTGCGGCCCGGCACCGTGGCGATGCGGGACACCAGCCAGCCGACCAACGCCGCCACCGGCAACACCAGGATCACCAACGCCAGGACGAACCACTCGGTGCGCGTGGGCTGGCCGTCGATGTCGATGGTGTGCTTGCCGGTGACGTGCACAACGAGCGCGGAATTGAGCATGAACACCGCGAACGCCGCCAACGCGGGCGCCGAACGTGGCCACACCCGCCGGACCAGCGCGCCCGGTCGCAGCACGGCGGGCAGCCCGTGGTCGAGGAACCAGGCGTCGGCCGCACGGCGCAGCGCTACCTCGTCGGCCTGTCGGGCCTGGCGATTGGACGGCACGGTCGCAGGCTACTGTGCGGCGTCGCCTACGCTGGGCGACATGCAACGGATTATCGGGACAGAGGTCGAGTACGGCATCTCGTCGCCGTCCGATCCGACCGCGAATCCGATCCTGACGTCGACGCAGGCGGTGCTCGCGTATGCGGCCGCCGCGGGGATCCAGCGCGCCAAGCGCACCCGGTGGGACTACGAGGTGGAATCGCCGCTGCGCGACGCCCGCGGATTCGACCTGAGCCGCTCGGCGGGCCCGCCGCCGATCGTGGACGCCGACGAGGTCGGTGCGGCCAACATGATCCTGACCAACGGCGCGCGGCTCTACGTCGACCACGCCCACCCGGAGTACTCGGCGCCGGAGACCACCGACCCGCTGGACGCGGTGATCTGGGACAAGGCCGGTGAGCGGGTGATGGAGGCCGCCGCCCGGCACGTCGCCAGCGTCCCCGGGGCCGTCAAGCTGCAGCTCTACAAGAACAACGTGGACGGCAAGGGCGCCTCCTACGGCTCGCACGAGAACTACCTGATGAGCAGGCAGACGCCGTTCTCCGCGGTGATCGCCGGGCTGACCCCGTTCCTGGTCTCCCGTCAGGTGATCACCGGCTCGGGCCGCGTCGGCATCGGCCCGTCCGGCGACGAACCGGGTTTCCAGCTGTCCCAGCGCGCCGACTACATCGAGGTCGAGGTCGGCCTGGAGACCACGCTCAAGCGCGGCATCATCAACACCCGCGACGAGCCGCACGCCGACGCTGACAAGTACCGCAGGCTGCACGTGATCATCGGCGACGCGAACCTGTCGGAGACGTCGACCTACCTCAAGCTCGGCGCCACCGCGCTGGTGCTCGACCTCATCGAAGAGGGCCCGCAATTCGGAGCTGACCTCGCCGACCTGGCGCTGGCCCGGCCGGTGCACGCGGTGCACGTGCTCAGCCGCGATCCGTCGCTGCGCGCCACCGTCGCGCTTGCCGACGGCCGGGAGCTGACTGGGCTTGCGCTGCAACGCATTTACCTGGACCGGGTGGCCAAGCTGGTCGACAGCCGCGACCCCGACCCGCGCGCCAACGACGTCGTCGAGACGTGGGCGCACGTGCTGGACCTGCTGGAGCGCGACCCGATGGAGTGCGCGGAGATCCTCGACTGGCCGGCCAAGCTGCGGCTGCTGGAGGGCTTCCGGCAGCGGGAGAACTTGGGTTGGTCGGCGCCCCGGCTGCACCTGGTCGACCTGCAGTATTCCGATGTGCGGCTGGACAAAGGCCTCTACAACCGGCTGGTCGCGCGCGGCTCGATGAAGCGGCTCGTCACCGAGCAGCAGGTGCTCGACGCGGTCGACAACCCGCCCACCGACACCCGCGCGTACTTCCGCGGCGAGTGTCTACGCCGGTTCGGGGCCGACATCGCGGCCGCGAGCTGGGACTCGGTGATCTTCGATCTGGGCGGGGACTCACTTGTCCGGATTCCGACCCTGGAGCCGCTGCGCGGCAGCAAAGCGCACGTCGGCGCCCTGCTCGATTCGGTGGACAGCGCCGTCGAACTGGTCGAACAGCTCACGACCTGATCGCGCTAACCCCGGTATTTCGCGTGCCGACCGGTAGGGTGGAAGGACGGCGGGCAGCAGTGGGCCCGCCCGCGACGGCTATAGACATAGCAGGAGGCAGCGATGGCTCAGGAGCAGACCAAGCGTGGCGGTGGTGGCGGCGAGGACGACGACCTCTCCGGCAACGCGGCCGGCGGGCAGGAGCGTCGCGAGAAGTTGGCTGAGGATACCGACGACCTGCTCGACGAGATCGACGACGTTCTGGAAGAGAATGCCGAGGACTTCGTTCGTGCATACGTCCAGAAGGGTGGACAGTGAGCTGGCCGCATTCCGATAAGCTCGCTCTGCCCAACCCATCCCATCGCTTCTCCTCGGTAGCTCCCTCGGTATCCATGGATTTGTCGTCCTTCTCTGAACTGTTGCGCCGCCAGGCGCCCGAACTTCTGCCCGTGAACATGCACGCCACCGTCACCGACGCGGTGCCGCACGGCACCACGATCGTGGCGTTGAAGTACCCCGGCGGTGTGGTGATGGCCGGCGACCGCCGATCCACCCAGGGCAACATGATCGCCGGGCGCGACGTGCAGAAGGTGTACATCACCGACGACTACACCGCGACCGGTATCGCGGGCACCGCCGCGATCGCGGTCGAGTTCGCCAGGCTGTACGCGGTCGAACTCGAGCATTACGAGAAGCTCGAAGGGGTGGCCCTGACGTTCGCCGGGAAGGTCAACCGGTTGGCGACGATGGTGCGCGGCAACCTCGGTGCGGCGCTGCAGGGTTTCGTCGCGCTGCCGCTGCTGGCCGGATATGACCTCGACGACCCCAACCCCCACGCCGCCGGGCGCATCGTGTCGTTCGACGCCGCGGGCGGGTGGAATTTCGAGGACGAGGGCTACCAGTCGGTGGGGTCGGGTTCGATCTTCGCGAAGTCGTCGATGAAGAAGTTGTACTCCCAAGTCCGCGACGGCGATTCGGCGCTGCGGGTCGCGATCGAGGCGCTCTACGACGCCGCCGACGACGACTCGGCCACGGGCGGGCCGGATCTGGTGCGCGGGATCTACCCGACCGCGGTGATCATCGGCGCAGACGGCGCCGAAGAGGTACCCGAACAACGGATCGCCGACTTCGCCCGCCAAGTCATCGAAAGTCGTTCGCGCTCCGACACCTTCGGTCCAGATGCTGCACACCGTTCGACTGACGCGCGGGGAGACTCGTGAGCTTTCCATATTTCATCTCGCCTGAGCAGGCGATGCGCGAGCGTTCGGAGCTCGCCCGTAAGGGAATCGCCAAGGGCCGCAGCGTGGTGGTGCTTGCCTACGCCGACGGTGTGGTGTTCGTCGCCGAGAACCCGTCGCGGTCACTGCAGAAGGTCAGCGAACTCTACGACCGCGTCGGGTTCGCCGCGGTCGGGCGGTTCAACGAGTTCGACAACCTGCGCCGCGGCGGCATCCAGTTCGCCGACACCCGCGGTTATGCCTATGCCCGCCGCGACGTCACCGGCCGCCAGTTGGCCAACGTGTACGCCCAGACGCTGGGCACCATCTTCACCGAGCAGGCCAAGCCCTACGAGGTGGAACTGTGCGTCGCCGAGGTCGCCCACCACGGCGAGTCCAAACCCCCTGAGCTCTACCGCATCACCTACGACGGGTCGATCGCCGACGAGCCGCATTTCGTGGTGATGGGCGGCACGACCGACCCGATCACCGCGGCGCTCAACGAGTCCTACACCGAGAACGCCAGCCTGGCCGACGCGGTGAAGATCGCCGTAGACGCGCTCAAGGTGGACGCCAACGGTGGCTCGGAACCGCGGAGCCTCGGGCCCGCCACGCTGGAAGTGGCCATCCTGGACGCCAACCGGCCGCGGCGCGCGTTCCGCCGGATCACCGGCGCCGCGCTGGACGCGCTGCTGCCCGAGGAGCAGGCCAACACCTCCTAGACCCGTCACCGGGGCTCAACCCGCCAGTCGGATCGCGGCCCGGTCCCCGGTGATCACGCCCAGGATGTTGCGCCACGAGTCCGACGGCCGGTTGAGCACGTCGGAATGGGCCCGGGGCCCCGCCATCAGCCGACCGTCGTCGTAATGGCCGGTGGCCAAATGGATCACGCCGGGCATCTCGTCGGGGTCGGCGCCGTGCGGGCCGCCGGGGATGCCCTGCACGGTCTGGATGAAGTCGCCGGGTGCGGTCATCGAGAACCGCAGCACATCCGGATTGCGGTTGTGCCAGTCGGCGGGATCGTCGACGCCGACGCCGGCCCCGGCGGCCGCCACGTACAACGTGCGGTCGGCGGTCAGCCCCAGCGCCTCGGCGGTGCCCAGGATCGAGCCGCCGTAGGAGTGGCCGATGAACGTCACCGGCACCGGCCGTCCGGTGGAGTCCACGGTGCGGTCGACATCCTCGCTGAACGCCACCAACCGCGGCGCCATTCGCAGCGCGTAGCGCGGGTCGGCGGCCGAGACCAGCGCGCTGGCCGGATTGTCGCCGCGCGGAAACGGGCCGCCCAGGTAGCTGATCAGGGCCACCTCGCCGCGACTCGCCGACACGAACCGGCGGGCGGTTTCGTTGACCGCGGGGGAGCCGGCGATCGTGGTGTTGAGCCCGGGTACCAGCACCGCCACGCTGGTGGCCGTTGCGATGTCGCCGTGCAGTTCCACCAGCGACGCCCGAGCCGGGTCGAACGCGAGGATCTGCCGGTCGATCCGGCGGCCGCCGCCGGCGGGGTCGTCGACCTCGGCGAGCAGATCGCGGTAGACGGCCAGCCGGGCGGGATCCCGCTCGTCCAGGATCGCCTGCGCGACGTTGATGCGGTTGGCTTCGACCCTCATCGACCACGGCACGCCGTCGGTGTTGCCGACCTGCTGGGGGAACTCGGTGACGAGGCGGTGGCGCTGCTCGGGTGTCATCGCCGCGATCTCCCCGGCGATGCGGTCCTGGCTCAACGCCGGCCAGCCCGCCACCACGTCGCCGGCCCGCACCGGCCACGCCCCGGCCGGCGTGGTCGACGGCGCAGGCGGCACCGGCGCGGCGAGGGCTTCGGCGATGTCATGTCCGGCGTCGGCGTCGGCGGCGCCCAGCCGGTCGAGCGCCTCGACGATCTGGGTGCCCAGTTCGGCCGCGCGCGCCGTCAGCATCACGTGTGCGACGCCGTCGTCGCCGCCGGACAGCGCCACCAGCAGGGGCGCTGGACCTGCCGCCACCGATACGGAGCCGTCGTCGCCGACGGCGAAGCCCTCGGAGCGGGCGCCGGCGACGCGGGCCAGCACGTCGTCTCGGGCCGCGGCGATCTGCTGCGCGCCGTCGTAGGCCGCGACGGCGGCGGTCACCGCGGCACGCGCGACGAGGTCCGACTCGCGGTTCACCGAAAGTGCCCGACGGCGTGCGCTTTCGGCCGCTGAGCCGGTCCAGAAATCGTGCGTGCCGACGACGCCGCGCACGGTGACGTCGATGCGTTCATTCATATCGGCCGCCGCGGCGCACAGCTTGTCGGCGGCATCGCGCAGGTCGTCAGGTCGCCACTGCTCGGCCTGCGACACGGTGGGCCGTGTCCCATCGCCCATGCCTCATGCTGGCAGAATCGCGCGCGCTCACCCGTCGGTTATCCACAGGCTGCCTCACGGCCGCCCACCGATGTACTCACTGTTTCCGCGCGGCTGCCCGCCTTTGCCCGTCAGCAACCAGTAGTCTCGATAACGTGCAGCGACGAATCATGGGCATCGAGACAGAATTCGGTGTCACCTGCACGTTCCACGGCCATCGGCGACTCAGTCCCGATGAAGTTGCCCGCTACCTGTTCCGGCGCGTGGTGTCGTGGGGCCGCAGCTCCAACGTTTTCCTCCGCAACGGTGCGCGCCTGTACCTCGACGTCGGCAGCCACCCCGAGTACGCCACCGCCGAGTGCGACAGCCTCACCCAGTTGGTCACCCACGACCGCGCGGGTGAGCGGGTGCTCGAAGACCTGCTCATCGACGCCGAACAGCGCCTCGCCGACGAGGGCATCGGCGGCGACATCTACCTGTTCAAGAACAACACCGACTCGGCGGGCAACTCCTATGGCTGCCACGAGAACTACCTGATCGTGCGGGCGGGCGAGTTCTCCCGGATCTCCGACGTGCTGCTGCCGTTCCTGGTCACCCGCCAGCTGATCTGCGGCGCGGGCAAGGTGCTGCAGACACCCAAGGCGGCGACGTTCTGCCTGAGCCAACGCGCGGAGCACATCTGGGAGGGCGTGTCGTCGGCGACCACCCGGAGCCGCCCCATTATCAATACCCGGGACGAACCGCACGCCGACGCCGAGAAGTACCGGCGGCTGCACGTCATCGTCGGCGACTCCAACATGTGCGAGTCCACCACGATGCTCAAGGTGGGCACCGCCTCGCTGGTGCTGGAGATGATCGAGGCAGGCATCGCGTTCCGCGACTTCTCCTTGGACAACCCGATCCGGGCCATCCGCGAGGTCAGCCACGACCTGACCGGACGCCGCCCGGTGCGGCTGGCCGGCGGCAGGCAGGCCAGCGCGCTGGACATCCAGCGTGAGTACTACTCCCGCGCCGTGGAGTACCTGCAGAGCCGCGAGCCCGACACCCAGATCCAGCAGGTCGTCGACCTGTGGGGGCGCCAACTGGACGCGGTGGAAAGCCAGGACTTCGCCAAGGTCGACACCGAGATCGACTGGGTGATCAAGCGCAAGCTGTTCCAGCGCTACCAGGACCGCTACAACATGGAGCTGGCCGACCCCAAGATCAGCCAGCTCGACCTGGCCTACCACGACATCAAGCGCGGTCGCGGGGTGTTCGACCTGCTGCAGCGCAAGGGGCTGGCGGCGCGGATCACCACCGACGAGGAGATCGAGGCCGCGGTCAACACGCCGCCGCAGACCACCCGCGCCAAGCTGCGCGGTGAGTTCATCAGCGCCGCCCAGGAAGCCGGCCGCGACTTCACCGTCGACTGGGTGCACCTCAAGCTCAACGACCAGGCCCAGCGCACGGTGTTGTGCAAGGACCCGTTCCGCTCGGTCGATGAACGGGTCAAGCGGTTGATCGCCAGCATGTAGCGTCCCTGCAGGGTCGAGTCGCGGCCGCGTGAGCGCCTTCCGCGGCCGGCACACCCTAAGCTGGTCCAAGTGGGGATATCCAAAGTCGAACGGTTGATGAACCTCGTCATCGCGCTGCTGTCGGCCAACACCTACATCACCGCCGAACACATCCGCGAGACCGTCTACGGCTACTCCGAGAACGCTAGCGACGAGGCGTTCTCCCGCATGTTCGAACGCGACAAGAACGAGCTGCGCGACCTGGGCATCCCGCTGGAGACCGGCCGGGTGTCGCAGTTCGACCCGACCGAGGGCTACCGCATCAACCGCGAGGCCTACGCGCTGCCCGCCGTCGAGCTGACCGCCGACGAAGCCGCCGCCGTCGCCGTGGCCACCCAGCTGTGGGAATCACCCGAGCTCATCACCGCCACCCAGGGCGCCCTGCTCAAGCTGCGGGCCGCGGGCGTCGACATCGACGCCGTCGACGCGGCGGTCGCGATCACCTCCACCGGCGCGCTGCCCGGTCTGCGCGGCTCCGAGGACGTCCTCGGAATCCTGTTGTCCGCCATCGACTCCGGCCAAGCCGTGCAGTTCCCGCACCGGCCGTCCCGCAGCGATCCCTACACCGTGCGCACCGTCGAACCGTGGGGTGTGCTCACCGACAGGGGGCGCTGGTACCTGGTGGGTCACGACCGCGACCGCAACGCCACGCGCACGTTCCGGCTGTCGCGGATCGGCGCCGAGGTCACCCCGATCGGGCCGACCGGGGCGGTGTCGCCTCCGGAGGGGGTGAACCTGCGCGAGATCGTCGATCGCGCCGTCGGCGAGTGGCCCAGCAGCGGCCAGGCGCGGGTGTGGGTGGCCGACGGCCGGGCGACGGCGCTGCGCCGCCGCGCGACGGTCATCGGCCCGCGCGAACTCGACGGCCGGGCCGGCGAGGAGATCAGCGTGGACATCGGCATGCTGGACCGGCTGGCCCGCGAGGTCGCCAGCTACGGCCCCGACGCGGTGGCGCTGGCGCCCCAGGCGTTGCGCGACGACGTGCTGGCCCGGCTGCGCGCGCAGGCCGGACAACCCGGTGAGGTGCGGGCATGACCGCGATCTCCTCGCGGCTGGTGCGGCTGCTCAACATGGTCCCGTACTTTCAGGCCAATCCGCGGATCACCTACGCCGAAGCGGCCTCGGACCTCGGGGTCAGCGTCAAACAGCTGCGCGACGACATCAACCAGCTGTGGATGTGCGGGCTGCCCGGCTACGGCCCCGGCGACCTCATCGACTTCGAATTCTCAGGTGACACAATCGAAGTCACGTTCTCGGCGGGTATCGACCATCCGCTGCGGCTGACGTCGCCGGAGGCGACCGGCGTGCTGGTGGCGCTGCGGGCGCTGGCCGACGTGCCCGGCATGGTCGACCCGGAAGCCGCGCGCAGCGCGATCGCCAAGATCGAATCGGCCGCGGGCGCGCTGGGTCAGGACACCGGTGTGTCGGCGGCCGCGGTCGACGAGCGGGCCCCCATCGAGAGCGAGGCCGCCGCCGCGGTCCGCGGGGCCGTACGCGACGGCCGCGCGGTGACCATCGAGTACTACTCGGCGTCACACGACATGCTGTCCAGCCGCACCGTCGACCCGATCCGGGTCGTGCTCGTCGGCGACAACAGCTACCTGGAGGCGTGGTGCCGTTCGGCCGAGGGGGTGCGGCTGTTCCGGTTCGACCGCATCGTCGACGCGCAGGTGCTCGACGAACCCTCGGTGCCGCCGCCGCCGGCCGTGCAGGCCGAACCCGACACCTCGCTGTTCTCACCTTTTACCGCCGACCCGTCCCTGCCCGCGGCGACGCTGCTCATCGACCGCTCGGCGGCCTGGATGTTCGACTACTACCCGCTGCGTGAGATCCGTGAGCTGCCCGACGGCACCGTCGAGGCCGCGATGACCTACGCCTCCGACGACTGGATGGCGCGGTTCGTGCTCGGCTTCGGCCCCGCTGTGCGGGTGCTGGAACCGCAGTCGCTGGCGCGTCAGGTGCGGGAAACCGCCGCCGCCGCGTTGCGCGCATACGACGCGGCCGCCGGGGAACGGTAGACTGGCCAAGACGTTCTGGAGGTGACCAAATTGGGCGGTCTACAACCCTGGCACTGGGTGATTGTCATCGCTGTGTTCGTGCTGCTTTTCGGTGCCAAGAAGCTCCCGGACGCGGCGCGTTCGCTGGGTAAGTCGATGCGGATCTTCAAGTCCGAGATCAAGGAGATGCAGGCGGACTCCAAGCAGGACGACACCTCGACGCCGCAGGCCACGCCGATCGCCTCGGAACGCGTCGAGGGCGCGACGCCTGCGCCCGAGCAGCCCTCGGACAAACGGCCAGCCTGACCAGCGCCGACGAAGCCGACCGCGGCATGACGCCGCGTCGATAGGACTGCCGTGCAGCCCCCAGCGATCCTCAAGAAACTCAATCCTCGTCAGCGTCGTTCCCGGGTCAACCCGGACGGCACCATGTCGCTGGTCGAACACCTACAAGAGCTGCGCAACCGGCTGCTGATCGCGGCTGGCGCGATCGTGCTCACCACGATCGTCGGGTTCCTCTGGTACAGCCACGGCGCCTTCGGGCTGCCCAGCCTTGGCGACTGGCTGCGCGGACCCTACTGCGAGCTGCCCGCCTCCTCGCGCGCCGACATCACCGTCGACGGCGCCTGCCGTCTGCTCGCGACGTCGCCGTTCGACCAGTTCATGCTGCGCTTGAAGGTGGGCCTGACCGCGGGCATCGTGCTGGCCTGCCCGGTGTGGCTGTATCAGCTGTGGGCGTTCATCACCCCGGGCCTGTACCGCAAGGAACGGCGGTTCGCGGTCGCGTTCGTGGTGGTGGGCGCCGCGCTGTTCGTCGCGGGCGCGGTGCTGGCCTACGTCGTGCTGTCCACGGCGCTGAGCTTCCTGCTGACGGTCGGCGCCGACGTGCAGGTCACCGCGTTGTCCGGTGACCAGTACTTCGGGTTCCTGATCAACCTGCTGCTGGTGTTCGGGTTCAGCTTCGAGTTCCCCCTGCTGATCATCATGCTCAACCTGGTCGGCATCCTCACCTACGAGCGGCTGGCCGCATGGCGGCGCGGCCTGATCTTCGCGCTGTTCGTGTTCGCCGCGATCTTCACGCCGGGCTCAGACCCGTTCTCGATGCTGGCGCTGGCGCTGGCGTTGACGACGCTGCTCGAGGTCGCGATCCAGATCGCCCGCCTCAACGACAAGCGCAAGGCCCGCCGCGCGGCGCTCGACGAGGTCCCCGACGAACAAGCGGCGCCGATCGGTCCCGCCGAACCGATCGAGACGCCGACCACCGTGCCGACGTCGACGCGGCCCGTGGTCGATGACGATGCCACTTAGCGGGCAGCTCGCCGAGTTCACCACGCATCTGCCGTTTGCGCTCGACGACTTCCAGCGCACCGCCTGCGAGGCCTTGGCGAACGGACACGGCGTGCTGGTGTGCGCCCCGACCGGCGCGGGCAAAACCGTGGTCGGGGAGTTCGCGGTGCACCTGGCGTTGGCCACGGGTGGCAAGTGCTTCTACACCACGCCGATCAAGGCGTTGAGCAACCAGAAGCACAGCGACCTGGTGCGTCGGTACGGCCCGAAGAACATCGGCCTGCTCACCGGCGACCAGTCGATCAACGGTGACGCCGACATCGTGGTGATGACCACCGAAGTGCTGCGCAACATGCTCTACGCGAACTCGCCTGCACTGCACGGACTTTCCTACGTCGTGATGGACGAGGTGCACTTCCTGGCCGACCGGATGCGCGGCGCGGTGTGGGAGGAGGTGATTCTGCACCTGCCCGACGACGTGCTGCTGGTGAGCCTGTCGGCCACGGTGAGCAACGCCGAGGAGTTCGGCGGCTGGATGCAGACGGTGCGCGGGGACACCACGGTCGTCGTCGACGAACACCGCCCGGTCCCGCTGTGGCAGCACGTCCTGGTCGGCAACCGGCTGTTCGACCTGTTCGACTACCGCGCCACCAAAGCGGGGAAATCCAAGCGCGAGCTGCTGGTCGACCCGGACCTGTTGCGCCACATCGCCCATCGGCGCGAAGCCGACCGGTTGTCCGACTGGCAGCCGCGCGGGCGCGGCCGGTCGGGTCACCGAGGTCGGCCCACCATGTACCGTCCGCCGTCGCGGCCCGACGTCATCGCCGCGCTGGACCGCGAGGGGCTGCTGCCCGCGATCACGTTCATCTTCTCCCGCGCCGGCTGCGACGCCGCGGTCAAACAGTGCCTGCGCTCGTCGCTGCGGCTGACCACCGACGAGGAGCGCGCCGCGATCGCCGAGGTGGTCGAGCGCCGCTGCGGCGAGCTGCCCGAATCCGACCTGATCGTGCTGGACTACCACGAATGGCGCGAGGGCCTGCTGCGCGGCCTGGCCGCCCACCACGCCGGGATGCTGCCGGTGTTCCGCCACACCGTGGAGGAACTGTTCTCCGCAGGGCTGGTGAAGGCCGTGTTCGCCACGGAGACACTGGCGTTGGGGATCAACATGCCGGCACGCACCGTGGTGCTCGAGCGGCTGGTGAAGTTCAACGGTGAGCAACACATGCCGTTGACGCCGGGGGAGTACACCCAGCTGACGGGCCGCGCGGGCCGGCGCGGCATCGACGTGGAAGGCCACGCGGTGGTGCTGTGGCATCCCAACGACGACATGTCCGATCCCGCCGAAGTCGCCGGGCTGGCCTCCACCCGCACCTTCCCGCTGCGCAGTTCGTTCGCGCCGTCCTACAACATGACCATCAACCTGGTGCAGCAGATGGGCCCGGCGCAGGCGCACAAGCTGCTGGAGAGTTCGTTCGCGCAGTACCAGGCGGACCGGTCGGTGGTCGGGCTGCGCCGCGGTATCGAGCGGGGCGAACGGATGCTCGACGAGATCGCCGCCGAACTCGACGGCGGCCGCGACGCGCCGATCCTGGCGTATGTGCGGCTACGCCAGGAGATCTCGGACCGGGAAAAGGCGCAGTCGCGCGCATCGCGGCTGCAGCGCCGCCGGGCCACCAACGACGCGCTGACCGCGCTGCGCCGCGGCGACATCATCAACATCGGCCACGGGCGCCGCGGCGGCCTGGCGGTGGTCCTCGAACCCGCGCGCGACGAGGACGATCCCCGCCCGCTGGTGCTGACCGAACACCGCTGGGCGGGCCGGATCTCCTCGGCCGACTACACGGGCGACTCGGAGACGTTGGGCTCGATGTCGCTGCCCAAGCGCGTCGAACACCGCAACCCGCGGGCCCGGCGCGATCTGGCGTCGGCGCTGCGTTCGGCGGCGGCCGGCCTGGATGTGCCGTCGGCGAAGGCCAAACGCAGCGGCCCGCCCAAAGAACGTGACGTCGACCCGGAACTGGCGTCGCTGCGGGAGCGGTTGCGCCGCCATCCGGCCCACCAGCTGCCCGACCGGGAGGAGAAGGCCCGGCTCGCCGAGCGGTATCTGCGCATCCAGCGCGACAACGAGCAGATCCGGCAGAAGGTGGCCGCCGCTACCAACTCGCTGGCGCGCACCTTCGACCGGATCGTGGTGCTGCTCACCGAGCGCGGCTACATCGACGGTTCGGGAGCCGACCCGAAGGTCACCGACGACGGCCGGCTACTGGCCCGCATCTACAGCGAAAGCGACCTGCTGGTCGCCGAGTCGCTGCGCAGCGGCGTCTGGGAGGGCTTGCAACCCGCGGAGTTGGCGGCGGTGCTCTCGGCGGTGCTCTACGAGTCGCGCGGGGACACGCCCGGTTCACCCGATTCCGTCGACGTGCCGACGGGCCGGCTGCGCCGCGCGCTGAACCAGACCCTGCGGCTGTGGACGGAGCTGCGCAGCGACGAGCAGCGCCACCGCATCACGCAGAGCCGCGAGCCCGACAACGGCTTCGTCCCCGCGATCTACCGGTGGGCCACCAGCGGCGACCTGGCCGGCGCGCTGGCCGCCAGCGACGCCACCGGTTCGGGGTCGCCGCTGTCGGCGGGGGATTTCGTGCGTTGGTGCCGCCAGGTGCTCGACCTGCTCGACCAGGTGCGCAACGCAGCCCCCGACCCCGCGCTGCGCGGGTCGGCGAAACGCGCCATCAGCGACATTCGACGCGGCGTCGTGGCAGTTGATGCGGGGTAGTGTGTGCGCAGAAAGACGGGAACCAAGCCGCGGCCGGCCGCGGGTGAAGGAGTGAGATGAGCGGACCGCAGGGATCTGATCCGACGCAGCCGTGGCCCGGCCAGCAGCCGGAACAGCCGACGGACCAGCCATCGAGCGATCCGTCCGGGGACCAGGCGAACCAGCAGTGGCAGCAGCAGCCGTCCGGTGGCGAGCAGCAGCCGCAGGCCTGGCAGCCGCCGGCCTACGACCCCCAGCAGGCCCAGCAGTACCCGCAGTACCAGCAGCCCGCCTACCAGCCGCCGCAGCAGTACCCGCCGACCGAGCAGTACGGGCAGCCCACCGAGTACAACCCGCAGGCCTATCCGCAGCCCGGCCAGTACGGTCAACCGGGCCAGCCCGGTCAGTACGGCCAGCCCGGTCAACCCGGTCAACCCGGTCAACCCGGTCAGTACGGCCAGCCCTACGGCCAGCCGCCTACCCAGTACGGTCAGCAGCCCGGCCAGTTCGGCCAGTACCCGCCCTACGGCCAGCCCGGCGGCGAGGAGGGTTCGAAACGCTCGATGGCGGTGATCGGTGGCGTCATCGGCCTGCTGGCCGTGATCATCGTCGCGGTGGTGCTGGTGCTCGGGTTCTGGAAGCCCGGCTTCTTCGTGACCACCAAACTCGACATCGACGCGGCCCAGAGCGGCGTGCAGCAGATCCTCACCGACGAGGCCAACGGCTACGGCGCCAAGAACGTCAAGGACGTCAAGTGCAACGACGGCCAGGACCCCACGGTCGAGAAGGGCGCCAGCTTCAACTGCGAGGTCAGCATCGACGGCACCAAACGTCAGGTCACCGTGACGTTCCAGGACGATCGCGGCACCTACGAGGTCGGTCGGCCCAAGTAGCGCCCGTCAGCGCGCGGGCAGGCCGTCGAGCGCCTTCTGCAGCCTGCCGATCGACGACGTGACACCGTAGGTCTGGGCCAGTTCGGCGACCTTGCGGGGCTGTCCGGCGGCCAGCGGCAGCGTGTCGTCGGGGGTGGAGAAGTCGACGTCGCAGCCGGTGGCCACCCGCACCACCGGCTCGGCCGCCTCGATGTAGTCGGTGGCGGCCAAGAGCTTGGTCCGAAACGCCTTGGACATCTTGGACTTCGGGTCGTGCGCGGCGGCCATGATGTTCTCCAGCGACCCGTGCTGTGCCAGCAGCGTGGCCGCCGTCTTCTCGCCGACCCCCGGCACCCCGGGCAGCCCGTCGGAGGGGTCGCCGCGCAGCAACGCGAGCTCGGCGTAGGCCGGGCCGGCGCGGTGCACCGGGACGCCGTAGGTCTCGGCGACTTCCTTCGGCCCGAACAACGTCGCCTTGGCCAGCCCGCGCCCGATGTAGAGCACCCGCACCGGCACCGGGTCGTCGCCGACCAGCTGCAGCAGATCCCGGTCACCGCTGATCACCACGACCGGGCTGCGCCGCTCCCGGGTTGCCAGCGTTCCCAGCACGTCGTCGGCCTCGTGCTCGGCCGCCCCGGCCGTCGCGATACCGAATGCGTCCAGGATCTCAAGGATCATGTCGACCTGCGGTGTCAGATCGTCGGGCACTTCCTCGATGTCGGGCGTCCCGTCGGGTTGGGGTTCCTCAACCCGGTGCGCCTTGTACGACGGGATCAGGTCCACCCGCCACTGCGGGCGCCAGTCGTCGTCGCGGCAGACCACCAGCCGCTCGGGACGCTCACGGGTGATGACGGTCGCGACGGCGTCGAGGAATCCGCGCACCGCGTTGACCGGCCGACCGTCGGGCGCCGTGATCGACGAGGGCACGCCGAAGTACGAACGAAACCACATGCTGGCGCCGTCGAGCAGCAACAGGGGAGCGGGCATGGCTGTCATCCTGCCAGGGGCGCGCATTAGCCTGAACTCCATGACCGCCAGTCGATTCAGCGCCGACGTCTACGCCCGACGGCTGCAGTCCGCCGCCACCGCCGCCGCCGGCGCCGGCCTGGCCGGCCTGGTCATCTCGCCCGGCTACGACATGCGCTACCTGATCGGCTCGCGGGCGCAGACCTTCGAGCGGCTGACCGCGCTGGTGCTGCCCGCCGACGGGGAGCCGACGGTCGTGGTGCCCCGCCTGGAGTTGGCCGCGCTCAAGGAGTCCGCGGTGCCCGATCTGGGCCTGCCGGTGCGCGACTGGGTCGACGGCGACGATCCCTACCGGCTGGTGGCCGACGTGCTGGGCGGCGGCACCCTGCACACCGCGGTCACCGACTCGATGCCCGCGCTGCACCTGCTGCCGCTGGCCGAGGCGCTCGGCGCGGTCCCGGTGCTGGCGACCGAGGTGCTGCGCCGGTTGCGGATGATCAAGGACCCCGCCGAGATCGACGTGCTGCGCAAGGCGGGCGCGGCGATCGACCGCGTGCACGCCCGGGTGCCCGACTTCCTGGTGCCGGGCCGTACCGAGGCCGACGTCGCCGCCGACATCGCCGACGCCATTGTCGCCGAAGGGCATTCGGAGGTGGCGTTCATCATCGTCGGGTCGGGGCCGCACGGCGCCGACCCGCACCACGAATGCTCGGACCGTGAACTGCGCGCAGGCGACGTCGTCGTCGTGGACATCGGTGGCCCGTACGAGCCCGGCTACAACTCCGACTGCACCCGCACCTACAGCATCGGCGAGCCGAGCGCCGAGATCGCGCGGCGCTACGCGGTGCTGCAACACGCGCAGCGCGCCGCCGTCGAGTTCGTGCGTCCGGGCGTGACCGCCGAGCAGGTGGACGCCGTCGCCCGCGATGTGCTGGCCGCCGATGGCCTCGCCGAGGCGTTCGTACACCGCACCGGCCACGGCATCGGGCTCTCCGTGCACGAGGAGCCCTATATCGTCGCGGGCAACGACCTGCCGCTCGAGGCCGGCATGGCGTTCTCCGTCGAACCCGGCATCTATTTTCCCGGCCAGTGGGGCGCGCGCATCGAGGACATCGTCATCGTCACCGCCGACGGCGCCGAACCGGTCAACAACCGCCCGCACGACTTGGTGGTGGTGCCGGCAGGCGGTTAGGACTCGGTGCGGTCCAGCAGGCTCGACGAGCCCAGCACCCGCTCGACGCGGACCTCGATCACCACCCGCTTCGGGTTGACCCGCGGAGTGCGGTAGCGCTGCGCGTAGCGCAGTTCGGCGTCGCGCACGGCGTCGGGGTCGGTGTTGACCGTGGCCTTGCCCTCCAGCGACAGCCACCGTGCGCCGTCGACCTGGCTGAGCACGGCCACGCCCCGGTTCTCGGCGTTGACGGCCTTCTGCGAGCCGCCGCTGGTGATGACCCGCGCGATGTGGGTGGTCGGATCGAAGGTGAAACCCACCGCCACGACGTGCGGGGAGTTGTCGGCCCGCAGCGTCGTCAGCATCGCCAGATGCCGCTCGGACAGAAACGCCAACGCGTCGCTGTTGAGCCGGGTGGTTGCCTTGCGGCTGGACTGGGCCATCACGCCCAACCTAGCGCAGTGGATAATCCCAGCCGTGGACGACACGGGCGCGACGCTGGTGGTGATCTTCGGCGGGCGCAGCGAGATCGGGCTCGAGCTGGCCACCCGCCTGGCACCGGGGGCGAGGATCGTGCTGGCGGCCCGCCGCGCCGACCAGCTCGACGCGCAGGTGGCCGCCGTGCGGGCCGCCGGGGCCGTCGCCGTCGCCGTCCGCGAGTTCGACGCCGACGACCTGGCCGCGCACGGGCCGCTGGTGAACTCGATCGTCACCGAGCACGGCCCGATCGGCACCGCGGTGCTGGCGTTCGGCATCCTCGGTGACCAAGAGCTCGCCGAGAAGGATCCGGCGCATGCGGTGGCGATCGTGCACACCGATTTCGTCGCGCAGGTCAGCCTGCTGACCGTGCTGGCCGCCACCATGCGGGCCGCCGGAGAGGGGGCTATCGTGGCGTTCTCGTCGGTCGCCGGGGTGCGGGTGCGACGAGCCAACTACGTGTACGGCTCGGCCAAGGCCGGGCTCGACGGGTTCTGCAGCGGCCTGGCCGACGCGCTGCACGGCTCGGGTGTGCGGCTGCTGACCGTGCGGCCCGGGTTCGTGATCGGGCGCATGACCGCGGGCATGGCGCCCGCACCGTTCTCCAGCACCCCGGAGCAGGTGGCGGCGGCGACGGTGCGCGCGCTGGCCAGGGGCCGCCGCACGGTGTGGGTGCCCGCGATCCTGCGGCCGGTCTTCGCCGGGATGCGGTTGCTGCCGCAGTTCGTGTGGCGGAGGTTGCCGCGGTGATGAGGGCTTGCGCGAAGAACGGACGGCAATGATCATCGTCGTCGGCATCGGCGCGGACGGCATGGTCGGCCTGGCGCCCGCTTCCCGAGCCGAATTAGTCAGGGCCACAGTTATTTACGGGTCACCACGGCAGCTGGATCTGCTCGATGACACCGTGACCGCGGTGCGCCGCGAATGGCCGTCGCCGATGCTGCCGGCCCTGCGCGCCGTGCTCGACGGCGCCGACGGCGACGTGCACGTGGTGGCCAGCGGCGACCCGCTGCTGCACGGCGTCGGCGGCTCGCTGGTCCGGTTGCACGGTGCGCACCGTGTCAGGGTGCTGCCGCAGGTGTCGTCGGTGACGCTGGCGTGTGCCCGGCTCGGCTGGCCGGTGCACGACACCGAGGTGATCAGCCTGGTCACCGCCGAACCGCATACCGCGGTGCGGCGCGGTGGTCGCGCGGTGGTGTTGTCGCGCGACCGTGCCGGCGCCGCGACCCTGGCGCGGCTGCTCAGCGACACCGGACGCGGCGACTCCGAGATGACCGTGCTCGAACAACTCGGCGGGCCGGCCGAGCGGGTCCGCTCGGCGAGCGCACGCGAATGGGCCGCGGACCCGCCGCCCGACGTCGACGATCTCAACGTGGTCGCCGTGCACTATCTGCCCGACGAGCGCCAGTACGGGGTGCTGCCCGACGACGCCTACGCCAACGACGGGCAGATCACCAAACAGCCGATGCGCGCCGCGACGATCGCGGCGCTCGCGCCCAGGCCGGGAGAGCTGCTGTGGGACGTCGGCGCGGGCTCCGGCAGCATCGCGATCGAATGGTGCCGCAGCGGAACCGGTTGTCGGGCAGTGGCCTTCGAGCGCGACGAGCGGCGCCGCAAACGGATCACCGAGAACGCGGCCGCGTTCGGCGTCATGGTCGACGTGCGCGGTGATGCGCCGCAGGCCTTCGCCGACACCGCACCGCCCGACGTGGTCTTCGTCGGCGGTGGGCTGACCCGTCCCGGCCTGCTGCAGGCGTGCTTCGACAGCTTGCCCGGCGGCGGCAGGCTGGTCGCCAACGCCGTGACCGTCGAATCGGAAGCGCTGCTGGCCGAATGGTTTTCGCGGCTCGGCGGTGAGCTGTCGCGCTACCAGCACCACCACGGCGAACCGCTGGGCGGGTTCACCGGTTGGCGGCCCGCGTTTCCCGTCACGCAGTGGTCGGTGACCAAGCGATGACCGTCTACTTCATCGGCGCGGGCCCCGGCGCGGCCGACCTGATCACAGTGCGGGGCCAGCGGCTGCTGAGCCGCTGCCCGGTCTGCCTGTACGCCGGCTCGATCATGCCCGAGGACCTGCTGGCGCTGTGCCCTGCGGACGCCAGGGTGGTCGACACCGGTCCGCTGACACTCGAGCAGATCGTCGCCGAACTCGCCGACGCCGACGCCGCGGGCCTGGACGTCGCGCGGCTGCACTCCGGTGACCCGTCGATCTACAGCGCGCTGGCCGAACAGTGCCGGCGCCTCGACGCGCTGGGCATCGGCTACGAGATCGTGCCCGGCGTGCCCGCGTTCGCCGCGGCGGCCGCCGCGCTGGGCCGTGAGCTGACGGTCCCCGGTGTCGCCCAGACGATCACGCTGACCCGGGTGGCGACGCTGTCGACCGCGATGCCGCCGGGCGAGGACCTGCAGACGCTGTCGAAATCCGGTGCGACGCTGGTGCTGCACCTGGCCGCCGCGCAGGTCGACTCGATCGTGCCGGAACTGCTCGCAGGCGGATACCGACCCGAAACACCCTGCGCGGTCGTGGCGTTCGCCTCCTGGCCCCAAGAGCAGGTCATCCGGTGCACGCTGGCAGATCTCGCCGAACGCACGCACGACGCCGGGATCAGCCGCACCGCGGTGATCGTCGTCGGCGACGTGCTCGGCGCCGAGGGCTTCGCCGACAGCTACCTGTACTCGTCGGGACGCGTGCGCAGGGGCAGGCACTGATGCGGATCCTGTTGCTGGGTGGCACCTCAGAGGCCCGCGCGCTGGCCGCCCGACTGCATCCGGACGTCGAGGTGATCAGCTCGCTGGCCGGCCGGGTGCCCGACCCCGCGCTGCCGGTCGGCCAGGTCCGGATCGGCGGGTTCGGCGGGGTGGCGGGGCTGCGGCGCTGGCTGCGCGACCATGCGGTCGACGCCGTCGTCGACGCCACCCACCCGTACGCCGCGACGATGACCGCGCACGCCGCCCAGGTGTGCGCCGAACTCGAGGTGCCCCATCTGCTGCTGGCCCGCCCCGCCTGGCCGCCCGGCGCGGCGATCCTGGTTGGCTCCGATACGCAGGCGGCGAAAACGGTTGCCGACAACGGTTATTCGCGGGTCTTCCTGACCACCGGCCGCTCAGGTATCGGCGCGTTCGCCCACCTGAACGCGTGGTTTCTGATCCGCGCGGTCACCGCACCCGAACCCGCGGACCTCCCGCCCCGTCACCACGTCGTGCTGTCCCGCGGCCCGTACCGCTACGACGACGAGCTGGCGCTGCTGCGCGAACACCGCATCGACGCGCTGGTGACCAAGAACAGCGGCGGGCCGATGACCCGGCCCAAGCTCGACGCCGCCGCGGACCTCGGCGTCGCGGTGGTGATGGTGGACCGCCCGCCGTTGCCCGCGGGGGTGAGGACGGTGAGCACCGTCGACGACGCGGTCCAATGGGTCCGGGCTATGTGATCAGCTCGAGGGTGTCCAGCTCCCGGATGGCGCGGCAGCCCCTGCTCAACATGGTCAGGATCATCTCGTCGCCGCGTTCGGTCGAGGAGGCGAACGCATATCCCAGCGCGGTGAGCACGGGGGCCTGCACCGCGCCGAGCCGATAGTCACGCCAACAGGTTTCGAGGTCATACCCGGTGACGCCGTGGGTGGCCAGCGCCTCGTGGTAGCGGCGCACCAGGGCCTTTTCGATGGCCGAGCGGGTCTCGGGCACCAGGCTGGTCGCGGTGAAATACGCGAGGTCGCGGGCGGGCAGGCCGACCCCGACGGTCTGCCAGTCCACCACGCTGATGCGCGCGTGGTCGGGGTCGAACAGCATGTTGTCGAGCCGGTAGTCCCCGTGCATCACCGCGAACCGGTCCGGCTCGGCCAGCAACCACGGGGTCACCAACGCCATAGCCGCCGTGAGGGTTTCACGGTCCTCAGCGCTCATCGAGTCACCGAGTTTGTCGATCGTGATCTCGGCGGCCATCCGGCACACCTCGCCCATGCCGGTGGCCGCCGCCTCGTCGCCGGGTTTGGGCATCGCGATCCCGGACAGCTGCAGCCAGACGGGGTCACACCAGGTCGGCCCGTGCAGACCGGCCAGCGCCTCGACCGCCAACCCGGCCTCCTGCTCGGTGCATCCGGCGATCTGATCGCCCTGCACGGCGGGCGCCATGTCGGCGAGCACCAGCACGAAATCTGTTCCGTCGTCGGTGATGTCGCTGTGAAAGCAGCCGGGAACCGGGATGGCCACCTTGTCGGCGACGTCGGTGTAGAACTCGACCTCGGAGCGGTAGCCCAGCGCGACGCGTTCCCGGACCGCGTCGTCCTGGGCGGGCAGCTTGATCGCGAACGTCTCGGGCAGCGCGGTGCGCTGTGCGTACGTCACCGTCACCCGGTAGGTGGCGCCGGTCTGCCCGGTGCCGATCGGTGTCACGTCGACGCACTGCACGTCGACGCCGAGCACCGAGCTCAGCCACCGGGGCGTCACATCGGCCGGACCGCGGGGGATGGTCGCGACGGTGCCCTCATCTGTCGATGGGGTCTGCTGCCCCACGGCGCCTCCCTGGTGGTGTCGGGTTTGCGCCGAAACGCTATCGGTAAGGGCGACAGTCGTCAACGAGGCTGCGCGCCCGCCGCGTCAGTGCCGGGTGAGGCGCAGCCGCCACGCCTCCGGTCCCCGCACCAGGTAGTCCACCGAGATCCGGCCCGCGGTGCGGTCGTGCAGTTGGTGCAGCAGGGGCACCGGGTCGTGGGGCGCGACCAGCACCATGCTGCCGCCGACCGGAACCGCGTCGAACGCGCCGAAAACCGTCGCGTGCCGGATCGAGTGCGGGACCTCGCAGACGTCGAGCACCGGCTCCTCGGCGTCGCTCTCGCAACCGCACTTGTGCCCGCCCTCGGCGTCGTGATGGCCCCCGAGCAACTCGTGCATCCCGCCCAGGGCATCGGCGAGCGACACGTCGGGGTCGGCGGCCACGATCGGCAGGATGCGATCGTTCTCGTCGATCAGGTGAGCGTCGAAAAGCACCCGCAGCGCGTTACCGGCCGCGGCGGCGCGCACCGGTGACTTCTCGGTGCGGATCCGGTCCACCAGGGCGGCCAGTACGCGGTGCACGGCGATCATCGACTCGATGAGCGGCCGGGCCCGCTCGGTGTTGGCGGCGGCGGGGTACAGGCGGGCCTCTTCGGCCGCGGCGTGCGGCAGCAGCTCGCCGGTCAGGAACTGCGTGGCCGCCGCGCGCGCGGCCTCGAAGTCGCCGCCGCGCTCGGCGGCCGACAGCATCGCCTCGGTGCGCGCCTGCAGATGTCCGGCCAGCTCAGCGTGATGGTTCTTGACGGTCTCGGCCGCCTCCGCGTCGGCAGAGGAGGTGGCGACGATTACCTCGTTGATGGTCATGGTGGGTTCCTTTCCGCTGCACTGGTCCGATACCCAGCAATTTACTACAATAATTTCCGTGGTAAATAGTGCACCGCCTTTCGGCCCCGCGCCGACGCCGTCGTCGGCTGGCCACGTGCCGCTGTCCGAACAGCGGCTGCGGGTGCTCGAGCACGTGCGGGCGCACGCACCGGTCCGCACGACCGACGCGGCCGCAAGCCTCGGGCTGCACCAGAACACCGTGCGTGAACACCTCGACGCGCTCGTGGACCTCGGTCTCGTCGAGCGCGCCACCGAACCCGCCGTCGGACGCGGGCGGCCGGCCGCGCTGTATCGGCCGTCCGCCGCCGACCCCGCCCTGCTGGCCCGCGACTACGCGGGCCTGGCCACCGCGCTGGCCGGGCATCTGGCCCGCACCAGCGCCGACCCGCAGCGTGATGCCCGCGCCGCGGGTGTGGAGTGGGGACGCGAGCTGGTCGAGGGGACCGCCCGCGCCGACGGCGACCAGCGAAAGGCCGTGCTCGACGCGCTGACCCGGCTCGGATTCGCCCCCGACGACGAAGGCGCCGAACGCGGCGTCGCCCTGCGCCGCTGCCCGCTGCTGGACGCCGCCCGCCGCTACCCGGACGTGGTGTGCCAGGTCCACCTCGGCATCGTCGAGGGACTGCTGCAGAGCATCGACGCACCCACCGGGCCCGGTCTCGGTCTGATCCCGTTCGCCGAGCCCGGCGCCTGTCGGCTGTTCCTGCCCGATCCGGTGGTCAAAAAGCATGGCTGAGAACCGAATTCCACTGCGGGCGCTGCTGCTGCTGCCCGGCGGCTTCGCGCTGCTGGCCGGTTTGGACGCGGGACTGTTGCGCCTCGGGCTGGCCGCACCGGTGGAAACGGTGCGGCTGGCCGAGGCGCACGGCATCGTGCTGGTGCTGGGCTTCGTCGGCACCCTGATCGCCGTGGAACGCGCCGTCGCCGCGGGCCGGCGGTGGTGCTACCTGGCTCCGGCGTTGCTCGGGCTGGGCGCGGTACTGCTCGTCACCCCCGCGCCGCGCCACCTCGCCTGCGCCGCCCTGGTGGCCGGGGCCGCGATGCTGGTGGCGGTCTACGTGCCGCTGTGGCGGCGCAGTTGGGACACTGCGGTGCTGGTGCAGGCCGCGGGCGCGGTGCTGGCCACCGGTGCGGCGCTGCTGTGGTCGGCCGGGCTGCCGGTGCCGGATCTGCTGGGCTGGCTGGCCGGTTTCCTGGTCCTGACCATCGTCGGTGAGCGCCTCGAACTGGCCCGGGTGACGATGCCGGGGGTCCGGGCCGAACTCCTGCTCGGCGCGGCGACGGCCGCGCTGGTCGTCGGCGCGGTCGCGCAATTACTTTGGCCGGCAGCAGGGTTCGCGTTGCTGGGCGCCGCGGTGCTGGGAATCACCTGCTGGCTCTTCCGGTTCGACGTGGCCAGGTGCACCGTTCACACCACGGGGCTGACGCGCTACATGGCGGTATGCCTGCTGGCCGGATACGCGTGGCTGATGGTCCCCGGCCTGGCCTGGCTGCTGATCGGCCCGGTGGACTCCGGTCGCGGCTACGACGCGATCGTGCACGCGGTGATGCTCGGGTTCGTGCTGTCGATGATCATGGCGCACGCACCGGTCATCCTGCCCGCGGTGCTGCGCCGCCCGCTGCCGTACACCCCGACGATGTACGGGCCCGTGGTGCTGCTGCACGCATCGCTGCTGCTGCGGGTGGCGGTCGGCGACGTGCGCGACGTGCAGTGGGCGGTGCAGGCCGGCGGGGTGCTCAACATCGTGGCCGTGCTGGCCTTCGCCGCCGTCGCCGTGCACGCGGCGACCCGCCGGCCGATCGAGGTGCCCGCATGAACCGCGGACCGTGGCACCTGCGCGTCGGCGCGATCGTATTCGCCTGGCTGACAGCACTTGTCGTGGTCGCGCTCGTTCACCGGTCCGTGCCGATCTCGGGTTGGCTGTTGGTCCATCTGCTCGGTCTCGGCGCGGCCGGTAACGCGATCCTGATCTGGAGCCGCCATTTCACCGATGCGCTGCTGCGCCGTCCACCGGACCCGTCGCGGGCCGGGCAGGCGTGGCGCATCGCAGCGTTCAACGCCGGCGCGGTCGCGGTGGTCACCGGCATGCTCGTCGACTTCTGGCCGGTGGTGCTGGCCGGCGGTGTCGTGGTCGGTGTCGTGGCGCTGGCCCACGCCGTCACGTTGACCCGTCAGCTACGCAGTGCCCTGCCGTCGCGCTTCGGCGACACCGTGCGCTACTACGTCGCGGCGGCGGCGCTGCTGGCCGTCGGCGCCGGGCTCGGCGTGACGATGGCCAACCCGACCCTGCCCGGCGCACTGCACGAGCGGCTCATCGTCGCCCACGCGGCGATGAACGTGTTCGGGTTCGTCGGGCTTTCGGTGCTCGGCACCCTGGTCACCCTGTGGCCGACGATGCTGCGCACCCGGATGGCCGACGGTGTCGAGGTGGCCGCCCGACGCGGATTGCCCGCGCTGGTAGGCGGTTTGGGTGTGGCGGCGTCGGGCGCGGTGGCCGGCTCACCGGCGGTCACCGCGGCGGGCACGCTGGCGTACCTGGCCGGGGCCGGTTATGTGCTGTGGCCGCACCTCGACGAGGTGCGCCGCAAACGGCCGGGCACCTTCGCGACGCTGTCGGTGTTCGCCGGGGTGGTGTGGCTGCTGGGCTCGCTGGGGTTTGCGGTCGTGGCCTTCGCCACCGCACCGACATGGCCCGCGGTGCTGGACCGCGCCGGGCTGCTCACCGTGCCGGTGCTGGCCGGCTTCCTGGTGCAGGTGCTGCTCGGGGCGATGACGTATCTGACCACTATCGTGGTCGGCGGGCGCGCGGCGGCGATCGCGGCGGCCGGCGAGCTCGAGCGCGGTGCGCCGTGGCGGCTGGCGGTGGCCAACTTCGCGCTGCTGCTGTGCGTGCTGCCGACGCCGAGTTTGGTGCGGGTGGCGGCATCGGTGCTGGTGCTGGTCGCCTACGCCGCGTTCCTGCCGCTGCTGGTGCGGGCGGTGTGGCAGGCGCGACGCAACCGCGACACCCCGTCGACGCCGGGTCCGCCGCCGGCCGGGCCGCCGGTGCGGCACCGCCTCGGCGTCGCCGCCGCCGGGTTGGGCGTGGTGGTGCTGACGGCCGCGGCCGCGGTGGCCGCCGATCCCGCCACGGTCGGTATCGCCACCACACCGTCGGCGGCCGTGACCGCCACGGGCCAGACCACCCAGGTCGAGGTGCACATCGAGGGCATGCGCTACGTGCCCGACACCATCGAGGTGCCCGCCGGAAACCGGTTGGTGGTCCACCTCGTCAACACCGGTTCCGACCACCACGATCTGGTGCTGGCCAACGGAACCCGCACGTCGCGCCTGGCGCCGGGGGAGAGCGCGGCGCTCGACGCCGGCGTGATCGGCAGCGACGTGGACGGCTGGTGTTCGGTGGCCGGGCACCGGCAGATGGGGATGACGCTGGCGGTGCGGGCGGTCGGGGCTGCGGCGCCCACTACGCACCCCGGCCATCACGAGCAGACCGCCGCCGCCGCGGTCAGCGCCGACGACATCGCGCGCAGCCTCACCGCGCCGCCGGGCGAGGGTTTCGTGGCCCACGACCCGGCGCTGCCGGCGTCCACGCCCGATCACCGCGTCACGCTGACGGTGAGCGAGGCCGAGCGGGAGGTGTCACCGGGAATCACCCAGCGGCTGTGGACATTCGGCGGTTCGGCGCCGGGGCCGACGCTGCGCGGCAAGGTCGGTGACGTCTTCGAGGTCACCCTGGTCAACGACGGCACGATCGGACACTCGGTCGACTTCCACGCCGGCGCGCTGGCCCCCGACGAACCGATGCGCACGATCCAACCCGGCGAGCACCTGGTCTACCGGTTCACCGCGCGGCGGGCGGGGGTGTGGCTGTATCACTGTTCGACGATGCCGATGTCGGTGCACATCGCCAACGGCATGTTCGGCGCGGTGATCATCGACCCGCCCGACCTGGCGCCCGTGGACCGCGAATACCTGCTGGTGCAGTCCGAGTTCTACCTCGGCCCGCCCGACGGTGAGGTCGACGCGGCCAAGGTCGCCGCCGACAAGCCCGACCTCGTGGTGTTCAACGGGTATGCCAACCAGTACGACCACGCGCCGCTGACCGCGACCGTCGGGGAGCGGGTGCGGATCTGGGTGCTGGCCGCCGGTCCCAGCCGCGGCACCTCGTTTCACGTCGTCGGCGGCCAGTTCGACACGGTGTGGGCAGAGGGCACCTACCGGCTGCGGCCGGGCCCCGGCGGCGCGCAGACGCTCGGATTGTTCGCGGCCCAGGGCGGATTCGTGGAGCTTCAGTTCGATCAGCCGGGGCACTACCCGTTCGTCAACCACGCGATGGTCGACGCCGAACGCGGCGCGCACGGGGTCATCGAGGTCACGGCTCAACCCGGGTAGCGGCGCGGGGTGAAGACCCGGTCGCCGTACCACTGGGTCTGCGAGGACCCGACGATCAGCAGGCAGCGCATGTCGACGTCGGCCCGGTCCAGGTCGGCCAGCCGCACCACCTTCACCTCCTCGGCGGGACCCGACACGTCGCGACCGATCACCACCGGGGTGCCCGGATCGCGGTGTTCGAGCAGTAGGTCGCGCATCGCACCGACCTGCCAGGTGCGGGTTTTCGACGCCGGGTTGTAGACGGCCAGCACCAGATCGGTCGCGGCCGCGGCGGCCAACCGGGCGGCGATCACGTCCCACGGCTTGAGCCGGTCCGACAGCGAGACCACCGCATAGTCATGGCCCAGCGGCGCGCCGACCCGGCTGGCCACCGCCTGCGCGGCCGTCATCGCCGGGATCACCCGCACGTCGACATCGGGCCACTGCTTGGCCTCCTCGAGCACGGCGGTCGCCATCGCGAACACGCCGGGGTCCCCGGAGGACACCACCGCGACCGCGCGGCCCTGTTCGGCCAGGGTGCAGGCCAGCCGCGCGCGGGCCGGTTCGTCGGTGTTGTCGCTGGGATGGCGCCGCTGGCCCTCCCTGGCCCCGATGCGTTCGAGGTAGGGCCCGTAGCCGATGAGGTCGGTGGCCGCGGCGAGCTCGCGGCGGCTCTGCGGCGTCATCCAGTCGCTGGCACCCGGGCCCAGCCCCACCACGACGACGCTGCCGGTGCGCTGCGCGCGCCGCGGCCGGCCCGGCAGCATCGCCAGCGAGAAGTACGGGACGCTGTCCTCGTCGACCTCGCCCGCGCCGAGCACCCGCTGCTTGGCGGTACTGGCCCGCTCGACATAGAACGTCTCGTCCAACCGCCCCGTCACCGAAAGCGCTTCGCGCACCGAGGGATACGAACGACCCAGCTTGAGCACGACGGCCGCGTCGGTATCGGCGAGCCGGCGGGTGAGCTCGTCGAGGCCGAGCGTGCCCGGCAGGATCGTGAGCACCTCGTCACCCTGGACCAGCGGTGTCCCGGTGGCCGCGGATGCGGCGCTCACCGACGTCACGCCCGGCACGATCACCGCGTCGAACCGCTGCGTGAGCCGGTTGTGCATGTGCATGTAGGAGCTGTAGAACAGCGGGTCGCCCTCGGCGAGCAGGGCGACGTTGCGGCCGGCCTCCAGATGGGCGGCGATGCGGTCGGCGGCCTCGCGGTAGAAGTCCTCCATCGCACCGGCGTATCCGCCGGGGTGGTCGGTGGTCTCGGTGGTGACGGGGTAGACCAGATGCTCCTCGATCTGCCCCCGGCGCAGATACGGTTCGGCGATGCCGCGGGCGATGCTGCGGCCGTGGCGCGCGCTGTGGTAGGCGACGACGTCGGCCTCCCCGATCACCCGCGCCGCCTTGACGGTCACCAGTTCGGGGTCGCCGGGTCCGAGCCCGACACCCCACAGCTGTCCGGGTGATGTGCTCATTCTGCTTCGGAGGCAATCGCGTTCACGGCCGCGGCCGCCATCGCGCTGCCGCCGCGCCGACCCGTCACGACCAGATAGGCCATCCCGCGCGGCCGGTCGATGAGTTCCTGTTTGGACTGTGCCGAGCCGACGAAACCGACCGGGCCGCCGAGCACCGCCGCGGGGGTGGGCGCGCCGTCGTCGAGCAGCTCGAGCAATCGGAACAGCGCGGTGGGCGCGTTGCCGATAGCCAGCACGGCACCGCCGAGCCGGTCGGCCCACAGCTGCACCGCGGCCGCCGAGCGGGTGGTGCCCAGCCGCGCCGCCAGCTCAGGCGCGCGGGGGTCGGCGACCAGGGACACCACCTCGTTGCCGGCGGGCAGCCGGGACTTGGTGATGCCCGCGGCCACCATCGACGAGTCGCACAGCACTGGCGCGCCCGCGGCCAGCGCGGCGTGGGCCTTGGCGACCACGTCGTCGCTGTAGGCCACATGCCCGGCGACGTCGACCTGTCCGCACGTGTGGATCAGCCGCACCACCACCCGGGCCACATCGGCGGGAAAACGGGCGAGGTCGGCCTCGTCGCGGATGGTCGCGAACGACTGCCGGTAGATCTCGGCGGCGTCGCGAATGTAGTCGAGCATCCGCTCACCCTACGGCGGCGGTTTGCGCGGCCGATATCCGTCTCCGGTGGCCACCAGCACCTCACCGACCGGCGGGCTGCCGCAGGCGCGGTCGCACCCGACGAAATGGCGGTGCCCGGAGACGGGTTCATCGACGGCCGCCGTGGCGTCGGCGCGCACGTCGGCCGCCGAGTGCGCGCAGCCCGGGCTGCCGGTGCACGCGCTGACCGACAGCCACGGCGAGTGCTCGTCGAACACCAGCCCCATCGGGGCGAGCACGCGCAGCGCGACGTCGGCCCGGCCTTCGTCGAGGTCGAAGACCAGCACCGAACGCCACGGGGTGATGGCCATCGGCGCGTCGATGGCGGCCAGGAACTCGGCCGTGCGGGCAGGCAGCACGCCCAGCGGCACAGCCGCCCCCAGCGTGATACGACCGTCGCGCTGGGCGATCCAGCCGACGGGCGGGCGGGTGACCGGCTGCCATGTCGCTCCCGGCTGCGCGCTGACCGCCAGGCCGGCGATCAGTGCGCCCGGGTCGTCGAGTTCGGCGATGCGCCAAGCATTTTCGCGGGTGTCGGCGAAGCGCTGCGCGACGTCGACCAAGGCGGGCACCACCTGCGGCAGCGACAGCCGGACGCCGGTGTCGCGGCCGGCCAGCAGCACCGCCGCCGCATCGCCGACGACATGCACTCCGACGTCGGCGCCCAGCCCGGAGATGTCACCGCGGCCGTCGTCGATACCGAACAGAAACCGGCCAGGCAGCGCGGCGAGGCCGGGCCGTGCCTGGATCGCCGCGTCGAGTTCGGTGACGATGGCGCGGATGTCGGTCGTCGTCGCAACCCGGCCCGACAGCGGCGAGGCGACGATGTTGCGGACCCGCTCGTGTGTCGGTGAGGGCAGCAGCCCCGCGGCGGCGACGGCGTCGGCAACCGCGGTCGTCGCCGCGTCGTCGGCGATGCCGCGGATCTGGATGTTGGCCCGCGACGTGAGTTCCAAAGTGCCAGAACCCCACCGCGTCGCGGCCGCCGCCAGCGCCTGCAGTTGCGCGGCGGCAATCATCCCGCCGGCAAGCCGGACCCGCGCCAGCGCGCCGTCGGCGGCGCGGTGCACGTGCAAGGCCCCCGGGCAGGCGTCGTGCTCGCGGGTCCGGGCCATGGACCCACCGTACGCCCGCGATCAACACAGGTAGTCCGCTACGCATGACCGCTCGGCATCGGCGGCCCAGACTCTTCTCATCAGATACCGGCAACCATGGTGGAGAGTATGAAATGACCAGCCTGACAACACGTTCTGACCCTACGGCCACGCCGAGCACGCGCAGCGCCCCGGCGCCCGCGCAGGAGCCGGTCCTGATCACCGAACAACAGGTGCTGTGGGGTACTGCCGTCGCGCGCTCGGCGACGCCGGCCAAGAAGCAGAAGAAGCAGAAGGCGGCGCGGCGCCAGTACCCGAAGCGCTACGCCTGGCTCGACAACTCCCTCATGGGACGCGAGATGGACCGCCTGTAGCGCCATCGATGTGACGCCGGCCACAGTGTTGGCCGCGGTGATCCGTCCCACACAAGTCGATAGCTAGGGCCGGTTTTCGCCGTAGCTTCTGCACATCTGGATCTGTTTGGAAGGAACAACGATGTTCGAACTACTGATCTTCGCCGCGCTGTTGGTCGTCCTGCTCGCCGCGCTGGGACTGCCGTATCCGAACACCACCCACGATCGGTGGAATCGGCGCTGACCGGCGTCTGGGCGACTTGAGGAGTCCTAGCCGCGCTGACCGCGGCTACCGCTCCACAAACGCGAAAATTCGGCCATGGGGTAGGAATGGTGGGTGGCTCAGCCCCTCCGCAACCCGACCGTACTGGTCCTTTCGACGTCCGATACCGACCTGATCACCGCGCGCGCCAGCGGCGCGCAGTACCGGTGGGCGAACCCGTCGCGGCTCGTCGACGGCGAACTCGAGGAGTTGCTCGGCGGGGCCGACATCGCGGTTGTGCGCATCCTCGGCGGCTACCGCGCGTGGCAGGACGGCATCGACACCGTGGTGGCCAGCGGGGTGCCCGCGGTGGTGGTCAGCGGTGAGCAGACGCCGGACGCCGAGCTGATGGGCCACTCCACCACGCCGGCGGGCGTGGCCGTGCAGTCGCATCTGTACCTCGCGCACGGCGGCGTGGCCAACCTGCGTGCGCTGCACACCTTCCTGTGCGACACGCTGCTGATGACCGGCTACGGTTTCGCACCGCCGGAGACGACCCCGAACTGGGGTGTCACCGAACGTCCGGTCCGAAACACCGACGGCCCCACCGTCGCGGTGCTCTATTACCGCGCACAGCATCTGGCCGGCAACACGGCCTACGTGGACGCGCTGTGTGCGGCCCTCGAGGATGCCGGCGGCCGGGCACTGCCGGTGTTCTGCGCGTCGCTGCGCACGGCCGACGCCGAACTGCTCGACGTGCTGGGCACCGCCGACGCGATGGTGACGACCGTGCTGGCCGCCGGCGGCGCCACCCCGGCCACCGTCACCGCCGGAGGTGACGACGACACCTGGAACGTCGCGCATCTGGCCGCCCTGGACATCCCCATCCTGCAGGGCCTGTGCCTGACCAGCTCGCGCGCGCAGTGGCAGGACAACGACGACGGGCTCTCGCCGCTGGACGTGGCCAGCCAGGTCGCCGTTCCGGAGTTCGACGGGCGCATCATCACGGTTCCGTTCTCGTTCAAGGAGATCGACGATGAGGGTTTGATCTCCTACGTCGCCGACCCGGAGCGCTGCGCGCGGGTCGCGGGCCTCGCGGTGCGCCACGCCCGGCTGCGCGCCATCCCGCCCGCACAGAAGCGGGTCGCGGTGGTGTTCTCGGCATATCCGACCAAGCACGCCCGCATCGGCAACGCCGTCGGGCTGGACACCCCCGCCAGCGCCGTCGCCCTGCTGCGGGCGATGCGCGAGCGCGGATATGCGATCGGCGACGTCCCGGGGCTCCAGGCAGGTGATGGGGACGCGCTTATCCACGAACTGATCGAACGCGGCGGTCAGGACCCCGACTGGCTCACCGAAGGGCAACTCGAGGGCAACCCGATCCGGCTGTCGGCCAAGGAATATCGCGACTGGTTCGACACGCTGCCCACGCGGTTCACCGACGCCGTGACCGCACACTGGGGCGCGGCGCCTGGTGAGCTGTTCGTCGACCGCAGCGCCGACCCCGAGGGTGAGATCGTGATCGCGGCCCTGCAGGCCGGCAACGTGGTGCTGATGGTGCAGCCGCCGCGCGGGTTCGGGGAGAACCCGGTGGCTATCTACCACGACCCCGATCTGCCGCCCAGCCACCACTATCTGGCCGCCTATCACTGGCTGAACAGTGGATTCCAGGCTGACGCGATTGTGCACCTGGGCAAGCACGGCAACCTGGAGTGGTTGCCCGGCAAGACGCTTGGCATGTCGGCGGCGTGCGCCTCCGACGCCGCGCTTGCCGACCTGCCGCTGATCTACCCGTTTCTGGTCAACGATCCCGGCGAGGGCACGCAGGCCAAGCGCCGTGCCCACGCGACGCTGGTGGACCACCTGATCCCGCCCATGGCCAGGGCCGAAACCTACGGCGATATCGCCCGTTTGGAGCAACTGCTCGACGAGCACGCCAACATCGCCGCGCTCGATCCCGGTAAGCTCCCGGCCATCCGCCAGCAGATCTGGACGCTGATGCGGGCCGCGAAGATGGACCACGACCTCGGGCTCGAGGACCGGCCCGACGAGGACTCCTTCGACGACATGCTGTTGCATGTCGACGGTTGGCTGTGCGAGATCAAGGATGTGCAGATCCGTGACGGCCTGCACATCCTCGGTCAAACACCAACCGGTGAAGCCGAACTCGACCTGGTGCTGGCCATCCTGCGGGCACGACAGCTGTTCGGGGGAGAGCAGGCCGTGCCCGGACTGCGCCAGGCGCTCGGCCTGGCCGAGGACGGCAACGACGAGCGGTCCGCCGTCGACACCGCCGAGGCCGGTGCCCGTAAACTCGTTGCCGCACTGCAGGAATCGGGTTGGAACCCCGACATCGTCGACACCTTGACCGACAACGCCGACGTCGCCGCCGTGCTGCGGTTCGCCGCGACCGAGGTGGTGCCCCGGCTGGCGGGCACCGCCGGCGAGATCGACCAGATCCTCAATGCGCTCGACGGCCGGTTCATCCCGGCAGGCCCGTCGGGCTCCCCGCTGCGCGGGCTGGTCAACGTGCTGCCCACCGGACGCAACTTCTACTCGGTGGACCCCAAGGCCGTGCCGTCGCGGCTGGCGTGGGAAACCGGTGTGGCGATGGCCGATTCGCTGCTGACGCGCTACCGCGAGGACTACGGGCAGTGGCCGCGCTCGGTCGGGTTGTCGGTGTGGGGCACGTCGGCGATGCGCACCGCCGGCGACGACATCGCCGAAGTGCTCGCGCTGCTGGGTGTCCGCCCGGTGTGGGACGAAGCCTCCCGGCGGGTGGTGAACCTCGAACCCATCGCGCTGGCCGAACTGGGCAGGCCGCGCATCGACGTCACGGTGCGGATCTCGGGCTTCTTCCGTGACGCCTTCCCGCACGTCGTCACCATGCTCGACGACGCCGTACAGCTGGTCGCGAACCTCGACGAGCCGACCGAGGACAACTATGTGCGCGCCCACTCGCAAACCGACCTGTCCGAACATGGTGACCAACGACGGGCCACCACAAGGATTTTCGGCTCCAAGCCGGGAACCTACGGCGCCGGACTGCTGCAGCTGATCGACAGCCGCAACTGGCGCGACGACGCCGACCTGGCCCAGGTGTATACGGCGTGGGGCGGTTTCGCCTATGGCCGCGGTCTGGACGGCGCGCCTGCCGCCGACGACATGAGCAGGCAGTATCGCCGGATCGCGGTGGCCGCCAAGAACACCGACACCCGCGAACACGACATCGCCGACTCCGACGACTACTTCCAGTACCACGGCGGCATGGTGGCCACCGTCCGGGCGCTGACCGGCAAGGATCCCGCGGCCTACATCGGCGACAACACCCGCCCCGACGCGGTGCGCACCCGCACGCTGTCGGAGGAGACCACCCGGGTGTTCCGCGCGCGCGTCGTCAACCCGCGCTGGATGAATGCCATGCGGCGGCACGGCTACAAGGGCGCCTTCGAGATGGCGGCCACCGTGGACTACCTGTTCGGCTACGACGCCACCGCGGGCGTGATGGCCGACTGGATGTATGAACAGCTCACCGCCGAGTACGTGCTCGACGACGTGAACCGCAAGTTCATGGCCGAATCCAACCCGTGGGCACTGCACGGGATGGCCGAGCGGTTGCTGGAAGCCGTGGACCGCGGCATGTGGGCACAACCCGATGCGGCCACGCTGGAAAACCTGCGCCAAGTGCTGCTGGAGACCGAAGGTGAGCTCGAAGGCTAGGTTGGGTGACGTGTCTGCCACCTTTGCCGATGTCGCGAAATCCGAGTACATCCTGCTGACGACGTTCACCAAAGACGGCAGGCCCAAGCCGACCGCGGTCTGGGCCGCGCCCGACGGTGACCGGCTGCTGGTCATCACCCAGGAGCAGTCATGGAAGGTCAAGCGCATCCGCAACACCCCGCGGGTGACCATCGCGAAAAGCGACGTCCGCGGCAACCCCAAAGGTGAGCCCGTCGAGGCCGTCGCGGCCATCCTCGACAAGTCCGCCAACGCCGGCACTTACGACGCGATCGGCAAGCGTTACGGGCTGCTGGGCAAGACGTTCAACCTCTTCAGCAAACTGCGCGGCGGCATGAAGAACAACGTGACCGTCGAACTCAGGGCCGCATGAGCGTGCCCGACACCTTCGATGCCTGCTGATTTTCGGAACCAGATCGACCACTTCGGACGTTCCCCCTATATGGCGATGCGGCTGTTTGTCCTGTACGTGGTGTTCGAGATCGCGGTGATCGTGGCGCTGACCACGACCATCGGCTTCGGCTGGACCCTGCTGCTGCTGGCCGCCACCTTCACCGCCGGTCTCGTACTGGCCGGATCCCAGCTGCGCCGCCAGCTGCGGCGACTGCAGTCCGGGCTGACCGCGACCGCCGTACCGGCAGCGGCCACCGACAGCCTGCTCGTCGCGCTGGGCACGGTGCTCGTCGTCATCCCCGGGCTGGCCAGCTCGGTCGTCGGCGCGCTGCTGCTTCTGCCGCCCACCCGGGCCGCGGCCCGGCCGCTGGTCACCGCGCTGGCCGCCCGCCGGATGCCGCTGCTCACCGCCGGCGCCGCGGGGTGGGGATACACCGCGCAGCGCCGTGGTGATTACATCGACGGCGAGGTGATCGACGTGGTCGACACCGATCCGCACGCCGTGGAGCGCAAGCCCGAATAAGTGACTCAACTCCTGCTCAACGGGCGGGTGCACAGCCCCGCCATGCCCGACGCCACCGCGCTCGCGGTGCGCGACGGTGTCGTCGCGTGGGTCGGCAGCGACGACGTGGGCCGCGCCCAGTTCCCCGACGCCCAGATCAGCGACCTCGACGGCGCGTTCGTCGCGCCGGCGTTCGTCGACAGCCATGTGCACCTGACCGCCACCGGGCTGACCCTGATCGGGCTGGATCTGCGGGCCGCCACCTCGCTGCGACACTGCCTGCACCTGCTCGGCGAGCACACCCGCGCCCACCCCGACGGCGTGATCTGGGCACACGGCTGGGACGAGTCCGGCTGGCCCGAGCGCACCCCGCCCAGCACCGCTGACGTCGACGCCGCGGTCGGCGACCGGCCCGCCTACCTGGCGCGCGTCGACGTTCACTCGGCGGCCGCGTCCACCGCGTTGCGCGCGCTGGCCGCCGGCCTGCCCGACGCGGGCGGATACGCCCCGCAGCACCCGCTGACCGGCGACGCCCACCACCTGGTGCGCGCCGTGGCGCGCGACCGGCTGACCCCCGGGCAGCGGCACCAGGCCCGTGCGGCCGCATTGGACGCCGCGGCCGCGCTGGGCATCGTCGCGGTGCACGAATGCGCGGGCCCCGAGATCGGCGGCTTCGACGACTGGGACGAGATCCGGCGCATCGAGCACGGCGTCGACGTCGTCGGCTACTGGGGTGAGGCGGTCGGCGACGCCCGAGAGGCCCGTGCCCTGATCGACCGCACCGGCGCGCACGGGCTGGCCGGTGACCTGTTCGTCGACGGCGCACTCGGCTCACGCACAGCATGGCTGCAGCAGCCCTACAGTGATGCCCAAAACTGCTGTGGCAACACCTATCTCGACACAGAGGCGATCGCCGCGCACCTGCACGCCTGCACCGAAGCCGGTATCACCGCCGGTTTCCACGTCATCGGCGACGCGGCCGTCAGCGCCGTGGTCGACGCGCTCGAACGCGTCGTCGACACCTTCGGCGCGCCCGCGGTGGCCCGCTGCGGGCACCGGCTCGAACACCTGGAGATGATCACCGACGAACAGGCCCGCCGGCTCGGCGGGTGGGGGGTGTTCGCCAGCGTGCAGCCCAACTTCGACGCGTTGTGGGGCGGCGCCGACGGCATGTACGCGCAGCGTCTGGGCCCCGACCGGGGCAAGACGCTCAACCCGTTCGCGCTGTTAGCATCCCAAGGCGTGCCCCTAGCCTTCGGCTCCGATACCCCCGTCACCAGCATGAATCCCTGGGAGACCGTGCGCGCGGCGATCCAGCACCGGACCAGAGGCAGCGCGCTGTCGGCCCGTGCGGCGTTCTCCGCGGCCACCCGTGGTGCATGGCGGGCCGCAGGTGTGCGCGACGGAATCACCGGCACCCTGGTCCCCGGTGCGCCCGCGTCCTACGCCGTCTGGGAAACGGGCGAACTCGAGGTGCACGCACCGGAGGACGCGGTGCAACGCTGGTCGACGGATCAACGCTCGCGGGTGCCTGCGCTGCCGCGACTTGACGGCGAGTTGCCTCACTGCCGACAGACGGTCAATCGCGGTGTCGTCCTCCATGGTTGAGCTGCCGCGATGGCGCGCACGGGGCAAGCGGTTCGGCCAGGCGGTGGTCGCCCGGCTGCCCCAGCTGTCGGTCACGATCGTCGCGGGCCTGCTGTTGTGCGTGAGCTTCCCGCCGTTCGGGTGGTGGTATCTGGCGGTCGTCGCGTTCGGGGCGCTGGCATGGGTGTTGACCCGCGAAACCACCACGATCGCAGGCGGATTCGGGTACGGGTTCATCTTCGGGGCGGTCTTCTACCTGCCGCTGCTGCCGTGGATCAGCGGGCTGGTCGGCGTGGTTCCGTGGATCGCGCTGTCGCTGGTCGAGGCGCTGTTTCCCGCGTTGTTCGGTGCGCTGGCGGTGGTCGTCCGGCGCGTTCCGGGCTGGCCGCTGTGGTTCGCCGGCTTGTGGGCGGCCCAGGAGTGGCTGAAGTGCACCGTGCCGTTCGGCGGATTTCCCTGGGGTGTCGTGGCTTTCAGCCAGACCGAGGCGCCGCTGTTGCCGCTGGCGCGGATCGGCGGGGCGCCGCTGCTGTCCTTCGCGGTGGTGTTGGCCGGATTCAGTTTCGCCGCACTCATTTTCGAGGTCGTGCGGTGGTGGCGGCACGATGAGGCGCAGAAGGCGGGTCCGCCTGCCGTCGTCCTGCCCGGGGTGTGCATCACCGTCGTGCTGCTGGGCACCGCGCTGGCCGCACCGCAGGTTCGCCAGTCCGCTGCGGGCGCAGACGAACACCAGCCCGTGACCGTCGCCGTCGTGCAGGGCAATGTGCCGCGCCTGGGGCTGGATTTCAACGCCCAGCGCCGCGCCGTGCTGGACAACCACGTGCGTGAAACGATGCGGCTGGCCGACGACGTGCGCGCCGGGCGGGCACCGCAGCCGATGTTCGTCGTGTGGCCGGAGAATTCCTCGGATATCGACCCGCTGAAGAACCCGGACGCCAACGAGCTGATCTCCAGGGCCGCAGCGGCCGTCGACGCGCCGATCCTGGTCGGCGGCGTGGTGGCCGCGCCCGGCTACCGGCCCGACAACCCGGAGTCGACGAACTCGGTGATCGTGTGGAACCCCGGCAGCGGCCCCGGGGACCGCCACGACAAGAAGATCGTGCAGCCGTTCGGCGAGTACCTGCCGTGGCGGAGCTTTTTCAGCAAGCTGTCGCCGTACGCCGACCGGGCGGGCTATTTCATCCCCGGCGACGGCGACGGGGTGGTGAAGGCCGCAGGCGTTCCGGTCGGCGTCACCACCTGCTGGGAGGTCATCTTCGACCGTGCGCCGCGCGAATCGGTGCGCAACGGCGCCCAGCTGCTGGCCGTGCCCACCAACAACGCCACGTTCGACGAGGCGATGAGCCGACAGCAGCTGGCCTTCGCCCATCTGCGCGCGGTCGAGCACGACCGCTACACGCTGGTCGCGGGCACCACCGGGATCAGCGCCGTCATCGCCCCCGACGGCCGCGAACTGGCCCGCACCGAGTTCTTTGAACCCGCCTACCTCGACACCGCGGTACGGCTGAAAACGCAGCTCACGGTCGCAACACGGTGGGCGCCGGTGATCGAGGGCCTGCTCATCGCCGTCGGCGTCGGCGGTCTGATCACCGCAATGCTGCACAATTGGAAGTTTGCGCGTCGTCGATCCAGTGGCGACCAAGAAAGAGGAGCCTCATGACGACGGGCCGCGACCCGGGGGAACGTCCAAGCCAGCGCACGCTGGTCATCATCCCCACCTACAACGAGCGGGAGAACCTGCCGCTGATCGCCGGGCGCGTGAAGGACGCGTGCCCCGACGTGCACATCCTGATCGTCGACGACGGCAGCCCCGACGGCACCGGCGACCTGGCCGACGAGTTGGCGCTGGCCGATCCCGACCGCGTGCACGTCATGCACCGCAACGCCAAAGGCGGGCTGGGAGCGGCCTACCTGGCCGGGTTCGAGTGGGGGCTGGGTCGCGAGTACTCGGTGCTGGTCGAGATGGACGCCGACGGCAGCCACCCGCCCGAACAACTGCACCGCCTGCTCGACGCCGTCGACGCCGGGGCCGATCTGGCGATCGGCTCGCGCTATGTGGCCGGGGGAGAGGTGCGCAACTGGCCCAAGCGCCGGATGGTGCTCTCCCGCACCGCCAACGGCTACTCGCGCATCCTGCTCGGCGTCGACATCCATGACATCACCGCCGGCTACCGCGCCTATCGGCGTGAGGTGCTGGAGAAGATCGACCTGACCGCCGTCGACTCGAAGGGTTACTGCTTCCAGATCGACCTGACCTGGCGCACCATCAACAACGGCTTCGTCGTGGTCGAGGTGCCGATCACCTTCACCGAACGTGAATTCGGGCAATCCAAGATGAGCGGATCCAACATCCGCGAAGCCCTGTTCAAGGTCGCGGAATGGGGTATCCGCGGGCGCTTGGATCGCGCCCGCGGAGTAGGCGTCACCCGCTAGCTAGTTGCCGCGGCGGCGCGCCTTGATGATGTCCATGCGCTCCTTGAGCAGTTCCTCGAGTTCCTCGATGGACCGGCGCTCGAGCAGCATGTCCCAGTGGGTCCGCGGCGGTTTGGTCTTCTTCGGCTCGGGCGCGTCGCCTTCGATCAGCGTGCCCTCCATGCCGTTGCGGCACAGCCAGGTGTGGGGGATCTCGGCGTCGTCGGCGAACGGGACGTCGAACTCCTCACCGTTGTCGGTGCGGTACCGGGCGACCTGACGCGGCGCCAAGTCGTGGTTGCGGTCGGTCTCGTAGCTCACGGCTCCGAGGCGACTGCCTCTCAAGACACGATCAGCCATCGTCAACACTCCTCAATAAGCCCTGTTTGTCCGGATAGACAACGCAGCACGACGCCACGTAGTTCCCGACTCGACCGCTGATGATACCGGGATTGGTCCGTGTCTACGTTTACAGTCAGGTTCCGTGGCACGGCGTTTACGTCCCCAATCCTGTCGCTGGTGCGGCCGCGAAGTCGCTGATGCCGGGCTGGGCAGGCGACGACAGTACTGCCGGCAGTCCTGCCGACAGCGCGCCTACGAACAACGCACGCTGGTCAAGGGCACCACGCTGGCACCCGACGCGGTGGTCCTCACCGCCGAGGAGGCCGCCCAACTCGCCGACCGCGTGTATGAGGTCAGGTGCGCCGCCGAGGACGTCGCGACCGCCGTCGACGAGGGCGCCGACGCCGACGAACTGCGCGCGCTTTGCGATGCGCTGATGAAGGCCGCCAAGGCGGCCGACGGCTGGCGCTGAGGGCCCGGCGGGCGTGCTACGCCGCCACGTTGTCGGCGGGGACGCCGGCCGCGTTCAGGTGTTCACGTTCGGCCGCCACGGTCAGCAGCTGAACATCTCGCCGATCTGCGGCGGCGCGGTGGCCGGTTTCAGGCAGCCGAACGGTTCGACGCCGGCGTCGCTCAACCGGATCGCCGACCGGTGCGCGTAGTTGACGCAGAACAGGCCGGCGGTGTCGGCGCGGCACCGGTAGTCGCCGAACGCCAGCACCTGACCGTAGGGCAGTTCCGGGCCCACCCCGGCGGTGAAGCGTCCCGGGTCGCCGTGCACGGAGCCCACGGTCACGGTCGTGCCGTCATAGTCGACCCAGCCGCCCTTCCATTCGCCGTACACGTCCGCGGGCCGCGGCGGCGGGTCGGCCAGATCGACCAGGCAGGCCAGCGCACCGTCGCTGTTCGTGGCGTCGGTCATGCACTGCGAAGTGCTCGACGGGGTCCGGAACGCGACGTCGTCGCCGAGCTGGTTGGTGGCGCCGTCGCGGAACGCCACGTGGTACTGGTCTGCGTCGGCCGGGACGCCCGCCTCGATCCAGGCGATGACGTCGGCGACCGCCGCGCCCGCCGCGGGCGGTTGGGCGGGTGCCGTGGTGGTGGTCGTCGGCGACGCCGTGGTGCTGCGGGGCGGGATCGGCTCGATCCGTTCGGCCTCGCCGCCCACCGACTGGGAACACCCAGCTAGCAGCAACAAGACCGCGACCAGCCCAGCCATTCGCATACCGGCCAGGTTAGCGGGCCGACGCGGGACGCCCGGCCAGGCACGGCCGGGCAGGACCGTTCGCTACCGTCGAATGATGCACGAACACACCGTCCGCGCAAAGATCGACGCCGGCACCATCGAGGGCTTCACCCGGGACGGAGTCAACCGGTGGCGGGGCATCCCCTACGCCCGCCCGCCGGTCGGGCCGCTGCGTCTGCGTGCGCCGCAGCCCGTCGAGCCGTGGCGCGGTGTGCGGTACTGCCACGGCTTCGGCAACTGCGCGCCCCAGCAGCGCATGTACACGATGCTGGCGCCGGGCAAATACCAGCCGATGAGCGAAGACTGCCTCACGCTCAACGTGGTCGCCCCCAAGAGGCCACCCGAGGCGCCGCTTCCGGTCATGGTGTTCATCCACGGCGGCGGTTATTTCATGGGCAGTTCGGCGACCCCGATCTACGACGGCGCATCGCTGGTGCGCGGCGGATGCGTCTACGTCTCGGTCAACTACCGGCTGGGGGCGCTGGGATGCCTGGACCTGTCGGCGCTGTCCAACGACGAGTTCACCTTCGACGACAACCTGTACCTGCGCGATCTGGTGATGGCGCTGCGTTGGGTGCGCGCCAACATCGCGGTGTTCGGCGGTGACCCCGACAACGTGACGATCTTTGGGGAAAGCGCGGGCGCTCACGCCGTCGCCACCCTGCTGGCGGTTCCTGCAGCCGAAGGCCTTTTCAACCAAGCGATTTCGGAAAGTCCGGCGGCGGGCATGGTACGTACCGCGGACGTCGGCGCGCAATACGCCGAGAGGTTCGCGGCGTTGCTCGGCGCGCGGAAGGCTGACGGTGCCAATGCGGTGATGACCGCGCGCCCGGCCGAACTGGTGACGGCGTTCGACCAGCTCGTCAAACAAGGTCAACGGGAGATGCTCGGCGCGTTCGCGGCGGGCCCCACCAGCGGCGGTGACTACCTGCCGCTGGATCCGGTGGCGGCGATGCGCAGCGGCAAGGCCCACCGGGTGCCGCTGATCGTGGGCACCAACGCCGACGAGGCGCGGCTGTTCGGCCGGTTCCTCAAGCTGTTGCCGATGACCGAGCCGATGATCGAACGCCTGCTGTCACAAGCTGATCCCGCTGAGCGTGAACGCATCACCGCGGCCTACCCGGGATATCCCGACCCCAGGGCCTGTGCGCAGTTCGGCGGGGACTTCGCGTTCGGGGCGGCTGCGTGGCAGATCGCCGAAGCGCACAGCCGACACGCGGCCACGTACCTGTACCGCTACGACTACGCGCCGCGCACCCTGCGCTGGTCGGGGTTGGGCGCCACGCACGCCACCGAACTGCTGGCCGTGTTCGACGTCTACCGCAGCGGCATCGGCCGACTGCTCACCGCGGCCGCCGATCGTCGCACCGCGTTGCGGGTCAGCGACGACGTCCAGGGCAGGTGGCGCGCCTTCGCGCACTCGGGTGCGCCGAAGGCGGATTGGCCGGCGTACCGCGCCGAGGAGCGTGCGGTGATGGTGTTCGATCGCCGCCCCCGCATCGAGTTCGACCCGCACGCCGCCCGCAGGCAGGCCTGGGAGGGCTTTTCCCTGGCCACCGGGTGAATCGGCACGCGCCGAAAGGCGTGTTGACACCCGTCAAGCTTGTGATTCAGCCCACTGCTAGGTTGCCAGTGTGCATCCTCCGCAGAACGCTGTCATCGAACGTCCCACGGATCTGAGCGCCGACTGGCTGACCGATGCCCTCGGCGCAGCAACCGTCACCGGTTTCGCCACCGAACGCATCGGCACCGGCCAGATGAGCGAGTGCTACCGCGTGACGCTGACGTACGCCGACGCCGAGGCCGGACCGCCGTCGGTGGTGTTGAAGGTCGCCGCCACCGACGCCGCCAGCCGACAGACCGGCCTGGCGCTGGGACTCTACGAACGCGAGGTGCGGTTCTACACCGACATCGCGCCGCGCATCGGCGGACCGGTGGCACCGTGCTATTCCGCTGGCTACGACAGCGAGACCGGGGCCTTTCACCTGCTGCTGGGTGACGCGGCGCCGGCCACCGTCGGCGACGAGATCCGTGGTGCCACAACGGATCAGGCACTGCTGGCGCTTGCCGAGCTGGGCCGGGTGCACGCCCCGTTGCTCGGTGACACGGCGGCCGCCCAGGCCGACTGGCTCAACCGCGAGGCACCCATCAACCAGGCGCTGATCGGCCAGCTCTACGCTGGGTTCGCCGAGCGTTACGCCGACCAGATCACCGACGAACAACGCGAGGTCTGCCAGCGGCTGATCGGCAGCTTCGACGCCTACCTCGCCGCAGAATCCGACCCGCAGCGCGCGATGGGCCTGGTCCACGGCGACTACCGGCTTGACAACATGCTCTTCGGTGAACGAGGCGCCGATCGCGCGGTGACCGTGGTGGACTGGCAGACGGTGACGTGGGGGCCCGCGCTGACCGATGTCGCGTATTTCCTGGGCTGCGCGCTGCCGGTGCAGGACCGTCGCGATCACTACGACGCGCTGCTGCGGGCCTACCACGAAGCGCTCGGCCCCGACGCGCCGCTGACCCTCGACGACGTCCGCGAGGGGGTGCGCAGGCAGAGCTTCTTCGGGGTGGTCATGGCGATCGTGTCCTCGATGCTGGTCGAGCGCACCGCGCGGGGCGATCAGATGTTCATGACGATGTTGCAACGGCATTGCCAGCACGTACTGGACACCGGCGCGCTGGCCATCTTGCCGGATCCCGTTGCGCTCGAACCGTTGCGGCCCGACGCCGCCGACGAGGGCGCCCATCCGGCCGGCCCCGAGGACCTGTGGAACGAGAGCTGGTATTTCGACTTCGTCGATCCGGCACAGCGGATCGGCGGCTGGATCCGGCTGGGCCTGGTTCCGAACCAGAACGTCGCGTGGGTCAACGGGCTGGTGTGCGGACCCGACATGCCCACGATCGCGATCGTCGACTTCGAGGCCCCGCTGCCCGATGATCCGATGCGGACGCGCTGCGACGCAGGGGATCTCACCATGGAGATCACCGAAGCGCTGCAGTCCTACCGGGTGACGCTGCGCGGGTCGGGGCAGGCCTACGACGATCCGGCCGCATTGCTGCGTGGCGAGTCGGGCCGGCCTGCCGAGTTGACGATGGACCTCGTGTTCGGCAGCCAGGGCGTGCCCTACCAGTATCGGATCACCCCGCGATACGAGATCCCGTGCACGGTGTCGGGCACCGTCACCGCCGACGGCCAGAGCTACCAACTGGATTCGGTACCAGGACAGCGCGACCATTCGTGGGGGGTCCGCGACTGGTGGGCCATGGAGTGGGTGTGGAGCGCATTGCACCTCGAGGACGGCACGCATCTGCACGGCGTCGACGTCCGGATCCCGGGCGCACCGCCAGTGGGCATCGGCTATATCCAGAAGGCGGGCGCGGAGTTCATCGAACTGCAGACGGTGACAGCCCGAGAAGAGTTCGCCGACAACGGGTTACCGCTGCAGACGACACTCACGCTGGCACCTGGCGACGTCACCGCGACCGTCGACATCCATGGACACGCGCCGGTGCTGCTGACGTCGCCCGAGGGCCGGCTCAGCCACTTCCCGCGGGCGTGGGTGACGGTCACCACCGCCGACGGCCGCACCGGCGTCGGCTGGGTGGAATGGAACCGCAACCAGCCGCCGTCCTGATTCCCGCGAGCGTGCGTCGACGTCACCGCGGCGCATACATGATGACGCCGACCCCGAGCAGGCACATCGTCGCCCCGGCGATGTCCCACCGGTCCGGCCGGAAGCCGTCGGCGATCATTCCCCACGCCAGCGATCCAGCCACGAAGACGCCGCCGTATGCGGCGAGCACCCTGCCGAAGTTGGCGTCGGGCTGAAACGCCGCGACGAACCCGTAGGCACCCAGCGCTATGACCCCGACACCGATCCACAGCCAACCGCGATGTTCGCGGAATCCTTGCCACACCAACCAGGCGCCGCCGATCTCCAACACCGCGGCGAGCGCGAACAACAGCATCGACTTGAGCACCATCACATCTCTCAGCGTGCCGTGACCGTGCGCAAACTCGGGCCAAATGGCGGCGTGTCGCCCTCTGACACGCACGCTCGCGCCCGATTAGTGGGCCGAGTCGTTGTCGAGGTCGTCGCGATTGAGGCCCATCGGCGTCGCGGCGGGCAGATCACCACCGGCCACCACTGTTCGGGTGATCGGGGTCAACGCCTGAAAGAGCGTTTCGATCTCGTCGTCGGCCAACGCGTCGAGCGCGGACAGTGCCAGCCGGTCGGTGGCGTCCTCGATGTGGGCCTTGAGTTCGCCCCCGGCCGCGGTCAGTTCGCCGCCGTCGAGCAGTCCGCGCTGGGCCAACCGGTCGCTGTACAGCTGCCACTGCTCATCGTCGTAGTCGCGGCTGCGCATGATCATCTCCTTGGGCACCCGGCCCGCTGCCGCGTGCAGGACGTTGGCCTCGCGCCCGGAGATCCCGTTGGTCGCCAGCACGGCGACGTGGCCGTCGCCGCGTTGTTCACGCAGCAGCGTGGTGGCATGCCACAGCTTGGCCAGCGGTTCCTCGGGCCAGTCCAACGCCACGTTGGCGGCGTACAACGGCCGCCCGTCCAGCGGAGCGCTGCGCGCGGCCTTGGCGGCGAGGTCGGCGGCGCGTCGCACCCGCTCGTCGTCGCCGCCCACGCCGTACCGGCCCAGCGCCGCCACCGCTGACTCCAGCCGGACGCGCAGCGCGTCGGCGGGGCTGATGATGTCCCAGGCCGCCGGAAGGGCCTTGGCCACCCGATGCGGCGCGAAGTTGTAGAACACCGCGGTCACCACTTCTGCCGGTACCACCCCCAACGGCGCCGAGCGGGCCGCGAAGTAGCCCATCCAGAAGCCTTTGAGGCCAAGCCCATCGAGCGCCGCACGGACCTCGGGGGCAAAGTATGTGGCGGCGTGTACGGGTTCGATGCGATCGAAGAAGCGCCGCGCCAGTTTCGGTTCCCTGTCCACCTTGGCAGTTAACCATTCAGTTCACGGCCGAGGTCAAGGGCCGCCTCGTCGATGATGGCGCGCATGGCCGTTTCCGCTGCGGCCTCGTCGCGGGTCCTGATGGCCCGGGCCACCTCGTCGTGCAGTTCGATGGCGGCCGGGTTGGGGGTGCTGGGCATCATGCCGTGTTGGGTGCGGCCGCTGAGCACCTCGGCGACGACGCCGTTCAATGCGCGGAACATCTCGTTGCCGCTGGCCTCCAGCAGGGTGCGGTGAAAGAGCTTGTCGGCCAACAGGTATGCCTGGAGATCTCCGGAACGACCGTGTACCACCATGTCGGAGACCGCCGCGGCCATGGTGCGGCATTGGTCCGGGGTGGCCCGGCGTGCCGCCAGGGCCGCGGCGACGGGTTCGAAGCCCCGCCGCAGCTCCGAAAGTGACACCAGCTGTTCGGCGCGGTCGCCGGCATCGATACGCCAGCGAATCAGCATGGGGTCAAAGACATTCCAGTTCTCGGCCGGTTGGACCGTGATACCCACCCGGCGCCGGGATGCGACCATGCCCATCGACTCGAGCACGCGCACGACTTCACGGGCGACGCTGCGCGACAGGCCGTGTTGTGCGCTCACCCCGTCGAGCGTGAGCACTTGGCCCGGCGGATATGCACCGGACACGATGGCGGTGCCCAGCGCGGTGAGCAGCTTGGCGTGCAGGGCGCCGACGTTGGGTTCCGACGACACCGATACATCTTGTCATAGCCGCGTAGCACCGCTTAAAGACATATCTTTCCGTAACAGAATTGAAATCATATGACGATTGCGTCATGCTGTATGACGGCAACCACAATGGGGTAGGTGCAGCACATGTCGCCAATCGTCGTGATGGGCGTCTCGGGGTCGGGTAAGTCGACTGTCGGGGCGGCATTGGCGCAGCGACTCCGGGTTCCGTTCGCCGACGCCGATGATTTTCACCCGCCGGCCAACATCGCGAAGATGACATCGGGCCAGCCGCTCAACGACGAAGACCGCCGTCCCTGGCTGGAAGCGATCGGGAAGTGGCTGGCCGAGCGGGGTGAGCACGGCGGTGTGATGAGTTGCTCTGCGCTCAAACGCATGTACCGCGACCGGTTGCGCCGCCATTGTCCCGACGTGGAATTCGTCCATCTCAGCGGCACACCCGAGGTGATCGGCAGGCGCCAGGCCAGCCGCCCCGGGCACTTCATGCCCGCCTCGCTGCTCAATTCCCAGTTCGCCACCCTCGAGCCGCTTGAACCGGACGAGAAGGGTGTCACCATCGATGTCGATCAGAGCATCGATGCCATCGTCGAAAGCTACGTCGCCGCAACCGAATAGGTCTGGGAGGTCTCGTGCAGGCAATCGAACCGGCTTACGGCGCCGGCACACTGATGCTGATCGCCGCGGCAGCGGTGGCCGTTCTGCTGTTCTTGATCATGAAGGTCAACCTGCATCCGTTCGTGGCGCTCGTGTTGGTGAGCGTGCTGACGGCGATCGCCGCAGGCATCCCGGTGGGTGACATTCCCGACGCGCTGGCCTTCGGCTTCGCCGACACCATCGGCGCGGTCGCGCTCCTGGTCGGTTTCGGCATCATGCTCGGGCGCCTGCTCGAGATCACCGGTGGCGCCCAGGTCCTCGCCGACACGCTCATCGGCCGCTTCGGTGAAAAGCGCGCACCGCTGGCGCTCGGCGTTGCGGCGCTGCTCTTCGGCTTTCCGATCTTCTTCGACGCCGGCCTGGTCGTGTTCCTGCCGATCATCATGACGGTGGCGCGGCGCTTCGGCGGTTCGCTGCTGCTGTACGCGCTGCCGGCCGCCGGCGCATTCGCCGCGATGCATGCCCTGGTCCCGCCGCACCCCGGACCGGTGGCAGCGGCCGAGGCGCTCGACGCCGACATCGGGCTCACGTTGCTCGTCGGTGTGCCCATCGCGGTCGTGTCGTGGTACGTGGGTGTGATGCTCGTGTCGCGGGTGCTCGGGCGCCGGGTGTTCGTCGACGTTCCCGAGGCGCTGTTCGGTGAGCTGAACGGCGGACGCGACGCGGACACCGAGGGGACCACCGGGACGGCTCCAGCGTTTCTGACCGTGCTCGCCCTGCTGCTGCTGCCGATGGTGCTGATCTCGTTCAACACCGTGCTCAACACGCTCATCGCTGCTCGGGTGATCGGCGAAGACGCCACCTGGGCGCGATATCTCATGCTGCTCGGCAACACCACCGTGGCGCTGCTGATAACCGTCGTCGTGGCGATCCTCGTGCTGGGGTTGCGCGAGCATGCGATGGCCGACATCACCACGATCCTGGACAAGGCGCTCGGCCCGATCTGCTCGATCATCCTGATCACCGGTGCGGGCGGCATGTTCGGCGGGGTGCTGGAGCTCAGCGGTATCGGCGAAGCGCTCAGCGGGTCACTTTCGGACCTCGGAATGTCGCTGATCGTGCAGGCTTTCATCATCGCCACGTTGCTGCGCGTCGCGCAGGGCTCAGCCACCGTCGCGCTGACGACGACGGCCGGTCTGCTCAGCGCGGGGGCCGCCCAGGCCGACCTGAGCAGCCTTCAACTCACGCTGATGGTGATCGCGATCGCGGCGGGCGCCACCGTGCTCTCCCACGTCAACGACTCAGGTTTCTGGCTGGTCAGCCGGTTCTTCGGGATGGACGTCAAGACGACGCTGAAGACGTGGACGGTGATGGAGACGGCGCTGGGCCTCAGCGCGTTCGTCCTGGCCCTGGCCCTCTGGATGGTGGCGTGATCAGCGCTCAGCGCCGGCGGCGTTGTTTGACCTGAGTGCGCGCGGTCTCGGCCAACTCCGGAGCACGTTTACGCGCGGTCTCGGCCAGCTCGGGTCCCCGCTCACGGGCCACCTCCGCCAGTTCGGTCCCGCGCTCACGGGCCACCTCGGCCAGTTCGGCGCCGCGCTTGCGGGCCACCTCGGCCCATTCCGGGCCCCGTTCGCGGGCCACCTCGGCCAGTTCGGTCCCGCGCTCACGGGCGACCTGGGCGAGTTCGCGACCCCGCTCCGCGCCGACCTGAAGGCCGTGGCCGACCTTCTCGGCCAGCGCGCTGTCGGCGAGCACCCCGCCGGTTGCGGCGCCGGCCGGCAGCGCGGCCCCGACGACTTCGGTGACCTTGTGGGCGGCCCGGCGGCCCCGCCATCCCAGCGACGGTTTGCCTTCGGTGTCGACGGCCGCGATGATCAGCCCGCCGATCAGGCTGATGTCGGTGACAAAGGCGCGTCGCTCGTCGGTCTTGCGCTGCGGATCGGTCTCTTGCCAGAAGGCATGTCCGCCAAGGCTGCCCGGCACCACGCTGAGCGCCAGCACCGACGACGCCAGCCTGGGCAGCTTGCCCGTGGCCAGCAGCAGGCCGCCGCCGATCTGCACGGCGGCGTTGACGCGCGCGACCGTTTCGGCGTCGGAGGGCACGTTCGTGCCGACCGGGTCTGGCAGCTTGCTCAGCCCCTCGAGGGTCGGACGGGTGGCGTCGGCCGCCGGTTTGGGGCTGCGGAGGGCGTCGACACCGCGGGCGATGAACACCGCTGAGAGCATGGGGCGCGCGATTCGTCGGATCAACATGAACCGGGTGTTCCCCGGGTCGCGCTTCGACAAACGCTCAGTATGGGTCGCCTGGTGAATTGCGGCCCCGTAGCGGTATCGCGTACCAGAACACGCCCAGGGTCGCCAGCGTGCAGGCGCCTGCGGTCCAGGCGTACGCCCGGCCCATCACGGCGTCGAAGATGATCGTCGCCACGCCGGTGAGCGCGAGACCCAGCAGCAGGGTGCCCACCACGGCGTACCTGTGTGAGGTGGTCACCAGCGTCCTGAGCCTGCGGCGGCGGAACAACAACCGGTGCATGATCACCGGCGCGACGAACAACACGGTCGCACCGATCGAACAGCCGACCGTGCCCAGGTAGACCCCGCGCATCACCGCGTCGAGTTTGCCGAACTCGTCGGAGAACGGCAGGATCAGCAGAAATCCCGTCAACAGTTGGACCCCGGTTTGGGCAACCCGTAGTTCCTGTAACAGACCCGCCCAATTACGGTCCAGCCGTTGAGCTTCCGTCTCGCTGCGGTTGTGATCCCACGGCTCGGGGGTCCCTGGCTGCTCGACGTCCACGCCGCTGATTCTCGCAGCACGGCGCACGCGGTGCACGGTGATAGGTTCGCAGGCGTGGATCTCGTTGCCGGAATCGACTCATCCACCCAGTCGTGCAAGGTGGTGATCTGCCGGGCCGACACCGGCGAGATCGTCAGATCGGCGTCCTCGCCGCATCCGGCGGGTACGGAGGTGGACCCGCGGCTGTGGTGGACCGCATTGCAATCCGCCATTGACGAGGCGGGCGGAATCGACGACGTCGCGGCGCTGTCGGTCGGCGCCCAGCAGCACGGCATGGTGTGTCTGGACGACTCTGGACGTACTATTCGAAATGCGTTGCTGTGGAACGATACTCGATCCGACACCGCGGCCGACGAACTGGTGCGCGAGCTGGGTGGCGCCCAGCAGTGGGCCCAGCGCGTCGGCGTGGTGCCGGTCGCGGCGATCACCGCGTCCAAACTGCGGTGGCTGGCCGATCACGAACCCGCGCACGCCGACGCGACCGCGGCGGTGTGCCTACCGCACGACTGGCTGACGTGGCGGTTGAGCGGGTCCAGCGACATCGCGTCGCTGCGCACCGACCGCAGCGACGCCAGCGGAACGGGCTACTACTCCGCCGAGCGCGACGCCTACCAGCCCGACCTGCTCGAGTTGGCGATGCGCGGTCGCCGCCCGATGGTGCCGACGGTGCTGGGTCCGCGCGACGTGGCCGGGCATCTCGGGTCCGGGGCGGTGCTCGGGCCGGGAGCGGGGGACAACGCCGCGGCGGCGCTGGGGTTGGGGGCCGGGCTGGGCGACGGCATCGTGTCGCTCGGCACCTCGGGGGTGGTCAGCGCGGTCAGCGCCGCCGCCCCGCATGACCCCGAAGGCCTGGTCGCCGGATTCGCCGACGCGACGGGACGACAACTTCCGCTGGTGTGCACGCTGAACGGCGCACCGGTGTTGGCGGCGGTCGCACGCATGCTCAACGTGGACTTCGCGGAACTGGACAGGCTGGCGTTGTCGGCGCCCGCGGGTGCGCAGGGATTGACGCTGGTGCCCTACCTCGAAGGTGAGCGGTCGCCGAACCTTCCCGGCGCCGCAGGCGCACTGCACGGCGTGACCACACGGAACCTGCTGGCCGCCAACGTCGCCCGCGCCGCCGTCGAGGGTGTGCTCGCCTCGATGGCGTACTGCATCGAGAAGATCTGCGCGCAGGGCGTCGACGTCGCACGTCTCATCCTGGTCGGCGGCGCAATGCGCTCGGAGGCCGTGCGCCGGATCGCGCCGGCGGTCTGGGGCGCGCCCGTCGACGTGCCGGCACCCGCCGAGTACGTCGCGCTCGGCGCGGCCAGGCAGGCGGCGTGGACTCTGACACAACAGGATTCACCACCGGTATGGTCGTTCGGCGTGACCACGCCCTATACCGCCGAACCGACTCCGCAGGTGTTGGACCAGTACCGTGCGGCGCAGCCGCTGACGCTGCGGTGAACTACTCCTGGGAGCGTCTGGAGGACGCCGTATTCCGCTGCCGCCTACCGTTTCTCGACGTCACCATCGGGCTGGTGGCAGGCAGCGCGGGCACTCTGCTGATTGACACCGGCACCACCCTCACCGAAGCCGGCGCCATCGCCGCCGACGTCGAGGCGATGGGGCACCGCGATGTCAGCCATATCCTGCTGACCCACAATCACTTTGACCATATCCTCGGGTCGGCGGCATTTCCCGACGCGGAGATCTACTGTGCACCGCAGGTCGCGGCGACGATGTCTGAGCGTCGTGACCATCTCCGCGACGACGCCGCCAAACACGGCGCCGACCTCGCCGAGGTGGACCGCGCGATCGCCGCCCTGCCCGAGCCGCAGCGTTCGGTCACCGCCGCGGTCGTCGACCTCGGTGACATCGCCGTGACGGTCGGTCACCTGGGTCCCGGTCACACCGACCACGACCTGATTGCGATCGTGTCCGGACCGGAGGTCACCGTGGTGTTCTGCGGCGACCTCGTCGAGGAATCCGGGGACCCGTGCGTCGGCGAGGACTCCGATCTGGCGGCATGGCCCGCCACGCTCGACCGGCTCCTCGAGGCCGGCGGCAGCGACGCGCGCTACGTACCCGGTCACGGAGCCGTCGTCGACGCGGAGTTCGTCCGTCGGCAGCGGCGATGGCTCGTCGGACGCGTGTGACGTAGTCGGACAGCGGGCCCACGACATGCTGTACTCCGACTTGGACGCCGACCAGCAGCGCATCTACGACGACCTGGTCGCCGCCGGTGTGCTGCCCGATCGGACGGTGCACCGTGCTACCGATTGATCCCACCGCCGACCGGGCCCGTGGACACACACGGCCGCGGTGCCGCGGGCCACGTCGCCTGACGAGCCGCATTACCTTCGCCCTGTGGGACGTGGCCGCCCGGGACGCCAAGGGGCGCGTCGCGGTCACCGCCACCGGTATTTGAGGCAGACGTCCCATGCGCCGTGCCGCAGCCGCGGCCGAGCATGCGGGTATGACGAAGACACCTACCCCCTCGGAGGCGGCCGCGGCCGTCCTGCGCAACGCCACGCTGCCCGCGGGCGATGACGAACGGTTCGTCGGCTACGGAGTGATGGGGCTGCCGTTTCGGACCGGCCACTACCTGGCGCTGCGGGACTTTCCGGCGACGTCGTTCTCACCGGCGTACCGGTCGGTGTGGCACCGCGATCCGGCCGGGGTGTGGTCGTTCTACGCCACGACGCCCGGTCAGCAGAGTTGCGCGCGCTACTTCAGCTCCGCGACGACGCAGGACGCGATCGAGTGCGACATCGACGTCGCATGGCGCACGCCGTGGTCGCTGATGGTGCGGATCGCCGGGTTGCTCGACTGGGCCGTCGAGCTGAAGGCGACGCGCGCCACCCGGCTGATGAGCAGTATCGGACGCCGGCTGCCCGCCTCGGCGTGGACGAACCGGTCGGCCCTTCAGATGATCGGGCGCGCGGCCGGGCCCATGCTGCGCGCCGGGCAGGTCCGGCTGTCGGGTGCTGCCCCCAACGGTCAGCGGTTCATGATCGCGCCGACGCAGTTGTGGGCGGTGGCCGGGTCGCGCGCGTCGTGGCGCGGGAAGGACCTGGGGCCGGTGGGACCCCTTGACCGACAGGTCCGGCTCGCCGATTTCCGTCCCCCGCAGCGCGGGATATTCGTCGTCGGCTCCGGGCATTTCGAGTCGTACGATCCGGCTCGACACCGGGCTGCGGAGAAGACGATCTCGATCCGGTGACCGGAGCCGACCGAAAAGCGCACAATCAGCCCATGGCATTGCACCGGCCGGGACCTGAGACGGCCGAATTGCCGCGTCGCGCGGAGCTATTGGCCGCGCTGTCGGTGGCGATCGACCTCGGCCTCGGGCAACCCGCCGAACACATGTTGCGATCGGCCCTGATCGCCACCCGGCTCGCCGACCGGCTGGGGCTGAGCGCCGAGCAACGCAACTGCACCTACTACACGACCCTGATCATGTGGATCGGATGCCATGCCGACTCACACGAATACGCCAGGTGGTTCGGCGACGACATCGCAGTGCGCCGCGACTCCTACCTGCTCGACTGGTCGGGGCTGCCGTACCTGTGGTTCCTGATGAGCAACGTCGGCCGCGGGGAGCCGCTGACGCACCGGCTGAGCGTCATGGCCACGCTTTTCGCCAACGCCAAAGGCCACCTGTCCCGGCTGATCCACTCACACTGCACATCGGCGGCACTGCTTGCCGATCGGATCGGCCTGGGGCCAGATGTGCAGGCGGCCCTGGCTTTCGCGTTCGAGCGCTACGACGGGGGAGGGTTACCGACGGGCGCACACGGCGACACGATCCCGGTGCAGATGCGCGTCGCCCAGCTTGCCGACATGGCAGAGGTGCACCACCGGATCGGCGGTGTGGAAGGGGCGGTGGCGATGGCCCGCCGCAGGCGTGGCGGTCAGTTCGACCCCCAACTCGTCGACACGTTCGTCACCAACGCCGAGGAGGTGCTGGCCGGTCCGGCGGCCGGCGACGTGTGGGCCGCGGCGCTGCGCGAGGCACCCGAACGCAACCAGCGCTTGGACGAACGCGCGCTGGATGCCATACTCGTCGCCCTTGGCGATTTCGTCGACCTGAAATGTCCTTTCACGCTGGGCCATTCACGGAAGGTGGGGCAGCTCGCCGCCGACGCGGCAACGGTGGCCGGGCTGGACGCCGAAACCGTCGCGCTGACGCGGCGGGCGGGTCACATCCACGACCTAGGCCGCATCGGGGTGTCGAACCAGGTGTGGTCCAAACCGGGACCGCTGTCCGCGGCCGAGTTCGAGCGGGTACGGCTGCACCCGTATCTCACGGTAAGGATCCTGCACCAGGTGCGCGGTCTGGAGCGGGTGGCGCAACTGGCGGGCAACCACCACGAATGCGTGAACGGCACCGGTTATCCACGCGGTCTGGCCGGGGCCGCGCTCAGCCGCGCCGACCGCATCCTGGCCGCCGCGGTGAGCTACCAATCCGGTTGTGAGCCACGCCCTTACCGACAACCCCTTTCCGCGCCGTCCGCAGCGCGCAGGCTTGACGAGCGGGTGCGCGCCGGGGAACTCGACGCGACGGCGGTGGAAGCGGTGCTGCACGCCGCCGGCCAGCGCGCGCAGCGCGCCGTCCACCGTCCCGGCGGGCTGACCGTGCGGGAGGTCGAAGTGCTGTGCCTGGTCGCGCGCGGCGCCTCCAACAAGGAGATCGCCGCCGCGCTGGTGATCAGCGAGAAGACGGCGCGCAACCATGTCGAGCGCACCTACGCCAAGATCGGGGTGTCCAACCGCATCGGCGCCAGCATGTATGCCTTGCAGCAAGGGCTGATCGAGGCCGAAGCTCAAGGCAGTTGAGGCAGTTGAGGCAGTTGCCTCAGGTGTTCACGCACCGCGTTGAACCACCATCACGGTATGAAACGTGTTAACGCCATGAACCGGTTACTCATCGTCGGCTACGGCGCCGTCAGCTACGCCGTTTTCGTGCTCGCCTTCCTGTATGCCATCGGGTTCGTCGGCGACATCGGTGTCCCGCGCACCGTGTCGCACGGGATCCCCGCGCCGCTCGCCCAAGCGCTGGCGATCAACGTGGCGCTGCTCGCGGTGTTCGCCGTTCAGCACAGCGTTATGGCCAGGCCGGGCTTCAAACGGTGGTGGACCAGGCTGATCCCGCAGGCCGTCGAACGCAGCACCTACGTGCTGCTGGCCAGTGCCGCGCTGCTTCTGCTGTATTGGCAGTGGCGATCGATGCCGGCGGTGCTGTGGGACGTCACGTCCACGGCGGGCCGGCTGGCGGTCTGGGCGCTGTTCTGGTTCGGGTGGGCCATGGTGTTCGCCGCGACGTTCCTGATCAACCATTTCGACCTGTTCGGGCTTCGACAGGTCTATCTGGCCTGGCGGGGACGGCCGTACACCGAGATCGCCTTTCAGGTCCGGCTGCTGTACCGGCTGGTGCGCCACCCGCTGATGCTGGGCTTCATCATCGCGTTCTGGGCGGCGCCGACGATGACGGCCGGGCGGCTGCTGTTCGCGGCGGTCACCACCGGCTACATCCTGGTGGCGATCCGACTCGAGGAGCGCGACCTGACCGCCACGCTCGGCGCGGACTACCACGCCTACCGCCGGCGCGTGCCGATGCTGGTGCCGCGGGTGAGCACACCGCACCCGGCGACAGCACAGGCCCGGCGGGCAGGCCCGGAAATCGCGTAGACGCACGCGAGGTCGGTCACGTTCAATGCATTGGTGAGTGCCACGCAGGCCCGCACCGGTGCGTTGATGGCGATGACGTCGATGCTGTCTGTCCAACTGGGGCTGGCCATCGCCGTCACCTTGATCGACCGCATCGGTGTCGAAGGGGCGGCCTGGTTACGCCTGGTCTGGGCCGGCGTGCTGATCCTCGTCATCGTGCGGCCCCGCATCGCGGCGTTCACCTGGGCGACGTTCGGCATCTGCGCGGCGCTCGGTGTGGTCACGGCGGGGATCACGCTGCTGTTCATGGCCGCGCTCGATCGCATCCCGATGGGCACGGCAAGCGCCATCGAATTCCTGGGACCGCTCGGAGTCGCCGTGGCCTACGGCAGGGGCCGTGACCGGATGGTCTGGCCAGGGCTGGCCGCGCTGGGTGTGGCGCTGCTGACCCGGCCGTGGGACGGTGCCGTCGACGTCGCCGGGGTGCTGTACGCGCTGGGGGCCGCGGTCTGCTGGGCCGGATACATCCTGTTGACCCAGCGCGTCGGCGACAAGGTCGCGGGCATCAACGGGTTGGCGGTGTCGATGCCGGTGGCTGCCCTGGTGACCACCGCCGCCGTTGGGCCACTGGTGATTCCGAGGATGACGGTGGATATCCTGCTGATCGGCATCGGCCTTGCCATCCTGCTGCCCGTGCTGCCGTTCGCCCTGGAGATGCTGGCTTTTGCGGCGCCTGATCACCGCGGCGTTCGGCACGCTGATGGCGCTCGAACCGGCATTCGCGATGCTGGTCGGCCTGGCGGTGCTGCACCAGGTACCGCATGGCCTCGGCGTGGTCGGCATCTGCTTCGTGGTGGCCGCAGGCATCGGGGCAGCCCGCAGAGGCGCCCGGCCCGCACCCGTACCCGCCGAAGTCGGGTCGTAGGACGCTAAGCGTCGATTCGTTTGCGCCGGTACAACGTTCCCGCGGCCAGCAGCACCAGGCTGATCACCAGGATCGCCGTGGCCAGCACGTTGATCTGCGGCGGCACCGCCGCCTTCACCGCCGCGTTCACATACAACGGATAGGTCACCGCGGACCCGCTGACGAAATAGGTGATGATGAAATCGTCGAGCGACAACGCGAACGACAACATCGCGGCCGCGACGATGCCGGGGGCCACCAGCGGCAGCGTCACCTTGAAGAACGTCCGGGTCGGGCTGGCGCCCAGATCCAGCGACGCGTCCTCCAGTGTCCAGTCGAAACCGCGGACCCGCGCACGAACCGTCATTGCGATGAAGCTCACCTCGAACGCGATGTGCGCCAATACGATCGTGAGATAGCCGGTGGCCCACCCCAGGTCGAGGAACAGCACCAGCAGCGCGGCTCCCATGACGACCTCGGGTGCGGTCAGCGGCAACACCAGGAAGGTGTCCACCGCCCGCTGCCCCCGCCACCGTTGCCGGACAAGGGCGATGGCCACCAGCGACCCCAGCACCAGCGCGACGGCGGTGGACACCGCGGCGACGTTGATGCTCAGCAGCAGCGCCTCGGTCAGCGCCGGATACTTGAACGGGTCGGCCCAGTTGTCCAGCGTGAAACCCTGCCAGGTGTAGTTGAACTTGCCCTTCGGGTCGTTGAACGAGAAAAACACGATCACGAAGATCGGCAGGAACAGGTACAGCAACACCAGACCGGCGACGATCCGCAGCAAGATGTCGCCCCACTTGCGGTCGCCCTTAACGGATTTCGCCGGCGCTGGACTGGTCGCCGAGGCCACCGCCTGGATCGTCATACCAGCTCCTCGGTGCCCAGCGCGCGGGTGTAGAGCAGCACGCCCGCCAGGATGATCGCCATCAGCACCATGCTCAGCGCGGCGGCCGCCGGGTAGTCCTTGACCACCAGGAACTGCTGCTGGATCACGTTGCCGATCATCGTGGTCTGCGTGCTGCCGAGGTAGTCGGCGTTGATGAAGTCACCGGAAGCCGGGATGAAGACCAGCAGGCTGCCTGCCAGCAGACCCGGCATCGACAGCGGCAGCACCACTTTGGTGAAGCTGCGGGCGTTCGACGAGTACAGGTCCCTGGAGGCCTCGATCAGCCGCGGGTCGATCTTGTCCAGGCTCACATACAGCGGCAGGATCATGAAGATGATCCAGTTGTAGGTCAGCCCGCCGATCACCGCCCAGCTCGTCGAGAGCAGCCGCCCGTCGCTCGGAAGCAGGCCGACGGCACCCAACGCGCTGACCACCCAGCCGTCGTCGGCCAGGATCGTTTTCCACGCGATGGTGCGGATCAGGAACGTCACGAAGAACGGCAACAGCACCAGGCCCAAGATCAGGTTCTTGAACCGACCCGCCTTGAACGCGATGACGTACGCCAGCGGATACGCCAGCAGCACGCACAGCACCGTCGCGGTGATCGCATAGCCGAACGAACGCAGGATCTGGTCTTGATACTTGCTGAATGCTTCGACATAGTTCGCGAAATCCCACGAAAACGTCAGGGTGGGAAGGAAGATCGACCCGCTGGTCGTCGACAACGATATGCGCGCCAGCGAGAAGAACGGTATGACGAAGAACACCGCGAGGTACACCATCGCGGGCAGGATCATCAGATACGGGGCGATCCTGCTGCGCTGCCGACCGCTGACGGCGACGCCCGCCATCGGCTAACCGCCGGTGACCGCGGCGTACATGGCGGCGTACTCCTGCTTCTGCTCATCGGCGAGCGGTGCCCACGCGGTGATCCTGTCGATGATGGCCTTCGGCGGGTTGATCAGCTGATTCTTCGCCAACCCCGGGTCGATCGTGTTCAGCTCGTCGGTCATGTCCGAGAGTACGGGCACGAACTGTGTGAACGCGATGAGCTTGGCGTAGTTGGGGCGTTCGTAGACGTAGTCGATCCACGCCTCGGCCGCCGGCTGATTCTTCGTCGTGTACGGGATCACCATGTTGTCGACGAAGTCGGTGCCGCCGGACTCGGGCACCACGAACTGCAGATCGGGGTCATCGGCCTGCAGTTGCACCACGTCGCCCGAATACGCTTGCGCGATCACGACATTGCCGGCGGCCAGGTCCTCGGCGTAGTCGTTGCCGGTGAAGCGGCGGATCTGGCCTTTGTCCTTCTGGTCGCGGACCACGTCGACGGCCTTCTGCACCGATTCGGTGGTGGGCGCCCCCGGATCGCCGCCCTGACCCAGCATGATCATGCCCAGCCCGTCCTGCACATCGGAGAGCAGGCTCACCTGCCCCTTGAACTTCGGGTCCCACAAGTCGTCGAGCGTGGTGATGTCGCGGCCGGTGGCTGCCCGGTTGTATGCCAACCCCACCATGCCGGTCATGTAGGGCGCGCTGAATTTTCGGCCCGGATCCATCTGCGCGTTCAGCATGTCGGGGCGCAGATTCTTTTTGTTCGGTATGGCACCTTCGGTGAAGTCGTTGAGCCAGTTGAGGTTGCGGATCTGCACCGTCATGAACGCGGTCGGCACCACCAGGTCGGCGCCGATGTCCTGTTTACGCGACAGCGGTTCCTTGACCTTGGCGAACCACTCCTCGTTGTCGTTGAAGTCCTCCTTGTAGTCCACGGTGATCCCCGAGGCGTCCTGGAACGCCGCGATGAAACCGTCGGCCATGTATAGCGGCCAGTTGGAGATGCGTAAGGTGCCACCGGCCGGGCCGCCGGTGTGGGAGGTGGTTTCCGATGTGCCGCTGTCGGATCCGCACGCCGCCAAGAACGACGGGCCCAGCACCATCGCGGCCGCGGCCGCGGCGCCGCCACCGATGAAGCGGCGCCGTGAGGTGCGGTTCGTCGCGAACCGCGACATCAACCGGGGATCGAATGCCTCGAGGTGAGACGGCATGACGGCTGCGCCTTTCGTCGGTGTGCCGGCGGACAGGTGGGTCAATGTTGCGGCGTCTCGAGCATCTCTTGGAGGTCCTCGGCAGTGGGGATGTCGGCGGCAGGAAGGACCAGCGACGAGTCCGGCGCCCAGCAGACGTGCACGTGGTCACCGGGTCGGAGCAGTGGAAGGTCCTGTTCGGGTCCGATGTGCGCGACGATCGGCGAACCGTCGGCGGCGGCGAGCGACAGCCGCACCACCGGTCCCTGGAACGTCAGGTCGGTCACCGTCGCACCCACCGTCGCGATGTCGCCGGTCGGGGCGTCCATCGAGACCCGAATACGCTCGGGACGCACCATCAGCGTCGCGTGACCGCCGGGTTCGATGGTGGTGTCACCCGGTCGGGCCTTCAGCGTCGTGCCCAGCACGTCGACCTCGACGAAGTCCCGGTTCGCGCGCCCGGTCCTGGTGCCGGCCCACAAATTGGCCTGACCGATGAAGCTGGCGACGAACACCGTTGCGGGCCGGTCGTAAATCTCTGTGGGCGTGCCGATCTGGTCGACATTGCCTGCGTTCATCACCGCGATCCGGTCGCTCATCGTCAACGCCTCCTCCTGGTCGTGGGTCACGTAGACGAACGTGATCCCGACCTCGCGTTGAATGCGTTTGAGCTCGAACTGCATCACCTGGCGCAGCTTGAGATCGAGTGCGCCGAGCGGTTCGTCGAGCAGCAGCGCGCTGGGATAGTTGACCAGTGCCCGGGCCAACGCCACGCGCTGCTGTTGGCCGCCGGACAGTTGGGCGGGTCTGCGCTCGGCGAAGTCGGTCAGCCGCACGATCTCCAACAACTCATCGACGCGCTTGCGGACCGTGCCTTTTCCGTGGGCCTTGTCCATCTTCCTGCTGCGCGGCCCGTAGGCGACGTTGTCCCACACCGACATGTGCGGAAACAGCGCATAGTGCTGAAAGACCGTGTTCACGTTGCGCTTGTGCGGCGGGACCCGCGACACGTCGACACCTTCCAACCGGATCGCACCTTCGGTCGGGCTGTCGAACCCGGCGATCATCCGCAACGTCGTGGTCTTACCGCACCCCGACGGGCCGAGCAGTGAGAAAAACTCGCCGGATGCGATGGAGAAGTCGGCTTCAGCAACCGCGATGTAGTTTCCGAAGCGCTTCGTGACGTGGTCAATCTCGACAACCGGACCACCCGTGGCGCGCGCGGTGCCGCCTTGTCCCGCCGCATTGTTTACCGCGGTGGTGTGTGAGCCGGTCAGCGGGATCCTCCTCAGTACAGCCGGAAAGCTGTGGGTAAACAATCGCCGATCGACCGGACCTGCGCAAGTGATTCCGCAACGAATTTACGCAATGACAATGGAATCCTTCGCCGGCGGCGCACACCCCCAAAGAATCCACCACGCCCGGTGTCCGCGATCGCGTTCGTTTACCCGGGCCCCGTTGTCGGGTAGGGATAGGGCATGGCAACGGTGGACGTGGCGGTGTCGTCGGACTTGACCCCCGAGCAGGCGTGGGCGCTCGCCTCGAACCTGAGGCGCTTTGACGAGTGGCTGACCATCTTCGGCGGCTGGCGCAGCGACGTGCCCGAAGATATCGAGGTCGGCACGTGTGTGTCGTCGCTGATCAGGGTCAAGGGTTTCCGCAACGTCATCCATTGGCGGGTGACGCGCTACGACGAGCCCAAGCTGATCGAGCTGATCGGTAAGGGGCGCGGCGGGGTGTGTATCCGGCTGTGTCTGCACGTCGAGAGCCGCGAGGTGGGTACAACGTTTCGGGTGGTGGCCGAACTGTCCGGCGGCCTGCTCAACACCCCGATCGGAAACCTGGTCGCCAAGGTGGTCGAGTCCGACGTGCGCAAGTCGGTGAACAACCTCGCGGCGTTGCGTTAGCCCCACTCGTGGTTCATGGCGCGTGTCTCACACTGCGCCTCAAGGGATTTCGTACCTCGCCTGCGGGGACCCGTGAACGCGATGAGGGCTAGCGCCAGGGCGGCGGTGATCGCCCCGCCGAGGAAGATCGCGACATAGCTGCTCTGCACGGGCACGTCGAAGCCGGCCATCGTGCGGGCCAGCAGCATGGCGACCACGGCCGCGGCCGTCGAGCTGCCGATGGTGCGGGCGATCGCATTCATGCTCGTGGCCGCGCCCGTCTCGTCGGCGTCGACCTCGCTGACGACCAGCGCGGGCAGCGCGCCGTAGCCCAGGCTGATGTAGGCGTTGGCAAGGATGCTGGCCACGATCACCTGCCAGGCCTGCGAATGCGCAAACGCGACGAACGAGAACCCCGCGATACCGGCGATGGCCGCGACGATGAGCACCGGGCGGGCGCCGAACCGGTCGATGAACCTGCCGCTGGCCATCGCCACCAGAAAGCCGGTGACCGCGCCGGGCAGCAGGTACACCACACTGGCTTCCAACACCGTTGCGCTGAAGCCGTAACCGGCGGTTTCCCTGGGTATCTGGACGAACAGCGTCAAGCCGAGAAACGCGAAGTAAAGGCCCATCCCGACGAAGATCGTGGCCAGGTTGGTGAGCAGGATCGGGCGGCGTGCGAGCATCGCCGTCGACACCAGCGGCTGCCGGATGCGGCGTTCCCACTGCCACCAGCCGACGAGCAGGCCGATGCCGAGCGCTGCGCAGCCCAGCGTGGCCGGCGACGCCCAGCCCCACGAGTGGCCCTGGGTGATCGCCAGCAGCGCCGTCGACAGGCCGGCCGCCAGGCCTGCCGCGCCGAGCCAGTCGATGGTTCCGGTGGCGCTGCGCGGACGGTGGGGGACCAGGAACACCACGACGGCGATGACCATGATGGTGAACGCGGTGGTCAGCCAGAACACCCGGTGATAGCCCGCGTCGCCGCCGCCCATCAACAGCCCGACCACGACGAGTCCCATGCCGCCGCCGAAGCCCAACGCGCCCGACATCACCGCCATCGCCGACATCAACCGCTCACGCGACAACTCTTCGCGCAGGATCGCCACCGCGATGGGGTAGAGGGCGTAGGACGCCGCCTGAAGGATCCGGCCCACGATCAGCAGCGCCAGCGAGGACGTCGTCGCGGCCAGCAGCGATCCGACGAGCACGATCGCGAGCACCCAGAGCAGGATCCGCTTCTTGCTGTGCAGGTCGGCCAGTCGCCCGACCAACGGGGTGGCGGCCACGGCGGCCAACAGGTTCGCGGTGACCGCCCAACTCACCGCGACCGCGGAGACGTGGAGTTGTTCGGCAATGACGCCCAGCACCGGCACCACCGCCGTCTGCAGGACGGCGACGGTGATGACCACCACCGACAGCCCGGCCACCAACAGGCGCGGCGAGCGCACGGGTGGGTCCGCCACACCTGCTCCGATCGTTAGCCCATCTTCGGTTCTCCGATTATGGGGTTGAGGCGGCGCTCACACTCGCTTGACCCCCTCGGCGACCGCGCGCAGCTTGTCGGGGTTGGCGACGTTGTGCACGGTGACGATGCGGCCGTCGGCGTCCAGGGCGACGGTGATGGTGGCGATGACGCGTCCCGCGCCGCTCATGACGATGCCGGGCCCGCCGTTGATGTCGACGAGCTCGGCTGTCATATCGGCGACGTCGACGCCCTCGTAGGGCCGTTTGACGTTGCCGGCGATCCAGCGCAGCACGTTGGCGGCGCCGACGATGGGGCGCATCGCCTGGCGCACCCTGCCGCCGCCGTCGGTCCACAGCGTGACTTCTGGTGCCAGCAGTTCCATCAGCTCGTTGATGTCGCCGCCGGTGGTCGCGGCGAAGAACCGTTCGGTGGCCTCGCGCTTCTTGACGCGGTCGGCTTCGAACCGCGGCCGCCGTGCCTGCACGTGTTCGCGGGCTCGATGACCGGCCTGCCGCACCGCCGGCTCGGAGCGCTCGACGGCCTTGGCGATTTCGGCGTAGCTGAAGTCGAACACCTCTTTCAGCACGAACACCGCCCGTTCGAGCGGGCTGAGGGTTTCCAGCACCACCAGCATCGCCATCGATATCGATTCGGCGGCGACGACGTCCTCTGCGGTGTCGGTGTCGGTGAGGATCGGCTCGGGCAGCCACGGACCCACGTACGTCTCGCGTTGGCGCCGTGTCGAGCGCAGCCGCTCCACCGACAGGTTGGACACGATGCGGGACAGGTAGGCCTTCGGATCGGCGATCTGTGACCGATCGGCGGCCGACCACTTGAACCAGGCGTCCTGGACGACGTCTTCGGCGTCGGCGGCAGAGCCGAACATGCGGTAGGCGATCGAAAACAACAGTCGGCGGTGCTCGGCGAAGGTTTGCTGGTCGGTGTTCATCGCGTCGACCGGCCGCCCCGCCGCCACGTCGCCGAGCCCAGCCACGGGAAGACCCTGATCAGTCGGAAGGTCGGCCACGGGCTCGAGCTCACCGTTTCTTTGTACGCGGCGGCCAACCACCCGGCCAAGTAGAACCGGCGCGGGGTGTCGTCGGGGCGGGTGAACTGGATGACGGCATCCTTGCGTCCCAGGCTCACCGGCTGATGCACGTAGCCGAAGCGGAATGCCTTCGGGTGCTTACCTTTCAGTTCCCTGGTGATCGATGCGGCGGCGTGCATCGCGGTGGGGATGCCGCTCTGGCAGGTGCCGTGGATGACGCCATAGCCCTGCCGGATCGCGGCCGCATCGCCGACGGCGTAGACGTTGGGGTGCGACACCGACCGCAGCGACTCGTCGGTGACGATACGGCCGCGGTCGTCGACCGTCAGCCCGGCCGCTGCAGCAAGTGGTGAGACCCGCACACCGGTCGTCCACAGCACCGCCTGCGCGGCGATGACCTCGCCGTCGGCGAGCGCCACGCCGTCGGCCATCACCTTGACGATGTCCACACCGGCGCGGACCTGCACCCCGAGCCGGTTCAACCCGGCGTGCAGGCGTGCGCGGGCCTTCGCACCCATCATCGAGCCGGGGGTCTGCCTGCTCAGCAGCACCACGTCGAGCCCAGGATGCTGCTCGGCGATCTCGGCTGCCGATTCGACGCCGGTGAGCCCGCCGCCGGCCACCACGACGGTGCCGTCGGCCATCCGGTCCAGGTGCGCGGCCAGCATCGCCGCGTCCTGGCCGCTGGTCAGGCTGTAGGCGAACTCGTCGACACCGGGCACCCCGGCGGTGTCGGTGACGCTGCCCAGCGCGTAGACCAGGGTGTCGTAGCGCAGCGTGACGTCGTCGTCGATGCGCACGGTCTGCGCGGCGGCGTCGATGCCGGTGACCCAGCCTTTGACGAAGTCGACGCCGGTGCTGGTCAACCGGTCGGGGATGTGCAGGTCCTCAAGTGTCTGGCCGGACGCAATCTGGTGCAGCCGCAGCCGTTCGGTGAACCGGGTCTGCGGGTTGACCAAGGTGATGTGCACGTCGTCGCGGCGTTTCACCCGGCCCGCCAAACCTGCGGCGGCGGTCATTCCGGTGTATCCGGCGCCGAGAATCAGAACCTCTTTCATGATGCTGCCTTCCGGTCGGTATCGATGGGGGACACCCACCAGACGCATCCAGCGGCCAAACTTGTGACATCACCGCACACCATGAGTTCCACGCGTACGGGCCGTCGCACTGGGTGGTGCTGGCCGTGTTCGTCGTCGGCGCCGCGCTGCTGGTGTGGCTGGGCCGCAGGCAGAGCGAACGGCAGTCCCGGCGCTTCGGTCGCGTCGTCGGTGCGCTGACCGCGGTGGTCTACGCCGCGGTGTTGGTCTACGGGCTGGTCCCGTTCGATGTGCGGTGGTCGATGCCGCTGCAGCTGACCGACCTGGCCACCGTGGTCACCGCGTACGCGCTGTGGTCGCAGAAGCACTGGGCGTACGCGGTGACGTATTACTGGGGTCTGGTGCTGTCCGTGCAGGCGTTGATCTCACCCGCGCTGACCGGGCCGGACTTTCCGAACTACCGGTTCCTCGCGTTCTGGGCGATCCATCTGGTGGTGGTGTGGACGGCGATCTACCTCACCTGGGGCAGGGGGATGCGGCCGCGGTGGCGCAGCTACCGCTTCGTGGTGTCGGTGACGCTGGCGTGGATGGCGGTCACGATGACGTTCAACAGCGTCGCCGGATCCAACTACGGCTTCCTCAACGGCAAGCCCGCGACGGCGTCGCTGCTGGATGTGCTCGGGCCGTGGCCGTGGTACCTGGTGATCGCGGCCGCGCTGGTGTTCGCGGTGTGGGCCGCGATGACCTGGCCATGGGAGCGGGCAACCGGCAAGGTTGAGTCATGAACACGACACCACCTCTACCGGTCAACCATCACGGCGACCATCCCGGGTTCTCCGGCGTCATGGGAGCGGTGTGCGGGGTCGTCTTCCTGGCGATGGGGCCGAAGAACGCGCGTCTGGTGGTCGACCTCGCCGGGCTATCGGAGCGCGACCACGTCGTCGACATCGGCTGTGGCCCGGGAAGCGCGGTTCGCGAAGCCGCGCGGCGCGGCGCGCGGGCCACCGGCGTCGACCCTTCGTCGATGTTCCTGCGGATCGCGCGGGCCGTCACGCGCAAGTCGGCGAACGTCACGTGGGTCAAAGGCACCGCGGAGAACGTCCCGGTGCCCAGCGAGTCGGCGACAGTGCTGTGGTCGCTGGCCACGGTGCACCACTGGCAGGACGTCACCGCCGGACTGCAGGAGGCGCACCGAGTGCTGGCACCTGGTGGGCGGCTGCTTGCCATCGAGCGCCAGACCCAGCCCGGCGCGACCGGCTACGCCAGCCACGGGTGGACCCGTCAACAGGCTGAATCCTTTGCCGCGCAGTGCCGTAGCACCGGTTTCAGCGACGCGGTGATCGAGAGCAACGATGCTGGTCGGCGTCCGGTGTGGGTGGTCCGGGCCCGGCGCCCCTGAGTTTGGCGCCGCTTCGGCGCCGCTTTGGCGCCGCTTTGGCGCTGAGTGTGCGGTTTCATCCGCGACACGCCGGGCCAGGCGGATGAGATTGCACTTTCGCGGCCTGTGGATGGCGTCGCGGGTGTGGATAACCAACCCGTCGTGGCCTTGATCCGTCGTGCGGGGGTGCAAGCGTCCTGGCATGCAGACAATCGACTGGCCATTCCGCGCCGACGAAGCCCTCGACGCCGGGGCGGTGACTTTCCGCGAACTACGACGGTTTCATGCCGCGGTCTATCCGGGAGTGTGGGCGCCCGCAGGCGTCGAAATCTCCGCGGCTGCACGTGCTCGCGCGGCGTGGTTGTGGTCGCGTCGCACCGGCGTCATCGCCGGACGTTCAGCGTCGGCCGTGTTGGGCACAAAGTGGATTGAGCCGGAACTGCCTGCGGAGCTCATCCACCTCAACTGTCGACCGCCGCCGCTGTTGACCGTTCACACCGACCAACTCCTCTGCGGTGAGACGACGCATATCGCCGGTATGGCCGTGACGACGCCGGCCCGTACCGCCTTCGACGTCGGTCGACGGCTTGCGTTGCAGGACGGAGCGCAGCGGGTCGACGCCTTGATGAACGCGACCGACGTGAAGGTCGACGACATCGCCGCCGTGGCTCAGCGTCATCCAGGTGTGCGGGGGCTCAAAGCGCTGCGTCAGACGTTGGAATACGTTGACAGCGGTGCGGAGTCGCCGTACGAATCGTTGACGCGACTCCTGCTCGTGCAGGCGGGTTTTCCGCGCCCACAGACCCAGATTCCCGTCTTCGACGAGTACGGTCGCCTGCTCGCGCGGATCGACATGGGCTGGCCCGAGTACCTCGTCGGCGTCGACTTCGAGGGTGCTCACCACTGGACGGACCCCCGACAGCGCACTTGGGACGCCGAGCGCTACACCCTGCTACCTGAACTGGGCTGGACCGACTTCCGAGTGACCAGCGGCATGCTGCACAACGCTCCGCAGCGGCTCCTGGACCGGGTCGGTGCGGCGTTGATCGCCCGCGGTTGCCCCAAGACATGGTGAAACCGCACACTGGCGCGGGCGCCGAGCGGACACTGGCGGTGTGTCGTCGAGCGCGGACACCGACGTCGTCGTATTTCTGACCGGCGACGTGATGACCGGTCGCGGCATCGACCAGATCCTGCCGCATCCCGGCGATCCGACGCTGCGCGAATCCGTCGTATCGGATGCGCGAACGTATGTAGCGCTTGCCGAGCGGACCAACGGTTCGATCCCCGCTCCGGTCGACTTCGCGTGGCCGTGGGGTGATGCGGTGGCGGTCCTCGACCAGGTCCAACCCGACGTCCGCCTGATCAACCTCGAGACGAGTATCACCACCAGCGGCAAGTTCGCACCCGGCAAGGCCGTTCACTACCGGATGCATCCGGACAACATCGGATGCCTGGCCGCGATCCGACCCGATGTCTGCGCGCTGGCGAACAATCACGTCCTCGACTTCGGCCATCGCGGTCTGGCCGACACGCTGGAGGTGCTCACCCGCGCGGAAATAGGTTGTGCCGGAGTCGGTTCCGATGTCGAGCAGGCCAACGAGCCGGTAAAGGTGCCCGTGGGGGAGTCCGGGCAGGTGGTGATTGCCTCCGTCGGATCGGTGACGAGCGGCATCCCGGCGCGCTGGGCCGCTACCGGCGACCACCCCGGAGTTGCTCTGCTGCCCGATCTGTCCGGCCGGACAGCCGACGCCGTCGCCAACCGCATGCTGGCGCAAAAGCACGACGGCGATATCACGATTGCCTCGGTGCACTGGGGTTCAAACTGGGGTTACGAGGTGGAACTGGCACAGATCCGCTTCGCGCACCGGTTGATCGACGAGGGTGTCGACGTCGTGCACGGCCACTCATCGCATCATCCGCGTCCCATCGAGGTGTACCGCGGCAAGCTAATCCTCTACGGGTGCGGCGACACCGTCGACGACTACGAGGGCATCGGCAGCTACGATGCGTTTCGCCACGAGTTGCGCCTGCTGTACTTCGCGTCGATCGACCGCCGAACCGGCCGCCTTACCCGTCTTCGGATGACGCCGATGCGGATGCGGCGGATGCGTCTCGAACACGCACCCGACGACGCCGCCGAATGGTTGCGCGGAAGGCTCGAGCATATGAGCCGGCAGTTCGGCACCGCGGTACGCCGCATGGATGCCAACTTTACGGTCGGCTAGTGTCGAATACGGTCCGGCAGGCATCACCGTCAACGCGGTGCCGCCCGGCTTCATCGACACCCCGATGCTGCGCAACGCCGAAGCCAGGGGCTTCCTCGGCGACATCCAGGCGACAATCGACGCGACGCCCGTGCGCCGGATGGGAAAGCCCGAGGACATCGCCGCGGCCTGCGCCTTCCTCGCCTCCGAAGAGGCCGGCTACATCACCGGCCAGATCCTGGGCGTCAACGGCGGACGCAACACCTGATCGTGGCCGCGTTCGGCGATTGTGCGAAGATCCGCAAATGAGCACGGAACCGGCGCATTTCACGCGGACCGACGACGGCGCGTACCTGCCGACGCCCTTTGCCCAGAGCCATTGGGGTGACGATCACCTCAACGGCCCGGCGGTCGTCGGCTTGGTGGCCCGGGTGTTGGAGACCCAATGCGGGTCCGACGACTTCATGCCTGCGCGGCTGACGGTCGACCTGTTCAAGGCTGCACGTGGGGTGCCGACCACCGTCGAGGTGCGGGTGGTGCGCGATGGCCGACGGGTACGCAGCGCGGAATGCGATGTGCGCCAAGATGGTAAGGCGGTAGCACGGGCAACACTGCTGCAGTACCGGCGCTCGTCCGCACCGCCGGGTGAGCAGTGGATCGCACCGGTATCGGTACCGAAGTCACCGCCGCCTGACGGTGAAACCCTGCCGTACATCGGCAGCGAGGAAGCCGGATGGACGCGCTCGCCGTCGGTGCATCAGAACGCCTCGCGCAAATGCTTCTTCAACGACGGGATCGATGTCGTTGCCGGAAAGAAGAACTCACCGTTTGTGCGGGCCGTGATGGTCGCCGAGTCGACCAGCCTGGTGACGAACCTCGGCACCAAGGGGATCGGGTACATCAACGGCGACCTCACGGTGGCGCTGTCGCGCCTTCCGCTCGACGACTGGCTCGCCGTGCAGGCCGACTCGCATTGGGCGGCCGATGGAATCGCGGTGGGCACCGCGACGTTGTTCGACCACCAAGGTCCCTTCGGGTCCGGGATGGTGACCGCGGTGGCCAACCCGGCCGCGCAGATCGACTTCAGCAACCGGCAGTTCCCGGTCGCCGAACTCAACTACGAATAGCGTGACCGCCAGACCACGCCGACGCAGGCCTCCGGTGGCAAGGTGTGCGTGTTCGCGGATGGGCGAGGATTGACCCGCTGGCCAGCCGATGCGGTTCAGTAGTTGTTTGCAACGGATCCTGACAGCGAATAGCTGCCCTACGCGCGGCGGCCTTCAGCGCAGATCGAATACGAATTCAGCCGTGCTGCACTAAAAGTGGGGTAGTGGATTACCCCATACCCCCTGACTCGCCGCCGCAATACTGCGAACCATCAGCACAACGCGACGGATTGTCAGGGTAGCCATGCGCGCTCGTTCGCTCACGATCTCCGCAGCCGACGTCGAATCGCGGATTCGACAGCGGCTGATCGGCGTCGGTAACACAGCGCGCCATGTGGTGTGGCAGACCGGCGACCACGCCGTCCTGCTGCGCAGTGACCGTGTCCGCGCACGCCTGCTCGAGGGCTGGCTCATGGTCTCGATCGAACTCCAGACCGACCAGACAGGACGGCGTCAGCTCGAACTCGTCTATCGCCTCGGCGCACCCGAGTCGGGGCGCGGCACCGGCGCGGCGGTGAAGATCAACGCCGCGACGCCGCAGGCCCTTGCACTGGCCGAGGTGTGGGGTGCAGATCTGCAGCGGGTCGTGTGGGACGCCGTGCTCGACGCGGTCGAGGCAGCGGTCAGCGCGGTGCGACGCAGAGAACCGCGTCAGCCGTTAGTCCTTCGCGGGTTTCACGCCGGCCGTGAGGGTTTCACGGTCGAGGTCGCAAGTGGGTCGCGCTGATGGTGAACTTCGATATCGCCCTCATCGAGCTCGGCAAGCTGATCGGATTCTTCGACCCGGGCGGTACCGTGCGGTGGGTCTGGTTCGGCAAGCCGATCGAAGAAGCCCTCGAGACGCTCCCCGCGGAGCGCCAACGGATCGGCTTGATGCTGCAATCCCTGCTGCCCGACCCGGTGCCGGAAGGAGGGGCCTTCGCCGGCACCCAGGACGATCCTGACCACCAGTGGCAGCCGGTGTTGATGATCGACGCGATCAACGGTGGTTTCGGAGTTACCTGGAGCATGCCGGTCGGGGAGCCCCTCGTGATCGGGATCGGGGCGAAGGCAAGCGATATCGGTGGCCAGCCGATCGACCTGGCCGTGCTCGCGAAGGTGCTGCGGATCGACGGCGGGTCCGCCGATCACGCGTTCGGCGATGTGGAGTTCGCGGGCACATTTCCGGTGCCGGACTTTCTCACCTCGGGTGAACTGAACGGCGCCATCAGCGCGACGGCGAATCCGCTCGAGGCGTCGGTCGACCTCACCGCCGAGGCGAACATCCTGCCCGCACCGAACGGGCGCACGATGTCGTACGTCTCGGGCCAGTCCTCGCCCGAAATCCTGGGCTGGGATGCCGCGAGGTTGGCGGTGTTCGTGCTCAAGGCGTTCATCGCGCAGCGCGCCGCTACCGGATCCGAGCCGTTCTTCGAGCGGGTGCTCGAGCACGTGTTCCCGATGCTCGGTGACCCACCCGACCCGATCATGCCCTTCCCGATCGTCGACGAAATGGGCGAACCGGTCGACTTCACGATCTGGAGCAACAGTGTTCTGCAGGGCGAGGACGCGGCCGGCCCGTTGACCTTCCTCTGGCATCTGCGCGCGTTGCTGACCGGCAACGAGGATCCGCAATTCTGGCCGGGATCAATGTTTTTCCCGCTCATCGACGGTCCCTTGACCGGTAACCCACCGACGATGGCCGACGCGCTCGACGGCCAACAGTACCCACCCGCGGCTCCCGGAGCGGGCGCGTGGGTGGGCGTGCTGACCGATCCGCCCGACGCCTTCACGCTCGTGATCGACCTGTGGAATGCGGCGTCGCAGCGGCACCGCATTCCGATCGCCAAGTGGGACGGTACCAACCTCATCCGCCCACCACTTCAGTTGAACCCGCTGGATCTCGTCGGATTTGGGACGAGCGAGGTCATGTTCGCGTCCGGGGAGCTGATCCTCGTCTCACACACCGTGCCGGACGGTCCGCTGCAGGGCGTCTTCGCGATCGCGCTCGCCCTCGCCCAAAATCAGCCGCCCGCAATCGTGTTGAAGACCCCGGCCGCGTTCCCCGATCTCGCATTCCCGCCCGATGCGACAGCCCTCGCCGCCGACCTCACGTCGTCGATCGTCATAGTCGCGTCCGAAGGCACCGAGTTCGAGGCGCTGACCACCGCGCTTTCCAGTGTGGTGAACGACGCGATCCGGGGCCAGACACCCAGCGCCCAGGAGATGCTCGCGACCCTTGTCGCGATCGCGTCAAAAGCCACCGGCGGTACAGGCAACGACGTGGTGGTGCCGGTCGACGACGTCGAACTCACCGTCGGTCTCGACGGTGCCGACCATCTCACCGCGGGTGTAGCCTACGGCCCCGTCACCTCCGGAGGCGATGATCCCGATCTGGTGATCGGCAAATTCAGCGCCGGGGTCGACATCGTGCTCGGCAGCGACGACCGGGTACTCGACGGATTCCAGGTCGGTTTCGAGGATATGCGCCTCGGGGACCGCGGATCCGGTGGCGGCATCGTCGCGAGCCTCATCCCCGACATGCGCGAAATGCCCGGGTTCGGACTCCAATTGGTCTACTCGGCGTCGTTGGAGCCGCCCGTCACGCTCACCGGCGGCGGAAAGATCCCCATTCAACGCACCTTCGGCCCGCTCGAGATCGCCGCGCTGCTGGTCGATCTGCGTGAGGAATCCTTCGCGGTCGGGCTGGACCTCGGATTCGAGCTCGGCCCGATCATGGTCGCCGCCTATGAACTCGGCCTGGAGATCCGTTTCGAGGACGGTGCGGTGACACCGTTCCTGCACGGGCTCGGCCTTGCGATGGACACCGAAACGATTAAGCTCGGCGGCTTCTTCGCGGCCGTCGAGACGCCGCAGGGGCAGACCGATTACGTCGGCGGTGCCGTCGTCTCCGTCGCAGGCTATTTCGAGCTTTCGGCGATCGGCGGCTACACCCAGTTACCCGACGATGACCCCTCGCTGTTCATCTTCGCGTCGCTGGTCGCGCCGCTCGGCGGGCCGCCGTGGTTCTTCATGACGGGCGTCGCCGGCGGCTTCGGCTTCAATCGGGCGCTGCCCAACCCCGAGCTGATGCTCGACCACCCGTTCCTGAAGGTCATGCGGGGAGAGCTCGCGGTGAGCGGCGACGCCGCGACCTCACTGAAGGAGCTGAGCCTGCTTTTCGCCCCCGAGGAGGGCCAGTTCTGGATCGCCGCAGGCATCCAGTTCATCTCGTTCGGCTTCATCACCGGCCGCGTCGTCGTCGCAATCGCGTTCGGCCACAGGTTCTCGTTCACCATCCTGGGGATGGCGTCCTTCAGCCTCGAACCGCTCGCCTATATCGAAATCGGCATCCTCACCACCGTCGACGAGGAACATTTCGTGCTGCGGGCGTCGTTGTCGCCCAACAGTTACATCCTGCACCCCGACATCTTCAGCCTGCAGGGCGATATCGCATTGTGCGCGTGGTACGCACCGCCGCACGACGGTGACTTCCTCTTCAGCATCGGCGGGTACCACCCTGAGTTCAAGAAGCCCGACCACTATCCCGAACTCGTTCGTGTCGGCGCCAAGGCGACGCTGTACGAGTTCGTCCATCTGTCGGTCGAGGTGTTCTTCGCATGTACGCCGCAGGCGCTGATGGCGGGAGCCAAAGCCGCCCTGTGGGGCGAGTTCATGGGTATCGCCGCGGGGTGTGAGGTCTACGTCGACGTGCTCATCACGTGGGATCCGTTCTTCCTGCGCGCGGGCCTCGGGGTGGTGCTGTGGTTCGAGTTCTTCGGCAGGCACGAGATCGGTGTGCACCTCGACATCTACACACCCGAGTTCGGCGGCACCGCAACGATCGACCTCGCCATCGTCTCGTTCGAGGTGAGTTTCGGTGCCGAGATCGGTGAGCCGCCCGCACCGCAGATTTCTGAGTTCATGACCAAGCAACTGGCACTGCCCGCCAATGAGCTTCCGCCCGCAACCGGGATCCATCCGGCCGGCGCGCGGGTTCCCGCATTCAACACCGCCGATGCCCCCGGCCTGTTGCGCGTCGAATTCCTCAGCGGCAGAGTCGGGACCGCAGCCGACGAGGAGTCAGAGCAACAGGAGGGCACCGACCAGGCCGCCCCGGTGCGCCTCGGTCCCGAGTGGAGTTTCCTTGTCCGGACCCGTCTTCCGCTGGATCCCGACGATGTGCCTGCCGATGGCGCCGCCTTCCCGCCCGTCGTGGCCGGGGACGTCAACCTGCCGTTGTGCCGGCAGCTGGGACTCACCTCACGGCTCGCGGTCACCTCGCCGGCGCTCGACGATCCCGAGGTGTCCGATGCGATCGGCCGCGCCTGGGTCACTGACTTCCACCCCGCGGCGACGTTCGGCCCTTCGCTGCTCGACACCGGCCAGACCGGGACTCAGGCCGCGGCGAAACTCGATTCGGCCACGCCGTCGGTTCCCCTCGTCGAGGGCATGTTCGTCGACTGCGGTCCCGAGGTTCCCACCGCACCTCCACTTTCGGCTTCGCGGTCGGAGAAGTCGCCCAACAGCGAGGCCTACCCGTTGCCGCTGGGCGACGAAGCCCCGGGTCAACTCGTCGGCGTGGCCGACCACTTCTTCTTTGCGGCCGCACCACTGCAGGCCACGGCTCCCAGCGGTGGATCCCGCCGGGACTCCGCGTTGACCGCCCTGCGTGGCCGCACCCGCGCGCCGCTGACCGCACTCCTCAAGAGCGCCGCACTGCTGAACCCGGTAAAGCACTCCGCAGCAGCACAGTTCAGCGTGGCCGCTACCGCGGCCGCGGCGATACCGCACATGTCGCCACCGCTGTCGCCCGCGCGGCCGGTCGAACTACAACCAGTGCGCCTCAAGGTGCTGTCGATACGTTCGGATCACGCCACCTCCGGTCGCAAGCTGGAAACCGTCACGTCGCCGGCGAAATTTACCGAGCGGCTGCTCACGGGCACCGCGGGCGCGCGGGGGATATTCCGCGCGGCGATCGAGGTACCCGCCGGGGAAGCACAGCTGCTCGAGTTCGGCGGTGGTGGCGCTGCGGCCGCGGCGCTTCGGATGTCGGGTCATCAGCACGTGCGGACGGTCGCGTTCGACCGCGCGGGGGGCGTCGTGCTCGACAGACACGCGCGGGGCGCCGGCTCACTGAAACTGCCCGCGAGCACCGCCACGGTCGCTTTCATCGGATCGGGAAGTGCCGCAGCACCCGCGACGGCCGGCGTAGAACCCGACACGGCACTGCTTGCGGTCAATCCCCGAAGCTTCCTTGCGCCCGGCTGCGTCGTGACAACACGGACCCCGCTGCACACCGCTGTCCGCGCGCTCGACGGCATGCCTGGCGCCGAGCTCTTCGCCGGTGCGCGCTCGGTGGATGTCTCTTTCCAGGCCTTGAAGAAGGCCGCGGCTCTCATCATCCGGGTCGTGCCCGTCGTCGAGCGCCCCGGACCCGCTGAGCGTCAGGTGCGTTGGCGTGCGATCGGGGCGCGATTGCGCGACCTCGTTCCCGTCGTCGGTGCCGACGCGGTGAGCCTCACGATGGCGGTGGCCGCCGACCGGGCCTGGCGACTCGAGATCGACCTCGGCCCGGAATGGCGGCTCGACGGCATCGCGGTCGTCCCCGGTGGCACCGAGGCGCTGGTCGCTCAACTGCGTCGCGGCGGCGGGCGTGACCTTGTGGACGACGCGATAGCACCCCCCAGCGAGCTGGTCACGAAGGTGAACGTGGAGGCGCGAGCATGAACCAGGTCTTCTCGAGGATGATGCCGGTCGCTCGGGCCGGTGTTCCCGTCACGATCACCCCGATGCAGACGCTTGACCCGAAAGACTCGCAGGCACAGGACAGCTCGCTTCTCGAGCTGACCGGGCCCGACACCATCCACGTCCAGATCGACGGCCCGCAGGCCTCGTTGACCGCCGACCTCATCGCGGGTGTCTATCCGGCCCCCGGCAGCGAGACCTCACCCGACGAGTTTCTGCCGCACATCGCGTTCAACCGGCGCACGCTTCCATGGGAACGCCAAGGGCCCCAGCCCGACCGGGAGGTGCCGTGGCTGGCGCTCCTGGTGTTTTCCGAAGCTGATTTTGCGACCGTGACCCCGTCAGTGCGTGGTGGTCCGTTCCGGGGGCAGCCGCAGCAGGCCCCGACCGTCAGCGTCGACAAGTTCGCCGTTGTGGACACGCCCGAGCCCACCCGGAACCACCTCGTGAACACGCTCGGAATCCCTGGTGATGCACAGGTCAGCACGCTCACCGTGCCCAACAGTGTGTTGCGCAAGGTGATGCCCAAGGTCGACGAACTCCCGCTGCTGTGTCACGTCAAACGCAGCGTCGTGGCCGGCGTCGAGACCGACCACGCGATCGTCGTTGCGAACCGGTTGCCCAACGCCGCGGCGCCGGAGGGGGAGCGGGCGCCCCTGCACCTCGCCGTGCTCGTCTCGGTGGAAAGGTGGGCGCAGCTGTTCCCGGTGGGGCCGCAGCCCCCGGTCATCACGGGCACCACGACGCTGCTCGTGCTGCACCACTGGACATTCCGACCGTACGCCGGTGGCGACTTCGAGCAGGTTGTCAAGGCGATCCGGTACCGGCCCAACGGCGGTGTCCTGCGGTTCGGCAATCTTCCGGCCGACGTCGCCGAGGGCGAGGACGCGCCGCTGTCGGGTGACTTTCAGTCATTGCTCAACCCGAGCGGTACCTTCATCACGCCGCTCGAGCACGATCAGGACGTCGGCGCCGCCACCTACCGCGGACCGCTCCGGCCGTTCGGCCCGCAGCCGCGCAGTTCCGCATTCGCGATCGCCGCCGCGCCAAGCGAATTCGCAGACGCTCCGCAAGGGGCGCCGCTGGAGTATTCGCACGCCGCGGCGTTCGAGCTGGGCCGGCTGCTCGCGCTGGCCGATCCGGCGATCCTCGAGGACCTGCGTGACATCCGCGCGACCGCCAAGCAACCCGTCGAGCCGCCGGACCTGGTGAACCAGTTGCCCGATGCCCTCCAGAAGCCCGACTGGGTGCAGAACCCGCAATGGGTCGACGAGCCGTGGCAGGACTTCGGCGGCCAGAGCCTGGTCAAAGACCAGACTCAGTTCCTCGCGCGGGGTGTGGCCGATCCGAGCGGCCTGGCCGACCATCTCGACAAGTGGAACCTCGGTGACATCGTCTCGACGGTGACCGGCATCGGAGCGGTGGTGAGCGCACCGGTCACAGCGGTCAATATTGGCTCGATCACCGCCGACCAACTCGCGGTTGAGTTCGCCGACGTCGCCGAAGCGGCGCAGGAGTAGCGATATGGCCCAGAACGAGCATCTGTCACCGAAGACCGGGGTGGAAGCCGTCGTCACGACGGTGGGCGAGTACGCGGTTACCGCGACTACCGATGGCCTCGAATTCGCCTCGCCGTCAAGCACTCCCGATTGGTTCATCAACGGAATCAAGATGTCGGCGCGGCTCGTCGAGTTCCTCACAGACATCCGCCTGCTTCGGCGCATCCCGCTGAGCTATCTGGTGCCCGACGCCCGGCTGCTGCCGCCCGAGTCGATCCGGTTCTTTCACGTCAACCAGACGTGGGTCGACCGGGTCATCGACGGTGTCGTGTCCAACACCAATCTCGGCACGGTCGACTTCCACCGTTCGCTGACGGTGCTGCAAGCGATCCGCGAGCAGGTGAACCCGGCCGAGGGTCAGATGACCGGCATGCTGATACGTTCCGAACTCGTCCGGCGCTGGCCGAAGATGATTGTCCGGGCATACAGCGTCGCCGACGCCGAAGCGGACTCCGAACAGAACATCGTCGAAACCCTGCGCGCCGAGCCGGTCTCGCGCGATGTCTTCATCGCCCTGTTCGACGGCGAGCCCGCGTCGGTGCATCTTCGGGAGCCGTTCGAGGGGGTCCGGTACGGCGTCGAGTTCGACGACAACCGCCCCGTTGGGCAGGAATACACTGTCGACCGACGGAATCCCGACGGCAGTGAGGCGACCGGCTCGCACGTCATCGGCTTCCACGATCAGAACCGCAGAACGATCGATGTCCGCAAACTCAGTGATGACATCGTCCCGGGCTCTGCCGTCGGTGATTCCCGCGCCGTGGCGTTGCACCTCGAGCAGCGCCCCTATATCCAGGTGTTTCGGCAGCCGTCCGCCGAAAGCGGGGGATCCAAACCGGCTCCACCAGAGGGGCTTCTGCTGCGCAACGGCCACCGGGTGAACCTGAAGTTCGCCGAGCATGCGCTCTTCCGAACCGAACCCGACTGAGGAGCCACGATGCCCAAGCGGACAAAGACCGTGCCGATCGATGTCGCCGCCCGCGTGGTCGGCGCGGCGACGACCGTTCCGCTGCTCAGCGACCCGCCGTTCACCGCCACCGGTGTGCTCGAACGCGGCATCCACCTGCACTGGGCGCTTCCGGATGCACTGGCCAAAGCCGACGCCCAGAAGTCACGCCCGCCCAGGTTCCGCGGGGTCCCCGATCTGTGGCTCGTCGTGCGCTTCAACCCGGTCAGCGGCAATGCGGCGCGCACGCATCGGGAATGGATCGTCGACTCGGTCGCCGAGGCGGTGACGCCGCTGGCCGAGTGGCAACCGCCGGCGGGCCGGGCCGCCGACCGCATCCACACCGCACCCGGTGTGCTGGCCCGCGTCGCACCCGGCTGGGGCGAGTGGGCCCTCGACGAACCGTTCGACCAACTCACCACCGCGTACTACCCGAGTTGCCGCAGGCGCCTGGGGTTTCACGACGATCTGGCCGATCTCGGCTCGACGCCGTCCGGGACGGTGAGCTACGCGGTCGTCGGCTGGTACTCGTCCACATCGTTCGACCCGTTCTACCGCACGCTGCTGCGGCGCCTCGACAAGCTCGGGCACCGCGCCGATCTGAAAAGCTTCACCGAGTTCGCGGTGCCGGTGGCCAACGGGGCGGTCGTTGCGGAACCGTCGTGGAACCCGCAGCTCAGCGTCAAGGACATGCCGCCACCACCGGCGGCCGAGACGACGATGCTGCTCGCCGACGCCGACTTCACCGATGAGCTGCTGCGGAGCAGCGTGACCGCGACGCGGACGCTTGCGGATGCGTTCCAATCCAACGGAGGCACAGCACAACACGTCGTGGTCGACGCGCTCATGCCCGCGGCTCACCAAGCCCACACGGTGCTGCACGGCTCGATCGTCGGCGTGCCGGTCCGGCAGACAAGGTTGATCGGCTTTTCGTCGCTCAAGACGGACGGGGTTGCCCTCTATCCAAACCTGCAGCGGGCCATGGCGGACGTCGCTGCGCGTACCGGGGCCGACACGGAGGTGGACTACCTCGACATGATGCTGGGCAAGCTCGGACAGCAGTCGGGTACGGTAGGCGGGGTCATCGATCTGCCCGGCGCACAACATGCGCGCACTTTCCAGGGGGTGCCCGGCCGCTCGACATGGTTTGCGCGGCTGGACATCTATCCGAAGCTCAACCTGCAGAACCTCGGGTTCACCCTCGCCGATCTCGGTGGTTCGGCCGCCGTGCCGGTGATGGGAAACTGGTTGGACCTGATCGCGAGGTCGGCCGCGATCGCAGCCCCGACCGCGGATCAGCTGCAGAGCCAGATCCCCGACGCCGTCCTCAGCGAGCCCCCGCAGGCACAACCCTCCGGGCCCAGCGACGGCGAAATCATCGAGTGGATCGGCGATCTGCGCGCCGCGTTCGCCACCGCACAGCACGAGTCAACGCATCCGATCGACCCCAGGCTCGTGCGTGTACAGGACCATCGCCGCAACGCCGCGCCGAGCATGCTGGGACCCTCGGCCGACGGCTCGGGTCCCGCACAGGCGGGCTGGTGGCTCGACCTCGGAGATCCGAATGCCCCAATCGACCTCGCGCAGAACCGCATTCACCGTGTACTCGCGGAGCTGTACCGTTCGATCGCCGGCGCCCGGGTGCACCTCCCGGACACCGGGCACCTCTTTGAGGTCCCCGGCCCGCGGTGGTACCGGCCGTGGGCGCCGCACCTCGTGCTCTACGGCGCCAAGCGGCAGTTCCGCCACGGAGCCGACGGACGGTTCCGGCTCGACGGCCACCTCGACACACGGTTCGCCGGCGAGCTGATGGTCGGTCTGCGCGTCGGCGGCCACACCGTGCTCGGCAGCGAATTACTCGCTGACACCGCCGCGTTCAGAGTCTCCGGACTGCCGGATACGGTATCCGGCCTCGTCGCGGAGCACGCGCTGACCGACGCGGCGAACGCGCCGATCATGACGCGCGTCGCGCACCGGACCGGTGACGGCGGCCAGAAGCCCACCGCGGCTCAACTGACCGCGGCCGCACGCTCGATCTGGCTCAACCGCGGCGGTCTACTCGACGACGAGCAGGCCGAGGCGATCGCCGCGATCGAGCCCATCGGAACGCCATCGAGCGCGGTTGGGCTGCAGGCGTGGCGTGACTGGTACGGTCCGCTCTTCCTCGACACCGAAGCCACCCACCGGCGCAAGCGGTTCAACGACGCGTGGGCACTGCCGCCGGAGCATGTCGAGACGGTCGACCGGGACCCGGTCGTCGCGCCGGACCGCGAGCAGGTCGTGACCGAGCGGCATGTCGCCACCGTGACCGTCGCCAACGTGTTGCGCGAGACTCTGGTCACCGAAGCCGTCAACGGTCCCGACGGAAACCCGATGCCGAAAAAGCCTGCGCCCAACGGGGTGGACGCCGGCACATTCGACGCACTTGATGTGGTGTCGGCGTCGCTGACCGGCCTTGACGATGCACTCGCCGCCGAGGGGCAGCGCGAGCAGGGCGGGTTTCTGCACATGAACCGCATCCGCGTCTACGACACGTTCGGGGCATCTGCGGGCTGGTCGAGCGCCAGCACAACGCTGGACCCGTTGCCGGAGTGGGCGACGGCGATGCCCGCTCGGCTCACCACTTGGGGGCGGCTGAATCTGCGGTTGCAGTCGGCCGCGGACCTCGATGTCGAGGCCACGCCGTTCGACTCACCGATCTGTGGATTTCTGTTGCCGGACTTCGTGGATCAAGCACTCGAGGTCTACGACGCCGACGGTCAACCGGTCGGCCAACTCACCGCGACCGACCCGATCGACGGAGATCTGGGCCCGGTCGACGCCACGACGCTCACGGTCGACTTCACGCCGTTGCCATGGGTCACCGTGCCCGACGGAGAACCGACGACCGCCGCGATCACGAACGCGACCCTGCGCCGGTTCGTCGAGGCGGTGGTAGCGCAATCACTCACCGTGGCAGCCGGTGCGCCCGGATGGCACGAAACCGGCTTCACCGCAATGCTTCGCGTGTTCGACACGGTCCGTTCGACGCTCGAGCCCACCGTCAAGCATGCCGACGGTTGTGTGCGGCTGCTCGGGGATCCCGTGGTCGTGCTTCGCGCAAGAGCAGCATTCGAGGCGTCCGACGCGACGGTCACGCAGCTACGAGAGGGACCGCCGACGATCACCGATGCATCTTCGCTGCCGGTGCTGCGGGTAAGGATCGGTGATGTGACGCGGCCTGAGGACGGTGTGCTGGGGTGCTTCCTGGATGCTGCGACACCGGCCGACGCACGGTTCGCGCCGCCGACACTGGAGGCGGCTGAGAAGGCGGTGCTCAACCAGATGGTGACGAGCGCGGGGCTTCAGAAGACGCGCGCGATCACCCACCCGTTCGTGGCTGGGCAGGTCTCGGAGTTCGACGTTCCAGCGAACCAGCCGCTCGACCTCGTCGTGCTCGCTGATACCCGGGGCAGCATCTACGCCACCTGCGGGGTGCTCCCGCGCAAGAACATCGTGATGCCAAAGGACTTCATCGAGCCGGCCCTTGCCCGACTACGGCCGACCTTCCGGGTGGGGCCGATCCTGGGATTCGAGCGCGATGAGAAGGTCGTGCCCGTGATGCCGGCGCCGTTCATCGAGGGGTTGCGTGCGACGTTCGTACACGACGACGACGCGACCTTCCCGGAGGTGCCGATTCCACCCGTGCTGGGTGTGGGGGAGTTGCCACCCGCGCGGGCGCGGCTGACCGAGGGCTGGGCACGCATGGTGCCTCAGGAGCCGGGATAAACCGCGGGTTTCACAGCGCGGGGAGTACGTTGGCTGCGGCGCGTTCGCCCGAGGACACCGCGCCGTCCATGTAGCCCATGGACTCCACTGCGGTTTCCGCGCGCGGATGCGCTTGTGGTTGGGCCCGATCCATTGATCGCCGACTTCGACCACCGCGTCGCCGAAAGCAGCGCCGAGGCGGTGGTTCAGCGTGCGCCCGCCGACACGGTCGCGGGCTTCCAACACAGCGACGTCCACGCCGGCGCGACGCAGAATTCGGGCGGCGGTCAATCCTGCCAGGCCGGCCCCGATCACCGCGACGTCCGTGTCGATGTGCATCCTGCCTCCCACGGGGGAGTCTATTCCAGGATGCCCTCCAGCCAGTCCAGTGTGACGGCGTTGGACAGGGTCAGGTTGCCGAGCTGGCAATGGGTATCGGCGCCCTCGGCGGTGGTGAACATCCGCTGGGTCACCGGACCACCGGACTGCTCGGCGAAAACCTCGTACTGGCGGATCGGTTCACCGCCCTCCCCGGCGCCGACCATTGCAAGGGTAGGGCAGGTGATCGTGGCGGGATCGACGTTGAACTCCCGTAGGTAGTGAAACGTGTTCAGGAACGTTGACTGTCCGAAGCGTCGGATCAACGACCGCGACATCTCCTTGATGGTGGGCGGCATCTCGGCGTCGGGAATCTGGTCGATGTCGTCAAGGCTGAAATCCACTGCGGGCGTGAGTACTTGCTCAGGGTCTCCGCCCATGCCGGCCAGAAACGAGACCATATACGCGCGCAGATCGACAACAGGGGAGTTGGCCACCAATGCGCGGATCCGAGGTTCGTGCGCGGCGGCCCGCAGGACGAAATAGCCACCGAAGCTGATGCCGAGCATGCCGAGTTGGTTGGGGTCCACCTCGGGGCGGTCCAAAGCGATGTCGATCCACGGGGTTATCCAGCTCTCGGTATCAGGAACGAAAGATGTTGCGGCTTCGGTGCGGGCGGTGTCCATCTGGCCCGGGCCGCAGATCTGCAGCACCTGCCAGCCACGCTCGAGTGCCGCTACGCCGATCTGAAAGTAGGTTTCCTCGAGTGTTCCGTCGAATCCACTCGTGACGACCAGCGTCGGGCTGCCGGAGGTGTCGTGGGGAGTGAACCAGTAGCCCGGAAGCCGTTGTCCGCGCCAGGGAAGCCATAACTCTTCGATGTCAGTGCAGTTTTCGGCCATAGCTGCCAAAAATGCCGCACGGCTTGCAAGGCCCAATTCGACGTGCCTGTCGGTTCCGAACGGGGTGAAATACTCAGCTGCACGGTAGCTGTTGGCCGCATGCAGGTAGCGGTCGCGCGCGCTGAGCCGGTGACCGGCGGCGGCGAGTTGCTGTGCGTCGGCGTGTTGTTGGTCGGCGAGTCCGGCGAACACGTCGGTCCAACTGTGCGGGCCGGATTCGCGGATGCGGGCGGCGGCGGCCAAGCACTCGCCGACGGAGGCTCCGCCGTATGCAGCCGAGCCGAGCTGGCGGAGCAGCTGAAAGTCCAGCTCGGGATCCTCGAAGCCAGCGACCCGAGTTGTGCTGCGAACAGTCGAATCTGCCACCGATGTGCTCCTTCGCCGTTGCTTCCCTGACCATTATGCGATCGAGTGGTGATCATGGGCTTACTTCGGTTGGTGGGAAGGCGAATGGCCGCGTGCGGTGAGCGTGCCATGATTCACACCCGCCGTGTCGACCAGCCTCACATTGGTTGGGAGCAAAGGTCGGCGTTCACGGTCGCGACGGCAGTAGCCGGCGAGGCTGCTGCCGTTGACGGGCGGTGGCTAGCGGCGATCCGGCGGGTTGGGCCAGCACGTGGTGAGCGCCGCCGGGGTCCACTGCGGCCAGCGGAGGGAGCCCACGACGAAGCCGCCGGCCATCTGCGCAACGATACGGGGTCCCCGGATGCCGCTGTTGTCGTAAAAGGTCGCTGAGTCCGCCCGAGCAGCCGCGAGGGCGACCAGTGCCCACAGCCGTTGGTAGCGTTCCCGAATCTTGGCTTCCGGCACGGAATGTCCGCCCGCGGCGACTCGGTGTTGCACCCTGGCCACGGCGAGCTGCTCGGGGATGAGAACCGCGTGCACAACCACCGAGTACCCCCGCAGGTGTGCGCTGTAGAGGAGCTCGAGCTTGGAAGGGTGGGAGAACACGGTCTCGGCGATGAAGGATTCGCCGAGTTCGATCAGGCGTTCTCTGGTGGCGGCTGCGATCCGTGCGGCTTCATAGGCGTGTGAGGCGGGGTCATCTGGCCAGCGCTGCTTGGCGATCTCGTCGGCGTTGACCACCACGCTGCCAGGCAGCAGGGGCGCCAAGGTCAGCTCGATGAAGGTGGACTTGCCGGCACCGTTGGGGCCGACGACGAGGTCGAGCCGCTTCACCAGATGATGTCAGCCTCGTACGGTGCGGGTCTCACCGCTGGTCTGACAGCGTCGACGAGGTCCCATCGGGGCGGTACTGGACCAGCTCGCCGTCGTCGTTGAGTGCGACGGTGGTGATACCGCGGCCGGCCAACGTCGCGCCGTAGTCGGTGTCGGCCAGTCTCTCTTGGATCGCGGCGGAGATCTCAGCGTTGAACACCACACCTTCCTCGGCGCTCAGCTCGCTCAGCGGAGTTGCGCCGCTCAGCGCGGCCTCCACCTTGCGTCGGGCCGCACTGTGCTGTCCTGATACCGCGCGACCCACTCGTGCCCAATGATCGAGCTGCTGTTTGGCTGAGCGACTCTGCCGCGCGCCCTCGGCCGCGGCGCTATCGAGCAGATCCGCGGCAAACCGCGTGACCCGATCTGCCGTCTCAGTCATACGGAACCTCCTGCTGTTGCAATCTGATACAACCGTAGCAGATTGCTACGGGGTTGGTTGCCCGCCTGGTGTGGAGGCACTGTCAGAATATGGCTCCAAGGCACAGATCCAGACCGGAGGCAGCATTTCGTCACTGTGACGTATGCATCCCCGTCGGCGGTAGGTCAGCTTGGATCGTCACCGTCGGGCGCAGAGGAAGTTGGGGTGTGACGTGGTCGTCATCGCGACCAGGCGTCGGCCCAGTGGCGGCGGCAAGAACAAGCCAGCGCAGATTCAGTCGGTGATCGCTCGGCGCAGAAGGCGTGGGACGGGCGAAGATCAACTGAGAAGGACAGTTCCGTGACGGTCAATGGGCGGAAACCTGGACGGCATCAGATGCAGCCTGCACCGGTGTGTGCCGATAAGCGACATTATGTCAAGTTAAGTACTGCATATTGCATCAGATGAATCATTGCCCGACCTCTTGCCGGTCATCGCTCCTCCCGTCGTTTTCGGCTGCGTTGCAGGACTTCCCCACCGATCTCCCCGTCGGCCGGCGAGCCGGGGGCCTACGCCGTCCTCAGTCGAAGGTGATGACGATCTTGTCGGACGCGCCGGGCGTGGCGGCGCAGCGCAAAGCTTCATCGAGGTCGTCGAAGGCGAAGGTGTGGCTCACGATCACGGCGTATTTCTCCCAGTGCTCGATGATGTCCTTCGTGACTTCGAAGATCTCGTCCGGGTAGCCCATCGAGCCGACGATGGTGAGTTCATTGCTCATCACGTTCATGAGATCGACGGTCACCGGTTCCTTGTGCACACCGACGATCCCAAGGGTGGCTCCGCGCTGCGCCGCCGCCAATGCCGTCGTGACGACCTCGGACGCACCAGCGGCATCGAGGTAGATGTCCGTGCCGGACTTTCCCGGCCAGATCGACTCACCCGGGCCGTGCAGGTCGATCAACCGCGCGACGACGTCTTCGTCGGCCGAATTGATGACCGCATCCGCCCCGACCTTCATTGCCTTGTCCAGGCGAGTCTGCAGCAGGTCGATGACAACCACATGGCCGACTCCAAGGGATTTCAGGGCTATCGTCGCGCCGAGTCCGATCGGCCCGGCGCCGAACACCGCCACGCGATCTGTGGGCTTGGGAGCCACCTGGTTCACCGCGTGCCGGGCCACGGCCATGGGTTCGTTGAGCGCAGCGACCTGGTAGGGAACGTAGTCGGGAATGACCTCGATGCTGTGGCCCCGCACGGCGTCCTTGACCAACAGGTAGTCGGCGAGGCCACCGGCGGATCCCCCGTTTCCGATGATGTCGTCGGGTACGGCCATCGGATTGATGACGACGCGGTCGCCGACCGCGATACCGGTCACGTTCTCACCGACGGCGGCGACCTCGCCGGCCGGTTCATGCCCGAGAGGCATGCTGCCCTGATGCGGTGGAAGACCCCCGATGGAGATGTAGAACGTGTCCGACCCGCAGATTCCACACGCGCGGATGCGGACGAGGACCTCGTCGGGGCCTGCCTGCGGTGTGGGAACGTCGATGATCGCGGTCGTGCCTGCACCGGAGACGATGGCTGACCTCATGGCTGGGATGTCCTTTTCTCGTTCACGCGAAGGGGAATCGACTCGAACGCCCGCGCCCAGGTGGACGTCATCCGCGTGGGCGCACCGATGAGTTCACACTCGGGGAAGCGCGTGAACCATTGCTCGAAGGCGAGCCGGGCCTCCAAGCGCGCCAGACCTGAGCCCATGCAGAAGTGCACACCGTGACCGAATGACGCGTGGCGCTGGGCACGTCGTGTCACGTCGAATCGCTCCGGATCCGGGAACTCGCGTTCGTCGTGATTGGCTGCGCCCCATACCAGCAGCACCCGTGAGCCGGCCGGGATGCGTACGCCGTGCAGCTCGACGTCGCGGGTTGCGGTCCGGGGCAGGGCCTGGGTTGGAGCCTCGATACGGTTGATCTCCTCGACCGCGGACAACCACAGTGACGGGTCGTGGCGCAGCAGGTCCAGCTGATCCGGGTTCTGCAGGAGAAGCACCGTACCGGAACCGATCAGGCTGGCTGTGGTGTCGTTGCCGCCGAGTACCAGCAGCAAACAGAATCCGAGCAACTCCTCGTCACTGAGCCGCTCGCCGTCGATTTCCGCGTTGAGCAGTGCGGTCATCATGTCTTCACGCGGTTCACGACGGCGCTCTTCGAGAAGTTCGGCGAACGTCGTGTAGATGCTCACGGCGGCGTTGAGCGCATCCTCGTTGTTCTCCGTCAACCCGATGAACGCCTCGGTCCATGCGCGCATCGGGGCGAGATACTTTTCGTCGAGGCCGATCATCCCGCCGACTGCGACGCTCGGGATGACCGCGGCGTATTCGTGCTGGAATTCGCACGTGCCTTTGGCTGCGATGGTGTCGATCAGTCGTTCTATCGACGCACTGAGATCCGCTTCCATCCCGGCGACCCGGCGCGGGGTGAACACGCGCGATACGAGCTTGCGCAGCGCGGTCTGCCTGGGCGGGTCCATGTAGATCAGTTGCGGCAGGAGCTCATTGGCCTCGGCGACCTTGCTGGAGAACGTTTCGTGATCCGCTGCGGCTGCCCATACATCGTCGAACCGGGTCAGCGCATAGAAACCTTGGTCCGGATCGTGATACACGGGATGCTCATCACGCATCGTGCGGTAGATGTCCCAGATATCGGTTTGGAACTCACGCGTCGACGTGTTGTACAGAACTCGCGCTTCATTCGTCACAGTGCACCTGTCTCATCGGGTTGTGCCGGGTCACAGCACGCTGTAGCCGCCGTCGACGATCAATGCCGATCCCGTGCAGTACGAGGCATTTTCGGTGCACAGGTACAGAACTGGGGACGCGATCTCGTCAGGTTCGCCGAACCGGCCCAGCGGGATGTGGCCGATTTGCTCTTGTTTGATCTCCGGCACGTAGTCCATCGGCGCCGTCATCCTGGTCGCGACGACTCCGGGTACGACGGTGTTGAGCCGGATGCCGTCGTCGGCCCACTTGACGGCGAGGTTGCGGGTCAGCGCCAGCACGCCCGCCTTGGCCGAACCGTATCCCGGCACGATCGGTACTGAGCGAATCGCTGCCATCGACGCGAGCATCACCACGCTCGCTCCCCCAGGCGCCGTCGATCGTTTCAACGCTCCGTGCAACCGCTCGGTTAGCGTGAACGGCGCCAGCAGGTTCACCTGCACCGACAGAGCGAAGCCTTCAGGGGTGGACTCGTCGAGACCACCGGGAAAGTTGGCGCCCGCGTTGTTGATCAAGATGTCCAACGTGTCAAAGGACTCGGCGAGGGCAGCGATGCCGACGTCATCGGTCAATGACAGTTGGCGGTAATCAAGCCCCGACAGATCCACGTCGTCGTAGTCCTGGGGCCCCGGACGTGTCCCGGTGACGGTCACCGTGGCACCGCTGTCACGCAGTAAAGACGCCGTCGCGTATCCGATGCCGCTGGTCCCGCCGGTCACCAATGCGGTGCTACCGCTGAAATCGAAATGGACGCGGTTCGTCATGACAGCTCCTCGATCTTCTTGCGTAGCCACGCGGCCTCCCAAAAGTTGGTGCTGGCATCCAGCAATCGCTTGTGCGCAGCGACCTGAATGCTCTTTGCCCTCTTGTCGTCCGGCACAGTGCGCGTGACGATCTCCGCCAATCGGATCGCGCGGACGGGATTTCCCGCGTCCAGAAGCTCTGCCGCCCGATCCAGCACCGCTTCTGCGCCGGCTAGTTCGACCAGCGTCTGCTCCGCGAAGTCCGGGCTTTCGGCGTACAGCTCGGCGGTGGAGCGGTGATGGAACCAGCCCGCGTAGTTCTCCCAGATCGCGCGCACATTCCACCGCACCATGCCGTAGCCCTCGCCGACCTGCATGGCGGGTGGTAGCACCACCTCGCGCATCAGCGTGTGTACATCCTTGCCGGCGTTCATCCCCGCCACAGTCTGGTCGTGGATGGACAGCACGGCGTCACGAAGGCGAGTCAACTCCCAGTGGATCCGTTCCTTGCCGACGATCGGGCCGAAATGGCCGGTGAGAAGCGTCTCCGCTCCCAGCGCCCGCACCCTGTCGATGGACTCGACGACGGTGAGCGCATCGCGGTACCGGTCGCCGCGGATCGTCACCAGGTTCGGAATGTGCCCGAAGAGCGCCCCGAACACGTTGCCGCATAGGCAGACACCCTCGTCGGGCAGCCACACGACGAGGCTGTCGGTGGTTTCGCCGCCTGGTGTCGCATAGAGCTGCAGGTGCCGCCCGCCCAGTTCGATGAGGAATTCGTCGTCGAACACGATGGTCGGGGTGGGGGCACTCTGTGGCGGCGGCGGACCGAATCGAGCCGTGGCGTGGTTGATCGTGTCCATCACCTTGTCCACCCAGGCGAAGGCAGAATTCTGCGCGCGGAACGCGGCCAGAATCTCGTTGTCCCGTCGCCACATCTCCCAGTTCGACTGGGCGACAATGTCACTGTCCGGGTCGGCGACAGTGCCGACACCGCCCACGTGATCCACATGCCCCTGGGTGAGGATGACGTACCGGATCGGCGACGAATCGACGGCGTCGTAGTTGGCGCGGTGAACCGGCCCCTCGAAGCCCATCCCCGTGTTCACCACGATCCGGCCCTCGCCGGTCGTCAACAGGAAGGAGTTCGACAGGCCCGGTGACATCCAGATCCCCGGCGCGACCTCTTCGGCGGGCGCCCCGGCGCCGACGATGGCGTCGCCTCCCGGCCGGCTCAGATAAATGGGCTCGAATGTGCTCATACTTCGGCCCGCACATCGAACCGGTCGAAGTAGAAGGCGAACCTCGCCCGTATCTCTTCAGGGGTCCGCCCGAAATCCCGTGCGAGGTCGTAGCGCACCTGGCCGTGCTTGCCCCGGGGGTTGGCGTCGAGGTAGCTCTGGAAAGCCGCACTAGCCTCCGGCGTGAGTTCCGTTCCGTTGCACTCGTACAGCGTCTCCAGGATCGAAATCTCGTTGCCGTTGAGCTGATGGAACGGGATATCGACGCTGCGGTCCGCACCGATCAATTCGCGGTCGCGCACGCAGGCGCGTAGCAACCGTTCGATCCGGTCGATCCAGTACTCCACCAGTCCCTCGGGGTCGATCTCTTTGCGGCGCATCCGGTCCCCGTAGGCCAGCATGGTCACGGCGGACTGGATGACGGCCACGGGGTCTCGGTGGGTGAACGCCACTGTGGCGTCCGGGAAGGTCTGCATCAGCGGTCCGAGTTGCTCGCAGTGTTGCGGCGATTTGAGGACCCACTGGCGTGGACCACGCAGGAAGGTCAGCGCCTGCAGAACAGTCCGCAGGTAGCCGTAATGTTCGCGCTGGTCGAGCCCGAGGTAGAAGTCTCGCCATTGCGGCACCCGGGCGTGCCACTCCAGGACATAGCTCGCGAAGTCGAGGTCGAGGAGCTCGACTTCCTCCTCGATGGCCTGCGGGAATCGGTCGTGCATCGCCTGCACCAGGGGCGTCATCATCTTGGCCGATTCGTGCTCTTCGACGCTGCGCGTGAATCTCGGGTCGACGCCGCCGACGTCGGGACCTTCACCCAGGTACGGAAAGGGTTCCTGGCTTTCCCAGTACGGCAGCGCGCGCCGACGGGTGTCGGCCGCTATGAGATTCACCAGATGCGTTGTACCCGAGCGGGGAAGACCGACGACGATGAACGGACTTTCGATCTCGATGGCGTGGATCTCCGGGTAGCGACGCAAGAGGTCGGCCAGCAGCAACCGCTGTGACAGCAGTCGGATGATCCGGTTACGGATGATCAGCCTGTTCAGGTTCGTGTTGCCCGAATCGGCGTCCACTGCCGCGGCGTATGCCTCCAGCCGGGGACGAAAGTCGCCCGGGCCGAAGTCGTCCATTCCAGTTCGCTCGATCGCCTCGTCGATCAGGGTGGCCGGATCGAGTTCGACCGATACCGCAGCCATGTGTTCGAGGACCTGCCGTTGGATCGGATCGAGCACCGGCGCTGTCAGATCGTCGATGTCCAGAACTGTTTGCGCCATCGCGGGCATCCTCTTCAGAATGGCAGTGTGTCGAATATTCGAGTTATGATTCGACTATATGAACGCGAAGTTAGGCGAGGAAGACCCCGACGGTCAAGACCTTTCGCCCCCGACCCGACGTGTCGTCGCAGTCGTCGAGTTACTGGTCGATCGTGCCGGCACCCCGTTGACATTGGCTGAGATATGCCGTGAGCTGCGGATCAGCCGATCCACCGGGCACGCCATCTTGCACACACTGCGCGTGTGCGAGTGGGTTCTGCGTGACCCACTCAGCGGGAAATACTCACCGGGCCCGGGCCTGCCTACCCCACCGTCGGCCGCGACACCGCTGTCACGCGTTCTCAGAGCGCCTCTGCACAAGCTGTGCACCGAGCTCGGCATGGCGGTCTGCATCTCGGAGGTGAGCGATGGTTCCATCACCGTCATCGACGCGGCGTCTCCCGGAGCCAATCCTCCCCCTGTTCGCGCCGGGGTGCGCCTGCCCTTCGTCGCACCGTTCGGCCGCGAGTTCGTCGCATGGGCACCCACAGCCGCGCACGAGCGCTGGATGGACGCCGCCGGTGCGGCCAATGATGTCTACCGGGCGCGGATGCCAAAGGTGCTGACAGAGGTTCGGGAACGCGGATACGGTATCGAACGCCTCAGCGACCCCCTGCTGCGCGTGTACACCGCGCTGCTGGCCCTCGACAATGGAAACGGGCCGGATCCGGTCTCGGTTCGTCTGGCCGGTGCCGTCGCCGACCTGACAGTCGTCGACTTTCTACCCGACGAGTTGCCCGAGGTGGATGCCCATCCCCTCGCCACAATCTCGGCACCGATTTTCGATGAGCACGGCACCGCCGTTATGTCGGTCTCCGCGCAGCCGTACCGTCAACTCACGCAGCAGCAGGTACGTGAAATCGGGGCACGGATCATCGACTTCGCCAGCGTGGCTGCGCCTCTCATGAGGCGCTCGGCGCCGTCGGCGTAGCCATCGCGTCGATCGTCAGCAGGGCGCCGTACAGCACGGCGTCGGCGATCGAGCGCTTGCTCACGTTATGTGCCAGCCTCATACGCCGCACCTGACGAGAACCGCGCACGACACGTGGGCATCTCGTCAACGATTATGCAGCAATCGAATATGCAGGGTTACCCGTAAAGTACGCCGTATCGCGGTGTCTACCAATTGCTTTTGTCCAATGTGGTGGTGACCGCGCAGCGCTCAGAGATCGAGGACGACGCGTAGGGCTGCATCGACGCGGCGCATTTCGTCGAAGCTGAGGAACCCGACGCTCTTGCCGAGCCGGCCTGGATCTATCGCTGCAGTCTGCTCAGCAAGCACCCGGGTGTTGAGGCCGCCGATTTCAACTTCGGGTCGGAAGCTGGCGGCACGAGCCGACGTGGACGTCGGTGCGACTAGCCAGGTCGACAGTGGCAATTGATCTGACTGAACGACGACCGCGTAGCGGAAACCGGCCTGTTCGTGACCGCGACTCCCCCGCGGGGCATGCAACTGAAAGACCTCACCACGCACGCAGGGTCTCCATATCGCGCAGCACCTGCATGGCCTCCGCGCGATCGGACTCGTCTTCGGCAACGCTCTCCGCCTCGGCGCGAATCGCCGCGCTGGCCTTCCGGCGTGCGGCATCGATCAGAGCAGATCGAACGGCTGCGGACACAGCCGTGCCGTCTTTGGTCAAGACCTCCAGCGCCTTCGATGTGTCTTCGTCCGGCCGGAAGGTAATCGTGTCAGCCATAGCGACAGTGTACGACGTTTTGTAAGACAGTCACTGGGTTCCCCGTCGGCGCTGTCTCGGCACGGCAGCGACAACTCCCGCAGCGGGCTACCACTGACACCTTGGTATGGCACCCCAGCAAACAGAAGGCGGGTATTCGGACCGTCGCGGATCGCTCACAGCGGCCACGTCGCCACGACGAGGATCGGGGCTCCAGTCTTCCCTGGCGCACTTGCGTCGCCGCTCGATTCAGGAGGAATACGACGGAATCGAATATGGCGGGTTACCAGTAAACTACACCGCATTGCCCTGCTGCCCAACGGTTCTCGTTTACCGCGCAAGCCCGAGAAATGCCATCATGGCTCGCTCGACTTCGACGACTTGTTCCGCAGTCAGCCGACCGACTCGCGCGTGGACGTTCGACCTCCTGACAGTTGTGAGCTTGTCGATCATCACGTCACTGTCGTGGTCGAGTCCGGATAACCGTCCGTCTCCGCCGGCTATCCGAATGCGCATTAGCGGAGCCTCCAGTAATGCGCTGGTGATCGGCGCAACCGCCACCGACATCGTGGCATCGAACAAATCATCCTGGACGATCACCGCGGGACGCGGTTTTGTCGAGTAGACACCCCCCGCTACGGTCCAGATCTCTCCTCGGTTCACTCCTCGTCCCATGGCGTCGAGACAGCTTCGATGAAGTCCTGATCATCGCTGTTTACATCCGCCCGCGCCACCAGTGACGATTGACGATGAGCCTCGGCGGCAAAACTCTCGGTGCGCACGTCAGGCACCCAGACTTGCAGTGGGCGCAGGCCGCGCTCCCGCATGCGCCGGCGGTACTCGCCGACCCTGTCTCTCACCGCCATGGCAACATGTTACATGTAACGTCAAGTCCAGGTCGCCAGATAGTCAGATCGGCTGGGACGACAAGCAACACATCAGCTACGGCCCCGCTTTACGCTTAGTCTGAGCTACCTGGGATGCTCATCAACGCAGGCCCCAGGAGGTGCTCCAACCTCGACGCGCCACTTGCTGCCAGGTGGAATACGGCAGCATTGAATATGGCGAGTTGCCCGCAGTAACCACACTGCAGCATAACGGAACTCGAGTACTGATGGCTGTCTGCTTCTGTCAGATCCACTACTTCTCGAGAGTGTTCCGCGAAACTCCCGCTCCCCTGGTCGCCGAAATGCTTGGATATAGCTACCAAATCACCCAGCGCCACGCGGACCTATCGGGCACCAACTGGGCCAGGTACCCGCCCACCTACATGTCGTGGGCAGAACACGTTAAAGACCCTGATGTTAAGGGATATTTGACCGGCCCAGGTCTCGGGCTGTGCGACCGCATGCATCATGACCACCACGACGGTGACAGGCCGCCCGCCTGAACGCAATGTTGACGAACCCGAAGCACAACCGCGACTTGCGTACTGAGGGGCAAGAACTTAAGTAGTCAACTACTTAGGCACTTCGCGATTGACTGCGACATGCTCGACCGAGTCCACAACAGACTGGCCCCGAGGATCGCGATGCTTGAGAAACTTCGATCGCCTCAGGATCGTGCAGCCCATAACCATCGCCGCGAGGCCGATCGGCACGCCAGGCCAAGCTCCGCTGCCATGTTGAGGATGTCCTTGGTTCCAGCCCACCACGGAAGGCGCTTGTCTGCAATCGATTGCTTGGCCCAACAGCACAAGATCGGCCTCATCTAGGTCGGCACACACGACGTCGAACGAGAGGGAATAACCGAGATGACAATCTCAGCGCCCAACATCGTCGGGCCGCTCACCCCAGCCAGTTTCGGTCTACGCGTTTCCAACGTGCTCGTCGGCGGTGTCGTGCACGCGTTGAGAAATGGAGTGGAGATCGGTGCGCACGCTTCAGTGGCTGCGGACATGAGCTTCGAGTTCTATGCGGGCGTGACGCTCAATGCACACGAGGAGATCGTCGCCGTTCAGGAGTTCAACGGCGAAGCGAGCCCATTACCCCCGCGCGGCACTGTCGTTCAGGACATTGCACCGCCGTACTCGGGACATAGATTCGTCTCGCACGTATTCGGTTGCAGCAGTTGCCTGTTCCTGGCTGGTGTCACGGCTGGCGCTGAACTTCGCCTACAAGCGAGCGGAGACTTCTTGGGTTCGGTCCGATCCGTTGACGGCACAGCAGTCATTGATCTGGTTCGCCCGGTCAAGCCCGGAGAGCAAGTTGAGTCGCTGCAGATCGTTAATGGGGTTCCCGGCCCGATTGTCACGAGCCCTCCGGCTGATCGCGCACCGGGAATCGGAAAGAAACGGATAGTGCAGCTCGCGTTCGGTCAAGCGATGGAGTGCAAGCCCGGGTTCGACGTCTCCAACGTCATCGACGGCGAGACACTCATCGTGCACCCCGACATCGAAGGCGACCCGAAGGCTTTCCACGAAATCAGGGTGCCCGTGCCGTCCATGCTCCTGTCGTTACCGCCGCTGAAGGCGCACCAGCGAGTCAAGGTTTTCGAGCAGCTGTGTGAGCGCGGAGAGGATCAGCAAGGAACCGAGGTCGTGGCGGCTCCCCTGCAGTTTCAGCAGCTACCCCATGTGCTCGGACCCCTGTGCGCCGGCACGCCCAAGGTCACCGTTGCGGGGTTGATACCTGGCGCGGTGGTCAAGGTAAAGCAGGGCGATGTCGTTGTCGGACAGGGTCAGGCCAGCGGTGGCTCCCTAGAAATGTGGGTCACCCCGTTGGCCGCGGGAGAAGTGTTCGCCACAGAGGAACTGTGTACAAAGTCGTGCAGCGGACCTCCTGAGCCAGTTGTGGCGAGTCCCGCGCATCCAGAGCCGTGTGAGGTCATCGACGCGTTGTTCGACTGTTCGAATCAAGTCTGGTATCGGGACGCGCGACCGGGCGCATGGCTGGCGTGCTTCTCAACGGAGGTCGGTCAACTAAGCGATTGGGTGCAGGCCCCGGCCGCCGAGGGCGTTGTGCACCTTCACACGCCGCTGAAAGAAGGCCACCATGTCCTGCTGCGCCAGTCGGCGTGCGGCGCTGAGCCGCAGCCGTCGCGAAACATAGTCGAAGTCCAGAAACTTCAGATTTCGGCGCCCGTAATCCAAGGTCCGCTTTATATCGACCAGCCTCGAATCAAAGTGAGCGCGATACCCGGGGCGCTTGTACAGCTATACACACGTGACTCCTACGTCGGCCATGCGGTTGCCGACCATACCGGCACCGCGATATTTCATTCGAAGGTCAGCACATCGGCGAACCTCTACCCATTGGACTATCGGTTCGTCAAAGCCCGGCAGTTGCTGTGCGATCGTGTGTCGAGCCCTTCCCCGGAAGCGCAGATCAAGGACCGGCGGCCGTTGGCGCCAACCATCATCGCGCCATCGGTCGGGGAGGTTGGAACAGCAGTACAACCCCTGCTGCGATGGAGTGACCCCGGTGCTGGAACGAAGGATGCCGCGGTCCGGTACTTCGTATACGTGTCCGACGCGAGCAATCCACAACTAGATGAGAACAAGCCGTGGCTCGCCAGGGAGGTTGTCACGACGACTCAACTGATGATGCCCCACGAACTGCAGTACTCGAAAACGTTCCACTGGTTTGTCCAGGGCATCTTGGGTGAGCCCGGATTCGAGGTGTCCGGACCGCGATCCGTCGGGAAGTTCACCACCATGAATCAGCCTGTGCCCCAAGAAGGAGATGGACAACCTCCGGACGGAGGACCTCCGTCGGCGGCAAAGGGTAACGCGCGCGTGCTGGCCTACAACTGCTATCCGTCTCGACGCCCAATCACTATCTACGTTCGGAACGCGACGGAGGGCGGCCCGTTCGAGAAAAAGGGAACGCTTGATTCGCAGTACACCGAATGGGGAACCTGCGGCATCAACGTGAACTCGGTTCCGCTCACGATCCCACTGAAGGACGGGCAGATCTTTGAGATCGTCGCCGTGGACCCCGGAAACGACAACTGCCCCGACGGCGATCCCCTGACACTCGGATGCAGAGCCAACAACGTATTCCTCCTTGGCAATGCCAAGGGCGGTGACTTCATCTTCGGGTAATCGCTTCACACACGGCCTAGGACGTAGCGATGGGCGCACTGCAGGATTGGACCAGCTTGGAGATTGCGAAGCTGGTCGCGTCATTGGCGACGCCAATCGTCGTCGCCTGCTTGGGATTCTGGATAAGCCGCAAAGTAAGGGAATCCGATCGGCGATTCAACGAAGCGCGGGATGAGAGAAAAGAAGGCCGCGAGGCCGAGAAGAGGGCGATCGACGACGAGCTCTACCGGCGTAACGCACTGCACATCGGCTTACAGGTGGATTGCCAATTCCACGGGCTCAGACAAGGTCAATACCTGACAACCTTTACGGTGTCGGCGAAGAACGTCGGCCAAGTGCTGCACGAATTCGAGCAAGTGACCCTTCGGGTCAGAGCGATCAAGGACGAACCCTTCACCGTCTTCCGACGCTCAAATCCCCGGAAACAACGCGAAGACGAGTGTGCACGGCGTGTGGCCTTCCCACATGAGGTGCTCAAAGCGAACCTCGTGCCGTGGAACTTCGTGTTCATCGAACCTGGTGTCACACAGGATCTGACACTGACGACCATGATTCCCGCCGACTACTCCTACCTGCTGGCCCACGTCGTGTTCGAGTACAAGGAGTACTGGCCGCATACTGCCGAAGCTGTGTTTGCCGTCCCCGCTGGGCTTTTGAGGTCTAACGACGCTGTCGCCGTACGGTCAGGTACCATCCGCGACGACGCCGACCACTGCCGTCGAAATGGCTGACGCTGTTCGGGACTCGAGTGCTGACATGGTGGGACTCCCTGGCTCCCCAGACGACATAGACTGGCGAGCCATCAATGGACGACTCCGGGGTCGCGCGCCGGTGCGGACTCTTCTGGAAGGGCTGCCCCAAGAGTCAAAGCCGAGCACTTCACGGCGACCGTCGGCCTACCCGGACTTCTTTCGCTGTTACGACGCGAGGGTTTCATCGAGCCAGTCGAACATTCGCTGATGAAACAACGTCAGCGCGCCTTCGTGGCAGTGCTCTTCGGCACCCTCGGCGGCGGTGAACTTCAGTAGCGTTTTCTTGCATCGCAATGCGTCGTAAAGCATTTGCGGCTGGCCGGCGAAAAACTGGTCATTTTCCGCCTCGCAGACCAGCGTCGGGCAGGCGATTTTATCGGCCACGTCGGTAAGGTCGTATTTGTTGAACTCGTCGATGAATTCTTGGGCAGTGGTAACTCCCGGCGTCCACAGGCCATTGGACAGCATCCACCGCAGCGAGCTCGACGCCTGCGCACGTTGGGCGATCAGCGTCTCCAGTTCGGCGACCCGCTGTTCTGGATCAGGTTCTTGTTGTTGCGGTTCGGGCAACGCCGCCGCCATGGCGAATACTCCGTCGTAGGCGATGCATGCCGAAATCCGGTGTTCCTATGCCGCGGCGCGGGGGGCGAGGTAGCCGCCCATGCTCATGCCCAGCAAGGCGATGCGCTCAGGGTCGACGCCGGGCAGCGTGAGGGCGACGTCCACGACGGGGGTGACCACAGCCTCCCAGTCATACCGAAACGGCAGTTTGTCGATCCGTAACGCGGACCCCTGCCCCGGACCTTCGAAGATCAGGCAGTTCCATCCGTGTTGTTGCGCGGCCTTTCCGACGGCGAAAAACATCTCTTCGACCGTCGAGTCGTAACCCCCGTGCGCGAGCAACGTCGGCGCAGACTCGTGGCCGCTGGTGTTCAGGTAGTAGCCCTGCAGTTCGACTCCCTCGTAGCGAATACCGACGCGCGTCCAGTTCGCCTGGATCTCCGGAGCGGCCCGGAACGCCTTGATCGCGCGCGCGGAGGTGTCAGCCACCCGCGGATCGTTGACTGGGTCGTCGCGAAGGAAGAACTCGGCGGTGCGGTAGTAGTTGGAGGCACGCAGGTAGGCGCTACTGGCGCTGGCGGCGTGCGCCTTGGCCGCGCAGTCGTCGGCGATCGCGACGATCCGGTCGGCCAGCGCCCGCCACTCGGAATACCACGACTCCGGGTCACCGGGGGTGATTCGCGCAGCGGTGGCCATCACCTCACCGATATCGGCCCCGCCGTAAGCGGTGTACCCGACCGCGCGCAGCGTTTCGAATGAGAACGCTTCGTCGTCGAACATGAATCGCATAGCCACACCTCCGCTTAAAGCAACTCTATGTTGCTATAGTGAGAGCATTGCACTCCGGAAGCCTTAACGCAACAGATCGGGGCTCTAAATGGCGAATCGGCAGGTGGTCCAAGGTGTTCGGACCGGTGGTCGCAGCGCCCGGGTCCGCGAGGCGATTCTTACTGCGGTACTCGACGAACTGAGCGTCAACGGGCATGCCACGTTGAGTGTGGAGGCGATCGCCTCCCGCGCGGGCGTCAACAAGACCACCATCTACCGACGCTGGCCCACCCTCGACGACCTGTTGGTCGACGCGCTCATGACGTGGTCACACGACGCAATTCCGCACCCGGACACCGGCGGGATCGAAACGGATTTGCTAGCGCTCGGCAGGACCTTCGCCGACCAACTCAACAGCGGCATCGGACGACAGATCGTTGCGGCCGTCCTCACCGCCGGCCTGCGATCGGCCCCACTTCGCGAGGTGAGCCGACGCTATTTCGATCACCAGACCGAACGCGCGGCGCCCATCATCACCCGAGCGATAGAACGAGGTGAGCTTCCGCCCCGCACGGACACCAACGCCGTGCTCACCACGTTCCGAGCACCACTGTTCTACCGCATGGTCACCACCGGCGACCCGATCGACGACGGGTTCATCGCACAGACCACCCGCGTAACCCTCACCGCGGCCCGTGCCGGCGAGCTGTCGGTGTGATCCGGGGCAGCTGAGAGCGGCGGCCAGTACCGCTGGGATGGCGTTGTGGACCAAGATGATTCACTCCCCCTTCGTGCGCAGGTCCCAGGGCGGCATGCCGGTCACGCCCGCCAGGTTGCGTTGCAGCGCAACACCGGCCGGTAATGTGCGATAGAAGATGTTGACCTCGGCGATCTTGCCGTCGGGGTCCAGCAGGACGAGGAATATGCCATTGACAGTGGCGTCTCCGACTTGCAGCCGGAAGCGTGCGGCGTGGTGGGTGTCGCCGCTGAGGACCTCCAGATACGTGTCGTCGGACGAGAGTCCGTTGACGGCCTTGATCGTTTCCACGGCGACCTTGCGGCCGGTGATGGGGTCGTCGCCGAACGGGCCGTAGAGCACCACGTCCTCGGCGAGCAGGCTGGTAAGGGTGTCAGCGTCTGCGCCGCCGTTTATGCAGTCGACGAAGGACTCCAGGGTGGCGCGGTGTGGTGCGAATACGGTCATGGTTTCTCCTGGCGTCGCGAGAGATTCATTGGTGGACAACCGAGTTTCTGCGCTCGGCGAAGTAGTGTCCGTTGTCCAGATCGTCGAGCAGGCGGGGCTGGGTGGGTTCCCAGCCCAGGGTCTGGCGGGTGATGAGGTTGGAGGCCGGAAGGTCCATCGTGACCAGATTCGTGAACATGCCGAAGTACCCCGGCAGCATCAGTTCGTCCACGGGCACGCTGACCGTCGGCAGGCCCAGACGGCTGCCAATGGCCTCGGCGATGTCGCGGAACGGAATTCCTTCGTCCTCGACGGCGTGCCAGTAGCTGCCGGCCGGACCCTTTTCCAGCGCCAACCGGAACAGGGTGGCGATATCGCGGATGTGCGCCGCATTCCACAGATTCGCGCCGTCGCCGGGGTAACCGGCGAAGCCCTTCGCCTTCGCGAGTGCGATCAACCCGGGCAGGAATCCGGCAGTGTCGGTCGTGTCGTGCGCAATGGTGGGAAACCGCACGACCGACGACCGCACTCCCCGCTCGGCGAGTCCGACCACGGCGAGTTCCACGGCGTTACGGAACCGCAGGGTGCCCGAGTACTCCCGCCCGGTGGGCAAGGCCGGGTCTTGCTCGGTGGCCGGGCGCCCCAGATTCCCGAATGACGACGAGGCAATACTGCCCGCCGCGACCAACGGTTTCCCGGTTCCCGCGAGTGCCTCGCCGTAGGCGTGGATGACCGGGACCTCCGCGGTGGTCACTGCGTCGATCCCGCCGGAGGGCAGCAGGTCCTGCCGGTGCGCGACGTGAACGACGCCGTCGGAGTCCGCGGCCGCCTCCTTGAGCCCGTCGAGATCCTCGAGGCTGCCGCGACGCACCTTCGCGCCGAGCGCGGACACCGCCGCCGCGGCCGCGTCGGACCGGGCCAGGCCGGTGACCTCGTGCCCCGCGGCGATGAGCTCGGGAATGATGTGTGAACCGGAATGGCCGGTCCCGCCAGTGATGAAAACGCGCATGTGACTGTCCTTTTCAGAGTAGGTGCAGTGGCTGGTACGAGGGCGCTCAGCTGCGAACGTCGACGCCGAGGGAGAAGTTGGTGTGCTTGATGGAGTGGGTCATGAGGCCCAACTGCATCAGGCCCACGTTCTCCAGCGCCCGCGCCATCAGCAGCTGCCCGGTATCCATCGGGCGCAGTCCCAGGGTCTCGATGAATCTCGACACGCTTGCCTTTGCCTGCGGGTCGTCACCGGCGATGAACACGTCCAACGGGTGCCCCTCGGCCGGGCCGTCGGTCAGAACATTGGCGAACAGCGTGTTGAACGCCTTGACGACATGCGCGCCGGAGGGGGCGGCCTTGGCGATTTCCTGCGCGCCGGAACTGCCCTCGGGGGTGACAAACCCCGTGAAATCGGGGGTGACCGGGTTGGTGATGTCGATGATGATCTTGCCGCGCAAGCCATCTCCGTACCCGCTGACCACCGCCGCCGCGCCGGCGTACGGCACAGTGAGGATCACGATGTCCCCCGCCGGTGCGGTATCGGCCGCCCCGACGGTGGCGCCGCCACCCAGTTCGACGGCCAATTCCTTGGCCTTGGCCTGGTCACGGCCGACGATCTCGACGTCGTTGCCGCCTGCGAGCGCCCGCCCGGCCAGCGCGCTGGCCATGGTTCCGGCGCCGATGATGCTGATGCTGCTCATGAGGTGTCCCGTCTCTATGACTCCGAATTTGGTTGATCCCTCAACCGTAGACCTGCTTGGATGATGCGTCAACCAATTCGGATAAGTGATCAGGCCGCGCCTGGCAACCCTTCGCTTACGCGCATCAACAGATCGAGGTCCACCCTTGGCGAGCAGGCGCCGTAATCGCCATCAGCCGTGAGGTTTTCGTTCGCTGATTCCCGCTGAACGAGCAACACTGCTGTGACCCAACGGCCGACGTCGAAATCTCAGCGTGTGCCAAGCGGTACGTCTGCTGCGGGGAGGGCGTTGTCGATGAGAACGGCGGCGATGGAGGCGGCGGTGGCGAAGCCTTCGGTGTTGAGGACTCGGTTGCGCGCCGAGGCGCCATCGAGCAGCAGGGCCAGTTGTTCACCGAGCTGTTCGGGGTTGGTGGCGCCGGCCTCGCGCGCGGTTTCGGCGAACCGCGCGGCAAAGGCCTTCTTGTAGTCGCGGGCGTGCACGCGCGCCGGGTGGTCCGGGGAGTTGATTTCGACGGCCGCCGCGATGAACGGGCACAGCGATCCCTCGATGTCGAAGGCGGCCAGGAGCCGTTCGCGGGGTGTGAGGTCGGTGCGGTCGAACACCTCGGGCAGTACATCGGGATCGAAACGACGCAGGTGTTCGGCGATCAGCTCGTCCTTGCTGGTGAAGTGCTGATAGAAGGTGCGCTTGGACACCTGAGCCACCGCGCAGAGCTGGTCCAGGCCGGTGCTGTTGATGCCTTGATCGCGGAACAGCTGCCGCGAAGCGGCGAGGATGCGCTCTCGCGCTCCCCTGCCGCGGCGCAAGCCTCGCGGGCCCTTCGCCAACTCCGTCATGTGCCCAGCTTAGCGCAATTCGGTACCGATCGGTGTGCATAGCTTGCGCAGCGGGCATCGGTGCGCGTACGTTAGGCACACAGATCGGTATACATAGTATCGGCGCAACGAAACGGAAGAGATCATGGGAAAACTTGATGGCAAGGTCGCGGTGATCACCGGTGCGACAAGTGGTTTGGCACTGGCCGGCGCCAAGCTGTTCGTTGACGAAGGCGCTCACGTCTTCATCTCGGGCCGACGGAAGGACGCGCTGGATGAGGCCGTCGAACTGATCGGCCGCAACGTGACCGGCGTGCCGGGTGATTCGGCCGACCTCGACGATCTGGACCGGTTGTTCGACACGGTCAAACAGGAAAAAGGCTCGATCGACGTGTTGTGGGCAAGTGCGGGGACAGGCGAGCAGGCAAGGCTCGGCCAGATCACCGAGGAGCACTTCGATGCCACCTTCGGGCTGAACGCGCGCGGCACATTGTTCACGGTTCAAAAGGCGCTGCCGCTGTTCAACGATGGCGGCTCGATCTTCATGACGGGGTCGAACGCATCGCTGAAGGGCTACCCCGAGTGGAGTGTGTACGCCGCGAGCAAGGCCGTGCAGCTTGCCTACGCGCGGGTGTGGGTCTCGGAGTTGAAGGACCGCAATATCCGGGTCAACGTGCTGACCCCCGGCCAGGTCGCCACGGCGAAGCAGGAGGAGTTGTTCGACGAGGCGATGAAGGCGCAGTTCGAGTCCCTCATCCCGCGCGGAAAGATGGGCCGCCCTGAGGAACTCGCGTCGGCCGCGTTGTTCCTGGCTTCCGACGACTCGAGCTACGTCAACGGCATGGAACTGGTTGTCGACGGCGGCACCTCAGCGATCTGACCTGCCCCAGAGACACCAGGAGTAGCCATGACCACATTGGCCCCGCACCGCGACACCGTCGACCAATTCGTCGCCAGCATGCACGCCGGCGCGGACAAAGACGCACTTTCGGACATCCTCGCCGAGGACGTGGTGCTGTACGGCCCGCTCGACGACGAGCCACTCACCGGCCGCCAGGCCGTCCTGGAAGCCATCCAGACCGTCAGCGCGGCGGCCGCCGACCTCACCTACAGGGAGGTTCTCAGCGGCACGACGCATCACGCCGCGTACTTCCGGCTGCAGATCGACGACACCGTGGTCAACGGAATGGACCGCATCCGGTTCGACGCCAACGGCAAGATCGCCGAGGTGACCATCTGGTGGCGTCCGCTGCCATCCGGCGTCGAGATGCAAGGGCGCCTTGCGGGTCTTCTCGGCGGGCAACCCTGGAAGCTCCTCACCCATACGGCGTAACAGCGAAACCGACCCCTCATCCCCCGGGCCACCGGCCCGCCAACCAGCCAACAAACAGAAGCGAGCACATCATGACAAGCATCAGCATCATCGGCTCGGGAAACATGGCCAGGGCCATCGGCGCCCTGGCCGTCCAGGGCGGCAACACCGTCGAAATCATCAGTCGCGACGCAGCCAAGGCCGCAGCCCTGGCCGGCGCGCTAGGCAAGGGTGTCACGACCGGAACGTGGGGCTCCGCCCCAGCCGGCGACATCGTCATCCTCGCCGTGTTGTTCGACAGCGCCGCACCAATCGTCAGCCGGTTCGGGGACGCACTGGCCGGCAAGATCATCGTCGACATCACCAACCCCTTCAATGCCACGGCAGACGGGCTGGCTATCCCCGAAAACACCTCGGTCGCACAGGAAGTCGCCAAGGCGGCCCCGGCCGACGCCAACGTGGTGAAGGCATTCAACACCGTCTTCGGTCACGTCCTGGAAAAAGGCCAGACACTCGATGTGTTCTTCGCCGGCGACGACACGCAAGCCAAAGCGCACGTGTCGAAGTTCATTGAGAGCCTCGGGCTACGCCCGCTGGACGTCGGTGGCTTGAAAATGGCGCACTGGCTAGAGGGAGCGGGCCTGGTCCTCATGGGCGTCGCCCGCTACGGCGCGGGGAACTTCGACATCGCCCTCGGTGTCACCAAAGTTCCCGGCTGAGCCGCAGAAAAGCCAGCGGAGGAACACGATGAAGCTTGGTTTCGTCATTCCCATCATCGGCCCGGCCATCACCAGCGCCGTTGGCCTCAGCGCGTTCTGCCGAGGGCTCGAGGACCTTGGTTATGACACGTTGTGGGTCGGCGATCGACTGGTCACGCCGGTGGACATGCAGGCCACCTATCCGGGCAGAGAGCAGCCGTACCCGCCGCAGATGACCCGCTACCTCGATCCGGTGCTGCTGTGGACCGTCGCCGCCACCGCGACCAGCCGGGTGCGATTGAACGCCAGCACGCTCAGCACGTTCTACTACGAGCCAACGCATCTGGCCCGGCAGCTGACAACGCTCGACGTGCTCAGCGACGGCCGCCTTGACGTCGGCGTGGGGGTCGGATGGATGAAGGATGAACATGACATCGCCCGCGGTGCAGACTGGCGCCGCCGCGGGCGGATGCTCGACGACGTGCTGGCGTTCCTCCAGGAGTGGTGGACGACCACTCCGGTGTCCTGGGATAGCGAGTTTTTCTCCCTACCGGCGGTCCATGCCGACCTGCGCCCGGTCCAGGCCGGCGGTCCGCCCATCTGGATCGGCGGTGCCAGCGAGGCCGCGATGCGCAGGGTCGGCCGCGTTGGCACCGGCTGGCTCGGGGTCGAAGGCCTGCAGGACTCCGACCAATTGTGGCCGATTGCGCGCCGTGCGGCGCAGGACGCCGGCCGCGATCCTGACGCGCTGAAGACGGCCATGCGAATCGACATCGGGCCCGGCGCGTCCGTCGACTCGGTGGTCGACAAGATCGAACGCTTCGCGGGCGACGGTGTCGACGAGGCGATCGTGGATGCCATCCCTCTGTTCCCCACCCTCGAGCAACTGCTCGACTTCGCCAGCCAGGTAATCACCACATGGGGTGTTCGTCGGACGGCTTGACGGCGAGGGACGCGAGGCTGTCCTTCGTCGGCACTCCCCGACCCACCTTCTTTGATGATACGTCAACCATTTGGCGTAACATGATGCCGATGGAACCGAACTGGCTGAGCCCTGCTGAAGGCCGCGCCTGGCAGGCATTCGTGTATGCGCATCAACAGCTCGAGGCCCACCTGAGCCGGCGCCTGCAGCAATCGGGGCTGTCCGGTGCCGACTACGAGGTACTGGCCGCACTCTCGGCTCACGCCGGGGGCCGCATGTCGGCCCGTGATCTGAGCACCGCACTGAGCTGGGAGAAAAGCCGTCTCTCCCACCAGGCGCGACGCATGCAGAAGGACGGGCTGATTGTGCGCGAGCCCAACCCCGACGACGCCCGCAGCACCATGGTCTGCCTGCTGCCGGCCGGCCGCGCCGCCATCGAGAAGGCCGCGCCCGGACACGTCGAGGAAGTCCGCCGGAACTTCATCGACCTGTTCACCCCGGCCGAACTCGACACGCTCGCCACCCTCAACGAACGAATCCTGCAACACCTGGCCACAGACCACGACTCCCCCGGCTAATCGTCCTCGGCGTCATCGCGGTGCGCGGCCTCGATCACTTCGGGCGGTACCGGCCTACGCAACCACGCCTGCATCCGCATCAGCCCGCCGGCGATCATCCCGACGGCGAGCACGGCGACGATGATCCAGAGCGCTGTCGACATGCAGCAATTCTCCCCCTGCCCAGGCGGCGTGAGGCGATATTCCCAGCCCTAATGTCTCGCGCTGAGGTGTTTGCGCGCCCACTGTTCAGCGGTCGTGGTTGGGATGCCGCGGATGGCGTTGAACGTACCGGTCTTCGGCCACGCGACGCCGTTGCCCTGAGCGAACACCGCGCGGTACTTCCGTAGTCTGTCGCCGGGGTTTCGGTCGAGGTCGTGCAGTAGCTGCGCGACGGTCCATTCATTGCGGATGACCTGGGCTCCCGTGGTCCGTTCGACGATGTCGGCGAGTTCGCGGTAGGTGATCGTGTCGCCGGCGACGTAGACGACCTGGTTCGCGATACGCGGGCTGGTCTGGATGATCTCCGCGGTGAGCACGCCGATGTCCTCCGGAGTGGTGACGGTGACTTCGGTGTCCCAACTGCCAAGCGCGTTAACGGTATTGGTGGTGAGGTCGACGACGCCGAAGGCGGGTTCGAAGAGGAAGCTGGTGAACATGCCGGTCGACACGATCACCCATTCGGTGATGCTCTGGGCACGCAGCATGTCGCGCACGTCGAGTTGTTCGTCGAACAGGTCGTGAGGGCTGCCGCGTCCGATGGCGTCGTAGTCGACGCCGAACTGCCACGGGAGGTATCGCGGAACCCGCGCCGCCAGCGCGGCTTCGGTGATCTTGCGTTGGGTTCCCGCCCCCGCCGCGAATCCGATGCAACTCACCACCGTGTGGAACTGTCTCAGCACTGTCGACAACTCAGCCGTCGACGCCGTCGCAACGTCGGCCTCTACGATTCCGACGCCGCGGGCCGCGAACTGATCGCGCAGCTGGGCATGCCGGGGTGTGCCTGACGGCCGCAGCAGCACAGTCACCGGCGGTGCGTCGTCCCGATGAGTCAGTGCGGCGACAACGTTGCCGCCGAGTTCGCCGGCTCCGATGACGAGGATCCGTGCCCCATCTGGTGATTGCTGCGACGCCATAGTTCCTCCGTGCCGCTGATCAGTTGGCGTATGCGAACGGTCGCGACAACAACCCGCTGCGACGCAGCATTCCCAACCGTCGAGGTAGTGCCGTGCACAGGTAGGTGAGCCAGATCACTTAACGTCGATGGAATCTCGGTAGGCCCGCGCGGCTTATAGCTGACAACAGCGAAACGGATCGGCGTGGCGCTCACCGGAGGACGGAGACGATCGATGAGGACATCACGGCCGGCCGTCTTCGGCGCAGTGGCGCGATCTGCAAACGTCCTGATTCTGGCATGGATGACTGCCGTTGCCGGATTGCTCACCGTCCCCGCTGCGAGCGCTTTCGCCGCCGACGACTCCTGCGCCGCAGTAGAAGTGGTTTTTGCCCGCGGCACGTTCGAACCACCTGGTGTCGGGGCAACCGGCCAAGCGTTCGTCGATGCACTCAATGCTCGTCTGCCCGGACAAGCTATTGAGGTCTACGGGGTGAATTACCCCGCGTCGTTGGCTTTCGGTCAGGCGGCCGACGGTGTCGCGGACGCAGTGAACAGGATCGAATCGATCGCCACGCAGTGCCCGGCGACGAAGATCGTGCTCGGCGGCTACTCGCAGGGCGCGGCGGTGGCCGGGTACGCGACCTCCAGCGTCGTGCCGGCCGGAATCAATCTTCCTGCCGGCCTGTCCGGGCCGATGCCCGTGTCGGTTGCGCCCCACGTTGCCGCGGTGGTGCTCTTCGGGACGCCTGACGACTGGTTTCTGGGCCTGGCCGACCGCTCCGCGCCGCCGATCACCATCGGAGATCTCTACGTCAAGAAGGCGATACAACTGTGTGCGCCCGGCGATCCGGTGTGCTACCCCGGCGGACTGAATCGCTCCGCCCACAGCGCGTACAAGGTCAACGGGATGGCCGACCAAGCGGCCGACTTCGTGATCGGTCAGCTGTCCGCGCCCTCGCCTGCGGCCGTATGAATTCCGCGAGATCGAATATGGCGGGTTACCAGTAAGACCGGCGGGTGGAGGGACCTCCCGCCCCTGCGTGCCGCACGTCTGCGTATGGTCGGCCAGTGACTGACGCATCACCGACCATCAACCCCTTCGATCTTTCCGGCCACGTCGCGGTGGTCACCGGCGGCGGCTCCGGCATCGGCTTGGGATTCGCCGGCGGCCTGGTCCGCGCAGGAGCATCCGTGGCCATCCTCGGCCGCACCGCCTCGCGCCTGGACGACGCCGCCGAACATCTCCGCCGCCACGGCCGACCCGTGCTGCCAGTCGTCTGCGACGTCACTGACGAGGACGCCACCGCCGCGGCCATGGCGCGGATCCGTAGCGAATTCGGCTACCTCGACTCGTGTTTCGCTAATGCCGGAGTGCGCGGCGGGTTCATTCCAGTGCTCGAGACATCGCTAGAAGCGTTCCGCGAAGTCACGCGAGTCGACCTCGACGGCGTGTTCGTCACGCTGCGCGAAGCTGCCCGCCAGATGATCGAGGCCGGCCGCGGCGGCAGCCTGGTGGCGGTGTCGAGCCTGGGCGCGTTCCAGGGGATGCCGCGCCAACCCGCCTACGCGGCCTCCAAGGCCGGTGTCACCTCGTTGGTCGACAGCATGGCGGTCGAGCTGGCCCGTTACGGAATCCGCGCCAACACGGTGGCTCCGGGCTGGTTCGACACCGATATGACCTCGGAGGGCCTGAACAACGAGCGGTTCCGCGAGCGGGTGCTGCCGCGGGTTCCGGCGCGCCGCTGGGGCGCACCTGACGACGTCGGCGGGGTGGCCGTCTATCTGGCCAGTGCGGCGAGCCGCTATCACACCGGCGACGTGCTGCGTATCGACGGCGGCTATCTCAAGTTCTAGTGCCGGACGGTCAACCCGCACCTACCGCGGCGGCGGGTCGATGGGCGTCAGCGATATCGGGACCTGATGGGTCCCCGGTCCCTCCCCTGGGCAGCCGGCTCCATGGGTGGTGAGCGTCCGCTCGCCGAAGAAGCTGCCGTCAGGGTTCGGGATCAGGTAGTCGGACCGCGTGGATGGCACTGCGCTGCGCGGGTCATTGCGATCACAGAAGTACGGATACTCACCGGAGGTTTCCCAACGGTTGTTGTTCCACCTGTACTCGAAAACCAAAGGAGCGCCTGGGTTGCGGTCGTGGTCGGGGGTGTTGTCCCAGCGCGGAACACAGCCGTTGACGTCGCAGTGGGTGACGAACTGGACGGGAAAGCTGACCGAATCCATCGGCGTGGGCATACCGTTGAACGTCTGCTTCGCGAAGTCGATGAATGCGCTGTAGTACCCATATATCGGTGGCGGCTCGACGCGGTCGGCTTCAGCGACCGGCGAGCCGACGAGCGCGACGCACGCCGCTGTCGTGATTGCGATCGACCCACGTTTCATCAGGAGTCGATCTCCAGTGCATCGGCGAGTTTCGGTGGAATCTTAGGGTTTTCGAAGTCGGGATACCAGCGGGTGATGATGTCGCGCAACGCCACCTCGGCCTCGAGCTGGCAGGCGACCGCCATGATGCCGGCGATGGTGCGGAACATCAGTGCGTGCTCGGGAGGGATGCTCAGCACGGCGCCGTCGAGAAAGTCTTGCCCGCGCGCCAACCCCGGCACGCGCGGGGCCAGCTGCTGCATCCAATGCCGGTTGAACCGGAACGACTGCGCCAGAGCCGGTTCGATGAACGGGCCGAAAAAGGACTGCACATCCTCGGGGTCGATCAGGGTGTTCGAACCGCTGAACCCCAGACCACTCAGCTCGGCGTTGATTTCCGACAGCACCAGCGCCTGCAGCTCCGGATCGGCTATGTCGGCCAGTTGCACGGATTCGGCGACCTCAGCCAGCCGGATGCTGTCCAGGAACACCAGCGCCGAACGATGGGCGGTGGCCACTGAGCCGAAGTCGACCACGACCAGCCGGCCGTCCGGGGTGAGTTGGTAGTTGCCCGGGTGCGGGTCGGCATGGAGCTTGCCGAGCAGTGTCATCGAGGCGGCGCTGAACTCGAAAAGTAACCTGGCCGCACGGTTCTTGGTGTCTTGATCGCCGGTTGTAATCAGGTCTGAAATCGGTTGTCCGCTCACCCATTCGGTGACCAGAACCTTCGGTGACGACGCGATCACCTTCGGCACCAAGAACTGTGGGTCGTCGGCGAACGCCGCGGCGAACGCGCGCTGATTGTCTGCCTCATGGCGATAATCAAGTTCGTCGGCCATCCGTGCCGACAACTCTTCGATCATCGGTCGCACTGCCAGCCCAGAGAACAACGGCTCGATCAGTCGGCTGAATCGTCTGAGTTGACGCAAGTCCGACATCAACGCGACGTCGGCACCCGGATACTGCACCTTGACCGCCACCGAGCGGCCGTCGTGCCACAGCGCCCGGTGCACCTGCCCGATGCTGGCCGCGGCGACCGGCGCGTCGTCGAACTCGGCGAATCGCTCGCGCCACCGTGTCCCCAACTGCTCGGCCAGCACGCGGTGGATCCGATCCGCCGTGATCGGTGGCGCGGCCGCCTGAAGTCTGGTCAACGCGTCTCGGTACGGGGCCGCGTATTGCTCCGGGATGGCCGCCTCAAACATGCTCATGGCCTGGCCGAATTTCATCGCGCCGCCCTTGAGTTCGCCCAGCACGGCGAACACCTGCTCGGCGCTGCGCGCTGACCACTGCTCAGCGATCAGCTCGGCATCGCCGCCGGCCAGCCGTTGCCCCCAGCCGAGTACCGCTCGCCCGGCGGCGCGCACAGGCAGCCCCGCCAACTTCGCGCCACGACGCACCGTTCTCCGCGGGACATCCACCACAAGCTAAGAGTCCCACACCATTAGCCGTCGTAGGCGCCCCCGAGCTATTTTTCGGCCAGATCGGCGAGGTGCTCGAGCGAATTGTCCAGGTGCTGGCCGTCAAACGGCGGGAACGCGATGTTTTGCCGAATCGCCGCGGGCACCGCCGACCAGTCGTAGGTCAGGGTCACCTTCGCCCGGTCATCGCCGACCGGCTCGAGGTCGTAGCGCCAGAACCAGCCGCCGATCTCGAGTTCGGCGTCGTCATCACCCTGGCCTGGCAGCCACGCGATGGCACGCGGTGGTTCAAACACCGTGATCCGGTTGGCCATCTCGTAATGCATGCCGCCGTAGTTCGAGTGGTACATCGCCATCCGAAAGACCTGTCCGACCTTAGTCAGCTGCTTTCTATCGAGTGACTCCCGTACCCAGCCGGTGCCGTCGATCTCCTGGTGGGTGGTCGGGTCCGCCAGCACCGCGAACACGGTGTCGGGCGTGGCGTTGACGATCCGGGTGGTGCTCATATTTTCGGGTGCCATGCAGGTACTGACCAGGGACGAATCGCAAACTCATCGACGCACTCGGTCAGCGCGCATCCTGCCGGCTCGCGGCCAGAGATCCCAGCAGTGCCAGCGCTTCGGCGGTCGGCAAGCCGGCCAGCGCTGAAAACCGGGTGTGACGCCACGCGCAGCGTGGGTACCCGGTTGTCATGACCAACGCCGACTCCCGCCCCGCCGCCGTCCGTCGGCAGGCACAGCAGCACGCTGAGCAGGCCCGCCGCGCGATGGCGCAGAAGCGAGCCGAAAATGACGGCGGCGTCAGCGGTTGGTTCAGCGACCGGGCCGGAGATTGGGATCTCAGCGGCCAGGACGAAGTGACGATGCAGCGCCAGAAATACCTCTGGAACTTCCTGGTCGATCACTGGTTCCGGATGGAATTCGACGGATGGGAGAACCTACCCGATCCCCCGGTCCTACTTGTTGGCATCCACTCCGGTGCTCCGTTCGTGTGGGACGCCTGGACCGTCGGCGTGCAGTGGTGGCGCCGGTTCGGTCAGGAGCGCACCCTGCACGGCACCGCCCACGACGCGCTGATGGCGATCCCGTTGATCGGCCGGTACTTTCGCGCGATGGGAGTGTTGCCGGCCGCACCGGACTCGATGGCGACGGCGCTCGCCGAAGGACGCGACGTCGCGGTGTGGCCCGGCGGAGAGGTCGATTCGTTGCGGCCGTGGGCCGAGCGTGACGTCGCCAACCTCGCCGGCCGAACCGGGTTCGTGCGCATGGCGATCAAGGCCGGCGTGCCGATCGTGCCGATCGCCACCGTCGGCGGTTCCGACGCGATGCCGGTGCTGATTCGCGGCGATCGAATGTCGCGTGCGCTGCAGTTGGACAAGGTGTTGCGGCTCAAGGTGTTCCCGGTCGCGGTGTCGTTACCCTGGGGCATCGCCCCGGCCGCGCTGCCGCAGATCCCGTTGCCCGCCAAGATCCGCACGCGGCTCATGCCCGCCGTACACGTCGACCACGACCCGGCCCGCGTCGACGACGACGACTACGTCGAGCAGAAATATCGGGAGGTGCAGGCCAGCATCCAACGCGGGATGGACGCGCTGGCCCGCAAACGCGCCTTCCCACTGTTCGGCTGAAACCAGCACCGATGGTGGGTATCTGGCGCGAGGCGAGGCACGTCGGCGTAATGTCAACGCCATGAGTGACTGGAACACACAGATAATCAATGAGTTCCGTGCCAACGGCGGCCGGGTCGGCGGTAACTTCGAGGGCGCTCCGATGGTCCTCATCCACCATACGGGCCGCAAGAGCGGTAAGCAGACGGTCACGCCCACCATGTACCTGCCCGACGACGACGATCCCGACACCATCTACGTATTCGCCTCCAAGGCAGGCGCGCCGACGCATCCCGCGTGGTATTACAACCTCACCGCAGCCGGCACCGCGCAGGTCGAGGTCGGCACCGACACCTATACCGTCGGCGTCACCGAGATATCGGGCGCCGACCGCGACCGCATCTACAGCGAACAGGCCCGCCGCTACCCCGGCTTCGCCGAATACGAACAGAAGACCGCGGGTATCCGCACCATCCCGGTGCTCGCGCTCAAGCGCAGCTAGACCTCACTGCAGCCAGTCGTTGCCCGCCAGATTGAGCCGCGCCACGTCCAGGGCCGGCGTGATGTCGGATTGTGGTGCCAGGCCGTGCTTTTCAAGTACCGAACGCAGCGTCTCGGCGGCGTCGATGTTCAGCGGGCTAGACACCCACATCGCGTAGGGAAGGTTGACGAACCGGTTCTCCCGGACCGCCTTGAGGTTCCGGCTGGCCGGATTGCTTTTCAGCGCTGCGATCTTCTCCTCGGCTGTCTGGCCCGGATAGTCGACGAAGACGATGAGGTCCGGGTCGGCGGTGGTGATCCGTTCCCAGCTCACGGTCGTCCAGGTGTCTTGAACGTCTTCGGTGGCGTTGCGCGCTCCGGCGGCGTCGATGATCCCCTGCGGCCCGCCGAACATCCCCGACGAGAATATGGTGTCGATGCCGCTGTCGAACAGGAAGACGGTCGGCTTGTCCTCGGGTTGTGGTGCGGCGCGCAGGGTTTCCAGCCTCGACGCGACAGCCTCGGCCGCCCGCGCACCTTGCTCGGCGTTTCCGGTGATGGTGCCGATATTGCGCAGGTCGGTGTCCAGCGCAACCCACGGGTCCATGGTGCCGCGCACCGCCTGCCCGTCGACCTGGCGGCAGGCCTCCGACAACTGGTAGACGTCGATCCCGTGCTTGGCAAGGATTTCCGGCGTGATCCCCCGCGCCTCACCCATCCCGTAGTTGTATCCGGCGAACAGCACCTGCGGCTTGGCCCCGACGATGTTCTCCAGAGTCGGCTGCGCCGGTGCGACCTCGTTGAGACCGTCGACCTGCGCACCGTATTCGAGGCGCAGCACGTCCACGTCGCGGGCCATGGAACTGACCGCGATCATCTGCTCACGGGCCCCGGCGGCCAGCGCGATGGCGATCATCCCGCCGTCGTTGACGAACAACCGCTCCAGCGGCTGGTCGTAGGTCACGTCCGCACCGCAGTTGGTGACCGTCACCGCGTCGGATGCGGCCGACACATCGGGGGGCGCACCGCACGCGGTGCTCGCGCCCATCACGAGCGCGAGAACGGCCAGGCTGGCGCGTCGGGTCCGGGGTCGAACGTGCTGTGCCACTGTCATATTCCTCGGAATCGGTTGAACGCCGGATCGGCGTGGGTGAGCAGAAGATGGCATCGGCCCGTCGTGGGGTGGGCGATGACGTCACCGGCGACGTCGAACACCTCCCACAACAGGGCGGAGTCCAGCACCTGGGCCGGCGGCCCGTGCGCGACGAGCGTGCCGTCGTCGACCACGGCGACCGCGTCGAAATGCCGCAGCACCAGGTCGAGATCGTGCATCGCGGCGACGACCGTGCATGCGAGGTCGTCGAGAATCTTCATGAACCTCAGCCGCCATGCGGCATCGAGGTGGTTGGTGGGTTCGTCGAGCACGAGCACCGCGGTGCGCTGGGCCAGCGCCCGTGCGAGCACGACCCGGTGGCGTTCACCACCGGAGAGTTGGGCAGATGAGCGGTCGCCCCACCCGTGCAAGCCAACCGCGGTGAGGGCGTCGTCGACGATGTGGCGTTCCTCGGCGACGGCCCTCGACCACGGATTGCGGTACGGCGTCCGGCCCAGCGCCACCGCCTCGGCCACCGTCAACTCCCCCGAGGGCCGCTCCTCCTGCCCGACGACGGCGATGGTCTGCGCGCGGCGGCGAGCCGGCATGCGGGTCAGATCTTCGCCGTCGACCCGGACGGTTCCACAGGCCGGCACGTCGAGGCCGGACAGCACACGCAGCAGCGTGGTCTTACCCGCGCCGTTCGGTCCCACCACGGCAAGCCGGGTACCGGCGGGGACCAGCAGATCCACCCCGGACAGCACGGTTCTGCCGCCGCGACGGCACCCGATGCCCTGCGCGCTGACCGCGGCGCGGCTCATGAGCTGTTTCCGAACTCGTAGCGCCGCCGCCCCATCAGGAACAGAAACACAGGTGCCCCGATCAGGCCGGTGACGATGCCCAACGGCATCTCCCGTGGTGATGCCATCTCCCGCGAGATGACGTCGACCCACACCAAGAACAGTGCCCCGGCACAGACCGCGACCGGCAGCATCGCGCGGTGGGTCGCCCCGACGACCAGCCGCGCCGCATGCGGCACGATGAGCCCGACGAAGCCGATGCCGCCGGAGACGGCGACCAGCACGCCGACGAGCACCGCCTGGATGAGAAACAGCGCATTGCGCAGCGCCCGCACCGGCACCCCGAGGGAGGTGGCGGTGTCGGCGCCCGCGGCGTAGGCGTCAAGCCACGAATGGATCAACAGCGCGCCGATCAGCGAGATCAGCACGACTGCGCCGGCAAGCGGCACCTTGGCCCACGTCGCTCCGGCGACGCTGCCGAGCAACCAGAACATCACGCTTTCGGCGGCATGGGGATCGCCTGCGGTGAACACCAGCAGCGATGAAAACGCCATGAACGCCGAGGACAGCACGACGCCCGACAGGATCAGGCGCAGTGCGGTGAGCCCGCCTTGCGCCCGCGCCACCAGATACACGGTGAGCGTCGCAACCAGTGCGCCCATCAGCGCACCGCCCGACAGCGCCCAAATGCCCAGTGCGGAGAGCACACCCACGGTCATCACGGCCGTTGCACCTACGGCTGCACCTGCCGAGACGCCAAGCAGGTACGGTTCGGCCAGCGGATTGCGCACGAGCGCCTGCATGAGGGCACCGGCCAGCGCCAGCCCGGCGCCCACGATCGCGGCCAGTATCGAGCGCGGTAAGCGCAGGTCCCAGATGATGACGTCGTAACCCGTATCGACCGTCGTGCCGGTGAAGCGGCCGACAACGGTGCGCCACACGTCACCCAGCGCGATGTGCTCGGCGCCGAAGGCGAGCGAGACCACGATGCTCACCGCGGTGAGGATCGTGAGCACGGCGGTCGTCGGGTGGGTGCGACGGGGTGCCTTCTCGGTGACATTCACGTCGAGAACTTGCCTCAATATGCCGGGGTATCCGAGCGCGAGATACCTGTGGACTCAAGCGAGTACGGCAGGTATTCGGACTCGGGATCATCCGGACTCGACGCCTTCCCAGATGTTCTCCAGTGGCCGATGTCGAGGCCGTCCCCCATACCGCTGCGCGTCAGTCCCGGATTCGCACCGGGTTCCCTGACATCCGCGTGTACGGATGTGACCGTTCTCAACGGCTGAGGCTACCCCATGGTCTATTTTCTCCACGTGGTATCCCAGCAACGGCGTAAGCCAAGTCGAATAGCGTTTGCCGCCACCGTTATCGCCGGGTTGACCGTTGTCGCGGGCGTCGCCTGCGGCCGCGCGGCAGAAACCGCCGAACCTGTGGTATCACCGCCGCAGACCGCGTCGGCACCGTCATTCACCTGTCGGGGCCACGACGGATCGCGGACGCCCACGGAGATCGACCCGGCCGGCGACAAGGTCGAGAACGACGAGGACGACGCCAGGGTGATCGTCGGCGGTGTCTACGGAGACCCGGAGGCAGCCACGCGGTTCTGGGCGCAGCAGAGCGAAAGTGACTGCGGTTTGATGGCCACTCGTATGGTTGTCGGTGAGATCACCGGCGCTGCCCCCTCCGAACGCGAGATCATCGATCTGGCCACCGCCACGCCCAGCCAGTGCACACCCGGCGAGCCGGTGTACGACGAGAGCGTCGACCCGACCGACGGTGGCGTCGGCCACGGCACCTGCTCGACCGATCTGCTGCTGCTGCTGAAGCACTTCGGAATCGACGCCCATTACACGAACGACGCCGAAGCCGCCGACGGAGGACTCGACACCGGTATCGACGCGCTGGCGGACTATCTCGGCAACGGACAGCAGGCGATGGTGTGCGTGAACTCCCGCATCATCTGGGACACCGATGGTGACCGGACGAACTGCGGTCACATGATCACCGTCGCCGCTATCGATTTCGACAACGACGCCGTCTATCTCGGGGACAGCGGCGGTGACGATACGCGCGGCGAGCAGGTCAGCATCGACGTGTTTGAATCCGCGTGGGCCACCGGAGACCACGAACTCGTCGTCACTGCGCCGCGCTGACACCGACGAAAGCTCACGGTGCGGGCCGGATAAATCTCGCCGTTGCGGGGCGTTCAACGAGAAGACAGAGGTTTCTCGGACGCCCAGAAGGATACGGACATGAGCTTGGACAGCATTTCACTCGGTAGGCAAGGGCTCGACGAGGTGGTTCCGTCGCGCTACGCGGTGCAGGTCGGCGACATCGAGGTGCTGGTGATCAGCGACGGGGTGCTGCCGATCACGAGCAGGACGATGGCCACCAACGCCGACGCGGCCGAGTTCGCAGATTGGTTGAACCACAGGTTCCTACCGCACGACGTACTCGACTGGCCGCTGAACGTCGTCGTGGTGCGCAGCGGCGAGCAGATCATCCTCGTCGACGCGGGACTGGGGGTGGAATTCCCGGATTTCCCGCGGGCCGGACAGACGGTCCACCGACTGCAGGCCGCGGGGATCGATCCCGCCGCGGTGACAGACGTGGTACTGACCCACCTGCACATGGACCACGTAGGCGGGCTTCTCACCGCGGGGCTGAAGGAACGGCTGCGCCCCGACTTGCGGGTGCATGTCGCGACCCGCGAGGCCGAGTTCTGGGCGGCCCCCGATTTCTCCCACACCGACATGCCGGCGCCGGTGCCCGCCGCGCTCATGTCGATCGCCTCGCGATTTCTCGACGAGTACCGCGGCCAGCTGCGAACATTCGAGACCGAGCACGAGGTGGCTCCCGGAGTGCTGGTCGCCCGCAACGGGGGTCACACGCCTGGGCACAGCATCGTTCGTCTCGCCTCCGGCAGCGACCGGCTCACGTTCGCCGGTGACTCCGTGTTTGCGCCGGGGTTTGATAACCCCGAGTGGCACAACGGCTTTGAACATGATCCTGAGGAGTCCGCGCGCGTCCGGATCAGCCTTCTGCGGGAACTGGCGGCGTCCGGCGAGTCGATGGTGGCCACCCACCTGCCGTTCCCGTCGGTCTGCCGGGTCGCATCGGCCGGCGACGTGTTCCGGTGCGTGCCCGCCGTCTGGGATTATTGATCGCTGACCGGTTCGGCGGATCTCAGCGCAGCGGGACCCGAGACCAACGTCGGATAGTGGCACACGCGGTTCCCGCCTGCGCGTTTGGCGTCGTACATTGCCGTGTCGGACGTGCGGATCAGATCGTCGATGAGTTCGAGATTGGGCTTGGCCGAGTTGGTTTCGAGTGGCGCGCCGGCGGTACCGATACTTGCCGTCACCGGGAAGGGGATCTTCGCGATCGCTTCGCGGAGCCGTTCGGCCAGCTTGGCAGGGTTCGGGCTGGTAGCCACGTCTGCGACCAGGAACTCCTCTCCCCCGACCCTGCCGATCACCGCCGTCGAGCGGCAGTTCTCCTCGAGCGCCGCGCTGACGCTCACCAAGGCCTCGTCCCCGGCGGCGTGGCCCCGGGTGTCGTTGAGTTGCTTGAAGTTGTCGAGGTCGATCATGACCATCACCAGATACAGGCGGCCCGCCCGGCGGCGATCCAGCATCATCAGTTCGTAGACCGTGCTGTTGAAAGAGCGTCGATTGTGCAGCCCGGTGAGCGAATCCCGGTCAGAACCGCGCAGATCGGTGCGCAAGGTGTGCATCAACGACTGGATTCCGAACGGCACGCCGACGTTGAGCGCCGCCACCGTGACCAACGCGGCGGCGGTCAGTGCGACGTCGCCGGAGGCCAGCACCAACCGGTACGCCAGAATCACCGAGCACACCGTCGCCATGCCCAGATTCACCAACGTCAGGCCGACGGTGTGGAAGTACGCGACGACACCACCGATGACGGCGTAGATCGTGCACCCCATCAATCCCGTGTACGGGTTTGACATCGCCAGGCACATGGCGCCGACCGCCAGACCGCCCATCAGCGAATAGATCACCGACTGCTGTCGGGTGGGCCACCGCAGCAGCCACAACAGGGCACCCGCGATGCCCACACCTGCGGCCAGCAGGGCCACCACGATGGTCGCGGGGTGATCGGGGCCGGCCGGACTCCAGAGCAGCATGATGGGTAGTGCGGTCATCGCCAGGGTGAAGCCGAACGTCGCAAATCGCCAAAATGTCTGGAGCCCACGCTCATCCAGGTATGCGCTGAGCCAGTCGTATTGGTCTTGTTGCTTCCATAATCGTTCGGCCCATCCGACCATCCCCGCCCCTACCCCCGCGTTCCCCGTGCACGAGTCTTTATGTTGTCAAAGAAACCGTACTGAATTTCTTTTCGACAGCCCGGCTATTGAAGATAGCCGCCGCCGCTGGCGCAAGAAGCGTTCTGACGTGTTCGGTAGCGGATCATCTTTGAATTCGCATCCCGTCGGCGCCAGCAACCCCGACTCCCGCGTGGCCAGGGGTGCGACAGCGCCGGTGACACCACCACCAAGGGCTCCATCTGCACCTTGGGCAGCAATGTCGCGGCGGCGCCTGCCGATTGTCTGTACAACACTGATAAACCGGGCCCGTATCAACAGCAACGGCGACCGGCAGTGGCTGCTGTAGCGTGACGCAGCGTGAACTTCTCTCGTAAGCCTTCGTCCGTTGTCATCGCGGCTTGTGCCGCGTTCGCCATGCCACTCACCGCATGCGGCTCCGATACCGAAACCACCGCGGCAAGTCCGACCACAAGCGCGCCGTCTGTCGCCGAACTCGTCGCCCCCTCCGCGCCGGAAACGGCCCCGCCCGCGGCGGCCCTCGCCTGCCCCACCGCGGCACCCGACGCTGCGGTGCCTGCCGAATGGAACCTGACCGGCGCGACGGGCAGCGTCGCGGTCACCGGCTCCACGGACACCGCGGCACCGAACATCGACGTCACCGCGCCGTTCAGCGTAACCGAGACGCAGGTGCAGACCCTGCAGCCCGGGGACGGACCGGTTGTCGCGGACTCGGCCACCGTGCTGGTCTGCTACATGGGCGTCAACGGACGTGACGGCAGCGTGTTCGACAGCAGCTACGAGCGGGGTGCTCCGGTCGACTTTCCGCTGACCGGAGTGGTGCCCGGCTTCCAGAAGGCCATCGCGGGTCAGAAGGTCGGATCGACCGTCGGCGTCGCGATGACGTCTGAGGACGGGTATCCCCAAGGGCAGCCCGCCGCGGGCATCCAGCCCGGTGACTCGCTGGTTTTCGCGATCAAGGTCCTCGACGCCAAGAACTGAGCGCACCGCGCGTCCGCGCCCGTTAGGCCGAGCCGAACAACGACCGCGCGTCGGCGATGTCGTATTCGGCGACCGACGCCGAGATCATCGCGGCGCCCTGCGCATCGTCGGGTCCGCTGCACCGGAAGGACTCGACTGCTGACCGCGACTCCCACCGCTCGAAGATGTTGACCCGACCGGGGTCGATCAGATCGGCGGTGATCGCGAAGTCCAGGCAGCCCGGTGCGCGGCGGCCCTGTTCGACGACGCCCACACACGACGCGAGGTAGGCCTCGCGCTCGTCGGGGCGCACGGTGAGATGTCCGGCAACGATGAGCATGCTCAATTAGACAGCGCGACAGCCCGAGACTCATCGCGTCGTGCCGTCTCGGTTTACGGGGTTGGCGGCAGATGCTCGATCGGCGGCGGCGCGAACGGATCCACCGGAGCCGGCGCAGGACCCGGCACTGCGCCGGGCGCGGACGCGGGAGGAGTCGACGACTCCGGCGCCGTCAGCGAGATGTGCCCCGGCGGCAACGGTGGTGCCGGGCCGGCTCCAGGCGGTGGCCCGGGCGCCACGGGTGGCGGCGCGGTGAGCGCGCCGAGCGGATTGTCGCTGTGGAAGGTGTGCCACAGATCCCGCAGATAGCCGAACTGTCCCCCCGATTGCCCCTGGCCGTACACCGGGGCGATCTCCGGCACCGGGGGCGCGCCCACGGGTGGCGGCGGCTGCGGAACCGGGGGTTGGTCGTCAGCGCCGGCCTGGCCGGCCCCGGCCAGCGCACCGCCGATGATCAGCGCGCCCGTGGTCGCAAGGCGCACTGCGGCGGCCGGCAAGCCGCGTCGTCGTCTGGTCATGAAGCCCGGTGTCCTCTCTCGGGCCCGGCCCGATCTGAGCAAGGCTACTGCCCGTCGGGCTGCCCGTCGCGCTGATCGCCCTGGCCGTTCGGGGACTCGACCGGGTCGCCGTCGTCGGGTTCGGGGTCCTCGGCGCGGGGCGGTGACAGCGCAACACTTCGCGACGGCGATCGGTGAGCGCTTGTCGGGTGGGCAGCTTCGGCCGGTTGCAGGTGCACGACGGGCCCGATCGCGCGACGCAGGCCCGGCAGGCCCTCCTTGCGGAAGAAGTCACCGATGCGCCCGGCGCGGTACCGCAGCGGTGAACCCAGGAACTCGCCCAGCACCACGCCGCTGCCCAGCGCCAGCGCAGTGGCGACCGCGGCCATCATCTGGCGCAGCCCGTTGTCGAAGTTGCCGTCGACCGCGAAGGAGAACACCGCCCGGAACACCGCGAGTCCCGGCAGCATCGGCATGATGCCCGCGGTCGCCGTCACCAGGGCGGGCGCCTGCCGTCGGATCGAGATCAGGGTGGCGATGACACCGACGCCGACGGCAGCGACCCCGCTGGCGAACACCTGGCCGAACCCGGCCGTGCCGAGCCCGATCAACACCACCTCCGCAGCAGCCGCAGCAAGCCCGGCGGTGGCGATCGCCCGCATCGGCGCATAGCTCGCCACGGTCAGGCATGCCCCGGCCAGACCGGCGCCGAACACCGCCAGGAAAATCGGCAGCGGTCCATGGGGTGCAACGAAGGATTCCGTCGCATCGACGTGCAGTTCGATCGTCACGCCCGCCATCGTCGCGAGCTGAAGGCCGGCGAGAATTCCCACGACGATCCCCGCGGTGAGCAACACCGCTTCGCCCAGCCGGGCGATGGCGGTGAGCATGTACCCGGTCACCGCGTCCTGCATCGCGCCGACGAACGTCAGCCCGGACAGCAGCATCACGATGCCGGTCGCCACCAGCGCCGTCGGCCCCTGACCGCCGAAGTAATAGGCAGCGACGGCCACCAATGTCGCGATCGCCGCACCGATCGCGTGCTGGAAGAAGAACGGGGTCCCGATGCGGTTCAGCCGCCGGCCCACCTGATCGATCACCGCCGACGTCGTGGCGGCCAGGATGCAGGTGAGCCAGGTCCCGCCCAGCAGCATGGCGATGCCGAGGGCGAAGCCCGCCCAGCCCACCGTCGCCAGCCACCGCGGATAGGGGTGCGGCCGCTCGGTCAACTCGTCCATGGCTTCGTGGGCCTGTTCGACCGTGACACCACCGGAGGTGATGCGCTGCACCAGCCGGTCGAGTTCACCCAGCCGGGTGTAGTCGGTGGACCGGGTGTGCACGCTGCGCACGATGGTGACCGGCGGGCTGTCCGCGGTCGGCAGCGCCGACACGATGACGGTGGTGACGAAGATGTCGACGACGCAGTCGGTGAGCTGGTACGCCTGGGCGACGTCCTGGGCTGTCGCGACGACGTCGGCGGTACCCGAACCCGAGGACAGCATCACTTCGGCGAGCCGGATCGTCAGGTCGAGAACTTTGCGGGTGTGAATGTCGCCAACCCCGCTGGTCGCGCGGCGCCGCTGACCGGCCACGGGCGCCGGGTCGCGACGCCCGCGAAGCGCAATCTGCACCCCACGGCGGAAGCGGGCCGAGCCGCCGAATCGATCGTGCGCCATTTATCAGGAGGATACTGACGCCGTCGCGCTCGCGCAGTTCCGCGGTGGCCGTTTCCGATGCGCCGATTTCATTATCGAGCCAGCGACGAATATAGTTAGTGCTACAAAGCAGTCCTCTTCGGTGACTGTGATTTGTATTACCCGGCTAACTCGTTTGACACGGGAGGTCCGGGCCCCCTTTCCTCGGAGGTGATTTCGTGCTGCATATCGTGCGAGCGCTGGTCGTCATGTTCGCCGCTTCGGTGATTTTCGCGCCTCAGGCCGCGGCGGATCAAGACGAATACCTGCGCAAACTGCAAAGCCAATTCCCATATCTGAGTGCCGAGCAATTGATTGCTGAAGGCGCCAAGGTCTGCACCGCCACCCGCCAGGGCACGCCCGCGGCCGACGCGGTCATCATGGTGCGCGAGAACCTCGGGGTGTCCATTCCCACCGCAGGCGACATCGTCAGCACCGCCGTCGTCGAACTCGGCTGCTGAGCCCGTAACGCGGTGGCCGCTGCCGCCGACAAACGGTGTGCAGCAGTCCGCTGACGGCGGCTGCGACGAAATCGCGCGGCAGGGGTCAAGCAACGGCACCTGATCCGGCGGCCCTCGCCCGCCGGACCGCGTCCCACCAGGCAACCGCCGCCCTCGTGCGGCATTTTCGAGGTGCACAGATATGACGTACTTATCCAGTTTGGTGCCCGGCGTTGTTCGAAGGCTGATCGTCGGCGCGGTGGTCGCGCTGGTGCTGCCCGGCCTCGCTGCCGTCACGGGCGCGACGGCGACCGCATCTGCCTATTCTCGCCCCGGCCTACCCGTCGAGACGCTGATGGTGCCGTCAGCGGCGATGGGCCGCGACATCCCGGTGAAGTTCCAGGGCGGTGGACCGCACGCGGTATACCTGCTCGACGGGCTACGCGCCCGTGACGACAACAGCGGCTGGGACATCGAGACGGCCGCGTTCGAGAGCTATTTCGAGTCCGGGCTGTCGGTGGTCATGCCGGTCGGCGGCATGTCCAGCTTCTACACTAACTGGCAGGGCCCGGCCGTCGGCAACGGCGGCACCCACACCTACCAGTGGGAGACCTTCCTGACCTCAGAGCTGCCCGCGTACCTCGCGGCCAACAAAGGCATCTCGTCCAGCGGTAACGCGGTGGTCGGGCTGTCGATGTCGGGCAGCGCGGCGCTGATCCTGGCGGCCTACCATCCGGGCCAGTTCCGCTACGCGGCTTCGCTGTCGGGGTTCTTGAACCTCTCCGACGGCATCTGGCCGCTGCTGGTCGGTGTCGCGATGCGCGACGCCGGCGGGTTCAACGCCACGGCGATGTGGGGTCCCCCCGGCGGCCCGGCGTGGCAGCGCAACGACCCGACCGTCAACGTCGGGCGCCTGGTGAGCAACGGCACCCGGATCTGGGTCTACTGCGGCAACGGCGTTCCGTCCGAACTCGGCGGCGGCGGCGACATCGCCGGCCAGTTCCTCGAGACCATCACGCTGGACAGCAACAAGAACTTCCAGCGGAAGTACCACGCCGCAGGCGGCTCCAACGGCACCTTCAACTTCCCCGCCAACGGCACTCACGGCTGGGGTTACTGGGGTTCGCAGTTGAACGCGATGAAGCCCGACATTCAGCGCACGCTGGGCGCCTGAGCCCTCGACACGCCCCGGGCGACCGCATCGTGAGGTCGCCCGGGGTGCGTTGGGCACAATCGGTTGGTGACGCTTCCGCAACCGACCGTTCCAGCGCTTCTGCACCGCAGCGCGCGTGAGTTCGGCCAGCACCTCTACCTGGTCACCCCGACCGACCGGCTGACCTACGAGCACGCCGAACAGCGTTCGGCGCGCATCGCCCGGTGGCTGCTCGCCGCGGGGGCCGGCAAGGGCACCCGCATCGGGTTGTTCTTCCCCAACAGCGTCGAATGGGTCATCTGGTGGCTGGCGGTGTCGCGCATCGGTGCGCTGGCCGTACCGCTGAGCACGCTGTACACCCCGGCCGAAATGGCCAAGGTGAGCAGGCTCGCCGACATCGCGCTGCTGGTCGCACCCGATCGGGTGCTCGGCACCGACGTCGCCGAGCGTTTCGAAACGGCATGGCCGCAGCTGTCCGATCAGGCGGGCGGGCGGCTCGCGTTGAGCGCCGCACCGTACCTGCGCCGCATCGTGTTCACCGCCGATCCGGGCCGGGTCTGGGCGACGCGCCTCCGCGACGACGACGGTGACCACGGCGTGTCCGCCGAGGTGCTCGCCGCCGCCGAGGCCGAGGTGTCTCCCGCCGATCTCGCCGTCATGGTGCACACCTCGGGTTCAACGGCCGACCCGAAAGGTGTGCTGCACACCCACGGCGCGCTGGTCCGTCAAACCTCGACCTGGCACAGCGCGGTCCGGATGGTGACGAAATCCGAAGGGACACCGCGAATTCTGTCGGCCATGCCGTTCTTCTGGATCGGTGGGCTGCTCGCTGTCACCGGGGCGCTGCATGAACCCGTCACGGTGATCGCCATGCCGCGCCTGGACGCCGGCACCGCGCTGGACCTCGTCGAGCGTGAGCGGGCCACCGGGGTGGTGGGCTGGCCCGCGTTCACCCAGAAGCTGCGCGACCACCCGACGTTCGCCAGCCGTGACCTGTCCAGCGCACCGATGCTGCGCGACGGCCCGCTGGACGTCGCGATGGTCGACGTGCCCGACGGATATCCCGTGCACCGCACCATGTCTGAAACCGCAGGCGGTTTCGTCTTCACCGATATGCGCATCGTCGACGACACCGGCGCGCCGGTCCCCGACGGCGACGTCGGCGAATTGCTGGTCCGCGGAATCGGTGTCATGGCCGGCTACAACAAGCGCGAGCGCTGGGAGACGTTCGACGAAGACGGCTGGTATCACACCGGTGACCGCGTGTACCGCCGTAGCGGTGACCCGCGCCTGTTCTACGTCGGACGCACCACCGAACTCATCAAGTCCGCGGGTGCGAACGTCTCACCGCTGGAAGTCGAGGCCGTCATCGAAAAGTTCGACGACGTCGCGCAGTGCCTTGTGCTCGGCGTCGACGACGCGGTGCGCGGTGAGCAGGTATGCGCCGTCGTCGTGCCCGCCGACACTGACGCCGGCGTCGACGTGGCGGCCCTGGCCGAACGCACCCGCGCACAGCTGTCCGGCTACAAGGTGCCGACCCGCTGGGCCGTGGTCACCAGCGACCAGATCCCCACCCTGGCGAGCGGCAAGTTCGACCGAAAAACGTTGCGCGCCCGGATCACCGAGGGTGCGCTGTGAGCGTGCTGCGGACACCCGACGAACGCTTCGCCGCGCTGGCCGGTTTCGCGTTCGAGCCGAACTACGTCGAGGTGCAGGCGCGGGGCATCGCGCCGGTGCGGATGCACTATGTCGATGCAGGCCCCCGGGATGCGCCCGTCGTCCTGTTGCTGCACGGCCAACCGACCTGGTCCTACCTGTACCGTCACGTCATCGGCGTGCTCTGCGATGCGGGTCTGCGCGTCGTCGCGCCCGACAACATCGGGTTCGGTCGGTCCGACAAGTTATCTGAGGCAACGGATTTCACCTTCGCCCGTCACGTCGAGTGGATGCACTCGGCGGTCACCGGCCTGGACCTGCGGGACATCACCCTCGTCGTGCAGGACTGGGGCGGCCCGATCGGGCTGAGCGTGCTGGCACGTGAGCCGGGCCGGTTCGCCCGCGTGCTGGCGACCAACACCATCCTGCACACCTGCGATCCGGCGCTGGCAGGCAAGCTCGCCTGGCCGCACCACGGGGTCGGCGACGACCGGGTCGTCCTGCAGGAGACCCTCCTCGACTACGTGCTGTTCTATGCGCGATCTCCCGATATCGTGCCGAGCTTCTTCCTCGACGCGGTGGCCGGGCCGCTGAGTCCCGACGTGCTGGCGGCCTACGACGCCCCGTTCCCCGATCGCTCGTTCACCGCCGGGCTGCGCCAGCTGACCGCGCTGATCCCGTTGACCCGCAACGATCCCGGCGCCGCGATCGGCCGGGCCACGATGACCGCGCTACGCGATTGGCAGCGGCCGTTTCTCACCGCCTACTCCGACGGCGACCTCGCGACCCGTGGCTGGGAGCGGGTCTTTGCCGAACAGGTGCCCGGCGCCCGGGGTCAACCCCACACGACGGTGATCGGCGCCGGGCACTTCATCCAGGAACAGCGCGGCGAGGAACTCGGCCGCATCATCGCCGACTTCGTCGCGCGCACCGCCTGACTACAGGCCGAACTGGTCGTCGATGACGCCGAGCCAGATCTGTGCCGCGTCGATGGCGACCTTCTCGCTGATGAAGGCGTGCTGGGTGCCGGTGTACATGTCGCGGAACGCCCGTTCCAGGCGCGTGCCCTCGCGAATCGCGCTGGTACCGGCGACCAGGTGGGCCCATTCGGCACATTGACGGGCGAGGTCGGTGGCGTAGACGGCGGCCACCCGCATATCGGCGCGCAGGGCCGGGGTGAGCTCCTGACCCGCGGCGACGGCGGATTCGGCCTCCCCGAATGCGTGCAGCACCAGAAGGCGGGCCGCACGCCACGCCGCGACGTGGTGTGCGAGACCCTTCTGAAACGTCGGACGGCTGGCCAGCGAGGCCATATCGCTCATCCGGAACTTGGTGGCCGCGAGCTCTTCGACGTCGTCGAGCATGCTCTTGGCGACCCCGAGCGCCCACGACGCGTGACCGGCCGCGGTCACCCCCATCAAGCCCATACGCGTCGCAGGCGACGCGCCTCTGCGGGGTTCCCGGGTGAACAGCGGAAACGTGCGGCACTCCGGAACGTACACATCTTCGGCGCTGTAGTCGTAGCTGCCGGTTCCCTTGAGCCCCTGCACATGCCAGCCGTCGTTGAAGCTGATCTGGTCTCGGGGCACCACTGCCACCTGCATATCGGGCACCCCTTCGCTGGCCCAGCGCACCTCGCCGTCGTCCATCGGCAGAAAGCCCGCCGCGACGTACTCGGCGTGACCGGTTCCCGAGCCGAAGCTCCACGATCCGCTCAACCGGTAGCCGCCGTCGACGGCCTGACCCTGTCCGTTGGGAAAGAACTGCCCGCCCAGGGTGACCCGGTTGTCGTTGGCGGTGAACACCTCGGCGAATCCCTCGTCGGGCAGGTAGGTGGCGGCGGCGAACGACGACGGCAGGTTCGCGATGCCGATCCACCCGAAAGAACCATCCTGCCAAGCCATCTCGATCCACGTTTCGATCATCTCCGCGAACGACGGTTCGACTCCCCCCGCCGCGACGGGATTGAACGCCGACATCAACCCGCTCTGCCACATCGCGTCGACGATCGCGGGCGTGAGGGTACGTGTGCGCTCGGACTCGGCTGCCTCTGCCGCGACCAGCTCGCGCATCCCGCGGGCCAAACCGGTCACTCGATCAGCCGTGTCCACTGTTGACGTCATTGCGTACTCCCATCAAGGTCAGGTCCCCTGAGATTAGGGTGCAGCCATGAGCCTCGTCACGTTTGAGTGCAAAGACCACGTCGCCACCATCACCCTGAACCGTCCCGAGGCACGCAACGCCATCAACGGTGCTCTGCGCGACGACCTGAACGCGGCATGGAACCGCTTCCGCGATGACGAGGACGCGTGGGTGGGAATTCTCACCGCCAACGGCGACGTGTTCTGCGCAGGCGGAGACCTCAAGGACGGGCAAGGCTCGGTCGGCACCTTCGCGGGCACGTTCTGGGAGAAACCGACGATCAACTCCTTCGAAAGCGGCATGGAGCTGTTCAAGCCGACGATCGCCGCCGTGCACGGGCCCTGCATCGGCTACGGGCTGACCGGGGTGCTGTTCTGTGACTTCGTGATCGCCAGCACCGAGGCCACGTTCTCGTTTCCCGAGGTGTCCATCGGTGTGCCCACCATCGTCGGCGCCATCCGGCTACCCCAGCGGGTGCGCTGGGCCGACGCGATGGAACTGCTGCTGACCGGTAAGCCGATCAGCGCCGAGCGGGCCAAGGAGATCGGGCTGGTGTGGAAGCTGGTCGAACCCGCCGACCTGCAGGCCGAGGCGCAGGCGTGGGCGCGCACCCTCACCGAGGCCGCGCCGCTGGCCCAGCGGGCCACCAAGGAGGTGGCCTGGCGGACCCAGAACATGGGCTGGATCGAGTCGGTCCGCTTCGGCGAGACCATGCGCAAGGTGGCCGCCGCCACCGAGGACGTCGCCGAGGGCCTGCTGGCGTGGCGCGAGCGGCGTAAACCCAAGTGGCGGGGCCGCTGAGCGACCTCGTCGTCACCAGGACGCTGCCCGTCGTGTTCAACTAGACGCTGTGCGCATCGAGATCGTGGTGTTCGACGGGTTCGATCCGCTCGACGTCATCGCGCCGTGGGAGGTGTTCGTACGGGCCGCCGCGTTGGACACCAGCATCGAGGTGGCCCTGGTGCGCCCCGACGGCGCGGGTCCGGTGACCTCGGCCTACGGCCTGCAGATGCAGATCACCGAGACGCTGGGCACACCGGATGGCCTGCTGGTGCCCGGCGGCAGCTGGGTGGACTCGGCCGATACCGGTGTGCGGCACGAGATTCAGCGCGGCACGCTGCCCCGCGCCATCGCCGAGCTGGCGACCTCGGTGCGCTGGGTGGCCTCGGTCTGCACCGGCGCGCTGCTCCTCGGCGCGGCGGGCATCCTGCGAGGCCGCTATGCGACTACCAATTCGGCTGCATTGGAGGAGCTTTCGCGCTACGGCGCGGTCGTCAAGCACCACCGCGTCGTCGATGACGGCACCGTCGTCACCGCGGGCGGGGTGACATCAGGCGTCGATCTGGCGCTGTGGCTGGTGCAACGCGAACTGTGCGCCCAGACTGCCGGTGCAGTACGGACGGCGATCGCCTACCCCGTGCCACAGGACGTATGGCGAACGCCGGACACCGTTACGCGATGATGCGGACCAGATACGGCGCCATGTTGTCGGTGCGCACCGGGGAAACGGTGACCCCCGAGTCGGCGGTTTCCAGCATCTGGTTGTTGCCCAGGAACATCGCCACGCTCTGGGTGCCTTCCGGGCCGTAGAAGATCAGATCGCCGGGAAGGGCTTGTGCCGGTGCCACCTTCTGGCCGACCTGGTACTGCGCACCCGACGAGCGGGGCAACTTGACCCCGGCCCCGGCGTACGCATAGACCATCAACCCGGATGCGTCGAAACCGACGGTGCTCACGACGGGGTCCAATCCGACGATGCGACCTTCCGGAGTCAGCCCGGCGACGTTCTCGGCGGTTCCGCTGCCCCTGGTCGGGCCGGACGCGTCACCGCCGCCGTAGGAGAACGGCACACCGCGTTGCGAGAGCCCGCGCGCGATCACCAGATCGACCGCCTGCTGGTTGGCTGCGGTCCGTGTGGTCGGCTGAGCAGTCGCGATACCCGGCACTGTGCCCACCAGGGCCAGCCCGATCACGAAAGCCAGTATGCGTCTCATCGGAAGTCAACTTTCTCGAACATCGGCGCGATCAGCCTGCGCCCACCATTGGTCACAACAGTCGCAAAACCACTTGTACTGCCATGGATGTCATTTAGTCCAATTGCCGCATGGCACAGGACCAATGAGAGACCAGACTGTGACCCAACGGTGACTCCGGCGGCCGCAACCGCCGCCGCGAACAGGTAATAGGGCAAGATCGGAACCGTTCGGGAGGTCGTATGACAGGTTCGCGAATCGCAGTCGTGGGGGGCGGCATCGTCGGCGTCGCGGTGGCACGCGAAATCCTGCGCCGGCAGCCGGATTCGGCCGTGACGCTGTTTGAAAAGGAAGACCGGCTGGCCGCGCACCAGACCGGGCACAACTCCGGCGTCGTCCACGCCGGGCTGTACTACCAGCCCGGCTCCCACAAGGCGCTGCTGTGCCGCCGCGGTGTCACTCTGCTCGAGGAGTTCTGCGCCGAGCGTGACATCCGCCGGATCGGTTGCGGCAAGGTCCTCGTCGCGTTCGACGGCGCCGAACGCGCCCGGCTGGACGACATCGCGTCCCGGGCCCGCGCCAACGGGGTGCCGGGCGTGCGGATCATCGGTGCCGGGGAATTACGCGAACTCGAACCCCACGTCCGCGGGGTGGCCGCGCTGCACTCGCCGTCGACGTCGATCGTCGACTTCGCGGAGGTGACCGAGGCGCTGGCCGCCGACGCCGTGGCGGGCGGCGCGCAGATCCTGCTCGGGCACCGGGTCGTCGGCATGCAGACCGGACGTGACGAGGTGATCATCAGCGCGCGCCGCGGCGAAACCGTCCGGGATGGCGCCTTCGATCGTGTCGTGGTGTGCGCCGGACTGCACAGCGATCGCCTGGCTGCGCTGGTGGGTGACGGCGCCAACCCGGTGATCGTGCCGTTTCGCGGCGAGTACTACGCGCTGAAGCCGCAGCGGCGCAACCTAGTCAACGGGCTGGTGTATCCGGTGCCCGATCCCCGCTATCCGTTCCTCGGTGTGCACCTGACACCGCGGGTCGACGGCGAGGTGCTGATCGGGCCGAACGCCGTTCTGGCCCTGGCCCGGGAGGGCTACACGTGGCGCACGGTGTCGGTTCGCGACCTCGTCGACATCGCAGGCACGCCGGGCTTTTGGCGGTTCGCGCGCAGGCATTGGCGCACCGGGGCCCGGGAACTGTACGGGTCGGTGAACCGGCGCAGGTTCCTTTCCGCGGCGCGGGCCTATGTGCCCGACCTCGCCGACAGCGACGTGGTGGCCGGCGAGGCCGGAGTGCGGGCGCAGGCCCTCGACAGCGACGGCAGCCTGGTCGACGACTTCCGGCTCAGTTTCCGCGAGCGTGTCGTGATCGTGCGCAATGCGCCATCGCCTGCGGCGACGTCATCGCTGGCGATCGCCGAGCACATCGTTACGACGATCGAGAAGCCCGGTAGTAGGTGAGCCGTCCGGCCAGGCGCTGCCGGTGCGTGTCGACCTGGGTGCAGTCGAACCCCGCGCCGCGCAAGAGCTGCGGGATCCCATCGCCGAGGTTGCCCGCGATATGGGTGCTGCGGAGCATCCGCCGTGCCGCCCGCCCGTCACCGGCGCTCATCGGGCCGCCGACGTCGAGCAGATGCAGTCGGCCGCCGGGTCGCAACACCCGGAAAATCTCTGCTGCGGCTTGAGGTTTCACCTCGTCGTCGAGGTGGTGCCACATCATCGACGACAGCACCCTGTCGAACTGGCCGTCGGCATAGGGCAGATCCTGGGCGTAACCGCGGTCGAACCGGATCCCGGCCAAACCGCCGGCCTTGCGCCGGGCCCGGGTCAGGGCACGCGGATCGGGGTCAGCGCCGACCGCGTCGATACCTGGATGGCGGCGCCCCGCCCGGATAATGACATTGCCTGTACCGCAGCCTATTTCAAGTAACTGCTGACCGTCCTCAAGTTCAGCCTGCCGGATCAGTGCGTCGTAAGCTCTGCCCATGCCCAGCGCTCGGGTCAGCAGGTCATAGCACGGCAGCAAGGCGTCATGCCCTGCCGCGGGTAGATAGTCGTGACGGCCGTGCCCGATGCCAGGGATATGTGGACGATGTTCGGTCATGTCTTCATGCTCAGCCCAATGTTGCGAACATGGTTGGTCGATTCTCGGTGGTACTGGGACTATCTTTGGCACATGTCCGCGCAGACCCGGCTGGTGCGGCACCGCGGCGGGGTGCCGATGTACCGGTATCCGACCGGGCCCGACGCGGCGCCGGTGTCGGTGGCCTCGGCCGGGCCCGCCGATGTTCTCGAGCGCGGCCGTCATATCCACGACTTTCCGGCCCTGTGGTACGTGCCGTCGGCCCGCCTCGTCTATGTCGTGGCGGCCGGTGAGGTGGTCGACCCGAGCCGGATCGAGCGCTCCGACGACGGTGTCGCGGTCTTCTTCGACCCGGCCGCGCTGGGTGTTGACGAAAAGACGTCGTGGCCGGCGTGGCAGGGGCATCCGCTGCTGTTTCCGTTTCTGCACACCGAGGCCGGCGGGATGCTCGAACTGCGGCTCCCCCGTGACCGCCGCCCGGTGTGGGACGCCGCGATCGATTCGATCCGGACGGAGCTGACGGCGCGGCAGGACGGGTACCGGCAGGCCACGATCGCCCACCTGACGCTGCTGCTGATCGACCTTGCCCGCATCGCGGAGGACGTGGTGGGCCACCTGCGCTACCGCGGCGAGACCGTGCTCGCCGACGTGTTCGCGGTGATCGAACGGCGGCACGGCGAGCCGTTGTCGCTGCGGGACGTCGCGCGCGAGGTCGGCATGACGCCGGGTCATCTCACGACGATCGTGCGCCGCCGCACCGGGCGCACCGTCCAGGAGTGGATCACCGAACGCCGGATGGCCGAGAGCCGGCGGCTGCTGGCCGGCACCGACCTGCCGATCCAGCAGGTGGCCCGCCGCGTCGGGTTCGCCGACCCGGGATATTTCGCCCGGCTGTTCCGCCGTGCGCACGGCACGTCCCCGCGCAGGTGGCGGGGTCGGGCGGCTGATTACGCATCGCCGCCGTCGCACTCGCCGTAGGCTGATTTCATGGCCATCATCGAAGCGGATGCAGCGCCGCAGACACCGTTCGAGCGCGACGTCGCCGCCACCCAGAAATACTTCGACAGCCCGCGATTCGACGGGATCATCCGGCTCTACACGGCCCAGCAGGTCGTCGAGCAGCGCGGCACGATCCCGGCGGACTACATCGTCGCGCGGGAGGCGGCGACGGCGTTCTACGCCCGGCTGCGCGAGCTGTACGCCCAGAAGAAGAGCATCACCACCTTCGGCCCGTACTCGCCCGGGCAGGCGGTGGCGATGAAGCGGACCGGTATCGAGGGGATCTACCTCGGCGGCTGGGCGACCTCGGCCAAGGGCTCCACCACCGAGGACCCGGGTCCCGACCTGGCCAGCTATCCGCTGAGCCAGGTGCCCGAGGAGGCCGCGGGGCTGGTACGGGCCCTTCTGACCGCCGACCGCAACCAGCATTACCTGCGGCTGCAGATGACCAGCGAACAACGCGCCGCGACGCCGGCGACCGACTTCCGTCCGTTCATCATCGCCGACGCCGACACCGGCCACGGCGGAGATCCGCACGTGCGCAACCTGATTCGCCGCTTCGTGGAGGCCGGCGTGCCCGGATATCACATCGAAGACCAGCGCCCGGGCACCAAGAAGTGCGGTCACCAGGGCGGCAAGGTGCTGGTGCCGTCCGACGAACAGATCAAGCGGCTCAACACCGCGCGCTTCCAACTCGACGTGATGGGTGTGCCTGGCATCATCGTGGCCCGCACGGACGCCGAGGCGGCCAACCTGATCGACAGCCGTGCCGACGAGCGGGACCAGCCGTTCCTGCTCGGTGTCACCAACCTGAAAATCCCGTCGTACAAGTCCTGCTACCTGGCGATGATGCGGCGCTTCTACGAACTGGACGTCACCGAACTCAACGGCCACCTGCTCTACGCGCTGCCCGAGGGCGAGTACGAGGTCGCGGGCGCGTGGCTGCAGCACCACGGCATCGCCGACGCGGTCGCCGAGGCGGCGTCGAGGCACCGCGACGATCCGCAGCAGTCGCTCGATGCCCTGTTCGACAACGTGGAGTCGCAGTTCGTCGACGCCTGGCAGTTGGATGCCGGGCTGATGACGTACGGCGAGGCGGTGGCCGAACTGCTCGAATTCCGGGAGAGCGAAGGCGAACAGCTCGACATGAGCGTCGACGAGTGGCGCGAGTTCGCGACGCGGGCCCCGCTGTACACCGCGCGCGAGAAGGCCCGCGAGGTCGGCGCCGCCGTGGGTTGGGACTGTGAGCTGGCCAAGACGCCGGAGGGCTACTACCAGGTCCGCGGCGGCATCCCGTATGCGATCGCCAAGTCGCTGGCGGCTGCGCCGTTCGCCGACATTCTCTGGATGGAAACCAAGACGGCCGATCTCGCCGACGCGCGGGAGTTCGCCGAGGCGATTCACGCCGAGTTCCCCGACCAGATGCTGGCCTACAACCTGTCGCCCTCGTTCAACTGGGACACCACCGGCATGACCGACGACGAAATGCGGGCCTTCCCTGAGGAACTCGCCAAGATGGGGTTCGTCTTCAACTTCATCACCTACGGCGGCCATCAGGTCGACGGGGTGGCGTCCGAGGAGTTCGCGACCGCGCTCAAACAGGACGGGATGCTGGCGCTGGCACGGCTGCAGCGCAAGATGCGGCTGGTCGAATCGCCTTACCGCACACCGCAAACGCTGGTGGGTGGGCCGCGAAGCGACGCCGCGTTGGCTGCGTCGTCGGGCCGCACCGCGACCACGAAGGCCATGGGCAAGGGCTCTACACAGCACCAGCACCTGGTGCAGACCGAGGTGCCCAAGAAGCTGCTGGAGGAATGGCTGGCGCTGTGGAGCAAGCACTACCAACTCGGCGAGAAGCTGCGCGTGCAACTGCGTCCCACCCGGCCCGGCTCCGATGTGTTGGAACTCGGTATCTTCGGCGAGCGCGACGGCGGCGAGAGCGAGAAGCTGGCGAACGCGATCGTCGACCCGATCAAGGACCGGCACGGCCGCAGCATCCTGACCGTGCGCGATCAGAACACCTTCGCCGAGAAGCTGCGCCAGAAGCGTCTGATGGACATCATCCATCTGTGGCTGATCCACCGCTTCAAGGCCGAGGTGGTCTACTACGTCACCCCGACCGAGGACAACATCTATCAAACCGAGAAGATGAAGTCCCACGGCATCTTCCGCGACGTATACCAGGAGGTCGGCGAGATCATCGTCGCCGATGTCAACCAGCCGCGCATCGAGGAACTGCTGGCCCCGGACCGCGAAGCCCTGCAACGCCTCATCCGCAAGGAGGATCAGCCGGCGAGCTGATGCGGCTACGTCGAGCCGTCCGAGGATGGCGGCGGGTCGGCGGAGTCGGTGTTGTCCGACGCTGGTGCCGTCGGTCTTCGACTCGGTGGTCACCGAGTTCTCGGTCGGTGTCGGGTCATCCGTCATTTATTGTCGTCGCCGGCCTCCGGGTGGATCAATGTCGAATGGGAAGACCCAGCCCACATCCTCCTGCTTTCGTCGTTTCCAGCGCCCATTGGTGCGGGCATGCTGATGCCGGCGCCGTCGAATTGTTCGAGGCGCCACGATCTCTCGCGTCGGCGGGTCAGGCCGCCCGGTGTCCTGGGGGCGCCGGACCGCCGGGCTCGCTGGCTCCGGGGAATGACCGCGCGGCATCCGATTCGCCTTCGACGACCTGGTTGTCGTCGGAGGGCGCGGTATCCGACTGCGGGCCTGCAACCGGGGCGTTGGTGGGTTCGGTTGACGGTTGGTCTTCGGGTTCGTCGTCGGGCCGTAGGAGGCGTTCGGGTCGGTGGTAGTAGTTGAGTCGGGCTTGGCCGGTGTCCAGGTTGGATGGTGGGAGCCATTCGACTTCGCCGCGGTCGTTCATCCGGGTGGTCCAGCCGCCGTGGGTGTCGACGCTGCGGTTGTGCGGTCCGCAGGCCAGCCCGAGTTCGTCGACGTTGGTGTTGCCGCCGTCGGTCCAATCTGCCACCACGTGGTGGGCTTGACAACCGTATGCGCCGATGGTGCAGCACGGTTTGGTGCATCCGCCGTCGCGGGCGATCAGCATGATCCGCTGCGTCGGTGAGGCGGTGCGCTTGGCGCGGTACAGGTCCATCGCTGATCCGGTGGCTTTGTCGAACACCGCCAGGTAGTGGTTGGCGTGCGCGGCCAGCCGGATCACATCGGCGATCGGCATGAGGGTGCCGCCGCCGGTGGTGCCGACCCCGGCGCGAGATTCCAAGTCCTGCAGGGTGGTTCGGATGATGATCGACACGGGCAGCCCGTTGAGTTGGCCGAGTTCACCGCTCATCAACGCGATGCGCCCGACGGCGATCAGCGCATCGTGTTGGCGTTGGGCCAGGGTGCGGTGGTCGTTGTCGATCTGGGCTTGGGTCGGTGTGCCCGAGGTGCACGGTTGGGGATCGTCGGGGTTACACATGCCCGGTGCGGCGTACTTGGCGAAGATCGCCTCCCACACCGCCCACGCCTCGGGGGTCAGCATCGCGCGCAGTTCCACCATTCCGTCGGCGCCCTGTTTGGACTTTCTGACCCCACGCTTGCGGGCCCGGTCGACGTCGGTGGGTTCGGGCCCGTCTTGGTCGAGCAGAAACAACGTCAGGTCAGCGGTGTCGGTGAGTTCTTTGGGCCCGACTTTGACCGCGGTACGCACCAGGTCGACCTCGAACTGGTCGCGGGTGGCCGCATCCACCCAGCCCGGCAGCTTGGCCACCGATTTTCTGATGACCTCGACGTGTTCGGCGTTGATCAGCCCGTGGGCTTGAGCGGCGGCGGTGGCCGGTAACGCCGGCGGCAGCGACGGACCCGTCACCGACTGGCGCGGCGCCAACAGCTCGGCTTCGGTCAACCGCCGGTTCGCCTCGCTGGTCGAGATCCGATAGCGAACCCGCAGCACTTCTTTCCACGAGTGCGCACCCATCTCCGCCGGCGTCGTCTCGCACCGCAGACGCGCGAGCAAGCGGTGGCTGACCGTCGGCAGCTGACACGACAACGCTTCGACCTCATCAAGGGCGGTGAGCAGTTCAGGGCGGGTCAACAGGTCCAGATCGCACGCCGCCACCTCTTCATAGGCGGCGCGCAACCCGGCTAACGCTGCCTGCAGCCCGTTTCCCGCCATAGCTCGAACATACATTCGACATCCGACAAATCCGGCCTCGCCCGGCGGCGTTTGCTACTACGGGCCGGGCGGGGCCCAGTGCACCACCTTCATCATGGTCAGCTCGTCGAGCAGTTCGGGGCCGAATCCGAACCCGCTGCCGCTGGCCCGCCGGGGTTCGGACGCGCCGCCAGGTGCTCCCCCGAAGACGTCGTTGATCTTGACGGTGCCGACGGGCAGCACGCGCCAGGCCAGCTGCGCGTGGGCCATGTCGGCGGTCAGGACCGAGGCCGCCAAGCCGTAACGGTCCTCGGCCGCCTCGGCCAGCGCGGCCTCGAAGTCCGCGACCACCCGGACCGGCGCGACGGGGCCGAACGTCTCCTCGCAGAACAGCGCCATGTCCGGTGTGCAGTCGGTGAGCACGGTGGGCGGATAGAACGCGCCCTTGCCTGGGCGCGGTGCGCCACCGATCAACACCCGCGCACCTTTGGCCACCGCGTCGGCGACGTGGTCGTGCACGAGGCTGCGTTGTGCCCTGTCCACTAACGGGCCGATCCGGTCGCCCCACACGCGGGCTTCGGCGACCAACTCGTCGAGGAACGCGGCAGCGACGGACTCGACCACATAAAGCCGTTCCACCGAGACGCAAATCTGGCCGGCGTTGGCGAACGCACCCGTAGCGGCCTGCTTGGCCGCCCATCGCGGGTCCACGCCGGCGTCGACGATCAACGGATCGTTTCCACCGTTCTCCAGCACGGCCTTGGCGCCGCGCTCGGCGCAGGAACGCGCAATCGTCCGGCCGGTGGCGCTGCTGCCCACATGCGCCACGACGTCGACGTGCTCAGAGGAGGCCAACTGCGCGCCGAGTTCCCCGTCCCCGTCGACGATTTCGAGCACGCCCGGCGGCAATTGTTCGGCGATCAACTCGGCGAACCTGCGGCCGGTGCGTGGACAACGTTCGCTTGGCTTGTGCACCACGGTGTTTCCAGTCGCCAGCGCGGCGCCCAGCAGGCCGGCCGCCACGGCGACGGGATCGTTCCACGGCGTCAGCACCGCGACGACTCCACGCGGTTCGGGGATCATGAAGTCGGTTGCGCCCCAACCGCCTTGCAGGCTGCGACCGCCGTGTAACGGGCCGAGTTCGGCGTACTGCCCCAGGGTTCCAGCGCCTGCCGCGACACCGCCCGACGCGTCGTCGGCGAGCTTGCCGGTCTCGCGTTCGTTGAGATCGGCCAGTTCGTCGGCCGCGGCGCGGACGGCGGCTGCCGCGGCGGTCAGCGCGGCGGCGCGTTCGGCGGCCGGGGTGCACGACCAGGTGGGAAACGCCGCGCGGGCCCGGGCGATGGCGTCCTCACACGCGTCGCTGTCGGTGATGGGAATCCGGCTGACCGTGTCGCCGGTACGAGGGTCGAGAACCGTCAAATTCATGCTGGGTAACACAACACGGTGTTACCCGGCATAGAGTTCCTCGAACCGCCGGACCGAGCGTTCGATATCGCCCTTGACCGCACGCGCCGCCGCCGAACCGATCGGGCCGAACAACGGCGCGCCGCCCAGGTTGAGGGTCACCTTGAAGGCGCAACCGGATTTGGTCGGCGTGACTTTCATCGTCAGGCCGTACCTGGTGCCGCCCACGCCGTTGCCGGTCACTTCGAGCAGTTCAGGCGGGTCGAACTTCTTCACCGTCCAGGTCACCCGATTGCGCAGCCCCTTGGCGCCCGCCACACCGACCAGCGTTGTCCCGACAGACAATTCGGCGGGCAACTCCCCCCGCCAGCCCTCGTGCATGACCAGCCAGTCGCCCAGCGACCCCAGATCCGATGCGTGTGCCCAGGCATCCTGCGGGCTCAGCGCCAGTTCACGCGCCAACTCGAGTTTCGCCACGCTGGGATGCTAGCGCGCGTCGGCCTCACCGCGGACCAGGTAACCGCAGCACCAGCCGCGCACCGCCGAGCGGGCTGGCCTCCATGGTCGCGGTGCCGCCGTGGATCTCGGCCTGCTGGGCCACCAGCGCCAGCCCGAGACCCGAGCCCGACCTGGCCGCCGTCGACCCCCGCGAGAACCGCTGGAACACCGCCGCGCGTTCCTCCTCCGGAACACCGGCGCCGTTGTCGTCGACCGCGATCTCCACACCCTCGCCGGAAGTGACGGCGCTGAGCCGGATTTCGGTGGCGCCGCCGTGTTTGATCGCGTTCGTGATCGCATTGTCGATGACCAGGCGCAGCCCGGCGGGAAGCCCGACCATCAACACCGTGGTGGACGACGGCAGCGACACGTCGACGCCCGGGAAGTTTCGCCTCGCGTCGTGGGCGGCGCGGTCGAGCAGTTCGGTGATGTCGAAGGGCACGAAGTCGTCAGCCGTCGTCAACTCGCCCTGCGCGAGCCGCTCCAGTGCGGTGAGCGTCGCCTCGATCCGGGTCTGTGTGCGCATCACGTCGGCGATGACTTCTTCGCGCTGGTCGGGACGCATCTCGAGGGTGGACAACACCTCGAGGTTGGTGCGCATCGCCGTCAACGGGGTGCGCAGTTCGTGGGAGGCCACCGCGGCGAAGTCACGGGCCGACTCCAGCGCGGCTCGGGTGCGCTGCTGCTCGTCACCGATGCGCGCGAGCATGCCTTCGACCGCCTCGGCGATCTCCACCGCCTCCTGCACACCTCGCACTTGAACCTCGTCGGGCGCCGACTGCGCGTTGATGGCGCGGGCCTGCTGGGCCAGCAGCCGGAACGGGTTGATCATGATCGACCACATCACCGAGCCGACCAGCACGGTGCCCACGATCACGCCGGTGCAGATGAGCAGCACCCGCCGGTGCAGTTCGTCGATGCGGCGCTGGGTGTCGGCGAGCGGCGCGCCGACCGCGATGGACGCATCGCCTGCGGCGAAGGTGCGCACCCGGTACTCGACGCCGTCGATGGTGGTGTTGGTGTAGCCGACATCGAACTGTGGCAGCACGATGTCGGGCGGAACCGACACCGTCGCACCGTCCACCCGGGCGGTGCGCACCAGGCCGCCGCTGGGTACCAGGGCGACGGCGTCGTCCTGTTCGGCGGTGCGCAGCATCGCCCCGATGTCGCCGAGACTGCTCACCGAATCCAGTCGCCGGTCGAGCTGGCTGTACTGATCGTTGGTGACGCCGAACCACACCCAGGCGCCCAGCGTGATGACCAGCACGACCACCGAGAGTGCTGCCACGATGACGATGACCCGCAGCGACATCAGCCGCGTGAGCAGCCGGTACAGCCGGGCCCCGAGTGTCACGGTCATACCCTCCTGGGCAGTGCGGCGCGGATGAGCGGCGCGATCTTCTCGGCCATGTAGGCGTGTCCGGCGTCGGTGGGGTGCACGCCGTCGGCGCCGATGAGCTCGGGCCGTCCGACGAACCAGGCCGCGGCGATCGGGTCGACGAACGTCGCACCGGCCAACCCGGCCTGATATCCGAGGGTGTCGCGGATGCGCAGCACTTCACCGGGCGGGTTCGCGGTCGGCCACGCTGGACCGATCACCAGCAATTTGGCCGAAGGAGCGATCCGGCGGGCCAACTGAAAGGTGCCATACACCAGTATCGACAGCTGGGCGGGGTTGACGTTCATATCGTTTCGGGAGCCGAAGAAGAGCACCAGCGTGTCGTCGGGGTTTACCGTCGCGGCGGTCAGGTCCTCGAACACGCGGCCGTGGTTGCCGCGGGTGCCGTAACCCGCCCCGCCCTCGGCGCCGACGTCCGCGGTGGTGGGGATGCCCTGCTGGGCCAGCATCTGCCAGGCGCGGGTGGTCCAACCCTTCGCCCCCAGGCCGCCCTGGTCGCCGCCGGTGGTGTAGGAGTCGCTGATCACCGCAACGCGGTTCAGCGCGAAGTTCACCGCCACTATCCCTTTGTGGCTGACCGGTGTTGGCCGCTGGCAGCCCATGCCGACCAACAGCGCGAGCACGGCTACGACGGTGACCAGACGTCTCACCGCTACAGCGTATTGCGCGACCGCGTGAACCCTGATCACACCGCGCGGACAGAAACCGTCTTCGCCCGCTCTTCGCGGGGCGTGTGGATCGGCGCAAGGTTGCCCGGGACCGGCTCGGTGCGGGCTTCGCGGCTGCTTTTCATCATGCTGCGCATCCATCGGCGGGCCGGCTCCTCGACGAAGTGATACAGCAGCGCTGCGCCGGCGAATGCGACGCCGATGATCGTGAGCAGGGTCAGCTTGCCGTTGAGGTCGGCGAGCAAGCGCAGCTCGAACTGCTCGACCATCCAGTTCCACGTGGTGTGGACCAGTTCGTGCACCATGTACAGGCTGAACGAGATATGGCCGAGGTACACCATCGGCCGGATCGACAGCAGACCCGGCAGCGTTCCCGCACCGATGGCCAGCGTGAACACCAGCGGCACGAACAGCACGTCGACGAACCCGCTGGAGTCGTAGATCTTGGTCATCGGGTACGCGTCCAAGAGGTAGAGGATGCCGACGATCGCGGCGGCCAGCAGCACGGCCGCGTACCCAGCGCCGCGCCGGGCCCGATCGGACGGCTGCATCTTGCAGACCGCCGCGCACAGCAGCGCGCCCGCGGTGAACTGCATGACGATCCGCGGCAGCCAGCTCCACGGTGTGTAGAACTGGCCGGTCGCCATCAGCAGCAGGATTGGCGGCATTGCGGAGGCGACGGCCAGCAGGATCAGCCCGCGGGCCCTGGTCGCCCGGGCGATGCGGAATACGATCAGCACCAGTCCCCCGAACATCAGGTACGCCAACCACTCGGCGCTGATCGACCAGGCCGGCCCGTCCCAGCTCGAACCGTCGAAGAAGGGCTGGAACCACAACTGGACCAGCAGGAACTGCTTGATGTAGTTCATCGCCGTGAGCTGGTCCGCGGCCGGTGACGGCACATGCCCGATGTTGAGAGTGAAGATCATCCACAGCGCCGCCAGGTGCATCGTCACCAGGTAGACCGGCCACACCCGGGCCAGCCGAAGCCACAAAAACTGCAGCGTCGACCGCCATGACCAGGTGTTTCCCATCCGGTCGAGGTAGTTGTAGGTCAGCACGAAGCCGCTGAGGATGAAGAACAGGTCGACGCCCTGGGCGCCGCAGTCGAGCACCGGCGCCAGCGCCGAGCGGAAACCCGGCGCCGCCTGTTCCAGCAGCGGCCGGAAGTGAAACAGCACCACCCACACGGCAGCGACGATGCGCAGACCAGACAGTGCTCTGATCTCTGTCGTGCGCACAAAACTCTCTTCGCGAGGGACTGTTGGCGGTCGGGTCGGGCACGTTCATGCCGGGGTGCGGGTGGCTGGCCTCCGCGCCGGCACCGGACGGCAGCTTTGCAGATTACCAGCGCCGACCCCGTTATCGCGGGACGGAAACCCGGCGCGCCGGACGCGGTGAAGCTGAAAACGATTGGTAACCGGGGGTATTGGCGACCGCAGCAACCAGCGCGGGCGGCATGGCGTGATCTCACCGTCGGGCCAACACGTTGGGATGATCTCTTGACTCATTCCAGAAACGGCGGCATATTGGGCTTGTGCCTTCTACGCCGGATTACGCCGATCAGCTGCGAAGGGCTGACCTGCGCGTAACCCGTCCGCGGTTGGCGGTGCTCGAGGCGGTGTATGCACGTCCACACGCGGATACCGAGACGATCTTCGGCGCCGTCCGCGCGGTGCTGCCCGATGTCTCCCGGCAGGCCGTGTACGACGTGCTGGCCGCGCTGACGACGGCCGGTCTGGTGCGCAAGATTCAGCCGTCCGGTTCGGTCGCGCGGTACGAATCACGGGTCGGCGACAACCACCATCACATCGTCTGCCGGTCGTGCGGCGTCATCGCCGATGTCGACTGTGCCGTCGGGGACGCACCGTGTCTCACCCCGTCCGACGACGGCACGCTCGACGGCTTCGTGCTCGACGAAGCGGAGGTCATCTATTGGGGGCTGTGCCCTGACTGCTCGATTTCACATGTTTCGCGATCACAACCGTGATCACAGCCCGATAAACCCACCGGAAGGAATGTTGTGACATCCGACGCTCGCCCTCCCCATTCAGCGGAAAAAACTCAGAGCACCAGCGAGAGTGAAAACCCGGTCATTCCCTCACCGACGCCCAAGAGTCACGCTCCGCTCCGGAACCAGGACTGGTGGCCCAACCAGGTCGACGTCTCGGTGCTGCACGCCCAGGACGTGAAGGCCAACCCGTTGGGCGCCGACTTCAACTACCGCGAGGAAGTCAAGAAGCTCGACTTCGACGCGCTCAAGCGCGACCTCACCGAGCTGATGACCAACTCGCAGGACTGGTGGCCCGCCGACTACGGCAACTACGGTGGCCTGTTCATCCGCATGAGCTGGCACTCCGCGGGCACCTACCGCATCCACGACGGCCGCGGCGGCGGTGGCCAGGGCGCCCAGCGCTTTGCCCCGATCAACAGCTGGCCCGACAACAACGGTCTGGACAAGGCCCGCCGGTTGTTGTGGCCGATCAAGCAGAAGTATGGCCGCAAGCTGTCCTGGGCCGACCTGCTGGTGTTGGCGGGCAACGTCGCGCTGGAGTCGATGGGCTTCAAGACCGCCGGCTTCGCGTTCGGCCGCGAGGACATCTGGGAGCCAGAGGAGACCCTGTGGGGCTTCGAGGACACCTGGCTGGGCACCGACAAGCGCTACTCCGGTGAGCGTGACCTGGCCGAGCCGTTCGGCGCGACGACCATGGGTCTGATCTACGTCAACCCCGAGGGCCCGGAGGGCGAGCCCGACCCGATCAAGGCCGCGATCGACATCCGCGAGACGTTCGGCCGCATGGCGATGAACGACGAGGAGACCGCCGCGCTGATCGTCGGCGGCCACACCTTCGGCAAGACCCACGGCGCCGGGGACGCCAGCCTGGTCGGTCCCGAACCGGAGGCCGCGCCCATCGAACAGCAGGGGCTGGGCTGGAAGAGCTCCTACGGCTCGGGCAAGGGCGCCGACGCGGTGGTCAGCGGTCTCGAGGTGGTCTGGACGCCGACGCCGACCAAGTGGGACAACAGCTTCCTGGAGACCCTGTACGGCTATGAGTGGGAGCTGACCAAGAGCCCGGCCGGAGCCTGGCAGTACGTCGCCAAGGATGCCGGGGACGTGATCCCGGAACCGCACGACCCCACCAAGAAGCGCAAGCCGTACATGTTGGTGACCGACCTGTCGATGCGGCTCAGCCCGATCTACGCCGACATCACCCGGCGCTGGCTGAATCATCCCGAAGAACTCGCCGACGCGTTCGCCAAGGCATGGTTCAAGCTGCTGCACCGCGATATGGGTCCGGTGTCGCGTTACGTGGGTCCGTGGGTTCCCAGCGAGACCTACGTCTGGCAGGACCCGGTGCCCGCCGTCGACCACCAGCTGGTCGACGACGCCGACATCGCTGCGTTGAAGGCCAAGGTTCTCGACTCCGGCCTGTCGAGCACCCAGTTGATCAAGACGGCGTGGGCGTCGGCGGCCAGCTTCCGCGGCACCGACAAGCGGGGTGGCGCCAACGGTGCCCGGATCCGCCTTGAGCCGCAGAAGAACTGGGACGTCAACGAGCCCGCCGAGCTGGCCAAGGTACTGCCGGTGCTCGAGAAGATCCAGCAGGACTTCAACGGCTCCGCATCCGGCGGCAAGCAGATCTCGCTGGCCGACCTGATCGTGCTTGCCGGTTCGGCCGCTGTCGAAAAGGCCGCCAAGGACGCCGGATTCGACGTCACGGTGCCGTTCGCGCCGGGACGCGCCGACGCCACGCAGGAGCAGACCGACGTCGAGTCGTTCGCCGTCATCGAGCCGCGCGCCGACGGGTTCCGCAACTACATCCGGCCCAACGAGAAGACCCAGATCGAACGTCTTCTCGTGGATCGGGCGTACATGCTCAACCTGACCGCTCCGGAGATGACGGTGCTCATCGGGGGCCTGCGTGCGCTGGGCGCCAACTACGGTGGCAGCAAGCACGGCGTGCTCACCGACCGTCCCGGCGTGCTGACGAACGACTTCTTCGTCAACCTGCTCGACATGGGCACGGAGTGGAAGGGCGGACACGAGGAGAACGTCTACGAGGGTCGCGATCGTGCGTCGGGCGACGTCAAGTGGACGGCCACCGCCAACGACCTGGTGTTCGGTTCGCACTCGCAGTTGCGGGCGCTGGCCGAGGTCTACGCACAGGAAGACAGCAAGCAGAAGTTCGTGGACGACTTCGTGGCTGCCTGGGTCAAGGTGATGAACAACGATCGGTTCGACCTGCACCAGTAACACCGGTGCGTGACCGACAATAGATAGGTGCGACACCCCGCGAGCTCATCCGGCTCGCGGGGTGCCGTGCATTCCGGGCACCGTCCGTTCCTGCTGCTGTCGATCCGCGGCGAAGACGAGGCGGCCGACGACGAGTACCTGGCGGTGCTGCGTTTCGCCGGCCTGGACCCCGCCGGTCTGCAGCGGATCCGGTTGACCCACCAACCGTTGGGGCACATCGACCTCGCCGACTGGTCCGGCGTCATCCTGGGCGGTGGGCCCTACACCATCAGCGATCCCGCAGACACGAAATCCGCCGTGCAACAACGCGCCGAGGCGGAGTTGCTGACGCTGATCGAGCGCCTGGTCGAACAGGACTTTCCCTTCCTCGGATGTTGTTACGGCGTGGGCACCCTCGGCACCGTCATCGGCGCAACCATCGACCGGACATACCCCGAACCGGTCGGCGGAATGCGGATCACCGTCACCGCGGCCGGTCGCGACGATCCGCTGTTCGCCGATGTGCCGGACGCTTTCGACGCCTACGGTGGCCACAAAGAAGGTGTCAGCGAGCTCCCGCCGGGCGTCGTGTGCCTGGCGTCCTCCCCCGACTGTCCGGTTCAGGCCTTCCGCGTCGGCCAGAACGTCTACGCCACGCAGTTCCATCCCGAACTGGACATCGACGGGATCTTCACCCGCATCAACGTCTACAAAAACCACGGCTACTTCGCGCCGGAATCGGCAGAGGCACTGAAAGAAGCTGCGCGGCAATGGGATGTCCGACATCCACCGACTATACTTCGGCGGTTCTCCGAAAGGTACCGACAATAGCCATGATGCTCGCAAAGCCGCTCGAATTACCCTGCGGCGCAGTGTTGCCGAACCGTGTGGCGAAGGCGGCGATGAGCGAGCAACTCGCGACGCTGTCAGGCAGTCCCACACGTGCGCACCTGCGGCTGTATGAAAAATGGGCACGCAGTGGATGCGGCCTGGTGATCACCGGCAACGTGATCGTCGACCGCGGCGCCGTCTCCGAGCCACGCCAGGTGGTCGTGGAGGATGACCGCGACATCGAGGTGCTGAGTGCCTGGGCGGTCGCCGCCCGGTCCGGCGGCGCGCACTGCTGGATGCAGCTCAACCACGCCGGTCGCCAGATACCACGCACGTTGTCCACCCGCCCGGTTGCGCCGTCCGCACAGGAAATGACAAGCCTGCGAGGCGGGTTCGCGCGGCCGCGGCCACTGACCGCTTCTGAGATCGATGCGCTGATAGGCCGGTTCGCCCGCAGCGCGCAGATCGCGGTGAAGGCCGGTTTTGACGGGGTGCAGATCCATGCCGCCCACGGGTACCTCATCTCGCAGTTCCTGTCGCCGCTGACCAACCGGCGAGACGACGCGTGGGGTGGTGACCCCGCGCGGCGACGACGCTTCCTGCTGGCCGTCGTCGAAGCGGTTCGCGGTGCGGTCGGCGCCGGGGTCGCGGTGGCGGTCAAGCTGAACAGTTCGGATTTCCAGCGCGGCGGTTTCGACGAGGGCGAGTCGATGGCAGTCGTCGACAGCCTCGGTGATGTGGGCGTGGACCTGCTGGAGATATCGGGCGGCACGTTTGAGGCGACCGCGATGATGACCGGTGCGCCCGAGTCGACCCGAACGCGGGAAGCGTACTTTCTCGACTACGCAGAGCGTGTCCGTGCGCGTGCCCGCATGCCGCTGATGCTGACCGGCGGCCTGCGCAGCGCCGCGGCGATGGAGACAGCCGTGCGCTCGGGTGCCATCGACGTGTGCGGCCTGGGCCGACCCCTGGTCCTCGAACCAGACCTCGCGCAGCGCTTGCTGGCCGGCGAAGGTGCGGTCAGCACGGCGTCACCGCGACGTGTTCGCATCCCGAGGCTGGCCGGGGCGGGCGAAACCATCTGGTACACCGAGCAGATCCACCGCATCGGCCGGGGACGCTCCCCCAGGCCCGGTCGCAGCGCGGAGGCCGCGATGGCGAAGTATCTGCTGGCAAGTACGTGCGACGCACTGGCGCGTCGCGCCGTCGTCCGTTAGTGATCGGCGTCGGCGGGGAATGTCTGTGCCCATGAAGGCTGTCGAATACGCTCCCGGTCGGCTCGTCGATCTGTGGGAGGAGAATCCCCAACGCACCGTTCTCATGTGGCACGGTGCCCAGACCGACGCCCGTGCCACCATGGGACCGCTCGCCGAACGGGTGGCGGCCCACGGCTTCTCGGTGCTGGTACCCGACTGGAATTCACAGGCCCACGACCGCGGTCATGCCGATCTGCTGGGCTCGCTTGATTTTGCGCGGTCCCGCAGTGCCGATCCCGACGCGATGCTGCTCGTCGGGTGGTCGCTGGGTGGGCTGGCGGCAGCGGGCGCCACGCTGCACGCCGGTGAGCTCGGTGTCCGGTTCGCGCACACCGTTTGTCTGGCCGGTGCGTTCGTCGTCGCCGACCCGGTGTCGGGCGAGCCGCTGCCCACCGACCTCACGGGCCTTGCGCGCTCCCCTGTCACGTTGTTGCACGGTGTCGGGGACCACGTCGTTCCGGTGACCGTCAGCCGAGACTTCGCCGCGACGCTGCGGGCCAACGACTGGCCCGTCGAGCTGGTGGAACTCGACACCGACCACGCGGCGATCGCCGGCGCGGCACACGACCCCGTTGCCGACCGCTATGTGCCCGCCGAGGATCCACAGGCGCTGGCCGTCGCCGACGATGTGGCGGCCCGAATCGCCGCCGTCGCTTCGTAATCTGGTCCTTGACCTCAACAATGGTTGAGGATGCAGGGTGGGGTCATGGTTACTTCAACGCACACCTTGACCCAGATCCGCGACGACCTTTTCGAAACCCGGATGGATTCGCCGTTTCCCGGGCTGACCACGCACGCCTACCTGTGGCGGCGGTCGACGGGCAACGTGCTGTTCTACAACCCCGCCAGCGACGCCGACTTCGATGCGATCGACGCGCTCGGGGGCGTGAGCGCGCAATACCTGTCGCATCAGGACGAGGCCGGGCCCAACCTGGCGCGGATCGCCGAGCGGTTCGGCCGTCGATTGCATGCGCCCGCCGCGGAGGTGGAGGTGATCTCCGAGCACGGGCACGTCGACGTGACGCTGGGTGATGAGCGGCACGTCGACGCCAACGGTGTGGAAGTCCTTCCCACGCCGGGACATTCGCCGGGCAGCACCTGCTATCTGGTCACCGGGGTCGGCGGCGAAAGGTACCTGTTCACCGGCGACACCATGTTCCCCACCGAAGCGGGCACATGGTCGACGTTCGTGGTGCCCGAGCGCGGTGAGACCGACGCCCTTAGGGCCAGCCTCGAGCTGCTGGCCGGAGTCGAACCGGATCTCGTGATCTCCAGCGCGTTCGGTGGTCCGACCGCGATCGAGGTGGTCGATTCGGCGCGCTGGACGCAGTGCATCCAGGAGGCGTTGGCCAGCCTGCCGGCCTAGGACTCGCCGGTTCCGGTGTCGTGCCAGATCCACCAGTCGTAGGGCGGAGTCTGCGGATAGCCCTCGGGAGAATCCTCCCAGTTCTCCTGTCGACCAAGCGCGGTCATGTCGAGAAGATTCCACGTGTTCACGAACACCTCGTCGCCCCTGCCGGAGATGGAGTAGGTGCGGAACACACGGTCGCTGTCGTCACGAATGAACGCGTTGGTGGCGTGGTACTCGTCGCACCCGAGATCCTTGTCGAAGTCGTCGGTGATCGTGAACCACGGGTGCCGCCAGCCCATCTTGGACTTCATCCGCTCGAGCTCGGACTGCGATGCGCGAGAAACGTACACGAACGTGGTGTCACGCGCGTTGAGGTGCGTGAGATTGGGCACATGGTCGGCATCAAAGAACAACCCACGCAGCCGTGTTCGGGCCAGTCGCCGGTGCCAGGCTCGATGAACGCGCGATAGACGATCAGCTGGCGGCGACCATCGAACAAGTCGACGAGGCTCACCGTGCCGTCGGGCCCGTCGAACAGGTACTGCTTGTCCACGGCCACCCACGGCATCCTGCGTCGCCTCGCGGCGAGCGCATCCCGGGCCCGCTGCACTTCTTTCTCCTGGACGAGCATCTCCTGCAGGGCGCTCTCCCACTCCTGCGCGGACACGATCGGTGGTGCCTTCATTTCCACCTCCTCCCTTCTTCTTTCGGTGCTATGACACTTCGAGTGCCGTCTTGAGGTTGGACAGCTTCCACGGCCAGCCACCGGAAATGAGCTCGCGGACAGTGCTTTCCGGCGGGAAGTTGTCGTGAATGACGGTCAGCTTCACCTGGTCGTCATCAGCAGGCTCGATCTCGAACGTCACCTTGGAGCGCTGCTCCTTGGCGGCCTTGGCGATGACGTCTTCATCCAGGCCCAACGTCGTCAGTTCCGGTACGAACGTGTGAAAGGTGAATGCGAGCCGTCGGTATGGCTCGGATTCGAGGATGAGCTGATCGGGGTGCTCGATCTCCAGATCGCGATCCGCCCATACGTAGGTCGAGCCCTTCTCGAAATCCGACACCAAGGCATGGCCCATATACCGGTGCGAGAATGCCGGGTCGGTGATCGCCTGCCACAGCCGCTCTGGGGTGGTTCGGATGTAGGTCGTGTAGACGAATTCGGCGCTGTCCATGGGTTGGGTCTCCAATGCTGTCTTGAGGTCGGCGAGGGTCTGGACCCGGGCACGGTCGTATTGGTTGATCCAGCGGTCGGCGATGGCGTTGATCGGTTCGGCGTTGAGGTAGTGCAGCTTCTCGCGACCCCGCCACACGGTGGTGATCAGGTTGGCGTCCTCGAGCACCGTCAGGTGCTTGCTGACGGACTGCCGTGCCATTGACAGGCCCGCACACAGATCCCGCAGGCTCTGCCCGTTTCGTGCGTTGAGGCTGTCCAGCAGGATGCGTCGGCTGGGGTCAGCCAGCGCCTTGAATACCTCGTCGATCGCGGTCATATGCATTCGCGCAGCCGTCGGGCTGCGTGTTCACGTTATGCAGCTGTATGGCTGCATGTCAATGGGTTGTCTCAGTTCGGCTCGTTTAGTTCGGTGAACCGGGCCAGGGCAACGTCTTGCTGGTCGACGTCGAACGTTTCCATGCGTGTGACGCGAGGCCCGTCGAAGAGCAGCAGGGTGATGGCCGGAAGCTCGATTGCGGAGCCTTCAGGTGTGGTGCCCCTTACCGCGATCTTCGTCACGAGGCCGATCGCCGAATGGGTGAGAACCTCGGCGAGCTCCACCCGCAAGTCTGGAATAAGCGACGCCATCATGCGCAGCGAAGACCAGTGGTCAACGATCGTGTCGTCTCCGAAGGACAGCTGTCGATGGTTGACATGCGCGGCATCGGCTTCAAGTAGGGCGAGCGCGTCCCAGTCATGCCGGTTTGCAACTGCGAACAGTTCGTGCGCCGCCTCGATGATCTCGGGTTGCGCGACGTCTCCGGAGGCGATCCAGCGGGCGGTGAGTTCACCGAATGCACCGTTGATGTCATCCGAGTCGAAAAATACGGTACGCGAGAACAAGTTGTCGTGATCGAGTTCCGCGAGGGTCATCAGCTCGATCGCGATCGGTTGGTGGGCCTCACCGGTGTCGCGGAAGATTTCGCGGGTCAGTGCGAGGCGGTCTCCCCGGATGGCGACGGGTTCCATTTGCATTCGCCAGCTCGCAGGCGTTTCCGATAACAGCGCATGCACATAGCTGCGGTCCGGTCTTCCCTCATCACGCAATCCTTTTCGACGGTCTTCATAGTGGCTGTCCGCTCCCGCGAGCAAGCTCTGCACATCGCGGCGGTTATATGCCTCGGTAACAGACTCTCGCGCCCGGGTGGCGCCATTCTCCAGTCGCAGTGCCGGACGACTGAGTTCGTCGAACCTCGTGAGGGCGGCGCCGAGGTCGTTTTCGTCGAACACTTCGCAAAGGCTGATCTGATCGTCGTCGACGTTCATTACGACGACGTCACGCCATTCGGCGCTGAAGCCTTCGCGCGATGTTCCCTGGACAACCTGAGTGAACGCCGCTCCAAGGTTGTTCAACCGATGCACGGCAACGATGCGGTTGCTGATGTGAGGTGCGACGCCCCAGGTAGCACGCATGTATGCCGTTTGATCACCGGGCGCGAAAGCCGTCCCACCCCGACGGTGGTCGACGTTGACCCAGTCCGGTGTTGTCGGAGGCGTCTCACGGCGATTGAATGTTGCGTTGGCGGTCACGATCGCAGACCAGGTGTGCGCGTGGGTAGCCGCTTCTCCAGCGAGATAGCGCGCGTCGAGTTCCTCGTAGGCGGCATCGAGGTCGTCGGGGTCGAAGTTCACGACGTCGCCGATGAGCGCGTCGTCGACTTCGGCAATGGTCAAGATGTCTACAGCTATCGGCTGGTCCGGAACTGCGGTGTCGCGGTAGGTCTGATGGATCAGCGCAAGGCGCGAACCTCTGAGTGCAACAGGTTCCACTTCCGTCCGCCAGCTCTCGGGTACTACGAACAAGGCACGTGCGGCGCTGGCGCGTTCGGCGCCTTCGTGAACGGCGCTCAAGCCCTTCCGCCGGTCGATCAACTTGCCGTCCGCGGTGGTCAAGGTGAGCAATTCAGATAGATCACGGCGGTTGAAGGCGTCGATTACCTTCTGCCATGTCCGGGTCGCGGCATTCTCCAGTCGCGGTGCGGCCGACGTGAGTTCGTAGAACTTCGTAAGCGCGGCATCGAGGTCCGCATCGTCGAACAGCTCACAGCGGCTGAGCGTTTCGCCCTCCACTGTCAGAAGGTGAACGTCTTGCCACTCGGCGTTGAACCCCTCTCGCGAAAGTCCTTGGGCGACATGGGTGACGACCGCTCCAACGTCGCTTAGCCGATGAACTGCCGCGACGTAGATCTTGGTGTCAGGCGAGTCAGCCCATGCGGCTTCGACGTAGGCAATCATGTCGCCAGGAGCAAAAGCTGCTCCGCGTCGGTGGTCAACGCTTTCCCATCTCGGCGCCGTGGCGATGAGATCGCGCCGGTTGAACCCGGCGTAAGCCTTGGCTATCACCGACCACGTCCGGTTGTGCCTCGAGGCTTCCCCACACGCGTACCGGACATCGAGTTCGGCAATGGCGGTCTCCAGGTCGTTGGAATCGAAGGCGAGGAAATTCGTGATCCGATGTTGCGTGTCGATCTCAAGCATGTGGAGGACTTCGGCCTCGAACGCGTCGGGCCGCAGGTCGTCCCCCCAATAGCGAGCACGCATCAGCGCAAGACGCTCGCCGCGGGTGGCGACCACGGCCGTCGTCGAGTTCGTGATCCCCAGATCTGCGGTGATCTGCGCCTGGGCGATGACGCTGTCTAGGCCCTGCAGAACCCCACCCCCGACCAACCGGCGACGGTCGTCGGCGAGGAAACCATCAGCCATGATTTCGGCCAGCGCATCCCAATCGCCGCCGGTATAGGCGGTATTGAAACGGTCATGTGCTCGGCTTGCCGCGTTCTCGATTCGGGGCCGGCGGGTGTTCGCGACTGCGCTCGCGCGATCGGCACTTTCACGGCGCAGACCTCGCCGTCGGTCATCGACACGGGTGTCCTGGGAGAATTGCTCGATCAATCGGTCGTCAGCTCGGCTTGTGGAGTTCTCGGGTCGCGGATGCTGCTGCTCCTCGAACCGGGCGTGGGTGGCCTCGAGTTCGGCGATCGCGGCGTCCATGTCGCCGGTGTCAAACCACACCTGCAGCGCAATTTGGCCGTTGTCATCGAGGCCGTACAGTTGAAGCAGCTCGTCTCGGGGCGCGCCGGGGCTGAGGTCCGCCGTTCCGATTTCCAATCGGGTGAGGGCCAGGCGATCCCCTCGCACGGCGAGGACGACGTGACTGTGCCGCACCGCGCCGATCGCGGGATAACTCCTCGCGCCGCGCACCCATTCATCGGATGGAAGCTCTTCGTGGGTAACGCCGACTACCTTTCGCCGACTTTCGACGGTCACCCACGTCGCTACCTGATCCTCGAGCTCATCCCACGCTTCGCGATCGAAGGCGGTATCGAGGCGGCGGAGCGCCCGCACGCAGGCATTGTCCAGCTCGTCCGGTGGCGCTCCTGGTGTTGATTCTGCGACCGGAAGCTCACGCTCGCCAAGGATGCTGCGCGTCTTATCGGCAAGAGCCACAGCACCTTTGAGCTCATACAGGCGAACCGCCCGCTCGGCGGCGGCTCGCGCCTCCACCGTGTCGCCGGCGGCGCTCAACACCGTCGCCAGCGCGAGGCACGCATCGCCGTGATCGACGAGAGCGTCGGTGCGCTCGGCCGCCGCCACAGCCTCCTCGGCCACCCTGCGGGCCTCGTCGTGCGCACCGTTGCGGGCCAGCAGCTGTGCCCGAACCGTGCGCCACGCGATCGACGCCTTCAACGCGTGCCCGGCCAGACGTTCACTCTCCGCGCACAGTTCATCGGCGTCGCCGTCTCGGCCGAGTGCGAGACATGCCCTTGCCAACAGCGCTGCGCTCTCCGCGGTGTCGGCCTCGAGGCGCATTCGGCGGAAGCCGTCATAGGCCCGGCGTAGATGCGGCTCGGCGGCCGCGGGATCGTCGGCGATCAGCTCCACGATGCCCGCGAACTGGTCGACCTCCAATAATGCGTGCCGCATGCCGAGGTCGGTGAGCGTGCGCCTGGCGGAGTCGATCAGCTGTCGGCCCGCCGCGGCGCGTCCGCGAAACGCGTCGAGTACGCCCTGGCATCTGGTCGATGTCGCCTCCACGACCGGCGACCCCGTCGTGATGCGCAGCAGCCGCACGACATCGAGACACCGCCCGCCCGCGCGCGGCACGGGGTTGGGGCCCCACAGCGCCGCAAGCGGTGCCCCCGCCAACACGGTGTTCACCCGCCGATGTTCCTGTGCCCGGCGCGCCGCGGTCAGCGCCTGGTCCAACGCCGTTTCGCAATCGGCGATGCGCCCGAGGCGGGCGAGACATCCGGCCCGCACGGTGTGAGCGTTGGCGACTCCCGCGGCGTCGTCGAGTCCGGCCAGCGTCGCAGCGGCCGCGGCCACCGCGGATTCGATGTCGTCCAACCGTTCCGGATCGGTCAGCATCGAAAGCTGACCGTCGAAGCTTGTCCCCCAGGCTGCCAAACGGTCGGAATCGCCCGCAGCGTCCTGCAATTGCGAGACCGCTCCCTTCGCGGACACCACGTCACCGGCGGCGAGCAGCGCCTCACAGCGTGCGATCAGCAGTTCGGCTTGCAGTTCGTCGCGGTCGGGCAGCTCGTCGTCGAGCTCATCGAGCGCGTGTAGTGCTCTGTCGTAGTGGTCGGCCGCACCTTCGTAGGCCAGCCGTGTCATCGCCTGGTCCGCTGCCCGTCGGCAGTAATGAACGGCTTTGGCGGCGTTGCCCGCCCACGCACACTCGAAGTAGTGGTGAGCGAGTTCGGCGAGGAGTTCCTCGTCGGCGCCGGACTCGGCTTCCAGTGTCGCGGCGATGTGCTGATGTAGCCGCATGCGCCGCACCGATGGCAGCTCGGCAAGCAAGGACTGCCGCACGAGGGCGTGGTTGAACCGATAGCGGCCGCCCTGTTCTTCGATGACGATGCCTGCTTTACCCGCCTCGTCGAACGCATCGACGAGATCCTGGTCCATCACCCGCTCGACCAGATCAAGCGCGAACCTGCTGCCCACGACCGCAGCTGCAGCCAGCGCCTTGTTGGTCTCCGCTGGCAGTCGGGAAAGCCTGCGGCTCACGGCTTCTCGAACGCCCTGGGGAAGGGTGTTCGGATCCCAATGGCCGCCGCTTTCGTCGACGTGCTGCAACGCCTCGATGAGGAAGAACGGGTTTCCGCTGGTGACGGCCGCCAGGGCCTGAGCAAGCTCCTCGTCGTCGTAACCCGCCTTCACGACATAAGCGCTCACCTCCTCTTCGTCGAGGCCGCCGAGCGCAATGCGGTCGGCGAAGCCGTCACGGTGAAGGTCGGCGAGCATCGCCGCAAGAGGATGGGAGCGGTCGAGGTCGGTGCTGCGGTACGTGCCGACGATCTGGACCCGCGCGCGCTCTCCGAAGCGGAGAAGATGCCGCATCAGCAGCAGGGTCGGTTTGGCCGCCCAGTGCAGATCGTCGAGAACCAGAATGACGGGCGCATCCGCGGAGGCGATCTCCAACAGCGCGACCACGGCGTCGAAGAGCGCATAGCGTTCCGTGTCGGGATCGCCATGGTGCGGCGCGCACAGATCGGGCAGCACATCGGTGAGTCGTGGCACCAGCGGAAGCAACGACTCCACACCTCGTAACCCTCGCAACCGGCTGGCACCGACGTGGGGTACCAGCGCCCGAAGTGCTTCGGCGAACGGTTGGTAATGCGCGCCGAGATCCTCGTCGCACCGGCCGTAGAGCACGACGGCGCCCTGTTCATAAGCCTGGCGAGACCACTCCCCTGCCAGTCGGGTCTTGCCCACCCCGGGTTCGCCGGCGATGAGAACCGCGCGTGTGCCCACGGCCAGCGCTGTCTGCCATGCGGCCAGAAGCCGCCCGAGTTCGTCACCACGCCCGACGAACGGTCCGGGGACGGCCAGCACAGCTGGCAGAACGGGCCGCTCAAAGGGCTCTTCCGTTGGTGCATCGGGAGATTCGTCAGCAGACAGCAGACGCAGTTCGAACACATGCTCCGGTCGCGCCAGGTTGCGTAACTGGCGCGTGCCCAGATCGGCCAGCACGACATCGTCTGGGAGTGAATCGATGACCAGTTCGGCCGTGGCTCCGGAACACAGAATCTGGCCGCCGGCCGCCAGTGACCGCAGCCGGGCAGCGCGGTTGACCGCCCGACCGAAGTAGTCGCCGTCGCGGAGCTCGACTTCACCGGTGTGCAGCGCCACGCGAATACGCATGGGCTGTGCAAGATCCCAAGGCTCGTGGCGGATCGCTTCCTGCAGATCGATGGCAGCCATGGCGGCCGTCGACGGCCGGTCGAAGACCGAGAACGTCGCGTCGCCCTCGCCCCGGGTCTTGACCAGCCGTCCACCACGCAAGGTGACGATCTGTTCGACGATCTCGTCGTGCCTGGCCAGCGCGACCGCCATCGCCTCCGCATCTGCCTCCCACGCCGCCGTCGACCCCTCGATATCGGTGAGCAGGAACGTCACCGCACGTGTCACCACCGAAAGCTGGGGTGAAACAGGCACTTCCAGCGCACTGTCCTGCGCGACGATCGCGGTTTCCAGTCGGCGGAGGTCTGGCCCTGGATCGACGCCGAGCTCGTCGGCCAGCAGTGATCGAGCGCGCTGAAAAGCGCCGAGTGCTTCACCCTGTCTGCCCGCCCGGTAAAGGGCCAACATCAGCTGACCCCAGCGCCTTTCGCGTAACGGTCCTTCGGCAACGGCGGCCTCGAGCTCGCCGATGATCTCGGCCGCCCGCCCCGTCGCGAGCACCGCGTCGGCTCGGTCCTCCACCAACGCGGCGTGGCCCTCGAACCAGCGGGTCTTCTCGGATACTCCGCGGGTTCCGTCGGGCAGTTCGGGGACACCGCGCCACAGCGTCAACGCCTCGTCGAAGCACGCCACCGCGTGGCTGGTGTCCCCGGCGGCGACGGCGTCACGGCCCTTGCTGATGGCCAGCTTGTACCGGGTGGCATCGATCTCCGTTGTGCGCAGCGTCCATCCGGTGCCTTCCGTCACGATGAAGCCATCACCGAGGGCACGCCGAAGTGCAGAGATGTGGGTCTGGAGAGCCTTCCCGGCGGTACGCGGCGGTTCGTCGCCCCACAGCAGGTCGAGGAGAACGTCTGCGGACACGACGGAGGCGCCGTGTAATCCGAGCATCGTGAGGAGAGCGCGGGGTTTCGCGCCCGGGATGGTGACCGGCAGACCATACTGCCGGACCTGGAGAGGACCCAGAACCCCCAGCTCCACCTGTTGAAGAGTAGTCACGTCGGCAATCGTCGGTGGGTTGATTCAATACACGGTCAAGGATGAGTAAAGATGCCTTTGGCGCAGGGTGTGGCAGGCTCGAACCGTGGATCTACCGCGGCCTGACTTGGACTCAGCGCACTTGGCCGATGTCGTGCCCTCGGTGCTCGCAGCGAAGGGTGTGCCCGGGTTTGACGGCCGAATCCCGCTGCCGACAGACATCGCCGGCGCCTGCGTGATGTTGATTGACGGACTCGGTGCCGAACTGCTCGACACGTACGCGGCCGATGCGCCAACGTTGGCCGCGCTGCGCGGCCCGACGCTGCAGGTCGGCTTTCCGTCCACCACCGTGGCCGGGCTCGCGGCCCTCGGCACCGGTTGCCGCTCCGGGGTACACGGGCTCGTCGGCTACTCCTTCCGCCTGCCCGACGTGGGCCTGATCAATCCACTGCGGTGGCGCCCACATCCATGGGGCGACGACCTTCGCGAGGCCGTTGCGCCCGAAGAGGTGCAACCCATGCCGACGACGTTTGAGCGGGCGGCGTCGGCCGGCGTCGAGGTGAGCGTCATCTCCGGTGCCGAGTTCACGAATTCCGGCTTGACCCGAGCGGTCTTGCGCGGCGGTCGTTATGTCGGTGTGCAGGCGCTGGGAGATCTGGCCGCGCGTGTGCAGGAGGTGATCGCCGACGGTGGCGTCTGCTACGGCTACCACAGCGAGCTCGATCTGCTCGGTCATCTGTACGGACCGGGATCGGCGCCGTGGCGGATGCAGTTGCGCCACGTGGATCGGCTGGTCGAGTCGGTGGTCGACGCGCTGCCACCAGGCGGCCTCCTTGCGGTGGTGGCTGATCACGGAATGGTGTCGGTGGACGCGGCCGACATCGTGGATGTGGACGCCACCCCGGTGCTTCTCGACGGCGTTGAGGACGTCGGCGGCGAACCGCGGGCCCGTCACATATATGTCGCGCGCGGCGCCGTCGAAATTGTCTTGTCCACCTGGCGCGAGACCCTCAAGGGACGGGCGTGGGTGGTGACCCGCGAAGAGGCGATCGAGGCCGGGTGGTTCGGCGAGCCGGTCAGCGACGACGCGCGGCGCCGCATCGGTGACGTGGTCGCTGCGGCGCGTGGTTCGGCAGCAGTGGTGCGACGCCAGGTCGAACCGCTGGAATCCTCGCTGATCGGCCATCATGGGTCGCTGACTAATGCCGAGCAGTCGGTTCCGCTCTTGCTTTCGCATCGTTGAAAAAGCTTGTATAGCAAGGTATTTCAACGACCACCGTTGGTCAAATAGCGGCTGCACCGGCGAATATGAGCCTTAGGCAACAGAAGTCCAGATCTATTCGGCTATCGGCAGGCGTATTTGTTCCCAGTGCAAGCGAATTCAGTGAACTGTCCCGTACTAAATTCGTAGTGTGAACGAGGTCACAGCATTTCGCGTGAATACGGTCACAGATTTTGCGGCCCGATAAAACCCTCTGTTAGCGTCCGGCCGCATGTTTGCTATCGCAACGCTGTTGACGCTTGTCAACTCGGTTTCGGGCACTCCGTACGTCTCCGGCGGGGATTCCCCTGCGGGAACTGACTGTTCAGGTCTGGTTTCCTGGGTGACCAACGCCGCAACAGGAAGGCCCGTGTACGGCAACCGGTTCCACACCGGAAACATTGAAAACGCACTGCTCGCACGCGGTTTCCAGCACGGCAGTCAACCCGGCGCATTGGTGGTCGGCTGGAACAGTGGCCACGCCGCGGTGACACTGCCCGATGGCACGCCGGTGTCCTCCGGTGAGGGTGGCGGAGTGAAGATCGGCGGTGGCGGCGCTTACCAGAAGCAGTTCACCCGGCACATGTTCCTGCCGATGCCGCCGGAACAGCCCGTGCCTCCCGGCGCGCCGGCGGCCCCGGTGGTGCTGATGGGCGCGGAACATCCGCCGGCCCCGGGGATGCCGGGATTGGCACCCCCGCCGCCTGCCGACCCGTTCGCGCCACCGCCGCCCCCGCCTCCGGGGATGGCGCCGCCACCACCGCCCCCGCCTCCGGGAATGCCCCCGCCGCCGCCTCCCGCGCCAGGCGTACCCCCGCCACCCGGCATGCCGCCGGCCTGATCCCAGGCGTCGCCCAGATAACCTCTGCGGCGTGATCGTCCTACTGCCGCCCTCGGAGACCAAGCGAGCCGGGGGCGACGGACCACCGCTGCGGCTGGAATCGCTCAGCTGTCCCGAATTGACACCGCTGCGCGCCACGCTGGTCGATGAACTGGTCGAACTCGCCCAGGACCGGACGGCCTGCCGCAAAGCACTCGCACTGTCGGCGTCACAAGATGCCGAGATCGATCGCAACGCCGAACTCCGCACGGCGGCGACCCTGCCCGCGATCCATCGCTACACAGGCGTGCTGTACGACGCGCTGGACATCGAGTCGCTGCGCGCGGCCGCGGCGGCTCGCGCCGGGGAACGGTTGGTCATCGGTTCCGCGCTGTTCGGGCTGCTGCGCGCGGAGGACCCCATCCCCGCCTACCGCCTTTCGGCGACCTCCAAGCTGCCGAAACAGCCCACGTTGGCCGCTCGATGGCGGCCCCTGCTGGAACCGGCGCTCACCCAACTGGCCGAAACTCAGTTGGTGGTCGACTTGCGGTCGGGCTCCTACGCATCGCTCGGCAGGCTCGACAATGCGGTGCGCGCCGACGTCGTCGCCGAAGATTCCGGCGGCACCCGCAAGGTGGTCACCCACTTCAACAAGGCCCACAAGGGCAGGCTGGCCCGGATCCTCGCGTCGTCGAAGGCCGAACCCGACAACGCCGCCGCCGTCGCAATGATCGCGCGACGCGCCGGCATGCGGGTGGAGCGTGAAGGTAACGACCTCACCGTTGTCGTCGCGGCCTGAGTTCCGCCGTCCGAGATTTGTCGGTGGTCGGTTATATCGTCGGGTCATGTTCGATGTGACCGAGTTGGCGGCGGTGGATCTGCATGCTGATGAGGCTGGGTTGGTCGAGCGGATTGGGTTGTTGGAGCGGGTGAAGTCGGCTGCGGCGGCGGGGCAGGCGCGTGCTGCGGCGTTGTTGGAGGCCAAGCGCTGCGCTCGTGAGGCGGCCGCCGGAGTGCCCAGGTCGAAACAGGGTAAAGGGTTGGCCAGTGAGGTGGCGTTGGCGCGGCGGGATTCCCCGTCGCGTGGCAATCGGCATTTGGGTTTCGCCAAGGCGTTGGTGTTGGAGATGCCACATACGTTGGCCGCGTTGGAGTGTGGGGCGCTGTCGGAGTGGCGCGCAACGTTGATCGTGGCCGAGTCGGCGTGTCTGACGGTCGAGGATCGCCGGCAGCTGGACGCCGAGTTGTGTGCCGACCTCGCCAGTCTGGACGGCATGGGTGATGCGCGGGTGAAAGCCGAAGCCAAAAAGATCGCCTATCGGCTCGATCCGCATGCGGTGGTCGATCAGATGGCCAGGGCCGAGAAAGACCGCACCGTCACCGTGCGCCCGGCCCCGGATGCGATGACCTATGTGACGGCGTTGTTGCCGGTGAGCCAGGGGGTCGGGGTGTATGCGGCGCTCAAACGCGCTGCCGATACGACCTTTGATGATCGTTCACGGGGCCAGGTGATGGCCGACACGCTGGTGGAGCGGGTCACCGGGCGCCCGGGCGAGGCGGCGGAGCCGGTGGCGGTCAACCTGATCATGAGTGATCAGAGCCTGTTGGGCGATGATGAGCATCCGGCGGTGGTCGACGGTTACGGGCCGATCCCGGCAGGGGTGGCGCGCCAGTTGGTATTGGCTGCGATCGCCGACAAGCGTTCGGTGGCCACCCTGCGGCGGCTGTACCGCCATCCCAGGTCGGGGGCGTTGGTGGCGATGGAGGCGCGCTCGCGGCGGTTCCCCAAGGCGTTGGCGCTGTTTATCGGGTTGCGTGATCAGCGATGTCGCACGCCCTATTGCGATGCCCCGATCCGGCATCGCGACCACGCGAAGCCGCACCATCGGGGTGGGCCGACCAGCGCGGTCAACGGGCTGGGCCTGTGTGAACAGTGCAACTACGTCAAGGAAGCCCCGGGCTGGCAGGCCAACACCGGCGAGGTCGACGGTGTGCATCAGGCCGAAATCACCACCCCGACCGGGGCGACGTATCACGCCACGGCGCCACCGCCACCGGGTCCACCACCGATTGAGGTCAGCGAGCTCGAAATGCACATCAGCATCGAACTCGCCAACCTCCACGCCGCCTAGATCTTGGCGATCAGGTCACTGGTGTAGAACTCGGCGGGGTTCTGCGAGAAGGCGTCGGGGCGGGTGACGAAAACCCACGCGCCGGTGGCGCCCGGTTCGATCGCATCCGACAGCGTCACCGATCCAGCGCCCACCCCGTCGGTGTGCAAGGTGGTCTGGGCGACGCCGGGATCGCTGCCCCAACACGGCGCCGACGACGGCCTGGGTGCCTGGATCAGCCGTACCTGATACGGCGTGTTCGGGATCGCCAACACCAGCTGGACGTCAGCGGTCACCCCGGAGCCGTCCGAACGGATATAGGCGGTGGGCCTGCCCTGGCCGGTTGGCCCGTTGTAATCGGTCTCGCTGAAGTCACATCGACGCAGCACTTGGGAGAACGGCATGAAGACGCCGTCAGCAGCCCCTGCCGTACCGGCTCCGTAGGTCAGTGCAGGCGCAAGAGGTGCCGCGACAACAGCTGCCGCCGCCATGATCACAACCCGAGTCAATTTTCGCACGTCACTACGTTAAACCACCCGCGAGCCGGGGGGCACCGCTTCGCGTTCGGTCGCGCGTCGGCGCTGTAAGTACTGTTGAACCCATGTCGGTGGTGCCGGACCTGGACGCCGTGCGCAAGAACCTGGGCCGCAGTCTATTCAGCATGGTTGCCGGCCCGGAGGGCCCGGCCAACCGCGCGCAAATCCACGACACCCCAGGGCCGCGATGGTTCGACGAAGACCGGCCGATCCGACGCGTGCACGCTGACGCGTCCATGTTCGTCGGCGGACTACGCGCACTGCTTCTTCAGTCGTTGCACCCGCTGGCGATGGCGGGTGTGGCCGACCACTCCGACTACCGGGCCGACCCGTGGGGGCGTCTGCAGCGCACCAGTACCTTCCTCGCGGTCACCACGTTCGGTCCCGCCACCGACGCTGCGCGCGCCGTGGACCGGGTGCGCGGCATCCACCAGCGGGTGCGTGGCGTCGCACCCGACGGGCGGCCGTACCACGCCGTCGACCCGCACCTTCTGGAATGGGTGCACATCGCCGAGACGGACAGCTTCCTGCTCGCTCACCAACTTTACGGCGCGGCGCCGCTCGACCAACGCGGCCGCGACGCCTACGTCGCCGATACGGCGCGCGTCGCCGTCGCGCTCGGTGTGCCCGACCCGCCGCGTACCGAAGGTGAACTCGCCCAACGGATCGAGCAGTACCGGCCCGAGTTGTCGAGCACCGCCGCAGCCCGCGACGCCGCCCGGTTCCTGCTGCTGACTCCCCCGTTACCGCTCGTCGCGCGCGCACCCTACGGCGTACTCGCCGCGACATCGGTGGCGATGCTGCCGGGCTGGGCCAGGAAACCGTTGCTGCTGCCCTACTTTCCGCCGATCGAGTCGACCGTGATCCGGGCGTCGGGCCGCGTCCTCGTCGGCGGTATCCGCTGGGCGCTCACCGCTGCCCGCTGACGTCATTCCTGGCACTCGACGACGTCGTAGCCACCCTCGGCGTACTTCAACCGGATCTGCTTCTTGTCGAACTTGCCGACGCTGGTCTTGGGCACCTCGTCGATGAACGTCCACCGTTCCGGCAACCAAAACCGAGCGACCTGGTCGCGCAGATGATTTCGCAACTCCTCCGGCGTGATCGAGACGCCCTCCTGGACGACGACCGCTGCCAGCGGTCGCTCCTGCCACCTCTCGTCGGGCACCGCCACCACGGCCGCTTCCCGTACGGCCGGATGATCCACGATGCGCAACTCCAGTTCCACCGAGGAGATCCACTCCCCGCCGGACTTGATGACATCCTTGGCGCGGTCGGTGAGGGTGATGAAGCCCTGCGGGTCGATGCGGCCGACGTCCCCCGTGCGCAACCAACCGTCGTCGAACTTCTCCGGATCGGCATCGCAGTAGTACGACGCAGTGATCCACGGTCCGCGAATCTCGATCTCGCCCTCTGCTTTTCCGTCGCTGGGCAACACGTTGCCGTCGTCGTCGACCAAGCGGGTCTCGACCCCGCACATCACCCGGCCCGCCGAGGCGCGCAACGCCCAGTGGTCGGCACCGGTGACTTCCGGTGGCGGTGTCGCCACCGCCGCCAACGGTGACGTCTCGGTCATCCCCCAGCCCTGACGGATCATCACCCCGTAGTGCTCCTGATATTCCTTCATCATCCCGAGCGGAACCGCTGAACCGCCGCACACCACCAGCCTCAGCGACGAGATGTCGCGGCCAGGGTTGGCGTGCAGGTACTGCAGCACGTCGTTCCAGATGGTCGGAACGGCCGCCGCCATCGTCGGGCGGTGCCGTTCGATCATGTCGACCAGCGGAGCGGCCTGCAGAAATCGGTCGGGCAGCAACAGGTCCGCACCGGCCATCACCGCCGCATACGGCTGCCCCCAGGCGTTCGCGTGGAACATCGGTACGACGGGCAGCACCCGGTCGCCGTCGGCCAGACCGGTCGCGTTGGCCGTGCACACCGCCATCGAATGCAGATAGCTCGAGCGGTGGCTGTACACCACACCTTTCGGGTTTCCGGTGGTGCCGCTGGTGTAACACATTGCCGCGGCGCTCTTCTCATCGAGATCAGGCCAGTCGTAGGAGACCGGTTGACCGTCGATCAGGTCGTCGTAGCGGACCACGTTGCGGCCGGACTCCTCGAGCGGGCCCAGATCACCCGCACCCACCGCGACCACAGTGTGCACCGACGTCATCGCAGGCAGCATGGGTGCGAGCAGCGGAGCCAACGACATGTCCACCAGCACAACCGAATCCTCGGCCTGGTTGGCGATGAACGTGAGCTGCTCAGCCGTCAGCCGGATGTTGAGGGTGTGCAGCACCGCGCCCATACACGGTGCGGCGAAGTATGCCTCCAGGTGTTCCTGGTTGTTCCACATGAACGTGGCGACCCGCTGACCGGGTTTCACGCCGAGCCCCCGCAGCCCGTGAGCGAGCTGGGCCACCCGCGTCCCGAACTCGCCGTAGTTGGTCTCCCGGTAGCCCTCAGCCGTCGCGGTGATGACTTTGCGGCTCGAGTGCAACCCGGTGCCGTGCCGGAGAATCCCCGTCACGGTCAACGGAAAGTCTTGCATCGTGCTGTCCATGAACCACTCCCACGACAATGCCGGCGTCCGTTGAGCGCCATGATGGCCGATGCCGCGGCGGTTCGGCAGGAAACGATAAAAAGGCGCATGACCATGCGCTTTTCTTCTACCGTTTGAAGGGTGGAAGCACACCCTGTAAAAGCCCCCGACCTGATCCCGGTCGAGGCACTGCGCTCAGGGGACCCCATTACCGACGTCAACGGTGGCGGTCAGCATTACAAGGTGTTGGAATCCAAGGACCTCGGCGAAGGCTGCGTGGTCCTGGAACTGGAATCCAAGGCCAACGATCAGTTGCGGGTGATCGAGATGTCGTTTCCCGCGGGGTATGAGATGGGCAGATCTCCTCGCCACTTCTGGTAGCTTCCGCCGGTGCGACCGGCTTACATGATTAGCTCAGCGTGTAAACACCGATGGGAGCGCACATGCTGCGAGATATCCGTGAGCTGACCGATTCGCCGGAAGAGTACGCCGCTGAACTGCGCCGCCGTTGGGGCGGCCTATTGAGCTATCGCTACATCGGACGGCATCACGCGCAGATGGACCTCGGGCCCGAGGACAACACCGTTCCGCTGCGCCGCGACATGCGCAACGCCACCGGCGGCTTGCTGTTCGCGCCGTTGGGTATCTGCGCGCCCGAGAGCGGGCACATGTCGGATCTGGAGGCGGTGCCCAACCCCGTCATCCATTCGTGTCAGATCCTTGATCCCGGCCGCGACGTCGCGCGCATCGAGATCATCTCCGAGGAACTTCGCCGCGGCCGCCAGATGGGGTACAGCCGCGCGACGATCGTCGACGCCGACCATCCCGACCGGGTGCTCGCGTTGATCGAGGGTCAGGGCGTCAGCATCGGCACCCCGCCCGAGGGGCTCGAGCGGATGGAGGCCAACCCCCTCGAGGTGGTCGACTCCCCTGACCTGCCCGCACTGTGGCAGGTGTTCGGCGGGTTCCGCAGGGACGACGGGCACTGGGCGCTGCCCGAACTCGCCGTCGAGGTCGCCTCGCCGGATGCGGCGCTGCACATCGGACCGCAGTTCGTCATGCTCGAGACGGCCGCCGTCGACGCCGCCGCCACGCTCGCGGGCACCGACCGGATCCAGGGCGTCTCGAACCACGTCATGTTCCTGGCCCGCGGTAAGGCAGGCCCTTTCCGGCTGCAGACCGAACCGGTGTCGGGCACGGACGGCACCGTCGCGGTGCGCGTGCACATGCACGACGAAGGGGTCGACGATCGGCTCGTCACGGTGGGGTCCTACCAGTTCCGCGTGGTGTAAACGCAGGCCACACGTCGGGCGTGAGACAATTTCGGTATGTCTGTCGCAATCGCCCGACCAAAGCTCGAGGGCAATATCGTCGTCGGTGACGACCGTCGTATCGGCTTCGCCGAGTTCGGCGACCCGCGGGGCCGCCCCGTCTTCTGGCTGCACGGCACCCCCGGCGCGCGTCGCCAGATTCCGATGGAGGCTCGGGTCTTCGCCGAGCGCTCGGCGATCCGGCTGATCGGTGTCGACCGGCCCGGCATCGGTTCGTCCACCCCGCACCAGTACCGCTGCGTGCTGTCGTTCGCCGACGACCTGCGGATCATCGCCGACACCCTCGGCATCGACAAGATGGTCGTGGTCGGCCTGTCCGGCGGCGGCCCCTACACGCTGGGCACGGCGGCGGCGATGCCCAATCGCGTCGTGGCCGCGGGCGTCATCGGCGGTGTGGCGCCGACCGTCGGCCCCGACGCCATCACCGGCGGGTTGATGGGCAACGTCGGATCGCGCGTGGCGCCGCTGCTGCAGGTGGCCGGCACCCCGATCGGGCTGGCCGCCAGCGCGCTGATCCGGCTGATCCGGCCGGTGGCCTCGCCCGCCGCCGACCTGTACGGCCGGGTGTCACCGGAGGCGGACCGGCTCTTGCTGGCCCGCCCGGAGGTCAAGGCGATGTTTCTCGACGACATCCTCCACGGCAGCCGCAAGCAGATGGCCGCGCCGTTCTCCGACATCGTCGGGTTCGCCAGGGACTGGGGGTTCCGGCTGCAGGACATCGAGGTGCCCGTGCGCTGGTGGCACGGCGACGCCGACCACATCGTCCCCTATGCCCACGGACAGCATGTGGTGTCGAAGCTCGCCGACGCCGAGCTCTACCCCATGCCGGGGGAAAGCCACCTTGCCGGCTTGGGCCGTGCCGAGGAGATCCTGCAGACCATGACGAAGGTCTGGGACGAGTACTCGAAGATCAGCGTTTGAGCCAGCCCACGACCGTGCCGAGGTCCCGCGAATAGGCCATCAGGACGTCGTCCTGGTACAGCGCGCCGCCGCTGATCGCGTCGTCGCCCTGCCAGATGACGTGCACGCGCACCGGGCTGCGGGTGTAGTAGTCGACCCGGTCCGAGTCCCTGCGGTGCCATCCGGCCTGCGTGGCGAAGTCGGATAGCTCCCCTCGTTCGACGATTGTCGTCATTAGGTATTCCTCCTCTGTCGCCCGGCGAGAGACGATACCCGCATGATCGAACTCGAGGTGCTGCAGGCCGACGTGACCCAACTCGACGTCGACGCGATCACCAACGCGGCCAACACCCAACTCCGGCACGGCGGCGGGGTGGCCGCCGCGATCGCCCGCGCCGGTGGTGCCGAACTGCAACGTGAGTCAAGACAGAAGGCGCCGATCGGGCTGGGCGAGGCGGTCGAAACCACCGCGGGTGACATGCCCGCGCAATACGTCATCCACGCCGCGACGATGGAACTCGGCGGGCCGACGTCGGCGGAGATCATCGAGCGCGCCACCCGCTCGACGCTGGCCAAGGCCGACGAACTCGGTTGCCGTTCTTTGGCTTTGGTGGCGTTCGGGACGGGTGTCGGCGGGTTCCCGCTCGAGGAGGCCGCCCGGCTGATGGTCGGCGCGGTCCGTGGCCATGAGCCGCACAGCCTGCAGCGGGTGGTGTTCGCCGTCCACGGCGCCGCCGCCGAACGCGCGTTCGCGGCCGAAGTGCGACCCGGTTAGGCCCCGTCGGCGGCCAGCGTGCGGCGCAACATATGCATCGCGACGGTGGTCGAGCGCTCGCGGACGTCCGCGCGGTCACCCGGCAGCTGCAGGGTGCGCGTCACGGTGCGCCCATCGGCCAATTTCAGGCTGAAACACACTGTGCCCACCGGCTTTTCGGTGGTGCCGCCGCCGGGACCTGCGATGCCGGTGATCGCGACGGCGGTGTCGGCGCTGAAGCGCCGCAACGCGCCGTCGGCCATGGCTTCGGCAACGGGCTCCGACACCGCGCCGTGCGTTTCGATCAACCCGGGGTCGACGCCGAGAAGCTCCGACTTGGCTTCGTTGGAGTACGACACCACCCCCCCGGCGACGTAGGCCGACGACCCGGCCCGGTCGGTGAGCCGCGCCGCCAGCAGCCCGGCCGTGCACGATTCCGCGGTGGCGATCCAGCGCCCGGCCAGCAGGTCGGCCACCTGCTCGTCGACGGTGGAACCGTCTTCGGAGAAGATCTCGTGGCCATGGCGTTGCCGCATGAGGGTCATCAGGTCCGCGTACGTGGCGGCCGCATCGGGTTCGTAGCGCGTCACGATTTCGAGCTCACCGCGGCGCAGACAGGTGGTGATCTCGAGGCGGTCGAAGCCGTCGATGCGCTGTTCGGCCTCACGCAGTGTCTCGGCGAGCCCGGATTCGGGCAGCCCGAACATCCGGACCATCTCCTGCCGGTACTTGGTGCGGCCGGCGATCGCCTCCTGTACGGCCGGGGTTTGCACGGCGACTTGCCACATCGGCTGCAGTTCGCGCGGCGGGCCGGGCAGCACCACGACCGTCGGTTTGCCCGGAACCACCACCCCGGGGGCCGTGCCGACCGGGTCCAGCACGTGCGCACCCTCGGGGATCAGGGCCTGCTTGCGGTTGGCCGCGCGCAGGGCCTCGGCGTCCACGTCGGGAAAGCGCACCATCAGGCGCGCCACGATGTCGGCGACCATCGCCTCCACCCGGCTGTCCAGCTTGAGTTCGCGGTCACAGAACCGGGCGACGGTCGCGACGGTCATGTCGTCGGCGGTCGGGCCGAGGCCGCCGGTCGTGACGATCAGGTCCACGCCCTCGGCGGCCAGGAACCGCAGCTGGGCCTCGATGTCGGAGGGCCGGTCGCCGCAGATCGTGATGTGTGCCAGCTCGACACCCAGCTCGAGGAGGCGGTCGGCGACCCAGGGCCCGTTGCGGTCCTGGACGCGGCCCGTGAGGACCTCGGTGCCAGTGACGACGATGCCCGCGCGCGCGCTCACGAGCACGACACTACGCACACCCGGCGCCGAACCCGCAGCCCGGTAATGTCGTTACCCATGACGGCGCCGAAGTCGCTACGCGAACTGTTCGATCAGCTCGGACTGGCCGAGGTCCCGTCGTCCGACGACACCGTCGTCATGGAGATGCCCGTCGACGAGCGGACCGTCAACACCGCAGGCGGGCTGCAGGGCGGATTGATCGCCACGATGGCCGACGTGACGGCGGGCCAACTCGCATCGCGGGCGACCCCGTTCGGGCTTGCCATCGCCACCACGGACCTGTTCATCCGCTACCTGCGTCCGATCAAGGTGGGCCCCGCCCGTGCCGTGGCCCGCATCCTGCGCACGGGTAAGCGTTCGGTGGTGGTGCAGGTCGACATCTACCGCGGTAGCGACGACGAGGTCTGCGCCACCGCGACGGTCAACTTCGCCGCGGTCGACTGAGCCTCTTTTTCAACGCCGAGTGTGTGCTCGACGCACGCTTGCGGCGCCCGACGCGTGCGGGTAACCCACGTTCGGCGGCGCCGGGGTCAGCCCGTCGGCAGTTGCTTGTGGGGCACGTCGGCGACCAGGCCGCCGTCCATCACGAACTCGGCGCCGGTGGCGAACGAGGATTCGTCGCTGGCCAGGAACAGCACGAACGTCGCCACCTCGTCGGGGGTGCCGGGCCGGCCCAGCGGGGCCTGCACCATGTCCTCGGGCAGGTGCTTGGTCATCGGGGTCCGGATGAAGCCCGGGTGGATCGAGTTGACGCGGATCTTGTTGTGCGCCAATTCGAGTGCCGCCGACTTGGTCAGCCCGCGCACCGCCCACTTGGAGGCGACGTAGCTGTGCACCCAGGCGGCCCCGCGCAGCCCTTCGATGGACGAGACGTTGATGATGGAGCCGCCGCCTGCGGTGGTCATCGGCTCGATGACCGCCTTGATGCCCAGCATGGTGCCGGTCAGGTTGACGTCCAGGACGTTCTGCCACTTCTGGACGTCCAGGGTCTTCAACGGCCCCAGCGCGACAATGCCGGCATTGTTGACCAGCACGTTGAGCGTGCCGAAGTTTTGGGTCGCGGTCGAAACCGCGGCCTCCCACTGGTCGAAGTCCGTGACGTCGAGGTGCACATAGCGCGCCGCGGATCCGAGTTCGTCGGCCAGCGCCTTGCCCTCGTCGTCGAGGATGTCGCCGATGACGACCTTGGCGCCCTCGCCCACCAGCATCCGGGCGTGCGCGGCGCCCATACCCCTGGCGCCACCGCTGATAAGTGCAACTTTTCCGTCCACGCGTCCCATGAGGGGCCAGGTTACAGGGCGCACGTGCTACAAGTAGAACCTGTTCCAGTTCGGGCGAAGGGAATCAGCCATGACCGAAGTGCCGAATCGGCCCGAGGCGATCCGCGTCGCCCTCATCGGTACCGGAAACTGTGGCAGCCTCGCGCTGCGGCAACTCATCGACGATCCCCGCTTCGACCTCACCGGCGTGTGGGTGTCCTCGGACGCCAAGGTCGGCAAGGACGCCGGGGAGTTGGCGGGCCTGGACGTCACCACCGGGGTGACCGCGATCAACGACCTCGACGCGATCATCGCCGAAAAACCGGACGCGATCGTGTATTGCGCGATGGGTGACACCCGCCTGCCCCAGGCGATGGCCGACATCCGCCAGATCCTGTCCGCGGGCATCGACGTGGTGGGCTCCGCACCCGGCGTGCTGCAGTATCCCTGGCAGGTGATCCCCGACAAGTACATCGAACGCATCGAAGACGCTGCGCGCCAGGGTGATTCGAGTGTCTTCATGACCGGCGTCGATCCCGGTTTCGCCACCGACCTGCTGCCGTTCGCGCTGGCGGGCACGTGCCAGCGCATCGAGCAGATCCGCACCATGGAGATCGCCGACTACGCCAGCTATGACGGCGCGACGGTGATGTTCGAGGTGATGGGCTTCGGCAACCAGATCGGCGACTTCCCGCTGCTGTTCCAGCCGGGTGTGCTCAGCATCGCCTGGGGCACGGCGATCCGGCAACTTGCCGCCGGCCTCGGCGTCGAGGTCGACGAGATCAAAGACTCCGTCGAACAGGAACCGGCCCCAGAAGATTTCGACGTCGCGGTCGGCACCATCAAGAAGGGCACCGTCGCCGCGCTGCGCTTCCAGATCGAGGGCATGGTCAAGGGCAAACCGGTGATCGTCGTCGAACACATCACCCGACTGCGGCCGGACCTGCGCCCGGACTGGGCGCAGTCCGCCCAGCCCGGTGGCTCCTATCGCGTGGAGATCGTCGGCGAGCCGTCCTACACCATGGACATCTGCCCGACCAGCCGCAACGGCGACCACAACTACGCGGCGATCCTGGCCGCGGCAGGCCGCATCGTGAACGCCATCCCCGACGTGCTCGCCGCGCCGCCGGGCATCCGGACCACGCTGGACATGCCGCTCGTGACCGGCAAGGGCCTGCTGCGACTTTAAGTAGTCTGGAGCGCGATATGAGCGCCCAGCAGGTGGCACCCGATCCGATCGCGGAAATCGCCGCGAGCCCGTCAGGCCCGCAGATCGGTGCGTTCTTCGACCTGGACGGCACCCTCGTCGACGGTTTCACCGCGACCGCGCACGCCGCCGATCGCATCAGGCGCAGGCAAGCGCGCATCGGTGAGGTGCTCGGCGTCATGGAGGCCTCGGTGCGATATCGCCTCGGCCGCATGCAGTTCGAGCGCCTGCTCACCCGCGCGGCCGGCTATCTGCGCGGTGAGTCGCTCGTCGAACTCGACGTCCTCGGTGAGCGCCTGTTCGTCGAACGCGTCGCATCGCGGGTCTTTCCGGCCATGCACGAGATCGTGGTGGCCCATCAGCGGCGCGGGCACACCGTCGTGCTGAGCAGTTCGGCGCTGACCATCCATGCCGAACCGGTCGCGCGCTTCCTCGGCATCGATCACGTGCTGTGCAACCGGTTCGAGCTCGACGACGTCGGCCTGCTCACCGGGCGCATCGCCAGACCGGTCATCTGGGGCCGTCGGAAATCCTCTGCGGTGCAAGCCTTTTGCGAAACCAACGACGTCGACCTGAAGCGCAGTTACTTCTACGCCGACGGCGACGAGGACGCTGCGCTGATGGTTCTGGTGGGCCACCCGCGACCGGTCAACCCGCGCCCGCGGCTGGCCGCGATCGCCGCCGAGCACGGCTGGCCTGTGCTGCGCGTCGCCGGGTCGCCGCGACGACGCCGGTCGCTGCGCCGGCTCGTCGGCTATGACTGATGGCGCTGGTCGCGGTGCCCGGGCCCGGGCGGTTGACGCAGCGCCTACGCTAAACTAGAACACGTTTCAGTTCGCGAAGCGCCCTATCGAGGAGTCGGCATGCACACCCCCATCTGCGACGAACTCAAAATCGAGTTCCCGATCTTCGCCTTCACCCACTGTCGTGACGTCGTCGTCGCGGTGAGCAAGGCCGGCGGGTTCGGTGTGCTCGGCGCCGTCGGTTTCACCCCCGAGCAGCTCGAGATCGAGTTGAAGTGGATCGACGAGAACATCGGCGACCACCCGTACGGCGTGGACATCGTCATCCCGAACAAGTACGAGGGCATGGACGCCACCGACCTCGACCCCGACGTGCTCAAGAAGACGCTGAACGAGCTCGTGCCCCAGGAACATATCGATTTCGCGAAGAAGATCCTCGCCGACCACGGCGTGCCCGTCGAGCACAGCGACGACGACGCGCTGCAACTGCTCGGCTGGACCGAGGCGACCGCCACCCCGCAGGTCGAGGTGGCGCTGCAGCATCCGAAGTGCACGCTGATCGCCAACGCGCTCGGTACCCCGCCTGCCGACATGATCAAGCACATCCACGAGTCCGGCCGCAAGGTCGCCGCGCTGTGCGGCTCGCCGTCACAGGCGCGCAAGCACGCCGACGCCGGGGTGGACATCATCATCGCCCAGGGCGGTGAGGCCGGCGGCCACTGCGGTGAGGTCGGCTCGATCGTGCTGTGGCCGCAGGTGGTCAAGGAGGTCGCGCCGGTGCCGGTGCTCGCCGCCGGCGGGATCGGCAGCGGCCAGCAGATCGCCGCCGCGCTCGCCCTCGGTGCGCAAGGCGCCTGGACCGGCTCGCAGTGGGTCATGGTCGAAGAGTCCGAGCACACTGCGGTGCAGCACGCCGCATACGCCAAGGCCACCAGCCGCGACACCGTGCGCAGCCGGTCGTTCACCGGTAAGCCGGCGCGGATGCTGCGCAACGAGTGGACCGAGGCGTGGGAGAACCCGGACAACCCGAAGCCGCTGGGCATGCCGCTGCAGTACATGGTGTCCGGCATGGCGGTCGCGGCCACGCACAAGTACCCCAACGAGAGCGTGGACGTGGCGTTCAACCCGATCGGTCAGGTGGTCGGGCAATTCACCAAGGTGGAGAAATCCGCGGCGGTGATCGAACGCTGGGTTCAGGAGTACCTCGAAGCCACCAACACGCTCAACGAGATCAACGAGGCCGCCTCCGCCTGATCGGTGGGGCGAGTTCACGAGGCTCGAATCAGTCGAGCAGTCGATGGGTGGCCAGTTCCACCACTTGCCGTCTGCTACGTCCGCCGTGGTCGGCGGCGATGAAATGACCGCCGATGGCCAGTGAGAACGCCAGCATGCTGCGGGCCTCCACGTCGTCGGGGTCGTCGACGAAGCTGCCGATCATCGTGCGCAGGTAGTCCATCCGTCGGTTGTCGACGCGGCGCAGTCGGTTGGCCACCACGGGGTCCCGGCGCGCCCAGTCGCGCACCGCGAGATCGATCGGTAGCAGCTCGGCGGAAAACGTCAACATGCCCGCCCGGCGCACCTTGTCGCGGGCTTCCCCGCCGTCCTGCTCGACCCGCTGCAGCGTTTCGTCGGTGCTTCGGAACTCCCACGCGTCGAGGATCTCGTCGAGGAACGCCTGGCGGCTCGCGAAGTGCCAGTAGAAGCCACCGCGGGTGACACCCAGGGCCTGCGCCAGGGGCTCCACGCGCACTGCGTCCGGGCCGCCCGCCGCGAGCGCGTCGAGGCCGGCGTCGATCCATGTGCTTTTGGGTGTGCGGGTTTGGGCGACCATGGCCGGCTCCGTTGCGTAGGTGGGTCTTGACGTCGCTTCGGCGCTAAGCATACACTACTGTATGTTTGGTTCCAGATTACTGACCGCGGCAGACCACACCGGCCACCCGTGGCGAATTCATGTGATTACCAAGGATTTTCGACTCTTGGACGTGTGGGCGCTGCCCACACCCGGCGGACCCGACGACTTTGCGCAACTGGTGCGTTTGATGAGGTCGTTCGATCCGGGACGATCACCGTCGATCGTGGTGCGGGGCCTGTTCGCGATCCGGTTTGCCCTTGGGCGCCTGCTCGGCCTCGATCGCCAGCAGACCGGCCTTGGCGCGCGGGTCGAGACGCTGCGCGATCGGCTGCCTGCCGATCTGGCCGGCACCGCAACGGATCTCGGCCTCGGCGCCGATCCGTTCGTGCCGCTGTACCTCACCGAGGACGAGTTCGCGCTGGAGATCGCCAACCAGACCATGCACGGTGTGCTGCACGTGGGCTGGGTTCCCGACGGCGCGGACGGTTATCGCGGTCAGATCGCCGTTCTGGTCAAGCCGAACGGAATTCTCGGGTCGACGTATATGGCGGCCATCGCACCGTTCCGGTATCTGGCGGTCTATCCGCTGATGCTGCGGGACATCGGTCGGCAGTGGCAGCGTTCAGTGCTGGGAGCGCACCGGTGACCGGCGACACGATCGGGCGGGCGAGGCGGGTGTGCCAGGTCGAGGTGCCGCAGTCTGTGACGGCATTGAGCACGTTGCCCCGGATCGACTATGCCGACACGTTTTTCGTCGACGTCGACCCGACGGTCGAGCGGACCGCCGAACAATGGGCGCGCGAGATCTTGGAGGGCGCCCCGCAGGCCACCCGGACCCGGCTTCTGGCGGGGTGGTCGTCCCTCGGCCTGGTGATCGGCCGGGGTCAGTCGAGTGACCGGGTGCTGGGTTGGCAGGTGCTGCGGCGCGCACCCGACGTCGTCCTGCTGGGCGCCGAATCGCGCATCGGAATGCCCGCCCAGTTGTTGATCACCAAGGACGGCGAGACGTTGGTGTTCGCAACCCTTGTGCGGTTCGCGAATCCGGTCGTGCGGGCACTGTGGGCGGCGGTGAGACCGGCACATCTGCGCACCGTGCGCGAGTTGCTCGAGGCAGCCAGACGACGCGCATACCGGTAAGCGCGGCTACGGGGCCGGCGCTGCAGCCGGCGCCGGGGGTTCACCGGCCGGCGCGGGTGCGGTCGCGGGCTGGGGCGGCGTCGGGTTCGCCGACATGCCCGGCGGCGGCGTGGCGTTCGGGTCCAGCGGACGCTGCGTCAGCAGGAGCAGGGCGTCCTCACCGCTGACCTCCTGGGTCCGCACCGCATGCCACAACTCGCGCAGGTAGGTCAGCCCGCGGCTGCGCTGTGGGTCGACCGGCGTCAGCGTGGTGTCGGGCGGCAGGTTCTCCGGGCTCGCCAAGTGCGGGGTGCCCTCCACCGGCGGCGCCGCATCGGGAGCGCCCGCGTCGGAAGCGACCGCTTCGGGGGGCGGCGGTGCCGGTGCAGGGGCGGCCGGTGCGGGGACCGGCGTGGAAGCGGCTGCCGCCACCGCGGGCGGCGCGGCCGGGGTGGGAACGGTCTGCGCCGCGACGGGTGCGGGCGGAGGTGGGGCGGGCGGTGTGGGGGCGACGGGGGCGGCCAGCGCCGACGGCGATGCGATCACCAGCGCGCTGATCGCACCAAGCCCCCAGGCGGCGAGCGCGACTGCTTTCGCGTCGATGTCCAACCTCACGCATGCCCCCTTTCCGGTGCCCTCCACAGGTGGCGTCACTGAATGAATATGCCGGACCGACAAAATTGTTACACCTGTGCCGCCCGTGACCAAGAGGTCAATTAGCGCCACCGTCAGAACACGTTTCACTTCCGAAATCAGCCAACATGCTTCAGCGGGCTCAACTGTGGTGTAGCAATGCGATAGGCGTACTAGACACCGTCATGTGAGGAATCCATCCATGCCGACTCCGAACCTCCCGCCCGGTTTCGACTTCACCGATCCCGACATCTACACCGAACGGCTGCCGATCGAGGAACTCGCCGAGCTGCGCCGCATCGCGCCGATCTGGTGGAACGAGCAGCCGATCGGGACAGGTGGCTTCGACGACGGCGGATTCTGGGTGGTCACCAAGCACAAGGACGTCAAGGAAGTGTCGCTGCGCAGCGACGTCTTCTCCAGCCTGGCCAAGACCGCGCTACCGCGGTACCGCGACGGCACGGTCGGCGAGCAGATCGAGCGGGGTAAGTACGTCCTGCTCAACATGGATGCCCCCCACCACACCCATCTGCGCAAGATCATCTCGCGCGCGTTCACCCCGCGCGCGATCGAGAGGCTGCGCGACGAACTCGGCCAGCGCGCCCATGCGATCGCCAAGGCCGCCGCGGCCGAAGGCTCCGGCGACTTCGTCGAGCAGGTGTCCGCCGAACTGCCCCTGCAGGCTATCGCCGGGCTGATGGGCGTGCCGCAGGAAGAGCGGATGAAGCTCTTTCACTGGTCCAACCAGATGGTCGGCGACCAGGACCCGGAGTTCGCCGACAACGACGCGATCACCGCGTCGGCCGAGCTGATCATGTACGGGATGAAGCTGGCCGCCGAGCGCGCCGACACCCCCGGCGAAGACCTCGTCACCAAGCTCGTGCAGGCCGACGTCGAAGGGCACAAGCTCTCCGATGACGAACTCGGGTTCTTCGTCATCCTGCTCGCCGTCGCGGGCAACGAGACCACGCGCAACTCCATCACCCAGGGCATGATGGCGTTCACCGACTTCCCCGATCAGTGGGAGCTGTTCAAGAAGGAGCGCCCCGCGACCGCCGCCGACGAAATCGTCCGGTGGGCCACCCCGGTCACCTCGTTTCAGCGCACCGCGCTGGAGGACACCGAATTGTCCGGCATCCAGATCAAGAAGGGCCAGCGGGTCGTGATGTTCTACCGGTCGGCCAACTTCGACGAGGACGTGTTCGACGATCCGTTCACGTTCAATATCTTGCGAGATCCCAACCCGCACGTGGGTTTCGGCGGCACCGGGGCGCACTACTGCATCGGCGCCAACCTCGCGCGTATGACCATTGACCTGATGTTCAACGCCGTGGCCGACCACATTCCTGACCTCGCGCCGCTCGCCAAGCCCGAACGGCTACGGTCGGGCTGGCTCAACGGCATCAAACACTGGCAGGTGGACTACTCCGGCGCAGGCCGGTAGTCGATGATCGAGCGCCAGTACTCCTCGGGGACCTCGGCGTTCGCTCGCAAGACCATCGCCAGGCCGGTCGCCATCGCCACCCCGAGCAGGGCCAGCCACAACCCGAACAACCCGATGAGCGCCCACAGCACCGCGGTCACCGTCGGCCACGGTGACAGCACCGCGAGCACCGGCGCGAAGAAGAACCCGGCGCCGATGTAGGCCGCCGACCCCGCGCGGTCGCAGACCAGCACGAAACGCAGCCACCGTGGAATCGGCGTATCGGCGGGCGATGTGGTCGCCATCGTCACTCCTTCGCTCGGGCTGACACCTCCACCGTGCGCCCCGCAGGTAAGCGCCGCAATTACCTGACAGGTAGTGGTCGCGGACGTCGTGGTGGGTGACACTGAACCCGTGAGCACACTCGACGCACCGGCGCCGGCGTTCGGCGCCCTCATGCGCGACTGGCGGCAACGCCGCCGGCTGTCCCAACTCGACCTGGCGATCGAGGCCGACGTTTCGGCGCGCCACCTCAGCTTCATCGAGACCGGGCGGTCCGCACCGAGCCGGGCGATGGTGTTGCGCCTTGCGCGGGTGCTCGACGTGCCCCAGCGCGAACAGAACCAATTGCTGCTGGCCGCCGGCCTGGCGCCGGTCTACGGCGAACGCACCCTCGACGACCCGGACATGGCCGCCGTGCGTGAAGGTGTCGAGCGGGTCCTTGGCGCCTACCACCCGTTCCCGTGTGTGGTGGTGGACCGGGGCTGGCAGATCGTGCACGCCAACGCGGGCGCCGGTGTGTTGCTGGAAGGGGTGGCACCGCACCTGCTCGACCGGCCGAACGCGCTTCGCGTTGCGTTGCACCCGGAAGGTTTGGCACCACGCATCCGAAACCTCGCACAGTGGCGGCATCATCTGATCGCCCGGTTGCGTCGTGAGGCGGCCGTCAGCGGTTCGGCGGACCTGGCGGCGCTGCTCGCTGAGATCGAAGCCTACCCAGGAGGTTTCGACGAAACCCTCGACCTGGGCGGGGTCGCCGTGCCGCTCGAGCTCTATACGTCCGACGGGCGACTGCTGAGCTTTTTGAGCATGGTCACCACGTTCGGCACCGCGCTCGACGTCACTGCCGCAGAGCTTTCCATCGAGGCGTTCCTGCCCGCCGACGACGACACCGCCGCCGCTCTGCGGTGAAACGCCCGTGGATCACCGCCAACGGCAATAGAGTCTGGGCACATGGACAACCGACTTGTTACGGCGGCCGCAGTTGTGCTTCTCGTCGGCACTGCTGGATGTGCGTCACCGCCGGCGGCATTGGGCGGCACGACCGCGAAGGTGATCATCAACGGCGAGAGCACCGGAGATCCCCACCCCGTGAACTGCTCACAGTCCGGATGGGCGTGGACCATCCAAACCCCCGACAAGGACAAGGGGTTCACCGCCACCATTGAGACCGGCGATCAGGTCAGCGTCCAGGCGATTGATTTCCGCGACGTCGGAGGGTTCACCGGCACCTTCTGGAAGGGCAGCATCGGTGAGGCCGAGGTGACCGGTGAGGGCGGAACATTCATCATCGACGGATCGGCCGACGGCGCGTTCACCGACAATCCGAGCAACGCCGTCACCGCGACGTTCCGCATCGAAGCCAACTGCTGAGGAGCGGTGATGCATCCCTTTCGCGTCGCGATCGAAACCGGGGACCTGGACGCTGCCCTCGCGCTCGTCCACGACGACGTGGTGTTCAAGAGCCCGGTCGTGTTCACCCCGTACGAGGGGCGCGAGGCGCTGCGGCGCATTCTCAGTGCGGTCGTCGAAGTCTTCGAGGACTTCCGCTATGTCCGTGAGATCGGCGCCGAAGATGCCCGCGATCACGCGCTCGTGTTCAAGGCCAGGGTCGGCGACAAGCATCTGGAAGGCTGCGACTTCATTCGGCGCGACGACGACGGGGTGATCACCGAACTCACGGTCATGGTGCGGCCGATGAAGGCGATGCTGGCGCTGGCCGAAGCGATGAAGGCGCGGCTCAGCGCCACTTAGCAACTGGTCTGACCACTTGACCTCTGGCCGGCGCGCTGGCATGGTGGCGGCATGGTGCTGCAACCGGTCAACCGCCGCTCCGTGCCCGAGGACGTCTTCGACCAGATCGTCGCCGAGGTCCTCAGCGGCGAGATGCAGCCCGGACAGGCGCTGCCCAGTGAACGCAGGCTGGCCGAGGTGCTCGGGGTGTCGCGGCCCGCTGTCCGCGAGGCGCTCAAGCGGCTCACCGCCGCCGGTCTGGTCGAGGTGCGACAGGGCGACGCCACCACGGTTCGCGACTTCCGCAGGCACGCCGGGCTGGACCTGCTGCCCCGGCTGCTCATTCGCGCCGGTGAACTGGATGTGGGCGTCGTCCGCAGCATCCTGGAAACCCGCCTGCACAACGGACCCAAGGTCGCCGAACTCGCAGCCCAGCGGCGCGGCCCCGAACTGCCCGCACTGCTCGACGACGCATTGCGCACCCTGGCCGAGGAACCGGATCCGGTCGAACAGCAACGCCATGCGCTGAGTTTCTGGGACCACGTCGTCGACGGGGCGGATTCGATCGCCTTCCGGCTGATGTACAACACCCTGCGCGCCACCTACGAACCGGCGCTGCCGGCCCTGGCCGCGGTGATGGCCGACGAGGTGGGTCGCCCGCAGGCCTATCGGGAACTGGCCGATGCGATCGTCGCCGGCGAGCCCGCGCGCGCCAGACAGGCCGCCCACGATCTGCTCGAACCCGCCACGGCCGCACTGCTGGCCGCGTTGGAGAACCTGGAGGAAAACCGATGAGCACCGCACCGACGCGCACCACCCGCAGAGCATTCACCCTGGCCGATGCCCGGCGGGAGTTCTGGAAGTATCCGTCCCCCTGGATGATCAGCGCGACGCTGGCTGCCGCGCTGGTTGCGCGGATCGTCGTCGGCGACTGGCGGCCCACCGACGCCGCGGTGCCGGTGGTGATGGTTGCGCTCTTCCCGTTCCTCGAGTGGGTCGTGCACGTGTTCATCCTGCACTGGCGGCCAAAGACGTTCGGTCCGTTCACCGTTGACCCGCTGCTCGCCCGAGAGCACCGAGCTCACCATATGAACCCGCGCGCCGTCGGGTTGATCTTCATACCGTGGAAGGCGCTGCTGTGGGTGCTTCCGCTCGCGGTCGGCGTCGCGGTGTTGGCCTTCCCGCGGCTCGGCATGGGGCTGACATTCCTGGCCTGCATCGCGGCGTTCGGTCTGGCATATGAGTGGACGCATTACCTGATCCACACCGACTACAAGCCCAAAACCCGGCTGTACCGCGCAATCTGGCGTAACCACCGCCAGCACCACTTCAAAAACGAGCACTACTGGTTCACCGTGACCAGTTCGGGCACCGCCGACCGGGTGCTGCGGACGTATCCCGATCCGGCCGAGGTCGAGAACTCACCGACGGTGAAGAACCTTCACGCCGAAAACGTTTCAGCTGCGGCCGGGTGAGACCTTCACGCCTGGACGATAATCGGGTCGCCGAGCCGGACAGTGTCGAAATACCAGGCCGCGTTGTCGGGGCTGAGGTTGATGCAGCCGTGGCTGACGTTGGCGTACCCCTGCGAACCGACCGACCAGGGCGCGGAGTGCACGTAGACGCCGCCCCAGGTGACGCGCACACCGTACTCGCCCTTGATCAGGTAACCCTCGGGATCGTCGAGCGGAATGCCGATCGTGCGGGAATCAAACGTGACGCGGCGCTGCTTCTCGAGCGCGGTGAAGGTACCGGTCGGCGTCGGGTACTTGGGCTTGCCCATCGACGCGGGCATCTCGCGGGCCACCTCGCCGTCGATGCTGACGGTGAAGGTGTGCGCGCTGATGTCGGCGACGCTCACCACTTTCGCGCCGGTCTGGAAGTTGGTCTTCGCGCCGCCTGCGGTCACTGTGACGGTCGAATACGCAGGCCAGAACGTCGTCGGGGTGAACTCCACCACCCGATCGCTCAGCCAGGTGAACGTGCCGGCCGACGGCTCCGGCGAGGCGATGTCGATGTCGATGTCGATGTCGATGATGCGCTCGGCGGCCGCCCGGTCCGCGATGGGGCCGGCAAACGTCACCGTCACCGGATGCGCGACGCCCACCGTCTGGCCCGCCGGTTGAACGCTGACGACGTCGGTGGACGTGGTGACCCGCGCGGATCCGACCGCGACGGACCCCAGCGTGGTGAGCGCAGCCACCCCGGCCACGACCACGATCATTCGCACGGCACGACGCAGCGCCGGCAATCGGCGCATTCGGGCATTCAGCACACTGCCATCCTAAGTTCTCTCGGCCGATCCGCTCGGCAACCGCAGTTGAAACGGCCGTCGAGTCGGCCGGCTCGTCATATGCGGTCTACCCGCTAATCGATCGCGCTGCCCGGATCGTTTCAGGGCAAAGGCCACGCGCCGCGATGTCAGCCGGGTGGCGGGGCGAACGGTGCAGGCGGTAGCGGCCCGGAAGCGGGCGGCGGCGGGGCAGGCGGCATCGGACTCACGGCGGCGGCCGCCTCCGGGGCGGAGGTGACCGCGGGGCGAGGTTCTGTCGGTGCCGCATCGGTCGGGGCCAGCTCCATGCTGACCGCGATCGACAGCGACACCACGAAGGCCACCGCCCCGGCGGCGAGCATGGCCAGGGGTGCGGTCTGGCCGATGCGCCGACGGCGGCGCGGCGCGCGGCTGGCAGGGGCTCCGAAGTCGTCGATCGCGAGCTCGGGGTCATGCGCGGAGGCCATTGCCGCGCCGCGGGCCAGCGCCAGCTCCGAACCCGCTGGGGCGAACACCGGCACCGCGAGCACCTCTTCCAGGCGCGGCAGCAGGTCGTCGATACCGCTGCCCGCGCTGACCATCACCAACGCCTGCGGCGGCCAGTCGACCCGGCAGAAGACGGCGGAAAGCCAGCGAATCAGCGCCTGCTCGCTGTCGATGCCGTGGCTGACGGCGGTCTGTACCGCACCTTCGCTGTTGTGGACGATCAAGGTGATCGCGGTCGTGGCTTCGATGACGCACACCGCGGTGACGTCGTACCCGATGACGTCCGCGACGCCCCATGCCAACGCCTCGGAGGACTCGAGCAGGCTGACCGGCAGTACGTTGTCAAACCCGCAGTCGCCCAACGTCTTCAGCAGCAGTGCCGCCTCGGTGCTGGAGTCCTCGCTCCAGGTCACCCCGATGCAGGAGAGCCGCTGGCCACGCTCGGCGGCCAACTCCTCGGTTCGCAGCACTGCCGCCGCCGTCTGCTCGGACCGCTGCAGCGGCGTTGCGCGTCGGGCTCCGAAGATCTCGAATGCTGTGTGGTCAACGGTGCGACCGTCGTCGTCGGGTCCTTCGACCAGGATCACCCCGACGGCGGACGGCGTCACGGACAAGCCAAGTACGGCGTCCACGCACACCCCTTCGGACGTCCACCTACCCCGGTGACGTTAACAGCACGCTCTCCCAGTGGATCTGCGGGTATCGCAGGCCACCGAATCACACCCGAATCGAAATGTGCTGTGCCACATGAAACTCCTGCAGGGTCCACGGTCAAGTATTTGCCAGGCACTTCTGGACGGTATCGACCACAGCCGGCGGGGCGCGTGGCAGGCTGATGGTTCATGGCAGCAGTCGACCAGACCGACAATCCGCCGGCGGGACGCACGTTCTTCGGTCATCCGGTCGGGCTGGCAAACCTTTTCGGCGTCGAGCTGTGGGAACGCTTTTCGTTCTACGGGATGCTCACGATCCTCGGCTATTACCTCTACTACTCGGCCACCGAGGGCGGCCTGGGGTTGCCGAAGAGCACCGCCACCGGGCTGGTCGGCGCATACGGCGGCCTGGTCTATCTCTCGACGGTGTTGGGCGGTTGGATCGCCGATCGGCTTCTGGGCATGGAGCGCACCGTTTTCTACGGCGGTGTGGTGGTGATGTGTGGTCACATCGCGCTGGCCGTCATCCCCGGGCTGACCGGGGTGGGGGTCGGCCTGGTGCTGGTGGCCTTCGGTTCCGGCGCGTTGAAGGCTAACGCGTCATCGCTTCTGGGCACGCTGTATGCGAAGGGTGACCCGCGGTGTGACGGCGGCTTCACGCTGTTCTATCTCGGCATCAACCTCGGCGGGTTCATCGGGCCGCTGCTCACCGGGCTGTTGCAGACCCGCATCGGATTTCACTACGGCTTCGGTGCCGCCGCGGTCGGTATGGCGCTGGGGTTGACGCAGTACGTCGTGTTCCGGAGAAATCTCGGTGAGCAGGGACGCACTGTGCCCAACCCCTTGCCGCGCAGTGCCGTTGGCTCGCTGATAGGCGTCGCCGCGGCAGCAGCCGTCGTGGTTGTGGCGGTCTGGGCGACCGGGATGGTCAGGCTGTCCAATCTGTCTCAGGTCACCGCCGGTGTCATCGCGCTCGCCTCGATCGGATATTTCGCGGTGATGCTGCGCAGCCCGAAGGTCTCCCCGGTCGAACGGATGCGGCTGCGCGCATTCGTTCCGCTGTTCATCGCCAACGCGGTGTTCTGGTCGCTGTTTCAGCAGATCTTCACGGTGCTGGCCGTCTACTCCGATGAACGGATGAACTGGTCGATCTTCGGCTGGACCGCACCGTCGAACTGGATCGGCTCGATCGAGCCCATCTGGATCATCGTGCTCTCACCGCTGTTCGCGATCATGTGGACGCGGTTGGGTAACCGTGCGCCCACCACCCCGCGCAAGTTCGCGTACGGCGTGATCGGGATGGGCTTGGCGTTCCTGCTGTTCCTGCCGATGGCGGGCACGACGGGAAACGTCGTGCCCGCACCGCTGGTGGTCGGGATCATGGCGCTGTTCGCGGTCAGCGAGTTGCTGCTCTCGCCGATCGGGTTGTCGGTCACCACCAAGCTCGCACCAGAGGCGTTCCGCGCGCAGATGATGGCGCTGTACTTCCTGTCGATGGGGCTGGGTACGTCGATGTCGGGGGTGTTGGCCCGCTACTACGATCCGGCACGCGAGTTCGCCTACTTCGGAATCCTCGGTGCCGTGGCGGTCCTGGCCGGAGTCATCGTCTTCGCGTTGGCGCCGTGGATCAGCAGGCAGATGGAAGGCGTGCACTGAGCGGTTAGGAGCTCAGGATGTCCTGCAGCAGTGCAGGTTCGATGTTGCCGCCGGACAGGACCATCACCGTGCGCCCCGCCGGGATGGAACCCTTGCGGTAGGCGGCGAAGCCGACCGCACCGCTGGGTTCGCTGACCAGGTGCGCGTGGATCGCGAGTTCGCTTACCGCGGAGCGGATTTCGTCCTCGGTCACGGTGATGACACCGTCGAGTACCGCCTGCAGGTGCGCGAACGTCAACTCGGACGGTTGCGAGCGAAGGCCATCGGCGATGGTGCGGTTGCGGTCCTCGATCGACCATTCGACGCGGTGACCGACGCGCAGCGCCTGCGCGGTGTCGGCCGCCAACTCCGGTTCCACCCCGAACACCCGGGCGTTCGGGCACAGCGCCTTGATCGCCGTACCGACCCCCGACGCGAGACCGCCGCCGCTGACCGGCACCAACACGTTGTCGACGGTGGGCAGGTCCTCGGCGATCTCGCAGCCGATGGTGCCCTGGCCCGCAATGATGTCGGGGTGGTCGAACGGCGGTATCAGCACGCCGCCGGTTTGTTCGACGACGTCGGCGGCCACGCGCTCACGCTGCCCGGCGTCGCACAGCACGACCTCGGCGCCGTGCCGGCCGGTGGCGTCCACTTTGATCGCCGGGGTTTCGCGCGGCATGACGATGTGCGCGGGGATCCCGAACACCGCGGCGGCGTACGCGACCGCCTGGGCGTGGTTGCCGCTGGAGTAGGCGACCACTCCCCTGGTGCGCACAGACTCGTCGAGACGACCGATCGCGTTGAACGCGCCGCGGACCTTGAACGCACCGATCGACTGCAGGCTCTCCGGTTTGATCCACAGCGGCCGGTCCTCGTCACCCGCCCACCCCGCCGGAAGCAGTGGCGTGCGCACGATGAACGCGCGGACTCGGGCCGCCGCGTCTTCGATGTCCTCGATCGTCACCAACCGCATCCGTTCAGTCTGGCGCACGCGCCGGCCGATAGGCTGGGTCCGTGACGGATCATGGATCTGCTTGACCGGCTGCGCCTCGATGTTCCTGTCGCCCAAGCGGGAATGGGCGGCGGGTTGGCCGGCCCCGAACTGGCCGGCGCCGTCGCCGCTGCCGGCGCCCTGGGCACCCTGGGCCTGACCGCGCCCGACCGGCTCATCGACGCCGCCCAGCGCGTGCGGGAGGTGGCCCCGGGCCGTGCGGTCGCGGTGAACCTGCTGATGCCGTTCGTCCGGCGCAGCCACCTCGAGGCATGCGTGAACTCTCGGGTCGACGTCGCGGTGATGGCGTTCGGCATCGACCGGTCGATGATCCAGCGGCTCCGCGACGGCGGGGTGCTCGTCTTCGTCATGGTCGGCACCGAACCGCAGGCCCGCAGGGCCATCGCCTGGGGCGCCGACGGGTTGATCGCCCAGGGGCGCGAGGCCGGTGGCCATCTGACCGGCGACACCGACGCGCTGGGCTTCCTGCCGGTGGCGTCGCGCATCGCCGATGGCCGACCGGTGCTGCTCGCGGGCGGTATCGCGTCGGCGCAGGACACCCGCGCGGCGCTGGCCGCGGGAGCCGACGGTGTGGTGGCGGGCACACGGTTCCTGTTAACGCGTGAATCCCGCGCCCATCCCGTATACCAACAGCGAATTCTAGCTGCCGACAAGACGTTTCGTACCACACTGTTCGGGCTCGCCTGGCCCGCGCCGCACCGGGTGGTCGCCAACGCCGCCACCCGCCGCTGGTGTGACGACGACGGACGTGCCCGGCTGGCGCCTCGGCTGGTGAATGCGCTCAGCAGTCCGCTGGCCCGGCTTCCCGACCGCGCGGCGGCGTCGGTGATGAGCCTGCAGAAGCCGGCGTTGCCACTGTTCTCTCCCGTCGCTCCCACGGTGGACATGCCCGAGTCGTCGGTCGATCGAACCGCGCTCTATGCCGGCGAAACGGTGTTGCGGATCGACTCTGTGATCTCGGCCCGCGAGGCTGTTGCCGAACTCTGGCCGGGAGGACACTGAGGACATGACCGGAGTGCTGTTCTTCGACGGCCGGTGCGGAATGTGCACCCGCTCACGGAACCTGTTGCTGAAATTCGACCGCACCGGTGACCTGAGGACCGAACCGCTGCAGGCGGACGACGCTGCGCGCCGGCTCGGCATCCCGGAATCGCAGCGGCTGGATGCGGCGCGCTGGCTGGACGCATCCGGCGCGGTCTACACCGGAGCCGAGGCGGTCAACGCCGCGCTGTCCTGTGCGCTCGGCACCCCCCTGCCGCTGCGGGTCTACCGTCTTCCTGGCGTTCGCGCGCTTCAGGAAGCGGTGTACCGGTGGGTCGCCGATCACCGCTACCGTTTCCCGGGCACCACGCCGTACTGCGAGTCGCATCCGGTGTCCTGCTGAGCGGAGCGCTCAGCGCTGTTCGAACCGCACTTCGGTCCACGCCGGGTTGTCCGCGCGGTGATCTGTGGTGTTGCGACACTCGCCGTAGAGCCGCATCGTTGCGACGTCGGCGCGGGCATCCTGGCGGTACAAAACCGACGTCACGCCGGCCCTGGTGAGCTTGTGGCCGAAGTGTTCGGCCGCTGTCGGCGCGGGCACCCAGCCATGCGCGGCCATGGCGGCTGCGACGTCGTCCAGATATCGCCAATTATCTTGCGGCAAATCGAAATTGAGGTAGAGGGACGCTTGATAGGGCGGTTCGTCGGCGTTCTTGCATGAGAAGTACGCGTAACCGCCCGCAGGCTGTCGCAGGTGTGCTGCGGCGACGATCTGCCGGGCGGCGTCGACCACCTGGGCCGCGGCCTGCTCGTCGGTGAGCGGTTCGGCGTGCAGACCGGGCGTCTGCGCGACCGGTTCGTTGACGACCACAACGGCCACCCCGAGAAGCAGGCACAGCGTCAGAGCCGCCCACAGCAACGCCGTGGACTGTCGCGACCGGATCCACTCAAGCCGGCCCGGCACGGCCCTCCCCTCCTTGCGGGTATTCACACGTACTGAGCGCAACGATAGCGAAGTTGGCGCAGGTAGCGCTGGCGCAGGCCAGGATCGGGATAACCCCCCGCAGGTTGGGTACTCCCCTGCCAGCCATGGACGGGTAGGGAGGGCGCGATGACCACACAGGCGGAGACCGGCACGATCACTACCCAGGTGCCGTCGCGGTTGGACCGGCTGCCCTGGTCGCGTTTCCACTGGCGGGTGATCCTCGGCCTGGGCGGGGTGTGGATCCTCGACGGCCTCGAAGTCACCATGGTGGGCAACGTCGCCTCCCGGCTGACCGAGGAAGGTAGCGGCATCGAGCTCACCGTCGGTGAGATCGGCATCGCCGCAGCAATTTACATCACCGGAGCATGCCTGGGCGCGCTGTTCTTCGGTCAGCTGACCGACCGGTTCGGCCGCAAGAAGCTGTTCATGCTCACGCTCATGGTGTACCTGATCGCCACGGTGGCAACAGCTTTCGCGTTCGCACCGTGGTACTTCTATCTCGCCCGGTTCTTCACCGGCGCCGGTATCGGCGGCGAGTACGCCGCGATCAACTCTGCGATCGACGAACTGATCCCCGCTCGCGTCAGGGGCCGCGTCGACCTGGTCATCAACGGCTCGTACTGGCTGGGCGCGGCCGGCGGCGCCGCGGGCGCGCTGCTGCTGTTGGACACCTCGATCTTCCCCACCGACATCGGCTGGCGGATCGCGTTCGGGATCGGTGCGGTCTTCGGCCTCGTCGTGCTGGTGGTGCGCCGCCATGTACCCGAAAGCCCCCGTTGGCTTTTCATCCACGGCTATGAGGACGAGGCCGAACGGATCGTGGGTGAGATCGAGCGCGACGTGCAGCGCGAGACAAGCTCGCCGCTCGAAGACGCCGAGGGCTCGCTGACCGTGCATCAGCGCAAGACGATCTCGTTCCGGGAAATCGCCAAGGTGGCCTTCACCAAGTATCCGCGTCGGGCCTTCCTGTGCCTGGCCCTGTTCATCGGGCAGGCCTTCATCTACAACGCGTTCACGTTCAACCTCGGCACCATCTTGAGCACGTTCTACGGCGTGGCATCCGGGATCGTGCCGGTGTTCTTCATCGTTTGGGCGCTAAGCAATTTCGGCGGACCGCTGGTGCTCGGGCGGTTGTTCGACACCATCGGGCGTAAACCCATGATCTCGTTCGCCTATATCGGATCGGCGGTCATCGCGGCCGCGCTCGCGGGACTCTTCGTCGCCGAAGCCGGTGGGGCCTGGGTGTTCATCGCGGTGTTGTCGCTCTGCTTCTTTCTCGCGTCCTCGGGCGCCAGCGCGGCCTATCTGACCGTCAGCGAGATCTTCCCGATGGAGACCCGCGCGTTGGCGATCGCGTTCTTCTACGCGATCGGCACCGCGATCGGCGGCATCACCGGGCCGCTGCTGTTCGGTCAGTTGATCGAGTCCGGCGACCGCGGTCTGGTGGCGATCGGATTCCTGATCGGGGCCGCCGTGATGGCGGTCGCGGGGGTGGTGGAACTGGCCTTGGGCGTCAAAGCCGAAAATCGTACGCTCGAGTCGCTGGCAGCGCCGCTGACCACGGCAGACGACGAGTCGGCTGCGGCCCAGGACCCCGGCCGGCGCGAGCGTGAAGCCCGCATCGCAGCACGCGCGGAACGCCAGCGTGCCAGCCAATCCCGGGCCCGGCGCTACCGCCCCGGTCCGCCGCCGGGATGGGCAGGAGCGTGGCGCGAGCCGCCCAGCCCCGGGGCGCCGGAAACGGCGCTGGACCACGAGATCGAGACGATCTCCCGCGCGGTCAGCGAACACGGGCCCGTCACGCTGCGTGATCTGCACAGGGTGGTCGGCGCCCGCTACTGGGGCCCGGGCGAGTTCCGTAAGGCCATGCGGGAAGCGTTGGCCGAGAACCGGATCACCCGCCAGCGTCGTGGTCTGATCGTCGCGCCGGAGAGCGAGACGGCGTCCACGTGACCGCGATGTGCCGGGTGTTCGGGCACCAGCCGACGTTTGTCGCCGAAGGCAAGACCATGCGGTGGGCGTGTGAGCGGTGCGGAGAAGCGGCCGGCGCCAAGAACTATCCCACCGCTGACGACGCGCGGCGCTATGCCGCGGCGTTCAACAAGCGCGACGTCGAGGACCTGGGCAAACGCGCGCCGTTGATCGGTCTGCTGCCGCTGAGGCTGTGGCGCCGCGTGCGGCGCGGATGATCAGCCCTTGGCGAGCGTGAACTGGCAGATGTCGGTGTAGCCCTCGCGGAACAGGTCCGCGCAGCCGGTCAGGTACTTCATGTACCGGTCGTAGACCTCTTCGGACTGGATCGCGATGGCTTCGTCCCTGCGCGCCTGCAGCGCCTCGGCCCAGATGTCCAGGGTGCGGGCGTAGTGCAACCGCAGCCGGTGGGCGCGCTTGAGCTCGAAACCGGCCCTGGCGGCGTGCTCCTCGACGACCGTCGGCTTCGGCAGGTCGCCGCCGGGGAAGATCTCGTCCATGATGAACTTCGAGAAGCGCAGCAGCTTCATCGTCAACGGCAGCCCGGTCTCGGCGAACTCCTCGTCGGTGGGCTTGATGATGGTGTGCAGCAGCATCACCCCGTCTTGGGGCAGCACCCCGTAGGCCATCTTGAAGAAGTCGTCGTAGCGATCGCGACCGAAGTGCTCGAACGCGCCGATGGAGACGATCCGGTCGACCGGCTCGTCGAACTGCTCCCATCCGCGCAGCAGCACCCGCTTGCTGCGGGGGCTCGACGACCGGGCGAACAGCTTTTCGACGTGGGCCTTCTGATTCTCGCTCAAGGTGAGGCCGATCACATTGACGTCGTAGCGCTCCAGCGCCCGGTTCAACGTGGCACCCCAACCGCAGCCGATGTCGAGCAGCGTCATCCCGGGCTTCAGCCCCAGCTTGCCCAGCGACAGGTCGATCTTGGCGATCTGGGCTTCTTCCAGCGTCATGTCGTCGCGCTCGAAGTACGCGCAACTGTAGGTCTGCGTCGGATCGAGGAAGAGCCGGAAAAACTCATCGGAGAGGTCGTAGTGGGACTGCACATCCTCGAAGTGGGGCTTCAGGCCCCCGCCGTCGTTCGTGGTTTCTGGCAAAACTCAACCCTCTGGACATCAGCTCTGTTTTGGATCTGTAAGGCTTTCTCGTCTGGGCGAGCGCCTCCCCCGTCGTCTGCGCAGTCTACGCGCCGCGTGAGGGGATGCCGAACGCGATGGCAAGCGGGGGTATGACGCCGGTGGCAAATGTGGACCGCACGGTTCGCGCGCACCGGCCCGCCCGCGCCGACCACAGGCCAAGATAAGGGGATGAACCTACAAGATGCCGGGCAGTTGCTGCGGCGACTCGATGCCGACCCCGACGCCGCGCGCGTGTACGGACAGCCCTACGAAACGGCCGACGGGACGACGGTGTTGCCGGTGACCAAACCGGCCGGGGTTTTCGTCATCAAGGACGGCCGCGCGAGTTGGAAACCCGCGGTCGACACCACCCGCATCGCGGTGCTGGGCATCCTGGTGGGACTGGTCTCCACGGTGTTCGCCGGGGTGGCCATGGTGCGTCGGCCACCCTGGCCCGATCTGTACGGCGACATCGCCCAACTGCGTCAGCCGTAGTCCGGCCGCGCGGACCACGTGCGGTGAGGGCGCCCTTGTGCCGGTGCGCCCGACACGCCAAGGTGGGATAGCGGCGACGACGAGGAGATCCACATATGGACGGTTCGGTGACGGTGTCGATGGCGGCGCCGGCAGAGCGCATCTGGAACCTGATCGCAGATGTCCGCAATACCGGCAAGTTCTCCCCCGAGGTGATGGAGGCCGAATGGCTCGGCGGGGCCACCGGTCCCGCGTTGGGGGCGCGGTTCCGGGGGCACGTCAAGCGCAACGAGATCGGACCGGTGTACTGGACGACGTGCGAGGTCACCGCCTGTGACCCCGGACGCGAGTTCGGCTTCGCGGTGCTGCTCGGGGACAAACCCGTCAACAACTGGCACTACCGGCTCACCCCGGCCGACGGCGGCACCGACGTCACCGAGTCGTTCCGGCTCAACGACTCGCTGGCGATGAAACTGTTCTCAGTGTTCGGCGGCCAGTTGCGGCGACGGCGCAACATCCGCGACATGCGCAAGACGCTGGAACGCATCAAGGCGGTGGTCGAGGCGCCCGAAAACGCATAACCCGTTGTTCTGCAACGAGTTAGGTTAGAGGTCGCACAGGCGACGCACCATACATGGCGGGCAGACCGGACAGATCCGCGGCCCGAGCACCTTGGCGTCCATCCCGGGTGCAATAGGCCAAACACTGGCGCGCAAGTGCTCGACCGCATGTTGAGCGTTGGCTGAATCGGCATCGCCGCGCGGCGCGGTTTGGTAGAACGAGTTCGAGTTCGCCGCCGCCAGCCGAAGGGGTCTTTCCGAATGGGTCAATGGTCACGCGAGGAGATCGAAGAGGCGTTTCACCGCTACGAGCAGGCGGTGGTCGAGATCGGCGCCAGCTGGAACTGGTCGGCCTACGCCGATCAGTTCACCGAGGACGCGACATACGTCGAACATGCCCTCGGCAACATGGCTGGGCGCGAACCGATCCGGGAGTGGATCGTGTCGACGATGAACATGTTTCCCGGCAGCGAAATGCCCTTCTACCCGGTCGAGTGGTACTCGGTCGACGCCGACAAGGGCATGGTGATCAGCAAGGTGATGAATCGTATGAAGGACCCCGGTGACGGCAGCATCCACGAGACGCCCGTCATCACGGTGCTCAAATACGCCGGAGACGGCAAGTGGAGCTACGAGGAAGACGCGTACAACCCGATGAACTTCCTGGTCATGGTGCAGGAGTACATCAAACGCTGCCACGAACTCGGGACCATCTCCGATGACGCGCGCACGTTCGCCAAGAACATGAACTGGGAACTGGCTTAACGGATCACGAAGTCGTCCGGGTCTGGTTCGCGGGTCCAGGTCCAGTAGTCGACGAGCCGCCACGGCGACAGCGTGTGTACCTCGCCGAGGCTGTTTTTGAAGTAGGAATGTTTGATCGTGGGTTGGGACCAGACCAACGTGCGCATCTCGGCCTGGCTGCGTTCGTGCCAGTCCCTCGTTTTGTCGACCGTGGGCTCCATCGTCCTGTGCCCGCCAGCGATCAGCAGTTCCAGACACTGTGTGATGTAGCGCATCTGGCATTCCGAGTGGAAGATGAGGCTGCCGCCGCTCGCCAACCAGGTGCCGGGGCCGTTCATGCAGAAGAAGTTCGGGTAGCCGGGAATGGTGATGCCCAGATAGGCCGCCGGTCGCTCACCCCAACGCTCGCTGAGGATTTCACCGCTGCGACCGCGAATAGTCATGGGCCACAACAGCTTGGTGTGCGCGAATCCGGTGGCGTAGATGATGACGTCGGCGCGATACCGAGTACCGTCCTCGGTGACGACCGCGTCTGTCTCGATGTGGTGGATCCCGGTCCGGACGAGGTCGACGTTCTCGCGCGTCAACGTCTTGAGCCAGCTGCCGTTGTCCTGCAGGGTGCGCTTACCGGTCGGTGGGTAGTCCGGCACCACCTTGGCCAGCAGGTCGGCGTCGTCGCCGACCTGGCTTTTGATCCACTCGGTGAACATGATGCGTGCGCCCTCGCTGACCTCGTTGACCGCCCTCTGCTGGTCCGGGTAATCCGGGTCGACGCGGGCCACGTCGAACCCCTTGTCGCACCACGGCCAGAACAGCAGGAAGCGGTACCAGCGACCGTAGAAGGGCAAGTGCCGCAAAGCCCATTGCACGCCAGGGCCGACTTCGTCGTGATAACCCATATTCGGGAACATCCACTGCGCTGTGCGTTGGAATACGGTGAGGTGCTCGACGGTGTCGGCGATCGCCGGAGCGATCTGGAACCCGCTGGCACCAGCGCCGATCATCGCGACCCGCTTGTTGCGAAGGTCGACGGTGTGGTCCCACGCGCTGGAATGGAATGTCGGGCCCGCGAACTCGTGCTGTCCGTCGATCTGCGGGATCAGTGGCCGGTCGAGCTGCCCAACCGCGCTGATCACCGCACGTGCCGACAGCTCGGTTGTCGTTCCGCTGCGGTCGCGGGCACGAACCGTCCACGTGGCGGTGTCGTCGTCCCAGGATGCCTCGGTGACCTCGGTCTCCCACAGCACGTCGCGACGGATGTCGTGCTTGTCCATCACGCGCTCGAAATACCCTTGCAGCTCGGGCTGTTCGGCGAAGAAGTGGGTCCACTGATCGGTCGGCTCGAAGCTGTAGCAGTAAAAGTGGTTGGGCACGTCGACCCGCGCGCCCGGGTACGTGTTCTGATACCAGGTGCCGCCGACGCCGGCGTTCTTCTCGATGATGGTGAACGGGATGCCCGCTTGTTTGAGCCGGATCCCCGCCAGCAGGCCCGACTCGCCGCAGCCGATAACCACCACGGGGAAGTCGGCGGCATCGCCCGACGGAGGCACCGCTCGCGCATCGCGGCCGTCGAGCTCCATCTCCTCGAGCAGCATCGGCACGTACTCGTCGGGCACCGGCTCACACACCAGCCACTGCATCATCTCGTGCAGCAGGTCCGCGCCGATCGGCTCGGGCTCCGGACAGCCGCGGTCACGGTAGTCGGCGATGATGTCCAGCGCGATCTTGCGCGCCGCGGCCTTGTCCTCCTCGGACATGTAGCCCTGCACCTCGTTGAGGAACAGGCCGGCGGGTCTGAGCTCGCCGCGGATGAGGCTCGGATCGCCGGACATGTGGACGCACGACAGCATCAGCGTGGGGATGCTGACATCGAGCAGCGCCTCGGCGATCTCCTCGTCCGTCGTCGTAAATGGTTGTCCGGCATGTGGGTTACGCACCTGTCCTTTCTAGCCTGAGCTGAGGCGGATTTGGCCCGCTTCGGTGCTGCCCGGCCGAACTGCGCCTAGGCTCGGGGAGGTGGGAATCGTGACCCGGGTGAACGGCACCGCGCCGCCCGACATACCGCTGGCTGACATCGACCTGGGGACGTGGGAGTTCTGGGGTCGCGACGACGACTTCCGCGACGGCGCCTTCACCACCCTGCGCCGTGAGGCGCCGGTGTCCTTCCACTCGGCCTACCTCGAAGACGCCGAGAACGAAATCGCCGGTCACTGGGCGCTGACCCGCTACGACGACGTGTTCTACGCGAGCCGTCACCCCGAGATCTTCAGCTCGGCGCTGGGCATCACGGTCGGCGACCAGAACCCCGAGCTCAACGAGTATTTCGGCTCGATGATCGCGATGGACGACCCGCGGCACACCAGGCTGCGAAACATCGTGCGCAGCGCGTTCACCCCGCGCGTGCTGGCGATGGTCGAGGAATCGGTGCGTGAGCGGGCCAGTCGGCTGGTCCAGGACATGGTGGCAGCCCACCCCGACGGGAAGGGCGAACTCGTCGCCGAACTGGCCGGACCCCTGCCCCTGCAGATCATCTGCGACATGATGGGGATCCCCGAGCAGGATCATCAGCAGATCTTCCACTGGACGAACGTCATCCTCGGCTTCGGCGACCCCGATATCGCCACCGACTTCGACGAGTTCGCCCGCGTCGCGATGGACATCGGTGCCTACGCGACGGCGCTGGCCGAGGACCGGCGCATCCGCCCGGGTGAGGACCTGACCACCAGCCTGGTGCAGGCCGAACTGGACGGCGGGGCGCTGACCTCCGCTGAGATCGCATCGTTTTTCATCCTGCTGGTCGTCGCGGGCAACGAGACCACCCGCAACGCCATCAGCCACGGCGTGCTCGCGCTGAGCCGCTACCCCGAGCAGCGCGACAAATGGTGGCGCAACTACCACGAGGTGGCGCCGACGGCCGTCGAGGAGATCGTGCGCTGGGCGTCACCGGTGGCGTACATGCGCCGCACCGCGACGTGCGACACCGAGGTGCGCGGCGTGAAGATCGCCGCAGGCGACAAGGTCACGCTCTGGTACGGCTCTGCCAACCGCGACGAAACGAAGTTCGCCGACCCCTGGCTGTTCGACGTGCTCCGCCACCCCAACCCGCACGTCGGTTTCGGCGGCGGGGGCGCGCATTTCTGCCTCGGCGCCAACCTGGCCCGCCGCGAGATCACGGTCGCGTTCGAGGAACTGCACGCCTGCCTGCCCGACATCAGCGCCACCGAGGAACCCGACCGGTTGCACTCGGCGTTCATCCACGGCATCAAACGGTTGCCGGTGGCCTGGACTCCCCCGCGCTGAACTACCGCGAGCCGACGATGTTGGCCAGCGCGGCGATCGGCGTGTCGTCGAGATGCTGGCACAACTCCAACGGGTTCTGGAAAACCCGTGCCGCACCGGCGCTTTCCAGCTCAGCCTGCGAGACTCCGCCGCTGAGCAGCCCGACGGTCTCCACACCGGCGCGCCGGCAGGCCACCACGTCCCACACCGCGTCGCCGACGAACACGGCGTGCGCGGCGGGCACCCCGGCGCGGTCCAGCGCCACCTCGATGATGTCCGGGTGAGGTTTGGCCGTCTCCACATCGGCCGACGACGTCACCACCGACACGAGGTGATCGCTGTCGAGCACCTCACGCAGGATGGACAGCTCGTCCTCGGGCGCCGACGTCGCCAGTACCACCTGCAGTTCGAGCTTGTTGACGGCCTCGAGGAGTTCGCGGGCACCGGGCAGGCGCCGCAACTCCGGCGTCATCTCCTTGTAGTAGCGCGAGTGCAGGTCCTTGAGCCGTTGCCGGGTGCCCTCGTCGGGGTCGTCTGCCAATGTGCTGACCAGCGTGCCGCCGTCCATACCGATCGAGCGATGGATACGCCATGCCTCGACGGGGATGCCGACCTCGGCGAATGCCCGGTTCCACGCGTGCACGTGCAGATAGTTCGAATCGACCAACGTGCCGTCGATGTCGAACAGCACGGCGGGCGGTGTGCTGCGGCTACGGCTCACTGCGATCGGTTGTCCTAGTCCTCGGATCGAGCTTGTCGGCGTGTTCGCGGCGGGCGTCGAGATCCTCGCGTGAGTTGGCCGCGGCATCGCGGTGAGTCGCCGCGGCGTCGGCCAGGCGGGCGGCTTCGGCGGCCTTCGCCTCGGCGTCGGCCTGCGCGGCACGCGCCTTGGCCTCGTTCTCCTTGGCCAGCGCTTCACGTTTCTCGACCCGCTTCGACTCCTGGTCCACCTCTTCACGGATGCGTTCGGCGTGCACCTGGCGCTTACGGTTGCGCGACTGCATGGCCACGTAGGCCAGCGCTGCGATCACGATGATCACCACGATGGCCACGATGACCCATATGACGGCGTTGTCCATGTCGGCTCCTTCGTTCGGTCGGGGCCGTGACTGACGGGCCCGCTAATAACTGCGGATGCCCGAGAAGTGCGCGGCCTAACCGTGTTGAACCGAAACGCCGTCAGCGCGTCCGCTACTTGACGATCAGCGTGCCCGTCATCGACGGGTGATACACGCAGTAGAACGCGTACTCGCCGGGTTGGGTCGGCGCGGTCAACGTGCCCTGCTCACCACCGTCGACGTGCACGTCGAAGGTGTCCGCGGTCCGTGAGGTCACCGAGTGCTCCACGGAGTCGTTGTTCGTCACGGTGATCTGCGTGCCGGGCGCGACGGTGATCGGATCACCGAAACTCATGTCGGCGATCGTGATCGTCGCGGCTTCGGCGGCCGCGGGCGCACCGGTCGTGGTCGTGGTTGTGGTCTCCTCGGTGGTGGTCTCGGCGGCGGTGCCCGTCGCGGTGGCGGTACCCGTCGCGTCGTCCTCGGTGGTGGCCGCTTGGTTGCAGCCGGTGGCCAGCGCGGCGATCAGGCACAGGGCGCTGCAGAACAGCCAGACTCTCTTCATCGTGTCCCCTTGGGTTTGGTTCTACCGTGGACACGATTATCGAACCGTCGGGGTTCGCGCCCGAGGGTGTTCGGCGATATCGCTACAGCGTCGCGGTGACCGGACCCGTCGGCTGGCACACCGGCTGCGGCGGATTGCCGACGCTGGCGCAGCCGCGCCCGGTGGACACGTAGGTCCTCCCCGGCTGATACGGCGCGTAGTAGACCCGGGCGGGCAGCAAACCGTTGTTCTTCTTGCACTGACCCGGCCCCGAGGCGCCCTCCAACTGGATGCACGCGACGGTGGAGAACACGTTGGCCCGGTCGCAGGCCGCCGGTTCCAGCGTCGCGGTCACCATCGCGGTTCCGGACACGTCGACGACATAGGGCGCCGACAGCGTGTAGTCACACGGCGGCGTCTGCGGGTCGGCGCCTGCGACACCCGCCGTCGGGCTCAGCAGCAGGACGGCGGAGGCGACGACGACCATCAACGGCCTGATCATTAGTGGATGGTAGATCACCTTCGTCGCGCGAACAGACACAAAGCCATCTAGAGGTAGCGGGCGAACCAGTCCTGCACCCGCTGCCAGGCGTCGGCGGCCGCGGCGGCGTTGTAGCGCTGTCCGGTGTCGTTGAAGAACGCGTGGTTGGCGTCCGGTTCGGTGACCAACTCGAACACCATGCCCGCCTGCTCCAACGCCGCACGGGCCACCGGTTCGGTGGCGTTGACGCGTTGATCCTGGGCCGCGTAGATTCCCAGCACCGCAACGTCTTTGGACCCGGAGAAGTCGGGATTCTCCGGTGTCGGCCCGTAGAACGGGACGGCCGCCGACAGCCGTGGTTCACCCGCGGCCAGCAACCGCCACACCATGCCGCCGCCCATGCAGAAGCCGACGGCGGCGACCTTTCGGCCGGGGACGCGGCCGGTGAGTTCGTCGATTCCTGACTTCAAGTCGCCGACGGCGTCGGCGGGCGCGATGTTGGCGAGTGCGGCGGTGGCCTGCGCCGGATCGGCGAAGGTGCCGGTTCCGCCCTGCGCCGACAGCAAGTCGATCGCCAGCGCGGAGTAGCCGGTGCCCGCGAACCGGCCCGCGACCGACCGGATGTGGTCGTTGAGCCCCTTGTTCTCGTGGATGACCAGCACACCGCCGCGCGGATCGGGCGCCTGAGCCCATGCGCCCTGCAGTTCACCGCGGGGCCCCGACCAGGTGACCGGGCTGGTGGGCAACGCGGTCTGCGCACCCGTCGTCTCCCGCCCGCTCGAGGAGGTGGCCGGGCTCTGCGCCTCGGGTTCGCGCTTGTCGCTGCACCCGGCGATCAGCGCCGTCGCGGCGGCGGTGCCGACGCCGAGCAGCGCGAGCCTGCGCAGGGCCTCGCGTCTGGACAGCAGGCCGTCGACGTGATCGATCGCGATCTCTTCGGCGATGTAGCGCTGCAGCGGCGTCATTCCCGTCAGTATCCTCCGGTCAGCGGATAACACCAGGTCATCGGGCAAAATAGACAGAATTGAGAATCTGTTCACGGTTTTCATTGACACCGCAATGCCCGGGCTGTTCTATGACGGGGTGACCTACGACACGATCATCTGCAACGGACGCTGGTTCGACGGCACCGGTGCACCATCGGCGGTGGCGAACATCGGCATCCGCAACGGCCATATCGCAGCGATCACCGAGGACGACCTCGACCCGACCGGCTGCTCGGACGTCGTCGACGCGGCCGGCAAATGGGTGTTGCCGGGCATGCTCGACATCCACACCCACTACGACGTCGAGGTGCTCGACGGCCCGGCGCTCACCGAGTCGCTGCGGCACGGGGTGACCACGGTGATGCTCGGGTCCTGCTCGCTGTCCACCGTCCACGTCGGCGGCACCGACGCCGGCGACATCTTCGGCAGGGTCGAGGCGATCCCGCGCGATCACGTCATCGACGCGGTCGAGCGCAACAAGACGTGGACGAACTGCGAGGAGTACATCGCGGCGCTGGAGGCACGCCCGCTCGGACCCAACGTCGCGGCCTTCATCGGGCACTCCGATATGCGCGCGGCCACCATGGGGCTTGACCGCGCGACCCGTAAAGACGTGCGTCCCACCCGCACGGAACAGGCCCAGATGGAGCGGTGGCTCGCGGACGCGCTGAAGGCCGGCTTCGTCGGAATGTCTTCGCAGCAGCTTCTTTTCGACAAGCTCGACGGTGACGTCTGCCGGTCGCGGACCCTGCCGTCCACCTACGCCAAGCCGCGCGAGCTGCGCAGGCTCAAATCGTTGCTTCGGCGTACGGGCCGGGTGCTGCAGTCCGGCCCCGACATTCAGAACCCGTTGAACCTGGTGTCGCAGCTGGTGCAGTCGCTCGGCCTGATCCGCAACCCGCTGAAAACCAGCCTGCTGTCGGCGGCCGACGTGAAGTCCAACCCGTACAGCATCCATGCGCTGGGCCCGGCCGCCCGGCTGGTCAACAGGCTCGGCGGGAACTTCCGCTGGCAGCACCTGCCGGTGCCGTTCGAGGTCTACGCCGACGGTATCGACCTGGTGGTGTTCGAGGAGTTCGGCGCGGGCGCCGCGGCGCTGCACCTGCGCGACGAGGTCGAGCGCAACGACCTGATGCGCGACGAGGCCTATCGCCGCCGGTTCCGCAAGGAGTACGAGAGCAAGCTCGGCATCCGGGTGTGGCAGCGCGACTTCTTCGACGCCGAGATCGTGGCGTGCCCCGACACGTCGATCGTCGGAAAATCGTTCGGCCAGGTCGGCAAGGAGCGCGGCGGCGGGCATCCCGTCGACGCGTTCCTCGACCTGGTGCTCGAGCACGGCCGGGCACTGCGCTGGCGCACCACCATCTCCAACCACCGGCCCGAGGTCCTCAAAAAGCTCGCCCGAGACGCCGGTATCCAAATGGGCTTCTCCGATGCCGGGGCGCATCTGCGCAACATGGCGTTCTACAACATGGGTCTTCGGCTGCTTCGGCATGTCCGCGACGCCGAGCGCGCAGGTCAACCGTTCATGACGGTCGAGCAGGCCGTGCACCGGCTCACCGGTGACCTCGCCGACTGGTATCGGCTGGACGCCGGGCACCTGCGCGTCGGCGACCGTGCTGATCTCGTGATCGTCGACCCCGCCCGGCTCGATGATTCGCTGGACGCCTACGCCGAGGAGGCCGTCGAACAGTACGGCGGGCTCTCGCGCATGGTCAACCGCAACGACGACACGGTGAGCGCGGTCTACGTCGGCGGACGCGCGGTCTTCGTCGGTGGCCGGGCAACCGACCTGGTCGGCAAGCAGCGCACCGGCCGGTTCTTGCGCGCAGCGCACAAGGCGCCCGCGATCTCCGCACAGGAAGGCGAATTAGCCAGTGTCAGTTGAAGATACCGTTTTGGGGATGTGGAAGGCGCTGTCCGCGCGGGATTGGGAGGCGCTGAAGACGTTCCTATCGGACGACTGCATCTACCTCGACATGCCCGTCGGCCCGACCGCGGCGGCGCGCGGGCCCGAGGACATCGTCAAGCGACTCAAGATCGGCTTGGAGCCGCTGGCGTCGTATGAGAACTTCTCCGGGGTGCTGGTCGACAACGGTACCGACGCGATGTACGAGCACAGCGAGGAATGGCACTGGGCCACCGGTGAATCCGCGGTGCTGAAGTTCGTCTCGGTGCACAAGGTGGAAGACGGCAAGATCACCCTGTGGAAGGACTACTGGGACATGGGTGCGCTGGCCAACAACGCACCGCCCACCTGGCTGGAGGACTTCGCTAACGCCGACATGAGCTGGGTGTTCGACGCGACCGGCCTGGTCTGAGGACTCCCCCGCCGGTTTGACGTCAACCCGACGGCTGACCTCAGACGCTCCAGGCCAGCCGGAACTTGTCGGCGAGTTCCTCGGGCGGCATGTCGCCGTAGGTGTCGTGCTCGTAGCGCCGGACCGCGACGATGGAGTCGACGGCCGCCTCACCGAGAATTCCGCGCAGCAGCGACGACCGGTCGAGCCGGTCGAGCGCGTCGGACTGCTCCGGGGACAGCAGCGCGATACCGGCCTGCTCGCGCTGCTTGTCGGTCATCGTGGCCGGACCGACGGTGGTCTCCTGCCCCAGCGGCAGTTCGCGCTCGATACCGTCGAGCGCCAAACCCAGGATGGTGGCCGTCGCGAAATACGGATTGGCCGACGGGTCGATCACCTTCACCTCGATGTTCGCACCGCATGGGTTGCTCGGCCCGCCGACGAGGAATCGCACTGCGGCTTCCCGGTTCTCGGTGCCCCAGCACAGATACGCACCTGACCAATGGCCGGGCTGCAGCCGCATGCCCGACAGCAGCGAGCCGCACAGCACGCCTTGGGCTTCGGGGAGGCCGGCGATCAACCCGGCTACCGCGCACTGCCCCTCCGGTGTCATCGCGCCGACACCGTTTCCGCCGGAGAACAGCGGCGCATCTGCGCGCTTGAGTGAAAAATGTTGGTGCGAGCCCGATCCCACGCTGCCGGCGAACGGTACCGGTGACAGGCTGACCCGCAGCCCATGGCGGCGGGCGACGCGCCCGACGATGATGCGCATCAGCACCAGCTGGTCGGCAGCGGCGACCGGGGCCATCGGGGACAGCGAGATCTCAAACTGGTTGCGCCCGTATTCAGGATGGAACTGCTCGATCGAAACAGCCGATCCCGCAGCGGCATTGGTGACGTCGCGGACGAAGCCCTCGAACTCCAGCACGCCGGCCAGGCCGTACTGGGCCCACAGATGCGACGGCAGCGGGCTGCCGTCGGGTCCGACGAGCACGAACTCCATCTCGTGCCCGACGACGGCCTCGATGCCCGCTTCGGTCAGTCGGTCGGTCACCCTGGTCAGCGCGCCGCGGCCGCAGTAGGGATCCGGTGAACCGTCCTGGCTGAAGAACGCGCCGGGCGCCCAGGCCAAACCGTCCCCGAGGATGCGCACGGCGCCCAGGTCGATCCGGATCCGCTGATCGCCCACCACGCCGATCGCGTCGCCGAAGACGATGCCGGTCTGGTCGATGGCGAACACATGCCACACCGGGCTGGCGCCAAGGCCGGGATCGGCGAACGGACCCATCCGGCGCAGCGGCACGGTCTTGGCGAGCGTGAGCCCCGCCGCGTTGACGACCGTCCCGATCAGGGTGGTGACCCCGTCGGCCTCGAGTTGGGCGATCGCCGCGGCGGCGAGCGGTTTGGCGGCCCGCGGTGTCATGCCGCAAGTGTGCGCGCTCGCGCAGGTGCTTACAGCGTGATCTTGCAGCTTTGGCCGATGTCGAGGGTGCGCAGCATCCGGCCCATGCCCAACCACATCGCGCACGACAGCGCGAGGTCGGTGAGTAGTTCGTCGTCGAAGTGCGTGCGGCAGCGGGCCCAGAAGTCCTCGTCGTCGCGCAGCGCGGTGTGGTCGGAGGCGAACCGCTCGGCGAACTCCGCGGCGATGCGTTCCTGGTCGCTGTAGCCCGGCCAGGTCCGCCACTGGGCGGCGTGGTCGTAGAGATCCTCGTCGACGCCGGCCGCGACACCCGCCGAGTCGCGGGTGTTCTGGCACACCACGCATTCGTTGTCCAGCGCGATGACCATCCTGGCCAACTCGCGCACCCGCATCGGCAGGCGGTTCTTGGTGTAGACGGCGTTGGTGAAACCCGCCATCGCGACCCCGATGTCGGGCGACTTGACCACCCAGGCTGCCGCGTCGTCGTCGGCGAAGTCTCCTATTCGGCTCATGGCCGCATGGTACGCGCAGCGCCGCAAAGGTGGAACACGTTCTAGAACGCGGGGCGCGGCGCGGCAATCATGTGGCGGTGGCGGTTATCTGGGCGCGTTCGTCGTCCCACTCCCGCTGCGCGAGGATGCGATGCGCGATGCGTTCCAGCGCGGCCTCCACCTGCGCGTGGTCCGGTCGGCCCTCGTACGTCGGCGACTTGGCGAGCTTCTCGGTGATCGCGTCGACCAGCACCGAGGACGCGGTGTCGACCTGACGGGCGCCGGCCTGCGTAAGCCACAGCCGGTCACCGGTGCGCAACGCGTAGCCGGTGGCGATCAACTGCTCGAAGGTCGGTTCGATGACTTCGCACGGCACCCGAAGGCGATCGGCAATGTCGGTGAGCCGCGCCGAGCCGAACGCCTGGTTGTGCCGGTAGATCTGGATCAACGCCCACAGCCGCGCGACGTCGAGTTCGCAGCCCGGCCGGCCCGCGATGGTGCGCAGCCGTATCTCGGGTGAAGTCCGCAGCAGCCGACCGATCGCGGATTCCAGCACCTGGTCGGGGGTGTCGGTGCCGGGCATGGCGAAGCCGTCGCCGAGATCGACAGCCGCCATTTCCATCTCGTGCAGCGGAACCTCTCTGAGGGTCAGCGCGACGAGGAAGCCGATGAACGCGACCGGCGCCGCGAACAGGAACACCAACCCGAGCGAATCGGCGTAGGCGGTGACGATCGGCGCGGCGACATCGTGAGGCAACGAATGCAACACCTGCGGCGACTGCGCCGCCGCCGGTGGCGCGCCGCTGGCAGCGAGGGCCGGGCCGATGCGGTCATCGAGGAAGTTGATGAACAACGACCCGAAGATCGCTGCACCGAACGAACTTCCGATGGCCCGGAAGAACGTCACACCCGAGGTGGCGACGCCGAGATCGGCGAAGCCGACCGTGCTCTGCACGATGAGGATGAGCACCTGCATACACATGCCGATACCGGCGCCGAGGACGAACAGGTACGCCGACTGCGCCAGCAACGACGTGTCGGCGTCCATTCGGGACAGCAGCACGAAACCCACCACCATCACCGCGGTGCCGACGACCGGGAAGATCTTGTAGCGGCCGGTGCGGCCCACGACGGCGCCGCTGCCCACCGAGGTCAGAAGCAACCCGACCACCATCGGCAGCGTGCGCAGCCCGGACTCCGTGGCCGACACCCCGTCAACGAACTGCATGTAGGTCGGCAGGAACGTCAACGCGCCCAGCATCGCGAACCCGACGATGAACGACAGCACACAGCACACCGTGAAAACCGGGCTGCCGAACAACCTGATCGGCAGAACAGGTTCGGCCGCACGGCTTTCCACCCAGACGAACACCGCGAGCGCGGCCACCGAGCCGGCGAACAACCCGATGATCGTCGCAGAACCCCACGGGTACGTGCTACCACCCCAGCTCGTCGCCAGCGTGAGGCCCGACGCGCCGAGGCCGACGAACACGATCCCTGCGTAGTCGATGACCGGTCTGTCACGGCGGCCGAGCGCGGGGATGGCGGCGGCGGCCACGAAGAACACCACGATTCCCACCGGCACGTTGATCCAGAACGCCCACCGCCAACTGAGGTGGTCGGTGAAGTAGCCGCCAAGCAGGGGGCCGATCACCGTGGTCACCCCGAACACGGCGCCCAGCGCTCCTTGGTAGCGGCCGCGATCGCGCAGCGGAATGACCTCGCCGATCAGCGCGGTGGCCGTCACCATGATGGCCCCGCCGCCGATGCCCTGCAGGGCGCGCGACGCGACCAGCGCCGTCATCGAACCGGCCATACCGCACAGCACCGAGCCGACTAGGAAGAAGATGACCGCCACCCCGAACACGGCCTTGCGGCCGAACAGGTCGCCGAGCTTGCCCACCACCGCGGTGGCGATGGTCGAGGCCAGCAGATAGCTCGTCACCACCCAGGACTGGTGGCCGGCGCCCCCGAGGTCGGCGACCACGGTCGGCAGCGCGGTCGCGACAATCGTCTGGTCCAGCGCGGCGAGCAGCATGCCCAACAGCACCGCGACGAAGACGAAGTTGCGGCGCTGCGGACTGATCAGCGCGCCGGATTCACGATCTTCGGCGGTGGTCTGTGTAGCCGGACTGCTCATCCCTGCCTCTCGTCGGCCGGTAACCCCTCCGCCATATCGTTAGACAGGCTAGAAAAGTTACAGCGGGCCGCCGTGAGGGTTGCCAGGAGTGGGTTTGGGAAAACGCGTCCTCGCGGCGCGGACCGGTTACAGGTTGGTCGGCGGCCGGGAGACGCATTGCGCGGCGTAGAGCGCGTCGCCCAGCTTGTCCATCAACTGCAACTGCGTCTCGAGGTAGTCGACGTGGTCCTCCTCGTTGGCCAGGATCTTCTCCAACAGCGTCGCGGTCGTGGCGTCTTCCTTCTCGCGGCACATGATGATGCCCGGCTTCAGTCGCGCCATCACCTCGTATTCGATCGCCAGGTCGGCCTCGAATTGTTCACGCAGGGTCTGGCCGATCCGCAGCGAGAATAGCCGCTGATAATTCGGCAGCCCGTCCAGAATGAGGATTCGATCGGTGATCGCCTCCGCGTGATTCATTTCTTCGAATGATTCTTTGCGGGTATGTTCGGCGAGTTCGGTGAAGCCCCAATTCGCTTGCATCTTCGAATGCAGGAAATACTGGTTGATGGCCGTGAGTTCGCTTGTCAATTGCTCGTTGAGCAATTTCAGAACATCTGGGTCGCCTTGCATCCTGGCTCCTTAACACCTTGAGGGCTGGTCACGTATCGCTCGCGGTCGTGTGTCGTCCAATCTAGTGCAGAAACCGTCCGCGAGACAGTCTTAGCGCTTGTGCGGCGCGGCTTTTCGGGCTGCTGGGGAGCAATTGGCTGGCGTCGGGTCGCCGATGACGCGCCGACTCTGGACTGCCTATGCTAACTAAGGTTAGACTCCGCTAACCGCATGCCGGCCGGTCGAACAGGTGGGAATTAGGGATGGGTGATTACGATCTGCACTCGTTTATTCTCGCCTGTGATTTCCGTGTCGAAGACGTCGAACGGATGTGGAGCTGGCTCAAAAAACACCGTGACGGATTGGCGTCGATAGGAGCCCATCACGTCGTGCTCTACACCTCGATCTGGGAGCCGCGACGGGTTCTGGTCACGATCGGAATTCGGCAAGCCGGCTCCATCCGCGAGGTGTTGCGCTCCCCTGCGATATTCGAATGGTTCGACATATCCGGGGCCGACGACATTCCGCCGGTGTTCGGTGGCGAGGTGGTGGAGAAGGTCGACCTCTACCCGCCCTCGCCCGACGACCATGTCGGGCGCGTGGTGGTCGGCGTCATGTCGGCTGTGCAAGACGTGCCTGCGCTGATGGCCAAGGTGCACGACGGGCTGGAGCGGTTCAAACGCGGAGGGGTCCGCAAGATCTGGGTGTACCGGGCCCTCGACGACGGGCAGGAGGTGATGATCCTGCAGGAGATGGAGAACGAGGCAGCGGCCCAGGCGTGGATCGATCACCCCGACGCCGCCGCCGAGTGGATGTGCCACGCGGGTCTGGGCGCCTACCCCACCCAGTTCGTCGGCAGGTTCGCCCACATCATGAGCATCGACGAGCAGAGCGTCTAGGGACGCCGATGTTCGTCTGTCTGTGCATGGGAATCACGAGCAGCGACGTCGATGCGGTCGTCGCCAACGGCGCGACGACGTCCAAACAGATCGCCGAGGCGTGCGGCGCAGGCGGTGACTGCGGCCGGTGCCGGCGCACCCTGCGCGCGATCATCGAGGCTCATAGCGAGGTCGACGGCTGCCTCACTGGGCGGCGCGACGCCCGGTGAAGTCGGCCAGCGCCTCGGCGTTCGCCGCGCCGCCCATCAGCACGGCGAAGTGCTCGATCTCCCTGGCGGTCGCGGCGGCGATCTCGGCGCGGGTCGGCGCGACGATGGTCTGCTTGACCGCCATTAGGCTCGAAATCGGTTTCTCGGCAAGGATGTTCGCGTGCCGGCGGGCCTGCGGCAACAGATCGTCGGGCGCACACACCTGCCACGCCAACCCCATCTGCTTGGCCTCCTCGGCGTCCACCCACTCCGATGACATCAGCAGCCACGCGGCGTTCTGCCTGCCCATCAGCCGGGGCAGCAGGTACGACGACGCCGCCTCCGGCGCCACCCCGAGGCTGGTGAACGGGGTTTTCAACCTCGCCGTCGACGACATGAACACCAGATCGGCATAGCCCAGAAGCGTTGCGCCGATGCCGACCCCGACACCGTTGACCGCACAGATCAGCGGTTTGGGGAGTTCGGTGAGCGCGTCGATCATCGTGGAGAAGTGACTGCCCTGCTCGTTGAAGGTCGGATCGGTGATGCGGCGCTGCATTTCGACAAGGTCGTTGCCCGCGCTGAACGCCCGGCCCGCCCCGGTCAACAGCACCACGGCCACGTCCGGATCGGTGGCGGCCTCGCGCAGCGCGGTCGCGGTGGCCAGGTACAGCTCCTCGTTGAACGCGTTGAGGACATCCGGCCGGTTCAACGTGAGGGTGCGGACCCGGTTCTCGTCGCTGATCAGCAGTGGCACTGGTTGCTCTTCGGTCACCGGTCGACTGTACGGCGCAGCGGGTTGGCCGCGAACGGGGTGCGGTACACGTAGCGGCTCGTCGGCACGGTGTCGACGTCGCGGTTGGCGCCGAATGCCGCCGTGCTGGCCACCATCCGCTCCATCCGGTCGCGCAGGTCGTCGTCATCGGCGGCGCCGAAGAACGCGTGCAGGTCCGAGACGGCCTCTGCGGGGAACAACTCCTCGACGATCGCGGCGAGCGTCGGTGCGCCGGGCGTCAGCGCATGTACGACCGCGTTCTGGAGGTAGCCGAAAGTCGCCTGGGTCGCGATGGCTACCGGGGTGTGGTCGATGTGCCACCGCGCCCGCCAGGTCGCCTCGTCCAGGTCGGCGGGGCGACGCAACAGCGCGACGTTGGCCAGCCCCGGACTGCGTTGTCCGGGCACGGTGTCGGGCGGGGCCAGCGGAACGGACTCGGTGACCAGGTAGGCGGCGACGTCGGCGGCTTCGGCCTGCAGCCGCGCGACCGCGGCCGTCACCTGTTCGCCGTAGGACTGCTGCGTCCACAACGTGACCAACCCGACCACCGGAGGCTCCATCGTCGTCAGCGTCATCAGCGAATCGCGCACCGCGTCGTCGCGCAGGTTGATGGACAGCCCCGGCAGATCCATGTCGAGCAGGTCGGCGGCCACCTGAGCGCGCATTCGCGCGCACCAGTTTTCGTCCGCGTCGGCGCCGCGCAGCGTGATGATCACTTTCTCCACGCCGCCGAACCTACCCTGGCCACGCTGACCCGGTCGCCGGCCGGCTAGGCCTCCAGCCTGTCGCGCACCGCAGCCATCTGCCGTTCGAGTTCGTTCTGGTCGATGATCCCGCGGGCGACCAGCGAATGGGCCAGCGCCACCAACTGGTTCTCCGGATACGGCAGGTCCGCGTACACCGTCGCCGACAACGCGTCCTCCTCGTCGCGGCGCTCTTTGAAGTCCGGAACGTCGGTGCGACATGCCGCGCGGTCGAGCGCGTCGCACATGCCGTCCAGGCTGGTCTTCCACGGCGGCACGGGATTGTCCACCCCGTACTTGGCCGCCATCCGCGACCACACCTGGTTGCGCTGCACGATCTCCTGCAGCGGGGCAACCGGCTTCGGCTCGGGCGTGGCGCTCACGTGACCGGGTGGATCGCCGGGCGGGTCTCGGTGATCACGTTGGTGGTCACCCCCGGTTTCGGCAGGGCGACACCGATCAGGCAGTCGCGGGTGATGATCTCCGCCAACTGGTCCTCGGTCCAACCCTCGGTGCCCGCCGGGCGCATCGGCATCACCATGAACCGGTGCTTCTGGTTGGAATCCTGCACCCGGATGGCGATTTCATCGGGCAGGTAAAGGCCGAACTCGGCGAGCACCTGACGCGGCCAGCGGACCAGGCGCCGCCGGTAGTTCGGTGTGCGGTACCACTCCGGTGAGTTGCCGAGGATCGGCCGCGGATAGCACGAGCACAGCGCGCACACGATGACGTGGTGCACATCCGGGGTGTCGGCGAGGATCTCGAACGCGGTGAAATCGCTTGGCGTGCCGAACCCTGTGGGTTCCATCCAGTCGACGCCGACCTCCTTGCTGGCTGCCATCGGTTCGGACAACGCGAGCTTTTCGAAGGCGGGATCCAGCCAGGCCCGTGCGACCAGCCGGGCCGCGGGCGTGGGCCCGATCTGCTCGGCGAACTCGGTGAAGCGCCGGTGCTCCTCGGCGGTGAAGATGCCCTTCTCGATACACAATTCGCGCAGCGCGATCTCGAGTACCTCGAAGTCGGTGATCTCGTCGACCATCGGGGCGACGGTGCGTTCGTGGTCGTGGTCGTGGTCGTGGTCGGTCATGTACGCCCCTGTGAACTCAGGTCGCCGACTGCAGCCAGCGCTCGGGAATTTCGGTCTGGATGACGTCATCGGCGGTGCCGGTGTAGCCGTCCCATAATTCGGACATGTTGAACCGGACGACGTAGAACCACTCCGGCCGCGCATCGGGGCGATCCCAGGTTTCGTCCTCAGCCGCGGGGCTCTCGTAGGCCACTGTGGCGATCTCGCCGGTCGCGCCGCGCACATATTCGGGTGTGCGGGTGTAGAACACGACGGGAAGTTCGCGCACCAGCACCGCGTCGCCAACCTTGAACTTCGGCTCGCCGGCCTGACCGGCATAGACCTGGGGATCACCCTTGCCGACCGCGTGTTTGTGATGGGCGTTGCGTTTGACCTGGGACCCGTCACCTTCGAACTTCGGGTTGGCCGCCAGCGCCCGACCGCGCAGCCCGCCGTCGTAGCGGGCGGCGACCTCGGCCATCCGCTCGCTCAACTCGCCGAGGGCGATGTGGTGCTTTTCCACCAGTACCCGGGCGACGGCCAGCAGCCACCGCCCGTAATAGGGCAGCCCGAGATACTGGGCCCGGCCGACGTCGACGTTGCCGATGCGGCGACGCTCTTCTGAGAGCCAGATGCCGCGCCACGCCAGCACTTCGCAGATGACGTAGGTCATGTGCTCCCACAGCTCGTACTGCTTGTTCTCGTACTTCATCGGAGCATCCGGCTCACCGCCTACGTCGTGGACCGGTTTGAGGTATGCCGTGATGCGCCCGTGGTCGAGCAGATCAGGGGTGGGAGCGTCGGGAAGCTCGGGATACGCCGATTTCAGCCGGGCGACGAGATCCAGTTGAGCTGCACGTTCGGCCGCTGTGCTCATTCCCCGGACTTTATCCCCGCAACAGCGCCCACATCAGCCGAATTGCGAACTGGCTGCGAGGTTACCGGAAACCGACCCGCCCGTGGACACGGGATAGTCGGTGCCGCAACATATTTGACGGGCCCGGCGATTATGGACGTCGACCCGCTGGGCGCGCGGGGCCACCGCCCGCGGCGAGGTGACCGCGTGTACTGCACCGGTACCGGGTGAAAAAGGGTCAGAATGGCTGAGTGACCACCGGGGGCAAGGTCGTCGAAGCCCTACGGCCGACGTCGCCGGACATCGGGGCGGTTGTGCGCAGCCTGCTCGGCGTCCTGGCGATGGCAACCGTGGGTCTGCTGTGCCATTCCGGCGCGGCGGCGTTGTGGGCGGCCGGAGCCGCCGCCATCGCAGGCGCGATCGCCCTTCAGGACAGCCCCGGTGGGCGGGTGTCACTGGTCGTCACGGTCTCGCTGCAAATGGGGGCCGCCGTCCTTCTCGGCGCGCTGACCGGCGCCTACAACGTGCTGTTCGTCATGGTCGTGGCGGTGTGGTGTTTCGGCGCGGGGCTGCAGTGGGCGCTGGGCGGCAACGCCGGGCTGGTCGGCGCGGCGGCCAGCGCACTGCTCGTGGTCGCGGCGCCCGTGCCCCCGTCGGTGTCATCGGTGCTGGTACCCACCGTGTTGGCGATCGCCGCGGGCTGTCTGCAGGCGGTGTTGATCGCCGTGTGGCCTCCGCAGCGGTGGCGGACCCAGCGGGAGGCGTTGGCGAACGCTTATCGGTCGTTGGCCGACGATGCCCGCCAGGTCGCGGCGGACCGGGCGGCGCCGCTGGACGCGGCGCTGTCACCGTCGTTGCGCGACGCGTTCATGGACACCCAGGCCAGCAGGCGGCCCAGAGCCTATCTCGGCGGGCACCGGCTGCCCGAGCGGATCATGGCCACATTGCACGCGTTTCGCGGCTCTGCCGACGGCGAGCGTGACGACGTGTCACAGATGCTGGGGTCCGCGGCCGCCGTGCTCGACACGATCGCCGATCACAAGCACACCGCGCGCCGCGACGCCGAGCACGCGCTCGTTCGCGTCGACACCGCGGTTTCGATGATCGGCGGGCCGGAAGTCGCTACTGCACAACGGCTTTCACAGCAGCTACACGAAGCCGCCGAGCTGCGCTTCCCCGACCTCTACCGACCCGACGTCATCAACCCGATCCGCACGGCAGCCGCACAGGTGCGCACCCACCTGACGTGGACATCGCCGATTCTGCGCCACGCGGTGCGGCTTTCGGCGGCGGTCACGCTGGGCATCGCCGCCGACCGCTTCGCACCGGTCAACCACGGCTACTGGGCCGCGCTGACGGTCCTGATGGTGCTGCGCCCGGAAACCGCACACACCTACACCCGCTGCGTCGGCCGCATCGCCGCCATCGCGGCGGGCATCGTGTTGACGTCGTCGATCACCCTGTTACTGGAGCCGACCGGGTACGTCGCCGCGGTGCTGGCGACGCTGTTCGTGGCGATCACCTACGCGGTCACCCGGTTCGGCTACATCGTGGCCAGCGTGGCGCTGGCCGGGGCGGTGGTGTTTCTGCTCGACATCGGCACGGCAACCTCGGGTGCGACGGTCGAAGACCGGTTGTTCTCCGTGGTGATCGGCGGCGGGCTGGCCGTGGTCGCGCACGTGGCGTTCCCCGACCACGCGCTGATCCGGCTGTGGCAACGCTCAGGTGAGCTGCTGAAGGGTGAAATCGACTACGCCGCAACGGTGATCAAGGCCTACATCCACGAACTCGACCGGCCTGCCGACGCGGTGTCGGCGGCCTGGCAGAAGGCCTTCCGCGCCCGCGCATCGTTCGAAGCGGCGTCGGGGGCGGCCCGGCTGGACTCGCCCGAACTGCGCCGGTGGCTGCGCTCGTACCGGGCGGCGCTCAACGCGGTCACGAGCGCGTGCACGGCGCTGGAGGCCAGCCTGCCGCCGCAACCGCTCACCAACGTGACACCCGAATTCGTCGCGGCCGTCGACGACTACGTCGATGCGTTGCGCGGCGCCCCGCCGAGTCCGGCCGAGCCGTGGACGGTCGATCTGGCTGCGCTCAGCGCCGCCAACCAGCAGGTGCGCGACCGGGCCGCCGAATTGTCCGCGGACAACGGTGCCGCGCGGGTACTTGTCTCCGAGATCGCGGCGATCACCCGCAGCCTGTCGAGTATCGCTAGTGTTCGCGAGCCCACTTCGGTGAAATGAACACGCCCTCGGCTTCCGCCGTGACGCCCTCTTCGTCAGCCAAATGACCTGTGGCATAGGTCTTGACGCCCTCGCTGCGGGTGACCTTCGCCTCGGCGTGTAGCCGGCCGAGCCGGGTGGTGCGCAGGTAGCGCAGGGTGATGGTGCCGGTGAAGCGTGGCTTCACCCCGTCGCTTGCCGCTTCGCCGAGCAGGTGGTCGAGCACCAGCGCGGCGATGCCGCCGTGCACGTGACCCGGCGGGCCCTCGTAGGCCGCGCCCATGTCGAATTCGGTGTGCACCCGCCCGTCGGCGTCGCGGTGCACCACCAGCGGCGGCGCGAACGGGTTGCGGATGCCGATCACCGGATTCCCCCACGCCATCCGCTCGCCGCCGCTGGTGGTGCGCACCCCGAACGGGCCGTCGCTCTGCTCCGACCGCAGCCGCGCGGTCGCCGCGTCGATCTGCGCCTTGACCGCGGCCACCGTCTCCGCGTCGACCTCGGTGCGGATGGTCGCGTCCACGAGTTCGCGCACGGACTCGGCGAGCGGCGCGTAGGCCGCGCGTAGCTGAGCGATCTCCCCAGCGGAGACATCGCCGATATCGGTGAACTTCACCATGGCAGCACTAGAACACGTTCTAGCTCAGCTTGTCGAATCAGCGCGCCGCCGCCGCGCAGGGCTTATCGTGCCTCATGGCCTTTGCGCACACCGAGCCGTACTACGACCTGGGTCGCTATCACCGACGCACCGATACCGCCGATCCAGGAGCGCAGGCGTGGTTCGACCGGGGCATGGTGTGGGCGTACGCGTTCAACCACGAAGAGGCTGTCAGCTGCTTCGAGCGCGCGCTGGAACTCGATCCCGACCTGGCGGTCGCGCGCTGGGGAATCGCGTATGCGATCGGGCCCAACTACAACAAGGCGTGGGAGGCATTCGACCCCGTCGAGATGGCAACGGCGTTGGCCAGGGCCAGGACCGAACTCGGGCTGGCCGCCGGCGGGCGCGCGTCCACCGTGGAGCGCGGGCTGATCAGCGCGCTGCAGGCGCGGTTTCCCACCGAAGACCCCGATGACGCCGAGGCGCTGGGTGCCGGGAGCCTGGCCTACGCCGATGCGATGGCGGCCTTGAGCGAGGCCTATCCCGACGACATCGACGTAGCCGCGCTGACCGCCGACGCCCTGGTCAACGTGACCGCGTGGGCGTTGTGGGACACCCGCACCGGCGAACCGGCCGTCGGCTCGCGGGTGCTGCAGGCCAAACAGATCCTCGACCACGCGCTCGACACCGCCGCGGGACGCGAACATCCCGGCATCCTGCACCTGTATGTGCACACCATGGAGATGTCGGCCCGCCCGCAGGATGCGCTACCCGCCGCGGACCTGCTGCGCGATCTGGTGCCCGACGCGGGCCATCTGCGGCACATGCCCAGCCACATCGACGTGCTGTGCGGGAACTACCGGGATTCGGTGGTGGCGAACTCGGCTGCGGCACAAGTCGATCAGCGGTTCGTGCAGCGGTCCGGGCCGCTGAACTTCTATTCGCTCTACCGCGCCCACAACCTGCATTTCATCGTGTATTCGGCGATGCTGGAAGGCAATTCGCGCGCCGCCTTCGCGGCCGCCGACGAGCTCGCCGGACAGCTGACACCGCAACTGCTGAGCATCGAGTCCCCGCCGATGGCCGACTGGCTAGAGGCGTTCGTGCCGTTGGGTGTCCATGCGCTGGTCCGGTTCGGCCGCTGGGACGAGCTGATCGCCCATCGGCTGCCCCACGACCTCGACCTGTACTGCTCCACCGCGGCGACCATCCACTACGGCCGCGGCGTCGCGCACGCGGTCAAGGGAAACCTCGCCGAGGCCCACACCGAGCATGAGGCGTTTCTGAGCGCGTATGCCCGCATCCCCGAAACCCGGTACCTGTTCAACAACACCGTGATCGACATCTTGGCGATCGCCGCGCAGATGCTCGCCGGTGAGATCGCCTACCGGGAGGGCGAGTTCGACGAGGCGTTCGCACGGTTGGAGGCCGCGATCGCGCTCGACGACGCGCTGCCCTACGACGAACCGTGGGGCTGGATGCAGCCGACCAGGCACGCCTACGGCGCCCTGCTGCTCGAACAGGGCCGGGTGGACGAGGCCGCCGCGGTGTACGCCGCCGACCTCGGACTGGATCGCACACTGCCGCGGGCGTGTCAGCACCCCAACAACGTGTGGAGCCTGCACGGTTACCACGAATGCCTGCAGCGGCTGGGCCGCACCGACGAAGCGACGATCATCGGGCAGCAGTTGGCGTTGGCCCTGGCGCGTGCGGACGTGCCGATCGCGGCCTCGTGTGCGTGCCGTCTGGAGGTCGGCGCCCCGTAGACTGCGGGTCGATGGCCCTAAGCGACGACGATCTCGCCCGCCTGAGCCGCTGCGTGGAACTGGCGCGTGAGGCGCTGGAAAACGGCGACCAGCCGTTCGGGTCGATCCTGGTCGACGCCGACGGCCGCACCCGCTTCGAGGACCGCAACCGGGTCAAGGACGGCGACCCGACCCGCCATCCGGAATTCGCGATCGCGCGCTGGGCGGTAACCAACCTGAGCCCCGCCGAACGGGCCGGCGCCACCGTGTACACCTCCGGTGAGCACTGCCCGATGTGCGCGGCCGCGCACGCCTGGGTGGGGTTGGACCGCATCGTCTACGCGACGTCCTCGGCACAGCTGAGCCAGTGGCTGCGGGAGTGGGGTGCGCCGCCGTCGCCGGTGGCGCCGCTGCCGATCACCACGGTGGCTCCCCTGCTGACCGTCGAAGGGCCGGCCCCGCAGTTCACCGAACCGATGAAGGCCCTCTACGAAGCCAAGTTCCGGTCATGACCGAGCCCGCCTGGGTGCAGCACGTGATCTGGTGGCAGATCTACCCGCTGGGGTTCGTCGGCGCGTATCCGGCCGACCCGCCGCCGGGTCCGGACGAACACCGGCTGCGCCGCGTCGTCGGATGGCTGGACCACGCCATCGAACTCGGCGCCTCCGGCATTGCGCTCGGGCCGGTGTTCGCCTCCCGCACCCACGGGTACGACACCGTCGACCACTACCGCATCGACCCCCGCCTCGGTGACGACGGCGACTTCGACACGCTGGTTGCCGAGGCGAAAAGCCGCGGGCTGCGCATCCTGCTCGACGGGGTGTTCAACCACGTCGCCGCCGATTTCGCCCGCTCTGACTGGTTCCGCAAGGGCGACAAGGGCTTTGACACGTTCGAGGGTCACGGCAACCTGATCGCTCTCGATCACGACAATCCGGAGGTGATCACCCACACCGTCGACGTGATGACGCACTGGCTGGGCCGCGGCGCCGACGGGTGGCGCCTCGATGCGGCGTACGCGGTGCCCGACCGGTTCTGGGCCGAGGTACTGCCCCTGGTCCGCGCGCGATATCCCGACGCCTGGTTCGTCGGGGAGGTCATCCACGGCGACTATGCGGCGCGCGTCGCTGAGTCGCGCTTCGATTCGGTGACCCAGTACGAGCTGTGGAAAGCGATCTGGAGCGCGCTGATCGACGGTAACTTCCACGAACTGGACTGGGCGCTGCTGCGGCACAACGAGTTCCTCGACACCTTCGTGCCGATGACGTTCGCCGGCAACCACGACGTCACCCGGATCGCCAGCCGGCTCAGCGACGCCGGACACCTCGAGCACGCGCTGGTCCTCCTGTTCACCACCGGCGGCACACCGAGCGTGTACGCCGGTGACGAGTTCGCCTATCTCGGCGTCAAGGAGGAGCGCTTCGGCGGCGACGACGCGGTACGACCGGAATTCGGGCCCGCGCCGAACGACGACGAGCACCGCCAGGACGTGTTCCGGCTGCACCAGCACCTGATCGGTCTGCGCAGGCGACATTCCTGGCTGCACACCGCGCGTACGTCGGCGCTGCACCTGGCCAACCGTCAGTACGTCTATGAAACCCGCGACGGTGCCACGGCGTTGGTGGTCGCGCTCAACATCGACGACGCCCCGCTTCGGGTCGCGCTGGACGACCTCGGCTTCGGCCGCGGCCGCATCGTGGCAGGGTCCGGCGCACGTCCGGCCGACACGGTGGACGAGACCGAGGTCGCGCCGCACGGCTGGCTCGTCATCGAGCCGGAGGCCCGGACGTGGGCGCCGTGAAGCGACGGGTACCGCGTCCTGCGGAGTTGGCTCCTCTGCTGGGTTTTCGTGCGCCGCGGTTGGGCGGGCAGCGACGGCTCGCCGATGCGTTGACCATCGCCGACCTGCGCAGGTTGGCACGGCGACGCACCCCCAGGGCGGCGTTCGATTACACCGACGGCGCCGCCGAGGATGAGCTGTCGCTGGACCGGGCGCGCCAGGCGTTCCGCGACATCGAGTTTCATCCGACGATCCTGCGTAACGTCGCCGCGGTCGACACCAGCCGCACCGTTCTGGGCGCCGCGGTCGCCCAGCCCTTCGGCATTGCCCCGACCGGTTTCACCCGGCTCATGCACACCGAGGGCGAGATCGCCGGCGCTCACGCCGCGGCACGTGCAGGTATCCCGTTCTCGCTGTCCACGCTGGGCACCGCCTCCATCGAGGATGTGCAGGCGGCTAATCCCCATGGCCGCAACTGGTTTCAGCTGTACATGTGGAAGGACCGGGACCGGTCGATGGCGCTGGTGGAGCGCGCCGCCGCGGCAGGCTACGACACGCTGCTGGTGACCGTCGACGTTCCGGTCGCAGGTGCCCGGCTTCGCGACACCCGCAACGGCATGTCGATTCCGCCCACGCTGACCCTGCGCACCGTGCTCGATGCCCTACCGCGTGCCCGCTGGTGGTTCGACCTGCTGAGCACCGAACCGCTGGCGTTCGCGTCGCTGGACCGCTGGCCCGGCACCGTCGCCGAATACCTGGACACGATGTTCGATCCCACCGTCACGTTCGAGGATCTGGCCTGGATCAAGAAGCAGTGGCCGAATCGCCTGGTGGTCAAGGGAATCCAAACAGTTGAGGATGCCAGGGCGGTGGTGGATCTCGGAGTCGACGGTATCGTGCTGTCCAATCACGGCGGTCGCCAACTCGACCGCGCCCCGGTGCCGTTTCACCTGCTCCCCCACGTCGCACGCGAGGTCGGCGACGACACCGAGGTTTTGCTGGACACCGGAATCATGTCGGGAGCCGACGTCGTCGCCGCGATCGCGCTGGGCGCACGGTTCACCCTGGTCGGACGCGCCTACCTCTACGGGCTGATGGCAGGCGGTGAGGCCGGCGTCGCCCGTGCCATCGAGATCCTCTCGGCGCAGGTCAGTCGTACAATGCGGCTGCTCGGCGTGACGTCCCTCGACGAGTTGGGTCCGGGCCACGTGACCCAGCTGCACCGGTTCGGACGCGGCGTCGGGCCGTCGTCACAGTAGTCACTCCTTTCTCACTGGTCACGGCAGGTATCGGCGGATCCTGAGTCCGCGCCGAGTCGGAATCGTTAGCCAACCGCGATACGGCAACCGAGTGTCGAGCCCGTGGTCCGGCCCACCATGCGTGTTTCATTACGCAGGAAGCGACGGCAATTGCTTTGTGACAAGCGATGAAAGGTGGGTTGGTTGCCGTTATGAAGTTCTTTAAGAGGTACCGAGGTACCAGAACAAAACTGTTGCGCCGCTTGGCGGTCACCGCCGTGACGGCGGTGACTCTGCCCGGTCTGATCGGCGTCGTCGGGGGCTCGGCGACCGCTGGCGCGTTCTCTCGGCCGGGGCTACCCGTCGAGTATCTGGATGTGCCCTCCGCGGCGATGAACCGCAACATCCGGATCCAGTTCCAGGGCGGCGGTCCGCACGCGGTGTACCTGCTCGACGGCCTGCGCGCCCAGGACGACTACAACGGCTGGGACATCAACACCCCGGCGTTCGAGTGGTACTACCAGTCGGGGCTCTCGGTCGTCATGCCGGTCGGCGGTCAGTCCAGTTTCTACACCGACTGGTACCAGCCGTCACGGGGTAACGGCCAGGACTACACCTACAAGTGGGAGACGTTCCTGACCCAGGAACTGCCCGCGTGGCTGGAAGCCAACCGGGGCGTGTCGCAGAACGGCAATGCGGTGGTCGGCATCTCGATGGCCGGCAGCAGCGCGCTGACGTACGCGATCTACTACCCGCAGAAGTTCATCTACGCCGCGTCGCTGTCGGGCTTCCTCAACCCCTCCGAGGGCTGGTGGCCGATGCTGATCGGGCTGGCGATGCAGGATGCGGGCGGGTTCAACGCCGAGAGCATGTGGGGCCCGTCAACGGACCCGGCGTGGAAGCGCAATGACCCGATGATCAACATCGGTCAGTTGGTGGCCAACAACACCCGCATCTGGATCTACTGCGGCACCGGAACCCCGTCGGATCTGGACTCCGGGGCTGCGGGGCAGAACCTGATGGCAGCGCAGTTCCTCGAAGGGTTCACGTTGCGCACCAACATCACCTTCCGCGACAACTACGTCGCCGCGGGTGGGGCCAACGGGGTGTTCAACTTCCCCGCACAGGGCACGCACAGCTGGGGCTACTGGGGTCAGCAGCTCGAGCAGATGAAGCCCGATATCCAGCGGGTGCTTGGAGCCTCTGGCGCCGTCTAAACCACCCCACACAGGGAGCCTGCCGTCACCCCCGAACGGCAGGCTCCCTGCCTTTTTGGGTGGTTGTGGGTGGGGCCGCCCCGCGGACGGATTCTGCGGACGGCAGAAAATTGATGTATGGGAACAAACCTGCCAACCCCAAGGTTGAGTCCGTCTGACTGAACTTTGGAGGATTTGATGGCTGAAGCAACGACAGCGTCGCGTGTTGTGCCCGTTCTTTTCTACAGCGACCCGATCGTGCTGCCGTCGATGGTCGTTCCCATCGAACTCGACGACGCCGCGCGGGCCGCGGTGGATGCTGCGCAGGCCAGCGAGACCGGCGAACTGCTGATCGCGCCGCGGCTGGACGACCGCTACCCCTCCTACGGTGTGCTGGCCGAGATCGTGCAGGTCGGCCGGATCGCCGGCGGAACCGGCACCGCGGCGGTGGTGCGCGGCAAGAGCCGTGCGCACATCGGTGCCGGGGCCAGCGGGCCGGGGACCGCGCTGTGGGTCGAGGTGACCGAGGTCATCGAGGGTCCCGCACCGGAGCACGTCAAGACGCTGGCCGGCGAGTACAAGAAGCTGCTGCTGGCCATGCTGCAACGTCGGGAAGCCTGGCAGATCATCGACTTCGTCAACCAGCTGACCGACCCGTCGGCGCTGGCCGACACGGCCGGTTACGCGTCGTACCTGACGCTGGTGCAGAAGCGTCAGCTGCTGGAGACCCCCGACGTCGCCGAGCGGCTCAAGCTGCTGATCGAATGGACCGGCGAGCACCTCGCCGAGGTCGAGGTGACCGACAAGATCGCCGAGGATGTCCGTGAGGGCATGGAGAAGCAGCAGAAGGAATTCCTGCTGCGCCAGCAACTCGCCGCGATCCGCAAGGAGCTGGGCGAATCCGACGACGGCACCGGGTCATCTGATGACTACCGCAGCCGCGTTGAGGCCGCCGACCTGCCCGACAACGTTCGCGAAGCGGCGCTGCGCGAGGTCGGCAAGCTGGAACGGGCCAGCGACCAGAGCCCGGAGAGCGGTTGGATCCGCACCTGGCTGGACACCGTGCTGGACCTGCCGTGGAACGTCACCACCGACGACAGCACCGACCTGAAGGGCGCGCGCGAGATTCTCGACGCCGACCACCACGGGTTGGAGGACGTCAAGGACCGCATCGTCGAGTACCTGGCCGTGCGGGCGCGTCGCGCCCAGCGCGGCATGGAGATCGTCGGCGGCCGCGGTTCGGGTGCGGTGATGGTGCTGGCCGGCCCGCCCGGCGTCGGTAAGACGTCGTTAGGCGAGAGCGTGGCCCGCGCGTTGGGCCGCAAGTTCGTCCGCGTCGCCCTCGGCGGCGTGCGCGACGAGGCCGAGATCCGCGGTCACCGGCGCACCTATGTCGGTGCCCTGCCCGGGCGCATCGTGCGGGCCATCGGCGAAGCGGGTTCGATGAACCCCGTCGTGCTGCTCGACGAGATCGACAAGGTCGGCTCGGACTATCGCGGCGATCCGGCGGCAGCTCTGCTGGAGGTCTTGGACCCGGCGCAGAACCACACGTTCCGCGACCACTACCTGGACCTGGATCTGGACCTGTCGGACGTGGTGTTCCTGGCCACCGCCAACGTGATCGAGAACATCCCGTCGGCGCTTTTGGACCGCATGGAGCTGGTGGAGATCGACGGCTACACCGCCGACGACAAGCTCGCCATCGCGCAGGCCTTCCTGCTGCCCCGGCAGCGGGATCGGGCGGCGCTGACCATGGATGAAGTCGAGGTCACCGAGGCCGCGCTGCGCAAGGTGGCCGCGGACTACACCCGCGAGCCCGGTGTGCGGCAGTTTGAACGGCTGCTGGCCAAGATGATGCGCAAGGTCGCGACCAAGCTGGCCACCGAGCCGGCTCCGGTCGTGGTCGACGAGCCCGATCTCGTTGAGTACCTTGGCCGTCCACGGTTTTTGCCCGAGTCGGCCGAGCGCACCGCGGTGCCGGGGGTTGCCACCGGCCTTGCGGTGACGGGAATGGGCGGCGATGTGCTCTACATCGAAGCCAACGCCGTCGGATCGGATCAGGCCGGGGACTCCGCTCTGGTTCTGACGGGTCAGCTCGGCGACGTGATGAAGGAATCGGCGCAGATCGCGCTGTCCTACGTGCGGTCGCACGCCGACCAGTTGGGTGTCGACCCGAAGACGCTGGAGCGGCTTATCCACCTGCACGTGCCGGCCGGCGCGGTGCCCAAGGACGGGCCGTCGGCCGGTGTCACGATGGTGACCGCGCTGGTGTCGATGGCCACCGGACGCCAGGTGCGCTCGGACGTCGGGATGACCGGTGAGGTCACCCTGAACGGGCGGGTGTTGCCGATCGGCGGGGTCAAGCAGAAGTTGCTTGCCGCCCAACGCGCCGGGCTGTCAACGGTTTTCATCCCGCAGCGCAACGAGGCCGACCTGGACGACGTCCCGGCCGACGTGCTCGACGCGTTGGAGGTCAAACCGATGACCGATGTCGCCGAGATCGTCGCGCAGGCCCTGGCGCCTGCCGAGCTCGCCGGCGCGACGGCCGCCTGACCCCTACCCGCCTCCCCTGCTCGCGCTGCTGTGGCAGACGTTTGTCACCCGCTCGGCGCGGGTAGGCGGCGCAGGTGGAAACCTCTGACCAAAAGCAGTTGGTCCAGAGCCTGTTGGAGCATGCAGGCACCACCTACGCCGAAGAGGCGGGTATCCGGCTCAAGGACCAGCCGATGCCGCTGTTCGAACTGCTGGTGCTGTGCATGCTGGCCAGCAAGCCGATCGACGCCGCGATCGCGGTGCGCGCGGCGCGTGAGCTGTTCGCTGACGGGCTGCGCAAACCCGATGCGGTGCTCGAGGCCGAGCGCAAGGACATGATCCGCGCGTTCGGCCGCGCACACTACGTGCGCTACGACGAAAGCTCGGCCACCCGGCTCACCGACATCGCCGAGACGGTCCGCGACGAATACGGCGGTGACCTACGGCGATTGGCGGCCGAGAGCGAACACGACGTGCGCACCGCCGCCGATCTCCTCAAGCAGTTCAAGGGGATCGGCGACACCGGAGCCGACATCTTTCTGCGCGAGGTCCAGGACGTGTGGACCTGGGCGCGACCCTTTTTCGACACGCGTGCGGTGAACGCCGCACGCGAATTGGGGCTGCCCGGCAAGGCCGACGACCTCGCCGGGCTCGCCCCGCGCTCGACGGCGAAGCTGGCCGCGGCGCTGGTGCGGGTGTCGCTGGACGACGAGCTGCGCGAGAAGGTCGCCGCCTCGCGATGATCCGCATCGGCACGTCGGGGTGGTCCTATGCGCACTGGACCGATGTGCTGTATGCGCCGGGGCTGCCGGTGGCCAAGCGGCTGGGCCGCTACGTCGAGGAGTTCGACACCGTCGAGCTCAATGCCAGCTTCTACCGCTGGCCGAAGGACAGTGCATTCACCGGGTGGCGCCAGCGGCTGCCGGACGGCTTCACCATGTCGGTCAAGGCCCAGCGCGGGTTGACGCACTACCGCCGGCTGCGGCAGCCGGAGCCCTGGATCGAGCGGTTCGACCGGTGTTGGACGGCGTTGGGCGACCGCAGCGAAGCGCTGCTGGTGCAGCCGCATCCGCAGTTGGAACGCGACGACGCACTTCTGGACACCTTCCTACGCCTCATGCCCGACCGCATCGACGTCGCGATGGAGCTACGTCATCCGTCGTGGGACGACCCCGCGGTGTATGCCCTGCTGGAGCGGCACGGCGCGGCCTATGTGGTGATGAGCGGCGCGGGGCTGCGCTGCGTGCCGCGCGTGACGGCCGAGTTGGTCTACGTCCGGATGCACGGCCCCGACCAGAACTCGATGTATGCCGGTTCCTATCCCGACGACGAACTGCGGGCCTGGGCCGAGCGAATCCTGGGCTGGGACGCCGAGGGCAGGCGGGTAGTCGTCTACTTCAACAACGACCTGGGCGGCCACGCCGTCCGAAATGCGCGCTTGCTCAAGGAGCTGACGGCGCGCGACACCGGCTCCGCTGTCGTGTTCCGCTGCGAGTAAGCTCAGATGACATGACTACATCGTCCACGATCGTCATCGTCGGCGGTGGCCTCGCCGCGGCGAAGGCCGCAGAAGCACTGCGGGACAAGGATTTCGATGGCCACATCGTCCTGTTTGCCGCCGAGGAACACCTCCCCTACGAGCGGCCGCCGCTGTCCAAGGACTACCTGGCGGGCAAGAAGGCGCTTGGCGACTTCACCGTCGCGAACTCGGCCTGGTACCGCGATCACCGCGTCGAACTGCGACTGGGCACCGAGGTGACCGGCATCGACACCGGCGCGCACACCGTTTCGCTGCCCGACGGCGACACGGTGCACTACGACAAGCTGCTGCTGGCCACCGGGTCGCGTTCGCGCAAACCGCCGATCCCCGGTGCGGATTCGGCCGGGGTGCACTACCTGCGCAGCATCGACGACGCCGAGGCGTTGAAATCGACGCTGAAAGACGGTGTTTCGTTGGCCGTCGTCGGCGCCGGATGGATCGGCCTGGAGGTGGCCGCCAACGCGCGTGAGCAAGGCGCTGCGGTCACCGTGGTCGAAACCGCCGACACCCCGCTGCAGGCAGCGCTCGGGCGTGAACTCGGCGAGGTGTTCGCCAACCTGCATCGCGAGCATGGCGTCGACCTGCGGCTGTCGACGACGGTGGACGAGGTCACCTCAGCCGGCGGCACCGCGACCGGGCTGAAACTCAACGACGGCAGCACCGTGGACGCCGACCACGTGTTGATCGCGGTCGGCGCGGCGCCCAACATCGCGCTCGCCGAGGCCGCCGGGTTGACGATCGCCGACGGCGGCGTGCAGGTCGATTCGTCGTTGCGCACCAGCGACCCGGACATCTACGCCGTCGGGGACATCGCGGCCGCCGACCACCCGCTGCTGGGCGCGCGTATCCGCACCGAACACTGGGCGAACGCGCTCAAGCAACCGGCCGTCGCCGCTGACGCGATGCTCGGCAGGCCCGCCGAATACGCCGAGCTGCCCTACTTCTTCACCGATCAGTACGACCTCGGCATGGAATACGTCGGCCACGCCCCGGACTACGCACGGGTGGCCTATCGCGGAGACGTCGGCGCACGAGAGTTCACGGCGTTCTGGTTCGACGGCGACAGCCGGGTGATCGCCGGGATGAACGTCAACATCTGGGAGGGGCTCGACGACATCAAGGCGTTGATCCGCTCACGTGAGCCGGTCAACCCGGAACGGATCGGCGCCAGCTGATCGTGTTGGGCCACAACGCTGTCCGGTTGGCATCGCTGGCGGCAATGCTTACCCTCGTCGGCGCGGGCTGCTCGAACGAACGGATCGTCGACACCGGCGAACCGGCCGTGACCACCCAGGCGAGCACGTCGAAGCCGCCGCCGCCCACGCCGAGCAGCAGACATCTGGTGAACGCCTTCGACTACGCCGCACATCCGCAGGGTGCGGCCGTCTACTACTTCACCACCCCCAGCGGCAGATGGGCGTGCGCGATCGTGCCGCGGGTCAAGGCCGGCTGTCAGTCGGCGACGGGATGGGCATCGAGCCTGGGCATCTCCGGTGCACCCGATTCGGTGCCCGACGCCGCGGGCCAGGATGTGACGCCCAACGCCGTGGTGATCGAGCGTGCGGGCGAGGCGCGCTTCGTCGCGCTCGACGAACCCGAGTTCTCGCTCGCCGCCACGGATTCGGCGGACACAGCGAAGGTGCTGGACTTCAACCGGATTCTGGTCGCGGCCGGATTCCGTTGCAACGTACAGGAGTCCGGCGTGTCCTGTATGAGCGAGGCCAGCGGCAACGGGTTCACGTTCTCCGCGCAGCACTTCGCGCCGCACTACACCGAGGTACCCGCCGAGGCGCGGTGACGTCTACCGCAGCGTCGCGGTGCCGTCGGCGTTGACCGCCACCTTGGCGCCTGCGATGTCGCCGCGCACGGTCTCGGCGGCCTCGATCGGATCGGTGATGACCGCGAGCACGCGTGCGTCGTCGGGTGTGCGCAGCGCGAGGAACGCCTTCTCCGGCGCCCCGTCACGGCTGAACGGTGTCGTCCACGTCTCGACGGTGCCCACCCCTTCCCACTCGACGATCACGGACCGGACCGGTTCGCGGTCAACCGCCGATTGAACGTCTTCCCAACGGAATTCGTGTCGCGGCGGCTCGGCGCCGTACACGCCGAAACTGTGCTTGGTGAGATAGCCGCCGTTGGCGGTGACCAGACCCCGCTCACCGGGATTGGCGGCCAGGTGCTCGGCCATGGTGGCGATCGAATGGGTGACGTAGTTGTTCCACGGACCGCCGGCGAACGTGAGTCCGCCGGTCACCGTGAGCGGACGGCCGGGGTCGCCGAGCGGCAGCCCCAACTCGTTGGCGGCAACCTGCACTGCCGACGGGAAGCACGAGTACACGTCGACCGCGTCGACGTCGTCGATGCCGACGTCGGCCAGCTCCAGCACACGCCGCCCGCCGATCCGGATCGCCGGCGAAGCCGAGAACTCCGCGCGTTCACCGATGTCGTAGGTGTCGTGGGCGTCGGTGCCGGCATACGGGAACACCCAGCGGTCGGTGGGAACCTGCAGCGTCCTGGCCTTGTCCGCGGCGGCCAGGATCAACGCCGCACCCTGATCGACCATGTTGTTGGAGTTCATCAACTTGGTGTAGGGCCAGCTGACCATCCGGTTGTCCGGTGCGGGTTGCCAGATCTCCTCGGCCGAGCGAGCCTGCTGACTCCAGGCGTGGGGATTGCCCGCTGCCACGGCGGAGAACTGAGCCCACAGCTCACCGATGCGGCGCCGATGGTTCTCGGGTGTCTCCCCGGCGGCGATGCGCAGCGCCTGTTCGAACATCGGATAGACGTAGGCCGGCCGGTCCAGTTTGATCCGGGTGTCCGCGGGCCCGGCCATCGGCACGCTCTCGTCGGCGCCCTCGGGCAGCGGTACCGAATCGTCTTGTCTGGTCCAGTCGGGCTTGGTGCCCGCGGCCCGCAGGCGCGACCGGGTGCGCCAGGTTTCGGCACCGGTGATCAGCACCACGTCGGCGCGACCGCGCTGGATGTCCAGGCACGCCTGGTTGACCAGCGACTGCGGCACATTGCCGCCGATGCCGGTGTATCGCGTGCGGGCTGCGCCGGCCCCGATACGCTGTGCCACAAGTAGTCCCGGGTCGCGGTAGCGCCAGGACAGCAGGTTGACCACCTGTACCGCGTCGACGGCCTCGAGCAGGCGCGGATCGCCTGCCGCGCGGGCCGCCGCCACCATCAGATCGACGGGTTCCACGGTCGGGTCGTTTTCGCGCTGGTTCACCTGGCCGTAGCCGATCAGCACGGGTGTCCTCGGGTCCATCATGGCCTTTCTCGGTATGTGAACAGTGCGCCCTGCGCGATCAGCCGATCGGTGTCCTGCGACGTCAAACCGAGTACCTTCTGGCATATTTCGCGGGTGTGCTCGCCCGGCATCGGAGCCGGCCGCAGCTCTGCGGGCGCGATATTGGCATACGGTGCCGGACCCGTCTCGGTCGGCATCGGCGCATCGAACAGCGGATGCGCCATATCGGTGTAGGGCTTGCGGAACCGGACCTGCGGATCGGTGAGGACGTCGACGGCCCGGTTCATCGGTGCCGCGGCAATTCCGGCCCGCTGCAGCGCGTTCGCGACGTCGGTCTTGTCGCGGGTGCGGGTCCACTGCGCCAGATCACCGTCGACCACGGTGGCCAGGGCAGCCCGGTCGTCGTCGGACCGAAGCGACACCACACACCATTCGTCCTCACCCGCGCACGGATACACCCCGTGTTGCACCGCGTCGTCGAGCACCGGCAGGCCTGCGGCACGGGCGGATTCGGTGGCGTATACCGTCGCCAACTGGTTGACCGCGGCTTCGGCCTGCGAGATGTGCACGTGCGCACCGGTTCCGCTGGCGCGGCACTGCACCAGCGCGGCCAGCGCCGCGATCGCGGTGATCCTCGCCGAGACGTGATCGGGGAATACGGTGGTGGCGTCATAGAATTCGCCGGGCCCGGCATCCGGGGATGTCCACAGCCATGTCACGCCGGTGGTGGCGCGCACCAGCGGGCCGTAACCCATCCGGGCACTCCACGGACCGGTCGCACCGAACGCACTGCTCTCGGCGAGCACGATGGCCGGGTTGAGCTCACGCAGCCGGTCATACGAGAAGCCAAGTGAGGCAAGCGTTCCGGGTTTGAAGTTGGCGAACACCGCATCGGACTGGGCGACCAGCGCAGCGAACACCTGCGCGCCGTCGCGATGGCGCAGATCCAGGCCCAGGCCGTACTCGTTGCGGTGCGTCAACGCCCATGACCTGCTCATCGCCATGCCCGGCGGGGCCTGGCGCAGACCGTCGGGATAGGCCGCGCTCTCGATCTTGATGACCTCGGCGCCCAGGTCGGCGAACAGCCGGCCCAACTCGCCGCCTGCGACGATGACGCCCAGATCGAGTATGCGCATGCCCTCGAACGGCCGGCTGATGGTTTCGCCGCCGCTGACCGGGCGCGGCGTGGTGTCGGTCCACGCGGCGTCGTCGGCGCCGGGCGCCGGTGCCGGTCGGGTCAGCCCGGCGCGGTTGCCGTCGACGACGAACGGCCCGGCAGGTACGACCGCCTCGACGCCGCGGGCCAGTTCGGTGTCGGTGAGCGCGCCGACCTGGCGGAAGTGGTTGGAGGCCAACGTCTGTGCGGGGCTGAGCACGGCGGCGATCGGAACACCACGCGCCTGCCCCTCGGCGACCAGTTCCGTCATCGTCTGGCCGCTGAACAGTTCGGCGATGGCGGCGTTGAGGTCGCGCGATGCGGCGTAGCGTGCCGCGATGGTGTCGAACTTGGGGTCGGCGAACTGCTCGGGTTCGCCCAGCCAACCGAACATGCCCCGCCACTGGCGCGGGGACAGCAGGCAGATGCGCACGTAGCCGTCCCGGCAGCCGAAGATCGGATAGATCTGCTGGTTGCGTGGTCGTCCCCGCCACAGTTCGTCGGTCCGTTTCACGCCGACGGCGGCCTGACCTTCCGACCCGAACGGCGGATCCAGCGACTGAAGCACCCCCTCGAATCGGGAGAAGTCGATGTAATCGCCTGTGCCGTCGCGTAACCGGCGATAGTAGGCGGCCAGCGCAGCCCAGGCGGCCTGCGCCGCCGCCGTCGCCGACGCGATACCGACGGGCGGCAGCACCGGGGTGCCCGATGTCGGTCCGGTGCGCGACAACGCGGTCGACAGCGCGTACAGCACCGCGTCGGTGGCCCGCCACGACGCCCGCGGCCCGCTGGTCCCGAAGTCGGTGACCGACAACGTGACCAGGTGGGTGAAGCGTTGCGCCAGCACGGCGCACGACGTGCCGAACGCCGCCGCTGCACCGGGGTTGCCACCGTCCACCACGATGTCGGCGGCGCCGGCCAGGTCGATCAGCCGCGCACGGTCTGCGGCGTCGGACGGGTCGAGCACCGCGCTGCGCTTGTTGGCGTTCTGCAGTGCGAACTGCACGCTGGTGCCGACCACGCTCGGCCCGACACGGCGCGCCGGGCTCCCGCCGGGCGGTTCGATCTTCAGCACGTCGGCGCCGAGGTCGGCGAACAAGCGGCTGACACCGTCGGATTCGGCGCCGCCCATGTCGAGCACACGCACCGACGCCAGCGGCCCGGTACGCGACTCGGCCGCTGGCGTTTCGTCTCGCCGACTCCCCAGCACGACCGTGAGCGTAGTGGGTGACGATCGGGTTACTTCCCAGGCGTCGGGGGTACCCTAGGGCAGATCATGACCGCTGCGCCCCTGTCCCCCACGCTGTCCGACGATGAGCTGGCGTCGATCGACGCCTATTGGCGCGCAGCGAACTACCTGTCGGTGGGACAGATCTACCTGCTGGACAACCCGCTGCTGCGCGAACCGCTGGCCGCCGAGCACATCAAGCCGCGGCTGCTTGGCCACTGGGGCACCACACCCGGGCTGAACCTGGTCTACGCCCACCTGAACCGTGTGATCCGCGAGCGCGACCTGTCGGTGATCTACATCACCGGGCCCGGCCACGGTGGACCGGGGCTGGTCGCCAACGCCTACCTCGAGGGCACCTACAGCGAGGTCTACTCGCCGATCACCGAAGACACCGACGGGATGCGAAAGCTGTTCCGCCAGTTCTCGTTTCCCGGTGGAATACCGAGCCACGTCGCTGCGGAGACACCCGGTTCGATCCACGAGGGCGGCGAACTGGGATACGCGCTGGTGCACGCCTACGGCGCGGCGTTCGACAACCCGGACCTGGTGGTCGCCTGCGTGATCGGCGACGGCGAGGCCGAGACCGGCCCGTTGGCGGCCAGCTGGCATTCCAACAAATTCCTCGACCCGGTCACCGACGGCGCCGTGCTGCCGATCCTGCACCTCAACTCGTACAAGATCGCCAACCCGACGGTGCTGGCGCGCATTCCGCAGGAGGAACTCGAGTCGCTGCTGTCCGGCTACGGGTACCGGCCCATCACGGTCGCCGGTGACGACCCGGCCAACGTGCACCAACAGCTGGCCACCGCGTTCGACGAGGCATTCGACCAGATCGCGGCGATCCAGCGGGCGGCCCGACTCGACGGTGAGGCGGGCAGGCCGCTGTGGCCGATGGTGGTGCTGCGCACGCCGAAGGGCTGGACCGGACCCAAGGAGGTGGACGGCAAGAAGGTCGAGGGCACCTGGCGGGCGCACCAGGTGCCGCTGTCGGAGACACGAACCAACGCCGAGCACCGCGCCGCGCTGGAGTCCTGGCTGCGCAGCTATGCACCCGACGAGCTGTTCGACGAGCTCGGCGGGTTGCGGCCCGAACTGCGGGCCTGCGCCCCGGCGGGGCAGCGCCGGATGAGCGCGAACCCGCACGCCAACGGCGGTCTGCTGCTGCGTGACCTGGACCTGCCGCCGTTCACCGACTACGCGGTGGACGTGGCCACCCCCGCCAGCGGCACCGCCGAGGCCACCCGGGTGCTGGGCATGTTTCTGCGGGACGTGATCGCGCGCAACCCGGACCGGTTCCGGTTGATGGGGCCCGACGAAACCGCCTCCAACCGGCTGTCGGCGGTCTACGAGGCGACCGACAAGGCCTGGCTGGCCGAGATCAGCCCCGACGACGAGAACCTCGCCCCCGACGGGCGGGTGATGGAAGTGCTTTCCGAGCACCTGTGCCAGGGTTGGCTGGAGGGTTACCTGCTGACCGGCCGGCACGGCCTGTTCAACTGCTACGAGGCGTTCGTCCACATCGTCGACTCGATGCTCAACCAGCACGCCAAATGGTTGTCCAGCAGCCGGGCGTTGACGTGGCGACGGCCGATCGCCTCGTTGAATTACCTTCTGACATCGCATGTTTGGCGTCAGGACCACAACGGCGCTTCGCATCAGGATCCGGGCTTCATCGACCATGTCGCCAACAAGCGTCCCGAAGTCGTTCGGGTGTACCTGCCGCCGGACGCCAACACGCTGCTGTCGGTGGCCGACCACTGCCTGCGCAGCAGGCACTACGTCAACGTCATCGTCGCGGGTAAGCAGCCCGCGCTGACGTATCTGACGATGGACGAGGCGATCGCGCACTGCACCCGCGGCCTGGGGATCTGGGACTGGGCCAGCAGCACCGCCGGTGAGCCCGACGTGGTGCTGGCCTGCGCCGGCGACATTCCGACGCTGGAAACCCTGGCCGCCGCCGACATCCTGCGCCGCGAGCTGCCCGAGCTGGCGGTGCGGGTGGTCAACGTCGTCGACATCATGCGGCTGCAACCCGAAACCGAACACCCCCACGGACTTTCCGACCACGAGTTCGACGCGGTGTTCACCACCGACAAGCCGGTGATCTTCGCCTACCACGGATACCCGTGGCTGATTCACCGGTTGACCTACCGCAGGACCAACCACGCGCACCTGCATGTGCGCGGGTACAAGGAGCGTGGCACCACCACCACCCCGTTCGACATGGTGATGCTCAACGACCTCGACCGCTTCCACCTGGTCATGGACGTCATCGACCGGGTGGACGGGCTGGCCCGCCGGGCGGCGGGGCTGCGGCAACGGATGCTCGACGCCCGGCTCGCCGCCCGCCGATACACCCGCGACCACGGCGAAGACGACCCGGCGATCGCCGACTGGACATGGGACCCCGACTACCAGGGACCGTCCCTGTCCCAGGACACCCGCGGCGAAAAACCCCGGTAGAATCGGTCGTCGTGTCAGTGCCAGCCGCCGAAGCCGTGGTCGCCAACCCGCCGCACCCGCTGATCGAGCAGTTGTCCGCGCTGCATCGCTTCCGCACCTACGTCGATATCGGCGTCGTCATCGTGGTGTTGGCGCTGACGAACCTCATCGCCCACTTCACCACCCCGTGGGCCAGCATCGCCGTCGTGCCTGCCGCCGCGGTCGGCCTGCTGATCCTGGTGCGCTCCCGCGGCCTGGGCTGGACCGAACTCGGGCTGGGCCGCGCGCAGTGGCGCTCGGGCGCCGGCTATGCCCTGGCCGCCGTCGCCGTGGTGGTGTCGGTCATCGCGATCGGCGCGATGCTGCCGTGGACCAGGCCGTTGTTCATGAACAACAACTACGCGACGATTTCGGGCGCGCTGATCGCGTCGATGATCATCATTCCGCTGCAGACCGTCATTCCCGAGGAACTGGCCTTCCGCGGGGTGCTGCAGGGCGCGCTGGACCGCGCCTGGGGTTTCCGCGGGGTGGCCGCCGCCGGATCGTTGCTGTTCGGGCTCTGGCACATCGCGACCTCACTGGGGTTGACCGCCAGCAACGTGGGCTTCAGCGCGGTGTTCGGCGGCGGTTGGCTGGGCACGGTCGCCGGCGTCGCGCTGGCGGTGGTGGCGACCGCGGTCGCCGGGTTCGTGTTCACCTGGCTGCGTCGCCGCAGCGGCAGCCTGATCGCCCCGATCGCCTTGCACTGGTCACTCAACGGGCTCGGCGCGCTGGCCGCCGCCATGGTCTGGCACCTGTCCACCTGACCCGCGCCTGCGCGCGCGGAACTGCCGGTTCTTGAGCTTGTTGCCGCAGGTCGACATGCTGCACCAGGTACCGCCGTGGTTGCGGGACTTGTCGTAGAACGCCCACTGGCATTCATCGTTGGCGCACGCCTTGAGCAGCGCCCAGGTGCCGTCGCGCTGGGCGTCGCGGATCACCAGCAGCAGTTCGACGAGCCGTTCGGCCGGTGAGTCCCCCGGCACTGCCAGCCGGATGTCACCGTCGTCGCCGACCTGGGCCCGCGCGCTGCCGCGGGCTGCGACGGTCCGCAGCGGCGTCAACGCGGCCTCGTCCGGGGCGGGGCCACCGGCGTTGCGCACCAGCTGGGCGCGCAGCGCTTCCCGCACGCCGCGAAGCAACTCCAGGTCGGCGACGCTCAGATCGGCGCCGGCCCCCAGCAGGCCCTGGTCGATCAACCACGGTCGCGCATCGGCGGGGTCGACGAGGCGGTCGGGCCCCGACGGCAGCTCGAAGGTGTTGACCAGCGACTGCACCCGGCACAGCGGTGCGGGTGCCGGTTTGGACTCGTGGTCACCGAGCCAACGCGTGCGGGTTGCGGGCATTCCCCCACTATACGGGCGGTGACCGGTAAATGACGTTGACTAGTCATGCATGACCGGCATAACGTGTTTGATAGTCATCTCGTCGGGGATGCCGGAATCGAGAGGAACTGATGATCGACAACTGGACGTCGACGTCGACGAGGGGAGCGCGCCGGTCCACGACCGGGCGCGCACCGCTGGCCGCGCGCCTGACGGCCCGGCTGCGGGCCGCCAGATTCGACCGGCTGATCGCGGTGGGCGTGAGCGCGCCGGAAGGCAGCGCGCTCGGCGTGCACTACGCGCGGCTGACGTCGCGGGCCGAACGCACCGCGGTCGCGCGGTCGTTGCGGGCAGCCGTTCGCGACGCGCGTTCCCGCGGGCCGCTGATGTCGTCGCGGATACCGATGCATGTGCCCAACATCGTTGCGGCAGAAGGGCTGATCGACACGGTTGCGCGGCGACTGGACTCCGCGCAACCGGTCGGTGCGCGCGGGGTGGCGCGGCTGCGCGCGCTGCTGGCCGACGGGTCCGGGCCGATGTACCGGTTCGGCCGCGGCGATCTGACGGGCCGGCTCGGCGCCGCCCTGGCGGAGCTCTAGACGATCAGCACCGCCGCGCCCGACACGCGGCCTGCGGCCAGGTCGCCGAGCGCGTCGTCGGCCCGGCCGAGCGGGTACCGCGGCGTCGTGACGTCGATGCGATGTTCGCCCGCGAAGGCGAGGAATTCGCGGGCGTCGGCGCGGGTGTTCGACGTCACCGACCGCAGCTGGCGTTCCTGGAACAGGTGGCGCTGATAGTTCAGCGTGGGAATGTCGGACAAGTGGATCCCGGCGATGGACAGCGTGCCGCCCCGGTCCAGCGCCTCGAGCGCGGGCAGCACCAGCTCACCGACCGGGGCGAACAGGATCGCCGAGTCGAGCGGCACCGGCGGTCTGTCCGCGGCACCCTGCGCTGATGCCGCGCCCAGCGCCAGCGCGAGCTCCCGTGCCCGCGCCCCCCGGGTCATGACGTGCACCTCGATGCCCTTGGCCAGCGCCACCTGTGCGGTGAGGTGGGCGCTGCCGCCGAACCCGTAGATACCCAACCGTCCGCCTGCGGGCACCTGCGCGCGCGCCAGTGCGCGATAGCCGATGATGCCCGCGCACAGCAGCGGCGCCAACTCGGCGTCGGAGTATCCCGACGGTAGGTGATGGGCGAAAGCGGCTGGCACCGTGGTGAATTCGGCATAACCGCCGTCGGCGTCCCATCCGGTGTAGCGCGAGTCCGGGCAGAGGTTCTCGTCGCCGCGCACGCAGTACCGACACCGCCCACAGGTGTGCCGCAGCCATGCCACCCCGACCCGGTCGCCGACGGCGAACTCGTCGGCGGTGTCCGGGCCGATGCCGACGACCTCCCCCACCACTTCGTGACCGGGGATCACCCCGCGCCGATGCACCGGCAGGTCGCCCTCGGCGACGTGAAGGTCGGTGCGGCACACCCCGCAGGCGTGCACCGCGACCAACAGTTCACCGGGCCCCGGATGCGGTATCTGCACCGTGACGCGCTCCACCGGGGCGGTGTCGATGGGACCCGGCGCCGTGAGCCGCCACGCCGTCATGGTGGAGTCACTCACCACGTCATCGTCGCATCCGCCCCGGCGACTTGGGTCACTGTCGGGGCGCCGATGTCGGGAAAATCCTCATTCGCATGTCATAACGGTTGCGTAACCTGGACATAACGGGGTCGGGACGCGTAGGGAAGGGGATCCGATGAAAGCACTTGCAGCACTGGGAATCGGCGCGCTCGCAGCGGGCAGCATCGCCCTCGCTGCACCGGCCAACGCCGGCTGCCAAGGGGGCTGGACGCCGTGGGGCGGCGGCACGATCTGCGACGGGCCGATCGCACCCGACGGCAACTTCGAGCGGTGTCAGACCGCAGGCGCCCTCGGCTTCGGCGGCACGAACTGCATCATCGTGAACGTCGCCAACGCCCAGCCGCCGTGGGTCGGGCCCTAAGGACCCAACGTCGGGTTGCTGACCCGCATTACGCGGGCGGCAGCATCCCCGGCGCGCTTTCCGGTGCCACCGGGACAGGCTGGCCGACAGCGGGCCGCGGCGCCGCGTTCGGATCGGCCGGTGGTGGCGGCGGCGCGTTCGGATCGGCCGGCGGCGGCGGCGGCGCGTTCGGATCGGCCGGCGGCGGCGGCGCGTTCGGATCCGGTGGCGGCAGTGGCGCGTTCGGGTCCGCAGGGGCCGCGGGCGTAGGTGCGGTGAAGGGCCGGATCGAGTTGGCCAACGCGACGGCCTGATCCTTTGGCACCGGGTTGTTCGCGGTGCCCAACCAGACGACGAACCAGCGATCCGGGGTGCGCTGGCCGCGCGGTGTCCCCGGTTCGGTGGCCTCGCCGACCACGCCGGCCCAGATCTGGCCGTTGGGCTTGTTGGTGTCGGTGAACTTCACCTCGTAAAAGGAGGCGACGCCGGGCATCCCGTCGGCATCCAGGTCCACTGTCTCCTGGTTGATGCGGGTGCCCGGGAACGGCATAAAGAACTCACCCATGTCCGAAGCCAGGCGCTGCGCGGCCTTCGAGTTGTCGGTCTCTGCGCCGGCGAACAGCTTCAGGTCCAGACGCCCGAGCAGGATGCTGGTGTCGTTGGGCGGTTCGGCGCCTTCCGGGGTGATCTTCGTCAGCAACGCCTGCCCGTATGACAGCTGGGTCGAGTCCGAGACCTGCCATCCGCCGGGGACGACGAAGCTCAGCCCGCCTGCGGCGTTATCGACGCGGCCGGCATCGGCAGGCGGTGGCGGCGGAGGCGCGTTGGGATCGGCCGGGGGTGGCGGTGGCGCGTTGGGGTCGGCCGGGGGTGGCGGTGGCGCGTTGGGGTCGGCCGGGGGTGGCGGCGGAGGTGCCGGTGCGACGCCGGGTGCCGGCGGAGGCGCGTTCGGATCGGCAGGGGGCGCGGGCGCAGCCGGTGGCGGCGGCGGAGGCGGCCCCTCCAGAAACGTGTTACCGCTCGGAGGTGGCGGAGGCGGCGGGGTGGGCTCGGGCTGCGCCTGCGCCACCGAGGGCAGCGCGAGCGCCACCGCGGTGGCACCGGTCAACACGGCGGTCGCCAGCGTCCTTGAGATGCCCTTACGGTGTTGAACAAACGCGTCCGGCTGGTCCATGGGGAAGAAACTACCGTGTTACCGCCGTGACGCAAGTGTGAGTTGCTCTTATTGTGCTTAATTTCGCGCTTGCTGTGAGCGCAGAACTGCCAGAGAGCCGAGTCAATGTCCGGTTGCTGACACCAAGAGGTCCCCGCGCGTTGCGCCGGGGTGCGTCGTCGGCGCTGCGTCGGCGCCTCACCCGGGTCTTCGCGGCGGCATCCGGCGGCGTTACGGGCTGGGATGGATCGCCACCTCCTGGGCTTTCACCGCGAAGTAGATCCGGTCCCCCGGCACCAAACGCAGCTCCGCCGCGGACTCCGTGGTGATGTCGGCGGCCAGCCCCGGCGCACCGTCGGGTTGGTCCTCGGCGCGCACCCGGATCGCCGGGCCGCGGCTGTCGAGTTCGGCGACGGTCACCTCGATGGTGTTGCGCGGGCTGCCGTGAGGTCGGTCGCGATACACCGCGACGGCGGCGGGGTAGAACAGCGCCACCGCGGGATCGCCCGCGGCCAGGTCGGCTTCCAGGGTGCCGTACCAGGATGTGCCCGTTTGCGCCGTCAGCGCGCCGTCGGCGCCCACCAGACCGTTGACCAGATTCACCCCGGCGAACCGGGCGCCGAACCTGCTGCGCGGCGTGGCCAATATCGCTGCGGCCGAGCCGGTTTCGGCGATTCGGCCGGACTCCAGCACCATCACCCGGTCGGCCAGCGTCAGCACGTCGAGGATGTCGTGGGTGATCAGCACGGCCGAGCGCCCGTCGCGGCCCAGCACTTTGCGCAGCACCTTGCGCACGGCGGTCGCGGCGGCGACGTCCAGCCCGGCCAGCGGCTCGTCCAACAGCAGCACCTCGGGTTCGGCGGCCAGCGCGCGCGCCAGCGCCACCCGCTGCGCTTGCCCGCCCGAGAGTTGACGCGGCATCCGCTCGGCCAGGTCCGCGGCGTCGACCTCGCTCAGCCAGTGGGCGGGTCGCCGGCTGCGCGGCGCGAAGGCGACGTTGGCCGCGACGCTCAGGTGCGGAAACAGCAACGGGTCCTGCATCAGCAGGCCGACCCGCCGGTCGTGGGTCGCGACGTGCACCCCGGCCCGGGTGTCGGTGAGCACCCGCTCCCCCACTCGCACCACACCGTCGTCGGGACGCACCAGCCCGGCCATCACATGCAGTGACGTCGACTTACCCGCGCCGTTCGGGCCGAGCACCGCCAGCACCTCGCCCGCCGCAACGTCGAATTCGACGTCCAGACCGCGGTTTTCGACGACGGCCCGCACGCTGATCCCGGTCACGGTGGACTACCAGGCACTGGTACCCCGCAGCCGTCTGCTGCCCAGTCCGACCACCACGACAGCGGCCACGGCGACCAGCAGCAGTGACAGCGCCACCGCCGCGTCGGCGTCGCTCTCCCGCTGCAGATAGATCTCCAGCGGCAGCGTGCGCGTCACGCCCTGCCGCGAACCCGCGAAGGTCAAGGTGGCGCCGAACTCACCGAGCGCGCGCGCGAACGCCAGCACCGCCCCCGACACCAGGCCCGGCGCCAGCAGCGGCAACGACACCCGCCACCACACCGTGGTCGGCCCGGCGCCGAGCGTCGCAGCCACCACCTCGTACTCGGTGCCGAACGTGCGCGCGGTGCCCTCCAACGCCAGCACCAGAAACGGCAGCGACACGAACGTCTGGGCGAGCACGACGGCGGTCGTCGTGAACGCGATGTCGATACCGGCCGCATCGAGGTACCTGCCGAGCAGACCGAGCCTGCCGAACGCGTACAGCAGCGCGATACCCCCGACCACCGGCGGCAGCACCAGCGGTAACAGCACCAGCGGGCGCACGATGCGGACCAGCGCGCTGTCGCTGCGGGCCAGCACCAGCGCCATCGGGACGCCGAACACCAGGCACAGGACGGTGCTGGCCGTTGCGGTTCTCAGGCTGAGCAGCAACGCCGTCACCGACGAGTCGCTGCTGATCAGCGACCCGAAATTCGCCCAGTCGACTTTGACCGCCACCGCGACCAACGGCACCGCGACGAACAGCGCGCCGACCGCGGCGGGCACGTAGAGCCACCGCGGCAGAGCCGCTGACGTGCTCAAACCGGGGCCGCTTCGCGCGTCACAGCCAAACCTTAAGACACCTCATCCGCATTGATGCGGCACGCCGTGGCCAACCGTCCGCGCGCCTGTTTCGTCCTTTAGCTACTGTCCAGTAACATTGGCGGCGTTCGCTGGGATTCAGCGATATCACAGAGGAGGTCCTTGCGATGGAGGTCCTGGTCACCGGGGGTGACACCGATCTGGGTCGCACGATCGCGGAAGGCTTCCGCGACGCCGGACATCGGGTCGTGATCGCCGGCGCGCGCCGCGCCGACCTGGAGGTTGCCGCCAAAGAACTCGATGTCGACGCGATCGTGGTCGACAACACCGATCCGGCCAGCCTGGAAGACTCCCGGGGACAGTTCCCCCACCACCTGGACACGATCGTCAACGTGCCCGCCCCGCGCTGGGACGTGGGCGATCCGCGCACCTACTCGCTGTCCGATCACGCCGCGGCGTGGCGGCACGCGCTCGACTCCACCGTCCTCTCGGCGGTGCTGACCGTGCAGGTCCTCGGCGACCATCTGCGCTCAGGCGGGTCCATCGTCACGGTGATACCGGCGCATCCGGGTGACGGCAGCGCCGAGGCGGCCATCAAAGCCGCGGTGGCGGACTGGACGGCCGGACAGACGGGCTATTTCGGCACCCGTGGGATCACGGTGAACGCGATCGCCGCCGGCCGCAGCGCCGAACCGGGCTACGCCGGGCTGTCGCGCACCACGCCGACGGCGACCGAAGAGACCACTCGGCTGGCGCTGTTCCTCACCACACCCGCGGCGCGCCACATCACCGGACAGACCCTGCACGTCAGCCAGGGTGCCGCGGTCGGAAGGGAATGAATCGGCCGGTGCCACGGTAGGAATACTGCGTGACCATTCGACTCGCACTCCAGATCCCCAACTTTTCCTACGGCACCGGTATTGCGGAGATCTTCCCGACGGTGATCGCCCAGGCGCAGGAAGCCGAGGCGGCCGGGTACGACTCGGTCTTCCTGATGGACCACTTCTACCAACTGCCCGGGCTGGGCACCCCGGACGCGCCGATGCTCGAGGCCTACACCGCGCTGGGCGGGTTGGCCACGGCCACCGAGCGGGTTCAACTGGGCACGCTGGTCACCGGCAACACCTATCGCAACCCGACGCTGCTGGCCAAGATCATCAGCACGCTCGACGTGATCAGCCAGGGCCGTGCGGTGCTGGGCATCGGCACCGGCTGGTACGAGCTCGAACACGACAGCCTGGGCTATGAATTCGGCACCTTCACCGACCGGTTCAACAAGCTCGACGAGGCGCTGCAGATCATCCTGCCGATGCTGCGCGGCGAGCGGCCCACGGTTTCGGGCAAGTACTACCAGACCCAGGAGGCGATGGCCGAACCGCGGCTGCGCGACCACATCCCGCTGATGATCGGCGGCAGCGGCGAGAAGAAGACGATTCCCCTTGCCGTGCGGCACTTCGACCACCTCAACATCATCGCCGGGTTCGACGAGCTGCCCCGCAAGCTGCAGGTGATCAAGGAGCGATGCGCCGAGATCGACCGTGACCCGGCCACACTGGAAACCAGCATGCTCGTCGTCGCGATCATCGACGAAAACGCCACGGCCGACGTGATTCCCGACGATTTCAAGCAGAAGGCCGTATACGGCAGTCCCGAGCAGATCGTCGAGCAGCTCAAGGACAAAGTTCTCGACGCCGGTGTCGACGGTGTGATCCTGAGCCCGGTGACAAGCCTCAACGGATATCAGCCGGGCGGCGTCACCGCGGTCGGCGAGCTTCTCAAGCCCCTTCTCGGCGGCTAATGTTGAGCGCCTGACGTGGGAAATGCCACACCGTACGGAATCGTCGATCTGAGGTTCAGACCGCTACCGTGGTGGGTAGAACTGCACGTGAAGCACCGTCGAGGAGCCCTGTTATGAGCCATCCCGGAGCCACTGCATCTGATCGGCACAAAGTCGTCATCATCGGATCAGGGTTCGGCGGGTTGACCGCTGCCAAAAGGTTCAAGCGGGCCGATGTCGACGTCAAGCTGATCGCCAAGACCACCCATCACCTGTTCCAGCCGCTGCTGTACCAGGTCGCGACGGGCATCATCCCGTCGGGTGAGATCGCGCCGCCGACCCGGATGATCCTGCGCAAGCAGAAGAACTGCCAGGTGCTGCTCGGCGACGTCACCCACATCGACCTCGCCAACCAGACCGTGAGGTCGGAGCTGCTCGGCCACACCTACGTCACGCCGTACGACTCCCTGATCGTCGCCGCAGGCGCCGGGCAGTCCTACTTCGGCAACGACCACTTCGCCGAATGGGCGCCGGGGATGAAGTCCATCGACGACGCCCTCGAGTTGCGGGCCCGCATCCTCAGCGCGTTCGAACAGGCCGAACGGTCCAGCGATCCCGCCCGCCGTGAGAAGCTGCTGACCTTCACCGTGGTCGGCGCGGGACCAACCGGCGTCGAAATGGCAGGGCAGATCGCCGAATTGGCCGATCACACGCTCAAAGGTGCGTTCCGCCATATTGATTCGACCACTGCGCGGGTGATTCTGCTCGACGCTGCGCCTGCGGTGCTGCCCCCGATGGGCGAGAAGCTGGGCAACAAGGCCAAGGCCCGGTTGGAGAAAATGGGCGTCGACATCCAACTTTCCGCGATGGTCACCGACGTCGACCGCAACGGCATCACCGTCAAGGACGCCGACGGCACCATCCGGCGCATCGAATCGGCGACCAAGGTGTGGTCGGCCGGTGTGTCGGCCAGCCCGCTGGGCCGCGACCTCGCCGAACAGTCCGGCGTGGAGATCGACCGGGCCGGACGCGTGGTGGTGTTGCCCGACCTGTCCATTCCCGGACATCCGAACGTGTTCGTGGTCGGTGACATGGCGTACGTCGAAGGCGTGCCGGGTCAGGCGCAGGGGGCCATTCAGGGCGGCAGGTACGCCGCGGAAGCGATCAAGGCCGAACTCAAGGGCGCCGACTCGGCGCAGCGTGAGCCGTTCCAGTACTTCGACAAGGGCTCGATGGCCACGGTGTCGCGGTTCTCCGCGGTCGCCAAGATCGGCCCGCTGGAGTTCGGCGGGTTCATCGCCTGGCTGGCCTGGCTGGTGCTGCACCTGATCTATCTGGTCGGCTTCCGCCGCAAGCTCACCACGCTGGTGTCCTGGACCGTGACGTTCCTGTCGACCCAGCGCGGCAACCTCACCATCACCGAGCAGCAGGCCTATGCCCGCACCCGGATCGAGGAACTCGAGGAGATCGCGGCGTCGGTGCAGGACAACCAGAAAGCCGCGGTCTAGCGCACCGCTCAATGGCGTTGTGCCGGCGCGGTACTCGCGCGCGTGAATTCGCGCGAACTCGGCCTGGGCCGGCGACAGGTTAATTTGTTCGTCACATATAGACATTTGGCAGAAACACAGCCGCTCTAACGTCCCGAATCGACAACCGCACGGTGTCTGCGGGAGATAAAGGGAAAGGCTGTTCATGCGACTTCTACGACGCTCAGCGCTGGTGGCCGGAAGCATCGCCGCCGCGACGGGCCTGGTACTGACCGGCTGCGGAAGCAAGGCAGGTGAATCCGGATCGGCCGGCGCCGAGTCGTGCGTCGACACCTCGGGGCCCAGTGTCAAAGTAGGAGCGCTGAACTCGCTTTCGGGCACCATGGCCATTTCCGAGGTGACCGTGCGCAACGCCATCGATCTGGCCGTCGAGGAGATCAACGCCGCCGGCGGGGTGATGGGTAAGCAGATCGAACTCGTAGGTGAGGACGGCGCATCCGAACCGACCGTGTTCGCCGAGAAAGCCGAGAAGCTGATCAGCAGCGACTGTGTGGCCGCGGTCTTCGGCGGCTGGACGTCGTCGTCGCGCAAGGCCATGCTGCCGGTCTTCGAGAGCGCGAACTCGCTGCTGTACTACCCGGTGCAGTACGAGGGGCTGGAGTCGTCGAAGAACATCTTCTACACCGGCGCCACCACCAACCAGCAGATCGTCCCGGCGCTCGACTACCTCAAGGAGAAGGGCGTCACGTCGCTGTACCTGGTCGGCAGCGACTACGTGTTCCCGCAGACCGCCAACCGCATCATCAAGGCCTATGCCGAGGCCAACGGCATCGAGATCAAGGGCGAGGACTACACGCCGCTGGGCTCGACGGACTTCTCCACCATCGTCAACAAGGTCCGCAGCGCCGACGCCGACGCGGTGTTCAACACCCTCAACGGTGACTCCAACGTGGCGTTCTTCCGGGAGTACCGCAACGTCGGCCTGACGCCGCAGGAGATGCCCGTGGTGTCCGTCTCGATCGCCGAGGAGGAGATCGGCGGAATCGGGGTGCAGAACATCACCGGTCAGCTGACCGCCTGGGACTACTACCAGACCATCGACAATCCGGTCAACAACGCATTCGTCAAGGCGTACAAGGACAAATACGGCGCCGACAAGCCCACGTCGGATCCGATGGAGGCCGCCTACGTCTCGGTTTACCTGTGGAAGAACACCGCCGAAAAGGCGAAGTCGTTCGACGTCAAGGCTATTCAGGACAATGCGGGCGGCGTGACGTTCGACGCGCCGGAGGGCCCGGTCACGATCGACGGGGAGAACCACCACATCACCAAGACCGCCCGCATCGGGGAGATCCGGCCCGACGGGCTGATCTACACAATCTGGCAATCCCCCGGCCCGATCGAGCCGGACCCGTATCTGAAGAGCTATCCGTGGGCGGCCGGCCTGTCCAGCTGAGCCGGGCATGGATGTCCTGATCGGGCAGTTGGCAACGGGATTGAGCCTCGGCTCGATCCTGTTGCTGGCCGCTTTGGGACTGTCGCTGACGTTCGGGCAGATGGGCGTCATCAACATGGCGCACGGCGAATTCATCATGGCCGGCTGCTACACCGCCTACGTGGTGCAGACGATCGTCACCAATGCCGGTGCATCGCTGTTGATCTCGCTGGTGACCGGGTTTGTCATCGGGGGGGCGCTCGGCGCGCTGCTGGAGGCCACGCTGATCCGGCGGATGTATCACCGCCCGCTGGACACGCTGCTGGTGACGTTCGGTGTCGGGCTGGTGCTGCAACAGGTGGCGCGCGACATCTTCGGCGCGCCCGCCGTCAACGTGATCGCCCCGGCGTGGCTGTCGGGCGGGGTGGAGATCTTCGGCGCGGTGGTGCCCAGAACGCGGATCTTCATCCTGGTGCTTGCCGTCGTCTGTGTCACCGCGCTGGCCACCGTGTTGAAGTTCAGCCCGATGGGACGGCGCATCCGGGCGGTGGTGGCGAACCGCGACCTCGCAGAGACCAGCGGGATCTCGTCGCGCAGGACCGACGTCACCACGTTTTTCGTCGGCTCGGGTTTGGCGGCCGTGGCCGGGGTGGCGTTGACGCTGATCGGTTCGACCAGCCCCACCATCGGGCAGAGCTACCTGATCGACGCGTTCCTGGTGGTCGTGGTCGGCGGGCTCGGCCAGCTCAAGGGCACGGTGATCGCGGCGTTCGCGCTGGGCTTTGCCAACTCGTTCATCGAGTACAACACCACCGCGTCGTTGGCCAAGGTCATCTTGTTCGTGATCATCGTCATCTTCCTGCAGGTCCGCCCGCAGGGCCTGTTCACCGTCCGGACAAGGAGCCTCGCGTGAAAACCCTGCTGGGCCGCTGGCAGACCTGGGCCGGTTTCGGCGTCGCGGCCGTGCTGCTGTTCGCGGTCGCACCCGCGCTGCTGTCGGATTTCCGGCTCAGCCTGCTGGCCAAGTTCCTGTGCTTTGCGATCGTGGCCGTCGGCATCGGGCTGGCCTGGGGCCGTGGCGGCATGCTGGTGTTGGGCCAGGGCGTGTTCTTCGGCCTCGGCGGCTACCTGATGGGTATGCACCTCAAGATCGCCGATGCGCAATTGCGTGGCGACGACGTGCCGGATTTCATGCAGATCGCCGGGGTGCGTGAACTGCCCGGGTACTGGGCGCCGTTCGCCTCCCCCGTCTTCACGCTCGCCGCGATCGTGCTGGCGCCCACCGCGATCGCCGCGGCGCTGGGCCTCGGCGTGTTCAAACGCCGGGTCAAGGGCGCCTACTTCGCGATCCTGTCGCAGGCGTTGGCGGCGGCCATGGCGATCCTGCTCGTCGGGCAGACCAGCCTGGGCGGCAGCAACGGGCTCAACAGGTTTCGTACCTTCTTCGGTTTCGCGCTGAACGACCCGGTGAACCGGCGGATGCTGTACTTCATCGCCGCCGCCGTGCTGCTGATCGTCGTCGCCGCGGCGCGCCAGCTCATGGTGAGCCGCTACGGCGAGCTGCTGGTGGCCGTGCGCGACGGTGAGGAGCGGGTGCGCTTCCTGGGCTACGACCCGGCCAACATCAAGGTCGTCGCATACACCGTCGCGGCGCTGTTCGCCAGCATCGCCGGCGCACTGTTCGCGCCGATCGTCGGCTTCATCGCCCCCTCACAGGTCGGCATCCTGCCCTCGATCGCGTTCCTCATCGGCGTGGCGATCGGCGGGCGCACCACGCTGCTGGGCCCGGTACTCGGTGCCATCGGCGTCGCGTGGGCGCAAACCGTGTTCTCCGAACGCTTCCCGTCGGAGTGGATATACGCCCAGGGCCTGTTGTTCATCGTGGTGGTCGGGTTTCTGCCCGCCGGTCTGGCCGGCCTGGGCACGGTGTTCACGCGTCGGCGGTCACGCCGGACCCAACCGCCGCCGGGACCCCAACCGGTGGCCCAACCCGATCCAGAACCCGACAGCCAGAAGGTGGGCGCATCGACATGAGGACCCAAACCCGACCGGTCGCGGGCGGCAACGCAGGCATGGGCACCGAGTATCTCGAGATCCGGGGCCTCACCGTCGATTTCGACGGGTTCACGGCGGTCAGCGACGTCGACCTCACCCTGTTCCAGGGTGACCTGCGCTTTCTCATCGGGCCGAACGGGGCGGGCAAGACCACCGTCATCGACGCCGTCACCGGGTTGGTCAGCGCCACCGGATCGGTCAACAAGTCCGGCGTCGAGTTGCTCGGTAAGAAGGTGCACCAGATCGCCCGGCTGGGAGTGGGCCGCACGTTTCAGACCGCCAGCGTGTTCGAGCAGCTCACCGTGTTGCAGAACCTGGACATCGCGGCGGGCGCGGGCCGCTCGGCGTGGACGCTGCTGCGCCGCCGCAAGGGGGTGCTGCCCGCCATCGAGGAGGCGCTCGAGACGATCGGGCTGACCGGTCATGCCGACCGGCCCGCCGGGGTGCTGGCCCACGGCCAGAAGCAGTGGCTGGAGATCGGCATGCTGCTCGTGCAGAACGCCGACGTGCTGTTGCTCGACGAGCCCGTCGCGGGCATGAGCCATGAGGAACGCGAGGAAACCGGGAACCTGTTGCGGCGCATCGGAGCCCAGCGCACCGTCGTCGTCGTCGAACACGACATGGACTTCATGCGGGCCTTCGCCACGTCGGTGACCGTGCTGGCCCGCGGCCAGGTGATCGCCGACGGGACGGTCGCCGACGTTCAGGCCAACCCGAAGGTGCAGGAGGTGTACCTGGGCACCGCCGCCGCGGGGGCACCACTCGTCGAGGAGAACCGCTGATGCTGCACCTCGTCGACATCCGCAGCGGCTACGGCCGCTCCGAAGTCATCCACGGTGTCAGCATCGAGGTGCCCCGCGAGGGTGTGGCCGCGGTCATGGGACACAACGGGGCCGGTAAGACCACGCTGCTTCGGGCCGCGGTCGGACTGCTCAAATGCACTGCGGGCAAGGTGCTTTTCGACGGCGAGGACATCACCCGGCTGCGGCCGAGCGCCCGGGTGGCGCGCGGGCTTGCCTACGTACCGCAGGGCCAACAGTCCTTCGGACACCTGACCACCATGGAGAACCTCCAGGTGGTGGCCGACGGGCGCAAGAACGGCAGGCAACTCATCGACGAGCAACTCGACCTGTTTCCCGCCCTCACAGAACTGCTGACCCGCAAGGCCGGCCTGCTCTCAGGAGGGCAACGTCAACAACTCGCGATCGCACGCGCGCTGATCACCAGCCCCAGATGCCTGATCCTCGACGAGCCGACCGAGGGCATCCAGCCCTCGGTGGTGGCCGAGATCGAGTCCGCCATCACCGATCTGACCGGCCGGGGAAACCTCGGTGTCTTGCTCGTCGAACAGCACATCGGGTTCGCGTTGCAGTCCTCGCAGCGCTACTACATCCTGCAGGCCGGGCGGCTCACCTCCAGCGGCGCCGGCGGCTCGGCTTCGGAGACCGACGTGCGCGCCGCGATGGCGATCTAAAGCCGCTCCCCCTGCCAGGTCGACAGGCAGCCGCCGCCGGCAAGGGTCAGCGGCAGCCCCGCGGTGTCGGCGACGCCGTGCGGATAATGCAGTTCACTTACACCCGCGAGCGGTGCACCGAGGTCGTCGTCGGTCACCGAGCCGTTGCCGAGCTCGACGCGATGACGCAGCAACGGCGAGCCGTCGACGTCGGCGTGCAAGGACCCTGACCAAAATCCCTGGCGTTCACCGAATCTGCCGATCTGGACGCGTTCGCGTAGCCGGACGCGGCCCGACCCGGTCAACGTCAGCCGGGTGGCGCTGATGTGATGTGACGCCGCGGCGACGACGGTGGGTTCCGGGTCCAGGTCGAGGTCGCCAGCCACCTCGAGGTGCCAGACCGCGTGCGACTCGACCGTCGCGGGACCCGGCAGCGTCACCGTCGCGGCCGCGCTGCGCACCCGCAGCCGCGCGCCCGCCTCGACGACGACGCGGATATCGAGTGCGTCACCGCCCAGCGGGGTGGCCGCGGCCGACACCAGGTGCACGGTGTCGGCCTCGGTGTGGCGCGCGGCCAGACCCCCGGTGCACTCGATGCGCGGCCGGCGGCCGGGCGCGGCGACGATGACGACGCCGGAGCGCACTAGACCGGCACCTGCAGCTGCTCGCGCACCCACGCCAGCACCGGGGTCGCCGCCGGGTCCTCGGTCAGCGAGATCAACACGCTGGGGCGCTCACCGCGCACCGCGGCTGCGTCCCGGCGCATCACGTCGAGGTCGGCACCGACCAGCGGTGCCAGGTCGATCTTGTTAATCACCAACAGGTCCGAGTACGTCACGCCAGGACCGCCCTTGCGCGGCACCTTGTCACCGCCGGCGACGTCGATGACGAAGATCTGCACGTCGACCAGACCGGAGGAGAAGGTGGCGGTGAGGTTGTCGCCGCCGGACTCCACCAGGATCAGGTCCAGCCGCTCAGCCGGTCCGCAGTTCGCTGCGATCAGGTCGTCGATGGCGTCGAGGTTCGCGGTGATGTCGTCGCGGATGGCGGTGTGCGGGCACCCGCCGGTCTGCACCGCGGCGATCCGCGCGTCGGGCAGCACGGCATGGCGGCGCAGGAAGTCGGCGTCCTCGGTGGTGTAGATGTCGTTGGTCAGCACCGCCAGCGACAGCTGGTCGCGCAGCTGGCGACACAGCGCCGCCACGAGCGCGGTCTTACCCGAGCCGACGGGTCCGCCGACCCCGACGCGTAACGGCTCGCCCGGCCGGCGTGCGCGCTTGGGCCGGTCGACATGGCCGTGGGGTTGACCATCGAGGAAATGCGGTGGCATGGCGTGCCTTTCACGAGGCGAACAGGGGACGTTCGCGTTGGCTGTGCCGTTGGGCCAGCACGTCGAGCAGCGGATCGGACAGCTCGGCCAGCTCCTTGCCGGCCTCGGCGGCGAGTTGGTCGCACAGCGGTGCCAGCTCGAACGTGACGGCCGCGACGTCACCGGGATCGAGCGCCAACAGCCGCTGAGCGGCCGTCGCCGATCCGGTCATCGTCGTGTAGATCACCGACAGCGCGGTGTGTTCGGGCGTCGTTCCGCTGGCCGCGCCCACCGTGCCCGCGGCGACCGGCAGATGCGGGGTGGTGCCAAGCCGGTGCCATTCGACGTCGGGCCATACCCGCCGCGCCAACCGGACCAGCCCGCGGCCCTGGGTGCGGGACGCCTGTCGTGCCGCGGGAGCCGGTGTGCGGGCGTCGGTTTCGCGGTCGGCCTGCGATGTGTCCAGGGTGCCGTCGCATACGGCCGCCGCGATCGAGGCGGCCATCAGACCGTTGGTGCGGATCCGCCTGCGCAGAAACGCCCGCAGGGTCGGCAGGTCGCGGATCAGCCCCTCGGCGACCGCCTGTTCGACGCCGCCGGAATGCACGTGGCCGCCGGTGGGCAACCGCGAGTCCGACAACGTCAGCAGCGTCGCGAGATTCGTCATCAGAACAGGAAGTACCTCTGCGCCATCGGCAGGTGCTGGGGCGGGTCTTGGTGCCACACGTCGCCGTCGATGCGCACGGTGAACGTGTCCGGGTCGACCTCGATGTCCGGCTGTGCGTCGTTGAGCGGAAGATCGGCTTTGCCGACCGCGCGGACGTTCTTGACCGCGACCAGGCGGCGGTGGACCGCGAGCCGGTCGGCCAACCCGGCCTCGATCGCCTGCGCGGACACGAAGTGCACCGAGGTGGCCGCCGCGGCCACCGGCGCCGCGCCGAACATCGGCCGCGGCAGCACCGGCTGTGGGGTGGGAATGGAGGCGTTCGCGTCTCCCATTGCCGCCCAGGCGATCATGCCGCCCTTGACCACGGCGTGCGGGCGCACCCCGAAGAACGCGGGCTCCCACAGCACCAGGTCGGCGAGCTTACCGACCTCGATTGAGCCGACCTCGTCGTCGAGTCCGTGCGCGACGGCCGGGCAGATCGTGTACTTGGCGACGTAGCGGCGCACCCGGTTGTTATCGGCCGCGCCGTCGCCCGGCAGCGCGCCGCGGCGGCGTTTCATCACGTGCGCGGTCTGCAGGGTGCGGATGACGACCTCACCGATGCGCCCCATCGCCTGCGAGTCGCTGCCGATCATGGAGATCGCGCCGATGTCGTGCAGCAGATCCTCGGCGGCCATCGTCGACGGCCGGATGCGGCTCTCGGCGAACGCCAGATCCTCTGGGAGGGCGGGGTTGAGGTGATGGCACACCATCAGCATGTCCAGGTGCTCGTCGAGGGTGTTGACGGTGTGCGGCCGGGTCGGGTTGGTCGAACTCGGCAGCACGTGCGGCTGTGCGGCCACCGTGATGATGTCGGGCGCGTGCCCGCCGCCCGCGCCTTCGGTGTGATAGGCGTGGATCGACCGGCCGGCGATCGCGCCGATCGTGTCCTCGACGAAACCGGCCTCGTTGAGCGTGTCGGAATGCAGGGCCACCTGCACCCCGGCCGCGTCGGCGACGGTGAGGCACGCGTCGATGGCCGCAGGCGTGGAACCCCAGTCCTCGTGCAGCTTGAAACCTGAAGCACCGCCGCGCAACTGCTCCCACATCGCCTCGGCGCTGACGGTGTTGCCCTTGCCGAGCAGGGCGATGTTCATCGGCCACCCGTCGAGCGACTCCAGCATCCGGCCCAGATGCCAGGCCCCGGGGGTGACGGTGGTGGCCTTGCTGCCTTCGGCGGGTCCGGTGCCGCCGGCGATCACGGTGGTGATCCCGGCGCCCAGCGCCTCGGCCATCAGCTGCGGGCAGATCAGGTGCACGTGGCAGTCGATGCCGCCCGCGGTGACGATGCGGCCGTTGCCCGCGATGATCTCCGTCGCCGGCCCGACCACCAGGGCCGGATGCACGCCCGCCATGATGTCGGGGTTGCCGGCCTTACCGATCGCGACGATGCGTCCGTCCCGGATACCGATGTCGGCCTTGATGATTCCCCAGTAGTCGATGATCACTGCGCCGGTGATGACGGTGTCGGGTGTGCCGTCGGCCCTGGTGGCCCGGGACTGTCCCATCGACTCGCGCAGCACCTTGCCGCCGCCGAACACCGCTTCGTCGCCGGCCCGCTCGGGTCCTCCGCTGCGGTCCTCGGTGATCTCGACGAACAGATCGGTGTCGGCCAGCCGGATCCGGTCGCCGGTGGTGGGGCCGAACAGCGCGGCATAGTGCTCCCGCGACAGCCGGGTCATGACGCGTCCAGCCGGCCGGGAGGCGTCAGCGTCAGCCCGTGCACTTCCCGCGATCCGCTCAGCGGCACCAACGAAACCCGCTGGACGACACCGGGTTCAAAGCGCACCGCGGTGCCCGCGGCAATATCGAGGCGTCTGCCGTGTGCAGCGTCGCGGTCGAATTGCAGTGCCGCGTTGGCCTGCGGCAGATGCACATGGCTGCCGACCTGGACGGGACGGTCGCCGGTGTTGACCACCTCCATCTCCAGACGTGCTGCGCCGGCGTTGATCTCGATGTCACCGATGCCGAACCGGATCTCGCCGGGCACCATCGGATCGCTCATGAGATCGGGTGATGGACGGTCACCAGCTTGGTGCCGTCTGGAAACGTCGCCTCCACCTGGACGTCGTCGAGCATCTCGGGCACCCCTTCCATGACGTCGGCTCGGCCCAGGACGTCGCGGCCGCTGACCATCAACTCCGCGACTGTGCGCCCGTCGCGGGCACCCTCGAGGATGTGGTCGGTGATCACGGCGACCGCTTCGGGGTGGTTGAGCCGCAGGCCGCGGGCCCGTCGACGCCGCGCCAGCTCGGCGGCATAGGACAGCAGCAGCAGGTCCTGTTCATGCGGCGTTAAGCGCATAGTCGGCGATATTGCCATGACGCGCCCGATGCAGCAGCGCGAGCGGTGTGCGTGTTACTCGGCGGGCAGGTTCTGCAGCCGCACCTGGCCGCGGGCCACGACACGGTCGCGCTCGTCGGTGATGGTGATCTGCCAGAGCTGTTGGCGCCGCCCGCGGTGGATGGGGCTGGACACCGCCGTCACCGTCCCTGAGGAGATCGCGCGCAGGAAGTCGGTGTTGTTGTTGACGCCGACCACGTTGCCGCCGCCGTTCTCGGCGAGCCAGAGCTGGGCCGACACGCTGGCGAGGCTCTCGATGATCGAGCAGTACACCCCGCCGTGCACGATGCCCCACGGCTGCAGCAGCCGGTCGTCGATGGTCAGCCGGGCCGTTCCGCCGTCGGGACCCAGTTCGACGTACGTCACACCCAGTTCGTTGTCGAATCCCTTGCCGAGATCGGCCAAATCGATGCTCACGCGAACGTGTCTACACGGCCGGGTCGCCGCCCTGCCGACAGGGGTCGGCCGACGTTGGCGGATCCCGTGCAGAAAATCGGACGGGCCCCACACCAGCGGTGTGGGGCCCGTCCTTCGTGTGGACCGGGAGTCTCTGCAGCCCTCAGGACTCCGGTGCGGTCCGGTGGTACACGTTTGAACCTGACATCAGGATAGGCAAGGCTTGCCTAATTAAGCAACACTTTCCCGGCGGCAATTCGGGATGTTCCGCGTACCGGCAGCCCGAAGCCGACGAACGCGTCGAGCACGGCCTGGCTGCGCTGCATGCTGACGAGCTCACTGGAGCCGGCCAGCAGGGGCACCTGGGTCGCCGCACTCACCACGGCCGTTCCCACGACGTGCCACATCGACGCCACCGACATCGCGCCGCCACTCACGGCGGCGAGTTTGGTGAACAGCGGGGCGAGCGCCCGGTGGCTGCGGTGGGCGATCCACGTCGTCAGCGCGGCTTCGCTGGGCAACGCCACGATCCCGTCCCGCGCCGGGTTCGCCAACCGCACTGCCCCGCGGCCGTCGAAGAACGGATCCTCGGGCACCGCCCGCAACGTCGGGTCCACCACGCCGACCCAGTCGATCGCACCTTCGGAATCGACGTGCACCCACAGGTTCTCCAGGCCGGTGTCCCAGGCCCGCGCCTCCAGCACCAGCAGCGGGATGACCCGTCCGACCACGACATGGGCAAGCGTGGCCGCCAACTGCTGGGCCACCGCGGTGGGGCTGTCGGTTTCCTCGGCCGCGAGATCGAACATGGCCTGCAGGCGGTCGGTGGTCAGCGCCTCGGTCAGTGGCCACCACCGCCGGCGGGAAAGGTCACCCATCACGGCCACCCCGTAGACCCGCGGACATTCGGGATAGAGCTCACGCAGCCGTTGGCTCGATTCGTGCAGGGGCAGCGGCCGCCTGATCGCCATGCTGGCGATGAGCGGATCGTCGACCGCAACTGTCATGCGCACCTCCCGATCATGACTTAGGTTAGGCTTACTATAGTCATGCGCATGACGGCGGCCACACCGTGTGACTCGACTCACAAGACCGGGAGAAGCGGTGGTGAGCACCGTCGGAAATGGCGATCGCGGACGCGAATATCCGATCCGCCGCAGGAGGTACGACGCACCGTAGTAAGCCCGTAGTAAGCTGGATCTACAGTCTCGAGGAGAGAACAATCGGATGGCCAAGTTGACGCGTCTAGGGGAACTCGAACGTGAGGTGATGGATCACCTCTGGAACGAACCGCAGCCCCAGACCGTGCGCCAAGTCCACGAGGCATTGTCGGCGCGCCGCGACCTGGCCTACACCACGATCATGACCGTGCTGCAGCGGTTGGCCAAGAAGAACCTCGTCGTGCAGCACCGCGATGACCGCGCCCACCGCTACGCACCCACGCACGGACGCGACGAACTGGTCGCCGGGCTGATGGTCGACGCGCTCGACCAGGCCGCCGACTCCGGCAGCCGCGAGGCCGCGCTCGTGCACTTCGTCGAACGCGTCGGCGTCGACGAGGCCGCGGCGTTGCGCCGCGCCCTTGCCGACCTGGAAAGCAAAGACGCCGTGCCGCCGCGCACTGGCTATTCCGGCACCGACTGAGAGAGACTGACAGCGTGTCCGCGCTGGCCTTCACCGTCATGGCGCTGGTCCTGTCCGGACCAGTGCCCGCCTTGCTGGCCCGGGCGTCCTGGCCGACGCGCGCGCCGCGGGCCGCCATCGTGTTGTGGCAGGCGATCGCGCTCGCCGCAGTGCTGTCGGCGTTCTCCGCGGGCATCGCCATCGCCAGCAGGCTCTTCGAACCGGGCCCCGACGGCAGGCCGACCGCGAACATCATCAGCGAGATCACCGTGCTGGGCTGGCCGTTGTGGACCGCCTACGTGGTGGTCTTCGCGCTGACCTTGGTGATCGGCGCGCGGCTGGCCGTCGCCGTACTGCAGGTGGCCATCGCCACCCGCCGCCGCCGGGCACACCACCGCATGGTCGTCGATCTGGTCGGCAAGTCGCAGAAGTGCCGCCACCATCCCACTGCCGGCTACGGGCTGCGAATTCTGGACGTGGATCAACCGCTGGCCTACTGCCTGCCGGGCGTGCGCAGCCGGGTGGTCGTCAGCGAGGGCACGCTGACGACGTTGGCGGACAACGAGGTTGCCGCCATCTTGTCGCATGAACGCGCGCACCTGCGGGCCCGCCATGACCTCGTGCTGGAGATGTTCACCGCGGTGCACGCCGCGTTCCCGCGGTTCGTCCGCAGCGCCAGCGCGCTGGGCGCCGTCCGGCTGCTGATCGAGATGCTGGCCGACGACGCGGCGCTGCGCACCGCGGGCCGCACTCCCCTGGCCCGCGCGCTGGTGGCCTGCGCGGGCGGACACACGCCGGCCGGCGCGTTGGCCGCGGGTGGGCCGACGACGCTGATGCGGGTGCGCCGACTGGGCGGACGCGGCAACAGTGTCGCGTTGGGCGTGACGGCGTACCTGGCCGCGGCGGCGGTGCTGGTGCTGCCGACCTACGCGGTGGCGCTGCCCTGGCTCACCGAACTCCACCGGCTCTTCACCGCATAGCGGCTTAGGGATAGGTTTCCGCCCGGCCAAGCGTTCATCGGTTAGACATAACAAAACAACGAAAGGCTGCCTGAATGAGCTCGTCGGACGCGTCCGCTCCCGCCCCTTCTGCCACGACGGGCACCGCCGCGATCGGGGTCACCGGCCTGGCGGTGATGGGGTCGAACATCGCGCGTAACTTCGCGCGGCACGGCTATACGGTCGCGCTGCACAACCGCTCCGTCGCCAAGACCGATGCGTTGCTGGCCGAACACGGCTCCGAAGGCAACTTCGTCCGCAGCGAGACCATCGCCGAATTCCTTGATGCGCTGGAGAAACCGCGCCGGGTGCTGATCATGGTCAAGGCCGGCGACGCGACCGACGCCGTGATCAACGAGCTCGCCGACGCGATGGAACAGGGCGACATCATCATCGACGGCGGCAACGCGCTCTACACCGACACCATCCGGCGCGAGAAGGCGATGCGCGAGCGCGGCCTGCACTTCGTCGGTGCGGGCATCTCCGGCGGTGAGGAAGGCGCGCTCAACGGGCCCTCGATCATGCCGGGCGGCCCCGCCGAGTCCTACAAGTCGCTGGGCCCGCTGCTCGAGGAGATCTCCGCACACGTCGACGGCGTGCCGTGCTGCACCCACATCGGACCCGACGGGGCCGGGCATTTCGTGAAGATGGTGCACAACGGCATCGAATACTCCGACATGCAGCTCATCGGCGAGGCCTACCAACTGTTGCGCGACGGGCTTGGCAAATCCGCGGGTGAGATCGCCGACGTGTTCGACGAGTGGAACGCCGGTGACCTGGACAGCTTCCTGGTCGAGATCACCGCCAAGGTGCTGCGCCAGGTCGACTCCAAGACCGGCAAACCGCTGGTCGACATCATCGTCGATGAGGCCGAGCAGAAGGGCACCGGCCGCTGGACGGTCAAGTCCGCGCTGGACCTGGGCGTCCCAGTGACCGGCATCGCCGAGGCGGTGTTCGCCCGCGCCCTTTCCGGTTCGGTCGCCCAGCGCCGCGCCACCACTGGTCTGGCCTCCGGTGGCCTAGGTGAAAACCCCAGCGACGCAGCGAAATTCACCGAGGACGTGCGCCAGGCGCTGTACGCGTCGAAGATCGTCGCGTACGCGCAGGGGTTCAACCAGATCCAGGCGGGCAGCGCCGAGTACGGCTGGAATATCACCCCCGGCGATCTGGCCACCATCTGGCGCGGCGGCTGCATCATCCGCGCCAAGTTCCTCGACCGGATCAAGGACGCCTACGACACCGAACCCGACCTGGCCACGCTGATCGCGGCGCCGTACTTCCGCAGCGCGGTCGAGGCGGCGATCGACAGCTGGCGCCGCGTCGTCGTCACCGCCACCCAACTCGGTATCCCGATCCCCGGGTTCTCCTCGGCGCTGTCCTACTACGACGCGCTGCGCACCGAGCGGCTGCCCGCCGCGCTGATCCAGGGTCTGCGCGACTACTTCGGCGCCCACACCTACGCGCGCGTCGACGCCGACCGCGACCAAAAGTTCCACACCCTGTGGAGCGGTGACCGCAGCGAGGTCGAGGCCTGATCCGCTTTTGCCGAGCTGGTGAGCCCACGCGAGCCCACTAGACTTGAGCGGCAATGCGTTTTCTTGACGGCCACCGGCCCGCCTATGACCTGACCTATGACGATGTCTTCATCGTCCCGGGCCGCTCGCAGATCCAGTCGCGGATGGACGTCGACCTGTCCACCTACGACGGGTCGGGCACGACGATCCCGGTGGTGGTCGCCAACATGACCGCGGTGGCCGGACGGCGGATGGCCGAGACGGTGGCCCGCCGCGGCGGACTGGTGGTGCTGCCGCAGGACCTGCCGATGGACGTGGTGAAGGGCACCGTCGACTTCGTCAAGACCCGCGACCTGGTGGTGGATACCCCGGTGGTGCTCTCCCCCGACGACTCGGTGTCGGATGCCACCGCGCTGATCCACAAGCGCGCGCACGGCGCCGCCGTCGTCGTGTTCGAGGGCCGGCCCATCGGCCTGGTGACCGAGAGCAACTGCGTCGGGGTGGACCGGTTCACCCGGGTGCGCGACGTCGCGATCTCCGACTTCGTCACCGCGCCGGTGGGCACCGACCCCCGCAAGGTCTTCGACCTGCTCGAACACGCACCCGTCGACGTGGCGGTGATGACCGACGCCGACGGCACCCTGGCCGGGGTGCTGACCCGCACCGCCGCGATCCGCGCCGGCATCTACACCCCCGCGGTGGACGGCGAGGGGCGATTGCGGATCGCCGCCGCGGTCGGCATCAACGGCGACGTCGGCGCCAAGGCCCGCAGCCTGGCCGAGGCCGGCGCCGACCTGCTGGTGATCGACACCGCCCACGGGCACCAGACCAAGATGCTCGACGCGATCGAGGCGGTGACATCGCTGGATCTGGGGCTGCCGGTGGCCGCGGGCAACGTGGTCTCCGCGGAGGGCACCCGCGACCTGATCGACGCCGGGGCGTCGATCGTGAAGGTCGGCGTCGGGCCCGGGGCGATGTGCACCACCCGGATGATGACCGGGGTCGGCCGGCCGCAGTTCTCCGCTGTCGTCGAATGTGCCGCAGCCGCACGGCAACTCGGCGCGCACGTCTGGGCCGACGGCGGGGTTCGGCACCCCCGCGACGTCGCGCTCGCGCTGGCCGCCGGGGCGTCCAACGTGATGATCGGCTCCTGGTTCGCCGGCACCTACGAGTCGCCGGGAGACTTGATGCGCGACCGCGACGACCAGCCGTACAAGGAGAGCTACGGGATGGCCTCCAAGCGGGCCGTCGCGGCCCGCGCCTCCGCCGACAGCCCCTTCGACCAAGCCCGCAAGGCGCTGTTCGAGGAGGGCATCTCCACATCCCGGATGGGGCTGGACCCCTCACGCGGCGGCGTCGAGGACCTTCTCGACCACATCACCTCGGGCGTGCGCAGCACCTGCACCTACGTCGGCGCGGGCAATCTGGCCGAACTGCACGAGAAGGTGGTGCTGGGTGTGCAGTCGGCGGCCGGGTTCGCCGAGGGGCATCCGCTGCCCACCGGTTGGTGACTCCGCCGGGCGGGAAACCACCCGCTACCATGAGGTCTTTCCGCACTCGTCTACTCGAAAGGGAACCCGTGCCGCAGGCACCCGTCGAGGCCGTGGGTTTGTCGGCCGAGCGGCCCGGCCACGAGCCTTCCGACGCCGAGCCCTCTTCTAGCCAGCCGGGCACCAGGCCCGGCGTCCCCGCGGCGAGGCGACCATGAGCCTCGCGATGTCGCTGTTGTCGATAGCAGCGATCATCCTGCTGACCGCGGGAACCGCGGTGTTCGTCGCCGCCGAGTTCTCGCTGACCGCGCTGGAACGCAGCACCGTCGAAGCCAACGCGCGCTCGGGCAACCGCCGCGACCAGATGGTCCGCCGCGCGCACCGCACGCTGTCGTTTCAACTGTCCGGCGCCCAGGTCGGCATCTCGATCACCACGCTGGCCACCGGCTACCTGGCCGAACCGGTCGTCGGCCGGCTGATCAAGCCCGGGCTGGACGCGGTGGGGGTGCCCGCGCGCTTGTCCACCGGCGTCGCGCTGTTCTTCGCGGTCGTCATCGCCACGTCGCTGTCCATGGTGTTCGGCGAGCTGGTGCCCAAGAACCTGGCGGTGGCCCGGCCGGTGGCCACCGCGCGGTGGTCGGCGGGCCCGCAGCTGTTGTTCTCGGCGCTGTTCACCCCGCTGATCCGGCTCACCAACGGCACCGCCAACTGGATTCTGCGCAGGCTCGGCATCGAACCGGCCGAAGAGCTGCGCTCGGCGCGTTCGGCGCGCGAACTGGTGTCGTTGGTGCGTAATTCGGCGCGCAGCGGCGCGCTGGACCCGGTCACCGCGCTGCTGGTGGACCGCTCGCTGCGGTTCGGTGAACGCAGCGCCGAGGAGCTCATGACGCCGCGGTCCAAGATCGAAGCGCTCGACGCCGAGGACACGGTCAGCGACCTGGTGGACGTCGCCATCAAGACCGGCTTCTCACGGTTCCCGATCATCCGCGGCGACCTCGACGAGACTATCGGCATCGCCCACGTCAAGCAGGTGTTCGAGGTGCCGATGGACAAACGCGCCAGCACCCGGCTGGCGTCGTTGGCGCTGCCGGTGGCCAAGGTGCCGTCGACGCTCGACGGTGACGCGGTGATGACCCAGATCCGCGCGAACGGGCTGCAGACCGCGTTGGTGGTCGACGAATACGGCGGCACCGCAGGGCTGGTCACCGTCGAGGACCTCATCGAAGAGATCGTCGGCGACGTCCGCGACGAGCACGACGTCGAAGCACCCAACGTGGTGCCCGCCGGCCGCGGCTGGCGGGTGTCGGGCCTGTTGCGCATCGACGAGGTGGCCGGTGCGACGAACTTCCGCGCCCCCGAGGGCGACTACGAGACGATCGGCGGGCTGGTGCTCGAGCGGCTCGGGCACATCCCCGAAGAAGGTGAGTCCGTCGAGCTGACCGCCTTCGATCCCGACGGCGTCGTCGAGGATCCGGTGTGGTGGCTGGCCACCGTCGTGCGGATGGACGGTCGGCGCATCGACCTGCTCGAGCTCACCGAACTCGGCCGTCGCGGCGACAGCGGGGAGCGCTGATGGGCGACTTCCTCGGGGTGATCCTCACGGTGGTGCTGCTTGGCGCGAACGCGTTCTTCGTCGCCTCGGAGTTCGCGCTGATCTCCGCGCGTCGCGACCGGCTCGAAGCGCTCGCCGAGAACGGCAAGAAGAGCGCGGTCACCGTGATCCGGGCCGGCGAAAACCTGTCGCTGATGCTGGCCGGGTCGCAGCTGGGCATCACGATCTGCTCGATCCTGCTCGGCCGCGTCGGCGAGCCGGCCGTCGCGCACCTGCTGGAAAAGCCGTTCGACCTGATCGGCATCCCCGACACGGTGCTGCACACGGTGTCGTTCTTCGTGGCGCTGGCCGTCGTGGTCACCCTGCACGTGCTGCTGGGCGAGATGGTGCCGAAGAACATCGCGATCGCCGGCCCGGAGACGTCCGCGATGCTGCTGATCCCCACCTACCTGGTCTGGATCCGGATGGCCAAACCGCTGATCGCGTTCTACAACTGGTGCGCCAACGTGACGTTGCGCGCGTTTCGCGTGGAGCCCAAGGACGAACTCGACGTCACCGTCTCGACGGTGGAACTGTCGGAGATGATCGCCGAGTCGGTGTCCGAGGGCCTGCTGGATCCCGAAGAGCACAGCCGGCTCACCCGCGCCCTGCAGATCCGCAACCGGGTGGTCAACGACGTCGCCGTCCCGCTGCGCGAAATCCGGGCGGTGCCGGTGGCCCGCGAGGGCGCCGGACCCACCGTCGGCGCCATCGAGGACGCGTTGGCCGAGACCGGCTACTCGCGGTTCCCGATCACCGACATGGACGGAAACTATCTCGGCTACCTGCACATCAAGGACGTGCTGTCGCTGGTCAACGACCCCGACGCGGTGCTGGACTCCGCGATGGTGCGGCCGCTGCCCCAAGTGCCCGCGACGCTGCCCCTGCCCGACGCGCTGTCCCGGATGCGGCGCCGCAACGCCCACCTCGCCCTGGTCACCGAGCGCGACGGCACCGTGTCGGCGATGGTGGCGCTCGAAGACCTGGTCGAGGACCTGGTGGGCACCGTGCGCGACGGGACACACCGTGTCTGATGTCACGCTCCGCGCGACGGTGTCTGATGTCACGCTCCGCGCGACGGTGTCTGATGTCACGCTCCGCGCGACGGTGTCTGATGTCACGCTCGACGAGGCCGACTGGACGGCCCGGGAACGCCGCCACCGGCGACGGGTGGAGGACTTCCTACGCACACACCGGCCCTGCGCCACCGAACCCCACCCCGTGTGGGACTTCCTGTTCAACTACTACAGTTTGCGGCCGCGGCAGTTGCGGACCTGGCATCCCGGGTTCGGTGTCACGCTGACCGGTGCCGCCGCGCAGCGCTATCTGGGCCGCACCGGATACGACCGGACCGAGGGTGGCGTCGCGGTCACCCGCACCTACCTGGCGGCCCGCGTCGACACCATCGGGTTCATCGCACGGTTGCTGCGCGCCACCGCCGCGCGCCCGGCGCGACTGAACTGCTTCGGGCTGCACGAGTGGGCCATGGTGTACCGCGCACCGACGGTGCGCCACGCCCATGTGCCGCTGCGACTGGGCGCGGCGGGCACGAACGCCGTGGTGGAGTCGATGCCGTTGCGGTGCAGCCACTTCGATGCGTACCGCTTCTTCACCGAACCGGCCGCCAGACGCAACGCCGAACACCTCACCCGCGATGGCCAGATCAGCGCCGAACAACCAGGTTGCCTGCACGCGGCGATGGATTGCTACAAGTGGTCGTTCAAGCTGGGGCCGCTGGTGAACTCCGAGCTCGTGATGGACTGTCTGGAGCTGGCGGCCGATGCCCGTGAACTGGACATGCGCGCCAGCCCCTATGATCTCCGCGAATACGGATTCGCGCCGATCGAGATCGAGACACCGGCCGGTCGGGCCGATTACGTACGAATCCAGCAGCACATTGCTGACCGGGCTGCGCCGCTGCGCGCGGCGCTTGCCGATCGGTGCGACCGCTTACTTTCCGCGGCGGGCCGCGAATGGGATCCGGCGGCGGGCCGCGAATGGGATCCCGCGGCGGGCCGCGAATGGGATCCCGCGGCGGGCCGCGAATGGGGTGGCGCTGGCGCTGGCGAATAAACCCCAGCTACCGGTGGGTAAGCTGGACCGACAGCTCTAGGGAGGAAAGATGACCGATCGTGTGACGGTGGGAAACCTGCGCGTCGCCCAGGTGTTGTACGACTTCATCAACGACGAGGCGCTGCCGGGCACCGATATCGACCCCGACACCTTCTGGTCGGGCGTGGACAAGGTCGTCGCCGACCTGACGCCCAAGAACCAGGAGCTGCTGGCCCGCCGCGCTGACCTGCAGGCCCGGATCGACAAGTGGCACCGCCAGCGGGTGATCGAGCCGATCGATGCCGAGGCCTACAAGGACTTCCTCATCGAGATCGGTTACCTGGTGCCCGAACCCGACGACTTCAGCATCACCACCACCGGCGTCGACGACGAGATCACCACCACCGCGGGCCCGCAGCTGGTGGTGCCGATCCTCAACGCCCGGTTCGCGCTCAACGCCGCCAACGCCCGCTGGGGGTCGCTGTACGACGCGCTGTACGGCACCGATGTGATTCCCGAGGACGACGGCGCCGAGAAGGGCACCAGCTACAACCCGGTGCGCGGCGACAAGGTCATCGCCTACGCGCGGCGCTTCCTCAACGGTGCTGCCCCGCTGGCCACCAGCGACTGGAGCGAGGTCACCGGCTTCAAGGTCGACGACGGTGCGCTGCTGGCCACGCTGGGCGACGGGCTGTCGACCGGGCTGGCCAACCCCGAGCAGTTCGTCGGCTACACCGGCGACGCCGACTCACCCAAGACCCTGCTGCTCAAGAACCACGGCCTGCACGCCGAGGTCCTCATCGACCCGGACTCCCCGATCGGTTCGACGGACAAGGCCGGCATCAAGGACGTCGTGCTGGAGTCGGCGATCACCACGATCATGGACTTCGAGGACTCCGTGGCCGCCGTGGACGCCGACGACAAGGTGCTCGGCTACCGCAACTGGCTCGGCCTGAACAGGGGCGACCTGAGCGAGGAGGTCGCCAAGGACGGCAAGACCTTCACCCGGGTGCTCAACGAAGACCGCACCTACACCACCCCCGAAGGTGGCGAGCTGACGCTGCCGGGGCGGAGCCTGCTGTTCGTGCGCAACGTCGGCCACCTGATGACCAACGACGCCATCGTGTTCGACGACAACGGTGCCGACGGCGCGGAGGTGCCCGAAGGTATCCAGGACGCGTTGTTCACCAGCCTGACCGCCATCCACGGGCTCAAGTCCGGCGGCCAGAACGGGCCGCTGGTCAACAGCCGCACCGGGTCGATCTACATCGTGAAGCCCAAGATGCACGGCCCCGACGAGGTGGCGTTCACCTGCGAGTTGTTCGGCCGGGTCGAAGACGTGCTCGGCCTGCCTGCCAACACCCTCAAGGTCGGCATCATGGACGAGGAGCGGCGCACCACCGTCAACCTCAAGGCCTGCGTCAGGGCCGCGGCCGACCGGGTCGTGTTCATCAACACCGGCTTCCTGGACCGCACCGGCGACGAGATCCACACGTCGCTGGAGGCCGGGCCGATGATCCGCAAGGGCGCGATGAAGAACACCACGTGGATCGCGGCCTACGAGGATCAGAACGTCGACGTCGGACTGGCGACCGGGTTCTCCGGGCGCGCGCAGATCGGCAAGGGCATGTGGGCGATGACCGACCTGATGGCCGACATGGTCGAGCAGAAGATCGGCCAGCCCAAGGCCGGCGCCACCACCGCGTGGGTGCCGTCACCGACCGCCGCGACCCTGCACGCCATGCACTACCACGAGGTCGACGTGTACGCGGTGCAGAAGGAACTCGAGGGCAAGACACGCACCAGCGTCGACGAACTGCTGACCGTCCCGCTGGCCAAAGAGCTGGCGTGGGCGCCCGAGGAGATCCGCGAGGAGGTCGACAACAACTGCCAGTCGATCCTCGGCTACGTGGTGCGCTGGATCGACGCGGGCGTTGGCTGCTCGAAGGTGCCCGACATCCACAACATCGCGTTGATGGAAGACCGTGCGACGCTGCGCATTTCGAGCCAGCTGCTGGCGAACTGGTTGCGCCACGGCGTCATCACCGAAGAGGACGTGAAGGCCAGCCTGCGACGTATGGCCGCTGTTGTCGACAAGCAGAACGAGCAGGATCCGGAGTTCCGCCCGATGGCGCCGGATCCCGAAGGCAGCATCGCGTTCCAGGCCGCCCAGGAGCTGATCCTGTCCGGCGCTGAGCAACCGAACGGCTACACCGAGCCGATCCTGCATCGCCGGCGCCGCGAGTACAAGGCCGCAAGTGGGCAGGCATAGCCTTCCGGATCCCGAGGACTCGCCAGACGAAGACCTGGCTTCTGAACCTGACGAGTCTTCGGAATCTCAAACCGAGCGTTTCGGTTTCGACCGGGACGAGCCCGGCCCCGGCTTCGGCGCGTCCGAATATCGGACCCCCGAGTACGGCGACGCCACCTACCGCACCCCGCAATACGGTGAGCCGCCGTACGAGAGCGAACCGCAGGCCGACTACGACCGGCCGGGCTTCTACGACGCCGACCCCGGTGCACCCGAACCGGACGCCGGCGCCGCCGGGACGCCTCCCCCGCCGCGCGGTCCCGGCCGATTGGGACCGCAACACAGCGGTGAGTGGGAGGGCGGCGAATGGACCGGTAGCCACCGCGCGGTAACCGCGGGACGTCGCGGGGTCAGCGTCGGGGTGATCGTCGCGCTGGTGTCCGTGGTGGTACTGGTGGGCGCGGTCATCCTGTGGCGGTTCTTCGGTGACGCGCTGTCGAGTCGCAGCGACGTGGCCGCCGCCCGGTGCGTGGACGGTGAGCTGGCCGTGGCTGTCGTCGCCGATCCGTCCATTTCCGAACAGATCCGGACCCTGGCCGACAATTACAACGAAACCGCGTCGCCGGTGGGTGACCGGTGCGTGAAGGTCGGCGTCACATCCGCAGGCTCCGATCAGGTCGTCAACGGCTTCACCGGCACCTGGCCCGCCGTACTCGGCGAGCGTCCGGCCCTGTGGGTGCCCGCCAGCTCGGTCGCCGAGGCGCGGCTGGAGGTCGGCGCCGGTGCGCAGACCGTCAGCGACAGCCGCTCGCTGGTGAACTCCCCGGTGCTGCTTGCGGTCCGTCCGCAGCTCAAACCGGCGCTGGCCCAGCAGAACTGGGCCACCCTGCCGGGTCTGCAGACCAACCCGACCTCGCTGGAAGCGCTGAACATGCCCGCGTGGGGATCGCTGCGGCTGGCGCTGCCGCTCCAAGGCGACAGCGACGCGTCCTACCTGGCCGCCGAGGCGGTCGCGGCGGCGGCGGCCCCGGCCGGCGCGCCGCCGAGCGCGGGCGTCGGCGCGGTGAACACCCTGCTGGCCGGCCAACCGAAGTTGGCCGACAACAAGGCGTCGACCGCGATGGACGCCCTGCTGAACGCCCCCGATCCCGCGTCGGCCCCGGTGCACGCCGTCGTCACCACCGAGCAACAGCTCTACCAGCGCACCTCGGATATGCCGGATGCGGCCCAGGCGGTGGCGTCGTGGTTGCCTGCGGGTCCGCCTGCCATGGCCGACTATCCGACCGTGCTGTTGTCGGGTGACTGGCTGAGCCAGGAACAGCTCAGGGCGGCCAGCGAATTCGCCCGGTTCATGCGTAAACCCGACCAGCTCGCGGAGTTCGCCAAGGCCGGGTTCCGCACCGAGGGCGGTACCGCCCCCCAGAGCGACGTCCTGGACTTCGCGCCGGTCGCCGAACCGCTGTCGGTGGGCGACAACGCGGTGCGCGCCACCCTGGCCAGCGCGTTGACCGCACCTGCGGCCAACCCCGCCGTGACGATCATGCTCGACCAGTCGATGCCGGCCGACGAAGGCGGCAGATCGCGACTGGCCAACGTGGCGGCCGCGCTGCAGGCCCGCCTGCAGGCGCTGCCCGCGACCTCGGCGGTGGGGCTGTGGACCTTCGACGGCACCGCGGGCCGCTCCGAGGTGAGCACCGGCCCGCTGCCCGACCCGGTCAACGGACAGCCGCGCTCGGCGGCGTTGACCGCGGCGCTCGGTGCGCAAACCGCATCGGGCGGCGGTGCGGTGTCGTTCACCACGCTGCGCCTGGTCTACACCGATGCGATGGCTAATTACCGTGAGGGACAAGCCAACTCGGTTCTGGTCATCACGACCGGTCCGCACACCGACCGCACGCTGGACGGGCAGGGGTTGCAGCAGTACATCCGCGGGGCGTTCGACCAGGCGCGCCCGGTCGCCGTCAACGTCATCGATTTCGGTGCCGACTCGGACCGCGAAACCTGGGCGGCGGTCGCGCAGATCACCGGTGGCCAGTATCAGAACCTGGAGAGTTCAACCGCGCCGGAGTTGACCGCCGCGATCGCGAGCATGGTCGGCTAGGTCGGCGCGGACAACAGGCTCAGCGCCGACCTGGCGAATACCTCGGGCACCTCGACCTGCGGGTAGTGCCCGACGCCGGGCAGCTCGACGACGTCTGCGGCGGGCCGCAATTCGCGCAGCCCGTCGAGCACGTTGGTGGTCGCGACGATATCGTCGAGCGCCCACAGAAAGCTCAGCTTCCTGGGCCAGTCGCGCACCGCGCCGTGCCAGCGGTCGGCGTAGCGCACCCGCTCGTCGAGGTAGGAGATCAGCAGGTGCGCGATGTGCGAACCGTCGTTGTGGGCCAACAGCGCCCACTGCGCGTCGGCCTCCGCCGCCGAGAGCGGATGCGCGTGGCTGAACAACCTGCCGAACCCGCGGACGAACCCGCGGCGGGTGACCAGTCGGGCCATCAGCGGGCCCAGCGGACCGCGCAGCACCTTCTGGCTCGGCCGCAGGCTGGCCCGGTCCAGGATCACGCTGCCGTTGCTCAGCACCACCCGCTGCAGCTCAAAGGGTAAGCGGCCCTCCAGATCTCGGGCCAGCAGTTCGGTCGTCACCGAGGTGCCCATGTCGTGGGCGATCAGCACCACCGGTCCCGCGCCTGCGTCGGCCACCACCGCCTGCACGATATCGGCCTGTTCCAGCAGGCTGTAGCGGTGCGGACGCGGTTTGTCCGAAAGGCCGAAACCCAGGAAATCCAGGGTCAACCAGGCCCGGCCGTCGAGATGGGTAACCACCTGCCGGTAGTCGTAGCTGCTCGACGGGTAGCCGTGCAGCATCAGCACGGTCGGGCCGTCGCCTTTTGCAGAGCGCACGAAGACCCGGCCTGCGGGCGTGGTCAGCCAGCGGCCACCGTCGCGCCACGCGGTCACATCAGGGGGAAGCACCTCGCCGACCCTAGTCGCCAGGTCGCCGAACGTGGGTTACCGGCACGCTTTTATGCCTCAGGCGTGCGGGTAACCCACGTTCGGCGGGCAGTTAGTTCAGGCGAACGCCTCGACGGGCGGGCATGAGCACATCAGGTTGCGGTCCCCGTACGCGCCGTCGATGCGCCGCACCGTCGGCCACACCTTGGGCCGGAAGTTCGTGCCCAGCGGATAGGCCGCCTGCTCGCGGCTGTAGGGATGCTGCCAGTCGTCGACCAGCAGACACTCCGCGGTGTGCGGTGCGCCGCGCAACGGGTTGTCGTCCACCGGCCAGGTGCCGTTGCCGACGTTGTCGATCTCGGCGCGGATGGCGATCATCGCCTCGCAGAACGCGTCGACCTCGGCCAGGCTCTCGCTCTCAGTCGGCTCGACCATCAGCGTGCCCGCCACCGGGAAACTCATCGTGGGTGCGTGGAAACCGTAGTCGGCCAACCGTTTTGCCACATCGTCGACGGTGACCCCGGTCTGCTTGGTGATCGCGCGCAGGTCCAGGATGCACTCGTGGGCGACCATGCCGTTCTTCCCGGTGTAGAGCACCGGGTAGTACTCGTCGAGGCGGCGGGCGATGTAGTTCGCCGAGGCGATCGCCGTCAGCGACGCCGCGCGCAACCCGGTCGCGCCCATCATCCGGATGTAGGCCCAGGTGATGGGCAGGATCGACGCCGATCCGTACGGCGCCGCCGACACCGTGTGCGCGTCGGGCAACTCGTCGGCCAGCGGATGCCCGGGCAGGTACTTGGCCAGGTGTGAGCGCACCGCGACCGGGCCGACGCCGGGGCCGCCACCACCGTGCGGGATGCAGAACGTCTTGTGCAGGTTGAGGTGGCTGACGTCGCCGCCGAACCGGCCGGGCCGGGCCAACCCGACCAGCGCGTTGAGGTTGGCGCCGTCGACGTACACCTGACCGCCCGCGTCGTGCACGGCCGCGCAGATGTCGGTGATGTCGTGTTCGTACACCCCGTGCGTCGACGGATACGTGATCATCAACGCCGACAACCGGTCTGCGTGCTCGGCCACCTTGGCGCGCAGGTCGTCGAGGTCGACGTCGCCGTTCTCCCGGCACGCCACCACCACGACCCGCATACCCGCCAGCGCCGCCGATGCGGCGTTGGTGCCGTGCGCGCTCGACGGGATCAGGCAGACGTCGCGGTCGGTCTGGCCGCGTTCGGCATGGTAGGCCTGAATCGCCAGCAGCCCGGCGTACTCGCCCTGCGAGCCGGCGTTGGGCTGCAGCGACACCGCGTCATAGCCGGTGATGTCCGTCAGCCACGTCTCCAGATCGGCGATCAGCTTGCGCAGCCCGGGCGTGTCGGCGGCCGGCGCGAACGGATGCTGGCGGGCGAACTCCGGCCAGGTGATCGGCTCCATCTCCGCGGCCGCGTTGAGCTTCATGGTGCACGAGCCGAGCGGAATCATGCTGCGGTCCAAGGCGATGTCCTTGTCCGACAGCGACCGCAGGTAGCGCATCATCTCGGTTTCGGTGCGGTACCGGGTGAACGCGGGATGGGTGAGAAACGTCGATGTACGCGTCGCGACGCTCGGACCGTCGAACGCCGAGTCGGCCGGTGTCGCCGAGAACGCCGACAACACCGCATCCACATGCGCGGCGGTGGTGGCCTCGTCGCAGGCCACCGACACGTGATCGTCATCGACGCGCCACACGTTGATGCCGCGGGCCTTGGCCTTGTCGTGGATCTCGCCGGCACGCCCGGGCACCCGGGCCAACACCGTGTCGAAGAACGCGTCGTGCACCACCTCCACACCGGCCGCGGTCAACCCGGCGGCCAGCACGCGTGCCCGGCCATGCACCCGGCGGGCGATCCCGGTCAGCCCGTCGGCGCCGTGATAGCTGGCGTACATCGCGGCCAGCACCGCCAACAGCACCTGCGCGGTGCAGATGTTGCTGGTCGCCTTGTCGCGGCGGATGTGCTGTTCGCGGGTCTGCAGCGCCAGCCGGTAGGCCGGTGCCCCGTCCGCGTCGACGGACACCCCGACCAGCCGGCCGGGCAGCTGGCGGGCGTGCTTGTTGCGCACCGCGAGGTAGCCGGCGTGCGGGCCGCCGAAGCCCATCGGCACCCCGAACCGCTGCGTGCTGCCGAAGGCGACGTCGGCGCCCAGCTCGCCGGGCGGCGTGATCAGCGTCAGCGCCAGCAGGTCGGCACCGATCGCGACCAGCGCGCCACGCTCGTGGGCCTGCGTCACCAGCTCACTCCAGTCGACCACGGCCCCGCTGGCGCCGGGCAGCTGCGCGATCACCCCGAAGAAGTCGCCGTCGGGCAGTCCCCCGCGCAGGTCGGCGCTGACAAGCTCGATGCCGAGCGGCTCGGCGCGGGTGGCCAGCACGGCGGCGGTCTGGGCGAACACGTCGACGTCCACGGCCAGCCGGTTCGACGGACCCTTGACCGCCCGGTGCATCAACGTCATCGCCTCTGCGGCGGCGGTGCCCTCGTCGAGCATCGACGCGTTGGCCACCTCCAGGCCGGTCAGGTCGGTGACCATGGTCTGGAAGTTCAGCAGCGCCTCCAGCCGGCCCTGGCTGATCTCGGGCTGATAGGGCGTGTAGGCGGTGTACCAGGCCGGGTTCTCAATGATGTTGCGGCGCAACACCGGCGGGGTCAGCGTGTCGTAGTAGCCCTGCCCGATCATCGACACCGCGACGGTGTTGGCATCGGCCATCGCGCGTAGCTCGGCCAGCGCCTCCTCCTCGGTGGCCGGGGCCAGCAGCTGATCGAGGCCCGGCGCCACCCCGTCAGAGGCGACCGCGTCGAGAATTCCAGCGGGGACCGCCTTGTCGGCCAGTTCGTCGAGGGAGGCCACGCCGATGGTCTCGAGCATGGTCGCGACTTCGGCGGAGTCCGGTCCGATGTGGCGGTCGGCGAAGTTGGGCTGGTGATGATCGAACACTGGCGAGTACTCCAGACACATGAAGGTTGAGAACCGCTGGGTTCCTCTCCCTCTGTCGTCGACCCGGTCCGGGCGCCTGAGAGATTCGGCGCCTCCCGACGGATCGAGAAACGCCTTTCCCCATGGGCGGGTGAGCAGGGCTCACCGCTTTCCAGAGGCATCGGGATCTCGTGCGGTCCTGGGTGCCTGAGAGGTTGACGGAGAGGTATTGCTCCTTCGGCGTCCGTGGCTGGTTGTCACGGAACTCTCCCGCACAAGGGCGATGCGTGAACGAGTTTACCGCGCCGAACTCAGCCGATCTTGCGGTCGCGGTGTTTACGCCGCGACGCCAACTCGTCCTCGGGCGCGGCGATGGACTCGCCGCCGTCGGCGCGCTCCCCAGGAAAATCCGCGATGGCGCCGGTCAACTCGCGCATCGCCCCGGAGACGGCGATCCCGAACACGCCCTGGCCGCCCTGCAACAGGTCGACCACTTCCTCGGCCGACGTGCACTCGTAAACCGTAGTGCCGTCGGAGAACAGCGTGATGTTGGCCAGATCACGAACGCCGCGCTGACGCAGGTGGTCGACGGCGACGCGGATGTTGTGCAGCGAGATCCCGGTGTCCAGCAGGCGCTTGACGATCTTGAGGACCAGGATGTCCTTGAACGAGTACAGCCGCTGGCTGCCTGAACCGGCCGCGCTGCGGATCGACGGCACGACCAGCGACGTGCGCGCCCAGTAGTCCAGCTGACGGTAGGTGATCCCGGCGATCTGGCAGGCGCTGGGGCCGCGGTAGCCGACCAGCTCGTCGGGCACGGAGTCGTCCGGGAACAGGCCCGCCTGCACGGGTTCGCTGGGTGCCGCCGTCGCTTCCGAATCCGCGGGGCCGCTACCAGAGCCGAGGTCCAGCTGCTCTTGACGTGGCGTGTCTCCCACTTCCGAAATCCTCTCGCCGATCGAACCCGCGTCTGCCGTACCCGCGTGGGGCACACGTTCGCCGAGCCCGAGTGTGTCGAGCATACGCTTCCCGCCGGGCCCGCGACTGTCCATCAGTGGACCGGCACGTCAAAGTATGGCTGCCCGGTTCCCGCTTGGTGGAAACCCCCGCCGCGTGTCGAGCGCGACGAGACGTTTCCGTGATGAAGCGCTCCTATGTTGCCTTGAAATCATCGGGTGACACGCTGTCGAGGAATTCCTTGAACTTCTCGACCTCGTCCTCGCGCACCGCGCCGGTGGCCTCGTCGTCGTTCTCGTCGGGTATCAGCAGGCCCGCCTCGGCAAGGACGGCCTCCTCGACGTAGATCGGCACGCCGACGCGCAACGCGATCGCCACCGAGTCAGACGGCCGCGCCGACACCTTGATGTCCCGGTCGAAGATCAGGTCGGCGTAGAACGTGCCCTCCTGCAGATCGACGATCCGCACCTCTTTGAGCGAATGGCCAAGCGCACCAATGAGATCTCGGATCAGATCGTGCGTCAGCGGCCGGGCGGGCTCCACACCCTGCTGTTCGAGTGCGATCGCCGCGGCTTCGGACTGGCCGATCCAAATCGGCAGATAGCGGTCACCGTTCGATTCGCGGAGCAGTAAAACCGGCTGGTTCTGCGGCTGCTCCACGCGAATGCCGACCACACGCACCTCACCCATCTGTGTCTGCCCTCCGCACCAAGAAGCCGTACAAAACGAGTCTAATCCTCAGCGATCAAGAACGTCGCGCACAGCGGACTTGATCAGCGAGGTGTGCAGCATGATCGCCAACGCGGCCACCTCGCGCGCGAGGTCGTCGCCACGCTCCCGCGCCCCAGCCTTACCCGCCTTGACCACCGGTCCGGCGATCTGCGCGATCAGGTCGGACTGGCGGTCAGCCGCCGAACGGAACGCCCGCAGATGCCGCGGCTCCACCCCGTACTCGGCCAACGCGCGGGCGCACTGGGCGATCACCACCGAGTGTTCGTCGAAAAACCCCGCGGGCCCGGTGGTGATGACGCCCGCCTTCACCAGGGCGCTCAACAGCTCGTCGTCGACGCCCGAGCGCGACAACAAATCCTCGCGCGACAGCCGGACCTGCGTCGGGGCCACCGAGGCCGCGGTGCTGACGTGCGCGGCCGAGATGTCGGTCGACTCGTCACCGGACACCGGCACCAAACGCGGTACGCCGTAAGCGGATCCGCTCTGCGGTGGCAGCTCCCCGTCCGGCTGCGCGTCGAGCTGGGCCTTGATGACCTTCAACGGCAGGTACTGGTCACGCTGGGCGGTCAGGATGAACCGCAGCCGAGCGCAGTCGTAGGCGGTGAACCGCCGATAACCCGACGCGGTGCGCTCAGGGGTGACCAGTCCTTCGGCTTCCAAGAACCGGATCTTGGAAATCGTCACGTCCGGGAAGTCCGGTCGCAGCAGATCGAGGACCGCTCCGATTGACATCCCAGTGAGCGCGGGAGTGTCGGGCGCCGTCACTTAGGTGCCTGGGCCGCTGTCGTCGCTCTTCGGGCCGGTGAGGAAGACCAGCCGGAACTTGCCGATCTGGACCTCGTCACCGTTGGCCAGCACGGCGGAGTCCACCGGTTCCCGGTTGACGTAGGTGCCGTTGAGGCTGCCGACGTCGACGACCTGGAACTCCCCGCTCTCCAGCCGGAACTCGGCGTGCCTGCGGCTCACCGTGACGTCGTCGAGGAAGATGTCGCTGTCGGGGTGGCGCCCGGCCGAGGTCGTCGGTTGGTCGAGCAGGAACCGCGAACCGGCGTTGGGCCCGCGCTTGACGACGAGCAACGCCGAGCCGACCGGAAGACCTTCAACTCCGGATACCGCTCCCTCGGCGCCAGCCGCCGCGGGCGCGTCCAGCTCGTTGAGGAAGTCCGCGCGGAAAACCGAGGTGGTTTCCACGGTGACTTCGTCAGACGTCTGGTCAGGCCCAGAGTTCTTGTCCTTATCCGTCACCCGCTGCTCCTCACTGGCTGCTGTGGCGATACAGGGCCGAGCCCCAGCCGTAATGCGTCTGGTGTCGACCGTACCGCGCAGTAGACGTCATTGTGCCCACCACCGCCGGATCCGCCTTCAGCGCGGACGTCCGGTGGGGAAACCCTAACAACCGTCATTCGGTCACTGTGGCGCGGTAGCCGTCCGCGTCGAGCAGCCCGCCCAGGGCGTCCTCGAGAGCGGAGGCCTCCACCTGCAGGTCGACCAGCCAACCCTCACCGTAGGGGTCGGAGTTGACCAGCTGCGGATTGCCTTCCAGATCCCCGTTGACCGCAAGAACTTTCGCAGAGACCGGAGCGTAGAGGTCCGAGACCGACTTGGTCGACTCCACCTCGCCGAAGGATTCGCCCGCCGTGACGTCGGTGCCGACGTCGGGCAGCTGCACGAACACCACGTCGCCCAGCGCGGACTGCGCGTAGTCGGTGATGCCGACACGCACGGTGTCGTCCCCGGTGCGCTGCACCCACTCGTGTTCGTCGGTGTACTTCAGGTCGGCTGGGATATCGCTCACGGCGCTCCTAATTTTTCACTCACTGCCCTTGGCCTCATTTAACCGGCTGAGCGTATTGGCGGGGTTTCGGTTGCCGCAAGGTGGTGACGTCCACCCGGTCGGACTGCTGCACCGTCATCGTGCCCCCGACGCGTTCGATGCTGTCCTTTGCGCCGCCGGGGATGTTCATCGCCGCGGCCAACGTCGGCGGATCACCAATCGCGACAACGTTATAGGGCGGATGCAGTGTCACGTTGTCGATGACGAGCGCCCCGGGCGCCCCGGCCACCCAGGTGTCCACGCCGACGCGCACCGCGCCTTGGTCGCCGCGAACCTCCATGGCCTCTGCGCCGGCGTTGCGCAGTTCGTTGATCACGTCGAGCAGCGTCTCGGCCGGCACGCCGGGTGTGGTGTCGGTGATGGTCAACGTCACGCCGGGCCCGGTGGCCGGCACCGCGCCGATCATGATCGACAGCGCGGCGAGCCGGGCCTGGGCGTTCTCGATGGCCGCCTGGTCGCTGGTGCCGGACGCCTCGAGTTGGTCCAGGGTGCGCTGCAGGTCGGCGACTTCGGTGCTCAACGCGGCCTCACGTTGCTGCAGCGAGTCCAGCAGCACCAGCAGGTCGGCCGGCCGCGCGCTCTCCAGGGAGTCACCGGATTCGGTCTGCCGCACCTGGGTGACGATCGCGATGCCCAGGAGCACGCACAACACCACCCCCAACGCGCCGAACACCAGCTGGGAGCGGCGTGATCGCGCGCCGCCCTGCAGGTCGCCGATCTGCGGGGCGGCCACGTCCGGCGGCATCTCGTGTTTGCCGCCGCGCCGCGCCGCTGCGTCGTCGGGGCGGGCGGGCTCCGACGGGTGCTGGGGCGGGTTCTCGGTCATCGACTATGCGCCGAACAGTCTGCGCCGCAAGGCGGCTGCGTTGCCGAAGATGCGGATTCCCAGCACCACGATGATCGCCGTGGACAGCTGGGTGCCGACGCCGAGCTGGTCTCCGAGGTAGACGATGAGCGCGGCGACCAGCACGTTGAACACGAAGGACACCACGAACACCTTCGCGTCGAAGATGCGCTCCAGATAGGCGCGCAGCCCGCCGAACACCGCGTCCAGCGCGGCGACCACGGCGATCGGCAGGTACGGCTGGACGAACTCGGGTACGTCGGGCTGAAACACCAACCCGAGCACGATGCCGATGACGAGTGCGGCGATTCCGATCATGCGTGGTTACTGACCAATCTGCTTGGCGAAGTTGACTTCCCGAACCGAACCGGCGGGCAGCGTGACGGTGTCGGAGGCGCTGACCTGCACCCCGACACCGTAGGAGATCTCCAGCAGCCGCAGGCGTTGCAGGCCCGAGCTGCGCTCGAAGATGTCCTTCATCAGGTTCGGCGGTCCGATGGCGAGAATGACGTACGGGCTGGTGATCGGCTGATTGTCCACCAGGATGCCGCCCCCGGCCTGCCGCACGGTCACGTTCGGCCCGATCCGCACTCCGCCCACCGACACCGCCTCCGCACCGCTGGCCCACAGCCCGTTGACCACCAGTTGCAGGTCGCGGTCCAGGATCACCTGCCTGCTGCCGGGCAGACGCTGCTTGGACACGTCGCTGAGGTTCTGCGAGACGCCGGGATCGGTGACGGTGATCGTCAGCCCCGGCCCGATCACCGGTGTGGCGGCCGCGGCGAAGTCCGCCTGGTCCAGGCGACCCAACAGCTGCTGGCCACGCTCGTCGCCTTCGAGGCGGCTGCGCCGCCGGGTGTCGACCTGCGTGGCCAACGCGTCGCGGCGAGCCGTGAGGTCCACGGTCGAGGCCTCCGCTGACCGGACGCTGCCCGCCAGCGCGTGCTGGGTTTCCCGGACGCCGGTGGCGGTGCTGCGGGCTTGGGCCAGCGCGGTGGCGAACACGACGGCGATCAGCAGCGCACCGCAGCACTGCCACGCCCAGGTCTGCCACCGCGGGCGGCGCTTGCCCGCGGCCTTGGCCTCGGCGGCCGCCGCGTACCCGGGGTCGAGGTGCTCGGTCAGCAATGACCGCAGGAGCGAGGGCACCGGGATCAGCGTCGGCTTGTCGGCGGCGTGGGCGCTGCGCCCGGCGTTCGGGTCGTAGCCGCCGAGGGTTTTGCGGAAGCTCTGCGTCATCGGGGTCCCCGGCTCTTCGGCAGCCGTCGCATCACCATCGTCACCTGGATCAGGTACAGCACCGCCGACCACAGATACATCGCCAGACCCCAGATCAAAAACGCCCATCCGCAGGCCAGCACCACCCGGCTCCACAGCGCGTCCCACTGGCCGAGCAGGATCAGCGGCAGACCCGACATCAACGCGAACGTCGCCGCCTTACCGAGGTAGGTCACCGGCAGCGCGGTCAGCCCGCGGCTGCGCAGCAGCGGAAGCGTCGCGGCCAGCACGGCGTCGCGCCCGATCAGCGTGGCCACGATCCACCACGGCAACGAACCGTGGACCGCCATCGCCACCGGGACCACCAGCATGTATATCCGGTCGACGGCCGGATCGAGCAGCTCCCCCAGCCGCGAGGACTGGTTGTCGACGAGGCGGGCGATCTTCCCGTCGGCCCAGTCGGAGAAGCCGCTGAACATCAACACAGCCACCGCCCACCCGTTGGCGTCGGCGACCAGCAGCAGCCAGAGGAACACCGGCACCAACGCCAGGCGCAGCACGCTCAGCACGTTGGGGACGGTCAACACCCGGTCGCGGGCGCGACCCCTCTGTTCCGGCGGCGAAGGCGCCCGGCCATGCGCCTCGGTCATGGGCTAAACCTAGCGGAACACCCCCGGCAGGCTCAGCGCGGAGAGCGAGTCGTCGGCAAGCGGATTGTCGTGAACCATGTACGTCCACGTCGAGGTCGGCCGGGCCAGTTTGGACAGGTCCACGCCGGGTTCGTCCTCGATGGACGGCGCGGTCTCGAAGGTCTGCTGAGCCGCCTCGATCGCGTCGGCGGCCAGCGAGGCGAACGCGTCGACGGCCATCCGGTGAAACTCGTCGATCGGGGTCTGGTTGCCCAGCGCGCGCAGATGGATGCTCTCGCGGACATCGGACAGGTAGGCCAGGTGATCGGCCCAGCCGCGGTCCAGGTGGTACAGCATGATCAGCCGGCAGATCTTCTCCAGCTTCTCCTCGCCGAGGTCCTCGACCAGCTCCGCGTAGCGTTTCGGCGACCGCTCCTCGAGCTCTTCGCGGGCAACCGCGGTGCGCAGCAACGTATCCCGGCGTTCGACGATGATGGCCCGCTGCTGGGCGATCAGCTGGTTGTAGCGCCAGTTGTTGGCGTGGATGTCGAGCATCCGGCCCTCGGCGATGCGTTGCGCGTTGTCCAGCAGCGAGGCGGCCTTGGGGCTGACGATGCGGCCGGTGTCGTCGGTGTCCATCGGGAGCTTGTTCGGCTCGAGGTGGGCCACGACGACGGCGTCTTCCCAGCTGGCGAAGAACACCGACGATCCGGGATCGCCCTGGCGCCCGGCGCGGCCGCGCAACTGGTTGTCGAGCCGCTCGGTGTGGTGCCTGCCGGTGCCGACGACGTGCAGCCCGCCCAGATCGGCGACTTCCTTCTTCTTGACCGAGTGATCGTCGGCGTCGGACCCGCCGAGCCGGATGTCGGTGCCGCGCCCGGCCATCTGGGTGGACACCGTGACACTGCCGAGCTTGCCGGCCTCGGCGATCACCGCGGCCTCCTCGGCGTCGTTCTTCGCGTTCAGGACGACGGCCGCGACCCCGGCCTTGACCAGGCGTTGGTGCAGGTCCTCGGATTCGGCGACGTCGTGGGTGCCGACCAGGACGGGCTGGCGCGTCTTGTGCACTTCCTTGATGTGCTCGACGATGGCGTCGTTCTTGGCGGCCTCGGTGGCGTACACCCGGTCGGGCTCGTCCTCGCGGATGTTGGGCATGTTCGGCGCGATCGGCGAGACCGCGAGCTTGTAGAACTGGCGCAGCTGCTCGCCTGCGGCCAGCGCGGTGCCGGTCATGCCGCACACCGTGGGATACCGGTTGATCAGCGCCTGCACCGTGATGGTGTCGAGTACCTCGCCGGTCTCGGTGGTCTCGATGCCCTCCTTGGCCTCGACGGCGGCCTGAAGGCCGTCGGGCCAGCGCTGCAGCTGCGCGATGCGACCGCGTGAGGCGTTGATCAGGTGCACCGCGTCGTCGCGGACGATGTAGTGCACGTCGCGCTGCAGCAGCACGTGGGCGTGCAGCGCCACGTTGACCTCGGTGAGCGTGCTGCCGACATGCTCCTCGGAGTACAGATCGATGCCGCCGAGTTTGGCCTCCAGTTTCCTGGCACCCTCTTCGGTGAGGTGCACGTTGCGGTTGTCGTCGTCGGTGTCGTAGTCGACGCCGCCGGTGAGTTCGCCGACCAGCCGGATGATTTCGACCTTGGGGGTCTCCCGGTGCGAGGTGCCCGCCAGCACCAGCGGCACCAGCGCCTCGTCGACCAACACCGAGTCGGCCTCGTCGATGAGCGCCACATCGGGGTTCGGCGACACCAGGTCTGCGACATCGGTGACCAGTTGGTCGCGCAGCACATCGAAGCCGATCTCGTTGACCGAGGCGTAGGTGACGTCGCACCGGTAGGCCGCGCGGCGCTCTTCGGCGGTGGATTTCTCGGTGATCCAGCCGACCGTCAAGCCGAGCGCCTCCAGCAGCGGCGCCATCCATTCGGCGTCGCGACGCGCGAGGTAGTCGTTGATCGTGATGACGTGCACGTGCCTGCCGCCCAGCGCGTAGCCGGCCGCGGCGATCGCCCCCGACAGCGTCTTGCCCTCACCGGTGGCCATCTCCACCACGTCGCCTGCCAACATCCGCAGCGCCCCGAGCAGCTGGACGTCGAACGGGCGCAGCGACGTGGTGCGTTCGGCGGCCTCCCGGGTGATGGCCAGAAACTGCGGGATGTCGGTGGCGTCGGCCAGGTCCTCGAGGTTCAGCAGCTTGGCGGCCTTGCGCAGTTGCTCGTCGTCGAGTTCGGCGGCGCGGTCGTCGAAGTCCGCGGACTGGCGCACCTGCGTCATCGACTGCGCCTGGTCCCGATCGGTGCTGGCGCCGAGCAGTTTCCAGAACCGATTGCTGACACGACCTGGGGTGCGGGTCTTGGTCTTAGCCACACAAATACGGTACGCGTCCCCCCTTCCGCTCCCGGCGAGCGTGCGTGTCTGAGGGCGAAACGCCGCGTCGGATGCGGAGTTCGCGCACGCTCGCGGCGAAGGGAGGCGGCTCAGGCCAGGTTCGAGCGGCGCGGATAGGCCACCGTCGGATCGGTCAGCGTGTTGACCACCGCGGGCACCCCGGCCGAGAACGCGCGCTGCAGGGCGGGACGCAGCTCGGCGGGGGTCGCCACCAGCTCACCGTGCCCGCCCAGCGCCGCGACGACCTCGTCGTAGCGGGTGCCCGGGCGCAGATCGGCCACCACCGAGTATCCGTACAGCATCTCCATCGGATGCTTCTCGAGCGCCCAGATGCCGTTGTTGCCGATCACCGAGACCACCTGCACCCCGTGCCGGACCAGCGTGTCCCATTCCATGCCGGAGAACCCGAACGCGCCGTCGCCCTGCAGCAACACCACCTGCCGGTCGGGGCGGGCCAGCTTGGCGGCCAGCGCATAACCCGGGCCGGAGCCCAGACAGCCGAACGGCCCGCTGTCCAACCAGGCCCCCGGCACGTAGCTGTCGATGACGCGGCCGGCATACGACCCGAAATCGCCCGCATCGATCACGACGATCGCGTCACGATCCAGCAGCGCGCTCAGCTCGGCGTACACCCGCATCGGATGCAGCGGCGCCCGGTCGTCGGTGAGTTCGGCGGCCTCGCCCCGGCGGGCGGCGATCTCCACCGCGCGCAACTGTTCGATCCAGGCGGCGTGGCCGGGCGGGGTGGCCGCCGACAACGCGGTCAGGATCTTGGGAAGATCGCCGTACAGGCCCGCGGCAACCTCGCGCGGATGCGGCCGCTCCGGTGCGACGCGGTCGGCGACGATGAGTTTGGTTTCGCCGCCGAACACCGCGCCGAACCCGAGCCGGAAGTCCAGCGGCACCCCGATCACCAGCGCAACGTCGGCCTCCCCCAACGCTTTTGACCGGGCCCTGGAGAACGCCAGCGGGTGATCGGCTGGCACGGTGCCGCGCGCCATGCCGTTCGTCAGCACCGGAATTCCCAGCGCCTCGGCCAGGTTGAGCAGCGCGGTTTCGGCGTGCCCCCACCAGACGTTGGTGCCCGCCATGATCACCGGCCGCTGCGCACCGGACAGCAACCGGACGGCGGTGTCCACGGCGTCTCCGTCTGGATCTCCCGCTGCGGGTGGGTCGGCCAGCGCGCCTGGTCCGCCGTCGTCGCGGGCCTCGCTGAACACGTGGTCCATCGGGAAATCGACGAACGCCACCCCCGAAGGGGCGCCGACGGCCGCGCGCAGCGCCTCGTCGATCAGCGGCCCGACGGCGTCGGGAGACTCCGCGGTCGCCGCGAACCGGGTCAGCGGCGCCACGAACGGGACGTGGTCGATCTCCTGCAGCGAACCCTGCCCCCACCGCAGCGCGGGTGCCCGCCCGCCAAGCACCACCAGCGGCGACTGGTTCTGCTGGGCGGCGGCCATCGCGCTCATGCCGTTGGTGACGCCGGGTCCGGCGGTCAACGCCGCGACGCCGGGCACGCGGGTCACCTTGGACCAGCCTTCGGCGGCAAATGCCGCGGTCTGCTCGTGCCGGGTGTCGACCAACCGGATGTTCTCGGCTCGGCAGCCGTCGTAGATCGAGAACAGGTGCCCACCGGAGAGCGTGAAGATCGTGTCGATCCCGCTTGCCCGCAACCGCCGGGCGATCAGGTGGCCCGCGTTCACGGAATCTGCCGTTCCGGTGCTCATACCGGCAGCTTAATCACGGCCCGACGGCAGCCGGCTCGACGCGCTCACCAGCAGTTGAGCTCTGTGCAGCGCTGACAGCGGTGCGGGGAGGTACCTTGCCCGAATGGAAAGTTTTGTCCCGACGCTGGACTGGGGACACGAGCTGTGGACGTCGCTGGTCTGGGTCGCGCGCGGCTGGGTGATCGCGGCGATCGCCACGCTGGCCATCATGGTGCTGATCGCCCGGTTCACCACCTGGGGACGTCAGTTCTGGCGCATCACCGGCGGCTACTTCAAGGGCCCGGAAAGCGTGAAGGTCTGGCTCTGGCTGGCGGCGCTGCTGCTGTCGGTAATCGTCGGCGTGCGGCTGTCGGTGCTGTTCACGTTCCAGGGCAGCGACATGATGACCAGCTTCCAGGTGGTGGCGTCGGGTCTCGGCAGCGACAATGCCGCCGTCAGGCAGTCCGGCGAGGCCGGCTTCTGGATGTCGATGATGGTCTTCGCGCTGCTGGCGGTCCTGCACGTCGCGCGCATCATGCTCGACCTGTTCATGACCCAGCGGTTCATGCTGGCCTGGCGGATATGGCTCACCGATCGTCTCACCGACGACTGGCTCGACGACAAGGCCTACTACCGCGGTCGCTTCATCGACGAGACGATCGACAACCCCGACCAGCGGATTCAGCAGGACATCGACATCTTCACCGCCGGGGTGGGCGGGCTGCCGAACACGCCCAACAACATCTCCACGTCCACCCTGCTGTTCGGCGCGGTCAACGCGCTGGCCTCGATGATCTCGTTCACCGCGATCCTGTGGAGCCTGTCCGGGACGCTCACGCTGCCGGTGGTCGGGATCGCGCTGCCCAAGGCGATGTTTTGGATCCTGCTGGTCTACGTGGTGTTGGCGTCGATCTTCGCGTTCTGGATCGGCAGACCCATCATCTGGTTGTCGTTCCGCAACGAGAAGTACAACGCCGCCTTCCGCTACGCCCTGGTCAGGTTGCGCGACGCGGCCGAGGCGGTCGCTTTCTACCGCGGCGAGATCGCCGAACGCGCCGGGTTGCGGCGGCTGTTCGCTCCCGTGGTGTCCAACTACAAGCGCTACATCAACCGGATGATGGGCTTTTACGGGTGGAACCTCTCGATGGATCAGATCATCGTGGTGCCGCCGTATCTGCTGCAATTCCCTCGCTTCTTGTCCGGGGAGATCACGCTCGGCGCGATGACACAGACCGCCGCGGCGTTTGGCAACATCGAGCAGGGGCTGTCGTTCTTCCGCAACGCCTACGACCAGTTCGCCGGCTACCGGGCCGCGATCATCCGCCTGCACGGCCTGGTGCTCGCCAACGAGGAGGGCCGGGCGCTGGCGGAGCTGACCACGAAGGCCTGCGTCGACGGCACCGTGGAACTGGCCGACGTCGAGGTCCGCACGCCCGACGGCCGACAACTGGTCAAACCGCTCGACATGCGCCTGGAGGTCGGCGACACGTTGGTGATCACCGGTCCGTCCGGCAGCGGGAAGACCACGTTGCTGCGCAGCCTGGCCCAGCTGTGGCCGTTCACCTCCGGGGCGTTGACGCGGCCATGTGGTCCCAACGAGACGATGTTCCTGTCCCAACTGCCCTACGTGCCGCTCGGTGATCTGCGCACCGTGGTGAGCTACCCAAACGAAGTGGGCAGCATCGACGACCAGACATTGCGCGAGATGCTGGCCAAGGTGGCGCTTCCGCATCTGGTGGACCGCCTCGACGAGGTCGAGGACTGGGCCAAGGTGCTCTCACCGGGTGAGCAGCAGCGGATCGCGTTCGCCCGGATCCTGCTGACCAAACCCAAAGCGGTCTTCCTGGACGAGTCCACGTCCGCACTCGACGAGGGGCTGGAGTTCCTGCTCTACGATCTGGTGCGCACCGAACTGCCCGACACCATCCTGGTCAGCGTCAGCCACCGCACCACCGTGGAACAGCACCATACCCACGAACTCGAGTTGCTCGGTGACGGCGAGTGGCGGCTGGGCCGCCTGCAGGGCGACGAGCCGGCCCGCGTCTAGCCGCGGGCGGCGTGTCCACCCGCCCGCCGCGCGGCGTGTCCACCCGCCCGCCGCGCGGCGTGTCCACCCGCCAAGCCCGCGGCGTGTCCACCCGCCCGCCGCCCGAAGAACGAGCCCTCGCCCAGTTGCGTTCCGCTGGCGTAACCCTTGCCGTCCTGGGCGATGTTGGACGCGCATGCGCCCGCCGCGTACAGGCCGGGCACCGTACTGCCGTCCTCGCGCAGCACCTCACCATCGATGGACACCGCAAGACCACCCATGGTGAACCCCGAGTACATCGCGACGCCGAGGGACAGGTCGAACGCCGCCCACGGGCCGTTGTCCTGGGCGGCAAGGTATTCGGGCTGCTTGTGGAAGTCGGGGTCCTCACCGCGCGCGGCGTTGGCGTTGTACCGCTCGAGGGTGGCCGCCAGGTTGCCCTGCGGAATACCAAGGGCGGCTTCCATTTCCGCGATCGTCTCCCAGCCGTCGATGAACTTGATCAGCGGCATCTCGGGCATCTCCATGTGCGCCTCGTCCACCACCAGGTACGCCCGCTGCTCCGGTTGCTCCAGCACGTACGCCGACGTGCGCGAGTGGTAGGAGTCCTCGGCGACGAACCGGTTGCCGTCCTTGTTGACGATGACGCCGGTGAGCAGGATTTCCGGCGGATAGGCCGCCGCGGTGATGAACAGCTGATCGAGGTTTCTGGCGACCCCGCCGGCCGATACGCCCATCCGGATGCCCAGGCCGTCGTCGTTCGGGTTGCCCAGGATGTAGGGCTCCACCACGCCGTGATGTTTGGTGCGGCGCTGCTGCCCCAGCGCCGGGGTGTATTCGGCGACCATCTCGGGGTTCATCGCGAACCCGCCCGCCGCGATGATCACCGACCTGGCCTTGACCGCGCCGGTGTCTGCGAAATGCTTCCAGCGCACCCCCACCACCGCGCCGTCGTCGACGACGAGGTTGGTCACGCCGGTCTCGTAGCGGATATGCACGCCCAGGTCGGTGGCGCGCTTGAGTAGCAGGTCGATGACCATGGCGGCGCCGCCGAGCTCGCCGGGTACCGGCACCGAATGACCGCGCGGCGCCGGCTTGGCCTGTTCGCAGAACGGCCACACCTTCTCGTTACCGGTGTAGGACAGGCCTTCGGTGCCCGGCGGGACGACCACCTTGCCGGGGTAGAAGCTGCGCTCGAACTGAAAACCCAAGTCCTCCAACCAGTCGAAGTGCTCGACGGAGCCTTCGCAGTACGCGCGGATCTTGTCGTGTTCGGGCTCACGCGACATCGCGACGAGGTACTTGTACATCTCCTCGGCGCTGTCGTCGTGGCCGGTGGCCTGCTGTACGGCGGTGCCGCCGCCGAGATAGAAATGACCGCCGGCCATCGAGCTGGTGCCGCCCGCGGCGGCCGCGCGTTCCAGCACCAGCACCGACGCGCCCGCGGCGGCCGCACTGACCGCCGCACAGCCGCCGGCGATGCCGAAACCGATGACGACGACGTCGACCTCGTCGGACCACGCCGACACTTCGGCCGCGTCGACGGTGTCGGGGATGTCCAGTCCGCTCACTGTTGCTCCTGTTTGATGTAGTCGAAGAATGCCCTGATCTCCTCGGGCACATAGGCGATCTCGAGGTAGGGCACCCCGGGGGCTTCGATGTAGGCGAACTCCATCCCGCCCGGCATCACGCCGCGCTGCACCGCCTCGGCTCCCCGTTCGGCGAGCGCTGCGTCGACGTCGTCGACCTCCACGCAGACGTGATGCAGCCCGGGCCCGGCGCGGTCGAGGAACTCGGTGTAGATGCTGTCACCGGTCAGCGGCGCGATGATTTCCAGCTGCGTGTCACCGGCGTAGCTCAGCGAGATCGCGGCGACGAAATCTGCGGGTCGGCCGCGGAAGGTGCAGGCGTCGGGGCCGAAGTGCACCTCGGGCATGCGGATCCACTTCTTGGCGCCGAGCAGCGTGGTCAGGACCGTCTCGGTGGCGTCGAGGTCCCGGGTCACCCAAGCAATCTGGACAGGTGTCTGGGCAGGCATCGCGTCGAGGATATCCCCGCCCTGCCCCAATGGCTAGAACGTGTTCTAGTTCAGCCCTCGCCGAGGTAGGCCTCCAGGCAGCGGTCGGCCATCTCCCGCGCGGCCACCGGGTCCTCACCCTGGGCCACGTTGGCGAGGTACCAGTGCTCGCTGGACAGCGCCAGGAAGCGCCGGCCGTCGTCGGTGCCCAGCCACTGCTGTCCGGCGGCTGGGTCGACGGACTCCCCCGTGCGCAGATGGATCGCCAGCCCGAGCACCATGGAATCCCACCCCATGCCGACGGCGCCGGGTCCGAACATGCGCGACATGTCGTCGTCGACGTGGGCGATGTGCTCGATGACCAACCGCGCCCGGTCCGGGCCCTCGCTGCGCACGGAGACGTCGATCCAGCTGGTGGCGCCGTCGTACTCCCAGGTGGCGGTGAAGTTCCTCGGCGGATCGCACGTCAGGATCGTGCCTCCGGCTTGGCCCTCCAACTGGTAGGAGCCGCCGAGTTTCAGGTCTCCGGAGATCGGCATCAGCCACCGCGGAATGCGTTCGATGCTGGTGACCGCATCCCAGAGGTCTTCGGCGGCGGTGTCATAGGACTGGCTGATGGTGGCGACGTAGGCCTGCCCGCTCTCGATGGTCCTTGTCCCGAATGTCCGCGTGACCGCGTTGATCTGGTAGTCGACGTCTACATCGATCATGGTGCCTTCTTTCGCCGTTGTCGTTTGCCGCGCGCGATCTCGGTGGCCAACGCGTCAAGACGCGGGGCCCAGAACCGCCGGAACCCGTCCAGCCATTCGTCGACCTCACGCAACGCCGCCCCGTCAACGGCGTACAGTCGCCGCTGACCGTCCGGGCGCACTGACGTGAACCCGTTGTCGCGCAGCACTTTCAGGTGCTATAAGTCAATACTGAATTATTGCTACGGCAGCGCGGCAGGCATGGCGTCGACGTTGCTCGACGCGGCCGAGATGACCCCTTCGCGGGCCTGCTGGCTGGTCACGTTCCACGACACCGCTGCGGGGTATTGCCCCCAGGTGCTGTTGAACATCCCGATGATCGCGGCCCGACCGTCGGGGGTGAGCACGTAGACGGGACCGCCCGAGTCGCCTTTACCGCTGACGACACCGTTGGTCATGGTGAACCATCCGTTGTTGACCGATTCGATGGTTCCGCAGCTTTCCCCGGTGACGACGCCGAAGTGGCAGACCGGCAGGCCGGGTGCGGGGACCACGGCGGGATCGGTCACCAGCACCCGCCCGCTGGGCAGCACGTTGTTGACCGCCGCGTCGGGGGCCAGGCCGATGATCTGCCAGTCGGCGATCTGGTGGGTGCCGTCGACGGTGGCCCCGTTGGGGGTGTTGTCGCGGAACTGCACCTGGGTGCCGACGAAGTTGCCGTTGCGATCACTGACCTGTCCACCGCCGCGGCAGTGCCCGGCGGTGAACGCGACACGCGCCTGCAGATCCACGAAACCCAGCGTGCAGACGGTATTGTCTTGTCGGATCTCCATCCCGGGATACACCGGCACGCCGGGGTTGGCGCTCACGGGTGCTGTGGGGATCGCGAGCGCGATGATCGGGGCGGCCAACGCTGCCATCGCGTGAAACCATCGTCGGGGCATTTCCGCACCGATCCTCTCGAGTAACAGGGTGACAACGGTACCGCTATGATGCGGTCTGCTATACCCGAGCGAGAGAACTGATAATCCGCCCGACCAGCAGGGACCGCACGCGGTGGCACCTACACCTGGCCATCGCTCAAGATCACGGGAACGTTACGGTCCCGATGAAAACAATCGAAAAAAGTTGGCTCAGGCGGGCAGTTCTGCGGCCGAATCCCGGACCCGGCCAGCGTCGGCGACCCGGGCCGGGGCCCAACCGGGCGGGCCGAACGCGTACCCGAACTTGTCGCGCCACCTGGTGGCCCCGCGCACGTCGCGCAGGATCGCCACGTACTCGTAGGTCTGCAATTTCCAGATGTTGTAGGTGTCGACCTGCTTGGTCAGGCCATAGTGCGGCCGCGCGGTCTCTGGCTGGAACGTGCCGAAGAGCCGGTCCCACACGATGAAGATGCCGCCGTAGTTCTTGTCCAGGTACTGCTGGTCCATGCCGTGGTGCACCCGGTGATGCGACGGGGTGTTGAAGATGAACTCGACGGGCGCCCAGAGCTTTCCGATGCGCTCGGTGTGGATCCAGAACTGGTAGATCAGGTTGATCGAGAAGCTGGCGAACACGATCCACGGCGGCACGCCCAACAGCGGCAGCACCGCGCGCAGGAACACGTCGCCGCTGATGTTCCACTTCTGCCGCAGCGCGGTCGCGAAGTTGAAGTACTGGCTGGAGTGGTGGGCCTGGTGGGTCGCCCAGATCAGCCGCACCCGGTGCGCGATCCGGTGGTAGAGGTAATACATCAGGTCGACACCGACGATCGCGATCACCCACGTGTACCAGGCGTTCGCCGGCAACTGCCACGGCGCCACATAGGCGTAGAGGGCGGCGTAGGCCAGCAGCGCGACGAAGTTGAGCACCCCGCTGGTGCCGATCGACACCAGGCCCATCGAGATGCTGGCCCAGGCGTCGGGCCTGGAATAGGCACCGGCCGGGGCCCGCTGCTCGTCGTGCGCGAGTGTGCGCGCCGCCGCCCATTCGATGACCAGCAGCAATAAGAAGAAGGGCACCGCGTACATCACGGGGTCGTGCATCAGGGGCGGCAGCACGTCCGCGAAAGTCCGACTCCAGTCCACGTCAGTCAGTACCTCCCGGCCAAAGTCTACGGCCTAGCGGAAGCTGAGCACCTGATCGCCCCAGGCCGTGCGCACGTCGGCGTCCAGGTCCTCGACCAGCCGGTCCTCGGCGTCGATGACCAGGGTGGAGCGTTCGTCGGCGCGGTACGGCCGCCACTGCGGGTCGCCGGGCCGGCCCGCCGGGGCGGCGTCGACGGCGAAGTTCAGCCAGCGGGTGCGCATCCGCGCCGACACGACCCTGCCCGCCTTCAACCCGCCCAGCTTGAACGTGGGGTCCTTGGGGCCCGCGACGAGGTTGCCCCACACGTAGGGCAGCTCGGTGGCGTGCGCGGCACCCAGCCGCAGCAGCCGCAGCATCGGGGTGGCGAAGTCGAACCGGTACAGGTACACCGGCGCGACGTCGCGGTGGCCTTCTGCGAACCAGATCGACGGCATGCGGAACCCGATGTCGCGGGCCACCCGCATCCCGATGATCTTGGGGCGGCCGCGGTAGGTCGCCCGGATCTGCGCCTCGCTGGGTAACTGCAGGGCGGGCTGTTCGGCGGCGATCGTGGCGAACATGTCGCGGATCGCCTGCGGGGTGATCGGCATGAGCGGTGACTTCATCCAGCGGAACAGCGCTGCCTCGTGTCTGTTGGTCCCGATGAGCAGCGGAACCGGGTGGGTGCGGCCCTCGCGGGCCAGCTTGACCGGATGCGCGGGCACGACGTCGCCGTCGATGATCGGCGCGAACGCCAGCGTGCCCGGCGTGCTGGCCGGGACCGCGTCGAACACCCGCTTGGCCGCGGCGTTGACGGCGGCGATCGGCACCGACGCCAACCCGTACGCCTCGTCGGTGCGCATGCCGAGCGCGTCGAGGAACTGCTCGGCGACGCGACTGCCGCGTTCGCGGTCATAGACCGAGGTCGCCGGTGAGCTCTGGGCGATCGCGGCGCCGAACAGGCCGGCGGCCGGCGGGCTGGCCAGCAGCGTGGTCACGATTCCCCCGCCCGCGGATTCGCCGAACACCGTGACACGGCCGGGATCTCCCCCGAACGCCGCGATGTTGTCGCGGACCCACTGCAGCGCGAACAGCACGTCGCGGATGCCGATGTTGGTGGCGAACTGGTCGCCCAACGACGACAGGTCCAGGAATCCCAGCGCCCCGAGCCGGTAGTTGACGGTGACGATGATCGCCTCGCCCGCGCTGGCCAGCGCTCGACCGTGGTACAGCGGCTGGGCCGAGGAGCCCAGGATGTACGCGCCGCCGTGGATCCACACCATGACGGGTTTGGCGGCGCCGGCAGCGGTGTCCGAAGACGCCCAGACGTTCAGCGTCAGGCAGTCGTCGCCCTGCGGTGCGCCCAGGTCGATCGGGATCTTCGGGTCGGTGGGCTGCGGGCAGACCGGGCCGACCCTGGTCGCGTCGAGCGGCTCGGTCCACCGCGGCGGCGGTTCGGGCGCCCGCCAGCGCAGCTCGCCGACGGGCGCGGCCGCGTACCGGACGCCCTTCCAGAACTTGACGGTGCCGTCGTCGATACCGCGCACGGGCCCGCAGGCGGTGTCGACGACGAGCGCGTGATCGGTGCCGCGCCCCGCGTCGGCCGTCATGTGAACCCCTTCATCGGTTGATCTGGTTGAACCGCAACGACATCAGGTTACCCGCGGGTAGCAGGCGCCGAGGTCGACCTTTTGGCGGAATCCGAGTCGTCTTTTGGCGCCCAAAGGTGAGTTTCGACGCAGGTCGGCTAGTTTTGTCGCGTGCGCAACTGGGTGCTGCTCGGCTCGGCCATTCTGACGGAAATCACCGCGACGTTGTCCTTGCGCGCCTCCCAAGACCATTCGGCATGGTGGGCGGTCGTGGTCACCGGATATGTCGGGTCGTTCATGCTGTTGGCCATGGTGCTGCGCGCCGGCATGGCGGTCGGAGTGGCCTACGGCATCTGGGGCGCGCTGGGCACCGCGGGCACCGCGATACTGGCGGCCGTGTTCTTCCGCGATCCGTTCACATGGCCGATCGTCGCAGGCATCGCGTTGATCATCACCGGGGTGCTGCTGGTCGAGCTCGGGTCACAGCGCGCCCCGGCGGCCGACGTCTCGTGATGTGGGTGGCGCTGGCGGGCGCGATCGTCGTCGAGGTGTTCGCGACGCTGTCGCTGCGCGCCTCCGAGGGTCTCCGCAAGCGGAGGTGGATCGCGCCGGTGATCGCCGGCTACCTGGTGTCGTTCTATCTGCTGTGGGTGACGCTGGGGCTGGGCATGCCCGTGGGCGTGGCCTACGGGGTGTGGACCGCGTGCGGTGTGGCGTTGGTGGCGCTGCTGGCCCGCGGCCTGTTCCGCGATCCGCTGACCTCGATGATGCTGTGGGGTATCGCGTTCATCATCGCCGGTGTGCTCACGATCGAGTTGGCCGTGGCGCGCTGAGCGCACCGGCCAGCAGCATCACCACCACCCCGGCGACCGGCACGCTGAGCAACCCCAGCCGCAGGCTGGTGGCGTCGGCGACCAGCCCGACCAGAAGCGGCGCGCCCAAAAAGCCGATCCGCATCAGCCAGGTCACCACCGTCAGCCCGGTCCCGGGCCGCAGCCCGGGCAGTTGGTCGGCGCCGTGCATCGCCGACGGGATCAGCGTGGCCACGCCGAAACCGGCGGCCGCGAACCCGGCGATGGTGCCCGGAACGGACGGAAACGCCAACGCCGCGCCCATCCCCGCCGCGGCGAGGAACCCGCCGGCACGGACCACCGCGCCCTCGCCGAACCTGTCGACCAGCCGGTCCCCGATCAGCCGTCCGACGAACATCGCGCCCACCAACGCCACGTATCCGAACGCCGCCAGCGCGCCCGGTGCGCCCAGGCCGTCGCGCAGATACAGTGTGGCCCAGGAACTTCCGGCGTCCTCGACCGCCGCGCCTGCCACCGCGATGACGACCAGGGCAAGCAGCGTCGCATACACCGCCGTGCCCGCGCCTGTCCCGCCGCCGGTCCGCGCCGACCCGTCGGGGCCGTCGTGGTCGGGGCCGGGCAGCAGGTACGGGTAGGCGGCGGCGGCGACCGCGCCCAGCACCACCGCCGCCACGCCCAGCTGCACCGCCCGCGAGACGTTCAGCGCGATGGCGGCCGCACCCATCAGGCCGCCCAGGATCGCGCCGGCCGCCCAGACCGCGTGAAACGAGTTGATGATCGACCGGCCATAGCTGCGTTGCACCCGCAACCCGTGCGCGTTCTGCGCGACGTCGGTCACTGCGTCGCACGCGCCCGCGACGAACAGCGCACCCGCCAGCACCGCCGCCGACGGCGCCACACCGGCCAGTAGCACGAACGCGGCGATCCCGACGGTGCCGAGCGCCGCCACCCGTGACGATCGGAACCGCCGGATCAGCGTCGCCGCGGTCAGGCCCGCCGCCAGCGCACCCGCGGAGAACGCGGCGATCGCCGCGCCGTAGACCGCGTTGGACAGCGCCAGGTCGGCCTTGATCTCCGGTAGCCGCGGCAGCAGGTTGGCGAAGACCGCGCCGTTGGTCAAGAACAGCACCGCGACGGCGGTGCGCGCTCGCCGGTTCTGCGCCGCGGCCGCCTGCACCGGATCGGGCGCCATGCCCGGCACCCTACCGATCTCGCGGGCCGCGGACTTTCCTCACAGATCGGGCGCATGTGCCCAGGTTTGCGTGGGTACACCCGGGTGGTGATGGTCTGCCAGGCAAGATTGACCGCATGACGGACCTGCCGCAGTCGCTGGTCGAGTTGGCGCGACGTTACGGCGTCGCCACCGAGTACGAGGACTGGACCGGCCGCAGCGTTCCGGTCAGCGAATCCACGCTCATCGCCGTCCTCGACGCGCTCGGCGTGCAGGCAGGCACCGAGCACCGGCGCGAGGCCGCGCTGGCCGAACACGACCGGATGTACTGGGCGCGTGCGCTGCCGCCGACGATCGTGATCCGGGCGGGGAATGCGTCGTCGTTCTGGGTCCACGTCACCCACGGCGACCCGGCGCAGGTGTGGCTGCGGCTCGAGGACGGCAGCACCCGAACCGGTCTGCGGCAGCTGGAAAACCATCGCGCACCATACGATCTCGGCGGGCGGCTGATCGGTGAGGCCAGTTTCGAGATGCCTGCCGACCTGCCGCTGGGCTATCACGAGCTGCATCTGCAACTCGGTGGCGACGACGTCAGCACCGCTGTGATCGTCACCCCCGCCGCGGTTGCCCCGCCTGCCCGGCTCGGCAACCGACGCAGCTGGGGTCTTGCCGTGCAGCTGTACAGCGTGCGCTCGCAAAGGTCCTGGGGCATCGGCGATTTGACCGATATGACGGATCTGGCGGTGTGGTCGGCCGCGGCACACGCGGCGGGTTTTCTTCTGGTCAACCCGCTGCACGCCGCCGCGCCGAGTGCCCCGATGGAGCCGTCGCCGTACCTGCCGACCTCACGGCGGTTCGTCAACCCGATCTACCTTCGGGTGGAGGCGATACCCGAGTACGCCTATCTGCGTCGCCGCGGCCGTAGCCGCAAGGCCCGCGAGCGCCTGCAGGCAGACGCCGATCGCGGTGAGTTCATCGACCGCGACGCGGCCTGGCAGGCCAAGCGCGCCGCGCTGCAGGCGGTGTACCGAGTCGAGCGGTCCGCCGGCCGGGAGCTGGCCTACGTCGCGTACCGGCGGCGGGAGGGCCGCAGCCTCGACGACTTCGCCACCTGGTGCGCGCTGGCCGAGGAGTACGGCAACGACTGGCACGGCTGGCCACGCGACCTGCAGCATCCGGCCAACCCCGAGGTCGCCGCGTTCGCCGCCGAGCACGCCGACACCGTCGACTTCCACCGTTGGCTGCAGTGGCAACTCGACGATCAGCTCACCGCCGCGCAGGCCACGGCACGGCAGGCCGGTATGGGCCTGGGTCTCATGCACGACCTCGCCGTCGGGGTGGATCCCGACGGGGCGGACGCATGGGCGATGCAGGACGTGCTGGCGCTGGGGGTCACCGCGGGTGCGCCGCCTGACGAGTTCAACCAGCTCGGCCAGGACTGGTCACAGCCGCCGTGGCGGCCCGACCAACTCGAACAGCAGGCCTACCGCCCGTTTCGGGCGCTGGTCAACGCCGTACTGCGGCACGCGGGCGGGGTGCGCATCGACCACATCATCGGGTTGTTCCGGCTGTGGTGGATCCCCAAGGGCGCGGCGCCGACCGAGGGCACCTACGTGCGCTACGACCACGAGGCGATGATCGGCATCGTCGCGCTGGAGGCTCATCGCGCCGAGGCGGTCGTGGTCGGTGAGGACCTGGGCACCGTCGAACCGTGGGTGCGCGATTATCTGCGCGGGCGCGGCCTGTTCGGCACGTCGATCCTGTGGTTCGAGATGGACCGCGACGGCCCCGAGACGGACCGGCCACTGCCCGCCGAGCGCTGGCGGGAGTACTGCCTGTCCGCGGTCACCACCCACGACCTGCCGCCGACCGCGGGCTATCTGGCCGGCGAGCACGTGAAGCTGCGCGAGCGGCTCGGGCTGCTGACCCGTCCCGCCGAGCAGGAGCTGGCCGCCGACCGCCGCCAGCAGGCCGCCTGGCTCGACGAACTACGCCGCGTCGGGCTGCTGGACGACACCCCCGACGCACCCGCGGTGGACGAGATCGTCCGCGCGCTGCACCGGTATCTGGGTCGCAGCCCGTCGCGGCTGCTCGCGCTGTCGCTGGCCGACGCGGTCGGCGACCGGCGCACCCAGAACCAGCCGGGCACCACCGACGAATATCCCAACTGGCGGATTCCGCTGACCGGCCCCGACGGCCACACCCTGCTGGTCGAGGACATCCTGGCCGATCCGCGCGCGGCCGGGTTGGCCGAGACGATGCGGGCAGCCGTCGAACCGCCGGTGTAACGCCGGACGGGTTTTCTCCGGTTTCCCATATGTCACGACTGCGATATGTTCGCACCGCCACCGACTTAGGAGAGATACGTGAACAAGCTCGTTGTGCTCAGCGGTGGGCTCGTGGCCATCGGCGGAGCCGCCCTGGTCGGCGCGGGCATCGCCATGTCGCAGCCGGCGGCGTCAACCACCCTCAACGTGGTCGGCGAGCCGTACAACAAGGCGTTGAAGATCCTGCAGGCCCAGGGTTACAAGGGGTATTTCGGCGGCTCGTTCGGCAGCGTGCTGGCGCAGTCCGACTGCCTGGTCGACACCCAGAAGGTCACCTCGCGGGGCCGCATCCTGCTGATGCTGGACTGCAGCCAGGCCGCCGCCGACCGACTCGAGGAACTGGGTCCCTCGGGTGGCCCGCGAGTGGGCTCCAACGGCGTCACCACGGTCACCCCGACCCCGGTGGTGCCGATCCAGGGCGCCCCCGGCGCGGGTATGGCCCCGCCACCGCCGCCGCCCGCGTGACGGTGACCGCCTACTTCTCGACCATCTGCTTGAGGTTTTTCAGGGTCTGACCCATGTTGCGGCCGACCTGCCTGGCCGCGACGCGGTCGGCGATCAGCCCGAGCAAATTGCCCGCCGACTCGTAAGCCAGCCGGAAGTTCACCTTGGTCTTGCCGTCGGAGGTTTGGCGCAACCGGAAGCGGCCGCGCTGTGACACGCCGGTGATGCCGATCCACGACAGCTCGCGCGGCTGGTCGAACTCGACGACCTCCACCGACCCGCCGATCGGCACCGAGCCGATCTTCCAGTGCACGGTGTAGCGCGCACCCACCCCCGCCGGGACGTCGGTCACGGTCTCCCACCGCTGCAGGCTGGCCATGAACCGCGGATAGCAGGCCGGGTCGCTGACCACCCGCCACACCTCGTCACGGCCGGCGTCGATGACGCAATGACGTTGGACCCGCATCGATCAGCCGATCACCGGGAAGCGGCGTGCCGCGGCCAACCGGTCGACGCCGGCCTGCAGGCTGTCGATCACCTTGTCGTGGATCACGTCGTCGTCGGCGCCGAGCACTTCCTCGGCGGTGATCGGCTCCTGCACCTCGACCGCGATCTTGGCCGGCAACGGGATGTGCCCGGCGAGGTCGCTGATCACCAGCCCCCACGGCGGGGCGATCGCGATCGGCACGCTCTTGAGCCGGAACATCTTGTCCACCCGCAGCAGCTTGGCCAGCCACTGGCCGCGGCTGAGGAACAGCACACTCTCCTGGCCGCCCACGCTGGCGACCGGAACGATCGGCACGCCCGCCTCGCGGGCCAGCCGCACATAGCCCTTGCGCCCGCCGAAATCGACCCGGTTGCGCTCCCACGACGGCCGGAACACCTCGTAGTCACCGCCGGGATACACCAGCAGCGCCGCCCCGGATTTCAGTGCCAGCTGGGCGTTCTCGTGATTGGCCGCCACGGTGCCGAACTTGCGCAACGACGCCAGCGGCGGCGCGGACACCACCAGGTTGTGCGCCAGCTGATAGAACGGCCGTTCGACCCCGAAATACGAGCAGAACGCCAGCGTGAACACGAACGTGTCCGGCGGGACGTTTCCGCCGCTGTGGTTGCCCACCAACAACACCGGGCCGTCGACGGGGATGCGGTCCAGCCCGCGCACGTCGGCGCGGAAGTACAGCGACGCGACCAGCCACAGCCCCGGCAGCTGTTCGCGGATGTAGTCCGGGTCGCGCTGGTCCAGGTCGGCCTTGGGAACCCGGCTCGCCACCTGGTGCCTGGCCCATCCGAGCACATCGTCAATGCCCGCCATGCCTCGAGTTATTGACCGGCCTGCCGTACCTGAAACCTGCGTTCCCACATACTGGTCCTAGACTTCGATGCAAAGCTGTCTCGAGGGGAGGCCGCAATGGCAGGAATTCCGGTACTGCGACCACGCCGTTTCGACCGGGAATTCGATCCGGGGCCCGTGCAGATCCAGGCCCGCAAGGTGCACTTCGACGTCAACGGCATCCCGCTGCACTGGATACCGGGTCATCCGGTGGCCTCCAACGTGGTCAGCCTGCTCAACGTGGTGCTGCCCGCCGCCGAGCGGTGGTTCGTCGACACCTTCAACGAGGCGCTGCCACTGGTGAGCGATCCGCACCTCGCCGACGACATGCGCGGGTTCATCGGCCAGGAAGCCACCCACGCCGACGTCCACGAACAGGTGCTGCACGAGTACATGGTGGTCAACGGCATCGACCCCAAACCGATCCTCGACCAGATCGAGTACGTGTTCGAAAAGATGCTGGCGCCAAGCGCTTCCGCGGACCCCAAACGCCGGCTCAACCACCTGTGCGACCGGCTGTGGCTGATCGCGGCCATCGAGCACTACACCGCGGTGATGGGCGACTTCGCGCTCAACTGCGCGTGGGACGATCACGACGCCGACCCCACGATGGTCGACCTGTTCCGCTGGCACGGCAGCGAGGAGGTCGAGCACCGCAACGTGGCCCACGACGTCGCCGTCTACTTCCACGACAGCTACCTCGACCGGATCCGCGCCATGTCAACGGCGGTCGTGATGATCTTTCTGTTCTTCCAACGCGCCGCCTGGTACCTGGTGCGCAACGACCCCAACGTCGACATGGGCTGGTGGAAGTTCAACCTGCTGCGGATGCGGGACTCCAAGCTGGCGCTGCTGCCCAAGTACCGCAAGCTGTTCGGGTCCAACACGCTGATGTACTTCCGGCCCGGGTTCTCGCCTGAGGAAATGGGCTCGACCGCGCAGGCGGTCGCCTACCTCGCCAGCTCGCCCGCGGCCCGGGCCGCCCACATTTGATGGGACTGTTCGACAGAATCCGGCAGACGCCGCCCAGCGCCTTCGGCCGAATGCGCCATGACCTGTCGCTGCGGGTGGCCGACGCCGCGATCAGCGGCATGTGGGCGATCTCGGGCACGGCCCGCCGCATCAGCACGCCCCCGATCGCCGACCGCACGATCGCGTTGCGCGTCGCCGAGCGCCGGGTGGTGGCCCGCGACCAGGATGTCGTCGCGGTGACGCTGGTCGGCGCCGACGGCGGCCCACTGCCCCGCTGGCATGCGGGCTCCCACATCGACCTGCACCTGCCCAGCGGGCTGATCCGGCAGTACTCGCTGTGCGGCGACCCGGCCGTCGCCCAGGCCTACCGCATCGCGGTGCGCCGCATCCCCGACGGCGGCGGCGGATCCGCCGAGGTGCACGACGCGCTGCACCCAGGCGTCACCGTCACCTCGCACGGGCCGCGCAACGCGTTTCCGATGACCGTGCCCGGCTACGGCTCGCCGACCCGGCGCATCCGGTTCATCGCCGGCGGCATCGGGATCACGCCGATCCTGCCGATGCTCGGCGTGGCCCAGCGCCTCGGCGTGGACTGGTCGATGGTGTACACCGGGCGTAGCCGCGACAGCCTGCCGTTCCTCGACGAGGTCGCGCGGTTCGGCGACCGCGTCACCATCCGCACCGACGACCAGTCCGGCCTGCCGGGCGCCGCGGACCTGCTCGGCGCCTGCCCCGACGGCACCGCGGTCTACGCGTGCGGGCCGGCCCCGATGCTGACCGCGATCCGCGCCGCGCTGGTCGGCCGCGACGACGTCGAACTGCACTTCGAACGGTTCGCGGCGCCGCCCGTGGTGGACGGCAGACCGTTCGCGGTGCGGCTGGGCTCGACCGGTGACACCGTGCGCGTCGGGGCCGAGGAGACGCTGCTTGCCGCGCTGAACCGGGCGGGCGTGCCCGCCCGGTATTCCTGCCAGCAGGGGTTCTGCGGAACCTGCCGCACCCGCGTGCTCGCGGTGTCCGACGGCCGCGTCGAGCACCGCGACACGCTGCTCACCGACCCCGAACGCGACGGCGGCATGATGCTGATCTGCGTCTCGCGCGGCACCGAGGGTGCGCATCTGACGCTCGACCTGTAGCCGCGTCCCCTAATATTTCGGCCATGCCGTTGGCTGATGGTGCGACGTTCGCCGGATACACCATCGTGCGGTTGCTCGGCTCCGGTGGCATGGGCGAGGTGTACCTCGCGCAGCACCCGCGCCTGCCGCGCCGCGACGCGCTCAAGGTGCTGCCCGCCAGCGTGTCCACCGACAGGGAGTACCGCGAGCGATTTCACCGCGAAGCCGATATTGCGGCCACGCTGTGGCACCCGCACATCGTCGGCGTGCACGACCGCGGTGACTTCGAGGGGCAGATCTGGATCTCGATGGACTACGTCGAGGGCACCGACGCCGCGCAGTTGTTGCGGCAGCAATACCCGCACGGCATGCCCAGCTCCGAGGTCGTCGCGATCGTCAGCGCGGTCGCCGATGCGCTGGACTACGCCCACCAGCGCGGACTGCTGCACCGCGACGTCAAACCCGCCAACATCCTGCTCGCCCATCCGGAGTCCGGTGACGAGCGAATTATGTTGGCCGACTTCGGAATCGCGCGGTGGGTGAACGATGTCAGCGGGTTGACCGCGACCAACATGACCGTGGGCACGGTGTCCTACGCGGCGCCCGAACAGCTGATGGGCGAGCGGCTCGACGGCCGCTCCGACCAGTATGCGTTGGCCGCCACCGCGTTTCACCTGCTGACCGGTTCGCCGCCGTTTTCCCACTCGAACCCCGCAGTGGTGATCAGCCAGCACCTGTCGGCGTCACCACCTGCCATCGGCGTGCGCCGCCCCGAACTGGCAGAGCTTGACCCTGTCTTCGCCAAGGCGCTGGCCAAGAACCCGAACGGCCGCTTCGAGCGGTGCGCCGACTTCGCCCGGGCGCTCAGCCACCGCCTTGAAGGCGCGGCAGGCGACGACGACCGCACCCGCCTGTCGCCCGTCGCGCGGCCACCGAAACGTTCGACGCTGCGGGCCGGGGTGCTCGTGCCCGCGGTGCTGGCCGTGCTGTTGGTCGTCGCGGTGGTGTTCGCGCTCACCGAGTTCCGCCAGGCCCGCGACGAGCGGGCCGCCGAGGCGCCGGCCACGACGACGTCGACCACCACCGCCGCGCCGCGGTCGCTGCCGGCCCCGGCACAGCCGCCGCCCGCCACGACGAGCGCCGCACCGGCGCCGGCCACGACGGTTGCTGCCGCGCCGGCCGCCGTGGTGATCGGCGCCGACTGCTCCCCCGTCGGGACCACCGGCACCACCGAGGACGGCTCGACCGCGTACTGCTCGACGCTGCAGGGCACCGGCGCGTCGATCTGGTCGCTCACCGAGGGCGAGATCCCCAGCCCGACGGTCACCACCGCGGCCACCGACGCGCCGCTGCCCTTCGCAGAAGAGTCGCCGGTGCGGGTGTGCATGGAGCAGACCGGCCAGACCCGCCGCGAGTGCCGCCGTGACATCCGCGCTGGCAACGGATTGCCGCCGCTGCCATGAGGTTTGCCGTCGTCGCACCTGTCGTCGCCGGCGTCACCGCAGACCCGGTGTACATGTCCGCGTTCGCCGAGCACCTGGAGGCTTGCGGCTTCGAGTCGATCGTCGTCGTCGAACACACCGTGCTGATGGCGCAGTACACCAGCGTGTACCCCTATGACCCGTCCGGGCGTGTCGAACTGCCCGCCGACTGCGTGGTTCCCGACCCGCTCGACCTGCTGGCGTTCCTGGCCGGGCGCACACAACGGCTGGGCCTGGCCACCGGGGTGCTGGTGCTGCCCAACCACCACCCGGTGGTGCTGGCCAAGCGGGTCGCCACGCTCGACGCGCTGTCGGGCGGCCGGGTGCGGCTGTGCGTCGGCGTGGGCTGGCTCAAAGAGGAAATCGAAGCCTGCGGAACCGATTTCGCCAGCCGGGGCCGGCGCGCCGACGAACAGCTCGAGGTGATGCGGCTGCTGTGGCAGGACAACCCGGACGGCGTCAGCTTCCACGGTGAGTTCTTCGATTTCGACCACGCGATGTGCTATCCGAAACCGGCTGCCCCGGTGCCAATTACCGTCGGCGGGCACAGCGCGGCCGCGGCGCGGCGGGCCGGCAGGCTCGGTGAGGGCTTTCAGCCCCTCGGTGTCGGCGGAGCCGACCTCGGCAAGTTGGTCGACATCATGCGGGCCAGCGCACAACAGCACGGGCGCGATCCGGACGCGCTCGAACTCTCCCTGGGGCACAGCGTCACGAAGATCGACGGTGACCGGGCGGACCGGCTCGCCGCGGCAGGCGCCGATCGTGTCGTGCTGGCGATGCCGCCGATCACCGACATCGACGAAGCCCGCGACGTGTTGTCGGCGTGCGCGCAGCGGCTCGGGCTCACACCATGACCCTCGAGGTCGCCGACCGGCTGGCGCTGGCCGACCTGGTGCACCTGTACGCGTCGGCCGTCGACGACCGCCGGTTCGACGATGTGGTCGAGTTGTTCACCGAGGCAGCCGAAATGCGGCTGCCTGACCCGCCGCGGTCGTTGGAGCCGGTGCGCCGCGAGCACGGCCGCGACGGTGTGCGCTCGGCAATGGCCGCGCTGGGCGCGGTGACCCGCACCGAACACGCGATCGTCGGCGAGGTGTACGCCGCGGGCGACGAGCCCGGCTACGCGCTGGGCCGCATCACCTGCATCGCCCACCACTGGACGGTGGCCGACGGCCGCATCACCGACCTGGTCTGGCATCTGCGCTACGACGACGAGTACATGCGCACGCGCGGCGGCTGGCGCATCCACGGCCGCGCGCTGACCATCAACGCGATCGAGACCCGCCCGACTCGTCGTCTTCGACCGCCGCGAGCAGCTGGTCGAGCAACGGACGCTGACCCTTCAGCAGCTTGGACCGAGCCTGTGCCACGGAAAACCATTCCACCCGGTCGATTTCGGGAAACTCCCTGACCTTGCCCGAACCCTTCGGCCACTCCAGCTCGAAGGTGTTGGACTCGGTGCCCGCCAGATCGAGGTCGCCGCGCACCGCGAACGCGGTGATCACCTTGCCGCTGGGCTGTTTGAGCGGTGCGAACTCGATGCGGGGCCCGACCGGCGGCGGCTTGCCCAGTTCCTCTTCGAACTCACGTCGGGCCACCGTCCACGGATCTTCGCCTTCGGCGTACTCCCCCTTGGGAATCGACCATGCGCCGTCGTCCTTGCGGGTCCAGAACGGCCCACCGGGATGCCCGATGAGCACCTCCACCGTGCCGTCGACGCTGCGGTACAGCAGCAGACCTGCGCTGAGCTTGGGCATCGCCGGTAGCCTACGCCGACGGCGCGGCCCGACTCAGTACTTGCGGTCGCCTTCGCTGCTGTCGAAGAACGCCCACTGGCCGTCGTCGCTTCGGACCTCCATGCGCCAGCCGAGTTCCGGATCGGCCTTCTGGTCGACGAACCAGGCGTGCGCGTCGTCGGCGCTCTCGATGTCCTTGGTGTCGACGACATCACCATGCGGGTTCAACACGCGATATGTAGCCATGCCGGTAGCGTTCCCGCTTCGCCGGCGGTTGAATCAGTGCGCCTTGGGTGTGGGGATGCCCTCGCTGGTGGAGAACCGGGCATCCTCCTGCGTGGCCAGCCCCATCGAGACCACCGAGCGGTCGAAGAACGCATCGGTCAGATACGCCAGCGCCACCGCCCACCGGTTCACGAACCGCGGGATCGCGTAGAGGTGATAGATCCGCGCCACGGCCTTGGCGGGAAACCCGGACAGCGACACGTTGAGCGGGTTGGCGACGGCGTATTTGGGTCCGAGGTCGACGACCAGGCCCATGTTGCGGTGCTTGTACTTCTTCGGTTTGCCGTACCCGAGGCTGGCGGCCACGTTGCGGCCCAACAACTTTCCCTGCCGGGTGGCGTGCTGCGCGGTCGGCGGGGTGATCTTGCCGGGCTGGGTCACGTCGGGCACGGCGGCGGCGTCACCGGCGGCGAACACGTCGGGATGCCCGGGCACCTGCAACTCGGTGGTGACCTTCAACCGGCCCTTCTCGGTCGGCAGCCCCAACTTCTCGATCAGCGGCGCGCCGGTGACACCGGTCACCCACGCCACCGTGTGGGTGCGAACCAGCGAATGGTCGCTGAGCACAACGTGTTCGGCGTGCACTTCCTTGAGCGTGACGCCCAGCCGGACGTCGATGCCGCGCGATTTGAGCACCTTCATGGCCGCCGTGCCCAGCTTCTCGCCGACCTCCGGCATCACCTGCTCGGCCAGATCCAGCAGCACGAACTTCACGGCGGCGGGATCGAAGCCGAACTGCTTGGCCGCCGAGTCGGCGAGGGCGCGCAGCTGCGCGGCGAGTTCGGTTCCGGAGTACGACGCGCCGACGACCACGATGGTGCGCCTGGCTTCGGCGCGGCCGGGATCGTCGTCGACCTCGGCGAGCTCCAACTGTTCGAGCACGTGATCGCGCAGGTACAGCGCCTCGGCGGTGGACTTGAGCCCGCGGGCGTGCTCGGCCAGCCCCGGCACGTCGAACAGCCGGGTCACCGAACCGGGCGTGAGCACCAGCCGGTCCCAGGACAGCATGCGGGAGCGTTCCTCGGGGTCGGTGAACGTCACGGTGCGTTCCCCGAAGTCCACGCTGTCGACCCTGCCGCGGATGGCCTGAACGTCGCGCAGCGTGTTGGCCAGCGGGATCGCGACGAAGCGGGCGTCGACCACGCCGCCGGCCACGTCGGGAAGCAGCGGGGTGTACAGCATGTAGTCGACCGGCGAGATGATCGAGATTTCGACCGGTGAACCGGCCGCCCCGTCGGCGGCGTGCTTGCGCACTTTTTTGGCCAGGCTACGTGCGCATTCGAAGCCGGTGAAGCCACTGCCGACGATTACCACGGAAGTCATTGCGCTCCACTTTACGGTCGTTGCCCGGGATGCGCCGCCGTCGCTTCCCATCGGCGTCGGGGGCCGGTGCACCTCACCAGTCTCGGTCGCTCGATTTAGCTATTTCTCGGTTAAGTCGACTGACTTGTGTGTGCATAAATTTCTGCCACCGGTCGACCATTTCCTGCCATGGAATTAAACCGCTCACCTGCTGGTTCTTGTCAATGAGCCGGCGCGAACGGTTTGAAAGCAAATAACCGCTTTATTCCGCGTAATTCGCTTGACGGCTCGACAACTCCAAAAGGAAGGCAGGCACGAAGATGAAAAAATTCGGGTTCGCAACCGTAGGCAGTGCCGTCGTCGCCGGACTTGGCGCCGCCCTCATCGGGCTGGCCGCACCGGTAGCCGCCGCACCTACCGGTGACACCAACGCCCAGGACACCATCGCGCGGCTGACGTCGGAGGGCTACACCGTGATCGTCAACCGCTTCGGCAACGCTCCACTGGATCAGGCCGAGGTGATCTCGATCCGCCCGGGCACGACGTTCTCGCGCATTGACGCAGGCACGCCGATCGTGGGAAGCAGCAAGAACTTCACCACCGTGCAAGACAGGACCGTCTACGTCGACGTCAGGTGACGTTGCCTGGTTCGCCAACCCCACGAAGGGGGCACCCGCTCGGGTGCCCCTTTTGTCATTTGGGCACAATCCACATGCTGTGAAAGAACTGGCGTCGTATCTGGACGGGCATGTGCGCGTCGTCGTCTCGCACGACGACGTCGACCTGGTGTTCACGGCGCAGTGCAACGACACCTGGCCGGGCACGATCGCGCGGTCACGTATTTCGGTCGCCGACTTTCTGGCCAAGGGTGCCGGGCCGTGGCCGTGGTTCGACCTGTACGAGAAGCGCGACGCGATGACCCGGGTGCTCGACGCGCTGGGCGCCGACCGTCCCGCCTGGACCGAGCCGCTGCCCGCCGACATCCTCGACCTTTTCGAGCGCGCCCACCGCGGGGACTCTTCGGTGATCGAGTTGCTGGCGATGGGTTTCGACCCCGACCCGGTCGATCCCTGCGGCGCATCGCCGCTCTGGTACGGGGTGCGGTCGCTGTCGGCGGGCATCGTGGTGGCCCTCATCGACGCCGGGGCCGACGCCGGGCGGCGCATCGAACTCTCGGCCCGCGGCGAGCGCTACACGACGATCCTGCATGAGATTGTGCGCGTGGGCCGCACCGTGGCGCTGAACCACGCCCTGGCCCAGGGGGTGGACCCGGCGCTGGTCGATTCCGAGGGGGCGACCCCGATGCACGTCATCGCCGACGCCGGTGACCAGGTGAACGCCGAGGCCGTGCGGGCGTTGGCGCGCGCAGGCGCCTCAGTCAGCACGCCCACACCGGCCGGCACGCAACCCATCGAAAACGCCGCGCGGCAAATGCTGCCCGCCACGGTCACGGCGCTGATCGAGCTGGGCGCCGAACCCGGCCGCGGCCTGGACGCCGTGATGTCGTCGTTGGCCGGGGGCGCGCACGACGCGGGATGGCGCGCGCGCGACGCCGTCGAGGTCATCGGCACCCTGGTCTGCGCGGGGGCCACCGTCACCGAGCGCCACCGCGAGCTCGCGGCCACCTCGGGTGACACGCAGGTAGAAGCCGCCCTGCGCCGTTAGAGTGCCAAGGTGGCATACACCCGATACGTCGCGATCGGTGACAGCCAGACCGAAGGGCTTTGGGACGTCGACGATTCCGGCGCTCTGGTCGGTTTCGCCGACCGGCTCGCCAGGGCCGTCGACAGCCATTACCCCGGCTTGGTATACGCCAACCTGGCCGTGCGCGGTAAACGGATCAGCGATCTCCTCGACGATCAGCTGCCTACGGCGCTGGACCTGGCGCCGGACTTGATCACCGTCTGCATCGGGATGAACGACGTGACCAGGCCGGGACGCAATTTCGGCCAGGCCATCGCCGAGCTGCGGGTCCTGTACGACCGGTTGGCCTGTTCAGGCGCCACGGTGGTCACCACGACGTTTCCCGACCTGGCCCGCATCCTCCCGATCGGCAGGGTGTTGGCCGCGCGGGTCGAGCGGATCAACCACGAGATCCGGTCCGCCGCCGATCGGTACGCATTTCGCCTCGTGGATCTCTACCGCGCGCCGTCGATGACCCACCCGGACACCTGGAGCGCCGACCGCGTGCACGGATCAGCCAAGGGCCACATGCTTTTCGCCGCTGCCGCCGAAGAAGCGCTTGCGCTGCCGGGCAGCGACCACGGCTGGGCGCACCCCGACGCGGACGCACCCCGGCCGTCGGCGCGGTCGCGTACCCAAGCGCAACTGCAGTGGACGCAGAACATGCTGATGCCGTGGCTGTGGCGACACATGCGTGGTCGCTCGACCGGTGACGGATGCCAGCCGAAACGGCCGCGCCTGCAGGCGGTCAGCGCTTAGAACCCCAGGAACGGCAACGGTATCGGTGAGTTGCCCGCGCCGATGGAGGCCACCATCGCCGGGCAGAACATCGAGATCGCGATGCCGGTGAACATGGTGGCCGGGCCCAGCGGCATGCCCGCGGCATCGGCGACCCGCGCGGCCACGTTCGCGGCGTTCTGTCCCGGTTCGGACAGCATCGGGCAGACCTGCTGGCCGACGGCCACGGCGCGACCCGGATCGCCCATCAGGACCCCGGCCTCGCTCACCGCGTGCAGGAACGCGTCGTCGACGGGATCGGCCTGGGCAGGTGCCGGCACGACGGCCGACGCGGCGAGAAATCCAGCGGCCAGCACAGCGGCCACGGCGGGTTTGCGGAGCACGCGCGAATCCTACGCCGTACTGAGGTCTGCTCAGACCCCGGTCCACCCGGCGTCGATGCTCTGCGACACGTCGATGATCTTGGCTTTCTGCGACGCCGGGCTGTCGATCTCGCCCGCGACGTGCGCGGCGATGAACCGCCTGATCTCGGCGTCGATACCGGCCAGCACCCGCAGCACCTCACCGCGCAGCGACTTGGACGTGACGTGGATCGCGATGTCGGACGACCGCGGCTTTTCGACGTCCAGGATCAGCAGCAGCGGCGCGGCCGCCCGGGCGGTCGCCCGCAGGTTGATCTCGCCAAACACCATGAACTGCGGTTTGTCGATGCGCAGATCGACCACCATGTCGATCTCCAGCGGAATCCGGATGGCGAAGGTGATCATGTCGCCCACGTGCCGGGTCAGCCGGGGTTCTTGCACCCTGACCTTGGCGGTGACCTTGGCGATCCTGCCCGGACCCTGGGCGATCGGGCCGATCTGGAACTCGTCGCCTGCGATAGCGGCGATGGCCCCGCCAACGCGATCCTCGGTCACCGCGATCTCGAAGAACTGGCGACCGAACTCTTCGTAGGTAATTTCGTCATCGACGTGCATCGTGGTGTTACCGTCTCACGTCCGCGCCCGCCACCGGGCATGGCGCGACCGAATCGAGACAAGCCCGCAGCTAGCGGTCTTGGCTCTGGCCGCGCGCCTCAGCGCCGGTCTCCCCTACATCCAGGGCGTCATCGGATGCCGTTCGGCCGACGTACGTGCCGTCCTCACCGCCGGATTTACCGGCACGCGATTCCGTGACGTGCTCGTCGTCGTCAACGTCGTCTTCCGTCTCATCGTCGTCACGCCGGACCATACGCAGGTTTCTACCCGCCCTCGGCATGCTCAAACGGCGTCGGAGAAGTAGCGGATCCGGTTGATCGCGAACGACCCCGTCGCCACCTCGGCCATCAGCACATCGCGTCGCCCGTCGCAGTCGACGCCGACGGCCAGGCTGTAGCCGGCCGCGATCACCTTGCGCTGCTGGGCGCCGGCCAGGCGCGACAGCAGTTCGGCGCTGCCCATCGGCTCGTCGTCGCCGCGGGTGATGCGGGTGCCCTTGCCCAGCCACCGGCGCACGGCGACCTCGTCGCCCGCGCGCGCATCGGCGAGGAACTCGCCGAACCGGCGCTTGCCCTGCGGCCCGGGGCCGCGAAAGCCGCTGAGGAAACCGAGCGTGCCGATCAGACCCTGGTTGAGCAGCAGCCCCTTGGAGAGGCGCAGACCCGGGGGAACCGATTTGAGGCCGCCGCGCAGGAACTGTGCGACCATCGCGGGAAGTTCCCAGAATGCGTACAGCGCAGCGATTTTCAGCTCACCCTGGTGATCGGCCACGTCGTAGCGCAGGTAGGCCGGTATCCGCATGGTCAGCCCGGCCCCCATGCCCACCTCGAGTTCCAGATCCCGGATCACGGTGGCGCCGACCACGATGTCGACGTCGCGGTGAAACGTGATGTCGCGCGGGCCGATGAACGTGTCGTAGAAGCTCGCGATCGCGGTGCGGCCGCGATGCGGATGGGAACCGACCGGATCCTCGACGCGCCCGTCGAAGGTGAACGCGTCGATCCATGCGTCGCGGTCGTGCACACCGAACGCCGCAGGAGATCGCTCGACGGCGACCAGCACGTCCGCCCGTGAGATGGCCATAAGGTGTCCTACCACCCTCGTCGGCCGCAGTCGACTACTTCGCCACCGGCGGGCACACTGGATTTACCGCCGTGCATCGAAGGCACGGCTCGGAGGAGGAACCGCCATGACCAGCAACGGGCCGTTCGGGATCGACCCCGAGGAGTTCGACCGGGTCGTCCGCGAAGCGGGTGAAGGGCTGCGCGACGCGCTCGACGGGGTCGGCAGGTTCTTCAGCACCTCCGGCGAACGCGCGGGGTGGGCGAACCTGATCGACGAGTTCGCCAGGCAGACCCGCCCCAAGCGTGAGCCGGAGACCGCCGGGGAGACCGGTGACGGCGTGTGGGCCATCTACACCGTCGCCGAGGACGGCAGCGCCCACATCGAGCAGGTGTATCCGAGCGAGCTCGATGCGCTTCGGGCGAACAAGAACAACACCGACCCCGGCCGCAGGGTGCGGTTCCTGCCGTATGGCATCGCGGTCAGCGTGCTCGACGCGGCCGAAACGCCCGAGGCCTGACTGTCGTGGTCTAACCCGCGAAGTGTCGCCGGATTCCGGCCAGCATCGCCCGGTGCGCGGTGATCGCCTGCCGCGCGGTGAACGCGAACAGCGGACGCGGCGCCTGGATCGTAATGCGTTCTGTGACACGGGTTCCCGCGCGCACCGGCTCGAACGTCACGACCGTGCGCAGCCGCACGCCGGGAAACTGCCGCGCTTCCGAGGTGATGTCGCCGCTGTCGGTGACGGTCAGCTGCGCCCAGTAGGTCGTCCGCAACGTCACGGGGCCCAGCCGGATCCGGTCGGTGACGCGATAGGTGCGGGTGTGGTCGCGGCGGGAGATCGTGCGTACGGCGACGACGAGCGGGTGCACGGTCTTGATGTTGTCCAGGTCGGCGTAGAACGCCCGCACCTGCTCGGCGGGTGCGGGCACCTCCTCGGTGAGCACCCGTTGTGCGTGTTCAGGCACCGGAGGCGGTCCGCAGTACCGTGGCCAGGCCGTCGGCCTGGACCGCGGCGATGACGCGCCGGGTCGTCTCGTCGTCGCCGAACGAGACCAGCACGGCGCTCGGTGGCACCGACCGGTCCTGCAGGCCGCTGAGGTACCGGTACGCGCGGTCGGAGAACTCCGCCAGCAGATCCGTCATGTCTTCACGCTAGCGCCCCGTGGCCGCCACCCCATCTTTGTTATCTTTGCAGCAATAGCCGGGGGCGCATCATGGCGACGAGGAGGTCCCTCATGAGACCGCTTGACTACGATCGACTTTTCATCGGCGGCCGGTGGCACAAACCTGCTACCGCACAGCGGATCTCGGTGATCTCCCCCCACACCGAGGAGCAGATCGGCCAGACGCCCCACGCCGGGCCCGAAGACGTCGACCGAGCGGTCCGTTGCGCCAGAACGGCGTTCGACGACGGGCCGTGGCCACGGATGAGCGTCGCCGACCGGATGGCCAAGATCGACAAGCTCGCCGCGCTGTACAGCGCACAGACCGACGAGATGGCCGACCTGATCACCGCGGAGATGGGCTCGCCGCGCAGCTTCAGCAGGCTCGGGCAGGCGACCGGGGCCGTCGCGCAGATGCACCTGGGCCTGGCCACCGCGCGGGAATTCCCGTGGACCGAACGCCGGCCGGGCCTGTTCGGCGACGTGCACATCCGGCGGGCGCCGGTCGGCGTCGTCGGGGCCATCGTGCCCTGGAACGTGCCGCAGTTCCTGATCATGCCGAAGATGATCCCGGCGCTGATCGCCGGTTGCACCGTCGTGCTCAAGCCCGCGCCCGAAACGCCTCTGGACGCGATGTGGCTGGCCGAGATGCTCGAGGAGGTCGACCTGCCCGAAGGGGTGGTCTCGATCGTGCCCGGTGGGCGCGAGACCGGTGAGGCACTGGTGCGCCATCCCGGGGTGGACAAGATTTCGTTCACCGGGTCCTCTGCGACCGGTCGCCACATCGCGGCGCTGTGCGGCGCACAGCTCAAACGGGTCAGCCTGGAACTGGGCGGCAAGTCAGCCGCGATCATCCTCGACGACGCCGACATCGCACACACCGTCAAACACCTCAAGACCGCCAGCCTGCTGAACAACGGGCAGGCCTGTGTGGCACAGACCAGGATCCTGGTCAGCGAACGCCGCCACGACGAGGTCGTCGACGCCCTCAGCGAGATGATGTCGGGCCTGCAGGTCGGTGACCCCGCCGACGAGAGCACCGACATCGGACCGCTTGTCGCCCAACGCCAGCAGCAACGTGTGCAGGGCTATATCCGGGCCGGGATCGACGAGGGCGCCCGAATGGTGCTGGGCGGCACCGACAAACCGCACGAACGCGGCTGGTATGTACAGCCCACGTTGTTCGCTGAGGCCACCAACGACATGCGGATCGCCCGCGAAGAGATCTTCGGACCGGTGCTGACCGTGCTCACCTACACCGACGAGCACGACGCCGTGCGGATCGCCAACGACAGCGACTACGGGCTGGCCGGTTCGGTGTGGACGTCCGACGTCGCGCACGGCCTGCAGATCGCCGAGCAGATCCGCACCGGCACCTACGGCATCAACATGTACACCCTGGACACCACCGCCCCGTTCGGCGGGTTCAAGCAGTCCGGCGTCGGCCGCGAGTTCGGCGCCGAGGGCCTGGCGGAATACGTGGAGTTGCAGACGACGGTCAGCGCCCAGAAATTGCCGGACCTAACCTGAGAGCTGCAGCGTGACCTCGGCGGGGCAACACAGTTCGTCGTGCTGATTGCACACCGTGATGACGAGGTCCACCAGCAGCCGCGGCACCGTCCCCGAGTCATCCTGCCGTTTGGCGACGGCGCGGCCCCGGCCCACCATCGTGTCGCCGGCGTAGATCGAGCCGAGCAGCTTGACCTTGCGGCGCACCACCCTGCTGTACGGTCCGGCCCAGTCGGTCGCGATGCGGTCGACGAACCCGGCGATGTGCATGGTGTTGACGAAAATCGTCGGGTGGCCTTGGCGCCGCGCATATTCCGGGTCGTAGTGGGCGGGAAAGTAGTCCCACGTCGCACCCGGGTTCATCACCACCCGCTGGTAGTCGACCCGGTCGACGACCTCGGCCAGTTCGGTCGGGACCACGACGTCGTCCCACGCCATCGGGGAGTAGGTGGTCATGGCCGCGCCGCGGGGGTGAACCGGAACAACGTGTTGCAGTTGACGGCCACCAACGTTCCGTCGCCGCGGTGAAACTCGTCCCGCGTCTCGACGAAATGCCCGGTGCCCAGCCGGGTCTGCTTCTCCGGCGACACCGACACCACCTGCTCGACCACGTGCAGCCGATCCCCTTCGACGATGGGGCTGAGGTACTCGACGTCGTTGGAGGCGTTGATGAACGTGGTGCCCGGAAGCGGGACCAGGATCGCGATCGACGGTGTCGGTGGCTGCTCGGTCGGTGACCACGGCGGTGGGATCAGCCACCCCATCAGCATCGCCGGGGGCGCGAGCAGACCGCCCCACACCTCGCTGGCGAAACCGGGGTCCCAGTAGGACGGGTTGGGGTCGCGCACCATGGCCGCGAAATGCTGAATTCGCGCACCGCTCACCGCGGTACCCGCATACCTGGGCGGTGTCTTCGTGCCGACCATGCGAAGCGCGTCGGCATAGGTGCCGAACGCGAACGCGTACCGGATGCCCTGACTCACAACGGGCTCACACCGAAAGCGCGTTCTCGCGCGGTGCGCGGTCCCACTCCAGCTGGCGCGACGTGAAGTACCAGCCACCCCTCTCGTAGCTGAGCCGGTCGGTGAAGGTCCCGGTGGCCACCAGCGTGTCGGCGCCGTACCACAGCGCGACGCACTGCTGGGTCGCCTCCACGCCGTCCACCGTGATCTCGTGGTCGACGGTCACCAGCCGTCGCCCGGCGCCACCGTCGAACGCGGCGCGCAGATCGGTGAACGCCTCTCCCCCACGCGAATACGTCGCCCCCGCATGCCGGAAGGTCGCGATCCACCCGGCCAGATCACCCGCGGAGTACAACCGGTTGTGTCGGGCATCCAGATCGAGGATCGCCGCCCGCCCGGCCAGCCCGTCGAGCACGTACTGCTGCTGGTAGGTCAACGTCATGGTTCTCCTTCTAACGACTCAACACATAACCGTGCGCGTCCCGGTCCCACGCGCCGGCGCCCAGCCCCCGGCTGCGCAGAAGGTCTTTGCGCACCCGGCCGATGACGTTCTTCGGAATCTCGTCGAGCACTTCGACGTAGCGGGGCACGCAGAAATACGGCATCCGCGCCGCACAGAAGTCCAGCAGATCGCGGAAATCCAGTGACGCGCCCGCCCGCATGGTGACCGCCACCAGGATGTCGTCTTCGCCGAGCTCGCTGGGGATCGCGACCGCGGCCGCCTCGAAGATCGCGGGATGGCGCATCACGGTCTGCTCGACCTCGACCGACGAGACGTTCTCCCCGCGCCGACGCAGCGAGTCCTTGACGCGGTCGAGGTAGGTGAGGTTTCCGTCGCCGTCAAGACAACCCAGGTCGCCGGTGGGAAACCACTCGGGGTGCGGTTCGACGTGCAGCCCGCCGGACGCGGGCGACACATACCCCTCGCTCATTGCATGCGCTGCCCGCGCCCGGCAGGTGATCTCCCCGACGTCCCCGTCGCGCACCTCGAACCCGTCGGGGCCGACGATGCGCACGTCGAACGCCGGGTTGACGGAACCAGACGTACCCGGCACACCTTCGTCTGAAACCGACTTGTAGGCAAGAGGGAACGCCTCGGTCAGACCGTACATCGTCACCACGCGGCAGCGGTAACGCCGTTCGACGGCCCGGTAAATTTCCGCCGAGATGGGCGCGGCCGAGATGAACCGCAGCCCGGTCTCAGCGTCACGAGGGTCGGGCGGCAGGTTCCACAACATCGACACCATCGCGCCCGCACCGGCGAAACCCACTGCGCCGCAGGACCTTATCTCGTCCCACACCGTGGTGGGGTGAAAGCCGTCGGCGAGCACGCTGGTCCCGCCGACCAACATCGGCGCCAGCACGGTGGGCGCCGCGCTGAGGTGAAACAGCGGCATCGCCGTCCAGATCACTTCCCCCGCCGCGAACTCCCACGCCGATGCGACGGTCGCGGCCGCGCTGAACAGGTAGTGCCACGTGGTGGCGACGGCTTTGGAGGCACCGGTGGTTCCCGAGGTGAAGAACAGCGCGCCGACGTCACCGGCCGCGACCGGTGCCGACGGTCCCGTATCAGCGGGCGCCACGGCGAGTCGCTGTGAAAGCGAATCATCCAGCACCAGGGTGGTGCTGAGCGTGTCGACGCGACCGGCGACCTCGGCGAGCCGCGGTGCCCGCTCGCCGTCGGTGAGCACCGCTTTGGCCCGCGACAACGTGAGCGCGTGGGCCAGGAAGTCGCCCTTGCTGGCGGCGTTGACGGCCGCGGTGATTAGCCCGGCACGGGCCGCCCCCAGCCAGAAGTACACCCACTCCGGGCAGGTGCCGGTGAACAGCGCGAGGGTGTCTCCCGGCCCCAGTCCCCGCTCGAGGAGCAGGTTGGCTGCCGCGCAGGACCTTTCACGCATCTCGGCGAACGTCACCGGTGCCCCGCCGATCGACATCATCACCTGGTCGCCGAATTGTTCGGCCCGCCGGTCCAGCACGGCGCCGACGGTGAACTGGTCGACACCGAAGGCCGCCGGCTCGATCGGCGGCATCCGGCGCCCGGCGGATGTCACGCTTGTGCTGCCGCCGGATCGGGTTGGCCGTCGGCGGTGTAGCCGAAATCGATGGCGGACGGCTCGGGGCCCGGATAGAACCGGTGGGCCCAGCGCCGCAGGGCGGCGTAGTCGCGGGCCTCCTCGGGGGCGAGGTTGGGCTTCTCCAGGTACTTCATGTTCTCCCAGGTGAAGAAGTCCTGTTTGATGACCTCCTGCTGCAGCTGCAGGAATTTCGCGGCGCCGCCCGTCGGCTTGTCGCCGGTATCGCCGGGTTCGCGGACCGAGGCCTGGGTGTAGAAGTAGTCGGTGTAGTCCTCGTCCACCGGGGTCTGACCGGTCACCTGCACGGTGGCCACCAGCTCGGAGGGGAACCGCACGACGCCCAGACCCAGCGAGTAGTTGTCGTAGATGATCTTGGCGTCGACGGGGCCGTTGGGGGTGAGCCACGTCTTGGCCCGTCCCCCACCGAAATTCGCGTTCACCGTCGCGTGCAGGTGATAACCGGACAGCTCGAAGGACGCGGTGTTGGCCGGGTTGGCGGCCTTGTGCACATACTGCACGTGATACGGGTCGGCGGCGTTCTCGATGATCATCTGCGCGTGCACCTTGACCCGGTTAACCATCCGGGTGTGCGGGTGCAGCGGGTAGTACTCGTCGGTCTCCAGTTCGGGCAGCACCGGGGGCTGCCAGTACGGCGCGCGGCCGTGGCGTTCGTGCCAGACCAGGATGAACCCGTACCACTCGGTGCTGTGGTAGCTGCGGATCCGCACGTTCTGCTTGCAGCCGATCTTGCTGTACGGGATCAGCGCGTTGCTGCCGTCGCCGTTCCAGTGCCAGCCGTGCCACGGGCAGACGATGCGCTCACCCTCGACCGTGCCGCCGACCCCCATGTTCGCGCCGAGATGCTGGCAGTAGGCGTCCAACACGTTGACCTGACCGGATTCGGTCCGGAAGATCACCAGCTCCTCACCGAAATAGTGGGCGCGTTTGACCTGTCCGGCGGACAGCTCCGAGGCGAACCCGACGATGAACCAACCGGTCGGGAAGCGGTACGTCGACAGGCTGATCCCGCCGGACCCGAACTCGTGTTCCGACGGGTCGAGGGTGGGGTCGTGGACCGTGTCGGTCACTGTTCGTCTCCGTCCGCAGCGCAATCCCGCAGGTCACACGCACCCGCCGTTGCCTATTTTTACTATTTTAGGCATTCTAAAGCAAGGACGAGCCAGGAGGACCGCGAGTGACCACGACGGAACCGGTCGATTTGTCCGATCTTTCGTTGTGGCAGAACGGTTTTCCCGATGAACTGTTCACGATGCTGCGCCGTGAGCGGCCGGTCTTCCATCATCGGCTCACCGACGGTGTCGCCAGAACGGTCACCCGGGACTTCTGGGTGACCACCAAGCACCGGCACGCGCTACGCATCCACCGCGACACCGACGCGTTCACCGCCGTGGACGGCCCGCTCATCCAGGGAATCGGTCCGGCGGGCGCGTTTCCCAACATCATCAACATGGATCCGCCCGAGCAGACCAAGCGGCGCAGGGTGATGTCGCACGCCTTCACCCCGCGCGCTATCGGCAAGCTCGAGAACGGTATCCGCCGGCGGGCGGCAGCGCTCGTCGACCGCCTGCTGGAGTCGGGCACCGGCGACTGGATCGAGGACGTCGCCGACGTCCTGCCGATGGCGGTCATCGGCGACATCATCGGCATCCCCGAAAAGGACCGACCGCAGATCTTCGCCACGTTCGACCGGATCCTGAAGGCGGGTCCGTCGCAAGACCAGGTGGAGGCGTTCACCGAGGTCTTCACGTATGCGGTCGACCTCACGGCCGAGAAACGGCGCCATCCCGTCGACGACATCTGGAGCGCGCTGGCCACCGCGGTGATCACCGACGAACACGGCGAGCAATTGTCCATCCCCGAAACGGAACTCGAAAGCTTCTTCTTCGTCCTGGCGTTCGCCGGCAGTGACACCACGAAGAACGCCCTGGCCTACGGGCTGCAGGCGTTCGTCGCCGATCCCGCGCAGATCGAGCGCTACCGCACCGACGAGTCGATCCGATCGGCCGCGGTCGAGGAGGTGCTGCGCTGGTCGAGCCCGGTGGCGTTCTGGACCCGCACCACCCGGGTCGACGTGGAGATGGACGGCGTCGCGATCCCGGCGGGTCAGCGGGTGGTGGCGATGCTGCGCTCGGCCAACCGCGACGAGGAGATCTTCGACGACCCGTTCCGGTTCGACATCGGCCGCGTCGACAACCCGCACGTCACGTTCGGCGGCGGTGGGGCGCACTACTGCCTGGGCGCGATGCTGGCGCGCGCGGAGATCCGCGCCGTTCTCGACGAGTTGCTGTGCCGCGCCGACCACATCAGCCTGGGGCCAGCGACCGTGTCGTATCCCCACCTGGCCAACAACATGACGATCTTCGACGCGCTGCCGATCACCGTGTGGGCTTAGAGGCCTTTGGGGCGGGTGCCGATCACGTCGTCGGCGCTGAGCCGGTCCAGCTCGGCGTCCTCGAGACCGCACAGTTGCGACAGCACCTCGGCGTTGTGCTCGCCGAGCCGCGGCGGCGTGCGGTACAGCCAGGCGTCGACGCCGTCGGGCCGGGCGAACGGCGGGCACGGGTACCAGCCCGCGCCGGTGCTGGGATGGTCGAGCTTCTCGAAGAAGCCGCGGTGTAGCAGCTGCGGGTTCTCGACCACCAGGGACGGTGAGATCACTACGGCCGCCGGGATGCCCTGCTGCACAAGTGTTTCCACTGCTGCCTCGGCGTCGCGGGACGCCAGCCACTGGTCCAGCGCGCCGCCGGTGAGGCTCGCCAGCGCGGCACGCTGGGCGTCGGTGCGGGCGGAGACCGCCACCCAGGTGTCCTGCCCCGCGCAGGGATAGACGTCCTGGTCCGAGTCGGGACGCCCACGGTTGCCGCGACGTTCCATGACCTGTCCGAAGACCTCGTATTCCATTGTCTGCGCCGCGGTTACGTTCAGCACGGTCTCGATCATCGGCACCTCGACGAGCTGGCCGCGGCCCGTGCGCTCGGCGTATTCCAGTGCGGCGAGCAGCGCGAACCCCGCGTGCGCCCCGGCGAGCGGATCGCACGCTCCGCGCGGGGCGATCGGCGGGCCGTCGGGAAGCCCGGTCACCCACGCCAACCCGGCGATCTGCTCCATCGTCGGCGCGAACCCCACCCGGTCGCGCCACGGTCCGCTCAGCCCGAACGCGGGCATCCGCATCAGCACCAGCCGCGGGTTGATGTCCAGCAGCACATCGGCGCCCAGGCCGAACTGGTCCATCACCCGCGGCGAGAAATTCTCCACCACCGCGTCGGCCTTGCGCACCAGCTCCTTGACCAGCCGCAGCCCGTCGGGGGACTGCAGGTCCAGCGTCACCGAGCGTTTGTTGGTGTTCATCGCGTGAAAGACCCAGCCGTACTCCCACCAGTCGTCGACGTCCTTGCGCATGCCACCCGAGTACCGGATGCCGTCGGGGCGCTGCACCGATTCGATCTTGATCACGTCGGCGCCGAACGCCGCAAGGGCGTGGGTGGCCGCCGGCCCGGCCCAGAACGCGGTGAAGTCCACGATCCGCACGCCGGACAGCGGCCGCACACCGCAGGATGCCGTCGACGTCGACGCTCGTGGCTGCCAGGGGCGTTCGCCGTCGCTGTCCCCGACCGACGGCGCCCGGCGCAGCGGCGCGGGCCGGGCTTCGCTCATCAGCCACGGCGGGCGCGGTTGCCGGAAACCCGCGGGGTTGTCCACATACACGCCGCGCTGCTGCATGTGGTCCATCGCCGGTATCGTCGCGCCGTTGCCCAGCGGAGCCAGCGGCAGCCGGAACAGCTGCCCGAGCTCGACGATCTCCTCGACGGTGCGGGCCCGCAGCCACGGGTCGATGCGTTCGCGAATCCACTCCCGGTAGTCCCACCGGCCGATCTGGAACTGCAGCGCGGGAACCTCGGTGAACTCCGAACATTCCACCATCGCGGCGAAATCCAGCCACTGCTGGCCGGTCACCATGCTGATCCCGACGTAGCCGTCCTTGGCCTGCTCGATCGACGGGACCTCGACCGAGCGCCGCACCGGCGGCACCTGCAGCAGTTGGCTGTGCAACCACTCCCCGCTCTGCATCAAGGTCACCGCCTCGAGCATCGACATGTCGAGATGACCGCCAGGCCCGCCGGTGCGCACCCGCCGGTGCAGGGCCAGCGCGCCGTAGGCCGCCCACACCCCGCCCATGAACTCCCCCAGCTCACCGCCGATCGAGATCGGCGGGCCTGCCGGGTCACCGCGAAACCCCGTCAGGCCAGAAGCGGCCTGCAGGGTGAACTCCGTGGCGGGGCGCTGCGCCCACGGGCCGGCCCAGCCGAAGTCCGAGACGGTGACCACGACGCAGTTTGGTGCGATCTCACCAAGCCGCTGTGGGTCCAATTTCTGCGCTTCGGCTTCGGTGCGGTTCGCGGTCAGCACGACGATATCGGCGCCCGCCAGCAGATCGTCGGAACAGCTTGTCACGCTTTGCTTTCCGGAGTTGAGATAGCTGAACAGCGGTGAATCGGCACCTTCGGGTGGGGCGGCGCCGGTGAGCGTGTACCGGCGGAACGGATCGCCTTCTGGCGGTTCGACCTTGACCACGTCGGCGCCGGCGTCCACCAGGAGCTTGCCGCAGTACGCGCCGGCGATCCGGTCGCTGATCTCCACGACGCGCAGGTCACCGAGCGGGGTGGGTGCTATGTCGCCCACACGCACGACCTCCCTCGTTTTTCGCCATCTTAGTAACTATTGGCGGATAGCCGGCCCGGGTGGCGGTGCTGTCGCTGTTAATATTGCGATGTCATGACCACACTGGGTATCGGTCCCGAAGCGCGACGGCGGCTGGGGGCACGCAGAACCGCCGAGATCGTCGCCGACGAACTCCGTCGCCAGATCATCGAGGGCGAGTTGTCCGACGGTGATCTGCTGCCGCGCCAGGAATTGCTCGTCGAACAGTTCAACGTGAGCCTGGTGTCGCTGCGAGAAGCATTGCGAATACTGGAAACCGAGGGCCTGGTGTCGGTGCGCCGCGGCAACCGCGGCGGCGCCGTCGTGCACGCACCGGCCAAAGCGAGCGCAGCCTACATGCTGGGCCTGTTGCTGCAGAGCGATTATGTGCCGCTCGCCGACCTCGGCACCGCCTTACAGGAACTCGACCCGATGTGCGCTGCGCTTGCCGCGCGCCGTCCCGACCGCGCCAAGACGTTGATCCCCAAGCTCAGGGAACTCAACGAGGCCATGGCCGAACACATCGACGACGGCGCCCGGTTCACCGAGATCGGCGGGCAGTTCCACGACGAAATCGTGCGCGGCTGCGGCAACCACACGATGATCGCGGTGGTCGGCAGCCTCGAGACGCTGTGGACCGGGCACCTGAACTGGTGGGCTGAGGAAACCGCGGCCCGCGGCGAGTACCCGTCGCTGGGCAAGCGGCGCATCGCGTTGCGGGTGCACACCAAGATCGTCGACGCCATCGAGGCCGGTGACGCCGAACGTGCCAGGAAACTGGCTGCCCGTCACGTCGCCGACACCCAGACCTACTTGCTCGCAGGCGATCCCGAGCAGCGGATCGTGGCCCTGTCACCGCAGGCGCTGGCGCAACGCCAGCGCTGAAGGGGTCTGGCATGCGCACGGCGCTGATCACCGGCGGCAGCGGTGGCATCGGAAAAGCCTGTGGCCGTAGGCTCGTCGCCGCCGGATATGACGTTCTGCTGACCGCGCGGCGGGAAGAGCCGCTGCGGGCGGCGGCCCAGGAGTTGGGTGCGCGCTACGTCGTTGCCGACGCGTGCGCACCCGCGACGTTTGCGCCCGCGGTCGACGCGGCCGAGCGCATCGACCTGGTGGTGCATGCCTCGGGCGTCCTGGGCGGCACCTACGCACGCAAGCAGACCTTCGCCCAATGGCGCGCCACCATGGCAGCCAACCTGGACTCCTGCTTCGTGGTGACCTCGGCCGCGCTGCCGAAGATGGCAGCGGGCTCGCGCTTCGTGTTCGTCTCGTCCTCGGCGGCACACGAGCCGATGCGGGCCCGGACCGCCTATTCGGCCTCGAAGGCCGGAATGAACGCGTTCGCCGCGGCGCTGGCACAGGAAGTCGATCGAGACGGCATCAACGTCCACGTCGTCACGCCCGGCCCGGTCGAAACCGAGATGTTGCAGGATGTGCCGTTCGAGATGTACGCCATCCGCGCTGCCGACGTCGCCGAAGCGGTCGCCTGGCTGGACACCGTGGACCCGTCGGTGGACCTGCCCGAGATCAGATTGCACGCCGTCACGCGCGGCCCGGCGGCACGGCCTCCGGTGGTCCCGTTGGAGGTGCAGCGCCGGGCAGCGCCTTGACCGTCGCAGGCAGACCGTAGAGCGCGGTGGCGTTGCCCCGCATGATGCGCTCACGCTGATCGGCGGGAAACCGCCTGATGGCCCAGTCCGGCGCGTCGTAGCTCCAGTGCGGATAGTCCGTGGAGAACATCAGGTTGTCACCGAGATCCATCATCTCCAGATAATCCCGGTACACCGCGACGTTGACGTCTTCGAGCGGCTGGGTGGTGAACCGGACGTGCTCGCGCACATAGTCCGACGGTCTGCGTCGTACGAAGGGCAAGTCGGCCTTGCGCTGCTCCCAGATCCGGTCCATCCGCCACATCACCGGCAGCGCCCAGGTGAAACCGCCCTCGACGAACACGATCCGCAGCCCGGGATGCCGGTCGAATGCCCCGTCGAACACCAGGCTCATCAGGTGCGCGACGTAGAGCAGCGGCCAGGACGCGAAGAAGTCGTGCCAGTGCGCCGGGTTGCCGACCGGGTAGATCGGGATCAGCTCGAACGGGGTCTGACCCATCAGATGGGTGGCCACCGGAAGTCCGTGCCGCGCGGCCGCCTCGTAGATCGGATCGAAATGCTCGCTGCCGAACGGTATTCCACGCGTCTGGGGGGTCATCAAGACCTCAGCCATGTAGGGATGGCCGGCCCAGCGTTCGATTTCACGCGCCGAGGCCACCGGATCCTGGGCGGTGATGCTGATCGTGCCGCGCCACCGTCCGTGCCAGTTGTTCTCGCCCAGCCACACGTCGGCCAGCCAGTCGTTGTGGGTGGCCTTGAGGATGTGCTCGGCCTGCGGCAGCTGCGCATCGCACATCGGTTCCAGCAGCGCGATGCTCACCCCGGCGTCGATCAGCAGTTGCTGGGCGGCGAAGTCGGGATCGCTTCCCGCTGCGCCACCCGCCGGCGGCGCGGCGTCGACCCGCAACGACATGGTCTTGTAGGAGTCCGGGGTGTCGTAGAAATGCGGTATCGGCGAGGTCGCGCGACCGGTCGGCCACAGGGTGTCCCTCCACTGTGCGGGGGCATAGGACTTCAGCACCTCGCTCGAGACGGGCAGCGGGTGCACGTCGGTGTCGACGATGCTGACCGCGACGTCCGTCACAGCCGGCTCCCTTCCAGGTCTGCGGTGATGGCGTACAGCTCGGCGGCGTTGCGCCACAACACCTTCTCGCGCTGGACGTCGTTGAGCCCGGCGGTCACCGCTGCCGGTGTCGACGTCGACCAGTGCGGGTAGTTGGATCCGTACATCAGCAGCTCCGACTTGTCGGTGTAATCCAGCCACCGTTCGGTCAGGGCGGTGTCGGTCGGCCCGTCCAGCGCCGACGAGCAGAACCGGACGTGGTCGCGCAGGTATGCGCTCGGATAGCGGTCGACCCACGGTGTCTGGTCCCGCATCGACATCCAGAAGGTGTCCAGGCGCCACATCAGCGGCGTGAGGATGTCGTAGCCGCCGTCGGCGAAGACGAACCGCAGGCCGCGATGGCGACCGAACATCCCCTCGATGATCAGCGTCGCCAGGTGCACAAAGCCGTTCAGCGGCATGAACGCGGCGTATCCGGGATAGGTGTGGGCGTGCCCGGCGAACGTCGGCGCATGGTCAACTCCGTTGCCGCCGTTGATGTGTACGGCCACCGGCAGGCCGTGTGCGGCCGCGGCTTCCCAGATCGGTTCGAACATCGGTTTGCCGTAGGGTTCGCGCGACTGCAGCGGCACCCCGACCTGCACCATCTTCGGATGGCCGGCCAACCGGTCGATCTCGGCGACCGCACCCTTGACGTCCTCGGGGTTGACGCGGATGGTGCCGCGAAACCGGCCGCTGGTGTCGGCGTCCAGCCAGCGCTCCAGCAGCCAGTCGTTGACCGCCGCGCAGATGCGGCTGTTGAGCAGGTAGTCGGCGATGTTGCCGCGTGTCAACGGGTTCAGGACCGCCACGTCGACACCGGCGTCGGCCAGGTGGCGCCCGACCGTCTCGGGGTCCGAGCCCGGATAGTGCTCGCCGTAGAGCTCCTGGCGGTAGTCCCCACCAGGGGCCTGGTACCACTGCTGTTCGACATCGGGGATGGCGCGCAGCTTGTGCGCGGGGGGCAGATAGCGGCGGATCTCCGAGTTATAGCGGAAATGGGGCTGGACGTTGGCGTCGATGACCGGCGTGCTCATGCGGTCAGGAACACATGTCCGTCGACGACGTCGACCTCGTAGGTTCGCACCCGCTTGGCCGGATCGGCGAGGTTGACGCCGGTGGTGATGTCGAACTCCCATTGGTGCCAGGGACACCTGGCGATGCGGCCGACCCGTGTCTGCCGTACCTGGCCGGGCACGTCGGGATCGAACTCGTTGGCGCCGCCGACGTACCCGGCGCACAGCGGGGCCCCTTCGTGCGCACAGTAATTCGCGATGGCATACAGCGAGCCGTCGATGTTGTACACACCGACACCGAACTTGCCTGCCTGCACCAACTTCATGCTGCCGGGAGGCAGGTCCTCGATCGCGCATACCGCCAGGCGCTGCATTCCGTCCCCTCGGTCTCCTTGACCTAGATTACCTAAAATAGTAAAGATAGACCGTTAGAGCGCAAGACCGCGCTGCCCGGGAGGCGTACGTGACGATCAGCATCGATTCGGACAACCCGACGGCTCCGGACTTGGCGCATGATCCCTACGCGTTCTTCGCGCACAAACGCAGAACCGAACCGGTATGGCAGGGCACGATCATGGACACCTCCATGACGCCTCCGGAGTTGCTGTCTGCGCAGGAGTGGACGCTGTTCGACTTCGACAGCGTCTTCGCCGCGTTTCGCGACGGCGACACGTATACCTCGCAGATCTACGAGAACACGATCGATCTGGTGCTCGGCCCGACCATCCTGAGCATGCACGGCAAGCAGCACCACGACCACCGCAGCCTGGTCGCCAAGGCTTTTCGGCAGAGCGCTCTGGAATACTGGGAACCCGCGCTGATCGATCCGATCTGTCACGAGTTGATCGACGCGATCAAGGACGACGGCGGCGCCGACCTGGTGCAGGCGCTGACGTTCGAGTTCCCCACCCGTATCACCGCCGCGCTGCTCGGACTGCCCCAGCAGGACCTGGAGTTGTTCAGGCGACTGTCACTGGAGCTCATCTCGATCACCGAGGACATCGAGGCGGGGCTGAACGCATCGGTGGAGTTGGGCGCGTATTTCCAGGACCTGGTGGACCAGCGGCGCCGGGCGATCACCGAGGACATCATCGGTGATCTCGTCGCCGCCGAGATCGACGGCGAACGGCTCACCGACGAAGCCATCATCTCGTTTCTTCGGTTGCTGCTGCCCGCCGGTCTGGAGACCACCTACCGGTCGTCGAGCAACCTGCTCCACCTGCTGTTGACCCATCCCGATCAACTGCGCGCGGTGCAGAACGACCGCGATCTGATCCCGGCCGCGATCGAGGAGGGCCTGCGCTACGAGACGCCGTTGGTTTCGGTGCCGCGCAGCACAACCCGCGACGTCGAGGTGCACGGTGTCGGAATCCCGCAGGGCGCGCAGGTCAACCTGTGCATGGGGTCGGCCAACCGCGACGAGAAACGATGGCCCGACGCAGAGGTTTTCGACATCCACCGGTCCAGAAAACCGCACATCTCGTTCGCGGGCGGAATTCACAGCTGCCTTGGCCTGCACCTGGCCCGGGTGGAGACGCGGTCGATGCTGAACAGCCTTTTCGACCGGGTGACCGACCTCGAGCTGCTCGCCGGCGAGGACACCAGGATCGTGGGCATGCCGTTTCGCTCCCCCACGCGCCTGCCGGTGTCCTTTCGTGCCGCGTCGAGGGGTTCTGCCTGAGCTTGTGGAGCCGCGCGGCGATACTGCACCCGCGCCAAATGCGCCTGCTAATACTGCCCGAGCGGCCGGCAGACGTTCTTGACCGGGTTCCAGTACTCCCCCGGCGCGCAGGCCAGCGGAGCGGTGGCCACCGGCGGTCGGCAGATGTTGTCCACCGCGTCCCACCACTCCCCGTTCTGGCAGTTGAGCGGCTGGGCCGACCCGATCGCCGACGCCATGACCGACATCGCGGCCACCGGGGCGAACGCGGCGGCCGCGATTGCCGAACGACGAAAACGTTTCCTCATACGCTCATCCTGCCCAAACGCACCGCGCCAAAAACCCGAGATCGACGAAATGGTGATATCCACCCGCAGTTTCCCGCCCGTTTGTCCCGTTCGGCGAAAACCGCCCGTCACACCACGATGCGCAGGTGTTGCCAGCCGCGCACCGTCGACGTCGGCGCCAGTTGCGCAGTCCCGTAATCGATATCCCATTCCGGCCACCGGTTGAGCAGCTCATCGAGCGCGACACGGCCCTCCAGCCTCGCGAGGTTCGCCCCCAGGCAATAGTGCAGCCCTTTGCCGAAGGTGAGGTGGGAGATGTTGGCCCGGTGGATGTCGAACGTGTCGGGGTCGGCATAGCGGCGCGGATCTCGGTTGGCTGCGCCGAACAGCAGCAACATCGCGGCACCGGCGGGCACCGTGGTGCCGTAGCACTCGAAGTCACGCGCCATGTACCGCGCGACGTGCGGGCCGGTCGGCTCGAAGCGCAGCGTCTCATCGACGGTGCGGGTCAGCAGCGACCGGTCCTCGACGACCTCACGCCGCTGATCCGGGTGCTCGGCAAGCACTTTGGCCAGCCAGCCGATGAGCCGTCCGGTGGTCTCGTTTCCCGCGCCCGCCACCACCTGCGTGTAATGCAGCACCTCTTTGCGGGTCAGCTTGCGCGTCACGCCGTGCTCGTCGGTGAACTCCACGTTCAACAGCGCGGTCATCAGGTCGTCGGAAGGGTTCTTGGAGCGCCACTCGACGTAGTCGGTGTAGATGCTGCCGTCGGCGATCTTGTCGGGGTTGACCACCTTCATCGGCGCACCGGGCTTCGTGCGCAGGTTGGCGTCGTTGGCGTCGCGAACCGAAACCTGTTCGGACTCAGGAATGCCCAGCAGCATCCCGATGACCCGCATCGGCATCATCGAGGCCAGTTCGGCGATGATGTCGAAGCCCTCGGATCCCACCAGCGGGTCAAGGCAGCCGATGCAGTAGCGGCGGATCTGGTCTTCGATCTCGGCCATGCGGCGCGGGGTGAACACCCGCGACATCAACCCGCGCAGCATCGTGTGGATCGGCGGATCCTCGAACATCATCACACCCTTGGGCATGTCGAAGTCGGATTTGACGAGTTCCAGGATGTCGCTGCGCTGGTTGGAGAACGTCTCCCAGTTCGACAGGGCCGTCTCGACGTCGGAATGCCTTGAGAGCGCCCAGAAGTCGTAGCGCTCGTTGTAGTAGATCGGGGCTTCCGCGCGGAGCCGCGCGTACGTCGGATACGGGTTCGCGGTGACGTCGACGTCGTAGGGGTCGTAGTAGACGTCGGTGTCAAAGCCGGTGCCGGCGACGCTCATGGCTTCCTCTACTTCAGTAGGCTGCCGGCATCCACGGGCAGCGTGACACCGGTGATGTAGCGGGCTTCGTCGGAGGCCAGGAACAGCACCGCATTGCTGATGTCCTCGGTCTGCACCCACGGGGTCGGCAGGAAATGAAACGACTGACAGACCGGCGCGAGGTCGTCGGGCCCGGGGTTTTCCAGGTCCGGACGGAACAACCGGTAGGTCGGCTCGTTCATCAGCAGCGGGCTGTTCACATGGGTCGGATGCACGGTGTTGACCCGGATGGAATGCTGCCCCAATTCGACGGCGAAGGTCCGCATCAAGCCGACGACGCCATGCTTGGCCGCGATGTAGTGGCCCACCTGCGGATAGGCCTTCAGCCCGCCGACCGAGCTGGTGATGATCACCGAGCCGCCGCGACCACCTGCCAGCAGGTGCGGAACACCGGCCTTGACGGTTTTCCAGACGCCGCCCAGGTTGACGTCCAACGTCTCCTGCCAGGACTCCTCGGTCATCTTGTGCAGTTTCACGCCGACGGTGCCGATTCCGGCGTTGGCCACGATGATGTCGAGCCGGCCCAGCTGTTCGACGCCGCTGTCGACCGCCGCCTTCAGCGCATCGAAATCCCGCACGTCGACCTCGGTGGTGACGATGCGGCGATCGAGGTTTTTGACCAGTTCCGCCGTCTCGGCCAGATCCTGCGGGCTGGCCGCCGGGGCCGGAGAGTCCTTGAACCCGCGGCAGATGTCGATCGCGATGATGTCGGCGCCTTCTTGGGCCAGCCGCACCGCATGGCTGCGGCCCTGACCCCGGGCCGCCCCCGTGATGAACGCGACCTTGCCAGCTACCCGACCCGCCATGCCCGCTCCCTCGTTGTTGGGCGATCGCCCAACATTTATGCTGGCGCTATGTCTAGCAGCCCTGTTAACCAGGGGTCAAGGGTTCCGCGTGAGTCGGCGACGCGACAGGCGTTGATCGAGGCGACGGCCCAGGTGATGCTCGACGACGGCTACGCCGCGGCCACGTCGCGGCGGGTCGCGGCCAAGGCCGGCGTCAAGCCCGCGCTGGTGCACTACTACTTCCCGACCATGGACGACCTGTACCTGGCGGTGCTGCGGGCGGGCGCGGAGGCCAACCTCGCCAGGCAGCGCCAGGCGCTCATCGAGGACCGTCCCCTGCACGCGCTGTGGCGGCTCAACAGCGCCAACGGCGCGCAGCTGTGGATGGAGTTCATGGCGCTGGCCAACCACCGCAAGGAGATCCGCAGCGAGATCGCCGCGTACGCCGACCGCTTCGGCGAGGCGGAGGAGAACGCGGTGGCGCTGGCGTTGCGGGCACACGACGTCGACGCCGAGGCGTTCCCGCCGGTGGTCATGTCGATGATCGTGACCAGCCTGGCCCGGGTGCTGTTATTGGAGCGTGGACTCGGGATCACCCGTGGTCACGCCGAGGCGCAGGCCTTTATCGAACGACACCTTCAACGGTTTGAAATCCCCGCACAGTGACCCAAACCGCAAGGTCAGCCACGGAGTGACCAGCAACACAGTGACTTGAGCTAACCTATGCCGAAATGAGAAGTTATACGGGCTAAGTACGCACGGCCGAACTGCAACCACGATACGTATTCAAGGGGCGCGATATATGGACGGCATGGGTCGGGGGCGATGGGTGTGATCGGCCTCGCCAAGAAGGTGTGGATACCACTTGTGATCGTTCTCGTGGTGGCCGTCGCCGGATTCACCGTGCACCGCATTCGCACCTTCTTCGGCGCCGAGGGCATCATCACCACCCCGAAGGTGTTCGCCGACGACCCTGAACCGTTTGACCCCAAAGTCGTCACCTACGAGATCTTCGGCACCGGCACCTACGCCGACATCAACTACCTCGACCTGGACGCCAAGCCGATCCGCGTCGACGGCGCGTCGCTGCCGTGGACGCTGACGTTGCAGACGACCGCCCCGTCGGCCGCGCCGAACATCGTCGCGCAGGGTGACGGGGAGTCCATCACCTGCCGGATCACCGTCGACGACGAAGTGAAAGACGAAAGAACCTCCACCGGCGTGAGCGCCCAGACCTTCTGCTACGTGAAATCCGCATGAGCGTGCCGACGAGCGAGGCGCCCACCGACGCCTTCCCTCCGGCCAGGCACACCGCACGACCGTTCATCCCCCGGATGATCCGCAAGTTCGCGGTGCCGATCATCCTGGCCTGGATCCTGCTCATCGCGGTGCTGAATGTCGTTGTGCCGCAGCTGGAGACGGTCGGCCAGATGCGCTCGGTGTCGATGAGCCCCGAAGAGGCGCCGTCGATGATCGCGATGAAACGCGTCGGCACGGTCTTCGAGGAGTACGACTCCGACAGCTCGGCGATGATCGTCCTGGAGGGTGAGCGACCCCTCGGCGACGACGCGCGCGCGTTCTACGACAAGATCGTCGACGCGTTGGAGGCCGACACCAAGCACGTGCAGAGCGTGCAGGACTTCTGGAGCGATCCGCTGACCGCGGCGGGTGCCCAGAGCAACGACGGCAAGGCCGTCTACGTCCAGGCGTATCTGGCCGGTAACCAGGGCGAGAGCCTGGCCAACGAATCGGTGCAGGCGGTGCAGGACATCGTGGCCGGCGTGCCGCCACCGCCGGGGGTCAAGGCGTACGTGACGGGTCCGGCCGCCTTGATGGCCGACCAGCACATCGCCAGCGACCGCAGCATGCGGCTGATCGAGGCGGTCACCTTCACGGTGATCATCACCATGCTGCTGCTGGTCTACCGATCGATCGTCACGGTGGGGATCACGCTGGTGATGGTCGTCCTGCAGCTGTCTGCGACCCGCGGCGTGGTGTCGTTCCTGGGGTTCCACGAGATCATCGGGCTCTCACCGTTTGCCACCAACCTGCTCGTCACGTTGGCAATCGCGGCGGGCACCGACTACGCGATCTTCCTGATCGGCCGATATCAGGAAGCGCGGGGTGCCGGCGAGGACCGAGAATCGGCCTTCTACACGATGTTCGGCGGGACCGCGCACGTCGTGCTCGGCTCGGGGCTGACGATCGCCGGCGCCACCTTCTGCCTGAGTTTCACCCGGCTGCCCTACTTCCAGTCGCTTGGTGTGCCGTTGGCCATCGGCATGGTCACCTGCGTACTGGCCGCGCTCACCCTGGGGTCGTCGATCATCACCGTGGCGAGCCGGTTCGGCAAGTTGCTCGAACCCAAGCGGGCGATGCGGGTGCGAGGGTGGCGCAAGATCGGCGCCGTCGTCGTGCGGTGGCCGGGTCCGATCCTGGTCGCCACGATCGCGCTGTCGCTGGTCGGCCTGCTGACCCTGCCCGGCTACCACACCAACTACAACGACCGGACCTACCTGCCGGCAGACCTGCCCGCCAACGAGGGGTACGCGGCCGCCGACCGGCATTTCTCCCAGGCGCGGATGAACCCCGAACTGCTGATGATCGAAAGCGACCACGATCTGCGCAACTCGGCGGACTTCCTGGTCATCGACAAGATCGCGAAGGCCACCTTCCGGGTTCCGGGGATCTCCCGGGTGCAGGCCATCACCCGGCCCGACGGCAAGCCGATCGAGCACACCTCGATTCCGTTCCTGATCAGCATGCAGGGCACCACCCAGCAGATGAACCAGAAGTACCTGCAGGATCGGATGGCCGACATGCTGGTTCAGGCCGACGAGATGTCGAAGACCATCGAGAGCATGGAGAAGATGTCGGCGCTGACCATGCAGATGGCCGACGTCACCCACTCCATGGTCACCAAGATGCGGGACATGACGGCCAGCGTGGCCGAAATGCGGGACAGCATCGCCAATTTCGACGACTTCTTCCGGCCGATCCGCAACTACTTCTACTGGGAGCCGCACTGCTTCAACATCCCGATCTGTTGGGCGTTCCGGTCGGTCTTCGACACCCTCGACGGCATCGACACGATGACCCACTCGATTCAGGACATGCTCCCCGACATGGAGCGTCTCGATGAGCTGATGCCGCAGATGGTCACCCTGATGCCGTCGATGATCGAGACGATGAAGACGATGCGGACGATGATGCTGACCATGCACGCCTCCCAGAAGGGGCTGCAGGATCAGATGGCGGCCATGCAGGAGAACTCGACCGCCATGGGCGACGCCTTCGACGCGTCGATGAACGACGACTCCTTCTACCTGCCGCCGGAAGTGTTCGACAACGAAGACTTCAAGAAGGGCATGGAGAACTTCATCTCCCCGGACGGGAAGTCGGTTCGCTTCATCATCTCCCACGACGGTGACCCGATGACCCCGGAGGGCATCGCCAAGATCGACGAGATCAAACAGGCCGCCAAAGAAGCCATCAAGGGCACCCCGCTGGAGGGTTCCAAGATCTACCTGGCAGGCACGGCCGCGGTGTTCAAGGACATGGCCGACGGCAACACCTACGACCTGATGATCGCCGCGATCGCCTCGCTGGGGCTGATCTTCATCATCATGCTGCTCATCACCCGAAGTGTGGTGGCCGCCGCGGTGATCGTCGGCACCGTGGTGCTGTCGCTGGGCGCGTCGTTCGGCCTGTCGGTGCTGATCTGGCAGCACCTCCTGGGGATCGACCTGCACTGGATGGTGATGGCGATGTCGGTCATCATCCTGTTGGCGGTCGGCGCCGACTACAACCTGTTGCTGGTGGCGCGCCTCAAGGAGGAACTGCACGCCGGCATCAACACCGGCATCATCCGGGCGATGGGCGGCAGCGGCTCGGTGGTGACCTCGGCGGGCCTGGTATTCGCCTTCACGATGATGTCGATGTCGGTCAGCGAATTGACCGTAATCGGACAGGTCGGCACCACCATCGGGTTAGGCTTGCTATTCGACACACTGGTGGTCCGCGCCTTCATGACGCCGTCAATCGCGGCGTTGATGGGCAAATGGTTCTGGTGGCCGCAACGGGTCCGTCAGCGACCCGTACCATTAGCGTGGCCGAAACCTAAACAGTTCGCACAGGCGGGTCAAGAAGGAGGGCAGCTTTGAAGCGCTCGATGGTCGGAATAGCCTTGGCCGCAGCGGGGCTGGTGTTCGCAGCGCCCGCAGCCGCTGACGTCGACACTGCCTTCGCCTCGGAACTCCACGGCTATGGCATCTACGGTCAGCGGGACTTCAACGCCTGGATCGCGAAGATCAGCTGCAAACGGTTGCACAACGGCGTCGACCACAACGCGAACGACTCCGCGAAGTTCATCTTCGACCAGCTGCAACGGGGCAGCACCACCGAACAGGCCTGGCAGTTCCTCGGCGCGACGCTGCGCACGTACTGCCCGGACCAGTTGCCGATTCTCGACGCCGCGACGCGCTAACAAGGAGCTGAAAAGTGTTACGCAAAGTCAGCATCGCCCTGGCCGCCGCTGCCAGCGCGGCCCTGCTCTTTCCGGCGACGGCGTCCGCGGACGCCACCGAGGACTATCCGATCCCCAACCGGATGCTTCGGACGACGTGCACGGTCGACCAGTACATGGCCGCGGTGCGCGACACCGACCCGGTGTATTACGAGCGCTACATGATCGACTACAAGAACAAGTCCCCGCAGGTCCAGCAGGGCGCACGGGACCGGATCCACTGGTACTTCTCGATGGACTACCCGGGTCGCCGCGCCTATTCGGAGAACATCGCGACCAACATCTACTACGAGCAGATGGCGTTCGCGTGGCCCAACTGGGCGAAGCTGTTCTTCAACAACAAGGGTGTGGTGGCACACGGTACCGAGGTGTGCGCGAACTACCCGGCGCAGGACCCGTCGGTCTGGGCCTGGTAACCGCGACGGCGGTTACGGCAACGCGCTGAGCATCGAGTTCAGCGCATCGGCCATCGGATCCTGCGCGGGCGCAACCGGATTGGGCGGGTCCAAAACCGGGTCCACTGGCGCCGCGACAGCGACGGCGACGACGGCCGGCGCGGCGACTCGCACGTCAAAACCCAAGCCCAGCAACCAGTTCCGAAGGTGCGTCGCCTGGATCTCGTCGGTGCACCTGAGCGAAGGCGCCGGCGGCGAGGCGGCCTCTAGAATGTGGCGCACCGCCGCTTTTCTCACCGGCCTTGCTGGTCAGCGGAGGTAGGTCGCCGCGCGGGGTCCCCATCTGGTAAAAACTAAGACGGTCTAACACTCTAGGGAGGAGCTCCGCCGAGGTGATTGGCTGGTGAGCACCCCGACCCTCGATTCCGCACCTACGGCGCACCCGCCTCTGCGCTCGGCCGTGGCCACCTGGATCCGGCGCCTTGCGGTGCCGATCATCGCCGGCTGGATCCTTCTGATCGCCGTCCTCAACGTCACCGTGCCGCAGCTCGAGGTGGTCGGGCAGATGCGGTCGGTGTCGATGAGCCCCGAGGAAGCCCCCTCGGTGATCGCGATGAAGCGCATCGGCGAGGTCTTCGAGGAGTTCAAGTCCGACAGCTCGGCCATGATCGTCATCGAGGGCCAGCAGCCCCTGGGCGACGAGGCCCGGGCGTACTACAACGACCTGATCGACAAGCTCCGCGCCGACACCGCACACGTCGAGCACGTCCAGGACTTCTGGGGCGACCCGCTGACCGAGGCCGCCGCGCTCAGCGCCGACCGCAAAGCCGTCTACGTCCAGGTGTACCTGGCCGGCAACATGGGCGAAGCGCTGTCCAACGAGTCGGTGGACGCGGTGCAGGGCGTCGTCTCCGGGCTCTCCCCACCGCCGGGCGTCGACGTCTACGTCACCGGCGGTTCGGCGCTGGTGGCCGATCAGCAGATCGCCAGCGACCGCAGCGTGCGAATCATCGAGTTCGTCACGTTCGCCGTCATCATCACGATGTTGCTGCTGGTCTACCGGTCGATCATCACGGTGCTGTTGACGCTGGTGATGGTGGTCCTCGCGCTGGCGGCCACCCGTGGCGTGGTGGCGTTCCTGGGCTACCACGAGCTCATCGGCCTCTCGACGTTCGCCACCAACCTATTGGTCACCTTGGCCATCGCCGCATCGACGGACTACGCCATCTTCCTGACCGGGCGCTATCAGGAAGGCCGCACGATCGGACAGGACCGGGTCACCGCCTTCCACACGATGTATCGCGGCACCGCGCACGTCGTGCTCGGTTCGGGCATGACGATCGCCGGGGCGACGTTCTGCCTTTCCTTCACCCGGCTGCCGTATTTCCGGTCGCTCGGCGTGCCGCTGGCGGTCGGTATGACGACGGCGGTGTTCGTCGCGCTGACGCTGGGACCCGCGATCATCACCGTCGCCAGCCGGTTCGGCCTGCTCGAACCGAAACGCGCCATGCGGATCCGGGGCTGGCGCAAGATCGGCGCCGCCATCGTACGGTGGCCCGCCCCGATTCTGTTCGCGACGGTTGCGATCTCGCTGGTCGGTCTGCTGGCTCTGCCCGGCTACCAGCCCAACTACAACGACCGCCAGTATCTGCCGCCCGACCTGCCCGCCAACGAAGGTTTCGCGGCCGCCGAGCGGCACTTCTCCCCCGCCACCATGAACCCCGAGGTGCTGCTCGTCGAGAGCGACCACGACCTGCGCAACTCGGCGGACTTTTTGGTGATCGACAAGATCTCCAAGGCGGTGTTCGACGTGCCGGGCATCGGTCGGGTGCAGTCGATCACCCGGCCCAACGGCAAACCCATCGAGTTCAGCACGATCCCGGCCCAGATCAGCCTCGGCGGCGTCACCCAGGACCTGAACCGCAAGTACATGCAGGACCGCATGGACGACATGCTGGTGCAGGCCGAAGAGATGCAGACGACCATCGACACGATGACCCGAATGATGGCGTTGATGGGCGAGATGAACGCGACGACGCACAGCATGGTGGAAAAGACCCGCACGATGACGATCGACGTCGCCGAATTGCGGGACCACATCTCCAATTTCGACGACTTCTTCCGCCCGATGCGCAACTACTTCTACTGGGAACCGCACTGCTACAACATCCCGGTCTGTTGGACCATGCGGTCGATCTTCGACACCATCGACGGTGTCAACATCATGACCGACAACGTTCAGGCGCTGCTGCCGGACCTGGAACGTCTTGATGCGCTGATGCCGCAACTGCTCGCGTTGATGCCCGAGCAGATCGCGACGATGAAGAACATGAAGAAGATGATGCTGACCATGCACGCCACCCAGGCGGGTATGCAGAATCAGCAGGCCGCGATGGCCGACAACCAGTCGGCCATGGGCGATGCGTTCAACAACTCGTGGAACGACGACACCTTCTACCTGCCGCCGGAGATCTTCGACAACGCGGATTTCAAGAAGGGCATGGAGAACTTCATTTCGCCGAACGGCCATGCGGTGCGGTTCATCATCAACCACGAGGGTGATCCGCTCAGCGCGGACGGCATCGACCGCATCAACGCCATCAAGCAGGCCGCCAAGGAGGCGATCAAGGGCACACCGCTGGAGGGTTCGACGATCTATCTCGGCGGTACCGCGTCGGCGTTCAAGGACATGCGCGACGGCAACGGCTACGACATGCTGATCGCCGGCATCCTCGCGCTGTCGCTGATCTTCACCATCATGTTGTTGATCACCCGCAGCCTCGTGGCGGCGGGGGTCATCGTCGGCACCGTGGTGCTGTCGCTGGGCGCGTCCTTCGGGCTCTCGGTCCTGCTGTGGCAACACATCCTGGGCATCGAACTGCAGTTCATGGTGATGGCGATGGCGGTGATCATCCTGCTGGCTGTCGGCGCCGACTACAACCTGTTGTTGGTGGCACGCCTGAAAGAAGAACTGCCCGCCGGGATCAACACCGCGATCATTCGGGCGATGGGCGGTAGTGGGTCCGTCGTGACCGCCGCGGGTCTGGTGTTCGCGTTCACCATGTTCTCGATGATGGTGAGCGAGTTGACCGTGGTAGCTCAGGTCGGCACGACGATCGGGCTGGGTCTGCTGTTCGACACGCTGGTGATCCGCGCGTTCATGACGCCGTCCATCGCCGCGCTGATGGGCAAGTGGTTCTGGTGGCCCCAGGTGGTGCGGGCCAAGCCGGTGCCTGTGCGGTGGCCCGAGCCGCTAGGCAGGCGCTGACGTCTGCGCTGACCGCGGACCCCGGCGCGTCGCGCCCCACAGCCCCACTGCGATGCCGAGCACCGCGCCACCCAGGCCGATGGCGCGCTGGGACGGCTTGAGCTCGTCGTGCACCCCGATCCCGCCGAGCAGGTCGGCGGTGTCCGCCCCGCCGGAGGCCAGGAACCAGCCCCGGGTGGTGTGCCCGCGCAGCGCCGCGGCGGTCAGCAGCCCGCCGATCAGCGCGTCGCGGTAGCCCATCGAACGCAGCAGGAGTTGGGCCGTCGGCGTCGGCGCTTCGGAGTCACCCCACAACCGGTTGGCCCGCAGCGGGTCGACGAGAAATGAGATACCTGACGCGAGGCGGATGCTGCCCACGACGAGCGCGGCACGGTCGATCGACATGGCTGGAGCCTAAGCGGTCGCGCACGGCGTCGGGGCAGAACCCGCGTACCGTTCTACCCCTCGCCCATACCGTCGACCGGATCGGCTCAAGCCCACTCTCCCTTCGGCGCTTGTATAACGCAAGAGTTGCACAATGCAATACTCGAACCGGTCGAGTGCGAAGTGGAGATGGTGAAATGGACGAACGGTCTTTGGCAGCGACGATCCTGTCCGGGCCCGATGCGATCATCGCGGCCGACAGCGACGGCGTGGTCACCTTCTGGAACGCTGGGGCGCAACGGATTTTCGGTTTCACTGCTGAGCAGGCGGTGGGCGAGTCGTTGGATCTCATCATCCCGGAGCGGTTGCGGGCGCGGCACTGGGCGGGCTGGAAGCAGGTGATGGCCACCGGGCAAAGCCGTTACAGCGCTGGGGATCTACTGGCGGTTCCGGCCGTGCGGCACGACGGTACGACGATCTCCGTCGAGTTCACCATCCATCCCCTGCGCGACGAGGGCCGCGGCGAGCTGTGCGGGTTCGCGGCGACGCTGCGCGATGTCACCGCACGGTTCGAAGAGACACGCCGGTTGCGCAAACAACTCGCGACACAGTCGTGACCCGGCTCTCGCGGTAACGCCTCGACTGGAGTAGCGTTTCTACAACCACGATTGTAAAAACAGTGCCGCGGTGCGGTGACCAGTCGAGCCCCATCGCGGCAGAAGGGGAAGAAAGCATGGCTATCGCCGACCGCACCACCCGCACCGTATGGGAAGGCCCGCTTGCCACCGGTTCCGGGCGGCTGGAATCGGGCAGCGGCGCGCTGACCGGTCTGGACGTCACCTGGGCCGCCCGCACCGAGCAGCCCGGCGGCAAGACCAGCCCCGAAGAGCTGGCCGCCGCCGCGCATTCGTCGTGCTTCTCGATGGCGCTCGCGCTCAAGCTCGGTGAGCACAAGGTCGAGCCGCAACGGCTGGACATCAGCGCCACGGTGACGCTGGACGAAGTCGACGGACTGCCGACCATCGTGTCCTCGGCACTGGAGATCAAGGCCGAAGTGGACGGGATCGACGCCGCAGATTTCCAGAAGATCGTGGACGAGGCCGCCGCACTGTGCCCGGTGTCGAGGCTGTTCGCCGGCGCAAAAATCAGTGTGAACGCGCAACTGCTGACCCGGGAGTCGGCATGAACGCCACGTTGAGCGCGGCGCTCGAACAGGAGCACCACATCATCGACCGCGGAATCGAGATCTTCGCCGACGGCGCCCTCACAGAGGTCACCGCCGAGCAGCGGGAGGCGCTGATCAACGCGGTGGCCGTGCTGCGTCGGCACATCTACCTCGAAGAGGAATACCTGTTCCCGCCGTTGCGCGCGGCGGGCATGGTGGGTCCCGTCATGGTGATGGTGCACGAGCACGCCCAAATGTGGCCGCTGCTGGACCAACTCGACGAATGCCTCACCCCGGAGAGCGTGGGCACCGCCGTCCAGTTGTGCCGCGAGCTGCTGACGCAGCTCGGCTCGCACAACTGGAAAGAGGAGCGGATCCTTTACCCCCAGGCCGACGACATGCTCTCGGCGGCAGACCGTGACGAGTTGACCGAACTGATCGCCACGGCCCAGGTCCCCGAGGGCTGGGTCTGCCACGGCGCCGTGAAGGGAGACCAACCCGTCTCCTGAGTGGGGACCAACTTCCCTACCCGCCGACCGCGCTCACAGGGCACACTGTGGGCACGGCGTTTCGGCGAGCACAGAGGAGGCTGACGTGGCGGCTCTCATCGAGGACCCCGGCATCGTTGTCGGCGTTGACGGTTCACCGACGTCGCAGGTCGCCGTCGGCTGGGCCGCGCGGGAAGCCGCGCTGCGTGGCGTCGCGCTGACGTTGGTGAACGTGATCAACCCGATCATCACGACGTCTCCGCACGTCCCCCTGCCCGTCGACCTCCAGCAGTGGCAACAGGAGATGGTCGGCCGGTACATCGACGACGCCGTCGAGCTCGTCGACTCGCTCGCCGCGGACCGCCGACCCGCCAAAGTCAACAAAGAGGTGTTCTTCGGGTCCACTGTGCCCACCCTGGTCGACATCTCCGAGACGGCCGACATGGTCGTGGTCGGCAACCGTGGCCGGGGCGCGGTCAGCAGGCTTCTTCTCGGCTCGGTGACATCCGGGCTGGTGCACCGCGCGCATTGCCCGGTCGCCGTCATCCGCGACGAAGCACCGTCGGCGCCGGACACCGCGCCGGTTCTGGTCGGCGTCGACGGCTCCCCCGGCGCCGATCACGCAACCGATATCGCGTTCGAGGCGGCGTCGCTGCGCGGCGTCGACGTGGTGGCGTTGGAGGCGTGGAGCGACACGGTGCTCGACCTGCCCGGTCTGGACTGGGAAACGGTGAAAGCCCACGAAGAACAGGTGCTGGCCGATCGGCTGGCCGCCTGGCAGGAGCGCTACCCCAACGTCAAGGTCAAGCCGGTGCTGGTACGCGACGAGCCCGCGCGCCAACTCATCGAGCATGCCGACTCCGCGCAGTTGGTGGTCGTGGGCAGCCGCGGCCGCGGCGGGTTCACGGGCATGCTGCTGGGGTCGGTCAGCTCGGCAGTCGTGCAGGCCGTCAGCAAGCCGGTGATCGTCGCGCGCCAGGGCTGAGGCTCAAAGCCGCGCGGTTCGCCACGCGAAATACCGCGTGAGTGACGCACCGACCTTATGCTGACAGCGGCCGAACGCCGGTCGAGTGAAGGATCGGGGGCCATGACCGGACTGCAAACCAATAGCGCCGACAACATCGAACCCCTGGATCCACAGCCAGCTGTCGACCGCCGCCAGGTGGTGAAAGCCTCTGCTGGGAAACGGTTTTCGGCCCAGAACGTGCGAACGGCACTTCGACTCGCCGGGATGCGCCCGCTGCCGCGCCTGACGCCGCGCGCACCGGTCGATCTGCGCGGAAAACGTATCCTGCTGACCGGGGCGTCCTCGGGCATCGGCGAGGTGGCCGCCGAGAAGCTGGCCGCCCACGGTGCCACCGTGATCGTCGTGGCGCGCCGCGCGGACCTCCTCGGCGACGTGGTCGCGAGGATCACCGCACGTGGCGGCACCGCCGTCGCCATGCCGGCCAACCTGGCCGATCTCGACGACGTCGATGCACTGGTGCGCAACGTCGGACCCGTCGACATCCTGATCAACAACGCAGGCCGCTCCATCCGCAGGCCCCTGCTCGAATCGCTGGAGCGATGGCATGACGTCGAGCGCACGATCAACCTGAACTATTACGCACCGCTTCGGCTGATCCGCGGTCTGGCGCCCGGCATGCTCGAGCGGGGCGACGGGCACATCATCAACGTGTCGAGTTGGCGGGTGATGCCGGAGTCCTCGCCGCTGTTCGGTGTCTACAACGCCTCGAAGGCGGCGCTGAGCGCGGTGAGCCGGGTGATCGACAACGAGCTGGCCGACCTGGGCATCTGCTCGACGACGATCTACTACCCCCTGGTGGCCACTCCGATGATCGCGCCCACCCGTGCCTACGACTCGCTGGCGGCCCTCAGCGCCGACGAGGCCGCGGACTGGATGGTGGTAGCGGCACGGACGCGCCCGGTGCGCATCACCCCGCGCAAGACGTTGCCGCTGCGGGCTCTGGACATCATGTCACCGCGCCTGCTCAACGGCGTCATGAAGCGCTCCACCCCCCAGGTGACCCCGACCGGCGGCGCCGACGGTGTCCGGTAGCCCGGCGGGCTATCGAACCGAGAACCTCGGTATCGGAGCGCTTCTCACCACCGCGGCGTTTTTCTGCGTCGCACTGGTGGGAATGCTGGCGAAGATTTCGGGTCAATACACCTCGACCGGCGTGCTTCTGCTGTTCCAGAACGCGATCTGTCTGCTGGTGATGATTCCGGTGGTGCTTCGCGGCGGCCGCTCCTCGCTGCGGACCGACAAGATCGGACTGCACATCCTGCGGGCCGCGGCCGGCACCGGCTGTTGGTACGCGTTGTTCTTCGCGATCATGGCGATACCGTTGGCCAACGCGACGCTGCTGACCTACAGCGCCCCACTGTGGATGCCGCTGATCGCATGGGCGGTCACCCGGCAACGAGTCGCCGCACCCACCTGGTTGGGGGCAGGGGTCGGCTTCGCCGGGGTGATCCTGGTGCTGCAGCCGCAGGACCACGGTTTCGGCATCCCCGAATTGTCAGCGCTCGCAGGGGCTTTGCTGCTGGCCGTGGCCATGATGTCGGTCCGATGGCTGGGTGCCACCGAGCCGGTCGCCCGGATTCTCTTCTACTATTTTCTGCTGTCGACGGTGATGACCATCCCGATCGCCGTCATCGACTGGCAACCGATTCCGTCTGTGGTGTGGCCCGGGCTGATCGGCCTCGGTGTGGCGCAGCTGTTCTCCCAGATCCTGATCGTGGTGGCCTACCGCTACGCGTCGGCGGAGAAGGTGGGTCCGTTCATCTATTCGGTGATCGTGTTCTCGGCGGTGATCGACTGGATCGTCTGGCACCATGCGCCGACGGCCTACATGTACGTGGGCATGGCGTTGGTCATCGGCGGGGGCTTGATCGCCGTGCGAGCCAAACCCCAAGTGCCCCAAAATCATACCGCGGTTACGACGGCCGCGTCAGAGCCCAGGTCATGAGCTGTGCGACGTGCGCGGCCACCACGTCGGGCGGGGTCTGATCGGCCAGCAGGTGCATCGTCACCGCGCCACGAATCGTGTTGAGCGTCAGGTCGATATCGATGTTCGTTCGGGTGTCGCCGCGGCTGATGCCTGCGTCGACGAGGGCCGCCAGGGACGCGCGTAGCGGGGCCAAGAGACCGTCGACCAGACCCGGTAACGGGGTGTCGGGGTCCGCATCGGCCATGAGCCCGGCGATGCCTGCGCGTACGTCGGGGCGACAGGCGTAGTCGACGATGGCGCCCACGAAGATCCTGAGGTCGGCCTCCAACGGCCCGGGATAGGCCGAGGGCCATTGGGGTGTCTCCCAGGCGAAGAGGGCCTCGGAGACCAGCGACGCCTTGATCGCCCACCATCGATAGATCAACTGGCGGGTGACGCCGGCGCGGTTGGCGACGTCGGAGAAGGTGAACGCGTAGCCGCGTTCGTTGAGCAGTTCCCGGGTGGCGACCAGAACGGCCTCGTGGCGCTGGGCATCGCGGGGCCGGCCCGGGCCCACGTCGGGGCAGCGGGTCAGGACAGCTCCTGGACGACGTCGAAGTATCCGGTGTAGCGGGCGGTGCGCCGGCGGATGGCGTCGAGCGAGAGGCCGGTGGCCTCGAAGGTGTACGGGTGGCCGTGGCCCTCACGCACATGGGTGCGCAGGAAGCCCGTCATCGCGTGCTCGACGTCGGTCGAGAAATTCCAACCGAATACGGTGTAGAGGGACCTGGCCGCGCCGACCGGGTCGCTCATCAGGTCGCTGAACTGAAGGTCGACCACCCGGTCCGGCGGGACGACACCGTTGATTCGGGCGTCGACGCTGCGTTCGAGCCCGCCGAGGATGAACTCGAAGAACTCGTCGGCCATCCGCGGGTGGTCGATGTCGTCGGTGCCGAGCTTGCGCAGCGTGCCGAGCAGGCTGGTCGTGGACGCCATCACCTTGGCGGGGTCGCGGTGGGTCTGCACCAGCAGCGCGCTGGGGTATTCGGCCATCAGCTCGGGCAGCGTCCAGCAGTGAAACGGGGTTTTGATGAGCCAGCGGTTGCCGGGAGCCTCGCTGGCCAACAGTTCCAGGAAGCGCCGGTGCCAGGTGTAGGAGCCGGCGACGTGGCCCTGGTCTTGCGCCGCGTACAGGAGCCACTGCAGATATGACGGCACCTGGTACTGGGTGGGAAAGATCGCCGAGACGAAGTGGCTCGCGGTGATGCGCACGCACTCCTGGGCGAGTTGGGCGCCGAGTTGATGGACCGAGCGGAACTCGGGAATCACGGTGTCGACGAGTTCGAACGTCGCTTCCGTTTGCGCAATTCGCGGGTCGGTGCGGTAGGTCTCGGTGCGCGGCGGCGGCAGCGGCTGGTCGACCTCCCACGTCTGCGGCACCCGGTGGTCGGGATCCTGTGCGAGCAGGTCGAAAAGCATGGTGGTGCCGGTGCGGGCCTGGCCCATGATGACGATCGGCGGCGTGATGTCGCGCTCGCGGATCTCGGGGTGGCTGCGGTGGTGATCGACGATGCGCAACCGGTTGACCAGATACTGGGTCAGCTCGCCGTGTACGACGAGCTGACCCATGTCGTGCAGGTTCGCCTCGCGGTCAAGGGAATCCAGGAGCACGTCCAGGGCGGTGCGCCAGCCGTCGCCGCCGAACAGGGCGTCGTCGCCGAAGTCGCTGAGACCCGTTGCCTCGGCAGCGGATTGGATCAGCTCATCGGATTTCATGCGGTGACCTCGGCGAGGTTGAGCAGGCTTGCGGTGACGCGGGGCGGGTCGGGGTTGTCGAGCCAGCGCAGCACGACGAACCCGCGACGGCGTCGGCCGGTGTCCAGCCAGTTCGGCACGCCGGGGTCGTGGCCGGCGATCACGACGCGCACGGTGCCGTCGGGTCGGGGCTGAAATGAGGCCTGGGTGCCCGAACTGCGGGTGCGGTACGGTTCCAGGCACTCATGCCAGAGGCTTTCCAGGGTGATCGACCAGTACCGGGTGTCGGGCGGTGCGATGTCGAGTTGTAGGGCCTGGCCGTCGGTCAGGTCGAAGGCGCCGAGCATGTAGAGGTTGTCGGGGGTGGTGTTCTCCGAGCCGAGCGCGGCGGCCTGCGAGGTGACCAGCGTGTTGGGCTGGGACAGCAGGTCCGGCAGCACCGTGCGGTGCAGGGTCATCAGTTTGAACGCCGTCCACATGAACGCGCTCAACTGGTCGGCGAGTGCGTCGTCGGTGAGCACGGCGGCCGGCTCTGCAGGTTGGATCTGGGCGATTTCGTACGTCGCGATTTGCTCTACCTGACGGTCGGAGATGTACTGCCGCACCACGATGGCCGAGGCGTCGTCGGGAATCTGCACCCAGTGCTCACCGGTGCCGGGATCGGTTGGGGCAAGGACGAATTCGAAGCTGCCGTCGGCGTCGATCGTCAGGTCGACGTCCGAAACGTACGCGGCCTGGCGGCGCGGTGTGAGACCGGTGCCTGCCATCACCTGAAAACCCAAGTAGGTCACCGTCTCCCGGCGGCCGCGGACCCGGTACGAGCGGCCGGGGGTCAGCGCGCACAGGTCGTACTCGCCGTCCGGGTTCGGTCCACCGACCTGCCGCAGCGGCGTCGCCATCGGAAAGAACCGCGGAATCTCGGGATCGACGTCGATCGAGAGCTCGCTGCACAGGGCGATGACCCGCGCCAGCACGCGGTAGCCCTCCAGGCGCTCCCGTTCGTCGCGGGCGTCCTCGCGGACCACCTCCCCCAGGTCGCGAAACATGCCGAGCAGCGCGTCGAAGGCCGCGTCACTGCGTGGGGTTCTTGACATGGCACCAATCCGTCAACGGGGCAAGCGGACGGCATTTAACATACATAGTGTTGCGTAATTGCGGATGCGTTTTGCGCGCCCTATGTCGGCTGTCTGAGTCTCAAGTCCTGGCGGGCAGGCAGATCCGGGCAGCGGCGGCTGCGCCGACGAAGCAGCCGAGCAAGGTCCAGCCTGCCGAGCCGGTCAGACCGTTCTTGGCCAGCAGCAGCAGCGCCACCCCGGCCGCGATCACCAGCACGCCCGCCGCCACGGATCGCGCGCCGGTGCCTGAAGCCGGTGCGTCCCACCAGGGCAGCCGGCGGTGCTCGAGCGGTGAGAGCAGGCGGAACATCGCCAACATCACCACCGCGAACACGGCGGCCCGCAGCGCCAGGCGACCCCAGAAGCCCGCTGCGTCAACGTCATAGGCGTCGAGTCCGACGGCGTGCAGTGAGAACGCGGCGATCGCGATCGCGACGATGTGCCACAGGTACAGCGTCATCGCTCCCCCGTTGCCGACGGCCACCACGTACCAGACGCGTGGCCGCTGTGCCCACCGCTGGATCGCGCCGGCCGCGGCGACGAATGCGCATGACATCCAGGTGCAGTGCAGGGCGAGCAGCAGGGTGGGCGGTGAAACGTTGGACAACTGCTCGGATCCGGTGACGACGAGTGACACCTCGTAGGGGCCGACCGTCGCCAGCGTGATCTGTGCGGCGAGCGCACCGACCGCAACCCCGAGCGCCGTCCGGCGGCCGATCAGCTTGCGCGCGTACGCGACGCCGATGACGACGGGAATGAGCCAGACGACGACGAAGTTGGCGACACCGGCCATGGCGGTGCCGGTCGCGATACGGATCGCGTCATTCAGCCCGGCCACAGCGACGAGACCGGCCACGACGACGGCGGTGACGCGGCCGCTGTCGAGGCGGGTCAGCAGCGGGACGAACGCGAGCACGACGAGGTAGACGCCGAGGAACCACAGCAGCGCGACGGATTCGCGGCCGAGATCGGCGGCCGATTCCGTGCCGAGGGTCAGCCGTACGGCGAATAGGGCTGCCGACCATACCGCGAGGTACCAGAACACCGGCCGGCACAGCCGTTGCGCACGGGTGAACAGCCACGCTCCCCAGGCCCGGCCGGTGTGCCAGCTGTAAGCTCCCGCGGCGCCGCCGGCCAGAAAGAACAGCGGCATGACCTGCACCACCCAGGTGACCGGGGCCAGCGCCGGGATCTCACCGAGGATGTTGCCGATCCGGACACCAGCGCTGTCGATGGTGGCCAGCAACAGTGCGCAGTGCCCGAAGATCACGACGACGAGCGCGCCCAACCGGGCGACGTCGATGGCACGGTCCCGATCCGGCGGGGTGTCGGCGGCGAACTTGTCGACGCGCGACAGGGGCCGGGACAGAGGCGGGGTCAGCGGCATGGGTTCAGCATGCCCGGACACACGGATGGCGGTCATGAGTAGTACTACGCGTCGCCGCCGAACAACAGAAACAAGCGGTCGGGCTGACAGGATTTGAACCTGCGACCACTTGACCCCCAGTCAAGTGCGCTACCAAACTGCGCCACAGCCCGCGGTGCTGCCGGGATCGCCGGCAGCGGTCGAAATCCTACCGCAGGGTGGTGGGCTCTCCCCAACCCGCCTTCGCCGTCGTCGCGGGCTCCCCGACCACTTCCGGCGTCTGCTCCTCGGGCACGAACCGCGGGGCGCGCGAAGTCCGCCACGCGACCACCAGCAGCGTCGCCCACGCCACGGTGATCGTCACGTAGACACCCGTCGACCACGGCCATTCGATGCCGAAGTAGTGCACCAATTTCTGGCTGTTGGTCAACACGATCACGCCGCCGACCGCTGTGCCCAGCAGCGCGGGGCTGATCCGGCTGACCAGCCAGGCTGCGAACGGCGCCGCGACCACCCCGCCGATCGCCAGGCCGGCCACGATCGGCAGGTTCGAGACGAACTCGTCACGCAGACCGATGACGAAACCCACCGACGCCGCCGCGGCCACCAGGAACTCCGATGCGCTTACCGAGCCGATCACCGTGCGCGGCGCGGTCTTGCCCCGCGACAGCAGCGTGCTCGTGGTCACTGGTCCCCATCCGCCGCCACCGGACGCGTCGATGAACCCACCGAACAGCCCCAACGGGCTGAGGAACCGAGCCCGATGCGGCGTCTCCCCGTGCCGCATCACCGGCGGGTTGCGCAACGAGAACCGCAGCAGCACATAGGCACCGATCGCCACCAGAATTCCCGCCATCAACGGCGCTGCCCGCTCGGTCGACAAGGACGACAACACTGTCGCTCCGGCGAACGCCCCCACCGCGCCGGGCACCCCGAGTTTCAGCACGATCGACCAGTCGATGTTCTTGAACCGCCAGTGCGAGAGCCCCGACGCCAACGTGGTGCCCACCTCGGCAAGGTGCACCGCGGCGCTGGCCTGCGCGGCCCCGACACCGCTCAACACCAGAAGCGTGGAGGCAGTGACGCCGAACGCCATGCCCAGTGCACCGTCGACCAACTGCGCGCCGACGCCTACGAGGGCGAAGATCAGAAGCGAACGCATAGGTTCGGCAGCTTTCGACTAGGAGGTCACAGGCAAGACGTGACCGGACGGACTCGTGGGGCGCGGGTCAGTTGCGCGCGCAACACCACTCGTCGAAAGCCATCAGCCGACGTGACGGCCAGAACGGCTCCAGCGCGCAGAGGGCCGACGGTGAAATGCGGAACTCGCGTTCAGCCACCTGTCTTCCTCTCGCATCGCGGATCCCCGCAGCTTACCCAAGACGTCTACACCGTCAGCAATCGGTACAGCCCGATTGTTCCCACCACGACGATCACCGCCCGCAGCGCGTTGGGCGACAGCCGGCGCCCGTAATGCGCACCGAGGTACCCGCCGACCAGCGAGCCGGCCGCGATCAACCCCGCCGCGGCCCAACTGATCCGGTCGAACGCGACGACGGTGTAGGCCGCCGCCGCGACGATGTTGACCACCAACGACAGCAGGTTCTTGGCCGCGTTCATCCGCTGCATGTCTTCGGGCAGCAGTACGCCCATCGCGGCGATCAGCATGATGCCCTGCGCGGCGGTGAAGTAGCCGCCGTAGACGCCGATCGCGAACGTCGCCGCCACCAGCGCCACCATCCGCCCGGCGGACACGTAGTCGGCGTCTCGCCCGCTCGCCTCGGCCCGCCGTCGCGCATAGGCCTGAATCCGCGGACCCACCACCACCAGCGCCAGCGCCGCCACCAGCAGCACCGGCACCACCTGCTCGAACACCGTCTCCGGCAGGTGCAGCAGCAGCCACGCGCCGAACCCCGCACCCACGAACGAGGCCGGCAGCTGCCACGCCAGCCGTCGCCACTGGCCGCGCAGTTCGCGCCGATACCCCCAGGTGCCCGAAACGCTGCCTGCGACCAAACCGACGGCGTTCGACATGGTCGCCGTCACCGGCGGATAGCCCAACGTCACCAGGGTGGGGAACGTGATCAACGTGCCCGAGCCGACCAGCGCGTTGATCGCACCGGCGCCGACGCCGGCCAACGCGATCAAGATCATGTCGACGACGGGCACTGCGTCACCCTAATCCGCAGCGATTTGTGGAGCCGCAGCCGCGGTGAGCGCGGTTAGAACTCCACAAATCGCATCAGCGGGAGCGGGCGCCGCGCTTTTCCCGCACCCGCACATTGATGCGGATCGGGCTGCCCTCGAACCCGAACGTCTCGCGCAGCCGCCGCTCGAGGAATCGCCGGTAGCCCGCCTCGAGGAATCCGGTGGTGAACAACACGAACGTCGGCGGACGCGCGGCGGCCTGGGTGGCGAACAGGATGCGGGGCTGCTTACCGCCGCGCACCGGCGGCGGGTGCGCCGCGACGACTTCCTTGACGAACGTGTTCAGCCGCCCCGTCGACACCCGGGTGTCCCAGGACTCCAGCGACTGTTCCAGCGCGGGCACCAGCTTCTGCACCGCCCGACCGGTCTTGGCCGAGATGTTGACGCGCGGCGCCCATTGCAGCTGTGCCAACTCGCGGTCGATCTCGCGGTCCAGCAGGTAGCGACGGTCATCGTCGACCAAGTCCCACTTGTTGAACGCCAGCACCAGCGCCCGGCCGGCCTCGATCACCATCGACAGCACCCGCTGGTCCTGCTCGGTCAACGGCTGCGACGCGTCGATCAACACGATGACCACCTCGGCGGCGTCGATCGCGCCGTGCGTGCGCACCGAGGCGTAGAACTCGTGCCCGCTGGCCTGACCGACCTTGCGCCGCAGCCCCGCGGTGTCGATGAACCGCCACAGCTTGCCGTCCATCTCGATCAGCGAGTCGACGGGGTCCACCGTCGTTCCGGCGACGTCGTGAACCACCGACCGCTCGTCGCCGGCAAGCCGGTTCAGCAGCGAGCTCTTGCCGACGTTCGGCTTGCCCACCAACGCGACTCGGCGCGGCCCTCCCCCGCCCGAGGCCAGCTCGGACACCGCGGGCAGCGCGTCGATGACGTTGTCCAGCAGATCGGCCACGCCGCGGCCGTGCATCGCGCTGATCAGGTTTGGTTCGCCGAGACCCAGCGACCACAACTCCGCGGCGTCGGCTTCCCCGCGCTCGCTGTCAACCTTGTTGGCCGCCAGGAAAACCGGCTTGCCCGAGCGCTGCAACAACCGGGCCGCCGCCTCGTCGGCCGTCGTCGCACCAACCACGGCGTCGACCACGAAGATGATCGCGTCGGCGGTGCGCATCGCCACCGCCGCCTGTTCGGCCACCAACTGCTGCAAACCCTTGGCGTCGGGTTCCCAACCGCCGGTGTCCTGCACCACAAACCGCCGACCCGACCAGACCGCGTCGTAGGACACCCGGTCGCGGGTCACGCCGGGCACGTCCTGCACCACCGCCTGGCGCCGGCCCAGGATCCGGTTCACCAACGTCGACTTGCCGACGTTGGGGCGGCCGACGACCGCGACCACCGGCGGTGCCGCCGCGGCCTCCTCGATCGCCTCGGACACGTCGGCGGCGCTGACCTGCCAGTCGCTTTCGTCGGTCCACGTGCCGTCGTCGGTCATTGGGTCGCCCCCGCCCGGTCCCGAACCAGCTGCAACAGCTGCGCGACGGCCTCGGACGCCGACATGTCGCTGGTGTCGACCACCACAGCGTCGTCGGCGGCCTGCAACGGCGACACCGGGCGGGTGGAGTCCAAGTGGTCGCGGCGCTGCACATCGGCCAGCACCGACTCGTAGTCGTCGGCTCTTCCGGCGGCCACGTTCTGTGCGTTGCGCCGCCGGGCGCGCTCCTGTGCCGAGGCGGTCAGGAAAATCTTCACGTCGGCATCGGGCAGCACCACGGTGCCGATGTCGCGACCCTCCACCACGACGCTGCCGGGGCCCGACGCCAGTTCTCGTTGCAGCCCGACGAGCCGGGCCCGCACCGCGGGCACCGCCGACACCGCCGAGACCGCCTTGGTCACCGCGTCACCGCGGATCTCGGCCGAAACGTCTTCTGCATCAAGGTATGCCTTGTCCTCGTCGGGGCTGTATCCGACCGACAGCGGCACATCCCGCGCGGCCACCTCGATGGCCGGCGTGTCATGCAGGTCCACCCCTGCGCGCACCACGGCCAGCGTCACGATCCGGTACATCGCCCCGGTGTCGAGATAGCGTGCGTCCAGCGCACGCGCCAAACCCCTTGACACCGTGGACTTTCCGGTCCCCGCAGGGCCGTCGACGGCGACCACGAGCGGCCGGCTCACAGTCCGACCGCCTTGTACAGCTCGCCGAGTTCCTTCTGCGTGAGCACCCGGATGCTGCCGGGCCGCTGGTCGCCCAGCGACACCGAGCCGATGTCGGTGCGCACCAGTTCCTGCACCGGATAGCCGACCGCGGCCAGCAGTCGACGCACGATCCGCTTGCGTCCCTCGTGCAGCGTCAGCCGCACCAGCGTCTTGCCGGGCACCTTGTCGACGACGGCAAAATCGTCCACGCGCACGGGGCCGTCGTCGAGTTCGACACCGGAGCGCAGCTTTTTCCCCAACCCGCGCGGCACCGTGCCCAGCACGGTCGCCAGATACGTCTTGGGCACCTCGTAGGAGGGATGCATCAACCGGTGCGCCAGCTCACCCTCGTTGGTCAGCAACATCAACCCTTCGGTATCGGCGTCGAGTCGCCCGACGTGAAAGAGCTTCTTGTTGCCCCGCACCCGGTGCGCGACCAGATCGCCGACGCACGGCCGGCCCCGATCGTCAGACATCGTCGAGTGCATGCCCTTGGGTTTGTTGATCGCCAAGTGCACCAGCGTGTCATCCAGCGTCACCTTCGCGCCGTCGACGCGGATCACCGACACGTCCGGGTCGACCCGCGTGCCCAACTCGGTGACCACCTGCCCGTCCACCTCGACCCGACCGTCGATGATCATCTTCTCGGCGACGCGACGTGAAGCAATTCCGGCCTGGGACAACACTTTCTGCAGCCGCACGCCGTCGGGTTCAGCCATCCGAATCCTGGTCCACATCAATAGGCATCGGCTGCTCGGGCGAGGGCGCCCCGTTGAGCTTCCGGAAACGCGGCTCGTCGTGCAGTGATTCGCTCAGGTCGTCGATCACGTCGACGTCGGGAAGCAGCGGCGCGATGTCGGGCAGATCGGCCAGCGACGTCAGGCCCAGCCGCTCCAGGAACAACTCGGTGGTGGCGAAGGTCACCGCGCCGGAGTCCGGATCGTTGCCGGCTTCGGTGATCAGCCCGCGCGCCACCAGGGTGCGGATCACCGCGTCGACGTTGACGCCGCGCACCGCGCTGACCCGCGCCCGGGTCACCGGCTGCCGGTAGGCGATGACCGCCAGCGTCTCCAGCGCGGCCCGGGTCAGCTTCGAGCGCGCCCCGTCGAGCAACAGCCGTTCGACGTAGGGCGCATAGCGGGCCCGGGTGTACATCCGCCATCCGCCGCCGGCCTCGCGCAGGTCGATGCCGCTGTCGCGGGCGGTGAGCTGCACGGCCATCGACTGCAGCTTTTCGGCCACCCGGTGGGCGGGCTGTTCGGTCGCCACGGCGAGCTGCTCGACGGTCACCGGGGTGTCGACCACCAACAACAGTGCCTCCAGCGCCGCGCCGAGTTCGGAATCCTCCAACTCGGGCGCGGTCGCGACGTCGATGCCGAGGTCGGCATCGATCACGAGGTCGGCGTGGTGATCGTCAGTCATAGTGGTCTACTTCCGCCGCGAGGTGCTGTTCGGTGGGGCGTTCCCCGGTCCACGAAATTTGGAGTACACCAAGCGGTTCTGGTTGTTCGAATGCTACTGCCCTCGCGCGGTACAGCTCGAGCAGCGCCAGGAACCGGCCGACGATCTCGATCGGTGCCGCACAGTCGGCCACCAAATCGCGAAACGACGCCCACTGCCCCACCCCGCGGCTCTGCAGCAGCCCCATCAGGTTAGCGACCTGCTCGGGCACCGACACCGCCACCTGGTGCAGATGATCGGTGCCCACGCTGGGCACCGGCCGCGGCGTGAAGGCCGCCGCCGCGATCTGCGCGAAGCTGTCGGCGTCGACGCCGAGCATCACTTCGGGCAGCAGCTCCTGGTAGCGGTCCTCCAGTGCCACCGCGCGCGGGTAGCTGCGCAGCGCGGCGGCCTCGAGTTCGGCGAACATCTCCGCGACGTGTTTGAACGCCCGGTACTGCAGCAGCCGCGCGAACAGCAGGTCCCGCACCTCGAGGAGTTCGAGGTCCTCCTCGTCGTGGACCTCACCGGCGGGCAGCAGCCGGGCGGCCTTCAGGTCGAGCAGGGTCGCGGCGACCACCAGGAACGCGGTGGTCTCGTCGAGGTCGAGCTGTCGGCCGATGGCCTTGGTGTAGGCGATGAAGTCGTCGGTCACCTGATGCAGCGCGACCTCGGTGACGTCGAGGCGGTGGGCGAAGATCAGTTGCAGCAGCAGATCGAAGGGACCCTCGAAATTGCTCAGCCGGACCTGGAACCCCGCCTGTTCCGATTGGTCCGGTTGGGTCTGGGCGTTCACGCGCCAAACCGGTCGATGACTTCGCGAGCCAACGACCGATAGGCCACGGCACCAGTGGATTTCGGCGCCCAGGTGGTGATCGGCTCACCGGCCACACTTGTCTCCGGGAAACGCACCGTGCGGGTGATCACGGTGTCGAACACCAGGTCGCCGAACCGCTCCACAACTCTGGCCATCACTTCGCGCGAGTTTACGGTGCGCGGGTCATACCGGGTGATGAGGATGCCGCTGATCGACAGCTTGGGGTTCAGCCGGTCGTGCACCTTCTCCACGGTGTCGGTCAGCAACGCCAGCCCGCGCAGCGAGAAGAATTCGCACTCGGTCGGGATGATCACCCCGTCGCTGCACGCCAGCCCGTTGACGGTGAGCAGGCCCAGCGACGGCTGGCAGTCGATCAGCACATAGTCGTAGCGGTCCAGCACCGGGTACAACGCGCGGGCCAGCGACTGCTCGCGGCCCACCTCGTTGACCAGCTGGATCTCGGCCGCCGACAGGTCGATGTTGCTGGGCACCAGGTCCATGCCCTTGACGCGGGTGTTGACGAGCACGTCGTCGATCGACACCCGCGGTTCGACGAGCAGGTTGTGCACGGTGTGCTCGAGTTCGTAGTGCGGCACCCCCAGCCCCGCCGACAGCGCGCCCTGCGGGTCCAGGTCCACCAGCAACACCCGGCGGCCGTACTCGGCAAGGGAAGCGCCAAGGTTGATGGTCGACGTGGTCTTGCCGACGCCGCCCTTCTGGTTGCACATCGCGATGACCTTGGCCGGGCCGTGCACCGACTTGGGTTTGGGTTCGGGGACGGGTCGCGGCGGACGACCGGTCAGGCCCACCGCGGTTTCGTCGTCGCTCATGCGCGACCACCGCTGGTCAGGCTCCGCACCCGCATGGCGAACATCCGGGCAAGTTTAACGGGACAAGCGTGCCTGGTCAGGCAGACCCGCTGGGCAACGTGCGGGCCGATCGGGCTGCGGGTGCCACATAGGGTGTCGCCATGAGCCTGAAGCAGAAACTTCCGTTCCTTCGCTGGTCGGTCTGGCGCTTCGCGTTGGGGATGCCCGGCTTCGCGAAAACGGGTCAGATCGGCGACGGCCGTGAGCAGGCATGCGCGGCGTTCGTGGAGCAACACGCGCGCCGCGGTGACGTCGACGACGTGCTGTCGGCCATGGACGACTTCGCCTACAAGAAGTCGATGCTGATGAACGTCGGCGACGAAAAGGGCGCCCTGCTCGACGCCGCCGTCCGCCGCGCCGATCCGCGCCTGGTCCTCGAACTCGGCACCTACTGCGGATACGGCGCGCTGCGGCTGGCCCGTGCGGCGCCGTCGGCCAGGGTGGTCTCCGTCGAATTCTCCGCCGCGAACGCCGAGGTGGCGCGGCGCATCTGGGCGCACGCCGGCGTCGACGACCGGGTCACGTGCGTGGTGGGAACGCTCGGCGACGGCGGCACGACCCTCGACGTGCTGGCCACCGAACACGGCTTCACCGCGGGCACATTGGACGTGATGTTCATCGACCACGACAAACGCGCGTACCTCACGGATCTGCAGAGCGTGCTCGACCGCGGGTGGCTGCACACCGGATCGATCGTCGTCGCCGACAACGTCCGGATTCCCGGCGCCCCGAAGTACCGCGCGTACATGGCCGATCAGCAGGACAAGCTGTGGCGCACCGTCGAACACAAGACCCACGTCGAGTACCAGTCGATGCTGCCCGACCTGGTACTGGAGTCGGAGTACCTGGGCGGGTGACTAGCGGGCCCGCGGATGGGCGCCCGCCCACACCTCCCGCAGCGCGGTGACGGTCACCATCGTGTAGATCTGCGTCGTGGTGACCGAGGCGTGGCCCAGCAGCTCCTGCACCACGCGCACGTCCGCGCCGCCGTCGAGCAGGTGCGTGGCGAAGGAGTGCCGCAGCACGTGTGGCGACACCGCGGCGGTGATGCCGGCCCGCTGCGCGGCGGCCTGCAGCACCTGCCACGCGCTCTGCCGCGACAGCCGCCCGCCGCGGGCGTTGAGGAAGATCGCCGGGGTGCCCCTGCCGCGGCGCGCCAGCTCGGGCCTGCCCCGCACGAAGTACGCGTCCAACGCGGTGACCGCGGGTCGGCCGATCGGCACCAGCCGGTGCTTGCCGCCCTTGCCGCGTAACAACACCGACCGGGCGGTGGTGTCGACGTCGTCGACGTCGAGCCCGACGGCTTCGGAGATGCGGGCGCCGGTCGAGTACAGCACCTCCAGCAGCGCCCGGTTGCGCAGCGTCAACGGCCCGTCGGCCTCGCTGTCCCCGCCTGCGGCCTCCAGCAGCGCCAGCACCTCGTCGATCGTGAGGCTTTTGGGCAGCCGCCGGCTCGGGGTCGGCGGTTTGACGGCCGAGGCCACGTCGACCGCGGTGAGGCCCTCGGCGGCGGCGAACCGGTGCAAGCCGCGCACCGCGATCAGCGCCCGCGCCGCCGATACCGCCGAGAGGGCGACCGTTCCGGCGTCGGGGTCTCCGCGGCGCAGCGCGACAAGGAAGTCGCTGACGTCGGTTTCGCTCACCCGGGCCAGATCGTCGATCCCGCGCAACGTCAGGTGGGCGGTGTAGCGGCGCAGGTCGCGCCGATACGAGCTCAACGTGTTGGCCGCCACGCCGCGCTCGATGGTCAGGTGGTCGAGGTAACCCTGCACCTGATCTTCCAGCGCCGTGCGCAAAGTCGATGAGCCGCTTTTTCGAAGAGAATGTGAGGTGGTCACAACATGCCCTTGCGGCGGGCAAAGGCGGTCGGCCGGTCGATCCACGGCGTGTCGACGGGTCGCAACGCAGCCGAATCCTCTACCGCGTGCGCGGTCATGATCCCGCCCACCGCAATGGAATTGACGATCTCACCGAACAGCACCATCTGCACCGCCTGTTCCAGCGGGTACCACTGCAGCTTCAGGTCGGCTTCCTCGTCGTGGGCTTCGGGTCGGCCGACGTCGGTCAACCCGGTGGCCAGATACACTCGCACGCTCTCGTCGGACGTGCCCGGCGCCGAGTCGAGGTCGACGAGGGTGTGCCACGTCGTCGCGGCCAGGCCGGCCTCTTCCTTCAGTTCGCGTGCGGCGGTGAGGTGTGGCGGTTCGCCGCCGACGTCCAGCAGACCGGCGGGCAGTTCCCACAGCCGTCTGCCGAACGGGTGACGGTACTGGTAGACCAGCATGACGTTGCGGTCCTCGTCCATCGCCAGGACCGCCACCGCCCCGAAGTGCTCGACCACCTCGCGGCGCGCGGTGTGGCCGCCGGGCATCCGCACCTCGTCGCCGCGCAGGGCGAAGATCTTGCCGACGTAGAGGGTCTCGGAGGCGACGGTCTCGAAGTCGTGCTCAGCCACGGACTTGGGACTTTTGCAGTTCGGGCTCCTGCAGCAGTTGCCCGATCTCTTCGGGATGCTCGGCTCCGTTTGCATGTTCCGGAATGTCCATCCCCGGAAGCCGTTCCTCTGCCTTGTAGTTCAGCGCTGCGCCGACGAACGCGGCGAACAGCGGGTGCGGTCGGGTGGGTCGGCTCTTGAGTTCCGGATGGGCCTGGGTGCCGACTAGGAACGGATGGATGTCCCGGTCGTACTCGACGAACTCGACCAGGTGGCCGTCCGGTGAGGTGCCGGAGAACCGCAGCCCGCTTTCGGCGATGCGGTCCCGGTAGGCGTTGTTGACCTCGTAGCGGTGCCGGTGCCGCTCGGATACCTCGGTGGTCTCGTATGCCTGCGCCACAATCGATTCCGGGGTCAGCACCGCCGGATAGGCACCCAGCCGCATGGTGCCGCCCAGATCGGCCGCACCTGAGACCGCGTCCTGTTGGTCGGCCATTGTGGAGATCACCGGTTCGGGGGTCGTCGGGTCGAACTCGGCCGAGTTGGCTTCGGTCAGCCCGACCGAGCGCGCCGCCTCGATGACGATGCACTGCAACCCCAGGCACAGCCCCAGCACCGGCAGCTTGCGTTTGCGCGCATAGTTGATGGCGCCGATCTTGCCTTCGATACCGCGGATGCCGAACCCGCCGGGGATGAGCACCGCGTGCACATCGTCGAGCGCGGCGGCCACCCCGCTCTCGGTTTCGCAGTCATCGGAGGCGACCCAGCGCATCTCCACCTTCGCGCGGTGCTTGAACCCGCCGGCGCGCAACGCCTCGGCCACCGAAAGGTAGGCGTCGGACAGGTCGATGTACTTACCCACCAAGGCGATTCGCACCGTTTCGTGGGGTTCGTGGACACGCTGGAGCAGATCGTTCCACTGCGTCCAGTCGACATCGCGGAACGCCAGGTTCAGCCGGCGCACCACGTAGGCGTCGAGCTCCTCCCGGTGCAGCACCTTGGGGATGTCGTAGATCGACGGGGCGTCCGGGGTGGAGATCACGCCGTCGACGTCGACGTCGCACATCAGCGCGATCTTGTTCTTCAGCGGTTCGGGCACGTCGCGGTCGCAGCGCAGGATCAACGCGTCGGGGGTGATACCGATACTGCGCAGCGCGGCCACCGAATGTTGCGTCGGCTTGGTCTTCAGCTCACCGGAGGGCGCCATGTAGGGCACCAGCGAGCAGTGCAAGAAGAAGCAGTTCTCCCGGCCGACCTCGTGGCGGACCTGGCGCGCGGCCTCGAGGAACGGCAGCGATTCGATATCGCCGACGGTGCCGCCGATCTCGGTGATGACCACGTCGGGCCGGTAGCCGTCGGGGTCGGGTTCGGCCATCGCCACGATGCGCCGTTTGATCTCGTCGGTGATGTGCGGGATCACCTGCACGGTGTCGCCGAGGTACTCGCCGCGGCGCTCTTTGGCGATCACCGTCGAATAGACCTGTCCGGTGGTGACATTGGCCGAGCCGGTCAGGTTGCGGTCCAGGAACCGCTCGTAGTGCCCGACGTCGAGGTCGGTTTCGGCGCCGTCCTCGGTGACGAACACCTCGCCGTGCTGGAACGGGTTCATCGTGCCCGGGTCGACGTTGAGGTAGGGGTCGAGTTTCTGCATGGTCACGCGCAGTCCCCGCGCGGTCAGCAGCTGGCCCAGGCTCGACGCGGTCAAACCCTTGCCGAGGGAAGAAACGACTCCGCCCGTTACGAAGAGGTGCTTGGTGGCGGTTTGCGGGTGCTTGCGTAACGCGGGCAAGAGCAACCTCCGTGATGACAGGCAGGGCTTACTTTTCTAGGCCGTTCCTAGAGCTTGGGGCCTGCCGACCCACGGAACCCCACCCTAACACCGAGGGCGACACCGCGGCAGAGACGCGCCGACGGCCGGAGCGGCGCTGACGCGCCGTCGTGGGGTACCGGGGTTGGCGGGGAGGGTCACTGTGGGACGGTGACCGCGGTGGCGCCCGACCCGATGCCGTACTGGCCGGGCCCTGCGCCGTTGATGAGGTCGCTGAGCGCCAGCACCGAGGTGATCCGACCGGCCTCGATGTCGATGTCGTCGACGGTGCTCACCGCCGAGTTCAGCGCCGCGTCCGAGCGGGCCACGGCGACCGCCGCGGTGCCCGACGCCGAGCCGTCCCGGCCGACGAGCACGGTGCCCGAGCCGTGCGGGGCCAACCCCGCGGCGAACCGGGCGACGGTGGACCCGCGGTTTCCGGCGTCCTCGCCAAGGGCGCCTCCGGTGACGACCAGCGCGGTGTTGGCCGCACCGACCCGTTGGTCCCCGTAGGTGATGAAGCCGGTGTCGCGCAGCGTCGTCAGCACGGTGTCGCGCTGCATGTCGTCGACCGGTGACGCCTTGGGATCCTTATCGATCAGCAGGGCGATGCCCAACAGGTCACCCGCCTGCGAACCCTGATCCACCGAGGCGGTGCTCAGCTGCTTTCCAGCGGGCACGATCGGCGAGTTCACCACCGACAACAGCTTTTCCGCGGAGTTGGCGGTGACGAATTCCTGGGTCAGCGCGACGGTCCCGGTGACCGACCCGCCGGCCTGGTTGATCAGCCGGGTCAGCGCCTCGACGTCGTCGTCGACGGCATCGGGGGTGCGAAACAGCACCACCGACCTGTCCTTCATCGTATCGCCGAGGATGCGTGGGGACACCTGCGCATCGAATTCGTTGGCGGCGCCCAGCTTTTCGTTGAGCGCGTTCTTGTCGGTGTTCAGCGTGTCGATCTGGTCCTGCAGGCCGCGCTTGTCGTTCTGCAGGCCCGACAGCACGGTGTTGGACAGCAGGCCAGAGCCCAGCGCCACGCCGATCGCCAAGGCGAGAAAGACGGCGGCAAGTGAGATCGCATGTGAGCGTAGGGAAATCACGCCGGGCTCCTAGGTGACCCAGCCCTGTACCCAGAGCAGGAACCGGTTCCAGTAATCGGCGACCCAGTCCAGCAGGGGGGCGTCGGCGCGGGCCACCCACAGGGCGACGATCACCGCGATCAGCATGGCCAGTACCAGCAGGGCGATCGCTCCGCCGGAAACCCGGCTGCGGTACAGCGTGGCGACGGCCTTGGCGTCGACGAGCTTCTCCCCCACCTTGAGCCGGGTCAGGAACGTCGAGGGGTTGCTCTGCTGACGTGAGCGGTCGAAGAACTCCTCGATGCTCGCGCTGTGGCCGGCGGTGACGATCAGCGAGGCGCCGTGGTGATCGCACAGCAGCAGCGCCAGATCGGCGGCCGACCCGGCCGCGGGGAACGTCATCGCGCCCACGCCCAGGTCCTGGATCCGTTCCAGCCCGGGCGCGTGGCCGTCGGCGTCGGCGGGAAGGACCACCTGCGCACCGCAGCGCAGCACCTCGGCGGTCATCTTGTCGGGGTCGCCGACGATGAGCTGCGGGCGATACCCGGCCTTGCGCAGCACGTCGGCGCCGGAGCCGACACCGATGAGCACCGGTTGGTACTCCTTGATGAACGGTTTGAGCGCCTTGAGGTCGGCGATCGCGCTGTTGTCCTCGGCGACGATCACCACGTGCCGGCGGTTGAGGTCCACGTCGATGTCGGGGATGCCGATGCCGTCGATGAGCAGCGGGCTCTCGCTGCGGATGAACTCGATCGTGTTGCCCGCGAACGCCTCGAGGTGGGCCACCAACCCGCTCTTGGCCTCGTGCATCAACTCGTGGATGTCGTGATCGGTGCGCTCGACCCCTTGCACCAGCAGCTTGTCCCCCGAGTACACCCCGCCCTCGTGCAACCGAACCCGGGCGCCGTCCTTGACCTTCTTGAACACCTCGTCGCCGGTGTTGTCGAACAACGTCACGCCGTTGACGACCAGGACCTCGGGCCCGAGGTTGGGGTAGCGCCCGGAGATCGACGGCGACGCGTTGACGACCGCGGTGACGCCGGCTTCCACGAGCGCATCGGCGGTGATCCGGTCCAGATCCAGCGCGTCGATGACGACGATGTCGCCCGGCGTTATTCGTCGGAGCAGCCTCTCGATGTCGCGATCGACCCGGGCCGTGCCGGTGATGCCCGGGCGTGAGCTGGCATTACGAGATAGCAGGGCAGACATCTTCATGCGCCGATTCTGTCGAGACGGGGCCGCGATCCGTCGGAGGCGCGCCGTATCATCTGTCCCTTTTGTCACATGAGTAACACGTCACCGGAACGGTTCGAACAGTTCCACGAGATTTCCGGCGGGGTCGCAGACCAGCGCTTGTCGCCCACCCCGGCCGGTGATCACGTCAGCGCGAAGCGGCACCCCGGCATCGGCGAGCTTGGACACGGCGTCGTCGAGGTCGTCCACCTCCAGCTGAAATCGATTCCAGCCACCGGGAACCGGTTGGCTGCCGTCGCTGAGCGGCTGACCCGCGCCGCCTCCGCCGCCGGGGGCGTTCAGCAGGAGCCGCAGTTCGTCGCGACGGAGCATGGCGAACCCGGGTGCGGGGCGCATGGCCACCTCGAACTGCAGGGCGGTGGCGTAGAACTGCACGGCGGCATCGACGTCGTCCACGATGTAACGAACACTTATACCAGTCATCTTTGCACCTCCTGAGAGTTACAATACAGAAGTGTCCCAGAAAAGTCAGCCCGATCCGCGTGTCGAACACTCACGTCGAACGATTTTGAGTGCCGCCCTGGACGAGTTCGCCACGGTCGGTCACGCGGGCTTCCGGATGGACTCTGTGGCAGCACGCGCGCGGGTGGGCCGCAGCACGGTCTACCGGCACTGGCGAGACAAACAGGCGTTGATCGCCGATGCGCTGGAGACCCTCAACGTCCAACCGCAACCGGAACGTGAAGCACCCACCGGGACCGCACGCGAGCGGGTCGAGATACTGCTCGGTCATCTTGCCGGTGCGCTGAGCGATTCGGCGGTGTCGGCGTGTATACCCGCACTGGTGCACGCCGCCGAAACCGATCCGGTCGTCCGCGAGTTCTTCCACGGGTACTCGGCACGACGACGGCAGCGCCTGACCGACACGATCGCCTCGGGTGTCGCCGACGGCCAGATCCCGGCGCGCGTCGATGCGGAGGCCGCGTCTGTGGCGCTTTCGGGCGCGTTGTTCTACCGCAGGCTGGCGACCGCGGAACCAGCCGATCCCCGGTTCATCGCCGATCTGATCGACACGGTGCTGGGCTGCTAGTCGTTCGCGTCGCTTTGCGCGGCGTCGAGCAGTTCGCGGGCGTGCGCGCGACCACTGTCGGACTCCCCCAGCCCGGCCAGCATGCGGGCCAGTTCGGCCACCCGGTCCTCGTCGTCGAGGCGGCGCACCACGCTGGCCTTGCTGCGGCCGTTGCCGCTGTCGACCACGAGGTGGACGTCGGCGTAGGCGGCGACCTGCGGTAGATGGGTGACGACGATGACCTGGTGCGTGCGCGCCAGCCGGGCCAGCCGGCGTCCGATCTGCACCGCGGCGCGGCCGCCCACGCCCGCGTCGACCTCGTCGAAAACCATCGTGGTGCCCTCCGCGGAGGCGGCCAGCACGACTTCCAGCGCCAGCATCACGCGGGAGAGTTCGCCGCCGGAGGCGCTCTTGTTCAGCGGCAGCAGATCGGTGCCGCGGTGCGCGGCGAACCCGAACTCGACGGCGTCGACACCGTCCTGTCCGGCATGCACCGCCTCGCCCGACAGCAGGGTCAGCGGCGCGGTGTCGTCGGCCCGTGCCGGCAGCGGGGCCACCGACACCGTGAACTGGGCGCCCGCCATCGCCAGACCCGACAGTTCGGCGGTGACGGCCTTGGACAGCCCCTTGGCCGCCTTGGTCCGCGCCTTGGTGAGATCACCGGCGGCGGCGACGACCCTGGTCTGCAGCTCCCCGACACGGCGGCCCAGTTCGGCCAGCGCCTCCTCGGAGACGTCGAGCTGCACGAGGCGGTCGCGGGCCTCGCGGGCCCACTGCAGCACACCATCAATGTCGGCGGCGTACTTACGGGTCAGCGTGCGCAGTTCGCCCTGCCGGGTCAGCTTGGTTTCCAATGTGCTGGCATCGCTTGGTAATTCGGACAGGAAGCCGCCGAGTTCTGAGGTGACGTCGGTGATGGTGGTGAGGGCTTCGCCGAGCCGGTCGGCCAGGGCGCGCAGCGCGGGGTCGTCGGTGCCTTCCAACCCGGATTTGGCCTGCCCGACGCCGTCGGCGGCCGACGAGGCGTCCTGTGCCGGATCGTCGTCGGGCGCACCCGACAGCGCGGCGCGAGCACTCTGGGCGGCTTCGCGCAGCGCGTCCAACTCGGACAGCCGCCTGATGTCCTCGACCAGCGTCTCGTCCTCGCCGGGTTGCGGTGCGACAGCCTCGATTTCGTCGAGGCCGAACTTCAGCCGGTCGGCTTCCTGCGCCATTTCCCGCGCCCGCTGGGTGCGCTCCACGAGGTCACGGCGCGCCGCCAGCCAGTCGTCGCGCACCGTGCGGTAACGCTTGAGCGGGGTTTCGACGTCGGCGAAGCGATCCAGTGCCGCGCGCTGCTCGTCGGGCCGCATCAGGCGCAGCTGGTCGTTCTGGCCGTGCAGGGTCAGCACTTCGGTGGTGAAGCTGCTCAGCGACTTCGCAGGCACGCTTCGCCCGCCGAGATAGGCGCGCGACGGCCCGTCCCGGCTGACCGAGCGGGCGGCGATGACGCTGCCGTCGTCGTCACGTTCGGCACCCGAGGAATCCAGGATCTCGTCGACGACCGCGGCCACACCGTCGCCCAGTTCGGTTGTGGTGAACCGACCTTCGACGACCGCCCGGTTGGCCCCGGTGCGGACGCGGGTGGCGTCGGCGCGGCCGCCGCCGAGCAGGTGCAGGCCGGTGACCACCATCGTCTTACCGGTGCCGGTCTCGCCGGTCAGCACCGTGAGCCCGCGGTCGAACTCGGCGGTCGCGGTGCTGATGGCGCCCAGTGCCTCGATTCGGATCTCGGATAGCACTACTGTCCGCGCCACCCCGTGACCGGCAACCGGAACTTGCGCACCAGACGATCGGTGAACGGCGCGCTGTCGAGGCGGACCCACTTCACCGGGGTGCCGCAGCGGGTGACCTCGACACGGCCACCGGCGGGCACGACCATTTCGCGGCGGCCGTCGCAGAACACCAGCGCATCGTGCCCGTCACCCTCGATCTCGATCGCGATCGCGGCGTCGGGGCTGGTGACCATCGGCCGTGCGAACAGCGCGTGAGCGTTGTTGGGCACCACCAGGATTGCCTCCAGGTCCGGCCACACGATCGGCCCGCCCGCGGAGAACGCCCACGCCGTGGATCCGGTCGGCGTCGCGACCAACACGCCGTCACAGCCGAAGGACGACACCGGGCGCCCGTCGACCTCGAGCACCGCGCCGAGCACCCCGAGCCGCGGCCCTTTTTCCACGCTGGCCTCGTTGAGGGCCCAGCCGCGGTGCACGATCCTGCCCTCGGCGCGCACGACGACGTCGAGGGTCATGCGTTCTTGCACGCGGTAGTCCCGCTTGATGATGCGCTCCAGGACGTTGTCGATGGAGTCGGCCTCGGCCTCGGCGAGGAATCCGATGCGGCCCAGATTGACGCCCAGCACCGGGATCTCGACGTTGCGGGCCAGCTCGGCACCGCGCAGGAAGGTGCCGTCGCCGCCGAGTACCAGCACCAGCTCGCAACCTTCGGCGGCCCGTTCGTCGGCGTCCACCACTTCGATGCCGATGCCCAGCGCACCCATGTCGTCGGGCACCGGCCCGCGATCGACCGCCTCCGCTGACAGCACGCGCAGCCCGATTCCGTTGTCGCCGAGGATTTTATGTACGCGGCGGGCGACGTCGGTGATGTCCTCGCGGCCGGCGTGTGCCACGAGGAGAACCGCGCGGTCGGTCATTGGGGACCCTCCGTGATCGCGTGCGACACCGCACGTTCGAGCGCTTCGCCCTGCAGGGCGCGGTCGGTGCGGGCTCGCAGATGCAGGAAGTATTCGACGTTTCCGGACGGCCCGGGCAACGGGCTGGCGGTGACGGCGACGGTGTGCCACGCCAGCTCGGCTGCGCGGCGCGCGACGGCGAGCACCGCGTCGGCGCGCAGCTGCGGGTCGGAGACCACTCCGCCCGCGCCGACACGGTCTTTGCCGACCTCGAACTGCGGCTTCACCATCGGAACGATATCCGCGTCGGGCGTCGCACACGACGTCAGCGCAGGCAGCACCGTGGACAGGGAGATGAACGACAGGTCGGCCACCACCAGATCGACGGTGCCGCCGATGGCCTCGGCGGTCAACTCCCGCACGTTGGTGCGTTCCATCACCGTCACGCGCGGATCGCGGCGCAGCGACCAGGCCAGCTGGCCGTAGCCGACGTCGACGGCCACCACTTGGCGGGCGCCCCTGTCGAGCAGGACCTCGGTGAACCCGCCGGTGGAGGCCCCGGCGTCCAGGCACCGCCGGCCATCGACGGTCAGCGCGAAGGCGTCCAACGCCCCGATCAGTTTGTGGGCGCCGCGCGAGACCCAGCTGCGTTCGTCGGCTTCGACGGTGAGGGTGGCGGTGACGGCGACGGCGGTGGCCGGTTTTGCGGCCGGCATCCCGTCGATGCTGACCCGCCCGGCCCCGATCAGCTCGGCCGCCTGCTGGCGGGAGCGGGCCAGCCCACGTCGTACCAGCTCGGCGTCAACACGCGCCCGCCGCGTCACGGACGGTCATCCCTTCTCGACCGATTCGAGCGCCTGAACCAGCAGCTCGTGCGCCTCCTCCAGCCGGGCCGCGAGGGCCTCGATGTCGGCGTCGGCCAGCTCGACACCGTCCTGGGCCGGGTCGGGCAGATCGGCCAGCAGTGCGGCGATCTGGGCGCGAATCTGGTCGGGGTCGGTACTCATGTCGGTACTCACGCTAGTCGATGCGGCGCGGTGAGCAGGGACCACCGCTGCAGCGCCTGCCGTGCCACCTCGTCGCCGGCGGTCACCGTGACGGCGCCGCCGTCCAGATCGGCGGTCCACACGGCGCTGGCGGTGGCCCTGACCACCGACAGCGCATCGACGGGATCGCGTCCGGTGGAGTGAACCACCACCGCGGCGGCGTCGACGTCGACCCGCCACGCCGGGTGCGTGTCGATGCGCAGCGCGTCCGCGCGGGCGTACAGCGAACGCAGGTCGGCGGCCAGGTAGTCGGGTCGCTCCGTTGCTGCCGCGCGCACCACTTCGTCGGCGGTGCTGACGCCGCTGAGCACCATGAGGCTGGGCAGCCGGGCCGCGTTCGCGCCTGCGATATCGGTGTCGAGGCGGTCGCCGACCACCAGCGGGGTGCGAAAGTCACCGCGTGCCAACGCATCGGCGAAGATCGTGGGTTGCGGCTTTCCGGCCACCTGTGGTTCGGCACCTGTCGCCGCGCGCAACGCCGCCACCATCGACCCGTTACCCGGCAGCAGCCCCCGCTCGGACGGCAGGGTCAGATCGACGTTGGCGGCCACCCACAGCGCGCCGCTGCGGATGGCCAGCGCCGCTTCGGCCAACTCCGGCCAACCGGTCTGGGGCGAATGTCCCTGCACCACCGCGACCGGGTCGTCCGACCACTGCCGAACCGGTTTCAAACCGACCCGGCGCACCTCGGCGGCCAACGCGTCGGTGCCGACGACGAGAACCACTGCGCCAGGGCTCAACTGGTCCCCGAGCAGGTTCGCCGCGCTTTGCGCACTGGTCACCACATCGTCGGGTGTCGCCGCGAAACCCAGCGCATCGAGATGTTGAGCGACCTCGGCCGGCTCGCGCGATGCGTTGTTGGTCACGTAAAGGGTGCGGGTGTTCACCGTCGCGAGGGTCTCGACGGCGCCGCTCGTCGGCTCGTGCCCACGGAAAACCGTGCCGTCCAGATCGAGCAGCAGGCAATCGTGTTCCTGGACAAGTACGCTCACGTCAGCTGAGCTCCGTGATGCGCTCTTCGGCGTCGGTGGCACCGTCGACGTCGGCGGCCGCGGCGTTGATGAACCACTGCAGCGCTTCGCTTTCACGGCCGAGCGCGAGCAGGGTCTCGGCGTACACGTAGAACAGCCGGGCCGCGGTTTGGCCGGTGCGCTTGGGGTCCAGTTGCGGCGACGACAGCAGCGCCAGCGCTTGTTCGTGCTGCCCGAGATCAGAGCGTGCGCCGGCCACCACGATGCGCAGTTCGTCGGCGTCGTCGCCGGTCAGCTGCGCGGCTTCCTCGCTGCGGGCCAGTTCGATGGCACGTTCGGGACGGCCGACGCCGCGTTCGCAGTCCGCGATCAGCGGCAGCAGCGTGGATCGGCTTCCCATCCGCCTGGCCGCCCGAAGTTCGGCGAGCGCCTGCGCCCAGTCGCCACAGTGGTATGCGGCGATACCGACGGCTTCCCGTACGGCAGCGATTCGGCCGGCCCTGGTCTTGGCGGCCTTGGCGTGGGCAAGCGCCGCCTGCGGATCGTCGGGCAGATTCTCGCCGGCCGCCACGAGGTGCCGGGCCACCAGATCGGCGGTGGGACGGTCCAAAGTGGTGAGCTCACCGCGGATTTCGGGGGACAGCTGTTTGGCCTCGATGCCCTCGGGAATCGGTGGGCCGGCGTCGCGTGGCGGTTCGCGATCGGGTTTTGGCTGCGAACGACGGGCCCGGTCGGGACCCGACGAGCGCGGTGCCGGATGTCCCGAAAGTCCTCGACGGCGCCCGCCGCTGCCGCCCTGCCTGTCCTGACCCACGTATGCCTTTCTACCGGATGACGCGATGCCAAAAGAATTCGAGGTGCATTCTCGCAAATAGAATTACCCCCCACGCAATTGTGGGGGGTAATCCTAATTTGTGTTCGGCGGTGTCCTACTTTTCCGCCCGTGGTGGGCAGTATCATTGGCGCTGGCAGGCTTAGCTTCCGGGTTCGGGATGGGTCCGGGCGTTTCCCTGTCGCTATGGACCGCCGTAACTTTATTCACTTGTTGTAGTGATGAAACTGTGTTTTTGGTGGTGGGGTGTTTTTGGTGTTTGTGGTGTGGTTGCGAGGTTGTGGGTAAGTTTTCGGCCGGTTAGTGCCAGTTCCCTGCGCCCATTGCTGGGTGTGTAGGTCTGGTCTATTGATCCCGTGTTCTGCGGGGGGCCTTATCCCACTTGATGGGTGAGAAGCCTGGTCTTGGAGGGGGTTTCCCGCTTAGATGCTTTCAGCGGTTATCCTGTCCGAACGTGGCTATCCAGCGGTGCCCCTGGTGGGACAACTGGTGGACCAGAGGTTCGTCCGTCCCGGTCCTCTCGTACTAGGGACAGGTTTCCTCAAGCTTCTGACGCGCGCGGCGGATAGAGACCGAACTGTCTCACGACGTTCTAAACCCAGCTCGCGTGCCGCTTTAATGGGCGAACAGCCCAACCCTTGGGACCTGCTCCAGCCCCAGGATGCGACGAGCCGACATCGAGGTGCCAAACCATCCCGTCGATATGGACTCTTGGGGAAGATCAGCCTGTTATCCCCGGGGTACCTTTTATCCGTTGAGCGACACCCCTTCCACTCGGGGGTGCCGGATCACTAGTCCCGACTTTCGTCCCTGCTTGACATGTTCGTCTCGCAGTCAAGCTCCCTTGTGCACTTACACTCAACACCTGATTGCCGTCCAGGTTGAGGGAACCTTTGGGCGCCTCCGTTACTTTTTAGGAGGCAACCGCCCCAGTTAAACTACCCGCCAGGCACTGTCCCTGAACCGGATAGACGGTTCGAGGTTAGAGGCCCAATACGATCAGAGTGGTATTTCAACAACGACTCCACAATCACTGGCGTGACTGCTTCATAGTCTCCCACCTATCCTACACAAACCGTATCGAGCACCAATACCAAGTTGTAGTGAAGGTCCCGGGGTCTTTTCGTCCTGCCGCGCGTAACGAGCATCTTTACTCGTAATGCAATTTCGCCGAGTCTATGGTTGAGACAGCTGAGAAGTCGTTACGCCATTCGTGCAGGTCGGAACTTACCCGACAAGGAATTTCGCTACCTTAGGATGGTTATAGTTACCACCGCCGTTTACTGGGGCTTAAATTCTCCGCTTCACCCCCGGAAGGGGTTGACGGGTCCTCTTAACCTTCCAGCACCGGGCAGGCGTCAGTCCGTATACATCGTCTTGCGACTTCGCACGGACCTGTGTTTTTAGTAAACAGTCGCTTCTCACTGGTTTGTGCCACCCCTTCCCGCTGCCCACCGCGAGGGTGTTGACGGTAATGGGGTCCCCCTTCTCCCGAAGTTACGGGGGCATTTTGCCGAGTTCCTTAACCATAGTTCACTCGTACGCCTTGGTATTCTCTACCTGACCACCTGTGTTGGTTTGGGGTACGGGCCGTGTATGGACTCGCTAGAGGCTTTTCTCGACAGCATAGGATCACCGAATTCGCCTCACTCGGCTATGCATCACCTCTCAGGATATGTGAAACCCGGATTTGCCTAGGTTTCTCCCTACAGGTTTGCCCCAGTATTACCACTGACTGGTACGGCTGCCTTCCTGCGTCACCCCATCGCTTGACTACTACCCACACGGGTCCCACGCAGCCGGTGACCCCCGCACCCCGAAGGGATTGGTCGGCCACCTTTTGGGTGGTTAGCAGTATGGATTCATCAGGGACGCTCATACACGGGTACGGGAATATCAACCCGTTGTCCATCGACTACGCCTGTCGGCCTCGCCTTCGGTCCCGACTCACCCTGGGCGGACTGGCCTGGCCCAGGAACCCTTGGTCTTCCGGCGGGCAAGGTTCTCACTTGCCTTATCGCTACTCATGCCTGCATTCTCACTCCCACACCCTCCACCACTAGATCACTCTGTGGCTTCACCGGATGCAGGACGCTCCCCTACCCAACACCACCACAACGGTGATGCTGCCGCGGCTTCGGCGGTGTGCTTGAGCCCCGCTACATTATCGGCGCACAATCACTTGACCAGTGAGCTATTACGCACTCTTTCAAGGGTGGCTGCTTCTAAGCCAACCTCCTGGTTGTCTTCGCGACTGCACATCCTTTTCCACTTAGCACACGCTTAGGGGCCTTAGCCGGCGATCTGGGCTGTTTCCCTCTCGACGTACGGAGCTTATCCCCCGCCGTCTCACTGCCACACTCTTGCTTGTCGGCATTCGGAGTTTGGCTGACGTCAGTAACCTAGTAGGGCCCATCGGCCATCCAGTAGCTCTACCTCCAACAAGAAACATGTGACGCTGCACCTAAATGCATTTCGGGGAGAACCAGCTATCACGGAGTTTGATTGGCCTTTCACCCCTACCCACAACTCATCCCCTCAGTCTTCAACCTAAGTGGGTTCGGGCCTCCACGCGGTCTTACCCGCGCTTCACCCTGGCCATGGGTAGATCACTCCGCTTCGGGTCCAGAACACACCACTACACCACACACTATTGTGTGGATACGCCCTATTCAGACTCGCTTTCGCTGCGGCTACCCCACCCGGGTTAACCTCGCGACATGTCCCTGACTCGCAGGCTCATTCTTCAAAAGGCACGCCATCACCCCACAACAAAGTCGAGGGCTCTGACGGATTGTAGGCACACGGTTTCAGGTACTCTTTCACTCCCCTCCCGGGGTACTTTTCACCATTCCCTCACGGTACTAATCCGCTATCGGTCACTAGGAAGTATTCAGGCTTACCGGGTGGTCCCGGCAGATTCACAGCAGATTCCACGGGCCCGCTGCTACTCGGGGATCCTGCGACAGCAGGCAGCATGTTTTCGTCGACGGGGCTCTCACCCTCTACGGCAGACCATCCCAGGCCACTTGAACTAACACACTGCTTTATCACTGCTGCTGTTCACGGCGGTAAACAGAACACAGACCCCACAACACCGCATGCACAACCCCCGCCGGGTATCACATACACACGGTTTAGCCATCCTCCGCTTTCGCTCGCCACTACTCACGGAATCACATGTTGTTTTCTCTTCCTACGGGTACTGAGATGTTTCACTTCCCCGCGTTCCCCCCCAACGCCTATACATTCAGCGCTGGGTGACACGACATCACTCGTGCCGGGTTTCCCCATTCGGACATCCTCGGATCCACGCTCGGTTGGCAGCTCCCCGAGGCATAACGCAGCCTCCCACGTCCTTCATCGGCTCCTAGTGCCAAGGCATCCACCATGCGCCCTTAAACACTTACACACAAAACAGTTAAAAATTCTCGGAAGAATCAAAAATTGCATTACCCAACAAAAGAACCCCACCAGGGCCCTTCTGCCAGATACTCGCAACCACTATCCACAAATCAAACACCACACCCCACCACCAAAGACGGGGCGACAACCAACTCCCTACCCCCGGTTTCCCACAACGGGACAAAGAGATAGCGGGCCTGTTGCCTCAAAGCCCAATAGTGTGTCTGGCAATCCATCACCGGCTCGATCACTCGAAACCCGTACCGGCTCAACGTTTGTCGTGCACCAGACCCCCACCCACTACAGGTGAAGGCCATCCAACGAATCGCCTGAAGTCACCGAACTCCCACACGATGTGGGCGGGCTCAGGTCTCGTGGTGCTCCTTAGAAAGGAGGTGATCCAGCCGCACCTTCCGGTACGGCTACCTTGTTACGACTTCGTCCCAATCGCCGATCCCACCTTCGACGGCTCCCTCCCACAAGGGGTTAGGCCACCGGCTTCGGGTGTTACCGACTTTCATGACGTGACGGGCGGTGTGTACAAGGCCCGGGAACGTATTCACCGCAGCGTTGCTGATCTGCGATTACTAGCGACTCCGACTTCACGGGGTCGAGTTGCAGACCCCGATCCGAACTGAGACCGGCTTTGAAAGGATTCGCTCCACCTCACGGCATCGCAGCCCTTTGTACCGGCCATTGTAGCATGTGTGAAGCCCTGGACATAAGGGGCATGATGACTTGACGTCATCCCCACCTTCCTCCGAGTTGACCCCGGCAGTCTCTCACGAGTCCCCGCCATAACGCGCTGGCAACATGAGACAAGGGTTGCGCTCGTTGCGGGACTTAACCCAACATCTCACGACACGAGCTGACGACAGCCATGCACCACCTGCACACAGGCCACAAGGGAACGCCTATCTCTAGACGCGTCCTGTGCATGTCAAACCCAGGTAAGGTTCTTCGCGTTGCATCGAATTAATCCACATGCTCCGCCGCTTGTGCGGGCCCCCGTCAATTCCTTTGAGTTTTAGCCTTGCGGCCGTACTCCCCAGGCGGGGTACTTAATGCGTTAGCTACGGCACGGATCCCAAGGAAGGAAACCCACACCTAGTACCCACCGTTTACGGCGTGGACTACCAGGGTATCTAATCCTGTTCGCTCCCCACGCTTTCGCTCCTCAGCGTCAGTTACTGCCCAGAGACCCGCCTTCGCCACCGGTGTTCCTCCTGATATCTGCGCATTCCACCGCTACACCAGGAATTCCAGTCTCCCCTGCAGTACTCCAGTCTGCCCGTATCGCCCGCACGCCCACAATTGAGTTGTGAGTTTTCACGGACAACGCGACAAACCACCTACGAGCTCTTTACGCCCAGTAATTCCGGACAACGCTCGCACCCTACGTATTACCGCGGCTGCTGGCACGTAGTTGGCCGGTGCTTCTTCTGTACCTACCGTCACTCACGCTTCGTCGGTACTGAAAGGGGTTTACAACCCGAAGGCCGTCATCCCCCACGCGGCGTCGCTGCATCAGGCTTGCGCCCATTGTGCAATATTCCCCACTGCTGCCTCCCGTAGGAGTCTGGGCCGTATCTCAGTCCCAGTGTGGCCGGACACCCTCTCAGGCCGGCTACCCGTCGTCGCCTTGGTAGGCCATCACCCCACCAACAAGCTGATAGGCCGCGGGCCCATCCCACACCGCAAAAGCTTTCCACCACAAGACATGCATCCCATGGTCCTATTCGGTATTAGACCCAGTTTCCCAGGCTTATCCCAAAGTGCAGGGCAGATCACCCACGTGTTACTCACCCGTTCGCCACTCGAGCACCCCCGAAAGGGCCTTTCCGTTCGACTTGCATGTGTTAAGCACGCCGCCAGCGTTCGTCCTGAGCCAGGATCAAACTCTCCAAACAAAAAACAGTCCAGAGACAATCTGGCAAAACAAAAACCACACCCCAAACGGGAAAAGAGGCGCGGCAAAAAACAACAACAAACAAAAACCACCAAACACACTATTGAGTTCTCAAACAACACACCCGCACGACCGCGCAGTAAGCCCGCGGCCAAAAGCCGCGTACTCGTAGTGCGGACGCTCAGGAACCCACCGAAGTGGGGATTCCCTCTGGGATCCGCCGCGCTCTCCGGGCTGGTGCCCGTGTCGCAGCGACGAATCAACAAGTTACGTGAGGGAATACGTGGAGTCAAATGGGCTGATAGGGCGTGTCTTTCGCTCGTCACCTACCGTGCGCACCACAGGGTGCGTGGACTCACTCGACAGGCTCAACCACAAAGTCGCGGAGGTTATTCCCCGATGCGGTCAGCCTGTCGTCGTGGGCGCGTGCGCCCCGACACTCACCCAACACGCTCCACGCCGGCGAAGTTCCGCTTGCCCCGGCGCAGCACCAGCCACCGACCGTGCAGGAAGTCCGACGACTGCGGTACCCACTCGTCGCTGTCGATGCGGGCGTTGTTGACGTAGGCGCCGCCCTCGGCGACGGTGCGCCGCGCGGCACCCTTGCTCGGCGCCAGCCCGCTGGCCACCAACAGGTCGGTGATCGTGTCGGCGCCGCCGGGCTTCAGGGCGGCGACGGATGCCTCCCGTAGCGCCGCCGCGAGCGTCGGCTCATCCAGCTCCGCCAGGTCAGCCCGGCCGAACAGGGCCTGGCTGGCGTGCTCGACCGAACGGGTCGCCGCCTGCCCGTGCACCAGCGTGGTGAGTTCGCGCGCCAACCGGCGCTGCGCGCCGCGTTCATGCGGGCGGTCGGCCGTCGCCTGCGCCATCTCGGCGAGTTCCTCGGACGTCAGGAACGTGAACCAGCGCAGATAGCGGACCACATCGGCGTCTGCGGTGTTGATGAAGTACTGGTACCAGGCGTACGGGCTCGTCATCGCCGGGTCCAGCCACAGGCTGCCGCCGCCCGTCGACTTTCCGAACTTCTTTCCCTCGGAGTCGGTGACCAACGGCGTCGTCAGCGCGTGCACCGTCGCACCGTCTTTCTGGCGGACCAGCCGTACCCCGGCGATGATGTTTCCCCACTGATCGGACCCGCCGATCTGCAGCGTGCACCCGTACCGGTGATGCAGTTCGACGTAGTCGTTGGCTTGCAGCAGCATGTAGCTGAACTCGGTGTAGGAGATGCCCTCGCCCTCCAGGCGGCGCCGGACCGTGTCGCGGTCGAGCATGACGTTGACCGAGAAGTGCTTACCGATGTCGCGCAGGAACTCGATCGCCGACAGCGGCTCCGTCCACGACAGGTTGTTCTCCACCACCGCGCCGGTGGCCGAGCCGTCGAACTCGACGAACCGCTCAAGCTGGCCGCGGATGCGCTCGGACCACTCCGCCACCGTGTCGGCGGTGTTCAGCGTGCGCTCACCGGCGTCTCGGGGATCGCCGATCAGCCCGGTGGCACCGCCGGCCAGCACGATCGGTCGATGGCCTGCCTGCTGGAACCGCCGCAGGGTCAGAAGCGGAATCAGATGGCCGGCGTGCAGGCTCGGCGCAGTGGGATCGAACCCCGAATAGACGGTGACGGGTCCGCTGGCCAGCTCCGTGGCCAGGGCGTCACGATCGGTGGATTGGGCGATGAGCCCCCGCCACTCGAGCTCGTCGAGGATGGACGTACCCGCAGAAGTCACGGCTTCGATCTTCCCGTACTAATCGCTGTGGCCGGGAGCCGGTGCCCGCGGGCTGCGCCGGTACAGCGACACCTCAGGCCGCCCCGTCAGCCACAGCCGCCACGGCCGGTCGGCGGCCTTGCTCACACCCACCCGCGGGCCTTCGGCCGCCGGATATTCTGCGCCGAACCGCACCTGGATCGCGCTGTTCGGGTCGAACAGGTCAAGTCCGTTGTCGTCCATGGTGATTCCCAACGCGGAGCAGAGGTTGCCGGGCCCGCGGGCCAGGCCGGCGGGAACCACAGCATCGCCACGGCGGCGCTGAGCCACGTCGTGACCGGACTCGACCGTGGCGGCCCGCAGCAGCACCGCGCCCGCGACACCGTCGGTTGCGCAGGCGACGTTGGCGCATACGTGGATGCCGTGGCTGCGATAGGTGTAGAGCCGGCCGGGCGGGCCGAACATCACCCAGTTGCGCGGACCCGGTCCGCGAAACGAATGGGCAGCGGGGTCGGGCCAGGGCCCGTCTGCTGGGCCGCCGTAGGCCTCGACTTCCACGATCATCGCGCTGGTCTCCCGCGCGATCAGCGTCGCCCCGAGTAACCGGCGAGCCGCGGTCAGCGGATCAACGGCCAGCTCAGCGCTCACCCGAAGGATTCTGCCTTCCACCCTTGACAGCGGCCGCGGCGGGGAGGACATTTCAACACATGGTGACTTCATCGCATGGTGAATTTCAGCCGCGCGCGGCGGATCCGGCGATCGACATTCGTGGCCTGCGCGTCATCCGCGGCAAGCGCGTCGCGCTCGACGACGTCACCGTGGCGGTCGCCCGCGGCACCATCACCGGGGTGCTCGGGCCGTCAGGCTGCGGCAAGACCACCTTGATGCGCTGCATCGTCGGCACCCAGATCATCGCGGGCGGAGTCGTCACAGTGCTCGGCCGCCCGGCCGGTTCGGCCGAACTGCGCCACCGCGTCGGCTACGTCACCCAGGACCCGACGATCTACAACGACCTGCGCGTCATCGACAACGCTCACTATTTCGCCGCGCTGTACGGCACCGGATCTGACGCGGCTGAGGAGGCCGTCGCCGCCGTCGGCCTCCAGGACCATCGAACAGCGCTGTGCGCCAACCTCTCCGGCGGCCAGCGCACCCGCGCGTCGTTGGCCTGTGCCATGGTCTCGCGTCCCGATCTGCTCGTGCTCGACGAACCCACCGTCGGGCTCGACCCGGTGCTGCGGGTCGATCTGTGGGAGCAGTTCGGCCGCCTCGCCAAGCGCGGCACGACGCTGCTGGTGTCGAGCCACGTGATGGACGAGGCCGACCATTGCGGCGACCTGCTGCTGATGCGGGACGGCCGGATGCTGGCCCAGACCACCCCGACGAAGCTACGAGAGGACACCGGATGTCAGTCACTGGAGGCGGCGTTTCTGTCCGTCATCAGGCGCAGCACCGCAGCCGCCAGCGCCGCGGCCGGCTGAACCCGCAGGCCTATCTGGCCACGACGACCCGGATCCTGCGTCAGCTCAGCGCCGATCACCGCAGCGTCGCGATGATCCTGGTGGTGCCGATCGTGGTCATCACGCTGATGTACTTCATGTTCGACGATGTGCCGACCGTCCCCGGCGCGACGTCGGGGTTCAACAACGCATGCCTGATCCTGCTCGGGCTGTTCCCGCTGTTCGTGATGTTCGTCATCACGTCGATCACGATGCAGCGCGAACGGGCGTCGGGAACGCTGGAACGTATCCTCACCACCCCGCTGCGGCGGCTGGACCTGCTGGGCGCATACGGCACCGCGTTTTCGATTGCGGCCGCCATCCAGGCGACGCTGGCCTGCATCGTCGCGTTCTGGCTGCTCGGCTTCCAAACCGCGGCCAGCCCGGCCTGGGTGTTCGCGATCGCGATCGTCAACGCGGTGCTCGGCGTCGGGCTGGGGTTGCTGTGCAGCGCGTTCGCCCGTACCGAGTTCCAGGCCGTGCAGTTCATCCCGTTGGTGATGGTTCCGCAGCTGCTGCTGGCCGGGATCATCGTGCCTCGGGGGACAATGCCGGAGTGGTTGCAGTGGATCAGCAATGTCATGCCCGCCAGCTATGCGCTGGAGGCGCTGCGGGAGGTCGGCGCGAACCCGCAGCTGACGGCGGTCGCGTTGCGCGACATCGCGGTCGTCATCGGGTGCGCGGTGGTGGCGCTGTGCCTGGCGGCGGCCACCTTGCGACGACGGACGCCCTGAGTTGACCGCCGAGGCAGAGCGCAAACGTCCCGGCCGGCCACCGGGGGCGTCAGACACCCGCGAGCGAATCCTGACCAGCGCGCGGGACCTGTTTGCGCGCAACGGGTTCGACAAGACGTCCATACGCGCGATTGCGGCAGGCGCCGGTGTCGACCCGGCGCTCGTGCACCACTATTTCGGCACCAAGACCCAGCTGTTCGGAGCGGCGATCCAGATCCCGGTCGATCCGATGACGGTGATCGGCCCGCTGCGCGAGGTCCCCCTCGACCAGATCGGACGCACCCTGCCGTCGTTGGTGTTGCCGCTGTGGGATTCGGAGCTGGGCAAGGGGTTCATCGCGACGCTGCGTTCCACCCTGGCCGGCGGCGACGTCACCCTGTTCCGCTCGTTTCTGCAGGAAGTCATTGTGGCCGAGGTCGGTTCGCGCGTGGACGATCCACCGGGCAGCGGACGGGTCCGTGTGCAGTTCGTGGCCAGCCAGTTGGTGGGCGTGGTGATGGCCCGCTACATCCTCGAGTTGGAGCCGTTCAAGTCGTTGCCGGTGGAGCGGATCGTCGACACCATCGCGCCGACCCTGCAGCGCTACCTCACCGGCGAGTTACCCGGGCTGTCCTGACGCCCGATCCAGCATGCGCTGGTGTTCGGCATCGTCCTCGACGCTGACCGCCTCGTCGACCAGCAGCACGGGAATGCCGTCGTCGATGCGGTACGCGCGCCGAAGCCGCGGGTTGTACAGAAACTCGTTGTCCACCAACAGAAGTGGCCCGCGGTCCTGAGGGCAGACCAGGATGTCCAGCAGCTTTTCGTCGAGTGCCACGACGCTAACCGATCGGCACGGACATGCCGGGGATGACGGGCACCGGACCGGCGACCGGACCCCGCTGCGAGGCCGTCATGGCGGCCTGGGCCTGCAACTTGCGCTGGTAGGCGATCGTGTTCTTCAGCGCCTCCACCAGCGGGGTCTGATTGGGCCGGTACTCGAGTGCATTCGCGAGCGCCTCGGCGTTCGCGTTGGACGGCCGGAAACCCTGCCTGCGCAGCTTCACCGCGTCGTCGATGAGCTTGGAAACCTGGCCTCCGCCGTCACCCTGGGCGTACTCGGTGTAGATCTGCGAGAGCACCGCGTCGGCCGATACCTTCGCCGGTTCGGGTTCACCCCGGGAGCAGTCGTCGCCGGTACACGAGCGCGGCTCGTCCTGGGCCGCCGGCGTGGGGGTCTCGGCGGCGACCGTCGGTTCGGTGGTCGGCTCGGTGGGCTGGGCCGCTGCCGTTCCGATACCCGCCAACAGGCCCGCGACCATTGCGCCACCGGCCACTGCTGTGACGAGAACGCGACGCCAGAGGTCGCGATCTGAACCGGCCTGCGATGTCATCAATCCTCCAGTGCGGTGGCGCGACTGCCCGACCCGGCGACGGCGTGCCGCCAAGCGGGAGCCTAACAGCGCGCCGGTGTTCCGGCACTTCTGTCGTTACTGCCCGTCGGCGATCTCCGCGCGCATCGCGACGGTCAACCGCTTGTACCGATTGGTATCGGCATCCAGGTACCAGGCGTTACGCGCCGCTTTCGGGATGCCTTGGGCCCGCAGCTTGCTGACCAGCGGCCTATACGACGCCGACAGCGCCATCCTGGAGACCACGTACACGATGTCGGGCGGATTGCCGACCGGCAGATCCGCCAGCGCCTCGGACAGATCCGCCGACGGAATGCTGCCACCGGGCCGCAGTTGCAGCGCCGTGACGGCCAACTGTTCGCCGTTGACCGGCACGTCGTAGGTCACCGCGAGGTCCACCGCGTCGAGCCGGCTGACCGCGTCGTCGACGGATGAGGCGTAGACGATGCCGCGCGCGGTGAAGATGAGGGTGCCGCGGTTGTCGACCTGCCAGTAGTCGCCGTCCTCGTCGCGGCGGAACAGAAACTCCGTCGACACCCAGGTGTCGGCGGGTGCGAACACGCCGCGTTTGATCGACGCCGTCGGGTCGATGGGGCCGCGCGGATGGGCGAGCAGCACGCCGACCTCGTTGGTCTCGGCCTTGCGCACGAAGCCACGCTCGTCTTCGAGGATCAGGTTGTCCTCGGGGTCGAAGGCGGCCAGCTCGATCTCGCCGCCGCCGGGCAGCGGCCGGCCCTTGCTGCCGATCTTGGCACCGGAGACGTTGGCCAGCACCGCCTGCCCGTCGGTGGTGGCGAAGAACTCCACCACCCGGGCCGGGGCGAACACGTCGACGACGCGTTTCCACAGCCCGGTGGGCATACCCGAGCCGATGAACAGCCGCACGGGGTGGCTGCCCGTCAGCGAGAACGCCGGATCGTCGATGACGTCGCGCAGCATCGCCCACGTGTAGGTCACCACGGTCACGCCGTACTGGCGGATCTCCTGCACGAACCGGTCCGGGCGCAGGCCACGCGACAGCGCGATACGTGAGCCGCCGACGACCGCCCCCCCGAGCGCGACCAACAGCCCGGACTGGTGATGCAGCGGGGTCAGGCAGTAGACGGTGTCGCCGCGGCCCAGGTTGGCCGCCGACGCGGTGCCGAACGCGGACAGCGCCCACCGGTAGTTGGTGATCTGGCGGGCGATGAGTTCGCCGTTGATCGAGCTGAACCCGATGAACGCCAGGTCGCGGGCCAGGCCGGGGTTGGGCCGGTACCAGCCGGGCAGGTCGACCACGTCGGGGTCGATCTTCTCCATATCCACAACATGCGCGACGTCCCCAGATTCAGGCAGGTCGAGGTTGCGCGCCTCGCCACCGCCCAGCACCAGCACCCGCATGTCGAGCTCGCGGGCGGCATCCAGGTTGCTCGGGTCGGCGATGATCTCCGTCACCGCGCCCAGCCGGGCCGCGGTGGGCAGGTCCGCGTCAGGCGGCATCAGCACCGCGACCGCGCCCAGCCGCGACAGCGCGGCGATCGCGACCAGGGCGCTGGGGCGGGTCTCCATCAGCACCCCGACCCGGGCGCCCTGGCGCACCCCGACGTTGATCAGGCCGCGCACCACGTTGTTGATGCGGCGGTCCACCGCCTCGTAGGTGTGCACGCGGCCGTCGAACAGCAGGGCTTCCCCGTGGGGTGCGTCGCGGGCCTGCTCGGACATGATGCGGCCGAACGAGATCCGGGTGTGGTCGTTGATCTGGCCGAGCCGGGTCAGCCGGGGCAGGGTGCGCGCGGTCTCCACGGCCAGTGTGCGGGCCGACTTGTTGGCGGAGACGAGCGCTTCGGCCGCCGACCGGGCCAGGCTGAAGACCATCTCGGTGGCGGCCGCGGTGCCGTGCGCCACCCGCGAGCTCAGCGAAACCCCGCTCTCGTTGTGTTCCTCGGGCTGCAACGCCATCGGCGTGACACCGTCGGGCAACTCGCCGACGCCCTCGATCCACCGGACCCATTGCGCGACGGCCGGCCAGGTCTGGCCGGCCGCCTTGGAACCGACGACCAGCCCGAAATGTCCTGCCCGGATGAGGAATTCGTAGACATCGGCTTTGGGTGCGGCGCGTTTGATGCCGCGCACCGAAGCGGGTTGGCCGATGTCGTCGACCTCGCCGACGACCGCCAGCACCGGGCAGTCGATGTCGGACAGCGTCACCAGGTCACCGTGGATGGAGAAGCCGCCGCTCATCATCCGGTTGTGGGCGATGAACTGCTTGAGCAGTTCGGCGATCGCCGGGCCGGACCAGGCGATCCAGCCTTCGGAGGCCAAAAAGCGGCGTTGCTGTTCGCGTGGCAGCAGCGCTTCGCGGTCGTGCAGTTGGCGCAGGAAGTCCAGCCGCGACTGCGCGGTCTTGATCGGGTCGAGCATCTGAAAGCCGGTGCGGGCCAGCCAGCCCGGGATGTCGATGCGGCTGAACACGTGGTCGGCCATGAAGTCGGCGGCCGCGGGCGCCAGGCTCGGCGGCAGGTTCATCGGCAGGCCGGCGAGCGTGTCGACCGGTGAGCCGAACGCGATGATGCTCGCGAGATCCTTCGACCGGCGGTAGGCCGCGGTCTGGTAGGCGAACATGCCGCCCTGCGAGTAGCCGGCCAGGTGGACGTCGCGCCCGGTCACTTCCTTGACGGTGTCGATGGCCTCGCTCAGCGCGACGACGTGGTCGGCCAGGTTGCGGTCCATCCCGCCCTCGACCTTGTCCGGTGAGCCGAAGTCGATCACCCAGGGATCCAGCCCCGCCCGGTGCAGGATGCCGACGGCGCCGTCGTCGCGGGTGACGTCCCACATGTCGGCCGACATCATCATCGGATGCACCATCAGGACCGGTGGGCCCGGCGGCTTTGCTCCGGGCCGGGCGTCCGGCGGAAAGTAGCGTCGCAGCCGGTACATCGGAACGCTTTGGATGATCTGGAACGGGGAGGGCACCGCACCCGTCTCCAGCCCGCCGTACCGCAGCACTTCCAGGCCGTTCTGCGCGGTGGCCACCAGCCGCCCGACCGGCTTGGTTATCGCGGACAGGTCCACCACGCCCCACTCCCCTTTTTTGCGATGTCAGTAGCCCGACTACCGACGACCATCATGGCACGGGGCCGACCTATCATCGCGGCTGATGCCGAACATGATCAACGTCGAGCGCGCCACCGTCGCCTATGGCACCCGCACCTTGCTGGACGGGGTCAGCCTGGGCATCGACGAAGGCGACGCCATCGGCGTCGTCGGCCGCAACGGCGACGGTAAGACGACGTTGCTGCAGGTGCTCACGTTGGCGCGGGAACCCGACTCGGGGCGCGTCACGCACACGTCGGGTCTGTCGGTGGGTTACCTGCGCCAGGGCGACGACTTCGCGGGCACCACCGTGCGCGACGTCATCGTCGGCGGGCGGCCCGACCACGTGTGGGCGGCCGAACCGCACACCCGCGATGTCGTCACCCACCTGCTGTCGGGCGTCGCGCTGGAAAGCGAGGTCGCCCGGCTCTCCGGTGGTGAGCGGCGCCGGGTCGCGTTGGCGGAGGTGTTGATCGCCGGGCACGACGTGCTGGTGCTCGACGAGCCGACCAACCACCTCGACGTCGAGGTGATCGAGTGGCTGGCCGGACATCTCAACGCGCGGCGCGCCAAGGCGCTCGTGGTGGTCAGCCACGACCGGTGGTTTCTGGACGCCGTGTGCACCCGAACATGGGAAGTGCACGACGGCACCGTGGACGCCTACGACGGTGGCTACGCCGCGTACGTGCTGGCCCGCGCCGAGCGGATGCGCCTGGCCGCGGGCGTGGAGGCACGTCGGCAGAACCTGATGCGCAAGGAGCTGGCGTGGCTGCGGCGTGGCCCGCCCGCGCGGACATCGAAGCCCAAGTTCCGCATCCAGGCGGCCAACGAGTTGATCGCCAACGAGCCACCGCCGCGGGATTCCCTTGTGCTGCAACGCTTCGCCACCACCCGGCTGGGCAAGGACGTCTTCGATCTGCACCGGGTGCGCCTGGAGGTCGGCCCGCACGTGATCCTGGACGGCATCGACTGGTCCATCGGGCCCGGGGTGCGGATCGGGCTGGTCGGGGTGAACGGCACCGGCAAGACGTCGGTGCTGCGGCTGCTGGCCGGGCAACTGCAGCCGACGGCGGGCACCATCAAACGCGGCGCCACGCTGGAGATCGGTTATCTCAGCCAGGCCCTGGCCGATATCGACGGCGCCGAGCGGGTGATCGACGCGGTCGAAAACCGCCGCCGGGTCGCCGAGTTGGCCGGTGGCCGGGAGATCAGCGCCGACACGCTGCTGCGCGACTTCGGGTTCACCGGCGACAAGCTGACCGCGCGGGTGGCCGAACTCTCCGGTGGGGAGAAGCGCCGGCTGCAGTTCCTGCGGCTGCTGCTCGACGAGCCCAACGTGCTGCTGCTCGACGAGCCGACCAACGATCTCGACATCGACACGTTGACCGTGATCGAGGACTACCTCGACGGGTGGCCCGGCACGTTGATCGTCGTCACCCACGACAGGTATTTCCTCGAGCGCGTCAGCGACGTCACGTACGCGTTGACCGGCGGGGGCCGCTGTGACCTGCTGCCCGGCGGCATCGAGCAGTATCTCGCCGACCGGGCGACCGCGCCGAGCGCACCCGCGGATCGTCCGGAGCCCGCGCGCGGTGAGTCCGCGGCGGCCCGCGAACGCCGCACGGGCAAGGAGATGGCCCGCATCGAGAACCAACTCGAAAAGCTCGACGTCCGCATCGAGCGTTTGCATGTGGCGATGGCCGAGGCGGCCGCCGACCATGTGCGCGTCGGCGAGCTCAACACCGAACTGCAGGACTTGTTGGAGCGCAAACACTCCCTGGAAGAGGCCTGGCTGACCGCCGCCGAGGAGTGACCCGCGCCCGCCGCCACCACCACATGTCGGCCACTGCTACCACCGGCGAACAGCGCGCCGCCCCGCAGACCGGGGCCGCGGCGCCGGCCGCCTGGAAGTCGGCATCTGCAACGACGACGACTAGGGGTCGAGCACCCGCGACAGGAACGCGAGCTGGTCGGCGAGCACCTCACGGCGCACGTCGTCGCGGTAGAAGTCGAAGTGCGCATGGGGGTACGTGCGCAGTTCACCATGGGGTGCGAGCGCGGCCAGTTGCGCGGCGTCGGATTCCTGGGTTTCCTTGTCGTGCTTGCCGATGCAGACCAGTACCGGCGCTTGCACGAACCGGGCGTGATCGCCGGGCTTGTAGCGCCACATGTCCAGCAACGACCGCGGCGCCACCTCGTTGCGCCAGGTCGCGCTCGTCATCTCGTCGATGGTCTGCTGCGCCTCCGGGCTCGCCATGACGGCGAGCTCACCGGGTATCCCGACCTGCTTGATGTAGGACGGCGACACGTGCAGCGCCCCGCGGACGGCGTCGCAGACCATGACCGTGAGTAACCGCAGAGTCGTTGCCGTCGAACGCCCCTGGACCTTCTTCGGGAAACCGTTGTAGGGGATCTGGGCGATCACCGCGGCGATGCGCGGATCACGTGCCGCTGCCGTGACCACATGTCCCCCACCCAGCGATGTCCCCCACAGCACGACGCGGTCCCCGTCGCCGCCCTGGTGCCGACGGGCGCAGGCCACCGCGGCGGCGATGTCGTCGAGCTGGCCCGCGATATCGACCAGTTGGCGTGGCAAACCGGAACTTTCACCGAGCCGGCGGTAGTCGAAAGTCAGGACGAGATAACCGGCGGCGGCGAAGTCGCGGGCGTTCGCGGTGAACGCCGGGGTGTCCTGGGTACCGCCGAAACCCTGGCACATCACGATGCAGGCGCGCGGGTCGGCGGCGTGCTCACCGTAAAGGTAACCGACGCATACCTCCCCGCCGGACTCGAAGGTGATCCGCGCGGTCATCTGCCCAACCGCAGCCGCAGCCGATCAGCGGTTTCGCGCACCACGTCGAGTTGTTTGGCCACCTGCACCGGCGCCGTCCCGCCGCGGGCGTCGCGGGAGCGCACCGAGCCGTCGATGGTGAGTACCTCGCGGACCTGCGGCGTCAGCTGCGGATGGATCGCCGCGAACTCGGTGTCGTCGAGGTCTTCCAGCCCGACGCCGCGTGCCTCGGCGGCCTGCACCGCGGCCCCGGCGGCTTCGTGCGCCACCCGGAACGGGACCCCTTTGCGGACAAGCCATTCCGCGACGTCGGTGGCCAGGGTGTAACCGAGCGGGGCGAGTTCGGCCATCCGGTCGACGTCGAAGCGCAGGGTGGCCACCATGCCTGCCATCGCGGGCAACAGCAGTTCCAGTTGCGCCACGGAGTCGATCACCGGCTCTTTGTCCTCCTGAAGGTCACGGTTGTAGGCCAGCGGTTGGGCTTTGAGCGTGGCGAGCAGGCCGGTGAGGTTGCCGATCAGCCTGCCGGATTTGCCGCGCGCCAACTCGGCGATGTCGGGGTTCTTCTTCTGTGGCATGATCGAACTGCCCGTCGACCAGGAGTCGTGCAGGGCGACGTAGCCGAATTCGGTTGTGCTCCAGAGGATGACGTCTTCTGCGAGCCGCGACAGGTCGACGGCGATCATGCTCAGTACGAACGCGGCCTCGGCGGCGAAGTCGCGGGCGGCGGTCGCATCGATCGAGTTGTCGGCCGCCGCGTCGAACCCGAGGTCCGCGGCGACGGCGTCGGGGTCCAGGCCCAGCGACGAACCCGCCAGCGCGCCGGACCCGTACGGCGACACCGCCGTGCGCTTGTCGAAGTCGGCGAGCCGGTCGACGTCGCGCAGCAGCGGGTGGGCGTGCGCGAGCAGGTGGTGCGCCAGCAGGACCGGCTGAGCGGACTGCAGATGTGTCTTGCCGGGCATGATCGCGCCCGGATGGGCCGCGGCCTGGGTGGCCAACGCGTCGACGACGCCGAGCACACCGTCGGCCACCCGCCGGACCGCGTCGCGCAGCCACATCCGAAACAGGGTGGCCACCTGATCGTTTCGTGACCGGCCCGCGCGCAACCGACCGCCGAGCTCTGCGCCGACCCGGTCGATCAGGCCGCGTTCGAGCGCGCCGTGCACGTCCTCATCGGTGGGCAGCGGCAGAAAGCTGCCGTCGGCCACATCGGCGGCCAGGTTGTCCAGCCCGGTCAGCAGCCCGTCGCGCTGCTCGGCGGTCAGCAGGTCCGCGTGAAACAGCACCTGCACGTGGGCCTTGGAGGCCCGGATGTCGTAGGGCGCGAGCACCCAGTCGAAATGCGTGGACTTGCTCAGCGCCGCCAGCGCGTCCGACGGACCGTCGGCGAACCGGCCGCCCCACAGCGAGCCCTCGTTGGTGCTCACTCGACGGCTCGCGAGCGTGCGGAAACTCTCGATTTTGCGCGGCGTGTCGCCCTCAGACACGCACGTCCCCAGCTTGCGCGTGGGCCCACGCGCGGATGGTGAGTCATTGGATGCCGAGGTCCCGGCGCGCGGCGATGCTCGATGACAGCCCGTGGATCTGGACGAAACCCCTGGCCGCGGACTGGTCGAAGGTGTCGCCCTCGTCGTAGGTGGCGAGGTTGAAGTCGTACAGCGACTCGGCGCTGCGGCGGCCGTTGACCGCGATGTGCCCGCCGTGCAACACCATCCGGATCTCCCCGGACACCCGCTGCTGGGTGTCGGCGACGAACGCCTCCAGCGCGTTCTTCAGCGGCGAGTACCACAGCCCGTCGTACACCAGCTCACCCCACTTGCGGTCCGTGGTGCGCTTGAACCGGCCGAGTTCGCGTTCCAGCGTCACGTGTTCGAGTTCGGTGTGCGCGGTGATGAGCACCATCGCCCCCGGCGCCTCGTAGATCTCGCGGCTCTTGATGCCGACCAACCGGTCCTCGACGACGTCGAGCCGGCCGACCCCCTGCTCACCGGCGCGACGGTTGAGCTCCTCGATGGCCTGCAGCACGCTCACCGGCCTGCCGTCGATGGACACCGGCACACCGCGTTCGAACCCGACGATCACCTCGTCGGGGGTGCTCCAGTTGACGGTCGGGTCCTCGGTGTACTCGTAGACGTCCTTGGTCGGCGCGTTCCACAGATGTTCGAGAAACCCGGTCTCCACGGCCCGGCCCCACACGTTCTGGTCGATGGAGAACGGCGACCGCTTGGTGACGTTGATCGGAATCGCGTTCTCCTCGGCGAACGCGATGGCCTTCTCGCGGGTCCAGGCATAATCGCGGACCGGGGCCAGCACCTCCAGATCCGGTGCCAGCGAGGCGAATCCGACCTCGAACCGAACCTGGTCGTTGCCTTTTCCTGTGCACCCGTGGGCGACGATGCCGCCGCCGTGCTCGCGTGCCGCGGCCACCAGGTGCTTGACGATCAACGGCCGGCTCAGCGCCGACACCAGCGGATAACGGTCCATGTAGAGCGCATTGGACTGGATGGCGGGCAGGCAGTACTGCTCGGCGAATTCGTCCCGGGCGTCGATGACGACGGCCTCGACCGCACCGCAATCGATGGCCCGTTGCCGGACCAGCTCCATGTCTTCACCGCCCTGGCCGAGGTCGATCGCGACGGCGACCACCTCACGGCCGGTCTCCTTGCCGATCCAGCTGATCGCCACCGAGGTGTCCAGACCACCGGAATACGCCAGGATGACGCGCTCGGGCCCCGGTTGTGGCATACCTAATCTCCTCCTTGTTGGATGCTTTCAAGCTTCGTCGCCAGCTGGGCCCCTGTCATGGGCTCGCGCGCCACCACCAGAATGGTGTCGTCACCGGCGACCGTACCGACCACGTAGGGCAGCGCCGCCCGGTCCATCGCGCTGGCCAGGTAATGGGCCGCACCCGGTGGCGTGCGCAGCACGGCGAGGTTACCGCTGGCGTCGGTCGACACCAGCAACTCGGCCAGCAAGCGTGACATCCGTTCGGTGCCACCGGAAACGCCGCGCACCGGGCTGCCGTCCTCCGGAACGACGTACACGCCGACGCCGCCGTGGGCGCCGCGCAGCTTGACCGCGCCGAGTTCCTCGAGGTCGCGCGACAGCGTCGCCTGGGTCACCTCGATGCCCTCGTCGGCCAGCATCGCGGCCAGTTCGGTCTGGCTGTGCACCGACTGCGAGGACAGGATCGCGACAATGCGGGCCTGCCTACCCGCGCGGGTGGCCGCCGACGTCATCGCCGCTCCTGCTCCAACAACCACACCAGCAGCGCTTTCTGGGCGTGCAGCCGGTTCTCGGCCTCGTCCCACACCGCGCTGTGCGGACCGTCGATCACGTCATCGGTGATCTCGTACCCGCGGTGCGCCGGAAGACAGTGCAGCACAACCGCTTTCGGGTCAGCCAAGGCGAGCAACCCGGCGTTGACCTGGAACGGCTGGAACGGCCCGACGCGGTCCAGCCCGTCATCCTCCTGCCCCATCGACGTCCAGGTGTCGGTGACCAGCACATCGACCCCGTCAGCGGCGCGGTGCGCGTCGCCGGTCACCGCCACCGTCGCACCGGTCTGCGCCGCGCGTTTCTCGGCGGCCGCGACGAACTCGGGGTGCGGCTCGAACCCCGCCGGCGCGGCGATGGTGACGTGCACACCGGCCGTCACCCCGCCCAGCATCAGCGAGTGGGCCATGTTGTTGGCGCCGTCGCCGAGATAGGCCAGCCGCAGCCCGGCCAGTGCGCCCTTGCGCTCGGCCAGCGTCTGCAGGTCGGCGAGCACCTGGCAGGGGTGGAACTCGTCGGAGAGCGCGTTGACCACAGGCACGCTCGCGCCCGATGCCATCGCGGTCAGCCGGTCCTGTTCGAACGTGCGCCACACGATCGCGTCGACGTAGCGCGACAACACCCGGCCGGTGTCCTGCAGCGTCTCGTCGCGGCCGAGCTGGGTGGTGCGCCCGTCGACCACGACGGCGTGCCCGCCCAGCTGGGCGATGCCCATCTCGAAGGAGAACCGGGTGCGGGTGGAGTTCTTGTCGAAGATGACCGCCACCCCGCGCGGTCCCTCCAACGGACGACGCTTCACCGGGTCCTTCTTCAGCTCGGCCGCCAGGGCGAGCACCTCGCCCTGTTCCTCCGGCGTCAGGTCGTCGTCGCGCAGGAAGTGCCGCGTCATGACGCGGACTCCGCTGCGGTGTCGAGCACCGCGGGCAGCGCCGACAGGAAGCTGTCGACCTGCTCCTCGGTGATGATCAGCGGCGGGGCCAGCCGCACCACCTCCGGCGCGGCCGCGTTGACCAGGAACCCGGAGTCGCGGGCGGCGGCCTCGACGGCTTTGGCCGCCGGTGAGGTCAGCACGACACCGCACAGCAGGCCGCGGCCGCGCACCTGGTCGACCAGCGGGTGCGCCAGGTCCTCGATGCCCGAGGCGATGGTCTTGCCGAGCACGTCGGCGCGACCGGTCAGGTCCTCGTCGGCCAGCACCCGCAGCACGGCCAGCGCGGCCGCGGTGCACACCGGGTTGCCGCCGAACGTGCTGCCGTGCATACCGGGGGTCATCAACTCGGCGGTGGCTCCGACGGCGATGCACGCGCCGATCGGCAGCCCGCCGCCGAGACCCTTGGCCAGCGTCACGACGTCGGGCACGATGCCGTCGTGCTGATGGGCGAAAAACGCTCCGGTGCGGCCCATTCCGGTCTGCACCTCGTCGAGCACCAGCAGCGCGCCGTGCTCGGCGGTGATCTCCCGTGCGGCCACCAGGTAGCCGGCCGGCGGCACGACCACGCCGCCCTCCCCCATGATCGGCTCGAGGAACACCGCCGCGGTGCCTTCATCCACCACCCGGGCCAGCTCGTCGACGTCGCCGAACGGCACGTGGGTGACGTCGCCGGGCAGCGGCGCGAACGGGGCCTGCTTGGACGGCTGCCCCGTCAGCGCCAGCGAACCCATCGTGCGGCCGTGGAAAGCGCCTTGGGCGGCAACGAGTTTCGTGCGCCCCGTCAGCCGGGAGATCTTGAAGGCCACCTCGTTGGCCTCGGTGCCCGAGTTGCAGAAGAACACCTTCGCCGGGCCCGCGCCCAACAGGCCCACCAGCGCCTCGGCCAGTGCGACGCCCGGTTCGGTGGCGTACAGGTTCGACGTGTGCCCCAGCGTGTCGAGCTGACGGGTGACCGCCTCGATCACCGCGGGATGGCGGTGGCCGAGGATGTTGACCGCGATGCCGCCGAGCAGATCCACGTACGACTTGCCCTCGGCGTCGGTCACCACCGCGCCGTCACCGCTGACCAGCGTGAGCGGCGGGGTGCCGTAGTTGTTCATCATCACCGTCTGCCATCTGTCCAGGAGTGTCATGCGGGTATCACCTTGGTGCCGGTTCCCTCGTCGGTGAGCAGTTCGACGAGCACGCAGTGTTCGACGCGGCCGTCGATCACGTGCGCACTGGGCACACCGCCCAACACCGCCCGCATGCACGCTTCGATCTTGGGCACCATGCCCGTCTCGAGTGTCGGCATCAGTTCCGTGAGCGTGGCGGTGTCGATCTGGCTGACCAGTGAATCCCGGTCCGGCCAGCGGGTGTAGAGACCTTCGACATCGGTGAGCACCACCAGCTTCTCGGCGCCGAGGGCCTCGGCGAGTGCGGCGGCGGCGGTGTCGGCGTTGATGTTGTGCACCACCCCGTCGCGATCCGGGGCGATCGTGGAGACCACCGGGATCCGCCCGGCGGCGATGAGATCCCGCAAGGCGTCGGCGTCGACGCTCTCCACGTCGCCGACCAGCCCGATGTCGGTGGCCACCCCGTCGACCTGCACGTCGCGGCGCACGGCGGTGAACAGCTGCGCGTCCTCGCCGGTGATGCCGACCGCGTACGGGCCGTGCGCGTTGATGAGGCCGACCAGCTCGCGGCCCACCTGGCCGAACAGCACCATCCGCACGACGTCGAGCACCTCGGGCGTGGTGACGCGGAAGCCGCCCTTGAAATCGCCTTCGATACCAAGCCGTTTGAGCATGGCGGTGATCTGCGGGCCTCCGCCGTGCACGACGACCGGAAAGATGCCGCAGTTGCGCAGGAAGACCATGTCGGCGGCGAACGCTGCCTTCAGCACATCGTCGGTCATGGCGTTGCCGCCGTACTTCACCACGACGATCTTGCCGTGCATCTGCTTGAGCCACGGCAGCGCCGCGGCCAGAACCTGTGCTTTGAGCGGGGTTTCGACGCTCATGAGCTGTACGCCGAATTCTCTTCGACGTAGGCGTGCGACAGGTCGGTGGTGCGCACGCTGGCTTGCGCGGCACCGATGCCGAGGTCGACGGTGACGTCGACGTCCGCACCGGACAGGTCGATTTCGCGTGCGCCGGGCAGCCCGGTCAGGTTCGCACACACCGGGAAGCCGTTGAATGCCACTGTGATCCGATCGGGGTCGAGGGTGAACGGCGCCATGCCGACCGCGGCAAGGACGCGGCCCCAGTTCGGGTCGGAACCGAACAACGCGGTTTTGACCAGGCTGTCGCGGGCGACGATGCGGGCGACGGTGAGCGCATCGGTCTCCGAGGCCGCGCCCGTCACCGTGATCGTGATGCATTTGGTCACGCCTTCGGCGTCGGCCTGAAGCTGTCGACACAGGTCGTCGCACACCCGCAGCACCGCGTCGTCGAGGTCGCTCTGGCTGGGGGTGATCGCGCTGGCGCCCGAGCCCAGCAGCAGCAGCGTGTCGTTCGTCGAGCAGCTGCCGTCGATGTCGAGCCGGTCGAACGTCTGGGCGGCGGCCTTGCGCAACGACGCGTCGAGCGCGGCCGCGTCCGCGACGGCGTCGGTGGTCAGCACACACAGCATCGTCGCCAGGGAGGGCGCGATCATGCCCGCCCCCTTGGCCATTCCGCCGACCGTCCAGTTGTCGGGGTGATGCAGCGCGACCTGCTTGGGCACGGTGTCGGTGGTCATGATGGCCCGCGCGGCTTCGTCGCCGCCGGTCAGCCCGCCCGCCAGTTCGTGGACGATCTCGGTCACGCCGGGCAGCACCTTGTCCATCGGCAGCCGGTCACCGATCAGCCCGGTGGAGCACACCGCGACCTCGATGGCGCCGGTCTCGGTGCCCCAGTCCGACAGGGCGGCGGCGACGGCCTCGGCGGTGGCGTGGGTGTCCTGGAAGCCCGCCGGTCCGGTGCAGGCGTTGGCGCCGCCGGAGTTGAGGACGACCGCGCGCAGCCGCCCGGTGGTGAGCACCTGCTGTGACCACAGCACCGGCGCCGCCTTCACCTGGTTGCGGGTGAACACCCCCGCGGCCGCGTAGTCCGGGCCTTCGTTGAACACCAGCGCCAGGTCCAGCGCGCCGGATGCCTTGATGCCGGCGGCGATTCCGGTGGCCCGGAAACCCGCCGGAGCGGTGACGCCCTGGGTGCGGACGAGCCGGCTGGGTGTCGAGGTGTCGGTCACGGCGCGACGCCCACGATCGAGAGCCCTTCGGTTTCCGGCCAGCCCAGCGCGAGGTTCATCGACTGCACGGCCGCGCCGCCGGTGCCCTTGACCAGGTTGTCGATCGCCGCGATGGCGACCAGTGTCGTCGCCTCTTCATCGACGGCGACGGCCAGCTGCGCGGCGTTGCTGCCGAGCACCGAGCCGGTCTTGGGTAGTTGGCCTTCGGGCAGCAGGTGCACGAAAGGTTCGCCGTCGTAGGCCTTTTCGTAGGCCGCCCGGACCTGTGAAAGGGGCGCGTCGGTGCGTGCGGTGCAGGTGGCCAGGATGCCGCGCGACGTCGGGATCAGCACCGGGGTGAACGAGACGGTCACGTCCTTGTCGGTGACCCACTTGAGGCCCTGGGCGATCTCGGGGGTGTGGCGGTGCTTGCCGCCGACGTTGTACGCCCGCGCCGAGCCGATCACCTCCGCGCCGAGAAGGTCGGTCTTGGCCGCCCTGCCCGCCCCGGACGTGCCGCTCACCGCGACGACGGTGACCGCCGGGTCGATGAGGTCCTCGGCGAGGGCCGGCCACAGCGCCAGCAGCGCCGCGGTCGGGTAGCAGCCGGGCACCGCGATGCGCTTGGCGCCGCGCAGCCGATCGCGGGCGCCGGGCAGTTCGGGCAGCCCGTAGGGCCAACTGCCCGCGTGCGCCGAGCCGTAGAACCGCTGCCACGCCGCGGGGTCGGTGAGCCGGAAGTCGGCGCCGCAGTCCACGATCACCACGTCGGGGCCCAGTTGTTCGGCCAGCGCCGCGGAGTGCCCGTGCGGCAGCCCGAGGAAAACCACGTCGTGCCCGCTCAGCACGTTCTCGTCGGTGGCCTCCAGCACTCGGTTGGCCAGCGGCAACAGGTGCGGGTGATGTTCGCCCAGTGACGTGCCCGCGCTCGCGGCGGCCGTCACCGCCCCGATGCTCAGCCGCCCGTCGGCGTAGGCGGGGTGACCCAGCAGGAGTCGCAGGATCTCACCGCCGGCATATCCGCTGGCACCAGCCACAGCCACAGAAACCATGCAGGCAATTCTGCATGGTTATGCAGTCCTATGCAAACTCATTATCGGTGAGCAGACGCAGAACGGGTGAAAGCGGCCTCGGCGACCACCTCGGCGGCCACATTGTGGGTCTGCTCGCGGCAGAAAGGCTACCCCCGCAGCACGGCGCCGACGCGGGCGGACGCAGCCTGCACCGCCGCCTCGCGCGCGGCGCTGGCCTCGTCCTCGGTCAGCGTGCGGTCCGCGGCGCGGAACCGCAGCGCCAGGGTCAGCGACTTGCGGCCCGCACCGATCTGCGGCCCGGTATAGACGTCGAAGAGGCGCACGTCCTCGATCAGCGGGCCCGCGCCCTCGCGCACGGCCTCGATAACGCTTTGCGCCGCGACGTCGGCGTCGACCACGAGGCTGACGTCCTGGAACACCGCGGGGAACGGCGACACCGCGGGGGCGGGCCGGGTCTCCACGATCGGGATCGCGTCGAGGTCGAGTTCGACGGCGCAGGTGCGCTTGGGCAGTCCGCTGCGCTCGAGCACCGCGGGGTGCAACTCACCGGCGTGGCCGACGACGGTGTCGCCGACGAGCACCTCGGCGCACCGACCCGGATGCCACGGCAGGTGCTGGGCGGGGCGCATGGTGAAGTCGACCCCGGTCACCCGCCCGATGAGCCGCACCGCCTCGAACGTGTCGCTGGCCTCGGCGGGCCGTCCCGGGCCCCACGGCCCGACCGGTTCACGCAATCCGGTCAGCACCGCGGCGACGTGTTGCGGCTGCGCGGGCAGCGACGCGTCCAGCGCGGCGATCTCCTCGTCGGTGGGGCGCCGGTCGGTCGGGATCCGGCCGAGCGGGCGGGTCTGCTCGGCGGGCTCGACGACCTGGGCGATCGCGAACAGTGACACGTCACCGGCGCCGCGCGACACGTTGCGGTGCATGGCCTCCAGCAGGCCCGGCAGCAGGGTGGTGGCCAGGTGCGGGCGGTCGGCTTCCAACGGGTTGAGCACCTTGGTGGTCGCCCGCCGAGCGTCATCGGCGGCCAGGCCCCACTGGTCGAACACCCCGGCAGGCAGAAACGGTGTCGGGAGGATCTCCACATAACCGTTGAACGCCAACGCTTTCCCGATGGCCCGGCGCCGTTTCTGGACCGCGTTCAGCCCCCGCCCGGCCGGTGCCAGCGGCAGCACCGACGGGATCTGCTCCAACCCCTCCAGCCGCAGCACCTCTTCAACCAGGTCCGCGGGCTGGCGCAGGTCGGGCCGCCAGCTCGGCGGCACCGCGGTCACCACGTCATCGGCGACGACGACGTCGGCGCCGATCTGGGCCAGCCGCTTCTCGGTGGCGCCGGCCGCATAGGTGATGCCTGCGGTGCGGTCGGGCAGATCGATCGCCATGCTCACCGGCGGCGGCGACCAGTTGTCGCGGGGCGGTTCGCCGCGCCAGTCGGTCAGCGTGGGTTGTGCGGTGCCGCCTGCGATGTCGGCCAGCAGCGCGGCACAGCGGTCCAGCGCGGCCACCGAGATCGCCGGGTCGACCGTGCGCTCGTAGCGGCGGCCCGCCTCGCTGTGCAGGTGCAGACGGCGCTGGGTGCGCGACACCGCGGCCGGATCCCACACCGCGGCTTCCAGCAGCACGTCGGTGGTGCTGTCGCGGACCTCGGTGGTGCCCGCGCCCATCACCCCGCCGATCGCGGCGGTGGCGACGTCGTCGACGATCAGCACGTCGCCGGGATCGAGCTTGCGCTCGACGTCGTCGAGCGTGACGACCGTCTCCGCCGGGTGTGCGAAACGCACCGTGAAGCCACCGGTGATCAGGCTGCGGTCGTGGGCGTGCATCGGATGGCCGAGTTCGAGCATGACGTAGTTGGTGACGTCGACGGCCGGCGAGATGGCGCGGATCCCCGACAGCAGCAGCCGTCGCTGCAGCCACCACGGCGACACCGCGCTCGGATCGATGCCGGTCACCGGGCGCAGACCGAACCGCAACACGCCGGTGCCCTGCTGGACGGCCACCGGCAGTGCCTCCCCGTCGGCGGGCAACGCCGGCACCTGGGCAGGGTCGACGAAGTCCAGGTCGTAGGCGTTCGCGATCTCGCGGGCCATGCCGCGCACCGACAGGCAGTAGCCGCGGTCCGGGGTGATCGCCAAGTGAAACACGACGTCGTCGAGGCCGAGCACGTCGGCGGCAGACGCGCCGGGTTCGGCGGTGCCCGCGGGCAGCACGATGATGCCGGAGTGGTCGACGCCGAGGTTGAGCTCGGCGGCCGAGCAGATCATCCCGTCGCTGATCCGGCCGTAGGTCTTGCGGCTGGCGATCGTGATACCGCCAGGTATCGCCGTACTTGGTAACACTGCGCCGGGCAGTGCCACCGCGACCAGATCACCGACCGCGAAGTTCGTTGCACCGCAGACGATGTCGCGGGGTTCAGTTTCGCCGACATCGACCTTGACCGCACGGATCGGTTTCTTGAACTCGGTGAGCTCCTCGATCTCGACCACCCGCGCGACGGCCAGCGGGCCGCTGACCGGGCCGACCGGAATGACCTCCTCGACCTCGTGGCCGATGCGGATCAGGGTCTGTTCGAGCTCGTCGGCACCCACATCCCAGCCCGGGGCACCGGCCTGGACGACGTCGCGCAGCCAGCTGTACGGAAGCCGCATCAGGCCCCGACCCCGAACGGCAGCGAAAACCGGATGTCACCCTCGACCATGTCGCGCATGTCGGGAATTCCGTTGCGGAACTGCAAGGTTCGCTCCAACCCCATACCGAAGGCGAACCCGGAGTAGACGTCGGGGTCGATGCCGCAGGCGCGCAACACGTTCGGGTTGACCATGCCGCAGCCGCCCCACTCCACCCAGCCGGGACCGCCCTTCTTGTCCTCGAACCAGATGTCGACCTCGGCGGACGGTTCGGTGAACGGGAAGAAATGCGGGCGGAACCGGGTCCGCCCGGCAGGCCCGAACTGCGAGCGGGCGAACGCGTCCAGCGTGCCGCGCAGATGCGCCATCGTCAGGTTCTTGTCCACCGCCAGACCCTCGACCTGGTGGAACACCGGGGTATGGGTGGCGTCGAGTTCGTCGGTGCGAAACGTGCGACCGATCGAGATGATGTAGACCGGCAGGTCACGCTGCAGCAGCGTCCGGATCTGCACCGGTGAGGTATGGGTGCGCAGCACCTCCCGCGACCCTTCCGGCGCGATGTAGAAGGTGTCCTGCTCGCTGCGGGCGGGGTGGTCGGGCGGGAAGTTCAACGCGTCGAAGTTGAACTGCTCGGTCTCCACCTCGGGGCCCTCGGCCAACTCCCAGCCCATCGCGACGAAGGCGTCGGCGACGTGCTCGCCCAGGATCGTGATCGGGTGGCGCGCGCCGATCTGCTGGCGCGTCGACGGCAGCGTGACGTCGATGCGCTCGGCGACCAGCACCGCGGCGTCGCGCTCGGCGCGCAGCACATCGAGGCGTTCGTCGTAGGCCGCCTGGACCTCGGCGCGGGCCACGTTGACCCGCTTGCCCGCGTCGGCGCGGTCGGCCTTGGGCAGCGAGCCCAGCGACTGCCGGGCCAGCGCGACCGGCGAGCGGTCGCCGAGATGCTCGGTCTTGGCGTGCGACAGCGCGTCGAGGTCGGCGGCCTGTTCGAAGGCGCGCCGGGCCGCGCCGACGACCTCCGTCAGCGCGTCTTGGGACAGGTCTATGGGCTGATCAGCCACCCGGCGATCATAGGCGACGCCGGAACCGCTAGCTCCCCGGCGTATCGCCGACCGGGTCGCCCTCGGCGGCCGGCCCGCGGCGCTTTCTCAGCCGGTACATGTCGAGATCGGCCGGTACGCCGTCGTGTTTGGCGGCGAAGACCTGCTTGCGGAGGCGTTTGGCCTCGACACCAAGGGATTCGAAGTCCTCGTCAGAGATCCGCTCCAGGGTGGCCTGCGAGGCGACCAGCTCTCCCCTGGTGGCGCGCTCCATCACGCGCGCGGCGATGTTGACGTCGACGCCGAGCCAGTCCGACCCGATGCGCTGCGGGTGCCCGGTGTGCACGCCGACCCGCATCCGCGGGGTATAGCCGTCCACCTCAACGGTTTTCACGGCCTCACGTGCCGCGACCGCGGCGCGCAGGGCGGTGGCCGGGTCGGCGAACACGGCCATGATGCCGTCGCCCATGCGTTTGACGATGTGCCCGCCGGCCTCCAGCAGCGGAGGCTCGACGACCTGTGAGACCCGTCGCAGCAGTTGCAGGGTCGCGGCGTCGCCGGCGGTCAACGACCACGACGAGAAGCCGACCAGGTCGGTGAAGACCAGCGTCGTCTCCCGGTTGGCGGGCTTACCCGAAACCCGCTCGGTCAGCGCCTGCCAGACCTGCAGCGCGCCGAGGCTGACTTCCCTGGTGGCCGCATCGCGCTGCAGGAGCCGGTCGGCGGCACGGGCAGCGGCGCGCGGGCCACCGACCCCTGCCGTCGACAGCGGATCGCCGAACTCGGGGTCCCCCGGCAGCGCACGGCGGGTACGCCGCAGAAACGCCACGACGCTCGGATTGTGGTTGGTCCCGGTTAGCCAGCCCAGCGGGCCGGTCGAGCGTCGCGGTGCGACCGCAGGAACCGCGTCGCCTGCGTGTTCGCGGGTGCCGTCGGCATGCTCGTCGAACGGCTCGCCATCCACGTCGCCAGCCTAAGCGCGGCGTTGCGCGCCGAGCAATCTCGCCGGAAGCGACGCCAACCACCGCGGCACCCGACCGCCACGGCAACCGCACTGATCACGCCCGTGTGGCGCATCAGTAGCCGGTGGATAACACCTTGCTCGACGCGCCCGGCAAATCGTAGACAACACCCGTTGTCAAGCTTATCGTGATGGTGAAACCGTGGGTACTGGATTCTCAGCGAGGGCAGCTATGACCGGGACGACGACCACCACGACGGACGCCGCGCGGGCGGTCGACCCCGCCGACCCCCTCGGAGCCGATTCGCTGACGTGGAAGTACTTCGGTGACCTGCGCACCGGAATGCTCGGGGTGTGGATCGGCGCGATCCAGAACATGTACCCCGAACTCGGGGCCGGCGTCGAGGACCATTCGGTGCTGCTGCGCGAGCCGCTTCAGCGCGTCGCCCGCTCGGTGTACCCGATCATGGGCGTGGTCTACGACGGCGACCGCGCCGCCCAGACCGGCGCCCAGATCAAGAGCTACCACCACTCCATCAAAGGCGTCGACGCCAAAGGCCGCCGCTATCACGCGCTGAACCCCGAGACGTTCTACTGGGCGCACGCCACGTTCTTCATGCTCATCATCAAGACCGCGGAGTACTTCTGCGGCGGGCTCACCGAGGCCGAGAAACGCCAGCTGTTCGACGAGCACGTGCAGTGGTACCGGATGTACGGGATGAGCATGCGCCCGGTCCCCCAGACCTGGGAGGACTTCCAGGTGTACTGGGAGGCCAAATGCCAGGACGAACTGGAGATCAACCGCGCCACCCTGGACATCTTCACGATCCGCATCCCCAAGCCGTGGTTCGTCCTGATGCCGACCCCGGTGTGGGATCAGATCTTCAAACCGATGGTCGGCGCGCAGCGCTGGATCGCGGCCGGGTTGTTCGACGAAGCGCTGCGCGAGAAGGCCGGGATGCGCTGGACCCCCGGCGACGAGGTGCTGCTGCGACTGTTCGGCAAGCTCGTCGAGTTCGCGTTCGTGGCGGTGCCCGACGAAATCCGGCTGCACCCGCGCGCGTTGGCCGCCTACCGGCGCGCCCAGGGCAAGCTGCCCCCCGACGCGCCGCTGGTCGAGGCGCCCGGCTTCATGGCGCCGCCGCGGGACCGCCGTGATCTGCCGATGCACTACGTACCGCAGCGCAAATCGCTGCTGGACCGGGCGGGCTCGCTGGTACATACCACGTTCTCGCTGGCGGGTCTGGCCCGACCGGCCCGGGGGCGTGGGGAAAAATCCGGTAAGGCAGCATGACGGCATGCTCGAATGGTCTGACGTCGACCTCGCCGTCCGGGATGCCGTACGTGAGTTCGTAGACAAGGAGATTCGTCCCCACGTCGACGCGCTGGAAAGCGGCGAGATGGAGCCCTACCCCATCATCCGCAAGCTGTTCACCACGTTCGGCATCGCCGACATGGCCCGCGAATCGCTCGACAAGCGACTGGCGCGGCTGCGTGAAGGCGGCGAGTCCGCCGGGGAATCCGGCGGCGGCAGCGTGCTCGGCGGTTCCGGTGGTATGGGGTTCGTCGTGGTCAGCGAACTGTGCCGGGTGTGCATGGGCGTCGTCACCGGCATGGGGGTCAGCCTCGGCCTGACGGTGCCCACGATCATGAGCCGCGGCACCCTGGCCCAGCAGGAACGCTGGCTGCCCGAGCTGGTCACCTACGAGAAGGTCGGCGCGTGGGCCATCACCGAACCCGATTCGGGTTCTGATGCGTTCGGCGGCATGAAGTCCTATGTCACCCGCGACGGCGAGGATTACATCCTCAACGGGCAGAAGACGTTCATCACCAACGGGCCCGACGCCGACGTGGTGGTGGTGTACGCCAAGCTCGACGAACCCGGTGTCGACAAGCGCGACCGCAAGGTGCTGACCTTCGTGCTGGACCGCGGTATGGAGGGCTTTGTGCAGTCAAAGCCGTTCCGCAAGATGGGCATTCACTCCTCGCGCACCGGTGAGCTGTTCTTCAACAACGTCCGCCTCGGTCCCGACCGGCTGCTCGGTGAGACCGAAGGAGATGGGGCCAGCGGTGCTTCCGACGGGCGCGCCAGCGCACGGTCGAACTTCTCGGCCGAGCGCATCGGCGTTGCCGCGATGGCGTTGGGCGTCATCGAGGAATGCCTGCGGCTGTGCGTGGAGTACGCCAAGACCCGCAAGCTGTGGGGCCAGGAGATCGCGCAGTTCCAGCTCATCCAACTCAAGCTGGCCAACATGGAAGTGGCCCGGATGAACGTGCGCAACATGCTGTTCCGGGTGATCGAAGCGGGCCAGAGCGGCCATCAGATCTCGCTGTCGGAGGCCTCGGCGATCAAGTGGTACTGCTCGCAGGCCGCAACCGATGTCGCGATGGACGCCGTGCAGCTGTTCGGCGGCAACGGCTACATGACCGAGTACCGGGTCGAGCAGTTGGCCCGCGACGCCAAATCGCTGATGATCTACGCGGGCAGCAACGAGGTGCAGATCACCCACGTGGCCAGGGGCCTGCTCAGCGACGCTTAGCGACGGGCACGCGCGCTGGCGTACAGGCAGATCGCCGCAGCCGCGGCCACGTTGAGGCTTTCGGCGTTGCCCGGCATCGGAATCCGCACCCGATGCGTGGCCGACGCCGCCAACCGGGCGGGCAGACCGTGCGCCTCGGGGCCGAACAGCCACGCCGTGGGACCCGAAAGGCCGGCCTGCAGGTCGGGGTCCTCAAGCGACGTGCCGCCGTCAAGCGTGGTGGCCAGTACCTGTAATCCGGCTTCCTGCAACGACTTCAGCACCGACACCGGGTCAGCCTCGGACACCACCGGGACCGAGAAGATGCTGCCCGCCGACGCGCGCAGGCACTTGCCGTTGAACGGATCGACGCTGTTATCGGTCAGCACCACCGCGTCGGCGCCCATCGCATCGGCGATGCGGATCAGCGTGCCTGCGTTACCCGGTTCGGAGATGCCGACCGCGACCGCCACCAGCCGCGCTGCCACGAGCACCTCGTCAAGCGTCGTCTGCGGCATCACGCACACCGCGACCAAACCGACCGGGGTCACGGTGTCCGACAACACTTTCGCGGCGCGCTCGGAGACTTCATGCACGGAAACGTCGGCCGGCACCGCGGCGAGCAGGGCGCCGAACCGCTCCATCGCCGATTCGGTGACGAAGACCTCGGATACGAGTCCGCGCCGCAGCGCTGCCTCGACGAGGTTGGGTCCCTCAGCGAGGAAACGCGCGGCGCGGCGTCGTGCGACCTGGCGGTGCAGCTTGACCGCGGCCGCCACCCGAGCGGAACGCTCGGTGAGCGTCAGGCGGCCTCTCCGGAGGGCTCGTTCACATCACTGGGCAGCGCCGCCCTGGCGACCTCCACCAGCGCGGCGAACGCGGCCGGATCGCTGACCGCGATCTCGGCGAGGTTCTTGCGGTCGACCTCGACCCCGGCGGCCTTGAGCCCCTGGATCAGCCGGTTGTAGGTGATGTCGTTGGCGCGGGCCGCGGCGTTGATCCGTGAGATCCACAGCTTGCGGAACTCGCCCTTGCGGGCGCGCCGGTCACGGTAGGCATAGTTCAGCGAATGCAGTTGCTGCTCTTTGGCCTTGCGGTACAGCCGGGAGCGCTGACCGCGGTAACCCTTGGATGCCTTGAGGATCGTCCGCCGCTTCTTCTGGGCGTTGACTGCGCGCTTTACGCGTGCCATGAGAGTGTTCCTATTCGTTCAGGTCGTACGGGTGTCGGGCTTGGTCAGCCGTTGAGCAGCTTCTTGATGCGGCTCTTGTCGTTCGCTGACACCTCGGTGCGGCCTGCCAGCCGGCGGGTGCGAGTAGACGGCTTGTGCTCGAGCAGGTGTCGACGGTTGGCCTTCTGGCGCACGATCTTTCCGGTTCCGGTGCGCCGGAACCGCTTCGAAGCGCCGCTGTGGGTCTTCGCCTTGGGCATGTGTCCTCAGTTCTGTTGTTGCTCGGTCTGTGCTTCACTGCTGGCGCGCTGCGCCGGCGGTGCATCCGCATCGTGTGCCGCCTTGGCGCGAGTCTTCGCGCCGCGATGCGGAGCCAGCACCATCGTCATGTTGCGGCCGTCCTGCTTGGCCGACGTCTCGACGTAGCCGTAATCGGCGACGTCGGCGCCCAGCCGCTGCAACAGCCGGTAGCCCAGTTCGGGCCGCGACTGCTCACGTCCGCGGAACATGATCGTCACCTTGACTTTCGACCCGGCTTCCAGGAAGCGCACCACATGGCCCTTCTTGGTCTCGTAGTCGTGGTCGTCGATCTTGGGACGGAGCTTCTGTTCCTTGACGACGGTCTGCTGCTGATTCTTGCGAGACTCGCGCGCCTTCTGGGCCGTCTCGTACTTGTACTTGCCGTAGTCCATGATCTTGCAGACCGGAGGCCTGGCGTTCGGGGCAACTTCGACAAGGTCGAGATCGGCGTCCGCGGCGACGCGGAGGGCGTCTTCGATGCGCACAATGCCTACTTGCTCGCCACCTGGTCCGATCAGGCGGACTTCAGGTACTCGAATGCGCTCGTTGACGCGGGTCTCAGTGCTGATGGGCCCTCCTATGTTGTCATCGAGGAGACCCGGCCCCATCAGCGAAAAAGCCCTGCTCAAAGCAGGGCCCGATGCCGACCAGAACAGGCGTCGGTAAACGCCTGACCGGACCGCTGAGCCTTCGGATAGTCTCCGAGGCCAACGGTGGGAGAGGGACTCCACTTGCTGTCCCTGGCGTGTGCCGGGACGGTCGCGTATGCCAGTCTAGCAGGGATGACCGAGCTTCCTGACACTCCGCCCGTTCCGGTTCGCGAGTTGGCCGAGATCCCCGCGGTGGAGGTGATCACCCGCTCGGCGGTCATGCTGATGAGCGCGGCGGCCGAGAAACTCGGGCTGTCCGCCGAAGATCCTCACGACAGCCCGCACCGCGACCTCGACGAGGCGCGCCGGCTGATCACCGCGCTGGCCGGGCTGGTCACCGCGTCGGCGGAGTACCTCGGGCCGCACGCCGGGCCGATCCGCGACGGGCTGAAGACCCTGCAGTTGGCCTTCCGGGAATCCAGCGCCGCCCCCGAGGAACCCGGGCACGGTCCGGGCGAGAAATACACCGGCCCGGTGTGGTAGCGAGTCGCACGAAATTGACAGGTCGAGCGCATATTCTCCCGGCCTATGACGGTCGCTAGCCCCACCGCCGCCCGCTCGACCTCCCGGTACCGGTGGGTGCCCGCCGCGGCCGGCTGGACCGTCGGCGTCATCGCCACCCTTTCGTTGATCGCCAGCGTGTCCCCGGGGATCCGGGCGCTGATCCGGGTGCCGCGTGAGTTCGTCAACGAGTACATCTTCAACTTCCCCGACACCAGCTTCGCCTGGGCGTTCGTGCTGGCACTGCTGGCTGCGGCGCTGGCGGCCCGCAAACACATCGCGTGGTGGATCCTGGTCGGCTACCTGGTGGCCGCCAGCGGGTGGAACATCGCCGACCTGATCACCGGCGACGAGACGGTGATGGAGGAGATCGGCGAGGTCATCGGGCTGCTCTTCCATATCGCCGCGATCCTGTTCCTGGTGCTGGCCCGCCGCGAGTTCTGGGCGAAGGTCCGCCGCGGCGCGCTGGTGAAGGCGGCGGCCACCCTGGTCGTCGGCATGGCGATCGGCACGCTCGTCGGCTGGGGGCTGCTCGAACTGTCCCCAGGAACGCTGGCCCGCGAGGACCGGTTCTGGTACGCGCTGAACCGGGTCAGCGCGTTCGCCGGGGCGGACGCGGCCAACTTCGCCGGGCATCCGCACATGTTCGTCGACGCGCTGCTCGGCCTGTTCGGTGCGCTGGCGTTGATGGTGGCGGCCGTCGTGCTGTTCCAATCGCAGCGTGCCGAGAACGCGCTCACCGGTGAGGACGAGTCGGCGATCCGCGGGCTGCTCGAACTGTTCGGCAAGAACGACTCGCTCGGGTACTTCGCCACCCGCCGGGACAAGGCCGTCGTGTTCGCCGCCAACGGCCGGGCCGCCGTCACCTACCGCGTCGAGGTCGGCGTCTGCCTGGCCAGCGGCGACCCGGTCGGCGACCCCAAGTCGTGGCCCGCCGCGATCGCCGCGTGGTTGCAGCTGTGCGAGACGTACGGCTGGGCGCCCGGTGTGATGGGCGCCAGTTCCGCAGGGGCCGAGGCATTCCGCGAGGCCGGCCTCAACGCACTTCAACTCGGCGACGAGGCCATCCTGCACCCCGACGACTTCCGGCTGTCGGGACCCGACATGCGGGCGGTGCGCCAGGCGGTGACCCGCGCCCGCCGCGCCGGGGTCAGCGTGCGGATTCGGCGGCACCGCGACATCGACGCCGACGAGATGGCCCTGGTGATCGAGCGTGCCGACGCCTGGCGCGACACCGACGACGAACGCGGCTTCTCGATGGCGCTGGGCCGGCTGGGCGACCCGGCCGACGGCGACTGCCTGCTGGTGGAGGCGGTCCAGGGTGATGCCGTGGTCGCGATGCTGTCGTTGGTGCCGTGGGGCACCAACGGTGTCTCGCTGGACCTGATGCGCCGCTCACCCCAATCCCCCAACGGCACCATCGAGCTGATGGTCAGCGAACTGTGCATGCAGGCTGAAACCGTTGGTGTGACGCGTATTTCGCTGAACTTCGCGATGTTCCGTTCGGCGTTCGAGCAGGGCGCGCAGCTCGGCGCCGGGCCGATCGCGCGGCTGTGGCGGTGGCTGCTGGTGTTCTTCTCGCGGTGGTGGCAGCTCGAGACGCTGTACCGGTCGAACATGAAGTACCAACCACAATGGGTGCCGCGGTACGCCTGTTACGAGGACGCCCGCCTGGTGCCGCGCGTCGGCGTCGCGTCGGTGATCGCAGAAGGCTTTCTCGTGCTGCCGTTTTCGCGCCGCCACGAACAACCGCACACCGGCCATCACATCGCCGCCCCGCAGAGCCTGTTGGATTCGGGGCTGCTGAACCGGGACGGCAGCGCCCCCGACGTCGACGAACTGCAGGCCGACCTGCCGGAGAACGGCGAGGGGGCCCGGCTGCCCGAACAGGTGCGGGTCCGGCTGGCCAAGCTCAAGGCGCTGCAGGACAGCGGGGTCGACGCGTATCCGGTCGGCAAGCCGCCCAGCCACACCGTCGCCGCCGCGCTCGAGGCGCCCGACGACACCACCGTCAGCGTCGCGGGCCGGGTGCTGCGGATCCGTGACTACGGCGGCGTGCTCTTCGCCCAGCTACGTGACTGGTCCGCCGACATCCAACTGCTGCTGGACAATTCGCTGCTCGACGCGGGCACGACGGCCGACTTCACCCACGCGATCGATCTGGGTGACCTCATCGCGGTGAACGGCACGATGGGCTACAGCAAGAAAGGCACCCGCTCGCTGCTCGTGCACGGCTGGCGGCTGACCGGCAAGTGCCTGCGGCCGCTGCCCGACAAATGGAAGGGCCTGACCGACCAGGAGGCCCGGGTGCGCGCCCGCTACGTCGACCTGGCGATCAACAACGAGGCCCGCGACCTGATCCGGGCGCGCAGCGCGGTCCTGCGCGCGATTCGCGAAACCCTGGTGGGCAAGGGGTTTTTGGAGGTCGAGACGCCGATCCTGCAGCAGATCCACGGCGGCGCGAACGCTCGACCGTTCCTCACCCACATCAACGCCTACGACCTGGACCTGTACCTGCGCATCGCACCGGAGCTCTATCTCAAACGGCTATGCGTTGGCGGTGTCGAGCGCGTGTTCGAGTTGGGCCGCGCGTTCCGCAACGAGGGCGTCGACTTCAGCCACAACCCCGAGTTCACGCTGCTGGAGGCGTATCAGGCGCACGCCGACTATGACGTCTGGATCGACGGTTGCCGGGAGCTGATCCAGAACGCCGCGCAGGCGGCCAACGGTGCGCACGTGTTCCTGCGGCCCCGCGACGACGGGACGCTGGAGCCCGTCGACATCTCCGGGAAGTGGACGATTAAGACCGTGCACGACGCGGTGTCGGAGGCCCTGGGCGAACACGTCGGACCCGACACCGACCTGGCGGCGCTGCGCAAACTGTGCGACGCCGCCGACATCCCCTACCTGACCCACTGGGACGCCGGTGCGGTGGTGCTGGAGCTCTACGAGCGGCTCGTCGAAGACCGCACCGAAGAGCCCACGTTCTACAAGGATTTCCCGACCTCGGTGTCGCCGCTGACCCGGCCGCACCGCAGCATCCCCGGCGTCGCCGAACGGTGGGACCTGGTGGCGTGGGGCGTCGAGCTGGGCACCGCCTACAGCGAGTTGACCGATCCGGTCGAGCAGCGCAGGCGCCTACAGGAGCAGTCGCTGCTGGCGGCCGGCGGCGACCCCGAGGCGATGGAGCTCGACGAGGACTTCCTGCAGGCCATGGAGTACGCGATGCCGCCCACCGGTGGGCTCGGCATGGGGGTGGACCGCGTCGTCATGTTGATCACGGGACGCAGCATCCGCGAGACGTTGCCGTTCCCGTTGGCCAAACCGCGCTAGTTCCCCGCGGCCTCCCGCGCTAGCGTGGCGTTATGCCGGAGGAACCCGACGAACCCGACGCCGAGCCGCAAACCGCCATCGACGCCGAACTTGTCGAGCCCACGCCGACGCCTCCGGCTGCTGATCCCACCGAGATCGGCTACACCCCGAGCGGGGTGCCGACCTTCGAGTCGGTACGCGAGAAGATCGAGACCCGTTACGGCACTGCGATCGGCGCGTCCGAGCTGGCCGGCGAGACACCGGAAGGGCGCAGCGTCGAGGAGCAGTACGAGAAACGTCAACGCGCCGCGGCCGAACGGTTGGCCGCCATCCGCGAGTCGATGAAGGACGACGACGCGACGTAGTCGAACGATGCGATCATTTTCCGTTGCCGAGCGCCGCGCCCGGCTCGCGCGACGCCACTTTCTCGCCGGGCCCGCCGACTCGGCCGAGACCGTCGCCGGGCACGCCGTCGGGCTGCATGCCACCGATCCGGCGACGCCGTACCTGTCGCTGTGGGCGCGGGTGCCCGGTATCACGGTGGCCGACGTCGGCGCCGAGTTCTACGACCGGCGCGGCCTGGTCAAGCATCTGGCGATGCGCCGGACGCTGTGGGCGGTGCGGAGCGCGGACCTGCCGCTGATCCAGTCGGCGGCCAGCGACCGGGTCGCCGACAACGAAGCACGCCGGCTCGTCGCCGACGCCGTCAAGGCCGGTCTGTGCACCGACGGCGAAGCCTGGCTCGACGCCGCCTGCGCGGCGGTGCTGCGGCACCTGGCCGAGAACGGGCCGACCAGCGCCAAGGAGCTGCGTGCCGCCCTGCCGGAACTGGCAGGCACCCACGACCCGGCGCCGGGCAAGCGGTGGGGTGGTGAAACTCCTTTGGCGCCAAGGATTCTGACTGTCCTGGCGGTGCGGGGACACATTATGCGCGGGCCGAACGACGGCGGGTGGACGACCTCGCGCCCGCGCTGGACGCCGACTGCGCACTGGGTGAGCGTCAGCGACACCGTCGACGCCGATGCGGCCCGCGCGCAACTGGTTCGCCGATGGCTGCGCACCTTCGGCCCGGCCACCGCCACCGACATCAAGTGGTGGTTCGGCAACACCCTGACCTGGGCGCGCCGGGCGTTGCGCGATCTCGAGGCCGTCGAGGTCGACCTCGACGGCGCCCCCGGCTATGTGCTGCCCGGCGACCTCGAACCCGAACCCGAACCCGGGCCGTGGTGCGCGTTGCTGCCCGGCCTGGACATCACCACGATGGGCTGGTTCGACCGCGACTGGTACCTGGGAGCACACCGCGGCCAGGTGTTCGACGGAAACGGCAACGGCGGACCCACCGCCTGGTGCGACGGCAGGATCGTCGGCGGCTGGGTTCAGGACGCCGACGGCCGGGTCGAGGTGCGGCTTCTCGAGGACGTCGGCCGTGCGGCCCGCACGGCGCTGCAGCAACGCGCCGACGAGCTGACCGACTGGCTCGACGGTGTCCGGATCAGCCCGCGGTTTCCCTCTCCCCTGTCGAAACCGCAGGCTCGCCGCAGCAGCTAGGCGCTGACCTTGGGGCGCTTGCGTTTCTTCGGCGCGGGCCGCGGCACGCCAAGGCATTCGGCGAGAAAGTGGCCGGTATAGCTGCCCGGATCGGCGGCGACGTCCTCGGGTGTGCCGGTGGCCACCACCGTGCCTCCGCCCGCCCCGCCCTCGGGGCCCATGTCGATGATCCAGTCGGAGGTCTTGATCACGTCGAGGTTGTGCTCGATGACGATGACCGAGTTGCCCTTGTCGACCAGGCCGTTGATCACCTTGAGCAGCTTGCGGATGTCCTCGAAGTGCAGGCCGGTGGTCGGCTCGTCGAGGATGTACACCGTGCGGCCCGTCGACCGCTTCTGCAGTTCGGAGGCCAGCTTGACGCGTTGCGCCTCCCCGCCGGACAGCGTCGGCGCGGGCTGCCCGAGCCGGACGTAGCCCAGCCCGACGTCCACCAACGTCTGCAGGTACCGGTGGATCGAGGTGATCGGCGCGAAGAACTCGGCGGCGACCTCGATGGACATGTCGAGCACCTCGGCGATGGTCTTGCCCTTGTAGTGCACCTCGAGCGTCTCGCGGTTGTAGCGGGCGCCGTGGCAGACCTCGCATGGCACGTACACGTCGGGCAGGAAGTTCATCTCGATCTTGATCGTGCCGTCGCCCGAACACGCCTCGCAGCGACCGCCTTTGACGTTGAACGAGAACCGGCCCGGCTGATAGCCGCGCACCTTGGCTTCGGTGGTGGCCGCGAACAGGGTGCGGATCTTGTCGAACACCCCGGTGTAAGTCGCCGGGTTGGACCGCGGGGTGCGGCCGATCGGCGACTGGTCGACGCGGACCAGCTTGTCGACCTTGTCCAGGCCGGTCACCCGTGTGTGCCTGCCGGGCACCTGCCGGGCGCCGTTGAGCTTGTTGGCCAGCACCGATGCCAGGATGTCGTTGACCAGCGTCGACTTACCGGAGCCCGAGACGCCGGTGACCGAGGTCAGCACGCCGAGCGGGAACGCGACGTCGATTTCGCACAGGTTGTGTTCGCGTGCGCCGACGACGGTGAGTTGACGCTTCTTGTCGATCGGGCGCCGGATCGCCGGCACCTCGATCTCTTCCTTGCCCGAAAGGTAGGCGCCGGTCAGCGATTCCGGGTTCTTCACCAGGTCGTCGTACGGGCCGCTGTGCACGATCTGGCCGCCGTGCTCACCGGCGGCGGGCCCGATGTCGACGACCCAGTCGGCGTGGGCGATGGTGTCGAGGTCGTGTTCCACGACGATCAGCGTGTTGCCCAGATCCCGCAGCCGGATCAGCGTGTCGATCAGCCTGCGGTTGTCGCGCTGGTGCAGCCCGATCGACGGCTCGTCGAGCACGTACAGCACCCCGACCAGCCCCGACCCGATCTGGGTGGCCAGCCGAATCCGTTGTGCCTCACCGCCGGACAGCGTGGCCGCGGCCCGCGACAGCGACAGGTAGTCCAACCCGACGTCGAGCAGGAAGCCGAGCCGAGACTGGATCTCCTTGAGCACCTGGCCCGCGATGGCCTGTTCGCGCGCGCCGAGCGTCAACGCGTTGAGGAACTCCGCGCAGTCGGCGATCGACAGTTCGGCCACGTCGGCGATCGACTTCTCACCGAACTTCCCCGCCGCCATCGTCACGGCGAGGATCTCCGGCTTGAGCCGGGTGCCTTGGCATTCCGGGCAGGGCACGTCGCGCATGAAGCCTTCGTAGCGTTCCTTCATCAGCTCCGAGTCGGTCTGCTCCATGCGGCGCTGCAGAAACGCCATCACGCCTTCGAAATCGGCGTAGTACGAACGGGTTCGGCCGTAGCGGTTCTTGTACCGCACGTGCACCTGCTCGTCGCAGCCTTCGAGGATCGCTCTGCGCGCCTTGGCCGGAAGCTTCTTCCACGGGGTGTCGACGTCGAAACCGAGCGCGTCGCCGAGACCGGAGAGCATCCTGGTGAAGTACTCGGCCGTCTGCCCCATCGACCACGGCGCGATCGCGCCCTCGGCCAGTGTCAGCTCCGGATCCGGGATGACGAGGTCGGGATCGACCTCCTTGCGGATGCCCAGCCCCACGCACTCCGGGCAGGCGCCGTAGGGCGAGTTGAACGAGAACGACCGGGGCTCAAGGTCGTCGACGGCCAGCGGGTGGCCGTTGGGGCAGGCCAGCTTCTCGGAGAACCGTTGTTCACGATGCGGGTGGTCGTCTTCACGGTCGACGAAATCGAGCACCACGATGCCGTCGGCCAGGTTCAGCGCGGTCTCCACCGAATCGGTCAGCCGCTGCTTGGCGGTGGCCTTCACGGTGAGCCGGTCGACGACGACCTCGATGTCGTGCTTCTCCTGCTTTTTCAGCTTGGGTGGTTCGGTGAGCGGATACACCACGCCGTCGACCCGCACCCGGCTGTAGCCCTGGCTGTTGAGCTTGTCGAACAGGTCGACGAACTCGCCCTTGCGGGTGCGCACCACCGGGGCGAGCACCTGGAAGCGCAGTCCCTCGTCCATGGCGAGTACTTGGTCGACGATCTGCTGTGGGGTCTGGCGGGCGATACGCGCACCGCACACCGGGCAGTGCGGAGTGCCTGCGCGGGCATACAGCAGGCGCAGGTAGTCGTACACCTCGGTGATGGTGCCGACCGTCGAGCGCGGGTTGCGGTTGGTCGACTTCTGGTCGATGGACACCGCGGGCGACAGGCCTTCGATGAAGTCGACGTCGGGTTTGTCCATCTGGCCGAGGAACTGGCGGGCGTAGGCCGACAGCGACTCGACGTAGCGGCGCTGGCCCTCGGCGAAGATCGTGTCGAAGGCCAGCGACGACTTGCCCGACCCGGACAACCCGGTGAAGACGATGAGGGCATCGCGCGGTAAATCAAGATCAACACTGCGTAGGTTGTGTTCGCGCGCACCCTTGACGATCAGGCGGTCAGCCACCCGGTTCCTCCCAAGACATAGTTCAAAAGCCATGCTATGTGCCGCCACCGACAACTCTTCGGGCAAGCCGCTGCACCGCCGGTTACCGTGAGGGCATGACCGCCGTCGACGACAACTACACCGGCCACGTCGAGCCGGGCACCGCAGCACGCCGCACCCTGCCGGGCGCCACGATCGTCAAGGCCTCGGTGGGCTCGATGGACAACAACGCCTACCTGATCACCTGTTCCCGCACTGGGGAAACGCTGCTCATCGACGCCGCCAACGATGCGCCGATCCTGCTCGAGTTGATCGAGAAATACGCGCCGAAGCTGTCCCTGATCGTGACCAGCCACCAGCACTTCGACCATTGGCAGGCGCTCGAGGAAGTGGCCAAGGTCACTGGCGTCCCGACCGCCGCGCACCAACTCGACGCCGATCCGCTGCCCGTGCCGCCCGACCGGATCCTCGACCACGGCGACACGATCGAGATCGGCGACCTGTCCTTCGACGTCATCCACCTGCAGGGCCACACCCCGGGTTCGGTGGCGCTCGCGCTGGTCGGCGCCGACCCCGAGGCCACCCACCTGTTCACCGGCGACTGCCTGTTCCCCGGGGGTGTGGGCAAGACCTGGCAGGAGGGTGACTTCGAGAAGTTGCTCGACGACGTGAGCACCCGGGTGTTCGACGTCTACGCCGATTCCACGGTCGTCTATCCCGGCCACGGCGACGACACCACGCTCGGCACCGAGCGGCCGAACCTGGGTGAGTGGCGCGAACGCGGCTGGTGACCTGCGGTCACATCCTGTGACCCGGGACCATGTCAGGACGGCATTGGCCTAGGCTGATGCGACACGACCTAGCCAAATTCGCGATGGCGATTTCGGAGTTGCGAGGAGATACGGATGAACACCGAGCAGTTGGAAAAGGCGCGCAGCGGCGCTGGATTCATCGCAGCACTTGACCAGAGCGGCGGCAGCACCCCCAAGGCGCTGAAGCTGTACGGCATTTCGGAGGATTCCTACTCCGGCGAAGACGAGATGTTCGACCTGGTGCATCAGATGCGCGCCCGCATCATCACCAGCCCGGCCTTCGACGGCGACCGGATCATGGGCGCGATCCTGTTCGAGAAGACCATGGACCGCGACGTCGAGGGCCGCCCGACCGCGGACTACCTGTGGAACGTCAAGAACATCGTGCCGTTCCTCAAGATCGACAAGGGCCTGGCCGAGGAGAAGGACGGCGCGCAGGTGATGAAGCCGATGCCCGGTCTCGACGAGCTGCTGGACCGCGCCGTGGCGAAGGGCATCTTCGGCACCAAGGAGCGTTCGGTCATCAAGCTGCCCGGCGCGGGCCTGGACGCCGTGGTGGCCCAGCAGTTCGAGGTCGGTCAGCAGGTGCTCGCCAAAGGCCTGGTCCCCATCATCGAGCCCGAGGTCGACATCAACAGCCCGAAGAAGGCCGAGGCTGAGGAGCAGCTCAACGCCGCCCTGCTCGAGGGCGTCAACCAGCTCGGCGACGATCAGAAGGTCATGCTCAAGCTGACGCTGCCCGACACGGACAACCTGTACCAGCAGCTCGTCGACCATCCCAAGGTGCTGCGAGTGGTGGCGCTCTCCGGCGGCTACAGCCGCGAGGTGGCCAACGAGAAGCTGTCCCGCAACAACGGCGTCATCGCGAGCTTCTCGCGCGCGCTGACCGAAGGCCTCAGCGCCCAGCAGAGCGATCAGGAGTTCAACGCCACCCTCGATCAGGCGATCGCGAGCATCGCCAAGGCATCCAGCACCTGAGTTCGGTTCGGGGCCACGTCGCGGCGCTGCCTGCCGGCGCGCTGCTCGGCCTCGCCTTTCCAGCGCCGTCGTGGTGGTGGCTGGCGTGGGTCGGTGTGGTCCCGCTGCTGCTGGTGGTGCGCGCAGCGCCGACCGCCGGTCAGGGCGCCCTGCGCGCCTGGGCGGGCATGGCCGCTTTCGTGCTGACCTCCCAGTACTGGCTGTGGCCCAGCGCCGGCCCGCTGCTGGTGCTGCTCGCCGCCGGGCTGGGCGCGCTGTGGCTGCCCTGGGGGTGGGCCGCGCACCGATTGCTCAGCGGACGGGTCGACGTCCGCGGGGTGTTGGCCGCCGTCGTCGTGCTGCCCTGCGCGTGGGTGATCGCCGAGGCCGCGCGGTCGTGGGACCGCCTCGGCGGGCCGTGGGCGCTGCTGGGCGCGTCGCAGTGGAATTCACCCGCGACGTTGGCACCGGCGTCGGTGGGCGGGGTATGGCTGGTCAGCTTCCTGCTGGTCGCCGCCAACACCGCGATCGTCGGGACCGTGCTGCTGCGCTCGATCCGGGTGGCCGCGCTGTTCGCAGCGGCGGTGGCCGTCGGCCCGCTGTGGTGCTGGCTCGGCCCGGCAGCCGCCGACCAACCGGCCGTGCGTGTCGCGCTCGTACAGCCCGGCGACATCACCGACGCGACCGCCCGCCAGCGCGCCAGCGAGGCACTGACCGAGGGCCTCGCCGGCCAGCACGTTGACCTGGTCGTCTGGGGTGAGAGCAGCGTCGGCGTGGACCTCGACGGCCGTCCCGACGTCAGTGCCCGGCTCGCCGAACTATCCGGCCGGGTCGGCGCCGACCTGCTGGTCAACGTCGACGCGCGCACCGCAGCGGGCGGGATCTACAAATCCGCGGTGCTGATCGGGCCCGGCGGTGTCCGCGGTACGTACGCGAAGACGCGGCTGGTGCCGTTCGGCGAATACGTGCCGTTTCGGTCACTTTTCGGCTGGGCCACCCGGCACACCCAGGCCGCGGCCGAAGACCGGCGTCGCGGCGACGGTCCGGTGGTGCTGCACACCGACAGGCTTGCGGTCGGACCGCTGATCAGCTTCGAAGCGCTGTTCTCCGACCTACCGCGTCAGGTGGTGGATCTCGGCGCGGACCTGCTGGCATACCAGAGCGCGACGTCGACGTACCAGGGCAGCCGGGCCCAGCCGCAGCTGGCGAGCGTGGTCGCCGTACACGCGGTGGAAACTGGTCATCCGGCGGTGCACGCCGCGACGTCCGGGGTCAGCTCGGCCTTCGATGCCGACGGACACCGACTCGGCTGGCTTCCTGCCGATGAGCGCGGCGTCGCTGTGGTCGATGTTCCGCTGGGTTCGCGGACCACCGGCTACCAACGCTTCGGCGACTGGCTGATCGTGGTGGCGTTGCTGACCTTTACGGGGTGGTGTGCACGATCAGCACGTCGGTCTTGGACCGGCGGGCCACGTTGGCGGGCACCGAACCGAGCAGCCGCCCGGCGATGGTGGACAGCCCGACGTTGCCGACCACCAACAGGTCGGCCTTGACCTCTTCGGCCAATTCGACAAGCGCGTCGACCGGAGCGCCGACGATTGCCTTCTCCTCGACGTTCTTCGCCCCGGCCTGCTGCGCACGTTCCCGCGCCTCGCGGAGGATGGCGTAGATGGGGGCGTTACCCGACATCTTGTAGCCCTCGTCCTTGAGCACGTCAGCGGCGCGTTGGTCTTCCTCCTGGGGGAAATACGCCGTCGCGACGATCAATTTGGCGTTCTCTCCAGCGATATGGCCGGCCTTCTCCACCGCGCGCAGCGATGAATCGGATCCGTCCGTGCCAACCACGACGGTCTGATATGCGCTCATCCATATCCTCCCAATGTCAATTTCAACGCCACCCGAGACAGTAACCCTTGCGGACCCGAACATGGGTGCGAATCACTACACATGAATACCATTAGCCTGCCATTTTGGTGCGCTTTTACCGACAAGATCACCTCGCGCCGGCCCACGTGATCTGCCCTACACCCGGGCAAAATCCGTGTCGGAGAACGTTTGTCAGGGCGGGACGAAACACCGGTAGGCAAAAACCGGGCCGGCCGGATTTCGGTCCGGGCCCACAATCGTCGGAAGTGCAAATTCCCAATTCGGTGGCCGCTGCCCGGTATTCGAATTTCCGATGCGCATACCGCCGATGCGGTTCTGGCGCCTGAAGGCGGGTAACCCGGTGACCATGGCAGCGCGAACCGCCGCAGATTTCGTTCCCGACACCGGCGACCTGGATGAGTTGGCCGCCGCCGTGCAGGGCTGCAAGGGCTGCGATCTGTACCTGGATGCGACCCAGGCGGTGTTCGGCGCGGGTTCGGGTTCCGCGCAGATGGTTCTGGTCGGTGAGCAGCCCGGTGACCAGGAGGACAAGACGGGCGCACCGTTCGTCGGCCCGGCGAGCCGGCTGCTCGACAAAGCGCTGGAGGCGGCCGGGATCGACCGCGACCGGCTCTACGTCACCAATGCGGTGAAGCACTTCAAGTTCACGCTGCCCGAACGCGGCAAGCGCCGTATCCACAAGACGCCGAGCCGCACCGAGGTGGTGGCGTGCCGGCCGTGGTTGATCCAGGAACTGACGGCCCTGCACCCCGATGTGGTGGTGCTGATGGGCGCCACGGCCGCTCAGTCGTTGCTGGGCACTGCGTTTCGCCTCACCGCACACCGCGGTGAGGCGCTGCGCCTGCCCGGCGACGACGGGAGCGTCCAGCTGCGCTTCGATCCGCGGGTGGCGGTCACCGTCCACCCGTCATCGGTGCTGCGCGGTCCGCCGTCCGAACGCGACAAGGCGTTCGACGCCCTGGTCCGCGACCTGCGGTTCGCCGCCGGACTTCTGCCGTAGTCCGGCTAGCACACAGCCGGTGGCACCCAGACTGAGACGGCCGGCGGAACCCACGCGCACGGGTTGTCGTGCGGCCCGCGCCAGCCCGCGCCGCGCCATTCGTGGTGCCGGTGGTCCCAGTGGTCATCCCAATGTGGCCGGTCCAGCTTCCATGTCACACCTGGCGTATTGGGCACCGCGTGATCGGCGCTGGCCACACCCGCACCAACACCGAGGGCCGTGAAGCCCAGCGCGCCGACCATCGCTGCTGCGGCCCCGAACTTCTTCACGTTCACGATAAATCCCTTACTGTTCCGTCAAATTCAGCGATCCGACCCGCCACGATTTTAGCGTTTTCAACCACGCCGACGCGATGCCCATTCCCCCGACGTGTCGGCAGAATCCGTCGACGAACCGTTGTGTTACCAACGGAATGTGTGCTGAACGGCACTGTGTCCCTGCCCAATTCATATCCATGAGTTTGCGATCCGCGCTCCCGGCGAAATGACATTCCGGGCAGTCGAATTGGTGATGTCACGACCCGGAACGCAATTTCGCGGCGTACGCCGGATACGGTCGTCCGCTTCGCACGGACGCGAGGACGCCGATCGCCGCCAGCGCGGCGAACGCGGCGAACAGCCAGCGCGCCGGCGTCGCGCCGCCGGTTTCGGTGACGTTCACCACCACCCCGGCCAACCCGGCGCCGAACGCCCCGCTGATCAGCTGAACGGTGTTGATCGCGGCGGCCGCCGCTGGTCCCTCTGCGGGATCGTCCACGCGGCTCATCGCCCACGCCGACAGATGCGGCCAGGCCAGGCCGACCCCTGCCCCGGTGACGAACAAGGCGAACGCCCACACCGCGACGCGGGCAGCCGACGCGTCGTCGGACACCGTCGCGGCCGTCACGGCCAGCCCGATGGCCATCACCAGCGGCGCGAGCGCCACCGTGCGCCTGATCGTGCGATCGGTGCGCAGCGACGCGCTGCCGATCTCGCTTGCGGTCCATCCGATGGCCAGGCCGGCGCCGAGGAAGCCGGCGGCCACCGGGGTCAGGTGTGCCAGCCGCTGCCCGAACAGCGGCACGTACATATCCGCCATCGTCGCGGCCATCAGCAGCCCCAACGTCAGGTAGATCCACTTCAGCGGGCCCGCGCGAAACGCGCTCGGCGGCAGCACCGCGGCGGGCCGCCGCCGGTCGACGTACAGGAACGCCGCCACCAGAGCGCCGCTGAGCACCAGCAGCCCGACGGTGGCCCGGGCGTCACGCGGCAGACCGGCAACGCTCACCGCCAGCGCGGCAAGCCCGAGCAGCATCAGCGACCACACCGGAACGGGCGTCGTCGCGGCCTCGACGGCCGCGTCGTTACGCGCGGGCAACGCGACGGGAACCAGCACGGCCATCGCGACCGTGAGGACGGCCAGCACGCCGAAAGCCCAGCGCCACGAGCCGAACTGCGCGAACAGCCCGCCGGCGGCGGGACCGAGCAGGGTACCGACTCCCCACATCGCCGACACCAGCGCCGACGCCTTGGTCCACAGCATGCTCGGCAGCGCGGTGCTGATGACGGCGTAGCCCAGACCGGCCAGCAGGCCGCCGGCCAGACCCTGCACTGTGCGCCCCACCAGCAGCGTCTCCATCGTGGGCGCGGCAGCGCATGCCACGCTGCCCGCGCCGAACACCGTGAGCGCGAAGAGATACGACCGCCGCGGGCCGAACCGCATCAACGCCGAGTACACGGTGGTGGCGGCGACCACCGACGCCACCAGATACACCGTCGTCGCCCAGGCGTACAACCGGTACCCGCCGATGTCAGCGACGGCGCTGGGCATCAGGCTGATGGTGAGGAACTCGTTGGTCGCATACAGCGCCACGCCGCCCGCGAGCACGGTGGAGGCGCCGAGATTTTTCGGGCCCAACAGCTCACGCCAGCTACCCGCGGTTATCGGCGCTCGGTCGGTCACGTGGTCACGGTACGAGCTCAACCGAAGTTGAGGTCAACTGCGCGTCCCGCGGGGGCGAGCGGTCAACCCGCCGGGGTGATCAACCCGTACTGGCCGTCGTAGCGGTGATAGAGCACCCCGGCGCGACCCTCGGCGGCGTCGATGAAGAACAGAAACGGTAACGCCAACAGGCCCAGACGCTCGGTGGCCTGCTCGAGGGTGATGCAGGGCGGCGGCGCGGCGCTGATGGTCACCGGCAGCTCGAACGGCGCCAGCTGGTCCTTGGCCGCCGCCGCGACCTGTGCCAGCCGGTATCCGGTGGGCCCGTCGCGATAGATGACGCTGGCCATCCCGGTGCCCTTCTCGGTGAACAGGTGAAAGTCGTAGTCGAGCAGCTCCAACTCCATGGCGGCGTCGTCGACGGAGCAGGCCGCGAGCGTGTAGGACTTGCGCCGCACGATCTGGCGCTCCCCCGCTGGTATCGAGACACGGCCGGGCCGATCGCCAGGCTCGTCCCCGGCGAGATCGACGGGTCGGCCGGTGCGCCGGGCCTCCCAGTGTTCGGCGGCCCGCCGCAGCCGGCGCCGCAGGCGGTCGTCGAGGCGGTCGATCGCCTCGCGTGCGTTGTCACCCTGCGCCTCGGCCCTGATCAGGCGACCGTCCACGTCGAGGTTGGCTTGGGCGACGACCGGACGCTCCTGCGCCGGATCCCCGTGCCGGGTCAGTTTGACGTGTGCGTGCCTGATCGGCCGGTGCGCGAACCGGCCCAGGCCCGAGATCTTCGCCTCGGCGTAGTCGGCGGCCCCGGGCAGTTGACCGCGTGTCGTCACATTGACGTCGAAATTCGGCTGTATATCCGGCTTTTCGCTCATGACTACGTTGTACCTGTGCGCGCGGCTGCATACGAGAGGCGAAGGTCATCAGTTGATCGGCCGTAGCGCTACTTCAGCCCTGCGGCGTCCATACCGCGCAGTTCCTTCTTCAGGTCGTGGATCTCGTCGCGGATGCGGGCAGCCAGCTCGAACTGCAGATCCCGCGCGGCCGCCATCATCTGTTCGGTCAGATCCCTGATCAGATCCGCCAGCTCGGCGCGCGGCATGTTCGACGTGTCGCGGCCCTCGATGATGCCGGCGCTGACGGCGCGGCCGGGTTCGCCCTGTGCGCGACGCCCGCGCGACGCGTTGCGGCCCGAACCGCCGATCTCGACGGCTTCAGTGTCACCGGCCTCGCGGTACACCTGGTCCAGGATGTCGGCGATCTTCTTGCGCAACGGCGTCGGGTCGATGCCGTTGGCCTCGTTGTAGGCGACCTGTTTGGCGCGGCGCCGTTCGGTCTCGTCGATCGCCTCCCGCATCGAGTCGGTGATGTTGTCGGCGTACATGTGGACTTCGCCGGAGACGTTGCGGGCGGCGCGGCCGATGGTCTGGATCAGGCTGCGGGTGGACCGCAGGAACCCTTCCTTGTCGGCGTCGAGGATCGCCACCAGCGACACCTCCGGCAGGTCCAGCCCCTCACGCAGCAGGTTGATGCCGACCAGCACGTCGTACTCCCCCAGCCGCAGCTGGCGCAGCAGCTCGACCCGACGCAGCGTGTCGACCTCGGAGTGCAGGTAACGCACCCGGATGCCCATCTCCAGCAGGTAGTCGGTGAGGTCCTCGGCCATCTTCTTGGTCAGCGTGGTGACCAGCACCCGCTCATCGCGCTCGGTGCGCTGCCGGATCTCCCCGATCAGGTCGTCGATCTGACCCTTCGTCGGCTTGACGACGACCTCGGGGTCGACCAGGCCGGTCGGGCGGATCACCTGCTCGACGACCTCGCCGCCGGACTGGCTCAGCTCATACGGGCCGGGGGTGGCCGACAGGTACACCGTCTGCCCGATCCGGTCGGCGAATTCCTCCCAGGTCAGCGGGCGGTTGTCGACCGCCGAGGGCAGCCGGAACCCGAAGTCGACCAGGTTGCGTTTGCGGGACATATCGCCCTCGTACATGCCGCCGATCTGCGGAACCGTCACGTGTGACTCGTCGATGACGAGCATAAAGTCCTCGGGGAAGTAGTCGAGCAGCGTCGCGGGCGCCGACCCGGCGGGCCGCGCGTCGATGTGGCGCGAATAGTTCTCGATACCCGAGCAGAACCCGACCTGACGCATCATCTCGACGTCGTAGTTCGTGCGCATCCGCAGCCGCTGCGCCTCCAGCAGCTTGCCCTGACCCTCGAGTTCGGTCAGCCGCTCCTCCAACTCCTGCTCGATCGTGGTGATCGCATGCGCCATCCGCTCCGGGCCGGCCACGTAGTGCGTGGCCGGGAAGATCCGCAGCGAGTCGACCTTGCGGACGACGTCGCCGGTCAGCGGGTGCAGGTAGTACAGCTCTTCGATCTCGTCGCCGAAGAACTCGATACGGACGGCGAGCTCCTCGTAGCTCGGAATGATCTCCACGGTGTCGCCGCGCACCCGGAACGAGCCGCGGGTGAACGCCGTGTCGTTGCGGTTGTACTGGACGTCGACCAGCAGCCGCAGCAACGCGTCGCGGGGCACCTCGTCGCCGATCTTGAGTTCGACACTGCGGTCCAGGTAGGACTGCGGGGTGCCCAGGCCGTAGATGCAGGACACCGACGCCACCACGACCACGTCACGACGCGACAGCAGGGCCGAGGTAGCCGAGTGCCGCAGCCGCTCCACATCGTCGTTGATCGAGCTGTCCTTCTCGATGTAGGTGTCGGTCTGCGCGATGTACGCCTCGGGCTGGTAATAGTCGTAATACGAGACGAAGTACTCAACAGCGTTGTGCGGCAACATTTCCCGCAGCTCGTTGGCCATCTGGGCGGCCAGCGTCTTGTTCGGCTCCATCACGAGGGTGGGCCGCTGCACCCGCTCGATCAGCCACGCCGTCGTCGCCGACTTACCGGTCCCGGTGGCGCCCAGCAGCACCACGTCGCGCTCCCCGGCGTTGATCCGGCGCTCGAGTTCGTCGATGGCGGCCGGCTGGTCACCCGCGGGCGAGTACGGGCTGACCACCTCGAAGCGGCCGCCTGCGCGCACGACGTCGTCAACAGCGCGGTACTCGGAATGCGCCACCACCGGACGCTCGGTCGCGAAAGCCATATTCACCAGGGTAGAACCCGCCACCGACAGTTTCTGTTCCACCGCCGTCGCGGCACCGCAGTAGGCTGACCGCATCCACGCTCCCAAACACGAGACCTTCGATCTTGTCGCCCGCACCAACACCGATCCGAAAGGCATCGTGCGGGCGGTCGACGTCTACACCGTCGAACCCTGGGGCCTCTACATGGCCAGGCCCACGCCCGGTCGCGTCCAATTCCACTATCTGGAGTCGTGGCTCCTGCCGTCGCTGGGACTGCGGGCCACGGTGTTCCACTTCAACCCGGGCCACCAGCGTGACCAGGACTTTTACCTCGACGTCGGGCAGATCACCCGCGGCTCGAGGGTATGGCACGCCGAGGACCACTACCTCGATCTTGTGCTGCGCACCGGCATCGGCGCGCAGCTCTGCGACGTCGACGAACTGCTGACCGCGGTCCGGCATGGTTTGCTGAGCCCCGAAACCGGTGAGCAGGCGGTGCAGACCGCGGTATCGGCGATCGATGGGCTGGCGCGGCACGACTACGACCTGCCGCGCTGGCTGGCCGGCCACGGGATGACCCTCACCTGGCGTAACGGGTGACCGGTTTGGGACGATCTTGATCGTGATGGTGAAGACAGGGCATGACCCCGCCGTGGGGCGGGCGGTAACCTCTGGTCACATGAGCACCGCCGAGCACAGATGGATCGTGGTCGCGGCGGTAGCGGTGGCGTTGACCGGCGCGCTGGTGACACCGGGATCGGCGCTGGCTGACCCGACGGTGGATGCGCAGAACGGCGATCACGCGCAGGACGGTGCCGAGGTACTGCACAACATCATCTACCGGGCCCGCATCGACGGGGTTTCGCGCGGCGCGACGATCACCTACACCGCGCAGGGCAACCAGATCCAGTCCGCCGACCCGACCATGGTGCCCGGGCGGGTCTTCGAGGTGAACACCGTCCTGCCCGCGTCCAGCACCGCCAACATGCGTGTCACGATCCAGTGGCCGTACTCGGCGAACCTGCATTGCGAGATCCTGATCGACGACAAGATCGTCGCCCAGGGCGATGACTTCATCGGACCGACCGTCCTGCCCCAGCGCGACGATCCCGACTACGGCGCGATCGTCTGCGAGGCGCCGGTCAGCGGAGTTCCCAACGTGCTGCCCGCCGATCCGAACACACCGCCGGCAGACGCACCGCCCGACCCGAACGCACCACCGGCAGACGCACCGCCCCCGCCGCCGATCTGACGCGCTACGGCCGCCACCCGGTGGTAGTCGCCCACTGCCCGGCGCGCCGATACGCGTCGAGGAACCACGGCTCCTTCGCCCCGACGTAGTCGGAGGTCGTCGACGCGTGCCGCTTGGCTTGCAGATAGTCCTCGCGCACCCCGGGGTTGGCGCGAAGCCAATCGGTGAACAGCAGCGCGAACTGCTGGTTCGGCCACCCGTCGACGCGGATGTGGATGTGGGCCGGCCTGCCGGGATCTGCGGCGCAGTGAAATCGTTTGCGCCACTTGACCGGATCATCGGTGTGCGCTGTGTCGGCGGTGATGTCCTGCCGGCGCGGGAAGCCCACGTGGGTCAGCGGTTCGGCGAGCGCGTCGGCGTCCTCGAGCGAGGCGACCGTGACCTGGATATCGATGATGTCCTTGGCGTCCATCCCGGGCACCGCCGTGGAGCCGATGTGGTCGACACGCGAAGCCGTTGCCCCGCAAGCCATTTCGATGCGCTTGATGATGCGCGCCGCATCCTCGGCCCAGGAGGCCCGGTACGGCGCCAAGTGATGGGCTGCCGGTACGCATGCCCGCGTCCGGATGTTGTGTGCGAGCGGCAGCACGCGGCTGTACCAGAGGTCACGGGCCTTCTCGACGAGTTCGCCCTGGGAACCCGAGTTGTCCAGCAGCACATCGGCGATCGCGCGGCGCTGTTCTTCGGTCGCCTGCGCGGCGATCCGTGCGCGCGCATCCGCCTCGTCCATGCCCCGCTTGATCAGCCGGGTCACCCGGATTTCCTCCGGCGCGGTGACGACGACGACGAGCGGAAACATCGGCGCCATCCCGGTCTCCACCAACAGCGGGATGTCCTCCACCACCACGGTGTCCTCCGAGACCGCGGCGATGATCTCCTCGCGCCGCTTACCGACGAGCGGGTGCACGATGCCGTTCAGCAGCGCGCGGGTGTCGTCGTCCTGAAATGCCTTGGCGGCCAGCGCAGGACGGTTCAACGCACCGTCGGGTAACAGGATGTCCTCGCCGAACGCCTCGACCAGCTGGTTGAGCCCCTCGGTGCCGGGCTCGACGACCTCCCTGGCGATGACGTCCCCGTCGACGATGATGCCGCCGCATTCGCTGAACGCGGCGGACACCGTCGACTTACCGGCGCCGATTCCGCCGGTCAGACCGATACGCAGCATCCGCGCTTAGGCGGAGCCGGCGAGCTTCTCCCGCAGCGCCGCGAGTTGCTCGTCGCTGGCCAGCGAGCCACCGGCAGGAGCGTCGTCGCCGCGCGAGGTGCCGTTGGAGGTCGACGGCCTGGCCGCCTCCTCGGCCTCGGCGGCAGCGAACTTCTCCATCTGCGCGGTGTGCATCTTGTGCCTGCGCTCGGCCTCGGCGTAGCGGGCCTCCCACTCCTCACGCTGCTTCTCGAAACCCTCGAGCCATTCGTTGGTCTCGGCGTCGAAGCCCTCGGGGAAGATGTAGTTGCCCTGCTCGTCGTAGCTGTCGGCCATGCCGTACTTGGACGGGTCGAACTCTTCGATGTAGTCCTCGTTGGCCTGCTTGAGCGACAGCGAGATGCGGCGCCGCTCCAGGTCGATGTCGATGACCTTGACCATCGCGTCGTCGCCGACCTGGACCACCTGGTCGGGAACCTCGACGTGGCGCTCGGACAGCTCCGAGATGTGCACCAGGCCCTCGATGCCCTCCTCGACGCGGACGAACGCGCCGAACGGCACCAGCTTGGTGACCTTGCCCGGCACGATCTGGCCGATCGCGTGGGTACGGGCGAAGTGGCGCCACGGATCTTCCTGGGTTGCCTTGAGCGACAACGAAACCCGCTCGCGGTCCATATCGACGTCGAGCACCTCGACGGTGACCTCGTCGCCGACCTGGACGACCTCGGACGGGTGGTCGATGTGCTTCCAGGACAGCTCGGAGACGTGCACCAGGCCGTCGACGCCGCCGAGGTCGACGAACGCGCCGAAGTTGACGATCGAGGAGACAACGCCCTTGCGGATGGCGCCCTTCTGCAGCTGGTTGAGGAACTCGCTGCGCACCTCGGACTGGGTCTGCTCCAGCCAGGCCCGGCGGCTCAGCACCACGTTGTTGCGGTTCTTGTCCAACTCGATGATCTTGGCCTCGATCTCCTTGCCGATGTACGGCTGCAGATCGCGGACACGACGCATCTCGACCAGCGACGCGGGCAGGAAGCCGCGCAGGCCGATGTCGAGGATCAGGCCGCCCTTGACGACCTCGATGACGGTGCCCTTGACGGCCTCGTCCTTTTCCTTGAGCTCTTCGATGGTGCCCCAGGCGCGCTCGTACTGAGCGCGCTTCTTGGACAGGATCAGCCGGCCTTCCTTGTCCTCCTTGGTGAGGACCAGGGCTTCGACCTCATCGCCCACGGAAACGACCTCGTTGGGGTCGACGTCGTGCTTGATGGAGAGTTCTCGGGACGGGATGACGCCTTCGGTCTTGTAACCGATGTCGAGCAGGACCTCGTCACGGTCAACCTTGACGATGGTCCCTTCGACGATGTCGCCATCGTTGAAGTATTTGATGGTTTTGTCGATGGCGGCGAGAAAGTCCTCGCTCGAGCCGATGTCGTTGACGGCTACTTGGGGCGAGGTGACGGAGGGACTTGGCATGTGGTGGGTTGCTCCGGACAGGTTTGGTCGTAGGGACTGGGACATGAATTTTCTGGTGTTACCCGCCGAGGACGATCGGTAAGCCTGGAAAAAAGCCAATGACTTCCCAGACAGGTACCCGTCGAGGGTACTCGACTGACTCCACGCTGGACAAACCTGCTCGGCCTAGCGCGGGTCCCCACCGGCGGTGGAGCCCCCAATGCCCGCGCCGCCGGCCATGGCGCAGATCAGGGCCGCCACCTTCTGCAGGTGCGCCCGGGTCACCGGTCGGCTCAGTGCGATCACCCGCCAGAACACCAGCGCGGCGACCGCATCGAGGATGAGGTCACGATCGGCGCGCTCGGACAGTTCCCCGCGCTGCGCAGCGCGGTCCAGCACGATCTGGGCGCGGGCCCGTCTGGGTCGGCCGACATGGTCCATGAGCGCAGCCCCGAGGGCGGGATTGCGCTGCGCCTCGGCCAGCAGGTCCGGATAGATGGAGCGCACCTGCGGATCGGTCAGCCAGGCGTGCACCTCGTCGAGCAGCGCCAGGACGTCGCCGACCAGCGATCCGGTGTCGGGGGCCGGCGCACTGGTGACGCTCAGCGTGCGCATCAGCTCCACGGTCATCTCGACCTTCGACGGCCATCGGCGGTACAGCGAGCTCTTGCCGACGCCGGCCCGCCGGGCGACGGCCTCCATCGTCAGGCCGCGCACGCCGTTGTCGGCGAGTTCGGTGAACACCGCGGCCAGGATCGCGTCGGTCACCCTGGCGTCGCGAGGGCGCCCGACACTCACGAGGGTCCTCGCCGACTGCGCAGAAAGTCCTCGAAGCTGCGCGGCGCATTTCCAGTGAGCCGCTCGACGGCGTCGGTGACGCGCGACTGCGCACCGTCGCGCACGAGCCCGTCGAGGGCCACCAGACCGGCGGCGAACTCGGCGTCGTAACCGGCCCCGACGAGACGGTCGATGTAGCGTTCGGGCGCAACGGCGCGGTGGGTGACCCGCCGGCCGGTGACGTTGGACATCACCGCGGCGGCCTCGTCGTAGCTCAAGGCCTGCGGACCGGTCAGGACGTGCTCGTCAATTGTGCTACCCGGGGCGGCGAGCAGCGCGGCGGCGCACCGGCCGATGTCCCCCGCGTCGATGAACGCAAGCTTGCCGTCCCCGGTGGCGGTGATGAATTCGCCGGTCGCCCGGATGCTTTCGGCGAGCGGATGGTTACCGACGAAGTTCTGCATGAACCACGACGGTCGCAGGATCTCCCATTCCGGGAACGTACTGCGCACCAGCGCGTCGACCGCCCCGAGACCGGCGTCCCCGCAGGCCACCGCCGACGAGCTGAGCATGACGACGCGACGCACGCCGCTCGCCATGGCCAGCTCGGCGAACGGTCCGACCACCGTGACCGGGTCGGGGTGACCGATCGGCGCCAGCAGAAACAGGCGGTCGGCCCCGTCGAGCGTCGGGCGCCACGTGTCGTCGTCGAACCAGTCGAAGACGTGGTGCTCGAGGTCAGTCGGTGCCGCCGCCGCCCGCGTCGCCGTGCGGACCGACAGGTCCGGAAATCGGCGCAGCTCGTCGATCACGGCCGCTCCGGTGGTTCCGGTGGCACCGACGACGAGAACCGTCGTCCTCACTTCTCGCCCGCCACGTCGAAGGCCGCCATCATCTCGTCGAGCCCGCCCAGCGCCGCACCGGCGGCCAGCGGGTTCCAGTAGTCGCGATAGCCGCTGATGCCGTCGGCATCCACGGTGATGACGGCGACGTAGGCGATCTCGTACGGGTTCCCGGTCTTGACCGCACGCCCGCTCACCGCCCACTCGAGGATCACCGTGTCCGGGTCAGCGGTGTCGTGGCGGGTCTGCCGGGTGATGGCCGCGACGTCGAAGGTCTGCGTGTAGTCAGACACGTAAGCGCGCACCGCCTCGCGACCGTCGAGCTCCGGCCAGCCGGGCGGCGCGAAGGGGAACGACATGGTGCCGTCGGGTGCCCATTCGTCGGCGAACGCCTGCATGTCGTGGTCGAGCAGGGCGTGCTGCAGCCGGTCGATCGTGGCGTGCGCCCGGCTCCGGCGCCGCTGGTCGTCGAGTTGTTCCACCTCGGGGCTTCCTCTCATCAATTACGGACGGTACCGTCTCGTAATAGCGAGAACAGTGTCTTCGCCGCCGCTATTCCGGGCCAAACCGGCGCCGACCCCTGTACCGCGTCGAACTACCGGGCCGGCTGACGCCGGATCACCCGCCAGAGCACCAGGCCGGCCTGCAGGCCCAAGGCGACCGAGATCATCGAGATCAGCGTGGCAGGTAGCGCATCATCGCCGTCGGCGCCGAATATCTCGGCCACCCCGATCAGGCCCATCGATCCGGGCACCAAGAGCCAAAAGCCCGGCAGGATCATGGTGATCGCCGGCGGCGCCGGGCGCAGCCGCGACATCGCCAACGCCGCGACCGACAGCGCCAACCCTCCGCAGAAGCCACTCGCGTAGCTGCCGAACAGCAGATCGCCCAGGAATTGGGCGGCATAGGCGATCGCGGAGATCGAGACCAGCCACGGCAGAAACGAACGCGGCGGGGCCAGAAACAGCATGACTCCCAGCGCATAGACCACGACACCGAGCCACGGGGCCCACGGCCCGATCTTGTTGATCGCCTCCGGGCTCAACTGGCTCTCATCCAGTCCGAACACCTGCGCGGCGATCACGATGCCGAAGGCTAACTGCACGATCTGGACGAACCCGGCGATGAGTCGGCTGGACCCCGAAATGACATCGCGAGAGGTCAACTCGATGACCGCCAACGTGATGGCGGCGCCGGGCAGAAACATCGCGAGCGGAGGTATCAGGGCGCGCAACCCGACGTGATCGAACTCCAGGTAGCGCGCGCCGACGATACAGATCGCGGTGACCGCGAACGCGCTGATCACCGGCACCAGATACGCCAGCTCCGGGATGCGCTGCCCGGCCACCCAGAACAGCCCGACCATGACCCCGAGCACTCCTGCCACCAGCACGTTCAACGGCGTCGGTTCCAGCACCAGGGCCAGGCCGGCGCTCCACACGCCATACCCCAGCACGGTCACCCAACTCGGGTACGGCGGAGGCAGCGCCTCGATCCGGTCCAGCCGGGCCTCGCCCGCGATCGGGTCGACCCGCCCGTGCAGGGTGTCGGAGACCAGCCCGGCCAGGGGGAACGCCTGGTCGAAGCGCAGGTCGCGGCCGATCTGGGCGGCCTTGACCACCGAGCCGGACTCCGTGGCCGGGCCCACCACCTGTACGTGGTTGGGCAACGCGATGAAACTGGCGTCGAGCCCGTATGACGACGAGCACCGCTCGATCATCTGGCGGACCATCGTGACCGGATAGTTCGACGCCGCCATCGCGGCACCCAGCCGGGCGACGTAACCGATCCGCTGTCCGCTCATGGTGGTGCCGGGGCTAGTGCGCGGCCGCATCCCAACTGCGGCCGAAGCCGACAGACACCTCGAGCGGCACATCGAGCGGGTAGGCGTTGCCCATCCGCTCGCGCACCAGCTTCTCCAGGGCGTCGCGCTCGCCCGGCGCAACCTCGAACAGCAACTCGTCGTGCACCTGCAGCAGCATCCGCGACGTCAACCCGGCGTCCTTGATCGCCTGGTCGACGTTGATCATCGCCACCTTGATGATGTCGGCGGCGCTGCCCTGGATCGGTGCGTTCAGCGCGGCCCGTTCGGCGGCCTCGCGGACCTGCCGGTTGCTGCTGTCGAGTTCGGGCAGGTAACGGCGGCGGCCCAGCACCGTCGACGTGTAGCCGTCCTTGCGCGCCTGGTCCACGACGGACTGCAGATAATCGCGCACCCCGCCGAACCGGTCGAAGTACTGCTCCATCTGCACCTTGGCTTCTTCGGTGGAGATCTTCAGCTGCGCGGACAGACCGTATGCGGACAACCCGTAGGCCAACCCGTAGGACATCGCCTTGACGCGGCGCCGCAGTTCGGCGGTGACCTCGTCGATCGGCACGGAGAACGCCCGCGACGCCACGAACGAGTGCAGGTCCTCACCGGTATTGAACGCCTCGATCAGCCCTTCGTCTTTGGACAGGTGCGCCATGATGCGCATCTCGATCTGGCTGTAGTCGGCGGTCATCAGCTCGGCGAAGTCGCCGTCGGCTCCCCTGCCGACCACGAACGCGTCCCGGATCCGTCGCCCCGCCTCGGTGCGGATCGGGATGTTCTGCAGGTTCGGCTCGGTCGAGGACAACCGGCCCGTCGCGGCGATGGTCTGGTTGAACGTGGTGTGTATGCGTCCGTCGGAGGCCACCGAGTTCAGCAGCCCGTCGACGGTCACCTTGAGCCGGGTGGCGTCGCGGTGCGCCAGCAGGTGCTGCAGGAACGGATGGCCGGTCTTGTCGAACAGCGATTGCAGCGCGTCCGCATCCGTCGTGTAGCCGGTCTTGGTGCGTTTGGTCTTCGGCATCTCCAGCTCGTCGAACAGCACCACCTGCAGCTGTTTGGGCGAGCCGAGGTTGATCTGCTTGCCGATCACCGCGTACGCGGCCTCCGCCGCGTCGCGGATCTGGTCGGCGAACTCGCTCTGCAGCTCCCCGAGCCGCTCGAGGTCGACGGCGATGCCTGCGGTCTCCATCTCGGCGAGCACCCGCTGCACGGGCAGCTCCATGTTGTTCAGCAATGCCAGCGAGTCGATGCGCGCGAGCTCCTCGTCGAGCGCATCGGCGAGGTCCATCACCGCGCTGGCCCGCAGGATCAGCGTCTGCACGGCCTGGTCGTCCACGCCGTCGCTGTCATCGAGCAGCGAAAGTTGTTGCTGTTCAGGCTTTTCCGCGCGCAGTTCGCGTCGCAGGTACCGCAGCGAGAGGTCGTCGAGGGTGAAGCTGCGCTGTCCGGGCCGGACCAGGTAGGCCGCCAGCGCGGTGTCCGACGTGACGCCTGCGAGCGTCCAGCCGCGGCCTTCCAGGTCGTGCATCGCCAGCTTGGCTTCGTGCAGGGCCTTGGGCGAGCCCGGGTCGGCGAGCCAGGAGGCCAGCGCCGCCTCGTCCTCGGGGATCAGTGTGGCGGTGTCGAGGTAGCGGCCCTCGCCGTCGGCGGCGACGATCGCCACCGCGGTGGCGTCGCCGTCGAAGGCCTGATGCGTGCCCACCACGGCCAGGCCGAACCGGTTGCCCAGGCTGTGTTCGGCCAGCCAGCCGGCCAGCTCGCCCGGCTCCAGCGCCCCGCCGCGGATGTCGAAGCCCTGGTCGACCTCGGGATCGGCCGACGCCAGCGTCTCGAACAGCCGGTCGCGCAGCACCCGGAACTCCAGGTCGTCGAACAACCGGTGGATCTGGTCGCGGTTCCACGGCTGCATGCGCAGCGTGTCGGGGGTCTGGGCCAACGGCACGTCCTTGACCAGATCGGTCAGTTCCCGGTTGAGCACCACGCTGGACAGGTGGGCCCGCAGCGCATCGCCCACCTTGCCCTTCACCGCATCGACGTTGTCGACCAGCTCCTGCAGTGAACCGTATTCGGCGATCCATTTGGTGGCCGTCTTCTCCCCGACCCCCGGGATGCCCGGCAGGTTGTCGCTGGGATCACCGCGCAGCGCCGCGAAGTCGGGGTACTGCCGCGGGGTGAGCCCGTACTTCTCCACCACGGCCTCGGGGGTGAACCGGGTGAGCTCGCTGACGCCCTTGCGCGGGTACAGCACCGTGACGTCGTCGCTGACCAGCTGCAGTGAGTCACGGTCGCCGCTGACGACCAGGACGCGGTAGCCGGCGTCCTCGGCCTGGGTGGCCAGGGTGGCGATGATGTCGTCGGCCTCGAAACCCGGTTCGGCCAGCACGGTGATGCCGAGCGCGCCCAGCACCTCCTTGGTGATGTCGATCTGGCCGCGGAACTCGTCGGGTGTGGACGACCGGCCCGCCTTGTACTCCGGGTACTTGTCGACGCGGAACGTCTGCCTGGACACGTCGAACGCCGCGGCGATATGGCTGGGCTGTTCGTCGCGCAGCAGGTTGATCAGCATCGCGGTGAAGCCGTAGACGGCGTTGGTGGTCAGCCCGCCCCTGGTCTTGAAGTTCTCCGCCGGCAACGCGTAAAACGCCCGGTATGCCAGCGAATTACCGTCCAACAGCATCAATGTCGGCTTCTGCTCGGCTCCGGGAGCCGAACCCGGCTTCTTGTCTGCGGCGGTGGTGGCTGAGCTCACGGCCTCACTCTATGCACCGCCTGAGACAAGCAGTAGGCACCCTCGACCGCTTCTGGCCTCAGAAACCCAGGAACATCCGGAACTGCTGACCGACCTCCATCGACTGGCCGATGCGCACCAGCCAGCCGTCGAGCGCGGCCTTGGTCTCCGCCGAGCTCCAGCCCCGCTCCTCGGCGATGCCGATCATCCCGGCCTGATCGACGATCCCGCGGGCCTGCGCCTCGCGGGCCAGCCTGGCGTAGTCCTGCAGCGAGATGCCGTTGATGGGTTGCCAGATCGGATCGTCGAAGCCGCGGTGCTGTGCCGCGGATCCGCCGATCGCGGCGAGGTCGATCGGTCCGGCGGTGCGGACGTCCACGGTGTGCCGGGCCGAGGTCGCCGTCTTTGCTCGTTTTCCGGCACGACGCACCATCGCTTAGCCGACCCCCAATCTGCCCGCGCCAGATCGTGATGTATGCGCGGACGCTACTCCCGTAACCCGCATGTATGGCTGGGAATCGTCGAGGTCGTGGGCCGGCCGGGCGCGGTGACGACGCGATCCGGCGGTGGAACTGGAACACGTTTCAGTCTCAGATGGCGGGTCGGTAGGCTGACCGACGTGTCAGTTGCCTCCTCTCAGCCAGCCGTCGACGGGTGGTTTGCCACCGACGAGTCCGGCGCGCCCTATTTGATCGGTAGTAAATGTCATCGGTGCGGGACTTATGTGTTTCCGCCGCGCGCCACCAACTGCCCCAACCCCGCATGTGGGGGTGATGAGTTGGCGCAGGTGCCGTTGTCGCGTCGGGGCACGTTGTGGAGTTACACCGAGAACCGCTATCCGCCGCCGGCGCCCTACCCGGCGCCTGATCCCTTCGAACCGTTCGCGATCGCGGCCGTGCAACTGGCCGACGAGGGGCTGATCATTTTGGGCAAGGTGGTCGACGGCACCCTGGCCGAACACCTCAAGGTCGGCATGGAGATGGAGTTGTCCACCATGACGCTGTATGTCGACGATGACGGCGTCGACCGTGTCGTATACGCCTGGAAGGTGGCCCAATGAGCACTGACACCCCAGCACCGCTCTACATCCTGGGCGCGGGCATGCACCCGTGGGGCAAGTGGGGCCGTGACTTCACCGAGTACGGGGTGATCGCCGCGCGCGCCGCGCTGGCCGATGCCGGCCTGGACTGGCCGCAGATCCAGATGGTCGCCGGTGCCGACACCATCCGAAACGGCTATCCCGGTTTCATCGCCGGCTCCACGTTCGCCCAAAAGCTGGGCTGGAACGGGGTTCCGGTGTCCTCCTCCTACGCCGCGTGCGCCAGCGGCTCGCAGGCCCTGCAGAGCGCACGCGCCCACATTCTGGCCGGGTTCTGCGATGTGGCGCTGGTGATCGGTGCGGATACCACACCCAAGGGAGCGTTCGCCCCGGTCGGCGGTGAACGCAAAAACGACCCGGATTGGCAGCGCTTCCACCTGATCGGGGCGATGAACCCGGTGTACTTCGCGCTGTTGGCGCGGCGCCGGATGGATCTCTACGGCGCCACCCCCGAGGACTTCGCCCAGGTCAAGGTGAAAAACTCCCGCCACGGCCTGCAGAACCCGAATGCCCGCTACCGCAAGGAATCCGCCGTCGAAGACGTACTCGCCAGCCCGGTCGTCGCCGACCCGCTGCACCAGCTCGACATCTGCGCGACCTCGGACGGTGCGGCCGCACTGATCGTGGCGAGCAAGGCGTTCGCGCAGAAGCACCTCGGTTCCCTGGAGGGAGTGCCTTCGGTGCGCGCGGTCAGCACGGTGACGCCTCGTTATCCGCAGCATCTTCCTGAACTACCGGATATCGCAACCGATTCCACCGCCGCGGTAGCCGCACCCGAGCGGGTGTTCAAGGACCAGATCCTCGACGCTGCCTACGCTGAGGCCGGGATCGGTCCCGAGGATGTGAACCTCGCCGAGGTCTACGATCTGTCCACGGCCCTGGAGCTGGACTGGTACGAGCATCTGGGGCTGTGCGCCAAAGGTGAAGCCGAACAACTGCTCCGCAGCGGCGCAACCACCATCGGCGGCAAGGTCCCCGTCAACCCGTCCGGCGGGCTGGCCTGCTTCGGCGAAGCCATTCCGGCACAAGCCATCGCCCAAGTCTGCGAACTGACCTGGCAACTCAAAGGCCAAGCCACCGGCCGCCAAGTCGAACACGCCAACGTCGGCATCACCGCGAACCAGGGCCTGTTCGGCCACGGCTCGTCGGTGATCGTCGCCCGCTAGACCCCAGCCTTTCTCGGCGAGCGTGCGTGTCCTCCTCACGAGCGGTGGGCCCAGCGGGCGACACACCGGGTTGCGGTGCGAGTTCACGCACGCTTGTCGTGCGGGTCAAACCGGGCAGCCGAAAAGGACCGTTGGTGGAGGTCGGCGACGACGGGTCGCTGACGATCTACGTGCCGGAGCGCGCGGTCGACGGCAAGGCCAACGCGGCTGTCGCCAAGGTGCTGGCGCGTCACCTCGACGTGGCTCCCAGTCGGGTGCGGTTGGTTTCGGGTCAGACGGCGCGGGTCAAGCGGTTCCGCATCGACTAGCCCGTCCGGATGGCGCTCAGGCGACACCGAGGTAGGCGGCGCGAATGCTGTCGTCAGCCAACAACTCTCGCGCGTTACCCGACCGGGTGACCTCCCCGGTTTCCAGGATGTAGGCGCGGTCGGAACGGCTCAGCGCCTGTTGCGCGTTCTGCTCAACAAGCAGCACCGTGGTGCCCTGAGCGTTGATGTCGGCGATGATCTTGAAGATCTGCGAGATCACCATCGGCGCAAGGCCCATCGACGGCTCGTCGAGCAGCAGCACCCGCGGACGGGCCATCAGCGCGCGGCCGATCGCCAGCATCTGCTGCTCGCCGCCCGACAGCGTGCCCCCGACCTGGGTGCGGCGTTCGGCGAGCCGGGGAAACAGCTCCAGCACCCAGTCCAGCCGTTCCCGGTGTTCGGCCCGGGAGGCGAACTTGCGTCCGTAGCAACCCATTTCGATGTTCTCCACGACCGTCATCCCTGGGAACACCCCGCGGCCCTCCGGCGCCTGGATGAGGCCGCGGGTCACCCGGTGATGCGCCTTGACCCTGGTGACGTCGGCGCCTTCGAACCACACCGATCCGGCGGTCAGCGGCAACAGCCCCGAGATCGCCCGCATCGTCGTCGTCTTGCCCGCACCGTTGGAGCCCAGCAGGGTCACCAGTTCGCCTTCCCGCACCAACAGCGAGATTCCGTGCAGGGCACGGATGCGTCCGTACTGCACGACGACGTCGCGCACCTCGAGCACGACCGGTTTATCGTCACTCGATTTCGTCATCGGGCACTCCCAGGTAGGCCGCGATGACCCGGGGGTCTTCGCGGATCTCGGCAGGCAGGCCGTCGGCGATCTTGCGGCCGAACTCGAGCACGACGATGCGGTCGGTCACCCCCATGACCAGCCGCATGTCGTGCTCGATCAACAGCACGGTGTACCCGTCGTCGCGGATCTTCTGGATCAGCTCGATCAGCGCGGCCTTCTCGCGAGGGTTGAACCCGGCGGCGGGTTCGTCGAGGCAGAGCAGTTTGGGCTCGGTGGCCAGCGCGCGGGCGATCTCCAGGCGCCGCTGGTCGCCGTATGACAGGTTTTTCGCCTTCTCCTCGCCGCGGTGCGCGATGCCGACAAAATGCAGCAGCGCCGCCGAGCGTTCGATCGCCGAGCGCTCCTCGCGGCGGTGGCGCGGCGTGCGCACCAACGCCCCTGGCACCGAGGTGAAGTGACGCGCATCGGTGCCGACCATAACGTTCTCCAGCGCAGTCATCTCACCCCACAGGCGGATGTTCTGGAACGTGCGGGCGATGCCGCGGCGGGTGATCTGGTGACGTTTGATCCGGCCCAGCGGTGCACCGTCGAACAACACCGTGCCCGACGTCGGCCGGTACACACCGGTGATGGCGTTGAAGCAGGTGGTCTTGCCCGCGCCGTTGGGTCCGATCAGGCCGAGGATCTCGCCGCGGCGGATACTGAACGACACCGAATCCAGCGCCACCAGGCCGCCGAACTTCATGGTCAGTTCCTTTGTCTGCAGCAGGATTTCGCCCTCTGCAGCGTGGATGTCGCGGTGTACGCCGGCGAGTTCCTCGATCGTCACCGCGCCGACTCCTTCTCCGGCGAGCGCAACAGGTCGCGTGCGACCTTGCCGTAGGTCAGCAGTTGCTGGCGCGCCGGGAACAGGCCCTGGGGGCGGAAGATCATCAGCATCACCAGCGCCAGCCCGAAGAACAGGTACTTCAGGTCGCCGAGGTTGATCCCGAGGAACTCCACGCCCAGCAACCGGTTCGGCAGGTAGACGATGATGAACGCCCCCACCACGACGCCGAGTTTGTTGCCCTGCCCGCCCAGCACCACCGCGCACAGGAACAGCATCGAGTTGATGATGTTGAACGTCGGCGGCGCGACGAACTGCACCTGCCCGGCGTACAGCGCCCCGGACAGCCCGCCGATCGCCGCGCCGATGACGAACGCCCACAGTTTGAACCGGAACGCGTTGACGCCCATGACCTCCGCGGCGTCCTCGTCCTCGCGGATGGCGATCCACGCGCGCCCGACCCGGCTGCGTTCCAGGTTGCCGACCAGGATGAGGATCACGACCATCAGGACGATGCCGAGCCAGAACCACCATGTGCCGTAGTTGGCTTCCCCGGCCGAGTTGCCGCTGGAGAACACCCCTTCGGGTAGCCGTTCGTTCTCACCCAGGCGCGGATAGGCGACCTCGTTGAGGCCCCGAGGCCCGTTGGTGACCTCCGACAGGTTGTCGGCCATCAGCCGGATGATCTCGCCGAATCCCAGCGTGACGATGGCCAGGTAGTCGCCGCGCAACCGGAGCGTCGGCGTACCCAGGATCAGCCCGCTCAGCGCGGTGATGGCCATCGCCAACGGCACACACGCCAGCCAGGCCCAGTCCTCGTGCAGCCAACCGGTGGGCCCCATCTTGTTCCACGGGCTGTTCGGGCTGGTGAGCAGCGCGACGGTATAGGCGCCGACGGCGTAGAAGCCGACGTACCCCAGGTCGAGCAGGCCGGCCTGGCCCACGACGACGTTCAGGCCGATCGCGATGATCGCGACCATGGCGAACTGCGCCATGGTTCCGCCGAAGCTGATGTTGGGGGTGTCCAGGAACGGCGGCGGAAACAGCGGCAGCAGTGCGAGCAACCCGAACGCGAGGACCCCGAAGCCCCACTTCTGCACGCGCGAAAGGCGATCCCACCACTGGCGCACCGCATCCCCTGGCGCCAACACCTTCGCGGACCACCCCGATGTGCGATCCGCCTGCGGCTTCTCGCTGGGCCTCATGCTCGTGCCTTTCCAAGGCTCTCACCGAGTATCCCGGTCGGTCGGAAGAACAACACCAGAACCAGCAGAACGAACGCCACCACGTCACGCCACTGGGTGCCGAAGACCGCCTGCCCGTAATTCTCGATGATGCCCAGCAGCAGCCCGCCCAGCAGGGCGCCGCGCAGGTTGCCGATGCCCCCGAGCACCGCGGCCGCGAACGCCTTGATCCCGAGCAGAAAGCCGCCGGAGTAGATGATGCCCTGCGGCACCTTCAACGTGTACAGCAACGCCGCCGCCCCGGCCAGCAGGCCGCCGATGAGAAACGTCATCATGATGACCCGTTCCCGCGACACGCCCATCAGCGTCGCGGTGTCCGGATCCTGGGCCACCGCACGGATGCCGCGGCCGAACTTCGTTTGGTTGATGGCCAAGTCGGTCAGCAGGGCCAGGATCAGCGCGGCGATGACGATGATCAGCGTGATGTTGGAGACCGCCGCGCCGAACACGGTGAACTGCGTCTCCGGGGCGACGAGCCGGATCGGTTGTTGCGCGTTGGATCCGCCGTACCCCTCGATGATCTTGGGCAGGATGAAGTGCACGAACTCCTGCAACACGAACGACATGCCGATCGCGGTGATGAGAAAGGACAGCCGTCCGGCCCCGCGTCTGCGAAGCGGGCGATAGGCGACCGCCTCCAGACCCACCGCGGTGGTGGCGGACACCATCATCGCGAACAGCATGGCGATGCCCAGATACAGCACCGTCAGCGCGAGGCCTTTGTTGTAGGTGTTACCGCTCGGCGTGAACCCCAAGACCATGTCCAGGCAGAAGTAGGCGCCGAACATGCCGAACATGAAGACTTCGGAGTGGGCGAAGTTGATCAACTTCAGCACGCCGTAGACCAGCGTGTAGCCGACCGCCACCAGCGCGTAGATCGCACCCCACGACAGGCCGTCGATCGTCAGCTGCCAGAAACCGTCTCGTAGGCCGTCGAGGTTGAAGCTGATGTTGGCGGCCAGGCACGCGGACTCACCGACGCACTCGGGCAAAGTCCCGGTCATCCGGTGGCGGCTCCTCGAGGATATGTTGTTCTAGCGAAAACGCGTCCGAGCCTTACGGTCTCGGACGCGTCCCGCCTCGGCGGCTACTGAACCTTGTAGATCCAGATCAGGCTGTTGGTCAGCTCACCGGTGGGTGTCCACTGGTACTGCCGGGCCACTCCCCGACCGTCGTAGTTGCGGATGTACTCCAACAGTGCCGGCCGGGTGATGGCGCCGGAGTCGATGCCCTTCATCATGATCGTGCCCAGGTCGTAGCCCTCACTGCTGTAGGTGCCGGGCTCCTGGTTGAACTTCTGCCGGTACTCCTCGGCGAAGCTGCCCGTGGACGGACCGCACGGGCAGGACAGGATGGCGTCCTTTGATGCGTCGCCGGCCTGCTTGACGAACTGCGGGTCCTTGGCGCCGTCAGCGCTGACGAAGGTGCCGGTGAATCCGCTGTCGCGGAGTTGCTGCACGAACGGTGCCGCTTCGGCGTAGTAGCCGCTGAAGAACACCGAGTCCGGGCTGGCGCCGTTGATCTGCGTCACCGCGGCCGAAAAGTCCTTGTCCCCCTTCTTCACCGCGATGTTGCAGGCCGAATCGGCGACCGGGCCGAGCGTCTCGCGCATCGTCTGGGCCAGGCCGAGGCCGTAGTCGGTGCTGTCGTCGACGACGCAGACCTTCTTGTGGCCCAGGGTGTTCTTCATGTAGTTGGCCACCGCGGGTCCCTGCACCCCGTCGTTGCCCAGTCCGCGGAAGAAGGTCCGCCAGCCCTTGTCCGACAGGGTCACGTTGGTGGCCGACGCGGTGGCCGCGACGAGGCCGGCCTGGTTGAACACGTCGCCGGTGGCCATGGTTTCACCGGAGAACGCCGGGCCGATCAGGCCGATGGTGAAGGCGTCGTTGATGATCTGCGGTGCGATCTGGGTGGCTTTCTGCGGGTCGCCCTCGGTGTCGAAGGTCTTCAGCTGAACCTGGCAGCCGGGGTTGGCGGCGTTGTGTTTGTCGACCGCCAACTGGATGCCGTTTTTGATGTTGATGCCGAGCGCGGCGTCCGGACCGTTCAACGCGCCGGCCATGGCGATCGAGACCGGGGGGCACTGCGCCTGGCCGTCGCCGGCCGGATCGGCCGGAGTCGCGCTGTTGTCGGGCGGGACTTCCGCGCCGCTCTGATCGATCTGCACCTGCTCGACGATCTTGAGGTCGGCCTGCGCGTTGTCCTCGCCGCCGGGCTGGGACTGTTGGCAGCCGGCCAGCGCCATCGCGCCGCCGAGCGCGAGCAGACCCGCGCTACCGATAGCAACTGCATTCCGTGCTACGCGACCGCGCACGTTTCACCTCCCGATTGAAGTTTCCGTCGGCATCGCAGCAGTCAATTCAAACCGGATAGGCGGCGACGCTAGGGGAAGACCTTAACCAACGCATCGCCCTAGTGCGCGCTGTTGGGGGACGCGTCGCGCCACCGCATACGTCGAGTACTTCCAATCGCAACTTCGCAAATGTCGTGTGAGCCCGATCTCGCGGCGGATTTCTAGCTTGCCGGCGGGGCTTCCTCGGGCGTCTCCAGGTTTTCCAGTACCACCTCGGCGACATGTTTCATGGTGGTTCTGCGGTCCATCGCGGCGCGCTGGATCCACTTGAACGCTTCGGGTTCAGTCATCTGATGCTTGCTTTGCAGCAAACCCTTGGCGCGCTCGACAAGTTTGCGGGTCTCCAACCGATCCGCCAGGGTGGCCACCTCGCGCTCCAGCGCAGAGATCTCGCGAAACCGGCTGACGGCAACTTCGATGGCCGGGATCAGGTCGGTAATGGTGAACGGTTTGACCAGATAGGCCATCGCGCCGGCATCTCTGGCCCGCTCGACGAGGTCGCGCTGGCTGAACGCCGTGAGGATGACGATGGGTGCAATGCGCTTGCCGGCGATTTCGGCGGCCGCGTCGATACCGTCCCGACGGGGCATTTTGACGTCCATGATCACCAGATCGGGTTTGAGGCGTTCGGCCAGGTCGACGGCCTCCTGCCCGTCGCCGGCCTCTCCGACGATCTCGTAGCCTTCTTCGCGCAGCATCTCGGCAAGGTCCATGCGGATGAGCGCCTCGTCTTCGGCGACGAGAACGCGCCGTGATGTCTGGGCGTCGGTCGGTGACGCGGTCATGGTGGATATTGTGGCGGTAGCGGCCGCGATCTGCGACGTCGGGTCATCCTCTAAGGTAGTAACCCGCGCGGGAATGCACGTCCCGACGCCCTCGTATCCCAACTGGCAGAGGAACTGGACTCAAAACCCAGACAGTGTGGGTTCGAATCCCACCGAGGGCACTTTGTGTGTGTCGGACCCCTTGTGCGCCAAGGGTTTCCCTAGGCGGCCGCGTCGGCTCCGGTGTCACCGGCGTCCTCACCGCCGCCGCCGTCGGTGTCCGACGCGGACGCCTCACCGGCCAGCCTGTCCTTGATGGAATCGACGGACGTGGCGTTCTCGGGGGCGCCTTGGGCGTGCTTGCCGACGGTCGTCTCGTCGACGGTGTCCTCCACGGTGATGTCCTCGGCGAGATCCTCGGTGACGTCCTCGCTGAGGTCCTCGGCGAGATCCTCGGTGACGTCCACCGGCATGTCCTCGGTGATGTCTTCGGACAGGTCGGCGTACTCCTGGGCGTCGTCGTCTAGTTCGGCCTCGACGGGTTCGGCGACGTCCGGCTCGACGGGTTCGGTCACGTCCGGCTCGACGGTTTCGGCGAACTCGGCCACCTGCTCGGCCGCCACGGGCGCATCCACCGCAGGCACCCGGGTCGCCGCCGTCGTCGTCGCCGGTTTCGACAACGAACCCACCCAGGCCGCAAGCGCATTGGCCAAGGCGTCACGAACCTGGGTGCCGATCTGCTGGACGGTCTGCGTCACCGCGGGCAGCACCGCGGTCTGGACGGCCGCCGCCACCGAGTCGGCCATCTGCTGGACGAGCTTCTGCAGTGACGCCGCCAGCGCCTCGGCCAGGGTGTCGGGCGCGCGGTCGTCGATGATCCACTTGATGACCTCGGCGGCCGGCTTCATCTTCCATTCACCGGTGGCCTCGTCGAAGTAGTACAGGCCCATCGAGCCCTGTTCGGTGTCGGGCGCTGCCAACCGGTCGCGCAGCGTGTAGATGAATGCCGGGCCGATCCAACTGTCCCAGTCGGCCGCCAACTCCCGGAACTGCGCGGGCAACTGCCGGATCTGCTCGTCGGACAGCCCGCCGGCCCAGGTGGTCAGGAAGTCCTCGATGAAGTCGGCTTGCTGTTGATAGGAGACCATCGACGTCGGCAGCCCGTACTCGGTCGCCCAGATCTTCACTAGGTCATCGCCGTTGTCGAGCATCGTCAGGCGCAGTTGCAGCAGGGTGCGCAGCGGCGAGATGAAATTGGGGTTCTGCTCGCCGAACGGCCGGTCGTAGTTGTACGGGTGATATGACAGCGCGTCGAAATAGCCCTTCGCCCCGTTGGCGTACATGGTCTGCACGAACGTCACCGGATCCACCGTGAAGCCGCCGGCCGACACGACCGCCGCCAGCACGCCGGCGACCACCGTCGCGTCGGGGTCGGCGGCCTTGATCGCGGTGTAGGCAGCCTTCAGCACCTCGGTGTAGGCGACGGGGTCCACCACCGGGAACCACGACCGGTAATAGTTCGGCTCGTTCCACACCTCATATGCCGAGACGACGCCCGGGTAGAGGTCGTTGAACCGGGTGACCGCTTCACCGGCGAACGCGGCGAACTTCGTCGGATCGGGCGCCACCCCCGGGCATCCGAGGCATCCACTGCCGTCGGCGCCGCCCCAGTACGGGGTTGAGTTCAGCACCCCGAGCACGGCCATGTCACGTACCTGGGCCTGGCTGAGGATGAAGTCGATCCGGCTCCAGTCGGGCGGGAACAGCGCCTCCAGCGGACTGCCGGGCTCGGCCTGCTGGATCGCCCCCCACGGCACCAGCACCCGGACGGTGTCGACACCCAATGCCTGCATGTCGTCGAAGCGCTTGACGATCTGCTCCTCGGTCAGGTTCGGGTCGTACATGTCCGAATCAGCGATGCCGATCGTCGTCGATTCGTCTTTGATGGTCGCCGTATGCACGATGTGAAGCGATTGGGCCTCGTATCTGGGCTTGGGCATCGGCTCGGTCGGGACGAGCAAATTGGTCACATACGCACATAAGACAGCCAGCGGCGCAGCGGCAATCAGCGAGGCTATCCCCCAACGCTGCAGTCGACGGTTGACGATTGCCCGCATGCCACCCCTCATTCTCTCGGTCAGCGCCAACGGCTTCGGTGGCCGTGATGGATGCAAAATTAGCCCATCGGCGATAACGCAATTGCGCTATTCGGAAAGAATGTCTCGACTCCAAAGTCGGCGTGTCACACCGTGTCCAATAGCGTGCACAAATATGCGAATTCAGCAAATTCTTATTCGGTAGTATGGCGCCGCGTACGTTCGCCAACTGATCCAGTTATGCTCGCTATTGATGGCGCATCTCAATCCGCGGTCAATCCATTGCAGCAACGCCATAAGGCTAGTTATTGTCGCCCGCGGTGATTTGACGTCGCTGCCGCGGAAAGGCCGATCCGGAAAATCTCATGACCACATCCCGGTACCGCCGCCGGTCTCAAAATCGGAGGTCGACGCGGCATCCGGCGTTACGCTTTGACAGTGGTGGCGAAGTTCCGGGCCGTCTGCGTGCCGGACGTGGCGATGGAAAGCCGCGCCCCCGCGCGCATCCGCCACCGTTCCAGCATCGCCGAACGTCATCGCCGGGTACTGAACGTGACCGCGATGATCAGCGCGGCCATCATCGCCTTCTTCGGCGTTCAGGGTTTGGTGATCGCCCGGGACATCTGGTGGATTCCGCTGTTGAACTTCGGCGGCGCTGTGGTTTTCATGACCATCCCGTTCCTCTGCCGGTTCGGGGAGTTGGTGGCGCCCTTGGTGTTCTTCGCGGTCGCCTACGCCACCATCACGGTGTTGTGCGTGCATCTGGGCACCGGTACCGGGCTGCAGTTGTATTTTGTGGTCGCCGCGGCGATCACCCTTGTCGTCCTCGGTCTGGATCATCTGGTACTGGCGGGCGTGCTCGCGGCCATCGGTGCGGCCGCGGTCATCCTGCTCGAGTACCTGGTGCCCAACGACACCGGTGCGCAACCGCCGTGGGCGTTTCGGACGTCGTTCGTCCTGACCGTGATCACCGCGTGGATTCTGATGGTGGCGACACTCTGGTACGCGATGCGCGAACTCCGGCGCGCGCGGCTGGCGATGGAGGCCGAATACGAACGCTCCGAACGGCTGCTGGCCAACATCCTGCCGACCACCATCGCCGACCGGCTCAAGGACCCGACCCGCAACATCATCGCCGACAAGTACGACGACGCCTCGATTCTGTTCGCCGACATCGCCGGATACACCAAGCGCGCCAGCGATACCGCGCCCAGCGATCTGGTCCGGTTTCTCGATCGGCTGTACACCGACCTCGACGCGCTGGTCGACCGCCATGGCCTGGAGAAGGTGAAGACCAGCGGGGATTCCTACATGGTGGTCAGCGGGGTGCCCCAGCCGAGAAAAGATCACCTCGAGGCGCTGGCCTGCCTGGCGCTGGACATGGCAGAGGCCGTCGCCGACCTGCGCGATCCGCGCGGACGCGAAGTGCCGCTGCGGATCGGTTTGGCTGCCGGCCCCGTGGTCGCCGGCGTCGTCGGGGCGCGCAAATTCTTCTACGACGTGTGGGGCGACGCGGTCAACGTCGCCTCGCGGATGGAGTCCACCGACGTCGAGGGCCGGATCCAGGTTCCGCAGGACGTCTACGAACGGCTCAAGGACTCATACCAATTCGAGGAGCGCGGCGCGGTCGACGTCAAAGGCAAGGGCGTGATGCACACGTGGTACCTGGTGGGCCGCCGCGACGACGAGGCGGTGCGTCACGCCGTGGAACTGCATCCGGTCAGCAGCCCTACACCTCAGTCGGCTTGAGCCGTTCGGCCAGCGCGCTCAGCCGCCACAACGTCTCACGGTTGCGCGGCCAGACCGCGAGGTCGGACAGCCGGTCCGGCAGCACGGAGGCCGGTCCGCTGACCGGACACTCCGTCATCTCCACCCGACAGCCGTCGGGAGTATCGCTGAGCCGCAACGTGATCCGCGCACCACCGAAGGGGCGGCCCTTCGCGTGCAGCACCAATTCCTCCAACGGCTCGCAGTGCTCGACGACGGTCACGTCGTCGAGCAGCATCGGCCACACCCCGACGGAGTGACAGATCTTGGCGCCGGGGGCCGGCCAGTCGGGATCCACCGCGCGCATCCGGCTGTTGCCGACCACCCACTGCGAGTAGGTCCATCCATCGGCCATCACGTCCCACACCGCCTGGCGCGATGCGCGAATGTCTCGTCTCACGGTCACCGGTGCGGAGTACCCGCAACCGCGCCAAACGATGCGAACAAGGCGCTGGACCGCCGGTCGAAACTAGATCTTGCGGTTCTCCGACTTGATCAGCCACGCCTGCTTCTCCAGACCGTCGATCAGCCCGTGCAGGATGTCGGCGGTGCTGGGGTCCTCGGCGTCGACGGCGTCGTGCACCTTGCGCATGGTGTCGACGGCGGCGTATGTGCGTGTCGCGATCAGGTCAACGACCTCGGTCGCGCTCTGCTCGAAGGCCGGGAACTGCGGAAGCGTCGTAGTGGCCGCGACGGTGTCGGTGCGACCGTCCGGAACGGCCCACAGTGAGCGCATCCGCTCGGCGATCACGTCACTGCCCTCCCGGGCCAGGTCGACGAGTTCGTCGAGTTGCAGGTGAAGGTCGCGGAAGTTGGTCCCGACGACGTTCCAGTGCGCCTGCTTGCCCTGCAGGTGCAGTTCGATCAGGTCGACGAGGACGCGCTGCAGGTTGGCGCTCAACTCGGCGGAGGCGACGAATTCCTGGACTTCTTCTTCGGTTCTACGTGTGTTTGTCATGTCTGCTGCAACACCACCTAAATTGGATTGAGTCCAGTTTATCATATGATGGATGTCACACCGGCTGCTCTTTCTGCTGGTCCTGGTGCTCGAGCAGCCGCGCATAGCCGGCGCCCATACCGAGTAGCACCAGCCCGACGACGATGAAGACGACCACCCGGAAGATTCCGTCCAGGGTGCCGAGGTCGAACAGGAAGAGCTTGGCCATCGCGGCCGCGACCAGCGCCAGTCCCCCACCGATCGGCAGCGACCGGTCCGCCCGCGGCACCCGCGCCGCGTAGCCGAACAGCGCCGCGGCCAGCGCAATCCAGCAGATGGTCGCGGCCATGTGGCCGCCGAAGAACCCGCCGCCCTCACCGCCGATCAGCACACCGGCCGTGACGGTGAAGGCCGTGAGCGCATAGCCGACCACGATCGCGGCCCCCGCCCACGCCGCGGAATCGCGGCTGGGGAACGACCACACGATCGCCACGGCGCAGGCGATCAGCAAGAGGCTGGCGATCAGCGTCGAAATCCCCGTGGCCGGCGTTATCGCGGTAGCTTCGATCAGCGAACCCGGCGGGGCGTAGCTCAAGAAAAATCCGCCGCCGACGACGGCGAAGCCGACCGCGGCGTACCTCGCGGTCGCATCGGAGCGACCGGCGACAGCGACCACCACCGCCATCGCCAGCAGCACCGGACCGGCGATGCGGCCTTCGAACGCCACCAGCACGGCGATCAGCGCGGCGACCTGCGATAACACCGCCCATACCTGCCGGGCCGCGCCCTGGACCGCAGGCAGCCGCCGACCCAGGAACACGATCGCAAGCAGCGCCGCGGCCAAGGTCGCCGCCATCAACGCGGCCACCAATCGGCCGGTGGCCAGGCCCACGCACAGCACCGGCAGCACACCGGCGGCGGTCAGCAGCGCCATCGCGGTCCGGTTCGCGGTCCACGGCGACAGGATCAGCGCGCCGACGACCGCCAACACCGCGGCGATCCCGCACGCGCCGGCCAGTGCCATGTCGCGGCCGTCGGCGAAGCTCACGCCGAGCAGCGCGACCAGCAGTGGGACGGTTCCGGCGGCGGTTCGCGCGGCGTGCAGCCAGATCCAGTCCTTACCCAGCTGCACCGGCAGCGAGGCGGCGGCCAGCGCGAGCATGAAAGCCACCAGCAGCAGGTTGACGTCGCCGACCACGATCGGCGCCAGCACCAGCAGCGGGATCAGCACCAGCAGTCCCAGCTGCTCGGAATCCCAGCGCCGGGCCAGGGTCAGCCCGGCCGCGCCGATCACTGCGGCGAGAACGAGCCCGACGGGCGCGGACACCCAGGCATAGATCGTGGTGACGGCGATGACGTCCATGTAGGCCGCCGCGATGCCGGTGGCCGCCAAAGCGATGGCGCCGATGCGGCCACCGGGCCGGGTCCACAGCCGGCCTGCGGTGCCAACCAGCCCGGCGGCCAGCGCGGCGCCGGCCGCGACGCGGATTTCCGGTCGCAGGATGCCGGCCTGTGCCGCGAGCACCAGCAGCAGCACGACGCCGATCAACGTGACCGCGACACCCGCGACGGCGAGCACCTTGCCGATCCAGCCGTCGTCGCGCGGCTGCCTCGGCGCCGGTGCCGCGGGCGCCGGCGCGGGCGCCTGGGCCGGCGGCGTGGGTTGCGGCTGGGCATATTGCGGTTGCGGATACTGCGCCCAGTACATCGGGGTCGGGGCGGGCGGTGCCGCAGCCGGTGTCCGCTCGGACAGCACCCGGTCCAGCTGGGTCAGGTCTGACGAGACCCTTGCCATGTATTGCGAGATCGCGGCGAAGTCGGCCGACAGGCGGGCGATGACGGCATGCTGCGGTTCGGTCATGACGACATCGTCGCAATGCCGCCCCGGATTCGGATGAGTAGGACTACTCGGGTTCCTCGTCCAAGCCGTGTTCGATCGCATACCGGGCCAGTTCAACCCGGTTGGCGACCTGAAGCTTGCGGAACGTGGCCTGGACGTGGTTCTCGACGGTGCGGTGGCTGAGCGAAAGGCGCGCGGCGATCTGCTTGGCGGTCAACCCCTTCGCGACATGACGCAGGATCTCGGTCTCCCGTTCGGTAAGGCTCGGCGCCTGCGGGTCCTGTGCCGGGTTCTGCGCGATGCGGCGGTACTCCCCCAGCACCAGCCCGGCCAGCCCGGGGGTGAACACCGCGCGCCCCTCGGCCGTCGCGCGCACCGCGTCGCCGAGTTCCTGTTTGGACGCGCTCTTGACCAGATAGCCGGTCGCCCCGGCCTTCACCGCCTCCAGCACGTCGTCGCGCTCGTCGGAAGCCGACAGCACCAGGATCCGTGACGACGGGGACACGGCGAGCACCTCGGCGGTGGCGGTCGCGCCGTCGCCGTCCGCCAACCGCATGTCCATCACGACCACGTCGGGTTGCACCGCCGCCGCCCGACGCCGCGCCGCGGCCACCCCTTCTGCGGTCGCGACGACGGTGAACCCGTGCTCGGCGAGGTCGCGAGCCACCGCATCCCGCCAGATCGGATGGTCGTCGACCACCATCACCGTCGGGGTACCGTCAGTTCCCATTCCGTCCCGCTTTCCGGCCCGGTGGTGAGCTTCGCGCTGCCGCCCAGCCAATTCATCCGTCCGACAATCGATTTGGCGATGCCGATGCGTCCCTCGTGCACGGCCTCGACCAGCCTGCCGTCGGGGATTCCGCCGCCGTCGTCGCGGACGCTCACGGTGACCGCGTCACCCAGGTCCTCCAGCAGCACGAAGGCGCGCGCATCCGGCCCGGCGTGGGCGGCGACGTTGTCGAGCGCGTTGGCCGCCGCGGCGCACAGTTCGGTCGCCGTGTGCTCGTCAAGCAACACCGGGTCGGCGGGCAGGCTCACCGACACCCGGTCCGAGGCTCGCGCCCGCAGCAGCGCGCCGACATCGATGAGCTGCCCGACGCGCGGTGCGCCGCTGGCCGAGCTCACCAAGCGCCGCAACGCGCGCTCCTGCTGGCCGGCCAGCTCGGCCAACTCCACGGTCTCCCCGCCGATTTCGCGGCCGCGCCGGGACACCAACGCGAGCACCTGGATCGCGCCGTCGTGCACTTCGCGCGACAGCCGCTCCCGCTCCTGCTGCGCGGCGGCCAGCCGGGCCGCCTTTTCCAGCTCGGCGTGCGCGCGGCGCGCGGTCTGGGCAGCCATCCCGACCGCGAGGCCGACAGCGAGCTCGATGACGATGGTCGCGTTGCGGCCCAGATCGTAGTTCACCACGCCCTTGACCGCCGTGCTGGCGATCATCACGGCGACCCCGGTCAGCATTCCGGCGATCGGGCCCAACAGGATCGCCGCCGAGATCGTGGCGTTGGTGGCCCACAGCGTCGTCGGCCAGGACTGGTTGTCCAGCGCCCATTGCGACGATGCGATCAGCTCGGTGGACAAAATCAACGCCAGCACCACGACAATTTCGGCCAACACCCACGACGGACGGCGGCCGAACCCGTTCAGATAGGCGAGCGCGCACGCCGCGCTCCACGCGATCAGCACGCCGAACAGCAGCCAACCGATCACCGGCCGGTCCAGAGCTGGGTTGACCGCGATCTGAAACCCCAGTGCGTAAATGCAACTCAGCAGCCGGAACACCTGCGCCGCGCGCCACAGCGGCGTGGCCGGATCGGGTCCGGTTTCCGGCATGGGCATCAGAGCACCTTGGAAAGAAAGGCCTTCGTGCGTCCGTGTTGTGGGTTGGCGAGCACCTCACGGGGTGGCCCGCTCTCCACGACGACGCCGGCGTCCATGAACACCAGCTGGTTGGCGACCTCGCGCGCGAAGCCCATCTCGTGGGTCACCACCACCATCGTCATCCCTTCGGCGGCAAGCTTTTTCATCACCGCCAGCACCTCGCCCACCAGCTCGGGGTCAAGCGCGGAGGTCGGCTCGTCGAACAGCATCAGCTTGGGGTTCATCGCCAGCGCCCTGGCGATCGCGACCCGTTGTTGCTGGCCACCGGAGAGCTGCGCGGGATACGCGTCGGCCTTGGCCGACAGGCCGACCTGATCGAGCAGATCATGTCCCCGCGCGAGCGCCTCGGCCTTCTTGATGCGTTTGACGTGGATCGGCGCCTCCACGACGTTCTCCAGCGCGGTGCGGTGCGGGAACAGGTTGAAGTGCTGGAACACCATTCCGATGTCGCGCCGTTGCTTCGCGGCCTCTCGCGGGGACATCTCATGGAGCTTCTGGCCACGCTCGCGGTAACCGATCAGGTCCCCGTCCACGTAGAGCCGGCCCGCGTTCACCTGCTCGAGATGGTTGATGCACCGCAGGAACGTCGACTTGCCCGAACCCGACGGGCCCACCATGCAGAGCACTTCGCCCTTGCCGACCTCCAACGTGATGCCCTTGAGCACCTCAAGGGCACCGAAGTTCTTGCAGACCTGCTCGGCCTTGACCATCGGCGTCATGGGTGCGCCTCCCCGGCCCTCTGCGCCTTGGCCAGTGCCTCCAGTTGTTTCGTCGTCAGCTTTCGCGACGCGCCCCGGGAGAAATGGCGTTCGAGGTAGTACTGGCCGACCATCAGGACGCTGGTGATGACCAGGTACCAGGTCGCCGCCACCAGCAGCAGCGGGACGGGTTCGAAAGTGCGCGCGGCGATCTCGCGGGAGGTGATCCCGTACAGGTCCAAAGTGAACGGCACCGCGGTGACCAGCGAGGTGGTCTTCAGCATGCTGATGACCTCGTTACCGGTCGGCGGGATGATCACCCGCATCGCCTGCGGCAGCACCGTCCGACGCATCGTCATTCCCCACGACATGCCCAGCGCCGTCGAAGCCTCTGCCTGACCTTCGGGCACGGAACTGATTCCGGCGCGGATGATCTCAGCCATGTAGGCCGCCTCGTTGAGCGCCAGCCCGAGGATGGCCAACAGGAACGGGATCGACAGGCTCTGCAGGTCTAGCTCGAACAGCGCCGGGCCGAACGGCACTCCGAGACGCAGGTTCTGGTAGATCGTCGGAAGCAGCCCCCAGAACACCAACTGCACGTACACCGGGGTGCCCCGGAAGATCCACAAGTACACCCAGGACACCGATTTCAGCACCGGGTTGGGCGACAACCGCATCATCGCGAGCACCACGCCGAGCACGATGGCCAGCACCATCGAGTAGATGGTCAACTGCAGCGTGTTGACCACACCGACCTTGAGGACCCGCTCGTTGAACAGGTACTCCCAATACGTCGACCACCGGTAGGCCTCGTTGGTGGCCGCACCGTAGAGGAACAGCGCGACGAGAAAGACGATGACGACCGCCGCGAACCACCGCCACGGATGACGCAGCGGGACCGCGTCGATGGCGGCCGGACTGTCGGTGGACGGCGTGTCGACCTTCGTCATCGCGCGTTCCTTGCCCCTAGTTGATCGCGCCGTTGATGACCGGCTTGTCGATCATCCCGTTCTCGACGCCCCAGTTCTTGGCGATCTCCTCATAGGTCCCGGTCTCGATCAGGTGCTCCAAGGCCATCTGCAGGGACTGGGCCAACGGTGAACCCTTTTGCACCGGCCAGCCGTAGGGCGCCGAGTCGAAGATCTTGCCGGCCTCCTCGAGCTTTCCGTTGCTCTGCTTGATCGCGTAGGACGTGACCGGAGAATCCGCCGACATCGCATCGACCTGACCGAGGATCACCGCGTTGGTGGCCGCATCCTGCCCGTCGAACGAGACGATCTCGATCGGCGGCTTACCGGCGTCGGTGCATGCCTTGCTCTTGGCCGGCAGCTCCTCGACTTCCTCGGTGGTGGTGGCCTGTACCGCCACCTTCTTGCCGCAGGCGTTGTTCGGATCGACCGGCTCGCCTGGGCGCTGTGCCCACAGGATGCCGGCGTTGAAGTAGGTGACGAAGTCCACGGACTGCTCACGTTCTTTGGTGTCGGTGAACGACGACATGCCGACGTTGTATGTGCCGCCCTGAATCGACGGGATGATCTTCGCGAAATCGGACTCCCGGTAGTCCGGCGTGAGGCCGAGCGTGGCCGCGATCGCGTTCATCAGGTCGACGTCGAACCCGACGATCTTGCCGCTGGGATCCTTGAACTCGTTGGGCGGGTAGGGAATGTTGACGCCGACGACCAGCTCACCCGAGGCTTTGATGGCCTCGGGCACGGTGTTGGCGATCTCGTCGACCTTCTGCGCGGGCGCCGCAGTGGTCGCGGTGGTGGTTTCGTCGGTGGCGGTGTTGCTTGCGCAACCCGACAGCGCGAGCGCACCGGTCGCAGCAAACGCTGCGGCGATGCGCCACAGTCTCCCTCGACGGTCTCGACACGCACCTAACACGGTTTGCCTCCACTTTCTGCCTCGCGGGAACCGGTTCGCAGGGCCGGTAACGGAACAGTAGTGGAGACCTAAGGCGGTGGCAGGAGAACTCGAACCGCCCGTTATTTCCAAACTCTGGGGCAGTACGTGGGGATCGCGGCCTCGGCGAAGTGCGCGGCTTCGGTTTCTGTCCAACCCTGCTCATGAGCGAGGTGGTAGGCGGCGCGCCACTTGGGTGCGTTCTGCCGCGTGCGCGCCAGGCAGAAGTCCTTGGCCACCCGGATCGCCTCGGTCTTGCTGGAATACGGCACGCCTTTCTGGTCGAGGTATTCGATGAATTGGTCGTCCTTTTCACCTGCGTGGGCAGGCGCGACGGCCATTGCCGCGCCCGACGCAACGAGCAAGGCAGCCATCGACGCGATCGCTGTACGTTTCAACATCACTCCTCGTTTGCTCACGCAATTTTTAAGGCTGTGCTCAAAAGGGTGCATTTGGGGCGGTATCGTACCGAATCTGCACTGTGTAGTCATAATTGGCTTCTGTGTTGCGGGCCGCATTATTTGCACATGACCCATCCGATCGTTTGCGCACGCGTCAATCGCCCGCACCACGTGCGAAATCCGTTCTTTCAGTACCGGTTTGTGCCAGACTTCGCGCATGGAAAGCCCAGCATCACCCAACCTGCTGCAGCACCTCTGGAAATCGACGCTGCTGTCCGGCGTGCTTGCCGTCATTCTCGGTGTCCTGGTCCTCGCCTGGCCGGGCATCACGATCGTCATCGCGGCGATCTTCTTCGGCGCATACCTTTTGGTCGCCGGCATCGCACAAGTGGTCTTCGCGTTCAGCCTGCACGTCTCGGCCGGAGGGCGGGTGCTGCTGTTCATCAGCGGTGCCGCCGCGCTGATCCTGGCCGTGCTGTGCTTCCGCAACCTGCAGGAGTCGATCCTGCTGCTGGCCATCTGGATCGGCGTCGGGTTCATCTTCCGGGGCGTGGCCACCGCGGTATCGGCGATCAGCGACCCGACCCTGCCCGGCCGCGGTTGGGAGATCTTCATCGGGGTGATCAGCGTGATCGCCGGCGTCGTCCTGCTGGCCTCGCCGTTCCCGTCGCTGGCGACGCTGACCGTGGTGGTCGGCATCTGGCTGGTTGTTCTGGGAGTGTTCGAAGTGGTCTCCGCGTTCGGCATCCGCAGCGCGTCCAAGAACTTCAAGAACCGAGCCGCCGAGACCTCGGCGGCCGACAGCGAAGGGACTGAAGCGCCGGTGAGCTAACGCACACTGACGTCTACTACGTCCTGTCGTAGGCTGGCAGCACAGCCACGAAAGAAGGGCAGATGGACGCGCTCGATGTGTCGCGGTGGCAGTTCGGCATCACAACCGTCTACCACTTCATCTTTGTTCCGCTGACCATCGGGCTGGCGCCGCTGATCGCCGTCATGCAGACCGCATGGGTGGTCACCGACAACCCGGTGTGGTATCGGCTGACCCGGTTCTTCGGCAAGCTTTTCCTGATCAACTTCGCGCTCGGGGTGGCGACCGGGATCGTCCAGGAGTTCCAGTTCGGGATGAACTGGAGTGAGTACTCCCGCTTCGTCGGCGACGTGTTCGGCGCGCCGCTGGCGATGGAGGGCCTCGCCGCGTTCTTCTTCGAGTCGACGTTCATCGGCCTGTGGATCTTCGGGTGGAGCCGGTTGCCCCGGCTGGTGCACCTGGCCTGCATCTGGGTCGTGGCGATCGCGGTGAACATGTCGGCGTTCTTCATCATCGCCGCCAACTCCTGGATGCAGCACCCCGTCGGGGCGGTCGTCAACCCCGACACCGGCCGCGCGGAGCTGACCAGCATCGTGGCGCTGTTCACCAACAACACCGCGATCGCCGCGTTCTCGCACGCGGTGTTCGGGTCGTTCCTCACCGCGGGCACCTTCGTGGCGGCCGTCTGCGCCTGGTGGATGGTCCGGGCGCACCGGCAGGGACCGGAGACCGACGCCCACACCCTGTATCGGCCTGCCGCCGTACTCGGCTGCCTTGTGGTGCTGGCGTCCACCGTCGGCCTGGTGGCCACCGGCGACATCCAGGGCAAGCTCATGTTCGAGCAGCAGCCGATGAAGATGGCCTCCGCGGAATCGCTGTGCCACAGCGAAACCGACCCGCATTTCTCGATCCTCACGGTCGGCACGCACAACAACTGCGACAGCGTCGTGCACCTGATCAAGGTGCCCTACGTGCTGCCGTTCCTGGCCGAGGGCACCTTCAGCGGGGTGCACCTCGAAGGCGTCAAGGACCTGCAGGAGCAGTATCAGGAGAAGTTCGGACCCGGCGACTATCGACCCAACCTGTTCGTGACGTACTGGTCGTTCCGCGCGATGATCGGGTTGCTCGCGGTCCCCGTGCTGTTCTCGTTGGCGGTGCTGTGGTTCACCCGCGGCGGCCGGATCCCGAAGTCGCCGTGGCTGAGCCGGTTCGCGCTGGTGACGTTGCCGACCCCGTTCCTGGCCAACAGCGCGGGCTGGATATTCACCGAGATGGGCCGCCAGCCCTGGGTGGTGGTGCCCAACCCGACCGGTGACCAGATGATCCGGTTGACCGTGGCCGAAGGCGTCTCCGGACACGACGCCGGCATGGTCGTGCTGTCGTTGGTGACCTTCACGCTGGTGTACGCGGTGCTGGCGGTCATCTGGTTCTGGCTGATCCGGCGCTATGTCGTCGAGGGACCCCAGGAACACGACTCCGAACCGGTGCCACCGCAACCACCCGGCGACGACGACATGGCGCCGCTGTCGTTCGCGTACTGAGGAGGGATCGGCAATGTGGCTGCAGGAAATGTGGTTTGTCGTGATGGCCGTGCTGTTTCTCGGCTTCTTCGTTCTCGAGGGCTTCGACTTCGGCGTCGGCATGTTGATGGCCCCACTCGGGCAGGCCGCCAAGGGTGACCGCGAGCAACATCGGCGCGCGGTGCTCAACACCATCGGCCCGGTCTGGGACGGCAACGAGGTGTGGCTGATCACCGCGGGCGGTGCGATGTTCGCGGCGTTCCCGGACTGGTACGCGACGTTGTTCTCCGGGTTCTATCTGCCGCTGTTGGCGATCCTCTTCTCGATGATTCTGCGGGTGGTCGCGATCGAATGGCGTGGCAAGGTCGACGATCCGGCCTGGCAGCGGGCGGCCGACGCCGGCATCGCGATCGGTTCGTGGGTGCCGGCGATCCTGTGGGGTGTGGTGTTCGCCGCGCTGATCGGGGGGCTGCCCGTCGATGCCGACAAACAACTGCACCTTTCGTTCGGTGACTTGTTCAACGCATACACGCTGCTCGGCGGGCTGGCCACCTGTGGTCTGTTCCTCTTTCACGGGGCGGCGTTCATCGCGCTGAAAACCCATGGCGCACTGCGCGACGACGCGCTGCGGTTCGCGACCGGGCTGGCGCTTCCCGTGACGGCCGCGGTCGGCGGCTTCGGGTTGTGGACCCAGCTCGCGCACGGCAAGAACTGGACCTGGATCGTGCTCGGCGTCGCGGTGGTGGCACTGCTGGCGGCGATCTCCCGGGTGCTCAGCCGCACCGGTGACGGCTGGGCCTTCGCCTACACCACGATCGTCGTTGCCGCCGTGGTGGTTCTGTTGTTCGGCGCCCTGTATCCGAACGTGATGCCGTCGAACCTGAACCCGGACTGGAGCCTGACGATCTACAACGCGTCGTCGAGCCCGTACACGCTGACGATCATGTCCTGGGCAGCGCTGGCGTTCGTTCCGCTGATCCTGGTCTACCAGGGCTGGACGTATTGGGTGTTCCGCAAACGGATTTCTGCCGAGCAGATCCCCGCTTCGGTCGGTCTGCCGAGGCGCTCGACGTGAACCTCGTGCGCGCTTCGGCACCGATGCGGCGTTACCTGATCATGTCGGTGGCCTGCGGGCTCGTCGTCGCCGCCGCGACCATCGCATCAGCAGTGGTGCTCGCGCGCATCGTCGCCGGGATCATCACCGACCCTGCCTCGCGCAGCCTGGCGCACTGGGCCGGATCGCTGGCGATCCTGGTGTCGCTGTGGCTGATTCGCACCGTCGCGCAGTGGGCGCAGGGCCGCCTGTCCCAAGCCGGCGCGACCGCGGTGATCGCCGACCTCTCTGATCAGGTGCTTCGCACCGTCACCGCGTTGTCGCCGCGTCGGCTTGCCGCCGAACGGGATTCGGCGGCCGCGGTGATCACCCGCGGCCTCGACGGCCTGCGACCGTTTCTCACCGCCTACCTGCCCGCGGTGTTCCTGGCCGCCATCCTCACCCCCGCGGCCGTGCTGACGATCGCCGTCTATGACTGGCCGTCCGCCGTCATCGTGCTGATCGCGCTGCCGCTCATCCCGATCTTCATGGTGCTGATCGGCCTGCTGACCAAGGACCGCTCGGCGGCGGCGCTGGCCGCGATGACCACACTGCAATCGCGGCTGTTGGATCTGGTCGCCGGGATCCCGACCCTGCGCGCGCTCGGCCGGGTCGGCGGCTCTGCACAGCGCATCGCCGAACTCGGTGCCGCACATCGACGTTCGGCCATGGCCACGCTGCGGATGGCGTTTCTGTCAGCGCTCGTGCTGGAGTTGTTGGCCACGCTGGGGGTGGCGCTGGTCGCGGTCGGCATCGGGCTGCGCCTGGTGTTCGGCGAGATGACCCTGACGGCCGGGCTGACCGCGCTGCTGCTCGCCCCGGAGGTGTTCTGGCCGCTGCGCCGCGTCGGCGTGGAGTTTCACGCCGCCCAGGACGGTAAGACCGCCGCCGACAAGGCGTTTCGCCTACTCGACACGCTGGTGCAGCGACCCGCGGGCACCCGGACCGTCGACGCGGACGGCGCCGTCATCCACCTCGACGCGCTCGATGCTGACGTCGAACCCGGCCGGGTCACCGTGCTGACGGGCCCCAACGGCGCAGGCAAGAGCACCATGCTCGAGACGATCCTCGGGCTGCATCCGGGGCGCGTCCTCGTCGACGGTGTCGAAGTCACCGACCTGGATCCGCAGCACTGGTGGCGGCAGGTCGCGTGGTTGCCGCACCGGCCGGTGCTCATACCCGGCAGCGTCCGCGAGAACCTGGAGCTGTTCGGGCCGCTGCGCGACATGCAGACCGCCTGCCAGCAGGCCGGATTCGACCAGGTGCTCGCCACACTGCCCGACGGGTTGGACACCATGCTCGGCCGCGGCGGTGTCGGGCTGTCGTTGGGTCAACGGCAGCGGCTCGGGCTGGCCCGGACGCTGGGGTCGCCCGCGCCGGTGCTGCTGCTCGACGAGCCGACGTCGCACCTCGACGCCGGCATGGAAGCCCAGGCGCTCGCCGCGATCACCGCGCGGGCCCGAGCGGGCGCCACCGTGCTGGTGGTGGGCCACCGGGACGCTGTGCGCGCGATCGGCGACCGGGTACTGCACATGGGAAGCCTGGTCGATGCTTGAGCTTCTGCGTCCCCGACTTCCGCGGCTGGTGTTGGCCGTCGCGCTCGGCGTGCTGTCGTTGGGCAGCGCCCTGGCGCTGGCCGGCATCGCGGCATGGCTGATCACCCGGGCATGGCAGATGCCGCCGGTGCTGGACCTGACGATCGCCGTCGTCGCAGTCCGCGCATTGGGCATCTCGCGCGGGGTGCTTGGCTACTGCCAGCGGCTGGCCTCGCACGACACCGCGCTGCGCTCGGCCGCCGACGTGCGCGAGGCGCTGTTCCGCCGGCTCGCCGACGCGCCCGCCGGAACGGCGTCGCGGCTGCCCAGCGGTGAGTTGGTGGCCCGGATCGGCGGGTCGGTCGACGAGTTGGCCGACGTGCTGGTGCGGGCCGTGCTGCCGATCGCGGTGGCCGCGGTGCTCTCGGTGATCGCGGTCGCGGTGATCGCGGTCATCTCCCCCGCCGCGGCGGCGGTGCTGGCCATCTGCCTGTTCGTCGCGGGCGTTGCCGCACCGTGGAGCGCCGCGCGTGCCGCCTCGGCAGCTGAAGCAATTGCCGCGCAACACCATTCCGGTCGTGATGTCGCTGTCATGCTCGCACTCGAACATGCCCCGGAGCTTCGCGTCGGTGGCCGCCTCGACGACGTCATCGCCGAAGCCGGCCGCCGCCACCGGGACTGGGGTCGCGAAACCGACCGGGCCGCGGCCCCCGCGGCCGTCGCGGCCGCCGCACCGACCGCTGCGATCGGTGTCAGCGTGCTCGGCGCCGTCTTCGCCGCGATCGCGCTCGCGCATACCGTGTCCCCGATGACCCTGGCGGTTCTCATGCTGCTTCCGCTGTCGGCGTTCGAGGCGACGGCCGCACTGCCTGCTGCCACAACACAACTCACGCGATCACGTATCGCCGCCCGCCGGCTCACCGAACTGACCGCGCCCGTCGAACGTGTCCGCCCGCCGGTGACGCCGGTGCCACTGACGCCGGGTGCCCGGCTGGCCGTGCTCGGCGCCAGCGGGTCCGGTAAGACCACGCTGCTGATGGCGATGGCCGAAAACCCTTCGCAGACCGCGTTCTTCGCCGAGGATGCACACCTGTTCACCACCACGGTGCGCGACAACCTGTTGGTGGCCCGCGGTGACGCGACCGACGACGAACTGCAGGACGCGTTGCGCCGCGTCGGTCTCGGGGAATGGCTCGAGGCGCTGCCCGACGGGTTGTCCACCGTTCTGGTCGGCGGTGCCGGCGCCGTGTCCGCGGGTCAGCGCAGACGACTTCTGTTGGCTCGCGCGCTGATCTGCCCGGCGCCGACGGTGCTGCTGGACGAACCCACCGAACACCTTGACGCCGAAGACAGTCAGCGCATACTCACCGCTCTGCTCACCCCCGGTGACCTGTTCAGCGCCGAACGCACGGTCGTGGTCGCCACCCACCACCTGCCCAAAGATGTTCGCTGTCCAACCCTTAACCTGGACGTCAGCGGGGTAGCCTCGTCGGTATGAGCGAACCGGACAGACCCGAGACGCCACCACCACCTCAGCCCCCGCCGCCGGGCGTCTACGGCGCCTACCCCCCTCCGTATCCCGGCAGTTACCCGCCTCCCCCGCCGTACGGCGGATACGCGCCGCCGCCGACGGGACCCAAGAACGGCTTCGGTATCGCCGCCCTGGTGATCGCGATCGTCTCGTTGGCATCGGTGATCTTCGGTGTCGTGCTCGGTGTCGTGGCGATCATTTTCGGTTTCCTCGGCTGGGGCAGGGCCAAGCGCGGTGAGGCGACCAACGGCGGCATGGCCGTCGCCGGCATCGTCCTGGGCATCCTCAGCATCATCGAGGCGATCGCGGCGATCGGGCTTCTCGTGTGGGGATTCGACCGCGCCGGTGGCACGGACTATCTGGACTGCGTGTCGCGGGCGGGCAACGACCAGGCGGCCATCGAACAGTGCGCCGATCAGTTCCGGGACCGCGTCGAAGACCAGTTCTCGTTCACGGTGTCCCCGACGCCCTAACTCGTGGCCGCCGGGAAGTATTTGACGATGCCTTCCTGTACGACGGTCGCCAACAGCTGACCCGACGGGTCGAAGAAGTGCCCGGTGCCCAGCCCGCGCGAGTCGGTGGCCACCGGTGACGACGTCGAGTACAGCACCCAGTCGTCAAAATGGACGGGCCGGTGAAACCACACTGAATGGTTCGTGGTGACCGCGAAGATGCGGTCGAACCCCCACGACAACCCGTGGGTGGTGATGATCGAGTCGAGCACCGTGGTGTCCGACGAATACACCAGAGCCGCGGCATGTACGGCCGGGTCGGCGGGCATCTGGCCCAGCGCCTTCATCCAGACCCGGTTGTGCGGCAGCTTCTCCCCCTTCTTGCGCATCACCCAGGTGGGGTCGTTGGTGTAGCGCCAGTCGATCGGCCGCAGCGCGTTGACGAAATGCGGAACGACATCCTCGTAGCCGCGGAGCAGATCGTCCACCGGCGGCACCGACAGCGGGTCGGGCAGGTCGGGCGGCGCGATTCCGTGCTCGAGGCTGGGGCCACCCGACAGGAACGACACCATGGCGGTGGTCAGCAGCAGTCCGTCCTGCATGACGTCGACGCGGCGGTTGGCGAACCGGCGCTCGTCGCGCAGCCGCACGACGTGGAACTCGAGGTCCTTCTCCGGGTCGCCGCCGGCGATGAAGTGCACCGACAGCGCGCTCGGCGGGGTCCGATACTTCAAGCTGCGGGTGGCGGCCATGAACGACTGCGCCATCATCTGGCCGCCGAAGGTGCGCACCGGGTTCTTGCTCGGATGCGAGCCGACGTAGGTGTTGTCGTCGATCTGTTCGAGGTCGAGGATCGCCAGCAGTTCGTCGAAGTCTGCGGTGCTGGCCGCTGATCGCACGGGCCGCTCGTCGGAAGACACAGGCCTGTTTATACGTCCTCCTCGCCGATGCGGTGCACGTGGATCATGTTCGTGGAACCCACGGTGCCGGGCGGCGCGCCCGCCACGATGACGATCAGGTCGCCACGCTTGTATCGACCCAGTTCGAGTAGCGACTGGTCGACGTGACGGATCATGCCGTCGGTGGTTTGGATATGGGGCACGATGAATGTCTCTGTGCCCCAGGTCAACGCCAGCTGGCTGCGGATCTCGGGCAGCGATGTGAACGCGAGCAGCGGCAGCGGGGTGTGCAGCCGTGCCAGCCTGCGCACCGTGTCACCGGACTGGGTGTAGGCCACCAGCGCCTTGGCGTCCAGGCGTTCCCCGATGTCGCGGGCCGCGTAGGAGATGACACCGCGCTTGGTCCTGGGCATGTGCGCCAACGGCGGCGCGGCCACCGAATTCTCCTCGACCGCTTCGATGATGCGGGCCATGGTCTTGACGGCTTCCAGCGGGAACTTGCCGACCGACGTCTCACCGGAGAGCATCACGGCGTCGGTGCCGTCGAGTACCGCATTGGCGACATCGGATGCCTCTGCGCGGGTCGGGCGGGAGTTCTCGATCATCGACTCCAGCATCTGAGTGGCGACGATGACGGGTTTGGCGTTCTCCCTTGCCATTTGGATCGCGCGTTTCTGGACCAGCGGGACCTCTTCGAGCGGCAGCTCCACCCCGAGATCGCCACGCGCGACCATGATGGCGTCGAACGCCAGGACGATGGCCTCGAGATTGTCGATGGCTTCGGGCTTTTCCAGCTTGGCGATCACAGGTACGCGCCTGCCGACGCGGTCCATCACTTCGTGAACGACCTCGATGTCGGCCGGTGAGCGTACGAACGACAGCGCGACCAGGTCGACACCGAGGCGCAGGGCGAACTCGAGATCGTCGATGTCTTTTTCGGACAGTGCGGGCGCCGACACGTTCATGCCGGGCATCGACATGCCCTTGTTGTTGCTGACCGGACCACCCTCGGTGACGATGCACACCACGTCGTTACCGTCGATGCTGTCCACCACGAGGCCCACGTTGCCGTCGTCGACGAGCACCCGATCGCCCGGCTTGGCGTCTTCGGCCAACCGCTTGTAGGTGGTCGACACTCGGTCGTGTGTGCCCTGGAGATCTTCGACGGTGATGCGCACCGTGTCCCCGGTCGCCCAGTAGGTCGGCCCCGCGGCGAACCGGCCGAGGCGGATCTTGGGTCCCTGCAGATCCGCGAGGACTCCGACGGCGCGCCCGGAGCCGTCCGAGGCGGCCCGGACGCGCTTGTAGTTCGCTTCGTGATCGGGGTAACCGCCATGGCTGAAGTTCAGCCGCGCAACGTCCATCCCGGCGTCGACCAGCGCCCTGACGGCCTCCTCGCTGGCGGTGGCCGGCCCCAACGTACAGACGATCTTCCCGCGTCTACTCACGACTGCTCAGCATAGTCGTTGATCGATTCAGATGCCGCGCCGTCGACGCCGGGCCGTCCGGTCAGTGAATGCTCAGTGCGCGTGCGGCTTTCGCACGCCGGGAAGCTAGCCGGCGAGGACCGTCGGAACCAGCGGGAAGCCTGGCAGGTTACGCACCACCGCCCAGGTCACTGCGGTGGCGACGATGACGACCACGAGCGGGATGTTCCACACCGGCCGCTTCAGCCGCCACCGCACAAGGGCCCAGACCAGCAGCGCGGGCAGCCCGACAAGCAGGAAGACATTGTCGACGACGGCCGCGGCCAGATCGCCGTGGAGCAGGTCGTGCATCATGCGCAGACCGCCGCAGCCAGGACAATCGAGGCCGGTCAGGACGTTGAACGGGCAAGCGGGAAAGAAAAAATTGGATCGGTGCGGGTCGGCGAGGCCGACATAGGCCAGCGCGCCCGCCGCCAGGGCGCCCGTTCCCAGCGCGGTGTACAGCCGTCCCCGGCTGGCGACGACGCTAGGTGCCATCGCGTAGCGGACGTCCCTCCGGGTCGCGCACCTTGTCGGTCAGGATGAGCACTGCGTCGACGACGCCCCACACCACCGCCCCGATGCCGCAGGTGACCAGCCCGACGACGAGTTGGGCGATGCCCAATCCGGTGTTGCCCAGGTAGATGCGGCCGATGCCGACGATCCCGATGAGCCCGATCAACTGCAGGAGACCCGCAACCACCTTGGACTTGTCCGAAAGCGGCTCACCGGTCAACGGATGACGACCGAACGGCGCGGCCGGGTCGGTGTAGACGGGCGGGTAGGCGCCAGGCGGCGGGCCGTACTGGCCGGGTTGCGGATACGGCTGCTGTGGCGGCGGAGGCGGGACGGAGTGCTCGTTGCCACCGAACTGGGGCTCAGTCATAGAGCCAGCATGCCAGACGCTGCTCGACCCAGTCAGTAAGGAAAACCCCACCTCCTTTCTTTTCGAGAAGTAGGTTGCAGCGATGCACCGGGAACCCAGGATCGTCATCGTCGGGGCGGGTATCGCGGGTATCGCGACGGCAGTGACCCTGCAGCGAGCCGGTTTTCGTGAGCTGACCATCCTCGAAAAGGGCTCCGATGTCGGAGGCGTATGGCATTGGAACCGTTATCCCGGGCTGGCCTGCGATGTGCCGTCACAGCTGTATCAGTTCTCGTTCGCGCCGAAGCCGGACTGGTCGTCGGTTTTCGCGCCGGGTGCGGAGATTCAGCAGTATCTGCGCGGGGTCATCGACCGGTTCGGTGTGGACCGGTATGTCCGGCTCAACACCGAGGTCGTCTCCGCGGAGTTCACCGGAACCGGCTGGCGGATCGTGAGTTCCGGTGGCGCACAGTGGGAAGCTGACTTCCTGATCGCAGCTACGGGTGTGCTGCATCATCCGTTTACGCCGCCGATCCCCGGACTGGACACGTTCGGCGGGCAGGTGGTGCACACCGCCTGCTGGGATGACAGCATTGAGATGGCCGACCGGCGTATCGGCGTCATCGGCAACGGGTCCACGGGGGTGCAGATCGTTTCGGCGTTGCAGCCGGCGGCCGCCGAGATCACGCATTTCGTGCGTACTCCGCAGTGGGTGGTGTGGGCACCGACGGGTCTGCGACAACCGGGGTGGGTGGGTAGGCTGCTGAGCGCGCGACCGGGTCTGCACCGTCGTGTGTATGACGCGTTGTTGCAGGGGTCGGGGTTTCTGGCCGACGTCACCACCCGACCGAGTTGGCGGCGGAGCCTCGTACAGGCATGTGCGCGGTGGTCGTTGCGTTTTCAAGTGCGCGACGCGCAGTTGCGGCAACGGCTGACACCGAGCTACCAGCCGTTGTGCAAGCGTCAGGTGATCTCGGGCTCCTATTACCGTGCGCTGCGGGCGCACAACGCGCGGCTGGTCACGTCGCCGATCGAGGCGCTCACGCCGACCGGTGTCCGCACGGCTGACGGGGTCGAGATCGGTTTGGATGTACTGGTGCTGGCCACCGGGTTTCATGCGCACAACTACATGCGGCCGATGGATCTGCGTGGGCGTGACGGCGTGTCGATCGACGATGTCTGGGCAAAAGGCCCACGGGCATACCGGATGACGGCGATCCCCGGTTTTCCGAATTTCTTCACGGTGCTTGGACCGAATTCGCCGACGGGTTCGATTTCACTGCAGTACTCCGCCGAGCTCACCGCGCGTTATATCGCTCAGTGGCTCAGCCGGTTTCGCGATGGCGATATCGACACCGTCGAGGTCACCGAAGAAGCAACCACCAAGTTCAACGACGACGTCGCTGCGGCGCTGGGCCCGACGGTCTGGAACACCGGCTGTAATTCGTGGTATCTCACCGACGAAGGCAACGTCGATCTTTGGCCGTATGACCGCAAAACGATGACCGCGATGCTGAGCCGGCCAGACGAGCGAGACTTCCACGTCACCTGCGCTGACTAGGCGTGCGGTGTGGTGGCCCCGCGGGGGTGGGGTTAGTTGTTGGGCGGGGGTTGTGGTGGGGGTTGGTAGGGCTGGTACCACCACCATTGGGCGGTTTCGCCGGTGGGTCCGCGGTAGGGGGCGGTGGTGGGTGGGGGTTGTGTGGGTGGGTGGGCTAGTGATCGGGGGGTCAGGCGGCGCCCGGCGCGGTCGGTGATGATGAGGGTGTGGGCGGGTCCGGTGATGGTGATTCCGCGGCGGTGGTGCAGTCGGTGGTGGTAGGGGCAGACCAACACCAGGTTGTCTAGGTCGGTGGGGCCGCCGTCTTCCCAGTGCACGATGTGGTGGGCGTGCAGGCCGCGGGTGGCCCCGCAGCCGGGTACCACGCAGGTGCGGTCGCGGTGCTCCAGTGCGCGGCGCAGCCGGCGGCTGATGTGGCGGGTGCTGCGTCCAGCGCCGATGGGTTGGCCGTCGCGTTCCCACCACACTTCGGCGGTGGCGTCGCAGAGCAGGTAGCGTCGGTCGGCGTCGCTGAGGATGGGGCCCAGGTGCAGCCCGGCGATGTGGTCGTTGACGTCGAGGTGCACGACCACGGTGGTGTGGGTCCCGTGCGGGCGCCGCGCGGCTTGGGCGTCCCAGCCGGTCTGGATCAGGTGCATGAAGGCGTCGGTGGTGGTGGGCAGCGGCGGCGCGGTCAGCGTCGTGTGGCCCTGGCTGTGGTGGTCGCGTTTCCAGGCGATCATCAATGCTTCGCGCTGTGAGCTCAGTGCGGCCTCGAACTGGGCCGCCTCGATCGGGGGCAGCGTGATCTTCCAGGTGGTGGACCCATCGGTGTTGCTGGACTTGAGCACCGACCCTGTGACCTCGGAATCGCAATCGAAATCCAGCGCCGGCTCAGCCACCGCATCGGGAGCGATCTCGGACTCAACCTGGCCCCCGGACTCAACCTCGCCCCCGGTATCAACCTCGCCCCCGGTATCAACCTCGCCCTCGGACTCAGCCTCGCCCCCGGTATCAACCTCGCCCTCGGCATCAGCCTCGGGGTCAATGTCGGGGTGGGGGTCGGGTTGGGGGCGGGGTTCGAGTTTGATCGCGGTGCGCAGCTGGCTGACGGTGGCGTTTTCGATCAGCTGGGCATAGTGGGCATCTGAGCCCGCGCCGGCGTGCTCGGCGATCACCGCGAACTGATCCAGCGACACCCGTCCTTGGCGCATGCTGTCGGCGCAGATCGGAAACTCCGTGAACCGGTGGGCCGCCGCGGCGATCGCGTGGGCGTTTCGCAGCGAGGCCCCGGTCTTCCAGGCCACCAGCGCCGGGATCGAGCGCGCCCCGGTTGCCCCCCACAACTGGTCGTGATCGATCTCGGCGATGATTTCCACCATCCGGGCATCGATGACGTTGCGTTGACCCATCAACTCGCCCAACTCATCAAACAACCCATCCAACCGCCGCGCAGGCGAGAACTCGACACCCTCAGCAGAAGCGGTCACCGACATGAGGTCATCATCACCACTGACACCGACACCGCCGTCCCCGGGTCTCAGCGGGTCGATTCGGAACAAGAGCACCAATCATCCTGCACCACAAGCTATTTCACACACATGCGCAGGATCGTACGGCCGCATCATCCGCCGACCACCGACAAACCTGTGGACGAATTCGCCGTTGTGGATAACCAAGGTCGATCAGCGGTTGCGGCGTCCTCGCAGCCAGCGACGTAAACGTCCACCAGATGCGGTCGCCGCCTCGGTCGATGAGGGGTCCGACCGATCGGAGTCTTCGTTGACCTCAGCGACGGCTTCCTCGGCGTCTTCAAGACCCTCGACAGCCGCCTCATGGGCTTCCGGGGCCGCGGCTTCCGCCTCGACGGCCTCCTCACCTTCGACCGCACCCACGCCGCCCGAGGGCTCCTCGTCGGCTGACGCTTCGACATCAGCTTCGTCCTCTTCGGACTCGGCAGCCTCGTCGGCGGCCTCGGCGACGTCCTCTTCGGACTCGTCAACCTCGGCAGCGGCTTCCTCGGCGTCTTCGAGACCCTCGACCGCCGCGTCATGGGCTTCAGCCGCTGCGGCTTCCGCCTCGACGGCCTCCTCACCTTCGACCGCACCGACGCCACCCGAGGGCTCTTCGTCGGCTGACGCTTCGTCCTGTTCGGACTCGGCAGCCTCGTCGGCGGCCTCAGCTTCGTCTTCTTTGGACTCGTCAACCTCGGCGACGGCTTCTTCGGCGTCTGCAAGACCCTCGACCGCCGCCTCATGGGCTTCGGGGGCCGCGGCTTCCGCCGCGACGGCCTCCTCACCTTCGACCGCGCCCACGCCGCCCGAGGGCTCTTCGTCGGCTGACGCTTCGACATCAGCTTCGTCCTCTTCGGACTCGGCAGCCTCGTCGGCGTCCTCACCGTCAACCTCGGCGACGGCTTCCTCGGCGTCGTCAAGACCCTCGACAGCCGCGTCATGGGCTTCAGAAGCTGCGGCTTCCGCCTCGACGGGCTCCTCGCCTTCGACCGCACCGATACCGGCCTCGGGCGCGGTCTGGTCACCTTCTGCGCCGCCCGTTTCTTCGGCCAAGGCCTCGGCCGCTTCATCGAGTTCGACGGCGATTTCCTCAGACTCGTCGACACCCGCGTCGGGCGCGGTTTCGTCATCTTCTGCGCCGCCCGTTTCTTCGGCCAAGGCCTCGGCCGCTTCATCGAGTTCGACGGCGATTTCCTCAGACTCGTCGACACCGGCCTCGGGCGCGGTCTCGTCATCGTCTGCGTCCGCCGGTGCCTCTTCGACGTCATCGGCGAGCGGCTCCGATTCACCTTCCGCGGCGAACTCCTCGGCCTCGGCTAGATCGTCGGCCGGCACGCCCGCGACGTCTGCCCCAAGCTCCTCTGCTTCAGCGGCGATCTCGCCCTCATCAGCTTCCTCACCGGCTTCTGCGAACTCCTCGGCCTCGACGATGTCCTCCGACGGCGCGCTGAGGACATCGGCGGTGAGCGCCTCCGCCTCGATCGCCGCCTCGGATTTGCGCTCACCGTCAGCGGCGTCGTCTTCGGCAGCGATCTTCGCCGCGGCCACCACACCCGCCGTCGCGCCCACCGCGGCAAGTTCTTCGGTGATATCCGCACCGGACACCGGCTTGCCCTTGAGCGTGGCGGGATCTTCGCGTCCCTTCGGGGCGACCATGATGTAGACCACCGCGCCGATGAACACGAACGTCGACGTGAACGAGTTGATCCGCACACCATCGATGAGCGTCGCATCGTCGACCCGCAACAGCTCGATCCAGAACCGGCCAAGGCAGTAACCCGCGACATACATCGCGAACAACCGGCCATGCCCGAACTTGAATCTGCGGTCCAGATAGATCAGCGCCACGAAAACCAGCAGATTCCAGAGTAATTCGTACAGGAACGTGGGATGCACGATGTGCAGCACTTCCCCCGTCGACACCCCGTTGAGGTTGTCGATCAGCCCGCTGGAGTCTCGGCGCTCGTAGATCTTCAAACCCCACGGCAGCGTCGTCTCGCCGCCGAACAGCTCCTGGTTGAAGTAGTTGCCGATCCTGCCGATGCCTTGGGCCAGAATGATTCCCGGCGCGATCGCATCACCGAACGCCGGCAGCGGAATCCCGCGGCGGCGGCATCCGATCCACGCCCCGACCGCGCCGAGCGCCACCGCGCCCCAGATTCCCAGGCCGCCGTCCCAGATCCGGATCACCCCGGCCAGACCCGCGCCACCCTCGCCGAAATAGCGCCACCAGTCGGTGATGACGTGGTAGAGCCGGCCGCCGATGAGACCGAACGGCACCGCCCACAGCGCAATGTCGTAGATAACGCCGCGCTCGCCACCCCTGGCCTCCCAGCGCCGGTCGCCGATCATCAGGGCCGCCACGATGCCGAGGATGATGAACAGCGCATAGGCGCGCAGCGGCACCGGGCCGAGATGCCAGACTCCTTGAGCCGGGCTGGGAATGTAGGCCAGGACCGTCGTGGTCACGCGGTGACCCTCTGCCGCACACCGTCGGCCAGTTCAGCGGTCAGCCTTCCCACCGCCTCGACGCTGTCTTCCAGCGCAGACACCAGCGCGGAACCCACGATCACCCCGTCAGCGTAAGCCGCGATCTCCGCTGCCTGCTCGCGTGAGCGCACACCAAGCCCGACCCCGACCGGGATGTCCGACACCGATTTCACCCGCTGGACCAGTTCGGGAGCCGCCACCGACACCGCGTCACGCGCACCGGTCACGCCCATCGTTGATGCGGCGTAGACGAATCCGCGCGACGCCTGCACTGTCATGGCCAGCCGCTCCGGCGTCGACGACGGGGCCACCAAAAAGATCCGGTCGAGATCGTGCGCGTCGGACGCCGCGAACCAATCCTCGGCCTCGTCGGGGATCAGGTCCGGGGTGATGATGCCGAGCCCGCCCGCCGATGCCAGATCACGCGCAAACGCGTCAACGCCCCAGCGCAGGACCAGATTCCAGTACGACATCACCACGGCGCGGCCGCCGGCGTTGCTGATCGCCTCGACCGCGGTGAGCGCATCGCGCACCCGCACCCCACCACGCAACGCCGCATCCGCGGCCGCCGCGATCGTCGGACCGTCCATCCCCGGATCGGAGTACGCGATGCCGACCTCGACGATGTCGCAGCCCGACTCGACCAGCGTCGTCATCGCCGAAACCGACGTCGGCACATCGGGGAAACCCGTCGGCAGGTAGCCGATCAGCGCCGAGCGGTTCTCGGCCCGGCACGTGTCGAACAGCGGTGCAAGTCGGCTCACGACGCACCGTCCAGCAGGCCGAACCACTTCGCCGCCGTCTCGACGTCTTTGTCACCGCGGCCCGACAGGTTCACCAGAATGATGCCGCCGCGCCCGATTTCGCGGGCCAGCTGCAATGCGCCCGCAACCGCGTGCGCCGACTCGATCGCCGGGATGATGCCCTCGGTGCGACACAGCAGCCCGAAAGCATCCATCGCCTCGGTGTCGGTGACCGGCCGGTACTCCGCACGGCCGGTGTCCCGCAGAAAGGCGTGCTCGGGGCCGACGCCCGGATAGTCCAGACCCGCGGAAATCGAATGCGACTCGATGGTCTGGCCGTCCTCGTCCTGCAGCAGATACGAGTAGGACCCCTGGAAGGCGCCCGGTGATCCACCGGTGAAAGTCGCGGCGTGCCTGCCGGTTTCGACACCGTCGCCAGCCGCTTCATAGCCGACCAGTCGCACGTTCGGATCGTCGATGAACGCGTGGAAGATGCCGATCGCGTTGGATCCGCCGCCCACACACGCCGTCACCGCGTCGGGCAACCTGCCCGCCTGGTCCTGAATCTGCACGCGGGCCTCCAGCCCGATCACCCGCTGAAGATCACGCACCATCATCGGAAACGGGTGCGGCCCAGCGGCGGTGCCAAAGCAGTAGTAGGTGTTGTCGGCGTTGGTAACCCAGTCGCGGAACGCTTCGTTGATGGCGTCCTTGAGCGTCTTGGAGCCCGCCTCGACCGAGACCACCTCCGCGCCGAGCAGCCGCATCCGCGCCACGTTCAACGCCTGCCGTGCCGTGTCGACGGCACCCATGTAGATGACGCACTCCAGGCCCAGCAGCGCGCACGCCGTCGCGGTCGCCACCCCGTGCTGGCCCGCACCGGTCTCGGCGATCACCCGCGTCTTGCCCATCTGGCGTGCGAGCAGCGCCTGACCCAGCACGTTGTTGATCTTGTGGGATCCGGTGTGGTTCAGGTCTTCCCGCTTCAGAAAGATCCGTGCGCCCCCGGCGTGCTCGGACAACCGCTCGGCTTCGTACAGCGGTGAGGGCCGCCCGCTGTAGTGCCGCTGCAACCGGTCCAGCTCGTCGAGGAACGTCTGGTCGCCACGGGCCTTCTCGTAGGCGGCGGTGACTTCCTCGATGACGGCCATCAGCGCCTCGGCGACGAACCGCCCGCCGTAGACACCGAAGTGGCCGCGCGCATCCGGGTCGTGGCTGGTGGGTTCGGCCACGCCCGCGCTCGAACGAGGCAGCTCCGGCCCGGTGTGGTCGGCCATGTGTCAGCGCGAGGGTTTAGGGCACGACGGATGCGCGCCTGCGGTGACCAGATCGGCAACGGCGCCGCGGGGGTCGCCGGTGGTGACCAGCCCCTCGCCGACGAGCACCGCGTCAGCGCCTGCACCGGCGTAAGCCAGCAGATCGGCGGGGCCGCGCACACCGGACTCCGCGACGCGGATGACGTCGGTCGGCAACCCCGGTGCGATCCGCGCGAAGCAGTCACGATCGACGTTCAGCGTTTTGAGATCCCTTGCGTTCACGCCGATCACGGTGGCCCCGGCCGACAGCGCACGGTCCGCTTCCTCCTCGGTGTGCACCTCGACCAACGCCGTCATCCCCAGCGACTCGGTGCGCTCCAGCAGCGAATCCAGGACCGGCTGCTCCAGCGCCGCGACGATCAGCAGCAGCATGTCCGCACCGTGTGCGCGCGCCTCGTGGATCTGATAGGGGCGGACGATGAAATCCTTGCGCAACACCGGAATTGACACGGCCGCGCGGACAGCGTCCAGGTCATCGAGTGAACCGTTGAACCGGCGCTGTTCGGTCAGCACGCTGACGATGCGTGCGCCGCCGTCCTCATAGGCGCGGGCCAACGCGGCCGGATCGCCGATCGGCGCCAACTCGCCGCGCGACGGGCTGGCACGTTTCACTTCGGCGATCACGCCGATGCCGGGCGCGCGTAACGCGGCCATCACGTCCAACGGGGGCGGGGTGTCTTTGGCCCGTGCCTTGATCTCGGCCAGCGGTATGGCAGCTTCGCGGGCGGCGACGTCGGCACGGACTCCCTCGATGATCGAGTCGAGCACGGTTGCCGAACTCATGCGTCCGAATCCCTTCCACCAGTGGCGCCAAATGATCTGCATCGAAGGGTACCGGCCGCAACCCACCGTCGATCACCGGCCCTTGGTGTCTGGATCGGTTGGGTCCCGGGTCGGATCCGAGCCCTCGTCAAGGGCGTCCCAGATCATGCGTTCGGACATCGCGGTGCCGGGCGGCTCGGGCGGCGCCGGGGAACGGCGCGCGTAACGCGACACGCCCGAGCGCTCCCCGGCCACCGACCGCATGAGCAGCACCGCGGCGACGAGCGTGACCACCGCGGCCGCCACCGTGACCACCGCGCCCACGTAGTGCCGTTGGCTGCCGATCAGGTCGGCGATGGGCGCTTCGGCGATACGGGATGCGGGCACTGCCACGTCGCGCACCGCCCACAGGCTGATTGCCGGGTAGGCGATCGCCGCGCTGGTGGCCGCCACCAGCACCGCCAGCAAGCGCAGCGGCCAGCCGCGCACCGCCAGCGCAGCGACCGCGGCGGCCACCAGCAGTACGGCAAGGGGCACCACCGCCGTCGACCACTGGGCACCGGACAGCGCCACCGTCTTGGGCTGGCCCAGGCCGTCGAACGAGGTCACCTCGACCCAGGTCATGCGCGACGCACCCCACAACGCGGCCGCGGCCACCAGGAGGGTCACCTGTGCGATGCGGATCATGGTTCGGTCAACGTCTCCGCGGCGGCGATGGCGCTGAGCACCGCACGCGCCTTGTTGGCCGCCTCGGTGTACTCGTAGGGCCCGTTCGAGTCGGCCACGACTCCCCCGCCGGCCTGCACGTAGGCGGTGCCGCCGCGGATCAGCGCGGTGCGGATGGCGATCGCGAAGTCGGCGTTGCCCGCGAAGTCCAGATAGCCCAGCACGCCGCCGTAGAGGCCACGACGGGTCTTTTCGACCTCCTCGATGAGCTCCATCGCGCGGACCTTCGGGGCGCCCGACAGGGTGCCTGCCGGGAAGCACGCCGTCACCGCGTCCAGCGCGGTCTTGCCGTCGGCGAGCAGCCCGGTCACCGTCGACACCAAATGCATGACGTGGCTGTAGCGCTCGATGTGGCTGTAGTCCTCGACGCGCACGGTCCCGGGCTGGCAGACCCGGCCCAGGTCGTTGCGGCCCAGGTCGACGAGCATCAGGTGCTCGGCGCGCTCCTTGTCGTCGGCCAGCAACTCCTTTTCGAGCAGCAGGTCCTCCTCCTCGGTCGCGCCGCGCCAGCGGGTGCCCGCGATCGGGTGGGTGGTGGCGCGCCCGTCCTTGACCGTCACCAACGCCTCCGGGCTGGAGCCGACCACCGAAAAATCCAGCCCGCCATCGGCGTTGGGCACGTTGAGCAGGTACATGTACGGGCTGGGGTTGGACACCCGCAGCATCCGGTACACGTCAAGGGGGTCGGCGTCGGTGTCCATTTCGAAGCGCTGCGACGGCACCACCTGGAACGCTTCGCCGGCTTCGATGTCGCCTACCAGCTTGTCGACGATCTCGGTGTATTCCTCGATCGTGCGCTGGCTGCGGTGCAGCGGTTCGGGCCGGCTGAACGTGGCCACGGTCGAGGGCAGGTGCTCCGACAGCGCGGCGGTCATCACGTCGAGGCGCTTGACGGCGTCGTCGTAGGCCCAGTCGACGCGCTCGTCGGTGCCGTTCCAGTTCACCGCGTTGGCGATCAACGTGATGGTGCCTTCGTGGTGGTCGACGGCGGCGATGTCGGTGGCCAGCAGCAGCAGCATGTCGGGCAGCCCGAGGTCGTCGACCGTCAGCGACGGCAGCTTCTCGAGGCGGCGCACCATGTCGTAGGCGAAAAAGCCGACCAGCCCGCCCGACAGCGGCGGCAGACCGGGCTGGGAGTACCGCCCGCTTGCGGGGGAAGGTTCGGTCTCGAGCAGCTTGAGCGTCTCAGCCAGCGCCGCCAGCGGTTCACCGCCGCTCGGCGCGTCCTGGGGGGTGGTGCCCAGCCACACCGCCTCCCCGCCGCGCACCGTCAGCGCCGAGGGGGCGCCTGCGCCGATGAACGACCAGCGCGACCAGGACCGACCGTTCTCCGCCGACTCGAGCAGGAACGTGCCCGGCCGGTTGGCGGCGAGCTTGCGGTAGGCCGACAGCGGGGTCTCGCTGTCGGCGAGCACCTTGCGCGTCACCGGAACCACCCGGTGCTCGCCGGCCAGCGCCCGGAAGTCCTCGCGCGACGTGGTCACGGCCAGGGTGGTGGTTTGCACCCCTCAATCCTCCCAGACGCACCCCAACGGCGAGGACGACGCCGGTGTCAGCGGGCTGGTCAGCACGACGGGCGACTGGGCCATGAACCGCGGGGTGGCGCCGCGGTGCTTGTCGGCGGCGTGTGCGGTGAACGGGTGCAGCAGGTACATGTCGCCGGGCGCTCCGGTCGCGTACGCGACGTCGCGTCCGGTGCTGACGCGGTCCACCAGCGCGCCCATCTCGGTGAAGTCGACGGGTTCGGGCCCGAGTGCGCGGGCCACGTCGCGGTGCGAGCCGATGCGGATGCGGGTCGGCGCGTCGTGTGGCCCGACGTCGGAGAGCAGGGTGAGCAGCAGCATCGTGTGCGGACGCCCGGTGACCGCCCAGGCCCCGTCCGGTAGCGATGTGTTCGCGTCGATGTGCCAGCCGCGGTCGTCGGCGGCGGGGGCGACCGGAAAGCGCACCGGGATGTTGCCCAGTGTGCCGCGGGGCTGCCATCCGCCGACACCGCAGATGCGATCCAGCGCGGCCGCCAGCGTCGGGCTTTTCAGCAGCTCACCGAACGGGCCCGCGCCGGCCGGGTCGACGGCCCACCGCACCGGCTCCGACCATCCGTTTGGGTCCTGCGGGGACAGCCCGAGTTGACGCCACAGCAGGTCTCGCGCAGCATCGCCGGTCTCGCGCGGCGCCGCCTGCTCGAGTTTGAGGTAGCCGTCGGCGATGAACGCGTTGATATCGATGGTTTCGGGCATCGCTGAACATTCTCTCCTCGAACCGACGCGATGGTCGATCCGATCGCCCCGAAACCAACCAAAGCGTCGGTCTCGGCGACCAGGCGTAGCGTGACGTGCATGAAAAAGGGTGACAAAGTTGCCGACTTCCAGCTGCCGGACCAGACGGGCACCGTGCGCAGCCTCACCGAGCTACTGGCCGACGGGCCCATCGTGTTGTTCTTCTATCCCGCTGCGATGACGCCCGGTTGCACCAAGGAGGCCTGCCACTTTCGCGATCTGGCCGCCGAGTTCGCCGCGGTCGGCGCGAAGCGCGTCGGAATCAGCACGGATCCTGTTGAAAAGCAGGCGAAGTTCGCCGACAAGCAGGGGTTCGACTATCCGCTGCTGTCCGACGCCGACGGCACCGTCGCCGAGCAGTTCGGGGTCAAGCGCGGGCTGCTCGGAAAGTTCATGCCGGTCAAGCGCACCACGTTCGTCATCGACACCGACCGCGCGGTGCTCGACGTGATCGCCTCCGAGGTCAGCATGGACAGCCACGCCGATAAGGCCCTCGAGGTGCTGAGGCAGCGCCAGTCAGCGTGAAGCGGGGCCGATGAAGTCGACTGCCGCGCGGATCGCGGGGCGGTGCCGCAGCAGCCGGTAATGCGCCAATCTGCCCAGCCCTTTGGTGGTCATCAACGTCGCGTTCGGCCATGACGCGACCACCCGTTCGCTGGTCTCGTACGGCGTGTCCGGATCGTCCGGATCATGGATGAGCAACAGCGGCGGATATCCGGTGCGGGCGCCGACGACGGTCATGTTGGTTTCGTGCAGCGGCATGTCGATGCGCCGTTCCAGCCGCCGATGCAGACCCGCCCGGATACGCGGCCCAAAGCCGTGGCGTACGGCGAAAAGATCCAGATAGAGCGGGAATTCGCCCATCGGCGCCAGGTACACCAGGCGCTCGACCTTCGCGCCGTTCGCGACCGCGAACGTGGTGGCGTTGGCGCCGAGGGAATGAGCGATCACCGCGCGCGCCGGGCCGTGTTGCCCGATGATGGCCCTGACGGCTTCTGCGCACTCGATGAGCGTGGTGCGGCCGGGCTTGAGCGCCCCCGCTTCGGACTCGTGGTGGCTGGGCAGGTCGAACGCGATGACCCGGTGGCCGGATTCGACGAGCGGTTTGATGAACATGCCCAGGTGCGGGCGCCGCCCGCCCCAGCCGTGCACGAGATAGACCGGTGGCCCCTCGCCCCACGACTCGCCCACGATGCGATGGCCGTCCCAGTGCGCTTCCAGCGGCTCGCCGGATGTGATGCCTGGCGGCATGCGCATGTCGAAATCCATCACCGGCGGGGTGCACCAGAGTTCGACCGCCCAACGCGACCCGATGACAGGCGCGAAGCGCTCCAGCCACCAGAACGCCCGACGCACCCCCGGGTCGACCGGCGGCTCGATACCCGATCCCTTTACGGCGACGGCGGTCGCAGGCTCGAATTCGGTCACGGCGGACCGAGAAGTACGTCGGCGTCGAAGCAGGTGTGCGAGCCGGTGTGGCAGGCCGCGCCGACCTGATCGACCTGCAGCAGTACGGTGTCGCCGTCGCAGTCCAGCCGCACCGAGTGCACGTACTGGGTGTGCCCCGATGTCGCGCCCTTGACCCACTGTTCGCCGCGGGAGCGCGAATAGTACGTCGCCTCACGGGTTTCCAGTGTTCGCGCCAACGCGTCGTCGTCCATCCACGCCACCATGAGCACCTGCCCGGTGCTGCGCTCCTGCGCGACCGCGGCGAACAGGCCGTTGGCGTCGCGCTTGAGCCGCGCCGCGATCTGCGGATCCAAGCTCATCGCACCACAATTCCTTCGGCCGCCATCGCCGCCTTCACCTCGGCGATGGTGAGCTCACCAAAGTGGAAAACGCTGGCGGCCAATACCGCGTCAGCGCCCGCGGCGACCGCGGGCGCGAAGTGCTCCACCGCGCCGGCGCCACCGCTGGCGATCACCGGCACGTTGACCGCCCCGCGGACGGCCTTGATCATCGGCAGATCGAACCCGGCCTTGGTGCCGTCGAAGTCCATCGAGTTCAGCAGGATCTCGCCGACGCCGAGTTCGGCACCGCGAGCGGCCCATTCGACGGCGTCGATGCCGGTGCCGCGCCGGCCGCCGTGCGTGGTGACCTCCCAGCCCGACGGTGTCGGCTGCTGGTCCTGCGGAACCGTGCGGGCGTCGACGGACAGCACGATGCACTGAGACCCGAACTGGCGGGACAACTCGGCCAGCAGTTCGGGGTTGGCGATCGCGGCGGTGTTGACCGAAACCTTGTCGGCGCCGGCTCGCAACAGCGCGTCCACGTCGGCCACCGATCGCACCCCACCACCCACGGTCAACGGAATGAACACCTGCTCTGCGGTCTGCGCGACGACCTCCAGCATGGTGGCTCGCCCCGACGAGGACGCGGTAACGTCCAGAAACGTCAGCTCGTCGGCGCCTTCGGAGTCGTAGACGGCCGCCAGCTCGACCGGATCGCCTGCGTCGCGCAGGTTTTCGAAGTTGACGCCCTTCACCACCCGGCCGTCATCGACATCGAGACACGGGATGATCCTCACCGCAAGCTCTTTCGGGTTCATCAGTAGTCCCCGAGCTCGCCGACTGATTGCACGAGATCGAGCAGTTGCGCATGGACGCGGGGCAGGCCGACCAGCACCGAAGGTGATGTCACCGTCCAGTCGTCTCCGGTGAGGTCGGTGGCCACCCCGCCGGCCGCGCGCACCAGCGCGATGCCCGCCGCGTGGTCCCACACGTGGCCACTGAAACTGATTGCGCCGCCGAGGATCCCCGCGGCGGTGTACGCCAAATCGATTCCCGTCGCACCGTGCATCCGCAACCGCGAACATTTCCGGCTCAGGCCTTCGATGATCGCCAGCCGGTACCGGCCGGGGACCTTGCCGCGCGAGTCGATGTTGAAGGTGCCGACCCCGACGATCGAGTCGTCGAGTTCGGCGGGTTGCAGCGGATCCTGTTCGACGCCGTTGTAGCGCAGCGGGCCATCCACCACACCGGTGAACCGTTCGTTGGTGAACGGCATCCACGTCAGCCCGGCGACGGGCTGCCCGTCTTGCAGCAGGCCCAGCAGGATCGCGGCCATCGGCGACCCCGCTGCGTAGTTGAACGTGCCGTCGATCGGGTCGAGCACCCACACCAGCGGCGAGTCCAGGTCCGCGCCACCGAATTCCTCGCCGTGCACGTCGATGCCGGTGTTGGCCTTCAGTGCTTTGACCACTTGGCGTTCGATGGCCAGATCCACCTCGGTGGCAAAGTCGTTGCCCTTCTTCTGCACGGCGGACTCGGCGCGGTGCCCTTCGATGAACGGTTTGGCCGCGTCGTCGAGAATCGCGGTGGCCTCGGCCACCAGGGCGTCGAGTTCGGTTGTGTCCAGCGCCATCTAGGGCCTCACCGCGGCCAACGCCTCCGGCAGTGTGAACCGGCCGGCGTAGAGCGCCTTTCCGACGATCGCGCCTTCCACGCCACGGCCGGTCAAGGTCGCGATGGCCCGCAGGTCCTCAAGGCTCGACACGCCACCGGAGGCGATCACCGGGGCGTCGGTGCGGTCGGTGACCTGCGCCAGCAGTTCGAGGTTGGGTCCATTCAGCGTGCCGTCCTTGGTGACGTCGGTGACGACGAAGCGTGAACACCCTTCACGGTCAAGGCGTTCGAGCACCTCCCACAGGTCACCGCCGTCGCTTTCCCAGCCGCGGCCGCGCAGTCGGTGCGCACCGTCGACGATCTTCACGTCCAGTCCGACCGCGACGCGCTCGCCGTGCTCGGCGACGACGCCCGCGCACCACTGCGGGTTCTCCAGCGCGGCGGTGCCGAGGTTGACTCGGGCGCAGCCGGTCGCCAGCGCGGCGGCCAGCGATTCGTCGTCGCGGATCCCGCCGGACAGCTCCACCGCGACGTCGAGCTTGCCGACCACCTCGGCGAGCAGTTCGCGGTTGCCGCCGCGGCCGAACGCGGCGTCGAGGTCCACGAGGTGGATCCACTCCGCGCCGTCACGTTGCCAGGTCATCGCCGCGTCGAGCGCCGAACCGTACTCGGTTTCGCTGCCGGCCTGGCCCTGGACCAGCCGCACAGCGCGGCCCTCGACGACGTCGACGGCGGGAAGGAGGATCAGTCGCTCTGACACGTGGGTCAACCTAGCTCCTTTACCCAGTTGGTCAGCAATGCGGCACCGGCGTCACCGCTCTTCTCGGGGTGAAACTGCGTCGCCGAGAGCGCTCCGTCCTCGACCGCGGCCAGAAACGGGACCGTGTGGGTGGCCCATGTCAGCCGCGCGCCGGGGTCACCCTCCCACTGCTGGGCGGCGTAGGAGTGCACGAAGTAGAACCGGGTGTCGGGGTCCAACCCACGGAACAACTGGGTGCCCTCCGGCGCGTCGACGGTGTTCCAGCCCATGTGCGGTATGACCGGTGCGTCCAGCCGGACGACCGCGCCTAGCCATTGGCCGCAGCCGTCGGTCTGGTGGCCGAACTCGACCCCGCGGCTGAACAGGATCTGCATGCCCACGCACACCCCGAGCACGGGGCGGCCCGCCGCCACCCGGCTGGCGATGACCTTCTCGCCGCCGATCTTGCGCAGCCCGGTCATGCAGGCCTGAAACGCCCCGACACCGGGCACCACCAGACCGTCGGCGTTCTCGGCGGCCTGCGTGTCGGAGGTCACCGTGACGTCGGCGCCGACCCGCTCCAGCGCCCGCTGCGCGGAGCGGAGGTTGCCCGACCCGTAATCGAGGATGACGACTTTCGCGCTCACAGCATCCCTTTGGTGGACGGCACGCCGCTCACCCGCGGATCGAATTCCACGGCCGAACGCAGCGCGCGCGCCACGGCCTTGTACTGCGCCTCGGTGATGTGGTGCGGGTCGCGACCGTAGATCGTGCGCACGTGCAACGCGATGCGGGCGTTGGAGGCCAGCGTTTCGAACACGTGCCGGTTGATCACGGTGTGGTACGGCACTTCGGATCCGGCGATCGTGGTGTGCAGCATGTGTTCCGGCTCGCCGGTGTGCACACAGTACGGCCGACCCGAGACGTCGACGGCGGCATGCGCGAGCGTCTCGTCCATCGGGATCCACGCATCGCCGAACCGGCGGATCCCCTTCTTGTCGCCCAATGCCTGGCCCAGCGCCTGGCCCAGCACGATCGCGGTGTCCTCGATGGTGTGGTGGCCCTCGATGTCGACATCGCCGGTGGCGCGCACGATCAGGTCGAAGCTGGCGTGGCTGCCCAGCGCTGTGAGCATGTGGTCGTAGAACGGCACGCCGGTCGCGACTTCGACGCGCCCGGTGCCGTCGAGGTCGAGCTCGACGGTGATGTCGGATTCCTTGGTCTTGCGTTCGATCTTCGCGCGGCGTGGTGCGCGGACAGGTTCGGTCACGATGCTCCTATTCGGGCGCTGGCGGTCAGCAGCGCGTCGTTCTCGTCGGCCAGGCCGGTGGTCGCGCGCAGGTATCCGGGGATGCCGACGTCGCGGATCAGCACGCCGGCGTCCAGGTAGCGCTGCCAGGTGGCGGCCGCGTCGGCGAACTCGCCGAACAATACGAAGTTGGCGTCGCTGGGGATGACGCGGAAGCCCATCGCACTCAACGCCTCGGTGACGCGGTCGCGTTCGGCGATGAGCTTGGCGACGCTACCGAGGGTGTCGTCGGCGTGTCGCAGCGCGGCGCGCGCAGCGGCCTGGGTGATCGACGACAGGTGGTACGGCAGCCGGACGAGCAGCAGCGCATCGATCACCGCGGGCGCGCCCACCAGGTATCCCAGCCGCCCACCGGCGAAGGCGAAGGCTTTGCTCATCGTGCGCGTGACGACGAGCTTGGTCGGATACTCGTCGATGAGCTGTATTGCGCTTGGCTGCGAGGAGAACTCGCCGTAGGCCTCGTCGACGATGACGACGCCGGCGGGCACGGCCTCCAGCAGAAGGCGCAGTTGGTCGAGCGAAACGCTCTGCCCCGAGGGGTTGTTCGGGCTCGCCAGAAACACGATGTCCGGGCGATGCTTCTCGATGGCTTCGACGGCGACATCGGTGTCGAGGCTGAAGTCCTCTGCGCGGTTGGCCACCAGCCACGCGGTCTGGGTGCCGTCGGAGATGATCGGGTGCATGGAATAGGACGGCACGAAACCGATCGCGCTGCGGCCCGGCCCGCCGAACGCCTGCAACAGCTGCTGCAGGATCTCGTTGGATCCGTTGGCGGCCCAGAGGTTTTCCACGCTCAACCCGACACCGGTCTGCACGCTCAGGTACGCGGCCAGATCGGCGCGCAGCGCCACCGCGTCGCGGTCGGGATACCGGTTCAGATCGCCTGCTACCGCATGCACCGATGCCGTCACGTCGTCGACGAGCGCCTTGGTCGGCGGATGCGGGTTCTCGTTGGTGTTGAGGCGGACCGGAACGTCCAGTTGCGGTGCGCCGTACGGCGACTTACCGCGCAGGTCCTCGCGCAGCGGCAACTCGTCGAGCGTGACGTTCTTGCCGAGCGTCACCGTTCGAACCTCCGCCGCACCGCTTCGCCGTGCGCGGGCAGGTTCTCGGCCTCGGCCAGGGTGATGACGTATCCGGACACGTCCTTGAGCGCGGTCTCGTCGTAGTCGACGACGTGGATGCCGCGCAGGAACGTCTGCACCGAAAGCCCGCTGGAGTGCCGCGCGCAGCCGGCCGTCGGCAGGACGTGGTTGGATCCCGCGCAGTAGTCGCCGAGGCTCACCGGTGCGTACGGGCCGACGAAAATTGCTCCGGCCGAACGGATTCGAGCCGCGACAGCAGGCGCATCGGCGGTCTGGACCTCCAGGTGCTCGGCGGCGTACGCGTTCACCGTGCGGACGCCCTCCTCGATGTCGTCGACGAGCACGATCGCCGACTGCTTACCGCCCAGCGCGGCCGTCACCCGCGCACGGTGCTTGGTGGTCTGCAGCTGGTCGGCGAGCTCGCGCTCGGTGGCGTCGGCCAGCGCGGCGTCGGGGGTGACCAGCACGCTGGCGGCCATCTCGTCGTGTTCGGCCTGGCTGATCAGATCCGCGGCGACGTGTGCGGGGTCGGCGGTGTGGTCGGCCAGGATCGCGATCTCGGTGGGGCCCGCCTCGGCGTCGATGCCGACCTGGGACCGGCAGATGCGCTTGGCTGCCGTGACGTAGATGTTGCCCGGACCGGTGATCATGTCGACGGGCGCCAGCTCGGCACCGTCGACGTCGGTTCCGCCGTACGCCAACAGCGCGACGGCCTGGGCGCCGCCGACCGCCCACACCTCCTGGACCCCGAGTAGCGCGGCGGCGGCCAGGATTGTGGGGTGCGGCAGGCCGTGGAAGGGCCCGGGTTGGTTCTGCGGCGGGCTGGCGATCACCAGTGAGTCCACGCCGGCGGTCTGCGCGGGTACGACGTTCATCACCACGCTGGACGGGTAGACGGCGTTGCCGCCCGGCACGTAGAGCCCGACCCGCTCGACGGGCACCCAGCGTTCGGTGACGGTCGCGCCGGGCGCCAGCGTCGTCGTGGTGTCGTGGCGGCGCTGGTCGGCGTGGACGGCGCGGGCGCGTTCGATGGCCACCTCGAGCGCGGTGCGGACATCCGCGTCGAGTTCGGTCAGCGCCGCGTCGAGGCGCTCCTGAGGCACCCGTACCGCGGCCGGCCGCACCCCGTCGAACGATTCGCCGTACTCCAGGGCGGCTTCGGCGCCGCGCGCCGCGACCGCATCGACGATCGGGCGGACCTTGGGCACCACCGCGTCGACGTCGACACCGCCCCTGGGCAGAGCCGACCGCAGCCGGGCAGCCGAAAGCCCCGCGCCGCGCAAATCGATGCGGGCGATCGTGGGAGCCGCCCCCGCGGCGACATCAGAGTCCGGTGACGATGCGCTCACACAGCCATTGTCCCAGAACAGGCCAAATCGATATCGCCGCAGGCAAGCGGCGGCCCGTCGCGCTCAGCTGAGGTGGGCGCTCACTTGCACAGATTGGTGATCTTCTGGTTGGCGGCGTCGGCTTCCTTCAGCCGCGCGGCCTGCTCGGGATCGGTGTTCGGGATGCCCGAGGTGGAGCGCGACCCGATATCCATCAGGTGGTTGGCGAACGTCCGCACGGCGTCGGCCAGATCCGACGGGGTGTCGGGCTGCAGGCGGGCCAGCAGGTACTGGCCGCCGTCGTAGAGCGCCACGCGGGCGTTGGCCGCTACCGCCAGTGAGCCGGTGACGTCCTCCGGCCCGCCGGGGGGCTGCAGGTTGGTGTTGATCTGCACACCGTTGCGCACGACGTTGAAGGCGTCGCACACGCTGGCCTTGGGGTCATCGGTGGTGGTGCCGGTGAAGACCGAAGTCGACTGCGGCGGCTCCGCCGGTTCCTTCACCAACGCCCAAACGGCGAGACCTCCCGCGACGACCGCGACGACCAACGCCGCGATGGAAACGATGAAACTTCTTGACGACCCCGATGGCTCAGACATGCGGCCGATCGTAGCGACCGCACGTGCGCGGCCTCGGCGTGTTTGGCCGGCGAGTGCACGGAAATCTTCCGACCGCGCAGCAAACCGGAACGCTGGCTATCGAGTCCCGCTGGGCGCGGGTGCCGCCGATCCGCGCAATGCGGCGCACAACACGAATTCAGCAAACTCGAGAACCGGTATAGCTCACCGATATCGATGGATCAAGATCATTCATTGCAGTTTGCCGCATGTCATAACTCACCGCCCGGTAGGGATGATCTTGATCGTTAGCCAAAAAACGAACAACAGCCGAGTCGTGATTGCCGGACACCCTGAGCGCGCTGCAGTGGCCGCACGCTCCGGCGAAGCGCTGTGCGCTGGCCGAGGACGACGAACCCCATCGGCCAGGCTGTCGCTCATCGCCCGGGTCACGGTGGATGTTCTCGATTGTTCTGACTGGTAACAAGCATTTCTCGCGGTGCGCACCAGATCGGCGTCGAAGACGAGCACGATGACCCGGGCGTAGGAAGCGCTATCTGCCAGCAAGCGCTAGCGCCGGAATCGGCCATTGCGACGGCACCCTCAACTGGGTTTGCGGAAAATTTTCGACGCAATTATTTGAAGTTGCTGTCTTTTATCCACCAGGAGTGTCAATATGTTCCCAACCGGCATTCACTGATTAGCTGAACGGGGACCAGGCGTTGGGGGCTGAAGCAAGACGGTCCGCGGTTCCGCGAACGGCAATTGGGGGCGTCGGGTGCGTGATCCATTTCTATGAAGGGGAGAAACATGTCCACTGCACCGTCCGCCGGTAAACACCGCGCAACCCGGGCACGAGGTACCAACGTCCGGCGCGCGGTTGGCGGCGCCATGGCCGGCGGGGCCATGGCCGCGGCCTTCGTCGGTTTGGGTTCGGCCGGTACCGCACAGGCCGCGCCGCTCGACTGCCCGCTGCTCTGTGAGTTGCCGGGGGCCAGCTTGTTCGGTGACTCCGGTGCGCCTCAGGCGCTCGCGTTCACGCCGGGCTCCGCGGTGACCATGTTCGACCCCATCCTCGACAACCCGCTGACGATGGTGTTCACCTTCGGGATGATCGGCAACGGCGCCGACGGCAACGCGCTTCACCCCGACGGCTTCAACGGCGGTTTCCTGTTCGGTAGCGGTGGTAACGGCTACAGCCCCACCCCGGTCGACGGTCTCCTCGTCCGGGCCGGCAACGGCGGCAACGCCGGCTTCTTCGGCGGCAACGGCGGCAACGGCGGCAACGGCGCCGATTCACTGCTCGGGATCGGTCCCGCGCAGAACGGCGGCGCCGGCGGCAGGGGCGGCTTCTTCGGTAACGGCGGCAACGGCGGCGACGGCGGCAACGATCTCAACGTTGCTGTCGGTGATGCGACCGGCGGCAACGGCGGCGCAGCGGGCCAGGGCGGATTCGTCGGGACCGGCGGCTCCGGCGGCGACGGCGGTGACGCCTCGGCCCTGGCAGGCAATGCCACCGGCGGCTCCGGTGCTGACGGGGCCAACGGCACCATCGGCGGCGGTGACGGCGGTGACGGCGGTTCGGCCACCTCGACCGTCGGCGCAGCCACTGGCGGCGACGCCGGCGATGCTGGCGACGCCGACTTCTTCGGCGGCGGTGGCGACGGCGGCGACGCCGGTCACGCCACCTCGACCACCGGCACAGCCGCCGGCGGCAACGGCGGTGACGGCGGTAGCGGCGGCTTCGTCGGCGATGGCGGTAACGGCGGCAACGCAGGCAACGCGACATCCGCGGGCGGCAACACCAACGGCGGCAACGGCGGAGACGGCGGCAACGGCGGGTTCTTCTCCGACGGTGGCAACGGTGCCAGCGGCGGCAATGCCAGCGGTGGCGAGTCGACCGGCGGCAACGGCGGCAACGGGGGATCCGGTGGCATCGGCGGCAGCAACGGCAGCGATGGCGCCGATGGCAACGACGGCAGTAGCAGTGCCAGCAGCAGCGACTCCGCTTCGTAGTCGTCGCATCGGCTGACGCCGTACCTGAAGATGGCGGTGCCCGTCCCCCTCGGGGGGCGGGCACCGTCACGTAATCTCCACCTCATGGCTGCAAAGGATCACCCCAACAACGCCCCGGGCGTTCCGATGGTCTATCCGCCGGCGTTCGAGCGCCTGCAGATCAAATACATGAACCCCGTCGTCAAACGGCTGGCCCGGTTCACGCCGGGAGTCGCCACGATCAGACACCGCGGACGTAAATCCGGGAAGACCTACGAAACCGTGATCACCCCGTTCCGCAAGGGCGACACCCTGGCCATCGTGCTGGGCCACGGCAAGACGGACTGGGTGAAGAACGTCCTCGCCGCTGGCGAGGCCGACGTGGTCTTCGGCTCGCGCACCGTCCACATCGTCAACCCGCGGATCGTGCCCGCCGGCGGCGACGCCGAAGGCCTTCCGTTTGCGGCCCGCCTGCAGGCCAGAAAGATGGGGGTGCTCGTCGCCGACGTCGGCTAGAGGTCCAGGCCGATGTCGAGAACCGACACCGAGTGGGTGAGGGCGCCGACGGCCAAATAGTCGACACCGGTGCCCGCGTACTCTGCGGCAGTCGCCAGAGACAGCCCGCCCGAGGACTCCAGTTTCGTTGCCGGCGAACGTGAATCGCGGCGCTGCACGGCAATCTGGGTCTGCCATACCGGGAAGTTGTCGAGCAGCACGAGCGCTTCTTCGCCCAGGTCCTCGCCGAGGATCTCGTCGAGTTGTTCCAGCGAGTCGACCTCGACTTCACACGGCAGGTGCGGCGCCGCAGCGCGCACGGCCCGCAGCGCGGCCAGCACCGAACCGGCCGCCGCGACGTGGTTGTCCTTGATCAGCGCGGCGTCGCCCAGTCCCATGCGGTGGTTGACTCCACCGCCGACGCGCACCGCGTACTTTTGCAGGGCCCGAAGCCCAGGAAGCGTCTTGCGGGTGTCGCGGATCTTGGCCTTGGTACCGGACACCGCATCCACCCACGCCGCGGTGCTGGTCGCGACACCGGAGAGATGACAGATGAGGTTCAGCGTCGTGCGCTCAGCGGTCAGCAGGCCCTGCGTGGGCGCCTCGACAGCCAGTACCACGGTGCCGGGCTCCAGCCGCGCCCCGTCCTGCACCCGGTGCTTCACCTGGTATCCGTCGGCGCCGAGCACTTCGTCGAACGCCAACAGCGCGACATCCACGCCCGCGACGACCCCGGCTTCGCGCGCGACCATCGACGCCGTCGTCGTCGCATCGGCGGGCACCGTGGCCAGCGTGGTGACATCCGGGCCGTAGCGCAGGTCTTCTTCGAGGGCGCGGGCGATCACCCGGCGCGCCTCGGTCAACTCGTCGGCGGTCAGCTCCATCAGCAACACGCCACCGCCCCGACGAGGCTGCGCGCCAGCGCAGGATCGGAGCCCGGGTAGTCGCTGCGGTGGTGGCAGCCGCGGGATTCGGTCCGCGCCGATGCGGCCGCGGCCAGCGCGCCCGCGGTACTCGTCAGCGCGACATCCTCGAAATCGGTGCGCGTGCGCAGCACCCGGTGCGGCGCACAGTCCAGCTCCTTGGCAAGCACGCCGAGCCCGTTGCCGTCGCGCATCACCGCGGCGTGCCGCGACATCGCCCGCTGCAGATCCACCCGCCGCAGCGCGTGCCGTGTCACCGGCTCCGGCGGGCGCGCCGTCACCGGACCGGCCGCCAAAGCGTGTGCGGCCGCGGCCTTTCCGGCCCGCCCGCCGACCACCAGCCCTTCGAGCAGGCTGTTGGAGGCCAACCGGTTCGCGCCGTGCATACCGGTGCGGGCCACCTCGCCCGCCGCGAACAGGCCCGCGATCTCGGTGCGCCCGTGCACGTCGGTCACCACGCCACCGCAGCTGTAGTGCGCTCCCGGCACCACCGGGATCGGCTCTCGGGTGGGGTCGATGCCCGCCGCACGGCACGCGGCGGTGACGGTCGGGAACCGGGTGGTGAAATTCCCGATCCGCCGGGCGTCGAGGTACACGCACTCGTCGCCGGTGGCTTGCAGCCGCGCGTGGATCGCCCCGGCCACCACGTCGCGCGGCGCCAGGTCACCCATCGGGTGCACGCCGTCGGTCACCGAATTGCCTTGGGAATCAATCAGAACGGCGCCTTCGCCGCGGACGGCCTCGGTGATCAGCGGCCGTCGGCCGCCGGCATTCCTGTCGAACAGCATGGTCGGGTGGAACTGGACGAACTCCAGATCGGCGATCGGCAACCCGGCCCACATCGCCAGCGCCACACCGTCGCTCGTCGACCCTGCCGGGTTCGTGGTGGCGGCGTAGAGATGGCCCAGTCCCCCGGTCGCCAGGATCACCGAAGGTGCGTGCACGACGCCGAGGCCGTCGTCGCTGAGCACCAGCACCCCGGTGACCGCATCGTCGTCGCAGAGCAGTTCGACCGCGACGTGGTTGTGCCGGATGTCCAGCGTGGCCGCGGCGCCGTTGAGCGCGCGCTGCACCTCCGCGCCGGTGGCGTCGCCGCCGGCGTGGATGATGCGCCGACGTGAATGGCCGCCCTCGCGGGTCAGCGACCACCGTCCCGGCGCGCCTTCGTCGAAGCGGGCGCCGTCGCCGACGAGGTCGCTGACCGCTTGGTAGCCGTCGGCGACGATCGAGCGCACCGCCTCGGGGTCGCACAGCCCGGCCCCGGCCGCGAGCGTGTCGGCGACATGGGCCTCGGCCGAGTCACCGTCGTCACGCAGGGCATGCGGCAGCACCACGGCGATACCGCCCTGGGCGAAAAGGGTCGCGGTGTCGGCGGTCTTGCTCAGCACCACCACTTTCCGGCCGCGCCGGTGCGCGGCCAGGGCCGCCACCAACCCGGCCACCCCGGTGCCGATCACCACCACGTCGGCCCGCTGCTGCCACCGGTTCGCCCATGGGCCGGAACCGCCGCAGACCGCCGGACGGGTCACTCGCCGCCGCCGGGCTGGCCGATCTCGATCATGCGCTGCACGCTGGCTCGCGCCAGCCGGGCCGTTTCGGGGTCGACGTCGACCTCGTCCTTGCCCTCCACCAGACACCGCAACAGTGCCGCGGGGGTGATCATCTTCATGAACTTGCACGACGCGCGGTCGTTGACGGCCTGGAAGTCGACTTGCGGTGCCGCCCTGCGCAACTGGTAGAGCATGCCGACCTCGGTGGCCACCAGCACCTGGCGGGCGCCGGTGTCGCGGGCGGCATCGAGCATGCCGCCGGTGGACAGGATCTTCACCCGGTCCTGCGGGAACGCTCCCTCACCGGCCAGGTACAACGCCGAAGTGGCGCAACCACATTCGGGATGGACGAACAGCTCGGCGTCCGGATGCGACCGCGCCTGGTCGGCGAGTTCGTCACCGTTGATGCCCGCGTGCACGTGGCATTCGCCGGCCCACACATGGATGTTCTCGCGGCCGGTCACCCGCCGCACGTGCGCGCCGAGGAACTGGTCCGGGCAGAACAGCACCTCGCGGTCGGCCGGGATCGATTCGACGACGTCGACCGCGTTGGACGACGTGCAGCAGATGTCGGTCTCGGCTTTGACCGCGGCGGTGGTGTTGACGTACGAAACAACCACCGCGCCTGGATGTTCGGCCTTCCACGCGCGCAGGTCGTCGGCGGTGATCGAATCGGCCAGCGAGCAGCCCGCGCGCTGGTCGGGAATGAGCACGGTCTTGTCCGGGGCGAGGATCTTGGCCGTCTCGGCCATGAAGTGCACACCGCAGAACACGATGGTGTCCTCGGGAGCCTCGGCGGCGATCCGCGACAGCGCCAGCGAGTCACCCACATGGTCGGCGACGTCCTGAATGGCGGGTAGTTGGTAGTTGTGCGCCAGCAGCGTCGCGCCGCGCAGGTCGGCCAGGCGACGCACTTCGGCGGCCCATTGCGCGTCGCCGTCGACACCTGTGTATCCGGTCGGGCCGTCGGTGATCCGGTCAGCCAGATCGTCCGCGGGCATACGGTCGAGAACCGTCACGGTGTCTCCTCCATCCCGTTCGGGGTTTTCGACTTATAATCGAAAACATGCAATATGGTAACACCGCACACGAAGTGCTCGCCGTCGTGTTCCAGGTTCGGGGCGCCGAGCCGCAGAGCGAAACCGCGGACACCGGTCTTCACGTGCTGTTATGGCAGCGGGCGATGGAGCCCGAGCGCGGCAAGTGGTCGCTGCCCGGGGGCCGCATCGGGGTCGATGAGGATCTGACCAGCTCGGTAAGCCGTCAACTCGCCGAGAAGGTCGACCTGCGTGAGCTTGCTCACCTCGAACAGCTGGCGGTGTTCTCCGATCCGCACCGGGTGCCCGGGGTGCGCACCATCGCCTCGACGTTCCTGGGCCTGGTGCCCTCCCCCGCCACCCCCGAACTGCCGCCGGATACCCGCTGGCACCCGGTGAACGCGCTGCCGCCGATGGCGTTCGACCACGGCCCAATGGTCGAGCACGCGCGGACCCGCCTGGTCGCCAAGCTGTCCTATACCAACATCGGGTTCGCCTTGGCGCCAACGGAGTTCGCGTTGTCTACGCTGCGCGACATCTATCATGCGGCGCTCGGGCACCAGGTGGACGCGACGAACCTGCAACGGGTGCTGGAACGGCGCAAGGTGATCACCCGCACCGGCACCACCGCGCGGTCGGGTCGCAGCGGCGGGCGGCCCGCGGCGCTGTACAAGTTCGCCGACGCGCGCTACCGCGTCACCGACGAGTTCGCCGCGCTCCGACCGCCCGGGTGAGCCGACTGGCTTCTTAGCACTTTCTTAAGGTAAAAATGGCGGGATGGATTTGGGCAGCGCCGCACCAGCAGACGGAGCCGAGTGGCTCGGCCACGTACCGCATGAGGACCTGGTCCGCGGGCGCCGCCCGAGGCTGCCGGCCGACGACCCGTTCTACGAACCGCCCGAGGGCTTCCAGCACGCGACGCCGGGCACTGTGCTGCGCAGCCGCGACGTCGAGCTGGCGTTTCTCGGCCTGATCCCGCAGAAGTTCACCGCCACCCAGCTGCTCTACCGCACCACCGACCTCAACGGCAGCCCGGAGGCGAGCGTCACCACGGTGATCGTGCCCGCTGAGCGCGCGGACCGGGCCGTCGTACCGGTGATTTCCTACCAATGCGCGATCGACGCCGTGACGTCGCGCTGCTTTCCCTCCTATGCGCTGCGCCGGTGGGCGCTGGCCCCGGGCGCGCTCGCGCAGGTCGAGTTCTTCCTGATCGCCGCCGCGCTGGCCGAGGGCTGGGCGGTCTCGGTGCCCGACCACGAGGGGTCGCGCGGCATCTGGGGCACCCCGTACGAGCCGGGCTACCGCATCCTCGACGGCCTGCGTGCCGCGGTGGGCTGCGATCGCCTGCGGCTGACCGAGTCCGCGCCGATCGGGCTGTGGGGTTACTCGGGCGGCGGGCTGGCGACGGCATGGGCGGCGGAGATGCACGGTCAGTACGCCCCCGAGCTCAACGTCGTCGGCGCGGTACTGGGCTCACCGGTCGCTGATCTGGGTCATGCGTTCCGCCGGCTCAACGGCAGCTTGTACTCCGGGCTGCCCGCGATGGTGGTCGCCGCGTTGTCGCACGCCTACCCCGACCTCGACCGGGTGATCCAGGAGCACGCCACCGACGAGGGCAAGGCGATGCTGCTGCGGGTGCAGAACATGACCACCGCGCACGCGGTGCTGCGGCTGATCGGCATGGACATGGACAAACTCGTCGACATGCCGCTGGCGGCGATCCTCGACATGCCCGAGGTCAAGCACGTCTTCGACAGCATCAAGCTCGGCGCCGCGGTACCCACCCCGCCGGTGTTGATCGTGCAGGCGGTGCACGACCGGATCGTTTCCGTCTACGACATCGACGAGCTCACCCACACCTACCAGTCCGGTGGCGCGTCGGTGACCTACCACCGGGACATGTTCAGCGAACACATGCTGTTGCATCCGATGTCGGCGCCGATGGCGCTGCGCTGGCTGATCGACCGGTTCGACGGCAAGCCCGTCAACCAGCATCTGGTCCGAACGAAATGGCCGACGCTGCTGAACCCGATCACCTACGTCGGGATGGCGCGGCTGGCCAAGATCGCGGCCAAGGTGATCACGGGGCGGACGGTAGAGCGCCGTCCGCTGTGACGGCGGGGGCAACCGGCGCCTCCACCGGCGGCCACGCCCCCAGGTCGTCACGCGGGGTCGCGACGGCGATCAGCGAGTAGATCAGCGCCGCCGTCGCGGCCGGGAACAGAATCGTCACGGCGATCAGCAGCGGTGAATGCCCGAAGAACACCGGCGGCGCCTCGACGACGTAGTGCACGCGGTGTTCGGGTGAGACCGGCGCGGACGCGACGTCGATGACGCCGTAGCGCAGGCGCACCAGCACCGCACCCACGACCGCCGCGGCGCCCGCGCCTGCCGCACAGCCGATGGCCAGCGCCGACACCATCGTCGGGCCGCGGTGCGCGCGCCACTGCCAGACCAGCACTGCGGCCACCACCGCGACGACGCTGCTCATACCCAGCAGCAGGAACGCCGCGGTGAAGAAGTGGTCACCCTCGTTGCCCAGGTAGGCCCTGATCCGGTCACCGTCTTTGGTCAGGGCGACGACACCGTGGATCGCCGGGGCCAGCCACGTCCACAGCGCCCCTACCAGCACACCGGCCATCGTCAGCCCGGCAACCACGATCAGCGCCGCGCGGGTGCGTGAAACCCGGGGCGGGCCAACGAGGTTCCGCTCGTTCATCGCAGCTCCAGATCCTTGGAGTCGGTGACGCCGTGCCGCGAGCAGCTGGCCGACCAGCCGTCGGGGCGCACCTGAACGATCATCCGGCGGCCGCACTCGGCGCAGTAGCGGGGCGGTTCGAGCCCCAGCTGCGCCGCGGCAGGCACCGCGGTGCCGTCGGGTTCACCGGTGTAGACGTTGAACGCCATCCCTGCAGTCTTACAGGCTGGCGTTGAGCGCCTTGATCGGCATCTGCAGATCGTCGAGCAGTTCCAGGTCGGACTCGGCCGGGCGGCCCAGCGTGGTGAGGTAGTTGCCGACGATGACGGCGTTGATGCCGCCCAGGATGCCCTTCTTGGCGCCGAGATCGCCCAGCGTGATCTCCCGACCGCCCGCGAACCGCAGCATCGTGCGCGGCAGCGCGAGCCGGAACGCGGCGACGGCCTTGAGCGCCTCGGATGCCGGCAGCACCTCGAGATCGCCGAACGGGGTGCCCGGGCGCGGGTTGAGGAAGTTCAGCGGCACCTCGTGCGGGTCGAGCTCGGCGAGGTTGGCGGCGAACTCGGCTCGCTGCTCGAGCGTTTCGCCCATGCCGAGGATGCCGCCGCAGCAGACTTCCATCCCGGCGTCCCGGACCATCTGCAGCGTGTCCCAACGCTCCTCCCAGGTGTGAGTGGTCACGACGTTGGTGAAGTGCGACCGCGCGGTCTCGAGGTTGTGGTTGTAGCGGTGCACGCCCATCTCGGCGAGCCGCTCGACCTGGTCCTTGGTGAGCATGCCCAGCGAGCAGGCGATCTGGATGTCGACCTCGTTGCGGATCGCCTCGATGCCCGCGGCCACCTGCGCCAGCAGCCGCTCGTCGGGCCCGCGCACGGCGGCCACGATGCAGAACTCCGTCGCACCGGTCTTGGCGGTCTGTTTGGCGGCCTCCACCAGGCTCGGCACATCCAGCCACGCGCTGCGCACCGGGGACTCGAAAAGCCCCGACTGTGAACAGAAGTGGCAATCCTCCGGGCATCCGCCGGTCTTGAGGCTGATGATGCCCTCGACCTCGACGTCGGGACCGCACCAGCGCATCCGCACGTCGTGGGCCAGCGACAGCAGGTCGTCGAGCCGGTCGTCGGTCAGCTGCAGCACCTGCAGCGTCTGCTCCTGGTCGAGGCCCTCGCCGCGCTCCAGCACCTGCTCGCGTGCCTGTACCAGAATGTCGTTCACCGGTCGTCCTCTCAGCAATGAACACGTCGGCGAGCCGACAATTGAACGGTGTTCAGGTTAGGGTACGGGCGTGCAGCTGACCAAACGCGACGTGGTCCAGACCGCCACCACACTGCTGGACACCTACGGGATCGCCGACCTGACGATGCGCAGGCTGGCCCGTGAGCTCGACGTCTCCCCCGGGGCGCTGTACTGGCATTTCGCCAACAAGCAGGAGCTGCTCGGAGCCGTCGCCGACCGGATCCTCGACGGGGTGCCGCGCGCCGTCGGCGTCGTGGACGTGTGCACCCGGCTGCGCGACGCCCTGCTGTCCCACACCGACGGTGCCGAGCTGGTGTCGGCCAGCTTCGCCGCGGGCCAGTCCGAGGCGATGAAGCAGGTTCTGACGTCGCTTGGCGCCGCGGCGGCCGACACCGGCCTCGACGCTGCGCACGCCGAACTGGCCGCCCGCACGGTGGTCTACTACGTGCTGGGGTTCACCGTCGACGAACAGTCGCGGCTGCAGTGGGACGCCGCCGGCGCCGTTCTGCCCGACGAGCAGTCCGTGCTCACCGACGACGCCGACGCCCGCTTCCGCTTCGGCGTGGATGTCCTGCTGAACGGCATCGCCGCTCACCACAGCGATTTGTGGAGCGGCAGCCGCGCTCACCGCGGCTAGTGCTCCTCAAGTCGCGAGTGCCCGCTTGATCTCGGCGATCACCCGGTCCGGGTACTGGGTCAGGTCGAGCCAGGTGAAGCGCAGTATCTGCCAGCCCAACAGTGCTAGGGCGTTCTGGCGCTTGCGGTCGTTGTGGAAGGCATCGGTGTCGCTGTGAAAGGCCAACCCGTCGACCTCGATGGCGACCTGCTGATTCGGAAACGCCACGTCGATCTGGTAGCCGCCGGCCGGGTAGTTCGTCCGCCACCCCGCGATCCGGTTCGTCCGGAGAAGTTTGACCAACAGCCGTTCCGCTTCTGAGCGTGCCCCGTCCTCTGCTGCCTGCAGGAGCATCCCGGCCGCCGGTGCTCCGTGGCGTCCCGCGTTGCGAAGGTGCGCTCGCCATAGTTCAGGCAACTCGACGCGTCGCTGCAGTGCCGCGTCCATCAGCTTGGCACCGTCGCGATGGCGGACGGCGGCTTCCACCACGGTCAGCGCGAGGGCGGTCACCCGCAGGCAATTTCGCTCGACGACGTCGGTGTCTTCCAGATCGCGTCTGCGGAGCCTGGTCCCGCTTCGCCTTCGCATGCGGGAGTTTCGAGGAACGGTGACCTCGACGACGGCCGGCGGACACCGTGTGAGGCCGTGCACCCACGCCGCGGTGAGGCCACTTCCTGTCGCCTGGGGGCCGTATTGCCAGACGCCCACACGGACGCGTGCGGCGTCGGTGAATGGCCGGTCGTCGGCGAAATACACGCCGCGCGCGCACCGACGCCAGCGACCGGACGCGACACGTCGGTCAACCGCGTCCTGGTTCAATCCGCAGCGTTTAGCCTGGGCCAGCGTGATGACGCCGTCCTGGCGACGCAGATATCCCTCCACCACACTAGAAATGGACGCGCCGCACCCTCAACCGGTTCCATCTCGAGCGATTTGTGGAGCGGCAACCGCGCTCACCGCGGCTACGGCTCCTCAGATCGCGAATTCGCGTTTGGTGTTGCCGTCCCAGCGGCGCAGCCCGACGAAGCTGCCCTGGATCTCGGTCGGACGTGCCCCCACCCGCAGCGCCCGGCCGAGCTGGCTGCCGTGCAGGCGACGCGCCAGCGTGGTGTGCGGTGTCCACTGCCCGGGAAGTGAGTTGGCCATCGGCTGGGGTTGCAGATGCGGCAGCGCCAGCCGATACACCTCGGCGTGCACCGCCAGCAGCGCGTCGGTCGGCACGATCACCCGGGTGAGGACCAGTTGCGAGCGGCCGAACAGCAACGGCGCCCCGATCACACAGCGCATCGGGAAGGAACCCGCCACAGCCAGCAGCGCGTCGACCGAGGGATCGATGTGTTCGGCGACCGTCAGCGTCACGTGCGGCCGGCTGGCAGGCGCCTGGCTCGGAATTCCGGCGTCGCGCAACGAATCCCAGATATCCCGGATCGTCGCCTCGGTATCCTGGTCGAAGACCAGCTCGACGGAATGCACCACGATTACCCCAGGCTCTTAACCCACTCGGTGTCGAAGGCCGTCGCGCTCATGGCCTCGAACTGCGCCGCGCTGAACGTCCCTGCGCCGAAGGGCAGCACCCCGCGCAGCGGCGCCAGCGCCGCCAACGCCTCCCGGTTACCCGCCTCGGCCGGGCCGGGGTCCGCAGGCCACGCCCCGATCACCAGTCCAGCACATGGAATACCCTGCGCGGCAAGGGCTTCCAGGGTCAACGCGGTGTGGTTCAACGTGCCCAGACCGGCGGCGACGACGACGAGCACCGGCGCGCCGAGGTCCGCCGCCACGTCACGCAGGGTGACACCGCCGTCCCCTAGTTCGACGAGCAACCCGCCCGCCCCTTCCACCAGCACCAGCTGTGCTCCGACGCCGCGTACCGACTCCACCAGATCCGCGCGGGTGGGCAGCACCATGGCCGCCCGCTGCGCGGCCGCGACCGGCGCCAGCGGCTCGGGGTAGCGCCAGCCGCCGTGCAGCGCGGTGACCCCGGACAGCCGCGCAACGTCGGCGAGGTCGTCGTCGCGGGGACTTCCGGTCTGCACGGGTTTGCACACCGCCACGTCGATTCCGGCCAGCCGCGCCGAACACGCCAACGCCGCGGTGGCCACCGTCTTCCCGACCCCGGTGTCGGTCCCGGTGACGACGAGCGCGCTCACCGGCGGGCTTGTCCGAGCACGTCGGTCAATACCTGCCGCGCCAACGCCAACTCGTCCTCGGTGAGCGATGCCCGCGCGGTCAGCCGCAGCCGCGAGGTGCCCGCGGGCACCGTGGGCGGGCGGAAACACCCGACCCGCAGACCCCGGTCCAGGCACGCCGCCGCGGCGCCCAACGCCACCTCCGGCTCCCCCAGGATCACCGAAACCACCGCCGATGCCGGCCACGGCGCTACGTCGCACACCGAGGCCAGCGTCTGCGCGTTGGCCAGCACCGCGGCCGCGCGCCACGGTTCGGCGATCAACACCTTCAGCGCCGCCCACGCCGCCCCGACCGCCGCGGGCGCCAGGCCGGTGTCGAAGATGAACGGTCGCGCCGCGTCGATGAGATGGTCGCGGACCGCGGCGGGTCCGAGCACCACGCCGCCCTGGCTGCCGAGCGCCTTGGACAGCGTCGTCGTCATCACGATGTCGGGCGCACCGGCCAACCCGGCCTCGTGCAGCAGCCCGCGCCCGCCGGTGCCGCGCACCCCCAACCCGTGCGCCTCGTCCACGATGAGCAGCGCCGCGTGCCTGGCGCAGACGTCGTGCAGCGCGCGCAGCGGGGCGAGCGCCCCGTCGGCGGAGAACACCGAGTCGGTGACCACGACCGCGCGTTCCTCGTCGCGGCCGGCCAGCGCCGCTTCCACCGCGGCCACGTCACGGTGCGGGGTCACCACCACGCTGGCCCGTGACAGTCGGCAGGCGTCGACCAGCGACGCGTGCGTCAGCGCATCGGACACCAACAGCGAGCCCGGCCCGGACAGCGCGACCACCGCGCCCATGTTGGCGGTGTAGCCCGAGGAGAACACCAGCGCCGATTCCGCGCCGACGAACTCGGCCAGATCCTTCTCGAAGCCCTCGTGCAGCTCGGTGTTGCCGGTGACCAGCCGCGAGCCCGTGGAGCCGGCGCCCCAGGTGCGCAGGGCGGCCACCCCGCCGTCGATGACCTCGGGATGATGCGACAGCCCCAGGTAGTCGTTGGAGGCCAGGTCGACCCCGGCGCCGACGGGCGGGCGGGTGCGCAGCGACCGCCGCAGCCCCGCCTCGCGACGCCGCTGCTCGACGTCGTCGAGCCAGGCCAGTGGCGAAAGACCAGCGCGTGTCACCGATGCCCCTTACGGCGAGCCGGACAATTGAACACCGTTCAGGTTAGTGCACGGGCGACGGCGATCATCGCCGAGCAGATCTGCGCGACCTCGTCGGGGGTGCAGATGTAGGGCGGCATGACGTAGATGAGGTTGCGGAACGGGCGCAGCCAGACGCCGTGTTCGATCGCGACGGGGGTGGCCAGCGCCAGATCCACCGGGTCGGACATCTCGATGACGCCGATCGCCCCCAGCACCCGCACGTCGGCGACCCCGGGCAGCCCCACAGCAGGCGCCAGCCCCGCTCGCAGCCCGTCCTCGATGGCGGCCACCTGCGCCCGCCAGTCGGTGCTGAGCAGCAGTTCGACGGATGCCACCCCGACCGCGCACGCCAGCGCGTTGGCCATGAACGTCGGGCCGTGCATCAGCGCGCCGGCTTCGGAATTGCTGATCGTCGAAGCGATCTCGCGGCTGCACAGGGTGGCGGCCAGCGTGATGTAGCCGCCAGTCAGCGCCTTGCCGACGCACATGATGTCCGGGGTGACGCCGGCGTGGTCGGCGGCGAACAGCTCGCCGGTGCGCCCGAACCCGGTGGCGATCTCGTCGAAGATCAACAGCACGTCGTGGCGACGGCATATCTCGTGAAGGTCGCTCAGATAGCGCGGATCGTGGAAACGCATCCCGCCCGCGCCCTGCACGACGGGTTCCACGATCACCGCGGCCAGTTCGTCGGCGTGCCCGTCCAGCTGTTTCTCGAACACCTCGCTGTAGGCGGGGTCGTAGCCGGACGGCACCTGCGGGGCGAACACCTGCGCGGTAAGCACGTCGGTCCACAGCTCGTGCATGCCGCCGTCGGGGTCGCACACGCTCATCGGCGTGAACGTGTCGCCGTGATATCCGCCACGCCACGTCATCAGCCGGTGCTTGGCCGGTCGACCGAGGCTGCGCCAGTACTGCAGCGCCATCTTCGCCGCCACCTCCACCGACACCGAACCGGAGTCGCTGAAGAACACGGTGTCCAGCCCGTCGGGGGTGAGCTCGACCAGCAGCTGGGCGAGTCGCGCGGCGGGTTCGTGGGTCAGCCCGCCGAACATGACGTGGTTCATCGTGGCCAGCTGGGTGGTGATCGCCGCGTCTAACACCGGGTGGGCGTGCCCGTGGACGGCGGTCCACCACGACGCCATCGCGTCGAGAACCTCGACGTCGCGGCCGCGGTGGTGCAGCGTCAGCCAGGCGCCGTGCGCGCCGAGAGCGACGATCGGCGGCTGCGCGCCCGCCCCGATCGTGCTGTAGGGATGCCAGACGTGCGCGGCGTCGATCGCGCTGATCTCGGCAGGCGTCATTTTCGGCACCTTCGGTAGATTATCGGTCGACCATGATGACCCTCGCCCCTCCCCGGCCGGCGCCCGCCACCGGCCCGGGACAGTTCCCGCGCGCCACCACGGCGCAGCCGAGCGCACGTGCGTCGGGTTTCTATCGCCACGACCTCGACGGCCTGCGCGGCATCGCGATCGCACTGGTCGCGCTGTTTCACGTGTGGTTCGGCCGGGTGTCCGGCGGTGTGGACGTCTTCCTGGCGCTGTCGGGGTTCTTCTTCGGCGGGCGGCTGCTGCGCACGGCGATGACGCCCGGGGCGTCCCTGTGGCCGGTTCCCGAGGTCACCCGGCTGGTGCGACGGTTGTTGCCCGCGCTGGTGGTGGTGCTCGCGGCGTCGGCGGTGCTGACGATCCTCATCCAGCCCGAAACCCGCTGGGAGGCGTTCGCGTCCCAGAGCCTGGCCAGCTTGGGTTACTACCAGAACTGGGAGTTGGCCAACACGGCGGCGGACTATCTGCGCGCCGGGGAGGCCGTCAGCCCGCTGCAGCACATCTGGTCGATGTCGGTGCAGGGCCAGTTCTACATCGCGTTCCTCATCCTGATCTTCGGGTTCGCGTACCTGTTCCGGCGCGTCCTTGGCAAACACATGCGCGTCGCGTTCGTCGCGCTGCTGACCGCGCTGACCGTCGCGTCGTTCGTCTACGCGATCTTCGCCCACAACACCGACCAGTCCGCGGCCTACTACAACAGCTTCGCGCGGGCGTGGGAGTTGTTGCTGGGGGCGCTGATCGGCGCGCTGGTGCCCTACGTGCGCTGGCCGATGTGGCTGCGCACGGCGGTGGCCGTGGTCGCCCTCGGCGCGATCCTGTCCTGCGGCGCGCTGATCGACGGGGTGCACGAGTTTCCCGGGCCGTTGGCGCTGGTGCCGGTGGGCGCGACGATCCTGCTCATCTTGTCGGCGGCCAACCGGGTCGCCGATCCGCACACCGCCGGGCGCATGCCCGCGCCCAACCGGTTGCTGGCAAGCGCACCGTTCGTGTCGCTGGGGGCGATGGCGTACTCGCTGTACCTGTGGCACTGGCCGCTGCTGATCTTCTGGCTGGCCTACACCGGGCACAGCAGCGCAGGCTTCCTCGAGGGTGCGGGGGTGCTGCTGGTCTCCGGCGTGCTGGCCTGGCTCACCACCAAGTACGTGGAGAACCCGCTGCGCTACCGGTCCCCGTCCTCGACGGCGCCGGTGGTGCCGCTGCGGATCCGGCTGCGCAGGCCGACGATGGTGCTGGGCTCGGTGGTCGCTCTGTTGGGGGTCGCGCTGACGGCGACCTCGTTCACCTGGCGTGAGCACATCGTCGTCGAACGCGCGAGCGGCAAGGAACTGGCCGGGCTTTCCTCGCGCGACTACCCCGGCGCCCGCGCGCTGGTCGACAAGGTCCGGGTGCCCAAACTGCCGATGCGCCCGACGGTGCTGGAGGCCAAGAACGACATCCCGCAGAGCACCGGCGACCGCTGCATCAGCGACTTCGACAACGTCGACATCATCAACTGCACCTACGGCGACAAGGACGCCACCCGCACCATCGCGCTGGCGGGCGGTTCGCACGCCGAGCACTGGATCACCGCGCTGGATCTGCTCGGCCGGCTACACCACTTCAAGGTCGTCACTTATCTGAAGATGGGTTGCCCGTTGAGCACCGAGAAGATGCCGCGGGTGATGGGCGACAACCGGCCGTACCCCAAGTGCCGGCAGTGGAACGAGAAGGTGATGCCCCAACTCATCGCCGACCGTCCCGACTACGTCTTCACCACGTCCACCCGGCCGTGGAACATCAAACCGGGTGATGTGATGCCGAGCTTCTATCTCGGGATCTGGCAGGAGTTCGCCGACAACGGCATTCCGGTGCTGGCCATGCGCGACACCCCGTGGCTGGTGCGCAACGGCAAACCGTATTTGGCCGCCGACTGCCTCGCCAACGGCGGCACCGCGGTATCGTGCGGCGTCAAACGCTCCGATGTGCTCAGCTCCCGTAACCCCACGCTCAACTACCTCACGCGGTTCCCGAACCTGCGACCGCTCGACATGAGCGATGCGGTGTGCCGCAAGGACATCTGCCGCGTGGTGGAAGGAAACGTGTTGGTCTATCACGACGCCCACCACATCTCGACGACCTACATGCGCACGATGACCGCCGAACTGGGACGCCAGCTCGCCACCGCCACCGGCTGGTGGGTTGATTGATGTCATCGCCGCACGCACCGGTATCCACCGTCTGGCCCGGTGCGCCGTACCCGTTGGGCGCCACGTACGACGGTGCGGGCACGAACTTCTCGCTGTTCTCCGAGGTCGCCGAGAAGGTCGAATTGTGCCTGATCGCCAAGGACGGCACCGAACAGCGGATCGACCTCGACGAGGTCGACGGTTATGTGTGGCACTGCTATCTGCCCACTGTCGCGCCCGGGCAGCGCTACGGTTACCGCGTGCACGGGCCGTGGGATCCCGCGGCCGGGCACCGCTGCGACCCCAGCAAGCTGCTGCTGGACCCGTACGGCAAGTCCTTCCACGGCGATTTCACCTTCTCCCAGGCGCTGTATTCCTATGACCTGAACGCCGAGGACCCCGCGTCCGGGGGCACCCCGCCGATGGTCGACTCGCTGGGCCACACCATGACCAGCGTGGTGATCAACCCGTACTTCGACTGGGCGTCGGACCGCGCGCCGCGCACCCCGTACCACGAGACGGTGATCTACGAGGCGCACGTCAAGGGCATGACGCAGACCCATCCCGGCGTTCCCGAGGAACTGCGCGGCACCTACGCCGGGCTGGCGCATCCGGTGATCATCGAGCACCTGCGGGCGCTGAACGTCACCGCGATCGAGTTGATGCCGGTGCACCAGTTCCTGCACGACCACCGGCTGATCGATCTGGGTCTGCGAAACTACTGGGGTTACAACACTTTCGGCTTCTTCGCCCCGCACTACCAGTACGCGGCGACCAAGCACGCCGGCGGGGCGGTCGCCGAGTTCAAGGCCATGGTGCGGGCATTCCACGAAGCCGGGATCGAGGTGATCCTCGATGTGGTCTACAACCACACCGCCGAGGGCAACCACCTGGGACCCACGCTGAACTTCCGGGGCATCGACAACGCCGCCTACTACCGTCTCGTCGACGACGACCTGAGGTTCTACAAGGACTTCACCGGCACCGGCAACAGCCTCAACGCCCGCAACCCGCACACGCTGCAGCTGATCATGGACTCGTTGCGCTACTGGGTGCTGGAGATGCACGTCGACGGATTCCGGTTCGACCTGGCGGCCAGCCTGGCGCGGGAGTTCTACGACGTCGACCGGCTGAGCGCGTTTTTCGATCTGGTGCAACAGGATCCGGTGGTCAGCCAGGTCAAGCTGATCGCCGAACCGTGGGATGTCGGCGAGGGCGGCTACCAGGTCGGCAACTTCCCAGGTTTGTGGACCGAGTGGAACGGGAAGTACCGCGACACTGTGCGTGATTACTGGCGGGGCGAGCCCGCGACCCTCGGCGAGTTCGCCTCGCGGCTGACCGGATCCTCGGACCTCTACGAGGAGACCGGCCGGCGGCCCAGTGCCAGCATCAACTTCGTCACCTGCCACGACGGCTTCACGCTGGCCGACCTGGTGTCCTACAACGAAAAACACAACGAGGCCAACGGCGAGGACAACCGCGACGGCGAAAGCCACAACCGGTCGTGGAACTGCGGTGTGGAGGGCCCGACCGCCGACCCCGACATTCTGACGCTGCGGGCCAAGCAGATGCGCAACATCATGGGCACGCTGATGGTGTCGCAGGGCACGCCGATGATCTCGCACGGCGACGAGATCGGCCGCAGCCAACGGGGCAACAACAACGTCTACTGCCAGGACTCCGAACTGTCCTGGATGGACTGGTCGTTGTGCGAGAAGAACGCCGACCTGCTGGAGTTCACCCGCAAGGTGGTGCAGTTGCGCACCGATCATCCGGTGTTCCGCAGGCGGCGGTTCTTCGAGGGCAAGCCGATCCGCACCGGTGATCAGGTCCGTGACATCGCGTGGCTGACGCCGGCAGGCGAGGAGATGACGCCCGAGGACTGGGAGCACGGCTTGGGCAAGTGCGTTGCGGTGTTCCTCAACGGCGATGCGATCCCGACGCCGGATGTGCGCGGTCAACGCGTCATCGACGACTCGTTCCTGTTGTGTTTCAACGCCCACGACCAACCGCAGGACTTCGTCACGCCCACGGGTGACTACGCCGCTCAGTGGACCGCGACGCTGGACACCGCACATCCCACCGGCGCCAGCGATCTGGTCGTCCCGGCCGGCGAGAAGATCTCCCTGCAGGCGCGGTCCCTGCTGGTGATGCGTAAGACCGCCTAGCGTATGGCTTCTCGGGTGCTCTCGACGTATCGGCTGCAGCTGCGCGGCGACTGTTTCACTTTCGCCGACGCCGAAGCGCAACTGGATTACCTTGATGCGCTTGGTGTTTCGCACCTGTACCTGTCACCGATCCTGACAGCTGGACACGGATCGACGCATGGTTACGACGTCACCGACCCCACGACGGTGTCCGCGGAGTTGGGCGGACCGCAGGGCTTGGCGCAACTGTCGCAGGCCGCACGGGCCCGCGGGATGGGGCTGGTTGTGGACATTGTGCCCAACCACGTCGGCGTCGAGCGGCCCGAGCAGAACCCGTGGTGGTGGGACGTGCTCAAATACGGCCGGGATTCGGCGTACAGCACGTACTTTGACATCGACTGGGAACTGGGCGATGGGCGAATTCTGCTGCCGGTGCTGGGCTCCGACGATGACGTCGCCGACCTGGTCGTCGACGGCGATGTGCTGCGGCTCGGCGATCTGGTCTACCCGGTCGCTCCGGGCACCGATGACGGCACCGGTACCGAGGTCCATGAGCGGCAGCACTACCGGCTCATCGGCTGGCGACACGGTATCTGCGGCTACCGCCGCTTCTTCTCGATCACCTCGCTGGCCGGTCTGCGTCAGGAGGACCGCGCGGTGTTCGACGCCACCCACGTCGAGGTGAAACGCTGGTTCGCCGAGGGTCTGGTCGACGGGGTCCGCGTCGACCATCCCGACGGGTTGTCGGACCCTGCGGGTTACCTGAGCTGGTTGCGTGACATCACCGGCCCGGATGCGTGGATCGTCGTCGAGAAGATCCTGGCCGCCGACGAGCCGCTGGAGCCGACGCTGCCGGTCGCGGGCACCACCGGCTACGACGCGATGCGTGAAATCGGTGGCGTGTTCATCGACGCCGGTGGGCAGCAGGCGCTGACCGACCTGTTCGACTCCACCGGCGTGCCCTACAGCTCGATGCCGGATCTCGCGCGGACCCTGAAGGCCCGAGCCGTCACCGAGACGCTGGGCAGTGAGCTGGCCCGGTTGCGCCGCACTATCGTGGCCGCCGCCGGCACCGACCACGACGACCTGCCCGCGGCGATCGCGGCGCTGCTCAGCCGCATCGGGGTGTACCGCTCCGATTACCGGTCGCTGTCGGGCGTGCTGCCCACCGCGTTCGCCGAAACCGCCGCCGCCGAACCCGATCTCGCGGCCCCGCTGGCGCTCATCGCGGCTGCGCTGGCCGTGCGCACCGAGGCCGAGGTGCGACTACAGCAACTGTGCGGCGCGGCGACCGCGAAGTCGATGGAGGACTGTCTGTTCTACCGTGACGCGCGTCTGGTCTCGCTCAACGAGGTCGGCTCCGAACCGCACCACTTCGGGGTCGGCGTCGCGGAGTTCCACCAGCGGGCCGCGGTGCGGGCCCGGATGTGGCCGGGCGCCATGGTCGGGTTGACGACCCACGACACCAAGCGGGGCGAGGATGTGCGCGCGCGTATCGGCGTGCTGTCCCAAGTGCCGTCGCTGTGGGCCGAACTGGTCGGCAAGTGGACGTTGGCCGCGCCGCCGCCGGATGCGGCAACGGGTCTTTTCTTGTGGCAGAGCATTTTCGGCGTGTGGCCCGCCGACGGTCAGCTCACCGACGGCCTACGCCAGCGGGTCAACGCCTACGCCGAGAAGGCGATCCGTGAAGCCGGCGCGCACACCACCTGGAACGACCCGGACGCCGACTTCGAGGCGCGGGTGCACGCGTGGCTCGACACCGTGTTCGACGGCCAGGTCGCCGCCGAGATGACGTCGCTGGTGGCCCGTCTCGATCTGCACGCCCGCAGCGACGCGCTGGGGCAGAAGCTACTGGGCCTCACCGTTCCCGGCATACCCGATGTGTACCAGGGCACCGAACTGTGGGAGGACAGCCTGGTCGATCCCGACAACCGCAGGCCGGTCGACTACGCGGTGCGCCGAGATGCGCTCAGCGCCAACCGGCATCCGAAACTGCGGGTCGTTTCCGCGGCGTTGAAAGTGCGCCGGGACCGGCCGGCCAGCTTTTCTGGGGGCGGGTACACGCCGATACTGGCCGATGGGCCCGGCGCCGACCATCTGGTGGCATTCCTGCGCGGCACCGACGTGCTGACCGCGGTGACCCGCCACACGGTGCGGCTGTCGGAAACCGGTTGGGCTGACACGTCACTGGCGTTGCCGGCAGGCACCTGGACGGACCGGCTCTCCGGGATCAGCCACTCCGGCCGGGTGCTGGCCGCCGAGTTGTTCGCCGACCTGCCGGTGGCGCTGCTGACCCGCTAGCAGCCGATCCGGTCATGCCCGGATAGCCGTATATCGCTGTCGGGCCGCTCCCCTACCACCATGGCACCGGTGACGGCGATCGGCACCGGCCAGCGTTCGCGGTAGGCGAGCCACGCGGAGACCTCCTCGATGGAGTCCGTTCCGGTGGTGACCACGATCCCGCCGAGGCCGATGAGGTGAACGTCACTCATCGCCGGTGGCGGTGAGGAAGCCCGGCACGATCAGGGTCTGGTAGTCCGGGATCACCGCGTCGGCCGGCACCCGCCCGATCCCCTGCGCCCACCGTGCCCGATCCGCGAGGTCACCGGCAAGGTCGGGTCCGATCTCGGTCCGGAACACGAATTCGTCTGCGACGCGGGTGATCAGGTCGTCGTCGAGACCGGTCGCGGCGGCCACCGCGCTCAGCGCGGACTGGTCGGCGTCGCCGAGCGGGCGATCGGCGCGACGCACCGCCGCCAGGAACGCGGTCAGCTCGGCGGGTTTGGTTTCCACGGCGTTGCGGGTCGCCAGATACAGGCTGTGCTGGTTGTACTTGTCGGGGCCCTGCAGTTCGACGGCGTCATCGCCGAGCGCAGCGACGGCCTTGGCGAGCGGCGGTTGAAACACCGCGATCGCGTCCACGCTTCGGTTGCTGATCGCGGTCACGATCTCGGCCGGGCCGGTCTGCACCAGTTCCGCGGTCACCCCCGCCTCGGAGAGGAACTTGGTGGCGAAGAAATGGGCGCTGCTGCCCAGTGGTACCGCGATCTGCCTGCCGGCCAGGTCGGCAATCGAGCCGATGCCCGCTGAGCCTCGGGCGACGAAACGTCCGGCGTCCCAGCGTGATCCGTCGGCGATGATACGCAGGTCGGGGTTCTTGATCGCGGCCGCCGACGCCGGCACGTCACTGCCGGTCGCGACGTCGACCGCGCCGCCGGCGAGCGCTTCGAGCGCGGCCGCCCCGGTGGGAAACGGGATGATCTCGACGTCGACGCCGGCGTCGGTGAAGTATCCCAGGTCCCGCGCGACCGGCACCTGCGCCCAGCACGGGTCGACCACCCAGCCGACCGTCAGCGCGGGGTTGTTCCCGCTGCGGCCCGGCGTGCAGCCGCTCAGCACGGCCGTCGAAGCCAGGACGGCGATGGTGATCGCCACTGCGATGCGTCGGACTGATCTCATACTCGGGCTCCCGGTGTTGTTTCTGGGGTGTGGATTTCGGGTCGAAGTGACTCGTGGAGATGCCTGCGCAGCGGCGCGTACGCGGGGAATTCGCCGAGATTGCTGGCCGGGCGCGGCCTCGGCAGCGAGTTGGTGATGTGCTCGGCGATCGAGCCGTCACGGGCGAGCACCACCACCGATGATGCGATGCGAATCGATTCCTCGACGTCGTGGGTCACGAACAGCACCGTCGTACCGGTCCCCTGCCACAGGTCCACGACGAGGTCCTGCATCTGCTCTCGGGTCTGCGCGTCCAGCGCGCCGAACGGCTCGTCCATCAGCAGCACCTGTGGGCTGTTCGCCAAAGCCCGTGCGATGCCGACCCTTTGCCGCATCCCGCCCGACAACTCGTGCGGCTGTTTGGGTGCCACATCGGGAGCCAGACCGACCGCGTCGAGCAGGGCGCGGGTCCTGGGCCCGCGTTCCCTGCGTGGCACGCCCGCCGCGCGCAGCGCAAAGCCGATGTTCCCGCCGACAGATGACCACGGGAACAGCACGTCGCGCTGAAACACCACGCCGCGTTCACGGCTCGGGCCGGTGATCGTCGCGCCGTTGAACGCCACCCGGCCACGCACCGGACGGACGAAACCCGCCACACAGTTCAACAGCGTCGACTTTCCGCAGCCCGACGGGCCCAGCAGCGCGACGAACGATCCGGCGGGCACGTCCAGGTTGAGTTTCTCCAGCACCGGGCCGGTGCCGTAATCGACTGTCACACTGTGGAATTGGATTCCAGCCGCGGTCACACTTGCTCCCTTGCCCAGGTGACGAGGCCTCTGGTGGCACGATGGAAGAGTTGGTCGGCCAGGGCGCCGACGATGCCGAGCGCGGCCAGACAGGCGAACAGCCGGTCGGGCTGGCTGAACAGCCGTGCCTGGTCGAGCCGGAAGCCGAGGCCCTCGGTGACCCCGGCCTGTTCTGACGCGACGATGAGGATCAAAGACATGGCGATGCCCTGGCGCAACCCGGTGAGCACGAACGGCAACGCCGACGGCAGCACCACCGAGCCGAACACCTGCAGATGGCCGGCGCCGACGCTGGACGCCACCCGTAGGTAGTCCGCGCGGGTGCAGGACATCCCGACGTGGGTGTTGATCCACACCGGGAAGAACACGCCGAGGCTGGTGAGGAACAGTTTCGACTCCTCGCCGATGCCGAACCACAGGATCGCCAACGGCACCAGGGCGATCGCCGGGATCGGGCGCACCAACTGGATGAGCGGTTCGAGGACACCGCGCGCCAGGCGGCTGCGGCCGGTCAGCGCACCTGCCACCACGCCGATCGCCGAGCCGAGCAGAAAACCGCTCAGTGCGCGCCGAAAGCTGGCCGTCGCATCGGCGAGCAGCGTGCCTTCCACGAGCATGGTGTGCGCGGCACCGACCACGTCTGCCGGGGACGGCAGCAGGGCCGGTGAGAAGATTTCGAATCGGACCAGGGCGTCCCAGAGGGTCAGGACGACGACGATGCTGAGGGCGCCGAGCGCGGCGGTGGCGACGTGCGACGAGTGTGGCGGACGCCAACGCGCGCGGTATCCCGAGCCCGGCCTCGAGATGGCCGAAAACGTCACGGTTGGCCAACTCCTTCGGTTCAGCGCGGCGGTGAGATGGCCAGCCTGCAGCGGCAGCGGCCGACCGTCGAGGTTTCGAATCCGCGCGATCGCAACTACCGGCCGGCGGCGCTCGGGCTGAGCAGTGGTTCCGTTTGCATCCGTACGCTGAGTGGGATGACGCAGTTCGCAGTGTGGGCGCCGGTGCCGCAGCGGGTCCGCCTCGACGTCGACGGCACACGCCACGACATGGACCGCGCCGACGACGGTTGGTGGCGCGCCGAGGTGACCGCCAGACCCGACGCCCGTTACGGGTTCGTACTCGACGACGACGACACCGTGCTGCCCGATCCGCGCTCCCCGCGCCAGCCCGACGGGGTGCACGAGCGCTCCCAGCTGTGGACGCCGGCTCCGGATGCGTGGACCGACGGCGGCTGGACGGGCCGCTCGATCGAGGGCCAGGTGATCTACGAACTGCACGTGGGCACCTTCACCCCGCAGGGCACGTTCGACGCCGCGGTCGAGAAGCTGGACTATCTGGTCGATCTGGGCGTGGACTTCGTCGAGTTGATGCCCGTGAACGCGTTCGGCGGGACGCACGGGTGGGGCTACGACGGTGTGCTGTGGTACGCGGTGCACGAACCCTACGGCGGGCCCGACGGGTTGGTCCGGCTGATCGACGCCTGCCATGCGCGCGGCCTCGGGGTGCTGATCGACGCGGTCTTCAACCACCTCGGACCGTCCGGTAACTACCTGCCGCGGTTCGGCCCCTATCTGTCGTTGGGCAGCAACCCGTGGGGTGAGTCGGTCAACATCTCCGGCCCCGACGCCGACGAGGTGCGCCGCTACATCCTCGACTGCGCGCTGCGGTGGATGCGTGACTTCCACGCCGACGGGCTGCGCCTGGACGCCGTGCACGCGCTCGTCGACACCACCGCCATCCACATCCTCGAGGAGCTGTCCGCCGAAACCGATGCGCTGGCAGAAGAACTGGGCCGACCGCTGTCGCTGATCGCCGAGAGCGACCTGAACGACCCGCGGCTGATCACACCACGTGACCGCGGCGGCTACGGGATGGCGGCGCAGTGGGACGACGACATCCACCACGCCATCCACGCCGCGGTGTCGGGCGAACGCCAGGGCTACTACGGCGACTTCGGCTCCCTGCAGACGTTGGCCACCACCCTGAAGAACGGCTACTTTCACGCCGGCACGTACTCGTCGTTCCGGCACCGTCGCCACGGCAGGCCGCTGGACATTTCGACGATCCCCGCGACCCGGCTGCTGGCCTACACGGTGACCCACGACCAGGTGGGCAACCGCGCGGTCGGTGACCGGCCGTCGCAGAACCTGACGTCCGGCCAGCTGGCGGTAAAGGCGGCGCTGGTGCTCGGCTCCCCGTACACGGCAATGATGTTCATGGGCGAGGAATGGGGTTCGTCGTCACCGTTCCAGTTCTTCAGCTCGCATCCGGAGCCGGAACTGGCCAGGGCCACCGCCGAAGGCCGCAAACGCGAGTTCGCCGAACACGGCTGGGACGCCGACGCGATCCCCGATCCGCAGGACCCCGAGACGTTTCTGCGGTCCAAACTCAAGTGGGACGAGGTCGACGACGGTGAGCACGGCCGGCTGCGCCGGCTCTATCAGCAGCTGATCGCATTGCGGGACAAGCACTCCGAGTTCACCGATCCGTGGCTGGAGGACCTGCGCATCGACTACGACGAGGCGCGGGGCTGGTTCGTGATGCACCGCGGCCCGTTCGCGGTCGCGTGCAATCTCGGCGTCGACGCGGTCGACATCCCGGTCACCGGGGACGTGGTGCTGGCGTGGGACGAGCCGGCGGTCGGCGCGGACACCACACGGGTGCCTGGCCATTCGTTCGCGATTGTCAAGTCACTGTCCACAGCACAGCGGCCTGTGGATAACTGACTACCCCCAAACGCCGATCGCAGGTGATGCTCTGCAGTATGACCGACTGCTACTCACCACCGCCCATCGAAACCGCCACCGACCCGATCGGTTCGACCGCCGACATGCGCCAACGATGGCGCGCTCTGATGGGCCCGCTCGGGTTCGGCCAGCGGCTGCTGTGGATCGGTTTCGTCGGACCGGACCGGTGCATGATCAAGGCGTACAGCCAGGTTCCGCTGGGTTCGCGGGCCAACGCCCAACTCGCCGCGTTGGTGATGTCAGGGGTTTGCGACGTGCTGGCCGACTTCCCGCAGGGCACCACGGTGGCGCTGCTGTTGACGCGTCCGGGCGCCGGGCCGATTTCACACCTGGACCGGCAGTGGGCGTCGCTGTTGACCGACACCGCAGGTGAGTACGGGGTGCCGCTCGAACCGATCTTCCGCGCGAACGACGAGTCGCTGGTGCTCGTAGAAGCCACCATGGAGGTTGCAAGTTAGGTGCTACCGTGTGCTACATGGAGCGTATCGGACTCCGGGAGCTACGACAGCACGCCAGCCGCTATATCGCTCGGGTGGCGCGCGGGGAGACGCTCGAGGTCACCCAGCGAGGCCGCTTGGTCGCCCGCATCGTTCCGGCTCGACCGGACACGTGGGAGGAGATGATCGCCCGCGGTGACATCATCGCGGCCGAGTCGCTAGGCCGCCTCGAAGACATCGATCCGATCGATTACCGGGTCGACCTATCCGAGGTGCTGCTGCAGATGCGCGAAGACGAGCGCTACTAGTGCAGCTGTACATCGACACGTCAGCGCTCCTGAAACTGCTAACCGCCGAATCCGAATCTGGTGCGCTGCGTGGCTACCTTGCGGAAGCGGGCGACGATACCAAGTTCACCGCCGCGATAACCCGTACCGAGTTGACGCGGGCCGCTGCCCGGCTGCGAAACGCCGACATCGCCCGGCAAGCCAAGCTGCTGCTCACCAGGCTCCATTTCGCCGACATCACCATCGCCCTGCTCGACGCCGCGGCGGAGTTGCGGCCTCCCGAACTGCGTACCCTCGATGCGATTCATCTCGCGGCTGCGCTGATCGCACCCGATCTCCGGGCGCTGGTGACCTACGACAGTCGGCTGGCCGCGGCCGCGACGACCGCCGGCCTTACCGTCGTCAGCCCCGCCTGAACTCGCCTAGAGCAGGAATCGGTATGCCGGCGAACCGGGCTCGAGCACCTCGACGTGCATGTCGGAGGCCCGCATCCGCTCCATCAGCCCCTCGAGGTCCGCGGCCGAACTGAGCTCGACGCCCACCAGCGCCTCACCGGTCTCGCGGTTGTTGCGCTTGACGTACTCGAACAGGGTGATGTCGTCACCCGGCCCGAGCACGCTGTCGAGAAAGCGGCGCAACGCGCCGGGCTCCTGGGGAAAGTCGACCAGGAAATAGTGTTTGAGGCCGAGGTGCACCAGCGAACGTTCGAGCACCTCCCCGTAGCGCGACACGTCGTTGTTGCCGCCGGAAACCACGCACACCACCGTGGATCCCGGTTCGATGTCGGCCTCCACCAACCCGGCGACCGACAGCGCGCCGGCAGGTTCGGCGATGATGCCCTCGTTCTGGTACAGGTCGATCATCGCCGTGCACACCGCGCCCTCGTCGACGGTGGTGATCGACACCATGTCGCCGGCGGCGGCCAGCGCCGCGTAGGTCAACGTGCCCGCGCGGTTCACCGCGGCGCCGTCGACGAACTGGTCGACGTCCTCCAGGGTCACCGGCTCGCCGGCGGCCAGCGCGGCGATCATCGCTGCCGCCCCGGCGGGTTCGATGCCCAGCACCGACGTTCCGGATGTCCGTTCGGCCAGATACGTGGTGATGCCGGCGATACAGCCGCCGCCGCCGACGGGGACGATCACCAGGTCGGGTTCGGCGTCGAGCTGATCGAGGATCTCGGCGGCGATGGTGCCCTGCCCGGCCATCGTGCGTAGATCGTCGTACGGCGGCACCAGGGTGGCGCCGGTGCGCGCGACGTCCTCGCGCGCCGCCGCGGCGGCCTCGTCGTAGGTCTTGCCGACGACGATCAGCTCGATGAACTCGCGGCCGTGGTAGCGGATGCGGTCCCGCTTCTGCTTGGGCGTCTTGCCGGGCACGTAGACACGGCCGTGGATACCCATCGACCGGCACGCCATCGCGAAGCCCTGGGCATGGTTGCCCGCCGACGAGCACACCACCCCGGACGCGGTCTCCTCGGGCGACAACTGCATCAGCATGTTGTGGGCGCCGCGCAGCTTGTACGAGCGGACCGGCTGAAGATCCTCGCGCTTGAGATAGACCGTGGCGCCGGTGGCATCCGAGAGCCGTTCGCTGAACTGCAGCGGGCTGCGCAGCACCACGCCCGAAATTCGCTGAGCCGCCTCGTCGATGTCCGCGGCGGTAAGCGGCTGCGGAGAACGAGGGCGGATGCTCTGGCTCAGTTCAGCGGTCACCGGACAATGGTGCCACCAACCTGCGGTTATCAGCTAATCGGGGTCAACACGAAAACCGGGATCACCCGATCGGTCTTCTCCTGGTACTCGGCGTAGTCGGGCCAGGCCGCGACCGCGCGTTCCCACCAGGTCGCCTTGTCGTCCCCGAACACCTCGCGCGCCTCGTAGTCCCTGGTCACCGCGCCGTCCTGCAACTCCACCCGGGGATGCGCCTTGACGTTGTGATACCAGACCGGGTGCTTGGGCGCCCCGCCCAGCGACGCCACGATCGCGTATTCACCGTCGTGTTCCACCCTCATCAGCGGCGTCTTGCGGATCTTGCCGGTCTTCGCCCCCACGGTGGTCAGCAGGATGAGCGGCTTGCCCTTCATCTGGGCGCCCTCGGTGCTGCCCGACTCCAAGATCTGGTCGGCGTGTTCGCGCACCCAGTCCCACGGGCTGGGTTCATAATCTCCGGAAAGTGGCATGTCACCACCTTAGAACGGTGGCAACTCCGTCGCCCTGATCCGGTGTTTCGGCTAGCCGAAATCTTTGTTGCGAGCTATCGTGTAGCCGTGACCGTGCACGACGAAGTCAGCATCGCCGGTGTCCCCTGGCCGGTGTACAAGGTGCTGTCCATCGTCATCGGCTTTCTGATCTTGGCGATCGTGGCGTTCGCGACGACGTCCGCCGCCCCCGCGGTGCTGGCCGGCGCGGCCGCCGCCACCGTGACCTGGGTGGCGCTTCGCCCGTTTTCGCGCCCGGATTAATTTCGGCGAGTCCCGCGGCCTAACCGCGACCGGCGTACGACGCTGACCGACCGCCGCGTCAGCCGCCCAGGCAGCCGGGGCCGAGCAGCGCCTTGAGGTCGCCCATCAACGCCGACGACGGCGTCACCCGCAGCGACGAATCCAGTTCCAGCGTGGTGATGCGCTCGCCGCTGATCAGCCGCAGATGAACTTGCGAGGTGCCCGGGTGGCGGGCCAGCACCTGTTTGAGCGCGCTGACCTTGTCGACGGTGCACTGCCGCGTCGGCAGGCTGACCGCCAGCGGCCGGTCCAGCACGGCGTTGGAGAAGTCCGGCACCACCAACTCGTTGGCGATCAGCGAGATCCGGTCGTCGCGGATGGCCACCTTCGCCCCGACCAGCACGACGGCGTCATCGGCGATCTCCGCGCCGAACGTGGAGTACGTCTGCGGGAAGAACAACACCTCGATGCCGCCGGTCAGGTCCTCCAATTGCGCTGAGGCCCACGGTAACCCGTTCTTGTTCACCCGCCGGTTCACCGAGGCGAGGATGCCGCCGACGCGCACCTGGGTGTCGTTGGCGACGTCACCGTCGAGGATCGCGGGGATCTGCGTGTCGACCTGCGCGGTCAGCAGGTGCGCAATGCCGTTGAGCGGGTGGCCCGACACGTACAGGCCCAGCATCTCGCGTTCGAGGGCGAGCTTGTGCTTGTCCTCCCACTCCTCGTCGGGCACCTTGATCGTGAAGACCGCGTCGGTGGCGGTGTCGGCGCCGCCGAACAGGTCGAACTGGCCCATCGCCTCGGCCTTCTTGGTGCCGAGCACCGAATCGACGGCGTCGGTGTGCACCAGGAACAAGCCCTTGCGCGGATGCCCCAGCGAGTCGAACGCGCCCGCCTTGATCAGCGACTCGGTGACCTTCTTGTTGCAGGCCGCGATCTCGATCTTGTTCAGGTAGTCGGAGAAGTCGATGTACTTGCCCTTGGCGGTGCGCGTATTGATCAGGGAGGCAACGACGTTCGCGCCGACGTTGCGCACCGCGCCCAGTCCGTAGCGGATGTCCTCGCCCACGGATGCGAAGTTCACCGCGGACTCGTTGACGTCCGGGGGCAGCACCGTGATGCCGAGCCTGCGGCAGTCCGAGAGGTAGACGGCCGCCTTGTCCTTGTCGTCGCCCACCGACGTCAGCAGCCCGGCCATGTACTCGGCCGGATAGTTGGCCTTGAGGTAGGCGGTCCAGTAGGACACCAGCCCGTAGCCGGCGGCGTGTGACTTGTTGAACGCGTAGTCGGCGAACGGCAGCACGGTGTCCCACAGCGCCTTGATCGCGGCGGCGGAGAAGCCGTTGGCCTTCATCCCGTCGGAAAAGCCTTCGTACTCCTTGTCGAGCACCTCGCGCTTCTTCTTGCCCATCGCCTTGCGCAGAATGTCGGCTCGGGCCAGCGAGTAGCCGGCCACTTTCTGCGCGATGCGCATGATCTGCTCTTGGTAGACGATCAGGCCGTAGGTCTCGGCAAGAATGTCTCGGAGAGCGTCCTCCAATTCGGGGTGGATCGGTTTGATCCCCTGACGCCCGTTCTTGCGGTCGGCGTAGTCGTTGTGGGCGTTCATGCCCATCGGGCCGGGCCGGTACAGCGCCAGCACCGCGACGATGTCCTCGAACCCGGTGGGTTGCATCCGGCGCAGCAGGTCGCGCATCGGCCCGCCGTCGAGCTGGAACACGCCCAAGGTGTCGCCGCGGCCCAGCAGTTCGTAGGTCGCCGGGTCGTCCATCGCGACGGTGTCCAGGTTCAGATCGATACCGCGGTTGGCCCGGATGTTCTCCAGCGCGTCGCCGATGATCGTCAGGTTGCGCAGGCCCAGGAAGTCCATCTTCAGCAGGCCGATTTCTTCGCAGGACGGATAGTCCCAGCCGGTGATGACGGCGCCGTCCTGTGGCCGTTTCCACAGCGGGATCGCGTCGATCAGCGGTTCGGAGCTCATGATCACCGCGCAGGCGTGCACTCCGGCGTTACGGACCAAACCCTCGAGACCGCGCGCGGTTTCGTAGATGGTGCGCACGTCGGGGTCGGTGTCGATCAGGTTGCGGACCTCGGCGGCCTCCTTGTACCGCTCATGGTTGGGGTCGGTGATGCCGGCGACCGGGATGTCCTTGGCCATGATCGGCGGCGGCAACGCCTTGGTGATCCGGTCGGCGATGGCGAACCCGGGCTGCCCGTAGTGCACCCGGGCCGCGTCCTTGAGCGCGGCCTTGGTCTTGATGGTGCCGAACGTGATGACCTGCGCGACACGGTCGTTGCCCCACCGCTCGGCGGCGTAGCGCACCATCTCACCGCGGCGGCGGTCGTCGAAGTCGATGTCGATGTCGGGCATCGACGCGCGTTCGGGGTTGAGGAACCGCTCGAACAGCAACCCGTGTTCGATCGGGTCGATGTCGGTGATCCGCAACGCGTAAGCGACCAGCGACCCGGCCGCCGAACCGCGGCCCGGCCCGACGCGGATGTCCACCGAGCGCGCGTAGTTGATCAGGTCGGCCACGATCAGGAAGTACGACGGGTAGCCCTTGGCGCAGATGACGTCGATTTCGTAGGCCGCCCGGTCGACGTACTCCTGCGACACACCGGCCGGGAAGCGTCGCGCCAGCCCGGCGTCGACCTCGCGGCGCAGCCAGGACGCCTGGTCGTGGCCCTCCGGCACCGGGAAGGTCGGCATCCGGTCGCGCTGTTCCCATACCTCGGCGTACGACGACACCCGCTCGGCGATCAGCAGCGTGGCATCGCAGGCCCCCGGGATCTGGTCATCCCACAGGGCGCGCATCTCGGCGGCGGACTTCAGGAAATATCCGTCACCGTCGAACTTGAACCGGTTGGGATCCGACAGCGTCTTTCCGGTCTGGATGCACAACAGCGCCTCGTGGTTCTGGGCGGCGTCGCGCGTCACGTAGTGGCAGTCGTTGGTGGCCAGCGGCGGAATACCGAGCTTTTGCCCGATCTCCAGCAGGCCCTCGCGCACGCGCCGCTCGATGTCCAGGCCGTGGTCCATCAGCTCGAGGAAGAAATTGTCCGGCCCGAAGATCTCCCGCCATTTGGCGGCGGCCTCGAGCGCCTCCCGCTGATGGCCCAGCCGCAGCCGCGTCTGCACCTCCCCGGACGGGCACCCGGTGGTGGCGATGATGCCCTCGGCATGTTCGGCGATGATCTCGGCGTCCATCCGCGACCACTTGCCCAACTGGCCCTCGAACGACGCCAGCGACGACAGCTTGAACAGGTTGCGCAGCCCGGTCGCGTTCTCGGCGACCATCGTCATGTGGGTGTAGGACCCGCTGCCCGACACGTCGTCGCTCTTCTGGCTCGGATCGCCCCACAGCACGCGTTTCGTCTCGAACCTCGACGCCGGCGCGATATAGGCCTCCACGCCGATGATCGGCTTGATGCCGACCTCGGTCGCCTTGTTGTAGAACTCGCTGGCGCCGAACATGTTTCCGTGATCGGTCATGCCGACCGCGGGCATCTCCAGCCGCTGCGCCTCGGTCAGCATCGGGGTGATCTTCGCGGCGCCGTCCAGCATCGAGTACTCGGTGTGGTTGTGGAGGTGGACGAAGGACCGCGAATACGAACCGCTCATAGGCAGGCCAGTCTATGGCCGCGCTCCGACACTTCCCGGCGTGTCGCGCTGCGTGTCTCTGGACGGCCTGCCGAACCCCTATTCCGCGTCGGTTTCGGCCCACCTGCGGGCCACGCCGACAGTGAGCGGACGCGCCGATGCCGCGCCGTCCAGCAATCCACCTTTGAGGAGTCGATGTAGTTGCTTGGCAATGTCATTGGCGTCGTTGGTCGAGTGTACGAAGCCGGCGAAGAAGCCCATCCCCCAGCACATCGCGGACAGCATGTCGGCGACGGCACCGGCGTCGGTGCCGTCGGGGATCTCGCCGCACCGGACCGCGTCCTCGATCATCCAGCGGTAGAACCCGCTCACCGCGTCGGCGAGGGGCGACCTGCCGTCGCGCAGCGAGGGATTTCGGTGCAGTTCCAGCCGCGACGCGATGATGAACCGGGTGACCGACCCGTCCGACGCGTCCGACCGGCGCGCGGCGTCGACGAACGCCGCCAGTTGTTTCAGCAGGCCGCGTTCGCGCTTGGCCCCCGCAATGCAAACGGCGACGTACGCATGCGCCTGCTCGGCCAACTCGTCGTAGATCTGCTCTTTGGTGTCGAAGTAGTAGTGCATGGTCGGGCGACTGAACCCGGCGCGCTGGGCGATGGCCTGGAACGTCGCCGCTTCGTAGCCACGTTCGTTGATCACGTGGCGGGCGGCGCGCAGGATGTTCGCGCGCGTCTCGGCCGAATCGGTCCCGGACGGCCGACCACGCCCGCGTCGATCCGACACGGGCTGGCTCCGACAGGTCACGAGCAAACGCTATGGCATTGCTGATTCAAGGTCAACAGCAACGATCTTGTGGCGGGTTACGGGTTAGCTGGCTCGGCGGTCGGCGTGGGCGCACGCCGATCGACTGTGGCGCGGCGCACCGCGTCGACGCTGAACACCAGCAGCGCCGTCCAGATCAGCCCGAAACCCAGCCAGCGCGCCGGCGGCATCGGCTCACCGCCGACGGCCACGCCCCAGGCCATCTGAAGGGCCGGGTTCAGGTAGAACAGCACGCCGAGCGTCACCAGCGGCAGGCGTTGCGCGGCAGCGGCGAAGAGCAGCAACGGGATTGCCGTCACCGGCCCGGCCAGCAACAGCAACGCCGCCTGATCGGGTCCCTGGTTGACGAAGTGCGCGTGCTCGGCGACCTGCAACCACACCAGGTAGCCGACCGCGAGCGGCAGCCCCCACAGCGTCTCGACCGTCACGCTCACCCGCGGGTCGGCGTCGACCACCTTCTTGATCAGCCCGTACAGCGCGAACGACACGGCCAGCACCAGCGCGATGTACGGCGGCTCGCCCACCTCGGCGGTCAGGATCGCGACCGCGACGACTGCCAGCGCCAACGCGACCAGCTGCCAGCGGCCCAGCCGCTCGCGGAAGATCACCACCCCCAACGCCACGCTGATCAGCGGGTTGATGAAGTATCCGAGCGCGGCGTCGACCACGTGCCCGTGGGTGACCGCCCAGATGTAGGTGCCCCAGTTCGTCGCGATGAACACCGCCGCGGCCAGCAACTGCAGCCAGGCGCGGCCGCTGAGCCGACGCAGGTCACCGAGCCGGCGGGTGAGCGCGAGGATCACCAGCAGGAACACCGCGCTCCACACGAAGCGGTGCGCGAGGATCTCGGTGGCGGTCGCCGGCAGCAGCAGCAGGAAGAACCCCGGGCACAGCCCCCACCAGACATACGCGCCGACCCCGAACAGCAGCCCGGACCGGCGCGGCTGGGTCACAGTTCGTGATTGCGCAGCACGTCGAGGGCGTGCTGCAGATCGGCAGGGTATGGACTGGTGATCTCCACGCGCCGGCCGTCGGCGGGATGCGCGAAGGCCAACGACCGGGCGTGCAGCCACTGACGGTTCAGGTCAAGGCGTTTTGCCAGCGTCGGGTCCGCGCCGTAGGTGAGGTCGCCGACGCACGGATGGTGCAGGGCCGCAAAGTGCACGCGGATCTGGTGGGTGCGCCCGGTTTCCAGCTCGATGTCGAGCAGGCTCGCGGCCTGGTGGGCCTCGAGGGTGTCGTAGTGGGTGATGCTGTGCCTGCCGTGTTCGGTGACGGCGAACTTCCAGTCGTGCCCGCGGTGGCGGCCGATCGGCGCGTCGATGGTGCCGCTCGACGGGTCGGGATGCCCTTGTACCAGTGCGTGGTAACGCTTTTCGACGGTGCGTTGTTTGAACGCGCGTTTCAGCACGGTGTATGCCCGTTCGGACAGCGCCACCACCATGACGCCCGAGGTACCGACGTCCAGACGGTGCACGATGCCCTGGCGTTCGTGGATGCCCGACGTGCTGATGCGAAACCCCGCTGCGGCCAGCCCGCCCAGCACCGTCGGACCGCTCCATCCGACGGTGGCGTGGGCGGCGACGCCGGGCGGTTTGTCGACGGCGACGATGTCGGCGTCCGAGTACAGGATCGACATGCCGTCGATCTCGACGGGCGTATTCTGCACCGGCTCAGGGGCTTCCGGCAACTGCACGTCCAGCCAGGCCCCGGCGGTCAGCTTGTCGGACTTGCCGGCCCGCGCACCGTCGAGGTTGATACCGCCCTCTTCGGCCATGGCCGCCACCGCGGTGCGCGACAAACCGAGCAGCCGCGCCAACCCGGCGTCCACGCGCATTCCGGCCAGCCCGTCGGGGACCGGCATCGAACGGCTGACCATCAGCCGCCTTCGTCGGCCGACGTGCGCCGGCCCACGGTGTCGAAGTCGAACCCGAACAGCGACAGCACCACCAGCAGGATCGCCCCGCCGACCACCGAGGGGTCGGCCACGTTGAACACCGGCCACCAGCCAATCGACAGGAAGTCGACCACGTGACCGTGCAGCGGCCCCGGCGAGCGGAAGAACCGGTCGACCAGGTTGCCCATCGCGCCGCCGAGGATCATGCCGAGCCCGACCGCCCACCACGGCGACACCAGGCGGCGGCCCATCCAGATGATGCCGATCACCACGCCGGTCGCGATCAACGTCAGCACCCACGTGTAACCGGTGGCCATCGAGAACGCCGCCCCGGAGTTGCGCACCAAGGTCCAGGTCACGGTGTCGCCGATGATTGAAACCGGCTGACCTGGGGTGAGAAGTCTCACCGCCAGCACTTTGGTGATGATGTCGGCCGCCAGCACCACCCCGGCGACGGTGAGCAGCATGCGCAGCCGGCGCCTGGGCGCAGGCTGCGGCGCGTCGCCCTCGGGCGGTTCGGCGGGCCCACCCTCGTCGGTCACCGGCCGGGCCCCCGCGTCGCCCGGTCCCGAGGATTCATCAGTCACTCCCCCATCATTCCAAAGTTTCTATGCGGAAGAATTCCGCCCATGGCTGGCCTCCTCGTCGTGACCACCGGCGGCACCATCGCCGCAAGCGCCGGCGACGACGGAATCAAGCGTCCGTCGCGCAGCGGCGCGGACCTGACCTCGGGTCTGGACGTCGAGGTCGTCGACCTGATGGCCGTCGACAGCTCCCAGCTGACACCGGCGGACTGGGACCGGATCCGCGCGGTGCTGCCCGGGGACGCCGCGGGTGTCGTGATCACCCACGGAACCGACACCATGGAGGAGACGGCGCTGTGGCTGGAGCTCACCTACGACGGCGCGGTGCCGGTGGTGCTCACCGGTGCGCAACGCAGCGCCGACGCTGCCGACGCCGACGGGCCTGCCAACCTTCGTGACGCGCTGACCGTCGCGGCCAGCCCGGCGGCACGCGGTCTGGGTGTCGCGGTGAGCTTCGCGGGTACCGTCTGGCAGCCGCTGGGGCTGCAGAAGGTGACGACGGGCGATCTGCAGTGTTTCGACGGCCGCGCGGTCGGGGCGGTGGCGGACGGCGCCGTCACCCTGCACACCGCCAAAGAGCGGCCGTTTCTCGGTGAGCTGTCGGCGGAGAGCGCGCCGCGGGTCGACATCATCGCGACGTATCCGGGCGGGGACGCGGTGGCGCTGGATGCGTGTGTGGCCGCAGGAGCCCGCGGAATCGTGGTGGCGGCGCTCGGCGCAGGCAACGCCGGGCAGGCGCTGATCGAGGGGGTGCGTCGGCACTGCGGTGCCGGTGTCGCGGTGGCGGTGGCCACCCGGGTTCCCGGCGGCCGGGTCACCGCGAGCTACGGTCCCGGCGCAGCGCTCGTCGACGCGGGCGCGGTGGTGGTGCCGCGGCTGGCGGCCTCGCAGGCCCGGGTGCTGCTGATGGCCGCGCTGGCCGCCGATCGGCCCGTCGCGCAGACCTTCGCCCGCTGGGGCTGATAAAGAGGAACGGTGACTGTTCGTTGCGTCGCCATCGCCGCCGGGCTGGCCGGCCTGGCCCTGGCCGCGGCACCGGTCGCGGTCGCCCAGCCGGCGCCCGACCTCAACGTCAAGGACATCCGCGACTACCCCGTGGCACAAGGCCGCTACAGCAGCCCCGGCGACTTCTATTACGTCTTCTTCAAGACGCCGGACGGCCTGTCCTGCGGAATCGGACCGAACGGCGGTCCGGTGGGCTGCGACGCCGCACCGCCCGACGCGCCGCCGGGCACCAACCAGACCGTCGTCAACAGCTGGGCGCCCGCGCAGTACCGCCACTCCGACATCGCCACATTCACCCGCGACGTCGACGTGCTGCCGGTGGGACACCGGCTGGAGAACTGGGGCGCGTCGTGTGCGGTCGAAGACGTGGGCGTGGTGCGCTGTGAGACCTACAACGCGCACGGGTTCATCCTGGCCACCAACTACGGCGAGCTCTGGTAGCGGCTGAGGTCGGCGAGGTAGTCCGACCAGTCCAGGCTGTCGACCGGGTTGGCGCGGGTGATGTCGGCGCTGTCGTCGGGAAATGTGCGCGCGATGCCTGGTCCGGTGGCGCGGGTCTCGAAGCGCACCGTCATCACCCCGTGCCCGGCGCCCTGGATCCAGCCGTGTCCGTGGTCGGTGTGCGTCACGTCGTCGCCGATGCGCCAGGCCGGCGGCGTCGCCGCGACGTCGGTGAGCGTCGGCGGCAACTCGGTGCCCGACACCTCTTCGGCGACCACGTCGAGTTCGGGGAACAGTGACTCCTGGCGCACTTCGGACAGACCCGAAAAGCCCACTCCGACAAGGCGGATCGGTCCGATCTCGACGGGGTCCAGCAGCAGCCGCCGCGCGGTGGCGATCAGGGTGGCGGCGTCGACGGTGGCGTAGGGCAGCGTCGCCGAACGGGTGAGGATGCTCATGTCGGATTTGCGCAGCTTGACGGTCACGGTGCGCGCGCCGCGGCCGTCCTTTTCCAGCCGGGTGTGCGCGTGTTCGCCGATGGAAGCGACCGCCTCACGCAGCTGGTCCAGCGTGGTCAGGTCGGTGGGAAAGGTGGATTCGGCGCTGAGCTGTTTGGCGGGCGCGTTCTCGGCGACGGGCCGCTCGTCGATGCCCTGGGCGAGCCGGTGCAACGCGGGCCCGACGGTGCCGCCGAGGATGTTGGCGGCCTCGGCGTCGCTGAGCGCGGCGAACGAGCCGATGGTCTCGATGCCGAGCCGGTGCAGCTTCTCCTCGGCGACCGGCCCGATGCCCCACAGCCGGCGCACCGGCAACCCGTCGAGCACGACGCGTTCCTCTGCGCGGCGCACCACCCGCACACCGTCGGGCTTGGCCAGGTCAGAGGCGATCTTGGCGACCTGCTTTCCCGATCCGGCGCCGACGGAGGCCACCAGCCCGGTGACGTCGAACACCTTGGCCTTCAACGCCCGGCAGAACTCCTCCACCTGGTCGCCCGTGGCGCCGGCCAGCTCGGCGGGCTCACCGAACGCTTCGTCGAACGAAAGCTGTTCCAGCACAGGCACGACCCGGCGCACGGTGTCGAACACGCGTCGGCTCGCCACCCCGTAGACCACGCCGCGCGGCGGCAACACCACCGCGGACACGCCGACCAGCCGGCGGGCCTGGTGCATCGGCATCGCCGAGCGCGCGCCGAACACCCGCGACTCGTAGCTCGCCCCCGCGACGACGCCGCGTCCGCCGAGCCCGCCCACCAGGACCGGCCGGCCGCGCAGCGTGGGACGGGTCAGCTGCTCGACCGACGCGAAGAACGCGTCCATGTCGAGGTGCAGCACCCAACGACCGTCCACATCTGGTGATGCTATTGGGCCGTGACATCCTGGCGTGGTGGCTAGGGATGAGGTGGCGATCACCGACGACACCATCCGGCTCGGCCAGTTCCTCAAGCTCGCCGGGCTGATCGATTCGGGCGCCGACGCCAAGGCCGTCATCGCCAACGGTCTGGTTTGCGTCAACGACGAGGTCGAGCGCAGACGCGGCAGGAAGCTGCATCCCGGTGACGAGGTTTCGATCGCCGGGCGCACCGCGGTGGTCGCCGGCGGCTGATGTGCGGGCCTTGGGCCGAGTGTGGGGTTAAATCACGCAAAATCGCGAGACGCGTACATCTAGCCAACACTCGGCGCAAAGTTAGTTCTTCGGGACCTCGTTCCTTCTCCGGAGCCGGAACGGGTAGCCGTCGCCCACAGTTCCAGTTATCCATTCGTCGTCGCCGAGACTTAGGGCACCGCTGACCATGTCGAGCCCTGAGTCATCCTGTGCGCGGAGCCGCAGACTCGGATCGGGCTTGATAGTGAAGCGGGTCGCCAACAACTCATTGGCGATGAGATCCTTCAGGTCCTCGCGCCAACCACTGGGAAATCCTCGAACGGTCAACTCCAATTCGATGCGGTCGCCGATATCGAGACCGCCGCGCCGCCGGGCTTCCTGAAACTCGCGAATCATGTCGCGCGCCCAGCCCTCGGCTTCCAACTCCGGGGTCAGCGTGGCGTCCAGCACCACCAGCCCGGCGCCGTCGGGCAGCGCCGCGGTGTAGTCGGGGTCGGCCGCCACCAGCCGCGAGCTGTACTCCTCGGGTTGCAGCACCGCCGGCCCGGCGCTCAACGTCCCGTCGGGGTTGGCGACGGCCTCGCCCGCCTTGACCGCCTTGATCGCGGCCTGCACGTCCTTGCCGAGCCGCGGGCCGGCCACCTTCGCGTTGACGGTGAGCTCGAAGCGACCGTACGCCGCGATGTCGTCGCTCAACTCCACCGCCTTGACGTTGAGCTCGTCGGCGATGAGATCGGCGAAGGGCCGCAGCCGTTGCGGGTTCTCCACCGCCACAGTCAGTTTCGGCAACGGCAACCGCACCCGCAGCTTCTTGGCCTTGCGCAACGACGATCCCGCCGAGGCCACCTCGCGGACCAGGTCCATGGTGGCGACGAGTTCGGGGTCGGAAGGCAGCAGGTCGGCCTGCGGCCAGTCGGTCAGGTGCACCGAGCGCTCCCCCGTCACGCCGCGCCAGATCACCTCGGTGGTCAACGGCAGCAGCGGTGCGGCCAACCGGGAGGTGACCTCCAGCACCGTGTGCAGCGTGTCGATGGCTTCGGGATCCTCCTCCCAGAACCGCGACCGCGACCGGCGGACATACCAATTCGTCAGCGCGTCGGTGAACTGGCGCAGCTCGTCGCAGGCCCCGGAGATGTCGCAGCCGTCCAGGGCCTCGGTGAGATCGTCACGCAGCACGGCGAGCTTGGCCAGGATGTAGCGGTCCAGCACATGCTTGGACTCGGTGCGCCACGTGCCCTTCTTCGGCGCGTACAGGCACAGGAACGTGTAGGCGTTCCACAGCGGCAGCAACACCTGGCGTACGCCCTCGCGGATGCCCTGCTCGGTGACGATGAGGTTGCCGCCGCGCAAGATCGGTGAGGCCATCAGGAACCAGCGCATCGCGTCGGAACCGTCGCGGTCGAACACCTCGGTGACATCGGGGTAGTTGCGCAGCGACTTGCTCATCTTCTGGCCGTCGTTACCCAGCACGATGCCATGTGCCACACAGGTTTTGAACGCGGGCTTGTCGAACAGCGCGGTGGCCAGCACGTGCAGCGTGTAGAACCAGCCGCGGGTCTGGCCGATGTACTCGACGATGAAGTCGCCCGGGAAGTGCGGCTCCTCCGCCCCCCGCCCCGTGAACCAGTCGGCGTTCTCGAACGGATAGTGCACCTGCGCGAACGGCATCGACCCCGAGTCGAACCACACGTCGAGCACATCCTCGATGCGCCGCATGGTCGAGCGGCCGGTGGGATCGTCGGGGTTGGGCCGGGTCAACTCGTCGATGTAGGGCCGGTGCAGGTTGTCGGGGCGCACCCCGAAATCGCGCTCCAGCTCGTCGAGGCTGCCGTAGACGTCGATCCGCGGATATGCCGGATCGTCGGACTTCCACACCGGAATCGGGGTGCCCCAGTAGCGGTTCCGTGAGATCGACCAGTCCCTGGCACCGGCCAGCCACTTGCCGAACTGACCGTCCTTGACGTGCTCGGGATACCACGTGATGTCCTGGTTCAGCTCGACCATGCGGTCGCGGAACTCGGTCACCTTGATGAACCACGACGACACCGCCCGGTAGATCAGCGGGTTGCGGCACCGCCAGCAGTGCGGATAGGAGTGGTCGTAGGTCTCGTGGCGCAGCAGCACCGCGCCGTTCACCGCGGCAGGCCCGCCCTGGTTCTTCAGGTCGCGGATGATCTGTGGGTTGGCGTCGAAGACGTGCTGGCCGGCGTAGTCCGGCACGGTGTCGTCAAAACGCCCCCTGGCATCGACCGGGGTGACGGCGACGATGCCCGCGGCCCGGGCGGTGGCCATATCGTCCTCGCCGTAGGCCGGTGCCATGTGCACGATGCCGGTGCCGTCCTCGGTGCTGACGAAGTCGGCGGGCAGCACCGCAAACGCGTTGCCTGCGTCGGCGGTGAAGTACGGGAACGGCGGCAGATAGCGCACACCGATCAGGTCGCGGCCCGCGACGGTGCCCAGCACCTCGGGCTCCTCGCCGAGTTCGCGTGCGTATGCCGCGACCCGCGCCTGCGCCAGCACGTAGCGCCTGCCGTCGAGTCCCCGGACATGGACGTAGGCGACGTCCGGGTTGACCGCGACCGCCTGGTTGGACGGCAGCGTCCACGGCGTGGTGGTCCAGATCAGCAGGTACGCGCCCGCAAGCTCGGAGCGCGGCCCGCCGGCGACCCGAAAGCCCACGGTGATCGCCGGGTCCTGCCTGCTCTGGTAGACGTCGTCGTCCATCCGCAACTCGTGGCTGGACAGCGGCGTCTCGTCGTTCCAGCAGTACGGCAACACGCGGTTGCCTTCGTAGGCAAGGCCCTTGTCCCAGAGCTGTTTGAACGCCCAGATCACCGACTCCATGAAGCCGATGTCGAGGGTCTTGTAGTCGTTGTCGAAGTCCACCCAGCGGGCCTGGCGGGTGACGTAGGCCCGCCATTCGTCGGTGTACTTGAGCACCGAGGCCCGGCAGGCGTCGTTGAACTTCTCGATGCCCATCTCTTCGATCTGCGCCTTGTCGGTGATGCCGAGCTGGCGCTGCACCTCGAGTTCGGCGGGTAGGCCGTGGGTGTCCCAGCCGAACCGGCGCTCCACCTTGTAGCCGCGCATGGTGCGGTACCGCGGCACGATGTCCTTGACGTAGCCGGTGAGCAGGTGCCCGTAGTGCGGCAGGCCGTTGGCGAACGGCGGGCCGTCGTAGAACACGTACTCCGGTGCGTCGGCGCGGCGGGCGATGCTGGCGCGGAACGTGTCGTCGCGGTCCCAGTAGGAAAGCACGTCGGATTCCAGCGCCGGGAAGTTCGGCGCTCCGCTGCTCGGCTTCGGATAGGCGGTCACGGGTTTCCTGTGCCTTTCGTCGCAAGGCACGGGGACGACGTCGCGCGGTGCGCGAGCGCCGCGGTACCACCCCGCTTGCGCGCCCCGCCTTCCCGACGATGCGCGCCGCTCAACTTCGGGCGATCACGGGCCCACCCGTTCGGTTCTACTTGGCTGGTTCAGCTGTTCTTCCGAAAGCTCCCCGGTGATGGCCGGATCGACGCCGATGAGCCGATTCTAATGGTCAGAACGGCGGAAGCGCGTCCGAGGTCATCTCGTAGAGGGACAGCGGGAACTGCTCGCTGAGTTCGGAGACCGTGTGGCTGGCGAACCGGTTGATGTCGTACCACCAGTCGACGTGCACGTCACCGGCGGTGCGATACACCCGGACCTCCAACATGTGGCCGAGGGCCGAGGGCGTCTCCTGGACGGGTTCGGTGCCCTCGGGCACCTCACCGATGAAGTTGAAGTACACCTCCGAGGGCGCCGTCGAGTCGCTTTCCGCACCTGCCGCCAGTGCGCGGTGCACCGCAGCCAGCACCTCGGTGGAGTTCATCTGCCGGGCAGTCGCGCAGGTCAGCGGAACGGCGTCGAGAAGCGGGCCGCGCCCGTTTGCCACGTCGACCGCGACCAGGCCGTCGCCGAGGGTTCGGGCGATGGTCCTGCTCAGCGCTCCCAGCAGGATCTCGTCGGAGGGCAGACCGAGCCATTCGGTGGCGCCGTCCAACTCAGCCGTCAGCTCGGCGCTGGCAGGTGTGGACAGTTTGGCCATACCGACCGGACTGTTCGGGTCTGTGATCTTCGCGATCTCGTAGTCGGCGATCCTGACCGTTGCTAGAGCAAAATCGCCGAGGGGATGCCGAACCTCTTTCGTCGGCGTACCCACAGAGGGAGCAACCATGGGAACAAGATAGCCCACATGTCCCAAATATGGGAGATGCCTCCCAAAACTGTGACGGCAGTGTCAATTAAGGCAACCATTTGTAGTTTGCGGATGGCACTGCCCAAGGCAGGAAGATTGGTTTAAGGTATGAGGGTGCCACGTACCGACGAGAACGGCAGACAGCTAAAAGCCCTGCTCGATTATCTCCTGGACGGCGATGTCGAGGCCAAGGACATCTACGACGCGCTGGGAACGTCGAGCAGCACGTATTACCGGCGTATCAAGGAATCCGACTATCCGGACGCCGAAGAGCTGCGGCGGGTTTCGGACAGGTTCGGCCTCAGTTATCCCGATCTGCAAATCAGATTCGGATTGATGAGCAGGCAAGAAGTTTGGAATTACGTGGAGTCCCCGGCATTCACGGTCACCGCTGTCCGGGAAACGAAAACCATCCGCACGTCGCGTCCCCCCAAACTGTCTGAGCTCAAGCCGCGCAGCGACGCACCCCCGCTCTAGCCCTATACTTTGCTGAGTACACCGCGGCTCGAAGGCGACATCAATGGCTCTGGCAACGCTCATCGGGATCACGCTTTGCTGTATCGCGTGGAGCCTGTGGATTAGGCGCGTCACATGGTCATCGCGGTGGGAGTTTGCGGCAACCCTCAACATCGCTTTGCAGGGTGGTGCCGTCGTGCTGATGTCACCGTGGGCCTCCGACACCGTCGGCGTCGCGCTGCACGCACTCACCGGCAAATACAACCTCGAGGACTACCTCGGCCACGACCTCTATATCGTCGCCGCCTCCGCGGTGGTCTACAACACCCTGGGCCGGCTGCAAGATGACCATGACCTGCAGCGGTCGTTCAAGCAATACGTCGAGTTGCCCGCGACCTTGTGCATCCCGCTGCTGCTGGTCACGTTCACGCTCGGCAACGGCGCCAAGATCTACAAGCCGGACTTCTTCACGGTGCCCACCGACTTCTGGCTCAACATGTACTGGCTGCTGCTCTGCGCCACCCTGATCTACTTGCTGGGCTACGGCGCACGGGCGCTGCTGGTACTGCGTCAGGATCCGCGCTCGCGCAAGGTCGCCAACATCTACCTCGTCGCGTCCGCTTCGGGGGTGGCCGCCTGCCTGGCGCGGCTTGCCACGGCCTTCATCCCCCAGCTGCAGGCGTGGGACAACGGCTCTGCGATCGTGTGGGTGTTCGCGTGCGGCTGCGGTGCCGGGTTCGCGATCACCTCGGCGGAGTCGTGGCGCAACAAGACCAAGTGGTTCACCAGCGTCGACCACTGAGGGCTAGCCGGCCACCGATTTGCGCACCGGGTAGTACGGCGCACCGAACTCGGGCACCGTCTGATATCCCCGCCTGCGGGCACGGGCCGCGTCGCGCCGGATCAACGTCCCGAGCCCTGCGAATGTGACCTGGTCGAAGACCATCCTGGTGAGCAGCCGGTTGTGCACGAAGCCGAACGACAGTCCGCTCGACGGGTCGGCCCAGCCCACCGAACCGGCCAGCCCGGCGTGCCCGAACCCGGGCAGGAACCCCGGTGGGAACGGCACCGAGTGGTAGCCCAGATGAAAACTCAACGGCACGAAGATGTTTCGGTCCGGCCAGAACACCGGTTTCCCGGTCAGCCCCGCAACCCGCTCCCGCGAGAGGAATTCGGTGTCTGCGATGCGGCCACCGTTGGCGATCGCGCCGTACATCTTGGCCAGCCCCCTGGCGGTGGCCACCCCGTTGGCGGCTGGGATCTCGGCGTCCAGGAACGGGATGTCGCCCTGCACGACGGCCTTCATGCCCGGGAAGTACATCGAGCCGAACATGCCCGAGATGCCCAGCGCCGCGACCCGCGGCGCGATGAAGTTGAAGATCGGGTTGGCCAGCGAGCCCTGCGGCGCCAGAATCTGCGCGGCGCGGGTGGGCGCCTCGGCCGGCGGCCGGCCCAGGTGCAGCCCGTCGGTGTTGAGCGGCTCGGCGAGTTCCTCGCGGATCAGGTCGCGCATCCCCTTGCCGGTGACGGCGCGCCCCAGCCCGGACATCAGCCAGCCGTAGGTCAGCGCGTGATAGGCCTGGTGGCCGTACAGCAGCCGATTCACCGGCGCGGCGGCGACCCGCTGCTCCATCGCCTGGTGGCTGAGCAACTCGGCCTTGGTGCAGCCGTTGAGGTGGGACAGCCCGGCGCGGTGCTGCATCACCTCGCGCACCGTGATGGCGCCCTTGCCGTTGGCGCCGAACTCCGGCCAGTATTCGGCGACCGGCCTGTCGTAGTCGATCAGCCCGCGGTCGGCCAGCCGGTGTATGACGGTCGAGGCCATGCCTTTGGTGACCGAGAAGACCATGGCGCCGGTGTCGGCGGTCCAGTACTCGGTGCCGCGCCGGTCGGAGTATCCGGTCCACACGTCGACGACGGGCTCGCCGTGCAGGCAGACCGACAGGGCGCCACCGCCGAACCGGCGCCCGGGGAACAGTTGCGCGAAGGCGCGCAGGCTGCAACCGAAGTTCGCATCCGCAGCGCCCTGGACACCGTGCGGGAGCGCGGCGCTGCGCTCCCGATTATTGACGTACGCCACAATGTATTGAATTTACCTGGTGGGCTGGCAAATAAACCAGGCGTTACCCATTCGTTAGGTCAGCGCAGTTCAGCGGCATCCAGAAGCTGTTGCGCAGCAAGCGCAGGGGTCAGCTCGCCGGACCTGACCTGACGCTCGACCTCGCCGCGGATTTCCTTTACTGCCGGATGGGACAGCACACGGTCCAGCACGGCATCCCGCACCATCGACCAGGTCCAGTCCACCTGCTGGTCGCGCCGGCGCGCCTCGAACTGGCCCGCATCGGTGAGCACCTGGCGGTGCTTGAGCACCGTCTCCCACAACTCGGCGAGACCGACGCCTTCCAGCGCGCTCATCGTGAGCACCGGCGGCCGCCAGAGCGTCTCGCCCGGATAGATCAGCCGGATGGCCTGGCTGAGCTCGCGGGCGGCCATGCGGGCCTCCACCGCATGCTCGCCGTCGGCCTTGTTCACCACGACGACGTCGGCGAGTTCCAGGACGCCTTTCTTGATGCCCTGCAACTGATCTCCGGTGCGGGCCAGGGTCAGGAACACGAAGGTGTCCACCATGTCGGCGACGGTCACCTCGGACTGACCCACCCCGACGGTCTCGACCAGGATCACGTCGAAGCCGGCGGCCTCCAGCAGCACGATGGTCTCCCGGGTGGCCTTGGCGACCCCGCCCAGCGTGCCCGACGTCGGCGACGGGCGGATGTATGCGTCGGGGTGCACCGCCAGCCGCGCCATCCGGGTCTTGTCGCCCAGAATCGATCCGCCGGTGCGGGTGGACGACGGGTCGACGGCCAGCACCGCGACGCGATGACCCTGCTCGATGAGGTACATGCCCAGCGCCTCGATCGTCGTCGACTTCCCGACGCCGGGCACCCCGGTGATGCCGACGCGCATGGCGTGGCCGGCTTTCGGCGTCAGCTCGAGCAGCAGTTGCTGGGCCTGCTGCCGATGATCGGCCCGGGTCGATTCCACCAGGGTGATCGCCTTGGCCAGCGCGGCGCGATCCCCCTCGGAAATTCCCGACGCAAGCTTGGTGGCGACCATTTAGCTCAGCTGGTATCCCAACCGCTCGGCCAGCTTGTTCAGCAGGCCGATCGCGGCGTCGGCGATCACGGTGCCGGGCGGGAAGATCGCCGTCGCGCCGGCGGCGTACAGCTCGTCGAAATCCCCGGGCGGGATCACCCCGCCGACCACGATCATGATGTCGGGCCGGCCGACCTCGGCCAGCGCCTCGCGCAACGCGGGCACCAGCGTGAGGTGCCCGGCGGCCAGCGACGACACCCCGACCACGTGCACGTCGTTGTCGGCGGCCTGGCGCGCCACCTCTTCCGGGGTGGAGAACAGCGAGCCGACGTCGACGTCGAACCCGATGTCGGCGAACGCGGTTGCGATGACCTTCTGCCCGCGGTCGTGGCCGTCCTGCCCCATCTTGGCCACCAGGATGCGCGGCCGGCGTCCGTCGGCCTCGGCGAACTTCTGCACCAACTCGCTCGCGCTTGAGATGTTGCTGACCTTTCCGACCTCGTCGCGGTAGACCCCGGCGATGGTACGGATTTCGGCCTGATGGCGGCCCCAAACCTTCTCCAACGCGTCGGAAATCTCCCCGACGGTGGCCTTCGCGCGGGCGGCGTTGACGGCGAGCTCGAGCAGGTTTCCTTCCGATTCCGCGGCGCGGCTCAACGCCGCCAGCGCGGCGTCGACGGCACCCTGGTCGCGGTCGGCCCGCAGCTGCTCCAGCTTGGCGAGCTGCTCGGCGCGCACCCTGCTGTTCTCGACCTTGAGCACCTCGATCTCTTGGTCGGTGCCATCACCGGTGGCGACCTGGTACTTGTTGACGCCGATCACCGGTTGGGCGCCGGAGTCGATGCGCGCCTGGGTGCGTGCGGCCGCCTCCTCGATGCGCAGCTTGGGGATGCCGTCGCTGATCGCCTGGGCCATCCCGCCATGTTCGTCGACCTCACGGAGGTGTTCGCGGACCTTGTCCACGAGCGCCTGGGTCAGCGACTCGACGTAGTAGGAGCCGCCCCACGGGTCGATCGGCCGGGTGGTGCCGGACTCCTGGGCCAACAGCAGCTGCGTATTGCGGGCGATGCGCGCGGAGAAGTCCGTCGGCAGCGCCAGCGCCTCGTCGAGCGCGTTGGTGTGCAGCGACTGGGTATGACCCTGCGTGGCCGCCATCGCCTCGATGCAGGTGCGGGCGACGTTGTTGAACGGGTCCTGCGCGGTCAACGACCAGCCCGAGGTCTGCGAATGTGTGCGCAATGACCTGGATTTCGGGTTCTTGGGTTCGAACTGCGCGACCAACTCGCTCCACAGCAGCCGGCCGGCGCGCAGCTTGGCCACCTCCATGAAGAAGTTCATGCCGATGCCCCAGAAGAACGACAGCCGCGGCGCGAACTTGTCGATGTCCAGGCCGGCTTCCAGGCCGGCCTTGATGTACTCCACCCCGTCGGCCAGCGTGTACGCCAGCTCGAGATCCGCTGTCGCGCCGGCCTCTTGGATGTGATAGCCGGAGATCGAGATCGAGTTGAACTTGGGCATCTTCACGCTGGTGTAGCCGAAGATGTCGGAGATGATCCGCATCGACGCCTTGGGCGGATAGATGTAGGTGTTGCGGACCATGAACTCTTTGAGGATGTCGTTCTGAATGGTCCCGGCCAGCTTCTCCGGCGGCACGCCCTGCTCCTCGGCGGCCACCACGTACAGCGCCAGGATCGGCAGCACCGCACCGTTCATGGTCATCGACACCGAAACCGTCGACAGGTCGATACCGTCGAACAGCTGGCGCATGTCCAGAATGGAATCGATTGCCACACCGGCCATTCCGACATCACCCTGCACCCGGGGATGGTCGCTGTCGTAGCCGCGGTGGGTGGCCAGATCGAAGGCCACCGACAGGCCCTTCTGGCCGGCAGCCAGGTTGCGCCGGTAGAACGCGTTGGATTCGGCGGCGGTGGAGAAGCCGGCGTACTGCCGGATGGTCCACGGCTGGTTGACGTACATCGTCGGGTACGGCCCGCGGATGTAGGGCGGTTCGCCGGGAAAGGTGTCCAGCGGATATCCGGCGCCGACGGTCGCGTCGCGGTCGGCGCCGACGTAGACCGGCTTGACGTCGATGCCCTCCGGGGTGTTCCAGGTCAGCTGTTCGGCGGCGTAGCCGTGGGCGGCGGCCGCGGCGTCGATGTGGGCCGCCACGTCGGTCTGCGTCGGCGGCTCCGATGTCCGGTCGGCGCGCAACGGCACGTCGGCGAAGCTTGCGATATCCGCCCCGGCTGCTTTTCCTGCGACGTCGTTGACAGTCATCTCAGGCCCCCAATCTGGTGAGCAGGTCCGACAGCACGCCGACCGCGTCGATCTTCGCGGTCAGATAGCCGTCCGGTTTCGAATCCGCCTCGGCGACCGCCTTTTCCGGGCCGGCGAGCAGCACGTGTGAGACACCGGCTTTGCGGGCCGCTTCGACGGCCGCCGACGCCTCGGCCGCGTACCGCGCGTCGGTGCCGCAGATCACCGCCACCGTGGCCGGTTTCGCGTCGTCGGCGTCCGTGACGGCTTCGATACCGCCGGAGGCCAACAGGTTGGTCGCGAACGTGGTGCGGACGTTGTGCTCGGCCAGCGGCCCGAGCGGAAGCAGCCGGGCTTGCGGCCTGGCCCCGGTCCTCTCGAGGAACGCATCGGAGCGGTCGCGCAGCGCCTCGAACCCGGCGGCATAGCGGGCCACATCGGCCAGCGCCTCCCCGTGCGGCAGCGGCGGTTCGGCGAGGTTGGGGTATTCGTTGACCCCGGTGATCGCGGTCCGACGGTGCGCGATGTCCGCGGCACGGCGCTGGGCCACCTCGGCGATCCGGTCGACGACGTGATCGCGGGCGGTCTGGAAGCCGCCGCGGGATTCGATGTCCTGGAACTGTTTCCACGCCTGTTCGGCCAGTTGGTCGGTGAGGTCCTCGACGTACCAGGAGCCGCCCGCGGGGTCGAGCACGCGGCCGACGTGCGACTCCTCGATGAGCAGAAGCTGGGTGTTTCTGGCGATGCGGCGGGCGAAACTTGCCGGCGTGCCCGGGAATCCACCGTCGATGGCGATGTCGAACGGATGCACCAGCACGGTGTCGGCGCCGCCGACGCCCGCGGCGAACGCGGCCAGCGTGGTGCGCAGCATGTTCACCCAAGGATCACGCTTGGCCATCATCGGCAACGACGTCACCGCGTGCAGCGTCGCCGCGCCGTTGTCGGGCGCGCCGAGGACCTCGGCCACCCGGGCCCACAGTTGGCGCGCCGCGCGCAGTTTCGCGATCGTCATGAACTGGTCGTCGTCGGCGGCCAAGCGGAAGCTGATCTGACGCAGCGCGTCGGCGCCGGCGACACCGCCTTCGCCGAGCAGCCGCAGGTAGCTCACCGCCACGGCGATGCTGCCCGCCAGTTCCCAGGACGCATTGGCGCCGAGGTTGTGGAACGCGGGCCCGTCCACCGTGATCGCCCGCACATGCCCGTCGTGGCCGGCGACCTTGGCGGCGGTGTGCACGACGTCGGCCAGGCTCGCCGCGGGCCGGCCGCTCACTACGGCGGTCAGCGGATCGGCGCCCAGGTCCAGTGACAACCGTGAGCGTTGGTCCTCGTCGAAATCGGTCAACAGGCCCAGCACCGCGTCGGCGGCCGCGACGTAATCGGCTCCGGCGTCCAGCACCACCGGGACCAGGTCGAGGAACACACCGTCTAGAAGCCGGTCCAGATCGGTCGCGGGCACACCGTCCGGTCCGCCGATCTTGAGCACCAGGCTGCTGACCCCCTCGGTCAGCGCGAGCAGCAGCGCACCGTTCTGCTCACCGGCTGCCACCGAACCGTTGGCGGGAAAGGCCTCGGCCACCTTCCAGCCCGCCTTGACGTCGCGCAGCGCGTCACTACCGCGCACATAGGGCCACTGCCCGGGCAGCGGAAGCTCCGCGACGGCGTCGAGGCTGGTGTACAGCGGCCGGATCGGAAAGCCTTCGTATGTCGGCGAGTCCAGCAGCCGCTCCGGCTCGGCGGGCAGATCCGCGGGATCCTTGCGGGTGGTCTTTGCCAGCACACCGGCCACGGCTTCGCGCCAACGCTGGCGATCGGCTTCGATCGCACTGGATTTCTGCACGCCATCAGGCTAAATGATCGCCCTTACACCGTTGTCCGCCGGGCAGCCGACTTGCGCCCGCGCCGACCCGCGGATCGGGGTGGCGTTCCGTACCCTAGGTAGGCGTGAACACCGTCGTCAGCACACTGCGCGCGGTCCGCGCTGCGACGATCGCCACGGCGACGAGCCTGTCCCGGCGACGCGTCTTCACCATCGTCACCGCGACTGTGATCCTCGTCGCAGTCGCGGTGCTCGTGCCGGTGCCGACGGCGATCCAGTTGCGCGACTGGGCCACCTCGGTCGGCCCCTGGTTTCCGCTGGCGTTCCTCGGTGCGCACATCGTCGCGACGGTGTTCCCGTTTCCGCGCACGGCGTTCACCTTGGCCGCGGGCCTGCTCTTCGGGCCGGTGATGGGCATTCCGTTGGCGGTGGTGGCCGCCACCGTCAGCGCCGTCATCGCTTTGCTGCTGGTCCGCGCCGTCGGGTGGCAACTGAACCGCTTGGTGCACCATCCCCGCGTCGACTCGCTGGACGCGCGGCTGCGACAACGCGGCTGGCCCACCGTGGTGTCGATGAGGTTGATCCCCGCCGTGCCGTTCTCGGTGCTGAACTACGCCGCAGGCGCTTCTGCGGTGCGCGCGCTGCCCTACACGCTGGCCACGTTCGTCGGGCTGCTGCCGGGGACGGCGGCCGTGGTGATTCTCGGCGACGCGCTGACCGGCAACGTCAACCCGCTGCTGGTGCTGGTGTCGGCGTGTACCGCCAGTGTCGGCATCGCCGGGCTGGTGTACGAGATCCGTGCGCATCGCCGCCACCACGACCGCGAACTGACCAAATCCCTTTAGCTGCCCGCGATTTGGGTGACCTACCGCGCGTGCGATCCACCGTCGTCGCCGTGCGCGGGAACCGAGGGGGGCGGGGTCGGCGCGCCGGGCTGGACCGTCGGTGAGGCACCCAGCTGGGGCGCCGGGTAGCCCGGTTGCTGCACCGGGGTCCGGGCCTCCGCCTCGGCCTTGGCGACGGCCCGCGCGATTTCCGGATCGGTCTCGGTGGAGAACCAATCGGCCACTTCATCGGAGTCGTCCTCGGGCTTGGGCAGATCGTCCTCGACCGGCGACGGGGTGTACCGGAAGACGCCGTCCTCGCCGGGCGCGCCGAGCATCTTGGTGAAACCCTGTAGCGCGGCGCCGAAATCGCTGGGCACCAGCCACACCTTGTTGGCCTCCCCCTTGGCCATCTGCGGCAGGGTCTGCAGGTACTGGTAGGCCAGCAGCTCGGGGGTCGGACGGCCGGCCTTGATTGCGGCGAACGTCTTCTCGATCGCCTTGGCCTGACCCTGGGCCTGCAGATACTGGGCGGCGCGTTCACCCTGGGCCCGCAGCATCCGCGACTGACGTTCGGCCTCGGCCGCCAGGATCGCGGCCTGCTTGGCACCCTCGGCCGAGAGGATCTGTGCCTGCTTCTGCCCCTCGGCCTGCTTGATCGCCGACTCCCGCTGCCCCTCGGCGGTCAGGATCATCGCGCGCTTCTCGCGGTCCGCGCGCATCTGTTTTTCCATCGAATCCTGAATCGAGGGCGGCGGGTCGATGGCGCGCAGCTCTACCCGCGCCACCCGCAGCCCCCACCGGCCCGTGGCCTCGTCGAGCACACCGCGCAGCGCGGTGTTGATCTGGTCGCGCGAGGTCAGCGTCTGCTCCAGGGTCATGCCACCGACCAGGTTGCGCAGCGTCGTCGTGGTCAGCTGCTCGACACCGACGATGTAGTTGCTGATCTGGTACACCGCGGCCTGCGGGTTGGTGACCTGGAAATAGACCACCGTGTCGATCGCCACTGTCAGGTTGTCCTCGGTGATCACCGGCTGCGGCGGAAACGACACCACCCGCTCGCGCAGGTCGACCCTGGCGCGGATCCTGTCGACGAACGGCACCAGCAGCGTCAACTGGCCGCTGACCGTGCGGCTGTACCGGCCCAACCGTTCGATGACCGCGGCCTCGGCCTGCGGGATCAGCGCGATCGACTTGGCGACGATGATGGCGGCGAACACCACCAACACCGCGAGGAGGATCAATCCGGCGACGGCACCGTCCATGCTGGCTCCTTCGTTCGTGCCTCTAGTCGAGCTTGTGGACAACGGCGGTGGCGCCGTCGATGTGCACCACGGTCACGTGGTCGCCCTGTTCGTACACATCTTCTTCGTTCAGGGGGCGCGCCGTCCATACTTCGCCCTCCAGCTTGACCTGCCCCTGGTGGCGCGCCACCCGGTCGAGCACCAGCGCGCTCTTGCCCTCCAGCGCCTTGACCGGCTCGGGCAGCCCGCGTCCGGACAAGAACTGTCTGCGCAGCGCCGGCCGCACCAGCATCAGCAGCAGCACCGACACGACCGCGAACACCGCGCCGTGCACCCACAGATCGTCGAAGATGAGGCTCGACCCCGCCGCGGCCAACGCACCGCCGCCCAGCATGAGCAAGAACATGTCGCCGGTCAGCGCCTCGGCCCCGGCGAGGGCGAGCGCGGCGACAAGCCAGATCAACGCAGCAGGCATGCCGCCAGCCTAGCGCGAGCCCGACCTGCTCAGCCCGTAACAACTACACTGCGAGCATCATGTGGTGTCCCAGTGTTTCGCTGTCGGTGTGGGCCAACGCCTGGCTCGCAGGTGCGGCCGCCCCCGACGATGTTCTCGACGCGTTATCGCATTGGGCGCCAAGGCATTCCGTCACCGCCTACGATTCCGTCGCGGCCAGCCGGACCGGTCTGCCGTGGCCGGATCTGACCGATGCGGGTGCGGTCTCTCTACTTCAGACGCTGCGCACCGCGGCGGGCACCCGGACCTCGACCCCGCCGATGTCCATCGCGCTGCCGATCCCCGGCGATGTCCGCGGCCTGCCCGCCGGAACGCAGTTCCAGCGCGATGCGGTGATGGCGGGCGAAGCCGTTATCGTCACGAGCGATCCGGCCGAGGCCATCGGCCTGGTACCCGATTTCGAGTATCCGCAGCTCGTCGACTACGAGGACGAAACCGACTACGACCCGGATCCCTGCGGTCTGTCGTGGACCGTCTACTCGGTGCCCGCCGTGGCACCCGCGGCACTGCAGGACCTCGGCGAGGCCGAGTACGAGCTGCGCTCAGCGGTGCGGTCGGCCGCCGAGGCGTTGGCCACGCTGCGCGCGGGCACCCTCGACCTGGATGTCGACGACCCGCGCGGGCTGGTGACACAGGTGCTGGAATCCGAACGTCGGCACCGGGTTCCCGACCACGCACCGACCCGGGCGCTGCGCGTGCTCGAGAACGCCGCACAGGTCGACGCGATTATCACCGTGAGCGCGGGGTTGATCCCGATCGGCCTGCACAGCTCGTCGGAGCTGCGGCTGGCCTCCGATGTGCTGCAACCGCTTTCGGCGGTGGTGCGCTCGGCGCGGTTGGCTGCGGTCACCGCGATCCTGTACTCGGCGTGGCGGGACTAGTCCACGCAGTTCGGTGTGCACCGCACGCCGTCGACCGAAAACCCCTGTAGCGGCGGCTGGTTCGGGGCTTCGACGCGGGCGGGCGGACGTCCGGTACGCAGCTCGTCGAACAGGTCGGCTGCCACCCGCGCGAGGTCGGCGTTGGGGGTGGCCGCGCGCGCGAACGCCACGCCCGCTTCCTCGGCCTGCAACCTGAGCTCATGGTCGAGATCCCACACCACCTCGATGTGGTCGGCGACGAAGCCGATCGGGCACACGATCACCGCCGTGGTGCCGCGGTCGGCGAGCACCTTGAGGTGGTCGCCGACATCGGGTTCCAGCCAGGGCATCTGCGGCGGCCCGGACCGCGATTGCCAGACCTGATCGTAATCGTCGTAGCCGGCCGCAGCGGCGACCAGCCGGGCGGCGTAGGCGACCTGACGCGCGTAAAGGTCCGGCCCGCAACGGGATCGGGCCGACTGAGGTATGGAGTGCGCGGTGAACACCAGCCGGGCGCCGTCGGGCACCGTCTGCGCAGCGGCGGTGACCGCGTCGGCGAACATCGCCACGAACAGCGGATGGTCGTAGTACTGGCGCAGTTTGACCAGGTGCGGGGCGCGCTCACCGGTGACCGCGCGCGCCCGTGCGATGTCCTCGACGTACTGCGTGCAGCTGGAGTAGCCGCCCCACGCCGAGGTGGCGAACACCGCCGCCTGCCGAATGCCGTCGTCGGCCATCGCGGCGACGGTGTCTTCGACGTACGGCTGCCAGTTGCGGTTGCCGAAGTAGACCGGCACGTCGAGGAGCCCGCGCAGCCGGTCGATCAGCGCGCGGTTGATCCCGGTGATCGGCGACACCCCACCGAAGTGCAGGTAGTGCTCGGCGACGTCGGCCAGCCGCTCCCGCGGGATGCCGCGGCCGCGGGTGACGTTCTCCAGGAACGGCATCACGTCGGCCTCACCCTCCGGCCCGCCGAAGGACAGCAGCAGGACGGCGTCAAGGACCGGGTCGGCCATCGGCTACAGCAACTGCGTGCTGGCGCCGCCGTCGGCGTAGACCACCGTGCCGGTGGTGGCGGGCAACCAGTCCGAGAGCAGGGCGCACACCGTCTTGGCCACCGGGGTGGGATCCTTCATGTCCCAGCCGACCGGCGCGCGCTGGTCCCAGCCCTCCTCGAGCAGCCGCATCTGCTCACCGGCCTCCGCGCCCAGCGCGCCGCCGACGATCGCACTCATCGCCAGCGTGCGAATCGGGCCTGCGGCAACGAGATTGGAGCGCACCCCGAACGGACCTGCCTCACGGGCCACGAACCGGTTGACGGACTCCAGCGCGCTCTTGGCCACCGTCATCCAGTTGTATGCCGGCATCGCGCGGGTGGGGTCGAAGTCCATGCCGACGATGCTGCCGCCGCGGTTCATGATCGGCAGCGTCGCCTTGGCCAGCGACGCGTACGAGAACGCCGAGATGTGGATGCCCTTGGCGACATCCTCGTAGGGCGCGTCGAAGAACGGGTTGATGCCCATCCCCGACTGCGGCATGAACCCGATCGAGTGCACCACACCGTCGAGCTTGTTGCCCTCGCCGATCACCTCGGTGATCCGGTCGGCCAGCGTGTCGAGGTGCTTTTCGTCCTGCACGTCGAGTTCCAGCAGCGGCGCCTCCTTGGGCAGCCGATCGGCGATGCGCCGGATGAGCTTCATCCGGTCGAATCCGGTCAGCACCAACTCCGCGCCGGCTTCCTGGGCCACCCGCGCGATGTGGAACGCGATCGAGGAGTCGGTGATGATCCCCGTGACGAGGATGCGCTTGCCTTCGAGAATCGCTGCCATGTCCGTCCTTATCTGTTAGTGGCCCATGCCCATGCCGCCGTCGACCGGGATGACGGCGCCGGCGATGTAGCTGGCGTCCTCGGATGCCAGGAAGCTGACCGCGCCGGCCACCTCCTCGGCGGTGCCGACCCGCTTGGCCGGGATGAAGTCCAGCGCCCCGGCCTGGATCCGTTCGTCGAGCGCGCGGGTCATCTCGGTGTCGATGTAGCCCGGCGCGACGACGTTGGCGGTGACGCCCGCCTTCGACAGCTCGCGCGAGATCGAGCGGGCCATTCCGATCAAACCGGCCTTGGCGGCCGCGTAGTTGGCCTGGTTGCCGATCCCCCACATGCCCGACACCGAGCCGATGAAGATGATCCGGCCGAAACGCTTGCGCTGCATGCTGCGTGACGCGCGCTGGGCCACCCGGAACGCGCCGGTCAGGTTGGCGTTGATGACCTCTTCGAAGCGCTCCTCGGTCATCCGCATCAGGAACGCGTCCTTGGAGATACCGGCGTTGGAGACCAGTACCTCGACCGGGCCCTGATGCTCCTCGACCTCCTTGAAGGCGCGGTCGACGGCCTCGTTGTCGGTGACGTCACACACGACGCCGAACAGGCCCTCGGGGGCGCCGGAGCCGCGATGCGTGACGGCGACCTTGTGCCCGTCGGCGGCCAGCCGCTGCGCGATCGCCAGCCCGATGCCGCGGTTTCCACCGGTGACCAGCACCGAACGGGACACGAAAGGCGGACGAGCGCCTGCCGTTTGGCTGGCCGATTCAGGTACAGCAGTCTCGGTCATGCCCGCCAACCTATCGCCTGCACGGCATTCTTAAGAAATCGCCTTAGTGGCGGCCCGCACTACAGCGGCAGCCGTCGGTTGATCAACAGGCTCGCCACCGCCGCGATCGCGGCCACCAGCGCGGCCAGGCGCAGCCAGCCGGTGGTGGCCTCGCCGCGGACGGTCTCATAGCCGATCTGGTCCTGCAGCGTGGCGTAGACCTTGTTGAGCTCGTCGAGGTTGGCCGCGGTGTAGGCCTCGCCGCCGGAGAGTTCGGCGATCCGCTTCATCATCTTGTCGTCGACGGGCACCGGCACCCGCTCGCCGTTGACCTCCACCGAGCCGTTGGCGGTGCCGAAGGAGATCGTCGAGATCGGCACGCCCTGATCCTTGGCGGCCCGCGCCGCGGTGAACGCACCCTTGGGGTTGTCCGGGTTCGACGGCGCGGTTTCCTTGCCGTCGGAGAACAGCACGATGTGCGCGGGCGGCGGCGTGTCACCGCCGCCGATGACCGCGCCGACGGTGGAGATCGACGACAGCGCCGTGAAGATCGCCTCGCCGGTGGCGGTGCGGTCGGCCACCTGCAGGTTGTCGATGGCGCGCCGGCTCGCGTCGCGGTTCGTGGTCGGCGAGACCAGCACCGTTGCGGTGCCGGCGTAGGCGATCACGCCGAGGTTGATACCCGGGGTGAGTTCGTCGACGAACTTCTTCGACGCCTCCTGGGCGGCCACCAGCCGGTTGGGCTCGACATCGGTGGCCTTCATCGACTGCGACACGTCCATCACCAGCATCACGACCGCACGGTTACGCGGCAGCCGTTGGTCATGGGTGGGTCCGGCCAGCGCGATCGTGCACAGCAGCAACGCGATTCCCATCAGCGCCGCGGGCACGAACCGCAAGGGGCTCGGGCGTTTGGGAGCCACGCTGTCGAGCAGTTCGGTGTTGGCGAACTGCTGCAACCGCCTGCGCCGGGACAGCTGGGTGACCGCGTAGTACCCGGCCAGGCCCAGCACGACGACCAGGAACAGCAGGAACCACCAGATGTGTTGGAAGCCCGTGAGCGATACCGGTCCCAGCAGCGGAAGGGTCATATCAAGGTCGTCCCAGTCTTCGCTTTCGCCTCAGTTCGGCAACCGACGGTTGATGGCCAGCGCCGCAAGCGTTGCCAGCGCCAACGCCAGCGCACCCAGACGCAGCCAGCCGGTACTTGCATCGCCCTTGATCGTCTCGTAGCCGATCTGCTGCTGCAGGTTGGCGTAGACCTCGCGCAGCTGTTCGAGGCTGGACGCGGTGAACGCCTCGCCGCCGGACAGATCGGCGATCTTCTTGAGCATCTCGTCGTCGACCGGCACCGGCTGGCGCTGGTCGTTGATCTCGACGTAGCCGTACGGCGTGCCGAACGAGATCGTCGAGATCGGCACGCCCTGATCCTTGGCGGTGCGGGCCGCGGTGTAGGCGCCCTTGGGGTTGTCCGGGTTGGACGGCACCGTCTCCTTACCGTCGGAGAACAGCACGATGCGCGCGGGCGGCGGTTCGTCGCCGCCGCCGATCACCGCCCCGACGGTGGCGATCGCCTGCAGCGCGGTGAAGATACCCTCGCCGGTGGCGGTGCGGTCGGCGAACTGCAGATTGTCGATCGCGTTCTTGGTGGCCTCACGCCCGGTGGTCGGCGACACCAGCACGGTCGCCGTGCCCGCGTACGAGATCAGCCCGAGGTTGATCCCGGGGGTCAGTTCGTCGGCGAACTGCTTGGACGCCTCCTGGGCTGCGGCCATCCGGTTCGGCAGCACGTCGGTGGCGCGCATCGACTGCGACACGTCCATGACGAGCATCACCACCGCGCGGTTACGCGGAATGCGAACGTCGTGGGTCGGGCCCGCCATCGCCACCGTGAGAAACACCAACGCGATCACCAGCAGGATCGCGGGCAGGTGTCGCCAGCGTGAAGACCGTTTGGGCGCAACGCTTTCCAGCAACTCCATGTTGGCAAAGCGCAACATCCGCCGGTGCCGGGCCATCTGGACCACGATGTAGAGTCCGACGACCGCGAGCACCACAAGCAGAAACAAGAAGAACCACGCGTGTTCGAAGCCCGAGAGCGTTATCGGGCCGAGCAACGGCAATGTCATGTGCGCCTAATCATTTCACGGCCAACTCGATCTAGGCGTGGCCTGCCAGCGCGCCACGCCTGCGGTTGGCGACGAATCGGACGACGTCGGCGATCCAGTCCCGGTCGGTGCGCAGCGTCAGCAGCGGCGCATCGCATCGGCGCAGCGTCCTGGCGACTTCCGCACGGTGGGCCGCCGCGGCCCGTTCGAAGTCGTCGCGCAACTGCTCGTCGATGGTGAACTCGCGCGTCACACCGGTTTCGGCGTCCTGCAGGACGACGTCGCCGACCGGCGGCAATTCGACGTCACGCGGGTCGAGGATCTCGATGCCGAGCACTTCGTGGCGGCCGGCGATGGCGCGCAGCGGGCGCATCCAGTTGATCGGGCCGAGGAAGTCGCTGATGATGACCGCCATCCCGCGGCGGCGCTCCGGACGGCGCAGCGCATCGATGGCGGCGGCCAGATCGCCGCGAACTCCCGTGGGCGCCTTGGGCATGGTCGCGATCGTGCGCAGCATCTCCTGCTCGTGCATGCGGCCCGAGAGGGCGGGCACCCGGCGCACCGAGTCGCCGTTGGCGATGATCGCGCCGATCCGGTTACCGCCCCCGCTGTTGAGGAACGTGATCGCCGCGGCGGCGGCCACCGCGAGGTCGCGCTTCTCGCATCCGGTGGTGCCGAAGTCCAGGCTGGCCGACATGTCGACCACCAGCCACGTCTCGAGTTCGCGGTCGGCGATCATCTGCCGCACGTGTGGATGGGTGGTGCGCGCCGTGACCGACCAGTCCATCCGGCGCACGTCGTCGCCGGGCTGATAGAGCCGCGACTCCCCCGGTTCGGAACCGGGACCGGGCAGCAGCCCGAGGTGATCGCCGTGCAGCACGCCGTCGAGCTTGCGGCGCACCGTCAGCTCCAGCTTGCGCAGCGCCGCGGTCAGGGCCGGATCACGGATCTCCCCGCGCTTCAGCGACGGCAGGTCGACCGCGCGCCGCGAACTAGTCACCGACCGGTGGCCGCGCCGGCGGCGGCGGGCACGACGGGCGGCACCGAATGGCCTTGCTGCGGAATGGCATTCACTTGCGGCAGGGCCACGGTCTGCAGGATGCGGTTGATCACCGTCTCGGCCGAGATCTCGTCGGCGAGCGCGTCGTAGGTCAGCACCAACCGGTGCCGCAGCACGTCGGGGATCACCTCGACGACGTCCTGCGGGACCACGTAGTCGCGGCCCCGGACGAGCGCGAGCGCGCGCGAGGCCGCGATGATGCCCAGCGACGCACGCGGGGAGGCGCCGTAGGCGATCCACGCCTTGGCGTCGGGCATCCCGAACTTCTCGGGCTGGCGGGTCGCGGTCACCACACGCACGACGTAGTCCACCAGGGCGTGGTGCACGAACGTGTTGGCTGCGACGTCCTGAAGGCGCAGCAGATCACCGGGCGCCAGAACCTGTTTGGGTTCCGGCGGCTTGACGCCCATCCGGTAGATGATCTCGCGCTCTTCCTCGGGTGTCGGGTAGTCGATGTTGAGCTTGAACAGGAAGCGGTCGCGCTGGGCCTCGGGCAGCGCGTAGACACCCTCCTGCTCGATCGGGTTCTGCGTGGCCATCACCAGGAACGGCTGCGGCAGCGGGAAGGTCTTGCCGCCGATGGAGATCTTGCGCTCGGCCATGACCTCCAGCAGCGCCGACTGCACCTTGGCCGGGGCGCGGTTGATCTCGTCGGCGAGCAGGAAGTTGACCACCACCGGGCCGAGTTCGATGTCGAACTCCTCCTTGCCCACCCGGTAGATCCGGGTGCCGACGATGTCGGTGGGGACCAGGTCGGGGGTGAACTGGATACGGGCGAAGGTGCCGCCGACCACCTTGGCGAAGGTCTCCACGGCCAGCGTCTTGGCGACGCCCGGTACGCCCTCGAGGAGCACGTGGCCCTTGGCCAACAGGCCGACGAGCATCCGCTCGACCAGCTGGTCCTGCCCGACGATGATGCGCTTGACCTCGAAGATCGCCCGTTCGAGGGTGTGGACCTCCTGCTGCAGCCCACCGTTGGTGGGTGCCGCGTTGGCCGGTGCTGCGTGCGAGCCCTGCGGGTAGCCCTGTGCCGGTGCCTGGCCGGAGTACCCTCCAGCGCCCTGCGGCGGCCCACTCGGTGACGTCATCAACGTTCCTTCCACATCAACTCGCTGGTCATAGCGGCCTCGGCCCGATCTGCGCCGGTCGCTCGTGTCAACTATTCCAGGCAGTTCGGAATCCGTCGACGTTGCCCGTACGGTTCGTCGATTCGCTCAGCCTGCGCTCAGCTTGCGTTCAGGATTCGATGATCCTGGCCACGTAGGGCTGCAACCCGCCCTGCCGCACCGGGCTGACGGTGACCTTGCCCGCGCTGCCGGACGCCTCGAGCATCTTTCCGCCGCCCAGATAGATCGCCACGTGCTGGCTGCCGCCGGGGCCCCAGAACAACAGGTCGCCGCGTTTGGCCTGTGAGGTCGGCACCTTGCGCCCGGTGTTGTACTGGTCGCCCGAGTACTTCGGGATCAGCACCCCGACCCCGGCGAACGAGTACTGGGTGAAGCCCGAACAGTCGTAGCCGACGGTGTTGGCGCCGGAGTCGATGCCGCGGCTGGGGCCGTTGGGCTTCCCACCGCCCCACGAGTACGGCACGCCCATCTGCGAGCCGCCGCGACGGATCACGTACTCGATGGCCTGCGGTCCGCGCACCCGTCCGGGTGCGACGCTGGCCACCTCCGGGGTGCCGAACCCGAGCGTGGCCAGGAACTTGCGGCCGAGGTCCATGGTGGCCTGAGTGGCCTGGGCGGTGGCCGCCAGCGAGGCGTTGGCGACCGCGAGGGGGTCACCCGGTGCTCCTGCGCTGATCAGTTTGGGCAGCGTGGGATCCCATTGGCCGTCGTTGGGGGCAGCCGAGGTGGGGGCGGCGAGCGCGGCCGCAACGGCCACCGCGGCCACCCACAGAAGCAGACCGGTGAGGAGACGAATAAGCCTGACGCGCAATGTAATCCTTACTCTCACCAGTCGATGAGACGTGTCGCGTATGGGGTCATGCCGCTGGTCCGAACCGGTGACACCTTGACTACCGAACCGGTGTAGGGCGCCTCGAGCATCTGCCCGTCACCGAGATAGAGGGCCACGTGCTGGCTGGCGTTGGGACCCCAGAAGAGCATGTCGCCGCGGCGCATCTGTGACGACGGGACCTTGCGGCCCGCGTTGTACTGGGAGCCCGAGTAGTGGTCGAGCTTGATGCCGACGCCGGCGAAGGCGTAGAGCATCAGACCCGAGCAGTCGAACCCGACCGTGCCCGCCCCGGAGTCGATGCCCCGGCTGGGTCCGGCCGCGTTGCCGCCGCCCCAGGAGTAGGGCACCCCGAGCTGGGTCATGGCGCGCCGGATCACGTACTCGGTGGCTTCCCGCCCGTGGACCCGCGGGATGACGCCGTTGGTGTAGCCGGTGGGGGTGGGCAGCAGACCCAGCTTCTGCAGGAAGCTGCGGCCTAGATCCTGCGTGACCTGCGCCGAGGTCGACATGATGCCCAGGATCTCGTTGATGATCGCGATCGGGTCGCCGCTGACGAAGGCGCTGGGAATGGCGGGCAGGAACGGATCCCACGCGGTGGCCCAGTTGCCCGTGGCCGGGTCGACGCCCTGCGGTGCGCGGTCCCAGTCGGCGGCCGGCTTCGCCGCCGCCGGCGCGGCCGCCGGTGCCTGCGGACGGTTCGCCGGCGCCGCTGCCGACATCTTGTGGATCTCGTTGAGCTTGCTTTGTGCGGCGGCCCGTTCGGCGATGAGTTTGTCGAGCTCGGCCTGCTGTGCACTGAAGGTGCTCTGGGCGCCCTTGAGCGCCGAAACCGCCTGCTGCTGGCTGGCTTCGGCGTCGGCGAGGGCCTTGTCGGCGTTCTGCTTGGCCAGCCGCACCGCGGAGTCACGGTTCACCTGCTCGGTGCGGGCCCGCTGCAGGTCGGCGATCACCTGCTGGGTGCTGACCGCCAGTGTCTGTCCCGCGGCGACGGTGTCGATGATGTCTGCCGGGTCGCTGGCGGTCAGGTAGGAGTCCGAGGGGCCGTTGACATAGGCGGCGGCGGCGAACTTGTCGAACCGCTGCTGTGCGGCTTCGATCGCCCGGTTGGCGTCCTCGACGCGCAGCTTGCTGGCGTCGACCTCGCGCTGCGCGGCGGCGGCGTTGTCGCGTGCGGTCTGCACGTCGACGATCGCCTTGTTGACGCCTTCCTGCTCGGCCTGGATCGCCGCGCCCAGTTCCTGCAGCTTCTGGTTGGCGTTGGCGACGGCGGCGACCAGTTCAGCGACGCCGTCCGGCTGGGCTTCGGCCGGGGCGGGCGTCATCAGGCCGGGCGTCGCGAACAACAGTCCCACCGCCAGCAGAGCCGCGCAAAGACGTCCGCGCGGCCGCGTAGCAGAGGCGCCAGGGTTGCGTCTCATCGACTGTGTCTCCTATGGCTCGACGCGAACGTGCGGACACATTCGTCGGGCGTCTGAGTACGCAGAAGTCACAACATTCACAACTACAACATCAGCCACCGTTTGCACCGTACGTCACATCTGACGCCGAAGAAACTTTAGTAACAAACTACAAGTTTGTAATTGAGAATAGTGTTATCTCGCCGTGATCTTTCCATTTGCCACGCAGGGCGAGATCGCGCCAAAGATGCTGTCAGACGTCGCTTTATAGGCTAACCGCGGGAGACTGCGCGCTTGCTACGAACCTGCAACAATCGCGTCGCGATAACGGTGGCGACCACCCCGAGGACAAGCAATATCGTGAATGTCGTCCACGGAAAGTGTTCGGTCGTCAACTCGCTGAGGAAATTCTGCGCGCCCTGCACCGGACCGCGGCCCTCGGCGACATCCTGGCCGGCTTCGAGCGTGACCCGGTCGATGGTCGGGCTGTACGTGCCGGACTCCGACGGGCTGAGCACCAGCACCGTCGATCCCGGATGCGCATGGCCGACCTCGGTCGCGATGTCACGCAGCGGGGTGTCAATCGGCGGGTTGTGCTCGATGACGACGATCTTGAGGTCGATGCCGTGTTGGCCGGCCTGCTCGACGACCTCGCGCAACGCCGGCACGTCCGCCGCCGCGGCCGGCGGCACGGCGACCCCGTCGGCGGCGACGTCGGCGTTGATCTGGTTCACATCGACATCCGCCGGGATATAGCCGGGGAGAAACGGGATCACGTGCGGTCCGATCACAGGGAGAACCGTACGTTATGGGTATCCGTAAAGCGACGACCCTGGCCGTATTGCAGGACAAGCGTACTGTTAGGGTTATGTGGGCCGTCGACTCAGCCCGTCGGCGGCGAGAACTAGGCGGGAGTTGATGTGAGTAAAGGTAATAACGCCAATTCGAGCTTGAACTCTTTCGGTGCCCGTGACACGTTGAAGGTCGGCGACAAGAGCTACGAGATTTATCGCCTCGACGCGGTGGCAGGCACCGAGAAACTACCCTTCAGCCTCAAGGTGCTGGCCGAGAACCTGCTGCGCACCGAGGATGGCGCCAACATCACCAAAGACCACATCGAAGCGATCGCCAACTGGGATCCGAACGCCGAACCCAGCGTGGAGATCCAGTTCACCCCCGCCCGGGTGGTGATGCAGGACTTCACCGGTGTGCCGTGCATCGTCGACCTGGCCACCATGCGCGAGGCGATCGCCGAACTCGGTGGAGACCCGGAGAAGGTCAACCCGCTCGCGCCCGCTGACCTGGTGATCGACCACTCGGTGATCGCCGATCTGTTCGGCCGTGCCGACGCGTTCGAACGCAACGTGGAGATCGAGTACCAGCGCAACGGGGAGCGCTACCAGTTCCTGCGCTGGGGCCAGGGCGCGTTCGACGACTTCAAGGTCGTGCCGCCGGGCACCGGCATCGTGCACCAGGTCAACATCGAGTACCTGGCCTCGGTGGTGATGGACCGCGGTCGGGCGGGCGAAGCTGGGGAGGGTGACGAGGTCCGGGTGGCCTACCCGGACACCTGTGTGGGCACCGACAGCCACACCACCATGGTCAACGGGCTCGGCGTGCTGGGCTGGGGGGTTGGCGGCATCGAGGCCGAGGCCGCCATGTTGGGCCAGCCGGTGTCGATGCTCATCCCGCGCGTGGTCGGGTTCAAGTTGACCGGCGAGCGCCAGCCCGGCGTCACCGCCACCGACGTCGTGCTCACCGTCACCGAGATGCTGCGCCAGCACGGGGTGGTGGGCAAGTTCGTCGAGTTCTACGGCGAGGGCGTGGCCGAGGTGCCGCTGGCCAACCGCGCCACGTTAGGCAACATGAGCCCCGAGTTCGGTTCCACCGCAGCGATTTTCCCGGTCGACGAAGAGACCATCAGCTACCTGCGGTTCACCGGCCGCAGCGATGAGCAGCTCGCGCTGGTCGAGGCCTATGCCAAGGAACAGGGCATGTGGCACGACCCGAAGCGGGAGCCGAACTACAGCGAGTACATCGAGCTGAACCTGTCCGACGTCGTGCCGTCGATCGCCGGCCCGAAGCGCCCCCAGGACCGTATCGCGCTCAACGAGGCAAAGACGGCGTTCCGCAAGGACATTCACAACTATGTGGAAAGCAGCGCGGACCACCCGGTTCCGCACACCAAGCTCGACGAGGCGGTCGAGGAGACCTTCCCGGCCAGCGACCCCGCGGCCAGCCTGGCCTTCGCCGACGACGACGCGGTGGTGCCGTCGGCGGCCGTCGGCGCCAACGGCCGGCCGACCAACCCGGTCGAAGTGAAGTCCGACGAGCTCGGCGAGTTCATCATCGACCACGGCGCCGCGGTGATCGCCGCGATCACCTCGTGCACCAACACGTCCAACCCGGAGGTGATGCTCGGCGCGGCGCTGCTGGCCAAGAACGCCGTCGAGAAGGGTCTGACCTCCAAGCCGTGGGTGAAGACCACGATGGCGCCGGGTTCGCAGGTGGTCACCGACTACTACGAGAAGGCCGGGTTGTGGCCGTATCTGGAGAAACTCGGGTTCTACCTGGTGGGCTACGGCTGCACCACGTGCATCGGCAACTCCGGTCCGCTGCCCGAGGAGATCTCGCAGGCGATCAACGACAACGACCTTTCGGTCACCGCGGTGCTGTCGGGCAACCGCAACTTCGAGGGCCGCATCAACCCCGACGTGAAGATGAACTACCTGGCGTCCCCGCCGCTGGTGATCGCCTACGCGCTGGCGGGCACCATGGACTTCGATTTCGACGCCGAGCCGCTGGGACGCGACACCGACGGCAACGAGGTCTACCTCAAGGACATCTGGCCGTCGCAGCAAGACATCAACGACACCATCACCTCGGCGATCAACCGCGAGATGTTCACCAAGAACTACGCCGATGTGTTCAAGGGCGACGAACGGTGGCGCAACCTGCCGACGCCGAGCGGCAACACCTTCGAGTGGAACCCGGATTCGACGTACGTCCGCAAACCGCCGTACTTCGACGGGATGGGCGCAGAGCCTGAGCCGGTGTCCGACATCACCGGCGCCAGAGTGCTGGTGTTGCTTGGTGATTCGGTGACCACCGACCACATCTCCCCCGCCGGCGCCATCAAGCCGGGCACCCCGGCCGCGCAGTACCTCGACGAGCACGGCGTGGACCGCAAGGACTACAACTCCTACGGTTCACGGCGCGGCAACCACGAGGTGATGATCCGGGGCACGTTCGCCAACATCCGGCTGCGCAACCAGTTGCTGGACGACGTCGCGGGCGGATACACCCGCGACTTCACCAAGGGCGGCGAGCAGGCGTTCATCTACGATGCGGCGCAAAACTATGCGGCGCAGGATATTCCGCTGGTCGTGCTGGGCGGTAAGGAGTACGGCTCGGGATCGTCGCGGGACTGGGCCGCCAAGGGCACCGGGCTGCTCGGGGTGCGCGCGGTGATCGCCGAATCGTTCGAGCGCATCCACCGCAGCAACTTGATCGGCATGGGCGTCATCCCGCTGCAGTTCCCCGAGGGCGAATCGGCGGCCAGCCTCAAGCTCGACGGCACCGAGACGTTCGACATCGCGGGCATCGAGGCGCTCAACGACCAGGGCGAGCGCAGCGACGGGAAAGCCGGAGGCAAGACTCCGGAGACGGTGCATGTCACCGCGACGAAGGAGGACGGCGCCAAGGTCGAGTTCGACGCGGTGGTGCGGATCGACACACCCGGCGAGGCGGACTACTACCGCAACGGCGGCATCCTGCAGTTCGTACTGCGCAACATGTTGAAGTCCTGACGAATGCCCCGGGTCACCGACGATCATCTGGCGGCCCGCCGCCGTCAGATCCTCGACGGTGCCCGGCGGTGTTTCGCCGAGTACGGCTACGAGAAGGCGACCGTGCGACGGCTCGAGCAGACGATCGGGCTGTCGCGCGGCGCCATCTTCCACCACTTCCGCGACAAGGACACACTGTTCTTCGAATTGGCCCGCGAGGACGCCGAGCGGATGGCAGACGTCGCGGCGCGCGAAGGCCTCGTCCAGGTGATGCGCGACATGCTGGTCGCGCCCGAGCAGTTCGACTGGCTGGCCACCCGGCTGGAGATCGCGCGTAGGCTGCGCAACGAGCCGGATTTCCGCCGCGGCTGGATGGAGCGCTCAGCGGAGCTGTCGGCCGCGACAACCGCCCGGCTGCGACGGCAGAAGCAGGCCGGGCGGTTACGCGACGACGTCCCCAGCGCCGTCCTGCAGACCTATCTGGACCTGGTGCTCGACGGTCTGGTCGCCCGCCTGGCCTCCGGTGACGATCCCGAAAAGCTCAGTGGCGTACTGGACCTGGTCGAGGCGTCGCTGCGGCAGGAGCCACGCTAGCGGCGGCTGCGGTGGTTCGGTCCACCGCGGCTGCGCATCGTCGTACCCGATTCCCGCAACATACTGTGGATCGAGCCGTACGAACGGCCGGTCGATGCGACCAACGTCCGGATGCTTGCGCCGCCTTCGTATGCGCTGCGCAACTCGTTGAGAAGTTGGTCTCTTGGCTTGCTGGCCTTCTTCTGGGTCATCCTGCCTGGCACCTCCCCGCGCACTTGTGATGCCCCGACGGATACCCAGCGTAGGAAGCGGCTACACCAAGCGGGTGGATTTGAATGAAACGGTTCGCAATTCGCTACGTCCAGCTCCTGGCGGGTCAGGCCAGCTCGATCAACTCCGCGTAGTCCGCAGACCAGAAGTCCTCGGTGCCGTCGGGCAGCAGCACGACGCGTTGCGGGTCCAGCGCCTCGGCCGCGCCGGGGTCGTGTGTCACCAGCACCACCGCACCGATGTAACTGCGCAGCGCGTCGAGCACCTGTTCGCGCGACGCGGGATCGAGGTTGTTGGTCGGCTCGTCGAGCAGCAGCACGTTGGCGGTCGAGGCGACCAGGCCGGCCAGCGCGAGCCGGGTCTTCTCACCACCGGACAACGTGCCCGCCGGCTGGTCGAGTTGCGGACCGCTGAACATGAACGCGCCCAACAGTCCCCGCAGATCCTGCTCACCCGTGTCGGGTGCGGCGTGGCGGATGTTCTCCCACACCGTCGCGGCGTCGTCGAGGGTGTCGTGCTCCTGGGCGAAGTATCCGACCTTCATGCCGTGGCCGGGTTCTATCGCGCCGGCGTCCGGTGTCTCGGCACCGGCCAGCAGGCGCAGCAGCGTGGTCTTGCCCGCGCCGTTGAGGCCGAGCACCACCACGCGTGACCCGCGGTCGATCGCCAGGTCGACACCCGAGAACACCTCCAGCGACCCGTAGTTCTTGGTCAGTCCCTTGGCCACCAGCGGCGTCCGCCCGCAGGGGGCCGGCGTCGGAAACTTGATCCTGGCCACCTTGTCGGCCACCCGTTCCTCGTCGAGTGCAGCCATCATCCGGTCGGCTCGGCGCAGCATATTCTGTGCGGCAACGGCTTTGGTCGCCTTGGCGCCCATCTTCGCGGCCTGGGTGCGCAGCGCGGCGGCTTTGCGTTCGGCGTTGGCGCGTTCGCGGCGGCGACGCTGCTCGTCGGTGGCGCGGGCGTCCAGGTAGCGCTGCCAGCCCATGTTGTAGACGTCGACCTCACCGCGCACGGCGTCAAGGAACCACACCCGGTTGACCACGTCGGCCAGCAGATCGATGTTGTGGCTGATGACCACCAGCCCGCCGGTGTGGTTCTGCAGGAAGGTGCGCAACCAACCGATGGAGTCGGCGTCGAGGTGGTTGGTCGGCTCGTCGAGCAGCAGCGTGGTCGTCGAACCGGACACCCCGGCGCCGCCGTCGGAGGCCGCGAACAGGATCCGCGCCAGCTCCACCCTGCGTCGTTGGCCGCCCGACAACGTGCGCAGCGGCTGCGTGAGAACCCGTTCCGGCAGGCCAAGGCTCGCGCAGATCCGGCCGGCCTCGCTCTCGGCGGCGTAGCCGCCCAGCGCGGCGAACCGCTCCTCCAACTGGCCGTAGCGTCGCACGGCCTTGTCGCGGGCGGTGTCGTCGGCCACCTCGGCCATCAGCACCTGCTGCTTTTCCAGGTCGGACAGCAGCGTGTCGAGCCCGCGCGCCGACAGCACCCGGTCGCGCGCCAGCATGTCGAGGTCACCCTCTTTGGGATCCTGTGGTAGGTAACCGATTTCACCTGACCTGGCGATCGTCCCGGCGTACGGCTCGCCCTCGCCGGCCAGGATCCGCATGGTGGTGGTCTTGCCTGCGCCGTTGCGCCCGACCAGCCCGATGCGATCGCCGGGCTGCACCCGCAGCGCGGAGCCGTCGGTGGACAGCAGCGTGCGCGCGCCTGCGCGGACCTCCAGGTCCGTTGCGGTGATCACGCTGCTGCTCTCCTCGTGCTGGTCTTACTTGTCGTCGGTGAAGATGGGGGCCCGCTTCTCGGCGCGCGCGGCCACCGCCTCTTCGAAGTTGGCGGTGAGCAGACGCACGTAGAGTTGACCCAGGCCCTCGGCCTGCATGTGCCCTTCCAGGCTAGCGGCGTCCAGTCCACTCCAAAGTGTGCGCTTGGTCAACTCGATTCCGGGCCGGGAGAACGCCGCGATCCGCTCCCCCATCCGGTAGCAGGCCGCGAGCAGTTCGTCTTCGGGCACCGTGTCAGAGACCAGGCCGATCCGGTGTGCCTCGTCGGCGTCGACGTCGCGGCCGGTGAGCATCAGTTCGAACGCCCGCGAGGTGCCGATCGCACGGGGCAGCAGGTAGGACAGCCCCAGCTCGCTGGCGGTCAGGCCGTTGTTGATGCCGGCGGCGCGGAAATAGGCGCCGGTCGCGGCCACCCGGATGTCGCAGGCCAGGGCCAGACACAGGCCGCCGCCGATCGCCGCCCCGTTCACCGCGGCGATGACGGGCTGGTGCATCTTGCGCAGCGCCAGGATCACATCGTCGAGGATTTCCATCGACCGCAGCGCGAAGCTGGGCCGGGTCAGGCCCTCGGTGTGCGGCACGCTGCCCGCCGATTTGTGGTCGGCGCCCGATGAGAAGCCACGGCCGGCACCTGTGAGCACTATCACGCGCACGGCGTTGTCGTAGTTCAGCTCGTCGAGCACCTTCTTGAGCGGAACCATGACGTCGAAAGCCATCGAGTTCATGCGTTCGGGCCGGTTCAGGGTCACCAGCGCGATGTCGGGGCGCGGGCGGTCGACGAGAACGAAGTCGGTTTGCTCGGTCACGGACTGCACGCTATCGCGTGCGCCCGCTCAGTCGGTCTGACCGTTGTCCTGAGCTGCGATCGCGGCGTCGACGTCGAACTCCTTGACCCGCTGCACGAGTTCCTCGAGGGCCGCCGGGGGCAGCGCGCCTGCCTGGTTGAACACCAGCTTGCCCTTCTTGAACGCCATCAAGGTGGGGATGGAGCGGATGTCGGCCGCGGCCGCGAGTTCCTGCTCGGCCTCGGTGTCCACCTTGGCGAACACCACGTCGGGGTGTTCGTCCGATGACGCCGCGAACGTCGGGGCGAACGCTTTACACGGGCCGCACCACGACGCCCAGAAGTCCACCAGCACGATCTCGTTCTCGTTGATGGTGTCGTTGAATTGTTCGGCGGTGATGTCTTTCGTAGCCACGATGTTCCTAACGCCGGGGATGAGCTCGGTGTTCCCAGCCTACGGGCGGCCACGTAGTTCGGCGCGACCCCGCTCGAAGAACTCGGCGATGCGCTCGGTGAGCGTGTCGACGTCGTGCGCGGGATCGAGCGCCGCCACCGCGCCGAACGGAGCGTTCCAGAACGCACCCTGCACGGTGGCCCACGGCCCGACGTAGGCATACGGCGTCGGGTGAAAGTCGTCACCCGGGGATACGCCGTAGTTGACCTCGTTGTCGGCGACCGCGACGTCGAAGTGCTCGGGCCACAGCACCGGATGGCTCTCCGGCAGAACGCGTTTGAGCGCATGCCCACCGGCGTAGATGCTGCGGTAGAGGACGTCGGCGGAGCCATCGTCGATGTCGAGGACGGTATCCGGGGGCAGTGCGTCGACGGCGTCGTACACATCCCCGGGCGGGCCGGGCAGCACGCCTGCGGCCTCGGCGACCGCGCCGAGCGGTCCGGCCAGCGGTGCGGCCCCGTTCGGCCACACCAACTCGCGTCCCTGCACGGCCAGTGCGATCGCGGTGCCCGCGAAGCCGGACGGACGCACGGCGAGCCGGATCGTGCCCGCCATCCGGTACTGCGGGCCCGCGATCAGGCTCTCGGCGACACCGCGCAACTGGCGTCGGGTGGCGATGTAGATCTGTTCGACGTTCACACGGACTGACTACCAGGTTGCGTCGTGCTGTCGACGTTGACCGACGCCAGAACCCGGCGGACAACGCCGCCGCGCCATGCGAATGCCGGCACCGTGACCAAAGGCGGTCCCTCCGATCAGTCGAGGCGGGTGCGCCGGTAGTGCCGGCGCGCCTTCATGCGGTTACCGCATACTGCCATCGAGCACCAGCGGGCCGTGTTGGGTTTGCTCCGGTCCAGGAGGAACAGCTGACACTCGGTGTTCGCGCAGGGCCGCAGCCGCCCAGGGCTGCTCACCCGCAGCGCGTCCCACGCCAGCACCGCCCGGGCCGCGCCATGGGCGCCGTCGACCGCGAGGTGCCAGTCCAGGCCGGTTTGATTCATCGCCGGCTGCAGCCGCACACCGTCGAGAAACCGGCGCAGCGCGACCGGTTCCACGTCGCCGCGGACCACACCCTGCAGCACCGGGCGAATTTCGACCAACGCGGCCAGTTCGGCGCCGGTCGCCGCTACTCCCCTGTCGCGCAGCCACTTACGGGCCGCATCGGGGTTTGCGAGGTCGTCGCGGACCACACCGTCGATCACCGGCGTCGTGTTCAGCAGGTCGAGCAGCAGCGCCTCGTCCGCGGTCCCCACCGCCACCAACTCCATGCCTAACCTCCAAATCGCTATTGACAGGTTACATGAACCGGGGTTGACTGTGGCTAACCGGCAAAACAATTAAAAGGAGTTAGACATGACGGCACCCGTTCACCACCGCTACGCCAGCGTGCAGGGCAGGCGACTGTTCTACCGGGAGGCCGGCCGTTCGGACGCACCCGCGGTCGTGCTGCTGCACGGCTTTCCCACCAGCTCATTCATGTTCCGTGATCTGATCCCCCGGCTGGCCGACTCCTATCACGTGATCGCCCCCGACCACCTCGGCTTCGGGTTGTCCGATGCGCCGGGCGTCGAGGAGTTCGACTACACCTTTGACGCGTTGACCGACCTGACCGAGGGGCTGCTGGACCAGCTCGGCATCCCCCGCTACGCGATCTATGTGCAGGACTACGGCGCCCCCATCGGCTGGCGGCTGGCGCTGCGCCGCCCCGACGCGGTCACCGCGATCGTCACGCAGAACGGCAACGGCTACGACGAGGGTTTCGTCGAGGACTTCTGGACGCCGGTGTGGGCCTACCAGCGCGAACAGACTCCAGAGACCGAAGCCGCGATCCGCACCGCGCTCGGCGTCGACGCGATCAAGTGGCAGTACCTCACCGGGGTCGCCGACGAGACGCTGGTCAGCCCGGACACCTGGGCACACGATGCGGCGCTGATCGGCAGGCCCGGTAACGACCTGGTGCAGCTCAAGCTCTTTCGCGACTACGCGACGAACCCGCCGCTGTATCCCGCGCTGCAGGAACACCTACGGACCAGCCGGGTGCCGGTGCTGGCGGTGTGGGGGCAGAACGACCAGATCTTCGGCCCCGACGGCGCCCGCGCGTTCGGCAAGGACGCCCCCGATGCCGAGATCCATCTGCTCGACGGCGGTCACTTCCTGCTGGAGACCCACGGCGAGCAGGTCGCGGACCTGATGCGCGACTTCCTGGGCCGGGTGCTCAGACGGTGAAGCCGAGCGCGCGCAGCTGTTCGCGGCCGTCGTCGGTGATCTTGTCGGGTCCCCACGGCGGGTTCCACACCCAGTTGATCTTGATCTCGTTGACCAGCCCGGTGCCCACCAGCGCGGTACGTGACTGGTCCTCGATGACGTCGGTCAGCGGGCAGGCCGGCGACGTCAGCGTCATGTCGATCAACGCGACGTTGCCCTGGTCTCCCTTTTCGACGTTCAGGCCGTAGACAAGGCCCAGGTCCACGACGTTGATCCCGAGCTCGGGGTCGACCACGTCGCGCATCGCCTCTTCGAGATCGAACAACAGCTCCTCGTTAGGCACTGCGGTGTCGCTCATCTGACATCTCCTCACTGGCCTGCGCAAGCGCATCCTTGAAAGCCATCCAACCCAGCAGCGCGCATTTCACGCGTGCGGGGTACTTCGCCACACCCGCGAACGCGACGCCGTCGCCGAGTACATCTTCATCTCCTGCAACGGTGCCTCGTGACGAAACCATCTCACTGAAGGCCGCGACCGTCTTGAGCGCGTCGCCCACGCTCTGCCCGATCACCTGATCGGTCAGCACCGACGTCGCCGCCTGGCTGATCGAACAACCCTGCCCGTCATAGGAGATGTCGGTGACCGTCTCCCCGTCGTCGGACAGCGCCACCCGCAGCGTCACCTCGTCGCCGCAGGTCGGGTTGACGTGGTGCACTTCGCGCGCGAAGGGTTCGCGCAGCCCACGGTTGTGCGGGTGTTTGTAGTGATCGAGGATCACTTCCTGGTAGATCTGCTCCAGTCGCATCTATGGCCTCAAGCCAATCCCCGGGTCGCTGCGCTCCTGCCCGCCGGATCGAAGAACTCCACGGCCCGGCGCACACCGGCCACCAGGCGGTCGACCTCGTCGATCGTGTTGTAGAGCGCGAACGACGCGCGGGCGGTTGCGGCGATCCCGAACTTGCGGTGCAGTGGAAACGCGCAGTGGTGACCGACCCGCACCGCGACACCGTCGTCGTCGAGCACCTGACCGACGTCGTGGGCATGCACACCGTCGACCACGAACGCCACCGGGGACGCGCGGTTCTCCAGCGACATCGGTCCGATGATGCGCACCCCGTCGACACCGGCAAGGCCCTCGAGCGCAGCGGCGACCAACTGCGCCTCGTGCGCCTCCACGGCGTCCATCCCGATCTCGGTGAGATAGCGCGCGGCGGCGGCCAATCCGACCACCTGGGAGGTCATCGGCGTTCCGGCCTCGAACCGCTGCGGTGGCGGCGCGTACGTCGCGCCCTCCATCGTGACGGTTTCGATCATGGAACCGCCGGCGAGAAACGGCGGCATCGCGTCGAGCAGTTCGCGCCGCCCGTAGAGCACTCCGATGCCGGTAGGGCCGAGCATCTTGTGTCCGGAGAAGGCCGCGAAGTCCACATCCAGGGCACCGAAGTCCACCGATTGGTGCGGGACGGACTGACACGCGTCCAGCACCGTCAGTGCGCCGACCGCCTTGGCCCGCGCCACCACCTCGGCGACCGGTGCCAGGGCACCGGTCACGTTGGAATGATGGCTGAACGCAACGATTTTCACGCGTTCGTCGAGCGCAAGAGAGTCCAGGTCGATGCGGCCGGCCTCCGGCCCCTCGGAGGTGGCCTGATACCACTTGAGCGTCGCGCCGGTGCGACGCGCCAACTCCTGCCACGGGATCAGGTTCGCGTGGTGCTCCACCTCGGTGGTGACGATGACGTCTCCGGGGCCGACGGCGCGCTCGAACCGGTCGTCGCCGAACACATACGACACCAGGTTGAGCGCCTCGGTCGCGTTCTTGGTGAACACCAGCTCATCGGGGTGGGCACCGACGAATGTCGCGATGTCGTCGCGGCCCTGCTCGTAGGCGTCGGTCGATTCCTCCATCAACTGGTGCGCGCCGCGATGCACCGCACCGTAGGACGTGGTCAGAAAATCCCGCTCGGCGTCGAGCACCTGCATCGGACGCTGCGAGGTCGCCCCGGAATCCAGATAGGCCAACGTGTTTCCGCCGCGCATCACCTTTTTCAAGATCGGGAAGTCGGCCCGGATCCTGGTGACGTCCAGAGACTGCGCGGTCGTCACGGTTACGCCTCCACGGCCTGGGCGAACCGCTCGTAGCCGTGCTCTTCCAACTCGTCGGCCAGTTCGGGGCCGCCGGACTCGGCGATGCGCCCACCGACGAACACGTGCACGAACTGCGGCTGGATGTAGCGCAGGATCCGGGTGTAGTGCGTGATGAGCAGGATGCCGCCGTCCTCGGCTTCGGCGTACCGGTTCACCCCGTCGCTGACGACACGCAACGCGTCGACGTCCAGACCAGAGTCGGTCTCGTCGAGGATCGCGATCTTGGGCTTCAGCAGCGACAGCTGCAGGATCTCGTGACGCTTCTTCTCGCCACCGGAAAAGCCTTCGTTGACACTGCGTTCGGCGAACGAGGGGTCGATGTCGAGGGCTTGCATCGCACCCTTGACCTCCTTGACCCAGTGCCGCAGCTTCGGAGCCTCACCGCGCACGGCGGTAGCGGCCGAGCGCAGGAAGTTCGACATCGACACCCCGGGCACCTCGACGGGATACTGCATCGCCAGGAACAGCCCGGCGCGGGCGCGCTCGTCGACGGTCATCGCCAGCACGTCCTGGCCGTCGAGGGTGATCGAACCGGACGTCACCGTGTACTTCGGGTGCCCGGCGACCGCATACGACAGCGTCGACTTACCGGATCCGTTGGGCCCCATCAGCGCGTGCACTTCCCCGGAGTTCACGGTGAGGTCGACACCTTTGAGGATGGGAATCTCGTCGGCCGCCTCAGTGGCGGCGACGCTGACGTGCAGGTCCTTGATTTCTAGCGTGGTCATTTAGCTTCCTTGCAATGTTTCGGTGAGCTCGAGTTCGTGTTCGATGGCGTCGGTGAGGCGCTCGCGCACGGCGGGCACGGTTATCTGCTGGATGATTTCGCCGAAGAACCCGCGCACGATCAGCCGGCGCGCCTGATCCTCGGGGATGCCGCGGGCCTGCAGATAGAACAGTTGCTCGTCATCGAAACGTCCGGTCGCACTGGCATGCCCGGCGCCTGCGATCTCACCGGTCTCGATCTCCAGGTTGGGCACCGAGTCGGCGCGCGCGCCGTCGGTGAGCACCAGGTTGCGGTTGGTCTCGAAGGTGTCGGTGCCGCTGGCCTCGGCGCGGATCAGCACGTCGCCGATCCAGACCGTGCGGGTGTCGGGCTTGGCCGATGCCGGATCGCCCTGCAGCGCACCCTTGTACGTCACCTGCGAGCGGCAGTTGGGCTCCGCGTGGTCGACGAGCAGACGGGACTCGAAGTGCTGTCCGTCGTCGGCGAAGTACAGGCCGAGCAGCACGGCGTCCCCGCCGGGCGCGCAGTAACGCACCCGCCCGGTCGTCCGGACCAGGTCGCCGCCCAGGGTGACGGCGGTGTGCCGCAGCACCGCGTCCTTACCGAGCGTGGAGTGGTGCATGCTGACGTTGACTGCGTCGTCGGCCCAGTCGGCGATCGCCACCACCTTGAGCGTCGCGGCGTCACCGACGACGAACTCGATGTTGTCGGCGTAGGTTCCGCTGCCGCGTTGGTCGATCACGATCACGGCCTCGGCGAGTTCTTCGACCCGCACCTGCAGATGTCCGTATGCCGTGGCGCCCTCCCCGGGCCCGGTCACCACGATGTCGATCGGGTCGTCCACCGCGGTGTCGCGCCCGACGGTGACGATCGTCGCGGTGTTGAACGACGAAAACGCCTGTGCGGCAACCCGGTCGGCCGGCACACCGCCATCACCCAAGCGCGGATCGCCGCGCCGCACGGTTTCCACCGTCACGCCGGGGCGCTGCGTCACGTCGATGCGCGCGCTTCCGGTGGCGGGCGCAGAGCCGTCGTGCAGCCCGCGCAGCCGCTTGAGCGGGGTGAACCGCCAGATCTCGTCGCGACCATGGGGCACCTCGAAGGCGTCGACGTCGAACGACGTGAACAGCTCCCCCTTGTTCTGGCCCTCGACGGCCGAGGTCAAGTTGTGTGTCGTCACCCAACCGCGCCTTCCATCTGCAGCTCGATCAGCCGGTTGAGCTCCAGCGCGTACTCCATCGGGAGCTCCTTGGCGATCGGCTCGACGAAGCCGCGCACCACCATGGCCATCGCCTCGTCCTCGGTCATGCCGCGGCTCATCAGGTAGAAGAGCTGGTTCTCGCTGACCTTCGACACGGTGGCCTCGTGGCCCATCGTGACGTCGTCCTCGCGGATGTCGACATACGGGTAGGTGTCGCTGCGGCTGATCGTATCGACCAGCAGCGCATCACATTTCACGCTGGACTTGGACCCGTGGGCACCCTTGTTGATCTGAACCAGACCGCGGTAGGACGACCGTCCGCCGCCACGCGCCACCGACTTGGACACGATGTTGCTCGACGTGTTCGGCGCCAGGTGCAGCATTTTCGCTCCGGTGTCCTGATGCTGGTCCTCGCCGGCGAACGCGACCGAAAGCACCTCGCCCTTGGCGTGCTCGCCGGTCATCCACACGGCCGGGTACTTCATCGTGACCTTCGAGCCGATGTTGCCGTCGATCCACTCCATCGTCGCGCCAGCCTCTGCGCGGGCACGCTTGGTGACGAGGTTGTAGACGTTGTTCGACCAGTTCTGGATCGTCGTGTAACGGCAACGGCCGCCGGGTTTCACGATGATCTCCACCACCGCGGAGTGCAGCGAGTCGGACTTGTAGATCGGCGCGGTGCAGCCCTCCACGTAGTGCACGTAGGCACCTTCGTCGACGATGATCAACGTCCGCTCGAACTGGCCCATGTTCTCGGTGTTGATCCGGAAGTAGGCCTGCAGCGGAATCTCGACGTGCACACCGGGCGGGACGTAGATGAACGAACCGCCGGACCACACCGCGGTGTTCAGTGCGGAGAACTTGTTGTCCCCCGCCGGGATCACCGTGCCGAAGTACTGCTTGAAGATCTCCGGGTGCTCGCGCAGCGCGCTGTCGGTGTCCAGGAAGATGACGCCCTGGGCTTCGAGGTCTTCGCGGATCGAGTGGTAGACCACCTCCGACTCGTACTGGGCGGCCACCCCGGACACCAGGCGCTGCTTCTCCGCCTCGGGGATGCCCAGCCGGTCGTAGGTGTTGCGGATGTCCTCGGGCAGGTCGTCCCACGTCGCGGCCTGCTTCTCGCTGGAGCGCACGAAGTACTTGATGTTGTCGAAGTCGATGCCGTCGAGGTTGGAACCCCAGTTGGGCATCGGCTTCTTGTTGAACGTGCGCAGCGCGCGCAGCCGGCTCTCGAGCATCCACTCCGGCTCGTCCTTCTTCGCCGAGATGTCACGCACCACCGCTTCGGACAGGCCGCGCTGCGCGGCGGCGCCCGCGTCGTCGGAGTCCGCCCAGCCGTAGCCGTACCGACCCAGTGAGGCGATCGTCTCTTCCTGGCTGAGTGGCTCGCCGACCTTCTGGATCTCGGGGGTGGTCGTCATCTCGACGCTCCTTGCTTGCTGGTAGTGGCTTCGGCGCGGGCTGTGCGCCGAAGGGTCGTTGGCTTGGCCTTGCCCTGCTCGGCAAGGGGTACGTGCGTGGTGCACGCGCAGTCGCCGTTGACGATGGTGGCCAGCCGCTGCACGTGCGTGCCGAGCACCTCGGCGAACGCCTCGCGTTCGGTCTCGCAGAGCTCCGGGAACTCTTCGGCCACGTGCGACACCGGGCAGTGGTGCTGGCACAGCTGGATGCCGTCCACCGGTCCGGCGACCGGTGTCGTGGTGGTGGCGTAGCCGGCCTCGGTCAGCGCCGCCGCCACCCGGTCCGCGGTGGTTTCGACGTCATCGGACCCGCCGGTTACTCCCGCCAGGATGCTGTCGATGCGCTGTCGCGCGAACGTCCGCACGGCGTCGTCACCGCCGATCTCGCGCAGTTGCCGCATCGCCGCCGCGGCCAGGTCGTCGTAGCGGTGACCGAGCTTGGCCCGGCCGGCGGCGGTGAGCCGGTACCGCTTGGCGGGGCGACCGCGCCCGCTGTGCTGCCAGGCCGCCGCAGCGCTGGACTGCGCGTCGCCGGCCTCCATCAGCGCATCGAGGTGTCTGCGCACGCCTGCGGCGGAAATACCGAGCCGATCGCCGATTTCACCTGCGGTGATGGGTCCGGATTCCAGCAGCATCTGAACGATCGCGCCACGGGTGTGGCGGTCGCTGCTGACCTCCGGAGGGATTTTCACAACACCATTGTGACGGAATTCGAAATCCCATGTAAAGCAAGGGCACCCTTATCCGCCGGGATAGTGCCTAAGATCACCCCGGTGAGCGATCAAAACCGCCGTCTGGTGCTGGCGCAACGGCCGTCGGGTCTGGTGAACGAATCCACCGTCCGTATGGAGAGTCAACCAGTACCCGAAATCTCCGATGGCGAGGCCCTGGTCAAAGTGCGCTATCTGTCCATCGACCCGACCATCCGCACCTGGATGGACGACGTGCCCAGCTATCTCCCGCCGATCCAGCTCGACGAGGTCATCCGCAGCGGCGGCGTCGGCGAGGTCATCGAGAGCCGCTGTGCGGCCTACCGCCCGGGCCAGCTGGTGTTCGGCATGACCGGCTGGCAGGACTACGCCGTCGTGGACGCCGGTGAGCGCGCGATGCGGGTGCTGCCCGACGGCGTGCCCGCGCCGCTGGCGATCGGCGTGCTCGGCGTCACCGGGATGACGGCGTATTTCGGGCTGACCGACGTGGGCGGGCTCAAACCGGGTGATGTGGTCGTCGTCTCCGGCGCGGCGGGTGCGACCGGCTCCACCGCAGGCCAGATCGCCAAGCTCAAGGGCGCCGCCAAAGTCGTCGGTATCGCGGGCGGGCCGCAGAAGTGTGCGCACATCGTCGACGAACTCGGGTTCGACGACGCCATCGACTACAAGAACGAAGATATCGCCGCCCGGCTGCGCGAAACCTGTCCGGACGGTATCGACCTGTACTTCGACAACGTCGGCGGATCGATCCTGAACGACTGCCTGGCCAACATCGCGATGCGCGGGCGTGTCGTGCTGTGCGGGGCGATCTCGACCTACAACAGCGACGGCCCGCCGCCGGGCCCGTCGAACTACCTCAACCTGCTGGTGCGCCGCGGACGCATGGAGGGGTTCATCGTGCTGGACTACCTCGACCGCTTTCCGACCGCGCAGCTGGAAGTCGGCGGCTGGATCGCCGAGGGAAAGATCAAGTCCTCCGAGCACATCGTCGAGGGCCTCGAGAGCGCCCCGGACGCGCTCAACCTGTTGTTCAGCGGCGGGAACACCGGAAAGGTGATCGTCGAGCTCTGATGGCTCCGGCCGCTACGCTGCTGTGGTGGCTGCCCGCCTCAAGTCCCTGTCCTCGTCGATCGCCCGCTGGCACGCCGACGAGCGACCGGTGGGCTCACCACTCAACGACGCCGAGGTCATCGCGCTGCGACGCACCCGGGTATTCGGAGCCACCGGCACCGTACTGATGGCCATCGGGGCGCTGGGCGTCGGCGCCCGGCCCGTGGTGCAGGACCCCACGTTCGGCGTGCGGCTGCTCAACCTGCCGTCACGGATCCAGACGGTGTCGCTGACCATGACCACCACCGGCGCGGTGATCATGGCGCTGGCCTGGCTGATGCTGGGCCGTTTCGTCCTCGGCGACCGCCGCATGTCGCGCAGCCAACTCGACCGCACCCTGCTGCTGTGGGTGCTGCCGCTGCTGATCGCCCCGCCGATGTACAGCCGCGACGTGTACTCCTACCTGGCCCAGAGCGCGATCGCCACCAAAGGCCTCGACCCCTACCGGGTCGGACCGGCCACCGGTCTCGGCCTCGATCACGTGTTCACGCTCTCGGTGCCGACGATGTGGCGCGAGACGCCTGCGCCCTACGGCCCGCTGTTCGTGTGGCTGGGCGAAGGCATTTCCGCGATCACCGGCGAGAACATCGTCGCCGCGGTGCTCTGCCACCGGCTGGTGGTGCTGCTCGGCGTCGCGCTGATCATGTGGGCGACGCCGCGGCTCGCCCGCCGGTGCGGCGTGGCCGAGGTCAGCGCGCTGTGGCTGGGCGCGGCCAACCCGCTGCTGATCATGCATCTGGTCGCCGGCATCCACAACGAGGCGCTGATGCTGGGCTTGATGCTGGCCGGCACGGAGTTCGCGCTGCGCGGCGTCGACGCCGCCACCAACCTCTTTCCGCGGCCGCTGGCGTGGCCGCACACCCGTGCGGACTGGGTGCGGTGGCGACCGCTGGCGATGCTGCTGCTCGGTGTCGTGCTCATCACGATGTCGTCGCAGGTGAAGCTGCCGTCGCTGCTGGCGCTGGGCTTCGTGGCGGTGGCGCTGGCGCACCGCTGGGGCGGCACGGTCAAGGCGTTCTTCGTGTCCGGAGGGGCACTGGCCGCGGTGTCCGTGGCGGTGATGGCGGTGATCGGCTGGGCCAGCGGGCTCGGGTTCGGCTGGCTGTTCACCCTCGGCACCGCCAACGTCGTGCGCAGTTGGATGTCGCTGCCCACGCTGCTGGCCCTGGGCACCGGCCAGGTCGGCATCCTGCTGGGGCTGGGCGATCACACCACCGCGGTGCTCGGCCTGACCCGTGGCATCGGCGTGCTGCTGATCGCGATCCTGGTGACCTGGCTGCTGCTGGCCGTGCTGCGGGGCAAGCTGCACCCTGTCGGCGGGCTCGGCGTCGCGCTCGGGATGACGGTGTTGCTCTTCCCCGTGGTGCAGCCGTGGTACGTGCTGTGGGCGGTGATCCCCCTCGCGGCGTGGGCCACCCGGCCGGCCTTCCGCAGCACGACGATCGTGGTGACCCTGCTGGTCGGGATCTTCGGGCCCACCGCCAACGGCGACCGGTTCACGCTTTTCCAGATCCTGCTCGCCGTGGTGGCCAGCACCGTGACCGTGCTGGTGCTGATGGTGCTCACTTACAACCGCCTGCCCTGGCGCAAACTGCCGACCACCGACGCACCGGCGCCGGCCGGCACGACGGCCGCGCTGCCCGACCAGCCCCCGCTACCGCCGCCACCACCGGTCAAGCCCGACGCCTACGCTGATTCTCCGTGACCCACCTTGGATCGCGGGCGGCGACGGCTCCCGTGCGCTTGCGCGGAGTCAGCAAGCGATACGGCTCGACGACCGCGGTGTCGAATCTGGACCTGGACGTGCACACCGCCGAGGTGTTCGCGCTGCTCGGCCCCAACGGCGCGGGCAAAACCACCACGGTGGAGATGTGCGAGGGGTTCACCAAACCCGACTCCGGGAGTATCGAGATCCTCGGGCTGGATCCGTTCGAGGACAATGCCGCGGTGCGGGCGCGCATCGGCGTGATGCTGCAGGGCGGCGGCGGATATCCCGCGGCCCGCGCCGGCGAGATGCTCGACCTTGTCGCCGCATACGCCGCCAACCCCCTTGATCCGCAGTGGCTGATGCAGATCCTGGGTCTGACCGAGGCGGCGCGCACGACCTACCGGCGGCTCTCCGGCGGCCAGCAGCAGCGGCTGGCGCTGGCGTGCGCGGTCGTCGGCCGCCCGGAACTGGTCTTCCTCGACGAGCCGACCGCCGGTCTGGACGCGCATGCGCGAATCGTGGTGTGGGAGCTGATCGACGCGTTGCGCCGCGACGGCGTGACGGTGGTCCTGACCACCCACCAGCTCACCGAGGCCGAGGAGCTGGCCGACCGGATCCTGATCATCGACAACGGGTCGGCGGTGGCCACCGGCACCCCCGCGGAGCTGATGCGCAGCGGCGCGGAGAACCAACTGCGGTTCCGCGCGCCGCGCATGCTCGACCTGTCGCTGCTGATCTCGGCGCTGCCGGAGAGCTACCGGGCCACCGAAACCTCACCAGGCGAGTACCTGGTCGAGGGGGCGATCGACCCGCAGGTGCTGGCCACCGTGACGGCGTGGTGCGCGCGGCTCAACGTGCTGGCCACCGATATGCGCGTCGAACAGCGCAGCCTCGAGGACGTGTTCCTCGAGCTCACCGGCAGGGAGTTGCGCCCGTGACCACCACGAATCGTTTTGCCCCAGGGACATTTTCGCCCGATCCCCGGCCGGCCACCGTGCCGAAGATGTTGGCCGCACAGTTCGGCCTCGAGCTTCGGCTGCTGCTGCGCAACGGCGAACAACTGCTGCTGACGTTGTTCATCCCGATCACGCTTCTGGTCGGCTTGATCCTGCTGCCGCTGGGGTCGTTCGGCCCGGACCGGGCCGCGACGTTCGTTCCGGCGATCATGGCACTCGCTGTGATCTCCACGGCGTTCACCGGGCAGGCGATCGCGGTGGCGTTCGACCGCCGGTACGGCGCGCTCAAACGGCTCGGCGCGACCGCCCTTCCGGTGTGGGGCATCATCGCGGGCAAGTCGCTGGCCGTGGTGGCGGTGGTGTTCCTGCAGTCGATCGTGTTGGGCGGCATCGGCTTTGCGCTGGGCTGGCGACCTGCGCTGGCCGGGTTGGCACTCGGGGCGGCGGTCATCGCGCTCGGCACCGCGGCGTTCGCGGCATTGGGGCTGCTGCTGGGTGGCACGCTGCGCGCCGAGATCGTGCTGGCGGTCGCCAACCTGCTGTGGTTCGTCTTCGCCGGGCTCGGCGCACTGACCCTGGAGGGCGGCATCGTGCCGCGGGCGGTCCAGTGGGTGGCCCGGCTGACCCCGTCCGGCGCGCTGACCGAGGCGCTGTCGCGGGCGATGACCCTGTCAGTGGACTGGTTCGGTCTGCTCGTGCTCGCGGTGTGGGGCCTGGTCGCGGCGCTGTGCGCGCTGCGGTGGTTCCGGTTCACCTGAGCCCAGCGCCGGCCGTGGCGACGGTGCTGGGCGTGGACGCCTGCCGGGGCGGTTGGGTCGGCGTGCAACTGCGCGACGGCAGGTTCGCAGGCGCGCACGTCGCCGCGTCGATCAGCGACCTCGTCGCACGGGTGCCCGCCGCGGCCGTCGTCGCCGTCGACATCCCACTCGGGCTGGCGTCGTCCGGGGAACGCGCCGCGGACCGGGCCGCACGCGCGCTGCTCGGCCGGCGCGGGTCCAGCGTGTTCATCACACCGCCGCGGCCGGTCTTCGACGAGCCCGACTACGACTCGGCCAAGCGCCGCTGCCAGGCCCTGGCGGGCTGGATGCTCAGCAGGCAGGCCTGGGGGCTGCGTGCGAAAGTCCTTGAAGCAAACCAACTTTACGACGACGGCATCGCCCTGCACGAGGTCCATCCCGAGCTGTCGTTTCAGCGGCTCGGCCTGTGCTACGAGGACGGCGGTAAGAAGACCTGGCGCGGGCAGCGGGCGCGGCTGCGGGTGCTGAACCAGGCGGGCATCGTGGTGCCCGAGGACCTCGGCGCCGCGGTCGAGAAGGTGCCGGCAGACGACGTGCTCGACGCGGCAGCGGTGGCCTGGAGCGCCGGGCGGATCGCGCGCGGCCAGGCCGTATGCATACCGGATCCGCCGCAGACCGGCGATCGCGGCCGACCGATCGCGATCTGGCACTGACCGTCGGCTCCACCCGCTACTACGAGCTGTAGTTGGGCTCGACTAGGATCGGAGCGTGCGACGCGTCTTTCTGCGGCTGGTCGATCTGCTGCCGCTACCCAGCCTGCGGACGCAGGGCATCATCGCCTTCCTGGTCATCCTGACCCAGGGCGGCATCTCGGTCACCGGAGCGATCGTGCGCGTCACCGCGTCCGGTCTTGGCTGTCCGACGTGGCCGCAGTGTTTCCCCGGCAGCTTCACCCCGGTTCCGGTGGCCGAGGTGCACCTGCTGCACCAGGTGGTCGAATTCGGCAACCGGATGGTGACCTTCCTGGTGGTGATCACCGCCGCGCTCGCGGTGCTCGCGGTCACCAGGGCCCGGCGCCGCCGCGAGGTGCTGATTTACGCCTGGCTGATGCCCGCGTCGACCGTCGTGCAGGCCGGGATCGGCGGCATCACGGTGCTGACCGGGCTGCTGTGGTGGACGGTGGCCATCCATCTGCTGGCGTCGATGACGATGGTCTGGCTTTCGGTGCTGCTGTTCGTCAAGATCGGCGAGCCCGACGACGGCGTCCTCGTCCGACGCGCGCCGAAACCGTTGCGCCAGCTGACATTTCTCAGCGGCGTGACGCTCGCCGCGGTCCTGCTGACCGGAACGTTGGTCACCGGCGCGGGCCCGCACGCCGGCGACAAGAGCGTCACCCGCACGATTCCGCGCCTCGAAGTCGAGATCACCACGCTGGTGCATATGCACTCGTCGCTTCTGGTGGCGTATCTGGCGCTGCTGGTCGGCCTGGGCTTCGGGCTGCTGGCGGTGAAAGCTCCTCGCCCGGTGCTCATCCGGTTGGCGGTGCTGCTGGTGCTGGTGTGCGGGCAGGGTCTGGTCGGTGTTGTGCAGTTCTACACCGGCGTACCCGCGGCGCTGGTGGCCGTGCATGTCGCCGGTGCCGCGTTGTGCACGGCGGCCACCGCCGCGCTATGGGCGTCGATGCGAGAGCGGGCCGAGCCCGAACCGGTCCAGGGCTGACTCCACGCCGACGACGAACGCGCGTTGCTGTCGCGCGCGGGTCGACGGGGCCAGCGTCCTCCAACCCAGGGCCGGTGCGACGAGATCAAGTGCCCGCACGCGCGGGTCGGTCCGCCCGCCGACCATGTCGACGCGGGCGTACAGCAGGTCGGCCTGCGTCATCTGCAGGCGGTCGGTCGCGGCGGACAGCGCCGCGTGGCCGACGTCCCACACTTCGAAATCCGGCTCTGCCTCGGCGCGGCCGGTGAAGGCGTGCGACTGCCTGCCGCCCAGGAACACCAGCGCGGTCTGCCCGCGCTCTACCCCGGGGTGCTCCGCCGTCGGAACGCCCGCGTCGGCCAGGTCCTGTAAATAGCGCCGTCCGGTGTTCCAGGCCACCGCATCGGGCGTGTTCACCAGGTGCCGGACCCGACGCGTCCAGCCCAAAAACTCCTCGAGGCGGTCGCCGTAGTCGCGGGCGGCACGCAGGATCACCAGGTCGGCGTGCACGGTGGCGGGATCGTCCCAGGACAGCCAGCGGGCGTGCAGCCCGTGTCGGCGCAGCGCCTCGACCAGCCCGGCGTCGTCGCCGTCGCCCCCGGGCAGCTCCGGACAGCCCGCCAAAACGATGCGGGGATGGAACACGTCGGGGCGGGCCAGCTTCACAACCGCAAGGATATTGGGAGGATGGGGGCATGCACGCTATCGAGATCACCGAGACGGGCGGACCCGAGGTCCTCACCTACGTCGAAAAGCCACAGCCCGCTCCCGGCCCCGGCGAGGTAGTGATCAAGGCCGAGGCGATCGGCGTGAACTTCCTGGACACCTACTTTCGTTCCGGGCTTTATGCGCGGGACACGCCGTTCGTCGTCGGCAACGAGGTGTGCGGCACCGTGGCGGCCGTCGGCGACGACGTGGCCGCCCTGAGGGTCGGTGACCGCGTCGTGACCGCGCAGGCCAACGGCGCCTACGCCGAATACAGCGTCGCCGCAGCAGATTTCTGCGCGTATGTGCCCGACGCGGTCGACCCGGAGGTGGCCGCGGCATCGCTGCTCAAGGGCATGACTGCGCACTACCTGATCAAGTCGACGTACCCGGTCCAGCAGGGGGACGCCGTGCTGGTGCATGCCGGTGCGGGCGGGGTCGGTCTGATCCTGACGCAGTGGGCGACCAGCATGGCCGCCAGGGTGATCACCACGGTGTCCACCCCGGAGAAGGCCGAGATGTCACGCAGCGCGGGCGCCGTCGAGGTGCTGGAGTACCCGGACGACCCCGCGGAGTTCGGGGCGAAGATCAAGGACCTCACCGACGGCGGTGTCGCGGTCGTCTACGACGGCGTCGGCGCCGCCACCTTCGACGCCAGCCTGGCCAGCCTGGCCGTGCGTGGCACGCTGGCGTTGTTCGGCGCGGCCAGCGGACCGGTCCCGCCGTTCGACCCGCAGCTGCTCAACACGTCGGGCTCGGTGTTCCTGACCCGGCCGACCCTGGTGCACTACACCCGGACTGCCGATGAATTCGCGTGGCGCGCAGGGGAACTGCTCGAGGCCATCGCCAACGGCACGCTCACCGTCACGGTCAGCGAGCGCTACCGGCTCGAGGATGCCCACGTGGCACACAGTGATCTGGAGGGCCGAAAGACCGTCGGCTCGGTGGTGCTGATCCCGTAACGGGCGCGGATCAGAAGGCTGTCGGCAGCGCGAGCACCGAGTCGATCGCCAGTGCGGCGAACACCACGGCAAGGTAGTTGTTGGACTGCAGGAACAGCCGCAGCGGTTTGACCGGCTCTCCGCGGCGCACCCCGGCGTTGAGCTGGTGGGCCATCAGCAGGAACCAGGCGCCGGCCAACAGCGCCACCGACGCATACAGCCATCCGGTGGCCAGCGCCAGCGCCAGCGTCGCGGCGACGGTCAGCCAGGTGTAGATGAGGATCTGCTTGGTGACCTGGCGCTCGGTGGCCACCGCGGGCAGCATCGGCACCCCGGCCGCCCGGTAGTCCTCCTTGTAGCGCATGGCCAGCGCCCACGTGTGTGGCGGCGTCCAGAAGAAGATGATCGCGAACATGACCAGCGCGGGCCATTCGATGGTGCCGGTGACCGCGGACCAGCCGATCATCACCGGCATGCAGCCGGCGGCCCCGCCCCAGACGACGTTCTGCGAGGTGCGGCGCTTGAGCAGCAGGGTGTAGACCAGGACGTAGAACGCGATCGTGGCACCGGCGAGGTGGGCCGACAACAGGTTGGTGGTCCACCACAGCCAGAAGAACGAGGTGACCGAAAGTGCGAGGCCGAACACCAGCGCATGGCTGCGCGGCACGGTGGCGCGGGCCAGCGGCCTGCGCTCGGTGCGCTTCATCACCTTGTCGATGTCGGCGTCGGCCACGCAGTTGAGCGTGTTGGCGCCCGCCGCGGCGAGCAGCCCGCCGACGAGGGTGTTGAGGATCAGCAGCGGGTCGACGCTTCCGCGGTGCGCCAGCAGCATCGCGGGGATGGTGGTGACCAGCAGCAGCTCGATGACGCGCGGCTTGGTCAGCGCGATGTAGCCGAGCACCTTGGTGAAGAACTGTCGCCGCAACCGGGTGGCGGTCGACGTCCGGTCCAGCGTCCCCTCGGTGAGGTGGCCTTCCCGAATGCTCACGCAGGTAACTCCCTAGAAATGGCGACAACGCGCGGCGTCTACTACAGACGATGGTAGACCTCGCCCCAACGGCGGCCTAATCCCGCCCTTGTCCTCCGCAGTTCCCTCCCCGGCTGCCTGCATCGGATGACTATCCCGCACTAGGGTGTTTTTACAAGCAGCGTGCCGTGCCCTACCCCCGACCAGGAGTGCCTAGTGACCACCCTCGAAGAGATCTCCGCCCTTACCCGCCCGAATCACCCGGACGACTGGACGGAGGTCGACTCGCGTGCCGTCGACACGGTGCGGGTGCTCGCCGCGGATGCGGTGCAGAAGGTCGGCAACGGCCATCCCGGCACCGCGATGAGCCTGGCTCCCCTGGCCTACACGCTGTTTCAGCGTCAGATGCGCCACGATCCCAGCGACGAACACTGGCTGGGCCGCGACCGCTTCGTGCTGTCCTGCGGGCATTCCAGCCTGACCCTCTACATCCAGCTGTATCTGGGCGGTTTCGGGCTGGAGCTCTCCGACATCGAGGCGCTGCGCACCTTCAAGTCCAAGACGCCCGGGCACCCCGAGTTCCGCCACACCAAAGGTGTCGAGATCACCACCGGCCCGCTGGGCCAGGGGCTGGCCTCGGCGGTGGGGATGGCGATGGCGGCGCGCTACGAGCGGGGGCTGTTCGACCCCGACGCCGCACCGGGCACCAGCCCGTTCGACCACTACGTCTACGTGATCGCCTCCGACGGTGACATCGAGGAGGGCGTCACCAGCGAGGCGTCGTCGCTGGCGGGCACCCAGCAGCTGGGCAACCTGATCGTCTTCTACGACCACAACCAGATTTCGATCGAGGACGACACCAACATCGCGCTGTCGGAGGACACCGCCGCCCGCTACCGCGCCTACGGCTGGCACGTGCAGGAGGTCGAGGGCGGCGAGAACGTCGTCGGCATAGAAGAGGCCATCGCCGAGGCGAAACGGGTGACCGACAAACCGTCGTTCATCGCGCTGCGCACGATCATCGGCTATCCCGCGCCCAATTTGATGAACACCGGCAAGGCCCACGGCGCTGCGCTCGGCGAGGACGAGGTCGCCGCGATCAAGCAGATCCTCGACTTCGACCCGGAGAAGTCGTTCGAGGTGCGTCCCGAGGTCATCGAGCACACCCGCAAACTCGTCGACCGCGGCAGGGAAGCCCACGAGAAGTGGCAGAGCGAATTCGACGCCTGGGCGCAGCGGGAAACGGAGCGCAAGGCGCTGCTGGACCGGCTGCTGGCCCAGGAACTGCCCGACGGCTGGGACGCCGATCTGACGTACTGGGAGCCCGGCTCCAAGGAGGTCGCCACCCGCGCGGCGTTCGGCCAGGTGCTCAACGACGTCGCGCCGAAGCTGCCCGAGCTGTGGGGCGGTTCGGCCGACCTGGCGGGTAGCAACAACACCACCATCAAGGGCGCCAAATCGTTTGGCCCACCGTCGATTTCGACCAAGGAATACTCCGCGGACCCGTACGGCCGGGTGTTGCACTTCGGCGTGCGCGAACACGCCATGGGCTCAATCCTGTCCGGCATCGTGCTGCACGGCCCGACCCGCGCCTTCGGTGGCACGTTCCTGCAGTTCTCCGACTACATGCGCGCAGCGGTGCGGTTGGCCTCGTTGATGAACATCGACACGATCTACGTCTGGACCCACGACTCGATCGGTCTCGGTGAGGACGGGCCTACCCACCAGCCCGTCGAACACCTCGCGGCGCTGCGGGCCATCCCGAACCTCTCGGTGGTGCGCCCCGGCGATCCGAACGAAACCGCGTACGCGTGGCGCACGATCATCGAACGCGGCGCCAACAGCGGGCCGGTCGGCCTGATCCTGACCCGTCAGGGCATCCCGGTGCTGGAGGGCACCGACGCCGCTGGCGTGGCCAGGGGCGGTTACGTGCTCGGCGGCGCGCCCGAGGAGCATCCCGACGTGGCGCTGATCGGCACGGGTTCAGAGCTTCAGCTGTGTGTGGCAGCGCAAAAGATCCTGGCGGACAAGGGCATCACCGCGACGGTGGTGTCGATGCCGTGTGTGGAGTGGTTCGAGGCGCAGCCGGTCGAGTACCGCGACAGCGTCCTGCCGCCCGCGGTGTCGGCCCGCGTCGCCGTCGAGGCGGCCGTCGCGCAGAGCTGGCACAAATTGGTCGGCGATACCGGCGAGATCGTGTCGATCGAGCATTACGGGGAATCCGCCGATTACAAGACGTTGTTCCGCGAATACGGGTTCACCCCAGAGGCTGTGGTGGCCGCCGCGGAGCGATCGCTAGACAACTGAACGGAAAGGTAGAGCAATGGCTCAGAATCCCAACCTGGCGGCGCTGTCCGCCGCGGGGGTGTCTGTATGGCTCGACGATCTCTCCAGGGACCGTCTGCAGACCGGCAACCTACAGGAGTTGATCGACACCAAGTGCGTGGTGGGCGTCACCACGAACCCGTCGATCTTCCAGGCCGCCCTGTCGAAGGGCACCGCCTATGACGCGCAGGTCGCCGAACTCGCCGCGCGCGGTGCGGACGTGGACGCCACGGTCCGAACCGTCACGACCGACGACGTCCGCAACGCCTGCGACGTGCTCGCCAAGGCCTACGAGGCCTCCGACGGCGTGGACGGTCGGGTCTCCATCGAGGTGGACCCCCGGCTGGCGCACGACACCGACAAGACGATCCTTCAGGCCATCGAACTGTGGAAGATCGTCGACCGGCCGAACCTGTTCATCAAGATCCCGGCAACCATTGCCGGCCTTCCGGCGATCACCGCCACGCTGGCAGAAGGTATTTCGGTCAACGTCACGCTGATCTTCTCCGTCGAGCGGCACCGTCAGGTCATGGACGCCTACCTGGCCGGTCTGGAGAAGGCCAAACAGGCCGGCCACGACGTGTCCAAGATCCATTCCGTCGCATCGTTTTTCGTATCGCGGGTGGACACCGAAGTCGACAACCGGCTGGACAAGATCGGCTCACCCGAAGCGCTGGCGCTGCGCGGTCAGGCCGGCATCGCCAACGCGCGGCTGGCCTACGCCGCCTACGAGGAGGTGTTCGTCGGCGGCTCGCGCTACGAAGCGCTCAAGGCCGACGGCGCCCGCGTGCAGCGCCCGCTGTGGGCGTCCACCGGTGTGAAGAACCCCGACTACGCCGACACCCTCTACGTCACCGAACTCGTCGCACCCAACACCGTGAACACCATCCCTGAGAAGACGCTGGACGCGGTCGCCGACCACGGTGTCATCACCGGTGACACCGTCACCGGCAAGGGCGCGGAGTCCCAGGCCCTCTTCGACAAGCTGGCCGGCGTCGGTGTCGACCTGACCGACGTGTTCAAGGTGCTCGAAGACGAGGGCGTCGAGAAGTTCGAGAAGTCGTGGCAGGAGCTGCTCGAGGCTACGCAGGGTCAGCTCGACGCCGCGAAGAAATGACCTCCGCGGCCCAGCGAGCCGCGTCGGGCGGCCCGGGATGGCTTAATCCGTTGCGGGACAAGCGGGACAAGAGAATGCCCCGCATCCCGGGTCCCTGTGGTTTGGTGATCTTCGGCGTCACCGGCGACCTCGCCCGTAAGAAGTTGATGCCGGCCATCTACGACCTGGCCAATCGTGGCCTGCTGCCCGCCAGCTTCAGCCTGGTGGGTTTCGCTCGCCGGGAGTGGGCCGACGAGAACTTCAGCCAGGTCGTGCATGACGCCGTCAAGAAGAATGCGCGCACACCGTTCCGCCAAGAGGTCTGGGATCGCCTGGCCGAGGGAATCCGGTTCGTCCAAGGCTCTTTCGACGACGAGGGGGCATTCGCCCGGCTCACCGAAACGCTGGAGAAGCTGGACGCGGAACGGGGCACCGCGGGCAACCATGCGTTCTATCTGTCCATACCGCCCAACGCGTTCCAGATGGTCTGCGAGCAGTTGCAGAAATCCGGCCTCGCCCGCCCGCAGAACGGCCGCTGGAGCCGGGTCGTCATCGAGAAGCCGTTCGGTCACGACCTGCAGAGCGCCCGTGAACTCAACGCCGTGGTCAACAGTGTGTTCCCCGAGGAGTCGGTGTTCCGGATCGACCACTACCTCGGCAAGGAGACCGTGCAGAACATCCTGGCGCTGCGCTTCGCCAACGAGCTGTACGAGCCGATCTGGAACGCCAACTACGTTGACAGCGTGCAGATCACGATGTCGGAAGACATCGGTCTGGGCGGGCGCGCCGGTTACTACGACGGGGTCGGCGCCGCCAGGGACGTGATCCAGAACCACCTGCTTCAGCTGTTGGCCCTGGTGGGCATGGAGGAGCCGGCCAACTTCGGGCCGCGCCAACTGCAGGCGGAGAAAATCAAGATGCTCTCGGCGACGCGGCTGATGCACCCGCTGGATCAGACCACCGCCCGCGGCCAGTACGCGGCCGGATGGCAGGGCAGCGTGAAGGTGCCCGGGCTGCTGGAAGAAGAAGGCTTCTCGAAGGATTCGACGACCGAGACGTTCGCCGCGATCGCCCTCGAGGTCGACAACCGGCGCTGGGCGGGTGTGCCGTTCTTCCTGCGCACGGGAAAGCGCCTGGCGCGCCGGGTCACCGAGGTCGCCTTGATCCTCAAGAAGGCGCCGTTCCTGCCGTTCGACAAGACAATGACCGAGGAGCTCGGGCAGAACGCTCTGGTGATCCGCATCCAGCCCGACGAGGGCATCACCACCAGGTTCGGTTCCAAGGTGCCGGGCAGCCAGATGGAGGTCCGCGATGTCAGCATGGACTTCTCCTACGGCTCGGCCTTCGCCGAGGACTCCCCCGAGGCCTACGAACGGCTGATCCTCGATGTGCTGCTCGGCGAACCCTCGCTGTTCCCAGTGAACGCCGAGGTCGAATTGTCCTGGGAAATCCTCGATCCGGTGCTGAACTACTGGGCTGAACACGGAAGACCCGAGGCCTACGAGTCGGGCACCTGGGGTCCGCCGTCGGCGTTCGACATGCTGCACCGCATGGGCAGGGAATGGAGGCGGCCGTGATTGTCGACCTGCCAGATACGACCACGAACGACATCAACAAGAAGATCACCGGTCTGCGTGAGGAAGGCGGCGCGATCACGCTCAGCCGGGTGTTGACGCTGGTCATCGTCCCCGACACCGAGAGCTGCCTCGAGGGTGCGATCGAGGCCGCCAACTACGCGAGCCGTGAGCATCCGAGCCGGGTCATCGTGGTCGTCGCGGGCGATCGCGGTGCGGCACAGCCACGGCTGGACGGCGAGATCCGCGTCGGCGCAGACGCGGGGGCCGGCGAAATCGTGGTGCTGCGACTGCACGGCGAACTCGCCGATCACGCCGAGAGCGTGGTGCTGCCGTTCCTGCTGCCCGACACCCCGGTGGTGGCCTGGTGGCCGGCCGCCGCGCCACCGGTTCCTGCCCAGGATCCGTTGGGCAGGTTGGCGATTCGAAGGATCACCGACGCCACGGGCTGCCCCGATCCGTTGGCGGCGATCAAGGGTCGGCTCGACGGCTACTCGGACGGTGACACCGATCTGGCGTGGAGCCGGGTCACCTACTGGCGGGCGCTGCTGGCGGCAGCCGTTGAAATGGAACCACACGAGCCCGTCACCTCCGCGCTCGTATCAGGGCTCAAGACCGAACCGGCGCTTGACATCCTGGCCGGTTGGTTGGCCAGCAGGATCGACGGTCCGGTACAACGGGTGACCGGTGAACTCAAGGTCGAGCTCGTCCGCGACGGTGAGACCATCACGCTGCGGCGGCCACAGGACGGGGTGACCGCCACGTTGAGCCGCACCAGCCGGCCCGAAGCGCGGATTCCGTTGGCGCGCAGGGAAGCCAAGGAGTGTCTCGCCGAAGATCTGCGCAGGCTCGACCCGGACGAGATCTACCACGAAGCGCTACAAGGCATAGGCAAGGTGCAATACACGTGAGCACGATCATCGAGAAGTACCCGGACACCACCGCCCTGGTCGAGGCCGCAGGTGATCGGCTGGTGGGAGCGATCAGCGACGCGATCGCGACGCGCGGCAGTGCGCACATCGTGTTGACCGGCGGCGGCACGGGCATTGGGCTGCTCAAACGCGTCGCGGCGCGCGGTGCCGACCTCGACTGGGCGAAGGTGCATCTGTACTGGGGCGATGACCGGTTCGTCCCCGCCGACGACGACGAGCGCAACCACAAGCAGGCCGCCGAGGCGCTGCTGGACCACATCGACATCCCTGCGGCCAACGTGCATCCGATGGCGCCCAGCGGAGGCGAGTTCGGCGACGACATCGAGGCCGCCGCAGGCGATTACGAGCGAGTGTTGGCCGCCAACGCCGAAGACGGTCAACCGGCGCCGGATTTCGATGTGCACCTGCTGGGCATGGGCGGCGAGGGCCACATCAACTCGCTGTTTCCCCACACGGCCGCGGTGCGGGAGAAAGACCGCCTGGTGGTCGCCGTGACCGACTCCCCCAAACCGCCGCCGCGGCGCATCACGCTGACGCTGTCGGCGGTGCAGCGGTCGCGGCAGGTGTGGCTCGTGGTCTCGGGCGGGGCGAAGGCCGAGGCGGTGGCCGCCGCGGTCGGCGGCGCGGACCCCGAGGACTGGCCCGCGGCGGGCGCGGTTGGCCGCGAGGCGACGGTCTGGCTACTCGACGAAGAGGCCGCCGCCGAACTCTGAGACCCGTCAGTTGTGATGTCGCAGAACTGTCACCGAAGTCCTGCGACAAGACAGCCCAAATTGTCAGATCTCGAATGTATGTTCGAACTATGTCAGGGCACGGGTTGCAGGCGGCGATCGCCGGGCTGCGTGCCGCCTATGAAGAGGTGGCGGCGTGCGAACTGGACCTGTTGACCCGCCCTGATCTGCTGGCCGCTCTCGACGAGGTGGAAACGTTGTCGTGTCAGTTGCCGACGATGAGCCACCGCTTGCTGGCGCGTCTGCAGTGCGAGACGACGCCGGGAGAGCTGGGCGCGTGCTCGTGGAAAGAAGTACTGCGGGTTCGCTACCGGATCTCGACGAAAGAGGCGAACCGGCGGGTGACGGAAACCGAACTGCTGGCGCCGCGCCAGGCGGTGACGGGCCCGTCGCTGCCGCCGGCGTTGCCCGCCACCGCCGCCGCCCAAGCCCACGGGCTGATCAACGCCGAACATGTCGAGGTCATCCGCAAATCGGTGGCCAAGTTGCCGGGCTGGGTGGATGCGGTCACCCGCGATCAATTCGAGGTCGACCTGGTGCGTACGGCGGTCAAAGTCGGGCCCAAAGAACTCACCGACATGGCTGACCTGACGTTGTTTCTGCTGGACCAGGACGGGCCGGAACCCACCGACGTCGAACGGGCCCGCAAGCGTGGGGTCAGGAAGTCCAGACAAGGTGCCGACGGGATGGTCGAACTGCGCGCGCTGCTGACCCCCGAGGCGTGGGCGGTGTGGGAGGCGATCTTCGCCAAATACGCCGCACCTGGCATGTGTAACCCCGACGATCCCGAACCGTGCACGTCGGGCACACCCACACAGGCCCAGATCGACAACGACCACCGCAGCCTGGCTCAGCGTCAACACGATGCGCTGATCGCCGTCGGGCGCATTGCGTTGATGAGTGGTGAGCTCGGCCAGCTCAACGGGCTGCCGGTGTCGATCATCATCCGAACCACCCTGCAGGACCTGGAATCGCGCGCCGGGGTCGGCACCACCGGCGGCGGCACCGTCATGCCGATCGCCGATGTGATCCGGCTGGGCGCTCACGCCAACCACTACTTGGCGGTGTTCGACAAAGCAACCGGATCAGCGATGGATCTGTACCGCGCCAAGCGCATCGCCTCGCCGGCGCAGCGGATCATGTTGATTGCTCGCGACGGCGGATGCACCAAACCGTGCTGCACGGTCGGCGCCTACGGCTCCCAAGTTCATCACGTGGTGGCAGATTGGGCAGCCGGCGGCAACACCAACGTCGACGAACTCGGGCTGGCCTGCGGACCGCACAACCGCAGCGTCGACACCGACGGCGGCTGGACCACCCGCATGAACGACCGCGGCGAAGTCGAATGGCTCCCACCACCCGATCTCGACACCGGCCAAGCCCGACTCAACTACTACCACCGACCCGAACGCCTCCTACGACCCGACGACGAGCCCGAAGACCAACCGTCAACCGAACCCACCAACATCCCGGTTGCAGGCCCGCAGTCGGATGCCGCGCCCGCCGACGACAACCAGGTCGTCGAAGGCGAATCGGCTGCCGCGCGGTCATTCCCCGGAGCCAGCGAGCCCGGCGGGCCGGCACCCCCAGGAGACCGGGCGGCCTGACCGCCGCGAGAGATCGCAACGCCACGGAAAATTCGACGGCGCCGGCACCAGGGCCATAATTGTGGCCATGGCAGACAAAGGCGGCAAGCCGGTGCGCACCGGGCCCGAGCGGATCAGGAAGCTGGCACAGGCGGCGCTCAACGCCGATGTCACCGTCGAGCAGGTCGACACCATCCTGGAGGGGCTCAGCGAGACCCTCGTCGATCTGAACAGCTCCACCGAGAACCTCGATGCCACGCTGGAGCGGTTCAACGAGACGATCAACAGCATCAACGAACTTGCACCCCGCCTCAACGCGGTCGTCGATCGCATGGAGGGCATCGTCGCCCGCGTCGAACGCATCGTCGGCATCGGGGAATCGGTGATGTCGCCGTTGGCCGCGACCGAACAGGTGGTGCGCGGCGCGGTGAACAAGGTCCGCCGGAGCACCGGGTTGTAGAGCCGCGCGGGCCGGCGATACCGGTCAGACGAAGTCCGAACCGCCGTCCACGTTGACGGTGGCACCCGTCACGTAGCCGTTGCGTCGCGACGCCAGGTAGACGGTCATGGAGGCGATCTCTTCGGGCAGTCCGGCGCGGCCGAGGTCACACGGTTGGTGGAAATTGTTGTCGATCCACGTCATGACGTCGACGGGGTTGGTGGCGTCCAGACCTTCAGCGGCCAGGATGTCTTTCAGTTGCTCGGTGAAGCTGGCCGTGACGATGGTGCCGGGACACACGCAGTTCACCAGGATGCCCTCCTTGGCAAGGCTTTTCGACAGGTTCTTGGTGATACTGGTCAACGCTGACTTGGCCGCGGTGTAGGCCACCAGCCGCGGGTTCTGCCGTTGAATCGAATGGGCCGACAGCGTCACGATCCGCGCCCACTCGGCGGCGCGCATCAGCGGCAATGCGGCGCGGATCGACCTGACCGCCGACATGGTGCCCAGCGAGAACGCCTCGTTCCACTGCGCGTCGTCCATCTCCTCGAAGTAGCCGTCCCCGGGTCCGATCGTGTGAATCAAGCTGTTGACCGAACCCCAGCGTCGGCCGACGGTGTCGAAGGCCTTGACTATCGCGTCGGCGTCGGACATGTCCACGCCGATTCCCACGGCATCGGGTGCGCCGTTGTCCCGCAGTATCGCCACGGCCTCTTCGAGAGCCGTTGCGCCTCTTGCCATCACCGCGACCCGCGCACCCTCCTGTGCGAGCGTGGTCGCAATGGCCAGGCCCATCCCCTTGCTGCCGCCCGTGACGACCGCCGTCGACCCCGCCAGGCCCAGATCCATTTTTAGCTACCTTCCGTCGCTGTCTGTCACCCCGAGGCCGCGCATACAGAACCGCACGACGTGTTCACGCACAACACGTTGATCAGTGTCTCCAGAAGCCCATTGCCGCTCGGTGCTCGACCAGATCGCACCGTGGATGGACAGGCCGGCTGACGTCGGGTCGATGTCGGTGAACACGCCCAGCTCCGTTCCGCGCGCCAGTTGCTCGACAAGCGGCTGCAGGATCACGCCGTACGCATCGCCGATCAGATGGGGCGCCGCGAACATCTGGGACTGCGCCTCCACCGACAGCGCTCGCAGGTCGGACCTGATCTTGTCGTTGAACGCCAGGTCCAGCCTGGCGTCGATCCAGGCCACCACCGCCGCCGTCGGGCTCGAAGCAGCGGCCATCTTCTGCTTGATCCGTCGCGCCTCTGCCTGCGCAATGTCGAGAAAGACCGCCGACACCAACGCGTCCTTCGAGTCGAAATGCCGGTAGAACGCCCTGGTGCTGAGCTGCGCTCTGTCGAGAATGTGCGCGACGTTGACCGCGCCGACCCCCTCCTCGCGCACGATCTCGGTGGCGACGGCCAGGATCGCAGCGCGCACCCCGGGGTCGGGGTCCAGCTTCTTGCGTCGGCGCCTGGTGACGGTGCCCATCACGCCGTTGCGTCGTAGGTTGCGAGGTAATCGGCGAAGACGTCACGCACCTGCGCCGGCGTCAACCCGTAGTCGGCGAGATCGTATGTGTGCTCGCCGCGGGAGCCGGGCGTGTGCCCCTCCGCCCAATCCTGCACGCGGCCGCGTGCGGTGTCGGTGAAGGTCAGGCCCAGTCGTTCGTAGGCCGTCTGCAGGGTGCCGATCGGGTCGGACTCGAGGTCGGCGAATGAGACGTCGACGAATCGGTTGTCACCGAACCGCTTTCGGAAATCCATCGCGCGCCGGACGGCCTCAGCCCAGCACCGGAGCTGCTCGGCGCCGAGTTCCTCGGCGTCGTCACGATCGCTGCTCCAACTGCGGACATAGTGGATGAGGCTGCACACCGAGGCCAACACCTTGGCGGGATCACGGTGGCTCCATAGGAACTTGGCGTCCGGATAGGCTTCGACGAGCGCATCCAGAGAGAACATGTGCACCGGTGTCCGCAGATGCCACAGCGTCGGCGGGCAGTGCCACTGAAGCAGCTTGAGCACCTGCCGGTGAAAGGTGTATGTCTCCCGCATGTCGCATTCCAGCAGCCATGCGAGATAGCCCGGAACACGCACGACACCGTCGAAATGGAACGTGCGAAAACTCATCCCCATCAGGTCCTGGCATTCGGTAGCCGCCTCCGGCTCCGAGTTGATCATGGCGCGCATGCGCGGAAACATCTGGTCCATCATGACGATTCCGTCGGCCGCCTGCGCGATCCGCGGATCCTCATGCTGGGTCGCGGCCTCCGGCGGAGGTGTGCAGGCCTGCGATTCCCACAACCGCAGGGAGCGGAACTGCGGGTCGTTGGCCACCAGCTGGCTCAGCGCCGTGGTGCCGGTGCGGGGTAGCCCGATGACGAAGATCGGCCCACCGACGACCTCCGCGTCGATCTCGGGGTGCTGCTTGTAGGTCTCGACTATGCGCAACCGCTGGACGAGCGCGTTGCTGATGGTCGCATGCTGGATCATCCGGCCCATCTCGTTGAGGTCGGCCTCCGTGTTCAGCGCATCGACGGTGCGCTGCAACCCTTCGCGATAGTAGGGCGAACCGAAATCGTCCAGTCCCGTCGCGCTGCGCGCACCATCTTCGAGTTCGTCGACGAAGAAGGTCATCGGTGAAACCTCTCGTGCACGGCGCGTCGGCGCCCTTCGATCACGGCGGCCCGCTCGTCGCGGGTGACCATCCTGGTTTCTGGTGGCAGCGCGGCGGCCACGTCGCCGAGTTTGACCACCCTGGCGCTGGGAGTGGGCGCCGCTTGTGTACGAACGCACCGGAAAATCATCGGGCCGTTGCTGTGCCCAGCCGTGTCAAGCCAATTCGCCACACCGGGATCGACCGAGCTGATCACCACGCGCAGCAAGCCATCGGCGTCGATCTCGGCTTGGTGCGCGTTCAGGCTCGACTGGTGGCGCCCGTACGAAATCGTCTCCCACCACGGGTTGCCCAGCGAGTAGCTCCAGTAAATACCCTCGGGCGGCTCGACTTCCAGGATCAGAGCCTCGTCTGCCGCCAGTTCGTATCGGCCGATGACGGGTCGGTTCTCCGCGGCGGCACCGATGGCCGTGCGATCGATGGGCGGCATGAACCCGTTGGCCGGTGGTCCGGCGTTGAAGTCGAGGAAGAATTTGAGGTTGGCATGGACGAAGTCACCCAACGAGGACAGCTGCCCGGCCACCGACACGTCGGCGTCGAGAGAGCGGTTCGTGGAGGGAACCGCGTCGCCGAGGCGCTCGATGCGCAACGAGGACGGGGTTTCGGTAACCCAGTCGTAGAAGAAGTGCCGGACCACCAGGGTCGGATGGTCGCCGCCGATTCGCAACCAATTGCCTTGGCGTTCTTCGGCGGACAGCACAACCTCGAACGACCCGTCGCTGTCGACGACCAGGTCGTCGACCAGACAATTCGCGGTCGAGGAGATCCCGTCCATCGTCTGCAGACCGACATAGCGGGCGGTGCCACGGTTACCGAACAGCCGGTACGTCTCGCCGCGCCGCAACGGGGCGCGAAGGTACAGACAATCGGGGCACTCCATGCCCCACGTCAGTACGTCGTCGGTGCTGGTCCGGCTGACGGCCAGCACCGGGTCGGGATCGGTGCGTAACGCTTCGTCGACACCGACGGCCAACAGAACCATGAGATGACGCATCCCCGCGGCAAAGTCGACGCGGTTGCGGTTGACCGGGCTTGCCGCGACCAGTTCGCCGGCGGCGTTCAGCTTGTCGAGCAGATACCTCCACGCCTCGAGCAGACCGACGTCACGCGGCCCGCGGCCCGACAGCGCCGACTCCGCGATGGAATACGGCAGCCACGCCATCGGATCTGCGTCGGGCACCTGCGGCTCCGTTCGTCGGATCCTTAAATGAAAACATTATTCTCACTTAAGAGTCAACGCCCGCCGGTCAGCCGCTGTTGCGCAATGCGGTCGCGAGCCCGCTCATGGTGAGCAGGATGCCGCGCTGCACGAGTTCGTCGGTGTCGCCGGACCGGTAGCGGCGCAGCAACTCGACCTGCAGGTGGTTCAGCGGTTCCAGGTAGGGGAACCGGTTGAACACAGAACGCGCCAGGGCCGGGTTGTCGGCCAGCAGGTTGTCCTGGCCGGTGATCAGCTTGTGTATCCGGATCGTGCGGCCGTGCTCGGCGAGGATTTTGTCGAACACCCGCCTGCGCAGTGCCTCGTCCTCGACCAGCTCGGAGTAGCGCGCGGCCAGGCCCATATCGGACTTGGCCAGCACCTGCGCCATGTTCGACAGCACGGTGCGGAAGAACGGCCATCGCCGGTACAGATCCTGCAGCACCTGAAGCTGCTCGTCGTCGTCTGCGATGTACTCCTCGAACGCTGTTCCGGTGCCGTACCAGCCCGGCAGCATCACCCGCGACTGGCTCCAGGCCAGCACCCACGGGATCGCGCGCAGATCGCCGATCGACGTGGTGGGTTTGCGCGACGTCGGCCTGCTGCCGATGTTGAGCGCACCGATCTCGCTGACCGGTGTGGAGGCCATGAAGTAGTCGACGAAACCCGATGTGTCGTGCACCAATTCGGAGTAGGCGCGACCGGCGCGGGCAGCCAGGTCGTCGAGCACCTGATAAGCCGGGGCGGCATCCTCGCCGAGGCCCTCGACGTCGAGCAACGTGGCCTCCAGCGTCGCGGCCAGCAGCGTCTCGAGGTTGCGGTGCGCGATCTGCGGTTCGGCGTACTTCGCGGCGATCACCTCGCCCTGTTCGGTGATCCGCAGCGACCCGTTCACCGCGCCCGGCGGCTGGGCCAGGATCGCCTCGTAGCTGGGACCGCCGCCCCTCCCGACGGTGCCGCCGCGACCGTGAAAGAGCCGCAACCGAATTCCGCTCTTGCGTGCCGACTCGACCAGGTCGAGTTCGGCCCGGTACAGCGCCCAGTTGGCCGCCAGGTAGCCGCCGTCCTTGTTGGAGTCCGAGTAGCCCAGCATCACTTCCTGGCTGTCGCTGCGCGCCGACACCACGGCCCGGTATTGCGGAACCTGCAGCGCCGCTTCCAGAACCGAGGCGCCACGCTGCAGGTCTTCGATCGTCTCGAACAGCGGCACGATGCCCACCGGGGCGTAGACGTGTGGTGTCGAAACGTCGAGCAGCCCGGCCTCCTTGAGCAGCACCGCCGCTTCGAGCAGGTCGGAGACCGACTCGCACATCGAGATGATGTAGTTCGGCACCGCCTGCGGTCCGAATACCCGTACGGCGCGCGCCGCGGCGGCCATGATGTCGAGTTCTTTGCGGGCCAGCTCGGAAAGTTCGGCGTCGGGTTTCACCAGCGGCCGCCGGGTGGCCAACTCGGTGGCCAGCAGCTTGATGCGGTCTCGTTCGGCCAGCGACCCGTAGTCCGCGTGCACACCGGCCCACGCCAGCAGCTCGGCGATCACCTCCTCGTGCACATCGGAGTTCTGCCGCATGTCCAGCCCGGACAAATGAAATCCGAACGTGTGCACGGCTTCTCGCAGCATGCGCAGCCGGTCGTCGGCGAGCAGAGCGCCGCCGTTGGCGCGCAGCGACGCGTCCACGACGTCGAGGTCGGCGAGCAGGTCGCGCGACGTCTGGTAGCGCACCAACCCGAGGTCGAGTTCGCGCTCGGGCTGGCGGTCGAGGATCGCGGTGGCGGTGGCGGTGAGCCGGCCGCGGATGGCCCGCAGCGCGCGACGGTACGGTTCGTCGTCACGCACCGGATCGACACACGTGTCGGCGAGCGCGGTCAGCTCGTCGCTCGTGGACACGAGCCGCCCCGACATCGACAGCTCCTCCTCCAGCGCAGTCAGTTCGCTGAAGTAGTGATCCAGCGCGGTGAACGCCGCCTCCCCCGTGGCGAGCCGCACCACCTCGCCGGTGACGTTCGGGTTGCCGTCGCGGTCACCGCCGATCCAGGAGCCGGGTCGCAATATGGGTTCTTCGAGCAATCGGGCGTCGGGCCAACGCTTCTGAAGCGCGGTCCGCACCTCGGCGTTCACCTGCGGGATGACCGCGAAAAACGACGCCGGGTAATAGCGCAGCCCGGTTTCGATCTCGTCTTGGATCTGCAACCGCGACAGCCGCACCAGCGCGGTCTGCCACATCGTCAGGATGTGCTTGCGCAGTTCGTCTTCGACGTCGCCGTCGCCGTGCAGGCGCTGCCGCATCAACTCGGTGATCCGATGCTGGGCCGAGAAGATGGTGCGGCGCCGCGTCTCGGTGGGATGGGCAGTGATCACCGGCGACACCTGCGCGCCCTTCAACGCTTCGGCCACCCGGCCCGAATCGAGTTGGGCCGAATCAAGTTTCAGATAGGTGGCGGCCAGGCTGCTGGGCTGCGGTGGCTCACCGGCGGCGACGTGCACGGCGCGCCGGCGCTCGCGGTGGATGTCCTCGGCGACGTTGGCCAACAGCGCGAATTGGGTGAACGCGCGGATGACCGGGATCGCCTTTCGGATGGCGATGCCGTCGAACATGTCCGCCAGCTCGGCGCGGTCGATTTCAGAGCGCCGGACCCGGAAGGACTCGACGCGGGCACGTTCGACGAGATCGAAGACCTCCTCACCGTTCTGCGCGCGGATGGTGTCGCCGAGTATGCCGCCGAGCAGCCGGATGTCCTCGCGCATCGGCTCGGTCGCCTCACGGCCGACTTCGGTGCGCTGTACCGAGCCGATCGGCTCGAGATCGTCGACCATGCGTTCCAGTATCGGCGCAACCACGACGGGTCGCACGGCCGGGTTCTTGCCTACGCAATAACTACCGGAGCAATTTCGCCATTCGCGGAAAGCCAGCGAGTTCGTGCGCGCACCATATCGACATGGTCTGTCATTGAATCTCGACAACTTTGCAGGAGGCCATCATGGCCACGACCATAATCAAACCCCGTTGCGCCCGCCGGCGGCCCAGTTGGCATCGTCTCGTGCCGTCCGCGGTGTGTGCCGCCGCGGCCGTGCTCTCGGCGAATGCGATCGCCGCCGCCGCACCTGACGACGGCACATGGGACATCGAGTCCTACGACAACTGCATGAAGAAGACGGTGCGAAACGCCGATTTGTGCTGCCTCGACTCGGGCGGGGTGCCTACCTCTGATTCGGACGACACGCAGGCCGACGGGTCGCCGAACTGCTATGCACCGCCGGCTCAGGCCCAGACCGCCGAACAGCCGGGCGTGCCACCGCGGATGCCACCGGGAGTGGTGATCGGCCAGTTGCCGGTTGCGCCGCTCACGCCGGGGGTTCCGCAGAACCCGGGCATGGCGCCGATCGTGACTCCGTCAGTCGTCGCGCCCGGTTAGCCGTACTTGATCTGCAGGCCGACGCCGAAGATCGACACCAGCCAGATGCCGGTGACGAACAGCGTCAGACGGTCCAGGTTCTTCTCCACGACCGTCGAACCGGACAAGCTCGACTGCACGCCGCCGCCGAACAGGCTCGACAGGCCGCCACCCTTGGCGCGGTGCAGCAGGACCAGGAGCACGACCAGCAAGCTGGTCACGACCAGGGTGATCTGCAGGGCCAATTCCATGGCAGCCAGACTACAGGCCGGATGAGCCCGCTACGGCAACGGCCCGCCCGCCGCGATGGCCGACAGCGTGGCGAACTGCTCACCGTCCAGCGATGCCCCGCCGACCAGCGCGCCGTCGACGTCGTCCTGCGCGACGATCTCGCCGACGTTCTTGGCGTTCACCGAACCGCCGTAGAGCACCCGGACCTCGGCGGCGATCTGCGGTGACGCCAGCTCACCGAGCAGCGCGCGGAGGGCCTTGCAGACCTCCTGCGCATCGGCTGCGCCTGCGACGCGGCCGGTGCCGATCGCCCAGACCGGCTCGTAGGCGATGACGGTCTGACCGATCTGCTCGGCGGTCAGACCGGCCAGCGAACCGCGTAGCTGGTCGACGCAGTACTCGACGTGATCACCGGCCTCGCGCACCTCGAGGTGCTCACCCATGCAGACGATCGGGGTGATGCCGTGGCGCAGCGCCGCGGCCGCCTTCGCCGCGACCAGCGCGTCGTCCTCGTGGTGATACGTGCGGCGCTCGGAGTGCCCGACGGTGACATACGTGCAACCCAGCTTGGCCAGGAACGCGCCGCTGATCTCGCCGGTGTAGGCGCCGGAGTCGTGCTGTGACAGATCCTGGGCGCCGTACGTCAGCAGCAGCTTGTCGCCGTCGACCAGCGTCTGCACGCTGCGCAGGTCGGTGAACGGCGGCAGCACGGCGACGTCGACCTTGTCGAAGTACTTCGCCGGCAGCGCGAATGCGATCTTCTGCACCAGCGCGATCGCCTCGAAGTGGTTGAGGTTCATCTTCCAGTTGCCGGCGATCAGCGGCTTGCGGCTCACGACTGTCGTACCCCTCACTCTTCCAGAACGGCGATACCGGGCAGTTTCTTGCCCTCAAGGTATTCCAGTGACGCCCCGCCACCGGTGGAAATGTGGGAAAAGCCGTCGCTGGCCAGACCGAGTTGCCGCACGGCGGCCGCCGAATCGCCACCGCCGACGACGCTGAACGCACCCTTGCCCGTCGCGGCGATGATCGCCTCGGCCACACCCTTTGTGCCCGCCGCGAACGACGGGAACTCGAACACGCCCATCGGGCCGTTCCAGAACACCGTCTTGGCGTTGGACAGCAGGCTGGTGAACCGCTCCACCGATCCCGGGCCGATGTCCAAACCCATTTTGTCGCCGGGTATCTCGTCGGCGCGCACGGTCTCGGGAGTCGCGTCGGCGGCGAACTCGTCGGCCACCACGATGTCCACCGGAACGTGGATCACGTCGCCGTAGGTGTCCAGCAGCTTGCGGCAGGTCTCGATCATGCCTTCTTCCAGAAGCGACTTGCCTACCGGAACCCCTTGGGAGGCAAGGAATGTGAAACACATTCCGCCTCCGATGAGGATGCTGTCGGCTTTGGTCGCCAGGTTCTCGATGACCGCGAGCTTGTCGGACACCTTCGAACCGCCGAGCACGACGGCGTAGGGCCGCTCGGTCGAGCTGGTCAGCTGCTCGAGGACCTTGACTTCGGCCTCCACCAACCGGCCCGCGTAGTGCGGCAGCAACGTGGCCACGTCGTACACCGACGCCTGCTTGCGGTGCACCACCCCGAAGCCGTCGGAGACGAACGCCCCCGGTGAACCGTCGGGGGCGCTGACCAGTTCGGCCAGCTGCCGGGCCAACGCCAGCCGCTCGCCGTCGTCCTTGCTGGTCTCGCGTGGATCGAACCGGATGTTCTCCAGCAGCAGCACGTCGCCGTCGGTCAGGCCCTCGGCACGGGCGAGCGCGTCGGTCCCGACGACATCACCCGCCAGCTGGACGTGGCGGCCCAGCTGCTCCCCCAGCGCGGCGGCGACCGGCGCCAGGGACAGCTTGGCGTCCGGTGTGCCCTTGGGCCTGCCGAGGTGTGCGGTGACGATGACCTTCGCACCGGCGTCGGCCAGCTCACGCAGCGTGGGCGCCGACGCAGTGATCCGGCCGGGATCGGTGATGTTGCCCGCCCCACCCTCGTTGAAGTCCAATGGGACGTTGAGGTCCGAGCGAACCAGCACGCCTCGACCCGAAACACCTTCGGCCAGAAGGTCATCGAGTGATTTGATCGCCACAGCTAGAGCGACTTGCCGACCAGCGCGACGAGATCAACGCAGCGGTTGGCGTAACCCCACTCGTTGTCGTACCAGGACACCACCTTGGCCTGGTTGTCGATGACCTTGGTCAGCCCGGAATCGAACAGCGAGCTGTGCGGATCGGTGACGATGTCGCTCGACACGATCGGGGCGTCGTAGTACTTCAGGATGCCCTTGAGCGGACCGTCGGCGGCGGCCTTGAACGCGGCGTTGATCTCCTCAACGGTGGCCGACTTGCTCAGCTCGGCGGTCAGGTCGGTGACCGAACCGGTGGGGATCGGCACCCGCAGGGCGTAACCGTCGAGCTTGCCCTTCAGTTCGGGCAGCACCAGCCCGATCGCCTTGGCGGCGCCGGTGGACGTCGGCACGATGTTGACCGCCGCGGCGCGGGCGCGGCGCAGATCCTTGTGCGGGCCGTCCTGCAGGTTCTGGTCCTGGGTGTAGGCGTGGATGGTGGTCATCAGGCCCTTGACGATGCCGAACTCGTCGTTGAGAACCTTGGCCAGCGGGCCAAGGCAGTTCGTGGTGCACGAGGCGTTGGAGATGATGTTTTGGCTGCCGTCGTACTTGTCGTCGTTGACGCCGAGCACGACGGTGAGGTCCTCGCCCTTGGCGGGCGCGGAGATGATGACCTTCTTGGCGCCCGCGTCCAGGTGCCCCTTGGCCTTGGCGGCGTCGGTGAAGATACCGGTGGACTCGACCACGACGTCCACGCCGAGGTCGCCCCAGGGCAGCGCCGCGGGCCCCTCCTTGACCTCAAGGGCCTTGATCTTGGTGCTGCCGACGACGATGTTGTCGTCGCCCTCGAGGGTGACGTCCTCGGGGAAGCGGCCCAGGATCGAGTCGAACTTCAACAGGTGGGCCAGGGTGGCGTTGTCGGTGAGGTCGTTGACTGCGATGACCTCGATGTCGGTGCTCTTGCCCTCGGCCTGCTGCGCCGCCAGGGCCCGGTAGAAGTTGCGCCCGATGCGGCCGAAGCCGTTAACGCCTACCCGGATCGTCATTTGTTGCTCCCTTGATTTTCGCCTTGATACGCCGTGCTGCTCACAGGCCAGCGTAGTGGTGTGATTCCGACCACGTGCGGGCTGGTCAGTGCACCGCGAGGGACTGGTCGGTATAGGGGTTGCCCAGCCATTTGCGCCGGATCGCCTGCAGTGTGCCGTCGTCTTCGAGCTCGGCCTGCGCGACGGTGAGCCGACCGAGTAACGCCTGGCTGTCCAGGCCGACGCCGATCGCGATGTGCTCTGTCGAGAGTCCGCGGGTGACGACGTCCACGCCGGGGATCGGTTTGACCAGCTCGGTGAGCACCGGGCCCAGCGCCATGACCGCGTCGCACCCACCGGTGCCCAGGTCGGCCAGCGCCGCCTGAAGACCACCGTGGTCATAGACCCGCACCGCTTCGGCTTTGCCCTGGGCGACAAGGCGCTCGGCGATCGGCTCGCCGGTGCCGCCTCGACCGACCCCGATGGTCAGGCCTTGGAGGTCAGCGGTCGACCTCACCCGCGGCAGCCGACCGGTGTCGACGGCGAGGGCTTGTCCGCAGATGAGGTAGGGCGGAAGGAACCGGGCGGTGGCTTCCCGTTCAGGGGTGACGGTGGTGCCCGCCGCCACGCAGTCGTACGCACCGGCGTTGAGCCGCTCGAAGACACCCTCGACCTCCGCGCCGCTGTCGTACTCGACGAATTCGACTGCGGCGCCCAGCTTCTTGACCAGCTCGGTCATCAGGTCGATGTCAAGACCGCCGCCGTCGGGCATGGTGTTGAACGGTGGACGCGGGACGACGACCCCCACCCGTAGCGTCTCCATGGGCCACACCTTATTCCCCGGCGAGCGGCCCGGGGGCACCTCCCGCTTTCGGGGAATTATGTGACGCGAAGGTGGCTCAGGCGTCTTCGAGCAGGTCCGGGGTGACGGCCGACTCCGTGTCGGGGATCCCCTCTTGCTTGGCTTTGCGGTCGGCCATCGACAACAGGCGCCGAATCCGGCCCGCCACAGCGTCTTTGGTCATCGGCGGGTCGGCCAGCCGGCCGAGTTCCTCCAGCGACGCCTGCCGGTGCTCGACGCGTAGCTTGCCCGCGGCGGCCAGATGATCGGGCACGCTGTCGCCGAGGATCTGCAGCGCGCGCTCCACCCGGGCGGCCGCCGCGACCGCCGCGCGCGCAGAACGGCGCAGGTTCGCGTCGTCGAAGTTCGCCAACCGGTTGGCGGTGGCCCGCACCTCGCGACGCATCCGGCGCTCTTCCCAGATCAGCCGGGTGTCCTGCGCGCCCATCCTGGTGAGCAATGCCCCGATCGCCTCGCCGTCGCGCACCACCACACGGTCGGCGCCGCGCACCTCGCGGGCCTTGGCGCTGACGCCCAACCGGCGGGCCGCGCCGACGAGCGCCAGGGCGGCCTCCGGGCCGGGGCAGCTGACCTCCAGTGCCGACGAGCGACCGGGCTCGGTCAGCGAACCGTGGGCCAAAAAGGCGCCGCGCCAAGCAGCTTCGGCGTCGGCGACGCTGCCTCCGACCACCTGGGCGGGCAGTCCGCGTACCGGCCGGCCACGCAGGTCCAGCAGACCGGTTTGGCGGGCCAGCGCTTCCCCGTCCTTGGCCACCCGCACCACGTAGCGGGTGCTTTTGCGGATGCCGCTCGCCGACAACACGTGCACCACCGCGGTGTAGCCGTACAGGTCATAGATGTCCTTGCGCAGCCGGCGCGCGATGATGCCCAGATCGACCTCGGCTTCGACCACCACGCGGCCGGACACGATGTGCAGCCCGCCCGCGAAGCGCAGCAGCGAGGCCACCTCGGCGCGGCGAGCGCTGACGGAATTGACCAGCAGGCGGCTCAGCTCGTCCTTGACCTCGGCAGTCATAGCCACGGGTCGTCACCTCTCGGTCCGTTCACTGTCGGGGCGGGCACGGTCGGCGCAGGTGGCGTCGGCCCACGCAACCGCACACCCTCCAAAGCTGCGGCCAACTTCGCCGGATCATGTAAAGGTGTACCAGGTCTGGATACGTCAGCAAACTCCACGTGAGCGTCGAGGATCCTGGCGGTCCGCCGTAGTTGGTCGCGCTCGCGTTCGCTGGGCACCCGGCTCGCATCCACCACGATGTCATGCACGCTGAATCCCGGCGCGTGCTGCGCCAGCACGTGAATGTGGCGTTCGACGGAGAACCCCGCCGTCTCCCCTGGTTCGGCGACCAGGTTCAGGACCAGCGCCCGGCGCGCGGACGTCTGCTGCAACGCGGCGGCCAACTCGGGGACCAGCACGTGCGGGATGACGCTGGTGAACCAGGACCCGGGCCCGAGCACCACGAGGTCGGCGGCCAGGATCGCATCCACCGCCTGCCGGGTGGCCGGCGGGTCGCCGGGTAGCAGCCGGACGCGTCGCACCTGGCCGACGGTGGTGGCGATGGCCACCTGCCCGCGGATCACCCGGAACATCCGCGGATCCGACTCCAACCCCGCCACGTCGGCCTCGATACCCAGCGCGATCGGGCACATCGGCAGCACGCGGCCCTTGACGCCCAGCATCCGGCCGAGTTCGTCGAGCGCGGCGACGGGATCGGCCAGCACCTCGCTGAGCCCCGCCAGCATCAGGTTGCCGATCGGATGGCCCGCCAGCGCACCGTTGCCGCCGAACCGGTGCTGGATGATCGTCGCCCACAGCCGGCCGTGCGGACTGTCAGATGCCAACGCGGCCAAGGCCATTCGCAGATCACCGGGGGGCACGACGTCGAGTTCGTTGCGCAGCCGGCCCGACGAGCCGCCGTCGTCGGCGACGGTCACCACCGCCGTGACGTGCGGGGTGAGCCGGCGCGCCGCCGACAGCGTCGCATAGAGCCCATGCCCTCCCCCAAGGGCCACGATGCGCGGGCTCATTCGCGGCCCAGATCCCGGTGCAGGACTCGCACCGTGAGGTCGTCACCCGCCTGTAGCCGGGTCGCGAGTGCCTCGGCGATCGCGACGCTGCGGTGCTTGCCGCCCGTGCAGCCGATCGCCACGGTCAAATAGCGCTTACCCTCGCGGCGGTAGCCGTCGATCACGAGGTCGAGCAGTTGGTGGTAGGTGTCCAAGAACTCTCCCGCTCCCGGCTGGCCGAGGACGTAGTTCCGCACCGAGGGATGCTGACCGCTGTACGGCCGCAACTCGTCCACCCAGTGCGGATTGGGCAGAAAACGCACATCCATGACCGTATCGGCGTCCATCGGCAGCCCGTATTTGTACCCGAACGACTCCACCGTGACGCTGGTGTGGCGGATCGTCTCGCCGCCGAAAGCCCGTTCGATGTTCTCCCGCAGTGCCGGCACCGACAGCGTCGACGTGTCGATGACCAGGTCGGCGGCCGCGCGTACGGGTGCCAGCATCGCACGCTCGGCCGCAATGCCTTCGGCCAGCGTCTGGTTGCCCTGAAGCGGATGGCTGCGGCGGTTTTGCTCGTAGCGGCGAACCAGGACGTCGGCCGAGGCCTCCAGGAACAACACCCGCGGGGTGATGTTGCGGGTCGCCAGATCCCCGCGCACCCAGTCCAGGTCACCGGTGAACCCGCGGGAGCGCACGTCCATCACCACCGCCAGCTGGGTGATCCGGGAACCGGCCGCCAGCCCGAGTTCGACCATGCGTGCGATGAGCTCGGGCGGCAGGTTGTCGGCGACGTACCAGCCCAGGTCTTCGAGCACCTTGGCCGCGGTCCCCATCCCGGCTCCGGACAAGCCGGTCACCAGGACGACGTCGATGGCCGATTCACCGGTCCGGCCGTCGGGCACCGAGTCGGCGCCGGCCTCACCGCGCAGTTGCTCGTGCATTCCCTGTTCCGTCATCCCGATATCACGCGTTGATCATCGCCGATCGTCGCGTCGGCCGTGCCGGATTCGGTTCCCACCCCCAACGCCTCGAGCACTGCGCGGGCGGTTGCGACGCCGATGCCGGGTACCGCGGTGATCTCCTCGATGCTGGCCTGCTTGATCCTTGCCACCGAACCGAAATGGGTCACCAGCGCCTTGCGGCGGTGCTCCCCGAGCCCGCGGATCGAGTCGAGCGCCGACGCCGTCATCCGCTTGGATCGTTTGCTGCGGTGGTAGGTGATCGCGAACCGGTGGGCTTCGTCACGCACCCGCTGCAGCAGGTAGAGCCCGTCGCTGTTGCGCGGCATGATCAGCGGGTCGGGCTCAGACGGCACCCACACCTCCTCCAACCGCTTGGCCAGCCCGATCACCGCGACATCGCTGATGCCCAGTTCGTCTAGGACGGCCTGCGCGGCGTTGACTTGGGGGGCGCCGCCGTCGACGACGAACAGGTTCGGTGGGTATGCGAACTTGCGGGACCGCACCTGAACCGCCTCGGGTGGACCTGAGTCCTCTTGGACAGCACCGCTTTTCAGTTCTCCGATGTCGTGCAGGTGGCGGTGGAACCGGCGCCGCGTCACCTCGGCGATCGACGCGACGTCGTCGGAACGGCCATCGCCGGCGGCTTCCCTGATCGCGTAGTGCCGGTAGTCCGACTTGCGCGGCAACCCGTCCTCGAAGACCACCAGCGACGCCACCACATCGGTGCCCTGGATGTGACTGATGTCGACGCACTCGATGCGCAGCGGGGCGTCGGCAAGCCCGAGGGTGTCCTGAATGCTCTGCAGCGCAGCGGTTCTGGCGGTGAAATCGCCCGCACGTTTGAGCTTGTGCTGGGTCAGTGCGTCCTGGGCGTTGCGTCGCACCGTTTCGGCGAGCGCGCGTTTGTCGCCGCGCTGCGGCACCCGCAGCACCACGCGCGAGCCGCGCAGCTGGCTCAACCAGGTCGCCAGCTCGTCGGCGTTCTCGGGCAGACACGGCACCAGCACCTGGCGCGGTACCGGGTTCAACGACTCGTCGGCCGCACCGTCCAACTCGGCCTGGTCACCGTAGAACTGGGTGAGGAACTGCTCCACCAGGCGCTCCTGGCTGAACTCGGCGGGCTCACCGGACTTTTCGACGATCCAGCCGCGCTGACCGCGCACCCGGCCGCCGCGCACGTGGAACACCTGCACCGCCGCTTCAAGCTCGTCGTCGGCGAAGGCCACCACGTCGGCGTCGGTGCCGTCACCGAAGACCACAGCCTGCTTCTCCAGCGCACGTTTGAGCGCCGAGATGTTGTCGCGCAGCCGGGCGGCGCGTTCGAAATCCAGTTCCTCGGCGACCCGGTGCATCTGCTGTTCCATGTCGCGGACCAGCCGGTCGGTCTTGCCCGCGAGGAAGTCGCAGAAGTCCGTCACGATCTGTCGGTGTTCCTCGGCGCTCACCCGGCCGATGCACGGCGCCGAACACTTGTCGATATAGCCCAGCAGGCAGGGCCGGTCAATCTGACTGTGCCGCTTGAACACTCCAGCCGAACAGGTGCGCGCCGGAAAGACGCGGGTGAGCAGGTCGAGGGTCTCGCGGATAGCCCAGGCGTGCGAGTACGGCCCGAAGTAGCGCACCCCCTTGCGCCTGGCGCCGCGGTACACCATCAGCCGCGGGTATTCCTCGTTGAGCGTGACGGCCAGCACCGGATAGGACTTGTCGTCGCGGTAACGGACGTTGAACCGGGGATCGAACTCCTTGATCCAGTTGTACTCCAGTTGAAGCGCCTCGACTTCGGTGTTCACCACCGTCCACTCGACGCTGCCCGCGGTCATCACCATCTGGCGGGTGCGCGGCGCCAGGCTGGAGATGTCGGCGAAGTAGGAGGTGAGCCGGCTGCGCAGGCTCTTGGCCTTGCCGACGTAGATCACCCGGCCGTGCGGATCCAGGAACCGGTAGACACCCGGTTCGACCGGGATCGACCCGGGCGCGGGCCGGTAGGTCGCTGGATCGGGCATGATCCCCAGGTTACTGCCCGTGTCGACGGCCCCTCGGGCCACCGATGCGGTGCCGAGACCGCGACCAGCCGTGGTCGGCGCGAATGAACTACCGTCGAGTGGTGCGGATTTCGGCGCTGGCCAAGGTGGCGGCCTCGCTGACGGCCGGGGCGGTGGCGCTGGCGGGATGCGCCCGTGAGACGACCACCGAACCAACCGGGGCCCCGACGTGCGCCGTCGTCGCCGATGGGAGCCCGACGGCCAAGGGTTACCGCGCAGATATGACGGCGGTGCGCACCGGCAGCTACGCGGTCGTCACCGCCAACCCGCTGGCCACCCAGGCCGCCTGCGAGGTGCTGCGCGACGGCGGGACCGCGGCCGATGCGCTGGTCACCGCGCAGGCGGTGCTGGGCCTGGTCGAACCGCAGTCCTCCGGGGTCGGTGGCGGCGGCTTTCTGCTGTACTACGAGGCGGCCACCGGTGCGGTGCAGGCCTACGACGGCCGCGAAACCGCGCCGGCGGCGGCCACCGAGAACTACCTGCGCTGGGTGTCCGACACCGACCGCACCGCGCCCAAGCCCGACGCACGGGCATCGGGCCGGTCCATCGGGGTACCGGGCATCGTGCGGCTGCTGGCCGAGGTCCACCGCGAGCACGGCAGGACCGGCTGGCGCGAGCTGTTCGATCCCGCCGTCGCAATGGCCGACCGCGGGTTCGACGTCAGCGCCCGGTTGGCGAGCGCGATCGGCGCCGCGGCCGCGCAACTCGCGGTCGATCCGCAGGCCGCCGAGTACTTCCTGGCCGCCGACGGCGCACCGAAGCCTGCGGGCACCCGATTGGTCAACCCGGCATACGCAAAGACGCTGGGCGCCATCGCATCTGATCCGCAGTCGTTCTATACCGGGGCTATCGCCCGCGACATCGTCGCCACCGCGGCCGACGCCTCCGGTGGGCGCACGCCGAGCCTGATGACCGTCGACGACCTGGCCGCCTACACCGTCAAGAAACGCGAACCGCTGTGCACCCCGTACCGCGGGCACGAGATCTGCGGTATGCCGCCACCGTCGTCGGGTGGCATCGCGGTCGCCGCCACGCTGGGCATGCTCGAGCATTTTCCGATGGCCGAGCACAAACCCACCGACGTCGACCTCAACGGCGGGCGGCCCACCGTGATGGGCGTGCACCTGGTCGCCGAAGCCGAACGGCTGGCCTACGCCGACCGCGACCGCTACGTCGCCGACACCGATTTCGTCGCGCTACCCGGTGGTTCGCCGCAGACCCTGCTCGGCAGCGACTACCTGGCCGGACGGGCCGCGCTGATCTCGGCGCAGCGCACGATGGGCACCGCGCAGCCCGGCGAATTCGGCGCACCGGGCGCGCCGGCACCTGCGGTTCCCGAGCACGGCACCAGCCACATCAGCATCGTGGACGCCGAAGGCAACGCGGCGTCGTTGACCACCACGGTGGAGTCCCCGTTCGGCTCGTTCCACATGGTCGACGGCTTCATCCTCAACAACCAGCTGACCGACTTCTCCGCGGCGCCCGCCGCGCCCGACGGGGCGCCCGTCGCCAACCGGGTGCAGCCGGGTAAGCGGCCGCGCAGCACGATGGCGCCGACGCTGGTGTTCGACCAGGCGCCCGCAGGGACGCCGGAGCGCCGTGGTCCGCTGTCCGCGGTAGTGGGCTCACCGGGTGGCTCGATGATCATCCAGTTCGTCGTGAAAACCCTTGTCGGCATGCTGGACTGGGGCCTGGATTCCCAGCAGGCGGCATCCATGGTCGATTTCGGCGCGGCGAACACGCCCACGACCAACGTCGGCGGCGAGCACCCGGTGATCGACACCGCCGATGACGGCGAGCACGATCCGCTGGTCCGAGGTCTGCGGGCGCTGGGCCATCAGGTCGATCTGGCCGACCAGTCAAGCGGGCTGTCGGTGGTGGTCCGCGACCGCGCGGGTCTGATCGGTGGCGCCGATCCGCGCCGTGAGGGCGTGGTCATGGGCGACGGGACGTGAGCCTCAGCGCGAGGTGCTGCCCTTGTAGCGCTGAACCAGGCCGCGGACCTGGTCCATGGCGTCCACGGCGCGGTCCTTGTCGACGGCCTGGATCGCCATGACCGGGATGTACTCGTCGTCGGGCAGGTCCACCCGCGCCCACCGTGCACCGCGCGGAAACGACACGTCGACGACCTGCGACCACGGAATGAGCCGGTAGCCGAACAGGTTTCGTACCGCGACACCCGGCGCGCCGATGCGCAGCCGGGGCCGGGCCAGCAGCAGCACGGCCCCGGCGATCACCACGCCGAGCAGCGCGATCGCCACCTGATCGGCGGTCTGGAAGATCACCCCGGTCGACGCGATCTTCAGCAGCGCCCCGACCGTGACGTGGATGGCGAGGATGATCGCCGCCGCGGCGTACACGAAATACGGCGAGAGATGCGGGCGTACCTGGAGGTCCCAGTCACTCATGTCCGCAGGCCACGAAGGGTCAGCGCAGTGGACAGCGCGGCCGCGGCGGCCTGCGCACCCTTGTCTTCGGTCGACGTCGGCAGCCCGGCCCGATCCAGCGCCTGCGCCTCGTTGTTGGTGGTCAGCACACCGTTGGCCACCGGGGTGGACGCATCCAGCGACACCCGGGTCAGCCCCTGGGTGACGGCGTCGCACACGTAGTCGAAATGCGGTGTCTCACCGCGGATCACGACACCCAGAGCGACGACCGCGTCATGGGTCGCGGCCAACGCCTGCGCCACCACCGGGATTTCGATCGCACCCAGTACCCGCGCCACCGTCGGATTGTCGATTCCGGCCTCGGCGGCCACTTTTCGCGCGCCCTCGAGCAGGGCGTCGCAGATCGTCTCGTGCCACGTGCTGGCCACGATGGCCAGCGTCAACCCTGACGCGTCGAGCTGAGGCAGGTCGGGGACACCGGCCGCTGGGCTCATAGGGCTCCGCCGAGGTCCATATCGCTCGGCCTGCGGTCACCGAGCAGGTAAACGCCCTCGTCGTAGGCATCCATGGTGGTGGCTTCGTGGTAGTCCTCGAGGCCGACGAGGTCGTGGCCCATCCGGTCGCGCTTGGTCATCAGGTAGCGGATGTTCTCCGCGTTGGCGCGCACCGGCAGCGGCACCCGCTCGATGATGTGCAGCCCGTAGCCGTCCAGACCGACGCGCTTGGCCGGGTTGTTGGTCAGCAGCCGCATCGACCGCACCCCGAGGTCGACGAGGATCTGCGCCCCGATGCCGTAGTCGCGGGCGTCGGCGGGCAGGCCGAGCTTGAGGTTGGCGTCGACGGTGTCGTCGCCGGCGTCCTGCAGTTGGTAGGCCTGCAGCTTGTGCATCAGGCCGATGCCGCGGCCCTCGTGGCCGCGCATGTAGAGCACCACGCCGCGGCCCTCACGGGCCACCATCGCCAACGCCGCGTCGAGCTGCGGACCGCAGTCGCAGCGGCGCGACCCGAACACGTCACCGGTCAGGCATTCGGAGTGCACCCGCACCAGCACGTCGTGGCCGTCAGCCGCAGGGTCCGCGCCCCCATTGATGATGTCGCCCCGGACCAGCGCCACGTGCTCGACGTCCTCGTAGATGCTGGAATAGCCGACGGCACGGAACTCGCCGTGCCGGGTCGGGATGCGCGCCTCCGCGATGCGCTCGATGTGCTTCTCGTGCTTGCGCCGGTACTCGATGAGATCGGCGATGGAGATCAGCGCGAGGTCGTGGTCGTCGGCGAACACCCGCAGCTCGTCGGTCTGCGCCATCGCGCCTTCGTCCTTCTGGCTGACGATCTCGCAGATCGCGCCCGCCGGCTGCAGGCCGGCCATCCGGGCCAGGTCGACCGCGGCCTCGGTGTGACCGGGGCGCCGCAGCACCCCACCGTCCTTGGCGCGCAACGGAACCACATGGCCGGGCTTGGTGAAATCGTTGACGTTGCTGGACGGGTCGGCCAGCAGGCGCATGGTCGTCGCGCGGTCCGACGCCGAAATACCGGTTCCCACACCGTTTTTGGCGTCTACGGTCACCGTGTACGCGGTGCCGTGCTTGTCCTGGTTCACCGCGTACATCGGAAGCAGGCCGAGCCGGTCGCAGATCGCGCCGTCCAGCGGCACGCACAGGTATCCGGAGGTGTAGCGCACCATGAACGCAACGAGTTCCGGTGTCGCCATTTCCGCGGCGAAGATGAGATCACCCTCGTTCTCGCGGTCCTCATCATCGATGACGACGACGGCCTTGCCCGCGGCGATATCGGCAACCGCCCGTTCCACAGAGTCCAGCCTCGTCATCACATCAGTATGAACCACGGACTCCCACTTCTTATTGCCAGGCCTCTGAGCAGGGCCGACGCCGTCGGCAGGCCGGCTGATCGGGGTCCGTTCACAGGAACCGGGTTTACACTCCGGCGCATGGGGGCTTGGATACGTGTGCGCAGGAATATTCGCATCTGGCGGCAGCGATGGTCTGACGAACTGCGCGTCGCCGGGTCCTTTGCCACCGTCTTGCTTCTCATGGCAGCTGTCGTGCTGGCCTGGTACTCGATGCGCCGATAACCGGCGGCCGTGGCTTCGTCTCAGGTCGACGGAGAATCGCGGGACAACAACCGTTCGACATACTTGGCGATGATGTCGACCTCGAGGTTCACCGGGGCACCGACCCCCGCGGTGCCCAGCGTGGTCGCCTCCAGCGTCGTCGGGATCAGCGACACCTCAAACCAGTCGTCACCCAGCCCGGACACCGTCAGTGACACCCCGTCGACGGTGATCGAGCCTTTCTCGACGACGTAACGTGACAGCGCGGTGGGCAGCGCGATGCGCACCACCTCCCAGCGTTCGGCCGGCGTGCGCGCGATGACGTGACCGGTGCCGTCGACATGGCCCTGCACGATATGCCCGCCCAACCGGCTGTTGACGGCCGCGGCGCGTTCCAGGTTGACCCGGCTGCCCACCCCGATGGCGCGCAGGCTGGACCGGTTCAACGTCTCGCCGATGACGTCGACGCTGAACGCACCGTCGGGCAGCACTTCGACGACCGTGAGGCAGACGCCGTTGACCGCGATGGAATCGCCGTGGCCTGCATCGGAGGTGACGACGGGGCCCCGGATGACCAGCCGCGCGAAGTCCCGGAGGTCTTCTTTGGCGACGACCTCACCCAATTCTTCGACGATTCCGGTGAACACGCCGACAGAGTAACCAGTCGCCGAGACCCTCTACGATGCACTCATGCAGACCCGCCCAGTTGCGATACTTGCCGCCCTGCTCGCTGTCCTCGCTCTCGTCGCCGGTTGTTCGAAAGCGTCTGACTCCGGAAAAGACCTTCCTGATGCGGCGACTCTGCTTTCGCAGTCGACCGAAACAACCAAGAACCAGACGAGCGTGCACCTGAAGCTGACGGTGCAGGGCGAGATTCCGGGGCTGGCGCTCGAGTCGCTGGAAGGCGATCTGACGAACGTGCCCGCCGTCGCCGCCTCGGGTCAGGCCAACCTGCTGTTCATGGGTTCGCGGCTGCAGGGCGTCGGGTTCGTGGTGATCGACGGGACCCTCTACGCCGCGATCAGCGCGGGGGCCTATCAGGATTTCGGTCCGGCCGCCGATGTCTATGACGTCGCAGCGATTCTCAGCCCGCAGGTCGGGCTCGCCAACGTGCTGGCCAACTTCTCCGACCCGAAGGCCGACGGCCGCGAGACCATCAGCGGTGTCGAGACGGTACGCATCACCGGAAACGTCACCGCCGACGCGGTCAACAAGATCGCCCCGCAGATCGGCGCCACCGAACCGGTGCCGGGCACTGCGTGGATCGCCGAAGAGGGCGACCATGCGCTGATGCAGGTCACGTTGCAGACGGCGCCGGAAGGCAGCGTCACCATGACGCTGTCGGACTGGGGTAAGCCGGTGACTGTCACCAAGCCCAACGTCTGATGGCAACGTTGACAGCCACCTCGCAGAAAACCAGCAGCCGCAGGGTTGCGATCAGCGCGGGCAGCCTCGCGGTACTGCTCGGCGCGCTCGACACCTACGTCGTCGTCGCGATCATCCGCGACATCATCGTCGACCTGCGCATCCCGGTGAACCAGCTGCAGCAGGTGACCCCCATCATCACCTGCTACCTGCTCGGGTACATCGCGGCCATGCCGCTGCTCGGCCGTGCCTCCGACCGATTCGGTCGCAAGCTGATCCTGCAGAGCAGCCTGGTCGGTTTCGCGGTCGGCTCTGTGGTCACCGCGATGTCCAACGACCTGCTGCCCATGGTGATCGGCCGCTCGATCCAGGGTGTGGCCAGCGGCGCGCTGCTGCCCGTCACGCTGGCGTTGGCGGCCGACCTGTGGTCCAGCCGCAACCGGGCGTCGGTGTTGGGCGGCATCGGCGCCGCCCAGGAACTGGGCAGCGTGCTGGGCCCGCTGTACGGCATCGCCGTCGTGGCGGCCCTGAACACGTGGCGCGACGTGTTCTGGATCAACGTGCCGCTGGCGGCCGTCGCGATGATCCTGATCCATTTCAGCCTGCCCGGCCGGCTCAAACCCGAGAACCCCGAGCGGGTCGACGTGGTGGGCGGTGTTTTGCTGGCCATCGCGCTCGGCCTGTTGGTGATCGGCCTGTACAACCCGGCCCCCGACGGCCACAAGATCCTGCCCGACTACGGGCTGCCGGTGCTGATCGCGGCGGCGGTGGCCCTGGTGGCTTTCTTCGTGTGGGAGCGGTTCGCCCGCACCCGGCTGATCGAGCCGGCCGGTGTGCATTTCCGCCCGTTCCTGGCTGCGCTCGGCGCGTCGCTGTGCGCGGGCGCGGCGCTGATGGTGACGCTGGTCAACATCGAACTGTTCGGCCAGGGGGTGCTCGGCAAGGATCAGACCGAAGCCGTCCTGCTTCTGCTGCGTTTCCTGATCGCGCTGCCCATCGGTGCGGTGATCGGCGGCTGGATCGCCACCCGCATCGGCGACCGCATCGTCACGTTCGTCGGCCTGATGATCGCCGGGGGCGGGTACTGGCTGATCTCGCACTGGCACATCGATGTGCTGTCGCGCCACCACGACCTGGGCTTCATCCACCTGCCCGTGTTCGACACCGACCTCGCCATCGCGGGTCTCGGGCTGGGCTTGGTGATCGGCCCGTTGACCTCTGCGACGCTGCGCGTGGTGCCGGCCGCTCAGCACGGCATCGCGTCGGCTGCGGTGGTGGTGGCGCGCATGATCGGCATGCTGATCGGGCTGGCCGCGCTGACCGCGTGGGGGCTGTACAAGTTCAACCAGTACCTGCAGGAACGGATGGCTGCGCTGGCCGCGTCGGCCCCGCCCGACGAGTCCCCCGGCGGGCAGCTGATCGCAGCCGCCACCCGGCTGCGGCAGGCCACCCTCGAGGCTTACGCGATGCAGTACGCCGACATCTTCCTGGCCACCGCCGTGGTGTGTGTGGTCGGCGCCCTGCTCGGGTTGCTGATCAGCGGGCGGAAAGAGCACGCCGACGAGGTCGAGGCCACCGCCGACGGCGACGGGGGCGCGCCGACCGACCTGCTCGATGCGCCGACGTCGGGGGGCCGCGACCGCGACTAGGCGGGCGCGCTCAGCAGCGTTCGATGCCGGGGCGGATCAGCACCGGCTCGTCGTCGCGGCGGGCCGGCTTGTCATCGGGGCGTTCCCGCAGCACGCCGCAGACCAGCGCTGTCAGGCTACGCGGGCCCATCGGGCGGTACTGCAGCCAATCCTGCAATGCAGTCATGCTCGTGTCCTCCAAGTGTGCTCACACAGCATGAATGATCATTCCGGTACGAGTGTACCGATGTGGCCGCGCTGATTGGCTGCCCGAAACGGCGGGTATGCGTGCGCTGGAGCACAACTGCACTTGGAGAAGACTCATGGCAAGTTCACTGAACGGCAAGAAAATTGCGTTTCTCGTCGCGCCGGAGGGCGTCGAACAGGTCGAGTTGACCGAACCGTGGAAAGCCGTCGAGCAGGCCGGCGGAACGCCGGAGCTCGTGTCCACGGAGGTCGGCAAGATCCAGGCGTTCAACCATCTCACCCCGGCCGACACCTTCGAGGCGGACAAGGCCGCCGGTGACGTTTCGGTATCGGATTACGACGCGCTGGTGTTGCCCGGTGGTGTCGCCAACCCCGATTTCCTGCGCACCGACGCCGCGGCGGTGGCGTTCACGAAGGGCTTCTTCGACGCGGGCAAGCCGGTCGCGGTGATCTGTCACGGACCGTGGACGCTGGTCGAGGCGGACGTGGTGCGCGGGCGGACGTTGACGTCCTGGCCGAGCGTCAAGACCGACCTCGTCAACGCGGGCGCGAACTGGGTCGACGAACAGGTCGTCGAATGTTCGCGCGGACCAAACACTTTGGTGTCCAGTCGCAAACCCGATGATCTGCCCGCATTCTGCAACACGCTGGTCGAGACCGTCGCCGACAGCGGGTAGTAACGCCAAAGCAGGCCCACTGGGCCGCACCCGTCGGTAACGTCGCGGACATGCTGATGGCCGCGCTTCGCGACATGCAGTGGAGACGGCGGCGTTTCGTCATCGCGGCGGTGTCGACGGCCATCATCTTCGCGATGACGCTGGTGCTGACCGGGCTGGCCAACGGATTTCGCTGGGAAGCCGAGCACACCGTCAACTCCCTCGGGGTGGACCACTACCTGGTCAAGTCGGGTGCGTCCGGCCCGTTCGTCGGCGCCACCCCGTTCGCGCCGACCGAACTATCACGGATCGCGCGGGCGGACGGCGTCACCGCCGCGGTCCCCTTGGCCTATGCCGGTGGCACCGCCACGCTCGGCGACGACACCCGCAACGTGGACATCTTCGGCGCACCTGAAGAGGGCCCGGGGATGCCCGCGGTTTCGGAGGGCAGGGCGCCGTCGTCTCCCGAGGAGGTCGCGGTGTCCAGCACGCTGGGTCGCGGCCTCGGCGACGACGTCGAAATCGCTTCGCACACGCTGCGCATCGTGGGCATCGTGGAGAACTCCACCGCCCTGGCGAACCTGCCCAACGTCTTCCTGACCACCGAGGGCGCCCAACGGCTGGTGTACGGCGACGAACCGCTGGTGGCGTCCATCGGGATTCGCGGCACGCTCGAGCGGCCTCCCGACGGTTATCGCACGATCGACCGTGCGGGCGCGGTCGAAGACTTGTTGCGGCCGTTGAAGGTTGCCGTCAACTCGATCACCATCGTCGCGGTCCTGCTGTGGGTGGTGGCGGCCCTGATCGTCGGATCGGTGATTTACCTGTCGGCACTGGAACGGTTGCGAGACTTCGCGGTGTTCAAGGCAATTGGGGTGCCCACCCGGTCGGTGATGGGTGGGCTGGCGCTGCAGGCGATCATCGTGGCGCTGGTGGCCGCGCTGCTGGGCGTGGTGTTGTCGATGCTGCTCGGCCCGTTGTTCCCGATGCAGGTGATCGTGCCGATGCAGGCCTACCTCGCGTTACCGGTGCTCGCCGTCGTGGTCGGGTTGATCGCCAGCGCGACGGGGCTGCACCGTGCGGTGTCCGTCGACCCGGCGCTGGCGTTCGGGGGCCCGTGAGCCATGGGTGATCTATCCATCCAGGATCTGGTCGTCGAATACTCCAACGCCGGATACGCGGTGCGCCCCATAGACGGGCTCGACCTCGACGTGGCGGCCGGCTCGCTGGTGATCCTGTTGGGGCCCAGCGGTTGCGGGAAGACCACGCTGCTGTCCTGCCTCGGGGCGATCCTGCGCCCCACCGCGGGCACCATCAAGTTCGGCGACGTCGACGTGACCTCCCTGGACGCCCGTGAGCTGTCCACGTATCGGCGCGAAACCGTGGGCATCGTCTTTCAGGCGTTCAACCTCGTCCCGAGCCTGACCGCGCAGGAGAACGTGATGGTGCCGTTGCGCGCGTCGGGCATGTCACGGCGCGCGGCGGCCAAGCGCGCCGACCAGCTCCTGGCGCGGGTCGGCCTGCACGACAGGTTGCACCACCGCCCCGGCGACCTGAGCGGCGGTCAGCAGCAGCGGGTCGCGGTCGCCAGGGCGATAGCGCTGGACCCGCCGTTGATCCTGGCCGACGAGCCGACCGCCCACCTGGATTTCATCCAGGTCGAGGAAGTCCTCAAGCTGATCAGGGAATTGGCCTCCGGTGAGCGGATCGTGGTCGTGGCGACCCACGACACCAGGATTCTGCCGCTGGCCGACCGGGTCATCGAACTCGTTCCCGATTTCGCGGGCACCGACCGCTCCCCTGAGACGGTGGACCTGGCGGCCGGCGACGTGTTGTTCGAACAGGGCACGATGGGCGAGCTGATCTACGTGGTCACCGACGGTGAAATCGAGCTCGTGCGCGAACTGTCCGGCGGCGGTGAGGAAACGCTGAAGCTGGCCGTCGCGGGCGACTATTTCGGCGAATTCGGCCCGCTGTTCCACCTGCCGCGCTCGGCGACGGCGCGCGCCCGCACCGACGCGGCGGTGGTCGGCTACACGGTGCAGGCGTTCCGCGAACGGCTCGGCTCAGGCACCCGTGAGCTCATCGAACACCGGCCCCTGCCCGATTAGCCGGGCACCAGGCTTAACAACACGTCGGGGCCGATCGGTTCGATGCCGTCGAACCGCCATCGTTGGGCGTGCGCGATCGACAGCACGCCGACGTCGTCGACGGCGGTCACCGGGCCGCCCAACAGGATCGGCGCCACGTAGGCCAGGATGCGGTCGATCACACCCGCCCGCAGAAACGCGCCAGCGAGCGTCGGCCCGCCCTCCACCAGCACGTCGGTGCGATCCGACAGCGCCTTGAGCACCTCGTTCGGGTCCCGGGTTCGAATCACCATCGTGCGTGAATCGTCGTTCAACACTTTTGCATCAGAAGGGATTTCACGTTCGCCGACCACAACCCGCAGCGGCTGGCGTTCGGCGAGCGAGCCGTCGGGCAGCCGTGCGGTGAGCGCGGGGTCGTCGACGAACACCGTGCCGGTGCCGACCACGATCGCGTCGGCGACCGCGCGTCTGCGGTGCACGTCGGCGCGGGCCGCCTCGCTGGTGATCCACTGGCTGGTGCCGTCGGCCGCCGCACTTCGACCGTCGACGCTGGTGGCGAACTTCCAAGTCACATGGGGAAATCCGGTGCGCTGCTTGTGCAGCCACTCGCGCAGCGGACCGCCGGCCACCTCCGCGGCGAGCACGCCTGCGGCCACGTCGACGCCCGCGTCGGCCAGCCGCACCGCACCACCGGCGGCCACCGGGTTCGGATCGGTCACCGCGTAGGCCACCCGCGAGAGGCCCGCCGCGACAAGCGCATCCACACACGGCGGGGTTCTGCCGTGGTGGTTGCACGGCTCGAGCGTCACCACGGCGGTACCCCCGGCGGCACGCTCCCCTGCCCTGCGCAGCGCGATCACCTCGGCGTGCGGGCCGCCCGGCGGTTCGGTGGCACCGACACCGGCGACGGCACCGTCACGGTCCAGGATGACTGCGCCCACAGGCGGATTCGGATACGTCCCGCCTTTGACGTCGTTGGCCTTCTCGATCGCCAGCCGCATCGCGGCCTCGAGGTTCATCGAAGGTGTGTGGACGCGGCCGCGGCCTGGCGACGCAACGACTCCACCGCTGCGGCGGGGTCGCTCGCGCTGTACACCGCCGAACCGGCCACGAAACAGTCCACCCCGGCCACCGCGGCCTGCTCGATGGTGTCGGCGTTGATGCCACCGTCGATCTCGACGACGATGGTGAGCTCGCCCGCGTCGATCAGGCGCCGGACGGTGCCCACCTTGGGCAGCACCTCGGGGATGAACTTCTGCCCGCCGAAGCCCGGTTCCACCGACATGATCAGCACCGTGTCGAACTCCGGCAGGATCTCCAGATAGGGCTCGATCGGCGTGCCGGGCTTGACCGACAGACCGGCCTTGGCGCCCGCGGCACGGATGTCGCGGGCGACGGCGACGGGGTTGTCGGTCGCCTCGGCGTGGATCGTGACGTTGTAGGCGCCGGCCTCGGCGTACGGCGGCGCCCACCGCTCCGGGTTCTCGATCATCAGATGGCAGTCCATCGGGATGTCAGTGGTGGGCAGCAGCGCCTCGACCACCGGCAGCCCGATGGTCAGGTTCGGCACGAAGTGGTTGTCCATCACGTCGACGTGCAACCAGTCCGCGCCCGTCACGGCGGCGGCCTCCTCGGCCAGCCTGGCGAAGTCGGCCGCCAGAATCGACGGCGCGATCAGTGGCTTCGGCATGCTCGTCACCCTATCGGTTGACCGTTGGCGTCAGCCTTATCGCACCCGAAGCGTGGCCGCGAACATCGCGTCGGTGCCGTGCCGGTGCGGCCACAACTGCACATGCGGCCCGTCGCCCAATTGGTCGACCGGATCGAAAGACGGGCGGGTGTCCAGTGCGGTCACCGGATGGCGGCGCAGCGCGTCGGCGACGATGCCGACCGTCTCGGAAAGGTGCGGTGAACACGTCGCGTACAGCACCACCCCGCCGGGCCGGGTCAGCGCGACCGCGGCGGCCAGCAACTCCCGCTGCAGTTTGGCTAGTTGCGGCACGTCGGCGGGCTGGCGCCGCCACCGGGCTTCGGGCCTGCGCCGCAGCGCGCCCAGACCGGTGCACGGTGCATCGACCAGCACCCGGTCGAAGCCGGGTTCCAGACCGCTCTGGCGGCCGTCGACGCGCAGCACCTCGACGGGCAGGCCGCGGGTGTTCTGCTCCACGAACTCAGCACGCCGCGAGTTGGGTTCCACCGCCGTCACCCGGGCGGCGCCCTGTTCGGCGGCCAGGGCGCCCAGCAGCGCGGTCTTGCCGCCGGGCCCGGCGCACAGATCCAGCCACCGCCCGGTATCGGGTCCGTCGAGTTCGGCCAGCGTCAGCGCGCGGGCCACCAACTGGCTGCCTTCGTCCTGCACCAGCGCCGCCCCGGCGCGCACCGGTGCCAGCAGGCCGGGGTCTCCGCCGGCCAGATACACCGCGTACGGCGAATAACGCCCGATGGTGCCGTCGACCTGCGCGGCCAGGTCCTCGGCGGTCAGCACGCCGGGGCGCGCCGCCAGGTGCACGGCGGGCCGGGCGTCGTTGCTGGCCAGCAGCGCCTCCAGCTGTCCGGCCTCGCCGCCCAGCGCGTCGGCGAATGACTGGGCGATCCACCGCGGGTGCGCGTGCACGAACGCCGCGTAGCCGATGGGGTCGGCCGCCTTGTCCGGCGCCAGCTCCTGCACCCAGGCGGCCTCGTCGCGCCCGGCGATGGTGCGAAGCACACCGTTGACGAAACCCGCACGCGCCGAGTCGAATTCGATGCCAGCCTGTTCGACGGTGGTGGACACCGCGGCGTGTTGTTCGACGCGGGTGCGCAGCAACTGGTAGGCACCCAACCGCAGCAGGTCGAGCAGCACCGGGTCGATCCGGTCCGGTGAGCGCCCGGCCGCGTGGCCGATGACGGCGTCCAGCAGGCCGCGGGTACGGCACGTGCCGTAGGTCAGTTCGGTGGCGAACGCGGCGTCGCGGCCGCTGATTCCGCGTTCGCGCAGCAGCGCGGGCAGCGCGAGGTTGGCGTAGGCGTCCTTCTCCGAAACCGCGCGCAGCACGTCGAACGCCGCGCGCCGGGCCGGGTCGAGCGGTTTGCGGCGGCCGCGTCGGCTGCGGCCGGGTGGGGTGCTCATTCGGCCCGCGCAGAGTCGTCGAGTCGGGCGCCGCGGGCCCAGTCGGCGGCGTTCATCGGTTTCTTACCGGGCGGCTGGATCACGCCCAGACGCACCGGCTGCGACGACGTACCGATCCGCACGCCGTCGCGGTCGGTGCGAATCACCCCTGGCGGCAACGTATCTGCGGTGTTGTCGACGGTCACCGGGCCGAGCTTGAGGCGCAGGTCGCCGATCATCGTCCAGGCGCCGGGGTTGGGGGTGACCGCGCGGATGCGCCGCTCGACGGCGTGGGCGGGCAGATCCCACCGCACACGGGCCTGTTCGACGGTGATTTTGGGGGCGACGGTGACGCCGTCGGATGGTTGCGGGACCGGCTGCAGCGAGCCGTCGGCGATACCGTCGAGCGTCGTCTCCAACAGCTCGGCTCCCGAAACCGCCAGCCGCGCAAGGAGATCGCCTGCCGTGTCTGTGGGCCGGATGGTTTCGGTGACCACCCCGTAGACCGGGCCGGCGTCCAGCGCTGGTTCGATCTGAAACGTCGTGGCACCGGTAACGGTGTCGCCCGCGGCGATCGCGGCCTGTACGGGCGCTGCGCCGCGCCACGCCGGAAGCAGCGAGAAGTGCAGGTTGACCCAGCCGTGCCGAGGCACTGCCAAAAGCCGTTCGCTGAGCAGCGCGCCGTAGGCCACCACCGCGCAGCAGTCCGGGGCCAGTTCGGTCAGCTCGGCGATGAACTCCTCGGAGTTGGGCCGCGCCGGCCGAAGCAGCGGGATGTCGTGCTCGAGTGCGAGGCGGGCCGCCGGTGACGGTGCGGGCTTGGCCCGCCGGCCCGCCGCCGCATCGGGCCGGGTCAGTACCGCCACGACGTCGTGGCGCGGCGATTCGATGAGCCGGCGCAACGACGGCAGGGCGGGTTCGGGGGTACCTGCGAAGACGATGCGCACCGAGCCAGTCTAGTGAGGCTCGCTGCGCTCACCGCGGCGTCTGGTAGTACTCCCGTTCGCCCACCCCGGCCAGCGGGGCCACGAACATCCACGGGATCGTGGTGATCAGCCGGTTCAACGTGGCCACCGCGTCGTTGTAGTACTGGCGGGCGAACGCCAGCTTGTTCTCGGTGTCGGCGAGGTTGTTCTGCAGGTTCAGGAAGTTCTCCGAGGAGTTGAGCTGCGGATAGTTCTGGCCGAGCGCCAGCAGGGGCACCAGTGCGCTGTCGAGATCTTTCTCGGCTGCGCTGCGCTGCGCCACCGACTTACCCGTCGTGGCCGATGCCAGCGCCGCGCGGGCGTTGGTGACGTGGTCCAGGATGGCTTTCTCGTGGGCGGCGAACGTCTGCACGGTGTGCACCAGGCTGGGGATCAGCGACGCACGTCGCATCAACTCCACGTCGATACCCGACAGCGCCTCGGCGACCCGGACGTCGGCGGTGCGAATCCTGTTGTAGCCCATCACGAAAGCGACCAGCGCCGCCACCGCGAGCACCAGCACGATGATCAGCAGTAACCTCACCATGATCCGCCTCCTCCTCCGCCGCCGCCACCGCCACCGCCGCCTCCACCGCCACCGGACGATGACGACGAGGACGACTGCGAGGCGGTGTAAGCACCGATCGACGATGACAGCGCCGATTCGAAACTGTCGAAGTCAGCGCCACTCGAGCCGCCGCTGAGACCCCAGCCCGTCGATGACGACGAGTGATACCAATCCGGTTGCGGCGCAGGCTGGCCCATCACCGCCTCGTACTTCTTGGCCCACATCGCCGCGGCACCGGCGGCCACCGCGAACGGGATGTAGGCGGTGTAGAGCTCTTTGCGGGCCGCGAAGTCGAACCGGCTCTCGGCGGAGTCGGTGGCCAGCATCCGGTGAAACCCGCCTGCCCGCGACCACAATTCGCGACCGGCGGCGGTGCGGCGGGTGCCGACACCGGGTAACCAGGACGGCAGTGTGAGCAGGAAGAACACCGCGAACGGCACGGCCCACAGCGTGTTGGGCGCGAACCACCGGAAGAAGCACACCATCATCGCCACGAACGCGACCGCGTTGGCGACGCGCAACCACCACTCGGAGCGTTTCTTGACCAGAAGCTTCTCGTCAAGCGCCCAGTTCCGCACCGCCGCGGCCAGATCGGTCTTGGCTCTGCTCAGCCGCTCGCCCGATGACACTGTCTTCTTGGCGTCGAACTCCGCGCCGGGTCCCATCACCTTGAGCGTCGAACCGACGGCGACGGCGACGGGGTCGACGTCGGCCCATGCCCCGTGATCGGCGATGCCACGGATCTTCCAGTGATTGGCGCTGACCTGGCGCAGTTCGACCAGCCCCCGCTCCGCGAGGTGGAACAACGTCGCGGTGAGCCCGTTGTCGGGCACGTCCTCGGTGCGGATGTATTCGGTTTGGACGGGGCCGAGTCCGTCCGGCGGGCTGTACTGCAGCGGAAAACCCGGCGGGGTCTCCAGGATTCGGCCGTACCACAGCATCGCGATCAGCGCCGCGGCGACGGTGAGGCCGGCCACCCACAACAGGCCCGCCACCGAGTCACCGAGCACGCCGTCCCATACCTGCGGCCACGGCAGTTCGGTGCGCGGCGGCGTCGGGACGTCCACACTGGCGCGCACCGTCACCGGGGTGCGCGGAGGCAGGTTGACTGCCGACAGTTGCACCGTGTGCGCGGACGCGCTGACACCGCGGCAGGGTGATCCGACGCCGTGCCCGACCGAACACTGCACGCGGGGGACGTCGCCGGGCAGCCTGATGGAGATGTCGGCGCGTTCGATGCGGTTATTCCACGACGGGGCGATCACGTTCCAGAAGAACACCGACTCGGCGGTATCGCGCTCGCCCACTGACGTCGCAAACCGCTTGTCGGCGCCGATGTTTGCCGGATCAAGGACCCCGTCGATGGTGTACCGGATCTCGAAGACGTGGGTGCCCGGGCTCAGGTAGGCGTCGGGGTCGCCGATCTTGGCCACCCGGAACCGCGTGCCGTTCTCCCACAGCATCTGGTGTTTTGCCGGTTCCCCGTCGAGCAGGATCGACGTGATGTGCGGGCGCTGCCGGACCCCGGGGACGTTGGGGTTGGCGACATCCCAGTACCGGAACATGCCGTGGCGCCCGGCGGGGAACTCGGTGGTGAGGGTCTCCACCGCGTCGAGCCGGCCATCGGCGTCGACGGCGAAGTTGGCGCGGTACTCGCTGATGACCACGGGATCCGAAACGTCGGAGGCCTCCCCCGACCACGTGTCGAAGAGCCGAGGTGACAGCAGACCAAACGTGATGAGCCCCAACGGGATGAGCAGAAGGAGCAGCCGCCGCATATCCACCTCCGGTTCACCGCAGTCCGCCGTGTGCGCATTACCCTATGTGCAACGGGTCGATTTGCACACGAACCGGCTGTTGATCGTGGCGCGCACTGAGCAAGCCGATCGCTCGGCGCAGCGCCGTGGCCAGCGCCAGGCCGCTACCTCGGGGCACCCGCACCAGCATCCGGCTCACCGAGCTTCCCGGCGGGATCCCCGGCGGGCGGCGCGCGCCGATCGGCAAGTCGACCGGGCCTAAAACATCTGCGCCGTCGGGCATTTCAACCGCGTCGAGCAACGCGCGCACCGAAGCGGGGATACCGTCGACGGCGGCCATGTGCACCGCGGGCGGCAGCCCGACCTCGGTGCGGGCGTCCAGTTCCGCCTCGGCGTGGCCCACCGGATCCCACCGGACCAGCGACTGCACCGTGGGGATCGCCGATTCGGCGACCACCGCCACCACACCGCCGTCGGTGCGGCTGCGCACCAGGGCGGCGGCGGCCATCCAGCGCCGCAGGGTGTCCTCGGCGGCCCGCAGGTCCTGGCGGCCGAGCAGGGCCCAGCTGTCGAGCAGCAGCGCCGCGCCGTATCCGTCGGCGGCGACCGGTTCGGCGCCGGGCGTCGCGACGACGAGCGCCGGCGCCGAGGCCACGGTGGGCACCATCGCGTCACCGCCGGAGGTGATGACCGTCGTACCGGCGAACGCCCGCCCGAGTTCCTCTGCGGTGCGCCGGGCGCCGACGACCACCGCGCGTACGGCGTCGGATCCGCAGCGCGCGCAACGCAGCGTGGTCTCACCGCGCCCACACCACCGGCACACCGCCCCTGCGGCGTCGCGGTCCGGAAGCGACAGCGGCCCCGTGCAGTGCCTGCACCGGGCGACGGCGCGGCAGCGCCCGCAGGCCAGCGCGGGCACGTATCCGCGCCGGGGCACCTGCACGAGCACCGGCGCGTCTCGCTCCAGCGCGTTGCGCGCGGCCTGCAGCGCCATCGACGGCAGCCTGGCGGTGCGCGCCGCGGGATCGCGTTCCTGCGCATAGCCGCTGTCTTCGATGGCGACGACGCGCGGTGCCGCCGCGCGTACCGCCGCCCGCGGCGCCACCAGGTCGTGCGCCCATCCGCTGCGCACCAGCGCCTGGGCCTCAGCGGTGCGGGCATAGCCACCGATCAGCGCCGCGCAGCGCAGTTGGTGCGCGCGCAGCATCGCGACCTCGCGGGCGTGCGGGTAGGGCGCGCGCGGCTCGGCGAGCGTGTCGTCCCCGTCGTCCCACACCATCACCAGGCCGAGGCCGCCGACCGGAGCGAACACCGCGCTGCGCGTGCCGATCACCAGGCGGGCCGTGCCACGCAGCACCGACAGCCACCGTCGGTAACGCTGCGAGGGGCCCAGGCCCGCCGACAGCGCCACCACCCAGTCCTCGTCGACGTAGCGCACGGCCGCGGCGTGCATCGCGTCGATGTCGCCTTGGTCCGGCACGATGACCAGCACACCGCGCCCGGAGTTGACGGTGGCGGCCGCGGCCTCGGCCAGCCGGTCGGCCCAGCGCTCGCCGGGCAGCGCCTGCCAGATGGCGCGCGCGGCGCGGCCGTCGTCCAGCGCCTTGAGGTACTGCTCACCGCCGCCGTAGACCGACCACGCCGCCGCGTCGACGGGTTTGACCGACAGCGGCGCCGGCTCGGGGTGGGGCTGCTTCTCGACGCGGGCGTGGCGCGGCGGGATCGCCAGCCGCAACACGTCGGCGCGGGTGCCCGCGTACCGCGCGGCGACCGCGTCGGCCAGCCGGCGCACCTCCGGCGTCAACACCGGCTCGGCCGACAGCACCCGGTCAAGCCAGCCCAGTTTGCCGACATGGTCGGTGTCCGAACGTCTTTCGAGCACGAAGGCGTCGACCAGTCGACCGGAGAACCGCACCCGCACCCGCACGCCGGGCTGCGCGTCGTCGGACTGCTCCGCGGACACCAGGTAGTCGAACTCGCGGTCGAGGTGCGGCACCGACAGCATCGGCAGCACGCGCGCGATCGGCTCGTGTTCGGCAGCGGCCGAACGTGCCTTACCGCTCGACATCTCTCCGCATATTCGAGCGGTAAGGAACGTTCGCGGCCCCCCTGCCGAAGAAGAACCCGGCGGTGATGAGCACCAGCGACGCCGAGTACACCCACCAGATCGGCACGGCCAGCGCCTCGGCGTTATCCGGCGCCAGCACGAACTTGCTGATGCCGATCATCGCGTCGGACACCGCGAAGCACACCGCGCCCAGCGCCGTCCACGGCGTCGGCAACCGGGCCAGCAGCGCCGCGCACACCATCGCCCCCAGCACCGTGATGTAGAGCGTGACGGGCACCGCCATCCCCTCGGCCGTCAACCGCGGCCAGAACCAGATGAGCAGCGCCACACACGCGGCCACGGTCACCGTCGCGGCGGCCACCCCGGGCGCCGTCCGCACCACCAGCGGCACCAGCGCGCCCAGGAAGCACAGGTGCGCCACCAGGAACGCCGACAGCCCGAGCACGAACGACGGCTCCCACCACGGCAGCGCCAACAGGTAGTCCCCGGCTGCCGAGAACAGCAGGGCGCCGATCAGCCAGCGCCGCTCGCGCGCTATCGGATGGCCGACCGCGGCGACCGCCAGCAACACCGCGGCCAGCGCCTTGGCCGCGGGCTGCAGCGCGAACTGCCCGGTCAACTCCGACCCCGCGGGCAACCGCACCGCGGCGACGATGAGGAACACCCCGTAGCAGGCGGCGACCACCACGGCGATCACCCAGAGCAGCTTGGTGCGCCGTTGAACGTACGGTGTCCCCATGTCCGATCCTGAAGAGAAGCCGGCCGTCGATACCATCCTGCAGAAGGTACTGGAGGCCGTTCCGTTTCAGTTGACAACCGACGGAGGACCCGAAGCCGCGCGTCGGCGGTTCGCCGAACTTCCCCGTCGCGAAGCCCATCCCGACCTGCGCACCGAAGACCGCACCGTCGACGGGCCCGCGGGTCCGATCCCGATCCGGGTGTACTGGCCGCCCGAGGCCGACGGCACCGCCGTTCCCGTCGTGGTGTTCCTGCACGGTGGCGGCTGGTCGGTCGGCGACCTGGACACTTACGACGGCACCGCACGCATGCACGCCGTCGGCGCGGGCGCGGTGGTGGTGTCGGTGCACTACCGGCTGGCCCCCGAACATCCCTATCCGGCGGCCGTCGACGACGTGTGGGCGGCGACGCAGTGGGTCGGCCGGCACGCCGCGCAACTGGGTGCGGACCCCGCTCGCATCGCGGTCGCCGGTGACTCCGCGGGCGGCAACCTCGCGGCGGTGGTGTCCCAGCTGGCACGCGACGCGGGCGCACCGACGATCGCATATCAGCTGTTGTGGTATCCGTCCACGACGTTCGACACCACGCTGCCGTCGTTCACGGAGAACGCCGACGCGCCGGTGCTCAGCCTGTCCGCGTGCAGCGGCTACACCCGTTGGTACATCGGCGATTTGGACATGTCCGAACCCCCCGCCACGCTGGTGCCCGCCCGTGCAGGGGACCTGTCCGGGCTGCCGCCGACCTACATCGCCGTCGCGGGCCACGACCCGCTGCGCGACGACGGCGCTCGCTACGCCGAGTTGCTCACCGCCGCCGGGGTGCCTGTCGAACTGCACAACGCCGAGACGCTGGTACACGGCTATCTCGGCTATGCGGGCGTGGTGCCCGCGGCCACCGAGGCGATGGACCGGGGTCTCGCGGCGCTGCGCAAGGCGCTACATCGCGGGTGAGCACACGCGCTACCGTGGGCTCATGACCGATCCCACGGCAGCGCGGCCGGGTGTCGACGTCGGCGCACGGCGACGTCGCGGTGGTGATGGCGAGGTGAGCGCGCCCGACTACGACACCGTCATCGTCGGCGCCGGGTTTTCCGGCATCGGCGCGGCGATCACCCTGGACAAGGCCGCAATGGCCGACTATCTCGTACTCGAAGCGGGCGACGGTCCCGGCGGCACCTGGTACTGGAACACCTATCCCGGTATCGCCGTGGATATTCCGTCGTTCTCCTACCAGTTCTCCTTCGAGCAGAGCGCAGACTGGACGCGCAGCTACGCGCCGGGGCACGAACTGAAGGCCTACGCCGAACACTGCGTCGACAAGTACGGGCTGCGCTCCCGGATCCGGTTCAACACCAAGGTGTTGTCCGCGGACTTCGACGACGAAACCCATATGTGGCACATCCGTACCGATCCCGGCGGGGTGGTGACCGCCCGGTTCCTGATCAACGCCTGCGGTGTGCTGGTCACACCGAACCTCCCCGACATCGACGGTGTCGACTCGTTCAGCGGCGTCACCATGCACACCGCGCGCTGGGACCACGACCTGGACCTGACCGGTAAGCGCGTCGCGGTTATCGGCACCGGCGCATCGGCGGTCCAGGTGATCCCGGAGATTGCGCCGATCGTGGAGCGGCTCACCGTTTTTCAGCGCACGCCGATCTGGTGCTTTCCGAAGTTCGACGTGCCGCTCACGCCTCTCGCGCGTCGGTTGATGAGGCTGCCCGGCGGTCACAGCGTGCAGCGGTTGTTCAGCCAGGCCTACGTCGAACTCACGTTCACGCTGCCCGCGCAATACTTCACGCTGAACCCGATGGCCAAGCGGATGGCGAAGTTCGGCGAGGCGTATCTGCGCAGAAAGGTTCACGACCCGCGGGTGCGCGACAAGCTGACGCCGCGCTACGCGGTGGGCTGCAAGCGACCCGGTTTCCACAACACCTACCTGTCGACGTACAACCGCGACAACGTCGAGTTGGTCACCGAACCGATCGACAAGATCACCGGCTCGGGGGTGGCCACGGCCGACGGGCAGACCCGCGATGTCGACGTGCTCATCCTGGCGACCGGCTTCAAGGTGATGGATCCCGACAGCGTGCCGACCTATGCGGTCACCGGGTCGGGCGGACGATCGCTCAGCGGGTACTGGAACGAGCAGCGCCTGCAGGCCTACGAAGGCGTCAGCGCGCCCGGGTTCCCGAACTTCTTCACCGTGTTCGGGCCCTACGGGTACGTGGGTAGCTCCTACTTCGCGCTGATCGAGGCCCAGACCCACCACATCGTGCGCTGCCTGACCCATGCCCGGCGTAACCACGCCACGCGCGTGGAGGTCAAGCAGGAGGCCAACGACCGCTACTTCGCCGAGATGATGCGCAAGCGGCACCGGCAGATCTTCTGGCAGGACAGCTGCAAACTCGCCAACAGCTACTACTTCGACCCCAACGGCGACGTGCCGCTACGGTCGGCGACCACGCTGCAGGCGCAGTGGCGCAGCCGCCGCTTCCCGATCGACGACTACGCATTCACGTGATTTGTGTGCGTTCTGTTGCGCTGAGCGCGCCTGAACGCACACAAATCACCCTGGGTTAGACCGATGCCTTGAGCTCGTCGACCTTGTTGAGCTGCTCCCACGGCAACTCGACGTCAGTGCGGCCGAAGTGGCCGTAGGCGGCGGTCTGCGCGTAGATCGGGCGCAGCAGGTCCAGATCGCGCACGATCGCGCCGGGCCGCAGGTCGAACACCGAGGTGATGGCCTTCTCGATGCGTGCCGGGTCGACCGTCTCGCTGCCGAAGGTCTCGACGAACAACCCGACCGGCGCGGCCTTGCCGATCGCATAGGCGACCTGCACCTCGACGCGTTCGGCCAGGCCCGCGGCGACCACGTTCTTTGCCACCCAGCGCATCGCGTACGCCGCGGAGCGGTCCACCTTGGACGGATCCTTGCCGGAGAACGCGCCGCCGCCGTGGCGGGCCCAGCCGCCGTAGGTGTCGACGATGATCTTTCGGCCGGTCAACCCGGCGTCGCCCATCGGCCCGCCGAGCACGAACTTGCCGGTCGGGTTCACCAGCAGCCGGAAGTCGGAGGTGTCCATCGTGCTGTGGTCGAGGTCGGCCAGCACGGTGTTGACGACCTTCTCGCGGATGTCTGGTGTCAGCGTCGCGTCCAGGTCGATGCCCGCGGCGTGCTGCGTGGAGAGCACCACGGTGTCCAGGCGCACCGGGGTGGTGCCGTCGTACTGGACGGTGACCTGGGTCTTGCCGTCGGGGCGCAGGTAGTCCAGCACCCCGCTCTTGCGGACCTCGGTCAGCCGGCGCGACAACCGGTGCGCGAGCGCGATGGGCAGCGGCATCAGCTCGGGGGTGTCGCGGATCGCGTAGCCGAACATCAGCCCCTGGTCGCCGGCGCCCTGGGAGTCCAGCGGATCGCCTGCACCCTCGACGCGGGTCTCGTGGGCGGTGTCGACACCCTGGGCGATGTCGGGTGACTGCGCGCCGATGCCGATGTTGACGCCGCAGGTCTCCCCGTCGAAGCCCTTCTCCGATGAGTCGTAGCCGATCTCGAGGATGCGCTCACGCACGGTGTTGGTGATATTGGCGAACGCTTCCCTGGCCGCCGTCGTCACCTCGCCGACCACGTGCACCTGTCCGGTCGTGACCAGTGTCTCCACCGCGACACGGGATTTGGGATCGTCGGCGAGCAACGCGTCGAGCACCGAGTCGCTGATGGCGTCACAGATCTTGTCGGGATGGCCCTCGGTTACCGACTCACTGGTAAACAGCCGAGCTTGGCTCACGGTGTGATCCTTCCGAAAATTAGTTGGTCGAATTGTATGCCCCGGGGTGGCTGCGCCCCGGTGTGCCCTGTTGCACCCAAGCGCGTGAGCTGGTTGCCCGCAACCCTGACCCGCAGCGAGCTGGTTCGGACTACCCCTTGCCGCTCCCGAGGAACGATGCGATCGCATCGGCGATCCGGCTGGCCATCAGGGTTTTCGGGCCGTGTTCCAGCGCGGACTCCGTGCCGTCGGCGGCGAGCAGCCAGCCGTCGTTGTTGTCCACCTCGAACGCCCGATTCTCGCCGACGGCGTTGACGACGAGCAGATCACAGCCCTTGCGCGCCAGCTTGGCCCTGGCGTGAAAGAGCACGTCGCCGTTGGCGTCTCCGGTCTCGGCGGCGAACCCGACGATGGCCCGCATGTTGGGCAGCTGGCCGTCGGCGCGGGCGCGCACCGCACCGGTCAGCACGTCGTCGGTGCGGGTCAGCTCGATGACCGGCTCGCCCTGGCTCTCCGGTCCCTTTTTGATCTTGCTGGTGGCCTGGGTGACCGGCCGGAAGTCGGCGACGGCGGCCGCCATCACCAGCACGTGCGCATCGGGCGCGTGCTTGGACACGGCGTCTTTGAGCTGGGCGGCCGAACCGATGTGCACGACCTCGACGCCCGCCGGGTCGATCAGCCCCGCGGTGTTGCCCGCGATCAGCGTGACCTCCGCGCCGCGCTGGGCCATCACCCGCGCCACGGCGTAGCCCTGCTTACCCGAGCTGCGGTTGCCGATGAACCGCACCGGATCGATCGGCTCGCGGGTACCGCCGGCGGTGACCAGGGCTTTGACGCCGGCCAGGTCATAGGGCAGCGCGTCGGTGCGGGCCAGCAGCAGCTGCGCGAAGGTGGTGATCTCCTCGGCCTCGGGCAGCCGTCCCGCACCGGTGTCGGCGCCGGTGAGCCGTCCCGACGCGGGTTCCAGCACCACCGCGCCGCGGCGACGCAACGTCGCGACGTTGTCGACGGTGGCGGGGTGAAACCACATCTCGGTGTGCATGGCCGGGGCCAGCAGCACCGGACATCGCGCGGTGAGCAGCGTCGCGGTCAGCAGATCGTCGGCCCGCCCGGTGACCGCGCGGGCCAGCAGGTCGGCGGTGGCGGGGGCGACGACGACCAGGTCGGCCTCCTGGCCGAGCCGCACGTGCGGCACCTCGTGCACGTCGTCCCAGACGCCGGTGTGCACCGGGTTGCCCGACAGCGCCTCGAACGTCGCGGCGCCGACGAACCGCAGCGCGGACTCGGTCGGGATGACGCGGACGGAGTGTCCGGCTTCGGTGAGTTGGCGGACCACGGTTGCCGCCTTGTAAGCGGCGATGCCACCGGCGACGCCGACGATGATCCGCTTGGGCTCCATGCGGGCCGCTCCTGAGTTGCTACTCGCCTTCGGTGTGCTCGAGCAGGTCGGCGTGGATCTCGCGCAGCGCGATCGACAGCGGCTTCTCCTGGAGTCCGGGCTCGACCAGCGGCCCGACGTACTCGAGGATGCCGTCGCCGAGCTGGTTGTAGTAGTCGTTGATCTGGCGTGCGCGCTTGGCGGCGTAGATGACCAGGGCGTACTTGCTCGATGCGCGCTCCAGCAACTCGTCGATCGGCGGGTTGGTGATGCCGAGCGGCGTGTCGTAGGCGCCGGCTGAGGCGTTCATCGACGTATCGAAGTCGTCCACAGCGGCCAGCTGCGTATCGGCGTGCGGGGTGCTCACGTAAAAATTCTCCTGGCGGTTGGCTGGTTGCCTGTGAAACTGAGGCGGCTATCGGGGATCCACGCGCCGACTTTGGCGCTGGGTCAGTCGTGGGCCACCAGCAAGGATACCAATTCAGCGCAGGCCGATTCCAATTGGCTGTTCACCACGACCGTGTCGAACTCGTCCTGGGCGGCCAATTCGGCCTTCGCGGTCGCCAGGCGGCGGTCCATCACCTCGGCGGTTTCGGTGCCCCGGCCGGTCAACCGGCTCTTTAGCGTCGCCCAGTCGGGCGGCGCGATGAACACCGTGAGGGCCTCGGGCATCGCCTGCTTAACCGACCTCGCCCCGGCCAGATCCACCTCGATGAGTACCGGATGACCGGCCGCGGCGGCCTCGTACACGGGCTGCGCGGGGGTGCCGGAGCGATGCAAACCACCGTGGATTTCGGCCCACTCCAGCAGGGCTCCACCGGCGATGAGCTGCGCAAACTGCTCATCGGACACAAACGAGTAGTCGACGCCGTCGACCTCGCCCGGGCGGGGCGCCCTTGTCGTGACGGACACGCTGAAATACAGGTCGGGAATGCGTTCGCGCAGACAGCGCACGAGCGTCGTTTTCCCGACGGCAGAGGGACCGGACAGCACTACTACCCGGCCGGCCCCTCGGCCGGCGCTCAACTTATGCGCCCGGGAACTACTGGTCGAACTTTTCCAGCAGCGCCTTGCGCTGACGATCGCCCAGGCCGCGCAGACGGCGGGTGGGGGCGATTTCGAGCTCGGTCATGATTTCCTGCGCCTTGACCTTGCCGACCTTGGGCAGGGCTTCCAGCAGCGCGGAAACCTTCATCTTGCCGAGTACCTCATCGGTCTCGGCATCCTTGAGCACCTGCTTGAGGTTGGTGCCACCGCGCTTGAGCCGATCCTTGAGTTCAGCCCGGATTCGACGTGCGGCGGCAGCCTTCTCCAACGCGGCCGCGCGCTGTTCGTCGGTCAACTGGGGAAGGGCCACGGGGTTCCTCCGTCTCATCACCATCAATTGTTTTAAATCGGCTGATAGGACGAATCCACAACAGCCAGCGACGACGACCGTACCCACGCATCCTGACGAAAGCGAACCCCACCCCCCCGTTACCGGGCCAAAAGCCCAGCGTGTAAGGCGCTGCTGCGCTCGGCGCCACGGTCGCGTCCGCGACACCGCAAACACCAATATCGGCGTGGCAATGAGCGGAATTTCCTATTACCCAACGGATTTCGCGCGGGCTACCGGACACGGCCGAGAGGTAGCCGATTTTCCGTCCGGTCCAAGGGTCGGCGCGGCAGCTTTTTCTAAAAATTTTCGCTGGTCAGCGCATGTCGGGCGTGTCGAGCGACGCTCGGACGCGCACTTCTGTGACAGCTGTTGCCAGTGTTTGCGGTGTTATTGATGTGACTGCTTGCGGACGGGAAAACCCGGCGTTTTTGCGCTCAGGGTCGTGCCGAGGCGCCCGGCCGCGGCCGTCAGCGCCATCTTGGGGCCCGCTCAGGCCAGATACGCCACCGCATCGCGCACCGCATCGGCGGCCGAGCGCAGCGCGGCGACACCGGGCCCGGCCCACAGCACCTCCCGCGACACGGCGGGCAGCAACTGGCCCGGCTTTGCTCCCCCGAGTCCGCCCAGCGCATCGGGGCGCCCACCCTGGGCGCCGACGCCGGGTACGAGCACGGGTCCGGCCAGCGCGCTGACGTCGGGCGGATCGGTCAGCGTGGCGCCGACGACGACGCCGACGGCGCCGGGTTCGGGGGCGCCCGCGCGGTTCAGTTCGGCGGCGGCGTCGACGATCGACTGCGCGACGGTCCGCCCGCCCGCGACCGCGCGCTGCACCGTTTGTCCTTCGGGGTTGGAGGTGGCGGCCAGCACGAACACCCCGCGCCCGTGGGCCAGGGCCGTGTCCAGCAGCGGCTGCAGCGAGGCGAAGCCCAGATACGGCGACGCGGTGACGGCGTCGGCCGCCAGCGGCGAATCCCCCACCCACGCCTGGGCGTAGGCGGCCATGGTGGAGCCGATGTCCCCGCGTTTGGCGTCGGCGAGCACCAGCACGTTCGCCTCGCGCAGCGCCGCGATCGTGTGTTCGAGCACGGTATAGCCTGCCGCACCGTAGGTCTCGAAGAACGCCACCTGCGGCTTGACCACCGCGAACCCGGTGAACGCCGCCACGCAGATGTCGCAGAACCTGCGCAGTCCGTCGGCGTCGACCGAAAGGTCCCACGCCCGCAGCAGTTCGGGATGCGGATCGATGCCAAGGCACAGCGGTCCGCGGGTCGACACCGCGTCGGCCAGCCGCCGACCGAATCCGCTCACGTGCCCAGCGTGCTGTGCAGTTCCTGCAGCGACATCACGTCGATCTCGCCGCGGATGGCCGCCTCGATGCCTTGCACCGCCGCCGATGCGCCCTGCACCGTCGTCACGCACGGAATGTTGTTCGACACCGCGGCCGACCGGATCTCGTAGCCGTCGACGCGCGGCCCGGAGTTGCCGTACGGGGTGTTGATGACCATGTCGACCTCACCGGCCTTGATGGCGTCCACCGCCGACATCTTCGGCCCGTCAGCCGTCGGCTCCTGGAAGTGCTTGCGCACCTCGTCGCACGGAATACCGTTGCGGCGCAGCATTTCCGCGGTGCCTTCGGTGGCCAGCACCCGGAACCCCAGGTCGGCGAGCCGTTTGACCGGGAACACCAGCGAACGCTTGTCCCGGTTGGCCACCGAGACGAACACGGTGCCCTCGGTGGGCAGTGAACCGTAGGCGGCGGTCTGGCTCTTGGCGAACGCGCTGCCGAAGTCGCGGTCGATGCCCATCACCTCGCCGGTGGATTTCATCTCCGGGCCAAGCAGGTTGTCGATCTGCGCACCGTCGGCCCCGCGGAACCGGTGGAACGGCAGCACGGCCTCCTTGACGGCGACCGGTGTGTTGGCCCCGTTCGCCGAGAACGAGGCGCCGTCGCCGGTTTTGGCCAGCAGACCCTCGCCGCGCAGCTGGGCGATGGTGGCGCCGAGCATGATCCGCGCGCACGCTTTCGCCAACGGCACCGCCGTGGCCTTCGAGACGAACGGCACCGTGCGGCTGGCGCGCGGGTTGGCCTCCAGCACGTAGAGCACGTCATCCTTGAGCGCGTACTGCACGTTGAGCAGCCCGACGACGCCGATGCCGTGCGCAATGGCCTCGGTGGCGCGGCGCACCGATTCGATGTCGCTGCGGCCCAACGTCACCGGCGGCAGCGCACACGCCGAATCGCCGGAGTGGATGCCGGCTTCCTCGATGTGCTCCATGACGCCGCCGATATACACCTCGGTGCCGTCGCACAGCGCGTCGACGTCGATTTCGATGGCGTCCTCGAGGAACCGGTCGACGAGCACGGGATGCTCGGGTGAGAGTTGGGTGGCGCGGGTGATGTAGCCGTGCAGGGTTTCGTCGTCGTAGACGATCTCCATCCCGCGGCCGCCCAGCACGTAGGAGGGCCGCACCAGCACCGGGTAGCCGATGTCGGCGGCGATCCGACGGGCCTGTTCGAAGCTGGTCGCGGTGCCGAACTTCGGGGCGGGCAGGCCGGCGTTGGTCAGCACCTCGCCGAAGGCGCCGCGGTCCTCGGCGAGGTCGATGGCGCTGGGGCTGGTGCCGACGATCGGCACACCGGCCCGTTCCAGCCGGTCGGCGAGGCCGAGCGGGGTCTGCCCACCCAGTTGCACGATGACGCCGACGACGCCGGGACCGCCGCGCCCGGATTGCTGTTCGGCGTAGTAGATCTCGAGTACGTCCTCGAACGTCAGCGGTTCGAAGTAAAGCCGGTCGGCGGTGTCGTAGTCGGTGGACACCGTCTCGGGATTGCAGTTGATCATCACGGTCTCGAAACCGGCGGCGCTCAGGGTGGTGGCGGCGTGCACGCAGCTGTAGTCGAACTCGATGCCTTGGCCGATGCGGTTGGGGCCCGACCCGAGAATGAGCACCTTGGGCCTGTCGGTCTGCGGCGCCACCTCGGTCTCGGCGGCCGGGTCGAGTTCGTAACTGCTGTAGTGGTAGGGCGTTTGGGCTTCGAACTCGGCCGCGCAGGTGTCGACCGTCTTGTAGACGGGATGGATGCCCAGGCGTTCACGCAACGACCGCACCCCGACCTCGCCGGCCAGTTCCGGTCGCAGCGCGGCGATCTGGCGATCGGAAAGGCCGTGGTATTTGCCGCGCCGCAGCAGGTCGGCGTCCAGCACCGGGGCGTCGACGATCTCGGCGCGCAACGTCACCAGCCCGGCGATCTGCTCGACGAACCACGGGTCGACGCCGGAGGCCTCCGACACCTGCTCGACGGTGGCGCCGAGTCGCAGTGCGTGCTCGATGTCGTAGAGCCGTCCGTCGGTGGGTGTCCTGAGGTTCTGCAGCAGTTCGTCGACGGTGAGGTCGGGGTCCGGCCCGGTCCAGAACCCGGCCCTGGTGGTCTCCAGCGAGCGCATCACCTTGCCGAGCGACTCGATGAAGTTGCGGCCCAACGACATCGCCTCGCCGACGGATTTCATCGTGGTGGTCAGCGTGCCGTCGGCGCCGGGGAACTTCTCGAACGCGAACCGGGGCGCCTTGACCACGACGTAGTCCAGCGTCGGCTCGAAGCAGGCCGGGGTCTCCTTGGTGATGTCGTTGACGATCTCGTCGAGCGTGTAGCCGATGGCCAGCTTGGCGGCGATCTTGGCGATCGGGAACCCGGTGGCCTTGGACGCCAGCGCAGACGACCGCGACACCCGCGGGTTCATCTCGATGACGATGAGCCGGCCGTCGGTCGGGTTGACGGCGAACTGGATGTTGCAGCCGCCGGTGTCGACGCCCACCTCGCGCAGGATCGCGATGCCCAGATCGCGCATCGTCTGGTACTCGCGGTCGGTCAGCGTCATCGCCGGCGCGACGGTGACCGAGTCCCCGGTGTGCACACCCATCGGGTCGACGTTCTCGATCGAGCACACCACGACGACGTTGTCGTTGCCGTCGCGCATCAGCTCGAGCTCGTATTCCTTCCACCCGAAGATCGATTCCTCGATGAGCACGTTGGCGCTGGGCGAGGAGGCCAGGCCGTGGCCGGCCATCCGGTCGACGTCCTCGGCGGAGTAGGCCATGCCCGAGCCCAGCCCACCCATGGTGAACGAGGGCCGCACGACGACCGGCAGGCCCAGCTCGGCGACGGTCTCCCTGACCTCATCCATCGTGAAACACACGCGCGAGCGCGCCGATTCGCCGCCGACCTTGGCGACGATGTCCTTGAACCGCTGCCGGTCCTCACCGCGTTGGATCGCCTCGAAGTCGGCGCCGATGAGCTCGACGCCGTAGCGTTCCAGCGCCCCGTTCTCGTAGAGCGCAACAGCGGTGTTGAGCGCGGTCTGCCCGCCGAGGGTGGCCAGCAGCGCGTCGATCTTGTTTCCGCGCTCGGCCTGCTGCGCGAGGACGCGTTCGACGAACGAGGCGGTGATCGGTTCGACGTAGGTCTGGTCGGCGAACTCCGGATCGGTCATGATCGTCGCGGGATTGGAGTTGACCAGGCTGACCTGCAGCCCTTCGGCTTTGAGCACGCGGCAGGCCTGGGTGCCGGAGTAGTCGAACTCGCAGGCCTGGCCGATCACGATCGGCCCCGACCCGATCACCAGCACGTGGTTGAGGTCGGTGCGCTTAGGCATGACCGTCCTGCCTTCCTGCGAGCGTGCGGTTTCGTACGCGACACGCCGATCGCGGCGTATCAATCCGCACAGTCACTGATTCTCTCCTGCCATCAGGTCGACGAATTGGTCGAACAAGTAGTTGGCGTCGTGCGGACCGGCCGCGGCCTCGGGGTGGTACTGCACCGAAAACGCTTTACCGTCAAGTAGTTTGACGCCTTCCACCACACCGTCGTTGGCGCAGGTGTGGCTGACGATCGCGGTGCCGAACGGAGTGTCGAACCGCTCCCCCGCCTCACCTTCGAGTGCGAACCCGTGGTTCTGCGCGGTCACCGCGACCCGCCCGGTGGCGTGGTCGATAACCGGGATGTTGATGCCGCGGTGCCCGAACACCATCTTGTACGTCGAGCGACCCAGCGCCCGGCCGAGGATCTGGTTGCCGAAGCAGATGCCGAACAGCGGGATCCCGGCACCGAGCGCCTCGCGGGTTACGCCGACGATGTGGTCGGCGGTGGCCGGGTCGCCGGGCCCGTTGGACAGGAAAACGCCGTCGGCTTTCAGGTCGGTGATCTGCTCGAACGTGGCTGTCGACGGCAGCACGTGGGTTCGAATGCCGCGGCGGGCGAAACTGCGCGGGGTGTTGGTCTTGATACCGAGGTCGACGGCGACGACGGTAAACCGTGCTGGCCCTTCGGGTTCCACCACGTAGGCGGTGTCGGTGCTGACCTCGTCGGCCAGATCGGCGCCCAGCATCGACGGCTGCGCCTGCACGCGGGTCACCAACTCGTCGACCTCGGCGAGGGCGGCACCGGAGAACACGCCGGCCTTCATCGAGCCGCGGCTGCGCAGGTGGCGCACCACGGCGCGGGTGTCGATGTTCGCGACGCCGACAATGTCCTGACGCACGAGTTCGTCTTCCAGCGTTCCGGTGGCGCGCCAGTTCGACGCGCGCGGAGACGGGTCACGGACCGCGTAGCCGGCCACCCAGATCTTGTCGTCGCGGCTCTCGGCGTCCTGGTGGTTCCAGCCGGTGTTGCCGATCTGCGGTGCGGTGGCGACCACGATCTGGCGGTGGTAGCTCGGATCGGTCAGGGTCTCCTGGTAGCCGGACATCCCGGTGTTGAACACCGCCTCGCCCAGCGTCTGGCCGACGGCGCCGTACGCGGTGCCGGTGAAGACGCGGCCGTCCTCGAGCACCAGTACCGCCTTGGAATTCATGCAGCCTCCTCAAGCCATCGCGCATATTCCCCGCGGTCATCGGCACGAAACCCGGTGTCGAGTTCGGCGCCCGACGGCAACCGCCAGCGGATGGCCAAAATCCCTTCGTGGGTCATGGCCTTACCGGCGATCGCACGTTCGGTGCGGATCGCGGCGATCGACTCGTCGGGGATCCAGATCGGTCCAGCACCGCTGCGCTGCACCATGATTCCTTCGGGGTAGCGGGTCAGCACCGCCTTGGTGCGGAAGCCGAGGTCGCCAACCACGACGCGGTCGTTCCAACGTGGCGCCAGTGTACTGCCGACGTACAAACCCTTTGTCGGCGCGACGATCGCCTTGCCGACGGTGTCCGGCAGCGGCGGAAGTGTCCCGATGAGCGCGACCTGCCGCTCGGCGCGCCGGCGCCAGCCCCGCATCATCGCCTGGATCAGCACCGCGATCAGCACCGCCAGGACCGCGGCCAGCACCAGCGATCCCACCAACGTCCCCGTGTTCACGCCCCACCTCGTCGCCCAAAGGGACAACCGGGCGCAAAAGTGCGAGTGGTTGGCGCCATTTCGTCCATCTGGCCGCTCATGCCGGGCATTTCCCGTCGCGCGCAGTGACCTTGCCGCGCAGCATGGTCAGCGTCACCGACGCTGGCAACTCCATCGACTCGAACGGGGTGTTGGTCGACCGGCTGGCCAGCGCGGTGCCGTCGACGGTCCAGGTGGCATCCGGGTCGACGACGGTGAGGTTGGCCGGTTCACCGACCTCCAGCGGCCTGCCCTGGTCGGGCAATCCGACGATGCGGGCCGGGTTTTCACTCATCACCCGGGCTACGTCTCGCCAGGTCAGCAGCCCGGTCCGCACCATCGTCTGCACCACGACCGACAACGCGGTCTCCAGGCCGAGCATCCCCGGCCGGGCCTGCGCGAACTCGCAGCACTTCTCGTGCTCGGCGTGCGGGGCGTGATCGGTGGCCACGCAGTCGATGACCCCGTCGGCCAGCGCACGGCGCAGCGCATCGGTGTCGGCGGCCTCGCGCAGCGGCGGGTTGACCCGGTTGCGGCCGTCGTAGCTGGCCAGCCGCCGGTCATCGAGCAGGAGGTGATGCGGCGTTACCTCGGCGGTGATCGAAATACCTTGTGCTTTCGCCCATTTGAGGATCTCAACGGTGCCCGCGGTCGACGCGTGGCAGATGTGCACCCGCGCTCCGGCGTCGCGGGCCAGCAGCGCGTCGCGGGCCACGATCGACTCCTCGGCGGCGCGCGGCCAGCCCGCCAGCCCCAGCCGGGCCGCGTTGGGTCCCTCGTGCGCGACGGCGCCGACGGTGAGCCGCGGCTCCTCGGCGTGCTGGGCGATCAGCACACCCAGCCCGCGCGCATACTCGAGGGCCCGGCGCATGATCAGCGGATCGTGCACGCAGATGCCGTCGTCGGAGAACATCCGGACTTGCCCCGCACCCGCGGCCATCAGGCCCATCTCGGTCAGCTGAGCGCCGGCCAGCCCCATGGTGACCGCCCCGACCGGGTGCACGTCGACCAGGCCGACCTGCTGCCCGCGGTGCCACACATGATCGGTGACCACCGGGCTGTCGGCGACCGGGTTGGTGTTGGCCATCGCGAACACCGCCGTGTAACCGCCCAACGCCGCTGCCGCTGAACCGGTTTCGATGTCCTCGGCGTATTCCCTGCCGGGCTCGCGCAGGTGGGTGTGCAGGTCGACGAAGCCGGGCAGCAGGACGTGGTCGGTGGCGTCGAACACATCCCAGGCCTTTTCGAGTCCTCCGGACTCAGCCAGCCCGGCGCCGATCTCGGCGATCTGGCCGTCGGCCACCAGGACGTCGACGCGGTCGCCCTCGCCGTAACGCCGAACTCCTCGAATCACGGTGCTCATGCGCTGATCACCTCCCGCTCAGCACCCACCAGCAGGTGAAACAACACGGCCATCCGGACGTGGACACCGTTGGAAACCTGTTGCAGCACCGCTGATTGCGACGAATCGGCGACCGCGAACGCGATCTCCATGCCGCGCACCATCGGTCCGGGATGCAGCACCACCGCGGTGCCGGGCAGCATCGCCTGCCGCTTCTCGGAGAGCCCGTAGAGCACCGAGTACTCCCGCGCCGACGGGAAGAACCCGCCGTTCATCCGCTCAGCCTGCACCCGCAGCATCAGCACCGCGTCGGCGATGGGCAGTTCGCCGTCGAGGTCGTGCGAGACGGTGACCGGCCATTCGTCGACCCCGGCAGGCAGCAGGGTGGGCGGTGCGACGAGCACCACTTCGGCGCCCAGTGTGTTGAGCAACAGCACGTTGGACCGTGCGACCCGACTGTGCAGGACGTCACCGACGATCACCACCCGCTTACCCTCGATATCGCCGAGTCGCTGGCGGATGGTCAGCGCGTCGAGCAGGGCCTGGGTGGGGTGCTCGTGGGTGCCGTCGCCCGCGTTGATCACCGCGGGCCCGGAGCCGTCGGCGCCGACCGTCCACTCGGCGAGCTGCTGGGGGGCGCCCGACGCGGGATGGCGGATGATCAGCGCGTCGGCGCCGGCGGCCCGCAGGGTCAGCGCGGTGTCGCGCAGCGACTCCCCTTTGGACACAGACGATCCCGATGCGCTGACGTTGATGACGTCGGCGCTCATCCACTTTCCGGCGACCTCGAAGGACACCCGGGTGCGGGTGGAGTTCTCGTAGAACATCGTGATGATCGTGCGCCCGCGCAGCGTGGGCAGCTTCTTGACGTCGCGGCCCAGCAGCGCCTGGCTGAACCGGTCGGCGTCGTCGAGAATCGCCAGGGCCTCGTCACGGGACAGGTCGGCGGCCGACAGCAGATGCCGTGTCGTCACTTGGAGATCACCACCCCGTCGCGGTCGTCGTGTTCGCTGAGCAACAGATGCACGCTCTCGCTGCGGGAGGTCGGCACGTTCTTGCCGACGTAGTCGGCGCGCAGCGGCAGCTCGCGGTGGCCGCGGTCGACCAGGACCGCCAGTTGCACGGCGCGCGGCCTGCCGATATCGCGCAGCGCGTCCAGCGCCGAGCGCACCGAGCGCCCGGAAAACAGCACATCGTCGACCAGGATCACCAGCGCGTCGTCGATGCCGCCCTCGGGTATCGAGGTGTCCTCGAGCGGTCGCGGCGGCTTGATGTTGAGGTCGTCGCGGTACAGCGTGATGTCCAGTGCGCCGTGCGGGACGGCGACGCCGGAGAACTCCTTGATCTTCTCGGCGAGCCGCGCGGCCAGGATGACGCCGCGGGTGGGTATGCCGAGCAGCACGACGCGTGGCGCGTCAGAACCGTCGAGTGCGGTTTTTTCGATGATCTGATGGGCGATACGGGAGATGGTCCGGCCGACGTCCGCTGCGGACATCAACTCCCGGTCGGTGCCTGAAGAGTCGGTATTCGTGCCCATGCGACTCTGACCTCCTTCTCCGCCTCTCGGGACGGCTCTTTAAAGGACGTCGAAACTTCGCCGAGCTTAGCACCCCCGAACGTCCCCGGCGCAGCTGGATACGCTGGCGCGGTGAATCTCGACGGCAACCAAGCATCCATCCGCGAAGCCATCGACGGCGGCCTGCTCGCCGGCGCCGTCACGCTGGTCTGGCGCGCCGGCGAGGTGCTGCAGGTCAACGAGCTCGGCTATCGCGACGTCGAGGCACGGCTGCCGATGCAACGCGACACGATCTTCCGGATCGCCTCGATGACCAAGCCGGTCACGGTGGCCGCGGCGATGTCGCTGGTGGACGAGGGCAAGTTGGCGTTGACCGATCCGGTCACCAAGTGGCTGCCCGAATTCGCGCAGATGCGGGTGCTCAACGAGCCCGGCGGTCCGCTGGACAAGACCCACCCGGCGCGGCGTGCGATCACCGTCGAGGATCTGATGACGCACCGCAGCGGGCTGGTCTACTACTTCTCGGTGGTGGGTCCGCTGGCCCGCGCCTACTCGCACGTCTCGGCGCGCCAGAACCCGGACGCCTGGTTGGCCGAGATCGCCGCGCTGCCGCTGGAACACCAGCCCGGCGAGCGGATGACCTACAGCAACGCCACCGACGTGCTGGGCATCATCCTGGAACGCATCGAAGGAAAAACGCTGCACGACGTGCTCACCGAACGTATCCTGGGCCCGCTCAACATGGTCGACACCGGCTTCTTCGTGCCCTCCCGCAACCGCAGCCGGGCAGCGACCATGTACCGGCTCACCGACCAGGAAAAGCTCAGCCACGACGCGATGGGCCCGACGCCGGCGACCCCGCCGCCGTTCTGCATGGGCGGTGCGAACCTGTTCTCCACCGCCGACGATTACCTGAGGTTCGCCCGGATGCTGTTGGCCGGCGGCGAGATCGACGGTGTCCGGGTGCTTTCGGAGGATTCGGTGCGCTCGATGCGCACCGACCGGCTCACCGATGAGCAGAAGCAGCATGATTTTCTCGGCATGCCGTTCTGGATCGGGCGCGGCTTCGGGCTGAACCTGTCGGTGGTGACCGACCCGGCGCGGTCCCGTCAGCTGTTCGGTCCGGGAGGGGCGGGAACGTTCAGCTGGCCCGGTGCCTACGGCACGTGGTGGCAGGCCGATCCCAGCGAGGATCTGATCCTGATCTATCTCATCCAGAACTTCCCGAACCTCGGCGCGGACGCCGCCGCCGCGGTGGCGGGCAATACGTCGTTGCTCAAACTGCAAGCCGCACAACCGAAGTTCGTCCGCCGGACGTACCAGCAGCTCGACATCTGACCGACGAAATCAGTCGGTGCTGAGACAGGGCGCCGACCACCGCAACACCGTCCCCCGACCAGGCCCGCTGTCCACGCTGAAGGTGCCACCCACATCCAACGCGCGTTGGCGCAGGTTGTTCAGACCACTGCGGGTCACGTCGCCGCTGAAGCCCCGGCCGTTGTCGACGACTTCGATGGTCAGGTCGTCTCCGACAACGACGCTGACCACCAGTGTGGTGGCATCGGCATGCCGGACCGCGTTGCTGACCGCTTCGCGCACAACGGCTTCAGCGTGATCGGCGAGATCGGCGTCGACGACCGAAAGCGGGCCGGTGTACTGCGCCGTGGTACGCAAATTCGAACTCGAAAACTGTGCGACGGCCGCATCCAAGCGCTGCCTCAGCCGGGTGCTGTCGACCGGCGAACCATGCAGATCGAAGATCGCCGTGCGGATCTCCTGAATGACCTGCTGGAGGTCATCGACGCAGTCGGACAGCCGTTGTTTCACCTCGGGGACACGCGCCCGCGGGACGACGCCCTGCAGTGACAGGCCGACGGCGAAGAGTCGCTGGATGACGTGGTCATGCAGATCGCGGGCGATGCGGTCACGGTCGGTCAGGATGCTGAGTTCACGCGCATGGTGCTGTGCGGTGGCCAACTGCCACGCCAGGGCTGCCTGATCCGCGAAGGCCGCTTTCATATCGAGTTGGTCTTGGTTGAACGGTTGTGCACCCACGGGACGAAGTGCGACAAGAACTCCGGCGATCGTGTCAGCGACACGGAGGGGAAGCACAAGGGCAGGACCAGTGGCTGACGGGTCGCCGAGTGCGCTGTCAAAGCGATCGAATCTCCGGGCCTGGCGCTCAAGAAACACGTCGCCGACCAATGTTTCGTTGACCGGAATCGTTTGGGATACCGCCGCAGGGCCGTTTCCGGAGGTTGCGACGATGACCAGTTCGTCCACTTCGTGTGACGGTGCCTCGGGATCTGTCGGTACCGCGACGAACGTCAGTTGGGCACCGCTGAGCTGACGCGTTTTGGCCGCGACCAGATCGAACACGCGGGCCGGATCGGTTCCTGCGAGCAACTCCGTCCCGATGTCACGGGTGGCCTCGATCCATGCTTGACGGGTCTTCGCCGACTCATACAGGCGCGCGTTGTGGATCGCGATGCCCGCGGCGGCGGCGAGGGCCTGAACCAGCACCTCGTCGTCTTCGCTGAACGGCTGTCCGTCCGCCTTCTCCGTCAGGTACAGGTTGCCGAACACTTCGTCACGGATCCGCAGTGGAACCCCCAGGAACGTCTGCATCGGAGGATGGTTCGGCGGAAATCCCACCGATGCAGCGTGATTGGCGATGTTGTCCAACCGGATGGGTTTGGGATCGTCGATCAAGACCCCCAGCACGCCGCGCCCCTCGGGCAGGTGGCCGATCTTCTCGCGCTCCGCCTCGGAGATTCCTTCGTAGACGAACTCGACCAGTTCGTGGTCTTGCCCGCGCACACCCAACGCCCCGTACCGGGCGTCGACGAGGTCGATGGCCGTGTGCACGATGGTCTTGAGGGTCTGGTCGAGCTCCAGACCCGATGTCACCACCAGCATGGCCTCGACGAGACCGTCCATCCGGTCGCGTCCCTGAATGATCTGCTCGACGCGCTCCTGCACCTCCGTGAGCAGCTCGCGCAGGCGCAGCTGCGACAACGTGCCCCGCAGCGGCGCGACGCTCGTCTCCCCCCGCGGGTCGGCCTCGTCGGTCACCACACCATCGTCCACTTTTTCGCCGCACCTGTCGCGGGTTCAGGGCAGTAACGATGACGCGGAGCCGTTCAGCTGGTCGCGACCGTGTGCGCGGATTCGTAATGCTCGATGAAGTCGTGCACCTCGTGTCGGCGCAGCTGCTGGGCCCGGTCGCGGATCCCGCGCATCATCTTTTGCTCCATGACGAAATGCGGGATGTCGAAGGCCGCGTGGCCGACAACGCCGCCGCTGCCGCGCACCAGCAGCCGGGTCCAGCCGTTCTTGCGGCGCAGGTAGAACCCCCAGCTTCCCGACGCGGGTTGGCCGCGGCGGATCCGTTCGAAGTCATCACCGGAGGTAAGCACCAGATGCGAGTTGGGTTCGACCGATGCCACCACCTGCCGGGCCGATTCGCCGTAGCGTCGGGCCAGCCAAATCGTGTCGCCGACACGAAGATCCTGCCACTCCGGGTGAATGGTCGACGCGTTGTGGATCTGGGCGCCCACCGCGCGCTCCATCACCGAGTAACTGTAGAAGCCGCCGCGACCTTCCCCGATCTGCGCCAGCCACGGCCACACGTCCTCGATCGGGGCGTCGATCGTCACCGCCCGCGTGGTGCGTGGTGTGGTCGCGGCCACCAACTCGTCACCGGGCAGCACCTGGCTGATTTCGGCCGCGTCGGCGCCCCACGTGTACATCCACCTCCGAATCCTGCCGCGGTACAAGGCCACCGCCCCGACCGCCGTCATCAGCATCGCCAGACACGGCCGCTGCTTACCCATAACCCGAGAGTAGGAAGTTCGCATTGCCTGACGCAGAGCCGAAAGTCCTCAGCGCCGAGGACCAAAGCGCCTATCGGCGCCGGCCTGCGTGACCGAACCTTGAGCGGTGCCTACGCATTGGCTCATGATCGAGGCCTCGCACCGGGACGGCGCCGCACCGTTTTGCACCCGGCTGGCAGGCGCTGGGCGCCACCTGCCCCGCACCCATCTCACGACCGACGAGTTGATGGCGACCACACGGCATCACACGCACATCGACCTGGAGCGGCTGACCGGCATCCACGAGCGGCGGGTGTCCGTCGGCGATGAGGACTCGCTGAGCCTGGCGACATCGGCGGCGCTGGACTGTCTGGACCGGGCCCAACGGGACGCCGGTGCAATCGACGCCGTGATCAACTGCAGCATCACCAAGTTCCGCGGCGGCCTGACCCAGTGGCTGGAACCGACGATGAGCAGCGCGATCGCGCACGCCATCGGCGCCGACGACGCGGTGACCTTTGACATCAACAACGCCTGCGCGGGAATGCTGACCGGCGTCACGATCGCCAACAACTGGATCCGGCAGGGTGTCATCGAACGCGCCTTGGTGGTCAGCGGGGAGTACATCTCCCAACTGGGTCGAAACGCCGCCCGCCATATCCACAACGTCATGAGCAAGGAACTCGCGTCGTTGACGCTGGGCGATGCGGGCGCGGCGCTTCTGCTCGAACGCGCCGCCTGCGGCACCGACGGCATAGTTCTTGCCGGCTTCACGACCGTGGCCGATTACAGCCGGCTCTGCCTGGGCTATCCGAAGGGACACGATCCCGGTGCCCGAATGTTCACCGACGCCCGCGGGATCCACAAAGCCGCGATGTCGAATACCCCACCGCTGTTGCACGAAGTTCTCGAGACCGCGGGGATCGTGCTGCACGACATCGATCACGTGATCACGCACCAGACGTCCGCGCGCGCAATACGCAAGGGAATGGCCGAAGTCACAACGGCATTCGGCGAGAGTCCCCGCCACGACGCGGTGATCACCGTCGACCGATACGGTAACACCGCATCGACCACACACACCGTCGCCCTCATCGAAGAGCTCAAGGCCGGACACATCGCACCCGGGGAGACGATCGCGTTGATCGCCCTGGCATCCGGGCTGCAGATCGGTGTGGTGCTCTTGACCCTGGATCCGGAACTGGTGGGCCGCTATGGGCACGATCGTTGACGACATCGTCGTAGTCCGGGGCGGCTGGCGGCGCCGGCGCAGCGCACTACGTCTGGCGGATGCGGCGGCGAAAGCCTGCCTGCGCCGGGCCGGGCGTGACCCGCACGACGTCGACCTACTGGTCAACGCGGGCATCTATCGCGACCGCAATCTGGGCGAGCCCGCCCTGGCGGCGATGATCCAGGACGACATCGGGGCGAACCCCGAAGAACCGCACAGCGGCGGCCACGGAACCTTCTCCTTCGACGTCGCCAACGGAACCTGCGGTGTCATGACGGCCCTGCAGGTCGTCAGCGGATTCTTGAAGTCGCACACCGTCGACAGCGCGGTGATCGTGACCAGCGATGCCGACCCCGGCGGCGGATCAACGGACCGCTTCCCGTTTTCACCTGTCGGGGCGGCGATGTCGTGCACCTGGTCTGACGGCCGCGACGGGCTGGGCCAGGTGCATTGGCTTCATCGCCCAGACAACGCAGCGACCCTGAGCGCCACCGTCGGATACTTCGCGCGGCACAACGTTCTTCGCATCCACGAATCGGCGGCGCTCGATGAACGCTTCGCCGATGCTGCCGCCGACATCGCCCGCCGCTGCCTTCGCGAGGAGTCCCTCGACATCTCGGATGTCGGCATGGTCATCGCCGCGCCGGCACGGCGGGCTTACCGGACGGCGCTGGCCGAGCGACTTGGGATACCCGAGCGCGCCGTCGTCGTCGCAGACGATGAAAACACACACACCGCATCGTTGGCTGCGGCGTTCGCAAAGGGCGCCGAGCAGCTTGCCGGCGGCGGGTGTGTGCTGCTTGTCGCCGCGGCCGCGGGGATCACCGCTGCCGCCGCGCTCTATCGGAAACCGGTTTAGTCGCAGACGGATTCGAAGTCCGTCGGCTGAGCCGCCATACCGAGAAAGCGGTCGACGTCCGCGCGCGCTGGAACTTCCGTGCCTGGTGTCATGAGCATGGCGGTGCCCGCCGCCACGCCGAACCGCACCGCCTCGCTCAGCGGCCAGCACCAGCTCAGGCCCACGGTGATCGCGGCAACCATGGCATCGCCTGCACCCACGCTGCTGACCACCGACCGCACCGGAATCGCGGGAAAGTGTTGGCTGTGCTCTGCCGTTGCCAGAAACGCTCCCTGGGAACCGAGGGATACCACGACTGCCTGGGTGACACCGCGGTCGATGAGTTCGTGTGCGGCCGCGAGCTGTTCGGCTTCGTCGTGAAGTTCATGGCCGACGCACTCACGCAATTCGCGCAGGCTCGGTTTCAGCAGGAACACGCCGGATGTGATGGAGGTGAGTGCCGCACCCGATGCGTCCAGGATCAGCAGCGCGCCGAGTTCACGACAGAGGTCGGCGACGCGCTGATAGAAATCCGGAGCCACATCGGGCGGGAGGCTGCCGCTGGCCACCACGTACTCGGCCTTCGCTGCGGCCAGGCGTAGTTCGTCGAGGCATCGCGACTGTTCGCGCAGCGTCACGTGTGGGCCCGGTAGGACGAACCGGTATTGCTCACCGCTGCGGCGTTCGTTCACCGTGAAGTTCTCCCGGGTCGGTTCGCTGATCTCGGTGTTGCGATAGGGCACGCCGGCGTCTTCGACGAGGCGGGCTATCCGACCGCCCGTGGCGCCGCCGACCGGAAACACCGCAGACACCGACGCCCCGAGTACATGCGCGACGCGGGCCACATTGATTCCGCCACCGCCGGGATCGTAACGAGGGTCGCCGCAACGGATCTTGGATGTCGGATGGATCTGCTCGACGGTTGTGGTGATATCGAGCGCAGGGTTCATCGTCAACGTGACGATCCGTGCGGGGGTCATGTTGCGTCGCTCCGTTCTCGGTTACAGCCCGGTGGGATAGGTCTCCGGCGTCTCACCGGCCACCCAGAGGCTGGAGACCTCGAGCGGTTCGAGCGCACGCGTGTTGTCGATGTGGATGATGGCGTCGAACTGTTCTGAGGGACGCACGTGGTAGTAGTGGCTCTGCCGTTCGGTTTCGGGAAGGTAGATCACGCCGATGGCACGGCCCAACCGTACGACATCCAGTGGTTCGGCGGCCGACCGGCTGATCATCGCCGAAACCAGGAATTCGGGGGTACCGGTTTCATGGAACAGCTCCTCCACGCTGCCGTTCAGGGCGCGCCTGACAACCTTTCGCTCAGCGATTCCGCCCCACTCACTAGCGGCCGTGACCGTACCGGCGTAGGTCGTGAACCCGATCAGCCGGCTGTCGCCGCCGTACTGCTCTCGCGCCAGCTGCCCCAATGTCAGCTGGCCGTCACCGGCCACCTCGGTTGCCCGCGCGTCGCCGACGTGCGAGTTGTGCGCCCAGACCACGATCCGCGCCGGTTCTTGCTCCTCATGACGGTCCAGATGAGCGAGCAATGCCTGCAGGGTCTGAGCCATGTGCTGATCACGAAGATTCCACGAGGTGACCCGCCCGCTGAACATCGCGCGGTAATAAGCCTCGGCGTTGCGGACCGTTTGCGCGTTCTGCTGGGCGTAGAACACCTCGTCTTCGGCGAGCAGTCCGTCGCGGCGCGCGTAGTCGAACGCGTTGCGCTGCATCTCCACCAACTGGTCCACCGCCTGTCTCTCACAAGACAAGCCGGCGCCGAAGGCTGCGGCGAAACCGTAGGCTTGGCCGTCGTCGGCCGAGGTGTGGTCGAAGCATGCGTAGCGGTCACGCGCGCGCGCCGCGGCGCGCGGGTCGACCTGGTCCAGGTAGCCGATCACCTCCTGCATCGACCGATGCAGGCTGTACAGATCCAGACCATAGAACCCGGTCTGCCGACCGGCGTCCGATCGGCGCCGTTGGTTGTGGGCATGCAACCAGTCCACGAAATCCCGGACCACCACATTGCGCCACATCCACGCCGGGAACCGCTCGAAGCCACGAAGCGCTTCCTCGGCCGACGTGTCGTCGCCCAGCCCTCGCACGTAGCGGTTGACGCGGTAGGCGTCGGGCCAATCCGCCTCGGCCGCCACAGCACAGAAGCCCTTTTCCTCGATGAGCCACTTGGTGATTTGCGCGCGTGCCGCGTAGAACTCGTCTGTGCCATGCGAACTCTCACCGATCAGGACCACCCGCGCATCGCCGATGATCTCCTCCAGCGCTTCTGTTGGCGGCATACCGGCGGGGGCGTCGACTGCAGCGCTGCGGATCGCAGCTGTAACCGATACGGGCGGCGCGGTTTCGGACACCGCCGGTCCCGTAGTCGAAGTGGCGAGCAGGTCACGCACCTCCTGATCGTCGACCTGACGGAAGTCCCAGTACCACTCGCCCACCGCGCGAAACGGTGTGGGCATCGTCGCGCAGACCACGCTGTCGACCATTCCGGCGAATTGCCGGCAGGTCGACTCCGGTGCCGCCGGAACTGCGATCACGATCTCCTTGGCATCTGCGTCCCGCAGCGCCTGCACCGCGGCGAACATGCTGGCGCCGGTCGCGAGGCCGTCGTCGACCAAGATCACCGCTTTGCCGATAACGTCCATCGGCGCACGACCGCCTCGATAGGCGGACTCGCGGCGGATCAGTTCGCGGCCTTCGCGTTCGGCGACGTCGCGCAGTTGCTGGGGCGTGATGCGCAAGGCCCGCAGCACATCGTCATTGACGACGACCCGACCGCCGCTGGCCAGCGCACCCATGGCGAACTCTTCGTGGCCCGGTGCGCCCAGCTTGCGCACGATGAATGCATCGAGTGGGGCGCCGAGCGCGGCGGCGACTTCCCACGCGACGGGAACGCCACCACGAGCCAGCCCCAGCACCACGACGTCCTTACGACCCCGGTAGGCGCCAAGCAGTTCGGCCAGTATCTGGCCCGCTTCGCGGCGGTTACGGAAAACCCGCCCGGGCGCGCTCCGCTGTGGTTCGGTTGCTCGCGTCATCACGGTCGGCTACTTCTTGGTCTCCACTGCGACCCGCTTCTCGGCCGGCTCGGCCGCCTTGGCGATCGGCACCGACACGGTCAGAATGCCCTTGTCGTAGCTGGCCTTGATGGCGTTCTCGTCGGCGCCCGCAGGCAACGTCACCGACCGCAGAAACGAACCGTACGAGAACAGCTCCGCGAAATCCGGCCATCGCGACCGCGGATGGTACTGCGTGGGAAGTTTGCTCATGACTGCCTCCTGGATATGGCGCGAACTTCCGTGATACGAATTCGACCACCGCGCCGAGGCGGCCCGCTAGGGACCGAAGTCCCGGGCCGATAGAGCACTTCGTTGGAGTCTGCGGTCCGAGCGACGGCGGACTCCGCCGGTTCAGCTGTCGGGCTCGGCGCCGAAGACAAATCGACGGCCGGTGACGCTCAGCGGGAGGATGCGCACGTAGTGCTGCTTGGCCGTGGCCGTCCAGGGAAGCAACTGCCCGCGTTCCGCCTCGGCCAGTTCGTCGGCCGAACGAAGTGAGCGCGCCGAGCCCTTCACGATGACGCTCCAGCCTTCGGACACGTTGTGGTCATCGGCCTCGAACAACACCCGGTCGTTGATCGCCGAACTGATCAGCTTTGTCCCCTCCGCGGTGCGGAACAAGATCGTACGGTGCTGGACGACGAAGTTGACCGGGAAGATCTCCGGCTGACCATCGACACTGGTCACCAGCCGACCGAGGGAAACGCTCGACAGCAGATTCCAGCAATCGGATACCGACAGAATCGAGATGGGCTGCGGCGTTGTAACCATGATCGCGAACTTACCCCTTGCCGATCGCCGGGCAACCGGCCGAAAGTCCCCTTGCACCGGCGATATCCGGGACTTCCGGCCCTAACCAAACAGTTGCACCCGCGTCAAGGTTGAGATATGACGACCGGCACGATCCGGGTGGCGGTGCGGATCGCAGCTGCCGCCGCCCTGCTTTACGCGACACGCCGTTATTACCGCAACTGGGGCACCACCAAGGAAGAGTGCCAACGGTGGCTGCCCGGGGACGAATTGATCCGGCAGCCGTCGGTCCGCTCCACCGAAGGGGTGTGGATCGATGCCTCGGATTCTGACGTGTGGCCGTGGCTGGTGCAGATCGGCCACCGCGACGCCGACCGGATCGATCCGGCGCGGCAAGGGCTGCAGCCGGGTGACGTCGTGCACCTGGCGCCGACGCGATGGCCGGGTCTGCGGAACCGCCTGAGCATGTCGGTGGTGCAGGTCATCGCTGGTGAAGCCGTCGTGTTGCGCGGCACCCGGCCGGGTTTCCCGTGGGAGGCGGTGTGGTCGGTTCATGTGCAGCCGCACTGGCAGGACCGGTGCCGGGTGCTGGTTCGCACGCGCGCGCAACTTCGCCATCCAGGTGACGTGATCCTCGCCGAGCTGGCTGGGCCACTGACCGCGCTGGTCGTGCGGCGAACCTTGTTGGCTGTCAAACGAAGAGCCCAAGGTTCGGCGCTGCGTGCGGAGTCCCATCGGGCCGGTTGACGTCAGAAGCGGCTGGGAAATCGGACTGTCGAGCCTGGGTCCAGCTGCTCAACCCGGCCACGGCATTCGATGACCAGCGGAGCAACGTCTCGCGGATCGACGCTGACCTCTGCGCCCTTGCCGCTCACGCGCACATGGACCCGATGCCCGCGATAGTGGATCGGGAAGCCCAGCGCGCCAAGAGATTCCGGCCAGTTCGGCGCCAGGATCAGCCGATCGTCGCGGGTCTCCAACCCGGTGAAGCACCGTTGGATGAGGTCCACGCTGCCTGCCATCGCCGCCAGATGGATTCCCTCGGAGGTGGTGCCGCCCTGAATGTCGGCGACATCGGACTTGAGGACCTGCTCGAAGAACCCCATCGCATGATCGCGATTCGCCCGGGCCAGCACCCAGCTGTGCACGACGGCGCTGAGGGTCGATCCATGCGACGTCCTGGCCAGGTAGTAGTCGACCATTTGCGGGATCTGCCCGGGAGCGAAGCGGTAGTCGAGCCGGGTCAGCAACGCACAGAGTTCGTCGGAAGACAACAGGTAGAGCAACATCAACGCGTCAGCCTGCTTGGACGCCTTGTAACCGTTGACGTCGTCGCCCTCGGCCTCCAGGATCCGGTCCAGCCGGCGGATGTCGCCGTACCGCTTCCGGTAGGAAGTCCAGTCCAACTCCGTCAAATCCGCATAGCCTTCGAACTGGCTGATGATGCCGTCGTGGAACGGCACGAACATGCGTCGGCTGACGTGATCCCAGTGCTCGAGTTCCTCGGTGGTCAGCGCGAGCTTTTCGCGCAGATCCAACCGGTTCGGCAGGGGCACCGACTCGAGTGCATCAATGGCGCGCAGGATGACCCACACCGCCATCACGTTTGTATAGGCGTTGTTGTCGACTCCGTCATACTTCCGGTCGGAACAGCCGGTATGGAACTCGTCGGGCCCGATGACGCCGCGGATATCGAAACGGTCGCGGTTCGTGTCGTATGTCGTTCTGCTGACCCAGAATCGAGCGATTTCCACCAGCATCTCGGCGCCGTAGTCGATCAGGTATGGCAGATCGCCGGTAACTTGATAGAACTGCCACACGTTGTAGGCGACCGCGAGACCGATATGGTGCGCGCGATGGCTGGGATCGGGATTCCACCGGCCCGACAACGGATTCAGATGCATGGCCTGGCTTTCTTCGCGACCGTCGCTGCCCGACTGCCATGGGAACATCGCCCCGGAGTAGCCGGCCAAATTGGCAGCGCGCCGAGCCTCCGGCAACCGTCGGTAGCGGTACCGCAGCATCGACCGGGTGATGGCCGGGCACCTCAGGTTGAGCACCGGGAAGATGAACAGCTCATCCCAGAACACGTGGCCGCGGTAGGCCTCACCGTGCAGCCCGCGCGCGGGAACGCCGACGTCGAGGTCCTCGCTGTGATAGGAGACGGTCTGAAGCAGATGAAGCAGATGCAGCCGCAGGATACGTAGCGCGTCCGCGTGGCCCTCGAACTCGATCGAAAGTCGCTCCCACAGGTGCGCCCACGCGAGCACGTGCGCATCGCGCATCGCGGAGAACCGCTGCTGACGCTCGAGCCTTCGTTCGGCGCCGGTGGCCGGTTCAGATGTGGCGACGTCCCGTCCGGTCACCAGGCTGACGGTCTTTTCGATCGTCAGCGCCTGCCCCGGTTTGAGGTCGGTGAAGATTTCGTGCCCGACCTCGAACTCCTCATCGACGCGTCGATACATTGCCGGAGCGGGCTTTTCGCCGTGCCAAACGGTGGTCCGGGCGGCTAACGCCACCGCGAGGTGTGACTGGGTCGTCTCGGCCGTCATCAACACTGAATCCTCGGACAGTGCGCGGGTGCCCACGAGGTTCAGGTGCGTGCTGGCCAGCCCCCGATAGCGTTCGACCAATGAGTTGCGGACGTTGCCGTCCAGCGTCGACCGAAGCTGGACCGTCCCTGACCAGTCCTCGGCCACGATGACAGTCTGCAGCGCAGCGATGTGTGCGGCGTGCATGGCCACGAAACGCTGCTGGGTCAACCGGGTGGTCCTCCCGGCGTCGTCGCGGAAACGCAGCTCCCGGGTCAGCACCGCTTCGCGCAGGTTCAGGGTCTGGCGGTACGACAGCAGCTCGACCGCATCGACGTCGAACCACTCACCCGCATCGATGCGGAACGTCAACGGCAGCCAGTTGGGTAGGTTGACGATGCTTTCGTTGTCGATCTTGCTGCCGCCAACGAGGTCCTCGAGCCGGTTGAACACCCCGGCGGCGTAGGTGGCCGGGTAATGCACCTGCCCCGCTTGCGATTCCGGGGCGGCGCCCCTGGTCGCGAAGTAGCCGTTGCCGACCGTGCACAAGGCTTCCCGAAGTTTTTCGGTGGCAGGTTCATAGCCGTCGAAGGTGTAGGTCCAAGCCGTGTCTGAGTTCTGCTGCTCGTAGGTCAGCCAGTTGCCGCCGCGTTGCAGGAAAGACTGGACCTCGGCGAAGCCATCGAGAACGAACTGGGCGGCGGTTAGCCGACCGCCGGCCCCTTCGTGACGCACCACGATCCCGATACCGTTGAATCGAACCGCGTCGAACGCAGCCTCATCGGTGGGGTCGGCGCCGACGTAGACCGGCACGACCCGTTCCGGCGGGTTGATCCGCTTACAGATCCAGGTGAGCGCGGCACCCTTGTCCCACTCGACGTTTGGCCACAACTCGATCACCTTGGGTCCGTCCGTCACCCGAAGGCCATGCTGACCGCCGCGCCGACGGGTCACCGCGACAACGTCGCCCGCTTGTTCGGGGGCGACCGTGGCGTAGTGCACAGCGATCGAAAACCGCTTGCGCTCGACGTGCACCCCCGACACCGCTTTGAGCTCAGCGCGCAGTTCGGCGGCGGCTTCCGTCAAAGCGGGCGACGCCGCGACCGCCGCTTCCATCTGATACCGAATACCGTTCGGGCCAACCAGTTCGAAGCCGTGGCTGCCGGCGTACCAGACCTCGGGGAGGTTGACCCGCTGGCGGAGGTCGGCCGCGTCCCGATCGCTCAGGATGACTACCGGACATCGCGCAGCCAGGCGTGCCAGGGACGTGACCGCTCCGTCGTCGAGGCTTGCGGGCTCGGGATCCGCACCGGTCACCGACAACGTGCCGTCAAACCCGAGGCAGACGATCGGCAGGCGGCCGCTGAGAATACCGATCAACTGGCCGTAGGAGTTCAGCCCGTTGGGCAACTGCGACACGCGTTTGTCGCCGGTGCGCAACTGGATCTCGGCGAGGTCGGCGACCACGGCATCGGCCTCCGACTCGAGGGGCCCGGTGAATTTGCCACCCCGGGCGACGGCGACGACCATGGCGAAACCGCCGGACCGGGCCGCCTGCGCGGCAGCCACGTCGCTGCCGATCACGACCGTGCGTGCCGCCTCGGCGCCAACTCGCCGGGCCGCCTCCAGGAACACGGCCGGATCGGGCGCGCCGGAAAACCCGAGCGCGTCCGCGGTCGGGCCGTCCGTGAACAGATCACCGAGTCCGGCCAACCTCGCAACGTGTTCACTGTCCCCGCTGGACGAGCAGAGCGCGGTCCTGACCCCGGCCGCCGCAAGCCGCCGAACGAGTTCGACCGTCGAATCGAACACGCTCTTCCGTGCCACGCTGGGCATCGACGCGGTGTCGGTAACCACACCATCGAGGTCGAAGATGACCGCATCGTGTCGACGTGGGTCGATGGTCACCGGCGTCTTCATCCCGATGCCGTCCTCTCGATGTCCTTGCAGTGAGGCTGCTGGACTCCCCGAGCGGCGGCAAGGGTCCTACGACCACGAGGCGGGTGACCAATGTCCTTTGACCAATGGCCCTCCGACGCTTTACCGACGCCCCACCGCACCACACGATAGATGTCATGCAAAGCAGAACCTACGTCCGTGACATCGCGGCCCTCAGGATCGCCGACGCCGACGATGCGGGCGGTAAAGGGGCCAATATGGGCGAACTGGTGGCTGCCGACCTCCCGGTTCCACCGGGCTTTGTCCTCCTCCGACACTGCTACCGCGATTCGATGCGGGCCGGCGGCGTCGACGCCGAAATCGCCGCCCTTCACCGTGAAGCGATCGGCACTGTTGCCGACACGTTCCGCCTGACCGAATTGTGCGAACGCCTGCAGGCCCTGGTCCACAAGGCCGGCATCGCCGAGCACGTGCACGAGGCGGTGCTCGCCGCGTATCGCGCGCTCGGTGCGGACACCGTGGTGGCGGTGCGCTCGTCGGCTACCGGGGAGGACAGCCGCGACGCGTCGTTCGCCGGCATGAACCGGACGATCACCAACGTCCTTGGCGAAAACGCGCTGATCGACGCCATCCAGAAGTGCTGGATGTCGTTGTTCTCCCCGCGCGTCATCACCTACCGGGCCAGCCGCGGAATCACCGGGGAACCGGCGATGGCGGTGGTGGTCCAGAAAATGATCAACTCGGAGAAGGCGGGGGTCGCGTTCACTGCCGACCCGAGTACAGGTGCACAGGACCGGGTCGTCATCGAAGGTGCGTTCGGGCTGGGCGAGGTGGTGGTGTCCGGCTCGGTCAATCCCGATACCTACGTCGTGGCCAAGGACACCCTGCGCGTGCTCGACGTCCGCATCGGCCATAAGGCGTTCAAGATCATCCGCGGTCCCGATGGCCACGACACCGAAGTCGAACTGGCCCAGGACCAGGCCGCGGCCCGTGTCCTCGACGACGACGAACTGCGCCGCATCGCCGAACTGGCGATCGCGATCGAGCGGCACAACGGATGCCCACAGGACACCGAGTGGGCAATCGAGGACGGCCTGGCGTACCTGGTGCAGGCGCGTCCGATCACGACGCTGGACCATCCGCCGGCATCGATATCCGAGGAGCACCCCGTCCTCGCTCGCGGTCTGGCCGCGGCGCCCGGGCTGGCATCAGGTTCGGTACGCGTGCTGGAGAGCCCGGATCAGGGCAGCCTGTTGCAGGACGGCGAGATCCTGGTCGCCCAGATGACCAATCCGGACTGGCTGCCCACCATTCGTCGCGCCGCCGCGCTGGTCACCGACACCGGCGGAATGACCTGCCACGCCGCGATTGTGGCCCGAGAACTGAAAGTTCCGTGCGTGGTCGGAACGCGTTCGGCCACGACGGACCTGCACGAGGGCACCACCGTGACCGTCGACGGAAACCAGGGCCGGGTGCTGGCGGGTCACCTGCAGACAGCCACATCCACCGCCACCGTCACGCAGCGCGCAACACCGGCCGAACCGGCCAGCGAGGTGACCGGCACAAAGATCTACGTGAACTTGGCGATACCCGACTCCGCTGAATCCGTTGCGGCACAACCGGTGGACGGGGTTGGTCTGCTGCGGGCCGAGTTCATGCTGACGGAAGCGCTTTCGGGCCGGCACCCGCGCGACCTCATCGCGCACGGTGAACAAGGCAGCCTGGTCGACGCGATGGTCACATCGGTCGGTCGCATCGGGGCGGCGTTCGCGCCGCGCCCGGTCATCTACCGCACCACCGATTTCCGCACGAACGAGTTCCGCGGGCTACGCGGCGGGCGGGCCTACGAGCCCGAAGAGCACAACCCGATGATCGGGTACCGGGGCTGCTACCGGTACATCAAGGAACCGGACGTGTTCGCAGTTGAGCTCGAGGCGCTGGCCCGGGTTCGCGAGCAATCCCCCAACGTGCACGTGATGATCCCGTTCGTGCGCACCCGGTGGGAACTCGAGGAATGCCTGTCACTCATCGATGCGAGCCCGCTGGGCCGCCAACGCGGCTTGCATCGCTGGGTGATGGCCGAGGTTCCGTCGGTCGTGCACTGGCTGCCGGAATACATCGGCATGGGCATCGACGGGGTGTCCATCGGCAGCAACGATCTCACCCAGTTGGTACTCGGTGTCGACCGCGACTCCGATATCTGCGCCGAACTGTTCGACGAATCCGACCCCGCAGTGCTTGACGCGATCGGTCAGATCATCGGCACAGCACGCAAATTCGGTGTCACGTCGTCGCTGTGCGGGCAGGCGCCGTCTACGAATCCGGCATTCGCCGAACACCTTGTGCGGATGGGTATCACCTCGGTGTCTGTCAACCCTGACGCTGCCGCAGCGGCACGGCGTGTGGTGGCCGCCGCCGAGCGACGAGTGCTGTTGGCGGCAGCGCTCACGTGAGGGCGAGGACTTCGGCGAATCCCGCGACGAGGCATTTGTAGAGTTCGTGGTGGTCGGGAACCGCGCCGCCGTCGATGTTGATTCCGAACCCACAGATGTCACCGTAGGACAGCAACGTGATGTTCAACGCCGCACCGATCGTCGGCGAAAACGCGTATTGCATCCGTACCGGTGCCCCGGCGAAGTACACCGGCACGGGGAACCCCGGCACGTTGCTCGCGATGACGTCGACATGCCGCAACGCCGAACCCACGTAGGAACGTGGCATCAGGTTCAGGGCCCCTGCGATCAACCCGGTATGGGCCAGGGATTTCTCGTTGCGCGCCCTACCGGTCTGCGCGTGGATCACCTGGATCCGTTCGCTGGGATCGACGATGTCCACCGGGACAGCGAACCGTATCAGGGTCGCCCGGTTACCACCGATGGGATCGGCCGCGGTACGGACATTGATCGGCATCGAGAAGACCAGATCGCGGACAGCCGCATCGTGCATTTCATGATAGGCGCGAAGTCCGCCGGCGACCGCGGCGATGAACGCGTCGTTCAACGAACCGCCGCCGAGGCGACCGGCCCGACTGAGCGCAGACTTGGGTACTTCGTATGTGAAAACGCGACGGATCAGGTTGCGGTCCCGCATGATCGGTGATCCGGGTTTGCTGATGGGTCGAGCCGTCCGGTAGATGGAAGCCACCGTCGAACCGCCCGCCGCAACGGTGTCCACGGGCCGGCGAACAGCGTTCGCCACGGCCGGAACCGCTTTGACGGGCGCCGACAACGCCGCGCCGATGATGCGCGCGGGGTAGTCCATCACGGCGCGCAGCCCACCGAACCGCTGCGCCGCCGCCGGTTTCGGCGCCTCAGGCAACGAACCTCGGCGCTCAGGACGTTCCTTGAGGTCGTACAGGATTCGCGCTATCTCGACTGCGCCGACGCCGTCGGACAGCGCATGGTTGAACCTGGCCAGCACCGCAGCGCCGCCGTCGGACAATCCGTCGACCAACGTGGCGTCCCAGAGCGGACGGGCCCGGTCGAAGTCGGCCATCGCCGCCACCCGGGCCAGTTCGAGCAGTTCCTCGGCGCTCCCGGAGCCGGGAGCGCTGACGCGCCGTAAATGAAAGCCGACATCGAAGTCCGAAACGGTCTCCCACCGTGGTGGGAGTAGAGGCGCTGAGGGCACCACCCGCTGTCGAAACCTGGGTGCGGTCCGGCTCAACCTTTCGAACCGGTCGACCAACTGGGGCCAATCCGGACACCGGTCAAGCAATGTGAGCACGACGATCGTTGACCGCAAGCGCGGATCGTCCTCGATCCGCCACATGAAAGCGTCGCTGCTGGTCAGTGAATCAGCCATCACAGTTCACCACCGGGCAGGTCGTGTGGTCACGCCCCGGTCAGGCGGCGGCGGACAGATCAGGGGCCGAGCTTTCCGCTTGGGTCGTCGACGGAGTCCGTGTCGGGGCCCACCCCACATAGGTCAGGTACAGTCCGACGACCGCCATGACCGCGAAGACGGCCTTCCACCAACCGCCTCCGTCGAGCATGGAGTCCGCCGCAGACAGGTAGGTCTGAGGAATCGCCAGCAGGAGCGCGCCCTTGAGGGTGGTCAGCACGCCGAGGATCGACACGATGATCGCCGGGACACCCCGCCAGTAGGGATGCAGGGCGATCACGATGAGGCCGGCCAACAGGACAAACACGCCAGTCACCCACGCCCACACCGTGTTCGCACGGAACTCGGACATCAGCGTGGGCATCTGCGATGCGCGGATCAGCGCCACGATGGTGGCAAACGCCAGGTACGGGCCGAGCACGCGGGCGAACGTGCGTGTCCTGCCCTCGGACTGCTGTGGAGTGCTCATCGCACACCTCCTTTGGAGCCCCTTTGGAGCCCACCCATGTCGAAGATGACGAAACTGCGGCCATCTAGGGCTTATCTGACCACTGATGCGGGGTCTGCCATAGGGACCAAAGTCCCGCGCTCTGACGGTATTCGTCAGTTCAGCGCCGTCTGGTCACCAACGACATCGGTTATCCGGTCGGGGCGCCGACCTGAACTTCGGTGGCCGGATCCGAATGGCTGAAACATGCGGCACGCCGATGTATCCGGCGCGCCGCGATGCTGGCGGCAAGGATGGAGGCGATGATGATCGCCTGCGCACGGTCGCCGAGGAAGTACGAGACCAGGGCGGTGCCGGCGAGCAGAAGCAAAACGGCGTTGCGCAGTTGGCGTCCCAACACCGCCAGCGCGCTGACGCGGTGTGTTCGAACGGCGTTGGCGCCGAACCGGTCAAGCCGCATAATCGCGTCGGCGTTGGACAATCCGCCGGCCGAACTGTTGAGCCAGCCCATCACCTCGTCGACCGGAGCCGCCGCGACCCGCTGTGCGGTCAACACCGTCGGACCCGGTTCGTGTCCGTCAGCTCCCACGAACGGCCTTTCGCGAAGCGCCCCCGATGGCGCGTCGTCGCGCCCGCCACGGCCGAGCGAAGACGGCGATCGCAAACACCTCCCAGAGTTGGCATTCGAGGCCGACGGTCATAGGGCCTTTCGGCCCGGATAGCGAAGGACTTATCACCCGGGTGCATGGGCCTGGCCCGCGTACGCTGTCATCGAGGACGGCGACATGGACGATACGGAGCGAAACGTTCCGACCACCGCGCGGTGGCGGTCTTTGCGCGAGCCGGTTCTGGTGGTCCTCACCTTCGGCGCGTTGCTGGTCGGCGCCGTCCTCTGGCTGATCGGGCTGCGCGATGCCGCCGATGTCAGTTGGATCGTCGGCACATCGGTCGCTGTGGTCCCCGCACTGCTGTGGGTGTTGTCGGCGCTGCGGCGCGGAAGTCTCGGCGTCGACGTCATCGCGGTGCTGTCGTTGGTCGGCACCCTGCTCGTCGGGGAGTATCTGGCCGGCGCACTGATCGCGGTGATGCTGGCCGGGGGGCGCGCTCTGGAAGCCGCTGCGGCCCAACGCGCCTCTCGCGACCTGCGGTCATTACTCGAACACGCACCCCGGTTCGCCCGCCGCCGCATCGGAACCGAAGTCCGGGTCGTCCCCATCGCAGACGTCGCGGTCGACGACCTTCTGGTCGTCGGCCCCGGCGAAACCGTGCCCGTCGACGGTCGCGTCGCCGATGCGCTGGCGTTGTTGGACGAATCGGTGCTCACCGGTGAATCCATGCAGGTGGAGCGTCGCCGCGGGGAGCCGGTTCGCAGCGGCGTGGTGAACGCGGGTGGCCCGTTCGAGGTTCGCGCCACCGCGACCGCGAAAGACAGCACATACGCGGGCATCGTGCGGCTCGCCGAGGAGGCGCGCGCGGAGACCGCCCCGATCGTGCGGCTGGCCGACCGGTACGCGGCCTGGTTCCTACCCCTGACCCTCGTCGTTGCCGGGGGTGCCTGGCTCGCGACCGGGTCTGCGGTACGCGCCGTCGCTGTCCTCGTGGTCGCCACACCGTGCCCGCTGCTGCTCGCCGCGCCGGTGGCGATCGTGTCGGGGCTGTCGCGGGCGTCCCGGCGCGGCGTTGTCGTGCGCAGCGGTGGCGCGCTGGAGGCACTGGGCAGTGCGAAGACTCTCGTGCTGGACAAGACCGGCACCCTGACAATGGGCCGCCCGGTCGTTGTCGACGTGTTGGTCGCGCCGGATCAGCACGCCGGGGAAATCCTTCGGTTGGCGGCGTCGGTCGATCAGATCTCCCCACACGTGCTCGCCGAAGCGATCGTCACCGAAGCCCTGGCCCGGGGGCTGCAACCCGTGTTGCCGACCGACGTGACCGAGACGGCCGGGCGCGGCGTCACCGGCATGGTCGATGGTCACCGCGTCGAAGTCGGCAAACTGGGCAGTTCGGTCAGCGACGTGGACTGGGCGCGAGCAGCGGAGAACCGGGCGACGCTGGACTCTGCCGCCATCGCGTGGGTGTGCATCGACGACTCCCCGGCCGGCGCGATACTGCTTCGCGACCCGCTGCGCCGGGACGCGCCGCGCACGATGCGCCGACTGCGGTCGGCCGGACTCGACCGGCTGGTGATGCTGACCGGCGACCGCGCCGAACCCGCGCGCGAGGTCGCGACGGTGCTCGGACTCGACGACGTTTATGCCCAGCAGAGCCCCGCCGACAAGGTGGCTGCGGTGCGGGACGAGAAACGGCGTGCGGTCACCGTGATGGTGGGTGATGGCATCAACGACGCCCCGGCGCTCGCGGCGGCCACGGTCGGTGTCGCGATGGGGGCTCGGGGTGCGACGGCGTCCTCGGAAGCCAGTGACATCGTCTTGACCACCGATCGCCTCGATCGCCTCGCCGACGCCATGGACATCGCCAGGTGGTCACGGCGCATCGCGGTTCAGAGCGCGGTCGTCGGTATGGCACTGTCGCTGGCGGCCATGTCCATCGCTGCCCTCGGTTGGCTACCGCCCGCGCCCGGTGCGCTGCTTCAGGAGGGGATCGACGTGGCGGTCATCCTCAACGCACTGCGCGCGTTGCGCGGTAACCCCGCGAACGAGGTCGAGTTGCCGGCCGGCACCGAAGACATGTTGCGGCAGTTCGCGGCCGAGCACGACGAACTGCGCGAGAGCATCGATCTGCTTCGTGATGCAGCAGACCGATTGGTCACGGGCACCGACTCCGCCGCACTGGACGCGGTGATCCGTGCCCACAGCTTTCTTCAGGACCGAATTCTGCCGCACGAACAGGCCGAGGAGACCGGGCTTTACCCGGCGCTGGCCCGCCCACTCGGCAGCGATGAAGCCACGGCCACCATGAGCAGAACGCATGCCGAGATCCGCCGGCTGTCGGATCGGATCGGCGCCCACGTCGAACTAGCCCGGGCGAGCAACGGCATCCAACCCGAGCAACGTGATGACCTTCTCGCGTGCCTTTACGGACTGCACGCCATACTTCGGCTGCACTTCCTGCAGGAAGAGGAGAACTACTTCACGCTCGCCGACGATGAACTGACCACCCGTGCGGCGCTGCCCGATGGCGAATAGCCAAGCGCGCATCGCCATTCGGAAGAGCCACGCCAGGTGCTCGGTACACCGTTGTGGACCAATGGCCCTATGCATCCACGCGGCGTGAGCGCACCCTCAACAGATGACAGCTCCACAAGAACCAGCGACCGACCGCTCGTCGGTCCCTGAGCACCGTCCCTTGAACCACGTGCTGGTCTGGGCCGGGATTGCGGCCGCCGCCGTCTTTATCGTCGCGGTGGTGTTCCTTTCCGGTTTCTACCTCGGTCGCAGCACGAGCGGTCAGAGCGGCAACGACCATTGGAACCACATGTCGCACAACGACATGATGGGCCCCGGGATGATGGGCCCCGGCATGATGGGCCCCGGGATGGGCACACCGCCCTGCCGCATGAACCCCACCGGACCGCCACCGCCGCCCGCAACGCCGAGGATGAACCCGAGTCGTTGACTGCTCGGCGGCAACTCCACGCAGACTGCGAGGTCCTCGGTCTTTCGAGAGGTTTCTGCGCGACCGGGGGCTGGACGGCGCTTGCAGACGGCATTCCTGCATAACAAATGTGCGCGGTGAGGCTAAGCCGTAGCAGTCGTCTACCGAATCGTCGGCTGCACATGCGCTATCGTCCAACCGTTCAGCTCAGCCGAGGAGCGCCGTGACCGTATTTGCGGGCTTGCCGGCCCACGTCTTGTTCGTCCATTTCGTCGTGACCCTGATACCACTCACCGCGGTCCTCGAGATGCTGTGCGCGCTATGGCCGGCGGCGCGCCAGCGATTGGTCTGGCTGGTCGTCGTGCTTGCCGCCGCGACGCTCGTGCCGACACCCTTGACCGTCAAGGCGGGCGAATGGCTGTATGACCGTGAGCAGCAACCGGGACAACCGCGGTGGTGCTCACCGGTGACTCCGGTGCGCGCGCGGTGTGGGGCGGCGAGTTGACGCAAGCCGACCGCTGACGTCCGACTGTTCGCGTTGGCCCTACATTCCGAGGCCATTTGGCCCTACGGCGCCGTCACGTCGACACCGCAGAATCAGTGCATGATCACCTCATCTGGCACGGGTCCTGCGGCAGAACCGTACGACGGCGACGACGAAGACCAGTGGTCGGCAGAAGACACCCTGATCGAGCGCGGCACCGCCGATCTGCTCGATGAGGGCTACTCGCCGCCCGAGCGACCGTGGCGAGGCACCGCTGGGTCGATGCCGGGCACCGACCGGATTTTGGCCGCCGAAGAACCGGATCCGGCGGCGCTGCTCGGTGATGACCGGGACGAGTCGGAATCGGAGCGCTCCGATTACGCCGAGCGCGATGCCGAATTCCCCGAGCACGCCGAGGTCGGTCGCAACCGAGCAGGTCGGCTGATCGCTCCCGACATGGGTTTTGGCGAAGACGAGGAGTCCGAGCTGATCGCAGACGACGTCGGTATCAGTGGTGGCGCGGCCTCAGCCGAAGAAGCCGCGGTGCACATCATCGACGACGACGACCGCTGATCCTTCTTGCCTCAGCCGGACACCGTCACGTAGCGATCTTGACCTTGAGGTAGCTGTCGATGCCCAACCGCTGCCAGGCTTCGCGCCGGCGCTGCGAGAGTTGCGGTGCGGCCGTCGCCGCGTCGACGATCGTCGGCTCGATCACATCGAAGGTGTCCCCGCGCACGGTGAGCGTCGCACCGGCGGCCGCCATCACGTTGCGCAGCCAATCGACATCCGTGCCGTAGGGCAGCGGGATCACAAATCCATCCGGCACCGGGTCGGCGATCACCGGTGTGGCGTAGTGCTTTCCGGACCGTCGCCCAGTGTGGCGAATCGCCGCGGCGTACCAGTGTCTGCGGCCGGCGAAATGCAGCATCACCGGGTTGAGCACGTACTTGTTGAAGGTACGCACCATGTCCCGGGCCCGTGTCATCGTCGTCTGGCCATGACGTGCCGGTTCGGTTCTGTCACCTCGTGGTGGCCAGCTCGCGCTGGCGACCACGCAGCAGGGTGGGTACGGGTTCACTCGGAATCAGATAGAGCAGGTTCTTGTCGTTGGTCCGCCGCGCCGAGGTGCTGATCGCGAGGAGACGAGCCACCGTCTGCTCGATGCTGCGGGCCAGTTCGCCGATGTCGGGCAGTGCGTCAAGATCGGAGGTGATACCGATGGTGAGCCGGTCGGCATAGCCCACCACCGCGACCCCTGTTCGGACGCTTCGTCCGACGGCCGGAATCGGCAGCAGCCGCATGGCATCTCGCCCCATGAACCGCAGCCGCCCGCGCGGTCCGGTCTCGTTTGTCGTCAGCGCGACCACTTCTCGCTGGGACAACCCGGGCGCGCGTATCGGTTGCGCCTTCCGCGCCCGGGGCAGACGGTTCGTCGCCGGAGCGCCGGGATAACCGGCACCGGTCAACCGCCCGTGTGCGGTGCGCAACCGTTGAACCGGGTCAGGTTCGTCGACCGGCAGCGCTATCGTCGCGAGAGAGCCGGCCGAATCAGACACCAGAGCGCGCAGCGAATCACAGCGCTGCTGCTGTCGCCCGTGACCCATCAGCAAGTCGCGGTAGCTCTTGCCCATCGCGGCCAGCGCGATGTCCTTCACCGTAACCCCGAAGGCATCACAGACCTTTGTGACCTCCCGGCTGCTCAATTCCACTGCGGCGTAGCGGTGTAGGCCTGTGGCGTGTCCCCCGCACTTCGACACCGCTGGGCAGTCGCGGCCTGCGGTGAGGCCGGTGGCATCGGTGACCGCGCGTACCGCCGCGGTGGTCAGCGCCGCCGATGAGCGCCACATTCCGCCCATCAATTTCAGCGGGTTGAGCGTGCGCACCGACAGCCTGGTGCTGCCCTGAGGCTGCCCGTCAGCGTCGCCGTCGTCGGACAACCGCATGAGGGTCCTCATCACGTCGACCTCGTCGACGATGCTCGAGTGGGTCTTGAGCAGGATCGCCCACCGGCCGTCGGAAAGCCCTTCGACGATCCAGCATTCCCACAGCGGGTGGTCGTGATGCAGACGCCAACTCATCACGTCGGAAATCAGTCCGTACAGCGCCTCATCGTCGCCAGGACGCGGGACAGCGATGTGATGTACCTGCTGGGAGACGTCCTCCCCGGCGGCAACCACCCGCGGCGCGGCGAGGTCAAGCGGATACCGACGCACCACCTGACCGAATCGGCGGTCGGTGCGCAACCGCGCGACCAGCGCATCTGACAGCGCATCACCATCGGGAAGCGGACCCTCCATCACCGCCAGTGCACCGACGGCGAAATTGGCATGCGGGTCGGCGTCTTCAACCTTCAGAAACGTCGCGTCCAAGCCCGTGTGCGCAGTCATATCCGTAACCTCCAGTTACATGTAATCTAATCACATTGTCGTCGTGGAGGGAAGGACGGCGGCAGGGCCGAAAGTCCCTGATGCAAAGGGCCAAACGCGATCCGCATGCGCCGTGGCGCGCTGAACCGGCCGCGGCGCCGAAGGACGATCGACCGGCGGCTTGAGGACCTTGTTCCCTATGGCGGCGCGCACCTGTGCAGAGACGATGGTGCCAGCACGTCGGCCGAAGGGAGGCCATGGTGGAATGCGGTCCCGGCTTGATACGGCGCGAACTGGACACGATCGCCTGGGCCTTCCTCGGTTCCGAATTCACCGGCCCCGCCTACCGCGGGTGGTCGATCGACCGGCGCCTGCAAGCTTTTCTGCTGCACCGTGGCTTGACAAAGCTTGCCGACGACGGCAACGCGTGCAACGCGATTCTGGAACGCGTCCTGTCGAATCTGGGCCCTGCGTTGCGCAGTGGGCTGATCAAGCCGCCGGGTAGCCCTTCACGACCCAACCGTGCCGCAACACGTCTAGCTCAATCGGAGGAGAACCGACATGAAGGCAATGGTTTATGACGGTCCCGGACGCCGATCCTGGCGGTCGGTGCCCGACCCCGCGATCGAGCACGCCACCGACGCCATCGTGCGCGTCGAGGCGGTAACGATCTGCGGAACCGACCTGCACATCCTCAAAGGTGATGTGCCCGAGGTGGCACCGGGACGGGTGCTGGGTCATGAAGCCGTCGGCACGGTGATCAAAGTCGGGACGGCAGTGCAGACCCTGTCGGTGGGAGATCGCGTGCTGGTCTCGTGCATCAGCGCGTGCGGGGCGTGCCGGTACTGCAGACAGGGCCACTACGGGCAGTGCCTGGGCGGCGGCGGATGGATACTGGGACATCTCATCGACGGAACTCAGGCCGAGTATGTCAGGGTGCCCTTCGCCGATAACTCCACGCACAAGGTGCCCACGGATGTCAGCGACGAACAGATGATCCTGCTGGCCGACATCCTGCCGACCTCGTATGAAGTGGGCGTTCTCGCGGGCGCTGTCAGCCCGGGCGATGTGGTGGCGATCGTCGGCGCGGGTCCGATCGGCCTGGCCGCCATTCTCACCGCAAAGCTTTACAGCCCAAGCCATATCGTCGCGATCGACGTCGCCGATGCCCGCCTGGACGCCGCACGCAAGCTGGGCGCTGACGTCGTCGTCAACTCCAGGACCGAGGACGCCCGGGCCGTCATCGACACGCTGACCGCCGGCCTCGGTGCCGATGTGGCGATGGAGGCGGTCGGTCTTCCCGACACTTTCGAGGAGTCAGTCCGGCTGGTTCGGCCCAATGGTCACGTCGCAAACATCGGTGTGCACGGCGCGCCGGCGACTTTGCACCTCGAACAGATCTGGATCAAGAACCTGACCATCACTACCGGTTTGGTCGACACCCACTCCACACCCAGGTTGATCGGGCTGGTCGCCAACCATCAGCTGGACACGGCTGCGATGATCACCCACCGGTTCGAGATGGCCGAATTCGACCAAGCCTACGAGGTATTCGCCGATGCGGCCCGGTCGGGCGCGTTGAAGGTGCTGGTGTCCGCGGCGACCTGACACCCCTCGACGACGAGAAGGTGGATGCTGCGACCCGGAACGGGGTGATCGCGTGAACGACCGTGAGCGGTACGTGGTGCATCACTGCATCCTGCGCCGGCATCGGGGACTTTCGGCCCTGTGTTGTCCGCCGCTTCGCGGTCAAGACTGGCTAGATGCCACTTCAACGGCATGATGAACGCCGACCGGCGCAGGATGACTCCTTCTACCACCTTGCCGACGTCACCGTCGGAACGCAGTGTTGTCAGGGCACGGCATGCTTTGTGGCCCGAAACCGGAACCCGGCGCGCTGGGCGGAGGCAGCAGGATCCGACCCCCGCATCTATTGCCTGGGGCGCTGCTACGCCGGGCCGGCCGCTGCCGATGATTCGTCTCGTCCTGCGGTCGAAACCGCGTGTGACAACCCGGTAGTGCTCGACCGGGCCAGCCGCGGTTGTTCGCCGCATCTGAGCGCTTATCGCGACGCGGCGGGATACCAGGGTCTTGCGCAGGCGATTCGCTCGGGCCCGGAGGGCACGTTGACCGAAGTGAGGAAATCGGGGCTTCGCGGCCGCGGCGGCGCCGGTTATCCGACGGCCGATAAATGGCGTGCCGCGCGGACGCCGCCCGACGGTCCGCGCGTGGTGGTGGTCAACGCCGACGAAGGCGACCCCGGCGCGTACATCGACCGATATCTCTTGGAGGACGACCCTCACGCCGTGGTCGAGGGGCTGGCGATCGCGGCGCTGGCCGTCGGGGCGCAGCGCGCCTACATCTATGTGCGCCGCGAGTATCCAGAGGCGTTGGCCGCGGTCCGCGTCGCCGTTGCCGAGGCCGAAGGCGCGGGAATTCTCGGCGACGCGATGCTTGGTCACGGTGCGCCGTTGGCGGTCATGGTGGTGGAGGGCAAGGGCAGCTACCTGTGCGGCGAGGAGACCGCTCTGCTCAATGCGCTCGAAGGACGACGTCCGATGGTGCGCGCGCGCCCGCCCTACCCTGTGCAGCACGGCCTCAATGGCCTGCCGACGGTGGTGAACAACGTGGAGACACTCGCGGCTCTGCCATGGATTCTTCGTCACGGCGGAACCGCCTATGCCGCAATGGGAGCAGGTAGCAGCAGGGGTACGAAGGTGGTGTCGTTGAACTCGCTGTTCTGCAGACCCGGACTGTATGAGGTCGAGTTCGGTATCCCGCTCCGAGAAATAGTCGAGGGCCTCGGCGGTGGGCTCGTCAACGATCACCTGAGGGGTGTGATCGTCGGCGGCCCGCTCGCGGGGATCATTCCGCCCGAGCTGCTCGACGTGCCGTTCACGTTCGACGCGTTGCGCGGGCTGGGGGCCGAAGTCGGGCACGGTGGGATCATCGCCTTCGACGACACGACGCCGATCCGGGAACTCGTGCGTCACGTGTTTCGGTTCGGCGCCTACGAGTCCTGCGGCGCGTGCACCCCGTGCCGCGTCGGCACCGCCCGGATCGAGGAGCTGTTTTCCGGCCCCATGGATGACGACGCCAACACCGAATGGGCGGCCACCGTACGCGCACTGGCCGCGACGAGTCTCTGCGGTCATGGCACCGGGCTGGCAGCGTTCGCCCGCAGTGTGATGGTCCATTACGGAGAGGATCTCGACTCGTGCCGCGCGTGACGGTCAACGGCGCTACAGCATCTTTCCCACCCGGCATCTCGGTGCTCGAGGCGGCGGCCTCCGTCGGCATCGACATCCCGGCGCTGTGCCACGACCCCCGGCTCACCCCGTCGGGAAGCTGCCGGATGTGTGTGGTGGAGATCGACGGCGCCAACCGTCCCGTGCCCGCCTGTACCACGCCGGCAGCCGAGGGCATGGTGATCCGCACCGCAACGCCCCAGCTCGACGAACTACGGAAAACCCTGCTGTCCATGCTTGTTCGCAACTACCCCGCCACCGCGACAGCGACCGACCCGCAGCTCGAGTTTCATCGGATGCTCGCAGACCACGGGGTACAGGCAACGGGAACAGCAGACCCTGACCTGGTGGATTCGTCACATCCGAATATCCGTGTCGACCTCAACAGCTGCATCTCGTGCTGGCGTTGCGTACGGATCTGTGACGAGGTGCAAGGCCAGTTCACCTGGCGCATCGCCGGTCGTGGTGCCGACACGCATGTCACCCCCGACTCGGGAACCACGCTGGCGGACAGCTCGTGTGTCTCATGCGGCGCGTGCGTTGACACCTGCCCCACCAACGCCCTGACGGATGTGAGCGTCCTCGAGGGCCGATCGGCCACCGATTGGACGCGCACAACGTGCCCGTACTGCGGCGTCGGGTGCGAAATGCTGGTCGGTAGCCGCGATGGACGCATCGTAGAAGTCGTTCCCGCCCAGAACGCGCCGGTCAACCGCGGCCATCTGTGCGTCAAGGGCCGGTATGGCTTCGGCTTCAACGTTTCGGATGACCGGATCACCACCCCGATGCTGCGCACCTCATCGCAGGAATGGGTGGCTGTCGGCTGGGACGAGGCCATCGACGCCGCGGTGAGCGGGTTTCGCCGCGTGATCGATCGTGCCGGGCCGACGGCGGTGGGAGTCCTGGGCTCGGCGCGAGCCACCAACGAGGAGAACTATCTCACCCAGAAGTTCGCCCGGGTTGTACTCGGCACCAACAACGTGGACTGCTGCGCCCGGGTCTGCCACGCGCCGTCCGCTGCCGGGCTCAAGGCGATGTTCGGCACCGGTGCGGCGACCAACTCGTTCGACGATATCGAAAGCGCCCGCGCCATTGTGGTGTGCGGGTCGAACACCACCGAGGCCCACCCGATCGTCGGCGCACGCATCAAGCAAGCCGTGTTGCGCGGCGCGAACCTGGTGGTCATCGATCCGCGCCGGATCGAGCTCGCCCACTACGCCGACGTGCACCTGCGCCCCCACCCGGGAACGAACGTGGCGGTGCTCAATTCCATCGCGGCGGTGATCATCGACGAAGGCCTTGTCGATGAGGACTTCGTGGCGCAACGGGTGGACGGCTTCGGCACCTTTCGTGACTTTGTGAATTCTTATGTTCCCGAACGTGTTTCAGCGGTCACCGGGCTAGACCCCGCGCAGGTGCGACGAGCCGCCAGGCTCTATGGCGGTCAAGGCCCGTCCATGCTCTTCCACGGTCTCGGGGTCACCGAGCAGGTCCAGGGCACCGATGCTGTGATGTGTCTCGGTAACCTGGCGCTGCTCACCGGCAACATCGGTAAGCCCGGCTCGGGCTGCAATCCGCTTCGGGGGCAGAACAATGTCGCGGGTTCGGCTCACATGGGGTGTGAGCCGCATCATCTGACCGGCATGACCCCATTGGCCGACGGCCGCGAGCTCGCCGCGGCGCTGTGGGATGCGCCGATACCCGAGATACCCGGGCTCGACGCAATGCAGATGCTCGACGCCGCCGAGCAGCGCCGACTCGGTGCGTTATGGGTCGTCGGCTGGGACATTCTGCTGACCCAACCGCAGACCAGGTCCGTCGAACGGGCGCTCGCCGGGCTTGACATCCTCGTGGTACAGGATCTGTTCCTCACCGAGACGGCTCGACGCTTCGCGACGGTGTTCCTTCCTGTCGCGTCGTCGTTCGAGAAGGACGGCACGTTCATGAACTCGGATCGGCGTATCCAGCGGGTGCGCCGAGCCGTTCCCGTACCCGACGGGGCCAGGACCGACACCGACGCCATATGCGCAGCCGCCGCCGCCTTCGGCTGGAGCACCCACTTCTCCTACCGGAGCGCGGCCGACGTCTGGGACGAGATCCGGCAACTCTGGCCGGCGGGCGCGGGCATGACTTACCGGCGGCTCGACAGGCCCGGCGGACTTCAATGGCCGTGTCCCGACGAAGAGCACCCCGGAACGTCGCTGCTGCATCGCGACACGTTCGCCGGGCTCGGACGGCGTACCACCTTGCACCGCATCGGCTACCGACCGAGCGGCGAACAACCCACTGAGGAGTATCCGCTGGTGCTGATCACCGGTCGTGCACTGTACGCGTTCAATGCGGGCACGATGACCGCAAGGGCGGCGACCGCGCCGTTGACCGACGTTGTGGCGCTGGAAATCTCACCGACCGACGCGCAGCGGTGCGGTGTCGTGGACGGCGCGGACGTCGCGGTGCAAAGCAGGTACGGCACGCTTGTCCTGCCGTGCCGCATCAGCGCCCGCACGCAACCCGGCACGGTGTTCACGACTTTCAGCGACCCTGCGGTGCCGGTGAACACCCTCACCGGACCGGGGCGCGATCCCACGACCCACACCCCTGAGTACAAGGTCACGGCGGTGAACGTCACCCGCGCCCCGACACCGGCGGGTCCATTGGCCGATGCGACGGGGTCTTAAGGCGCGGCGCATGCGCGATCTCGGCGTCGGCGTTCTGACTCAACTCGGCCAGCCGGTCGATACCGCGCTTGATACCCTGCGCGAGTTCGTCGACGTCGGGTGTCGCGTCGTAGTCCGCGGTGATCCCGAAAACGAGTTCGTCGGCATAGCTCAAAATCGCGATGACGGTGCGTAACTGGACGGCAATCGGCGGAATCGGATAGACCCGCAGCACCTCACGCCCCATGATGCGCATCCGGCTACGCGGGCCGGGCACGTTGGTTGCGACGGTCACCACAGCACGTTGCGGCAGTCGGGTCAACGCTCGAACGGCCCACGCCGTCAGGGGAAACGGAACGACTTTCGTCGCGGCGACGAACACCGTGGATGCCTGCCGTTGGCCGCTCCGCTTCACGGTGGTCAGTCGGCTGTGCACTGCACGCATCTGCTCGACCGGGTCCGCCTTGTCGACAGGAAGATACGGAAGCATCACCGAAACTCGATTATCGGTTTTGTCCGACACCTCGTTGGAACGCACGGATACCGGCACCAGCGTGGGCAGCGAACTGCGCCGCGGCTCCACACCGCGGCGAATGAGACCCGACCGGAAGCTGTCCGTAACGGCGGCCAGCGCAACATCGTTGAGCGTCACGTCGAATGCCGCGCGGATCGTGGCGACGTCGGCCATCGGCACATGTACCGCGCTGTACCGGCGCATGGTCGAAAGCGGCCCGACGAACGGAGACGGCGCCGCCGGACGCAGCAGGCTCGAGGTGATTTCGGCTGCACCCTCCACCACCAGACCTGCTGCGCTGGTGATCGCGCCTGCGGCCCGCCACGCCCCACCGATCCAGTCACGCGGGTTGACGCTCAGCCGGGGCAAGAGGTTGGACCGCATGTCTGGTTCGCGGGCGGCACGAATCTCTGATGCAAAGGTGTCCCCGTCCCAGTCGTCACCGAGACTGGAAAGCATGTGCATCGTGGCGATCCCGTCGGCGATGCAGTGATGGATCTTCATCAAGATCGCCCACCGGTCGTCGGCGAGGCCTTCGATGATCCAGCATTCCCACAGGGGCCGTTCACGGTCTAACCGCCGCTCCATCACCTCGCCGACGAACCGGAACAACGTGGCGTCATCGCGGGGGTGCGGAAGCGCGGCGCGGTGGACATGGTGGGCCAGGTCAAGGTTGGGATCCTCCACCCATTCGGGGGCCTCGAGGTCAAGCAGGTGCGTGCGCAGAAGTTGGCCCAGCCGGGGAACCGCGAGGATGCGTTGTCCGACACCGGCGACAAGCGAATCGAAGTCGGGCATCGGTCCTTCGATGACCGACAGCCCGCCGACTGCAAGGCTGACGTGCGGATCAGAATCTTCGGCTTCGAGAAAGCCCGCGTCGAGGGTGCTCAGGTGCTCCATAGGCCAACTGTTCGCCTGTGGTGGAGGCCGATGAAAGGGTCAGAGGTCCCGTACCGGAGAGGACGAGGGTCACCGCCGGCCAGGTGGGTCGCACGGACTCCTCGACTCGGAGCCTTGTCCGCGCGTTTAGGGACCATAGACCCTGGTTTCGCCAGGCGGAATGGCCGAACCTGGACTCATGGGTCACACCCGGGTGGAACTCAACGTCATCAAGGACGTCGTGCAATTGGCGTGCCGCGCACCGTCGCTGTTCAACAGTCAGCCGTGGCGATGGGTTGCGCAGGACGACACGCTTCAACTGTTCCTCGACAAGGACCGTGTCCTGTACTCGACCGACCACTCGGGCCGTGAGGCCCTGCTGGGCTGTGGTGCCGCACTGGATCACTTACGGGTGGCCTGTGCCGCCGCGGGATGGAGGACCGTGGTCGAGCGGCTGCCCAACCCCAACAACCCCCTGCATCTGGCGTCGATCGAATTCCGGCCGATGGAGGGCATCACCGAGGGGCACCGGCTCCGTGCCGAGGCGATCCTGCGGCGACGGACCGACCGGTTGCCGTTCACGGCCCCACCGGACTGGGCTTCGATCGAGGCACAATTGCACCGCTCCGTGACGTCGGAGGCCGTGCGACTGGATGTCATCGCCGACGAACTACGTCCCGAACTCGCGAACGCCTCCCGACTCACCGCGTCTTTGCGTCTCTACGACACGTCGTATCACTCCGAACTCTCCTGGTGGACAGGGCCGTTCGAATCAGCCGAGGGTGTCCCGCACAACACGCTGGTATCCGCTTCTGAAGCCGATCGCGTGCAAGTCGGCCGCGACTTCCCCCGCGTGCAACAGGGCGACCGGCGAGCGCAGTTCGGGTGTGACGAGTCCAAGATCCTCGTGCTTTCCACCCGCGACAACGACCGCGTCAGCGTGCTCGAGTGCGGTGAGACGCTTTCTGCCGTGCTGCTGGACGCCACCATGGAGGGGCTGGCGACCTGCCCGCTGACCCACATCACCGAGCTGTGGGCGAGCCGCGACATCGTCTCGAGCCTGATCGGCCAGACCACAACCCCACAGATTCTGGTCCGCGTCGGCCTGGCCCCAGCGCACGAGGACCCGCCTACGCCGACACCGCGGCGACCGATCGACGAGGTGCTCGAAATACGCGACCGGCAACGATAGCCGGACCGCCGAACCAAATGCCCGTTGTTCTCCACGGATCAGCAACCCACGGACCGTATTGTGAGGGCGACGTTAGTTGTTCAGCGCTAGTTCGGAGGGCTTCACATGGTGAAGGTCTTTCTGGTGGACGACCATGAGGTCGTGCGGCGGGGCCTGATCGATCTGCTCGACTCGGATCCCGACCTCGAGGTCGTCGGCGAGGCCGGTTCGGTCGCCCAAGCGATGGCGCGGATACCGGCGTTACAACCCGATGTCGCGGTGCTCGATGTGCGGTTGCCCGACGGCAACGGCATCGAACTGTGCCGGGATCTTCTGTCGCGCCTGCCCAACCTGCGTTGCCTCATGCTGACATCGTTCACCTCCGACGAAGCGATGCTGGACGCGATCCTGGCCGGCGCCAGCGGATACGTCGTCAAGGACATCAAAGGCATGGAACTGGCCCAGGCCGTCAAGGACGTCGGCGCCGGGCGTTCCCTGCTCGACAACCGGGCCGCGGCTGCGTTGATGGCCAAACTGCGCGGGGCCGCCCAACGGGCCGATCCACTGGCGGATCTCAGCGAACAGGAACGAGTGCTGCTGAACCTGCTGGGTGAGGGGTTGACCAACAAACAGATCGCCGCGCGAATGTTTCTCGCCGAGAAGACGGTCAAGAACTACGTGTCGCGGCTGTTGGCCAAGCTCGGCATGCAACGCCGCACCCAGGCGGCGGTGTTCGTGTCCAAGCTGGACCGGCCTTCCGGTATCCAGGACTAGGACGCGCGTGCGACGACCACGGGCGTGCGGGCGGACTCGGCGACGGCCGTGCTGACCGAACCGAGCAGCATTCTGGCGAAGCCACCGCGACCGTGGCTCCCGACCACCGTCAGTTGTGCCTTCTCCGCCTGCTCGAGAAGTTGACGGGCAGGTCGGTCGAGTACGACGAGTCGCTCCACCGTGACGTCCGGATAGCGCTCCTGCCATCCCGCCAGCCGCTCGGCGAGCGCCTCCTCGGCTTGGACTTGGACATCGGACCATTCGATGCCCGGTAGTTCGGCCACCCCGAAATCACTCCAGGCGTGTACGGCGACAAGGTGCACACCGCGGTGCGATGCCGCGTCAAAGGCGATGGCCGTCGCCAACTCAGAGGCCGGTGAACCGTCGATGCCGACCACAACGGGGGCCGTCGCGAGCTGCGGTGTCGGTGCGTCCTCGTCGTGGATTACCGCGACCGGACAGCCGGCATAGCGAATGAGCCCGGCGCTCACCGATCCCAGCAGGCGCCGCCCGAGCACCCCGAGTCCGCGGCACCCCACCACGACCATTTTGGCTTCCTTGGACACGTCGATCAGGGTGGACAGCACGCCGGCGACCACCATCTCGGTCTCTACATCGACCGTGGCTTCCTCGACGGCTGCTTGGGCGATCTCACGGGCGTCACGCAGAATGGCTTGGCCCTCCTGTTCGAGTTGCCTGGTCAAGTCGGGCGGCGTGGGCACCTCGGGCCACATCTGCACCGCCGGTGACTGGATCACGTGGATGATGGACACCCCAAGATTGCGCATCCCAGCTTCGCGCGCCGCCCACTCAACGGCCGCCTTCGATGGCGGTGATCCATCAACGCCGACAACTATGCCGTCATGCCTTCGCGTGGTGGGCATTTCACACTCCCCTGCCGGTTACCGCGATGTCGCTCATCACAGGTCAGATGTTAGGGGCCCGCTTTCGATGAGTCCGGGGCCATTGGTCACCTACCCGGTGGCCGAAAGGCCTGACCGCATTGCGGTCAAGAAACCGCTATCGGCGAACGATCGAGGACCAAAGACCCCGGAGCACACCCGCCAGATAGCCGATACTGTCCGACATGTCCGAAGTATCCGCGCCGCGGCGCGGTCGACCCCATCGGTAGATCGTGTCTGCGATGGACGGCCGACCTGCTGATCGACGCTGGCATGCCACGCTTTTGGACGGAACGCGCATCGTGCTTCGCCGGTTGGTGTCTCGCGACGGCGACGCCGTCATCAACCTGTACGACCGACTCAGCGACGACGAATGCTATTTCCGCTTCTTCACTGCGCACCCAGCGCATCTGACGAGTTGCGCCCTGTCACTCGTCGAGCAGTCCGACAACCAATACGCGTTGGGCGCCTTCGATCACGCCGCGCTGCTCGGGGTCGCCAACTACATCCGGTGCGACGACCCCGGCGAAGCGGAGATCGCGGTCGTCGTCGCGCACAACGAGCATCTGCGCGGAGTCGGCACCGCCCTGCTACGCCGACTCGGGCAGATCGCGCAAGACACCGGTGTGCACCATCTCATCGCCGACGTATTGGCCGAAAACCACCTGATGCTGAAAATGATGTCGGAATCCGGGTTGTCGTGCACCAGACACCTCGACGGCTCGGTGATGCGCGTCGTCATCGACCTCGGGCCGGCGGAGTGATAACTGTGCGCAGCGACACCGCATGCGACGAACGGCGTCATACCGAGCGCTATTCGAAGAACGAGCCGTCCAGGCCGGTGACCACCTCCGACAGCCGGCGGCGAGGTGTCGCGGGTAACGGATCGGCGTTGACCGGCGCCCACCCCACCCGCAGCATCATCTGCGGATGACCGCTGTCGCCAAAGACGTCGCTTCGCACGGCTTCTCGCGTTTCGGGAAACTCCAGCGGTTCGGTGATCGGGCAACTGGAGAGGCCCAGCGCCGTCGCGGTCAGCAGTACCAGACTGGTCGCCTCACCGGCGCGCAACCGGGACAGGCTGCTGTCGTCCTCGGTGCCCAGGGCCAGCACCGCCGCGCTGTCTTCGGTCGCTTCGGCGTCGGTCGGTTGCGCCAACGCAGGCCCGGCAAACACCCGGCCGGGTATCGGTGACAGCGGATCCGACGGCGGCGTGTTGCGTGCCGGCACGCCCGACACGGCGCCGTAACGTCCGCTCCAGGTGGCCAACTCGGTGAGGTAGTCCTCATCGAGGGCGTGTCGCCAGGCCGCCTCCGCCACCACGCCCTGAAGCTTCGGCAGCGCCTCGACCTGTCGCAACATCACACCCGCGCGCGCGGCGCGCGAGCCCATCAACGCGATATCGGCCGCCGGCACCGGCCACCAGCTGTAGAGGCGCCGATCGGTGCGCCGCCGGGGTATCGCCGCGGCGAGCATGACGTCGAGTTCCGAGGCCGTGTGCCGGTGCAACTCGATGGCGGCCAGATGCGTAGGGTGCAGCGGGTCGGGCAACCGGTGGATCTTCGCCTGCCAGCCCAGCGCCGCGAACGCGACCACGGCGTGATGCAGTGCGGCTCCACAGCTCAACAGCAGATCGCGGCTGTCCGGGTCGGTGCTCGGCAAGTGCCGTTCGGTGTCTGCGTACAGATGCAGCGTCGAGTCGCCCACCCGCCACCGCCACGGTTGGGTGTTGTGGATCGACGGCGCCCGCACGGCCAGCGACAGGGCCGTGTGGATCGTTCGATGATCAGGGAAGCGGGTGTTCATGCTTCCCAGCATCGCGATCCGAGCAAATACCGGCTAGGGAACAAAGTCACTCGCGACGGGGGACTTCGTCGATGCGGTGAGGTGGGCCACGCACAGATCGGGTTCGACGAACGGCTCGAGCTTCTCGACTGTCACCGGCGCGTCCCACGCCTCCAAGGCGCCGCGCATCAGCCCCAGGTGTACCGGGCAGACGACGTCGGACCCGCCCTCGGCCAGCTCCAAGAACGGGCAGTGCCGCAGGCCGACCTGCTGTTTTCCACTGACCGTGCGTAACCGCGGGGCGAAGCCGAGTTCGTCGAGGAACTTGACCAGCCGGCGGGCCGACTGGTTGGCGCTGATCGCGGTGCGGTCGTCGCGCCCGGCGATCCGGCGTGCCCACGCGCGCCCGGCGCTGGCGGCCTTGGCCGCCGGGTTGCGCTGACCGGCCAGGCTCATCAGCAGGATCTCGGCGAGCACCTGGTAGCGCCGCGGACCGCCGGGGTCCATGCGGTGCACGGCGCGAAACATCAGCGGCGGGCGGCCCGGGCCGCGCCGGTCGGGTTCGACCCGTTCGGCGCGACCGTCGCCGACCAGGGTGTCGAGGTGGAAACGGACCGTGTTGGGGTGCACGCCGAGGCCGTCGGCGATCGCGACGATCGTCATCGGCTCGCTCGTGGCGCGCAACGCCGCCAGCACCTCTTCACGACGGCCGGCGACCCGGTCGCCCTTTTCAGACATGCACTAGAGTTTATACAAATCTATTAGTAATAACTACGGAGGTGGAAGCTCGATGAGCGAACTCGATGTGCGGCAACTACGCAAGCCGCAAAAGCATCCAACCATATTCGCCGCCTATCGAGAGCTTCCCCATGGTGATTCGTTCGTCCTGGTGAACAACCACGACCCCAAGCACCTGCACGAGGAGTTCGAGGCGGACTACTCCGGCAGCTACAGCTGGGAATACGTGGAGTCCGGCCCGACGGTGTGGCGCATCCGCATCGGCAAGCCCTGAGGCCCGCAGGCCGCTGTCACCATCCGCGGCGTTGCGGATGCGATCCCACCAACTCGCCCTTACCCGCGACGTCGCGGCTGCGGTACACGATGTAGGGCCGGAACAGGTAGGCGACCGGCGCGCTGAACACGTGCACGAGCCGGGTGAACGGCCACAGGCAGAACAGCACCAACGCGATCATCACGTGGATGTGGAACCACAACGGCGCGGTGGCCATCAGGTCTCCCCGCGGCTGCAGTATCCAGATCGACCGGAACCACGGTGACACCGACTCGCGGTAATCATGTTCGGCACCAACGGGTGTGGCCCCGATCAGCGTGCAGGCCAGCCCGGCCACGATGGCCAGCACCAGCACCGCGTACATCACCTTGTCGTTGACCGTGGTGGCCAGGAACACCGGCCCGGTGGTGCGACGCCGGTACACCAGCAGTGCGATGCCGCCCAGCGTGGTGATCCCGGCGATCGCGCCGAGCACCATGGCCTGCAGGTGGTAGATGTGGTCGCTCATGATCAGGTCGGTCCACGATTCGGGGATCACCAGGCCGATGATGTGCCCGACGATGACGACCAGGATGCCGAAGTGAAACATCGGGCTGCCGATGCGCAGCAGTCGCGACTCGTAGAGCTGTGACGAGCGCGTGGTCCAGCCGAACTTGTCGTAGCGGTACCGCCACCATGTTCCGATTGCGACGACGGCCAACGTCACGTACGGCACGACGTCCCAGAAGATCACCCAACCCGACATGTCAGCGAGCTCCTTCAGTCGCGCTCAGTTCGATACCCGCCCCTGCTCGCCGCGGCGGCACGGTCAACGTGAAAGGTTCCAGCCCAACGGCTTCGGCCGGTGGACCGGCCTCAGCGAGCCGCTGAGCGCGCCGGGCCTCCTGATCGGTCGGTTCCGGCAGCGTGTGACGCACCGCGGCGACGGCGTGCGCGTAGGGTGAGTCGGCGTCGTTGAGCGACGTGTGGAGCACGTCGATCGGTACGCGGTGATCCACCAACAGCCGGCGCCCGCCCACCGGGTCGACGGTCGCCGCGAACTCCAGCACCACCGGCAGGTAGTCGGGGGCTTCTGCGCACGGCGGTGGCACGCCGGCATCGCGGTAGGCGTTGTTGAACGCCAGCATGTGATGCCCGCGGTTACGGGTGTCACCTGCGGTCCAGTACGTCAGGTACATCGTCGAGGAGCGCCGCAGGTCGAAGGTTTCGACGTACTGGGCGGCCACGCTGGTCCAATCGCCGTCACGCAGCGCCGCGGCGGTGCGGCCCAGCAGCGCCGCCGCCGGATCACCGATGTGTGCCAGCATTTCGTCGACGGTGTGCAGACGCTGCGCACAGTGGTCGTCGGGATAGCACAGCAGCAACGACGCCGCCTGCCACACCAACCGGTCGGCCAGCGCCACCGAATTCGATTTGCGGCCGGGGATTCTCATTCCCCACCTCCCCCGTCGGGGAACAGCCCCGACGGAACGCCGCGGCCGTCCCAGTTGAGCAGGTTGAGCCGGGACGGACGCTCTGCGTTGGCGGCCATGCCGTCGCTGGTCTGGCGGTGCCGGAGGGCGTGGAACGTCTCGACCGCCACCGGTACCGGGCCGCCGCTGGCCTCGCCGAACGGGCCCGACTCGTACATTCCCGGGCCACCCTCGAACGACAGCGAGCAGCCGGTCTCCTCCGGCGGGTGCTGTTCGTCGACGGCGTACGCGGTCGGGATGACGTAGCGTTCTTCGTATTTCGCCAACGCCAGCAGCCGGTACATCGCATACATCTGTTCTTCGGTCATCCCGACCGCTTCGGGGATGTGCGGCTGCGTCTCGCGGCCGAGGTTGATGTCGCGCATGTAGGAGCGCATCGCGGCCAGCCGGCGCAGGACACCCTCGACGACGTCGGTGTCCCCCGCGGTGAACAGCCCGGCCAGATACTGCATCGGGATGCGCAGCGCCTGCAGCGCGCCGAACAGGTTGCCGAGTTCCTCACCGTCGTGGCCGTCGCGGGCAACCGCGTCGACCACCGGTGACAACGGCGGGATGTACCACACCATAGGCATCGTGCGGTACTCCGGATGCAGCGGCAGCGCAACCTGATACGTGTGGATCAGCGCGTAGACCGGCGAGCGTTGCGCGGCTTCGATCCATTCGTCGGAGATCCCCTCGGCGTGCGCCCCAGCGATCACCTCGGGGTCGTTGGGGTCCAGCAGGATCGACTTCTGCGCCTCGTACAGGTCGGTGTCGTGTTCGACCGTTGCGGCTTCCAGCACCCGGTCCACGTCGTAGAGCACCACACCGAGATAACGCAGCCGGCCCACGCACGTCTCAGAACACACCGTCGGCATCCCGACCTCGATGCGCGGATAGCAAAACGTGCACTTCTCGGCCTTGCCGGTCTTGTGGTTGAAATACATCTTCTTGTACGGGCATCCCGACACGCACATCCGCCAGCCCCGGCAGCGGTCCTGGTCGACGAGCACAATGCCGTCCTCGCTGCGCTTGTACATCGCTCCGGACGGGCACGACGCCACGCACGACGGGTTGAGGCAGTGCTCGCAGATGCGCGGCAGGAAGAACATGAACGTCTGCTCGAGTTCGAGCTGTACCTTCTCGCTGACCTGTTTGAGCACCGGATCGCCAGGCACGATCTCCGGGGAGCCGCCGAGGTCGTCGTCCCAGTTTGCCGACCACGAGATGTCCATCGGCTCACCGCTGATCAGGCTGCGCGGCGGCGCCACCGGCATCTGGTCCGACAGCGGGGCGGACATCAGGTTGTCGTAGTCATAGGTCCACGGCTCGTAGTAGTCCGAGATGTTCGGCATCTTCGGGTTGGCGAAGATGCGCAGCAGCTTCGACAGCCGGCCCCCGTCGCGCAGCCGCAGCCTGCCCTTCCGGTCGCGGACCCACCCGCCCCGCCAGCGCTCCTGGTCTTCGTACTGTCGCGGATAGCCCTGTCCGGGCCGGGTTTCGACGTTGTTGAACCAGACGTACTCGGTGCCGGGCCGGTTCGTCCATGCCTGCTTGCAGGTCACCGAACAAGTGTGGCAACCAATGCATTTGTCCAGGTTCATCACCATGGCCATCTGCGCCATCACCTTCATAGGACGCCTCGCTCTCCACGTTTGGCTCCGCGCATCAAAAGACCACCTTCTGGCTTCGCCGCCGCACCACCGTCACCTCGTCACGCTGATTACCGGTCGGGCCGAGATAGTTGAACGCGAACGCGTTCTGCGCGTATCCCCCGGCCAGATGGCTCGGTTTGATCAGCAGCCTCGTCAACGAGTTGTGGATGCCACCGCGCTTGCCGGTGGTCTCGGAGAGCGGCACGTCGATGGTGCGCTCCTGCACGTGGTAGACGAACACCACCCCGTCGGGCATCCGGTGGCTGACGATCGCCCGACACACCAGCACACCGTTGCGATTGACCGCTTCCACCCATTCGTTGTCTGCCACACCGACCTTCGCGGCGTCACCGGGGCTCATCCACATCGTCGGCCCGCCGCGTGACAGCGACAGCATCAGCAGGTTGTCCTGATACTCCGAGTGGATCGACCACTTGGAGTGCGGCGTGAGGTAACGCACCGTCAGGCCCACCCCTTCCACGCCCTCCGAACCGACGTGCGGTTCGCCGAACAGCCGGTTCATGTCCAGCGGGGGCCGGTAGATCGGCAACTGCTCCCCGAGCTCTTCGAGCCAATCGTGGTCGAGGTAGAAGTGCATGCGGCCGGTCAGCGTGTGAAACGGCTTGAGCTCCTCGATGTTGACGCTGAACGGCGCGTACCGGCGACCGCCGGTTTCACTGCCCGACCATTCCGGGCTGGTGATCACCGGAACCGGGCGGGCCTGCGTGTCGGCGAAGGTGATCCGGCGTTCCTCGCTGCCTTCGGCCAGATGCGCCAGCTGCCGGCCGGTGCGCCGCTCGAGGTCACGGAAGCCGTCGACCGCGAGGCGACCGTTGGTGGTACCCGACAGGGCCAGGATCACCTCGGCCATCCGTTCGGCGGAAGTGATCGCCGGGCGCCCTTGGGCTACACCGGAATCCATCACCCCGAACTTGGCGGCCAGTTCGTCGACCTCCTTGTCGGGATGGAACGTGACGCCCTTGGTCGTCATCCCGAGGCGGTCCACGAGCGGGCCCAGCGTCAGCCATTTGTCGATGACGGCGGGGTAGTCACGGTCGACCACGGCCAACGGGCCCATCGTCTTACCCGGCACCGGAGTCTCCCCGGTGGCGCGCCAATCCCGTTCGGTGCCACCGGGGTACGCCATCGCCCCGGGGGTGTCGTGTTGCATGGCCCCCATCACCACGTCAGTGCGCTTGCCGAGGTGTTTGACCGCCAGCGCGCTGAACGCCCTGGCGATCGCCCCGAACGCCTCGTAGTCGGACCTGGTTTCCCACGGCGGGTCGATCGCGGGGCTGAACGCGTGCACGTACGGATGCATGTCGGTGCTCGACAGGTCGTATTTCTCGTACCAGGTGGCCGCGGGCAGCACCACATCGGAGAGCAAGGTGGTCGATGTCATCCGGAAGTCGATCGACATCAGCAGGTCCAGCTTGCCCTCCGGGACATCCTCGGTCCAGGTAATACCGTTGGGGCGCAAGCTGTCCGGTGCCGGATCGGCTTGCAGGTTCGAGTCGGTGCCGAGCAGGTGCCGCAGGAAGTACTCGTTGCCCTTACTCGACGAGCCGAGCAGGTTGGAGCGCCACACGCTGAGCACCCGCGGCCAGTTCTGCGGGTTGTCCGGGTCGGTGACGGCCAGCTTGAGCTGACCCGACGCCAGCTGCTGCGCGATGTAGTCGCCGATGTCCTGTCCGGCCTCCCGCGCGTCGTCGGCCACGTCCAGGCTGGACCGGTCGAACTGCGGATAAAACGGACTCCACCCCATCGCCGACGCCGAGGCCAGCACGTCCATCGTATGGCGGTCTTTGAACCGGCCGCGTCCCGTCGGGCTGGCCAGCGCGTCGGCGCGGTAGCCGTCATAGCGCCACTGGTCGGTGTGCACATACCAGAACGAGGTGCCCGGCACCTGCCGCGGCGGGCGCGCCCAGTCGGTGGCCATCGCCATCGTCGCCCACCCGGTGACCGGTCGGCACTTCTCCTGGCCGACGTAGTGTGCCCAGCCGCCGCCGTTGCGCCCCATCGACCCGGTCAGCAGCAGCATCGCCAGCACCGCACGGTAGGTCGCGTCGCCGTGGAACCACTGGCAGATGCCGGCTCCCATGATGATCATCGACCGGCCGCCGGACTCCTCGGCGTTGCGGGCGAACTCCTTGGCGACCCGAATCGCCTGGGCCGCAGACACTCCGGTGATCGGCTCCTGCCACGCTGGGGTATACGGGTTGGCGTCGTCGTCGTAGCCCGACGGCCACTGTCCTGGCAGTCCCGGCCGGGCCACCCCGTACTGGGCCAACATCAGGTCGAAAACCGTGCACACCAGGTGCTCCCCCACCCGACGCACCGGCACACCCCGGGTCAGCGTGGCGCCCTGCCCGTCGATGCTGTCGAAGCGCGGCAGCACCACCTCGGCCACCTCACCCTGCTGGCCCGGGGACGGCGCGACCGTCAGCGCGGGCGCCAACTCGCCGAGCTCGAGGTTCCACTTGCCCACGCCGTCGTCGCCGTAGCGGAAGCCGAGCGAACCGTGCGGAACCGTGACCGTGTCGGTGGCGCCGTCGAGCAGCACCGGTTTGAACGCCGCGTTCTCCTGTCCGGCCTCGTGGTCGCCCAGGTCGGCCGCGGTGAGGTTCTTACCGGGCACCAGCGCGCCGTTGCGCTCCTCGAGCTTGACCAGGAAGGGCAGATCTGTGTACTGGCGCGCATAGTCGATGAAGAACGGAACCCGGTTGCGCACATAGCATTCCGTGAGGATCACATGACCCATCGCCATGGCCAGCGCGCCGTCGGTGCCGGCCGCGCACGGCATCCACTCGTCGGCGAACTTGGTGTTGTCGGCGTAGTCGGGGCTGATCGCCACGACTTTGGTGCCGCGATACCGCACTTCGGCCATCCAGTGCGCGTCGGGGGTGCGGGTCACCGGGACGTTGGACCCCCACATCATCAGGTACGCCGCGTCCCACCAGTCGCCGGACTCCGGCACGTCGGTCTGGTCACCGAAGACCTGCGGTGAGGCCACCGGAAGGTCGGCGTACCAGTCGTAGAACGACGTCATCACGCCGCCGAGCAACTCGATGAAGCGCGACCCGGCCGCGAAGGACACCATCGACATCGCCGGGATCGGCGAGAACCCGGCGACCCGGTCGGGACCGTACGTCTTGATCGTGTGCACGTGGGCGGCCGCGATCATCTCGGTGGCCTCGGCCCAACTGACCCGCACCAACCCGCCCATACCGCGGGCCCGTTGGTACCGTCGGCGCCGCTCGGGGTCGGCTTGGATGTCGGCCCACGCCGCCACCGGATCGCGCAACCGCGCCTTGGCTTCCCGGTACATCTCGACGAGCACACCGCGGGCGTAGGGATAGCGGACACGCGTCGGCGAATAGGTGTACCAGGAGAACGCCGCCCCGCGCGGACATCCGCGCGGTTCGTATTCTGGCCGGTCCGGGCCGACCGAGGGGTAGTCGGTCTCCTGGGTCTCCCACGTGATGATGCCGTCCTTGACGTAGACCTTCCACGAGCAGGAGCCCGTGCAGTTGACGCCGTGGGTGGACCGCACGATCTTGTCGTGGCTCCAGCGGTCGCGGTAGAACACGTCGCCCTGGCGGCCGCCGCGGCGGGTGACGGTGCGGAGATCGTCGGAGAACTCGCCGGGGGTGAAGAAGCGGCCGCTGCGCGCGAGGAGTTCCTCGATCTGGCCGCCGGTGCGTGGCGGTGTGGTGGTCATGGCGTGGACTCCTTGCGGGCGGCCGTGGGTTCGTGCGCGTGTAGCCGGAGCGCCGTGTACAGGAACGCCACCACCGCGGTGGCCACGAGCAGCACCAGGCCGATCGAGTAGTCGTTGTCGACGGGGTCGTAGGTGGCACCCATCACCAGCGGCGGGAAGTACCCGCCCAGGCCGCCTGCGGCCGCGACGATGCCGGTGACCGAACCCACCGACTGGGCGGGCGCGCGACGGGCCACCCAGGCGAACACGCCGCCGGTGCCGATGCCCAGGAAGATGGCCAGCGTGACGAACGTCGTCGCCGACCACACGTCCGGCGGCGGCTGGAACATCGCGATGAACGCCAGCAGGGCGGTGCCCGCGAACGACGCCAGCACCACGTATTTCGGCGCGAAGCGGTCCGCGAGCGCGCCGCCGACGGGTCGCGCCAGGACCGCGGCCAGGGCGAAGCCGGCCGTGCGGGCGCCCGCGTCGACGGCCGAGAAGTGGTAGATCGTCTTGATGTAGGTCGGCAGGTAATTGCTGAACGCGACGAAGCCGCCGAACACCACCGCGTACAGAAACGACATCTCCCAGGTGACGGGAAGTTTCGCGGCGGCCTTCAGTTTCGGCAGCACCTTGTCGGTGTTCGGGACGAACGTCGGCGAGTCCTGCATGGCCACCATGCACAGCACCGCGGTCAGCCCCAGCGCCACCGCGATGATGACGTGGGTGGGAAACAGCCCGAACCAGCCGACGAAGCGCGGGGTGAAAAACGCCGACAGCGCGGTGCCGACCATGCCCATCCCGAACACGCCGGTCGCGAACCCGCGCCGCGACGCCGCATACCAGTTGTTCGCGAACGGGATGCCGACGGCGAAGATCGTTCCGGCGATGCCCAGGAAGAAACCGCACACCAGCAATGCCGGGTAGGAACCGGCCGCTCCGGAAGCACCGACGGCGAGCACCGGGATGATGGACGCCAGCGAGATCGCGATGAACATCGCCCGCCCGCCGAACCGGTCGGTGAGCGAGCCGATGACGATCCGGCCCAACGATCCGACCAGGATCGGCGTCGCCACCAGCATCGACGCCTCGGTACTGCTCAGGGAAAGCTCGCCGGCGTAGGACGTGGACAGCGGGCCGATCATGTTCCAGGCCCAGAAGTTGATGGCGGATACCCAGGTGGCCAGCGCGAGGTTCACGGTCTGTCGGGCGCCGGTGTTCGGCGTGGTCGCCGTGTTCACCATGCCAGACAACCACCGAAAGCCGAACTCAGTACCGTTTTCACGTAAACCGATGTGCCCCTGGGAATCATCAAGATCCCCTTCCTATTCGCGTATCGCACGTGGCCGCACAGTGGTCAGCAGGTGGTACCCCATCGCGAAGAAGGTGCAACCCCATGCCGCCAGGGCGATCCAGATCTCGACATCGCCGATCGCGCGCACGAGGGGCAGATGATCGGCTTGCCCGAGGTACAGCGCGCCCACGCCGTACATGCCGAGCGGGAACACGATGCTCCACAGCGTCGCGTCGTAGCGCAACGGAATCTTGTGGACGACGTGACGCCAGATGCCGCCGGCGATCAGCGGCGGGATCAGCCAGCTGCCGAACGCCCAGAAGGTCACCGATGCGCCGGCGATGAGACCACGGGTGACCGCAACCATTGGGGCATCGGCCATCTCGACGATCCTGGCGCCGGCGAGCACGGTGATCGCGGTGGCCCCCATCGCGACCCAGTACGGCGGGGTCAGGTCGTCGGGCTCGAACGGGTACAGCAGCATCCGGACGATGACGAGGACGGCGACCACCGCGTACAAGAACACCCCCACCGACCACGAGAAGACCGCGATCAACGCCAATTCCCTTCGGCCGGAACCGAGTTCAGGTTGCAGCACAGCCGCCAGCACCGCGACGGACTGGCTGGCGACCACCCAGATGAACCATGCGCCGTTCGCGATGTGCAGGGTTGGGCGCGACCGGTGCCCGAGGACCGCGGTCCACGGCACGACGTAGCCGAGGATCACCCAGGCCGCCACCGCAACGACGAACAACGTCAACGCCGCCCGGTAGTGGGCGTCGAGGGCCAGCCGGGTGCCGAGCACGTTGGTGGCCGCGACGAACGTGAACATCCCGAAGCCGCGCAGCGGATGGGCGAGGTCGGCGACAAACTCCGCGCGAAAGGCGAAGATCCGCGCCACGCTCAACGCGACGAGGACAACGTAGGCCGTGCAGGTCAGCCACAGCAGGGCGACCGAGACGCTGTGCGCGCCGCGGTACTGCATGGCGATCGAGACGATGCCGGTGGCCATGACCAGCGCGAAATACCCGGGGTGCAGGGTCCGTACGGCCCGGTGCGCACCCGACTCGGGTTGTGTTGGTGCCGTGCTGCGTTTCGACATACCCGGCCCGAGCCTAATGGCCTTCCACCAGCGCGGTGGCGAGCAACACGACCCCCAGTGAGCCGACCAGCGACGCGATCGAGGCGGTTCTGGCGGCGCTGGGCTGCCGGCGGGCCTGCGCGAGACCGTGCAGGCTGGCCGCGACCATCACCACAGCGAACAGCAGCAGCTTCGCCACGAGGACGCGGCCGTAACCGGGTTCGAGCAGCGACGCCCAAGTGACGCCGTGCCGGACGGCCAACAGGATTCCGGTGGTGATCTGCACCGGCAGGAACACCGCGAAGGTGACGACCGCGAACCGCCTGCCGACGTTACGCAGGACCTGGGCCCGGTCGGCCACGCCGAGCAGTCGGGTCGCGGGCGGTAGCACGATCAGGGTGACCGTCAGCTGTCCGCCCACCCAGACGATGGCCCCCAGAACGTGCAGAAACCGCACCACGGTCCAGATGTCGATCATGGCCGGTCCGTAACCGCAATGACGCCGTGTGCACCGTTCTCGGCGTGCCGCATGTCGTGGTCGACGAACGGGTAGTTGCCGGCCTCCGGGAAGCTCAACTCGACGAAACCGCCTTGTGCGGGGCCCAGATCCAGCACTTGGGCACCGCCGGAGGACGCATCGGGGCGAAGCACCCAGGCACCTTCGCGGTAGACGGTGTCGAACTGGCCGCCGACGATGTGGAAGGCGGTGCTGCCGCCCGGGCCGGCGTTGACCACCCAGATCCGCACCCGCTCCCCCGTGTGCGCGTGCAGCGGCGCGTGGTCGTACTGGGCGGCCATGCCGTTGAACATCCAGCCGTCCGGTTGCCCGGCGCGGATCTTGTCGGACTGCTCTTGTCCGCCCGGCTCGCCCAGGTACAACTCCGCGCTGACGAGCGCGTACTCGCGGTCCACCGCGGGCAGCCCTGGCGGGTCGATGATCACCGCGCCGTACATGCCGTTGGCGATGTGCTGCGTCATGGGCATCGTGCTGCAGTGGTACAGCCAGGCGCCCGCGCGGTGCGCGGTGAACCGGTAGACGAGCCGCTCGCCGGGTCCGATGGTGCGCATCGGCCCGTCCGGCGCCAACGCGCCGGCGTGAAAGTCGATGCCGTGCCCCATCTGCGTGTCGTTGATCAACGTAATCTCGAACCGGTCGCCAATTCGGCCGCGCAGGGTCGGCCCGGGCACGGTCGAGCCGAACGTCCATCGCTGTTCCCGTCGGCCGGGCGCCACCTCCACCTCCCGGTCGACGGCGCGCAGTTCGATTCGGTGCACACCGTCACCCGTCACGGGCGCCAATACCGCGTCGCGCGCCGCCCAGCCCGGCGGTGGATCGGCCGCCAGATCGAGGGCGGCCGGTGCGGTGGTGGCGTCGTCGGCCACCGTCGGATGCTGGTGTGCCCCCAAGACGCGGATCGACATCGTCATCCCGGCCGCGCGATGGCCGGCCACCGCGCACCACGCTTCCCGATCGTTGTGCACCGCACCGACGTCGAGCAGCGCGGTCTGCCCGCGGCGTAGGCGGGGGGTGCGCTCCCCGCTGTCGAGCTGCAGATCGTGCGGCATCGCCTCGCGGTTGGTCACCCGCAGCACCAGCCGGGTGCCCTCGGGTACCTCGACGACGTCGGGCCGCACCCGCATCGCGTCGAGTTCGACGTCCACGGTGAGCGCCTCACCGGAGACCGCCGGGGCGGCGGCGGTGGTCTGGTGTCCGCTGCCGGCCAGCGCAACGGCGAGCACGACGGCGACCACCCCGATGACGACACCCGTCGCGGTGCCGGGAACTCGCATCACAAGATCAGATAACGCAATGGCCGATGGGTCCGGTAGGGACATTGGTCCTCTTCGGCCGGGGCGCCCGGCCCTGGCGCGCCGTCGCGCGCCGGGCCATGCTGGGCGTGAGCCGAAGGAGATGATCGTCCGTGCGGTTGCATCTCGCCATGTTGTCGGTTGCCGTCCTGGTTGCAGGACCGGTCACGGCGTGTTCGGCGGAAACCGCCGATCGCCGCGAGCAGTCTGAAGCGCCGACCCCGGTGTCGGGTTCGGTGTGGGTGGCCAACGAAGGCGCCGACAGCCTGACGGTCGTCGACGCGACCACCGACGCGGTGGTGATGACGATCGAGGGCATCAAAGCGCCCCATAACGTCCAACTCGGGGCCGGCGGGGACATCGCCTACGCGGTGAGCGGCACCACCAACACGGTGGTCGCCGTCGACGCGGCGACGTATGCGGTCAGCACCTTCGCCCCGACCGGGTCGGCTCCGGCACACGTGATCGAGGCACCGAACGGCAACGTGTACGTGACCAACGCCGGGGACGGCACGGTGTCGGTCTATCGGAGTGCGGCGTTGACGCCCGTCACCAGCATCGACCTCGGGGGCATGCCGCACGGCATCCGAGCAGCGGCCGGCGGTTCGGTGATCGTGGTGGCCAACACCATGGCGGGCCAGCTCGATCTGATCGATCCGAACACCAACTCACCCGTCGGTTCCGTGCCGGTAGGTGCCGGGCCGGCGCAGGTCGCGGTCACCGCCGACGGCCGCTTCGCCTACAGCGGCGTCAGCGACCCGCCGAAAGTCGTCAAGGTCGATCTGAACAAGCGAAAGGTCGTAAGCAGCACCGAGGTACCCACCCCGCCGGTGCAGCTGTACCTGACTTCCGGGGAAGACGTTGTGCTCAGCGCCAACCAGGGCACCGCAGAGACGCCCGGCCACACCGTTTCGGTGATCGACACCCAGACGATGACGCCGCGGGCGGTCGTCAAGGCCGGGGCCGGGCCGCACGGTGTGGTCATCGGCGACCCGGCGTCCCGGGCGTGGGTGACCAACACCTTCGAGGACACGGTGTCGGTGATCGACCTTGATGAGATGTCGGTGTCGGCGACGATCCCGGTGGGCCACGAACCCAACGGCATCAGCTATTCGCCCCGATCCCCCGCGGCGGCTCCCGCGGCCACCACCACCGTGAATCTTCCTGTGCCCGAGCCACAGGCCGGCCACGGGCACGGCCACTAGGTCAATGCCCGGCGTGCGTAGGCGCGCACGTCGGCGTGGCGGTCGGCCAGCTGCCGCGGCGAGCATGAGAACTGGTCTGCGGCCGGCTATTCCGCGTCGCCGCCGCCCCGCACGGCTTGTGCGGCGGCCCGGATCTGGGGTGTCACCAGCATCACCTGACCGAGCACGCCGTTGACGAAACCCGGTGAGTCATCGGTAGATAAGTGCTTGGCGAGTTCGACGGCTTCGTCGACGGCCACCGGTTCGGGCACGTCGTCGGCGTGCAGCAGTTCCCACACCGCCACCCGAAGGATCGCGCGGTCGACGGCGGGCAGCCGGTCCAGGGTCCAGCCCTGCAGGTGCGCCGAGATCAGGTCGTCGATGTGCGCGGCATGTTCGGTGACCCCGCGCGCCACCTTCACCGTGTACGCGTTGAGCGGTGCCACATCGGATTGCTTGTCGGCCAACGCCGTGCGCGCATCGGCGGCCTCAGCCGGGGTGATATTTCGGGCTTCGGCCTCGAACAGCAGATCGACGGCGCGTTTGCGGGCCTGATGACGGCCACGGTCGGCGGGCCGACCAATCGAGCCACGGTCGGGCCGACCAATTCGGCTTGAGTCTGGCCGAGGATCAGGCATTCACCCTTCCTAGGTAGCTGCCGTCGCGGGAGTCGACCTTGAGCTTGTCGCCGGTGTTGATGAACAACGGCACCTGGATCTCGGCACCGGTCTCGACGGTGGCCGGTTTGGTGCCCGCGCTGGAGCGGTCGCCCTGTAGACCCGGCTCGGTGTGGGTGACCTCGAGTTCCACGGTGACCGGCAGCTCCAGGTACAGCGGCGAGCCGTCGTGGAAGGCGATCTGCACCGGCATGCTCTCCAGCAGGAACTTGGCGGCGTCCCCGACCATCGCCTCGGGCAGCGGATGCTGCTCGTAGTCCTGGGAGTCCATGAACACGAAGTCGCTGCCGTCGCGGTACAGGTAGGTGGCGTCGCGGCGGTCGACGGTCGCGGTCTCCACCTTGACCCCGGCGTTGTAGGTCTTGTCGACGGTCTTGCCGGACAGCACGTTCTTCAGCTTGGTCCGCACGAACGCGGGTCCCTTGCCGGGCTTGACGTGCTGGAACTCGATGATCTGCCACAGTTGGCCGTCGATCACCAGGACGAGGCCGTTCTTGAAGTCGGCGGTCGTTGCCACGTTCGGTTGTTCTCCTGTCAGAGGATGGCCAGTTCCTTGGGGAACCGGGTGAGCAAGTCGGGTGTGCCCGATTCGCCAACGACCAGCGTGTCCTCGATGCGGACGCCGCCACGGTCGGGCAGATAGACACCGGGCTCCACGGTCACCGCGGAACCAGCAAGGAGTGTACCGGCGGAGGCGGCACCGATTCCCGGCGCTTCGTGGATCTGCAGCCCGACGCCGTGGCCGAGCCCGTGATTGAAGTTGTCCGCGTAGCCGGCCTCGGCGATGACGTCCCGCGACGCGGCGTCGACGTCGCGCAGCGGCACGCCGGGGACAAGGGCCTTGCGCCCGGCCCGCTGCGCCGTGGCGACCAGGTCGTAGACGTCGTGCTGCCACTGCGCGGCCGGGGACAACACAAAGGTCCGCGTCATATCGGAGTGGTAACCGCTGACCAGGGCGCCGAAGTCGATCTTGACGAAGTCACCGGCGGCCAGCACCGCGTCGGTGGGCCGGTGGTGCGGGATCGCCGAGTTCGGCCCCGCGGCCACGATGGTCTCGAACGACGGGCCGTCGGCGCCGTGGTCGAGCATCAGCGATTCCAACTCGCGGCACACCTCCTTCTCGGTGCGCCCCGGGCGCAGCCCGCCGCGCTCGACGAGGTCGGCCAGCGCGGCATCGGCGGCCTCACATGCCAGCCGCAACAACGCGACCTCACCGGCGTCCTTGACCTCGCGCAGCGCCTCCACCGTCCCCGCGGCCGCCACCAGCTCGACGTCGCCTGCCGCCTTGGCCAGCGCGGCATATCCGTCCACGGTCACCACGTGGCTCTCGAAGCCCAGCCGGCGCACGCCGTCGGCCGCCGCGCGCCCGGCCAGGTGCGGCCCACATGCCCGTTCGATGACGATCTCGGCGTCAGGCACCTGCTGGGCAGCCTGGGTGCGGTACCGCCCGTCGGTGGCCAGCACCGGCGGTTGTGCGTCCTCACCGTCGACTCGGACCAGAAGGGCCGCGTTGGATCCGGTGAAACCGGTCAGGTAGCGCACGTTGACCAGATTCGATACCAACATGGCGTCCAGGTCGGCTGCGGCGAGCCGGTCGCGCAACCGGGCCCTGCGCTGTGAAATAGTCACAGCAGATGAAGCTACTCGCTAAGGTGAGGCCCCATGAGTAAGTGGTTGCTGCGCGGACTGGTGTTCGCGGCCCTGATGGTGATCGTGCGATTACTGCAGGGAGCGATGATCAACGCGTGGGAAACCCAGGCGGGTCTGATCAGCGTGGTGCTGGTCGTGCTGTTCGCCGTCGCGGTGTTCGGGTGGGGGTTCGTCGACGGCCGCGGCGACGCGAGAGCCAATCCGGATCCGGACCGCCGCGGCGACCTGGCGATGACGTGGCTGCTGGCCGGCCTGTTCGCGGGCGTGGTGAGCGGCCTGGTGGCGTGGTTCGTCTCGCTGTTCTACCAGGGGCTCTACGTCGAGGCGCTGATCAACGAGGTCACCACGTTCGCGGCGTTCACCGCGCTGCTGGTGTTCCTGATGGCCATCGCCGGCGTCGCGCTGGGCCGCTGGCTCGTCGACCGCAAGGCCGACCAGACCCCGCACCTGCATCACGGCGGTGAGGACGACCGCGCGGACACCGATGTGTTCGCGGCCGTGCGCCACCCCGGCGGCGGCGACGAGACCGCCGAGCAGCCGCGTCAGGAGTAGCCTCCCACGGTCCAGTGGGAAGTCATCGCACCCTTGTGGCGGACATCCGGCTGATCAACCGGGCGCACGACGCTAGCCGAGGCTGGCCAGGTACCGCAGGGCCAGCACATAGCCCTGCACCCCCAAGCCGACGATCACGCCGGTCGCGACCGCGCTGAGGTAGGAGTGGTGCCGAAACTCCTCGCGTTTGTGCACATTGGAGATGTGCACCTCGATCAGCGGCGCACGCAGTTCGGCGCAGGCGTCGCGCAGCGCCACCGAGGTGTGGGTGAGCGCACCGGCGTTGAGGATGACCGGATCGCCCGCGTCGGCGGCGGCGTGGATGAAGCTCAGCAGTTCGGCCTCGCTGTCGCTCTGCCGCACAACGGCTTTGAGCCCTAGCTCCTCGGCCTCGCGTTCGATCAGCGTCACCAGGTCCTCGTAGGTGGTGCTGCCGTAGACGTCGGGTTCGCGACGGCCCAGCCGGCCGAGGTTGGGTCCGTTGAGGACCAGGACGGTGGTCATGGGTGTGTTCCCTCCGCGATCTCCGAGTACGCCGCGGCCAGCAGCGACGGATCCGGGCCCTCCAGCCGACCCGGCTTGGCCAGCCCGTCGAGCACGACGAACCGCAGCACGCCCGCGCGGGTCTTCTTGTCGCCGGCCATGTGCTCCAACAGCTGCGGCAGCGCATCGGGGTCGTAGCTCACCGGCAGCCCCAGCGCGGTCAGGATCGACCGGTGCCGATCGGCGGTGTCGTCGTCCAGACGCCCGGCGAGCCGGCCCAGTTCAGCGGCGAACACCAGCCCCACCGACACCGCGGCGCCGTGGCGCCACTGGTAGCGCTCGCGGCGTTCGATGGCGTGTGCCAACGTGTGTCCGTAGTTGAGGATCTCGCGCAGTTGCGACTCTTTCTCGTCGGCGGCGACCACCTCGGCCTTGACCGCGATCGCCCGCCGGACCAGTTCCGCCAGCACCACACCCGTGGGGTCCAGCGCGGCCCCGGGATCGGCCTCGATCATGTCGAGGATCACCGGGTCGGCGATGAAACCGGCCTTGACGATCTCGGCCATGCCCGCGACCAACTCGTTGCGCGGCAACGTTTCCAGGGTGGCCAGGTCCACGAGCACGGCCGCGGGCTGGTGGAACGCGCCCACCAGGTTCTTGCCTGCGTCGGTGTTGATGCCGGTCTTACCGCCGACCGCGGCGTCGACCATGCCCAGCAGCGTGGTGGGGATGTGCACGATATCGATGCCGCGCAGCCACGTGGCCGCGGCGAACCCGGCGACGTCGGTGGCCGCTCCCCCGCCCAGGCTGATGATCGCGTCTTTGCGGCCCACCCCGATCCGGCCGAGCACTTCCCAGATGAACCCGACGACCGGCAGGTCCTTACCCTTTTCGGCATCGGGGATTTCGATGCGGTGCGCGTCGATTCCCTTGTCGGCCAACATGCTTCGGATCGCCTCTGCGGTCTGCGCCAGCACCGGCTGATGCAGGATGGCGACCTTGTGCCTGCCCTGCATCGTCTGCTCGAGTTCGTTGAGCAGCCCGGTGCCGATGATCACCGGGTACGGCGGATCGACGCGTACGTCGACGGTCACGGGTTCAGTCACGGTTGGCCTTCGGGTTGCGAGCGGCGAGCGTCGCGGGCGACGGCGGCGCCGCGGTGCTCGGTTCGGCGGTCAGCGAGGACGGTCCGCGCCGCCACGGCGGGCGACGCCGTCTGCGCGGCGGTTCTGCAGGTTCGGGGTTCTCCAGCCGGGTCACGATGTGGCGCACCACCGCGCCCGCGTTGCGCCGGTTGGTGTTGACCCGCATGGTCGCCACCCGCCGGTACAACGGGACACGTTGCGTCATCAGCGCTTTGTACTTCTCGCTGCGGTCACCTCCGGCCAGCAGCGGCCGCACGGTGCTGCCGCCCGTGCGGCGCACCCCCTCGGCGGCGCTGATCTCCAGATAGATCACGGTGTGACCCTTCAGCGCGTCGCGCACCCCCGCGGTGGTGACCGCGCCGCCGCCCAGCGACAGCACCCCGTCGTGGGAGACCAGCGCCTCGCGGATGACCTCTTCCTCGATGCGACGGAACTCCTTCTCGCCGTCGGCGGCGAAGATGTCGGCGATGGTGCGGCCGGTCTTCTCCTCGATCGCGACGTCGGTGTCGAGCAACGTCAGGTCCAGCGCCTTGGCGAGCCGGCGCCCGATGGTCGACTTACCCGAGCCGGGCAGGCCGACCAACACCGCTTTGGGAGCCATCAGCCCGACGCCTGCACCGGCGGCGCGGACGGTTCGCGCTCGCGCACCGTGCGCAGGTAGTTGTCGATGTTGGCCCGCGTCTCGGTCAGCGAGTCGCCGCCGAACTTCTGCAGCGCCGCGCGCGCCAGCACCAGGGCCACCATGGTCTCGACGACCACCCCGGCGGCCGGCACCGCGCACACGTCCGAGCGTTGATGGATCGCGACGGCCTCGTCGCCGGTGGCCATGTCGACGGTGGCCAGCGCACGCGGCACGGTCGAGATCGGCTTCATCGCCGCGCGCACCCGCAGCGGCTGGCCGTTGGTCATCCCACCCTCCAGCCCGCCGGCCCGGTTCGTGGCGCGCACGATGCCGTCGGCGCCGGGATAGATCTCGTCGTGCGCGGCGCTGCCGCGGCGCCGCGCGGTCTCGAAGCCGTCGCCGATCTCCACGCCCTTGATCGCCTGGATGCCCATCACCGCGCCGGCCAACTGGCTGTCGAGCCGGCTGTCACCGCTGGTGAACGAGCCCAGACCGACCGGAAGGCCGTGCGCCACCACCTCGACGACACCGCCGAGTGTGTCACCGTCCTTCTTGGCGGCCTCGATCTCGGCGATCATGGCTTTTTCAGCTCCCTCGGCAAACGCGCGCACCGGGCTGGCGTCGATCGCGGCCAGATCCGACATCTGCGGCGGCGGCCCGGCGTACGGCGCCGACGCGCCGATGGAGATGATGTGGGAAAGCACGTCGACGCCGAGGGCCTGTTTGAGGAAATTCTTGGCGACCGTGCCTGCGGCGACGCGGGCGGCGGTCTCCCGGGCGCTGGCGCGTTCCAAGACGGGGCGGGCGTCGCCGAAGCCGTACTTGAGCATGCCCGCGTAATCGGCGTGCCCCGGTCGCGGCCGGGTCAGCGGTGCGTTGCGCGCGGAGTCTTCCAGCTCGGCGGGGTCGACGGGGTCGGCCGCCATCACGGTCTCCCACTTCGGCCACTCGGTGTTGCCGATCTGGATCGCGATCGGGCCGCCGAGCGTGGCGCCGTGCCGAACCCCGGCCAGCATCGTGACCTGGTCCTGCTCGAACTTCATCCGGGCGCCGCGGCCGTAACCCAGCCGGCGGCGGGCCAGCTGGGCCGCGATGTCCTCCGTGGTGAGCTCGACCCCGGCAACCATGCCTTCAACGACGGCCACCAGCGCGCGGCCGTGGGATTCACCAGCAGTGGTCCATCGCAACACGCAGACATTCTCTCATGTGATTTCGGCGCGTTTACCGACGCTGGGAGGGCGCCCGCGCGCCGAAATCGCAACGTGGGTGTCACGTAGGCGAAATGAGACGGGATCACAGTTTTGCCCATGGAATCCCGAACCGCATTGACGTTGAGTATCGGCGTCCTCGGTGGACTGGCGGTGGCGGTCACCGCGGAGGTCATCACCGTGCCGATCTGGGTGGTCTTCTTGTCGTGGGCGTCGTTCTTCTTCGTCGGAGGTGCGATCGCCGGCTGGGTGCGCTCACTGTCCTGCAACCTCGCCGGGGTGCTGATCGCCTCGGCCAGCCTGTACGCCGCCGAGTTGATGGGCGGGAGCCTGTGGGCGACGGCGTTGGCCGTGGGCCTGGGCAGCGCGGTGATGGTGGCCGCATCCCGGATGCCGCTGTTCTCGGCGACACCGGCCGTCGTGGTCGGGTTCGCCAGCACCGTGTCGACGGTGGCGGGCACCGGCAGCACCATCACGGTGACGTCGCTGTCGCACCCCGGGCTGGTGGCCGCGACGGCGTGCGCGCTGGGCGCGTCGTTCGGGCTGCTGTCGGAATACGTGGCCAGCGCGCTGACCCGTGAGCCCGCAGCGGAAGGCAGCCCGGCGTGAAACTGCAGCACTATCTCGGTGGGCTCGAGGGTCTGCCGGAGCCGCTGAACTTCGAGAAGCGGGTGTTCGTCGAAGAGTGGGAGAAGCGCATCTTCGGCATCCACGTCGCGATGATGGGTCTGTCCAACCATCTCGGATCGGCGCTGCCCCAGTACCCGATCGACGAGGTGCCGACCGCGTTCAAGGACGAATGGACCTGGGCCAGCCTGCGCACCGGCGCTGAGGCGATGAACCCGTTCGACTACTTCAAGTTCCGCTACTACGAGAAGTGGCTGGGCGGGATCACGCAGTTCTTCATCGACCAGGGCTACGTCACCGAGGACGAACTGTGTTCGCGGCAACAGGAGTTGGCTGCCCACGAGGCGCCCCCGCCACCGGACCCGGAACCGGCCATCGACGACCAGGTGATCGACTACCTGCGCAAGGGCGACAGCCCGCGCCGCGACGTCGCCCATCCGAAGTTCAGCGTCGGCGACCGGGTCCGGATCACCAACGTGCCCGCGGCCGCGCACACCCGGCTGCCCGGTTACCTACGGACCCGCGAAGGCACGATCGAGCGGGTGTTCGAGGGCGACTACGGCTATTTCGTACCCACCGGCGACGGGATCGGCGATCCGATGCCGATCTACATCGTCGCCTTCGAACCCGATGAGCTGTTCGGCGAACGCGCCGAGGGCGGCCCGCTGACGATCTACGCCGAGCTGTTCGAGGCATATCTGGAAGGAGCTCGATGAACGGCCAGTTCCACTATCCCGACGACCGGGAATCCTCCAGCGCGGCCAAAGTCGCTGCGCTGGAATCACTTCTGATCGACAAGGGGGTGATCACCGGCCAAACTGTCGACAAGGTGCTGTCCTATTTCGAGTCGGAGATGACACCGCTGAACGGACGCAAGATCGTGGTCAGGGCGTGGAAGGATCCCGTCTTCGCCGCCCGCGTGGTCGTCGACACACCCGCGGCGATCGCCGAACTGGACCTGCCCGACGGCATGGCCGGCGCCGAGGGCGAACACCTGCAGGCCGTCGCCAACACGCCCGGTGTGCACAACCTCGTCATCTGCACGCTGTGTTCGTGTTTCCCGTGGCCGGTGCTCGGCCTGCCGCCGTACTGGTACAAGGACCCGGTGTTCCGGTCGCGGGCGGCGCGTGAGCCGCGCAAGGTGCTCAGCGAGATCGGCGTGGACCTGCCCGCCGACACCAAGATCAAGGTGTGGGACAGCAGCGGACATTCGCGTTGGTTCGTCATTCCCGAACGCCCCCTGGGCACTGACAGTTTCACCGATGAGGAGTTGATGCAGTTGGTGACGACGGAGTCCATGATGGGCGTCGGCCTGGCGGGTGGGGCCGGGTGATGCTGCACGAGACCTGCACCACCGACCAGGCCGCACCGCAGTTCGATCACGAGTGGCAGCGCCGGGCGTTCGGGTTGGCGTTGGCGCTCTCGGAGTTTCGCCACTTCGACTGGAGTGAGTTTCAGCAGAGCCTCATCGAGACGATCGGCAGGTGGGAGAACGCCCCCGAGGCCCAGCGGGGCGACTGGGAGTACTACGACCACTGGGTCGCCGCGCTGGAAAAGGTGATCGACGACCATCAGCTGCTGACCGCACCCGTCCTGGCCAACGGTGACGGCCATGGCTGAGATCACCGCGTCCGAGCACACGTCGATCGATATCGCCGGCCTGGCCGCGGTCGGCTGGTTGACCGGGACGACGTTCCTCGCGCTGTTGGTGCTGTACTTCGTCGGGCTCGATCAGGGAGCGACGTCAGTGTTCGGGTCCGGCACCGTGATCCACGAATTCGTCCACGACGCACGGCACCTGCTCGGGTTCCCCTGCCACTAGATCGCCAGCGCGTCGAGCACGCGGCCGATCTCGGCGAGGGCCTGGCGATGGGCGGCCTTCTGGTCGTCGGCGCGCGCGACGATCATCGCGGTCTCGCACAGTGCGCCGTAGAGGAAGTGGGCCAGCGGAGCGGTGGGGCGTCGCGCGATCCGGCCGGCGTCGATCGCCCCGCCGATGCCGCGTTCCATCATCTGCAGCAGCGGGGCTTCCAGGCGCCGCACCTGCTCCCAGCCGATCGCCGCGGTGGCGTCCAGCAGCATGATCCGCTGCAGTTCGGGATCCAGGCATTCGTCGAGAAACGCGCGGCATGCGGCCGCGAACGCGTCCCACGGATCCTTCTTGCGGGTGTAGGCAGCGGCCAGCGGCGTCATCATCTTTTCCACCTCGCGGGCGAACACGGCCTCGAATAACTGCCGCTTGCCCCGGAAGTGGTGATACACCGCGCCCTTGGTCACCTCGGCGCGTGCGGCGACCGCATCAAGGGATGTCGCGTCGTAGCCGTCGCGGGCGAACAGGGCGCGTGCCGCGTCCAGCAGCGCGGTCGTGGTCGCCTCGGTGCGCTGCGCCTGGGTGCGTCTCGCCACGTTCGTCGCCACAGCCTGACGATACCGGTAGGTCACCCCATCGTCGGTTCCAAGGCGATCAGCGGTAACGGCCGTTCGGTGAACCGCGGATAGTGCTCGGCCTGCGGGTACATCTCGACGAACTGGCGCAGCAGCCGGTCACGCTCGGCGCCGGCGAGTTCACGCGGCCGGACCGGGATGCGCTGCCGGCCGACGACCGCCTCGCCGCTGCCTGCCGCCTTGAGGTTCAGCCACCATGCGGGCGTCCTGGCGGATCCCGCGTTGGCCGCCATCACCACAAGGGCGTCGCCGTCACGCAGATAAAGCACTGGCGCGCTGCGTTTTTCACCGCTGCGCCGGCCGACGGTCTCGAGCACCATCACCGGGGCGCCCGCGAACCAACGGGGCGCGAAGCGCCCGCCGCTGGCGCGGTAGAGCCTGGCGTGAATCCGCGACATTCGTCGCTGCGCGCGTGGCCACCGACGCACCACCCGATTCGATTGCCGGGCAAGCCGTTCGTGATCAGCCATGTTGGTCACATCACCCGGTAGACGCGGTAGTCGATGTGGTTGGGCGACAAGATGTTGTAGCCGACGGCCACCACCTCGCTGAGCCACGCGTAGCGTTCGTCGGCGGTCTCGAAACTCGGCGTGGTCCGCACGTAGGTGTCGTCGAACGCGAGCACCTCGCCCGCGGCCAGCCGATCCATACCGTCCGCGGGGATCTTGATGATGCCGCGCGCCTCGTAGTGGATCAGGGCGCCGTCATGGCTGCGCAGCGTCGCACGCACATCCACGCGGCCCACCCCGTCGCTGCCGGCCAGCAGCCAGTCGCCTCCACCTGGCAGGATCTGCCCGCGCAGCCGAGGACCGTCGATGACGCCGCCGGTGGTGACGAAGGTCAGCCGGGTGCCGGTCGGCGTCGGGATCGGCTGTGCCGGTTGAAGGTCGACCGCCATGTCGAAAAGGTGTTCCACCGGCAGTGCGGTCAGCATCGGCAGCTGGTCGACCGGTGCGGTGGCGGTCATGCCGTCTTCCCCAGCGCGGTCTGCAGTTGCGATGCGTCGATGAACGTGTCCTTGCGGGCGACCAGCCCATCGGGTGAGACGTTGACGACGTCGAGGCAGTCGAACCGGACGTCGCCGGAGATCAGCGCCCAGTCCAGCACCCAATGGTCCGCGCCGTACAGCACGCGGTAGACCTCGAACGAAAACTGCGGGAACTGCTCGAAGATGCCGGCGAAGGCCGCCTTCACGTCGGCGCGCCCGATTACCGGGTCGCTGCCCGCGTGGGTGCAGAACCGGGTGTCGGCGGTGTGCAAGGCGGCGATGGCGTCGACATCGCGTGCGGCCCATGCGGCGAAGTAGCGCTCGGATATGGCATTCAGATCCAGGCCTGGGGTCACGGGGTCCCTTTCAAGAGTTGCATACTTTGGGTAGGTATTAACGTACCACGGGTAGGTAAACTACGCCTAGAGGACCGCCAGCGATGCGGCCACAGCGGCGGCCAGACACATCGAAGATCCGTGCGGCACAGTGGATTCGCCTCGTCGCACCACGGTGAACAGCGCTGACCCGGCCGTGATGAGGGGGGCGGCCAGCGTGGCCAGCAGCCAGACGTCAACGCCAAACGCCCCCGTCAGCGCACCGATGCCGGCCGCGAGCTTCACATCGCCAGCGCCCATCGCCGTCGGCGCCAGCACATGCACCGCCAGGTACGTGGCGAACAGCGCGACGGCACCCACCGCCGCAGGCACCCCGTGCCCGGCTACCGTCGCACCCGCGAGGATCACCGTCGCGCCCGGCACGGTCAGCCAGTTCGGCAGCCGGCGTTGGGTGATGTCGAAAACGCTCAGCGCCGCCAGCCACCCCAGCACGGCTACGCAGGCCACTGCCCCCACTTTCGAAGGCTAACTGCGGCTGAGCGCGGCCCTCATCGCTTCTTTGGGTGCGGGCATCCCGGTGAACTGTTCGACCTGTGCGAACGCCTGATGCAGCAGCATCTCCAGACCGCTGATGACCCGGCCACCCGCTGCGGAGACCGCCGCGGCCAGCGGCGTCGGCCAGGGATCGTAGATCGCGTCGAGCAGCACGGGTACCCCCGCTACCGAGTCCGCGTACCCCGCGGCGACGTCGGCCGGAATCGTGTTGACCATGACGTCGACGCCGGCCAGCGGCGTGCCCAGCGCGGTCCAGCGGGTGTCGGCGCCCAACCGGCCGCCCAACTCGACCAGGGGCCGTGCCTTGTCGGGGTTGCGCGCGACGACCGTGATGTCGCGCACCCCGAGTTGGACGAGCCCGGCGACGACGGCGGGTGCGGTGCCGCCCGAGCCCAGCACCGCCGCCCGTCCCGACGCCTGCCCCAGGGCGCCGGCCACCCCGTCGATGTCGGTGTTGTCGGCGCGCCAGCCGGTCGAGGTGCGCACCAGGGTGTTGGCCGAGCCGACCAGTTCGGCGCGCTGGGTGCGTTCGTCGGCGAAGCGCAACGCCGCGAACTTGCCGGGCATCGTCACCGAGACGCCGACCCATTCCGGGCCGAAACCGCCGACCAGCGACGGTAGTTGCGCTGCGGTGCACTCGATGCGTTCATAGGTCCAGCCGTCGAGCCCCAGTGCACGGTAGGCGGCCAGGTGCAGTTGCGGTGAGCGCGAGTGGCTGATCGGCGACCCCAGCACCGCGGCGCGGCGATTTGTGCGCGTTTTGTTGCGCTGAGCGCTCCCAAACGTGCACAAATCGCTTACCGGGCCGAATCGAGGACGCCGTTACCCATGGCCAGCTTGATATTGGCCAAGTGCTGCTCGTAGTCGCGGGTGAACAAGGTGGTGCCCTGCATGTCGATGGTCACGAAATACAACCAGTCCCCCGGCTCGGGCTGTTCGGCCGCGGTCAGCGCCGGCTGTCCCGGTGAACAGATCGGGGTGGCCGGAAGACCGGGCCGCACATAGGTGTTCCAGTCGGTGTGCTGGGCGCGGTCGGCGTCGGTGGTGGCCACCTCGATGCGGTCCAGCGGATAGTTGACCGTGGAGTCGAACTCCAACGTGCGGTTCTCGGCCAGCCGGTTGTAGATGACCCGGGCCACCTTCCCGAAGTCCTCGGGCGTGGCTTCGCGCTGCACCAGCGACCCCACCGTGAGGACCTGATACGGCGACATGTTCATCGCCCGCGCGGTGTCGAGCAGCCCGCCGTTGGCGTATTGGGTGGCGCTCGCCGAAATCAGCTTCGACAGAATCTGTTCCGGTGACGCCGACGGGTCGATGTTCCACATACCGGGGGCGATCAGCCCCTCCAGCCGACGGTGGTCATGACCCAGGGCCGCGACGGCGTCGGTGGCCCAATCCGGCACCGACAGCGCTGCGGGGGCGGCGGTGCCCGCGATGCTCTTGAGATCCTCGGCCGCGACGCACCGGTTCTGACCGTCGAGGTTCACGCAGGTGGCGTGCGAGATGAGCGAAAGTATGCCGTCGGTGACGGCGTTGGTCTTGACGTCGCGGACATCGTCGAGTTGACGGCCCTCGGGGATCACCAGCTTACCCACCCGGTTCTGCGGATTAGCAAGGCGCTCAACGGCATTGGCTGCCGGTATCTCGGTGCGAACCTTGTAGAAGCCGGGCTGGATCGCCGAGATGGCCGCGTTGCCCTCCGCAGCGTTGACGAACGCCGCGACGGTCGCGACCACATGATGCTCCTGCAGCGTCTGCCCGATCGCGGTGGTGGAGTCACCGTCGTGGACCTGGATCACCACATCGTTGAGGCCCTCTCCGGCGTAGTCGTTGCCGGTGCCGAACAACGTGTGCCACAGCTTGGAGCCCAGGAACACCGCCGCGACGGCGATCACGATCAAGGTGCCCAGCGTCAAGCCGCCGACGACCCGACGCTTGCGCCTGCGGCGCGCCTCGCGGATCCGCTCGGCGCGCGTCATCCGGTGCCTGGGCGGACCGACCGCGACCGGCTCTGCGCGGCCGCGGCCCCATTGGTTAGTCATCCCCAACCTCTCCGTGCCCGGCCATCGCGGTGCGGCGCTGATCCAACCAGTTCTGCAGAATCCCCACCGCGGCCGCCTGGTCGATCACCGACCGCTGCCCCTTGGCGCGAACCCCGGCTTCACGCAGCGACCGCTGCGCAACGACTGTGGTGAACCGTTCGTCGGCCAACCGCACCGGGACCGGCGCGATCCGACGGGTCAGTGCGTCGGCGACGGCGGCCGCGTCGTGAGCCGACGCGCCGGCCCGGTCGGCGAGCGTACGGGGCAGCCCCACCACCACCTCGACCACGCCGAGTTCGTCGACCAGTGTGACGAGTCGGCGGATGTGGCGGTCGGTGCGGTCGCGCCGGACGGTCTCCAGCGGGGTGGCGAGGACGCCGTCCGGGTCGCTGGCCGCCACCCCGATCCGCACGGTGCCCACGTCGACACCGAGCCGTCGGCCCCGGCCGGGATCCGGAGGGTCGAGGGCGCGTCCGGGTCGATCGGGCAGGCGGTCGATTTGGGCCACAGGTCAACTCCGGCCGATTTCTGCGCGCAGCGCGGCCAATGCCGCGTCGATACCCGCCGCCCCCTTGCCAGAACCCTGCGCCAGATCCGGTTTGCCGCCCCCACGGCCGTTCACCGGCGCTGCCAATTGCTTCACCAGGTCGTTGGCCCGCAGGCCCAGGTCTTGCGCCGCCTGGTTGACCGCCACCACGAACGGAACGGTGTCGTTGTCGCCCTCAGCGATCAACGCGACGACGGCCGGGTCACTGCCCAGCTTGCCGCGGATGTCACCGACCAGAGTGCGCAGATCAGCGGCCGACATCCCGCCGGCCATCCGTTGCGCCACGACTCGGACCTTACCGATAAGTTCTGCGCCCGCGGCCGCATTGGCCGCCGCGGCCTTGGCGTTGGCCAGTCGCATCCGGTCGAGTTCCTTTTCGGCTGCGCGCAGGCGCTCCACCAGGTTGGCCACCCGCGCGGGCACTTCGTCGGAGGGCACCTTCAGCGTCGACGCCAGACCCGCCATCAGCGCGCGCTCCTTGGCCAGATGGCGGAACGAGTCCAGGCCGACGTAGGCCTCCACCCGGCGCACGCCCGATCCCACCGACGACTCACCCAGAATCGTCACCGGACCGATCTGCGCGGATCTGCGCACGTGCGTGCCGCCGCACAGTTCGAGCGAGAAGGGCCCGCCGATCTCCACGACGCGGACCTCTTCGGGGTAGGCCTCCCCGAACAACGCCATCGCGCCCATCGCCTTGGCCTTCTCCAACTCGGTGGTGAACGAGTGCACCTCGAAGTCGGCCTCGACGGCCTGGTTGGTCACTTCTTCGATCTGGGTGCGCTGATCCTCCGACAGCGCACCCTGCCAGTTGAAGTCGAAACGCAGATAGCCGGGACGGTTCAAGGAGCCGGCCTGAACCGCGTTGGGACCCAACACTTCCCGCAGCGCCGCATGCACCATGTGGGTGCCCGAATGGCCCTGGGTGGCGCCGTGGCGCCACCGTGGATCGACCGCGGCGACGACGGTGTCACCCTCGACGAACTCGCCCGATTCGACGTTCACCCGGTGCGCCCACAGGGTTTTGGCGATCTTCTGCACGTCGGCGACGGCGGCCTTGGCCGAGGCCGATGCGCCGGCGCCCGAGATGGTGCCCTCGTCGGCGATCTGCCCGCCCGACTCGGCGTAGAACGGGGTGCGGTCCAGGATCAGCTCGACGTGCTCGGACCCCGCCGACGTTTCGTGGTTCACGACCGGGACCCGTCGACCGTCGACGAAGATCCCCAGAATCGTTGCCTCAGAGACCAACTCGTCGAAGCCGGTGAACTCGGTGGGCCCGGTGTCGACCAGGTCGCGGTAGGCCGACAGGTCGGTGTGGGCCTGTTTGCGCGCCGCCGCGTCGGCCTTGGCGCGGGCGCGCTGTTCGGCCATCAGGGTGCGGAAGCCCTCCTCGTCGACGGACAGGTCGGCCTCGGCGGCCATCTCCAGGGTCAGCTCGAGCGGGAAGCCGTAGGTGTCGTGCAACGTGAACGCGTCCGCACCGGACAGCACGGTGGTCCCCGCGGCCTTCGTCGCGCCGGCGGCCTCCTCGAACAGCCGCGACCCCGAGGCCAGCGTGCGGTTGAACGCGGTCTCCTCGGCCACCGCGATGCGCTGGATCCGGTCGAAGTCGTTGACCAGCTCCGGGTACGACGGGCCCATCGCGTCGCGCACCGTGGCCATCAGGTCGCCGATGATCGGGTCGTCGATCCCCAGCAGCTTGGCCGAGCGGATGATGCGGCGCAGCAGCCGCCGCAGCACGTAGCCGCGGCCGTCGTTGCCTGGGCTGACGCCGTCGCCGATGATGATGGCCGCGGTGCGGCTGTGGTCGGCGATGATCCGGTACCGCACGTCGCTGGCATGTGTGCCGTGGTTTCCGTATGGGATCGAGGAGACCCTGGCCACCGCGTCGATGACCGGACGCAGCAGGTCGGTCTCGTAGACGTTGTCGACACCCTGCAGCAGACAGGCCACCCGTTCCACGCCCATGCCGGTGTCGATGTTCTTACGCGGCAGCGGGCCGAGGATCTCGAAATCCTCCTTGGAGGTGCCCTCGCCGCGCTCGTTCTGCATGAACACGAGATTCCAGATCTCGATGTAGCGGTCCTCGTTGGCCTCCGGACCACCCTCGACGCCGTACTCGGGGCCGCGGTCGTAGTAGATCTCCGAGGACGGTCCGCACGGCCCGGGGATGCCCATCGACCAGTAGTTGTCGGCCATCCCGCGACGCTGGATCCGCTCGGCGGGCAGGCCGGCGACCTCCTGCCACAGCGAGATCGCCTCGTCGTCGTCGATGTAGACGGTGGCCCACAGCCGCTCGGGGTCGAAACCGTAGCCGCCCTGCTCGACCGGATTGGTCAGCAGCGTCCAGGCGAATTCGATGGCGCCCTTCTTGAAGTAGTCGCCGAACGAGAAGTTGCCCGCCATCTGGAAGAAGGTGTTGTGTCGGGTGGTGACGCCGACCTCGTCGATGTCGGGCGTGCGGATGCATTTCTGCACGCTTACGGCCCGTTTCCACGGCGGGGTGCGTTGGCCGAGGAAATAGGGGACGAACTGCACCATTCCGGCGTTGACGAACAGCAGGTTGGGGTCGTCGAGGATCACCGAGGCGCTGGGCACCTCGACGTGGCCCGCCTTCACGAAATGATCGAGGAAACGCTTCCTGATCTCGTGTGTCTGCACGTTGCTACTGTCCTCGCCGTTGTGTGTGGTCTTGCAGGTACCTGGGACTATTCGACCGCACTACAGTACCGGTCGCGGTTGGAGGTCCTGAAAGGTCAACGCACCGGCGAGGCTGCGAGTGCCGGCTCAGGACGTGATGAAGCTCAACCGCACCGAGCGCCGCGGGTTGTCCCGGTTCAGGTCGACGAGCACGACGCTCTGCCATGTTCCGAGGAGCGGCTCGCCGCGCTGCACCGGCAGTGTCACCGACGGCGACACCAACGCCGGCAGCACGTGGTCGGCGCCGTGGCCGGGCGAGCCGTGCGCGTGGCGGTAGCGGTCGTCGCGCGGCAGCAACCGCTCCAGCGTGTCGACGAGGTCGTCGTCGGAGCCCGACCCGGTCTCGATGATCGCCAGCCCGGCGGTGGCGTGCGGCACGAACACGTTGCACAGGCCGTCACCGCGGTGACCGCAGAAGTCGCGCACCGCGTCGGTGAGGTCGACGATGCGGTCACGTGTGGTGTCGATGGTGAGCACGTCGGAGTCCACGTTCTCGAGCCTACGAGCCCGCCGCCACATTGACGCGGGCGTTTATTCGGCCGCGGCGTGGGGTAGGCCACGTCCATCGCCCGACACTGGAGGAAAATATGACGATCACCGGCGTTATCACTGCAATTCTCATCGGCATCGTGGTTGGTGTGCTCGGCCGCCTGGTACTGCCTGGCCGGCAGCCGATCGGCTTTCTCGTGACGATCCTGGTCGGCATCGTGGCGGCCTTCATCGGCACCGCGATCGCCAGGGCCATCGGCATCCCGACCTCGACCAGCGGCATCGACTGGCTGGAACTGCTCGTCCAGGTGATCGTCGCCGCGATCGGTGTCGCGCTGGTGGCCGCACTGATGGGTCGCAGGCGCACCGGTGTGATGGGCACGCGCCGCGGCATGCTGCGGTAACCGAGGGTCGGGTACCAACGTTGCCGCCGGGGTCGGCGGATCGGTTGAGCGCGTCCCCCCAGCGTGTCCCCCGATCACCGCGCCGCCCCGGCGGCAACCCCTCCTCGTCGAAACGGACAAACGGGCGAAAAGTGCGAGTAAAACGCGCCAAAACGTCGACCACGGCTCGGGGCCCGGGCCGCAGACCTCAGCGTCGACGGCGGATGATCGCGCGCAGCTTGTCCAGGCGCCCGGAGATCTCGCGTTCGGCACCGTGGGTGGTCGGCCGGTAATAGTCGACACCCACCAGCTCATCGGGCGGATACTGTTGGGCCACAACGCCGTCGGGGTCATCGTGGCTGTACTTGTAGCCGATCGCATTGCCCAGTTTCTCGGCGCCCGAGTAGTGCCCGTCGCGCAGATGGGTGGGCACCTGCCCGGCCTTACCCGCGCGGACGTCGCTCATCGCCGCACCCAGTGCCGTGGTGACCGCGTTGGATTTCGGTGCCGTCGCCAGATGGACGGTGGCGTGCGCCAGTGTCAGCTGCGCCTCCGGCATGCCGATCAACTGCACGGTCTGCGCGGCGGCGACCGCGGTCTGCAGCGCCGTGGGATCCGCCATGCCGATGTCCTCGCTGGCCAGGATCATCAACCGTCGCGCCACGAACCGCGGGTCCTCACCGGCGACCAGCATCCGGGCCAGATAGTGCAGTGCCGCGTCGACGTCGGAGCCGCGGACCGATTTGATGAACGCGCTGACCACGTCGTAGTGCTGGTCGCCGTCACGGTCGTAGCGCACCGCGGCCTGGTCCAGCGACTGCTCAATGGTCTCGACGGTCACCTCCTCCCCCGTTTCCGACGCGACCTCCAGCGCGGTCAACGCGCGTCGGGCGTCACCGGCCGACAGTTGCACCAGGAGGTCCACAGCCTCGTCGGTGACTGCGACCTTGCCGCCGAGCCCGCGCGGGTCGGCGATCGCGCGGCGCACCACGGTGCGCACGGCCTCGGTGTCCAACGGCTGCAACTGCAGGATCAGCGACCGTGACAACAGCGGCGCGACCACGGAGAACGACGGGTTCTCGGTGGTGGCCGCGACCAGCAGCACGACGCGGTTCTCCACCGCGGACAACAACGCGTCCTGCTGCGTCTTGGAGAACCGGTGCACCTCGTCGATGAACAGCACGGTCTGCTCGCCGTGGGCCGCCGCGCGCCGCGCGACGTCGATCACCGCGCGGACCTCTTTGACCCCCGACGACAACGCCGACAACGCCTCGAACCGGCGGCCGGTGGCGCCCGAGATCAGCGCGGCCAGCGTCGTCTTCCCGGTGCCCGGCGGGCCGTAGAGGATCACCGAGGCGGCGCCGGAACCCTCGGCGAGCCGGCGCAGCGGCGAACCCGATTGCAGCAGATGGTCCTGCCCGACCACCTCGTCGAGGGTGGCCGGCCGCATGCGCACCGCCAACGGCGTGGACGCGCCGACGGGGCCGCCCGCGGTTACGCTCGGCTCACCGGGGACATCGAACAGACCCTCGGACACGATCCCTGCTTACCACGCCGCTGCGACGGCCGGGCCGTCACGAACCCGACGGCGCGGTCACGAAGTCGATCAGCTCCTCGACACGCCCGATGAGCGCGGGCTCCAGGTCGTTCCAGTCGCGCACCCGACCCCGGATGCGCTGCCAGGCCCTGGCGATATCGGCTTGCTCGGTGTGCGGCCATCCCAGCGCCCGGCACACGCCCCGCTTCCAGTCGACGCCCTTCGGGATCACCGGCCACGTCGAGACGCCCAGCCGGGCCGGTTTGACAGCCTGCCAGATGTCGATGAACGGGTGCCCGACGACCAGCGTGTGCTCCCCGCCGGGGCCGCGGCGGACGGCCTGCTCGATCTGGCTGGCGATGCGGGCCTCCTTGGACCCGGCGACCAGATGGTCGACGAGCACCCCGAGGCGGCGCTGGGGCGCCGGCCCGAAATCCTGCACGATCGCGGCGAGATCGTCGACGCCACCGAGGTGTTCGACGACGACGCCCTCGACGCGCAGGTCATCGCCCCACACCTGCTCGACGAGTTCGGCATCGTGGCGGCCTTCGACGTAGATCCGGCTGGCCCGTGCCACCTTGGCCCGCGCGTCAGGCACGGCCACCGAACCCGACGCCGTGCGGGTGGCTTTCGGCGCGGCCCGTTTGGGTTCGGTGAGGATGACGGGCCGCCCGTCGATGAGGTATCCGGGCCCGATCGGAAACGGCTTCCGGCGTCCGCGCCGATCCTCGAGTTCCATTCGGCCGTACTCGATCCGGACCACCGCGCCGACGTATCCGGTCCGGGCGTCCTCGACCACCAGACCCAGCTCCACCGGGTGCTCGGTGGAGCGGACCCTGCGCTGGTGCGGGTTGTTGGCAAGGACGTCGGAACCATAGCGATCGGCCACCGGGTGATCGTAGGTTCATCGACGCCTGCCGACCGTGCGGTGTCGTCCGCGACACGCCGGTGGCAGCGGATGAGACCGCACACTCGCCGCGGCGTTACGTCCGCCGCTTGCCGATCCGGACGGAAAGCTCGTCGGGTGGCACCCGGTGCCCGACGGCGCAGCGGATCTCGACGGTCGCTTCGGCGCCGCAGCCCTTGTGCGCGAGGCGCAGCGGGGTGCGGTTGGGCAGATGCCGTCGTCCCCACTCGAACATCGCCCACACCACCGGCATGAACTCGCGGCCGGCGTCGGTGAGCACGTACTCGTCGCGGCTGCGCTGCCCGGGTTCCTGATAGGGCTGCCGGACCAGCAGGCCCGCTTCGACGAGGTCGTTCAACCGTGCGGCGGCGGCGGCCTTGGTGATACCGACGCGCCGGCAGAAGTCGTCGAACCGGGTGGTGCCGTAATAGGCCTCACGCATGATGAGCATCGCCGATTTCGTTCCGAGCAGTGTCATCGTCTTCTCGATCGGACACTCACCCACTGCCGACCAGCTGTCCCGGTCGGCCAGTCGCCCCTCCAGCACCGTCATGGAATTCACCATACCCCTGGGTTGTTGTTCCTATACCCAGGTGGTATAGCTGGGTATAGAACACAACACTCAGCGTTGGAGCAGAGGAGACAACCATGGCGGGATATGCAGGCCGCGACGCGGTCATCGTCGGCGCGGTACGTACGCCGGTCGGAAAGGGCAAGGCCAGCGGAGCACTGCACGACGTGCTGCCCGTCGACCTCCTCGCCCACAGCCTCACCGAACTCGTCACGCGCACCGGAATAGACCCGGCGCAGGTCGATGACGTCATCGCGGGCGCCGTCACCCAGGCCGGCGACCAGGCGGTCAACATCGCCCGCAACGCCGTGCTGGCCGCCGGCTTCCCGGAGACCGTGCCCGGCTCCACCATCGACCGGCAGTGCGGCAGCAGCCAGCAGGCCATCCACTTCGCCGCCCAGGGTGTGATCTCCGGTGCGTACGACATCGTGGTCGCCGCGGGCGTCGAGTCGATGTCGCGGGCGCCGATGGGCTCCAGCGTGCTACCGGGCAGTGACCCGTTCGGCGCGATGGCCCGGCGCTACCCCGAAGGCCTTGTGCCGCAGGGTATCAGCGCTGAGCTCATCGCCGCCAAGTGGAACTTGTCCCGCCAGCAGCTCGACGAGTTCTCCGCGGGCAGCCATGAAAAGGCAGCGGCGGCAACCAAAGAGGGCCGCTTCGACAACGAGTTGGTGCCGGTCGCCGGTCTGGGCACCGACGAGATCATCCGTCCGGGGACGACGGTGGACACGCTGGCCGCGTTGCAGCCGGCGTTCTACAACACGGCCTATGAGGAGCGGTTCCCGCAGATCCGCTGGGAGATCACCCCGGGTAACTCGTCGCCGCTGTCCGATGGCAGCGCGGCGGTGCTGGTCACCACCAGCGAAGTGGCTGCGCGACTGGGCCTGCGCCCGCTCGCCCGCATCCACTCGATGACCGTCGTGGGCTCCGATCCGCTCTACATGCTGACCGGCGTCATCCCCGCGACCGAAAAGGTGTTGCAGCGCGCTGGTTTGACCTTGGCCGACATCGACCTGTTCGAGGTCAACGAGGCCTTCGCGCCCGTCGTTCTGGCGTGGGCACACGATGTCGGTGCCGATCTGTCGAAGACGAACGTCAACGGCGGCGCGATCGCGATCGGGCATCCACTGGGGGCCAGCGGGGCAAGGATCATGACGACACTGGTGAACGCTCTCGAGCAGCGCGGCGGACGCTTCGGTCTGCAGACGATGTGTGAGGGCGGCGGCATGGCCAACGCCACGATTATCGAGCGGCTCTAGCCGCTTCGTCCTCCGAGTGTGCGGTTTCGTACGCGACGCGCCGGTCGCGGCGTATGAGATCGCACACTCGTTGACGACCTAAGTGGTTTTCCGCAGCTCGAAGATCGGGATGACCCGGCTCGTCTTGGCCTGGTACTCCGCGAATACCGGTGCGCGCTCGACGACCTTCGGATAGAGCTCGTCGCGCTCGGTGCGGGGCAGCTCGCGTGCGACCACGTCGTAGGCCGTGGTAGCGACCTCGACATGCGCGTGCGGGTTGGCCCGCAGGTTGTGCACCCAGGCCGGGTCGATGTCGGCTCCGGCGTAGGACCCGATGACGAGCATCTTGTCGTCGATGTCGAAGTACGCCAGCGGCGACATGCGCGGCAGGCCCGATTTGGCGCCGGTCGTCGTCAGCAACAGCAGCGTCGCGCCCTCGAACGGACCGCCGACCTTGCCGTCGTTCTCACGGAACTCGTCGACGACGTTCGCGTTGAACGTCTTGAAATCACTGATCTCACTCACGAGGTGTTGAGCGCGCGATCCCGGGGCGTTATTCCCCAGCCCCCATAATGAGCGCATGCAGGTGATCGTCACCGGCGCCAACAGCGGAGTCGGCAAGGCAACGGCGGCGGCGCTGGCCGCGCAGGGACACAGCGTCGTCATCGCGTGCCGGACGGTGGCCAAAGGTGAACAGGCCGCCGCCGAAATGGCCGGCGACGTCGAAGTGCGCCACCTCGACCTGGCCGATCTGGCCAGTGTGCGGGCATTCGCCGACTCGGTGAAAAGCGTTGACGTGCTGGTAAACAACGCGGGTGTGATGGGGCTGCCCCTGACCCGCACCGCCGACGGTTTCGAGGCCCATTTCGGCACCAACCATCTCGGGCACTTCGCGCTGACGTGTCTGCTCGGCGACAGGATCACCGACCGGGTGATATCGGTCACCAGCGCCACATACCTGTTCTGCAAACTGCACCTCGACGACCTCAACTGGCATCACCGCAAGTACTCGAAATGGAGCGCGTACGGTGAATCCAAGTTGGCCAACCTGCTGTTCGTCGCGCAGTTGGCCGCGCGCGGGGTGCGAGCGTACGCCACCGATCCCGGCGCCACCGACACCGACATCACCCGATCGATGGGCATGAGTGAGCATCGACGGATGCGGCGGTTGTTGCACACGCCCGCGCAGGGCGCCCGCGCCACCCTGCAGGCGGTGACGACCGACCTGCCCAGCGGCACCTATCTGGCGCCGCGGTTCAACCAGTTCGGCCGGCCCAAGGTGACCCGGTTGCGGCCGAAGGCGACCGATCCGGCGATGGCCCGCCGATTGTGGGACGCGTCGGTCGAACTCACCGGATGCGATTGGCCGCGCTGATCAGTCCCGCTGCCGGAACCACGCGACGACATACAGCACCATCGCCAGCGCGAGCGCGACGAGCACCCACAAGACGACGGCCAGATCGATCCAGGCGCCCGCCGGGGGTGCACCCGGCAGCAGGTTCCGAAGCGGCACTACCGCAAACAACATCGCCGCGAACCAGGTGGTCAACGGAGGCAAGAACTTTCGTCGACCCAGCACGGTCTCGATCGCCACGAACAGCGCCGCCGCCGGCAGTGCGAGCAGCACCAGCAGGACGCCGAGGTCGAACGCGAGTGCACTTCGGGTGCGTTCCATCGTGAAACGCACGGTCGGCACCGGATCCGGCCCCGAGTCGATGGTGCCCTTCTCGGTGCGGAAGTCCCACCCGTTGATCTGGCCGGCGGCGACGACGCCCGCCGGGACAGGACGTTGATCCGGTCCCAGGAACGCCTGAACACCGATGGTGTCGGTGGTGAACCGGTCGAACGGCCAGTCATCGGGGTCACCAACCGCGACCAATTGGGTGGCCGTCTCACTGACGGACAGGCCGCCGTGCACATAGATCAACTCGCCGGAGCTGGTCCATGAGCTCAAGCGAACAGTGAAGTCCTCGGGCTCGTTCTCCCGCAGCTCCGGGCCGGGGTGCACGAGGACGTCGACCGCCAGCCGGTTCTGAATCGCGTCCATCTGCCGCAAGCGGATGATGACGACGGTTTCGCCGGTGACCGACGGCTCGGAGAACTCGAAATGGCGATGCTCGGGCTCCAGCAAGGCGTATCCGAACAAGGAGCCGACGTATACCGCCAGCACCGCCACCACCGTCGTCACTACGGTGACTCGTCGCCGCACTCCTGTCTTGCCTGTCGATGGCGTCGACGGCGCACCTGTCACGCGGGGATCGTAGCGTCAGTTGCGCCGGGTCCGACGCCGATTCGCTGTGCAGCACAGCCAACCCACGGAGGTCTTGGTAGCTAGCGTCGCGATGCTACCGGCGGTGCTCCGTGCACTGCGGTGATCCGCATGTAGCGGAACACTGCTTCGGCTCGATTCGAGGCCTTGAGCGCTCCTGTCCAAACCGCCACGCAGGGTCAGTCGCTGTCCTTGCGCGGTTTGGCGTCGATACCGGATTCCTTGCGCTGCTGCGCGGTGATCGGCGCGGGTGCACCGGTCAGCGGGTCGACCCCGCCGCCGGACTTGGGGAACGCGATCACTTCCCGGATCGAGTCGGTGCCCGCCAGCAGCGCCGTGATCCGGTCCCAGCCGAACGCGATACCGCCGTGGGGCGGTGCGCCAAACATGAACGCCTCCAACAGAAATCCGAACTTCTCCTGCGCTTCGTCGGCGCTGATGCCCATCGCTTTGAAGGCGCGCTCCTGGACGTCGCGGCGGTGGATACGAATCGACCCGCCGCCGATCTCGTTGCCGTTGCAGACCAGGTCGTAGGCGTCGGCCAGGACACTGCCGGGGTCGGTGTCGAGGCGGTCCTCGAATTCGGGCTTGGGCGCGGTGAACGCATGGTGCACCGCCGTCCACGCACCGGATCCGACCGCGACGTCGCCGTGCGCGGTCGCCTCGTCCACCGGCTCGAACATCGGAAAGTCGACCACCCAGACGAACGCCCAGGCGCCTTCGTCGATCATGTCCAGCCGCTTGGCGATCTCGGCGCGGGCCGCCCCGAGCAGCGCCCGCGAGGTCTTGGCCGGGCCTGCCGAGAAGAACACGCAGTCACCCGGTGACGCGCCGACCGCGGCAGCGAGCCCGTCGCGTTCGGCGTCGGAGAGGTTCTTGGCCACCGGGCCGCCCAGCGTGCCGTCGTCGTTGACCAGCACGTAGGCCAGCCCGCGGTGGCCGCGCTGTTTGGCCCATTCCTGCCAGGCATCCAGCGTGCGCCGCGGCTGCGACGCCCCACCCGGCATCACGACGGCGCCGACGTAGGGCGCCTGGAACACCCGGAACGGGGTGTCCTTGAAGTAGTCGGTCAGCTCGACGAGTTCCAGGCCGAACCGCAGGTCGGGCTTGTCGGTGCCGTAGCGGCGCATCGCCTCGGCATAGGTGATCCGCGGCAGCGGCGTGGGCACCTGGTAGCCGATCAGTGCCCACAGCGCCGTGACGATCTCCTCGGAGATCGCGATGACGTCCTCGGTGTCCACGAAGCTCATCTCCATGTCGAGCTGGGTGAACTCCGGCTGCCGGTCGGCGCGGAAATCCTCGTCGCGGTAGCACCGCGCGATCTGGTAGTACCGCTCCATACCGGCCACCATCAGCAGCTGCTTGAACAGCTGCGGGCTCTGCGGCAGCGCGTAGAACGATCCGGGCTGCAGCCGGGCGGGCACCAGGAAGTCACGCGCCCCCTCCGGCGTCGACCGCGTCATCGTCGGCGTCTCGATCTCGACGAAGTCGTGGCGCGCCAGCACCTCACGCGCCGCCGAATTCACCTTGGAGCGCAACCGGATTGCGTTGCCCGGGCCTTCGCGTCGCAGATCGAGATAGCGGTACTTGAGGCGGGCTTCCTCGCCGGCCTGTTCGTCGAGTTGGAACGGCAGCGGCGCGCTCTCCCCCAGCACCGTCAGCGACGTGGCGTTTACCTCGATTTCACCGGTGGGGATCTCGGGGTTGGTATTGCCCTCGGGACGGACCTCGATGATGCCGTCGACGGCGATGCAGAACTCCGCACGCAGCCGGTGGGCGGCTTCCAGCACGTCGGGCTCTCGGAACACCACCTGCGACACCCCGGAGGCGTCGCGCAGATCGATGAAGATGACCCCGCCGTGGTCGCGGCGGCGTGCCACCCAACCGGCCAACGTCACCTTCTGACCGGCGTCGGCGGATCGCAACGACCCGGCGGCGTGACTGCGCAGCACTCAAACTCCCTGGAAATCGGCTGATGGGGACAACTGCCCAAGTGTAAAGGTGCCCGTTCGGCCGGTAGCTTGGCCTGCGTGCGCACCGTAACCGCCGTCGTCGGCCCAGGCGCCATCGGTTCCACCGTGGCGGCCCTGCTGCACGCGGCCGGACACCAGGTGATGTTGTGCGGGCGGACACCGCGGGACTCGATCGAGGTCAGGCCCGATGACGGCGACCCGATTGTGGTGCCGGGACCCGTGCTGACCGACCCGGCGCTCGTCGACGGCCCGGTCGACGTGGTGCTGCTGGCGGTGAAGGACACCCAGACCGAGCAGTCGGCTGGCTGGCTGGCCAGGTTGTGCGACGAACGCACCGTGGTCGCCGCGCTGCAGAACGGCGTCGAACAGGTCGAGCGCGTCGGCCGCTACTGCCCTACGTCGACGGTCGTGCCCGTGGCCGTGTGGGTTTCGGCTGAACCGGCACCCGAAGGCCACATTCGGTTACGTACCGCGGCGCGGCTGGTGCTGCCCGAGGTGTCCGCGGCCCAGACGCTGGTCGACCTTTTCGAGGGTAGCGCGGTCGCCGTCGAGACCGACCCGAACTTTCTCAGCGCGGCGTGGCACAAACTTCTCGTCAACGCGGTCGTGGGGTTCATGGTCCTCACGGGGCGCCGGGCCGGCATGTTCCGCCGCGACGACGTGGCCGACCTGGCGCGCCGCTACCTCGCCGAGTGCTTGGCGGTCGCGCGCGCCGACGGTGCGCAGCTGGGCGATGAGGTCGTCGACCAGGTCGTCAACCTGCTCGCCAAGTCACCGGAGGACATCACCACGTCGATGCTCACCGACCGCCAGGCTGGGCGCCGGTTGGAGTGGGACATCCGCAACGCGGTGATCTTGCGTAAAGCGGCCGTCCACGGCATCGCCACCCCGATCAGCGACGTGATCGTTCCGCTGCTGGCGGCGGCCAGCGACGGACCCGGCTAGACACCGAAACCGACGCGATGGTCGATCTGCGGTGAGAACCAGCCAAAGCGTCGGTCGCGGATAACCACACGGGCGGCACGGGTCGGCGATATCGTTCCCGCACCGATCGAGCGACGGCCTCCTGGGAGGCGACTAATGGAGGCACCGGCACGCTGCCCCACCTGTGGCACCGAAGCGCGTACCGGCGCCCGGTTCTGCGACGGATGCGGAACCGCGCTGGATCAACCTCACATCGCTGAGTACAAGCAGGTGACGGTGCTGTTCGCCGACGTGGTCCGGTCGATGGATATCGCCGCGGTGCTTGGTCCCGAGCGGCTCCGGGAGGTGATGACGGAGCTCGTGCTGCGCGCCACCGCCGTCATCCGTCGCTACGACGGCACCGTCAACCAGTTCACCGGCGACGGGATCATGGCGCTGTTCGGCGCTCCACGCGCGTTGGAGGATCACGCTCGTCGGGCCTGTCTGGCCGCACTCGACGTCCAGGAAGAGGTCCGTACCTTGGCGGCGGAGACCGCTCGCCGCGACGGGATCTCCCTGCAGCTGCGGATCGGGCTCAACTCCGGAATGGTTGTGGCCGGCGACATCGGTCCGGAGGCTCTCGCATACACGGCCGTCGGCGAGCACGTCGGGATGGCCCAGCGGATGGAATCTGTGGCGCCACCCGGTGGCGTGATGCTCAGCGAATCCACGGCCCGACTGGTCGAAAGCGACACGCTACTCAGCGACCCGCAGCCAGTGCGCATCAAAGGGTCGACCGCGCCGGTGACGGCCCGCCGGCTGATAGGGGTCGGCAACTCTCGCCGCACGGGTCAGCGCACCCCGCTGGTGGGTCGGGAGCGCGAGATACGCCTGCTAGAAGCGGCGCTCGAGGACGCGCTCAGCGGCCGCGGGCGCGTCATCGGGATCAAAGGAGCTCCCGGCATCGGCAAGAGCCGGATCACTCAGGAGGTGGTGGCAAGGGCCACGCACCTGGGCCTCGATATCTTCTCGGCGTACTGCGAATCGCATACCAGCCAGATTCCGTTCTTCGTCGCTGCCGAGCTGCTGCGCTCCTTCTTCGGGGTCGAGGGGTTGGCCCCGGCCGCCGCCGCGATCAGGATCAGAACCACAGTGCCCCAGGCAAATCCCGAGGATCTCGACCTCCTGCACGACCTGCTCGGTATCGGTGACCACGGCGCAACCAGTGGTATCGACCCCGACGCCCGCAGGCGCCGGCTCACCGGATTGCTCGACGCAGCCCTGCTGGCGCGCACCGAACCCGCCGTCTACGTGATCGACGATGTTCAGTGGATCGACGCCGTGAGCGAATCGATGCTCACCGATCTGGTTTCAACGGTCGCGAAAACACCTGCGCTGGTGCTGATCACGTACCGCCCCGAGTATCGCGGTGCGCTCAGCCGGGCAGGCGACTCAGGCGTCGTCTCTGACATGGTTGCGCTCAGCCCACTGGACCGCTCGCAGACGTCGACGCTGCTCGCCGAGTTGTTGGGGTCGGATCCGTCCGTCGCGCAGATCGCCGAGCGCATCGCCGACCGCAGCGCAGGCAACCCATTCTTCACCGAAGAGATCGTGCGTGACCTGGCTGAGCGCAGAATCCTCGACGGCGGGCGCGGCTCCTACGTCTGTCGCGGCGACGGCGGGGTCAGCGTTCCGCCGACCGTACAGGCCACCATCGCCGCTCGCATCGACCGCCTCGGAGCGGCCGCCAAGCGAACGCTCAACGCGGCATCGGTGATCGGTTCGCCGTTCGGGGCTCGGCTGCTGAGCGCACTCGATGTTTTCGAGGTGGCCGAGTTGATCGACGCCGAACTCGTCGAACCGGTATCGATGTCGGAGTACGCATTCCGACATCCGTTGATCCGCTCGGTCGCCTACGAGTCGCAGCTCAGATCGAGCCGTTCACAGCTGCATCGACAGGTCGCCGCCGCCGTCGAGCATCAGGATCCGTCGTCAGCCGACAAGAACGCTGCCCTGATCGCAACGCACCTCGAGGCAGCTGGCGACCTGCATGGGGCCTTCGATTGGCACATGCGGGCCGGGACATGGTCGGTACACCGCAATATCGCTGCCGCGCGGATGAGTTGGGAGCGGGCGCGGTCCGTCGCCGACGAACTGCCCGCCGACGATCCAGCGGTAACACACATGCGCATTGCCCCGCGAACGTTGTTGTGCGCCACCATCTGGCGGGTCGGCGGAAGCCTTGCCGACGTGGGATTCGACGAGTTGCGTGAACTCGCGACAGCGGCGGGCGACATGCGATCGCTGGCACTCGGGATGACCGGCTGGGTGCAGATGCTGAACTTCTACGGCAAATACGCCGAAGCGTCGCGGCTGGCCACTGAATTCGCCGACCTGTTGGATTCCATCGATGATCCCGAAATGACCGTGGGGCTGATGTCCATTCCCATCGTTGCGAAGTGGGACGCAGGAGAAATGGCCGAAGCCCTCAGACTGGCACAGCGCGCGATCGAACTCTCCAACGGTGACCCGTGCATGGGCAACATGATCATCGGCTCACCACTCGCGTTCGCGCTCGTGCTCCGCGCGTCGGCCTCATCCATCCTCGGAATCGACGGGTGGAAGGACGATTATGACCGGGCGATCGAGATCGCCCGTGCGGTAGACAAGTTCACCTTCTGCACCGCGGTGATGTTCAAGTACATCGCCGTCGAGAATTGGGCTTTGCTTTCCGATGAGGCGGCAATGCGCGACACCGCTGAGGCATTGGCGGTCGCACAGCAGTTCGGCGATGACTTCACGCTGACCACTTGTGAATTCGTGCGTGGCACCGTTTTGGTGCGGCGCGGCGACGCCGATCGCGCACACGGGTTCGAACTACTCGCCAGGTGTCGGGAGGTGGCGTTGGAGCACCGGTTCACCATCATCGCCGCGTGGTGCGCTGACCTTGACGTCGCGGCGGAGAAGATTCGCACGGGCGACTTCGACACGGCGATCGAGTTGTGCCGCAGTGTCCTCGACGAAGAGATACGCGCGGGCGAGATGATGAATCGCGGCTGGACCACCACGGTGCTCGTCGACGCACTGCTCCGGCGTCGACGCCCGGGAGATTTGGACCAGGCTCAGGCAGCGGTGAATCGATTGGCCGCCATGCCGACCGAGCCTGTTTACCTCTACCACGAGCTACCCCTGATGCGGATGAGGGCAATGCTGGCGAAAGCACGCGGCGACGACGCGACCTTTGCCGACCTCCGCGACCGCTACCGCGCGCGGGCGGAGGAGGTGGGCATGGAGGGTCATATCGCGATCGCCCGCGCGATGGACTAGACACCGAAACCGACGCAATGGTCGATTCGGCAGCGAAGGCCAGCCAAAGCGTCGGGCTCGGCGCGCCTACCTCGAACGGCCCCGGCTAGACACGGTCCCCTAGGGTGTATGGCCATGAAGGCATGCGAACGCGTCGGCCTTGACTTCATCGACGACGCACCGTTTCGGTTCGTCAGCACCGTCGACCTGGCGATCACTCCCGAGCAGCTGTTCGAGGTGCTCGCCGACGCCGAGTCCTGGCCGCAGTGGGCCACGGCGATCACCCAGGTGACCTGGACCAGCCCGGAACCCCGCGGCGTCGGCACCACCCGTACCGTGCGCATGCGCGGCGGAATCGTCGGCGACGAGGAGTTCCTGGCCTGGCAGCCCTACAGCCACATGGCCTTCCGGTTCAACGAGGCCTCCAGCGGCAGCATCGCGGCGTTCGCGGAGGACTACCGGGTGGTGAAAACCCCGGGCGGCTGCCATCTGACCTGGGTGATGGCGATGAAACCCCACGGCGTCGCGGCCCGCATCGGCATGACGCTGGGACGGCCGGTGATGGGCTGGGTGTTCCAGAAGTTCCTGCACAACCTGCGCGACTACTCCAACAGGCGGTACGCGGTGTCCTGATCCGCCCGCATTCCCCGCGAGATCGCACGCCTTGATCCCGCTTTCTGTCCCGGAACCTGGTTTCACGCCCAATCGCGGTGTGCAAAGCTGGTCGGCATGACCTTCAACGAGGGCATGCAGATCGACACCAGCACCACATCGAGCAGCGGCGGCGGACGCGGCCCCGGCCGGGGAGTCGCAATCGGCGGAGGTGTCGGTGGCCTGCTGGTCCTCGTCGTTGCGCTGTTTCTGGGCGTCGATCCCAGCACCGTCGTGCCCCAACAGCAGATCGGCACGGGCGAAGTCGGCGCCCCCGGTTTCGATCTCAGCCAGTGCAAGACCGGGGCCGACGCCAACGAGTTGGCCGAGTGCCGTGTCGTGGCCACCGGCAACTCGGTCGACGCCGTATGGCAGCAGTTGATGCCCGGATATGAGCGCCCAAGCGTCCGGCTGTTCACCGGGTCCGTGCAGACCGCTTGCGGCCCGGCCACCAGCGATGTCGGGCCGTTCTACTGCCCGGCCGATCAAACCGCCTACTTCGACGTCGACTTCTTCGACGTGCTGAAGAACCAGTTCGGTTCCAGTGGCGGTCCGTTGGCGCAGGAGTACGTGGTGGCTCACGAGTTCGGCCACCACGTGCAGAATCTGCAGGGCACGCTGGCACGCGCGCAGGGCGCGGGAGCCAAAGGCGCTACCGGCGGCGGCGTGCGCACCGAGCTGCAGGCCGACTGCTACGCCGGGGTGTGGGCACACTACGCGGCCATCACCAAACAGGAGAGCACCGGCGTCCCGTTCCTGGAGCCGTTGAGCGACAAGGACATCAGCGACGCATTGTCGGCCGCGGCCTCGGTGGGCGATGACCGCATCCAGAAGCAGGCCACCGGTCAGGTCAACCCCGAGGCGTGGACACACGGTTCGGCCGCGCAGCGGCAGAAGTGGTTCACCGAGGGGTACCGCACCGGCGACCCGAACAAGTGCGACACCTTCACGACGAACAACCTTGGCTAGGACGTCAACGGCCGTCGACGCCGTCGCCGAACGCTATCTCCAAGTGGCCGCCGCCCTGGATCCCTGCGCAGCAACGGATATGGGCATCACCGGCCACGACGACAACATCACCGACTACTCCCCCGCAGGCGTGGCCGCGCGCGTCGAGGCGGCCCGAAACGCGTTGCGCGAACTCGACGGTGTGCAACCCGTAGACGACGTGGACCAGGTGACCATCGCCGCGATGCGGGACCGCCTCGGGATCATGATCGAACAGCACGACGCCGGCCTCGACGTCGGCGCCTTGAACGTGATCGCCTCACCACTGCAGGCGATGCGCGACGTGTTCGATCTGATGGCCACCGAAACCGAGGACGACTGGGCGTTGATCGCGGCGCGGTTGTCGCGGTTGCCGGACCGGGTCGCCGGCTATGCAGACGCGTTGCGTGCGTCGGTTGCCGACGGGCGCGCTCCTGCGGTGCGCCAGGTCGCGCGTGGGATCGAGCAGGCGACCGGCATCCAGCACTTCTTCGTCGATATGGTCGCCGACGCCGTGCCCGATAACGCGGTGCTGCAAGAGGATTTGCGCCAGAGTGCGGCCAACGCCGCCAATGCCTACCGCGAGCTCGGCAGGGTCCTCGGAGACGAGGTCGCGCCGTATGCGCGCCAGGAAGACGCCGTCGGCCGCGACGAATACCGGTTGTGGTCCCGGTCGTTCCTGGGCGCGACGGTCGACTTCGACGAAGCCTACGAGTGGGGCCTGACCCAGCTGGAAGCCATTGTCGCCGAGCAGGAGTCGACCGCGGCCCAGCTGTATCCGGACGTGACGGTGGCCGAGGCGCTGCGCCGCCTCGACGAGGAGGAGCGCTACGTCGTGGCAGGTGTCGACGCGCTGCAGTCCTGGATGCAGGATCTGTCGGACCGCGCCGTCGAATCGCTTGCCGGCACGCATTTCGACATCGCCGCACCGCTGCGACGGCTGGAGTGCAGGATCGCACCCACCCACACCGGTGGCATCTACTACACCGGCCCGTCGGAGGATCTGACGCGGCCGGGCCGGATGTGGTGGTCGGTGCCGCACGGCGTCGACACGTTTCACACCTGGCGCGAAACCACGACCGTGTACCACGAGGGGGTACCAGGACATCACCTGCAGATCGGGCGCGCTGTGGTGCTGGCCGACCGGCTCAACCGGTGGCGCCGACTGGGCTGCTGGGTGTCGGGCCACGGTGAGGGCTGGGCGTTGTACGCCGAGCGGTTGATGGCCGAGTTGGGCTGGCTTGACGATCCCGGTAATCGGCTGGGGATGCTTGACGCTCAGCGCTTTCGGGCCGCCAGGGTCTGCATCGACATTGGGGTGCACTGCGGTCTGACCGCGCCCGACGGCGGTGTGTGGGACGCCGAGCGGGCGTGGGAGTTTCTCCGAACCCACAGCGCGATGAACGACGAGCATCTTCAGTTCGAACTGGACCGTTACCTGGGCTGGCCGGGTCAGGCACCCTCGTATGCGATCGGGCAGCGGATCTGGCAACAGCTACGCGACGAGATGCTCGGGCGGGGCGCGGCCCTCAGAAATTTTCACAGCCGCGCGCTGGATCTGGGCGGATTACCGCTGGATGTGCTCAGGTCGGCGCTGTTGAGTGATTTCGCGACGAGCTGATCCGCTGTGCTCGGCGGCCGCGGCGCTCTAGCGTCATGGTCATGGACGCTGTGACCGTAACGCCGCAGCTGACCATGCTGCGGGTGCAGGGCTGGCAGGTCTATGTCTGGAACGACGCGGGCTCGGTGACGCTGATCGACTCCGGCGCACCCGGATCCGGCGCACAGATCGCGGCAGCGGTGCGCGGTATCGACCGGATCGTGCTGACGCACGGGCACGTCGACCACGTCGGGTCGGCAGCCGAACTGCGCAGCGCGACGGGCGCCGCCGTGTTCGCAGGCGCAGGCGACGCGGCCGCGATCCGCGCCGGTAGCGCCCTGCCGCCGCCGGTGTTCGAGGACTGGGAAGTGCCGATCCACCAACAGGTTTCGGCTGGCCTGCCCGACGCGGCGCCGCCGGTGACCGTCGACCGGGAACTGGTCGACGGCGATGTGCTGGACTTCGGCGGCGGCGCCGAGGTGCTTTCGGTGCCCGGCCACACCGAGGGCAGCATCGCCATCCACCTGCCGCGGCACGGGGTGCTGTTCACCGGTGACACGGTCGCCAACGTCGGCGCCGTGATGCTTGGCGCCTTCAACCAGGACCGCGCACGAACCGTCGCCTCGTTCCGGCGGTTGGCCGCCCTCGATGTCGAAACCGCATGTTTCGGCCACGGTGACCCGCTAGCGTCGTCTGCTGGCCCGCGACTTCGCGAGGTCGCGGCCGCCCTGTGAGCCGAGGAGGTTCGACGATGCGTATCGCGGTAGCCGGGGCGACGGGCAACATCGGGGCCCGCGCGGTGAGGTTCCTCGAAGACAACGGCCACGACGTGGTCAAGATCAGCCGGTCACAGGGGGTCGATCTGATGACCGGCGAGGGTCTGGACGCTGCGCTCGACGGGGTGGCGGCGGTCCTCGACACCGTCAGCGCGCCGCCCACCGACCGCGAGCAGACGGCGGCGTACTTTGGAACCACCACCGCCAACCTGCTTTCCGCCGGACACCGCGCCGGTGTGCGCCACCATGTTTTGTTGTCGATCGTGGGAATCCACGGCATCGAGGGCAACGCGCACTACGCGGGCAAGCGCGAGCAGGAGCGGTTGGTCACCGCGGGACCCGTGCCGTGGACAATCGTGCCCGCCACTCAGTTTCACGACTTTGCGGCGATGGTCACCGGTTGGACCGAGCAGGACGGCGTGGCCACCATCGCTCCGCTGCTGGTGCAGCCGATCGCGCCCGACGACGTCGCCCGGGTGCTGGCCGAGGTGGTCACCGGTGAACCGCAAGGCCGGTATTTCGACGTCGCGGGACCCGAAACCCAGGACTTGGTCGACATGGCGCGCCGGACGCTGACGGCCAAGAGCCGGCACGTGAAACTCGTGCCGACGTGGTCGGGGATTTTCGGGGTTTCGATGGCGGGAAACGTGTTGTTGCCCGGGGAGAATGCCCGCATCGAGGCGACCACGTTCGACGACTGGCTCGCGGCCGGCGCCAACTGACAGGAGATCCCACCGATGACGAACCCCGATGCCCCGTTGGCCGGCAAGGTCGCCTATGTGACGGGCGCCGCGCGCGGGCAGGGCCGCGCGCACTGCGTCCGACTGGCCCGTGCCGGCGCCGACATCGTCGCGATCGACGCGTGCGGTCCGGTCGCCGAGCACAACGGCTACCCGCCCGCGTTGCCCGAAGACCTCGCCGAGACCGTCAGCCTCGTCGAGGGCGAGGGCCGCAAGATCGTCGCCGACCGGGTCGACGTCCGCGACGCCGCCGGACAGCAGCGGGTGGTGTCCGACGCGGTGGAACAATTCGGCCGCCTCGACATCGTCGTCGCCAACGCCGGGGTGATGAATTGGGGCCGGCTGTGGGAGATTTCGGCTCAGCAGTGGCAAGACGTGCTCGACGTCAACCTGACCGGCGTATGGAACACGATCAAAGCCGTTGTGCCGCCGATGATCGCGGCTGGCAACGGCGGCTCGATCATCACGATCAGTTCAGCCGCGGGCATCAAGGCCGTTCCGGGCTGCGGTCACTACTGCGCGAGCAAGTTCGGCCTCGTCGGGCTGACCAACTCGCTGGCGGTCGAACTCGGCGAGTACGGGATTCGCGTCAACTCGGTCCACCCGTACGGCACCGACACCCCGATGGGTAACGACACCTCGATGTGGCAGATCTTCGCCGACCACCAGACCTACATCCACAGCTTCTCGCCCGGTGCGCTGCCGACGGACTCGCTGGCCGACCCGGACCTGATCTCCGACATCGTGCTCTGGTTGGCCAGCGACGCGTCGGCTCTGGTGACCGCGGCCCAAATCCCCGCGGACAAGGGCTATCTGAAGATCTAAGTCCTCACCATCCTCCCACGAGCAGACGCAAAGGGCCCCATTTCGCCGCGGACATGGGGCCCTTTGCGTCTGCTCGCGCTGAAAAGGTGCTTAGAGCCGGGACTGTTCCTTGATCGCGGTGTCGGTGGTGCGCAGCGGCCGGATCAACGCGTCCTGGGCGAAGGAGGCGATCAGCTCACCGGACTCGGTGTGCACCGCCCCGCGCACGTAGGACATGCCCGCGCCGACCTGCGTGCTCTCGTGGCTGTACAGGAGCCAGCCATCCCAGGAGAACGGCTCATGAAAACTCACCGACACCGTCATCGGCGCGGTCGAGACGGTCAGGTGTGACTGTGCGGTACCGATACCGGCATGCGCCCGCATCGTCGTCGAAATACCAAGGTGTCCAGTGAAATAGGCGATCAGCGCCTTGGCCAGATCGTCACGACTCGGGATCGGGTCGTAGTGCAGCCAGGCGTACAGCTCGGGCGGGCCGACCTCGTCGGGGCTGTTGACGTCGACCACATCGACCAGCCGCAGCTCGCGTCCGGCCATCGGCATCTCGGCGACGTTGGCGTCCGCCGGCGCCGCCACGTCCGGGCGGGACAACTGGTGCCGGATGACGTCGGCGGTGGGCACGTCGGCCAGCACCGTCACCGTGATGCAGCGCTTCCCGTTCTGCTTGGCGGCGATGACGGCCGTTGCAGTGGAACGTCCTTCGGCGACGACGTCGATCTCCAGCTCGACAGGGCCGGCCGCGACCATCACCGCCCGCGCGAACACCGCGTGCGCCGAGCGTACCGACTTGTCCGGAAACTTCTTGGCCGCAGCGACAATCGCCTGGGCGAGCACCTGCGTGCCCTCGACCACCTGACGCTCGTCCTCGCCCGCGGGCCCGGTCTGTGCGATGAAACGGTCTTGGCCGTCGGGGGTCACGTCGAACAGGTCGAGCAGCCCCTGCACGCTCCACTGGGCTCCCACGGATGGATGCGCTGAATCTGTCGTCATGGCACCGAACAGTAACCGAGCTTCTGCAAAAGCGGTAACGTCATTACCAGCCAGATATCGCTCGCCCGCGGAAGGTTGTTCACATGGCGAAGAGCACCGGCCGCCCGGCCGGGGCCGCCAGGAAGGCGTCGACCGCCGACCCCGCCGTCGACCCGGAAGCGCGCTCCAAGCGGTTCATGAAGTCCGCGCTGGCCATCCTCGGCGAGACGGGACGCACGGACTTCACCGTGCTCGAGGTGGTCGAGCGGTCCAAGACCTCGCTGCGCTCGTTCTATCAGCACTTCTCCACCAAGGACGAGCTGCTGCTGGCGTTGATCGACAAGATCATGTCGGAGTCCGCCCGCAGGTGGCGCGACCAAACCGCCGGGCTGGCAAGCCGGACCGCCCTGCGGGTGCTCATCGACCGCATCTGCACCCCGGCCGAATCCACCACCCAGGACAAGGTCAACCGCGGCCTGACCTACTACAACGACCACCTCGCCGAGACCTTGCCGCGCGAGTATGCGCGCGTGCTGTCCCCGCTGCACGAGCTGATCAAAGACATCATCAGGCGAGGCATCGCCGAGGGTGAATTCCGCGGCGACCTCGACGTCGAGGCCAAGGCCGCACTGATCATGCAGTCCGCGCTGGGCGCGATGCGGCTGCAGGTGCTGGGCGCAGAGCTCAACGGCATGCCCATCGCCGCCGACCAGATCTACGAATTCTGTGTCGGCGGATTGCGCGCCGACCCCGACGACCGCACCTGACCTGCGCAATGCCGGCCCCCTCAGGGGTGGTGTTTTCGCTGGTACAGACGTGGTAATGTCATTACCAGCAGTGCAGAACCAGACTTCCAGGAGGCGGAAATGGCCCGCAAGCTCCCCTATCCGGTGTTCGACGCCGACAACCACTTCTACGAGCCCAAAGAGGCGCTGACCAAGTTCCTGCCGGACCACCGCAAGAACGTCATCGACTACATCGAGGTGCGGGGGCGGACCAAGATCATGGTGCGCAACCAGGTCAGCGACTACATCCCCAACCCGACGTTCGAGGTGGTCGCCCGGCCCGGCGCCCAGGAGGACTACTTCCGGCACGGCAGCGGCGGCAAGAGCTTCCGCGAGGTGATGGGCAAGCCGATGAAGGCGATCCCCGCGTTCCGCGAACCCGCGGCGCGTCTCGAGGTCATGGACAGCCTCGGCCTGGACTACTCGCTGATGTTCCCGACGCTGGCCAGCCTGGTCGAGGAACGGATGAAGGACGACCCCGAACTCATCCACGACGTCATCCACGCCCTCAACGAGTGGATGTATGAGACCTGGCAGTTCAACTACGAGGACCGGATCTTCTCTACCCCGGTCATCACGCTGCCGATCGTCGACCGCGCCCTCGAGGAACTGGAATGGTGTCTGGAGCGCGGCGCGAAGACGGTGCTCGTGCGTCCCGCCCCGGTCCCCGGCTTCCGCGGCACCCGCTCGTTCGGGCTACCCGAATTCGACCCGTTCTGGCAGGCGTGCGTCAAGGCCGGTATTCCGGTGTCGATGCATGCATCGGACTCCGGTTACGCCGAGTACCTCAACGACTGGGAACCCGCCGACGAGTTCCTGCCGTTCAAGCCCACCGCATTTCGGATGGTCTCGATGGGCAAGCGGCCCATCGAAGACTCGATGGCCGCGCTGGTGTGCCACGGTGCGCTCTCCCGCAACCCCGACCTGCGCATCCTGTCGATCGAGAACGGCGCTGACTGGGTGCCCTACCTGTTCAAGCAGTTCGACAACACCTACAAGAAGATGCCTCAGGAGTTCCCGGAGAACCCGATCGAGGCCTTCAAGCGAGGGGTCTACGTGGCGCCGTTCTGGGAGGACGACTTCACGCAGATGGCCGAGCTGTGCGGAATCGACCGGGTGATCTTCGGGTCGGACTGGCCCCACCCCGAGGGGCTGGCCGAGCCGACCCACCTGATCGATGACCTGCAGGGCCTCGACGAAGAGGGACAGCGGAAGGTCATGGGCGGCAACATGATCGACCTGTTCAAGGTGCCCAACGAGATTGTGCACAATCCCGAGGTGCCGCCGCTCGTCATCCCCGCCTGAAGCGCTGACCCTCGAAGAGGCTGAACTGATCTGATGACCGACGCCGCAAATCCCGAGGTCCTGCTTTTCGCCTCGACAACGCAGTCGTTCCTGGAAAAAGAAGCGTCGCTGAGCCGACTGCGCGAACTGCACGACACCGGCACGTCGTTCGACGCCGACTGGTGGCGTCGGGCCGCTGAACTCGGCTGGACCAGCCTGCTGGTTCCCGAGGAACTCGGCGGCGGCAGCGTGTCCGGCGACGGGGTGAAGGACCTGGCGCTCGTCGCCGAACTGGCAGGCCGGGTCGTGGCACCCGGACCGCTGCATCCGGTCAGCACGGTGCTGGCCGCGCTGGCCGAGGCGCCCGAAAACCACGGCGACACAATCGAATCACTGCTGGCCGGTGAGACCATCGCGTCGTGGGCGGGCTACGAACCGGGCCAGCCGTGGTCACCGATGACGCCGTCGGTCACCGCCACCGCTACCGGTGGCGGTTTCCGCATAGATGGGGTCAAGGACCGCGTCGAAGCGGGCGCTGAGAGCGCGGTCCTGCTGGTGATCGCCGAGTGCGACGGCGCCGTGCGCCAATTCCTGGTGCCCACCGACGCCGCGGGCGTGCGGGTGGAACCGCAACGGTCGATCGACATGGTAAAGACCTACGCACGCGTGCATTTCGATGGTGTCGAGGTCGACGGCTCGGCGCTGGTCGGATCGGCCGAGAACACCCCGGCGATCATCGCGCGGCAGAACCAGATCGCCGTGGCGCTCCAGTGCGCCGAGATCGTCGGTGTGCTGGACACGGTGTTGGACTTCACGATTCAGTGGGGGTTCGACCGGCATTCGTTCGGCCGACCGATCGGCTCGTATCAGGCGCTCAAGCACAAGTACGCCGATCTGAAGATCTGGTTCGAGGCGTGCCGCGCGACGACGAACGCCGCGGTGGCCGCGGTGGCCGCGCGTTCACCCGGTGCGCAGATGGCGGTCAGCGTCGCGAAATCCTATTGCGCAGAACACGCCCCGGGGATGTTGCAGGACTGCATTCAGCTGCACGGCGGCATCGGCGTCACCTGGGAGCACGACCTGCATCTGTTCCTGCGCCGCGTCACCTTGTACCGCTCGCTGTTCGGCACCCCCGAAGAGCACAACCTCCGCGTCTATGCGCTGACCAAAGAGTCGGGACTGGAGCACGCCTCATGACCGAAACAGCCTCGGCACCAACGGAAACGACCGAGTCCGTCGAGGAGTTCGCCGCCCGCGCCACAGCGTGGCTGGCCGACAACATGCCCCCGATCGACCCGAACAACCCGCCCGAGCACGACCGGGGCGAAGAGGAACCGTGGTTGCGGGCCAGGGAACTGCAGAAGCGGCTCTACGAGGGTGGATTCGCCGGGATCTGCTTTCCCAAGGAGTACGGCGGCCTGGGCCTTCCCATCGCCTACCAGAAGGCCTTCGACGCCGTCTCACGCTGCTACGAGCTTCCTGTCATCCTGAACACCCCGACCTTCACGATCTGCGCGGCGACGATCCTGGACACCGGCAGCGAAGAGCAGAAGCAACAGCACATCTCGGCGGTGCTGCGCGGTGAGGAGGTCCTGGTCCAGCTGCTGTCGGAGCCCAGCGGCGGATCCGACCTCGCCGGCGTCATCACCCGCGCCGACCGTGACGGCGACAAGTGGGTGATCAACGGCGCCAAGACGTGGAGCACCAGCGCGTTCGCCGCCGACTACGGCCTGATGCTGGCGCGCACCAATTGGGATGTGCCCAAACACGAGGGCCTGACGATGTTTCTGGTGCCGATCAACAGCGCGGGCATCACGCTGCGGCGCATCAAGCAGGTGAACGGATCGGTCGAGTTCTGCGAGGAGTTCTTCGACAACCTCGAACTCGGCGACGACGCCGTCGTCGGCGAGGTCAACAACGGCTGGCACGTGGCGTCACGGCAGCTTTACCACGAGCGGCGCGCGGTGGGCGGCGGCTCGGAGTTCGCCAGCGGGATCGGCGCCGAGGGCAAGTCCGACGTGCCCATCGACTACGTCGCCCTGCTGGAGGCGACCGGCCAGGCCGACAGCGAGCGGGCCCAGGAGATGGCGGGCCGCGCGCTGGTGCACCGCGCCGTGCGCGAGCAGCTCATCGAGCACGTGTACCACGGCGTGCTCGACGGCTCCCTGCCCCCGGCGGCCGGTTCGATCATCCGCGTCACCCACGCCGACATCCACCATCTGGAGTTCGACACCGCGCTGTCCATATCGGCGAGTTCGGGCGTCATCGACGCCGGCAACGACCTGATCCGGCACGGGGAGCGGTACCTGGGGCGCCAGGCCGCCGCACTCGGCGGTGGCACCACCGAGATCGCGCGCAACATCATCGGTGAGCGGGTGCTGGGCTTCCCCCGCGAGCACGCCGCTGACCGCGGGGTGCCGTTCAAAGAGGTCAAGCGCAACAAGGGTTGAGCCCGGGCCGCCGGCGAGCATATTTCCGCGCCGGACTCCAAAGTTTGTGTCTACTCGCCGCATTAACGGTTAGAACAGTGTCGGCTGCAACGGTTGGGGCGCCGGGGTTGGGGTCGGCGCCGGCCGAAAGGGGCGACGGTCCGGCGCCAGCCCGTGTTCGGCGATCAGCGGAGTCACCCGCTCGTGCAGCATCTTGCGGTAGTCCTGCGGCAGGTACGCACCGCGCCGGTACAGGTCGCGGTACGGCGCGACCAGTTCGGGATGCGACCGCCTCAACCATCCCATGAACCACCCGCGCGTCGATCCGCGCAGATGCAGCCCGAACACCGTCACGCCGGTGGCTCCGGCGGCGGCGATCTGGCCCAGCAGGGCGTCGAGATGCTCGGCCGAGTCCGTGAGGTGCGGCAGTACCGGGGCCACCATCACGTGGCAGTCCAGACCGGCCTCGCGCACGGCGGCGATCAGCCCGAGCCGGGCCTGCGGGGTCGGCGTGCCCGGCTCGACGTCCCTGTGCACGTCGGGGTCGGCCACTGCGAGGGACACCGCGACGCTGACGTCGACGCGTCGGGCGGCTGCGGTGATCAGCGACAGATCCCGGCGCAGCAGCGTGCCCTTGGTCAGGATGGAAAACGGTGTGCCCGAATCGGCAAGCGCGGCAATGATTCCGGGCATCAACGCGTAGCGCCCTTCGGCGCGCTGATAGGGGTCGGTGTTGGTGCCGAGCGCGACGGTCTCATGCGACCACGACGGTCGCGACAGCTCCCGGCGCAGCACGTCGGCGACGTTGGTCTTGACGACGACCTGGCTGTCGAAGTCGGCGCCGCAGTTCAGGTCGAGGTATTCGTGGGTGGGCCGGGCAAAGCAGTACCGGCACGCGTGCGAACACCCGCGGTAGCCGTTGACGGTGTAGCGGAACGGGAGCTGAGAGGCCTTCGGCACCTTGTTGAGCGCCGACTTGCACAGCACTTCGTGGAACGTGACGCCGTCGAATTGCGGGGTGCGCACGCTGCGTACGAAGCCGATGCGCTGCAAGCCGGGCAGTGCGCCATCGTCGACGCTGACACCCTGGCTATCCCACCGCATACAGTTCATTCGAACTGACGTTCGAGACGATGTCAAGGCAATTACGCGGGCGTCGGTAAGCTGGTTGCGAGCGCTCGACTGTTCCCACTCCAAGATACAACGCACCCGGGGGCTTGCGGCAAGACCCGGGTGATGCGTCAAACTGCTTGGCCGAAGCGCTAACTCACGAAATGAGGCATGTGACAAGTCGCAGGTACGAGAACGAACTGCATTCCGAGCAGAGCTATGTGGCCGGGCTCTATGAGCGGTTGGACGCCGAGCGCACCCGGCTCAAGAAGAAGTACGACGCCGCGCTGCTTGCCCCCATCGACGCCCAGGACGGCGGCACCCTGATCGATCGGGACGCCTCGGTGCGGGGGCTGGCCGCCCAGATGGACCGGCTGAACGTGGCCGACCACGGGCTGTGTTTCGGCCGCTTGGACAGCCTCGCCGGGGAACGCTCCTACATCGGGCGCATCGGGCTGCTCGACGAGGGCAACGACTACGAGCCGCTGCTGGTGGACTGGCGGGCGCCCGCGGCGCGCGCCTTCTACGTCGCCACGGCCGCCCACCCCGAGGACATGCGTCGGCGCCGCCAGTTCCGCACGCTCGGGCGCCGCATCATCGACTTCACCGACGAGGTCTTCGTCGCAGACGGGGACGCACCCGGTGACGACACCGCGCTTGCCGACGATTCGGTGCTGCTCGCGGCGATCAACGCCCCTCGGGGCGAGGGGATGCGCGACATCGTCGCGACGATCCAGGCCGAACAGGACGAGATCATCCGTCTCGACCATCCCGGGGTGCTGGTGATCGAGGGCGGCCCGGGCACCGGTAAGACCGTGGTGGCGCTGCACCGGGTGGCCTACCTGCTCTACACCCACCGCAAACGCATGGAAAGCCACGGGGTTCTGGTGATCGGGCCCAACCCGGCGTTCCTGGACTACGTCGCGCGGGTACTGCCGTCGCTGGGCGAGACCAACGTGGTGTTCATGACCACCGGCGACCTGGTGCCCGGACTGCACGTCACCGCCGATGACGATCCGCGGGCCGCCCGGCTCAAGGGTTCGCTGAAGATGCTCGACGTGCTCGCCGCTGCGGTCGCCGACCGGCAACGGGTGCCCGAGACCCCGCTGGAGATCGAACTCACCGACGTCACGGTGCGCATCGACGCCGAGACCGCGCAGTGGGCGCGACAGGAGGCACGCGACAGCGGCAAGCCGCACAACGAGGCCCGCGCGGTGTTCACCGAGATCGTCACCTACGTGCTCACCGAGCGGGCGATCGCACGCATCGGACGCGGCTGGCTGACCCGTGACGACCGCAAGGCCTGGGAGGACCTTCGCACCGACCTTGTCGACGAGCTCAACGAGAATCACGCGTTCAACGCCGCGCTCGATCAGCTCTGGCCGCTGCTGACACCCGAAAACGTGCTGTCGCAGCTGTATTCGTCACCGCAGCGGCTTGCCGCGGCGGGTGCGGATCCGGCATTGCAGCGCGCCGACGGCGACGCGTGGACGGTGGCCGACGTGCCGCTGCTCGATGAACTGGTCGACCTGCTCGGCCGCGACAAGGCCGCAGAGCGGGCGGCCGAGCGTGCGCGCAAGGCCGAGGCCGAGTACGCCGAAGGTGTGCTGGAACTCATGGTCGCCCGTGAGGACCTGATGGACGACGAGGACCGCCTGATGGCCCAGGACCTGTTGTACGGCGAGGATCTGGCCGAGCGCTTCGTTGAACGCGATACCCGCGATGTCGCGGAACGCGCTGTGGCGGACCGGGATTGGACGTACGGACACGTGGTCGTCGACGAAGCCCAGGAGCTATCCGAGATGGACTGGCGGGTGCTGTTCAGGCGCTGCCCGAGCCGGTCGTTCACGGTGGTCGGGGATCTGGCCCAGCGCCGCTCGCAGGCGGGCGCGACGTCGTGGGACGCGATGCTGGCCCCGTACGTGCCCGGCCGCTGGGTCTACCGGTCGCTGTCGGTGAACTACCGGACTCCCGCGGAGATCATGGAGGTCGCCGCGGCGCTGCTCGCCGAGTTCGCACCCGGTGTGCAGCCCCCGGAATCGGTGCGCGCGTGCGGCGTCCGGCCGTGGTCACGACAGGTTGGCGCCGAGGACCTGCCCGCCGCGATCGACGAGTTCGTCCGGGCCGAGGGCGGCCGCGAAGGGACGAGCGTGGTGATCGGGCCGCCGGGCGTGCCGGGTGCGGTGACGGCGGCGCAGACCAAGGGCCTGGAGTTCGACGCGGTGCTGGTGGTCGAGCCGCACCGCATCCTCGCCGACGGCCAGCGCGGCGCGGCGGAGCTCTACGTCGCGCTGACCCGCGCCACCCAGCGCCTCGGGGTGCTGCACACCGCCCCGCTACCGCCGGCGCTGACCGGCCTGGAACCGTTCGTCGAGGCGCACAACCAGCAGTTGGCATAACCACGACGGTCGCGCCGGCGGTTTGGCAAAATGCGCATCGTGGTGGGAGCCGAACCGTACGGACAGTTGCAGTACCAGGAGATCCGCGGTAGGCGGATGGCCTACGTCGACGAAGGCGAGGCCGCCGACGGCGTCACGATCGTCTTTCAGCACGGCAACCCCACCTCCTCGTATCTGTGGCGCAACGTGATGCCACACCTCGACGGACTGGGCCGGCTGGTGGCATGCGACCTGATCGGCATGGGCGCCTCCGACAAGCTCGAGGACTCCGGGCCGGACCGCTACCACTACGCCGAACAGCGCGACTACCTGTTCGCGCTGTGGGACGAACTCGATCTGGGTGACCGTGTCATCCTCGTGCTGCACGACTGGGGATCGGCGCTGGGCTTCGACTGGGCCAACCAGCACCGCGATCGGGTGGCAGGCATCGCCTACATGGAAGCCATTGCCATGCCGATCGATTGGGCGGATTTCCCCGACCCGGTCCGCCCGCTCTTCGAGGGATTCCGCTCAGCCGACGGCGAGGCGATGATCCTCGAGCAGAACCTGTTCGTCGAAGCCGTGCTGCCCGGCGCCATCCAGCGCACGCTCACCGACGAGGAGATCGAGCATTACCGCGCGCCGTACCTGACCCCAGGTGAAGACCGGCGCCCGACGCTGTCATGGCCGCGCAACATCCCGATCGAGGGCGAACCCGCCGACGTCGTCGCGATCGTCGAGGAATACGGCCAGTGGCTGGCCCACAGCGACGTGCCGAAGCTGTTCGTCAACGCCGAGCCGGGCGCGATCACGCGCGGGCGGGTGCGGGACTTCGTGCGCACCTGGCCGAATCAGACCGAGGTCACCGTCGCCGGGACGCACTTCATCCAGGAGGACAGCCCCGAGGAGATCGGCAAGGCCGTCGCCGCGTTCGTGCGCGCGCTGCGCGCCGTTGACTAGGGCTGGGTTACCACTGCCCGAGTTGGCAATGCGCGGTGTAGGGGCCGGTGTTCGAGACGACGACCTCACCGTCGACGGCGATCTCGCAGTGCGGATTCGGCGCGCCCTGCATGGCGTGCACGCCGGTGCTCGCGGTCAGGATCGCCCACTGCGGATCCTCGAGCGTGGTTTCGAACACCCACGGCGCACCCGGGCCCAGGTCGACCTGCTCGCTCTTGAGGTACGCGTACGCATCGGCGTTGTATGCCTCTTTGCTCGCCGGCTGCGCGATCAGGTAGTTGAGTTTGTAATCCGCGGCGTTACCCGGTGACGTGAGGGTGTAGCGGACCTGATGGGTGGTCGGCTCCGCGTTCGCGGTGGCCTGACTGACTCCGATGGATGCGGCCGCCAGCGCGAGCGCTGCCCCGACCCGAAATGTCGCAGTTCGCATGTCCCTCACATCGCCGCACCCTACCGAATCGTTACACCCGCCTTTTGGTGAGCCACTTCTGGCGAGCGTGCGTGTTTGCCGCCGACACGCCGACGATCTGGGCGATTTCACGCACGCTCGCAACAGGCGAGGTGGCACGCTGCAGGCGTGGACACGTCATCGCAACCCCAGGTAATCGCCGACACCGGTGGCCTCGTCGTCACCGACGACGGACGCCGCGTCCTGGTCATCGACCGCGGAACCGGGCCGTCGGCGGTGCTGGCGTTCGTACTCGGCATGCTCACGCTCGTCGCGGGTGGGTTCGGCGTCGTCGCGCTCGTCACCGGCACGCCCTCCGCGACGCTGGGCGCGGCGTTGGTGGCGGTCGCAGTCGTGTTGGCGGTGGTCGTCGTCGTCGTGGTGCGCAGGATCCGACGCAACCGCGGGCGTCCGCTCAACGAATGCCGGCCCGTGGCGGTGATCGACCGCAAGCTCGGGTTGTTCAGTTACCGCGGCGGCGCGATCGTGCAGCTGGATCAGGTGCGCTTCGCGCGTCGGCTCCAAATCGGTTCGAGCTCACCGAAATTGGTTGCGGTGACGCCCGGTGGCACGAAGGTGCTCAAGCGCGGCAACCCGTTCGACGGCGGCGTCGGCGGCATCGACGAGATCCTGACCGCCGTGACCCAGAGCGCGGACGTAAGGCATCAGCGCTAGTTTCCGGTGGTTCGGTCGCCAGAGTCGTCGGCCCAGTTCGCCCAGAACTTCGCCGAATCGCCCACGTTGACCACTCCGCTGGTGACGGTCCAATGGCCGTCGTAGACGGTGAAGGTGTTGTCGGTCGGTGTGGTGCCGAAGAAGCCGCCGGCGTCCCACGAGATCGTGGTGACGCCAGAGCCCCAGACCGTGACAGATCCGGTCGCGACGGTGCGCCCTGCACCCGTGCCGGGGGTGACATTCGAGTTCGGAATGTCGTCGCCATCAGGATCGCTGACGGTCATCGTGCCCACCGTGCAGGCCCAGAAGGCGCACGCGAGGCCACCGAAACCGGTGATCACGGGCGGGCTGTTGATCGCGTAGATCGGCACGACGACCGTGAGCTGGGCGGTGCCGCCGAAGCCGTCGGCGACGGTCATCGTGAACGCGTCCTCGTAGGCGGCCAGGGTGACACCGTTGTAGATGCTGCTCGCAGCATCGATCTTGGCGACTGCGTGCCGCTGGGCGGTGGTCAGGTTGCTCGTATAGGTGAACGAGCCGTCGGCGGCGATGGTGACGGTGCCACCGCGCGAGCTGGTCACACTCGTCGGCCAGATCGGAGCGTCGCCGTCGGCGTCGTAGTACGTCAGCTTTCCGGTGCTGGTCTGGGTGGTGCCGTTCAGGGTGCCGACCGTCGGGGTCTGGGTCAGTGTCAGGGTCGGAGCGGTGTTGGGCATCGTGGGCTGGACGTTCACCCGCAGGGTGACCGTGCGGCCGTTGGCGGCGGTGCCGATGATCGTGACCACGTCGTCGGCCGTCGTGCTGTGGCCCAGGCCCGCGTCGCGGACGTAGGTGAAGGCCCCGGTGGTCGGGTCGAACGCCGTGATCGTGCCCTTCCCCGGAGGCGTTCCCAGCGAGTAGCCGGTGAACACGCCCGGCTGGTTGGTCGAGGAAGGCACGGAACCGGTGACGACGTACGGCGTCGAGGTGTCGACATTGGCCGGGGTGATCGAGGTGACGTTCGACACGGTCACCGTCACGATGGTGCTGCCGTGGTGACCGTCGCCGACCCGCACCTGGAAGCTCTGGGTGGCGCCGGCCGTCGCCGACGACACATAGGTGAAGTCGCCTGTCGCAGGGTTGATGGTGACGATGCCGCCGTTGCCGGAGCCGTTCTTGGTGTAGGCCGAGTTGCCGTTCAGACCGTTGACCGACGACTCGACCAGCGTGTAGGTCAACGTGTCACCGTCGGAGTCGCTGCCGGTGACTTTGCCCTTCACCACGCCTGCCGCGTCGGAGCCGCCCACGGTGTGGCTTGCCGTCGGGTTGGCGTCCGTCCCGTCGATGATCAGGATCTTGAACGGGAGCGTGTATCTGACACCGTCCGCGGATTCCACCGGTATGTGGACGATGTCGTACCTGTCGGCCTCGTTTTCCGAGGTTGCCCGGTGGAAGAACGCCGCGCCGGGCAGCGTGTTGGTGTAGGTGTAGCCGCCGTTGGCGGTGTTGATGGTGACCAACGCCCCGCCTTCGGAGACGAACGTCCCGAGCAGCGATACCCCGAAGTCCACCCCGATGCCGTCGGGATCGGCCGCATGGAACGATCCCGCCGCGTACTGGGACTGCGAGCTCGGGCCCCCCAAATTGATGGTGTAAAGCCAACTCTCGTAAGTCGTCCAGGTGTCGAACTCTGTCAGGACAGCCATTTCCTGGAACCGCTTGTAGACAGCGACTAGCGCGACGTAGGTCACGAGCGTGAACGGGTTCACCTGTTCGGCTGTCCAGGCGGGCAAAGTCACGTCCCAGGCCCGCTCGGGTTCGTGGAACGCACCGCCGTCTCCGAGCCCGAGTATGGCCGCCGTCTGAGCGGCGGCGACCTTGGCCAGGAGGCTGTCGAAATCATTGAGGTCTGCTTCGGTGACGACCGCCCCGGTGGTCGCCTTGATGACGTCGATCTCGATCTGAACCGGGTCGTAGACGCCGTTCAGCATGTTCTTCAGAACGGTTGCCGTTCCGACCACGGCGGCCCCCATCATCTTGTACGGGGTGATGACACCGAGAGTGTCTGCGCCGGGGGCGATCGTGAAGGGCGGCACCACCCGGTTCAGGAAGTCTCCCGCCGCATTGAGCGTGTCGACGAACGTATAACCCGGGACGGCCGATACAAAAAACAGCCCAAGGACGCTTTGGAGGTCAGGAACCCAGCGCGCGGGACTGCCTGGGACCGCGTTGGCGATCAGGGCCTCGAGTTGGTCGTTGGCGAGGTCGAGCGTGTGGTCGGTTTGGGAATTGGTGATGTCGACAAAGTTCCGCGGCGGCCCGGGCCAGCCGACCAGCCGGTTGATCGCCCGGACAAGGACGCCCTGGAAGTACCACTCGGCCGTCCCGGGCGTGGGCGTCGCGGCGGCCACACCGGCAGCCAAGGCCCCCATGGGTGCGGCCGCCAGGACCCCCATGGGCGCGGCGGCCAGGGCCCCCATGGGTGCGGCCCCCCAGGCCCCCATGGGTGCGCCCGCGCCGAAGATCGAAGTGGGTCCCCCGTACATACCGGCTGCGATCGGTGCACCAATCACCGGAATCATGCCGACGACATCACGTGCAAGATCGTGGAGCTCGTCGAGGATGTCATTCTGGTCGCCACGCAGCACGGCCGCGCCCAGTGCGGAGACGTTGAATAGGGCGCTGATTGCGTACATAGCTGTTCCCACTCCCGGGATCCAGCCGATCGACCTACTGACTTCTGCGAGGACCGCTTCGCCCACCATCTCGGCGATCGGGCCCAACACTCCGACTAGCGCAACGAAAGGATCTTCGTTCCGTCGAGCGGATACCCACAGCGCTTGCAGCATCATGCCGACGGGCGTCGTCGGCGCTGAGTTGCCGTCCGGGGTGATTCCGAGCTGCTTCAAAAGTTCACGGGCGACTTCAGTGGCAGCTGCTGCGACTTCCTCGTTCTCGTCGGGGGTCTCGCCGTCGGCCAAGGTTGGCGGCTCGGCGGAGCTGTCGTTCAAGACGCCTTCAGCGGGTCCTGGTGCGCCGGGCTCGTCCTCCGAAACGTCCGCGGTGCCTTCACTATTCACTGCTTCGATGACGATGAGATCGGTGCTGTCGTTGACCGGCGGTGGCGTTTCTTCCGCCGCAGAGATGTCGTCGGGGAAGGGTTGTGGAGAGCTCAGCTCAACGGCTGATTCATCAGTCGCAGTGGGCTGCTCGGGCGGCGGGGTGCTCTCCGGATCGTCGGCCTCTTCGCGGGACTCTGGTTCCCCGTCTGTTCCGTCCTCGGTGACGTCGTCTGTGTCGTCGGTGTCGCCTTCGGTGACGTCTTCGGTGTCGTCTTCGGTGTCGTCGTCGAGGTCTTCGGTGTCGTCGTCTGTGTCGTCGACGTCTTCGGTGTCGTCGACGTCTGCTCCGCTCGAAACGTTCGGCGCACCGGCGGGTTTAGCGGCATCGGTCTCACTTCGATTGCCGGTGTCGCCACCGCCGGGGTTGTCCTGCGAGGACGTCGAGTCCGCCGTGTCTGCTGCTGCCACCCCCTGGCCGGTGAGGAGTGCCGCGGCCAAACCGACGCCGACGGCGCTGACCCCCAGCCAGTTCTTGGCGGGCTTGCGGTGACGGCCTTTTATCCGACGTGGCTTTCGCGGAGTGGGAGCGGCCAACGCATCTCCTTAGCTGCATCACTGTCGGGCTCGCCGATCTGCAACGTGTGTCAGTTGCCAGCAAAGACGCCAGCGCATGGTGCACGGGTGCTCCGACGACGGCCCGCCGCCCCAATTGGGCGTCAGACCTGGGAGTCAAATTAACATGATCGATAATATTTCGGAGCGGCAAATGAAGCCGAGTTGTCTGTGCGGCCCGGCCGGCTGTTTGTGAACCCAGCGCGAGCGTGCGCAAAATACGCGAAACAATCGGCGTGTCGTCTGCAGACACGCACGCTCGCGGGAAAAGGGTCGCGGGAAAAGGGCTCGCGGGTTACCTGAGGCGGGCGAGGACCTCGGCGAGCACATCGTCGACGGGCACGTCGACCTGATCACCGGTGGCCATGGTCTTCACCCCGAGGGTGCCTGCCTCGATATCGCGGTCACCGGCCACCAGCGCGATCGAGGCACCGGAGCGGTCCGCGGCGCGCATCGCGCCCTTGATGCCGCGGTCACCGTAGGCCAAATCCACGCGCACACCGGCGGCCCGCAACCGGGCGGCAACCACCACCAGCTTGGCCTTGGCCTGCTCACCCAGCGGCACCCCGAACACCTCGACCCGCGCGGTGCCGCCGACCGACTTGCCCTCGGCCGCCAACGCCAGCACGGTGCGGTCGACGCCGAGCCCGAAGCCGATGCCGGACAGGTCTTTTCCGCCGAGTTGACTCATCAGCCCGTCGTAGCGGCCGCCGCCACCGATCCCGGACTGGGCGCCAAGTCCGTCGTGCACAAACTCGAACGTCGTCTTGGTGTAGTAGTCCAGCCCGCGCACCATCCGCGGGTTGATGACGTAGGGCACGTCCAGCGCGTCCAGATGGGCCAGCACGCTGTCGAAGTGCTGCTTGGCGACATCGGAGAGGTGATCCAGCATCACCGGCGCCTCGGCGGTCATCTCCCGGATCGCGGGGCGCTTGTCGTCGAGCACCCGCAGCGGGTTGATCTCGGCGCGCCGGCGGGTCTCCTCGTCGAGGTCGAGCTTGAACAGGAAGTCCTGCAGCAGTTCGCGGTACTGCGGACGGCAGCTGTCGTCGCCCAGCGAGGTGATCTCCAGCCGGAAACCGTCCAGCCCCAGCGAGCGGAACCCGGCGTCGGCGACGGCGATCACCTCGGCATCCAGCGCGGGATCGTCGACGCCGATCGCCTCCACCCCGACCTGCTGCAGCTGGCGGTAGCGGCCGGCCTGCGGACGCTCGTAGCGGAAGAACGGTCCGGAGTAGCAGAGCTTGACCGGTAACGGCCCGCGGTCCAGGCCGTGTTCGATGACCGCGCGGATCACCCCAGCGGTGCCCTCCGGGCGCAGCGTCACCGAGCGGTTGCCGCGGTCGGCGAAGGTGTACATCTCCTTGGACACCACATCGGTGGACTCCCCCACCCCGCGGGCGAACAACGCGGTGTCTTCGAAGATCGGCAACTCGATGTCGCCGTAGCCGGCGCGCCGGGCGGCGTCGAGCAGACCGTCACGCACGCCGACGAATTGCGCCGACTCGGGCGGCAGGTAATCGGGGACGCCCTTGGGCGCCTGAAATTCAGTCACTGGCTCAAGCCTTCGAGGAATGGGTTGTTGCGACGTTCGAAGCCGATCGTGGACCTCTCACCGTGCCCAGGTAGTACCACGGTGTCGTCGTCGAGCACCAAGAGTTTTGTCACGATCGAGCCGAGCAGATCCCGGCCGCTGCTTCCGGGCAGATCGGTGCGGCCGACCGACTGGCGAAACAGCGTGTCGCCGGAGAACACCACCTCCTGCGGGCCCTCCGAGGCCCGGAACACCACCGATCCGCGGGTGTGGCCGGGGGTGTGGTCGACGGTGACCGTGATGCCGCCGAGTTCGAGCTTGTCACCGTCCCGGTCCAGTTCGACGACCTGCCTGGGTTCGCGGAACAGGGCGCCGAACGCGATCTGCGCTACCCGGGGCCCGAAGTCCTTGATCGGATCGGTCAGCATGTACCGGTCCTCGGGGTGGATGTAGGCCGGGCAGCCGTACATGTCGGCGACCTTCTGCGCCGACCAGATGTGGTCGATGTGCCCGTGGGTCAACAACACCGCCGCCGGGGTGAGGTGGTTCTCATCCAGGATCCGGCGCAAAGGTGCCATCGCCCGCTGGCCAGGGTCGACGACGATGGCGTCCGCCCCGGCCCGCGGTGCCAGCACGTAGCAGTTGCACGCCAACATGCCTGCCGGAAAGCCGGTGATCAACACGGCCTCCAGTTTTCCATCCCCCAACCGGGTGGGCCGCAGCGCCATCCACAGCAATGCCTGGCACACTCGTTTCCGATCAATCGACACGAGGAGGTCACGGGCGGTGCCGACCAACGAACAGCGTCGTGCCACGGCGAAGCGCAAACTCGAACGTCAACTCGAGCGTCGGGCGGAAAAGGCCCGCAAGCGGCGCATCTACGCGATCGTCGGCGGGTCCGTCGCAGCGGTGGTCGTCATCGCCGCCGTCGTCGCGACGTTCGTCATCACCAACCGTGACTCGGACACCGACACCGCGTCGGTGGCCGACACCACCGCCACGCCGACCACCTCGACGCCGGCGCCGACGGGTCAGGGCGGGCTGCCGCCGTTCGCCGCCCCGGCCGGTCTCGGTGAGAACTGCCAGTATCCGGCGACCGCGGAGCCAGCCAGCAAGCAGGCCGATCCGCCGCGCAGCGGCAAGGTGCCGACCGATCCCGCGCAGATCAGCGCCAGCATGGAGACCAACCAGGGTGACATCGGGCTGATGCTCGACAACGGCAAGTCGCCGTGCACGGTGAACAGTTTCGCCAGCCTGGCGCAGCAGGGCTACTTCAACGACACCGTGTGCCACCGCCTGACCACCAGCGACTCGCTGTCGGTGCTGCAGTGCGGTGACCCGACCGGCAAGGGCACCGGCGGGCCGGGCTACCAGTTCGCCAACGAGTACCCGACCAACCAGTACCAGCCCGACGATCCCAAGTTGATGCAGCCGGTGACCTATCCGCGCGGCACGCTGGCCATGGCCAACGCCGGGGCCAACACCAACGGCAGCCAGTTTTTCCTCGTGTACCAGGACTCGCAACTGCCGCCGAACTACACGGTGTTCGGCACCATCGACGAGACGGGGCTGGCCACGCTCGACAAGATCGCCGAGGCCGGGGTCGCCGGCGGCGGTGAGGACGGTGCACCGGCCCAAGACGTCAAGGTGACGTCGATTCTGCTGGACTGATGCGGTGAGCGCGCCGCCACCGCCACCGGGCGGCGAGTTCGGACAGCAGCCGTACGACTACCCGCCGCCGTACGGTTATCCGCCGGAGTATTACGGCTACGGGTCTGGTTACGGCTATCCCCCGCCCAGAGGCACCAACGGGCTGGCCGTCGCGTCGCTGATATGCGCGTTCGTATTCGCACCGCTGGGCATCGTGTTCGGGCACATGTCGCTGTCACAGATCAAGAAGAGCGGTGAACAGGGCCGCGACCTCGCGATCGCCGGTCTGGTGATCAGCTACCTGATCACGGTGCTGGCGGTGTTGGCGGTCGTGGTCAGCGTGCTGTTCCTGCTGTTACTGGCGAGCAGCCTGGACGACGTCGACCCGTATCCGGAGTCGCCGCGCTACGCGGCCGCCCCGGCGGCCGAGATGCCCGCGTTCGCACCGTCGGCGACACCGGGGGCCAACTGCCAGTACCCGGCGACCATCGAGCGCGCGGCCAAGCCGGTCAAACCGCCGAGCGTGGGTCGGGTGGCCACCGACCCTGCGCGGGTCAACGCGACGATCACCACGAGCCGAGGCGCTATCGGGGTGCAGCTGGACAACGCCAAGGCGCCGTGCACCGTGCACAGCTTCACCAGCCTGGCGCGGCAAGGTTTCTTCGATGACACGACGTGTCACCGGCTGGCCACCACCGCGCAGCTGCACGCGTTGCAGTGCGGCGACCCGACCGGCGAGGGCAGCGGCGGGCCGGGCTACCAGTTCCCCAATGAGTACCCGACCAACCAGTACCGGCTCAACGACCCGGCGATGCGGCTCCCGGTGAGATATCCGCGCGGCACGCTGGCGATGGCCAATGCGGGGCTGGGCACCAACGGCAGCCAGTTCCTGCTCATCTACGAGGATTCGCCGATGCCGCCGACCTACACCGTGTTCGGCACCATCGACGCCGGCGGGTTGGCGCTGCTGGAGAAGATCGCCGCCGAGGGGGTCGCCGATGGCGGCGACGAGGGTAGGCCCGCAGCCGACGTGACGATCAGGTCAGTCCGGTTTCCCTGAGCCGCACCGTTACCGGTAGCCGCGCTTCAGCAGGTACCGCGCGCCTGCGGTCATGGCCTGCGGAGTGGCGAGGTCGAAGTCGAACGCGTCAGCGAGCCGGTCGGTGATGTTGAACGCCAGGCATACTGCCAGCGCGTCCTCGATCTGCGCAGGGGTCACGCCCTGCGCCAGCGCGGCGCGGATGTCGTCGGGATCGACACGGTGCTCTCGCGTGAGCGTGCCCAGCAGACGGAGCGTGGCCCGCAGGGCCTCGTCGATGGGCGCGGTCTCCAGATCGGCGAGCGTGGCAGCGACCTTCTCGTCGTCGTCGTACCACAACCCCGACGTGGCCGAGTGTGCCGCGATGCAGAACTGGGTCTGGTTGACCTTCGACACGAACGCCGCCATCAGCTCGCGGTCGCCGATCGACCAGTCCGAAGGTCCGCGCATCGCCTCATGGGTGAGCGCACCGGCGCCGTAGAACTCCGGGCGGTACATCGCCAGCTTCACCGCGTCGACGACAGGCTGCCGCGAGACCACCCGCACCAACTTGAACAACGCCTTGGTGCGCAGCCGGTGGCCGTGCTCGAGGACGTTGAGCCTCATCGTTTCCCGCCTTGGGTCGCGTCGGTCAGTGCCGCCAAAGCGCTTTCGTACTGGCGGCTCGCCTGTCCGACGGCGGCGCACACAACGATTTCGAAAACCTGATCCTCGCTGAGACCCGCGGCGCGCACGGCGGCGACGTCCTCGTCGGTCACCTGGTGCGCGTGGTGGGCGACCTTGTCGATGAGGGTGCGCACCGGTTCGGCAAGTTCGGCGTTGTCGAAGGCGGCGCGGCGCAGCGCCGCCGGGGCGTGTCCGTTGCCGCCCAGGATGCGGGCGGTGAGCGCGCGATGCAGTTCGGTTACGTCAGACATTTCACTTGCCACAATGGCACGACCGCTTGAGCCTGACCGGCGCGTCGAGGATGAAACCGCACACTCGGCGAAGAAGTCGAGCCGCTACCAGCGCAGCAGCGCGCCGATGCCGTCGACCTCGGTCAGTGCGCCGTCGGCCGCACCCTCGACGGGGGTGATCCACGCCCCGATCTCGAGTGCCCGCTCGACCAGCCGTTCGGTCAGCCGCGGCTCCGCGGTGACCTGCGTACCCGCAGGGGCCTCCTCACCGGCGTAGAGCAACCCGTTGGCGTCCACCGAGCCCACGTAGCGGACCTCCGGGTCGTACACCAGATGCGCGACCCGGCCGTCGTTGAGCGCCCCGGCCACCTCCGACAACCCCAACACCCCGGTTTTGGTCCCGGCGGCGTCGCGCACGTCGGTCAACAGTTGTTGCTCGTACTCCTTGTGCTCGGTGTGCAGGCGTTCGGTGAGCATGCGCGCCAGGGAGGTGTCGTCGACGCCGCTGAGCACCCGGGAGTCGGTAAGCACCGTGTCACGAACGGTCGCCGGAAACCTCGAGACCGCCGCCTCCGTGAAGGCGTCGCCACCGGAGACCAGGATCCGCTGCCAGCCGTGTTGCTCGGCCAACCCCACGGCGGTTTCGACGACCTGATCCAGGAACCGCTGGCTTCGCTCGCGTTCGCGCGCCTTGCGCTGTTCGCGCACCGGGGTGTTGAACTGTCCGGCCGGGCCGCCGCCGATCTGACCGGCACGCTCATGTGGCGCCTGGACATACTCGTTCTCCATCGACTGCACCGTGCGCAGCGAACCCATATGCCACTCGAGCAGGCGGGCGTTCTCGGCGGTGATGACGACGACGCCCGCCCTGCGGCCTTCGTCGAGCAGTTCGAGCAGCGGGTGGATGAACGGGCCGCTGTCCAGCACCAGCCGATTGGGCACCGGCATCGCACTTTCGAGCTGCAACGTCCAGTCACCTGCCAGCGCGGCGAAGGCCATGCGACCGCGGCCCGATACGGCCGGGGTCATCAGGGTTTCGATCTGCGGCCAAAGCCGCTCGAGGGCGGTGGCCACATCGCGGCCGCGCTCGAAAGCGCCGTCCTCGGCGACCCGGCGCTGCAACTCGCGAAACCGATTCTTGAGGTCGATGGCGGCAGCGGCGAGGTTCGGGTCCTCGCTAGGGTCGGCGTTGACGTAGACGGACAACACGCCGAGTTCGTCCCCGCGCCGGGTGAGATCTCGCAATCCTGCGTCGTCGAATTGTTCGACCAAGACCACGGTTCTCACCCTTCAGCTGGCGATTTCAGGCCGCCGACGTCACCCGGTAGACGTCGTAGACACCCTCGACATTACGCACCACGTTGAGCACGTGCCCCAGATGCTTGGGATCACCCATCTCGAAGGTGAACCGGCTGATCGCCACCCGGTCGTTGGAGGTCGTCACCGATGCCGACAGGATGTTCACCTTTTCGTCGGCGAGCACCCGCGTCACATCCGACAGCAGCCGGTGGCGGTCCAGGGCTTCGACCTGAATGGCGACCAGGAACACCGACGACGGCGACGGCGCCCACAGCACCTCGATGATCCGTTCTGACTGTTCCTGCAGCGACGCGGCATTCGTGCAGTCGGTACGGTGCACGCTGACCCCGCCGCCGCGGGTGACAAAACCCATGATGTTGTCGCCCGGCACCGGCGTGCAGCACTTGGCCAGTTTGGTCAGCACCCCCGGCGCGCCGGGCACCGCGACGCCGACATCCTCGGAGCTGCGCTGGCGCACCGGCATCGTGGCCGGAGTGGACCGTTCGGCCAGTTCGTCGACGGCTTCCTCGTCACCGCCGAACTGGGCCACCAGCCGCTGCACGATGTGCCGCGCCGACACATGGCCCTCGCCGATCGCGGTGTACAGCGCCGATACGTCCGCATACCGCAGATCTCTGGCCAGACCGGACATCGACTCGGCACTCACCAAGCGCTGCAACGGAAGTCCGCCGCGGCGTACCTCACGGGCGATCGCGTCCTTGCCCGCCTCCAACGCCTCCTCGCGGCGCTCCTTGGCGAACCACTGACGGATCTTGGCCCGCGCACGCGGCGACACCACAAAGGTCTGCCAGTCGCGCGACGGTCCGGCGTTGGGCGCCTTGGAGGTGAAAACCTCGACGACTTCCCCGTTTTCGAGTTTGCGTTCCAGCGCGACGAGCCGGCCGTTGACCCGCGCGCCGATGCACCGGTGCCCGACCTCGGTGTGCACCGCGTAGGCGAAGTCCACGGGGGTCGATCCGGTCGGCAGGGTGACCACGTCGCCCTTCGGGGTGAACACGAAGATCTCCTGCACGGCGAGGTCGTAGCGCAGCGACTCGAGGAACTCGCCGGGGTCGGCGGCTTCCCGCTGCCAGTCGAGCAGTTGACGCATCCACGCCATGTCGTCGATCTCGGCGGCGGCGTGCGGGTGCGGAACGCCGTTGCGGCCCTTGGATTCCTTGTACCGCCAGTGCGCGGCGATGCCCCACTCGGCGGTCTTGTGCATGTCGTGGGTGCGGATCTGGATCTCCAGCGGTTTGCCCTCGGAGCCCACGACGGTGGTGTGCAGCGACTGATACACGCCGTAGCGGGGTTGGGCGATGTAGTCCTTGAACCGCCCGGCCATCGGCTGCCACAACGAGTGCACCACGCCGAGCGCGGCGTAGCAGTCCCGGATCTCGTCGCACAGGATCCGCACCCCGACCAGGTCGTGGATGTCGTCGAAGTCGCGGCCCTTGACGATCATCTTCTGATAGATCGACCAGTAGTGCTTGGGTCGGCCCTCCACCACCGCGTTGATCTTGGAGGCGGTGAGCGTCGCGGCGATCTCGTCGCGCACCTTGGCCAGGTAGGTGTCGCGCGACGGGGCCCGGTCGGCGACCAGACGCACGATCTCGTCGTACTTCTTGGGGTGCAGGATGGCGAACGACAAATCCTCGAGTTCCCACTTCACCGTCGCCATGCCGAGGCGATGCGCCAGCGGCGCAATGACTTCCAGCGTCTCGCGGGCCTTGCGGGCCTGCTTCTCGGGCGGCAGGAACCGCATGGTGCGCATGTTGTGCAGCCGGTCGGCGACCTTGATGACCAGAACGCGGGCGTCGCGGGCCATCGCGATGATCATCTTGCGGATGGTTTCGCCTTCGGCCGCCGTACCCAGCGCGACCTGGTCCAGCTTGGTGACGCCGTCGACGAGGTGACCGACCTCGGCGCCGAACTCCTCGGTCAACGCCTCCAACGTGTAGCCGGTGTCCTCGACGGTGTCGTGCAGCAGCGCGGCGATCAGCGTGGTGGTGTCCATGCCGAGCTCGGCCAGGATATTGGCCACCGCCAACGGGTGGGTGATGTACGGGTCACCGGAACGGCGCATCTGATCGGCGTGCCGCTCCTCGGCCACCTCGTAAGCCCGCTGCAGTAACTGCAGGTTGGCCTTGGGGTAGAACTCCTTGTGCACCGCAACCAGCGGCTCGAGCACCGGGTTGACGGCGCTGCGCTGTGCCGTCATCCGTCGGGCCAACCGGGCACGCACCCGACGCGACGCGCTGGTGGATGTCTTGGGCACCTCGAGCGGCTGGGTTTCCGGCGATTGCGCGCTGGGGGGCGCCTGCACGGCCTGACCGGTGCGGGGGGTATCTCCGCTGGCAGCCATGGTCACCTCCTGTCCAGCTACAACGTCCAGACCTCGAGGATATCGTTCAGACGGTGTGCAGCGACGTCACCGGCAGGCCGGCGAGCGCGGCGCGGCCACCGAGCGCCCCCAATTCCAGCACCACCGCGGCCCCGGTGACCGTCGCACCCGCGTGTTGCAGCAGTTTCACCGTCGCGGCCACCGTGCCGCCGGTGGCCAGCACGTCATCGATGATGAACACCGAGCGCCCGGTGAGGTCGATGCCGTCGGCGGGAATCTCCAGCGCCGCCGTGCCGTATTCCAGCGAATAGGTTTCGGTGCGCACCGGCGGCGGCAGCTTGCCGCCTTTGCGGACCGCCAGCACCCCGGTGCCGAGCCGGATCGCGACCGCCGCGCCGAGCAGGAAGCCTCGCGCGTCGATGCCGGCGACCAGGTCGGCGGCCTGCGCCGGCTGCGCCAGCGCGTCGGTGACGACCGCGAGCCCGTGCGCATCGGCCAGCAGCGGCGTCAGGTCTTTGAACTGGATGCCCGGTTCCGGGAAGTCGGGCACCGCACGCAGCATCGAGGCGATCAGCCCCGACACGTCGCCGTCTGATGCGGTCGGCCCGGCGGTTCCGGTCACCGCCCCAGCGTCCAGCGGTCCATGTTCCACCCCGCACCCCATCGCGTCGGATTGCTCTGCACCGCGTACATCTTGTTCGACGTCAGCACGGTGCGCTGCTGACGGTACAGCGGAAGGGTCGGCATGTCGGCCCACAGGATGGTGCCGCCCTCGCCGAGCAGCCGGGCGGTTTCCTTGGGATCAGCCGTCGCCGCCAATGTGTCGATGATCTCGTCGATCCGCGGGTTGGAGTAGCGCGACAGGTTGTTGCCGTTGGTCGAATGCAGATCGTAGGCGTCGATCGCGGACGACCCGCTCGACCCGCTGCCCGGCGCTCCGCCGGTGGTGGCGATCAACACGTCGATTTCGTTGTTGCGCAGGGTCATCGGTCCTGTCGTCTCGGTGGCGACGTCCTGCACGGTGATCCCGGCCGGTGCACACGCCTGCGCGATGGTGCCGACGGTCGCCGCCAGCCTCGGGTTGGGGCTCTGGTACCCGATGCGCACGGTCAGCGGTCGCCCGTCCAGCGCGGCGCGGGCCGCATCGGGGTTGGCGGCGACGAACTCTTTGGCCTCGGCGGCCCCTTCGACGCCGCTGTAGGCGTCCTCGGTCGTCGGGTTCAGGCGTGCGTTGGCGATCGGCGTTCCGGCGTTGCGCGCGATCGCGTCGCGCGGTGTGCAATGGGCCAGCGCGCGACGCGCCGGGGTGGGCGCCAGCGGGCCCTGCGAGGCGAAGATCAGCTGTTCGATAGCCGCCGACGGGGTTTCGGTGCGGACGTAGTCGTCGGGCGGGTTCAGCGTGCCCGACGAACCGGTCGCGATGTCGACGACGTCGTAGGCGCCCTCGTTGACCCGGTCCTGCATCGCCTCCGGCCGCGGCCAGACGGTCACCTTGTCGGTGACCGGCGCTGTGCCCCACCACTTCTCGTTGGCGACCAGCACCACCGCACCCTCGTCGGTCACCGAGTCCAGCTTGTACGGACCCGACGACGGGAACTTCTTGAGATCCAGATCGGGGGTGAGCTTCCAGGTGCTGTTCCAGACCTGCGCGATGCGTTCGACCGTCGCGCCGTCGTTGTTGGCGACCGCGGTGGCGACCCCGCCGTCGTCCAGACCCAGCACGTCGGCGACGACGTGTGAGGGCATCATCGACGTCGCGCTGAACAGCTGGCCGTAGTCGACGAAGCCGCGCTCGGGGACAAACGACACCCGCGCCTTCTTCTGCCCCGGCGTGCAGTCGATGCCGGCGATGTCGCCGTATCCGGCGCGGCTGGCCGCGTCGAAACCGGCGAACCGGCCGGACTGCGACGCCCATGCCAGCACCATGTCGTCGCAGGTGACGGGCTTACCGTCGGAGTAGACGGCGTCGGCGTTGATCTCGTAGTCGAGTACCAGCGGGCTGCGCCCCACCACCGACACCGAACCGAAGTCGTGATCGCCGACGATCTGGCCGTCGGGTCCGTGATAGCTGAAGCCGGTCAACACGCGCGCGAACGCCTGGGGCGCACCGGAGGCCGCGCCCTCGACGGTGTTGGTGTTGTACGTGCCCAGCGGGCCGTCGACGGCGTAGTCGATGCTGTCGGCGGGGCTGCGCGAGCACGATGCCAGCCCCGCGGCGCCCAGCAACAGCACTGCCGCCAAGACGCCGGCGCGCCGGCACTGGCCAGTCATCTCCGGCTACCGCCGCCGCGTGTTGCGCTTACCCGACGGCCGTCCGGTTCGGCTGGTGGTGGGCCGTACCGGCCGTGCGCCCGGCGCCGGCTTGTCCGGTGGCGGGGTGCTGCTGGGCACCGATGCCGCCGCAACGGTCTGCGGTGCGTCGTCCTTGCCGTCGTCGGCCTCGGCGGCCTCGGTGGTGTCGATGTCGGTGTCGGTGTCGGTGTCGGCTGCCCTGGTCTCTGCGCCCTTGCGGCGGTTCATCACCCGGCGGGTGTGGTTGCGCACCTGGTCGGTGCGCTCGCGCAGCGTCACCAGGAGCGGGGTGGCGAAGAAGATCGACGAATAGGTCCCGACGATCACACCGACCAACTGCACCAGCGCGAGGTCCATCAACGTGCCCACACCCAACAGCCACACCGCCACCACCATCAGCGCGATGATCGGCAGCACGGAGATCACGCTGGTGTTGATCGAACGCATGAAGGTCTGGTTGACGGCGAGGTTGGCCTGCTCGGCGAAGGTCCGGCGGGTGGTGTGTTCGAAGCCGTGGGTGTTCTCCTCCACCTTGTCGAACACGATGACGGTGTCGTACAGCGAGAAGCCCAGGATGGTCAGCAGCCCGATCACCATCGCCGGGGTGACCTCGAAGCCGACGATCGAGTACACGCCCGCGGTGACCACCAGGTCGAACACCAGCGTGGCCATCGCCGCGAGCGACATGTAGCGCTCGTAGCGCACGGTGATGTAGATGGTGGCCAGGACGATGAAGACCACCAGGGCGATCAGCGCCTTCTGGGTGATCTGGCCGCCCCAGGTCTCGGAGACCGCCGAATCGCTGATGGCCTGCTTGCTCGGCTGCCCGTCGGGACCCGTGGGTTTGAAGGCGTCGAACAGCGCGGTGCGCAGCTGTTCGGTTTCCTCGTTGGTCAGGTGCTCGGAACGGATCTGCACGGTGGCCGATCCGCCGCTGCCGACCACCACGGTCGATTCCGGGCTCTTGCCCAGCGTCTGGCTGAACACGTCTTCGACCTGCTGCACCGAGACGGTGCCGGTCTGGGTCGTGGCCGGCATCGACACCTTGGTGCCGCCCTCGAAGTCGATGCCGAACGTGAACCCGCGCAACAACATGCTCGCCAGGCATACCGCGACGATCAGCCCGCTGATCAGGTACCACATCTTGCGCTTGCCGACGACCTCGAACGCGCCGGTGCCGGTGTAGAGCCGGACGAAGAAACCGTGCTTCGGTGCGGCGGATTCCAGGCTGGGCGCCTCGACGGCGGTCGTTTCCGATGATTGCTTTGCGGCCATATGTCAGTCCCGTCCCGTCACGCTCGCCGCCGCTCGTCGCTCTCGGGCGATCTGCTGCACCGCGCCGAGGCCGTTCAGTGCCGGTTTGGCGAAGGTCGTCGACTTCGACGCCAGATACACCAGCGGCCACGTCACCAGGAAGACGACCAGGACGTCGAGCACCGTCGTCAAGCCCAGGGTGAACGCGAACCCCTTCACCTGGCCGACCGCCAGGATGTACAACACCACGGCGGCCAACAGCGTCACCGCGTTACCGGACACGATCGTCTTGCGGGCCCTGGCCCAACCGCGCGGTACCGCCGACCGGAACGACCGCCCCTCACGTATCTCGTCCTTGATGCGTTCGAAGAACACCACGAACGAGTCGGCCGTCATACCGATGCCGATGACCAGACCGGCGATACCGGCCAGGTCGAGCGTGTAGCCGATCCATCTGCCCAGCAGCACCAGAATCGCGTAAACCATTGCGCCCGAAGCGACCAGCGACAGTGCGGTGAGCACCCCCAGCAGTCGGTAGTAGAGCAGGGAGTACAGCAACACCAGCGCCAGCCCGACCGCACCGGCGATCAGACCGGCCCGCAGCGAGGACAATCCCAGTGTGGCCGAGACGGTTTCGGCCTCTGACGACTCGAACGACAACGGCAGCGAACCGTACTTCAACACGTTGGCCAGTTCGCGCGCCGATTGCTGGTTGAACTTGCCGGTGATCTGAGTGCGGCCACCGGGGATCGCTTCCTGGATCGCGGGCGCGCTGACCACCTTGGAGTCGAGCACGAACGCGGTCTGGGTGCCGACGTTGGCGGCGGTGAAGTCGGCCCACGTCTTGGAGGCTTCGCTCTTGAACTGCAGGTCGACGACGTATTCGCCGCGCTGCTGATCCAGCCCCGAGCTGGCGGTCTCGATCTGCTCACCGTTGATGATCGACGGGGCCAGCAGGTAGACCTCGTTGCCGTCGGTCGAGCAGGTGATCAGCGGCAGGTTCGGGTCGTCGTTGCCGGCGAGCACGTCGTCCTCGCCGCAGCGGGTGGCCTGGAACTGCAACGCGAGGATCTGGATCTGCTGGTCGGTGCTCTGGCGCAACTGCTTCTCGTCGGAGATGCGTTGCTGCAGCGGCACGTCGTCGGGCGACGGCGGGGCCGGGGCCTGGGTGGGCGACGGCGGCGCCGGGGTGGGCGACGGGGTCGGCGCGGGTTGAGCGGGTGGTTCCTGCGGATACGGGCGCGGCTGCGGGGCGGGTGCCTCCGGCGGTGCCTGCCCGTCAGGCGCGGGCGGCAGCGTGGCACCGGGCTCACCCGGAGGTGCCGCGGGCATGCCGGGCATACCGGGCATACCGGTGCCGGGCATGCCGCCGGGCGGTGCGCCCTCTGGCCCTTCCGTCGGCGACTGCTGCGGCATGGGCTGGGCGGGGATGGCGTGGATGACCGGACGGATATAGAGCCGCGCGGTCTGGCCGAGGTTGCGCGCGTCGCTGGTGTCGCTGCCGGGCACCGTGATGACGAGGTTGCTGCCGTCGATGATGACCTCGGAGCCCGAAACGCCTAGCCCGTTGACCCGGTCGTTGATGATCTGTTGGGCCTGGCTGAGCGCTTCACGGGTGGGTGCCGACCCGTCGGGCGTGCGCGCGGTCAGGGTCACCCGGGTGCCGCCCTGCAGGTCGATGCCCAGCTTCGGCTCCGCATGCTTGTCGCCAGTGAAGAAGACAAGACAGTACGCGCCGATGAGCAACACCGCGAAAAGCGTCAGATAACGGGCAGGATGCACCGGCGCCGAAGACGATGCCACGTTTCAGGGTCTCCTCGAGGTCAGTTCGTGAGCACCGCAAAGCGTACGTGCTCTTGCTGAGTCCTCAGCTGTCAGTCTTGGTGTTGGGGCTCTCGGTGAGTTCGGCGGCGCTCGATTCCGCGGAGTCGGTCTCATCGAAATCGTCGTCGAGATCGTCGTCGATGCGGTCGCGCACGGCCAGCTTCATCCAGGTGGTGACCACCCCGGGGGCGATCTCCAACTCGACGTTGTCGTCGGTGATCGCGGTGATGGTGCCCTGCAGGCCCGAGGTGGTGTGGATGCGGTCGCCGATCTCAAGCGAATTGTGCAGGTCGATGGTGGCCTGCATCGCCTTCTTCTGGCGCCGCGACGCGAAGAACATGAACGCGCCCAGCACGATGAGTAGGGGTAGGAAGATGACGAGGTCCATGAAGATAAATTTCTTTCGTTAGGTCTTGCGGTCACGGCGCGCAGACGGCAGGCCAAGCGCCTCGTAAGTGACCAGTGTGCCATTGTGCCGGGTGTCGCTGATGGACGCACCTGTCCTCCGGCCCGCCAACGACGAAATCCGTCGCCGCTCGCCAGCACCGCCGGTGATCTCGTCGCCGACCCGCTGAGTTTGTGGTCGAATCGGTGTATCCGAGTCATTTTCCCGCGCCGGTCCCCGCAGATCTTTGACGACAGGAGCCCCCGATGGCCGATATGTTGCGCGTTTCGAACTTCGTCGCGGGCCAGCACGTCGACACGGCAGGCGGCGCGACTATGGCGTTGGTCGATCCCAGCACCGGCGAGAAATACGGCACCGCGCCGATCTCCGCCGAGGCCGACATCGACCGCGCGTATGGGGCGGCGTCGAAGGCGTTCGCGGACTGGAAGCGCACCACCCCGTCGGCGCGACAGAAGGCGCTGCTCGACTTCGCCGACGATGTCGAGAGCCAGGCCACCGAGCTGGTCGAGGCCGAAGGCCGCAACACCGGTAAGCCCGACCACGTCACCATGGCCGAAGAGATCCCGCCGATGGTCGATCAGATCCGGTTCTTCGCAGGCGCCGCCCGGCTGCTGGAGGGCAAGTCGGCAGGCGAGTACCTGGCCGACCACACCTCGTGGATCCGCCGCGAGCCGGTCGGCGTGATCGGGCAGGTGACGCCGTGGAACTACCCGATGATGATGGCGATCTGGAAGTTCGTACCCGCGATCGCCGCGGGCAACACCGTCGTGCTCAAGCCCAGCGACACCACCCCGGTGACGACGGTGATGCTCGCCGAGATCGCGGCACGGCATTTTCCACCCGGGGTGCTGAACGTGATCTGCGGTGACCGGGACACGGGCGCGGCGCTCATCGCGCACCCGACGCCGCAGATGGTGTCGATCACCGGGTCGGTGACCGCGGGCCGGGCGGTGGCCGTCAGCGCGGGCGGGCGGTTGAAGCGCACCCACCTGGAGCTGGGTGGCAAGGCGCCGGTACTGGTGTTCGACGACTGCGACATCGCGACAGCCGCGCAGGGCATCGCCACGGCGGGCTACTTCAACGCCGGCCAGGACTGCACCGCCGCCACCCGCGTGCTGGCCAGCGCGAAGGTGGCCGGTGAGCTGACCGATGCCCTGGCCGAGCAGGCGCACGGCGCGACGACGACCTTCGGCAAGCCGGCTGACGACGAGGACGCCTGGGTGCCGCCGGTCAACAACGCCACCCAACTGCAGCGGGTGCTCGGCTTCCTCGATGACGTGCCGCCGCACGCCGACATCGCCGTCGGCGGCGCCCGGCAGGGTGACCGCGGCTTCTATGTCGAGCCCACGGTGATCGGCGGGCTGCGCCAAGACGACCGACTGACCCAGCAGGAGATCTTCGGCCCGGTGATCACCGTGCAGTCCTTCTCCGATGAGGCCGAGGCGGTGGCGTGCGCCAACGGCGTCGAATACGGGTTGGCGTCGTCGGTGTGGACGCGCGATGTGTCGCGGGCGCTACGCGTCTCGGCGGCGCTGGACTTCGGATGCGTGTGGATCAACACCCACATCCCGTTGGTGGCCGAGATGCCGCACGGCGGATTCAAGTCGTCCGGGCACGGTAAGGACCTGTCGGCGTACGGCCTGGAGGACTACACCCGCATCAAACACGTGATGGCCTACACGGGCTGAACGTCAGAACACGCCCTCGGTCACCAGCGTGGCGACGAAGCGGTAGATGTCGTCGACGGTGAGTTCGACGCCGTCGACCTCGACGTCGATCAGGTTCGACAACAGATCGTCGGTCGGCTTCCAGCACCGCTCGGCGATCTTGACGTCGACGTACTGGTACAGGGCTTCTGCGTCGCGCGGGGACATCGGAACCGCGGCCCACCGCGCGAACATCGGCCACTCCTCTTCGGGGAAGCCGAACGCCTCGCACACCGCAGCGGCCGAATGTTGGCGTGCGGCAACGGAACTGGTGATGCCAGGCCGTTCGGGCATGCTGGCCTCCTCGGAAATCTGAGCAAGTGACTATCGGCACAACGTTTAGATAGGCACGCTATCTTCCGAAAACCGGCGCCACCGTCACGCAGATCACATGACACGGGTGAACCTCGTCGCCATCGATGTGGTGGTGCGACCTGCGTCACCGCGTTCGCACACGAAGAAGCGCAAAGTGCCCGCAGGCACTTTGCGTTCTTCGTTCAGGCCGGCGTCGAGTTACCGGTGCGCGAGGCGGTGACCGCGGTGGCTGTCATCGCCGCGGAACATATTGCGCCAACTACGACGGCGCGGTTGTGCGGCTTCGGCCGTCGGTCCGATGACCTCCGTCCGCTGATCGGCCATGACGGGCGCAGGCTCGTCATCGACCCGGTCATCTACCCGGTCGGCGGTCGCGGGCGCCGGTCGCGCGACGGCCGTCGTGGAACGGTCCGCCCATGCGACGTCACGCACGCTGCGCACCGAGATGCGACCGAGTGCGGCGGCGCCCAGGAATACGATCAGCGCGCCCAAGCCATAGAAGTAGGTCAGTTCCAACGCCACCCGCTTGGCCTCGGTGGCCGCGACGGGAACGCCGGCATCACCGATGCCCAGCGGCCCCGCCAACGCGCGCCCGATGACGAACCAGGCACCGCCCGCGACGGCCAGCCAGCCGCCCAGCATCGCGGTGGCGCGGTTGCCCGAGGCCAGCAGTAGCAGGCCACCCACCACGGTCACCACGCCGGGCAGCACCTCCAGCCACCCGCGTCCGGTTGTCCACGTCCACGCCCGGTCCGGGCTGAACGCGAAGTCGAACAACGGGCCGATGAACGGAATCAGCGCGCCCCACGCGCCCAACAGAATCAATAGCAGCCCACTCGCTGCGCCCCGACTGCGTGGCATGTGCAGTCGGCCGCCCCGGGTCGGTACACGCGTTTCGGTCATGATGCCTCCTTGGTCCCTGCCTGATTACCCACGCGCAGGGCCGGTCAACCCGGCGCTCACAGCAAGCTGCCAGCCGAAACCGGAATAATTTTAGTTTCACTAACGATGTTTTCTATGGACGCAACGGGGCGCCCCCAATCAATCCACGCTCGTCCTAAGGATTTTCGATGACGACCGACACCCGGGAGGCGCGACTCGCGCGCCGGATTTCTGATTTGTACGAAACAGACCACCAGTTCGCGGCCGCGCGCCCGAAAGAGGACGTCACGCACGCTATCGAGGCCACCGACCTGACGGTCCCCCAGCTCATCCACACGATTTTCAACGCGTACTCCGACCGGCCCGCGCTCGGCCAGCGCGCCGTGGAACTCGTCACCGATCCGGCGACCGGTCGCACCTCCAGCCGGCTGCTGCCCCGCTTTGACACCATCACCTACCGCGAGTTGTCCGACCGTGTGAAGGCGGTGTCCGCGGCGCTGACGCAGGCGGGGGTGCGTTCCGGGGACCGTGTCGCGATCCTCGGGTTCACCAGCATCGACTACACGACGATCGACATGGCGCTGCTGCATCTGGGTGCGATCTCGGTCCCCCTGCAGACCAGCGCACCCTCCGCCCAATTGCGACCCATCGCCGCCGAGACCGAACCCGTTGCCGTTGCAGCGAGCGTCGACTTTCTCGACGACGCGGTCGAGGTGATGCTCACCGGCCACCTCCCTCGGCATCTGATCGTGTTCGACTACCACGACGAGGTCGACGACCACCGCGACGCGCTGGGCTCCGCCGCCGCGCGGCTCGCCGAAACCCCGGTCACCATCGAGACATTGGCGCAGGTGCTCGATCGTGGTCGCGCGCTGCCGACGCCGCGGCCGTCCGACCCCGACGATGAGGACCTCGCGCTGCTGATCTACACGTCGGGCAGCACCGGGACGCCGAAGGGCGCGATGTACCCGGTCAAGGCGGTGATGGGTTCGTGGCGACGGTCCAGCATGGCCGCGTGGGGCAGCGGCGGAACGCTTCCGTGGATCACGTTGAACTTCATGCCGATGAGCCACGTGATGGGCCGCGGCATTCTCTACGCAACGCTGGGCGCGGGCGGCACCGGCTATTTCGTTGCCAGAAGCGATCTTTCGACCCTGTTCGAGGATCTCGCACTGGTCCGGCCCACCCAGTTGAGCTTCGTCCCCAGGATCTGGGACATGCTCTTTCAGCAGTTCCAGAGCGAGGTCGACCGGCGCACCGCCGATGGCGTCGAGCCGGCGGTCGCCGAGACCGAGGTGCTCGCCAACCTGCGGCAGAACCTGCTGGGCGGCCGGTTCGTCTCCGCGATGACGGGCTCCGCGCCGATCTCGGCGGAGATGAAGACGTTCGCCGAGACACTGCTGGACCTTCATCTGGCCGATGGATACGGATCGACCGAAGCGGGTGCGGTCTTCCTCGACGGGCAGGTGTCGCGGCCACCGGTCATCGACTACAAGCTGGCCGACGTCCCCGACCTCGGATACTTCCGCACCGACCGGCCCTATCCGCGCGGTGAACTGCTGATCAAGACGCAGACGATGTTCCCGGGCTATTACAAGCGACCGGAGACCACCGCCGAGGTGTTCGACGCCGACGGGTACTACCGCACTGGCGACGTCGTCGCCGAGACCGGGCCGGACCGCCTTGTCTACCTGGACCGCCGCAATAACGTGCTCAAACTGTCGCAGGGCGAGTTCGTCACGGTGTCCAAGCTGGAGGCCGCGTTCGGCACCAGCCCGCTGGTGCGCCAGATCTTCGTCTACGGCAACAGCGCTCGCTCCTACCTGCTGGCCGTGATCGTGCCGACCGAGGATGCTCTCAACCGCTACGACGGCGAGGCGCTGAAGACGGCGATCACCGAGTCCCTGCAGGACGTCGCCAGGACCGCGGGGCTGCAGTCCTACGAGATCCCACGCGACTTCATCGTGGAGACCACGCCTTTCACGCTCGAGAACGGTCTGCTCACCGGCATCCGCAAGCTGGCGCGGCCGAAAGTCAAAGAGCACTACCGCGAGCAGCTCGAGGCGCGCTACGCCGAACTGGCCGACACTCAGGCCGCCGAATTGCGCACCCTGCGCATGCACGGCGCCGATCAGCCGGTCATCGAGACGGTCAGCCGCGCCGCCGGGGCGCTGCTTGGCGCCGCGGCCGCCGACGTGCAGCCCGATGCGCACTTCACCGATCTGGGCGGAGATTCGCTGTCGGCGTTGACCTTTGGCAACCTACTCAGCGAGATCTTCGACGTCGAGGTGCCGGTCGGCGTCATCGTCAGCCCCGCCAACGACCTTGCGGCGCTGGCGGACTACATCGAGGGCGCACGCCAACCCGGAACCGCTCGGCCGACGTTCGCGTCGGTGCACGGCCGTCACGCCGACGAGGTGCACGCCGCCGACCTGACGCTGGACAAGTTCATCGAGCCGCAGACGCTCGCTGCCGCGGCGTCCCTGCCCGGCCCGGCGGCCGAGGTGCGCACGGTGCTGCTCACCGGCGCGACGGGCTTTCTGGGCCGCTATCTGGCCCTGGAGTGGCTGGAGCGGATGGCGATGGTCGGCGGTAAGGTCATCAGCCTGGTGCGGGCCCGCGACGACGAGGCGGCACGCGCCCGGCTGGACAAGACGTTCGACTCGGGCGATCCCGAACTGCTGCGCCATTACCGGGAATTGGCCGCCGACCATCTCGAGGTCATCGCCGGCGACAAGGGCGAAGCCGATCTCGGGCTGGACCGGCAGACATGGCAGCGGCTGGCCGACACGGTCGACTTGATCGTCGATCCCGCGGCGTTGGTCAACCACGTGCTGCCCTACAGCGAGTTGTTCGGCCCCAACGTCGTCGGCACCGCCGAGCTGATCCGCGTCGCGCTCACCACCAAGATCAAGCCGTACGTCTACGTGTCGACGATCGGTGTGGGCGCGGGCATCACGCCCGGCCAGTTCACCGAGGATGGTGACATCCGGGAGATCAGCGCGACCCGCAAGGTCGACGACAGTTACGCCAACGGCTACTCCAACAGCAAGTGGGGCGGTGAGGTGCTGCTGCGCGAGGCCCACGATCGGTGCGGGCTGCCTGCGGCGGTGTTCCGTTGCGACCTGATCCTCGCCGACACCACCTATGTCGGCCAACTCAACGTGCCGGACATGTTCACCCGGTTGATTTTCAGCCTGGTTGCCACCGGTATCGCGCCGTTCTCGTTCTACGAGGTGGACGCGCAGGGCCGTCGCCAGCGGGCGCACTACGACGGGCTGCCGGTCGAGTTCATCGCCGAGGCGATCTCGACGCTGGGGATCCGGGTGGCCGACGAGGGCTCGGGGTTCGCGACTTATCACGTGATGAACCCCTACGACGACGGCATCGGTCTCGACGAGTACGTCGACTGGCTGATCGAGGCGGGCTATCCCGTCGAACGTGTCGGTGACTATGCCACCTGGCTCGCGCGGTTCGACACCGCGGTGCGCGCGTTGCCCGAACGGCAGCGTCAGGCGTCGGTGCTGCCGCTGCTGCACAACTATCAACGCCCGGAGAGCCCGATCCGCGGGTCGATCGCCCCGACGGACCGGTTCCGGACCGCCGTGCAGGACGCGAAGATCGGTCCCGACAAGGACATTCCGCACGTCACCCGTGAGGTGATCGTCAAGTACGTCACCGACCTGCAGCTGCTGGGTCTGTTGTAGCGTCGGGGTCACGCCCCGGCACGAATCTGGGCGCACCTGGCCACCACGGCCAGTACCGCTAGCAGCGGTGCCAGGGTTGGCCTCATCCGCGGCGCTACAGCGTGACGGCGATCCCCAGCAGCACGATCGCGATCAGCGGCAGGGCGCCCTGTGTGACCGCGGCACGCGCCTTGTCCGGCGAGGACAGCAGCAGCACGAGCGCCGCGGCCAGCATCGATCCGGTGCCTGCGAAGACGAGCGCGATGCCCACCCAGTTGTAGCCGAGGCCGCCGATCACGATCCCGGTGACCGTGACGATGGCCAGGAACAGGTTGTAGAAGCCCTGGTTGAAGGCCAACTCCTTGGTGGCCGAGGCCTCTTCCTCGGTGAGGCCGAAGGTGGCCCTGGTGCGTGCCGACGTCCAGGTGAACGACTCCATCACCCAGATGTAGACGTGCAGAAGCGCCGCGAGACCCGCGAAGAACAGCCCGGCGAAACCCATCACACCCCCACGCTTTCCACGCGCACCACCGGCGGTAGCGCCAGCATAACCAGGCCGGTCAACGCCAACCACGCGGCGGTGGAGTAGGCGCCGGGCAGACCGATCCAGGTGTGCAGCAACGCGGGTACGCCGAGCACCCCGAGCGCCGCCGACCACTTCGGCAACACCCCGGAGCGCCAGATTACGTAGGCGGTCGCGAAAATCAGTGTGGCAGCCCCCAGTTGGGCGTAGTGGTACAGCCACAAGGCGAGCCCGAGGAACGGCTGGGAGAACTCGGTCACGGTCATGTCGTCGAATTGGACGATCGCGGCGGGCACCGCCACCTCGGCGGACAGGCCCGCGGCCATCAGCGCCAAGAACACCGTGCCGCCGATGATCGCGGTGAACACCGCACCGGTGGGGCCGGCGGCTGACCGTAGCGTCGCGGTCAGCACCCCGAGGAACAGCACGCCGAACAAGATGTGCAGGAGCGGCAGCGTGCCGTTGGCGGTGAGAAACGATGCGGCGCTGTCGAAGTAGGCCTGCACCCGGTTGGGATCGTCGGGCGTTTCCGGAGACCCGGCCAGATAGGCGGGCACGATCACCACCGCCGACGCGATCCCGCACAGCCCGCCGAGTCGTATCGTTCCGCTTCCCATCGAAGCACTCCTCTACTCGAAAAGGCCGGGCTGGCCCAGCCCGCTGACCCCGCTCGGTGGAGTCAAGCCCAGGTGCGTCCACGCCGCAGGCGTGGCCACCCGGCCCCGCGGGGTGCGCGCGATCATGCCGGCCCGCACCAGAAACGGCTCGCAGACCTCCTCGACCGTGGCGGCTTCCTCGCCCACCGCGACGGCCAGCGTGGACACCCCGACCGGGCCGCCACCGAAACTCCTTGTCAACGCGGACAATACCGCCCGGTCGAGCCGGTCCAGGCCGAGCTCGTCGACGTCGTACACCTCCAGCGCCGCCTTGGCGATATCCCTGGTGATGACCCCGTCGGCCCGCACCTCGGCGTAGTCGCGAACCCGGCGCAGCAGCCGGTTGGCGATGCGCGGTGTTCCGCGGGAGCGACGGGCGATCTCGGCCCCCGCGTCGGCACCCAGTTCGATTCCGAGGATGCCCGCCGAGCGGCCCAGCACCAACTCGAGCTCGGCCGGTTCGTAGAAGTCCATGTGGGCGGTGAAGCCGAACCGGTCCCGCAGCGGCCCGGTCAACGCGCCCGAGCGGGTGGTGGCGCCGACGAGCGTGAACGGTGCCACCTCCAACGGAATCGACGTCGCCCCAGGGCCTTTGCCGACGACCACGTCGACGCGGAAGTCCTCCATCGCCAGGTACAGCATCTCCTCGGCCGGCCGGGCGATGCGGTGGATCTCGTCGATGAACAACACGTCGTGCTCGACGAGGTTGGACAGCATCGCCGCCAGGTCCCCCGCGCGTTCCAGCGCGGGCCCAGACGTGACCCGCAGCGACGAGCCGAGTTCGGCGGCGATGATCATCGCCAGCGATGTCTTGCCCAGCCCGGGCGGACCGGACAGCAGGATGTGATCGGGTGTGCCGCCGCGGTTCTTGGCGCCCTCGATGACCAACTGCAGTTGTTCGCGCACCCGGTGCTGGCCGATGAACTCGCCGAGCGAGCGCGGCCGCAGGCTGGCGTCGATGTCGCCCTCCCCGACGGTCAGCGCCGGGGACACCTCCCGTTCGTCAGGATCATCGGAAAGGTCGGGGTCGTCGAACCGGCTCACTTCTGACCTAACATCGACAGCGCCGCGCGAAGGGCGGTCGACTGCGTGGCTTCAGGATCGTTGGCCAGCACCTTGTCGGTGGCCTCCTCGGCCTGCTTAGCGGCGAAGCCAAGCCCGACAAGGGCTTCCACCACCGGGCTGCGCACCGAGTGACCGTTCAACGCGGCGGCGCCTGACGGGGTGACGACGCCCATCTTGTCGCGCAGGCTGAGCACCATCAGTTCGGCGGTCTTCTTGCCCACCTTGGGGATTCGCTTGAGTGCGGTGATGTCGCTTTCGGCGATGGCCTGACGCAGGGTCGGACCGTCGTACATGGCCAGCGCACCCAGCGCGATGCTCGGCCCGATACCCGATACGCCGAGCAGCGTGAGGAACAGGTCGCGGGCGTCGCCGTCCGGGAAGCCGTACAGCGTCATCGAGTCCTCGCGCACGATCATCGCGGTGATCAGCCGCGCTTCGCTGCCCCGGCGCAGTGTGGCCAGCGCGGACGGGGTCGCCATCACCTTGTATCCCACCCCGGACGCCTCGATCACGGCGTGGTCGAGTGCGACGTCGAGGACCTCGCCGCGGATGGATGCGATCATCGTGCTGCTTTCACTTGGCGGCTTTCAATCTGGCTCGCTGGACCTTCAACCTCGCCTGGTACTTGCGCTTCTGCTCTGCGGCCAGCGCTTCGGCCGCCGCCATCCGCGCGATCATCGGGGCGCGCCAGCAGTGGCAGATCGCCAGCGCCAACGCGTCGGCGGCATCGGCGGGTGTCGGTTTGGTCTGCAGCGCAAGGATTCTGGTGACCATCGCGGTGACCTGAGCCTTGTCGGCGTTGCCGTTGCCGGTGACCGCGGCCTTGACCTCGCTGGGTGTGTGGAAGTGCACGTCGATGTCGCGCTTGGCCGCGGCCAGCGCGATCACCCCGCCTGCCTGCGCGGTGCCCATCACGGTCGACACGTTCTGCTGGGAGAACACCCGCTCGATCGCGATGACGTCGGGTCGGTGGGTGTCCATCCAGTACTCGACTGCGTCGCTGATCATCAGCAGTCGGCGGTGCAGCGCCTGGTCCGCCGGGGTGCGAACGACGTCGACGTCCAGCGCGGTGACCTGCCTGCCCTTGCCGCCCTCGATCACCGACAGACCGCAGCGCGTCAACCCGGGATCGACACCCATCACCCGCACGCCCGCTCCTTCTGTGAACACCTGTTCGAGAGCTTAACGTCAGAAGTCGACGCGGTCGGTCAGGACACGCTCAGGTCGACCAGACCACGCCAAAGGGACGTACGGGCGGCAAAGGGTGAGTGGATCTCGCCAAGACGTCGATCTCGGCGTGGGTGCGGGGCCGGCTACCCGAACGTGTCAGCGCGCTCGACCGGCCGCAGCGCGGATCCGCGGTACTGCGGGGCCAGCGCGCGGCCCATGGCCAGCAGCGGTTCGGTGCTGCGCAGCGTGCGCGCGAGGATGAACGCCCCCTCCAGCGCGCCGACGATGGCCAGCGTCAGGCTGCGGGCATGCGGTTCGTCGAGGCCGCGGCCGGTGAAGTAGGCGGTGCCGCCGTTTGTCCAGGCGTCGAACACCGACGCGGACGTCTCGCGCAGTTCGGCCACGGTGTCGGCGGTCTCGGCGGCGACGGTGCCGACCGGGCACATGTTGGCAAAGCCGGTGCCTGTCATGTCCTCGGCGGCCTGGGTGAACACGGCCTCGATCGCTTCGCCGAGGTCAGTGTGCTCGTCGATGACCGACGGGATGAGCAGCGCGTACGCGGCTCCGGCGTTGATCAGCGCCTCGCGGGCGATCTGCGCCTTGCCGCCGCGGAAGTGGTGGTACAGCGAGCCGATCGGGGCGCCGGCGGCCTCGGCGATGTCCTTCATGGCCAACGCGCCGTAGCCCTTGTGCCGCATCAGCTCGGCGGCCGCCGTGAGGATCGCTTCGCGGGTGGATCTTGCCATTGTCGCCTCCCGCCCACAGACTAGAGCATACGTTCTAGAATTCACGTTCTAATCGGAAGAGGGCCGCATGAAATCCGTCGACGTCACCGCAGGCACGATCGAGTACCGCGAGCAAGGCGATCCGAACGGGCCGCCGGTGGTGTTGCTGCACGGGGTGTTGTTCAACGACACGCAGTGGGATCTGGTTCTGCCCCTGCTGCCCGCGGGCGTGCGCTATCTGCTGCCGGTGCTGCCGTTGGGCGGTCACCGCATCCCGATGCGCGACGACGCCGACCTGACGTTGCCGGGCATGGTCGCCATCGTGGCGGACTTCCTCGACGCCCTCGACCTCGTCGACGTCACGCTCGTCGTCAGCGACTGGGGCGGCCCGCTGTTCCTGACCGACATCGGCCGCGACACACGCGTTGCGCGCCTGGTGATCTGCCCGTCGGAGGCGTTCGACAACTTTCCGCCCGGCTTGCCCGGCAAGATGGTGTGGCTGGCCAGCCGCACCACCGGGACCATCGCGCTGGCGCAGCGCCAACTCAGGGTGGGCTGGCTGCGACGGCGGTGGTTCATGCTGGGTCAGATGACGAAAAAGTCTGTCCCGCAAGAAATTGTCGAGGCGTGGACGGACGCGGCGCTGGCCGACAAGCGGATTCGGCGCGATCTGTTGAAGTACTGCCGCACCAAGTTCGTCGACGCGGAGCTGATCCGCGCGACCGACCGACTGGCCGGCTTCGACGGCGACGCCCTGGTGTTGTGGAGCCGCAACGCCGTCATGCCCGCTGAGCACGCCGAGCGGTTGGCCGCGCTCTTACCGAAGGCGCGGCGGCAATACGTCGACGACGCCTACGTGCTCGTCATGCTCGACAACCCCGAAGCCACAGCGCAGGCAATCAGCGCTTTCCTCGCCGAAAGGGACATACGGGCGGGAAAGTGCGAGTAGATCTCGCCAAAACGTCGATCTCGGCGCACAGTGCGGGAGGTCAGTCCTCGTCGTCAAGTTGGGCCGCGACCTCGTCGGGGATGTCGATGTTGGTGTAGACCTCCTGCACATCGTCGAGGTCCTCGAGCGCGTCGACCAACTTCATGATCTTGCGCGCCCCCTCGAGGTCGACGGGCACCGAAACCGACGGTTCGAAGCCCGCGTCGGCCGACTCGTAGTCGATACCGGCGTCCTGCAGCGCCGTGCGCACCGCAACCAGATCGGCCGGCTCGGAGATCACCTGGAAGCTCTCCCCGAGATCGTTGACCTCTTCGGCGCCGGCCTCCAGCACCGCGGTCAGCACATCGTCTTCGCTGAGCCCGTCCTTGTCGAGTGTCACCACGCCCTTGCGGGAGAACAGATAGGCCACCGAACCCGGGTCGGCCATGTTGCCGCCGTTGCGGGTCATCGCCACCCGCACGTCGCCGGCGGCGCGGTTGCGGTTGTCGGTGAGGCACTCGATCAGCACCGCGACGCCGTTGGGGCCGTAACCCTCGTAGGTGATGTTCTGGTACTCCGCGCCGCCGGCCTCCTCACCGGCGCCGCGGCGACGCGCGCGCTCGATGTTGTCGTTGGGCACCGAGTTCTTCTTCGCCTTCTGGATGGCGTCGTACAGGGTCGGGTTGCCGGCCGGGTCACCGCCGCCGACGCGCGCGGCCACCTCGACGTTCTTGATCAGCTTGGCGAACATCTTGCCGCGGCGGGCGTCGATGACGGCTTTCTTGTGCTTGGTGGTGGCCCACTTGGAATGGCCGCTCATTCAGGTCGTACTCGCTCTCTGGAAGTCATGCTCAACGTCCGCCCGACGAGTCTACGTGCATCGATGCCACGTTCGGCGTGGAGCGGATGTCTCCGCAGATGTAGCGCTGCAGATTGGGCGCGACGGCGTCGATGATCTCCTCCGGGCTCATCGACGCGATCGGCTCGATTTTCCAGATGTAGCGCATCATCGCCAATCCCATGAGCTGCGACGAGACCAGGCCGCTGCGCACCCTGCGATCGCGATCGTCAACGCCCAGCTGCGACACCCCCATCAGGCTGCTTTCGACGATCCCGCGCAGCTTTTCGCGGGTGCCCTGATCGTGCGCTGCGGTCTGCAGCACCGACCGCAGCACGGGACCGACCTCGTCGTCGGCCCAGGCCCCCAGCATCAGACGCAGCAACGCGGCGCCGAGTTGGTCCACCGGCGTGGTCCACGCGTTGGCGACGTCCTCCAGCCACCCCTGCGGCGGATTCGTCGCCGCGTCGAGCAGCCCCTCTTTGGATTTGAAGTAGTGGTAGACGAGCGCGGGATCGACGTCGGCCCGGCGCGCCACCGACCTGATCGTCGTACCCGCCCAGCCGGTCTGGGCGAACGCTTCGCGCGCCGCGGCCAGTATCCGCGCCGCCAGTACACCGCGTTCATCCCGCGGCCCGGGGGCCGCCGGCTTCTTCGACATGCACCGATTCTAGCGTGAATTTCACGTTGCGTTGAGACTAGTTTCACCGTAGCGTGAAACTATGTCCACATCGGAACGCGTCCTCAACGGGCCGCAAACCACCGGCCGCACCTACCGCAACCTGAGCCGGCCGCGGTTCGGGATCCGGCGTGACGACAACGTCGCCGTGCCGATGCGCGACGGCATCACGCTGCTCGCCGACGTCCACCGCCCCGACGAGAAGGGCAGGTATCCGGCATTGGTCGCGGCGTCGCCCTACCCCCGCCAGATGCAGGACCTCGGCGCGCCCGCCGGGTTCATCGAAGCGGGTGCGACGGACTTCTGGGTGCCGCGCGGCTATGTCCACGTGATCGCCAACGTCCGTGGGACGGGCGGGTCCGGCGGCACGTTCGGGTTCTTCGACCCGCAGGAGCGTCGCGACATGTTCGACCTCGTCGAATGGGTGGCCACGCAGCCGTGGTGTGACGGCAGCGTCGGCATGATCGGTATCAGCTACTTCGCGATGACCCAGTTGGAGGCCGCAGTCGAGCGGCCCCCGCACCTCAAGGCGATCTTTCCGGTCGCCGCGACGGCCGACCTGTACGAGGGCGCCTGCCACCACGGGTTGGCCAGCACGTCGTTCATCACGCCGTTCCTGTCGATGATGGGGCTCACGTCCGACCGCAGCGACGCGTTCTGGCGGCGCAACCCGGTGATCGCCCTGGCGCGCCGGATCCTGGCCAATCCCCGGCTGCACCGCAGGTTCGCGACGATGAACGGCGAATCGGCGGTCACGATGATGCGCCAGCTGCTCAAGCTGCCGCACAACCCGCATCCGTGGGACGACCTGTTCCTCGACGTCGTCGTCAAACATCCCCACCGCGACCAATGGTGGGAACAGCGCAACCTGCTGCCGCTGCTCGAGGAGGTCGACATCCCGGTGTACCTGGGCTGCGACTGGGAGAACGTTCCTTTGCATCTGCCTTCGACGTTCACCGCGTGGAAAGCCTTGGCGGCCAATCCTCATGTACGCATGGGCATGCTGGGCCGGTTCGGTCTGACCTGGCCGTGGGAGAGCCTGCACCACGAGGCGCTGGCCTGGTACGACCACTGGCTCAAGGGCGCCGACACCGGAATCATGGACGGTCCACCGATCCGCTACGTGCTGCCCGGCTCTGACGGCTGGCACACCGCCGAGGCGTGGCCGCCGCCAGCCACCTACCTCGCGCTGGCACTGCGCGCCGACGGCGCACTGTCCGAGGACGAAGGCGCACCCGGCGCACGCGAGTACCTGACGCTCGGGGCGGGCCTCAACCGCGCCCGGCCCAGCACGATCGATCCGCCGGCCGCGCTGACGTGGACCACCGCCCCGCTGCCGGCCGCCCTCGACGTCGTCGGCGACGTCGAGTTGCGCCTGACGGCCACGGCCACCGCGGCGGACACCGGGTGGCTGGCCACCTTGCAGGACGTCGCGCCCGACGGCGAGGTCACCGACGTGACGGCCGGGTGGTTGCGCGCGAGTTTGCGGACGGTCGACGACGCCGCAAGCCGTGACGGTGCGCCGGTGCTGCCGTGCACCGACGCCGTCGCGGTCCCCGTCGGGCAGGATGTGGAGTACCGAATCCCCTTGGTGGCCAACGCACGTCGCTTCCACCCCGGGCACCGGGTGCGCATCGTGTTGACCAGTGACGACCAGGACCCGCAGGCGCCGGCGATCATGAACTTCCGGCATGCCAGCGTCGGTACCAGCAGCCTCAACACAGTTCGGTCCTCATCGCGATTGCTGCTGCCCGTGCTGCGGTGAAGATACGGTTTCACATCGAACTTACTCCGCAGTAAGATGGGGATATGTCGTTCTCGATGGAGCTCTCCCCCGACCTCATCCATGTCCGGGACTGGGTGCATGATTTCGCCGCCGATGTGATCCGCCCGGCCGCCGCCGAGTGGGACGAACGCGAAGAGACCCCGTGGCCGATCATCCAGGAAGCCGCCAAGGTCGGCATCTACTCCATGGAGTTCTTCGCCGAGCAGTCGGCCGAGCCCTCTGGGCTGGGCATGCTCACGGCGTTCGAGGAGATGTTCTGGGGCGACGCCGGAATCGCGCTGGCCATCCTGGGTACCGGTCTGGCGGCGGCCTCGCTGGCCGCCAACGGCACCCCCGAGCAGGTCGGCGAATGGGTGCCGCAGATGTTCGGCACGGTCAACGAGCCCAAGGTCGCCGCGTTCTGTTCGTCAGAACCCGGCGCCGGCTCCGACGTCGGCGCCATCCTGACCCGCGCCCGTTACGACGAGGCCACCGACGAGTGGGTGCTCAACGGCACCAAGACCTGGGCCACCAACGGCGGCATTGCCGAGGTCCACGTCGTCGTGGCCTCGGTGTACCCCGAACTCGGCACCCGCGGGCAGGCCACCTTCATCATCCCGCCCGACACCCCGGGGTTCAGCCAGGGCCAGAAGTTCCGCAAGCACGGCATCCGGGCGTCGCACACCGCCGAGGTGGTGCTGGAGGACGTCCGCATCCCCGGCCGGCTGATCGTCGGCGGACGGGAGAAGTTCGAGGAACGCATCGCGCGGATCCGCGAGGGCAAGAGCGCCAAGAGCCAGGCGGCGCTGGCCACGTTCGAACGCACCCGGCCCACCGTCGGGGCGATGGCCGTCGGCGTGGCCCGCGCCGCCTACGAGTACGCGCTGGACTACGCGTTGCAGCGGGAGCAGTTCGGCCGCAAGATCGCCGAATTCCAGGCCATCGCCTTCAAACTGGCCGACATGAAGGCCCGCATCGACGCCGCGCGCCTGCTCGTGTGGCGGGCCGGGTGGATGGCCCGCAACGGCAAATCGTTCGACAACGCCGAAGGCTCGATGGCCAAGTTGGTGGCCAGCGAGACCGCGGTGTACGTCACCGACGAGGCGATCCAGATCCTCGGCGGCAACGGCTACACCCGCGACTATCCGGTCGAGCGGATGCACCGCGACGCGAAGATCTTCACGATCTTCGAGGGCACCAGCGAGATTCAGCGGCTGGTGATCGGCCGCGCGGTCACCGGCCTGCCGCTGCGCTGAGTCGCGATTTGGGTGTGAAAACTTTCGCCGAGCGAAAGAAATCACGCCGAAATCGCCGGTTAACGGACGAGGGTGGCGCCGCCGTCCAGACGGATCTGCTGGCCGGTCATGAACCGGGACTCGTCGGCAAGCAGATACAGCGCGGCATAGGCGGTCTCCCAGGTGCTGGCGCGCCCCATCTTCAGTTTCACCACGTCCCGGTAGGCCGCGTCGACCTCGTCGGGGTCGAGACCGAAGAGTTCCTGCGAGTCGTGGTTGCCCAGGGTCGAGTCGATCGGGCCCAGCATCAGCGTGTTGGCCCGGATGCCGGCCTCGGCGTACTGCACGGCGGTCAGCTCGGTGATGTAGTTGAGCCCGCACTTGCCCAGCGCGTACGGCATGATGCCCATGTTCAGCCCGATCTCGTTCTTCACGCTCGCGATCGATGAGAAGTTGACGATGCTGCCGGTGCTCGTCCCCGCGTTCTTCTCCATGCACTGCGCGGCGAACAGGTTGCAGTGATAGCAGCCCAGCATGTTGACGTTGACGCCGTAATTGAAGGCCTCCACCGTCATCGAGTTGTCTTCCCGGTCGAACGGCGGATTGGTGGCGACGCTGTACACCATGCCGTCCACCCGTCCGCTGCGCTGCATGACGGTGTCGAAAATCCTTTGACAGTCCTCTTTTTCGGCCACGTCGGCCTGTACCGCGTAGGCCTTACCGCCTTCGGCGGTGATGAGGTCGACGGTTTCCTGGGCAGCGGCGAGGTTCAGGTCGACGGCCACGACCTCGGCCCCGTGCCGAGCCGCCAGGATCGCGGTGGCCCGCCCGTTGCCGGTCTTCTCGCCGGGCATCTGACCGCCGCCGATGACGACCACGACCTTTCCGGACAGGTCGAACGCGGTGCGCCCCTGCTGTGCGAAATCGAGTGTCATCGTCTTCTTTCGTGTGTATGGCCGATCCGGATGCCCTACTGACCAATCGTACAGCGGTAAACTGTACGAATGGTCAGGCGAGCCAAGATTGTTAGCCATACTACATATCGGCTGGGACGGTGAGCCGCCCCGCCGCCGTGGCGACGGGCGCCACCCGGCAACGGCTGATCGACGTCGCCGTCGAACTGTTCGGCCGGTTCAGCGTGGCCGGCACCTCCCTGCAGATGATCTCCGACGAGCTCGGGCTGACGAAGTCGGCCATCTACCACCACTTCCGCACACGTGACGAGCTCCTGGAGGCCGTCATGGAGCCGCTCATCACGGAGTTGGCGCAGCTCGTCGAGACCGCCAGCGCCCGACGTGGCGCGCGGGCCCGGGCCGAGGCCATGCTCACCGGGTTCGCCGCGCTGGCCGTGGCCAACCGCAATCTGATCCCCGTCCTCACCGGTGACCCCAGCGTCGGTGAGCTCCTGCGCAACCGGCCGTCGTGGGGCACAACTGTGCGGCAGCAGATGGCCTTGCTCGCCGGTGTGGAGCCGGGCATGGGCGGCCAGGTCAAGGCCGCCGTGGTGATGGCAGGCATCTCGGCGGCGGTCGGTGTGGACTACTCCGACGGCGGCGCGGACCTCGCCAGGCTGCGGGACGAGCTGGTCACCGCGGGTCGGCGCACGCTGGGGTTGCGCTCACCGCGCACGTAGCGAGTCGACGAACATGGCGTGCACCCGACGATCGCCGGTCACCTCCGGATGAAACGACGTCGCGAGCATCCGGCCCTGCCGTACGGCGACGGGGTGACCGGCCGCCTCGGCGAGCACTTCCACCCCGGGCCCGACGCGCTCGACCCACGGCGCCCGGATGAACACCGCGTGCACCGGCCCGTCCAGCCCCTCGAACGCGATATCGCCTTCGAACGAATCGATTTGACGGCCAAACGCGTTGCGCCGCACTGTCATATCGATCGCCTTCAACGGCGTGGCCTCTCGTCCGCCCGCGCCGGCGTCGAGGATCTCGGAGGCCAACAGGATCATCCCGGCACACGATCCGTAGGCGGGCATACCCTCGGCCAGCCGGGCGCGCAGCGGCTCGAGCAGCTCGAGCTCACGCAGCAGATGGCTCATGGTGGTGGACTCCCCGCCCGGAATCACCAGCGCGTCCACGTTTTCCAGTTCACGTAGCCGCCGAACAGTCGACGCCTCGGCACCGGCTTCGCGCAGCGCCGCAAGGTGCTCACGGGTGTCGCCCTGCAGCGCCAGCACACCGACGTGCGCCGCGCTCATGGCCGGTAGTCGCGTTGGTAGCGGGTGAGGCCCTCCTGCATCACCGCCGCGACCATTTCCCCGTACTGGTTGAAGATCTTGCCCTGACACAGCGAGCGACCACCCGACGCCGACGGCGACAACTGGTCGTAGAGCAGCCATTCATCGGCCCGGAACGGGCGCATGAACCACATCGCGTGGTCCAGCGACGCGACCTGCAGGTGTTTGCGCTCTTCGGGGTAGTTGACCTGCGCTGAACCCAGCAAGGTGAGGTCGCTCATGTAGGCCAGCGCGCAGATGTGCAGCACATGGTCGTCGGGCAGCGGGTCGCGGTGGCGGAACCACACCTGCTGCTGGGACGCCTTGCCGGGCAGCAGCGTGAGCTGGTCACGCGGCACCAGGCGCACGTCCCACTCGGCGAACTGCGCGAACCCCGCGTCGTCGAACGCCCCGCCCTTGGAGATGAAGCTGGGCAGGTCGTCGGGCGGCGGCGCGGCTGGCACGGCGTCCTGGTGTTCGATGCCGCTCTGATCGGTCTGAAACGACGCCGACATCGAGAAGATGGTCTCGCCGTGCTGGATGGCGTTGACCCGCCGCGTGACGAACGATCCGCCGTCGCGCAGCCGTTCGACGATGTACACCGAAGGGGCCCGGGCATCGCCGGGCCGAAGAAAATAGCCGTGCAGGGAATGCACCTGGAAGCGCGAATCCACAGTGCGCACCGCCGACACCAGCGACTGTCCGGCTACATGACCGCCGAATGTCCGTTGGAAATAACCGGATTCGGGGCTGAAGACACCACCACGGTAGATGTTGACCTCGAGCTGCTCGAGATCGAGGATCTGTTCGATCGCCACGAGATGTGTTTACCAGCCGCGTTCGGCGAGCCGGTGCGGGGCCGCCACATCCTCCACGTTGATGCCCACCATGGGCTCCCCCAGCCCGCGCGACACCTTTGCCAGCACGTCGGGGTCGTCATAGAAGGTGGTGGCCTTGACGATCGCGGCGGCGCGTGCCGCCGGGTCGCCGGATTTGAAGATGCCCGAGCCGACGAAGACGCCTTCGGCGCCGAGCTGCATCATCATCGCCGCGTCGGCCGGGGTGGCGATGCCGCCCGCGGTGAACAACGTCACGGGCAACTTCCCGGCGCGCGCCACCTCGACGACGAGATCGTACGGCGCCTGCAATTCCTTTGCGGCGACGTACAGTTCGTCTTCGGACATCGAGGTGAGACGCCGGATCTCGCCGCCGATCGAACGCATGTGGGTGGTCGCGTTGGAGACGTCGCCGGTGCCGGCCTCGCCCTTGGAGCGGATCATCGCCGCGCCCTCGGTGATGCGGCGCAGCGCCTCGCCGAGGTTGGTCGCGCCGCACACAAACGGCACGGTGAACTTCCACTTGTCGATGTGGTGGGTGTAGTCGGCGGGGGTGAGCACCTCGGACTCGTCGACGTAGTCGACGCCGAGGCTCTGCAGGATCTGCGCCTCGACGAAATGGCCGATGCGGACCTTGGCCATCACCGGAATCGTGACCGCCGAGATGATGCCCTCGATGAGATCGGGATCACTCATCCGCGCGACCCCGCCCTGGGAGCGGATGTCGGCAGGTACCCGCTCGAGCGCCATCACGGCCACCGCGCCGGCCGCCTCGGCGATGCGCGCCTGCTCGGGGGTGACGACGTCCATGATCACGCCGCCCTTGAGCATTTCGGCCATGCCGCGCTTGACTCGTGCGGTTCCGGTCTGCGACACAGACCCGTCGTTCGCCGCGGTTTCCACTGCTATCTCCTCCAGATCGCTACTGATCCACTCTAGTGACGGCCGCAAATGCGTTTATTTCGCAGCATCAGCGGATCGATTGCAGCTGCCGCCGCGGCACGGCGCCCCGCGCGTCGGCGAGCGCGTTGGCCAGCTCGTTGGCCTGAGCCAGCAGCTCGCCGAGCTGCACGGGGTATACCGCTTCGCCGCTGGCGACCAGCTCCTGGATCATTGTCTCATCGCACCAGCGGTGCCCGTGAATGTAGGACCGCTCCAGACCGGTCCGGCCGTTCACCGACGGTTCGAACCGGCGGGTGCGGTGCACGAAGAACATCTCCTGGCTGCGGATCACCGACCCGTTGAAGTCGATCACCGCGTCGCGCCGCCACACCGGTCCGATCATCTGGTCGGGGTCCACCTGCAGCCCCGTTTCCTCTTCGACTTCGCGGGCGGCGGCCTGCGGCAGCGTCTCGCCGTGCTGCACCGCACCGCCGACGGTGAACCACCAGCGCGGCGCGGGCTCGTCGACGGCGTCGGCGAAGGCCGGATCAGATCCGCACAACAGCAACACCGCACCCGCGTCGTCGAGCAGCGCGACCCGCGCCGAGACGCGCCTGTTCACCGTCGGGGTGCTCTGCGCCCGCTCGGCGATCTCGAAATAGGTTGGCAGCGCCGCGGTTCCGCCGAGGCGCAGCGCCCGCACCGCAGGGCGTTCCCGCAACGCGAGCGTGTCGCGGACCGCGTCGTTGTGAAAGCGCCGCGCCAACAGCACCCGGGCCTCGGCGTCGGCGAGTTCGGCGACCAGCGCGACGGGCAGCGACGCCGGATCCACCATGGCCAGCGCCGCGGACAGTTCGTTCTCGGCGTCCTCGCGCGTGGACCGCGACGCGCGTTCGGCCGCGTCGGCCAGCGCCGCCAGCCGCTTACCCTGCGGCCCGCCGCCGTAGGCGTCGACGGCCACGGCGCGGGCGACGACGGCCCGCCGCCCCAGCGCCCCGTCCAGGGCCTGCCAGGACAGGTCGTAGCGCACGTGGAGGCGGTCGAGCCGGTTGGCGGTCTGAAACGCCCACCCGCCGACCGCCAGGATCACCGCGGCCAGCACCGCGAGCGTGATCACCACGATCCAGGTGGTCAATTAGATCCCCCGGTCGTCCCCCTGGCCGTCGGCCGGGCGGTGCCCCCAACGGTCTCCCCTGCTGCGCGCGCCGAACCGGCCACCTGCACCTTCATCCCGGCCCCGGCCACGGTTTCGTAGACCCGCATGATCTCGCGTGCCACCACCGACCAGTCGTAGCGGCGCACCGCGTCCGACGCCGCCTCGATGTAGCGCTCGCGCACGATGTCGTTCTCCAGCACCTCGATCAGCCCTTCGGCGAGCGCATCGGGGTCGTCGACGCGCACCAACCGGCCCACCTCGCCGTCCCGCAGCACCCGCCGGAACGCATCGAGGTCGCTGGCGACCACCGCGGTGCCGGCCGCCATCGCCTCGACGAGCACGATGCCGAAGCTCTCGCCGCCGGTGTGCGGCGCGCAGTACACGTCCGCGCTGCGCATCGCCGACGCTTTCGCCCGGTCGTCGACCTGGCCGAGGAACCGAAGGTGCCCGGCCAGCTTTCCGGCGTCCTCGCGCAGTTCGTCGGCGTCGCCGCGACCCACAATGAGGATCTCGATGTCCGCGAACCGCTCGACCAGCGCGGGCAGCGCCCGCAGGAGCACGCTCATGCCCTTGCGCGGCTCGTCGTAGCGGCCGAGGAACAGCACCGACTTGCCCTGCCGCGGATAGCCTTCCAGCCGCGCCGCGGTCGCGAACGACCCCACGTCGACCCCGTTGGGTATCTCCACCGCGTCGCTGCCCAACGCCTCCATCTGCCACCGCCGCGCCAGGTCCGACACCGCGATGCGGCCGACGATCTTCTCGTGCATGGGCCGCAGGATCGGCTCGAATACGCTGAGCGTCAACGATTTTGTCGTCGAGGTGTGAAAGGTGGCGACGATCGGGCCTTCGGCGATGTTGAGCGCCAGCATCGACAGGCTCGGCGCGTTGGGCTCGTGCAGGTGCAGCACGTCGAAGTTCCCGTCGGCCAGCCACCGTTTCACCAGGCGGTGGGTGGCCGGACCGAACCGCAGCCGCGCCACCGAACCGTTGTAGGGAATCGGCACCGCCTTGCCGCCGGACACCACGTAGTCCGGCAGCGTCACGTGCGCAGACGACGGCGCCAGCACGCTGACGTCGTGCCCGCGGTCGTGCATCACCTCGGCGAGCTGCAGGACGTGGGACTGCACCCCGCCGGGAACGTCGAACGAATACGGGCACACCATGCCGATCCGCATCAGCTCGCTCCCAGCTTGGCGCGCCGCTCGGCGGGCAGGTCGGCCAGCCATTGCGGCTGCATCATGTGCCAGTCTGCCGGGTGCGCGGCGATGTTGCGGGCGAACCGGTCGGCCAACGCCTGGGTGATGGCGGTGACGTCACCCGACGAGGTGTCCACCGGCGGATACACGCCCATGCCCCAGCCGTCCCCCTCGAACCAGCAGTGCGCGGGCAGCAGCACCGCACCGGTCTCGATGGCCAGCTTCGCCGACCCGGCGGGCATGCGGGTGGGCTCACCGAAGAAGTCCACCGCGACGCCGTTGCGGCTGAGGTCGCGCTCGGCCATCAGGCACACCACGCCGTTGGCGTGCAGGCGTTCGCGCAGCACCTCATACGGTGGGCGGTCGCCGCCGGACGACGGCACCACCTCGAACCCCAGGCTCTCCCGGTAGGCGACGAACCGGTGATAGAGGGATTCGGGTTTGAGGCGTTCGGCGACGGTGGTGAACGGTCCGTGGTTCTGCACCAGCCACACCCCGGCCATGTCCCAGTTGCCGCTGTGCGGAAGGGCCAGCACCACACCGCGGCCCGCCTCCAGCGCCGCCCACACCCGGTCGACGTCGTGCACGAACAACTCGCGGCCCACCGCTTCGTGGTCCATGGTGGGCAGCCGGAAGGCCTCACGCCAGTAGCGGGCGTAGGACGCCAGCGACGCCCGCATCAACCCGTCGGGCACCCGGTCGGGTGCGACGCCGAGCACCCGGGCCAGGTTCTTGCGCAGCTGTTCTGGTCCGCCGCCCCGCGCCGCGTAGTGTGCGCCCGCACCGAAGGCGTTGCGCGCCACGATCTCCGGCATGGCGCGTACCAGCCGCCAGCCGGCCGCGTAGCCCCAGTCCGTCAACCGCCCGCTCAGCGGGTTGCCCGTCTGCGGTGCCGGCTGAGTGCTCGTCACGCCTTCTCCTCCCCCTGCCCGCGGGGCGGGTGATGGTCCCTGGCGTCGGGTTTGGTCAGCGGATCCATCGCGCCCGGTGAGGTCCGCACGCTGTGCACCCGCTGCCCGAGCGTGATGAGGCTGGTGATCGCCAGCGCCCACATCGCCACGTGCAGCAGCCACGGCATCGGGAAGAACGGCAGGTCGGACAGGCCGGCGCCGGACAGCACGATGATCAGCCGCTCCGGGCGCTCGATGAGCCCACCCTCCGCGGACAGCCCGCTGGCCTCGGCGCGGGCCTTGATGTAGGAGATGACCTGCGAGGTGACCAGGCAGATCGCGGTGGCGACCACCAACGACGCGCTGTCCAGGCCGAAGGCGGCCCACCACAGCAGCCCGCAGAAGATCGCCCCGTCGCCGATGCGGTCGCAGGTAGCGTCGAGCACCGCACCGAACCGGGTACCGCCGCCGCGCTCGCGGGCCATCGCGCCGTCGAGCATGTCGGCGAGCACGAAGAAGAACACGGCCACCGCGCCCCACCACAGCTGCCCGATCGGGAACAGCGTGAGCGCGCCGAGCACGGAGCCCGCCGTGCCCAGGATCGTGATCGTGTCGGGTGTGAAGCCGGCCCGCAGCGCGGCCTTGGCGATCGGCTTGCTGAGCTTGGCGTAGGCCGCGCGGGTCATCAGGTAGAAGTTGCTCAGTGCTCCATCCCCCGTCGCTCCGTCCCCCTGTGCTTCGCGCGGGCGGTGCCCCCACGCTCGGGCTGCCTAGCCCACTCCGTCGCCAGCAGTTGACGGGTCTCGCGCAGCAGCTGCGGCACCACCTTGGCGCCGCCGATGATCGTGATGAAGTTGGCGTCGCCGATCCAGCGCGGCACCACGTGCATGTGCAGGTGCTCGGCCAGCGAACCTCCCGACACCCTGCCGAGGTTGAGTCCGACGTTGAAGCCCATCGGGTTGGAGACGCTCTTGATGACCCGAATCGCCTTCTGGGTGCACGCCATCAGCTCGATGCTTTCCGCCTCGGTGAGGTCCTCCAGCTCCGAGACCCGCCGGTAGGGCACCACCATGAGATGGCCGGGGTTGTACGGGTACAGGTTGAGCACCACGTACACCAGCTCGCCGCGGGCGACCATCAGCCCGTCCTCGTCGGACAGCGTCGGGATCTCGGTGAAGGGCCGCGACTCGCCGGTCTTCTCGCGCCGCAACGGGGTTTCGGCGATGTAGGTCATCCGGTGCGGCGTCCACAGCCGCTGCAGATGGTCGGGCTCACCGACGCCTTGATCGACGATGGTGCGGTCGTCGGGCTCGGCGGTCGGCTCCTGACGCAGGCCTTCATCGCGGGTCACGACTCATCGCCCACCTTGAGTAGATCGGCAGTGGGCGTGGCGTTTTCGCGGCCACTCACCCAGTTGACGATCGCATCGACGGCGGTATCGCGTGGCACACCGTTGAGCTGGGTGCGGTCGCCGAAGCGGAAGCTGACCGCCTCGGCTTCCACGTCGCGGTCCCCGGCCACCAGCATGAACGGCACCTTCTGGTTGGTGTGGTTGACGATCTTCTTGGCCATCCGGTCGTCGCTGGTGTCGACCTCGGCGCGGATGCCGCGCAGTTTCAGTTGCGCGGCAACGCCGTTGAGGTACGGGATGTGGTCGTCGGAGACCGGGATGCCGACCACCTGCACCGGTGCCAGCCACGCCGGAAACGCGCCGGCGTAGTGCTCGGTGAGGATGCCGAAGAACCGCTCGATCGATCCGAACAGCGCGCGGTGGATCATCACCGGGCGCTGCCGGGACCCGTCGGCCGCGGTGTACTCCAGCTCGAAGCGTTCGGGGAAGTTGAAGTCCAGCTGGATGGTCGACATCTGCCAGCTGCGCCCGAGCGCGTCCTTGACCTGCACCGAAATCTTCGGACCGTAAAACGCCGCGCCGCCGGGATCGGGCACCAGCTCCAGACCCGATGCGGCCCCGACCTCGGCGAGCACGTCGGTGGCCTCTTCCCAGAGTTCGTCGGAGCCGACGAACTTCTTGGGGTCCTTGGTCGACAGTTCGAGGTAGAAGTCGGTCAGACCGTAGTCGGCGAGCAGATCCAGCACGAAGCTCAGCAGCGAGGTCAGCTCACCGCGCATCTGGTCACGGGTGCAGTAGATGTGCGCGTCGTCCATCGTCAGGCCGCGCACCCGGGTCAGCCCGTGCACGACGCCGGACAGCTCGTAGCGGTAGACGGTGCCGAACTCGAAGAGCCGCAACGGAAGTTCGCGATAGGACCGCCCGCGGGACCGGTAGATCAGGCAGTGCATCGGGCAGTTCATCGGTTTGAGGTAGTAGTCCTGGCCCGGTTTGCGCACCGTGCCGTCCTCGTTGTACTCGGCGTCCAGGTGCATCGGCGGGAACATGCCGTCGGCGTACCAGTCCAGGTGCCCGGAGATCTTGAACAGCTCGGCCTTGGTGATGTGCGGGCTGTTGACGAACTGGTAGCCGGCCTCGTTGTGCTTGCGCCGCGAGTAGTCCTCCAGCTCGCGCCGGATGATGCCGCCCTTGGGGTGGAAAACCGCGAGGCCCGAACCGATTTCGTCGGGAAAGCTGAACAGGTCCAGTTCGGCGCCGAGCTTGCGGTGGTCGCGGCGCTGGGCCTCCTCGATCAGCTCGAGGTGGCGGTCGAGGGCTTCCTGGGACTCCCAGGCGGTGCCGTAGATGCGCTGCAGGCTGGGGTTGTCCTGGTTGCCGCGCCAGTAGGCGGCTGAGCTGCGGGTGAGTTTGAACGCCGGGATGTAGCGCGTCGTGGGGATGTGCGGGCCCCGGCACAGATCGCCCCATTCCCGTTCCTTGGTGCGGGGATTGAGGTTGTCGTAGGCGGTCAGCTCGTCGCCCCCGACCTCCATCACGTCGGGGTCCCCGGACTTGTCGTCGACGAGTTCGAGTTTGTACGGCTCGTTGGCAAGTTCTTCGCGCGCTTGGTCTTTGGACTCATACACGCGCCGCGCGAACAGCTGGCCTTCCTTGACGATCTGGCGCATGCGCTTCTCCAGCGCCGCCAGATCCTCCGGGGTGAACGCGCGCTCGACGTCGAAGTCGTAGTAGAAGCCGTCGGTGATCGGCGGGCCGATGCCGAGCTTGGCCTCGGGAAACAGGTCCTGCACGGCCTGGGCGAGCACGTGTGCGGCGGAGTGGCGCAGGACGCTGCGGCCCTCCTCGGTGTTGGCGGCCACCGGCGTCACCTCGACGTCGGCATCGGGCGCCCAGGACAAATCGCGCAGCCGGCCGTCGGGATCACGGACGACGACGATCGCGTCGACGGCGCCGCGGCTGGGCAGGCCCGCTTCCCGAACCGCCGCCCCCGCGGTGGTCCCGGCAGCGACCCGGATCGGGGCTGCGGGGGCGTGGTTGACGGCGGCGCTCATCGGGGACTCTCCAAGCTCTCGGGGAAATTTTCGGAACAACTCAGGACGCGACCATGCTATCTAGGCGGGCGCTCAGGATCCCAAGCCAATCGGGCTGGTCAACCAGGTCCACTCGATACCGACCAGTCCGGCGCTCCAGGACAGCGCCCCCAGCAGCCACAGCGTGACCCCGACGACCAGCGCGGTGAACAGGCCGCCGAGCGCCTGCACGGCCCAGTGCTGACGCTGAAACCAGGCCATCACCTCGTCGTAGCGCCGGCGCACGACGAGAAGCGCGCGTCGCGCCCAGACGAACTCAGTGGACAGAATGCCCAGCCCGACGAACACGATGGCCCAGCCCGGCCCGGGATACGGGATCGCCACGATCCCGACGGCCAGCACCAGCAGGCCGACGACCCCGACGGCGACGCGGTAGGCGAAGTCGACCCGGCGCCGTCCGCGCAGCCGCTCGCGCCACCGCAGCCAGCGGGGTGCCTCCTGGTCCTTCTGGTCGGTCACGGCTGGCCAGGTTTGAGCTTGACGAACAGCGCCTCGGCGTCGGCCAGCACGGTGTCCCCGTCAAGCAGCCGGCCTTCGATGAAGATCTTTCGGCCCTCGACGCGGTCGACGCCGGCGTCGACCGCCAACTCCTTCTCGATCGGCACGATCTGGCGGTAGTTCACATGCAGGAAGGCGGTGCGCTGCTTGTGGCCTTCGGTCATCCGGAACGCGGTGTAGCCCAGCACCGAGTCGAACAGCTGCGCAATGCACCCGCCGTGCACGGCGCCGTTGCGGCCGAGATGAAACCGGCGGAAATGGACGACGCCGCCGACCCGACCGGCGTCGGTCTTGTGGTATTCCCCCGGTATCCCGAGCACACTGCCCCGGTTCGGCAGGTCCAGGCGCCGGCCCGACGGCGACGTCCACTCGTCGACTTCGTAGGGCACCAGCAGCCGGGAGACCTTGTCGAGCAGGTCGGCGGCTTGGGTGATCACCTCGTCGGGAGCGTCGACCGCGCGGGCGTGGTCCTGCAACGTGCGGACCCCTTCGACGAACCTGCCGTAGTCCGGCCCGCCCTTGGTGGTGGGTTGCGGCGGATTGAACCCGCCACCTGGATGCGCATCGATGCTCACCCGCTCACCGTATTGCCTGGCGTGTTACCCGGCGGCACCGGCTTTGCTCAGCGTCTCGAACTCGTCGTCGGACAGCTCGATCGCCGCGGCGGCGACGTTCTCCTCGAGGTGGGCGACCTTGGAGGTGCCCGGGATCGGCAGCATCACCGGGGAGCGTTTGAGCAGCCACGCCAGCGCCAGCTGCGACGGGGACGCGTGGTGGTCGGCGGCGATGCGTTGCAGCGGACCGTCGGGCGCCGCCAACGGACCGGCGGCCAGCGGAAACCACGGGATGAACCCGACACTTTGCGCTTCGCAGGCCGCCAGCAGCGGTTCGGCGGCGCGCATGGTGAGGTTGTACATGTTCTGCACCGACACGATGGTGGCGACCTTCTGCGCGGCTTCGAGCTGCTCGACGGAGATCTCCGACAGCCCGATGTGGCGGATCTTGCCTTCCTGCTGCAGCGCCACGAGTTCACCCAGTTGATCTTCGGCGGGGAACTTGTCGTCGATGCGGTGCAGCTGGAACAGGTCGATGGTGTCGACGCCGAGGCGGCGCAGGCTCATCTCGCATTCCTGACGCAGATACGGCGGATAGCCGAGCACCGGCCACTCGTCGGGCCCGGTGCGCACCAGACCGGCCTTGGTCGCGATCACCACGCCGTCGTAGGGATGCAGCGCTTCGCGGATCAACTCCTCGGAGACGTACGGGCCGTAGGAGTCGGCGGTGTCGATGAAGTCGACGCCCAACTCGACGGCGCGACGCAGCACCCGGATGCATTCATCACGGTCGACCGCCGGCCCCCACACCCCTGTGCCGGTCAGCCGCATGGCGCCGAAGCCGAGACGGTTGACGGTCAGGTCACCGCCGATGGTGAACGTTCCCGATGCCTGCGCGATGCTCTTGGTGGTCATGATTTGAACGTACGCCGCGCCGTGACGGTCGCAACCCCACGCAGCCCGCGACGCGATAGCGTCACCGCTGGTGAAACTGAGTGAGCTTGCGGCGCTGCCGCTGACCTACGCCGAGGTGGGCGCCACTGCGGCGACGTTGCCGTCGGGCTACCACCATGTGCAGAAGAGTGCCGTCATCGGCAGGGGCCGTGCACGTTTCGAGCAGGCTGCGGCGACCGGGATGCGCTGGGGCATGCTGCGCGGCGCCGGGGTCAGGGTCGAGGCGACGACGGAGGTCGCCCAGGTGGGTTCGGAGGTGATCGTCCATCTCGGACCGGTGCGCGCACCGTGCCGGGTCGTCTACGTCGTCGACGAACCCGATCGGCGCGGATTCGCCTACGGCACCCTGCCCGGCCACGCCGAATCCGGTGAGGAGCTGTTCTTGGTCCGTTACGATCCCGACACCGACGAGGTGTCGGCGGCGGTGACGGCCTTCTCCCGGCACGCCACCTGGTGGAGTCGACTGGCATCGCCCGTGACGTCGTTGGTGCAGCGGATCGTCACGGAGCGCTATTTGCAGGCCCTTTGAGTCCCGTTGCGCGTAGCGTGTAATGCCTATCAGAGGACGGTCCAACGGTGACGATTAACGGATCCACGGGGGCAGAAGACGCACATCTCCGCATCGCGGGGATCGTGCAGAATCTGTACAGCCGACCCGACACCGATTCGGCCACCGTGATCGCCGAACTGGCCGAGCACGCCGCCGCTGAGATTCCCGGCGCCCAGTACGCGGGCATCACCGTCACCCGCGACCACAAGCACATCGACACCACGGCGGCGACCCACACCTGGCCGGTGTTGTTGGACGAGATTCAGCAACGCCACCGCGAGGGTCCGTGCCTGACCGCGGCGTGGGAGGAAAAGGTCATCCACGTCGCCGACCTCCAGACCGAGGACCGGTTCCCGCTCTACCGCCGTGATGCGTTGGCAGAGACACCGATTCGTTCCGTCATGGCGTTCCAACTGTTCATCGCCGGCCAGACGATGGGGGCGTTGAACGTCTATGCCGAAAGCCCGAACGTGTTCGGCGAGACGGCCAGAAACCTCGGCATGGTGTTCGCTGCCCATTCGTCGGTGGTGTGGAATTCGGCCCGCCGGGACGAGCAGTTCAGGCAGGCCCTGGCCAGCCGCGACACCATCGGTCAGGCCAAGGGGATGATCATGGAACGTTACGGCGTGGATGCGGTGCGCGCTTTCGACTTGCTGCGCAAGCTTTCTCAGGATTCCAATGTGCCGTTGATCCAGATCGCGGCAGAACTGGTGGAAAAGGCCCAGTCGCCGGAGAAGTCCAATTAGCCGCTAGCGCGCGAGGGGCACGTTCGTGTTCGCGGAAACCGCGGGCCGTGGCCGAACCGTGACTGAGACTTAACCGTATTGCTCACGCGCCCTTACCCATCCATTGGTGACGGCACCCATAGCATCTTATTGACACCAGAGAAATTTCAAGGGAGCCCAAATCCGTGCGTGGCGTTGTTCGGTGTGTTCTTGCTGCCGTCGTGGTCGCTACCAGTGTAGTTGTCGGCCCGGCTGATACCAGCCTGGCAGCGGCGAACCGGTCGTTGACGAGCGTTATCACCTCCGTGCTGCCCTCGCCGGATCAGGTCGTCGGTGTGGCGCACCCGGTGGTGGTGACGTTCGGCGCGCCGATCATCGACAAACGCGCCGCAGAGCGGACCCTCAACATCACGTCGTCACCAGCCATGACCGGCACGTTCGAATGGCTCGAGAACAACGTCGTGCAGTGGACGCCCGACCAATTCTGGCCGGCGCACAGCACGGTGGCGCTTTCGGTGGGCGGCCTGTCGACGCGGATCGTGACGGGGGCCGCCGTTGTCGGTGTGGCCAACATCGCTGAGCACACGTTCACCGTGACCATCGACGGTGTCGAAGCCGGTCCGCCGCAGATCCTGCCGGCGCCGCATCACCGTCCCCACTTCGGAGAGCCGGGAGTTTTCCCGGCGACCATGGGCAGAGACAAGTATCCGACCCCGGTCGGCACCTTCCCCGTTCTCGCCAAAGAACGTGAGGTGGTTATGGATTCGAGCAGCGTCGGCATTCCCGTCACCGCCGATGACGGCTACCACCTGACCGTGGACCACGCTATTCGTCTGACCCGCCGTGGCATTTTCGTGCACTCGGCGCCGTGGGCCGTCAACTCGATGGGATACGAGAACACCAGCCACGGATGCATCGGTCTGAGCCCCGAGGACGCGGAGTGGTACTTCGACGTCGTCAAGGTCGGCGACCCGGTGATCGTGCAGGAAAACAGCGTCGAGATTCCGCGGCCGGTTGCGCCGAAGGCTCCCGTCGAAGTTCCCCGGATCGTTTCTGGCTGACACGCTTTCGCACGTCTCCGGCGGCACGGCTAGCGGCCGTCGGCCATCCCGGGCCCTGCTTGGCCTGCTGTCCTGACACGGATTGACACCCCGCGCTGTGGTATGCGCGGGGTGTCTGATGTCCTGGGTTACCGTCTCGTGCAATGAATTTGGCCCGGCGGTGAGTTGTCACTCGCCGCCGGGCCAAAACCGGTAGTGGGTTAGTTGTGCGTGATCAGCCTGTCGGACCAGGCGCGAGCGGCTGTCCGGGCACAGGCGCACCCGCGGGCGCGGGGCCTGTCACCACTCCCTTACCGCCTGCACCGGCCATCTCGGTGATCGGAGCCACCGGCGCGAGCGGTGCGATCGGAGCACCGGCCGCCGCGATCGGCGGAGCCAGCGGCGGAACAACCGGTGGCGGAACGACCGGTGGTGGCACCAGCGGCGGCGGAACAACCGGCGGAACCAGGGGCGGCGGGATGACCGGTGGAGCCACAGGCACCGGTCCAGGCAACGCCATCGGTACGCCGGCCATATCGGTCAGCGGTAGGCATACGCCTGCCGCCGCCGGTGCCGGCGCCTGCCCAGCCGACGTCTCGACACAGTCGGCGCCGCCGGTTTTAAACGGGACCGCCAACGCCGTCGGGCTCAACGCCACGGCTACCCCACACAACCCAGCCCCAACAACGGCTGTGATTTTGCCTCGATCAAAGACCGTCATCGACGTCGATCCCTTCATTTACCTCAGATAATCCGCACTCATTCATGCAGCAGAGCCGCATGCCGTACCGGAGTCGCGGTTATGCGACCGCGTAAATTATCAGCACTCGACGTCGACGACGCGCCGCGCCGCACCGCACCGTTTCCAAATGGTGACCGGTATGGAAGACCCGAGTGTCCTTCCGCCCGCCTGCCGCTGCCCCAGATTGCTTCACGGCACGGAAATCGCTTTACCGCAGCGCTTTTGGTTATCCAACCGTCACCAACATGAGTCGTGATCGTCATCGAAGGCGCCGCCAGAATGTGCCTTCGGCAGCGCTGGACGTTTGGTTCGGTCACACGGGGGCACTTCTGTAGGGCAGAGCACTCAAATCAGAGGTTGGTATGTGATGGCCGTGGAATCCAGGCCCACCGCCGATGCGTCGATCGGCGAGTTGATGGGCCAGTTGTCGACGCAAACGTCGCGGCTGATCCGCGATGAGATGCGGCTCGCCCAGAAAGAGTTCCAGGAGGCGGCCAGGCACGCCGGGATCGGCGCCGGTTTGTTCAGCGTCGCGGGCCTGCTGGCGTTCTTCGGGGTGGCGACGTTCATCACGGCCGGCATCGCCGCGCTGTCGCTGGTGCTGCCGGTCTGGGCGGCGGCGCTGATCGTGGGCGCCGTGTTGTTCGTCGCGGCCGGTATTGCCGCGTTGATCGGGCGTAAACAAACCAATGAGGTGACGCCGGCGGCGCCGCGGACCGTCGAGACGGTGAAGGCCGACATCGAGGAGTTGAAGGAGGCCCGGTCATGACCACGCCTGAGTCCGGTCGCCCCGAGCCGGGTCCCTCGGCCGACATCGCCGAGATCGAGGCCGACATCGAGCAGACCCGCGACGAGCTCGGCCAGACCGTGGCGGCGCTGTCATCGAAGCTCGACGTCAAGGAACGCTCCAGGCAGAAGGCCGCCGAGACCAAGGAGCGAGTCGCCGAGAAGGCCGACACGCTGCGGCACACGGCTACCGACAATCCCTCGCGCACGGTGCCGATCGCGATCGTGGTGTTGGCGGTCCTCGCCGGGATCGTGATCTGGAGGCGACGTCGGTAGTGCGTCAGGACGGGACTGCGCCAACGGCTTTGACTTCGGGACCCCGCTTCGTGGGTCGCAGACGTGATGCCAAGCGCCGTCCATAGCATCACTTAATGCACTAAGTGATGCTATCGTGGGAACGTGGCATCAGTTGGTAGGAGCACCGCACTGTCGTACGAAACGCTGACGTGGGATGCGCCCGTTGAGGCAGGCTACGGACTCGCAGACCTGCGCGCGGCGCAGCGCCAGGCGGGCAAGTATGAAGCAGCAATCCCCGCCTCCATCGCGAAACTGGCGGTCGCGCTCCCCGCCGCAGTCCTCGCCGACGCCGAGGAAGCGAGCAATGAGATCACCCGATTCGATGCTGAGCTTGGTGACGAGATTGCACCGTTCTCAGCGGTCTTGCTGCGTACCGAATCAGCAGCAAGCTCCAACATCGAGAACTTAACCGCATCGGCGCGCGCCATCGCCGAAGCCGAAGCCCTCGGCGACACCAGCCGGCGCAACGCTGCCGAGATCGTGTCCAACACCGAAGCTATGAAGGCAGCCATTGCTCTGGCCGACCAGATCGACGAGAACGCGATCCTCGCCATGCACTCGGCGTTGATGCGTGACAGCAACCCGGCGACGGCCGGACAGTGGCGCGCTGAACCAGTCTGGATCGGCGGCGGAAACTTCGGTCCCCGGGGCGCCGACTACATCGCTCCTCATCACTCGCGCGTCCCCGACACGATTGCCGATCTACTCGCGTTCGCCCGCCGCGCCGATGTGCCCGCACTTCCCCAGATCGCGATAGCGCACGCTCAGTTTGAGACCATCCACCCGTTCACCGACGGCAACGGACGCACCGGACGAGCGCTGATCCAAGCGATGCTGCACCACAAGCGGCTTACCCGCCAGATCACCGTCCCCGTCTCGGCCGGCCTCCTCACCAACACCGACGCGTACTTCGACGCGCTCAGCGCTTACCGCCAGGGCGATCCAGCCCCGATCGTCGAGCGTCTTTCGGAAGCATCGCTGCTCGCCGTCGCCAACGGCCGTCAACTCGTCGCCGACCTCAGGTCGATTCGCGAAGAGTGGGACTCAAGGATCACTGCCCGCCGCGACTCGGCTGTTCATCGCGTCGCCGACCTACTTATCAAGCACCCGGTGGTCAACGCGCAGTCGCTCCAGCGCGAACTCGCCATCAGGACTGAAAACGCCCGTCGATACATCGACCCGCTGGCAAATGCCGGGATCATTGTCGAAATCACTGACCGCGCACGCAACCGAGCCTGGCGCGCGCCCGAGGTCCTGAGCGCGCTCGATGCCTTCGCAGTGCGCGCCGGGCGGCGGGCGCACCCGAGCTAGCGGGCAGTCGCCGGCAGGCTAGCCGCCGAACTGCAAATGCCCTACGCGGGCGGAGACGTGGCCTCTGACCTGTGATTATTGGTGGTGGTCCCGACTGGGATCGAACCAGTGACCTTCCGCGTGTGAGGCGGACGCTCTCCCGCTGAGCTACGAGACCGGGATGCTCGACTGAAGGGCCGAACGACGTCGAAGACTAGCACGTTCGAGGCTACCGACCCGAATCGCCGACGCTGTTTTGGTGGGCGGTTCGTGCGGGGAGTTGGCCATCGCCGGAGCACGATGGGGCGGTCGAAACCGATGACGGGATGGCGGTACGGGCCAGCGCTTCTCGGCTGTGCGCGACGTAGGACGGCTAGGCTGGTGGATGACCCAAGTGCCGACGCGACGACGGCATCTCGGGATTTGTGCAGGTACGCTTACGTCGACTAAGGTCGTGCTTCGCGACGGGCGACGTGTCGTTCGTGGCGCGCGGATGTAGCGCAGTTGGTAGCGCATCACCTTGCCAAGGTGAGGGTCGCGGGTTCGAATCCCGTCATCCGCTCGAAGGTGCAGTGGCATCAAAGCCCAGCGGTGGAGTGGCCGAGTGGTGAGGCAACGGCCTGCAAAGCCGTGCACACGGGTTCGATTCCCGTCTCCACCTCAACGTAGGACCCGGCGCGATTAGCTCAGCGGGAGAGCGCTTCCCTGACACGGAAGAGGTCACTGGTTCAATCCCAGTATCGCGCACCACAGTCTGTGCAGTTCAGGCCCGGTTTCTACCGGGCCTTCGCTGTATCCGTGTACTAAACGTGAACTGACCAGCGAAACCCTCGGCCCGCGTGGCACCACAGCCGTCGCCCGCCGACCGCCGCACGTACCACTACTCGTTGATGAACCGCACTGGCTGGCTCCCGCCCACACGCTTCCAGCTGCGGCCCTGGACGTCGGTGAAAGAGAAAACGACATCTTCGAGAAAGGGGGTCAAACGGTGTTCGGTGATTACCGGCCGCGTTGGAGGCACTGTCGGCTTACTTCCGCGACTGACACCCGATGGTCCAAAGGTCCCGTCTGGGACCAATACGGGGTTCCCCTCGCGTCCAATACCTAAGTACGCCTCCCCGGGTATCACCCACTCCGCCTTCGAAGAGTTCATGCGGCTTGCGGTCTCACCGATGTGGAAGAAGATGTTGAATACCGGTGACTGACTGCGGTTGCGAATCACAAGGGCGTGGGGATCGCCAGGTTGCTCGTCAGCAGGCTCCACGATGATGAGTCTCGCCTGATTCGCTTCCCCGCCCCGCCGCTCGGCTTGGGACGCACGCCATTCTCTTGCGGCGAGGAACAATGCGCCGAAGGCCGCGAACGTACCCACTGCGGCCAGCCACTCGGCCACGTTGCCCAGTGGGACAGTCCAGCCGCGCGAGCGGAGCATCGTGGCTTGCACGACGACAGCAGCCGCCAAGACCATGACCAGAAACGCGAGCAGGATGATTGCCCACGTACGCCAGTTCCTCACGCGGCGAACTTACCGACTCTAGGTGGGTTGTCGTTGCGCTTGTGTCGACCCGCGCACCGGGACGCCGACAGGGTGCGAGCATCGCAAGATGACGTACTCGTTTCGCAACCGATTCCGGCTCAGGGACGGAGATCGGCTCGACGCCGACGTTCACACAATCACGCTGGCGGATTCAGAGGACGACGGGCTGGTCACCCTGCGTCCCGTTCGACGCAACACAGAGGAGCAAGACACCGCCATTTCCGAGGCAGCCGAACTCGTGTTGAGGGGTGTCGGCTACGGCGATGCCGATGCTGCGTGGGCAGCGGGACGCAAGTGGCGGCAATGTCTAACCGCCACTCTCGCGCGCGAATTCATGGGCGTCGACCTTGGCCCCGACAACCGCGAAACACCAACCATTGACGTCGTGATTACACACGAGCCATCAACGATGTTGCAATCAATTGGCTTGCAGGCTGGAGACAGAACAATCGGGGATGGTTACAGGCTGCTCGTGTACCGAACAGATCCCGATCCAACTTTCCTCACTTTCACGATGGGGCCTGTCACGCTGCGACTTTCGGGCTGGCTAGATAGGTTCCAACAGAGAATGAGCGAGGCGCGGGAGCGCGATCACCAAATATGGGATACGCAGAAGACCATCGCCTACCAGCTTGTGCACCAAGCCCTGCTCGATTCGAATCCAGAGACGCGGCACATACAGCTTGTCACCGCGATTGAGGTGCTCTTCAAAGAGCAGCGTCGTCCGCAACCGGTTCTGGATGCGCTCGACAAGCTGCTCAGCGACGTCGCCGAATGGTCCGAGTGCGACGCAAAGACTTCCATCTCAGAAATACTGCGACAGGACAAGAAAGAATCAATCTCGCGCACTGGACAGGAATACGTGTCCGCAAGGTTGCGCGGTACCTACCGCGACATGACGCCAGCAGCCTTTTTCAAGGACGTCTACGGCATTAGGAGTCGGCTCGTCCACGGCCCGAGCGGCAACAAACCGAGGCCGACCAATGACGAGCTGAACAATATCTGGGTCGACGTCCTCAAATTTGCTCTCGATCTCTTGGATACTTGCGAGACTGAATGACGCGCGAGCTGCCTAACCTGCAATAGAAACCAAACGATTCGCAATCGACGCCGCGCAGTGTGCGCGCAGTACGGAAATTTGGTCGCGTTCAACTGACCTCGACAGATAGCGTGTGTCGCACCATGACCGACAAACGCGCCGACGCGATGGAAGACCTGCTGAGCAGAGCGGGCCTCATGTTCGGCGTCGCCGACAAGGCGGTGAGGATATGGCGTCTCGGCGAGTGGGCGCTACTACATCGGGTGCGGCAAGACGACGGCAGCAGTCACGGACCCGACCCTGTCCGGTTTGTGCCCGACAAAGGCAGCAGCCTCGCGCTTGATGACGCTGGATTTGAGCTCGAAATTGCTGCCACGATGTTGCCTCTGGCCGACGCCGACCAGCGACAGAATCTGGTGAGCACCAATGCACGGTTCCCTGCGATGGTCGCCGCCGAGAATCTCGTCGGTGCCGTTCAGGTGCATGGTGCGGCGCTCAAAGAGAGGCGAACGAGCAACGTGTCCATTGGCACGCTATGCCGCAGCGCAATCGAGAACGCCGCGAAAACTGTCTGGCTCCTCTGCGAACCCGACAGGGCAGTGCGACGTGCGAGGTGCTTGGGATACACCGCACGTGAACGCTCATACCAGAAGAGCTACATCGAGATCGAGGAGCAGATTTACGCGCAGCGCGGCGACAACTCCAGCCCACAGTATCGGCTTTTCGAGGAAACCAAACAGAAGTACGAGACACGCCACCAGCTCATCGAGGCATTGCCCGAGGACAGGGTCATCAAGCCCCCGCGGAAGTTCGAGAAGATTGTTGAGGTGGCGGCCAAGTGGATAGACGACAATCCGCCCCCACACGTCACAGCGGCGAACGGTTTGCAGTACGGCATGACCCTTGGCGCACAACGGTTCTACGCGTTCGGGTCTAGTTTCGTGCACGGCTACAAATGGATGAGCGATTACGTCGGGAGTGAACGCGACATCCTGGCGCAAATCTCCGATGGGCTCGCAGCCGCCGTAACCATGACTGAGTGCGCGGTTGCACTCTACGAGGCGCAATCGACGCATCCGGCCAGAACCGTTGTACGGCAGAAGAACTACCCGCACTGGCTAGAGCCAACACTGGAGGCGTGGCGACCGCGCTACCAGCAAGATACGTCCACGTTCGCCGAGCCGATGGGCTGCGAGGGAACGGCCAGCGGCTAGGTGTCGGTATCGGCTGGATAATCGCGTCCATGGTTACCCCGTCGACTCGACGACCCGCACCTGCTGCGGCGGCATCGGCCGCCACACACCCGAATGCGCGCCACCGCCCCTACCGGCCGGCGCTTTGGACGGCAGCGAGTTCGACAGTGTCGACACCCGCGTCGTGTTGGGCCGCCGCCTGGTGGTGCCCGGTGGCGCTTCGGTGCGGGCGGCCGCGATCCAACGCCGTACCGGGGTGATCTGCGACGACCCCGGCGAGGAACGCCCGTCGGTGCACCTCGGCGTTGACGGCGAGTTGACGCCGGATGCTGCGCGCGTATTGGCCCAGCATTTGTGCGCGGCGGCCGACCGGGCCGACGGATGGGCGCGTGAGGCGGCGAAAACACGGCACCCCGCCGGGCGGCCCGCTGGCGCGCGATCACGGGCGGGCGCGCTGATGGACACGATCAACCCCCCGCCGTGTCGGCCGTGTCCCGCAGAGCCGGTAGCTCAGTTGGTTACAGCCGTGAACTCATAATCCGTAGGTCACGGGTTGAGGGCCCGCCCTACTCCTGAACAACAGCTGTGTTCACGTAGGCCCGGGGGTGCCAGGGGTGGCGCGACTAAAATGCAACGCGACATTGAGAGGGGATTTTCATGGTCGACAACAAGGGTCCGATGCGCATCGTGAAAGTGGAGCTACCCGACGAAAGCCTCAAAACGCGCCGAATCCTGGCGCGACGACACGGCAATCAATACCCGGTGATCGTGTATTTCTCACGGCCAGCCGACGCCTTTGAGCGCGTCGCGTTGGAAGACGAGCTTGATATCAAGTTCGACGAAGACGACCCGATGTGTGCGCTTCATCTGGCCACGACGCTAGAGATGTTCGAGAACGAGATCGAAGGCATCAATTCAAGCATCGACAACGCAGTTGCAAATGCTCACACCGACCGCGAGGCAGCCGAGAAAGAAGATGCACGCCTGAATGCACTCGCCGACAAGCTGACCCGCGATCTGCAATCATCGTTCAGAGAGGGCTAGTCCGGTTCGTAGTCGACTACCAGGCTGGTCTACAACTCCGGCCGCCCGCTCGTCGTAGGCGTAAGTGGCTGAGACCGTCCCGAGAGCGCGCCAGTCGGCGACCCCACCCGGGAGCGCCGGGTGGGGTCGCGTCGATGCAGCTCCCGACTGAGCGTGTTCGACTGTCGAGACGAAGATGCCTCGGCTCTTATCGATTTGGGTCGGATAAGACGATGCCGCCTACCGAATTTCGAATATTGTCGAACGCCTTTTTGTACGCAATCCTATGCTGCTCGATTGCCTCCAAGGCCGCCTTTTGCTGGGCCGCCCATCGCTCTTCAATCACCCTTCGGTGATTGTCAAACTCCATTTTCAACTGGTCGTTAGCTGTTCCCTGCTGGGCTGCTTTTGCCTGGTCGCTCGCATCGGCGAACGCCTTTTGAACCGCCTTCCAGTGTTCGTCGAATCGCTCGGTAATGGCTCTACTCTGCGCGTCGAACTGGGTTGTAATCTGGTCTTGGATCGCTGACATCCGCTTCTCGCCCTCGGCAAGGAACTCGGCCAAATAGTCGTCGAGCTTCTTAGTCGGGTCATCCGCCACGTGTAACCTACCTTCTATTTAGCGCCAAACGGGTTACCAAGTCTTCATGGTGGCATCGGTGGAGGCGCGGGACAACCAACTCGTCCGTCGTCGAGCACCAGACAGTCAGCGCGGTGGCGAAGTGTTCAACTGCTGTAAACGAGCATTCCGCAGCTCGGCCAACTGCTGCCGGGTCACCTTGCGACCATCGAGGACCAGTAGCGTGTCGACGTTGAACGGCTCATCAGGTGTTGCGATCGCCTCCGCCAGCGGATCATCCGGCGGCACGGGCGGATTCCTCAACTTCTTACGCCCCATCAGGTCGACCCATCCTCTATATCGTCGGGCAGGCCCAACGCCGCCAACAGCTTTGTGAACAGCAAGCACTGTTGCCGCGCTTCGGCGGCCGCTGGGTTCACCCGCTCGCCCTGTTGACGACCGCGCCAAGCGGCCTACGGCTGATCGCCCTTCGCCCGCTTGTGAGCACGGTAGGACTTCATCCGGCACCTGTCAGAACACCACCTCCGGCCACGCCCCGACAGCGTCTCGCGCACATATTCGCCGCACCAACCGCACGGAATCCACGGCCATTCCCAGCCCACGTCAACGCTCATTATCAGCCATTATCCGGTGTTGACGGCGGTCGGGCGGCCGTGCGGTCGATACAGCGTTGGCCGAACCCCAGGCGCTATTACTCATTGAATCAAAACCCATCCGCGACAGGCGATTTGCCCTAACAATCGTGTCGCGTTGGCCCCCAAATGAAAATGCTGCTATTAAGGACGCCGCGATGAAGTTGCTGTATCTCGGATTGCGCAACATCTCCAGCGATAGAGGAGGTTTCTCGGGTACCGGAACATACAACTGGACTGTGGCATTGAACACACTGGCCAAGTTGTCCCCAGGGCGAATTCCGTTGTATTAGAATACGCTTCGTAGTCACACCACCTCTGACTTACATAAAATTCGTGACGGGCTCTCTCCCCAAACGCACTGACGTAGGGCTGTTAAGCCCCCCAAGCCAAACGAGTCCAGCACATTTGGAAGGACTAACCCCATCAGGCCACTGACAATCGTCCCTCCGACCCAATCCTTGACCAACCAGTCGAGAGTCTGCTTCTGCCACAGCAACTGCTTGAGCGGGTCGTTACCCGCCTCGATCAGCCCCGCGAACCCGGGCGTCAGCGCCGGCTGTTGTTGACCGGAGTGCACGCTGCTTGCACACCGGCGAACAATACGCAGCACTCGCTTTGCCCTTGAAGTCGTCCCCGCAGGCAGCGCAGGGTTTTAGAGCCGCCGCCACCGGCACCCCCGAGAAGTCGCAGAGGGCAAAGAAAAACGCATCGATCCGGCACGCCTTGCCGTAACGCGAGCCTGCCGCCGAGCGTGCAGGCAACGTATTGCAGAGGGTGTCGCGGCATCCGTAGGCGTCCCGCGGAGGGGTGACCCCTACCCGTCTTGGGTGATAATTTCCTGGGTCAGTTGATGGAAGAACGCTTGGTCGCGTTTAGTTCTGAGGTGTTGATCTTCTCGGCCGTCTCGCCGGGAATTGCGCCCAACATTTCCTCTGCGGGACGGGCTTCCGAGCCGTGCTTGCGCTCCAGTGGGGGCAATCCCATCTCTCGCCGAGCTGAATCGATGAACTCCTGTTCGTACATCGAGGCGGTGGCGAAGAGTTTGGAATCGATGTCCTTCGGCTGTCGTCCGCCGGCGCGAGCACACGCTATTTGGCGGGCGGCCTTGACGAGCTTGACCAGAGTATCCTCGGTTTCTTGACTCATCGCTACAAGTCGCAGTGCCGTGAACGCAGCCTCTTGGCGCTGCCGGACTGGGCGCCCTTCTTCGTCGAAGAAGGGCATCATCTCTTGGAGGCGAGGGTGTTCGGCTGCACGAATCTTCGTGCCGTCCAGCAATATGTACGCTAAGTACTCGCGGTGCGCCACCAGAAACTCTTTGTAGACTTCCAGTCTGGTGTCCCGCCAATGCTTTTCGTGCTCGCGTTGCCAGGTTCGTTTGTCTCTGAAGACCGGAATCCAAGCGCCGAGGCCGGCACCGAATAACGCGGCCCCAGCCGTGACGAAGACGGTCCACAGTGGTGTGGCTCCCCCCACGATCCCCCCTTGTGCTTCGAACCGCACGTACCGAAAACAAAATTTTAGCGTGAAGGCCCCCGCAGACCTCAAACAACTTCGCGCCTCCGTTTGCCCTATAAAGGCCGATCGGGTCCGACTTGGCGAGCTATCTCGACAGCACGTAATGCAACGTGTTCGTGCGTGCTCGCCGCTGTGGTAAGCCGCGACCTGCGGCATCACGGGCGGAGGGCATCGCTTTCGGTGAGCGACTCGATCTCGATCTGAGGTCCGATTCCGAATGCGCATGCCCACCGTCAATTCGTGCTGATCTTGACGAGGCTCGGCGGGTGCTGAAGCCGAACCCGAGTCGGACGATGGCTCGCACAGCGACGCGGCGTGATCGTGGCGATGGTGCAGAAGGGCGCGTGTGCGCAGGTACATCGTTCCACAACCCGATGTAGGCCGACGTCCCGCACCCGCTGTCGACACAATCGCACCAATTCGGGCGTAGCTCCCATAGCCCACCTTGGGGGATGAGGGGAATGCCGAAACGCGGCTGTTCACTCAGCCCGGGCACGCCGACCCCTCTTTTCGAAAGCTCAAATGGACAGACCCACGCGGTAATACGACCAACCGACGAAACATTCCCATCGCAGTTCTGTCAGCCGTGGACCTGGGCCAGGTAGCCGCCCCGCTCCCCGATGACAAAATGCTGAGGGCCCCAACTCGGACGGATGTTGTCGGCCTCCCCGTTAGAATCTTGCGCATGGGGAAACAATGTTGGACAGCAACGGTAGCGGTAGTCGGAATATTGGTCACGGGATGCTCAAGCACCCCGGCTACGCCAGCTGAAACCGTCACGGTGACTACGGAGCGTCCGGTAGCGACCGCACCGGCAACGACTATCGCGCCCGCACCCAGCTCCGCCGCTACGCCTGGAGCCCCAGTCGCGACTGCTGCGCCAGCGGGGCAATCGTGGACCATGCCAAACCTGATCGGAAGGAATCTGCAGGACGCCCAGGATGCCATCCAGGCCCTAACCAATGACGAGATTTTCTACTCCGGGTCCACTGACCTGACCGGTGAGGGTCGTAATCAGATTTTGGATGCGAATTGGCAGGTCTGTACGTCTACACCGCCGCCCGGAGCTGTCATAACCAAAGACACCACGATCGACTTTGGGGTGGTTCGGATCGACGTCGAGGACTGTCCGTGAAAGAGCTGGTCATCGACCGAATACGCTCGACACCATCTTGCGCTTCGGCGCGCACCACAAGGTGCTTTCGACGGCAGCGGGATCTACATCGACAGCGTCGATTGAGGCGGTATCGCGATGGGCACGTCGCCGTTCATGTGCAAACGTTCCCGCACGACTAGATAGACCCGAGGATGAGTAAGGGTTCTGACGACGTAGGCAAGGCCATCGGCGGTCTCGTCGTGTTCGTCATCGTGCTTATCGCGCTGATTCCGAAGGAGGTCTGGATCGGGCTGGGCATTCTCGCCGGGGTGGCGGTCGCTATTGGAGCAATCGTGTGGGGAATCAAGGAATACGAGGAGCATCGAACTGCAGCGAAGGAGCGAGCACGGGTGGAGCGCGCAGCACAAGCAGCAGCTGCGAAACGCGAACGTGAAGAGAAGGCCCGCAGAGAAAAGCAACGACGCATCGAGACGCTCGGTAGCAAGAATGCCGCACTGGTTGAATCCGCGCTGGGCGCAGTGAAACGAGTAGTCACCTCGGAAGCTGCTCGCACTGGATGGCTCGGCGATGTCGACTTCACCGCCGACATCCACGCAATCACTGACAAACTTCAGAAAGCCCACGCCCTGGGCAAAGTTGCCAACAAGTTGTCCGGCCTGAACAAGCCCAGTGTCGACGATCGCAAAATCCTTGCGGAGGCAAAAACAACTATCGCTAATCTGGAAATCGCTGCGATTGACCGAGTGGAACTAATCGAGAAGTGTGCGTCAGAGGCGCGCCGCGTAGACGAATCATTACGCAATGAACGTGAGGACGCACGGACTGCGGAGCAACGCGCAGAGTTGCACGCCAAGCTGAGCGCCATGCTCTATGGAATTGAGGCAACACCAGATACCACGCCAAGGAACTCGGCGGCAGACGCAGTGATGGCACGAGTTCTGGCCTACCGGGAAATCAAAACCCAGATTCAGCGGGTCCGTGACAGCTAAGTACGTCAACTTCACCGCCTGCAGTGCAGATGCATCCGTCAGCGATCGCCTGAAGCCGTTTAACGGCCCTGCCCCGTAGAAACTTGGCGGCGGCGGAGGGATTTGAACCCTATTCAGGGCCCAGCTCAGAGCTTGCTAACGTGTCTGAACAGCGCAAACAACGTCACGCCAAATCACGCGGATAGCTGTAAATACGTCCAGACTGTGTCCAGACCGCGTCCACTGGGGCCGACCGTCCGACACAAACCTGCTGGGATTCTGAGGCGGCCAGCGACGCCGACATTCAAGCGATAGAACCTGGGGCGTCCTCTCCAGCCCGCCCGCAGGAAGGAACGACGTTCGTACCACCTTCGCGAACCGCGTGTCAAAGAGTTGCTGGTCGGTCAGGTTGGCGTGGGGCCAGAATGACGGGGGCCTAAGTCGAAGGGACCGGCGAAGGTGCGGATCAGCAACCAGCATTAGATGTCAGGTAGCTCGAAATCCGCCCTGATGACATCGCCCAAGCGGTTACCATCGTCGCCGACCGTGCGAAGGGGAACGTACGAGCAAAGGGGGATCGATGACCTCTCCACCACCGCCACCACGACCAGCACCTGGCTGGTATCCCGATCCGGCAGGCGGCGGCGGGCAGCGATACTTCGATGGGACCAACTGGGGTCCCACGACACCAGTAGCGACCGTACCGCCCCCGCAGAAGAAGCCTATGGGTTGCTTCAAGACCGTCGCGGGCGTCATCGGAGTCATCTTTCTGATCGGGATCATTGGCAACGCCTGCGATGACGATAAAAAGGACTCCAGCTCCAGCAGTTCTTCATCTCGCTCCACTACTGCGTCGCGCAGTCCGTCGGCCACCGCTGCACCTACACCGACTGGCCCCACGAAGCCAGACGCGAGTTTCACCACCGCTCCAGGCCCGGACGGTGAACAGGTGACTGCCGCCTTCGCCATCGGTGACAACTTCACCGAGGGGCTGATCAAGGACGGGGCCCGGTTCAAAACCATCGACATTCTCGAATACGCAAAGGCGATGTATCCCAACGCTTCTCAGGTGACCGTCAAGGGTAGCTTCCCGATGAAGGACGCTTACGGCAACACCTCGACCGACGTCGTCTTGAACGTCACTTATCTGCGATCAACGCTGGACCAGATCAACTTCGAGGGTGTGGATAAGGACATGATCTGGGAACTGCGGGACTCCGGCTTCGTTCATCCAGAATTTCAACCCTGAGAAACCGATGCCTCCTCCGGCACCGGGAAGAACGTCGCTCCCCATGAGTTGGTGCGTGGTGCTGCGGGCGAGCAGGTTCAGGCCCGGTGAAGGATGTGTGTGTCAGGGGAGCTGATGCCCGAGGAGGCGGGCTTGGAAGAAAGCCCTCGTATTCAGGTCAGTAGCTGACTGGAGGTGGAATGTGCCGCGCAGTGTTCCGAAACCTGGCCGTTCGCTGGCGGACTTGTTTCCGGCGCAGGCTGCGGAATTGCACCCGCACCGCAACGGCGCTCTGACGGCGGGCGACGTTTCACCCGGCAACAACAGCAAGGTCTGGTGGCAGTGCGCGCGATGCGGCTCGGAGTGGCCAGCGGTAATCAACAACCGGACAGCGAAGTACTCGATCAACTGTGTGGCGTGCAATCGCGGCCGCAAGCAGCGCATCCAACAGCAAGCAACAGAAGCGCCAGAGGACTCAATCACCAACCTGGCACCGGCCCTTGCCAAAGAGTGGCACCCCGACAAGAACGACCTCCTCACTCCCGCATCGACTCCCGTCCACTGGGACCAGAACATCTGGTGGGTATGCGCACAATGCGGCCACGAGTGGCCCCTTCCGCCACGGTTTCGCATTGCCTCGACGGACCGAGGATGTCCGAAATGCGCGGAATCCGCTGAGCCTCCACGCGCAGAGCGCCCGCCGCCCCAGGACTCGCTGAAGCACCTGAACCCCGCAGTCACCCAGCAGTGGCATCCCACCCGCAACCGGGGATGGAGTCCTGCATCATTTGCCCCTGACTCCGACGCCGAGGTGTGGTGGTTGTGTCAGAACCCGGACTGCACACACGAATGGTTGGCACCAATCAGCACCAGGACGACCGGTAAGCGTCGAGGTTGCCCGGTATGTCAGCGTCCGCAGTCAGAGATCCCGCTTCCCGGCACATCTTTCGCAGACTTCCACCCCGATGTCGTCGCAGAATGGCATCCCACGTTGAATGGGCGCTTGGACCCATACACGGTGAAACCGAAGTCGCAGAAGAAAGTTTGGTGGCTGTGCTCATCGTGCGGCGAGGTGTGGCCAGCCACGGTGGCGAATCGGACTGCAGCAAGGACACAATGCGCCCGCTGTAGCTATGAAGACCGAATCGCCCTGCGCGATCGACCCCAACCCGGGAGGTCATTCGCCGAACTTTTTCCGGAGCTGATGCCCGAATGGCATCCCACCCTCAACGACCGTCGGCCCGGGGACATTACGCCGGGCAGCGACTTCCGGGCATGGTGGATCTGCGCACGCGGACATGTGTGGTCTGCGCACGTCTACGCCAGGACAGGTACCGACAAAACGGGATGCCCGGATTGCCGCGACCTGCCAGCCGACGGATTCTCCGTTGCCGACGTGCGGCCGGACCTCGCCGATCAGTGGCATCCCACCCTCAACGAAGGACGGCAACCACATGAGTTCTCAACGGGAAGCGGGTTCCTCGCATCGTGGCGGTGCTCCTTTGGCCACGTGTGGAAGGCCCGCATCGTCAATAGGGCGTCACCCAATGGCAGTGGATGCCCCCACTGTCGTATCCGGGGAACATCACAGCAACAGATCCGACTTGCCCATGAACTGGAGGCGATCGGATGTCCCGTCATTCACAATCACGAGCGCATACCAGTCCCCGGGCGAAGTCCCGTGAACGCCGACATCGTCATTCCCGATTGCCGCGTCGTGATCGAGTTCGATGGTTCGCATTACCATCGCGGCGAAGAGGCTGCGGCCCGCGACACCCGTCAGACGCGCGCACTCGAGGCCGCGGGATGGCAAGTGATCCGAGTCCGTCCTGCGCCGCTGGAACCACTCGGCGGTAATGATGTCACGGTGAGGGACGGACGCGATACAAAAGCAGTTACAACCGCTGTGTTGCTACAGCTTAGAGCTCTCGGATGCGCACCGGCCCACTCCGACGACTACCTCTCCGACCCCAACTTGTGGGCAGTCGCGAGAGCTGACGCAGACATCCACGCTCGGCTTTCCCGCAGCCTCTCAACTCTGTTCCCCGAGATCGCCGCGGAGTGGCACCCCACCCGTAATGGCGACCGCCGACCCGAGTTGACGAGCCCAGGATCGCGTGACAAAGCCTGGTGGAGTTGCTCATCCTGCGGACACAAGTGGCAGACGACACCTAAGAAGCGCACCGGTGAGGGCAGCGGCTGCCCCGAATGCGCGCGAGCTCGACGAGCTGCCACTCACAGGACGCCCAAGCCCGGGCGGTCAGTGGCTGAACTGAAACCGGACTTGCTCAAGATCTTCCACCCAACCAAGAACGGGGATATTTCCCTTTGGGATCTCAACTACGGCACCACCGTTGAGCTCTGCTGGATCTGCCCTCGATGCGGGCATGAATGGTCAACGCGCACACCACGGAACACGGGATGTCGACGGTGCGGTGCAAAGCGTCGACGCTCAAAGCAGCGGCCGAAATAGGCCCACAAGAGCCAAACCGGCCGTCCATCAGGCAGCGCTGGCTCCGGCAAGGTAGCGATACAACGTCGCTCGACTGACACCCAAGTACTTGGCTATGTCCTTGCCTGTATGACCGTCGGCCTTCATCCGCTTGGCCGTGGTGATGTGCTCGGCGTCGTCGACCTTGCGAGGTCGCCCGAATTTCGTACCGTTGGCCCGTGATGCGGCCCGCTTCAATGCGGTGCGCTCTTTCGTCAGCTCCCGTTCGTACTCAGCCAGCGACCCGAGTACCCCGATCATCATGCGCCCGGCGGCGGTCGAGGAGTCGATGCCGTCGGTCACCGACACCAGCGTGATGCCGCGGTCAGTCAGCTCCTTCACCGTCTTCAAGACGTGGAGTGTGTTGCGGCCCAGCCGGTCGAGCTTCCAGACCACTACCGTGTCCCCCTCCCGTACGTAAGCCATCAGCTCAGCCAGGCCGGGACGGTCGTCGCGCGCTCCGGACATCGTGTCCGAGAACGTCTTGTCGACTCCGGCCTTGTTGAGCGCGTCTCGCTGCTGGTCTAGCGTCTGCGCCGCCGTGCTGACACGGATGTAGCCGATCCTGTCGCCGCCGGACTCTATGGTGGCGGGCTCTTTCGTGTGTCCCATAAATCTGGCAACGCAAGATTCGAGACAGATATTTCCGAGACAAAATTTTGAGACACCGCGACCACGTCTTACGAGCGATCCCCCGGCCGGTCTGCGTGGTGTCTCGGATGTGGTGTTTCGAGACATCGGTCGGGGCAGATCGACGAAGCTCACTCTTTGTCGGACGTGGGAGGAAGTATCTGAGTCGGTCAGGTGATCTTGTCGAGCATCGCAGCTACCAGGTGTTGCGCGTCAGGCAGTGCCCAATCCGGGTCAGCGGGCTCCAGACCACCGATTGATGTGGCGTTCGGTGGAACCTGACAGGTGCGCGCCTCGGCCACAACGTTGTCCCGGACTCCAAGTACCTGTTGACATGCATGCGCCCCCCAAAGTGGATCATTAGAGGCCATCGAGATGACGATCATGTCCTCGATGCGCTCCACGTTCCCCAGAATGAAGCTGCGTCCGTTCTCGTACCCAAAAACCACGCTGACATCAATATCGGGAAAGTTCGGGGAAGGCGGGTTTGCCGGTGTACTGCATGTAGCCCACTGTCGTTGTTGGTCGACCAGAAAGCTGTTCGCAGATTCCGCCGAGGGAAAGACTGCCGTTGTCTGCTGGAGTTGCCAAGGCCCTTCATTACCAACCGCATTGGGGCCGGGTGAAAAAGACTCAGTCTTCATCGCCTCAACTTTGGTATTGCCATACGCAGACTGGTCCCCAGTAAAGACGACACTGGCGCACGTGGGTGGATCTACCTCCCGGGCATGATCCGACGGACCGTAGGACGAACCGTCCAACTTAAGAATGGCCGAGTATGTATTACCGGGGTCACCACTGACCTCAATTCCACTCAGAACGTTGCTGATCTCAGGGGCGGTGAGCAAGACGGTGGCGACGGCAGAGGCTGGCATAGTAGGCCGCCCCGGGGTGACAGCAGAACTGGTTGGATTGTCCGCCGGAGCGGTAGTCGCCGATCCTGCGCCAGAGTCGGTTGTCGATTCGTCGCGGCGGCTGTCCCACGGGTGCCAGACGATGACCCCGATAGTGGCAACTAGAACCAAGGCCCCCAACGGTAACAACCATCGCCGAACCACGCCGCGGCGAACGATTGGAACAACAGGAGCAGTCAGCGCACGCCGAGGTTTTCCATGAGCCGGACGCTGCACGAGCGCTTGCGCTGTGGGTGCCGCCGGTGCGGGCGCACCGTGGCGGCTCTGCTCCACGAGTGTTCGGGCGAAATCCGCGCAAGTGGCGAACCTATCGTCGCGATTCTTGCCTAGGCCGATGGCGAGCACCGGGTCAAGCGAGGCGAGTTCAGGTCGTAAGTCGGCGAGGGCAGGCGCTGGCGAGTTGAGATGGCGGCTGATAACAACTGCCGGGTTGGAGTTGGGAAAGAGCTGCGATCCGGTCAACAAGTGGTAAGTCGTGGCAGCGAGCGCGTACTGGTCTGCTCGCCCGTCCATCGGCTCACCCATGAGCTGCTCGGGAGCCGAGTAGGCGACCGTTCCGACCGTCATGTTTGTGGTGGTGATACCGCTGATGTCTTCCAGCGGTCTCGCAATACCGAAATCCGCGATGAATACGCTGGCTTCTTCACCGTCGGGGTTGGCGATGATGATGTTGGCCGGTTTGACGTCCCGGTGGAGCAGCCCCTGCTTGTGGGCGTAGTCCAACGCGCTGGCGACCGCCGTGATGATCGGGAGAGCGAGGTCGACGGGCATGCCCCCCGGATACTTCTGGTTCAGCAGGTGGCCCGCGTCGTTACCGTCGATGTAGTCCATCGCGATCCACAACTGGCCTTCGTAGTCGCCTCGGTCGTGGACGCCGACGATGTTGGCGTGCCGCAAACCCGACGACAGGTCGGCTTCGCGGATGAACCGTTCCCGGAACGAAGCGTCAATGGACAGGTCTGGCCGAAGGATCTTCAGTGCCTCCTGGCGAGGCAGACGGGGATGCTGTACGAGATACACCTCTCCCATGCCGCCCGAGCCGAGCAGCCGCAGGATCTTGTACCCGGCGAAGGTCTCGCCAATCGCGAGCGACATGGGCGGATGCTAACCGGTATCGATCCCAGTGCAGGTTGGTTCTGTTGGGTTCTTGATCCCGGGACCATCCATCAGGGACCCGCGTCCTTGTCGCGGCGGATTTGTCCTATCCCCGAAGTAACGTGCCGAGCGTGGTGGACCTGATATGACGTCCGAAGATCGAATGCCACTGCGGCAGCCGTGACCGGGCCGCACGTGAGGCGACGAACACTGCGCGCTGATGTAGGGGTGATTCGTTGGGTGGGGTAGCGAAGCTGCACCATACGGTTCCGCGGTTCTATCTGCGAGGGTTCGCAGATGACGATGACTGGATGATCACCGTGCGGTTGCCGGGTGACAAGCGGTACCCGTCGCGCGTCAAGAAGACCGCGGCCATTAACCACTTCTATTCCATTGACGGGCACCCCGATGGTGCCGATGTCTTTGAGCGGAGCCTGTCAGACCTGGAAGGTTTCGCCGCAGAGGTCATTCAAGCAGTCATCGATGGCGTATGGCCGCTCTCGGAAGCGCAGCGTGCCAAGTTGGGGCTGTTTATGGCGGTTCAATTCCTGCGTGGACCTGACCATCGCCGCTCCCTGGAATACCTCGCCGCTCAGATGACACGTCTCGAAGTCCAGGTCACCGGTCGCGACAACATCAAACAATGGGTCCAGAAGCAGTATGGGGTTGAAGTGGACGACGATGAAGCTGAGGTGTTGTGGCAGCAGGCGACTCAGCCAGGTGGACTGCCGATCACCTTGACACCATTTGGGCATATCGAGCAGATAATTACCGGCGCTGTTGACCACGTGAGGTACTTCATCTCCCGTCCGTGGAAGCTGGTTCGGTTCCACCGTCGTTCCCTGATCACCTGTGATTCGCCGGTCAGTCTGGTGCCAGCCGCGGACAGCGAGCCGTGGCAAGGGGTCGGATTGGCGACGGCTTGGGGCATCACGTTCCCGCTGACTCGGCAATTGGGTCTGATCATGAGCGACGTCAAGCCGATGATCGAGTTCGACTATCCAGTGCAAAGAGTTCGTGCGGGCGGTCTGGATTCAGTCGAGTCTGGGACGGTCAAGATGGAGAAGTTCATCAACGCGAGCACGGTCCGCTCGGCCAGCGAGTACGTCTATCACCATCCCGAGGACGAGGGATTCCTGCCCTGCCCGCTGCCCGAACCGACACTGAGCAACATCGTTGGGCCGGAGCAGCTCTGGCCGGAATCTCAGTAGGAACTCTTGCCAAGCCCTAGCCGCTGGCTACTATCCCGGCATGGACGGGGCTGACAAGGGCCGGTGATCCGAGCGCTTCAGCGTCTCGCCGAACAAAACGGCGACGTACCTGTCGGTAAGGAACGCTTCATCGCCGAGACCGGCTTTCCCGACTACCTTTTCCAGGGGCGCTTGTGGGCTACCTGGAGCGACGCCGTACGCGAAGCGGGTTTAGAGCCCAACGCTTTCGGCTCGCTCGGCTTGATGAGGATTTCTGCTGCGGCAGTTGGCCGAGCTGACTCGCAAGCTCGGCCGGTTCCCCACGAAAGCTCACATACGGATGGAGGGCCGCGACACGCCCGCGCTACCGAGCGCGACGACCTTCGGAAAACGCCTCGGCACGCGGGCACAACAGATTGAGCGGATGCAATTACGTCAGTTTCGATGCGGCACTACTGCGTCGCGCACAGCACCAGATCGCCCGTAATGCAGTAATGCGCTACTGAGTTCGTCGCGCCGCGCGCGACCGACGATTCCCATCGTGAGAACGCGAGCTATCTAGCTCGCTGTCACGCGAGAAGGAGGAACACCATGTTCAAGAAACTATGCATCGCCGCCGCCGCAGCAGGAGCCATATCTGTTCCACTGGCCGGAGCGGCGTGGGCGGACCCAGCAGACCCCAGCAGTAACGACCCCAGCAGTAACGGGAACGGGATAGGCCAAGGGGGCGTCCCCCAAAAGGCCGGAGCTTGGTCGGATGCTATATCAGCGGCCAACCCCAACTTACCGTCCGTAAACCCGAACGGGTCTGGACCGCTTGCTCCCGGACAGTTCTTCAGCGACCTCGCGAGAATGCCGGGTAACGCCCCGAAAGCCGGTGCGGATGCCGCTAATTTCATTTACGGGTACTACACCATCCCCGATGTTTCGGATACGCCTAACCAGACGAATTTTGAGTTTCTTCCCCCAGGCTTGTCCACGAAGGAATTCACACCTGCCTGCTCTACGGGTCATACAGCAAGCGATCCCGCAGTCAACGGTGGGGATCCGGCCTGCCACTGAGAAGCGCGTTCCGACGGTTCGGCGCGAGACTACTGCGTCACGAACCCCACGAGGTCAGCCGTTGTCAATTTACGGTAGATAGAGCGCGCGCTGATTAGGTGCCATGTACGACACCCGGCAGAAAACAAGGGCACCGCCGGTACGAGATTCCGGTACGCACATACCAGTTGGATTCTCCTGCGCCACGGCTCGCCGGAGAACTAGACGACGGCGAAATATGCTGCGGCACTGAGTACGTCGCTGCGACTCGCACCAAAGCGGTTCGACGGCCTGTCGTTTCGGGCATCGTCGGGCACGCTTTCCGCGAAGCTCCTACGCCACAAAGAATTCCCCGCCGCTCCGGCGGGGAATCCTTTGAACGTGAACTCCTATGCGCGCGGCGGGTTCGTGACCGTGCCGCCGCCGCGGGTCGCGGGATAGTCGGCATCCTTGCGGCGCTTGAGGCCGATCAGACCTGCCAGACCAAGCAGACCCAGCAGTCCCCACAGGCCGTTGTCGCCGTTGTCGTCGTCCTGCATTTGCTGCTGCGCCACCGTGGTGGTGGTCGTCGTGGGCGCGGGCGCGTCCAGCGTCGCCGCGGTCGCGACGCCGGCTCCGCCGAACAGCAGGGTCAGCGTGGTGGCTCCGACGACTAAAGGCTTCTTCATCTTGTCTCCTTGGGTGACATCTAGGATCCCTGGCTGCGCGCCAGGGGGCGGCAGACCAGGTTGCTCTAGTCACGGTCGAGGTCCGGCGCTTCTCCGGGCTGCATCAACCTTGCGAGCCTGCTTGTTGCCCCTCAGCCGTGAGGTGAAACCACTTCGCCACGCTAAGCACTCGCGCCAACCGCTATAACCGCAGTTCAGCACCCGAAGTGACGTGCACCACACGGACTCCTGGCCGATGCTGACACCCGTTTGCTCGGGCAATTCGGCCGCCGCCCATCGAGACCCTGGCTACCTTTGGCCTCATGGGCACCGTGATTTACCGCCTTGCCGCCGTCATCGCCGCGGCGGCGATGACGCTCATCGCGCCGCCGCCAACCACCCACGCGGAACCCGTCGACGCCACCGCCGTCGTGCTGCGCGTCGTCGACGGCGACACCATCGACATCCGCGACGAGGTTCGCGGTCGTCTGCGCGTACGCATCCTCGGGATCGACACCCCCGAGACCAAGAAACCCAACTCCCCCGTCGAATGCTGGGGACCCGAAGCCACCGAGTTCGCCACGTCGACGATGCTCGGCCAGCGCGTCGCGCTCGTGCCCGACCCGACCCAGGACCGCACCGACCGCTACGGCCGCACCCTGGCCTACCTCGTGCGCGCCGACGGCTTCGACTACGCCGTCGAGGCCGCCCGCGCCGGCGCCGCGCGCAGCTACGTCTACGGCGGCAAGCCCGTCAGCCGCCACGTCGCGATCGCCGCGGCCGAACGCGAAGCCCGCGACGCCCGCCGCGGCCTGTGGGGCCCGCCCTGCAACGGCTCGACCTCCGCGGCGGACACCGTCCCCGCCGCGACCGCACCGCAGCCCTTCTTGGAACCCGCGCCGTCGTCGGGCTCGGTCTATTACCCCAACTGCGCCGCCGCGCGTGCCGCCGGCGCGGCACCCATCCACGCGGGCCAACCCGGCTACCGTTCCGGCCTCGACGGCGACGACGACGGCATCGCCTGCGAGCGCTGACCCGCCCGGCAATCCGGCTGCGGCACCGAATCCACTAGGTTGAGTTCATGCGGTTAACCGCGGCATTCTTTGCCAATCGCGTCGAGGTCGTCGACGGCATGCTCAACCTCGAAGGCGGATTCTGGGCGAGCACCACCGTCGCGCCCAACGCCACCGCGTTCCAGTGCGACGTCGTGGTGCTCTGCGATATGGACGCCAACGACGTCGGCGAAAGCTTGTCGATGGTCATCGACGCCGAGGGCCCCAACGAACAACGCCTGCCGTCGCACACCTCCAGCTTCACTGTCGAAGCACCGATGAAGTTCATGTGCATGCCCTCGCTCGTGCTGCCCATCGTCGCCGGCGGCGGCTACCACGTGTACCGGTTCCGGCTGGAGGGCGAGCACGCGCGCATCGACGTCCCGCTGGCGGTCCGGCTGGCCCGGCCGTGACAACCGACAAAGCGCCGGTCGAACGTGGCCTGACCTACTAGTCTCTGTCTAGGTCAACCGGGCGTGAACAACGTAAGGGTGGAGATGATTCGCGAATTCCTCGCCGCCGTGGCGGTCGTCGGCCTCGCCATCGGCACGGCCCCCGTCGCATCCGCCGACGACGATCTGCTGTATCACGACAGCCCCGGCCGCTACCCCAGCGACGTACCGGGCATGAACTACGAAGCCCACCTCACCGCGCCCTGCACCAACATGGAGCGCTTCACGTTCGGCCGCGGCCCCGGCGGCGAGGTCCTGCAGTGCCGCTGGATCGAGAACCAGTGGCCACCGGTGTACACCGGGTTCTGGGTAGCGGCCTACCAGCTCTACGGCGTCCAGGAAATCGGCTCGCCCTGTCCCAAACCGCAGTCCGCCGCCCAGGCCCCCGACGGGCGTCCGCTGCTGTGCCGGGGCCCTGAAGGATGGCAACCCGGCTTCTTCACCCGCGCCGGCTTCTTCCCGAGATAGACGGCTCAGGGGCCTCCCGCAGCGTGCGACTCGGCGGCTGCCCGAACGTCTGCGTGTAGAGCCGGCTGAAGCGCCCGGCGTGCGCGAACCCCCACCGATCGGCGATGGCCATCACCGTGTCCACGGACGGGTCAGCGTGGCACAAGTCCCGGTGCGCGCGGCAAAGCCGAACGCGGCGCAGGTATTCCAGCGGCGTGGTATCCAAATGGCGCCGGAACGTGTACTGCACCGAGCGCGGGGTGACGTTGACGGCGGCGGCAATATCGCTGAGTGTGATGTCATGGTCGGCGTTCTCGTGAATGAAGGTGATCGCCCGTCGCAGCAGCGCCGACTGCGTGCCCGAGCCGTTAATCATGTTTCCCATAACGGCGCGTCGAATACCCGCCCGGGCCCGAGCAAAAACGATTCCGTCAAACACATCGCCAATTTCGTCAACCGGCAGTTGACGTAGCCGCCGTCGTCAACCTAACGTTGACGGCATGACGAAGCCGACCAAGATCCACAACCCCGTCCGCCTCGACGACCTCATCGACGTCATCAAAGAGGTGCACAGCGAGCCCCTCGAACAACTCACCGACGCCGTGTTGGCCGCCGAAGCCCTCGGCGAGATCGCCGACCACCTGATCGGCCACTTCGTCGACCAGGCCCGCCGGTCCGGGGCGTCGTGGACCGAGATCGGCAAGTGCATGGGCGTCACCAAGCAGGCCGCCCAGAAGCGTTTCGTCCCCAAGGCCGACGCGCTGGACCCCAACTCCGGATTCAGTCGGTTCACCCCCCGCGCACGCAACGTCATCGTCGTCGCCCAGAACACGGCGCACAACGCCGGCAACGTCGAGATCAACCCGGACCACCTGCTGCTCGGCCTGTTCGACGACCCCGAAGGCCTGGCCGCCAAACTGCTCGCCGGCCAAGGAGTCGACGTCGACGCTGTCGCCAACGCCGTGCAACTTCCCCCGCGCACCGAGGGCGACCTGCCCGCACTCACCCCGTTCAACAGTGCCGCCAAAAAGGTGCTCGAACTGACCTTCCGGCAAGCACTTCGGCTGGGCCACAACTACATCGGCACCGAACACATCCTGCTGGCGCTGTGGGAGGCCGAAGACGACGACGGGGTTCTGCACGGCCTCGGGATGGACCGGGACCGCTTCGAGGCAGACCTGGTGGCCGCGCTGGAACCGTTCACGAACCGTGCGCGAGACAAGTGACACGTGGGAACCGGCTGTAACACGTTTCAGTTTGTGCGATCATTTGCGCCATGCGTCGCTGGTTAGTGCTCCTCATCGCGGCATTCTCGGCTGCCGCCGCCGTCGTGGCTGCCCCCGCCTCCGCCGCGACGACCCCCATCGGACGCCTCGGCGAGACGCTGCGGGTGGACTTCGAGGGCCTGGTCGCCGACATCACCGTGCACAGCGTCGCCCCCTCGCCGATCCCGCCCGGTTTCGGCTATCCGCCGCGGGCGCCGCGCTACGAGGTCTGGCGCGGTCAGATCACCGTGCATCCCATCGCGGTGCCCACGCCGTACGCCCAGGCGCTGACCTACCAGTTCCGCGGTGTCACGCCGACCGGTGACGCCTACGAACCGCGCAACACCGACGCCCCCGACTCGTTGCAACGCGCGCTGAACAACGCCCCGGCCGGATCCACCGTCAGCGGCGGCGTGTGGTGGGACTGCTACCGCGATCTGATCTCCAACGTGGTGCTCATCGACCGGGTCACCGGGAAGCACCTGGCGCAGTGGAACGTGTCCTGACTTTTGGGTGTTGACGTCACACCGGCTTCGGTAGCCGATCTTGTCGATCTCGCCGACGTCGCGGCCCGCACCTTCCCCCTGGCCTGTCCCCCGTCGACGACACCGCAGGACATCGCCGCGTTCATCGCCGAGAACCTCTCGGCGGACCGGTTCCGCGAGTACCTCGCCGATCCCGACCGTGACGTGCTCGCGGCTCGCGAGGACAACCGAATCGTGGGTTACGCCATGCTGATTCGCGGCGTTCCCGATGACGACGACGTGCAGCGCGCGGTCACGCGGCGCCCCGCCGTCGAGTTGTCGAAGATGTACGTGCTGCCCGAGGGCCACGGCGCCGGCGTGTCGGCGGCCTTGATGTCGGCGGCGCTGGCCCATGCCGCCGAACACGGCGCCGCCTGCGTCTGGCTGGGGGTCAACCAGCAGAACCGACGCGCCCAACGGTTTTACGCCAAGCACGGGTTCAGCATCAGCGGCACCAAGACGTTTCAGCTGGGCTCCGATGTCGAGAACGACTACGTGATGGTGCGCGAACTCTGACGCCGCCGAGTGTGGGGTTGTTGCATGCTTGGAGCGCAAAGGGCGTGCTGGTAACCCACGTTCGGCGCGTCAAAGGGCGCGGGACAGGGCCAATAGCCGCGACGTCGCGCGCAAATACTTCTTGCGGAAGCCCCCGGCGAGCATCTCCTCGCTGAAGACGGTGTCGAGCTTGGCCCCGGAGGCGATCACCGGAATGCCCGCGTCGTAGAGCCGGTCGGTCAGCGAGACCAGCCGCAGCGCCACGTTCTGATCGTCGATGCGGTGCACTCCGGTGAGGAACACCGCGGCCACATCCTCGATCAGCGTCAGGTACCGCGACGGATGCATGGTCGCCAGGTGCACGCACAGCGCATCGAAGTCGTCCAGCGTCGCCCCGGGAACCTGCGCGGCGCGCCGGGTGACCTCGTCGTCGCTCAGCGGCTCGGGCGCGGGCGGTAGGCCGCGGTGCCGGTAGTCGGGCCCGTCGATCCGTACAGTGTCGAAAATCGCTGCGAGCGTGTGGATCTCACGTAGAAAGTCCTGAGCGGCGAACCGGCCTTCGCCGAGCTGTTCGGGCAGCGTGTTGGAGGTGGCCGCCACCGAAACCCCGCGTTCGACGAGCGCCGACAGCAGCCGGGAGATCAGCGTGGTGTTGCCGGGGTCGTCCAGCTCGAATTCGTCGATGCACACCACCACGTATTCGGCCAACAGCTCGATGCATTCGACGAAGCCGAAAACCCCTGCCAACTGGGTCAATTCGCCGAATGTCGCGAACGCCTTCGGCCCGGGCACCCGGTAGTACGACGACGCCAGCAGGTGCGTCTTGCCGACGCCGAACCCGCCGTCGAGGTAGAGCCCGACACCGGGCAGCACCTCGCGGCGGCCGAACAGCTTCTTCTTGCCGGCCCGCCGCTGGGTGGCCTGGGTGCAGAACCGCAGGCACGACTGCACGGCCGCGGCCTGGGACGGTTCGGCCGGATCGGGCAGATAGGTGTCGAAGCTGACGTCGGCGAACGTGGGCGGCGGAACGAGTTGGGCGATCAACCGTTGCGGGGTGACGTCGGGGTGGCGGTCGACCAGGTGTCGGACGCCGCTGGACCCGTGCATGCACGCACCCTATCGGCGTGCTTCGATCGTGTTCATGTCCGATACCGCCGCCGGGGTGCAATTCAGTGTGCTGGGCCCCACCGACAGCGTCGACGACGGCCGGCTGTCCGACTTCTACGCCTACCCTGACGGACTGCAGCACTGCTGGGTGCGCGCCAACATGATCGCCAGCGTCGACGGCGGCGCCACCGCCGACGGCAAGGCCGGCGGCATGGCTGAGGCCGGCGATCGTGCGGTGTTCCGGTTGATGCGCTACGCGGCCGACGTCATCGTCGTCGGCGCGGCCACCGTGCGGGTGGAGAACTACTCCGGGGTGCAGGTGCCCGTCGCGCATCGCAGCGCCCGTCAGCGCCGCGGCCAGGCCGAGGTCCCCCCGATCGCCGTTGTCACCCAATCCGGCAGCCTCGACCTCGACGCCCGCTTCTTCACCCACACCGAGGTCCCGCCGTTGATCCTCACCTGCGCCGACACCTTCGAAGACACCCGCGGCAGGCTGGGCGGCGTCGCCGAGGTCGTCAACGCCTCCGGGCCGCAGCCCGACCGTGTCGACGGGGCGACGCTGCTGGACGTCCTGGCCGAGCGCGGCCTGTACCGGGTGCTCACCGAAGGCGGCCCGCAGGTGTTGGGCATGTTCATCGAGCACGACCAGCTCGACGAGCTGTGCCTGACCGTCGCGCCGCTGTTACTTGGGGGGCTGGCGCCGCGGATCGCCTCGGGCCCCGGTGAAGTGCACACCCGTATGCGTCCCGCGCACCTGCTCTGCGACGACGACGGCTACCTCTACACGCGCTACGTGCGGGCAGATTGAGCGCGTGCGTCAGTACTGTGGTCGGCATGCATCGGCGTAAACAGCTGGTCGGGACCCTGAGCCTGGCAACCGTCGCCGCGGTCATCGCCGGATGTGCCCCGGGGCTGGCCGCCAACCCGCGGTTCGCCACCGATTCGGGCGCCGGTCCCCAGGGCCAGCCGGAGACCACCCAGGCGCCGGAGGGCCCGCCGCCGATCGAGGCACCCAAGAACCAGTTGGCGTGGCGGGACTGCACGTCCCGGGTGTTCGGCGACGCCGGCGTTCCCGCCGTCCCCGGGGTCAGGCTGGATTGCGCGAGTTACGACGCCGACCTGGACCCGATCAACGGCGCCGCGGGCACGTTGAGCATCGGCGCCGTGCGGGCCACCGGCCCCGACACCCCCGAGGACGCCGGCCCGCTGGTGATGACGACCGGTGCGAACCTGCCGTCCTCGCAGCAGTTGCCGGTGTGGTTGTCGCGGGCGGGCGCCGACGTGCTCAAAGGTCACCCGGTCGTGGCCGTCGACCGTCGCGGCATGGGAATGTCGGGCGCGCTGGAGTGCCGCGACCTGTTCGAACGCCAGCAGATGGCCGACCAGGCGCAGTTCCAGAGGGGCGATGATCCGGTCGCCAACCTGCGCGAGATCACCCAGGGCGCCACGACGAACTGCACCGACACCATCGCGCCCGGCGACTCGGCGTACTCGAACGCACAAGCCGCCGAGGACCTCGAGCGGTTGCGCAGCACCTGGGATGTGCCGACGCTGGCCCTGCTCGGCATCGGCAACGGCGCCCAGGTGGCGCTGGCCTACGCGGGCAGCCATCCCAACAAGGTCGCAAGGTTGGTGCTCGACTCCCCCTTGCCGCTGGGGATCGCCGCCGAAGCGGCGATGGAGCAGCGCGTCAAGGGCGAACAGGCCGCGCTGGACGCGTGGGCGAAGCAGTGCGCAGCGGCGAACTGCCCGCTGGCCCCGAACCCGAAGGCCGCCGTCGACGCGCTGCTGAACGACGCGCGCGGGGGGCGCGGACCGGCCGGCGCGTCGGTCGCGGCGGTCGCCAACGCGATCTCCACCGCGCTGGCCTATCCGCGTGGCGACCGGGTGGATACCGGCAACGCGCTGGCGGCCGCGGTCGCTGCCGCCCGCGCCGGGGACTCCGGTCCGATGTCCACCCTGATCAGCCAGGCCGAGTCGATGCGCGACACCGACGGCCAGTTCGTCAACAACTGCAGCGATTCGTTGAGCCGTCCGACCCCCGACCGCGTGCGGGAACTGGTCGTCGAGTGGGACAAGTTGTATCCCCAGTTCGGCCGGGTGGGTGCGCTCGGGTTGGTGCAGTGCCTGAGTTGGCCCAGCGGTTCGACGCCGAATGAGCCCAAGAACCTCAAGATCCCCGTGCTGCTGCTCGGCACCCAGAACGACCCGATCGTCGGCAACGAGGGCGTCGCAGCCGTCGCCGCCACCGCGATCAACGCGGGCTCGCCCAACAGGCGGGTGATGTGGCAGGGCATCGGGCACGGCGCCTCGATCTACTCGCCGTGCGCGCTGCCGCCGGTGATCGGCTACCTGGACAGCGGCGCCCTGCCCGAGACCGACACGTTCTGCCCGGCCTGACCGGTCGCGTCGGAGGTGTCGGTGTACGGTGCGCTCGTGCGCGATCTTGTCCTGGCCGCCTTCCGACCCCGCACCTCCCCGCCGAACACGGCAACGGTGCTGCGGTCGATCCTGTGGCCGATTGCGATCCTCTCGGTCATCCACCGCAGCTACGTGCTGGCCACCAACGGCTACATCACCGACGACTTCGGACCCGTCTACCGCGCGGTCGTGGCCTTCAAGATGGGCCAGGACATCTACAACGCGCAGTTCGACCACGTCGACCCGCACTACCTCTACCCGCCGGGCGGCACGCTGATCATGGCGCCGTTCGGCTACCTGCCGGTCGACGCGTCGCGGTACTGGTTCATCTTCTTCAACACGGTGGCGATCGTGCTGGCCGCCTACTTCCTGTTGCGGCTGTTCAAGTTCTCACTGGCCTCGGTGGCCGCGCCGGCGCTGCTGCTGGCCATGTTCTGCACCGAAAACGTCACCAACACACTGGTTTTCGGCAACATCAACGGCTGCATCCTGCTGCTGGAGGTGCTGTTCTTCAGGTGGCTGCTCGACGGCAACAAATCCCATGAATGGCTGGCCGGCGTCGCGATCGGGTTGACGCTGGTGGTCAAACCGCTGTTGGCGCCGCTGTTGTTGCTTCCGCTGCTCAACCGGCAGTGGCGGTCGTTGCTGACGGCGTTCGCGGTGCCGGTGGTGTTCAACGTCGCGGCGTGGCCGCTGATCAGCGACCCGATGAGCTTCGTCACCCGCACGCTGCCCTACATCCTGTCCACCCGCGACTACTTCAACAGCTCGATCCTGGGCAACGGCGTGTACTACGGCCTGCCGATGTGGCTGATCATGTTGCTGCGCATCGCCTTTGTGGTGCTGGGCGCGGCCAGCCTGTGGCTGCTGTACCGCTACTACCGCACCCGCGACCAGTTGTTCTGGATGCTGACCTCCTCCGGCGTGCTGCTCATCACCTCCTGGCTGGTGCTCTCGCTGGGCCAGGGTTACTACTCGATGATGCTGTTCCCATTCCTGATGACGGTGGTGCTGCCGAACTCGGTGCTGCGCAACTGGGTTGCCTGGTTGGGTATCTACGGCTTCATGACGATGGACCGCTGGCTGCTGGGCCATTGGCCGACGACGGGTCGCGCGCTGGAGTACCTGAAGATCACCTACGGCTGGTCGCTGGTGGTGATCGTGGTGTTCTCGGTGTTGTACTTCCGCTATCTGGACGCCAAGGCCGAGGATCGGCTCGACGACGGTATCGATCCGCCGTGGGTGAAGCAGGTCCGGGAGCCCGCGCCGGCGCGCACCTGATGCGGCCGACCGCGCAGAATCGCTAACCTGGAGCTATGACCGCACCAGCTCCCAAGCTGCAGCTCACCGACGACGAGTGGCGCCAGAAGCTCAGCCCCGAGGAATTCCACGTCCTTCGCCAGGCCGGCACCGAGCGTCCGTTCACCGGCGAGTACACCGACACCAAGACCGAAGGTGTCTACCAGTGCCGGGCCTGCGGCGCCGAACTGTTCCGCAGCACCGAGAAGTTCGAATCTCACTGCGGATGGCCGTCGTTCTTCGATCCGGCCGACTCCGACGCGGTGATCCTGCGGTCCGACGACTCGCTGGGGATGCGCCGCGTCGAGGTGATCTGCGCCAACTGCCACAGCCACCTCGGCCACGTCTTCGAGGGCGAGGGCTATCCGACGCCCACCGACCAGCGCTACTGCATCAACTCGATCTCGCTGCGGCTGGTCCCGAAAGCTTCCTAGCTCACCGAGCGTGAAGCCACGGTCGCGATTCGGCGGCCGAGACGACCTGGAATGCTATTTCGGCGCAAAAGGCTTAGCCCGGGTAGACCGCGAATTCGGCCGGGTCCGCGCTGTCCTCGACGCACTGAAACAGCAGCGGCGCGGTGGCCGCGGTCGCGGAGTAACAGGTGAACGGCCCGATCGCCTGGTACTTGTCGCCGTTGACGTCGTACTGCGCGGCGTAATCGGCCGCGGTGACGCAGTCGATGTCCCCGACGGTGATGACGATGCTCTTACCGTCGCGCGGCGGGCACTGTTCGCCGTTCACGTCCTGGGCGAACCCGGTGGGCGCCGTCGCCAACGCCGCGACGAACAACGTCGAGCCAATACATGCCCTGGTGATCATCTCCACATGATGACCTGCCGGCCGCCGAAAAACCCGCGAAATTGCGGTCAGATTCGCGTTTCGGGCCGGTTCCGCGATCTGTGCGCAGTCTCGGCGCCAGAAGTTACGGCAGCGCGGCGATCAACTGTTCGGGGCTCACCCGCGGGCCGGTGAAGAACGGGGTCTCCTCGCGGACATGGCGACGGGCGTCGGTGGCGCGCAGGTCACGCATCAAATCGACGATGCGGTGCAGTTCCGGCGCCTCGAACGCCAGGATCCACTCGTAGTCGCCCAGCGCGAACGCCGGCACGGTGTTGGCCCGCACATCCTTGTACGCGCGGGCACCCATCCCGTGCTCGGACAGCATCCGGCGGCGGTCCTCGTCGGGCAGCAGGTACCAGTCGTAGGACCGCACGAACGGGTACACGCAGATGTAGTTGCCCGGTTCCTCGCCGGCCAGAAACGCTGGGATGTGGCTCTTGTTGAACTCGGCGGGGCGGTGCAGTGCGACGTTGCTCCACACCGGCGTGCTGGCGCGTCCCAACGCGGTGGTGCGACGGAAGTCCGAGTAGGTGGCCTGCAGCGCCTCGACGTTGTCGGCGTGGGTCCAGAACATGAAGTCCGCGTCGGCGCGCATACCGGCGATGTCGTAGACGCCTCGCACCACCACACCGCGCTCCTCCTGCTGTTTGAGGAACGTCGAGACCTCATTGGAAACGGCCGCACGCGCTTCATCTTCCACGCCGAGCGCCCCGGGTTGCACCGAGAACACCGAAAACATCAGGTAGCGGAGGGTGGAGTTGAGTGCGTCGAAATCGAGCTTGGCCATACCCCTATGGTGCCACGCGGGGGGTGAGCAGCGACGCCGCCGCCCGAGTGGCGGCCGCCACACAGGCCGGCACCCCGATACCGTCCAGATAGCCGCCGGCCACCGCCAGCCCCGGCGGCAGGCCCGCGCGCAGCTGCGCGATCAGCTCAGCGTGACCCGGTCCGTACTGCGGCATCGCGTCGATCCACCGCTGCACGTGGTGGTCGACCGGATCGGCGTGGATGCCGAAGACCGCGTGCAGGTCCAGTGCCGCCCAGGACAACAGCTCCTCGTCGCCGACGCTGCGGGCCAGATCGTCGCCCAACCGGCCGTAGGACAGCCGCACCAGCTCGACGTTTCCCCGCGCCCCCCATTTGCGGGTGGTCAACGTGATCGCCTTGGCGCGCAACCGCTCCCCACTGGCGACCAGCACCCCGGAGTGTTGCGGTAGCGGCGTGCCGCCCGGCAGCGCCAACGCCACCAGCGCCGTCGACGCCACCGCGATGCGTCCCGCGGCGTCCGCGGCGCGCGGGGCGACCTCGGCGAGCAGACGCGCCGCCCGCGGTGCCGGGACGGCGAGCACCACCGCGTCGGCGTGGTGGCGCACGCCTTCGTCGTCGACCAGATCCCAGCCTTGCGGTGATTGCTGCACCGCTTCGACGCCGACCTGCAGCCAGTGCGCACCGGCCCGGCGGACGAGTTCGTCGACCAGGACCGTATAGCCGCCGTCCACGGCGCCGAAGATCGGCGCGTCGCGCGGCACCGGCGAGGCCGCCAGCGCCTCGCATGCGGCATCGGTCACGCTGCGCGCGCCCCGGTCCAGCTGCACGGCCAGCGCCGGAAGCGCCGAGCGCACCCCGACGGTGGCCGCCGACCCGGCATACACCCCGGCCAGCAGCGGTTCCACGGAGCGAGTCACCACCTGCGGACCGAACCGGTCACCGACCAGCTCGGCCACCGACGGGTCGGCCCCGGGGCGCCACACCAGCGGGCGGGTGCGCTCCTCGGCGATGCGCGCGACGGTGGCGTCGTCGACCAGACCCCGCATGGCCGACGGCTGGGTCGGGATGCCCTGCAGGGTGTCGGACGGCATCGGGTGCAGGCGGGCCTGGCTGTAGATCAGCGGCCGCACGCCGGTGGTGCCGATCTGCCGACCGGCCAATCCCAGCTCGGCCAGCAGCGCGGGCACCTCGGGTCGGCGCGCCACGAACGCCTCCGCGCCGACGTCCATCGGCTGCCCGCCGATCCGTTCCGTGCGCAGCGACCCGCCCAGCCGGTCGGCGGGGTCGAACAGCGTTATCGACGCGTGCGGCCCGGCCGCAACCCGCAGCCGGTTCGCGGCGACGAGACCCGAAATACCGCCACCGACAACGCAATACGTCTGGCTCACAGCGTGTGTACCAGCTCCACCACGTCGGTGATCACTCCCGGGTCAGTGGCGGGCAACACGCCGTGGCCCAGGTTGAACACGTGCCCGGAAACGCCGGCGTCGATCGCGCGGCGACCGTCCTCGACCACGGCGCGCACGGCCCGCTCGACCACCGGCCAGCCCGTCAGCAGCACCACCGGGTCGAGGTTGCCTTGCAGCGCGGTGCCCGGTTGCACCCGGGCGGCGGCGTCGGTCAGCGAGGTGCGCCAGTCGACGCCGACGACCGCGGGCCCGCCGTGTGCGGCGGCCTCCGACATGGTGCCCAGCAACTCGGCGGTGCCCACCCCGAAATGGGTCATCGGGACACCGGCGCCCGCCAGGGTGGCGAACACCCGGGTGCTGTGCGGCAGCACGTACCTGCGGTAGTCGGCCAGCGACAGGGTTCCGGCCCACGAGTCGAACACCTGGATGGCGTCCACCCCGGCGTCGACCTGGGCCTGCAGGAACGCGATGGTCAGATCGGTCAATTCGGTCATCAAGGCGTGCCAGGTATCGGTTTCGCCGAACATCATCGCCTTCGTGTGTTCGTGCTGGCGGCTCGGCCCGCCCTCGATGAGGTAAGACGCCAGCGTGAACGGCGCCCCGGCGAACCCGATCAACGCCACGTCGCCGAGCTCTTGAACCAGCAGCCCGATGGCGTCGGTCACCGCGGTGATCTGTTGTGGCTCAAGTGGTCTCATCGCTTTGACGTCGGCGATCGTGCGGATCGGGTGATCGATCACCGGGCCGACGTCGGGCACGATGTCCAGCGCGACGCCCGCAGCGCGCAGCGGCACCACGATGTCGGAGAACAGGATCGCGGCGTCCACGCCGTGCCTGCGCACCGGCTGCAGGGTGATCTCGGTGATCAGCTCGGTGTCGAAGCAGGCCTGCATCATGGTGTTCTTCGCGCGCAATGCCCGGTACTCGGGCAGCGAACGCCCCGCCTGCCTCATGAACCACACGGGCACGCGGCTCGGCTTGCGGCCGGACACGGCGGCCAGATACGGCGACTCGGGCAGTTCACGACGGTTGGTCATCGCCCTCAATGCTGCCATGCGGGCCTGGCAGGACCCCAATTGCGCGAAGCGCAGCCCCTAGGTCAGCGGCAATTCGGCGAAGGCGGGTGTGGTCGGCTGCTCCGACCCGCCGGGCGGTTCCACCGTGAAGGCCAGCACCTGGGAGGCACCGATGTCAGGCAGCAGCGCGGTGGTGGACGGTGCGACCGACGCCATGGTGCCTGCCGGGTGCGGCCCGTCGTCGTCGATCAGCCACATCTGGTACACCGTGTCCGGCGCCGGTGGTGCGACGTCGTTCATCACGAGCACACCCGCGTTGCGCTCCCGGGAGAACACCACGGTCGCCGTGCCGCCGCTGGGGATCGGCCCGGACACCGTCTGCACGTCGGGGGCGGCGAACACCTGATCGATGGTCGACGAGGGCGCCGCCGGCCGCAGCGCCAGACCCACCCCGAGCGCGCCGAGGCCGATCGCCACCACGGCCGCGGCCGCCAGCACCGCGGTCTGCCAGCGTCGCCTGCGCGGCTGCAGCCGGCCGGGTTCGGCGGCAACGTCGGCCAGCACGCGCTGCCGCAGGTGCTCGGGCGGCTCGACGACGGTGGCCGCCGACATCACCGCCATCGTCTCGCGCACCGCGCGGACTTCCTCGGCGAACGCCTCGGCGACCGCTGCCGGGGCGGCGGCCAGCCGGCGCTCGACGTCGGCGATCTCGGCATCCGACATCGCGTGCAGCGCGTACGGCGTCGCCAGCGCGATCAGATCGAACTCGGTCGGCTCGGTCATGCTGTCCCCAGGCACTTACGAAGGCCGCGGATGGCGTCGCGCATCCGCGATTTGATCGTCGCGAGGTTCGCCGACAACCGTTCGGACACTTGAGCGTAGGTCAGCCCGTCGTAGTACGCGAGCTGGATGCACTGGCGTTGCGCGTCGGTCAGCGAGCCAAGGCAGTCGGTGACCTGACGCCGCTCGTCGCTCGAAATGATGGAATCGGCAACCGAATCCGACGGCACATCGACATTGGCTGCCCCGTAACGGGATTCGCGTTGGCTGCTGGCCTGCTCGGAGCGCACCCGGTCGACGGCACGTCGATGCGCCAGCGTCATCAGCCAGGCCAGCGGGGAGCCGGCGGTCGGGTCGTAACTGTCGGCGCTGCGCCAGACCTGCAGATAGATCTCCTGCAGGGTCTCCTCGCTGTAGCCGGGGTCACGCAGCACCCGGGTGATAAGCCCGAACACCCTGGCCCGGGTGAGGTCGTAGAAGGCGGCGAACGCGTCGACGTCTTGCCGCGCCACCTGGCGCAGCAGTTCGCCGAGGTCAGCGGTCACGGCCGTCAGCCTAACCACCGGCGGCACCAGCACACGCGTTTCCACACCTGTTATTCGGAGCCGCGGCGGGTTTGGAGTGGGTCGGCACCATCCAGACCGCGGTAGGCGACGAATACCCGACATGAGGAAGCTTTCGCGTCTGGGTGTCGTTGCGGGCACCACCAGCGGCGCCTTGGCTGTCGCGGCTGCGCTGTCGGTCGGCCACCTGGTGGCCGGTCTGCTGCGGATTTCGGACGCCTCGCCGTTTCTTGCCGTCGGCAACGCCGCGATCGATCGCACACCCGCGCCGGTCAAGGAGTTCGCGATCGAGACGTTCGGCACGAACGATAAGGCCGCGCTGCTGATCGGGATGGCGGTCGTGCTGGTTCTGGTGGGCGCTGTGATCGGGCTGATCTCGCGCCGGGCGCCGTTGTTCGGCGTGGCCGCGGTCGGCCTGGTCGGCGCGGTGGGCGTCGCCGCGGTGTACGAACAGTCCAGTCGGCGGGTCGGGCTGTTTGCCCCCGGCGCGGCGGTGCTCGCCGGTGTTGCGGTGTTGTGGTGGCTGCTGGCGTGCGCGCAATCATCCGAGCCCGTCGAGCCCGTCGACCCCGGCTCTGCCCTCCGCCGACCGTTTCAGCGGCGCCGATTTCTCGTCGGCGCGCTGGGCGCGACGACGGGCACCGCGATCGCCGCGCTTGGCGGGTTCACGCTTGCCGGGCGCAACGACGTCGAGGCGTCGCGCCGGGCGATCGGCGCGCTGGTGCCAACTGTGCCCGCCCCGCCGATTCCGCCCGGCGCGGCATTTCCCGAGTTGGGCACGCCGCGCTTTCTGACACCCATCGCCGACTTCTACCGCATCGACATCAATCTGACCGTGCCGCGGCTGCGTGCCGAGGACGCCGTGTTACGCATCACCGGGCTGGTCGACCGGCCGATGGCGTTCACTTTCGACGAGATTCGAAACATGCCGCTGATCGAAAAGACGATCACGATGACGTGCGTGTCCAATCCGGTTGGTGGACCCTACGTCTCGACGGCGAACTTCGTTGGGGTGCCGTTGATCACGCTGCTCGACCGGGCCGGCGTGCAGCCCGGCGCCACGCAGATGGTCGGTCATTCGGTCGACGGTTTCACCGTCGGCACACCGGTGCAGGCAATCCGGGACGCCGACGGCGCGATGCTGGCGATCGGGATGAACCGCGAGCCGCTGCTGCCCGAGCACGGCTTCCCGATGCGCACCGTCGTTCCCGGGCTGTACGGCTACGTTTCGGCGACCAAATGGGTCACCGAGCTCGAATTGGCGACCTACGACGTCAAGCCGTACTGGGTCAAACGCGGTTGGGACGGCGAACCTCCCGGCCTCGCACCGATCAAGATCTCGTCGCGCGTCGACGCACCCGGCGCGTTCCAGAAGGTGTCCGGCGCGGACGTCACCGTAGCCGGAACGGCGTGGGCGCAGGGCCGCGGGATCAAGCGGGTCGAAGTGCGCTTCGACGACGGCGATTGGGAGCCTGCCGAGCTGGCCCCCGCGGTCAGTCCGAACACATGGCGGATGTTCCGGCTCACCAGGGCCCTGCCGCCCGGCCAGCACGCGGCGTCATGCCGCGCGGTCGACACCCAGGGAAATCTGCAGGCCCAAGCGCGCCTCGGTGTCATCACACCCGGGCCGACACCTGACGGTTCCACCGGCTGGCACTCGGTCGTCTTCACCGTCATCTGAATTCACTTGGCGGCGAATCCCATCCGAAGACCGATCCGCTCCGAATTCCTATCGATCGAGTTCAGCGACGACCGTCAGGCCGTCATACACAAGGGAGTAAATGCCATGCGCAATGTTCACTACGGCACCGTCGCCATCGCGGGTTTGTCGGTGGCCGCCGTCCTGGCGCTGTCAGGGTGCTCGGACAACAGCACCGCCTCGCAGACGGCCTCGCCGGCCAGCCCCGACCGAGCGACGTCGGTTGCCACCACCGTGCAGGCCACGCCGGCCGCCAACCTGGTCGGCCCTGACTGCGCCGCCTATGCGCAAGAGGTGCCCACCGGTCCGGGTTCGGTCGAGGGCATGGCCATGGACCCGGTGACCGTCGCGGCGTCCAACAACCCGATGCTCAAGACGCTGACGCAGGCCGTATCCGGGCAACTCAACCCCGACGTGAACCTGGTCGACACGCTCAACGGCGCCGAGTTCACCGTCTTCGCCCCCACCGACGCGGCCTTTGCCAAGCTGCCGCCCGAAACGGTGGAGACGCTCAAGACCGACGCCAACCTGCTGACGAGCATCCTGACCTACCACGTGGTGCCCGGCCAGGCCACACCTGACAAGGTGGTCGGCACCCACGCCACCGTGCAGGGCGCCGAGCTGACCGTGACCGGATCCGGCGACGACCTACGGGTCAACGACGCCGGCGTGGTCTGCGGTGGAGTCGACACCGCGAACGCGCAGGTCTACATGATCGACACGGTGCTGATGCCGCCGATGAGTACGAACTGACCCCTCGCTGTAACGGTGCGGCGGCCTGCTGACCAGCGTGTTCAGGCCGCCGCACCGCGGCGTGTGCGGGTATCGCGCCGGCCTCGCCGGTCAAGATCGGCGCGCCTGCGCACAGACCTGGCGCAATGGGCTAGCGTCAAGAAAGTGACCACCGCCGAACCGGCCCAGTTCCGCGAAGCGGTGGCGGCGATGAATGCCACCACCGTGCGCTCGGAAATCGAGCTCGGCCCGATCCGCCCGCCACAACGGCTGGCGCCGTTCAGCTATGCGCTGGGCGCGGAGGTCCGCCATCCCGAGACGGCCATCGTGCCCGAGCGGTCGGAGGGCGACGCGTTCGGTCGGCTGATCCTGCTGCACGATCCCGAGGGCGCCGACGCCTGGGACGGCACCATGCGGTTGGTCGCCTACATCCAGGCCGACCTGGACCCCAGCGAGGCCGTGGACCCGTTGCTGCCCGAGGTGGCGTGGAGTTGGCTGCTCGATGCGTTGTCGGCGCGCGAGGAACACGTCACCGCGCTGGGCGGCACCGTCACCGCGACCACGTCGGTGCGGTACGGCGACATCTCCGGGCCGCCGCGCGCCCATCAACTCGAGCTACGCGCGTCGTGGACCGCCACCACGTTGGATCTGCGGCCGCACGTCGAGGCGTTCTGTGAGGTGCTCGAGCACGCCGCCGGCCTACCTCCGGCGGGGGTGACCGACCTGAACTCACGCACTCGCGCGTGACGATGACCGAGCCGCAAGACACCGACTCCGAGCAGGAGCCCGACGCCACACCGCTGCTGGCGCCGCGTGAGGGTGTACCGGAGTTGGCCAGCAGCCGAAGCGAAATCGCAAGGGCAGCAGAGCTTTTAGATTCGGGCACCGGACCGTTCGCGGTGGACGCCGAGCGGGCGTCGGGCTTTCGTTATTCCAACCGCGCCTATCTGGTGCAGATCCGTCGCGCCGGGGCGGGAACCGTGCTCATCGACCCGGTCAACCACGGCGCCGACCCGGTGGCCACCCTCGCGCCGGTCGCCGAGGTGCTCGGCACCGACGAGTGGGTGTTGCACGCCGCGGATCAGGACCTGCCGTGCCTGGCCGAGATCGGCATGCGGCCCCCAGCCCTGTACGACACGGAGTTGGCGGGGCGCCTGGCCGGGTTCGACAAGGTGAACCTCGCGGCGATGGTAGAGCGCCTGCTGCACCTGCATCTGACGAAGGGGCACGGCGCAGCCGACTGGTCCAAGCGCCCGCTGCCGCCCGAGTGGCTCAACTATGCGGCGCTGGATGTCGAGGTGCTGGTCGACCTGCGAAACGCCATCGCCGCGGTGCTCGACGAACAGCACAAAAGCGATTGGGCGGCAGAGGAATTCGAGCACCTACGCAAATACGAGGCGTCACCCACGCGGCGAGACCGGTGGCGGCGCACGTCGGGCATCCACAAGGTGCGTGACCCGCGCGCGCTGGCCGCCGTGCGCGAGCTGTGGATCACCCGCGACCACATCGCCCAGCGCCGCGACATCGCGCCCGGGCGCATCCTGCCGGACTCGGCGATCATCAACGCCGCTACCACCGATCCCGACACCGTCGAAAAGCTCACCGCCTTACCGATATTCGGCGGGTCGCGGCAGCGCCGAAGCGCTCAGGTCTGGCTGGACGCGCTGGCCCGCGCGCGCGCCACCAGCGAGCCACCGGACCCGCACGAATCGTCGAACGGCCCGCCGCCGGCATCACGGTGGTCTCGACGCAAACCCGAGGCGGCGGCCCGGTTGGTGGCGGTGCGCGCCCGGCTGAGCGAACTGTCGCAACAGTTGAGGGTGCCTTCCGAGAACCTGCTCACCCCGGAGGTGGTGCGCCGGCTGTGCTGGGACTGGCAGCCGCCCGAGAACCCGGAGGACACCGCGGCCGTCATCGACGCGTTCCTGCGCGACGCGCAGGCGCGGCCCTGGCAGCGCCATCTGGTCGTCCCCGCGTTGGCCGAGGCGTTGACCGCCACCCCTTGACCTGGGGTTTTGGCGGTCGGCGCGATGGGCGTGGAACAAGACGCGCCATTGTGTGGTTGACTGATCAAGGTCGAAGTTTTAAGTGTTCGTGTTTCATACACGCTCGCGCAGAACGTTGGCGCGGGCGTCTCTTTTTCTTGCAGGAGCCGTCTGGTCAATCGGCCACCGACCGCACGGTGCGGTCTTGAATCCTGACAAGGAGAAAAAATGACACAGGGAACTGTGAAATGGTTCAACGCCGAAAAAGGCTTCGGCTTCATCGCGCAGGCTGACGGCCCCGATGTTTTCGTCCATTACTCGGAGATCGACGGCGGCGGCTTCCGCAGCCTCGAGGAGAACCAGCAGGTGGAGTTCGAGGTCACCCAGGGCAACAAGGGCCCACAGGCCAGCAAGGTTCGCGCGATCTGACCGCGATCTGACGTAGTCATCGCCCGAACGAGAAAGCCGTATCCGCGTATCCGCGGGTACGGCTTTTTCAGTGGCCCTTTTCAGGGGCCTTCCAGTGGGGTGGCCTCAGCCGCGCCTAGCCGTGCTCGCTGACTTCGCCTTCGCGCTCGGCCACGGCGGCCTCGTGGGCGGCCACCCAACCGGTGATCTGCCTGGCGATGTTGCGGTCGGTCAGGCCGACATCGGCGAGCACCTCGCCGCGGGAGGCCTGCGCGAAGAACTCCTGCGGTAAGCCGACGTCGCGGCAGGGCACGTCGACCTCGGCGTGACGCAGCGCCGCCGAGACCGCCGAACCGATTCCGCCCCGCACCCCGTTGTCCTCGACGGTGACCACCAGCTTGTGCGTTTTCGCCAACTCGGACACCACCTCCGGCACCGGCAGCACCCAGCGCGGGTCCACCACCGTCACGCCGATGCCCTGGTTGCGAAGCAGTTCGGCGACCGTGAGCGCCATCGCCGCGAACGGACCCACGGCCACCAGCAGCACATCCTCAGTCAGCCCGTCGGCGGGCACGGCCAGGATATCCACGCCGTCACGTCGCTTGAGCGCCGGAATGTCCTCGCCCACATCACCTTTGGGGAAGCGGATGGCGGTGGGGCCGTCGTCGATGTCGAGCGCCTCGCCCAGCTCTTCGCGCAGCCGGGTGCCGTCGCGCGGCGCGGCCACCCGGATGCCGGGCACGATGCCCAGCATCGACAGGTCCCACATGCCGTTGTGGCTGGCGCCGTCGGCTCCGGTGACCCCGGACCGGTCCAGCACGATCGTCACCGGCAGCTTGTGCAGCGCCACGTCCATCATGACCTGGTCGAACGCCCGGTTCAGGAACGTCGAATAGATCGCGACCACCGGGTGCATGCCGCCCATCGCCAGGCCCGCGGCCGACGTCATCGCGTGCTGTTCGGCGATGCCGACGTCGAAGAACCGGTCGGGGAAGCGCTGCCGGAACGGGGTCAGCCCGGTGGGTCCTGGCATGGCGGCGGTGATCGCCACGATGTCGCGGCGCCGGCTGGCATAGCCGATCAGCGCTTCGGAGAACGTCGACGTCCAGCCGGGCCCGGACACCGACGTCGCCAGCCCCGTCTCGGGGTCGATGACACCGCAGGCGTGCATCTGGTCGGCCTCGTCGTTCTCGGCGGGCGCATAGCCCATGCCTTTGCGGGTGACGACGTGCACGATCACCGGGGCCCGGAAACCCCGCGCGCTGCGCAGCGCACCCTCCACCGCCTGTTCGTCGTGGCCGTCGATCGGGCCGACGTATTTCAGGCCCAGGTCGGTGAACATCTCCTGCGGCGAGAGCGCGTCCTTGATGCCCGCCTTGATGCTGTGCATGCCCTGGTAGCACAGCTCGCCGATGATCGGCACCCGCCGGACGGCCTTGCGGCCCTCCTCGAGCACCTTCTCGTAGCCGGGTTGCAGGCGCAGCCGGGCCAGGTGTTCGGCGAAGCCGCCGATGGTCGGCGCGTAGCTGCGGCCGTTGTCGTTGACGACGATCACGATGGGGCGCTGGGCCGCGGCGATGTTGTTCAGCGCCTCCCAGCACATGCCGCCGGTCAGCGCACCGTCCCCCACCACGGCCACGACACGCCGATTGCGGTAGCCGGAGAGCTCGAACGCCTTGGCCAAGCCATCGGCGTAGGACAGCGCCGCGCTGGCATGGCTGGACTCGACCCAGTCGTGCTCGCTTTCCGCGCGGGAGGGATAGCCCGACAACCCGCCCTTCTTGCGCAGGCTTTCGAAATCGTGGCTGCGGCCGGTCAGCATCTTGTGCACGTAGGACTGATGCCCGGTGTCGAAGACGATGGGGTCGTGCGGCGAATCGAACACCCGGTGCAGGGCGAGGGTGAGTTCCACCACGCCGAGGTTGGGGCCGAGATGTCCGCCGGTTGCAGCCACCTTGTGGATCAGGAAATCGCGGATCTCCTGCGCTAGATCGCCCAGTTGCGCCTGCGTCAGGTGCTGCAGATCGGCGGGACCGCGGATCTGTTCAAGCATTCCGTCAGTGTACGCAGTGACTTCGGTGTCAGTCCTGTCGAGCCTGGTAGACATCGGGCACACCGTCGCGGTCGGCGTCGGCGGTTTCCTGTTCGTAAATGGTGCGGTATCGGCGGTTTCGCAGCCGTAGCAGCACCGCCGCCAGCACCGCCGCACACACCGAACCGGTCAGCACCCCGATCTTCACGAATTCGTCACGTTCTGATCCCAGACCGTAGGCAAGGTCCCCGATCAGCAGCGAAACGGTGAACCCGATCCCGGCCAGCATGGCGATGCCCACCACGTCGATCCAGCGGATCGCGTCGTCGAGATTGGCGCGCGTGACCGCGGCCAGCACCCGCGTCGTCAGGAAGATGCCGACGGGTTTGCCGACCACCAGACCCAACACGATGCCCAGCGTGACGGGATCCCCCAGCGCCCGGGTGAAGCCCTCGACCCCCCCGATGTGCACCCCGGCGGCAAAGAAGGCGAACACCGGAACGGCGAAGCCGGCCGACAGCGGCCGCAGCCGGTGTTCGAAGTGCTCGGCCAGACCGGGGCCGGCCTGCGGCCCGCCGGCTGCAGCGGAGCGGGCCACCGGCACCGTGAAGCCGAGCAGCACCCCGGCCACCGTGGCGTGGATGCCCGATTCGTGCATCAACGCCCAGGTCGCCAGCGCCAGCGGGATCAGCAGCCACCACGATCGGATTCGGCGCTGCGCGCACACCGCGAAAAGCGCCAGCGGTACCAGCGCGGCCAGCAGCGCCGGCCAGTTGATGCTTTCGGTGTAGAAAACGGCGATCACCGACACCGCGAGCAGATCGTCGACGACCGCGAGGGTGAGCAGGAACGTGCGCAGCGCCGACGGCAGGTGCGTGGAGATCACCGCCAGCACCGCGACGGCGAACGCGATGTCGGTGGCGGTCGGGATGGCCCAGCCCCTGGTCGCGCCGCCGCCCACGTGCGCGGTCACCGCGACGAAGATCAACGCCGGCACCACCATGCCGCCGACGGCGGCGGCGATCGGCAGCGCCGCGCGGGCGGGGTCACGCAGATCGCCGGCCACGAACTCGCGTTTGAGCTCCAATCCGACCACGAAGAAGAATAGCGCCAGCAACCCGTCGGCGGCCCACGTGCCGAGTGTGAGGCTCAAGTGCAGGCCGAACGGTTCGCCGCCGATCTCGAGATCCCGCAGCGCGAAGTAACTCGCCGACCACGGGGAGTTCGCCCACAGCAGCGCCACGGCCGCGGCCACCAGCAGGATGGCGCCGCCGACGGTCTCTTTCCGCAGAATCGACGCGATCCGGCTGGCCTCCGACCAGGAACCGCGTGAGAAGAGCGCGCCGCCGCCGGGGCCGCGGAAGGAGTTGTTGGTCACGGTGCGCCCAATCGGTTTCAGGGTCGGTCAATTGTCGCCGACCAGACTTCCCGGCACACCCTGGCCTCCAACCTATGGCATGGCATCGCTTCGGTAACGCCGCGGCATACCGGACGAAAGCTGATCTATGCTGCCGCCGTGGCCGATGTCACGCGTTGTTTCCCGCCGGCGGGGGCTTCTGGCCGCGCAAGACACGGCAGGCACATGACGGGCCCGCCGACATGACCGCAGCATTGAGCAGAAGCGCTGAGCGCGAGATCGTCTATCTCGTCGCCCCCAGCGGAAATCCGAACTACGGCGACGAGTTCATCCTGCGCGCATGGCTGCGCCATCTCGCGTTGGCGCGGCCCGACGCCGACGTCGTCGTCGACTGTCACACCCCGGGTCAAGCGGCGGTGCTGCTGCGCGGCTGCCATCCCCGGTTGACGTTCGTCGACACGGTCTGGCGGGTGTGTTTTCAGACCGCCCATCTCCGGCCGTCCGAAGCGGCCGTCGTCGCCGAACAAGCCATCCACGACCCCGGCCGGATGCCGACGATCGTCTCGGGGATCGAACTGCTGGCCCGTGCGGACACCGTGCACCTGGTGGGCGGCGGATACATCAACGCGGTGTGGTCGCACCACATGGCGTTGTTGGCCGCGGCCCTCGCGGCGGTGGACCGCTCGGGGGGCCGTGCGGTCGCCACCGGTCAGGGTCTGCTGCCGATCGGAGATCCGTCGCGGCTCGGCCTGTTACGGGACCTGCAGGCGCGGTTCAGCCTGTTCGACGTGCGAGATCTGCCGTCGTATCAGGCGATCGCCGGGGCCGGCGGAGGCGGATCGTTCAGCGGCGACGACGCCTGGCTCGGAATCACCGACGACGGGGTGTACGACAGCGAATCAGCGGCGGCCGCACGCCGATTCCTGTTCTGCCTGCAGTCCGATCTCGTCGAGGACTTCGCTGGCGGGCGCGGACTCGACGGGTTGATCGCGGCGATCGCCGAGGTGATCCAGCGATGGGATATCCAGGGTCGAGACGTCGCCGTTGTCGAGGGCATCCCGGGCGCGGATCGGATCGTGTTCGACCGGGTGGCCCACCTGCTCACCGATGCGGTGTTCGTGCCGTTTACCGAGGTGTGGCGCAACGGCCTGCCGGCCCGGACGGGTCAGACGTGGGTCAGCACCCGCTTTCACTTCCATCTGCTGGCCGCCGCAGCCGGGGCCAGCGGGTTGGCCCTCGCGGGGCGAACGGACTACTACCCCATCAAACATCAGTCCCTGCTCGACGCCGGTTCGCGCTGGCAATTGGCCGACTCGCCCGAGTTGCCGACGGCGCCCGTGCAGGACGGTGGCTTCTCACCGCAGACGGTGAGCGCGCTGCACCGGCAGAAGTCAGCCCTCGCCGCAGACATCTATCCGCCTGCGCCGTCATCGATTCGGCGGGCGGTCGGCGCGCTGCGCATGATGAGAAGGTTGTGAGCTTGCGCGCTGGGGCGGCGCCGTGATCGTCGAACGGCGAAGCACCGTGGACGCGCCAGTGGAACAGGTCTGGGCCCGCATCGTCACCCCCGAGGGCATCAACGACGAACTGCGGCCGTGGATGACCATGTCGATGCCGCGGGGCGCGAAATCGTTGACCGTCGAAACCGTTCCGGTCGGTGAGCCCATCGGCCGCTGTTGGCTGCGGTTGTTCGGCGTGATCCCGTTCGACTACGACAAGCTGATGATTGCCGAGTTGTGGCCGGGCCGTGGGTTTTCCGAGGCTTCGACGATGCTGAGCATGCGGATGTGGCGCCACGAGCGCACCCTCGAACCGGCCGGTGAGGCCAAAACCGTTGTGCACGACCGCCTCACGTTCGAGCTCCGGGCACCGCTGCGCCCGCTGGCACCGGTGATCGCGGCCGGTGTCAACGCGCTGTTCGGCCATCGCCATCGTCGGTTGGCGCGGCACTTCGCGGGCGGGTCAGCGGATCCGTCGCTCCCGGTCTGACTTCGGCCACACGTATGGCAGATCGTCGGGCACGTCGCCGAAGTGCGGCCGGTAGTGGTCGGGGTCCTTACGCATCAGCGAGGACTGGTGGCTGCGATGAAATGCCGCGTCGCCCAACCAGGGTGGCAGTTCGTCGGCGGCGGCCAACTGCTCCTGCTGCCGTACCACGGTCAGGCCGGCGCCCTTCGCCAGATCGGTGACCAGCGTCGCCGCGCAGGTGTCGGCGGCACCGGTTTGGCACCACACCGCGCACACGTCGAGCCCGTAGCGGACCAGCGCCTCCTCGTATCCCGCCCACATCGCGGCGGCGGGATGATGGCGCCAGCCGTAGCCCGGCACGGTCAGCGCCCGCAGGATCTGGATGGTCTCGACCCGCTGCTTGCCGAGGCGGCGTCGGTCGAGCACCCGCGCCGAAGCCTCGAATCCGGAGTACGGCAGGAATGTCTGCACGCCGGAAGGTACCCGGCGTAGCGCCTGCCGAAACGTCCTCAGGAAGAGGTGCCGGCGTACCGTTTCGGAAACCACCCACCGGCGCGCCGAATACCCTTGTGCCAGTTCACAACTGCATGAGCGGTGCGGAGGGCCTCGGCGTCAGAGCGCACCACCGCGATCGATGCGGCCAGGTCGTGCAGCCCGTTCATCGAACACTCGTAGCCGATGCGGTGCGTCAAATCCCGCAGCCAATCGATGGCGCGCGCGTGCTTGTCGTCGGGGGTGTGCCGCACATCGCAGACCACCAGCAGGCGCTGGGCTCCCGTGGCGATCGCGGTGTCGGTCACCGCCTCGCGGATCTGCGTCTCGCTCGCTCTGTCCTGCCGCCTGACCTCGCTGAGCGCGCCGTCGCCGACGACCGACACGATCAGCCCGTCGTCGAGCACGACGATGATCGACGTGCCGGTACCCGATTCACCACTCTCGTCATCAATGACGCCATGGCGGCGGAGCTCCGCGGCCATGGACTCGTAAAGCTCCGTCGCCCGACCGAAAACAATCGGCGACGTGCCGATCTCCCGGACTGCCAACTGAGACTCCCATTCTCATCATGTGTGCTGACTCGAGCACCGCTGTGCCGCAACTGGGCGGCTATCCCGTGAGCGTTGCGCAACGGACGTCCCGTCGCACAGCGCGCTCCTGCTCTTCGGTGAGTTCGAGCGCAGCGCGGATACCGTCGCGGTACCCCGCTGCGACATCGTCTTCTGGGTGCGCGCGCAGCGCCTCGGACAACCTCTGCGAGATCGTGCCGAGCGCGGCGAGCGTCCTGTTCCTGTCGCGTTCTGACCGACCGTCGCCGTTGTCCGATACGTTCGTGAAATCCATGGCTGCGCTTGCCATTTGATCTAGAACACAAATGCGTGCGAATCGAAGTGCCGCGGTGCGCCCCTTGCGATACGCCGCGCCGCGTTCGCCTGCCGTCGACGCGTTCGCCACGTCGGCGCAGGCCTTGACCAGTGCCTTTTCGAGCACATCCAGTTCGCTCTGCTCGCTGGATGCCGCCGCTTCGCTCGGCTGGCCGGTGCGCCCAGTCACGGCGTTCACTTCTGTACGTCCCTTCTTTCGTGTCGTTAGTTGATCCATCTCCCGTAACGGCGAGTTTCCACGCAACGGCGTCGTAAAGCGCAATTTATTCGCGGGTAACTGTGCGAGCGACAATTTCTACGCTCAAATGCCTGCTTTGTGTAGTCGGCTTGCGTTAGTCCGGCACCAAGGAAAGGCGCCTACACAGTAAAATCGGCCCTGAAATTACCTTCAGAGCCGATAGTTTCTGCAGTTCAGACTAGTCAGGCCCGACCCGGCTTGCGCTTGGGCAGGAATTCCTCGGTCGCTTCGGCCTTCGCTCGTTTTTCCGCGCGCCGCTCTTTGATTGTCTTTCCGGGCTTTTTAGCAGTTTGTTTAGCCATCGTTGCTCCTTTTCACAGTGGCAACCATCACCGGCCTCGACCATACCCGAGAAAAAAATAAAAGCCAGTCTAGTAATTCGGGCGTCGACGCGGTCCGGAGCGAACCGAGATCCACTGTGCGGGCGGCGATCTTGGCGTGGCTCAGCGGACCAGAACCGCGACGCTTTCGACGTGGTGGGTCAGCGGAAACGAGTCGAAGACGCGCACCTGCTCCACCGTGTAACCGTGGCCCCGGTAAAGTCCGACGTCGCGCGCGAACGCGGCCGCCTCGCAACCGATGTGGATCACCCGGGGCACCTCGGCCTCGGCTAACAAGTCGATCACCTCGCGGCCCGCGCCCGACCGGGGCGGGTCGAGCACCGCGACGTCGGCACGCTGCCGCTGGGCCGCCAGCGCGCGGCGCACCGAATCGGTGACCACCGACACCCAACCCATGTCGGCCAGCGCGGCCCGCGCCGCACGCGACGATGATCGCGACGTGTCGACCGTGACGACCCTCCCGGTGTCGCCGACCCCCTCGGCGAGCACGGCGGCGAAAATTCCTGCCCCGCCGTACAAGTCCCACCCGGTCATCCCCGGCTTCAGCTGCGCGGCCTGCGCCACCAGCTCGCTGTAGGTCTGCGCCGCACCCCGATGGGCCTGCCAGAACGCGGTGACCGGCACCCGCCAGGTCCGCTGCCCGACGCGCTGCACGGCCTCGTAGTCGCCCTCGATCACCTGGGTCGCGCCCCTGCGCGCCGCACGCGGCGCGGACTGCACGACGTGCCGGTGCCCGTCGTCGTCGAGCGCGACGTGCACGTGGGAGCCGGCCGGCCAGCTGCGGTCGTTCAACCCGTCGAGCATGCCGACCGGCAGTTGCGCACAACCGAGTTCGGTGATGACCTGCGAACTGTGGTAGCGGTGAAAGCCCAGGCGGCCCTCGGCGGAGGTGTGCAGCCGCACCCTGGTGCGCCAGCCCGTGGCCCCGGCACCGCCCACCGGCTCGGCAGTGGCCTGGTCCTCCTCGATCCACCGGTAGCCACCGAGGCGGGCCAGTTGGTTGGCGACGACGAAGCCCTTCAGCCGGCGCAGCGCCTCGGGCGCGGCGAACGCCATATCGCAGCATCCTGCGCTGTCGACCCCGGCGATCGGGCACAGCGAGTCGACCCGGTCCGGCGACGGTTCGATTACCTCGACAACGTCTGCGTGCCAGTACTTCCCGCGGTCAGCGACCACACGCACCCGCACGGTCTCCCCGGGCAGCGCGTGCCGTACGAACACGACGCGGCCGTCGTGGCGGGCCACGCAGCTGCCGCCGTTGGCCGCGGGCCCGGTGGTGACGGTGAGGTCGTCGCGGGCCGCGTCGATCGGTTCGCTCACTCCAAAAATCCCCTGCGCGCGTCACCCGGCGCGGACTGCCGCTGCAGGGTTTTGAGCCGCTCCGACGAACTCAGCTGCCACGGCACCGATGTCACCATCACGTTCGGCTCGAACAGCAGCCTGCCCTTGAGCCGCAGCGCACTCTGGTTGTGCAACACCTGCTCCCACCAGTGCCCCACGACGTACTCCGGAATGAACACGGTGACGACCGTACGCGGTGACTCCTTGGACACCCGCTTGACGTAATCGAGGACGGGCCGGGTGATCTCCCGGTACGGCGACGCGATCACCTTCAGCGGAACGCTGATGTCGCTGTCCTCCCACTTGTGCACCAGGGCGCGCGTCTCGGCGTCGTCGACGCTGACGGTGATCGCCTCCAGAACGTCGGGGCGGGTGGCTCGGGCGTAGGCCAACGCGCGCATGGTCGGCAGATGCAGCTTCGACACCAGCACGATCGCGTGATTGCGGCTGGGCAGCACCATGTCGCCCTCGTCTTCGGCCGCCTGCTCCTCGAGTTCGCGGGCCACCGCGTCATAGTGCCGGTGGATGAGCTTCATGATCCCGAACAAGATGGCCATCGCCAGAATGGCGATCCAGGCCCCGGCCACGAACTTGGACACCACGACGATGATCAGCACGGTGGCCGTGCATACGAAGCCGATCGTGTTGATCACCCGCGACCGCATCATCCGACTGCGCAGCGCGGCGTCGGTTTCGCTGCGCAGCAGCCGGGTCCAGTGCCGCACCATGCCGATCTGGCTGAGCGTGAACGATACGAACACCCCGACGATGTAGAGCTGGATGAGCGCGGTGACCTGCGCCTGAAACGCCACCACGAACGCGATCGCCGCGAACGCCAAAAACAGGATGCCGTTGGAGAACGCCAGCCGGTCCCCGCGGGTGTGCAGCTGGCGCGGCAGGAAACGATCCTGCGCGAGAATCGATCCCAGCACCGGAAACCCGTTGAAGGCGGTGTTGGCCGCCAGCACCAGGATCAGCGCCGTGACGCCCGCGATGAGGAACGACCCGACCGGGAAGCCGTGGAACACCGTGTCGGCCAACTGGGCGACGAGCGTCTTCTGCTGGTAGTCCGGCGGTGCGCCGACCAGTTGTTCGTGCGGGCGCTCGGCGATCTGCACACCGGTCGCCTTGGCCAGCATGATCATCCCCATGAACAGCGACACCGCGATCAGACCCAACATCGTCAGCGTGGTGGCCGCATTGCGTGACTTGGGCTTCTGGAAGGCCGGCACGCCGTTGCTGATCGCCTCGACACCGGTCAGGGCCGCGCTTCCGGACGAGAAGGCCCGGGCGACCAGAAAGACCAGCGCGAAGCCGAGCACACCGCCGTCCTCGGCGTGCATCTCGAAGTCGGCCGACTCGGCCCGCAGCGGGGTGCCCAGGATGTAGACCTGGAACAATCCCCAGCCGAGCATGATGTACATGCCGATCATGAAGGCGTAGGTCGGGATGGCGAACGCGGTGCCCGACTCGCGGATGCCGCGCAGGTTCATCGCGGCCAGCAGCAGGATCGCGATCACCGCGAACAGCACCTTGTGGTGGTTGATGAACGGAACGGCCGACCCGATGTTCGACATCGCCGAGGACATCGACACCGCGACGGTCAGCACGTAGTCCACCAGCAACGCGCTGGCCACCGTGAGCCCCGCGGTGGGGCCCAGGTTCGTGGTGACCACCTCGTAGTCGCCGCCACCCGACGGGTAGGCGTGCACGTTCTGCCGGTAGCTGGCGATGACGACCAGCATGACCACCGCGACGGCCAGCCCGATCCACGGCGTCATCGAATACGCGGAAAGGCCGGCGACCGAGAGGACGAGGAAGATCTCCTCAGGTGCGTAAGCCACCGACGACAACGCATCCGAGGCGAACACCGGAAGGGCGATCCGCTTCGGCAACAAGGTGTGCGAGATCCGGTCGCTGCGGAACGGTCTGCCGAGAACCAACCGCCGTGCGACGGTCGAAAGCTTGGACACGAGTGCCAACACTAAGCCTGAAGTCCGATAACCGTCGGGAAGCGGTAGCGTTCCGACTGCGCGGGTTGGAACAGGAAGGACCGACAGTTGCGGGTAGTGGTGATGGGCTGCGGCCGGGTGGGGGCTTCGCTGTCAGACAGCCTGGCCAGAATCGGCCACGACGTGGCGGTGATCGACCGCGACAGCACCGCGTTTCACCGGCTGTCCCCCGAGTTCCCCGGGGAACGGGTGCTCGGCATGGGCTTCGACCGCGACGTGCTGCTGCGGGCCGGTATCGAGGAGGCCGGTGCGTTCGCCGCGGTGTCCTCGGGCGACAACTCCAACATCATCTCGGCGCGGGTGGCGCGTGAAACGTTTCGCGTCGAGCGGGTGGTCGCCCGCATCTACGACGCCAAACGCGCCGCGGTGTACGAACGGCTGGGCATCCCGACGGTGGCGACCGTGCCGTGGACCACCGACCGGCTGCTCAACGTGCTCACCCGCGAAACCGAGACCGCGAAATGGCGCGACCCCACCGGCAACGTCGGCGTGACGGAGTTGGCCCTGCACGAGGATTGGGTGGGTCGGCGGATGACCGATCTGGAGGCCGCCACCGGTGGGCGGGTGGCGTTTCTGATCCGGTTCGGCGCGGGCGTGTTGCCCGACACCAAGACCGTCATCCAGGCCGGCGATCAGGTGTTCATGGCCGCCGTCGCCGGGCATATCGCCGAAGCGCTGGCGATCGCGGCGTTGCCGCCCAGCGAGGACATCGAGGGTTAGAGAGCCATGAAAGTCGCCATCGCCGGTGCCGGTGCCGTCGGCCGCTCCATCGCCCGCGAGCTCGTCGAAAGCCACAACGTCACCCTGCTCGAACGCAACCCCGACCACATCGATGTCGACGCGATCCCGGCCGCCCAGTGGCGGCTCGGCGACGCCTGCGAGCTCACCCTGCTGGAGGCGATCAAGCTCGAGGAGTTCGACGTGGTGATCGCGGCCACCGGTGACGACAAGGCCAACGTCGTGGTCAGCCTGCTGGCCAAGACGGAGTTCACGGTGCCCCGGGTGGTGGCCCGGGTCAACGATCCCCGCAACGAATGGCTGTTCGACGAGAGTTGGGGCGTCGACGTCGCGGTGTCCACGCCGCGCATGCTGGCCTCGCTGGTGGAAGAGGCCGTCGCGGTCGGTGACCTGGTGCGGCTGATGGAGTTCCGCAAGGGTCAGGCCAACCTCGTCGAGATCACCCTGCCCGACGACACCCCGTGGGGCGGAAAACCGGTCAAGCGCCTCGAACTGCCCCGCGACTGCGCGCTGGTGACGATCCTGCGCGGCCCCCGGGTGATCGTCCCCGAGGGCGACGAGCCGTTGGAGGGCGGCGACGAGCTGTTGTTCGTGGCGGTCGCCGAGGCCGAGGACGACCTGAAGGCGTTACTGCTGCATCCCGCGCCGCGCTGAGCTCAGCGCACGACGCGCGCCGGTGGCGGGGTGGCCCGGTCCGAACAGCGCGCCAGGGCGCCGGCCTCGACCTGGCTGACGTCGCCCAATGCGTTGCGGATGCCCAGCGCCGACACCGCGCCTGCGAGCGCGAACAGGCCGGCGGTGACCAGTGCACCGCGCCGGAACCCGTCGAAATCGATTGTGCTGCCGACGATCACACCGGTGAACGCAATCGCGATCAGGCCCGCGATGCGGGAGATCGCGTTGTTGATCGCCGACCCGATTCCGCTCTGAGCGCGTTGCACCGCGGCCAGCACTGCCGCGGTCAGCGGCGACACCGTGATCGTCAGCCCGAGCCCGAACACCACCAGGCCGGGCAGCATCTGTGTCCACAGGTCGAACGGTTCGCGCGTCGTGGCCATCAGCACATAACCGAGCGCCGCGACCATCGGGCCGACCGCCATGAAAAGCCGCGGGCCGTACCTGCCCGCCAGCGCGCCGAAGCGAGGGGCCAGCAGAAACGACAGCACCGGGACCGGCAGGGTGGCCAGCCCCGCCTGCGTCGCGGTCAGCCCCGCGGTCTCCTGCAGGAACAGCGCGACGATCAGCAAGCCCAGCGACACCCCGGCGTAGAGGAACACGGTGGCCAGGTTTCCGACGGCGAAGTTGCGGGCGCGAAAGATCTGCAGCGGCATCATCGGCTGCGGGGTCGTGCGCTCCCACCACGGGAACGCGCCGAGGCAGGCCAGCCCGGCCACCAGGCTCACCACCACCGCCGGATGCGAGAAGCCCAGGCGCTGGCCCTCGATCAGCGCGTACACCACGCCGCTGAGCCCGGCGGCGTTCAATACCGCCCCGACGACGTCGACCTGTCGCCAGCCCGCGTGGCCGCTCGGCGCGGCGGACCGGTCGCCGGACAGCTTCGTCGTCAGATACAGCGTGACCGCCAGCGGCACGATGTTCACCCCGAAGATCCACCGCCAGCTCAGCGCGTCGACGAGCACGCCGCCCAGCAGCGGTCCGATCACGAAAGCCGTTCCGGTCCAGGCGGTCCAGGTGCCGATCGCGCGGGCTTGGTCGGCGCCGGAGAACCGGGCGTTGATCATCGCCAGCGAGCTGGGCACCAGAAACGCCGCGCCGACGCCCTGCAGGCAGCGCGCGGCGATCAGCACCCAGCCGGTGGGCGCGAACGCGCACAGCACCGATGACACCGCGAACACGACCAGGCCGGTGCGCAGCACGGCCAGCCGGCCGAATTGATCGGACACGGCCCCGGCGACCAGGATCAGCGCGCCGAGGGTGAGCAGGTAGCCGTCGACCACCCACTGCTGAAGCGCCAGCCCGGCGCCGAACTCCCGGCTGATCGCCGGCAGCGCGAGGTTGACGACCGAACCGTCCAGGAACGCGACGAACGAGGCGAGTACGGCGACCGCGATCAGCGACCGGTCGGTGTTGTCGGCGCGGGGCCGACGTCGACCATCGGCCTCAGTAGGCATCCGGTTGGGCCACGCCGTCACGCTCGGTGCGAGCGGCGTCGGGCGCAGCTGACGCGGCCTCGCTGGCGCGGATGGCGCGCTGCGCCGCGCGGATCGCCAGGTAGGTGACCAACGCGGCGATGGCGGTCAGCGGCCAGCCCATCGCGATGCGTGCGGCGCCGAGCCAGCCGGTCTGGTCGGCGTCGTAGAGGTGGTGTTGTACGACGAACCGCGAGGCGAACACGAGCACCCAGACCAGCGTCGCGGCGTCGAACACCCGCACCGCCTTGCGCACGTCGCGCCAGCCGCGGTCATGTCCGCTGACCCAGGCCCAGACGACGCCGACCACGGGCCTGCGCACGAGCACCGACAGCGCGAACACCGACGACCACACCAGCGATGTCCAGATGCCCAGCAGGAAGTAGCCCTTCGACTCCCCCATCACATAGGCGATCAACGCGCAGATACCGACACCGAAGAACCCGGAGATGGCCGGCTGCGCGGTCTCGCGGCGCGCCAACCGCCAGATGAGGATCAGCGCGGCCACCCCGAGCGCCGAGACGATCGCGGCCGTCAGCCCGAACAGTGAGGACACCGGAACGAACGCCAGAACGGGTAACGAGGAGTAGATCAGCCCGCTGATCCCGCCGACCTGGGCGAGGATGGCGTTGGCCTTGTTGCTCGGTTCACCCGGTACGGTTCCGGGCTCGCTCACTTCTGAATCTCGTAGTGCGGGTTGTAGATGGCCTTCGATCCGTTGTCGAGCTTGCCGACGCGCCCGTGCACCCGCAGGGTGCGGCCCGATTCGATGCCCGGGATGCGGCGCTGGCCCAGCCAGACCAGCATCACCGAGTCTGTGCCGTCGAACAGTTCGGCCTTGACCCCGGCGGCACTGCTCTTGCCGTTGCACTCCACGCTGCGCAGCGTGCCGACCATCGTCACTTCTTGACCCCGCTCGCAGTCGATCGCCTTCTGCGCGCCGGTGCCGGCGGCTTCGTCGCTGAGCTCTTCGACATCGAGTTGCTCCGGGTCCTCCGTCAACCGCCGGGTGAGCCGGCGAAGATACCCCTCGGCCGTAGCCATGGCGTCTCCTGACTTAATGCAGATCTACCGTAGATCTACCCCAATCAACGCCACCGTAGACCTGTTGGTTCCGATATGCCACGCGGGGTCGACTCGCCACGCCGGGCAACTTCGCGGCAGGGCACGATCATGTGATGGACGTCATTCTGCGCGGGGTCACCGCGGTTCTGCTGCCCGGTACCGGATCCGACGACGACTACGTTCACCGGGCCTTCTCGGCCGCGCTTGAGGACGCCGGCGCGGTGATGGTTACGCCTGCGCCGCAACCCGATCGTCTCGTCGCGGGCTATCTCGATGCGCTGGACGACGCCGCCCGGGAGGGTGTGATCGCCGTCGGCGGGGTGTCGATCGGGGCTGCGGTCGCCACCGCGTGGGCGTTGCAGCATCCGGCTCGCACGGTCGCGGTGCTCGCGGCGCTGCCGGCGTGGACGGGCTCCCCGGAAACGGCGCCCGCCGCGATGGCTGCGCGCCATTCCGCGCAGTTGCTGCGCGCACAGGGTCTGGACGCGGCCACCGCGACGATGCGGGCGTCGAGCCCGCGGTGGCTGGCCGACGAACTGGCCCGCTCGTGGGCCGGGCAATGGCCGTCGCTGCCCGATGCGATGGAGGAAGCCGCCGGTTACGTCGCGCCGACCTGCGAGGAGTTGGCGCGGCTGGCCGTCCCGATGGGGGTCGCCGGGGCCACTGACGACCCGGTCCATCCCGTCGACGTCGCACGTCAGTGGGTCGCGGCGGCGCCGCGGACCGCGCTGCGCACGATCACGCTCGACGAGATGGGCGTCGACCCGGCGGTGTTGGGCGCGGCGTGTGTGGCGGCGCTACGCGCCTGCGATTTCGGTGTAGTTGGTCACGGTGAGCGTGACGAAGTACACCGAAATCGCTAACCGCCGGTGATGGTGCGCAGCTGTTGCATGGCCGAGCCCTGCACGCTGCGCCGCGCGGACGGCTCGGCCAGCGGCGGCTGTTCACCGCTCTGCTGCGCCTGCTGGGCGGCGGCCTGCTCGGCGGCCAGGCGCAGTTGCTCGGCCATCGGCTCAGGCAGTTCGACGGTTAGCGGGGTACGTACCGGCATCGGGGTATCTCCGCGTCGAACTACGGTGTCCGCCAAGGCATTTCGCGCCTCTTCGGCGAGCGCGTCAACGCTCTGCTGGGTGCCGTTGACCACGCAGCGGATCATCCAGCGGTAGCCGTCGACGCCGATGAACCGCACCACGCCGGCCTGGGCGGGATCCCCGGCTGCGACGCCGACGACCTCGCGACCCCACGGGCCGTCCTGGATGCTGACCGAGGGCACGTCCTTGCGCAGCGAGTCGGCCAGTTCGCTGGCGATCTCACGCCACAGCCCTGTCGATTTGGGCGCCGCGTAGGCGGCGATGGTGAACCGGCCGTTGGGTGTGACGACCCAGACCGCGCTGGGCACGCCCTGTTGGCTGACCTCCACCTGCACCTGGCCCGCCTCGGGCAGCGGGATCAGCACCGAGCCCAGATCCAGCCGGCCCACCGTGGCCACCGATGGGTCGTCGAAGTCGTCGATGTCGAAGGGGCCTTCGAGCTCGTCGCCGGTGTCGGCGACCTCGGAGGTGTCGTCGTCGTTGTCTCGTTTACCGAATGCCATCACAAACTCGCATGTCCGCCGGAGGAACCGTGGCCACCGTCGCCACGGGAAGTGTCAGCAAGGCCCGCCTCGTCGAATGACGTCACCTCCACCAGCTCGGGCAGTTCGACGCGCTGCACGAGCAACTGTGCGATCCGGTCTCCACGGTGCACGATGATCGGCGCCTGGGGGTCGAGGTTGATCAGCGCGACCTTGATTTCACCGCGGTAGCCAGCGTCAATGGTACCGGGACTGTTCACGATCGAAAGCCCAACGCGGGCAGCCAAACCCGACCGGGGGTGGACCAGGCCGACCATCCCGTGCGGGATGGCGACCGCGATGCCGGTCGCGACGAGTGCGCGCTGACCGGGCGCCAGTTCGACATCGACTGCACTGTAGAGGTCGACGCCGGCATCGCCGTCATGGGCACGCTGCGGCATCGGCAGATCAGGGTCCAGACGCACGACCGCCAGAGTGGTGGACACGACGTCAGAGATTACTCTTGGCCGCGTGTCGGACACGCGTGCCACGTCGCAAACCGTGCGCTATCGGGAACGGTTGTGGGTGCCTTGGTGGTGGTGGCCGCCGGGTCTGGGCCTGGCCGCGCTGATCGCGTTCGAGGTGAACATGGGGGTGACCGGTGTGCCGAACTGGCTGCCGTTCGCGGTGCTGCTGCCGGTCGCCGCCGTCGCGCTGCTGTGGCTCGGCAGGACCGAGGTGCGCGTGGTCAGCAGCGTCGACGACACCGAATTGTGGGTGGGCGCGGCGCACCTGCCGATGAGCGTGGTCTCCCGTTCGGCCGAGGTGCCGCGCAGCGCCAAATCCGCCGCGCTGGGCCGCCAACTGGACCCGGCGGCCTTCGTCATGCACCGTGCGTGGGTGGGCCCCATGGTTCTTCTGGTTCTCGATGATCCCGACGATCCCACGCCGTACTGGCTGGTGAGCTGTCGTCATCCGGATCGTGTCCTGTCCGCGCTGCGCGGACCGCAGTAGTGGCGCCGACCACCGAAACGGCACCGTCAGGCCGCGCAGTCGGTGCAGAGCATTACGCCGTTCTTCTCGCTGGCCAGTCGGCTGCGGTGATGCACAAGAAAGCAGCTGGAGCAGGTGAACTCGTCGGCCTGCTTGGGAATCACGCGCACCGACAGCTCCTCGCCGGAGAGGTCGGCACCTGGCAGCTCGAAGGATTCCGCGGACTCTGACTCGTCGACGTCGACGACTGCAGACTGGGCCTCGTTGCGCCGCGCCTTCAGTTCCTCGAGTGAATCCTCTGAGACATCGTCGGTCTCAGTTCGCCGTGGGGCGTCGTAATCCGTAGCCATCCTCGTCCCCTCCGATAAACCTTGCAGCAGAGCTTTGTACCAGCGTCGAACGCATCCACCAAATGATTCGTGCCCGTAATGACACACGTTCCACTGTGATTTACGTCACACACTGGTTGACGCCGCCCGAGGGACTCTAGACCACTGCCTCTAGAGTGCAACCGTGGTCGCGCAAATCACCGAGGGCACCGCGTTCGACAGGCATGGTCGCCCCTTCCGTCGACGCCATTACGTGCCGGCCATCGTGATGTTCGTCGCGTTGGCGGTGGTGACGCTGTTCGTGTGGGTCGTCGCGCTGAACCGGCCGGCCGACGTGCGCGAGGCCGCCGTGTGCAACCCGCCACCGGCCGTGACGGATCCCGACGCGCCGCCGCCCCCGCCGCTCGGGGAGCAGGTGTCGCGCACGGAGATGACCGACGTGACGCCGGCCAAGCTCGCCGACACCAAGATCCGGGTCCTCAACGCCAGCGGCCAGGGCGGTCAGGCCGCCGAGGTGGCCGGCGCCCTGCGCGATCTGGGGTTCGCCGATCCCACCGCGGCCAACGACTCGATATACGTCGGTACCCGGCTCGAGTGCCACGGCCAGATCCGGTTCGGTCCGACCGGGCGCGCCGCGGCCGCCGCGGTCTGGTTGGTGGCGCCGTGCACCGAGTTGTTCCAGGACGACCGCCCCGACGACACCGTCGATCTGGCGCTCGGCACCGAGTTCACCGAGCTCAGCAGCGGCGACGACATCAAGGCGATGCTGTCCAGCCTGCGCCCCGATGCCACCCAGCCCGCCGACTCCGCGCTGCTGTCCAAGATCCACACCGCGGCCTGCTAAACACTGCGATTTCGGTGTAGATCGTCACGTCTGGCGTGACCATGTACACCGAAATCGCTACGGGAGGCCCAACGCGTCGATGAGCGCGTCGGCGATGGCGGGCGCGCTGGCCACGAGCGGTCCCGGCGTTCCGGCGCCACCGTCGGCGGCGGGCAACCGCACCGTCGCGCCCGCCTCGGTGGCGATCAGCGCACCTGCGGCCCAATCCCACAGCTGCACGCCCTCCTCGTAGTAGGCGTCGAGCTGCCCGGCGGCCACCATGCACAGGTCCAGCGCGCACGAGCCGATGCGGCGCACGTCGCGCACCGCGGGCACGATCCTGGTCAGGACTTCGGCCTGCCGTCGCCGCCGTTCGACGTCGTAGCCAAATCCCGTCCCCACCAACGACGTTGAGAGCTCGGTGGCGGTGCTGCACCGCAGCGGCGTCGTCACACCGGCCCGCTGCAGCCGCGCACCGTGGCCAAGGGCGGCCGAGTACAGCGCCCCCTTGGCCACGTCGGCGATCGCGCCGGCCACCGACACCCCGTCGCGCTGCACGCCCACCGACACCGCGTACGCCTCGATTCCGTAGACGAAGTTCACCGTCCCGTCGATGGGGTCGAGCACCCAGGTGAGCTGCCCCTCGGCGGCGCCCGGCGATCCGCCCTCCTCCTCGCCGAGCACCGGTTCGCCCGGGCGCAGCACCGCCAACCGGTCACGCAGCAGCCGTTCGGTCTCGGTGTCCACGACGGTCACGGGATCGGTCGGGCTGCTCTTGGTCCGTACCGCCGACGGGTCGTCCGCGGCGGCGGCGCCGAACACCTCGGCGCGACGGCGCAGCACGAACGTCGCCGCCTCGCTGGCCAGTTGTTCGGCGACCGAGCGCAACTGCACGGGGTCGGAGTTGTTTTCGCTCACCTCCCCATCGCAGCACAATGTCTGTCCACGCCCGTCGAAGCCCCCGTCGCCGCCGCGCACACCCACTAAGGTGTGGGACGCACCAACAGCTCAGGCGCCTGCCGGCTCGTAGAGGAGCGTGAATGACCGCCACCGACTTCCCGCCCGTCGACCCGTCGACGGGCGCCGGTACGCAACGTCGCGGCTTCGGTGTCGACGTCGGCGGAAGCGGCGTCAAGGGCGGCATCGTCGACCTGGGCACCGGCGCGCTGATCGGTGACCGGTTCAAGCTGCCCACGCCCCAGCCCGCGACGCCCGACGCGGTCGCCGAGACGATCGCCGCGGTGGTGCGCGAGTTCGGCTGGACCGAGCGGCTCGGCGTCACCTACCCCGGCGTCGTGGTCGACGGCATCGTGCACACCGCCGCCAACGTGGACAAGGGCTGGCTGGGCGCCAACGTGCGCGACGTCATCAGCGCCCATCTGGACGGACAGCCCGTCACCGTCCTCAACGACGCCGACGCCGCGGGGCTCGCCGAGGAGAAGTACGGCGCAGGCCGCGACAACAGCGGGGTGATCGTGCTGCTCACGTTCGGCACCGGCATCGGTTCGGCGGTGATCCACAACGGCGTGCTACTGCCCAACACCGAGTTCGGCCACCTCGAGGTCGGCGGCAAAGAAGCCGAGCACCGCGCCGCGTCCTCGGTGAAGGAAAAGAAGGGCTGGAGCTATGAGCGCTGGACGCGTGAGGTGACGAAAGTGCTGGTAGCGATCGAAAACGCGATCTGGCCGGACCTGTTCATCGCCGGCGGCGGGATCAGCCGCAAGGCCGACAAATGGATCCCGCTGCTGGCGAACCGCACCCCCGTGGTGGCGGCCGCGCTGCAGAACACCGCCGGTATCGTCGGCGCCGCGATGGCCGCTGAGGTCGACGTCACAGCTACCGCCAAGTAGGCGCGCCCGACTGGGCGAATTTGCCGCTCAGGGCGGCTGCCTCGCACACTGTCGTTACAATGGTCGTCGGCGGCCGCATACCGGATAGCGGCGACATCAAACCGCCAATATTCGACAGCCAACGCTCTTCGATGGTGCACGCATCCCCGCGCTTCGCGTGGACCCCGGCCAACGACGAGATGCAAGACGAAAGGGTGTACGTGGCAGCGACAAAGGCAAGCCCGGCAACCGACGAGCCGGTAAAGCGCACCGCTACCAAGACCCCCGCCAAAAAGGCTCCAGCGGCGAAGTCCGGAAGTGCCGGGGCAGCTAAGACAGCCAACGGTTCGCCACCGGCCAAGAAGGCCACCAAGACCAAGAGCCGAACGGCCGCCAAAGCCGCTCCGGCCAAGGCCGCCGCCGCCAAGGGCAAGCCCGCGGCGCGGGCGACCAAGGCCAAGACCGAGGCAGCCGGCCCGCGTAGCCGGGCCAAGAAGGCCACCGCAGCGGAGACCAAAGTCGACGACGTCGACACCACCGAAGACCTTGACGTCGAACCCGACGCCGACCTCGACGTCGAGGTTGACGCCGCAGATCTCGAGCTCGAAGACCTCGACGCCGACGACACCGAAGAAGCCGAGGAAGCCGTGCCTGCCGCTGCAGCCGCCGTAGAAGTAACCGCCACCGACGACGACGACGAGGAGATCGCCGAGCCTTCCGAGAAGGACAAGGCGTCGGGCGACTTCGTCTGGGACGAAGAGGAATCCGAGGCGCTGCGGCAAGCCCGCAAGGACGCCGAGCTGACCGCCTCGGCGGACTCGGTACGCGCCTACCTCAAGCAGATCGGCAAGGTCGCGCTGCTCAACGCCGAGGAAGAGGTCGAGCTCGCCAAACGCATCGAGGCCGGCCTGTACGCCACCCAGCTGATGGCCGAGTACACCGAAAAAGGCGAGAAGCTCACCACCGCGCAGCGCCGCGACATGATGTGGATCTGCCGCGACGGGGACCGCGCGAAAAACCATCTGCTGGAGGCGAACCTGCGCCTGGTGGTGTCGCTGGCCAAGCGCTACACCGGCCGCGGCATGGCCTTCCTGGACCTGATCCAGGAAGGCAACCTGGGCCTGATCCGTGCGGTCGAGAAGTTCGACTACACCAAGGGCTACAAGTTCTCCACCTACGCCACGTGGTGGATCCGCCAGGCGATCACCCGCGCGATGGCCGACCAGGCCCGCACCATCCGCATCCCCGTGCACATGGTCGAGGTGATCAACAAGCTCGGCCGCATCCAGCGTGAGCTGCTGCAGGATCTGGGCCGCGAGCCCACGCCCGAAGAGCTGGCCAAGGAAATGGACATCACGCCGGAGAAGGTGCTGGAGATCCAGCAGTACGCGCGTGAGCCGATCTCGCTGGACCAGACCATCGGCGACGAAGGCGATTCGCAGCTGGGCGATTTCATCGAGGACTCCGAGGCCGTGGTGGCCGTCGACGCGGTGAGCTTCACGCTGCTGCAGGATCAGCTGCAGTCGGTGCTGGAGACGCTGTCCGAGCGCGAAGCCGGCGTCGTGCGGCTGCGGTTCGGGCTGACCGACGGCCAGCCCCGCACGCTCGACGAGATCGGCCAGGTCTACGGCGTGACCCGCGAGCGGATCCGCCAGATCGAGTCCAAGACGATGAGCAAGTTGCGCCACCCGAGCCGTTCGCAGGTGCTGCGCGACTACCTGGACTAGTTTCACGCGCTCTACCGTCTGATGCGCGCGTAGGCGGCCAAGGGTCTGCTTGACCATCGCGGGGACGACACGTTCACCCTGACCAAGGTGGGCCAAGCACTGCGGTCCGCTGCGCGGGACCCGTTGCGCCGGTGAATATCACACGATCGGGCATGGCGGAGGCGGTTCGACGAAACCGATTGATTCCGCAATTATCTGCACCGCACGCCACTAGCCTGCTAAGCCGTGAGCATCGTCACCGCTGTACGCGCCCGTCATCGCGTCAACCGTGAACTCGCCGCGGGGGAACCCGAACTCAAGTTGGTGCCGATGCTGGCCGATCCGCATCGCGACTTCCTCGACGTCGGGGCCAACGACGGAGTTTACTCATATTTCGCCTTGGGGCGATTTCGCCAGGTCGTCGCCGTGGAAGCGCACCCCGCCCTGATCGCCAGGCTGCGCCGAATCATGAAGAGCGACAATTCTGTACTGGCCATCGCACTGTCCGACCAAGTCGGCGAGACCGCGCTGCACGTGCCGGTCCGGCGGGGACGCGCGGTGACGACGCGCTGTTCCCTGCAGGCCGACGCCAACCCCGGGTTCGCGCTTCGCACGGTGACGGTGCCCACCACCACCGTCGACCAACTCGGACTCGACCGGCTCGGCGTGATCAAGATCGACGTCGAAGGACACGAGCTGAAGGTGTTGCGCGGCGCCGCGCAGACCTTGGCAACGGCGAAGCCGGTCTGCATCGTGGAGTGCGAAGAACGGCACAACGTCGGCGGTGTCGCCCAAGCGTTCTCGTTCTTCGGCGACCTGGGCTACCGCGGTTACTTCCTGCATCGCGGCGAACTGCGCGACGGGACGGACTTCGACGCGGCCACCCTGCAGCGGGCCGAGAACGCGAAGGCCGTCGGCGGGGGCCGCTCCCCCGACTACGTGAACAACTTCCTCTTCGTGCACCGCGACAACGCCGAGGCGGTGTCGCGGATCAGGCGGGAGCTGGCCGCGGCGGCTAGCGGCCGGACTGCTCAGCGCTTCTTGTCGCGCACCTTGTACGTCGAGGGCCACGACTCTCGGGTCTCGTCCCCGGTCAACGGTGTGCCCTTGCTGCCGATCTTGATGTCGTAGGCCTCTTTGCCTGCGCCGGCCTCCCGGTTGGCGTGTTCGGTGGCCAGATAGATCAACTGGTCGATCTCGGCCTCGGCGAACGCGACGAACGTCGTCTTGCGCACGATGTCGTCGGCGCCTGAGGCGATCCGGTCGGGCAGCACCCGGGTGGCGAACGCGGCGCCGGCCAGCAGCACGGCCGGGATGGCCCAATAGCAGACATACGACAGCGGGGTCCGGCTGTCGAGGATCGACGCGTCGCCGGCCACGATCGGCGGGATCACCGACGACACCGTCATCCCCGCGAACGCCGCGATCCAGATCCCGGTCAGTTCGGAGGTGACCCGCGCGAACAGGTCGCTCTTCACCACGTGGGGCGCCTGCCCCGCCTCGGCGAACTCGCGCACGAACGGCTTGCCGATCAGCGCGCCGGTGAGCGCCGCGAGCAGCACGCCGAGGATGCTCAGCGTCAGCATCCACTGCCGCATGAACGCCTCGGTGACGACGAACGCCAATACGGTCAGCACGAGAAACGTTGCGAGCGCGCCTATTTCAAGAACCCGACCGGGCCCTCCGCGCACCTGGCCGAGCGCGAAGCCCGCGATGGCCACGGCCAGCGCGATCAGCGCGGCGACGACGAACGGCACGTTGCCGACGAGTACCCAGTAGACGATCCACGGCGCCAGGCCTAACAAAATGCCCACGATTTGTAAGTGTACGGAGCGGGCTCGGCGACCCGCCGCCTACACCGGCGAAGCGTCCGGCGGCCCGAGCGGCGCAAACCGCCCGTCGGCGTCCGGCCGATATGAAGTGACGCTGATCACAGCCGTTATCGGCAATGGACCGTACAAGTGTGGGAACTCCATGCCCATTGGATCAGCGGGCACACCGGGTTCCCAGCGAATCGGAGAGGACAGTCGTGCGGGGTCGATGCGCAGCAGCACCAAATCGGTACGGCCACCGTAGAGTCGGTTGGCGGGCAGATGCACCTGCTCGGGTGTCGACAGGTGGACGAACCCGGAGATTTCCAGCGAGGCCGGCCGGTGCTCACCGGCGGCCCGGGCAGTGTTCCACTCGTCGGCGCTGCAGAGGTGAACCAGTGCGACGGGCTGCGATGGCATATGGTCAGCCTGCCGTCTGGACCCTGCGGCGTAACGGTGAGACGCGACACACCGGTAACAAACAGGGAACAAGCCTTCAACCCGAAACGTCTGAGACAGTGGAAGCACGCGAAGCATTACGGAGGTCGCCATGAACGCAACGCTCACCAGTCCCGAGTTGACCCGGGCTGACCGCTGCGACCGGTGCGGCGCCGCGGCGCGGGTGCGCGCCAAGCTTCCATCAGGTGCCGAGCTGCTGTTCTGCCAGCACCATGCCAACGAGCACGAGGCGAAGCTGATCGAGTTGGCCGCTGTGCTCGAGAAGAGCCCGGTGGAGGTCTGACCCGACACGGCTTACGCCGTGCTGGGCACGATCAGCTGTCGTCAGGAATGCTGGACCGGTCATGACAGATGACCCGTCGGCACCGGCTCGACCCTCACGCCACCACATTTGGCACATCGTCAAGCGCACGCTGTCCAAGAGCTGGGACGACTCGATCTTCTCGGAGTCGGCGCAGGCGGCGTTCTGGAGCGCGCTGTCCCTGCCGCCGCTGCTGCTGGGCATGCTCGGCAGCCTGGCGTACGTGGCGCCGCTGTTCGGTCCGGAGACGCTGCCGATGATCGAGACGCAGATCATCGACACGGCGGCCAGGTTCTTCTCGTCCAACGTCGTTACCGAGATCATCGAGCCGACGGTGCGCGACATCGTCAAGGGCGCCCGCGGCGAGGTGGTGTCGCTCGGCTTTGTGATCTCGCTGTGGGCGGGGTCCTCGGCCATCTCGGCCTTCGTCGACTCGATCACCGAGGCGCACGATCAAACGCCGCTGCGGCACCCGGTGCGCCAGCGGTTCTTCGCGCTGGGCCTGTACGTGGTGATGCTGGTGTTGGCGATCATCTCCGCCCCGTTCATCGCGTTGGGGCCGCGCAAGATCGCCGAGTACATCCCCGACAGCTGGGACCATGTGCTGCGGTTCGGCTACTACCCCGGGCTGGTGCTGGCGCTGATCGTCGGGGTGAACATTCTCTACCGGGTGTCGCTGCCCAAACCGCTGCCGTCACATCGGCTGCTGCTGGGATCGTTGCTGGCGACGGTGGTTTTCCTGCTGGCCACGTTCGGCCTGCGGTTCTATCTGACGTGGATCACGGCGACCGGCTACACCTACGGCGCCCTGGCAACACCGATCGCCTTCCTGCTTTTCGCGTTCTTTCTCGGCTTCGCGATCATGATCGGCGCCGAACTCAACGCCGCCGTCCAGGAGGAATGGCCGGCCCCGGCCACCCACGCCAAACGGCTCCGCTGGTGGCTGGCCGAAAAAGCCGAGGCGCTCAACGGATCCACCGAGGCGCCCCCCGCACCACCGGCCGTCGACGCCGCCCCCGCGCCTGCGGGAACGAACGGCGACCGGACTACCCCTTGAGCTTCTCGTAGATCCGCTTGCACTCCGGGCACACCGGTGAGCCGGGCTTGGCCGACTTCGTGACGGGGAACACCTCACCGCACAACGCGACGACGTGGGTACCCATGACCGCGCTTTCGGCGATCTTGTCCTTCTTGACGTAGTGGAAGTACTTGGGGATGTCGCTGTCGGTGCCGTCGTCGACGCGTTCGTCGGTGTCGGTGCGCTCGATGGTCTGGGTTCGCATATCCCTATTCTGCATTCCCCAGATCCGCCCCGTACAACAGACGACAGGTGTGCGACAGTGGAGGTATGAAACACGGCCAAGAGCTGAGTTTCGACGACGACGGACGGCCCGTCCTGATCACCCGCGCCGCCCCCGCCTACGAGGAACAGCACCGCCAACGGGTCCGTAAATACCTCACGCTCATGTCGGTTCGCATCCCGGCGTTGTTGTTCGCCGCGATCGCGTACGGCATCTGGCACAACGGGTTGATTTCGTTGGCGATCGTGGTGATCTCCATCCCGCTGCCGTGGATGGCGGTGCTGATCGCCAACGATCGGCCGCCGCGCCGCGCCGACGAGCCGCGCCGCTACACCCATTCGGCCCATCACGACGCGGTTCCCTCCGCCGAATGGCCCGCGATCGAAGGCGGCGAACGAGCGACGCCGCCAGCGCCACCGCAAGTGGACGTCGAGCAGCCCGAAGGTGATGTTCCCAGCTGAGGAGCTTCGCACCTGATTCTCAGCACATTCTCAGGTCACCGGAGAAAAACCGCTGATCAACGCGTGTGAACCGGTCGAAGGCTGGGAACTCTTTCGAGCACGTGGGCGTTGTAGCTCATGACAGTTCGACCCGATCAGGAGGCCGTCATGGCAAATGCCACCACAAGCCGCGTTGACCACGACCTGGACGCCCAGAGTCCGGCCGCTGATCTCGTGCGCGTGTACCTCAACGGCATCGGCAAAACGGCCTTGCTCAATGCCGCCGATGAGGTCGAACTCGCGAAGCGCATTGAGGCAGGCCTTTACGCAAAGCATCTTCTCGAGACGCGTAAGCGCTTGGGCGAGAACCGCAAACGTGATCTTGCCGCGATCGTCCGCGACGGGGAGGCAGCCCGACGGCACCTGCTCGAGGCCAACCTTCGGCTGGTGGTGTCGCTGGCCAAGCGCTACACCGGTCGCGGGATGCCGCTCCTGGATCTGATCCAGGAGGGCAACCTGGGCCTGATCCGAGCGATGGAAAAGTTCGACTACGCCAAGGGATTCAAGTTCTCCACGTACGCCACGTGGTGGATCCGCCAGGCGATTACCCGCGGAATGGCCGATCAGAGCCGCACCATCCGGCTACCGGTCCACCTCGTCGAGCAGGTCAACAAGCTGGCCCGGATCAAGCGTGAGATGCACCAGAGCCTGGGCCGCGAAGCCACCGACGAGGAACTGGCCGAAGAGTCGGGCATCCCGGTGGAGAAGATCACCGACCTGCTCGAGCACAGCCGTGACCCGGTGAGCCTGGACATGCCGGTCGGCAGCGACGAGGAAGCCCCGCTCGGCGACTTCATCGAGGACGCCGAGGCGATGTCGGCCGAGAACGCGGTGATCTCCGAATTGCTGCACACCGACATCCGGCACGTGCTGGCTACCCTCGACGAGCGCGAGCAGCAGGTCATCCGGCTGCGCTTCGGGCTCGACGACGGTCAGCCGCGCACCCTGGACCAGATCGGCAAGCTGTTCGGCCTGTCGCGCGAGCGGGTTCGCCAGATCGAGCGTGAGGTGATGGCCAAGCTGCGCAACGGCGAACGTGCCGACCGGTTGCGCTCCTACGCCAGCTAGTACGCCAGCTAGCCGCCGACTGACAAGCCCGCCGATAAACCGGCGGGCTTGTCTGATCTCGCCGCACGGCCCAGCGGCCACGGCACGTAAGACCCCGGTTTGGCCAGCTAAGCCGGTAGACTCGCCGTGACGGAGGGTGCCATGAACGATCTTGTCGATACCACTGAGATGTACCTGCGGACCATCTACGACCTCGAGGAAGAGGGCGTGGTGCCACTGCGTGCGCGCATCGCGGAGCGTCTTGATCAAAGCGGTCCGACCGTGAGCCAGACGGTCTCGCGGATGGAACGGGACGGGTTGCTGCATGTCGCCGGTGACCGGCATCTCGAGTTGACCGAAAAGGGCCGCCAACTCGCCGTGGCCGTGATGCGCAAGCACCGGCTGGCCGAGCGGCTGCTCGTCGACGTGATCGGCCTTCCGTGGGAGGAAGTCCATGCCGAGGCGTGCCGCTGGGAGCATGTGATGAGCGAGGACGTCGAACGCCGCCTCGTGCGGGTGCTCAACAACCCGACCACCTCGCCGTTCGGCAACCCCATTCCCGGGCTTTCCGAGCTCGGACTGGCCGGCTCGGCGTTCGGCGCCGATCAGCTGAACCTGGTCCGGCTTACCGAGCTTCCGGCCGGAATGCCCGTCGCCGTGGTCGTGCGTCAATTGACCGAGCACGTCCAGGGCGACGCCGATCTGATCAGCCGACTCAAGGACGCCGGCGTGGTGCCCAATGCGCGGGTGACCGTACAGACCAACGACAACGGCGGGGTCATGATCGTGATCCCGGGCCACGAACAGGTGGAGCTGCCCCATCAGATGGCCCACGCCGTGAAGGTCGAGAAGGTCTAGGCCCCACCGGCTTCACCCGGCCCGCTGCCCGAAGATGCGTCTGGGCGGCAGCTGCACGCCCAACTGGTCGGCCAACCGGAACCCGGTGGCGGCGAGTTCGCAGATCCGTTCCGGGCGCATGCCCGACTGCAGCGCCGTGTCGAGCATGGCCGCCATCCGATGGGTGCCGTCGCAGCGCAGCGCGGCCTGCAGCGACACCCCGGCCAGCGGTCCGTCACCGCGCACATACGCCGAGTAGGCCAGCAGCACCAGCGCTTCGACCCGCCAGGGCTCGGGAAGCCGTCGGGACAGCTCGGCCCACAGCGACTCGGCCTGCCCGGCGCTCTCCCCGACCGCCAACGCGTAGAGCGTGTCGCGCACCGTGGGGTCGGTCAACGCATCCGCGAGCCGGGCCAGCGTGTCGTCGGCCAGCTCCTCTCCGGCGGCCACCCGCGCGGCCGCCGCGATGGCGGCCTGCACGTCGCTGCGCGCCTGGGCGTCGGTGCGCCGGCCGCCGTCACGCACGACGGTGGCCAGCGCCGCCGTGCGGGCCGGGTCGCTGACCGCGATGACGTCCTGCAGCTCGGCCCGGTGCGCGTAGAGCCTGCGCCCGTCCAGCACCGCCGCGGCGGCCAGCGGCGAGGCCGACGGGTCGTCGATGGTGCCTGCGCACCCGCACCCGTCGGCGCAATGCCACCGCCCGCCGGCCGCGACCCGATCGACCACATGCGCGGCGAGCAGTTCGATGCCCTGCTCGGCGAGCGACGCCGCCAGCGCGTCCGTCAGGTCGCGGTACTCCTCGTTGCACAACCGGCAGTTGGCCCCGGCCTCGTCGACGACGACCGCGATCGCCGCGTCCGTGCCCGCCGAGGCGGCCACTTCGGCGATGTGCCCGAGTGAGTCGGGCAGGTCATCTGAAAGGTCAACTCTCATCACGCATCCCATCGCACCGCGTTCGATGGTGACCAGGACGAGAGATTTCTCCGGGACGAAGCCGAGCACGGCAGGCAAGGCGGCGATCAGCACGCCGGGACGGTTCAGGTGGAAATCAGGTGAATGCGATGTGGTCATGACCCCACCGTCGCGAGGAAGCCGACGGTTTCCGCGGGTTCGGGGCGCCGCGGCGGGCCGGCTGGGGATGAATTCGCGGTTGGGGATGAATGGCCGCGCCGCCGGACTAGGTGCTGCGCCGCACCTTCAACACCGCATCGCTGAACAGCGTGTGCAACGACGCGGTGTCGGGGTCCTCGGCTTCGCCCTGGTGCAGCCAGGTGACGCTGACCCGGGTGTCGCTGATCTGGGCGGTCAGCGTCAGCGTGCGCCGCACTGGACCCGTCGACGGTGTGACGGTCTGGTCGACGGCGAAGCTGTCGTCGGCGTCGACCGGCGGTTGGGGCAGCATCGTCACGGTCACGTCAGACCGGACGCCCTGATTTGCGGTGGTGAACGACGCGCACCTGCGCAACTGCTCACCTCGTTTGCCCAGCGCCGGGGCGGGCCGGGTCACCGCGACGATCAGGCTGCTGGCCGTCGCGCTGTCGATACCTTCGGCGGCCACGCTCTGGCTGGAGGCCACCGGTGGCGGCGCGCACTCGGCCGGTGTCACCACCGCCCCGGGCGCGACACCGTTGATGTCCTGCAGCGCCCGATACACCGCGGTGCCGTCGAGCACCGCGGCCGGATACTGCGGGGGAAAGCGCGCGGGTTCGATCAGCAGCGCGCCGATCGGCACCGGCGGGGGGCCCGCGAGCCGGGGGGCCCCGACGACCACCCGGCTGCAGCCCGCGAGCGTCGTCGACGCCATGAGCAGCGCACATGCGCACAGCGTCCAGGACCTCGTGTTGATCATCGCGGTCATCGTCTCATCGCCCCGGCTGGGCGGCGGTCAGGCGCGCGTCAGCGCACCGCTGCAACAGGACGGAAATTCACGCCAGTCCCGGTGCAAGATGTGCCCGACTCGCGTACACCTTTTGCCATGGGTTCCATGTTGGAGTACGACCTCGTCGTCATCGGTTCCGGGCCGGGCGGGCAGAAAGCCGCGATCGCCGCGGCCAAGCTGGGCAAGACCGTCGCGGTCGTCGAGCGCGGCCGGATGCTGGGCGGGGTCTGCGTCAACACCGGGACCATCCCGTCCAAGACACTGCGCGAGGCGGTCGTCTACCTCACCGGCATGAGCCAACGGGAGCTGTACGGCAGCAGCTACCGCGTCAAGGAGAAGATCACCCCGGCCGACCTGCTGGCCCGCACCAGCCACGTGATCGGCAAGGAACAAGATGTCGTCCGCTCGCAGTTGATGCGCAACCGCATCGACCTGATCCAGGGTCACGGCCGGTTCATCGACGCCCACACCGTGCTGGTCGAGGAGCCGACCCGAGGTGAACGCACCACGGTCAGCGGCGACTACGTCGTCATCGCCACGGGCACCAAGCCGGCCCGCCCGGCCGGCGTCGAGTTCGACGAGGAACGGGTGTTGGACTCCGACGGCATCCTCGACCTCAAGTCGTTGCCGTCGACGATGGTGGTGGTCGGCGCCGGGGTGATCGGCCTGGAGTACGCGTCGATGTTCGCTGCGTTGGGCACCAAGGTCACCGTTGTCGAGAAGCGCGACAGCATGCTGGACTTCTGCGATCCCGAGATCGTGGAGGCGCTGAAGTTCCACCTGCGCGACATCGCGGTGACGTTCCGGTTCGGCGAGGAGGTGACCGCCGTGGACGTCGGCTCCGCGGGCACGGTGACCACGCTGGCCAGCGGCAAGCAGATCCCGGCCGAGACGGTGATGTACTCGGCGGGCAGGCAGGGTCAGACCGATCACCTTGATCTGGCCAACGCCGGGCTCGAGACCGACGACCGCGGACGCATCCACGTCGACAGCAACTACCAGACCAAGATCGACCACATCTACGCCGTCGGCGACGTGATCGGGTTCCCGGCGCTGGCGGCCACGTCGATGGATCAGGGCAGGCTGGCGGCCTGTCACGCGTTCGGCGAGCCTGCCAAGGGGATGACCGACCTGCAGCCGATCGGCATCTACTCCATACCGGAGGTGTCCTATGTCGGTGCCACCGAGGTGGAACTGACCAAGAAATCCATCCCCTACGAGGTCGGGGTGTCGCGCTACCGGGAGTTGGCCCGCGGGCAGATCGCCGGCGATTCCTACGGCATGCTCAAGCTGCTGGTGTCCACCGACGATCTCAAGCTGCTCGGGGTGCACATCTTCGGCACCAGCGCCACCGAGATGGTGCACATCGGCCAGGCGGTGATGGGCTGCGGCGGCACAGTGGAGTACCTGGTGGACGCGGTGTTCAACTATCCGACGTTCTCGGAGGCCTACAAGGTGGCAGCGTTGGATGTGATGAACAAGCTGTGGGCGTTGAACCACTTTCGTGCCTGAGAAATGTGCGGGTGCACGGTGGGAACGCAACGTGGCAGAAATCAGTTGGAAGGTTAGAAGCGTTAATGTCTTGGCACCGCGGTGAGGAGACGAAGCAATGACAGACAGTCCCGGCAGTCCTGAACAGCAGTACCAGCCGGAGCAGACCGGCATGTACGAACTGGAGTTCCCGGCGCCCAAGCTGTCCTCTGCGGACGGTCGTGGTCCGGTGATGATTCATGCCCTGGAGGGGTTCTCCGACGCCGGACACGCCATCCGGCTGGCCACCGCGCACCTCAAGGACACCCTCGACACCGAGCTGGTCGCGTCGTTCGCCATCGACGAGCTGCTGGACTACCGGTCCCGCCGCCCGCTGATGACGTTCAAGACCGACCACTTCACCGCCTACGAGGATCCCGAGCTCAACCTGTACGCGTTGCGCGACAGCGTCGGCACACCGTTTCTTCTGCTCGCCGGAATGGAGCCCGACCTGCGCTGGGAGCGGTTCATCACCGCGGTGCGGCTGCTGGCCGAACGGCTCGGGGTGCGCCGGCTGATCGGGCTGGGCACCATCCCGATGGCGGTCCCCCACACACGGCCGATCACCCTGACCGCCCATTCCAGCGACAAGGAGTTGATCGCCGACCACCAGCCGTGGGTGGGCGAGGTGCAGGTGCCCGCCAGCGTGTCGAACCTGCTGGAGTTCCGGATGGCCCAGCACGGCCACGAGGTGCTCGGGTTCACCGTGCACGTCCCGCACTACCTGGCGCAGACGGCTTACCCGGCGGCGGCCGAAGCGTTGCTGGCCGAGGTCGCCAGAAGCGGTTCGCTGCAGATCCCGTTGGACGCCCTCGTCGAGGCGGGCGCCGAGGTGCTTTCCAAGGTCAACGAGCAGGTCGAGGGCAGCGCCGAGGTCGCCCAGGTGGTGACCGCGCTGGAGCGCCAGTACGACGCATTCGTCGCGGCCCAGGAGAACCGGTCGCTGCTGGCGCGCGACGAGGATCTGCCCAGCGGCGACGAACTCGGCGCCGAGTTCGAGCGGTTCCTCGCCCAGCAGGCCGGCGACAAGTCCAGGGACCCGTTCCAGGACGGCGACGACTCCCGATAAGCGCGATCCGGGCCGGCCAGCTAAGTTGTCGCAATGGCTCGAAAGCCCAACCTGCGCTCGGTGCGGGAGCTCACGCCGTCCCTGCAGTACCGCACGATCCACGGCTACCGGCGGGCCTACCGGGTGGCGGGGTCGGGCCCGGCGATCCTGCTGATCCACGGCATCGGTGACAACTCGACCACGTGGAGCGCGGTGCAGGCCACGCTGGCCCAGCGGTTCACCGTGATCGCCCCCGACCTGCTCGGGCACGGGAAATCCGACAAGCCGCGCGCGGACTATTCGGTGGCCGCCTACGCCAACGGCATGCGCGATCTGCTCAGCGTGCTCGACATCGACCGGGTGACCGTGATCGGACACTCGCTGGGCGGCGGGGTGGCGATGCAGTTCGCCTACCAGTACCCCCAACTGGTCGAACGGCTGATCCTCGTCGGCGCGGGCGGCGTGACCAAGGACGTCAACCTGGCGCTGCGGTTTGCCTCCCTGCCGATGGCCAGCGAAGCACTCGGACTGCTTCGGCTGCCGCTGGTGCTGCCCGCCGTGCAGGCGGTGGGCCGGATGGCCGGGACGGTGTTCGGCTCGACCGGGCTGGGCCGCGACATCCCCAACATGCTGCGCATCCTGGCGGACCTGCCCGAGCCGACGGCGTCCTCGGCGTTCGCCCGCACGCTGCGCGCCGTCGTCGACTGGCGCGGCCAGGTCGTCACCATGCTCGACCGCTGCTATCTGACCCAGTCGGTTCCGGTGCAGCTGATCTGGGGCACCGACGATTCGGTCATCCCGGTCAGCCACGCCATGCTGGCGCACGCCGCGATGCCTGGTTCGGTGCTGGAGATCTTCGAAGGCTCCGGGCACTTCCCGTTCCACGACGACCCGGACCGCTTCGTGGAGGCCGTCGAGACGTTCATCGACTCGACCGAACCGTCGGCCTACGACCCCGAGTTCCTGCGCGAACTGTTGCGGGCCGGCATCGGCGAAGGCACCATCACCGGCTCGGCCGACACCCGGGTCGCGGTGCTCGACGCGATGGGCACCGACGAGCGCAGCGCCACCTGAGCGTCGGGGCCGCCCGACGCGAGACGGCCACAAAGTAGCATCGGCGCATGACCATCGACGTGACAGTGTTGCGCGTTTTCACGGACCAGGACGGCAAGCACGGAAACCCGCTCGGTGTGGTCGACGCCCGCACCGTGAACCCCGGTGACCGGCAACGGATCGCGGCCCAATTGGGTTACAGCGAAACGGTGTTCGTCGAACCCTCGCAGCCGGGGACCAACACCGCATACGCCCGCATCTACACACCGACCGTCGAGTTGCCCTTCGCAGGGCATCCGACCGTGGGCGCCGCCTGGTGGCTGCGCGAACAGGGCACACCGGTGCACACCCTGCAGGTGCCGGCCGGCATCGTGCAGGTGGGATATGACGACGGGGTCACCGCCGTCAGCGCACGTTCGGAGTGGGCGCCCGAGTTCGCCATCCACGACCTGTCCTCGACCGAGGAACTACTGGCCGCCGACCCGTCCGAGTACCCCGACGACGTGAACCACTACCTGTGGACGTGGGTCGACCGGGACAAGGGGGTGCTGCGGTCGCGGATGTTTGCAACCGACCTGGGTGTGCCCGAGGACGAGGCCACCGGTTCCGCCGCGGCGCGCATGACCGACTACCTCAGCCGCGATCTGACCATCGTGCAAGGCAAGGGCTCGGAGATCTACACCCGGTGGAGCGCCGAGGGCTGGGTACGGATCTGCGGGCGCGTCGTGCGCGACAGCACCCGCCAGGCCGACTGACGCGCCGGCCGGTCAGCCGGCGGACGGCTGCGGAGCCTTGCGGTGCGCGCGCAACGCCTCGATCTCACGTTCGAAGTCTTCCGCTGAGCTGAAGCCGCGGTACACCGAGGCGAACCGCAGATACGCCACCTCGTCGAGTTCACGCAGCGGGCCCAGGATGGCAAGCCCCACCTCGTGGCTGGGCACCTCGGGCGAACCGGCCGCCCGCACGGTGTCCTCCACCTGCTGGGCGAGCAGGTTCAACGCGTCGTCGTCGACCTGCCGGCCCTGACAGGCGCGTCGCACACCGCCGATCACCTTCTCGCGGCTGAACGGCTCGGTGACACCGCTGCGTTTGACCACCGCGAGTACCGCCGTCTCGACGGTGGTGAACCGCCTGCCGCACTCCGGGCACGACCGGCGGCGCCGGATGGCCTGGCCTTCGTCGGTCTCACGGGAATCGACGACCCGGGAGTCGGGATGACGACAGAACGGACAGTGCATAACCGCTCCTTCGCCACGCCAACACACGATCACCTGGGACGACTTTGAGCGTACCTGCGTGGGACCCCGATGGCCCAGCACCGGGGCAATCCGGGCATACCTGGCCGAGATGTCGATGGACATCGCTGTGCGGCATGGCTTCTCACCGCCCACAACGCGTCAGCCGACCGGTGCGATGAGCGTTTGGCCCGCGTCCAGCACAGCGGAGTCCAGCTTGTTGAGCTCGCGAATCCGCTCGACCACGGCGCCGACCGGCGCATCCGGGGCCACCCGCTGGGCCACGTGGTTCAGCGTCTCACCGGTGTGCACTTGGACCACCGCGAGCCGCTCGGGCACCGCATCGGGGTTGCCGACCACGCCGCCGAACTGCGCGACCAACCCGAGCCACACCGTGATCGCCGCCGCTACCAGCGCGAGGACGACCGTGGTGGCCGGGGTGATCGGACGGCGCCGATGCGGCGCCCGCGACATCACGACGCCGGTCCCCCGGTACCTGATCGGCGCGCCGCCCGGGCGCCGCGCCGGCGGCCTGCGTCGGGCGACCGGCCGGACCCCCGGCCTGACCACAGGTGCCGCCGACATCTTCCGGGTCTCGATGATCGTCATCTTCCTGCCTTCCGTCCGCTTCGTTCGCTCTTGTGTTCGAAGATAGTCGATCACATGTTCGATTAATAGAACGTGTGATCGAACTGTTGCAAAACGATAGCGAGGACCACCGACATCTCTCGGTCAGCTCCGGCGCGACGACGAGGGCGCCCCATTCGCGACACGCCTCGAACACATGTTTGATTAATTGTCGGCGGCGCGTTACATTCGGCGCCATGGATTCCAGCAGCGATTCCCCGGGCGGAACGGAAAGCACCGGCGGGCGCCGCCGGCCTGACACTGGCCTGACCGAGCGTCAGCGCACCATCCTCGACGTCATCCGCGCCTCGGTCACCAGCCGCGGTTATCCCCCGAGTATCAGGGAGATCGGTGATGCGGTCGGCTTGACGTCGACGTCCTCGGTGGCGCACCAACTGCGCACGCTGGAACGCAAGGGCTACCTGCGCCGCGATCCCAACCGGCCCAGGGCCGTCGACGTGCGCGGCGCCGACGACCACGTGACCGCCCCCGTCACCGAGGTGGCGGGTTCGGACGCGCTACCGGAACCCACGTTCGTGCCGGTGCTGGGCCGGATCGCGGCAGGCGGACCGATCCTGGCCGAGGAGGCCGTCGAGGACGTGTTCCCGCTGCCGCGCGAGCTGGTCGGCGAAGGGTCGCTGTTTTTGCTCAAGGTCGTCGGCGAGTCGATGGTGGACGCGGCGATCTGCGACGGGGACTGGGTGGTGGTCCGTCAGCAAAACGTCGCCGACAACGGTGACATCGTCGCGGCGATGATCGACGGAGAGGCGACCGTCAAGACGTTCAAACGGACCGGCGGTCAGGTGTGGTTGATGCCGCACAACCCGGCGTTCGACCCGATCCCCGGCAACGAGGCGGCCGTGCTCGGCAAGGTCGTCACCGTGATCCGCAAGATCTAGTCGGCGCGCAGGAACCCGTTGGCGCGGGCGAATTCTTCGCTGCTGAACCAGATTTCGGCTTGCGCGTCGTCATAGTCTGCGCTGTCGGGAAGCCAGTATCGCCCCGTCTTGGTGTCGGCCTTGACCGGGTAGCCCTCCGGCGCCTCGTCGGAATCTGCAAGCGGTAGGCGAAACGCCGGTTGCGCTGGCTCGAGTTCGTCGGGCTCGATACGGGCGTGCCTGCCGGTGTCGGTCAACGGGTTGCGCTCGAGCTCGGTAGGCACCCGGGTCGGTGCGGTGTCGACGTCGTCGGGATCTTCCTCGTCAACCTCGTCGGTCACCGGCTGCTCGACATCGTGGTCGACATCGTGCTCGACATCGTGATCGACGTCGAGCTCTGCGTAGGGCACGGCGCCGACGTCTCCGGGCGGGGGTGCTTCCCACGGGCTGGACGGCTCGGCGGTCGAGGCCGCCCCGGCCGCCGGGGCCAACGAGCCCAAGCCCTCGCGCGCGTAACGGTCACCGAACAGCGTCGCGTCGTAGTCATCGCCGTATTCGGCGGGCTCCGCGGCGCCGTACTCGGCGGGCTCCGCGGCGCTCGCGGCGCTGTATCCGGCCTCGTCGTCGGCGGCGCCGAACCCGCCGTCGTCGTAGTGAGCGTCGTCGAACTCGGCCTGGTGGGGCTCGTCGCGGCTCAACGCGAACTCGTCGTCGCCACCGCGGCCGCGCCGATTGCGCAGCGTGGCGTAAGCGACCAGGCCGATGAGGATCAGTGCGGGCACGATGGCCAGCAACCACCACCAGCTCCACTGAAAACCCTGGCCGTCATTGCGGTCCGCTGCCTGCGGCGGTGCGGATGCCGGCGGCCCGCTCTGGCCCGGAAGCTCCAACCCGGCCAGTTCCAAAGCCAGGTTGGCCGGCTCGGTCTTGAACGAGTTGGTCGACCGGTCCCATGAGATGACGCCTCCGCTGAAGCGCTGCGTGATGACGTCGCCGTCCTCGGTCTGATCGGACATGGGGGCGCCGAGCGGCCCCTTTCCGCCGTCGAGTTTGGCCCATGCGGCGTTGATCGGACCGCGCACGATGACCGCGCCGTAATCCGGTGTCCAGAAGATGAGCGGCTTGTCCTCGGCAGCGAACGTGCTCATCCGGCTGTTGGTGATCCCGCCGTCGACCTCTCCGGTGACCGGAAAGCCGAGATCGCCTTCGGGACCTCCGACGCTTTCGTATTTGTCGAGCACCTGGCCGGTGACGACGTTGGCGCCCGTCGCCGGGGAGTAGAAGATCTTGCCGCCGGCGAAGTTCTGGCCCATCCCGTCCGCGCCGATCGAGTACGGCGGGCCTTCCGCGGCACCGAGCGGTCCCATCGTCCCGCCCGCAGCGCGCCTGGCCGCGTTGATCGCGCCAACCGGGTCAGCCGGGACCTGCAGGCCTTCGAGTTGGGTGGCCAGTTCCGGCGGCACCGTGGTGAAGGTCTTGGTCTTGGCGTTGTAGGACAGCTCACCGCCGGTGAACCGCTGGGCGACGACATCGCCCTGGTACCGCTCGTCCTCGGCGGGCACCCCGAGCGCTCCCGAGGATCCGCCGAGTTGGTCCCACGCCGCGTTGATCGGCCCGCGGACCACCCGTGCACCGGTGTCGGGGGTCCAGAAGATCACCGGGCTGTCGCTGGCGCTGAACGTGGAGTTGAGGCTGTTGGGGGCGCGTCCGGGTCCCTCGTCGATGGTGGGGAAACCCAGGTCGCTGTCGGCCGGCCCGCCCAACGACTCGTACTTCTCCAGGATCGGACCGGACATGTGATGCGCGCCGGTGGCCGGCGTGAAGAACATCTTGCCGCCGGTGAAGTCCTGGGCGAAGCCCGACCCCACGGCATAGACCTCGCCCTGTTTCGGCCCGAGTACGCCGCCGTCGCCGCCACTGGCCTGCCATGCCGCCGTGATCGCGTCGTTGGCCTCGACCTCCGGCTGGGCCAACGCGACCGGTGCCATCAGTACCATCGCCGCCACCGACAGCAGACCGACCGCCAAGCGGCCGATCCGTCTTCTACGCCGGGTCCCGTGCCCGCTCATCAAATCCTCCCGCGGTCGGCGCGCAATTCCCATTCGGTACCGCGCCGTCAACTGTGCCGTCAAATGGTGTCAACACCCAAGGAACACGCCGACCTTCGAGAGAAAATACCTGGCGGCACGCGAAAGTTTCGAATACCCCGCAAGTCGTGTCCGGTCGCGCCGGTCGAATTGGCGCCGGTTCGGGGCGATATTCGCCGCCGTCAGCCGAGGCCGCCGCCAATTTGCCCCCGGCTATACGCCGAGGCTGCGGCCGATGATTTCCTTCATGATCTCCGTCGTGCCGCCGTAAATGGTCTGCACCCGCGAGTCCAGATACGCGCGGGCAACCGGATATTCCCGCATATAGCCGTAGCCGCCGTGCAATTGCAGGCACCGGTCGATCAAATAGACCTGCTTCTCGGTCGAATACCATTTCGCCATCGCGGCCTGCTCGGCGGTCAGCTTGCCGTCGAGGTGCAGGCGGATGAACTCGTCGACCATGATGCGCACCGCGGTGGCCTCGGTGGCCAGCTCGGCGAGCAAGAACCGGCTGTTCTGCTGGCTACCGATCGGACGGCCAAATGCTTTGCGCTCCTTGGCGTATTGCAGGGTATGCGCCAGCGTCGTCTCCATCGCCGCGGCCGCGATCACGGCGATACCGATCCGCTCCTGCGGCAGGTTCTGCATCAGATAGACGAAACCCTGACCTTCCTCGCCGAGCAGGTTTTCGACCGGCACCTTGACGTCGGTGAACGACAGCTCGGCGGTGTCCTGGGCGTCCAGCCCGATCTTGTCGAGTTTGCGGCCGCGTTCGAAGCCGGCCATCCCGCGCTCGACGACCAGCAGCGAGAACCCCAGCGCACCCTTGTCCGGGTCGGTGCAGGCCACGACGATCACCAGGTCGGCGTTGATGCCGTTGGTGATGAACGTCTTGGCCCCGTTGAGGATGTAGTGGTCACCGTCCCTGACCGCGCGGGTCTTGATGCCCTGCAGATCGCTTCCGGTGCCCGGTTCGGTCATGGCGATCGCCGTGATCGTCTCGCCGGTGCAGAACTGCGGCAGCCAGCGCCGCTTCTGCTCCTCGTTGGCCAGGTTGATCAGGTAGGGGGCCACCACGTCGTTGTGCAGGCCGAAACCCAGACCGCTGTAGCCCCCCGCGGTCGTCTCCTCAGAGACCACCGCGTTGTAGCGGTAGTCGGGGTTACCGCCGCCGCCGTACTCCTCGGGCACCGCCATGCCGAGGAAGCCCTGCTTACCCGCTTCCAGCCACACACCGCGGTCGACGATCTTGTCTTTTTCCCACTGTTCATGGTGCGGCGCGACGTGCCGGTCCAGGAACGCCCGGTACGACTCGCGGAAGAGGTCGTGCTCGGGTTCGAAGAGGGTGCGTTCGTACTGGATAACGCCGGCCACGGGGATACCTCCGGTCGGTACATTGCTTTCTCGTCAATTTACACCGTCCAACCAGTCGGTTGGTTACCGGCGGCACGGCCCGCCCGCGTTGACACCGGACGTGACCTCGCACACGGCTGGTTTAGCGATCGACGCGCTCGGGGAAATATCGAGTCACCACCAAGCCGTCAGGGAGGAAATCAGGATGTCGGAGAAGAACAGCGGTCCCGAAGAAGCCATCAAGGGCGTCGTGGAAGGCGTCAAGGGCAAGGCCAAAGAGGTGGCGGGTGCCGTTGTCGGCCGCGACGACCTGTATCGCGAGGGGCAGGCGCAGCAGGACAAGGCCGACGCACAGCGCAACGCCGCGCAGAAGGAAGCCGAAGCCGAAAGTGCGCGCGCCGCAGCCAAAACCGCCGAGAAGCGCCAAGAGGCGGAGCAGTAAGCGCTAACACATCAGACACGAAGGACGCGAGGGGCCCAAAGCCCTTCGCGTCCTTTGTCTTAGAACGTCGCGTACTCGCGCAGGCTGGCCGCCAACGGAATCGGCACGCGCGCCTTGATCCTGGTGCCGTCGGCGGTGTGCTCGGTGGCGTCGATTCGCCCGTCGGCGTGCACCTTGTTGACGAGATCGCCGCGGTCATACGGGATCGTCACGTCCACCATGGTGTCGGTCGGGGCGATCATCTCGGCCATCCGTGACTGCAGCCGGTCCAGCCCGTCACCGGTGTGCGCGGAGACGAACACCGCATCCGGAAGCGCGCGGCGCAGCTGTGCCAGCGCGAGATCGCTGGCGGCGTCGATTTTGTTGACCACCAACAACTCCGGGGCCGGCTTGCCGTCGCGGTCGGCGATCACCTCGTTGACCACCTCGCGCACGGCGTTGATCTGGGCCAGCGGGTTGACATCGGAGCCGTCCACGACATGCACCAGCAGATCGGCGTCGACGACCTCCTCGAGCGTGGAGCGGAACGCCTCCACCAACTGGGTGGGCAGATGCCGGACGAATCCGACCGTGTCGGTCAGCACGAACGACCGGCCGTCGTCGAATTCCCCACGGCGCGTTGTCGGTTCGAGCGTGGCGAACAATGCGTTCTCCACCAGCACGCCCGCCCCGGTCAGCGCGTTGAGCAGGCTGGACTTACCCGCGTTGGTGTAGCCGACGATCGCGATCGACGGGATCTCGCTGCGCCGCCGACCGCCGCGCTGGGTGTCGCGGACCTTCTTCATGTCCTTGATGTCGCGGCGCAGCCTGGCCATCCGCTCGCGGATCCGGCGCCGGTCGGTTTCGATCTTCGTCTCGCCGGGACCACGCAGACCCACGCCGCCGCCTGCGCCGCCGGCACGTCCGCCGGCCTGCCGTGACATCGACTCGCCCCAGCCACGTAGCCGCGGCAGCATGTACTCCATCTGCGCCAGCGACACCTGCGCCTTGCCCTCCCGGCTGGTCGCATGCTGGGCGAAGATATCCAAGATCAGCGCGGTGCGGTCGATCACCTTGACCTTGACCGCCTTTTCCAGCGCGGTGAGCTGCGCGGGGCTGAGCTCACCGTCGCAGATGACGGTGTCGGCGCCGGTAGCCAGCACCACCTCCCGCAATTCCTGCGCCTTGCCGGAACCGATGTAGGTCGCCGGATCGGGCTTGTCGCGGCGTTGGATCAGCCCTTCGAGCACTTCGGAGCCCGCAGTCTCGGCCAGGGCGGCCAGTTCGGCCAGGCTGGCCTCGGCGTCGGCCGCGCTGCCCTCGGTCCACACGCCCACCAGCACGACGCGTTCCAGCCGAAGCTGGCGGTACTCGACCTCGGAGACGTCGGTCAGCTCTGTCGACAGGCCGGCGACGCGGCGCAGCGCGGTGCGGTCTTCGAGCGCGAGCTCACCGGTGCTCGGCGTGCCGTTGATGGGGAATTCGGGATACGTCATAGGCGAATCAAGGTTCGCACGGAGATCACTTTTCATGCACCCCAATTAACGTTGCGCAGCGGTCCACCATTCCTCCGATACCTCGCCGTGGGCCACCAACACCGACGGGCCGCGAAGGTAGCTGCTGGCGTCGGTGACGGTGACCGTCACCTCGCCGCCCGGTATGCGCACCTGCAACGTCCCGGTGGTGGCGCGCGAGAACGCCAACGCGGCGACGGCGGCGGCGACGGTTCCGGTCCCGCACGACCGGGTTTCGCCGACACCGCGTTCGTGGACGCGCATCGACACCGCCCCGGCGACCGGCGCGGTCAGCACCTCGACGTTGACCCCGTCGGGAAATTGTGTCCGGTCGAAGGACACCGGCGCCGCGACGTCGAGCGCGGCCAACTCGTCAAGGGTCAGGTCCGGATCCACGCACGCCAGATGCGGGTTGCCCACATCGATCGCCAGGCCCGCGAACGGCCGTCCCCCGACGATCGCCTCCCCGGTGCCGAAGTGGTTGGCCTTGCCCATTTCCACGGTGACGTCCGCGGTCGTGCCGTCCCAGCGGTGCAGCACCACCGGGCGGGGCCCGGCCAGCGATCCGACGACGAACTCGTCGCGCGTCTCCAACCCGGCGACGCGCAGGTAGTGGGCGAACACCCGCACCCCGTTGCCGCACATCTGCGCGACCGAACCGTCGGCGTTGCGGTAGTCCATGTACCAGTCGTCGGCGGCCACGCCCTCGGGCAACCGCTCGAGCACGCCCGCGCGCTGCGCGGCCCCGGCCCGGGTCACCCGTAGCACGCCGTCGGCGCCCAGACCCTGGCGCCGGTCGCACAGCACGCCGACCGCGGCCGGCGTCAGCGCCAGCCGGGCATCGGGGTCGGGCAGCAGCACGAAGTCGTTCTGCGTGCCGTGCCCCTTGGCGAACCTCACCTGCTCAGGATACGTGCCGCCACACCTGCAGAGCCGCGTCGACGTTGTCCGGATCGGCTCCGTCGAGCCAGGTGATGCGGTGGTCGCGGCGAAACCACGACCGTTGCCTGCGCACGTAGCGGCGGGTGCCGACGAACGTCGGCTCACGCGCCGCCGCGCCGTCACCGCCGCCGTCCAACTCGGCGATCACCTGGGCGTACCCCAGCGCGCGTGAGGCGGTGACCCCGTCGCGCAGGCCGCGCTCCAGCAGCGTGCGCACCTCGTCGACCAGCCCGTCGGCGAACATCTTATCGGTGCGCTGTTCCAGTCGAGCATCGAGAATCGTTGTGTCCCAGTCTAACCCGATGATGGCGGTGTCCCAGCGCGGTGTGCCGATCGCCGGGAACGACGCGGCGAACGGCTGCCCGGTCAGCTCGACGACCTCCAGCGCCCGCACGATGCGCCTTCCGTCGGTGGGCAGGATCGACGATGCCGCGTCGGCGTCCACCCGGGCCAGTTCGGTGTGCAACGCACCCACCCCGACGTCGGCGAGCCGCTGTTCCCATTTCGCCCGCACCGCCGGGTCGGTGGCCGGAAACGTCCACTCGTCCAGCAGCGATTGCACGTACATCATCGACCCGCCGACCACGATCGGTACCGCGCCGCGGGCCGCGATGGCTTCGACGTCGACGGCCGCGGCCTGCTGGTAGCGCGCCACGCTGGCGGTTTCGGTCACGTCGAGCACGTCGAGTTGGTGGTGCGCGATACCCCGGCGCTGCAGCACCGACAGCTTGGCGGTGCCGATGTCCATTCCCCGGTACAGCTGCATGGCGTCGGCATTAACGATTTCAACGCCGATTTCTCCGCTCAATCGCTCGGCCAGCGCCAGCGCCAGCTCGGACTTTCCGGTGCCGGTCGGGCCGATGACCGCGATCGGTCGGGTCATGGGTGCCACACGCCGACGAAGTAGCCGACCCCGTAGGGCGCTCCGCGGTAGAGCTCGGTGGCCGTCACCGGACCGGGTTCGGTGAGCCCGGCCAGCACCTGGTAGCCCACCCGCCCGACGACACCGTCGGGCAGCCGGGTCAACGCGGCCGCGTCGCCGGTGGCCAGCGCGTCGTCGAGTGCGGCCTGCGCCGACGTCGAATCCGGGTGGTATCCCCCCGGCGCGCTCGGGGTCAGCGTGTGCGCGCCGTCGGCGACGACGAGCACGCCGACCGGTTCGGCGGCCTTCTCGATCTCGGCGCGCAGCGCCCGCCCCCTGGCCGTTGCGGTATCGGCGCCGTGGGTGTGGGCATACACCCGCACCTCGGCCCGCGCTTCGGGGTTGGCCTGCCCGCGCAGCCAGCCGGTGATCAACGCGCACAGCGGCAGCCGCCCGGGTTCGCCGTCGACGTCGGGGGCCAGCGCGGCGCGGACGTCCACGCCGTAACCGGCGAAGGTGCCCAGCTGGTGCGGGGCGACGACGGCGTCGGCGCGGTCCACGCCGACCGCGATCCAGCGGGCGGGCAGCGAGCCCGCCGCCGCGATCACCGCCCGGTGCAGGTCCGCCAGTTCCGCGGCCGCCCCGGCGGCGAGTTCGGGCACCATGACCGGTGCCGACGGGACGATGGCGATGGCGCTCAGCACGCCACCACGCTAATGCGGTGCGGCGGGCTGCTCGGCGCTGGCCGCCTCGCCGCGGGCCAGCGCCGCCGTCGCGACCACCATGACACCCACCGCGACGACCAGCGCCAACCAGCCGGCGTCGTCGGGGCGCAACGACTCGCCGAGGACGACGACGCCGAGCACCGAGGCCACCACCGGCTCGGCGACCGTCATCGTCGGCAGCGACGCGGTCAGCGCGCCGGCCCGAAACGCCGCCTGCTGCCATGCGGTGCCCGCGATCGCCACCGCCGCCCACGCGTACAGCTCCGGTGTGCGCAGCAGCGCCCAGCCGCCCAAGTGCAGCTGGTCGACCACCCCCTTGGTCAGCACCGCGAACAGCCCCCACAGCACCCCGGAGGCCAGCGCCAGCAGCACCGCGCTGGCGGGTCCGGTCAGGATCCGCGCGCCGATCAGGCACACCGCCAGCAGCGGCCCGAGCACCGCCAGCACCACGGTCCAGACCTCGAACGTTCCGCGGGCCTGCCCGGCGGTCGGGTTGCCGACGGTGACGATGACCGCAACGGAAACCGCCAGCAGCACCGCCCAGGTCCACTCCCAGCGCGTCACCCGCCGGTGCGCCAACCGCGCGTAGATCGGCAGCGCGAACAACAACGAGGTGACCAGCAGCGCCTGCACCATCAGCACCGAACCCAGGCCGAGCGCGGCGGCTTGCAACCCGAACCCGGCGGCGGCGACGAGGCTGCCCAGCCACCACCGGCGGTCACGCAGCAGGCGCAGGAGCAACTCCGCGTGGCCGACCGGTTCGTCGGTGACCTCATGTGCTTGACGCTGGTGAATGACGTCGCCGATGGCGATGAACGCCGCAGCGCCGATGGCAAGCAGAGCCGCGACATCGGTCGCCTCGTCGATGCCTGCCATCGGCCTCCTTGTCGGTGTTGTCCAGAAGAGGCTAGAGCGTGCATCTCCAAGCCGTGCGCATGCGGCGCGGGGACCTGTTTGAATATCGTTGAACAGCGATCAGGCGCCGCGTTGCGCGGCAGGTGCGCGGTTGCGCGCGGAGGGTACGAGGAAACGGACATGACGACCAGCCAGCCGGGGGGCCCGACCCCCTCGCCAGAGCCCGCCCCCGGTTCTGCCCCGCCCAAGCCAACTCCCCGACCAGGTGCGCCACGTCCCGCTCCGCGTCCCGGCCGACCGGTCCCGGCGGCCGTCGTCGCGCCTGCGAGCGATCCGCACCGGTTCGGCCGCGTCGATCCCGACGGCACGGTGTGGCTGATCACCGGGTCGGGTGAGCGGGTCATCGGGTCCTGGCAGGCGGGCGACCCCGAGGCGGCCTACGCGCATTTCGGGCGGCGCTTCGATGACCTGCACACCGAGGTGGCGTTGATGGAGACGCGGCTGGAGTCGGGCACCGGTGACGCCCGCAAGATCAAGGCCGCGGCCGCCACCCTGGCCGAGTCCCTGCCGACCGCGCATGTGCTCGGCGACGTCGACGCGCTGGCCGCCAGGCTGGCCGCGATCATCAATCACGCCGACGAGGCCGCCGAGGCCGAGAAGGCCCGGCGTGAGGAATATCGCGCCGCCCAGACCGCGCGCAAGGAAGCGTTGGCCGCTGAGGCCGAGGAGCTGGCCGTGAACTCCACGCAGTGGAAGGTCGCCGGTGACCGGCTGCGCGAAATCCTCGACGAATGGCGCACGATCACCGGGCTGGACCGCAAGACCGACGACACGCTGTGGAAGCGCTACTCCGCGGCCCGCGAGACGTTCAACCGCAGGCGCGGTTCGCATTTCGCGGAACTGGACCGGGAACGGGCGGGGGTGCGCCAAGCCAAGGAAGCGCTGTGTGAGCGCGCCGAGGAACTGTCGGGTTCCACCGAGTGGGGCCCGACCAGCGCCGCGTTCCGCGAGTTGCTCGCCGAGTGGAAGGCCGCCGGACGAGCGGCCAAGGACGTCGACGACGCGCTGTGGCAGCGGTTCAAGGCCGCCCAGGACGTCTTCTTCGCGGCACGCAACGCCGCCACGGCCGAACGCGACGCCGAGTTCCGCGCCAACGCCGAGGCCAAGGAGGCGCTGCTGGCCGAGGCGGAGAAGCTGGACACCTCCGACCTGGACGCGGCCCGGGCCGCGCTGCGCACGATCGGCGACAAGTGGGACGCGATCGGCAAGGTGCCGCGTGAACGCGCGGCCGACCTGGAGCGTCGACTGCGCGCGGTGGAGAAGAAGGTCCGGGATGCGCCGACCCGCGGCGTGGACCCGGAGGCCCAGGCCCGTGCCGATCAATTCCGGGTTCGCGCAGAGCAATTCGAGCGGCAAGCGGAGAAGGCCGCAGCGGCCGGGCGGGACAAGGACGCCGCCGAGGCGCGCGCGAGCGCCGAGCAGTGGCGCCAGTGGGCCGATGCGGCCGCCGAGGCGCTGGGCAAGGGACGCTAGGGCGGGCGGCGCGCCTGCGCTCAGCCGGTGCGCGAGCCGATGGTCACCGTCGCCTGCTGGCGGTCACCGCCACGCACGAAGACGACCGGTTCCTTGGCGTCGGGTCGGGTCTGGCGCAGCACGCTGAGCAGGTCCTCAACGGTGTCGACGGGCTTGCCGGCAAGTTCGACGATCACGTCACCGGGCCGCAGCCCGGCGGCGGCCGCCGGCGCGCCGGGATCGACCCCGACGATCAGCGCGCCGTGTTCGGTGGCGACGCCGAGCCTGCGCTGGATGGCGGCGGTGACCTGGCTGGTGGAGATGCCCAGATACGGGTGGGTGGCCTTGCCGTCGGCGAGCAGTTGCTTGGTGACGTCGAGGACCGTGGCAGCAGGGATCGCGAACCCCAGCGACACTGCGCCCGCCGCGGGCGGGATGTAGGCCTCGTTGATCCCGACGACCCGGCCGCTGGCGTCGAGCAGGGCGCCGCCGGAGTTGCCCGGTGAGATCGACGCGTCGGTCTGGATCAGATCGACCAACGACTGGCTCTGCGCCGCCGACCCGGGGATGTCGCGGTGCAGCCCGGAGATGACGCCGGCGGTCACGGAGTTCTGAAAGCCCAGCGGGCTGCCGATGGCCACGGCGATCTCGCCGGGTCGCGGCAGATCCGTGCGGAACTCGGGCACGGGAAGTTCTTTGCGTTCGGTGCGCACCACCGCCAGGTCGGTCACCGCGTCGGTGCCGACCACTTGACCCGCAGAGGTCTCGCCGTCGGCCAAAAGGATTGTCACATTCCGGGATTCACCCACGACGTGCGCGTTGGTCACGACCACGTCGGGTTGCAGCACCACACCGCTGCCGACGCCGCCGTCGCGCTGAACGGTCACCACGCTCGGGCTGACGCGCTCGACCAGATCGGCGAAACCTGCACCGGCATCGGGCGCCGCGTTGGGCGCGTTGGCCGGCGCGGCCGTGGTTGTGGTGGTGGGACTCGGCGACGGCGACGCCGACGTAGGTTCCTCGCTTTGACCGGCACAGCCCGACATCGCGACCAGCAATGCCGCGACCGCCGCGGCGATCCCGATGCGCTTCACGCTCGGTCGCCTACCCGGGCCATCGGGCCCTCATACATTTGGTGCGGGCCGCAATCACACATGAAGCTCAGATTGCAGGGAACCCCCGGGAAATGCAACGGTTCAGTCGTTGACGACACGACGGCGCTGATTTAGCCCTCAGGCTTGTCGGGCGTGTCGGGCTTGTCGTCGTGGAACCTGTCCAACAGGCCTTTGTGCTGGCGTTCGGCGGCCTCGCGGCGACGCGCTTCCTCGGCGGCGAGTTGCACCGCCGTGCGCGCCCACACCGCGCGCGCCCAGTGGTAGGTCACCACGATCACCGCCAGCCACGCGACGATGAGCCCGATCCCGGGTCCCGGGTACGGGCTGGCCGCCGTCTGCCGCGACCACACCGCCAGCAGTCCCAGCACGCAGGACACCGAAGAACCGGCCAGCGCGATCCAGGCCAGCGCCCAGCGCCGGGTCAGCAGCGCCAGCATCGAAAAGCCGACGCCGAACACCAGCGCGAGCCAGATGAACACCCGCGACGGCAGCGACACGCCTGCGTCGGTGGCGGCCTGGCTGTTGACGAGCACATCCCAGCCCATCGCGCCGCCGGTGTGCGGCAACACGAACGACAGCAGCAACACGAAGACACCGATGGCGATCACCAAAGCCCGCGGCCCGGGATCGATTTCGCCGGCGATGCGGCGTTCGGCAGCTTCGATCTCTTCCTTGAACTGGTCGAAGTTGCCGTTGTCCGGCGTGCTCATCGGTCACATCCCGTCGATGTCATGGTCTGCGCCGGTGCGCCGATTCCCGGCATGCCGAGGCCGACGCCGGTGCGGGGCCGTTGCCCGGCGGCGTGGGCGTCACCGGCCCGGGTGCGCCGATGGGTGTGGATCGGGGCGTCGGCGATCAGGTGATGCGGCGCGGCACCGGTGACCGTCGTGGTGACCACGTCGCCGGGGCGGATCTGCGCGCCTGAGGGGCTGAAGTGCACCAGGCGGCCATCGCGGGCGCGACCCGACATCCGCGCGGTGCTGGCATCCTTGCGCCCCTCCCCCGTGGCCACCAGCAGTTCGACAGTGCGGCCCACCTGCGCCTGGTTCTCCTCCAACGAGATCTTCTCCTGAAGGTCGACCAACCGCTGATAACGTTCCCCGACAACGGGTTTGGCCACCTGATCGTCGAACTGCGCCGCGGGTGTGCCGGGTCGCTTGGAGTACTGGAACGTGAACGCGCTGGCGAACCTGGCCTGGGCCACCACGTCGAGGGTGGCCTGGAAGTCCTCTTCGGTCTCGCCGGGAAACCCGACGATGAGATCGGTGGTGATCGCGGCGTGCGGGATCGCGGCGCGGACCCGGTCGATGATGGCCAGGTAACGCTCGGCGCGGTAGGAGCGGCGCATCGACCGCAGCACGCGGTCCGAACCAGACTGCAGCGGCATGTGCAACGTGGGACACACGTTGGCGGTCTGGGCCATCGCCTCGATCACGTCGTCGGTGAACTCGGCGGGGTGCGGCGAGGTGAACCGCACCCGTTCCAGACCTTCGATGCGACCGCAGGCTCGCAGCAACTTGGCGAACGCGCCACGGTCACGCGGTTGTTCGGGCCACATCGTCGGGTGCTCGCGCAAGCGCTCGTCCGTAGCGAACGACACACCGTAGGCGTTGACGTTCTGCCCGAGCAGCGTCACTTCCAGCACACCCTGGTCCACCAGCGACTGCACCTCGGCGAGTACGTCGCCCGGCCTGCGGTCGACCTCCTTGCCGCGCAGCGCGGGCACGATGCAGAACGTGCAGGTGTTGTTGCACCCTACGCTCACCGATACCCATGCGGCGTAAGCGGATTCACGTGCCGCGGGCAGCGCGGAGGGGAACTTCTCGAGCGCATCGACGATTTCGACCTGGGCGGCCTTGTTGTGGCGGGCACGGTCGAGCAGCACAGGCAACGACCCGATGTTGTGGGTGCCGAACACCACGTCGACCCACGGGGCCCGCTGCAGCAGCGTGTCGCGGTCCTTCTGCGCCAGACACCCTCCGACGGCGATCTGCATGTCCGGGTCGGCCTGCTTGCGCGGGGCCAGGTGGCTGAGGTTTCCGTACAGCTTGTTGTCGGCGTTCTCACGCACCGCGCAGGTGTTGAACACCACGACGTCGGCGTCCTCGCCGGCTGCGGCCCTGCGGTATCCAGCGGCCTCCAGCAACCCGGCCAGCCGCTCGGAGTCGTGCACGTTCATCTGACAGCCGTAGGTGCGGACCTGGTAGGTGCGCCCGTCGCGGCGGCCCGCCGCCGGGTGCGCGTACGGCGACGTCGCCGTCGCCGCCTGTTGGGTAACCACCGAAGTCACGGCCCCATGGTACGGACCGGCCGATACGGCGACTTGGGCGGATTGACGACTTCCGGGCACGCCTGGCCTTCCCTCGGTAAGGTCTGCACCCATGGAAACCGCCGGGTCGGATGCGAAAGACGTCGATCCGACCCGATCCGACGTGCCGATGATCTCGATGCAGGCGGTCAACAAGCATTTCGGCGACCTGCACGTGCTCAGGGACATCGACCTCGAGGTGGCGCGCGGCCAGGTGATCGTCGTGCTCGGGCCGTCGGGTTCGGGTAAATCGACGTTGTGCCGCACCATCAACCGGCTGGAGTCGATCGATTCGGGAACCATCGCGATCGACGGTGAAGTGCTGCCTGAGGAAGGCCGCACGCTGGCTCAGCTTCGCTCCGATGTCGGCATGGTCTTCCAGTCGTTCAACTTGTTCGCGCACAAGACAATCCTGGAGAACGTGACGCTGGCGCCCAGGAAGGTGCGCAAGGCATCCAAGGATGCGGCGCGCGAGAAGGCGATGGCGCTGCTCGAGCGCGTCGGCGTGGCCAACCAGGCCGACAAGTACCCGGCTCAACTCTCCGGTGGCCAGCAACAGCGGGTGGCGATCGCACGTTCCTTGGCGATGAACCCGAAGGTGATGCTCTTCGACGAGCCGACCAGCGCGTTGGACCCGGAGATGATCACCGAGGTGCTCAACGTGATGACATCGCTGGCGGCCGACGGCATGACCATGCTGGTGGTCACCCACGAGATGGGGTTCGCCAGGGGTGCGGCCGATCGGGTGGTGTTCATGTGCGACGGGGCCATCGTCGAGTCCGCCGCACCGTCGGAGTTCTTCACCAATCCCAAGAGCGACCGGGCCAAAGACTTCCTCGGCAAGATCCTGCACCACTAGTCGAAAGGACCTACCCATGCGATCCATTCCGAGGCGCCTGGTGGCGGCCGTCGCGCTCGCCGTCGCGTTACCGCTGGCGGCCTGCGGCGGTGGTGACAACGGCGACAAGGTCGTCATCGGGACGAAGTTCGATCAGCCCGGTCTCGGCCTGAAGAATCCCGACGGCACGATGAGCGGCTTTGACGTGGACGTGGCCAGGTATGTGGCCCAGCAACTCGGTTACACCGAGGACCAGATCCAGTGGAAGGAAGCGCCGTCGGCGCAACGCGAGACGCTGATCGCCAACGGTCAGGTCGACTACATCGTCGCGACGTACTCGATCACCGACTCGCGCAAGGAGCGGGTGTCGTTCGCGGGGCCTTACCTCATCACGGGCCAGAGCCTGCTGGTGCGCAGCGACAACACCGATATCGTCGGCGCCGAGTCGCTGGAGAACAACAAGAAGCTGTGCTCGGTGGTGGGTTCGACCCCGGCCCAACACGTCAAGGAGAAGTACCCCGGAGTGCAGTTGCAGCAGTACGACACCTACTCGGCGTGCGTCGAGGCGCTCAAGAACGGTGCGGTCGACGCGGTGACCACCGACGAGGTCATCCTCGCCGGATATGCCGCTCAGAGCCCGGGGGCGTTCAAGGTCGTCGGGGGCACGTTTACCGAGGAGCGCTACGGCATCGGCCTGAAGAAGGGCGACACCGAACTGCAGACCAAGATCAACGACGCGTTGGTGAAGATGGAACAAGACGGCGCGTGGAAGGCGGCCTGGGACAAGAACCTCGGTCCGGCGGGTTTGCCGGCTCCTCAGCCGCCGGCAATCGACCAGAGCTAAAGCACACCTTCGCCCGTGGAGATCTTCAGCAGATACCAGGACCAGATCTTCGAGGCGTTCTGGACCACCATTCAGCTGACGGTCTCTTCGGCCGTCGGCGCGCTGGTGCTCGGCACGGGGCTGGCCGCGATGCGGTTGGCGCCGGTGCCGGTGCTGCGCTTGCTTGGTGCGGGCTATGTCAACATCGTGCGCAACACCCCGCTCACGTTGATCATCCTGTTCTGTTCGTTCGGCATATCCCAGACGCTGGGCATCACGCTGGTGGATCCCAATTCGTTGACGTCGATCGAAGACAGCAACTTTCGGCTTGCGGTGCTCGGATTGACCGTCTACACGGCCGCTTTCGTCTGTGAGACGGTGCGCGCGGGGGTCAACACCGTTCCGCTGGGGCAGGCCGAGGCGGCCCGGTCTCTGGGGCTGTCGTTCGGGCAGAACCTACGAATCGTTCTGTTACCGCAGGCATTTCGCGCGGTGATTATCCCGCTGGGTTCGGTGCTCATCGCGTTGACGAAGAACACCACCATCGCGTCGGCGATCGGCGTGGCAGAAGCGGCGTTGCTGATGAAGGAGATGATCGAAAACGAGGCTGCGCTGCTGGTGATCGGCACCATCTTCGCCGTCGGGTTCGTCATCCTGACGCTGCCGTTGGGGCTGTTGTTCGGGTGGCTCGGAAAGCGAATGGCGGTGGCGCGGTGAGTGGGTCGGTGCTCTTCGACGCGCCTGGGCCGCGGGCGCGGATTCGCAATGGCGTCGTCACGGCGATCACCTTGGTGATCGCCTTGCTGGCGCTGTGGGTGGTGTACTCGCGGCTGCAGGCCAAAGGTCAGCTCACTGCCGAGAAATGGGAGCCGTTCCTCACGGCGAACCTGTGGACGACCTACATCATGCCGGGCGTGGAGGGCACGCTGACGGCCGCGGGGGTTTCGATCGTGCTCGCGCTGGTGCTGGGGTTGTTGCTCGGAGTGGGCCGGTTGTCTCGCGTGCTTCCGGTGCGGTGGGTGTGCTCGATCATCGTCGAGTTCTTCCGTGCGGTGCCGGTGCTGATCATGATGATCTTCGCGTACTTCCTGTACGCACTTTATGGTGTCTTCCCCGGCGAGCACCTGGCGCTCGCGGGGGTGATCACTGGTCTGACGCTGTACAACGGCGCGGTGATCGCCGAGATCGTGCGGGCCGGTGTCGCGTCGCTGCCGCGCGGACAGACCGAAGCCGCATGGGCGTTGGGCCTCACCTGGGGGCAGACGATGCGCTCGGTGCTGTTGCCGCAGGCGATCACGTCGATGTTGCCGGTGCTGATCTCACAGTTGATCGTCGTGCTCAAGGACTCCTCGATCGGCTTCGTGATCACCTTCGTCGAGTTGGTGCGGCAGGGCACCCAGGTCGGCGCGGCGTACGGCAACTACATCCCCGCGCTGATGGTCGTCGCGGTGCTGATGATCACCGTGAACTTCACGCTATCGTGGTTCGCGACCTGGGTGGAGGGCCGGATGCGGCGCTCGCGTCGCGGGACTGCGCCGCTCGATAGCGAGGCCGTCGAGCAGGAAGTCGTCCCTGGCCCGACAGTCGGATAGCCGCGCCCGGGGCGGCTAGACCCGGCTACAGCAGCGCGGCGCAGCGGCGCAACAGCGTGTCGCCCGGCGGCTGGTAGAAGGACAGCACGACGTGCTGGCAGCCGGCGTCGACGTATTCGACGATGCTGTCCAGTTGAGCGTCGACCTGCTCGGGACGGTCGGGGTACAGGAACAACTGCACGCCGCGCCGGATCGATGACGGATCGCGACCCAGTTCGACGCACGCGTCGTCGAGATGACCGCTGGCAGTGGCCCATTCCCGCACCGACGTCGACGGCATGTTCCATTCGTCGGCGTGGCGTGCGGCCACGCGCAGCATCTTGGGCCGCGCCGCGCCGACGATGATCGGCGGGCCGGGCCGTTGGATGGGTTTCGGTTCGCAGAACGCGTCGGTGAGCGTGAAGAACCGTCCCGCGAAGGTCACCGACTCCTCGGTCCAGAGCCGCCGAATCACGGTGAGCGCTTCATCCAGCATCGCCACTCGCACACCCGCGCGGGGAAAGTCGATTCCATAGCCGAGGTGTTCGGCCTCGTGCCAGCCCGCGCCGAGTCCGAAATCCATTCGGCCACCAGAGATATGGTCGACGGTGACCGCCATCTTGGCCAGCACCGCCGGGTTGCGGTACGTGACGCCGCTGACCAGACAGCCCACCCGTGCGCGCCGGACCAGCACAGCCATCGCCGCCAGTGTGGTCCAACCTTCCAGCGTCGGGTCGGGATGGTCAACCAGGCCGTAGAAGTGGTCGTAGTTCCACACCGCCGGAAACCCGAGGTCATCTGCGGCACGCCAGAACTGCTCGAGCGTGGCGTAGTCGAACGTGGGTGCCAGCTTCACCGAGAGCTGCATGCCGAAATGCTAGACCCGGCGTCGTTCGTGCTCGGCGGCCAGCTCGATGTTGACGACGTCAAGAGCCATCGTCTGGTAATAACCGCGACGGGCCAGCATGCCGACGAGCCTACGCGTCACCTTGGCGTCATCGCCGTCGTCGAGCCTCTCCCGCCGCAGCTTCGCCCGGACCAGTTCCTCGGCTCGCGTCCGCTCCGCCCCGGTGTCAATGTCAGCCAACGCGGCGGTGATCACCTCGTTGTCCACACCCTTGTTCCGCAACTCGGCAGCCAACGCGCGCTTGCCCTTTCCGGCGTTGCGCCGCCGCGACCGTACCCACTGCTCGGCGAAGTCGGCGTCGTCCACAAGGCCGACGTCGGCGAGCCGATCCAGTACCCGGTCACGGACGTCATCGGGGTAGCCGCGTTTGGTCAGCTGCGCCGCCAGCTCGGCGCGGGTGCGTGCCCGCACGGTGAGCAGGCGCAGACAAACGTTGTGCGCCTGCTCTTCGCGGGAGGCCTCAGAAGTCGACCGGGGCGGGCAGGACATCATCGTTCGAGTCATCGGTCATCACGGCGCCTATGCCGAGCTTTTCCTTGATCTTCTTTTCGATCTCGTTGGCCACGTCGACGTTCTCCAGCAGGAAGTTGCGGGCGTTCTCTTTGCCCTGACCCAGCTGCTCACCCTCGTAGGTGAACCAGGAGCCGGACTTGCGGATGAAGCCCTGCTCCACACCCATGTCGATGAGCGAGCCTTCGCGGCTGATGCCCTTGCCGTAGAGGATGTCGAACTCGGCCTGTTTGAAGGGCGGCGAGCAGTTGTGCACGACAACTCCTTCCGCGACGAGGTTGTGCAGCTCCTCGACCTCCAGGTCGAATGTCCGTGCCCGACGCACCGGCAGCACTTCTCGAATCACGGAGTACCGGAGCTCTTCCGCCAGCACATCGTGCAGGAATTTGTCATCCAGAGTGTCCGCAAGCGCCTGCAGACGATCCCGCCGCAAACGCGGCACGCCGAGCACCTGCTTCATCCCGCCACGCGGGTCGCCTGCACCTTCACCGATCATGGCTGCGGCTTCATGCGTGGTCACGCCGCGCTCTTCAAGGTAATTCAGCACGGCATCGGTCATCTCCGCGGCCAGATATGTCGCCTGCGATCCGCGCCGCCGCCCCTGCATAGCGCCCGGCATCGCCTGGACAAGAGCGGTACCACGCGGTCCCCACATGGGAACTGCATCCGCGAATGCGGTGACGTTGTCCATACCCGAGATCCGGACCTCGAATATCTGGCGCTTGGACTGCACCCGTCGACCGTTGACGATACTCGCTCGCCGTTGGGTCGGGTCGTAATCTCGAACGGTGCTCACGATACCGAATCGCATTAGCAGCCAATGAATCTGGTGTGCAAGCTGTTCGGAGGTGGTCGTGTAACCCACCCGAAGTGCCCCAGTTTGTTCCCGGCTCACCCAGCCGTCGCTCTCGAGTAGGCCGAAGAGTAGATTGCCGACGATATCGGCCGCGATATCCGGTTCGAAGAACCAGTTCGGAATCGTCTTCTCCCACGCGAGCTTGCCATGAATACCGGCTCGTCGGCAAAGCTCCAGAACACCGTTGCGTTCACCAGGCCGATGCGTGATCGCAAGTGAGATGCGCCCTTGTGGATGGGCCGCGCACCCGAGCGTCGCAGCAATTCGCGTCACGTCGTCCATCAGCGCTTGTTGAACATTGATGAAGTTGATCGGGGTCTTACCCCCCACGTAGCCGTCGCCGATCAGATAACCGAGCAGCCGTGCTTGATCCCCCGAAATGGGAGCACTGTTGCCGAATCCGTCGAAGCGCCGCGGTTGTGCGACCCGGTCTCCCTTGCGGAGTTCACCGGCCTGACGCCAGCCATACTCGGTCAACACCTTGTGATCAGGTGTTGCCCAAACAGTTGGGCCTCCAGCGATCCGCAACCCGATGACGTCCTGCGTTCCCTGGTCGAACCAGGACACCACCGGCCGAGAATGCAGCGTTCCGTCCTTGGCTGCGGCCACGACGTGAATTTGCTTACGCCTGTTGACAACGTCCTCAATGCGATGCGTGGTACCCGTGACCGGATCGAAAATCCGAGTACCTTCTGCCAGACACTTGTTCTTGACGACCTTGACGCGGGTGCGGTTGCCGACCGCGTCGGTGCCATCCTTGAGGGTCTCAATCCGTCGGACATCCAGGCGGACCGAGGCGTAGAACTTCAAAGCCTTTCCGCCCGTTGTGGTTTCAGGAGAGCCGAACATCACACCGATTTTTTCCCGGAGCTGGTTGATGAAGATCGCGGTGGTGCCCGAATTACTCAGTGCGCCAGTTATTTTCCGCAACGCCTGGCTCATCAGCCGGGCCTGCAGGCCGACGTGGCTGTCGCCCATCTCGCCCTCGATCTCCGCCCGCGGCACCAGCGCGGCCACCGAGTCGATGACCAGGATGTCCAGTGCGCCCGATCGGATCAGCATGTCGGCGATCTCCAGCGCCTGCTCACCGGTGTCGGGCTGGCTCACCAGCAGCGAGTCGGTGTCCACGCCGAGCTTCTTGGCGTACTCCGGGTCCAGCGCATGCTCGGCGTCAATGAACGCCGCGATACCGCCGGCGGCCTGGGCATTGGCGACCGCGTGCAGCGCAACGGTGGTCTTACCCGAGGACTCCGGACCGTAGATCTCGACGACCCGGCCCCGGGGCAACCCCCCGAGCCCGAGCGCCACGTCCAGGGCGATCGAGCCGGTGGGAATGACGGAAATCGGCTGGCGCACCTCGTCGCCGAGGCGCATCACCGAGCCTTTGCCGTGGTTCTTCTCGATCTGGGCCAGCGCGAGTTCGAGGGCTTTTTCGCGGTCAGGGGCCTGCGGTGCCATGGTGGTCTCCATCCTGGTCGGGTGTTCGATGATCGGTGTCGATCAGTTGGCCATGACGTTAGAGGCGGCCACCGACAAGTCGGCCTGACCAGCATCTAGCCGTCGAACACAGCCCACGATAGACGAACACCTGTTCGACTCAAGCGTGACACGCCGAATTTCTAATGCCACCTGCTAACTCCGCAAGATTGCGTCCACGGCTGTGGTCGCAGGCCTTCTTACAGCCGTGGACGCAATGAGCAGATGGGGCAGGTCGGCCCTGTCCCCGCGGCGCGGAGGGCGAAGGCTCGCCCTGGTGGTTCTCGCGGCCTATCGTGGGGTCATCCCGGCCGGACGGGGCCTACATGCACGAAATGGCGATAACGCAGAGTGTCGTCGACGCGGTGTGTGAACACGCCGCGGGTCGTCGAGTGCACAGCGTCAGGCTGGAAGTGGGCGCGCTGTGCGCGGTGATACCCGACTCGATGCAGTTCTGCTTCGAACTGGCCACCGAGGGCACCGTCGCCGACGGCGCCCGACTGGACCTCGACGTGCAGCCGGGGTCGGCGCGCTGTCGCACATGCGGTGAGAACTTCGTACTGCCCGACTTGATCCTGTTGTGCCCCTGCGGCAGTGCCGATGTCGAGGTCGTCGCCGGCCGGGACCTGAAAATCCTCTCGATGGAAGTGAGCTGAGCATGTGCGCAACATGTGGCTGCGGCGATGACGGAACACGCATCACCTTGGTGGGCCGTGGGCATGAGCACACCCATCCGCACGATCACACCCATCTCCACGAACACAACGGGCACGTTCATACCGAGACCATCTCCCTGGAGCAGAAGGTGCTCGCGAAGAACGACCGGCTCGCCGAGGACAACCGCAAGTGGCTGGCAGAACGCAACATTCTTGCGTTGAATCTGACCAGCTCACCGGGCGCGGGCAAGACGACGCTACTGGAGCGCACCATCCGCCACCTCGGCCGCGATCGCCCCGTGGCCGTCATCGAGGGTGACCAGGAGACACTGCTCGACGCCGAGCGCATCAAAGCCACGGGCGCGCGCGCCGTCCAGGTCAACACCGGTGCCGGCTGCCACCTCGATGCCGCGATGGTGCGCCGCGCCCTGGACACCCTCGACCCCGAACCCGAGTCGATCCTCTTCATCGAAAACGTCGGCAACCTCGTCTGCCCGGCGCTGTTCGATCTGGGTGAGCACAGCAAAGTCGTCGTCATCTCCGTGACCGAAGGCACCGACAAGCCGCTGAAGTATCCGCACATGTTCGCCGCCGCCGGGCTGGTGGTCGTCAACAAGATCGATCTCATGCCGTACGTCGACTTTGATCTTGAAAGTTGTTGCGCCTACTCGCGATCGGTGAACCCGGCCGCGGAGATATTGCCGATGTCGGCGACGTCGGGTGATGGTAGCGCACGGTGGTACGAATGGATCGATAATCGCGCAAACGGCATCATGCATCCATCACCCGTTGACAAGAGATGACCTCGGGAGTAGACCGAGAAATTAGCGGTCAAGAAGAGGACGCGACGTCCCGGTGACGTAGGGAGCCACTGCCCGGCTCCCGGTCGTGAGGGCCCCAGCCCGGCCCCCAGAAAGCTGTGACACATGCCAATCGAGGCAGCAGTCAAAGCGGAAGAGGCATTAATTCATATTCTGTGGATCAATGCTGGTTTGAGTTGTGACGGCGATTCGGTGGCGCTGACTGCCGCGACGCAACCGACTATCGAGGAGATCGCTCTCGGCGCCCTCCCCGGTCTGCCCAAGGTCGCCGTCCACTGGCCCCTGATCGATTTCGAGTGCGGGCCGAACGGGGGTGCCGACGATTTTCTTGAGTGGTTCTTCAAGGCCGATCGAGGCGAGCTGGAACCGTTCGTCCTCGTCGTCGAAGGGTCGATCCCGAACGAGAAGCTCAAGGACGAAGGTTACTGGTGCGGGTTCGGCAACGACCCCGCGACCGGCCAACCGATGACGACAAGCGAATGGCTGGACCGCCTCGCACCCAAGGCGACGGCGATCGTGGCGGCCGGAACCTGCGCGACCTACGGCGGTATCCATGCGATGGCGGGTAACCCGACCGGAGCCATGGGCGTACCCGACTATCTCGGATGGGACTGGAAGAGCAAGGCCGACATCCCGATCGTCTGTGTACCGGGTTGTCCGATCCAGCCGGACAATTTCGCCGAGACACTCACATATCTCCTGTACATGGCCACCGACCAGGCGCCGATGATCCCACTGGATGATGCGCTTCGCCCCAAGTGGCTGTTCGGCGCCACCGTGCACGAGGGGTGTGACCGGGGCGGCTATTACGAACAGGGTGATTTCGCGACCGAGTATGGCTCGCCGAAGTGCATTGTCAAGCTCGGCTGCTGGGGGCCCGTCGTCAAGTGCAACGTGCCCAAGCGGGGCTGGATCAACGGGATCGGCGGCTGTCCGAATGTCGGCGGCATCTGCATCGGGTGCACCATGCCCGGCTTCCCGGACAAGTTCATGCCGTTCATGGACGAACCGCCGGGCGGCAAGGTGTCCACTGCGGCATCGGGTCTGTACGGCTCTGTCATCAAGAACTTGCGCCAAATCACCGGCCGCACACTCGACAAGGAACCGAAGTGGCGGCATCCGGGTACGAAACTCACGACCGGAGCAACCCGCACCTGGTAGGTGCGGGTTGTGCCGGCAGTCCGCACAACCCTTATTTGCGTCGAAAAGCACGGCAGGACAGCTCATTAGACGAAAGAGAAGAGTTCGATGACAACGATCATCCCCGAACCGTCACACGTGAAGCGCGATCCCGGCCAACTCGTGGAGATGGCATGGGATCCCATCACCCGCATCGTCGGCAGCCTCGGCATCTACACCAAGATCGACTTCGACAACAGGGAGGTCGTCGAGTGCCACAGCACGTCCTCGATCTTTCGCGGCTACTCGATCTTCATGAAGGGCAAAGACCCGCGTGACGCCCACTTCATCACCAGCCGCATCTGCGGCATCTGCGGCGATAACCACGCCACGTGCTCGTGCTACGCGCAAAACATGGCTTACGGCGTCAAGCCACCGCACCTCGGCGAGTGGCTGATCAACTTGGGCGAAGCCGCGGAATACATGTTCGACCACAACATCTTTCAGGAGAACCTGGTCGGCGTGGACTACTGCGAGAAGATGGTCTCCGAGACCAACCCGAGCGTGCTGGCCAAAGCCGAGAACACCCAAGCGCCGAACGCCGACATGCACGGGTACCGCACGATCGCCGACATCATGCGGACGCTCAACCCGTTCACCGGTGAGTTCTACCGCGAAGCGTTGCAGGTCAGTCGAACGACACGAGAGATGTTCTGCCTCATGGAGGGCCGGCATGTCCATCCGTCGACCCTGTATCCCGGCGGTATCGGCACGACCGCCACGGTTCAGCTGATGACCGACTACATGACCCGGCTGATGCGTTACGTGGAGTTCATGAAGAAGGTCGTGCCGATGCACGACGACCTCTTCGACTTCTTCTACGAAGCGTTGCCCGGTTACGACCAGGTAGGCCTGCGACGGACCTTGCTCGGCTGCTGGGGCTCGTTCCAGGACCCTGAGGTTTGCAACTTCGCCTATAAGGACATGGAGTACTGGGGTCGCAAGATGTTCGTCACCCCCGGTGTCGTGGTCGACGGGAAGCTCGTGACGACGTCGCTGGTCGACATCAACCTCGGTATCCGAATCCTGTTGGGCAGTTCGTATTATGACGACTGGAACGACCAGGAGATGTTCGTCAAGAACGACCCGCTGGGAAACCCGGTGGACCGGCGGCACCCATGGAATCAGCACACCAACCCGAAGCCGCAGAAGCGCGACTTCGAGGACAAGTACACCTGGGTGATGTCGCCGCGCTGGTTCGACCGCCAGGACCACTTGGCGCTCGACACCGGAGGTGGTCCATTGGCTCGGCTGTGGGCGACGGCACTGGCCGGCCTGGTCGACATCGGCTATGTGAAGGCGACGGGTAACAGTGTCCAGATCAACCTGCCGAAGACCGCACTGAAGGGCCCCGTCGAACTCGAGTGGAAAGTGCCCCAGTACGGCAGCAACACCATTGAGCGCAACCGTGCCAGGACATACTTCCAGGCCTATGCGGCTGCGTGCGCACTGCATTTCGCCGAAAAGGCGTTGGTGGAGATCCGGGCCAACCGAACCAAGACATGGGAAAAGTTCGACGTGCCCGACGAGGGTATCGGCTGCGGGTTCACCGAAGCGGTCCGCGGCGTGCTGAGCCATCACATGGTTATCCGGGACGGAAAGATCGCCAACTACCACCCCTATCCGCCCACCCCGTGGAACGCCAGCCCCCGCGACGCCTACGGCACCCCAGGACCGTATGAGGATGCGGTGCAGGGCCAGCCCATCTTCGAGGAGAACGGCAGGGAGCACTTCAAGGGCATCGACATCATGCGCACGGTCCGCAGTTTCGACCCGTGTCTGCCGTGCGGCGTGCACATGTACCTGGGCAAGGGGAAGAGCCTGGACCTCCTACACTCCCCCACCCAGTCCGTCACCGGGGAATAGAAAATGGCCCCGCCGACACTGCCAGACCCGGACGAAATCCAGGACGACGCGCAGTGGCGCACGGCGGGCGATCGGATTCAAACCTTGCTCCAAGCGTCGTCTTCGGGCGGTGCGGTTGCGCGGGAACGCGCCGAGCAGTTGGTCCGTGAGGTCACCGACCTCTACGGGGCGGCGCTCGAACGGATGATGGCCGTGGTGAGTGCCGCACAGCCGGAAGTTGCCGGCCGGTTGGCGGCCGACGACCTGGTCGCCAGCCTGTTGTTGGTGCACGGGTTACACCCGCACGCTGTCGAGCGCCGGGTGGCGCAAGCCTTGGACAGCGTGCGGCCCTACCTGGGTTCGCACGGCGGCGACGTCGCGCTGCTCGGTGTCGACGACGGCCTCGGCGGCTACACGGTTCGCCTCCAGTTCCAGGGTAGTTGCAAGAGTTGTCCCTCATCTTCGGACACGTTGGAGTTGGCGGTGGAGGACGCAGTGCGAGCGGCCGCGCCCGAAGTCGAATCAATCGAAGTCGTTGCCTCCGAGGAGGACTCCAGCCGGCGTGTCATTCCCGCCGAAGCGTTGATGAGCCGCCTGCACCAGCCGACCGCGTGGCAGCCGGTTCCCGAGCTGGCCGAACTGTCAGACGGCGAAATCGGTGGGTTCCGAGTGATGGGCGCGACGGTACTGGTCTGTCGGCTGGGCGGGAACGTTTATGCCTACCGTGATCGATGTCCGCATTGCACAGCCACATTGGCCGGCGCACAGCTGAGTGGCGTGGTGCTGCGGTGCCCGAGCTGCGGCGCCGGTTTCGACGTCGTCCGCGCCGGCGCCGGGCTCGGCGGAGACGGCCGCCTCGAGCCGATTCCCGTACTGGTACGCGACGGTGTGTTGGCGATGGCCATCCCGCAAGAGGTGGCGTAGATGGACGGTATCGGCAATGTCACAGACGTATTGGCGCGCATCCGCGCCAACCGAGCGGTGCCGCAACCGGCGGGCGAGCGGTGCGAGATGTGCTCGGAGGTCATCGCCGACGAACACCAACATGTGGTCAATCTCGACGGCCGCCAGTTGATGTGTGTCTGCCGCGGCTGCTATCTGCTGTTCACCGATACCCATGCCGATCTGCGTTACCGGGCTGTTCCGGACCGCTACCTGACATTCGGGGATTTCGGGCTCGACCGCCTTGGGTGGGATGTTCTGCAGATCCCCGTTGGGCTGGCGTTCTTCTTCCACAACTCGGCGCTGGACCGCACGGTCGCGTTCTACCCCGGGCCGGCGGGGGCCACCGAATCTGAACTCGATCTGCAGGCGTGGGACGACATTCGCACCAGCGACCCTCGGGTGGACACACTCGTCGACGACACCGAGGCGCTTCTCATCCGTGTGCCCGACGACGAAAGCAGCCGCCCGCTGGCGTATCTGTTGCCGATCGACGCCTGCTACGAGTTCGTCGGCCGGCTGCGCATGATGTGGCGCGGCTTCGACGGCGGACAAGACGTCCGCACTTACATCAACGAGTTCTTCGAAATGCTCGATGCCCGCGGCAGAATCGTGGACCCGGCATGAATGACGTCACGTTCGCCGTCCTCGACGTCGCACCGGAACCCTACGCGGTAACGCCGATTCTGATGGCGCGCATCGGCATCGCCTCGGTCGCCGAGGAGCCGGTGCATGCAATCGCACTGAAATGTCAGGTCCGCATCGAACCGTCGCGCAGGGCGTATACCGACGATGAGGCTGCCGGTCTGATGGATCTGTTCGGACCGCGGGAGCGCTGGGCCGCCACGCAGCACTCCTTCCTGTGGCAGCACGCCACCGCGATGGTGCCCAGCTTCACCGGCGGCACCCACATCGAGCTTTCCCTCGAGTGCACGTATGACTTCGAGGTGGCAGCCGCCAAGTACCTACACGCGCTGCGCGACGGCGCCATTCCGCTGCAGTTCTTGTTCAGCGGAACCCTTTTCACCGCAGGCAGTCGCGGCTTCGCCGTCCAACAGGTGCCCTGGGACCGCGACGAACGCTACGACATGCCGGTGACCGTGTGGCGTGACCTGATCCGGCAGCACTTTCCGAACACCGACTGGCTACGGCTCGACCGTGAGACCATCGACGCGCTGAGCGCATACCGCAACGCGCGCGGCCTGCTCGGATTCGACGACGCGATCACGTCGCTGCTGACGGTGCCCGCGGCCGGGGAGCTCCCATGACCGTCAACGGGGACCGCGCCCGTGCCGTCGCCGACGCCGTGCTCTACGAGGGCTACCTGCTCTACCCGTATCGAGCCAGTTCGCGAAAAAACCAGTCGCGCTGGCAGTTCGGCGTGCTCGGGCCGTCGGGTGCCGCGGACGCGGACATCGGTGAGGACGGCTCACTTCGCGCACAGGTCCTGGTGAACCCGCAGGGCGTCCCGTGGATATCGGGGGTGGCCCGCTTCCTGCAACTGCAACACCGCGGCACCGAACGCGATCTGGGTGGCGGCCGATTCGAACCGGTCGAGGAACTCACTGCAGGCACTCAGACGTGGCTGAGCTGGGACGAGGCCGTCGAGCGCGAGGTCGCCGTCGACCGCTTCCCCGCTCCGAGCCTGCCCCGCACGATCGACATCTCGGTGCCTGCCGGTCGCGACGTGGAAATCGTTGACGGCGGCAGGCTGGTCCGCACCCGGCAGCAGTTGCACGGTCTGCTCTCGATATTCGCGGAGCCCGACGACGACCTGCTGCGGCTCACATTCGAGGTACGCAACACCGGATCACCCGCCACCGATAAGGACGACGCGATCGCCACCTCGCTGATCGGCACCCACCTGCTCATCGAAGTCACCGACGGCGAGTTCGTGTCGCTGCTGGAGCCACCGGACACGGCCGCCGGTGCCGTGGCACGGTGTCGGCAGCATCGATGCTTTCCCGTACTGGCCGGCCGCCCAGGCGATCACACCTTGGTGTTGGCATCGCCGATCATCCTCTACGACCACCCGCAGATCGCCGAACAGAGCAATGGTGCGCTCTACGACTCCACCGAGATCGACGAGATCCTCACTCTTCGGGTTATGACGATGACCGAGGACGAAAAGGCGCAGGCCCGCGCCACCGACCCGCTGGCCGCCCGGATCATCGACCGCTGTGACTCGATGTCACCCGAGGCGATGCTCGACCTGCACGGTGTGCTGCGTGATCCGCACGCAGATTTGGTTCCCGAGGTGCCCGCGGGTGTCGACTGGTGGGATCCACAGGCGGACAATGCGGTACGGCCCGAGCGGGATGCCATCCTGGTCAACGGAGCACCGGTGGCGCGGGGTAGCCGGGTCAGACTTCGGCCGACGCGCCGGGCCGACGCACAGGACCTGTTCTACGTCGGCAAGATCGCGCGCGTCACGACCGTGCACGAGGACGTCGACGGCGACCAGCACATCGGTGTCGTGCTGGAGGACGATCCGGCTGCCGACATGCACGAGTGGTACGGCCGTTATCTGTACTTCGCCCCCGATGAAGTCGAACCGCTGGAAGGGAGTTCGAAATGGAAGTAGTGGGTTGGGTCGCCGTCGGTGTTGCCGCCGCCGTCGTGCTCGGAGCGGCAGTGCTCGGCCTGAGGTCGATCCCGGATGCGAAGCGCTACCTCAAGATCCGGCAGATGTAGTCGGGTGCCGACACACCGCGGAATTCTGGTCGCCGGGATCGGCAACATCTTCCTCGGCGACGACGGGTTCGGCTCCGAGGTGATCCGCCGCGTCCCCGAGGCGCTCGCAGCGCCGGGGGTTCGGGTCGTGGACTACGGGATCCGCGGCGTGCATCTGGCGTATGACCTGCTGGACGGGTACGAGGCACTGGTGCTCGTCGACGCCGTCCCGAACCGGGGCTCCCCGGGCACGTTGCACGTCTTCACGGCGGATCATGACGCCCTCACCGCCGATTCGGGTCTGGACGCACACGCGATGGATCCGCAAGCGGTGTTCGCCAGCCTCACCGCGCTGGGCGGCGCCCCGCCCGACACCGTGGTGATCGGTTGCGAGGCAGCCAACGTCGACGAGGGCATCGGCCTGTCCGAGGTCGTCGAGGCGGCCGTTGCCGGTGCGGTGCAGGCCGTCGTCGACGCCGTCGCCGAGCTCTGCGCGCGGTCCGTGGTGAGGGGAGGCTGAACCCATGTGCCTGGGAATACCGGGGCAGGTCGTGCACATGCTGGACGGCTACGGCGATCAACTCGCCCTCGTCGACGTGGCAGGCGAGCAGCGCAAAGTCAACGTCGGAATGCTCCCGGAGGAAACCTTCGGCGCCGGGGACTGGGTGATCATCCACATGGGCTTCGTCGTCGAGAAGACCGACAAGGCCGGTGCCGACGCGGCGATGTCGGGGCTGGAGTTGATGGGCAGGGGTCACGACGTCGAGGATCCGCGATGACCAGCAGGGTCCGGCTGCGTGTCGACGTGCACGGGGTGGTGCAGGGGGTGGGCCTTCGGCCGTTCGTGTACTCGTGCGCGGCGGCACTGAGCCTCACCGGCTGTGTGCGCAACGACAGTTCCGGGGCCGTCATCGAAGTCGAGGGCGACGCCGGTGACGTCGAGGACTTCCTGGGACGGCTGCGCGACCGGCCTCCGCCGCTGGCGGTGATCGAATCCGTTGAAACCCGGCCGATCCCGCTCGTCGGCGGTACCGGATTCGTCATCGCCGACACGTCGCGCACCGATGGCGGCCGCACCCTGACCTCACCCGATGTCGCCATGTGCGCGCAGTGCGCCGCCGAACAGGCCGACCCCGCCGACCGGCGCTACCGGCACGCGTTCATCAACTGCACGAACTGCGGCCCCCGCTTCACGATCATCGGCGCGCTGCCGTACGACCGCGCGTCCACCACGATGGCCGCGTTCGAGATGTGCCCGGAATGTGCCCGCGCATACCACGATCCCGGCGACCGCAGGTTCCACGCCCAACCGATCTGCTGTCCGAACTGCGGACCCACGCTGACCTATCGAGACGGATCCGGCCGGCTGTCAAGCGGTGAAGCCGGGCTGCGGGCGGCCCGGGAATTGCTGCGTGACGGCGGCGTGCTGGCAGTCAAGGGCATCGGCGGCTACCACCTCGCCTGCGACGCGGGAAACGCCGGCGCCGTCGCCGAGCTTCGGTTACGAAAACGTCGCGGCGACAAACCGTTTGCCGTCATGGTGCCCGATCTGGCCACCGCCCGGTACATCGCTGAGGTGGACGACGCGTCGGCGCGGATGCTGTCGGGTCCCCAGCGCCCGATCGTGCTGATGCCGCGACGGACCGAAGCGCCCGTGGCCGACGCTGTCGCACCACACAATCCGGATCTGGGCGTGCTGCTCGCCTACGCACCGTTGCACCCGTTGTTGTTCGGGTTGCCCGGCGACGCGCCGGGGCCGGCAGTGCTGGTGATGACCTCCGGGAACCTGGCCGGCGAGCCGATCTGTTTCGCCGACGACGATGCGCTCGACCGGCTTTCGCATCTCGCCGACGGTTGGCTGATGCACGACCGCGCGATCCTGGCGCCCTGCGACGACTCCGTTCTACGCGCGGTGGCCGGCCGCGAGGTTCCGATCCGGCGCTCGCGCGGATATGCGCCGCTGCCAATCGCATTGCCCGTTCCGGTACCTCCGACCCTGGCCGTCGGCGCCGACCTGAAGAACACGATGGCGGTCGCCGACGGCAAATACGCGTGGCTCAGTCAGCACATCGGCGACATGGACGATTTGGCAACGTTGTCCGCCTTCGACTCCGCCCAGCAGCACCTGCAGGCGCTCACCGCGGTCACACCACAGGTGTTGGTCGCCGACGCCCACCCGCTGTACCGGTCGACGCAGTGGGCCAACCGCAACGCCGCGCACCGGCCGGTCCGCACGGTCCAACACCACCACGCGCATATCGCCGCAGTGATGGCCGAACACGGCCTGGACGACTCCGCACAGGTGCTCGGCTTCGCGTTCGACGGAACGGGGTACGGCACCGACGGCGCGGTATGGGGTGGTGAGGTCCTGCTCACCGGCTACAAAGGCTTTCAACGCCTGGCCCACCTGAAGTACGTCCCGTTGGCCGGCGGCGACGTCAGCGTGCTGCGCCCATACCGAATGGCGCTCACGCACCTGTGGGCCGCGGGTATCGCGTGGGATGCCGATTTAGCGCCCGTCGCCGCCTGTCCGCCCGACGAACGAAAAGTGCTGGCCCGCCATCTCGAAACGGGCTTCGGCTGCGTCCCCACGTCGAGCTTCGGTCGCCTGTTCGACGCAGTGTCGGCGCTGGCCGGGGTGCGCCAGGTGGTCGCCTACGAGGCGCAGGCGGCGATCGAGCTGGAGGGCCTGTCCCGTGGCGACGGCGGCGGCACGGGCGCTTACGTGTTCGCCACGCATGACGGCGTGGTCGATCCGGCGCCGGTCCTTCGGGCGGTGGTTGCCGACCGACGTGCCGGGGTAGCGGACGGAATCATCGGCGCCCGGTTCCATCGTGCCGTCGCGGAGGTGATCGTGCGGATCGCGTGTGCTGAACGGGAGACGTCTTCAACGGTGGCGCTGTCGGGCGGGGTGTTCCAGAACGCGATGCTGCTGACGCTTGCGCTAACGGGACTGCAAGCCAAGGGCTTCGAGGTCATCACCCATCAGCGGGTGCCGCCGAACGACGGTGGCATCGCGCTGGGCCAGTTGCTGGTGGGAAATTCGGGATGACTGGGTTGACGGCGGGCCAGACACTCTTCGGTCGGTATGCCTACCCACCGAACGAACTGGGCTATTGCGGTCCGGCAGACGGTGGCGGTACGTCCGGGCTCGGCTCGCACGCCGCGGAGTTCGACGGGGCCTGGCCGTATTTGCGAGCCATCTCCGAAGCCGTCGGCTGCGATGCGCTTGACGAGGAGGTGGTCGACAGCTACTGGGTCGGCGGTCCGGCGCTGTACAAGGTGGATCCAGCCGACCTGCTCGCCCGGCTGCGTTCGGCGTTCACGGGCCAGCTCACCGGCCTGCTCGACGAGGTCTCCCCCAGCTCCGACGTGTTGGCGCATCACAGCTTCCACGTCTTTGCGGTCTATCCGTGGGTACGCTTCGTCAGCCGTGACGCGGCCACCGCGGTGCGCGTCATGCAGAGCTGTCGCATCCGCTGGGGCACCGTCGAATCCGTCGACGATCAGTGCGCGGTGATCTCATCGCACCCACTGCAGTTCCACGACGGCAGCCTGGTGCTCGGTACACTGCAGACCGAGACCCTGCACTGGGCGAAGGGTGACGTGTCGCTGGTGCCTGCACCGATGCCGGGGACCGTCGTCTCGGCGCACTGGGACTGGGTGTGCGCAACACTCACCGACACCGACTGTGCCGCACTCGAGGCCGCGACCCGCGCAACGCTGCAACTTGTCAATTCGCTTGCCGACCAAGGAGTTCACCCATGATCGTCACCGCACGACCGGGTGGGTCTTACATCGATACCGAACTGTCTGCTGATCTGGCGGCGGCCGCACTGGACATGGCCCGGCGCTTCCACCACGGCGCCACGCTCTGGGTCATCTCGCCGCAGTGGGAACCGCACGCTCACCACGTTGCCGTCGAGTTCGTACATCCGGTGATCATGGGCAAGCGGGCGCTGCCGTCGGTCGCCCTCGTCGAACCCGATCCGGTGGCACAGGCCCGGGTGGCCAGCCGACCCGGCGATCTGCTGATCGCGGTCGCGTCCGCGGACGAACCGGCCGTCGTCGACGCGATGCGCCGCGCCCGGGCGTGGGGCGTGCTGACCCTGTGGATCGGCTCTGGCCCGCGTCCGAAAGCCGGTGGTGCCAACCACATCCTGTGGATCGACTCAGACGATCCGATGCTGCCGGCCACCGGGACGTTCGTGTTGATGTATCACCTGCTCTGGGAGCTCACCCACGTCTGCTTCGAACATTCCGGGCTGCTGAAATCCGCCGACTGCACCGACGACGTCTGCATCACCTGCAGCGACCAGGGTTTGGTGGCCGAGGTGCTGCTCGAACCCACAGCCGAGACCGATCAAGCGCTCGTGCGCACGGCCGAGGGCGAGCAATGGGTGGACGTCACGCTGCTCGGTGGCGTCGCGGCCAACGACCTTGTACTCATCCACGCCGGCGCGGCCATCTCGCGCCTCGACCACGTCGGTCAGGAGGTGACCCGATGACCGAGCCTGAAAGTACCGGCTTCCTGTATCCATTCATCGAATCCGAAGAGACCGACGCCGCCAGTCTTCTGGAGGACCTGAGCACCTCGGCGCGCGGTAAGGCCGCCGAAAGCGCGCGGCTGCAAGGCGAATCGCTGGCCGAATACGACGGTGCACTGACCGCGGCAGGCACCGAGATGGCCGACCGATTTCGTCGCGGCGGGCGGCTGTACACCTTCGGAAACGGTGGCAGCTCCACCGACGCCGCGACGCTGGCATCGCTGTTCAGCCGGCCGGCCCGGGGGCGTCCGGTGGCGGCGTGGTCCCTGGCCGCCGACAACGCCGTGGTCACCGCGCTGGGCAACGATGTCGGGTTCGAGCTGATCTTCAAGCGCCAGATCATCGCCCACGCCCGCGAGCAGGACATCGGGATCGCATTGTCGACCTCGGGCAATTCGGAGGACCTGATGACGGCCATCACCGAGGCCGAGCAGCGCGGTCTGCTGACGATCGGGTTTTCCGGCCACGACGGCGGGCGGATGGCCGGCGCAGAGGATCTGGACTACTGCTTCACCGTCCATTCACAGAGCATCCACCGCATCCAGGAAAGCCAGGCCATGCTCGGTTACCGGCTCTGGTCCGTCGCCCAAGAACACTTGGCCCGTCCCCGCAATGGAGCGCACACACGATGACCGGCACCGTCAACAGCGCAATGAGTGCCGCCGAGCGCGAGGACCGGGCGCTCGAACGCATCGACAGACAACGGCAGCGCCGACCGCGCCTGCTCGACGACGTGGTGACGCTCGCGCACGGCGCGGGCGGCAAGTCGTCGGCGGCGCTCGTCGACGCGGTGTTCCTCGAGGCGTTCCGCAATGACGAACTCGAACAGCTCGGTGACGCCGCCACCCTGCGTACCGCCTCCGGTGAGCGGCTGGCGTTCTCCACCGATTCGTATGTCGTGTCGCCGCGACGCTTTCCGGGTGGCTCCATCGGTCACGTCGCGGTGCATGGCACCATCAACGACCTCGCGGTGTCGGGCGCGCGGCCGCAGTGGCTGTCCGCGGCCTTCGTCATCGAAGAGGGTTTTGCGATTGCCGAACTGCGCGACATCGTCGCCGACATGAGCGAAGCGGCGGCGGCGGCCGGTGTGCAGATCGTCACCGGCGACACCAAGGTGGTCGGCAAGGGCGCCGCGGACGGCGTCTACGTGTGCACGACCGGTGTCGGTGTGATTCCGGCGGACAGAAGGCTTTCCCGTGAGCTTGTGCAACCCGGTGACAGCGTGCTGCTTTCGGGAACCATCGGTGAACACGGCATGGCGGTCATGCTGGCGCGCGGCGATCTGGCCATCGACGCCGACATCGCCTCTGACACCGCGCCCGTGCACGAACTGGTGGAGATCCTGTTGGCGGCGGCACCGTCGACGCGGTGGATGCGCGACGCCACCCGCGGCGGCGTCGGCACGGTGGTCAACGAACTTGTCAAGGACCGCCCGTTCGCGCTGATCCTCGACGAGGACCGGATTCCCGTTGCGCCGCTGGTGCTCGGCGCGTGCGACATGCTCGGCATCGACCCGCTGTACGTGGCCAACGAGGGCAAGTTCGTCGCCGTCGTACCCGCGCGGGAAGCCGAGGCGGCCGTCGCCGCGTTACGCGCACACCCGCAGGGGGCCGCGGCGGCCGTCGTCGGCGAGATCGTGCCCGAGCCGCCCGGAATCGTGGCGCTGCGAACATCTTTCGGCGGCAGCCGGATCGTCGACATGCTCGTCGGCGACCCGCTGCCGCGAATCTGCTGAACAGACAACCGGAGGGAGAAGCTGATGTGTCTGGGCATTCCCGGTCAGGTGGTCGACATCGTCGACGCCGAGCAGTCCCTGGCCAAGGTCGACGTCAACGGCGTGCGCCGCAACATCAGCGTGCGGCTGCTGGCCGACGACAACTTGCGCGTCGGTGACTGGGTGCTGGTACACGTCGGGTTCGCGATGGCCAAGATCGACAAACGCGAGGCTGCGATGACTCTCGACCAGGTGCAGAAGATGGGCGCCGACTACGTGACCGAAATGGAAGCTTTCACTTCGTCTGAAATCACTTGGGAGGCTTGATATGAGGTTTGTCGACGAATTCCGAGACCCGGCGGCGGCACGCGCCCTGGTCAAGTCGATCACCGAGCTTGCCGGCGGCGACGACTTCAAGTTCATGGAGGTGTGCGGCGGCCACACCCACACCATCTACCGGCACGGCATCGAGCACCTGCTGCCCCAGTCCGTCGAACTGGTGCACGGACCGGGATGCCCGGTGTGTGTCATCCCGATGGGCCGGATCGATGACGCGATGTGGCTGGCCGAACAGCCCGGCATCATCTTCACGACGTTCGGCGACATGATGCGCGTACCGGGGTCCAACGGCACCCTCATCGCGGCCAAGGCGCGCGGCGCCGACGTACGGTTCGTCTACTCCCCACTCGACGCGCTCAAGCTGGCCGTCGACAATCCTGGCCGGCGCGTGGTGTTCTTCGCCGTCGGGTTCGAAACCACCGCGCCGTCGACCGCCGTGACGTTGGTGCGCGCACGTGCGTTAGGCGTGAAGAACTTCAGCGTGTTCTGCAACCACGTCACCATCGTTCCGCCGATCAAGGCCATCCTCGAATCGCCCGATCTGCGACTGTCGGGGTTTCTCGGGCCCGGACACGTATCGACGGTGGTGGGCCTGCGCCCGTATCGCTTCGTACCCGACGTGTACGGCAAGCCGATGGTGGTGGCCGGATTCGAGCCGCTCGACATCCTCGCGTCGGTGCACATGCTGCTGGCGCAGATCCGGCAGGGACGTTGTGAGGTGGAAAACCAGTACACCCGGGTGGTACGTCCCGAAGGCAACACTCAGGCGTTGAAGCTGATGGCCGAGACGTTCGAACTGCGTCCACATTTCGAATGGCGAGGTCTGGGGTTCATCTCGCAGAGCGCGCTCAAGGTTCACCGCGACTACGCGGAGTTCGACGCCGAGGCTACGTTCGAGATGCCCGGCGTGCGGGTCGCCGACCCCAAGGCGTGCCAGTGCGGCGAGGTCCTCAAGGGGGTGATCAAGCCGTGGGAATGCAAGGTATTCGGCACCGCGTGCACACCGGAGACCCCGATCGGTACCTGCATGGTGTCTGCCGAGGGCGCCTGCGCCGCTTACTACAACTTCGGCCGGTTGCACCGGGAAACAGCGCTGGTGCTCGGCCGCCGCGGATAGCGAGAACCCGTCGAGAGCGTCGCCGCAGCCCATGCGGCAAGGGTGAGGAGTGATAGTCATGACAGAGCCGGAAGAAAAGGGATCGCGAGACACCGGTTCGGACGTGCCATCGGGAGGACCTGCGGATCGCCCGTCGGGTGAATACCAGGGTGACGAGTCCGTTCCCGCATACGGAAGTGACGAAAGGCCGGACTTCGAAACGAGCTTCACCAACGAACCGCCACGCGACGTCGAGTCGGCAGTACCGCCGTACGAGGGGCGTCAAAGCTCGGCAAAGCCGGCCGGCAGCGAAGACGGGGGCGCGGAACGGACCGGTGGCGCGGTGAAGCCCGTCACCGATGCCGACTAGAAGGCTCCGTCGCCGGGCGATACGCCCGGCACTGGCCGCGGCGAGCGGAAACGCTAGCCCTGAACGATGCAGCGGGTAACACAGCTCACCACTGATCACGCGGGACGTCGAAGTCCGCGCACAGTGCGCGCCAGACGTCGCGCGGGTCGACACCGGCCTCGATGGCCTGTACCGAGGTGCGACTGCCCAGCCCGCTCAGCACGTGGTCGACGATGATCGACGCGCCCCGAACGGGGCCGAACTGTTGCTCGACGAGTTCGTGAAATTCGGTCAACCGCACGGATCCAATCTACGTGAGCGCGTTATGGCACACCTGTACCGGATCGTCGACGTCGGCCACCGAGGCGCCGGCTCTGCGCGCGGCTTCCCGATAGCGCGGCGATGACAACACCTCGCCGACCGCCGAGGCCAACGCATCCGCGGTCAGCGGCCGCACCAGCTGTGCACTGCCTTGTCGCACAACACGATTGGCGATCTCCCACTGGTCACCACCGCCGGGCACCACCACCAGTGGCACCCCGGCCAGCAGCGCTTTGGCCACCATGCCGTGCCCGCCGCCGCAGATCACCAGGTCAGCACGGGCCAGCAACTCGTCCTGGCGGCCCAGACCCACGACCGCCCACGGAGGCACCGGAACGTCGGGTCCGCCCAGTCGCGACACCACCAGCCGCGCGCCCTGCGGCAGCGCCTCCCCCGGCCGCAACGCCTCCAGCGCCACCTCCGCCACACCGCGGGTGCCAGTCGTCGCGGTCGACGGTGCGACCACCACCACCGGACCCGAACCGGGCGGAACCCTCAACACCGAGGACGTCGGCTCGAAGTGCAGTGGCCCCACCAGCACCGCTTCGGCAGGCCAGTCGGGACGGGGCACCTCCAACGCAGGCAGGGTGGCGATGAGCCGACGCAGTGGCCCCGGATCCGATGTGGGCAGACCAATGTCGGCGCGCGCCGCCGCCCGCTGCCGCAGCCCTTCGCGCCACGACCGGGCGCTCAGCGCGCGCATCACCGTGTCGCGCAGCCGGCCGCGCACGCCGACCCCCGGCGCCAGCCCGCTGCCCACCGGCGGCAGCCCCTTCGACGGCCGGTACAGCGGGTGCGGGTTCAGCTCGATCCACGGCAGGTCCAGCAGTTCGGCGCAGAAGCCGCCGGCGACCGTGATCACGTCCGACACCACCAGATCCGGGGCCAGCGCGCGCACCTGCGGCGCGTTCTGTACGGCCATCCGGGCCGCGCGCCGGTTGATCTTCGCGCCGGCGTCGGCGTCGTCGTCGAGGTCGGTGGGGTCAAGCCCGAGCAGTTGGACGGCGTCCACCCCGGCGGCCCGCGCGGTGTCCAGCCATTCTTTGCCGGTCAACAGCGTCGGCGAATCCCCGCTATCCAAAAAACGAAGGCACAGCGCGATCGCCGGAAATGCGTGCCCGGGATCGGGTCCGGCCACCACCGCGACGCGCATTGGCCTACCCTGCCACAGGGCCTGCGCACTAGGCTGGCGAGCATGACCGACCAGGCTGCCGCACTGAGAACTGACCTCGACAACGTGCGCGCGGTGGAGACCTTCCTCTACGCGCTGCAGGACGAGGACTTCGACTCCGTTGACAGGTTGCTCGCCGACGGGATCGAGTGGCAGAACGTCGGATATCCCACCATCCGCGGCCGGGAGCGCATCGTCGGCTTGATGCGCCGCGGCCAAGGCCGGCTGGGCTTCGAGGTGAAGATCCACCGCATCGCCGCAGAAGGCAACGCCGTGCTGACCGAGCGCACCGACGCGTTGGTGTTCGGCCCGATCCGCATTCAGTTCTGGGTGTGCGGCGCCTTCGAGGTGCACGGCGGGCGCATCACCTTGTGGCGCGATTACTTCGACACGCTGGACTTCCTCAAGGGCACGGTGCGCGGTCTGATCGCCACGGTGTTCCCCTCGCTGCGTCCGAGAATGTAGATCGCCGGGAGTAGCATCGGTGGTCGATATGACTACCACAACCCCCCGAACCCGACCCAACCTCTGGGAGTACATCGGGTACAGCTACGGTCGTCGGCTGCCCGACTCGATGCGCGAATGGGTGCGAAACGACCTGGCGGGCGAGGGCGCGACGATCCGGATGATGGTCCGCGTCTTCATTCCCGCGTTCCTGGTGATGGCGCCGTTCTGGTTGATCCCGACGACGTTGGTCGTGCACTTGTCGATGACGTTGCCGATCCTCATCCCGTTCGTCTATTTCTCGCACGCCCTCAACAAGGTGTGGCGCCGTCACATGCTGGCCAAGCACGGCCTGGACCCCAGCCTGGTCGACGAAATCCCCCGCCAGAAAAAGGCGCACCTGCACCAGGCGTACATCGAACGCTACGGCCCACGCTCGGGCCCGCCGAGTTCACACGACATCTGAGCGGCTAAGCGCCGCGCAGCTGGCCCAACTCGTCGAACGCCTGCGCCCAGCCCAGCAGCCGGTCGGTGGCATTGGACAGTTCGTCGCGGTACCGCTGTTGGGACATCGGTGAGCTCGACATCGGTCCGGCGTTCACCGCGGAGACCAATTGCGCTGCGGCGTTGACCATTTCGTCGTACTGCCGCGACCCGTGGTGCAGTTGCGCGGTGTACGCGCCGATGGTGGGAGCCAGGTGCGCACGTGACTGCGGCGCCGCCCGAACGGCCCGCTCCATCGACACCACCTCGGTGGCGGTGGCCGCCATCGTCGCGGCGGTCTGATCGGCCGCGGTGCTCAGTTCGCGCAGTTCGTCAGGCGGCAGCATCCGCCCGCGCTCCATGACACCGAGCAGCGAGAACAGCCCGCGCTCGGAGGCGGCCAACGCGGCCATCGGCTGCCGGGCCGCCGAACCCCACGGCGGCAGCCGACGCGCCCCGCGAGATCGCCGCGGCGGCAACGGCTCGCGTCGCAGCCACCGATACCGCAGGAAGCTCAGCGTCGCCAGGAACGCCGCGCCCGCGGCGATGGGCGCCGGGATGAACAGCGCCCACACCGGGGTGCTCCACGAGGCCAGCAGCCCGGTGACGCCGATCCAGAACACACACGACACGGTGAAGAACACCGTCAGACGCAACGCCCAGCGCCGCTTGCGCAGCAGTTTGGCGCGCGGATCGGATGCGGCGTTGAGCTTTTCGGCCAGCACGTCAGACCACTCGGCGGCGGTGTCGACGCCGCGCTGCATCAACGACCGCCAGGCCTCCGGCCGACTCGCGCGTGCGTTCACTGTGCTTCCTACGACTGTGCTTACTAAACGTTATTGAGACAACGGGTTTTCCGGCGTCACCTGATCGCCGGCGGGCTGCGCCGGCGCGGGCGTCGCCGTGCCACCGGCCGGCAGTTGCTCACCGCGCATCGAGGCCCGGATCTGCTCCAGCCGGGAATGGCCGGCCATCTGCACGCTGGCCTGCTGCACCTCGAGCATCCGGCCCTGCACCGAGTTCTGCGCCAGCTCGGCCGAACCCATGGCGTTGGCGTAGCGGCGTTCGATCTTCTGCCGCACCTCGTCGAGGCTCGGGGTGGCACCCGGCGCGGCGAGCTCGCTCATCGACTGCAGCGACGCGCTCACCTGCTCCTGCATCTTGGCCTGCTCGAGCTGCGACAGCAGCTTGGTGCGTTCGCCGATCTTCTGCTGCAGCATCATCGCGTTCTGCTCGACGGCCTTCTTGGCCTGCCCGGCCGCCTGCAGGGCCTGGTCGTGCAGGCCCTTGAGGTCCTCGACGCTCTGTTCGGCGGTCACCAGCTGTGCGGCGAACGCCTCGGCGGCGTTGTTGTATTCGGTGGCCTTGGCGGCGTCACCGGCCGCGGTGGCCTGATCGGCCAGCGTCAGCGCCTGCCGCACGTTCACCTGCAGCTTCTCGATATCGGCGAGCTGGCGATTGAGCCGCATCTCCAGCTGCCGTTGGTTACCGATGACCTGCGCAGCCTGCTGGGTCAACGCCTGGTGCTGCCGCTGGGCCTCCTCGATGGCCTGCTGAATCTGCACCTTCGGATCGGCGTACTCGTCGACCTTGGAGCTGAACAGCGCCATCAGGTAGCGCCACGCCTTGACGAACGGATTGGCCATGAATCATTCCGCCTTCGTGTCTGTGGTTTTCTCGGACTCGGCGCCCCGGGTCACCGTGCTGCCCAATCTATCGGGTCAGCACCGATCACCACACCCAGAACCGGCTCAGGCCACCGCCATCGACACGACCTGGGGAATGACGACTTTGGTGCTGGCGTCGATGTTGGCCGCACCCGCACCGGTGAACGCGGCGAGTTCTTCGCGTTCCATCTCCTCGCCGGCATCCGAGAGCACCCGGGACAACGGGATGTCCAGGGCACCGCAGATGGCGTTGAGCAGTTCACTGGAGGCTTCCTTGCGGCCGCGCTCCACCTCGGACAGGTAGCCCAGGCTCACGCGGGCGGAGTCCGACACTTCGCGCAGCGTGCGACCCTGCTCAATACGGGCACGACGCAGCACGTCGCCGATCACCTCGCGCAGCAATGCCGTCATCGTGCTCTCCTAACCAACTCGAGTCGCGGGGGGTTCTCCCTAAGCAACGCTATGCACCGCCGGGATGGTTCCCGATGACGCAGATCAACTGTCAGATTTCAGGGCCGCGCGCGGGAATCCCTGACCGCGGAGATGACGTAGTCGAAGCCGGTGACCACCGTCAACACCACCGCCGCCCACATCACCACCCACGCCCCGGCCAGCCAGCCGCCGGAAAGGGGCAGGATGAACAGCCCGATCGCCACCCCCTGCACGAACGTCTTCAGCTTGCCGCCGCGGCTGGCGGGGATCACGCCGTGGCGCAGCACGGCGAACCGCAGCACCGTGATCCCGACCTCACGCACCAGGATCACCACGGTGATCCACCACGGCAGATCCCCCAGCATCGACAGCCCGATCAGCGCGGCGCCGATCAGCGCCTTGTCGGCGATCGGGTCGGCCAGGGTGCCGAACTCGGTGACCATGCCGTAGCTGCGCGCCAACGCGCCGTCGAAGCGGTCGGTGATCACCGCGACGGTGAACACCACGAATGCGGCTATCCGCCAGAAGGTTTCATGGCCGTCACCGACAAACAGCACCACCAGGAAGACCGGGACCAACGCCATGCGCACGCCGGTGAGCACGTTTGCGATGTTGGCGACCCGGGCGCGCGGAACCAGCGGATCAGTATGAGGTTGGCCCGGCACCGCCACAGAATATCGGTTGCTCAAACCGATACTCTCCCAGTGTGAGCGCAGATTCCGATCGGGTCGTCGTGCGGCGGGCCCGGACGTCGGACGTGCCCGCGATAAAAGGGTTGGTGGACATCTACGCCGGCAAGATCTTGCTGGAGAAGAACCTGGTGACGCTCTACGAGGCGGTCCAGGAGTTTTGGGTGGCCGAACTGGGCGGCGAGCTGATCGGCTGCGGAGCGCTTCACGTGCTGTGGTCCGATCTCGGCGAGGTGCGCACCGTGGCGGTACATCCCAAGGTCAAAAGCCGCGGCATCGGCCACGCGATCGTCGACCAGCTGCTGGAGGTGGCCAGGGAGCTGCGCCTGGAGCGCATCTTCGTGCTCACCTTCGAAGTGGAGTTCTTCAGCAAGCACGGCTTCGCCGAGATCGACGGCACCCCGGTCACCGCGGAGGTCTACGAGGAGATGTGCCGCTCCTATGACACCGGCGTCGCGGAGTTCCTCGACCTGTCCTACGTCAAGCCCAACATCCTGGGCAACACGCGCATGCTGTTGACGCTCTAGGCGATTTGTGTGCGTTTTGTTGCGCTGAGCGCGCGTAGACGCACACAAATCACTCGTCGTCCTCGTCGTCTCCGGTGTCTGTGCCCCGGATCGAGGCCAGCGTGGCCGCCAGCTCGTCGGGCTTGACCAGCACCTCACGGGCCTTGGAGCCTTCGCTGGGGCCCACGATGTTGCGGGTCTCCATCAGATCCATCAACCGGCCCGCCTTGGCGAAGCCGACGCGCAGCTTGCGCTGCAACATCGACGTCGAGCCGAACTGGCTGGACACCACCAGCTCGACGGCCTGCAGGAAGACGTCCATATCGCCGCCGATGTCGGGGTCGACGTCGGTGCGTTCGCTGGTGGTCTTCGCGCTGGTGACACCCTCGGTGTATTCGGGCTCGGCCTGGGCCTTGGTGGCCTCGACGACGGCGTGGATCTCCTCGTCGGTGATGAACGCGCCCTGCAGCCGGATCGGCTTGTTGGCGCCCATCGGCAAGAACAGGCCGTCGCCCATCCCGATCAACTTCTCGGCGCCCTGCTGGTCGAGGATCACCCGGCTGTCGGTCAACGACGACGTCGCGAACGCCAACCGCGACGGCACGTTGGTCTTGATCAGGCCGGTGACCACGTCGACCGACGGCCGTTGGGTGGCCAGCACCAGGTGGATGCCCGCCGCACGGGCTTTCTGCGTGATGCGCACGATGGCGTCTTCCACATCGCGCGGAGCGGTCATCATCAGGTCCGCCAACTCGTCGACGATCGCCACCACGTACGGGTAGGGCTTGTACTCGCGCTGGCTGCCCAACGGGGCGGTGATCTCGCCGGACCGCACCTTCTTGTTGAAGTCGTCGATGTGGCGCACCCGGGAGGCCTGCATGTCCTGGTAGCGCTGCTCCATCTCCTCGACCAGCCACGCCAGCGCCGCGGCGGCCTTCTTCGGCTGCGTGATGATCGGCGTGATCAGGTGCGGAATGCCCTCGTACGGGGTGAGTTCCACCATCTTGGGGTCGATCAGGATCATCCTGACCTCTTCGGGCGTGGCGCGCGCCAGCAGCGAAATCAGCATCGAGTTGACGAAGCTCGACTTACCCGAACCGGTCGAACCGGCCACCAGCAGGTGCGGCATCTTCGCGAGGTTAGCCGAAATGTACTCGCCCTCAATGTCTTTGCCGAGCCCGATCACCAACGGATGATGGTCGCCACGGGTGGACGGATCGGTCAGCACGTCGGCGAGGCGCACCATCTCCCGGTCGGTATTGGGCACCTCGATGCCCACCGCCGACTTGCCGGGTATCGGCGCCAGCATCCGCACGCTCTCGGTGGCGACCGCGTAGGCGATGTTGCGGTGCAGCGCCGTGATCTTCTCGACCTTGACGCCCGGGCCCAACTCGACCTCGTAGCGGGTCACGGTCGGGCCGCGGGTGCACCCGGTGACCGAGGCGTTCACCTTGAACTGCTGTAACACCTCGTTGATCGCGTCCACCATCCGGTCGTTGGCCGCGCTGCGCCGCTTGGGCGGATCCCCGACGATCAACAGGTCCAGCGGTGGCAGCGTGTAGGGACCCTCGACCACCCGGTCCAGTGACAGCGCCTGCTTCTTGGCGGGCTTCTTCTTGCGTGAGCGGGCGGCCGGCTCGGGAACGGTCGGAGCGTCGTCGTCGATCGGGTAGTTGTCCATCGGCGTGCCGGTCGGCCACGCCTGGGCGCCGTCGTCGCGGTGTCCGGGGTCGTCGTAGTAGCCGTCGGAGAAATCTTCGGGCTGCGCAGCGACGTCGGTGTCCTCGTCGTCGTCGTCGTACTCGTCGAGGTACTCACCGCGCAGTCCCCGCGTGGAGAACATCATCTGCAATGTCGAGGGCACCTCGCGGATCGTGGTCCCGGTGACCAGCAGGACACCGAACAGCACACCCATGAACAGCAGCGGCGCGGCGATCCACACGGTGAGCCCGTCTGAGAGCGGCCCGCCGATCGCGAACCCGAAGAACCCGGCCGCGTGCTGGCGGGCGGCGGGGTCGGCGGGCGAACCTGCCCACAGGTGCCACAGGCCAAGCGCGGGCAGCACGATCATCGTCGCACCGAGCACCAGTCGGGGCCGGGCGTCGGGATCCGGCTCGGTGCGCATCAGCAGCACCGCCAGCCCGACGAGGACCACCGGCAGCAACACCACCGCCGAGCCGATGAGCACCCGCAGGAAGGTGTCGATCCACTCCCCGACGGGTCGGGCCGCATCGAACCAGGAGCTCGCGAGGATCACCACCGCGATGCCCAGCAGGGCCAGCGCGATCCCGTCGCGGCGGTGGCCGGGCTCGAGGTCACGGGCCCGACCGACCGAACGGGCCGTCGTGCCGGCGCCCTTGGCCAGCATCAGCCACCCGGCCCGCACGCCGCGACCGACCGTGGCGCCGGCCGTCGAGATCGGCGACGCCGTCCGGCGCGGCGCCGGTCTGCGGCGCGGCGCCGAGCGCGAGCCGCCCCGGGACCCGGCCTTCGACCTGGTCGAACGGGTGCCAGAACGCGCGACGGTCTTACTAGCCATGCCTGCAAGCCTAGTCGCATTAGCACCAGAAACAACATCTGCCACACTGGTCACAGAAAGGTATCACTTCGGCGCCGAGCAGGCATACCGTGCCGAACCATGACCGCCAGCGATGTCCGGGCAGCTATGCCTACCTCCAGCAAGGTCCTTTGCGCTGCGTATGCCGTTATTGCGGTCGCCGCCCTGGTGGCGACCTGGAGCCAGAACCTGGCCTACTCCGGCCACGGAGCCGACCTGCTGCGCGTGTTCTGGGAGGACACCAGGGCCAACCCGGCGTCGAGGTCGATCACCGCCGACATTGCGCTGTTTCTGCTGGCCGCGGCGATCCTCATGGTCGTCGAGGCCCGCAAGCACGGCGTGCGGTTCGTGTGGCTCTACATCCTCGGCGGATTCCTGGTCGCGATCAGCGTGACGTTCCCGTTGTTCCTCATCGCCCGCGAAGTCCGGGTCAGCCGCACCGAAACCACCGGGTTGCCGACGGTCGACACCGTCGGGCTCGCGGTGCTGGCGGTGGCCGTGGCCGCGTTCACCATCTGGGTGGATATCTGAGAACGCCCTCGAAACGGCGGGCAGTAGGCTGTGCACTCGTCCAGCAGGCACTCATCGAGGAGTTCATCGCCCATGCCGATCGTCGTCGTCGCAACCATGACCGCCAAGCCGGAGTCCGTCGACACCGTGCGCGATGCGTGCAGGAAGGCCGTCGAGGCGGTGCATCAGGAACCCGGCTGCGAACTGTATTCGCTGCATGAGGCCGACGGGACGTTCGTGTTCGTCGAACAGTGGGCCGATGCCGATGCCCTGCAGGCGCACAGTGCCGCACCCGCGGTCGCCGCGCTGTTCGGCGCGGTCGGCGAGCACCTGGACGGCGCGCCCGACATCAAGATGCTGCAACCGGTGGTGGCCGGTGATCCGAGCAAGGGCCAGCTGCGCAGCTGATGGGTGCCCTCGACGGCAAGGTCGCCTTCATCACCGGCGCCGCCAGGGGACAGGGCCGCGCGGAGGCGATCAAGCTGGCTTCCGAGGGGGCCGACATCATCGCGGTCGACATCTGCGCCCAGATCGCCTCGGTGCCCTATCCCCTTGCCAGCCCTGACGACCTCGCCGTGACGGTCAAGCTCGTCGAAGACACCGGCGCGCGAATCGTGGCGCGTCAGGCCGACGTCCGCGATCAGGCCGCGCTGGGCGCCGCGCTGCAGGCCGGGGTCGACGAGCTGGGACGGCTGGACATCGTGATCGCCAACGCCGGCATCGCACCGATGCAGTCCGGCGCCGACGGCTGGCGCGACGTCGTCGACGTCAACCTCACCGGAGTGCATCACACCGCGGAGGTCGCGATCCCGACGTTGGTGCAACAGGGTGAGGGCGGTTCGATCGTGCTCACCAGTTCGGTGGCCGGACTGGTCGGCGTCGGCAGCGACGATCCCGGCGCGATCGGTTACGTCGCGGCCAAACACGGCATCGTCGGGTTGATGCGCATCTACGCCAACCTCCTTGCCCAGCACAGCATCCGGGTCAACTCTGTGCATCCCTGCGGCGTGGACACCCCGATGATCAACAACGAGGCCACCCGGCAGTGGTTGGGCAGCATCGCCGAGAAGACACCCCAGGACATGGGAAATGCGTTGCCGGTGCAGGTGTTACAGCCCGAGGACATCGCCGACGCGGTCGCGTGGCTGGTGTCGGATTCGGCGCGTTACGTCACCGGGGTCGCGCTGCCGGTGGATGCCGGCTCGGTCAACAAGCGCTGAGATCGCCTGCCGCGCATCGCCGAGCGGCTAGATCTCGATGATGGTCGGCACGATCATCGGCTGACGACGGTAGGTCTCCCCCACCCACTTGCCGATCGCCCGACGCACCGCCTGCGCGATGCGCGTGACGTCGGTGACGTTCTCGGCGGCAAGGGCTTCCAACGCCTCCTCGACCTTGCGCGTGGCAGGCTCCAGCGACTTGGGGTCCTCGGAGAATCCCCGCGAGTGCAGATGCGCCGGGGCGGCCGCCCGCCCGGTGCCGCGCCGCACCACCACCGTCACCGCGATGAAACCCGAAGACAGCGTGAGCCGTTCACCGACCACGGTTTCGCCGACGTCGCCGGTGATCAACCCGTCGACGAACATCTTGCCGGTCGGCACCGCGCCGGCGATCGACGCCCGGCCGGCCACCAGGTCGACGCTGACACCGTTCTCGGCCAGCACGATGTGGTCGTCGGGCACTCCGGTGCGCGCCGCCAGTGCCGCGTTCGCGCGCATCATCCGCCACGTGCCGTGCACCGGCATGACGTTGCGCGGGCGCACGCCGTTGTAGAGGAACAACAGTTCGCCGGAGTACGCGTGGCCGGAAACATGCACGCGGACATGCGCATTGGTCACGACCCGCGCACCGATCTTGGCCAGCGCATCGAGTACGCCGAAGATCGCTTCCTCGTTACCCGGTATCTGCGAGGACGACATGATGATGAGGTCACCCGAGGTCAGCGTGATGCTGCGGTGCTCACCGCGCGACATCCGTGACAGGGCCGCCATCGGCTCGCCCTGTGTTCCGGTGGTGACGAGCACCACCCGCTCGGGCGGCATCATCTCGGCTGCCCCGATGTCGATGATGTCGTCGTCGTTGGCGAGCGTGAGGTAACCGAGTTCCCTGGCGATGCCCATATTGCGCACCATCGAGCGGCCGACGAACGACACCTTGCGCCCGAGCGCGACGGAAGCGTCGATGATCTGTTGCACCCGACCGACATTCGAGGCGAAGCAGGCCACGATGACACGCCCCTGAGCACTGCGGATCAGCCGGTGCATGTTCGGCCCGATCTCACTTTCCGACGGGCCGACGCCGGGCAGTTCGGCGTTGGTGGAATCACACAGGAACAGATCCACGCCGGAATCGCCCAGCCGCGACATCCCGGGCAGGTCGGTGGGTTTGCCGTCAGGCGGAGACTGGTCGAGCTTGATGTCGCCGGTGTGCAGCACGGTGCCCGCGCCGGTGTGAATAGCGATGGCCAGGCAGCCGGGGATCGAGTGGTTGACCGCGAAGTACTCGCATTCGAATACCCCGTGGGTCGAGCTCTGCGCCGCGTCGACCTCGACGAGCACCGGCTTGATGCGGTGCTCCCGGCACTTCTCGGCGACCAGCGCCAGGGTGAACTTGGATCCGACGACCGGAATGTCGGGGCGCAGCTTGAGAAGGAACGGGATCGCGCCGATGTGGTCTTCGTGCGCATGGGTCAAGACCAGCGCCTCCACCTCGTCGAGCCGGTTCTCGATGATGCGCAGGTCGGGCAGGATCAGGTCGACGCCGGGTTCGTCATGGGTCGGAAACAGCACCCCGCAGTCGACGATCAGCAGCCGGCCCAGATGCTCGAAAACCGTCATGTTGCGGCCGATTTCGCTGATCCCGCCGAGTGCGGTGACCCGCAGGGCACCCGGGGCCAACGGGCCCGGTGGCTTGAGTTCTTCGTTCACTACCGCAACACCGCAGCGGCCCGCATGTCGGCGGCCAGCTCCTCGAGTTGCGCGGCGGTGGCCGGCATCTGCGGCAGCCGCGGGTCGCCTGCGTCAAACCCCAGCAGCCGCAGCGCCGCCTTGGCCAGCGTCACCCCGCCGAGCCGGGTCTGGGCGCCGTTCAGCGGTCCGAGGGTCACGGTGATCTTGCGTGCCGTGGCCACATCCCCGGAAGTGAACGCGGTCAACATATCCCGCAGTTGGCTGGCCGCCATGTGGCCCCACACGCTGATGAAGCCGACCGCGCCCATCGCCAGCCACGGCAGGTTCAGCGCGTCGTCGCCGGAGTAGTACGCGAGCCCGGTCTCCGCCATGATCTGCGCGCCGCCGTGCAGATCACCCTTGGCGTCCTTGACCGCGATGATGTTGGGATGTTCGGCCAGTATGCGCAGCGTGTCCCAGGTGATCGGCACGATCGAGCGCGGCGGGATGTCGTAGAGCACCACCGGCAGCGGTGTCGCGTCGGCCACCGCGGTGAAGTGCGCGACCAGCCCCGCCTGCGGCGGGCGGGAGTAGTACGGGGTCACCACCAGCAGCCCGTGTGCCCCCGCCGCGGCACACGCCTTGGCCAGCCGCACACTGTGCGCGGTGTCATAGGTGCCCACGCCGGCGATGATCCGGGCCCGGTCACCGACCGCCTCCACCACCGCGCGCACCAGCGCGACCTTCTCGTCGTCGGTGGTCGTCGGCGACTCCCCGGTGGTTCCGGACAGCACCAGCCCGTCACAGCCGGCGTCGATCAGACGGGTCGCCAGCCGCGCCGCGGTGTCGGTGTCCAGGGAGCCGTCGGGCTTGAACGGAGTCACCATCGCGGTCAGCACGGTGCCCACCTGGGCGGTGACGTCGAATGCGCTGGTGCTCACGGCACTAAAGATACTCGCTCGGCCCCAGACTTCGGCCGATAGCTCGCCCAGTTCCGGCTACGCCTCCGTGGCTGGGTCTGGCCAGCTCCGGCTACGCCTCCGTGGCTGGGTCTGGCCAGCTCCGGCTACGCCTCCGTGGCTGGGTCTGGCCAGCTCCGGCTACGCCTCCGTGGCTAGGTCTGGCCAGCTCCGGCTACGCCTCCGTGGCTAGCGGCGAGGTCGCCACCTCTGTCCCATCCGCCAGCTTGATGATCTCGAAATCGGCGAACACCTGCGGTGCCACGTCCACCAACTGGCGCAGGCATTCCACGGCGAGCCGGCGGATTTCCACGTCGGCGTGCTCGCTGGCCCGCGCCGCGATGAAATGCCGCCAGGCGCGGTAGTTCCCGGTGACGACGATGCGCGTCTCGGTGGCGTTCGGCAACACCGAGCGCGCCGCCTGGCGGGCCTGCTTGCGCCGCAGCACCCCCAGGCTGTCTCCGGGCTCGTCGCCCAGGAATTTCGCCTCGAGCTTGGCCAGCAGCTCCACATAGGCCGCACGGCTGGCGTCGGCGGCGCTGGTGAAGATCTCCCGTAACTCGGCGTCGTCCTCCATCCCGGGCGGCACCACCACCTGCGCGTCGTGTTCGGGCACGTAGCGCTGGGACAGCTGCGAGAACGAGAAGTGCCGGTGCCGGGTCAGCTCGTGGGTGCACGACCGGGAGATGCCGGTGACGTAGAACGACACCGACGCGTGCTCGAGCACCGAGAAATGCCCGACATCGATGATGTGTCGCAGGTAGGCGGCGTTGGTCGCGGTGCGCGGATTCGGTTTCGACCAGCTCTGGTAACAGGCCCGTCCGGCGAACTCCACCAGGGCGGGCCCGCCCTCGGCGTCGGTGCTCCATGGCACGTCGGGCGGCGCCAAGAACTCCGTCCTGGCGATCAGTTGCACGCGCAGCGGCGTGGTCTCGGCCACGGGCTCACCCTAACGCGGCCGATCTGACCTGCTCGGGCAGCGGTTCGTCAAGGTCGGGTTTGCGTTGGCCGCGGAGAGGGAACAAAGCGGATCCCGGCAGGTGTTAACCAAGCACTGTTCGCAATAGCGATAGGGAGTGTGACTGATGTCCACCGATTACGACGCGCCTCGCGTCAAAGACACCGACGACGTCGCCGACGAGTCGGTTCAGGAAATCGCCGCGCGCCGGCGCGAGCAGGTCGATGTCGCAGTGCTCGACGTCGACGATGGTGACGCGGTCGACTCGATCGAGCTGCCCGGTGCCGACCTGTCCGGTGAGGAGCTGACCGTCCGGGTGGTGCCCAAGCAGGCCGACGAGTTCACCTGCTCGAGCTGCTTTTTGGTGCAGCACCAGAGCCGGCTCGCGCTGCGGTCCGGCAACCAGACCATCTGCGCTGACTGCGTCTGAGGCTCACCGCAGGGCCGCGGCGAGCGGCCGCGCCAGCTCGCCGTTGGTCCCCACGGTGACCTGCGACAGGTTCAGCCACGACGCCATCGTGCGCAGCTCCTGCGCGAGCGGCCCGGCGATCCGTTCCGGCGTCTGCTCCGGCTCGGTGAAGGCGCCGACGACATGCAGCGCGCCGTTGGCCCGGTCGGCCTTCAGGTCGACGCGGCCGACCAACATGCCGTCGAGCAGAAACGGCCACACGTAGTACCCGTACTGGCGCTTGGCCGCCGGCGTGTAGATCTCGATGCGGTAGCGGAACCCGCCGAAGAGCCGCTCGACGCGCGGCCGGAAGAAGATCAACGGGTCGAACGGGCACAGCAGCGCGGTGCCCCGGTCGCGCCGCGGCACCTTCTGACCCGCCCGCAGATACCCCGGCGCCTGCCAGCCGTCCACCTCGACGGCCTCCAGTTCGCCGTCGGCGACCAGTTCGGCGACCGCCGGCTTGGACTGCCGCGGCGAGAGCCGGAAATAGTCGCGGATGTCGGCCTCGGTCGCCACCCCCAGCGCACCTGCCGCGCGCAACGTCAGCTGCCGTAGCGCGGCGTCGTCGGCCACCTCGCGGCCGACCACCTCCGCGGGCAGCACCCGGTCGGTGAGGTCGTAGTGGCGGGCGAAGCCCACCCGGGTGGCCGTGGTCAACTGCCCGGACGCGAACAGCGCCTCGGTCACCCATTTGGTGTCGCTGCGGTCCCACCAGGGACCCTTGCGGCCGCGCTGCTCGGCGCCCAGGTGCGCCTCGATCTGCCCGGCCGTCGACGGCCCGAGCTCCTCGACCGCCGCCAGGATCTTCTCCGCCAGCCGCGGGTTCTTCTTGACGATGTGCGTGCCCCACCGCCCGTGGGTGTACTCGCGCATGCGCCACCGCAACAGCGGCCAGTCGTCGATGGCCATCAGCGCGGCCTCGTGCGCCCAGTACTCGACGAGCAGCCGCGGCGAGCGCGCCGTGTGGCTCCACGCCGCCGCGTCGAGCACACCGCGGTCATAGGGTCCGAGCCGGCTGAACACCGGCGCGTAGTGCGCCCGCACCGCCACCGACACCGAGTCCAGCTGCAGCACCTGGATCCGGGAGATCAGCCGACGCAGATGGGTGCGGTTGACCGGGCCCCGTGGCTTGGGTTCGGCGAGGCCCTGCGCCGCGACGGCGATGCGCCGGGCCTGTGCAGCCGTGAGTCTGGTCGCCACCACCCCATCCTGTCGCAGCCCACCGACAGCGTCGCCGACGGTTACCCGCGGTGGTAGCTGTAGAACCGGTAGCGCAGCCCCGAACTACTGGTCAGCCACTCTCCGGCTCCGCCGATCCACGCTTCGTCGAGGACCGGCGCCACCGCGTCCCCGTCGCGGCGCGGCAGCTCGATGTCCACTTCGGTGACCTCGGCGCGCGTCGCGGCCGGCAGCGCGGCCGCATACACCGCTGCGCCGCCGATCACCCAGGTCGTCTCGTCGGTGAGCGCATCGTCGAGCCCGGCCACCACGTCGGCGCCGTCGGCCACATAGTCGGTGCGACGGGTGAGGACGACGTTGCGCCGCCCCGGCAGCGGACGCACCTTGGGCGGCAGCGACTCCCAGGTCAACCGCCCCATCACCACGGTGTGACCCATGGTGATCTCCTTGAACCTGGCCTGATCCTCGGGTAGTCGCCACGGGATGCCGCCGTCGCGGCCGATGACACCGGAGGTCGACTGGGCCCAGATCAACCCGACGTTCAAGCCCACGATTCGGCCCTGCAAGCAGGCCTCATACCGCAACCGGGGCCTTGATCGCCGGATGCGGATCGTAGTTGAGGATCGCGACGTCCTCGTAGGTGTAGTCGAAGATCGAATCACGCGGCGCCAGAACGAGTTCCGGGTACGGCCGCGGATCCCGGCTGAGCTGTTGGGTGACCTGCTCGACGTGGTTGTCGTAGATGTGGCAGTCGCCGCCGGTCCAGATGAACTCGCCGACGTCCAGCCCGGCCTGCGCGGCCATCATGTGGGTGAGCAGCGCGTAGCTGGCGATGTTGAACGGCACGCCGAGGAACAGGTCGGCGCTGCGCTGGTAGAGCTGGCAGCTCAACCGCCCGTCGGCGACGTAGAACTGGAAGAACGCGTGACACGGCGGCAGCGCCATCTGCGCGATCTCCCCGACATTCCACGCCGAGACGATGATGCGACGCGAATCCGGGTCGGTCTTGAGCAGGTCGAGCGCGGCGCTGATCTGGTCGATGTGCTCACCTGACGGGGTCGGCCACGACCGCCACTGCACGCCGTAGACCGGGCCGAGATCACCTGAGTCACTTGCCCATTCATCCCAGATCGTGACGCCGTGCTCTCTCAGCCATCCGACGTTGGAGTCGCCGCGCAAAAACCACAGCAGCTCGTAGATGATCGATTTGGTGTGCACCTTCTTGGTGGTGATCAACGGAAAACCGGCCGCCAGGTCATAGCGCATCTGATGGCCGAACACGCTGCGGGTGCCGGTGCCGGTGCGGTCGGATTTCGGTGTGCCCTCTTCGAGCACCAGGCGCAGAAGATCCTCGTAGGGTGTAGCGATCGGCACGTCCGCCAGCCTAGTCCGAAACCAACGAGTAGAACGGAAGCCATGCCGAGTATCTCCACGACCATCACCACCGCTGACGGCACCTGCCCCGCCACACTGCACACGCCCAACGGCAGCGGCCCGTGGACGGGCGTGGTCATGTACGTCGACGCCGGCGGTGTGCGCGACACCTTCCAGGACATGGCGGCCCGGCTGGCCGGGTTCGGCCATGCGGTGTTGCTGCCCGACGTGTACTACCGGCACGGCGACTGGGAGCCGTTCGACATGTCCACGGCCTTCACCGACGCCAAGCAACGCTCGCGGCTGTTCCGGATGATCTCGAGCGTCACCCCGGACATGATGGCCGCCGACGCGGCCGCGTTCTTCGACTTTCTGGCCGCCCGCCCCGAGGTCAAGGGCGACGCGTTCGGCGTCTGCGGTTACTGCATGGGTGGACGCACCTCGATCATCGTGGCCGGCCGGGTGCCCGACCGGGTCGCCGCGGCGGGGTCGTTTCACGCCAGCGGCCTGGTCACCGACGAGCCCACCAGCCCGCACCTGCTCGCCGACCGGATCGAGGCCACCGTGTACGTCGCCGGAGCCAGCAATGACCAGGGCTTCACCCGCGGCGACGCCGAGACGCTGGACAAGGCGCTGACCGCCGCCGACGTCACCCACACCGTCGAGTTCTATCCCGCGGGCCACGGTTTCGCCGTTCCCGACAACGCGCCGTACGACCCCGAGGCCGCCGAGCGGCACTGGATCGCGCTGCAGGATCTGTTCGAGACCGCGCTGCCGAATTGAGCCTCAGACCGACCCTGCGGCGACGGGTATCGGGCGATACGCGACGATTATCAGATGCACGACCAGGACCCCGCTGACCAAGCGGCCGCCAGCGACGTCGGATTCCGCATCGACCCGGTGCTGGCCCGCAGCTGGCTGCTGGTCAACGGCGCGCAGTACGAGCGGTTCACACCCGCGGCGAGGTCCCGCGCCGACATCGTCGTCCTGGACATCGAGGACGCCGTGGCGCCCAAGGACAAGGACAGCGCCCGCGACAACGTGATCCGGTGGCTGGCCGAGGGCAACACCGACTGGGTCCGCGTCAACGGCTTCGGAACCCCGTGGTGGGCCGACGACCTGGCGATGCTGTCGGGCACCTCGGTGGGCGGGGTGATGCTGGCGATGGTCGAATCCGTCGACCACGTCACCGAAACCGCCAACCGGCTGCCCAACGTCCCGATCGTCGCGCTGGTCGAAACCGCGCGCGGGCTGGAACGCATCACCCAGATCGCCGCCACCAAGGGCACGTTCCGGCTGGCGTTCGGGATCGGCGACTTCCGCCGCGACACCGGTTTCGGTGACCAACCCACGACGCTGGCCTACGCGCGGTCCCGGTTCACGATCGCCGCCAAGGCCGCGCACCTACCGAGCGCGATCGACGGGCCGACCGTCGGGCACAGCGCGCTGGTGCTCAGTGAGGCGACCGCGGTGTCAGCCGAGTTCGGCATGACCGGCAAGATCTGCCTCACCCCCGAACAGTGCCCGATGGTGAACGAAGGACTTTCTCCGTCAGGGGATGAAATCGCCTGGGCCAAAGAGTTTTTCATAGAGTTCGAGCGTGACGGCGGGGAGATCCGCAACGGCTCGGATCTGCCCCGCATCGCCAGGGCGAACAAGATCCTTGATCTGGCCCGCGCCTACGGCATCGAGGTGCCCGAGTACGACGACATCGACGACCCGGCCCACATTCCGGCGCCGTCGGACACCTACCACTACTGAGCTTTGTCGTCCTGCCTGTGCAGGAACGTTCTGAGTGCGCGTAACACACCCCGCCCCGCGTAGATGCCGGCCGCCACGGACAGCACGATCATCGCGATGAACATCACCAGCCAGTTGGACCGGCTGTGGCTGACGTTCCACCACACGATCGTGAACAGCACCGCACAGAGGAACACGACGATGTCGCGCCAGTTGCCCTTGTACGACATCGCGGCCTCGCGCAGTTCGCGGCTGCGCTCGCCGGCCGCGATCAGGTCGTCGATGCGCTGATCGATGCTGGCCTGTAGCCGGGCCCGGCGCTCCACCTGCTCTGGCGGAATACGTTCGAGCAGGTCGATATCCTTGACGATCTGCTCGCGAACGTCGGGCGGTTTGAGGTTTCCCGCGATGACGCCCAGCATGGCACCGCCGGCGATAGGTGCCGCGCCCAAGGCTAATTCGGCGATACCCGGCATTACTGTGTCCCCTCGGTCATTCCATCAGCATGGCGGCCAAGGTGCCGCCGAGCTCGTAGGCGCGCTCACGAACGCCGCTGTCGAGGCCGCCGACGATCTCGAGCGTATCGGCGGACTTGGCCAGCGCCAGCCCGGTCGCAAGCTTTTCTACCGCGTTGACCGCGCCCGTGGTGTCGTTATTGCCGTGCACCCACAGCCCGTAGGGCCGGCCGGCGACGTGATCGAGGCTCGGGTAGTAGACGGTGTCGAAGAAGTGCTTCAGCGCGCCGCTCATGTAGCCGAAGTTCGCGGTGGTCCCGAACAGGTAGCCGTCGGCGTCGAGCATGTCGGGCAGCGTCGCGGCCAACGCGGGCCGCACCGCGACGTCGACGCCGGTGATCTCGGGGTCCTTGGCGCCGTCGAGGACGGCCTCCAGGAGTTCGCGGGTGGCCGGCGAGGGCGTGTGATGTACGACGAGCAGCGTCTTGCTCACGGTGAACGCGCCTCCATTTCGACCGCCTTTTTCATCGCCTCCCGCGCGCGGCTGCGGTCACCGGCATAGTCGTACGCGCGGGCCAGCCGGTACCAGCGGCGCCAGTTGTCCGGATCGTTCTGCAGTTCCTGGCGCACCGTGACGAACAACGCGTCGGCCGCCTCGCGTTGGATCCGTCCCGAAGCCATCCGCGGCAAGGAGCTGACGTCGAGCTCCATGCCTTCTTCGGTGACGATGCGCGCCAGCCGCTGATGGGTGAGCCCGGCGCGCAGCGTGCTGACCATGGCCCAGGCCCCGATCATCGGAAACACCATCAACGCAAGCCCCAAGCCGACGGCGGCGGTCTCCCCCGTGGTGATGAACGCCATCGCGATGCGGCCGAGCAACAGGAAGTAGACGACCAGTGCGATGCACATGAAGCCGATCAGCAGTTGGATGCGCAGGGCGCGCCCGCCCTCGCTCATTCGAGTTCGAGCAGCGGCTCGATACCTATCGTCAGGCCCGGCCGGTCGGCCACCCGGCGCACCGCCAGCAGCACTCCGGGCACGAACGACGTCCGGTCGATGCTGTCGTGCCTGATCGTCAGCGTCTCACCTTGGGTGCCGAACAGCACTTCCTGGTGCGCGACCAGCCCGGCCAGCCGCACGGAGTGCACCGGGACGCCGTCGACGTCGGCGCCCCGCGCACCTTCGAGCGAAGTGCTGGTGGCATCGGGGTTGGGCGGCAAGCCTTTTCGCGCCTCAGCGATCAACCGCGCGGTCCGTGTCGCGGTGCCCGACGGCGCATCGGCTTTATGCGGATGGTGCAGTTCGATGACCTCGACGGATTCGAAGAAGCGGGCCGCCTGGCGGGCGAACTGCATGGACAGCACCGCGCCGATCGCGAAGTTCGGCGCGATGAGCACCGCGACGTCGGCTTTGTCGGCCAACCACGCGCGCACCTGGTCCAGCCGCTCGTCGGTGAAGCCGGTGGTGCCCACCACCGCATGAATACCGTTGTCGATCAAGAACTTCAGGTTATCCATCACCACGTCGGGATGGGTGAAGTCGATCACCACGTCGGTGTCGGTGTCCACCAACTGGCTCAGCGGGTCGCCGGCATCGACACCGGCGGTGAACGTCAGGTCCTCGGCGGTCTGTACCGCCCGCACCATCGTGGCACCGACCTTGCCTTTTGCCCCCAGCACTCCGACTCGCATGCAGATAGTTTATCGGGTGGCCACCCTAAGCCCTCGCGGTCGCTTACCATCACCGCATGCATGACGCCAAGATCCTGATCTCGGGTGTCACCGGTCAGGTGGCGTCGCCGGTGGCCCAAGCCCTTTCGGCGGACAACCAGGTCTGGGGCATCGCCCGCTTCACCGACCCCGCGGCGCGTGAGCGCCTGGAACTGGCGGGCGTGCGATGCGTGACCGTCAACCTGGCCGCCGGTGATTTCACCGGCGTCCCGTCGGACTTCGACTACGTCCTCAACTTCGCCGTCGCCAAGAGCGGCAGGTGGGACAAGGACCTGGCAGCCAACGCGGAGTCGGTGGGTCTGCTCATGGCGCACTGCGCGGACGCCGAAGCGTTTCTGCACTGCTCCTCGGCGGCGGTCTACGATCCACCCGACGATGAACCGCGCACCGAGGCGGCCGCGCTCGGCGACAACCACAAGGCGTTGTTCCCAACGTATTCCATCTCCAAGATCGCAGCCGAGGTCGTCGCCCGCTCGATGGCGCGCGCGCTTGGTGTGCCCACCACCATCGCCCGGCTCAACGTGCCGTACGGCGACCACGGTGGCTGGCCGTACTTCCACATGGAGATGATGCTCGCGGGCATGCCGATCCCGGTTCCACCCGGAGATGCCGCGCTGTACAACCCGATCCACGAAGAGGACATCATCGCCACCATCCCGAAACTGCTCGAGGCCGCGTCGGTTCCGGCGACCACGGTGAATTGGGCCGGTGACCAACTGGTCAGCCTTCAGCAGTGGTGCACCTACCTGGGTTCGCTGATCGGCCGCACACCGGTCTTCGAAGAAAGCGAGCAGGCGCTGCGCGGCAACCCGGTGGACATCACGCAGTTACGCGAGCTCACCGGCGCGCAAACGACGGTGGACTGGCGCGACGGCCTGCGCCGAATGGTGACGGAATTTCACCCGGAACTGGTTGCGCCCTAACGCGTCTGGCCGCCTAGAGCGGGGATGCGCCGCGGAGGTGCTCGAAAATCAGCGACGTCTGGGTACCGGCAACGTCGGCGTCGGCGTTGAGGTTCTGCACCACGAAAGATCGGAGGTCCTCGATGTCGCGCGCGGCGACGTGCAGGAGGAAGTCGTCTGCGCCCGCCAGGAAGTAGACGTCCATCACCTGCGGCATGCGCCGGATCTGCTCGATGAAGCTGTGGATCTTGCCTCGGGCACTGGATTGCAGGCTCACCGAGATCATCGCCTGCAGTGGCAGGCCGATCGATGCCGGGTCGATGTCGGTGTAGAAGCCGCGGATCACGCCGATCTCCTGCAGGCGGCGGACCCGGCCATGACATGTCGACGGTGCGATGCCGACGCGTTCGGCCAACGCGTTGTTCGACATCCGCGCGTCGGTATGCAGTGCGGTCAGGATCCGGCGGTCGACGTCGTCGACGCTCGCGGGCCGAAGATCCTTCGGCTGACGCCGTTCCTCCGGTGACCTGTTCGAATCTTCTGCACCCACAAACGCAGGTTACAGAAGATTAGGTACATTTATTGCTGGCAATTCGTAGTTTCTTCATAATTGACCGTGCTGAGCGAATCAAGGAGCGGTCATGCGCGTCGGGGTGCCCACCGAGGTCAAAAACAACGAGTTTCGCGTTGCCCTCACCCCGGCCGGGGTCGCCGAGTTCGTCCGCCGCGGCCATGAGGTGATCATCCAATCCGGGGCAGGCGAGGGTTCGGCTGTCTCTGATGCCGAGTTCGAAGGTGCCGGGGCTCAGTTGATCAACGATGCGGACCGGGTCTGGGCGGCGGCGGATCTGGTGTTGAAGGTCAAGGAGCCCATCGAACCCGAATACCATCGCCTGTGCAGGGGCCAGACCCTGTTTGCCTACCTGCATCTGGCGGCGTCCCCGGCGCTGACCGACGCACTGCTGGCGTCCCGGGTGACCGCGATCGCCTACGAAACGGTGCAGACCGCGGGCCCGGACGGATCGGCCGCCCTACCGCTGCTGGCACCGATGAGCGAGGTCGCGGGCCGGATGGGCGCGCAGGTCGGCGCCTATCACCTGATGCGCAGTCACGGCGGCCGCGGCGTGCTGATGGGCGGTGTGCCCGGGGTCGCGCCCGCCGAGGTCGTCGTGATCGGCGCGGGCACCGCCGGCTACAACGCCGCGCGCGTGGCGGCCGGGATGGGCGCACACGTCACGGTTTTCGACGTCAACCTGAACAAGTTACGCCAGCTGGACGCCGAATTGCGCGGCCGCGTCCAGACCCGGTACTCCTCGACCCTCGACCTCGAAGACGCGGTCCGCCACGCTGACCTGGTGATCGGTGCGGTGCTGGTGCCCGGGGCCAGGGCACCCAAGCTCGTCACCAACGCCACCGTCGCGCGGATGCGGCCGGGCGCGGTGCTCGTCGACATCGCCATCGACCAGGGCGGGTGCTTCGAGGACTCGCGGCCGACCACCCACGACGACCCCACGTTCGCCGTCCACCACACCGTGTTCTATTGCGTGGCCAACATGCCCGGCGCGCTGCCGCGGACGTCGACCTTCGCCCTGACCAACGCCACCGTGCCCTATGCATTGCGGCTGGCCGACCTGGGCTGGAAGCAGGCGTGCCGGGCCGATCCCGCGCTGGCCAAGGGCTTGGCCACCCATGACGGTGCGCTGCTCTCCGAAGAAGTGGCCGACACCCTTCGCCTGCCACTCACTGATCCGTCATCTGTGCTGGTCACAGGCATAACAACCGGGTGTGACTTTGCTGACATAAGGGTCGGCGGGCCAGAAGTATAGGGATTCGCCCGATTCCTCCCGGGGTGGATTGCCCTAGCGTTGTCACCGCGGCTGGCGTTCACACGCGCGGGGGGACAGCCGCACACCAGAGGGCCCCCGGCCACGAGGGGAGGTCGGGCGGCGCTGGTGATTACACCAGCACTCTCGGCACGACCAACCTCGCCAATTCGCCGATCAGGGGACGTAGACCGGCGGCCTTCGGATCACTTGCCTGTGAACGGGTCATCAGCGCGAGAAGAATCCGCTGCCCGTCAGGGCCGTAGGCGATGCCCACATCGTTGGTGCTGCCGTAATCGCCGCTGCCGGTCTTGTCCGCGCTGGTCCATCCCTGCGGCAGACCCGCGCGCATGCTCGACGTCTGGTTCGCCCGCATCCAGTCCTCGAGCTGGCTGCGCTGCGGCGGCGCGAGGACGTCACCGGCGAGCAGGTTGCGGTAGCCGCCACCGAGCGCTTCGGGGGTGCTGGTGTCGCGAAGATCACCGGGTATGGCCGAGTTCAACTCGGTCTCCCAGCGGTCCAGCCGCGACTGCGGATCCCCGATGCTGCGTGCGAACGCGGTGATGGCCTGCGGGCCACCGATCCTGGTCAGCAGCAGGTTGGCTGCGGTGTTGTCGCTGCGCTGCAACGCCGCCCGACACAGTTCGGCCAGGCTCACTTCCCCACCGGCGCGCGCTTCGGTGACCGGTGAGTTGGCCACGATGTCGCCGGGGTCGACGAACACCCGTTCCTCCAACGACAATTCGCCGTGTTCGGCCATCTGCAGCACCCTTGCCGCCGCGTAGGCCTTGAACGTCGAGCACATCGCGAACCGCTCCTGCGCCCGGTGTGCCACCGCGTTTCCGGACGCCAAATTCACGGCGAACACACCGATCAACGCGCCCTGCTGGTGTTCCAGCGCCGCGATCTGGTCCTGGATCGGTGGTGCCGGATCGGCAAGGGCGATTTTCTGGGTGCTTGCGGCCGCTGCCGCGAGCGTGAGCCCGCCGACCAGGATGCGCCGCCGTGAGAGTCGAGTCATCGACCCCAGCGTAGGTGATCGGCCGGCGATGGCCCCAGCACGGGTGGGGCTCAATTCGGTTGTGGCGGAACGAGCATTGATTGCCACGTCTGGCCCTGCGCACTCCGCCCGAGATCGGACTGGGTGAACAACTGCCCGTCGGGGCCTCGGTATGCGCCGGTTTCGGGGTCGTAGTGTGCTGTCGCAATCGGCGACGCCGGCGGCGCGAGCTGCGGAATCGGCTGCCCGGACAGCGTGGCGTTCGGGTCGCCTTTCCAGTTGAAGCCGTCGTTGAGGGGCACATAGTTCTCGTCGCTTTCACACATCCGCACTGTGGGCGCCCGCTTACCCGGCCGCGTTTGGCATGGCAAGTTGCGTGCGCCACGGACGTTGAACGGGGCGTCCTGCGGGATCCTGCAGTAGATGTCACCGGCCGGCCGGGCCGGATAGTCGGTCTCACTGGGTGACCTGCGCTGCTGCGCCGGCAGATACCCGGTGGCGCAGACCGGCGGGAGATTGACGTTCAGATTGAAGCTCAGATATCCCCCCTTGTACGGCCCCTTCACATCTCGGTTGGCCAAGCCTGCCCCCTGCACCACAGCGGTGTTCTGCGGAAGGAGCACCAGAAGCTGCTCGATGCTGGCCTGGTAGGTCAGCGCAACCTCACCGACGCTGACCAGGTTCGCCAACAGCACCGGCAGGGTGGGCTGGACGAGGTCCACCGCCTGGCGTAATTCGTCCGCGCCGGCCGGGCCACGTTCGAGCAACCGGGTCAGCTCGGCGTCGTGGGTGCGGACTTGGTCGGTGATGTCGGCGAGATGGGCTGCCCAGGCACGGACCGATCCGGCCGTGCGGGTCTGAGTTTCGAGCACCGGCGGCGCATCCTCGATCAGCCCGGTGAGAAAGTCCAACTCGCTGCGCGCATCGGTGGCCAGCGTCGTGGATCCCCGGATCAGCCGCGATAATTCGGGCCCCAGGCCACCGAACGCCATGTAGGCCTCGTCGACGGTGGTCTGCAGGTTGTCGCGCGGAATCGCCTCCAGCCCCTCGTTCGTCGCATTCAGAAGAGCGTTGATATCGGGGGGCACCGATGTGCGGTCGAGCCGAATCACATCGCCGTCCTGCAACATGGGGCCGTCGTCAACCCGCGGTGAAAGCGCAACGTACTGCTCGCCGATCGCGGACTGGCTGCGCACGCTGGCATCGAGATCTGCGGGAATGCTGATTCCGGTCTGCAACGACAACTCGGCCACCACGGCGTCACCGCTCAGGCGGATGTCGTGGACGCGGCCCACTTCGGTGCCTCGGTATGTGACGTTGCCGTTTTTGTACAGGCCCGCCGCGACGGGGAGTTCGACGGTCACGCGGTAGTGTCCGGCGCCGAACAGCAGTTCGGGCAGCCGCATGTAGTTCAGCGTCATGATGGCACCGCCAACTCCGGTGATCACCACGAAAAATGCCAGCTGGATCAGAATTCGACGATTTGGCCGCATGTCACCGTCCCTGATCAAACCGGTACGGGACCACCAACGGATTGGCCGCCGTGTACGGGCTGGGCAGCTGACCGATCGTGCGTCCCCACTGGACCTCGAGCTCGGTGAGATCGCCTTCGAACCGGGTGCCGGTGAACAACGCCGAGTCGATCCGGCTCAGTGTGAGGTCGATGACGGCGGTGAGGTTGGCGTAATCCCCGCGAAACCACTTGGTGAGCGTTTCCTTGGCGAATGGATAGGTGGTGAAGAAGCTCAATGACCGGGTCAACGCCGGCCCGGCGTTGGCCAACGACTCAGCCAGCAACCCAATGTGTTTGAGCTCAGCGACCAGCGCCTCCTTGGTCTGATCGACTGATTCGCTGGCCAGCGCGCCCAACCGGCCGAGCTGATCCAGCGCATCGGCGAGATGATGCCGCACGCCGCTGAGCTCAGCCAGGGCGTCCGGCACGGTGGCCAACGCCGCGTCCACGACCGGTTTCTCGTCGGCGAACTGACCCACCAGACGGTTGAGGCTGTCCGTGGCGTCGATGATGTCACCGGTCTGATCGTTGACGACGGCGACAAACGTGTCGAGTTCGGTCAGCAGGTTGCGAAGGTCGTCCTCCCGACCTGCCAGCGCAGTGCTGAAAGCCTTTGTGATGTCCTGCATCTGGCCGATACCACCACCGTTGAGCAAAAGTGATACCGCCGCCAGTGTCTGTTCGGTCGATGGGTAGGCGCCGCCCGACGCCAGCGGAATCAGCGAACCCTCACGCAGCCGACCCTGCGGTGGCTCACTACTCGGCGCGGCCAGTTCGATGTGAAGCGATCCGAGCAGGCTGGTCTGCCCGACCGTCACCGTCGAATTGGCCGGCAAGTCGACGTCTCCGTTGAGTTTGATGGTCAACAACGCGTGCCAACCCTGCCGCTCGATCTTGGTGACGTTGCCCACCGTCACATCACCCACCCGCACACGGGAGTTCTGCTGAATGTTGTTGACGTCGGGCAGTTGTGCCTGAATCGTGTACGCGCCCGGCCCGTGCCCCTCGGTGCCCGGCATCGGTAGCGTGTTCAAACCGCGCCAGCCGCAGGCTGACATCGATGCGGACAGCACCACTGCCAGCACCGTGGCGGTTAGCCGCCGCCCATGGTGTGCCGTCACGATGCTGCCCCCGGCGCCATCAGCCCGGGCAATCCGGCCAGCGGATCTGTGCTGTGCGCCGTCTGCGCATCGGGACGCAGCCAGTCCTCGCTGTAGGTGACCTCGTTGGGGCGTGCGGCGGTTCCGACGAACGGGTTCATGCCGATCGGCGGGAAGTTGTATTGGCGGTTCTTGATGATCGGTGCCAGGTACTGTACGCACAATTTGGCAGCCTGCTCACCGCTGAGCCGCGACGCCGCCTGCACCCCGCCACAAATGAACGTGATCGGATCGGCGAAGTTACCCACGGCCAGTGCGCCGGTCAAAGTTCCCTGCGCGGGCTGGTAAATATTGATGAAGTTCTGCGCGGCCGTCGGAGCGAGATGTAGCGCCTGCTCCACGTCGTCAAGACTTTCGGTGAGGATCTGCGATACGGCGGCCAGCTTGTCCGAGGCGACGCCCACCGTCTCCTTGTTATCGGCAACGAATGTCTGGACCTCACCGACCACCTCGCTGAGATCTTTGACCGCGGCGCCAACCGAACCGGGATTGCTGGTCAGTCGCCCGGTGACGGCGTCGAGGTTCTGGTTGAGGTGCTGCATCACTTCGGTGCTGCCCTGCAGCGCCGACACCAGCAACGAAAGGTTGCGCACGGCGCTGAAGATGTCGCCGCTGTGATCACCCAGCGCGGCGATCGCCTGTGACATCTGGATCACCGCCTGCCGGATATCAGAACCCTGCCCGCGCAGGTTATCGGCGGCGGTGTTGATGAAGGAGCCGAGCGTGCTGGTCGCGCCCGGCCCGGTCGGCTGCAGCATCTCGGTGATCCGCTCCAGCTGGTCTCGGAAGTCGTCCCATTCGATGGGCACCGCGGTCCGGTCCTGCGGGACCACCGAATGATCCTGCAGTGTCGGACCTTTGGTGTACGCCGGGGTCAGCTGGATGGCCCGCGCGGTCACCAACGACGGTGACAGAATCACCGCGTTCACGTCGGCGGGCACCGGGTAACGGCTGTCGACCCAGAAGTGGATTTCTGCCCGGTGGGGTTGCGGTTCGATTCGGTCGATGCGACCGACCGGGATGCCCAGGATGCGTACTTGGTCGCCGACGAACAGCCCATTGCTGTTGTCGAAGTAGCCGACGATGTGCGTTCGGCCGGTACTGCGATCCGAGGAAACCAGCGCTATCCCGCCGATCAGCACCGCAACCAGTGCGACGGTGAGACCGGTCCGCACCGAGGAAATCCGGAACCTGGTCATGAGCCTGGCTCCGCTGGGATTTCGGCTGCGGACGCCGGCGGACCCGGCGGCGGCCCGCCGCGGGGTGCTGCGGGCAGCGGTTCGCGGTATGGATAGCGCCCGTCGCCGGGCTTTCCGGTGATCGCATCGGGCAGCGCCAGATGGGGCTCACCGCCCTGGCCGGTGCGTGGGTAAGGCACCGGCAGCGCCGGCGTGCCCGGTTGGCCGGTCTGGGGGTCGGTCCGTTCGGATGGCAGCAAAACGTTGGGGTCCAACCCCAGGTCGGCGAAGGCTGCTTCGACAAAGGGCTGGATGAACTGGCCGGGCAGCAGGTTCGCCAGGTACGCCTTGAAGAACGGGCCCGATGCCAACGTCTCCCCCAGCGCCAGCAGATAATCGTTGAGGCCTTTGATCGATTGCTGCACTTCGTCTTTACGGTTCTGCACAAGCGTCAGAACACCGTTCAACTTGTCCAGCGTGGGTTTCAGCGCGGCCCGGTTGTCCGCGATGAACCCGCCGATCTGGCGGCTCGCCGCAGAGACGTTGGCCGAGAGATGGTCCAACGCAGCTCCCTGTGCCTGCAGCTCCGCCAGTAGCGCGCTGGTGTCGGATACCAACCGTACGATCTGATCGCGATGTTCGGCCAAGACTGTGGTCACCCGGTTGGCGTTGGCCAGCAGCTCACGGAGCCGCGCATCGCGTTCGCTCAGCGTTCTGGAGAACCGGGCCACCCCTTGAACGGCGACCTTCAACTGCGGCGGGGTATCGGAGAACGTGTGCGCCAACGTATCTAGCGACTGCGACAGTTGCTCGGTATCCAGCCCGCTGATCGTCGCGGTCAGATCACCCAGGGCGTCGGGCAATTGATACGCCGGCGTGGTCCGCCCGATCGGAATCGGGTGGGAAAGCCGGCCCTGCCCACGCGGGGTGACCTCCAGGATCTTGTTCCCCAGCAGCGCCTTGGTCTTGACCGCCGCTTCACTGCGATCACCCAACCGCACACCGCGGTTCACCGTGAAGGTGACCACCACCTGGGCGCCGTCCAGCGAAACACCGGTGACCTCACCGACTTCCAGACCGGCGACCTGAACGTCGGAACCCTCGGTGAGCCCGCCCGCCTCGGCGAAGTACGCCGCATGCGTGTGCGATCCGGAGAGCACCGGCAACCTGTCATAGTTGAGTGCCGCACCTGCAACAGCGGCCGTCGACACCAGCCCGATGACGCCGATCACCATCGTGTTCCGTTCTTGAAACGACTTCATCGGGGCGCGCACCTCCCCGAGGCCTGTCCCGCGAGCTTGACGTACACCGGCTGACCGCCCTTACCGTTGAGTTTCAGCACCAGGTCACACAGGTAGAAGCTGAAGAAATCCCCGTACATGCCTTGGCGTCCCAGCACCCGATAGGTTTCGGGCAGGGTCGCCAGAAGATTGTCGACGTATTCGTGGTCGGCGACCACGATGCCGGCCGTGCGGTCGGTTTCGTGCAGCGCCTTGCGCAGCGGCGGACGCGAGTGGTGCAGGAGGTCAGCGATCGACGCCGAGGACGCGTTGGCGTAAGTGACCCAGTCGCCGATCTCCTTCTTGCGATCGGCCAGCGCCGCTACCAACTCCGTCAACGAACCGACCGCCTTGGCGAATTGAGTACGCTGATCGGAAAACGAATCCAGAACGGTGTTGAGGTTGTCGATCACCTCTCCGATGAGTTCATCACGGTCGGCCAAGGTGTGCGTCAGCGTGGCCGTCTGGCCGAGTATCGAGCTGATCGTTGCGCCCTCACCCTGGAACGCGCGGATGAGCTGACCGCTCAACGCGTTCACCTGAGCGGGATCCAGCGCCCGAAACAGCGGGCGAAAGCCACCGATCAAGGCGTCGAGGTCGAGCGCCGGCGCGGTTCGTTCGATGGGAATGGTGCTGCCGGGCAGTAGTTTCGCGGTATTGCCGGGCCCCTCCTCCAGCGCGACGTAGCGCCCACCGATGAGGTCGTCGAACCGGACGGCGGCCCTGCTGCCCTGGGTCAGCAGGACCGAATCCTCGGCCGTGAAGGAGACCGCCACGAGACCGTCGTCGCGCAACGAGATGTTGGTGACCTTACCGACTTCGACACCGGCAATCCGCACGAAGTTGCCGCTCTTGAGCCCGGTCACGTTGGTGAACAAGGCGTGGTAGGTCTGAGCGCGCTCGAACCGGAACTGGGCGAAGATCGTCAACAGGGCGAACATGCCGCATAGTGCAACGACCACGAAGATCGACAGCCGCCAGGCAACGCCGCTCAGGTTTTCTCTCACGGGTGTTCACCTCCTGGCATGCCAGCGGGGCCGGGTGCCGGTCCGCCGGGGTGCCGGATGCTGGGTGGCTCCGGCACCGGCCGGGTGACCGGGAAATAGTTGGCCCAGCCCGGAAACCCGATGCCGGGATTGGGCCGATGGTCCAAACCTGCCCCGAAACCCGTGTTGGTCACCAACGCCCGCACCGGGAAGTTCTCGGCGACGTCGGGCAGCGAACCGCAACCCGGCTTGCCGCCCGGGCCGCCCTTGGCCCGCACGATCGGCAGGTTGTCGGGATAGCGGTACGGGTCGTCGCCGAGCAGCACCGCAGCATCGACAATGATCGACTTGCCGTTGAAACCTCCGGTGATGTCGTAGTACCCACTGTCCAGAAGGGCTTTCCCACCGACGAGAAGACACGTCAAGGACGGGTTGTAGGTGGCGACCAGGTTTGTGGTCGGTTCCAACCCGTTGACCGCCCGCACCAACGTGTCCTTGTTCGGCTCGAGCAACGCGGTGCCACTGCGCGCTAGGCCGATGAGGTTGAGCAGCAACGCATCCAAGGCAGCGGCGTGGCTGACCATCGTCCGGCTGGTCACGCTGACCGCGGCCAGCATCTCGAGAATATCGCTGCTGGCTTCGCCGTAGGTGTCACTGAACCCCTTGAGCACCTGCCAGTTCCGCTGCATCACGGCACTGCGGACGTTGAGCGCCGCCAGTACCTCGCCGGCGTCGGTGACGGACCGGCCCATCGCTTCGCCGCGACCGCGCACGCCGTCGGCAACGGCCGAGAGAACCGCGTTCAGTTTTGCCGGATCGACCCTGCGGACCACCCCGACGAGGTTCTCGAAGACGGTATTGACCTCGGCCGTCACATTGTGCGATCGCACCACGTCACCTGCGGACAGCCGAGCTGTGCTCGGGTTGGCTGGGACGATGAGGTCGACGAACTTTGCGCCGAACGTCGTGGTCGCCGCGATCCGCGCCTCGGCGTTGGCGGGGATGTGCCTGATCTGGTCTGGGTCGATCTCGAGTTCCAGGCTCACTGCGTCGTGTCCGGCATCGATCGCCTTCACCCGGCCGACCTGCACGCCACGCAACTTCACCTTGCCGCCCGATTCCATCACCAGACCGGCACGATCGGACACCAGCGTCACCGGAACGTAAGACCTGAACGACCGAGTGAACGAAGCACCGGACAGCAGCGTCACCGCGACGATGGTTCCGACGAGGATCGTGGCCCACCAAGCCGGATGCAGCCGGCGTCCTCCGTTGCCGATCACGTCAACCTGCCAAGTTGAAGTTGCCCGACTGACCGTAGACGGCCAGAGTCACCAGAAGCGTCACGAACACCGCGCTCACCAACGACGTTCGCGTTGCTCTACCGACGGCCTCTCCTACCCCGGCCGGCCCACCGGAGGCGGTGAAGCCGTGATAGGTATGCACCAGCATGATCACCACCGCGGTCGCAACCGCCTGGACGAACGACCAGATCAGATCCGTTGGGATCAGGAAGGTTCGGAAGTAGTGGTCGTAAACGCCGGTGGACTGACCGTAGATGTAGGTCGTACCGAAGCGGGCCGCGAAAAACGACATCAACACCGCCACGCAGTACAGCGGGATCACCACCACCACGCCGGCCACCACCCGCGTGGACGCCAGATAGGCGATCGACCGAATCCCCATCACCTCCAAGGCGTCGATCTCTTCGTTGATCCGCATCGCACCCAGTTGCGCGGTGGCGCCCGCGCCGATGGTGGCGGCCATCGCGATGGCCGCGGTCAACGGGGCGATCAGCCGAACGTTGAAGAATGCCGACGCGAAACCGGTCAGGGCCTCCACGCCGACCTGCGCGAACTGGTTGTAGCCCTGCACCGCCACCAGCGCGCCGGTGGACAGTGTCAGGAAGCCGACGATCGCGACCGTCCCGCCGATCACCACCAACGCGCCAGTGCCCAAACTCATCTGCGCGATCAGGCGGACAAGCTCCCACTTGTAGTGGCGGAACGCCTCCACGATCGAGCGCACTGTTCGGCCGTAGAACTCGGCCTGCTCCCCGATCCGGTTCCACGACGTGGACCATTTCCGGAGCCGATGTCCGGTGCGAGGAAAACGCGTGCCCGCCACCACCGAAGAGGTCACATCGTCACCTTGACCCCGACCGCGGTGACCACCACGTTGATCACAAAGAGCGCGATGAAGGAGAACACGACGGTCTCATTGACGGCGTTGCCGACACCTGCGGGACCGCCGCCGACCGATGTGCCTTTGTAACAGGCGATCAAACCGGCGGTGAGCCCGAACAGCGCGGCCTTGATGAGCGATACGACGACATCGCCGAGCCCGGTCACCAGGGTGAGCCCGGCGACGAATGCCCCCGGCGTGACGTGCTGGAAGAACACCGAGAAAGCGAATCCGCCGGCGATGCCGACCAATACCACCAACGAAGACAACAGCAGCGCGACGAGCGTCGCGGCCAGCACCCGCGGCACCACCAACGCCTGGGTGGTGTTCACCCCCATCACCCGCAGTGCGTCGAGTTCTTCGCGGATGGTTCGCGCTCCGAGGTCGGCGCACATCGCGGTGGCACCGGCCCCCGCGACGACGAGCACGGTCACCATCGGTCCGATCTGGGTGACGGCGCCGAACGCGGCCCCGGTGCCGGAGAAGTCGCCCGCACCGAATTCGACGAACAGGATGTTGAAGGTGAACACGGTCAGCACCGTGAACGGAATCGACAGCATCAGCGTCGGAAGCATTGACACCCGAGCGACAAACCAACTCTGGGTGAGGAACTCCCGCCACGCGAACGGGCGCTGGAAGGCCAGCACGAGGGTGTCCAACGCCAGCGCGAAAAAGCCGCCCGCCGCGCGGACCGGCACCGCGACTAGGTTAACCGAAGCGACCACGATTACCTGACCGTCAGACCCGCGTCGACCGGCAGGGTCACACCGGTGATGAACCGCCCCGACTCCGAGCACAGGTACACCATCGCCTCGGTGACATCACCGCACTCGACCACCGGAGTGGGTAGCAGATTCTCCAGTGCCGCACCCATTTCGGGGTGCTCGACAAGGTATCGCTCGACCTGGGGGTTCATGATCATCGGCGTGGCGACGCCGGTGGGGTGCACCGAGTTGACCCGGATGCTGTGCTCGGCGAGCGTGGTGGCGTAGTAGCGCATCAGCCCTACAACACCGTGTTTGGCCGCGGTGTACCCCGCGCCGCCATGGCTTTTCGTCGCAAACCCCGGACCGACCGATTTGAGGCCGGCCGCCGAACTGGTGATCACGATGGCACCACCGCCACCGTGTCGCAGGAGCGCCGGTAGCGCCGCCTCGACGGTGAAGTAGACCCCGTTGAGCATCACGTCGATGGCATCCAGATACGCGATGAGTTGCCGCGATCGGTCTCCGAAGACCGGTCCGATGCCCGCATTCGCCAGCACATAGTCGATCCGGCCCAACTCGGCCACTGCGCCTTCCACCACCGCTGTCAGCCGTTCGACGTCGCGGACGTCGGCACGTTCAGCGACGATACGACGTCCTGTTTTTTCGACCAGGTTGACCGTCTCGTCGAGGTCCTCCGGGGTGGCCATCGGATAGTCGACGCTGTCGAGCTGTGCGCACAGGTCGACGGCGATGATGTCGGCGCCTTCCTCGGCGAACCGCACCGCGTGCGCGCGCCCCTGTCCCCTGGCCGCCCCGGTGACAAAGGCCACCTTGCCTTGAAACCGGGTTGTCATCTGCCCTACCTTTCGTCGACCGGATCGGTTGGCGCGAAACGAGATCGGATACCGACTCAGCCTCATTGTGGTGGTGCAAAACACATTTGGAAGACCAACCGGCAGGTTCGCGCAGGCTGCACAACCCGGTCCGGGATCTCTGTGCAGGACGACATGGCCGATATCCGTCGACGGCGCTTAGCTCCACACATGGCCCCTGTCCGAATTGAGCGCGACGGTCGTGTCGCGCACCTGGTGCTCGACCGCCCCGAGCGCCGCAACGCGCTCGACGAGGAACTCATCGAAGGTCTCGATGCAGCCGTGGCCGAATTGGAATCGACCTCCGGCATCGGCTGCGTGGTGGTTCGCGGCGAGGGTCCCGGGTTCAGCTCGGGAATCGACGCGACCACGCTGGCGAAACTCGCCACAGCGGAGGGACTTCGACGTATTCGCACCGCTTTCGTGGCCGCCTACGACCGGCTCGAACGGCTGCCGTTGCCGACCGTTGCGAGCGTGCACGGCTGGGCGATCGGCGCGGGATTCGAACTGGCTCTGGCCTGCGACCTGCGGGTGGTCACCGCGGACGCGACGCTGGGCCTGCCGGAAACCCGAATGGGTGTGGTACCCGACGTCGGCGGCACCGGCCGGCTGGTGGCGCTTCTCGGCGCCGGGCGGGCCAAGGAGCTGATCCTCACCTCGGCGATGATCGACGGAACGCGGGCCGGGCGTCTCGGCATCGCCACCCGCGTCACACCCGCCGCCAGGCTCGAGGCCGCCACATCGGCACTGACGGACGAGCTTTTGGCCTGTTCCACCACCGCCAACGGGCTGGCCAAGCGCATCATCGACCGCGCCGCCCGACCGACCTGGACCGAAACCCTCGACGACGAACTCGAGGCCCAGCTGCGGTGTATCAACACCCCCGAGTTCGCGACCGCCCACCGGCGATTCCTCGACGCACCGGGCGCCAACACCCCGCAGGCCCAGCGATGAAGCGGGCCGAACTCCAACTGCGCGTCGACGGAACCACCATCGCAGCTTGGCATTACGCCGCCGACGGCACCCACCGGCGACCATGCGTGGTGATGGCACACGGATTCTGCGGCACCCGGGACGCGGGGCTGGTGGGATTCGGCGAACGCTTCGCCGGTGCCGGCGTGGACGCCCTGTGCTTCGACTACCGAGGCTTCGGCGCATCCGGTGGCCGCGCACGCCAGGTCGTCGACCTGGCCGGTCAACGTCGGGACTACCACGCCGCCATCGCCGCGGCACGCACGCTGCCCCGCGTCGACGGTGTCGGGATCTGGGGTACCTCGCTGTCGGGCGGACACGTGTTCGCGGTGGCGGCCGAACGGCGTGACCTCGTCGCGGCGATCGCGCTGACACCGATCGTCGACGGGCTGGCGACACTGCTGCGGATGCGCCGGGCGATCGCCCCAAGGGTGGCGGCGCGGCTCACCGCGGCCGCGGTGCGTGATGCGATCGGCGCCCGCGCCGGACGCTCACCGGTCCTGCTGCCCGCGGTGGGGCCGCCGGGCACCGTCGCGATGCTCACCACGCCCGACGCACTCCCGGGGTACCTAGCCGCCGCTGCAGATGCACCGCTGTGGCGCAATGAATTCGCCGCGCGAATGCTGCTCGCGGTCCCCGGATACCGGCCGGGCCGGCACGCCGACCGCGTCCATTGCCCGATGCTCGTGCAGATCGCCGCGGCTGACCGCAACGCCCCACCCGATCTCGCCCGCGCCGCCGCCGGGCGCGCTGGCGCGACGGTGCACGAGTACCCATCCGCCGGCCATTTCGACGTCTACGACGGTGGGCCGGCATTTGAAGCCGTTGTCAACGACCAGATCTCGTTTCTGTCGTCGCTTTTGGAAAGGACCGCATCATGACCGCCGTCGAGGCTGCCACCCGCGCCTGCATCATCGGAGCCGGATCGGCAGGTCTGGCCGCATGCGTCGGCTTGAAGAATGCCGGGATCGACTTCGATTGTTATGAAAAAAGCGATCGCGTCGGCGGCCTGTGGGTCTTCGACAATGCCAGCGGTACCGCGGCCGCATACCGCACGCTGAGCTCCAACGCACCCAAGACGTATATGGGCTACCACGATTTCCCGATGTCCGCCGATCTGCCCGCCTACCCCAGCCACTGGGATTTCGCCAAGTACTTCGACGACTATGCGCGCCACTTCGGGATCCACCAACACATTCGGTTTCAGACCGAGGTCACCAATGTTTCACCCGCCGCGGGCGGGGGCTTCACGGTGCGGCTCGCCGACGGCAGCACCGAGAACTACGGCGCCGTGCTGGTGGCAAACGGTCACCACTGGGATAGGCGGATGCCGGAGCCGATGTTCCCCGGCACGTTCGACGGCATCGTGATGCACTCCCGGGACTACCGTGACGCAGCATTCTTGGCCGGTAAACGGGTGGTGGTCGTCGGAATCGGTAACAGTGCCGTCGACATCGCCACCGAAGCTGCCCATATGGCCGACGAAACGTATCTTTCAGTCAGACGCGGCGCGCACATCATGCCCAAGTACGTCTTCGGGATGGCGCCGCCGAACTGGTTGCTGAACTCAGCCTCACACAAGCCCGGTCGGATGCTGCTGGGTGCGCTGATGCGACTGGCCAACGGCCGCAGCGAGGACTACGGGCTGCCGGTACCGGATCATGCGTTCGGCGACGCGCACCCCACGATGTCGGCCTCCGTCATGGACGAGTTGCGGCTGGGCCGAATCAAGCCGAAGCCACAGATCGCCGAGCTTCTCGGCGACCGTGTCCGGTTCGTCGACGGCTCGATCGTGCAAGCCGACGTGATCGTGTGCGCCACCGGATACAAGATCACATTCCCGTTCTTCGAGGAGTCATACATTTCGGCCCCGGACAATCAGATCGCGTTGTATCAACGGGTGGTGCATCCGGACCGGCCCGGCGTCTTCTTCGTGGGGTTGTGCCAACCGCTCGGCGCCATTCAGCCGCTGGCCGAACTGCAGGGCAAATGGATCGGCGAACTACTGTCCGGGCGCAGCGCCCTGCCAGGCCGAAACGAGATGGTACGGGCGATCGACGCCGATCAACGTCGGCTGGCCAAGCGCTTCGTCGCCTCGACCCGCCACACGGTTCAAGTGGATCACAATCACTACCTCAAGACATTGCGACGCGAAATGCGCGCCGGACGCCGCCGTGCGCGTCGGCTCAGCCCGGACACCGCCGGTTCGGCACACCGCCCGGCAGGATTGGTGCGCGTACGGTGACCCGCGCGCCGGAGTCCCCCCGGCACCCACACCGTGCCCGGTAACATCGTCTCGGTGGTCGATCGGCTTACCGCCAATGATGCGATCATCGAGTGTGCGCATGATCTGGGTGCGCGGCTAGACGATGTCGCCGTGACGCTCAGCGAGCAGCTCGCCGGGTCGGTGCCGGAGTTCTTCGAGGACGACGACCTGGTGCGCGACGTCGAGGCCAGCGCGTACGGCAATGTCGCCGCGATGCTTTCGGTGTTCCGGTCGGAGAACGTGGCCGAAGAGGTGGGGATCCGGCCGGAGGTCACCGCTTTCGCCTCCACTGTCGCGCGTCGCCAACTGCCCCTCGAATCACTCATCCAGTCCTACCGGGTCGGTCAGACCCTGTTCTCCCGGCTCTGGATGGACGTTCTCGCCGAACGGCTCACCGAACAAGACGTTTTCATCGAAGCGATCCACCGGAGCTTCGATCAACTGAACGTGTATCTCGACCGCGTCGTCACCCAGTTGGTCACCGACTACGAACGGGAACGCGACCGCTGGTTGCGGGGAACGGCGGCGCGACGCGCCGCACTGGTCGAGCGGCTCCTGCGTGGGGACCGGATACCGGTGGACCACGCCAGCCACCAACTCGATCACGACCTGCGTGCCCCGCAGACTGCCCTGATCGCGTGGATGCCCTCACACGGTGAGGTTGAGCAGCAACTCGCAGCGCTCGATGTCTGCCTCACTTCGCTCATGTCCGCGGCAGGGGCATCGCGAATGCTGATGCTGCCCGTGGGCACCTGCGCCATGTGGGCATGGATCGCCGGCGAACCTGATCACGATCGACTCGCCGGCTGGGCGGACAAGCTGGTACACCCTGACGTGCTGATCGCCGTCGGTCAGACCGCGCTCGGCGGTGACGGCTTCCGGATCAGCCACGAACAGGCCTTGCGGGCGCGCCGCGTCGCCTCCCGCATGCCCGCGCCGCCGCGGGTCACGTTGCACGCCGATGTCGCGACCGTCGCGTTGCTCGCCGACGATCAAGACGAGGCCCGACGGTTCGTGGCCAGGACCCTCGGCGAACTGGCCGCCAGAACCAGCGCCGCCGAGCAGTTACGGGAGACGCTCTGGGTGTTCTTGCAGGAGGGCGGCAACACCCGCCGCGCCAGCGAACGACTGTTCATGCATCGCAACACCGTGCTGTACCGGTTACAGCGGATCGAGGCCTTGCTGGGCCATCCGCTGGAGGCGCGGCGACTTGATGTGGAGGTGGCACTGCTGCTCACCACGACATTCGGCGACGAAATGTTGCCGGCAGATCCGCCGGGCGGCTACTGAACCTGGACATCAAGCTCTGACCAATACCGCTTGCGCAGTTCACGTTTGAGCACCTTTCCCGCCCCGGAAGTGGGCAGCGCATCGACGAATTCGACGCTGCGCGGCGCCTTGTATCCAGCGATGTGACGCTTGGCGTGTTCGCGGATTTCCTCGCCGGATGTCCGTGCGCCGGACTGCAGCACGACCACGGCGTGCACCCGTTCGCCCCAATCCTCGTCGGGCACGCCGATGACCGCGCACTGAGCCACTGCCGGGTTACGTGCGACGGCGTCTTCCACCTCCACCGAGTACACGTTCTCACCGCCGGTGACGATCATGTCCTTTATGCGGTCCACGATGAACACATAGCCGGCGTCGTCCATGTATCCACCGTCACCTGTGCGCATCCACCCGTCGTGCAGGGCAGCGGCGGTCTGGTCGGGTTTGTTCCAGTAGCCGATCATGACATTGCCGCCTCGCACCACGATTTCGCCGACCGTGCCGAGCGGCACTTCCGAGCCGGTGTCATCGACGATGCGCACCTCACAGTGGGGTACCGCACGGCCCGCCGAACGCAACAGGTGCTTTTTGGTGTGGTCCTCGGGTCCCAGCATCGTCGCGATCGGCGCCAGTTCGGTCATTCCGTACGCCTGGGTGAACGACGCCTGGGGCAGTGCGATCGCGGCGCGTTCGAGCAATGCCTGCGGAATCGGTGAAGCGCCATACAAAATGGCGCGCAGGCTCGACAGGTCGTAGGTGAGAAGGTCGGGATGATCGACCAGCGCCTGCAGCATGGTCGGCACCAGCGCCACATCGGTGACACCCTGGCGCTGGATGGCCTCCAACACCGCCGCCGGATCGAAGCGCGGCACCATGACGTGTGTGCCGCCGAGCAGTGTGGCCGCACCCCACGCCGCGAGGTCGGCCAGGTGAAACATCGGCGCGGCATGAAGATAGCGGGTCTCGCGCCGCGGTTCGAACAGGTAGCCGGAGGCGACCGCACCCAGCCAGGAGGTCACCATCGCGGCGTGTGAGAGCATCACACCCTTGGGGTCTCCGGTGGTCCCGCCTGTGTAGAAGAGCCCGGCCAGCGCGTCGCCCCCGCGCCGGGCGTCCGGTGTGGCCGGCGCGTTCGCAATCAGCTGCTCGTAATCCACCACATCGTCGGGTGCCCCTTCACCGGTGTAGACCACGGTCGGCATCTTGTCGCAGTTCGCCCGGATCTGGGCAAGCATGTCGCGGTGCGCCTCGTCGACGATGAGCACTGACGTGCCGGAATCGGCGAGGGCATAACTGATCTCGCCGGCACTCCATCGGATGTTCAGTGGGGCGAGCACCGCGTCGGCCCACGGCACCGCGAGCAGGTATTCGTGGTAACGATCCGAATTCATCGACAGCATCGCGACTCGGTCCCCGCTACGCACGCCCAGCGTACGAAGTCCGCCGGCCAATCGGGCCACCCGCTCGGCCACGGTGCGAAAAGTCTGCTCGCGCCCACCGCAGACGGTCATCACCGCGTCGGGGGTTTGTTGTAGCCCTCGATGCAGTCCTTGGGTGAGGTACATTGCGTGGCCTTTCAGCCGTCGGCTCAGGGTTTCCCGCTGAGCATAGGAGCCCGGCAAAGTCAGGAGTCGCCAAAGTCGCAACCTGACAGGAAATTTCGAATAGTTTGGTCTGCGGCACAACCGGTCCGACTGTGGTCAGCCCAGACCGAGGACCGCGGCGCTCACAGCAATGGTGGCGGCATCGATATTGGCGAAGATGCGCAGGTGCGGTGTGGCCGCCACGTCGTTGATCACCCCAAGTGCCGCCTGCACCCTTATCCGGCAGAGGGTTTGGTCCCACGCCGGCTCCACCTGGCGCAGCAGGTGCACCCACTCGGCGATGTATTCGTGCTGTGCGGCGCGGGCCCGGTGTTGTTCGTGCGCCGGAAGTTCACGTATCTCCGAAATCAGCAGCGCGATGGCGTCAGGGGTTTCGAAGACATACTCGGCGTAGCCGGCCAGTAATCGCCGCAGTGCATCGTGCGGGCTGGCGGCCCGCGCAACCTGTCGACGCATATCGGCATGCAGCAGTTCGCTCCCCCGTGTGATCGCCGCGGCGAGAATGTCCTCCTTGGCGGCGAAATGGTTGTAGACGCTCGGTCCGGCGATGCCGACGCTGGCCCCGATGTCTTCGACGGTCACGCTGGCGAAACCGTTGCGCGCAAACAGCTTCATCGCCGTGTTGAGAATCGCTTCGCGCCGGGTTGGCGACCAGGTGCCCGCACCGTCGCCGGCCTGCACAGGTGTGCGTCGCAGCCGGGGCAGGGTTGCGCACGCGACCGACCGCATCATCTCGGTCATCAACGGCACGAACCGATCCGTCGGCAGCGCAAGGCCATGGAACGACACGCTGGTGGCCACGGCCAGAACGCACCATGCGAGCAGGTCGGTGACCTTGTCATCGACGCCGCGACGTTGACGCGCCAGCACGCGCGCCAGCCGCGACCCGATATCGCGCAACCGGTGCCGCAGTGCGGTGCGCGCCTCATCCGACAGGTGGCGGGCCTCCGCATGCCACAGCGCCCCGATCGGACGGTGCGCCAACATGGTCTCGGCCATCGCGGCCATGGGTTCGATCGTCGGATCGGCCAGCAGGCGGTCCAACAGTGCATCGACGACACCCAGCGCATCCGCCACGACGGCGTAGAGCAGATCTTCTTTGTTCGAGAAATGCCGATACAGCGCCGACGGTCCGATTGCGACCCGGTCGGCGATCTCCTTCATCGAGACCTGCGCATACCCGTTGCGGTAGAACAGGTCGGTGGCGGCAACGACGATGAGGTGACGGCGGTTGGCCGGACGGGTGCCCCGCACAGGACGATCCGACCCCGTCACATTTCACCTGCCTCGTCGTTTCCGGCTGGCGCCCCTTGGCGCGCCGCGCCCGAATCGTATCCGGTGCACCGGCGCACCCTCTACCAGTCACGATTTCACCGCAAACCGCCTGATCTTCTCGACGGCTGCGGGTTCACGCAGGGCGACCGACTGGGCGCGCGTTTCGGCGAGCAACTGGTCTGCCAGACTCGATGTCAGGGCGTTGTCGATCAGCTCGCGGGTGGCCACCACGGCAGAGCGGTTTCGCGCCAGCCTGCCGGCGAATGCGTAGACCTGGTTCAGCACCTCAGCGTCGGGTACGCATCGCCAGATCAGTCCCCACCGCTCGGCCTGTTGCGCATCGATTCGCCCGCCGGTCAACGACATGGCGAGCGCCCGGGCCCGCCCGACCAGTCGGGGCAGTATCCAGGTCGCACCGGCGTCGGGCACGATGCTCAGCGAATCCACCTGTGGGACCAGGAAGTACGCGGATTGCGCGGCAATGGTGATGTCGGCGAGCAGGGCCAACCCCAGGCCTCCGCCCGCGCACGGACCGTTCACGGCGGCCAGTACCGGCACCGGCGCATCGAGGATGGCTTGACACATCGGGTTCAGACGCACTGTCATTTCATGCTGCACCGATGCCGACAGATCTCCGACGTCGGCGTCGAGGTCGATGAGGTCCAGCCCGGCCGAGAATCCCCGGCCCGCGCCGGTGATCACCAACGCGAACACGTCATCTCTGGTCGTGAGATCGCTTACCGCAGCCCGGATATCGTCCATGACCGGCCACGTCAATGCGTTGAGCCGGTGCGGTCGTTGCAATGTGATGGTTGCGATGCCACCGCGAATGCCGGTGTGCACCATCGTCAGATGTTGAACCCGCCGGCGCAGACCAGGGTCTGCCCGCTGACGTAGTCGGATTCAGGTGTGCACAGCAGGTAAACCGCGCCAGCGGCCTCTTCCGGGCTGCCGCTGCGGCCCAGTGGGATCGACTGTTCCATCACGGCCAGTAGGTCCGGGTTCACCCCGACCTTGATTGTCCGGCCTGCGACGTCGATGCTGCCGTCGCCGTCCGCGGCCGTATCGGTGAGCCTGGTCCGGATCAGCCCGAACGCAACGGTGTTCACGGTGACGTTGTAGCGGCCCCACTCCTTTGCCATGGTCTTGGTCAGCCCGGTCACCCCGGCTTTGGCAGCGGCATAGTTGGCCTGACCGGGGTTGCCACCCAGGCCCGCGACCGAGGAAATGTTGACCACCTTGCGGCACGGCACCGCGATGCGATCCGCCTTGGCGGATTTCACGAGTTGCGAGATCACCGGTTGGGCCGCCCGCAGGATCTGGAACGGCGCCTTCAGGTGAACGTCGAGCACCGCGTCCCACTGTTCATCGGTCATCTTCTGGATGACCGAATCCCAGGTGTAGCCGGCGTTGTTGACGATGATGTCCAGGCCACCGAAGGTGTCCACCGCGGTACCGACGAACGTCTCGGCGAATCCCTCGTCGGTGACGCTGCCCGGTACGGGAACCGACCTGCCGCCCATGCGTTCGATCGCCCGCGCGGTCTCGGCGGCAGGGCCGCTGTCGAGGTCGTTGACGACGACGGCGGCGCCCTGGCTCGCCAGCTTCAGTGCAATGCAGTTGCCGATACCGCGCCCGGCGCCGGTCACGATGGCGACCTTACCGCTCAGATTTCCCATCTTCTGCTCCTACTGGTTGTTCTCAGATCGCCACAACGGCGTCGCCCGAGAGGGTTTCGGTGCCGTCGGGCAGCGTGACCGACAGCGCGAGCGTGACGCGCCGTTCTCCGTCGACGATGTCGACGGAGACGATGCGTCCGCGTGCGGTCGGCTCGGCATGCACCGGCGTGATCGCACAGAACCGGACCCCGTAGGACCTGATGGCTTCTGGCGCTACCCAGCCGGTCAGCAAGCGCGCCAGATAGGCCATCGAGAGCATGCCGTGGGCGAAAACGTCCGACAGGCCCGCCGACTTCGCCACGTCGAGGTCGATGTGCATCGGGTTGTGGTCACCGGACGCGCCGGCGAACAATGCCAGCGTCGTCCGGGTGACCGGGTCCAAGCGCAACGGAGGCAGTTCGGCGTCGACCTCGGGAACGAACGTTTCGACCGTCATTTCGCGACGTCCGGGTTCCGCACCACCAGCACGGACTTGAGATCGGCCACCGCGCTGCCGTCCTGGCGGACGACGGCGGTGTCCTTGACCACGAACTCCAGCGCACCGCCTCTTTTGCTGTAGACGTCGACGATCTTCGGCCTGGCTGTCAGGAGGTCCCCGGCGAAGGCCAGCGAATGATAGGTGAACCGCTGCTCGCCGTGCAGCACATAGCGCAGGTCGATGCCCAGCTTGCTGACCCAGTCGAAGGGGTCGGGCCGCTCGAGTTCGATGGCGAAGAGAAACGTCGGCGGTGCGGGAAGCGCGGGGTGCCCGGCGGCCTTGGCGGCGGTTTCGTCGGTGTAGATCGGGTTGGTCTCACCGATCGCCTTCGCAAAGAACTTCAGCCGCCCGGCGTCGAGGGCCAGCTCGGTGGGGGGCAGCTCAGTGCCGTTCACCTTTGGGTCAACGGCCACGCTCAGCTCACCTTCTCATACAGGCTCACGACGGCTGCACCACCCAGCCCGATGTTGTGTTGCAACGCAAGTCCGACTCCGTCGACCTGCCGTGCGCCTGCCGTTCCGCGCAACTGCCACACCAACTCCGCGCATTGCGCCAATCCAGTGGCACCCAGCGGATGCCCTTTGGACAGCAGACCTCCCGACGGGTTGGTGACCACCCGCCCGCCGTAGGTGTTGTCGCCGTCGGCGATGAACTTCTCGGCGGTGCCCTCAGGGGTGAGGCCGAGGGCCTCATAGCTGAGCACTTCGTTGGTGGTGAAGCAGTCGTGCAGTTCGACGACTCCGATGTCCTCGGGTCCGATACCCGCCGCGTCGTACACCTGCTGCGCCGCGGCTTTGGTCATGTCATAGCCGACGATCTTCATCATGGACCGCTCTGCGAAACTCGACGTCGAGTCGGTGCTCATCGCCTGCGCCCGCACCGCAACCGTGGCCGCGATGTCGTTCTTTCTGGCGTAGCTCTCGCTCACCAGAACCGCTGCGGCCGCGCCGCATGTGGGTGGGCAGCACTGCAGGCGGGTCAGCGGACCGTAAATCACCGGTGACGCGAGCACCTCATCGACGGTGACCGGATCGCGGAACACGGCGTACGGATTGTGTGCCGCGTGTTTGCGCGCCTTGACCGCAACCCGGGCGAAAAGGTCGTCATCCGTGCCGTATCGGTGACAGTACTCGCGACCGGCGCCGCCGAAATACTGTGCAGCGAAAGGCGCATCGCTTTCCTCTTGGATGTCACGGACCACCTCGGAGAAGCGGTCGAACGGTGTGGGGCGGTCAGTGTAGGACATCGCCAGCGCCCCGCGGCGCATCTGTTCGAAGCCCAGTGCCAGAACGACATCGACGACGCCGTGTTCGATGGCCTGACGTGCCAGGAACAAGGCCGAGGAACCGGTGGCGCAGTTGTTGTTGACATTGACGACCGGAATGCCGGTGGTGCCCAACCGGTACAGCGCGGTCTGTCCCGACGTCGAGTCACCGTAGACGTACCCGACGTAGGCTTGCTGCACTGCCTGATAGCCCACCCCCGCGTCGGTCAACGCCATCCGGGTGGCCTGTTCGCCCATCAAATCGTAGGTGTCGGTGTTGCGGGGTGTGCGAAACGGGATCATCCCGACACCGGCGACGAGAACGCGATTGCCCATCATCTCTCCTGACCGTTGATCATCGCTGAAGCTAGCAGTGATTCACTTAGAGAGCAATATGCATCTACCGGACTGGAATACAGTGGTATTCAGATAGCTCTCTCAGGAGATTGCTTGGGTATAGCTATGAGTTGTTCACTTCTGGCCGATTGGCCAGGAAATCGCGTGTCGGCCGGTCAGCCGGCGATCGCCTGAAGAGCCTGCGGTAGGGATTCTTCAGAGCGTTGCGGGCCCACCACGGCCGCGCCGTAAGGCCGCGCCAGCAGCCTGCGCGCCACCGCGTTCACCTCGTCGATGGTCACGGCGTCGATTTTGGCGAGGGTCTGCTCGATGGTGCGGTGTTCGCCGAAGTTCAACTCGCTGCGCCCGATGCGGTTCATCCGCGAGCCCGAGTCTTCCAGCCCCAGCACCAGCCCGCCCCGCATCGAGCCCTTCGCGATCCGGCACTCCGTTTCGGTGATGCCGTCGCGCGCCACGTTCTGCAGCACCTCGGTAATCACCGCGACCACGTCGTCGAAGCGTTCCGGTAGGCACGCGGTATAGATGGACAGTGCGCCGCTGTCGGAGAACGTGTCGACGGTCGAGTACACCGAGTAGGCCAGCCCGCGGGTCTCTCGAATCTCTTGGAACAGCCGCGAACTCAGGCCGCCGCCCAGTGCGTTGTTGAGCACCGCCAACGCCCAGCGGTGCTCCCAGTGGCGTCCGGGCGTGCGCACGCCCAGCGACAGATGGGTCTGCTCGGCGTCGCGGCTGACCAGGTGCAGGCTCGGGTGCCCGCCGACCCGGCCGGTGCCCTTGCGCGGCGGCACCGGGTTGCGGCCGCGGACCAGGCGAGGCCCGAAGTAGTGGCGCACCAACGCGACGACGTCGTCGTGCTCGACGTTTCCGGCCACCGCCACGACCATGCGCTGCGGTGTGTAACGGCGAAGGTGAAACGAGTGCAGTTGCGCGCGGGTCATTGCCGAAACCGAATCCACGCTGCCGATGACCGGCCTGCCGACCGGATGCGCGCCGAACATCGCCGACAGGAACACGTCACCGAGGGTGTCCTCGGGGTCGTCGTCGCGCATCGCGATCTCCTCGAGCACCACGTCGCGTTCGACCTCGACATCGTCCTCGACGCAGCGGCCGCGCAGCACCACGTCGGCGACCAGGTCGACGGCCAACTCCAGGTCGGTATTGAGCACGTGCGCGTAGTAGCAGGTGTGCTCCCTGGCCGTGAACGCGTTCAGCTCACCGCCGACCGCGTCGACGGCCTGGGCGATGTCCACGGCTGTGCGCGTCGGCGTCGACTTGAACAGCAGGTGTTCCAGGAAATGTGCGGCGCCGGCGACGGTGGGCCCCTCGTCTCGGGACCCGACGTCCACCCACACCCCGACCGATGCCGAAAGCACCGACGGGATGTACTCGGTCACTACCCGCAGGCCGCCCGGCAGGAGTGTGCGGCGCACCATCGGGGGGTGGGCGGGCGACGATGTCGTGAGGTCCCGGGCCGATGACTCGGCGTCAGCTCCGGCGCGCCGCAACGCTCTAGCTGCTGCCGGCTGCGGCATCTGCTGATGCAGGCTCCGAGTTGGCGTCGGCCGCCGGATCGTCTTCGTTGACGAGGATCAGCGAGATCTTGCCCCGGGAGTCGATGTCGGCGATCTCCACGCGCAGCTTGTCGCCCACCTTGACCACGTCTTCGACCTTCGCGATGCGCTTGCCCCTGCCGAGCTTGGAGATGTGCACCAGGCCGTCACGGCCGGGCAGCAGCGACACGAAAGCTCCAAAGTCAGTGGTCTTCACCACCGTGCCGAGGAACCGCTCACTGATCTTGGGCAACTGCGGGTTGGCGATCGCGTTGATCTTGTCGATCGCGGCCTGCGCGGACGGTCCGTCGGTGGCCCCGACGAACACGGTGCCGTCGTCCTCGATCGAGATCTGCGCACCGGTTTCCTCGGTGATCTGGTTGATGACCTTGCCTTTGGGCCCGATCACCTCGCCGATCTTGTCCACCGGCACCTTGATCGTGGTGATCCGCGGCGCGTACGGGCTCATCTCATCGGGCCCGTCGATCGCCTCGTTCATCACCTCGAGGATCGTCAGCCTGGCGTCCTTGGCCTGCGCCAGCGCACCGGCCAGCACCTGCGACGGGATGCCGTCGAGCTTGGTGTCGAGCTGCAGCGCGGTGACGAAGTCCTTGGTGCCCGCGACCTTGAAGTCCATGTCGCCGAACGCGTCTTCGGCGCCGAGGATGTCGGTCAGCGCGACGAACCGGCGTTCGATCGTCGTGCCGGAGGATCCCTCGACCTCGATGTCGTCGGAGACCAGGCCCATCGCGATGCCCGCGACCGGCGCCTTCAGCGGCACACCGGCGTTGAGCAGTGACAGCGTCGATGCGCACACCGAGCCCATCGACGTCGAGCCGTTGGAGCTCAACGCTTCTGACACCTGGCGGATCGAGTACGGGAATTCCTCGATGCTGGGCAGCACCGGCATCAACGCCCGCTCGGCCAGCGCGCCGTGGCCGATCTCGCGGCGCTTGGGCGAGCCGACCCGACCGGTCTCACCGGTCGAATACGGCGGGAAGTTGTAGTGGTGCATGTAGCGTTTGCTGGTTTCGGGTCCCAGCGAGTCGATCTGCTGGGCCATCTTCATCATGTCCAGCGTGGTGATGCCGAGGATCTGCGTCTCACCGCGCTCGAACAGAGCGCTGCCGTGCGCGCGGGGCACCACGGCCACCTCGGCGCTCAACGCCCGGATGTCGGTGATACCGCGGCCGTCGATACGGAAGTGGTCGGTCAGGATGCGTTGGCGCACCAGCTTCTTGGTCAGCGACCGGAACGCGGCGCCGATCTCCTTCTCGCGGCCCGCGTACTGCTCGGCCAGCCGTTCGAGCACCTCGGCCTTGATCTCGTCGGTGCGGTCGTTGCGCTCCTGCTTACCCGGGATGGTCAGCGCTTCGGACAGCGCGTCGTTGGCCACCGAGGCCACGGCGTAGTAGACGTCGTCGCCGTACTCGGGGAACACCGGGTACTCACCGACCGGCTTGGCGGCGCGCTCGGCGAGCTCCTGTTGGGCCCGCACCAGCGTCCTGATGAACGGTTTGGCGGCTTCGAGCCCTTCGGCGACAACGGATTCCGTCGGCGCCTGCGCGCCACCTTCGACGAGCTCGATCACGTTGTCGGTGGCTTCGGCCTCGACCATCATGATCGCGACCTCGTCCTCTTGCCCGTCGCTACCGGGGACGACACGACCGGCGACGACCATGTCGAACACCGCACGCTCGAGCTGCTCGACGGTCGGGAACGCCACCCAGGTGCCGTCGATCAGCGCGACCCGCACGCCGCCGATGGGTCCGGAGAACGGCAGCCCGGCGAGTTGGGTGGAGATCGACGCGGCGTTGATCGCCACCACGTCGTAGAGCTGGTTGGGATCCAGCGACATCACGGTGACGACGACCTGGATTTCGTTGCGCAGGCCGTCGACGAACGACGGGCGCAGCGGGCGGTCGATCAGCCGGCAGGTCAGGATCGCGTCGGTGGACGGGCGACCTTCCCGGCGGAAGAACGAGCCGGGGATGCGGCCGGCGGCATACATGCGCTCTTCGACGTCGACCGTCAGCGGGAAGAAGTCGAAGTGGTCCTTCGGGTTCTTGCTGGCGCTGGTCGCCGACAACAGCATGGTTTCGTCGTCGAGGTAGGCAACGGCGGAGCCGGCGGCCTGCTGGGCCAGCCGACCGGTTTCAAAGCGGATGGTGCGGGTGCCGAAGCTCCCGTTGTCGATCACGGCGGTTGATTCGTACACGCCGTCTTCGATTTCAACTACAGACATATGCGTCCGTATGGCCTCTCTGGATTCTTTTTCACTGTTTCGCGTCGTCACAGCGTGTGAACCACCGGCCTGGATGCGGCTACGGCCATCGATCGAAGCTGCCGGTCTGCCCCCGCGGAAGGGGGAACCCGGCAGCCACTACCGAAGACCGCCCGATCAGGCGGGTTCCCGATATGACGCGCAGGAGCGATTCTTGCGGAACTGCGAAAATCGCACCCGGACGTTCGAGCCGGAATGGCTGGTGAACTCACCCATCGTACCCTGCAGCAGGTACCGGACGGACCCCCGCTAGGGTGCCGGCGTCAGCGACGCAGGCCGAGACGCTCGATCAGCGCGCGGTAGCGCGCCACGTCGACCTGGGCGACGTACTTGAGCAGCCGGCGCCTGCGCCCGACCAGCAGCAGCAGACCGCGCCGGGAGTGGTGGTCGTGCTTGTGCACCTTCAGGTGCTCGGTCAGGTCGATGATCCGCTTGGTCAGCAGCGCGACCTGGGCTTCCGGCGAGCCGGTGTCGGTGTCATGCAGGCCGTACTGGCCCAGAATTTCTTTCTTCTGTTCGGCGGTGAGCGCCACGAAGTAACTCCATATCCATCGGTCCGCGACAAATTTCTAACGGGTGGCCACCGCGAACTGCAGCACACGCCGGGTCGGCTGTGGAGTTTAGCAGCGGCGGTGGCGCGCGGCGAAATCCCGACGAGCCCGCGCGCAGGCACTCGGTTCACACGTGGGTTCGTGGTGAGAAGCGGGCCGCGCGGCGTCAGGGCGCCAGGATCGACCGTGCCCGTTCGGTGTCGGCGCCCATCGCCTGCACCAGGTCGTCGACGCTGGCGAACTTCTCCTGTCCGCGGATGCGGTCGATGAAGTCCAGCGCGACGTGTTGGCCGTACAGGTCGGCGTTGGTGTCGAGGACGAACGCCTCCACGGTGCGGGTCCGGCCGGAAAACGTGGGGTTGGTCCCCACCGACACCGCGGCCTGGTAGCGCTCCCCCGGGATCACCGAACCGGCGATCGGCCCGTGGCCCAGGACGGTGAACCACGCCGCGTACACACCGTCGGCGGGGATGGCCGAGTACATCGGCGGCGCGACATTGGCGGTCGGAAAGCCGAGCACCTTGCCGCGCCCGTCACCGCGGACGACCACGCCCTCGACGCGGTGCGGCCGGCCGAGCGCCTCGGCGGCGGCCACCACGTCACCGGCATCCACGCAGGACCGGATGTAGGTCGACGAGAACGTGACGGCCTCTTCCCGGTGGTGTTCGGTCACCTCCGACACCAGCGACATGCTCTCGACCGCGAAGCCGAACCGCTCGCCGGCCTTGTGCAGCAGCGCGACGTTGCCTGCGGCCTTCTTGCCGAACGTGAAGTTATCGCCGACCACGACCTCGACCACGTGCAGGCGCTCGACCAGCAGTTCGTGGATGTAGCGCTCCGGCGTCAGCTTCATGAAGTCGGCGGTGAACGGCATCACCAGGAACACGTCGACGCCGAGTTCCTCGACCAGTTCGGCGCGCCGGGTCAGGGTGGTCAGCTGCGCGGGATGGCTACCGGGAAACACGACCTCCATCGGGTGCGGATCGAAGGTCATCACCACGGTCGGCACGCCGCGGGTCCGGCCGGCCTTGACCGCCTGGCTGATCAACTCCTGGTGACCGCGATGGACACCGTCGAATACGCCGATGGTGATGACGCATCGGCCCCAGTCCGTGGGGATATCCTCCTGTCCGCGCCAGCGCTGCACAGTCGCAAGCCTACGGCGCGCCGCGCGGCCCGGCTGCGCGAGATCCCCAGATGAGGTGATGATTGCCTAAACTTGCTAACCGTGAGTGTTGCCGGCGATGCGCGTGACCTGACGACGGTTGCCCAGGACTACCTGAAAGTCATCTGGACCGTCCAGGAATGGTCGCTGGAAAAGGTCAGCACCAAGCTGCTGGCCGAGCGGATCGGCGTGTCGGCGAGCACCGCCTCGGAGTCCATCCGCAAGCTCGCCGATCAGGGACTGGTCAACCACGAGAAGTACGGGGCGGTGACGTTGACCGACGCGGGCCGGGCGGCCGCGTTGGCGATGGTGCGCCGCCACCGGCTGATGGAGACGTTCCTGGTGCGTGAACTCGGCTACAGCTGGGACGAGGTGCACGACGAGGCCGAGGTGCTCGAGCACGCGGTGTCGGACCGGATGCTCGACCGCATCGACGCCAAACTGGGGTACCCCACCCGCGATCCGCACGGCGATCCGATCCCGGCCGCCGACGGCCGGGTGCCCACACCGCCGGCGCGCCAGCTGTCGGTCTGCGACGACGGGGACACCGGCACCGTCGCCCGGATCTCCGACGCGGACCCGGAGATGCTGCGGTATTTCGACAGCGTCGGCATCAGCCTGGACTCGCGATTGCAGGTGCTGGCCCGCCGCGATTTCGCGGGCATGATCTCGGTGGCGGTGAAGTCCGCCGACGCCGACGAGCACGATCCGGGCACCACGGTGGATCTGGGCAGCCCTGCCGCAGAAGCGATCTGGGTGATCGGCTAATCGCGATCATCGAGCATCACCGTGATGGGTCCACGCAATCCGCACCGCACTACCCCTCCATTGAAGGCGGATGACCCGATGCGCCCCTACGACGTCTACAGCGGCCAGAAGTCTGAGGCCGAGGAGATCGTCCGGGCATCGACGCTGGAATGGGTGGTTCTGCGACTCGGGGCAGTGCTCAGCCCCGACTTGGGGTCACTGCCGGTCACCACCGACGCGATGTACTTCCAAGCCGCGCTGCCCAGCGACGGTCGCGTGCAAACCGTCGACGTTCGCGACGTCGCGTGGGCCTTCGCTGCGGCAACCACGGCCGACGTCGCTCGCGAAATCCTACTGATTGGCGGCGACGATTCGCACCGACTGACCTACGCCGAAGTCACCTCGGGCCTAGTGGCGGCCCTGGGCCTACCGGGAGCCATGCCACCGGGCCGACCCGGCGATCCGAACAGCGACGACGACTGGTTTGTCACCGACTGGATGGACACCACCCGTGCGCAAGAGGCGTTGCAGTTTCAGAATCACTCATGGCCCGACTTGACGGCCGAGTTGGCGCAGAAGTTCCGGTTACTGTGCTACGTCGGTCGGCTCATCGCCCCGATAGCGCGAGTGGTCATGGGGCTACAGTCGCCGTACCGGAACGCACCGGGTGAGTACGCCGACCCGTGGGGGCAAATACGCGCGAAGTTGGGCGAGCCGTTGTGGGATCGGCCTCGAGCGTGATCCCGGCGCGACAGTCTTGGCACTGTGAAGTGTTGGCACACCGGCTCAGTGCAGGCATTACGGGCGGTGCAAAGAAACGGCAATCGGTGAAGAAGGGACATTATGCGCGTGCCTCGTGCTGTCGCAAACTTCAATCGTCGTATCACCAATCCTGTGGCTCGCTCGCTGACCCCGTGGCTCCCCTGCTTGGGTACGCTCGAGCACACGGGACGCCGCTCAGGTACGCGATATCGAACACCCCTGCTGGTTTTCAGGACGCAGAACGGGTTCGTCATTCTGATCGGCTACGGGCCAGAGACCGACTGGCTCAAGAACATACTTGCGGGCGGACCGGCAGTACTGCATAAGCGGGGTCAGGCTGTCGCGTTAGCCGACCCTCAGATCGTCGAGAAGGCAAGGGCCGCACCGCTCATCATGCCGGCGCCCCGGCTGTTTTACCGACTGTTCCCCTATAACGAAGCGGCATTGGTGTTGACGAAAGCCGCCGAGGTGGATTGAGTTCGGTCCGTTATTGCGTGTCAGTCAGGACCGCCGAAGACGAGAACTGCCACCGCTGAACCGATAAGCAAGGCGCCCAACCAATTCAGCGCCGCGGCTCGGACCGGGTGACGCCGGAAGCCCGCACCAGCACCGCCACCGCGATCGCCGCGATGAGAAGCGCGGGCACATCGCCGAGAAGGTGCCCCATGTGATGCTCACCTTGAAACGACTGCACCGCCATGATCGCCGCGTGCACGACGCTGGACCACACGGCGAACCAGATCAGGCTGAGATGGGCGCGGGGGTCACGCGCCGCGATCAGTAAAAACACCCCCAACGTCGCGTAGAGCCCGACGATCATCATGAAGTAGTCGGAATGATGCGGCGGCCCCGAATGCCAGGCCCACCCCGAGGGCCACAGCGCGGCCAGCGGATACAGGCAGATGGCGACGACGCCGAACACGACGAGAACAATCTGCAGGGCTTTGTACGGCGACATCTCGTGGCTCCCATCTGAACGGGGCTCTCAGTATGCGCGCGAACGGGCCTACAGCGTCGCCGGACGCAACACGACGACAGATTTCGTGCGCTTCGGCTGGTCCTGCAACAACGCGATGACCCGCCCGCCGGGGGCGGTGGCCGCGTAGATGCCGTCGATACCCGCAGGTTCCAGCGCCCGGCCGTGGCTGGCCGATTCGGCCTGCTCGGCCGTCAGATCCCGGCGCGGAAACGACAGCAGGCAGGCCTCGTCGAGCGAATACGACAGGCGCGGCTCGTCGGCGAGGGCGTCGAGGCTGCGCGCCTCGTCCAACCCGAAGCCGCCCACCCGGGTGCGGCGCAGCGCGGTGAGGTGCCCGCCGACGCCCAGCGCGGCGCCCACGTCGCGGGCCAGCGCGCGGATGTAGGTGCCGCTCGAGCAGTCCACCTCGACGTCCACGTCGAGCAGCCCTTTGGGGTGACGACGCACGGTGAGCACGTCGAACCGGTCGATCCGCACCGGCCGCGGCGCCAACTCGACCGGCTGTCCCTCGCGGGCGAGCTTGTAGGCCCGCTGCCCGCCGACCTTGATGGCACTGACCGCCGACGGAATTTGGTCGATCTCGCCGCGCAGCGCGGCCACCGCGGCCTCGATCTGGGCGTCGCTGACGTCGGCCGTCGAAATGCTCTGCAGCACTTCGCCTTCGGCGTCTTCGGTGGAGGTGGTCTGGCCGAGCCGGATCGTCGCGGCATACGACTTGTCGGTGGACGTCAGCAGTCCGAGGATCTTGGTGGCGCGCTCGATACCGACCACCAGCACACCGGTGGCCATCGGATCGAGGGTGCCGGCGTGGCCGACCTTTCGGGTGCCGAAGATGCGCCGGCACCGGCCGACCACGTCGTGGCTGGTCATACCCGCCGGCTTGTCGACGACGACAAGGCCCGCCTCGGTCATAAGACGATGGCGGTGAGCGCCAGCCCGTCGCGCACCGACCAGCGGCCCGACAACGTCTCCAGCGGTGGCCCGGTCAGCGCGGCCGGGTCGATGAGGATGCGGGACACGAACCGGCCCGCGCTGCCGCTGTCGTCGACGTCGAACACGATGTGGGCGTCCTCGAACCCCAACCAGCGCCGGGTTAGCGGAAACCACGCCTTGTAGGTCGCCTCCTTGGCGCAGAACAGGATCCGGTCCCAGTGCAGGCCGCCGGGCAGCTCACGCAGCTCGGTGCGCTCGGCGGGCAGGCTGATCGCGTCGAGCACCCCGTCGGGCAGCACGCCGTGCGGTTCGGCGTCGATACCGAGCGAACGCACGATGCCCGTTCTGGCGACGGCCGCGCCGCGGAATCCCTCGCAGTGGGTGAGGCTGCCCACGACGCCGTCGGGCCAGCAGGGTTCGCCCTTCTCCCCCTTGAGAATCGGCGCAGGCGCCACCCCGAGCTGGCTCAACGCCTCCCGCGCGCAATGGCGCACGGTGATGAACTCGTTGCGCCGCTTGGCCACCGACTTCGCGATCAGCGGCTCCTCTTCGGGCAGCGGCGCGATCTCGGTGGGATCGTCGTACCGTTCTGCGGCGGCGAGTTCGGGCACGGCCGCAGGCAGCACGCCGGACAGCAGTGTGGCGGCCATGCTCACGACCGCCTGTTCCGGACGCGCTGGGACACCTTGGCGGCGTTGTCGCGCATCTCCTGGGTGATCTCGAAATGGCCGCCGAACTCGTTGAGGTAGCCGGGCGGATACGCCGGGTCCGGCAGGATCTGGCGCAGCCAGCGATACGGCTTGCGCCGGCGCCATTCCCGCGGATAACCCACCGACACCTCCTCGAACCGGACACCGTCATACCAGGTGGTGCGCGGAATGTGCAGGTGCCCGTACACCGAGCAGACGGCGTTGTAGCGGGTGTGCCAGTCCGCGGTAGCGGTGGTGCCGCACCACAACGAGAACTCCGGATAGAACATCGCCTCGCAGGGTTCCCGGACCATCGGAAAGTGGTTGACCTGCACCGTCGGTGTCATCCAGTCGAGGTCCTCGAGCCGCTTGCGGGTATAGGCCACCCGTTCGCGACACCACGCGTCGCGGGTGGCGTACGGCTCGGCCGACAGCAGGAACTCGTCGGTGCCGACGACGTTGCGCTCCCGCGCGATCGCCAGGCCCTCGGCCTTGGTCGCCGCCCCCGCAGGCAGGAAGGTGTAGTCGTAGAGCAGAAACATCGGCACGATCGTGGCTGGGCCGCCGCCCTCGGTCCACACCGGATAGGGGTGCTCGGGGGTGACGATGCCCATCTCGTCGCACATGTTGACGAGGTAGTCGTAGCGGGCCTTGCCGAAGATCTGCATCGGATCGCGGTTGGTGGTCCACAGCTCGTGGTTGCCCGGAATCCAGATCACCTTGGCGAACCGTTTACGCAACAGATCCAGCGCCCAGCGGATCTCATCGGTGCGCTCGGCGACGTCGCCCGCAACGATCAGCCAGTCGTCGGGGGTCGCCGGGTGCAGCGCCTCGGTCACCGGTTTGTTGCCCGTGTGCCCGGTGTGAAGGTCGCTGATCGCCCAGAGGGTGGGTCGTCGGCCATCGCGGGTCACAGCTGACCAGCCTACTTGCGCGGCCGTCGGCGCCGTTCGCCCACACGTGCCCCGGCGCGGGGCGAACTAGAACATGTTCTTATTTATGCGTCGGAGGGGCACGGCGCACCGCTACACTCCCCGCAAGGTCGGACAACCGGCGGCGGGGTGGCCGCTGAACGAGCAGGAGGTGTGATGGTCGCCAAACTGCGCCTGGTCGCGGCGGCATGTGCGCTGTTCGCGGCGGTGATCGTGGTGTGGCAGACCAATCCGTCTGGTCAGCCGATGCACGTGCACGCCGCCGACCTGCCGATGACCAACGTCACCACCAGCATCAAGTGGCCGGTCGTCGAGACCGTCGATCCGTCGCCGTTCAATCCCTGCAACGACATCCCGCTCGGTGTGGTGCAAAGCCTCGGGTTGGCGTTCACCCCGCCGGTCCCCGAGGACCAGCTGCGCTGCAAGTACGACGCCGGGAACTACCAGATGGCCGTCGAGGCCATCGTCTGGCGCAGCTACGAGGAGACGCTGCCGCCCGATGCGGTGCAGCTGGACATCGACGGTCACCGCGCCGCGCAGTGGTGGATCATGAAGCCCACCGACTGGAACAACCGCTGGTGGATCACCTGCATGGTGGCGTTCGACACCAGCTACGGCGTGCTGCAGCAGTCGCTGTTCTACTCACCGGTCTACTCCGATCCCGACCCCGACTGCATGCAGACCAACCTGCAGCGCGCCCACGAGCTGGTGCCGCACTACGTGTTCTAGCGGTCCTCCAGCTGGTCAATGGGGCTCGACCGCTCCAGCATGCCGATCGTCTCCTCGCCGTCCCAGCGATAACGCACGCCCGCCTGCTGCAGGGCCGGGAAACTCCAGTCGGCCATCTTGGCGAGTTGCTCGGCGGGGATTTCGCTGGGGTCGGTGAGGTCGTGGGTGGACAGCACGGTCTCGCCCTCGATCCGCACGGTGCCGCGGTCGGTCTCCAGCACGACGGAGACGTCCTCGCCGCGGGCCTGCAACCGGCGTAGCCACGGCGCCTCGACGACGCGCGCGGGAACGAGGGTGCCGTCGCCGGCGTACAGGTAGCCCTCGTTGTAGTTGGGTTGGCCGTCGGGGCGCGGCGGGTACGCGATGTAGCCGAATGCCCGCCCGCTGCCGAACACCGCCGACTGCCAGCAGTGGCCCCAGAACCCCTCCAACCGTCGCACGCCCTGACGGCGGATGCGCAACCCGCTGCCGGCGAAACCGTGTTGCCGGCCGGCCACGGCCAGCACACCCGTCGCCCGGAACAGCTGTTCGTAGCGCGCGCCGCCCATCAGGTCACCGACGAGCGTCGTCGTCAGCTGCTGGGCGGCTGTGGGTTGCATCGCCCCCTGAACCCACGGTGGCACGGCCATTTTCGCTTCGACCTCGAATCGCAGGTCCACCAACGGCCCGTCCTTGCGACCCGCGGCCAGATCGGCCGACGTCGTCTGCACGGCCTGCCCGTCGAACGTCATCGTCCAGACGTCGAACGGCGCCACGCATTCGAACGCCAGCGGACCGGCACCCAGTACCCTCGGTTCACCGTCGGCACCGGCGACCGGCCGGGCGTCGGCGTCGTCGCGCAACCGGTAGACCCGGCCGTCGGCGAACGCCACGTTGACCTGCAGGCTGTGCGTCTCCCAGTTCGCGGCGACCGCCTCGATGCCGACGCGGGGCAACCCCAACTCGCCGCGGTCGTCAAACACCCAGACGCTCACCGAATCCCGCATCTCGGGATTCTCCGGGCGGGTGGCGAACACGAACTCGCGGGCGGGGTCGATGCCGCCGGTCAGGTTTTTCGCGCTGGCACCGCTCATGGGCACTGTCCCCCTGCAGATATGTAGGTGCTGACGTAGTCGGCGAACAACGGCCGAATCGCGTTGGGGTGCAAGCCGAATACCTCGGGGTCGGCCTTGGGGTGCGGCTCACGTTTCTCGGCGTTCTCGGCCCACCACGCCTGCATCCTGGCGGTGAACTCCTCGGTGAGCGGTTCGCCGAGCCACGCGTACAGCCGCGTCACTTCACCGACCGGGTCGGCCTGCATCGAGCGAAAGTCGATGTCGTAGAAGCGGTCTTCGGCGCCGCGGGCGCGAAACGCCATCACGCGATCCATGCCCGTCGACCACTGGGCGACGTTGAGCCGGCCGAGATAACCGGTGTCGAGGTGATCGGTGAAACCGCCGACGATGTCGGCGTACACGTCGGCCACCGACAGCATCACGTCGGCCGGGTCGCGGTGGGTCATCACGAAGCGGGCGTCGGGAAAGACCCGGTCCAGATGCGGCAGCGAGAGCACGTGCGCGGGCGATTTCAGCCGCCACCGGCGGGTCGGCTCACCCCACTGCAGCAGCTTGAGCACGCGGAGCTGGTAGCGGTAGGTCGACGTGAAATCGGCTTGGTCGACCAGCCATTCGGAATACGACGGGATCTGCGCGTAGGCCTGAAAGATCTGCGATCTGAAGTCGAGCGCCATCAACTCCAGGCATTCCATCGGGCCGCGAACATCGTTGGGCACGTGCCGGCGGCCGCCGGCGATCGGGCTGCGCTGATCGGGCGGGATGCGCGGGTCCACACCGATGACCGTCGACGGCGGCGGACAGGGCTGCGCGGATTCCCAACTGCGCAGGTACCGCACACCAGGGTCCTGGGCGAGCAGGAACGACAGCGCGGTGGATCCGGTGCGGGGCAGCCCGAGCCCGAACAGCGGCGCGACGATTTGCTCGTCGTCGATCTCGGGGTGACGGCGATACCAGTCCTCGACCTGCAGCCGCTGATCTAGATGCAGCCCGATGCGCTGATAGATGAAGCCTTCGCCGCGGGTGTTCAACCGGGCTTCGTCGCGCAGCGCCCGGGTGAGCACCTCCAGCCCCTCGCGGAAGGCGTCGTCACCGAAGTCGTCGCACCCGGTGCGGCTGACGGCGGCCGCCATCAACTCCTCGGCTGATGCCACGGTGCACCTCCCACTTTCCTGCGCGAACGTGGGTTACCCGCACGCCATTCGGCCTTGTTGCGTGGCGGTAACCCACGTTCGTCGCACAAGGGGTCGAATTCGTGACAGTACACTGTCACTATTATGGCCGACTCGTCAACGGCTCCGCGCCGCCGCTACGACAACCGCGCCCGCATGCAGAAGGCCGCGCAGACCCGCGAGCGCATCGTCGCCGCCGGCAGCGAACTGGTGCACGAGTTCGACAGCTGGGACTGGCGCGGGCTGACGTTTCGCGCCGTCGCCGCGCGCGCCGGCGTCGGCGAGCGCACGGTGTACCGGCACTTCCCCACCGAGCGGCACCTGCACGACGCGGTGATGGCGCGGCTGGAGGCCGAGGCCGGGGTGTCCTACCAGGACGTCGACCTCGACAACCTCGGTGCGGTGACCGCGCGCGTCTTCGCCTCGCTGCAGCGGTTCGCGGTCCGCGAATCGGTGCCGACGCCCAACGATTCGGCGTTCGTCAGCTCCGACCAGCGTCGCCGCGAGGCGCTGCTACGCGCGGTGGCCACGGCGCGCCCGGACCTGGCGCACGCCCAACGCCACACCATGGCCGGGCTGCTCGACGTGCTGTGGAGTCCGGCGTCCTATGAACGGCTGGTCAGCGGCTGGGGCCTGGGCGGTGAGGACGCCACCCGCGCGATCGAATGGCTGATGTCGCAGGTGGTGCGGGCAATCGAACATGGCGACGGCACCCCCTGCGTAACCTCAGTGCCGTGACCGCAGTTTCATCCGTAGCAACCACGCCGTCCCGCTCGAAAACCCGGCGCCTGGCCGCCCGCACGGTGTCGCGCCTGCTGCGCCTGCCGCCGCAGAGCACCGACTTCACCGTGAACCGTGTGCGGGTGCCGATGCGCGACGGGGTGGAGTTGATGACCGACCACTATCAGCCCGCCACCGCGCGGCCCGCCGGCACCCTGCTGGTGCGCTGCCCGTACGGCCGCGGCTTCCCGTTCTCGACGTTGTATGCCGGGGTGTATGCCGCGCGGGGCTATCACGTCGTGCTGCAGAGCGTGCGCGGCACCTACGGCTCCGGCGGTCGGTTCACGCCGATGTCGCACGAAATCCCCGACGGCGCCGACACCGTGGCCTGGCTGCGCGAACAGCCCTGGTTCACCGGTTCGTTCGGCACCGTCGGCCTGTCGTATCTGGGCTTCACCCAATGGGCCCTGCTGGTCGATCCGCCACCGGAGATGAAGGCCGCCGTCATCGTCGTCGGACCGCACGACACCAGCGGACCGCGCTGGGGGGCGGGTTCGTTCGGTCTCAACGACTTCCTGGGCTGGAGCAACCTGGTCGCCCATCAGGAGGACCCGGGCCGGATCCGCACGCTCGTCAGGCAGCTCAACGCCCGGCGGGCATTGGCCCGCGCCGCGCGCGGTGTACCGCTCGGCGAGGCCGCCCGGGCGATGCTTGGCACGGGCGCACCGTGGTTCGAGGAGTGGTTGGAGCACACCGAGCCCACCGATCCGTACTGGGCGTCCATGCGGTTGGACCAGGCGTTGGACCGCGCCGAGATCCCGGTGCTGCTCGTCGGCGGCTGGCAGGACGTGTTTTTCGAGCAGACGATGACCCAGTACCAGCGACTGCATCAGCGCGGCGTCGACGTCGGATTGACCGTCGGGCCGTGGACGCACACCCACCTGACCACCAAGGCGGCGCCGACCGTCATCCGGGAGTCCTTGGACTGGCTCGGCAGCCATCTGGGAGGCCGCCCCGGAACCCGGCGCGACCGCGTGCGCATCCACGTCGGCGGTGCGGGCTGGACCGACCTGCCGGAATGGCCGCCTGCGATGCCCGAGATGGTGCGTTACCTGCAGCCCGGCGGACGGCTCGGCGATGCGGTGCCGCCCGAGACGGTGCCGGCGTCGACGTTCACCTACGATCCGGCCGACCCCACCCCCACCGTCGGCGGCCGGTTGCTCGCCCCCGAAGGCGGTTACCGCCGAGATGACCGCCTGGCGCAGCGCGCCGACGTGCTCAGCTTCACCGGTGACCGGTTGCCCGCCGATCTCTACGTGGTCGGCACGCCGGTCCTGGAGTTGGCGCACACCTGCGACAACATCCATCACGATCTGTTCGTCCGGATCAGCGAGGTGGACCCCAAGGGCCGATCCCGAAATGTCAGCGACGGATACCTCAGGGCCGCAACGGATTCCGAAACCGTCCGCATCGAGCTCGACGCGGTCGCACACCGGTTCCGCACCGGCTCACGCATCCGGGTACTGGTCGCAGGTGGTTCGCATCCGCGGTTTTTGCGCAACCTCGGCACCGACGAACCGGTGCTGTCGAGCCGACGGCTGGTACCGGCAACGCACACGGTGCACCTGGGTGCCGGCGCGTCGCGGCTGGTGCTGCCCGCGGGGCCGCGTCCGCCGTCAGCCGACTGAGCGGCGAACGCGCTCGGCCACCTCGGCCAGCACCGCGGCGTCGTGCACCGGCTCGGCCCACCGGGGTTCGGCGGGCAGCTGCACCCAACTGGTGCAGCCGGCGTAGTCGGGGGTGCGCGGCAGGCGCACCGGCTCGGTTAGCGGGCTGGCCTGCACCACCAACACGGTGAGCCGGTGTCTGGGCCGAAAGTCGAGCCGGTCGGCGCGCACCGACTCGTCGGTCCAGATATGCAGTGGGGCAATCTCGTTGAGCGCTTCAGGCCGGTTCACTTCGACGGCGGCGACGACGGTGGCGCCCGCGCGGATCACCACCGCGTCCTCGGTGCTGTCCGCGGCCGCCTCGTCGAGCAGATCACGATGTTCGGGACGGACCCGTTCGGCGTGGCTGTGCGCGACGGTCGGGAACAGCAGGAACCGCGATGCCGTGACCGCGAACCGCTTCTCGTGGATACCGCCCTTGCGCAGCAGCACGGTCTGCCTGCCGTCGAGCAGCGCAGAGACCGCGGCGCTCCACTCCTTGAGGGCGGGTTGGGTCACGGCTTGGCGGCTGCCGCGATCCGGGCCCGCACCTCGGGCCGGCGCAGCGGCGGCACGGTCTTGGGCGGTTGCCGTCGCGCAGGCAGCACGGCCAGCAGCCGCGCGGTGGTGGCGGTGACCTCGGCGACGGCGGCCTCGAAGGCCTCGACGTTGGCTGTCGTGGGCCGGGTGATGCCGCTGACCTTGCGGATGTACTGGCGCGCGGCCGCCTCGATCTCCTCGTCGGTCGCGGCCGGCTGCAGGCCGCGGAGCTCGGTGATGTTTCGGCACATGCCTACACGATATGTTCAGCGGCATGGTCAGCTCAGAAACCCCAGAGATCTTGCTCATCGATACGACGGACCGCGTGCGCACGTTGACGCTGAACCGGCCGCAGGCACGCAACGCGCTCTCGGTCGAGCTGCGTAAACGCTTTTTCGCCGCGCTCGGGGAGGCGCAGGCCGACGAGGGCGTCGACGTCGTGATCGTCACCGGAGCCGATCCCGTGTTCTGCGCAGGACTCGACCTCAAGGAGCTCGGCAACACCACGGAGCTGCCCGATATCTCGCCGAAATGGCCGGCGATGACCAAGCCGGTGATCGGCGCGATCAACGGGGCGGCGGTGACCGGCGGGCTGGAGCTCGCGTTGTACTGCGACATCCTGATCGCCTCCGAGCAGGCCGCCTTCGCCGACACCCACGCCCGTGTCGGGTTGCTGCCGACCTGGGGGCTGTCGGTGCGGCTGCCGCAGAAGGTCGGTGTCGGGATGGCCCGGCGGATGAGCCTGACCGGTGACTACCTGTCGGCCGCCGATGCGCTGCGTGCGGGGCTGGTGACCGAGGTGGTGGCGCACGCCGAGCTGCTGCCGACCGCGCGCCGGGTGGCGGCCGCCATCGTGGGCAACAATCAGCGCGCGGTGCAGGCGCTGCTGGCGTCGTATCACCGCATCGACGAGGCGCAGACGAACGAGGGGTTGTGGATCGAGGCGGCCTCGGCGCGCGAGTGGATGCGGTCCACAAGTGGCGACGACATCGCGGCCAACCGAGACGCCGTGCTGCAGCGAGGGCGCTCCCAGGTGCGCTGACCCTCTCTGGCGCGTGGGCCCACGCGCCAGCCGGCGCGAGCGTGCGTAGTAAGAGAGCGACACGCCGAGTTCTTTCCCGATTTCGCGCACGCTCGTAGGCTGCAGTCGTGAACGAATTGCACGAGTATTGCGGCAGCGACGAATGGCGGGCGCTGATCCGCGAGGTGATCCTGCCGTGGGCGCTCGGTCAGACCGATCTCGGTGACAACGTGCTCGAGGTCGGCCCCGGTTACGGTGCCACCACCGACGTACTTGGCACGGTGGCGGCCCGCCTGACATCGGTGGAGATCGACGACAAGCTCGCGGCGATGCTCACCGAACGCTTCGCCGACACGCCGTCGGTCGAGATCATCAACGGCGACGCGACACAGCTGAGGCTTCCCGATGGAACCTTCACCGGCGCAGCGTGTTTCACCATGCTTCACCATGTGCCCACCGCCGAACTGCAGGACCGGCTGTTCGCCGAAGTCGCGCGGGTGCTGCGGCCCGGCGCGGCGCTGGTGGCCAGCGACAGCCTCGGCAGCGACGAGTTGGCCGTCGCGCACGACGGCGACACCTACAACCCCGTCGACCCGACGACGCTGCCGGACCGGTTGGCGGTGGCCGGTTTCGGCGACATCGAGGTGAAAACGACCGACTACGGTTGGGCGGCGATCGCCCGGGCGACGTAGCGCGAGCGTGCGCAAACTCGCGATCGGGCCCGGCGTGTCGGGCGCTGGGCCCACCGCGTAGCGCGGGGAACACGCACGCTCGCGGAAAAGGTTAGGTGCCGGGGATCAGCCAGCGGCCGGAGAACGCGCGCCAGCCCACGAACACCAACCGCAGCACCATGAACGTCGACAGGCCCGCCCAGATGCCGAGCAGGCCCCAGTCGTACGCCAACGACAGCCAGATCAACGGCAGAAACCCGGCCAGCGCGCTGATCAGCGTCGCGTTGCGCATGAACTTGGCGTCGCCGGCCCCCAGCAGCACACCGTCGAGCGCGAATACGATTCCGGCGACCGGTAATTGGGCCACCATGAACCACCACGGCACCCCGATCGCGTCGAGCACCGAGCGGTCGTCGGTGAACACGGCGGGAAACACCGACGCGCCGACGGCGAACACGATCGCCAGCACCGAAGAGGCCAGCGTGGAAAAGATCGTCACCCGCCACGCCACCGACTTGGCGTGCCCGAGCTGACCGGCCCCCAGCGCGGCGCCCACCAGCGACTGCGCGGCGATCGCGAGTGAATCCAGCACCAGGGCAAGGAAATTCCACAGCTGCAGCACGACCTGGTGCGCGGCCACCGCGGCCGCGCCGAACCGGGCGGCCACCGCACCCGCGGAGACGAAGCAGGCCTGGAACGCCATCGTGCGCAGGATGAGGTCGCGGCCCATCACGATCTGGGCGCGCAGCACCGCGGGCTGGACACCCAGCGACACCTTTTCGACCAGCAGCGCACGGAAGAACAGCAGCGCCGCCAACCACTGCCCCACCACGTTGGCGACGGCAGAGCCGGGCAGCTCCAACCGCGGCATACCCAGCCAGCCGTAGACCAGCAGCGGGCACAGCACGGCCGAAAACCCGAACCCCACAACGACGTAGTGCAACGGTCGCACGGTGTCCTGGACCCCGCGCATCCAGCCGTTGCCCGCCGCCGACACGAGGATCGCGGGCGCGCCGAAGATCGCGATGCGCACCCACGCCGTGGCCGCGTCGGCGATCTCGCCGCCGTCGGCATCACCGGCGAGCACGGAGGCCAGCGGCACGGCGAACGCCTGCACCCCCAGGATCACCACGGTGCCGACACCGAGCGCCAGCCACGTCGCCTGCACGCCCTCGGCCACCGCCGCCTGGCGGTTTCCCGCGCCGTAGAACCGCGCGGAGCGCGCGGTGGTGCCGTAGGACAGAAACGTCATCTGCGAGCTGAGCGTGGTCAGGATCAGGCCGCCGATCGCCAGGCCGGCCAGCGACAGTGCGCCCAGCCGCCCGACGACGGCGATGTCGAACAGCAGATAGATCGGCTCGGCGGCCAGCACCCCGAGTGCAGGTAGCGCCAGCGCCGCGATCCGGCGACCGGAGGCGTCGGCGACCGGTAGATCGCCTTCGGGTTCAGCCAATTGCCGCGCGAAGTGCCGCGACCACCTCGTCGACGGTGCCGGTCGCCGAGTAACCCGCGGCGAACCGGTGCCCGCCCCCGCCGAACCCGCTGGCGACCGAGGACAGGTCGAACGTCTTGGCGCGCATCGACACCGACCAGTGCGCCGGTTCGATCTCCTTGAACACCGCGGCGATCTCAGCTTGTTGCGTGGTGCGCACGATGTCGACGATGCTTTCGACTTCCTCCGGTCGGGCGTCGACCCATTCCCGATGTGGCACAACGGTATACACCAGGCCGCGGCCACCCAGCGCCTCGGGCACCAGGCGCGCGGAGCCCAGTACCCGCGACAGCATCGGCAGCCAGGCGAACGGGTGGCTGTCGAGCAGGGTGCGGCTGATCGCGGCGTTGTCGACACCCAATTCGACCAACCGGGCGGCCAGCCGGTGGGCGCGTGGGGTGGCCCAGCGGAACGACCCGGTGTCGGTGGTCAGCCCGGCGTAGAGGCAGTGCGCGACGCCGATGTCGATCGGCTTGGCCCAGGCGTCGAGTAGGTCGGCAACCAGCATCGTGGTCGAGTCGGCCGACGCGTCGACGTAGTTGGCGGTGCCGAACAACTGATTGGAGGCGTGGTGGTCGATGACCAACACCGCGCGACCCGGACCGGCCAGCGGCGCCAACGCGCCCAACCGGTTCACGCTCGGGATGTCGACGGTCACCACCAGGTCGGCGTCGCGGCGCATCGCATCGGGACCGACGAGCAGATGCCCGCCGGGCAGCGACTGCAGCGACTCGGGCAGCTCTGCGGGCGCCGCGAAGCTGACCTCGACGTCCTTGCCGGTCTGGTCGAGCACCAGGGCAAGGGCCAGCCCGGCGCCGATGGTGTCGGCGTCGGGATAGACGTGGCAGACCACGCTGACACTGTTCGCCGCCGACAGCAGGTCGGCTGCTTCGCGCGCGTCGATGACCGGCCGCGCCGCAACAGCGGCGTCAGTCATCTTGTCGGTCGCGGTCACCGGTGTCCTCAGAGTCCTGCGGCCCCCCAGGGATACGGTACGGGTCCGAGTCGCCTGCGTGCTTGGCGCCTTCCCGAACCCGCGCCAGATCCTCGTCGGCCGCGCGGGCCCGGTTCAGCAGCTCTTCCATCCGCACCGCCGTGTCTGGCACCGTATCGCGCTCGAAGGCCAGCGTGGGGGTGAACCGCACTCCGGTGGCCGATCCGACCCTGGTCCGCAGCACCCCTTTGGCCTTCTCCAGCGCCGCGCCCGCGCCGGCGTAGTCAGGCTCCTCGTCGAGGCTGCGTCCCAGCACGGTGTAGAACAGCGTGGCGTCATGCAGGTCGTTGGTGACCTTGGCGTCGGTGATCGTGACCCCGGCCAGCCGCGGATCCTTGATTTCGTACTCGATCGCCGAAGCGACGATCGTCAGGATTCGTTTGGCCAGCCGGCGTGCTCGGGCCGGATCGCTCACGAGCGCTCTTTCTCGACCAGCTCGTACGTCTCGATGACATCGCCTTCTTTGATGTCGTTGTAGGTCAACGTCAAACCGCACTCGAAGCCCTCGCGGACCTCGGTGACGTCGTCCTTCTCCCGACGCAGCGAGGACACCGTGAGGTTCTCCGCGACGACGACGTTGTCCCGCAACAGCCGCGCCTTGGCGTTACGACGCATGATGCCCGAGGTGACCAGGCAGCCGGCGATGTTGCCGACCTTCGACGACCGGAAGATCGCGCGGATCTCGGCGCGGCCGAGTTCCTTCTCCTCGTAGATCGGCTTGAGCATGCCCTTGAGGGCCTTCTCGATCTCGTCGATGGCCTGGTAGATCACCGAGTAGTAGCGGATCTCCACCCCATCGCGGTTGGCCAGTTCGGTGGCTTTGCCCTCCGCGCGCACGTTGAACCCGATGATGATCGCATCGGAGGCCGACGCCAGGTTGACGTTGGTCTCGGTGACACCACCGACACCGCGGTCGATGACGCGCAACTGCACCTCGTCGTCGATCTGGATGCCCAGCAGGGCTTCCTCCAGCGCCTCCACGGTGCCGGAGTTGTCGCCCTTGAGGATCAGGTTCAGCTGGCTGGTTTCCTTCAGCGCCGAATCCAGGTCTTCCAGGCTGATCCGCTTGCGCGACCGCGCGGCCAGCGCGTTGCGCTTGCGCGCATTGCGCCGGTCGGCGATCTGGCGGGCGATGCGGTCCTCGTCGACGACCAGCAGGTTGTCACCGGCACCCGGCACCGACGTGAAGCCGATGACCTGCACCGGCCGCGAGGGCAGCGCCTCGGTCACGTCGTCGCCGTGTTCGTCGACCATGCGGCGCACGCGACCGTAGGCGTCGCCGGCCACGATCGAGTCGCCGACGCGCAGCGTGCCGCGCTGCACGAGCACGGTCGCCACCGGGCCGCGGCCGCGGTCCAGGTGCGCCTCGATGGCCACACCCTGGGCTTCCATGTCGGGGTTGGCCCGCAGGTCCAACGCGGCGTCAGCGGTCAGCAGCACGGCCTCGAGCAGCGCTTCGATGTTGGTGCCCTGCTTGGCCGAGATGTCGACGAACATGGTGTCGCCACCGAAATCCTCAGCGACCAAACCGTATTCGGTCAGCTGTCCGCGGATCTTGGCCGGGTCGGCACCTTCCTTGTCGATCTTGTTGACCGCCACCACGATCGGCACGTCGGCAGCCTGCGCGTGGTTGATGGCTTCCACCGTCTGCGGCATGACACCGTCGTCGGCGGCGACCACCAGGATCGCGATGTCGGTGGCCTTGGCGCCGCGGGCACGCATGGCGGTGAACGCCTCGTGACCCGGGGTGTCGATGAAGGTGATCAGCCGCTCTTCGCCGTCGTGCTCGACGGCAACCTGGTAGGCACCGATGTGCTGGGTGATGCCGCCGGCCTCGGCCTCGCCGACGTTGGCCTTGCGGATGGTGTCGAGCAGACGGGTCTTGCCGTGGTCGACGTGACCCATCACGGTCACCACCGGCGGGCGGGTCTCCAGCGCGGACTCGTCGCCGGCGTCCTCGCCGTAGGTCAGGTCGAAGGACTCCAGCAGCTCGCGGTCCTCGTCCTCCGGGGACACCACCTGCACGACGTAGTTCATCTCGCTGCCAAGCAGTTCGAGCGTCTCGTCGCCGACGGACTGCGTGGCGGTCACCATCTCACCGAGGTTGAACAGCGCCTGCACCAGCGAGGCCGGGTTGGCGTTGATCTTCTCGGCGAAGTCTGACAGCGACGCGCCGCGGGCCAGCCGGATGGTCTCGCCGTTGCCGTGCGGCAACCGCACGCCACCGACGACCGGCGCCTGCATCGAGTCGTATTCCTGGCGCTTCTGCCGCTTTGACTTGCGGCCGCGCTTGGGCGCACCGCCCGGACGTCCGAAGGCACCGGCCGCGCCACCGCGCTGACCGGGACGGCCGCCGCCGCCGGGACGACCCCGAAAGCCACCGCCGGCCGGGGCGCCGCCGCCACCGCCGCGGTAGTTGCCGCCACCGCCGCCGGCACCGCCGCCGGGACGGCCGCCGCCGCCGGGCGCCGGACGACCGCCGGGCCCTGGGCGCGGGCCGCCGGGGCGGCCCGTGGCGCCCGGACGGGGACCGGCCGGGCGTGGTGGCATGTTGCCCGGCGACATGCCGGGTCGAGGCGCACCGGGTCGTGGTGCGCCGGGACGCGGCACCTGCGGGCGTGGGATCGGCCGGTCGACCGGTTGCTGCGAGGAGAACGGGTTGTTGCCGACGCGCGGGGTGCGCGGGGCGGGCTTGGGCGCGGGGCCGGGCCGCGGGCCCGGCGTCGGGCTGGGCCGGGCGGCGGGGGCCTCCGGGGTGGCCGCAGGTGCCGCCGCCGCTGCCGGCGGCGGCGCTGCCGCGGGAGCCGGAGGTGGTGCGGGGGCCGCAGGCTCTGCGGGTGCGGCGGGCTTGGGCGCGGCCGGCGTGGCCGGAGCCTTCGCGGCGGCCTTGGCCGGAGCGGCGGCCGTAGCACCGGCGCCGTTGCCGTCGGCCTTGACCTTGTCCTTGCCGCCGCCGAACGACTCGCGCAACCGGCGCGCGACGGGAGCCTCCACGGTGGAGGACGCTGATTTGACGAATTCGCCCTGTTCGCTCAGGCGGGCGAGTACTTCCTTGCTGGTGACACCGAGTTCCTTGGCCAACTCGTGTACACGGGCCTTTGCCACTACATCTCCATCTCTAGAGGCGTCAGCGGTGGTAGGCGCCGCGCCTCGGTTTAGCTATGACGCATGGTCATCGGGACTTCACGGTGTGCTCATGTTCTTCGCTACCTGTTCTGTTTCCGGGTGGATCGGCCGGTTCGGCGCTGCGGGCAGCGCTGACGTACTCGATCACCGCAGTTAGGTCCGGTGAACCGGTGATGCGCAACGCTCGACCGAAAGCTCGCCGACGAATCGCTGCCTCGAGACACTGTGGATCGGAATGCAGCCACGCACCCCGCCCCGGCAGTTTCCTCGCCGAGTCGACGGTGACAGCGCTGGGAGCGTTCCCAGAGCCATCGTCGACAGCGACCACTCGAAGCAGTTCGACGGCCAGCTCTCGCTTTCGGCAGCCCACGCACGTCCGCACTGGCCCGACAAAGGCGTCGGAGCTGCGTCGATGCGTCGAAGCCGAAGTCTCGCGCTGGATCACAGCTGAGTCTACCGTCCCGCCTAGTCCGATTCGCAACGGCTGTGCTGGTCGGCGTGTAGCCGGCCGCCCGCTGCCCTAGCGATCGTGGACGGCGCCGCGCGCGGCGTCGGGGTCGGGGTCGGGGTGGTCGGCGACGGCGGCGTCGCTTCGGATGTCGATCCGCCAGCCGGTCAGCCGGGCCGCCAGCCGGGCGTTCTGGCCCTCCTTGCCGATGGCCAGCGACAGCTGAAAGTCAGGGACGACGACGCGCGCCGCGCGGGCCGCCTCGTCGATGACGCTGACCGAGACCACCTTGGCCGGGGACAGGGCGTTGGCGACGAACTTGGCCGGGTCGGGGTCGTAGTCGATGATGTCGATCTTCTCGCCCGACAGTTCGCTCATCACGTTGCGCACCCGCTGACCCATCGGGCCGATGCAGGCGCCCTTGGCGTTGAGGCCCGGCACCCGCGAGGTCACCGCGATCTTCGAGCGGTGACCGGCTTCGCGCGCGACCGCCACGATCTCCACCGACCCGTCGGCGATCTCGGGCACCTCCAGGGAAAACAGCTTGCGCACCAGGTTGGGGTGGGTGCGCGAGAGCGTGATCAGCGGTTCGCGTGACCCGCGGGTGACACCGACGACGTAGCAGCGCAGCCGGTCGCCGTGCTCGTAGCGCTCACCGGGCACCTGCTCGGCGGCGGGGATGACGCCCTCGGACCCTTTGGTTTCGCTGCCCACCCGCACGACGACCAGGCCGCGCGCGTTGGCGCGGGCGTCGCGCTGGATGACCCCGGCGACGATGTCGCCCTCACGCGCGGAGAACTCGCCGTAGGTCTTTTCGTTCTCGGCGTCGCGGAACCGCTGCAACATCACCTGGCGCGCGGTGGTCGCGGCGACGCGGCCGAACCCCTCCGGGGTGTCGTCCCATTCGGTGACGGTGTTGCCGTCGGCGTCGAGTTCGGTGGCGATCACCTTGACCTCGCCGGTCTTGCGGTCGATTTCGATGCGCGCCTCGTCGGCGTGGCCCTGGGTGTGCCGGTAGGCGGTCAACAGCGCCGACTTGATCGTCTCGACGAGTTCACCCACCGGGATGCCTCGGTCCACCTCGATCGCATGCAACGCCGCCATGTCGATGTTCACGCCCCGGCCTCCTTCCCAGATCGGCCGACCAGCTCCAGCTCTCGCGGATTGGGAGGCGAAAAGTCTACTTGGACAACGGCTTTGGCAATAGATTCCAGTGGAAGTTCACGCACCGAGAAGTCGGCTTTGCGGCCTTCGCGGACCACCAATCGCACCGCGTCGCCGTCGGTTCCGCCGAGCCTGCCGGTGAGCTGGGAGCCGTCGGCCAGGGTCAACTCCACCTTGCGACCGTGGGCGCGCCGGAAGTGCTTCTCGGCGGTCAGCGGCCGGTCCACGCCCGGCGAAGTGACCTCAAGGACATAGGGTGCGGCCTTCGCGTCGACGCGGTCCAACAGCTGGGAGGCCGAGCGAGACAGCTGGGCCAGGGAATCGAGGTCCAGGCCGTCGTCGGCGTCGACCACCACCTTGATGCGCGGCGGACGTGTGCCCGCGTCGATCATCACGTCCTCGATTTCGTAGCCGGCGCGCGCGAACTCCCCATCGAGTAGCTCGATCACCTGTTTGTGCGACGGCAATCCCGCAGACCACTCCGTCACGGCGAGCTCCTCATCTTGAGTTGTCCGGACACAGGTTCGGCGTACCGCTGTTAAAGACACTGAAACCGACTACCCACGATACGCCAGGGCCGCCCCGGTCAGCGTTGAACGCGCGGCCACCCGCGGAGACGGCGATGGCAAGATGTTGCTCGTGCCGAGCCCACCGCCGACCTTCACCAGGCGACGTCTCCTGGTCGGTGCGGCGGCGGCGACGCTGCTCGGGGTGACGGCGTCGGCATGCGGCTCACCGCCACCGCCGCCGGAAGTCGACGAACTGCTCGCGCAGCTCAACCGCGCCCGTGCCGACAGCCAGCTGGCCACCGACGCCGCAGGCCAGGCGAAGGGGGCGGTCGGGCAGGCGCTCACCGCGGTCGCGGCCGAGCGGGCCGCACATGCCGAGGCGCTCTCGGACGAGTTGGTGCGGCTTCGCGGTGGAGATACGCCGACCGCTGACCCTTCCAGCACCACGGCCGAGCCGGCCCGGCTCCCGACCGCCAAGGACGTCGTCGCCGCGCTGCGGGTGTCCGCGGACAGCGCCACCGAACTGGCCGCCACGTTGTCGGGGTACCGCGCCGGTCTGGTGGCGTCGATCGCGGCCGCCTGCACCGCGGCCTACACCGTCGCGCTCGACGTCCCCGAGGCCAAGCCATGACCGCGCCGGCGCCCAGCAGCCCGTCGCGTCCGTCGGATCCGGCCGACGGCGCACTGTTCGACGCCGTCGCCACCGAGCACGCAACGATCTACGGCTACGGGGTGGTGTCTGCGCATTCGCTTCCCGAACGCAACGACCTGGTGGCCGAAGCGATGGCCGAGCACCGCGAACGCCGCGAGCAGGCGCTGGCCAAGCTCGGCGCGCGCTCGATCGACGCGCCCCTGCCCGCGCCCGGCTATCAGGTGCCGATCGACGTCGACACCCCGACCGACGCCGCGACCCTGGCGGTGCGGATGGAGGAGGACGCCGCGGTGGCCTGGCGTGCCGTCGTCGAACAGGCCACCGATCAGCAGGACCGGGCGTTCGCGGTGACCGCGCTGACGCAGTGCGCGGTGATGGCCGCCCGGTGGCGTCGGGTGCTCGTCGTGGCCCCGGTCACCGTCGCGTTCCCCGGCGGCAACGAGTAGCGGGGCACGTCTTCGGGCGCGCAGACGCGTAATCGCGTCACCGCCACGCTATCCGTGCGACTCTGCGTCTGCTCGCGCTCAAGAGGTGGCCTCGGTCGGCACGTTGTAGCGTTCGACGTAGTCGGCGAACCGTTCGCGGATCTGCCCCTGATCCAGTCCGTAGTCCTCGAGCCGGTAGCCGTGGGCGCCGAACCGGCCGCGGGGGTGGGCGTCGACGTAGGCGCAGACCGCGGCGCGCGCCGCCGGGGACAGCTCGCGACCGCAACCGGCGTAGATCGCCGCCACCGTGCCGACCGGGTCGACGGCGAGGTCGGCGTACTGCACATCGATGATCCGGCGCTCGGGGTGTGCGCGGCGAAACTCCTCGATCCGTTCGATGGACACCTCGAGCATCCGGGTCCAGTGCTCGGCGATATATGAGGTGTGGTCGGCGTCGCTGAACGTCCCGGTCAGCGTGGAGATCAGGCTGCACGCCGAGGCGCACAGCACGGTCGGATCGCGGTGCAGGACCACCAGATGGGCGTCGGGGTAGACGGCGGTCAGCGCGTCCAGGGCGGTCGCGTGATGCGGGCTCTTCAGCGTCCAGCGCCCGCGGACCCCGTTGCTCTGCAAGACCTGCAGGACCGTGCGGTGGTACTCGTATGCCGATCGCTGGTCGGCGCCCAGCAACCAACCGCTGTAGCCCGGCACGTTGGCGATCGCCTCCCAGGTCAGGCTCTTGAAGTCCTGCCCCAGCAGGGTCAGGCATTCCGTGGGCCCGGCGGCGTCCTCGTGGTGCACCACCTTGATCTTGGGGTTCAGCGATTCGAGCATGTCGATGCCCGCGGCGGCCGCGTCGACGCGCGGACCCGCCCGTAACGTCCCGCGGTTCGGCGGCGGGACGCTGTCGGCGGCTTCCCAGCGCAGCAGCGACCGGTTGGCCCGGTCCTGGTCGAGCAACTCGCTGACGAACGTGGTACCCGCACGGAACAGGCCGATGACCACCAGCGGCGCCTCCACCGGTTCGGCCGCGATGTCGGGGTGCTGACGGACCCAGTCGAACACCTTGAGGCGGTTGACCAGCCCGCCGATCATGTTTTGCCGCATCGCCATATCGCCGAGGTCGTTGAGCTGCGCTTCCTCGTCGACCGAGGCGCACAACGTGATGAGCCCCGTTCGGAAGTCGGGCGGCCCGAAGTCCTCGGAGCCCGCCAGTTCGACGGCGCTGGCCATGATGTCGTCCGCGTCGAAACCCGCCATCCCCGGCCGCTATCCGCGCTCGACGACGACGACGGTGCGCCCGGTGGTGCGCCGCTGCTCGTGGTCCCGCAGCGCCTCGCCCATCTCGGCCATTCTCACGCGCCGACCGACCACCGGACGGATCGCGCGGTCCGCGACGAGTTCGAGCAGCGCGCGGTGGACGTCCTTGCCGACCTCGGCGGGAAAGAAGTTGAGCCCGAATCTGCGGAATTCCGTGGGTAGTTCACCGTAGGCGAGGATGACACCGAGCACCGACACGTTGCCCATCGAGACCTTGCGCAGCGGCCGGCCCGTCAGTCCGGACTGCGGGTCGTCGTTGAAACCGACCGGCAGATAACGGCCCTCCCGTGCCATGCAGGTCCAGATCTGCTCGGTGCGCTCACCGCCGACCACGTCGAACGCCACATCGACGCCGTGCCCGTCGGTGTGCGCGATGACCGCGTCGAACAGGTCCGCTGCGGTGTGGTCGACACCCGTCGCGCCCAGCTCTTCACACACCTTCACCTTGTCTGGGCCCCCGGCGACGGCGAGCACGTCGGCGCCCGTGGCGACGCCGAGTTGGATCGCGGCGGTCCCCACCGCGCTGGCGCCACCCATCACCAGCAGCCTCTCCCCCGGCGCCAGGTGCGCGCGCCGGTGCAGTGCAAGGTAACTCACGTGAAACGGCAGTGTGAACGCTGCGGCGTCGACGTCGTCGAGCTCGGATGGGGCGTCGAACACCGTCGCCGCCGGCGCGATCGCGCATTCGGCGATGCCGCCCAGCGACTGTTTGGTCATCGCCACCACCCGGCGCCCGAGCCATTCCGTCGCGCCCTCACCGGCGCGGTCGACGACACCGCACACGTCCATGCCGATCGTGAACGGCGGCTCACCCGTCACGCTGGCCACGGTGCCGCGGCACCGCGCGATGTCACCGAAGTTCAGCGACGCCGCCGAGACCGCGATCCGCACCTCTCCCGGCGCGGGTTCGGGTTCCGAGACTTCCCGTACGGCAAGCACTTCCACCGGATCACCGTGGCGCACGACTTGAACTGCCCTCACCCGAACCTCCCCGCCGGCACGCGGTAACCGTAATAAGCAGATGTGCTTATGTCAACGGCGGCGCGACCATGGCCGCGGTGGCCATCGCGACCAGGTTGGAGACGAACGGCTCGTACTCCAGCTGCGGGCGGCCCCGGCGCCCCCTGCGCTCCAGCAGCCGAGCGCGGTCGGCGATGGCGCGCAGGACGAACATCGCCACCAACGAGAACCGCTCGACCCGCAGCTCGTCGGTCAGGAACCCCGTTCGGGCAGTGAGCAGTTCGTACACCTCGTTGCCGCCGGTGCGGGCCAGCACGGCCTGCAACTGGGCGCTGTAGGACTGCATGTCCTCACCGGTCAGCTCGGCGATGATCAGCAGGCAGCACCGGCCTCGCCACCCGCTGTCGGCCAGTTCGGCCGCGGGCCGCACGATGGCCTCCAGCACCGGGGCCAACTCGTCGCCGGGGGTGGTCAACGCGACGTCAAGCAGATCGCGTTCGCGGCGCGCCAGGAAATCGGCGTGCCGGTCGATGACCGCGCAGAGGATGCCGTCGCGGGAACCGAAGTGGTACCGCAGCGCCGCGCGGTTGCGTTGCCCGGCCTGGCGGGTGATGTCGATCAGCGACGCGTTGAAGACCCCGTCGCTGGCGAACGCCCGGGCTGCGGCGTCCAGCAGCTTGTCCCTGGTCTTCGTCGCGTCCGGCGGCACGGGCCCGGTCCGCTATCGAAGCGCCGCAGCGACATCCGCGGCCGCGTTCGCGACGGCGATCTCCCGCGTCTGGCCGGTGGACCGGTCGCGCAGCTCGATGACGCCGTCGGCCCAGCCGCGGCCCACGACGACAATCCTTGGCACACCGAGCAGTTCGGCATCCTTGAACTTCACTCCCGGCGAGGCGGTGCGGTCGTCGAGCAGGACCTCGACGCCGAGCCGGTCCAGTTCGGCGGCCAACTCCTCCGCACCGGCGCGGGCGGCGGCGTCCTTGTTGGCGATCACCACGTGGGCGTCGAACGGCGACACCGACGGCGGCCACACCAGCCCGAGCTCGTCGTTGTGCTGCTCGGCGATCACCGCGACCAGCCGCGACACCCCGATGCCGTAGGAGCCCATGGTCAGGCGCACCGGCTTGCCATTCTCGCCGAGCACGTCGACCTCGAACGCGTCGGTGTACTTGCGGCCGAGCTGGAAGATGTGGCCGATCTCGATACCGCGCGCGGCCACCAGCTGCCCGGCCCCGTCCGGGGACGGATCCCCGTCGCGCACCTCGGCCGCCTCGATGGTGCCGTCGGCGACGAAGTCGCGGCCGGCGACCAGCCCGACCACGTGCTTACCCGGCTCGTCGGCGCCGGTGATCCACGACGTGCCGTCCACCACCCGCGGATCGACGAGGTAACGAACACCGTTGGCCAGCAACGCCTTTGGTCCGATATAGCCTTTCACCAGAAACGGGTGCCTGGCGAAGTCGGCCTCGTCGAGCAGCGCGTACTCCGCAGGGTCGAGCGCGGCGCCCAGACGTTTGTCGTCGACCTCGCGGTCACCGGGCACGCCCACCGCAAGCAGTTCCCACTCGCCGCCGGGTTGGCGCACCTTGAGCACCACGTTCTTCAGCGTGTCGGCGGCGCTGACCGTGCGGTCCAGCGTGGCGTTGGCCCACTCCACCAGCGTGGCGATGGTCGGGGTGTCGGGGGTGTCGTACACCTTGGCCTCGGGCTGACCGTCGACGGGCCGCGCCGGCGGCACCGCGGTGGTGACTGCCTCGACGTTGGCGGCGTATCCGGATTCCACGCAGCGCACGAACGTGTCTTCCCCGATGTCGCTTTCGGCGAGGAACTCCTCGGATGCGCTGCCGCCCATCGCGCCCGATACCGCCGAGACGATGACGTAGCGCACGCCCAGGCGGTCGAAGATCCGTTGGTAGGCGTCGCGGTGGCGGGCGTACACCGCGCGCAGACCGTCGTCGTCGACGTCGAAGGAGTAGGAGTCCTTCATGACGAACTCACGGCCCCGCAGGATGCCGGCGCGGGGCCGGGCCTCGTCGCGGTACTTGGTCTGGATCTGGAACAGCAGCAGCGGAAAGTCCTTGTAGCTGCTGTACTCGCCCTCGACCGTCATCGTGAAGAACTCTTCGTGGGTCGGCCCGAGCATGTAGTCGTTGCCGCGCCGGTCCTGCAGCCGAAACACGCCGTCGCCGTACTCGGTCCACCGGTTCGTCGTCTCGTACGGCGCGCGGGGCAGCAACGCCGGAAACAAGATCTCCTGGCCGCCGATCGCGGTCATCTCCTCGCGCACCACGTTCTCGATCTTGCGCAGCACCCGCAGGCCCAGCGGCAGCCAGCTGTACAGCCCGGGGCCGACCGGGCGGATGTAGCCGGCCCGGATCAGCAGCTTGTGGCTGGGAACCTCGGCGTCGGCCGGGTCGTCGCGCAACGTACGCAGAAACAGCTCCGACATGCGGGTGATCACAGGCGACAACCTTACTGATCGCGCCAGCGTCAAAGCTCGCCCGCCTCCACCGCTTCCCGGGTGTGCTGGGCGGTGGCGATCTGGCGGGCGGAGAACCCGATCCAGAATGCGGCGACGCCGACGATGACCGCGACACCGGCCACCCACAGCAGCGAGTACGTGTAGCCGTGGCCCAACGCGTCGAGTTGAGCGGGTGTCATGTCCTTGACCGGCCCGGTGGTGCCGCCCAGATACAGCGTGCGCGACGTCTGCACGGCCTGGATGACGACGAGCACCAGCGGGCCGCCCAGGTTCTGCACCATCAGCGTGATCGAGGACACCGGGCCGATCTCACCGGGACCGACCCCGGCGATCGCGCACAGCGGCAGGATCACCGCGATGGCGCCGATGCCGAAGCCGCCGACGACGATCGGCGCGAACAGGTTCGGGAAGTACGGGATGCTGCGGTCCAGCGTCGAGCCGTACAGCATCGCCCCGAGGACGAACACCCCGCCGCCAATGATCAGCCAGCGCGGCGCGATACGCGGGGCGAGCTTGGCAGCGACCGCGCTGCCCACCCCGAACGCCAGCGCGAACGGGATGAAGCAGATGCCCGCCTTCAGCGCCGAGTAGCCGAGCACGTCCTGCACCAGCAGCCCGATCATCACCGTCAGGGTGAGCAGCACCCCGCCGGCCAGGAACAGCGATACGAACGTCATCACCCGGTTGCGGTTGTCGAACACCGAGAACGGGACGATGGGGTGCTGGGCGGTGCGCTCGACGAGCAGGAAGCTGACGAAGAACACCGCAGCGGCCACCGCGGCGCCGATCACCAGCGGGTCGATCCAGCCGCGCGGTGGGCCCTGGGTGAAGACCAGCACCGCCGACGTGCAGCCCAGCGTGGCCAGCAGCGCCCCGGTGACGTCGAGCTTGAGCCGTTCGTGATGGGTCTCGGCCAATTTGACCACCGCGACGGCGACGATCACGATGCCGATCGGCACGTTGATGAGAAACGCCAGCCGCCACGAGATCACCGTCAGCGCGCCGCCGAGCACCAGCCCCAGCACCGAGCCGATGCCCTGCATGGCCGCCGAGATCGCCAGGGCCCGGTTGCGGGCCTGGCCGACCGCGTACGTCGTCGCGATCAGCGCGAGCCCGGTGGGCGCGGCGACGGCCGCCCCGGTGCCCTGCACCGCACGCGCCACGATCAGCGTGGTCGGGTCGTTGGCCAGCCCGCAGGCCAGCGAGGCGATCGTGAACACCCCGACGCCGGACAGAAACGCGCGCTTGTGCCCGATCGCGTCGCCGACGCGCCCGCCGAGCAGCAGCAGCCCGCCGAACGCCAACACGTAGGCGGTGATCACCCAGCTCTTGCTGGCGTCGGTGAGGCCGAGGTCGGCCTGCATCCGCGGCAGCGCGACGATGACGATGGTGCCGTCGAGCGTCGACATCAACTGCATGCCGGTGATCGCGAAGATCGCCGGGCCCAACACCTTCGACGCCAGCGGAAGCGACGACGGCGACCCGGCAGACATGGGTAGCCAGCCTACCCACAGGTGATTTCGGTGTAGTTGGTCACGGACAGCGTGACCAACTACACCCGAATCGCTAGAGCTCGCCGGGGTCGAATGTCGAGCTAAAGCTCTCCTTGGTCCAGCGCGTCCTTGACCTCTTGGGCGTGCGCGACCTGCGCGGCGGTGTAGCCGATGAACAGCGCCGCACAGCCGACGATCACCGCCACCGCGGCCACCCACAGCAGGCCGTAGGTGTAGCCCTGGTCCAGTGCGTGCAACTGCGCGCTGTCCATGTTGTGCACCGGGCCGGTGGTGCCGCCCAGATACAGCGTGCGCGAGGTGATCACGGCCTGGATGACCGCCAGCACCAGCGGGCCGCCCAGGTTCTGCAGCATCAGCGCGATCGCCGACACCGGGCCGATCTGGTCGAAGCCGACGCCGGCGATCGCCGACACGGTCAGCGGGACGACGATCATGCCGATGCCCAAACCTCCGACGGTGATCGGTATCACCAGGTTCGGGAAGTACGGGATGTCACCGTGCAGCGTGGAGCCGTAGATCATCGCGCCCAGCACCAGCACGCCACCGGCGATCACCAGCAGGCGCGGCGGGAACAGCGACACCAGATGCGACGACAGGCCGAGCCCGATGCCGAGTGCGATGACGAACGGGATGAAGCCGATCCCGGCCCGCAGCGGCGTGTAACCCATGATGTCCTGCACGTACAGCCCGATCAGCACGGTCAGCGTGAACATCACCCCGCCGGCCAGGAAGATCGCGGCGAACGTGGCGACCCGGTTGCGGTCCTTGAACAGTTCGAACGGCACGACGGGGTTCTCCGCGGTGCGTTCGACGTAGAGGAACGCGACCAGGAAGGTCAGCGCGGCGATCCCGGAGCCCAGCGTGATCGGGGACAGCCAGCCTTGCTCGGGGCCCATCGAGAACCCGAACACCGCGGCGGTGCAGCCCAGCGTGGCCAGGATCGCCCCTGCGGCGTCGAGCTTGAGCCGCTCGCGGAGCGTCTCGCGCAGGGTGGTGCGGGCCAGGTAGATCACCAGCAGCCCGATCGGGACGTTCACCAGGAACGCCCACCGCCAGGACACTTCGGTCAGCGCGCCGCCGACGACCAGGCCCATCACCGAGCCGACGCCGGTCATCGCGGCGAACACCGCGGTGGCCGCGTTGCGGGCGGGCCCCTTGGGGAACGTCGTCGCGATCAGCGCCAAACCGGTCGGTGAGGCGATCGCGGCGCCCACGCCCTGCAGCAGCCGGGCGATCACCAGGGTGGTCTCGTCCCAGGCGATGCCGCACAGGATCGAGGCGATCGTGAACAGGGTGACGCCGACGATGAAGGTGCGCTTGCGGCCGATGGTGTCGCCGAGCCGGCCGCCCAGCAGCATCAGCCCGCCGAAGGCCAGTACATATGCGGTGATGACCCAGCTGCGGCCCGCGTCGGACAGGTTGAGCTCGTCCTGGATCTTCGGGAGAGCGACGATGGCGATCGTGCTGTCCATCGTGGCCAGCAACTGCATCCCGCCGATGGCGATGACCGCGGCGAAGAACCGCCGCGACGGTTGCCACACGGGGGTCCGACCAGTTCGCTCGGCAGCGGCGCGGTCTCCGCGTACGGGCTGCGACCGATTTGCCCCGCCCTCGGCGTCACGGCGCATGGCTGCGCGCGCTGCGTCATTGAGAGCCGTCATAACGGGTTACCTTACAGTAATCTTAGAAATCCTTTAACCGCCGAACGCCGCCACCGAGCCGATCACGATGATCGCCGGCGGTCGAATCCCTTCTTCCCGTATCCGTTCTGGCGCGTCGGCCAGCGTGGCCCGCAACGTTCGCTGCGCGGAGGTGGTGCCGTGCTGCACCACCAGCACCGGGGTATCCGCAGGTCGACCGCCCGCCAACAGCGCATTGCTGAACAATTCGATGCGTTCCACGGCCATCAGCAAAACGATAGTGCCGGACAGCGCGGCCAGGGCATCCCAATTCACTAACGATTCGGGATGCCCCGGCGCAACATGGCCGCTGACCACCACGAACTCATGGGTTACCCCGCGGTGCGTGACCGGAACGCCCGCCAGCGCAGGTACGGCTATGGCGCTCGTCACGCCGGGCACGACGGTGACGGGGATTCCGGCGTCCACGCAGGCCAGCACCTCTTCGTAGCCGCGCGCGAACACGAACGGATCGCCGCCTTTGAGCCGCACGACGAACTTGCCGGCCCTGGCCCGCTCGATCAGCACGTCGTTGATCGCGTCCTGGGCCATCGCGCGCCCGTACGGGATCTTGGCGGCGTCGATCACCTCGACGTGCGGCGCCAGTTCGGCAAGCAGTTCCTGGGGGGCGAGGCGGTCGGCGACGACGACGTCGGCGTGTGAGAGCAGCCGCCGGCCGCGCACGGTGATCAGCTCGGGATCGCCGGGTCCGCCGCCGACCAGGGCGATACCGCCCGCAACGACGCCGGGCGTGTCGCCGGGGGCGATCAGCCCGCTCTGCATCGCCTCGTGGATCGCCGACCGGATGGCCGCCGAGCGCCGGTGTTCGCCGCCGGCCAGCACACCGACCGAAAGACCTTCGTACTCGAACGACGCCGGTGTCACCGCGGTGCCCTCCCGCGCCACGTCGGCGCGCACGCAGAAGATGCGGTGCCGTTCGGCTTCGGCGACGACGGCGGCGTTCACGGCCGGATCGTCGGTGGCCGCGATGACGTACCAGGCGCCCTCGAGATCGCCGTCGCGAAAATCCCTGAGTTCAAGGGTTATTCCGGGTCGCTGCCTGCTGAGGGCCTCGACCGCCGGGGTGGCTGCGCGGGTGATGACGTGCACGTCGGCGCCGTTGGCCACCAGCAGCGGCAGCCTGCGCTGCGCCACCGTACCGCCCCCGACGACGACGACTTTCTTACCGGTCAGGCGCAGGCCGACAAGGTAGGCGATCTCGCTCACCGTGCGAGCCTAGAGGTTGCGGCCGCGTCCGAACATTCGCGGCCCGCCGCGTCCGAACATTCGCGGCCCGCCGCGTCCGAACATTCGCGGCCCGCCGCGGCTACGAAACGGGCGATCGCCCCCGGATGGGCGGCCGGGTGGGTGTGCAGATAGCCGGCGTGCACGCCGGCGTCGACGGCACCGTCGCGCACGCCCGTCTCCGTGTTGCCCGCGTAAACCCACGCGGGCGGGTAGCTGTCGGTGAACTCGACTGTGGTGCGGTGAAATTCGTGTCCCATGATCCGTTCGCCGACGGTGTGCAACGGCGACTCGGCGACGGCGACGCCCTGCCGGTAGCCCAGGGTGAGCCGGTCGGTGAAGCGCGCAGAGCCAGACAGCGCGCCGCACATCGGGTACCCGTCGAGTTCGTCGACCAGGTAGGTCAGGCCGGCGCATTCGGCGTGTACCGGTGCGCCGGATGCGGCGAGCGCCTTGATCTGTTGGCGCACAAGGTCGTTGCCCGACAGTTCGGTGGCGAACTGCTCGGGGAACCCGCCGGGGATGACCAGTGCGGCGGTGTCGGGCGGCAGCGGATCGGTCAGCGGATCGAACTCGACCACCTCGGCGCCGGCGGCCGCCAGCAGTTCACGGTGTTCGGCGTAGCCGAAGCTGAATGCCTTGCCCGCCGCGAACGCGACGGTGACACCGGTCACGGCGGCGTCGTTCACGGCGGGCTCCCACGGTTCGTCGGCCACCTCGCAGGCGGCCACCGCCGCCAGGCCCGCGAGATCGACGTGGCGCGCCACCAGCGCGATCATCGCATCCACCGCGGCGCGCGCCCGCTCACCGTGCTCGACGGCGGTGACAAGCCCGAGATGTCTTGAGGGAAGCGATAGTTCGTCGGTGCGCGGAAGGGCGCCGAACACCGGGACACCGGCGTATTCACACGCCTGACGCAGCACCTCTTCGTGGCGGGCCGATCCGACCCGGTTCAGGATGACCCCCGCGATTCGCACCGACCGGTCGAACGTCGAAAAGCCGTGCAGCAGCGCGGCGATACTGTGGCTCTGGCCGCGGGCGTCGACGACCAGGACGACCGGCGCGCGCAGCATGCCCGCAACCTGGGCCGTGGAACCGGCGGCGGTGCCCGACGGGTTGGCGTTGTCATCGATGCGCCCGTCGAACAAGCCCATGACCCCTTCGATGACCGCGATGTCGGCGCCTGCGCTGCCGTGCCGGTACAGCGGGCCGATCAGGTGCTCGCCGACCAGCACCGGGTCCAGGTTGCGCCCGGGCCGGTGCGCGGCCAGCGTGTGGTAGCCGGGGTCGATGTAGTCGGGTCCGACCTTGAACGGCGCGACGACGTGTCCCGCGCGCCGCAGCGCACCCATCAAACCCGTTGCCACAGTCGTCTTTCCGCTACCGGACGCCGGTGCGGCCACAACAAGGGCAGGCGTCACCACTCGATGCCCTTCTGGCCCTTGCGGCCGACGTCCATGGGGTGCTTGACCTTGGTCATCTCGGTGACCAGGTCGGCGGCGTCGAGCAGGGCGGGCGGGGCGTGGCGGCCGGTGATGACGACGTGCTGCGTGCCGGGACGGGCCGTCAACGTGGCGACCACTTCGTCGACGTCGACCCAGCCCCACTTCAGCGGGTAGGTGAACTCGTCGAGCACATAGAAATCGTGGCGCTGCTCGGCGAGTCGGCGCGCGATCTCGGCCCAGCCGTCGGAGGCGGCCGCGGCGTGATCGTCGTCGCTGCCGGATTTGCGCGTCCACGACCAGCCCGAGCCCATCTTGTGCCACTCCACGGGGCCGCCGACGCCCTGCTCGTCGTGCAGGCGACCCAGTTGGCGAAACGCCGCCTCCTCGCCGACCTTCCACTTGGCACTCTTGACGAACTGGAACACCGCGACGTCGAAACCCTGGTTCCAGGCCCGCAGCGCCATCCCGAACGCCGCGGTGGACTTGCCCTTACCCGCGCCGGTGTGCACCGCGAGCAGCGGGGCGTTGCGCCGTGCCCGGGTGGTCAACCCGTCGTCGGGAACGCTGAGCGGTTGGCCCTGCGGCATGTCGAACACTCCCCTACTTCGTGTGGATCCCAGATCAGGCGGCGGTGCGGATCACGTCGGTGAGGTTGTCGGCGCGCAGTTGCGCCAGCCGCACCGCGGGCGCACCCAGCTGATCGGCCAGCTGCTGGGCCAAACCCAGTCGCACATAGGACGTTTCACAGTCGACCACGACGGCCGCCGCTCCCTCGGCCACCAGCCGGGCCGCGGCTTGGCGGGTGCGTCCCAGCGGGTCGGGACCACCGGTCGCGCGCCCGTCGGTGAGCACCACCACCAGGCTGCGTCGCGCCCGATCCCGCGCCTTCTCCCGGACCACCACATCGCGCGCGGCCAACAGGCCTTGTGCCAGCGGTGTTTTCCCGCCGGTATCGAAGCGGGCCAACCGGCGGCTGGCGATGTGCACCGACGACGTCGGCGGCAACAGCAGCTGGGCGTCCTGCTGGCGGAACGTGATCACCGCGACCTTGTCGCGGCGCTGGTAGGCATCGCGCAGCAGCGACAGCGCGGCACCGCCCACGGCTGCCATCCGGTCGCGCGCGGCCATCGACCCCGACGCGTCGACGACGAAGATCACCAGGTTGCCCTCCCGGCCCTCCCGGATGGCGCGGCGCACGTCGTCAGGCCCCGGACGCGGCCGGCCCGCGCCACGTTGGCGCTCCGCGGCGGCCAGCACCGTGCCGAACACGTGCACGCCGTGGCCAGCCTCCCGGTCGGGGGTGGCCGCGATCGTCTTACCGGTGCGGTTGCGTGCCCGCGACCGACGGCCGGGTGCGCCCTCCCCCACCCCGGGAACCACCAGCGAACGCGTCCGGTACACCGCCGACGGCGACGCGCTCGGCTTGGTGGTGCTGCTCGTGCTGCCTTGCGGCCCAGTATCTCCGGGGGTCGCCTCGCCGCCGCCAGGCGGATCGAAGTCCGGATCCGGGTCGGGCTCGGGTTCCTGTTCCGGTTCGGCGGACTGACCGGCCTCTTCCATCGCCTGGTCGAGCTGTTCGGGATCCAGCCCGGGATCGTCGAACGGATCGCGGCGCCGACGGTGCGGTAACGCCAGCTCGGCTGCGACCCGAATGTCTTCTTCGACGACGGTGTCGGCGCCCCGCCATGCGGCATGGGCCACGGCCGTGCGCGCGACCACGAGGTCGGCGCGCATACCGTCGACGTCGAACGCTGCGCACAGCGCTGCGATACGCCGTAACTCGCTGTCCGGCAACGTCACTGCGTTGACGGCCGCGCGGGCGGTGGCGATCCGCCGGGCCAGCTCGGCGTCGTCGCCGGCGTAGGACCCGGCGAACCCCGTCGGATCGGCCTCGTAGGCCATGCGCTGCCGGATGACGTCGACGCGGACGTCGACGTCGCGGGAGGCCCGCACGTCCACGGTCAGGCCGAACCTGTCCAGCAGCTGCGGACGCAGTTCGCCCTCTTCGGGATTCATGGTGCCGATGAGCACGAAGCGGGCGTCGTGGCTGTGCGAGACGCCGTCGCGTTCGATGTGCACCCGACCCATCGCCGCCGCGTCCAGCAGCACGTCGACCAGGTGGTCGTGCAGCAGGTTCACCTCGTCGACGTAGAGCACGCCGCCGTGCGCGCGGGCCAGCAGCCCCGGTGAGAACGCATGCTCGCCGTCGCGCAGCACCTTCTGCAGGTCCAGCGAGCCGACCACGCGGTCTTCGGTGGCGCCGATCGGCAACTCGACCAGCGACGCCCCCTCGTCCACGGCGGCCAGTACCGCGGCCAGGCCGCGCACGGCGGTCGACTTCGCGGTGCCCTTCTCCCCCCGGATCAGCACACCGCCGATGTCCGGGCGAATCGCGCACAACACCAGGGCCAGCCGTAACCGGTCGTGGCCGACGATCGCGCTGAACGGGTACGTCATCGCTTCACCATCGGCACATGAGGGATGCCGTCGTCAAGAAACTCTTCGCCGTCACGGACGAACCCGTGGTGGGCATACATCTCCTCCAGGTAGATCTGCGCGTCGATGCGGCACGGGTAGTCGCCGACTTCGGCCAGCGCGGCCTGCAGCAGCCGGGTGGCCTGGCCCTGTCCGCGCGCGTCGCGTTTGGTGCACACCCGGCCGATCCGAAATCCTTTCTGCCCACCCGGATGTTCCTCCATCAGCCGCAGCGTGCAGATGACTTCGCCGTCGGCGCCTTCCAGCCAGAAGTGCCGGGTCTCGGCGAGCAGGTCACGACCGTCCAGCTCGGGATAGGGGGTGGCCTGCTCGACGACGAACACCTCGACGCGCAGCTTGAGCAGCTCGTAGAGCGTCGCGGCGTCGAGGTCCTTGGCCCAACTGCGACGCAGCGCGACGGTCATTGCGCGGCCACCGCCATCGGTACGTGGTCAGGCACTGGTTGTCGGTCCTCCGTCGTCGCATCACCCGTTGGGCACAGTCATCTCAGGTTAGCCCGCCGCGTTAACGGGAAACCGCCGCCCGTATGTCGGCGACTAAGGTTGCAAGCGTGCCCGAATGGCAGGCCGATGTGCTGCCCGGTTACCGGCAGCATTCGTTTCTGCTCGGTACCGACCCCGACGGGGAAGGTGAGCTGGTGGCCACCCTGGTGCGCCGCGGGGCGGCCGACCCGGCGGCGACCCGCGCCGTGCTGCTGGTGCACGGGTTCACCGACTACTTCTTCAACACCGAACTCGCGGATCACTTCGCCGCGCGCGGCTTCGCGTTCTACGCGTTGGATCTGCACAAATGCGGCCGGTCCTGGCGCGAGGGGCAGACACCGCACTTCACCACCGACCTGTCGCGGTACGACACCGAACTCGAACAGGCGCTCGACGTGATCGCCACCGAGCTGCAGGCGGCCAGCGTGCTGGTCTACGGGCACTCGGCGGGCGGTCTGATCGTGTCGCTGTGGCTGGACCGGCTGCGCCGCCGGGGCCTGACCGCACGCAAGCGGGTGGCCGGCCTGGTCCTCAACAGCCCGTGGCTGGATCTGCAGGGGCCGGCGGTGCTGCGCACGGTGCCGACGACCGCGGCGATCCGCGCGGCATCGCGCTGGCGCAAGCGCATGATCGTGCGTCGTCCCGCCGACGGTGGCTACGGCGCGACGCTGCATCGCGACTATTACGGCGAATTCGACTACGACCTGAAATGGAAACCGATCGGCGGGTTTCCGGTGACGCTCGGCTGGCTGCACGCCATCCGGCGCGGCCAAGCCCGGCTGCACCGCGGCCTCGACGTCGGGGTGCCCAACCTCATCCTGCGCTCGGACCGCAGCGTGCGAGAGGTCACCGACCAGGTCGAGACGATCCAACGCGGCGACGCGGTACTGGATGTCGGTCAGATCGCCCGATGGGCGGGCTGTATCGGCAACCGCAGCACCGTTGTGCCGATCGTCGACGCCAAACATGACGTGTTCCTGTCCGTCCCGCAGTCCCGCCAGCAGGCCTACCGCGAGCTCGACCGGTGGCTCGACTGGTACGTGAACGAATCACCGGACACCGTCCCGCAATCCGAACGAGGATGAACACCATGGCCCACTTCGACATCGCGATCATCGGCACCGGTTCGGGCAACTCGATTCTCGACGAGCGCTACACCGACAAGACGGTGGCGATCTGCGAACAAGGGGTGTTCGGCGGTACCTGCCTCAACGTCGGCTGCATCCCGACGAAGATGTTCGTCTACGCCGCCGACATCGCCCAACACATCAGGGAGTCAGCGCGATACGGCGTCGACGCCGAGCTCGAGGGGGTGCGGTGGCCCGACATCGTCTCGCGGGTCTTCGGCCGCGTCGATCCGATCGCGCTCAGCGGCGAGAACTACCGCCGTGCATCACCCAACGTCGAGGTGTTCGCCAGCCATACCCGGTTCGGGCCGACGAGACCCGACGGCCGCTACACGCTGCGCACGGCCGACGGCGACGAGTTCACCGCCGATCAGGTCGTGGTCGCGGCCGGCTCACGGGCGGTGATTCCGGAAGCCATCGCCGAATGCGGGGTGCCCTACCACACCAGCGACACCATCATGCGCATCGCCGACGTGCCCGAACATCTGATCATCGTCGGCGGCGGCTTCATCGGCTGCGAGTTCGCCCACATCTTCTCCGCGCTGGGCAGTCAGGTCACCCTGTTGCTGCGCGGTAGCACGCTGCTGCGCGGCCACGACGACGAAATCACCATGCGCTTCACTGATCTCGCGGCCAAGAAGTGGTCGATCCGCGACCATCACGAAGTGGCCGACGCGCGGCGAGTCGGCGACGGTGTCGAGATCACGTGTCAGGACGGCACCAAGGTGCGCGGTGACGCGCTGCTGGTGGCGACCGGCCGGGTGCCCAACGGTGATCTGCTCGACGCCGAACAGGCCGGGGTCAAGGTGACCGGCGACGGCCGCGTCGTCGTCGACGAGTACCAGCGAACCACCGCCCGGGGTGTTTTCGCCCTCGGTGACGTGTCGTCGGAGTACCAGCTCAAACACGTGGCCAACCACGAAGCCCGGGTGGTGCGACACAACCTGCTGCAGGACTGGGACGACACCGACGCGCTGATGACCTCCGATCACCGCTACGTGCCGTCGGCGGTGTTCACCGACCCGCAGATCGCCAGCGTCGGGCTCACCGAAAACCAGGCGCGGGCACAGGGTTTCGATGTCCGGGTCAAAGTGCAGGACTACGGCGACGTCGCCTACGGATGGGCGATGGAAGACACCACCGGCATCGTCAAGGTGATCGTCGACGGTGACACCGGCCTCATCCTGGGCGCACACATCATGGGCCACCAGGCGTCGTCGCTGATTCAGCCCGTTATTCAGGCGATGAGTTTCGGCCTGCCGGCCCAGGAGATGGCGCGCGGTCAGTACTGGATCCACCCCGCGCTGCCCGAGGTCGTCGAGAACGCGTTGCTGGCGCTGTGCGGTGAACCGCCGTGGCCGCCGTCGAAGCGGCACTAGCGGTTGGGTGCGATCAGGTGGTGACCGAGAACCCCCACGGCAGCTCGAGGCGGTGCGCGGCGAGCAGGTCGGCGTCGGCGAGGATCTCGTTGATCGCGCCGTCGGCGACGATGACACCGCTGTCCATCACGACCGCCCGCTCGCACAGTTGGGCCGCATAGGGCAGGTCGTGGGTGACGATCAGCATCGTGGCCTCCAGCCCGGCCAGCGCCTCGGCCAGCTCCCGGCGCGCGACCGGGTCGAGATTGGCCGACGGTTCGTCGAGAACGAGAATGTCGGGCTCGCAGGCCAACACGGTGGCCAGCGCGGCGCGCCTGCGCTGCCCGGCGGACAGATGCGTCGGGCTGCGGTCGGCGTGGTCGGCCAACGACACCGCGTCCAACGCCCGGGTCACGCGGGTGGCCAGCGCGTCACCGCGCACACCGAAATTGGCCGGGCCGAACGCGACGTCCTGCGCGACGGTCGGCATGAACAGCTGGTCGTCGGGGTCCTGGAACACCAACCCGACCCGTCGGCGGATGTCTTGAACCGTCTTGCGGTTCAACGGGATACCGCAGATCTCGACCGCACCGGACGTGGCGGTGAGCACACCGTTGAGGTGCAGCATCAGCGTGGTCTTACCCGCGCCGTTGGGGCCCAGGACGGCGATCCGCTCGCCGGGTGCGACGGTGAGGTCGACATGGTCGAGCGCGACCTGCCCGTCGGGGTAGACGTAGCGCAACGCCTCGATGTCGATCGCCGTCATCGCGTCACCCACGCCAGCACCGAAACCGCGACGGCGGCGTACGCCGGGATCAGCGCGACGGCCCACTGCGCGGCGGCCGCCCGCGGCGGCGCCCCGATGACCGCCAGATCCGGTGCCCTGCCGTCGAATCCGCGGGACAGCATCGCGACGTACACCCGCTCACCACGCTCGTAGGACCGCAGGAACAACGCACCGATGCCCTTGGCGATCGCACCGGCCTGATGCAGTGCCCGCGGGGAGTCGCCGCGCGAGATCCGGGCCATCCGCATCCGGCCGGCCTCAGCGGCCAGCAGGTCGACGTATCGGATCATCAGCACCAGCACCGACGTCGCCACGGCGGGCACACCCAGCCGGCCCAGCGCGGCGGGCAACTCGGTCGTCGAGGTAGTGGCCGCGACGGTCAGCGCGGCGGCCACGCCGAGCGTGCCCTTGATGACGATGCCCCACGCAGCCCACAGCCCGCTCACCGAAAGCTGCAGTCCGGCAACCTCGACGCCGGTACCGCCCTCGGCGAACGGCAGCAGCACCGCCAGCACCAGAAACGGGGCCTCGATCAGCATCCGCGGCAGCACCCAGCGCAGCGGGATCCGCGCCAGCCGCCACACCGCGACGATGACCGTCGCGTAAACGGCGAACGGCCAGAACATCTCCCGCGGGGTGGCCACGACGGCGAGCACGAACACCAGCAGGCAGACGATCTTCACCTCGGCGGGTGCCCGGTGCACCGCCGAATCGTCGTGGCGGTAGAGCGGGTGGGCACCAGCGCCCATCGCTAGCGTCGGCTCTCGGCGTCGTCGCCGGTCCGGCGGGTGCGGCTGATCAACCAGAACGCCGAGCCCGCGACCACGACCGTGGCCAGCACCCCGACGATCCCGGCCAGTCCACCGGTGCCGTCACGTCCGCCGATCGCGTAGTCGGCCAGCGGTGACGCCGCGAGGCCATGCTCGTCGGCGTGCTGGGCGATGCAGTCGCCGCGCAACTGCTCACCGTCGGCGGTCTCGATGACCTCGCAGCCGCGCAGCGTCGTGGCGTCCAGGCCGTCCGGGCTGGAGCTGGCGAAGTACGACACCACCCCCGCGATCAGCAGCGTGACGACCGCGAACCCGACCCAGAACTGCCAACGCGACTTCATGCGGGCACCCCGGTGCGTGCCCGGCGCAGAAGGTAGACCAGATCGGGGCGCGCCCGCGCGACCGCCATCACGGTCACCGCGGTGATCAGGCCCTCACCGACTCCGATCAGCGCGTGGGTGCCCAGCATGTAGCCGGTGACCGCGCCCATCGACGTGGCCGAAGCTCCACCGATCGCGTACTCGACGACGAATCCCATTGCCGCGCACACGGTGCCGACCAGCCCAGCGATAAAAGCCACGATGCCCAGGGCGCCTACCGGGATTTCCGCGCGCCTGCGGGCCAGGCTGTACAGCGCCACCGCCGTCGCGTAGCCGGCCGCGACGCCGATGACCGCCATGTTGATGATGTTGGTGCCCAGCGCGGTGACGCCGCCATCGGCGAACAGCAGCGACTGCACCACCAGCACGATCGCGATGCACAGCGCCCCGGTGTACGGACCGACCAGGATCGCCGCCAGCGCGCCACCCAGCAGGTGGCCGCTGACGCCGGGCAGAATCGGGAAGTTGATCATCTGCACCGCGAAGATGAACGCCGCGACGAGACCGGCCAACGGCACGGTGCGCTCGTCGAGTTCGGTGCGCGCCTTCATCGCGCTGAACCCGACGACGACCACCGCGATGAGGCCGCACACCGCCGACGTCGGCGCGTTGACGATGCCGTCGCTCATATGCATGGCGACGTGTTGGACAGTCACCACCCGAGCCTAAGACCGGGCACCTATATATGTCTAGCTGAACAGGTGTTCATGTGAACGTGGCGGGCTCCCGCTTTGTCGCGGTGACCAGCAGGTACTCCGCCTCCCAGTACGCCCGCCCCGGCTGGCCGCGGTTCCAGTCGGTGAGGAAGTCGAGGAAGTCACGGTCGAGCGCCTGGACCTGATCGGGCCGACCGGCGTTGAACGCGTACGTCGCGATGGTGGGGCCGTAGTTGCGTTTCCAGTACTCGCGGAACTCTGTCGGGTCGGCACACCCGTCGAGTACGACGGTCTGCCGTCGCATCGTCAGGGCGCTGACCCGGTCACCGAACAGGGCCAAGACGTACGCCTCGTCGCCCCACAGCGGCGGCGCGACGGCACCCGGTGGTGGCGGCGGGGCGTACGGCTTCATCGTCGCGAACAGGTTTCCGATGAAACCCTGCGGCGTCCAGTTGATCATCGCGATCGTCCCGCCGGGACGTACCACCCGAACCATCTCGTCGGCAGCGGCCTGGTGATGCGGAGCGAACATCACACCGACACAGGACATCACGATGTCAAAGCTGCTGTCGGCGAACGGCAACGCCTCGGCATCGGCTTCGACCCATTCCAACTCGACACCGTGCTGGTCGGCGGATGTCTTTCCGGGTGCGAAGAGTTCCGGTGTGAGATCGCTGGCGGTGACGATGCCGCCGGCGGCCGCGGCTGGGATCGACGCGTTGCCGGAGCCGGCTGCCACGTCGAGGACCCGGTCGCCCGGTCGAACGCCGCAGGCACGTACGAGTTCTCGGCCCAACTCCGCGATCATCTGCGTGGCCAACGCCGGGTAATCGCCGGACGCCCACATCGTCCGGTGGTTTGCCTTCAGTTTCCGGTCTGCTTCGACGTCGACAGCAGTCATTTCGATCTCCTTCGGGTTTGGTGAGTGACGATTCCAGGTTGCGGCCCCGACGTTCGGCAGGCCTTCGACCATCGTGAAATCGCCTGCTCATTCGTCGGTCGCGTCGGCATGAGTGCTGCGAGCCGGGCTCGACGAGCACATTTCATGAACGCGTCAGCGTCACCGAAACGTCTCCGCACACCGTTGAACCGTCTATCCCAAGCCGTAATGCGGCTCATCAGAACAGGAGAAGTGAAATGAAAGCACGAAAAGCAGTGGCATGGATGACGAGTGGTGCGGCAGCGGTCGGCACCGCTTTCGGGCTGATGACCGGTCCGGCGCCGGCTTCGGCGGCGCCCGGCCCGACGGGCGCGACGCTGCACATCATCCAGGACCCTCAGAACCAGGGAAACTACCTGCTGGCCATACTTGGACGCTTTCCGATGCCGCAAGCCGACGCGGTCGGCTTCCTCAACAACATCAACAACGGTGACTGCCAAGGCGGTATGAACTACTACGTCTTCGGCGACGACGAGGGAAACGAAGACGCCCGATACATACACTTCAAGCCGGTCCTCGGTGCCCACGACAACCCTGATGGCTACCTGAAGGCGACTTCGCAAGGCTTGGAGTACCGAACCCAGATCCAGCTGAGGAAGAGTTTCTTGAACGAGGACAGCGGCGTTCTCGACGACAACGACGAGATCTATGCCCAAGCGCACTTCAAGGACTCCGATTGTAAGATCAGGATTCAGACCTCGCAGGTCATCACCGGCCTCTTCTGATCCGACGTACGACGGGCCGCCGTACCGCGAAATCAATTGCAGCGGAGGGTGTTGTTTCAGAAGTAGCGCAGCAGCGCGGTACGCGCGCGTGCGACCGCTGCGGCGGCGGTCAGCACGTCGTCGGGGTCTTGGGGCACGGTGGCCATCTGCGCGAGGATCGTCGGCGATGCCTTGCCGGCGTCGACGAGGACACGGTGCAGTGCTCGAGCATCATCTCCGGCACCGAGGCGGACCAGCAACTTCGCCACGTACTGCAGGCTTGGCCACTGATTGCTCCAATCGCCAACCCGGTCCCAAATATCCAGCACTTCAACGAATATCCGCGCAGCGGTCGCTGGATCAGCATGCACGGCACGGATGGCGGCGGCCTCCCTCAACGCGAGGCCGTGCCACCCGAAGTTCTGCACCGATGCGGCAAGTTCTGCCGCCTCATCGAACAGCGCTTGCGCCCGCTGCGGATCGGCCTTCTTGAGCACCTGGCCCAGCGCGTAGCGAGCCATCGACTGTGCCGTCGGATTGGCCGTTGCGTCCGCGACGCGTACTGATTCCTCGGCAAAAGGCAGGCCGGCGTGCGGGGTGTGCAACAGCGCGTGGCATATCGCTACGTAGTACAGGGTCCACACCAAGCGGATCGGATCACCATCACCACGGGCCCGTTCCAATTCTGATGTGTAGTACGCCAGCACCGAGGCGACGTCCCCCTCGTACATGGCCACGTCGGCGAGCACGTCAGCTGGGTACGCCACCCGACCGCTTCCTGCACCGGGGGCACGCCCCTCTGCAAGCGCCGCCAACGCTCGCGACCGCGGGTAATCGCCGCGGTTCCAGGCACCCCGGGCGGCTAGGCCCACGGCAGCGGCGTAGAGGCGGTGGTCAGGCTTGGCCAGTGGGAGAACTCGTTGCGCCCAGTCCGCCGACTCGTAACCGACCCGCAGATGTATGAGTTCGGCCGACGACGCGATGAGCCGGAGCGCGACGTCGACGTCGCCGTCGAGCATCGCGCGGTCGAAGGCCACGCGAAAGTTGTCGTAGTCCGGCAGCGTCCGCTCCACCCACGCTTTCTCGTCGGCGCCATGCATTCCGACAGCCGCGCGCTCGCCGAGCTCAGCGAAGTACACCGCGTGCCGCAGCGCGTATTCGGTGTCGCGTCCGTTCTCGCGCAGCCGTTGGCGGCCGTATTCGCGCAGAGTTTCCAGAATCCCGTAGCGGGTCCTGTCGGCGCCGCTGCGTACCGTCACCATCGACTTGTCGACCAGCCCGATAAGCAGCTCGAGTGTGTCGTCCTCGGCCGCGCCGTCCGCCCCGCAAACCGCGTGCGCTGCAGCGAGATCGAACCCGCCGGCGAAGATCGACAGCCGCGCGAACAACGATTGTTCGTCTTCGTCGAGAAGTCGGTATGACCAGTCGATCGTCGCAGCCAGGCTCTGCTGCCTGGGGTGCGCGCTACGTGCACCCCCACTGAGCAGCCGGAGCCGGTCCAGGCGACGGGCCACTTCCAGGCTGTTCATCACTCGCATTCGGGCGGCGGCCAACTCGATCGCGAGTGGCAGTCCATCGACGCGTCGGCAGATCTCGGCGACCGCACCGACCGGCTCCTTGTCGAGGTCGAAATCCGGCCGGCTGGCCTTCGCCCGCTCGGCGAACAGTTCGGCGGCCGGCCCGCCCGGGAGGGTGTCGACGGGAATGACCTGCTCACCTGCGAGGGCGAGCGGTCTTCTGCTGGTGGCCAGCACGCAGACCTGCGGGCACTCGCGCGTGATCCGTTCGACCAGGTGTGCGCATGCGTCGAGAACGTGCTCGCAGTTGTCGATCACCAACAAGACCTGGCGCGCGCGCAGGAATTCGATCACCGTCCCCTCGATTCCCACCCCCGCCTTCTCCTGTAACCGCAGGCTCGCCGCGACGGCGTGGCCCACCGCCGCGCCGTCGTCGAGCGGCGCGAGTTCGCAGAACCAGGCGCCGTCGGCGAAACGGCTCTGATTCCGACCGGCCACCTCGAGCGCGAGGACGGTCTTGCCGACCCCTCCCACCCCGGTGAGCGTGACCAGCGAGCCGTTTGTCACGGCGGCTCCGACGCGGACCGTGTCGTCGTCGCGGCCGATGAGCCGGGTGGTCCGGCGGGGCAGCCCGCCGCGCGAATGCGCATCGCGCGATGCGGTGGTGGGTTGTTCGATCGGATGCGTCAGGTCGCCATCGAGAATCTGTCGGTGCACCGCTTGCAGCGACGGGCTCGGGTCCACACCGAGCTGCTCGACGAGCCGCTCACGCATCGCGCGGTAGGTGTCCAACGCATCGGCCTGGCGTCCGCTGCGGTACTGGGCGAGCATCAACTGGCCGGCCATCCGTTCGTCAAGCGAATGCTGGTCCAGTGCCGTGGTCAGTTCCGCAAGCACATCGAAGTGCCTACCGGCATCCAACGCGACATCGTTGCGGTCCAACATCACTGAAAGACGATCCAGTTCGAGGGCTTCGCGCACGCCGTTCGCCCACGGCGCATCGATGAGCTCGAACGGCTTACCCCGCCAAAGGTCCAGGGCCTCATTGAAAAGCACTGTCGCCTCACCAGAATTCGCACATGCTCGTGCCGCGGAAGCCAGGTGCCGGAACCGATGCAGGTCGATCGACATCGGATCGGCCCTCAGCACGTAACCGGCGGGCCCGCGGACGATCTCGACATCATCGGTCGCCAACAGCTGCCGCAACCGGGATATGTAGGCTGCCAATGCGTTACGCGCCTTGTACGGGGGGTCATCGGCCCATACCCGGTTGATCAGCTGATCTGTCGAGATGGGCCGGTTGACGTCGACGAGCAGGCAGACGAGCACGCAGCGTTGGCGCGCATGACCGATGTCGAGGCGCCGCCCGTCGCTGTACGCCTCGACTTCGCCGAGTATCCGGAACTCCACCGCCATCGGGATACAGCGTCCCTCAGTTGTCCACGGCCCGGGGCCGGTTTCGGGGGTAACCGGGCCGCTGGCCTGCGGCGCTAGCCGGCTGCGCCGTTGCTGCCGTTGGCACCGTTCTTGCTCGTCGGGTTCCCGTTTCCGGTACCTCCGGTGCCGCCGGTTCCGCCTGCTGCCCCCGCACCGCCGTCGCCGCCGTCGCCGCCGTCACCACCGACGGCCTGACCTGTGGTGGACTTGGCCCCGCCGCCGTCGCCGCCGCGGCCACCCGGTGACCTCGGGCCACCGTGCCCCCCTTCGCCGCCGGTGCCGCCTGCGGCCCGCGTTGAGACGCTCGTTCCATCACCTCCCGCGCCGCCGTTGCCCGCTGCACCGGAAAGGGCGCCGCCGTCACCCCCGTCTCCTCCGGCGTTACCGCCGGCGAATCCGCCGGTCCCGGCGGCGGTCCCATCGCCGCCGTCACCCCCGCTGCCACCGTCGCCAAGCGCCTTGGCGTCGCCGCCATTGCCGCCCGCGCCTGGATTGGCGGTGCCGCTGATGGTTACCGCGTTGCCGCCGTTGCCGCCGGCACCGCCGTTGCCGAACGTCCCGGGTGCGCCTCCGTTGCCACCGGTTCCGGCGGTCGCTACGCCCTTGTCGGTTTGTGCAAACGCGCCGTTTCCACCTCGACCGCCATTGCCTCTGATGGCGCCGCCGTTGCCGCCGTTTCCACCGTGGCCGCCGATGGCGCTGGCGACGTTCGAACTGACCGCGGCACCGCCGTGCCCGCCGTCGCCGCCATTGCCGAACATCACCGCGTTACCGCCGTCGCCACCGCGTGCACCCGCTCCGCCGAGACCACCGTTGCCACCGTTGCCGAACAACCCGGCCTGTCCGCCGTCACCGCCGCGCTGGCCGTACACACCGTTTCCACCGTTGCCGCCGTTGCCCAGCAGCAACCCGCCGCGACCGCCGTTCTGCCCCGGCCCGCCATCGGCACCGTTGCCGATCAACAGTCCACCGTTCTCACCTGGTTCGTCGCCGTTGCTGATGAACACACCGATCATCGCGCTGATCGGGTCGCGACCGGGCGCGAGGCCGGTGACCGCGGGCAGGGCCGTCGCGGGCCCGCGAGTGGGTGCGACGGTTCGCGCGGGAGTGCGCGCCGCGGTGGTGAACACGAGCGAGGTATGGCCGGCAACTCGAGCCCACGGCGAAGCGTCGTCGTCGGCGCGGATCGAAGCGGAAGCACCCCCGTCGCCCGGTTCCGGGGATACCGGGGCCGACGGCACCGGCGTGACCGACGGCAACGGTAGTCGCGCGACCACGGGTGCCGGCGCAGGCAACTGCGTTGCCGACAGCGTAGACACTGCCGCAGCCGGGTTGGCCGTTGTCGTCGATCGCAGTTCCGGCGTCCCTCCGGACGCCGGTGCAAGCGCGAACACCCCGAACGCGACCGCGAGCACCCCGACGCGCCCGACGTACACGCCGTGACGGGTATCGGACTTCGTGACGAGTCCCATGTGTTTGACCATCGTCATCTCCAAAACGTCATGCCGGCCGCAGCCCAGCGTTGCCATCTGATGGCTCAACGGTGATCCGCGTACGTTCAACGACGCTGAAGCGGCGATGAAATGCTCAGGTGACAGCCGCCAATGCGATGTTCACGCGCCAAGGAGGCGTGGAACGGCTCTCAGCCGTGCCGGGCACCGATCCAGTGCAGCAGGTCGTGCACGATCTCGTCTTCGAGTCGGTAGCTGACCGAGCGCCCGACCCGTGTCGAGCTCACCCAGCCCTGCTGGCGCAGCACCCGAAGGGCCTGCGATACGGCGTTCTCCGACCGGCCCAGCGCGGCGGCGAGGTCACCCACGCAGATGCCCGGCGCGCGGTGCAGGGTGAGCAGGATCTCCAGCCGGTTGGGGTCCGACAGCAGGTCGAAGCGCTGCGTCCACACCGCGGAGTCGACGTCGGCCAGTGCCGACGCCGCCCGTTCCACCTTTGCCTGGTCGCTGCGCGTTTCCACTGCCCACAATCTAATCCAGCCGGGACCGAAATCCACGTAACGGCGGCGTCCGCCCTAGTCCAGGAAGCCGTGCAACAGCGTGGCCGAGCCTTCGACGTGGACTCGCATCGCCTCGGCTGCGGCGTCGGCATCGCCGGCGAGGATAGCCATCACGATCGCTTCGTGCTGTTCATCGGAGTGCTCGATGTTGCGCCGCAGTAACGGTATCCGGTCCAGCAGCGCGTTGAGACACATCCTGTTCTCGGCGAGTACCGGCACCAGCGATGGCGATCCGGCGGCTTCGGCGATGGTCAGGTGCAGCCGGGAGTCCAGTCGCCGGTAGTCGTCGGGCGCCGCACCACGCACATCGGTCAAGCGGGTCCACAGCACGTCGCGCTCAGCGGCGGTCAGCGTGCGGCCGGCCGCCATCCGCGCGGCGCCCACCTCGAGGATCTCCCGCAGCCGCAGCGCGTCGTCGATCTGCGCACGGGTCACCTCGTCCGCGTCGTCGGTGATCCTGGGCAGCTCGTCGGCCAGGAACGTGCCGCCGTAGCGACCGCGCCGCGACACCAGGTAGCCCGCGTCGGCCAGCGATTTGATCGCCTCGCGCACGGTGTCGCGGCTGACGCCGAGCCGCGCGGCGAGTTCGCGTTCGGGCGGCAGCGATTCGCCCGGCTGCAGCACGCCGAGCTTGATCGTCTGCAACAGCCGCCCGACGGTGTCCTCGAACGCGTTGCCGAGCCGCACCGGCCGCAGCAGCGCCTCGCTGACCAGTGGGGCATCCGGATCGGCAGTCATGGTCTTAGAGCGGGGTCACGTAGTGGCCGCTGATACCGCCGTCGACCAGGAACGTCGATGCGGTGATGAACGACGCGTCGTCGCTGGCCAAAAACGCCACCGCGGCGGCGATCTCGTCGGGTTCGGCGAACCGGCCGACCGGCACGTGCACCAGCCGCCGCGCGGCCCGTTCTGGATCCTTGGCGAACAGTTCCTGTAACAGCGGGGTGTTCACCGGGCCCGGGCACAGCGCGTTGACCCGGATGCCCTGACGCGCGTACTGCACCCCGAGTTCGCGCGATACCGCCAGCACGCCGCCCTTGGAGGCGGTGTAGGAGATCTGCGAGGTCGCCGACCCCATCACCGCGACGAACGACGCGGTGTTGATGATCGACCCGCGCTGATGGGGCACCATGTGGCGCAGGGCCGCCTTGCAACAGAAGAACACCGATTTGAGGTTGACGTCCTGCACGCGGTCCCACGCGTCGGTGCTGGTGTTCTCGATGAGGTCGTCCTCCGGCGGGCTGATGCCGGCGTTGTTGAACGCGATGTCGACCGCGCCGTGCAATTCGAATGCGGTGTCGAACAAGCGGTCCACCTCGACCTGGTCGGAGACGTCGACCTGCACGAAGGTCACGTTGAGGTCGTTCGCGACAGATTTGCCAACCGTCGCGTCGACGTCGCCGATGACGACGATCGCCCCTTCGTCGCGCATCCGCTTGACGGCCGCCAGCCCGATACCGCTCGCCCCGCCGGTGACAACGGCGACCTTGTCTTTGAGTCGCTGCGACAGGTCCATTCAGCTCTCCTCGACTGCGAAGAAGACGTTCTTGGTTTCGGTGAACGACAGCGGCGCATCGGGGCCGAGTTCACGGCCGAGCCCGGACTGCTTGAACCCGCCGAACGGGGTGTGGTAACGCACCGACGAGTGCGAATTCACCGACAGGTTCCCGGCTTCCACGGCCCGCGACACCCGCACCGCCCGCGACAGGTTGTCGGTCCAGATCGAACCGGACAACCCGTAGGCCGTGTCGTTGGCCAGTGCGATCGCGTCGGCTTCGTCGTCGAACGCCAGCACCGTGACCACCGGACCGAAGATCTCCTCGCGCACGGTGCGGTCGGTGCGCTGCGGCGTCAGGACCGTGGGCGCAAACCAGTAGCCCGGACCCGACGGGGCGTGACCCCGGAACGCGACGGCCGCGTCGTCGGGCACGTAGGACGCGACGGTGTCGAAGTGCGTCCTGGACACCAGCGGCCCCATCTCGGTGCCTTCGGCGCGGGGGTCACCCACCACCACCCCCTTGACCGCGGGCTCCAACAGCTCCATGAACCGGTCATAAACGTTGCGTTGCACCAGGATCCGGCTGCGCGCACAGCAGTCCTGGCCGGCGTTGTCGAACACCCCGTACGGGGCGGTGGCCGCCGCCTTCTCCAGGTCGCAGTCGTCGAACACGATGTTGGCGCTCTTGCCGCCCAACTCCAACGTGACGCGTTTGACCTGCGCGGCGGCCCCGGCCATCACGCGGGTGCCGACCTCGGTGGAACCGGTGAACACGATCTTGCGCACATCGGGGTGCGTGACGAACCGTTCCCCCACCACCGAACCCTTGCCCGGCAGCACACAGAACAGGTCGGCGGGCAGCCCGGCCTCGACGGCCAACTCCCCGAGCCGGATCGTGGTCAGCGGGGTCCATTCGGCGGGTTTGACGAGCACGGCGTTGCCCGCGGCCAGCGCGGGGGCGAACCCCCACGAGGCGATCGTCATCGGGAAGTTCCACGGAGTGATGACGCCGACGACGCCCAGCGGTTCGTGGAACGTGACGTCGAGGCCACCGGCGACCGGGATCTGCTTGCCCGACAGCCGTTCCGGGCTGGCGGCGTAATAGTGCAGCACGTCGCGCACATGGCCGGCCTCCCATGCGGCGTTGCCGATCGGGTGCCCGGAGTTGGCCACCTCCAACTCGGCCAACTCGTCGACATGGGTGTCGACCACCTCGGCGAACGACCGCAGCGCGGCGGCCCGCTCGGCCGGGGCCAGACGCGCCCATGCGCGCTGTGCGGCCGAGGCCCGCGCGACCGCATCGTCCACACCGGCCTCGTCGGTCTGCTCGACGGTGTCCAGCACCTCCTCGGTGGCCGGATTGATGATCGTCGATGTCGTCATGCGCCCAACCTCTCGGTTGCATAGTCGGCCGCCGCGGCCACCACACCCGCGAACAACCGCAGATCGTCGAGCCGTTCCTCGGGATGCCACTGCACCGCCAAAACAAAGGTGTCACCGGGAATTTCCACCGCCTCGATGACGCCGTCGGCGTCGCGGGCGCCGACGACCAACCCCTCGCCGAGCCGGTCGATGGCCTGATGGTGATAACACTGGGCATCCGATGATTCGCCGATCAGCGCGGCCAGTCGCGTACCCGGCACCGTGCGCACCGACGACGTGGAGAACACCGCGTTGCCCTGCTGGTGATGGGTGTGGCCCACCACGTCGGGCAGATGCTGATGCAGTGTGCCGCCCAGCGCGACGTTGAGCACCTGCGCGCCGCGGCAGATGCCCAGCAGCGGCATCCCGCGCCGCATCGCGCCGCGCACCAGCGCGAACTCCAACGCGTCGCGCATGCGGTTGTCGGCGAGGTCCTCATCGGTGGCCGGGTGTGGCCGCTGGCCGTAGCTGGCGGGCATGACATCTCGCCCGCCGGTGATGATGAGCCCGTCGAGCCCGGCGAGGAGCCGGTCGGCGATTCCGTCGTCGACGGGCTGGGGCGGCAGCAGCGCCGCGATACCGCCTGCGCGGCTGACGCCGTCGAGGTAGATCGCCGGAAGAAAGCTGGCCCGCACGTCCCACACCCCGGTCTGGGCCTGCTGCAGATAAGTCGTCAACCCGAGGACAGGACGAACAGAATCAGAGCCGCTCAAAACCGCGCACCCTCTCCCAGTCGGTCACCGCGGAGTTGAACGCCTCCAGTTCCACCCGCGCATTGTTGAGGTAGTGCTCGACGACGTCGTCGCCGAACGCCGCGCGGGCAACCTCGGATTTCCCGAACAGCTCGGCGGCCTCGGCCAGCGTCGTCGGCAGCCGTTGCGCACTGCTGGCATAGGCGTTGCCGCGCATGGGATCTGGAAGCTCCAGCTCACGCTCGATGCCATAGATGCCGCCGGCGATAAGCGCCGACACCGCGAGATACTGGTTCACGTCGCCGCCGGGTGCGCGGTTCTCCATCCGCATGCCGTGGCCGTGGCCGACGACGCGCAGCGCACACGTTCGGTTGTCCAGCCCCCAGGCGATCGCCGTCGGCGCGAAGCTACCGTCGACAAAACGCTTGTAGGAGTTGATGTTCGGAGCGCACATCAACGTCATCTCCCGCATCGTGGCCAACTGCCCCGCGACGAAACTGCGAAACATCGGCGACATGCCGAGCTCATCGTCGGGATCGGCGAACACCGCCGAGCCTTGCTGATCGCGCAGCGAGATGTGAATGTGGCAGCTGTTGCCTTCGCGGACATCGAACTTCGCCATGAACGTCAGGCTCTTGCCGTGCTGGTCGGCGATCTCCTTGGCGCCGTTGCGGTAGATCGTGTGGTTATCGCAGGTGATTCGGGCGTGGTCGTAGCGGAACGCGATCTCCTGCTGGCCGCGGTTGCATTCGCCCTTGACGCCCTCGCAGTACATGCCCGCACCGGCCATGCCGAGCCGGATGTCGCGCAGCAGCGGCTCCATGCGTGTCGAGGCCATCATCGCGTAGTCGACGTTGTAGTCGGAGGCCGGCGTCAGCCCGCGGTACCCCTTCGCCCAGGCGTCGCGAAACCCGTCGTCGAACACCATGAACTCGAGTTCGGTGCCGACGTAGGGCACCAGGCCGCGGTCGGCGAGCCGGTCGATCTGGCGGTTGAGCACGCTGCGCGGTGCGGCGGTCACCGGGCTGCGGTCATGCCAGCACAGGTCGGCGATCACCAGCGCGGTTCCCGGTAGCCAGGGGATGCGCCGCAACGTCGAGAAGTCCGGCGTCATCACCATGTCCCCGTAGCCGGTGTCCCAACTCGACGTGGCGTAGCCGTCGACGGTGTTCATGTCGACGTCGACCGCCATCAGGTAGTTACAGCACTCCGCACCGTGTTCGGCGACCTCTTCGACAAACAGCCGACCCGACACCCGTTTACCGGTCAGCCGGCCCTGCATATCGCAGAACCCGACGATCACCGTGTCGATCTCGCCGGCGGCCACCAGGCGTTCGAGGTCGGCGCGCGACAACATCCCTGCTGTGGTGCTCATCCGCAGCCTCCTCGACCTCCACTATGACGAGAGATGACGATCAGTCAACCATTGAAGCTTGTCCGCCTGGCCTGTACCCCGAGAAGTTAACGGATTTATCACTCCAAAGGTAGGACATCAGACCTTTACGGAGGTAATTCTCCGTAAGGCCCACATCGCCGACAACGGGAGAGCGAACGCACAGCGGCGATGACGTTCGTCGGCGTGCTGCTGAACCCGGCGTACCGCCCGGCGATCATCGCGATCGTGGTGTTCTACGTGATCGGGCTGCTGGTGTTCGGGCTCTACACCCGCCACGTGGGCGGTCGGGGGGCGCGGCGGCACAACGCCGGAAAGCGCGCACCGCCGATCAACGGGTAGGGTCGAATGCGTGTGCGGAGCCACCGGCGAGGTACGTCTCGACGGCCAGACACCCGACATCGCTGCCGTCTCGGCCATGGCCCAGGCGATGGCAGCGCGGGGTCCGGATTCGGCGGGTGTGTGGTCACAGGGTCGGGTCGCGCTCGGCCATCGCCGCCTGAAAATCATCGACCTGTCGGCAGCAGGCGGCCAACCCATGGTCGACGCCGACCTGGGGCTCTCGGTGGCCTGGAACGGCTGCATCTACAACTACAAGCAGCTGCGCCGCGAGCTCGGCGAGCACGGCTACCGCTTCTTCTCCCACAGCGACACCGAGGTGCTGCTCAAGGGCTACCACCACTGGGGTGACCGGTTCGTCGAGCGCCTGCACGGCATGTTCGCGTTCGCGATCGTCGAACGTGACAGCGGCCGGGTGCTGCTCGGACGCGACCGGCTGGGCATCAAACCGCTGTACCTGACCGAGAACTCGTCGCGCATCCGCTTTGCCTCGTCGCTGCCTGCGCTGCTGGCCGGCGCCGACCGGGACAACTCGATAGACACCCGGATCGACCCCGTCGCGCTGCACCACTACCTGAGCTTCCATTCCGTGGTCCCGCCGCCGCGCACCATCCTGCGCGGCGTGACAAAGGTTCCGCCCGCCTCGCTCGTGGCGATCGAACCCGACGGCACCACCAAGACAACGACGTACTGGACACCCGATTTCACCCGGCACAGCGACCGCGCCGACTGGTCCGAACGCGACTGGGAAGACGCCGTTTTGGAGTCGCTGCGCGTCGCGGTCGACCGGCGCCTGGTCGCCGACGTCCCGGTGGGGTGCCTGCTCTCGGGGGGCGTGGACTCCAGCCTCATCGTCGGGTTGCTCGCCGAAGCCGGCCAGCACGGACTCGCGACCTTCTCCATCGGGTTCGAATCGGTGGGTGGGGTCAAAGGTGACGAATTCCGGTACTCCGACGTCGTCGCCGAGCGCTTTGACACCGACCACCACCAAATCCGCATCGACACCGCACGGATGCTGCCCGCGCTCGACGGCGCGATCGGCGCGATGAGCGAGCCCATGGTCAGCCACGACTGCGTCGCGTTCTACCTGCTGAGCCAGGAGGTCGCCAAGCACGTGAAGGTCGTGCAGTCCGGGCAGGGCGCCGACGAGGTGTTCGCCGGGTACCACTGGTATCCACCGATGGGAGAACCCGCGGCCGCAACGCTGCAGGGTTCGGTGGACAGCTACCGCACGGCGTTCTTCGACCGCGATCCCAGCGGGGTGGCCGCCCTGGTCACGCCGGCCTTCCTCGCCGATGGCGATCCCAGCGGCGCGTTCGTCGCCGAGCATTTCGGGCGCGACGGCGCCCAGACGGGTATCGACCGGGCGTTGCGGCTGGACACCACGGTGATGCTCGTCGACGACCCGGTCAAGCGCGTCGACAACATGACGATGGCCTGGGGACTGGAAGGCCGGGTCCCGTTCCTGGACCACGAACTCGTCGAGCTCGCCGCCACCTGCCCGCCCGAGCTGAAGACCGCGCACGGCGGCAAGGGCGTGCTCAAGCAGGCCGCCCGCCGGGTGATACCCGCGGAGGTCATCGACCGCCCGAAGGGGTATTTCCCGGTGCCGGCGCTGACGCACCTCGAGGGGCCGTACCTGGACCTGATCCGCGACGCGCTCTACGCGCCCGCCGCCAAGGAGCGGGGCCTGTTCCGGCCCGAAGCCGTCGACCGGCTGCTCGCCGACCCCAACGGACGGCTCACCCCGCTGCGCGGCAACGAGCTGTGGCAGCTCGCGCTGCTGGAGCTGTGGCTGCAAAAACACGGCATCACCGGGTCCGCGGCATGACCGGGCTCGACGACAACGCCACCCCGCCGGGAACCGACCACACCGAAGCCATCACCCTCGGCCTGCACGACGCCTCCCCCCAGCACCTGGTCGACGCCATGGCCAACGATGTCGTCGTCGAAATGGGTTGGGGCCGGTTGGTTTTCGGGCAGACATTCGCCCACCCGGAGAAACTCGCCGAGGTGTTGCGCCAGGAAGGTCCCGGCAGGCGTGACATCTGCATCTACGCCCGCGAGCCGCATGTGCTCGTGGCCAAGGCGCCCGCCGAATTGTTCATCGACCCCAGCCACACCTACCGGTTGCGCTTCACCGAGGCCGACGCGCCCCATCCCACCACGAACGGGTTCAGCGTGCGTCGGCTGGAAAGCCTCGCCGACGCCGACGAGATGAACCGCGTCTACGTGCGCTGCGGCATGGTGCCCGCGCGCGTCGACGTCATCTGGAACAACCACCTGCAGCAGGGCGCTGTCGACTATCTGCTCGCCGTCCGCGACGACGACGGGTCGGTGGTGGGCACGGTCACCGGCGTCGACCACAAGCGGTTGTTCTCCGATCCGGAGGACGGTTCGAGCCTGTGGACCCTGGCCGTCGACCCCGCCTCCAGCCTTCCCGGCGTCGGCGCCGCGCTGACCGGGGCGCTGGCCAAGCTGTACCGCGACCGCGGCCGCGCCTACATGGACCTGTCGGTGGCGCACGACAACGACGCCGCGATCTCGCTGTACGAGAAGCTGGGCTTCGAACGCGTCCCCGTCATGGCGGTCAAACGCAAGAACGCCATCAACGAACCGTTGTTCACCCACCCGCCCGAGACCGTCGACGACCTCAACCCGTACGCGCGGATCATCGCCGACGAGGCCATGCGTCGCGGCATCTGGGTGGAGGTGCTCGACGCCGAGGCCGGTGAGATCCGGCTGTCGCACGGCGGACGCACTGTGATCACCCGAGAGTCCTTGTCGGAGTTCACCTCCGCGGTGGCGATGGCGCGCTGTGACGACAAGCGGCTGACCCGGCGCATCGTGTCCGAAGCCGGTATCAACGTCGCGCGCGGTCGCCTGGCCACCTTCGACGACCGAGACCAGGCCTTCCTCGACGAGGTCGGCGACGTCGTGGTCAAGCCGACCCGCGGCGAGCAGGGTAAGGGCATCACCGTGGGCATCGACACCCCGGCCGAGTTGGAAGCCGCGCTGGCGCGCGCCCGTGAACAGCACCCCGAGGTGCTGATCGAACAGCGCGCGGCGGGCGACGATCTGCGGCTGGTGGTGATCGACGGGAAGGTGGTGGCCGCCGCGCTGCGGATGCCCGCAGAGGTTCTCGGCACCGGTCACCACACCATCCGCGAGCTCATCGAGGCGCAGAGCCGGCGCCGGGCCGCCGCCACCGGCGGTGAGTCGCGCATCCCGATGGACGACGTCACCGAAGCGACGGTGCGAGAAGCCGGATGGTCGTTCGACGACGTCTTGCCCGAAGGCAAGCGGCTGCGGGTTCGCCGGACCGCGAACCTGCATCAGGGCGGCACGATCCACGACGTGACGGCCAAGGTCCACCCGCATCTGTGCGAGGTGGCAGTCAAGGCGGCCGACGCGATCGGCATCCCGGTGACCGGTGTCGATCTCCTGGTGCCCGACGTGACGCAGCCGGAGTACGTGTTCATCGAGGCCAACGAGCGTCCCGGGCTGGCCAATCACGAGCCGCAGCCCACCGCAAAGGCGTTCGTGGACTTCCTGTTCCCGGGTAGCCCGGCCCTGCCGTCGGCGTGGACGCCGGAAGAGTCGCCGACGCCCTGAGGGCTACCAGGTGCTCGAGCGCATCACGATCTCGGCGGCCAGTTGCGCGGTCGCGTCGTCGTTGTTGCGCCGGCCCAGCAGATCCACCATCCGGTAGTCGCCGTACACATAGCGCTGACTGGCCCGCGCGACCGCGCGCGCGGCCGGCGAGCTCACCAGGGCCGTGGTGTTGAGTTCCACCGGCGGACAGTGCTCGTCGCGCACCGCCCCGGACGCGTCGGCGACGCACGGGTGGCCGCGGTCGATCACCACCAACCCGATGAACCGGTCCAGCCGGGTCGCGGCAAGCTCCCACGCCAACTCCCCGCCGACCCGGTCCCCCACCAACAGCGCCCACTTCACGCCGAGCGTGTCGAGGATGCCGATCACCGATTTGGCGGTCAGCCGGGGGTCGGCGCCGACGATGATGGTCCGCAGCGACGCGGTGTGCAACCGCTGACACACCGCGTCGTACGCCGTGGGTGCGTGGTGGGCAGCGCACAACAGCAGGACGACCGAGCCCTTCTCGGGCCCGGACACGTCGACGGGCACGCTGAACCCGTCGACGGTGACCATGGAGGACGGCACTGGGTCACGCTAGCGCGGGTTGCCCGGCCATGGGCGGGTTTGACGGAGTGCCAGATCGCGTCATGCCGACTCGACGCGCCGGACCTGGTTGGCCGTGACATCCAGAAAAGTCTGTGGCAGCGAACCTTTGACTGCGACCGTCGGGTTCGGGGTGGGAAACGCCACACCGAAAACCGCCATCGCGCCGACGTTTTCGAACGAGAAGTACACGCTGTTGTCGATGTCGCCCAACCGCATCGTCTGCTGATACACCAACGCGTGCTCGCGCGGGCTCGCCAGCTTGGTGGTGGTGATCGGGATGCCCGGCGAGGACGGGTCGAAGAACGTCTCGAATGACGCGCAGCGATTTGCGGTCGCGGCCAACCGGTCCAGATCGAGCGGCCAGGTGAGCACGGTGATCACCATCCGGGCGCCGTCGTAGCCGAGGAGGTATTCGGCGGCGCTGCCCGGACCACGCTCACCGGAGTCGGCGATCACCTGGGTGAGCCCGTCAGAACAACCGGCTGGTACCGACCGCATCGACGGTGCGCCGAGGCCACCGTTGGGCTGGCCGGCATCATCGGTGAGCCGCTCGTACTGCACACCGGGCGGGAAGTCGGCAGCGCTGAGCACCACCTTGTCCAACCGGGCGCCGGGCCAGGTCGCGGTGCCTGCGGTGTGGTGGGCGCAGCCGGCCATTGTCGCGGCGAACAGCGCCAGCACGGCGTAGCGCCACGTCACGGTGTCAGCCCCGCGGTGATCGTCGGCCGCGGCGGTGGGCCACCGTCGAGCAGGTCCAGCACCGCGTCCACGTCGAGGTGGACGGCCAGCAGATCGGCCATCACGTCGAGTTGGGCGTCGCGGCGCGCACGGACGTCGACGTCGTCGGCGACCACGAAGGCCGGCCGGCCCGCGGCCGCGGCCGCTTCCGAAAGCCATTGCCGCCGCACCTCGTTGTTGTCGAGCAGCCCGTGCCAGTGGGTGCCGAACACCATCGCGCGCCGGACGCCGACGGCGGTGCCCCCGGGTTGCCAGTCCTCCTCGGCGCACCGGGTGAGCCGGCCATGGTGGATCTCGTAGCCGTGCAGCGGGAACTCATGGTGGCGCAGAATCTTGTCCGGGGCGAACACGATGTCGGCGTCGAGCAGGCCCAAGCCGCTGGTGTCGCCGGCGCCAGACTCCACCGGATCGTCGATGCGCCGGCACAGCATCTGAAAGCCACCGCACACACCGAGCACCGGCTTGCCCGCGTCGGCGTGCGCGCGGATGGGCTCGGCCAGCCCGCGCCCGCGCAGCCAATCCAGGTCGGTGACGGTGGATTTGCTTCCGGGGATCACGATCACATCGGCGTCGGCCAGGTCGGCGGGGTCGGCGACCCAGCGCACCAGCACGCCAGGCTCACACGCCAACGCTTCGACGTCGGTGGAGTTGGAGATGCGCGGCAACCGGAGCGCGGCCACCCGTAGCCACTGCTCGCCACGTGGGGGCTGCGGATCTCCGAGGACCTGCTGTGCCAGCACGGAGACCGAGTCCTCGGTGTCCAGCCACAGCCCGTCGGCATAGGGTATGACGCCGTAGGTGGGCCGACCGGTCAACTGCTGCAACTGATCCAGACCCGGCGCCAGCAGCGCCGGGTCGCCGCGGAACTTGTTGACGACGAAGCCGGCGATGAGCCGTTGGTCGTCGGCGTCGAGCACCGCGACCGTGCCGTACAGGTGGGCCAGCAGCCCGCCGCGGTCGATGTCCCCGACCACGATGACCGGCAGGTTCGCCGCTCTGGCCAGCCCCATGTTGGTCAGATCGGTTGCCCGCAGGTTGATTTCGGCCGGGGAGCCGGCGCCTTCGCAGATCACGGCGTCGAATTCGCTTTGCAGCCCCTGTAGTTCGTCGGCCACTATTCCTGCGAGGCGTTCGCGGTGGGTGAAGTAGTCGCGGGCGCTGACGGTGTCGGTGACCTGACCGCGCACCACCAGCTGTGAGGTGCGGTCGCCCCCGGGCTTGAGCAGGATCGGGTTGAACCGGGTGTGGGGGGCCAACCCGGCCGCGCGGGCCTGCACCGCCTGGGCCCGCCCGATCTCACCGCCGTCGACGGTGACCGCCGAGTTGTTGGACATGTTCTGCGCCTTGAACGGCGCGACCCGGATGCCCTTGCGCGACAACAACCGGCACAGCCCGGCGACCACCATCGACTTGCCGGCATCCGATGTGGTGCCGGCGACCAGCAGCGCGCCGCTCATGTCCCCGACGCGAGCAGGACTTGCAGTGCTCGCGGGAAGACGGTCACAGCTGGGTCAGGATGTCGGCGCCGTCGTCGGTGACCACCAGGGTGTGCTCGAACTGTGCGGTCCACTTCTTGTCCTTGGTGGCGACGGTCCAGTCGTCATCCCAGATCTCGTAGTCCAGCCCGCCGAGGTTGATCATCGGTTCGATGGTGAACGTCATCCCCGGTTCCAGCACCGTCTCCACCGCGGGCTGGTCGTAGTGCAACACCACCAGCCCGTTGTGAAACGTGGTGCCGATGCCGTGTCCGGTGAAGTCGCGAACCACGTTGTAGCCGAACCGGTTTGCATACGACTCGATGACGCGGCCGACGACCGACAGCTGGCGTCCCGGTTTGACGGCCTTGATGGCGCGCATCGTGGCCTCGTGGGTGCGTTCGACGAGCAACCGGTGTTCCTCGGAGACGTCGCCGGCCAGGAAGGTGGCGTTGGTGTCGCCGTGCACACCGTGGATGTAGGCGGTGACGTCGATGTTGACGATGTCGCCGTCCTCGATCACCGTCGAGTCCGGGATGCCGTGGCAGATGATCTCGTTGAGCGACGTGCAGCACGACTTCGGATAGCCCTTGTAGCCCAGCGTGGAGGGGTAGGCGCCGTGGTCGACCATGTATTCGTGGGCGATGCGGTCCAGTTCGTCGGTGGTGACACCGGGCGCGACGGCCTTGCCTGCCTCGGCCAGCGCACCGGCGGCGATCCGGCCGGCGATGCGCATCTTGTCGATCACCTCGGGGGTCTGCACCCACGGTTCGCTGCCCTCGCGCGCCGTCTGCTTGCCCACGTACTCCGGGCGGGCGATGTGCTTGGGCACCGGCAGGGTCGGTGACACCACGCCGGGGCTAAGGGCGGTGCGAACAGGCATGACGCCAGAATAGTCGGACCGTCGCGCTAGATTCGGTGGCGATGACGATCGACGAGGTTGACGAGCAGTTCGCGACCAGGTTCGCCGAGCGCTTCGCCGATGCCTGGCGCAGTCCCGACCTGGCCAAACACGAGGCGATGTGGGCGGAGGACATCGTGCTGAGCCAGCCGATGATGGGCACGCTGCGCGGCAAGCAGGCCTGCCCGGCCGGCTGGGACCGGCTGGTGCGCATCGGATCGCAGCTGTTTCGGCGCTAACGGTCGAACGGGCCGAACCGCCACGGCTTGCGCGGCCCGCGGATGTCCACCGATCCGCACACCACCTTGCCGGTGAGCACGACGTGCGGCCTGCCCTCGGCGGGCGCATCCTTGCGGTGGTCGTGGGCGGTGCCGACGACCACCTCGACGTCGTCGATCGACGCGCTGGCGCCCTCGGGCAGCCGCAGGTCCAGCCCACCGAACTTGAGGTCGAGTTCGACGACGATCATCGGGCCGGCGAACCGGGCCCTGGTCAGGTCGAGATCGATGGAGCCCATCCTGCGGTGCAGCGCCAGCCGGGTCGGCACCGTCCACTCGCCCTGGCGTCTGAGCGAGCCGAGCACCCCGCGCAGCTCCACCCGGTCGGCGGCCGACGTGACGATCGCACCGGGGCCGGGCAGGTCGTCGACGAGCGCGTCGAGGTCGGAGTGCAGCCGCGCCCGCGACACCGCCGCCGAACGCTCCTCGAACTCGTCGATGTCGATCAGGCCCAGCGCGACGGCGTTGTGCAGCCGCCGCAGCGTGCCGTTGCGGTCGGCGTCGGATACCCGCATGAACGCGTGGTCGTCGATCCCTGTCATAGCCCTTACGACAGGCTACTCAGGCTTGATAGTCGGGCGGCAATCCGTCGAGCATGCCCTTGAGCATGCGGACCGCGTACTCCGAGGACCCACCGCCGACGATCAGCGCCGCGAACGCCAAATCGCCGCGGTAACCGGCGAACCAGGAATGCGAGCCGCCGGCGAACTCCGCTTCACCGGTCTTGCCGCGCACGTCGCCGGCGCCCTGCAGGTCCTCGGCGGTGCCGTTGGTCACCACCAGCCGCATCATCGGCCGCAGCCCGTCGAGGATCTTGTCGCCGATCGGCTCCATCTCGCCGTGCACCACGGTCTGGCGGCCCTGGATCAGTTGGGGCACTGGGGTTTTCCCGGCCGCGACGGTGGCCGCGGCCAACGCCATGCCGAACGGGCTGGCCACCACCTTGCCCTGCCCGAAGCCGTCTTCGGTGCGTTCGGCCAGGTTCACCGTCGGCGGCACCGAACCGGTCACGGTGTTGAGCCCCTCGATCTCGAAGTCGGCGCCGATACCGTACTTGGCGGCCGCGTTCGTCAGCCCGCGCGGCGGCATCCGGCTGGCCAGCTCGGCGAAGGTGGTGTTGCACGAGCTCGCGAACGCCCGGGACATCGGCACGGTGCCCAGGTCGAAGCCGCCGTAGTTGGGCACGGTGCGATGCCCGATGTCGATGGTGCCCGGGCACGGCAGCAACGTGTTGGGCGTGGCCATGTCGCGTTCGATGGCCGCACCCGCGGTGATCATCTTGAACGTCGAACCGGGCGGGTACAGGCCGGTGGTGGCGATCAGCCCCTCGGCGTCGGCGGCGGTGTTCTGCGCCACCGCGAGGATCTCACCGGTGGACGGTTTGATCGCCACGATCATGGCCTGCTTGCCGGTGGTGTTGACGGCCTGCTGCGCGGCGTTCTGCACGGTGCGGTCGATGCTGATCCGGATCGACGGCGCCGGTTGTCCGGGCACCTCGTGGAGCACGTCGACGTCGACGCCGTTCTGGTTGACCGTCACCACACGCCAGCCGGCCTGTCCGTCGAGTTCGCCCTGCACCGCGGTCCTGACCTGGTTGATGATGGCCGGTGCGAAGGTTTCGTCGGTAGGCAACAACGCGGCCTGCGGGGTGATCACCACGCCCGGGCGCGCGGCGATGGCGCCTGCTACCCGGTCATGGTCGGCCTGGCGCAGGATGATCAGGTGCAGCGGTGTTTTCGATGAGCTGGCCAGCTCGGCGAGCCGTTGCGGGTCCATGGTGTTGTCGAAGGGCCGCAGCGCGTCGGCGACCGCGCGCGCCGTCGGCATCAACGCGTCCCCGGCGGCCTTGGCGTCCAGCGAGTAGCTGTACCGGTATCCGGGCAACAGCACCTCGGTGCCGCTGCGCTCGATGACCGATGCGCGTGGCGGCTGATCGGCGCGCAGCGTGAAGCTCTGGTTCTCGCCCAGTGACGGGTGCAGCCCGGTGGCACTCCAACGCACCTTCCAGCGGCCCTCGTCGCGGACCATGTTGAGCCGACCGTCGTAGGTCCAGGTCCGGTCCTTGGGCAGGTGCCAGGTGTAGCGATAGGTGATGCTGCCGGTGTCCTCGGTGTACTTGGAGCCCAGGATCTGCGCGTCCAGGTGGGTAGCCTGCAGCCCGGCCCACGCTTCGTTGAGCGCTTGACGCGCCTCGGCGGGGTGATCGGCGAACTCGGCGGCCGTCGTGGTGTCGCCGGTGGCCAGCGCGGAGAAGAACTCCTCGGCGGTCGGCTCGGGCCCGCTCGGTCTGGGGGTGCACGCGCTGAGGCCGACGATCAGCGCAGCGACCGCGAGCGCATTCGCTACTCGTGAGACTGAAGTTGCCATTGGGGCAGATGTTACGAAGTCGAGACCTGAATCCGGGGTAGGCGCGCTCCAATCTTTCGCCGAAACCGCCGTGTTGGCGGAAACCGCCCCGCGCGAAATCGACCAAAGCGTCGGTCTCGGCGCAATCAAAGCGTCGGTCTCGGCGCAATCAGAACGCCGACGAGCGGGACGCGGCGCCCTAAGACCCCGCGGCCGGGGCGCGAACCACCAACGGCACCGCCGGGAAGTAGGCGGCCATCTCCGAGCGGGACTTGCGCAGCGCAGCGGTGCCGTAGCCCTGCTTGCGGTGGTCGGGGTGAATCCAGATGCGCACGTTGACCTCGCCGGCCACCAGGTCACCGAACACCATCCCGACCTTGTGCGGGCCGTGCACCGCCACCAGCCACGCCGCCTCTTCGGCGTTGACGCGTCGCAGCCCGGCGCGGATCTCCTCGTCGAGGTCACCGGCGGGCGCCCGTGACCCGTCCCCCGACTCGCGCACGTCGGCCGTGCGCGCCGCGAAAACCTCACGGTCCTGCTCGGGGGCGAACGGGCGCAGCACCATGGTGTCCACCGGACGGACCGGCTCCCCCATGGTGAAGCTCAGCTGGTTGTTCAGATCCTCGAGTTCGGCGACGATCCGGCGCCGCGCCACCTTGGTGAGCCGGTCGAAGGACAGCCGCAGCACCGCTTCGGCGGCCCGGGCCGAGGTGCCCAGGTGCGCGGCGATCGCCTCGATGGCCGCGTCGTAGTCCTCGGCCTCGACGACGACGTCGAGCAGTTCATGACGGTGTTCGAGCGCACGCATCAACGCGTCGGCGATCTCCCTGCGCGCCACTCTCGGATCGACATCGGTCATTGGCTGAGCGTAACGACCGCAGTGCTGCCCGGTCGCGAATCCCGGGGCGACCAACATCGCCCGATGGCGAAGTACAGGCTTACGCCGCAGTCTGACTGTGTGCGCCCGCAGTTCTCACGAGCGCCCCGACAGACACCGCCAAACGTACGTTAGCGAGCACCCGACTCACACTTTTCCTCGCTAACGTGCATCTCGCGGATGCAGGCGAGTTTAGTCGAGCAGAACCGTCGCGAACGTGCCGACCTCGGTGAAACCGATGCGCGCGTACGTCGCGCGGGCCACGGTGTTGAAGCTGTTGACGTACAGGCTGGCGATGCGGCCGCTGCGCACGATCGCCGACGCCAGCGTCGCGGTGCCTGCGGTGCCCAGCCCGCGGCCGCGGTAGTCGGGATGCACCCACACGCCCTGGATCTGCCCGACCGACGGTGACTGCGAACCGACTTCGGCCTTGAACACCACTTGGCCCCGGTCGAACCGCGCCCACGCCCGGCCCGTCGCGATCAGCCCGGCCACCCGACGGCGGTAGCCGCGTCCACCGTCGCCGATGCGCGGGTCGATGCCGACCTCGCCGATGAACATGTCGATGGCCGCCACCAGGTAGGCGTCGAGTTCGTCGGCGCGCACCGGCCGCACGGCCGGGTCGGTGGCACACTGCGGCGACGTGCTCAACGCCATCAACGGCTGGTCCTCACGCACGTCACGGGCGGTGCCCCAGGCCCGCTCCAGACGCTGCCACAGCGGCAGCACCAACTCTGCGCGACCCACCAGCGAGGAACAGCGCCGCGCGGTGCTCATCGCCTTGTCGGCGAAGGCCTCCAGATCGGCCGTCTCGCCGCGCAACGGGATGAGATTCGCCCCGGCGTAGCACAGGGATTCGCTCACCCGCCGCCGCGTCCAGAGTTCGCCGCCGATGGCCGACGGTTCGACGCCGTGCTCGGCGACCCGGGACGTGACCATGCAGGACCCGACCGGGTCCTCGTCGAGTACCCGCAGCACCGCGCCGACGTCGCGCACCACCGACACCCGTCGCTCCTCGGCGAGACGGAAAAGCGGCGGAGCCGACATGGAGACTCTTTCTAACGAATCCCGGCGATGGGTGGGTGCGCTGGCGAAGCCACTTTCAGCTTACGGTGATAATCGGAGAACCGCTGGCAGATGTTTGGCCGTCGCCGCCCTCGACGGGCTCGCCGAGTTCGGCGGCCAACCGCATCGCCTCCTCGATCAGCGTCTCCACGATCTGCGCCTCGGGAACCGTCTTGATCACCTCGCCCTTGACGAAGATCTGGCCCTTACCGTTGCCCGACGCCACACCGAGATCCGCCTCACGGGCCTCACCGGGACCGTTGACGACACAACCCATCACCGCCACGCGCAGCGGCACGTCCAGGCCCTCCAGCCCGGCGGTGACCTCGTTGGCCAACTTGTAGACATCGACCTGTGCGCGGCCGCACGACGGGCACGACACGATCTCCAGGCCCCGCGGGCGCAGGTTGAGCGATTCCAGGATCTGGGTGCCGACCTTGACCTCTTCGACCGGCGGCGCCGACAACGACACCCGGATCGTGTCACCGATACCGCGCGACAGCAGCGCACCGAAGGCCACCGCGGACTTGATGGTGCCCTGGAACGCCGGGCCGGCCTCGGTCACGCCGAGGTGCAGCGGGTAGTCGCACTGCGCGGCCAGTTGCTCATAGGCGGCGACCATGACGACGGGATCGTTGTGCTTGACGCTGATCTTGATGTCGCCGAAGCCGTGTTCCTCGAACAGCGAGGCCTCCCACAGCGCGGACTCGACCAGCGCCTCCGGGGTGGCCTTGCCGTACTTCTCCATGAAGCGTTTGTCCAGGGATCCGGCGTTGACGCCGATGCGGATCGGGATGCCCGCCGCGCCTGCCGCCTTGGCGACTTCGCCGACGCGCCCGTCGAACTCCTTGATGTTGCCGGGGTTCACCCGCACGGCGGCACAACCGGCGTCGATCGCGGCGAAGATGTACTTGGGCTGGAAGTGGATGTCGGCGATCACCGGGATCTGGCTGTGCTTGGCGATCTCGGACAGCGCGTCGGCGTCCTCCTGGCGCGGGCAGGCCACCCGGACGATGTCGCAGCCGGTGGCGGTCAACGCCGCGATCTGTTGCAGGGTCGAGTTGACGTCGTGGGTCTTGGTCGTCGTCATCGACTGCACCGCGATCGGATGGTCGCTGCCGATGCCGACGTCGCCGACCATCAGCTGACGGGTTTTGCGCCGCGGCGCCAACGTCGGGGCGGGTAGGCCCGGCATTCCGAGACCCACACCGGCGACGGAAGTCATGAAATCTCTCCTACTGGAAGAGCCTGATCGGGTTGACCAGGTCAGCGGTCACGGTCAGCAGCATGTAGCCGACCACCACCAACAAGACTACGTAAGTAGCGGGCATGAGCTTGAGGTAGTTCACCGGGGTCGCCGCCACCATGCCGCGCGCCGACCGGAACATGTTGCGGATCTTCTCGTACACCGCGATCGCGATGTGCCCGCCGTCAAACGGCAGCAGCGGAACGAGGTTGATCGCACCGAGCACGAAGTTCAACTGTGCCAAGAAGAACCAGAACGCCACCCACAGCCCGGCTTCGACGGTGTCGCCGCCGATGATGCTGGCGCCGACCACGCTGATCGGGGTCTCCGGATCGCGTTCGCCACCGCCGATGGAGTGCACCAGCGCGCCGACCTTGGTGGGGATCTTGGCCAGCGACTTGCCGAGTTCGACGGTCAGGTCACCGGTGAACGCGAACGTCGCAGGCACCGCCGAGAGCGGGTTGTACTGCGTGGGGCCGAACTGGGCGGCGCTGACCCCGATCGCCCCGACCGTCGACGGGCCGTTGTCGTTGGCGGCGGTCCAGCGCTGGGTCGGGGTGACGTCGACGACGGTGGTGAACTCGCGCGTCTGGCCGTTCTCGTCACGCTGCACGGTCAGCTGGGTCGGCCCGAGCCGTTCGCGCACCGCGGCCGCCATCTCCTCGAAGTTGGCCACCGGGGTGTCGCCGACCTTGACCACGACGTCGCCGCCCTGGATGCCGGCCAGGGCGGCCGGGCCCGGACCGGCGCAGTCGCCGAGTTCACCCTTGACGACTTCTGATGCGACGCAACCGGTTTCGCCGACGACGGCGGTGGTCGGCGGGTGCAGGTTGGGCAGCCCCCACACGACGGCGATGCCGTAGATCAGGACCAGGCCGATGAGGAAGTTCATCGCGGGCCCCGCGGCCAGCACCGCGGAGCGCTTCCACGTCTTCTGCTTGTACATGGCGTACTTCTGCTCGTCGGGCGCCAGTTCCTCCACCGAGGTCATGCCGGCGATATCGCAGAAGCCGCCCAACGGGATGGCCTTGAGGCCGTACTCCGTCTCGCCGAGCTTGTTGGCTCGCCGCGTCGACCACAGCGTCGGACCGAAGCCGACGAAGTAGCGGCGCACCTTCATGCCCGTCGCGCGCGCCACCCACATGTGGCCGCACTCGTGCAGGGCCACCGAAATCAGGATGGCCAGCGCGAACAGCACGACACCAATCACGAACATCATCTGGTGGCGACAACCTCCCGCTCGACCGCACTGCGCGCCCGGTCCCGTGCCCACTGTTGGGCGTCAAGTACTTCTTCCACGGTAGCGGGTTCGGCCGCCCATCCGTCGGCAGCGCGCAGCACGTCCTCGATGGTGCGCACGATGCCGGGAAACGGGATCCGGCCGTCCAGAAACGCCGCGGCGGCTTCTTCGTTGGCGGCGTTGTACACCGCGGTCAGGCAGCCGCCCTGGGCGCCGGCCCGGCGGGCCAGGTCGACGGCCGGAAACACCTTGTCGTCCAGCGGTTCGAAATCCCACCGCGACGCGGTGGTGAAATCGCAGGCCAGCGCCGCGTCGGGGACCCGCGCCGGCCAGCCCAGCGCCAGCCCGATCGGCAGCTTCATATCGGGTGGGCTGGCCTGGGCCAGCGTGGAGCCGTCGGTGAACGTCACCATCGAGTGCACGATCGACTGGGGATGCACGACCACCTCGATGCGGTCGTAGGGCACCGCAAACAGCAGGTGCGTTTCGATCAGTTCCAGGCCCTTGTTCACCATCGACGCCGAGTTCAGCGTGTTCATCGGCCCCATCGACCAGGTGGGGTGCGCACCGGCCTGCTCGGGGGTGACGGTCTCGAGTTGCTCGGCGCTCCAGCCGCGGAACGGGCCGCCCGAGGCGGTGAGCACGATCTTGGCGACCTCCTCGGGGGTGCCGCCGCGCAGGCACTGCGCCATCGCCGAATGCTCGGAGTCCACCGGCACGAGCTGGCCGGGTTTGGCGGCCTTGAGCACCAGCGGCCCGCCGGCGACCAACGACTCCTTGTTGGCCAGCGCCAGCCGGGCGCCGGTGGCCAGCGCGGCGAGGGTGGGCTTGAGGCCCAGGGCGCCGACGAGCGCGTTGAGCACGACGTCGGCTTCGGTGTTTTCCACCAGCTGGGTGGCGGCGTCGGGGCCGGCGTAGGTGACCTCACCGACATGTTCGGCGGCGGCGACGTCGGCGACGGCGATGTTGGTCACCCCGGTCTCGGCGCGCTGCCTGGCCAGCAGGTCGGGGTTGCCGCCGCCCGCGGCCAGCCCGACGACCTCGAAGCGATCCGGGTTGGCGGCGATGACCTCCAGCGCCTGCGTGCCGATCGAGCCGGTACTGCCGAGCAGCAGCACCCGCTGTCTGTTGTTCACCGATCCATTGTGCCCTCTCGTGAAGTCGGCGAGCTGGGCCCACGCGCCAGCTGGGGAACACAACGGGGTGACGCGCCGCGTTTCCGTCCGCTTCGGCGTCCGCTCGCGCGAGATCGCCGGGCGCAGGGCAGCGCGGCGCTACCGCCCGAGCTGCCGCAACAGCCCGTGCATGTCCAGCTGCCCACGGTGCGCCACCAGCGCGTCACCCTGGAACCGGTCGATGTGGATGCCGGCCACCGAGACCTTGGTGCCGGTCGCCGCGATACCGCGGAAATCGCCGCGATGGGTTCCGACGAAACGACATCGCGACACCCCGTGCGACCCGTCGACCAGCACTTCCTCCATGACGTGGTGGCCGTCGGGAAACGCCTGGGAGAACCCCTGCAGGTGGGCCAGCCACGCGTCCCAGCCGATCGGTGCACCGCTGCCGACCTCGACGACCACCCGTGGCGACACCAGCGCCTCGAGCGTCGACCAATCGCGCCGGTCGATCGCGCCGTAAAGGCACTCCACCAGTTCGCGGACTTCGTCGGCTTCGAAAGTCATGCGCGATCCGCCTTCGGCGCCTCGCTGGCCCTCATGTGCGCACCTTCTCGATGACGTTCTCCGCGAAGCGCTCGATCGGTGCGCGGAACCGCTCCACGTCGCCCGGCGGCAGGTTCAGCCCGGCCCACGGACTGCACATCACCGCCGTGATGCCCAGCTCTTCGGCGCGTTTGTACAGATCCGGTGAGGGCGGGTCGAGCAGCGCCAGGATGATCTGGAAAGGCTCGTTGTCCCTGCCGTATTCGCGGCGCAGCTCCGAAAGCCTGCGAACGTAGCCGGTGGCGTCGTCCAGCAGGTAGGCGTAACCGACCCAGCCGTCGCACAACCGCGCGGCCCGGCGCAGCGCCGCCTCGGACTCACCGCCGCACAGGATCGGCACCGCGTGCGGCGGATGGGGTTCGATCATCATCTCGGGGACCTGGTAGTGCTTGCCGTGCCACGACACCCATCCGCCGCGCCACAGTTCCCGCAGCGCGGGGATCATCTCGTCGAGCCGGGCGCCGCGGGTGGTGAAGTCCTGACCCATCAGGTCGTACTCCTCACGCATCCACCCCACCCCGGCCGCCAGCGACACCCGGCCGTCCGAGACCACCGAGGCGGTGGCGACCTGTTTGGCCACCTCCAGCAGGGGCCGCGCGGGCGCGACGTAGACGGCGTTGGAGAACCGCACCCGGCGCGTCACCGCGGCCATCGCGCCGATCATCACCCAGCAGTCCGGCCACGCCGTCTCGGGCGCCCACATCGGCTTACCCGTCGGCGAGTCCGGGTACGGCGACGACAGCTCGCGCGGATAGATGAGGTGATCGGAACAGACGATGCCGTCGTAGCCGGCCTCGTCGAACATCTGCGCCAACGGCACGGCCTCGGAGGTCTTCATGAACGCCGTGCCGGACCAGAACTCCATGCCGCATCTCCTATTTGGCCGTCAGGCCGCCGTCGACAGGCAGCGCCACCCCGGTCAGATACCGGCCCGACGGCCCGCACAGGTAGACCATCGCATCGCTGATGGCCTCGGGCTCCACCGGCGCGATGGGCAACAGCGGCTGTTGCGCGGCACCGAAGCCGGCGTGCTCCTCGACGAAGCGACCGGCGGCCTCGTTGAAGATCATCGGGGTCGCCACCCCGCCCGGATGCACGGAGTTGACGCGGATGTTCTTGGTCGCCAACGAGTTCGCGTAGTGCCGCATCAGGCCGACGACGCCGTGCTTGGCCGCGGTGTAGCCCGCGGCACCGTGGCTCATCGTGTCGAAGCCGGAGCTGACGGACTTCAGGCCGGCCGCCGAACTGGTGATGACGACGACGCCGCCGTCGCCGTGATCCAGCACGGCGGGCAGCGCGGCCTCGATGGTGTAGTACACGCCCTTGAGCATGATGTCGACGGCGTCGATGAACGACGCCATCGTGTTGCGCTGGTCCCCGATCGCCGGGAAGACGCCCGCGTTGGCGAGAACGAAGTCGATGCGCCCGAATTCGTCGACCCCGCGCCCGACGACCTCGGTCAACCGGTCGAAATCGCGCACGTCGCCCCGCTCGGCGACGATACGCCTACCGGTCTTTTCGACCAGGTTGACGGTCTCGTCGAGGTCCTCCGGCGTCGCCATCGGATACCCGACGGAGTCCACCTGCTCGCACAGGTCGAAGGCGATGATGTCCGCGCCTTCCTCGGCGAACCGGACGGCGTGCGCACGGCCCTGACCGCGCGCGGCGCCGGTGATGAACGCGACCTTGCCTTCGAACTGGGATGTCATGAGGCATCACCCTACGGCGGGGCGTAGTAGGCCTATGCCAGAATGTCGGCTAGCACCGAAGACCGACCGTTAAGGAGCAGCCGTGCCGAGCACCGAGGTTGAGCGACACACCGGCGCAAACTCTGTTGACGTCGAGGATGTGCCGTCGGCCCAGTGGGGCTGGTCCAAGGAGAACCCCAAGTTCATCCACATCGGCGGGCTGTTGGCGGCCGCGTTTCTGTTGGCCATGTTGCACGGCAACCACGTCGGTCGCGTCGAGGACCTGTTCCTCATCGGCTTCGCCGCGCTCATCGTGGCTGCGGTCGTGCGCGACTGGTGGTTACGCCGCCGCGGCTGGATCCGCTAGACCGAGTACAGCGGCCGAAACGTCTGCGCCCCGAGGTCGAACAGGGTCTCGGTGGTAGCGACACCGTGATCGCGGACCCGCGCGGCAGCCAACGCGTGGGCCTTGAACGCCCGCGCGGCAACGCTCAACCGGTGCTCCCGCGGATCGATGCGACCGCCCAGGTCCTCGGGCCAGTGCTCGCCCCACACCGTCACCTCGGTTTCCCCGGCGTTCCACAGCGCCAGCACCCGGTCGCGTAGCCGCGCGTCGCGGCTCAGCACGTCAGCGCTGACGGCGACCGCGTCAGCCCCTGTCGCGGCCTCCAGCATCGACGTCGCGGTCGAGGGAAGCGGTGCCGCGCCCAGGATCGCCAGCGGCCGCACATCCCCCGGGTCGTCGACCAGCACGTTGACGCTCCAGCCCGCGCGGGCGCGGTCGAAAAGCCACCCGCCCGACGAGGCCACCAGATCGGCAAGGCCCGCGGCGATCACAGTGAGCCGGTGCCGATCGCTCGATGCAGCGCCGTCGTGCGCACCCTCGTCCACGTTGCCGGGGGCGCTGATGGGTCGGGTCGCCATGTGAGTCCTATCCGATAGTCCATCGAGTGCATAGAGCGTGACATTTTTACGGCGATCTGTAAAGGTCCGGCGCGCGGTGACGACGCCGAAACGTGCCGGAATTCGGCTTCGACGGCTCAGCGCGGGCCGATGTTTGTCAGAGTGAGTGCATGAGTCTGGTCGCCGGGCGGGGCCCGCTGAGCAAGAATCGCGCCGGTTGGTTCTCCCCCCCGCTGCCCGAGGCGGTCTATGTCGAACCGCACCCCCGCCGCGTCCAGGGTCTGCGCGACGGCCGGGTGGTCATCGACACCGAACGCGTGCTGCTGGTGCACCGGTGCGATCACCCGCTGAGCTACGCGTTCGCCGCCGACGAGGTCGGTGACCTTCCGCATGAGCCGGTGCCGGAGGCGCCCGGGTTCGTGCGGGTGCCGTGGGACGCGGTCGAGACGTGGCTGGAGGAAGGACGCCGGCTCGTGCGCTATCCGCCGAACCCCTATCACCGGGTGGACTGTCGCCCGACGACACGTCGATTGCGCGTCGCGGTCGGCGACACCACGCTCGTGGACACCGCCGACACCGTGATCGTGTTCGAGACCTCGGTGCAGACACGGCTTTACGTCGATCGTTCGCATGTCCGCACCGATCTGCTGAGACGCTCCGCGACCACCAGCTACTGCAACTACAAGGGCTACGCCACCTACTGGTCGGCGGTGATCGGTGGCGATGTCGTCGAGGACGTGGCCTGGAGTTATCCGGACCCGCTGCCCGAAAGCGCGCCCATCAGGGGGTTTTTCAGCTTCGACACCGAGCGCGTCGACGTGCTGGCCGAACTGCCCGCAGCGCCCCTCGATCGCCGAACGTGAGCTTGTGTTCGATCAGACGGCGAAACCTCGCACAGAACTTCACGTTCGGCCGATCACCGAACTCCCGAATTCCTCGATGGTGTCGAGGACATGGGCGAGGCTGTCCCCGGGCAGGCCCACCTGCACCCAGGTGACGCCCACGGCGGCCAGCTTTTCCAGCCCGGACAGGTAGGCGTCGGCGTTGAACCCGTCGCTGCCGGGAGTTCCGCCGTCGGGGTTGGTGAACGTGATCTCGATATCGGCGAAGTCCCGCCCGGCCTCGTCGAACCGCCGGCGAAGATCGTCGATGCCCGCGGCCAGACCGTCGGCATCCATCGCCGCGGTGCGCGCGGTCTGCGCCAACAACGCCGGCGCGGCGAACGGGCACCAGCCGTCACCGAACTTGACGACCCGTCTGCGGGCCGCTGCGGTGTTGCCGCCGATCCAGATCGGCGGGTGCGGATCGCTCACCGGGCGCGGATGCGCGGTGATACCGCTCGCGCTGAAATGGCGGCCCTCGTAGGAGAAGTCGTCGGTGGTCCAGATGCCCCGGATGACCTCCAGCGCCTCTTCGAACAGTACGGCGCGTTCGTCGAACTCCACCCCCAGCGCCGTGAACTCCCGCTTGAGATAGCCCACCCCGACCGCGAGCGTGAACCGGCCCTGCGACAACAGATCCAACGTGGCGCCCGCCTTGGCCACCACGAACGGGTTGCGGTACGGCAGCACCACGATGTTGGGGATCAGCCGCAACGTCGTCGTGGTGGCCGCGGCGAAACCCATTGCCACGAACGGGTCGACCGCGTCGTGCCCGCCGGCCTTCAGCCACCGCTCGGTGGGTGCGGGATGGTCGGTGAACCCGAAGCCGTCGAAGCCGGCCTTCTCGGCCGCCGCGGCCACCGCGGCGATGCCCGCACCCGTCACCAACTCCGGGTTGTAGGGATGGCTGTGCATCGGATGGGTGAACGTGAACCGCATGCAGGTGCTCCGCTCTAGAACATTCTTCTCGATTTGTGAGAATGTCGTTACCATGCGGGCAGTCGAAAGTACAGCCCCACGCGCCGCACACCGCCAACCGAAGATGGGAACCCGCGTCCATGAGCAAGCCCGAGATCGGCGTCTACCTACCCCAGATGGGCTTCACCTACGACGAGGTCCTGCACCGGACCCGTCGGTGCGAGCAGCTCGGCATCGACTCGGTGTGGCTCTATGACCACCTCTACGGACCGGGCGTTCCCGACTACCCGTCGCTGGAGGCGTGGACGCTGGCGACCGCGCTGCTCAGCAACACTGAGCGCATCGAGATCGGACACATGGTGTTGTGCAACCAATTCCGTCATCCCGCGGTGCTGGCCAAGATGGCCACGACGCTCGATCAGATCTCGGCGGGTCGCCTGCAATTGGGAATCGGCAGCGGGTCGATCGAGGACGAGCACCACCGGGTGGGCCTGGACTGGGGAACGTTTCGGGAGCGCTCCGAGCGGCTGGGCGAGACGCTGGAGATCCTGCATCAGGCGTTCGCCGACGAGGTGATCGACTTCACCGGTAAACATTTCACCGTGCAGGACATGCCGATCAAACCGGGACCGGCCCGCCGGCCGCGCCCGCCGATCGTGGTGGGCGGTGTCGGCGAGAAGTACACGCTGCCGTTGGTGGCGCGGTATGCCGATGTGTGGAACGTGCCCACCTACGCGTTGGGCGAACTGGAATCGAAGACGTCGGTGCTGCGCCGGCTCTGCGAGCAGGCCGGCCGCGATCCGTCGACGATTGTGCTGTCGGTGGAGGCGGTGATGGCGCTGGCGCCCGATGACGCGTCGCTGCCGTCCGTGCGGCAGCTGGCCGAAAAGCGTTTCGGAGCACCGGCGTTCGGGCTGAAGGAGGGCGGGCTGGTCGGCACGGCGCCTGCCATCCTCGACCGCCTGCATCAGCTTCGGGAACTCGGCTTCGGCCAGATCGTATTGTTCACCCACGACCGCGCATCCGATGAGACGCTCGAGCTGCTGGCCGCCGAGGTGATCGCCAAGCTCTAGCCGGGTCGCTTCGCCGGCGGCGAGTAGTTCGGGCGGCCCAGGCCCAACGCGTGCTGGGCGATCATGTTGCGGAACACCTCCAGCGTGCCGCCGTAGATGCCGGTGGGCACCGCCAACCGGAACAGGTACTCGCACGCCCCGTCGGCTGCGGCGCCGTCGGCCTCCACGGGCAGGGTCCCCGCGGCGCCGAGGATGTCCATCAGCTCCGGGGTGACCTCACGCATGGTCTGCGCGTTGGCGACCCGGCCGAACATGCCCGGGGTGCTGATCGCCGCCTCCATCCGGGAAATAGCGTGGCCCAGCCGATATTTCACCGCGTCGTCGTCGCCGGCGAGCGCGGCGACCTTGTCGATCGCCTCGCCGACCAGCAGGAGGTGTTCGGTCATGGTGGCGAGCTTCTGCAGCCCCTGGTCGTCGCGTTCGACGGTGCCGTGTTCGGCGTTGAGCGCTTCGCGCAGCACCGTCCAGCCGCCGTTGACCTCGCCGACCCGGTACCGGTCGGCGACGCGTACGTCGCTGTAGTAGGTGATGTTGGTGCGGTCGCCGTCGACGGTGCGCAACGGCTGGATCTCCACACCCGTGGTGTCCAGCGGCACCAGGAACATGGTCAGGCTCTGATGTTTGGGTGCATCCGGAGCGGTGTTGGTGATCAGGAAGACGTACTGGGCGTTGTGGGCGTTGGAGGTGAACATCTTGGAGCCGTTGATCACCCAGCCCTCACCGTCGCGCACCGCGCGTGTCTTGCAGGTGGCGACGTCCGAGCCGCCTTCGGGTTCGGTGTAGCCCAGACACAACCGCACGCGACCCGACAACACCTCCGGCAGCAGTTCGTCGAGCAACTCCGGTGCGGCGAACTGCTGCAGGCAGCGCGCCACCATCATCGTGGTGGGCCAGTGGAACCACGGGGTGTGCGCGCGGCCGATCTCCAGTTCCCAGATGCGCCGGCACACGGCGGAGAAGCCGCCCTCGGACTCGGGTTTGAAGTCGGCGGCCAGATAGCCCTGCGCACCGAGCGCCAGATGCACACCCTCGTCGAAGTTCTCACCCGTCTCGCGGTCACGCCGGATGACGTCGTCGGTCACCAGGGTGCGCAGGACGCCGCGCAGTTCATCGCGGAACGCCCGGTCTTCGTCGGACAGTTGCACGTGCGAGAAATCCACCACCACACCGTGACATTCAGCCGCATTTTTGTAAAGTGAGCGGATGGGTATCGTGACGACGACTTCGGAGACCACCTTTCACCAGGCACCGGAGGTGATCTACGACTTCGTCACCAACCCGGCGAACTGGACGAAGACCTATCCGGGCAGTGCGCACATCGGTGGCCTGCCCGCGAACCTGCCGCTGAAGGTCGGCGATACCTGGACCGAGGCGGGGCCTGACGGCGACCGCATCTTCACCTGGCACCTGGCCATCGCCATGCGTCCCACCATGTGGGTGTTCAACTCGGTCGGCCGCCTCGGTCACGACGCCGAGGGCAACGGCGGCATGGCGGGACGCATCACGGTGCACTATCACTTCACCCAACCCGGGGCCGGGATCACGTTGTTCACCAGGACCATGACGGTCGAGGCCTACAAGCACGCACCCCTGCCCGACGGGTTCTTCCGCACGGTCAACCCCGCCCACATCGACGCCTACCACGCCGCGGTCGCTAGGGAATTGACGTGATTTGTGTGCGTTTAGGCGCGCCACGCGCAACAAAACGCACACAAATCACGAGGGGCGGTGCAGTGCCCTGCGCAGCGCGGCGCCCTGCAGCGCGAACAACTGCTCGCTGATCTCCCAGTCCGGCAGCAGCGAATCGAACCCGTGACACGTGCCCGGGTACACGTGCAGCTCGGTCGACACCCCGGCCCGCAGCAACCGGCTCGCGTAGTCGATGGCTTCGTCGCGCAGCGGGTCGAGCTCCGAGCAGGTGATCAGAGCCGCTGGTACACCGGACAACTGGGTGCTGCGGGCCGGTGCGGCATCGTCGGACACCGGCTGTTCGCCCAGATAGTGGCGCCACATCCACCGCGCGGCCGGACCGTCGAATCCGGGGGTCGTGCCGAACTCGCCCTTCGACGGTGTCGCCCGATCGTCGAGCACCGGCTGATGCAGCAGCTGAAATACCACCGGCGGTGCGGATCCGGCGGCGGCGCGCTGGGCCAGCCGGGCCGCCAGCGCACCACCGGCGCTGCTACCCGCCACCGCCAGCCGGGCGGTGTCGATCCCCAGCTCCGCCGCGTTGGACACCGCCCCGCCCAGCACCGCCACGGCGTCGTCGAGCCCGGCCGGATACGGGTGCTCGGGGGCCAACCGGTAGTCGACGGAGATCACCGTGCAGCGGCCGCGTCTGGCGAACTCCACGCACTGTCGGTGATCGGTATCGAGGTTGCCCAGCACGAACGCCCCTGAGTGGCAGTAGATCACCGCCGGGGCCGGTGACGACGTGCCACGGTAGATCCGCACCGGGACCGAGCCCACCGCTCGGTTCTCGATCTCGACGCCGATGGTGTCGACACCGCGTGCGGCGTCGGCGCGGCGCTGGTTCAGCGAATCGCGGACCACGCCGAGCACACCCGGCGACAGGTCGGTGCGCGCGTCGGCGAAGTGGCGAAGCGCGGGGTCGAGCCGATCGACGATGTCCACGGCCGGCTACCGGTGTGCCGCCGAATGCGACTCGGCGCCAGCGGTATTCGAGAGAACCGGTGGGTCGAACGTGTAGTCGGCGGGCCGGAAGCGACGCGTCATCGCCCAGAACGCCCGCGCGCTGCGCGGCCACTGGGTGACCACTCGGCCGTTGGCGGCGCGGAAGTAGTTGCTGCACCGGGTGAGCCACACGGTGCCCTGCATCCATTCGTCGATCCTGGCCAGAAACTCGGCCGTGGTCGACGGCCGCACCGCCACATACGATTTGTTCTTGCGCCGCAGGTATTTGAGTGCGCGCACCACGTAGCGGGCCTGCGCCTCGAGGATGAAGATGACGCTGTTGGAGCCGACGTTGGTGTTGGGACCGTAGAGCATGAAGAAGTTCGGGAAGTCAGGGACGGTCATGCCCAGGTAGGCGTGCGCCCCGTCGCGCCACGTGTGCCGCAGCGTCGTTCCGTGCTCGCCGACGACGTCGATCTGACCGAGGTAGTCCGCCGCGGCGTAGCCGGTCGCGCAGAGCACGACGTCGACGTCGAGTTCGGTGCCGTCCTCGGTGACCAGGCTGCGTGCGCGTAGCGAGCGCGCGGGGCTGGCGATCACCTCGACGTGCCGTTGGGTCAACGTCTGCAGGTAGTCGGTGGCGAACACCAGCCGTTTACAGCCCAGCGGGTGCTCCGGGGTGAGCTTGGTCCGCAGGTCGGCGTCGGGCACGGTGGCCTCCAGCACGCGCAGCGCGATGTCCCTGAACTCCTGGGTCTTGTCGCTGCCGTGCTCGATCACCGAGATGTTGGACTCGCTGCGCAGCCACAGCCGGGTGCGGTAGATCTTCTTGGCGAACGGGACGTAGCGGAAGGCCCACTTCTCGCGCTCGGAGTAGGACCGATCGGGTTTGGGCAGCACCCACGTCGGCGAGCGCTGCACCGAGTACACCTTCCTGGCCACCTTCGCGACCTCGGGGATCAGCTGTGCCGCGGTGGATCCGGTGCCCAGCACGGCCACCCGGGCGTCGGCGAGGTCCACGGTGTGGTCCCAGCGGGCGGTGTGCATCAGCGTTCCGGTGAACGGCTCTTCTTCGGCCAGTTCGGGCAGCACGGGCCGGGTGAACAGCCCGACCGCGGAGACCACGATGTCGAATTCGTAGGTGGCGCTGTCGGCGGCGGTCAGCCGCCATCTGCCAGCCTCACTGTCCCAGTGTGCCGCGACGATCTCGGTGTGCAGCCGCAGGTTCGGTTCGAGCGCATAGCGCCGGGCACAGTTCTCGAAGTACTCGAGGATCTCCGGCTGCGCCGACCACAACCGCGACCAGTTCGCGTTCAAGTCAAACGAGTAGGAGTACAAATGCGACTTGACGTCGCACGCCAGCCCCGGATACGTATTGATCCGCCAGGTTCCGCCGACACCGTCTTCCCGGTCGAAGATCGTGAAGTTCTCAAATCCGGCTTTTCGCAGGAAGATTCCCAGCGCCAGCCCACCCGGTCCGGCGCCGATGATGCCGACCGAGGGGCTCATCCGATTCGCAGGCATTGCCCTCCGTCGACCACAAGCTCGCTTCCCGTGATGAACGACGCGTGCTCGGAGACCAGGAACGCCACCGCGTCGGCGACCTCGACCGGTCGGCCGAGACGGCCGAACGACGCGGTGAGCCTGCTCTGCGTGGCGTCGTCGAGCATCGGTGTCTCGATCGGCCCGGGAAACACCGCGTTCACCCGGATGTCGTCGCGGGCGAGTTCGGCGGCGGCGATCTGGGTCAGCCCGCGCAGCGCCCATTTCGACGATCCGTAGGCGGCGTGGTTGGGGAACGGCCGCATCGCGCCGGTGCTGCACGTGTTCACGATCGCCGCCCCTTCGGCCGCCCGGAGCTGGTCAAGGGCGGCCTGGATGCCCAGGAACGGACCGAGACAGTTGACCCGCCAACTGCTTTCGAAGCCCTGCGCGGTCTCCTCGCCGAGCCCGGCCCGGTGCAGCACCCCGGCGTTGTTGATCAACGTGGTGAGCGCCCCGAACCGTTCGACCGTCGCATCGACCGCCACGCGCCACTGCGCTTCGGAGGTGACGTCGAGCCCGACCGCGAAAACACCGTCGTCGGGTGCGTGGACGGGCAGCACATCGCACGCGGCGACCAGGAACCCGTCCGCGCGCAGCCGCGCCACGATCGCCGCGCCCTGCCCGCGCGCGGCACCGGTCACCAGCGCCACCCCGGCGGTCGCCGTCACTGCGCCTCCCGCAGATGTTCGGCGACGCCGCGACGCAGTGCCTGCGTCTCCGACGCCAGCGTGATCATCTGAAATCCCAGTCGTGCCATAGCCTTTCCCGGCACTCCCGCGCCGGCATGGACGCCGGCGATCAGCCCTGCCGCTGCGGCGGTGGCATGGATCCGGGCGATGGCCTCCTGCACGACGGGTGCGGTCCAGGCCTGCGCGGGGCGGTGTCCGAGGCAGATGGCCAGGTCCGCCGGGCCCACGTAGATCCCCGAAAGCCCGGGTACGGCGCAGATCTCGTCAAGTGCCGCGAGCCCGCGTGCGGTCTCGACCATGGCGAACACCGTTGCCCGCGCTTCGTGCCCGGCGGGGTCGAGACCCAGGTCGGCGCGCAGCGGGCCGTAGCTGCGGACCCCGGCGGGCGCGTACCGCGTCGCGGCCACCGCCGCGGCGGCCTGTTCGGCGGACTCGACCATCGCGACGATCACCGCGTCGGCCCCGGCGTCGAGTACCCGGCCGATCGGCGCGGGGTCCGCCGACGGCAGCCGCACCGCCGTGCCGATCGGCACGTGCTCGAGCCGGCGCAACAGCAGGGCGGCGTCGGCGTCGTCGAGATAGCCGTGCTGGACGTCGAATCCGACGTAGTCGTAACCGGCGCGGGCGAACTCTTCGGGGCCGTTGCTGGTCGGGCCCACCACCCAGCCGCCCCACACGTGTTCTTTGGTGGCCAGCGCCTGCTGCAGCCTGCTGGGGTTCACTCGACGATCGCTATCTTGATGCGTTCGGGCACCGGGCGGCAGGCCAGTTCGAACGCCGCCTGAACCTGCTCGACGCCGAACGTGTGGGTGAGGTATGCGGGAAGCAGGTCGGGATGGCGGCGGGCGAAGTCGTCGGCGGCGCATAACATTCGGCGCCGGTCCAGGGTCACGCCCGATTTGAGCGTCAGGTTGTTGCGCAGCATGGTGCGCATGCTGATCGGATAGCTGTCGTCGTCGGGCACGCCGAAGTAGAACACGGTGCCACCGGGTGCGGCGGCCTCGACGGCGTGTCCGAGGGTGGCAACCTGGTGCCCGACGGCCTCGATCACGACGTCGGGACGGTCGTCGGGCCTCAGGTGGCTGACCCACCGGTCGCTGGTGGCGCGCACGATGGTGTCGACGCCGAACTGCGCTCCGATTCCGTCACGGTCGACGGGATCCACACCGGTCACCCGGCGGGCACCGAACGCCTTTGCCGCGTAGGAGAACAGCAGTCCGATGGAGCCCTGTCCGATGACCGCGACGTGGCGGCCCTTGAGGCTGCCGATCTGCTCGATCGCGTACAGCACACACGCCAGCGGCTGCAGGGCGACCGCGTGCTGGGGGCTCAGCGCCGGGTCGTATGGCGCCAACCCGTCACCGTCGGCCACGACGTGTTGCATGAGACCGTCGAAGCCCGATGCCCAACCCACGACGGGATCGCCGATCCCGTGGCTGCGGTGCCGGCTCGCGACCACCTCGCCGACGACCTCGTGAATCGGGAAGCCCGGCTTCTCCGCGGCGGATTGTCCCGCGTCGCCGGCGATTTTGCCGCGCACACCGCGAAACGGCGGCAGATCGCTGCCGCACACCCCGGCCGCGCGGAACCGCAGCAGCACCTGCCGGTCGCCCAGCGATTCAGGTGAGATCTCGGCGACGTCGTGACGTTCGAAGGTGTAGGGCGCCACCAACCGGTATGACCACACGTCAGACCTCCACCTGGACGGGAACGCTGTTCCAGCCCCACTGGAAGCTCGACGGCGGACGCGATGCGGCCTCGCCGATGATGCGCCACTCGGGGACCCGACGCAGCCACTCCTGCACCAGGACGGCGATCTCGAGGCGCGCGAGATGCACGCCGAGGCAGAAGTGTTGGCCGCGGCCGAATGCCAGCAGGCGCTCGATCGGGCGGTTCCAGATGAACGCGTCGGGGTCGGGGTATTCGCGTTCGTCGCGGTTGGCCGAGGCCAGCAGCGTGATGACTCTGCTGCCCGGGACCAACGTGGTGCCTGCGACGGTGAACGGTTTGCGTACGGTGCGGGCGAACCATTGCGCGGGTGCGCAGTAGCGGATCATCTCTTCGCGCGCGACCGGCACGTTGGCCGCCGGGTCGGTCCGCACGGCCCCCAGTTGGCCGGGATGTTTGGCGAGTTCCCATAACCCGTGCGCCACGATTTTCGGCACGGTCTCGGTGCCGCCGATGAAGACGGCCAGCATCTGCGTGGCGGCTTCGACGTCGTTGAACGCCGAACCGTCGGGCAGCCGGTACTCGACGAGGTTATCGGCGATCGGATTGTGTCCGGCCTCGGCGCGACTGCGCTGCACCAGCGGGATGAGGTATTCCAGATACCCGGGCCGGGCGTTGGCCACCTCCACGCCGCTGCCCGGCTGAGCGAGGTTGCCCGCGTTGACGGTGGCCAGCACCTCGGGCGCGAGTTCGGTTGGCATGCGCAGCAAGTCGCAGACGATCGAGGCGGCCACGATACCGCCGTACTCCTGGGTGAGGTCGAATGTCCCCCGCGGCAGCAGTTCGTCGAGGCGCTCGTTGGCAAGGACGCGGATCCGGTCGGCCAGCGCGGTGACGGGCTTGGGCCGGAACTGCCCGGCGGTGCAGCGGCGCACGCCCTCGTAGATCGGGCTGTCGAAGTTGGCGTGAAACGGCATCGGGTGCAGCGGCGGGTCGGGCACCGGGCCGTTGTTGTGGCGCGCCAGAACGGTTGCGGCGGGCAGCGTCCCCTCCGACGCGACGAAGGTGCCGTCGTTGACCTCCAGCACCCGCCAGATGTCGTCGAACCGCGACAGCGCATAGGTGTCCCACTTGTCGATGTAGTACACCGGATACTCGTCGCGCAGCACCCGGTAGTACGACAGCGGATCGGCCATCACGGCCGGATCGAACGGATCGTAGGAAAAGCCTTGCTGCACGGTCGTCGTCATTGCAGTGGTGAAGGGGGTAGGGCCGTCAGAATCGAGTCTTCCCAGCCGTCGCGCAGCGCGGGCGCGACGCTCATCCAGGTGACGATCTCGGCGGGCGGGTTGTCTTTCCAGGACGGGTAATGGTTGGCGAAGCAGTCCCAGTCCCCCTCCAGCGCCCAGTAGTGGATCACCTCGTTGAACCGGAAGGTCGTGATGAACGAACCGAGCCAACGCTTTCCGGTCCGCTCCGACCACGGCACGTAGAGCCGTTCGAGCTCGCGGATGTAGTCGTCCTGGCGGCCGGGCTTGGTCTGCATGATCTCCTGGATCACCAGGCCCGCGGTGAACCCGGTCTCCTGCAGCTGCGCCAGTGTCCGGTTGCTCCTGCCCGCGTACATGATCCGGCCCTCACCGCGGGCGCCGATCTCGGCCAGGAACGACGACCATTTCGCCGCGGCCGCTTCGTGGCTGCCGCCGCGGGCCTGTGCCGCGCCGATGCGCGCGTAGTCGGCGAACTCGTCGATCTCCCAGATGATCGTCACCTGGGGCCAGTGCCCGTTGTACGGAGTGGTCTCCCAGATCGCGAACAACCGCGCCCCGAGTTCGGCCATCATCGGGTGGTACACGTCGCTGAACGTCTCGGTGAACCGGCCGTCGCCCTGGCCTTCGCTTCGGTGGTGTCCTCCGCGGCCTGATCCGAGGTCGATGGTTTCGTGGAGATAGAGAAGCGTATGGCCGTGGTATCGCTTCATGACCTGCGCCCATTTGACAGTGACACCCTGCGAGCGTGACACTTACCGCGTGATTTGTAAAGGCGTCGACACGCTGAGCCCGCTCGCGCAGGGGTTCTGCTTCGGGGAGGGCCCGCGCTGGTTCGAAGGGCTGCTGTGGTTCTCCGACATGCTCGGTGAAGCCGTGCACACCGTCACCCTGCACGGCGCGATGACCACGCTGCCGCTGCCCGGTCACGCACCCTCGGGGTTGGGCTTCTCCCCCGACGGGTCCCTGCTGATCGTCTCGACCGAGAAACGCGCGGTGCTGCGCTACGACGGTGACGTCGTGACGACCGTCGCCGACCTGTCCGGGACCGTACCGGCCGACCTGGGCGATCTGGTCGTCGACGACCGCGGCCGCGCCTACGTCGGGGCGCAGGCGTTCGAAGGCGGTGTGATCGTGCGAGTCGACAGCGACGGCTCCTCGACCGTCGTTGCCGAGGACCTCGCCTTCCCCAACGGGATGGTGATCACGCCGGGGGGCGACACGCTGATCGTCGCGGAGTCGATCGGCAGGCGGCTGACCGCGTTCACCGTCGCGCGCGACGGGTCGCTGACCGACCGGCGGGTGTTCGCCGACGCGCTCGACGGTCCGCCCGACGGGATCTGCCTGGACGCCGACGGCGGAGTCTGGGTGGCGATGACCCTTGCGCACCAGTTCGAGCGAATCATCGAGGGCGGCAACGTCACCGAACGTATCGACATCGGTGATCGGGCCGCGATCGCGTGCACGCTCGGCGGCCCCGAGCGCCGCACGTTGTTCCTGGTGTCGGCCGCCGACGCCTACCCGAAGCAGTTGATCGGCACGAAGCTGTCCCGCGTCGACACCATTACCGTCGAGATCCCCGGAGCCGGGCTGCCATGAGCGATGCGTACTACGAGCTGATCGACGGCACCGACCCGCTCGGTGAACGTTTCGCCGCAACCGATCTCGTGCGCAGCACCTGGTCGGCCGCGATCCAGCACGGCGCGCCGGTGTCGGCTCTGCTGGTGCGCGGTCTGCAGCGTTGTGAGGCGCGGCCCGACACGCGGTTGAGCCGGGTGATGGTGGACCTGCTCGGCGGTGTTCCCGCCGAGGGGGATCTGTGGGTGCGGTCGCGGATCGAGCGCCCGGGCAAGCAGATCGAGTTGGTCAGCGCCGAGATGCTCGCGCGCGGACCCGACGGTGCGCCGCGGCCGGTGGCCAAGGCCAGCGGGTGGCGGCTCAAGACGTTCGACACCCCCTCGCTGCTGCATGCGCCGGCGCCGCCGCTGCGCCCGCTCAGCGAGGCACGCGGCCACGACATGAAGAAAGACTGGGACCGCAACTACGTGCACAGCCTGGACTGGCGGTGGCTGACCAAGCCGCTCAGCGACGGGCCCGGCGAATCCTGGATCAAGCCGGAGGTCGACCTGGTCGCCGGCGAGTCGATGACCCAGCTGGAGCGGCTGTTCGCCGTCGCCGATGACGCCAACGGGATCGGCACCAAGCTCAACCCCGCGAACTGGACGTTCATGAACACCGACCTCGTCGTCCACGTCCACCGGGTCCCCGACGGGGAGTGGATCGGCATCCGGGCCGACACCAAGTACGGGCCCGACGGCATCGCCACGACGATCGGCACGCTGTTCGATGAAACCGGCGCTGTCGGAGGCATTCAGCAGTCGGTGCTGGTGCGGCCGATGCCGGGCCGCTGACCCCCGCTAGCTGTAATGACCAGGCAGGTTGTGGACGGCGTGGCGTGAGGAAGTAGGTGAGGACCTCCGGTATCGGTGTGGTTACCACACTCACATCGATCACCGAGAGGTCCTCATGTCTCACGCTAATGCCTTGTTGACCCCGAAGGGGCGACTGCGCCTGGCCCGCTGTGTCGTGGATCAGGGTTGGCCGCTGCGCCGGGCTGCTGAGCGGTTCCAATGCTCACCGACCACAGCGAAGAAGTGGGCGGAGCGCTATCGCGTCGGCGGCGTGGCGGCGATGGTCGATCGCTCCAGCCGTCCGTCGGTCAGCCCGAACCGGACTCCGAAGAAGACCGAGCGTCGAATCATCAACCTGCGTTTCACGCGCCGGTGGGGACCACATCGAATTGCCTATCACCTGCACCTATCGCGCTCGACGGTGCAGGCGGTGCTGCGCCGTCACCGGATGCCGCTGCTGCGCCATCTGGATCACAACACCGGCCTGGCGGTACGTCGGCCGACCCCGCACCGGTATGAACATCTGGCGCCGGGGGATCTGGTGCACGTGGACATCAAAAAGCTTGGTCGTATCCCCGATGGTGGCGGGCATCGCAAACTCGGTCGCACGATCGGCAACCGGCACAACAACAAGCACGGCCGCGGCTATGCCTATCTGCATCACGCCGTCGATGACCACTCCCGGTTGGCCTACTCCGAGATTCTCGACGACGAGCGCAAGGAAACCGCCGTAGCCTTCTGGCAGCGGGCCAAACAATCCTTCGCCGAGCATGGCATCGTCATCAAAGCGGTGCTGACTGACAACGGATCCTGTTACCGTTCAAAGCTTTTCGCCCAAGCGCTTGGTTCCGATGTCAAGCATAAGAAGACCCGCCCGTACCGGCCGCAAACCAACGGGAAAGTCGAGCGATTCAACCGCACCCTCAACCAGGAATGGGCCTACGCCCAGACCTACCTCACCGACGAGGCCCGCGCAGCGACCTACCAGGCATGGATTCACCACTACAATCACCACCGACCCCACACCGGCATCAAGGGCAAGACACCTATCGAACGCCTCGACGTTCACAACCTCCCCGCGAAGAACAGCTAGCCGACGCAGTCACCGGTGGGGACGGGCGCCGAGCTGTCGGCGTTGACCGCGATGCCGAAGAGCTGTTTGCCGGTGAGCACGAAACTGGAGTCGGGATCCTCCACGGACGCCCCGAACGCCAGGCCGAGAATCCGGCTGTTCAGGTCGATGAGGGGTCCGCCGGATCCGCCCTGCCGGACGCCGCCGCGCACGATGTACACCTCACGGTGCACGGTCTTGGTGCGGTAGATGTCGGGTCCGCTGAGCTCGATGAGGTCGCGCACCCGCGCCGGGGTGGCGACGAACGGCCCGCCGCCCGGGTAACCCAGGATCAACGCGTCTGCGCCCGATGGCGCCGTCTCTTCGGCGAACGCCAGCGCCGGGGCCTCCAACCCGGGCACGTCGAGGATCGAGACGTCGGCGTCGGGGTCGTAGAACACCACCGTGGCGGGATACTCACCGCCGTCGACCGACACGGTGATCTCGGTGGCGCCCGCCACACCGTGGGCACTGGACATCACCCGGTGCGGCGCGAAGACCACGCCGCTGCCGTCCAGCAGCTTCTGGCACGACGGCGCCATGCTGTGGACCTTGGCCACACTGCGGTGCGCCTGGGCGATCACCGGACTGTTCGCCAACGCGGCGTCGGGCGGGTCCACCGCGGCAATCGTCGCCGCCTCGACCGGTGGCATCGCCACCTCGGCTGCGGGCCATGGGCCCGAGCAGCCGGATATCCCGGCCGCGGTCAGAGCGGCGGCGAGCACCGTCACCACCCGTCGAATCGGTCTCATTGCGGAAACGATAGATGCCGGTCGCGGCGCGGGCATTCGGTGGTTCAGTCGATCACGCGCAGCGCGGCCACCGGGCACTGCGTGACGGCCTGGTGCATCCGGTCACGATCGGATTCGGGCCGTTCATTGCCGTGGATCACCACGGTGCCGTCGTCGGTCACCTCGAACACGTCGTCGGCGATCGATTCGCAGACGCCGTGCCCGGTGCACTTGTCGAGGTCCACTTCGACGCGCATACGTCTCCTACTGGATGTGCGCCGGCAGGCGCTTGATTCCGTGTACGAAGTTGCTGAGCAGCAGGTCGGGCTCGCCGAATTCCACGCATTTGAGCCGAGTCAACAACTCGCGGAACAAGTTTCGCAGTTCGGTCTTTGCGAGCTGATTCCCGAGGCAAAAGTGTGGCCCACCGCCGCCGAAACCCAGGTGCGGGTTGGGTGAGCGTTGCAGGTTGAACGTGTGCGGTGCGTCGAACACGGTGTCGTCGCGGTTGGCCGAGCAGTAGAACAGGCCCAGCTTGTCGCCTGCGCTGATCTGCTGGCCGGCGACCTCGGTGTCCTGGGTGGCGAACCGCGCGAACTGCAACACCGGCGTAGACCAACGGACGAATTCTTCGACAGCCCAGGTGATCCGGCCGTCGAAGTCCTCCATCAGCCAGTCCCGCTGCGCCGGGTTGTTCACCAGCGCCAGCATCGCGTGTGACGTCGTCTGCTTCGTGGTGTCGTTGCCGGCCGACGCGAGCAGCAGCAGGAACGCGCCGACCTCCTCATCGGTCAGCCGGTGCCCGTCCACTTGAGCCTCGACCATGCTGGTCATCAGGTCGTCACCGGGATTGCTGCGGCGGAACTTCGCGAGTTCGATGCCGGTGTTGACCAACAACATCATCTCGTTCATGGTGTTCTGCGCCCGCTCCTCCAGTGAGGAGTACTCGTCATCGCTCATCGAGAACAGCTTCTCGGCCGCCTTGGCGACCGCTTCGCGTTCCGACGGTGCCACCCCGAGCATTTCGGAGATGGTCATCATCGGCAGCCGGGCCGAACATGCCGTCACGAAGTCGACGTCCCCCGCGCCGATCAGGTCGTCGACGACGCTGACCGCGTTCTTGTGGATCTGGTCCTCGATCTGGCGCACGTTGCGCGGGGTGAACGCCGAACTGACCAATCGGCGGTAGACGGTGTGCTGCGGGGGATCCATCCCCAGAAAGAACGTGGCGATTTTCTGAATCTCGGCCGGCATCGGATCGAGCGCGACGCCCTGGGCCGACGTGAACAGTTCGGGGTGCTGGCTGACATGGACGATGTCGGCCCGACGCGTCACCGCCCAGAAGCCCGGCTCGACGGTGTCGAACAGCGACGGCAGCGGCTGATGCCAGCTGAGCCCTTCACCGGCGCGCAGTTTCGCGAACGTCTGGTCACGCACATCGAAGGGTTGGCACCAGAATTCGCGCGTGGAAAGGTCGTGCGGGCTGTATTCACGGAACTGCGGGCTCAGGACAGTCACCGATTTAGCGTGACACTCCGACAAATTTTTGTAAAGCTATGACGATGCCGCACTCCTCGGCTGAACCCGATATCCCGACCCGTGAGCGGCTGTTGGCGGCCACGGCGGAGGTGCTGGGTCGCCACGGCATGACCAAGCTCAGCCTGTCGGACGTGGCGCTGGAGGCCGGGGTGTCACGGCCCACGCTGTACCGGTGGTTCGCCTCCAAACGGGAGCTGCTCGACGCGTTCGTGGTCTGGGAGCGGCAGTTTTACGAGCGCGCGGTGGCCGACGCGACGGCCGACCTGCCCGAGCACGAGCGGCTGGACGCGGCGTTGCGGGTGATCGTGGACTACCAGCATTCCTATCCGGGGCTGCGGATGATCGATGTCGAGCCCGAGCGGGTCATCAAGCGGCTGTCCCGGGTGATTCCATTGATGCGCCACCGGCTCGAACGGCTGGCCACCGGACCCGATCCCGCGCTGGCCGTCGCGACCGCCGTGCGCGTCGCGGTCTCGCACTACCTGGTCCGCAGCGACGACGACGACGATTTCCTCGGCCAGCTGCGGCACGCGGCACGCATCAAGTACCGCTCGCCCTGAGTTCGGCGAGCACCTCTGCGGTGTGCTCGCCGAGCTGCGGCGCCGCCGAACGCGGCGCCCATGGCGTGCCGGAGAAGTCGGCGGGCGAGGCGACCATCGGCACGGCCGCGTCGCCGTCGGGCACGTACACGATGCCGCCCGCGGCGTGAAACTGATCGTCGGACACCACGTCTTCGACGGAATTGATTGGCGCCCAGAACAATTCCGGTTCCGCGGCAAAAACCTCGGCCCATTCGTCGAGGGCTCTGGTGGCGAAGATCTCGTCGAGTTCGGCGATGAGCTCGACCGCGTGCACGGCGCGCGACCGCGCCGTCTCGTAGCGCGGATCGGTCAACCACTCGGGCCGGCCGGCCGCCCGGCACAGCGGCGGCCAGTGCCGGCCCGCCTCCAGGCCCACGAGCCAGAATCGCCGCCCGTCGGCGGCGACGTAATTGTTCATACAGGGGTTGCCCATCGTCTCGCGATCCCCGATGGCGATCGTATGGCCGGTCAACAAGAACGTGTTGAGGTCGAAGCTGACCGTGTAGGCGCCCTGCCGGTACAGCGACGTGCTCACCAATTGGCCCTCGCCGGTGCGGGTTCGCGCCACCAACGCCGCGCACACCGCCGCGGCCAGCGTCATCCCGGCCGCGTGATCGCCCATTCCGCCGCGTTGAAACGGCGGCGCCTGGCCGGGCCGGGTGAGCAGGTGCGCCAGCCCGGCCCTGGCCCAGAACGCCGCGACGTCGTAGGCCGCCCGGTCGGCGTCGGGGCCGCTCTGGCCGTAGCCGGTGATCAGGCCGTACACCAGTCGGGGGTTGCCTGCCGCCACCGTCGCGAAGTCCAGCCCCATCCGCCGCAGCGCACCGACCCGCACGTTGGTGAGGAAAACATCTGCCGCCCCGAGTAATTCGAGCGCGGTGGCGCGCCCCTGCTCGGTGGTGATATCGAGCACGATGCTGCGCTTGCCGCGGTTGTCCATCTCGAACGGCGGGCTGCCGTCCCCCTCGATGCCCATGATCCGACCGAACGTGCGCGCCGGATCACCGGTCGGCGGTTCGATTTTGATGACGTCGGCGCCCCAGTCCGCCAGGATCCCGCCCGCGGCCGGCCCCGCGACCCACACCCCGAGTTCGACGATCCGTATGCCTTCCAACGGTCCGGCCATGCACATCCCTTCCGAGGTGATTTACAAACTCCGCGAAATTTGTAAACTGGCGAGGTGAATCGGGTTTCGTCGGTCGTCGGCCTTGTGTCGCATCTTGGGCGCGGTGTACAACGTATCGCCACCGACGCCGCCGTCGGCAGGCTCCGTTCGATTCCGCGCACGGTCGACGAACTCGACGCCGCGGCGCTGAGCCGGATCCTGGGCCGCACCGTCACCTCGGTGTCGGTGCTGGGCGGTGACGCGGGCACCTCGTCGCGGGCGCGCGTGGCGTTGACCGGTGACGGCGTGCCGGCCTCGGTCTTCGTCAAGATGTCCGCGGAAACCGTCGCGACCCGGCTGATGGGTGAGCTGGGCAGGCTCGCCGACACCGAAACCCGGTTTTACCGTGAGCTTTCCGCGCGACTGACCGGCGTACCCCGTTCCTACGGATCGGCGTTCGACTCGTTGACCGGACGCTTCGTGCTGGTGCTCGAAGACCTGCCCGTCGACGAGTGCCAGTTTCCCGACACCCTTCATCCGCTGCACCGCGATCAGGCCGCCCTGATCGTCGAACTGCTCGCCCGGCTGCACGCGACGTTCTGGGAGCGGGTGCCCGCATGGGCGTATACGGCGTCGGGCGACAGCGCCTCGCTGCTCACCGGAGCCCTGTTGAAGACGTCGGCGCGCCGGATCGCCGCGCGCACCGACATCCCCGTCGAGCGCGGCCGGTTCATCGACGACAACTACCGGGCGGTGGCCCGGCTGATCGACCGGCCGCCGCACACGGTCATGCACGGCGACGCCCACCCCGGCAACGTGTACTTCCGCAACGGTGAGGCCGGGCTGCTGGACTGGCAGGCGGTCCGTCGTGGGCACCCGGGCCGCGAACTCGCCTACACCCTGGTCACCAGCATGACCCCCGTCGACCGCCGCGCCACCCAGGACGACCTGCTCGACGTCTACCGGAACGCGCTTGCCGCGCACGGCGGCCCTGAGCTCGACCGCGACGAGCTGTGGAACCGCTACCGGCAGGGCGCGCTGTACGCCTACGTCGCCGCGCTGATCACCGCGGGGATGGGCGGCATGCAGGCCGAGGACATCGCCTTGGCGGGGTTACGGCGAGCGGTGGCCGCGCTGGAGGACCTGGACACGGTCGCCCTCCTGACCAGATCGCTGTGACACAGGGCCTAGGATCGACGGAACCCAGACGATTGCGAGACTTCCACGTGAACGGTTCTCCATCCGCTGCATCCGGAGTTATCGAGGACACCTCGACCCGCCACCGCATTCTGGTCGCCACTGCTGAGGTGCTCGCTCGCAGCGGCCAGACCAAGCTCAGCCTCTCGGAGGTCGCGTTGCAGGCCGGCGTATCGCGGCCGACGTTGTACCGCTGGTTTGCCTCCAAGTCCGACCTGCTCGACGCGTTCGGCGCCTACGAGCGCGACCTGTTCGACGACGGTGTCAGCGCGGCCACCGCCGGCCTGCGGGGCACCGAAAAACTCGACGCCGCGTTGCGGTTCATCGTCGACTACCAGCAGTCCTATTCGGGGGTGCGGATGGTCGACATCGAACCCGAGGTCGTCATCCCGCAACTGACGGCCGTCATTCCGGTGATGCGGGCGCGGCTGGAGCGGCTGATGAGCGGTTCGAATCGAGCGGTCAAGGCCGCCACCGTGATTCGCGTCGCCATCTCGCACTTCATCGTGCGCAGCGACGACAACGACGAGTTCCTCGCGCAACTTCGCCACGCCGCCGGTATCAAACAGCAGCCCTGACCCGCCGGCGCGGTCCGGCTCCGCCTAACAGGTGACACTTGTGGGAAAAAATGTAAAGCTGTCTGCATGACCGACGTGCAGACGGAGACCGGCGTGCTGGCCGGCGAAGAGCGGATGTTGATCGATGGCGAACTGCAGTTCACCAGTAGCGGGGCGAAGTTCGACGTCATCCATCCGGCCAGCGAGGAGGTGGTCGGTCAGGCCACCGACGGCACCGTGGCCGATATGGAGCGCGCCGTCGGGGCGGCACGCCGGGCGTTCGACGACGGCACCTGGTCGCGTGACCTGGATTTCCGCTACCACTGCCTGAGCCAGTTGCACGCCGCGCTGGAGAAGGACAAGGAGCGGCTGCGGCGCATCCTGATCACCGAGGTCGGGTGCCCCGTCACGGTGTCCGGCAGCCAGATCGAGAGCCCGATCGAGGAAGTCAAGCACTGGGCCGAACACGGCAAGGCGTTCGACTACCTGGTCGACACGGGCGTGCATCCCACGCAGTTGGGCCCGGCGCGGCGCAAGATCCACTACGAGCCGGTCGGCGTGGTGGGCGCGATCACGCCGTGGAACGTGCCGTTCTACCTCAACATCGCCGAGACGGTGCCCGCGTTGATGGCGGGCAACACCGTGGTGCTCAAGCCCGCGCAGCTCACCCCGTGGTCGGGTAGCGAACTCGGCCGCATCATCGCCGAGGAGACCGATATCCCCGCCGGGGTGTTCAATGTCGTGGTCTCCAACGCCAACGAGGTGGGCGCGGCGCTGTCGGCCGACCCGCGCGTGGACATGATCACGTTCACCGGTTCGACGGCGACGGGCCGGGCGATCCTGGCCGCGGGCGCCTCGACGGTGAAGAAGACGCTGCTGGAACTGGGCGGCAAGTCGGCGCACATCGTGCTCGACGACGCCGACTTCAACTCCGCACTGTCGATGGCGGCGATGATGGCGTGCGTGATGTCGGGACAGAGCTGTATTCTGCCCAGCCGGATCCTGTTGCCGCGCAGTCGATATGACGAGGGCATCGAGATCCTCAAGACCATGATGGAGGGTTTCCCGGTCGGCGACCCGTGGACGGCGGGCAACATGCAGGGTCCGCAGATCAGCGAAACCCAACGCCAGAAGGTGTTGGGCCTGATCAAATCGGGCATCGACTCCGGGGCGCGGTTGGTCACCGGCGGCGGTATCCCGGAGAACCTGCCCACCGGGTACTACACGCAGGCCACGCTGCTCGCCGACGTCGACCCGGATTCGCAGGTGGCCCAGGAAGAGATCTTCGGCCCCGTGCTGACGGTGACGCCGTATGACACCGACGACGAGGCCGTCGCGATCGCGAACAACACCATCTACGGATTGTCCGGTGAGGTCTCCGGGGGCGATGTGGACCGCGCGTTCCAGGTGGCCTGCCGCATGCGGACGGGCAACGTCACGATCAACGGCAAGAGCCACTTCGGCATCACCAGCCCGTTCGGCGGCACCAAACAGAGCGGGCTGGGCTATCGCAACGGCGAGGAAGGCTACAAGGAGTACCTGGAAGCCAAGACGATCGGCATGCCCGAGTGACCCATTTTGTGCCGAAAGGGACAACCGGGCGGGTAAGTGCTAGAGACATCTGACATTTCGTCGATCTCGACGACTGAATGAAGGGCGCGGCGGGCATGGACGTCGACCGGGTCAGCGACGAACTCGAGATTGCCGGGCTGCTTCACCGCTACGCCCGCGCGGTGGACACCAAGGACTGGGAGCTGTACCGGTCGCTGTTCACCGACGACGCGCACATCGACTACTCATCGGCGGGCGCGGTCGTCGGGAACCGCGACGAGGTCGTCGACTGGTTCGCGGTCAACTTCGGGGTCCTGCCGTGGAGCATGCACTACATCACGAACATCGAGTGCGATATCGACGGCGATACCGCGACGGTGCGGGCGATGTTCTACAACCCCATGCAGCTCCCCGGCATGGCGGAGATGAGCAGCTGCGGCGGGTACTACCATCACGAACTCGTGCGCACGCCGGACGGCTGGCGCAGCCGCCGCCTGCGCGAGGAGAACGTCTGGTTCGTCAACAAACCGGGCTGATCGTCCGCAGTCTCATCGACCTCAAGCGCTGGCCGGAACGAGGCTCGACACGATCAGCTGCAGATAGGGGCGGTAGAGGTCGGCGCCATCGAGGTGACTGCCGAGTGTGACGCCGTCGTTGACCGCGAGGATCAGCTGGGCCAACGTATCGGCGGGCATCGTGAGGGTCGCGCCCAACCGTGCGACGTCCTTGCTGATGAACTCGGCGAGCGATCGGATCGTCTCGCGCCGTTGCTTTTCGAGTCGTTCGCGCGCTTGCGCGTTGCGTAACAGGTACAGCGTGAGTTCGTAGTTGAGGGCTGCCCGGTTCGGGTCACTGCCCACCTCGCGCCACCGCTCGGCGAGTTCGTCGACGCTTAGTTCGTCGAGCCGCCCGAACGACTGGATGATGTCGCTGAAGCCGTCGAGGAAGCGCTGCCGCTGACGGTCGACGACCGCGAGGAACAACTCTTCTTTCGCGCCGAAGTGCGAATAGATCGCCCCGCGCGTGTAGCCAGCTATCTCGGCGATGTCTTCCAATGCCGCCCCGGTCAGGCCTTTGCGCGCGAACACCTCTTCGGCGGCGTCGAGCAGCAGGTTACGGGTGTGCTCGAGGCGTCGCTCCCTGGTCCACCGCTCCGGCATGCGCCGATCCTCCCACAGCGCCGCCGCCACACGAGCCGTCACGGCACCAGGGCTGCGAGCGAGGTGTGCACGAATCTTCCTGTCAGCAACGTGTTTGAGGGTGCATCCAGCTTGAACGTTTCGACTTCTGCAGTGCTCACCGGTAGACCGGCGAGCAGCAACGCCCGGGCTTTGAACGCGCGCGCGGCGACGCTGACGCGATGGCGCACAATGTCGGGCTGAAGACAGGCGACGTCTCCCGGCGGCGGGCCGTACACAGCAGGCACATCGGTCGGAGCGGCCGAGTCGCGGGCCGTCACCCCAAGCACTGACAGAGACCGGACGTGGTCACGATCCGGAACCCACACTGTCACCGTCCAACCGGCCATTGCACGGTCGCAGAGCCAGCCGCCCGCGACGCTGATCAACTCCGCGACTCTGGCCGCACTGAGCTCGAGTTGGCATTCCATCGCGATCCCTTCGTCACGGTCACACCCGGGCAGATGTGACTCAAGCCACTTTAATGCATCGTTGTATATTTCATACATTGCTGTATATGGTGATGGCCATCACACAGCTCGGTGGGTGACCACGCGCACCCCCAGCCCGGTAACGCCCCGCTATGGCCCAGGAGGTTCGATATGACTCAGATTGCCCGCCCCGGCGAGTGGCTGAATCCCGACTCAGGAATCGGCCTGGGCCTGAACGAGGTCACGCCGGGGACGTTCAATATGCGGATCCCGACCGACCGGTACACCTCCCCCGAGTACACCGCCCTTGAGCGCGAACGCATCTGGTCGCGGGTGTGGCAGGTCGCCGGGCGCGTCGACGACCTGCCCAAGGTCGGTGACTGGAAGCGCTACCAGATCTTCGACCAGTCCTACGTCATCGTCCGCGGCAAGGACGAGAAGCTACGCGGCTTCGTCAACGCATGCCGGCACCGCGGAAACATGCTGTGCATGACGAACACCGGTAACGCCAAGCGGGGCTTTCTATGTCAGTACCACCTGTGGGCCTACGACCTCGAAGGCAAACTGCGCGGTGTGCTGAGGGAGGAGGTCGCCGGCCAGGTCGACAAGAGCGACAACTCCCTGTTGCCGGTGTGCGTCGACACCTTCGGCGGGTTCATTTTCCTCAACCCGGACCCCAATGCTCAACCACTACGGGAGTACCTGGGTGACGAGGTGATCGACCTGCTCGAGCCCTACCACCTCGATCAGATGACCACCGTGATGGACGTCCGCGAGGCCCTCGACTGCAACTGGAAAGTTGTGATGGATGCCTTCGAAGAGGGCTACCACATCAACGGAATTCACCCGCAGTTGCTCGCGGTCCTCAACATCGACCCGGCCACCACCCGCTACCGGTTCTTCGAGAATCACAGCGTCGCCGTCGCACCGTTCGAGGTGCAGGGCGCGGGGGCACAGAAACAGGTCGACGGCATCATGGCACTGCCCGAGACGTTCCCCGGCACCGCCGCGGTGATCCCCCGCTTCCAGGAGCTCGTTGCGCCATATCAGGGCGCGGACGGTGAGGTGGAGTTCCCCGATGGCGTCACCGCACGCGGGCTGCTGCAGCAGGCCACCCGCGACACCCTCACCGGTATGGGCCTCGACGTCACCGGGCTCACCGACGACCAGATGAGCGACAACCAGGGTTGGGTGCTGTTCCCGAACTTTTTCATGACGGTTCGGGCCGGCGAGTGCCACATCATCGCGGCGGTGCCGCACCCCGACGGTGACCCGAACCGCTGCATCTGGCACGTCAGCAGCTACATGTTCCTGCCCGCCGAGCACCGAGATGCCTTCCGCGCGGAGCTGATCGAGGTCGATGAGCCCGGTAGCTACAAGTACTTCGAAGCGCTGCACCAGGACTACGTCCAGATGCCGCGTCAACAGAAGGGGCTGCGCAACAAGCGGCTCGATCACATGTCGTTGGTGAAGGAGGAAGTCGTCATCGGCCACTTCCACTCCGTCGTCGACCGGTACATGGCGGCGACTGAGGTGACGGCATGACGACCCTCGATGACGTCCTCGCGACCGCGACCGGCCGATCGCGGGCCGTGCTGGAGTACAGCCAGACCACCAAACGTCTCGTCGAGGCCGCCAAGGCTCCCGATTTCACTGCTGCCGACTGGGCACCGCTGGCCGAATTGATCGACGTCGACAACTTCGTCCGGGTCGGGCCGTTCAAAGAGGTGATGGAATGGGCCTCCTACACGGAGTTCCTCACCAACTGGGCGAAGTCCTCGGAGTGGGACTGTACATTTCAGCGCCTCACCGAGACACCGGACGTGGTGTTCCTCGAGCTGGAAGAACGCAGCCGCATAGGCGATTTCAACAGCGTGGTCAACAGCGTTTCGGTGTATGAGTTCAACACCGACGACAGGATTCGCCGCATCGCCGTCTACCTGCAGATGGAACTGCCCGCCGCCGGCTCGGTGCCGAGTTTCGATGGCGCCGAGGGCACGTCGTGACAGATCTCGACACCAGAGACTTCTTCACCGACAACGAATTGCTGCACGACCCGTACGCCTATTTGGCCGCGATGCGTGACGAGTGTCCGTTGCGCAGCGAGAAGCACCACGACGTGGTGATGGTCACCGGTTATGACGAGGGCGGGATCTCATTCCCCACTTCATCGAGGAGACATTGCGTTACGAGAGCCCGGTCCGTTCGGCCGTGGGCCGCACGCCTGTCCGGGAGCACCGCTGGCGCGCGCCGAAGGCCGAATCACGTTGGAGCGACTCTTCGACCGCACCGCCGAGATCAGGATCGACCGAGCCAGACACGGCCCACCCGGTGACCGGCGCCACTCGTATCTGCCGACCTCCATCCTGCGTGGCCTGACCCGCCTCCACATCGAGTACGCCGAGGAGTCGCGTGCCTTTTGAAAACACCACCGCCATCGTGACCGGCGGTGCCGCCGGGCTGGGACTGGCGATCGCCGAGGCGCTCGTCGGCCGGGGCGCCAAAGTCGCGATATTCGACATCGCCGCCGAGCAGATCGAAACACAGGTCGACCGCTTGCGCGGCGAAGGTGCGAAGGTCGCGGGCTACGTCGTGGACGTGTCCAACCGGAGCGCGGTCGAAGCCGCCGTCGCGCAGGTGCGGGCGGACCTGGGCCCAGTGCTGATTCTGATCAACAACGCCGGCATCGAGCAGTTCGGCAAGTTCGACGAGATCACCGACGAGCAGTGGGACCGCGTCATGGCGGTCAATCTGCGGGGGCCGTTCATCTGCACACAGGTGGTGCTTCCCGACATGGCCGAGGCGCAGTGGGGCCGCATCGTCAACATCTCGTCGTCGAGCGCTCAGGGCGGGCAATCGCGAATGGCCGCCTACGTCAGTTCCAAGGCCGGTGTCATCGGGTTCACCAAGAGCCTGGCGCTGGAGCTCGGGCCGAAAGGCATCACGGTCAATACGATTCCGCCCGGCATGGTGGTCACCCCGATGCTGGAGAAGGCCATTGAAGAAGGACGGTTCACCGCCAGCCTCGAGCATTTCGCGAAGATCACACCGGTGCGCCGAGCGGGTCGGCCCGAGGACATCGCCAACGCGGCGATCTTTCTGTGTCAGGACGAATCGGACTACATCACCGGTCAGGTCATCCCCGTCAACGGAGGGCGCCGGACATGACCCTCGCGCCGCTGACCGCCGACATAATGAGCGCCCAACAGCCAGCGTTCAGCCCTGCGCCGCCAACTGCCCACATGCGGCAGCGATTTCGCGGCCGCGGGTGTCGCGCACCGTGCACGACACGCCCCGCTCGCGCACGCGCCGCACGAATTCCCGCTCGGCGGGCTTGGGGCTGGCGTCCCATTGGCTGCCCGGCGTCGGGTTCAGCGGGATGACGTTGACGTGCACGAGCGGTCCAAGCGCACCGTGCAGCCGCTTACCCAAAAGGTCCGCACGCCAAGGCTGGTCGTTGACGTCGCGGATCAGCGCGTACTCGATCGACACCCGACGGCACGTCCCGTCCGCGTAATACCGTGCCGCAGCGAGGGCTTCGGCCACGTTCCAGCGGTTGTTCACCGGCACCAGCGTGTCGCGCAGTTCGTCGTCGGGGGCGTGCAGCGACAGCGCCAGCGTGACGTTGAGCCGTTCGTCGGCGAGCTTGCGAATCGCAGGCGCCAGGCCGACGGTGGACACGGTGACCGAACGCGCCGAGATGCCGAAACCGTTGGGCGCGGGTGCGACGATCCGACGCACCGCTGCGAGCACCCGGTTGTAATTGGCCAGCGGCTCGCCCATGCCCATGAACACGATGTTGGACAGCCGGCCCTTGTCGCGGTCACGCACCTCGGCCGCCGCGGCGCGGACCTGCTCGAGGATCTCGGCGGTCGACAGGTTGCGCTTCAGCCCGCCCTGGCCCGTCGCGCAGAACGGGCACGCCATGCCACATCCCGCCTGCGACGAGATGCACACGGTGTTGCGGTCGGGGTAACGCATCAGCACCGACTCGAACGTGGTGCCGTCGACCGCGCGCCACAGCATCTTGCGTGTCTCACCTGCATCGGTCTCGATCTCGCGCACCGCGTCGAGCAGCTTGGGAAACAGCGCATCGGCGACCTGGTCGCGCACCCCGGCAGGTAGGTCGGTCATCTGGTGGGGGTCGGCGATCAGCCTGCCGTAGTACTGGTTGGCGAGCTGCTTGGCGCGAAACGCCGGCAGCCCGAGTTCACCGACGGCCGCCGCACGACCCGCTTCGTCGAGGTCGGCGAGATGCCGCGGCGGCATCGCGCGGCGCGGCGGATCGAAGACCAACGGCAAGGAGGTGGGCATGGGCTCAGGCCAGTATCCCACCTTCGCGGCGCGACGCCCGGTCGTGGCGTCCCGCCCCACCGGCGGCCGGCTCAGATCAACGCGTGGCGATGCTCCTCGCGAGGTTCCCCGGCGAGGGTCGCGAAGGCGTCCACGCCCGCCGTCAACGCATCGCGCTGCGCGGGTGTCATCTGCCGCAACACCCGGCGGATCGCGATGCGGCGATGATGGATGACACGATCGATCAGCGCCTTACCGGCCGAGGTCAGCGTCAACGCGATGTGGCGCCGGTCGGCCGGGTCGTCGCGCCGGTCGACCATGCCGATCTTGAGCAGCCGGTCACATATCCGGCTCGCGTTCGAAGCGCTGACCTGCAGACCTGCTGCGACACCGGCGAGGTTCAGGGCGCCGCGGGTGGAAATCATCATCATCACCCGCAGTTGGGGCACGGTCACCACGTCGTCGACGGTGGAAATCGAGGCCGCGGTGATGCCGACCAGGGCCCGCGACGCCCTCATCACCGATTCCACCTCGTCGCTCGTCACACCACCGCCGCGACCGGTCACCTTCGCCTCACTCTCCACGGGGGGAAGTTATTTATCAAAGCGCAATCATTATCGGTTTGCAAACGCTGCGCAGCGGCAAGTCCTAACCGCATGCAGGCGTTGACGGTGCAACCGGGCAAATCGGACACCCTGGCTGTCGATGAGCGCGACGACCCGAAACCCGGACCGGGTGAACTCCTGGTGGACGGCCTGGCCATCGGTGTGTGCGGCACCGACAAGGAGATCGTCGCCGGACAGTACGGGTGGGCGCCGCCCGGTCGACAGTCCCTGGTGATCGGACATGAGTCGTTGGGCCGGGTGGCCGCCGCGCCGCCCGACGCATCGTTCTCCCCAGGCGACCTCGTGGTCGGCGTGGTGCGCAGACCCGACCCAGTGCCGTGTCGGGCCTGCGCCCACGGCGAGTTCGACATGTGCCGCAACGGTCGCTACACCGAACGCGGTATCAAGGAAATCGACGGCTACGGCAGCCAAAGATGGTGTGTCGAAACGGATTACGCGGTGTCCGTCGATAACGGTCTTCGTGATGTCGGGATGCTCATCGAACCGACCACGGTGGTGGCCAAGGCCTGGGAACAGGTCCGGCGCGTCGGCCAACGGGCATACTTCGACCCCGAGCGGGCGCTGATCACCGGCGCCGGCCCGATCGGCCTGCTGGCCGCCCTGCTGGCCGTACAGCAAGGCCTCGACACCCACATCCTCGACCGCGTCACCGACGGGCCCAAACCTGGGATCGCCGCGGCGCTGGGTGCCACCTACCACCATGACGACATCGACGACGTCGCCGCCAAGCTGCACCCCGACGTGGTGATCGAGGCGACCGGAGCCGGGCCGGTGATCTTCGGCGCCATCGCCAACACGTCGGCATACGGCATCGTCTGCCTGACCGGGGTCTCCCCGACCGGGCGCCGTCTGAAGATCGACGCCGGCGCCATCAACCGCGAGCTGGTACTGGAAAACGACGTGGTGGTGGGATCGGTCAACGCCAACCTGCGCCACTATCGCCAGGCCGCCGAGGCGCTGGCCAAGGCTGACAAGGACTGGCTGGCCAGCCTGATCACCCGGCGAGTACCGCTGCACCGGGCCGCCGATGCGTTCACCGCCCAACCCGATGACGTGAAGGTGGTCATCACCCTCGACGACGCGAGCTGACATGCCCGCGATCGAGGACTACGCGCTGATCGGTGATCTTCAGACCGCCGCGCTCGTGGGCCGCGACGGCGCGATCGACTGGCTGTGCCTGCCGCATTTCGATTCACCGGCCTGCTTTGCGGCGCTGCTCGGCGGGGCTGACGCGGGAACATGGCAGATGGCGCCGGCCGGCGGGGGTCCGGCCACCCGGCGGAAGTACCGTGACGACTCGCTGGTGCTCGAAACCGAATGGCAGACCGAGCACGGAAGCGTTCGGCTCATCGACCTCATGCCGCCGCGCGGCGTTGCCGCCGACGTGGTCCGCATCGTCGAGGGGCTCGGCGGCGAGGTGGCGATGGCCATGACGCTGCGGCTGCGGTTCGACTACGGCCACGTGGTGCCCTGGGTACGCCGCCTCGACGGCGGCCTTTCGGCCATTGCCGGGCCGGATGCGGTGTGGCTGCGCACACCGGTCGACACGCATGGCCGCGACCTGACCACCTTCGCCGAGTTCACCGTCGCCGAAGGGCAGCGCATTCCGTTCGTGCTCACCCACCAGCTGTCCCACCTGCCGGCGCCGGAACCGGTCGACGCCGAACGGGCGCTGGCCGAAACCGAACGCTGGTGGAGCAAGTGGATGGCCCAGTGCCAATACACCGGATCGTGGCAACCGGAGGTGCGCCGGGCCTTGATGCTGCTCAAGGCGCTCACCTTCGCGCCGACCGGCGGCATCCTGGCCGCCGCGACCACGTCGCTGCCCGAGCAACTCGGGGGCCCCCGCAACTGGGACTACCGGTACTGCTGGCTTCGCGACGCCACCTTCACCCTGCAGGCGCTGCTCGGCACCGGTTTCGCCGAGGAGGCGCGGGCATGGCGGGAATGGCTGGTGCGCGCGGTGGCGGGCGACCCGGCCGACCTGCAGATCATGTACGGCGCCGACGGCCGGCGGCGGCTGCCCGAACTCGAACTGCCCTGGCTGTCCGGTTACCAGAATTCGGCCCCGGTACGGGTGGGCAACGCCGCGGCAGACCAACTGCAACTCGACGTATGGGGCGAGGTGCTCGACGGGCTGCACCTGGCCAGAGATTGCGGGTTGCCGACCGACAACACCGCCTGGGACGTTCAGCGCGCACTTCTGGACTTTCTCGAGGGCAACTGGACAAAGCGCGACAGCAGCCTGTGGGAAATCCGCGGGCCCGCACGCCATTTCGTGCACTCCAAGGTCATGGCATGGGCCGGGGTCGACCGGGCGGTGCGCACTGTCGAAAACCACGACCTGCCCGGACCGCTCGGCAGATGGCGCGCCTTGCGCGACGAGATCCACGCTGACATCTGCCACCGCGGATACAACGCGCAGCGTGGTTCGTTCACCCAGTCCTACGGTTCTGATCACCTTGACGCCGCGCTGCTACTGCTGCCACGGGTGGGCTTTCTGCCCTACGACGATCCGCGCATCGTCGGCACCGTGCAGGCCGTGCAAAAGGAGCTCAGCTGCGACGGGCTGCTGTTGCGGTACCTGCCGGAAAAAAGCGACGACGGCCTTCCCGGCGGGGAGGGGGCATTTCTGGCCTGCAGCTTCTGGCTCGTCGACGCGCTGTGCGGCATCGGCCGCCCCGCCGAGGCCACCGCGCTCTTCGAGCGTCTGCTGGATCTGCGCAACGACGTCGGACTGCTCAGCGAGGAGTACGACCCGAAAGCCGGCCGGCAACTGGGCAATACGCCGCAGGCCTTCAGCCTCGTCGGCTTGATCAACAGCGCGCGACAGCTCAGCGGCCACCACACCATGACGTCGGCACACCACCGTCGACAACAGCTCCCTCACCGGCGTGAGCGTGCCCGGCCAAATCACAATTAGTTCTCAGCTTGCAATCGTTGCTGAACAGCAATCAAAGGCGTAGGACGGAAATGACGCCCCGTCCACGGATTGATCCGCAGAGGAGCAGCAATGACACTCACTTTGGCCGGCGCCGACCAGGCCAGCCGCAAAACACCCGCCACGTCGACCACCGACACCGAGCGCCTGCAACGCGAGGTCGCTCAGCTGCGGGACAAGCTGGCCGGCCAACCCGTGATCGAACAGGCCAAAGGGATGCTCATGCAGACCTTCGGCCTCAGCTCCGAGCAGGCGTTCGATGTCCTTCGCGTGCTGTCGCAAGACAGCAACGTCCGGTTGCGCCGGGTCGCATGCTGCGTCGTCGACTACTGGACGCGCTGCGGGCCCCGACCCGACTTCGATGCCGCCGCCGAATTCCTGCAGACCTTGCGCACGGGGTTACGCGCAACCGTCGGCGATCACTGAACCCGGCCGACAAGGCGCGCGGCTACGCCAGCAACGTCAGAACGACCCAACCGGCCACAGCCGACGGAAGCATCGCGTCGATGCGGTCCATGATGCCGCCGTGACCGGGCAGCAGGGTGCCCATGTCCTTGATCTTGAGGTCGCGTTTGACCTGCGACTCGACCAGATCCCCGAGGACGCCGGTGACGACGAGCATCAGTCCCAGGGGCACCCCGACCCATGCGGGCTTGTCCATCAGGAACGTCACCGAAAGCACCGCGGCCCCGACGCCGAACAGCAGCGATCCGCCCAGCCCCTCCCAGGACTTCTTCGGGCTGATCGCCGGCGCCATCAGATGCTTGCCGAACAGCACCCCGGCCACATATCCGCCGATGTCGGCGAACACCACCGTGGCGATCACCGTGAACACCCGGGCCCCGCCGCGGTCCTGGAAGATCAGCAGCGCGGTGAAGCTGGCGAACAACGGCACCCACGTCGCCAGCAGCACCGTGGCGGCGATGTCGCGCAGGTAGTTGACCGGCTGCTGGCGCAGCCCGTGCCCGACGAGCCGCCACACCATGCAGACGACGATCGTGCCGCCGTACGCGCCGAGCACCCCGGCCGGGCCGTAGGGCCAGCTCAACCAGATCATCGCCTGGCCGCCGAGCAGCAGCGGGACGGCCGGCAGGTCGTAGCCGGCCTCACGCAGCCGGCGAATCACCTCGTGGGTGGCGATCGGGATGAAGAAGGCCAGCACCGGCAGCCAGCCGATCGGCCAGAACAACAGCGTGCCGATCGCCACACCGCCCAGCAGCACGCCGACGCCGATGGCCGCGGGCAGATCGCGACCCGCCCGCGACTTCTTCTTGGGCGGCTCGCTTGGGCCGGCTTCGGTGTCTGCCACGGGAGTCGCTTGCTGTCGGGCCACTAGACCTCCAGCAACTCGCCTTCTTTGTGCTTGACGAGGTCGTCGATCTGCGCCGTGTACTGGTGGGTGGTCTTGTCGAGGTCCTTCTCCGCGCGGGAGACCTCGTCCTCGCCGGCCTCGCCGTCCTTTTTGATGCGGTGCAGTTCCTCCATCGCCTTACGGCGGATGGCACGCACCGACACGCGCGCGTCCTCACCCTTGGCCTTGGCCTGTTTGACCAGGTCACGGCGGCGTTCTTCGGTGAGCTGCGGGATGGCCACCCGAATGATGTTGCCGTCGTTGGTGGGGTTCACCCCGAGATCGGAGTTGCGGATCGCGTCCTCGATGTTGCGTAGTTGGTTCGTCTCGTACGGCTTGATCACCACCATCCGCGCTTCAGGCACGTTGATGCTCGACAGCTGCGTGATGGGGGTTGGCGAGCCGTAGTAGTCGACGGTGACGCGCGCGAACATGCCGGGGTTGGCGCGGCCGGTGCGGATGGACGCCAGGTCGTCGCGCGCCACCGCCACGGCCTTTTCCATCTTCTCTTCGGCGTCGAAGAGGGTTTCCTCGATCACGGTGCTTCTCCTGTTCCTGCTTCTCGGTGCACAACCGACCGTCAGGTGGTGACCAGTGTTCCGATCTTCTCACCTGCGACGGCCCGCGCGATATTGCCGTCGACCAGAAGGTTGAACACCAGGATCGGCATACCGTTGTCCATGCACAGGCTAAACGCGGTGGCGTCGGCGACTTTCAGGCCGCGGTCGATGACCTCGCGGTGGCTGATCGCGGTCAGCAGCTCGGCGTCGGGGTGCACGCGGGGATCGGCGGTGAAGACCCCGTCGACCGCCTTGGCCATCAACACCACCTCGGCGCCGATCTCCAGCGCCCGCTGCGCCGCGGTGGTGTCGGTGGAGAAATACGGCAGGCCCATGCCTGCGCCGAAGATCACCACCCGGCCCTTTTCCAGGTGCCTGCGCGCTCGCAGCGGAATGTACGGTTCGGCGACCTGACCCATCGTTATCGCGGTCTGCACCCGGGTGGCGATGCCTTCCTTTTCCAGGAAGTCTTGCAGCGCAAGGCTGTTCATCACCGTGCCGAGCATGCCCATGTAATCGCTGCGGGTGCGCTCCATACCGCGCTGCTGCAACTGCGCGCCGCGGAAGAAGTTACCGCCGCCGATGACGACTGCCACCTGCACGCCGCTGCGGACCACTTCGGCGATCTGCCGGGCGACCAGGTGCACGACGTCGGGGTCCAGGCCCACTTGGCCACCGCCGAACATCTCGCCGCCGAGCTTGAGCAGCACGCGGGTGTACATCGGGCGGATGGACGCGGCGGAGGACGATGGGCCGGCGCCGTTCGGGCCGTTCGGCTCCGAAGCCGCCTGACCGGCGGCGGCGCTGTCGACGGGGTCCGCCATCCGACTCCTTCGAGGTCCTCGCTAGGTTCCCCTCATCCTGCCTCATGGCGGCCACCCCGGCGCTGTGGGGTGGGTGTGGATCAACCCAGGTGCGCCGAGAGTAACCAGGCCGGCACCGATTTGCGGCCCTTCGGCTCATCGCGCACGTCGGTCACGGGGAAAAACTCCTCGAAACCCTCGGGGAGCGTCCCGTGGACGCGCGCCGGCCTGATCTCGTCGATCGTCCAGTACTTCGACACGACGTCGCGCAGCTCGTCCTCGGTGACGGGGTTGGCCGGGCCGTCGGGCATTCCGGCCTTGTCGAAAACCAGCACGAAGTATGACGCGCCGGGTGCGGCGGCCCGCACGATGGACTGCTGATATCCCTCCCGCAGTTCGACCGGCATCGAGTGGAACAGCGTCGAGTCGACGATCGTGCCGAACCGGCCGTCGTAGCCGCCGAAGTCGGTGATGTCGGCGACCTCGAAGGTGGCGTTGGTCAGGCCGCGCTGAGCGGCTTGGGCCCTGGCCAGTTCGATCGCGGTGGGTGATTGGTCCAACCCCACGGTGGTGAACCCGCGTTCGGCCAGGTACAGGGAGATGGCGCCCTCCCCGCAGCCGGCGTCGAGCACATCGCCGGTGAACTTGCCTTGGTCGATCAATACGGCCAGTTCGGGTTGGGGTTCGCCGATGCTCCACGGCGGCCGGGCGCCGATTCCCATGGCATCGGCCTCGCCCTTGTACGCGCTTTCAAACATCTCGCCCGTGGGTTCTGTCATCCATTCGGTATATCAATTAGGTTGATATGTGTCAATATCCTTGACATGACATCGCTTGGCGATGCCGGCTCGGCCGGCGAGATGCTCGAAGACCAGCCGCTGGGCTATTTGCTGTCGCGGGTGGCCGACGCGCTGCGCGCGGAGGTGACCGCAACCGTCCTTGATCCGCTGGGGCTGGCCTTCCCGCAGTACATCTGCATGCGGATCCTGTCGAAGTACCCGGGCCAATCCAACGCCGACCTCGCCCGTTACGTCAACGTCTCCCCGCAGGCGATGAACATGGTGCTGCGGGCGTTGGAGGGTCGCGGCCTGGTCTCCCGGCCGGCCGCCGTCTCCTCGGGCCGCTCGTTGCCCGCCGAGCTCACCGCCGCGGGGCGCGAGGTGCTCAAGCGCACCGACCCCGGGGTGCGCGAGGCGGAGCGAAAGTTGATGGCGAACCTGACCGCCGCGCAACGACGCGAGTTCAAGCGGATCCTCGTGGTGCTCGGCACCGATTGAGTTCTGCGCAACCGCGGCGCCTCAGGCCAGAATGTGGCGATGAAGATCGTTCTGGCGCCTGACTCGTTCAAGGAGTCTCTGACCGCGTCGCAGGCGGTCGCGGCGATGCGCGCCGGCGTGCAGGCGGTGCTCCCGGAGGCCGAGTGCGTGGAAATGCCCATGGCCGACGGCGGCGAGGGCACCGTCGAGGCCGTCGTCAACGCGCTCCACGGCCAGCGCGTCGAGGCGCTTGTCCATGACGCGTTGGGCAGGCCCGTCACCGCCACCTACGGTTACGTACCGCTGCGCCAACTGGCGGTGATCGAGGTCGCCGCCGCCGCCGGCCTGGAGCTGATACCGCCGGGGCAACGAGATGTGCTGCGCGCCAGCAGCTTCGGTGTCGGCCAGCTTATCCGGTCCGGACTCGACCGCGGTGCCGAGGACTTCCTGATCGGGCTGGGCGGGTCGGCCACCAACGACGGCGGCGCGGGCATGCTCGTCGCGCTGGGCGCGGTGATGGCCGACGCCGCGGGCGGCCCGCTCGAACCGGGCGGCGCCGCACTGCAGCGGCTCGACCGCATCGACATCGCCGGCCTGGATCGCCGACTACGCGACGTGCGGATCCGCGTGGCGTCCGATGTCACCGCTCCCCTGCTCGGCCCGACGGGCGCCAGCGCGGTGTTCGGTCCCCAGAAAGGTGCCGGCCCTGCCGATGTGACGCGGTTGGACGCGGCGCTGTCGCGACTGGCGGCCGTCACAGCGACGACGCTGGGCCGTGCGCAGCCGCAGCGGCAGGGGGCCGGTGCGGCAGGCGGTCTCGGGTTCGCGCTCGCCGAGTTCCTCGACGCCGACATCAGACCCGGTGTCGAGGAGGTCGCCCGCACCGTCGGCCTCGAACGGGCGCTGCGCGGCGCCGACTGGGTGTTCACCGGCGAAGGCAGCGTCGACGCCCAAACCGTCATGGGCAAAACACCGTTCGGCGTCGCGCAGCTGGCCGCGACGGCCGGTGCCCGGGTGGTGATCTTCGCGGGCCGCGTCGCCCCGGACGCGTCGGTGTTGCTGGACTACGGGGTGGACCGGCTGGTGGCGATCACCGCCGAGGCAACGCCGATCGAGCAGGCGCTGCGCGACGGGGCCACCTGCCTGACCCGCGCGACCGCAGAGGTCTGCCGCGAGATCGCCGGTTAGTCAGTCCTGGATGCGTCGCCAGGGCTTTGCCTCTTCGAGTTCATAGGCCAGCCCAAGCAGCCGCGCCTCCTGCCCCAGCGGCGCGGCGAACATCATGCCGACCGGCAGCCCAGACGCCGATTCGGCGAGCGGCAACGAGATGGCCGGTTCCCCGGTGGCGTTCTGCAACGGGGTGTAGGCCACCCACTCCACCAGGCGATCGATCACCTGCTGGTAGTCCGCGGTGGGATCGAGATGGCCGATCCGCGGCGTCACATCGGCCAATGTCGGGGTCAACAGCACGTCATAGGTGCCGGTCAGCCGGGACGTGATGCGCCGGATGCGCGACAACCGCGCGATCGCCAGCGGCAACCGGTGCAGGTTGCGCGCCGCGTGCTGCTCGAGGCCGAGGGTCAGGTTGTCCAACTTGGCCCGGTCGAAGCTCGGACCGAACCCGTGACGGCCGCTGCGCACCAGCGCGAACGCCAAAAACGACCAATACAACAGGAAGTCGTCCATGAACCGCGACGGGACGGGGTTGTCGATCGTGGTGACTTGGTGCCCCAGTTCCTCGAGCAGCGCCGCGGTCTTCAAGGTGAGCTCGCGAACTTCCGGGCTGGCGTCCCGCGCGATCGACTCGGTGCACACCGCGATCCGGAGCCGCTGCTTGGCGGGGTGGGTGACATCGCCGATACCGGGCAGCTTCGGGTTGGCGTATGCCCGTTCCATCTCCCGGTAGAACGCCGCGGTGTCGCGGACCGATCGGCTGACCACGCCGTTGGCCACGATGCGCAGCGGCATCCGGCGCACGTCCTTGTCCAGCGGCAACCGGCCACGAGAGGGCTTCAGGCCGACCAATCCGTTGCACGAGGCCGGAATTCGGATGGACCCGCCGCCGTCGTTGGCGTGGGCGATCGGCACCGCCCCGGCGGCGACGAACGCCGCCGATCCCGACGACGACGCGCCGGCGGTGTGTTCGGTGTTCCACGGATTGCGCACCGGCCCCAGCCGGGGATGCTCGGCCGACGCGCTGAACCCGAACTCCGAGAGCTGTGTCTTGCCGAGCGGCACAAGGCCGGTGGCCAGGAACCCTTTCGCGAAATCGCCGTCGGCCGGTTCGGGTCGCGGATCCCATGCGTCGGTGCCGCTCATCGTGGGCATGTCCGCGACGGCGACGTTGTCCTTGAGGTAGGACGGCACCCCGTTGAAGTAGCCGCCGTAGGGACGCGGCGCGTTCGCACGGTTGCGGGCCCGGTCGAACGCCTCGTAGGCCAAGCCGTTCAGCGCCGGGTTGAGGGCCTCGGTGCGGGCGACGGCGGCCTCGACGAGTTCGGCCGCCGACACCGTGCCCGCCTGCAGTGCGTCGACCAGAGCGACGGCGTCGAGGTCACCGAGGGCGTCGTCACCGAAGGCGTGAATGCGTTCCATGCCGTGACGGTACCAAGTCGTACCGCCACGGCGTGGGCACTACCGAAATAGCCGAGCGCGGTACAGGTTTAGGCCTGGCCGACCTCGAAGCGCACGAACCGGGTGATCGTCACGCCTGCGTCATCGAGCAGCGCCTTGACGGTCTTCTTGTTGTCAGACACCGATGGCTGGTCGAGCAGCACGACGTCCTTGTAGAAGCCGGTCACGCGGCCCTCGACGATCTTGGCCAGCGCCTGCTCGGGCTTGCCCTCGTTACGGGCGGTTTCCTCGGCGATGCGGCGCTCGTGGGCCACCACGTCCTCGGGCACGTCGTCGCGGGTCAGGTACTTGGCCTTCAGCGCGGCGATCTGCAGGGCGGCCGCGTGTGCGGCCTCCGTGTTCGACCCGGTGTACTCGACGAGCACCCCGACGGCGGGAGGCAGGTCGGCGGCACGTTTGTGCAGATAGGTCTCCACGGTGCCGTCGAAGTACGCGACGCGACGCAGCTCGAGCTTCTCGCCGATCTTGGCCGACAGGTCGGCGATGACCTGCTCGACGGTGCTGTCCCCGAGCTTGGCGGCCTTGAGGGTGTCGACATCGCCCGCCTTGGCGGCCGCCGCGGCAGCGACGATCTGCTCGGCGACGGCCTGGAACTCCGCGTTCTTGGCGACGAAGTCGGTCTCCGAGTTCAGCTCGATCAGCGCGCCGTCCTTGGCCGCGACCAAGCCCTCGGCGGTGGCACGTTCGGCGCGCTTGCCGACGTCCTTTGCGCCCTTGATGCGCAGCAGTTCGACGGCCTTGTCGAAGTCGCCGCCGGACTCGACCAGCGCGTTCTTGCTGTCGAGCATGCCGGCGCCGGTCAGCTCCCGCAGTCGCTTGACGTCGGCAGCGGTGTAGTCAGCCATCTCTAGCTCTCCGTAGTTTTTGGTTCGGTCTGGACGTTCGCCTCCGGGGTGCCGGGCTCGGCACCGGCGGCGGTCGGGGAAGCCGTCGCGGTCGCGGAGGCCAGCAGTTCCTGCTCCCATTCGGCGAGCGGTTCGGCACCGGTGGCGTCCGGCTTGTCGCTGTCGCGTCCCACACCGGCCCGGGCCTGCAACCCCTCGGCGACCGCGGCGGCGACCACCTTGGTCAGCAGTGCGGCCGAGCGGATCGCGTCGTCGTTGCCCGGGATCGGGTAGTCGACGAGGTCGGGATCGCAGTTGGTGTCCAGGATCGCGATGATCGGGATGTTCAGCTTGCGGGCCTCGGCGACGGCGAGGTGCTCCTTGTTGGTGTCGACCACCCAGATCGCCGACGGCACCTTCTGCATGTCGCGGATACCGCCGAGGCTGCGCTCGAGCTTGTTCTTCTCGCGGGTCAGCATCAGGATTTCCTTCTTGGTGCGACCCTCGAAGCCACCGGTCTGCTCCATGGCCTCGAGCTCCTTGAGGCGCTGCAGGCGCTTGTGCACGGTGGAGAAGTTGGTGAGCATGCCGCCCAGCCAGCGCTGGTTCACGTACGGCATGCCGACACGGGTGGCCTCTTCGGCGATCGACTCCTGCGCCTGCTTCTTGGTGCCGACGAACATGATCGTGCCGCCGTGGGCGACGGTTTCCTTGACGAACTCGTACGCCTTGTCGATGTAGGTCAGCGTCTGCTGCAGGTCGATGATGTAGATGCCATTGCGGTCGGTGAAGATGAACCGCTTCATCTTGGGATTCCAGCGTCGGGTCTGGTGCCCGAAGTGGGCGCCGCTGTCAAGCAGCTGCTTCATGGTTACAACGGCCATAGTCAGCCATGTCCTTATGTGTTGCCGGTTGTCGCCCGACGTCGGGTGACGCCGAGCCCTGGTGCCTGCTCGGAATGCCAGACCCGTCTCGGAGGGCCCGAGTCGGGACCGACGGCATCCGGGGTACGACCTTGAAAAACCGGGTCGTGGCGCAGACACGCGAAGTCAGCTCGCTCATGCGAGCTGCAGTTGGCAGTTTACACCGTGCACAGCGGTGCTTTTTCCACAGCGACCTGCTGATCCACAGATCGGCGAGCAGCCCTGGTGCCGGCTGCCGACGATACGCTGAGCTGGGCGTATGCGATGGGCGGCGGTGGTGGTGGCCGCGCTGGTGTGGGCAGCACCGGCGCACGGCGCGGGGCAACGCCTGCAGTGGCCGCTTCAGCCGCGGCCCGCGGTGGTGCGGGTGTTCGACGCGCCGTCGCCGAACTGGCAGCGCGGCCACCGCGGCGTCGACCTGGCCGGGTCGACGGGCCAGCCGGTGTCCGCGGCCGCGGCGGGCACCGTGGTGTTCGCCGGCGATCTGGCCGGTCGCCCGCTGGTGTCGATCGCCCATCCCGGCGGCCTGCGCACCAGCTACGAACCGGTCGAACCCACGGTGCGGGTCGGGCAGCGCGTCGACGCGGGCACCGCGATCGGTCGACTGCAGGCGGGCCATCCCGGCTGTCCGGGGGCGGCGTGCCTGCACTGGGGCGCGATGTGGGGTCCGGCGTCACGCGCGGACTACGTGGACCCGCTGGGCCTGGTCGCCACCACCCCGATCCGGCTCAAGCCGGCGTCGGGCTAGCGTCGGAAAAATGACCGTCGCTTCCGACGCGCACCGGCACCTTGGTGCTGAACAACGACCTGCGTCATCCGGTCGAGGTCGCCAGGGAAACCGCCACCGTCGCAGCGGTTTCCGGCGGCCGTTTCGAACTCGGGCTGGGCGCCGGATCGCTGGTCGCGGGCCTGCAGAACCGGATCGCCGTGGTGGCCGAGGCGGCCGTCGAGCGTCAGCAGCGGTTCGGGGTGCGCTACTGGACGGTGTTCGACGCCTGGGGCGAGCGGCCCTCGGCGATGCCGGACCTCGCCGAGGTCATCAAACGGCTGCGCTGACCTCGTCGAGGAAGTCGACCATCGTGGGCACGACGACGTCCGGTTTATCCCGTTGCACCCAATGCCCTGCTCCCCCAATGATTTTGATTCTCGCATCGGGGATGAGCTCGACCGCCGCGCGGGCCGCAGCGACAGGCACGCTGGTGTCCCTTTCGCCGTGGATGACCAGCGCCGGGCGCGGAAACGACGCCAACCGGGCACGGTAGTCGGTGGTCAGGCGATTCCATCGCACCTGATCGCGCTGCCATTGCCCGAACGCGTCGAAGCCGTTGCCGGCACGGGCGGCGGCCACGACCTCGTCGAGCAGTTCCGGGGTGCGTCGCGCGGGGTCGCGAATCAGCGCGGGCATGAGCCGGGCCATCACGGTGCGGTTGCGGCCCGACCAGCGGGTGAGCGTGTCGAGCAACCCGGTGCGCAGCATCGTCCAGGTCAGCGCCTGCCGCGTCGCGGACAGCGGACCTTGCGACAGGCGCGGCATGAGGCCGTAGCTGCCCAGCAGCATTGCGCCGCTGACCCGTTGCGGCCGGTCCAGGACGTGGCCGATCGTCAACCCGCCGCCGAGGGACAGCCCGCCGATCGCGTAGCGCTCCAGTTCCAGGACATCGATCAGCTCACCCACGTAGGCCACCAGCCGTTCCTGCGTCGACGCCCATCGCGCGGGCGGGCTCTCCCCGTAGCCAGGGTGGTCGGGAGCCACCACCCGGTAGCCGGCCGCCGCCAGCCGCGGACCGACTTCACCCCAGGACAGCGACGCGCTGTCCACGCCGCCGCCGTGCAGCAGGACGACTGTCGGTGCGGCGCCGGGTTTTCCGGCTGTCCACCGAAGGTAGGAAACGGTTCCCCACGACAGCTTCACGGTCAGCCGCTCCCCTTGCAGCGATTTCGGCGCGCTGACGGTCGCTGAGCGGGCGTAGGCGCGCCGAAATCGCCAATTCACGCGCGGGGGTGGGCCTGGTCGTGAACGGCGCGCAGCCGCGCGACCGTGACATGGGTGTAGAGCTGCGTGGTGGCCAGCGTGGAATGGCCGAGCAGTTCCTGCACGACCCTCAGGTCCGCCCCGCCTTCGAGCAGATGGGTGGCGGCGCTGTGCCGTAAGCCGTGCGGACCGATGTCGGGTGCGCCGTCGACGGCAGCGACGGTCTGGTGCACGACGGTGCGTGCCTGGCGCGGGTCCAGGCGGCGGCCGCGCGCACCCAGCAGCAGGGCCGGACCGGAATGGGCGGTGGTCAGGGCGGGGCGCCCGTCGGCCAGCCACGAAGTGAGCGCTGCCTGCGCGGGCTCGCCGAACGGAACGGTGCGCTGCTTGTTGCCCTTGCCGAGCACCCGCAGCAGCCGCCGTGACGTGTCGACGTCGTCGAGGTCCAGCCCGCACAGCTCGCTGACCCGAATACCGGTGGCGTACAACAACTCCACGATCAACCGGTCCCGCAGCGCGAGCGGATCACCTTGCTGCGCACCGGACTTCGCGGCATCCATCGCGTCGATCGCCTGGTCTTGGCGCAGCACCGATGGCAGTGTGCGACGGGCCTTGGGCACCTGCAGCCGCACCGCGGGATCGGCGGTGAGCAGCCCGCGCCGCACCGCCCACGCGGTGAACGTCTTGACCGACGACGTACGCCGGGCCAGCGTGGTGCGGGCCGAACCCGCCGCGGCTTGTTCGGCCAGCCAGGAGCGCAGCAGCGGCAACGTCAACGCGCCCAGCCCGGCCTCGGGCGCCTGCGCGTCGACGAATTCGAACAGCGACCGCAGATCGCCGAGGTAGGCGCGGCGGGTGTGCTCGGAGCGCCCGCACTGCAGTGCGAGGTACTCGTCGAACTCCTCCAGGATCGCGTCCACGCCCCTACCGTCGCAGACCCGACGGCAAGTGTCAGGTGACGCGCCGCATCGCCTCCGGGGTCAGTTCTTTGAGCGAACGGTAGCCGTCCACGGCCATCGTCACGTCGGCCTCGGCCAGCAGCGACCGCAACACGTGCACGATCCCGTCCACACCGCCGAGCGCGAGCCCGTAGGTGTAGGGCCTGCCGATGGCCACAGCATCGGCGCCCAGCGCGAGCGCCTTGATGATGTCGGTGCCGCTGCGAATGCCCGAGTCGAAGATCACCGGCAGCCCGTCGGAGGCGTCGACGACCGCGGGCAGGCATTCGATGGCCGGTATGCCGCCGTTGGCCTGCCGGCCGCCGTGGTTGGAGCAGTAGATGGCGTCCACGCCGCCGTCCTTGGCGCGCCGGGCGTCGTCGGGATGACAGATGCCCTTGACGATGAGCGGCAGGTCGGTCAGCGACCGCAGCCACGGCAAATCATCCCAGGTCAGCGGGTTGCCGAAGATCTGCGCCCAGCGCAACACCGCACCCTGCGGGTCCTCCTCGGGCGCCTTGGCCAAGCTCGCCCTGAACACCGGGTCGGAGGTGTAGTTGGCCAGACACAGGCCGCGAAGGAACGGGAAGTTCGACGTGGTCAGGTCACGCGGGCGCCAGCCGGGAATCCACGTGTCCAGCGTGACGACGATGCCCTTGAACCCGGCCGCCTCCGCGCGGTGCACGAAGCTGGCGGCCAGGTCACGGTCGGTGGGCGTGTAGAGCTGGAAAAACCCTGGGGTGTCGCCCAATTCGGCGGCCACCTGTTCCATCGGGTCGGCCGACATCGTCGAGGCGATCATGGGCACGCCGGTGCGCGCGGCGGCCCGTGCGGTCGCCAGGTCGCCGTGTCCGTCCTGGGCGCACAGCGCGATGACGCCCACCGGCGCCATCAACGCCGGCGTCGGCAGCGTCAGCCCGAACAGCTCCACGGACAGGTCGCGGTCGTTGGCGCCGACGAACATCCGGGGCATCAGCCCCCAGCGGTCGAACGCGGTGACGTTGACCCGTTGTGTGCGTTCGTCGCCGGCGCCACCGGCGACGTAGGACCACATCGACGGTGACATCGCGGCCTGGGCCTTGGCTTCCAGTTCGGCGAACGCCATCGGCAGGTTCGGCAGCACACCGGCCAGTCCCTGGAAATAGATCTCGAGTTGGTAGTCGCTGAACGCCATGAGGCTAGGGTGCCAGGCCGACGGTCAGCCGTCGGCCGGTTCCTCCGCCTTGGCCAGTTCGCGCTTCCACTGGCGGAACGTCTCCTCGGTGCGGCCGCGGCGCCAGTAACCGGAGATCGACGACGCCCACCTGGCGTCCACGCCGCGCTCCTTGCGGATGTAGGGCCGCAGGTTGTGCATCACGGCCTGCGCCTCGCCGTGGATGAAGACCTGCACCTGCCCGGGCAGCCACGGCGTCTCCTTGACCGCCGCGATGAGCGGCGCGTTGTCACCGGCCATGTCCTCGGGAACGAGGTCGGCCCGGCCGCCGCGATAAACCCAGCTCAGCTCGACGCCGTCGGGCTTCTTCAGCGGGAGCTCGTCGTCAGGGCCACTGATTTCGATGAAGGCTTTGCCAATCGCGTTGTCGGGCAACGCTTCAAGCGCCACGCTGATCGCGGGGATGGCGGCCTCGTCGCCGGCGAACAGGTACCAGTCCGCTGCCGGGTCCGGAGCGTAGGCGCCGCTGGGTCCCATCAGGTAGACGGGCCGGCCCGGTTCGGCGGCGGCCGCCCACGGCCCGGCCACACCGTGCTCACCGTGCACCACGAAGTCGATCCAGATCTCGCGGCGCTCGGGGTCGACGTTTCGCACCGTGTAGGTACGCACCGTCGGCTGACGTTCGGGCGGCAAGGTCTTGAAGCTGTCCATGGTCAGCGGCTGCGGCAACGCGGCGACGTCCGCGGCGCTCAAGTCCTTGTCGAAGATCGCGATCTTGACGTAGGAGTCGGTGAACTCGTTGGGTGTGAAGGTGTCGAAGCCGGTTCCTGGACCCGAGCCGCCAAGCACCAGGCGGATGAGATGCGGTGTCAACTCCTCGGTACGCACCACTTGGAAGGTGTGTATCGGACGCCCTGCCACCTAATCCTCCATATCCACAGCCGTCGCCGCCGACTAGACGAGCGGCGCACCGACCGTCCGGTCTACCTTGCCAGCGCCTCGGCCGCCACTTTCGGCTGCCAGTCCGACGTCAACAACGCGCCGAAGTTGTCCTGGTCATCCGTTGCGTCCGCGGTGTCGATGTCGCGGATCGAGTAGATGAACACCGGGCCGCTGTAGTCGGTGCGTGACGCCCTGGCCAGCACGTCGGTGATCTGCTTTGCCTGTTCTTGCTGGCTGACCCCGCCCGCCGTCGCGGCCGCGGTGGGCGCCCCGATCTCGGTCATCCAGATCTTCTTCCCACCGTCGCCGTTGTCGACCATGAGTTGGCGTACCCGCTCGACGTCGGACCAACCGTTGTGGTCGTCGACGGCCAGCCCGGCCGGATAGACGTAGGGATGCATAGCCATCGCATCGAAGAACCCCTTGGCGCCGTGCGCATACATCGTCTCGACGAACGTCGGCGGTGCGTCCGGGGCGAACGCCCGGCTCATCCCGGCCGCCAGCACGGTGCTGTGCGGTTGTGCCGCCTTGATCGCCGGATAGGCCGCCTTCAACAGTTCGGTGTAGCGGGCAGCGCGGTCGCCGAGATAACCGAAGAAGATCGGGACGTTCGGCTCGTTCCAGACCTCCCAGCTGCTGACCCGGTCGCCGTAGCGCGTCACCACAGTGGTCAGGAAACTGGCGAAGACGGCCGGTTCGACCGGCGGGGCGCTGAAGTAGGAACCCGGCGATCTGGCCCAGTCCGGCGTGTAGGCGACCATGGCCAGCACCTTCAACCCGCGCGAGCGCGCACCGTCGACCCAGTGATCCAGGTAGCCCCAGTCGTAGGCGCTCGGCATCGGCTCGACGCGCTTCCAGTCGACGAACACCCGCAACCATGACGCGCCGGTCCGGGCGACGGCGTCCAGTTCGCGGTCGGCCTCCATATCACTCATCCACGTCATCGGCGCGCCCACCGCGAAGCCGTACCCGTCCCACGGTGCGACCGTCGCCTCCCCCTGCGCGGGCGGGACGGTGATCGAGACCGTGGCCAGCAGCAGCACGGCCACCGCGATCCGGCCGACACGCCTGATCACCCGCCGATGCATCTCGACAACCTACCGGAGCACCCGTTTCCAGCGGCCGTCGCGACTGCGCACCAAGCCGCACAGCTCCAGGGTTGCCAGCGGACCCAGCACCTGTCTTGCCGGCAAACCCGCGGCGATCGCGATCTCGTCGAGATTGCGTGCGGCGCGCGCAGGTAACGCGTCGTACACCCGCTTGTCGGTGTCGTCGAGGTCGTCCAGCGGTGTCACCGCTCGAGGCTCGTCGGGGGCCAATTCACCGATCCGGCCGACCAGTTCGATGATGTCGTCGGCGCGGGTGACCAGATGGGCGCCGTTGCGTAGCAGGGCGTGGCAGCCGACCGACGCCGACGACGTGATCGGGCCGGGCACCGCACCCACCGCGCGGCCCAGAGCGCCGGCCCACGCCGCGGTGTTGGCCGCGCCGCTGCGGGCGCCGGCCTCGACGACAACGGTGGCCCCAGCCAGGGCGGCCACCAGCCGGTTGCGGGTCAAGAAGCGGTGCCGCGCCGGCCGGACCCCGGGGGGATACTCGGTGATCAGCGCTCCGTCTTCGGCGATCCGCCGCAACAGCGAGCTGTGCCCGGCCGGATACGGCACATCGATGCCGCCCGCGAGCACCGCGACGGTCAACCCGTCGGCGGCCAGCGCCGATCGGTGCGCGGCGCCGTCGATGCCGTAGGCCGCCCCGGACACCACCGCCGCATCCCGGGTCGCCAGGCCGGCGGCCAGGTCCGCCGCGGCGTACTCGCCGTATGCCGTTGCCGCCCTGGTGCCGACCACTGCCGCGGCACGCGCAGCCACCTCGTCCAACCGCGCGGGCCCGACCACCCACAGCGCCATCGGCGGGTGATCCTGCGGGCGCAACCGCCCGCCGACCCCGCCGAATGCGGTGAACGCCAGCACCGGCCATTCGTCGTCATCGACGGTGACCAGCCGACCGCCCATCGCCGCGAGGAGGTCCAGATCCCGTGCTGCCCAGTCGATGTGTCGTCTGGATTCGGTGCGCTCGTTCACCGCATCACCGGCTTGCCCGTTTCGGACCCGGGCGGCGGCCTCGACGACACCGACGCGCGCGACGAGTGCCTTCAACGCCGGGCACGGCGGTTCGGCCACCCGGGACAGGTACGCCCATGCCCGCGCGACGTCGCCGGTCACCGCGCACCCCCGCCCTGCCGGAAACTCAGGGCCGCGGTGACGTCTTCCAATGCCGGTGACGTCCGGCCCGCCAAATCGCAAAGCGACCACGCCACCCGCAACGTGCGGTCCACGCCACGGGCGCTGAGCAGACCGCGGTCCATCGCGTTGTGCAGTGGGTTCATTGAGGCCCGTGGCAGCCGGAACTTGCGCCGCAGCAACGATCCGCTGACCTCAGCGTTGGTTCGGATGCCGTGCGCGCGCCAGCGTTCCTCGGCCGCATTGCGCGCGGCCGCGACGCGCTCGCGGACCACCGCGGTGGACTCGCCGTCCGGTTGTACGAGTTCACCGGCCCGCACGGGGTGCATCTCGACGCGCAGGTCGACCCGGTCGATCAACGGGCCGGACAACTTGCCGAGATACCGCCGCTTTTCGGTACTGCGACAGACGCAGTCCTGGGGGTTGGCCGGTGCGCACGGACACGGGTTGGCCGCCAGAACCAACAGGAACCGCGCCGGATAACGGGCCACGCCGTCGCGGCGGGCCAGCCGAATCTCGCCGTCTTCCAGCGGAGTTCGCAACGCCTCGAGGACGCTGACGCCGATCTCGGCGCATTCGTCGAGGAACAGCACGCCGCGGTGCGCTCGACTGACCGCGCCGGGCCGGGCCAACCCGGCACCGCCCCCGACCATCGCCGCGACGCTCGACGTGTGGTGCGGTGCGATGAACGGCGGTTGCGTGATCAGCGGAGTGCTGCCCGAAAGCATGCCCGCCACCGAGTGAATCGCGGTCACCTCCAACGACTCACCTTCCGACAGCACCGGCAGCAGACCTGGAAGACGTTGCGCCAGCATCGTTTTACCGACCCCGGGCGGCCCCGTCAGCATCAGATGGTGGCCGCCGGCCGCGGCGACCTCGACCGCGAACCGCGCTTGGGTCTGGCCGACCACGTCGGCAAGGTCCATCGGCGCCGGGGCGACGTCGTGCCGCGGGTCGACTCTGCCTTCCAGCTGGATCTTCCCCGCGACCCACAACTGCAGTTGGCGCAGCGTCCGCGCACCCCACACGTCGATGCCGTCGACCAGGCTGGCCTCGGCGATGTTGGCGGCGGGCACCACCACTGCCGGCCAGCCTTCGTGTTTGGCCGCCAGAACCGCGGGCAGCACCCCGTTGACCGGGCGCACCCGGCCGTCGAGGGCGAGTTCACCGAGCAGCAGGGTCTTCTCCAGCCGCGGCCACTCGGCCTTCTCTTGCGCCGACAGCACCGCCAGGGCGAGCGCCAGATCGTAGACCGACCCCATCTTCGGCAGCGTCGCCGGTGACAGCGCGAGCGTCAGCCGCGACATCGGCCAGCTGTTGCCGCAGTTGGTGATCGCCGCGCGCACCCGGTCCCGCGACTCCTGCAGCGCCGCATCCGCCAGCCCGACCAGATGCACGCCGGGTAGACCCGAGCTGATATCGGCTTCGATCTCCACGATGTGCCCCTCGAGGCCGCGCACCGCCACCGAGTAGGCCCGTCCCAGCGCCATCACCCCACCCCCTGGACATGGGTGATCTCGGGTGTTCGGCGCCGACCGATGCGCACGCCGACGACGTCGATGCGCACCTGCGACCACCCGATGTCCTGGGCCGCCAACCACAGACTGGCCAGCCGTCGTAGCCGTCGCACCTTTTCCGGGGTCACCGCCTGCTCGACCCCGCCGAACCGGTCGCTCGTGCGGGTCTTCACCTCGACGAACACCGCGATGCGCGCCGCGTCGTCGGCGGCGATCACATCCAGCTCGCCGTAGCGGCACCGCCAGTTGCGCGCCACCACCCGCAATCCGAGCGACCTCAGATGGTCCACCGCCAACTGCTCTCCGAGCGCGCCGATTTGGGCGCGGGTCCACGTAGCCGTCCACATAGTCATGGCCTCACGGTGCGGTTCGGCACCGACAATCCGCGCCGTGACGGCTCGACTTGTCCCCAACCGGCGATTCATCCACAACTCGGGCACGCCCTGTTTCGCCGCCGTCAAAAACGGGGTACACGCCGGCATGACCGACAAGTCGATACACGGAGTCGCCGACAGAGCCACCGACAGTGATGCGTTCGAGTACACCGCCCGCGCCGGCTTCGCCGTCAGCGGCGTGCTGCACCTGCTCGTCGGCTATCTGATCCTGCAGATCGCGCTGGGGTCCGGAGGCAACGCCGACCAGTCCGGGGCACTGGCCGCGCTGGCGCAACAAACCGGCGGCACCGTGCTGTTGTGGGTCGTCGCCGTCGGGCTGTTCGCGCTGGGCCTCTGGCGGGTCGCCGAGGCGATCGTCGGCCCGCGGCCCGGGGAGGGATCAGGTCGCTCCCGTGACGACACCCCGGCGTGGAAGCGGCTCAAGTCGCTCGGCCTTGCGGTGGTCAACTTCGCCATCGCGTTGTCCGCGGCGCGGTTCGCCATGGGCAGCGGCCAGCAGAGCACCCAGCAGAACGCCGGCCTGAGCGCGCAGATGATGCAGTCCGGGTGGGGCAAGGCCGTCCTCGTCGCCGTGGGGCTCGGATTGATCGGCGTCGGGGGCTATCACGTCTACAAGGGCGTCACCAAACGGTTCTTCAAAGACCTACGCAGCTCCGGCGGCACCGGCGTGACCGCCGTCGGCATCACCGGCTACGCGGCCAAAGGCCTGGTGCTGGCGGGCGCCGGGGTGCTGGTGATCGCGGCGACACTGCAGGCCGACCCAACCAAGGCGACCGGGTTCGACGCGGCGGTCAAGACCCTCGGGCAGGCGCCGTTCGGCAAGTTTCTACTCATTCTCGCCGCGGTCGGCATCGCCGCCTTCGGGGTCTACAACTTCGTGCGCGCCCGATCCGGTCGGATGTGACTATCCGCCCATCGTGTCGAACAGCGTGGCCAGCTGTCCGGGGCTGACCGCGATACCGCATTGGGCGCGCATATCGGTCAACGGCGCCGCGATCCCGCGCAGATCGAAGTACTCGTTGGGATGCGCGGTGAAGTAGGCCCGCACCGCGGCCTTGGCATCATCCGGTGGTTGCGTCGCTGCGGCGGTCAGCACCTGGTTGGCTTCGGGATGGGCCTCCAGGTAGCCGCCCGCCTGCCCGAGCACGCCACTGGCCGTCGTCGCAAGCCCGCTGGCCGTGCACGGTGCGGCTTGGGCGACCGGACCGGCGCCGAAGGCCCCGACGACGATCACTGCCGCTGCGCAGACCAGCCCTGAACGTTTGGTTCCGTTCATTCATCCGTCCTCGGTGTCAGTGCCGCGGGGCCGGTCCGCGGCATCGCCACAAACGTATCGCCGAAACGGCGGGCGACCACTTGGAATCGGCTGCGGTGACGAAGTGGGCGCCGACCCACTGCGCCACAGCCAGCGGACCGAGAGCCACGGAAGGGTATGTTAATTAGGTAAACCTCAGCTAAAGTGCGCGGGATTTGACCTGCATGAAACCGTGAAAGGACCCCGGTATGCGACCACGGTGGAGCCGGATCGCCGCGCTCGTGTCGACGCTCGCCCTCGCCGCAGGTGCAACCGCCTGCACCAGCTCGAGCGACAGCGACGAGCTGCTGATCTACAACGCCCAGCACGAGTCGCTGGCCAAGGAGTGGATCGACGCCTTCACCGAGGAAACCGGCATCAAGGTGTCCTACCGCCAGGGCGGTGACACCGAACTCGGCAACCAGCTGGTGGCCGAGGGCGACGCATCCCCCGCCGACGTCTTCCTCACCGAGAACTCCCCGGCCATGGCGGCCGTCGAACGCGCAGGGCTGTTCGCCGAACTCGACGCCGAGACGCTCGATCAGGTTCCGCCGCAATACCGTCCGGACACCGGCAGGTGGACCGGGGTGGCCGCGCGCAGCACCGTGTTCGTCTACAACAAGGACCGGTTGCAGCCCGATCAACTGCCCAAGTCGATGCTGGACCTGCAGCAGCCCGAGTGGAAGGGCCGCTGGGGCGCCCCGCCGGCGAAAGCGGACTTCCAGGCCATCGTCGCCGCGCTGCTGGAACTCGAGGGAGAAAGCGCGACCGCGCAATGGCTGGATGCGATGAAGGCCAACGCGGTGCTGTACAACAACAACATCGACACCCTCAAAGCGGTCAACACCGGCGAGGTCGACGGCGGCATCATCTACCACTACTACTGGTACCGCGATCAGGCCAAGACCAAGGAGATCAGCGGCAACACCGCGCTGCACTACTTCAAGAACCAGGATCCGGGTGCCTTCGTCAGCCTGTCGGGCGCCGGCGTGCTGGCTTCCAGCGACAAGCCGGATCAGGCCCAGCAGTTCGTGCGGTTCATCACCGGCAAAGCGGGACAGGAAATCCTGGAGAAGGGCACCTCGTTCGAGTACCCGGTCGCCAGCGGAGTGGCCGCCAATCCCGCGCTGCCCCCGCTGGACTCATTGCAGGCACCCGCCGTCGACCCGTCGACGCTCAACGAGCAGAAGGTGACCGAGCTGATGACGAAGGCTGGCTTGTTGTAGGTGGCCGTCCCCACCGTCGCACCTCCCGCTGCACCGGCTCCGCGGCCGGACAGCGTCACCCGCCCGGGTCCGTTGGTTTCGGCTACGGTCGCGATTTTGGTTGCCGCGACGGCTATTCCACTCGGCTACGTGGTGTGGGGCGCGGTCTCGGTCGGCTGGGACCGCGCCTACCAGCTGGTGGTGCGGCCCCGCGTGGGCGAGCTGCTGTACAACACCGCCGCACTGGTGGTCCTGACCGTTCCGCTCTGCGTGCTGATCGGTGTCGGGGTGGCCTGGCTGGTGGAACGCACCGATCTGCCCGGGCGCGCGTTCTGGCGCCCGCTGTTCGTTGCGCCGCTTGCGGTTCCGGCGTTTGTGAACAGCTACGCCTGGCTGGGCGTGGTGCCCTCGCTGCACGGATTGTGGGCGGGGGTGCTGATCACCACGCTGTCCTACTTTCCGTTCATGTACCTGCCCGTCGCGGCGACGTTACGCAGGCTCGACCCGGCGGTGGAGGAATCAGCGCGTGCGCTGGGCTCGGATTCGGTAGAGGTGTTCTTGCGCGTGGTGTTGCCGCAACTGCGACTGGCGATTCTGGGCGGCGGGTTGCTGATCGGTGTGCATCTCCTCGCCGAGTACGGCGCGTTCGCAATGGTGCGTTTCGACACTTTCACCGTGGCGATCTTCCAACAGTTCCAGGTGACCTTCGACGGCGCCGCGGGCAGCATGCTGGCGGGGGTGCTGGTGTTGCTCTGCCTTGCCCTGCTGGTCGGCGAGGCGGCGGCGCGCGGCAACACCCGATTCGCGCGGATCGGATCCGGCGCACCCCGTGCCGTCACCCCGATTCATCTGCGCAGCAGCGCGATCCCTGCCTCGGCGGCTCTGATCGTTCTGGCGGTCCTTGCGATCGGGGTGCCGGTGTGGACCATCCTGCGCTGGTTGTGGATCGGCGGTGCCCAGGTGTGGGTCGTCGGCGACATCGTGAACTCGTTGGCACAAACGATTGGGTTGGCCGCCCTGGCGGCGGCGCTGACGACCGTGCTCGCCTTTCCGGTGGCGTGGGTGGCGGTGCGCTCCAGCGGATTTCTGGCCCGCGCCGCCGAAGGCGCGAACTATGTCGCGAGCTCGCTACCCGGCATCGTCACCGCGCTGGCGTTGGTCACCGTGACCATCTCCGTGGCGCCCGCGCTCTACCAGAGCGTGGCGCTGATCGTGTTCGCCTATGTGCTGCTGTTCATGCCGCGCGCACTGGTCAACGTCCGCGCCGGGCTGGCCCAGGTGCCGCCCGGTCTGGAGGAGGCGTCCCGCTCGCTGGGCAGCTCGCCGACCGCGACGTTCTTCCGCGTCACGCTGCGCCTGACCGCGCCCGCCGCGGCCGCGGGAGCGTCGCTGGTGTTCGTCGCCGTCGCCACCGAGCTGACCGCCACCCTGCTGCTGGCGCCGACGGGCACCAGGACGTTGTCGATGCGGTTCTGGTCGCTGTCCAGCGAGCTGGACTACGCGGCGGCCGCCCCGTACGCGCTGGTGTTGGTGGTGTTGGCGATACCGGTGACGCTCATCTTGTTCCGGCAGTCGACGAAGGCGGCCGCGCTGTGACCGCCACCGTCGAAACCCACGGGTTGGCAAAGTCTTTCAACGGCCACACCGTGCTGCACCACATCGACCTCGAGGTGCAGCCCGGCACCACCACCGCCGTCGTCGGCGCCTCCGGCTGCGGAAAGACCACGCTGCTGCGGCTCATCGCCGGGTTCGAGAACCCCGACGCGGGCACGATCAGCATCGGCGGCCGTCAGGTGGCGAGCCCACAGCGCTCGGTGGCACCGCACCGTCGTGCGGTCGGCTACGTCGCCCAGGACGGTGCGCTGTTTCCGCACCTGAACGTCGGGCAGAACGTGGCCTACGGTCTGTCACGCAACACCCGCAGCGCGCGCGTGCGTGCCCGGGTAACCGAACTGCTGGAGACCGTCTCGCTCGACCCGTCCTACGCATCGCGACGCCCGCACGAACTTTCCGGCGGCCAACAACAACGGGTCGCACTGGCGCGCGCGCTGGCCCGCGAACCGGCCCTGATGCTGCTCGACGAGCCGTTCAGTTCGCTGGACACCGGGCTTCGGGCATCCACCCGCACAGCGGTGGCGAGGTTACTCACCGACGCCGGGGTGACGACCCTGCTGGTCACCCACGACCAGGAGGAAGCGCTGTCGATCGCCGACCAGGTCGCCGTGATGCGAGACGGCCGGTTCACCCAGGTCGGCCCGCCGCAACAGGTGTACCGGCAGCCCAAGGACCGGTTCACCGCAGCGTTTCTCGGTGACTGCATCGCGCTGCCGTGCACGGTCAACGCCGGTATCGCCGAGTGCGCGTTCGGGCGGGTTGCGGTACGCGCCGACGGCGACGGGTCCGCGACCTTGCTGCTGCGCCCCGAACAGCTTGTGGTGACCGAGGTTTCGGACACCGAGCAGTACCGGGGTGTGGCCACCGTGATCGCCACCGAGTTCCTGGGCCACGACGCGCTGCTGACGATCGACCCCGCAGGCGACGCCGAACCGGTGGTCGTGCGCCAGCACAGCCTCAACGCTCCGTCGGTCGACGCCAAGGTGCAAATCGAGGTGGTGGGCGAGGGAGTCGTGCTGTGACGGGCCGGCTCGTCGACTTCCTGCGGGGCCATGGCGACAACCTCGCGGTGCTCACTGACACGCAGCACCTCACCTATGCCCAACTCGCCGACCGGGTCGCCCAGGCCGCACCCGAACTCGGCGATGCCCGTCGCCTGGTGCTGCTGGAAACCCGCAATGACATCGGCACTCTGGTGCACTACCTTGCGGCCCTGGCCGGTGGGCATGTGGTGCTTCCGGTTCCGGCCGGACGTGATCACTCGACGATGGTGCAGACCTACGATCCCGACGTCGTCGTCGCGGCCGCCGGCGTGCACCACCGGCGACAGTCGGGCCGTCATCGACTGCATGAGGATCTCGCGCTGCTGCTGTCCACCTCCGGAAGCACCGGTTCCCCCAAGCTGGTGCGGTTGTCGCACACCAACCTGATCTCCAACGCCACCGCGATCGCCGACTATCTCGACATCCACGAAACAGACCGGGCCGCAACCACCTTGCCGATGTCGTACTGTTACGGACTTTCGGTGATCCACAGCCACCTGCTGCGCGGCGCCGCGCTGATCCTCACCGATCGTTCGGTGGTCGACGATCAGTTCTGGGAGCTGTTCAACCGTTGCGGCGGAACCTCTTTCGCGGGTGTTCCCTACACCTTCGAACTCCTCGAACACGTCGGCTTCGACACGATGGAGCTGCCCGCCCTTCGTTATGTCACCCAGGCCGGTGGCCGGATGCCGCCCGAACGGGTGAAACGGTTCGCCGAGCTGTCGCAGCGTCGCGGCTGGGATCTGTTCGTGATGTATGGCGCCACCGAAGCCGCCGCCCGAATGGCTTATCTTCCACCCGAACTCGCGTTGTCGCGACCCACCGCGATCGGCCGGCCGATACCCGGCGGATCGTTGACCCTCGAACCGCTCGACGACTGGTCCGGCGAAGACGTGGGCCAACTGGTCTACCGCGGCGACAACGTGATGATGGGTTACGCGCACGGGCCCGGTGAGCTGTCGCTCGGCAAGGTCGTCGACACGCTGCACACCGGCGATGTCGCCCGTCGCGCCCCCGACGGCCTGTTCGAGGTGATCGGCCGCACCAGCCGCTTCGTCAAGATCTACGGTCTGCGTATCGATCTGCAGCGGCTCGAAACCACGCTGAGCGCACACGGTGTGACGGCGTTCTGCACGTGCGATGACGAGCACCTCGTGGTCGCCGCGGCCGGACGCCACGACGCGCACGACGTGCAACGCGCCGTCGCCGACGCCGCCGGCGTGCCCGCCGCCTCAGTGCGGGCGGTCAGCGTCGACGAATTGCCGCTGTTGTCGACGGGCAAGCCGGACTATCAGACCGTGCGGCGCCTGGCGCGCGATTCCGTCAAGCAGGCCGGGGACACCGGTCTGCGTGAGCTTTTCGCCGATGTGCTGCACCTGGATCCGGCCGCCGTCGACGGCGACGCCACCTTCGTCGACCTCGGTGGTAACTCGCTGTCATATGTGGCGATGTCGGTGCGGCTCGAGCGGATGCTCGGGCGGCTGCCCACCGACTGGCATCAGCGTCCGCTGCGGGAACTGCAGACCATGGCCAGGCCCGTCAAACGCCGGCGATGGTGGGCGTCGACGCTGGAGACCAGCGTGGCGTTGCGGGCGGTCGCGATCGTGCTCATCGTGGGTTCGCACGCCGAACTCTTCGAGCTGTGGGGCGGCGCGCACGTGCTGCTCGGGGTGGCCGGATACAACTTCGGCCGGTTCTGCATGACCCCGGTGCCGCGCCTGGACCGGGTGCGCCATCTGCGCAACACCATCGGCTGGATCGCGGTGCCCTCGGTGCTGTGGGTGGCCGTCGCGCTGGTGCTGACCGACGACTACACGTGGACGAACTTGTTGCTGGCCAACAAGATTCTGGGCCCGCACGACAGCATGACGGCGGGGCGGCTGTGGTTCGTCGAGGTGCTGGTGTGGGTTCTCGTCGCGCTGCTGCTGCTGTTCTGGCTGCCCGGACTGGACCGGTTGGAGCGGCAACGACCCTTCGGGGTGGCGGCCGCGTTCCTGGTGGCGGGGCTGGCGTTGCGCTATGACGTGCTCGGGGTGGGCCTCGGCCGCGAGGCGTGGTTCACGATGCTGGCGTTCTGGTTCTTCGCGGTGGGCTGGGCGGCGGCGAAAGCGTCGACGACGCTGCAACGCGCCGCGGTGACGGCGGTGCTGGCCGTGGGGCTCCACGGCTATTTCGACAGCACGTTGCGCGAGGCGCTGGTGCTGGGCGGTCTGGTGTTGCTGATCTGGCTGCCGACGATCCGGTGCCCGGCCGCGCTGACTGTGCTCGCCGGAGTTCTCGCGGAGGCCTCGCTGTATACGTACCTGGTGCACTACCAGGTGTACCCGCTGTTCGGCGGGCAACCGCTGTTCGGGGTGGTGGCGTCGCTGCTGGTCGGAATGCTGCTCACCTATGTGCTCACCCTGCTGCGCAGGCGCGCCTCGGTGCCGAAAGGGACATTTGGGCGACAAAATGCGAGCAAATCCCGCCAGGACGTCGATCTCGGCGCCAGTCAAGGGGCTAGGCCCGGTCGGCGATGAGGCCTTCCTGCGTCACCGTTGCCGCGATGACGCCGTCGGCGCGGATCAAGCTTCCGGTGACGACACCACGGCCGCGTGCGGCGGCCGGCGAGACCGTCTCGAGCAGGTTCCACTCGTCGGCGCGCACCGGGCGGTGAAACCAGATCGACGAATCCGTTGTGCCGCTTCGATGGGTACGCGCCCGCATCGAGTGCCCGTGCACCTGCAGCGCCGGGTCGATCATGTAGACATCGGTGACATAGGCCGCAAGCAAGGTGTGCAGCAGCGGATTGTCGGGCAGCGCGACCGTTGCGCGCCACCAGAATCGACGCACGAACGCATCGCCTACCCCGTCGTCGGCGATCCTGATGTCGAGTTCGTCGAGCGGCATGGACGGCGCGGGCCCGGCGGGTCCGGTCTGCGGCAGCGCCTCCGGGTCCTGCGGCAACTGCGGCCGTCGACCGTGCTGTGGCCCAGCCAGTGCGGTGGCAAACGATACCGTCGCCGTTGTCAACAACCGGTCCCCCTGCCGGGAATCGACCCGGCGCGCCGACGCGGTGCGGCCGTCGAACACCCGCGCCACGCTGTATTCGACGTCATCGCCGGCTTCGCCGCCGCGCAGGAACTGCAGATGCATGTTGGTCGGCGGCCGGTCTTCGCCGACGGTGCGTACGGCCGCGGCGAGGCTCTGCGCGACGAACTGTCCCCCGTACGCGCGCTTGCCCGCCGGTCCGCTCGCCGCACCAATCCACGAGTCGGTGCCCTGCCCCGCCCGCACGTCGAGTAATTCGAGCAGCTTGCTCATTTAGCGTGACCCGTGGCCACAGTGCCGGATTCGATCAGGTGTGAAACTTCGTCGACGCTCATTGCCAGCCACTCGTTGAGCACCGCGGTCGTGTCGTCGCCCAGCGCCGGCGCGGCGACCGCGGGCGGATACGTGCCGCCGATCGAGATCGGCAACCCCGGGGCCAGGTATTCGCCGATACGGGGTTGATCCAGCGCGGTGAACAACGGGTTGGCGGTCACCTTGTCGTCGGTGACGGCCTCGGCGAAGCTGCGGTACCTTTCCCATAGCACCGACGACGCCGACAGTGCCGCGACGATCTCCTCGGCGGTGTGCGATGCGAACCACTCACCGAACAGCCCGGTGAGCGCGTCGCGATGCTGATAGCGCTGCCCCTCGTCGGTGAAGTCTGCCCGCAATGTGTCGGCCAGCGCGGCAACTGATTTCGTGGTGCCGGTCAGCTCGGCGAGGTCGCGAAAGTGCCGAGGGGTGAGCGCGACGACCATGAAGGACACCCCGTCGCTGCTGGTGAAGTCCTGACCGTACTGACCGTAAACCGAGTTGCCGATCCGTTCGCGGCTGGTGCCGTTGACCATGGCCTCGGTGAACAGGCTCAGGTTGCCCGCGGTCGCCAGTGCGACGTTCTCCAGCGGGATGGCGATGCGCTGGCCCTGTCCGGTCGCGTCGCGGTGGCGCAGCGCGGTGACGACGGCCAGTGCCGCATAGATACCGCAAGAGACGTCCCAGGCCGGCAGGACGTGGTTGACCGGTGTGGCCAGTTCGGCGGGACCGGTCACCAGCGGAAAACCGATACCGGCGTTGACGGTGTAGTCGACGCCGGTGCCGCCGTCGGCGCGGCCGGACACCTGCACGTGAATCAGGTCGGCACGCAGCGCCGCCAGCGTGTCATATGAATGCCATTCCCGGCCTGCGACATTCGTCAACAGCACACCGCTGTCGGCGATCAACCGCTGCACCAGCTTCTGGCCCTCCTGCGAGCGCATATCGGCAGCAACCGAGCGCTTTCCCTTGTTCAGCCCCGCCCAGTAAATGCTCTCCCCGCCGGTGGTGACAGGCCACCGGCGGTAGTCGGCCGCGCCGCCGATCGGGTCGACCCTGATCACCTCGGCGCCGAGTTGGGCCAGCGTCATCCCGGCCAGCGGCACGGCGACGAAACTGGAGATCTCAACGATGCGCACCCCGGCCAGGGGCCGGGCAGGATCAGGTGTGCCGGTCATCCGGCTAAGCTATCAAGGCTCCCTTCGGACGATCCTGACCGCGGCGGCCTCGATGGTGTCTTCCGACAGCAGCACCGTCAGCGCAGCGTCGCCCAACGGTATGAAAGTGTCCTCGCTGGCCACCCGATCCACCGCACCGCCATAGCCGCGGCTGATCAGTTCTGCGAGCACCCCTTCGCCGACACCCCCGGTGCGACGGGTTTCGTCGACGATCAACACCCGCCCGGTGACCGCGGCTTCCTCGAGCATGTCCTCGATCGGCAGCGGTGCCAGCCAGCGCAGGTCGACGACGCGGGCGGCGACCCCGATCGCCTCGAGCCTGCGGGCGACCCGCAGGCTCATCCGGACACCGTTGCCGAACGTCAGGATGGTCAGATCGGCGCCGTCGCCGTAGGTGCGTGCGCGCCCGATGGGCACGCCGGCCGGCGGATACGGCGCGAGCCACAGGCCGTCGCCGTCGTCGTAGAGATCCCGGGTGTGGTACAGCGCAATGGGTTCCAGGAAGATGCACACCACACCCGCGGTCACGGCGGCCGCCGTGCAGGCGTGCAGCATCGCCGCGGCGTCGTCGGGTCGGGCCGGCGAGGCGATGACGATGCCGGGGATGTCACGAAGCGCGGCAATCGAATTGTCGTTGTGGAAGTGCCCGCCGAACCCTTTCTGGTACCCGTAGCCGGCCACCCGGACCACCATCGGGTTTCGGTACTGCCGGTTGGCGAAGAACTGCAGGGTGGCAGCCTCGCCGCGGATCTGGTCTGCGGCATTGTGAAGGTAGGCCAGGTACTGGATTTCAGGAATCGGCAACAGACCCGACACGGCGGTGCCGAGCGCGAGGCCCAGGATCGACTGCTCGTCCAGCAGCGTATCGAAGACCCGCGCCGAGCTGTTCGTGGTCACCAACCCGCGGGTCACTCCGTACACGCCGCCCTTGCGTGCGACGTCTTCGCCGAAGACCATCGCCTCCGGGCAGCGGTCCAAGATGTCTTGGAGCGCATGGTTTATCGCGAGCGCGACGGTGACCGGCGTGCCCTGCTCGCCGGACCTCACCGAGGCGGTCAGCGACACGGGAGCCGTGCGCACCGCTTCCTGCATGGCCTCCTGCAACGGCGACATCACCGCATGCGCACTGTCCAGCCGGGGCGCCTGTGCGGCCTGCTCGGCCAGGCCAAGGACGGTGGTGCGCATCGCTTCATAGCGCTGCAGCGCATCGTCGGGGGTCAACGCCCCGGTTCGAATCAGCAGTTCTGCGGTGCACAGCACCGGATCACGTGCCATGTCGGCGGTGATCTCGTCGGCCGGCCGGTACCCGGCCTCGTAGTCGGACCCGGCATGGCCCATCAACCGCACCATGCGCAGGTGCAGGAACGCGGGCCGTCGGTGCTGGCGGACCCACGCCGCCGCGGCTGCGCTCGCTGCAAACGTCGACACCACGTCAGAGCCGTCGGCCTCGAAATACGCCAAGCCGTCGCGGTTTCGGTAGGTTCGCGTGATCCAGTCCCGCGGTGTCTTGACACTGATGCCCCACCCATTGTCTTCGCACACCAACAACAGCGGCATCGGCACACCCTGGTACGCCGCGTGCAGCGCCGCGTTGATCGCGCCGACGGCCGTCGAGTGGTTCACCGACGCGTCCCCGAAACTGCATACCGTGACCGCATCCTCCGGCCACGCGCTGAGCACCCCGAGTTTGCGTGAGCGCGCAATGGAGAATGCGACGCCCACGGCGCGGGGTAGATGCGATGCGATGGTGGAGGTCTGCGGGATGATGTTGAGGTCGCAACGGCCGAACACCTTGTGGCGGCCACCGGCGATCGGTTCCTCGGCCGCGGCGACCAAGCCGAGCAGCACATCACGCAGCGCGTCGCTGTCGCCCACCTGCTTCGCCCTGGCCAGGTAGAAACCGCCCGACCGGTAGTGCAGAAGCGCCGGATCGGTCGGCCGCAGCGCGGCGGCCACCGCGGCGTTGCCCTCGTGCCCGGACGAGCCGATCGTGTAGTAGCCGCGGCCCTGGGCACGCAACCAGCGCGCGGCGAGATCCAGATGGCGGCTGCCGATCTGGGCGTCGAACAACGCAAGGCAGTCACCTGCCGTCAACGCGGGATCGCGGCTGACGGGGTCGTCGACCGCGCACCGCGGTCGGGTTTCGGTGATCGCGCGGACGGCGGCGGTGAAGTGCTCGTCGATGCGTTCGGCAGTCACCAGAGCATCACGTCTGTCAGATCAACTCGATAGCCTCGGCGATCGACGGCAGGACCCGGCTCGGACGGAACGGGTAGCGGTCGATTTCGTCGGGCGACGTGGACCCGGTGAGCACCAGGATGGTCTCCAACCCCGCTTCGATGCCGGCGACGACGTCGGTGTCCATCCGGTCACCGACCATCACGGTGCTCTCGGAATGCGCCTCGATCCGGTTCAGCGCGCTGCGGAACATCATCGGGTTGGGCTTGCCGACGAAGTAGGGTTCGCGCCCGGTGGCCTTGGTGATCATCGCCGCCACCGACCCGGTGGCCGGCAGCGGCCCCTCGGCTGACGGGCCGGTGACGTCGGGGTTGGTGGCGATGAACCGGGCGCCACCCAGGATCAGCCGGATGGCCCTGGTGATCGCGGTGAACGAATACGTCCTGGTCTCACCGAGCACCACGAAATCCGGCTCGATGTCGGTGAGGGTGTAGCCGAGCTCGTGCAGCGCGGTGGTCAGCCCGGCTTCGCCGATGACATAGGCCGATCCGCCGGGCAACTGGCCGTCGAGGAACGCCGCGGTGGCCAGCGCCGACGTCCAGATCGCGCCCTCTGGCACCGCCAGGCCGCAGCGCAACAGGCGCGCCGAGAGATCACGCGGGGTGAAGATCGAGTTGTTCGTCAGGACCAGAAACGGCCGCTCACGTTCGAGCAGCCGCTGCAGGAATTCGGCGGCACCGGGCAACGCGTGCTCTTCGCGGACCAGCACGCCGTCCATGTCGGTGAGCCAGCACTTCCGTGTAGTGCGCATGAGGCCAGTCTGTCAGCATTCGTCACTGGTCCATCGGCATGTCGGGCAGCGGTGCGTCGCAGCGCGCGCGGAAGTCGGTGGCGGACTGCCTGACCGCCCGCAGCTCGTCGCGCACCCGTGGATTGGCATCCATATAGGCCTTGATCTCCGTGACCATCTCATCGCGTGGCTTGCCCTTGAGACCGGTGAAGAACGCGTTCACGTCGGGGTGGGTGAACAGATACGTCGACGTGCCCGCGGAAACGCCGGCCATCACCCCGGACAGATCAGCGGCCGTGCAGTTCGGCGGATCGGCATGAGCCGTCGCCACGGCGCCGAAGAGCATCGCGCCGGCGACCATGCCGACACCAAAGACACTGCGAGAGAACATGAGAACCTCCTTGCTCAACTGGATGACTTTCTGGATCCACTCAGCGTGGTCCCGGCCGGCCCGGACGCCCGATGTCAACGGGAGGACGGGGCGGATTCGGGTTGATGATCACGTCGATTCCCCAGTCGTCGCTGCAGTACCACGGATCGGCGCAGTAGCCGGGGTAGACGGGACCGGCAACCGGCGCATCCGGCCCGCCGCCGCGCACCGACCCCTGCGCACACACTGTGGCAGCGCCGGCATTCGTGCAATCCGCATATGCGGCGGGCGCACCGGCCAAGACGGTGGCGGGCAGCGCCGCGGTCGTCACACCCAAAAGTAGATAACGCCGGAACGTTGGCATCCGGGGTCCTCCTTTCGCAGGTGAAAGGATCCGCACGTCGCAGATTACGGCGACCGCTGACCCGGCAGGGAGGTAATCGGCATATTGGTGTCCGGCCCGTTCCCAGACCATTGTCAGCCACCAGTTGCGACGTGCGCGAGCGGGCGCGAAAGACGCAGCGCCAGCGGTTATCTGGGTTGGTTCGGCACGCCGGGGAACAGCTGTTCGGACGGCCCCGAGGTCACGTATCCGGCAAGCTTCGTCACCAGGTGGGGCGCGAAAACCGCGCCGTAGACGGCGTGCCCGACCAGGACGGCGGCCACGATCGACACGATGGTCGACTGGACCCGCGTGCTGGACAATCTGTCCGCCAACATGTCGATGACGTTGCGGCCTTCGGAGTCGGTGCGGCCGAGCAGGTAGGTGAAGACCATCATCTGCACACCCATCGCGAGCGCGTCATAGAGCGGGTACTGGAACTTGCTGCCCTCGAACAGCCCGAGCCCGGGAATGATGTAGCCGTAGTAGAAGACCCCGAGCCGGGGACCGAAGAACCCGTTGAACAACAGGGCCCAGCAGAACCCCACGACCAAGCCCACGACCAACAGGGTCTGCGGTGCGCGCCAACCGAACCCGCGGATGATCCGCCGCCCGAGCGCCGCACCGATCACCGCGGGCAACACAAAATAGGCGATGTAACCGATCGGCACGGCCGACGGCAACCCGCCGCCCCACGTCATGTTCAACGGCCACCACGACGGCATGCGCGGCAGCGCAGGCGGAAATTGGGCGTACACCGCCCAGTCGTAGGGCGCCTCGATCCACGAGAACGAGATCGCGGAGATGGAAACCAGCAGCAGCGGGTGCAGGCGGCCACGCCGGAGGCTCAGGAACACGCCGTAGGCCAGAAACAGGACACCGCCGACGTAGGCGAACGACAGGCCGGCGATCAGAGCCGGCGTCAGCCCGGTGTTCACCGGCGGTCCTCGTTGGCACTGCCGCGCGCTTCGGGATCGAAGTAGATCACCACGCCGAAAATCACGATGATCAGCCCGAACAGCGTCCCGAGCATGATGAGTTGACCCATGCGTAATAGTGCACACTGTTACTTGGGTTTGGTCAAGGACAGCTATCGTCTATGTCGTCAGCCGCTCTCAGCGCGGTCCAGAAAGTGAGAATCCGTGTCCCAGCGGCGCTCGGCCAAGAAGCAGCCCACCACCGCGGTCAGGCGTCCGCGTGGCGAGGCCCGCAGGCTGCTGCTCGACGCCGCCCGTGAACTGTTCGCCCGCCGCGACTACCGCGCGACGACGACCCGTGAGATCGCCGAAGCAGCCGGCGTCACCGAATACCTGTTGTTTCGCCACTTCGGCTCGAAGGCGGGCCTGTTCCGGGAGGCGCTGGTCCTGCCGTTCACAGACTTCGTCGACGACTTCGGCAAGACATGGCAGGCCGTCATCCCCGACAAAGTCACCGAAGAGGAACTGAGCCGGCAGTTCGTCGGCCGACTCTACGACGTGCTCGTCGAACATCAGGGCCTGCTGCTGACCCTGGTCGCATCCGACGGGCTCAGCGACGACGAGATCGAAAGCGCGGGCATCGCCGATATCAGACGGGCCCTCACCCTGCTCGGTCAGATCAGCGCCGAGGGGATGCAGCTACGCGGAATGCGTTCGGGCCAACCCGATCTGCCCGCGCACTCGACGGTGGCGATGATCGTCGGCATGGTCGCCCTGCGCTCGACCTTCTTCGGCAACCGGCCGCCACCGCGTGAGGCGATCGTCGACGAACTCGTGCAGGCGGTCCTGCACGGGTTCCTGCACCGGCCTTAGCCGCCGGGCCCGTTGGGCCACTTGAGCAGGGAACCGGCGTCGACGCGGATGTGCTGTCCGGTGATGTACCGGCTGTCGTCACTGGCCAGGAACACCCCGAGGTTGGCCATGTCCTCCGGTTCGATGTACGGGATCGGCATCGCCTGGAAGAGCGTGAACAACGGTTCGGCGTCCTCGCGGGTCGGCGTCTTACCTTCGGCCTTGAGGTCGGGCCGGAACACGCCGTACATACCCTCGTTCTGCAGCAGGTGGGTGTTGCAGTTGGTCGGGTGGATGGCGTTGACGCGAATCATCCTGGGCGCCAGATGAAGACACATCTCGTCGACGTATTCCATCACGATGCGCTTACTCCATCCGTAGCCGGCGCCGCCGGGGCCCATGTCGGGGCTGGTGGTGGTGCCGCGGATCATGCCGGCGGTCGAGCCGGTGACGATGATCGACGCGCCGTCGGGCAGATGCGGGATCGCCACCGCGACAGTGTTCATCACCCCCACCAGGTCGACATCCGAGGCGTCCACGAATCCCATAGGATCCGGGTTGCCCATCGCCATCGGCAGGATGCCGGCGTTGGCCACGACGATGTCGATCTTGCCGAGATCGGCCACGCCCACTTCGACGGCCTCGCGCAGTTCATGGCGCTCCCGGACATCGGCCACCCGCGCGATGACGCGTCTGCCGATCTCCTCGATCGACCGTTCGGTCTCGGTGAGATCCTCCGGTGTGGCCAGCGGATAGGGATTGGACGGGATGTCGCGGCAGATGTCGACCGCGATGATGTCCGCGCCTTCCCTGGCCATCGCGATGGCGTGCGCGCGGCCCTGACCACGCGCCGCACCGGTGATGAAAGCGACCTTCCCGGCAAGCTTTCCGGTCATCTCGTACTCCTTTTCTTCTGCCGGTCTAGGCGGTCGGCGTGAACGTGATGTGCAGTTCGGACAGGCCGCGCATGATGAACGTCGGCTCGAAGGTGAAGTTGCGGTTGTCCGGCGGGCCGTGTTGTTCGGCGGAGATCGTGATGTCCTCCATCCGGTCGAGGATCCGGTTCAACGAGATCCGCCCCTCAGCGCGAGCCAGCGGTGCACCCGGGCACGAATGGATGCCGCGGACAAACGCTATTTGTTCACGCACGTTCGGACGGTCCACTTGGAACGTATGGGGGTCGGCGAACTTCCGTGCGTCGCGGTTGCACGCGCCGGGCAGCAGCATCACGATGGTGCCGGCGGGCACGTCGACGTCGCCGATCTTCGTAGTGGTGCGCGCCATCCGGAAGTGGGATTTGACCGGGCTTTCCATCCGCAATGTCTCTTCGAGGAAAGCCGGGATCTTGCTGCGGTCGTCGCGGAGTTCCTTTTCGTAGCCGGAATTGTCGGCGATGAACCGCACCGCCGAGCTGACCAGCTTCGTCGTCGTCTCGGTACCGGCGGCGAACAGGAACGTCGAGACGTTCATCACGTCCTCGATTTCGGGGGTCGACCCGTCTTCGTACTTGGCGTGTGCGAGTTCGGTCAGCACGTCCTCGCGCGGTGACCGCCTGCGGTCCTCGATATAGGAGTAGAACTTGTCGTTGAGCCACTCCAGCGGGTTGTGCGATGTCGGCGCGTCCTTGCCGAGCTCCCCGACCGTCTCCATCGCGAAGACCCCTTTGAACTCTTCATGGTCTTCGACGGGCACACCGAGAAGGTCGGCGATGACCAACAGGGAGAACGGTTTGGCGTACGCGGTCAGGAATTCGCAGCTGCCCTTGTCCAGGAAGGTGTCGAGTTGCTGGTCGGCCAACCGCCACATGAAGTCTTCGTTCTCTTTCAGGCGCTTGGGCGTGATGAGTTTGTTCAACAAACCCCGCGTCCGGGTGTGCAACGGCGGATCCTGCGCGGTGATGTGTTCGGCCATCGGTACGGCCGCGCGGTGTTGCTCGATCAGTTCGGAGACGTCATCGGACTCACCCGGGCCGAAAGGCATGCCGGAGAACGGCCCGGCGACCGACACGCAGGATGAGAAGCTGGAGTCCTTGTACACGGCCAGCGCCTCTTCATATCCGGTGACGGCCAACACGTTCAACGGGGTCGCTTGCACCACAGGGCATTTGGATCGCAGATGGTCGAAGTAGGGGTACGGGTCGGTTACGAGCGTTTCGTCGGTGAAGAAGTCGACGTTCTCGAAATCGGTCACAGGACACTCCTGGTTGCTTCGGTGGTGTAGGCGTCGTTGACGTTCATGATCTGATCGAGGTTGTCGGCGATGTCCTCGGCGGTCAGCGGCGACTTCCAGATGCCCTGGGTGCGCACGACCGCCAGGCGCGAGACACCGCCCATACCGGCCATCAGGACTTCGCCGTTGAGCGGGCATGACTCGTGCGCCAGGAAAGCCGCTGCGGGAGAACACAGTTCAGGCGGCATACCAGCATTGATCTCGGCCATGGCGTCCTCGGACAGGGCGAACTGCTCGGCCAACTGCTTTGCCTGCGACGCCGACATGCGCGTGTAGGCGCGCGGCGCCAGTGCGTTGACCCCGATGCCGTGGGTGACCCCCTCCGTGGCCAGGTTGCGCGTCAGCCCCAAGACCGCGCCCTTGGCAGCCCCGTAGCTGGTCAGTTCCGGGATGCCACCGAGCATGGCCTCCGAAACGGTGTTGACGATGCGCCCGTGGCCCGCGTTGCGAAGGTGCGGCCATGCGGCCCGCGACAGAAAAAGCGTTCCGAAGAAGTGCACGTCAAGCATCGCGCGGAACCGCTCGACCGACAGAGTCTCGAACAGACCCGGGTCGTGCACGCCCGCGTTGTTGATCACCGCGTCGATGCGGCCGAAGGCGTCGACAGCCGTGTCGACGATCGATTTCGCCCCGTCTTCGTCGGCGACCGACGCACTGCACGCCACCGCGCTGCCCCCGGACTGCGCGATCTCAGCAGCCACGGCGTCGGCGGGCCCAGTGCGCCAAGCGGTGCCGTCGATACTGGCCCCGTTGTCGGCGACGACGACTGCAGCCCCCTTGGCAGCCAGCAGCAATGCGTGGCTGCGACCGATGCCCCGGCCGGCTCCCGTGACGACGACCACCTTGCCGTCGAAACGCAGTTCGGTCATCGACCGGCTGGGGTGTCGAACACGACGGGCACCGAAGTCGGTGAGCGAAACACCTGCCCGCGGATGTAGGGGTCGTCGGCCGCGGGATTCATCCGTAGGTTCGGCAGCCGGTCCAGCAACAGGTTCAGCGCCACCCGCATCTCCATCCGCGCCAGATGCATGCCGAGGCAGATGTGCACACCGTAGCCCCAGCCGATGTTGGCCTTGGCCTCGCGGAAGATGTCGAACTGATCGGGGTGCGCGAAACGTTCGTCTTGCCGATTGGCCGCGCCCAGCACCGGCATCACCGAGGAACCCTCGGGGATCTGCACGCCGCCGAGTTCGGTGTCCCGACTGGCCACCCGGGTGATCATGCTCAGCGGGGGCTCCCAGCGCACCGCTTCTTCGATCGCCTGCGGTATCAAGGAACGGTCGGCTCGAAGGGCCTCGAGCTGTTCGGGATTGCTCAGCAAGCCGAACAACAGGTTTCCCAGTGCGCGGTAGGTGGTTTCGACCCCGGCCGGAAGAAGCAGCCGCAGAAACGAGTAGATCTCCTCGTCCGAGAGTTTCTCCCCGTCGATCTCGGCTGCGGCCAGTCCGCTGATGAGGTCGTCGCGGGGTTCTTCCCGGCGCGCAGCGAGGATCGGGGCGAAGTAATCGGCCAGCGCCAGGGAGGCTTGGCGGCCGCGCTCGGCGTTGACGGTGAACGACAGCAGCGAGATGGACCACTTCTGAAACTGCGCATAGTCGTCTCGAGGCAAGCCGAGTAGCCCAGCGATGATCAGCGTGGGGTACGGGAAGTTGAACTCCTTGGCCAGATCGGCGCTGCCCCGGTCGGCGAACCGGTCGATCATCGAGTTACCGATCTTGGTCACCAAGGTGTCTTCCCAGCGAGCTAAGGCCTTCTGCGAGAACGCCTTTGCCACCAGCGCTCGATGCCTGCCGTGTTCGGGTTCATCCATGCCGAGCATCACATGCTTGCCGAACACATCGCCGAACGCCTGGATGATGATCGCCGAGGAGAACGTTTCGTTGTCCCGCAGCATCTGCTGGGCTTCCTCATAGCGATACACCATGACGATCGGCTTACCCTCTTGCCCTGGTATGCCGGGGATCTCGATCTTCTGAATGGGCTCTTCCCGACGCAACCTCGCCAGTTCGGTGTACGGGTCGCGCACATCCCCCGATACGAAGTCGTCGAACTCGCCGAAGTCGTCGAGGTCGTCAAACAGCTGCTGCACGGTGTCCTCCTCAGCCGGCCGGGTAGGCGACGGACTTGATCTCGGTGTACTGGTCGAACCCCGCAACACCGTTCTGGCGTCCGACGCCGCTGGCCTTGTATCCGCCGAACGGTGTATCGGCGCCGTAGCCGGCGGTGCCGTTCAGGCCGATGAAGCCGGCCCGAAGTCGTTTGGCCACCGAAAGAGCACGGTCCAGGGTGCCCGCCATGACGTTGCCGGCCAGGCCGTACGGGCTGTCGTTGGCGATGCGCACCGCGTCATCCTCGTCGTCGAACGGAATCACCGAGAGGACGGGCCCAAAGATCTCCTCCTGCGCGATCGTCATCGAGTTGTCCACATCGACGAACAGCGTTGGCTTGACGAAGAAGCCCTTGTCCATACCGTCGGGCGCCTCGGCGCCGCCGACCAGCAGCGTCGCGCCTTCCTCGACACCCTTGTGGATGTATCCGCGGATGCGGCTGCGTTGTCTGTCGGAGATCACCGGACCGCACAGCGTGCCGGGGTCCTGCGGGTCCCCCGCTGCGACGCCTTCGTAGATGCCCTTGAGGATCTCCACGCCTTCGTCGTAGCGGGATCGAGGCAGCAGCAGCCGCGTCGGGTTGGCGCAGCCCTGGCCGGCGTGCATGCACGGCGCGATGCCCATCATGCAGCCCAGCGCGAAATCCGCGTCCTCCAGCACGATGGTCGCCGACTTGCCACCGAGTTCGAGGAACAGCCGCTTCATCGTCGCCGCGCCCTTCTCCATGATCCGTCGACCGACGACGGTGGATCCGGTGAACGAGATCAGATCCACCTTCGGTGACAGGGTGAGTTCCTCGCCCACGAAATGATCGGAGGCGGTGACGACGTTGACGACACCCGGTGGGATGTCAGTGTTCTCCGCGATCAGCCGACCCAGCCGAGTCGCGTTGTACGGCGTGTTAGGTGCGGGTTTTAGCACGACGGTGTTGCCGGTCCCCAGTGCCTGGCCGATCTTCTGGATGCTGACCTCGAACGGGAAGTTCCACGGCACGATCGCCCCGACCACGCCGACGGGCTCACGCCAGACTTTGCGGGTGGTGTTGACCCCGGTGACCGACACGAGCGCATCGCCCAGCGAGGTCTCCCAGGGGTATTCGTCGATCAGCCGAGCCGGGTACCGCAACGCATCGGACAGCGGCGCGTCAAGCTGCGGGCCGTGCGTGATGGCGCGCGGGCAGCCGACCTCGAGGATGAGTTCCTCACGCAGCTCTTCCTGTTCCGACTTCAGCGCCTCCTGCAGTTGCAACAGGCACCGCTGGCGGAACGCATGGTTGGTCGACCAGTCGGTTTCGTCGAAGGCGCGACGTGCAGCGTCGATCGCACGGTGCATATCGGCCGTCGACGCGTCGGCCACTTCTCCGAGCACCTCTTCGGTCGCCGGGTTGATGTTGGTGAAGGTGCCTGCCTCGCCGTCGACGAGCTTGCCGTCGATCATCATCTTGGATTCGAAGCGAACGTCAGCCATGGTCTGTGTTTCCCCTTGCAAGTGCGCCGAAACGCGGGATACCCATCATCAGCCGGATCATCTGGTGCAGCGCGGCCGAGGGCATCATCCGGTTGGCGATCAACAACATTCGTGCGTCAGGACCCACCGGTCGTTTGACGAACGGTTTTGAGCTGTCGAGCGCTTTGGCCAGGCCCACCGCGAACTTCTCCGGCGATCGTGCGGCGATGCGCATCGCCGCACGCCCGCGCTTGTCCATCGTGGCATGGTGCGGGGCGTACGGACCGTCGAGATCACGGCAGTCGTTGGTTCCCGCGTCGGTGATGATCTCGGTGTCGTAGGTGCCGGTCACCAGGATCGTCACCCCGATGCCGAACGGCGCGACCTCGGCGGCCATCGACTCGCCCCAGCGTTCCAGCGCCCCTTTGACGGCCGAATACGGTGCGGTGGCAGGCATTCCCCGTGCCCCACTCTGGCTCGACACCAGAACGATGCGGCCGCGTCCGGCCTCGCGCATGGCGGGCAGCAGCGCCTTGGTGAGCGCGACGGGTCCGAAGATGTTGGTCGCGAACATCTGCTCCCACAAGCTCACCGGGGTTTCTTCGACCATTCCGGCCGCCGAGATTCCGGCGTTGTGCACCAGTGCATACGGCGCGCCGACGGCCTCCTCGATCGACTTGGCCGCGGCCGTGATCGACGCGGGGTCGGTGAGGTCGAGGGCGACACCGATCAGGTTCGGATCGTCCGGTGCCGCTCCCGTGGCCTCACGAAGCCGCTGCAGCCCCGCGTCGACCGACCGCATGGCCGCCACCACCCGCCAGCCCTGCCGGTACAGCTGCGATGCGGATGCCAGGCCGAGGCCCCGTGAGGCACCGGTGATGACGACGCTGCGCGGTTCAGTCAAGCGCTCATCACCTCTGCGCTTCCGGTGCGCACCGGTCGCTCTTGGCGCCCAGCTCCACATCCGGTCGCCCGTCGGGCTGTCCGCTCATCCAGGTCGACATGATCCCCACGGAGTACGGACCCTCCTGACCGTTTTCCTCGTAGAAGCCTTGCGGGTCATAGATCTTCACTTCCGGATAGGGCCACGGGCAGGCCACCGAGGTGGAGATCTTGGTTGCCTTCACGATCGCGAACAGCCCGCCGTAACAGAAGTAGGCGATATTGATGATCACGAACATCACAATGAAGGTGCCCAGTCTGGGTTTCGAGGGGAAAATCCGGGCACGCTGAGCCAGCTTCTCCGCGACGGATTTACCGGTGTCGTCGCGGTAGAGCAGCACACCGGCGGGGATCATCACGAACGTCACCGCCACCACTTCCCAGATCAGCGGGAACTGATAGGTATCTCCGGTGAACACCGACGCCCACGGCGGCACCTGCGAATAGATGTACATGCCGGTGCGCACCAAGGTGATCTCGAGCGCCGCGTCGACGACCACGCCGATCGGGAAGATGATGGCCGCCAGGCTGATCAGCGGGTGACGCCACACGAATGAATCAACGGGTCTGCGCGCCTGCAGTTTTCGAAGGATCCAGACGGCCGGGAAGTACGGTCCGAGGTAGAACATCACGTAGCCGAGAACCACGAACGGCTCCACCGTCGGTGACAGCGACACCAGTGGCCAGTCCTCGGGCAGGTGCGCCAGTTCCGGGTTGTAGACCGCGAACGGTGACCAGTTCATGATCGGGTCCTGCCACACGATCAGCGACGTCACCAAAGCCATCAACAGCGTGGGGTTGTGTGGGTTGCGCCGCCAGTGCACCACCCACAGGATGATGATGACGGCCATCGTGATGACGGTGAAGGTCTCGAGGATCACCACCCAGGTCGACGTGCTCCACCCGAACAGCACCTCCACCGGCCGTGGCGCGCCCTCGACGTCCGGGTTGGCTATCCGCGGGGAACCCGGCCCCTTGCGGGTGTTGACACCGAAGAACACGGCGATGGCCAGAAGTGCGGCCACCGAGATCGTCGGCCCGAGCCAGGAACGCTTCGGCGGCTCGACGGCCGCCGTCGGTGCGGCATCGGCCTTCGGGGTTTCAGTGGTCATCGGTTACTCCTCACCGAAGCGGTCGACGAGATGGGAGGTGACTCCGTCGGCGTCCAGTCGTCGGGCCACCAGATATCCGGCACCCATCCAGGCCCGGCGGGTCCAGTTGCCGAAGGAGACACGGGTGCCCGGTGCTCCCGCGGCGGCGGGCATCATCTTGACGCGTTCCAGCGCCTCCTTGACCCCACGCGGGCTCAGCGGGTGCGCATCGGTGCACGCACGTAGCAGTGCCGTGGCGACATCGCAGTTCACCACGGGCACACAGTATTCCGGCCGACGGCCGAACTTCTGCTGGTACTTGTCGAGGAACCGCTGGCCGACGGGGTTGCCCTCGTCGTACTGGTCGACACCGGTCCATCCCATAAACGCGTTCCACATGATCGGGTTGATCCACGCGTTCTGGAAGGCGGTGCTGGTGAACCTGGGTGGATCCCAACCGAGCTCTTCCAGGGCGGGGTTGACGAAGACGATGCCGAAGCCGAAGCCGGCGTGCACGACGGCCTGCGCCTTGGCTTCGTACAGGGTGCGCACCGCAGCCGAGACGTCCTGTGCCGTCTGCGCGATCGCCGCCTCGGCGACGATCCGAATCCCCTTGCGTCGACAGGCAGTTCGGAAGTTCTTCACATACGTCTCGCCCACCAGGGACTGCTCCATGAGGACACCCACCTCGGTGTGGCCGCCCTTGGCCAACAGGTCCGCCCAGAAGATCGGCTCGTCGGTCAACGACCCCTGCGGAAAGGAAAACGTCCACTCCCCCAACCAGGCGTCACTGCCGGTGACGCTGAGCGCGGGAACGCGGAACCGCTCCTCGATGGCCTCGCGGGTCGGCACGCAGTTATCGGTGATGTGCGGCCCGAACACCGCGAGACAGCCCTCGTCGACGAGCTCGCCGTACGCGTCGATCACCGCCTTGACCGACCCCTTGGGAAGACCCTCGACCTCCTTGTAGATGATCTGGATCGGCCGGTCGATCTCGCCGTTCTCCACCGCGTCGGCAAATATCAGCTCGAAGGGATTGGACAGGTCTTCCTTCATCTCCTGCGGATACAGGTCGGGCAGCTTGAAATCCATGAGGTACCCGAACTTGATCGGTTCCGCGGTGCTCTCGTAGGACATGCAACCTCCGTGGATGGGCTAGACCTAATATTTGTTCAGACCCTAGCGAGGGTGGCGAGCAGGGTCAATCGTTCGGCGACCGGTCGAGCAGGTAGGCGTCGATCATCTCGATCAAGCCACGGGTCACCGTCGAGTCATCGGTGAGCGGACCGGCGATCGCAGCCCGCGCCGCGTCCCGCGGGGTCAGCCCCTCGGCGATCAGCCGGCCCGCCGCGATCAGCACTCGGGTGGAGGCGACTTCGCGGAGTCCCCCGGTCTCCAACCGCCGGATCGCCTGTCCGAGCCGCACGAGTTCGGCGGCGCGGTCATGGTCGATCGCCGCTTCGTTGGCGACGATCTTCTCTTCCACGTCGTGTGTCGGAAAGCCGAATTCGATTGCGACCATCCGTTGGCGCGTCGAGTCTTTGAGATCCTTGAGCACACTTTGATATCCCGGGTTGTACGACACGACCAGGCAGAAACCCGGCGCCGCGTCCAGCGTGACGCCCAGTCGCTCGATCGGCAGTTGCCGCCGGTGATCTGCCAGCGGATGCAGCACGACGGTGGTGTCCTGGCGGGCCTCGACGACTTCGTCCAGATAGCAGATCGCGCCGTCGCGGACGGCACGGGTCAGTGGCCCGTCCACCCACTCGGTGTCGCCGCCACGCAGAAGGAACCGGCCGACGAGATCGGCGGTGGTCAGGTCGTCGTGACAGGAGACGGTGACCAATGGACGGTCCAGATCGTGTGCCATCGCCTCGACGAAGCGCGTCTTACCGCATCCGGTCGGACCCTTCAGCGCAATCGAGAGACCCTGCCGGTAGGCCGCCTTGAACACCTGTTCCTCGTTTGCGACGGGCACGTAGTACGGGCGCGGCGGCTTCACCTGCATGCTTTCCCTTCGCTCTTCCTCGGGTTCTACGGACCCTAACGCGGAACAGATGTTTGGTTCAAGCTTTTCCGGCTACCGACACGCCGACGCAGGTCGGCAGTGCGCAACGCCGCGCGGAACAACGGGCCGATCACGTCGGCCAGCTGCGTGGGTTTGGGGATGGACGCATGCGCGGCACTGCCGAACACTCTGGCCAGTTCACCGGAGTCGGTGGCAGCGCCAATCGTCAAGCACAGGCAGCCGATGCCCTCCCGCCGGGCCTCCCCCAACGCCCGTCGTACGTCGGCCGCCCCGTACTGCCGTTCGTAGCCGTGGTCGTAGGCCAAACCGTCGGACAGCACGACCAGCAAGCGGCGCGAGGTGCCCGCCTTCTCTGTCATCACCGCCGTGCCGTGCCGGATGGCCGCGCCGAGCCGTGAGTATGCGCCCGGGGTCAGACTGCTCAGGCGCCGCATCACCATCGTGTCGAAATGGTCGTCGAACCGCTTGACCGGGACCAGGTGCACGGCCGAACGCCCCTGCGACTGGAACGCGTACAGCGCCACGCGGTCTCCGAGTTCGTGTAGCGCAATCGTCAGCGCCGCGGCGGCCGCGCGCTGCTGCTCGTGCACGGTCTGCCCGAAAGTTCCCGCCTCCGAGGCGGAACCCGAGACGTCGAGCAGGATCAGCACCGCCAGATCACGACGTCTGCGCAAGCTGTCGAGGTATACGGCCTCGTCGGGCGTCGAACCCGCCAGTGTTTCCACGCGCGCTTCCACCGCGGCGTCAACGTCGATATCGTCGCCCTGGGTCTGCCGGTGGCATCGGTCCAGTCCGATGCCGAGCCGGGTCAGGGGTCGCCTCAGCGCATGCACGTCGGGCCGTGCCAGCACGGGCCCCTTTTCGATCGGGGGATCGATTTCCTGCACCGTGCACCAGTCCGGCCGGTAGCAGCGTCGGCCGAAGTCCCACTCCGGATATGTGTGGCCCTCATCCCCGGAACCCTGCCCGCTGTCGGCGTCCACGGGGCCGGCTGCCGTGGAGGTAACCGCGCCGGATCCACGAATACCCTTGCGAGAGCGGTGGGTTGGCGAATCTACACCCGGTGTGCCACCGTCGGATAGTTTGCGCACACTGCGCGTCATCCGCTTCAGGAGCTTGCCGAGGGCCCCTCCACCGCCGACAGGGCTCGAGAAGGGGTCGATCACGTCTTCGGCGCTGTCGTCATCGAGGTCGGCTATCACCTTGTTGGTCTCGCGGCGCGGGACGTGCCCGCTCACCGATTCCGCCCGTGCGACGGCGGAACGCGCCGCCAACAGTTTTTGTGCCCTGATCACACCGAAGCCAGGGGGCGGGTCAGCGATGTCGCGCTCGGCTCCAGCGACCTTCAGCGACCCGACCGCCGAATCGGCCCGCGCCGCCATGTCGAGGTCAAGCAGGCAACGAACACCGAACGGCAGCAGGTCGTCGTTCGTCGACAGTGCCCGCTGGCCTTCGACCGCGAGATATCGCCGGGCCAGCGCGGGGCGCCGGGTGAGCCTGCGCACCACGTCGGGCTCCAGACCTCCGCTGGCCAGCAGCGACGCCTGCACCGCGACCGACTGGAGTTGGCTGGGCGCACTCGCCGTTGGGTCGATGTACACCGTGATGCCGTCGGTCCAGGCCGCCTCACCCGGGGCTGTCGGCGCGACGGCCACCGTGCGGTTGGCGAGCGCGGAGGCCAGCAGCGCCAGGCGTTTGGGGTTACCGGCGTCCTCGCTGACTGCGCTGTCGTCCACGCCACCTCGCTCGTTGACCAAATATCTGTTCCAACGTAAAGTCCGGCAGCACCGCAGTCAATGACCGGAGGGGCGATGATCGATTTCACCGGCCAGGTCGCCTTGGTGACGGGCGCCGGACGCGGTCTCGGGCGCGTCTACGCGCTCGAGTTGGCAAGGCGCGGTGCGTCCGTCGTGGTCAACGACCTCGGCGGGAGCATGGGCGGCGACGGGGAGGACACCGCGGTCGCCGACCGGGTCGTCGACGAGATCACGGCCTCCGGCGGTGTGGCCGTCGCGTCCTACGTCTCGGTGGACAGCCCCGCAGGCGGCGAGGCCGTCGTGCGGACCGCCGTCGACGCGTTCGGCCGGCTCGACGCGGTGATCAGCAATGCCGGGATCTTCAGCGCGATCCCGTTCGACGAGCTGACACCCGAAGACTGGCGACGCATGCTCTCGGTCCACCTCGACGGTGCGTTCTACCTAGCCCAGCCCGCCTACCGGGTGATGAGGGCGCAGGGATACGGCCGCTTCGTGTTCATCGCCTCGTCGGCGGGGATGTTCGGCCAGCATCTGGAGGCGCACTACGCCGCCGCCAAGACCGGCATTGTCGGCTTGACCAACGTGATTGCGCTCGAGGGCGATCCGCACGGAATCCGGGCCAACACCGTGTTGCCGTTCGGGCTGTCCCGGATGGTCACCGAGACGCTGGGTGATCCGAAGGTCCTCGAGGAGAACGGCTTTTTCGCCGCGATCCGCCCCGAACTGGTGGCGCCGATCGTGGTGTTTCTGGCCAGCCGGGACTGCGACTTCAGCCACCAAAACTTCTCGGCGTGTGCGGGTCGATTCGCCCGCGTGTTCGTCGGCCTCAGCGACGGCTGGCTGGCGCCGCGCAGTGGCGATCCGGATGGCGATCCGACTGCCGACGATATCGCCGCGCACCTCGCGGAAGTGGTGGCCACGCAGCCGTTCACGATCCCCGGGTCGATCTACGACGAGGTGTTCGCGGTCGCCCGGCGCCTCGGTGTCACCGGATGAGCGTCACTCTTCGCCGAAGCGGTCCACCAAGTGGGAGTTGACGCCGTCGGCGTCGAGTCGGCGCGCCACCAGGTAGCCGGCGCCCATCCATCCCCGCCTGGTCCAGTTGCCGAACGACACCCGGGTGCCGGGAGCCCCTGAGGCGGCGGGCAGCATCTTGACCCGCTCGAGCGCCTCCTTGACTCCCCGCGGGCTCAGCGGATGCGCATCGGTCAGCGCGCGCAAAAGGGTGCGGGCGACATCGCAGTTGACCACGGGCACACACTATTCCGGGCGTCTACCGCAGTGCTGCTGGAACCGGTCGAGGAACTGCTGGCCCACCTTGTTGGTCTCGTCGTACTGGTCGACGCCGGTCCATCCCGTGAACGCGCTCCACATCGCGGGGTTGATCCAGGCGTTCTGCCACGCGGTGCCCGCGAACCGCGGTGGATCCCAGTCGAGTTCAGCCAGCGCAGGGTTGACCAGAACGATGCCGAAGCCGAACCCGCAGTGCACGATCGCCTGGGCCTTCGCGTCGTACAGGGTCCGTACGGCTTCGGTGACATCACGGGCCGTCTGCGCGATGGAGGCCTCGGCGACGATCCGGATGCCTTTGCGCTGACAGGCTTTCCGGAAGTTTTTCAGGTAGGCCTCCCCCACCAGCGACTGCTCGACGAGCACCCCGACGTCGGTATGTCCGCCCTTGGCCAGCAGGTCGGACCAGAAGATCGGCTCGTCATGGTGCGAGCCCATCGGAAAGGCGAAGAACCATTCGCTCAGCGCGTCATCGGATCCAGTGACGCTGAGGGCGGGCACCTTGAACCGATCGACGATGTCGTCGCGGATGGCCACGGCGTTGTCACCGATGTGCGGGCCGAAGACCGCCAGGCAGCCTTCGTCGACCAGTTCCCCGTAGGCGTCGATGACCTTCTTGACCGACCCCTTGGGCAGCCCCTCGACCTCGCGGTAGACGATCTCGACGGGTCGGTCGATCAACCCCTGCTCGAGCCCGTCGGCGAAGACGATGTCGAACGGAATCGTCAGGTCGTCGCGCCGCTCCTGCGGGTAGTCGTCGAATAGAAGAACGTCCATGAGGTAGCCGATCTTGATCGGTTCGGCGGTACTTTCGTAGGACATCTCGCTCCTTGAGGTGCCGTTGGCATCGTTGACCAAAAATCTGTTCCGGATTATGGTCGGCCCGACCGCCAAGCACAAGGAGCGCGCCATGAACATCGACATGGACATCGACCAGCTCCTGACGTCAACCCGGTCGGCGCGAAGGTCACTCGACCTCGACGCGCCGGTGGATCGGCGCGCCGTCGAGGACTGCCTGCGGATCGGGATGCAGGCCGCCAACGGATCCAATCAACAGAGCTGGCGTTGGATCGTCGTGGCCGACGAGGAGTTGCGGGGCCGCTTGGCGTCGCTGTACCGCGACGCCTACCTGCAGAGGGTCGGTGGCCAACTGATCGCCGACCTGCTGCCCCCCGACATGCCCGGCCGAAGGATCATGTCGTCGACCGAATGGCTGGTCGAGAACATGGCAAAGGTTCCGCTGCTCGTAATCCCCTGCTATGAACCGTATCTCCCCCGGGTGGACGGTGACGAGTCCTTCTTTCAGGCAACGCTGTACGGCTCGATCTTTCCGGCCGTGTGGAACTTCGCGCTGGCCCTGCACACCCGTGGCTACGGCACGTGCGTGACGACTCTGCACCTGGCTCACGAGGAGGCGGTCCGGGAGATGCTCGCCATTCCCGAGGGTTACGTCCAGGGCTGTCTGCTGCCGGTCGCCCGCCTGCGGCCAGGCGTCACGTTCCGTCCGGCGGAGCGGCGGCCGATCGCCGAAGTCGTCGCCGTGGACACCTGGGAGGGGCCGTCGTTGTGAACCCCAGACTGCGGGAGCTCTGCGATCGCGCGGACATCCTCGACTGCATGCAGCGCTACGCGCGCGGGATGGATCGACGCGACCGCGACCTGGTGCGCTCGGCCTACCACGACGACGCGGTCGACGAGCACATCGGTTTCGTGGGCCCCGTCGACGAGTTCATCGACTGGGCGTTTGCCTACCACCGGACGCAGACCCGCCATCAGCACTACCTGTTGAACCACACCGCCGAGATCGCGGGCGATCAGGCGCACGCCGAAACCTACTATCTGTTCGTCGGAACGGACCGCGAGCCGCCCAATCACCTGACCATCAACGGGGGCCGCTACGTCGACCGGCTGGAGCGACGCGACGACCGCTGGGCGATCGCGGCGAGGGTGTGCATCGTCGAGTGGCACACCGAGTCGACGTCGCTGATCACCGACGAGACCATGGGGTTTCTGGCCGACATCATGACCGTCGCCCATGACCACACCGACACCTCCTACGATCGCCCACTGACCGTCAGCCGCGCCCCCACCGGCCCGTGACGGCGTTGAGCAGCCCGTCTACCGGCGCATTCGCGGGTTTGCGCGGCGCCGTGCGGGGGGCCTGTTCTGGTAACCTTGACCAAACTTTGGGTCGGCTCGACCAAACCGGTCGACGGGAGCGGCGAATGGAGGTGTCGTGGGGCGTCCTCGCGTGACGTCGAAGGCCGACCTCGCGGCGCATGCAGGCCATTCATACGACGACGGCACCCGACGGACGGAGATTCTGCAGACGGCGGCGTCGCTGATCGCCACGTCCGGTCTGCGGACGTCGCTTCAGGAGATCGCCGATGCCGCCGGCATTCTGCCAGGCAGCCTCTACCACCATTTCGAGTCCAAGGAAGCGATCCTCGTCGAGTTGCTTCGGCGTTACCACGAGGATCTCGACCGCATCGCCGAAGAAGCCCTCAACCGCCTCGACGATCCGACCTCGCTGTCGGCCTTCGACCGGATCGTGGAGTTGGGCGCGGCGATCGCCCAGTGCGCCGTGACACACAGCGCGGCGCTGCAGATGACGTTCTACGAGGCGCCGACCTCCAACCCCGAACTCGCTGCGCTGGCCCAGCAGCGCCCGGCGGCGATCCTCGAAGCGATGGTGCAGACGCTGCGGGCCGCCCGCTGGAACGGATATCTGCGGCCCGACGTCGATCTGCCGATCCTTGCCGACCGGATCGTCCAGTCGATGCGACAGGTCGGCCTCGACGTCATCAGGCACAGTGCGGGTGCCGACAAGGCCGCGGCCCTGTTGTGCCGAATCCTGCTGGAGGGACTGGCGACTGTCCCGCCCAGCGATGCCGACCTCGATCGCTCTGCGGCGTTCATCGCCGCCGACGACGCCGTGAAGTCGTGGATCGAAGAGAAAGAGTCCGCACCGAACGACAAGGCCGCACACGTACGCGCGGTCGCACGCACCGAGTTCGGCCGAAAAGGCTACGAGGTCACCACGATCCGCGATATCGCCTCGGCGGCGGGCCTGGGTACCGGAACGGTGTACCGCTTGATCGGCTCGAAAGAGGAGCTGTTGGCGTCGATCATGCAGTCGTTCGGCGAGAAGGTGGCCGAGGTGGGCTGGACCAGCGTGCTGCGGTCCGACGCGTCGGCGATCGAGAAGCTGGATGCGTTGAGTTGGATCCACACCAATGCCCTCGCCCACTTCGGCGACGAGTTCCGGATCCAGCTCGCGTGGATGCGGCAGTCGCCACCCGACACCCCCAACATCGCGTGGCTGTTCACCAAACGCGTCAGACAGATGAAAGCCCTACTCGCCGCGGGGGTTCGGTCAGGTGAGATCACCATCGACGGTCCGTCCAACGAGATGCTGGCCCGCATCGTCATCGGCGTCTCGTGGATCCCGGAGAACCTTCTGCGAGATCTCGGCACCCGCGCATCCCAGATCCATGTCCGCGACACGCTGTTGCGCGGGGTCACTGCGCGTTAGCCGACCGTGATGGGCAGCTTGCCCCACCCTCGTACGCTCGACGTGTGCGCCATGGCGGCGTTGTCGTAGTCGACCTCCCACTCCGGCCAGCGCCTCAGCATCTCCTCGAGTGCGACCCTGGCCTGCATCCGGGCCAGCGACGAGCCGAGGCAGAAGTGCAGGCCCTGGCCGAACGACAGGTGTGCTCCGGTGCGATGGATGTCGAAACTCTCACCGTCGGGGTAGCGCCGCTCGTCTCGGTTGGCAGAGCCGTTGAGCAACAACATCACCGAACCCTCGGGGATCTTCTGCCCATAGCTCTCGGTGTCACGCGCGACATAGCGGGCCTGCACGGGCGACGGCGCCTGGTAGCGCAGCACCTCCTCGATCGCCCGGGGAATCAACGAGAAATCCTCGACGAGTTCGCGGCGCTGATCGGGATGCTCGGCGAGCATCTGCGCGATGAAACCGATCAGCCGTGTGGTGGTCTCGTTGCCGGCGCCGGCGATCATGCTGGTGTAGGTCAGCACTTCGATACGCGACAGGGGTCGCAGCTCGCCGTCCTCTTCGACCTCGGCGGTGAGCAACTGGGTCATCAGATCGTCTGACGGGTTTTCAGCCCGCCATTCGATGTAGTCGGCGAACAGCTGATAGGCGTTCTCGAACGCGGCTTGCGATACCGCCCGAAAGCTTCCCTCTTTCAGCCCGATCGAAGCATCGGTGTTGTCGCGGATCTGCTGCTGGCCCTCCTCGGGGATGCCCAGCAGGTAACCGATGGTCCGCATCGGAATCAGCGCGCCGAAATCACCGATCACGTCGAAACTGGTTGCCCCGGCGAGCGCGTCGAGCGCTCGGACACAGAATCCGCGGGTCAGCGGTTCGATGGCGTCCATCCGGCGCGGCGTGAACACCCTCGACAGCACCCGACGATGGATGTCGTGCAGTGGCGGGTCCTCGAACAGGATCACCCCCGGCGGCACCTCGACGCCACTCATGATGATGTCCATGGTGGTGCCCTTGCCCGAGCGGTAGGTGTCCCAGTCGTGCAGCCCCTGGGCGACGTCGTCGTAGCGGCTCAGCGCGTAGAAGTTGTACTTCTCGTTGTAATAGAGCGGCGCCTCGTCGCGCATCCGCTTCCAGACCGGATACGGATCGTCATCGATGGCGAAATCGAAGGGGTCGTAGTACAGGTCGACGGTGCTCGCGCCGGTCATTGGTTACTCCCTCTGGTAGTCGTCAGTTCACCGACGCGCTTGCGGTACGGCCACGCGACGTCGGGGCGGTATGCCGCCACACAGCGGCGAAAGATTGAGCAGCGGCCGAGATTCCGGCCGAGGCTTCGTTTCCGGGATTGCACCTGGCATACATCTGGGTATCGTGGAGCAGGTGCCACGTTGAGCATCAACCGCTCGGTCCGCGCCGCGATCGCCGCCGCATAGAGGTCGGTGGTCGGGGCGCCGAACTCAGGTGCGCGCATATCGCACCGAATCGAGAACACCACAACCCTCCGATCAATCGAAAGCGTTGCGCGGCAGCGTATTCGGCAGGTCCAACGAGCTCAGCAGGCCGGCAGGCGCGTCGACCACATAGGGGATGGCATTGACGACCCGCATCGCCGTGGCGGTCATCGCGGCGTGGCCCGCGCCGTGCCCCTCGGCGGCGCCCATGTTCATCGCGCAGTGGATGTCGGGATCCCCCTCGATGTCGACGCGGTAGGTGGCGTCGAACTCCGATGCCTGCCAATCCGGCGCCACGTCGCGCGCCATCCGGATGATGTGCTCGACGACGATGGCCTCCCGGCCGTTGACCACGCCCGCGGCTCGGGTGCTCACCGCACCGCACGTGCCGGCTTTGATCGTCCCGAACGCGACCTCGATGTCCCTGTCGGTGAGCCGCCGGTCGAAAGCGCCGCGGACCTCCTCGACCTCAACCCCGAGGCCCGCTGCCATCAGGTGAATCGGGGCCCGCCAGGCCATTTCGATGAACCCCGGCGTCTTCATCAGCGGTTCGAAATCGAGCGGATGGCCGAAGCCCATCCCGTTCATCATCACGTCGGCCACCGGATAATGGTCGTTGAGTGCGACCTCGGTGACCTTCAGACACCGGATCGTCTTCGACTGGGTCGCGAGCAACAGCGCGAGCTGGTCGGAGCCGAACCCGGGGAAGATGCCGGAGGCGTAGAACGAGGCATTGCCCGCCCTGGCCGCCTTCTCCAACTGGTCGCGCCAGTCGGGCGAGTAGTACGCGGGCGGATAGATCAGGGTCGTCGACGTCGTCGATACCACGTTGATCCCGGCTTCGAGCAGCTTGAGGTAGTCCGGCACCGCGCCGGCGTCGCGTTCCGGCCCGCTGGCGGCGTACACGACACAGTCGGGCCGCATGGCGATGAGCGCATCGGCGTCGTTGGTCGCGGCCACCCCGATCGGGCTCCCGCCGGCCAACTCCCCGGCGTCCCTGCCGATTTTCTCCTCGGAGTGCACCCATACCCCGACGAGGTCGAGATCGGGTCTGCGCCGGATCGCGTCGATCGCAATCGATCCGACACCTCCGGTGGACCAGACCACGGTTCGCAGCGGTGATGTCACGAGTCCTCCTGTCGTTCATACACGTTCGCACGCGACCACGGGACGCCGCCGCACAGCGGAAGCAATGGCAGCGGCCGGCCCGCACGGATGTATGCGGCGGCCTCGTCGATGACGGTCGCGTAGAGGTCCGTGGTGGCTGCGCCACCCTCGGGTGCCCGCATGTCGCACCGCAGCGTGAACATCAGCGCCGCGTCCGGCAGGTGGTCACGCCGACCGACTATAACCTAAATTTTGTTCTGCTTTCCGATTTAATAGTGAATACTATTCTCGACGCCTATATTCGTACCAAGCAGTCTCCTGGGCGCTCCCGAGAAGGAGGGGTGATGACAGACGGTACGTACCGCGTGGTGGTTTGGTCGACGGGCGGAATCGGCGCGATCGCCATCCGCGCCATCGAGCGGCGGCCCAATCTGGAGCTCGTGGGCGTGTGGGTGCACTCCCCCGACAAGGACGGCAAGGACGCCGGCGAACTCACCAACGGCGATCCGATCGGGCTCAAAGCCACCACCGACGCCGACGCGTTGATCGCGCTCAAGCCCGACTGCGTCATCTATGCGGCCAGCGGACCCGAGCGTGACGCGCTGGCGATCCCGGACTACGTGAAACTGCTGGCCGCGGGCATCAACGTCGTGACGACCAGCACCACCCGCCTGGTCAACCCGCATGCCTACGAACCGGCCGAGTGGCGCGATCAACTCACCGCCGCGGCGAAGGAAGGCCAGGTCTCGCTGTACGCCTCGGGTATCGAGCCGGGCTTCGCCGCCGACTACCTGCCGCTCGTGTTGTCGACGCAGTCCAGTCAGATCGAGAAGATCTACGCCAACGAGATCGCCCTGTACGACGACTACGGGGTGGCCGACATCATGAGCGACGCAATGGGTTTCGGCCGGCCCCTCGACTACGACCCGTGGATCGCGATCCCCGGTGCAATCGCAGGCGAGTGGCAGGGACAAATCCGCATGATGGCCGACGCGCTCGGCGTCGAGGTGACCGAGGTGCGGGAGAAGTTCGATCGACAGGTGACCAACCGCACGCTGCAGGTCGCGATGGGCACCGTCGAGGCAGGCACCTGCGGTGCCCTGCGGATGCAGGCCATCGGCGTGGTCGACGGGGTGGAGGCGATCGTCATCGAACACGTCACCAGGCTCGCACCCGACGTGGCCCCCGACTGGCCGCAGGGCAACGGCGACCTCTCCTACCGTGTGGTGATCACCGGCCAACCCGATATCGAGTGCACGCTCACACCCACCATCCGTGACCGCAAGAAGGCCGCCATCGAGCACATGACCTCCGGCGCGGGCGCCATGGTCGCCACCGCGATGCGGGTGGTCAACGCGGTACCGTATGTCGTTGCCGCACAACCGGGGCTACTCAGCGCGGTCGACCTGCCGTTGACGATTCCGCAGCACGCGTTCAATCCACGCGGGTGAGCGTGAACGGCATCTCGATGTCGAGAACCTTGTTGAAACCACACGCGCCACTTGGCCCTTCGGTCCTGTCCCACCCCCCGTACTGACCGGGCACCGCGGGGTAACCCACCCAGAAGATGAAGGATTGCCGCCCCGGGTATGCCGTGCCGTCGATGCACGGCTCCCAGTTCTCGATGGTGTGAGTGACTTTCCAACGCCCGCTCAGGTAGACCAGATCTCCGCTCCAGCCGTGGTCGCTGACCACCCGGCCGGTGCAATCCTGGTAGGTCGTGCACGTCGACGTGATGGTCCACCTCTGGTGCACGCTCTTCTCGTCGTGGCGGGAGTCATTCGTCTTCGCCCACCGGCCGTCGGAGAACGCGGCGTAGGTGCCGTTGAGCGCCACCTCGTCATGGGCCTGTGCGGGGGCCGCCGTACCGGCGGACCACAGCATCACCGCTGCCGCCACGCTCGCCACCATCCGAACCCGCATCATCGTTGCCCCTTGAACACCAGGTCTTGCCAGTTCTTCGGCGGGTCGACGAGGTCGGTCTGGTGGCCGACCGTGCCGTCCGGGGTGGCGAACTGGCCGGTCTGCGGGTCGTAATGTGCAATCGCCACCGACGGTCCCGGCGTGGAATCCTTGGCATCCAAGGAGTTTGGTGTCGCAGGAACAGCGGCTGCCGGCGGTGGGCCCTGCGGCGGCGGGGTGCCCTCGATCGGAGCGTGAATGTTCTCCTGAAAGCTCACCCGGTCATCGGGCGGCACCCCCTGCGCGATCAGGTTCGGATCGATCGGCGCCGGGCCGAGGCTGTGCTCGCGCATCGCGAGCGGTCGATAGGGCTCGTCGCTGTAACAGATCTCGACCGTGGGTGCGCGCTTACCGGGCACGCCCATGCACGGCGCATTGCGGGCTCCCCGGACCACGATCGGCGAGTCCTGGGGCAGCTTGCAGTAGATGCCGTCCGGGGTGTCGAGCGTGGTGGTGTCTGCGGGGCTGCGCCAGGACGACGGCGGCAGGAACCCGACCGTACACGGATTGGGGTCGGCGATCTGGATGCGGAAGTCGCCCAACGGGATACCCGTCGGGTTGTTCTCCGGCGACGAGGCCAACGTGTTGGCCACAAACGGTGGTAGCAACACCAGAACCTGTTCGAGGGAGGGCCGGTAGGTCACCGCGACCTGGCCGAAGGTGGTGAGGTTGGCCAGCAGCACCGGCAGGGTCGGCTTGACCTGGTTGAGCAACTGTGAGACCTCCTTGGCCGCCTCGGGTCCGCGCTGCAACAGCGTGCGTATCTGCGGGTCGTTGGTCACCACCTGGCCGGTGATGCCCGCCAGGCTGCGCGCCCACAACTCCAACGCGTCGGTGGTCTGCGCCTGCGAAACCAGCAGGGGCCGCGTGTCTTCAACCAGGGTGGCCGACCGCTGCGCCACCGAGTTCAGATCGCTCGAGATCCGCGACGAGCTGTCGACCAGCGAACCCAATTCGTAGCCCGTCTCGCCGAACGCGGTGAACGATTCGTCGATCAAACCGCTCAGGCTGTCCTTCGGGATGCTGTTGAGCAGGGCGCTGACCTGATCGAGCATCGGACTGACCTGTTGCGGAATTCTGGTGTCAGCCATCGCGATGACCGACCCGTCCTGCAGATACGGCGGCGAGTCGGTGCGCGGCAGCAGTTCGACGTACTGCTCGCCGACCGCGGACACGCTGCGCACCTCGACCACCAGATCGGCGGGGATCTTCGGTGAGGTGTCCAGCGATAGGGTTGCGGTGGCATGGGTGCGTGACACGTCCATCGCCGTCACCTTGCCGATCTGTACCCCTCGATAGGTGACGTTGGCGAAGCGGTACAGACCGCCCGAGGCGGGCAGCTCCAGCTTCACCGTGAGCCGCCCGACACCCAGCAGCGTAGGCACCTGCATGTACGTGAACACCATCACCAGCACGCCGACGATCGAGGCGATCGTGAAGATCACCAACTGAATCCGGACCAACCGCGACAGCATCAGCCACCGCCCCCGGGTTCCCACGGCGCCGGAGCCGCATTCGGGATCGGTCCGAACGGCGGTGAGGTACCGACGCCCAGCGGGAACTTCGTGTAGTAGGCGTCGTAGCCGGGATCACCCGGTGCGGGGATCAACGACGCCCGGTCCTGTCCCAGCCGGGTTCCGAGCAGCAGGCCCCGCTTGATGCGGGAATTCGTGAGATCCACCGTCACGAACAGGTTCATGTAGTCACCGCGCACACCGCGGTCGATGATGTTCTGGGTCAGGGGGAACGTCGGCAGGTAGGCCAGCGCGCTGTCGATCTCCGGTCCGACGTCGGCCAGCGCACGCAAAGTCGGCTCGAGATTCTGCAGGTTCTTCACCAGATCGGCGTGCGTGTCGTTCACGAGCCCGGAGACGGTGTCGCTGAACTCCCCGAGCCGCGCCAGCGCCGTGGTGATCTTCGGCCGTTCCCGCAGCAGGACGTCCAGGGCCGGCGGAATCTTGTTCAGCGCCCGGGTGAGCACTTCCTGCTGGCTGCCGAGCCGCTCGGAGAACCGGTTCAGTTCCTCGATAATCGCGATGATGTTGTCGCGCTGTTCGTACAGGGTCCCGACGAACGTGTCGAGCCGGGTGATCAAATCTCGCACCACATCTTTGCGGCCCGACAGTGCGGCGTTGAAATTGCCGATGATGTCGCCGATCTGGCCGAGCCCGCCGCCGTTGACGACGGCCGCCAGCGCGGACAACGTCTGTTCGGTCGACGGGTAGGTCGACGAGGCGGTCAAACCGATTGTCGCGCCGGGCGACAGCCGCCCGCTCGGGGCTTCACCGGGCGGTGGATCCAGCGCGACGTGCATCGAGCCCAACAGGCTGGTCTGCCCGACCGTCGCCACCGCGTTGGCCGGCACTACGACATCCGGTTGCAACGACACCTCGAGGTCGACATGCCAGCCGTGCAACCTCATCGCGCCGACGCTGCCGACCACGACGTCGTCGATCATCACCGGTGAATTGGACTCCAGTGTCCCGACATTGGCGAGTTCGACGTGATACACCTGCGCGTCGGGCCCGCGCCCCACCGCACCGGGCAGCGGTAGGGAGTTCACCCCGTCAAACGCGCAGCCGGTGGCGGTCATGGCCACGGTCAAGCCGGCCGCCAACATCCGCCGTCCCACGCGCATACCGATCACGGTGGTGTCCCGTCGTCCGGCGCAGACACCGCGCCGGGGGCCGGCGACCGCTCGGCTGGCAGCAGGATGTCCTGCAGCGTCGGCGGTCCGGCGGGCGGCAGTGGCGGCGGGCCGGGGACCGGTCCGTAGCCGGGCGGTGGGGGCACGTCGCCGGCGCCGGTGTACGCCGAGACGGCGGGTGGCAGATCCGGCGGTCCCGGCGGCGGGCCGTCCGCTCCTGGCATCAGGCCCGGCTCGCTGTAGCGCAACATGTACGGCGGTGGATTGGAGCTCAACAGGAAGCTGAACGGAAACGGCAGGTTGTTGAAGTTCGCGAGACGTAACCCGGGGCCGAGGTACTGGGAACACAGCGTGGAGGTGGTCGGGGCGGTGACGTTCTGCAGGGCACCGATCATGCCGCAGATGAACCAATCCGGGTTGGCCATGTTGTTCAACACGAACACTCCGCTCGCCGCCCCGGTGCGCGGGTCGAACATGTTGACCGAGTTGGCAATCGAGTGCGGCGCGATGTGCAGGACGTTCTCCAGCTCCATGCGGTGCTCGGCGAGGTTCTGTGCGACGTTGGCCAGCCGCTGGATCTGCTCAGAGGTCTTGTCCCGGGTGTCGCGCACGAAACGGGTTGTCTCGCGCACGACCTCGGACAGGTCGGTCAGCGCCGCATCCAGTTCCGACCTGCTGTCGTTGACCACGCTGGTCAACGTGGCGAACCTGTTCTGGAACTGCACGATCTGCTGGTTGCTGTCGCGCAGCGCGGTCACGAAGGTCTGCAGGTTGGTGATCGTGTCGACGATGTTGCCGCCGCCGTCGGCCAGGATCCGGCCCACCCCCGACAGTTGCTCCAGTGTCTGGCGCAGCTTGTCGCCGTTACCGTCCATCGCCGCGGCCGCGCTGTCGATGAACCGGCCGACCGAACCCGTCTCCGCGGCAGCGGTGTCACCGCCGGGCCCCAGTTCGGTTGCCAGCCGCATCAGTTGCTCTTTGACCTCGTTCCACTCCACCGGGACGGCGGTGCGCTCGACCGGAATCACGGTGCCGTTCCGCATGACCGGCCCTGACTCGTATGCCGGGGTGAGTTGGACATAGCGGGCCGAGACGAGGTTCTGGGCGACGATGACGGCCTTGGCGTCGGCTGGCACCGTGACGCCGTGCCGCACGGACAGCTCCATCTTCGCCTGTGTGCCGATCGGCTCGATCGACTCGATGGAGCCCACCTTCACGCCCGCGATGCGGACCTCGTCGCCGGGATAGATCGCGGTGGCGGTGGTGAAATGGGCAATGATCACGGTGGGCCGCGACAGGGTGCGCACGATCACCACGGCGACCCCGCAGACCAGCAGCGCGGTCAGCGTCACCGCCAGCACCAGGCGCACACCACGGCTCCGGATCATCGCGGCGGTTCCCCCCACTGCTCCCACGGCTGGGGAATGCCGTTGTACGGGAACGGAAGTTCAGCACGCGGACCGACGTTGTCGGGTGGCTGGCCGGCATTGACGCCGCGCCGGAACCCGAACGCGTAGTCCAGCCACGGCTGCAGCAACTGGGCGAACATGATGTTGGGGATGTAGGCCTGGTAGTAGGGGCCGTTGCCGATGGTCTCTCCGAGGGTGATCTGGAACTTCGCCAGGCCCGGAAGGGCTTTCGCGATGTTGTCGCGGTTCTTCTCCAGTATCGCGGTGACGCCGTTGAGCTTGTCCAGCGTCGGCGCCAGCTCACGCTCGTTGTCGCGGATCACACCCGACATCTGCTTGGACAACGCCGACGTGTGAACCAGCAGCTCGACGATCGCGCGCCGGCGCTCCGACAGCACCGCCACCAGGTCGTTGGCGTTGAGGATCAGGGTGTTCACCTGCGCGCTGCGGTCCGCAAGGATCCCGGTGATATCGGCACCGTTCTCGAGCAGATCACCCAGCGTGTCATCGCGTTCGTTGATCGCCTGTGACAGCCGGGTCAGCCCGTCGAAGGTCGGACCCAGTTGCGGGGCAACCTGATCCAGGGTCGCCGACAAGGTGTCCAGCGACTGGTTCAGCGAGGCGGTGTCGGTTCCCGCGGTGTTCGTGGTGAGCTCGCTGACGGCTTCGGTCAGCGAATAGGGCGATGCCGTGCGCGACGCCGGGATGACGTCCATCGGGTTCATCGTGCCGTCGCCGCCGGACTCCAGGGTCAGGATGCGTTCCCCCAGCAGTGTGCCGGTGCGCACGTGCGCGGTGGTGTCCGATCCGAGCTGAACCGTCCCGTCGACGATGAACGTCACCACGGCATTGCGTCCTTCCAACGCAACACCGGAGACCGAGCCGACCTTCAGTCCGGAGATCGTCACGTCGTTGCCCGGCGTGATGCCACCGGCGTCGGTGAACTGCGCCTGGTACCGGATCGACGTCGCCCACGACACCAGGGGTTCGGGGGAAAGGCCGACCGCGATGACCAGGATGATCAGGACGACGCCGAGAAGCCCCGCCCGAACCAGCTGTGTGCCTCGGTATTTGCGCATCAGGGCTCGGTGCACCTCCCGTTCTCCTGCTTGATCCACGGGAAGACCGCGGTGCGACCCTGCAGATCGGTCACCCGCCACTTCAGCTCGCAGATGTAGTAGTTGAAGAAGCTGCCGTATGCGCCGGTGCGCACCAGCTTGCGGTAGTTGTCCGGGGCCTTCTGCAGGCTGGTGTCGAGCCGGTCCTTCTGGATGTCGAGGTGGGTGGCCAGCCTGCTGAGCTCGTCGACGGTGCCCGCCAGCGGCGTACGCGCATCGCCCAACAGGTCGGCCACCGACGCGGTCCCGTCGTTCAGCGATTCGATGGCCGATCCGATCGGATCGCGTTCGGCGGCAAGCTGGGTGACGAGGTTCTCGAGCTGCCCGATGGTGTCGGAGAACTTGTCGCCCTCTTTGGTCAGGGTCGCCAGCAGCGTGCGCAGATTGTTGATCAGCGCCTGGATCGTCCTGTTGTGTTCGGCCAGCGCCGCGGTGAAGCCCGAGGTGTTGGAGAACAGGGACTGCAGCGTGTTCTCCTGGCCTTGAAAGATTCCGATGATCGAGGCCGACAGCGCGTTGACATCCTGCGGATTGAGTCCGCGCAGAACGGGTTTGAGCCCGCCGAGGAGCAGGTCGAGATCGAGCGCCGACTGGGTTCGGACTTTGGGGATCTGCCCGCCAGGCGGCAGCGGTGCGCCCGCGGGACCCTCGATCAACTCCAGGTAGCGGTCGCCGACCAGGTTGAGATAGCGCACCGCCGCCCGGGTACTGTCGGTCATCGCCACGTTGGGATCCGCGTCGAACGTCACGACCACCGATTTGTCGCGTTGGAGTTCGACGCGGTTCACCGTGCCGACCCGCATGCCCGCGACCCGCACCGACTCCCCCGGCTGGAGTCGGGACACGTCGGCGAACACCGCCGAATAGCCCTTGCGCGAACCGGTTTGGTACTGGCCGAAGATGAAGAACAAGGACGCCGTGAGCAAGCTCATCACGACCGCGAAGATCGCGAACTTGATGACCGTGGGTCGAAACGATCGCCTCATCCGGGTTGGCCGATCTGGGCGGTGTTGCGGGGCGGCCCGGCGGTCTCGTTGTCGCCGAACATGATCTGCTTGATCAGGTCGGAGTTGAGCACGACGCCCGGATAGGTGCGTCGCCACGGGTTGGTTCCGGTGTCGGCGACGACGTACGGCGGAGCGGCTTCGAACGGCATTTTCGGCAGCCCGGTGCACTGGGGGCCGCCTTCGGCGCCGGCCTTGGGCAGGTCCAGCGGGTAACGGTATCGCTCCTGGGCCCACAGGAAGCCGGCCAGCACCACAACCCCCGGCTCCTTCAACGGCGGAACGTGGGTCGCCTCCACCATTCCGGCGAGGCTGCACCACAGCGCTTGGTTGTACTCGTTGAGCAGATCGGTGGTCGGCACCAGCAGGCGCAGCACATCGGTCAGCGGTTGGCGGTTCTCGGCGAGGACGTGGTTTCCGATGTCGGCCAACCCGATCACGCTCACCAGCGCCGCATCGAGGTTGGACTGCTCGTCGACGATCGAGTCGCTGATCTGCGCTGCGTTGTCGGCGATCGAGACAAAATCGGGGGCCACATCGGCGTAGCTCCGCACGACGCCAGGTGCGGCCTGCAGGTCGGCGCGAAGTGCGGGCAGGGCGGGTTCGAGCGTGGCCAGATAGGCGTGCAGGTCCGACAGCATCTGGCCGAACTTTTCGCCGCGGCCGCTGACCGCCGACGCGATCCCGGCGAGGGTGGCGTTGAGCTTGGCGGGCTCGACCTTCGAGAGCACCGAGGTCAGTTGCTCGAATACGGTGTTGACCTCGACCATGACGTGTTGGGCAGTCACCACCTGACCGGCTTGCAGCGACTCCGCTGACGGGTGGCGGGGAAAGACGAACTGCACCTGTTTGGCGCCGAACACGGTCGGCGAGGCGATGTCGACGAGCGCGTTGGCGGGTATCGCATCCAACCGCGACGGATCCATGTCGAGGTGGATCGCCGCCCGGCCGTCCGACAGCTCCTCGATGGCGGCGACCCTGCCGACCTGTACACCCCGGATTTTGACCTTGGCGTCCGGGTTCATCACCAATCCGGCCCGCTGGGAGATCACCGTGACCGGTACGGAATCAGTGAAGGCGCCGCGGAACAGGTTCGCCGCCAACACGACAACCACCACGCCCACGACGATGGACACCAGCCCGACCAGTGGACGCAGCAGCGGATGTGTCATCGACCGCCTCCGCACGAGGGACGCACCAAACGGCGCCGCTGCGTTCGGTATGACAAGCGGGTTGCACCCCCATCGCGCGTTCGACGACGGTGCAGCACTTTACGCCGGAACATATCTTTGGGTCAATGTCTCGCGGATCGACCGTGCGCCTGTCTTGGTTACCTGTGCCCGACATGCTCGTCATGCCACAGTCCGCGTTTGCTGCATATCGGTCTTGCGCAATTCAGCACAGGTATCCCCGAGGCGCGATACATATCGAAGTTATCTGTCTTACACACGAAACGTCGTGTCGGCCCGTGTCCGACGCGTTCTAGATGCCGAACCCGGTCGTCACTATGGAGCAAATTTTAGGTCGAATTCGACGGAAGTGGCGCACTGAGACCGTACGGGTCCTGCCCACCACACCGTCGGTGTGGCACCTATGATCGCTGGGAAGTTACCCCGGATATCCAAAATTGCAATTTTTATATAAAAAGAGTGGGACGCGGGCGCATCACCGCAGTGCTTGCGCCCGTGTAAATTTCAGCAGGCCTGCTACTCGGGCAGGCGCAGCTCCGGCTTCTCCACCTCTTCGATGTTGACGTCTTTGAAGGTGATCACCCGGACCTGTTTGACGAACCGCGCGGGCCGGTACATGTCCCACACCCAGGCGTCGGCCAGCCGCAACTCGAAGTACACCTCGCCGTCGGAGTTGCGTGGCACCACTTCCACGCTGTTGGCCAGATAGAAACGGCGCTCGGTCTCCACGACGTAACTGAACTGTCCGACGATGTCCTTGTATTCGCGGTAGAGCGAGAGCTCCATCTCGGTTTCGTACTTCTCGAGATCTTCGGCACTCATCAGCTCAGCTGTCCTTCATATCGGTCCCACCGGCACGTCCGCTCGTCGCACATGCGGTATCTCGTCAATTCTCCCACTATCCGAACTCGACGCACTGCTCCGGTTCACCCCCGTCATCCGTCCCCGAGCCGTCGCTCGCCGGCCCGCCGGTGATCAACTCCGTGACCACCTTGATCCCCGTCTTGGTCGCGACCCGGCGCACGTTGATGAACGAGTACCGGTGCTGGGTACACGGCCCGAGCTCGGCCAGCGCCGCGCTGTGCGCCGGGGTGCTGTAGCCCTTGTGCTCGGCGAAGCCATAGCCGGGGTGCTCGGCTTCCATCTCGACCATCAGCCTGTCACGACTGACCTTGGCCAACACACTGGCCGCGGCGATGCAGGCCGCCGCCGCGTCCCCACCCACCACCGGCAGCGAGGGCATCGGCAGCCCGGGCACCCGGAACCCGTCGGAGAGCACGTAGCCGGGCCGCACCGAAAGACCGGCCACCGCCCGGCGCATCCCCTCGATATTGGCCACGTGCACACCGCGACGATCCACCTCGACCGACGGGATGAACACCACGTGGTAGGCCAGCGCGTAGCGGCAGATCAGCGGAAAAAGCCGCTCGCGTTCCCTCGCGTTGAGCTTCTTGGAGTCGTCCAGCGCCGCCAGGCTCTCCAGACGGTTCGGTCCGAGCGCGCATGCGGCGACCACCAGCGGCCCGGCGCACGCACCACGGCCGACCTCGTCGACGCCGGCGACCGGCCCGAGACCGCTTCGGTACAGGGCGGACTCCAGCGTTCGCAGGCTCGAGGACTTCCGGATCACCGTTCGCGGAGGCCAGGTCGCCGGCAACAGTAAATCTCCTACTGCGTGTGGGGTCAGGTCTGGGGGTTCACGCTGCTCACGCCGCCCCAGCGCGTCGGGGGCCAGGCGATGAAGCGCGCCTTTCCGATGACATTGTCCACCGGCACGGTGCCTGCCGTCGGATCACCGGTGCACAGGATGCCACGTTGCGCATCGGCGGGTGTGCTGGTGCAGTGGGCCCGCGAGTCGGCCGAATGCGTGCGGTTGTCGCCCATCACCCACACCCTGCCCTCGGGCACTGACACAGGTCCGAACTCCGGCCCGAGGCACTTGTAGAAGTTCGGATCGGGCACGTTCATCGTTTCCCGGTCCAGATACGGCTCGTCGAGCGGTTTGCCGTCGACCGTCAGCCCGGTGCTCTCCCGGCATTCCACGGTCTGCCCGCCCACCGCGATGATCCGCTTGACGAGGTCGTTCTCGTCGGGCGGGACGAACCCGATGACGGAGAACGCGTTCTGCACCCACCGCACCGCGGCGTTGTCGGACCGGATCGACTTGTAGCCCACGTTCCAGTTCGGCGGTCCCTTGAACACCACAACGTCACCGGGTTCGGGCGCGGTGAACCGGTAGGTCATCTTGTCGACCATGATGCGGTCCCCGGTGCAACCCGGACAGCCGTGCAGCGTGGGTTCCATGGACTCCGACGGGATGAGATAGGGCCGCGCGACGAACGTCAGCATCACGTAGTAGAGCACCAACGCGATCGAGATGAGGATCGCGAATTCCCGCACCGCGCCGTGTTTCTTCTTGGGCTTCTCGTTCTCGTCCGCCGTGTCGGGTTCTGAAACGGTGTCGTCGAGGTCGGGCTCGGCAGACGATTCGTCTGGCGCAGTGGGTCCGGTCACCGCATCAGCGTAGCCAGCGCGTCGGTCGGCATCGCGCGGCGAGCGGTCCAACGATCACACTCCGAGCGGATGCCGCCGGCGAGGTGTCAGCGCTTTTCCTTGATCTTGGCTTTCTTGCCGCGCAGTTCACGCAGGTAGTACAGCTTGGCGCGGCGGACGTCGCCGCGGGTGACGACGTCGATGTGGTCGATGTTCGGCGAGTGCACCGGAAACGTCCGCTCGACGCCGACGCCGTAGCTTTCCTTGCGCACGGTGAAGGTCTCACGGATACCACCGCCCTGGCGGCGCAGAACGACACCCTTGAAGACCTGGATGCGCTCCTTGGAGCCCTCGATGACCTTCACATGGACGTTGACGGTGTCGCCGGCGCCGAAGGCCGGGATGTCGTCGCGAAGCGACGTCTGATCGACGAAGTCCAGCGTGTTCATCGGTGACACTTCCTTGCTGTTGGGCTGTCGGCGCCGCGGTCGCCCTTGCGACGCGTGGCCGAGCCGATGGATCGGGCGTGTGGGGTGTATCTCGCAGTGGGCAGCGCCAGCGGTCTCCTGCAACTGCGTAGACAACTGCTCAATTGTGCCAGATCCGCGCCGAAACTCTGAAATCCGGCGAATTCCTCCGGTGAATGCCGTAGCCACGGCGCCGCAGCCCGGTGGTGTCGGCCAAGCCGTGCGGCGCGGTGGTGGTTAGTCTGCATGACAGAGGGTATGGCGTGGTTGAACCTGCGTTGTGCCCCTACGACGCGAACACGACGCGAAGGAGGGCAATGCGACGGCCTCCGTCGAAGCTGGTCACGGCCATAGCCGCCGCTGGTGTTGCGGTTCTCGCGGGCGCTGGCTGCGAGGCCAAGGTGTACGGCACACCTCCCCCGCCCGCTGAAGCGCCCGTCGTCGTCGTCGCACCGCAGGGCAGCATGGCGCCGCTGCCGGAAGCCCCGCCTGGCGAAGCCGCCGCGTCGTTCGCCGGCCTTCAGGACAGGACGCAGCAGGCCACCGCGGACGCCGCGGCCGCCGGCGCCGACCTCACCGCCACCGTGCTGGACCGCAACACCGGCCAGATCGTCTCCAACGGCAACGCGATGGCGATGCCCATCGCCTCGGTGGTCAAGGTGTTCATCGCCGATGATCTGCTGCTACAGGTCGCCGAGGGCAAGACTCAGCTGTCTCCCGAGGACCGCGCGGCCCTCGACTTCATGTTGCGCGCATCTGACGACAGCGCCGCCGAGGTCTTCTGGAACCGCAGCGGGGGCAGCGAGATCATCTCCCGGATCAAGGAGCGCTACGGCCTGGGTGCCACGACGGCGCCGTACAACGGGCGCTGGTTCAACACGCTGAGCACGTCGGCCGACCTGGTCCGCTACTACGACCTGCTGCTTTCCGGTGCGGGCGGGTTGCCTGCCGAGCAGGCCGACGTCATCCTGTCCGATCTGGCGGGGCACACCCCGACCGCGCCGGACGGCACGGTGCCCGGTGGCGTGTACCCGCAACGGTTCGGCATTCCCGATGGGCTCTACGCCGAACCGGTCGCGGTCAAACAGGGCTGGTTCTGCTGCTGGAACGGCGGCAACTGGGTGCACCTGTCCAGCGGTGTGATCGGGCCGGATCGTCGCTATGTGATGGCGATCGGTGCCATGCAACCTACCGACGACGTCACCGCGCGTAACACCATCACCGATGCCGTCAAGACGATGTTCCCCGGCGGGCGAATCTAGCGCAGCAGGTCCGGGCGCCGGTCGCGGGTGCGTTCCAGGCTCTGCCCGTTACGCCACGCCGCGATCTTGGCGTGATCTCCCGACAGCAGCACCTCCGGCACGTCCAGGCCGCGCCAGCTGGGCGGCCGGGTGTAGCTGGGCCCTTCCAACAGCCCGTCGGAATGCGAATCGTCGTGGTGCGACGCAGGATTGCCCAGAACGTCGGGCAGCAGGCGCACCACACTCTCGATCATCACCAGCGCCGCCGACTCACCACCGGGCAGCACGTAGTCGCCGATCGACACCTCCTCGACACGCATCCTGCGGGCCGCGTCTTCGACGACGCGTTGGTCGATGCCCTCATAACGCCCGCAGGCGAACACCAGATGCTTCTCGGTGCTCCACCGTTGGGCGTCGCGCTGGGTGAACAGCCGACCGGCAGGTGTGGGCACCACCAGAAGCGTGTCCGGCGAACATATTTCGTCGAGCGCATCGCCCCATACCGGGGCCTTCATCACCATGCCGGGCCCGCCGCCGTAGGGCGCATCGTCGACGGACCGATGCACGTCGTGGGTCCAGCGCCGCAGGTCGTGCACCGCGAACTCGACGATGCCCGCGTCGATAGCCTTGCCCGGCAAGGATTGTCGCAGCGGGTCAAGGTAGTCGGGAAAGATCGTCACCACGTCAATGTGCATGTGCGCATTCCTCGTCAAACCTCCAGCAGACCCTCGGGCGGATCGATCTCGACCACGCCGTCGGCAAGCGACACCGACGTGACGATGGCGCTGACGAACGGCACCAGCACTTCCCGCTCACCGGTGCGGACTGCGAGCAGTTCGCCTGCGGCGGTGTGTAACACCTCGGCGACAGTGCCGATCTGGGCGCCGTCGACGGTGCGCACCTGCAGCCCTTCGAGTTGATGGTCGTAGAACTCGTCGGGGTCGTCGATGGGCGGCAGATCGGCCGCGTCCACGAGGAACAGAGTGCCCCGCAGCGCGTCTGCGCCGTCCCGGTCGACCACCCCGGCCAGCCGCACCAGCAGCCGATTACCGTGCGGGCGCACCGATTCGATGACGTAGCGCTGTTCGGACCTTCCCCTGGCCGACCGGCCCCGCAGGATCGCGCCGGCGGTGAACCGCTCGTCGGGATCGTCCGTGCGGACATCGACGACGAGCTCGCCAGTGACGCCGTGCGCCTTGACGACCCGCCCGACAACCAGGTCCATGCGGCCTCTACCGGGCTCTACTGGTCGGTGTCCACCACGTCGACACGGATACCCCGACCGCCGATCCCGGCGACCAGCGTGCGCAGCGCGGTCGCGGTACGACCGCCGCGGCCGATCACCTTGCCGAGGTCGTCGGGATGGACATGGACCTCCACGGTGCGGCCCCGGCGGTTGGTCACCATGTCGACCCGGACATCGTCGGGGTTGTCCACGATGCCGCGGACCAGATGCTCGACGGCGTCGACGACGACTGAGCTCACGGCCGTGCTCAGCTCTCGGCCGGCGCGGACTCGCCCGAGGCGGCGTTCTCCGCGGCGCCGGCCACGGTGGCGTCGTCACCTTCTGCGGCCGCCTCAGATGCGTCCTTGGCGCCGGACGGGTCGGCGGTGGCCTCGGCTTCGACGCCCTTCTTGGCCGACTCCTCGCTCGCCTTGTCCGCCGCCTTCTTGGCTGCCGGGGCCTTCTTCTTCTTGGGCTGGCTGGCCTCGGTGGACGGGCCGCCCTCGGCCTCGGCCAGCGCGGCGTTGAACAGGTCGAGCTTGTTGGGCTTGGGCTCCTTGACCTTCAACGTGCCCTCGGCGCCGGGCAGACCCTTGAACTTCTGCCAATCACCGGTGATCTTCAGCAGCGCCAGGACCGGTTCGGTGGGCTGGGCGCCGACGCTGAGCCAGTACTGCGCGCGCTCCGAATCGATCTCGATGAGGCTGGGGTCTTCTTTCGGGTGGTACCGGCCGATGACCTCGATGGCGCGGCCGTCGCGGCGGGTGCGCGCGTCGGCGACCGAGATGCGGTACTGGGGGTTGCGGATCTTGCCAAGCCGGGTGAGCTTGATCTTGACAGCCATAGTTAAGCGACTTCTCCTGTGATTGCCACGCTGGCAATTCAGCGACCGGGGCGGGCTGCCCGGGTCCGGTTTTGCCTTACGTGTGTGACCGCCGCGCGGCCGTGGCCGTGGGCAGACAGCCGCCTATTCTGCCAGAACCGAGCCATCCAGCGGAAATCGAATCAGATGCCCAGAACGGCCCTGGCGATCAGGAAGTACATCAGCAGTCCGGTGGCGTCGACGAACGTGGTGATGAACGGGTTGGAGAACACCGCGGGATCGGCGCGCACGGCGCGGGCCAGCAACGGCATCGCGCCCCCGACAGTGGCCGCCATCGTGCACACCGCCAGCAGGCTCAGCCCGATCACCAGGCCCAACTGGCGGTCATAGACCACCGTCGTCGCCACGAACGCCACCGACCCGAGCAACAGACCCAGCGCGATCCCGACCTTGAACTCGCGCGCCAGCACCTTGGCGATATCGCGGGGTTCGACGTCACCGAGCGCCAGCGCCCGCGTCACCGTGGTGGCGGCCTGGTTACCGGTGTTGCCGCCGGTGCCGATCAGCAACGGCACGAACAGGGCAAGCGCCACCACCTCGCTCAGCGTGGCTTCGAACACCTCCAGCACCTGCACCGTGAGCGTGGCGCCGATCGCCAGCACCAGCAGCCAGACCACCCTGGCCCGCACCAGCGCGCTGACCGGGCTGGCGAGGTAGGGCCGACGCAACGGTTCGGTACCGCTGATGCGGGCCTGGTCCTCGGTCTCGGCGGCTTCCAGAATGCGCAGCGCGTCGTCCACGGTGAGGATGCCGACCAGCCGCGACTCGCTGTCGACCACCGGAAGAGCCAGCAGTTTCAGGCCCGCGCACCGCCGCGCGGCCTCCTCGGCGCTGTCGGTGGCCTGCACGACGTACGCATGCTGCATCACGTCGCGGATCGGGGTGTCCGGCGATGCGCTCATCAGATCGCGCAGGCTGACGATGCCCACGACGGCCCGCTGGTCGTCGGTCACCGGCAGCGTGTAGACCGTCTCGGCGTCGGCCAGGCGCTCGCCGAGCACCGACAATGCCTGCCCCGCAGTGAAACTCGCACGCAAGGCGACGAACTCCGGGCTCATCCGCCTGCCGATCGAGCCCGGCGGATAGCCCAGGATGCCCGCGGTCATGTCGCGTTCGCGGGCCGGCAGACCGCGCATCAGGCGTAGGGCGACCGAGGCGGGCAGTTCGTCGAGCAACTCCACCCGGTCGTCGGGTTCCAGACCGGCGAACAACGCGGCGACGTCGTCGTCCTGCAGCGCGCGCATGAGGTCGCTCTGCAGGCTGGGGTCCAACGCCTCGAAAACCCGCAGCGCCTGGTCTTTGGCCAGCAGCCGGTACAGCACGGCGCGATCGGTGCTGTCCTGGCGTTCGAGGACGTCGACGACCTCAGAGGGCGTCAACGCCCGCACCGCCGACGTCACCTCGGCCAGGTCGGTGACACCGAGCGCGCGCTCGATCGTCTTGACCCGTTCCGCGCTCACGAAGTCACACCATCTTGTCGAAGCACTTGGTCTCGACCCGACGGCTCATCCGCCAGCCCTGCCCCGTGCGGACGAACTCGTCGTCGTACCAGAGCCCGCAGAACAGGATCTGGTTGTGCTCCCCGCCCATCACCATCGGGTTGAAGCAGAGGGTCCGCGACGACGCGGTGTCACCGGTGATGCGGACGTCGAAGTTGCCCAGCAGATGGGCGTATGCGGGGAAGTTCGGCAGCACTTCGGCCAGCCAGGCCTTCACGGCCGGATACTGGCCGTCGATGCCGCCCATCGCCCGGTAGTCGATGTAGGCATCCGGGGTGAACACGCGATCGAGGTCATCGAAACGTCGTCGGTCGATGGCCGTCGAATAGTCGACCAGCAGCTGCTGGATCTCCAACCGATCCGAAATCTCTTCCAGGCTCAACATGTGTCGATTCAACACGACTAAGCTGCGTGCCCATGCGAAGGCTGTTGATCGGCTTGACGGCCGCCCTGTGCCTGTTCCTCGGACAATCCGCGGCGGCCACGGCCGCCCCGCTCGGCGTCGAGCAGCCCGCGGGTTCGGTCCCGATCCCCGAAGGCCCCGCGCAGGCCTGGGTGGTCGCCGACATGGACAGCGGCGCCGTACTGGCCGGCAGAGACGAGTTCGGCCAGTATGCGCCCGCCAGCACCATCAAGGTGCTGTTGGCGCTGACGGTGCTCGACGAGCTGCCGCTGGATGCCACCGTCGTCGCCAACGAGGCCGACACCAAGGTGGAATGCAATTGCGCGGGGGTGACGCCGGGCATGGTGTACACCGCGCGTCAGCTACTCGAGGCGCTGCTGCTGGTGTCGGGCAACGACGCGGCCAACACGCTGGCCACCATGCTGGGCGGCCATGACGTGGCGGTGACGAAGATGAACGCCAAGGCGGCGCTGCTCGGCGCGTACGGCACCAACGCCGGTTCACCGTCGGGGCTGGACGGCCCGGGCATCGCGATGTGGTCCTCACCGCACGACCTTGCGGTGATCTTCCGCGCCGCGATGGCCAACCCGGTGTTCGCCCAGATCACCAGCCAGCCGACCGCGGCTTTCCCGACCAAGACCGGGGACAAGGTGCTGGTCAACCAGGATGAACTGCTCCAACGTTATCCCGGCACGATCGGCGGCAAGACCGGCTTCACCGACATCGCGCGCAAGACGTTCGTCGGCGCCGCCGAACGCAACGGCCGTCGACTGGTGGTGGCGTTGATGTACGGCATGAACGAGCCGGGCCAGCCGACCTACTGGGATCAGGCCGCCACCCTGTTCGACTGGGGCTTCGCGCTCGATCCGAACGCCAGCATCGGCCGCCTGTAACGTACTGCCGCTTCTCCCGCGGCCCGGGTTTCACCTGCTCGCGCGGATTTCAGGGTGCCGGCGCCGTAGAAGTTGCCGAATCGCAACCGAGTCGAGATCGCGTTGGCGACCGCGGTGGATACGCTCGGCGCCCATGCGAAAGCTGCTGGCCGCGTTGGCCATTGCGCTGTCGGCAGCGATCGGTATCGCAGCCCCGGCGCCCGCCCAGCCCGGTGTCGGACCATCGGGGGCCGTCGCGTTACCCGAAGGTCCGGCGCAGGCGTGGCTGCTCGCCGACCTCGATAGTGGACGAATTCTGGCTTCCCGCAACCCTTATGAGCCGCATGCACCCGCCAGCACGATCAAGGCGCTGCTGGCGATGGTCGTGCTCGACCATTTGCCGCTGAACGCGGTGGTCCGCGCCACCCAGGCCGCGGCCGACGTGGAATGTTCATGCGCCGGCGTCAAAGCGGGCCGGGCATACACCGTGCGCCAACTGCTCGACGGGCTGATGCTGGTGTCGGGCAACGACGCGGCCAACACGTTGGCCGACGGCCTGGGCGGTTACCGTGTCACGGTCGCGCGGATGAACGCCAAAGCGGCGGCGCTGGGCGCCAAGAGCACCCGCGCCTCGTCGCCGTCGGGGTTGGACGGGCCCGGGATGGAGTCGGTCACCACCGCCAACGATCTGGCCGTCATCTACCGTGCGGCGTTGCGGTATCCGGTGTTCGCGGCGATTGTGCGTCAGCCGTCGTCGCTGTTCCCCACCGACAGCGGGCCCAAGACCATCGTCAACCAGAACGAACTGCTCATGCGCTATCCGGGCACGCTGGTCGGCAAGACCGGCTACACCAACCTCGCCCGCAAGACGTATGTCGGTGCCGCACAACGCGATGGCCGCCGGCTGGTGGTGGCGCAGCTGTACGGCAGCGGCGATCTGTACGGGCAGGCGATCCAGCTGCTGGACTGGGGGTTCAGCCAATCCTCGTGACGGTTTTCTCGGCGAGCAGACGCAGAGTCGTGCGAATCAGACCGTGCACACGCCTTTTTGTGTCTGCTCGCGCTAGAAGGTGACCCCGCGCAGGATCACCAGATCGGGGTGGTTGACGACGGCCGCGCCGGTGCGCGGATCCTCGCTGAAACACACCAGATCCGCGGGTGCGCCGTGCTGCAAGCTCGGCCGGCCCAACCAGTCCCGGGCATCCCAGCACGCGGCGCCCAGCGCCTGCGTCGGGCTCATCCCGATGCCCTTGAGCGCGTCGATCTCGTCGGCGATGCGGCCGTGGGCGACCGTGCTTCCCGCGTCGGTCCCCGCGTAGATCGGCACCCCGGCCTCGCGCGCGGCGCCGATCCGCGCCGGGCAGCGGTCGTAGAGGTCACGCATGTGCTGGGCATAGGCGGGATATTTGCTTGCCGCCGCGGCGATTCCGGGAAAGTTCTCCACGTTGATCAACGTCGGCACCAGCGCGGTGCCGTACTCCACCATCAAGTCGATGGTGTCGTCGGTGAGCCCGTTGCCGTGTTCGATGCAGTCGATGCCGGCCTTGATCAACCCGGGCAGCGCATCCTCGCTGAACACGTGCGCGGTGACGCGGGCGCCGTTGGCGTGGGCGGCGTCGATCGCGGCCTTGAGCACGTCGTCGGACCACAGCGGCGCCAAATCCCCGATGTCGCGGTCGATCCAGTCGCCGACCAGCTTGACCCAGCCGTCACCGAACCTGGCCTGTTCGGCCACCGCGGCGGGCAGCGCGGATTCGTCGTCGAGTTCAACCGCGTACCCGCGCTGGTAGCGCTTGGGCCGGGCGAGGTGGCGGCCGGCCCGGATGATCTCCGGCAGGTCGTCGCGGTCGGCCAGGGGGCGGGTGTCGATCGGCGAACCGGCGTCGCGCAACAGCAACGCCCCCACGTCGCGTTCCAATTCGGCCTGCGCGACGCAGTCCTCGAGGTTGTCGAGCGGTCCGTGGTCACCGAGCCCGACGTGGCAGTGCGCGTCGACCAGACCGGGCAGGATCCAGCCCTCGGCGCCATCAGCCCCGAAAACCGTTGTGGCGTCGGCGACCGGCTCGGCGCTCAGCACGCCGTCGACGATCCACCACTCGACCGGTTCCTCGTCGGGCAGCCCGCGCCCGCGCACATGTAGGCGGGTCAATTCTTCGGGAACTTCAGCTTCGACAGGTCGATGTCGGCGAGGCCGGGCGGCAACTCGTCGAGCCCCTTGGGCATGTCCGACAGGTCGGGGAAGCCCGCGGGCAGCCCCGGCATCCCGGCGCCCAACGGGTTGCGCGCCTTCGGCGGCGTCGGGCCCCTTCCGCCCTTCTTCCCCTTCTTGCCCTTCTTGCCGCCCTTGCGAGAGTTCTTGCGGCCGAACGGCATACCCATCTGCCCGGCCATCTGCGACATCATCTTGCGGGCCTCGAAGAAGCGCTCGACGAGCTGGTTGACCTCGCCGACCGTCACGCCGGAACCGTTGGCGATGCGCAGCCGGCGCGACCCGTTGATGATCTTCGGGTCGGCCCGTTCCTCGGGAGTCATGCCGCGGATGATGGCCTGCAGCCGGTCCAACTGTTTGTCGTCGACGGCGGCAAGCGCGTCCTTCATCTGCCCGGCGCCGGGCAGCATGCCCAGCAGGTTGCCGATCGGGCCCATCTTGCGGATCGCCAGCATCTGCTCGAGGAAGTCCTCCAGCGTCAGCTCCCCGCTGCCGATCTTGTGGGCGGCCTCTTCGGCCTTCTGCGCGTCGAAGACCTGTTCGGCCTGCTCGATCAGGGTGAGCACGTCGCCCATGCCCAGGATCCGGCTGGCCATCCGGTCGGGATGGAAGACGTCGAAATCCTCGAGCTTCTCCCCTGCGGAGGCGAACAGGATCGGCACACCGGTGATCTCGCGCACCGAAAGCGCCGCGCCGCCACGGGCGTCGCCGTCGAGCTTGGTCAGCACCACGCCGGTGAAGCCGACGCCCTCGCGGAACGCCTCGGCGGTGGTGACGGCGTCCTGGCCGATCATCGCGTCCAGGACGAAGATCACTTCGTCGGGGTCGACGGCGTCGCGGATCGCCGCGGCCTGGCTCATCAGCTCGTCGTCGATGCCCAGCCGGCCTGCGGTGTCGACGATGACGACGTCGTAGTGCTTGGCTTTCGCCTCGGCCAGCCCGGCGGCGGCCACCGCGACCGGATCGCCGGGTGCGGCGTTCTCCTGGCCCTCGGGTCCCACGCCGGGGTGCGGCGCGAACACCTGTACGCCGGCCCGTTCGGCGACGATCTGCAGCTGGTTGACCGCGCCGGGACGTTGCAGGTCGCAGGCCACCAGAAGCGGGGTGTGCCCTTGGCCGTTGAGCCATTTGGCGAGCTTGCCCGCCAGCGTCGTCTTACCGGAGCCCTGCAGGCCGGCCAACATGATCACCGTCGGCGGGGTCTTGGCGAACGCGAGTTGGCGTGTCTCGCCGCCGAGGATGGTGACCAGCTCCTCGTTGACGATCTTGACGACCTGCTGGGCGGGGTTGAGGGCCGCCGATACCTCCGCGCCCTTGGCGCGCTCCTTGATGCGCGCCACGAAGTCGCGCACGACGGGCAGCGACACGTCGGCTTCCAGCAGCGCCAGCCGGATCTCGCGGGCCGTCGCGTCAATATCGGCGTCGGTCAGCCGGCCCTTGCCGCGCAGCCCCGTCAGGGCGCCGGTCAACCGGTCGGACAGGGATTCAAACACGAGGCCAAGACTACTTGGCCGCCGCGCACTCCCTCGGAGCGCGCCTCATCGGTTCGACGCACCGCCGGTGGCGAATGCGAGACACCGCGTCGGTTGTCGCGTCGGTTCTGCCGGCGCACGAACCGGCCCATACATGGGAGATATGGAAGTCGTCGAGGTCGCCCCCCACCTCGATCCTGGCTACACCACGACGTCGCCGGGCCTGCGCCGAGCTAGCGCGGGCTCATCCGGCCTCCGAAACCGGCTTGACCGGCGGCGCGGGCGGCGCGGGCAGCACCGCGTACAGATCGCGCTCGATGTCGCCACGGCTGGCCGCGTCGCCGGTGACCCCGAAGACGTCGACCACCGAGGACCCCATGGTGGTGACCTTGGCCCAGGCGATGTCGACGCCGTCGCGTTCGAACACCGCCGTCAGCCGCGCCAGCAGGCCGGTGCGGTCGATACTGCGGATCTGCACCACCTGCTCCCCGGGCGCTGCGCCCTCTGACCACAGGATCCGCGGCGGGGCGACGACGTGGTTGATGGGCACTGCGGCGGGCGCCTGCCCGGCCCGCACGGTGCCGTGCTGAGCTGCCTCCTGGTCGCGACGGTCCAGCGACGCCAGCACGTCCAGGTCACCGTCGAGCGCGAGCAGAAACTGCTGGCGCAACAGTTCCGCAGACGGTGGAGAGCCGAAATGCGGCGACACCACGAAGGTGTTGATCGCCGAACCGGACAGGCCGTTGACCGACGCCGAGTGCACCCGCAGCGAGTTGAGTGCGAGCACGCCGGCCGCCTTGGACAACAACCCCCGGCGGTCGGGGGCGATCATCGTGACGTGGTAGATGTGCGGGCTGTCCCCGGCCACCAGCTCGACATGCACACCGACATCGGCGGCCAGCGAAAGATGGTGCGGATCAATCGGATCGGGTTGCGGTAGCGGCTGGCCGGCCATCACCAGCCGGCAGCGCCGCACCAGGTCGCCGATCAGGGAGGCCTTCCAGTCACCCCACACCCCGGGCCCGGTGGCCTGAGAGTCCGCCTCGGCGAGCGCGTGCAACAACTCCAGCAGCACGGCGTCCCCGTCGAGCGCGTCGACCACCGAGGCGATCACCTTGGGGTCGGCCAGATCGCGCCGAGTCGCGGTGTGGGCGAGCAGCAGGTGGTAGCGCACCATCTTCGACAGCGTCTCGACGTCGGAGGGCCACAGACCCAGCCGCGTGCCGATCTGGACGGCCAACTCGGCGCCGATGACGCTGTGGTCGCCGCCGCGGCCCTTGCCGATGTCGTGACACAGCGCACCGAGCACCAGAAGATCCGGACGTGACACGCGGGTGGTGAATGCGCTTGCGCAGGCGACGGTTTCGACGAGGTGGCGGTCGACCGTCCAAATGTGCACAACGTCGCGCGGCGGAAGATCGCGCACCGCACCCCATTCCGGGAACAGCCTGCCCCACAGCCCGGTGCGGTCCAGCGCCTCGACGGTCGTCACGGTCGCAGTACCGGCCGCCAGCATCACCAGCAGGTCTTTGAGGGCCTGGCGCGGCCAGGGGGTGCGCAACTCCGGTGCGGTCTCGGCGAGCCGGCCCAGGGTGGACGCCGCCATCGGCAAACCGGTGGTGGCCGAGGCGGCCGCCACCCGCAACACCAGCCCGGGATCGCGCTCCGGACGCGCGTCACGGGCCAGGATCACCTCGCCCGCGAACTCGATGACCCCTTCGTCGAGGGGACGGCGGGTGGGTCTGCGGAACGCGGCGAGCCCGCGGCGCGGCAACGCGTTGGCCGCGGTGCGCAGGCCCGCGTCGACGTAGAAGCTGATGGTGCGCGCGGCGTCGGAAAGCATGCGCGCCAAATCGAACCGGTCCCCGATCTGCAGTGCGCTGCCGATCTCGTCGGCATGTTGGGCCAGCAGCACCTGGCGCCCGCGCCCGGCGGCCCTGTGCAGTTCGGTGCGGACGTTGAGCAGCGCAAGGTGCGCCTCACCGAGGGTTCCGATCGGTGAGGCCGACGACCGGCTGGGATACACGTCGGCCAGCTGCGCGATGGCCAGCGCATTGAGCAGTTGCACGTCGCGAAGCCCGCCGCGTCCGCACTTGAGATCCGGTTCGGCGCGGTGTGCGATCTCACCGCTGCGCTGCCAACGCGCCTTGGTGTGCTCGACGAGTTCGTCGAACCGCGAGGCGATTCCGGTACGCCACTGCCTGCGCGCCCCGCTGATCAATCCCGCCGCCAGGTCGGCGTTGCCCGCGATGTGTCGGGCCTCCAGCATCGCCAGCCCGGCCGAGATATCCGAACCGGCGACCCGTAACGCCTCGGGCACCGTCCGCACGCTGTGGTCGATGCGAATGTTCGCGTCCCAGAAGGGATACCACAGCAGTTCGGCCACCTTGCCCACGACGTCGGGCGGCATGTCGTCGTGTAGCAAGGTCAGGTCCAGATCGGAGTACGGCACCAGTTCACCGCGACCGAGCCCGCCGGTGGCGACGATGGCGAAGCCGCTGGTGGGCGTGATGCCGATCTCGGCAGCCTTTGTGCTGAGCCAGAATTCGTGCAGCTCCAGAAGTGCGCTGCGGAGCGCGGCCGAATCCAACTGCGGGGTCGGACCTGCGAGCAGCCGTTCACACGCTGCGGCGAGGTCGGTGGCCGGACGAGCAGATCCCGCCGCCGGCGCGGCCCTTTCGGGGCCGGCCGGGGCGGGATCTGGTTTCTGCTCTGTCATCGGTATGTCCTCCTCCGGCCTTGACAATCAGTGCTCACGTGCATGGCCGGACGGCGACGTCGAGTTCAGATGCGGCTCAAAGGGCGTCGGCCCCCCGCTCACCGGTGCGGACCCGTACCACGGTGTCCACCGGGCTGACCCAGACCTTTCCGTCACCGATCTTTCCGGTGCGGGCGGCCTGGACGATGACATCGACCACCTTGTCCACTGCGGCGTCCTCGACCACCACCTCCACCCGCACCTTCGGCACGAAATCGACGGAGTACTCGGCGCCGCGGTACACCTCGGTGTGCCCCTTCTGGCGGCCGTAGCCCTGGACCTCGCTGACAGTCATTCCGAGGATGCCCGCCTGCTCGAGTCCGGTCTTGACGTCTTCGAGCGTGAACGGTTTGACGATCGCCGTGATCAGCTTCATGTAGGTGTTCCCTTCCGATGAAATTGTCGCCGCTCAGGCGAACTCGTAAGCCGTTTCAGCGTGTTCGGTCTCATCGATACCAGTTTCCTCGTTCTCGGCGCTCACCCGCCACCCCATGGGCTTGACGATGAACGCGATGATCGCCGTCATGATGCCAGTGAACACCACCGCGGACAGTGCGATAACCGCCTGCACCACCAACTGTTTGATACCGCCGCCGTAGAGCAGGCCCGTTTCGGCGCCGAGCAGGCCGATGCCGATGGTGCCCCAGAGGCCTGCGACGAGGTGTACGCCGACGACGTCGAGCGAATCGTCGTAGCCGAACTTGTACTTCAGGCTGACCGCCAGCGACGACAGCGCGCCGGCGACGACGCCGAGGACCAGCGACCCGATCGGCGTGAGCGCCCCGCACGCCGGGGTGATCGCCACGAGGCCCGCGACGATGCCGGAGGCGGCACCCACGCTGGTCGGCTTGCCGTCCCGGATGCGTTCGATGATCAACCAGCCCAGCATCGCCGCTGCGGTGGCGGCGGTGGTGTTCACCCACACCTGGCCGGCGAGCATGTCCGCCGCCCCTTCGGAGCCCACGTTGAAGCCGAACCACCCGAACCACAAGATCGCGGCGCCGAGCATCACGAACGGGATGTTGTGCGGACGGTAGGCCATCTTGCCGAAGCCTTTTCGTTTGCCCAGCAGCACGGCCAGCACCAGCGCGGCCATACCGGCGTTGATGTGCACCACGGTGCCGCCGGCGAAGTCGATGGGTGCCACGTTGGCCGCACCCGCCTCCGCGTCATAGCCGAACAGCCATGAGGCAATGCTGTTTTCCGCGCCCGACAGCAGGCCGCCACCCCAAACCATGTGGGACAGTGGGAAGTACACCAGCGTCACCCAGATCGCGCCGAACACCAGCCATGTCCCGAACTTCATCCGTTCGGCCACCGCGCCGCTGATCAACGCGACGGTGATCACGGCGAACGTGAGTTGAAAGCCGGCCCAGACGATCGCCGGCACCGTGCCGAACCCACCAAGCACGAAAAGGGTGTCGGCACCGACTTCTTTGGTTTCCAGCAGCGGGCTGAGCCCGAACAGCGCGAACGGGTTGTCGAAGACACCCAGAATGTCACTTTGGCCGGTGTGCGCGGAGGCGAACGACATCGAGTAGCCCCACAGCACGTAGATGACGCTGACGACGCCGATGGATCCGAACGACATCATCATCATGTTGAGGACGGACTTCTGCCGGGATAATCCGCCGTAGAAGAACGCCAGCCCAGGTGTCATGAACAACACCAGCGCAGCAGCGGTGAGCACCCATGCGGTGTCGCCGGAACTCAGTCCGCCGGGACCGAAAGGCGCGAACGCGTCGTCTGGTAAGGCTAGAAGCACTTTGTGTGAACCTCCTTGGGACGTGGGCCGATAAAGATCGGCCTCCCGAAGAGACTCTGCGCCCGGCGTTTCACCGGTGATGCGTGCGCGTTTCGGCGATGTGAACGCGTGCGCCGACATCGTTACGCTCATGTTTCGCCGGGCGGCACCGGCCGGTGGGTCAGCCCAGCAGCGCGTCGACGAACGCCGCGGGCTCGAACGGCGCAAGGTCGTCGGGGCCTTCGCCCAGACCGACGAGCTTGACCGGTACGCCGAGTTCCTGCTGCACCCGGAAGACGATGCCGCCCTTGGCGGTGCCGTCGAGCTTGGTCAGCGCCACCCCGGTGATGTCGACGACTTCGGCGAATACCCGGGCCTGCGGCAGCCCGTTCTGGCCGATCGTGGCGTCGAGCACCAGCAGCACCTCGTCGACCTGGGTGCGGCGGCTCACCACCCGTTTGACCTTGCCGAGTTCGTCCATCAGGCCGGTCTTGGTGTGCAGGCGGCCGGCGGTGTCGATGACGACGACATCGGCGCCGGATGCGATGCCCGCGTCGACGGCGTCAAACGCCACCGACGCCGGGTCGGCGCCCTCGGCGCCGCGCACCACCTGCGCACCCACCCGTGACGCCCACGCCTGCAGCTGGTCGGCCGCCGCGGCGCGGAACGTGTCGGCCGCCCCCAGCACGACGCGTCGGCCGTCGGCCACCAGCACCCGCGCAAGCTTGCCCACCGTGGTGGTCTTACCGGTGCCGTTGACCCCGACGACCAGCAGCACCGAGGGCTTGTCGGCGTGCGGCAGCGCCCGGATCGAGCGGTCCAGGTCGGGTTGCAGTTGTTCGATGAGCACCTCGCGCAGCACCGCGCGGGCGTCGGCTTCGGTGCGCACACCTGCGCTGGCCATCCGCGAGCGCAGGGCGGTCACGACCGATTCGGTGACGACGGGGCCGAGATCAGCGATCAGCAGCGTGTCCTCGACAGCCTCCCAGGAGTCCTCGTCCAGGTCACCGCCGCCGAGCAGGCCGAGCATGCCGCGGCCGAGCGCGTTCTGCGACTTGGCCAGCCGCCCGCGCAGCCGCTCCAGCCGGCCTTCCGGAGGGGCGATCTCCTCGACTTCGGGCACCGCCGGCGCGACCGGCTCCTCGACAGGTGGCGGCGCTTCTTCCACGGGTGGCGCGGGCTCGGCGACCTCCGCCTCGGGCTCGGGAAGTCGCACGTCGGCGATCGAGCGTTTCGGCGCATCGCGCGGCACCGCGGCGTCGTCGCCGACGCCGGGCAGCCCGGTGGTGTCGATCCGTTCGACGGGCTCGGCGGTCGCCGAACCCGTCGAGAACGTGAACCCCGACGACGCGGTGTAGCCACCCGAGCGGTCCAGGGCCGTGGCGGTGTCTGCGGACGACAACCTGATCCGTCGCCGCCGGTAGCGCACCAATCCGACGATCAGCGCGGCAACCAGCAGGACGGCGATGACCGCGATCGCGATCCACAAACCTTCTGTCACGCCGCCATTGTCTCAGGGCACAGCACTGCGATTTCGGCGCGGTTGGTCACGCTCAGCGTGACGAACTACACCCGAACCGCTAATTGGTGCTGGCGAGCAGCTCCTGGCCGCGCATCCGCTGGCTGATCACCTGGGTGATGCCGTCGTCGCGCATCGTGACGCCGTACAGCGCGTCGGCGATCTCCATCGTCGGCTTCTGGTGGGTGATGACGATGAGCTGCGACTGCGACCGCAGCTGCTCGAACAGCCCGAGCAGCCTGCGCAGGTTCACGTCGTCGAGGGCCGCCTCGACCTCGTCCATCACATAGAACGGTGAGGGCCTGGCCCGGAAGATCGCCACCAGCATCGCCACGGCGGTCAGCGACTTCTCGCCGCCGGACAGCAGCGACAGCCGCTTGATCTTCTTGCCCGGCGGGCGGGCCTCGACCTCGATGCCGGTGGTCAGCATGTCGTCGGGGTTGGTCAGCAGCAGCCTGCCCTCACCGCCGGGGAACAGCGTCGAAAACACTTGCTCGAACTCGCGTTCCACGTCGGTGTAGGCCTCGGTGAACACCTGCAGGATGCGTTCGTCGACGTCCTCGATGACGTCGAGCAGGTCCTTGCGCGCGGCCTTGACGTCCTCGAGTTGGGTGGACAGGAAGTTGTAGCGCTCCTCGAGCGCCGCGAACTCCTCCAACGCCAGCGGGTTGACCCGGCCCAGCTCGCCCAGCTCACGTTCGGCCTTCTTCGCCCGCCGCTCCTGGGTGGGCCGGTCGAACGGCATCGGCGCGGGTGCGGTGACCTGCTCGCCACGTTCACGGGCCTGCTCGTATTCGGCCATCTCCAGCTCGGTCGGCGGCAACGGCACATCGGGCCCGTACTCGGCGATGAGGTCGGCGCTGGCCATGCCGAACTGTTCGAGGACGTGCTCTTCGAGCTGCTCGATTCGCAGCGCCGCTTGGGCTTTGGCGACCTCGTCGCGGTGCAGCGCGTCGGTCAGCCCGTTGATTCTGGCGGTGAGCTCGTTGACCTCGTCGCGGGTCTTGGCCAACGCCGTCGAGCGGTGCTGGCGTTCCTCGGCTACCGCGTCACGCGCCCGGGAGGCCACCGCCACCACGGAGCTGAGCCGTTGCGCGACAAGGCGTGCCGATTCGGCGACTGCCGCAGCGACCTTGGCCGCATGGGCGCGCGCTTCCCGGGCACGCTGGGCGCGCACCCGAGCCTCCCGCTCGGCGGCCGCCGCTCGGCGCAGCGAATCAGCTTTGCCCCGAACGGCATTGGCGCGTTCTTCGGCTGTGCGCACGGCCAGGCGCGCCTCGACCTCGACGGCCCGCGCAGCCTCGGCGGCCGCCACCGTCTCCTGCCGGTTGACCGGCTCGGCGTCGAACATCGGCTCCTGCTGGGCGTTGTGCAGGCGCTCTTCGAGCCCGGCGAGTTCCTCGACGGTGCGTGACCGGTTGGTCTCCAGCTCGTCGCGCTGCTTGATCAGCCGCTGCCACTCGTCGTCGGCGGCGCGGGCGTCCTGGCCGAGGCGGCCCAGCTGCTCGTAGATCGCCGAGATCGCCGCGTCGGACTCGTTGAGCGCGGCCAGCGCCTGCTCGGCGGAGTCGCGGCGGGCCGCCTGCTCGGCCAGCGCACCGGCCAGCGCTGCCGACAGCTCGCCCACCTGCTTCTCGGCCTCGGCCAGTTCGGCGCGGGCCTTGTCGACCTCCGAAGCGATCTCCAGCGTGCTGGGTTTGCGATCCGAACCGCCGCTGACCCACCCGGCGCCGACGAGATCGCCGTCCGCGCTGACCGCCCGCAGCTCCGGCCGGGAGGTGACGAGGTCGAGCGCCGCGGACAGGTCGGCCACCACGGCCACATTGGCCAGCATCGCGGTGATGGCGCCCTGCAGCCGCGGCGGTGCCTCGACGAGCTCGACGGCCCAGTGCGCGCCGTAGGGCAGCGCCCCGCTGGGCGCCGGGACGTGGGAGTGCCAGTCGCTGAGCACGATCGCCGCGTGCCCGGCATCGGATTCCTTGAGCGCGGCGACGGCCGCCCGGGCGGCACTGGTGTTTTCGGCGGCGACGGCGTCCGCCGCTGCCCCGAGCACCGCGGCGACCGCCGCCTCGTAGCCGTCACGGACCTTGAGCAGTTTGGCTACAGACCCGAGAAGCCCTGCGTCACTGCGGTTTTCCTGTAGCCACGCCGCACCGTCCTTGCGGGACAGCCCTACCGACAGCGCTTCGATGCGGGCCCTCAGCGACGCCACCTGGCGTTCGGCGCCGCGTTCGGCGGCCTGCAGTTCGGTGACACGTTCGTCGGCCAGGCGCAGCGCGGCCACGCTGCGGTCATGCTGTTCGTCCAGCCCCACCTCACCCGCGTCGAGTTCACCGACGCGGGCTTGGACGGTCTCGAATTCGGCCTGGGTCTGCTGGGCGCGGGTGGCCGCCCCGTCGATGCCCGCGGTGAGCCTGGCGACGGTCTCGCCGATCGACTCGACGCGGGTGCGCATGGTGTCGACCTGGCCGGCCAGCCGGGCCACCCCCTCGCGGCGGTCGGCCTCGGCGCGCGCGGCGGCCATGTGCGCCCGTTCGGCCTCTGCGGCCACCTGTTCGCGCTCGGCGAGTTCGCTGCGGGCTTCCTCCAGCGTCGCCCGGGACTCCTCGAGTTCCTCGAGCAGCCGGCGCTCGTCCGCGGCGACCTGGTCGGCCTGCGCGTCCAGCTCGTCGGGGTCGGGGCCGGTGGAGGTCTCGGGCTCGGTGTCGAGGTACTGCGCGCGCTCGCTGGCGATGCGCACCGTCGCGCTGACCCGTTCGGCCAGCGCCGACAGCGAGAACCACGTCTGCTGGGCGGCGTTCGCCCGTTCGGACAGGCTCTCGACGGCCGACTCGTGGGCGGCCAGCTCGACGGTCTTGGCCTCCAGCCGGGTGCTCAGCTCGTCGTGCTCGTGGCGCAGCGTCGTCTCGGCCTGGTTGGTGTTCTCGAACTCGGCGCGGCGGGTGACCAGGTCGTCGGCGGCCAGCCGCAGCCGCGCGTCGCGCAGATCGGCCTGGATGGTCTGGGCGCGCCGGGCCATCTCGGCCTGCCTGCCCAGCGGTTTGAGCTGGCGGCGCAGTTCGGTGGTCAGGTCGGTCAGCCGGGCCAGGTTGGCCGACATCGCGTCGAGCTTGCGGACCGCCTTCTCCTTGCGCTTGCGGTGTTTGAGCACACCGGCGGCCTCCTCGATGAACGCGCGCCGGTCCTCCGGGCGTGATTCGAGGATCTCGGAGAGCTTGCCCTGCCCGACGATGACGTGCATCTCGCGGCCGATGCCCGAGTCCGACAGCAGTTCCTGCACGTCCATCAAGCGGCAACCGCTGCCGTTGATCTCGTATTCGCTTCCGCCGTCGCGGAACATCCGTCGGGTGATCGACACCTCGGAGTACTCGATCGGCAGCGAGTTGTCGGAGTTGTCGATCGTCACGGTGACCTCGGCGCGGCCCAGCGGCGGGCGTGAGGACGTGCCGGCGAAGATGACGTCCTCCATCTTGCCGCCACGCAACGTCTTGGCGCCCTGTTCGCCCATCACCCAGGTCAGCGCGTCGACGACGTTGGATTTGCCCGACCCGTTGGGGCCCACCACGCACGTGATGCCCGGTTCGAATCGCAGAGTCGTAGGTGAAGCAAAGGACTTGAAGCCCTTCAGCGTCAGACTCTTGAGGTGCACGACGTGAAACCCTACCGCCGCGCGCGCTATCGCTCGGTGAACCCTTCTAGCGAGTCGCGAACTTCTGACCAGTCGGCCACCACGTTGTCCACCCGACCGGGCGTTTTGCCGCTTTGCAGCAGCTCAAGGAGCTTTTCGCAGGCGTCGCGCGCGCCCTGGGCGACCACCTGGACACGGCCGTCGGGCCTGTTGGACGCGAATCCGGTCAGCCCGAGCTCCAGCGCGCGCGATCTGGTCCACCACCGGAAGCCGACCCCTTGAACGCGGCCGTGCACCCACGCCGTCAGCCGTACCTCAGCTAACTCCTGCATCACGAACCTCAAACGTCACTTCAGCCCCGGCTTTGAGCGTGCGGCCGACCGTGCAGACCTGATCGATGGCGCGCTCGACGACCGTGAGTACCCGCGCTCTGTCGCCTTCGGACAGGCCGGACAAGTCGAGCTCCATATGTTCGTCCAACAGCGGATAGCGCTCCTGCTCGCGGTCGGCCGCCCCGGACACCCGGATCGTGGCCGGATACTCGTCGCCGAGCCGCCGGCGCAGCGGCGCGTCGCTGGCCATCCCGCTGCAGGCCGCCAGCGCGATCTTCATCAGCTCGCCGGGGGTGAAGACGCCGTCGACGTCCTCGTTGCCGACGAGCACCTGCGCGCCGCGTGAACTGCGCCCGACGTATTGGCGCACACCGGTGCGCTCCACCCACAGTTCCGTCACGAGATGTACGTTAGCGCGGAAGAGTGCGAGTAGAGACCTCGCTAACGTGCACCTCGCGGGTTTCCGCGTGAGACCCGCGGGCGGGGTTGGCATTTCGGGCAGTAGAACGACGAGCGGTTCATGAACTTCTCGCGGCGCATCACCGCACCGCAGCGCCGGCACGGCTGGCCCTCGCGGCCGTAGGCGTCCAGCGACCGTTCGAAGTAGCCGGACTCGCCGTTGACGTTGACATACAGCGAGTCAAACGACGTGCCGCCCTGATCCAGCGCCTCGGCCATCACCTCGGCCGCCGCGTCGAGCACCCCGGCCAGCTGGCGACGGGTCAGCGCCGACGCCAGCCGGGCGCCGTTGACCCGCGCCCGCCACAGCGCCTCGTCGGCGTAGATGTTGCCGATCCCCGAGACCACGGTCTGGTCCAGCAGCTGACGCTTGATCTCAGAGTGCTTGCGCCGCAACACCTCAACGACGCTGTCGCGGTCGAACAACGGGTCCAGCGGATCACTGGCCAGGTGGGCGACGGACAGCGGTACGTCGCTGCCGTCGACGGTGACCATGTCGGTGAGCAACCACCCACCGAACGTGCGCTGATCCACGAAGCTCAGCGCGGTGCCGTCGTCGAGCAGCGCCGCGATGCGCAGGTGCCGCTCGTCGGGCAGCGCGCCCAGCAGCATCTGTCCGCTCATCCCCAGGTGCACCACCAGCGCCGAGCCGTCGTCCAACGTCAGCCACATGTACTTGCCGCGGCGGCCGGTGCCGACGATCCGCGTCCCGAGCAGGCGCCCGGTCAGGTCGGCGGGGCCCGCCTCGTGCCGACGCACCGCGCGCGGGTGATGCACGCGCACCGCGGTGACGGTCTTGTCGACGACGTGTGCTGCCAACCCCCGCCGCACGACCTCGACTTCGGGCAGCTCAGGCATCTACATCAGAAGCGGCGGTCAGCGCATTCCACGCCGCCGCCGCCGCTTTGAGTTCGGCTTCCTTCTTGGTGCGGCCGACGCCCTTGCCGTACTCGGTGTCGGCCACGACCACCGCCGCGGTGAATTCCTTGTCGTGGTCGGGGCCCGTGGACGACACCACGTATGACGGCGCGCCCATGCCGCGCGCCGCGGTCAACTCCTGCAGGCTGCTCTTCCAGTCCAAGCCGGCGCCCAACGTCGGCGCGGTGTCCAGGAGCTGGCCGAACAACCGCAGGATCACCTCGCGGGCGACATCGATGCCGTGCTCGACATAGATTGCGCCGAGCAGGGATTCGACGCCGTCGGCCAGGATGCTGGCCTTGTTCGCGCCGCCGGAGTTCTCCTCCCCCTTACCGAGCAGCAGGTAGTGGCCCAACCCGCTGTCGGACAGGCGGCGGCCGACGTCGGCGAGCGCCTGAGTGTTGACGATGCTGGCCCGCAGCTTGGCCAGATCGCCTTCGGGGCGGTCGGGATGGCGATGGTAGAGCTCCTCGGTGATGGTCAGCCCGAGCACCGCATCGCCGAGAAACTCCAGGCGTTCGTTGGTGGGCAGCCCGCCGTGCTCATAGGAGTAGCTGCGGTGCGTCAACGCCATCGTGAGCAGGTCGTCGGGCAGCTTCACCCCGAGCGCCGCCAGCAGCGCCGCCCGGTCACTCACCGGCGTCCTCGTCCAACATGCCTGCAAGCTTGGCCCACCGCGGATCGATGAGGTCGTGGTGGTGTCCGGGTTCGGCGGTCGCCAGCGCCACACCGCACTGCGGGCACAGGCCCAGGCACTCGGTGTCGCACAGCGGCGTGAACGGCAGCGCCAGCCCGACGGCGTCGATGATCGGCTGCTCCAGGTCGATGGTGTCGGCACCACGGGAGCGACCGACGCGGGCGACCTCGTCGGCGTCGGTGGTCTCGTCGGTCGCGCTGTCCGGATAGGCGAACAGCTCGGTGAGTTCGATCTCGACGTCGCCGGTGACCGGGGTCAGGCAGCGCGCGCACTGACCCGACGTCGGGCCGGACACCGTGCCGGTGACCAGTACCCCCTCCGAAACGGATTCGATCCGAAGGTCCAGTTCCAGCGGCGCACCCTTGTCGATTCCGATCAGGTCGAGCCCGATGCGCGACGGGCAAGACACGGTCTCGGAGAGCGTCAACATGGAGCCGGGCCGCCGGCCGAGCCGGGAGATGTCAATGACTAGCGGCGTTCGCGACTCTCGGTGCGCCGCCGCGTTCGCATGCGTCGCCATAGGTCAATCCTACGGCGAGCCCTACCGGCCGCTAACGCGCTGCGTAGTCGTGGGTGCCCGCGGCGGTGCGCAGCTGATGGCGACCGCGCCCCACCGAGCGCAGGGTGCCGTTGAGGAAGTCCTCGAACTCGGCGAGCTTGTTGTCGACATAGATGTCGCATTCGCCACGTAGCCGATCGGCCTCGGCGTGCGCGGAGTCGATGAGGCGGGTGGCCTCGGCAGTGGCCGTCTGCACGATCTCGGTCTGCGACACCAGCCGCTGCTGTTCCTTGATGCCTTCCTGCACGGCCTTCTCGTAGGCGAGGTTCCCGTTTTCGATCAGGCGGTCGGCCTCGGTCTTGGCCCGGCCGGTGCTGGCCTCGTACTCGCGCTTGGCGGTGGCCGCGATGCGGGTGGCCTCTTCGCGGGCTTCACCGACCATGCGCTCGCTGTGCTGGCGGGCCTCGGCGACCATCCGGTCGGCCTGGGCCTTGGCGTCGGCGAGCAACCGGTCGGCCTCCGCGCGGGAGTGGTTGATCATCGAGTCGGCCTCGGCGGAGGCCGTGGCAACCATCGAGTCGGAATGCTCCTTGGCCTCCCGCAGCAAGCCGTCGCGCGCGTCGAGGACGTCCTGCGCGTCGTCGAGTTCGCCCGGGATCGCGTCCTTGATGTCGTCGATCAACTCGAGGACATCGCCGCGGGGCACCACGCAACCGGCGGTCATCGGCACGCCGCGGGCTTCTTCGACAATGGCGCCCAGCTCATCGAGCGCTTCAAAAACTCGGTACACGGCAACACCCTCCAGGCGTAGTTGACAGTTACCAGTGTGCCTGGTGTTACGGCTGTGACTCAGCTACCGACGCCGGTGTGTCGCGATCAGGGCGTCTTGCTGTGTCGCCGCTCTCCCAGGCCCCAACTCCGTGTGAAATTGCTGACCCCCACATTATGTCAACACACGGACAGGGATCGCTCGGCCGCCGAACGTGGGCTCGACACACGTTCACCTGGGAAAACCGTGCGTCAACCCCACACTCGACGCCGAAGTAGTGGGGTCCTATCGCAGGACAGCCGAGATGACGTCGCGCGCCCGGTCGAGCATCGACACGAACGGGCCGACGGCAAAGTTGGCCGTGGCCGACTCCACCCCGGCGTGCGGGCGGGTCGGCGCGATGGCCTGGGCGGCCTGCACGGCCTTGACCATGCGCTCGAGGTCGTCGGCGTCGAGCTCACGCCCGAGCTTGTTGAACTCCTGGTGTTCTTCCTGCTCGGCGTGGTGCAGCACGTCGTCGCGGAACCGCAGGAGCGCGTCGAGGAACTCCTTGGACCCGATGTCCATGTTCTCCAGCGCCGAGAGCTGTTCCTTGGCGTCGTGTTCCTCCTCGAGGCGGGCGTCGACGATCGCGTCGCCGTCGGCGATCTCGTGGCGCGCGCGGGGGTGCACCACCATCTCCTCGGCGGTCTCGTGCACCGCAAGCAGTTGGCGCAGTTCGACGAACGCGGTCTCGCGGGCTTTGTCGTCGGAGGCGCTGAGTACCTCTTCGAACAGATCCTTGATCAGGTTGTGCTGATCGGTCAGGAACCTCACGACATCGTCGGTGGACTGGACAAAGGTTTGCACCATGGCAATGACTCCGTACTCAAAGGGTTGGGGGCGCTAATGGGCTGTGCGCCACCCTGCGATTACCCGACGAGCGCGAAAATTAACCCTTCAGCTTGGCCTGCAGCCGCCGGTTGACCGGTTCGGGCAGTAGCTCGGTCACGTCGCCGCCCAGCGAGGCCACCTCTTTGGCCAGCGACGACGAGACGAACGAATAGCGCGGCGCGGTGGCCACGAAGAACGTGTCGACGCCGGCGACGTGTTTGTTCATCTGCGCCATCTGCAACTCGTACTCGAAGTCGGTTCCGGTGCGCAGCCCCTTGACGATCGCGGTCAACCCGTGGTTCCGGACGAAGTCGACGACTAGGCCCTCCCCCGCTTCGGCGCGCACGTTGGGCAGGTGTGCGGTGGATTCCTCGAGCATCGCGATCCGCTCATCGAGGTCGAACATCCCCTTCTTGTTGGGGTTGACCAACACCGCGATGATGACCTCGTCGAACTGGGCGGCCGCGCGTTCGAAGACGTCGACATGGCCCAGGGTTACCGGGTCGAAGGAGCCCGGGCACACCACGCCGCTCATGGGTGATGACGCTAGCAGGGCAGCTCAGGTGGGTTGGGCCGCCGTGTCCGCGGTGACTTCGGCCAGTTCGATGCGGGTATCGCCGTAGCGGCGCGGTTCCCACGGCCGCCAGCCGTCGGGCCAGTTCAGCGTGGCTCCCGAGGCCGCGCGTTCGACGGCGACGACGGTGCCGGGCGCGGTCCAGCCGTGCCGGGCCAGCGCACTCAGTACGCCGCCCATCTCGGCGGCGTCGACGTCGTAGGGCGGGTCGGCCAGGACCAGGTCCACCGGCTGCGGTGCGCCCGCCGACAGCACCGCGGCGACGGCCCCGCGCCGCACCGTCGCCCCCGTCACGCCGAGCGCGGCGACGTTCTTGGCGATGACGGCGACCGCGCGGGCATCGGACTCCACGAACAGCACCGCGGCCGCGCCCCGCGACAGCGCCTCCAGTCCCAGCGCGCCCGAACCCGCGTACAGGTCGAGCACCGATGCGCCCACGAGGTCCACCCTGGCAGCCAGCACATTGAACAGTGACTCGCGTACCCGGTCGGTGGTCGGTCGGGTTCGGGTGCGCGGCACCGTGATTCGACGTCCGCTGAGGGTTCCGGCGATGATGCGGGTCAGCTGACCACCACCAGCAGGTCGCCGCCTTCGACCTGTGCGGTGCTCGACACCGCGACCCTGCTGATCTTGCCCGCCTTGGGTGCGGTGATCGCGGCTTCCATCTTCATCGCTTCGATGGTGGCGATGGTCTGGCCGGCCTGTACCTGGTCGTCGGTGGCGATGTTGACGGTGACCACACCGGCGAACGGGGCCGCGACGTGGTCGGGGTTGGCGCGGTCGGCTTTCTCGGCGGTGGGCACGTCGCTGGCGATGCTGCGGTCACGCACCACCACCGGGCGAAGTTGGCCGTTGATGATGCACATCACGGTGCGCATCCCGCGTTCGTCGGCCTCGGAGACGGCTTCCAGCCCGATCAGCAACTCGACGCCGCGTTCGAGCTTGACCCGGTGTTCCTCCCCGGAGCGCAGCCCGTAGAAGAACTGGTTGGCCGACAGGCTCGAGGTGTCGCCGTAGGTTTCGCGGTGCTCGTCGAATTCGGTGGTCGGGCCGGGGAAAAGCAGCCGGTTCAGGGTGTGCTGGCGGACGGGTCCGGGCTCGCTGAGCGCCGCCTCGTCGGCCGCGCTGAGCTGCTGGGCCGGTTTGGCCGGCGCCCGATCGGCAAGCGCCTTGGTGCGCAGCGGCTCGGGCCACCCGCCCGGCGGATCGCCGAGTTCACCGCGAAAGAACCCGATCACCGAGTCGGGGATGTCCAACCGCGACGGGTCGGCGGCGAACTCCTCGGCGCTGATGCCCGCGCCCAGCAGCGCAAGCGCCAGATCACCCACCACCTTGCTCGACGGGGTGACCTTCACCAACCGGCCCAAGATCCGGTCGGCGCCAGCGTAATTGGCCTCGATTTCCTCGAACCGGTTACCAAAGCCCAACGCGATGGCCTGCTGACGCAGATTCGACAACTGCCCGCCGGGAATCTCGTGGTGATATACCCGCCCGGTCGAGGTGAACGGACCCGACGCCGCGACATCAAAGGGCGCATACACCTTGCGCAGCGCCTCCCAGTACGGCTCCAGATCACAGACCGCCGACAGCGACAGCCCGGTGTCGAATTCGGTGTGCGCGGTCGCGGCCACGATCGAGCTCAACGCGGGCTGGCTGGTGGTGCCCGCCAACGGCGCCGACGCCCCGTCCACGGCGCTGGCGCCGGCCTGCCAGGCGGCCAGATACGTCGCCAACTGACCACCGGGCGTGTCGTGGGTGTGCACGTGCACCGGCAGGTCGAAACGGGACCGCAGCGCGGTGATCAGGGTGTGAGCGGCCTGCGGGCGCAGCAGCCCGGCCATGTCCTTGATCGCCAGCACATGCGCGCCGGCATCGACGATCTGCTCGGCCAGCTTGAGGTAATAGTCCAGCGTGTAGAGGTTCTCGGCCGGGTCGACCAGATCCCCGGTGTAGCTCATCGCGACTTCAGCGATCGCCGTGCCGGTTTGGCGCACCGCATCGATGGCCGGGCGCATCGACTCGACGTTGTTGAGCGCATCAAAGATCCGGTAGATGTCGATTCCGGTCGCGGTGGCCTCGGCGACGAACGCATCGGTGACCGACTCCGGATAAGGCGTGTAGCCCACCGTGTTTCGGCCACGCAACAGCATCTGCAGACAGATGTTGGGAATCGCCTCACGCAGCGCGGCCAGCCGCTCCCAAGGGTCTTCTTTCAAGAACCGAAGCGCCACATCGTAAGTCGCCCCACCCCAGCACTCCACCGACAACAGCTGCGGGCACATCCGCGCCACATACGGCGCCACCTCCAACAGCCCGGTCGAGCGCACCCGGGTCGCCAACAACGACTGGTGCGCATCACGGAACGTGGTGTCGGTGACGCCCAGCGCCTTGGAGTCACGCAACCACCGCGCAAAGCCCTCGGGCCCCAACTCGCCCAGCCGCTGCTTGGAGCCGCTGGCCGGGTTGTCGCCCAGATCCACGCCGGGCAGCTTGTCACGCGGATACACCGTGGCGCTGCGCGCACCGTGCGGCTGGTTGACCGTGACATCGGCCAGGTAATTCAAGATCTTGGTGCCACGATCAGCCGGGGTCAGCGCGGTCAACAGATACGGGCGCTCATCGATGAACGAGGTGTTGATGCGCCCGGCGCGGAAATCCGCATCGTTGACCACCGCCATCAGAAACGGAATGTTCGTCGACACCCCACGAATCCGGAACTCCGCCAACGCCCGCCGCGCCCGCGCGATCGCCGCCGGCAGATCACGACCCCGACACGTCAGCTTGACCAGCATCGAGTCGAAATGCGCGCTGATCTCCGCACCCAGATGCGAACCACCATCCAAGCGGATACCCGCCCCGCCCGGGGACCGGTAGGCGGTGATGCGCCCGGTGTCGGGGCGAAAACCGTTGGCCGGGTCCTCGGTGGTGATCCGGCACTGCATCGCCGCACCGCGCACCCGCACCAAATCCTGGCTCAACCCCAACTCCTGCAGCCGCTGACCGTCCGCGATGCGCAGCTGAGAACCCACCAAATCCACATCGGTGATCTCCTCGGTCACCGTGTGCTCAACCTGAATCCGCGGATTGCACTCGATGAACACGTAATGGCCCCGCTCATCGAGCAGGAACTCCACCGTCCCGGCGAACGTGTACCCGATGTGCCGGGCGAACGCGACCGCATCCGCGCACATCCGCTCACGCAGCTCATCAGAAAGGTTGGGCGCCGGAGCCAACTCGATGACCTTCTGGTGGCGGCGCTGCACGCTACAATCCCGCTCGAACAGGTGGATCACATCACCATGGGTATCGGCCAGGATCTGCACCTCGATATGGCGCGGGTTGAGCACCGCCTGCTCCAGATACAGCGTCGGATCCCCAAAAGCCGACTCAGCCTCGCGCCCGGCCGCCTCGATCGCCTCGGCCAACCCGTCCCGCTCGCCCACGTGACGCATCCCGCGTCCCCCGCCACCCGAAACCGCCTTGACGAACAACGGGAACTCCATCGCCTCGGCCGCAGCGATCAACTCCTGCGCCGACGCCGAAGGCGCCGAGGAGTTCAGCACCGGCAACCCCGCATCCCGGGCCGCCGCGATCGCACGCGACTTATTGCCGGTCAACTCCAACACCTGCGCGCTCGGACCGATGAACGTGATACCCGCCGCCGCGCACCCCGCAGCAAGCTCTGGATTCTCCGACAAAAAGCCGTAACCCGGATAGACCGCGTCCGCACCCGCGCCCCGCGCCACCCGCACGATCTCCTCGACCGACAGATACGCCCGCACCGGATGCCCGGTCTGCCCGATCTGATACGACTCATCGGCCTTGAGCCGATGCAACGAATTGCGATCCTCATACGGATAAACCGCGACCGTCGCAATCCCCAACTCATAAGCAGCCCGAAACGCCCGGATCGCGATCTCACCGCGATTGGCCACAAGCACTTTAGAGATCACGCGCTACCTTAACCCGGGCGGAATCAGTGAGGTCTAGACGAGCGTGGACCAGTAGCTCCAGAACCGCACGAGGATCAGAAGAGTCAGCGCGGTGAACCACAATGCCACCAGCGACCAGCGCCACGTGTACAGGCCGCGCGCGACGGCGCCGCCGCGTTCGGGTGCCACGGCGATGGCGGCGACCACGACCAGCAGCGGAATGGTCACCGCCCACACCACCATGCAGTACGGGCACAACGCGCCGATGCGGTACAGGCTCTGAAAGATCAACCAGTGCACGAACGCCGCGCCCAGCAGCGTGCCCGCCGCCAGCGCCGCCCAGTACCAGCGGGGCAGCTCGACACGGGCGAGCGCGAGCACCCCGGTCACCACGACGACGCTGAACGCGACGACGCCGAGCAGCGGGTTGGGGAAGCCCAGCAGCGAAGCCTGCGGTGTGATCATCACCGAACCGCACGACAGCACCGGGTTGATGCTGCAGGACGGCACGTAGTCCGGGTTGATCAGCGTTTCGATCTTCTCGACGGTCAGCGTGAACGAGGCCGCCAACCCGGCGAGTCCGGCGATGAGTATCCAGATCGCGCTCGGCCGCCGCACCGGCACGCCCGTTGGCGCCTCGGCCGCGGGTTCGCTCGGTGCGTCGGTGCCGGGCGCGGTGACCGTCACGGCGCCGGTACTGCGGGGGTCGGATCGGGTGCGGGCGGCGGCGCACCGGCATCCAGCGCGGGCACGTTGCCGACGATCTCCTCGATCTTGGCGATCAACGCATCGGCGGTGGTGGGGTTGTAGTCCTCGCCGTTGATGCGGATCGTCGGCGTCGACTTGACGCCGGTGGCCGCGGCCATGCCCTTCACCATGTCGGTGTAGCGGCCCTTGTTGATGCAGTCGGGGACACCGCCGGCCGCGCCGGCCTGCCGGGCCACCTCGATGAGCCGGGCGTTGTCCGGGAACGGGCCGACACCCTCGGGTGGCTGCTGGGCGTAGAGCGCGGAGTGGAAGCGCCGGAACGCGTCCGTCGATTCGTCGGCCACGCAGTAGGCGGCGTTGGCCGCGCGGGTGGAGTAGCCGTCGCCCTGGCGGTCCAGGATGGAGATCATGTGGTAGTCGGCGGCGATGGCGCCGCTGTCGATGAGCTTGTTCAGGGTGGGGCCGAACAGCTTTTCGAAGTTGCCGCATGCCGGGCACAGGAAGTCCTCGAAGAGCGCCACGACCGCCTTGGGCTCCGAGGTGCCCTCCTGGGTGATCAGGTCGCTGGAGGTCACCCGGATCGCCTGGGCTTCGCCCTCGGCAGGCTTCTCTTCGGCCGACGTGACGATGTAGAGCACCAACGCGACGGCGAAGATGACGACGACCGAGGTCAACCCGATCTGAATCGCCAGGTTGCGCTTGCGGTCCGCCGCCTTGAGGTCGTAGCGAGGGGTCTTCTTGGGTTTGGTGGCCACGGGGTAAGCGTACCGGCGCGCTTTCGGAGGTTGTTCAGACGCGGGCCAGGTGCGCGCGCATCGCCGAGATGCTCTCGGCGACCGCGGTGGCGCTGTCGCCGCCGAGCGGGAAGAAGTTGGCGAAGCCGTGCACGAGCGAACCGAACTCGCGGTAGTCGACGGCGACGCCGGCCGCCCGCATGGCGTCGGCGTATCGCCTGCCCTCGTCGCGCAGCGGGTCGAATCCGGCCGTCAGCACCAGCGCGGGCGGCAGCCCGGACAGGTCGTCGGACAGCAGCGGCGATACCCGCGGATCAGATGGCGCCAACTCCGCCCCGTCCAGGTAGTGCGCGCAGAACCAGTCGATATCGTGCCTGGTCAGAAAGAACCCGTCGGCGAACAGCGTCTTCGACCGGCTTTCGCCGCTGTAGTCGGTGACCGGATAGAAGAGCAGTTGCAGCGCGGGCAGTCGCTGTCGGTCCGCGCGTGCGCGCAGGGACACCAGCGCGGCCTGGTTTCCACCGGCACTGTCACCGCCGACCGCGACCCGGCGGGGGTCCGCACCCAGTTCGGCGGCATGCTCGAGCGCCCAGGTGAAAGCGGCGTACGCGTCGTCGGTGCCCGCGGGCGCCTTGTGTTCGGGACCCAACCGGTAGTCGACGGACAACACATGCACACCGCCGGCCCGGCAGAGTTGACGGCACAGGTCGTCGTGGGTCTCGATGCTGCCGATCACCTGGCCGCCGCCGTGGTAGAAGACCAGCAGCGGGGCGCCCGCGCCGTCGGGCCGGTAGTGGCGTGCAGCGATGGGTCCCGCCGGGCCCGGTATCGAGAGATTGGCCACCCCGGCCACCGGGATGCTCTGTTTGAATCCGGCGGCCAGGGTTTCCAGTTGCTGGCGCGCGGCGGTGACGTCGTCGCTGGCCACCAGGCCATTGATGCCGGCTGCCTTCTGCCCGGCGAGCATCAACTGCAGCGTCGTATCCAGCGTGTTGCCGTCGATGGTGACCGAACGCCCGCCGAGCAGCGCCCGCTTGACCGGGTCGGGGATTCGCGGAAGTGCGCGCAGGGTGAGGCCTGCGGCGGCGGTGACGATGGTGTCCTTGCGGCTCGGACTCCACGAAGCCTGGCCTGGCAGACTTTGAGTCATGGCATCTCCCTCGATCAAGCTGAACGACGGTCAATCGATCCCTCAGGTCGGGCTCGGCGTTTGGCAGACCCCGGCCGAAGACACCGAGCGCGCGGCGGCGACGGCGTTGAGTGCCGGTTATCGGCATATCGACACGGCCGCAGCGTATGGCAACGAGCGTGAGGTCGGCCAGGCGGTCGCGAAATCCGGGCTGGCGCGCGAAGACGTCTACGTGACCACCAAGCTCTGGAACGCCGACCACGGCTACGACAGCACCCGCAGGGCGTTCGACGCCAGCATGGACCGGCTCGGGCTGGACTACCTCGACCTGTACCTGATCCACTGGCCGGTGCCGGCCCAGAACGCGTTCGTCGACACCTTCAAGGCGTTCGCTGACCTGCGCGATCAGGGACGTATCCGGTCGATCGGGGTCAGCAACTTCGAACCCGAGCACCTGCGCACCCTGGTCGACGCGACCGGCATCGTGCCTGCGGTCAACCAGATCGAGCTGCATCCGCGGCTGCAGCAGGAAGAGCTGCGCGAAGTGCACGCTCAGCTGGGCATTGCCACCGAGGCGTGGAGCCCGCTGGGCCAGGGTTCACTGCTGGAGAACCCGGCCGTGACGGCCGTCGCCGAGGCGCACGGCAAAACGCCCGCGCAGGTACTGATTAGGTGGCATATCCAACTCGGCAATATAGTCATCCCGAAATCAGTGACCCCATCGAGAATCGTGAGCAACTTCGACGTGTTCGACTTTGAGCTGAGTGAACAGGACATGGCGTCCATCTCTTCGCTCGGCGACGGCACACGGTTGGGTCCTGACCCCCGAACATTCAACTTCACAGGGTAGGTGACATGACCCCATCGGACGGGGCGACGGCGACTCCCACCGTCACTCTCAACGACGACCACACGATTCCGGTGATCGGCCTCGGTGTCGGGGAACTGTCGGAAACCGAGGCCGAACAAGCGGTCTTGGCCGCCCTCGAGGCCGGATACCGGTTGATCGACACCGCCGCCGCGTACGGCAACGAGGAAGCCGTCGGCCGCGCCGTCAAAGCTTCGGGGGTGCCGCGCGAGGAAGTCTTCATCACCACCAAGCTGGCCGCATCAGATCTGGGTTTCCAGTCGTCGCAGGACGCGCTCAAGGCCAGCCTGCAGCGGCTCGGCCTGGACTACGTCGACCTCTACCTGATCCACTGGCCCGCCGGTGAGCACGGCAAGTTCGTCGACAGCTGGGGCGGGCTGATGAAGCGCAAGGAGGACGGCGAGACCAAGTCGATCGGGGTGGCCAACTTTCACGCCGAACACCTCGCCGACATCATCGACCTGTCGTTCTTCACCCCGGCGGTCAACCAGATCGAACTGCACCCGCTGCTGAACCAGGCCGAGTTGCGCGAGGTCAACGCCGGATACGGCATCCTCACCCAGGCCTACAGTCCGCTGGGCGTCGGCCGGCTTCTGGACAACGCGACGGTCAGTTCGGTGGCCAAGGAGCAGGGCAAGACGCCCGCGCAGGTGTTGCTGCGGTGGAACCTGCAGTTGGGCAACGCCGTGGTCGCCCGGTCGACGTCACCGGAGCGGATGAAGTCCAACATCGAGGTGTTCGACTTCGAGCTCACCGACGACCAGATGGCCGCGCTGAACGCGCTCGACGACGGCACCCGCTTCCGCCCGAACCCCGACACCTACGCCGGCGAGTAGCTTCAGCGACGTCGAGCGGCCAGGAACGCCGAGATCACCTCGACGAGCATCTGGCGGTCGCGGCTGCTGTCGAAGGGCTCCGGCCACAGCATCTGCACCGTGACCATGCCGCGGATCGTCGTCCACACCAGGTTGCCGAGACGTCTTGCCAGCGCGGCATCGAGGTCGGGGCTGAGGTGCTGACCGATCTGGGTGATGCGCTCGGCCATGTCGGCGAGGCGGGCGTTGGCGGCGGCAGGACGATCACCGCGGGTGGCGATCAGAATCTGCATCGCCGCGATGGACGCGGGCCGCGAGAACGCCTGCCACACCGCGTCGACGACGTAGGCGGGCCGTTCTTCGCCGCTGATGCCCGGGGCGTGTGCGGCCACGGTGTCCAGCGTCTCGAGTACTTCGGCGAACCCGGCATCGACGACTGCCATCAGGATCCCATTGAGGTCGCCGAAGTGGTATTGGACTGCGCCCCAAGTCAATCCGGCACGTTCGGTGATGCGCCGGACGCTGGGCGGCGGGAACCCCTCCTCGAGGATGTAGCGCACCGTCTCCTCGACGACGATCCGCCGGCTGCGCTGGGCGCGCGCCTGACTGCCCGACGGGGGCCGGCGCGGTGTCGTCGTGCCGGTCACCACATCACGCCGCGCACGTGGTCGGTGGGCCGCAGGTCGTGTGCGGCCAGGATGCCGCTGGGCGCGCGGCACACGGCCTCGATCATGTTGACGGCGCGAGCGGCCGTGGCGATGACCCCGCCCTGGTTGTGGTCGATCCCGGAGGTGCCGACGTGGGCGTTGATGACGATGCCCGGATCGCCGTCGACGACGACGCGGTGCACCCCTGCGCGGCCTTCGGGCGGATACGGCCAGTCGGGTGCGGCGGCGTCGGTCAAGCGGTTGACATGCTCCATGGTGATGACCGGCCGGCCGCCACGGTGACCCTCTGCGGCGAACCGGACCGCGGCGACCTGTCCGGGTTCGACACGCATCATCGTGCAGTCGATCGGTGCCGGGGTGGCCCATTTCTCGTGTCGTTCGCGGACCTCGTCGAGTTCGACGCCGAGATCGCCGGCCAGGCTGCGTACCTGCGCGCCCCACATCGACGAAAGCACACCGGGGCTGAACAGGATCGGGGTGTGCTCGGGGGCCATCCCGAATCCGAAAGTCACGCCGGTGAATTCGGCGTCGTCGTAGCTGCCGTAGTCGCACACCTCCTGGACGGTGATCGACGTCGCCCGCCCGGCCAGGCTCAGCGCGGTGTAGACCAGGGTGTCACCGGAGAAGCCGGGGTCCACGCCGTTGATGTAGAGCGTCGCGTCGCCATCGGCGCTGGCCTGACGCAGCGGTCCGCGTAACCAGTCGTCGGCCTCCTCGGGTGCGACCAGCCACACGAACGACGTGCCGACGACGTTGACGCCGGCGCGCAGAAAGCGGGTGATCTCGGCCAGCGCGTCGTGGGGTCGCGTCTCGGCCTGTGAGGTGTAGACCACGCAGTCGGCGCCGAGCGCCACGAGCGCGTCGACGTCGTCGGTGGCGGTGACACCCACCGGGTTCGGCAGGCCGGCCAACTCGGCTGCGTCGCGGCCCACCTTGGCCGGATTCGACGCGTGCACTCCGACCAACTCGAAATCCGGGCGTTCGATCAGCATCCGAAGCGAATGCGCCCCGACGTTGCCGGTGGAGAACTGGATGACCCGTCGCTGCGTCATGTGCGCCTTTCCCGTTGTCACAGAAGGTCCGTGATCGTCTTGAGGCCGGCGTCGTAGAGCACTCCGGGCAGCATTCCGCCGTCCATCTCCACGGTGGTGCCGTTGACGAAATCTGCACCGCCCGCGCACAGGAACACCACCGCGCGGCCGACCTCTTCGGGTTCTGCGCCCCGTTTCAGCGGGATGGCCGTGAAGTACTCGGCGCCGGTGGGGTCGTCTTCGGGCAGCACGAATGACCGGAAGTTCTCTGTGATGGTGGGCCCCAGGGCGACGCAGTTCACCCGCACCTTCGGACCCCATTCCTGGGCCAGTGAGCGCGTCAGATGGTTGAGCCCGGATTTGGCGGCGCCGTAGGACACCAGGGTGGGCGATCCGGCGGGGTGGCCTGCCCCGCTGGAGATGTTGACGATCGAGCCGGTGCCGTCCTGGGTCTGCATCTGCCGAAACACCCTGATGGCGAACCACATCGGGCTGATGAGGTTCATCTGGATGGCAAAGGAGTGAAACAGCGCCGTGCGCGCGAAGTCGTCGTCGGAACGTGGGGCGCCCTGGATCTTCTGGACGAGCTCGGGAACGTCGTGGACGTGCGGAGACGGCACCGTGCCGCCGGCGTTGTTGACGAGGATGTCGATCCGGCCGTAGGTGTCGGCGACGCGCTGCACAAACGCGTCGATCGCAGCGTAATCGCCTTGGTCACAAACCCATTGGGCGCTGCGGGCCACCCATTCCGGCTTGTCGGCGGTGCCTGGCATGGCGTCGAGCGCAGAGCGGGAGCATCCAATGACGGTCGCGTCTTGCCGCAACAGTTCGTGCGCGATGCCGAGGCCGACACCTCGGCTGGTGCCGGTGACGATGGCGACCTTGCCAGACAGGGAACCCATAAGCCGATAGATTACAGCTGTAATGTTTTCCGGCAAGTCCCGGTTTCAGCCTGTCGGACACGTCGCCGCGGCGTCGCGCAACACCGTCGCCGACGGCGCGTCGATCGGCAGCCGGTAGCCGCGAAGCACCTCGATGAACTGCATGGCGTACTGGCAGTGAAACGCCGTGTTCGGCGGCATCCAGTCGGCGGGCTGTTGATCGCCCTTGTCCTGGTTGGGGTCACCGGCGACGGCGAGCAGGTTGGCCGGGTCGTTGGCGAACCGGACCCGCATCTCGTCGGGCCAGTTGCGCGCACCGAGGTCCCAGGCCAGCGCCAGCGGAACGAGGTGGTCGATCTGCACCGACGCTCCGACGCCGGCGCCGCGGGTGAACGCCACGACGGCGTTGGTGTACGGGTCGTGCAGGGTGCCGGTGGCAACCGCGGTGGGACAGCGCTTGATCGACACGTAGGTCTTGTCGTCGAGGTCGCGGTCGAGGATGTCGTTGCGGGTGTCGCAGCCGTTGTGGCCGCCTGGAGCGGTGTTGTCGTCGGTCCAGCTGTCACCGAATGCGGCCCGCCGGTAGTCGTGGCCGCGGACCCGCTGCGGCAGCACCGCGATACCGGCCAGCACGTCGTCGCCCGGTACGACGGTGGGCACGTCCGCCTCCGCGGCCGACGGGGCTCGCTGCCCCGTCGAAGTCTGCACCGCCACCAGCACCGCAAGCGCGACGATCGCGGCCAGCCACAGAAATCGCTTGCGGTTCATGACTTGTCGAGGTACTCGACCCGATCGGTGTCGACGAACGGCGCTGCCAGCATCGCCAGCCCGGGATCGGCTGGGTCGTTGTGATACATCGATTCGCACAGCTCGCGTGCGGCCAGGATGATGTCGAGGTGCTCGGAGAGCGACAGAAACCTCAGCGTGATCGCCCGCCCGGACTGGGTGTGCCCCAGCACATCTCCCTCCTGGCGCTCCTTGAGGTCGAGGTCGGCCAGCTCGAAGCCGTCCAGTGTCGAGGCGACCGCCTTCAGCCGCGCACCGGCCTTGGAGCCTTCGGAAAGGTTGGTGGCCAGCAGACACAGGCTGGGATGCGCACCGCGCCCGATCCGGCCGCGCAGCTGGTGTAACTGGCTGATCCCGAACCGGTCGGCGTCCATCACCAGCATCACCGTCGCGTTGGGCACATCGACGCCGACCTCGATGACCGTCGTGCACACCAGCACGTCGATCTCCCCGGCCCGGAACGCCGCCATCACCGCGTCCTTTTCGTCGGCGGGCAGCCTGCCGTGCATCAGCCCGAGGCGAAGCCCCGACAACGGCCCGCTGCGCAGCCCGTCGAACAACTCGACGACGGTGACCGGCGGCGGGCCACCGCTTTCGGTGTCTTCAGCGCTGACCTTGGCGGGCTTGTCGTCGGCGTCGATGCGTGAGGCGACCACGTAGGCCTGCCGTCCCGCGCCGACCTCTTCGGTGATGCGTTGCCAGGCCCGGTCCAGCCAGGACCGGTTCTTGGTGATGAAGATGGTGTTGGTGGCGATCGGCTGCCTGCCGCGCGGCAGCTCGCGCAGTGTCGAGGTCTCCAGGTCGCCGTAATGGGTGAGGGCCACGGTGCGCGGGATCGGCGTGGCCGTCATCACCAGCAGATGCGGCGTCACTCCTTCGGGCGCCTTGCTGCGCAAACGATCTCGTTGCTCCACACCGAAGCGGTGTTGTTCGTCGACGACCACCATGCCGAGCCGGTGGAACTCGACGGCGTCCTGCAACAGCGCATGGGTGCCGATGACGATGCCCGCCGCGCCGCTGGCGACCTCGTCGCGTACCGCCCGCTTCTGCGCGGCCGACATCGATCCGGTCAGCAGCGCGACCCGGGTGGCGCCGTCCACGCCGCCGAGCTGGCCCGCCATAGCAAGCGGGCCGAGAACGTCACGCACCGAGCGGTCATGTTGGGCGGCAAGAACTTCCGTCGGCGCCAGCAGCGCGCACTGATAGCCGGCGTCGACCATCTGCAGCATCGCCAGCACGCTGACGATGGTCTTGCCCGAACCCACCTCGCCTTGCAGCATGCGGTTCATCGGCCTGCTGGCCGCCAGCTCGGCGGAGATGACGTCGAGCACGTCACGTTGACCGTCGGTCAACTCGAAGGGAAGCCGCCCACGCAGCGCCGCCACCAGACCGTCGTCGCGAAGCGGGGCGACCGGCCCGGATTCCCTCAGCTCGCTGTATCGCCGTTTCACCAATGCCCATTGCAGGCCGATGGCTTCGTCGTAGGTGAGCCTGCGCTGGGCCTGTTCGCGTTCGGACTTGTTCTCAGCGATGTGGATCGCGCGTAGCGCCTGGTCTTCTGTGATCAGGTGATGTTGCTGCAGAACGGTTTTGGGTAACGGCTCCTCGATGGGATCGAGTACGTCGAGCACCTGGCGCACGCACGCGTAGATGTCCCAGCTCTGCAGCTTTTTGTTGGCCGGATAGATCGGGAAGAACTCGCGCTCGAACGCCGACAACACATCGTCGCCGACGGCTCCCGAGGCCGAGGCGATGGTCTTCAGCGATTTGGTGCCGAACGTCTTGCCCTTGGGCGATTCCAACACCAGGAAGGCGGGATGGGTCAGTTGCAGGGTGCGCCTGAAGTATTTGACTTCTCCCGACAGCATCAACCGGGTGCCGACGACGAGGTCGTCGAGCATCCAGTCGGCGTTGAAAAAGGTCGCGGTGACCGTCGAGCGCCGCTCCCCCAGCGTCACGCGCAGCCATCTGCGCTTACGCATCTTCCTGGACTTCTTGTCGAATTGCGGCTTCATATCACCGACTTTGGTGCCGGTGATCGTGTCGACGAACGTGACATGTTCGCCCTCTTGGAGTTCCTCGCCCTCGGCCAGGACCGTCATGCCGTCGCTGTACTTGCGCGGGTAATGGCGCAACAGGTCGTTGACGGTGCGGATGCCGAAGTATTCCTCGAGCGGTCCTGCGGCCTTCTTGCCGACGATGTAGTCGAGTCGATCGCCCAGGACGGCCACCGCTACTCCACCCCGATCAGCAACGCATCGCCGCGGTGGTCGGTGTGGTAGGTGACGAGCTCGATGCCCAGGTGCCTGCGGTGCACGTGCTCCTGCAGCGCCGCGGCGACAGTGCGGTCGACGCCGGCGCCGGTGAGCACGGTGACCAGTTCTCCACCCACCGCCAGCAGCAGGTCGATCAACCCCGCGCCCGCCTCGGCGATGTCGTCACCGACGATCAGCACCTCGTCGCCGGAGATGCCCAACCCGTCACCGGGTTTACACGTCCCCGCCCACGTCAGCGCCTCCTCGGTGGCCACCCGCACAGAACCGTGGCGGGCGCCGGCCGCGGCGCGCGCCATCGTGTAGCCGTCGTCGACCGCTTGCCGGTCGGCGTCGTGCACGGCCAGCGCGGCCAGGCCCTGCACCATCGACGCCGCGGGCACCGGCACCACGTCGATCCCCCAGCCGATCGCCGCAGTGCACCCGGCGACCAGCTCCTCGGCGGCGACGTAGCCGTTGGGTAACACCATGACCTGGGCTGCGCCCGCGTCGACCAGCGCATGCAGCAGCTGCTTGGCGCTGACCGGCGTGTCCGGGAGCACGCCCAGCACATGTGCGCCTTCTCCCGCGAACAGCTCCTGGGCCCCGACGCCGTCGACGACCGCGAGCACCGCCCGTTCCCGGGCCCATCCCCCGGCCGGGCGGGCACCGTCGGTCCCGGTGAGCGAGGTGATCTGGATGCGGCTCGGGGTGCCCACGGCGATGCCGGCCTCCACAGCGGCTCCGGCGTCGTCGACATGCGCGTGCACCGAGTACTGGCCACCGCCGCCGGCAGCGGCGATGGCCACCGACTCACCGAGCCGGTCCAGTTCGCCGCGCAGCTTCTCCACGCCGCCTGCGTCACATCCAGTGAGCAGGTACATCACCTCGAACTGCGGCGCTGCGGTGGCGGCGGTGACCGCGGAGCCGTGGGCGTGCAGCGGTGTCGGCACATACTCCTGCCTGCTGGACGCGTGCCCGGTGACGACCGCGCGCATGGAATCCAGCAGCACCAGCAGGCCCCGCCCGCCGGCGTCCACCACCCCGGCCTCCGCCAGTACGGCGAGTTGCCCGGGTGTCTTGTCCAGGGCCACCGCGGCCGTGTCGACCACGGTCAAAAGCACATCGGCGAGGTCGGCGCCGTCGGAAACCGCCTGTTCGGCGGCGTTGGCGGCCGCCCTCAGCACCGAGAAGATGGTGCCGGGAACGGGTTGGCCGATCGAGGCGACGACCAGTGTGACCGCGCGGCGCAGCGCCGCGGCCAGCAAGGCGCCGTCGACGTCGACCAACTCCTCACACCGCTGCGCGCCCGCCTCGGCGGTGGCGTCGGCAAGCCCCCGCAGGATCTGCGACAGGATGACCCCGGAGTTACCCCGGGCGCCGTGCAGGGCGCCGCGGGCCAGGGCGGCCGCCACCTGCGCGACGTCGTCGGTGTCGGCCACGGCATCGGCCTGAGCCCACGCCGAACGCATGGTGAACAGCATGTTCGTGCCAGTGTCGGAGTCCGCGACGGGGAACACGTTGAGCCGGTTGATCTCGTCGGTGTGGGTGATGAGGTCGCCGACGGCGGCGTGTGCCCAATCGCGCAGTGCGGAGGCGTCCAACCGTCGAGCCGACATGCTCACCTCCCGTTCCGCCACCCGGATGCCGACGTGGGCGTCAGCCTAACGACTCCTGCTGACAGCGCCGACACACCTATTCGCGCCTGTGGATGCGACCGCTGGATGCTCCATGGGCGACGAACGTGAGCTTGTGTGCGAGGTTTCGCGCGGATCTCGCACACAAGCTCACGTTCGAGACCATTTTGGTGATCAAAGCCGCTGCCGGTATCCTGATCAGGTTGTCGGGTCGACCCGTCGCTGGAAACGCGGCTGATGAGTCCAGACCCCCCAGTACTGATCCGAGGAGTTCTACATATGGCTGCCGTCTGCGATATCTGCGGGAAGGGCCCCGGCTTCGGCAAGTCGGTGTCGCACTCCCATCGCCGGACCAGCCGCCGGTGGGATCCGAACATTCAGACCGTGCATGCTGCCCGTCCGGGCGGCAACAAGAAGCGCATCAACGCGTGCACGTCCTGCATCAAGGCCGGAAAGGTCGCCCGCGCCTGACACCGTGCGGGTTTAGCCGCCGACGCGGCGGGTAAGTCGTTGCTCCATGACCTCATGCGGAGCATCAAAATCGAAATTGTTCGCGCTGGCCTCCGGTATCGCGGTGGCGGCGTTGCTGACGGCATGCAGTGGGAACGATTCCGGCGATTCCGAAACCACCACCACGACGACGACGACAACGTCGGTCACCACGTCGGTCGAAACCACCGTGGAGACCCCGGTGTCGCCGGCCACACCGGCCCCCGAATCGCCTGCCGAGACCACCGAGGGCAACGGCACCGTCGAGATTCCGGTGCCCGACATCCCCTCGCCGCCCGCGATTCCATCTCCGCCCGCGATCCCGTCGCCGCCGCCCATCCCGTCGCCGCCGCCGATTCCGGGCACGTAGCCGCGGCTGCCTCTGCGCCCTAAGGGACAAACGGGCGAGAAAGCGCGAGTGAATTGCGCCAGAACGTCGATCCCGGCGCGGTGCGGCTAGGGAAGGCGCCAGTCGATCGGGTCGGCGCCCATCTTCTCGAGCAACTCGTTGGCCCGGCTGAACGGCCGCGAGCCGAAGAACCCTCGCGACGCCGACAACGGTGACGGGTGCGGCGACTCGATGGAGACACAGTCGCTGCCCTCGAGCATCGGCTTCAGCGTGGCCGCGTCACGACCCCACAGCACCGCCACCAGCGGCTGCCTGCGGGCGACCAACGCCTTGATCGCACATTCGGTCACGGCTTCCCAGCCCCTGCCGCGATGGGATGCCGGGGTACCGGGCCGCACGGTGAGCACCCTGTTGAGAAGCATCACCCCGCGTTCGGCCCACGGCGTGAGGTCACCGGTCGTCGGCGCCGGGTAACCCAGGTCCTTTCCGTACTCGGTGAAGATGTTCTCCAGGCTTCGCGGCAGCGGGCGCACGTCTGCGGCCACCGAGAAACTCAGCCCGACGGCGTGCCCGGGTGTGGGATAGGGGTCCTGGCCGACGATGAGCACCCTGACCTGTTCGAATGGAAACGTGAACGCCCGCAACACGTTCTGACCAGCGGGCAGGTAACCGTTGCCCGCGGCCAACTCCGCACGCAGGAACTCCCCCATCTGGGCGACCTGGGCCGCCACCGGCTCCAGGGCGCCGGCCCAGCCGTCGTCGACAAGGTCACACAGCGGCCGCGCCGTCACGAAATCCCCTTGATCAGCTGCACCACGGTGTCCGCACCGGCCCGGCGGTCTCGAGAGATCTCTTGGTACTCGGGCGATTGCGCCCAGCTGTGAAACGATGCCTCGTCGGGAAACGACATCAGAACCACCTTCTCTCGATCCGACCGGCCTTCCACCACCTGGGGCGCTTCGTCGGCGGCAAGCAGCGTGCCGTCATACCGGCTGAACACGTCCATGAAGCGCGCCTGGTAGCGGTCATAGGCCGCACGATCCGTGAACTTCAGTTGAGCGATCGCGTACACCGTCACGATCCGTCACCCTAACTAGTCGAACGATTCCCAGCCGGGATCTCCCCGCCATTGCGCGCCGTCGACCAACACCTGCGGTGAACCCTCGAGCACCCGTCCGATCACCCGCCACCCCTGCGGCGGTTCTGCGGGGAAGGCGGCGACCAGCGCGTGGTCCTCACCGCCGCCGAGCACCCACGCCAACGGGTCGACCCCGACGGCTGCCGCCGCGGCCTCGACGGCGGCGCGATCGGCGCTCAACATGTCGGTCGACAGGTCGATGAGGACGCCGCAGGCCCGGGCGATGTGACCGAGGTCGGCCAGCAGCCCGTCGGACACGTCGGTCATCGCGGTGGCATCCGCGTCGGCGGCGACCCGCCCCTGACCATACGGCGGCTCGGGCACCAGGTGGCGTCGACGGAGCTCGTCATACCCGTCGATATCGTTGTGCCACAACGTATATCCGGCAGCCGAGCGGCCCAACTCGCCGGTCACCGCGACGGTGTCGCCGACCCGGGCGCCGCTGCGACGCACCGGCGGGCGACCGTCGAGGTCGCCTAGCGCGGTCACCGAGATCACCCATTGCGGGGCGCTGACCAGATCGCCCCCGACGATCCCGGCGCCCAACAGCCTGGCCTCGTGCCACAGCCCGTCGGCCAGTTCCAGCGCCTGCGCGGCCGGGGTGTCCCCCGGCGCGCCGAACGCGACGACGAACGCGGTGGCCCGTGCCCCCATCGCCTCGATGTCGGCGGCGTTCTGGGCGATCGCCTTTCGCCCGACGTCGTACGGCGTGGACCAGTCGAGCCGGAAGTGTCGCTGCGCCACCAGCATGTCGGTGGACACCACGACCCTGCCGTCGGTGGCATGCAGCACCGCGGCGTCGTCACCGGGGCCGAGCGCCACCGCGGGCGGTTGATCGCGATCGGCCACCAGCCGGTCGATCACGGCGAACTCGCCGAGACCCGCCAGGCTCTGCGCGGGATCATTCGTCGCCATGTCACCTCCCGCAACGGCCTGCGGATCGGCCCCTGCGGCGTGGAGTCTATGCCGTCCTAGAGTTGAGCCGTGGAGTCCGACGAGCGAGATGGCCCCCCGCGCGCGCTGCTGATCGCGGCGGTGGTGGTGGGGGTGGGTGCGATCGTCGCGATCTTGGCGTTCGCGGCGCTGCGCGAAACTCCCGCCGAGGAGCAGGTGGTCGGCATCGTGTCGGTGCCAGCGCCCGAGGCCGAGAGCGCCGACTGCGGCGCGCTCACCGCCGCGCTACCGGACAAGCTCGGCGATTTCGACCGTGCCCGGGTCGCTGAGCCCGCGCCACCCGGGGCAGCGGCATGGCGTACCGAACCAGACAGTGAAGCGGTCATCCTGCGCTGCGGGCTCGCGCGGCCTGCCGAGTTCGTCGTCGGCACGCCGCTGCAGGTCGTCGACGCCGTGAGCTGGTTTCACCTCTCCGAGCAGGGCCGCAGCACGTGGTATGCCGTTGACCGGCCGGTCTACGTCGCGCTCACCCTGCCGCAGGATTCCGGACCGACGCCGATCCAGGACATCTCGGAAGCGATCGCGAAATCCTTACCCGCCACGCCCATTGACCCTGCGCCGGTGAGCTAGTGCATGACGCGGCGCCGCCGCAGGCAAAGCCGGGTCAGCGCAGGCCGGTGCCGCGCTCGAGGGCCGTTTCCACCATGGTGGCCAACAACGTCGGATAGTCCACCCCGCTGGCAGCCCACATCCGCGGATACATCGAGATCGTGGTGAAGCCCGGCATGGTGTTGATCTCGTTGATGACTGGGCCGTCGTCTGTCAGGAAGAAGTCGACCCGGGCCAGACCCTGGCACTCGATGGCACGGAAGGCACGAATCGCCAAGCCGCGCACCGTATCCGCGGTGTCATCTTCGATCTTGGCGGGCACATCGAGCTCAGCGACGTCCTCGAGGTATTTGGTCGCAAAGTCGTAGAAGCCGTTGTCGCCGCCCGCTGCGGTGACCACCCGGATCTCGCCGACCACGCTCGCCTCGACCCGGCCGTCAGGGAATTCCAGTACCCCGCACTCCAATTCGCGTCCCGGTATCTCGGCCTCGACGATCACCTTCGGATCGTGACGGCGGGCCAGTGAAATCGCTTCGGGCAGCTGATCCCACGCGGTCACCCGGCTGACGCCGATCGAGGAGCCGCCCCGCGCCGGTTTGACGAAGACGGGCAGCCCGAGCCGGTCACGGACCTCGAGCGCCAGCGTTTCCTCGCGTGGGCGCAGCACCGCATGGTCGCCGATCGGCAGCCTCGCCGCGACGAGCAGCTTTTTGGTGAACTCCTTGTCCATGCCTGCCGCGCTGGCCAGCACCCCGGCGCCGACGTAGGGCACCCCGGCCAGCTCGAGCAGGCCCTGGATCGTGCCGTCCTCACCGTAGGGACCGTGCAGCACGGGAAAGACCACGTCCACCGCGGCGAGCAGCTCGCCGGCGCCCGACCCCAGCGACAGCAGGTGGCCACGACGGCCGGGATCGGCGGCGAGCGCCAGTTCGGTGCCCGACGCCCCGGTCACTTCGGGCAGCCGGCCGTCGGTGATCGCCAAGGTGTCCGGCTTGGCGTCGGTGAGCACCCACGCCCCCTGCGGGGTGATGCCGACGGCGACCACGTCGAAGCGGGCCGGATCGAGATTGCGCAGGATGCTGCCAGCAGAGACACACGAAATTGCGTGCTCGGAGCTGCGTCCGCCGTAGACGACGGCGACCCGGATGCGCTCCGAGCCGGGGTCACTGTGGGCAGTCACAACCTAGAGAGGCTACCGCCCGGGCCGAAAGCGAGCGTGTCGGCCGCGACGACGTGCGGTTTTTCACCCGAGCGCCTGTTCGACGTCGCCGATCAGGTCGTCGATGTCCTCGATGCCCAGCGAGATGCGGGCGAAGCCGTCGCTGACCGCGTCACCCCAGCGGGCGCGGCGGTCGACCGAGGTGTGGATCCCGCCGAAGCTGGTCGACGAGATCAACAGCGCGCTGCGCTCCACCAGCGCATGCACGGCGGCCGCGTTCTCGAGTTCGACGGCGACCAGCCCGCCGTACCGCTTCATCTGCCGCGCGGCGATGCGATGCGACGGGTCGTCGGGCAGCCCGGGGTAACGCACCGAACGCACCGCCGGGTGGCTGCGCAGCATCACCGCGAGCGCCTGCGCGTTTTGGGATTGGCGTTCGAACCGCAGCCCCGCGCTGCCGATACCGCGCAGCACCAGCCACGCCTCGAACGCTCCGAGGATCGGCCCGGCCAACAGCCGCTCGCGCGCCACGGCCGCCATCAGCTCGGGGTGGCTGCCCGCGACGTAGCCGGCGACCAGATCGCTGTGCCCCGACAGCCCTTTGGTAGCGCTGGCCACCACGAGGTCAGCACCCAGTGACAGCGGCTGCTGCCCCAGCGGGGTGGCTGTGGTGTTGTCGACGACGAGGGTGGCGCCGCGGCTTCGGCAGTGCATCGCCAACCGGTGCAGGTCGACGACGTCGAGCGTCGGGTTCACGGGCGTCTCGGCCAGCACCACGTTGGCGTCGGCGGATGCGACGCACATGTCGGCACACACCGCCTCGACAACCGTGACGCCTTGTGGCACAAGGTATTCAGCGGCGTACCGGCGCACCTGGTAGTAGCCGTCTGCGGGGATGACGAGCTTGGCGCCCGGCTTGGCCAGCACCCGCAGCACCGAGGTGATCGCGGCCATTCCGGAGCCGAACGTCAAAGCCGTTGCGGCGCCTTCCAGTTCGGCCAGCGCCGCCTCGAGCCGACGCCAGGTGGGGTTGGAGTTCCGGCCGTAGAAATCCTGCGACTCGGTTTCGTGGGGCGAGAGGTGATAGGCGGCCGCGGGTACCGGAGGAGGCGTGACGGGGGTGCCCGGAACGGGTTCGGTGCCCACGGCTTTGACGCTGCGGGTGGAGTCCCCGTACTGGGCGTCCACTGCGTTACTCCGGCTTCGTGCTACGCCCGAGCAGCAGCGCGACCGCCTCGTCGACCGACAAACCCTTGTGGCACACCCGCACAACGGCGTCGGTGAGCGGCATTTCCACGTCGTAACTCTGCGCCAGCGCCAGCACCGACTGACACGATGCGACGCCTTCGGCGATCTGACCGCCTGCGGCCTGCAACGCCGATTCCATCGTGCCCCCGCGGCCGAGACGGACGCCGAAGGAACGGTTGCGCGACTGCGGTGAGGTACACGTGGCGACCAGATCTCCGATGCCCGCCAGCCCGGCCAGTGTGGCAGGCTTGGCGCCCAACGCTATTCCCAGCCGCATGATCTCGGCGAGACCCCGGGTGATGATGGCGGCCGCGGTGTTCTCCCCCAGCCCGACACCGGCGGCCATGCCGCACGCCAGCGCGATGACGTTCTTGCACGCACCGCCGACCTCGGCGCCGATGACGTCGGCGTTGGTGTACGGGCGGAAGTAACCGGTGGACATGGCGCGCTGCAACGCGACCGCACGCCCGGAGTCGCTGCAGGCCACGACGGTGGCGGCCGGTTGCTCCTCGACGATCTCGCTGGCCAGGTTCGGGCCGGTGACCGCGGCGACGCGTGCCGGGTCGGCGCCGGTGACCTGGATGATCACCTGGCTCATCCGCATCAGGGTGTCCAGTTCGATGCCCTTGGCCAAGCTCACCAACGTCACGTCGTCGCCGAGGGCGTCTTTCCACTGCTCGAGGTTGGCGCGCAGCGTCTGCGCCGGCACCGCCAGCAGGACGGTGCAGGCGCCGAAAAGCGCGTCGGCCGGGTCGCTGGTCGCGCGGATCGAGGGCGGCAGCGGGGTGTCCCCGAGGTAAGCGGTGTTGCGGTGCGTGGTGTTGATCTCGTCGGCCAGCTCGGGACGACGTGCCCACAACCTCACCTCGGTGCCGGCGTCGGCCAGCACCTTGGCCAGCGCAGTTCCCCACGCACCGGCACCCATCACCGCCGCCTTGACCACGCCTTCACCCTAGCGCGACAGGCGCGGCTGGCAGGATGACGCTTATGAGCGGGTCACTCGAGGGCGACATCGGACTGGTGATCGCCGTCAAACGACTCGGCGCCGCCAAGACGCGACTGGCTCCGGTGTTCTCCGCGGGCACCCGGGAAAACGTGGTGCTGGCCATGTTGGTCGACACGATCACCGCCGCATCGGCGGTGCGCGCGGTGCGCGCGATCACCGTCGTCACACCCGATGACGTCGCCGCCGACGCCGCCCGTCAGCTCGGCGCAGGTGTGCTCACCGATCCGACGCCGGCGGGTCATCGCGACCCGTTGAACAACGCCATCACCGTCGCCGAGGCCGCGGTGCGCGGCGAAACACCCAATGTTGTTGTGCTTCAAGGTGATCTGCCCGCTCTGCAACCGCAGGAGCTTGCCGATGCGATTGACGCCGGCCGCAGGCACCGCCGCAGTTTCGTGGGTGACCGGCATGGCACCGGCACGTCGGCCCTGCTCGCGTTCGGGGTGGAGTTGACGCCGCGGTTCGGCCCTGATTCGGCTCAACGCCATCGCAACTCCGGTGCCATCGAGTTGACCGGGGCATGGCCCGGCCTGCGGTGCGACATCGACACCCCCGACGATCTGCTGATCGCCCGTCGCCTCGGCGTCGGTGCGGCGACCGCAACCGCGATAGGTTCGGCGCGCTGAGCAACGTCGGCGTTCGCGGTGGCACGACCACCCGTCGATAAGGGATCATCGAGGCATGACGGAAGCCGAGCTCCAGATCCGCGCCGAGAATGCAGGGTCGACGTCCAAGACCGCTTCGGCGGCACCGTCGGACGCCGACTCGACGCGACCGGCACGGCCGTTCTCGGCGGATTCGGCGCCGAAAGCGCCGCCGGCTGCGACATCGCCGACGGTCGAGGATGCGCTGCCCGAGGATCGCTATCTCAACCGTGAGTTGAGTTGGCTGGATTTCAATGCGCGGGTGCTGGCCCTTGCCGCCGATACCTCGCTGCCGTTGCTGGAGCGGGCCAAGTTCCTCGCGATCTTCGCGTCGAACCTCGACGAGTTCTACATGGTGCGCGTGGCGGGTCTCAAACGCCGCCACGAGATGGGCCTGTCGGTCCGTTCGGCCGATGGTCTGTCCCCGCGCGAACAACTGCGCCGGATCAGCGAACGCACTCAGCAGATCGCCGGCCGGCATGCGCACGTCTTCCTCGACTCGGTGCGTCCGGCGCTGGCCGACGAAGGCATCGTCATCGTGACGTGGTCCCAACTCGACGAAGACGAACGCACGCGGCTGTCCACATATTTTCACGAGCAGGTCTTCCCCGTGCTGACCCCGTTGGCGGTCGACCCGGCCCACCCGTTCCCGTTCGTGAGCGGGTTGAGCCTGAACCTGGCGATCACCGTCAAACATCCCGACGACGGCGGCCAGCACTTCGCCCGAATCAAGGTGCCCGACAACGTGGACCGGTTCGTCGAACTCGGCGGCCGCGAGGGCAGCCCCCACGTCGCGCGGTTCCTTCCGATGGAGGAACTGATCGCGGCATTCCTTCCGGTGCTGTTCCCGGGCATGGAGATCGTCGAGCATCACGCGTTCCGCATCACCCGCAACGCGGATTTCGAGGTCGAGGAAGACCGCGACGAGGACCTTCTACAGGCGCTGGAACGCGAACTGGCGCGGCGCCGATTCGGTTCGCCGGTGCGCCTGGAAGTGTCCGACGACATGACCGAGGGCATGCTCGAGTTGCTGTTGCGTGAGCTGGAAGTCGACACCGGCGACGTCATCGAAGTGCCGGGCCTGTTGGACCTCTCCGCGCTGTGGCAGGTCTACCGACTGGACCGCCCCGCCCTCAAGGACCGGCCGTTTGTGCCAGCGACACCGCCCGCGTTCGGCGAACGTGAGACGCCCAAGAGCATCTTCTCGACCTTGCGCGACGGCGACGTGCTGGTGCATCACCCATACGATTCGTTCTCCACGACGGTGCAACGGTTCATCGAGCAAGCCGCCGCCGACCCGAACGTATTGGCGATCAAACAGACGTTGTACCGCACCTCGGGTGACTCGCCAATCGTCAACTCGCTCATCGATGCCGCCGAAGCCGGTAAGCAGGTGGTGGCACTCGTCGAGATCAAGGCGCGCTTCGACGAACAGGCCAACATCAAGTGGGCCCGCACGCTGGAGCAGGCCGGCGTGCACGTGGTGTACGGGCTCGTCGGGCTGAAAACCCATTGCAAGACCGCGCTAGTGGTGCGCCGGGAGGGTTCGACGATCCGGCGCTACTGCCATATCGGCACCGGCAACTACAACAGCAAGACCGCCAGGCTGTACGAGGACATCGGCCTTCTGACCGCAGCACCCGACATCGGCGCGGATCTCACCGACCTGTTCAACTCGCTGACCGGTTACTCGCGCAAGGAGACGTACCGCAACCTGTTGGTCGCACCGTACGGCGTGCGCAGGGGAATCATCGAACGCATCGAACGCGAAATCACCGCCACCCGTGACGGTGGCGAGGGCCGGATCCGGCTGAAGGCCAACGCGTTGGTCGACGAGCAGGTGATCGACGCGCTCTACCGGGCATCGCAGGCCGGCGTGCGGGTTGAGGTCGTGGTGCGGGGTATCTGCGCGCTGCGGCCGCAGGTCCCGGGCTACTCCGACAACGTCGCGGTGCGCTCGATACTCGGCCGCTTCCTCGAGCACTCGCGAATCATTCACTTCAACGCCATCGACGAGTTCTGGATCGGCAGCGCCGACATGATGCATCGAAATCTGGACCGGCGGGTGGAAGTGATGGCGCACGTGAAGGATCGCCGTCTCAAGACCCAGCTGCACGACATATTCGAGTCCGCGATGGACCCCGCCACCCGCTGCTGGGAGCTGGACATGGACGGAAAATGGACGGCCTCGCCACAGCACGGTGAGACGGTGCGCGATCATCAGGTGTCGCTGATGGAAAGCCGCAGGCACCCCTGAGGCGACGAGGTGCGCGCTGGGTGCCGGTCGGATTGAGCTGCAGGAGTTGACGTGCCGAAGGAGACCTCTGACGCCGTACGGGGCGCTGCGACCGTGTACGCCGCGGGCGCGGTGCTGTGGCGACCGAACGGTGATCCGGCGGCACCGGAGATCGCGATCGTGCACCGCCCCCGGTACGACGACTGGTCACTGCCCAAGGGCAAGCTCGACCCCGGCGAGACCGAACCGGTCACCGCGGTGCGCGAGGTCCGCGAAGAGACCGGGTACACCGCGCATCTGGGCCGTCGGCTCGCCCGCGTGAGCTATCCGGTAGAGGAGGGCATCAAAAAGGTGCGCTACTGGGCGGCGCGCACGGTGGGCGGCGACTTCAGCCCCAACGCCGAAGTCGACGAACTCAAGTGGTTACCCGTTACCGAGGCGATGAAACACCTGGAGTATCCGCACGACCGAAAGGTGCTGCGCCGCTTCACGAAGCTTCCGGTCGACACCAAGACCGTGCTGATCGTCCGGCACGGCACCGCGGGCAGCAAATCCCGCTACCAGGGCGACGACCGAAAACGCCCGCTGGACAAGCGCGGTCGCGCCCAGGCAGAGTCGCTGGTCGGAGTGCTGTTGGCATTCGGCGCCGACACGCTCTTCGCCGCCGACCGGGTGCGCTGTGAACAGACGTTGGGACCGCTTGCCGAGGAGTTGGCGACAACCATTCGCCGCGAACCGCTGTTGACCGAGGAAGCATATGCCAACGACCGCAAGGCCGCGCGGCGCCGTGTCCTCGAGATCGCCGGCGGCGACGGTGTCCCGGTGATCTGCACACAGGGCAAGGTGATTCCGGACTTGATCCAGTGGTGGTGCGAACGCGACGGCGTGCGCCCGGACAAGTCGCGCAACCGCAAGGGCAGCACCTGGGTGATGACGCTGTTCGACGGCAGGCTGATCGCCGCCGACCACATCGAAAGCCCGTTGGCCACCAGGAAGTAGCGCGTTCGACTCGGACTTCGAAGTTAGCCGAGCTACTCACATCACACAGATACGCCGTGGGTCCCATTGACCCACGGCGTATCCGGTGCGAGATCTACTTGCGGCCGCGCTTGGCTGCGGCCTTCTTGGCCGGTGCCTTCTTCGCGGTCTTCTTGGCAGCAGTCCGCTTGGTGGCAGCCTTCTTGGCCGGTGCCTTCTTCGCGGTCTTCTTGGCAGCAGTCCGCTTGGTGGCAGCCTTCTTGGCCGGTGCCTTCTTCGCGGTCTTCTTGGCAGCAGTCCGCTTGGTAGCGGCCTTCTTCGCCGGTGCCTTCTTCGCGACCTTCTTCGCAGGCGACTTCTTGGCGGTCTTCTTGGCCGCCGTCTTCTTCGCCGCCTTACGGGCCGTGCCTGCCGTCACGCCACGCTTCACCGCAGGTCCTTCCGCCGGGAGGCGCTGTGCCCCAGAGACAACCGCCTTGAACTGTGCGCCAGGCCGGAACGCCGGCACCGAAGTCGGCTTGACCTTCACGGTCTCGCCTGTGCGTGGGTTACGTGCGACACGGGCGGCACGACGGCGCTGTTCGAAAACGCCGAAGCCAGTGATCGTGACGCTGTCCCCCTTGTGAACCGCACGCACGATGGTGTCAACGACATTCTCCACCGCAGCGGTTGCCTGCCGACGATCGGTGCCCAATTTCTCCGTGAGTACGTCGATGAGCTCCGCTTTATTCATGCAAACCTCCGAAACCAGTGGTCCTCCTTGGACCGACTAGAGGACACGGTAAACCCATTACCCATTGATTTCCAAGAGCCACGCGCAATTTCAAGCGGAACTGGCGAACTTTCTTGCCGCCCTTGAACTCCTGCCGGAGGCTCAATGACGCGGATTCGACGACGGCGATTTCGGCTCGCCGGGGCCTTCCGTCACGCCGGAAGGGTGCGCGGTTTCCAACTCGGCCGACGCGCTTCATACGACTCGATGTCATCGCATTTGCGCAGCGTAAGCCCTATATCGTCGAGTCCTTCGAGCAGTCGCCATGCGGTGTAATCGTCAATCGTGAACGGCACCATAACCGTTCCTGCGACGATATTCCGATCTTGAAGATTTACAGTGATTTCCAGTCCGGGCTGCTGCTCGATCAGCTTCCACAACACTTCAACATCATCCTGAGAAATTTCTGCCGCCAGGAGCCCGGACTTGCCGGCATTGCCCCGAAAAATGTCGGCGAAGCGCGATGAGATGACGACCCGGAATCCGTAATCCATGAGCGCCCACACCGCATGCTCGCGTGATGAGCCGGTGCCGAAGTCGGGGCCCGCGACCAATACCGAGCCCTTGTCGAAGGGCGGCAGGTTCAGCACGAAAGCCGGGTCGTTGCGCCAGGCGGCGAACAACCCGTCCTCGAAACCCGTTCGGGTGACCCGCTTCAGATAGACCGCCGGGATGATCTGGTCGGTGTCCACGTTGGACCGGCGCAACGGCACCCCGATGCCGGTGTGAGTGCGGAAGGCTTCCATGTCTGCTCCTCTTATCGGGTGGTGGTTGCGGGCAGGTCGGCAGGCGAAGACAAGGTGCCGCGCACGGCGGTGGCAGCGGCGACGGCCGGTGACACCAGGTGGGTGCGGCCGCCTTTGCCTTGCCTGCCTTCGAAGTTGCGGTTGGACGTCGACGCGCAGCGTTGGCCCGCTGAGAGCTGGTCAGGGTTCATCCCCAGACACATCGAGCAACCCGCCTGCCGCCACTCGGCTCCGGCGGCGGTGAAGATCTCACCGAGCCCTTCAGATTCGGCCTGCGCGCGCACCCGCATCGAACCCGGGACGACGAGCATCCGCACGCCGTCGGCCACCTTGCGGTCCTTCAATACCTCCGCCACCACCCGCAGGTCTTCGATCCGGCCGTTGGTGCACGACCCGACGAACACGGTGTCGACGGTGATGTCCCGCATCGCCATCCCGGGCCGAAGGTCCATGTAGGTCAACGCCTTTTCAGCCGACTGACGCTCGCCGTCGTCGAGCATCAACTCGGGGTCGGGCACTGAACCCGACAGGGGCACCCCCTGCCCGGGGTTGGTGCCCCAGGTGACGAAGGGACTCAAACTCGAGGCGTCGACGTACACCTCGGTATCGAACTCGGCCCCGTCATCTGTGCGCAGTTGACGCCACGCCGCGACCGCCTCGTCCCATTGCGCACCCTGCGGTGCATGCGGACGGCCACGCAGAAATTCAAATGTCGTGTCGTCAGGCGCCACCATGCCTGCCCGCGCTCCGGCCTCGATGCTCATGTTGCAGATCGTCATCCGGCCCTCCATCGACAGCGATTCGATGGCGCTGCCGCGGTATTCGATGACGTGTCCCTGTCCCCCGCCGGTGCCGATCTTTGCGATCACCGCGAGGATGATGTCCTTGGCGCTGACCCCGGGTGGCAATTCGCCGTCGACGTTGATCGCCATGGTCTTGAACGGGCGCAGCGGCAGCGTCTGCGTCGCAAGTACGTGCTCGACCTCCGAGGTGCCGATGCCCATTGCCAGCGCACCGAATGCACCGTGTGTGGAAGTGTGGCTGTCACCGCACACCACCGTCATACCGGGCTGGGTCAGCCCGAGTTGCGGGCCGATGATGTGCACGATGCCCTGTTCGACGTCGCCCATCGGATGCAACCGGATGCCGAACTCTTCACAGTTGCGCCGCAGCGTCTCGACCTGAGTGCGTGACACCGGATCGGCGATCGGCTTGTCGATATCGATCGTCGGCACGTTGTGGTCCTCGGTCGCGATCGTCAGATCGGGCCGGCGCACGGTGCGCCCGGCCAACCGCAGCCCGTCGAACGCCTGCGGGCTGGTCACCTCGTGCACCAGGTGAAGGTCGATGTAGATCAGGTCGGGTTCACGCGCCGCACCCTCGCCCGTGCCCTCGGCGACGACGTGGTCGGCCCACACTTTTTCCGCCAGAGTGCGCGGCTGGTTCGCGGTAGACATCTTGACTATCTCACATTCTGGGAAGCTAGTATCTTCTTATGAGACAGGATAGCGGCATCGGGGTGCTCGACAAAGCGGTGGGCGTACTGCATGCGGTGGCCGAGTCACCTTGCGGGCTCGCCGAACTGTGCGAGCGCACAGCGCTGCCCCGCGCCACCGCGCACCGATTGGCCGCGGGTCTGGAAACTCATCGACTGCTCACCCGTAACGGCGACGGTCGGTGGCGGCTGGGTCCTGCGTTGACCGAACTGGCCGGCAAGGTCAACGATCCGCTGTTGGCTGCGGGCGCGGTGGTATTGCCGCGACTGCGCGAGATCACCGGCGAGAGCGTGCAACTCTACCGCCGGGAAGGCACCACACGGATTTGCATCGCGGCCTTGGAACCGCCTGCCGGGCTTCGCGATACGGTGCCGGTCGGTACGCGGCTGCCGATGACGGCCGGCTCTGGGGCCAAGGTGCTGTTGGCCCACGCGGACGCGGCCACACAGCTGGCGGTGCTTCCCACCGCCAAGTTCACCGATCGGACGCTGGCCGAGGTACGCAAGCGCGGCTGGGCCCAAAGCGCCGCCGAACGCGAGCCCGGGGTGGCCAGTGTGTCGGCTCCGGTGCGCGATGGGCACGGCACGGTGGTCGCGGCGGTGTCGGTGTCGGGGCCCATCGACCGGATGGGCCGGCGGCCGGGTGCACGCTGGGCCGCTGATCTGCTGGCCGCCGCGGAGGCGCTCAACCGGCGGCTGTGAGATGCCCGCTGGGCGGCCGAGATCGCCGATGTCGATACGACCGCGAGCTGAGGCGTTGTACCCCCGATGGGATTCGAACCCACGCTACCGCCGTGAGAGGGCGGCGTCCTAGGCCGCTAGACGACGGGGGCCAGAACAGCTTTCCGGATGGCCAGCATAGCTCAGCGAGGTATGTCGGCCTAATCACGCTGGATTGGCTGGGGTACCAGGACTCGAACCTAGAATGGCTGAACCAGAATCAGCTGTGTTGCCAATTACACCATACCCCACCGGCTGCCTATAACCACTGGTCACAGGCCATTATTCCGAACAACCGCGCGGCGTGCAGCGGGTTCCGCGTGTTGTGTCGGGCCGACGTGCAGACTACCAAAGATTCGCGACCGTCTTTTCAGGCCTCCACCGTGGCTGCGGCATGTTCGCGTCCGGCCCGCAATCGGTGCAGGGTGCGGTCTGGACCCAGCAGTTCCAGCGATTCGAACAGCGGCGGGCTGACCGCCGCGCCGGTGGCCGCGACCCGGACCGGACCGAACGCTTTGCGTGGTTTGAGCCCCATGTTCTCCAGCAGCGAATCCTTGAGCGCTGCTTCGATCGCTGGCGTGGTCCACTCACCGAGCCCCTCGAGCGCGGCCAGCGCGGCGTCGAGCACCGGGACGGCGGCGGGCTTCAATTCCTTGGCCGCCGCCTTCTCGTCGAGCCGGTACTCGTCGTCGTTGAGGAACTTCAGCAGATCCCAGGCGTCGCCGAGCACCACGATGCGGGTCTGCACCAGATCTGCGGCCTCGGCGAACCGCGGCTCGTCGAGCCCGATGTCGTACCCGTGCTCGGTGAAGTACGCCGACAGTCGCGCGGCGAACTCCTCGGCGCTGAGCATCCGAATGTGCTCGGCGTTGAGCGCATCGGCCTTCTTCTGGTCGAAGCGGGCCGGGTTGGCGTTGACGTTCGCGACGTCGAAGGCGGCCACCATCTCGTCGAGTGTGAAAATGTCGCGATCGTCGGCGATCCCCCAGCCCAGCAATGCCAGATAGTTCAGCAGCCCTTCGGGGATGAACCCGCGATCACGGTGCACGAACAGGTTGGACTGCGGATCGCGTTTGGAGAGCTTCTTGTTGCCCTCCCCCAGAACGCTTGGCAGGTGCCCGAACTCGGGGACCCGTTCGGCCACACCGACGCGGATCAACGCGCGGTAGAGCGCGATCTGGCGCGGGGTGGACGGCAGCAGATCCTCCCCGCGCAGTACGTGGGTGATCTTCATCAGCGCGTCATCGACGGGATTGACCAAGGTGTAGAGGGGATCTCCGCTGGCTCGGGTGAGCGCGAAGTCGGGGATGCTGCCGGCCGAGAAGGTCGTCTCCCCGCGCACCAGGTCGTGCCAGGTGATGTCCTCATCGGGCATCCGCAGGCGCAGCACCGGGCGACGGCCCTCGGCAAGGAACGCCGCGCGTTGCGCCTCGGTGAGGTCGCGGTCGAAATTGTCGTAGCCCAGCTTGGGGCTCCGTCCGGCCGCCACGTGCCGCGCCTCGACTTCCTCGGCGGTGGAGAAGGCGTCGTACACCTCCCCCGCTTCGCGCAACCGGTTCAGCACATCGCGGTAGATCTCACCACGCTCGGACTGCCGGTAGGGGCGGTAGGGCCCACCGATGTCGGGTCCCTCGTCGTAGTTCAGCCCCAGCCAGTTCAGCGCATCCAGCAGCGCCAGATAGCTTTCCTCGCTGTCGCGTTGGGCGTCGGTGTCCTCCAACCGGAACACGAAGGTGCCGCCCGTGTGTCGGGCGTAGGCCCAGTTGAACAGCGCCGTGCGGATCAGCCCGACGTGCGGCGTACCGGTCGGCGACGGGCAGAACCGTACTCGTACGGTCATGACTTTCCTTTGCGGACAACGGGATTGGTCAGTGTGCCAAGGCCGTCGACGGTGATGCTGACGGTGTCGCCGTCCTCGATGGGGCCGACGCCCTCGGGCGTGCCGGTCAACAGCAGGTCACCGGGCAGCAGCGTCATCACGTGCGAGACCCACTCGACGATCTCCCCGACGTCATGGATCATCAGCGACGTGCGGCTGTCCTGTTTGGTCTGGCCGTTGACCTCGGTGCGGATTCCGACGTCGGAGGGATCGAAGTCGGTGACGATCCACGGCCCGACCGGGCAGAAGGTGTCGTGGCCCTTGGCGCGGGTCCACTGACCGTCCTTCTTCTGCTGATCCCGCGCGGTTACGTCGTTGCCGATGGTGTACCCGAGGATGTTCTCGGCGGCCCGCGCGGCGGGCACGTCTTTGCACGGCCGACCGATCACCACGGCCAACTCACCCTCGAAATGCACCGGGTTGGCGTCGGCGGGCAGTTGGATCGGCACGTGCGGGCCGATGATCGCGGTGTTGGGTTTCATGAAGATGACGGGGTCGTCGAACGTTCCGCTGTGGCCCTCATTGCTCCTCGCGTGCGCGGCCATCTCCTCGACGTGGGCGGCGTAGTTCTTGCCGACGCAGACCACCTTGCTGGCCAGGATCGGCGCGAGCAGCCGCACGTCGGCCAGCGGCCACTGCCTGCCGGTGAAGTCGGGCGCGCCGAACGGATGTTCGGCGATCTCACGGGCGACAGCTTGTGTCGGATCATCGGTCGGGCCTTCGATGCTGACGAAGGCCACCCCGTCGGGACTCGCGATTCGGCCAAGGCGCATGGGGTTCAGCCTAATGGCCTGCGTCGTCGTGGATGCGGCCGCTCCCCGTGGACCGTCGTCTCACATCCTGAAACACCGATTCAGCGATGTGGGAAACGTCGTGCGACCATGGCCCGGTGACCGAGGAATCGACCGGTACCGCACTGCGCTGGTCGATGTTGGCGATCGCGCTGGGCGCGACCACGAGCGCCAACGTGTTCATCAACGGTGTGGCGTTCTTGATTCCGACGCTGCAGGCCGAGCGCGGGTTGCACCTGGCATCGGCCGGGCTGTTGTCGTCGATGGCGGGCTTCGGGTTGGTCGTCACGCTGATCGCGTGGGGCTATGTGGTGGACCGGATCGGCGAACGTTCCGTGCTCGCAGTGGGTTCGGCGTTGATCGCGGCGGCCGCGGTGGGCGCCGCATCGGTGGAGTCGCTGTGGGCGGTCGGGGCGTTCCTGTTCCTTGGCGGTATGGCCGCCGCGAGCAGCAATTCGGCCAGCGGCCGGTTGGTGGTGGGGTGGTTCCCTCCCGAGCAACGCGGGCTGGTGATGGGTATCCGGCAGGCCGCGACCCCGTTGGGAGTGGGGTTGGGCGCCTTGGTGATTCCGCGTATCGCGGAAAGCCACGGCGTCTCTGCGGCGTTGTTGTTCCCGGCCGTGGTGTGCGGGGTCTCCGCGGTGGTGTGTGCGGTGGCGGTGGTCGACCCGTTCCGGCCTGCGCGTTCGGAAGCGGCCGCAGAGGTTTTGGCCAATCCGTACCGGGAATCGGGTCTGCTCTGGCGCATCCACGCGGTCTCCGTGCTGCTCGTCGTGCCGCAGGCGGTGCTGTGGACGTTCACGCTGGCGTGGCTGATGACCGATCGCGGATGGTCGGCGCAATCGGCGGGCGCGATAGTCACGGCCGCGCAGGTGCTCGGCGCCGGTGGCCGCATCGCTGCGGGCCGGTGGTCGGATCTGCTGGGCTCGCGGCTGCGCCCGATCCGCACCATCGCGCTGGCGGCCGCGGCCGTGATGGGGCTGTTCGCGCTGACGGACTGGGTCGATTCCCCGCTCAGCGTGGCGTTGATGGTCGTCGCATCGGTGATCACCGTGTCCGACAACGGGTTGGCGTTCACCGCGATCGCCGAGATCGCGGGACCGTTCTGGAGCGGACGCGCATTGGGCACCCAGAACACCAGCCAGCATCTGGGCAGCGCTCTCACGGCCCCGCTGTTCGGCGCGCTGATCGGGGTGGTCGGTTATCCCGCGGCGTTCGCGGTCTGCGCGCTGTTTCCGTTGGTCGCGGTGCCCGTCGTACCGAACGAAAAGGCCTCGCCACCGAGTTGAGCAGTCACGGGTTTCCGGCGCCGGGACGCGACGAGGCTAAAGCGCCGCCGCGATCCGCTCGCCGATCTGCGTGGTGGTCAGCGTGTCCTGACCGCGGGTGGCCAGGTGGTGTTCGACGGCCTTGTCCACCCGCGCGGCCGCATCGTGCTCACCGACATGGGACAGCAGCAGCGCAACCGACATGATGGCCGCGGTCGGATCGGCGATGCCCTGCCCGGCGATGTCGGGCGCGCTGCCGTGCACCGGCTCGAACATCGACGGATTCGTCCGGGTCGCGTCGATGTTGCCGCTCGCCGCCAACCCGATACCGCCGCACACCGCGGCCGCCAGGTCGGTGACGATGTCGCCGAACAGGTTGTCGGTGACGATCACGTCGAACCGGCCGGGATCGGTGACCATGTGGATGGTGGCGGCGTCGACGTGCTGGTAGGTCACCTTGACGTCCGGGTGATCGGCGGCCACTTCCTGAACGGTTCGCCACCACAGCGTGCCGGCGTAGGTCAGCACGTTGTTCTTGTGCACCAACGTCAGCTGCTTGCGGCGCTGTTGGGCTCGGGCGAACGCGTCCTTGACCACCCGGTGCACGCCGAACGCGGTGTTGACGCTGACCTCGGTGGCGATCTCGTGGGGGGTGCCGACGCGGATCGCGCCGCCGGTGCCGGTGTAGGGGCCCTCGGTGCCCTCGCGCACGACGACGAAGTCGATGTCGGGGTTACCGGCCAGCGGGCTGTTCACCCCCGGATACAGCCGGGCCGGACGCAGGTTGATGTGGTGATCCAGCTCGAAGCGAATCCGCAGCAGCAGACCGCGTTCGAGCAGACCGCTGGGCACCGACGGGTCACCGATGGCGCCGAGCAGGATCGCGTCGTGGCCGCGCAGTTCCTCGAGCACCGAATCCGGCAGCACCTCACCGGTGGCGTGGTAGCGCCGCGCACCCAGGTCGTAGTGCGTCTTGTCGACACCGGGCAGCACCGCGTCGAGCACCTTGACGGCCTCGCCGATCACCTCGGGGCCGATGCCGTCGCCGGCGACGATCGCCAACCTCATTGTGGAAGTCATTCCAGGTCCACCACTTCCAGTAGCTTCGCATCGACGGCTTCGGCGATCGCGGTTCGCACGTCGACGGGTACGTCGCGGTCGATGCGCAGCAGGATCGTCGCGCCCGGCCCCTCAGCGTCCTCGCTGAGCTGGGCGGCGTGAATGTTGATGTCGGCGGATCCCAGCAGGGTGCCGATCTTGCCCAGCGTGCCCGGCTGATCGACGTAGTTGACGATCAGGTACACACCCTCGGCGCGCAGATCGAAGTTGCGCCCGTTGATCTGGACGATCTTCTCCGCCAGCTGCGGGCCCGACAAGGTGCCGGCCACGTTGGCGGTGGCGCCGTCGCCGTAGACCGCGCGCACGTCGACCACGCTGCGGTGGTTGGGGCTTTCCGTCGCGGTGCTCAGCTCGGCCTGCACCCCACGCTCGGCGGCCAGCGCGGGTGCGTTGACGAACGTGACCGGATCCTCGATGACGGCGGAGAACAGCCCCCGCAGCGCCGAAAGTCGCAGCACCTCAACCTCTTCGGAGGCCAGTTCACCGCGGACCTGCACCGATAGGGAGACCGGTAACTCGCTGCTGAGCACACCGACCAGCAGACCCAGCTTGCGCACCAGGTCCAGCCACGGCGCGACCTCCTCGCCGACCGCGCCACCTGCGACGTTGACCGCGTCGGGCACGAAATCCCCGGCCAGGGCGAGCTTCACGCTGGCGGCGACGTCGGTGCCGGCACGGTCCTGCGCTTCGGCGGTGGAGGCGCCCAGATGCGGTGTGACGACGACCTCGGGCAGATCGAACAGCGGGCTCTCGGTCGTCGGCTCCTTGGCGAACACGTCGATACCCGCGCCGCGCACGTGCCCGGAACGCACCGCATCGGCCAACGCGTCCTCGTCGATCAGCCCGCCGCGGGCAGCGTTGACGATGACCACGCCGGGCTTGGTCTTGGCCAGCGCGTCCTTGCCGATCAGGCCCGCGGTCTCCGGGGTCTTGGGCAGGTGCACCGAGATGAAGTCGGCGCGGCCGAGCAGCTCGTCGAGCGTGAGAAGTTCGATGCCCAACTGGGCGGCGCGCGCCGGTGACACGTAGGGGTCGTAGGCCACCACGTGGGTGCCGAACGCGGCGAGCCGTTGTGCGACCAGCTGGCCGATGCGACCGAGGCCGACGACGCCGACGGTCTTGCCGTAGATCTCGACACCGGAGAACGACGAGCGCTTCCAGGTGTGCTCGCGCAGCGATGTGTCGGCGGCGGGGATCTGGCGGGCCGCGGCCAGCATCAACGCCAGCGCATGCTCGGCGGCGCTGTGGATGTTGGACGTCGGCGCGTTGACGACCAGGACTCCGCGCGCGGTGGCGGCGTCGACGTCCACGTTGTCCAGGCCCACGCCGGCGCGCGCGACGATCTTGAGCCTAGGCGCGGCGGCGAGCACCTCGGCGTCGACGGTCGTCGCGGAGCGCACCAGCAGCGCGTCGGCCTCCGGCACCGCGGCCAGCAGCTTGTCTCGATCCGGGCCGTCGACCCAACGGACTTCTACCTGGTCGCCCAGGGCGGCGACGGTGGATTCAGCCAACTTGTCGGCGATCAATACAACGGGCAGACTCACCCGGTCAGACTAATGGGCTGCCATGTCGAGGCGGCGGGCGGGAGAATCACGGGCGTGGACGTCACCGTCGTCGGCAGCGGACCCAACGGGTTGGCCGCGGCCGTCATCTGCGCCAGAGCCGGGTTGTCGGTACAGGTTTTCGAAGCTCAACCCACTCTCGGTGGGGGTGCGCGCACCCTGCCCGACCCGGAGTTTTCCGGGGTCTCCCACGACATCTGCTCTGCGGTGCATCCGCTCGCGCTTGCGTCGCCGTTTCTCGCGGAGTTCGACCTGCCGGCGCGCGGGGTGGCGCTGCAGGTGCCCGAGATCTCCTACGCCAACCCGCTACCGGGCCGACCCGCGGCGATCGGCTACCACGACCTCGACCGCACCTGCGCCGAGCTCGAACACGGCGACTCGTGGCGGCGCCTGCTGGGTCCGCTGGTCGAGCGCGACGACGCGGCGATCCAACTGCTGCTCGGGGACAAGCGGTCCATCCCCACCGATCCGATCGCCGCGGTGCAGGTGGGGCTGCGGCTGCTCGAGCAGGGCACCCCGGCCTGGCGCGCGCTGGCCGGAGTCGACGCCCGGGCCCTGTTCACCGGTGTCGCCGCGCACGTCATTTCCCAGATGCCGTCGCTGGTGTCGGCAGGCGGCGGGTTGATGCTGGCGATGCTCGCCCACACCGTGGGCTGGCCGATCCCCGTCGGCGGAAGCCAGGCGATCAGCGACGCGCTGATGGCGGATCTGCGCGCCCACGGCGGTTCGATCGTGGCGGGCACACAGATCACCGAACCGCCCGAGGGCGTCGTGTTCTACGACACCGCCCCCACCGCGCTGCTGGACATCTACCGCGACAGGCTGCCCGGCCACTACGAGAAGGCGCTGCAACGTTATCGGTTCGGCCCAGGTGTGGCCAAGGTGGATTTCGTTGTGTCCGAAGAGATCCCATGGACCGATTCGCGGCTGGCCGGTGCGCCGACCCTGCACATGGGCGGAACCCGCGAGCAGGCCGCACACGCCGAACGTGAGGTCGCCGACGGGCGCCACGCGCAGTGGCCGATGGTGCTCGCGGCGTTGCCGCATCTGGCCGATCCGTCCCGCATCGACGCGCAGGGCCGTCGCCCGCTGTGGACGTACGCGCATGTGCCGTCGGGATCCGACGTCGACCAGACCGAAACGGTGACCAGGATCTTCGAGCACTTCGCGCCCGGCTTCCGCGACATCGTCGTCGCCGTCCGGTCGACGCCGGCGGCCCGGTTGGCCGACCACAATGCCAACCTCGTCGGGGGCGATATCGGCGTCGGCGGCAACACGCTTCTGCACGCGCTGGCCGGCCCGACACCGCGGCTGAACCCGTGGAGCACACCGATTCCCAAGGCGTACCTGTGTTCGTCGGCCACCCCGCCGGGCGGCGGCGTGCACGGCATGTCGGGCTTTTACGCTGCGCGCACCGCCCTGCGCCGCGAGTTCGGCATCAAGACGCTGCCGAGCCTTTCGCCCTAGCGATTTGTGGAGCCGCGGCCGCGCTCAACGCGGCTCGCGCTCCACAAATCGCATTGGAAACTTAGGCCGTGTCGGTCAGCGGACGGTCCACCCAGCTCATCAGGTCGCGCAGCTTCTTGCCGGTGACCTCGATGGGATGCTCGGCGTTCTCCTTGCGCAGCCGTTCGAGTTCCTTGTTGCCGCCCTCGACGTTGGCGACCAGCTTCTTGACGAAGGTGCCGTCCTGGATCTCGGCGAGGATCTGCCTCATGCGCTCCTTGGTGTCGGCGTCGATCACCCGCGGCCCCGACAGGTACCCGCCGAACTCGGCGGTGTCAGACACCGAGTAGTTCATCCGCGCGATGCCGCCCTCGTACATCAGGTCGACGATGAGCTTCAGCTCGTGCAGCACCTCGAAGTACGCCAGCTCGGGTGCGTAACCGGCCTCCACCATCACATCGAAACCGGTCTTGACGAGTTCCTCTGTGCCACCGCACAACACGGCCTGCTCACCGAACAGGTCGGTCTCGGTCTCGTCCTTGAAGGTGGTCTTGATGACGCCTGCGCGGGTGCCGCCGATGCCCTTGGCATAGGAAAGCACCAGCGCCTCGCCCTCCCCCTTGGGGTCCTGCTCGACGGCGACCAGGCACGGCACGCCCTTACCGTCGACGAACTGGCGGCGCACCAGGTGCCCGGGACCCTTCGGGGCGACCATGCCGACGGTGACGTTGGCGGGCGGCTTGATCAGGTCGAAATGGATGTTGAGGCCGTGACCGAAGAACAGCGCATTACCGTCCTGCAGGTTCGGCTCGATCTCGCTTTTGAAGATGTCGGCCTGCGCGGTGTCGGGTGCCAGCAGCATGATGACGTCGGCCCACTTGGCCACCTCGGTGGGCGTGTCCACCTCCAGCCCCTGCTCGGCGACCTTCTCGCGGGACTTCGAGCCCTCCCGCAGACCCACCTTCACCTGCACACCGGAGTCGCGAAGGCTCAGCGAGTGCGCATGGCCCTGGCTGCCGTAGCCGATGACACCGACCTTGCGTCCTTGGATGATCGAGAGGTCGGCATCGTCGTCGTAGAACATCTCAACGCCATTTTGTGCCACGTTAATCTTCTTTCCTGTCTTCGGTTTTCGGCTAACTTCTGGGTGCCTATTTCACGGTGCCAATGCCGCGCGGACCGCGCGACAGCGACACTATTCCGGACTGCACGAGCTCTCGGATCCCGTAGGGCTCCAACACGCGCAACAGCGCTTCCAGTTTGTCCTGGGTGCCGGTCGCCTCGACGGTCAGGGACTCATTCGACACATCGACGACCTTGGCGCGGAACAGGTTGACCGCCTCGATGACCTGTCCGCGGGTGGCCGCGTCGGCGCGGACCTTGATCAGCGCAAGCTCGCGCGCGACGGAGTTGTCCTCGTCCTGCTCGACGATCTTGATCACGTTGACCAGCTTGTTGAGCTGTTTGGTGATCTGCTCGAGCGGCGCTTCTTCGACGCTGACCACGATCGTCATCCGCGACATGTCCTTGTGCTCGGTGGCGCCGACCGCAAGCGACTGGATGTTGAAGCCGCGCCGGGAGAACAGCGACGCCACCCTGGCCAACACGCCGGGTTTGTCCTCGACGAGCACCGACAACGTATGCGTTTTGGTGCTCATCAGGCGTGTCCCTCTTCCGGGTCGTCGAACAGCGGGCGGATGCCCCGTGCGGCCTGGATCTCGTCGTTGCTGGTGCCCGCGGCGACCATCGGCCACACCTGGGCGTCGGCGCCGACGACGAAGTCGATCACCACCGGCCGGTCGTTGATCTCACGCGCCTGTTTGATGACGTCTTCGACGTCTTCTGCGCGCTCACAACGCAATCCGACACATCCCAGTGCCTCTGCCAGCTTGAGGAAGTCCGGGATGCGTCGGGAGTGGGTGGCCAGATCGGTTTGGCTGTACCGCTCTTGGTAGAACAGCGTCTGCCACTGCCGGACCATGCCCAGGTTTCCGTTGTTGATGACCGCCACCTTGATCGGCGCACCCTCGACGGCACAGGTGGCCAACTCCTGGTTGGTCATCTGGAAGCAGCCGTCACCGTCGATCGCCCACACCTCGGCCTCGGGCCTGCCGAACTTGGCACCCATCGCCGCCGGCACGGCAAACCCCATCGTGCCGAGACCACCGGAGTTCAGCCACGTCTTGGGTTTCTCGTAGGAGATGAACTGCGCGGCCCACATCTGGTGCTGCCCAACGCCTGCCACGTACACGGCGTCGGGACCTGCCATCTGGCCCAGCTTTTCGATCACGTACTCGGGTGAAAGGCTGCCGTCGCTCTGCGGACCGTAGCTCAGCGGATAGGTCGCCTGCACACCGCGCAGGTATTCCATCCAGTTGTCGACGTCGATGTGCTCGAGCGCGCCGTCCCGGCGCAGGGCCTCGATCAGGTCGGTGATGACGTTCTTGACGTCACCGACGATCGGCACATCGGCGAAGCGGTTCTTGCCGATCTCGGCCGGGTCGATGTCGGCGTGAATGACCTTGGCTTCTGGGGCAAACGAATCCAGCCTGCCCGTCACCCGGTCATCGAAGCGGGTACCCAGCGCGATCAGCAGGTCGCTGCGCTGCAGCGCGGCCACCGCGGACACCGTGCCGTGCATACCGGGCATGCCCATGTTCTGCGGGTGGCTGTCGGGGAACGCCCCGCGCGCCATCAGCGTCGTGACGACGGGGATGCCGGTCAGCTCGGCCAGCTGGCGTAGTTCCTCGCTGGCGTCGCCGCGGATCACGCCGCCGCCCACATAGAGCACCGGCTTGCGCGCGGCGGCGATCAGCTTGGCCGCCTCGCGCACCTGGCGGCTGTGCGGCTTGGTGTTCGGCTTGTAACCGGGCAGGTCGAACTTCGGCGGCCAGCTGAACGTGCACTGCCCCTGCAGCACGTCCTTGGGGATGTCGACGAGCACCGGCCCTGGCCGGCCCGACGAGGCGATATGGAACGCCTCGGCCAGCACCCGCGGAATGTCGTCGCCGTTGCGGACCAGGAAATTGTGTTTGGTGATCGGCATCGTGATGCCGGAGATGTCGGCTTCCTGGAACGCGTCGGTGCCGATCAAGCTGCGCCCGACCTGACCGGTGATCGCCACCACCGGAATGGAGTCCATGTGCGCGTCGGCCAGCGGGGTGACCAGGTTCGTCGCGCCGGGCCCCGAGGTCGCCATGCACACGCCGACCTTGCCGGTGGCGTGCGCGTAGCCGCTGGCGGCGTGGCCCGCCCCCTGCTCGTGGCGGACCAGCACGTGGCGCAGCTTCTGCGAGTCGAAAAGCGGGTCGTAGACCGGCAACACGGCGCCGCCGGGAATACCGAACACGACGTCGACGTCGAGCACCTCCAGCGACCGGATCACCGCCTGAGCTCCGGTGATTTGTTGTGGCTCAATGCGTTCGGCCGGGACAGCGGCAGCCTTGGCTGCTGACCTCGAGACGGTCGAAGCGGCGGCTCCGCCGTTGGGCGTGGTCGCCGACTGATCCGGTGGCCGCGTGGTGGGTGCGCTCACGGTGTCTGTCTCTCTCCTAAATCCGGTGCGGATCTGTGTCTAGGGTCTCAAATCGGTAATGGGGCAAGAAAAAACCCCCGCCAGCTGGCTGCTGTACGAGGGTCGCGCGTTGATGCTGGTGGCTATGCCCGGCATGGGGCAAGCGCGGCATCAACGCGCTTCCCAATTACTACGAGCAATCCCGGGGCCTGCATAACCGTCGACGGTAGCCTCTGCACTGGTCACAGGTCAAATTCCGGGTCGGCGAACGTCGTCACGTTGCGGGTCGGCCACCCGCGGGTGCGAAGATGGCCGGGTGAGCTCCCCCGCCGAGCAGACCCCCGTCGTCATCCGGATCTCCCCGATGGCCCACTTCTTCGTCGGGTTCCTGACCCTCGGGCTCCTCGCGATCGTGCTGGCCGGGCCCGGCTGGGCGGCGGTGCTGCTCGTCATTCCCGTGCTGCTGTCGGCATACATCGTGCGCTGCCGCACGGTGGCCGATGCCGAGACGGTGACCGCACGCACGTTTCTGGACAGCCAGACCATGCGGTGGGACGAGATCGCCGGCCTGCAGTTCGACAAGGGGACGTCGGCCTACGCCCATCTCAAGGACGGCCGCCGGGTGCGGCTGCCCGCGGTGACGTTTTCGACACTGCCGCAGCTGACGACGGCCAGCGGAGGTCGCGTGCCCAACCCCTACGAGTAGGTCGCTACCCCAGCGGGTTGCCGCCGTTGAGCAGCACCCAGATCGCGACGCCTGCGCCGACCCCGAGCACCAGCGCGGCGAACGACCCGATGAACGGCCGTCGCGCCCACCCGCGGGCGGCGTCGAGCCCGTAGCGGCCCGGCCCGACCAGGATGATGGCCGCGACGGCGACCGCCAGGAACACCTGGTACTCGTGGCCGTCGGTGAGGAACGACCCCAACCGGGCTTCCTCATGGGCGACCATCGCCTCGGCCAGCACCCCGGTCACCAGGTAGGCGAGCGCGCCGGCCGCCGCAACCGGGGTGAACAAGCCCAGCACGAGCAACACACCGGCGGCAATCTGACCGCCGGTCGCCACATAGGTCAGGATGTCGGGGTATTGGAACCCCATCGAGGCCAGCTCTGTTTTCCAGCCGTCCAGGCCCGGCCCGCCCCACAGCCCGAACGCCTTCTGCAGCCCGTGCGCGATGAGCAGGACGCCCACCGCCACCCGCAGCAGCAGCAGGCCCAGGTCCTGGGTGCCGCGGCGGTCGCCGGCGCCGGCCGCGACCAAGCCGTCGGGTTGGATCTCGGCCGGTTCGGGCGAGTAGGGCGGCACGGCATGCCGCCCGCCCGGCTGCACGTACGGAAGCGGTTCGGGGTCGTTGAGCAGCGCGAAGCCCGAGTTCACCGACGAGGAGCCGCTCGAGTCGTAGTGCGGGATCGTGGTGGTTTCAAAATCCCCTGCGTAGTCGGCGGACGGCAGATCGTCCTCGGGGTCGACCAGGCTTGCCGACGCGGGCCGCGGAGCCGCGTCGTCGGGCCGCTGCCAGGCGCGTGGGTCATGGGGTTGACTGGTCACGTTGCCAGGGTAAGTGCTAGTCACCTACGAACCGAGGATTGGCGCGGCGCTTTCGGCGCTTATTCGCACCTAGAGCGGCCACACCGGCCGGTCTGCGTGGCGCGCATCGGCGGACGATCCGTAACCTGGCTCGCATGAAACTGCGCCGGCCGATGCGAGGTGTGTTCGCCGTCGTGTGCGCGGCGTTGCTGGTCGGGTCCGGATGCGCCCGGTTCGACGACGCGCAGTCGCAGCCGTTCACCACCGAGCCCGAGCTGGCGCCCGGGCCGACGACCACGCCGACGCCGCCGCCGCCGTTGCCTGCCAAACCGTTCCCCAAAGAGTGCCCGGCGCCGGGGGTCATGCAGGGCTGCCTGGAGAGCACCAGCGGGCTGATCATGCTTCCGGACAGCCAGTCGGCGCTGGTGGGCGAGCGGGTCACCGGCACCGTCAAGGAGGTGTCGGTGCGGGCCGAACCGAAGGTCAAGGTGACGCTTCCGGTGGACGGCGCCGGCGACGGCGGGCTGATGGACATCGCGTTGTCGCCGACGTACTCCCAGGACCGGCTGATGTACGCCTACGTCAGCACCCCCACCGACAACCGGGTGATCCGCATCGCCGACGGCGACATTCCCAAGCCGATCCTCACCGGCATCCCCAAGGGTGCGGGCGGCAATACGGGTTCGCTGATCTTCACCAGCCCGACGACCCTGCTGGTGCAGACCGGCGACGCGGGCAACCCGGCCGACGCCGCCGACCCGGCGTCGCTGGCGGGCAAGGTGCTGCGCATCGAGCAGCCCACCACGGTCGACCAGGCGCCGACGACGACCGCGTTGTCGGGCATGGGGTCGGCAGGCGGAATGTGCATCGACCACTCGGACGGCTCGCTCTACGTGAGCGACCGAACCCCGACCGCCGACCGGTTGCAGCGCATCACCAAGGACTCCAAGACCTCGACGGTGTGGACGTGGCCGGACCGCCCGGGGGTGGCCGGTTGCGCGGCGCTCGACGGCACGGTGCTGGTGAACCTGGTCGACACCAAGCAGACCGTCGCTGTGCGGCTCGCCCCGGACACCGGCGCGGTCACCGGTGACCCCGAGGTGGTGCGCCAGGACCAGCATGGGCACGCGTGGGCGTTGGCGGTGTCACCGGATGGCAACATCTGGGGGGCGACGGTCAACAAGACCGCGGGCGACGCAGAAAAGCTCGACGACGTCGTCTTTCCGCTGTTCCCGCAGGGCGGCGGGTTCCCGCGCCGCAACGCCGACAACACCTGATCGGTTTGCGCGCCTTTTTGCCGTCAGGGCGGTGAATCCGCGCCCCGAACGACCCTGGGCGCAATCTTGCGCATCAGCTGCAGGCGGCGAGCACCAGTTCGCGTACCCGCGCCGCGTCGGCCTGGCCCTTGGTGGCCTTCATCACGGCGCCGACGATCGCGCCGGCGGCCTGCACCTTGCCGCCGCGGATCTTCTCGACGACGTCGGGGTTGGCGGCCAGCGCCTCGTCGACGGCGGCCTGCAGCGCCGAGTCGTCGCGCACGACTTCCAGGCCGCGGTCGGCCATCACCTGTTCGGGTTCGCCCTCGCCTGCCAGCACGCCCTCGACGACCTGACGGGCCAGCTTGTTCGACAGCTTGCCGCCGTCGACGAGCTTGACCACCGCGGCGACCTGCGCGGGGGTGATCGCCAGGGCATCCAGTTCGACCCCGGCTTCGTTGGCCTTCTGCACCAGGAAGTTGCCCCACCATGCCCGGGCGGCCTCGCTGGATGCGCCGTGTTCGACGGTTTCGGCGATCAGGTCGAGCGCGCCGATGTTGACCAGATCGCGCATGACCTCATCCGAGATGCCCCAGTCGTCCTGAATGCGCTTGCGCAGCACCCACGGCAGCTCGGGAATGGTCTTACGCAACCGCTCCACGAACTCGGCGTCGGGGGCCACCGGCTCCAGATCGGGTTCGGGGAAGTAGCGGTAGTCCTGCGCGGTTTCCTTACTGCGTCCAGGTGAGGTGTAGCCGTCCTCGTGGAAGTGCCTGGTTTCCTGGACGACTCGACCACCTGATTCGAGAACCGCGGCTTGACGGCGCATCTCGTAGCGCACGGCGACCTCGACGCTTTTCAGCGAGTTGACGTTCTTGGTCTCGGTGCGCGTGCCGAACTCCGCCTGCCCGATGGGTTTGAGCGAGACGTTGGAGTCGCACCGCATGGAACCTTGGTCCATCCGTACGTCCGAAACGCCCAGTCCCCGAAGCAGATCCCGCAATGCCGTGACGTAGGCGCGTGCGATCTCGGGTGCACGCTCGCCGGTGCCCTCGATGGGTTTGGTGACGATCTCGATCAGCGGCACGCCGGATCGGTTGTAGTCGATCAGCGACGTGGTGGCGCCTTCGATGCGGCCGGTGTCGCTGCCCAGATGCGTCAGCTTGCCGGTGTCCTCTTCCATGTGGGCGCGCTCGATCTCCACCCGCCATGTGCTCCCGTCGTCGAGCGGAACGTCGAGGTAGCCGTTGATCGCGATCGGCTCGTCGTACTGGCTGATCTGGTAGTTCTTGGGCATGTCCGGATAGAAGTAGTTCTTTCGCGCGAACCGGCACCACGGCACGATTTCGCAGTTGAGCCCGAGCCCGATGCGGATCGCCGATTCGACGGCCTTCTCGTTGAGCACGGGCAGCGAACCGGGCAGCCCCAGGCACACCGCGCACACCTGGGTGTTGGGTTCGGCCCCGAACTTGTTGGCGCAGCCGCAGAACATCTTGGTCGCCGTCGACAGCTCGACGTGCACCTCCAGGCCCAGCACCGGCTCGTAGCGCGCCATCACGTCGTCGTAGTCGAGCAGTTCGGAAGCGGCGACAGTCATGGCAGCGAGTCTAGTGGTGGCCGGTCAGCCGAAGAATTCCGCGGCGTCGTCGTATCGGCTCTGCGGCACTAACTTCAGCTGACGGGTGGCGTCGGCCAACGAGACTCGACCGATGTCCTGCCCGCGCAACGACACCATCATCCCGTACTCACCGGCGTGGGCGGCGTCGGCGGCGTTGACGCCGAACCGGGTGGCCAGCACGCGGTCGAACGGGGTGGGCGTGCCGCCGCGCTGCACGTGCCCGAGCACCGTGACCCGGACTTCCTTGCTGATCCGCTTTTCCACCTCGATGGCCAGCTGCTGCGCCACCCCGGTGAAACGTTCGTGGCCGAACTCATCAAGTCCGCCTTCGCGCAACTGCATTGAGCCCTCGGCGGGTTTGGCACCCTCGGCGACCACACAGATGAAGTGTGAATCACCGCGCACGAAGCGCGCTTTGATCAGCCGGCACACTTCCTCGACATCGAACGGCTGCTCGGGGATCAGCGTCATGTGCGCGCCGGAGGCCAGACCGGCGTTCAACGCGATCCACCCGGCATGGCGGCCCATCACCTCGACGAGCATGACTCGCTGATGGGATTCGGCGGTGCTGTGCAGCCGGTCGATGGCGTCGCTGGCCACGGTCAGCGCGGTGTCGTGACCGAATGTCACATCCGTGCAGTCGATGTCGTTGTCGATCGTCTTCGGCACGCCGACCACCGGGACGTTCTCCTCGGAGAGCCAGTGCGCGGCGGTCAGCGTGCCCTCGCCGCCGATCGGGATGAGCACGTCGATCCCGTTGTCGTCGAGCGTCTGCTTGATCTGTGCGAGCCCGGCGCGCAACTTCTCCGGATGCACCCGCGCGGTGCCCAGCACCGTGCCGCCCTTGGCCAGCAGGCGGTCGTTGCGGTCATCGTTGGCCAACTGGATGCGCCGGTTCTCCAGCAGCCCGCGCCAGCCGTCCTGGAACCCCACAACAGAGGACCCGTAGCGCATATCGCAGGTGCGAACCACCGCCCGGATCACCGCATTCAAGCCGGGACAATCGCCACCACCAGTGAGAACTCCGATCCGCATAGCTTCCATCCTCCCCCGAGCGGACGGTTGTTCGCGTCCCTACTCGACGTTTACGTACAACTACCGGGCGCTCGGCGCCTACAGAGCCGACGGCAACGGGCCTCGCGCGGCTTCGTAGGCCGCGCCGACCCGATACAACCGGTCATCGGCCAACGCCGGCGCCATGATCTGCAGACCGACGGGCAGGTTGTCGTCGGAGGACAGCCCCGACGGCACCGACATCCCGCAATGGCCGGCGAGGTTCAGCGGCAACGTGCACAGATCGAACAGGTACATCGCCAGCGGGTCGTCGACCTTCTCCCCCAGCGCGAACGCGGTGGTCGGGGTGGTCGGCGAGATCAGCACGTCGACCTGGCGGTACGCCTCGTCGAAGTCGCGCGCGATCAACGTGCGGACCCGCTGCGCCTGGTTGTAGTAAGCGTCGTAGTAGCCCGCCGACAGCGCGTAGGTCCCGATCATGATGCGGCGCTTGACTTCTGGGCCGAACCCGGCGGCGCGGGTCAAGGCCATCACCTCTTCGGCGCTGTGTGTGCCGTCATCGCCGATCTGCACGCCGTAGCGCATACCGTCGAACCGGGCGAGGTTGGACGAAACCTCCGAAGGCAGGATCAGGTAGTAGGAGGCCGTCGAGTAGTCCAGGTGCGGGCAGTCCACCTCGCTCACCTCGGCGCCCAGCGCGGTGAGCTGGGCGACCGCGGCGTTGAACGACTCGAGCACCCCGGGCTGATAGCCGTCGCCGAGCAGTTGGCGCACCACCCCGATCCGGACGCCCGTGAGGTCACCGGCTGCACCCGCGCGGGCCGCGGCCACGACATCGGGAATCTGCGCCTCCAGCGACGTGGAGTCGCGCCGGTCGTGCCCGGCGATGAGCTGGTGCAGCATCGCGGTGTCGAGCACGGTGCGTGCGCACGGTCCGCCCTGGTCCAGCGACGACGCGCACGCCACCAGCCCGTAGCGCGACACCGTCCCGTACGTCGGCTTGACGCCGACGGTCGCGGTCAGCGCCGCCGGCTGCCGGATCGATCCACCGGTGTCGGTGCCGATGGCCAGCGGCGCCTGGAACGCGGCGAGCGCCGCGGCGCTGCCCCCGCCCGAGCCGCCGGGCACCCGCTCGACGTTCCAGGGGTTGCGGGTGGGGCCGTAGGCGGAGTTCTCGGTGGAGCTGCCCATCGCGAACTCGTCCATGTTGGTCTTGCCCAGGATCGGGATGCCGGCCGCGCGCAACCGCATGGTCACCGTTGCGTCGTAGGGAGAACGCCAGCCCTCCAGGATCTTCGACCCGCAGGTGGTGGGCATGTCGGTCGTGGTGAACACGTCCTTGAGGGCAACCGGGACACCGGCCAGTGGCGAGGGAAGGTCCTCCCCGGCGGCCACCGCCGCGTCGACGCGGGCCGCCGCGCCCAGCGCGCGGTTCTCGGAGACGTGCAAGAACGCGTGGTACCGCTCGTCGGTGGCCGCGATCTGGTCGAGGTAGGCCCTGGTGACCTCCGCCGAGGACACCTCCTTGGTGGCGATCTTGTCGGCCAGCGTCGCGGCGTCCAGCCGGATCAGGTCGTTCATTCGGGCTCTCCGAGGATGCGCGGCACACCGAACCTGCCGTCGACGGCCTTCGGCGCCGCAGCCAGGGCTTCCTCCTGGGTCAGCGACGGCTGAACCGTGTCCGGGCGAAACACGTTGACGTCCTTGAGCGGGTTGTCGGTGGGTTCGACGCCGGTGACATCGACGGCCTGGATCTGGCTGACGTGGCCGATGATGGCGTCCAGCTGACCGGCGAAGCTGTCCAGCTCGTCGTCGGTCAGGGCGAGCCGGGCCAGGCGCGCGAGGTGGGCAACCTCGTCTCGAGAGATCTGTGACACGCCGTCAACCCTAGCCACCGCCGCTGCGGCGGCTGCGCTGCCGACCGCCTGAGGCTGTGCAACAGTGTGCGCGTGCCTTCGTATCTGCTGCGGGTCCAGCTCGAGGACCGACCGGGCAGCCTCGGCGGACTGGCCGTGGCGCTCGGCTCGGTGGGCGCTGACATCCTGTCCCTCGACGTGGTCGAACGGGGTTCGGGCATCGCGATCGACGACCTCGTCGTCGAGTTGCCGCCCGGGGCGATGCCCGACATGCTGATCACCGCCGCCGAGAAGATCAACGGGGTGCGCGTCGACTCGGTCCGCCCGCACACCGGGATGTTGGAGGCCCACCGCGAGCTCGAGCTCATCGACCACGTGGCCGCGGCGCCCAACAAGGACAAACTGCAGGTGCTCGTCGACAACGCGCCCCGGGTGCTGCGGGTCGGTTGGGCGTCGGTGATCCGGCTGGTCGAAACCGGTCCGCAGCGCATCGTCGGCAGCGCGGGCGCACCCGAGTCACAGACGGTCGACGCGCCGTGGCTGCCGTTGGATCGCGCCGAGGCACTGGACGCGACGGCCGACTGGGTGCCCGCGCCGTTGCGCGATATGAACGCCACGCTGGCGGCCGCACCGCTCGGTGATCCGCGCACCGCGCTCGTGGTCGGGCGGCCGGGCGGACCGCAGTTCCGGCCGTCGGAGGTGGCCCGGCTGGGTTATCTGGCGGGCATCGTCGCGACGCTTCTGCGCTGAACCGGCGCGCATTCCGGGCTGTTACCGTGGGCGGGTATCGGCTTGACGCACCGCCGCACGAAGTACGGAAGGGTTCTGCGTGGACACGCTGCTGATCGTGCTCGCCATCATCATGCTCGCCGGGGCGATCATCGTGCTGGTCGTGGCATTGCGCCGGCCGAAGAAGTCCGAAACCGACACGGGCCGCCAGGATCCGCTGAAATTCGCCGCGACCATGCCGCAATTCGGCCCCCGCCAGCTCGGGCCTGGCGCGATCGTGTCCCACGGCGGCGTGGACTACGTCGTGCGCGGTTCGGTCACGCTGCGTCAGGGCCCGTTCGTGTGGTGGGAGCACCTGCTCGAAGGCGGTAGCGAACCGTTGTGGTTCAGCGTCGAAGAGGACGAAGGCCGGCTGGAACTGGTGATGTGGCAACGGCGCAAGGACGTCACGCCTGAACCCAACGGCACGCTCCAGGTGAACGGCGTCTCCTACCGGCAGACCGAGCGCGGCCGCGCGTCGTTCACGACCGAGGGCACCACGGGGCTACCGGCAGGCGGTGAAATGGAGTTCGTCGACTACGCCGACGCCGAGGAGACGTCGTTCCTCGGGTTCGAGCGGTGGGCCGCGGATATGCCGTGGGAGGTCTCGGTCGGAAAGCAAGTGTTGCCAGGCGAATTCACCGTGTACCCGGCCCCGCCACCCAACGCTTAGGAACGTCGTTGCCTCTGCACCACCTGGCCGTCAGCCCAGCCGACGTTTCCGGGTCCCGGCTGCGGCTCGCCCTCAACGCTGCGGCGCCGACGCCACTGGCCGCCTGCCGGCTGCCGCACCCCGACGGCGGCGAGCTGGTGCTCGGCGTGCTGGGCGCCTCCCACGTGGTCACGGTCGAACATGCCGACCAGCTGTTCTCCGAAGAGGTTTCGTGTACCGCCCAGGCCCCGACGGAGTTGCCCGGCCGTGCCGTTGCTCCTGGTTACCTGCTCGAATCCGGCCACGAGACACACGATGAGGCCGGCTTTCGCGAGTTGGCGCAGCTGCTGCGCGTCCGCTGCGCGCAGGACACCGGTTGGCTGGGCGGCGCGTTCCCCGGCGACGACGCCGCGCTGACGGCGCTGTCCGCCGAACCCGACGGCCGCGGGTGGCGCTGGCGCACCTGGCACCTCTATCCGGATCCGGCCGGCGGCGGCACCGTCGTCCACACGAACAGCCGGTGGCAGCCGTGAGCCGCACCGGTTTGTTCTGGCTCGCGGGCGCGCTCGCCGTCGGCGGCATCGTGTTCCTGTTCGTCGGGATCTCGATGCTGCCGAACATCCGTACGCATGTGGCCGAGACCTACCCCGCGTATTCCCATGGCGCACAAGCCACCAGCTACGAGTGCACCGGCTCACCGGCCGACGTCGCCGACCAGCTGGCCGGCTACAAGAGCCCCGAGGCCCGCGCCACCGACCGCGGCTCGGAGTACCTGCGCTACGACGACGACATCGTGGTCGTCGGCCCGGACGGCAACCGCCCATGCACTATCCGAGTCGAGGACACCAACGCCCGATACAGCCACGGCGGTTTCATCTTCCTGGGGCCCGGGTTCTTCCCCGGCTCCCCGGCGGGCGGTGCGGGCGGCAGCCCTGGCGGCCCGGGTGGGACGAAATGACGCGCACCAGGGCCAAACAGTTAAGGAGAGTCGATGAACTTCGAAATGTTCGCCACTGCCGTCGAATTCGGAACCATCAGCGGTGAAAACCTCGCGCAGAACGTCATCGCCGCGCTGCTGTACTTCGCGGTCGGCGTCGTGGTCCTGGCAACCGGCTTCGTCATGGTGGATCTGCTGACCCCAGGGAACCTGCGCCAGATGGTGTTCGTCGAGCGGCGACCCAACGCCGTCGCCGTCGCCTGCGGCATGTACGCGGCGCTGGCCATCGTGGTGATCGCCGCGATCGTGGCCAGTTCCAACGAGTTGGGCCAGGGGCTGGTTGACGCCGCGGTCTACGGGCTGGTCGGCGTGGTGCTGCAGGGGCTGGCGCTCATCGTGCTCGAGATCGTGGTTCCTGGGCGCTTTCGCGACCTCATCGCCGACGAGCGTCTTCATCCCGCGGCCATCGCCACCGCCGTGACGCTGCTGGCTGTGGGAGGGGTGAACGCCGCCGCGCTGTCATGACGGTGACCGAGCATGCACCTGAGCCGGCGCCGCCGGTCGGTTCGACGACGCGCTGGCGGGCGCTGCTGCTCGCCGCGGTGGCGGCGTGCGCGGCGTGCGGCCTCGTCTACGAACTGGCGCTGCTGACGCTGTCGGCCAGCCTGCACGGTGGGGGCATCGTCGCGATGTCGCTGATCGTCGCGGGCTATGTCGCCGCGCTCGGAGCCGGTGCCCTGCTGGTGAAACCGTTGCTCGCGCGGGCAGCCATCACGTTCATCGCCGTCGAGACGTTGCTGGCGGTGATCGGCGGGCTCTCGGCGGCGGCACTGTATGTGGCGTTCGCGTTCGTCGGCGGTTCACTGTGGGTGCTGGTGGTGGCCACGCTGCTGATCGGCAGCCTGGTGGGCGCCGAGGTGCCGCTGCTGATGACGCTGCTGCAGCGCGGCCGCATATCCGGTGCCGCCGATACCGGGCGGGTGCTGGCCAACCTGAACGCCGCCGACTACCTCGGCGCGCTGATCGGTGGGCTGATTTGGCCGTTCATCCTGCTGCCGCAACTGGGCATGATCCGCGGTGCGGCGGCCACCGGGGTCATCAACGTCGTGGCCGCGGCGGTGGTGACGGTGTTCCTGCTGCGCGGGATCCTCAACGCACGCGAATTCGGCACGGCGCTGGTGGTATTGGCCGCAGCGCTGGGGTTGCTGGTCACCTTGCTGGTGCGCGCCGACGGCATCGAGACCTCGACTCGGCAACGACTCTATGCCGATCCGATCATCGCGCTCGAACGCTCGGCGTACCAGGAGATCGTGGTGACCCGACGCGGCGATGACACCCGACTGTATCTCGATGGCGGACTTCAGTTTTCGACCCGTGATGAATACCGCTACACCGAAAGCCTGGTCTACCCCGCGCTCGGCGACGGCGCGCGCTCGGTGCTGATCCTCGGCGGCGGCGACGGCCTGGTGGCCCGGGAGGTGTTGCGCCAGCCCGGCGTCGACGCGATCGTGCAGGTCGAGTTGGATCCCGCGGTGGTGCAGATCGCCCGCACCACGCTGCGCGACGCGAACGCCGGGGCGCTCGACGACCCGCGCGTCGACGTCGTCATCGACGACGCGATGCGGTGGCTGCGCGAGCCGCCACCCGACGTGTTACCGCCGGGCGGTTTCGACGCGGTGATCGTCGATCTACCCGACCCGGACACCCCGGCACTGGGCCGGCTGTATTCGGTGGAGTTCTACGCGTTGGTCGCCCACGCGCTGGCCGCGGACGGGCTGATGACGGTGCAGGCCGGAAGCCCGTTCGCCACGCCAACCGCGTTCTGGCGCACGGTGTCGACGATCGGGGCCGCCGGCTACGCGGTCACGCCCTACCACGTGCATGTGCCGACATTCGGCGACTGGGGCCTGGTGCTCGCGCGCCGCGGCGCGGCCGCGCCGACGCCGAGGATTCCCGCCGACGCACCCCCGCTGCGGTTTCTCGACCAGCAGGTGCTCGACTCCGCAACGGTGTTCGGTGGGGACATCCGCCCGCAGTGGTTGACGCCGTCGACGCTGGACCATCCGCGCATCGTCGACGATATGCGCCAGGGCTACCGATGAGCCTCAGCCACCCGCGGGCACCGGATAGCGGTCGTTGACGTCGGCGTTGCTGTCTTTGCGCGCGCAGTGCGCGCAACAGAACATCGCGTCGGGCGTTTCGATGCCGTGGCCGAGGATGCGGCACCCGCAGTGCGCGCATTCGGGCGCCAACTGCGCGGCGGCGCATTCGATGCTGTCGAAGGTCGCGCTCTTCCCGTCGCCCCACGTCACGGTGAACGCCTTGTCGTACTCGTTGCCGCAGGTGTCGCAGATTGCCATCAGAACTCCTTGTCACTCGTCCATCCGGGTGCCCGGTGCCCGGGGATGACAAACGCTTGAGGCGCTACTCCCCGTTCGCCGAGATCGACGAAGTGGCTGACTACTCGCACTTTCGCGCCCAAATGTCCCATTCGGCGTGAAGAAAAGGATCAGTCGGGGCCGTTTTCCAGCAGCCGCCGGAAGCCGTCCTCGTCGAGGATCGGCACCCCGAGCTCGACCGCCTTGTCGTACTTGGAGCCCGGCGAGTCACCGGCCACCACGTAGGCGGTCTTCTTCGACACCGATCCGGCGGCCTTGCCGCCGCGCGCGACGATCGCTTCCTTGGCGTCGTCGCGGGAGAAGCCGGCCAGCGACCCGGTGACGACGATCGAGAGCCCTTCGAGGTTGCGTTCGATGCTTTCGTCGCGTTCGTCGGCCATGCGCACCCCCGCCGCGCGCCACTTGTCGACGATCGCGCGGTGCCAGTCGACGGTGAACCATTCGGTGACCGCCGCGGCGATGGTCGGACCGACACCCTCGACCCCGGCCAGCCGCTCCTCGGAGGCCGACATGATCGCCTCCAGGCTGCCGAACTCGGTGGCCAGCGCGCGCGCCGCGGTCGGGCCCACATGCCGAATGGACAGCGCCACCAGGATCCGCCACAGCGGACGGGTTTTGGCGTCGTGCAGGTTCACCAGCAGCCGCTTACCGTTAGCCGACAAGGCGCCGTCCTTGGTCCGGAAAAGCTCGGTGCGCAACAGGTCGTCGCTGCCGATCGTGAACAGGTCGCCTTCGTCGGTGATCACACCGCTGGTCAGCAGCGCGACGGCCGCTTCGTAACCCAGCCCCTCGATGTCCAGCGCGCCGCGGCCTGCGAGGTGGAACACCCGCTCGCGCAGCTGCGCCGGACAGGACCGCGTGTTGGGGCAGCGGATGTCGGCGTCGCCCTCCTTGGCCGGCGCCAGCGTGGTGCCGCACTCCGGACACGTTGTGGGCATGACGAATTCGCGCTCGGAGCCGTCGCGCAGATCGACAACGGGTCCCAGCACCTCCGGGATCACGTCACCGGCCTTGCGGATCATCACGGTGTCGCCGATCAGCACACCCTTGCGCTTGACCTCCGAGGCGTTGTGCAGCGTGGCCTGACTGACCGTCGAACCGGCGATCTTGACCGGCTCCATCTCGGCGTACGGCGTCACCCGACCGGTCCGGCCCACGTTGACCTTGATGTCGAGCAGCTTGGTCTGGGCTTCCTCGGGTGGGTACTTGTAGGCCACCGCCCAGCGCGGTGCCCGCGACGTCGATCCGAGCCGGCGCTGCAACGCGACCTCGTCGACTTTGACTACCACGCCGTCGATTTCGTGCTCGACCTCGTGGCGGTGTTCTCCCCAGTACGCGATGCGTTCGGTGACGGCCGCCATCCCCTGCACCCGGGAGGTGTGATCGGAAACCGGTAGCCCCCATGCGTTCAGCGCGAGATACGCCGCGTGCAGCGATTCCGGGCGGAAGCCCTCGGCGTGGCCGACGCCGTGGCAGATCATCTGCAGTTTGCGACGCGCGGTGACGGCCGGGTTCTTCTGCCGAAGCGATCCTGCCGCGCTGTTGCGGGGGTTGGCGAACGGCGGCTTACCCTCGGCGACCAGCCCGGCGTTGAGCTCTTCGAAATCGGTGACCCGGAAGAACACCTCACCGCGTACCTCGAGCACCTTCGGCAGCGGGAATTCCTTGGTACCGGTGAGCTTTTGGGGAACGTTGCGGATGGTGCGGGCATTGAGCGTGACGTCTTCGCCGGTGCGTCCGTCACCGCGGGTCGCCGCACGTTCCAGCCGCCCGTCGCGGTACACCAGCGACAGCGCCACCCCGTCGATCTTCAGCTCGCACAGAAAGTGCGCGTCTTTTCCGATCTCGTCTTTGATGCGCGCGGCCCACCCGGCCAGCTCTTCAGGGGTGAACACGTTGTCCAGGCTGAGCATCCGCTCGAGGTGTTCGGCCGGGGTGAAGTCGGTCGCGAAGCCGGCGCCGCCGACCAGTTGCGTAGGCGAGTCGGGGGTTCGCAGCTCGGGATGCTCGTCCTCGAGGGCCTCCAGTTCCCGCAGCAGCTTGTCGAAGTCGGCGTCGGTGATGATCGGCGCGTCGCGCACGTAGTACCGGAACTGGTGCTCGCGCACCTCGTCGGCCAGCTCCTGCCAGCGGCGCCGCACATCGGCATCGGGCGCGTCCTCGGCCTGTTCGGCCAGCGTCGTCTCGGGATCCGGCGTTGCCTTCGGGCTCACCCTCGCAGGCTAACCGAGCCGGGTGACATCGCCTGCACCCTCCGTCGCCGCGGTGCGGGCTCGACCGTGGTCTTGCAGGCCGACGCTCCGGCTGGTTTGCGGCCGACGATCGACCATTGCGTCGGTGTGACGTCGCCAGCCCGGTCCGAAGGAACGGGCCCAGCCGTTACCCTGTCGGGCATGCCGCACCCGATCATGTTCCGCGACGACGACCTCGGGCTGGCGCAGGTGCGCGAGATCGCGCTGGGATTTCCCGAGGCGTTCGAAAAGGTCTCCTGGGGCAGGCCGGTGTTCTGTGCGCCGAAGATGTTCACCATGTACGGCGGCAGCGCCAAGACCGACACCAAGGGCCAGTACCTGCAATACCCCCATTCGGTCCTGGTCAAGGTCGACGACAGCGAGCGGCGCGCGCTCGAAGCCGACCGGCGCTTCTACTATCCCGCGTACATGGGGCCGTCGGGTTGGCTGGGGCTGGACCTGACCGCGGGAAAGATCGACTGGGCCGAGGTGCGTGAGCTGATCGACGCGTCGTTCCGGATGGTCGCGCCCAAGAAGCTCGTCAAACGCCTCGACGTAGGCTGAGCCGGTAAGTGGCGGACCAGCATTCGATCGGAGGCGTCTTGAGTTTCGCCAGTCCATTTCCCGAAGTCGACATTCCGTCCACCAGCGTCTACGACTATCTGTTCGCCGATATCGCCGAGCACGACCTGGACCGGATCGCGCTGATCGACGCCAAGTCCGGCCGCCAGACCAGCTACCGCGAGATGATCGGCCGCGTCGATGCGTTCGCCGGGGCCCTGGCCGGGCGCGGGATCGGCGTCGGCGACGTCGTCGGGTTGCTGTCGCCGAACAGTTCGGGGTTCGCCGTGGCGTTTCACGGCATCCTGCGCGCCGGTGCGACGGCCACCACGATCAACGCCCTCTACACCGCCAAAGACATCGCCAAACAGTTGGCCGATTCGAAGGCCAGGATGCTGGTCACCGTGACACCGCTGCTGGCGCAGGCACAAGAAGGTGCGGCGGCCGCAGGCATCCGGCCCGAGAACATCGTCGTACTCGACGGGGACGGCCTGGCCGCCACCGGACATCCCAACGCCGCCGATCTGATGGATCCGGGCCTGCCTGCGCCCGACGTCAGCTTCGCGCCGTCGTCGCATCTGGCGGTGCTGCCCTACAGTTCCGGCACGACCGGCAACCCCAAGGGCGTGATGCTCACGCACCGCAACCTGGTGGCCAACGTCGCGCAGATCCGGCCGTTGCACGGCATGGTCGCCGACGACGCGATCCTCGCGGTGCTGCCGTTCTTTCACATCTACGGGATGACGGTGCTGCTCAACGCCGCACTGCATGCGCGTGCCCGGTTGGTGATCATGGGCAGCTTCGACCTGGGCGACTTCCTGGCCAACATCGCCGACCACAAGTGCACGATCGCGTTCATCGCGCCGCCGGTCGCGGTGGCGCTGGCCAAGCATCCGTTGGTCGACGAGTACGACCTGTCGTCGCTGAACACCGTGATGTCGGGCGCCGCTCCGCTGGACGCCGACCTCGGACACGCCGTCGCCAAGCGGTTGGGCTGCACCGTCGTTCAGGGCTACGGGATGAGCGAGCTCAGCCCGGTCAGCCACATCACCCCGTTCGACGGCGGACTGCACGAGATGGGAATGGTCGCGCCGCTGAGCTCGGTCGGGTGGACGGTGTCCAACGGGGCGTCCAAGCTTGTCGACCCCGAGACCGGTGACGAAATCGCCCCGCCCGCAGAGGGTCTCAGTAAAACAGGTGAACTCTGGTTCAAGGGCCCCAACGTGATGACCGGTTACCTCGGGAACGAGGCGGCCACCAGGGCGACCATCGACGACGAGGGCTGGCTGCACACCGGTGATATGGCGCAGATCGATGCGGACGGGTGCGTGTACATCGTCGACCGCCTCAAGGAGCTGATCAAGTACAAGGGCTATCAGGTGCCGCCAGCCGAACTCGAGGCGGTGCTGCTGGGCCATCCCGGGGTCGCCGACGCGGCGGTGGTCGGGGTGCCCGACGCCGACGGCGAAGAAGTGCCCAAGGCGTTCGTGGTCAAGCAACCCGGTGCACAGCTGACCGAGGCCGAGGTGATGGAGTTCGTGGCCGGTCAGGTCGCGCCGTACAAGAAGGTGCGTCAGGTGGCGTTCATCGACGCGGTGCCCAAGTCCGCGTCGGGCAAGATCCTGCGCAAGGACCTGCGCGGCTGACGTCGGGTCAGCGGATCCGCTCGGCCGTCTGCGCCGCGCGCGCCTGCCGGTAGCCCAACGCCGCACCGGCCGCGGGGATCAGCAGCAGTCCGGCGATCCCCCACAACGAATTCCAGTCGGCCGTCGGGGCGACGGGCAGCGGCCTCGGCATGGCGGGCGGCGCGTGGAAGCGGTGCACCCAGGCCGCCGGAGGGGGCGGCGGCTCAGGCGGCGGTGCGGGCGCAGACGACGGACTGGCGGGCGCCCGCGCGGGCGCCTGCCAACGCGGCGCCGGATTTCTACTCGGCAGGCCGGGTTCGCGGCCGTTGCCGACCGTCACCCGGGGCGGCCGCAACGCGTCGACGGGTCCGGCCGCCGGCCGGGAGCCGCCGCCGTCGGTCACGCGCCCCGGGGCCAGGATGGCGGCCGGCGCGTCGACGGCTGGGCTGTCGGTGACGGCCGGGCGGTCGGCAAGCGCGGGCGGGTCCTCGGCGACCGGCCCGCGGGCGTCGGCGCCGGCCCGCGCGCTCGGCGCCGGCCGCTGGAGGTCCTCGCGGCCGGAACCGACGCGGGACTGAGGTCGGTCGCCGCCGTTGCCCCGGTATGCGTTGCCGGCGTCGTGGCGATCGCCGCGGTTGGGCTGCTGGCTCTTCGAGCTGGATCCACGATCAGAGCTGGATCCGCGATCCGAGCCCCCACCGCGGGAGCCACCACCCGGATCCGCCGTGACGGCCGCCGCACCGGGCCCGCCGATCAGGAGGAACACCGCTACGGCGCCAACACCTGCGGCCAGGCGTGGATTCAAGCGGGCCACAATTTCTCTCCCGGCGGTGGCAAAGACGACTCGACGATGGGCTGAGAGGATTGTCGCACGCGGGGGCCCCGAACACCGGCGGTCTGACCGAACACACGCAAATTGTCGAGCGTGGCGCGCTATTCGTCTTCGACGTAGGCCCGCAACCGGTCGATCGCGCGATCCCAGCGTCGCGACAAACCCGTCAAATATTCGCTGGCGTCGGCCAACGGCTCGGGCCGGACCCGCCAGATGCGTTCCCTGCCGCGACGCTGGCTGCTCACCAGGCCGACGGTTTCCAACAGCACGAGGTGTTTGGTCGCCGCCTGCCGGGTGACCGACACCGCCTGCGTCACCTCGGTCGTCGAGCACGGCCCGCCGTCACACAGGCGGGTGATGATCCGCAGCCGGTTCGGGTCACCCAGCGCATCGAACACCGGTGCCCGCTCGACCACGGCCGAGGCGCTCACACCGTCTCGCTCATCGCGACGAACCTGCGCACGAGTTCGGTCTGCGCCGCCCACCCCGCGCTGTTGTCCTCGAACGCCGCCGCACGACGATCCGCAGGTATGGCGTCGAACCCGGACTCGACGATGCGCAACAACACCCCGTCGGCGGTCTCCTGCAGCGTGAATTCGACGAGCGTGGTGGGACCGTCGTCGCCGTCTGCGACATGGTAGGGACGCCAGCGGTAGGCCAGTCGTCGCGGTGGCTCCACCGCGACGATCCACCACGTGTCCGCCGTACCCTCGTACGGCTCTTGGCTTCTGGCGACATCATCGTCGACCGTCGTCGGCGTCATGACGCCGGTGAGCGCGGCGCCCTCGACGAACGGCCCGTCGAAGCGGACCCCGAACCACCGGCCGAACTCGTCGGCGTCGCTGATCGCCCGCCAGACCCGCTCCAGCGGCGCCTTCAGCACGACTTGCTTTTCGATTCGATCCGAACTCATGCGCAACCTCCTGGTTGCGTATCACGGTAAGCGGTGCGCCGGTCATGCGCAACCCCGCGGTTGCGTTTTTTCTGAGCGGCGGGCGAGGCGACGCCGGGTCGCGTCAGACCGCGTCGGGATCCTCGGCGAACGCGTCGGCGACCTTCTGTGCCAACTCGACGGTGGTGCGCGCCCACTGCGGGGTGGCCCCTGCCAGCCCACAGGCCGGGGTGATACCGATCCGTTCGCGCAGCACCGACCGGTCGAACCCGAGCCGGTCGGTGACGGCGGCCGCGGCCTTGGCGATCTCCTCGACGTCTGGGCGGGCGGGCGGGGTCGTGGCGGGAACGACACCCAGCAGCACCGCGCGACCCGCTTCGACGAACTCGCCGATACCGTCGAGATCGGCGGCGGTCAGTGTGGCCACATCCACCGCGACCGCTGGTATTACGGTGCGCTGCAACAGGTTCCAAGGTAGCTCAGAAGCGCAGCTGTGCAGCATGACGTCGGCGCCCACGGCGTTCACGCAGTTCTCGAAAAGCCCGATGGCCACCGACTCGTCGACCGGGTGCACGGGGGTCAGGCTGGTCACCCCGGTCAGCCGGCCGTGCAGGGCGTCGGGCAACAGGGGTTCGTCGAACTGCACGGCGACGGCGGTGTCCAGCCGCCTGGCCAGCTGTGCGCGGTGCGCGGCCACCCCTTCGGCCAACGAGGCGGTCAGATCACGCAGCGCACCCCGGTCGGTGATGGCACGGTGGCCGTTTGGCAGCTCGAGTTGGGCCGCGAGCGTGATCGGTCCCGGCGCCTGCACCTTGACCGTGCGCGACCCGCCCCGTAGCCCCGCCTTCTCCCACGCTTCTTCGAACGCGTCGATGTCTTCGTCGAGCAGGCTCATCGAGCGCCGAGCCACAGCACTGCGACCCGAGGCGATGCGATAGCCGCGCGGCACGGTGTCGATGCCGATATCGACGAGCAACGCCGCCGCGCGACCGATCATGTCGGCGCCTACGCCGCGGGCGGGTAACTCGACCAGGTGCGGCAGGGTGTGCAGTTCCCCGACGATTACCTCCGCGGCCTGACGCGCCGATGTTCCTGGCCAGGATCCGATACCGGTCGCCGCCGCGAAAACGCTCACTCGTTTGACAGTATGCGATCGGGCTAACCTCGTTCCGGAAGGGCGGAGGCAAGGCCATGCGAGTGGTCCTGTGGTGTGCAGCGGCGCTGATGCTTGCGGGCTGCACACAGACGGTCAGCGGCGGCGCCGTGCGGGCCGTCCCGGGTATCGACGACGATTCGTTGTCCCCGTTGGACGTCGACACCATCATGCTCGACCAGTCGCAGATGCGCGCGATCACCGGAGCCGGTGAGGACCTCTCGATCATCCCGAGCATGGACGGCAAGATCCCCGTCGACATCGACCAGTTCACCGATACGACGCCGCCACAGTGCCAATGGATCTTCGCCGAGACCCAGACCTTCGGCCCCGACGTCGAAGAGTTCCACAAGACGACGTTCCAGCATCCGCCCGGCGGCGCCCTGATCTCCCAGGGGGCCGCCGCATACCGCGACACCGACACCGCACGCCGGGCCTTCGACGATCTTGTCGCACGCGCCGACGGTTGCCGCACAACGCCGTTGGGCCCGATGTTCGTCGGCGACACTACGGTCACGCCGGACTCCCTGCAGACCCGCACCGACAATGGGTGCGGCCGAGACTACCGCGTGAAGAGCGTCGTCCTGGTGGAGGTGACGGCGTGCAGGTTCCCCAGTTCGGTGCCCACCATCGTGATGACCAACATCCTGGCCAAGGTGCCGAACTAGGCGCTGTGGGTGGCGAATTGGCGCCGCATGTCGCGCACGTACTCGTCGTAGGCCGCGGCCACGTCGTCAAGGCCCAACTGTCCGGGTAACTCGTCGAAGCGCTGGCGTTTACCCAGATAGTCGACCGTGGCGGCCACGATGCTCAGTTCGTCGGCGTTGTCTCCGGCGATGCCGAACAGGACTTCCGGGGCGGCGTGCACCCGGATCGTCACCACTTCGTCGTCGTCGACGGCCGCCCGAACGAGATAGTCGTGGTCGCCGAGCGGATCTATGCCGCGCAGATCACCAGCCATCGTTGCTCCCTCAGTTCTCGTCGTTTCCCGCGGCCGGCCCCACCCGGGCGACACAGAGGTCCGGCTCGACGAACGGGTCAAGCCGCTCGACGGCCAACGGCGCCTGCATCGCGGTCAACGCGCCCTGCATCAGCCCGAGATGCAGCGCGCAGACCACCGGCTGGTGGCGATCCACCACCTCCAGGAAAGGACAGTGCCGCAGCCGGATGTCACGCACGGTGCGTTCCGTCGGCTGCTCAGGGCCAAAGCCCACCTCGGCCAGCACATCGACCAGATCGTCGACGGCCTGGCGCGTGTCCCGCGCGTGGTGCTTGGTCAACGTCGTACCCCACGAACGCCCCAATTGGGTGCTTTCCCGTACCGGGTCGCGCGCATGGGCCGCAAAGTAATCCGTCATCACCGCCGCCAACAGCGCGTAGTTCGTGGGCCCGGCCGGGTCCATCCTGCGGCAGGCGCGGTACCGGGCGGGCGGGCGGCCCCGCACGGCGACGCGGTCGGCGACCTGTTCGACCAGCCCGGCCTTCACCAAGGTGTCGAGGTGAAAGCGAATCGTGTTGGGATGCACCCCGATCTCACCTGCCAGGCCGGTGATGCTGCGGGCCTCAGCAGAGTTACGCAACGCGTCCAGAATGCGATCGCGCCGTCCCCGGCGCATCACTCCTCCTGCGGCGGAAGGTTAGCCACCAACTCGGTATCGGCATCGATGGGTCCCAGCTTTGCCGCACCGCCGGGCGAACCGAGCGGCTCACTTCGTCCGGGCAGCGTGTCAGTGAAGAATTTGGCGTTCTCGTCGGTGTAGATCTGCAGCGCGTCGGGCAGGTCGTCCTCGTAGTAGATCGCCTCCACCGGGCACACCGGCTCGCAGGCACCGCAGTCGACACATTCATCGGGGTGGATGTACAGCATGCGCCCGCCCTCGTAGATGCAGTCGACTGGACACTCATCCACGCAGGCACGGTCTTTGACGTCCACACACGGCTGGCCGATTACGTACGTCATACCCCGGACATTACTACAACATCGACTTGTAAGAAACCCCTCCCCCGGAATCGCCCAGAGGATATTTAGAGGACTATAGTCATCTAAATAACCGGCGGTGGTGGAGGGACAGTAATGAGCCAGGTATACGAGAATTCTTGTGCCGCAAGGGGTGATCGCTCATGAGCGTCATCACCGAGCTAGCCCCCTCCAGGGCATTCCCGGAAAGACAAGGCCTGAAGGGTTCGCTGGTCTACAAGTTGCTGACCACGACGGATCCCAAGGTCCTCGGGATCATGTACATCGCGACATCGATCGCGTTCTTCGTGGTCGGCGGGTTGCTGGCGCTGCTGATGCGCACCGAGCTGGCGATGCCGGGGCTACAGTTCCTGTCCAACGAGCAGTACAACCAGCTGTTCACCATGCATGGCACGATCATGCTGCTGCTGTACGCCACACCCATCGTGTTCGGGTTCGCCAACTGCATTCTCCCGCTGCAGATCGGCGCACCCGACGTGGCCTTTCCACGGCTCAACGCGTTCAGCTACTGGTTGTATCTGTTCGGCGCCCTGGTCACGGTGTCGGGGTTCATGACCCCCGGCGGTGCAGCCGATTTCGGCTGGACGGCATACACCCCGCTGTCGAATGCGCTGCACTCCCCTGGCGCGGGCGGTGACCTGTGGCTGATGGGTCTGGCGGTGGCCGGTCTGGGCACCATCCTGGGCGCGGTGAACATGATCACCACCGTGGTGTGCATGCGCGCACCGGGCATGACGATGTTTCGGATGCCGATCTTCACGTGGAACATCCTGGTGACCTCGATCCTGGTGTTGATGGTCTTTCCACTGCTGACCGCGGCGTTGTTCGGGTTGGCCTACGACCGTCACCTCGGCGGGCACATCTACGACCCGGCCAACGGAGGCGTCATCCTCTGGCAGCACCTGTTTTGGTTCTTCGGCCATCCCGAGGTGTACATCGTGGCGATCCCGTTCTTCGGCATCGTCACCGAGATCTTCCCGGTGTTCTCCCGCAAGCCGATCTTCGGCTACACCACGCTGATCTATGCCACCGTCGGCATCGCGGCGCTGTCCACCGCGGTGTGGGCGCACCATATGTTCGCCACCGGTGCCGTGCTGCTGCCGTTCTTCTCGTTCATGTCCTATCTGATCGCGGTGCCCACCGGCATCAAGTTCTTCAACTGGATCGGCACGATGTGGAAGGGCCAGTTGACCTTTGAAACGCCGATGCTGTTCTCGGTGGGCTTCCTGCTGACATTCCTACTCGGTGGCCTGTCCGGGGTGATGCTGGCCAGCCCGCCGCTGGACTTCCACGTCACCGACACGTACTTCCTTGTCGCGCACTTCCACTACGTGCTGTTCGGCACCATCGTGTTCGCCACCTACGCCGGCATCTACTTCTGGTTCCCGAAGATGACCGGACGAATGCTCGACGAACGACTCGGCAAGCTGCACTTCTGGTTGACGTTCATCGGCTTCCACACCACGTTCCTGGTGCAGCACTGGCTGGGTAACGAGGGCATGCCGCGCCGCTACGCCGACTACCTGCCCACCGACGGGTTCACCACGCTCAACGTCGTATCGACGATCGGCGCGTTCACGTTGGGGATATCGATGCTGCCGTTCGTGTGGAACCTGTTCAAGAGCTGGCGCTACGGCGAACCGGTCACCGTGGACGACCCGTGGGGCTACGGCAACTCGCTGGAATGGGCCACCACGTGCCCGCCGCCGCGGCACAACTTCACCGAGCTGCCCCGGATCCGTTCGGAGCGGCCCGCGTTCGAGCTGCACTACCCGCACATGGTCGAGCGGGTCCGCACTGAGTCACACATCGGCAGGCGCAGCCCGAGCGCGCACTGACGCCGGCCCTCAGACCAGGTACTCGACCACCCGCGACGTCAACACCAGAGCCAGTGCGATGAGCACGCCGACCTTGACCAGTTCGAAGGCGACGTAGACATAGTGCATGTTCGAGCGGGGCAGCCTCTCACCGGCGAGCACCCGGTTAGAGCGCTTGGTCAGCGGTGGACGCACGAAGATCACCTGAATCGCCAGCACCGCCGCGGCCACCAGCACCAGGATCCATACCACCGTTGACGGTTTGGCGATCAGGATAGCCACCAAAAGCACGACAGCAAGCACGATTTCGACACCGTTGAGGGCTTTGAACACGCGACGTCCGATGCCGAGCCCGATCGGCAGGGTCACGCCGGGCGCGCCGAACTTCAGCGGTGCCTCCAAAAACGATATGGCCAGCACCATGCCGAGCCACAGCACCGGCACGAGCAGTTGCACATATCCAGCAGCTTCAGTCATTTGACACCAACCTCGCCAGGCAGAGTTCGGGCTCGACGAACGGCTCGAGCTCCGCGGACATCCCCGTATCGCGTACCAGCCCGGCCAGCACCCCGCGGTGAAGGCCGCAGCCCACCTCGGGGTGCGAGCGTGCCAGTTCGCGGATCGGGCAGGCATGCAGCATGATCACCCGTTCACGCTTCGCGCGTGAGCGCTTCGGGGTCAGCAGTTCGGGCGCGAAACCCATGCGGGCAAAGACTTTGGACGCCGCAACCGCCAGACGATCGACTGCGTGGTCGGCGCCGTTGCGGGCGGTCCCGGCGTCCGCCGTGAACACCGCGGCCATCTGGTTCGCCCAGCGCCGTCCCGCACGCTCGGCCCGCTCGCGGCGGGTCTCCTCGGTCCTGCCGAGCTCCATCGCCAAGACTTCGGCGAGAACCCGGTAGTCCAGCCGCTCCTCCACCGCCACATAACCGGTCCGCGGCCGTCCCGCTCCGCTGCGGGGTAACCGCGTGCGCACGACCGCACCCTCGTCACACAACGCGTCGAGGTGAAAGCGCACCGTCGTTACGTGCAGACCGATCTGCGTAGCGATTTCGGCGGCGTCCATCGCACCGTCGTACTTGCGCAGCAGATGCAGCACGCGTTCGCGTTGCCTGTTGCGCGGTAGGCGATCTCGTCGCGGTCGCGCCGGCGCTGCATGGACTTCCTCGCCCACCGGATGGCCTCCGCTCGCGAATTTAACGGATGTGACTCATTTATATTAGCCGCTATCCGACGACGGAACCACCGTCGCAGCGTCACCGACGGATGGTCGCGCTCCCGAGAACCTCGTCTCCCTGCGGGTCCGTGCGGTAGAGCACCATCGTCTGTCCCGGGGCCACCCCGCGCAGCGGAGCGCGCAGATCGACCACCAACTGCCCGTCACGCAGTTGCGCGACGCCGTCGGCGATCCCGCCGTGCGCGCGCACCTGTACCGCGCACTCCACCGGCCCGGCGGGTGCGACGCCGGAGGTGAACACGGGACTTTCGCCGGTCAATGTCCAGATATCCAGATCCGCGGCCTCGCCGACATAGACGGTGCTGGTTTCGGCGTCGATGCCGGTGACGTAGCGCGGCCGGCCGTCGGGGCCGGGCCCGGCGATGCCCAGGCCCTTGCGCTGTCCGACGGTGAAACCGTGCACCCCGTCGTGTTCGGCCAGTACCGTGCCGCCCGCGTCGACCACGGCGCCTCTGCGCACGCCGATGCGTGCGCCCAGAAACGCCCGGGTGTCCCCGGACGGGATGAAGCAGATGTCGTGGCTGTCGGGTTTGTCGGCGACCGCGAGCCCGCGACGCGCGGCCTCCTCGCGGATCTGGGCCTTCGGCGTATCACCGATGGGGAACAGCGCGTGACGCAGCTGCTCGGCGGTCAACACACCGAGCACGTAGGACTGGTCCTTGTCGTAATCGACCGCGCGGCGCAGCCTGCCGTCGACGAGCCGGGCGTAGTGGCCGGTGGCCACCGCGTCGAAACCCAGCGCCAGCGCACGGGCGGCCAACGCGGAGAACTTGATTCGTTCGTTGCACCGCACACACGGGTTCGGCGTCTCACCGCGCGCGTAAGCGGACACGAAGTCGTCGATAACGTCATCTGCGAAGCGGTCGGCGAAATCCCAAACGTAGAACGGGATGTCGAGCACATCGGCGACGCGACGGGCATCCCCGGCGTCTTCCTTCGAGCAACAACCGCGCGATCCGGTGCGCAGCGTGCCAGGCGCGGCCGACAGCGCCAGGTGCACGCCGACGACGTCGTGGCTGGCGTCGACCATCCGGGCGGCGGCAACCGAAGAGTCCACCCCACCGCTCATCGCCACGAGTACGCGCATTAGTCCAGCGCTCCCGAACTCGCCAGCACCGCCTGCCGGGCTCGCTTCACCGCGGCGGGCAGCACGGCAAGGGCGGCGTCGACGTCCGCCTCGGTGCTGGTGTGCCCCAGCGAAAACCGCAGCGACCCTCTGGCGTTGGCCGGGTCGCTGCCCATCGCGATCAGCACGTGGGACGGCTGCGCCACCCCTGCGGTGCACGCCGAACCCGTCGAACATTCGATTCCCTTGGCGTCCAGCAGCATCAACAACGAGTCGCCCTCGCAGCCACGGAAGGTGAAGTGCGTGTTGCCCGGCAACCTGCCGGCCCCACCCGCCCCGTTGAGATGTGCGTCGTCGATGGTGGACAGCACACCGTCGATCAACCTGTCCCGCAGTCGGGTCACCCGCGCGCTGTGCGCGTCGAGTCCTTCGACGGCCACCTTGGCCGCCGCGGCCATCGCCACCGCGCCGGCGACGTGCGGTGTGCCGGAACGGACATCGCGTTCCTGACCGCCGCCGTGCAGCAGCGGAACGCAGGCGGTGTCTCGGCGCAGCAGCAACGCGCCGACCCCGGTGGGCCCGCCGAACTTGTGTGCGGTGACGCTCATCGCCGACAGTCCACTGGCCGCGAAGTCGACCGGGATCTGGCCGACGGCCTGCACCGCGTCGCTGTGCATCGGCACGCCGAACTCGGCTGCCACCGAGGCCAGTTCAGCGATCGGCATGATGGTGCCGACCTCGTTGTTGGCCCACATCACCGAGACGAGAGCGACGTCGTCGTTGCGCTGCAGGATGTCTCGTAACGCGCTCGATGTCACCGATCCGTCCGGCTGCACCGGCAGCCAGCTCACCTCGGCGCCTTCGTGCTCGACAAGCCATTCCACCGCGTCCAGCACGGCGTGGTGCTCGACGGGCGTGGTGACGATGCGGCGACGACGGGGTTCGGCGTCACGGCGGGCCCAGAAGATGCCCTTGACGGCCAGGTTGTCACTTTCGGTGCCGCCCGCGGTGAAGATCACCTCCGACGGCCGCGCGCCCAGCACGAGGGCCAGCGCCTCGCGCGCCTCCTCCATCCGGCGGCGTGCCACCCGGCCGGTGCCGTGCAGCGACGATGCGTTGCCGACGGTCGCCAGCACCGCCGTCATCGCCTCGATGGCAGCGGGGTGCATCGGGGTGGTGGCGGCGTGATCGAGGTAGACCGGCCCTGATGAGCCCCTCGGGCGAAGGGCATCCGGCGTCGTCGGCGAGGTCATAACCGTTCAAGTCTAGCGGCCGGGTGCGCATGCTCCGGGTCCCGCGGTCAGGCCGCCAGCAGGTGACCGGGCCCGCCCAGCACGCACCGCCGATTCGCCACGGGCGGCCAGGCCGCGCCGGTTCGGCCGCCGTCAAGCGCAGCGACGCCACCCGCGCCCCGCGACGGTGCGCGGCGCGGTCATCAGGCGCGGGACGGAGGCCGGCAGCGTGTCGTCGCCGATCGCGGCGGCGCTTCGGCACGGCCGACCCGATGGGACCCGAAGCGGAACTGCGAATCGGCATGCCCGACACGGTGATTCGTACACCGTGGCACCGCGTGCCCGACGACGAGTCGGCCTTTCAGGACTCCCGGAACACCACGTTGGCCGCCACGGCGTTGCGCGGGGTGTACAGCTGGTTGGCCGGAAAGCCCGGGTCGGGATAGCCGACGGCAAGCCCACAGATCGGGGTGAGCTCGTCGGGGATGTCCAGCTCGGCGTGCAGGGTTTCCGGGAAGTGCGCGATCGAGGCCTGCACGCAGGTGCCGAGCCCGCGTTCGGTGAGGGCGAGCAACAGCGTCTGCAGAAACATCCCGACCCCGACCGCGTCGGCCAGACCGAGCTCGCGGTGCATACACACCACCCCGGCCACGGGCGCCCGGAAGAACTCCCAGTTGCGCAGCCGGGCGCGCTGCCTGCCCTCGCGATCGTCCCTGGCGACTCCCATCGCGCCGTACACCAGCGCCCCGAACTCGTAGCGCAGCGGCGCGAAGCTTTCCGGGATGCCCACGGTCTCCGGGAACCCGCGCACCGCCTGCTCCAGCAGTGCCGCGACCAGCCGGTCGCGCCGGGGTCCGGACGTCAGGAACAGTCGCCACGGCTGAAGGTTCGTGTTCGAGGGGGCGCGCATGGCCAGAGCGAGGGCTTCGTCGAGCAGCTCTCGGGGCACCGGCTTGTCCGGCAGGAACATCCGGGTCGAACGGCGTTGCCCGATCACGTCCGTCAGCGCGCTCATGGCCGCTACCGGCTGGCCATCCAGTCGGCGAACCGGATCGGCGCGATCGTGGCGTCGTCGCCGGTGACCAGGCTGTGGTCGTCGACCCGGGTGCCGAAGTAAGTGGCCGTCGAGTCGACGACGACGGGCCGGTCGTCACCTTTGGCGCTCAGCACCGCGCGGGCCAGATCGGCGAACGACAACTTGTCGGGTCCGCCGATGTTGACGTAGCCGTTGCGGGCGGGCGCCATGGCCGCGCGCGCCACCTGCACGGCGACGTCATCGCCTGCGATCGGCTGGATCATCCCGTCGGGCGCATGCACCTGCCCGTCGATCGTCAACGATTCGGTGATGGACTCGGCGAACTCGTCGAACTGGGTGGCCCGCACGATCGTGTACGGCAGCCCCGATTGGCGCAGGATCGTCTCCTGGACGACCTTGGCCCGCATGTAGCCGCTGTCGGGCAGCCCGTCGGCCCCGACGATGGACAACGCCACGTAGTGGTCGACGCCGGCTTCGGCGGCGGCTTTCACCAGGTTGGTGGTCGACGTGGTGAAGAACTGCTTGACGGGTTCGTCCTCGAACGACGGCGAGTTCGTCAGGTCCACCAGCACGTCTGCACCGCTCAGCGCGTCGGCCAGGCCCTCGCCGGTGAGCACGTCCAGCCCGCTTTGACGGGACGCCGACACCACCGTGTGGCCGCCGGCTTCCAGCAGCGGAACCACCTTGGAACCGATGAGCCCGGTGGCGCCGATAACCGTGATCTTCATTTCCGAACACCTTTCGTTGAGTCGCAGAAACAACGCTCGCACGCCGGTGGTCTCGTTTGAACCCTTGAAAATCCGTAGTCCTGACGGTGGCGACCGCAACGCAAAACGCCCCGGCGCAGGGCGTCGGGGCGTTCGCGTGTTGCCGGTCGAGTCGACTATCCCTTGCGGGCCTTGACCGCCTCGGTCAGCTGCGGGGTGACCTTGAACAGGTCACCGACGATGCCCAGGTCGGCGATCTCGAAGATCGGCGCCTCCTCGTCCTTGTTCACCGCGATGATCGTCTTCGACGTCTGCATACCCGCGCGGTGCTGGATGGCACCGGAAATGCCCAGCGCGATGTAGAGCTGCGGCGAAACGGTCTTACCGGTCTGGCCCACCTGGAACTGGCCCGGGTAGTAGCCGGAGTCGACCGCGGCGCGCGACGCACCGACGGCGCCGCCGAGCGCGTCGGCCAGCTCCTCGACGACCGTGAAGTTCTCGGCGCTGCCGACACCGCGACCGCCGGAGACGACGACCGTGGCCTCGGTGAGCTCCGGACGGTCGCCGGCCACCGCGGGTTCACGCTTGGTGATCTTGGTCGCGTTCTCGGCCTGGCCCGGCACCTCGACGCTGACGACCTCGCCGGCGCCCGCGCTCGGCGCGGCCTCCACCGACCCGGGGCGCACGGTGATGACCGCGAGCTCACCGGTGGCCTCGGCCTCGACGGTGTAGGCGCCGCCGAAGATCGAGTGGACGGCCTTGCCGCCCTCCTTGACCTCCACGACGTCGGTCAGCACGCCCGCGCCGGTCCGCGCGGCCAGCCGCCCGGCGATCTCCTTACCGTCGGCCGACGCGGCCAGCAGCACCGCTGCCGGGCCGGCCGATTCGACCAGCGAGGCCAGCACGTCGACGTAGGGGGTGATGAGGTAGTTCTCCGCCTCGTCGGACTCGGCGGTGTAGATCTTGGCCGCGCCGGCCTCCTTGAGCGACTCGACGAGCGGCTCGGCGGTGCCGGGCTTGCCCACCACAACGGCGGACGGCTCACCCAGGGCGCGGGCCGCGGTGATCAGTTCAGCGGTGACCTTCTTGGGGGCACCTTCGGCGTGCTCGACGAGCACAAGTACTTCTGCCATGAGCTTTTGTGTCCTTCTCCGAAGTCGGGGTTAGATGATTTTCTGGGCCACGAGGTACTCGGCGACCTTGGTGCCGCCGTCGCCTTCGTCGGTAACCTTCTCGCCGGCCGTCTTCGGCGGCTTCGGGGTCGAGGACAGCACCTTCGAACCTGCGTTGGCGACGCCGACCTCGTCGGCCTCGACGCCGATGTCGGCGAGCGACAGCGTGGTGACTTCCTTCTTCTTGGCGGCCATGATGCCCTTGAAGGACGGGAAGCGCGGCTCGTTGATCTTCTCGTTGACGCTGATCACGGCGGGCAGCGCAGCCTCCAGCGTGAAGACGCCGTCGTCGGTTTCGCGCTCGCCGGTGACCCTGCCGTCCTCGACCGTCACCTTGCGCAGGTGGGTCAGCTGGGGCAGGCCCAGGTACTCGGCGACGATGGCCGGGACCGCTCCACCGACACCGTCGGTGGCCTCGTTACCGGCGATGACCAGCTCGGTGCCCTCGATGGTGCCCAGTGCGCGCGCCAGCGCCCAGCCGGTCTGCACCATGTCGGAGCCGTGCATGCCGTCGTCGACGAGGTGCACCGCCTTGTCGGCGCCCATCGACAGCGCCTTGCGGATGGCCTCGGTGGCGCGCTCGGGCCCGGCTGTGAGCACTGTCACAGTGCCCTCGCCGCCCTCTTTCTCCTTGATCAGCAGCGCCTCTTCGACGGCGCGCTCGTTGATCTCGTCGAGCACGGCGTCGGCGGCCTCACGGTCGAGGGTGAAGTCGCCGTCGGAGAGCTTGCGCTCCGACCAGGTGTCAGGGACCTGTTTGATCAGGACCACGATGTTCGTCATGAGTCTGGTTCGTCCTCCTTGAAGAGGCCGGAGGGCCGGCCTGCTTTACCACGTTTGAAGCAACTAACACCATGTTACTAGCGAGTAACTTGTGGTGGTTCGCAGGAACACAATAGCGGGTCGAAGTTGGCGTTCTAGCAGCACGTAGGCGGTGAAGCGTTCGTCAGCGAGCCGATTCGGGTTAGCCTGCCTTCCAATGAGCGCATTCGTTACCGGCGGTCCGGACCTTCCCCTTACCGGGGAACGCACGGTTCCGGGCCTGCCGGAGGAGAACTACTGGTTCCGCCGCCACGAGGTGGTGTACCAGCGTCTGGCCGATCGCTGCGCGGGCCGCGACGTTCTCGAAGCGGGGTGCGGCGAGGGCTACGGCGCCGACCTGATCGCCGACGTGGCGCGCCGCGTGATCGGTCTGGACTATGACGAATCGGCGGTCGCCCACGTCCGGGCGCGCTATCCCCGCGTCGAGATGCGGCACGGGAACCTGGCCTCGTTACCGTTGTCCGACGGGGAGGTCGACGTCGTGGTCAACTTCCAGGTGATCGAACATCTCTGGGATCAAGGACAATTCGTCGCCGAGTGTCTGCGGGTGCTGCGTCCCGGCGGTGTGCTGCTGATGTCCACCCCCAACCGCATCACCTTCTCCCCCGGCCGCGACACCCCGGTCAACCCGTTCCACACCCGCGAACTCAACGCCGCGGAGCTGATCGAATTGCTGACAGCAGAAGGGTTTCGGATGGAACGCATGTGCGGGGTCTTCCACGGCGCGCGCCTGCGCGACCTGGATGCCCGTCACGGCGGTTCGATCATCGACGCCCAGATCACCCGCGCCTTGGCGGACGCGCCGTGGCCGGCCGACCTGCTCGCCGACGTCGCGTCGGTGCGTGCCGACGATTTCGATCTCGCCGACGCCGCGGACCGCGACATCGACGGCAGCCTCGACCTGGTGGCAATCGCGGTGCGACCGTGAGGACTTCGACGGGTGAGTTGACTGCCGCCGGCCCGCCGGCTCCGGGGATGTTCACGCTGGTCTTACACACGCATCTGCCCTGGCTGGCCCACCACGGCCGCTGGCCGGTCGGCGAGGAATGGCTCTACCAGTCGTGGTCGGCGGCCTACCTACCGCTGATGCGTGTCCTTCGCGGACTGGCCGCAGAAGGCCGTCGCCGCGTGGTGACGCTCGGCATGACGCCCGTGGTCACCGCGCAACTCGACGATCCGTACTGCCTCACCGGCATGCACCATTGGCTGGCCAACTGGCAGCTGCGCGCGCTGGAGGCGACGACGCTCGGGGCCCCGTTGCGCGAGTTCGGCATTCGCGAACTGGGCGACACCGAGCGCGCGATCGCCGACTTCGAGACGCTGTGGGCGCACGGTGCCAGCCCGCTGCTACGTGAGCTGATCGACGCCGACACCATCGAGTTGCTCGGCGGCCCGCTGGCGCACCCGTTCCAGCCGCTACTCAACCCGCGGCTGCGCGAGTTCGCGCTGCGCGAGGGACTCGCCGATGCCTCGCTGCGATTCGCGCACACCCCGCGCGGTATCTGGGCGCCCGAGTGCGCGTACGCGCCGGGCATGGAAACCGGCTATGCCGCAGCCGGTGTCGGCCACTTCATGGTCGACGGGCCGTCGTTGCACGGGGACACCGCGCTGGGCCGCACCGTCGGCGGGTCCGACGTCGTCGCGTTCGGCAGGGACCTTTCGGTCAGCTACCGGGTGTGGTCGCCCAAGTCGGGCTATCCGGGGCACCCGGCGTACCGCGACTTCCATACCTACGACCACACCACCGGGCTCAAGCCCGCGCGAGTGACCGGCCGCAATGTCGACTCCGAGGACAAGGCGCCCTACGATCCGCAGCGCGCCGAGCGTGCGATCGAGCACCACGTCCAAGATTTCGTCGACGTGGTGCGCCGCCGGCTCATCGACGAGAGCGAACGCATCGGCAGGCCGGCCCACGTGATCGCGGCCTTCGACACCGAGTTGTTCGGCCACTGGTGGTACGAGGGCCCGGCGTGGCTGGCGCGTGTGCTGCGCGCGCTGCCGGAGGCCGGGGTGCGAATCGGCACGTTGTCCGATGCGATCGCCGAGGGCTTCGTGGGTTCTGCGGTCGAATTACCGCCCAGCTCATGGGGTTCGGGTAAGGACTGGCAGGTGTGGGCCGGTGAGCAGGTCGGCGACCTGGTCCACTTGAACAGCGAAGTCGTCGACACCGCGCTGTCCACGGTGGACAAGGCGCTCGGCGAGTTCACCACGTCGGTCGGCGCGCCCACCCCCCGCAGTTTCGTCGCCGATCAGATCCTTCGCGAGACGCTGTTGACGGTCTCCAGCGACTGGCCGTTCATGGTGAGCAAGGACACGGCCGCGGAGTACGCGCGCTACCGTGCGCACCTGCACGCCCACGCCACCCGCGAGATCGCCGACGCCATGGCCGCGGGCCGACCCGACCACGCTCAGCGGCTGGCCGAGGGCTGGAACCGCGCCGACGGACTGTTCGGCGCGCTGGACGCCCGGCGGTTACCCCGATGACCGCCCCCGCCCTCATGCGCGAGCGTGCGTGTTCCCCTCGCAAGCGGCGGTCCCAGCGGCCGACACGCCGTCAATCAGCCGAACTTCACGCACGTCCCCTACTTGCGTGTGGGCCCACGCGCCGCATCGGCGGTGTCAGGTGAAAGTCCTTATGGTGTCGTGGGAGTACCCGCCGGTCGTCGTCGGCGGCCTCGGTCGCCACGTCCACCACTTGGCCACGGCGCTGGCCGACGCAGGACACGAGGTGGTGGTGCTCAGCCGCCGGCCCAGCGGCACCGACCCCAGCAGCCATCCCACGACCGACGACGTCACCGAGGGTGTCCGCGTCGTCGCCGCCGCGCAGGATCCGCACGAGTTCGAATTCGGCACCGACATGATGGCGTGGACGCTGGCGATGGGCCATGCGATGGTGCGCGCCGGGCTGGCGCTCAAGGGCGCCGACACCGAACCCTGGAAGCCCGACGTCGTCCACGCCCACGACTGGCTCGTCGCGCATCCGGCGATCGCCCTTGCCGAATACTACGATGTACCACTGATTTCCACCGTCCACGCCACCGAAGCCGGCAGGCACTCGGGCTGGGTTTCCGGACCGATCAGCCGCCAGGTACACGCGGTGGAGTCCTGGTTGGTTCACGAATCCGACTCGCTGATCACATGTTCGACCTCGATGAGCGACGAGATCACCGAGTTGTTCGGTCCCGGGCTGGCCGAGATCCGGGTGATCCGCAACGGAATCGACGTCGCGCGTTGGCCGTTCGCGCCGCGACGGCCGCGCCAGGGGCCGGCACAGCTGCTGTATCTGGGCCGGCTCGAGTACGAGAAGGGCATCCACGACGCCATCGCCGCGCTGCCCCGCATCCGGCGCACCCACCCCGGCACCACGCTGACCATCGCCGGGACCGGAACCCAGCAGGCGTGGCTCGTCGAACAGGCGCGAAAACACAAGGTGCTCAAGGCCACATCGTTTGTCGGTCACCTCAACCACGACGCCCTGGTCGATCTTCTGCACACCGCCGACGCGGCCGTGCTGCCCAGTCACTACGAACCGTTCGGCATCGTCGCACTGGAGGCGGCCGCCACGGGCACCCCGTTGGTGACCTCCGACGTCGGCGGTTTGGGTGAGGCGGTGATCAACGGCCAGACCGGCATGTCCTATGCCCCGGGCGACATCGCCGGCCTCGCCGCCGCGGTACGCACCGTGCTCGACGACGCGCAGGCCGCCCAGAAGATGGCCGTCGCCGCGCGCGAACGTCTCACCTCAGACTTCGCCTGGAACACCGTCGCCGAGGAGACCGCGCAGGTGTATCTGGCCGCCAAACGCGCTGAGCGCCAACCACACCGCCGACGCACCATCGTCGAGCACGCGCTACCCGACCGCTGACACCGCCCCGCGTGGGCCCACACGCAAGTAGGGGACGTGCGCAAACTTCGCCCACATGACGGCGTGTCGGCCGCAAACCCGCACGCCCGCCGGGAAAGGAAAGTCAGCGCGAGGCTTTTTTACGTTCGATGTCGGCCAGCGCCGCGGCCAGTTCGGCGCGCTGGGCCGCAGACGTCTCCCACGCCAGCCGCCGGTTCTTGACGACCTTGGCAGGCGCGCCGACGGCGATGGAGAAGTCCGGCACCTCGCCCTTGACCACGGCGTGCGAACCGAGCACACACCCGCGCCCGACCGTCGTGTTCCGCAGCACGGTGACCTTGGTGGCGATCCAGGTGTCGGGACCGATGCGCACCGGTCCCTTGACGATGCCCTGGTCCTTGATCGGCACGTTGATGTCGTCCATCTTGTGGTCGAAATCACAGATGTACACCCAGTCGGCCATCAGCACCGAGTCGCCGAACTCGATGTCGAGGTAGGTGTTGATGACGTTGTCGCGGCCGAGGACCACCTTGTCACCGAACCGTAGCGAGCCCTCGTGGCAGCGGATGGTGTTCTTGTCGCCGATGTGCACCCACCGGCCGATCTCCATCGTCGACAGCTCCGGGGTGGCCTGGATTTCCACGCCCTTGCCCAGGAACACCATCCCCCTTGTGATGATGTGCGGGTTGGTGAGCTTGAACTTCAACAACCGCCAATAGCGCACCAGGTACCACGGGGTGTAGGCACGATTGGCCAAAACCCAGCGCAGCGACGCCATCGTCAAGAACCTCGCCTGGCGCGGGTCACGCAGCCGCGACCCCCGCCAGCGCTTGTGCAGCGGAGCGCCCCACATGGTCGTCATGGCCGGAAAGCCTACGCGAGGACTTCGGCCTCGAGCGGTTACCCTCACGTGGGCTTGACGAACTCCCAACGAACTCCCAACAGGAAGGAACCGGTGTTGCGGCGATTGACCGTGCTGGCGGCAACGGCGCTGATCACGGCCGCGTTGGCGGGTTGCGGTAACACCGACTCGTGGGTCGAGGCGCACGCCGCCTCGGGCTGGCCGGCGCAGTACGGCGACGCGAGCAACAGCAGCTACACGCCGACGCCCGGCGCCGACAAACTCCGCCTGGAGTGGACCAGGTCGGTCAAGGGCGATCTGCAGTCCGCCGTCGCGCTGGGCACCAACGGTTATCTGGGGGTCAACGCACAGACCCCCGCCGGCTGTTCGCTGATGGTGTGGGAGGCCGACAACAACGCCCGGCAGCGCTGGTGCACCAGGCTGGTGCAGGGCGGCGGCCCGTCCAGCCCACTTCTGGACGGGTTCGACAACCTCTACGTCGGCCAGCCCGGTGCCATGCTGTCCTTCCCCACGACGCAATGGATCCGCTGGCGCCAGCCGGTGATCGGGATGCCGACCACTCCCCGGATCCTGGCGCCGGGGCAGCTGCTGGTCGTCACCCACCTCGGGCAGGTGCTGGTGTTCGACGCGCACAAAGGCGTCGTCGTGGGAACGCCGCTGGACCTGGTGGCCGGCGTCGACCCGACCGACTCCCAACGCGGGCTCGCCGACTGCGCACCGGCCCGTCCACGCTGCCCGGTGGCCGCCGCGCCGGCGTTCGCGCCGACGCAGGGACTCGTCGTGCTGAGCCTGTGGGAACCCGACGCCGACGCGCCGATCCTGGTCGGGCTGCGGTACCGGCCCGGCCAGACACCGCTGCTGAGCCGCGAATGGACCAGCGACGCCGTCGGCGGTGGACCGTTGGCCAGCCCGGTCTTCTCGGCGGACGGCTCGACGGTGTACGTCAGCGGCCGCGATGAGCACCTGTGGGCGCTCGACGCCACCGACGGCAGCCCGAAGTGGTCGGTGCCGCTGGACTATCTCGCGCAGACACCGCCCTCGGTGTCACCCGACGGGCTGATCGTGGCCGGCGGAGGGCCGGGCGCGAAGCTGGTCGGCATCAAGGACGGCGGCGACAAGGGCGAGGTGAGCTGGACCCGCGACGACGTCACGGCGCTGTCGACGTCCAGCCAGGCCGGCCCGTCGGTGGCCTACACGGTGGTCCGCGACGGTGCAGACGGGCTGGCGCTGATGGTGTTCGACCCCGCCGACGGCCACACCGTCAACAGCTATCCGCTGCCCAAGGCGACCGGCTGGCCCGTCGGCGTGTCGATCGGCGGCGACCGCCGCGTCGTCACCGCCACCAGCGACGGAATGGTCTACGGGTTCGCGCCCGCCTAGAGCGCCAGCATGGGTGCGACGGCGGCGCGCGGCACCGATGCCTGCACCGGGCCTGCGGACTCCGGCAGCAGCGAGCCCTGGGTGAAGAAGAAGATCAGCTCGTCGTCGGTCACCGCGAAGTGCTCGTAGTTGGTCGGATCGTGCCCGCTGCCGCTGGGAATCGGATCCGTCGTGCCGTACTCGTTTTGCAGGTACCGGTTGACCTCGGGATAGATCACGTCGAGCGGGTCGCTACCCGGTTTGAACAAGGTCTCGAAGGTGATCGGCGCGTTCTTGGCGACGTTCCAGTTGAACGACTGGTAGTAGGTCTGCGGGTGCGCGCCGCCGATGTTCTGCCACACCGTGAACACCAGGCTGCGGGTGCCCGCGGTCGGCGGCCCCGACCGGTAGCTGGTGCCGGTCGCGTCCAGTTCGTACGGCAGGTTGTAGGAATCGGGCATGCCCGCGACGTTGACGAAGCCGTCTCGGGCCTGGGTCAGGTAGGCCACCACCGGCGCGGGATCGGGGTAGCCGTTGGGAAAGGTGAAGTCCAGTTGGTAGGTGGGTCCCTCGGCGTGCACCCGACACGTCTGGTCGGGTTCCAGCACACCGCCGAGGTCTTGGCACGCGGTTTGTGCCCCGGCGACCGGGGCGCCGATGAAGCCGACGAAGACAGCTGCTGCCAGCAGAGCAGTTCCTGTGAGAATGCGCATCGTCGAACATCCTTGCAGCAGGCCCCGGCAACCGCACCGGCGCGTCAGGAACAGCGTACGTAACCGCTCACCGCGACGGACGACAAATGAATGCCGTTGCCCGGCTTGCCGGCCCGGTTCCGATGCGGGTGATGATTGCCGAAGCCGGTGTCGATCCGCGCAGCCGCAACCTCGACCGCAAGGCGTCGGGGTCCACGTCGACGCCGCGTACCAGGATCTCCAGCGCCCCGATGTCGCGCGCCGAAAGCGCCTGGCGCAGTCGCCGTTCGCTGTAGCCGATTTGCTCGAGCACCTCGAAACCGCGTACCCCGTCGGGCAACCGATCCCCCGACAGATAGGCGATGTCGCGGTCGAGTTGCCACAACCGGTGCCGCGTCGCGTAATGCCGCACCAGGCCCGCGCGCACGACGGCGCCGTCGGGGTCGACGATCCAGCGCCCGGCCGGCGCCACCGCGCAGTCGGCGGGGTCGGCATCGGTGAGCTGCTCACCGGTGTCCAGGATCGTGGCGCGCCGGGTGACCCCCGCCGCGGCCAGCGCCGCCGACCACAGACAGGCCTCCCGCACACTGCCCGCCAGCGACGTCGCCTCGATCTCGCCGGTGAAGCCGAGGTCGCGCACCGCGCTGAAGTCTATTCCGGGGGCACACTTTACGACGACATCGGAACCGCGGTACACCGCCAGCAGGGCGTCCAGCGCCGGGGTGTAGTCCCGCGGGTCGAATCGGCGTCGTCCGCCGCGGCGCCGCGCGGGATCAAGCAGGACGACGGCACCGCGGGTGATCGGGCGCAGCGCGTCGGCGCGGCACAACTCGACACCCCCCACGTTGTGCCGGGCCATCGCCAGCCGCACCGGGTCGATATCGCTGCCGAGCAGGGTGTCTGCCGAATCGGCAAGGGCGGCAAGCTCAGTGCCGATCGAACAGGTGGCGTCGTGCACGCGTCTGCCGACCAGACGTCGCGCGCGATGCCGCGCCACCGGTTCGGCGGTGGCCTGCTGCAGCGCCTCGTCGGTGAACAGCCAGTCCCCGGCGCGGGCGAGTTTGGTCGCGGCCTTGCGCCGCAACATCGTCGTTTCCACCAGCACCGCGGCGTGCACACCGAAACGTTCACGCGCCCAAGCGATATCGGCGACCAGGGTGGAATCGGTCAGCGGGCGCGCGGCGATCTCGCCCAACGCCTGCGCTCCGGCGCCGCTGCGCAGGTAACCGACGTGCTCGAGGCCGAACTTCAGGACGGCTTGACCCCGGTCACCATCACGTTGTAGAACCAGCTCTTCGGGACGAAGCGACGCCAGACGTTGTCGTCGACCCAGCTCAACGTGATCCAACTGTGGAACGCGAACTTGGCGTAGCCCCAACCCAGCCGGCCCGGCGGTACCGCGGCCTCGAACGTGCGAAGCGGCCAGCCCAACATAGCGGCAGTGAATTCGGTTGTGGCGGTGGATACTTCGATCGCACCGGCGTTTTGCGCCATCCGTTCCAGATCGGCCGGGTCGAACGTGTGCAGGTCGACAACTGCTTCCAGCGCCGCCGCGCGCGACGACTCGTCGAGCTCGGCCTGCGGTCGGCGCCAGCCGCCGAGTCCGGGCAGCCGGGTCGCGTTCGTCACCGCCCGCCACGTCAACGTCGACAACGGCCTGGCGTAGGTTTCCCCGGCATTCGTCGGCTCACCGGCGAACACGAACCGGCCACCGGGTTTGAGCACCCGCACCACCTCACGCAGCGACAGCTCGACGTCGGGGATGTGGTGCAGCACCGCGTGTCCGACAACCAGATCGAACGTGTCATCGTCGTACGGGATGCCCTCGGCGTCGGCCACCCGGCCGTCGATCTGCAGGCCGAGGTTCTCGCCGTTGCGGGTGGCGACCTTGACCATGCCCGGGGACAGGTCGGTCACCGAGCCGCGCCGCGCGACGCCGGCCTGGATCAGGTTGAGCAGGAAGAACCCGCTGCCGCAGCCGAGTTCGAGCGCCCGGTCGTAGGGCAGGTTGCGCAGTTCCTGCTCGGGCACCGTGGCATCGAACAGGTCGCGCGCGTAGTCGACGCAACGCTTGTCATAGGAGATCGACCACTTGTCGTCGTAGCTCTCGGCTTCCCAGTCGTGGTAGAGCACCTGCGCCAGCTTGGAGTCGTGGCGGGCCGCCTCTACCTGCTCCGCGGTGGCGTGCGGATTAGGAGCCGGCTCGCGTGCGCCGGTTTCGTCGAGACTCATGGCAGGCAGCCTAGACGGCGAAGGTGGCCTTGGCCGCAGCCAGTACCTGGGGCGAATGCTCGACGAACCGGGCGGCCCATGCCACCGCCGCATCGTAGACACCGTCGGGTGCGACCATCTGGTCGATCAGGCCCAGCGCCAGCGCCTCCTTCGCATCGACGAACCGGCCGCTGAACACCAGATCCTTGGCCTTGCTCGCGCCGACGGCGTCGGTCAGCCGTGACGTGCCGCCCGCGGGCACCAGCCCGGCGAGGATCTCCGTCACCCCGAACTTGACGTTGTCGCCGGCCACCCGCCAGTCCGCGCCAAGCGCGAGGGTCAGCCCGCCGCCAAGGGCGTACCCGGTGATGGCGGCCACCGTCGGTTTGGGGACCGCGGCCAGCGCGTCGACGGCGGCGCGGCAGTCCCTGGCGGCGACGGCGGCCTCGGCGGTGTTCAGCGTGCGCCGTTCTGCGACGTCGTCGCCTGCCGAGAAGATCTCGTGTCCGCCGAACACGACGACGGCGCGCACGTCGTCGCGGCCGCCGACGTCGGCCGCCGCGGCAGCGAGCTCGCGGTACATCTGACGGGTCAGCGCGTTGGTCGGGGGCCGCGACAGCAGCAGCGTGGCGATACCGGGCTGCTGATCACCGGTGTGGATGCTGACGAACTCGCTCATGCCAGCGGTGCACCCGGGGTGTAGTTGTCGGGCGCCCGGTGGTTGCGGGCGGCGTTGTAGCGGTCGCTGTCGAAGAACTCGATCTCCCAGTTGCCGTTCCTGGCGGCCAGATGCGGTTCGATGGCAACGATCCGGCGTTCCACGGCAAGCACTTCGGCGACCGTCCGGCCGGCCAGCGAGTCCAGCTGCGTCCACGTCGGGGGCAGCAGGAACGTCTTGGAGTCGGCGAAGTCCTGAAGGGCTTCCTCGGGGGTGATCCAGTCCGCGGCGTCGGTTTCGGTGTTCTCCCCGTCGGCCCGCTGCCCATCCGGAAGCGCCGCGACGAAGAAGTACGTGTCGTAGCGGCGGGTGCGCTCCTCTTTCGGTGTCACCCAGTTCGCCCACGGACGAAGCAGATCGGCACGCAACACCAACTTCTCGGTGCGCAGGAAGTCGGCGAACGACAGCGACCGGTCGACCAGCGCCTGGCGTTCGTCGCGGTACACCGACGCGTCGTCGACGAGCACGTCGGAGTCGTCGGCGGCACCGGCGAACAGCACACCGGATTCCTCGAACGTCTCGCGGGCGGCCGCGCACACCAACGCCTCGGCCAGCTCGACGTCCACACCGAGCCGCTCGGCCCACCACGACGGTCCCGGACCCATCCACGCGATGTCGGCGTTGCGGTCACGGTCATCGACCCCGCCGCCGGGAAAGACCATCACCCCGCCGACGAACTCCATCGCCGAATGCCGCCGCATCAGAAACACTTCCACTCCCCGACCCGCGTGCGGGACCTTGTCGCGGATGAGCATCACGGTCGAAGCGGGCCGCGGTGTCAGAGGTGGTTCGGCTGGTTGTTCGGTCATGCACGTCTCCTATGGGCCGCCCGGGAGCGGGTGCGGCGGGCGAAGTAACGCCCGTCGATGACATCGACAGCGATCGACTGCCCGAACGCATTCGACAGGTTCTGCGCGGTCAACACGTCGGGCAGCAGCCCCGAATCGACCACCTGTCCCTCGGCGAGGATCAGGCAGTGGGTGAAGCCGGGCGGGATCTCCTCGACATGGTGCGTCACCAGCACCAGCGCCGGTGAATCCGGGTCGGCGGCCAGGTCGGCCAGCCGGGCCACCAGTTCCTCGCGCCCGCCGAGGTCGAGCCCGGCGGCCGGTTCGTCGAGCAGCAACAGCTCGGGGTCGGTCATCATCGACCGCGCGATGAGCACCCGCTTGCGCTCGCCTTCTGACAGGGTGCCGTAGGTGCGGTCGGCCAGGTGCTCGGCCCCCACGCTTTCCAGGATCTCGACGGCCTGGTGGTAGTCCACCTCGTCGTATTTCTCGCGCCACCGGCCCATCACCGCGTAGCCGGCCGACACCACCAGGTCACGCACCAGTTCGCCGCCGGGCACCCGTTGCGCCAGCGCCGAGCTGCTCAGGCCGACCCGCGACCGCAGTTCGAAGGTGTCGACCCGGCCGAGCCGCTCACCGAGCACGTGCGCGGTGCCCGACGACGGATGCTCCATCGCGGCGGCGATACGCAGCAGCGACGTCTTACCCGCACCGTTGGGGCCGATGATCACCCAGCGTTCGTCCAGCTCGACCGACCAGGTGATCGGTCCGACGAGGACCTGGCCGCCCCGGCGCAGCGAGACCTCGGCGAAATCGATCAGCAGGTCGGGGTCGGCTGCATCGTCGGTGACTGGCACCCGCCCATCGTAGTCAAGTGATTTCGGTGTAGTTGGTCACGCTCACCGTGACCAACTACACCGAAATCCCTCAGGAGTGGTGCGGGAAGCGCAACCGGATCAGCTCTAGTTCGCGGGCGATCCGCTCAGCGTCGCGATCGGCGAAATCGACGCAACCGCTGGGCGGCTGCCAACTGAACAGCTTGCTCAGTTCCCGGCCCAGCCGCGAAGCCCAATTCGTTGTCATCACCCGATCGTGGTGGCCAACTGGCTTGCTATTCAATAGCCAGTTAGCAGATACTGGCCTGCAAATGACCGTTGATATGCCCGCGCAGGCGCTCAACGCGAGCCTTTTGGCCCGCACTCTGGGGAACTGGCGCACATCCAGTCGCAGCGGACCCGCGTACCAGGGGCTCGCCAACGCCATCCGGTTGCTGATCGTCGACGGGCGTCTGCCGGTCGGGGCGCAACTGCCCAGTGAACGTGCGCTCGCCGAGGCGCTGCGGGTGTCACGCACCACGGTCACCGCCGCCTACGCCGAGCTGCGCGACGACGGCTACCTCAACGCGCGCCGCGGTGCGCGCAGCACGACCGCGCTTCCCGTGACCCCCGACGTGCGCACCGAGGCCGCGGCGGCGTCGGTGAGCCTGGCCGCGGCGGCGCTGGCCGCACCCGCGGCCGCCGTCGCCGAGGCGTTCGCGGAGGCCACCCATGACGTGACGCCGTATCTGCACGTACCGGGCCACGAACTCATCGGCGTTCCCGCGCTCCGTCAGGCCATCGCCGAAAGGTATTGCGAACGCGGGCTTCCCACCGAACCCGACGAGATCATGGTGACCACGGGCGCGCAGCACGCGATCGGCCTGATCCTCACCACCTACGTGCAGGCCGGGGACCGCGTGCTCGTCGAACAGCCCACCTACCACGGTGCGCTGTTATCGATCACCACCGCAGGGGCGCGACCCGTTCCGGTCGCGATGACCGAGGACGGCTGGGACCTCGACGCGCTGCAGGCGTCCGTGCACCAACTGTCGCCCAACCTGGCCTACCTGATCCCGGACAACCACAACCCCACCGGGCTGACGATGCCTGTGCCGCAGCGGAAACAGGTGGCGGGCATCATCGCCGAGACCCGCACCCGCACCGTCATCGACGAATCGATCATGGACATGTGGCTGGATCAGCCGGTACCCCCTCCGCTGGCGGCCGAAGTGACCTCACGGCGTGACCTGGTGCTGACGATCGGTTCGATGTCCAAGTCGTTCTGGGGCGGGCTTCGGGTGGGCTGGATCCGCGCCGAACGGTCCACCATCGCGACCATCGCCTCGTTGCGCCCGTCCATCGACATGGGCACGGCGGTATTCGAACAATGCGCGGCGGCAAGACTTCTCGTCCGCCACCACGAACTGCTGCCCGAGCGCCGCGAGATCCTGCGCGCCCGGCGGGCGCACCTGCTGATCCTGTTGCACCGTCACCTGCCCGACTGGGAGCCGGGCCACGGCGTCGGCGGCATGTCGCTGTGGGTGCGGCTGCCCGCGCCGATGAGCACGGCGTTGGCGGCCGCGGCCTCCCGGCTCGGCCTCGACCTGCCCGCCGGTCCGCGGTTCGGCGTCAACGGCACACTCGAGCGGTTCGTCCGCGTGCCCTACACCCTGCCCGAGGAACAGCTGGACACCGCCGTCGAACTGCTCGCCCGCGCATGGCACAGCGTGACCGGCTCGGCAGCCCCCCAACCCACGACCGTGGTGGTCTAGCTTGTCTTCGGTGCGAGCAGAACCGGGCGGCTACTCGTCGTCGGGGATCTCGACGCGGCGCATCACGCCGTCGCGGGCATCGGCCGCCTCGATCTCGCTGCGGGTGATGCCGAGGATGAACAGCACAGTGTCCAGGTAGGGATAGCTCAGCGACGCGTCGGCGACCTCCCGCAACGCCGGCTTGGCGTTGAACGCCACGCCCAGCCCCGCAGCCGACAGCATGTCGATGTCGTTGGCGCCATCGCCCACCGCCACCGTCTGCTCCATCGGCACACCGGCCTGCTGGGCGAAATCGCGCAGGGCCTTGGCTTTTCCGGCCCGGTCGATGATGGGTCCGACCACCCGCCCGGTCAGCTTGCCGTCGATGATCTCGAGTTCGTTGGCCGCGACGAAATCCATCATCAACTCGTGTGCGAGCGGCGCGATGACCTGCCGGAAGCCGCCGGACACGATGCCGCAGTGATAGCCGAGGCGGCGCAGCGTGCGCAACGTGGTTCGCGCACCGGGGGTCAGCTCGATCTGCTCGCCGACGTCCTCGAGCACCGACGCCGGCAGACCCGCGAGCGTCGCGACGCGACGGTTCAGCGATTCGGTGAAGTCGAGTTCGCCGCGCATCGCCGCCTCGGTGACCTCGGCGACCGCGGCCTCCGCGCCGACGCGCGCGGCGAGCATCTCGATGACCTCACCCTGGATCAGGGTGGAATCGACGTCGAACACGATGAGCCGCTTGGCCCGTCGCGACAGGCTGTAGTCCTCGAGCGCGATGTCGATCTTCTCGGCGACCGCGACGCGGGCCAGCGCCTTCTGCAGCTGCCCGTAGACGCCGTCGGCCGGCACCGACACCCGCAGCTCCAAACCCGTTACCGGGTAGTCGGATACGCCGCGAATGGTGTCGATGTTCACCCCGAGCGCCGCGAGTTCGCGGGCCACCACGCCGAACGCTTCAGCGGCGATCGGTCGGCCCAGCACGACGATGGTGTGGGTCGATGGTGCGCGCAGCACCGGCAGGGTGTCGCTGGGTTCGATGGTGACGTCCAGGCCGACGCCGTGGATGGCGGCCGTCACCTCGTCGCGCAACTGCGTGCCCGCGGCGACGCCGACGGACGCGGCGACCAGCACACCCAGCGTCAACCGGCCGCGGATGACGACCTGTTCGACGTTGAGCAGCTCGACCTTGTGCCGCGACAGCACCTCGAACAACGCCGACGTGACACCGGGTTGATCACGTCCTGTGACGGTGATCAACAGCGATGAGCGGTTGCGCGCCTGGCCGGTCACGGCCGCCCGTCGGGAGGCTCGACCGGCAAACCCACTTTCGGCACGCTCATCGCCGAAACACCGTGTCCCTAACTGGATTGGTCGACGAGCCGCGCGTCCGCCGGTTCATGGGCACGTCCGATGTGTGCTTCGGCGCGCATCCGCTCCACCATGTGCGGGTAGTGCAGCTCGAACGCGGGCCGCTCCGAACGGATCCGGGGCAGCTCGGTGAAGTTGTGCCGCGGCGGCGGGCAGGAGGTCGCCCACTCCAGCGAGTTGCCGTAGCCCCACGGATCATCCACGGTGACCGGTTCGCCGTAGCGCCAGCTCTTGAACACGTTCCAGGTGAACGGCAGCACCGACACACCCAGGATGAACGCACCGATCGTGGAGACGACGTTGAGCGTGGTGAACCCGTCGGTGGGCAGGTAGTCGGCGTAACGACGCGGCATGCCCTCGTTACCCAGCCAGTGCTGCACCAGGAACGTGGCGTGGAAACCGATGAACGTCAACCAGAAGTGCAGCTTGCCCAATCGCTCGTCGAGCATCCGCCCGGTCATCTTCGGGAACCAGAAATAGATGCCGGCATAGGTGGCGAACACGATCGTGCCGAACAGCACGTAGTGGAAGTGCGCCACCACGAAATACGAGTCGTGAACGTGGAAGTCCAGCGGCGGGCTGGCCAACAGCACACCGGACAGGCCACCGAGCAGGAACGTCAGCAGGAAGCCGATCGAGAACAGCATCGGCGTTTCAAACGTCAACTGCCCCTTCCACATCGTGCCGATCCAATTGAAGAACTTGATCCCGGTCGGCACCGCGATCAAAAACGTCATGAACGAGAAGAACGGCAGCAGCACGGCGCCGGTCGCGTACATGTGGTGTGCCCACACCGCGACCGACAGCGCTGCAATACCGATGGTGGCGTAGATCAGGGTGGTGTAGCCGAAGACCGGCTTGCGGGAGAACACCGGGAAGATCTCGCTGACGATGCCGAAGAACGGCAACGCGATGATGTACACCTCGGGATGGCCGAAGAACCAGAACAGGTGCTGATACAACAACACACCACCGTTCGCCGGGTCGTAGATGTGCCCGCCGAGGTGCCGGTCATAGGCCAGCCCGAACAGCGCCGCGGTCAACAGCGGGAACACCATCAACACCAGGATCGACGTCACCAGGATGTTCCAGGTGAAGATCGGCATCCGGAACATCGTCATCCCCGGGGCGCGCATGCACACCACGGTGGTGATCATGTTGACCCCGCCCAGGATGGTGCCCAGGCCGGCCACCGCCAGGCCGAGGATCCACAGGTCACCGCCCGCGCCCGGGGAGTGCAGCGCGTTGGACAGCGGCGCATACGCGGTCCAGCCGAAGTCAGCCGCCCCACCGGGGGTGGCAAACCCGCTCAGGGCGATCAGTGCGCCGAACAGGAACAGCCAGTACGAGAACGCGTTGAGCCGCGGGAACGCCACGTCGGGCGCACCGATCTGCAGCGGCAGCACCAGGTTGGCGAAGCCGAACACGACCGGGGTCGCGTAGAACAGCAGCATCACCGTGCCGTGCATGGTGAACAGCTGGTTGAACTGCTCGTTGGACAGGAACTGCAGCCCCGGCGCCGTCAACTCGGTGCGCATGAACAGTGCCATCAACCCGCCGATGAAGAAGAAGATGAAGCAGGTGACGACATACATGATGCCGATCAGCTTGTGATCGGTGGTCGTGATCAGGTTGTAGAGCAGGTTGCCCTTGGGTCCCATCCGCTCCGGAAAGGGACGGCGAGCCTCGAGTTGTCCGATCGGGGGCGCTTGCGCTACCAACAGGTCCTCCATACGTCTGGTCGGGGCTTCCCCGCAGTCATCAACGATGAATCCTAGCTTCTCTAAAAGCCGGGACGCGGGGTGGTCCTACAAACCGTCGTATATGGCTCGCGACGGCGGTTGACCAGCGCGGAACTCCCAGATGTTACCGTCGGCGACGTGCTGATCAGCGGAGCGCGCGCAGGCGTGCGGGCGGCCCGATCCGCGGCGCCTCTCATCGCGGCCGCCGTGGCGACGACGCTGATCAGCGGGTGCGGTGGGGTCGGCGGGGACGCGCCGGCGCCCGACGCCGAGTCGGTCATCACCAGCACGACGAAGATTGCTGGTGCGGGCGTGCTCGGAAACCAGCGTCGCCCCGACGAGTCCTGCGCCCCCGAACCCGCCGCCGTCGACCAGGGCCCGCCGGACCGTCTCGTCCGCCACGCCGCAGGCGAAACGGAGGTGCGCGCAGATCCGCAGCGCATCGTGGTGCTCTCCGGCGATCAGCTCGACGCGCTGTGCGCGCTGGGCCTGCAGTCACGCGTGGTGGCCGCGGCCCTGCCGGACGGCTCCCCCGACCAGCCGTCGTACCTCGGCACCGTTCTCCACGACGTGCCGGGCGTGGGGACGCGCAGCGCCCCCGATCTGGACGGCATCCGGGCCGCCTCGCCCGATTTGATCCTGGGGTCGCAGGCGCTGACGCCCGAGGCGTTCGGCGCGTTGGCGCAGATCGCGCCGACCGTGTTCACCGGTGCGCCCGGCCCCGCGTGGCAGGACAACCTGCGCACGGTGGGTGCGGCGACCGGACGCGTCGATGCCGCCAACGGGCTGATCGAGGGCTTCATGGCGGCCGCGGACAAGACCGGCGCCGACAACGACGCCGCCCATTTTCAGGCTTCGGTGGTCCAGTTCACCGACACCACCATGCGGGTCTACGGCACGGACAACTTCGCGGGCAGCGTGCTGGCCGACGCGGGTGTGGATCGCCCTGCGGCCCAACGCTTCACCGACAAGCCCTACATCGAGATCGGCATCACCGACGCCGACCTGTCCGCCTCACCCGATCTGTCGGCCGCCGACGGTGACATCGTCTACATCGCGTTCGCCTCGGGCGAGGCCAAGGAGCACGCCGAGACCGTGCTGGAAAGTGACGCGTGGAAGAAGTTGTCGGCCAACCGTGACAACCGGGTGTTCGCGGTCAACAACGAGGTCTGGCACACCGGCGGGGGCATCGTCGCCGCCCGCGGCGTGCTCGACGACCTGCGCTGGATCAACGCGCCGATCAACTAGTCTCGCGGGCGTGTTCCACGTCCTCAGATCGACGTACCTGCAACCGCCGGACGTCATGAACCAGACCCGTCCCGCCCACCTGGAGTGGCTCGGTGGTGAGGTTGCCGCGGGTCGAATCGTGCTGGCCGGGCGCCGCGAAGACGAGTCCGGCGCGGTCCTGATCACCGGCGACATCGGCGTCGAGCAGGCACAAGACATCGTCGACCGCGATCCGTACACGGTGGCCGGTGTCGCCCGCTACGAACGGGAATCGTTCAACGGCGCGTTCCGGGCACCCGGACTCTAGGAGCAACCTCACAGCGTCAGACGGAATCATCGGGGCGCGCTCGCTCGTTGTCCCTTCGGGTTCGGCCGCACTGTCGGCGGCGGATTTTCCCATTGTCGTTAGAAGCTGAAGAGTCGTTAGAAGTCGAAGAGTCGTTGGAAGCTGAAGAGGCCTGAAAAGGATTGTGATGAGCACCGTTACCGCATACGCCGCGCCGTCGGCGACCGAACCGTTGACCAGGACCACCATCGCCCGCCGCGACGTCGGCCCGCGTGACGTCGCCTTCGACATCCACTTCTGTGGAATCTGTCACTCCGACATCCACACCGTGCGCGACGAATGGGGTCGTGCCCGCTATCCGGTGGTGCCCGGGCACGAGATCGCCGGCGTCGTCACCGAGGTCGGTGCCGAGGTCACCAAGTACCGGGTCGGTGATCGCGTCGGCGTCGGCTGCTTCGTCGATTCCTGTCGGGAGTGCGCGCAGTGCCGCGCCGGCGACGAGCAGTACTGCGCCAAAGGAATGGTCGGCACCTACAACGCGGTAGGCCGCGACGGTGAGCCGACGCAGGGCGGCTACAGCGGCGCGATCGTGGTCGACGAGAACTACGTGTTACGGATTCCCGACAGCTTGCCGCTGGAGGCTGCGGCGCCGCTGCTGTGCGCGGGCATCACGCTGTACTCGCCGCTGCGCCACTGGGACGCGGGTCCGGGCACCCGGGTGGCGGTGGTCGGCCTCGGCGGGTTGGGCCACATGGGAGTCAAGCTCGCCCACGCGATGGGCGCCCACGTGACGGTGTTGAGCCAGTCGCTGAAGAAGATGGAGGACGGCCTGCGTCTGGGCGCCGACGAGTACTACGCCACCTCGGACCCCGAGACGTTCACCAAGCTGACGGGATCGTTCGACCTGATCCTCAACACGGTGTCGGCCAACCTCGACATGGGCAGCTACCTCGGCCTGCTCGCGCTCGACGGGACGCTCGTCGAACTCGGCATGCCGGAGAACCCGATGGCGGTACCCGCGGGCGCCCTGGTCTTCGGGCGGCGACGCCTGGCCGGCTCGCTGATCGGTGGCATCGCCGAGACACAGGAGATGCTCGACTTCTGCGCCGAGCACGGCGTGCAACCCGAGATCGAGGTCATCGCGCCCGAATACATCAACGAGGCCTACGAGCGCGTGCTGGCCAGCGATGTGCGGTACCGGTTCGTGATCGACGCCGCGTCGCTGCGGAGCTGATCAGAAGCCGCGGATATCGGCCGGGGTGACGAAGATTCCGTGGCCGGAGGCGTCGTAGGTGAGCCGGGTGCGCAGCCCCTCCGGTTGAACGGTCCAACCGTTGACCTTGTACGCCCCACCGTCGACGGACACCGGCGCCGACGCCGGATCGGGCAGCGCGCCTCGGTCCCAGTAGAACTGGCCGGTGCCCAGCACCACGGCGAGGTTCAGGCGCTGGTTCCACTTGGATGTCTCGAAGGGCGCTGTGCCCCACGGCTGTCCGTTGGTCAGCGCACAAACCGCCACCGGCCCGCCGCCGAACGAGTAGTTATCCGCGCTCAGCTCGCACCGCACCGCACCGGAATTCAGCAGCACCTGCTGCCCCGAGGCGGCCGCCGCCGGCGGCGCCAGCACCAGCGCACCCAGAATGGCCGTCGCCGAAGCGGTCACTGCCTGCCGAATCATGTCGTCTCCGTCCGCGCCATCACCTTGCGCCGGAAATGGTCTCACGGCGCTGATCGTCACAGGCCGGTTTCCCCTGAACTCGGCCGATCGAGGTCGCTAAGCGGGTTGCTTCTGCAGGCGCGGCGGGAAGCCGGCGCCGTCGGTGATCGCCTCGCGGTAGTCCTTCACCCGATCCGCGACGGTGCCCAGGACCGCTATCGTTCGGCCGTCCTTCCCGTACGCGGCAACGAACTCCCCCTGGCGCATATCCCCCTCGACGACCGTCACGGTGTCGTATCCTGTTGGCACACCGACTAATTGGAGTTTGACGTCGTATTGGTCGGACCAGAAGTACGGCACCGCGTCATACTGCTGGGCGTCCTCGGGTCCAGCCAGCAGGTTCCGTGCCGCGGTGATCCCCTGTCGGGATGCGTGATCCCAGTGCTCGATCCGCAGATTTTCCCGGTAGAGGGGATGCCACCAGCGCGCGACGTCGCCTGCGGCCACGACGCCCGTCGTGCCCTCCGCGGCACCGGTGGCGTCGCACACCACACCCTTGTCGCGCTGGTCCACCTTGATCCCGGAGCCCCACAGCCAGTCGGTGACCGGCTCGACCCCGAGCCCGATGAGCACCAGGTCGGCCTTCACCTTCGAATTGTCGCTCAGCCGAACGGCCTTCACGTGACCGTCGCCGACGAACCCCGCGACGTCGACGCCGACCCGCACGTCCACCCCGTGGCTGCGGTGCAGATCGGTCCAGAAGTTACCCATCTCCGCACCGACTGCGCCCTGCAGCAGCGCATCGGCCCGCGAAATCAGCGTCACCTTGAGGCCCAACGAACGTAGGCTCGCGGCGACCTCGGTGCCGATGAAGCCGCCGCCGATCACGACGACGCGACTGCGTCGGCCGAGCCTGGACCGGATAGCCAGGCAGTCGTCGACCGTGCGAAGCGTCAGGACACCGTCGGGCACCGGTCCGCCGGACCAGCGGCGTACGTCAGCGCCGCTGGCGATCACGAGGCCGTCGAACTCGAAGGCCCGCTCGCGGTCACCGTCGCGCACCCCGACGGTGCGCGACGCCATGTCGATGCCGATGGCACGGGCGCCTCGAAGCACCCGCGCGTCGAACTCGTTCTGCGGCGCCATGTCGATGCCTGCCCGGTGCACCTCACCGGTGAGCAGCTTCTTGGACAGGGCCGGCCGGTGGTAGGGGGCGCACCGTTCGGCGCCGACCCACGTCAACTCCCCGTCGTACCCCTCGGCGCGTAGCGTCTGCGCGGCCATGGCACCCGCCACCCCGCCCCCAACGACGACCACCTTGTTCAGCCCAGCATCCGGCGGCATGGCTCAGTCCTTCACGGTGATCGCGCCGGTGGGGCAGGACACCTGCGCACCAACCAGTTTGGTGCGCAGTTCCTCGCCTGGCTGCTCCTGAAGGAGGTGCAGGCCGTCTTCTCGTACGTCGAACACCTCGCGGCAAATGCTCATGCAGACGCCGTTGCCGTCGCAGGTGTCGAGATCCACCAGAACCTTCATCGCCGCTCCTACTGCCGTGGCCGCTTGTCGTATCCCAACTAGCTGTGGGCCGCCTGTACGACGGCTGACCGTTCGTGTGCTGCGGCGCGCTCACGGGCGTCGCGGGCCGCCGGCGAATACGCCAGGTAGTCCAGCGCCATCTGGGTGTCCGCCTCGGGGCCGGGGTGGTGGCTGGGGCGCATGTATCTCAGCGGAACCGTCACCAAGAAGTTCCACGGGTCGGGCAACAGATCCTGGCGGGCGGCCCGACGCCAGTCTCGCCAGCGCCATTTCGTATCGATCGATGCGTCGTGGTCCATCAGGTAGCGCGCACCGGCGATCCACCACGCGACAAACAGCGGCGCGGTCATCAACATCGAAAACGCTCTGATCCAGTAACTTCCGCATACGTTTTGGTAGACGTCGAACACCAGCGAGCGGTGCTCGACCTCCTCGGCGCCGTGCCAGCGCAGCAGATCGAGCATCTCCGGGTGCGCACCGGCGCGTTCGAGCCCCTTGTTCTGCAGCACCCACTGGCCCAACACGGCGGTGAAGTGTTCCAGGGATGCCACGTCGGCCAAGCGGCGATACAGCCACCAGCGCTTCAACGGTGCCGGGAAGTATCTCGGCGGGTCCCCCAGCGTCAGCGACAACGTTCGGCCCAGCCGTTCGGTGTAGGCAGCGGTGTCGATGCCCTGCTCGGCCAACCGGTCCAATACGACCTGGTGCGCCCATGCATGCCAGGACTCCTGTTGGATGAACGGCTTGATGGCCGCCTCCAGTTCCGGATCGTCGACCAGTGAGGAGGCCTCCAGCACCGCTTTGATGAAATGGCGTTCACCCTCGGGCAGCAGCAGGTGCAGCACATTGATCATGTGGGTGCAGAACGGGTTGCCCGGCACCCAGTGCACCGGCAGGTTGGTCCAGTCGAAACGCACCTGGCGCCGAAACGCCGGGTGTCCGTCGTGATGCAGTTCCACTTCAGGCATCGCCACACTCCCGCCTCGTACATCGGGCGCCCCGGGTGGACCACGGGGGAACACCGCGCGTTCTGGTTTCCTTGTTCGACACGACCGCGCCCATGCATCATCTGTAGACAGACCGCTCTGTCTCTAAACCCCCGAGCCCAGCCGGTGCTGAGAAAGTGAGCCGACATGGCGAACAATGACGGACCCAGCGCCCGCGAGCGGCTCATCAGCACCAGCTACGAACTGTTCACCCGCCGCGGGATCGGCGACGTCGGTGTCGACGAGGTCGTGGCCACGGCGGGCGTCGCGAAAGCCACCCTCTACCGCCACTTCCCCTCCAAAGACGATCTGGTGCTGGCCTTCCTGGAGCGGCGGGCCGAGATGTGGACGGGCGAACTCATCGATCGAAAACCCCGCGAGCGCACCGACGATCCGAAGGAGCAACTGCTGGCGGTGTTCGACGGTCTCGACGAATGGTTCCACCGCCGCTCGGACTACGAAGCCTGCTCCTTTGTCAAAGTCCTGTTCGAGGTCGGCGCCCAGGGTCGGGTCGGAAAGGCCTGCATCGGCCACCTCGACGCGATCCGGGACATCCTTCGGGACCGCGCCGAACAGGCCGGCCTGCGCGACCCCAAGGATCTGGCCTGGTCCCTGAACATTCTGCTGAAGGGAAGCATCGTCGGCGCTGCCGAGGGCGACGTCGACTCCGCTCGGCGGGCCAAACGCATCGCGGCCCGCCTCATCGAGGAACACACCGTCGACGGACGGGGCCGCAGCGCCTGAGCGCGCCTCGGCGATGGATCCGGTCATCTGGTCCCCACCGGATAAGGCAGTGCGCGACAGAACCACTCGGCGACCCGGTCCCGCGTGAGCAGCAACGTGTTCGCACTGGCGGGACCGGAGCGATCCGCGCGAAACCGCTGCGCGGCCAGCGCATCCGCCCCGACGAAGACCGCTGCCGCCGCCACGTTGAGCGCCGCGGCGCGACGGGTGCTCGCGTGATCCGTCACGGCGGCGACGACCATCATCGTTCCGGCGTGGATCACATCGACCACCGCCTCCATTCGCAGCAGGCACCTGGAGGGTTCGACGCCGCACACCGCCGCCTCGAACAGTTGCCGTGCCCCGAGAACGCGCATCGACCGCCTGGTGGCGGTGGTCAGCCGCTCGATGTCGGGCCGCCCGTGAAACGCTTCCGGAGCGGTCAGCAGCGCCACCCCGTAGGCCGCACGCACCATCGCCATCTGGGTCATCGCTCGCGCGCTCCGCGCCGGTCCCGCAGGGTGCGGCCGGCGGCCGCCCCGACGGAGCCCGCGACCGCCGCCGCCGCCAGCGGGCGCGCGTGGCTTCGCAGCCACCACTCCGGGCTGTGGGCGTGCGCTTTGGCGTCGAACACGCCGTGGGCCCCATGATCGGTGCCGGTTTCGCCGTCGAGTGGTTCGAACAGGTTGCCCGGGCGACCGTCGATCGTGTCGTCGGTCTGCTGCGAGGAGAAGCCGGTGCGGGCCAGGTACCGGTCGAGCAGCGCGGGCACCATCCGCTGGCCGATCAGCGTCAGCACCGTGCTGGTACCCACCCAATATTGCTTGTGCTTGGGGTGTTTGGCGGCGTACACCACCGCCCTGGCCGGGATCTCCGGCTGGTACACCGGCGCCACCGGCTGCGGGTGTCCCGACAGTTTCGACCGCACCCAGGAGAACTGCGGGGTGTTGACTCCCGGCATCTGCACGACGGTGACGTTGACCTTGCTGTGGTCGTGCATCAACTCGGTGCGCAACGATTCGGTGAACCCGTTGATCGCGTGTTTGGCGCCGCAGTACGCCGACTGTAACGGGATCGACCGCATTCCCAGCGCGGAGCCGACCTGGATGATGGTGCCGCGGTTGCGGGGTTTCATCCGCTTGAGCGCGGCCATCGTGCCGTACACGAAACCGAGATAGGTCACGTCGGTGGCCCGTCGGAACTCCTCCGGCGTGATCTGGTCGAACGGCGCGAAAATCGTGGCGAATGCGCCGTTCACCCACACGTCGATGGGACCGAACGTGTCCTCGATCCGGTCCGCGGCGGCATCCAGTTCGTTGGCGTCGGCCACATCGACCGGCACGGCCAGCGCGACGCCGCCCGCTTTCTGGACGTCGGCGGCCGCCGCCTCCAGCCCGGCACGCCCCCGTGCGATCAGCGCGACGCGCGCTCCGGTGGCTCCGAAGGCCCTCGCGACGGCCCGGCCGATGCCCGCGCTCGCGCCCGTCACCACCACAGTCGAGCTCGCGTTCGTCATGTCGAAACTCCTGTGTTCCCTCGATGGTTCGTTCTCCACGACTACCCAGCGAGGGCGCTGTGATACGTGGAAGACAGCCGCTGTTGCCCGTCCCCCGAGTGAGCGTCGACTCCCAGCCAATGCACAGGGATCGTCACGTATGAGCGCGCGGTGAACGGGTACGACGCTCGGGTAGGCCGCGTACCCGCCGCGCTCGTATACCGCCACCCGGGTTCGCGAGGTTGTCGCGGGCACCGGCCGATGCGACATGCCGCGAATCGAAGGGAGACTTTCATGTCCAGCCAGAACGTCGCCGATTTCCTGCTCGAACGGCTGCGGGCGTGGGACGTCGAGCATGTCTTCGGATACCCCGGTGACGGGATCAACGGAATCCTGGCAGCGTTCGGCCGCGCCGACAACAAACCGCAGTTCATCCAGTCCAGGCATGAGGAGATGAGCGCGTTCGAAGCCGTCGGGTACGCGAAGTTCGGTGACAAGGTGGGGGTCTGTATGGCGACGTCGGGCCCGGGTGCCATCCACCTGCTCAACGGGTTGTACGACGCGAAGCTCGACCATGTCCCGGTGGTGGCGATCGTCGGCCAGACCAACCGCAGCGCGATGGGCGGCTCCTACCAGCAGGAAGTCGACCTGCTCAGCCTCTACAAGGACGTCGCCAGCGAGTACGTCCAGATGGTGACGGTGCCCGAACAGCTGCCCAACGTGCTCGACCGCGCCATCCGCGTCGCGCTCAGCGAACGTGCCCCCACCGCGGTGATCATCCCGTCCGACGTTCAAGAGCTCGAGTACTCACCGCCCCAGCACGCGTTCAAGATGGTGCCGTCGAGCCTCGGAATCGACTGGCCGACACCTGCGCCCGACGACGCGGCGATCGCGCGCGCGGCCGAGGTGCTCAACGCGGGCGAGAAGGTGGCGATTCTCGTCGGCGCCGGTGCGCGCGGAGCGCACGAAGAGCTCGCCGAGGTCGCCGACCTGCTGGGCGCGGGCGCGGCGAAAGCGCTGCTGGGTAAGGATGTGCTCTCCGACGAATTACCTTGGGTCACCGGTTCGATCGGGCTGCTGGGCACACGGCCGTCGTACGAGTTGATGCGCGACTGCGACACGCTGCTGACCGTCGGCTCGAGCTTCCCCTACACGCAGTTCCTACCGCAGTTCGACCAGGCCCGCGCCGTCCAGATCGACATCAACCCGAAGATGATCGGCATGCGCTACCCCTATGAGGTCAACGTGGTGGCCGACGCCAAAGTCGCGTTGCGCGCGCTGATTCCGCATCTGCAGCGCAAACAGGACCGGTCCTGGCGGGAAACGATCGAGTCGACGGTGGCGCGGTGGTGGGAGACCATGCACATGGAGGCCATGGTGTCGGCCCACCCGATCAACCCGTTGCGGCTCTTCGCCGAGCTGTCCCCGCAGCTGCCGGGTAATGCGATCGTGGCCGCCGATTCCGGCTCCGCGGCCAACTGGTATGCCCGGCAGCTGCGTTTCCGTGATGACATCCGCGGGTCGCTGTCGGGCACGCTCGCGACGATGGGGCCCGGGGTGCCCTACGGCATCGGCGCCAAGTTCGCCGCCCCCGGCCGCCCCGTGATCGTGTTCGAGGGCGACGGCGCCATGCAGATGAACGGCCTGGCCGAACTGATCACCGTCAAACGGTTCTGGCACGAGTGGAGCGACCCGCGACTGATCATCGCGATCCTTCACAACAACGACCTGAACCAGGTGACGTGGGAGATGCGCGCGATGGCCGGCGCACCGAAGTTCGTGGAGTCCCAGTCACTTCCGGATGTGGACTACGCGGCGTTTGCCGCCGGGCTGGGTTTGAACGCGATGGCGATAAAGGATCCCGAGGAGCTGCACGATGCGTGGCGCGATGCGCTGTCCGCGGACCGTCCGACCGTTCTCGACGTGTTCACCGACCCGGACATGCCGCCGATTCCGCCGCACGCGGAGTGGGATCAGGCCAAGGCCGCAGCGGCGGCGGTGCTGAAGGGCGACGAGAATCGCTGGGGTTTCATCGTCGAGGGTGTCAAGACCAAGGCGCAAGAGTTCTTGCCGCACAAGAACAGCTGACGTCGATGCCGATGACCGCGGACCGGGCGAGCGTCGAGGGCGCCCCGGTGGAGTCGGTGAGCGCGGCGGCCTACACCATTCCCACCGACACGCCGGAGGCGGATGGCACCCTGAGTTGGGACTCGACCACGTTGATCCTCGTCGAGGCCAGGGCCGGCGGCTGCTGCGGTATCGGCTGGACCTACGGTGCCAGCGTGGTGGCCGACTTGGTCACGCGCAAGCTCGCCGACATCGTGGTCGGGCGCCCGGCACTCGACATCGGGTCGTGCTTCACCGCGATGGTCGCGGCGATCCGCAATATCGGCCGGGACGGCGTTGCCGGGCAGGCGATCTCGGCGGTCGACGTCGCGTTGTGGGACCTCAAGGCGCGGATGCTGCGGGTACCGCTGTACCGCCTGCTCGGCGCGGTACGCGACGAGGTGGCCGTCTACGGCAGCGGCGGCTTCACCAGCTACGACGACGAGCAACTGCGTGCTCAGCTCACGCGGTGGACCCGGCTCGGCATACCCCGCGTAAAAATCAAGATCGGCGAATCGTGGGGCAGGCGCACGGAACGGGACCTGGCCCGGATGGGCATGGCGCGCGAGACGGTGGGCGATGCCACAGAACTCTACGTCGACGCCAACGGCGGATACGGACGTAAACAGGCCGTCCGGGTGATGCGTGCGGCCGCGGAGTTCGACGTGCGCTGGTTTGAGGAGCCGGTGTCCTCCGACGACCTCGACGGTTTGCGCGCCGTGCGCGACGCCGTCGATGCGGATGTGGCCGCCGGCGAGTACGGCTACGACCTGTATTACTTCCGTCGCATGTGCGAGGCGCGGGCGGTGGACTGCCTGCAGATCGACGCGACGCGGTGCGGTGGGCTGACCGAATGGCTGCGGGCCGCCGCGGTGGCGGCGGCGTACGGGCTCGAAGTGTCCGGACATTGCGCCCCGTATCTGCACATGCACGTTGCCGCGGCCACGCCGAACCTTCGTCATCTGGAATGGTTTCACGACCACGTCCGGATCGAACAAATGATCTTCGACGGAGCGCGCGATCCCGTCGGCGGCGCGTTACGCCCCGACACCGAGGCGCCAGGACACGGCCTCGAGCTCCGTGTCCCCGCCGTCGAGCAGTTCCGAACCCACTGATTGCCAAAGGAATTCAGGTGACTTCACTGCAACGGCCGCACGGCCACACACCGACCCTGTTCGAGTCGTTGTCCAACGACCTGGCGAAGCGGGTGTGCGGAGAGGTGCGGTTCGACCCCGGTTCACGCGCCGCGTATTCAACCGATGCGTCCAACTACCGTCAGATCCCGATCGGCGTGGTGGTGCCCGCCACACCGGAGGGCGCCGAGGAAGCCGTCGCGGTGTGTCGCGAGTACGACGTTCCCGTGCTGTCCCGCGGTGGCGGAACCAGCCTGGCCGGCCAGTGCTGCAATGCCGCGGTCGTTCTCGACTGGAGCAAGTACTGCACGCGGATCGTCTCGGTCGACACCGAGGCGGCCACCGCGATCGTCGAACCGGGCATCAAGCTAGACCAGATGAACGGCCAGTTGAAGCCGCACGGCCTGATGGTGGGCCCGAAACCCTCGACCCATGTCAGCTGCACGATCGGCGGGATGATCGGCAACAACTCATGTGGATCGACGGCGCAGGCCTACGGGAAAATGGTCGATTCCATCCGGCGACTGGAGATCCTCACCTACGACGGTCTGCGTCTGTGGGTCGGTGCGGCCGACGACGCCGAACTGGGCCGGATCGAGTCCGAGGGCGGCCGACGGGCCGCGATCTACCGCGGCCTGCGCGACATCGTCGCCCGCTACGCAGACGACATCCGCACCAACTACCCGCACATTCCCCGCCGGGTGTCCGGATACAACTTGGATTCGCTGTTGCCGGAGAACGGTTTTCATCTCGCCAAGGCGTTGGTGGGCAGCGAGAGCACCCTTGTGACCGTGCTTCGCGCCGAAGTGGATCTGGTACCCGTTCCCGCCGCGAGCACCCTTGCGATTCTGGGCTTCGATGACATCGCCGCCGCGGCCGACGCGGTGCCCGCCGTGCTCGAACACCAACCGGCGGCCCTCGAGGGCATCGATGACCGGCTGATCTCGCTCGAACACAGCCGCCGGCTCGCCGAGAAGGCGCTACGCGATCTCCCTGAAGGTAACGCGTGGTTGATGATCCAGATCAACGGCGACGACCAGGACGATGCCGACCGCAAAGCCCAGGAGATGATCCGGCATCTGGAGAAGACCGCGTCGATCTCTTCCAAAGTGTTCGACGACCCGGTCCGCAAGAACGAGGTCTGGGCCGCCCGCGAAGCCGGTCTCGGCGCCACCGCGTATCCGCCGGATGGCCCGGACACCCACGAAGGGTGGGAGGACGCCGCCGTACCACCGGATCGGCTCGGCGACTATCTGCGTGACTTCCACAAGCTGCTGGAACATTACGGCTACGGTTCCGCGTCGCTGTACGGCCACTTCGGCCAGGGCTGTGTGCATACCCGCATTCCGTTCGACCTGCGCACCGCCGAGGGCATCGACCGCTATCGGCACTTCGTCGAGGACGCCGCGCGACTCGTGGTCGACTACGGCGGGTCACTGTCCGGTGAGCACGGCGACGGCCAGTCTCGGGCGGAGTTTCTTCCGATCATGTTCGGCGAGAGGGTGGTTCGCGCCTTCGAGGAGACCAAGGCGTTGTTCGACCCCGGCAACCGGATGAATCCGGGCAAGGTGGTCCACCCGTTCCGAGTCACCGACAATCTCCGCCTCGGCACGTCGTATCTGCCGTTGGAGCCCAGGACCGCGTTTTCCTACCCCGAGGAGAACCACCGGTTCAGCAAGGCGGCCAATCGTTGTGTCGGCGTTGGGAAGTGCCGGGGCGAGGAGGACGGGGTCATGTGTCCCAGCTACCGCGCCACCGGTGAGGAGGAGCACTCCACGCGCGGCCGGTCCCGCTTGTTGTTCGAAATGCTGCAAGGCGAGGTCATCACCGACGGCTGGCGATCCACCGAGGTACGGGACGCGTTGGATCTGTGCCTGGCCTGCAAGGGCTGTCTGAGCGATTGCCCCGTCAACGTGGACATGGCCACCTATAAAGCCGAGTTCCTGCACCATCACTACCGGCACCGGCTGCGGCCGATGGCGCACTACTCGATGGGCTGGCTGCCGTTGTTGGCGCGCGTGGCCGCGGTGATGCCAGGGCCGCTGAACGCCGCGGCGCACACCGCGGGGGTTTCCACGCTGCTGAAGAAAGTGGGCGGGATCGCCGAGCAGCGCGACATCCCGACGTTGGCGTCCCAGCGGTTCTCGTCCGAGTTCCACAGCAGCCAACCGAAGTCGACGTCGGCGCGGCGGGGAAAGGTCGTGCTGTGGCCCGACACCTTCACCAACAATTTCGACACCCACATCGCCCGTGACGCAGTAACCGTGCTGGCGGCCGCGGGCTTCGAGGTCGAGGTGCCCAAACCTGCGGTGTGCTGTGGCCTGACGTGGATCTCGACCGGCCAGCTCGGTGTCGCCAAGAAGGTGCTGCACCGGACGCTGAGGATCCTGCGCCCTGCGCTGCGGTCGGGCACCCCGGTGGTTGTGCTGGAGCCCAGCTGTGCCGCGGTGTTCCGTTCGGACCTGACCAACCTGCTGTACGGGGACGAGGATGCCCACCGGCTGGCCCACCAGACCTACACGATCGGTGAGGCGTTGGCCAAGCTGGCACCGGAGTGGTCACCGCCGCAGCATCCGGCGGAGGCCATCGTTCAGCCGCACTGCCATCAGCACGCGGTCCTGCATTTCACCGACGAGAAAGACCTGCTGGAGTCCGCCGGGGTGTCCGCGCGGGTGCTCGACGCCGGATGTTGCGGGCTAGCCGGAAATTTCGGGTTCGAACGCGGCCATTACGACGTGTCCGTCGCCTGCGCCGAATACAAACTGCTGCCCGCCGTGCGGGGCGCCGGCGCGGACACCCTCGTACTGGCCGACGGGTTCAGTTGCCGTACGCAGATCGCTCAGTTGTCCGGCCGCCGGGCCGTCCATACAGTGCAGGCGCTGGCGGCCGCGCTGCGTTAGCGTCCGCCGTCGCCTCGAATATCGCTCGCGCCGGGCGGAACCATCAGCAAGTTCTTGGGTTGTATCGGTTTGGACGCCCGCTGTCCGGCTAACCACGGTACAGACCGGTCTGTACCGCCCTGTTCGGGCCGGACAAGAGCGATGTGAGGATACGAAGTGAATCGACTTATGAGCCTCCCGGCCGGGAGGTTGTCGGCCTCATGACCACGATCGAGTCATCCGTTGGCCACGCTGCCGCCCCGCCCGACGAGACCGATGACTACATCGAGGTCGAGGGGTTGTACGCGCATCTGGAAGAGGCGCAGACCGAAGACGACAGGAGCTACTGGCGCCGAAAGATCATCGAGAAGGCCCTGCCACTGGCAGACCACATCGCCTACCGGTTCGTCAACCGCGGCGAATCCCGGGAGGATCTGCTTCAAGTGGCGCGGCTGGCGCTGGTGAAGGCCGTTCACCGGTACGACCGCAACAAGGGCCGCTTCGTATCCTTCGCGGTGCCCACAGTGCTCGGGGAGATCCGCAGACACTTCCGCGACAACACCTGGGGTGTGCATGTGCCACGCCGCTACCAGGAGTCGACGCTTGCCGTCCGTGCAGCCGTCGATGATCTGGCGCAGCGCAACGGTCGCATGCCGACCGTGCAGGACCTGGCCAGTGAACTCGGTGTCACACCCGACGAGATCCGCCAAAGCGAGGAAGCGCGGCGGGCCTATCGACCACTGTCCATCAACGAGGACCTGCCCACCGAGGACGGCCGCCCCCGGCTGCGAAGCTCGGTTCAGGGTGTCGAAGATGCCGGCTTCGCTCGCGTCGAAGACCTCACGGTCCTGGCCGAGCTGTTGCGCGAGCTTCCCGATCGAGAGCGTGCCGTTCTGCGGATGCGGTTCTACGACTGCCTCAAGCAGCGCGACATCGCCCAGTGCCTTGGCGTCTCACAGGTGCACGTATCACGGTTGCTGAGGTCGACGATCGAGCAGCTGCGGATCCGGATGTGCACCGACGGTGTGGCGATCATCGCGGCGGCGTCATTGGCCGCGTGTCACGTCCGGTGACCGTCCGAAGGTCCACGCTACGAAGCGGTCTCGGCGCGCACGCTGAGGTCAGAACTCCCAGTCCTCGTCTTCGGTGTTGACGGCCTTGCCGATGACGTAGCTGGACCCCGAGCCGGAGAAGAAGTCGTGGTTCTCGTCGGCGTTGGGGCTCAACGCCGACAGGATCGCCGGGTTGACGTCGGTCTCGTCGCGCGGGAACAGCGCCTCGTAGCCCAGGTTCATCAGCGCCTTGTTGGCGTTGTAGCGAAGGAACTTCTTGACGTCCTCGGTCAGGCCCACCCCGTCGTAGAGATCCTGGGTGTACTCGACCTCGTTGTCATAAAGCTCGAACAACAACTCGTAGGTGTAGTCCTTGAGGTCCTGCTGCTTGGCGGCGTCCTCGCCGGCCAGGCCGCGCTGGTACTTGTAGCCGATGTAGTAACCGTGCACGGCCTCGTCGCGGATGATCAGCCGGATCATGTCGGCGGTGTTGGTCAGCTTCGCCCGGCTGCTCCAGTACATCGGCAGATAGAAGCCGGAGTAGAACAGGAAGCTCTCCAGCAGCGTGGAGGCCACCTTGCGCTTGAGCGGTTCGTCACCCGTGTAGTACTGCATGACGATCTCGGCCTTGCGCTGCAGGTTCGGGTTCTCCTCCGACCAGCGGAACGCGTCGTCGATCTCGGCCGTGGAGCACAGCGTGGAGAAGATGTTGCTGTAGCTCTTGGCGTGCACCGACTCCATGAACGCGATGTTGGTGTAGACCGCTTCCTCGTGCGGGGTGATCGCATCGGGGATCAGGCTGACCGCGCCCACGGTGCCCTGGATGGTATCCAGCAGCGTCAGGCCGGTGAACACCCGCATGGTGAGCTGTTTTTCCGCAGCCGTCAGCGTGTTCCACGACGGGATGTCGTTGGACACCGGCACCTTCTCCGGCAGCCAGAAGTTGCCGGTCAGCCGGTGCCAGACCTCAGCATCCTTCTCGTCTTGCACGCGGTTCCAGTTGATCGCCGAAACCCGATCGATCAGCTTCACGCCTTCGCTCACAGCACCCACCTTGGAACGTTGGAAACCTATACCCGGACACTACCCCTGGGGTGCGACAACGTTTGGAACCGCGACATCTTGTGTTGGCGTGTCGCGCGGGCGGTCCAAAAACCGGTACTCCGACGGGTCGAACCGGCGGGTGGCCAGCCAGTACTGCCACGTCATCCCACTCCACAATGTCCGGTTGACGCCGTGCTCGTCCAGATACCAGCTCCGGCAGCCACCGGTGCTCCACACGGTGCCCGCCAGCTTGTCCTGCAACTCGTCGTTGTAGCGGTCCTGGGCCTCGCGCGTCGGCGCCAACGCCTGCACACCGGCCCGGTCGACCGCGGCGATGGCCTCGGCGGCGTACCGGATCTGCGACTCGATCATGAATACGACCGAGTTGTGCCCGAGCGCGGTGTTCGGCCCGAGCAGGAAGAACAGGTTGGGCATATCGGCGACCGTGATGCCGCGCAGCGCCGCGATGCCCTCCCGGCTCCACCGGTCCACCAGGTCTTCGCCGCGAGGACCCTTGATGTGCACGTAGGTGTAGGAGTCGGTCACGTGAAAGCCGGTGCCGAATACGACGACGTCGACGTCGCGCTCGGTACCGTCGGCGGTGACGATGCCCCGCGGGGTGAACCGCGCAATGCCGTCGGTGATCACCTCGGTCTTGGGGTTGGCGATACCGCGGTAATAGGTGTCAGAGTTGAGGATCCGCTTGCACCCGGCCCGGTAGTCCGGGGTCAGCTTGCGGCGCAACTCGGGGTCTTTGATCGATCGGTTGATGTTCCACTTGCCCAGCAGCTCACCGATTTTCAGCAGTCGGGGCTGGCGCGTCATCGCGAAGCCGACGGCTTCGTGACCCCAGTAGATGGCCGCACGCAGCAGTTGGCGGGTACCGGGCACATAGGTGAACGTCCGCTGCATCCACTCCGGGATGGGGTTGTTCGGGCGCGGCATCACCCATGCCGGGGTGCGCTGGTAAAGCTGCAGCGCACCAACATCTTTGACGATCTCCGGCACGATCTGGATCGCGCTGGCACCGGTTCCGATCACCGCAACCCGTTTGCCGGTGAGGTCCACACTGTGGTCCCACTGCGCGGAATGGAAAGCGGCGCCCTGGTATTCGTCGAGCCCCTCGAAGTCGGGGATCAGCGGTATGTGCAGCCCGCCGGCGCCGGATACCACGAACTGCGCGACGAACTCGCGGCCGTCCTTGGTGAACACATGCCAGCGCATCTCGTCTTCGTCCCAGTGCGCGCGGTCGACGTGGGAGTTGAACCGGACATACCGGCGCAGTCCGTACTTGTCGGCCACCCCCTTGAGGTAGTCGAAGATCTCCGGCTGGAAGGACCACATGTGCTTCCAGTCCGGCTTGGGCTCAAAGGAGAACGAGTACATGTGCGACGGGATGTCGCATGCACACCCCGGGTAGGTGTTGTCGCGCCAGGTGCCGCCGATCTCGTCGGCCTTCTCCAGGATCAGGAACTCGACACCGCGCTTCTGCAGCGCGATGCCCATCCCGAGACCGGAAAATCCGGTACCGATGATCAATGTGCGGGTGTGCACAGGTTTGGCGGCCGTCGTATGGGCCGCCTGCTCGGCCACCGTCATCATGGGCCTCTTTCCTGGGAACGCCGGTACCGGGTACTTACTCCAGTCTCCGGGCCACGGCCGCGGGTGTCAACGTGCGTCAGCTCTCGAGTGTGGCCTTATGACACAGTCCGGCGCCTCGAAGCGTGTCAAAACCCCACACTCGGCGGTGAGCAATCAGCGTCAGGCGACGGGCTGCTGGCGCACCGCGGTATGCAGCGGCTCGTTGACGTCGATCTTGACGCCGAGCAGCTCAGCGGTGCCGTTGATGGCGCCCATCATGATCGTGGTCATGTGCGCGATGAATGCCTCGGCGGGCATGCGGCGCGGGCTGTCGTCGTCGGCGCCCAACCACCAGTCGGTCGCCGAAGCCGCCGTCCCGAAGATCGCGAACGCCGCCAACTCGAATGCAGCCGGGTCCAGGGCCATGTCCTCGAGTTCGCTGCTGATGATGTCGGCGACGGCCAGCGTGATGTCGCGACCTTTGTTGACCGTGGTCATCGCGGCTGCGGACTGATCGGCGAACCGGCCCTGCAACAGGAACCGCACGACGTTGGGGTGCTGGTCGACCAGATCGACGTAATGCTGCACGCCGCGTCCGACGATCTCGCGCGCGGAGTCGGTCTCCACGTTGATTGACGGAATGATTGCCGCCCACAGCATGTCCCGCATCCGTTCACCGATCTGGGCGAACATGTCGGACTTGTCGACGAAGTGGCGGTAGATCTTGGGCTTGGCCGTGCCTGCTTCCTCGGCGATCTCCCGCACGCTCACGTTGGGCCCGAGGCGGTCGATCGCCCGGAACGCGGCATCGACGATCTCGGCCCGCACCTTCTTGCGGTGTTCGCGCCAGCGTTCGCTGCGGGCGTCCACCTTCACACCCGCTTCGCCCGCCGGGCGCGGCCTTGCCCCTCGTCGCACCCGATCACTGTACCGCGCACCCGCTGACCTGCTCAGACCCCGCCGCAGACGGCGTGGCCCGGCGTCGTCGCGCGATATTCCTCCGACGAGAAGGACCGCGCCGGCGCGGGTAATATCGCGTCGACACCCGATCGACGAGACGAGATTATGACGCAGCGATACGACCTGGTCATTGCCGGTGGTGGGCCCTCGGGCTCAGCCGCGGCGTGGCAGGCCGCGCAGACCGGCGCGAAGGTAGTGGTCCTGGACAAAGCCGAGTTCCCGCGCGACAAGCCGTGTGGTGACGGCCTGACCGCGCGCGCGGTCAGCTACCTGCAGAAGATGGGGTTGGCCGACGAGGTCGCCAAGTTCCACCGGGTCGACCGCGTCACGGTGTTCAGCCCCAGCCAGTGGGAGTTGTCCTTCCCCCGTCGTCCCGGCATGCCCGATCACGGCCACACCGTCAGCCGCACCCAACTCGACACGCTGCTGCTCAAGCACGCCGAGTCCGCGGGCGCCGAGGTGCGCCAGTCCGCGGAGGTGTCCGCGCCGATCGTGGAGAACGGCCGCGTGGTCGGCGTGACGCTCAAGAGCGGCGAGAAGGTGTATGGCGACGCGGTGATCGCGGCCGACGGCGCCTACTCCCCCATCAAGCGGGCGCTGAAGATCGATTCGGAGTACAACGGCTACTCGGCGATCGCGATCCGCTCGGAGATGTATGCCAACCGGCCCGACTCCGACAGCCTGGACATCTACCTCAAGCTCGTGTTCAACGGCGACCAGCTGCCCGGTTACGGCTGGGTGTTCCCGATGGGCAGCGGCCGGTTCAACATCGGGCTGGGTTATGTCAACAGCTACAAGAACTGGCAGTCCATCAACGCCACCCAGTTCCTCGGCGAGTTCCTGCGCACGCTGCCGCCGGAGTGGGAGCTGCCGCCGATCGAGGAGCTGAAGAAGAACAAAAGCGTGCGCGCGTGGCGGCTGCCGATGGGCTTCACTGCCTGGCCGCCGTGGCGCCCGGGTGTGCTGTTCGCAGGCGATTCGCTGGGCGCGGGCAAGCCCGCGTCGGGGGCGGGTATCTCCAAGGCGCTCGAATCCGGTTTGGCTGCAGGCGAATGCGCAATGGCGGCGTTGACCAACGGCGGGCCCGACGACTTCACCAACTACGCGCAGCGGATGGAGGCGGCGTGGGGCAGGGAGTACCGCCGCGGGCGCTACTTCCACAAGATGCTCGGGTATCCCAAGGTCGCCAACGCCGGCGTCAAGCTCATCGACAACGCCCAGTTCCGCGACCGGATGCTCAAGGCGCTCTACAAGAAGGCCCAAGGCCCACAACACACGGTCAAGTAGCGCCTCGACGTGTCACCGGGCGCGCGTAACGTGCTCGGCGTGGAACAACGAATCAGCTTGATCACGCTCGGCGTCGACGACGTGGCGCGGGCCCGCGCCTTCTATGAACGGGGCCTGGGCTGGACGCCCACCCAGTCAGCCGAGGGTGTGGTCTTCTACCAGTTGCCCGGTGTCGCGCTTGCCCTGTTCGGCCGCGACGACCTTGCCGAAGACGCCCGTCATCGCATCGACGGCCGGTTCAGCGGCATCACGATCGCGATCAACCAGCGCACCGAGGCCGACGTCGACGCGGTGCTCGCCCAGGCGCAGGCCGCGGGCGCCGCCATCCTCAAACCCGCCGAAAAGGTGTTCTGGGGCGGGTATTCCGGCTATTTCGCCGACCTCGACGGCCATGTCTGGGAGGTCGCCGTCAACCCGCACTGGACGATCAACGACGACGGCACGTTGACGATCACCCCGGCCGAAGCACCAGGCTGATCTCGCAGGAACCCGCGTGAGGATCCGGGGTGACCGACGCGTGGTAACGCTTACCGATCACCTCGGCGTTGCGCTCGATGACCTCCTGGATCAGGCCCTGTTGAATGCCGCGTACCACCTCTGGTGCGGTCGCGGCGACCTGGGCCAGCGGGCAGGTACAGATCTGCACCGTCACCTCGCCGAACGAGTTGAGCACCGAACGTACCTGAAACCCCAACTCCCCCAGCGTCGCAACCACCAGGTCGGCCACCGTCGTCTCCTCACGCCTGCGCGCCACCTGCACCCGGTGCGCCAGGTCCGCACCGATCCGTAGCGCCCGTCGTTCGCGTTCCTCGGCCGTGCCGCCGAGGTGGGCGGCGAACAGCGAGACGATGTCGGCGTAGTCGAGCTTGGGCGCCAACTCGTAGGTGAGCCGGGGCCGTCCGGCGCGGCCGGCTTTGATCCCGCCGCCGCGCCGGATCACCCCCTGGGCTTCCAGCGCGGTCAGGTGAAACCGCGCCGTGGTGACGTGAATGCACAGTTCGTCGGCGACGTGGCGGGCATCGACGGGCCCGTCCGCAGTCCGCAGCAGGCCCAGAACCCGCTGACGCTGCTGACCGGCCGGCCGCTGCGACGGCGCACCGACTCGGTGGTGCTGCACTGACATCCCTTCAGTGTGTCACTGCGAGGGCACGACACCGACGGCCGCGACGGCGGTCAGCGAACGCCGGTAACGGTGGAAGGTACGACGCATGCCGACGACGCGGCGCCGGGCGGCAGGGCGACGGATCAGGTTGCCGACGATCCGCAGCGCTCCGCCCAGTCCTTCGTCGGCCAGCACCCGCGCCGGGTTCAGCAGCGCCATCGGGGCGTAGTCGATGGTGACGTCGGTGAAGCCGACCTCGGTGAGCAGTTGCGCCCACTCGGCCGCGGTGAGCGGGCGGGCGTTGACCTTGATCGAGCGCGCCAGGTCCTTGCGGATGTCGTCCTTGGTCTCCTGCGGGATCGTGTCGGGTTTGAGCCCCAGTTCGTGGATCGCGTACCGGCCGCCCGGGCGCAGGACGCGGAAGGCCTCGGCGGCGATCGCCCGCTTGGCCTTGTCGCTCTGCATGGTCAGCATCGCCTCCCCGATCACGACATCGGCGCTGTCGGTTGGCAACCCGGTCTCGGACGCGTCGGCGACCACGACGGTTCCGGCGACCGGTTCAACGATAGCCCGCACGGCCTCGGTCGCCGGGGCGGTGTCGTCGACGCCGACGTACGAGCGCGGCGCGAGGGCGACGATGTCGCGCGCGGTGCGGCCCAGCCCCGGACCGAGCTCGACGACGTCGGCGCCGCCGACGCGCGCTGCGGCCAGCAGCCGGGTGGTCAACTGCAGGCCGCCGGGACGCAACACCCGCTTGCCCAGACGAGCCAGCAGCCAGTGGCCCGGCAGGTCGGCGTCTGAGCGCTCGGCGAGCGGAAGGCTCTGTCGTGTGGTCATTTCCGTATTGTCCTTTCGACGGCGGCGATCGTGAAGATCGTCGTGAACAGAGCGCATGCGTAGAGCAGCGCGATATTTTGACTCCATGGTGGGATGAGGACGCTGTCTTGTCCCGTCGCGTACACCGCGTTGAGCAGCGGCATGAAGCGTTGCAGCGACGCCCCACTGGGCAGGTATCCGGCCGCGGATTCGACGGCGTAGGCCCACAGCAGGATGGCGCCCACCGCGCCGATCGGTGAGCGGATGAGCGCACCGACGCCGACCCCGGCGCCGGCCGCGAAGAAGGCGAGCAGCGGCACGGTCCACAGCAGTCGCAGGCCGACCGGATCCGTCAGCGACACCGTGCCGTACACTAGCGGTGAGATGACCGGAAGCAAAAGCAGCACCACGACGAGGGTGGCCGCTGCGACCGCCGCGGCCACCGCACCGTAGAACAGCCAGCGGCCGGCCAGCACCGGCCAGGCTCGGCGTATCGCGAGCCGAACGTATTGTCCTGCACGATAACGGGTTTCGCTGGCCTGACCGTCGGCACCGGCGACGGCGCCGAAGACGACGGTGATGATGATCACCCAGTAGGCGGCGTTGGACGTTGACACGCCCAGCACCGAGATCTGCCCGGGGATGCGGGCGAAGGACTCGGCGACGGCCGCGATGCCGAAGGTGATCACCATCGGTATCGCCGCGGCCGCCGGCATCACGACGGTCCACAGCCGGCTGCGGCCCCCAGTGCGGATGTACTCCGCCCGCAGGCTGCGCCCGACGTACGTGGGCGCGGTGCTCATGCGCACTCCAGCAGGGTCGTCTCCAGCCATTCCCGGGTGTCGGCGCCGGTGGGAGCCAGCTGGTGCAGCTCCCCCACCGCCCGCAGGCGGCCGTCGACGAGCAACACGATCCGGTCGGCGGTCAGCGCCACCTCACCGAGCAGGTGCGTGGCGACCACCACGGTGCAGCCCGCGTCGGCGAGTCGGCGCAGCAGCGTGCGGAACCAGACGATGCCGGGCACGTCGAGGCCGTTGAGGGGTTCGTCGAACAACAACGCCCGCGGTTGGCCGATCAGCGCGGAGCCGATCGCCAGCCGTTGGCGCGCCCCCAGCGACAGGCTGCCGATGCGCTCGCGGCGGTGATCCTTCAGGCCCACGTCGACCAGCACCTCCTCGACGTGCGCGTGCTCGCCCCCGAACAACGCAGCCAGCCAGGACAGATGCCGCAGGACGGAGTGGCGTGGGTCCATGGCCTCGGGGCCGAGGTGGACACCGAGCAGCCGCGGGTCATCGCGCTGGGGTTGACCGCACACCGTGACGGTGCCATCGTCGGGCCGGTCCAGCCCGGCGATGAGGCGCAGCAGCGTGGTCTTGCCCGCACCGTTGAGGCCGAGCAGCGCGGTCACGCTACCTTCGGGGAAGTCCACTGTGACATCGTCGATGGCGCGGCGGTCACCGAAAGCCCTTGTCAAACCCCGAGTTTGGATCATCGGTGGATCACTGAAAGTTGCACGGAATCGGAAGGCCCAACGTCTTGATGCCGTTGCACAGGGACTTGCTCGCCAGCTTCCACCGGCCGTCGATGCGCCGCCATTCGGCGGTCACCTGGACCGTCGGGGCGCCCTGCCGGTTGGCGTTGATGACGGCGGTGTGACGGTCGGCCTCGTGTGTCTCCGGGCCGGTCACCACGCTCGATCCGCGCGGCGGGCGAAAGAAGCCGATGCGGTAGACCATCTTGGGCACCACCACGGCGCGGTCACCGCCCTCGAGTTGGGCGGCCTTCACCCAGTCCGGCGCCGGGGTGGCCACCAGCAGCCGGATCTGCGCGTCGAGTTCGGACAGCGACGGCACCTCGGAACTGATCGCAAAATCCTGGTCGAACCCAGGTTGAGCGTGCGCGACGGGCGCCACCGCTGCCAGGACCGTCACGGCGGCGATCGCCGTCGCCGCTGCGATGCGCAGAACGTTCAATCGACCGGCTTTCTATTTAGAGGAAATCTTTGCGGCTAATGTAAGGCGCGCGGTTCGATTAGGCAAGGCTTACCTCTTGAGGAGGCTGCGGGCAGTTCGGCGGATTCTTCAGGCGTTCGCGGCGCGCTGACGCGACACTTACCGGAAGAACCGGACGGGGGGAGGTCGCATTGCGCAGCACGGTCGGTGTCGCCGCTGTTCGTACCGCGTCGGTGATCGCGCTGCTCATGCTCGGCTACCTCGGGGCTTTGGCGTTGGTCCCGCAGCTCAGAGACCGCGCACCGGTGCCGGTGCAGTGGTTCGGGAGCCCCGGGTCTGCCCGGACGATCGCGATCGTGGTGGCGGTTCTGGTGTTGCTCGGTGCGCTCCTCGTCCGTTCGCAGGGGGTGCGGCGCCCGGGGGCTCCCGTGGGGATCGTGGCCGGACTGGCGCTGATCAGCGCCGTGCTCGGGCTGGCGTCCTACTGGGACTGCCACGACGACGAGCATCCGCGCTTCTTTCGGCCCCTGATGTTCACCGCATCGGTGGTCAAGGGCGGCACGGGCGATCAATCGCTGGGTGGCCAGACATGCCCGTCGCCTACCCCGGTGGCGCTGGAGATCGCGCGGCTCTCGGCGCTGGCAGCCATCTTCCTGAGTGTCGTCGGCGTGGCGGCAGCGCTGTTCAGGTCGCGATCCGACCGGCTGCGCGGGTATTTCGCCCGGTCGGTCACCGCGGTGGTGGACGTCGACGATGACACGCTGAGCATGGTCAGCGCGATCGCCCGGACGGTGGACAGGCGCAGCACGCTGGTGCTGATCACCAGCAGCCTCGACCATCCCTGTGTGCCCGAGGCGCGCAACCACGGCGCACGGGTCATTGCGGTGGACTTCGACCGGCCGAACACCCTGCGGGCGTTGCCCGTGTGGCGCAAGCTCGACCGGCTGTACCTGCTCTCGGCAGACCCGTCGAGTAATCTGTTGCGGCTGAAGACCATCGCGGATCGGCTGGCTGAGGTCAGCCGAAAACAGCGTCTGCCGTTGATCGTTCGCATCGATGACCCGTGGCAGGCCGAGTCCTGGCGGGCAATGCATTTCGGTGGCTCTGACACCCGGTGGGCCGCCGATGCCGTCGGCAAGTACGAGGTAACCGCTCGTCGGCTGCTGGACCGGATCATCTCGACCGACGGCGCGGGGCGGATCTTGATCAACGGTACCTCTCCGCTCACGCTGGCGTTGTGCTCGAACATGGCGCAGCGCCAGTTGGAGCGAGACTATTACGCCGCCCAGGACGACAAGCCGTTGCCCCGCCTGGTCCTCATCGCTGACAACGCCGAGGAATACCAGCAGGATTTCGCGCTGTCGCGGCGACGGTTGGGCTTGTCGGCACGCAGTATGCGGGTCGAGGCGGTGGCCGAGACCGCATCGGTGCCGCTGCTGGCGTCGTTGCTCGCCGACGACGACGTGGACGGCACCGCAGTGGTTTTCGTGGACCGGGACAGCTCCACCGCCTCGTCGGTCGACTCGACGACCGGCACCCGGTTGGCCGCCCGGTTTCCCACCACACCGATCTATGCGTGGGACGCGACCGCCCGGGTCACCGAAGACCGGCTTTCGTTGGTCGGCAAGTTACGGACCTACCGCCTGAGCATGGATCTGCCGGAAGGTCAGGCACAAGACGCCTGGGAACGCGCCGCTCGGCTGATCCACGACCGCTACGCCGCCGAGGCCGGCCATCACAACGCCGCCAGCCGTCCGTGGGCCGAGCTCGACGAGTTCTATCGCGGATCCAATCGCCGTCAGGTCCGCAATGCCCTGTGGATGGTCGAGAAGATCGGCGGTCACACGTGGAACGCAGGGAACGCCACGGCCGATGACATGGAAACGCCCAACCTTCGCGGGTTACCACCACTTGAGCAGCTGCGGCTGTTGGAGTTTGAGCGCGACAAGGCGATCGCGATGGCTCGCGCCGAACACGAGGACTGGTGCCGCTTCTACCGTGCCGCGGGCTGGCGCTACGGCCCGCAGCGTGACGATGCCCACAAAATCCACGACAAACTGGTGGATTGGGCGAGCATCGAAGCGGACCCGGACCTGATGAAGGCGGCGCTCGGCAGCCTCGCGGCCACCCTGTCGAGGCTTCGGGAGCTGGGTTATCGGTCCCGTCCGGCCCGAAACCAACATGTGTGGCGGCGTTTTCGCCGCACGGGTCACGTCGTGGCCGAACAGCGCGATACCGCGTGGACCTGGACGACGGGTTCCGGCGAAACCATGCGGGCCGAGGCGGGCGATTGGGCCGTGTGCGACGTCGACGGTGGCGATTGGTGGTCGGTGCGTGACGACATCTTCCGCGACACCTATCAGCACATCGAGGGCAACCGTTGGCAGCGCCGCGGCATGGTACGGGCGAGGCCTGCCGAGGCCGGCGAAACGGTCGACACTCTCGAGGGGTCTGCCCGCGCCGCGGACGGTGACTGGGTGGTGCGGGGCGAGCGGGGCGAACAGTGGGTGGTGCCCGGCGAGCAGTTCACCAGGCGATATGACGGACCCCTCACCGAATCACAAGTCGGCGTGGAATTCTCGATCTGAAGACCGACCGAAGGACCGCACATGACATCGCACCGCCGTACGTACGCAACCATAGGAGTCGTTGCCGCCTGCGCACTGCTGGCCGTGCCGGCGCCTGCCGCGCACGCCGACGACCTGATCGGCTTCACGTCGCCGTCGGGCAACATCGGTTGCATCATGGACTCGACGCAGGTCCGGTGCGATATCCGGGAACGCGACTGGGCGCCACCGCCGCCACCCCCGGACTGCCCCCTCGACTACGGGCAGGGGCTGACACTCGACGCCGGTGCTTCACCCCTTTTCGTCTGCGCCGGTGACACCGCGCTCGCCGGCGGTGGGCCGTTGGGGTACGGCCAGTCCACCAGTGCCGGTGTGTTGCGCTGCGACAGTGCGATGTCGGGCATGACCTGCCGCGACGTCGAGACCGGCCAAGGCTTTTCGATCAGCCGTGAGGGCTACCGGTTCTTCTGATTCACTTCGCGCAGATCGGGTTGGCGCCATCGAGGTCGTAGCGGTCCTTTTCGGCGTCGGTCAGATCGCGCCGATGGACCGCACAGCCCTCGGCGATCCAATCCGTCGGGTTCAGCGACCAGCGGACCAGGCGGCGGTCCGCCACCGAGGCGGTCACGGCGACATCGCGCGCGAGCGCCAGGCTTGGTGCCAGCGCGAAGCCCGATCCGGCGCCGCGGTCCACCGCCGTGAGTGGTCGGTCGGACAGCCTGGTCCGACTGGTCAGATCCCAGAAGATGATGCCGCCGTCCTCCGACACGGTGGCCAGTTCGTCGTTCCCACTGAACACGACGTCGGTCACCCGTTTGGCCACCCGCAGATCATCTCCGGTCGGCTTGCCGGTCTCGGTGTCGAGCAACCGAACCGGCCCGCTCCACAGGCTGACCGCGATGGTGTTGCCGTCGGGCGCGACCGCCAATGACCGCACCTCATCGTTCTCCAGTTTCACGGTGGTGTTCGCACCATCAGTTAGCCGATGGATGACCAGTTCGCCGGATCCGCCGATGACCAGACGCGACCCGTCCGGGGTGAACGCCAAGCCGAATGCCAATGGCGGACCCTCGATTTGGCCCTGCTCGACGAGTTCGTTGCCGGCCAACCGCCACAGCCGTACAGGCGCAGCCTCGAACGACTGGGAGTCCGTGTTCATCCACCTCGTGGCCACCGTGACCCCGTCGGGTGAGACCGCCAGCTGACTCGCCGGCTCCCCGGGCGCAACCCGGGTGGCGGTGGCCATTTTTGCGACGGCGTCCCACACCGCGACTTCGCCTTCGGTGGTGCCGGCAAGGACCCGGGCGCCGTCGGGAGAGAAGATCACCTGGTCCACCATGCCGTCGATCCTCACCGACGGGCCGTCGGGATCGGGATCGGCCACATCGGTCAGCGTCAACTCGGTGGCCAGATGCGGTTGTGCGCTTCCGGATCCCGCGGGTTCGACGGTCGCGCGCACCACGACCAATCGGTCGGCTGCGGGCGAGATGGCAACTGCCACCGCATCGGTCCAGCCGTCGACGGGTCGGGCCAGGGGGCGGCGCCGGTCTTCGCCGTAGTCCAGAAGTAAAGCTCCGCCTGCGGTTCCGCCGGTGACGCCTTGGGCGGGATCGGCGGGATCCCATGCCACGGCGGTGGCGGCCTGCTCGTCGACCTTGACCGGCGGCAGCGGTGGCGAGCCGGTGAGGTGGTTCCAGTAGATGACGAACCCGTCCTCGGACACCGATGCCACCGACCCGGCTTCAGGGCCGTCGCCGGTCGAGGCGAGCCCGGTCACCGCGTCGGCGTGAAGTCCGTTGAGCCCGGCGGCGGTCGGTCTTCCGTCCGCGCCGTTCCAGAACCCCACCGTTCCGTCACTGCCGCCGGTGACGACGGTGCCGTCGTCGACGACGGTAAGTGCGGACACCCAACTCACCGGTTCCCCGTTGGTGGAGTTGGCGACCTCCGACTGCTCCCATACGGGTCGGTCGGGTCTGGCGATGTCGAACCGTCGAATCGCACCGTCGCGCCCCGCGACGACGAGCCCACCGTCGGGCGTCCACGCGAGCGCGGTGATCGATGACAACTTCCCGGGAGCGTTCTGCACGACGGGGAACGTCGTTATCGGCGCGGAACTGTCGGCATCCCATACCAGAACGGCACCGGCGACCGTGCCGGCCGCGATCCGGCCCGTCGACGGTTGCACGGCCAGCGCGGTGACCGCGTTGCCCGGTGTTCGCACCACGGCGGGCCGCAGTGCACTGTCGAGCGTGGTGACGACGCTGCCGTCGGTGACCACCACAGCGTCGGCGCCCGCCGCGGCGGGGGCCATCGCGACCACCTCGCGGGCGAATTGGCCGTCGGCCCGGCCGATTTCGGCTCCGCTGGTGAAACTCTGGGCTAGGACTGTGCCACCTGCCGTGCCGATCCACACTCGGTCGGCGGCATCGGACATGGCGACTGCGGTCACCGGTGCATCAACGGGGATGCGTTGTTTGAACTCCGGCAGGTTGGCGACGGCGGTGAGCAGGGCCCCCTCGGTCTGCACGCTTTGGTGCAGCCGGTAGCCGTGCGCGGCGAGCAGGAAGGCGAGGTCGGGTCGCTCGAGTTCGGTCCTGCTCTGCGCCGCCAGCCGCTGCGCTTCGGCCTGGACCCGGCGTTGCTCGGCCTGATTCGCGTTGTAGACCGCGATTCCGGCGCCTGCGACCGCGGCGACGGTCAACACGGCCAACGCCGAGACGGCCGACCAGGCGATGCGCTTGGTGCGACGGTGCTGCCGGACGTCCTCACCCTCGATCTCGTCTTTGGTGCGGCCGTGCAGTGGTGCGGCCACCTCCGCGACCGCATTGCGAAATCGGCTGTTGCGCAGGTCGAGTTGGTCCTCTTCGTGTGCCCAGCGCAGATCCAGGTGGCGGGGCTCGTCGGTGAACACCCCCCGCAACGCGGGCGGCACCGCGTCGGAGTCTTCGGTGAAGTCGCCCTTCTCCGGATCCCACTCCCAGTGGCCGTCGGTGACGACAGGCAGGATCCGGTCCACGGATCGATGCGCCTTCCAGTGCTCGATCTCTCGGTTCACCCACACCGATGCGGCGGCCTGCGGCGACGTGAGCAGTAGAAACCACTCGGCCTCATCCAGCGCCCGAACGATCGCATTCCACAGGTGCGGGTCCACGGCCAGCCCGGTCTCGTCGCGGAAGACCTCCAGCGACCGGCGCCGGTACCACGGTTTGGCCAGGCGCTGAAGCGCCCGCTGTAACTCCGGCGCCAGCCGACCGTCGGCCGCGTGCGAGTAGGAGATGAACGCGTCGTAGCGCATGTCGCAGTATGCAACGCGTCAGCGCCCAGTGTTGGCTTAATGCCCGCTCAACCCGCAAATCGTGTACGACAAGCCCACACTCGCCGCCGAGGCGCGTCACAGCATGCAGCTGACGCAGCCCTCAACCTCGGTGCCCTCCAACGCCATCTGGCGCAGCCGGATGTAGTACAGCGTCTTGATGCCCTTGCGCCAGGCGTAGATCTGCGCCTTGTTGACATCACGTGTGGTGGCGGTGTCCTTGAAGAACAGCGTCAGCGACAGGCCCTGGTCGACGTGCTGGGTCGCGGCGGCGTAGGTGTCGATGACCTTCTCGTAGCCGATTTCGTAGGCGTCCTGGAAGTACTCCAGGTTGTCGTTGGTCATGTACGGCGCCGGGTAGTACACCCGCCCGATCTTGCCTTCCTTGCGGATCTCGACCTTGCTGGCGATCGGATGGATCGACGACGTCGAGTGGTTGATGTAGCTGATCGACCCCGTCGGCGGAACCGCCTGCAGGTTCTGGTTGTAGATGCCGTGCTTCTGCACCGATTCCTTGAGCCGGACCCAATCCTCTTGGGTCGGAATGCGAATGTCGGCATCGGCGAACAGCGCACGCACCTTGTCGGTCTTGGGCTCCCACGCCTGCTCGGTGTACTTGTCGAAGAACTCCCCCGACGCGTACTTGGAGCGCTCGAAGCCCTTGAACGCCGTGCCGCGTTCGATCGCGATGCGGTTCGACGCCCGCAGCGCGTGGTACAGCACGCAGTAGAAGTAGATGTTGGTGAAATCGATGCCCTCTTCGGAGCCGTAGAAGATCCGCTCGCGCGCCAGGTATCCGTGCAGGTTCATCTGTCCCAGCCCGATCGCGTGGGAGTCGTTGTTGCCCTGCTCGATCGACGGCACCGACGTGATGTGGGTCTGATCGGAGACGGCCGTCAACGCCCGAATCGCCACCTCGACAGTCTGCGCGAAGTCCGGTGAGTCCATCGCCTTGGCGATGTTCAGCGAACCCAGGTTGCACGAGATGTCCTTGCCCACATGGGCGTAGCTCAGATCCTCGTTGAACAGCGAGGGCGTGGAGACCTGCAGGATCTCCGAGCACAGATTGGAATGGGTGATCTTGCCGTCGATCGGGTTCGAGCGGTTCACCGTGTCCTCGAACATGATGTATGGATAGCCCGACTCGAACTGCAGCTCGGCCAGCGTCTGGAAGAACTCGCGCGCTTTGATCTTCGTCTTGCGGATCCGCGCGTCGTCAACCATCTCGTAGTACTTCTCGGTGACGTTAATGTCGGCGAACGGCAGACCGTAGACCCGCTCGACGTCGTAGGGCGAGAACAGGTACATGTCCTCGTTCTTCTTGGCCAACTCGAACGTGATGTCGGGAATCACCACACCGAGGCTCAGCGTCTTGATGCGGATCTTCTCGTCGGCGTTCTCCCGCTTGGTGTCCAGGAAGCGGTAGATGTCGGGATGGTGGGCGTGCAGATACACCGCACCTGCGCCTTGGCGCGCGCCCAGCTGGTTGGCGTAGGAGAACGAGTCCTCCAGCAGCTTCATGATCGGAATGACACCCGAGGACTGGTTCTCGATGTTCTTGATCGGCGCGCCGTGCTCGCGGATGTTGGTCAGCAGCAACGCCACCCCGCCGCCGCGCTTGGACAGCTGCAGCGCGGAGTTGATCGAGCGTCCGATCGACTCCATGTTGTCCTCGATGCGCAGCAGAAAGCAGCTCACCGGCTCACCGCGTTGCTTTTTGCCCGAGTTGAGGAACGTCGGGGTGGCCGGCTGGAACCGGCCGTCCATGATCTCGTCGACCAGCTGTTCGGCCAGCTTGGTGTCGCCGGACGCCAGCGTCAGCGACACCATCACGACGCGATCCTCGAAACGCTCGAGATAACGTTTTCCGTCAAACGTTTTCAGCGTGTACGAGGTGTAGTACTTGAACGCGCCGACGAACGTCGGGAACCGGAACTTCTTGGCGTACGCACGGTCCAGCAGCGTCTTGACGAAGTTGCGCGAGTACTGGTCGAGCACCTCACGCTCGTAGTAGTCCTGCTGGATCAGGTAGTCGAGCTTCTCGTCGATGTCGTGGAAGAACACCGTGTTCTGGTTGACGTGCTCGCGGAAGAACTGATGCGCAGCTTCGCGGTCCTTGTCGAACTGAATCTTTCCGTCGGCGTCGTAAAGATTCAGCATTGCGTTGAGCGCGTGGTAATCCGTCTCCCCGGGCAGCGTATGGCCGCCGCCGGTGGTGGTTACAGGCTCTGCATCTGTGACGGTTGGGGGCACGTCTGGTCCTTCCAAAAGTCTTCCAAGCCCGCACGAACGGCTTCCACGTCGTCGGGAGTTCCCATGAGTTCAAAGCGGTAGAGATACGGCACGCCGCACTTGCGTGACACCACATCGCCCGCGTAGGCGAATTCCGCGCCGAAGTTGTTGTTGCCCGCGGCGATGACGCCGCGCAGCAACGACCGGTTGTGTTCGTTGTTCAAGAACGCGATGACCTGTTTGGGGACATAGCCACCGTCGTTGATGTTCGGTGTGGCGCGCCCTCCGCCGTAAGTGGGCAGCACCAGCACATAAGGTTCGTCGACCTCGATCCGTCCGTGCAGCGGGATCCGGATGGCGGCTGTGCCCAGCTTCTCGACGAAGCGGTGGGTGTTCTCCGACACGCTGGAGAAGTAGACGAGGTTGCTCATCTCGACTCCTTCCTGCGCCTTTGGATATCCGGATACCTCTATGTCTGTGCCGCGGATGCGGCCGCTATGCCGTGACCGCGACCGCGCCTGCCAACGCCTTGATGCGGTCGGGCCGGAACCCCGACCAGTGGTCGTTGCCTGCCACGACGACGGGCGCCTGCAGGTAGCCCAGGGCCATGACGTAGTCACGAGCCTCGCTGTCGAGGCTGATGTCAACCGTCTGGTAGGCGATGCCCTGCTTGTCCAGCGCCTTGTAGGTGGCGTTGCACTGCACGCAAGCGGGCTTGGTGTACACGGTGATCGATGGCTGGCTCATCTTCGGTACGGCTCCTCTACAACTGTCACTGCACTGAGACTGGCAACTCGTCGGGTTTTACACTTCAGCGGCCCGCAGACCTCCGAAATTCCTGGCTGACCGGTACTCCCTCTTCGGAGTGTCGGGTACCGACCGTGCCGAATTCGGGGGCTCCGGCTGACCCGGGGCGGTACGCGTACCGCGGTGGCCTGTCGGTGCTCGAAACACTACACCTAGTGGCCGACATTGCGAAGGGATACCAGATGTTCTGAATGACATTTCTGAAATTCCCAGGTCGTAAGCCCCGCCCCACGCCGCCCTCGGCGTGTCGCACATCACATTCCTGCCACCGGCCGCGCACACCTGTCGGTTTACCACCGGGCACCGACACGACACGCCGCACCGGCCCGTCGCGCACCCCGCTCAGCAAACCGCCGGCCGGTCCAGAAGGAACGGCCGGCGGACGCCTTGTCGAGGTCGGTCAATCCACCTCGGCGGCCAGCTTTCCGACGATGTCGCGCAGGTTGGCGGCCACTTCGGCGTTCTCGCGCGGGTGCTTGCCGTCGAAGGCGGTGGTCTGCACCGACAGCTTCAGATCCTCGACCACACGCGGGCCAGCGATCCCGAAGGACTTGCGTGTCTCGTCGTGCGCCCACACGCCGCCGTAGCGACCCAGCGCGGCGCCGATCACGGCCAACGGCTTGTCCTGGAGCGCACCGGCGCCGAACGGCCGCGAGAGCCAGTCGATCGCGTTCTTGAGCACCCCCGGAATGGAGCCGTTGTACTCGGGTGTGACGACCAAGGCTGCGTCGGCCTCGGCAGCCGCCTGACGCAGCGCCGCAACCGGTTCGGCCACGCCTCCGTGCTCGGCGTCGTTGTCGAGGTCCTCGTTGTAGAACGGAAGCTCCCCGAGCCGGTCGAAGAGCCGCAGGGTCACCCCTTCCGGTGCGGTTTCGGCCGCCAACCCGGCCAACTGGCGGTTGATGGAACCCGCACGCAGGCTGCCCAGCAGAACCAGCACGGTGATGTCCGACATGGTCACGTCTCCTTCGGTCGGTCCACATCTTCACACGACAGAACCGGACTATAGTCCGATTAATTCCGGCTGGCCTAAACTGGTGCGATGGCCGCTTCTCGTCCCCTCATCGAGCTGCCGGTCACCGACCAAGCGCCGCACGAGCGGGGCGACGCGGCGCGCAATCGCATGCTCATCGTCGATGCCGCACGGCGCCTGATCGCCGAACACGGCGCCGACGCGATCAGCACCGACGACATCGCCGCGGCCGCCGGCGTCGGCAAGGGCACGCTGTTTCGTCGGTTCGGCAGCCGGGCTGGGCTGATGATCGTGCTGCTCGACGAGGACGAGAAGGCCGCCCAGGCGGCCTTCCTGTTCGGCCCGCCCCCGCTGGGACCCGGCGCACCGCCACTGGACCGGCTGCTGGCCTACGGGCGCAGCCGGCTCGAGTTCGTCCACACCCACCACGCCTTGATGTCGGACGCCAACCGCGATCCGCAGACGCGGTTCAGCCCGCCGGCCACGCTGCATCACCGCCACGTCAGCGTGCTGCTAGAGAATGCGGACACCTCGGGAGACCTCGATGCGCAGGCGGCCGCGCTGCTCGCCCTGCTCGACCCCGACTACGTGCACCACCAACTCACCGAGCGCGGTGCGACGCTGGAAAGCCTCGGTGATGCGTGGGAGTCGCTGGCACGCAAACTGTGCGGGCAATGAAGCGCTGGGTCCTGCACGTCGATCTCGACCAGTTCCAGGCGGCCGTCGAAGTGCGCCGTCGCCCCGAACTCGACGGCCTGCCGATCATCGTCGGCGGCAACGGCATTCCCCACGAACCCCGCAAGGTCGTCACGTGCGCCTCGTATCCGGCGCGTAAGTTCGGGGTGCACGCGGGCATGCCGCTGCGCACCGCGGCCCGCAAGTGTCCCGATGCGACGTTCTTGCCGCTGGACACCGACGCCTACGACGCGGCCTCCGAGGAGGTCATGGGGCTGCTGCGCGACTTCGGCCACCCGGTGGAGGTCTGGGGCTGGGACGAGGCGTACGTCGGGGCCGATCTCGACGACGCTGCCGACGCCGTCGAACTGGCCGCACGGATCCGCGAGACCGTCGCCGCCGAGACGGGCCTGTCGTGTTCGGTCGGCATCAGCGACAACAAGCAGCGCGCCAAGGTCGCGACCGGTTTCGGCAAGCCCGCAGGCGTTTTCGTGCTCACCGACGAGAACTGGATGGCGGTGATGGGCGACCGTGAGGTCGACGCGTTGTGGGGCGTCGGCCCCAAGACCACCAAAAGGCTTGCCACCATGGGTATCAGCACCGTCGCCGACCTGGCCGCCACCGACGCCACCAGGCTGACCTCGACGTTCGGGCCGACCACCGGGCTGTGGATCCTGCTGCTGGCCAAGGGTGGCGGCGATACCGACGTCAGCGCGACACCGTGGGTGCCGCGCTCGCGCAGCCACGTCGTCACCTTTCCCGCCGATCTCACCGAGCGCGCCGAAATGAACTCCGCCGTCATCGATCTGGCGCAGCAGACGCTGACCGAGGTCGTCGAGCAGGACCGCGTCGTCACCCGGGTGGCGGTGACGGTGCGGACCAAAACCTTCTACACCCGAAGCAAGATCCGAAAGCTGCCCGCTCCGACCGTCGATGCGCAGACCATCACCGCGACCGCACTTGACCTGCTCGACCAGTTCGAACTGGACCGGCCCGTGCGCCTGCTGGGCGTGCGGCTGGAACTCGCACCGCCGGAAGGTGGGTACTGACAGATGCTGCGCACAGTCGCGATCCGCGGCTACCGGTCGCTTCGCGACATCGTGTTGCCGTTGGCCCCGCTCACCGTGGTCACCGGCGCCAACGGCACCGGCAAGTCCTCGCTGTACCGGGCGCTTCGGCTGCTGGCCGACTGTGGGCGCGGTGAGGTGATCGGATCGCTGGCCCGCGAGGGCGGCCTGGAATCGGTGCTGTGGGCGGGCCCCGAACAGCTCGGCGGTGCACGGCGGACCGGCCGCGTCGAGGGCACCACCCGCTCCGGCCCCGTCTCGCTGGAGCTCGGCTTCGCCTCCGACGATTTCGGCTACCTGGTCGACCTCGGACTGCCCCAGATGGCCGGGCACAATTCGCTTTTCGCGCGTGACCCCGAGATCAAACGCGAGGCGGTGTTCGTCGGCCCGGTGATGCGCACCAGCTCGACACTCGTGCGCCGCACGCGCGACTACGCCGAGGCGAGCGCGGAATCAGGCCGGGGGTTCGACAAGCTGTCCCAGGCGCTCCCGCCCTACCGCAGCGTGCTCGCCGAGTACGCCCACCCCGGCACGCATCCAGAACTCGCCGCGGTACGCGATCGCCTTCGCGACTGGCGGTTCTACGACGGTTTTCGGGTGGACGCAGCCGCGCCGTCACGACAGCGTCAGGTCGGTACCCGCACGCCCGTGCTCTGCGATGACGGCAGGGACCTGGCTGCGGCAATCCAGACGATTATCGAGGCAGGCTTCGACGATCTGCAGCGCGCTGTCGCGGACGCCTTCGACGGGGCGGCGGTGTCGGTGGCCGTGCACGACGGGCTTTTCGATCTGCAGCTTCACCAGCCCGGCATGTTGCGGCCCCTGCGCGCAACCGAGTTATCCGATGGCACACTGCGATTCCTGCTGTGGGCCGCCGCGCTGTCGAGCCCGAGGCCACCGTCGCTCATGGTGCTCAACGAACCGGAGACCTCGCTGCACCCCGAACTGGTGCGCCCGTTGGCGTCGTTGATCCGTGCGGCCGCGACCACCACGCAGGTCGTCGTCGTCACGCATTCCAAAGCGCTGCTGCAGTTCCTCGATACCGTGGCCGTCGCAGACGCCGACAACGACGCGTCCGCCGTCGAGATCGGCCTGTACAAAGACCTCGGCGAGACACGTGTCGACGGGCTGGGCCTGCTCAGCGCCCCGCGCTGGGACTGGGGCCGTCGCTAGCGGCGGCGGGCGCCGGGCCGCAGCGCGCGGGTGAACAAGACGTTGGCCTGTCGCATCGCGACGGTGTAGGGCCACCAGGCCACCCGCTTGAACAGATACAGCGCCCGGATGTCGGCCGAGGTGTAGATCAGGAACCGGTTGCGGCGCACGCCCTTGACGATCCTGTCCGCGGCGTGTTCCGGTGACACCGCGTGCCCACTGAACCTGTCGGTCCACTTCTTGACGCGGGGATCGTCGCGGTCGACGCCGGCGATCTGAACCGTCTGCACCAGAGGGGTTTTCACCGCGCCGGGTACCACGACCGAGACCCCGATGCGGTGCCGGGCGAGGTCGAACCGCAGTACCTCGGACAGTCCACGAAGCCCGTATTTGCTTGCGCTGTAGGCCGCGTGCCACGGCAACGCCACCAGCCCGGCCGCCGACGACACGTTGACCAGGTGCCCGCCCTTGCCCGCCGCGACCATCGGCGGAACGAACTCCTCGATGACGTGAATGGGACCCATCAGGTTGATGTCGACCATCGACTTCCAATGCTGATGGGTCAGCGTCGACACGGTGCCCCACGCCGACACCCCGGCGATGTTCATCACCACGTCCATCGCGGGGTGCGCGGCGTGGATATCGGCGGCGAAGGCCGCCACCGCGTCGTAGTCGGAGATGTCCAGGGCCCGGTACTCGGCCACGTGGCCGCCGAGCGCCGTTGCGTCTGCCACCGTCGTCTCCAGGCCGTCGGCGTCACGGTCGGTGAGGTAGAGCTCGGCGCCCTCGGCGGCCAGTTTCAGCGCGGTCGCACGGCCGATGCCGCTGGCGGCCCCGGTGAGAAAACAACGCTTCCCGGTGAAACCGCCTCGCTGCGCCATGGCGGTGAGGATACCTACCGGTCGGGCGAGTCCTCGCGTAGGTGCGAGCCGCCCCACAACCCGTACAGCCACAACCGCTCGACGACCTCGATGGCCCGCGCGGGGTCGCGCCCGCGGCCGATGAACGCGCTGTCGTGGGTCAGCGTCATCGTCGTCGTCGCCGCCAGGGTGCGCACCAGCGCGGGCAGGTCGTCGGAGATCGGGCGGGCGTCGGCGTCCTGCTCCACCAGGCTGACGATCTTGTCGATGATGCCGTCGGCGAAATCGTCCATCATTTCCCGGATCTGTGCGTCGGTGTTCCTGGCCACCGCGCACGCATGCATGATCGGGTCGTTGGTCGCATAGACCGCCGCGGCGCTGCCGACCATCCGCTTGGCGTAATCGGAGAGCGACTCACCGGGTTCCCGGGGCGCGAAGTTGTGGGTGAGCTTGGCGAGTTCTTCGCCGGCATCGGCGAGGATCACCGCGAGCACCGCGTACTTGGAGTCGAAATAGAAGTAGAAGCCCGACCGGGCCACCCCGGCGCGCTCGCTGATCGTGCTCACCGACAGGTCGGCGAAGGATCTTTCCTGAAGCAGTTCTCGTACCGCGCCGACGATCGCATCGCGCTGGCGATCACCGCGACTGCGGCGTGTCTGCCGTACTTCGGCCGTCATGGTTTAAGACCTTTTCATCGCGGCGCACCCGCACCAAACTTGACAGGCGTCAAGTGACGATACCAGGATGGGGGTCAGGTGACATCCACCACAGCTTGCCTTTTTCAGGAGTATCCAGATGCCGACCATCAGCACCAAGGACTATCTGCTCGATCAGGCCAAACGACGGTTCACCCCGACGTTGAACAACCTGCCGCTCGGCCCGATCGAGCGCCGGTTGAACGAGCGGGAGTGGCCGCAGTTCGTGCTGGCGGAGCCGCCGGCGGGTAGCGGGCTCAAACCCGTCATGGGCGATTCCGGACTGCCGGTCCTCGGGCACATCGTGGAGGCGTTCCGCGGCGGACCCGACTATGTGCTGCAGATTTACCGCAAGTACGGCCCGGTGCACTACTCGCACTCGCCCGCACTGTCGTCGGTGTCGGCGCTGGGACCCGACGCCACGCAGGCCGTCTTCTCGAACAAGAACAAGGACTACTCGCAGAAGGGCTGGCACCCGGTCATCGGCCCGTTCTTCAACCGCGGCCTGATGATGCTCGACTTCGAAGAGCACATGTTCCACCGGCGGATCATGCAGGAGGCGTTCACGCGCACCCGCTTGACCGGCTACGTCGAGCACATCGACAAGGTGGCGTCGAAGGTGGTGGCCAACGATTGGGTGGCCAACGACGCGCGGTTCCTACTGCATCCGGCGCTCAAGGAACTCACGCTCGACATCGCCTCGGTGGTGTTCATGGGCCATGAGCCCGGCACCGACCAGGACCTGGTCACCAAGGTCAACGAGGCGTTCACCATCACCACCCGCGCCGGCGGCGCGATCATCCGCACCAGCATTCCGCCGTTCAAGTGGTGGCAGGGGCTGCGGGCCCGCAAGGTGCTCGAGGACTACTTCGAGGAGCGGGTCAAGGAGCGCCGTAGCTCCGGGGGCACCGACATGCTCTCGGTGCTGTGCCACACCGAGGATGAGGACGGCAACAGCTTCAGCGACGAGGACATCGTCAACCACATGATCTTCTTGATGATGGCCGCCCACGACACCTCGACGTCGACGCTGACCACCATGGGCTACCACCTGGCCGCCAACCCGGAGTGGCAGGAGCGGTGCCGCGACGAGTCCGCGCGGCTCGGGGACGGCCCGCTGGACATCGAGGCGCTGGAGAAGCTGGAGACCCTCGACCTGGTGATCAACGAATCGCTGCGGATGGTCACCCCGCTGCCGTTCAACGTCCGCCAAGCGGTCCGCGACACCGACCTGCTGGGGTACTACATCCCGGCAGGCACCAACGTCGTGACGTGGCCCGGCATGAACCACCGGCTGCCGGAGCTGTGGACGAACCCCGAAAAGTTCGATCCCGACCGCTTCGCCGAGCCGCGGGCCGAGCACAAGAAGCACCGGTACGCGTTCGCGCCGTTCGGCGGCGGTGCGCACAAGTGCATCGGCATGGTGTTCGGCCAGCTGGAGATCAAGACCGTGATGCACCGGCTGCTACGCAAGTACCGCCTCGAGCTGCCCCGGCCGGGCTACCAGCCGCGCTACGACTACGCCGGCATGCCCGTGCCGATGGACGGCATGCCGATCGTGTTGCGCCCGCTGAACTAGTTACGTTCCACGCCGCGGTTCGCACGCCGGAGTCTGTTTCGGCGTGGGGTCACGCGGACGTCAGCAGCCGGTTGGCGCACGCGATCACCGCGTCCAGCGCCGACCGTGTCGGGTCATCCGACAAGCCCATCGCCCACTCTGAGCGGGCGCCGTTGGAGCCCTGGATGAACGTCGCGGTGCGCCCACCCGCGGGGACCTGGTGAAACGCCGTCGTCTCGACCGCGATGCCGTGGTCGTAGAGCATCGCCGTCAGTGCCGCAACCGGGCCTGAGGCCGCCGCCGACGACGTGCTGGTCTGGTCGCCGATGGCCAGGGTCGCCTGGTAGGTGCGCGCCTGGGGGCCGATCCGGGTGGCGCGACGGTTACCGTCCGCGCACGACCAGTTGGCTAGCCGCAGCGGTCCCGCGCTGGGCGAGTACTCGGCGAGAAACGACTCGAACGGCATCGCGTCTGCCTCCTCACGTAGGCCGCGGGGCAACGGGCACTGAAAGCGCGCCGCCGCGGTACGGGCAGGTCGTGTGGTGACTGCGAAGGACATGTGTGCCGGTCTTCTGCTCTGACGAGTGACCGACGTAATAGCTTCGACCCACAGCGAGGGGTCGGTCCAGATCAGACCCCGCTGCGGGTTGCTACTACGAGTCGCCTTGGCACGGTGCCGATGCTAGACGCTCGGCGAGCCGGAGTGCAATCGCTTTTCCGGTCGCGTGTCGGCGCCCACCACGACATGCCCGCCCAGACCGCAGGACGTAACGTGAGCCGCCGATGAACTGGGCGTTGCTATTCGCGGCGGGTGTGGTCGGCGGGCTCACCGGCAGCATCGCGGGACTCGCGTCGGTAGCCACCTACCCGGCGCTACTTGTCGCGGGATTGCCCCCGGTGACCGCCAACGTGACCAACACGGTGGCGTTGGTGTTCAACGGCGTCGGTTCGGTGCTGGGTTCGCGGCCGGAGTTGCGGGGTCAGGGTCCGTGGCTGATGCGGATCACCCCGGTCGCTGCACTGGCGGGCGCGGTCGGGGCGGTGCTGTTGTTGTCGACGCCGCCGGAGGGCTTCGAGCGCCTGGTGCCGGTGCTGCTGGGGCTGGCGTCGCTGGCGATCCTGTTGCCGCGCGGCGATAAGCCCGAACAGAGCAGAGCAGATGGGCGACGTCGCGCGGGCAGGGTGATCCTGGAGGCCGCGGCGATCTTCCTGATCGCCATCTACGGCGGCTATTTCGGCGCGGCGGCGGGTGTGCTGCTGCTGGCGTTGCTGCTGCGGATCGGCCACGCCAGCCTGGCACGCGCCAACGCCAGCAAGAACTTCCTGCTCGGCGTCGCCAACCTCGTCGCGGCCGTGGTGTTCGCGCTCGTCGCGCCCGTGCAGTGGTGGGCGGTCGTACCGCTGGGGCTTGGCTGCCTCATCGGCTCCCGGCTGGGGCCCGTCGTGGTCCGCCACGCCCCCGCCGGGCCGCTGCGCGTGCTCATCGGCGTGGCCGGTCTGGCGGTGGCCGTCAAGCTGGCCTTCGACACCTACGGCTGATGCCGCCGCGTCAGACCCCGAACGGACTGTCGCCCTTGGCCACGCGGGTACCGATGTCGATCAGGTTCTGCGCGTTGGCATGCAACCGCTCCCCCGCCTCCCGGCTGGCCTGCCCGATCAAAAATCGCGACCAGGTGCCTTCGATCACGACGCCGAGTTTGAAGCACGCCATCGCGACATACCAATCCAGCCTTGAGGTTTCGCGACCCCCGGCGTCGAGATAAGCGTCCAGCAGCTCGCGACGGCTCGCCAGCCCGCCGAGCGCGGCCAGCGCGGCGCCCGCGGTGATCGTATTGGTCTCCAGCGGCCAGCAGATCAGCATCCACCCGAGGTCCAGCAGCGGGTCGCCGATCGTGCACATCTCCCAGTCGACGAACGCCGCCAGTTCCGGTTTGTCGCGGCGAAGCAGCACATTGCTCAGATGCGGGTCCCCGTGCAGGATCCCGGGCTGCCCGTCGGGTGGACGGTTGGTCTCCAGCCACTCGGCCAGTTCGCCGACGGCCAGCGATGCGGGGTCGTACCGGTCGTGCCGATAGCTTTCCAGCAGCCGCAGAAACTGCGGAACCTGGCGCTGCAGGAAGGAACCTGGGCGTTTGAGTTCGGCCAGCGGGCTGCCCTCCCACGCCACGTTGCCCAGTTGGGCCAGGCTGGCCGCGTAGGAGAGCCCGACCTGGTGGCGCATGTCCGGGTCGCGGACGTAGGCGTCGTCGACCTCGCTGCCGGGGTTGAAGCCGTCGACCTCCTCCATCAGGTAGAAGACCACCCCGAGCACGTCGAGGTCGTCGCAGCCGGCGATGAACCCGGGGTGCGGGACGTTGGTACCTGCCAGCGTGCGAAGCGCGGCGATCTCGCGCAGCATCGTCTTGTCGCTGGTCGGGCGCGGGTGCAGCGGCGGCCGGCGCAACACCATCGGCCGTCCGTCGACCCGGATGCGTACGACGATGTTCTGGGTGCCGCCGGTCAGCGGTTCGACGTCGGTGACCTTCGCACCCAGGCGCTGTTGTCGCACCCAGCGTTGCAGCGCCTTCTGGTCGTCGTCGGTCAGGGTGGGTAGCTGTTGTACGGCGTCGGACATACCGCCATGGTGTCAGGCCCTGCGCGCGGTCAGCAGCAGATACTCCCATTCCATCGTCGAACCGCCGTGCAGGAAGCCGTCACCGATGCGGGCCAGCGCCGCGTCGAGTTCGGCGACCCGGTCCGGATCGTCCTCGATGTTGCGGTACGCCGCGATCGTCGGCCCGTACGTCGACCGGAAGTAGTCCCGGAACGCCGCGCCGTTCCCGAAGTGTTCGACGGTCAGGGCGCGTCGCTCGGTGACGACGTCGGTGACGCGGTCGCCGAGCAGCGCGCGCACGTGCTCGTCGTCGCCCCACAGCGGTGGCGGCTGGGCGCCCGGCGGCGGCGGTGCGACGTAGGGCTTCATCGTGGCGAACAGTTCACCGATCTGGCCTTCGGGTGTCCAGCTCAGCAGCGCGATCCTGCCGCCCGGTTTGCACACCCGGATCAGCTCGTCGGCGGCGCGTTGGTGAAACGGGGCGAACATCACCCCGATGCATGACATCACCACGTCGAATTCGGCGTCGGCGAAAGGCAATTCGTGCGCGTTGGCCTCGCGCCATTCGAGGGTGGCGCCGCGTTCGGCGGCCAGCGCAGCGCCGGCTTCCAGGAGTTCGGGAGACAGGTCGCTGGCGACGACGCGCGCTCCGCGCAGTGCGGCCGGGATCGCCGCGTTGCCGGTACCCGCTGCGACGTCGAGGACACGGTCACCGGGGCCGATTCCGGCCGCATCCACCAGGACCGGGCCCAGCGGTGTCACGAGCTCGGCCGCGAGTTTCGGATAGTTCCCGGAGGCCCACATGACCCGGTGGGTGGCGGCGATCTGACCGTCGTCGACGGCGGTGGCAGGGTTGTTCATCGCGGTACCTTCCATGAGCGGTGCACTTAATCGTGACGCGCGCCGATCAGCCAATCCAGTTCCAAATCTGTACCCATCCTGGTTCGATATCTGTACTGCCCGTTGCGGCACCGGAGGTCACCCACATGCCCGGATATGGCCAGTTCTGTCCCGTCGCCAAGGCGATGGAGCTGCTCGACGAGCGATGGACCATGCTCGTCGTGCGCGAGATGCTGCTCGGCAGCAGACACTTCAACGATCTGCGTCGCGGGGTGCCGAAGATGTCGCCGGCACTGCTGTCGAAACGGCTGAAGTCGCTGACGCGGGCCGGTGTGGTGGAACGCGCCGACGTCGACGGCCGCACCACCTACACCCTCACCGAATGCGGGCAGGAGCTCGCCGAGGTCGTGGACGCGCTCGGGGCGTGGGGCCTGCGTTGGATCAGCCAACTCGGCGAGCAGGACCTCGACCCACACCTGCTGATGTGGGACATGCGGCGCACCATCCCGATCGCCGAATGGCCGCGCCAGCGGACCACTTTGGCATTTCGGCTGACCGGTGTGGCATCGAAGGCCGCACGATGGTGGCTGGTGGTGGCCGACGGGAAGGCCGACGTGTGCGACTTCGATCCCGGCTACGAGGTGGCCGGCTCGGTCGAGACCAGCCTGCGCACCCTCACCCAGATCTGGCGCGGCGACGTGTCATGGCAGCAGGCGCTGCTCGACGGCAGCGTCGCGGTGTCCGGGCCGGCCCAGGTGCGCCGCGCCGTCCCGAAGTGGATCGGCCAGTCGCTGCTGTCGGCGGTCCCGCGACCGGCGTGAAAGTCAGTCGAGGATGCGCCGGGCCACGTTGGTGGTGACGAGGTCGAGCAGTTCATCGGCGCGCCCGGCCAAGATCGTCCGAATGGCGTACAGCGAAAAGCCTTTGGCTTGTTCGACGGTGATGGCCGGCGGTATCGACAGTTCCTGACGCGCGGTGACCACGTCGACGACGGCCGGTCCGTCGTGCGCGAACGCATCGGCGAGCGCCTGCTGCAGATCGGCAGGCCGCTCGACACGGCGGCCGAAGATGCCCATTGCCTGTGCGACGGCGGCGAAGTCGGGGTTGACGAGGTCGGTGCCGAAATTGACGATGCCCGCGGCTTTCATCTCGAGCTCGACGAAGTTCAGCGACGAGTTGTTGAAGACGATGACCTTCACCGGCAGCTTGTTCTGGATCAGCGTCACCAGCTCACCGAACAGCATCGTCAGCCCGCCGTCACCGGCCAGCGCGACGATCTGGCGGCCGGGCAGCGCGGACTGCGCACCGATCGCATGCGGTAACGCGCACGCCATGGAGCCGTGGTTGAAGGAGCCGATCAGCCGCCGACGTCCGTTCATGGTGAGATATCGCGCGGCCCACACCACCGGAGAGCCGACGTCGACGGTGAACACCGCATCCTCGGATGCGAGCTGATTCACCAGGCCCGCAACATATTCCGGGCGGATCGGGGTGCGATCGCGGTCGTTGACGGCCAGTTCGTCCATCGCCTTGCGGGTCTTGCGGTAGTGGCGCAGCGAGCGGTCGAGGTGTTGGCTGTCGGTCTTCTGCTGCAGCAGCGGCTGCAGCGCGGCTGCGGTGTCGGCGACGGTGCCCACCAGCCCGAGATCGACCGGGGTGCGACGGCCGAGGTGGCGGCCGCGGACGTCGACCTGGATGACTTTCGCGCCGTCGGGATAGAACTGCGGATAGGGAAAGTCGGTGCCCAGCATGAGCAACGCGTCGGCCTCCTTGATGGCCTTGTAGCCGGAGGCGAAACCGAGCAGACCCGTCATGCCGACGTCGAACGGGTTGTCGTACTCGATGAACTCCTTGCCGCGCAACGCATGCACGACCGGCGCGTTGAGGGTGCCCGCCAAGTCGATCAGCGCGTCGTGCGCGCCTGCCACCCCGGCACCGCCGAGGATCGTGACCGCCCGCGCGTCGTTGAGGATGGCCGCGGCCTGCCGCAGCGACTCGTCGTCGGGCCGCACGACCGACCGCGTCGCGGTGATCGGCCGCGTGCTCCAGGCCGACGCGTCGGCGCGCTGCAGAAAGATCTCGCCGGGAATGACCACCACCGCCACCCCGCTGTCCTCGACGGCGGCCCGCATCGCCATCTCCAGGATCCGCGGCGCCATCTCGGGGGTGCTGACCAGTTCGCAGTAGACGCTGCACTCGCGGAACAGCTCCTGCGGATGGGTCTCCTGGAAGTAGTCCGAGCCGATCTCGGTGCGCGGGATGTGCGCAGCGATCGCCAGCACGGGCACCCGGCTGCGCTGCGCGTCGAAAAGACCGTTGATCAGATGCAAGTTGCCGGGACCGCAGCTGCCCGCGCAGACCGCCAGCCCGCCGGTGAGCGCGGCATCGGCCGCTGCCGCGAACGCCGCGGTCTCTTCGTGGCGGACGTGCTCCCAGCTGATCTCGCCCGATCGGCGGATCGCGTCGGTGAACCCGTTGAGGCTGTCCCCGGGCAGGCCGTAGATCCGGCGCACACCGCTGACCCGCAATGCTTGGATGAGGTGTTCGGCGACGGTCGCCACGCCGCCAGGGTAGCGATTTGTGTGCGTTTAGGAGCGTTGAGCGCCCCTAAACGCACACAAGCCGCTCTATTTGGGGGCGAAGCGCTGGCCGGCGTCCAACCGCAGGCACTGGCCGTTGAGCATCGGGTTCTCGACGATCGCGGTCACCAGCTTCGCGTACTCCTCGGGCTTGCCGAGCCGCTTGGGGAACGCCGCGTCCTTGGTCAGCGCCTTGGCGAACTCGTCGGGGATGCCCTCGGTCAGTCCGGTCGCGAACAGGCTGGGCGCGATCGCGAGCGCACGGATGCCCAGGCTGCCCATGTCGCGCGCCATCGTCAGGCACATCCCGGCGATCGCGGCCTTGGACGCGGTGTAGGCCACCTGCCCGATCTGCCCCTCGAACGCGGCGATCGAGGCGGTGTTGATGATGACGCCCCGCTCCTCCTGTTCGTCGTCGACCGGATCCTGCTTGCTCATCTGCCAGCCCGCCAACCTGCTGATGTTGAAGGTGCCGATGAGGTTGAGGTCGACGCACTTGCGGAAGGTGTCCAGGCTGTGCGGCCCGTCCTTCTTGACGGTGCGCTCGGCCGCGCCGCCGCCCGCGGTCGTTACGATGATGTGCAGCGCGCCGAGCTGGTCGATCGCCTGCTGCAGCACCTTCTCGGTGCCCTCGAAATCGGTGACGTCGACTTCGTAGAAGGACCCACCGATCGCGTCGGCGACCTCCTTGCCCTTCGACTGCGGGCGGTCCAGCACCGCCACGCTCGCGCCGCGCTTGGCCAGCAATTCGGCGGTCGCCTTGCCGAAGCCCGACGCCCCACCGACGATGATGGCCTTCTTGCCCTCGATCTCCATCTAGCCGCCTTTCCAAAAATTCGTCGAATCGTAAAGCAACTTAGCCGACCGCCTCCTGCGTTCAGCGGTTCGGGTCGGTCCTGGCAGTACCTTGGCAACATGGCCGAACCCGCTCGCGAAACGCGGATGCTGGCCGGGCTCGCCGCCGCGGCGGTGGCGCTGGGTGTGACCCAACTGCTCGCCGTCGCGTTCGGCCCGGAGTCCGACGCCCGCACGGCGGTCGGATCGGTGGTCATCGACCTGACGCCGGGCCCGGTCAAGGAATGGGCCATCGCGACGTTCGGCACGGCCGACAAACTCTTCCTTTCCGTCCTGGTGCTGGGGGTCATCGCGCTCCTCGCCGCGCTGACCGCCGCGCTGGAGACGCGGCGGGTTCCGGTCGGAAGCGCCGCGATCGTGCTGGCCGGGGCGGCCGGATGTGCGGCGGTGCTGTCGCGCGCGGGTGCGACGCTCGCCGACGTCGTGCCGACGCTGGTCGGTACCGCATGCGGGGTCGCCGTGCTGCGTCTGCTCGTCTCCGGACGCTTCACCGATCAGCCCTCCGACGACCGGACCGACCCGGGTAGACGGTTGTCGCTGCTAGCCCTCGGGCTACTGGCCGGCGGCGCGGTCACCGGGGTGGCCGGCGTGGTGCTGTCGCGTCTGACGTCGTCGGTCTCAGCCGATCGCGACGCCTTCGCGCTGCCCCGTGCCGACGTCGCCGCGCCGCCCGTAGGACCCGCCGTGCAGCCCAAAGGGGTTGCGCTGCCAGCGTTTATCACCGACAACGCCGATTTCTACCGGATCGACACCGCGCTGAGCGTGCCCCAGCTCAGCCGCGACGACTGGCAGCTCAGGGTGCACGGCATGGTGGACCGCGAAATCACCTACCGCTTCACGGACCTGGAGCGATTCGAGGCCGTCGACAAGCTCGTGACGCTGACGTGTGTGTCCAACCCGGTCGGCGGCGACCTCATCAGCAACGCCGCGTGGACCGGATATCGAGTGCGGGATCTGTTGGCGCAGGCTGGAATTCATTCCGATGCGGACATGGTGCTGTCGATGTCGGTCGACGGGTTCACCGCTGGCACGCCCGTCGAGGCGCTGACCGACGGCCGCGACGCGTTGCTGGCCGTCGGCATGAACGGTGAGCCGCTGCCCACCGAGCACGGATATCCCGCCCGCCTCGTCGTGCCCGGCCTGTACGGCTACGTGTCGGCCACCAAATGGGTCGTCGACATGGAGGTCACCCGATTCGACCGCGCCAAGGCGTACTGGACGAAGCTGGGCTGGTCAGCGCGCGGACCCATCAAGACCCAGTCGCGTATCGACGTCCCCCGCAGCGGCCAGACCGTCGCACGCGGGCAGGTGACGTTCGGCGGCGTCGCGTGGGCGCAGCCCCGCGGGGTGCGCGGCGTCGAAGTCCGCATCGACGGCCCCGGCGGAACCGGCGATTGGCGCCCGGCCGACCTCGCCGCGAGCTACTCCAACGACACCTGGCGGCTGTGGAGCTTTGGCTGGCAAGCCGAACCCGGTTCGTACACGATCACCGTGCGCGCCATCGACAACACCGGCGCAGTGCAGACCGAAACGGTGGCCGACCCGGTGCCCGATGGCGCCTCCGGCTGGCACACGGTGTCGTTCACCGTGACATGACCGCCCCGAGTTTTCCGGCCAGCGTGCGTGTTCCCCGCGCTTCGCGGTGGGCCCAGTGGCCGACACGCCGCCAACTTCCGAGAGTTCACGCACGCTCGCGCGGCGGTGCGGGCCGTGACAGGCTGGTCTGGTGCTGCTGTCTGACGTCGCCGCCGCGTCGGCCGAGGTGGGCGCCTCGTCGTCACGGCTGGCCAAGATCGCCTGGATCGCCGAGCTGCTGCGGCTCGCCAGCGCCGACGCACGACTGGTCGCGGTGACGGTGTCGTGGTTGTCGGGCGAGTTGCCGCAACGCCAGATCGGGGTGGGCTGGGCCGCGCTGCGTTCGGTGCCCGCACCTGCGGCCGAACCGTCGCTGACGGTGCTGGAGGTCGACACGCGGTTCAGTGAGATCGGGGCCGTGGCGGGTAAAGGGTCACAAGCGCGACGGGCCGGCTTGCTGGCCGATGTGTTCGGCCGCGCCACCGAGGCCGAGCAGACTTTCCTGCGTCGGCTGCTCAGCGGTGAACTGCGTCAGGGTGCACTGGTCGGGGTGATGGCCGACGCCGTGGCCAAGGCTGCCGACGTCCCTGCGGCCGCGGTGCGTCGCGCCGCGATGCTCGGCGGCGCGCTGCCCGCCGTTGCGGCCGCCGCGCTGACCGACGGCGAGGCGGGCCTGCAGCAGTTCACCCTCGAGGTCGGCAGGCCGGTCGGGCCGATGCTGGCCCAGACCGCCACCGGGGTCGCCCAAGCGCTCGAACGCCTCAGCGGTGCAGCACTTTTCGAGGCCAAGCTCGACGGCGCCCGCGTTCAGATCCACCGGGCCGGCGACGCGGTGACGATTTACACTCGCAGCCTCGACGACGTCACCGCTCGGCTACCCGAGGTCGTCGACGCCGCGCTGGCGTGGCCGGTGACCGAGCTGATCGCCGACGCCGAGGCGATCGCGCTGCGCCCGGACAACCGTCCGCACCGGTTTCAGGTCACCGCATCCCGGTTCGGCAGGTCGGTCGACATCGCGGCCGCCCGCACGGCACAGCCCTTGTCGGTGTTCGTCTTCGACGTGCTGCACCTCGACGGCGTCGACCTGCTGGACCGACCGACCAGCGAGCGCATCGCGGCGCTGGACACCATAATTCCCGACGATCAGCGAGTCGACCGGCTGGTCACCGACGACGTCGATGCCGCCCAGGAGTTCCTCGACGCGACGCTGGCCGCCGGTCACGAAGGCGTCATGGCGAAGTCGCCGACGGCACCGTATGAGGCCGGCCGCCGCGGCGCGGGCTGGCTCAAGGTCAAACCCGTGCACACCCTCGACCTGGTGGTGCTCGCCGTGGAATGGGGTTCGGGCCGGCGCACCGGCAAGCTCTCCAACATCCATCTCGGCGCCAGAGACCCCGAGACCGGCGGGTTCGTCATGCTCGGAAAGACTTTCAAGGGCATGACCGACGCGATGCTGGAATGGCAGACCGCCCGGTTTCTCGAACTGGCCGACGGAGCCGCGCAGGGGGCGACATCAGAACCAAGCCCGCCGGACGGTTATGTCGTCAAGGTGCGTCCCGAGCAGGTCGTCGAGATCGCCTTCGACGGGGTGCAGACGTCATCGCGGTATCCGGCCGGGATGGCGCTGCGGTTCGCGCGGGTGCTGCGCTACCGCGACGACAAGAGCCCCGCCGAGGCGGACACCGTCGACACGGTTCGCGCGCTCCACCAGCGCAGCGAATGACGGTGGTTCACACCTCAGCCGATCAAGCGGTCCGGAGTCAGCGTGTCGACGCCGTCCAAGGAGGTGTCCTTGGTTTCCCGCATGACCAGGATCGCGATGAAGCTCAGCGACGCCGCGACGAACAGATACAGGCCGACCCAGCCGACGCCGTACTGCGTGACCAACCAGGTCGCGATGAACGGCGCCACCGCAGCACCCAGGATGCTGGCCACGTTGTAGGAAACCCCTGAACCGGTGTAGCGCACGTTTGTCGGGAACAGTTCGGGCAGCACCGCGCTCATCGGCCCGAAGGTGAAGCCCATCAACGTCATTCCGACCACCAGGAAAAGCAGCATCATGCCGGCCGAGGTCTGGCTAGACCCGAGCATCGGGACGAACAGCGCGCTGAACACCATGATGCCCGCGGTGACGACCAGCAGGGGCCCGCGGCGGCCGAAGCGGTCGGAGAGCACCCCCGACAGCGGCAGCGTTCCGGCGAAGAACAACACCGCGATCAGCTGTAGTTCCAGAAAGTCGACATAGGCGAAGCCGAGGCCGCTGCCGTCTGGTGGTCGCTTGCCCGTCCCGTAGCTCAGCGCCCATGTCGTCATGAGGTAGAACATCGTGTAGGTCGCCAACATCACGAAGGTGCCGATGATCAGCGGACGCCAGCTGGTTCGGAACACCTCGGCCAGTGGGACTTTCACCTTCTCGCCACGAGCCACTGCGCGGGTGAACACCGGCGTCTCCACAAGGCGCAACCGCACGTAGAGGCCGATGGCCACCATCACCGCGCTCAGCAGGAACGGGATACGCCAGCCCCAGGTCAAGAACGCTCCGTCGAGGTCGGGCGTGGTGTTGCTGTGTCCGATCCACAGCAGCAGCAGCACGAAGACTCCGTTGGCCAGCAGAAAGCCGAACGGTGCCCCGAGTTGTGGCCACATCGCGGCCCAGGCTCGCTTGCCGGGTTTGGCGGTCTCGGTTGCCAGCAGCGCGGCTCCGCTCCATTCTCCGCCCAGCGCCAAGCCCTGCGCGAAACGCATGGCTGCCAACAACGCGGGCGCGAGGAGGCCCACCTGGTGGTAGGTCGGCAACAACCCGATCACGAACGTCGCGATCCCCATCACCAACAGGGAGGCGACCAGGGTGACCTTGCGCCCCACCCGATCACCGAAGTGACCGAACAGGATCGAGCCGACCGGACGGGCTACGAAGGCCAGTCCGAACGTGGCCAGCGACGCCAGCAGCGCGGTCGTCGAATCGCCTTTCGGGAAGAACAGGTGCGGGAACACCGAGACCGCCGCGGTGGCGTAGATGTAGAAGTCGTAGAACTCGATGGTGGTGCCCACCATCGACGCGATCACGATGCGACGACGCGGGATACCGCCGACCAGATCGGCGTTGGCGGCGTCCTCGCTCATTCCCATCCCCCTGGCTGATCTGGCCTAGATCTGCCTAGATCTGGCAAGGAGACATGATAGCGACCCCGCTGCTCGGGGCTTCGAGGCCGGACTGGCACTAGGCCGTCGTGTAGCGAAGCGGCAGGTGCTTGAGCCCGCCGACGAACGTCGTCGCAACGTATTCCGCAGCGCCGGCGAGTTCGACTGACTGCAGCCGCGGCAGCAGTTCGGTGAAAAAGCTGTTCACTTCCATGCGCGCCAGCGCCGCGCCCAGGCAGAAGTGCACACCGTACCCGAACGCGACGTGCTTGTTGGGGTCGCGCGTCACGTCGAAGCGGAACGGATCGTCGAACACGTCCTCATCGCGGTTGCCCGAAACGTAGGACAGCAGCACCGACTCGCCGGCGGCGATCGGCACACCCCGCACCGTGGTGTCCTCAGCTGCGGTGCGCATGAACGCCTTGACCGGGGTGACCCAGCGGATCATCTCTTCGGTCGCCAGCGGCATGAGGCTCAAATCGGCTCGCAGCTTGGCGTGCTGATCGCGGTTGTCGATGAGCGCGAGCATGCCGCCTGAAATGGTGGCGCTGGTGGTGTCGTGGCCGGCGGCGGCCACGATCGCGTAATAGGACATGGTGTCGATGTCGGAGAGCGGTTCGCCGTCGATCGTGGCGTTGGCGATCGCGGAGGCCAGATCCTCGGTGGGATGCTCGCGACGCGACGCGGTCAGCGCGGTGAAGTACTCGAACATCTCCAGCAGCGCCGACATCTGCTCGGCCTGCTCGGTCCCCCGCTTGAACTCGTCGTCGTCGCTGCCGAATAGTTCCTGGGTGAGTTTGAGCATGAGCGGGAAGTCCGACTCGGGCACGCCCAGCAGCGACATGATGACGTAGAGCGGAAAGTTGACCGCGACCTGCTGGACGAAGTCGCACTCGGGGCCGAGCGCCACCATGTTGTCGACATGAATCCTGGCGAGTTCGTCCACGCGAACCTTCAACGCCCGCATGGCCTTCGGCCGAAACCAGTCCGCGCCGATAGCCCGCATCACCCGGTGCTCGGGGTCGTCGAGGTGGATCAGCGTACGCACACCGATCGCCGCCTGCTGTTCATCGCCATCCATCGTCACCAGCACCGGGCGCGGCGAGTTGGTGAACAGCTCGTTGGCCCGCTCGATGTCCATGATGTCGGCGTGCTTGGTGATCGCCCAGAACGGGCGGTAGTTCGGCACGTCGACCCGCGACACCGGCGCATCGGAGCGCAGACGGGCGAGGGCCTCATGAAGTTTCGCCTCGTCGGTGTAGGCCGTCGGGGTGGCGAACACCCTGGCGGCTTCGTCGGCGACATGCGCATTCATGGCAGGCTCCTCAATTGCCTGGCTGGCCACGTAACTCCCGCAGGACCGCGCTGACGGTGTCTTCTCCGATGGTGCGCGGAAACCCGATCAGCACCCGGTCGATCACACCGTCGCAGCGGTCCCGGATCGCCGTCGCCACTTCGCCGATGGGAGCGACGACCGCGAATGTGTCGAGCACTTCGTCGTCGATCAGTGTGCCCATCGCGTCCCACTGTCCCTGCAAGCTCAGCCGGTGCAGTTCGGTGTGCAGGTCACCCCAGCCGTGCAGCTCGAGCACCTTGCGGTAGGCCGGCGTCGACCCGTAGAATGCGATCTGCTTGCAGGTGCCCACCGCGTTGGCGGCCACCTCAGCCTCGTCTTGGCCGGTGACGACGAAAACCGGTGCGCTCACTTGGAAGTCGCGTCGGTTGCGGCCGGAGCGCGCCATCCCGCGCTGCAGCGCCGGTATGGTCACCTCTTCGAAATAGCGCTTGGTGGTGAACGCGTGGGCCAGCACACCGTCGGCAACCTCACCGCACATCTCGGTCATCGCCTCACCCACGGCCGCGACGAAAACCTTTGGGAAGGGATATGACTGGGGCTCGGGGGTGAACATCGGCGTCATCAGCTTGTGGGTATAGAAGTCGCCCTCGAACTGCAGCCTGGTGCCGTCGCGCCAGCACTCCCAGATCGCGTGCAGCGCCAGCACGAACTCCCTCATGCGTGCCACCGGCCGGCTCCACGGCATGCTGAACCGCTTCTCGATGTGCGCCTGCACCTGCGAGCCGAGCCCGAGGACGAACCGGCCCTTGGAGTAGTCCTGTAGATCCCAGCCGACGTTGGCCACGGTCATCGGATTACGCGCGAAGGCCACGGCGATGCTCGTGCCGAGTTCGATCCGGGTGGTGTGCTCGGCCGCCAGCACCAGCGGAAGGAACGGATCATGGTTGACTTCGGCTGTCCAGCAGCAGTCGTAGCCCCGCCGCTCGAGCTCACCGGCCGCACGCGCGACGTCGGTCAGCTGGCTGGAAATGGCCCCGTCGACCTTGAGGTCGGCGCCATCACCCATGGTCGTAGACGCTACAGTAAGCGATTCAGTATGTTCAACGTGAACATGCCGGTGCGACGATCGCCGTGGACGACAGGAGTTGTTGCATGACCAAGGCGGAGGACTGGGAAGACACGCTCGGCGAACTCTCCCGGCGACGTCAGCACGCACACCAGATGGGCGGCACCGAACGGCTGGCCAAGCACCACGGCAAGGGCAAGCTCGACGCCCGCGCCCGACTCGAGCATCTGCTCGACAAGGGAACCTTCCGCGAGTTCGGCACGCTGGTCGGTGGTGACATCGCAGCCGACGGCATCGTCGCCGGCTCCGGCCTCATCGACGGCAAGCCGGTGATGGTGGGCGCCGAAGACTTCACCACCCTGGCCGGCAGTATCGGCCCGGGCGGCAACGCGAAGCGGTTTCGGCTGGCGGAGTTGGCATTGCGCGACAAGATCCCGCTGGTGATGCTCTTGGAGGGCGCCGGCTTCCGGCCCTCCGGTGAGCACTACGGCCGCACCCCCACCGATCTGCTCGCGCAGGCCCAGTGTTCGGGCAAGGTGCCGACCATCGCCGGGCTGCTGGGCCCGTCAGCCGGTCACGGCGCACTCGTCGCCCCGGTGTGCGACTGGACGATCATGAGCCAGCAGGGCGCGATCTTCACCGCAGGCCCTCCCGTCGTCAAAGAGTCGACGGGCGAGGACATTTCGAAGGAAGATCTGGGCGGCCCCGCCGTCGCGCTGGCCAGCGGCGTGATCCACAACCTTGCCGGCGACGACCAGGCGGTGCTCGACGACATCCGCCGCTACCTGTCGTACTTCCCCGCCAGCGCGTGGTCGTATCCGGCGGCGCTGCCCGCCGACGAGACCACCGAGGCGCGCACCACACCCGAGCTGCTCGACATCGTGCCCCGCGGTAACCGTCGGGTCTATGACATCCGCCGCGTTCTCGACGTGGTGTTCGATCGCCCGGACTGGTTCGAGGTGCAACCGAAGTTCGGGCGTGCCATCATCTGCGCGCTGGCGCATCTGGGCGGTCACCCCGTCGCGGTGGTGGCGAACCAACCACAGGTGCTGGCCGGCTCCATCGATGCCGACGCGGCCGACAAGGCAGCACATTTCATCACGGTGGCCGACTCCTTCCACCTGCCCATCGTCTTTCTCGCCGACAACCCGGGAATGCTGCCGGGCAGCCGCTCGGAGAAGAGCGGTGTGCTGCGCAGCGGCGCGCGGATGTTCGCCGCGCAGACCGCCGCGACGACGATCAAGCTGCACGTCACGTTGCGCAAGGCCTACGGGTTCGGTTCGATGGTGATGTCGCTGTTGGGATTTGACAACCAGAGCGCGACGTTCGCCTATCCCGGCGCCACCATGGGGGCGATGAGCGCCGCCGCGTTGAGCAAGGCGTCACACGCCGACGAAGACGTCGAGGCCCGGCTGCGCCAGATGGAGGTCGAGGCCTCGTTCCGGTCGGCGAGCCACCTGGGGTTCGACGATCTGATCCACCCCGAGGAGACCCGCAACGCGCTGCTCGCGGCGCTGCAGCGGGGTGTCTACAGCCGTCAGGCCGCCCCGGAGCCGGTGTCCCGCACGGCGATCACCCCCTAGCCCCAGGGCGATTTCGGCGTAGTTGGTCACGCTCAGCGTGACGATCTACACCGAAATCATCCGGTTGCGGCGCGATAGGCCGCGACGATCGGTTCGAGTTCGTCGGGGGTGGCGCCGTGCATGATCAACGCGTCGGCGCCATAGTCGAACTCCTTGCGGATACGGTCCACACACTGCTGTGCCGAACCGGTGGCGGCCGGCTCCAGCCATTCGTCGGGGATGAGCGTGGCGATGTGCTCGATCTGTTCGGCGGTGGCCTTGTGGTCGATCCCGCCGGGAATCGACTGCACCACCGAATCGTCGCGGAAACGTTGCAGCACCGCACGATCCCAGCCGTTGGTGGACACCAGCAGATCGCCGTAACCCTGCAGATAGGTCGCCAGCCGGGCCACCGTCTTCTTCAGCCGCAGTTCCTCGGGAAGGTGATCGCCGACCGTCGCGAAGCACGACCAGACCCGCACGGTGTCCGGGTCGCGACCGGCCTGCTCGGCGGCGTCCTTCACGGTCTTCACCGCACGCTGCAGCGTCTCGGGGGTGAAGTAGGTGTGCAGGACGACGTCGTCGAACGCGCGGCCGCCCAACGCCAGCGTCTTCGGGCCGAACGCGACGATGGCCAGGCGGATGTCCTCGCGGAAATCGGGGTCGAGGAACAGCACCGGGTACTGCCCGATCGGCCCGTCGTGGTTGAAGATCAACTCCCCCTGCCAGAGCCGACGCATCACCTGCGCGAAGTCCTCCATCTGCGCGGTGGTCACCCCCGGTATCCCGAACGCGCCGTACATCGCCGCCACGCCACGGCCGATGCCCAGGGTGAACCGGCCGCCGGACAGTCGGTGCATCGTCGTCGCCCACGAACCGGTGATCAATGGATGGCGGGTGTTGTGGTTGGTTGCCGCCGTGGCGATCTGCATCCGGTTGGTGACGGCACACGCGGCGCCGACGAGCGAGGACGCCTCCTTGACATTCCACCGTTCGGAGATGAACGCCGTGCCGAAGCCGAGTTCCTCACCGCGGCGAGCCTCGTCCATCAGCGTGGCCGGACCCTCTCCACCCGCACCCGCAAGTAGGTAGTAGCCCAGCTCGTCCAGCACTCGTTGCGTCATGCCCAAACTCCTTGTTGATAGCCGCAATTCCATACTTCGGTGATCCGGCCGTCGACCACCCGGAAGATCTCCATACTGCCCACCGCGGTCTCGGTGCCGTCCTTGAGCTTGATCGGGGACTGGTACACGATCGCCACATGCTCCCCGTCGTCGCCCGCGACCACGAGGTTCAGATCGAATCGGATCTCTTCGCACATCTCCCACATGTCGACGACCCGCGCCACGGCCTGCGCTTGGGTCAGCACCTTGGCCTCACCGACCTCGTGGCGAATCACCGTCTCGCCCAGCAGTTCTTCGGCCAGCGCGAAATCCGCCTTGTTCCAGGCCACCAGGTTGTACAGCTCCACCACCTCGCGTGCAGTGCGGGTCATCCGAACACCTCCAGCGCATCGATGTCGTCGATTGTCGCCACGGCACGGTCGACAAGCGTTCTGCACAACTGCTGTGACCGCTCGGGCAGCGAGTCCCAGCCGATCAGGATGATCACCGGCAACAGCATGAGGTATGCAACCGCGAACCGGTAGTGCCGCCACGCCTCGTCGAACGTGTAGTCGGTGACGCCGTGCCGAGCCAGGTGCGCGAGATACTCCCGAACCAGTTCCTCGTCATGGCCGCGGCGCACCTCGGTGGGCAGGCCCTGGCTGACCAGGTATGCGATGTCGGCGGCACCGACCCCGCGGGCGGTCATCTGAAAGTCGACGATTTTGATTTCCTGACCGGCGAAGAACATGTTGTCCGCGCGGATGTCGCCGTGCAGCAACATCGGTCGCTCGGTCAACGCAGCCAGCGCGGCCGGTGCGAGTTCGGCGAACCGGTCGGCGTACTGCGCCACGGCCGACGGGACGGGCACGGCCGACTTGTCGAGGTACACCTGCCAGCCGGGCCCGAAGGCCGGAATCAACAACTCCCGCGCGACCGGCGTGTCGAGGCTCGGAAACTCCTCGAGCACAGCATTATTGGCAGGCTCCGCCGACCACGCGTGCAGCGCGGCCAGCTCGGAAATACACAGCCGGGTCCGGTCCAACGACAGACCCGCGAGGTGATCGGCGTTGTCCCAGTCGCAAAGATCCTCCAGCACCAGGACGAAGTCGGCGTCGGCCATGCGCGCCGCGTAGACGTGCGGGGTGCCCGTCGGTGCGCGGCCGGCGACCCGCCGGTAGAACGCGACCTCGCGCCGATAGCCGCCCAGCATCTCCATGGCGCTGCGTGCCTCGGACTGCGCGGGCAGCTTGACGATGACGCTCGGCGGCAGGCCGTCACCGGTCAGGCGCACCCGGTACAGCAGCGAGGAGAACCCGGTGTCCTGGGCGATCTGCTCGGCGCGCACATCGGTGACCGTCGCGCCGTCGATCGCGGCCGTCAGCCACTGCGCTGTCACACCGTCGATGTCCGACGGCACGTCAACACCTGAGCTCATACTCGGCCCGCGGACTCGACGAGCGCACTGAGGAAGCGTTCCGACGCCGACTGCACACCACGCGCGAACAGATGTCCCACATGGCTTCCCGGGTGCCAGTAGAGCTGGCCGCCCCAGCGTTCGTGCAGCGCGAGCGCCGGTTCGCGCCCTGCCATCTGGTCATGCCACGCACCAACGATCAGCCGGCGCTGCGGTGGCGGGGAGGGTGACACGGTGTGGTAATCCACCGCCGACGTCAGCTTCGCCACGACGTCAGACTGCAGCAGCTCGACGGTGTCCCGCACTGACGGACCCCACCGGCCCAGGTGCCCGGCGATCATCGCGTTGAGCCCGAAGATCGGGGTGTACACCGCGACCGCATCGATGTCCTCGAGGTGGCCGACCAGCGCGGCGACCGGGCTGCCCATCGAAACACCCGACACCGCAACCGCGCTCGCCTGTGGTTGTAGCCAACGCACCAGCGCGCGGACTTCGGACACCACGCGCATCATGCCCGCGACGTTGGCCAGCGGATCCATGTTGGGATACGGCGGCCAGGTGCTGCGTCGCGCACCGTGGCCGGGCTGGACCGGCAGCGCGATGTTGAACCCGAGCTCGTCGCGGATGCGCCGGGCCCGGGAGAACAACAGATCCAGAGGTTGGCCTTGCCCGGCGCCGTGCACCCACACCAGCCACGGCCGGGTGTCGTCGCCCTGCCGGCACAGGTGCACCACGGCGGTGGCCGGACCGCCCAGCCCCTCGGCGGCCAGTGTCTGCGGTAGCTGCGGATCGTGTCGAAACGTCATCTGGTCGTAGCACAGCCGGCCGAAGCGGCGACGCCGAAGTGAGCTGACGCGCAGCGGGTTCGGATCACGGTGGGCGCCCCTCACCCCCAGGCCCGACAACTCGTCTGCGGCGGCCCGGCACGACTCCGTCAAGCGCTCGAGCTTCGGTGGTGGCGCTGTCAGCGTCATACCGGTCAACGCGAGCTCGTCGAGCAGCACCTCCCCCAGCCGGCCGACGTCGCGCTCCCGGCCTCCTGAGCCGGCGACCGCCCGGTAGGCCCGCGGCAGCACACCCGCGAAATCGCTGCCGATTCGCCAGGCGCGTTCAGTGGCCTTCATGTGAGCTTGAACCCGGTGTAGCCGGCGGCTGCGATCTCGTCGCAGCGCCGCCGGTACTCCGGAATGCCCGCCGTGTATCCCATGTACATCCGCTTCTTGCCTGCCACGTTGGCGCCGTTGTACCACGAGTTGCACGTCGGGTGGACCAGCACCGTCGGGGCGACGAGTTCACTGGTGTGCTCGATCCATTCGCGTTGCGCCTCGGGCAGCGCCTCGATCGTGCGGTAGCCGTGGTCGCGCAGATGGGCGATGCAGTCGCCGATCCATTCCACGTGTTGTTCCAGCGCCGCGACGAAGTTGGTGGCCGGCGCGGGACTTCCCGGTGCCTGCACGATGAACAAGTTGGGAAAGCCGGCGACGGCCAGCCCGAGGTAGGTGAACGGCCCTTCGGAGGCCCAGAACTCTGCCAGCGACATGCCGTCGCGGCCGCGGATGTCGATGCGGGTGAGCGCACCGGTCATCGCGTCGAAGCCGGTGGCGTAGACGATGACGTCGAGTTCGTGGTGGGCGTTTTCGGTGCGGATGCCCGTCGGTGTGATCTCGACGATGGGGTTCTTGCGCAAATCGACCAGCGTCACGTTGTCGCGGTTGAACGTCTCGTAGTAGCCCTGGTCGATGATCGGCCGTTTACATCCGAACGGGTGGCTGGGCGTCAACGCCGCGGCGGTCTGCGGATCGGTCACGATGCGCGCGATGGCCTCACCGTAGAGTTCGGCGGCCATCTGGTTGGCCTTGATGTCGAAGAACACGTCACCCCAGCTCAGCGCCCCCAGGACGCCGTGTTCTTCGACGGCGCGGCGTTTCTCCTCGCGCGAGGCCGAGGTGATCGGCGGTTTGGTCATCATCTCGAACATCACCGAGAACGCAGACAGGCGCGCGGCCCCAACGGGGTGTTCGCGCTGGGCCGCGCGGATGTCGCCGTAGTTGGCCTTCATGTCCTCGAGTTCGCCCGGCTCGAACGCCCTGAAGGTCCACGGCAGCGTATAGGCAGGCGAGCGTTGGAACACGCACAGCTGATCGACCTGCTGGGCCACCACCGGAATCAGTTGCACGCCGGTCGATCCCGTTCCGATCACGCCGACCCGCCTGCCGGTCAGGTCGACGTCTTCTTTGGGCCAGCGGCCGGTGAAAAGTGACGCTCCGCTGAACGAGTCCATGCCCGGGAAGTTCGGGTCCAGCGGCACGGACAGGATGCCGGACGCGGCGACGACGTATCGGGCGAGGAGCGTCTGGCCGGTTTGCGTCTCCACGCACCATGCGGCGGCGTCCTCGTCGAACCGCATGGCGACGACCTTGGTGTTGAACCGGATGTCCGAACGAAGGTCGAGGCGGTCGGCGACGAAGTTCAGATACGCCTCGATCTCGGGCTGGGCGGGCATCGTCTCCGTCCACACCCACTCCTGCTGGATCTCATCGGAGAAGCTGTAGGAGTACTCGATGCTCTCGATGTCGCACCGCGCGCCCGGATACCGGTTGAACAGCCAAGTGCCGCCGACGTTCTCGGCCTTCTCCAGCACCACGGCACGCACGCCCAGCTCGCGCAGCCGGTGCATTGCGTAGAGGCCCGAGAAGCCCGCGCCGATGACGATCGCGTCGAAGTCGACCGAACTGGATGTGGTCACGGGATGCACCTCACGTAGCGCAGCGGAGTTACTGTAACTATTACAGTATTAGCACTGAGTCCGCGGCGTGGTCGGCAAAACTCCGATGCCGGACGACACGCGCCCCCGGCGATTGCCGAAATATATACAGTAAGCTCCTCCACTAACTCTGCGGGACAGGAGGCAGCTCGCGTGAAGGTTCCGTTCACCTGGAAGGTCACCGGCTGGTTCATGATCGGCTGGTCGGCCGAGTTTCCCCAGGGCGAGGTCCGCCCGCTGCGCTACTTCGGCGAGGACCTCGTCGCCTACCGCGATGAATCTGGTGAGCTGCACCTGCTGTCGGCACACTGCCGCCACCTCGGTGCCCACATCGGTCACGGCGGCAAGGTGGTCGGCGACTGCGTGGAGTGCCCCTTCCACGGCTGGCGCTGGGGACCCGACGGCACCAACCGCTACATCCCCTACCAGCCCGAGCGGCCCAACAAGGCGTTGCGGCTGCGCGTTTTTCCCGTCCGCGAACAGTACGGCTGTGTCTTCATGTGGCATCAGCCCGACGGCAAGGACCCGCAGTGGCCGCTGCCCGACCTCTTTCACAAGTTCCCTCAGTTCGACACCGACCCCGACGCGTACTACCGGCCGTATCCGGAGTTCTCCCGCCGCGCCGAGAACGAGCCGGTGCATCCCCAGATCGTGGCCGAGAACGGCCCGGACAGCGCGCATTTCCACTATGTGCACGGTGCAACGGTCACCCCGGTGTGCCTTCACTGGGAGGCCGTCGACGAGGAGTGGCGGTTCCTCACCGGCTGGCCCGACGCCCGCAGCGACGACCCGGACAAGATGGCGCTGTACATCCACAGCCACTTCTCCGGGCTCGGGTTCGCCATCAGTGCGTTCGAGGGTTCGTCGAACCACCGCCTGATCTTCGCCTGCACGCCGGTCGAGGAGGAGCGCTCGAACATGTTCTATTCGATCTGGTGGCCGCGGCTGCCGGGTGACACCTCCGACGTGCCGCCCGACAACGTGCGCGAACAGGTCGAGCGCCAATTTCTCGGGACGGTGTGGGACGACCTGAACATCTGGCGCTACCAGGAGTACGTCGAACGGCCTGCCCTGTCGGCAGTCGACGCCAAACCCTATATGGCGTTGCGGAAATGGGCGGCACAATTTTACGACGTGCCCGCCTCGGTATGAGTCCACACCTGGAACCAGAGCAGCTGACCGGCACCGCCGAACACATCCGGGAGTTCGCCAGGATCAAACCGACCGTCGCGGGGCCCGAGCTGGCGAGGTTCCTGAGCGCGATGCGCCGATTGCAGGACATCGTGGTGGCGACGAACCCCGAGCCCTCGGTGTGGAACGACACCGCCACACTGCTCGAGGACGTCTGCACCCACCTCGAGGAGCACCGGGCGCCCGCCGGCGTCGCCCCCGCGGGCCGGCCCGACAGCCGCACCGCGTACCTGCACGTCGACTACCGCAGGGTCACCCCCATCGACGAGCCGCTGACGGCGCGGGCCTGGATCGACTCCGTCGACGGGCGGAAGCTGTTCCTCAGGGCGACGATGTCGGACTCCGATGGCAACGTACTATCCGAGGCCAATGGTCTGATGATCAAGCTGCTCGCCCACCAGCCCTGAGAGGCACGATGTCTGATTCGCTCGTTGAGTCCGCGGAGTCCGGCTCCGCAACCCAGTTCACCGTCCCCGCCGCCGCCGAGGCCGTCGTGGCGTCGATCGGCGATCGCGAGTTCATCATCCAGGGCAACCGGCGTTATACCTACGCACAGGTGGTGGATCGGGCCAATCGCCTCGCCGCCTACCTGCACGCCCGCGGCCTGGGCTGCCACACCGAACGTTCGGCTCTGCAGGGGCACGAGGTGGGCCAGGACCTGCTGGGCATCTACGCCTACAACGGGCCCGAGTACGTCGAGGCGATGCTGGGCTCCTGGCGCGCGCGGGTCGCGCCGTTCAACGTCAACTACCGCTACGTCAAGAACGAGCTGCACTACCTGCTGGCCGATTCCGGGGCGACGGCGCTGATCTACCACGCGTCGTTCGCGCCCCGGGTCGCCGAGGTGCTTCCGAAGCTGCCGAAGCTGCGGGTGCTCATCCAGATCGCCGACGCCTCCGGCAACGACCTCGTGCACGGCGCCGTCGACTACGAGTCGATCGTGTCATCCGGCTCCGCGCAGCCACCCCCGGTCGAGCCGTCACCTGACGATCTCTACGTGCTCTACACCGGCGGTACCACGGGCATGCCGAAGGGAGTCCTGTGGCGCCAGCACGACATCTTCATGACGTCGTTCGGCGGACGCAACATGGCCACCGGCGAGCTGACCACCTCCTATGACGAGATCGCCAAGCGTGTCGCGGAGAATCCGGGCACCAAGATCTTCACCCTGCCGCCGCTGATGCACGGCGCCGCGCAGTGGGCCGTGATGACAGCTTTGACCACGGGGCAGGCGGTGGTGTTCGCCGAGAATCCGGCCCGGTTCGACGCCGACGAGGTCGTGCGCACCATCGAGCAGGAGAAGGTGCTCGCGGTACAGGTCGTCGGCGATGCCATGGCCCGACCCCTTGCCGACGCGATCGAACGCAGTTCGGCCGACCTGTCCTCGATGGCGGTGGTGGCCAACGGCGGTGCGCTGCTCACCCCCACCGGCAAACAGCGCCTCATCGACGTCAAACCCGGCCTGATCGTCATGGACGGCGTCGGATCCTCGGAGACGGGCATCCAGATGAACCACATGTCGGCGCCCGGTGCGGTGTCGACCGGCAAGTTCAACGCGGGCCCGGACACCTTCGTCGCGGCGGAGGATCTCAGCACGATCCTGGAACCGGGCCATGAGGGCATCGGTTGGCTTGCCCAACGCGGTTATGTCCCAATGGGTTACAAGGGTGACGCGGAGAAGACAGCCAAGACGTTCCCGGTGATCGACGGCGTGCGCTATTCGATACCCGGCGACCGCGCCCGACATCTGGCCGACGGCGGGATCGAACTGCTCGGCCGCGATTCGGTGACGATCAACTCCGGCGGCGAAAAGATCTTCGTCGAAGAGGTCGAGACCGCGCTGCTGTCGCATCCGGCGGTGGCCGACGTCGTCGTCTCGGGCCGGCCCAGCGAGCGGTGGGGCCAGGAGGTGGTCGCGGTGGTCGCGCTCGTCGCAGGCGCCAGCGCCGACGCGCAGGAACTCATCGAACACGCAGCCAATTCGATCGCCCGTTACAAGCTGCCCAAGGCCGTCGTCTTCCGGCCGGCGATCGAGCGCAGCCCCGCCGGCAAGGCTGACTACCGCTGGGCCCGCGAACAGGCGGTCAGCGAAGCCTGAGCTGATCGGGAAGGTCGTCCGCTCGCGCCGATGACTGTTTCACGGGTGACGGCGAAGCCCTATACTGTAAGCTTTACAGTACCTGTGGCAGGTTACCTGTCCCGATCGAACGAGGGAGATCAGCCGTGGATAGCCCCGTACAGGACGTCACGGTCGACGAAACCTTCGACCTGCTTCGCGACCCGTATCCGTTCTTCGCGCAGAAGCGGCGGGAAACCAGCGGCGTGTTCCGCGGCAGCGTCATGGACTGGTCCAAGGCACCCGAGGCCATGCCGGAAAACCTTTATGCCGCAGTGTCTTTCGATGCAGTCAACCGCGTCTTTCGGGACGGCAAGGTGTTCAACTCACACATCTACGACAACACCATCGGCCTGTTCATCGGCCCGACGATTCTGGCGATGGAAGGCAAAAAACACTGGGACCACCGCAACCTGGTGTCCTCGGCATTCAAATCGAAGTCGTTGGCACGCTGGGAACCCGAGATCGTCCGGCCGGTCGTCACGGCGCTGATCGACGAGTTCATCGACGACGGGCACGCCGACCTGGTGCGAGACTTCACGTTCGAGTTTCCGACCCGGGTCATCTCGAAGCTGTTGGGGCTGCCCGAGGATGACCTTCCATGGTTCCGCAAACGAGCCGTCGAACTGATCAGCTACCACGTCAAGTACCAGCGCGCATTCGAGGCATCCGCCGCGCTGAAGGACTACTTCCTCACCCAGATCGACCAACGCAGATCTCAACCGACCGAAGACATCATCGGCGATCTGGTCACCGCCGAGATCGACGGCGAAAAGCTCACCGACGAGGCGATCATCTCCTTCCTGCGGTTATTGCTGCCCGCGGGGCTGGAAACCACATACCGATCCTCGGGAAACCTGCTGTACCTGTTGCTGTCGCACCCCGAGCAGTTCACCGCCGTGCAGCAAGACCGGGAACTGATCGGGGCGGCCATCGAGGAAGGGCTGCGCTTCGAGACACCGCTGACCACCGTGCAGCGCTACGCCGCCGAGCAGACCGAACTCGAGGGCGTCGACATCCCGCAAGGATCGGTCATCGACGTGTGTATCGGATCGGCGAACCGTGACGAAAACCGTTGGGAACGCTCCGAAGAGTTCGACATCTTCCGAGACTGGACGCCGCACATCTCGTTCGCCGCAGGCGAGCACACCTGCATGGGTCTGCATCTGGCGAGGATGGAAACCCGCGTCGCCCTGGAATGTCTGCTGGATCGACTCACCAACGTCGAACTCGTCACCGATGACAACCCGCACATCTGGGGACAACCCTTCCGCTCCCCGACAGCGATCCCGGTGACGTTCGACGCCGCGGAATGATCCCGTGGTCAAAACCCCAGCAACGCCGAGCAGGAAGCGACGGGACCGCGGTTCGATCAGCGCCGACGAAATCATCAACGGCGCCTTCGAAATCGCCGCGCAGGTCTCGATCGACAATTTGAGCATGCCGCAGTTGGCCAAACACCTGGGCGTGGGCGTGACCAGCATCTACTGGTACTTCCGGCGTAAAGACGAGCTGCTCGACGCGATGACCGACCGCGCCTTGGAGCGATTCGAGTTCACCGCGCCGTCGATCGACGCGTCCAATTGGCGCGCGTCGCTGCGTCAACACGCCCGCACGATGCGACGCCGGTTTCGCGGCGACCCCATCATGTGCGACCTCGTTTTGATCCGCGGACAGTTCGGCGCCCGTGCGGTGCACGGTGCGCTGCAGAAGATCGAACAACCGATCGCCGCGCTGGTGCAGGCCGGCCTCACCCCTGCGCAGGCCGTCGAGATCTACGGGGCGATCTCGGTGCACACCCGGGGTTCGGTGGTGCTCGAGCGGTTGCAGGAGAAGACCGAGGGCTTTCCCGCTCAGCGGCCCGCCGGCGACCGCTACATCGGTTTCGCCGACGATATCGACTTCGACTACATCCTCGACAGCATCCTGGACCAGGCCGAGGCGCTCATCGCCGCCGCCTGAGCCGCGATTTCGGCGCGCTGACGCCCGCTCAGCGTCCGTATCCGCTCCGAAATCACCGGTTGCGGGGTGTGCGGTACGCGATCGTCTTGGTCTCCAGGTACTGCTGGAAACCCTCGATGCCGCACTGGCGGCCCACCCCGCTGTTCTTGTACCCGCCGAACGGGGCGTCGGCGCCGTAGAACATGCCGCCGTTGACGCCGAAAGACCCGGTGCGAATCCTCCGAGCGACATCCATCCCGCGTTCGTGTGAGCGTGAAATCACCGCTCCGGCAAGGCCATAGGCACTGTCGTTGGCGATACGCACCGCATCGTCGTCGTTCTCGAAGGGCAGCACGATCAGCACCGGGCCGAACACCTCCTGTTGAGCGATCGCGGCGCTGTTGTCGACCCCGACGACCACGGTGGGGGACACGTAGTGGCCGCCGGTGAGATGCTCCGGCAGCCCGTCGACCGCGCCGCCTCCGGTGGTGATCTCGGCGCCCTCGCTGCGCGCACCGGCGATCGCGGCCAGCACCCGGCCCTTCTGCGCGGCGCTGATCACCGGTCCCACAAGGGTTTCCGGCTGCACCGGGTCGCCGACCGGGACGGCTTGGTAGGCCGCGGTGATGTTGGCGACCGCGTCGTCGAACAGCGACTTGTGCACCAGCATGCGGGTGGTGGCCGCGCAGGCCTGCCCGGCGTGCACGCACACGCCCACGGCCGCGCCGACCACCGCGGCGGGGTTCGCGTCCTCGAGCACGATCGCGACCGATTTTCCACCGAGTTCCAAGAACATGCGCTTCATGGTGTCGGCGCCCTGGCGCATCAACAGCTTCCCGACCGCGGTCGACCCGGTGAACGAGATCATGTCGACACGGGGGTCGGTGCCCAGCAACCCGGCGACGTCGTTGGAGACGGTCGGTACCACGTTGAGCACGCCGGCGGGAATGTCAGTGCGTTCGGCGACGATCCGGCCGAGCCGGGTGGCGTTCCACGGCGTGTTCGGATCGGGTTTGAGCACGACGGTGTTTCCGGTCGCCAGCGCGGGACCGAGTTTGTTGAGGATGACCTCGATCGGGAAGTTCGACGGGGTGATCGCGCCGACGACCCCGACCGGCTCCTTGACGACAGTGCGCACGTTGCGCTCGCCGAACAGCCCGCCGCCGTCGAGCCGGCGCTCCCATTCGAACGTGTCGATCAGCCCCGCGGGATAGCGCAGCGCCCCGGCCAACGGCCAGTCCAGCTGCGCGGACTGCGTCGTCACCACCGGGCAGCCGACCTCCGCGATCAATTCCTCGCCAAGGTCGTCTCTCTCGGCCTCGATCGCCGCCTGCAGTTGCTCGAGGCAGCGCTTGCGCAATCCGCGGTTGGTCGACCAGTCGGTGTCGTCGAAGGCCCGTCGCGCGGCTCCGATCGCGCGTTCCATATCCTGCGAATCCGCGCTGGCGGTGTAACCGAGCAGCGAACCGGTTGCGGGACTGATGTTCTCGAACTGCGCGCCGGATACCGCCGCAACCAGTTCGCCGTCGATGAGCATGCGACTCTCGGCGCGACCGGCTGCCCGGCGGCCGATGTCGACGCTGGTGTCGGCCGGTTCGGCAGCGTCGCTCACCTGCACCCCATACAATCGCAGCCTGCGGGACGCTCAACGGTAAACATTACAGTAGGATAATTCAAAACCGCTGTTGGGGTACGGAGAGGGCCGATTTGATCAAGGTGATGGAGGGCGTTCGCGTCCTCGAGGTCGCACAGTTCACGTTCGTTCCGGCGGCGGGCGCGATCCTCGCCGACTGGGGCGCCGACGTCATCAAGGTGGAGCACCCGGTGCGCGGTGACACCCAGCGGGGCTTTATCAACATGGGCGGCTTCCAGATGGATCCGAACCGCCATCCACTGATCGAGCATCCCAACCGCGGCAAGCGCAGTGTGGGCATCGATGTGTCCAAGCCCGAGGGCCAGGAGGTCCTCTACGAGATCGCGAAGACAGCCGATGTCTTCCTGACCAATTACCTGCCCGCGCAGCGCCAGAAACGCAAGTTCGACATCGAGCACATCCGTGCGGTGAACCCGAACATCATCTACGCGCGCGGCAGCGCCTACGGTGACAAGGGACCCGAACGTGACGTCGGCGGTTTCGACGGCACGGCCTTCTGGACCCGAAGCGGCGTCGGACACGCGTTGACGCCTGAGGAGATCGGGGGCGCGCTGTCGCAAGGGATTCCGGCGTTCGGCGACTCAATCGGCGGGATGAACATCGCAGGCGGGATCTCGGCTGCGCTGTTTCACCGCGAACGCACCGGCGAGGCCGTCGAACTCGACGTTTCGCTGCTGAGCACCGCGTGGTGGGCGGCCGGGGCCAGCGTCACACAGGGCATGGAGACCGGCGAGACCATGCGGTCGCTGATGCCCGACTCGGTCGCCCCGACGGTGAACCCGTTCCTGGGCAACTATCTGACCTCCGACGGCGGCACCATCAACCTGTGCATCGTCAGCCCGACCGGATACATCCGCGACGCGTTCGAGCATCTCGGGTTGCCCGAACTGGCCGACGATCCCCGCTTCAGCGACGTGATGCCGTTGATCGAGAACGCCGCCGCCGCAGTCGAACTCATCGCCGATTCGATCCGCAGCAAGCCGTTCGACTACTGGCGCGAGCACCTCAAGACCATGAAGGGGCAGTGGGCGCCGTTCCAGAGCCTGATCGACCTCGCCGGCGACGAGCAGGCGGTCGCCAACGACATGGTCGTCGAGGTGGAGGCCGGCGACGGCGGTGAGCCGTTCAAGGTGGTCCGCGGTCCGGTGCAGTTCAACCACGAACCCCTCGAAACGACCCGGGCACCGCAGGCCTCCGAGCACACCGAGACCGTGCTGATGGAGATCGGCATGGACTGGGATCGCATCGACAAGTTCAAGGACGCCGGCGCCATCGCCTGACTGGCTACCGCGACCGGACCTGTCGGATTGGGCCGATGACCTGCGGTCATTATCTGCGGAAAACGCGACCCGCACATGCCGCCTTGAGTAATCATGGTGGTCACAGGCGGGGAAGGAAACCGGGTGATGGTCGGTCCGGTGGCCGAGGCCACCGATCGGTGTGGGACATGCGGGAACGAGCTCAGGATCAACGCTCGCTTCTGCGATGAATGCGGCGCACGTATATCGCCGACGGCTTCCCCCGGGGAGCGTAAGCAAATCACCGTCCTGGTCATTGACGTCGTCGGGTCGATGAAGCTTGCTTCGGTCCTCGATCCGGAACGGCTCCAAGAACTCATGAACGAGTTGGTCAACCGGGCCGCCGCCATAATTCAGCGATACCAGGGCACAGTCGACAAGTTCACCGGAGACGGCCTGATGGCCCTTTTCGGTGCGCCCCTCGCGCTCGAGGATCACGCGCTGCGCGCCTGCATCGCAGCGCTGGAGATACAGCAGGACACCAACTGCCTGGCCGACGAGGTCCGCCGCAGCGACGGAATCGACCTTCAGCTTCGCGTCGGCCTGAACTCGGGTGAGGTGATCGCGGGTGAGATCGGGGCCGGCCCCGGCAGGTATACCGCTGTGGGTCACCCCGTCGGCATGGCACAACGCATGGAAGCCGCCGCGCCCGCAGGCGGGGTGCTGTGCTCGCAGGCCACCGCTGCGCTCGTCGAAAGCGTCGCAACCCTCGGTCCGGTCGAGGAGGTCGTGGTCAAGGGCGAAGCCAGCCCGACGCCGGCTCGTCGGCTCCTAGCAGTGGAGTCCGTTAAGAAGGTCGTGGGCCGCAACGAAGGCGCGATGTTGGGCCGTGATGCCGAGTTGGACTGGCTGCGCAAGTTTCTCAACGCTAGTACGGGCGGCCTGGTTGCGGTCGTCGGTGATCCTGGGGTCGGCAAAAGCCGGCTGGTCGACGAGTTCGCAGCAATCGCAGCCGGTGAACGCGTCGACGTCGTTACCGCCCGTTGCGAAGCACACACTAAAACACTGGCCTTTCACGCGCTTTCGCGGATGCTACGGGCAATGTTCGCGGTCGAAGGACTCAGCGACGCTGACGCCAGAGACGTCACGGCCGCGCAGTACGACGGCCTTCTGCCGCCGCAATCGCCCGATGCTCAGATGCTGTTCGAGGCGATGGGCATCGCCGAATCAGATGCCGAGCCGCTTCCAGCCACGATTGACGGCAGGCGCAGGAGACTGGTCGAAGTGATGGCGCAGGCTGCGCTCACACGGTCAACGCGCACAGTCTTCATCCTCGAGGATGCCCACTGGATAGATGCACCAAGTGACGAAGTGCTTTCTCAATTCGTCGCCACCCTCAACGTAACGACGTCGACGTTCGTCGTCACCCATCGACCGGAGTTCCACGGTGGGCTGCACCAGAGTGCACGCCATGCAATCACCCTTGCGCCACTGACGGGTTCGACGACGGCGTCCCTCGTCGAGCAGTTGCTCGGCGATGACCCGTCCCTCAAGTCGCTCGCCGACCGCGTGGCGGTGGCAGCGCTGGGTAACCCGTTCTTCGCAGAGGAGATTGTGCGCGATCTGGCGGGCAGCGGGGTGCTGACCGGAAGCCGTGGCGACTATCGGCTGGCTCACGACGTCAGCGAAATCAGCGTGCCGGCTACCGTTCAAGCTGTTCTCGCCGCCCGCATCGATCGGCTGCCTGCCGAGGCGAAGTCGATTCTGAACGCGGCCGCGGTGATCGGTACCGGGTTCGACTTGGAAGCATTGAGCACCCTGCTGCCCGACACGCAGCCATCGCGGCTAGCCGACCTGGTGTCGGCCGAGCTCATAGATCAGACGGAATTCGTTCCGAGCCAGCGATATTGCTTCCGTCATCCGCTGGTTCGCACTGTGGCCTATGAATCACAGTTGGCCGCTACCCGCGCGCAGGCGCACCGACGACTGGCCGCTGCTGCCAGGGGACATGACCCAGCAACCGCCGACGAGAACGCGGAACTCATCGCCACACATTACGAGGCCGCGGGTGACCTGGTCGACGCATACCACTGGCATATGCGCGCAGCTGAATGGCTTGCGCTGCGCGACCTTCAAGCAGCTCGCACCCGTTGGGAAAGCGCCCGACGCATCGCCGATCAGCTGCCCGACGACCATGACGACATCGCCGCGATGCGAATCGCGCCGCGGACGATGCTCATCTCGAAGGCGGTTTTCGTCGGCCACGACGCCGATGCCGACGAGCAGTTCCAAGAGTTCCGAGCTATGGCGTCACAGGCCGGCGATATGACGTCGCTTGCGGTTGCGATAGCCGGCCGGGTCATCTCGCTGACCAACAACGACATTCGTGTGCCCGAAGCGGCGGAGCTCGCAGAGGAATTGAATGGGATCGTCCACCAGCTCGACTGCGATACCGAGACGGCCGGCGTCATCCTGTTCGCGATTGCGTACGCGCGGATGGCAAATTGCGATTTCGATGCGGCGCTGGAGACGATCGACCAGATCACGTCTGTCCTTGAGCATGTGGCGACCATGGAGCTTTCCTTGAGTTCTGCGCTCCGCGGTGTAATCGAGTATTTGACCGGAGACCATGAGAACGGCCGCCGCCACATGCTGGAAAGCTACGAGAAGGCGAAGAACCTACCGCCCGCCAGCCAGGCAATTGTGTGGGCGTACTGGGGTGTGTTGGCAGCAGTCGGAATGTTGAGACCGACCGAAATTATCGGCGATATGCGTGAAAACGTGACGCGCGCTGAGTCATTTGGTGACCGATTCTGCATCGTCGCCGCACAGTGGTCTACGGGTGTCGCCTTGCTGCGCACCGACGCTTCCGACCGCGCCGAAGCCATCGGACAGCTGCAAAGCGCTCGCGAAAAAATGTGTAAGTACAGTCTGTTCGCTGCCGCGCTGCCAGCCGTCGCGGCGGATCTCGCCGTGGACGCCGCATCCAAAGGGCGCCGAGATGAGGCCATCATCGAGTTGCGTGACTGCTTCAGAGTGCATACGACGCGGGGTATTCGTCTTCTCGCCAGTCGCGCGGGCGAGGCCCTCGTCGAACTACTCGTCGAGAGGTCCGGGTCAGACGACCTCGCTGAGGCACAACGCATCATCGTCAATCCCCTCGCCCGCCATCCCGATATACCGGCGATGGATCTGTGGTGGCTGCGGTCGCGGGCGCTGTTGGCCGAGGCGGAGGGCGACCACGCAGGGTACAGCGAAATTGCCGACCAGTACCTTGCGCTATGCGAAAGGCTCAACGCCCGCGGTCGGATCGACGAGGCGCGGCAGATGGCCACTCGGCGCTGGCCCGAACACCAGGAGTAACGGTGGCAACGATTCTCGCGTACACCTCACCTGCCCTCGGCCACCTTTTTCCGATGAGCGCGGTCCTGTCCGAGCTTGCCAGCCGCGGGCACACAATCCACCTGCGCACACTCTCGGCCGGCGTCGAAGCAGGGCGGTCGCTGGGGTTCGCGACAGAAGCGATCGATCCCGGAATCGAAGCGATCACCCAAGATGATTGGCAGGGATCAAACCCGATCGCCGCACTGAGGATCTCTGCATCCGTTTTCGGCAGACGCGCCGAACGCGAGATCGATGATCTCGCCGCCGCGCAATCTCGGGTAAGGCCGGACGCTTTGCTCCTCGATGTGAACTGCTGGGGTGCCCTCTGCGCCGCCGAGGCGGGCGACACGCCTTGGGCGACCTTCTGTCCGTACACCCCGCTGCTTCGCTCACCCGGGGTGCCGCCGTTCGGCCTGGGCCTTCGACCGTTGCCGGGAGCGCTCGGCCGGGCTCGGGATGCCGCGGCGACGGCGGCACTGCTGGCTCCCCTCGAACGGGTTGGGCGAGCACCGCTGAACGCAGTGCGAGCAAGAGTGGGCTTGGCACCAGTCAGATCGATGGACGAGTTTCTGCGCGGAGCACCGATGATACTGATCGCCAGCGGAAAACCGTTCCAGTACCGCCAAACCGACTGGGGGCCAACGGTGCACATGATCGGGCCGTGCATCGTCGACCCCGGCGCCGATGTCGTTCCCGAATGGCTGTCGACTATCGAGCGACCGATTGTGCTCGTCTCGACCTCTTCAGAGAAGCAAGACGATGCCGACCTCATCTCGACCGCGATGGCCGCACTTGCCGACCAGCCAGTTCACGTGGTGGCGACTATTCCCGCCGGTGAGCCAGCCGGTTTGGACGCACCAGCGAACGCAACTCTGTGTCGGTACATCCCTCATAGCTTGGTACTCGGCAGATCGGTGGTGTGCGCGGTGACCCATGGGGGAATGGGAGTGACGCAGAAGGCCCTCAACCATGGGGTCCCGGTGTGCGTCGTGCCGTATGGACGAGATCAGTTCGAGGTCGCTCGGCGGGTGGAAGTCGCTCGATGCGGCACGCAATTGCCGGCCAAGAAGTTGTCAGTGCTGCGGTTGTCGGCGAAAGTTCGTGAAGCGATGACCATGACCGAGGGCGCCAGACTCGTTGCAGAGGGTTTCGCTGCGACCGGCGGACCTCCGCGGGGTGCCGCCCTGTTCGAGCAATGTGTGCTGGCTGTCGCCTAAACAGCCTGTACCCGCACCGGCACACCGGTCAGCCACGCCATACCCGACAGCGACTCCACATCGTCGGGGTCACTCGACGTCAGCTGGTTGACGTTGGCCCCTCCGGCACCGTTGGCCAGCCGCCAGCCCCCGGTTCCCTTGTGCCCCCAGCCGTGGGGTACCGCGACCACCCCGGCGATGAGATCCTTCGTTGTCAGCACCGGCACGGTGATATCGCCGTAGGGCGAGCTGATCCGCACCTCGTCGCCGTCCGAGATGTCCTGCTCGGCCGCGTCATCGACGTGCATCAGCGCGTGCTGGCGACGGTCACCACGCATCAACAGCGGTGAGTTGTGCATCCACGAGTTCTCCGAACGGGGCTCGCGCAAACCGATCATCCGCAGCGGATAACCATCAGGGACTGCGCGGTGCGGCAACTTGGCCACCTCGGCTGCGATCCCGGGGTGGGGCAACCGCACCCGGCGCGACAGATAACCGACGGCCGTGCGCAGCACACCCGTGCGCACGTGGGGTGAGAGCACGACACCGTGCGGATGGTCCTCGATCAGCCGTCGCATCGTCAGCCCGCCGCGGCGCAGCCCGAACCAATCCCCGCCCTCCGACATGCGCACAAGCCCGTCGACGATCGTCCGCGGCAACCCCTCGAAACCCAGCCGGCGCAGCATCTTCTGCACACCGGTGAACACCGCGAAGGCGGGCACCCGACGGCTCAGCCGCCGCGCGAGTTCCTCGGCGATGTCCCACTCCCCACGGGCCTCCCCCACCGGCGCCAGCACGGCCGCCGTCGCCTGACGAAACGGCGTGGCCTGAAACGCTTGGAAGGTATACGGAAAGTCGTCGCGTTCGTACATCGTCGGCACGGGCAGGATGTAGTCGCAGTGCGCGCTGGTCTCGGTGAGATAGAAGTCGAGCGCGACTGACAACTCCAGTTCACCGAAGGCCGCCTCGAGTTCCTCGCCGTTGGGAACCGACAGCACGGGATTACCGGCCGATACGAACATCGCCCGGATCTGGCGGTCACCCGGCGTCGTGATCTCCTTGGCGATCAGCGCCGCGGGCTCGGAGCCGATCGCGTTCGGCGTCCCGCTGATCCGCGATCGCTTGGTCCGATAGGACCGCCGCATGATGGCACCCATCGCGACGTTCTGCCACCTCTGCCCGACCGTGTGCATCGAGCTGAACACCGATCCGCCCGGCACATCCAGGTTGCCTGCCACCAGGTTCACCGCGTCGATCAGAAAGGTGGTCAGCGTGCCGTGTGTGCCTACACAGGTGCCGAGCCTGCCGTAGACGGCAGCACGTCGCGTGTTCACCAGGTCGCGCGCCAACGCGCGCACGCTGTCCGCGGCGATACCGGTCTGGCTCGCCGTGGATTCCGGGGTGAAGGGCCGACACATCTCCTGCAGCCAGTCCACCCCGTCGGCCTGCCGTTTGACCGCGGTGATGTCGACAAGGCCGTCGCCGAACATCACGTGCAGCAACGACAGCAGCAACAACGCGTCGGTATCGGGGACGATGCCGAGCCATTCGAATGCGGCCGCGGTCTCGCTGCGCCGCGGGTCGACGATCACCACGCGCCCACCGCGTTTGACGATGTCATGCATGCGGTCCTTGATCCGTGGCGCGGTCAGGAAACTGCCGTGGGACACAAGCGGATTGGCGCCCATCATGACAAGCAGGTCGGTTCTCGTCAGATCCGGGATCGGCACGGAGGTCGGCACGCCATAAAGCAACTGGCTCGCGATGAGCCTGCTGTTGGTGTCCTGCGACGACGCCGTGAAGTAGTGGGCGTGGCGGCCGAGGCCCTTGGTGAAAAGCAGCGCCGCGAAGGTGTGCGCATAGCTGAACGCCCCGGGGTTGCCCATGTACCAGCCGACCGCACCCGACCCGCGTCGACGCAGGATCGATGACAATCGGTTCGCGATGTCGTTCATCGCCTCGTCCCAGGTGACCGCTTCGAAGCCGGTCGGCCCGCGGCGCAGCGGCCTGGTCACCCGATCCGGATCGTTGACGACCTCGGTGAACGCGATGCCCTTCTGGCAGGCGAACCCGGCCGACAGCGGGTGGTCTTTATCCGGGCGCAGCGCCGTCAGGCGGCCGTCTTCGACCGTCGCGATCATCCCGCACAACGGTTCACAGATGCGGCAGAACGTCGGCTTGTGCTCAATCAGCGGCGACACGGCTAATGACGTTACTGTAAGAGTTACAGTCCCACTCCGCTTTCGGCGGTGGATCCTGCTGGCCAGGGGTTTAGTCCGCCGCTACCCGGGAACCACCATCAGGGACGGCACCGTCGCGTCTTCGTCCGGCGCCGTGTCGATCCAGGGTGAGGAGTTGGATGGTTCTCTACGTTTACCGGTGCGAATCTTGTTGCGGCACCGTCGAAAAGATGCATTCGATGCTGTCCCGACCCGACGTCGTCGAATGTCCGCAATGCATGGGTGAGGCGCGAAGAACAATCGCGTCCCCCCGCCTCGGGCGCGCCGGCAGCACCGCGATGGCACTGCACGACGCCACCCGCGCTACGGCTGACCAGCCGGCGGTGGTCACCGCCCCGCCGCCGGCGCCGCGACGGCAAAAGATCACCACCAACCCACTTCACCGCAAGCTCCCACGACCCTGAAGGACCTCTCATGCCCGAACTGGTGTTCCCCCTCGACTCGACCAAGAAGTTCACCGACCAGCAGGTAACCGGCCACAATCGGTGGCATCCCGACATCCCCGCGGCGGTGACGGTGAAGAAAGGCGACGAGTTTCGCGTGCACTGCCGCGAGTGGTTCGACGGAGATATCAAGAATGACGACTCCGCCGAGGACATCCTCAACGCACCGATGAGCAAAGTGCATCCGTTGGCAGGCCCGATCGCCGTCGAAGGCGTGAAAGCCGGAGACCTGCTCATCGTCGACATCCTCGACGTCGGCCCCATTCCGCAGGAAGACTCCGGACCGTTGGCCGGCCAGGGCTGGGGATACACCGGTATCTTCGCCAGGACCAACGGCGGCAGCTTCCTCGTCGATCAGTTCCCGGACGCCTACAAGGCGGTGTGGGACTTCTCCGGCGAAAAGGCGACCTCACGCCACGTGCCGGGAGTCGAGTTCACCGGCATCACCCACCCCGGCCTGATGGGTACGGCACCGTCACCGGAACTGCTCGGAAAGTGGAACACCCGTGAGGCCGCGCTGATCGCCACCGACCCAGACCGGTTGCCGCCGTTGGCCCTTCCGCCGGAACCCACCAATGCGGTGCTCGGCACCCTCACCGGCGACGCGTTCGACCGAGTCGCCGCCGAAGCCGCGCGCACCGCGCCGCCGCGAGAGAACGGCGGCAACATGGACATCAAGAACCTCACCAGGGGCAGCCGTGTCTTCTTCCCGGTGTTCGTCGACGGCGGCCATCTCTCGGTCGGCGATCTGCACTTCTCACAGGGCGACGGCGAGATCACGTTCTGCGGCGCCATCGAGATGGGCGGCTTCCTCGACCTGCGCGTCGATGTGATCCCCGGCGGGATGGAGACGTACGGGGTCAGCGAGCATCCGATCTTCATGCCGGGCAACACCCCGCCCCAGTACTCAGAATGGTTGTCGTTCTCCGGCACCTCGGTGACGCTCCAGGGCGAACAGCGCTATCTCGATTCGCAGCTGGCCTACCAACGCGCATGCCTGCACGCGATCAACTACCTCACCAAGTTCGGCTACAGCCCCGAACAAGCGTTCCTGTTGCTGGGCGCGGCCCCCATCGAGGGCCGCTTCTCGGGTGTGGTCGACATCCCGAACTCGTGCGCCACGGTGTACCTGCCCACCGCGATCTTCGACTTCCCGATCGTGCCGACCGCGGCAGGACCGGTGCGGATCGACCCGGGTATCGGCGCCCCGCACGCGGCGTCGGGCTGACACCGAACCACTGGGGATACTGTAATCTTTACCGTTGGTATGACCTGCCAGCCGCGGACCAACGGAGGAACCCCACATGTCCAACGATGTCGCGATCATCGGGGTGGGCCTACACCCGTTCGGCCGGTTCGAGGGCAAGTCCGCCATGGAGATGGGTGTCGATGCGATCTTCGCCGCCGTCGATGATGCGGGCGTGCAATGGAAGGACATCCAGTTCGCCACGGGCGGCAGCTGGACGGTGGCCAACCCCGACGCGATCGTCGGCATGGTGGGGCTGTCGGGCATTCCATTCACCAACGTGTTCAACGCGTGCGCGACGGCCGCCAGTGCCGCCAAGGCGTGTGCCGACGGAATCCGCTTGGGCGACTACGACCTCGGGATCGCGATCGGTTTGGACAAGCATCCGCGCGGGGCGTTCACCGAGGATCCCGCCCTCGTCGGTATGCCGAGCTGGTACGCCGAGAACGGCCAATACCTCACCACCCAGTTCTTCGGCATGAAAGCCAACAAGTATCTGCACGACCACAACATCAGCCAGGCGACGCTGGCCAAGGTGGCCGCCAAGAACTTTCGCAACGGCGAACGCAACCCGAACGCGTTCCGCCGCAAGCCGATACCCGAAGACCAGATTCTCAACTCGGCGATGTTGAACTATCCCCTGACCCAGTACATGTTCTGCGCGCCCGACGAAGGAGCGGCAGCCGTCGTCATGTGCCGCGCCGACATCGCCGAGCGGTACACGTCCAAACCGGTGTACCTGCGCGCCGTCGAGGTGCGAACCCGCCGCTACGGCGCCTACGAGGTCAACACCACGTTCGCACCGGTCGACGAGGACGTCGCACCGACCGTGTACGCAGCGCGCGCCGCGTTTGAGAAAGCCGGTGTCGCACCGCGCGACGTCGACGTCATCCAACTGCAGGACACCGACGCCGGCGCGGAGATCATCCACATGGCCGAGTGCGGCTTCTGCGCCGACGGTGAGCAGGAAAAGCTGCTGGCCGAGGGGGCCACCGAGATCGGCGGCGCGATGCCGATCAACACCGACGGCGGGCTGATCGCCAACGGTGAGCCGATCGGGGCGTCGGGCCTGCGCCAGATCCACGAGTTGGTGCGCCAACTACGCGGTGAGGCCGGTGAGCGCCAGGTGCCCGGCGAGCCGAAGGTCGGGTTCGCTCAGCTTTATGGCGCGCCCGGTACCGCGGCGGCCACAATCCTCACGACCTGATCGCTCGCGTTTCGTCGCGCGCCACGAGACGTTCTCGCGCGCCGCGGTCCGTGGCGTGGCAGACTTCTGCCCGGACCACCTGAGGAAGGGCGCACACATGCCGACCATCACCACGAGCGACGGCGTCGAGATCTTCTACAAGGACTGGGGTTCGGGTCAGCCGATCGTGTTCAGCCACGGTTGGCCGTTGTCGGCTGACGACTGGGATATCCAGATGCTGTTCTTTCTGCAGCACGGCTACCGCGTCGTCGCCCACGACCGCCGCGGGCACGGCCGCTCGGCTCAGGTCGACGACGGACACGACATGGACCATTACGCCGACGATCTCGCGGCCGTGGTCGAACACCTCGACCTGCACGACGCGGTGCACATCGGGCACTCCACCGGCGGCGGCGAGGTGACCCGCTACCTCGCCCGGCACGGCCAAGAACGCGCCGCCAAGGCGGTGCTCATCAGCTCGGTGCCACCACTGATGGTGCAGACCGAGGCCAACCCGGGCGGGCTGCCGAAGTCTGTGTTCGACGACCTGCAGGCCCAATTGGCGGCGAACCGCTCGGAGTTCTACCGCGCGTTACCGTCCGGGCCGTTCTACGGATACAACCGCCCCGGCGTGGAGCCGTCCGAGGCCATCGTCGAGAACTGGTGGCGCCAGGGCATGATGGGCGGCGCCAAGGCGCATTATGACGGCATCGTGGCGTTCTCGCAGACCGACTTCACCGAGGATCTCAAGCAGATCACTATCCCCGTCTTGGTGATGCACGGCGAGGACGACCAGATCGTGCCCTATGCGAACTCCGGGCCGTTGTCGGCAGAGCTGCTGCCCAACGGAACGCTGAAGACCTACCCGGGCTACCCGCACGGCGCGTTCGTCACCCACGCCGACACGATCAACGCCGACCTACTCGAGTTCATCCGGTCTTGAGGCGCCGCTGATCATTTCAGCGCGCGGCGCGCCACCTTGCCGATGGCCCGGCGCATCCGATCGGAGATGTACACCGAGACAAGGCCGTTGAACACGTCCTCGCGAAGCCGGGTCAAAGTGGACGTCTTGAAATGCCACTGCCCGTCGACCTTCTCGTACGTTTCGTGGTAGTGCCCATACCCACGCAGGTTCACGCCGGGACCCAACCGGACCACATCCTCCAACGCCCACACCCCGCGCGCCGTCGTCGCTGTGACCAACTCGATCTCCGGTGCGTGCACCTGGTGGACGGTGGCCTGGTTGCGCAGGCTCTTGCGGGTGAACGTGACGAACTCGTCGGCGCCCTCGATTACCTTGCCACCGGCCGCGGAGGTGTCGCTGATGAAGTCGTCGGCGAACAGGCCACGCCACGCCGCCCAGTCCTTTGTGTCCAGATGCCGGCAGTAGCGCGCCTTCAGCTGCTTGATCGCTTCGATGTCGAGCAGCGCTTCGGCGCTCATGCGGCGTACGTTCCGTTTTCGCGTTCGATATGGAACTGCGCTGCCCGCCGAATCGACTCGGTGGCCGGCCGCGGCTGCCAGCCCAACTCGCGTCTCGCCTTGCTGTGGTCGGCGGGCGAGGTGGTGTGGAGCAGGCGCACCCCGGTCACGTTCATCGGCAGGTCACGCCGCAGCAGTCTGGACATGACACCGGCGATGAACCCCACGGTGTACATCGCCAGAAGTGGGACGCCGAACCTCGGTGGTTTGGCTCCCACCGCCGTCGCCGCGGTATGGAGCAGCTCCCGCATCGACATGTATGTCTGCGAGATGATGTAGCGCTCGCCGATTCGTCCGCGCTCCCCCGCGAGCAGGAATGCGTCGGCGACGTCCTCGATACCGACCACTTCGGTCGACACCCCGTTGACGTACATCGGGATCTTGCCCAGCGCAGCGTATTTCACCATCATGCCCTGGCTGGGCTGCCAGTCGCGCGGCCCGTACGGGTTGGAAACACACATCGCGACCGCGGGCACCTTGCCGTCGGTGGCGTACTGCAACACCATGTCTTCGGCCGTCCGCCGGGATTCGATGTAGGCCCCGCCCTTGCCGTGCCAGTTGAACGGATCGTCCTCGGTGGCGGGGTTGCCGAGCGCGATGGTTCCGATGGTGCTGCAGAAGACGAACCGATGCAGATCGGCGTCTGAGGCGACATCGAGCACGCGTTGCAGGCTCGTGACGTTGGTCTCGAACAGCGGTGCGGGGTCACGCAGGTAGAAGCGGGTGTCGACGATGCAGTAATACACCACGTCGCGGTCGGCCATCGCCGCGCGCAGCGCCGCCTCGTCATAGAGGTCGCCGTAGCAGCGTTCGACGTCGAGGTCGTCGATGGCCACCGTCGAGCTGGTCTTGCGCAGGAACACCCGTACGTCGTCGCCACGCTCGACGAGCTTGCGCACGACGTGCGATCCGACAAAGCCGCTGGCGCCCATCACCAGCGCCCGACGGCTGGTGCCTCCCGGTGAATTCTTCATACGTCCCTTTCCCCGAGGCGTCCGGCGAGCGTGCGCAAAGTCGCGATATTTCTCGGCGTGTCGCCCGCTGACACGCACGCTCGCGCAAAGGAGTGGCTATTTGGCCGCAGCGTACACGGGTTTTCCGAGCCCAAGCACGTACTGCGCGATCATGTTGCGGAACACCTCCAGCGTGCCGCCGTAGATGCCGACCAACGGCGCGAACCGGTAGACGTACTCGGCTGCACCGTCGTCGGCGGCGCCGTCGGTGCCGAGGGGCAGAGCTGCCGCGGTCCCGAGGATGTCCATCAGATCCGGTGAGATGTCCCGCATCGTCTGGGCGAGTGCCACCCGGCCGAAGATGCTCGGCGCCGACAGCGACGCCTCCATCCGCGCGATGCTGCGGCCCAGCCGATAGGCCACTGATCCGTCGTCGAGCAGACGGCGGCCGTTGGGATCCTCCTCGGCCACCTTGGCGGCCGCCTCGTCGACGGCGGCGGCCATGAACCCGGCTTGGTGCATCATGATCGACACATCCTGAAGGCCATCGGCCGCGGCTTCCACAGCTCCGTGCTCGACGTTGAGCGGCTCGCGCACCACCGTCCAACCACCGTTCACCTCGCCGAGGCGGTACTTGTCGTCGACACGCACATCGCTGTAGTAGACGATGTTCGTTCGGTCGCCGTCGACGGTGCGGATGCCCTGGATCTCGATTCCCGGCGAATCGAGCGGTACCAGGAACATGGTGAGGCTCTTGTGTTTCGGCGCGTCGGGGTCGGTGTTGGTGATCAGGAAGACGTACTGACAGTTGTGGGCGCCGGTGGTGAACATTTTGGACCCATTGATGATCCAGCCCTCGCCGTCGCGCACCGCGCGGGTTTTGCAGGTCGCGACGTCCGAGCCGCCCTCGGGTTCGGTGTAGCCCAGGCACAGCCGCACATGCCCGCTGAACACCCCCGGCATCACCTCGGCTTTCAGTTCGGGTGACCCGAACTTCTCCACCGACCGCGCGATCATCGACGTCGTGCCCGACGTCACCCACGGCACATGGGCCCGCCGCTTCTCCAGCTCCCAGATACGCCGCCGGACCCGGTCGAAGCCGCCTTCGGACTCCGGCTTCCATTCGCGGGCAAGATAACCCGCGGCACCCAGCGCCAGGTGCACGCCCTCGTCGAAGTTGTCGCCGGTTTCGCGGTCACGCCGGATGACGTCCTCGGTGACGATCTCCTTGAGGAAGGCGCGCGCCTCGTCGCGGAATGCCTGCTCGTCATCGGTCAGCTGAACCCGAGAGAAATCCATTAATTGGCCTCCCTGCTCTCGCGCGCCGCGACGATTTCGGCGATGTATTTGGCGGTGACGCCGGGGTCACCGCCCGCCAGCGACCAGCCGCGGGCCCGGACCAGATACGCCGTTGCGGCCGCCTCGGCCGAAACCCCCAGCCCGCCTTGGACATGCACCGCCATGGTGGCCGCCTTGGCGGCCTCCTCGGCCATGAACACGAACACCGACGGCGCCAACTCCGGGCGCTCGTGTGGTTCGTTGTCGAGGAACCAGGCTGCCCGGCGGGCCAGGTTGCGCCCGCCCTGGACGGTGATCGCGATGTTGGCCAGCGGATGCGAGATGGCCTGCAGGGTGGAGATCGGCACGCCCAGCGTGTACCGGGTCTTGGCGAACTCCGCCGCGATGGTCATCGTCTCCTCGACGAGGCCCACCAGCGCGGCACCGGACAGCAGCCGCCATTCATCGAGGGCGCGCTGGTAGGCCGCCAGCGCGTCGGCGCCGCTGGCCAGAACCGCACGGTCATCGGCGGCCGCGGAATCGACCCAGGCCATCGGGAGCCGGCCGATGTTGTCGACCTTGGCCGGTCGGGTGGCGAAGGTGAGCCGGACGATGTCGCTTCCGTCCCGCACGATGACGTGGTCGGCGACCGAACCGCTTGGCACCAGCCGCGTCCCGGACGTGCTGTCGTGCTGGGTATCCAGCCCAACCACCTGGGTGCCGTTGAGGATGTCGGGCTCCAGCGCATCCAGCCGACCGAGCAACCGGGCCGCGCACACGTGGTCGATCCACGGCACCGGCGCCAGCGAGCGGCCGATCTCCTCGGCCACCAGCGTCAAGTCGACCAGCGTCGCGCCGTCCCCGCCCGATGTCTCCGGCAGCGCCATCGTGGTCGCCCCCATGGCGCACAACCGTTCCCACAGGCTTTTGTCGAACCCGGACACCTCAGCGGCCCAGACCGTTTCGATCGAGCAGTGGGTCTTGAAGAAGTCCCGGTACGCCGCCTGCAAAGCCTGGTGGTCCTCGGAGAGGCTGTAATCGAGCCTGCGTAGTTCATAGCGGTCCATCGTCAGCTCTCCTGTCCGAAGAAGAATTCCTGAGCATTGTGATAGAGGTACTTGTCGAGCACCTCGGCGGGCAGGTCGAGCGCCAACGCCTCGGGGACCAGGCGGCGCATCTTGAGCACCGGCCAGTCCGACGCGTAGATCACCTTGTCGGGACCGCGGGTCCGCATGTAGTGCAGAAGGCTGTCGGGCAGCCGCTTGGGTGACCACGCCGAGGTCATCAGCCGCAGGTTCTGGTACTTGATCAACAACCGGATCGCGATGTCCCACCACGGGTCGGCGCCGTGGATCATGCACAGTTTCAGTTCCGGAAACCGCACGCACACCCGGTCGAGGTGGATGGGGTTCTGCACCTCACCCGGGATGGGCGGGCCGGGAATACCGGTGTTGATGCACAACGGCAGCTCGAGCTCGGCGCATTTGGTGTACAGCGGGTAGTAGACCGCATCGCTGGGCGGATACTGGCCGTCACCCCAAAAGCTCGGTCCCACAGCGGTGTAGGCGACGGGCAGATCCTTGACCACCGCCGTGAGCTCTTTCAGCGACGGGATCGGCCGCAGCAGGTTGACCCCGCCCATCGCCAGCGCGAACCGGTCGGGTTGGGCCTCAACGAACTTGCGCGCCGTGGTCGACGGCTTGGCCAGGCTGTCCATCAGGATCGCCTTTTGCACGCCCTGCTCGTCCATCTCGTCGATCAGCTCCGACAATTCGACGGGGGCGAACATCGACGCCGGCCCCTTGAAGTAGTCGTCGCGCACTTTGAGCATCCAGGTCGGCTGCTGCTGGGTCTCCCCGAAGTGCACGTTGACAAGGCAGTCGATCGCTTTGCGGCTCATGCCTTCACCTGCTGTGCCGTGGCTTTCGCCCACCGGTAGTCCGGCTTGCCGTTGCCAAGACGTCGGACCTGCTCGACAAAGATGAACTCCTTCGGCGCTTTGAACCGTGCGAGTTGCGAGGTGCAGTGGTCGTGAAGTGCGGTGGCCTCGGCGTCATCGTGCAGTGCGATCAGCGCCACGACTTCTTCGCCCCACCGTTCACTCGGGCGCCCCACCACCAGCGCGTCGGCGACGCAGGCGTGCGCACGCAGGACTTCCTCGACCTCTTCGACGAATACCTTTTCCCCGCCGGTGTTGACGACCAGCGAATCGCGGCCGAACAGCTCGAGGGTGCCGTCGTCGGCCAGCGAGCCCCGGTCCCCGGAGATCACCACCCGTTTTCCGTCGACGACGGGAAAGGTTCTGCGGGTGGCCTCCTCGTCGTCGAAGTAGCCCAGTGGGATCCGCCCACCGCGAGCGACGAACCCGACCTCTTCGTCACCGGCCTGCAGAAACCGGCGGTAATCCTCGGCGAGGACCAACGCTCCTTCGCGGAGTTCGAACGTGTCCTTGTGCTCGCCGCGCTGGCTGCGGCCGAAACCCACGTTGCCGGTCTCCGAGGAGCCGTAGCCGTTGATCAGCGTGATCTGAGGCAGCAGATCCAGCAGCGCCCGTTGATGTTTGGGGTTGGTCGCCGCTCCCCCGGTTCCGATGGCGAACATCGATGCCAGATCGTAGGAGCCCCGCCGAAGTTCTTCCACCAGCGGGCCGGCGTAGGCGTCGCCGACCATCGTCATCATGCCGACCTTCTCGCGCTCGGCGGTCTCCAACACCGCGCGAGGGTCGAACTTCGTCCGGTCGTACAGCACGACCGGCAGCCCGCTGAGTAGGCCCGCGAAGGCGGTCCACATGCCTGCGGCGTGCATCAGCGGCGACACCGCGAACCAGGGTTGCCCGCCGTGGCGGACCTTGTCGTGTATCTCGTCGACGGACTGGTGGTCGGCGCCGTTCATCGAGATGACATAGGTGTCGCTCTGCCGCCACATCACCCCCTTTGGCCTGCCGGTGGTGCCGCCGGTACACACCATCAACACGTCGTCCGGCGACGGTGCGATCGGCCGATCGCTATCTCCTTGCGCCAGCGCATCTTCCAGCCGCACCGCACCGAGCAACGGCGCGGCGTTGCCGCCGTCATCGATCGCGATCAGCAGTCTCGCCGAGTCCGGCGGTAGCACGTCGGCGAACTTCGGCCCGAGGGACTGGTGGTAGATGACCGCGCTCGGGCGAAGGTAGTCGAGGAGTTCGGCGACCTCGCGCGCAGCGTAGTTGTAGTTGACGTTCACCGGCACCGTGCGCGCCTTGAGGCAACCGATCACCATGTCGGGATACAGGTCGTTGTGCATCAGCAGCGCGACACGGTCCTGTCCGCATTCCCAGTTCTGCAGTTCGTCGCGCTCGCGGTGGGCACCGAGCCCTTGTCCGGCAAGGTAGTTCGCGAGCCGACGGGTGCGCTGCGCGGACTCTGCGAACGTGCTGCGGCGAGCACCGCAGACCGTCATCACCCGGTCGGGTACGGTCTCGGCGATGGCGTCGAGCACCGCGCCGATCGTCCACTCCGCCATGTTCTAGACGCCGGCCCGGACGTTCGCGCCGAGCAGTTCGAGTGCGTTGTCGCGCATCACCTTTCGGGTGTCTTCGGCGCTGAATTCCGGGAACTGCGGGATGTCGGCGGTGAACGCCATGGGATCGGCCAGCCCCTCACCGTGCGGCCAGTCCGATCCGAACAGGATCTTGTCCACTCCGATGGTCTCGGCGAGTAGTTTCACGTCGTCCTCGTAGTACGGCGCGATCCAGACGTTGTTGCGCAGCTGCTCGACCGGGTCTTCCTTGAAGTGGTACGGCGCGGTGTTGGCCGCCTTCTTCAGCCGCTTGATCAAGCGGTAGACGAAGTAGGAACCGTTTTCGATGCTGGCGACCTTCAGCTTGGGATGCCGGGTGAATACCTGATGCACGATCATCGACGCCATCGAGTCGTGGATCGCACGGTCGTCGAGCAGGACCTGATCCAGCGGATCTTTCTTTCCGAAGCCTTCGAACGTCGCCTTGCCGCCCCACAACGCGGCGATCGCGAGGTATCCGCTGTCGGACAGGTGAAAGACCACCGGAACACCGGCTTCGGCCAACCGCGCCCACACCGGGTCGTGCACCGGATCGCCCAGTGACCGCGGCTTGACCACACCGGGCACCGGCGCCGGTCGCACGCACACGATCTTGGCGCCACGCTCCAGCACGAACTCGACCTCTTCGACGGCCTTTTCGGGGTCGGCCAGCGAGATGATCGGCGCCGACAGGAACCGGCCGTCGGGCCGGTCGAACCCCCAGTCCTCGTCGAGCCAGAGGTTGAACGCGTGCACCGAAGCCATCGTCGCCTCGATATCGTGTTTGAGCGCCTCCTCGACACCGCACGCGAACGTCGGGAGCATGAACACCGTCTCCAGGTTCTGCTTGTCGAGGATCTTCGCCCTGGCGTCGCGGTTCTGGTACTCGGGATGGTCCTCCAGCCTGTCCACCTTCATCAGCGACGCGGGGTCCACGCCCTCGGGGATCTCCCCCCGGAACAGCAAGTCCAGACAGCCCGGCTCGATGATCGGATCAAACGTCGGGTTCGGGATGAAGTGGTTGACCCGGTCGCCGATCACTGCGAAGGTGCGCTTGCCTTCTTTAAGCATCTGCACCCCACGGCGTTTGAACTCCTTGGGCAGATGCCGGGTGAACGAGTCCAACGGTTCGTAGTAGTGGTTGTCGACGTCGATCGCCCGATAGTCCAGGGTCATTGTCCCTCTCCCTTCAGTGGCGGAAAGTTGGGTGGGCGTTTCTCGAAGAAGCTCGTGATGCCTTCGATGAAATCGGGCCGCTGCATCGACTCGTGCATCAGGGTTTCCGCGTGGTCGCTTGCCTCGAAGACGGTGCGCATAGTGTCTGCGTACACCTGTTGTTTGATCACCGCCAGCGAACTCGGGGCGCAGTTGGCGGCAATGTCCTCCGCGTAGCCGACCGCGCGCGCCAAGAGGTCCTCGACGGGTACGACCTCGTTGACGAGCCCGAGGCGTGCGGCTTCGTCGGCGAACAACACCCGTCCCGACAGCAGCAGGTCCATCGCCACGCCGGTGCCGACGATGCGCGGAAGTATCCAGGAGATCCCGTATTCGGCGATCAGGCCGCGCCGGGCGAACGAGGTGGTGAACTTGGCGCCGTCGGCGGCGAACCGCACGTCGCATGCCAACGCCAGCGTCAGCCCCATTCCCGCGCACGCACCGTTGATGGCCGCGACGACGGGCTTGCGCATCGTCATCAGGAAGTGCGGATGGCGCGCGCCGACGAGCTTCGCGACGTCGGTGTCAGCTGCGGCGTCGACGGTTGCGGCGCTGATCGCGGTCAGATCGCCCATGTCGGCTCCCGCGCAGAACGCCCGGCCGCTGCCGGTGACGACGATCGCGCGCACGTCGGGGTCGGCCTCCGCGTCGTCGATCCGGGAGTAGAACGTGGTGGCCAGACCGCCGCCCCAACCGTTCATCCGCTCGGGCCGGTTGAGCGTCAACACCGCGACACCGGTGTCGCGCACCTCGTAGCGCACCGGTTCGGCCGCGACGGGCTGCGCGACGTGGTCTTCAACGCTCACCCGGCACTCCTCCTCAAGCCGCTCGAGCTTGGTGTAGGGACTTACTGTACATCTATCGGTAGTACCTTCCGCAGGCTGGCCGGGGTTACGTGTCGACCACTCCGAACCGCCGATACGCTGCGTCGATCTGGTCCTTGGCCGCGGCGGGCAACTCCGCCTGGGGCGGCCGCGAATGCGGATACGCACCAATGGGCAGGCCCAGCACCGAGGCCGCGTACTTGAACGCCGCGCCCCAGTGCGTGAAGTAGTCGGGACGACCGGGATAGCAGGTGAACCAGGAACTCACGTCGCTCTCGAACCGGTCCAAACCGGACTCGCGCGCGTAGTCCATCGCCTCGATCAGTTTCCCGTTGACGATCAGATCCCAGTATTCGGAGAACGGGCGGTGCTGCGGGGTCTCGAACAGGTAGCCGGCCGTGCCGAGTTGGGCCGGGACGACGATCCCCTCCCGCAACCACCCGGCGCGGTAGACCATCTTGTCGCACTCCCATACCGCCAGGCCGGGCGCCAACTCGTGCAGCATCCGGCTGGAAGCCGGCCGAAACGCGCCTTCCTTGGTCGCGCAGACGGCGGGTATCTCGGCATAGATGCGGGCCGACTCGACAGGGGTGAGAACGTAACCCGACGACGGCGAGTTGAACATGCCCAGCGCGATGTCGGTGCGCTCGGCGATGTAGCGGAAGAACCGCAGCACCCCTTCCCCGCCGTGTGCCTCCATCATCGGGGTCTGGATGTAGACGATGTCGGCACCGGCATGCTGTGCGTGCAGCGTCAACTCCAGACAGTCCTTGGCCGACATCGCGGCGGTGCACGCCTGCACGACGACGTCGGGATTGACGGCGCGGCCCTCCTCGATCGCCACCTCCAGCAGGCGTTTTCGCTCGTCGATCGTCAACGACCAGAACTCGGCGATCCCGCTGGTGCACCACAACATCGGATGACGAAGTTCGCCGACGCAGTAGCGCACCAACGTTCGGTAGGCATCCCAGTCGATATCGTCGCCGTCGGCGCCGCAGAACGGAGTGTAGAGCGAATTGCCTATGCCGCGCAGCGTATTACGCGCCCAGTCACGCGCATCTGATGCAGTCGCCACGATGACCTCCTCAGGTGAAGTCGGATCCTCCGTCGACGTTGACGTTGGCGCCGGTCATGTAGGAATTTCGCCGCGACGCGAGAAACGCGACGACGGGGCCGATCTCGTCCGGTAAGCCCGCCCGGGGCAGATGGGCCGGATGTCCGAAGTGCTCGTCGATGGCGGCCATCAACGCATACGGGTCTTTCCCGTCGACGCCGACCGATGCCGCCCAGCCCACCAACGCCTCGGACGCGATGCTGCCCGGCGACACCACGTTGACCATGATCTCGTCGGAGGCCAGCAGCAGGGACAGGTTCTTCGAAACGCTTGTCAACGCCGCCTTCGCGGCGGTGTAGGCGGGCAGGATCACGCTTTGGCGCTGCGTGGAGTGAGCGGAAAAGTTCACTATCCGAGCCCATTCCGCGCTGCGCAGCAGCGGAAGAGCCGAGCGCACGCAGTGCACCATGCCCATCACACCGCCGTCGAACGCGGTGCGCCACTGCTCGTCGGTCAGCTCCTCGAACGTGCCGACCGCGTCGGGGCCGACGGCGTTGATCAGCACGTTGAGCTCACCGTTCCACCGGCGAGCGACTTCGTCGAACACCCGCTGCACGGCGTCGGCGTCCGTGGTGTCTGCGACCAACCCCACCGTGTCGGGACTCCCGCACCGGGTCAGGGCCTGGGCGGCTTCGTCGAGCGCGGCCTGGGTGCGGCCGACGACCGCAACGCGCGCGCCGTCCTCGGCCAGACAACGCGCCGCCGCCAGCCCCATCCCGCGGCCGCCACCGACCACAACGGCGGCCGCGTCCTTCAGACCGAGATCCATGTCGCGGTCAGGTTCCGGTCCAGTTCGGCTGGCGCTTCTCGGCGAACGCGAGCGCGCCTTCCTTGGCGTCGTTGGACGTGAAGACCGGAATGATGTGCTCGAGTTGCTTCTGCCACATCTCGTCCTCGCTCCACTCTGCGGACTTGACGAGGATTTCCTTCGTGGTGGCCACCGCCAGCGGCCCGTTTGCCGTGATGCGCTCGGCGAGTTCGATCGCTCCGTCCAGCGCGCCGCCCGGTTCGGTCACCACGTTGACGAACCCCCACGCCGCGCCCTGCTCGGCGGTGAAGCTGTCGCCGGTCAACGCCAGTTCCAGCGCCTTCTGATACGGGATGCGCCGCGGCAGCCGCAGCAGCCCGCCACCTGCGGCCACCAGCCCGCGCTTGACCTCGGGGATGCCGAACTTCGCTTCGCGCGAGGCCACCACCAGATCCGTCGCGAGCACGACCTCGGTGCCACCGGCCAGCGCATAGCCCTCGACGGCGGAAATCAGCGGCTTACGCGGTGGCCGTTCGGTGAAGCCGATGCCGCGGCCGGCGATTGCGACCTGCTCGCCGGCGGCGAAAGCCTTGAGGTCCATGCCTGCGCAGAAGTTGCCTCCCGCACCCGTCAGCACCCCGACCGAGAGGTCCTTATCGGCGTCGAGTTCGTCGACCGCGTCGGCCAAACCCTGGCTGACCGCGAGGTTCACCGCGTTGCGCGAATCCGGTCGGTTGATCGTGATGACGAGAACACGCCCTCGGCGCTCCGTGAGAATTTCGTCCGACACTCTCGGCCTTTCGGTTCACCAGACTAGCTAGAAAAGCTTACTATAGGTCTTACAGTAGAACAGCGAAACGGCCGTGGGAGCCGTCGACCGGATGGCTCCCGGTAAGGTTGACGGTAACGGCCGAGCGGCGACACACTTGCAAAGACGCAGATCAGAGCACGGCTGCCGGTACATTCAGGTCCACCACCCCGGTTCGGGGGGCTGCGCGCGCGGCTGATTCCGATGGAGGTGCCCTTCGTGGCAAGGCAGGCAACCGCCGAGAAACGTCAGCGGCGTGAGCGCGGGTCCATCAATCCCGACGACATCATCAACGGCGCCTTCGAGCTCGCCGAACAAGTCGGCATCGACAACCTGTCCATGCCGCTGCTGGGCAAGCACCTCGGCGTCGGCGTCACGAGCATCTACTGGTACTTCCGCAAGAAAGACGAACTGCTCAACGCGATGACCGACCGCGCGTTGCGCCAGTACGTCTTCGCGACGCCCTATGTCGAGGCCAAGGACTGGCGCGAGACCTTGCGCAACCATGCGCGCACCATGCGAAAGACGTTCATGGGCAACCCCATTCTGTGCGACCTGATCCTCATCCGGTCTGCGCTGAGCCCGCGGGCGGCGAAGTTGGGCGTCCAAGAGGTCGAGAAGGCGATCGCCAGCCTGGTCGAGGCTGGGCTGTCGCCGGAGGACGCCTTCGACACCTACTCCGCGGTGTCGGTTCACGTGCGCGGGTCGGTGGTGTTGCAGCGGCTGCGGGACAAGAACCGCGCGGCCAACGAGGGGCCCAGCGACATCGAGGACACCATGTCGATCGACGCGGAGAGCACACCGCTGCTGGCCCTGGTCACCGAGAAGGGCCATCACATCGGTGCGGCCGACGAGAAGAACTTCGAGTTCGGTCTCGAATGCATCCTCGACCACGCCGAGCGGCTGATCGAGGCGAACAAGGCCAAGCCCGCGAAGAAGAAGCGCTAACCACGAGGCGATTTCGGTGTAGTTCGTCACGCCTACCGTGACCAACTACACCGAAATCACACGCGTTAGACCTCGATGACGACCGCGCCGCCCTGGCCACCGCCCGCGCACATCGCGGCCACGCCGATGCCGCCACCGCGTCGCTGCAGTTCGTAGATGAGCGTGGTCACCATCCGCGCACCCGAGGCGGCGATGGGATGGCCGAGGCTGCAACCACTTCCGGAGAAGTTCACCAGCTCCTCGTCGATGCCGTACTCGCGGCATGCCGCGATCGGCACCGAGGCAAACGCCTCGTTGATCTCCCACAGCGTGACGTCGGACGGCTTGAGCCCGGCCCGGTCGAGAACCTTGCCGATCACCTTGACCGCGCCCAGCCCGCAGTCGCGCGGCGCGACACCCGCTGACGCCCACGCCTTCACGGCCGCCATCTTGGTCAGCTTCTCGGCGTCGGCGTAGGCGCTGTCGACCAGGGCCACCGCGGCGGCGGCGTCGTTGGTGCCGCTGCTGTTGCCCGCGGTGATCGAGAAGCCCTCGATCTCGGGGTGCAGCACCTTCAGCCCGGCCAGCTTTTCGACGGTGGTGTCGCGACGGGGGTGCTCGTCGACGCTGAACTCGATCACCGATCCGTCGAACTGCTGCACCTTCAGCGGCACGATCTCGTCGACGAACTTGCCGGCGTCGATCGCCGCGACGGCGCGCTGGTGCGAGCGTGCGGCCCAGGCGTCCATCTCCTCGCGGGTGATGCCGGCGGACTGCGCGGTGTTCCAGCCCACCGTGATCGACATGTCCTTGCACGGCGCGTCGGGCGTTTCGACGTGCGTGGGCGGCATCCACCGCTCCTCGAACTTCAGCTCGGGACCGGGGATGCGCTGGTTGGTCAGCGGCGTCATCGACAGCGACTGCACGCCACCGGCGATCAGCGCGCGCTCCATCCCGGAGCCGATCTGGGCGGCGGCGTTGCCGATCGCGGTGAGGCTGCCCGCGCAGTGCCGGTTCACCGACTGCCCGGGAACGTGCTCCATACCCGTCGCAGTGGCCGCGTAGCGAGCGAGATCGCCTCCGCCGTAGTGTGATTCGGCGAAGATGATGTCGTCGATCGCGCTGGGGTCAAGCCCTGAGCGACGGACCACCTCGGGCAGCACGGTGGTGATCAGCGTCTCGGGCGTGGTGTTGACCAGGGTTCCCTTGAACGAGCGACCGATCGCTGTCCTGGTGGCACCGACGATGACGGGTGTGGGCATGTTAGATCCTCGCGCTGGATGTTATCGACTTTACAAAAATAGCAGCTTATGTATCGTCGGCGGAAGTGGCGGGCCTGTTCAGGGTTCCGGGACGTGGAAGTGCTCGTCGCGCAGCCGGAAGGCCTCCTTGGTGCCGTGCTGGGCGCGGGTCTTGACGAAGTTGAACTCACCGGGCGCGAACTGCAGGTTCGTCCCGTAGGCGTGGAAGAGATAGCTGGCGACCTCCTCGCCCTGGTAGGCCTGGCTTTGCTCGACGAGGCGGAACGCTTCCTTGGCGATGACGACGCCGTCGGCGGGCATCTTGGCGACTTTCTCCGCCCAGTATCGCGCCCGTGCGCTCACCGCCGCCGGTTCGCAGGTGTCGGTGAAGACGCCGAGATGTTCGATCGTGCCCGCCTCGATGATGTCGCCGGTCAGCAGCAACCGGCGGGCCAGCACGGGGCCCAACCGGTGAAAGAACATGTGCAGGCTGCCCAGCGCAGGCCCGAGGAACCGGGTCGCGGGCATGCCGATCTTGGTGTCGGTGGCGATGACGGCGATGTCGGCCATCAGCGCCATCTCGAAGCCGCCGCCGAGGGCGTAGCCGCTGATCTCGGCCACCGTCACCTTCGGAAAGCCCATCAGGTTGTGGTAGAAGCCAAAGGATTTGCGGTCCACCGCCAATCGCCGGCGCTGGCTGGGCCTGCTCTTGGCCTGCGCGTTGGCGGGGTCTTTGGCGGAGCCGTCAGCCTTGCCGTACCAGCCGTAGGCGTTGTTCATATCCGCCCCGGTCGAGAACACGCCATCGGCACCGCGTAGCACCACGACGACGATGTCGTCGTCCTCGGCCACCAGCTCCAGGCAGCGCCCGACCGTCTCGCGCATCGCCGCGTCATAGGAGTTGCGCTGTGACGGGTTGTTCAACGTGATCGTCGCGATCCGCTTGTCGTATTCGACGTCGAACAGGACGCGGTCGTCGCCGGTGGTCGTCATCGTGGTTCCCTCACTGCTCGGGGTGTGAAATCAGTTTGGCTTCAATGGTTTTGTCAGTTCCGACGGCCAGCGTGTTGCGCCGGGCGGCGGCCAGGTGAGCTTGGGCCAGCCGCACCGCGCGCGTCTCGTTCCCGTCGCGGATGGCATCCAGCAGGCGCTGGTGGTCCCGCAGCGCGGCCCGCATGGTGTTGTAGTTCATCGGATCGGCCGGGCTGGCCTCGTCGCTCCACACCGACGATTCGTGCGCCGACCAGATCAACTCCAGCGAGCCGATGACCAGGATCATCGGCTCGTTGCCGCAGCGCGACACGACGGCCTCGTGAAACCGCCTGGCGTTGGGCACATACCGCGACAGGTTGTCGAATTCTTCGCTCTGCGTGCGGATCGCGGCTTCCAGGTAGGGCACCACTTCGGTTTCGCGGTCTTCGCGGGCCGCGCACATACCCGCGCATATCGGTTCCAGATGCAGCAACGCGCCGCTGACATCTGCGGGTGTCGCCGAGCGGGTCTGCAGCACCATGCTGATCATGTGGGCGGTGCGCTCGGCCGACGGCAGATGTACGACCGCCCCGCCGACGTTTCCGCGGCGCACCGAAATCAGCCCGTCGGTCTCCAGCAGGTGGATCGCTTCACGCAGGGCCGGTGGGCTGACACCGAACTCGGCGAGCAGGCTGTCCTGCGAGGGCAGCACGTCGCCTTCCTTGATGCGGCCCGACAAGATGTCGTCGCGCAACCGCGACGCCACGATCTCGGCGACCCGAGGCTGACGGATGCGCTGCACGCTGGTCACGGGCTCGGCGCCCGCCGCTTGCCGAACTGCACCACCGACAGCCGATCCGGTGAGGTGGCCACGGTGCTGAACTCGCCGGTGCACAACACGTCGTCCTCGCGCAGCAACCGCGCGGTCGAGGTTACCCGGCCGTCGGATTCGGCGCGGACCACGTCGAAACGCAGCTCGGTCAGGATCGGTGTCGGCCGCTGGAAGGTCACCGTCAGCGAGCGCGTCTTGCCAGTGCGCCGCGCAGCGCAACTCTGATGTTGGGTGACGCAATCGAAGAACACGGCCAGGTGACCGCCGTGCACCAAACCCGGCGGGCCCTCGAAGACGACGGGGAAAGTAACGCGGCCCGACGCGTTTTCGTCGTCGAGATGATCGAAGGTGTATTCGGGAAAGCACGGGTTGTAGGCACCGATGTCGAAGGCGTGGTCGAGGTAGACCCGCCGGGTTTCGCTGCCGTCGCCCCCCATCCGGGGGGTCGGGTCGGGCGGCACGGCCGCGGCCAGCTCGGTCTCCCACTCGGCGATCTGGGCGAGCATGGCGTCCACGGTGGGGTGCTCGTGTTCCAGAGAGAGGAGCAGGCCGCTGAGCCGGCGGATGGCGCCGGCGGCGGCGACGGTCTGCGGCAGCGGCTCTTCGCCGAACCGGGGCCTGTCCGGTGCCATCGGTCCCCTTCCGCCGGCCGCGCTTTCCTTGCTAACTTGTACAAGATAGCAATACTGTATGTCTAACCGTATAGCTCAGGATGGGCGGATTCAACCGTGGACGAAGCGGCCGACGGGGTGGTCAGCGCGGTGCGTGACGGCGCTATCCTGCGCATCACGCTCGACCGCCCGTCGCGGCGGAACTCGTTGAGCCATCCGATGATCGACACGTTCGTCGCCGCACTGACCGACGCCGCCACCGACGATTCGCTGCGCGCGATCCACATCCGCGGCGCGGGCACCGACTTCTGCAGCGGGATGGACTGGGTCGCCACGAACTCCGCCGGCCAGCGGCCGCGCACAGGTCACCTCGTGCGCCGCCTCCCCCACACCGGCAACCGGGTGATCGAGCTGATCCACACGATCGCGCTGCCGGTGGTGTGCAGCGTGCGAGGCTGGGCGGTCGGACTGGGCTGCAACCTCGCACTGGCCGCCGACTTCACGGTGGCCACCGACGACGCGGTGTTCTGGGAGCCGTTCGTGGACCGCGGGTTCAGCCCGGACTCCGGGTCCACCTGGCTACTGCCCCGGCTGGTCGGCCTCACCCGCGCCAAGCAGATGCTGCTGCTCGGAGAAAAGGTCGACGCCGCCCAAGCCGCCGACTGGGGGCTGATCCACCGCGCCGTTCCCGACCCCGAACTGGGCGCGGTCAGCGAGGAACTGCTGTCCCGGTTGGCGTCCGGGCCCACGGTCGCGATCGGACTGGCCAAGCAGGCGATCTTCTACGGGCAGGATGCGACGCTGACCCAGTCGATGAACCAGGAACTGTACAACGTGGAACTGTCCTGCCGGACAACTGATTTCAAAGAAGGCCTGGCGGCCTTCCGCGATAAGCGGCCGCCGGATTTCCAGGGGCGCTGACGGATAGGGAGTTCGAACATGTCGTCAACTTTCACCGACATCAAGTACGAGGTCGACGGACACAAAGCCACGGTCACGCTGAACCGGCCCGACGCGCTCAACGCGCTGAGCCCGCACACCGTCAGCGAGCTGCGCAGCGCCTACGACGAGGCCGAGAACGACGACAACGTCTGGATCGTCATCGTGACAGGCACCGGGCGCGCGTTCTGCACAGGCGCCGACGTCGGTGAAATCCCCGAGGACGGCCGGGTGGTCTATGAACGCCCGTATCTGTCCACCTACGACCAGTGGGAGGCGCCGCAGGAAGGCACGCCACCGTTTCGGCGGATGGCCAAACCCGTCCTGACCGCCGTCAACGGGTTGTGCTGCGGTGCCGGGCTGGACTGGATCACCACCGGCGACATCGCGATCGCTTCAGACAAGGCGACGTTTTTCGACCCGCACGTGAGCATCGGGCTGGTGGCGGCCCGGGAGATGGTCCGGCTGGCGCGGGTGTTGCCGCGCAACGTCGCGCTGCGGATGGCGCTGATGGGCAAGCACGAACGGATGAGCGCGCAGCGGGCCTACGAGCTGGGGATGATAAGCGAGGTCGTGCAACACGACCGGTTGCTGGACCGGGCCAACGAGATCGCCGACATCGTCAACTCCAACGCGCCGCTCGCCGTTCGTGGTACCCGGTTGGCCATCCACAAGACGCTGGACCTGCCGATGCACGACGGCGAGATCCTCGCCGAGACGTTCCGCGAACGGGTGGTCCGCACCGAGGATGCACTCGAGGGACCGAAGGCGTTCATGGAAAAGCGCGCACCGAACTGGAAATGCCGATGACCGCAGACGGTTTCGAGACGATCCTGCTCGACCTTGACCCCGCGGATCACGTCGCGACGATCACCCTGAACCGGCCGGGTTCACTGAACGCGTTCAACCGCACGATGTGTGACGAGATGGCCGAGGCCTGGCGGATCGTCAAGTTCGACGACTCGGTCAACGCGGTCGTGTTGCGTGCCGCAGGCGACAAGGCGTTCAGCGCGGGCCTGGACATCAAGTCGTCGTACGGCCAACCCGACAACGTGTGGAATCACGAGGATCCCGGCGAGAAACTCAGCCCGAAGTGGCAGAAGATGTGGAAACCCGTGGTGTGCGCGGTGCAGGGCATGTGCACGGCGGGCGCGTTCTACTTCCTCAACGAATCCGACGTGGTGATCTGCTCGCAGGATGCGACCTTCTTCGATTCCCACGTCAGCGGCGGTCTGGTGTGCGCGCTGGAGCCGATCGGGCTGATGCGCCGCGTCGGACTCGGCGACACGCTGCGGATCGCGTTGATGGGCAACGACGAACGGGTCGGCGCGGACACCGCGCTGCGGATCGGGTTGGTGACGGAGGTGGTTACCGCCGAGACGTTGTGGGCGCGCGCTCATGAGATCGCGACCGGCATCGCGGCCAAACCGCCGTCGGCCACCCAGGGCACCGTGAAGGCGATCTGGGAGTCGCTGGAGAAGCCGTACCGTGCGGCGCTCGAACAGAACCTGATCTACACCAGGCTGGGCAATCCGCTCGGAACGGCCGAACTCGCCGCCCGCGGCGGCGACAGGACCACCCCGAGGATCCGATGACCACCGATCATCCGCTGCGCCGACGCATCGCCGCCGTGCTGCGCCTGCAGCCGGGCGCAAACGCCATCGAGTACGACGGGCAGTGGCTCACGTGGGGACAGGTCGCCGGCCTCGCGCACCAGGTCGCGGCCGTCGGCGTCGAAGACAGCCAAGTCGGAATCCTGTTGCGCAACAACCCGTCCCACGTGGCCGCCCTGCTCGGCGTGCTGGTGGGCGGCGGCACCGTCGTCGTCATCAACCCCTCGCGCGGCGATGACCGGATCAAGGACGACATCGAGGGACTCCGGCTCCCGCTGATCATCGGAACCGACGCCGACCTCGAGACGCTGGTGCAACCGTCCGCAAACACCACCACGGTGGCGATCGCCGGTATCACCGACCCACCGCATGTGGTGGCCGCGAACGGGGCCGGCCCCGACACCGGGCGGGCCGATGTCGCCGTACGGATGCTGACCAGCGGAACGACGGGGCCACCCAAGCGCGTCGACCTCACCTACGACATGTTGGCGTGCAGCGTGATCGGCACCGACTACGCCAACGCAACGGCACCGAAGGAACTGCGACGGGGTGTGGCGATCGTCAACGCGCCGCTGGTGCACATCGGCGGTGTGTACCGCGTCCTGCAGTGTGTCTGTGAGGCCCGCTCGTTCGCGCTCCTGGACCGCTTCGAACTGCACCCGTGGGCCGATGCGGTGCGCCGCCATCGCCCGCGCGCGGTGTCGCTGGTGCCCGCCGCATTACGCACCGTCCTGCACTCTGATCTGACCCGCGACGATCTGGCCGGCATCCGCGCGGTCACCTCCGGTACCGCGCCGCTGTCGGCCGAGGACGCCGATGCGTTCACCGCCAAATTCGGCATACCGGTGCTGACATCCTATGCCGCAACCGAATTCGGCGGCGGCGTGGCCGGCTGGTCATTCGCGGACTATCAACGGTACTGGAAAGCCAAGCGGGGCAGCGTCGGACGGGCCACGCTCGGCGCGCAGTTGCGGGTGGTGGATGACGCAGGCACACCGTTGGCGGCCGACCAGCCCGGGCTGCTGGAGGTCAAACCGGGTCAGCTCGGGCCGTCCGCGGACTGGCTGCGCACCACCGACATGGCCCGCATCGACGCCGACGGTTTTCTGTGGATCCTCGGCCGCGCCGACCAGGCGATCATCCGGGGCGGCTTCAAGGTGATGCCCGACGAGGTGCGTGCCGCACTGGAGAGCCACCCCGCCGTGCACGGCGCCGCGGTCGTCGGCCGCCCCGACGAGCGGCTCGGCGAGACGCCGGTGGCCATGGTGGAACTGCGCGAACACGTCGAGACGGCCGCGCTGATGGATCACCTGCGAACCCGGCTGGCGCGCTACGAGATCCCCACCGACATCACCGTCGTCGCCGAGATCCCCCGCACGCCGTCGGGCAAGCCCGATTTGAACGCGATCCGAGAATTCTTCACCACCTCCGTCGAGCATGCCTGAAACCACGGTCGGCGCGGTGCTGCGGGGGCAGGCCGAACGTCGCGGCGCCCACCCCTTTCTGATCTGCGACGCCGACCGGCTCACCTACGCCGACGCCGACAAACGATCCGCGCGCTTGGCCCGCGGCCTGATCACGCTCGGCGCGGGTAAAGGCACCCATGTCGGCGTGCTGTACCCGAACGGCTCAGCGTTCGTGGTCGCGATGATGGCCGCAGCGCGAATCGGCGCCGTTGTCATCCCGTTCTCCACCTTCGCCACCGCACCGGAGCTACGTGAGCAACTGGCCCACGCCGACGTCGAAATCCTGCTCGCCACCGCGTCGTACCGGACCCACGACTACCGGCAGCGGCTCGACGGGATCGTGGACTCGCTTCCGCTGTTGCGCCACGTGCTGATCGACGCCGGGCCCGACGGCAGGGTGGACGAGGCGCTGCTGGGCGCGTTGGAAAGCGACGTCGACGCCTGTGATCCGCTGGCGATCGTGTACACCTCGGGGTCCACCAGCGCGGCGAAAGGCGCGCTGCACACCCACGCGTCGCTGCTCGAACACCAGCGCGCGCTCAACACGTTCCGTGGTCTGACCGCCCAGGACAAGTTGTTCTGCAATTCCCCGTTCTTCTGGATCGGCGGGTTCGCGTTCGCGATCCTGGCCGTGCTGTTGGAAGGTGCGACGCTGGTCTGCTCCAACGCTGTCGACGCGGGCGACACGCTCGATCTGATCGAGGCCGAAAAGCCGACCATGACCAACGGTTTCGTGGCCGGCATCGCCAACCTTGCCCGCCATCCGAGCCTGCCGCAGCGGGATCTGTCGTCGCTGCGTCGCGGCAACCTGTACCCGATCATGGCCCCGCAGCTGCGCCCGGCCGATCCTGAGTTGCGGCACTCGATGCTGGGAATGACCGAATCCGGCAGCGTCATCACGATCAGCGCCGACGATTCCGACCAGCCAGAGCACCGGCGCGGATCCTTCGGCAAACCGCTGCCCGGCTTCGACACCAAGGTCATCGATCCCGACACCGACGCCGCCGTCGCCGTCGGCGAAATCGGGGAACTCTGCATCCGCGGCCCGTACCTGATGCAGAGGTACTACAAGCGCAGCCGCGAAGAGTGCTTCGATGCCGACGGCTGGTTTCACACCGGTGATCTCGTGCGCGTCGATCAAGACGGATACGTCTACTTCGTCGGCAGGCACGGTGCGATGATCAAGACCGCGGGAGCCAACGTCGCGCCCGCGGAGGTCGAACGGGCGATCGCCGGGGTGACCGGCGGAACGGTGGCACACGTCGTCGGCATCCCCGATTCCGAGCGCGGACAACTGGTCGCCGCCGTCATCGCGCTGGACGACGACACGCAGGCGTTCGACGCGTCGGCGCTTCGTGAAGCGCTGAAGGGTGAACTGTCCGCATACAAGATTCCCCGTCGGTTCGTCGTCATGCCGAGTTCGCAGATACCGGTGCTGTCCAGCGGCAAGATCGACATTCCCCGGCTGACAAAGGTATTCGATGCCTGACACGATCGACGCGCTGATCCGGCTGCACGCCGCCAACCACGGGTCCACACTGATGGTGATCGACCAGGACCACCGGATGACCTACGCCGAGCTCGACGCCGGCACTCGCGAGCTGGCCGCGGCGTTGTTCGCCGCCGGCGTCGGCAAGGGCACCCGCGTCGGGCTGATCATGCCCAACAGCGTCGAATGGGTGCGGATCGCGATGGCGCTGACCCGCATCGGCGCCGTGCTGGTGCCGTTGAGCACGCTGCTGACCGCTCCGGAACTGGCCGCGCAGCTGCGCGTCGCTTCGGTGCAGATCCTGATCACCGTCGAGGAGTTCCGCGGGCACCGCTATCTCGACGATCTGTCCAGCGTACGGGCCGATCTGCCTGCGCTACATCAGGTGTGGCGCGCCGACCAGCTACCGTCGACCGGCGACGCCGGGCCGATCGACGCCGTCACCGCGGCCGTCACCCCCAGCGACACGCTGGCGATCATGTTCACCTCCGGCAGCAGCGGCCCACCCAAAGGGGTCATCCACTCGCACGGCAACGCGTTGCGCGCCGTGCGCTCCGGCCTTGACGCGCGCTGTATCGACGTCGACACCCGGTTGTATCTGCCGATGCCGTTCTTCTGGGTCGGTGGGTTCGGCAGCGGCATCATGACCGCGCTGGCGGCGGGCGCGACGCTGGTCACCGAACAGATTCCGCAGCCGGAGACGACCCTGCGGTTGTTGGAGCGTGAACGGGTCACGTTGTTTCGGGGCTGGCCCGACCAGGCCGAGGCGCTGGCGCGGCAATCCGGGTCGGTCGACGCCGATCTGTCGGCGCTGCGTCCCGGCAGCCTCGAGGCGCTGCTGCCCGCCGAGCACCGTGGTGCGCCGGGCGCGCGGGCGAAGCTGCTCGGCATGACTGAGTCGTTCGGACCCTACTGCGGGTTTCGTGCCGACACCGATATGCCCCGCTCTGCCTGGGGCAGCTGCGGAAAGCCGTTCGACGGCATGCAAGTCCGGATCGTGGACGCCAAAACCGGCCAGCCGGTACCGGCGGGCGTCACCGGGGTGATCCAGATCCGCGGGCCGCATGTGATGCGCGGAATGTGCCGGCGCGGCCGCGAAGAGCTGTTCACCCCCGACGACTACTACCCCACCGGCGACCTCGGCCATCTCGACGACGACGGGTTCCTGTTCTTCCACGGCCGCTCCGATGACATGTTCAAGGTCAGCGGTGCGACGGTCTATCCCAGCGAGGTCGAACAAGCGTTACGGACCATCGACGGTGTCCACAATGCGTGCGTCACCGACGTTTCCGGCGCCGTCGGCGCCCTCGTCGTCGGGGACATCTCCGTTGCGCAGATCCGCGCCGCGGCGCGCACGCGGTTGAGTGCGTTCAAGGTTCCCACGGTCTGGCTGCTGGTCGACTCCGACGACGACATTCCGCGCAAGGCCTCGGGCAAGGTCGACGTCGCCAAGATGCGCGCGTTGCTCGCCGAAAGCTGACCGGGCGGCCACGCGCCGCGATCGACGTCTTGGCGACTTTTACCCGCACTTTCCCGCCCAATTGTCCCTTTGGGCGTGAAAGCTAGGTGACCACGCCGCGTTCGGTGAGGTGGTCGATCAGCGGCTCGGCGCCCGCAGCGAGATGCTCCGACATCGCCGTGCGGGCCAGGTGCTCGTCGCGGTGTTCGAGCGCGGCCAACAGCCGTCGATGGTGTTGGTTGGACTTCTCCGGCCACCCCGCGATCGTCGGATACACCGACTCCGGTGCGTAGCGGGTGATCTGCGACATCAACTGGGCCAGCTTGGGTGAGTCGGCGGCCACGTTGATCGCCCGGTGGAATTCGTGGTTGAGGCGGACGACGAGCTCGACGTCGTCGCCGGCATACGCCGACTCCAGCTCGGTCTGGATCTTTTCCACCCCACGCCACTGCTCGTCGGTGATGTTGGCCGCGGCCCGCGCCGCCAGTTCGCCGCCGATGTAGGCCTGCACGTTGGACACATCGGTCAGGTCACGACCCGTCACGGGCAGCACCACAAAACCGCGCCGCGGTTGTTGTGCGAGCAGGCCTTCGGCCTTCAGCTCGAACAGCGCCTCGCGCACCGGGGTGACGCTCACCCCCAGTTCTGCCGCGAGTTGATCTAGCCGCACATAGTTTCCCGCCGCATACGTGCCGTCGAAGATGCGCCCGCGCACGAAGCGCGCGACATCCTCAGCCAACTGCGGGCGGGTGGCGAAATCCGGGGCCGACACGGTCAGATCCGGTAGTCCGCGAGCAGCCGCTTGCTGATGATGTTCTTCTGGATCTCGCTGGTGCCCTCACCGATGAGCAGGAACGGGGCGTCGCGCATCAGCCGTTCGATCTCGTACTCCTTGGAGTACCCGTATCCCCCGTGGATGCGGAAGCTCTGTTCGGTGACCTCCGAACAGAACTCACTGGCCAGGTACTTGGCCATGCCCGCGGCGACGTCATTGCGTTCGCCGGAGTCCTTGAGCCGGGCAGCGTTGACCATCATCAGATGGGCAGCCTCGACTTTGGTTGCCATTTCGGCCAATTGGAAGGCCACCGCCTGATGCTCGGCGATCGGCTTACCGAACGTCTGCCGCTGCTGGGCGTACCGCACCGCGAGCTCGAACGCGCGGATCCCGACGCCGCACGCCCGTGCCGAAACGTTGACGCGGCCCACCTCGATACCGTCCATCATCTGGACGAAACCCTGACCGGGTGCTTCGCCGAGGATGTCGTCCGCATGTGCCACATACCCGTCGAAGATCATCTCGGTGGTGTCGATGCCCTTGTAGCCGAGCTTGTCGATCTTGCCGGGAATGCTCAGGCCGGGCACGACTTCGCCGAAGCCGACCGGCTTTTCGACCAGGAACGCGGTCAGGTTGCGGTGCGGCTTGTCGGCGCCTTCGTCGGTGCGCACCAGCACCGCGACCAGCGTCGAGCTTGCGCCGTTGGTCAGCCACATCTTCTGGCCGTCGATCGTATAGTTGCCGTCGGCGGTGCGGGTGGCGCGGGTACGGATCGCCGCGACGTCAGAACCCAACTCGGGTTCGGACATCGAAAACGCGCCGCGCGTCTCGCCGGCCGCCATCCGGGGCAGATAACGCTGCTTCTGTGCATCGGTGCCGTGCTGACGCAGCATGTAGGCGACGATGAAATGGGTGTTGAGCACGCCGGATACGCTCATCCAGCCGCGCGCGAGTTCCTCGACGCACAGCGCATAGGTCAGCAGCGATTCACCTAAACCGCCGTACTCCTCGGGGATCATCAGCCCGAACAGACCCATGTCCTTCATCTGGTCGACGATGGCCTGCGGGTAGGTGTCGGTCTTCTCGAGATCCGGCGCGTTCGGGATGACCTCTTTCTCCACGAACTGGCGAACGGTGGCGAGGATTTCGGTCTGCACCTCGGTCAGCCCGAGAGTCTGGGCGAGTTTGGTCACGCGCCGATCCTTTCGAAAACGGCTGCCAGTCCCTGCCCGCCGCCGATGCACATGGTTTCCAGGCCGTAGCGAGCGTCGCGGCGGTTCATCTCGCGAGCCAGCGTGGCCAGCATGCGTCCTCCGGTCGCGCCGACCGGGTGGCCAAGCGAGATGCCGGAGCCATGCACGTTGGTGCGCTCGTGGTCGGCGGCGGTGAACTTCCACTCGCGCATCGCCGCCAGCGCCTGGGCGGCGAACGCCTCGTTGAGCTCGATGAGGTCGATATCCGCCAGCGTCAACCCGGCTTTGGCCAGCGCGGCGTCGGTGGCCGGCACCGGACCGATACCCATCACGTTTGGCGCCACCCCGGCCGCTCCCCAGGACACCAGCCGCACCAACGGGGTGAGGCCGAGTTCGTCGGCCCGCTCGGGTGTGGTGACGATACACATGGACGCGGCGTCGTTCTGCCCGCTGGAGTTGCCCGCGGTGACGGTGGCCTCCGGATCTTCCTTGCCCAGAACAGGTTTGAGCTTGCTCAATGCCTCGACGGAGGTGTCGGCGCGCGGGTGCTCGTCGGTGTCGACCAGCTCATCGCCGGCGCGGGTGCGCACGGTGACGGGCACGATCTCCTCGGCGAGGACGCCGTTCTTCTGCGCGGCCACCGCCCGCCGGTGTGACGTCACCGCCAGCTCGTCCTGTTCCTGTCGGGAGATGCCGTACTGGCGGCGCAGGTTCTCGGCGGTCTCGAGCATGCCGCCAGGCACCGGATAGTGCTGTCCGCCCGCGGTGGTGCGGCCGCGGGCCAGCCCGTCGTGCACGCGCACACCGGATCGAGCCCCGCCCCAGCGCATGTCGGTCGAGTAGAACACGACGTTGCTCATGCTTTCGGCGCCGCCTGCGACCACGACGTCGTTGTCGCCACCGGCCACCTGCAGACAGGCCTGGATGACGGCCTGCAGACCCGAACCGCAGCGACGATCGACCTGCATACCAGGCACGGTGACCGGCAGACCCGCGTCGAGCGCCACCACGCGGCCGATCGCGGGTGCCTCACTGTTGGGATAGCAGTGGCCGAGGATGACGTCCTGCACTGCGCCGGGGTCGATCCCGGTCCTGTCGAGCAGGCCCTTGAGCGCGGTGACGCCGAGGTCGACGGCGGTCAGCGATTTGAACATGCCGCCGTAGCGGCCGATCGGTGTGCGTACCGGTTCGCAGATCACCGCGTCACGCATGGCACCCCTCTTTTCTCGCCCAACGGGACAAACCGGCGGGAAAGTGCGAGTAGATCCCGCCATTTCGTCGAGTTCGGCTCATACGTATCGGCCGCCGGTCACCTCGAGCACCGTTCCGGTCATGTACGACGACAGATCGCTGGCCAGAAACAATGCCACCTTGGCCACCTCGGCGGGCTCACCGGCGCGCCCCATCGGCACCTCCGCGAGCTTCTGATCCCAAATCCGTTGCGGCATGGCTTCTGTCATCGCCGACCGGATCAGCCCTGGCTGAATGGCGTTGACCCGCACACCGAGATGGGCGAGCTCCTTGGCGGCTGCCTTCGTCAAACCGACGATGCCGGCCTTGGCCGCCGAATAGTTCGTCTGGCCGACCAGGCCGACCTTGCCCGAGATCGACGACATGTTCACGATCGCGCCGCGCTTGTTCTCGCGCATGATCGCCGCGGCCGCCTTGGTGCCGTTCCAGGTCCCCTTCAGGTGCACGGCGATGACCTGGTCGAACTGCTCTTCGGTCATCTTGCGCATGGTCGCGTCGCGGGTGATGCCGGCGTTGTTGACCATGATGTCCAACCCGCCGAAGCGCTCGAGCGCGGCGCTGACGAGCGCGTCGACCTCGGCTGCATCGGTGACGTCGCAGCGCACCGCCGACGCGACGTCATCTCCGCCGAGCTGTTTCACCGCCGCCTGCGTCGCGACGAGATCAAGATCGCCGAGCACCACGCGCGCCCCCTCGGCGATGAACCGCTCCGCGATCGCCAGGCCGAGGCCCTGTGCACCGCCCGTGACGACGGCCGTCTGTCCGGTCAACAACGACACCTAGCTCACCCTCCTCGTCGGGATCAGCCCCCTGAGGGCCGGATCAATCGCACATCATATTTCATATATGATCGCCCGAGTTACGGGCCGGCGCAGGCCACGCGAGCAGACGCAGAGTCGCGCGTTCCGCGGCGGTATCGTGCGATTCCGCGTCTGCTCGCGGAACGAACGCGCTGGACGAACTCGCTGGACGTACTCGCGGAAATGCTCGCGCCGCTCCGATGCCGAAGGGAAGCATGTGCCGATGACCGCATCCGACGTCAACCACGACGATTTCCGGGAGATCCTGGCCCAGACCCGGCACTTCGTGCGTACCGCGGTGGTGCCGCGCGAACAGGAGATCCTGCGCGAGGACCGCGTTCCCGACGATCTGCGCGAGCAGGCCAAGCGGATGGGCCTGTTCGGCTACGCCATCCCCCAGCAGTGGGGCGGGCTGGGCCTCGACCTGGTGCAGGACGTCGAGTTGGCGATGGAACTGGGCTACACATCGCTGGCTTTGCGGTCGATGTTCGGCACCAACAACGGCATCGCCGGGCAGGTGCTGGTCGGCTTCGGCACCGACGAGCAGAAGGCCCGCTGGCTGGAACCCATCGCGAGCGGCGACGTCGTCGCATCCTTCGCCCTCACCGAGCCGGGCGCCGGTTCCAACCCGTCGGGGTTGCGTACGAAAGCCGTTGCCGACGGCGATGATTGGGTCATCACCGGCCAGAAGCGGTTCATCACCAACGCGCCGACGGCAAACCTGTTCGTGGTCTTCGCCCGCACCCGTCCGGCCGATGACGCCGGGGCGGGCATCGCGGTCTTTCTGGTGCCCGCCGATACGCCCGGCGTCCAGGTCGGCGCCAAGGACGCCAAGATGGGCCAGGAAGGCGCATGGACGGCCGACGTCAGCTTCGACGACGTGCGGGTGCCCGCGGCGGCGCTCGTCGGCGGCAGCGAGGACATCGGCTACCGCGCCGCGATGATCTCTTTGGCGCGGGGGCGCGTGCACATCGCGGCGATCGCGGTCGGCACCGCACAGCGTGCGCTCGACGAGTCGGTGACCTACGCCGCCACCGCCACACAGGGCGGGACCCCGATCGGGAACTTCCAGTTGGTGCAGGCGATGCTCGCCGACCAGCAGACCGGGGTGCTGGCCGGGCAGGCGTTGGTCCGCGACGCGGCACGCAAGTGGGTCGACAACGAAGATCGCCGTATCGCCCCGTCGGCGGCGAAGCTGTACTGCACCGAAATGGCAGGCAAGGTCGCCGATCTCGCGGTGCAGATCCACGGCGGCAGCGGTTACATGCGCGAGGTCACCGTCGAGCGGATCTACCGGGACGTGCGGCTACTGCGGTTGTACGAGGGCACCAGCGAAATCCAGCGGCTCATCATCGGGTCGAACCTGGTCAAAACGGCACAGAAGGAGCGCGCATGAGCGGACGGCTGACCGGCAAGGTGGCCTTCATCACCGGAGCCGCCCGCGGCCAGGGCCGGGCTCACGCCGTCCGGATGGCCCGCGAGGGCGCGGACATCATCGCGATCGACATCGCCGGCAAGCTGCCCGTCTGCGTGCCATACGACCACGCGACTCCTGAAGACCTCGCCGAGACCACCCGCCTCGTCGAGGCAACGGGCCGCCGCATCCTCGCCTCCGAAGTCGACGTCCGCGACACCGAGGGGTTGAACCAGGCGGTGGCCGAGGGCGTCGCCGCCTTCGGCCGCCTCGACATCATCGTCGCCAACGCGGGCATCTCCCCGCCCCAGGTGTGGGATGAGATCACCGTCGACGACTTTCGAGACGTCATGGACATCAACGTCACCGGCACCTGGAACACGGTGATGGCCGGCGCCCAGAAGATCATCGACGGTGGCCGCGGCGGATCCATCATCCTGATCAGCTCGGCGGCGGGACTCAAGCTGCAACCGTTCATGATCCACTACACGGCCAGCAAGCACGCCGTCACCGGGATGGCGCGCGCGTTCGCCGCCGAACTGGGCAAGCACTCCATCCGGGTCAACAGCGTGCACCCCGGTCCGGTCAACACCGCGATGGGTTCCGGCGACATGATCACGGCGATCGGCAAGGTGATGGAGACCAACCCGGCGCTGCAGAACATGATGACGCCGTTCCTGCCGACGTGGATTCTCGAGCCAGAGGATGTCGCCGACGTGGTCTACTGGCTTGCCTGCGACGAGTCGAGATACCTGACCGCGACGGCGATCCCCGTCGACCAGGGGTCAACCCAGTACTGAACGGATCGTCAGCGGATGTAGCGCACGATCGACTCCGCGACCGCGGCCGGCTTCTCCGAGCCCGCTATCTCCACCGTGGTGGTCATGGTCGACTGCACCGCGCCGTCGAGCTGATCGACTTTTGAGATCTCCGCGCGGGCACGTACTTTCGCGCCTACCTTGACCGGCGTGATGAAGCGAACCTTGTTGTAGCCGTAGTTGATCGCCATCGTGACGTTGCCGACGGTGTAGAGCTGGTGCATGAAGTGCGGCAGCAGCGACAGCGTCAGCAGCCCGTGCGCAATCGTGCCACCGAACGGGCCGTCCGCCGCACGCTTCGGGTCAACGTGAATCCATTGGTGATCGTCGGTGGCGTCGGCGAACAGGTTGACCCGCTCCTGGCTGATTTCCAGCCACTCCGTGGGACCCAGTTCGCTGCCTTCAGCCGCGACGAGCTCATCGAGGTCCTTGAACGTTCTCACTGCTACTCCTTCGTCCCGTCAGAAGACCACCCGCATCAGACGATGCGGTCCTCACAGTGCCATAGCACCGCGCGCGACAGAACAAGCACTCCCCGTCGGTGCCGCGGAACCCCGGATCCGGTGCACCGGCGCAAACTCGGCAGTTCCTGACAATGGCCAGGAGGCGGGATTTGCCGGTTGTAATCGATTACCCACCGCCGCGCATACCGAGAATTCGTCTCGCTACGCGCTTGCAGAGCAAAATTTTGGCAATCCGGGCCTGGAACCAGGACGCTGCGCGGATTGAGTTCGCCACGGACGATTACTTACTTCAATGACCTGCGGGTATAATTGCTATATAGATAGCCATAAAGCGCTCGACAGCTGTGGTGTCCGCGAAGCTACTCCTGGGTATTCTTTCGACACGGGACAAGATTTCGTCGCTAGCTGGTTTTCCAGCGGCCGACAGCGAGATACTCAAGATTGCATGCGCACTTCACTATCCAAGAAATCAAAGCCGACCAATGGTTGGTCGGCCGCCTAAAGAATGGACGACCATGACGATTTCCCCCGTCGACATCACCGACCCCATTGTCACCAGCCTGCAGGACAGCCCGAGCTGTTGGGATCCCCAGACCGAGTGCACGGTCGTGTTCGCCGATCCGAAAGTCGAGCGGGACCTGTGGCAGGACTTCGTCCGCGGAGCGTGCAAAAGCTACAGCAATCATGGGGTCGAGCGGGCGCTTGACATGGACGCTCTGCCGTCGGGCCGGGACACGATCCTGTTCGCGGCCTGCGTCGACGACGCAGGCCGGGTGGTCGGCGGACTGCGCGCAAAGGGGCCCTACCAGTCGGCCGAGGAGTGCCATGCGCTGCAGGAGTGGAGCGGCCAGCCAGGCTATGCCGCGGTGCGCAAAATGGTCGCCGACCGTTTGCCGTTCGGCGTCGTCGAGATGAAGACCGCCTGGGTGACCGATGACCCCGACCGCAGCCGGCAGTTGACCAGCGCAATCTCACGTACCCCCCTGCACGCGATGAACCTGCTCGACATTCAGTTCATCGTGGCGACGGCGGCCTCCTACGTTCTCAAGCGCTGGTTGTCCTCGGGCGGCCAGCTGGCGACCAAAATCCCCGCGACGCCCTACCCCGATCACCGCTACCAGACCAGGCTGGCCTGGTGGGATCGGCGCACCTTCGCCAATTATGCTGATCCGCAGCAGCTTTCGCTATTCTACGCAGAACAGCGGCAGATGGCGCCATGGCTGCATTCAGCTGACGACCTGATGGCTGCCGGAATCGCGCAATGACAGCAGGCACCCCTGGTGCAGAGCAGTGCAACGCAATAGTCCTCAATACTGACGATCCGCTCCTCCAGGAGTTGCGGGCTGACCCACATGTCGAGTTCATCGACGCGGCCAGCGCGCAGCGCGCAGCCCTGGAGGGTTTGCGGCCGCCGGTAGGCGCTGAGGTGACCGGCGAGCCGGCCCGATGGGTCCACTACCCGTGGCGGGCAAAGGTAGTCAGTGTGCTGGGCCCGCGCGGCTTCAGGCGGTTGCGGCTGGACCGCAACCGCAACCTGGTCACCGGCGCCGAACTCGACCGGCTCAGCCGGCTGCGTATCGGTGTCGTCGGCCTCAGCGTGGGACACGCCATCGCATACACCCTTGCCGCGCAAGGCTTCTGCGGTGAACTGCGACTCGCCGACTTCGACGACCTCGAACTGTCCAATCTGAACCGAGTGCCCGCCACCGTTTTCGACCTGGGTGTGAACAAAGCGGTGGTATGCGCGAGACGGATCGCCGAACTCGACCCCTATCTGCGGTTGGTGGTGCAAACGTCGGGTATCACAGAGGATTCCGTCGACGAGTTCATGGACAACGTCGACATCGTGCTCGAAGAGTGTGACTCGCTGGACGCGAAGGTACTTGTCCGCGAGGCGGCGCGGGCAAGGCGGCTGCCGGTGTTGATGGCCACCTCCGACCGTTGCCTGCTCGACGTCGAAAGGTTCGACCTCGAACCGAGCCGGCCGATATTGCACGGTCTGATCGGTGATGTGGACGCCGCGCAACTCAGGAACCTGGACGCCCGTGAGAAAGTTCCGCACTCGCTGCGGTTGGTCGATGCCACACAGGTGTCCCCGCGCATGGCGGCATCGCTGATCGAGGTCGGCAAGACGCTGTCGACATGGCCGCAGATCGCCTCGGAGGTGGCGCTCAACTCCGCGGCGGTCGCCGAGGCGGTCCGGCGGATCGGCCTCGGGGAACCACTTGCCTCCGGCAGGGTGCGAATCGACCTCGCCGCGGGGCTCGACCGCATCGAAGAACCGGTCCTCGCCGCGGCCGAACAATGGGTTGATGACCGCCCCGAATCACCGGCGACGGCAGCTGACGCGATCCAGGCCGTCGTAGCCGCGGCCAACCGCGCACCCTCCGGCGGAAACGCGCAGCCGTGGCGCATCCAGGCCCTCGGCGATTCGGTGAGTATCGCGCTGGACCCCGAACGCGCGACGACGATGGACGTCGGCTGCCGGGCCAGTGCCGTAGCAGTGGGTGCGGCCGCCTTCAACGCACGCGTTGCCGCCGCAGCCCACAAGATGGTCGCCGAAGTAAGGCTCGAATCCGGCGGTGAACGCTCTCCCCTGGTTGCGACGGTGGATCTGGCGGCAGGTGACGATCCGGCGCTCGCCACGCTCTACGACGCGGTGCTGCGCCGAGAGACCAACCGCCGGCCGGCCAAGCACGACCCCATCGCCCCGCACACCCGGGAGCTTCTGCGCGCGGCCGCACAGCGGGAGGGTGCCCGACTCGAAATTCTCAGCACGGCAGAACAGCTCGACGCCGCCGCGCGAATTCTCGCCGCCGCTGACCGCATCCGCTACCTGACGCCGCGGCTACACGCCGAGATGATCAGCGAGCTTCGCTGGCCCGGTGACCCCTCACCTGACACCGGTATCGACATCCGCAGCCTCGAGTTGCCGCAGGGCGACCTGGTGATGCTGGACATCCTGCGACGCCCGGAGGTGATGGCCCAGCTCGCCGCTTGGGACGGCGGAACCGCGCTCGGTGACGACACCTACGACCGGGTCACCGCATGCTCGGCGCTCGGCGTGGTCTCCGTACAAGGCCACCGTCTGGTCGACTATGCGCGCGCGGGTTCGGCGGTCGAGTCGGTGTGGGTGACCGCCCAACAGCAAGGGCTTGGTGTCCAACCGGTTTCACCGGTCTTCCTCTACGCCGTCGACGCCGAGGACCTGCGGGCCCTGTCTGCTGCATTTGTCGAGGAGCTTGCCGAGCTGCAATACACTTTCCGTGAGCTCGCCAACACCGAGCCCACGGAATCGCAGGCCTTGATACTCCGGTTCGCTGATGTGCCGAGCCCGTCGGTGCAAAGCCGCCGCCGCAGTGTGTTTCGTCCTGTTACGGAGGATTAGTGCCCAGAAGCCTGGAAGTCCTCGTCACATCGGTCGCTACCGAGTTGATGGGTGTGAACGCGGCCAGCGAGGTGGAGGTCAGCCAGCGCGTGCTGGCCGATCTTGTGGAGTACTTCGGGGTGGACGTCAGTTTCCTGCGCCGCAACGATCACGAGATACGGGCTTCGGTGTTGGTGGCCGAGTGGCCGGTGCGCCCCGGGATCCCTGACCCGGACCCGCTGGCGGTGGTGTATTTCAACGACGCCGACCCGGTATTCGCGCTCGCCGAGCACCAAAAGGAGCCGATCGTTTTCCGCCCCGAACCGGCGACCGACGAATACCAGCACACGATCAACGAAGGCCGGCAGGTGCCCGCCACCTCGATGGCGTGCGTACCGCTGCTCTCCGGTGACATCACCTCCGGGGTGCTCGGCTTCGTCAAGTTCGGCGACCGCGACTGGACACCGGCCGAGCTGAACGCGCTCAAGGCGATCGCCTCGCTGTTCGCCCAGGTGCAGGCCCGTATCGACGCCGAGGACCAACTGCGCTACCTGGCCGAACACGACGACCTGACCGGGCTGTTCAACCGCCGCGCGCTGTTGACGCGCCTGGACGCCCGACTGCAGGCGGGCCAACCCGGTCCGGTTGCGGTGTTGTTCTTCGACCTGGACCGGCTCAAGGCGATCAACGACTATCTCGGCCACACTGCGGGCGACTGGTTCATCCGAACCCTGGCAGAGCGGCTCACGGAGTACGCAGAGGGCCCGAATATGATCGCGCGACTCGGCGGTGACGAGTTCGTGGTGGTACCCGCCAGACCGATGGAGTGCGCCGAGGCGGAGGCTTTGGCCCATCAACTGAAATCAACGCTGCACGAACGCGTCGCCGTCGACGGTGAGATGCTCACCCGCACAGTCAGTGTCGGTGTGGCAGTTGGCATTCCGGGCCGAGATTCCACCTCGGACCTGCTCGGACGCGCCGACCAAGCGGTGCTCAACGCCAAGAGTTCGGGCGGTAACCAGGTGGCGGTGTTCTCCGACGAAATGGTGCTGGACAGCGAATTTCGCAATGACATCGAACTTCACCTGCAAAGTCAGATCGAAGGCGGTGCGCTGGTTCTGCACTACCTTCCCGAGATCGACATGCGCACCGGCGAGATCCTGGCCGCGGAGGCGTTGGTCCGCTGGCAGCATCCGACCCGTGGTTTGCTCTCACCCGATGCGTTCATCGGTGTCGCCGAGTCGATCAACCTCGCGGGTGAACTAGGCCGCTGGGTCATGCGCGCTGCCTGCGCCGAGTTCGCCAGCTGGCGGGCGCGCGGCGTGGGACACGATGCACTGCTGCGGATCAACGTCTCACCGGTGCAGTTGGTCACCGGCGGGTTCGCCGAATCGGTCGCCGACATCCTCGACGAGTTCGGGCTCGACGGCACATCGGTATGTCTGGAGATCACTGAAAGCGTTGTGGTGCAAGACATCGAGACCACCCGTATCACGCTGGCGGCGCTGAAAGATGTCGGGGTGAAGCTCGCCATCGACGACTTCGGCACCGGTTACAGCGTGCTGTCGCACCTGAAGTCGCTGCCTGTCGACACGCTCAAGATCGACAGAAGCTTCGTACGTGACCTGGGGGTCAACGCGGGCGACCTCGCGATCGTGCGCGCGATCATCGCGCTCGCCGAGGCGTTCGGCCTGGAGTTGGTCGCCGAGGGTGTCGAAACCGACGCCGCGGCAATGACGTTGCTGCAGCACGGATGTCACCGCGCTCAGGGATTCTTGCTATCGCGTCCGATCCCAAGCGAGGAGATGGTGGCGCTACTGGCCAAAGGACGTATGCCCGTGCACTTTTCCGCAACGCCACTGGGGTGAGCGGTCGTGCGTGGCGTGCAGGTTCAGGTGCAACCGGCGGTTAACCGGTCGGCAGGTAGGTGGGACCGGCTGACCGAGGGATTCCGAGGTGAGCAGCTCGACGCGCCCGAACCGGCTGGCGTGCTTGCTGACCAAGCAGACCCGCAGCGCGGAATCGCCGGCCGGTAGCCGAGCCGAACTGGCCGATCCGACGTGGGCACCGCCTGCGGCGACCGTGACGCCGTGTCGGGCACGCACGGCCAGCGGACCCTCGGGCGTGGTGAACACCGCGCCGACCACGGCGCCTTCCTCGAAGACGATGCGTTGCAGCACGCTGCCGGCGTGCGCTTCGATGCGCCGGTCACGTGCCTGCGCCAGCAGCCAATCGTGCACCGATGCGCTCGGATCACCTGGGGCGGGTGCGATCGATCCGATATCCGCGACGGCGATCATGTCGCCGTCGCTGGCCTGCACGGTGCTCGAGTGCCAATCCGACACCCGGGAGTGCAGATATCCGTAGGGCGAAGCCAGGCAGCGCGCGGCCCAGTCCCCGAGCCGTGCGCCGACGAACGGGGCCACGGTGCGGCCGGACTGCGTCGACGAGGGCTCGGACACCACCCGGATCGGTACATCGAGGTCGCTGGCCGAACGCAGCGGCAGTGGGCCGAGGTCGGACGATAGCGCCGCGAGGTAGTCGTTGGTCTCCTCGTCGAAGCTGTCGAGGCCTAACCACGGCGAGATCCGGTTCGCCCTCTCGCCAGGGGTCGGTGCGGCAGCGGAACCGGCGATGTAGACGTCACCACCTACATCGGCCACCGCGATGGCGGTGGCCAGGCCCGCGGTTCCATCGCCGGCACATACCAGGTCAACTTCTTCATCCCAATTCACCGTTAACTACCTCAGTATTGCTGTAGGAGCTGGCGTTGACCTCGACACCAGCAACGGCCGTAGCCGTTGGGCGAACAAAACAGACATAGATTGCGGGGCCACGTGAAGCCGCCCCATCCGACCGCTGAAATCGAAGAGGTTTGCCGGCGTCGAGCACGGCTATCGCCGAACGTGTCTTCGAAGGTTGATGCGACGTGCATTGGGTCGGTCGTGACGACCGAAATCCGGCCCGGCCGCGAACTGCACGCCAATGTGCAGGTCGGCGCGAACCGCAAGTCATCACAGGCTGCACTTTACATACTTTTCGGCTGTTATGCCCGTAACAACATGACTTAGAGTATTTAGCAATCTGCCGGCGCCACGGGGCCCCGGCAGGCCCGTCCCGGCGAGAGTTCGGCGGCGCGGCGATATGCAGCAGATTCGTCCGGGTGCCCCTGTCCCTCACGTCCCGCGGATGAAAGAATTACTCGGTTCAGTAATTTACGGCAAAGAATATTAACGATCGGACGGCGCTACCGACAGTGACCGAACAAGTCGACCGACGCTCGGACGGCGCGCGGCTGCAGATCGTGCGCGCGGCGGCCAAGCTCTTCGCAGAGCGGCCCTACAGCCGGGTCAGCCTCGATGACATCCTCGCCGATGCATCGGTGACCAAGGGCGCGATGTACTTCCACTTCCGCTCCAAGCACGCGTTGGCTTCGGCGATCGTCGACCAACGGTCCGCGGAAGCCAGGGCGTCGGTCGATGAACTGCTGGCGCGTCGCCTCTCCGGCCTGGAGACGCTCATCGACATCTGTTTCCTCATCGCCACCGAAGACATCGGTGACGAACTGTCTCGGGCCGGATTGAACCTGCTCGAGTCGGTCGGCCGGGCCGACGACCTGCAGACCCGCGTGCTCACCGAGTGGATCGACGCGTTCACCCGGATCCTCGAGAAGGCCGCGAGCGAGGGCGACGTCCGTGACGACGTCGAGCCGAGGAGCGTCGCGCGGCTGCTGGTGTCGTTGTACCAGGGCCTTCGCCAGACGAGCGACCTGGCCGAACCCGAACGTTTCCTGCACGATTTCCGGGCGGCGTGGACGCTGGTGCTACCGGGGTTCGTCACCGACGATCGCAGGGCCTACGTCACGGAATTCATTAAGAGACGGACCGTTATCGCGATCAGGAAGGCCAAGCCCCTGCCCCGGTGATCTAATATTTGCCTCCAGGCAACCGCCAACCGGTGGGCCGACCGACTCGCGGAGGTAGCCACCATGGCGCGCCAAGCCCGGTCTGAGGCGACGCGGCAGCGGATCATCAACTCGGCGGTTCACCTGTTCAACGAGATCGGTTACGACGCCACCGGGTTGGGCGACATCCTCGAGCACGCCGAGATGACCAAGGGTGCGTTGTATTACCACTTCGACTCCAAGCAATCGCTGGCCAGCGCGATCATCGAGGAGGGCAACGCCATCCTGCTTGGTGCGTTCAGGGACATCGGGCAGTCGTCGGCGCCCGCACTGGAACGCATCATTCACGGTGTGTTCGTCGTCGGTGAGCTGCTGCGCACGGATCTGGTGGCACGCAGCGGGCTTCATCTTCTTCAGGCCCTCGGGGGGTTCAACGAGGTCGCAACGCGCCAGTACGAGGCCTGGATCCACGCCGTGACTTTGGGTGTGCGCGAGGGGATCGAGGAGGGTGATCTGCGGCCCGATCTCGATACGCGCAGGGCCAGCGAGTCGATCATCAGCGCGATGTTGGGCATCGAATTGCTTTCCAGTGCAATTGCTTCCGGGCCTGACGTGCTGGAGCGCTCAGCTTGGATGTGGGAGCTGCTGCTACCCGGGATCGTTACCGACGAATCGCTGCCCTACTTCCGCGCGTTCCTGGCCAGGGAGTCGATGCGGCGCTCGGCCTCCGATTAGCGGCTACAGTTCCCGGTCCCACAGCCGTTCGGTGAGGTCCTGGAACGTGGCAAGGGCCACCGGATCGTCACCTCGCAACAATGCCGACTTGCTCATCCTCGCCCGCACCACCGAGCCGTCCTGATGCAGCAGTTCGACGACCAGGTTGGCGTGGGCCCGCACCAACGATACGGCCGACTCGTCGGTCGGCATGGTGTGAAAGACCTCAGGAAACTTCAGCTTCGTGACGGCTTCGGGGGTATGACCCACCATGTCGCCGAACGCCGCGTTGGCGAATAGGATCTCACCGTCTTCGGCGATGGCAAGCACAGGCACCGGTAGCCGTTCGAGCACCACGAGCGCGGGCAACTCCCGCAACAACGCCATCGGTGATTTTCCGTCCTGACCGCCTCGCCGCCGCTCCATAACCCCGATTATTACGGTTGTCGCGTACGCCGTCATCCATGATCGGTTTACGGCACCCCACAATTCCGCGACTTAACTAACTAGGTTTACCCTGTGAGGGCCGCTCTGCAGACAGGGGATCGACGATGGACCTCAGGTGGTCAGATGCCGATATCGCCTTTCGCGATGAGGTGCGGGCATTTCTGGAAGACAAGCTGACGCCTGAGCTACGCCGCGCCGGCCGGTTGATGACCAGTGTCTACGCCGACCACGACGCGAGCATGGAGTGGCAGCGGATCCTGCACGAGCGCGGCTGGGCCGCCCCGGCATGGCCGGTCGAATACGGCGGCTGCGACTGGAGCCTCACCCAGCACTACATCTTCAGCCGGGAATCCACACTCGCCGGCGCGCCGTCGCTGTCCCCGATGGGCATCCGGATGGTGGCCCACGCGTTGATCGCGTTCGGCACCGACGAGCAGAAAGACTATTTTCTGCCCCGGATCCTGACCGGTGAGGTGTTCTTCTGCCAGGGCTACTCCGAACCGGAAGCGGGCTCGGATCTGGCCGCCTTGTCGATGGCGGCCGTCGTCGATGAATCGACCGGGGACCTCATCTGTACGGGCAGCAAGATCTGGACCACCCACGCCCGCGAAGCGAACTGGATGTTCGCGTTGGTGCGGACGTCCAGAACCCAGAAGAAGCAGCAAGGCATCACGTTCGTGCTCATCGACATGACCTCGCCGGGCATCCAGATCCGCCCGCTGGTGATGACCTCCGGCGAAGAGGTGCAAAACCAGGTCTTCTTCGACGAGGTCCGGGTGCCCACGAAGAACGTGCTGGGCGAGGTCGACGACGGCTGGACGGTGGCCAAGTACCTGCTGGAGTTCGAACGCGGCGGCGGCGCCTCCTCCCCCGCGCTGCAGGTGATGGCCGACGAGATCGCCGCCGTCGCCGCCGAGCAGCCGGCGCCCGACGGCGGAAAGCTGATCGACGACCCCGCCTTCGCCCGCAGGCTCGCCGATGCGCGCATCCGCACCGAAGTGCTGGAAATCCTCGAATATCGGGTGCTGGCGACAGTGGCCGAAGGTAAGAACCCCGGCGTCGCGTCGTCGATGCTGAAAGTGCTTGCCACCGAACTGAGTCAGGCCATCACCGAACTCGCGATGGAGGCGGCCGGTCCCCGCGGGCGGGCCTACCAACCCCATGGCACGTGTCCGGGCGGACCGGTGGCGCAGTTCGAGCCGCCGCCGGATGGCTACCTCAGCGGTGAACCGTGGCAGGCCGTCGCACCGCTGCGCTACTTCAACGATCGTGCCGGCTCGATATACGCCGGCAGCAACGAAATTCAGCGAAACATCCTGGCCAAAGCGGCTCTCGGACTGTGACGGAGGGCTTGCGATGGACTTCAAGCTGAGCAAGGAACAGGAACTGCTGCGCGACGGCCTGGTCAAGTTCCTGTCGACGCGGTACGACCTCGAGACGAGCCGGACCGCGGCCAAGACGGGCCCCGGGTGGCAGCCGGACGTCTGGGCGGGATTCGCCGACGAGCTGGGCATCCTGGGGGCGGCGTTGCCCGAGGAGGTCGGCGGCATCGGCGGCGGACCGGTCGAGATGATGGTTATCGCCGAGGCGCTGGGACAGGCGCTGGTGGTGGAACCGTACGTCGACACTGTCGTGGTAGCCGGTGGGCTGCTGCGCCGCGCCGGTGGCGCGGTGGCGACCTCGCTGCTGGAGCGCGTCGTCGCGGGAACGGCGGTGGTGGCCCTGGCCGCCACCGAAGCCGAGTCGGGTGGCAACTGGCTTGACGTGGCCACGGTTGCCGAACCCGACGGCGACGGCTGGGTGGTGCGCGGCACGAAAATCGTGGTGGCCAGCGCGCCGTTGGCGTCTCATCTCCTCGTCACCGCACGCACGGCCGGCGGGGTCTCGCTCTTCGCCGTCGACCTCGCGGATGCCGGTGAAGGCCTCAAGGCTCACCACTACCGGACCGTCGACGATCGCCGCGCGTCTGATCTGGTCTTCGACGGCCTGCGGCTACCGGGTGATGCGCTGCTCGGCGAAGAGGGTGCGGCAGGCCCGTCGTTGGAGCAGGCCCGCGACGAGGGGGCGGCCGCGGTGTGCGCCGAAGCCGTGGGGTGCATGCGAAAGGTGTTGGCCGACACCGTCGAATATGCCAAGCAGCGTCAGCAGTTCGGGCAGCCGATCGGCAGCTTCCAGGCGCTACAGCACCGGATGGTCGACATGCACACGGAGGTCGAGCAGTCGGTGGCCGCGGCCTATCTGGCGATCCTGAACCTGGACGCCGAACCGGCGGTGCGGGCGCGCGCGGTGTCGGCGGCCAAGGCCACGATCGGCCGGGCCGCGCGGTTCGTCGGCCAGCAGGCCGTGCAGTTGCACGGCGGGATGGGCATGACCGAAGAGCTCGCGATCGGTCACTACTTCAAACGGCTGACCGCGCTGCAGTACGAGTTCGGTTCGACCGACCACCATGTGACCCGGTACGCCAAACTGACCCGCGCCTGAGTACCTCGCTTCTCCGCCCAAAAGGGACAAAGGGGCGAGAAAGTCCCCGCCAAAGCGACGGTCTCGGCGCCGCAGGGCGCGTTCAGGCGTGCAGCCGCTGGTCGATGTAGGCGGTGACGACGTCGGTCAGGGCCCGCAACTCGCGACCGACGTCGATGGGTTCTGACACCGTCATCTTGGCCACCATCGCACCCATCAGCGTGGTCCAGATCAGGTTGCCGACGGCGTCGGCGTGCTCGGCGTCCAGACCCTCGGCGACGTAACGCCCGAGCCGGGTCAGTGTGGTGAACAGCTCGGCGAGATGACGCTGCTGCGCGCCGGTGCGGCCGGTGCGGGTTGCGATCAGGATCTCAAGGGCGGCAACCGATGTCGGGCTCAAGAAGGCGTCGGCCACCGCGTTGATCACCAGTTCGGCGCGCTGACGGCCGAAGCGTTCGCCCAGCCGGGGTTCAAGCTCACCCAGACAGGCCTGCAGTTGCGCGAAGCCTTCGTCGACGACGGCCATCAGCAATCCGTCGCGGTCGCCGAAGTGGTACTGGATCACCCCCCACGTCACGCCCGCGCGCTCGGTGATGTGCTTGGCGCTCGCCGCGCCGAACCCCTCGTCGAGCACGCAGCGGACGGTCTCGTCGATGACCATCGCTCGGGTTCTGTCCGCACGTTCCTGCTTGCCGTTCATGGGACGGCGCGGGGCGACGTTGCGGGTCATGGCCGAGCGCGACGGGTAGGCATCGACTGCTATTTCTTGAACCGCCCGGCAAAACCGCGCAGGGGTACGTCGGCGCTGGTGAGAATTCCCGGCGGCGCGTCGACGACCGACCGGATCGCGTGCAGGGCGGGCATACCGGTGACCGTCATACCGATCGACGCGAAGTTCGACGGATCCGACAGGTCCACACCGGGTTTCGGGAAGATCATGTGCTTGTTGTAGATGCACGGATCGCCCTTGATCTGGGTGATATAGCAGCCCTGGATGTCCCAGTGCGGGTCGGTGTGCGGGGTCATCTGCCACTCCAGGTGGGTCTCGACGCGCGGCACGCCGTCCACCATGCCCTGGTACTTGATGTAGTTGCCACCCAGCGATCCCTTCGGCAGCTGATACCACCCGAGGTCGACATCCTTTGTGCAGGCACCCAATTCGTAGGAGAACTTCACTTCGTCGAGTTCCAGGCCGAAGCAGTCGGCCATCATCAGCACGCTGTCAGCGAAGACGCGGGTGTACTTCTCGAGCATGCCCGGGATCTCCGGATCGTCGACGGGCCTGCCGTAGCCGACCTCGATCCAGGTGTCCTTGGAGTGATGGCAGGACACGTCGACGGATTCGACCGTGGTGACGTTCTCGATCTCGGCGACGTCGGCCGAACACACCACACCAAGGATCTGGTTCAGGCCGGGATTCATCCCGGTGCCGTAGAACGTCGAACCGCCCTTCTCACACGCCGCCGCCAACAGCTGCGACACCGGCTTGCCCGACGGGTGCGGGTGGTTGGTGTCGCGGTGCCAGCCGGTGATCCAGTCCGCGGTCGTGACGATGTTGATGCCCGCCTCGAGGACCTTGACGTACAGATCCTCGTCGGGGAACACCCCGTGGAAGGTCAGCACGTCGGGCTTGGCCGCCACGATTTCCTCCACGGTGCCGGTCGCCGTCACACCGACCGGATCGATACCGACGATCTCGCCGGCGTCGCGGCCGATCTTTTCTGCTGTGTAGCAATGCAATCCAACCAGCTGCAGATCGGGATACCCGCCGATCCGCTTGATCATCTCGGTGCCGAGGTTGCCGGTCGCTACTTGGAAGACACGGATGGGGCGTGCGCTCATACGGGGTCGACCTTTCTCAGGGTGTACGCGCGGCGGCCGTGCCGCCGGGCCCGTCGGGATAGAACTGGGTGGCCCACTTGCGGATCGCGGTGAAGCCCTCGTACTCAGAACCGGCCAGTGCGGGGGGATCCGAATAGCGTTGGTGCGACCAGATGTGAATGTCCTGGGTGAACTGTCGGACGACTTCCTCACCGAACTGTCGAGCCTTCGCCTCGGCGCGCGCGGGGTCCTTGACAGCGGTTCTGGGGCGGCCGATGTAGACCATGAAGCGCACGTCGGAGGTGCGCTCGTCGACGGGGGTGACCGCCGAGATGGTCCGGTTGTCCACCATGCCCCAACTCTTGGTGACAGCGATGCCCAACCCGCCGTTGATCGCCTCGACGCCGCTCTTGACGTCGTCGATCGACTGGCTTTCGTCCCCCTCGAAGGTGATGGTGAAGTCGACGAACGACACCGGCTGCGCAAAATCGTGGCGGGTGAACACCGGCACGATCGGCGTCTTGTGCACATACTTGAAATGCGCGAAGTCAACCCCGTTTTCGAGGACGTATTGCGGATGCAGTTCCAGCGATTCGCGAAACAGCGTCATCTGCGGGTAGTAATCATCCGCGCTGCTGTCGTCGGCGAAGCTCGCGAACACGTCGGGTGCCTCGAAATACGGTGGTCGCTCGTCGATGTCGTGCCAGATGTAGATCGACTCGTTGCGCTCGGTGACTGGGTAGCTGCGGATGCGCCTGCCCCGGTTGGGGCGGCTCTCGTAAGGGATGCACACGTTGCGTCCCTCCTTGTTCCACTGCCAACCGTGGAACGGGCACTGGATGACCTCGCCCTCCACCTGGCCCCCGTAACCGAGGTGGGCGCCGAGATGCTCGCAGTAGGCGTCCATCACCACGGCCTCACCGGACGCGGTGCGCCAGCCGATCATCTCGCGGTCGAAGTACTTCATCCGCCGGACCTCGCCCGGTGAAATCTCGGCCGACCATGCGACCTGAAACCATCCGGTGGGCTTCATCGACAACGGCGGCTTGGCCATCGACGTCCTCTCTTCGACCCGGGCCGGACGGCAAAATGATAGAGCACTCAATGTTAAAAACGCCAGTGGTTGGCCCGCGCGACGACCAGGCCGGACACAATGATCGCGTGGCCAACCGCATACAGACCCTGCTCGGCGTCGACTACCCCGTCGTCCAGGCACCGATGACCTACATCGCCCGCGCTGAACTCGCCGCGGCGGTCTCCGACGCCGGCGGGCTCGGCATGATCGAAACGCTCACCCCGCAGGGCCGCGCAGACCTGTTGCGGGTGCGTGAGCTCACCGACAAGCCGGTCGCGGCGAACCTGATGATCCAGGGCTGGAAAACCGACCCGTCCATCGTCGACACGCTGGCCGCGGCCGGAGTTCGGCACGTCTTCACCTCCGCGGGTGATCCGGGTCTGTTCACCGCCCGGTTGCACGACGCCGGCATGACGGTCGTCCACGTCGTCGGATCGCTGAAGGGTGCGCTGAAGGCCGCCGACGCGGGCGTGGACGCGTTGGTGGTCGAGGGTGTCGAGGGCGGCGGGTTCAAGTCGCTGCTGGGCGCGTCGACGGTCGTGCTTCTGCCACTGGTCGCCGATCACGTCGAGTTGCCGATCATCGCGGCCGGCGGCATGTGCGATGCCCGGTCGGCCGCGGCCGCGTTGGTGTTGGGCGCCGAGGGGGTTCAGATGGGCACGCGGATGCTGGCCAGCCTGGAGTCCGCAGTGCACGCCAATTTCAAGGACGCAATCGTGGCGGCCGACGACTCGGGCACGGTGCTTCTCGCCGTTCCCGGCAACCCGACGATGCGGGTGCTGCGCACCGGGTTGGCCGCCCGGGTGGCGGCCAACGATCCCGAAGCCGAACTCCTCGGCAAGATCACCCAGCTCTACTTCGACGGTGACATGGACGCCAGCGTCGCCAATACCGGGCAGGTTTCGTCGCGCATCGCCGACGTGCTACCGGTGTCCGAGATCGTGCAACGGACATGGAAGGAAATCCAGACGGCGCTGGCCGGGGCGCACTCCCGGACGGGTGCGTGACGACGCCGGGGTACTAGGCGACTTCCTCCAGCGTGCGCACGGTGCGTGCGGCCTGCGGGCAAACCGCCCGTGCGGTCCGCGGGCCTCGGGCGCGCTGACGCAGCGTGATCAGCGTGCCAGACCGCACGACGCCGAGCGGTCCGGGCCCGGCGAAGCGTGCGATACCGCTTGCCCGCACCGCGAACGCGGCCTTGGCCTGGCGGTATCCGAGGCGGATACCTGCGGCGACGATGATCAGCAGGCCCGCGACACCCGGCAGCGCAAGCGCGGCCAGCGCGGTCAACGAAGCGGGCACCAGCACTGCGCTGACGACGTGGTCCAGGAACGACTTCGCGGCCGGTGAGTTGACAGTTTCGGGAGCTGACGCCACCGTCCCGGAAACCGACAGCGGCTGGTTCAGTCCGTTGCTGACGATGGTTCCGAGCCCGGCGCGGGGCGTCTTCGCGCCGAACAACGACGCACCGGCGGGCGCGACGTACAGCGCCGGCGACACTTGCGGGCCGAAAAGCGGGGCCGCTGTGCTGGGCGCCGGCGTGGGGCGCTCCGAAGGAACCACTCCGGGGAACACCGGCAGCGTGGTCGGCGGCATGGTGACCATCAGCGCGTACAAGTTCGACGGGACGTACACGATCGGGACGATCGCACCGGCAACCGTGGTGAGCATGTACTGCATCGAGGTGATGACGTCGGTGATCGGGGTCTTCGAGGTCGGCAGCGCCGCTAGGGTGCGCGGCACTGTCTCCATCACCTGCACCACCGTGGTGAACGCATTGGTGATCGGCTCGATGGCCTTCAGGAACTGGGCGGAGTAGTAAGGCGAGAACCTGTCCTGCATGCCCTGCCCCGGTGTGGGCGTGCGGGTCAGCGCCGACTGCACGGCGTCGCGCCAACTCGACGCCGTCGACGACGATGCGGTGGGCGTGGTCGAGGCGGCAGCCGGGGTAGTGGTCGCCGGCGTGGTGACGGCCAGGTCATCAGCGGGGGCGGTGTCCGCCGCGGACTCCTCTTCCTCCTCGGCCGCGACGTCCTCCGGGTCCGGGGTCAGGGCGGCCGAGTCATCGTCGTCGGCGTCGACGTCCGCCGCGCCGGTGAGGCCGTTGAAGAACGACGTGATTCGCTGCCTGGCCTGTCCAAAGGGACGAGTGACGTCCGAATCGTCGTCAACGCCGGCTTGCACCGTCGCCGCGCCCGTCGTGCCCTTCGTTGAACTGGTGTCCGCGTCGTCGGACAGCCCGCCCGCCGACGCGGAACTCTGGCTGGTACTAGCCGTACCTTGACCGGAAGTCGACGAACCGCCCGAGTCGGTGTCCGCCGCGGCGACCGCGCCGGCACTGCCGATGAACAGGCCTAATGCGAGCGTGCACACGCCCGCTGAGATGCGCAAAACTGACGTAGGGATGATCGCCTCCGTCCAGCAAGCCCCCGCCCGCGAATAGTCGGTCGCCATTGTCGCACAGAGTGACGGGCAACTGCACCAATCCGCTGCGAATCCGCCCGTCGACGCGCCGCTGCTCGGAGGCACGATTCGACCCGTCCGCCACTTCTGCATCAGGGACTCAGATCCGTCCCAGGCACAGCCCGGTGCAGAAATGCTCGACGCCGACACTTGTTCTGAGCCGTCGCGCGACGCAACGATGTGACCGTGCCGCGAACACAGCGCGTGCTGGTTTTGGGAGCCGGATTCGCCGGTTTGTGGGCGGCGCTGGGAGCCGCGCGGCGCCTCGACGAACTCGAGGTGCCCGACGGTGCCGTCGACGTCACCGTCGTCAGCACGCAGCCGTTTCACGACATTCGGGTCCGCAACTACGAGGCCGATCTGAGCCCGTGCCGGATTCCGCTGCAGCCCCTCCTCGCGACGGCCGGCGTCGGCCATATTGCGGCAGAGGTGACCGGCATTGACGCCTCGTCGGCGACCGTGCGCACGGCCGACGGCGCAACGCTCGGCTACGACCGCCTCGTGCTGGCGCTGGGCAGCAGGGTGGTCAAACCGGACCTGCCCGGGCTGAGTGAATTCGGTTTCGACGTCGACACATACGACGGCGCGACGAAACTTCACACCCACCTGCAGGATCTGGCCCGACATGCACCCGGTCCCGCGACCGCCACGGCGGTGGTCGTCGGCGCCGGCCTCACCGGCATCGAGATCGCCAGCGAGTTGCCGTCCATGCTGACCGATGTACTCGGCCCGTCGGTCACGCCCCGGGTGTTCCTCGTCGACCGCAACCCGCGTGTCGGCTCCGACATGGGCGAGTCGGCTCGGCCGGTCATCGAGGACGCCTTGGCGCGCAACGGCGTCGAGGCCTTCACCGGTGTCGGCGTCAACGCCGTCGACGGAAACGGCGTGACGCTGTCGTCGGGCGAGGTGGTGCATGCGGCCACCGTGGTGTGGTGCGCCGGGATGCGCGCGAATCCGTTGACCGCGCACCTCGGTGTGCCCCGTGACAGCCTGGGCCGGCTGCCCGTCGACGATTATCTACGCGTCCAAGGTGTTGCCGGAGTGTTCGCCGCCGGGGATGTGGCCGCGGCCAGGATGGACGACGAACACGTCTCGGTGATGTCGTGTCAGCACGGCAGGCCGATGGGCCGCTACGCCGGCTACAACGTCATCGGTGACCTGCTGGGCGCTCCCCTACTGGCGCTGCGAATCCCTTGGTATGTCACGGTTCTCGACCTCGGTCGCGCCGGAGCGGTCTACACCGAAGGCTGGGAGCGTCGGGTCGTCAGCACCGGCGCAGAGGCCAAGGCCACCAAGAAGACGATCAACCGCGAGCGCATCTATCCCCCGCTCACCGGTGACCGTGCCGCCCTGCTCGCCGCGGCGGCCCCGCAGATACAGGCCGCGCCGGCATACGGGCATTAGGGCTTGCCGTTGCGCTCGCGGTGTTTGCATCCCGGCCAGCAGCACGGCCGGCGCATGCCCTCTTCCAGTTCTTCCTGGGTGCGCCGGATGCGCCGTTCGCGAGTTGCCGCTTGCTTGGCATCCTCGACCCAGCAGATGAACTCGTTGCGCGCCAGCGGCGTGATGTCCTTCCACGCGGTCAGCGCCGTGTCGTTGGCGATCAACGCCGTCCGTAGATCCGCGGGCAGCTTGTGCACGACCCCGCCGGGTACTCGCTGATTACTCACAGCGGCCACGATACGTCTGCGGTTGTGACGGCGAAATCGAAGATGCGCCGGCGTCACCTGCCCAGGTTCACTTCCGGCGAGATGTGTGTCGCGGCGCCAATTGCTCAGCGCGGTGCCTATTCTCGGCGCATGGAGGATGTTGTGGTCATCCACACCGACGGTGGCTGTCGGCCCAACCCCGGTCCCGGCGGCTGGGGCGCGGTGCTGCGGCACCGCCGACACGTGCGCGAGATGTACGGCGGCGAAACGAGCCTCACCAGTAACAACCGAATGGAGCTGACGGCGCCGATCATGGCGTTGGAGGCGCTCACCCGACCGGTGGTGGTGCATCTGCACACCGACAGCACCTATGTCCGAAACGGCATCACGAAGTGGGTTCTCGGCTGGGAGCGCAACGGGTGGCGGACAGCGGCCAAGCAGCCGGTCAAGAACGTCGACCTGTGGCAGCGGTTGCAGGCGGCGTGTGCGCGGCACCGCGTCGAGTGGTTCTGGGTGAAGGGGCACGCGGGTGTCGCCGACAACGAACTGGCCGACGAACTGGCCACCCGCGGGCTGCACGAAGCACTCGCGGCGCCACTGGGCACCGGCTGATTGGCGCTTTGTCGCGCCGAGGCTCTATTTTCTCGGGGTGAAGTCCTCAGCTGTCTCCGCAGTCGTCCGCTGGACCGTCCCCTTCCTCTCAGTTACCGCGATTGCCGGCATGGCTCTGGTCGCCGACCCGGTGAAGGTGGAGCCCGCCCCGCACGTCCGACTCGCCGCAGAGGCCAACCCGTTGGCCGGCATGCCGTTCTACGTCAACCCGCAATCGAAGGCCAGGGTCGCCGCGGACGGGGCCAACCCACCGAGCCCCGAGCTGAACGCCATCGCGGATACGCCGACCGCGTACTGGATGGACCACTTATCGACACCCGCGGTGGACGCGAAGTACATCGCCGCGGCGCAGGCGGCCGGCGCCATGCCGATCCTGGCGCTGTACGGAATTCCCAATCGCGACTGCGGCAGCTTCGCCGCCGGCGGGTTCGGGTCGGCCGGCGCCTATCGCGGATGGATCGACGGCGTCGCAGCCGCCATCGGCTCGGGCCCGGCGGCTGTCATCCTCGAACCCGACGCGCTCGCCATGGCCGACTGTCTGTCGGCAGACCAGCGTCAGGAACGCGTCGACCTGATGCGCTACGCGATCGACACGCTGACCCGTAATCCGGCCACGGCCGTGTACGTGGATGCCGGCCACCCGCGCTGGGTGAGTGTGGAGAACATGGCCGCCCGCCTCAACGAGGTGGGGGTGGCCAAGGCGCGCGGCTTCAGCCTCAACACCGCGAATTTCTTCACCACCGAGGAGTCGATCGGATACGGCGCGGCGATTTCCGGGCTCACCAACGGCGCCCACTTCGTCATCGACACGTCGCGCAACGGCGCCGGACCGACCGACGAGGAGTTGTACTGGTGCAACCCGCAGGGCCGGGCGCTCGGTGCGCGGCCGACGACCCAGACCGGCAACCCACAGGTCGACGCTTACCTGTGGGTCAAGCGTCCCGGTGAATCCGACGGGGCGTGCCGCAACGGCGCACCGCCCGCGGGACGTTTCGTGAACCAGTACGCCATCGATTTGGCCCGCAACGCCGGCTGGTAGGAGCGTTTTGGGCGGGTGCGATGCACCCGCGCGTTGTCACCGGTTGTCGGTCGTCGGTGCATAACAAGTCGGTGAGGTCGAAGTAATGTCCGCCACCGCAGTGGATTACGTCGATATCTCGAATCTGGCCAACTTCAGGCGGACGCTAACCGCCGATCGCGCGACTACAGCTGGCCAATAACGTGCACCCCCTTTTGGCGGTCACGCCTGAAGGAACCGCGACCGGGCCGGATTTGTCGGACGTCGAATGTATGTTCGAACTATGGCGGGAAACGGGCTGCAGGCGGCGATAGCCGGGTTGCGCGCCGCCTATGAAGAGGTGGCGGCGTGCGATCTGGACCTGTTGACCCGCCCTGAACTGGTGGCCGCTCTCGATGAGGTGGAAACGTTGTCGTGTCAGCTGCCGACGATGAGCCACCGCTTGCTGGCGCGTCTGCGGTGCGAGACGACGCCGGCGGAGATGGGCGCCCACTCGTGGAAAGAAGTGCTGCGGGTTCGCTACCGGATCTCGACGAAAGAGGCGAACCGGCGGTTGACGGAAGCCGAACTGTTGGCGCCGCGCCAGTCGGTGACGGGTCCGTCGCTGCCGCCGGCGTTACCCGCCACCGCCGCCGCTCAAGCGCACGGGCTGATCAACGCCGAACACGTCGAGGTCATCCGCAAATCGGTGGCCAAGTTGCCGGGATGGATGGATGCGGCCACCCGCGACCAGTTCGAGGTCGACCTGGTGCGTACGGCGGTCAAAGTCGGGCCCAAAGAACTCACCGACACCGCTGACCTGACGTTGTTTCTGCTGGATCAGGACGGACCGGAGCCCACCGACGTCGACCGGGCCCGCAAGCGTGGGGTCAGGAAGTCCCCACAGGGCGCCGACGGGATGGTGGAACTGCGCGCAATGCTGACCCCGGAGGCGTGGGCGGTGTGGGAGGCGATTTTCGCCAAGTACGCCGCACCTGGCATGTGTAACCCCGACGATCCCGAACCGTGCACGTCGGGCACGCCGACGCAGGCCCAGATCGACAACGACCACCGCACCCTGGCCCAACGTCAGCACGATGCGCTGGTCGCCGTCGGGCGCATCGCGTTGATGAGCGGTGAACTCGGCCGGCTCAACGGGCTGCCGGTGTCGGTCATCATCCGAACCACGTTGCAGGACTTGGAGTCTCGCGCCGGGGTCGGCACCACAGGCGGCGGCACCGTCATGCCGATCGCCGATGTGGTCCGGCTGGCCGCGCACGCCAACCACTATCTGGCGGTGTTCGACAAAGCAACCGGATCAGCGATGGATCTGTACCGCGCCAGGCGCACCGCCTCGCCGACGCAGCGGATCATGTTGATCGCCCGCGACGGCGGATGCACCAAACCGTGCTGCACGGTCGGCGCATACGGTTGTCAAGCCCATCATGTGGTGGCGGATTGGACCGACGGCGGCAACACCAACGTCGACGAACTCGGGCTGGCCTGCGGACCGCACAACCGCAGCGTCGACACCGACGGCGGCTGGACCACCCGGATGAACGACCGCTGCGAAGTCGAATGGCTACCACCATCCAACCTGGACACCGGCCAAGCCCGACTCAACTTCTACCACCGACCCGAACGCCTCCTGCGGCCCGACGACGAGCCCGAAGACCAACCGTCAACCGAACCCACCAACATCCCGGTTGCAGGCCCGCAGTCGGATGCCGCGCCCGCCGACGACAACCAGGTCGTCGAAGGCGAATCGGCTGCCGCGCGGTCATTCCCCGGAGCCAGCGAGCCCGGCGGTCCGGCGCCCCCAGGAGACCGGGCGGCCTGACCGCCGGCGCGAGAGATCGTGGCGCCTCGAATAATTCGACGGCGCCGGCATCAGCATGGCTGGCCTGATGGGGCGCTATGGAACGACGAAGCCCGCCTCGGCCTATTGCCGAAGCGGGCTTCCGATGGAGTGGAGCTAAGGGGACTCGAACCCCTGACCCCCACACTGCCAGTGTGGTGCGCTACCAGCTGCGCCATAGCCCCGTGTCGTGCCCATCGAAGTTACACCACTGCCAGGTTACCGTTCAAAATCGCTGGTCACGGCAGCTCCCCGGCGGCTTCGGGTCCGAGCGGGCGCGCCGGAGTATGTTCGGCCGACGGAAGGCGGGTTTCGGGCGCGAAGCACCACCCGACAGCGGCGGCCAGCAGAATCACACCGCTGATCACGAACGACCACGCGAACGACAGGTGCTGAGCGATCTGCCCGACCAGCAGCGAACCCACGATCGAACCCAGATCGGCCATCATCTGAAACCCGGCCAAGGCGGTGCCGCCGCGCGCCTTGTTGCCGATGACGTCGGCGACGGCGGCCTGCTGCGGCGAGCTGAACATCCCCGTCGCCGCACCCGCCAAGAACGCCGTGACCAAGAACACTGTCAGGTCGTCGCTGAACCCGACCGCGATTGTGGCCGCGCCCGCCGCCGTCAGCCCGATGATGAGCAGGATCCGGCGCCCGACCCGGTCCGACAGGTGCCCGCTGGGGATGACGGCGACCACGTTGCCGATTGCGAACGTCGCCAGCGCCAGGCCGGCCGTGCCGACGCCGCGGTCGAGAACCTCGACGACGAACAGCGGCACCAGCGCGATGCGCAGACCGAACGCCGACCACCCGGTGGCGAAGTTCGACAACAGCGCGGCCCGATACGCCCCGTTGCGGAACGCCTCGGCGAAGGTGACCTTGATCTGGACATCCGGCGCCGGGGCGGCCAGCGAGGAGTGCCGCAGGCTGATGAACACCACTGCGGCCGCGATCGCGAGTGCACCACCGTAGATCAGGAACGGTGCGGACAACCCGAAACCGGCGGTCAGGCTGCCCAACACCGGCCCGCCCACCGAACCGACCAGGAACGCCGAGGAGAACATGCCTGCCACCCGGCCGCGGGCGTCGGGCGGGCTGATCCGGATCATCAACCCCAGCGCCGAGATGAAGAACATGGTCGAGCCGATCCCGCCGATCGACCGGAACAACAACAGCTGCCAGTACGTCTGGGCGAACGCGCACACCCCGGTGGACAGCGCGACGATCAGCAACCCGCTGACATAGATGCGCCGCTCCCCCAGGCGCTGCACGAGCTGACCAGCTGCCGGAGCGAACAACAGCCGCATCACCGCGAAGGCCGTGATGACAAACGTCGCCGCGCCGATACCCACGCCGAAATGGCGGGCGTACTCGGGCAACACCGGCGACACCACCCCGTAGCCCAGCGCGATCACGGCATTCGAGGCGATCAGCACCCAGACTTCGGGGGGCAACCGCTCCTTGGTGCGTGCACCCGCCGCGGACGAACTCACACCGGCGACCCTATTTGACGACCTTATTGACCACTTCCTTGGCCGCGTCCTGCACCTGTGCCAGATGCTCGGGCCCGCGAAACGATTCGGCGTAGATCTTGTAGACGTCCTCGGTGCCTGACGGGCGCGCGGCGAACCACGCGTTCTCGGTCGTCACCTTCAAACCGCCGAGCGGCGCCCCGTTGCCCGGCGCGGATGTCAGCTTGGCGGTGATCGGTTCGCCGGCCAGCTCGGTGGCCGTCACCTGCTCGGGCGACAGCTTGGCCAGCCGCGCCTTCTGCTCGCGATCAGCAGGCGCCTGGATGCGGGCATAGGTCGGGGCGCCGTACGTCTCGGCGAGCGCCTCGTAGCGCTGCGACGGCGTCGAACCGGTGACCGCGAGCATCTCCGATGCCAACAGCGCCAAGATGATGCCGTCCTTGTCGGTGGTCCACACCGTCCCGTCGCGCCGCAGAAACGACGCGCCTGCGCTCTCCTCGCCACCGAAACCGATGGTGCCGCTGAGCAATCCGTCGACGAACCACTTGAAACCGACCGGCACCTCGACCAGTTTGCGTCCCAGCCCGGCGGCCACCCGGTCGATGATCGACGAACTGACCGTGGTCTTGCCCACCGCCGTGGCAGGCGGCCAGTCCGCCCGGTGGTTGTAGAGGTAGTCGATCGCCACCGCCAGGTAATGGTTCGGGTTGAGCAGTCCGGCGTCGGGTGTGACGATGCCGTGCCGGTCGGCGTCGGGGTCGTTGCCGGTCGCGATCTGATACACATCGCGGTTGGCCACCAACGGCGCCATCGCATGGGGTGAGCTGCAGTCCATCCGGATCTTGCCGTCAGTGTCCAACGTCATGAACGCCCACGTCGGATCCACGTACGGATGCACCACCGTGAGATCGAGCTTGTGCCGCTCGGCGATCGCGCCCCAGTAGTCGACGCTGGCACCGCCGAGCGGGTCGGCGCCGATGCGGATACCCTCGGCGCTGATCGCGTGCATGTCGACGACGTTGGACAGGTCGTCGACGTAGGCGTTGAGGTAGTCGTGTCGCTTCACCCGGCTCATCGCCTGCGACAGCGGGATCTGCCGCACGTCCTTGAGCCCGCCGGCCAGCAGTTCGTTGGCGCGTTTGGCGATGGCACCGGTGGCGTCGGTGTCGGCGGGGCCACCGTTGGGCGGGTTGTACTTGAAGCCGCCGTCGCGCGGCGGGTTGTGTGACGGGGTGACGACGATGCCGTCGGCCAGGCCGTCGCTGCGGCCGCGGTTGTAGGTCAGGATCGCGTGGCTGATCGCCGGTGTCGGCGTGTAGCGGTCGGCTGAATCGATCATCGTCACAACGTCGTTGGCGGCCAGCACCTCCAGCGCCGACTCCCACGCCGGTTCGGAGAGCGCATGGGTGTCACGCCCGATGAACAGCGGACCGGTGGTGCCCTGCGCGGCGCGGTATTCCACGATCGCCTGCGTGGTGGCCAGAATGTGCGCCTCGTTGAACGACGCGTCCAGGCTCGACCCGCGGTGCCCGGACGTGCCGAACACCACCTGTTGATCGGGATCGGCCGGGTCCGGTTCGGTCGTGTAGTACGCGGTGACCACCGCAGCGACGTCGATGAGGTCTTCGGGTTGCGCCGGCTGACCGGCACGCGGATTGGCCGCCATGAACCCGATTGTGCTCCACACCGACGCGTGATGCGCGGCGGTACCGCCATACTTTGCGTTGTGTTCGGTTACGACGGCCGTGAGCTCATCGCGGTGTTCGTCGGCGGTGCGCTCGGCACGGTTGCCCGCGCAGCGCTCGAGACGCTGGCCGCACCTGACCCGGGGCGGTGGCCATGGCCGACGTTTGTCGCCAACATTGTCGGCGCATTTCTGTTGGGCTACTTCACCACCCGCCTGCTCGAGCGGTTGCCGGTCTCGAGTTACCGCCGCCCATTGCTGGGCACCGGCCTGTGCGGCGGGCTGACCACGTTCTCCACCATGCAGGTCGAAACCCTCAAGATGCTCGAGTTCCGCCACTACGGGCTGGCCGTCGGTTACACCACCGCCAGCATCGCGGCCGGCCTACTTGCCCTCTACATCGCCACCGCGCTGGTGCGGCGCGTCCGAGTGCGCGGATGACGACCGCCGCGGTCTGGGCCGCTGTGCCGTTCATCGGCGGTCTCGGAGCGGTGCTGCGTTTCGTCGTCGACCGCACGGTGTCGAAACGAACCGGCGCCGCCTTCCCCTACGGCACGTTGGTGGTCAACATCAGCGGCGCGTTGCTGCTCGGGTTTGTGGCGGGCCTTGCGCTGCCCACCCATCTGGCGTTGTTGGCGGGCACCGCGTTCGTCGGCTCCTATACGACGTTCTCGACGTGGATGCTAGAGACCCACCGGCTCGGCGAAGAGCGCCAGCTGGGTCCGGCGGTCGCCAACATCGGCGTCAGCCTGGTGCTGGGTCTTGCCGCGGCGGCGTGCGGCCTGTGGCTGGGGACGCGCCTGTGACCGCCGACTACCTCAAGCTCACCTGCTACTTCGGTGAACGTCACCGCGCCGGCAGCCGGTTTCTGGCCGAGGCGCTCGCCAACCTCTACGCCGACGCCGCCGTCGAAGTCAGCGTCCTGCTCCGCGGTGTCGCCAGCTTCGGTCCCCGCCATGTGTTGCGCACCGACCAGTCCCTGAGCCTGTCTGAGGATCCGCCCGTTGTGGTCACCGCGGTCGACACCGCGCAGAAAATGGCCGGCCTCGCCGAGCAGGCCGCCGCGATGACGACGCAGGGGCTGGTCACCCTCGAGCGCATCCGGCCCGTGGACCGGCAGGACGCGACGACACCCGAGGTCGCGATGCTGACCGTATACGTCGGCCGCTACGACCGCGTGGCCAGGCAGCCGACCCACCGCGTCGTGTGCGACATCCTCTACGAGCATGGATTTGCCGGTGCCACTGCGTTTCTCGGTGTCGACGGCACCCGGGGCGGACAGCGGCAACAAGCCCGGTTCTTCGGCGGCAACCGGCACGTTCCGGTGATGATCACCTCGGTCGGCGGTGCCGCGCAGGTCGATGACGCGATGTCGGCGTTGCGCGCCGTCGTCGACGACCCGGTCATGACGGTGGAACGCGCGCACCTGTGCAAGCGCGACGGGCAGCTCGTGGAGCGCCCGCCGGTGTTGCCGCCCGCCGACGGCGACGGCGCACCGCTGTGGCAGAAGCTGACGATCCGGACCTCCGAGGCAACCCTGCACGACGGTGTGCCGATCCACCGGGCGCTCGTGCGGCGCCTGTACGAGTCCGCGGCGGTGAGCGGCGCAACCGCGCTGCGCGGTGTGTGGGGTTTCCACGGTGGCCATAAACCGCACGGCGACAGGCTGATTCAGCTTGCCCGGCAGGTCCCGGTCAGCACCGTGATCGTTGACACCCCTGAGCGGATCGCGGCCTGCTTCGACGTCGTCGACGAGGTGACCGCCGAACACGGCCTGGTCACCAGCGAGCTGGTGCCCGCGATGGTGTCCATCGACGGCGGCGAGCGGCTCGGCGGCACGCGGCTGGCCCGGCACCACTTCTGACCGGCAGAGATACGCCTAGCCTCACCTGCCTCGACGGTGTACCCTCACTCGCCGTGAAGCCGTCTACGCCAGAAGCAGTGAATGCCGCGCTCACGGAGATCTTGCGCGACGATATGAACGTCGACGTCAGTCGGATAACCCGGGAATCCCGGCTGATCGACGACGTCGGCCTCGACTCCGTCGCGTTCGCGGTCGGGATGGTGGCGATCGAAGACCGTCTCGGGGTGGCGATCGAAGAAGAAGATCTGCTCAGCTGTAACACGGTCGGCGATCTGGAAGCCGCGATCCTCGCGAAGGCACCTGTCGCACAGACGAACTCGTGACCGTCACCGTCGACACTCCGACGACCACGGATCGTGCGAGTCGGGGTCAGTCTGTGTCCGGATTGCGCGGCAACGCATAGAGGGCCATCCGCCGGTTGGGCATATCGTGCTCGCCGAGAAACACACATCCGGCGTGCTCGCACAGGCGCCGCGCGCCGGTGTTGCGATGGTCGGGGTCGAACATGACGCGACGGCACCGTGGTTCCAACTCGAAGATGCTGGTGACGATGCGCGGCAGCACAATGGGACCGATCCCCCGGTTGACGAACCTGGCGTCAGCGATGGCGGCGTGCAGACCGATATCGTACGGATCGGCGGCGTACCGGGTAGCGATGGAATCCTTTGCCGCCCGGTAGATCTCGAGATAGCCGAAGGGCTTACCGCGGAAATAGCCGAGCACCGGGCGTGAGTACTGGCCGTCGAGTTGCGCGATCAGGTACCGGCGCCAGCGCGCCGGCGGCCAGCCGTACTCCCATGCCTCGACCAGATGGGGGCGGTTCATCCACTCCGAGATCATCTCCGCGTCCCCGTCGGGGTCGACGAGGCGCGCGGCGTAGGGCTCGGCCACGACCGGAACAGCCGGCGCAGCCACCTCGCGTACCTCGTCGGAGATGTCGATCAGCTCGCGTGGCAAGACGCGGCTCGGCGCCTCTTCAATCTCGGTCATCGATCTCCGACCCTACCGCAACAAGTTAGGCAAGGTTTACCTATGTAAAGCCCCTGCTCGGGCGGTAGCCAGCGGCGATACCGTCGCAACGATCTTCGACCCGATCTGGGTGCCGCCTGCACGACAATCACCTTAGGACAGCAGCTTCCGCAATACGGCCGCCTGGCTGATATCGAGATCGCGGGACGCGGTCACCAGCACGACCGGTCCTTTGCGCGTCAACGCGCGCAGCTCGTTCAGCGCCGCAGCGGCGTCGCCGGATTCGAGTTCCTTGGCGTAGCGGGTGGCGAACTCGTCGAACCGCTCAACCTTGTGCGAATACCAGCGCCGCAACTCTGTGGAGGGGGCCACCTGCGGGAGCCAGTGGCCGACCCTTGGGTCATCCTTGCGCATGCCGCGCGGCCACAACCGGTCGACCAGGACCCGGGCACCCTCGTCGGGAGCCGGGTCGTCGTACACCCGGGCGAGCTGGATACTTCGGCGCCCACTCATGCGTGGGATGGTAGGACGATGGACATCGATCGGGTCGCGGAACTTCAGCGTTGGCAGGATGCGGGCGCGGTGTGGGAGGTCATATCCCGGCGCGCCGGCGCGATCACGGTGGCGTTGTTGCGCTGCGACGGCGGCGAGGAGGCCGACCGGTTCACCTCCGACGATCCGCGCCTGCTGGATTTCATCGGTGACCGCCGCAGCAGCCAGGAGTGACCCGTGCAAGTCGGCCGCCTCACCTTCGTGCCCGCCGCTGACGCGGCCGAACTCGTCGCCGCGCCGGTCCGCGGGCATCTGCGCGACGGCTTGTGGGTCAGCGCGATCGATCCCGACCTCGCCGACACGGCGGCGTTCTGCGACCACTACGGGGTGGGCCTCGACATGTCGGCGAACTGCGTCGTGGTGGAGGCCCGCCGAGCGGACCGAACGTGGCACGCCGCATGTCTGGTGCTGGCCGACACCCGCGCCGATGTCAACGGCGTGGTGCGCAAACACCTTGGTGCCCGGAAGATTTCGTTCGCCGCCATGGACACCGCGGTGTCGCTGACGGGTATGGAATACGGCGGGATCACGCCCGTCGGTCTACCGCCGGACTGGCCGATCCTGATCGACGACAACGTGATCGGCAAGGACCGGGTCATCATCGGCAGCGGTATCCGTGCCTCAAAACTGTTGGCGGGCACCGATGTGCTGGCCGGGCTGCCGAACAGCGAGGTGTTGTCGATCGTCAAGACCGAGTAGTCCGGGCGCGCACGAGGCCGGCGAAGGCGTCGGCCGCCGCATCCACACCATCGGTGTCGTCGGTGGCCACCAGATCAAGCAGCAGCCCCCGCACCACCGCCAGCCCGAGGCGGATCAGCGCGGGATCCAGCGCGGTTCCCCGGCTCGCGGCGCGGGTCAGCCACGCGTCGACCGCGCCGGGCAGCATCCTGGCGAACGGCTGCTCACCGTGGGTGCCGCGGGCGTAGCACTCGAAGAAGAGCCGCTCGAACGGCCGGAGTTCCGGGCGCCGTAGGTTCGACCACATCGCAGCGATCGCTTGATCCGGCTCCGCCGGTAGGTCATCCAGCAGCGACATCTGGCGCCGCTCGACTTCCTCGACGATCGCCAGCAGCAGGTCTTCGCGGGAGCCGAAGTGGTGCAGCAGCATGCGGTGGCTGGTACCCACGGCATCGGCGATCTCACGAAGCGAACGGTCACCGATGCCGGCCCTCGCAAACTCACCGACCAGTGCGTCGAGCAGCTCGCGGCGCCGCTCGACGTCAGGAGGCCGGGCCATCGAGGCGGTAGAGCTGCTCGCTGCGCGCCTTCAACCCGGCGGCCTCCAGATCCAGGTAGCGCTTGGTCATCCGGCGCATGAGCAGCCCGACCGCAATTCCGGCCGGACCGCGCTGGTCGATCTGCTGACGCACCTGGGTGCGACCGTCGGATATGGGTGTGACGTCGTGGCGGGCCACCGTCAGCCCGCCGGGCGAGCGTTGCTGCCAGCTCCAACTCCTGCCGGGCGATATCTCGGTCACCTCCCACACCAACTTGGGCATGCGTGGTTGGTTGAGCTCGAACCGCCTGCCGAGGGCCAGCTCCGGCCCGTCCAGCGCGACGAGCCGGGTGACGGAGGCCGTCCATTCCGGCCAGCGTTCGACGTCGCTGAACACATCCCAGACCACGCCGGCCGGCGCGTCGATCTCGATGGCACACTGGGTAATCATGTACCAAATGGTACATCCATGGCTGCGGCGGTGGAAGATCCCCGCAGCAAACAGAACCGGCGAAAGTGCGTGCAGAACCGGTCGACCGCCCATACCGTCAGTCCATTGGCCCTCGCTGCAGGATTGACGAAAGGACGCCTTCGTTGACCACGACTGCGAACACCTACGGACGATTCATCGGCCGGGTCGGCGCCTTGGCCGTCGCGCTGGGAATCGGGGTGGCCATCACCAACAGTCCCGGCATCGCCGTCGCCGAGGACGGCACAGCCGACAACGCCGACACCACCAGCGCGTCGGTGTCCGACTCTCCCGGCGGTTTCGACACGACGCCGTCCGAGGACGACGCATCTGTTGAGGACAACGCATCCGTCGACGGCGAGGAGAACGCAACCGTCGAGGAGGACAACGCATCCGTCGACGACGAGGACACAACCGTTGACGAGGACGCAACCGTTGACGAGGACGATCCCGTCGACGAAACCGAGCAGACGCCACCGACCGCGACGCCGCAGGAGCCTGCGGCTGGGGACGGCGACGGCGATGGTGATGGTGAGATCGACGATTACCAGTCAAATTCCGGCAGCGATCGCCTGGCCGACGACGACACCGATCTCGATGCCCTGCAGGTCGAGACGCCGGTCGTCGAGATGTCGGCGCGCACCGTTGAGCAGTTCGACGAGCAGGAACCGTCGACGGCCACCGTGTCCGACGCAACCACCAACACGGACCCGGAGCCGACGGACACCGTCGCGACCGCGGTCACCGACACCGGCACCGCCACCACCGAGCCGGCTCCCCTCAGCGCGCCGACCCCCACCGGCGTCGCCACGGTCGTCTCATCGGTCTTGTCCGCTTTGGGTTTTGGCCCACAGGCCGCCAACGGCACGACGGTTCCCCAGCAACCCGTCGCCATGTGGGCGATGCTGGCGTGGGCGCGACGGGAGATCGGCATCACCAGCACGCCGTCGGTCAACCCAGCCGCCCAAACCGTGACGACGTCGCAGACCCTCGCGGCCACCACCGTCAGCCCGCTGGGCACCCCGCAACAGCTGGCCGCCGAACGGATTGCCCGACAGACCGCCAACTCGCTGCCCGTCGCGATGATGAAAGTCGTACTGCGGCTGGGCTTTCTGTTCGCCGCGCACCGCCAGTACCCCGGCGGAATCGACCAGGGCAGCCTGGCGTCGCTGAACCAGGCCGTCAACGAATACGCCATGGCCGCCGCGTATCAGCAGCAACTGCTCAACCCGCTGACCCCGACGGTGGTCACTCAGGTCGCCCCGCCGCACATCTGGTACGGGCAGAATGCCGCCGGGTCGCGAATCCTCTACGACAACCCCGACACCATCTACCGGTTCATGGCGGTCAGCGCATCGTCGAAGTACGTGATCACCGGCCGCTTCCACGACCTCAGCGAGAACGGTCTGCCGGCCGACACCACGTTCAGCGTGCTGGAAGGGCTGGCGGGCACCACCTCGACGATCCTGACCGCCGACGACCTCGAGATCAACGAAGACGGCACGTTCGTCATCACGGTCAGCACCGAACCTGCCAACGGGCGCAAGAACCATCTGCAGCTCACGCCTGGCTCCACGATCATCGCGGCGCGCGACACGCTGGGCAACTGGAACGAAGAGACCCCGATGAGCCTGTCCATCGAACGGGTCTCCGGCCCGCCCAACAGCCTGTTCGCTCAGATCGGCGGTTTCGTCTTCCTCGGCCCGCAGGTCAGCACCAACCGGTTTCTGACGACGTTGGTGTCGCTGGTGCCGCCGCTGCCGTACATGCCGCCGATCATCCGCGGGGTGTTCACCGGGGTGATCCTGCTGGTGCGCGGCGTCAACGAACAAGCCAAGTACATGGCGCTGGCGAGCACCGATCCCGAAACGGGGCAGCCACGCGAGGCCAACGTGCTTGCCCAGCCGTCCAGCAACGCCGAGTTCCTTGCCAACCAGCTACAGAGCACCGGCCACTATCAACTCGCCGACGACCAAGTGCTGGTGCTCACCATCGATCCCGGCAGCGCGGAGTACTTCATCGTCCCGACGTACAACATCTGGACCATCACCGACGACTACTGGAACCAACAAACCAGCCTCAACAACGAGCAGGCCATCGCCAACGAGGACGGCACCTACACCGTCGTCATCTCCCCGACCGATCCCGGTGCGGCGAACTGGGTCTCGACCGGCGGTTTGCACCAGGGAGCGATCTCGATCCGGTTCCAGGGCCTCGGCCCGAATCCCGACGAGAACCCGCCGCTCATCGTCGATCAGCGCGTCATGACACACGAGGAGCTACGCGACTATCTGCCGCCGGAGGACTTCATCACCGAGCAGCAGCGCGCTGAACAACTCGCCTTGCGCAAGGCCGGCTATGACAGGCGGTGGGCGCCCTACCCTCAGCCCTGACCGCGGTGCGGGGGTTTCATCGGGTGCGGAACAATTGCATCTGAGATGACCGAAATCGAAGACCCGGCGCCCAGGTCGCGTCGTCGCCACGTGCTGCGTCTCGTCGCGGTCGCGGCGTTCCTGTTGGGACTGTTCTATCTGGTCGCGGTGGCCCGGGTCATCGACGTGGAAGCTGTGCGAAACGCCGTCGCGGCCACCGGACCTGCGGCACCGCTGGCCTACGTGGTGGTCTCCGCGGTACTCGGCGCGCTGTTCGTGCCCGGCCCGATCCTGGCCGCGGGCAGCGGGTTGCTGTTCGGACCGGTGCTCGGGGTGTTCGTGACACTCGGGGCGACGGTCGGGACGGCGACCATCGCCAGCCTGATCGGGCGTCGAGCAGGCAGGAACAGCGCCCGGGCCGTGCTGGGCGCCCAACGCGCCGACACGCTTGACCGGCTCATCGAGCGCGGCGGGCTGTGGGCGGTCGTGGGTCAGCGGTTCATCCCCGGTGTCTCGGATGCATTGGCGTCCTACGCATTCGGCGCGTTCGGAGTTCCGTTGTGGCAGATGGCCGTCGGCGCGTTCATCGGGTCGGCGCCGCGCGCGTTCGTATACACGGCGCTGGGCGCGTCGATCTCCGATTTGTCGTCGCCGCTGGCCTACGCGGCGGTCGCCGTCTGGTGCATCACCGCCGTCGCCGGCGCGTTCGCCACCCATCGGGGCTACCGGACCTGGCGCACGCGGGCGAACGTTCCTCACCACCCGAGTTCTGCGCCAGATCTGGAGCGGTAAGGAACGTTCGGCGATATGGGCTGCCCTTGATTGTGAGCTGACTCACATTAGGATGGGCCGCGGGAGGTCAGCCCATGACACGAAAATTTTCACACTCACTCGCCTCCGGCGGCCTGAACTGGGACAGTCTGCCGTTGAAGCTGTTCGCGGGAGGCAACGCCAAGTTCTGGGATCCCGCCGACATCGACTTCTCCCGCGACCGGGCGGACTGGGAGGCGTTGTCGGAACTGGAACGCGATTGGGCCACCCGGTTGTGCGCACAGTTCATCGCAGGCGAGGAAGCGGTCACCCAGGACATCCAGCCGTTCATGGCGGCCATGCGCGCCGAAGGCCGACTCGGCGACGAAATGTACCTGACGCAGTTCGCGTTCGAGGAGGCCAAACACACGCAGGTGTTCAGGATGTGGCTGGACGCCGTCGGGATGACCGGCGACCTGCAGCACTACCTCGATGACCTTCCGTCCTACCGCCAGATGTTCTACGAGGAGCTACCGCAATCGCTCGATACCCTGGCCGCAGATCCGTCGCCGGCCGCTCAAGTCCGGGCATCAGCGACATACAACCACGTCATCGAGGGCATGATGGCGTTGACGGGATACTATGCGTGGCACCGGATTTGCGTGGATCGCGGCATCCTGCCCGGCATGCAGGAGCTGGTTCGGCGCATCGGTGATGACGAGCGTCGCCACATGGCTTGGGGGACGTTCACCTGCCGCCGCCACGTCGCGGCCGACGACGGCAACTGGGCGGTGTTCGAGACGCGGATGAACGAACTGATCCCCTTGGCGCTCAGCAACACCGAAGACGCGTTCGCCCTCTACGACGAGGTTCCGTTCGGCCTGACGATGGACGAGTTCCAGGCGTATGCCGCCGACAAGGGCATGCGCCGGCTCGGCACGATCGGCAGCGCGCGGGGCCGGCCGCTGGCCGACATCGACGTCGACTATTCGCCGGTTCAACTCGAGGACGCCTTCGCCGAGGAAGACCGGGCGGCGCTGGCGACGTCTGCCTAGGGTAGTTCAGCGCTGCCCGGCGGCGGGGCGAGCCGCCAGGTGGCACATGCCGTCGCCAACATCGCGTACGTGCCGACGACGAAGATGAGCTCCATCGCCTGATGGGTGCCGATCTCGTCGACCAGACGGTGCCACGTCGGTGCATCGACCTGCCCGTCGGCGAGCATCTGGTCGGTGGCCTCCAGCACCAACCGGTCCAGACCGTCGAAGCCGTCGTTGCCTCGGGCCACGCGGGCGATGTCTTCCTCCGGTAGACCACCTGCGGTGGCGACGCGGACATGTTCACCCCAGAAGAAGGCCGAGCGGCGAGCATGCGCCAGTCTCAGCACCGCGAGCTCGCGCAGCCGCACCGGAAGTTCACCGCGTTGCAGCAGGAAGGCGTTGTAGCTCAAGAACACCCGCGCCATCTTGGGGTGCTGTGCCAGCACGCCGATGATGTCGAAGTTCAGCGGATCCCTCGGGTGGCCCGAACCTGCCCGCGGCACCTGGTCGCCGGGGATGCCCATCAGTGCGCCGAGCGCGTCGTACTCGTCGTCCCCCCACTGGTCGGCCGTCAACGGGCTCAGCAGGGGTGCATCGGTGTCCTCGGTCATGGTCGCCCTTCGGTGCCATCGAGCCGCGTCAAAGCAGGGGCTCTTCTCCGGCCAGGATGGTGCGGTGCATCAGCCGGCCGCTGTCCTCCGCGTACGGTAGCGCCCGGTGCATGGTGCCGGTGTTGTCCCAGATGAGCAGATCACCGAGCTGCCACCGGTGCCGGTACACGTATTGCGGTTGGGTGGCCCAATCGCGCAGGCGCGCAAGCAATGCGCGGCTTTCCTCGACCGGCATGCCGACGACGTAATCCGCAGTGGCGCCGAGTAGTAGCGATTTGCGACCGGACTGGTGGGTCCACACCAACGGACATACTTTGGTCGGCGACTTCTGCCAGAACGTGACCTCTTCGTAGCTCATCTCCGGGGTGACGTAGTACTGCGACCGCTCGGCGCTGTGCACCACCTGAATGTCGGCGATGGCCTCCTTGTCCGACTGCGGCAGATCGTCGTACGCCGCATAGGTATTGCAGAATTCGGTGTCGCCGCCGGTGTCGGAAAGTTTCACCGCCCGCAGCAGCGTCGCGAGGTTCGGATAGGGCTGCAGGGAACCGTCGAAGTGCCAGAACAGCGAGCCCTTCAGATACTGGGCGCGCTGATTGACGTTCTTGTCCAGCGAGATCTTGTAGATGCCGTCGTCGCCCTCGTTGGCCACGACGCTACCCAGGGTTTTGGCGATGGCGACCTGTTGTTGGTCGCTGATGTCCAGGCCACGGAAGAACACCACACCGCGCTGTTCCAAAACGGCGCGGATGGTGGCGGCTTCCCGGCCGCCCAGCAGCATGTCGACATCGGTTGTGATCTCACTGCCGATTCTCGGGGTGAGGTCGACGACGTCAAGTTGTGTCGAGGTAACGTCCATTTCGATCAACTCACCCGCGTGAGAATCGTGTTCGCCGAATGTTTTACACGTGGCTGCTTCCAAAGCTCGACGGCCAGCGACACCGTGATCAGCGAGTACAGCAGGTTGCGCAGGTTGGCGACGTCCTCGGGCAGCGGCTCGGCGTAATCGAACTTGTCGATGTAGGCGACCGCTTCCTCGGCGCACGGAAACACCTCGTCGTAGAACGCCTGGATCTCCTCCATGGAGCTGTTCACGCGCTTCACATAGCGCTCGTGGCCGTCCTCGATGGCCCACTCGGCCACCAGATGTTCCAATTGCGAAAACTCCGGCGGTAGCAGGGCGCTCATCGGCTGCCGGCCTTCTGAGCTTCGCCCGCCCGCACGTAGTCTTGGACGACGTTGTGGAAGTGGCGGAGCAGGATCTCTTCGTCGTTCATCGTGAAATGCGTGAGCACACCGCTGTTGAGCATCGCCTGCAGGCCCTCCGACGGGCTGGCGTCTTCCAGGATGATGTCGTTGAGGAACGTCACCGTCAACTCCTGCCCGAGTCGCTCTTTGTGAGTCCTCGGTGGCTGGTAATACATCTCGGTTTCGAAGAGGTGCGAGTGCGGCCCGGTCGGCCAGTGCGTGTGCACCGTAAAGCCCGACGCCCCGAAGATCAACACGAAGTTGGGGAAGAACTGGAACGAGTCGAAGCCGTACTTCTCCGAACGGGTGGGGTTCATTCCCGGCGGCATCGGACCGCGGTCGCTCCGTTTGTTCCACGGACCCGCCGCACTGGCTTCGAAGACACACTCGGTGGGTTTGGAGTAGGGCGTTTTCTGGGAGGGCTCACCGGAGAACGAGAACATCCGGTGCGGTCCGCTGAGTTGGTAGGCCAAGGCATCGGTGAACGGATTCGGCTTGTCCAGTGCCTCTTTGGCCTCGGCGGTTAACGTGCCGAACGACGACGCGTGCAGATACGGTCCGTGGTAGCTCTCCGCGAAGCCGTCCAGGAAAATCTTCCAGTTGCACTGCAATTCGGCGGTGAACTTGTACACCTGGTGCGGACCTTCGAACGGATAGCCCTCGATACCGTGCGCCAACTCACCGAGGAAGTCACGCAGCGGCTCGGTGTTGTGCGGGTTGAGGTTGACGAAGATGAAGCCTTCCCATACCTCGCACTGCACCGAGGGCACCCGGCAACTGTCAGCGTCGAAGTCCAGGAGCAGGTCCTTGCGCGTCGCCGCGTGCAGTGAACCGTCCAGCTTGTAGCGCCAGCCGTGAAATCGACAGTACAGCAACGGCGCTCGGCCTTCGACTTCCTTAAATGGGTCGTCCTCCCACAGCATCTTGTTGCCGCGGTGCGGGCAGATGTTGTGAAAGGCGCGGATCACAGGTTGATCGTCGGAGTCCTTGCCCCGTACGACGATGATCGAGGTGTTCAGGAACCTCAGCTCGCGGGTGAAGTAGCTGCCCGACTTCGGGACTCGCTCGACCCGGCCGACATAGAGCCAGGTCTTTCGAAAGATGTGCTCGCGTTCCTTGTCGTAAAAATCTTCGGAGACGCAGTCCTCGAGCGACACCGGTCCGCGGCCGAGGTCGGGGTATGCGTCGGTCCAATGTCCGGTTGCGGGTCTGGTCACCAGGCTGTCGGAACTCATCAGGCCTCCTCAACGCCGACGCTAACAGCCGGTGAATCCGCCCAAATAGATGCAGAAACGCAACAGCTTGTTGCATATTTGGAACAGATGGAACAGAACCTGCCCTTCGACCTCGATGCCTTGCTGGTGTTCGGCAAGGTGGTCGAGAGTAAAAGCCTTTCGAAGGCCGCCGCGCTGCTCGGCATGCCCAAGTCCACCGTCAGCCGCAAGCTCGCCAAGCTCGAATCCGACCTCGGCATCAAGCTGCTGCGTAAGAACACCCGCCAACTCACCGTCACCGACCTCGGCGAACAGATCTACGCCCACGCGGTGAACATCCTCAGCGAAGCCAACCACGTTCGCGCATTGGTGGAGGGCAGCAAGCAGCAACCGCAGGGCGAGTTGAAGGTCGCGATACCGGTCTTCGTCGGCATCGACTACGCCTCGCGGGTGGGGGCGACGTTTCTGCGCCGCCATCCTCACTCGCGGTTGGACATCCGGTTGGTGGACAACATGGTCGACCCCGTCCGCGACGGCTTCGACGTGGTTTTCGGCACCGGCCCGCTGCAGGATTCGACGCTCATCGCGCGAAAGGTGTTCAGCCTCGAGCTGTTTCTGTGCGCATCACCGGATTTCCTACGCCGGCTTGCCGAGCCGGTCACCGAGCCCGTCCAGCTGAACGACTTGCCGTTCATCGACTTCGGCTTTGCCGGTCAGCGCAAACTGACGGTGGCCAGAAACAAGCGTCGGCACGAACTGACCCCGCCGGTGCGGGCGCGCGCCAACAACTTTCAGGTGTGCAAGCAGTACATCCTGGAGGGACTGGGGATCGGCGCCATGCCCACGCAGATCATCTGTACCGACGAACTGCGCGAGGGCGCCCTCGTGCCCGTCCTGCCGCAGTGGACACCGCAACCGCTGGACGTGCACATGATCTACCCGTTCGAGCTGTCGTTCTCCGCGCTGATCAGTGCGTTCTACGAGGCCGCCTGCGAGATCATCACCGAGAACATTGCGCGCGCGTAGCCATCCCGCCGGGGCCCGCCGCATTCCGATGCCAGCGGCACCGTAATATTGCACGATGTTTATCAGCGTCACCGGCGGAACCGGATACGTGGGCGCCCACTGCGTACGCACCCTGCTCGCCGACGGCCACCGGGTGCGCCTGCTGGTCGCCCCTCACGACGAAGGCGCACCGGTGCTTGCGCGGTTCGCCGAACTGCGTGAGCTCGAACTGCTCACCGGCGACGTCCGGGATCCGCGCACGATCGACGCCTTGCTCGACGGCTGCGATGCGGTGCTGCACGGCGCCGGTGTGGTGGGCACGGACAGCCGTCGTAGCGCGTTGATGTGGGAGGTCAACGCCTACGCCACCGAAGCGGTGCTGACCCGCGCGGTCGACGCCGGCCTCGATCCGGTGGTGTCGATCAGCAGCTACAGCGCGCTGTTCCCCCCGCCCGACGGCATCATCGGTCCGGATACCCCGACCACGCCCGGGCGCAGCGACTACGCCCGCACCAAGGGCTACGCCGACCGTGTAGCACGACGACTGCAGGACCAGGGCGCACCTGTCGTGGTCACCTACCCCTCGAGCGTGGTCGGCCCGGCGTTTCACACCGCACCGGGTGTCACCGAGCGCGGGTGGGCACCGATCACCCGGTTCGGCGTCGCGCCCAAGTTGCGCGGGGGCATGCAGATGATCGATGTTCGCGACGTCGCCGACGTGCACGCGGCGATCATGGCGCCCGGCCGCGGACCTCGGCGCTATGTCTGCGGCGGGATCCTCGTCCCGTTCAACGACATGATCACTGCGCTCGAGCAGGGCGCCGGTCGGCGGATCACCCGTATACCGTTGAGCGGCGGGATGTTTCGCGCAGGAAGCCGGATCGCCGAGGCGATGTCGGGGATCGTTCCGATGGGTGACGGCTTGAGCTACGAAGCCGCGCTGCTGCTCACCGCCGCGACGCCGACCGACGACTCGGCCACGATCCGCGATTTCGGTCTGACGTGGCGTTCACCCGTCGAGGCGATGATCGCGTCGTTCGGCCGACACCGCGTCGGTGAGGATGCCCGCAATACGGGCGTGTAGTTCGTCGGTGTCGTCCTCGACGGCGACGGTGGTGAGGAAAAGGGCCGCGCCGGCGGCCATCGCCATCACCGCACGAGCGTCGCGTTCGTCCTGACGGTCGCCGTCGGTGAACAGGGCGACGGCCGGTCCGCTGAAGTTCTCCCACAACTGCCTGCGCAAGTCCTCGTTCTGCGACATCGCGAGCAACAGGCCGGGCGCCGCGGCCCTCACCTCGGGCCGGGCGAACAGCTCACGGCTGCCGCGTACCACCCAGTCGACCCAGCCCAGCCGGTCGGTTCCTGCGAAGGGCGCCAAGTCCGGCGTCGCCCCCAGGATCGCGTGCAACACCAGTTCAGCCTTCGACGACCAGCGGCGGTCCAGGCTGGATCGGCTGACCCCGGTGCGTGCGGCGATCTGGCGCAGGCTCAGGTCGTCCCATCCGCTTTCCACCAGCAGGTCGCGGGTGACGGCGAAGACCCGCTGCTCGATCGACGCGTCGCGCGGACGTCCTGCTGGCCTCGTCACGTCAGCAATTGAACCCCACCAGCACAAACCGCCGCCGACGCGCCGTCCGACATTCGCAAATAGGCTTTTGGCCGGGTCCTGGACTCACTAGCATGGCAATCGCGACTCCTCGCACCCTTGTCTAAGGAGGTCCTTTTGACCGCCGAAGCGCCCGCAGTTGGACAACTCGAGGCCCGACGCCCGTTTCCGGCGCGGATGGGGCCCAGAGGCAACCTGATCTACAAGCTGATCACGACCACCGACCACAAGCTGATCGGCATCATGTATGTCGTCACCTGCTTCGCCTTCTTCTTCATCGGCGGGCTGATGGCGCTGCTGATGCGCGCTGAGCTCACGGCCACTGGTCTGCAGTTCCTGTCCAACGAGCAGTACAACCAGTTGTTCACCATGCACGGCACGGTGATGCTGCTGTTCTATGCGACCCCGGTCGTGTTCGGCTTCGCCAACCTGGTGCTGCCGCTGCAGATCGGCGCGCCCGACGTGGCGTTCCCGCGGCTCAACGCCTTCTCGTTCTGGCTGTTCCTGTTCGGCGGGATGATCACGCTTTCGGGGTTCATCACCCCCGGCGGTGCCGCCGACTTCGGCTGGACCGGCTATGCGCCCTTGAGCGACGCCATCCACTCGCCGGGCGCCGGCGGTGACCTGTGGATCCTGGGCCTCGCGGTGGCCGGTCTGGGCACCATCCTGGGCGGGGTCAACATGATCACCACGGTGGTGTGCATGCGCGCCCCGGGCATGACCATGTTCCGGATGCCGATCTTTACCTGGAACATCATGGTCACGTCGATCCTGGTGCTGCTGGTGTTCCCGATTCTGACCGCTGCGCTGTTCGGCCTGGCCGCCGATCGCCAACTCGGCGCGCACATCTATGACCCCGCCAACGGGGGTGTGCTGCTCTGGCAGCACCTGTTCTGGTATTTCGGCCACCCCGAGGTGTACATCGTGGCGTTGCCGTTCTTCGGCATCGTCACCGAGATCGTGCCGGTCTTCAGCCGCAAACCGGTGTTCGCGTACACCACCTTCGTGTACGCGACGATCGGTATCGCCGCACTGTCGATGGTGGTGTGGGCGCACCACATGTTCGCGACGGGTGCCGTACTTCTACCTTTCTTTGCGTTCACCACGTATCTCATCGCGGTCCCGACCGGCATCAAGTTCGTCAACTGGATCGGCACGATGTGGCGCGGCCAGTTGACGTTTGAGACGCCGATGCTGTTCTCGATCGGCTTCCTGCTGACCTTCGTGCTCGGCGGTGTCACGGGCGTGATCCTGGCCAGCCCGCCGATGGACTTCCATGTTCACGACTCGTATTTCGTGGTGGCGCACTTCCACTACGTGCTGTTCGGCACCATCGTGTTCGCCACCTACGCCGGCATCTACTTCTGGTTCCCCAAGATGACCGGACGAATGCTCGACGAACGACTTGGCAAGCTGCACTTCTGGTTGACGTTCATCGGCTTCCACACCACGTTCCTGGTGCAGCACTGGCTCGGCGACGAGGGCATGCCGCGCCGCTACGCCGACTACCTGCCCACCGACGGGTTCACCACGCTCAACGTGGTGTCGTCGATCGGCGCGTTCATCCTGGGTGTGTCGGTAATTCCGTTCACCTGGAACGTGTTCAAGAGCTGGCGCTACGGCGAACCGGTGCTCGTGGACGATCCGTGGGGCTACGGCAACTCGCTGGAGTGGGCCACCTCCTGCCCGCCCCCGCGGCACAACTTCACCGAGCTGCCCCGGATCCGTTCGGAACGCCCGGCGTTCGAGCTGCACTACCCGCACATGGTCGCCCGGATGCGCGCCGAATCGCACGTCGGCAGACATGCCACCGCCGACGATTCGGCGGGCGGCTCCAGCGCGCACGCTGAAGCCGACCGCAGCAGCTGACCGTCTCGGCTACGTCGCGTCGGCCGTCAGTTCCGTCGCGGCGTGCATGCCGTACGGCACCGCCTTGAGCAACGTGACGGTGGCGGTGGCTCCGCTGGGCAGGGTGTAGGTCCGCTGCTCACCCGGGCGTGCACCGATGATGGCCGAACCCAGCGGCGATTGCACCGAGTAGACCTCGATTTCGGCGTGCTCGGCGCCGCGCACACCGAGCAGGAAGGTCTCGGTGTCCTCGTCATCGTCGAAACGCACCGTCACGACCATCCCGGGTTCTGCGATCCCGTCGTTGGGCGGATCCTCACCGACCACGGCGTTGACCAGCAAGTCATGGATCTGCTGGATCCGCGCGCGGCGCGCGCGCTGGACCGCGGCGGTGTTCTCGTCGCTACCCTCCTCGTCGGCGACTTCGTCGCACAGCTCCTGCAGGGTCGCCAACTCCTCCTGAAGCCGTTCGTGTGCCTTAGGGGTGATCCAAACCGTTTGGGAAGATGTCATTTTCGTCCTTTCAACAGTGGTAGAGATTGATGGGTTGTCGTCAAGGTCGGAGTCGGCGCTGTCCGCCGGTTCCGTGACGACATGACCGTCCGTGATGGACGAAGGTCGTCGGATTGCGCCCGGCTACCTGCCGGTTCGACGCAGCGGATCGAACTCGCGTAGGGCTTCGGGTTGCTTGCCGGTCGTGATGTGTTCGGCGAGCAGTCGGCCGGTTACCGGGCCGTGCGCCAGACCCCACATCCCGTGGCCACCCGCAACGTACACGCCGCGCGACACCTCACCGATCAGCGGTCTGCCGTCGGGAGTCACCGGACGCGGCCCGACCCAGACGTCGCTGCGTTCGGCCCAGCGCACACCCTCCAGCAAAGGGCTCGCCGAGGCGACGATCGCATCGACTCGCTCGTCGACCACCGCGTCCTGTGGATCACGGAACTCCATCGTGCCCGAGACGCGCAGCGCGCCCTGGTAGGGCGTGCATGCCACCCGCGCATCCGGCAGGTAGATCGGCCCGACCAGCGGCCGGTCGACAGGCACGGTGAACGAGTAGCCACGGCCGGCCTGGACGGGCACGCGCAACCGCCTCACGAGCCGCGACATCCAGGCGCCCGTGGCGCTCACCGCCGCATCGGCAGTGAGCACGTCGCCGCCGGCTGTGGCCACCTTGACGCCGCCCGCCGAACTGTCAACGTCGACAACATCATTCGTGTGTATCGCGGCGCCCCGCTCCACGACGGCGCGACCGAGTGCGTGGACAAACCTGCCCGGGTCGACGAAACGCTGATGGTTGATGCTCAGCCCGGCAGTGATCACCGGGGATACCAGCGGCACCTGCTCGCGCAGCGCCTCCCCCGACAGGCCGGTGACGTTTAGTTCCTGCCCGGCCTTTTCAAGCTCGCGCATTTCCGCGAGCATGTGTTCTGCGGCGTCAGTGCTGCGGAACACCGCGGTGATCGGCGCATCGGTCACCGGGGCGTCGACCCCGTTGGCCACCAGCACGTCGAACGCCTCGATGGCCTCCTCGTTGAGGGGGACGTTCGCGCGCACCGCGCGCCGCCAGGTCGATCTGCGACAGCTTGCGGCGAACTGTAACAAGAATGCCGCGAGTTCACGGTCGGCCTTCAGCGGGATGTGCAGCGGGGCCGCCTTGTCCAGCAGCGACCGCAGTCCATAGCGCAGCACCGACGGCGAGTTCAGCGGCAGCGTCAACGCGGGAGCGACCCATCCGGCGTTGCCCCAGGAGGCACCCGCGGCGACACCGCTGCGGTCCACGACGGTGACCTCGACACCACGCTCCTGGAGGAACCACGCAGTCGACAGCCCGACGATGCCCGCACCGACGACGATCGCCGACCGGGGCCCGCCGTCAAACCGGTCGACGCCGCCCATCATTACCTCCACTGCCGAGAAAACTCGCTCGCAGTTTCCATGGTCCCGTCGGCGGTGAGCAGGCCGTTGCCCGGAACGAACAACGCGGCGCTGACAGGTTGTGGTGATCCGACAACGACTGCCTGTTCGCCTCACCAGGGCAGATCGCGTCCTTACTCGTCGCCGAGCCGGTCGGGGTCCGCGCTGAGCGGCAGGTTTCGCTGGTGCACGTCGGTGGCGGCGAGTTCGATCATCATCGCCAGCCGCTTGCCTGCGTCGTCGAGTTGCAGATCGGTGATCTCGCCCATCTTGCGCAGCCGGTATCGCACGGTGTTCTCGTGCACCCCCAGTCGACGACCGGCTTCGACGGGATCACCAAGGCCCTCCAACCAGGCCCGCAACGTCGCCACATATCCGGTGGCGTGCGCCTCGTCGTGCCTGCGCAGTTCGGCGACGGGGCCGCGGTCGGGGGAACGTCCCGCGCTGGCCGCCGTGCGTAGCCGCTGCAGCAGGATCTCGTCCCACGATTCGTCGTAGGCCGGCGGCGCCGAGTCGGCCGCGCAGGTCTGGTGCAGGGCCAGACACTCGTCGGCCTCTTGGCGCGCCGCGGGCAACTCGGCCAGTTGCGCGGGCTTGCTGATGCCCGCCGACAGCGTGACCCGTTCGGGCAACGCCGCACGCAGACCGGCGATCCAGCGCCGGGCGGTTTCGAGATCCTCGCCGGGCAGGATGGTGTAGACGGTGTTGCCCGCCAGTGCGCTGCGGCCCGGGCGGGACCAGCCGAACCCGGTGGTGGCGCGGTCGAACGCCAGCAGCAGCGCGGCGTCTCGATCGGCGCCGATCGTCGCCTGGATCGCGATCACCCGCAGCGGGCCCGGTGAGAGTCCCAGCCTGCTGACCGACGACGTGGTGTCGGCGCCGCCCTCGAGCAGCCGGATCACCAGTTCGGACTCGACCTGCCGTTCGAGGTCGGCGCTGGCTCGCGACCGCAGCAGATGCAAGGCCACCGTGCGGGCACCGTCGACCAGAGCCGCGCGTGCCTGACCTTTCAGCGGTGCCGGACAGGCGACCCAGACCGAACCGAGAAGTTCTCGCCCCGACCGCACCGCCACCACCATGCGGCCGGTCAAACCATGCTCTGGGTGCGCCCCGATGTACAACGGTTCGTCGGAGGCCGCCAGATGGGTGTAAACGCCGTGGGCCCTGAAGAATTCACTCAGCCCGTCCGGCGCTTGCCGGTCCATGATGGTCGCGGTCCGCGCGGGGTCGGCGTTCTGCTGCTTTCTGGAGTAGGCCAGTACCCGCGACAGCTGATCCTCGATGACCACCGCGCCGCCGGTGGTCTCCGCGAGGCTGTCGGCCAGTGCGAACAGATCCGTTGGCCCGCGCCCTGATTCGGTTTCCCGGCCCTCCAACACCAGTCCATAGACCACCGCCGCCAACTCGCTCCAGGACACCGTCGGGTCGACCACCATGACCCCGACACCCTCGGCCATTCCCGAGAACGTGGCATCGTCGTCGCCACTGCGCAGCAGCACCACCACTGCCCTTGCCGAAACCGCCCACCGCACAGCTTCTTTCACCGAGCGCGCACCGATGGCCAGCAGCACATCCCCCACGACGGTGCGGCCGCCGGCGATCTCGTGCATCACCACGCTGCCCAACTCCGTGGACCGCGGCACCGGACAGAAGCGCAAGCGAACTCCGTAGCTGCCCAGCACATTCACCAGCCGGTCTAGCGTGACCACCCGTTCTCCTTACGCCCAGCCGGTCTAAAGAGAAACTATTGACGGCAGAGACCCTCCTGCGGTTCCAACGTCAACCCTACTATCCGGTAGGCATGCGAAGGGCCACGTGCGCTGGCCCGCGCATCCGATTAGTCACCGGTTGCGCGGGCGCAGACCACCGAAACCGATGCGCTCAGCGCGCTCCGCGCACCAACCGGCCGGGCCGCGCACCGGTGTCGGCGCCGTCACGGCGGGTCACCATTCCGTTGACGATCGTGGCGCGATAGCCGGACGCACCCTGCACCAGCCGGTTACCTCCGGCGGGCAGGTCGTATGCCATCCGTGGCGCGTGCAGGGTCAAGGTGTTCATGTCGATCACGTTGATGTCGGCCTTCTTGCCGACGGTGATCGTGCCCCGGTCGGAGAGCCCGAACAGCTCAGCGGTGTCGCGGGCTTGCTTGCGGATGACGTATTCCAGGGGCAGTTGCTTGCCACGGTGCCGGTCGCGCGCCCAATGGGTCAGCAGGAACGTGGGATATGAGGCGTCACAGATCATGCTGCAGTGCGCACCCCCGTCGGACAGTCCCAGAACTCCTGCGGGGTGGGTGAGCATCTCCCGGATCGCGTCGTGGTTGCCGTCGGCGTAGTTGTACAGCGGCAGCAACAGCATTGCGCCCGCGTCGGATTCGAGCATCAGGTCATACATCGTTTTCAGCGGGTCTTCGCCGCGGTCGCGGGCGATCGCCGCGACCGTGCGATCGGGCGTGGGTTCGTAGTCGGGCGGCTCCCCGAGCGCGTAGAGCCGGTCCACCGAATGCTGCGCGAACGCGAACATCCCGTCGAACAGCAGGTTCGGGTCGATGGGCAGGTCGTCCTCGGCGAGGATCGCCGCCTTGACGGCAGGTTCGGCGAGACGCGCGGCGAGCTCTTCGCGGGTGCATTCGGCCTTCAGCCGCCGATAGGTGGGCCGGTGGGTGAACGCGTGGTGGCCCGGAAAGCCCAACAGCATGCCGAACGGGCGCGCCGCGATCTGCGGGTACAGCCGGCTGCCCGCGTCGTGGGCGGCCGCGCTGATCTCGAGCTGTTCACGCCACAGGTTGGGGTCTGCGTCGACCTGAATCAGCGCGAAGCTCAAGGCGCAGTCGATTTCGGCACCCAGCCGGCGCATCCACTCCAGCTCCTTCTTGGGCGCGACGATGTCCTCGCCCGCCGCACCTTGCGGCGCGAGCTCGAACACCGCGGCACCGCCTGCGGCCATCGCACGCCCGAGCGCGAACAGTTCGTCTTCGGCAGCGAACGTACCCGGCACCGGTTCGCCGTCCATGGCCCGGTGCGCAAGGGTGCGCGAGGACGAGAAGCCCAGCGCGCCCGCCTCCGCCGCCTCCTGCACGAGCCGGCTCATCATCGCGATGTCCTCCGGCGTCGCAGGTTCGTTACGCGCGCCGCGCTCCCCCATCGCATACGCGCGGACGGTTCCGTGCGCGATCTGGCTGCCGACGTCCACCGCCAGCTCACGTTTGCCGATCACATCGAGGTACTCCGCGTAACTCTCCCAGCCCCAGCTGATGCCTTCGGACAGCGCGGCACCCGGAATGTCTTCGACGCCCTCCATCAACTCGATGAGCCATTCCTCGCGGCCGGGCCGCACCGGTGCGAAACCGACGCCGCAGTTGCCCATGACGACGGTGGTCACGCCGTGGTTACTGGACGGCTCGAGCAGGTCGTCCCAGCTGACCTGGCCGTCGTAGTGGGTGTGGATGTCGACGAACCCGGGCGCCACGATGTTTCCGGTGGCATCCAACGTTTCCCGCGCTTCGCCCTCCAGCGCAGGATCGTGCGGCCCGCGGCGGCGCACTTCGACGATCTTGCCGTCCTTGACGGCGACGTCGGCCTGGAACCGGTCGGCGCCCGTTCCGTCAACGACCGTTCCGCCAGTGATTTTGAGATCGAACACGATTCACTCCTCGAGTCCCCTACCGGCCGCTACAGTGGCAATGTAACACCGTTACAGGCCGATGTCGTCGACTTCAGACAGGCAGGACGCTTCGATGACGACCCAGACCACACGCGCACAAGATAACGCCGGCCAAGCGCCCCGCACCGCCGATGCTGACGCGATCGGCGCACCGCCGCAGCGCCCCACCCTGGTACCGGCCGAGCGCTACTACTCGCCGGCGTTCGCCGCGCTGGAAACCCAGCGGCTGTGGCCCAAGGTGTGGCAGGTGGCCTGCTCGGTCGACCACGTCGCCGAACCCGGCGACTACTTCGAATACCGGTGCGGGCCGTACTCGGTGCTCATTGTCCGCGGTGAGGACGGCGCCCTTCGCGCGTTCCAGAACGTATGCCGCCATCGCGGCAACACGCTCTGCGCGGGAACGGGTTCTGGGCTGCGCGAGCTGAAATGCGGCTACCACGGCTGGACATGGGATCTGTCCGGGACGCTCAAACGCGTGCCCAACCGCAAAGGCTTCGGTGCACTGCACATGTCGGAACTGCCCCTGCACGCGGCCAGGGTGGACACCTGGGAGCGGCTGGTATTCGTCAACCTCGACGTCGATGCGATGCCGCTTTCGGAGTTTCTGGAAGAGGTTCCATCAGACATCGCGTGGAACACGCTGGGCGACTTCCGCTGCTACGCCACGATGACGATCGAAGTTGATGCGAACTGGAAAACCATCGCCGACGGCTACAGCGAGACATACCACATTCAGACGTTGCACCCGGAGCTTCGCCGCTGCACGGACGACGTCCATGCGCCGCAGGCGATCTGGGGCCACACGGGCAAGTCCGAACAGCTCTACGGCGTGCCCAGCCCGCAGCTCAAAGAACCCGTGTCGAGCCGCGAGGTCTGGGACGCCTACGTCTATACCCAGGGTGCGTTGATGGGCGCCGGGGAAGGCACCCCGCTGCCCGAGGGCCGGCCCGCACCGGGTGAGACGGTGGCAGAGGTGATCGCCGAGCAAATCCGTGCGTTCGCGGTGGCGCGCAGCGTCGAATTGAGTTGGGCGAGCACCGATCAGCTGCTGCGGCTGCACCAGTACAACGTCTTTCCGAACATGACGCTGCTGACCAACGCCGACCATCTGACGGTGATGACGTCGCTGCCCGGCCCCGATCCCGACCACGGTGAACTGGTGATGATGTTGTGGGCGCGAATGCCACCCGGTTCGCCGCGAATGACGCCGGCCGATGTCCGGATGCCCGCCGGGCAAGCCGATCCCGGGGTGGTGCTGACCCAGGACATCACAGTGCTGGCGGGCATTCAACGTGGCCTGCATCAGCCGGGTTTCACCCACCTGACGCTGTCCAACGAGGAACGGCGGGTGATCAACATGCACCGCAACCTCGAACGCTACCTCGACCTTCCAGAATCGGAACGGATCACCGGAGGTGAGACACCCTGACCGGCGGCAAGGCCGACGGCGGACGCGGCCAGGACCACGTCAGCGCCGAAGCGATTCTGGAGACGGCGGCACACCTCATCGAACTCGACGGCGTGGAGGCCTTGACGATGCGCCGCCTCGCCGAGCAGATCGGGGTGGCGGTCACCTCGATCTACTGGCATGTCGGCGGACGAGACAAGCTGCTGGACAGCCTGGTTGACCGGTTGCTGAGCCAGATGGCCCAGCTGCCCGCCGACGGCGCCACACCCGTCGAGCGCATCGCCTCGCTGGCCCGGGCGCAGCGGCGCGCCCTGATCGAGCGGCAGCATCTGCTTGCCGTTGCCCACGACCGCGACCGCACCCCGCTGCTGTTCCTGCCGATTCAGCAGACCCTCGCCGTCCAGCTGGCCGAGCTCGGGGTGACAGGCACCGACGCGGCGCTCTTCCTTCGCGCGGTTCAGGTGCACGTCATCTCCTCGGCGGTAATGCAATTCACCGCTGTGCGAGGAGCCAAGCACGAGGAAGAAGATCCCACGCTGTGGGGCGACGATTGGCCCGATCGCGAACTGGTGGAGGCACTGCGATCCCCCACCGACTATGACGCGGTCTTCGAATACGGGCTCGACGCGCTACTGGCGCCGCTGCGAAAAAGGAGATGAATGACCAGGTTTGAGGGCAAAGGCGTGCTCGTCACCGGTGCGGCCTCGGGCATCGGAAAGGCGACCGTTGAGCGACTGCTGACCGAGCAGGCCGTTGTGGTGGGTATCGATGCGGCGCCCGATGCTGCAGATGTCGACGCGGACAGGTTCAGTTACCGGTGCACCGACGTACTCGACGCCGACGCGGTCGCGGCCGCGGTGGCGGCCGTGGTCACCGCCGCCGGCCGACTCGACGGAGTGGTGCACTGCGCGGGTGTCGCCGGCGGCGGCCCGATACACCTGCTGCCCGACGAAGAGTGGGATCGCGTGGTGAACGTCAACCTCAAGGGGACGTTCGTCGTTCTGCGGGCCGCGCTGAGCCAGATGGTGCAGCAGAGCCGGGTCGGCGGCGAGCGGGGCGCGGTCGTCAACCTGGCGAGCATCGAAGGTCTGGAGGGCACCGCAGGCGGCAGTGCGTACAACGCCTCAAAGGGCGGCGTCAACCTTCTCACCAAAAACGCCGCAATCGACTACGGGCCCAGCGGAATTCGGGTCAACGCCATCTGTCCGGGCTTCATCGAGACCCCGATGTTCGACGCGGTCGTCGGGATGCCCGGCATGGAGACGCCGCGCGAGGCGCTGCGCCACGAGCACAAGTTACGCCGGTTCGGCCGCGCCGAGGAAGTCGCCGCCGTTGCGGCCTTCCTGTTGTCCCCGGACGCCAGTTTCGTCAGCGGACAGACGATCGCCGTGGACGGCGGCTACACCGCTGGACGCGATCACCACGTCACCGAGCTGATGGGCCTTGGCGAGAACTAACGGGGGCGAACAGCGGGACGTAGACGGCGTCCTCGCCGACGTCGTGGCGTTCGAAGCGCACCTCGACAGGCAAACCGACGCGCACCGAATCCGGGTCGCAGTCGACGATGTTTGTCGCGATGCGCAGGTCTGCCTGCTCGACGAGCTCGACGATCGCGACCACGTACGGAACCGGCACCGCGGGGTTGAACGGTTGGTGGTTCACGGTGTAGCTGAACACCGTGGCCTTACCCGACACCGCTTGCACGGCAAGCGCACCGTCGCACTCGGGGCAGTCGGCAGCCGGAGGATGCACCCACCGCGCACATCCAGTGCACCGACCGATGAGCAGCCGACCGTCGGCGCCGCCGGTCCAGAACGCCCGATTGTGCTCGGTCAGTACGGGCAGGATCCGCGCCGGAACGGCGGGTGGGGCGTCGTCGGGCATGACAAGCAAAGTACATTCCGGGCAGCTGTCATCACAAAAATAGCCGGATGAAACGGACGGACCGGATGGGCCACTTCGAAAAGGACGCGATCATCAGCGGTCTGGGCATCTCGCGGGTCGGTCGGCGCACCGGCATCCCCGGGCTGGAGCTGACGCTTGATGCCGCCCGTGCGGCCATCGCCGATGCGGGCCTGACGGCGAGCGACATCGACGGCATCGCCTCGCTGGGCGATACCCCGCTGGCCGACGTCACCACCGCACTTGGCGTCGACGTGCCCGACCACACATCCGGGTTCGACACCGGCGGTCTGCTCACCCCGGTGATGTCGGCGTGCCGCGCGGTCGCCGAGAAGTGCGCCCGGCATGTGCTCGTGTACCGCACGGTCCTGATGCTCGGCGGCACGATGACCCAATCACCGTCGTCGTCGGGTCCCAACCCGCTGGCCAACCCGCCGGGCGAGACGCACACGCCCGGAACGCGAAGGAAACTCAAGCCGTTCGAGGACATCGACGAGCTGCTGGCCGCCCATGCCTACTCGGCGGCCAACTGGTTGGCGATGCACTGCCGGCGGCACATGGAGCTCTACGGAACGACCAAGGAACAGCTGGGTTGGTTGGCGGTCAACAGCAGGCGCAACGCCGCGCTCAACCCGCAAGCGGCCTACCGCGAGCCGATGACGATGGACGACTACCTGGCGGCGCGTCCGGTGTCGACGCCGTTCGGGCTGTTCGACTGCGACGTACCGGTCGACGGGTCGATCGCCGTGGTCGTGTCGCATGCCGACTATGCGGCCGATTGTCCCAACCCTGCCGTCGGCGTGGAGGCCGTCGGCGGCTCGTACGGTTCGGGCGGGTGGTTTCATCGCGACGACTTCCCGAAGATGGCCTCGGTCGAGGCGGCCGCTCAGATGTGGTCGCGCACAGATCTGACCGCGTCGGATGTCGACGTTGCCGAACTCTACGACGGTTTCACGTTTCTCACCATCGCGTGGCTCGAGGCGCTGGGGTTCTGCGCCGACGGCGAAGGCGGCCCGTTCGTGGCTGGGGCGACCCGCATCGCCCTCGACGGGACGCTGCCGCTGAATACCTACGGCGGCCAGCTGTCGGCGGGACGCATGCACGGCTACTGGCTGCTGCACGAGGCCTGTCTGCAGTTGCGTGGTCAGGCCGGTGCACGCCAGCTGCCTCGCCGACCCGAGGTGGCCGTCGCTGCCGCAGGAGGCGGACCGATCGCGGGCTGCATGCTGCTGACCTGTTGATGATGCTCACTTCTCGCCGGCTTCAAGCGAGAGCACCGTGATGTCCGGCGGTGCGCCGACGCGCACCGGCGGGCCCCAGAACCCGGCGCCTCGGGTGACGTACAACTGGGTGTCGGCAACGGTGGACAGCCCGGCGAGGGAGGGTTGGTCGGCGCGCACGAGGTAGTGAAAGGGCCACATCTGGCCGCCGTGGGTGTGCCCGGATAACTGCAGGTCCACTCCGCTGGCGGCCGCCTCGGTCACCAGGACCGGTTGGTGGGCAAGCAAAATCGTCGGGCCGGACTCGTCGAGCCCGGCCAACGCCCGCTCCAGGTCCGGCGGATCGGACCGTTGGCCGCCCGCGACGTCGTTGACGCCGGCCAGCCCGAACGTCGCACTGCCCCGACGGATCACGGTGTTCTCGTTGCGCAGCACGTGCACGTCGAGCCGGTCGAGTTCACGCAGCCACGACTCGGGGTCGGCGACGTAATACTCGTGGTTGCCGGTGACGAAGAACGTACCCGCACCGGAGTTCAAGTCTCGCAACGGTTCTGCTGCTGGACCGAGCTCGGCTACGGTGCCGTCCACCAGGTCGCCGACGATCGCGACGAGATCGGGCTGGGCCCCGTTGATCATCTCGACTATCCGCTCGGTGTGTGCGCGTCCGGCCAGGGGGCCGAGGTGGATGTCGGAGACGACCGCGATCCGGAATCCGTTGAAGGCCGGGTCGAGCCGGCGCAGCCGCATCGGCAGCTGCAACAATTCCGGTGGTCCGAGCGCGCGGGACACGCCGAAGCCGACCACGCCGACCGATACCGCGCCGGCGGCTACGGCGCTGGACCGGGCCAGAAACACCCGCCGGTTCATCGCGGGCTCTTGGCCGGTCGGTGGCTCGGGCGTACCGCGTTTGGCCCAGCCACGCAGCAAGACCCGGACGGGCTCGGTCACCAACAGCGTCAGGAAGAGATAGGTCGCCAGGCCGAACCAGATGTACCCGGGCCAGGCATACCATCCGGAACCGGAAACGCCGACGGCGCGCGGCAGCACCAGCGCCGCCACCAAGAACACCGCCAGCGCGACCAGCAAGCCCGTGAGCATCCACCTGGTGCGCCCGGGCCCGGTCGTGTCCTTGACCAGACGCTTCCACAGGTAGAGGTGCATCAGCCCGAGGATCGTCGCCAGAACGAGGATGAACATTCACGTCCCTGTCGGATGAAAGATCAGACGCCGGCTGGATACCGCCGGCCCTACCGCGCCACGATATGTGAACGCGCTATCAGCCCAGGTACGACAGCATCGCAGCGGTTCTTTCGATCTCGCCGACTTGGCACGGCTGGTCAACTAGGTTTCCATATGTGGAACCGCCCCACAGCTACATACGGAATGCCCCTGATTCCGTAGTGCACCACGAGGACTACCTCACCAGCAGCGACGACCACGCACTGTGTGGCATCACGTTCGAGGGCCCGACCAGACTGGATCGAGCTGCCCGGCCCGTCGCGGTGTGCCCCGACTGCGAGGCCAGGCTCATCGAATATCACCTCGTGTGGTGGCGAGACAAAGCCCTGGCGGCCCTCGCCGAGAACGACGAGCTCCGGATCAAGAACCGCGAGCTGGCCGCATCCGCCGAGGATCGAAGCGCCGCGCGGGCGGCACCACGGCCGGAGCGGCAGCGCGCGCCGCAGGGCGCTTCGCCTGCCGGACACACCGATGCGCAGCCCGGATCCCTGCTTGATCAGGCCCGAACCGAACTTCTGGAGCTTTGTCAGCAGTTCGATGGAGCGGTGCCCTACCGGCGGGTGAAGACCACCATGCAGGCGTTCAGCGACAAGCTGGATTCTGACGACCGAGCCCGCCTTGCCCAGCAGATCGGCAACGATGGCTCGCTACTTCGTTGGAGCACAACAGAAGTGCAAAAGCATGGCTGGTCGGTGACCGATAACCCGGTGCAGGCCAGCCCCGAAGAGATGTGGGACTACTGGACCCGGGATGCGCACCAGACGCCGAAACCGAGCAGGTGGCGCATGGCGCGGTCCCGGACCCGCGACAGCAGATAGCGTCGCGCTGGGCTAACTGCCCATCGCCGCGCACGCGTGTTCGGCGCACGGGGTCGGCCCCATCGCGCAACCGCTTGAGCCGAGTGCCGATCCGATCCGAGTGTGGGACGCCGGCGTGCCGTTGACGCTGGCAATGATCGCTCGCACGGTCCGGCGGCACCGTCCGCAGTCCGCCCCGGCGCCGCATGCCGCCGTCACCTGCTTGGAGGTGAGTGCGCCTTTCGCTACCGCGTCAGCGACCAACTCGCTGGTAGCGCCCGTGCAGAGACAAACGAACAACCTAAGCCACCTCGATGATCGGACGAGACTAAGTAAGTCTCACCTAAGTTCTCTCGCAGCTTATTAGGTGAGCCTAAGCATGGCAAGACCTACCGCCAAGATTTTCTGCTGACCGGGACTTTTCTGGCCTGCCGAGGTGAATCGCCTTGTCAGCGGCGGTGTGTTCGGTTCACGGGCGCCGGTTTGTAGGCTTTCGGGCATGCCGTTGAACCACGGTGAGGTCTTCGCTGGATATGTCATCCAGAGATTGCTCGGCAGTGGCGGAATGGGCGAGGTCTACCTCGCCCAGCACCCCCGGCTGCCTCGTCACGATGCGCTGAAGATCTTGTCCGCAGCCTCCGGAGGTGACGAGGAGTTTCGGGCCCGCTTCATCCGCGAAGCCGAGTTGGCCGCGACACTCTGGCACCCACACATCGTCGGTGTACTCGACCGGGGTGAGTTCGACGGCCGGCTGTGGATCTCGATGGACTACGTGGACGGCACCGACGCAGGACGACTGATCCGTGAGCACTATTCGCGCGGTATGCCCGAACCCGAGGTCTCAGAAATCGTGACAGCGGTGGCCGATGCGCTCGACTTCGGTCACGAGCGTCGTCTGCTGCATCGTGACATCAAGCCGGAGAACATCCTCGTCACCGCGTCCAACGGCCAGCGTCGCAGGGTGCTGCTGACCGACTTCGGTATCGCACGCAGGATCGACGATGTCAGCAACCTCACCAAAGACAACGTCGCGATGGGAACGATCAATTACGTGGCGCCCGAACAGCTTTTGGGCAGGCCGCTCGACGGTCGGGCCGATCAGTATGCGCTGGCCGCCACGGCCTTCCATCTGCTCACCGGCAAGCCCCCGTTTGAAGATTCGAACCCCGCGGTGGTGATCAGCCACCAGCTGAACACACCGCCCCCGCGGGTGTCAGATCATCGACCCGAACTCCGCCATCTCGACGCGGTGCTGATGAGGGCGTTGGCCAAGGACCCGGCCCAGCGATACCGGACCTGTCTCGACTTTGCTCAGGCGCTCGCGGCGCCTGGTGTGGGCGCCCACTCGGGTTCACCATCGTCGGGTCCGGCGTCCACGCAGCGGCTCGAGCGTCTGGTGGTGCGCGGGACCGCACGCGGTGTCGCGCAAAGCGTCGTCGATACCGGCCACGGCGTGGGGACGTTGTCGTTTCAGGTGGTCCCCCACAACCCCGTGGACAACCGGCGCGCACCGATTCCAGTCGAGATACAAACCCAACTCGTCTCGGGGCAACTCGCCGAAGGGGACGAGGTCGAGGTCGGCGGTGTCTGGGATGGCGACACTCTGGACGCCGACACCATCGTCAACGTGTCGGCCGGCGTTCGACCCAAGAGAGGATCGGCTCAGCCCCGAAACAAACTCCCAGGGGACAAGGCACCGGCACGGCAACGGAATCGCAAAGGCGCACTCGTCGCGCTCGCGGCAGTGGTCGGGGTGATCGTGTTGACCGCGGCTACGGTCGCCTACTTCAGCGATGGCTTCGGTATGTGGGCTCGCCCCGGACCGATCGTCAAGCCGGTGAGCGCGACGGTGTTCGCACCCGGCGGGGCCCCGGACAATCCGCAGGACGCCGACTTGGCGATCGACGGCAACCCGGACACGTCGTGGTCGACCGTCACCTACAAGGATCCCGTGCCGTTCCCGAATTTCATCGAAGGGATGGGGCTGGTGCTGCACCTGTCCGCACCCACCGAACTCAGCGCCGTCACGATCGACTTGACGAGTACGGGCACCGAGGTGCAGATCCGCTCGTCACCCACCGAAAACCCCGCCGAGTTGTCCGATACCAGCGTGCTGACCCCCACCACGTCACTTCAACCGGGGCACAACCGCATTGAGGTGGACAATGCGACGAAGACATCCAACGTGCTGGTGTGGATCGCGAAGTTGGGCACGACCAACGGCCAGAGCCGCACGGAAATCTCGGAGATCACCTTGCAGGCAGCGGGTTAGGGTCGACGCATCCCGGCCGCGTCCTGCAGATGGGCCAGGGCCCGCGCGCTGTCGTCGGTGACGAAGACCAGGTCGTCCAGCGGTGCCGGAAGGAGCCCGTCGTCGGCCATCCGGCGAAGCTGAACGGTCAAACCATCGTAGAAGCCTTCGGTGTTCAACAGCACCACCGGTTTTCGGTGCAGCCCGTGTTTGCGCCGCTCGAGGATGTCGGTTGCCTCGTCCAACGTGCCGAGGCCGCCCACCATCACTACGACGGCGTCAGAACGCGCGAGCAACAGCTCCTTGCGCTGGGCGAGGTCGTCGGCGAACACCATCTCATCGGCGTCCTTCTTGGCGAATTGCCGTAGGAATTCCACTGAGACCCCGACGAGTTCGCCCCCGGCCTCACGTACTCCATCTGCGAGCACCTTCATCAGCCCGGTATCGGATCCGCCCCAGACCAGGGTGTGCCCACCTTTGCCGATGAGCTCTGCGAACTCGCGGGCGGCGTGTGTGTAGCGCTCGTCAAGGTCGGCGGCCGACAGAAAGACGCATATCCTCATTCGGCTTGGCCATCGACAACGGTGAGGATGCCCGAAGGGGCGCCGATGGCCGCAATCGTCCGCGCCGCCGCGGTATCGATGTGCACCCTTGGCGCCGCGGGTAATTCGTTTTCGAAGTAGGTGCCGGGACCGTAGAAGAACCCGTACCGAAGTACGACACCGTCGGCCGCGAGCACGGCTTGCTCCAGCGAGGCAACCGCGTCGGCCTCCGCGCCGGGCGGCATTGTCCACGCGACGCTTTGAGCCACAATCTTCGTCGGGCCTGCGCCGTTCATCGCCTCGATGAGATTGCGGGTGCCCTCGACGCGGATGCGCGCGTTGAGTAGCGATATCTCGGGGAGATCGGCCAGCGCGTCGGGTAGGTCCGTCAGCTCGTGAAGAACGACGTCGGGCGAGAACGAGCGCACGGCGGTCCTCAGGGCCGAGCGATCGAATACATCGCAGATGATCGGCTCGGCGCCGATCGACGCGAGTTGGCTCGCCTTGCCCGGCGATCGCGTCATGGCGCCGACGGTGTGACCGGCGTCGATGAGCGCCGGTACGAGGCGGCTACCGATGACCCCGGTGGCACCTGCGACGTAGATGCGTTGACCTCTAGAGGTGGTCATCATCACCCTGCCTTCCCGGCTTGACGACTGCACCCTTGACGCTACGCCCCGATTGGCCCGGGTACGTGGGCTAATCCTGCCCTAGAGTCTTGGGCCATTCGGCCGGAGCGTCCCCCAGAAAGCGCATCGAAAAGACCGTCCTCGCACCCGAAAACGGCAATCACCGTCGGCTTCCCCTCCAGAACTGGAGGCCGTACCGGACCAATCGGCGCGTCGGTACCCGCGTCGGCCAGTCATCGGCCCGGAAGTGGGCGTCTGAGCCGCCGTCGACGAAAACCACGCTGCCACAGAGGAAATCCGCGGCGTCCGACAGCATGAAAACCATCCATTGCGCGAGTTGGTCCGGGCTGCCGAAGCCGCCGACAGGAACCGGGAACGCCCGGACTGTCCTGGCTTCTCGAGGGGTTGCCAGCTGCCTTTCGAGTAACGGCGTCAAGATCGCACCGGGCGCCAGTGCATTCAGCCGGATGCCCGCACCGGCCCATTCGGGCCGCACGGCGTTACGCCGCAGCCAGCGGGCGACGGCGATCTTCGAGCCACCGTACGCCAACGATGTTGCGGCCGAACGGAAAAGCCTCAAGGTGCGTACGGCGCGATCCAAGTCGCCGTCGAGCAGGGCGCGCACGGCACGGTTGGGCACCATCGGCATGGTGGTCGTCGAGTTGCTCGCCACCACAACTACTTTGGCTTTCTTGGCTGCGGCCAGCGCCGGCCGCCATGCGTCGAGCAGTTCGGTCACCCCGAAATAGTTGACCGACAGAATCAACCCGACGTTCTCGGCTCCGGGCAACGGGCCGACACCGGCAGCCAGGACGGCGCCGTCGAGACGGCCGTCGGCACGGTCGAGCACAGCCGCCGCGGCGTTCGAACGGCCCCGCGGGGTGGACAGATCGGCCACCACATCAGCGTCCCGTTGATCGACACCGATCACGGTATGACCGTCGGCGCGCAACTGTTCGGCCGCCGCACGCCCCATCCCTGAGGCCGATCCCGTCACCGCGTAGACACCCATCGGCTACTCCTGGAAGTTCGGTTTGCGCGCGACGCGGATGCGCCGGTCACCGCTACAACATAGTGACGATCGGTTGCCCTGCCGATTCACGGGACAGCGCATGGCATTGCGGCGGCCCGCTAACGCTTCATCCTCGGTTTGGTCACGACCGCCTGATTTGGCGGAGCCAGTGGTTTGATCGGGCCACCGACTCGCGAACGACGGCTAGAGGTGCGACTTGACTGTGCTGGGTGCGGCAGCCCTGGTCCTTCTACTGTTCGCGGTCGCCGCCGCCGGCGCAGTATGCGGGTTCATCGCCGCGATCGTTGTGCTGAGGGAAAACAGGCGCACCCGCAGGTTCTTCGTGCTCGGTGTCCTGACCGGCCTGGTGACAGCCAAGCTCACCCGCGGCAGGCATCACCGGCTGCGGGCGATCGGCGCCCTGGCCCTTCGACGTCGCAGCCTCAACTGGTGGCTGCGGCGGCCGCGGTCAGCGGATTACCGACCTACGTTCCCGTCGCGCATCGCGTCGTTGTCACGCTCGAGCGTGACGTTGCGTTCGTCCAGGGCCGCGTTGCGGTCCTCCAGCGAGAGGATGCGACCGATGCCTGCAACGTTGACCCCCGCGTCGACGAGCTCTTTGATCCGCTGCAACCGGACGAGGTCGTCGGCGCTGTAGCGCCGGGTTCCGCCCGGGCTGCGTGCCGGCGTCAGCAGACCGTGGCGCTCGTAGAGGCGCAGTGATTGTTCGCTGATACCCGATAGCTCGGCAGTTACCGAGATTCCGTATACCCCGCGGTCCGACGGGGGCGGGGCAGCTTCCCGGGCCCCGTCGCTAATCTCGTCGTGAATCATCAAAATCGTCCCGATAGCTAGGAAATGTATGCTGCGCTACGAGCAATATATAGTTATTCTGTTGCAGAAGTCCAATGGTAGTGCTATATAAAACTTATCTGTGGAGACATAGATTAGCGTCTTGCGTTGACGTGGGAACGCAGCGACGGGAGGGACGTCATGGTGTTGCATCCCCGCGACGGCACCTGCAACCACGACGGGGTACCGCCGCGATCCGCGACGGCGGTGACACGCGCCCCTGGTGCGTTGACCAGTGCGCCCGCCGATCTCGACGAAAGCCACGAAGCCGTCGAGCTTGCGGTCGGTACCGGCGAACCCCAGCGAGTAGGCAGGTTCCGCTTTTACACCGAGGGGCAGCGGTGGGAATGGTCGGAGAACATCGAGCGGATGCACGGCTACGAGCCGGGAACCGTGATGCCCACAACCGAGCTGCTGCTCAGCCACAAGCATCCCGACGACCGTCAACAGGTGGCCGCCGTCCTGGAGCGGGTGGTGAACGGAGAGCCGTTCAGCAGTCGGCACCGCATCATCGACACCGCCGGGCGCACCCACTGGGTCATCGTCATCGGTGACCGCATGGTCGACGAAGCCGGTGAGATCATCGGCACGTCCGGCTTTTATGTCGACTACACCGAGACCATGCAATCCGACATCTCCGCCGCGGTATCCAAGATGGCGGAAGGCCGCGCCGAGATCGAACAGGCCAAGGGCCTGCTGATGTCCGCCTACGGCATCAGCGCGGACCGCGCCTTCGACATCCTGGTGTGGCGCTCACAGGAGACCAACATCAAAGTCCGGGACCTGGCCCGCCGATTCGTCGCGGAGATGACGGGCGGGCTGGCGGCCGATACGCGCGCACGCGTCGACCACGCCCTGTTGACCATTTCCTGACTGCGATCCTCAGGGGTTCTCCAGGCTGGTGTCTCGATCAATGGGACTTGCGGTTGTCCGTGATCGGCGGCGAGTTCACGGTGAGCTATCCGTATCACCGATCAACCAGGAGGCTCAGTGAACGACGGCCCTGAACCCGACGCGGTCGCGAGTCCGCCGACTCAACCGCCGGCCGCACGAGGCAGATCAGTGTGGTGGAAGTATTGCGGCGCCGCCCTCTTCTCGCTGCTGCTCCTGTTCGGCGCAGCGATTCCCGCGTCGGCCGCCGAGTTGATGAGGGTGACGTTCGTGCGTCACGGCGAGTCGGCCGGCAACGCCTCGGGTCTGATCGACACGTCGACCCCGGGACCCGTTCTCACCCAGAAGGGTCAGGAGCAGGCGCAGGCCGTTGTCGGCACGCTGGGCGACAACAACTACGACGCCATCTACGGATCGACGATGGTGCGCACGCAGCTGACCGCTACGCCGATGTCGCAATACCTGCGCCTGCCGATCCAGGTGCTACCCGGTCTGCAGGAGATCGAGGCCGGCGTCTTCGAAGGCACGCCGGAGAGCGAGGCCGAACAGGGCTACGCCCAGGCCATGTTGGCGTGGACGTTTGCCGGGCAGCGCGACGTGCGGATCCCGGGCTCGGTCAACGGCCATGAGTTCGACGCCAGGGTCGACGGTGCGCTGCAAACCATGTACGACAACGGCGACCGGAACCCCGTCGTGTTCTCCCACGGCGGCACCATCATGTTCTGGACGATGATGAACGTTTCGAACCTCACCTTGCAGCAGAAGATCGAGCTGCTGCGCACCAGTCCTCTGGACAACACCGATTACGTTGTGATCGAAGGGAATCCCGAGGACGGCTGGATTCTGGTGAACTGGAACGGCCAGCAGTTCAGTCCCGACCTCACCCTCGCCGGGGCGACCAGGCTGCACATCCGGACGTTGAGCCGACAGCTCGTGGCCACCGCGCGGCAGGTTGCCGAAGCATTGGCCACCAGAGACCCCGCGACGATCGCCACCGCGTTCAACCGCGGTTTCGCCGACGCCGCGTATTCGGTCGTCAAGTTCCAGCGCGCGATGGTCGCCAAGGTGAACAGTGAACTGGCCAAGGCGGTCAAGCCCAACACGCCGGCCCCGTCATCGGTCGAGGTATCGACGGTCGATTCGACCACCCCTTCTTTGGCCGCCGACGCCGCTCGAACCGTCAGTTCGACGACCAGCTTCACGGCTGACGACGACGGCCCGGCCAGCGCGTCGGACCGCACGCCGGGCACAGGGGCCGGTGTCGATGATGAGGCCGCGGAGAGCGCCGTCGACGATGACGCGACGATCGTCGCATCCGATGCCGACGGGACCGAAGACGAGACGGCGGCCGCTGAGGATTCGGAGTCCGAGGCGGACGAGACGGGTGCGACGGCCAACGGTGCGACCGACCTGAAGGACGGAAACAAGGCCGTGCCCGGCACGTCGCTGCCCGGAGCTCAGGTGTCGGACACCGGCGTCGAGGTCAGCGATGACACCGTCGCGCCGGGCCCGAAGGTCGGTGACAGCGGTGAGCAGGACGCTGCCGAATCCTCGGCGTCGGGCGCCTCAAACGCCGATAGCACCGGCGACACGGACAGCTCGGGTCAGCAAAGCGCGGCCGCATGAGTTGGTAGCCAGTCGGTGAGCACAGCCGGCCCCTTCCCCATCGGCGGAAGGGGCCGGTTTCCTGTGCGAATCCGGCCGGTTTGGGCCACCACCGGCGCTGTCGGTGAGATCGTTCGGGTGCCGACTACTACTGCGGAGGTGTTTGTGCAGCGAGACGCGCCGACGTCGATGGTGGATCGGGTCGCGCTGATCCTGAACTCGCTCGAGGCCGCCGACAAGCCGCTGCCGCTCGACCAGGTTGCCGACCAGACCGGGTTACCGCGCTCGTCGGCTCATCGGATCCTCACCCAGCTGCACGGGGCGGGGCTGCTGCACCACCGGTCGACGGGGTACTGCCTCGCGTCGGCGCCGCGCGGCGATGATCATTCCCAGCTGCGCGCGGTGGCGTCCCCCGTTCTCGAACGCCTCCGTACCGATACCGCGCTGGCGGTGCATCTCGGCGTGCTGCGCGGGGCCGACGTGCTCTGCCTGGACCGGCTTTCGGGCGATAGCGTCGGGGTGGCACCGCTGCGCGTCGCCAGCCACACCCCCGCACACGCGAGCGCATTGGGTAAGGCGATGCTGGCGCAGCTCTCCCCCGAGCAGGTGGACGACATCCTCGTTGCCCCGCTTCGAAAATGCACTCCGGCGACGATCGCCGACGTCCCCACCCTGCATCAGGAGTTGGCGCGGATCAGATCACGCCACGGCCTCGCCTACGACGACCAGGAGCTGGCCGTCGGGCTCGCAAGCGTGGCGGCTCCGATCCCGCTCACCGGCGGTGAGGTTGCGGCGCTTTCGCTGACCGGCGCGGTGCCGGTGGCCCGATTGCAAAGGATGGCACCGTTTCTCACGCGCTCCTCCCGGGGTATCGCCGAGCGCTTTGCCAGCACATCGGGGTCGTCTCGTAACCAATCCGCTCCGGTGAGCGTCACCGACGACATGTTGTCGCGGGTCCTGCGAACGCTGTCGTCCGATGACTGGGTGTGACCGGCACCTACCAGATGAGGTCATCGACCTCGAGGCCCAGCGTGAACCTGCCCACCACTGACAGCACCTGCTCGACGTTGCTGGAGACGTGCATGCGCGCGGTCTGCACGTCACGCCACACCCGTTCGACCACGCCGCCGTCGTCGCGGTGACCCGAGCGGTGCACGACGGTGTTGACCGCCCGCACGGCACGTTCTGCAGCCATCACCTGGTCGCGCCGCGTCCGTAGCACCAACGCGGTATCGGGTTGGGCGCCGCCGCGAACGCAGTCCATCAGTTCGGCGACGTTGCGGTGGATCTGAAGCACCGACAACTCCAAGTCGGTACCGGCCATGGAGATCTGGTCCGACGGCGCCCGCGTATCAGAAGCCGCGACCACGCGTTGGGCCGCCCCGATCAGCGGAATGGTTCCGGCCAGGGTGTAGACCGTCGGTTGTGGGAGCCGGTCCAGCGCGGGCACGGTCGCGCCGAGGTCGAAGTCCAGCCAGCTGAACGAGCGGTATCGGGGCACAAACGCGCCGGAGACCACGACGTCGTCGGCGCCGATTCCGCGCAGCCCCAAGCCGTTCCATGTCGACTCGACGGCATAGTCGGAACGGGGCACCAGGACTGCTACGAAATCCTGTGCGGCGCCGTCGGATCCGACCAGCAGCGCCGCAACGCTCAACCATGAGGCGTGGTGGGCTCCCGTGCAACGCGTCCACCGGCCCGACAGCCAGAAGCCGCCGTCGACTGCCTCGAGCCGTCCGGTCGGAGCGTAGGACGAACACAGCAGCGCGCGCGGGTCAGCACCCCATATCTCGTGCAGGACCCGCTCATCGCGCACGGAAAGGCCCCAGTTGTTCACCGCGAGCCATCCGGCCAACCACCCTGTGGACGTGCAGGCCGAGGACAGCTCCCTGGTGGCCGTCAGGTAGACGTCGGGCGCGTTCTCCAGTCCGCCGTACGGCTCGGGTTGCAGAAGCGAAAAGTAGCCCGCGTCGTGCAGACGCCCGATCACCTGGGAGTCCACCGCGCCGTTACGGTCGACCGTGTGCGCGGCCGCTGCGATCTCGGGCAGCAGGGACCGCACGGAGCTGAGCACGGACTCCGAGGGGCTCATTCCCATCTCGGGACGTCTGCTGCGGCGGGCATGCCTACCATTGTCGCTGTCCGTGGAGGTGGGCATGGCCGAACCGGCCGGTATGCATCAGGCAGTGCGCGCGGTGGTCGACGCGGTGACGGCTGAATCCGTTGCGGCGCTCCGCGGCTCGATTGCCGGCCGGATGCTGCAACCGGTGCGGTTCGGCGGCGCGGCGCTGCGCGCCGACGAGTTCATCGCAGCGATCTGTGAGCTGAGCGCGCTCGACGGTTCATCGGGTTGGCTGATCGCCGCGTACAACGCGGCCGCCAACGAGGTCGCAGCGCTGCCGGGCGACACGGCCGACGAAATTTGGGCGGCCGACCCGGCGGCACTGGTCGCCACCAGCTATCGAGCCGACGGACGGCTCGACGCGAACGGCCGGCTGAGCGGTCGGTGGGCATCGGTTCTGGGTGCCGCGGACGCCGACTGGCTGCTGCTCTCGACGAGCGGTGGCCGTCGTGTCCTGTTGCCGTGCAGCGCGGTGCGCATCGATGCGGTCCGCACGTCGGCCGCCTTGGACGCCGAAGGCACGCGCGACGTGTCGGTGTACGAGGCGCCGATAGACCCGCGTCATGTATTCACCGGCCCGCGCGACAGCGTCGCGGCGCTGGCGGCAGCGGGCATGGCGGCCGTCGTGGTGGGAACCGCCGACGGGGTCTGGCGCAGATGCGTCGACCAGATGCGCAGGCGCCTGGCCACGTCGTACGGCGGGGACCAGGTCACCACTGCGGCAGCCGCGCAGGTGGCCCGGGCGGCATCCGACGTCGATGCCGCCAAACTTCAGGTCGCCGCGTCGCTCGGGGACGGCGAGGTTGCCGCCACCACGTGGGCCTGTCATCAGGCCGTCGCGCGGGCACGTGATGCAGCCGACCGGCTGCTGGCCGTCAGCCGAAGCGCCCTGGACGCATCTGACCCCGTCGCCGGGCAGTGGACAGCGCTGCACACCGCCGCCCGGATTGCTGTTGTGCACCTTGATGATTTGGAACATCAAGCGGCGCAGGCTGTTACGGAATAGCGGTACTCAGTCGAACAATCCGTCGAGCGCGGTTTCCTCGATACCGAGCCACCGACCGACTTGCTCGCGGATGGCGTCGACTTCGTCTGGGTCAAGGTGATGGGCCCCATCCGGGGTGATGCGGCACAGGTCCATCGGACCTCCGACGCTGGGCGACGACACGTCCAGCGCGTCGAGCACTCGAAGAGCGGCGACCAGACCGTAGTCGACGCTGCGTTCGGTCATCCGAAAGTTCGACAGCAGGGCGTATGCCTGCTGCGCCATCGGCGCGCCGCTGCCCACCGCCTGAAATCCGGTCTCCTCGTAATGGCCGATCAGCCCGTGCGGGTCGATGTCGACGATGAACGGCCGGTCCCCCGCGAATCCCGCCGCTAAGACGTAGGTAGCCGGCGTCGCGCCGCTGGCCTTCGCGGCGGGCACGTCTTCGATGAAGTTGTCGTAGTGATGTTTGAGCACCGGCACCGTACGTCGCTGCAGCGCGCGGCCGATGTCGTCGGCCTCCAAGATCGCCTCGGGCTCGGCACGGAAGATCTCTTCCAGGTCGTAGAGCACCGCCCGCGATCCGCTGCCGCCCCACGCCGCGTGCTTGCCCATCATGTGCAGCTTCTGCGCCGGATAGCTCAACCCGCGACCCGGATCGGTGATCTGGGAATCCGACCCCATCACCAACCCGTCGGCGCAGCGCAGCGCCAGCACCACCGTCACCATGCGATGTTCTCACGGCACGCGTCGGTTGCGGGCGGGTTACGGTGGCCGCCAATGATGGTCTCCGCCGTTCCGACGCGTCTGGGGCACACCGACTGCGAGCGCATCGCCGGGGTCGCGCTGGCGCAGCCGGTGCTGGCGGTCACCAGCCTGGCCTACGTCGTTGTCGGGATAGCGGCGCCTGGCACGTGCTTTCCGCTGTCGCAGTCGGTTCGGCGGCCTGGGCCATGACACCGCGACCGGCCGAGCCCTTAGATACCCAGAGCCCGGGCGGCGGCCGTCGCCACCGCACCCTGTAGATCCGACACGGGTCGGCTGCCGCGCAGGTGGATTGCGTTGGTGAACAGCACCACGTAGGTATTTGACCCTGGGTCGAGCCAGAGCGAGGTTCCGGTGAAGCCGGTGTGGCCGAAGCTGCCGATCGGGAAGATCGTTCCTCTCGGCCGGGAGTGTCCGGTGTCGATGTCCCAACCGAGGCCGCGCAGGTTTTGGCCCCGGATCGCTGGATATCTCGGAGCGACATCGCGGGCGGCGGCGTTGGCCGCTTGTAGCTGGTCGGTCGAATGGCCGGGCTGTTGAGGGGTCGTCATCAGCTGCAAGGTCGCCTGCTGCAAAGGAAATGGGCTCGGACGGCCCGCCAGCCGATCAAGCAGTGCCTGTGCATAGCGGCTGACGTCGAGCACGGTCGAGAACACGCCGGCGGATCCGGCCACCCCACCCATGCGACGCGCTGTCGGGTCGTGCACGGTGCCGCGAAGTAGGCGCCCGAAGTCGGGATTCCTGTGCGGGTCGGCCCTGTTCTCCTCGTCGAGTGCCGTCGGGGCGATCCGCGGCAACAGGTCCGTGTTCCAGGTGCCCTCCGCGCACCTGTCCGGGCCTTGACCCTGCGTCCACGCCAGCGCCACTCCCCTGATCTTGTGCGGCCCACAAGCTTTCGCCGGTGGCAGGTAGCGGGTGTCGTGCATGCTGAGCGGCGCGAAGACATTTCGCTGGACGTATACGTCTAACGTCTGGCCCGTGACCTTTTCGACCAACGCGCCAAGCAGGATGAATCCGATGTCGGAGTAACGGAACACCTCACCGGGCTCCGAAAGCAACGGGGCGTTGAGAGCGCGATGGACGCCTCCGGTTTTGTCGGCGCGGTCAAGCCCCCAGGGCTCTCGTAGGTCGAGGTCGCCGGGTTCGCCTGATGTGTGGGTGAGCAACATGCGCACGGTCACCTTCGCGCGCTGCGGGTCGTTGGCCGGGTTGAATTCGGGCAGGTACGCCTGGACGGGCTTGTCGAAGAAGACCTTGCCCTGTTCGTAGAGCTGCAGAACGGCGGTTGCCGTGCCGATGGGCTTCGTCAGCGACGCGATATCGAAGATCGTGTCCATGGTCATCGGTTCGGCGGGCGCGGGCGCGCCGTCGAGCCCTTGTTCACCGTCGAGCTTGCGCACACCGTAGGCCCGCTCGAAGACGATCTTGCCGCCGTGTCCGACCGCGACCACGGCGCCGGGCAGCCGTCGTGCGGCGATCGCATCGTTGATCAACGTGGAGACTGCGGGAATGTCGGGCGTGGACGGGTTGATCGGTGTCTGCGTAGGCGCGTTCGCCGCTGCCGGCGCCTGGGTGGTGCGTGGGCCGTCGTGCACATCAGTTGGATACGCACGGTTACACGACGTGACCGCGACGAGGATAAGTACGGCCAATGCAACGAACCTGACCATTGCCACCTCAATCCATTGAGGGTGCCTGCGACGCGCCGTCCGTGGCCACGTACCAGAAATCAGAATAGGTCCCGTCAAGGTCCGCCGACGTGACTCATAGGGCGACCTCGACGACGCGTATTACCTCGCAGGCCATCGCAGCGGTTTAGGCTCGGCGCCATGCCGATCCGGTCGCAGATGCGATTCCTCAAGATGTACGGCCCGAGCCTTGCCGTCGGATTCGCTCACGACGTGTCCCACCTCGTCATGCGCAAGGTTCGCAGGGCTCCGGTCCCGCCCGGTGTCGAGGTCACCGACTTCGATCCGCTGGATCCACAGACGGCGGCAGACCCATATCCTCACTACCGTCAGCTCTTGCAGAGCGGTCCCGTCCACTACAACCCCAAGCGGGACATCTTCATCCTGAGCAGATATGAAGACGTGCGGGCCGGTGCCCGCACCCATGAAGTGTTCTCAAGCGCCGACGGCATCTCCTACAACCGCATGCGTGCGCCCTCCCTGCTGACGGTAGACCCGCCCAGACACACCCAGATGCGCAAGCAAGCTCAACCGGCGTTCACCCGCGGGGCGCTGGAGTCGTGGCAGTCGACGGTGGTGCAACTGGCTCGCGACCATACCGCCCGGTTGTTCGACAACCCGCCCGTCGACATCGTCCAGTTGCGCTTGCCGAGCCCCTTCCGACCGCCGTGATCGCCCACATCCTCGGCATCGCCGACGACGACCTGGTGGCCTTCAAGGAATGGTCGAACGAAACGGTTCGACTGGCCAACGCGAACATGTCGCCCTCGGGGATGAAGCAGGGGTTCGCGGGAATGCGGGCGATCGGCCATTTCCATCATTACTTCACCGACAAGTTGCGCCGGGGTCGGTTCCTCGAGGCGGACACCGTATTAGGCCGACTGGTAGCCAATGCCCACGACGGCAAACTCAGCGACGACGAGCTGTTCTTCTTTGCCTTTCTGCTGTTGCTTGCCGGCAACGAGACCACCACGAACATGCTCGGCACCCTGTTCTTGACGCTGTCGGACAACCCTGACCAGCTCCGGCTCCTGCAGAAGCGCCCCGACCTGATTCCCAGTGCCATCGAGGAGCAGCTGCGCTACTACGCGCCGATCCAGGGCTTGTACCGCACAGCGCGCTCTGACTATGTCGTGGGATCAGCGACCATTCCCGCGGGCGCACGGGTACTGCTGCTCTGGGGCGCAGCCAACCGAGATCCACGTCAGTTTGAGGATCCGGACGCGTTTCGGGTTGAGCGCAATCCCACAGGGCACGTCTCGTTTGGTTCAGGAGTCCATCTGTGCCTGGGCGCGCAGCTCGCCGGGTTGGAAGGTCAGTCGGTATTGCGCGAGATCGTCGCTCACGTGGACCGCATCGAGATCGTGGGTGACCCGAGCTGGCGGGCCAATCCCACGCTGCGGGGACTGACCAAACTCGACGTGCGGGCGACGCGCCGCAACGGTGCCCCGGATGCTGCCCTGGCGGACGTCCACTGAACGACGTGGTGCATCTGCACTGAGCGGGCAGGCCGAGTACCGAAGTCGGGCGCGAGAACCGTTGTTACCATCGCGCCGTGCAGGGCCCCGGTGACGGACCGCGATCGTGGTCGCGGCGCGACGTCCTCAGATACGGCGTGTCGACACCGGTGCTGCTGTTACTCGGTGTGGCGGGGGCGTCGGCTGGTAGGCCGATAGCGTCGGCGCGTCCCTTGCGGCTGGTCGACTTCACGCACCGGTTGGTACCCGCCGACCAGATCAAGGCGGCGGGCTATGACGGGGCACTGGTGTACGTGTCCGAGTTGCGCCCGGGCGCCGACTTCGACTTCAAGCCGGTCACCCGCGCGTACGCGGATTCGCTGCGTACCGCCGGTCTGCATGTCGTCAGCTGCTATCAGTACGGCAAGCCGGGTTGGCCGACGCCGTCGGATTACACCCGCGGATATGACGGCGGGGTGGCCGACGCACAGACCGCGCTTCGGTTGCACGCCGCGGCCGGCGGAGCGGAGTCCGCACCGATCTTTTTCAGCATCGACGAAGACGTCGACCTCGAAACCTGGAAAAGCGTTGCCGCGCAGTGGCTCCGTGGGATCAACTCCGTGCTGGGGGTACAGCGCACCGGTGTCTACGGGCACGCCCGGGTGTGCGCATGGGCGATTGACGATGCGGTGATCGGGCGGTCGACATCGCCCGGGCACTGGTGGGCATGGCAGACGAAGGCGTGGTCGGGTGGTAAGCGCGAGCCACGGGCGGTGCTGTATCAAGCCGTGGTGGTCAGCGGACCGGATACCGGGATCGCCATGGGCGGTACCCATGTCGATGAGGACGAGGTGCTCGCGCCTGACTTCGGGCAGTGGGATCTCGACCGAAGCTGAATGTCGCCGGGACTCGTCGCTATTGCGCTAGGTATCCCCCATCGACGGGCAGCACGGCACCGGTGATGAAGGAGGCGTCGTCGGACGCGAGGAAGACGATGGCGCTGGCGACTTCGGCCGGTTCGCCGAGACGGCCCATCGGGTGCATGCTCTCGATTGCCGCCAGATACTCCGAGCCGCCCGGCTCCTCAGGAAGCCGCTTGACTCTCTCGGTTCGAATCGTCCCGGGCGCCACGGCATTGACCCTGATGCCCTGGTCGGCCCACTCGACCGCCAAGTGCTTGGTCATGCCGGTAGCGATGAACTTGGCGGGCCCGTACGCCGCCTGGCGCTTCTGGCCCGCCAGCCCGGAGATCGAGGAGAGGCAGACGATGGCGCCACCCCCGGTCGCCACCATCGCCTCGATCGCGAACTTGCACGTCAGGAACATGCCACGCCCGTCGATGGCCATTACCTCGTCCCAGTCGGCGGCGGAGACCTCCAGCGCGTCGCCGAGCGGGATGATCCCGGCGTTGGCGACCAGCACGTCGAGCCGTCCGTAGCGATCGGCTGCCGCCGTGATCATCCGTCGCGCGTCGTCCTCCACCGAGACGTCACCGATGACCGTCTCGACCTGCGCCCCGGCATCGCTCAGTTCATCGGCCAGCGCAAGCAGCGGTTCGCTTTGAATGTCGGTCACGACCAGCCGTGCGCCTTCACGCGCGAAGAGCACGGCCGTCGCCCGGCCGATGCCGAACGCCGCCCCGGTGATCACAGCCGACTTTCCGTAAAGACGCCCTGGTTCATGGGTCATGGCTTGCTCATCACCTTGGTCACCAACGTCCTCAGCCTCCTTGGTTCGCCGATCTTGCCGACGCGCTCGATGCCAGGCACGACCTCGCGGTCGCGCGATCCGGAAATGGGAAATCCTCGGGCGGCAGGGTGATCAGGGGCAGTTGCCTCCGCAGGACGCGCAAAGCTTATGTCCACGCACACGAGGCTCCCAGCGAAACGGCCAAAATTGACAGCGTCGCGTGGCCAGTTACAGATCGTCGGCACCGGCGAAACGAAACAGGCCAGGGCTTGTCATCCTGGCCAGTACATACTCAAGTTTACTTGCGCGGACTCGGACCAGATCCTCGTCAGTGAGCATCACACCGGACAACTCAAACAGCTGAGGATGGTAGCGACCACCTCAAACGGGGCGGTAAATGCGATCCAACTCGCGGGAACTGAATCGCTCACTGATGTCAATGCTCTCGTCGTTGGCGGGCTGCCGGACCCGTGCGAGGATCTGAGGCTCGCCGTCCAACCCCCTGCAGGCCGAGCTCGGCGTTGATCATTGCCACGACGACGTCGTAAACCAACCTCTTCGCCCGTCCCACGGTTGTGGCCATCACCCGCACCTGTTGGGCGCCGTTCCCCTAGCGGTCGAAAGTTCTCCAGACGACCAACGCTGCTCGAAGCGTGGACTTGCCCTGTCCGCGTGGCGCCGCAAGACGGCTTGCCGGATACCCGCTGAGAGGATCATCAGGTGCTTTGTTTTCTTGAACCTTTGCGAAGCAAATCAGGCGGAGATCCATCAAGTACGTGGCTAAAATGTCATTCGCCAGGGTGATGGGACCACCGTTTAGCCACGAGGTAGGGACCACCTGTTTGGCTCAACGGCGATGATCTGTGGTTGACGGCGAGCTGTCAACTGAGGGCTTCTGGCGTTGCCGGTAGGACGGCCCCTCGATGATGAGTTCGTGCGCGGTGGAGGTAAGTCGGTCGACGGCGGATTCGGCGAGCATCGCGTCGGTCATGACCGACAACCATTCATCGGGTCCACGATTTGAGGTCACAATGGTCGCGCTGCGTTGATGTCTGGCGACAACCAGTTCGTAGAAGTCGGCGGTGGCTGTAGCGTCGAGCGGTTGCAGTGCGAAGTCATCGATAATCAGCAGGCGCACTTGCGCGAGTCGCCGTATCTCGGCTTCGGTGCTGTTGTCGAGTCGAGAAGCTCTGAGCCGCTTGAACATTGCATCAGCACGCAGCATCAGGGTCGGGACTCGTCGACGCACCGCAATGTGGCCCAGCGCGGTCGCGAGGTGAGTTTTGCCGACGCCGACCGCCCCGAGGACCACTGCACCGTGGGCGGCGTCGAGGAACCGCAGACTGGTCAGGTCGGTCCACAGGGTCCGGTCGTAGCGCACCGAAGCATCTTCGTCCCAGGTGTCTAGACGCATGCTGGGATCGAGGCCGGCGACGCGTGCTCGCCGCGCGGCGGAGCTGGTGTCGCGGCGGGTGGCTTCGTCGGCGAGGACCAGTTCGAGGAACGCGGCGTGGGAGAGGTGCTGTTGGCGGGCCAGGGCGAGTCGGTCGGGCAGGGTGTCGAGTATCGGTGAGAGTTTGAGTTGGCGCATCGCCTTCTTCAAATCGGGTGAGATCGGGTCAGTGACAACCTCTTTGGCAGGCTTGGTCATCACAGCCCCTTCTGATCGTCGGTGGTGCCGCCGTCGATGACCTGCAACCATTCCGGCCGCGGTGTGGGGCGGTAGTCGCGGGGATCGCGGGCGAACCGGGCTGCAGCCAACCCGGAGGCAGCCCGCGGCGGCGGGACGGGGCTGTTCTCGATGGCCTGCTCCAGCATGGCGGCGATCTTGGTCATCGAGACGACATCGAGATCCAGGGCGCGCGCGCAGGCGGTGTCCACCGGGGCGGGGCCGTAGCGTTTGACCAGCCCGAGCAGCCGATACACCTGACGCATCCTGGTCCAGGGCAGGTCGTGATCGAGCAGGCGTTCGGCGTAGATGCCGATATTCGGGCCGTGACCGGCCGCGGTGGCGATGAGCCGGTGCAGATCGCGCATCGCGTAGCCGGTCTTGTCTGCGGGCAGATCAGCGGGGTCAGTAGAGCGGGTCCCGGCGGGTTGACGTGGGTGAGTCTTCACCAGCTGTCCGCGATGGTAGAACTTGGCCAACTCGCCATCGGCCCGCGCCGATAGCGTCTGGCCGCGCAGGTGGTGCGGGATCGAATACAACGCCTTGGCCAGCTGCACGTGATAGTCGCGGGCCACTTTGACCTCGGCATATACCGGCACCACATACCGCAGCGTCGGAGCAGCCAACAGTGCCGGCGCCTCCCGGTCGGCGAACACCACCGCCGGCTGGGCGCAGGTGGTGCCATGGATACGCAGACCCGCCTTCTGAGCGCACCACACGTGGGCTCGGTGTTGGGCGTCAGCGAGGTCGCTGAACTCTTCGCCGGCGAAGAAGTTGTTGCGCACGTACTGCACCATCCGCTCCACACGCGGTTTGTCTTGCGGGTGGGCCACCCGAGCCGGGTCGGTGGCGAAGCCGCGGGCCTGGGAGTATTCCAGCCACCCCACGGTGAACCTGGGGTTCACTGAATCTGCATGGGCAACAACCGTTCCCATGTTGTCGGGAATGAGGACTTTGAAGACACCGCCGAAGAAATCCCAGGCTGCTTCGCAGCCGTCGATGACCGCGGTCAGGGTTTGGGAAAACGTCAGCCATACGAACATGTGCCGCGAATACACCGCGGTGAAGATCAGCGCATGCACCACCCGACGCCTGCCCGTCGCAGTGTCAAACAGCATGCCCATCCGGGCGAAGTCGATCTGGCATTCCATCCCGGGTTCGCCGTCGACGACCGGCACCGTCCCACCGCGGCGCCGACCCTGATACTTGGTGTGTTCCTGGCAGTAGCGGTGCAACGTGCGCTGCGGAACGATCACGCCCTGGCGGGCCAGCAGGTCACCGATCTTGACCACCGTCAGGCCCTTGTCAACCCACTGGTTGATCTGACTATGGTTGGCGCACAGCACTTCCCACACCGATCCGTGCCCTTGCGGCCGGTCCGGGCGCACCACGGTGACCACCGCGCCGATCAACGCGTCATCGAGCTGATCGACCCCACCGGCCCGGTCCAAGCCAGCAGCCACCGCGGCCTCGACATAGCGCCGCGCAGTTTTGCGATCCACCCCAGCCTGGCTGGCCACCACCCGCAGTCCGTGGCCAGCCAGCCACGTCCGAAGCACTTCACGAATCTCGACCACAGAAACCTCCCGAAACATCCGCGGACCCCTTCACATGACTTCGATGTGAAGCGATCCGATCCAGCTATCGAGCGGCCCCCGACGCGACACGCCGGTGGTCCCATAACTGGCAATCAGGTGGTCCCATGACCGTGGCGCTTTCACTTGAAGGCGTATGCCGTCGCCATAGCCCTTACTGTGACAGGTTGCTTCAACGCTCAGGACGCTATCGAGAGCGGCGTAGATCAAGCCATCGACGATGCCAAGGGCTCGCAGTCGTCCGCCGCGCCGACGACCACCGCAGCGCCGAATTCCTCGTCCTACTTCTCGACCGTCTCCCTGCCGTCCTACCTGACTAAGAAGGGTTGGGAGGACGACGTCGAAGTGTGGGGTGCCACAGTCGACATTTCCGACGCCTCGGCACACTGGGCGCAGCTGAAAAGCGATATGGCGCATTTGTTTAAGCCGGGACAGCCTCGCCGAGACTGGAGATGGTGTCCCAGTTCGACTGAGTCTGAATTCAGATGGCAGATCCCGCAAGACGGCAGTGTGACCTACATCCAGATGTTGCAGTCGTACCAATACACTTACGTAAAGTTCGGAAACGACTCGACCGACCCTGAGTGCTAGGGGCTCGGCGTTTCATTCCCTCCGACGCCGCGCCTTGGTTGTCTCCCAGCATGCAATTGCAGGTGCACAAAGCACGGGTGACGTTGGCTAGGGGTCGCCGCACCCATGCGCCACGCAAGCGCACCCCGCACCGACCTCGGGATAGGCCCGATGCGCGGTATAGCGTGTCCTCGGTCAGCTCGCCGCAGTCGTCGGACCACGGTCCGCCAGTTTCGGATTCATCGTCAGCGCCTTGTCGATGTTGTCGGGCTTCATCCGGCCATCAGGCCCGGTCAGCGGCAGGCAGTCGAATGCCGATCATCCGACTCCTCCATCCGTTGTGGACAACTCGCGCCTGGGGCAGGTGCGGGCGCGGTGTCGGTCGCGGTTTGCGTGCTGGTGTTCTTGAACGTCGCCAGGCGGCCCGCACGTCGTCGTCGGCGCCGGGGATTATGCCCGTGTTCAGCTGTGACTCAGCCGGTCGACGGAGTGGTGACACAAGAAAGGCCCCGCCTTCGGGGCCTGACCTGCTGTTCTGTTGTGGAGCTGCCGGGAATCGAACCCGGGTCCTACGGTGTTCCCTCAAGGCTTCTCCGTGCGCAGTTCGCTATGTCTCTACTTGGATCTCTCGGTCACGCGAACAAGCCGAGATGACGATCCCAGTCGCTGTTGGTGTCCCGATGAGTCCCGCGACCGGACTCACCGGTGGATCCCTCTAGCTGATGCCAGACACCGGGTCGAGGGCTCTCCCGGGCTGACAGACTAGCTGTCGCTTAGGCAGCGAGAGCGTAGTCGCGCTGATTGGAATCGGCGCTTAATTGGTTGCAACGACGCTTACGGTGGTCTCTTGCCTGCACCGGCACGCTTCCCTTGATTCGACACTCGAAGTCGAAACCGTTCAGCCCCTGTGTAGTTGTCGAAACATCACCCCGCCATCTCGGCAGGACTGTTCATGATACGCCCTGATCAACGACGCACTCCACCGATATCTTCCCGGCTGGCTGGTTACCGCACCAGAGGCGTCAGATCACGTAGTTGAGGTGCTCGACGATCCGCCGGCCGACGGCCACGTCTCCGCCGTAGGTGACGGCGTCGTGGTCCAACGGGGTGCGCCCGCCCGCCAGCCGGGTGAACAGCAGCCCGTCGAGCCGGATCGTCGAGGTGGGCTGCTCGTCGCCGAAGTCGTCGACCACCTGTGCCCGGCCCGTGACCGCCACGTTGATCGTGCGGGCCAGCGGCCCGGTCAGCTCGATCGACACCCACGACCCGTCGGGCGCGCCGCCCAGTTTGCCGACAACGAAGCCCATGCTGGCCGACATCTCATCCAGCGCCAGGTCGGCCGCGGGTCCGGTCAGCTCCTCGTTGCTCGCGGGTTGTCCGACCGCGTCGCGGATGTCGTGTTCGTGCATCCAGCAGTCGAACACCCGCACCCGCATGAAACGCCCGTAGCTGTCCGGGCCGGCCGGTGTCATGGTGGCGGCGTTCCAGTCGTCGTCGGAGAGCGCCGTCAGCGCCTCGCGTCGGTCGGCCGTGACCGCGCGGAACTCCTCGAGCAGCTGCCCGGGGCTGATCCGGCGCATGTCGCGCACCCAGCGTTCGTTCATCGCCCCGATGTCGTTGCGCACATGGGTCAGCGTCGAGACGTCGACATCGGTCTCCGGTGTGGGCAGTCCGCGCAACATCGACTCGGTGCCGACCATGTGCGCGGTGACGTCATGCACGGTCCACCCGGGCAGCGCTGTCGGCGCCTGCCACTGCGGGTCGTCCAGACCCGCGGCGAGCGCGGCGATGTCGTCCCACACCGCGAACAGCCCGGCTAGTACGGTGGATTTGTCGAGGATGGTCACGGGACGCGAGGTGTTCACGGGGCAAAACGTAGCGCTGTCCATCGGTGAGCGTGCGCAAAATGCCGCTGCTGCCCGGCGTGTCGCCCTCTGGGCCCACCGCGAAGCGAGGGGACCGCGCACTTCGCGCGCCAAGGAGGTGCTGGTCAGCGAGACGGCGGAGCGAATCCGGACTGTGCCACCGACACGGAGATGCTGCTGCCGATCTCGCCGTTCTCGTCGAAAATGACCGCCGAACCGGTCGCGATACCGTCCTGGGTCGAATGGCTCTGCGATGCCAACCCGATCACCGACCCCGCCGGCAAGCGGCTCAGCGTGAGGGTGTAGTCGGCGTTGATGAACTTCAAACCCTCCGAGCTCCAATTGACGAGCGACGCAGTCACATCCGCGGCCATCGCTACACGGGTGAAGGGGGTCAGCGGCTCGTCGTCGAACAGCGGTTTCACCATTTTCAACCACGTGTACTTCGGACCGCCCTCCCCCGGCCAGGTTTCGTCGGGATTTTGTACCGACAACCCCCAGCCGTAGGTGCGAAGGAACAGCGGGTTGTCAGTCGGTCCCGATTGCGTTGGAATCGGCGGCATTTCGATTTGCGGCGACCAGATCTTTCCGGTCGGCTGCTCGCCGCGACGCAGGAACAGACCACTCGCCTGGGCAACGACCTTCTCGTCTTGGCGAAGAACCGCTTCGACGAGACGCAGACGCTTTCCGCTACGGATCTCGCGGGTCTGTAGCTCGACGGGCGCGATGGCCGCCGGCCTGGGCAGGTCGACCGTCAACCGCGCGGGCAAAAAGTCCGGGTCGTCGACAACCTGTTCGACGGCCCACCCCAACAGGCCGCCGACCACGTGACCGCTGATGAGCGGACCCCAGCCGCCCCTGGCGATCGGTCGCGGGTGAAAGCTCTCACCGCGACGTTCGAAAAACGCGGGGGTAAGCATCTCGGCCGAACTCGTCGCTTCTGTCAACGATGGCGCTCCTACAATTCGACCGGCTAACTAATCGTCATCAGTATCACCTAACCCTTGCGGCGGTCGGCGGGCTGCCCTCCTGGCCCCCGTCGGCCTCAGACACGCGGCAGCGCTGACCATCGGTGAGCGTGCGCAAAATGCCGCTGCTGCCCGGCATGTTGCCCGCAGACACCTTCGTAAGTGGTTTTTGTCAAGGGGGTTGGGGGCCTGCCCCGGGTCCTGGTCTCTACGTAGTTCGTCAAGCGGGTTGGTACCCAACTGCGTGCAACCGAGTTTGGTCAGGACGGGGCGGGGCCTGCTCATGGTGTTTGGCGAGGTCACCGTGCGTGGTGCCTCAGGCACGCGTGGAGCTTGGCCCAACTGTGTTTATTCGAGTGGCTTTGCTCAGGCGGCTGTGGGCACCACCTCCGCGCCGGCGATAGCGGCATCCCAGCTCACCTGTTTGGTGACGACGACATGGATCCAGCGCAATAGCGCGGCGGCGATAGCGGCGCGAGCTTGCCCGTCGGTGAGCTGATTATGTTGGCGCCCAGTCAAATACCGGTAACGCGCGGCCATCGCCGGGTTATGGTGCAACGCCCCCCAGGTCGCACGCCAGGCGGCCAGCCGCAGCCCGGGCCGGCCCCGCCGCGAAATCCGTGCCCGGCCCTGAAACGTGCCGCTGTTGTTGTCGCGTGGGCACAGCCCGGCGTGTTTGACCAGCGCGCGAGGACTGTCAAAACGGGCGGGGTCACCGGTTTCAGCCAAGATCGCCGCCGCCCCGACCGCGCTCAGACCAGCGATGCTGGTGAGCAGCTGGGTCAATTCCAGCTCGTCGAGCACCTCGACCATGCGCTCTTCGACCTGCACCCGCCGGGCCCTCGTCAAGCGCCAGTCACCCAATACCCAGCGGGCGCGCTCCAGGGCCCCGCGGCGCTGGGCCATCACCCCGGTGGGGTCGACCAGCGCGACAAATACCGCCTCGATGATGGCGCGTCGGCGCCGCGATCCACCCCAGCGCGGCAGCTCACGCCCGACCGCGGCCTCAAACCGCGCCAGCCCCCCTTTGTTGAGCCGTTCTGGGCGGCCATCACAGCGATCCAGCACCACCGCCAGCGCCGCACACCAGTTCGCGGAATCAAACGGCGAAGCGGCCGCCTCCAGCACGCCGGGCCAGGCGCACTCCAGCAGATCGCGCAGCTGCTGGATACAGGCGGCGGCCTCAGTGACCAGCCGCGCCCGGCGCGCTCCCAGTTGGCGCAGCCGCGCCCAGGTTTCCTCAGCACGCTCAGGGCGATAGCAGTGCAGTTGGGCCACCAGCCGCGCGATCAACATCGCGTCCTTGTCATCGCTTTTATCGCGGGTGTAATCCTCGGCCTCCCGAGCCTTGCCCACCAGCATCGGATTGACACACATCAACGTCATATCCCGCTGGGCGGCAAGCTCATTAAGTACCATCCACCGGTGCCCGGTCGGCTCACACCCCACCGTCACACCAGCAAAACCATACTTAGCGGCCTGTCTGTGCACCCAGTCCAGCACCGGGCCCATATCCCAGGCCCGCACCCGCACTGTCGTGCGGGCCAGCACCTGCGAATCATGATCACAAACCACCACTGCCTGCTTCTTATCAGCCAGGTCAATGCCCACGATCGCGTGATCGGCCGGCACCAGTCGCCGCAACGCAGCTAACCTGGTATTACGACGCTTGTCACCGCGCGACAAACGATTACTCTTGGCCATGACGTCCTCCTTGGTGTCTTTGGGACTAGAACCCGTCAACGACATCAGGAGGACGTCTTCAATTTCTTCAAATTCTCCAACAACACGCGACATAGCTCTCTTACTACGCACGCTCGCGCCAGAAGCGAAAGAGAGTTAGGTCATGCCTTTGGCGCGGCGACCCAGTTCGCGGATGATCTCCCGGTCCGCGTCGCGACGGGCCAAGTCCTGGCGCTTGTCGCGGGCCTCCTTGCCGCGCGCCAACGCCAGTTCCACTTTCACCTTGCCGTCGGAGAAATACAGCGACAACGGCACCAACGTGAGGTTGCCGTCACGGATCCGCCCGATCAGCCGGTCGATCTCTCTGCGGTGCATCAGCAGTTTGCGGTTGCGCCGCGGCGTGTGGTTGGTCCAGCTGCCGTGGTGATATTCGGGGATGTGCAGGTTGCGCAACCACACCTCGCCGTCGTCGACGGTGGCGAACGCGTCGGCGAGCGACGCCTGCCCCTCACGCAGGCTCTTCACCTCGGTGCCGACCAGTTGGATCCCGGCCTCGAAGGTTTCCAGTATCGAATAGTTGTGGCGCGCTTTACGGTTCGTCGCGACAACCTTGTTGTTGCTGGACCTGGACGGGTCGGCTTTCTTGGCCATGTCAGCGCCGGATGTAGAGGCGCAGCGTGACGTAGGCGGTGACACCCGACATCGCCAACCCCAGGAACAACATGAACGGCGCGCTGAAGTACAGCACGTCGGCGTAGTCGACCTTCGCGATGAGGTTGGCTTGATAGAACTGGTTGAGTGCGTTTTCCAGGAACAACGCCCGCACCAGTATCAGCCCGACGATCGCGATGACCACGCCGATGAACGCGGCCAGCATCGCCTCCACCAGGAACGGCAGCTGGGTGTACCAGCGGCTCGCACCGACCAGTCGCATGATGCCGATCTCGGTGCGACGGGTGTACGCCGCGACTTGGACCATGTTGGCGATCAGCAGCACGGCGCCCACCGCCTGCACCAACGCGATGGCGAACGCGGCGTTGCTGATGCCGTCGAGCACCGCGAACAGCCGGTCGATCAAGTCCTTCTGGTTAAGCACGTTGAGCACGCCGGGTTGGCCGACCATCGCTTCGTCGAATTCGGTGTGCTGTTCGGGATCCTCCAGCTTGACGATGAACGACGCCGGAAACGCGTCGCGGCCGGCGACGTCCTTGTACTGCGGGAACTTCTTGATGGCGTCGTCGTAGGCCTGGTCACGGTTGAGAAACCGCACCGAGCGCACGTCGTCCCTGTTCTCGATCTGCTCGCGCAGCGCCTTGCAGGGGTCGGCGTCGCAGGTCGGGTCGTTGGCCGAGACGTCGTTGGTCAAAAAGACCTGGCTCTCCACCCGGTCGAGATAGATGTCGCGCGACTGGTCGGCCAGCCGCAGCACCAGCAGGCCGCCACCGAACAGGCCGATCGAGATGGCGGTGGTCAGGATCATCGCCACCGTCATGGTGACGTTGCGACGAAATCCGGTGAGGACCTCGTTGATCAGGAAGCCGAAGCGCACTAGCGGTCCATTCCGTAGACGCCGCGCTGCTCGTCACGAACCAGCCTGCCGAGTTCGAGTTCGACGACGCGCTGACGCATCGAGTCGACGATGTGATGATCGTGGGTAGCCATCAGCACCGTCGTGCCCGTGCGGTTGATGCGCTCAAGCAGATCCATGATGTCCTTACTGGTCTCGGGGTCGAGGTTGCCGGTCGGCTCGTCGGCCAGCAGGACCAGCGGCCGGTTGACGAACGCCCTGGCGATCGCCACACGTTGCTGCTCGCCGCCGGACAGTTCGGCCGGCAGCCGGTTGGCCTTGCCCGACAGTCCAACCATCTCCAGCACGTCGGGCACCACCCGGTTGATCACCTCGGCGCGCTTACCGATCACCTCCAGCGCAAACGCGACATTCTCGAACACGGTCTTCTGCTGCAGCAGCCGGAAGTCCTGGAAAACGCAGCCGATCACCTGGCGCAGGCCGGGGATGTGACGGCCGGGAAGCTTGTTGACGTGGAATTTCGAGACGCGGATGTCGCCGGTGGTCGGCGTCTCCTCCCCCAGCAGCAGCCGCATGAACGTCGACTTGCCCGATCCCGACGGTCCGATCAAAAAGACGAACTCGCCTTTCTCGATCTTGACCGAGATGTTGTCGAGCGCAGGGCGCGCCGACGACTTGTACTGCTTGGAGACTCGATCCAGGGTGATCACGGGTGGCCAGTGTAGCGGGACTAGCTGGGCGGAGCCGTCGTCGTCACCGGCGGCCCGAAGGGCGCGAACGGCGCAGAGGTTTCCGGCGGCGGCTCGACGGTCTCGGTCTGCGGGGCCAGCGGACCCGGACCGTCGGGATCCTCCACCGTCGTGGTCGGGGTGACTTCGGTAGGCGACGTCGGCGGCGCCGTGGTGGTGGTGGTCGTCGGGGTCGTCGTGGTCGTGGTCGTCGGGTACGACGGTTCGACCGGCCGGCGCACGTTCGTGCGCGGCACCCACGTGTAGTTGGGGTCGGGAACAAAACCCGGCGGCACGAACTGCGTCGCCGGCACCGGTGGCTCCGGCTTCGGCTCGTAGGTCTGCTGCAGCCACAGCACCGCGACGAACGCGGCGATCAGCGCGAGCGTCGACGTGCGGATCCGCCCACCGAACAGGTGGCTCGGAATGGTAAATCTGCGCTCAGCCATCGGATCGTTCCGCCGTGGCCGCCGAACGGGGCAGGGCGTCCACCGCCGGTGCCGCTTCGGTATGGGTGACGACACCGGCACGGCTCAACGCCCGGACCACCAGCATGCGCAATCGCCTGCCGGCCTCGAACTGCTTACCGGGCAGCGTGCGCGCCACCATCCGGACGTTGACGTTGTCCAGGCCGATGCTTTCCACCCCCATCAGCGACGGCGCATCGAGCAGCAGATCTTTGAGCAGTCGGTCTTCCATCGACGCCTCGCACACGTCGTGCAGAACGTCGTTGACGCGGTTGAGGTCCGCGGTGACCGGCACGGGGATGTCGACGACGGCACGCGCCCAGTCCTTGGACAGGTTCAACGAGCGGACGATGTTGCCGTTGGGGATGGTGAACACCTCGCCGTCGGCGGTGCGCAGCTTGGTGACCCGCAACGTGACGTCTTCCACGGTGCCCTGGGCGTCCTCGGGGGCGCCGACCATGCTCAGCTGCACCAGATCACCGAAGCCGTACTGCTTTTCGGTGATGATGAAAAATCCGCTGAGCAGGTCCTGGACCAATTTCTGCGCGCCGAAGCCCAGCGCGGCACCGAGCACCGCGGCCGGCGCCACCAGCGAGCCGACCGGCACGTTGACGATGTTGGTGATCTGCACCGCGACCACCACACCGAGCAGCACGATGGAGACCCAGGAGATCACCGACGCGACAGCCTGCCGGTGCTTGGACGCCTCCGAGCGCACCAGCGCGTCACCGCTCTCGAAGCCCACCTCGAGTCGCCGGGTGACCTTGTGCGCAGTCCAGTTGATGAACCGCGCGATCAGCACGGCGGCGATCAGCAACACGGTGATTCGGAGCCCCTTGGTGAGGATCCATTCGCCGATGTTGCCGTGCCAGAAGTCATGCCAGCCCTGGGCCGGCGAGAACGCTATATAGCTGCTATTCGTCATCTCGTCTGTTACGCCACCGAATTCCTGCTTCCAGGAACCCGTCGATGTCTCCGTCCAGAACGGCGGCCGGGTTGCCGACCTCGTACTCGGTACGCAGGTCCTTCACCATCTGATAGGGGTGCAACACATAGGAGCGCATCTGGTTGCCCCACGAACTGCCGCCGTCGCCCTTCAGCGCATCGAGCTCAGCACGTTCCTCTAATCGCTTGCGCTCCAACAACTTCGCCTGAAGCACGCGCATCGCAGACACCTTGTTCTGCAGTTGCGACTTCTCGTTCTGGCAAGTCACCACGATACCCGTCGGGATGTGGGTGAGGCGAACCGCGGAGTCGGTGGTGTTGACCGACTGACCGCCCGGGCCGCTGGACCGGTACACGTCAACGCGCACATCGCTTTCCGGAATGTCGATGTGGTCGGTGGTGTCCACCACGGGCAGCACCTCGACGTCGGCGAACGACGTCTGGCGGCGGCTCTGGTTGTCAAAGGGGCTGATCCGCACCAGCCGATGGGTGCCCTGCTCGACCGACAAGGTGCCGTAGGCGAACGGGGCGTGCACCGCGAACGTCGCGCTCTTGATACCCGCCTCTTCGGCGTAGGAGGTGTCGAATACCTCCACGGGGTAGCCGTGCTTCTCGGCCCAGCGGATGTACATCCGCATCAACATCTCGGCCCAGTCCGCCGCGTCCACCCCGCCGGCGCCCGACCGGATCGTGACAACCGCCTCGCGTTCGTCGTACTCACCGGACAACAGGGTGCGCACTTCCATCGCTTCGATGTCGTCGCGCAGCTTCGTGAGTTCGGCGTCGGCCTCCGCCAGCTCGTCGGCACCGCCCTCTTCGTCAGCCAGTTCATACAGCACCGGCAGGTCGTCGAGGCGCTGGCGGAGCTCTTCGACCCGGCGGAGCTCACCCTGGGTGTGCGAGAGCTCGCTGGTGACCTTCTGCGCGCGAACCTGGTCGTCCCACAGGTTGGGGTCGGAGGCCTCGTGCTCCAACTTCTCGATGCGACCGCGCAGCCCTTCGATGTCGAGCACCCGCTCCACCGTGGTCAGGGTGGAGTCCAGTGCTGCAATATCGGCTTGACGGTCGGTATCCACAGGAAATCAGCGTACCGGCGTGTCGGTTCCGCCTCACTGGCGGCAACGGGCCTGCTCCACGTTTAGCATCGGGTGGGTAACCGGCCCGGCGACGACGCGACAGCCCCTTGCCCGTCGCCAGGGCAGCGATACGGCCTACAGAAGGTTGAGTATGCGTCCATATCATGTGGCGATCGTCGGCTCGGGCCCCTCGGGTTATTTTGCCGCGGCCTCGCTGCTGAAGTTCGCCGACGCCCAGGACGACGCCGGGCAGCGACCAGACGTGCGCGTCGACATGCTCGAGATGCTGCCCACCCCGTGGGGGTTGGTGCGCTCCGGCGTGGCCCCGGACCATCCGAAGATCAAGTCGATCAGCGCCCAGTTCGACAAGACCGCAGCCGATCCGCGGTTCCGGTTCTTCGGCAACATCGCCGTCGGCCAACACGTGCACGCCGCTGACCTGGCCGAACGCTACGACGCCGTCATCTACGCCGTCGGCGCCCAGTCCGACCGGCCGCTGGGCATCCCCGGCGAAGAGCTGCCCGGCAGCGTCGCCGCCGTCGACTTCGTCGGCTGGTACAACGCCCACCCGCACTTCGGGGAGATGGCACCGGACCTGTCGACCGGGCGCGCGGTGGTCGTCGGCAACGGCAACGTCGCGCTGGACGTGGCCCGCATCCTGGTCACCGACCCCGATGCGCTGGCCACCACCGACATCTCCGACCACGCGTTGCAGGCGCTGCATGACTGCGGGGTGGAGGAGGTCCTGATCATCGGCAGGCGCGGCCCGCTGCAGGCGCCGTTCACCACGCTGGAGCTACGCGAGCTCGGCGATCTCGAAGGCCTGGCCGACGTCGACGTCATCCTCGATCCCGCCGACTTCGCCGACATCACCGACGAGGACCTCGGCGCGGCAGGCAAGACCGTGCGCAACAACATCAAGGTGCTGCGCGGCTACGCCGAGCGGCCACCCCGCGGCGCCAAGCGGCGCATCGTGTTCCGGTTCCGCACCTCCCCGATCGAGATCAAGGGCGACGGCAAGGTCGAATCCATCGTGTTGGGGCGCAACGAGCTGGTCACCGACAACGGCCGCGTCGTCGCCAAGGACACCGGGGAACGCGAGGAGCTGCCGGCCCAGCTGGTGGTGCGCGCCGTCGGCTACCGCGGCGTGCCCACCCCGGGGCTGCCGTTCGACGACCGCAGCGGCACCATCCCGCACACCGCCGGGCGCATCGACGGCAGCCGCAACGAGTACGTCGTCGGCTGGATCAAACGCGGCCCCACCGGGGTGATCGGCTCCAACAAGAGCGACTCACAGGAGACCGTCGACACGCTGATCGCCGATCTGCGCGAGGCGGAGTTGGCCGAACGCGCCGCCGATCACTCCGATCAGCTGGCGCGGTGGCTGGTGGAGTGCCAGCCCAAGGTGGTCACCGACGACCACTGGAAGCTGATCGACGAGCACGAGCGCTCAGCGGGTGAACCCCACGGCCGGCCGCGGGTCAAGCTGACCAGCGTCGCCGAGCTGCTGCGCATCGGGCACGGCTGAGGTCGGTTCAGGCGTACGGCGGCGGGTCCTGCGCCGGGAGGCCCTCCTGCGGGGCGAACCGCCAGTTGTCCGGGTTCTTCGGCGAATACACCACCGGAAACAGGGCGCCCATCGTCGGCCAGTTGTCGACGTCGAGCGCGAGCCGCTGATACACCACGTGCTCGTTGACGGTGGGGCCGTTGATGACGCCGGTGATCGTCGCGTACTGCTCTCCGGAAACGTCGGTGGGCCGCGGGCTGACCCCGGTCACCAGCAGGGTGCCCGCGGGCCAGTCCGTCCCGGCGCCGCGGCGACGCATGATCATCGGCCCGGCGATGACGACGATCGCACCGATGATGAGCAGCATCGCCAGGAATTCCCACACACCGACATGGTAGGACCACAGCATGATTTCTGAAGACGACAACGAGTGAGGATCGCTGGGCCCACGCCCGAAGGGCAGGGGACGAGGAACGGGCGGGGACCGGAACGAGGAGGAGTCGAAGCATGAACTCCGAGGCCGACGACCTGACGCTGGCGTTGCGGTTGGCCGATGAGGCCGACGCGTTGACGACGGCGCGCTTCGGCGCGGTCGACCTGGTCGTCGAGACCAAACCGGACCTCACGCCCGCCACCGACGCCGACCTCGATGTCGAATCGACGATTCGCCGCCGGCTGGGCGAACACCGACCCGACGATGCGGTGCTCGGCGAAGAGTTCGGCGGGACCGCGGAGTTCACCGGGCGCCAGTGGGTCGTCGACCCCATCGACGGCACCAAGAACTTCGTGCGCGGAGTGCCGGTGTGGGCGACGCTGCTCGCGCTGCTGGACGACGGGATTCCGGTGCTGGGGGTGGTGAGCGCGCCTGCGCTGCAGCGACGTTGGTGGGCGTCCGCCGGGCGCGGTGCCTACGCGCGGGCGGGCGCACAGCCCGAGCGACGGCTGTCGGTGTCCAAGGTCGACAACCTGGGATCGGCGAGCCTGTCGTTCTCCAGCCTGTCGGGGTGGGCGGTGCTCGGGTTGCGCGAGAACTTCATCGGGTTGACCGACGAGGTGTGGCGGGTGCGTGGCTACGGCGACTTCCTGTCCTACTGTCTGCTGGCCGAAGGGTCCGTCGACATCGCCGCCGAACCCGAGGTGTCGCTGTGGGATCTGGCCGCCCTCGACATCCTGGTCCGCGAAGCCGGCGGCACGTTCACCAACCTGGCCGGACAGCCCGGACCGCACGGCGGCAGCGCGGTGGCCACCAACGGGTTGCTTCAGAAGGCGGTGCTGGCCAGGCTTTCGCCGCCCTCCTGAGGGCTTCGCACGGTGTGAGTTGCGCGACAAAGCCAGCGATCTTACTCAAGAGTCAGTTCCAATACCTTACTCTGGAGTCAGTTCGGCAAGCGCGAACGACAATTCCCATAGCGAGGCAGTTGACAATGACCAACACCCTGCCGTCGAAAAACGGATCACGGCCCAAGCGCACCGGCAAGGAGAGCGCCGTCGGCCTGCACAAACACAAGCGCACCGCGACCGATCTGGGTCTGGCCCTGGTGACGCCGCTGGTCGGCCAGGAGTTCCTCGACCGCTACAAGTTGCGCGACCCGCTCAACCGCGGGCTGAAATACGGCGTCAAACAGGCGTTCTCGGCCGCGGGCGCGGCCACCCGGCAGTTCAAGCGGGTGTCGGGCAGCGCCAGCGGCCCCACCCGGCTGAAGACGAGCGGCTCGGACTACTTCGACCTCACCCCCGACGACGAACAGAAGATGATCGTCGAGACGGTCAACGAGTTCGCCGCCGAGGTGATGCGGCCGGCGGCCCGCGAGGCCGACGATTCGGCGTCGTATCCCGAGGATCTGGTCGGTAAGGCCGCCGAACTCGGGATCACCGCGATCAACGTGCCCGAGGAATTCGAGGGCATCGCCGGTCACCGGGCTGCGGTCACCAACGTGCTGGTCGCCGAAGCGCTGTCCTACGGCGATATGGGGTTGGCGCTGCCGATCCTGGCGCCCGCCGGTGTCGCGTCGGCGCTCACCCATTGGGGTAGCGCCGATCAGCAGGCGACCTACCTCAAGGAGTTCGCCGGCGAGAACGTTCCCCAGGGCTGCGTGGCGATCGCCGAACCGCAGCCGCTTTTCGACCCGACGGCGCTGAAGACGACGGCGGTTCGCACGCCGAGCGGCTACCGCCTCGACGGCGTCAAGTCACTGGTCCCCGCCGCTGCGAACGCCGAAATATTCATCGTGGCAGCACAACTCAACGGTAAACCGGCACTGTTCGTCGTCGAGTCGGCCTCTGCCGGGATCAGCGTGACCGCCGATCCCAGCATGGGGATCCGCGCCGCGGCCCTCGGCCAGGTCACCCTCGACGGGGTGCGTGTGCCGCTCTCGGCCAGGCTCGGCGAGGAGGGTGCCACCGACCAGGATTACTCGGAGGCCGTCGCGCTGTCGCGGCTGGGCTGGGCGGCGCTGGCGGTCGGCACCGCGCATGCGGTGCTCGACTATGTGGTGCCGTATGTCAAGGAGCGGCACGCATTCGGTGAGCCGATCGCCCACCGCCAAGCGGTGGCGTTCATGTGCGCCGACATGGCGATCGAGTTCGACGGGCTGCGGTTGATCACCTGGCGCGGCGCCTCACGTGCCGATCAGGGGCTGCCCTTCGCGCGGGAGGCCGCGCTGGCCAAACGTCTCGGCACCGACAAAGGCATGCGGATCGGCCTCGACGGCGTGCAGCTTCTCGGCGGCCACGGCTACATCAAGGAACACCCCGTCGAACGGTGGTATCGCGACCTGCGCGCGATCGGCGTCGCCGAGGGCGTCGTCGTCATCTAGCCGGAGTCATCCGTGCCGTCATTCCTCATAACGAAAGACTAACCATGGCAATCAATCTGGAACTGCCGAAGAAACTCGAGGCAGTCATCGAGAAGGCGCACCAGGGTGCCGCCGAGATGCTGCGCCCGATCTCCCGCAAGTGGGACCTGCGCGAGCACGAATATCCCGTCGAACTCGATACGTTGGCCACCCTGTTCGAGGGCATCTCGGAGGCCAAGACCATCGCGTTCGCCGGCGCCGAAGCGTTCCGTGACGGCGACTCACCCAAGGCCGCCAACAACAACGGCGCCAACATGTCCGCGGTGCTCAACGTGATGGAGATCAGTTGGGGCGACGTAGCTTTGATGCTGTCGGTGCCGCGCCAGGGGCTCGGCAACGCCGCGATCAGCAGCGTGGCCACCCCCGAGCAGTTGGAGCGGCTCGGCAAGGACGTCTGGGCGGCGATGGCCATCACCGAGCCAGGTTTCGGCTCGGACTCGGCGGCGGTGTCGACCACGGCGACCCTCGACGGCGACGAGTACGTGATCAACGGCGAGAAGATCTTCGTCACCGCCGGTTCGCGCGCCACCCACATCGTGGTGTGGGCGACGCTGGACAAGTCGCTGGGCCGCGCGGCGATCAAGTCGTTCATCGTTCCGCGCGAGCATCCCGGTGTCACCGTCGAACGCCTCGAGGACAAACTGGGCATCAGGGCCTCCGACACCGCGGTGATCCGGTTCGACAACGTGCGGATCCCCAAAGACAACCTGCTCGGCAGCCCGGAGATCCACGTGGACAAGGGTTTTGCCGGGGTCATGGAGACCTTCGACAACACCCGCCCGGTCGTGGCGGCGATGGCCGTCGGTATCGCCCGCGCCGCGCTGGAGGAACTCCGCAAGATTCTCACCGAGGCGGGCGTAGAGATCTCCTACGACAAGCCGTCCCACGCCCAGAGTGCACCGGCCGCCGAGTTCCTGCGAATGGAGTCGGACTGGGAGGCCGCCTACCTGTTGATGGTGCGATCGGCATGGCAGGCCGACAACGGCATTCCGAACTCCAAGGAAGCCTCGATGGGCAAGGCCAAGGCTGGCCGCGTCGCCAGCGATATCACCCTCAAGGCCGTCGAATTGGCAGGCACCGCAGGCTATTCGGAGCACACCCTGCTGGAGAAGTGGGCCCGCGACAGCAAGATCCTGGACATCTTCGAGGGCACCCAGCAGATCCAGCTTCTGGTGGTGGCGCGCCGCCTGTTGGGCCTGTCGTCCGCCGAACTCAAGTAGCGCCCCGGCGCGGCGACTAGCGTCGAGAGCCATGGAGAGCTTTCAGGCGCTGGTCGCGCGGCAGGTCGACGATCGGATCGAGGCGGCAGTCGAGACGTTGGACGAGTCGGGCTTGCCGCCCGGCGACGTGACGGTCCGGGTGCTCTATTCCAGCGTGAACTACAAGGACGCGTTGGCGCTCACGCCGAAAGGCGGCGTGGTGCGCGACTATCCGATCGTGCCGGGCATCGACCTGGCCGGCGAAGTGGTGGCGTCGACGTCGGATGAGTTCGCGGTCGGCGACGCGGTGCTGGCCCACGGCTACGACATCGGGACCGGGCGCCACGGCGGCTACGCCGAGTATGCCCGCCTGCCCGCCGGCTGGGTCGTCCACCTCGGCGGATTGAGCCCACGCGAGGGGGCCGCCATCGGGACGGCCGGTTTCACCGCCGCGATGAGCGTGCAGGCATTGCAGCGCTACGGCGTCACACCCGGGGACGGGCCGGTGGTGGTGACGGGCGCGTCGGGCGGCGTCGGATCGGTCAGCGTCGATCTGCTGGCCGCCGCCGGCTACCACGTGGTGGCTTCGACCGGCAAACCCGACGCCGCCGACCTCCTCAAAGCGCTGGGCGCCGCCGAGGTGATCGGCCGACTACCGGAGGACCCGGACGCCAAACCGCGGCCGCTGGGCAGAGCCCGCTGGGCCGGGGCGGTCGACTGCGTCGGCGGTGCCACCCTGGCCGATGTGCTGAGCGCGATGAGCTACGCCGGCGCCGTCGCGGCCAGCGGGTTGACCGGTGGCGCCGCGCTGAACACCACCGTGATGCCCTTCATCCTGCGCGGGGTGGCGCTGCTGGGCATCGACTCGGTAGCAGCTGCCGATCGGGCCGCGGCGGGCGCTGTGGGAGCAGCTGGCCGGTCCGCTGAAGCCCCGGCACCTCTCCGACGTCGCACACGATGTCGACGTCAAGGACGTCGGCGGTGTGCTCGACGAGGTGCGTGCCGGGCGGTATTCCGGGCGCGCGGTGGTGCGGGTGGCCGACGGGTTCTGACGCCCGTCGCACAATTTGACGATCGGCAGGGGTTTGGCCCAGACGTAAAGATCCCCGGCGCTCGGAGACCGAGCTGCCGGGGACCTTCGCGTGTCGAACTGCTAGGCGGCGCCGAGGTGGCTCTGCAGGTCAGGCTTCATCGCCTGCAGCTGCTGACCCCAGTACTCCCAGCTGTGGGTGCCGTACGGCGGGAAGTTGAAGACGCCGTTGTTGCCGCCCGCGGCGATGTAGTTGTCGCGGAACGTGATGTTGGTACGGATCGTCAAACCCTCGAGGAACTCGGCAGGCAGGTTCGCGCCGCCCAGCTCGTTGGGGGTGCCGTTACCGCAGTACACCCAGAGCCGGGTGCCGTTGGCGACGATCTTGGGGATCTGCACCATCGGGTCGTTGCGCTTCCACGCGCTGTTGGGATCTTCGGTGGGGCCCCACATGTCGTTGGCCTTGAAGCCACCGGCGTCGCCCATCGCCATGTTGATCAGGAACGGCCACTGCCCCTCGGACGGGTTGAGGAACGCCGACAACGCCCCGGCGTAGATGAACTGGTCGGGGTGGTAGACCGAGAGGATGATCGCCGAGTTGCCCGACATCGACAGCCCGACTGCGGCGTTGCCGGTGGTCGAGATGCCCCGGTTGGCCGACAGCCACTGCGGCAGCTCATTGGTCAGGAAGGTTTCCCACTTGTAGGTCTGGCAGCCGTTGTTACCGCAGGCCGGGCGGTACCAGTCGCTGTAGAAGCTGGACTGCCCGCCGACCGGCATGACGACCGCGAGGCCCGAGTCGTAGTACCACTCGAACGCCTGGGTCTCCATGTCCCAACCGTTGTAGTCGTCGCGGGCGCGCAGACCGTCGAGCATGTACACCGCATGCGGTCCGCCGGGCTGGAACTGGACCTTGATGTCCCGCCCCATCGATGGTGACGGCACCATCAGATATTCGACCGGCAAGCCCGGCCGGGAGAATGCCCCAGCGGTGGCGGAGTTTCCGGTGAGGCCGACCACGCCGGGCAGCACAGCCGCAGTTACGGCGGCCACCGCAAATCGACGGGCCCAGGGGCCACGGATCTTGTCAATGAAGCTCATACTGCAATTCCATCCATTTCCGGTATGCCGGTTAACACGCCATTCCCCGCGATCGAGCGATCGCCATCGACGGCGCAGCGATGTCTTGACTGCGTCGTCGTGCCCGCTCGACTGACCCGGGGCCGTCGAGCGGACCGAGAAACTTCAGTTGTCGCGTGTGCAGTAAAACACGCGACCCGGATGTGATAAAGCCCGACCGGCCGCGACGGCCGGTTTCGTGCGCGAACCGACACCGTCCGCGCGGCGAGGGCAAGGACGTGCTCGACGTGACCGCGAGCCTGCGGTGCGGGCCGTAGGCTGCGCTTCATGGCAAAGGAGCGCGCGCCGCGGCTGTCGGTGGACAGCTGGATCGAGACCGGCTACACGATCCTGGCCGAAGAAGGGATCAAGGCGCTGAAGCTGGACCGGTTGTGCGAGCGTGTCGGGGCCACGAAAGGCAGCTTCTACTGGCATTTCGCGGATATGGCCAGCTATCGCGCAGCGCTGGTGCAAGCGTGGGGCGAGTTGCGCGACGAGGACCGCCGGTTCTTCGCCGAGGCCGGCGACATGCCGCCGCGGGCACGGCTCTCGCAAATGATGACGTCACTGCTGACAGCGCGGCACTGGACGCTGGAGCGGGCCATGCGGGAGTGGGCCCGCACCGACCCGGCGGTGGCGGCCAGTGTGCGCGCATCTGATCAGCGTGTGGTGGACGCGGTGCGCCAGGCGTTTCTCGACTACGGGTTCGATCCCGAAGAAGCCGACCTGCGCGCCAACGCCACCTTCGCCGCCGGTATCGGGTTTCTGCACCTGTCCGGTCGCCAGCCCAGCCCCCGGGCCGCCGACCAGCGGGAACGGTTCCTCGAAATCATGTTGCGGAGTTGACCCGCGTTCGGTCGAACGTTCCTTCCGCGCGGAATCTGGGCGATCTTCGAGTGGTAAGGAACGTTCGCGCCGAGGACCCTGACTGACCATACAAAAAAGTATGGTAGCGTCCGGCGGCATGCCACCGGTTTCCGCCGCCGACGCCATCACCAGCGACTTCGTCGCCAAACTCGCCGACCGCGCCGGGGAGGCCGAGCGGCTGCGGCGGCTGCCCGCGCAGACGGTCAGCGAGTTCACCTCGTCGGGATTCACCGAGTTGCTGGTGCCCGCGCGCTTCGGCGGCGAACAAGCGGCGTTTCCGTCGATCCTGGACCCGGTCCGGCGGATGGCGCACGGATGCGCCTCGAGCGCGTGGACGATCGGCTTCTACGCCCTGCACAACTGGATGCTGGCGCTGTTCGACGAGCGCGCGCAACAGGAGGCCTTCGCGACGCGCCCGTTCCTGGCGCCCGCTCCCCTGGCCCCCACCGGACGCGGCGTGCCCGCGCCAGGGGGCGTGCGCCTGACCGGCCGATGGTCGTGGGCGACAGGCGTGATGGACGGCAACTGGATCATCGTCGGCGCACTGTGCGGACCCGACGACGCGATCTATCCCGCGCTGGCGCTGCTGCCCATCGATGCGGTGACCATCGAGGACGTCTGGCACACCGACGGCATGCGCGCCACCGGCTCCAATGACGTTCTGATCGCCGACGCGTTCGTGCCCGAGCACCGCCTCGTGCGGGTGGTCGACATCTACACCGGCACCGCACCCGGCGCCGCCCTGCACGACGCCGACACCTACCGGTGGCCCATGGTGCCCGCGCTGGCCCTGCTGGCGGCGATGCCCGCACTGGGCAGCGCCGAACGTGCCGCCGAGATCTACGCCGCGCGGCTGTCGGAACGCGTGTTGGCCTACGAGGGCCTGGTGCAGAAGGACAAGCCGATCGCGCAGGCCCGCCTCGCCGAGGCCGAGGTGCGGTTGCGCGCACTGCGCGCGCTGCTGGCCGACACGGTCGGCGAGATCCAGGCCGCCGTCGCCGCCGGCGACGAGATCGCGCGACCGAAGCGGGCAGCGGCGCGCCTGGCCGCCGCGCACATCGTGGCCGAATCGCGGGCGGTGGTCGGCCTGCTCCTGGAGGCGTCGGGCGCCAGCGCCCACTTCGTCGACAACCCGCTGCAGCGCATCCGTCGCGACGTCGACGTGATCGCTGGACACGTGGTGTTCGACTATGACACCAGCCGCGAACTCGCCGGGGCCCTCAGACTTGGTATGAAAGTGTCACGCACCGCAATGGTCTAAACGAAGGAAAGCCATGTCTGATGACCTACGCGACCGGATCACCAAACTGTTCCAGAAGAACGTCGCCAACCGGTTGACCCGACTGCTGCCCTTCCAAACCATGCTGGAGACCACCGGACGCAAGACCGGTGAGCCGCGGCGCACCCCGTTGGGCGGCAGTCGGGTCGGCGACGAGTTCTGGTTCGTCTCGGAGTTCGGCGAGAAGTCGCACTACATCCGCAACATCAAAGCCAACCCCAACGTGCGGGTGCGGCTGAATGGCCGCTGGCACAACGGCGTTGCGCACCTGATGCCCGACGACGACCCGCATGAGCGGCTGCGGTCGCTGCCCCAGTTCAACAGCATGGGCGTGCGCACGTTCGGCACGAACCTGCTCACCGTGCGCGTCGACCTGACCGATTGACCAACGGCCAGAAGTAAAACTAAAGTCAGTTTTAGTTCTATTCGGTCCACGTCGAGGGAGTCGCCATGGAATCATTCGTCCACCTGCGCAAAGGCCGAACACCGCGGCGGTTGCACGCCGACCTGGACGGGCTGAAGGACGACGAGCTCGGCCGTGGCGGGTTCACCGGCCGCACGGCGAACATGTATCGCCGCAACGATCCCACCGCCTACCGCAGCAACGGGCCGCTGCGACCCCTCGACGTGCTGTCCAGCGAGCTCAAACCCAGCGACGCCACCGACGCGGCGGGCGGGCCGCTGCTGTTGTTCTCCAACCCCGACTGCCGGGTCTCGCTGAGCCGGCGCGCCGAGGCCATGCCGTTCTACACCCGCCACGTCGACGGCGATCTGCTGTGCTTCGTGCACGCCGGAAGCGGGCTGCTGGAGACCGAGTTCGGGCCGCTGGCCTATCGCAGCGGCGACTGGGTGTATCTGCCCAAGGCGTGCACATGGCGGCACGTCCCCGACGCCGAGACCACCATGCTGATGGTGGAGGCCACCGACGAATTCCGCGTCCCGCCACCGGGTCAGCTCGGACGTCACTTTCCGTTCGACCCATCCCAGGCCACTCTCCCCGAGCCCGCGCCGATGGACGACGGGGCCGGCCCGACGGTCGACGGCCAGTACGAGGTTCGGCTGATCCACCCGTCAGTTCCCGGCGGCCCGACATCGCTTTTCTACCAACATCATCCGATCGACGTCGAAGGGTGGCGCGGTGACAACTTCGCGTTCACCTTCAACATCGAGGACTACAACGTGGTCACCTCCGACAGCGTGCACCTGCCGCCGACCGTGCATCTGTTCATGGAGGCCACCGGTGTCTACGTGATGAACTTCCTGCCCAAACCGGCCGAGAGCGTGCCAGGCACCGAACGCACGCCGTGGTATCACCGCAACGTCGACTACGACGAGATCGCGTTCTTCCACGGCGGGTCGCTGTACGGTACCCCGATGCCGCCGGGGCTGATTTCGCATGCGCCACAAGGTGTTCACCACGGCGCGCCAGAGAAGGCCCGCGAACGCGCGCGGCGCAAGTTCGACGACTACGACAGGGTGGACTGGTCGGTGATCGCCGTGGATACCAGGCGCCGGCTGGTCCCGTCGGCCGAAGTTCTCGCCAACGACCTCGGGCAGCACTGATGAGCGCTTGCGCGAAGAAGCGAGGGCACTGATGACGACCGCCGTGAAGCACGAGTATGACCGCATCCCCTATCTCGTTGCCTACCAGAACACTTCGGGTGTACGTGACGTCTACGGTGGTGTGGCGGAGCTGGTGGTGCTGGAAAGCCACCTGCTGCGACCCAAGGACAAGCCTTCCGACACCGTGCTGGTGTTCATGCACCCGATCGGCGGCGGCGCGTACCTGCCGATGATGAACGCGTTGGCTCGCGCCGGTCACCACGTCATCTACTGCAACAGCCGGTTCCGCGGCACCGACTCGGCGCTGCTGATGGAAAAGGTCATCGAGGACCTCGGCGAGTGCATCAAGGATGCCAAGAACCGGCTGGGCTACGAGAAGGTGGTGCTGGCCGGCTGGAGCGGCGGCGGTTCGCTGTCGGTTTTCTACCAGCAGCAGGCCCAGCACCCCACGGTGACGGCCAGCCCGTCAGGTGACGGTCCTGACCTGACGAAGCTCGGCCTGATCCCCGCCGACGGGCTGATGCTGCTGGCCGCCCATATCAGCCGCCACGGCACCATGACCGAGTGGCTCGACGCGTCGATCCTCGACGAGTCCGATCCATCCAAGCGCGATCCAGAACTGGACCTGTACAACCCGGACAACCCGAACCAACCGCCCTACACCGAGGAGTTCCTGGCCCGCTACCGGCAGGCGCAGATCGACCGCAACCGTCGAATCACCAAGTGGGTCAAAGAAAAACTCGCCGAGCTCAAGGCGGCCGGGCGGCCCGATGACGAGTTCGCGTTCGTCGTGCACGGCACCATGGCAGACCCGCGCTGGCTGGACCCGGCCGTCGACCCCAACGAACGCAAACCCGGAACCTGCTACCTGGGTGACCCGCAGGTGGTGAACAACTCCCCCGTCGGCCTGGCCCGGTTCTGCACCCTGCGCAGCTGGCTGTCGCAGTGGAGCTACGACGACGCCAACGGCGACGCCGTGCAGTGCGGGCCCGACGTCGCGGTGCCGACGCTGGTCATCGGCAACCTCGCCGACGACGCCTGCACACCGAGCCACACCCACAGGCTCTACGAGGCGATCGGGCATCATGACAAGGAGATGCACGAGATCCCGGGCGCGAACCACTACTACGCCGGCGCCGACCAGCGCGACAAGCTGCGCGAGGCGGTCGGCGTCGTGACCGACTGGCTGCACAGGCACGGCTTCTCGCTATGAGCGTGACTGGTCCGCTGTACGGCATCCGCGTCATCGAGGTCGGCACGCTGATCTCCGGGCCGTTCGCCGGGCGCCTGCTCGGCGACATGGGCGCCGAGGTGGTCAAAATCGAACCGCCGGGCGCGCCGGACCCACTGCGCACCTGGGGACAGGCCGAGCTCGACGGGCACCACTTCTTCTGGACGGTGCACGCGCGCAACAAGAAAGCGGTGACGCTGAACCTGCGGGTGCCGGCCGGCCGGGCGCTGTTTCTCGACCTGGTCGAGCGCTCCGACGTCATCGTGGAGAATTTCCGGCCCGGCACGCTGGAGAAGTGGGACCTCGGCTACGACGTCCTGCGCGAACGTAACCGCGGCATCATCCTGGTCCGCGTCTCCGGCTACGGGCAGACCGGTCCCGAAGCCCACAAGGCCGGCTACGCCTCGGTGGCCGAGGCGGCCAGCGGCCTGCGGCACATGAACGGCTTTCCCGGCGGTCCGCCGCCGCGGCTGGCGCTCTCGCTCGGTGACAGCCTGGCGGGCATGTTCGCCGCGCAGGGCGCGCTGGCCGCGCTGTACCGCCGCTCGGTCACCGGCGAAGGCCAGGTCGTCGATGCCGCGCTGACCGAGGCGTGTCTGGCCGTTCAGGAATCCACCATCCCCGACTACGACGTCGGCGGCGTGGTGCGTGGCCCGTCGGGGACCCGGCTGGAGGGCATCGCGCCGTCGAACATCTACCGCAGCGCCGACGGCAGCTGGGTCGTGATTGCCGCGAACCAGGACACCGTGTTCCGCCGGCTGTGCGCGGCGATGGGCCGTCCCGAACTGGCCACCGACGACCGGTTCGCCGACCACGGGGCCCGCGGCCGCAACCAGGACGAGCTGGACAAGATCATCGGCGACTGGGCGGCGGACAGAGCACCCCAGGACATCATCGAAACCCTCAGCGCGGCAGGGGTGATCGCCGGACCCATCAACACCGTCGCCGAGGTTGTCGAGGACCCGCAGCTGCGGGCGCGCGGAATGCTGGTCGAGCACTGGGACGAACGGGTCGAGCGTTCCGTGCTGGGGCCCGGCGTGGTGCCGGTGCTGTCGCAGACCCCGGGCACCGTGCGCAGCGCCGGCCCGGCCGCCCCCGGTCAGCACAACGACGAGATCTACCGCGGCCTGCTGGGTAAGTCCGCCGACGAACTCGACGCGCTGCGGTCGGAAGGAGTGCTGTGAGCAAGCTACCTGCACATGTCGACATCCGCGACGTCTCACTGCGCGACGGCCTGCAAATCGAAGCACCGATTCCGTTGGCGGCCAAGCTCGAACTGCTGGCCGCCGTGGCAGCGACCGGTGTCCGGGAAATGGAGGCCACGGCGTTCGTGTCGCCGACCAAAGTCCCCGCGCTGGCGGATGCGGCCGAACTCGCCGCGGAGTTGCACAACTTCCCCGGCATCGAGTTCTCCGCCCTGGTCGCCAGCCCCAACGGCGCCAAGCGGGCGATCGCGGCCGGGCTGTCGTCCATCGAATACGTGGTGTCAGCTGCCGACGGGCACAGCCGCGCCAACGTCGGACGCAGTACGGCCGAGGCCACCGCGCAGATTTCGGAGATCGTCGCGATCGCCCACGACAGCGCGGTGTCCGTCGAGGTCATCATCGCCACCGCGTGGGACTGCCCGTTCGACGGTCCGACCCCGCCGCAGCGCGTCGTCGACATCGTCAGCGCGGCCGGCGAAGCCGGGGTGGATCGGCTTGCGATCGCCGACACCATCGGCACCACCACCCCGCGGCGGGTCAGCGAGCTCATCGACCGGATCCGCCCCCTGGTCGGTGACCGCCCCCTCGGCGCGCACTTCCACAACACCCGCGGCGCCGGGCTGGCCAGCGCGTACGCCGCCGTCAGCGCCGGGGTGAGCAGGCTCGACGCGTCCTCCGGCGGGCTCGGCGGCTGCCCCTTCGCCCCTGGCGCGAGCGGGAACATCGCCACCGAGGATCTGGTGTACCTGTTGCGCGACAGCGGGATCCACGTCGACATCGACCTGCCGGCCGCGATCGCCGCCGCGGGTGTGGCGCAGCGCGTCGTCGGCCATGAGCTGCCCAGCTCCCTGCTGCGCGCCGGCGACCGGATACTGGGCTGAGGCCGACGTGCCCACGGGACCGTCTGCCACGCTCAGCGCCAAGGGCCGCCAGACGCGCGAGGCCATCGAGCTGGCGGCCCGGAAGTTGTTCGCCGAACGCGGGTTTCACGGCACGACGCTGAGCGATATCACGTCGGCGGCAGGCAAGTCACCGGCGGTGTTCTACCGCTACTTCACCGACAAGGAAGACCTGTTGGCCACGCTGGCCGAGTCTTTCCTGCATGACGTGGTGGCCCCGTCGGGGTCCACCCTGGCGCTGCCCGAATCACCGGATGACGACGCGTTCTTCCGCTCCGTGGTGACCGGCTACTGGAACATGTTCAAGCAGAACATCGGCATCATGATCGCGGTGGCCCAGCTGGCCGCCACCCAGCCGCGGTTCGCCGTCGTGCAGAACGAGTTTCGCCGGCTCGGGATGGACATCGTCGCCGCCTCCGTGCGGCGCGCCCAAACGCAGGGCTACGGCGAGGACCTCAACCCCGAACACACCGCCGCGGCCATCGCGCTGCTGTTCGAGAACTTCACCACCGTCTTCGTCGGCACATCGGGTCTGGACCTCGAGATCGGCGACGAGGACGCGATCGCCACCCTGTCGAAGATCTGGAAGAAGACGCTGTATGGCACCTAGCTCAAGGCTGCCCAGCGCGCGGTCCGCGGGTAGACCCGTGAACAACCGCGCGCTCGACGAGATACCGGAAAGGAATCATCGTGGATTTCACCCTCCCCCACCACCTTCAGACGCTGCTCGACGAGATGGATGCGTTCATCGAGGCCGAGATCAAGCCGCTGGAACGCGAGCACATCCAGTACTTCGACCATCGCCGCGAGCACGCGCGCACCGACTGGGACAACGGCGGCATCCCCAGGCGCGAGTGGGAGGACCTGCTTTCTGAGATGCGGCGCCGCGCCGACAAGGCCGGCTGGTTGCGCTACGGCCTGCCCTCGCAGTTCGGCGGCCGCGACGGCACCAATCTGGACATGGCGGTGATCCGGGAACATCTGGCGCACAAGGGGCTTGGGCTGCACAACGACCTACAGGACGAGTCGTCGATCGTCGGCAACTTCCCGCAGGTCATCATGATGGATCGGTTCGGCACCGAGGACCAGAAGAGGGACTGGACCGACGCATTGATCACCGGTGAGCGGTCGATGGCGTTCGGGCTCACCGAGCCGAACCACGGCTCGGACGCCACCTGGATGGAAACCCGCGCGGTGCGCGACGGTGACAGCTGGATCATCAACGGCGCCAAGCGGTTCAACACCGGTGTCCATCGCGCCACCCACGACCTGGTGTTCGCCCGCACCTCGGGTGAAGACGGTCAGGGGCGCGGCATCACGGCGTTCCTCGTCCCGACCGACACACCGGGCTTCACCGTGCCGTACTACTGGTGGACGTTCAACATGCCGACCGACCACGGCGAGGTCGAGCTCAAGGATGTCCGCGTGCCCGGCGACGCCGTACTCGGCGAGGTGGACCGGGGACTGGAAGTCGGTCAGACGTTCTTGCACGAGAACAGGATTCGGCAGGCCGCCAGCAGCCTGGGCGCCGCCCAGTACTGCATCGACCGGGCGGTGGCCTACGCCAGCGAGCGCAAGGTCTTCGGCAAACCGCTTTCGGTGAACCAGGCGGTGCAGTGGCCGCTGGTCGAGCTGCAGACCGAGGCGCAGATGGTGCGGCTGCTGGTCCGCTACGCCGCCACCGAGTTGGACCGCAACCACCACATGGAGGTGTCCGACAAGGTGTCGATGGCCAACTACCGCGCCAACCGGCTGGTGTGCGAGGCCGCCGACCGTGCGATGCAGGTGTTCGGCGGCGTCGGTTACAGCAGGCACGAGCCGTTCGAACACATCTACCGGCATCATCGCCGCTACCGCATCACCGAGGGCGCCGAGGAGATCCAGATCCGCCGGGTTGCCCAGCGGCTGTTCGGATTCGGTAAGCGTTGAGCGCGAAGCTGGCCGGCGCACTGGCCGAGGTGCTCGCGCCGGTGCTCGGCACCGGCGTCGTCGTCGAGAACCTGCACCCGCTGACCGGCGGAGCCAGCCGCACGACATGGGCGTTCGACGCGGTCACCGACCGCCGCCGGGCCCTGATCCTGCGCACCGGACCACCCGATGACGTGCACGCCAGCATGGAGTTGGAAGCCGCTGTTCAACAGCGGGCCGCGGCCGCGGGAGCGCCGGTGCCGCACATTCTGGCCGCCGACAACTCCGCTGCGGGGCTGGGCAATCCCTACCTGATCTGCGACGCCATCGGCGGCGAGACGATCGTGCGCAGGATCTACCGCACTCTGGACGACGCCGGACGCGAGCGGCTGCTGAACCAGTGCGCCCACGCACTGGCCGCGATCCACCGCGCCGACTACCAGGACATCGGCGTGCCGCCGTCGGACCAACTCTCCGAGTGGCGCGACCGCCTCGACGAGATGGGCGACACCACAGCGACATTCGAGTGGGCGTTTCGATGGCTGGAGCGCAACCGGCCCGCACCGACGCCACAGGTGTTGGTGCACGGTGACTTCCGGATGGGCAACCTGATCGTCGACGACGACGGGCTGGCCGCGGTGCTGGACTGGGAACTCGTGCACGTCGGCGAGATTTACGAGGACCTGGCCTGGTTCTGCATCCGGGCGTGGCGCTTCGGCGCCCCCGAGGAACGCGGCGCCGGCGGCCTGGGCAGTGTGGAGAGCCTGCTGTGCGCCTACGAGTCGGCAGCGGGGGTGACGCTGGACCGGGACACGTTCCGGTGGTGGCTGACCGTGGCCACCCTGCGCTGGGGCGTCATCTGCCGCTACCAGGCCGAACGCCACCTGTCGGGGATGACGGAGTCGGTGGAGCTCGCCGCGATCGGACGTCGGGTCAGCGAAACCGAATGGGATGTCCTCGATCTGCTGGAAGGCGGTGGCCCGCGATGAATTGGCTGTACGGCCGGCCGACCGCGGCCGAACTCGTCGCCGCCGTAGCCGGGTTCCTGGAGAACGACGTGCGCGGCGCCACCGGTCCGGACAGTGCGCTGCCCGACGCCGCCCAGCTCAACTTCCACGCCCGGGTGGCGGCCAATGTGCTGCGCATCGTCGAACGCGAACTGCTCGACACCTCCGCCGGCGAAGTCACCGCCGCGCTGGCCGGACTGGGATACCAAGACGAACCGCAGCTGGCCGCCGCGATCCGCGCCGGCGAGTTGGACGGCCGCGCCGAGGAAGTGCTGCCGGTGCTGCGCACCCTGGTCCGCCACCGCCTCGACGCCGCGCATCCCGGCTACGCCGACGGGTGATTTGTGTGCGTCAAGGAGCGATGAGCGCGCCTAAACGCACACAAATCCCTCAAAGCCGCCGGATGCGGACCCGGCCTTGTAGGCGTCGTCGAATAGCGAGAGAGTGGGTGTCACGTCCATGCCGCCAGTGTTCGACCTCAACGGCTGTTGAGGTCAAGGGAGGATCGATATGGCCGCCGACTCCAAGGTCGTCACCGAGGTCGCCAACCGCCTTTTCGACGCCATCGAAAAGGGCGACGCCGCGACCGTCGGGCAGCTGTGGAGCGACGACGTGGTGGTCTGGAAGGTCGCCGACCGCGACCGCGACAAGGACCGGGCGCTGCGGATCATCACGTGGTTCCTGGATACGACGACCGACCGTCGCTACGAGATCCTCGAGCGCAGGCTGTTCGACGGCGGGTTCGTGCAGCAGCACGTCCTGCACGCCAACGGTCGCAACGGGGCAACGATCGCCATGCGGGTCTGCATCGTGATCAAAGTGGACACCGACGGCCTGATCCGCCGCATCGATGAGTACTTCGATCCCGCGCAGATCGCCCCGCTGCTCGATGCGACGCCTACCCCGGAAAGGGCGACCTGACATGACACGCGTTCAGGAACTTCTCAGCGACCCGACAGCGGCCGGCGAATGGCGCCTCGTGCCCGACAAGTCCACCGTCGCTGTCAACGTCAAATCGATGTGGGGTCTGGTGCCGGTCAAGGGCCGGTTCACCGAGCTCAGCGGTGAGGCTCAACTCGGGGGCGGACCAACGATTTTCGGGCGCGTCGACATCAAGGCCGCGTCGCTGCGAACCGGTATCCGCAAGCGTGACACCCATCTGCACTCCGGCGACTTCTTCGACGCGCAGAAATACCCCGATATCACCGTAGAAATCAACGAGCTGACGGCCGCCGGCGGCGACACCGTCGACCTGCGCGGACAACTCACGGTCAAAGACACCGTCAAACCGCTGTCGCTGACCGCTCATGTCACGGTGCTCGACGAGCAGGCGGTGCGGTTCATCACGTCGAGCCGTGTCGACCGCCAGGAGTTCGGCGTCGACGGCAACATGATGGGGATGATCGTTGACATTGCGACGATCTCGGGCGACATCGTGTTCCGGCGCGTGGGCTAGCCGTACCATCGGCGCATGGTCGAGTCATCGCGTCCGTTGCGGATCCTGGTTTACAGCGACAATCCACGGGTCAGGGAGCAGGTCAAACTGGCACTCGGCAAGCGGGTGCACCCCGATCTGCCCGAGTTGACCTATGTCGAGATCGCCACCGGCCCGATGGTGATCCGGCAGATGGACAAGGGCGGGTTCGACCTCGTGATCCTCGACGGCGAGGCCGCCCCCGTCGGCGGCATGGGAATCGCCAAACAACTCAAGGATGAGATCGCCGACTGCCCACCGATCCTGGTGCTGACCGGACGCGCCGACGACGCGTGGCTGGCCCGGTGGTCACGCGCGGAGGCAGCGGTCCCCCACCCGATCGATCCGATCCGTTTGGGCGATGCCGTGACCTCGCTGCTGCGCACGCCGGTGCGGTAGCCAGAATCGGCGAAATATGCTGTCCCACTTGCCTATTCAAGGCACGACAACATAGCCGGTCGCGGCCAATAGCGATACTAACCAAAAGGCGTGGCGCTGATCGCAAAGCCCGCTAGGGTGTGGGTAAGCTCACATCGACAGCCCACGTAGGGAGCGATTTCGCGGTATGGATTTATACACGCCAATCCTGGTGCTTGGCGCTATTGCGGCTGCGTTCGCGGTCGGCTCGGTAGGCATTGCGTTGCTTGTCGGTCCCCGCCGCTACAACCGGTCGAAACTCGAGGCCTACGAATGCGGGATCGAACCGCTGCCGCAGGACGATCCGTCGCGCCACGGAATCGGACAACGCTTTCCGATCAAGTACTACCTGACCGCGATGTTGTTCATCATCTTCGACATCGAGATCGTGTTCCTGTACCCGTGGGCGGTCGCATTCGACAGCCTGGGCCTGTTTGCACTGGTAGAGATGCTGCTGTTCATGGCGACGGTGTTCGTGGCCTACGCCTACGTGTGGCGGCGAGGAGGCCTGACATGGGACTAGAGGAAAAGCTGCCCGCCGGAATTTTGCTGTCCACCGTCGAGACGGTGGCCGGCTATATCCGCAAGGGCTCGTTGTGGCCGGCCACCTTCGGCCTGGCCTGCTGCGCCATCGAGATGATGGCCACGGCCGGTCCGCGGTTCGACATCTCCCGCTTCGGCATGGAGCGGTTCTCGGCGACGCCGCGGCAGGCCGATCTGATGATCGTCGCAGGTCGGGTCAGCCAGAAGATGGCGCCGGTGCTGCGGCAGATCTACGACCAGATGGTCGAACCCAAGTGGGTGCTGGCGATGGGGGTCTGCGCGTCCTCAGGCGGAATGTTCAACAACTACGCGATCGTGCAGGGCGTCGACCACGTCGTTCCGGTCGACATCTACCTGCCCGGCTGCCCACCCCGGCCCGAGATGTTGCTGCACGCGATCCTCAAGCTGCACGACAAGATTCAGGAGATGCCGCTCGGCGTCAACCGCGAGGAAGCGGTCCGCGAAGCCGAACGGGCGGCGCTGGCGATTCCCCCCACCATCGAGCTCAAAGGTTTGTTGCGGTGAGCGAGAACGGAAGCGACGCCTCAGCCGACGTACCCGAGATCATCGGCGTGCGCCGCGGCATGTTCGGCGTGGAAGGCACCGGCGACACCTCGGGCTACGGCCGCCTGGTCCAGCCCGTCGCGCTGCCGGGCGGCACACCGCGCCCCTACGGCGGATATTTCGACGACGTCGTCGACAAACTGCAGGCCGTGCTGGGCGATGACGGCTACGCGGAGTCGATCGAGCGGGTGGTGGTGTACCGCGAGCAGCTGACGCTGGAGGTGTTCCGCGGGCAGTTGCCCACGGTGGCGCAGGCGTTGCGTGACGATCCCGGGCTGCGCTTCGAGCTGTCTCTTGGCGTCAGCGGGGTGCACTATCCCGACGATGCCGGACGCGAACTGCACGCCTTCTACCCGCTGATGTCGATCACCCACAACCGGCGGATCCATCTGGAGGTGGCGGCACCGGACAGCGACCCGCACATTCCGTCGCTGTTCGGGGTGTATCCGACCGTCGACTGGCACGAACGTGAGACCTACGACTTCTTCGGGATCATCTTCGACGGCCATCCGGCGCTGACCCGCATCGAGATGCCCGACGACTGGGTCGGGCACCCGCAACGCAAGGACTACCCGTTGGGCGGCATCCCGGTGGAATACCACGGCGCCGAGATCCCGCCGCCCGATCAGCGGAGGGCCTACAACTGATGAGCGCATCCCCCACCCCGCCCGGACAGGGCGGAGTTACCCCTTCGGGCGCATCCGGTGACGGACCGGTTGTCATTGTCGGCGGCCAGGATTGGGACCAGGTCGTGCAGGCGGCCAGGGACGCGGCCGCGACGCACGCGGGCGAACGGGTCGTCGTCAACATGGGGCCGCAGCACCCCTCGACCCACGGCGTGCTGCGGCTCATCCTCGAGATCGAGGGTGAGACGATCATCCAGGCCCGCTGCGGAATCGGCTACCTGCACACCGGGATCGAGAAGAACCTGGAGTTCCGCAACTGGACTCAGGGGGTCACGTTCGTGACCCGGATGGACTACCTCGCACCGTTTTTCAACGAGACGGCGTACTGCCTCGGCGTCGAACGGCTGCTGGGCGTCACCGGCGACATCCCGGAGCGGGCCAGCGTCATCCGGGTGATGATGATGGAGCTCAACCGGATCTCGTCGCATCTGGTGGCGTTGGCCACCGGCGGTATGGAACTGGGCGCGATGAGCGCGATGTTCTACGGCTTCCGCGAGCGCGAGCTGGTGCTGAACATCTTCGAAGCGGTGAGCGGGCTGCGGATGAACAGCGCCTACGTTCGTCCCGGCGGGGTGGCCGTGGACCTTCCCGACGACGCGATTCCCCAGATCCGCGATCTGCTCGAGTTGATGCCGAAGCGGCTGAAGGACCTCGAGAACCTGCTCAACGAGAACTACATCTGGAAGGCGCGCACCCAGGGCATCGGCTACCTGGACCTGACCGGGTGTATGGCGCTGGGCATCACCGGCCCCTGCCTGCGCTCGACCGGCCTGCCCCACGACCTGCGGAAGTCCCAACCCTATTGCGGTTACGAGACTTACGATTTCGACGTCATCACCGATGACGGGTGCGACTCCTACGGCCGCTACATCATCAGGGTCAAGGAGATGCACGAGTCGCTCAAGATCGTCGAGCAGTGTCTGGACCGGCTCAAGCCGGGCCCGGTGATGCTGGAAGACAAGAAGTTGGCGTGGCCGGCCGATCTCAAAGTCGGCCCCGACGGCCTTGGCAACTCCCCCGAGCACATCGCGAAGATCATGGGACATTCCATGGAGGGGCTGATCCACCACTTCAAGCTCGTGACGGAAGGGATCCGGGTCCCCGCCGGCCAGGTGTACACCGCAATCGAGTCGCCCCGCGGTGAACTGGGTGTCCACATGGTGTCCGACGGCGGCACCCGCCCCTATCGGGTGCACTACCGCGACCCGTCGTTCAACAACCTGCAGGCCGTAGCGGCGATGTGCGAAGGCGGCATGGTCGCCGATTTGATCACCGCGGTGGCATCGATCGATCCGGTGATGGGCGGGGTGGATAGGTGAGCGTGTTTCTCGAGCTAGGTCAGCGACCCGACGAACCTGGCCCACCGATCCACGGTCCTGCCACATATCCCGACGACGTCACGGCGCGGTTGGCCGCTGACGCCGAGAAGATCATCGCGCGCTACCCGCAGTCGCGCTCGGCCCTGTTGCCGCTGCTGCACCTGGTGCAGTCCGAGGACGGCTGCCTCACCTCGGCGGGCATCACTTTCTGCGCCAATCAGTTAGGGCTCACCGACGCCGAAGTCACCGCAGTGGCCACGTTTTACACGATGTACCGGCGTACGCCGACGGGTGAGTATCTGGTCGGCGTCTGCACCAACACGTTGTGCGCGGTCATGGGCGGTGACGCGATTCTGGATGCGCTGCAAGATCATCTGGGCGTGCACGCCGGCGAGACGACCGAAGACGGCCGCGTCACGCTGGATCACATCGAATGCAACGCCGCCTGCGACTACGCGCCGGTCGTGATGGTCAACTGGGAGTTCTTCGACAACCAAACACCGGCTTCGGCCCGCGACCTGGTCGACGGGTTACGCGCGGGAGATCCGCCGGAGCCCACCCGCGGCGCACCGCTGTGCACGTTCCGCGAGACCGCACGCACGCTGGCCGGCCTGCCCGATTCGCGGACCGGCGGCGACCGGACCGGCGACGCCACGCTCGTGGGTCTGCGCGTGGCGCACGAACGCGGCATGGCCGCCCCCGACCCCGACACCGCGGCCGCACCCGGCGGCGCACCCGACGACGAGAAGGCGGCTGCCGAAGCGACGCAAGACGCTCCGGCGCCGGCTCCGGCAGCGACGGTCCCACCCAAGCCGGACACCGCTGAAACCAACCCAGACGCAACGGATTCGCAGAAATGACCGCACTGACACCCGTGCTCAGCAAGTACTGGGACGAACCGGAGCCATGGTCACTGGACACCTATCGACGGCACGGCGGTTACCGCGCCCTCGAAAAGGCGTTGGCCATGCCCCCCGACGACGTCATCGCGCTGGTGAAGGACTCCGGCCTGCGCGGTCGCGGCGGCGCGGGCTTCCCGACCGGCACCAAGTGGTCGTTCATTCCGCAGGAGCGAGGCTTGCCGAGCGACCAGACGGCCGGGGACGACACCGGGGCGGGTGCCAAGCCGCACTACCTCGTCATCAACGCCGACGAGTCAGAACCCGGTACCTGCAAAGACATTCCGCTGATGCTGACGACACCGCACTTCTTGATCGAGGGTGCGATCATCGCGTCGTATGCCATCCGGGCGCACCACGCGTTCATCTATCTGCGCGGTGAGGTGGTTCCGGTGCTGCGCCGGCTCAATGCCGCGGTGGCCGAGGCGTACGAGGCCGGCTACCTAGGCGACGATGTCGGGGGTTCGGGATTCGATCTGCAGTTGATCGTGCACGCCGGCGCGGGCGCGTACATCTGCGGTGAGGAGACCGCGTTGCTCGACTCGTTGGAGGGCCGACGCGGTCAGCCGCGGCTGCGTCCGCCGTTCCCCGCGGTGGCCGGGTTGTACGCCTGCCCGACCGTGGTCAACAACGTGGAGTCCATCGCCAGCGTGCCACCGATCGTGCTCAACGGCGTGGACTGGTTCCGGTCGATGGGCACGGAGAAATCTCCTGGCTTCACGCTGTATTCGCTGTCCGGGCACGTCACCAACCCCGGGCAGTACGAGGCGCCGCTCGGCATCACTCTGCGTGAACTGCTCGAGTACGCCGGGGGCGTGCGCGCGGGCCACAAGCTGAAGTTCTGGACCCCCGGCGGTTCGTCGACCCCGCTGTTGACCGATGAACACCTCGACGTGCCACTGGATTACGAGGGCATGGCCGGTGCAGGCACCATGCTCGGCACCAAGGCGCTGCAGATCTTCGACGAGACCACATGCGTGGTGCGGGCGGTTCGCCGTTGGACCGACTTCTATGCACACGAGTCGTGCGGCAAGTGCACACCGTGCCGCGAGGGCACCTACTGGCTCGCCCAGGTCTACGAGCGTCTGGAGACAGGTGCCGGTACGGCCGCCGACATCGAGAAGCTTCTCGACATCTCCGACAACATCTACGGACGAGCGTTCTGCGCGTTGGGCGACGGTGCGACGGCTCCGATCACGTCTTCGATCCAGTACTTCCGCGACGAATACGTCGCCCATCTGAACGGCGGCTGCCCGTTCGACCCGCACGCCTCGACGTTGATGGCCACCGAAGGGGCGGGCGTGTGAGAAACGTGCACACAAGAACTCACCCAGCGGTAAAGGTCGGTAGATGACGCAGACAGCTGACTCAGGTATCGGCGCCGATCAAGTCGAGATGGTGAACCTCACCATCGATGACGTCGAGATCAGCGTTCCCAAGGGCACGTTGGTGATTCGGGCCGCGGAATTGATCGGCGTCCAGATCCCACGGTTCTGTGACCACCCGCTGCTGGATCCGGTGGGGGCGTGCAGGCAATGCCTGGTCGACGTCGAAGGGCAACGTAAGCCGATGGCGTCGTGCACGATCACCTGCACACCCGGCATGGTGGTACGCACCCAGCACACGTCGGAGGTCGCCGACAAGGCTCAGCACGGAATCATGGAGTTCCTGCTGATCAACCACCCGCTGGACTGCCCGGTGTGCGACAAGGGCGGCGAATGCCCGCTGCAGAACCAGGCCATGAGCAACGGCCGGCCGGAAACCCGTTTCGAGGACGTCAAGCGGACCTTCCCCAAGCCGATCAACGTCTCCTCGCAGGTGCTGTTGGACCGCGAGCGCTGCGTGATGTGCGCGCGGTGCACCCGGTTCTCTGAGCAGATCGCCGGAGACCCGTTCATCGACCTGCTGGAACGCGGTGCGCTGCAGCAGGTCGGCATCGCGCAGGACGAGCCGTTCGAATCGTATTTCTCCGGCAACACCGTGCAGATCTGTCCCGTCGGCGCGCTCACCGGCGCGGCGTACCGGTTCCGGGCCCGGCCGTTCGACCTGGTGTCCAGTCCCAGCGTGTGCGAGCACTGCGCGTCGGGTTGCGCGCAGCGCACCGACCACCGCCGCGGAAAAGTGATGCGGCGCTTGGCCGGCGACGATCCGCAGGTCAACGAGGAATGGAACTGCGACAAGGGGCGCTGGGCGTTCACCTATGCCACCCAGGGCGACCGCATCACCACCCCGCTGCTGCGTGAGGACAACGGCGAGCTGCGACCCGCCTCCTGGTCGGAGGCGCTTGCGGTGGCCGGGGCCGGCCTGGCGGCAGCCGACGGTAACGCCGGTGTGCTCGTCGGTGGGCGGGTCACGGTGGAGGACGCTTACGCCTACGCCAAGTTCGCCCGGATCGCGCTGAGCACCAACGACATCGACTTCCGCGCCCGCCCGCACAGCGCCGAGGAAGCCGACTTCCTGGCCAGCCAGGTCGCCGGGCAGCCGATGACGGTCACCTACACCGACCTGGAGAACGCGCCCGCGGTGCTGCTGGTCGGCTTCGAACCGGAAGAGGAGTCGCCGATCGTCTTCCTGCGGCTGCGCAAGGCGGTCCGCAAGAAGGCACTGCAGGTCATCTCCGTCGCGCCGTTCGCCACCCGCAGCCTGACCAAACTGAACGGACGCCTTATCGCGGCGGGGCCCGGTGGCGAGGCCGCCGCACTTCAGCGCCTGGTCGACGACGAACAGCTGAAGCTGCCGGGTGCGGTCATCCTTGTCGGCGAACGGCTGGCCACCTCGCCTGGGGCCCTTTCCGCCGCAAGCCGATTGGCCGCGCAAACCGGTGCCCGCCTGGCGTGGATACCGCGCCGCGCGGGCGAGCGGGGCGCCGCGGAGGCCGGCGCGCTGCCGAACCTGCTGCCCGGCGGGCGGCCGGTCAACGATGCCACCGCCCGCGAACAGACCGCGGCGGCATGGAATGTCGACGACCTGCCAAGCACACCGGGCCGTGACACCGCGGCGATCCTTGATGCGGCCCGCCGCGGCGAACTGGGCGCCCTGCTGGTCGGCGGTGTGGAACTGGCCGATCTGCCCGACCCCGACCTCGCGCTGGCCGCGCTGGAGGCCACCCCGTTCGTGGTGAGCCTCGAACTTCGGGAAAGCGCGGTCACCGCGGTCGCCGATGTGGTGTTCCCCGTCGCGCCGGTGGTGGAAAAGGGCGGCTCGTACATGAACTGGGAGGGCAGGCTTCGCCCGTTCGAGCCGTCGTTGCAGACCAACGCCATCCCGGACGCTCGCGTGCTGGGCTATCTGGCTGACGAACTCGGCGTCGCGCTGAACATGACGAACCCGTTGACCGCCGGTGACGAGTTGGCGCGGCTGGGAATGTGGGCAGGACAGCGTCCCGCGGCACCAGACGTTAGCGCGGCCGCGCCTGCCGCGCCGGCGGCAGGTCAAGCCGTGTTGGCGGGGTGGCGCATGCTGCTCGACGCCGGACGCCTGCAGGACGGCGAACCGCACCTGGCCGGGACCGCACGCACCCCGGTCGCGCGGCTGTCGGCGACGACGGCGGCTGAAATCGGGGCCGGTGAGGGCGATCCGGTGACGGTGCGCACCGATCGCGGGGCGATCACGCTGCCGTTGGCGATCACCGACATCGCCGACCGCGTCGTGTGGCTGCCGCTGAACTCTGCAGGCTCGGCGGTGCACCAGAGCCTGGGCGTGACAGCAGGAGCCGTGGTTTCGATAGGGCGGGCAGAACCATGATCCATCCGGATCCGACACTGTTCGGACACGACCCGTGGTGGCTGATCCTCGCCAAGGCGGTCGGGATCTTCGCGTTCCTGATGTTGACCGTCCTCGCGGCGATCCTCATCGAACGTAAGCTGTTGGGCCGCATGCAGATGCGGTTCGGCCCGAACCGGGTCGGGCCGCGCGGGCTGCTGCAGTCGCTGGTCGACGGTGTGAAGCTGGCCCTCAAAGAGGGGCTGATCCCCGCAGGCGCCGACAAGATCATCTACCTGGCGGCGCCGGTGATCGCCGCCGTCCCGGCGTTCATCGCGTTCGCGGTGATCCCAATGGGCGGCGAGGTGTCGATATTCGGGCACCGCACCGCGCTTCAGCTCACGGACATGCCCGTCGCGGTGCTCTACATCCTGGCCGCGACCTCGATCGGCGTGTACGGGATCATGCTGGCGGGCTGGGCATCCGGTTCCACCTACCCGCTGCTGGGTGGGCTGCGCTCCACCGCGCAGGTGATCTCCTATGAGATCGCGATGGGGCTCTCGTTCGTCGCGGTGTTCATCTACGCGGGCACGATGTCGACATCGGGCATCGTCGCGGCCCAGGACGGAACCTGGTTCATCTTTTTGCTGCTGCCGTCGTTCGTCATCTACGTGACGTCGATGGTCGGCGAAACCAACCGGGCGCCCTTCGACCTGCCCGAGGCCGAGGGTGAACTGGTCGGCGGGTTCCACACCGAGTACTCGTCGATCAAATTCGCGATGTTCATGCTCGCCGAGTACGTCAACATGACGACCGTGTCGGCGCTGGCCACCACGATGTTCCTCGGCGGCTGGCACGCCCCGTGGCCCATCAACATGTGGGACGGCGCCAATACCGGCTGGTGGCCGCTGCTGTGGTTCACCGCCAAGGTGTGGGGCTTTCTGTTCCTGTACTTCTGGTTGCGCGCCACACTTCCGCGGATGCGCTACGACCAGTTCATGGCGATGGGCTGGAAGGTGCTGATCCCCATCTCGTTGGCGTGGATCATGATCGTCGCGACCGCCCGCAGCCTGCGCAACCACGGCTACGACGAGATGGTGACCGTGTTGTTCTCCGCAGGCGCGATCATCGCCTTGCTGATCGGCATCGCACTGTGGCGCTCCGTGCGCGGCAAGAACAGTCGCAAACCTCCCACGCAGACGCTGGATCCGGATGTCTTCCCGATACCACCGCTGCCGGGTTCCGAGCAGCCGACTGCGACCAAGGAGCGAGCCGATGCGTAAGTTTTTCGAGGCGATAGCGGGTTTCGGGACCACGTTCGGGACCATGTTCAAAAAGCCCATCACCGAGGAATATCCGGAGAAACCGGGCCCGGTCGCGCCCCGCTATCACGGCAGGCATCAACTCAACCGGTATCCCGACGGGCTGGAGAAGTGCATCGGCTGCGAGCTGTGCGCCTGGGCCTGCCCGGCCGACGCCATCTACGTCGAGGGTGACGACAACACCGAGGACGAAAGGTACTCCCCCGGTGAACGTTACGGCCGCGTCTACCAGATCAACTACCTGCGGTGCATCGGTTGCGGCTACTGCGTCGAAGCCTGCCCCACCCGCGCGCTGACGATGACCAACGACTACGAAATGGCCGACGACAACCGCGCCGACCTGATCCTGGGCAAGGACAAGCTGCTGGCACCGCTCGAGCCGGGGATGCTGCCGCCACCGCACCCGATGGCCGAGGGCAGCACCGACGAGGACTACTACCTCGGAAACATCAAACCCGTGACCGAGGACATCCGATGACGCTCGAGTGGGTAGCGGCGATGACCGCCGACACCGCAGCCCACACGACGACCACCGAGGCGGTGCTGTTCTGGGTGCTCGGCGCGGTGGCGTTGCTCGGCGCATTCGGTGTGGTGATCGCGCCGAAGGCCGTGTACTCCGCGATGTTTCTGGCCACCACCATGATCGTGCTGGCGGTGTTCTACATCGCGCAGGGGGCGCTGTTCCTCGGCGTCGTGCAGGTGGTGGTCTACACCGGCGCGGTGATGATGTTGTTCTTGTTCGTGATGATGCTCATCGGCGTCGACTCGTCGGAATCTCTGGTGGAAACCATTCGCGGACAACGCGTTGCCGCGATCGTGTTCGGGTTGGGCTTCGGAATCCTGATGATCGCCGGGATCGGAAACGTCTCCGCGGGCGGGTTCGTCGGGCTGGGGCAGGCCAACGCCGGCGGAAACGTCGAGGGGTTGGCGGCGCTGATCTTCATCCGCTACCTGTGGGCGTTCGAGTTGACCAGCGCGCTGCTGATCACCGCGGCCCTCGGCGCGATGGTGCTGGCGCACCGGGAACGTTTCGCACGTCGCAAGACCCAGCGCGAACTCGCCGAAGAGCGGTTCAAGCCGGGCGGATATCCGACGACGTTGCCCAATCCCGGTGTCTACGCCCGCTACAACGCCGTCAACGCCGCGGCACGCCTGCCCGACGGATCGGATTCCGAGTTGTCAGTCAGCCCCATTTTGGAGAAGCGGTCCGTCAGCTCGGTCAACGGCGGAGGCGGTGACACGTGAACCCAGACAACTACCTGTACCTGTCTGCGCTGCTGTTCACCATCGGTGCCAGCGGAGTACTGCTGCGCCGCAACGCCATCGTCATGTTCATGTGCGTCGAGTTGATGCTCAACGCCGCCAACCTGGCACTGGTCACGTTCTCCCGTATGCACGGCCAACTGGACGGCCAGGTGGTCGCGTTCTTCACCATGGTGGTCGCCGCCTGCGAGGTGGTGGTTGGCCTGGCGATCATCATGACCATCTTCCGCACGCGACGCTCGGCCTCCGTCGACGACGCCAATCTGCTGAAACACTAAGGGCACGATGACAACTCCGGTGTGGCTTACGATCGCCCTTCCGTTGGTGGGTGCCGCGATCCTGCTGGTGGGCGGCCGACGCACCAACAGCTGGGGGCATCTGTTGGGATGTGCGGCGTCGCTCGCGTCGTTCGCGGTAGGCGCGGCACTGTTCGTCGACATGCTCGGCCGCGACGCCGAACACCGCACGATCCACGAGAACCTGTTCACCTGGGTCCCGGTGGCGAGCCTGCACGTCGACTTCGGTCTGCAACTCGACCAGCTGTCGATGTGCTTTGTCCTGCTCATCACCGGCGTCGGCTCGCTGATCCACATCTACTCCATCGGCTACATGGCCGAGGACCCCGGCCGGCGACGGTTTTTCGCCTACCTGAACCTTTTCCTCGCCGCGATGCTGCTGCTGGTGCTCGCCGACAACTATCTGGGTCTCTACGTCGGATGGGAAGGTGTCGGCCTGGCGTCGTACCTGCTGATCGGCTTCTGGGCGCACAAACCGTCGGCGGCCACCGCGGCAAAGAAAGCGTTCGTCGTCAACCGTGTGGGCGACATGGGTCTGGCCATCGCCATCTTCGCGATGTTCGCCCACATCGGGTCCATCTCCTATGAAGGCGTTTTCGCCGCAGCACCCCAGGTGAGCGAGGGTGTGCTGACGGTGATCGGCCTGCTGCTCCTGTTGGGCGCGTGCGCGAAGTCCGCGCAGGTGCCGCTGCAGTCCTGGCTCGGGGACGCGATGGAAGGCCCGACCCCGGTGTCGGCGCTCATCCACGCCGCCACCATGGTGACCGCGGGCGTCTACCTCATCGTGCGTTCCGGGCCGGTGTTCGACCTGGCACCGACCGCGCAATTGGCCGTCGTCATCGTCGGTGCGGTCACCCTGCTGTTCGGCGCGATCATCGGTTGCGCAAAGGACGACATCAAAAAAGCGCTTGCGGCGTCGACGATGTCGCAGATCGGCTACATGGTGCTGGCCGCCGGCCTCGGCCCGGTCGGCTACGCGTTCGCGATCATGCACCTGCTGACCCACGGCTTCTTCAAGGCCGGGTTGTTCCTCGGCGCCGGTTCGGTGATGCACGCGATGGACGACGAGGTCGACATGCGCCGCTACGGCGGCCTGCGCAAGGCGCTGCCGATCACCTTCGCCACGTTCGGGCTCGGTTACCTCGCGATCATCGGCGTGCCACCGCTGGCCGGCTTCTTCTCCAAGGACGGCATCATCGAAGCGGCGTTGGGCGCCGGCGGCGTCAAGGGTCTGATCCTGGGCGGTACCGCGATCCTCGGTGCGGGCATCACCGCCTTCTACATGACCAGGGTGATGCTGATGACGTTCTTCGGCGAGAAGCGTTGGGCGCCCAATGCGCATCCGCACGAGTCGCCGAAGGTGATGACCTGGCCGATGATCCTGCTGGCCGTCGGCTCGGTCGGCTCCGGTGCGGCGTTCGCGATCGGCGGGAGCCTCGAACATTGGCTGGAACCCGTTGTCGGAGCACACGAGGTGCACCACATCGCGCCGGTGTGGGTGATCACCACCATCATCCTCGCCGTGGTGGCGGTCGGCATCCTGATCGCCTACCGGATGTACGCCGTGCGACCGGTGCCCGAAGAGGTGCCCGTCGGTTCGGCGCTGACCGTGGCCGCCCGTCGCGACCTGTACGGCGACGCATTCAACGAAGAGGTCTTCATGCGGCCCGGACAGGCGCTCACCAAGGTGCTGGTCGAAATCGATGACGAAGCCGTCGACGGTGTGGGAACCGGACTGGCCTCCGTGGTGTCCCACACCTCAAGGGCCCTGCGGCGGCTGCAGACCGGGTTCGCCCGCTCCTATGCGTTGACAATGCTGGCCGGCGCGATGCTGCTGGCCGGCGCGATCCTGGCGGTGCAGCTATGGTGACCTCCTTTCCCTGGTTGACGGTGCTGTGGGCGGTGCCGATGGTGGGCGCCGCCGTGGTGATCCTGCTGCCCGCCGCGCAGCGCGCGTTGGCCAAATGGCTGGCGCTTGGGGTCTCGGTCGTGGTGCTGGTCATCACGGCGTTCCTCGCGGTGCGCTTCGAGCCCGGCGGCGAGCAGTACCAGTTCGTCGAATCCCACCGCTGGATACCGTCGTTCGGCACCGGCTACATCCTGGGCCTGGACGGCATCGCGCTGGCGATCGTCGGTCTGGCCGCGGTGTTGGTGCCGCTGCTGATCATCGCCGGCTGGAACGACGTCAGCGACCACGCTGCATGGGGCGGGCGCTCCACGCATGCCTACTTCGCGCTGACGCTGGCTGTCGAGGGCATGGTCATCATGTCGCTCGTCTCGCTGGACGTGCTGCTGTTCTACGTGTTCTTCGAAGCGATGCTGATCCCGATGTACTTCCTCATCGGCGGCTTCGGCGGCGGCGAGGGACGTTCCAAGGCGGCGGTGAAGTTCCTGCTGTACAACCTGTTCGGTGGCCTGATCATGCTCGCCGCGGTGATCGGACTGTACGTGGTCACCGCGCAGAGCGATGCGTTCGCCGGCGGCACGTTCGACTTCCGCGAGATCGTGGCCGCGGTGTCCAGCGGCGAGTTCGTCGTCAACCCCGCGGTGATGAACCTGCTGTTCCTCGGTTTCATGTTCGCGTTCGCGGTCAAGGCGCCGCTGTGGCCGTTCCACCGCTGGCTGCCCGACGCCGCCGTCGAGGCCACGCCGGCCAGCGCGGTGCTGATGATGGCGGTGATGGACAAGGTCGGCACGTTCGGCATGCTGCGGTACTGCCTGCAGTTGTTCCCGGACGCCTCAACGGTTTTCCGGCCGCTGATCATCACGCTCGCCGCGATCGGCATCGTGTACGGCGCGGTCGTGGCGATCGGCCAGACCGACGTGATGCGGTTGATCGCTTACACGTCGATATCGCACTTCGGGTTCATCATTCTCGGTATCTTCGTGATGACCAGCCAGGGGCAGTCTGGTTCGACGCTGTACATGGTCAACCATGGCCTTTCCACGGCCGCACTGTTCCTGATCGCCGGGTTCCTGGTGTCGCAGCGGGGCACTCGCTTGATCAACGCGTACGGCGGCGTGCAGAAGGTGGCGCCGATCCTGGCGGGCACCTTCCTGGTCGCCGGGCTGGCGACCTTGTCGCTACCCGGATTGGCTCCCTTCATCAGCGAGTTCCTGGTTCTCATCGGCACATTCACCCGGTACCCGCTGCTGGCGGTGTTCGCGTCCTCGGCGCTGGTCCTGTCCTCCATCTACATCCTGTGGACCTATCAGCGGATGATGGGCGGCCCGGTGCCCGACGAACTCGCCACCGGCAAAGACAAGGTCCGCGACCTCGTGCCGCGCGAAATCCTCGTCGTCACACCGCTCATCGCGTTGCTACTGGTATTGGGGGTATATCCCAAACCTGTACTGGACGTGATCAACCCCGCGGTCACCCACACCCTGACCACCATCGACCAGCCTGATCCGGTACCCCAGATCGCGGAAGGGCCGACGCCATGACCCTCTCCCCGCCGGTCGTCGAATACGACCTGGTCTCCCCGATGCTCATCGTCTTCGGGGTGGCCGTCGCCGGTGTCCTCATCGAAGCGTTGCTGCCTCGGCATCGCCGCTACGCCATCCAACTCACGCTCAGCCTCGGCGGGCTGGCCGCCGCGCTGGTGGCGGTGGTGCTGTTGGCGCGCGACATGGGTGGCACCGTCGGACGCTCGGCGGTGATGGGCGCCGTCGTCATCGATGCGCCCGCGCTGTTCTTACAGGGCACCATTCTGCTCGTCGGTGTGCTGGGCATCCTGCTGATCGCCGAGCGACGCGTCCCCGCGCTGGCCGACGCCGAGGGCGGGCACCGCGGTCTAGACGGCTTCACACCGCAGGCCTCCGCGGTGCCGGGCGACGTCGCCGAGCGGTTGGCCACCAAGGCGGGCGTCATCCAGACCGAGGTGTTCCCGCTGACCATGTTCGCCATCGGCGGCATGCTGCTGTTCCCGGCGTCCGACGATCTGCTGAGCCTGTTCGTCGCGCTCGAAGTGCTGTCGCTGCCGCTGTACCTGTTGTGCGGGCTGGCCCGACGGCGTCGCCTGATGTCGCAGGAAGCGGCGCTGAAATATTTTCTGCTGGGTGCGTTTTCGTCGGCGTTCTTCATCTACGGCGTGGCGATGCTCTACGGCTACGCCGGGACGCTGGACCTGCGCGGTATCGCCTCGGTGATCGAGGCCGGGTCGGGCAAGACCTCGTTGGCGCTGATCGGCATCGCGCTGCTGCTGGTCGGCGTGCTGTTCAAAATCGGTGCGGTGCCGTTCCACTCGTGGGTTCCCGACGTCTATCAAGGGGCGCCCACCGCGATCACCGCGTTCATGGCCGCGGCCACCAAGATCGCCGCGTTCGGCGTGATGTTGCGGATCTTCTACGTCGCATTCCCCGCACTGCACGATTACTGGCGGCCTGCGCTGTGGGCGGTGGCGATCCTCACCATGGTGATCGCGACCGTGGCCGCGATAACCCAGGCCGACGTCAAACGCATGTTGGCGTATTCGGCGGTGTCCCATACCGGTTTCATCCTCACCGGGGTGATCGCCGGTAACCAGGCCGGAGTGTCATCGACGTTGTTCTACCTGGTGGCATACGGTTTCAACACCGTCGGCGCGTTCGCGGTGGTGGGCTTGGTGCGCAACTCCGCGGACGAGGAGGACACCGCGATGGCCCGGTGGGCGGGTCTGGGTCGGCGGCATCCGGTGGTGGCAGTCGTCTTCTCACTGTTTCTGCTTGCGTTCGCCGGTATTCCACTGACCAGCGGCTTCGTCAGCAAGTTCGCGGTGTTCAAGGCCGCAGCCGAAGGCGGTGCGATGCCGCTGGTCATCGTCGGCGTCATCGCCAGCGCCGTGGCAGCGTACTTCTATGTGCGGGTGATCGTGTTGATGTTCTTCACCGAACCGCCCGAGGATCCGCCGACGGTGGTGGTTCCCAGCATGCTGAGCACCGCTGTCGTCACAGTGACGGCGGCAGTCACCTTCGCGCTCGGCGCGCTGCCGCAACCGCTGCTGGATCTGGCGAACAACGCCGATCAGTTCTTGAGCTGAGCACCGTTCCGGGCGCAGCGGATGCTCACTGTGCGGTTTGATCCGCAGTTCACGGCGAGTCGCGGATAAAACCGCACACTGGCGGGGCCAGCGGTGTAATCGGCGAGTCAGGGCAGCAACCCGACCTGTCGGTACACGGCGGTGAGGTAGCGCTTCATCTGCCGGAAGTTGGGTGGATCGGGTTGCAGCACCCGGTATGTCACCGCGCCCGCGAGCATGTCGACGATGACGTCCAGATCGGCGTCGGGCGCCACGGCGCCGTCGGCCTGCGCACGTGCCAGCACGGCCATCGTCAAACTGCGACGGGGCATGATGTAGTGCGTCCAGTAGGTCTGCATCAACGCGGGATGGGTCACGGCCGAGCCGTAGATCTGGGCGACCAGCGCGCGGAAGGCCGGGTCGGCAGCGGTGCGGGCCGCGGCGTCGATATTGCGTCTCACCAGTTGCTGCGGCGGCGTCGCGGCGATCTCGTCGATGTCCGGCCAGCTGATGTCCGCGTCGACCAACGCCTCGATCGCGTCGGCGACCAACCGCTCCTTGGCCGACCATCGCCGGTAGATGGTCGGTTTGCCGACACCGGCGCGTTTAGCGACCTGCTCGATGCTCATCACCGAAATACCGTGGGCCATGAACAGTTCCAGCGCGGCGGCCAGGATCGCGGTGTCCAGTGTCGGGTCACGCGGACGACCCCGGGCCGACATCGCCGTCACCGCAGGTGCCCCCTACCCAACGCCCGGTGCAGCCATCCGGCCAACTTCGGCTCGGCCCGGCCGCGCCAGGCCAGGTGCCCGTCGGGCCGAATCAACATGGTTTCGGTGCGATCCGGCTCGGCGCGGCGCAGCGCGACGACGTGCTCGCCGAGGTGACGTTGCGCCGTCGCGATCAGCGCCTCGCCGCCACCACCTGCCAGCAGCGCCCATCGTCGGCCGAGTTCGGCGTACAACCGGGTCGGTTCCCCGTCGGCGCGTCGGCAGTCGACGTCGGCGATCCGGTCGCCCGGCCGCGGATTCTGTGTCCACCAACTCTTTTCGGCCAGCGGCCCGCGCCGGTAACTCACCCACAGCTGCGAGGTTCGGTACGTCACCGAGCGCTGCACCCGCGGCAGGTTGACCAATGGCACCATCACCCGGTCGCGCAGAAACCTACCGACGGGGCCCTGCGCGATGTTGACCTTGGTGATGGCGCTGGTATCGCGCAGGACCTCGGTGGCCAACGGGCGTCGCTCCGCCTCGTACGTGTCCAAGAGCGCGGCGTCGGCGCGCCGGCCGACCACAAGAGCCAACTTCCATGCGAGGTTTTCGACGTCGCCGAACCCGGTCAGCATGCCCTGCCCGCCGAACGGCGCGTGGGTGTGCGCGGCGTCGCCGGCGATCAGCACGCGGCCCCGGCGATAGGTGTCGGCGAGTCGGCGGTGCACCTGGAACATCGACAACCACTCGGTGGCGGTGACCCGCACTTCGTGGCCGGTGCGTTCGGGCAGGATGCGTTGCAGCCGGGCGAGAATTTCGGCGTCCGTGGGCTTTTCGGTAGGTTGGCCGGGATCGTAGGCGATGACGCGCCACAGGTCGTCGGGCATCGGCATCGCGCCGATCATCCCGTCCGGATGGATCCAGCCGGTGGTGCCTGACCGGTCGAGGTTCCAGTCCAATCCCACGTCGGCGAGCAGAAACCGTTCGGAGAGCTTCACGCCGGGAAACCCGATGTCGGCAAGTCGGCGCGTGGTGCTGCCCGCACCGTCGCAGCCGACCAACCAGCGTGGGTGCACATCCTCACCGGTACCGAGCGTGGCAACCACTTCCCCGTCGTGCTGACGCAGGTCCACCAGCGGGGTATGCCATTCGATGGTGCCGCCGAGTTCTGTCAACCGGTCCCTCAGCGCCGCCTCGACGCTGGCCTGAGAGATCACCATCGGCGGTGCGGCGGTGTCCATTCCGGGATCGCCGAAGCGCAGGCGCAAGACCGGCTTACCGGCCAGATAGCTGGTGATGCGCATGGCGCGCACCGAACGCTGCGGCAGATCACCCAGAGCACCCAGCCGATCGAGGACCTCAGAGCCCCGCGCGTGCAGGAAGTTGGCCCGTGACGTCGTCGCCGGGCCGCTCGCCTTGTCGACGACGCGCACGTCGACCCCCTGCAGCAGGAGCCCGCACGCCAACGCCAACCCGGCGGGACCCGCGCCGGCCACGAGCACCTCCGGCTGTGCCATCTCCACATCCTCCATATACGAAACGGTGTTGTAACGAAATGCTAGGCGCTGTGAAAGTTGACGTCCAGTGCCGAATACGCCCCGGCATACCTAGTTCATGCGCGCGTCGGGTGCCCACTGTGCGGTTTGAAACGCAGTCCGCGGCGTGTCGCGGATGAAACCGCACAACCACGCGTCCGCTGCGTCGCCCGGCCCGCTACGTTCATGGCATGACCACCGAAGACCTCGTTCTCGTCACCGACCGTGGTCCGGTGCGGGTGCTGACGATGAACCGGCCCGCCGCCCGCAACGCGCTGAGCCGCGAGTTGATCCGCACCCTGTACGCGGCGTTGACACAGGCCGATGCCGACGACGACGTCCGCGCCGTGGTGCTGACCGGTGCCGACCCGGCGTTTTGCGCGGGCGTGGACCTCAAGGAGGCCCAGCGTGACGGGCTGGCCTACTTCGAGGAGTTCCGGTCGCAGAGCTGCATCGCCGCGACCGCCGACATGCGCACGCCGATCATCGGTGCGGTCAACGGTGCGACGTTCACCGGCGGCCTCGAGATGGCCCTTGGTTGCGATTTTCTCGTCGCATCGGAGCGGGCGGTGTTCGCCGACACCCACGCCCGGGTCGGCATCCTGCCCGGCGGCGGCATGACCGCACGGCTGCCCCAGGTGGTCGGCCTGGCGATGGCGCGGCGGCTGTCGATGACCGGCGAGGTGGTCGATGCGAAACGTGCCGAACGCATCGGGTTGGTGACCGAGGTCGTCACCCACGACCGTCTGCTGGACCGGGCTGTGGAGTTGGCGGCTCAGATCGCCGAGGTGCCGGGCCCGATCATGCTCGGGCTCAAGGAGATCTACACGACCGGGGCGGCAGCCGTCATCGACCCGGCGCTGGGCGCCGAGGAGAGGATCGCCTTTGCCCAGCACCGCGATTACGAGGGGTTGGGCGACCAGTTCCGGGCGGTGAGCGAGCGCAACAAACGGCAGATCGACCGCTGAGTCCGCGCCGCAGCTAGCAGGCGGACCGCTTGAGGATGAAGCCGACGGTGGGCGCGCCGTCGAACTCCGGATGCGGCGCGGCCGACATACCCACCTGCTTGCGCGCCTGCTCGATGACCGGGGTGTCGGGGTCGAGCACCGACAGGTACTTCTGGTGGGCGGCAAGCGCGGCGACGGCGTGGTCCAGATAGCCGTCGACGGTTTCCCCGTGGGTCATCTGCGGGCCGTTCTCGAACAGCCAGCACGGCGGGTCGGATAGTGAATCGTAGGCGTGCGCAACGGCGTTGGCGAATTCGATGTGGTCACGCTGGTTCGGCGCACCTGGCGCCCACTCCGGGCCACTGTAGATCGTCACCACGACGTCGGGCGCCTGCGCGGTGATCGTCTCGGCGATTTTGGTGCGCAGTTGCGGGGTGTCGCGGATATCGCTGTCGGGAAAGTCCCAGAAGTCGACGTCGTCCACGCCGACGATCGCCGCGGACCGGCGCTGTTCGATCTCGCGCAGCGGGCCGGCCTGTTCGGGTGCCATTCCGGCGATGCCGCGCTCACCCCGGCACGCCAGCGCGTAGCGGACCGTCTTGCCCGCCGATGTCCACTTGGCGACCGCCGCGCAGATGCCGTATTCGGGATCGTCGGGGTGGGGCACCAGAACCAGGCAGGTGCGCCAGTCGGACGGAAAAGGTTGTACTGCAAGCACTGCGCTATGCCACCACACCGTGCACCAGGATGGCGGTGGTTTGTTCGACCCAGTCGTCGCCGAGGGATCCGTCGGGCCGCAGCAGCACGCGAAGCAGGGTGGCTCCGCCGATCACCTCGACCAGCCGGTCGGGGTCGACGTCGGGATGCACCTCGCCGCGCTTCACGGCGTCGGCCAGCCGCATGCCGACCGCGGCGAACAGTTCGGTGAACCGCTCCATCACCCTGGCGTTCAGCTCGGCGTCGGCGTCCATGTCGGCGATCAGCCCGGGAAGGGCGGCGCGCACCAGGGGGCTGGTGAAGACGTCGCGCGCGGCGGCGATCATCGCGCGGATGTCGGCGGTGATATCCCCCGGCGGCGTCGCGATCGCGGTGGGCGCGGCGGGAAACGCGGCCTCGTGCACCAGCTCGGCCTTGCTGGACCACCGGCGGTACAACGCGGTCTTGGTGGTACCCGCCCGCTCGGCGACGGCGGCCATCGTGAGGTTGGAATAGCCGATTTCCACCAGCAGATCCGCGGTGGCGCGCAAGATGGCAGCGTCGATACGGCGATCCCGGGGCCGCCCGGCGCCCGGGGGCTTGTCAACCGATGACAGGTCTGCTTTCATAACGCTACCCACCGTATCGTAATTTTCGGGTCAACGAAGGATGGTTTGTGATGGCAACCGAACCGGCTGTCGAAGATGTCAGCCGCCTCGAACATTCCAGCCGCGACGTCAGCACCCTGCCCGACGTGATGTCGCGGTGGTTGTCGACGGTGCTGCCCGACGGCGCGACGCCGGAGATCACCGTGGAGAGCGGGGTCGACGCCAACGGCATGTCCTCGGAGACCATCATTCTCACCGGCCGCTGGGACCAGGACGGGCAACGCCAGGAGCAGAAGTGGGTCGCCCGCATCGCCCCCGCCGAACGGGACGTTCCGGTGTTCTCGTCGTACCGGATGGATCATCAGTTCGACGTCATCCGGTTGGTCGGCGAGAAAACCGATGTACCGGTGCCGCCGGTGCGCTGGCTGGAGAACAGCGGGTCGGTACTGGGCACGCCGTTCTTCCTGATGGAGTACGTCGACGGCCGGGTGCCCCCCGATGTCATGCCGTACACCTTCGGCGGCAACTGGTTCTTCGACGCACCCGCCGAACAGCAGCGAGAACTCCAAGACGCGACCGTCGACGTGCTGGCCCAACTGCACTCGATTCCCGAGCCGCACAACACCTTCGGCTTTCTCGATGACGGGTCCGACGACAATGCGTTGCGGCGCAACCTCAACTGGCTGAAGTCCTGGTATCAGTTCGCCGTACCCGACATCGGGCGCTCCACGCTCGTCGAGCAGGCCCTGGACTGGCTGGAGGCCAACTGGCCGACCGACGCCGCAGCCAAGGATCCGGTGCTGGTGTGGGGCGACTCGCGCGTCGGCAACGTGCTCTACTCCGGGTTCCAGCCCGTGGCCGTACTGGACTGGGAGATGGCCACGCTGGGGCCGCGCGAAATGGATGCCGCGTGGATGATCTTCGCGCACATGGTGTTTCAAGAGCTCGCAGGCCTGGCCGGCTTACCCGGCCTGCCCGACTTCATGCGCGAAGAAGACGTCAAGGGCACCTACGCCGCGCGCACCGGAGTGGACCTCGGTGACCTGCAATGGTTTTACGTCTACTCGGGGGTGATCTGGGCGTGTGTGTTCATGCGGACCAGCGCCCGGCGGGTTCGCTTCGGGGAGATCGAGCAACCCGAAGACGTCGAATCGCTGTTCTATCACGGGGCGCTGCTCAAGCGGCTCATAGGAGGAGAGGCCTGATGCTCGGACCGATCGACGAATTCCCCGTCCACCAGATCCCACAGCCCATCGCCTGGCCGGGATCATCGGACCGCAACTTCTACGACCGCTCCTATCTCAACGCCCACGACCGCACCGGCGACATCTTCTTGATCACCGGCATCGGCTACTACCCCAACCTCGGGGTCAAGGACGCGTTCGTCCTGGTGCGCAGGGGCGATGTGCAGACCGCGGTGCATCTTTCCGACGGCATCGACGCTGACCGGCTGAACCAACACGTGCTGGGGTACCGCCTCGAGGTCACCGAACCGCTGAACAAGCTGCGGGTGGTGCTCGAGGAAACCGACGGCATCGCCGTCGACCTGACCTGGCAGGGCCTGTTTCCCGTCGTGCAGGAGCAACGCCACATACTGCGCACCGGCACCCGCGTCACGCTCGACGCCCAACGCTTCGCCCAGGTCGGGAGCTGGAGCGGCACCATCGCGATCGACGGCGAGGACATCACCGTCGACCCGTCGGTGTGGATCGGCACCCGCGACCGCTCGTGGGGTATCCGCCCGATCGGCGAGCCCGAGCCGGCGGGTCGTCCCGCCGATCCCCCGTTCGAGGGCATGTGGTGGCTCTACGTGCCGATGGCGTTCGACGACCACGGGATCGTGCTGATCATCCAGGAAGACCCCACCGGGTTCCGCAGCCTCAACGACTGCACCCGGATCTGGCGCGACGGCCGGGTCGAACAGCTCGGCTGGCCGCGGGTGAAAATCCACTACACCTCGGGGACCCGAATTCCCTACGGCGCCACCATCGAAGCCACCACGCCCGAGGGAAACCCGGTGGTGTTCGAGGTCGAGTCGAAGCTGGCGGTGCCGATCCACATCGGCGGCGGGTACGGCGGGGATTCGGACTGGCTGCACGGTATGTGGAAGGGCGAGAAGTTCACCGAACGGCTCACCTACGACATGACCGACCCGTCGGTCAACGGCAAGGCCATGTTCGGCGTCATCGACCATGTCGGCCGTGCGGTGTGCACTGAAGGCGGCAAGACGGCAGAGGGCTGGGGGCTGTTCGAGCACGGCGCGCTGGGCCGCCACGACCCGTCGGGCTTCGCCGACTGGTTCACCGTCGCACCGTAAGTCAGCGATTTCGGCGCGCTAACGGACGCTGACGGGGCATAAGCGCGCCGAAATCGCAGTGCGAGCCCTCAGCTGGCCGTCGGCTGTGCGACGCTGACCCGGCCGAACACCATGGACTCCTCGATGCGGTCGAAGCGGTGGTCGATGGCGTCCAGCACGTAGTTGTGCCGCACGTTCCAGGGCCGTTCGGTACCCGACTTCGGGAGCACGTGGCCCGCGCGCTGCACGTAGCCGGCGTTGATGTTCCACGCCGGTTTCTCGGCCATCGGCCGCTCGCCCAGATGCGGGTAGGCGTGGGTGTAGCGGTGGGCGTCCATGTAGGCGATCAGCCTGGCGAACGCGCGGGCGGTGAGGTCGGCGCGCAGCGTCCACGAGGCGTTGATGTAGCCGACGCACCAGGCCAGGTTCGGCACGTCCTCGAGCATGTGCTCCTTGTAGACGAACCGGTCCTGCGGCTTGAACTCCGCCCCGTCGATGCTCAGCGCAACCCCGCCGAGCGCCTGCAACTGGATGCCCGTCGCGGTGACGATCACGTCGGCGTCGATCCGCTCCCCCGACCGCAGCACGATTCCGGTGGCGTCGATGTGATCGATCTGGTCGGTCACCACGTCCAGGCGACCTGCGCTGATCACCTCGTAGAAGTCGTTGTCCAGCATGGCGCACAGCCGTTGGTCCCACGGGTCGTAGCGGGGATTGAAGTGCACGTCGACCGGATAACCCTCGGGCAGGTTGCGCTTGGCGTTGCTGCGGATGTAGCGCCTGCTGAGCTTCGGCGCGATCCGGGCGAACCCGTAGACGAAGACGGTGAACAGCGTGTTGTAGAACCGCGCAGCGCGGTACGCGGCCCGCTTCGGCAGCACCTTACGGAACGCCTGCACCACCGGGTTGATGCGCTGGGTCGACAACATGTAGGTCGGTGACCGCTGCAGCATGGTCACGTGACCGGCGCTTTCGGTCAGGGTCGGGATCATGCTGACCGCGGTCGCGCCGCTGCCGATCACCACGATGCGCTTACCCGCGTAGTCCAGCGACTCGGGCCAGTGCTGCGGATGCACCACGTCGCCGGAGAATTCCTCGAGGCCGGGGAAATCCGGCCGGTACGGTTCGTCGTAGTTGTAGTATCCGGTGCCGAAGAACAGGAACCGCGCCCGGTAGGTCTTCGGTGCGCCGTCCTGCTCGGTCCGCACCGTCCACGTGTCGGCGGTCGAATCCCAGTCCGCCGACAGCACCCGGGTGTTGAACCGGATGTGCCTGTCGATGCCGTGCTTTTGGGCGGTCTGCTCGAGGTAGTCGCGGATGTCGGGTCCGTCGGCCACGTTCTCCGGACGGGTCCACGGCTCGAAGGGGTAGCTCAGCGTGATGATGTCGCTGTCGGAGCGGATGCCCGGGTAGCGGTGCAGATCCCACGTCCCGCCAATCCGCGCGCGCCGCTCCAGCAGGGTGTAGGACGCCTTCGGGTTCTTCTCCTGCACGCGGTAGGCGGCGCCGATCCCGGAGATCCCCGCACCGATGATCAGCACGTCGGAGTAGTCAGCCTGCTCTTCGCGCAAGCGCTCATCGGTACCGGTCTGCTCTTCGCGCAAGCGCTCATCGGTACCGGTCTGCTCTTCGCGCAAGCGCTCATCGCCACTCATCGCGAACCTCCTTTGGTCCTGCCGAGTACCACGATATGTGTCAGGACCCCAAAGCGTCGACGATCCTGGCCAACGACTCGACCGCGATGGGCTCCGGCTGGTAGAGGCAGATGCGGTCCGACACGCCGTCGACGCGGTCGCGGATGTGCGCGGCGATCTGCGCCGGGCTGCCGCATGCGGCGATGGTGTGCAGCACGTCGTCGTCGATCAGGGTGGCCATCTCCTGCCACCGGCCCTGCTTGGACAGCGCATTCAGTTCCGGTTGCAGCTCACCCCACCCGTGCGCGTCCAGGACCGGGCGGTACGCCGGGGTGGAACCGTAGAACGACAGCAGCCGGCGCGCCGATGCGTGGTCGTCGTCGTCGACGGACACGATGATCTCCGGGACGACGGCGAAGTCCTCGGCGCGGCGCCCGGCCGCCGCGAGCCCGTCGCGCACTGCGGGCATCGTCACCTCGTGCAGGAACCGCTTCGAGCCGAACGGCATCACCAACAGACCGTCGGCGACCTCGGCGGTGGCCCGGGTCAACCGCGGGCCCAGCGCGCCCAGATAGATCGGTGGTGGGCCGTACGGGTTGGGGCCGGGGTTGAAGGTCGGGGTCATCAGCGTGTGCCGGTAGTACTCGCCGCGGAAGTCCAGCCGCTCGCCGGTGCTCCACGTGTGAAACACCGCCCGCAGCGCCCCGACCATCTCCTTCATCCGCGCCACCGGCCGGTCGAAAGCCGCGCCGTAGCGCTTCTCGACCTGTGCGCGCACCTGGGTGCCGAGGCCGAGGACGAAGCGCCCCTGCGCCAGCAGCTGCATGTCGTTGGCCTGATGCGCAAGCTGAATAGGGTTGCGCGGGAGCGCGATCGCAACGTTGGTCATCAGGTCCAGGCCGGGCACCGTGGCCGCCAGCGTCAACGGCGCGAACACGTCGTGTGGGCCCTCGAACGTGAAGACACCGCTGGCTCCGGCCTCACGCAGGGCCTGCGTCCGCTGGATCGCATCCGTCGGGCCGAACAGCGCTGTCAATATCTTCACGACGTGAGAGCCTAATCGGGTGACGTCTCCTGTCCTGCCGGCCGGCGCCGACGTCGTCGTCATCGGCGCCGGGTTCGCCGGGCTGACCACGGCCCGCGACCTGATCCGGCACGGGCACGACGTGCTGGTTCTGGAGGGCCGCGACCGGGTCGGGGGTCGGTCGATGACCGCGACGATCGCCGGGGTGCCGGTGGATCTCGGTGCGACGTTCGTCGGTCCGACGCAGGACGCCGTGGTCGCGCTCGCCAAGGAACTCGGTTGCCCCACCGAGCCGACATACGTGCGCGGCAAGAACCTGATCCACTGGCGGGGCCGGGTGCGGTCGTATCGCAGCACGATTCCGCGGTTGTCGATCATCGAACTGCTCGACGTGTCCCGCATCCAGTGGCGGTTTGACCGCGTCTGCCGCCGGGTGCCGGTCGACAAGCCGTGGACGTCGTCGATCGCCGAGATCCTGGACTCCAAAACCCTCGATGACTGGCTGCGCTACGTCCGCGCCAGCGCATCCACCAGGGATCTGATGGCGATCATGGCGCGGGTGACATGGGGCGCCGAACCCGCCGAGGTGTCGATGCTGCACGCCGTGCGTTACGTCAAGGCCGCGGGCGGGATCGGCCGCATGCTCGACGTCGAGGGCGGGGCCCAGCAGGACCGGTTCCCGGGCGGCACCCAGCAGATCGCGCTGCGGATGGCCGACGAACTCGGGCCGCGGGTGGTGTTGGACGCCGTCGTGCGCCGCGTCCAGCGCCACCCCGACGGCACGCTGACCGTGGGCTGCGACCGCGGGGATGTCACCGCCAAAGCGGTTGTCGTCGCGGTCCCACCCGCGCACCGGGCCGGCATCGAGTTTCACCCCGACCTTCCGCCCGAGCATGCAAAACTCGTGCACCATTGGCCGCAGGGCAATCTCAGCAAGGCCTACGTCGCCTACGAAACGCCGTTCTGGCGGGCCAACGGCTGTTCGGGTGAGGCGCTCTCCGACGAGGGTCCCGTCTTCATCACGTTCGACGTCAGCCCCGGCGACGACGGCCCGGGAATCCTGTTGGGGTTCACCGACGCCCGGTCATTTGACACGCTGCCCGCCGCGCAACGCCGGGAACGCGCGCTTGCCGGTTTCACGACGCTGTTCGGCGATGCGGCCGCCCACCCGATCGACTACCTCGACCACCGTTGGGGCGCAGAAGGATTCGCCCCGGGCGGACCGACGGCGGCGGTGCCGACGGGATCGTGGACAACCTACGGCCCCTGGCTGCGCAAGCCGGTCGACGGCATCTTCTGGGCGGGCACCGAAACCGCTGACGAGTGGACCGGATTCCTCGACGGGGCGGTCCGGTCCGGTCAGCGCGCCGCCGAGGAGGTGCACCGCGCGCTGACGGCCTAAGAGGTCGCGCGCCGCGCCGCGCTGACCGACTCGACCAGCCGGCGCAACTGGCTGTTGACCTCCTGCGGGCGCTCCAGGATCGCGCAGTGCCCGCCGGCCAGTTCGACGAACTGCGCGAGGTTGGGCACCTCACGGGCGATGTGGCGCGCCGACTTTATCGGCAACAACCGATCCTTCTCGCTGCCGATGACCAGCGTCGGCACGCTGAGGTTCTTCAGCCCGATGTGCTGGGGTCCGAGATGGTCGACGAGCGTGCGGGCCCACCCGCCGCGACCGGCCGGCGGGGTGGAGGTGAACAGTTCGTAGACGAACTGGCCAATCGTGGGATCGGCGTCGCGCCCCACGGCCATCATGGACACCAGCCGTCGGCCCGGGCGTTCGACCGCCCGCATCACCGGCGCGGCGCTGAACGTCTTCAGCAGCGTTCCCGCGAATCGCACCCGCACCGCGGCGAGTTGCGGCGGCACCGGCAGCAACTGCACGTTGCGCAGCAGGTCTCCGGTGGTGGTGTTGATGAGTGCGACGGCGGCCGCCCGCTCGGGCACCCGGTCGGGGTGGCGCTCGGCCCACGACGTGATCGCGATGCCGCCCATCGAGTGGCCCGCCACCACCGCGCGTTCACCCCGGTCCACCGTCGCGTCGAGCACGGAGTCGAGGTCGGCCGCCAGATGATCGAGGCTGTAGCCGCCGCGGCGCGGCACTCCGCTGCGGCCGTGACCGCGGTGGTCGTAGGCGATCACGCGGTAGTCACGGGACAGGTCGGTGATCTGGTGCGCCCACACCCGGATCGCGCAGGTGATGCCGTGGGCCAGCACGATGGGCTGGCCGTCGTCGGGCCCGAAGACCTCGGCGTGCAGGCGGGTGCCGTCCGCTGACCGGACCGTGACGGGCCTGCCCGGCGGTAACGCCTGCGCGGCGGCGAAGCCACCTGCCCGCGTCCTCGGGGTTTGACCACGTCCCATCTTCGCTCCGATCAGGTCTCAGCAACGTTGCTGCATAAGTTAGCTTATCTTCGGGTCCGGGTGGCCGTTATCAGCGACTCGCGGCGGCGGCTCAGATGACGCGCATCCGGCGCGGTTAAATGGGCGCCATGCGCGCAATACAGATAGCCAGCCTGGACGGGCCGCAGGCCGCGAAGCTTGTCGAGATCGACGAACCGGACGGCCAGGACGCGATCGTCATCGATGTGCACGCCGCGGGGGTCGCGTTTCCCGACGTGCTGCAGTCCCGCGGGCTCTACCAGTACAAACCGGAGCTGCCCTACACCCCCGGCGGTGAGGTCGCCGGCGTGGTGCGCAGCGCACCTGCGGGCGCGCACGTGACCGCGGGTGATCGGGTGGCTGCGCTGACCATGCTCTGCGGGGGGATGGCCGAAGTGGTCGCGCTGCCCGCCGAACGGGTGTTCAAGCTGCCTGACAACGTGTCGTTCGAGGCCGGCGCCGGCCTGCTCTTCAACGACCTGACCATGCACCACGGACTGCTGACCCGGGGCCGGCTGGCCGAGGGCGAGACCGTGCTGGTGCACGGCGCCGCCGGCGGTATCGGCACGTCGACGCTGCGGTTGGCGCAGGCGTGGGGCGCGTCGCGGGTGATCGCGGTGGTGAGCACCGAGGACAAGAGCGAGGTGGCCCGCGCCGCCGGGGCGTCCGATGTGGTGCTCGCCGACGGCTTCAAGGACGCGGCAAAGGAGCTGACCGACGGGCGCGGCGTGGACATCGTCGTGGACCCGGTCGGCGGTGACCGGTTCACCGACTCGCTGCGCTCGCTGGCCCCCGGCGGCCGGCTGCTGGTCATCGGGTTCACCGGCGGGGAGATCCCGACCGTGAAGGTGAACCGGCTGCTGCTCAACAACATCGATGTGGTCGGAGTGGGTTGGGGCGCTTGGACTCTCACCCACCCCGACTATCTCGCCGAGCAGTGGGCCGAGCTGGAGCCGCTGCTGGCGTCGGGCAAGGTGTCCGCGCCCGAACCGGTGGTCTACCCGCTCGAACGCGCAGCCGATGCGATCGCGGCGTTGGAGGACCGCTCAGCCAAGGGCAAGGTCGTCGTCAAAGTGCGCTGACCCTCGGCGATTTGTGGAGCGTGAACCGCGCTCACCGCGGCTACCGCTCCACAAACCGCTTCTTGACCTCCAGCCGGCGCAACTTGCCCGACGTTGTTCTCGGCAGCGCGCCGGGGCGCACGAAGATCACGTCCGAGGGGACGACACCGCATACTGACGCGACGCGCCTGACCACCTCGGCACGCACACCGTCTTCGTCGGGTCCGCGGAACTCCGCGACGACCACGACGCCGGGCCGCACGGAGCGTTCACCGACACCGACGGCGACGACGGCGCCCTCGCGTACCCCGGGTGCGCTCGCGGCCACCTGCTCGACCTCGGCGGGAAAGACGTTGCGCCCGGCCACGGTGATCAGTTCCTTGGCACGCCCGCACACCACGAGACCGCCGTCGACCAGATAGCCCAGATCGCCGGTCGCAAACCACTCGTCGGCGCCCAGCGGCTCCCCGCCGCGATAGCTCGTCATCATCGACGATCCGCGGATCATCACCTCGCCGACCCCGCGCTGCCCGTGCTCGCCCGGTTCGATGCGCACCGACATGCCCGCTATCGCCGCACCGAGGATCGCGTGGCCGGCGTCGTCGACGACCAGGCCGCGGCCGGGTTCGGGGACCGTTACCGCACAGGTGGCTTCGGCCATTCCGTACGACGGTGCCAGCGCGCCGCCGTCGAACCCGAAGCGGGCCATCTCGGTGGCGAACCGCGCGGTCAGGTCACAATCGACGGGTTCACCACCGTTGAGCGCGAAGCGCACGTTGCTCAGGTCCACGTCGGTGACGCGCCGCGAATACTTGCCGAGCAACCCGTAGGCCATGTTGGGCGCCGCGGTGATGGTGGCGCGGCTCTCGGAGAGCCAACTCAGCCACCGAAACGGTGACGCCTGAAAAGCCGCCGTCGGCGCCTGCCACACGTCGGTGCCGCCCAGGGCGCCCGCGAGCAGAAAGCTCAGCCCCATGTCGTGGTACAGCGGCAACCAGGAGCACCCGACGTCTGCCGGCGTCACATTGATGCGTGCGTTGAGGCCGCTGAGGTTGGCCAGCACCGCGTCCGGTGAGACCTGCACTGTGCGCGGGGCGCCCGTCGACCCCGCGGTGCCCTGCAGTAGCGCCACCGGGTCGGGATCATCGGGGGCCACGAACGTGGACGAACGTCCTACCGGGGCAACGGAGCTGAGCTCCTTGACGATCAAGGGTCCGTCGGCGCCCGACAGCCGGTCCAGGTGGGCGCCGTGGCTGAGCACGTGGCTGATCCCCATGCCGCTGAACCGGGTCAGGGTGCTCTGCGCCCACTGATCTGAATCCGCGCCGCGGACCGGGCCGGGTCCGATCGATACCGCAACACCGGCCTGGAAGGCACCCAGGATCGCTGCGATCAACTCGACGGTGGGGTCCCCCGTCAGTCCGAGCGCGGTGACGCCGTCGTCGCGCAGCCAGTCGGCGACGTTTTCTGATCGGGCGTGTACCTCCGGCCACGGATGGCGCGTCCAGTGCCCGTCGTCCAGAACGACCAGATACCTGTCGCTGCTTGATAACCGCTCGGCAAGCGCGGTTGCCAACGAGCTCATCGCACCTCATACGTGTTGACCCTGGGAACCGACTGCCTCGACAACGGTTCGCTACCGCAAAGTTAATGGATCGGGGTGCGCTGTGGACGGCTACGTGTGACTGCCCGTTCCGGTCGTTATCGGCGCAGAGGCGTCGTCGGGCAACTCCACCCTGATCGCACGTTCCGGGCAGGCCGCCGCACCCTCGACGGCCTTCTCGAACAGCGCTTCGCCGACGAAGGGCTTGACGACGACGCAGTAGCCCTCTGAATCAGCTTGGTATATCTCCGGTGCATGTGTGTAGCACACGCCCCAGCCCAGACAGCGGTTGCGGTTGACGACCACCCGCACCATTTCGCTTTCGTCCACACCGGCGGCAGCGAAGCGGGCGCGCACGTCATCCTGTGTGGCAGGACTGAACCCGCGCCGGGCGACGAGGTCGACCGCGCGGTCCACCATCCTGGCGTTGGTCACTGTCCGGTACACCAACGGGTTGTCCCCGATGCCCACCCGAATTCCTAGCCCGCGCTCCAGCGCGTGCTCCCACAGCTCTTGACAACGTTCGGCCGAGTTCATCGCATATGGCACGACGACGATCTCGTGATCGACCCACTTCGGGATCCGCGAGATCAGGAAGTCCATGACGTCGGGGGCGGGATCACTGTAGGAAACCCAGCGATCGGAGAAGAACAACTTGATGTTCAAGGGTTGCCGCAGGACCCCGATGCGGGCGGCCAGCATCACCCAGCGCAGATCGACGGCATTGAACACCGAGATGCTGGGCACCAACCTCAACGTCGTGAGCCGATCGAGCTCGGCCAGGTACGGAGGATGCGCGCCGCTCGAGTCGTCGGTGCCGATAGCGGCCACCTCGAACTGGTTCTTGTCTTCGTGCCACAAGACCTGCTCGACGTGTTGAGCCGGCTCGTACGGAGTGAAAAACAACCCGGTACCGTCCGGTGGGCGCTCGGCTAGCGCCGCGACGTGCTCGAGGCTGCCGGCGTAGCCCGGGTAGGCGAGCGGGTCGACCTCCCGGGCCGCGGTGGCCAAGATTACGCGGGAGACGTCGTCGTCGGCCCAGGCTTGCCGGCCGTCGTCATAGCGAGCGTGGTAGTGAACCACGCTCGCACCGTGCTGGATGCACTCCACGACATCGTGAGCCGTCTCGTCAGCACCATAGGGAACGTTCGGATTCAGTTCCTTGCTGGCCTTGCCGTTTATCCCGGCCTCCAGGTACACCCGGCCGTCGTCGCGAAAACTCATTGCAGTGCCGCCTTTCTGCAGGTGTCCACAGCCACGACCCTGGCGTCACGCCTTCCCGACAAGCCGCAGGTGCAGATGCTCCGGTGACGGTCCAGAGTTTACACAATTGCCATTGTATAAATTAGCGGCCGGTCGGGCGGGCGTGGGGCGGCCCTGCCGCGATGAGCGTGCGCGAACTCGCACTCGAGCACGGTGTGTCGGCCGCTGGGCCCACCGCGAAGCGTGGGGACACGCACGCTCGTGGGAAAGGGTGGGGTGCGTTCGTGCACGGCTTCCCGGCAACCGACGGTAGCTTTAGCCTGTCAGACCGACGAGTGTGGAGGTTGTGTGAAGGCCCTTCTGAAGATGCTGGGGTTGGGGCTTGTTGAACTGGTCGTGTTCGGCTTGGTGCTGTTCGGGCTCGCCGGAACGTTCGACTACTGGCAAGCGTGGGCTTTCCTGGCGGTGTTCGCCCTGTCGACGTGGCTGCCCAGCATGTACCTGCTGCGCACGAATCCCGATGCCCTGCAACGACGTAAGCATGCTGGGCCGGTCGCCGAGACCCGCGCGGTGCAAAAGCTGTTGATCGCCGGCTGGTACTCGTCGCTGGCGGCGATGGTTCTGGTGAGCGGCCTTGACCATCGGTTCGGCTGGTCGTCGGTACCGGCGGCGATCAGCGTGGCCGGTGACGTCCTGGTCGCCGTCGGGCTCGGGGTGACCAGCCTGGTGGTGATCCAGAACAGCTTCGCGGCTTCCACGGTCCGGGTGGAGTCGGACCAGAAGCTCGTCGATACCGGTCTGTACGGCCTGGTGCGCCATCCCATGTACACCGGCAACGTCATCACGATCGTCGGCTTCCCGCTTGCGCTCGGCTCCTACTGGGGACTGGTCGCGGTCATACCCGGCGTGATCACGCTCATCTTGCGCATCAACGACGAAGAGAAGCTGCTTCGCGAAGAGCTGGACGGGTACCGCGAGTACGCGCAGAAGGCGCGCTACCGGCTGGTGCCCCTGATGTGGTGACCGTCGGCACGCTCACCCCGATTCGCCGGCCCGGCTGACGGCGGAACCTTCGCTCAACGAGCTGTCTTCGTCCAACAGCCGGCTCAGGCTCCGAACGGTCGGCGCGTCGAACAACGTTGGCACGGTGAGGTGTACGTCCAGGGCCGTGTTGATCGCGGCGACCGCCCGCATGGCCGCGAGCGAATCCCCGCCGAGTTCGAAGAACGACTCGTCGACGCCGACGCGGTCCACCCCGAGCACCTGGGCGTAGATGCTGGCCAGGATCTGCTCGACCAGCGTGGCCGGCGCCGCATAGCCGCCGGTGTCGCGGGGTTCGGGGGCCGGAGCCACCGACGCAGTCGAGGACGCCCGTTTGCTCCACCGGTCCAGCCAGGAGTGCTTGCCGGTATGCAGCACGTCCATCGACAAGAGCCGCCGGCCCGGATGGGCGGTCATCGCGACCAGCACCTGCTTGAACCGCTCCATCAGCCCTTCGATACCTGCCGCGTCGAACACCTCGGTGTCGTACTGGACGCGTAACTCCAGTTCGCGGCCCGGACCGGCTTGCACCGCAAGCGGATAGTGGTAGAAGTCGCGGCTGGTGAATCCCGTGATGGCCAATCCGTCGACGGCAGGCGGTGTCCCGGTGTCGATCGGATAGTTCTCGTACACGAAGACGGTGTCGAACAGTCGCTCCTGGCCGGTGATCCGGTGGATGTCGCTGAGCGCCAGGTGCTGATGTTCGAGCGTGTTGTTGTGGGCGCTCTGCAGTTGATCCAGCAGATCCGACGCGGTGGTCTGCGGGGCGATGGTCGCGCGCACCGGCACCGTGTTGATCAGCAGGCCCACCATCGATTCCGCGCCGAGCACCTCGGGCGGCCGGCCGGAGACGACCGTGCCGAAGGCCACGTCATGCTGGTCGGTCAGCGAGGTGAGCAGCACTGCCCAGGCGGCCTGCAGCACGATGTTGACGGTGGTGTGGTGGGAACGCGCCAGCTTGGTGATGCCGCGGGTGGTCTTCGCGGGTACCCGGAACACTTCGACGCTTCGCCGCGCGAAGCCGAGCTTCTGCGGCGGGCCCACGAGGATCGGGGTCTGGAAGCCGGTGAACAGTTCGCGCCACGCCGCTTGTGCCGCAGCGTGATCCCGCTCGGCCAGCCACGTCATGAAGCTGCGGTACGGCGAAGCCGCGGGCAGCCGGTGGCCGTGGTAGCCGGCGAAGATCTCCTGCATGAGGATCGGCATCGACCAGCCGTCGAGCACAATGTGGTGGTTGGTCAGCACGAACCGGTGCCGGTCTGCGGCGATGCGGATGAGCGCCACCCGGAAGGGTGGCTGGTTGACCAGATCGCACACCGCGGCGCGTTCGTCGGCGCAGATCTGCTCGATACGCTCGTCGACATCCAGATCGGTGCTGTCGCCGTCCAATTCGACATACCGCCACGGCGTGACGGGGTCAGCGGGGATCAGCTGCACGGGTTGTTCGAACTGCGGGCAGAAGCGGGCGGCCAGGTGCGGATGGCGGGTGACCACGGCCTGCACCGCGTCGCGCAGGCCGTGGGCGTCGAGCGGACCGCTCAACGCGATGTCCAGTTGCACCGCGTACACGTCGTCGCCGGAACTGTTCGCGATGCTGGCGTGGTACAGCAGCCCCTGCTGCAGGGGGGTCAACGGCAGCACGTCGGCGATCGGAGACTGACGATGCAGCTCGTCGATCTTCTGCTGGCTCAACCGCACCGGCGCGATGTCCGAAGGCGTCAAACCGCCACCACCGCGCCGCACGTGCGCACAGATCCCGGCCAGCGCGTCGAACCACAACCGGCTGATCCGGGTGACCGCCGTGCGGTCCAGCGCCGACTGCGCCCACGTCCAGGTGGCGTTCAGGTGCGGCCCGGTGTCGGTGTCGATGGTGGCCGCGTTGAGCTCCACGGTGTGCATCAAGGCGATGGGCATCGCCGCCGCCGCGGCGGTCATCGACAAACCTTCCTGGCTGAACCGCCACACGTCACCGGATGCGTAGGCCGCCGGGGCGCCAAGGCGCCCAAGGTAGTTGAACCCGATCACCGGGTCGTTTCCGGCCAGGTCCACATCGGGGTTCAGGTAACGCAGCAGACCATAGGTCAACCCGTCGGGCATGGAACGAAGCTGTTCCTTGGCGTCTTTGATGACTGCACCCAGCGCCGCGTCGCCCGCGACGACCTGTGCCCAGCGCAGGCCCCCCGACGGTCCGCCGAGATGCAGGGACACCGGGTACTTGGCCGTGAACCAGCCCACCGTGCGCGACAGGTCGATATGCCGATCGGCCGCCGGGTCTGTCAACTCCTCGTCGCGTCCGTGCCCCTCGACGTCGATGGCGATCGGAGCGCCGTCGGTGCCCAGGTACTGCGTCCACGCCAAAGCGAAAGCGATCAACAGGATCTCGTGCACGGCGGCGTGGAACGCCGCGGGCACCTCGCCCAGCAGCATGTGGGTGGTCTCGGCGTCCAGCAGCTCGCTGAGATATCCGGCGGTGGCGAACGTGTCCACCGCGGGTTGCGGCGCGGGCAGCGCCGCGGGGACCGCCGCCACCCGCCGCCACGCGTCGGTCTGGGCGACGACCTGGCTGTCGCGGGCGTGCTCGGCCAGCACCTGTGCCCACCGGGCGAACGACGTCCCAGCCGGGGGCAACAGCACCGGCTGCCCGCCGCGATGCTGAGTCCAGGCGATATTGAGGTCTTCCAACACGATTCGCCAGGACACCCCGTCGACGGCCAGGTGGTGGATGATCAACGCCAGTTGACCGGTCGAGGCCACCCACAGCGCGCTGAGCATCACCCCGTCGGCGGGGCTCAACCGGGACCGCGCCGCCACCAGCGCGTCATCGGTCAACACATCGACCGTTTGCAGCCGACTGCGCGCGTCGACCGCATCGGGTTCTGGCACGGTCAACGACCATCCGCCGGCGCCGTCGTCCTCGGCGCGCAGGCGCAGCATCGCATGGCGGTCCAGCAGGGCCTGCAGCACCACCACCACGTCGGCTTCGGTCACCCCGGCGGGGGCAGCCAACAGCACCGTCTGGTTGAACTCGTCGATCGAGCCGTCGATACCCTTGAGCCACTGCATGATCGGGGTCGCGATCACCGGCCCCGTGCCCTCGTCGATCTCGCCACCCGAGCTGTCGGCCAACCTGACGACGCGGGCCAGCCGGGCCACGGTCTGCTGGACGAAGATGTCGCGCGGGCGACCGACCAGGCCGGCGGCGTGGCCGCGCATGATCACCTGGATGGCCGAGATGCTGTCGCCGCCGAGGTCGAAGAACGAGTCGTCGACCCCGACGCGCTCCAGCCCGAGCACCTCGGCGTAGATGCCCGCCAGGATCTCCTCGACCGGGTTGGCCGGGGCACGGTAGTGGTCGACGTCGGTGTACTCCGGCGCCGGCAGCGCGCGGATGTCGAGCTTGCCGTTGACGGTCAGCGGCAGCGCGTCGAGCACCACCACCGCAGCCGGCACCATGTAGGCGGGCAGCCGCTCAGCGAGCTGGGCACGCAGCCCGGCCGGATCGTCGATCCCGGTGACGTATCCCACCAGGCGCTTGTCGCCGGGCCGGTCCTCGCGGGCGATCACCACCGCCTGCTCGACCCCGTCCAGTTGGGCCAGGGCGGACTGGATTTCACCGAGCTCGATGCGATAGCCGCGGATCTTGACCTGCTCGTCGGCGCGGCCCAGGTACCGCAGCTCCCCGTCGGCGCCCCAACACACCAAGTCCCCGGTGCGATACATCCGCTGCCCCGGCGCGCCGAAGGGACACGCCAGGAACCGCGTTGCGCTCAGCCCCGGCCGGCCCACATATCCGGCGCCCACCCCGGCGCCTGCCACGTACAGCTCCCCCACGACCCCGACCGGCACCGGCCGCAACCAGGCGTCGAGTACGAAGAAACCCAGGTGCGCCAGCGGCACTCCGATCGGGCTGACCGAGTTGTCGATGTCGTCGAGGAGGATCTCGCGGAACGAAGCGTGCACCGTGGTCTCGGTGATCCCGTACATGTTGATCAACCGCGGCGCCCCCGGATGGGCGTCCAGCCAGCCCTTGAGCCGGGGCGGCTCCAGGGCCTCCCCGCCGAAGACCACCACGTCGAGTGCGAGTTCGGACGCCGACTCGGGGGTCAGCTCGTCGATGGATTGCAGCGCGTAGAACGCCGACGGCGTCTGGCTCAGCACATTGACCTGCTCGTCGATCAGCAAGTCGTGGAACTCTTCTGGCGATCGGGCCACCGCATCGGAGACGATGACCAGCCGCCCACCGTGAAGCAGGGCGCCGAAGATCTCCCAGACGGAGAAGTCGAAGGCCAACGAATGGCTCTGCGTCCACACCTGTTTCGGCGGTAGCGCCAGCCGGGTGTCGATCGCTTCCAGCAGCCGGGTGACGTTGTGATGCGGGATGGCCACACCCTTGGGCACGCCCGTCGTGCCGGAGGTGTAGATGAGGTAGGCGATGTCGTCGGGGCCGGGTCCCGGCGGCGGGGTGCTGGGCTGGTGGTCAAGAGCGGCGTCGTCCACGTCGATGATCACCAGACCGCGACCCGACAGCCGGTCGGCCAGCGCCGCCGTGGTGACCGCGGCGGCCGGTGCCGCGTCACCGAGCACGAACTCCAACCGGGCGTCGGGCACCGACGGATCGATCGGCACGTAGGCCGCACCGGTTTTGAGCACCGCAAAGATCGCCACGACCGCTTCGACCGAGCGCGGGAACAGCAGCGCGACCCGCTGCCCCGGACCGACACCGCGGCTGATCAGCAGGTGCGCCAACCGGTTTGCGGCCTCATCGAGTTCGCGGTACGCGATGACGTGGCCGTCGAGGCTGACGGCCGCCGCGTCGGGATCGCTGGCGACCTGCGCCTCGAACATGGCCGGAATCGACGCCGTGGCAAGCGGCTGCGTCAACGCCGCCCGGTTACCGATCGCGTCGACGCGGGCGTGTTCGTCTGCGTCGAGGACATCGATCGCCGACAGCGGCCGGGTCGGGTCGGCGGTCATCGCCTCGAGCACCCGGTGTAACCGCTCGACGAGGGCTTCGATGCTGGCGGTGTCGAACACGTCGGTGCGGAACTCCACCGTGCCGCCAATGCCCGCGGCCTCGCCGGTTTCGGTCCAGCGTTCGGCCAGCGAGAACGACAGGTCCATGCGCGCTGTGTGGGTGTCCAGCGGTAGCTGGCGGACGGCCAGATCGCCCAGCGCCATCGTGCCTGCCGAATCGTCGCCCTGTCCGGGGACGTTCTGCCAGGCCAACATCACCTGAACCAGCGGATGATGGGTCAGCGACCGGGTCGGGTTGAGCCGCTCCACCAGGAGTTCGAACGGCACGTCCTGGTGCTCGAAGGCGGCCAGGCTGCGCGCCCGCACTTGCGCGAGCACGTCGGTGACGCTGGGGTCACCCTCCAGATCGACGCGCAGGACCAGGGTGTTGACGAAGAACCCGACCAGCTCGTCGAGCGCGGCATCGCGGCGCCCGGCGATCGGGAAGCCCACTGCCACATCGGAGCTCGTGCTGAGCTTGGCCAGCAGCACCGCCAGTGCAGCCTGCATCACCATGAAGCCCGTCGCGTTGTGCTCACGGGCCACCCGCGCGATCTGCTGCTGCAGCTCGACGGGCCAGTCGACCTCCACCCTGGCGCCGCGCTGATCGGCGACCAGCGGGTACGGCCGATCGGTCGGCAGCGCAATGCGTTCGGGCATTCCAGCCAACGTCTCTTCCCAGAAGCTCAGCTGCTGGGCGATCCGGCTGTCGCCGTCCTCGAGCTCACCGAGTTGCGCGCGCTGCCACAGCGTGTAGTCGACATACTGGACCGCCAGCGGCTCCCAGCCCGGGGGTTGTCCGACACACCGGCTGGCGTAGGCCACGCCCAGATCGGCAACCAGCGGGGTGATCGACCAGCCGTCGGCGGCGATGTGGTGCACCACAGCCACCAGCACATGCTCGTTTTCGCTGACACGGAAAAGCCGTGCCCGCAACGGGATTTCCTCGGCCAGGTCGAAACTGTGCCGCGCGGTTTCCTCGACCGCTTCTGCCAGCCGGCTTGCCGGCCATCCGCTGGCATCGACGACGTTCCAGCCGAATTCGGCTTGGTCGGCGGGAACGATCTGTTGCTGGGGTATCCCCTCGACGGCCGGGAACACCGTGCGCAGGCTTTCATGGCGGTCGACCACGTCGGCGAACGCCGCACCGAGCGCTTCGACGTCGAGATCGCCTTCGAGGCGAAGCCCGACCGCGAGGTTGTACACCGGTGAGGGGCCGTGCAGTTGGTCGATGAACCACAGCCGGCTCTGCGCGAACGACAACGGCATCACCGCGGGCCGCTCACCGGCGACCAGTGGCTCCAGTTGATCGTCGTCGCCGCCCAACCGCAGCGCCAACTGGGCGACGGTGGGGGCGTCGAACACCGCGCGCACGACCAGGCCGGTGTCCATCGTCTTGTTGATCGCGGCGACCAGGCGCATCGCCAACAGCGAATCTCCGCCGAGGTCGAAGAAGGAGTCGTCGACGCCGACCCGGTCCAGGCCCAGGACGTGGGCGTAGATGCCGGCCAGGATCTCTTCGGTGGCATTGGCCGGGGCGCGATAGTGCGCACCGTCGGAGAACTCCGGGGCCGGCAGCGCGCGCTTGTCGAGCTTGCCGTTGACCGTCAGCGGCAATGCGTCGAGCACCACCACCGCCGCGGGCACCATGTAGCCGGGTAACCGCTGCCCCAGTGCCGCACGCAATTCGACCGGGTCAGCGCCGCCGGTGATATAGGCGACCAACCGCTTGTCCCCAGGATGGTCTTCGCGCGCGATCACCGCCGCCTGCTCAACCCCCGCCATCGCGGCCAGCGCCGCCTGGATCTCCCCCAGCTCGATGCGATACCCGCGGATCTTGACCTGCTCATCAGCGCGGCCCAGATACTGCAGCTGCCCGTCGGAACCCCAGGCCACCAGATCCCCGGTGCGATACATCCGCGCCCCCGCCGGCCCGAACGGACACGCCACAAACCGCGACCCGCTCAACCCGGCCCGGCCCACATAGCCGTAACCCACACCGGCCCCGGCCACGTACAACTCACCGACCACACCCGCTGACACCGGCCGCAACCAGGCGTCGAGCACGAAAAACGCCAGATCGGCCAGCGGCCCCCCGATCGGGCTGACCACATCGTCGACGTCACCGGCGCCGACCTCGCGGAACGACGCGTGCACCGTGGTCTCGGTGATCCCGTACATATTGATCAACCGCGGCGCATCCGACTGGGCATCCAGCCAGCCCTTCAGCCGCGCCGGCTCCAGCGCCTCCCCACCGAACACCACCGCCTCCAGCGCGAGGTCAGATCCCAGCTCGGGAGCGAGCGCGTAGAACGCCGACGGTGTCTGGCTGAGCACACTGACCCGCTCAGCCACCAACAGGGCGTTGAACTCCTCGGGTGAGCCCGCCACCGACTCGGGCACCACCACCACCCGGCCCCCGCGCAACAACGCGCCCCAGATCTCCCACACCGAGAAGTCGAACGCCAACGAATGACATTGTGTCCACACCAGATCCGCCGACAACGGCATGCGCGCGTCGATCGCGTCCAGCAACCGGGTGACATTGCGGTGCGGAATCGCCACACCCTTGGGGGTGCCGGTCGTTCCCGAGGTGTAGATGAGGTAGGCGACGTCGTCGGAGTGCACCGCCGGCAGTGTCGTGCCCGGCTGCCCATTGGGCACCGAGGCGTCGATTTCGCCGACGTCGACGACCATCAGCTCCCGCCCCGCCAACCGGCCGGCCAGTTCGGCGGTGGTGACCGCGACCGCCGGTGCCGCGTCACCGAGCACGAAATCCAACCGGGCGTCGGGTACCGCGGGGTCGACCGGCACATAGGCCGCACCCGTCTTGAGCACGCCGAGGATCGCCACGATCGCCTCGGCCGAACGCGGAAACACCAACCCGACCCGCTGGCCGGGCGCCACACCGCGGTCAACCAACAAGTGCGCCAACCGATTCGAGGTGTCGTCGAGCTCGCGGTAGGTCACTGCGCGATCGCCGAAACTCACCGCCACCGCGTCGGGGGCACGAGATACCTGCCGGGCGAACAACTCCGGGATCGACAGGGCGGCTGAGGCAGAAGGCGGCGCGGTCAACGCCGCGCGGTTACCCCACTCGTCGAGGTCTTCGCGTTCGTCGTCGTCGTCGAGGTCCATCGACAACAAGCGACGGGAGGCGTCAGCCGTCATGACTTCTGCGCCGAATCGCCGGCCATGGCCGCCAGCACCCGCTGGAACCGGCGCATGATCTTGTGGACGCGGTTCGCGTCGAACACGTCGGTGTCGAACTCCACCCGCAGCACCAGTTCCTCACCGGGCATGGCCTGCAAGGTCAGCGGATAGTGGTTGTATTCGCGACCGTTGACCTCGGTGACGGCCAACCCGTTGGTGGTGTGCATGGCGGCGGTGTCCACGGGATAGTTCTGGAACACGAACAGGGTGTCGAAAAGTTGGTCGTGGCCGGCAGCGCGGTGGATCTCGTTGAGTGCCAGATGCTGATGGTCCAGGGTATTCATGTGGCAGCGCTGCAGATCCTCGAGTAGGTCGGCGATGGTGGTGTCGGGGGTGATGGTGGTCCGCACCGGGACGGTGTTGATCAGCAGGCCCACCATCGATTCGGCACCCGACACCTCTGCCGACCGTCCGGAGACCGCGACGCCGAACGCGACGTCGTGCTGGCCGGTCAACCACGTCAGCAGTTGCGCCCACGCCGCCTGCAGCACGGTGTTGACGGTGGTGTGGCAACTGCGGGCCAATTCGTTGATGGCCTGGGTGGTTTCGGCGGGCACCGCGAACGTTTCGGTGGCGCGTCGGCCCGGCTTGGTCCGGCTTGGCGCGACCAGCGTGGGGGTTTCGAACCCGGCGAGGACTTCACGCCAGGCGGCGTGCGCGGCCTCGACGTCGCGCTCGGCCAACCAGGTGACGAACCTGCGGTAGGACCCGGCCGCCGGGAGATGCTGCCCGTAGTAGCTGGCGAAGATCTCCTGCAGCAGGATCGGCAGCGACCACCCGTCGAGCACGATGTGGTGGTAGGTCATCACGAACCGGTGCTCGTTGCCGGCCGTGCGGATCAGCGCGGCGCGGAAGGCCGACTGTTGCACCAGGTCACACACGGCGGCGCGTTCGGCCGCGCAGAGTTGCTGGAGCTGTGCGTCGGCGTCGGCGAATTCCGAGTTGCCCGTGGCGATCTCGAGGTACTGCCATGGGACGCTCGGGTCGGCGGGGATGATCTGCACCGGTTCTTCGAACTGCTGGTTGAACCGGGCCGCCAGGTTGGGGTGGCGGTTGACCACGCTCTGCACGGCGCTGCGCAGCCGCTCGGGGTCCAGTGGCCCGGTGACGGTGATGTCGAGCTGCATGGCGTAGACGTCGTCGCTGTCCTGGCCGCTGGTGGCATTCGCGTGGAATAGCAGCCCCTGTTGCAGTGGGGTCAGTGGCAGCACGTCGGCGATGCGGTGCTGCTCGCTGAGCTCGTCGATTTCGTCCTGGCTGAGCCGGGCGGGCGCGACGTCGGAGGGGGTCAGGCCGCCACCGCCGCCGCGCACGTGGGCGCAGATACCGGTCAGGGCGTCGAACCAGAGTTGGGACAGCCGACCGACCTGTGTCTCGTCCAGCGCGGAGGGCGCCCACGTCCAGGTGGCGTACAGTTGCGGCCCGCTGTCGGTCTCGACGGTGCTGGCGTTGAGTTCCACGGTGTGCCCCAACGGCATCGGTATCGCCGCGGCGGCGGCGCTGAGCTCGGCGCCGTCCTGGCTGACCTGCCAGAGCTCTGCGGCCAGATCCGCGCCGGCCGCGCCCATCCTGCCCAGGTAGTTGAACCCGATCGTCGGCTCGGCTCCGCTCAGGCCGACGCCGGGGTTCAGGTAGCGCAGCAGTCCGTAGGTCAGGCCGTCGGGCAGGGCGCGCAGTTGTTCCTTGGCGTCCTTGATCAACGAGCCGAGCGCCTGGTGGCCGGCCACCACCTGGGCCCAGGACAGCCCTCCTGTTTTCAGGGCTACCGGGTACTTGGTGGTGAACCAGCCCACCGTGCGGGACAGGTCGACGTTGGCGGCGATGTCTACTGACTCCTCTTGGCGTCCATGGCCTTCGACGTCGATGGCGACCGACGCGGTGGTGTCCAGCATCTGCGTCAACGCCAGCCCGTATGCGATCAGCAGGATGTCCTGCACGCCTGCACGGAACGCCGCGGGAACCTCGCCGAGCAACGCGCGCGTCGTCTCTGCGTCCAGCGACGCGGTGAGGTGTCCCGCGGTGGCGTAGGTGTCCAATTCGGGCTGTACTGCAGGCAACGGCGAGGGCGTGGCCAGCACCTGTCGCCAGCCGTCGGCGTCGCTCACCACGGTCGGGTCGTGGGCGTGGTCTTCGAGCAACGCCGCCCAGCGCGCGAACGACGTGCCGGGTGCCGGCAATGCCACGTCTTCGCCGTTGTGGTGCTGAGCCCAGGCAATGTTGAGATCTTCCAACAGAATTCGCCACGACACCGCATCGATGGCCAGGTGATGAACGATCAACGCCAGCTGCCCGGTGGAGCGTGCCCACAGCGCGCTGACCATCACCCCGTCGGCCGGGTTCAACCGCGACCGCGCCGCCACCAGCGCCTCGTCGGTCAACGCATCCACCGACTGCACCGGCGCCTGCACCGATCCCTTCTCGGGCACCTGCAGCGACCACTCCCCCGCGTCCGCGGTGCTCTGCACGCGCAGCCGCAGCATGGCATGCCGATCCAGCAGCGCCTGCACGAGCACCGGCACGTCCGCGTCGGTGACCCCGGCCGGGGCTTGGACCACGACCGTCTGGTTGAACTCCCCGATCGAGCCGCCGCTGGCTTGCACCTCACGCAGCCACCGCATGATCGGGGTGGCCACGACCGGCCCGACGCCCTCGTCGATCGGCCCGGCCTCACCGCCGCTCACCCCGACCACCTGGGCCAGCCGGGCGACGGTCTGCTCGACGAAAATGTCGCGGGGCCTGCAATTCACCCCGGATGCCCGCGCGCGGGCCACCACCTGCATCGACAGGATGCTGTCGCCGCCCAGGTCGAAGAACGAGTCGTCGACGCCGACCCGCTCCAGCCCCAGGACCTCGGCGTAGATGCCTGCCAAGATCTCCTCGATCGCGTTGGCGGGCGCGCGGAACCGGCCGACGTCGGTGTACTCCGGGGCAGGCAGGGCGCGGGTGTCGAGCTTGCCGTTGACCGTCAACGGCAACACGTCCAGCACCACCACCGCGGCCGGGACCATGTACGGAGGCAGCCGGTCGGCCAACGCGCTGCGCGCCGCCGCCGGGTCCACCGCGCCGGGCGCTGCTTCCGTGACATAGCCGACCAGACGTTTGGTGCCCGGGTGGTCTTCGCGGGTGATCACCACCGCCTGTTGCACACCGTCCAACCCGGCCAGCGCGGACTGAACTTCGCCGAGTTCGATGCGGTAGCCGCGGATCTTGACCTGATCGTCGGCGCGGCCCAGGTACTGCAACTGCCCGTCGGGGCGCCAGCTCACCAGGTCGCCGGTGCGATACATCCGCGTGCCGGGTCCGCCGAACGGACACGCCACGAACCGCGACGCGGTCAAACCCGACCGACCGAGGTACCCGCACGCCACCCCGTCACCGGCGACATACAGTTCGCCGACGACACCGGCGGGAACGGGTCGCAGCCATTCGTCGAGCACGAACAGCGCGGCGGTCGATACGGGCGCACCGATCGGCGCCGCCCCGGATCCCGCTGTCAGCGGTGCGCTCATCGACGCGTACACCGTGATCTCGGTGGGGCCGTAGGCGTTGATCATCACCCGCCCGGGCGCCCAACGATCCACCACTTCTCCCGGGCAGGCCTCGCCGCCGAGCAGCAACGCCACCGATTCCAGCCCCTCCGGCGACAGCGCCGAGACGGCGGACGGGGTTTGGGTGAGCACGTTGACCCGTTCGCGAACCAAAAGGGCATGGAAGTCGTCGGGCGAGGTCGCCACCGCTTCGGGGACCACCACCAACCGCGAGCCGCCCAGCAGCGCAGCCCAGATCTCCCACACCGAGAAGTCGAATGCGTAGGAGTGGCACTGTGTCCAGACCTGATCCTGCGGCAAGTGCTCGGACGAGGAGCGCGCCAGGTGGGTCAGGTTGTGGTGGGTGACGCCAACACCTTTGGGCACCCCGGTGGTTCCGGAGGTGTAGATGAGGTAGGCGATGTCGGCGGGGTCCGGATCCGGCAGTGCGGCGCTGGGCGGGGTGTCCGCCGCTGCCTCGATGTCGGCGATGTCCACGGCCGGCAGGTGCCGTCCGGCCAACCGGTCGGCCAGATCGGCGGTGGTCACGGCGACGATCGGCGCGGCGTCGGCCAGCATGAAATCGATGCGGGCCGCGGGCACCGCCGGGTCGATCGCCAGATACGCCGCGCCCGCCTTGAGCGCGGCCAGCATCGCCACGACCGCCTCACCGGACCGATTGAACAGCAGCGCCACGCACTGCCCCGGGCCGGCGCCGTATCCGATCAGCTTGTGCGCCAACCGGTTTGCCGCCGCATCCAGTTCGCGGTAGGTCCACGAGCGGGCACCGCAGGTAATCGCCACCGCATCGGGTGTGCGCGCCACATGCTCGGCGAACAACACCGGTACCGACATAGCGGGTGGCGCCGGGGCGGTCAGCGCCGCCCGGTTGCCGACCTGATCAAGGCGCCGGTGTTCGTCGTCGTCGAGCAGATCGATCGCCGACAGCCGCTGATCAGAGTCGGTGATCATCGCCGCCAACACCCGCTCGAACCGCGCGATCAGCGTGTCGATGGTGTCGGCGTCGAACACGTCGGTGCGGAATTCCACCGTGCCGGTGATCCCGGCCGGTTCGCCGTCCTGCGTGTGGCGTTCGGCCAGCGAGAAGCTCAAATCCATGCGGGCGGTGTGGGTGTCGGCAGGCATCTGGGTGACCTCCAGATCACCCAGTGCCAGCCCTGAACCGGAGTTCGGCACGTTCTGCCACGCCAGGGCCACCTGAACCAACGGATGGTGGGTCAACGAGCGGGTCGGGTTGAGCCGCTCGACGAGCACCTCGAACGGCACGTCCTGATGCTCGTAGGCGGCCAGGCTGCGCGCCCGCACCTGAGCCAGCAGTTCGGCAACGGTGGGATCGTCGGCCAGGTCGACGCGCAGCACCAAGGTGTTGACGAAGAACCCGATCAACTCGTCGAGTGCGGGGTCACGGCGCCCGGCGATCGGGAAACCCACTGCCACATCAGAGTTTCCGCTGAGCTTCGAGAGCAGGGCGCCGAGTGCGGCCTGCAGGACCATGAAGTTGGTCGCGTTGTGCTCACGAGCCACCCGGGCGATCTGCTGGTGCAGTTCGGCGGGCCAGTCCAGCGTCATGGTGGCGCCGCGTTGGTCGGCCACCGGCGGGTAGGGCCGGTCGGTGGGCAGCGCAATGCGTTCGGGCATCCCGGCCAGCGCGTCCTGCCAGTACGCCAGCTGCGTGGCGATCCGGCTGGTGTCGTCGTCGAGATCACCGAACTGCGCGCGCTGCCACAGCGTGTAATCGACGTACTGCACCGCCAGCGGCGCCCAGCCGGGGGCCTGCCCGGCACACCGATCGCCGTAGGCCACCCCCAGGTCGGCCACCAGCGGGGTCAGCGACCAGCCGTCGGCCGCGATGTGATGCACCACCGCCGCCAGCACGTGTTCCTCGTCGGACAGCCGGAACAGCTTGGCCCGCAACGGAATCTCTGTGGCCAGGTTGAACGTGTAGCGGGCCGCGTCCCCGATGGCCGCCTGCAGTTGGCCCGGCGTCCATCCGGTGGCGTCGACCACGTCCCAGCCAAACCGGGCCTGATCGGCTGGCACGACCAGCTGACGCGGAATTCCCGCGACTGCGGGGAACAGCGTGCGCAACGTCTCGTGGCGCGCCACCACATCGGCGAGCGCGGCGCCCAGCGCGTCGACGTCGAGTGCACCGCTGATCCGAAGCGCGGTCGCCATGTTGTAGACCGGCGAGGGCCCCTGCAGTTGATCGAGGAACCACAACCGGGACTGGGCGAACGACAACGGGACCGTCGCGGGCCGCTCCCCGGCCACCAACGGCTCCAACTGCGCCTCGGTCCCGCCGATACGCGGGGCCAGCCGGGCCACCGTCGGCGCCTCGAACAGGGCCCGGACCTGAAGGCCGGCATCCAGCGCCTTGTTCACCGCGGCGACCAGGCGCATCGCCGACAGCGAGTCCCCACCCAGGTCGAAGAACGAGTCGTCGACCCCGACCCGCTCCACGCCAAGTACCTGGGCGTAGATGCTGGCCAGGATCTCCTCGGTCAGGGTGGCCGGCGCCCGGTAGTGATCGGCGTCGGAGTACTCCGGCGCCGGCAGCGCTCGGGTGTCGAGTTTTCCGTTGGGCGTCAACGGCAGCGTCGGCAACGTCACGACGGCGGCCGGAACCATGTACGCCGGGAGCCGCTCGGCGAGCTGTTTGCGCATCTTGGCGGGGTCCGCAGTCCCCGTCACGTAGCCGACGAGGCGCAGATCGCCGGGGCGGTCCTCGCGTGCGATCACCGCGGCCTGCTCGACACCGTCGAGCCCGGCCAGCGCGGCCTGGACTTCACCGAGCTCGATGCGGTACCCGCGCAGCTTGATCTGCTGGTCTGCCCGACCCACGTACCGCAGCTGCCCGTCGGCGCCCCAGCGCACCAGATCGCCGGTGCGGTACATGCGCGCGCCGGGCCCGCCGAACGGACACGCCACGAACCGCGACGCGGTCAAACCCGACCGGGCGATGTAGCCGACGCCGACACCGCGGCCGGCCACGTACAACTCGCCGACCACGCCTTCGGGCACCGGGCGCAACCACTCGTCGAGGACGAACAACGCGGTACCCGGCGTCGGTGACCCGATGGGTACCACATCCGAACCGGCGGTCAACGGCGCGCTTCGCGATGCGCAGATCGTGGTCTCGGTCGGACCGTAGCCGTTGACCATCACGCGCCCGGGCGCCCAGCGGTCCACCACTTCGGCCGGGCAGGGCTCACCGGCGACCAACAACGCCGTCGAGCCCAGCCCCTCGGGCGAGAGCATCGCCACCGCCGAGGGCGTCTGGCTCAACAGGCTCACCTGTTCCGCGACGAGCACGGCGTGGCCTTCCTCGGGTGAGCGGGCCACCGACTCGGGTATCACGACCAGCCGCCCGCCGTGCAGCAGCGCGGCCCAGATCTCTTCGACCGAGGCATCGAACGTGTACGAATGCCATTGCGCCCAAACCTGTCCCGGCGTTTCAGCGTACAGCGACTGCAGCAGTTGGGTGACGTTGTGATGGGTGATCGCCACGCCCTTGGGCACACCGGTGGTGCCGGAGGTGTAGATGATGTAGGCGATGTCGTCGGGCTCGGGCAGCGGCGGCGCAGCGCTCGGCTGGTCGGTCAGGGCGGGGTCGCGGGCGTCGTCGACGTCGATGACGGGCAGGCCCCAGGCGTGCGACCGGTCGGCAAGACCGCTGGACGTGACGGCCGCCGTCGGGGTGGCGTCGGTGAGCATGAACTCGATGCGCGCGTCGGGCAGCGCGGGGTCGATCGGCAGATACGCCGCCCCGGTCTTGAGCACGGCCAGCATCGCCACGACCGCGTCGGCGGAACGCTCCAACAGCAGCGCAACGCACTGACCCGAACCCACGCCGCGAGCGGCCAGCAGCTGCGCCAACCGGTTCGCGGCCTCGTCGAGTTCGCGGTAGGTCATGCCGCGGCCTTCGAAGGTGAGCGCCTCCGCGTCGGGGATGCGCGCGACGTGTTCGGCGAACAACGCGGGAATCGAGAACGCCGGAGGCTCCGGGGCAGTCAGCACCGCCCGGTTGCCCCACTCGTCGAGGCGGGCGTGCTCGGCCTCATCGAGCAGATCGATCGACGAGAGCCGCCGGTCGGGGTCGGCGGTCATCGCGGCCAGCACCCGACGCCACCGCTCGATCAGGCCTTCGACGGTGTCGGCGTCGAACACGTCGGCGCGGAATTCCACCGCCCCGGCGATCCCGGCGGGTTCGCCGGTCTGCGTCCAGCGTTCCCCGAGGGAGAAGGTCAGATCCATCCGGGCGGTCTGGGTGTCCACCGAAAGCGGAGAGACCTCGAGGTCGCCCAGGTTCAGCCCCTCGGTGAGGTCGTCGTCCTTGCCGGGGAAGTTTTGCCAGGCCAACGCCACCTGAACCAGGGGGTGATGGGTCAAGGACCGCGACGGGTTGAGTCGCTCGACGAGCACCTCGAACGGCACGTCCTGGTGCTCGTAGGCGGCCAGGCTGCGCCGCCGGACCTGTTCCAACACCTCTGCCACAGTCGGGTCGCCGGCCAGGTCGACGCGCAGCACCAAGTTGTTGACGAAGAATCCGACCAGCTCGTCCAGCGCCGGATCGCGGCGTCCGGCGATCGGGAAGCCAATGGCCACATCGGAACTCGCGCTGAGCTTGGACAACAGCACGGCCAGCGCGGCCTGCATCACCATGAAGCTGGTCGAGCTGTGTTCACCGGCCACCGCGCGCACCCGCTGCTGCAATTCGGTCGGCCAGTCCACCGTGACGCTGGCGCCGCGCAGGTCCGCGACCGGCGGATAAGGCCGGTCGGTGGGCAGAGCGAGCCGCTCGGGCATCCCGGCGAGCGCCTCTTCCCAGTAGGTCAGCTGCGCGGCGATGGGGCTCTCGCGGTCATCGAGGTCGCCGAGTTGCGTGCGCTGCCACAGCGTGTAGTCGACGTATTGGGCGGCCAGCGGCGCCCAGTCCGGCGCCCGCCCGTCGCACCTGCTGGCGTAGGCCACCCCCAGGTCACGGATCAGCGGCGTCAGCGACCAGCCGTCGGCGGCGATGTGGTGCACCACGGCCACCAGTACGTGCTCGTCGTCGGAGAGCCGGTAAAGCGTTGCGCGCATCGGGATCTCGGAGGCCAGGTCGAACGTGTAGCGCACCACGGTGTCGATGGCGACGTCGAGTTGGCGTGCCGACCATCCGGTGGCGTCGACGACCTCCCAGCCGAACTGCGCCCGGTCGGCGGGAGCCACCACCTGCCGGGGTGTGCCGTCGGGTGCGTCGAACAGCGTGCGCAGGCTTTCGTGGCGACCGATCACGTCGGCCAGCGCGGAACCGAGCGCGTCCGCGTCGAGGCGACCCCGCAGCCGCAGCCCCACCGGCATGTTGTAAACCGCTGAGGGGCCCTGCAATTGGTCGACGAACCACAACCGGTTCTGGGCGAACGACAGCGGAATGATCTCGGGCCGCTCGGCAGCCGTCAACGGCGCGAGCCGACCGGCGCCCTCCCCGATCCGCGGGGCCAACTGGGCAACCGTGGGCGCCTCGAACACTGTGCGCACCGGAAGGTCGGTATCCAGGCTGGCGTTGATCGCCCCGACCAGGCGCATCGTCGACAGCGAATCCCCGCCCAGGTCGAAGAACGAGTCGTCGACGCCGACGCGGTCCACCCCCAGCACCCGCGCGAAGATGCCGGCCAGGATCTCTTCGGTCGGGTTGGCCGGCGCACGGTAGTGGCCGACGTCGTGGTAGTCCGGTGCCGGTAGCGCGCGGGTGTCGAGTTTGCCGTTGACGGTCACCGGCAGCGCGTCGATCACCATGACCGCCGCGGGAACCATGTAGCCGGGCAGGCGTTCGGCAAGTGCGGCACGGGCTTTCGCCGGATCGGCGGTGCCGGTGAGGTAACCGACCAGACGCTTGTCGCCCGGCTTGTCCTCGCGGGCGATCACCGCGGCGTGCTCCACCCCGTCCAGGGCAGCCAGTGCCGACTGGATTTCACCGAGTTCGATGCGGTAGCCGCGGATCTTGACCTGTTCGTCGGCGCGGCCCAGGTAATCCAGTTGCCCGTCGGGGCGCCAACGCACCAGGTCCCCGGTGCGGTACATGCGCGTGCCGGGCTCGCCGAACGGGCAGGCCATGAACCGGGACGCGGTCAGTCCCGGGCGGCGCCAATATCCCACGCCGACACCGGCGCCGGCCAGGTACAGCTCGCCGACCACACCGGCGGGCACCGGGCGCAGCCATGCGTCCAGGACGAAGAACGCCGCCCACGCGGTCGGTGAGCCGATCGGCGGGGAGCCCGACCCCGCCTCCAGTGGCGCGCTGGCGCACAACCACATCGTGGTCTCCGTCGGACCGTAAACGTTGACCATCACCCGGTCCGGCGCCCACCGGTCCACCAACTCCGGTGGGCAGGGCTCTGCGCCGATGACCAACGCCGCCGCGTCGAGACCGTCCACCGACAGCATCCCCGCCGCCGACGGCGTCTGCGTCAGCACGGTCACCTGTTCGCTCACCAGCAGCCGGTGGAATTCCTCCGGTGACCGCGACACCAGCTCGGGAACGACGACCAGCCGCCCGCCGTACAGGAGCGCACCCCAGATCTCCCACACCGAGAAGTCGAAGGCATACGAGTGGAACTGCGTCCACACCTGGCCCGGCTCCAACGGCACGCCGATCCGCAGCGAGTCGAACAGCTGGGTGACGTTGCGTTGCTTGACCGCAACACCTTTGGGCACCCCGGTGGTGCCCGAGGTGTAGATGATGTGGGCAACTTCGTCAGGTGAGGGAAGCGGAAGCGCCGTGCTGGGCGACGCGGCCACCTCGGGATCGGCGACATCGAGGACAAGCAGGTCGTAACCGTCGAACCGCTGCGCCAACGCAGCGGTGGTGACCGCGGCGATCGGCGCGGCGTCGGTGAGCATGAACTCGATGCGCGCGTCAGGCAGCGCCGGGTCCAGGGGCAGATAAGCCGCTCCGGTCTTGAGCACGGCCAGAATCGCCACGATCGCATCGGCCGAGCGCGGAAACAGTATCGCCACCCGCTCACCCGGGCCGACTCCCCGGCTGAGGAGGTGACGCGCCAGCCGGTTGGCCGCCTCGTCGAGTTGACGGTAGGTCATCGAGGTGCCCTCGAAGCGGACCGCCACCGCCTCGGGGGTGCGGGCCACCTGCGCGGTGAACACCTGGGGCACCGACGTCGGCTCGGGCAGCCGGGTCAGCACCGACCGGTTGCCCCACGCGTCCAAGCGGGCATGTTCGGCCTCATCGAGCAGATCCACCGCCGACAGCGGCCGTTGCGGGTCGGCGATCATCGCCACCAATACGGCCTCCAGCCGTTTGGCGAGCGCCCGGACGGTCTCCGCGTCGAAAACGTCGGTGTCGTACTCGATCCGGAAGCCCAGCTCGTCACCCGGTTCGGCTTGCACCGTCAGCGGGTAGTGGGTGGATTCGCGGAAGTCGAACTCGTCGATCGTCAGCCCGTCGGCCCCGAACGGTGCGGTCGTGTCGATCGGATAGTTCTCGTACACGAACAACGTGTCGAAGAGTTGATCCTGACCGGTGAGCCGGTGGATCTCGCTGAGCGCCAGATGCTGGTGCTCGAGCGTGTCGGCGTGCGCGCGCTGCAACTGGTTGAGCAGTTCTGCGGTGGTGGTGGTCGGGGTGAAGGTGGCCCGCACCGGCACCGTGTTGATCAGCAGGCCCACCATCGATTCCGAGCCGAGCACGTCGGTCGGCCGACCCGAATCGACTGTGCCGAAGGCGACGTCGTGCTGACCGGTCAGCCAGCACAGCAGCCGCGCATAGGCCGACTGGAGCACGATGTTCATGGTGGTGTGATGCGTGCGCGCCAACTCGCCGAGTGCCCGGGTGGTCTGTTCGGACACCGAGAAGGTTTCGGCGTCCCGGGGGCCGAGCCCCGACTGATCGGGCGGGCCGAGAAGCGTGGGGGTTTCGAACCCGGCGAGCGCATCGCGCCAGGCCGCGTGGGCGGCGTCGAGGTCGCGGTCGGCCAACCAGCTGACGAAGCTGCGGTACGGCGGGGCCGTGGGGAGCCGCTGCCCGTGGTAGCTCGCGAAGATCTCCTGCATCAGGATCGGCAGTGACCAGCCGTCGAGCACGATGTGGTGATTGGTCATCACGAACCGGTGCCGGTCCGGCGCGGTACGGATGAGCGCTACCCGGAACGTCGGTTGGTCGATCAGGTCGCAGACCGCGGCGCGCTCTGCGGCACAGAGCGTTTCGATTTCCTCTTCGCTGTTTTCGCCGAGGTCGACGAAGCGCCACTGCAGCGTCGGGGCGGCCGGGATGATCTGCACCGGCTCGTCGAACTGTCGGGTGAACCGCGCCACCAGGTTCGGGTGTCGGGTGAGCACGGTGTGCACGGCGTCGCGAAGGCGGTCGGCGTCCAGCGGGCCGTTCAACGATATGTGCAGTTGCCCCGCGTAGAGGTCGTCGCTGGCCTGGGCGGTGTTGGCGTGAAAGAGCAGCCCCTGCTGCACCGGGGTCAGCGGCAGCACGTCGGCGACCGGACCGTGGCTCTGCAGCTCGTCGATCTGCTGCTGCGTCAACCGCGCTGGCGCGATATCCGACGGTGTCAACCCGCCGCCGCCGCCGCGCACATGCGCGCAGATGCCTGCCAGCGCCTCGAACCACAACCGGCTCAGCCGGGAGATCTGCTCTGCGTCCAACGCCGAAGGCGCCCACGTCCAGTCGGCCCGCAGACGCGGCCCGGCGTCGGTGTCGACGGTGGCCGAATTGAGCTCGAGGGTGTGTACGAGCGGCATCGGTATGGCGCCGCTGGCACCGGTCCGCGCGAACCCGCCCTGGGAGATCCTCCACTGATCACCGGAACCGGCGCCCGTGGGGCCGCCAAGGCGGCCAAGGTAATTGAAGCCGATCCTGGGGTCTTGCGCGTTCAGGCCGGCATCGGGGTTCAGGTAGCGCAGCAGACCATAGGTCAACCCGTCGGGCAGCGCCCGAAGCTGTTCCTTGGCGTTCTTGACCACACCGCCCAACGCCGCGTCACCCGCGCGCACCTGGTTCCAGGGCAGCGCTGCGGTTTTCAGGGCCACCGGATACTTCGCGGTGAACCAGCCCACCGTGCGCGACAGATCCACCCCGGCGTCCAGACCCGCCAGGTCCTCGTGGCGGCCGTGGCCTTCCACGTCGACCGCGACCGGCGCGCCCGTGGGGCTTGTGGTCGCCAAGAATTCCGTTACCGCGAGCCCGAACGCGATCAACAGAATGTCTTGTGTCCCGGCATGAAACGCCGCGGGCACGTCATCGAGCAGCATCCGGGTGGCTTCAGGATCCAACTCCGCCGAGTACCGCCCGGCGTTGACATACGTGTCGACCTCGGGCCGCGGCGCGGGCAGGGCCGGCGGCACCGCGGCCACCTGCTCCCAGATCCGCGCCAACTGCTGCACGTCGGGACGTCGAGCGTGCTCGGCCAGCAGTCGAGCCCACCGCGCAAACGACGTCCCCGCTGGCGGCAAAGCCATCTGCCGGCCGCTGCGGTGTTGGCTCCACAAGGTGTTCAGGTCGTCCAGCAGGATTCGCCAGGACACCCCGTCGACGGCCAGGTGATGGATGATCAACGCCAACTCACCGCTGTCGGGCACCCACAACGCGCTGACCATCACCCCCTCAGCGGGGTTCAACCGCGACCGCGCCCCCACCAACGCCGCATCGCTCAGCGCATCCACCGACTGCACACACTCACCGGCGCGCACCGAATCAGCCTCTGGCACAGACAACGACCACCCGCCGGCGCCGTCGTCGCCCACGCGCAACCGCAGCATGGCATGCCGGTCCAACACCGCCTGAAGCACCGCGGTCACATCGTCCTCGGTGGTGCCCGCGGGAGCCTGCAGCAACACCGTCTGGTTGAACTCGTCGACCGGGCCGTCGGCGGCCTGCAACCACCGGATGATCGGGGTGGGCACCACCGGCCCGATCCCGTTGTCGATCGGGCCGCCCATGTGGGACGCGCCGGCGACCCGGGCCAGCCGTGCCACGGTCTGCTCGACGAACACGTCGCGCGGGCGGCACACCAGGCCCGCGGCGCGGGCGCGGGCGACCACCTGCATCGACAGGATGCTGTCGCCGCCGAGGTCGAAGAAGGAGTCGTCGACGCCGACCCGGTCCAGGCCCAGGACTTGGGCGTAGATGCCGGCCAGCACCTCTTCGACGGCGTCGGTGGGTGCGCGGTACCGATCTCCGTCGCCGTAGTCGGGGGCGGGCAGGGCGCGGGTGTCGAGCTTGCCATTGACGGTCAACGGCAACGCGTCCAGCACCACCACCGCGGTGGGCACCATGTAGCCGGGCAACCGCTCCCCCAGTTGGGCACGAAGTGCGGTCGGGTCGGCGGTGCCGGTGATGTAACCCACCAGCCGTTTGTCACCGGGGCGGTCCTCGCGGGCGATCACGGCCGCCTGCTCGACGCCGTCGAGTGCGGCCAGCGCGGCCTGGATCTCGCCGAGCTCGATGCGATACCCGCGGATCTTGACCTGCTCATCGGCGCGGCCCAGGTATTGCAGCTGCCCGTCGGGGCGCCAGCACACCAGGTCCCCGGTGCGATACATCCGCTTTCCAGGTGCCTGCGGACCACCGAACGGGCACGCCACGAACCGCGATGCGGTCAGCCCCGCCCGGCCGAGGTATCCGGCGCCGACACCGTCACCGGCCACATACAGTTCGCCGATGACGCCTTCTGGCACCGGGCGCAGCCACTCGTCGAGCACGAACAGCGCCGCCTTCGGCACCGGCGAGCCGATCGGCACACCCAGCCCCGGGGTCAGCGGCGCGCTGATCGCCACACACATCGTCGTCTCGGTCGGGCCGTAGGCGTTGATCATCACCCGCCCGGGTGCCCACTGATCCACGACCTCGGGCGGGCAGGCTTCCCCGACCACGACCAACACCGCCGATTCCAGACCCGCACGCGGTAAAACCCTTACCGCGGAGGGTGTCTGGGTGAGCACGGTGACCTCTTCGCGCACCAGCAGGGCGTGGAAGTCCTCTGGTGATCCCGCCACGTCCTCGGGCACCACGACCACTCGCCCGCCGCGCAGCAACGGGCCGAAAACCTCCCACACCGAAACGTCGAAGGCCAATGAGTGGCATTGCGGCCACACGCCCGCCGGCGGCAGTGCGACGTCGAGCGACTCCAGCAGCTGGGTGACGTTGTGGTGGGTGATCGCCACGCCCTTGGGTACGCCGGTGGTGCCCGACGTGTAGATCAGGTAGGCGATGTCGTCCGGGGTCGGTCCCGCGAGTGCACGGCCGGAATCTGCGTCGGCCGCTGACGGTTCGACATCACCGACGTCGATGATCGTCAACCCGAGCCCTGCCAGTCGGCCGGCCAGTTCGGTGGTGGTGACCGCGGCGATCGGCGCGGCATCGGTGATCATGAACTCGACGCGCTCGGCGGGCACCGCGGCGTCGATCGGCAGATACGCTGCACCGGTCTTGAGCACCGCCAGCATCGTCACGATCGCTTCGGCGGATCGGTTGAACAACAGTGCCACGCACTGCCCCGGACCGGCGCCGTGCCCGACCAGCTTGTGCGCCAACCGGTTTGCCGCCGCATCCAGTTCGCGGTAGGTCCACGAGCGCGCGCCGCAGGTGACCGCCACGGCATCGGGCGTGCGCGCCACATGCTCGGCGAACAACGCCGGCATCGATACCGCCGTGCTTGCGGGCCGGGTGAGCGTCGCGAGGTTGCCGATCGCCGCGAGGCGCGCGTGTTCGTCCTCGTCGAGCACGGTTACCGACGACAGACGTGCGGTCGGGTCCGACGTCATCGCCGCCAGGACCCGCTGGAGCCGCGCGATCAGCGTGTCGATGGTGTCGGCGTCGAACACGTCGGTGCGGAATTCCACCGTGCCGGTGATCCCGGCCGGTTCGCCGTCCTGCGTGTGGCGTTCGGCCAGTGAGAAGTTCAGATCCATCCGAGCGGTGTGGGTGTCCACCGGCATCGGGGTGACCTGCAGATCGGCCAACGTGAATTCTGCGGCGGGGTCGTTGATCTCGCTGCCCGCGACGTTCTGCCACGCCAGCGCCACCTGAACCAACGGATGGTGGGTCAACGAGCGGGTCGGGTTGAGCCGCTCAACGAGCACCTCGAACGGCACGTCCTGATGCTCGTAGGCGGCCAGGCTGCGCGCCCGCACCTGGTCCAACACCTCCGACACCGTGGGGTCACCGGTCAGGTCGACGCGCAGCACCAACGTGTTGACGAAGAACCCGATCAACTCGTCGAGTGCGGGGTCACGGCGCCCGGCGATCGGGAAACCCACTGCCACATCAGAGTTTCCGCTGAGCTTCGAGAGCAGTACCCCCAACGCGGCCTGCAGGACCATGAAGTTGGTCGCGTTGTGCTCACGAGCCACCCGGGCGATCTGCTGCTGCAGTTCGGCGGGCCAATCCACCGTGACCTTGGCGCCCCGCTGATCGGCCACCAGCGGGTAGGGCCGATCGGTGGGCAGCGCAATGCGTTCGGGCATCCCGGCCAGCGCGTCTTCCCAGTACGCCAGCTGCGTGGCGATCCGGCTGGTGTCGTCGTCGAGATCACCGAACTGCGCGCGCTGCCACAGCGTGTAATCGACGTACTGCACCGCCAGCGGCGCCCAGCCGGGGGCCTGCCCGGCACACCGATCGCCGTAGGCCACCCCCAGGTCGGCCACCAGCGGGGTCAGCGACCAGCCGTCGGCCGCGATGTGATGCACCACCGCCGCCAGCACGTGTTCCTCGTCGGACAGCCGGAAAAGCTTGGCCCGCAACGGAATCTCCGCGGCCAGGTTGAAGGCGTATCGCGAAGCCGCGTCGATGGCCTCACGGAGCCGGCTGGACGTCCACCCGGTCGCGTCGATGACCTCCCAGCCCAACTCGGCGCGTTCGGCGTCGATCACCACCTGCTGTGGGACGCCGTCGGGCGCGGTGAACAGGGTACGCAGGCTTTCGTGGCGGGCCACCACGTCGGTGAGCGCGGCGCCCAGCGCGTCGACATTCAGCGCGCCGCTGATCTGGAACGCGGTCGTCATGTTGTAGACCGGGGAGGGTCCCTGCAGTTGATCGAGGAACCACAACCGGGACTGGGCGAACGACAACGGGACCGTCGCGGGCCGCTCCCCGGCCACCAACGGCTCCAACTGCGCCTCGGCCCCGCCGATACGCGGGGCCAGTTGGGCCACCGTCGGCGCGTCGAACAGCGCGCGCACCGCGATGCCGGCGTCCAGCGTCTTGTTGACCGCGGCGACCAGGCGCATCGCCGAGAGCGAGTCCCCACCCAGGTCGAAGAACGAGTCGTCGACACCGACCCGCTCGAGCGCGAGGACGTGAGCGAAGATGCCGGCCAGGATCTCCTCGACCGGGTTGGCCGGCGCGCGATAGGAGTCGCTGTCGTAGTCAGGTGCCGGCAAGGCGCGGGCGTCGAGTTTGCCGTTGACTGTCAGTGGCACCGCGTCGATCACCATGACCGCCGCGGGAACCATGTAGCCGGGCAGGCGTTCGGCAAGTGCGGCACGGGCTTTCGCCGGGTCGGCGGTGCCGGTGATGTAGCCGACCAGATGCTTGTCGCCGGGGCGAGCCTCACGCGCGATCACGACGGCCTGCTCGACGCCGTCCAAAGCGGCCAGGGCGGCCTGGATTTCACCGAGCTCGATGCGGTAGCCGCGGATCTTGACCTGTTCGTCGGCGCGACCGAGGTATTGCACCTGCCCGTCGGCGCCCCACCGCACCAGATCGCCGGTGCGGTACATGCGTGCACCGGGTTCACCGAACGGACAGGCCACGAACCGTGACGACGTCAACCCGGCCCGGCCCACATACCCGACGGCCACACCGCGACCCGCCACGTACAACTCACCGACCGCGCCTGGCGGAACCGGACGCAACCACGCGTCCAGCACGAACAACGCCGCTCCGGTCACCGGCGCACCGATCGGCACCACCGAGTCCGGTGACTGCGCCGTCAGCGGCGCGCTGATCGACGCGTACACCGTGGCCTCGGTCGGACCGTAGGCGTTGATCATCACGCGCCCGGGTGCCGCCCACCGGTCGACGAGTTCGGCCGAGCAGGCCTCCCCGGCCACCACCAACGCGGCGGACTCCAGACCCTGCGGCGATAGCATGCCGACCGCCGACGGGGTCTGGCTCAACACGTCGACGCCTTCGGCGACGAGCAGCGCGTGGAAGTCCTCCGGCGATGCGGCGACCTGTTCAGACACCACCAGCAGCCGCGCCCCGTGCAACAGCGCGCCGAAGATCTCCCACACCGAGACGTCGAAGCTGTACGAGTGCCACTGAGTCCAGACCCGGCCCGGTCCCGATGACACGTGACCGCCGAGCACACCAAACAGCCCCGGCACGTTGCGGTGCGGTATGGCAACGCCTTTGGGCACGCCTGTGGTACCCGAGGTATAGATGATGTAGGCGATGTCGTCGGCGGTCGGGCCCGGCAGCGTCGCGCCGGGTGCGATGTCCACCGAAGCGGCTTCCAGATCGCCGACGTCGATGACCGTCACGTCGAAGTCGTCGAACCGCCCGGCCAGCTCGGCTTTGGTGACCGCGGCGATCGGGGTGGCGTCGGCCAGCATGAAGCCGATGCGCGCCACCGGCAGCGCGGGGTCGATCGGCAGGTAAGCGGCCCCGGTTTTCAGCACGGCCAGAATGGCCACGATCGCGTCGGCGGACCGGGGCAGCAGCAGCGCCACCACCTCGCCGGGGCCGGCGCCGCGACGAGACAGCAGGTGCGCCAACCGGTTAGCCGCATCATCGAGTTCGGCGTACGTCATCGACCGTCCGTCGAAGGTCACCGCCACCGCGTCGGGTGTGCGCGCCACCTGGGCGGCGAACAAGGCGGGGACGGGCTCGACCGCGCTCGCCGGCCCGGTCAACGCGTCCCGCTTGCCCCACGTGTCGAGGCGCGCATATTCGGCCTCATCGAGCAGATCCACCGCCGACAGCCGCTGTTTGGGGTCGGCGGCCATGGCCACCAGGACGCGCTTGAACCGCTCCACCAGCGCATCGATGCTCTGGGCGTCGAACACCTCGGTGTCGTACTCGACGCGCAGGCTCAGTTCGCGGCCCGGCATTGCTTGGACGGCCAGCGGGTAATGGTTGGTTTCGCGGAAGTTGAAGTTCGCCGCCTGCAAGCCGTCGGCACCCAACGGCGCAGCGGTGTCGATCGGGTAGTTCTCGAACACGAACAGCGTGTCGAAGAGTCGGTCGTGGCCGCTGATGTGGTGGATCTCGTTCAGCGCGAGGTGCTGGTGCTCGAGCGTGTCGTTGTGGCCGCTTTGCAGATCCCTCAGCAGGTCTTCGGTGGTGGTGTTGGGCGTGAAGGTCGCGCGCACCGGCACCGTGTTGATCAGCAGACCCACCATCGATTCCGCGCCGAGCACGTCGGTCGGCCGACCCGAAACCGTTGTGCCGAAAGCTATGTCGTGCTGACCGGTCAGCGAACACAGCAGCCGTGCGAACGCGGTCTGTAACACGATGTTGACGGTGGTGTGGCAGGACCGGGCGAGCTCGCCGAGCGCCTGCGTGATGTCCTCGGACACCTGGAACGATTCGATGCCGCGCGGTCCGGCCCCCACTTTGTCGGGCGGACCCACCAGTGTCGGGGTCTCGAACCCGGCCAGCACCTCCCGCCATGCCGCACGCGCGGCATCGAGGTCCCGGTCAGCCAACCAGGTGATGAAGCTGCGGTACGGCGCGGCCGCGGGCAGTCGTTGTCTGCTGAAGCCGGCGAAGATCTCCTGCAGCAGGATCGGCATCGACCAGCCGTCGAGCACGATGTGGTGCGTGGTGAGCAGGAACCGGTGCCGGTCGGGCGCGATGCGGATCAGGGCGGCCCGGAGGGCGGGTTGGTCGGCGAGGTGGCAGACGGCGGCGCGCTCGTCGACGCACAGCCGCTGAACCTGCGCGTCGGCGTCGCCGTCGGGGTCCGATTCGACGTACCGCCACGGCACCGTGGGATGGGCCGGGATGATCTGCACCGGCTCGTCGAACTGTTCGCTGAACTGGGCGGCCAGATGTGGATGCCGGTCGACCACAGCCTGCACGGCATCGCGCAGCCGCTGCACGTCGAGCGGGCCGCGAAGCTCGATGTCGAGCTGCATCGCATACAGGTCGCCGGCCTGTGCGGTGCTGGCGTGATACAGCAGGCCCTGCTGCAGCGGGGTCAGCGGCAGCACGTCGGCGACCGGACCGTGGCTCTGCAGCTCGTCGATCTGCTGCTGCGTCAACCGCGCTGGCGCGATATCCGACGGTGTCAACCCGCCGCCGCCGCCGCGCACATGCGCGCAGATGCCTTCCAGCGCCTCGAACCACAACCGGCTCAGCCGGGAGATCTGCTCTGCGTCCAACGCCGAAGGCGCCCACGTCCAGTCGGCCCGCAGGCGCGGCCCGGCGTCCGTGTCGAGGGTGGCCGCGTTGAGCTCCACGGTATGCATCAGGGCGAGCGGCAGCGCTGCGGCGACACCGGCCAGCGACAGCCCGTCCGGAGAGATCTGCCACCCGTCACCGGATGGGCCGCCAAGGCGCCCAAGGTAATTGAAAGCGATCGTGGGGTCCTGCGCGTCCAGGCCGGCATCGGGGTTCAGGTAGCGCAGCAGACCATAGGTCAACCCGTCGGGCAGCGCCCGAAGCTGTTCCTTGGCGTTCTTGACCACACCGCCCAACGCCGCGTCACCAGCGCGCACCTGGTTCCAGGGCAGCGCTGCGGTTTTCAGGGCCACCGGATACTTCGCGGTGAACCAGCCCACCGTGCGCGACAGATCCACCCCGGCGTCCAGACCCGCCAGGTCCTCGTGGCGGCCGTGGCCTTCCACGTCGACGGCGACCGGCGCGCCGCCGGCGCCGACGAATTCGGCGACCGCGAGGCCGAACGCGATCAACAGAATGTCTTGTGTCCCGGCATGAAACGCCGCAGGGACCTCACCGAGCAGCATCCGGGTGGCTTCCGGATCCAACTCCGCCGAGTACCGCCCGGCGTGCACATACGTGTCGACCTCGGGCCGCGGCGCGGGCAGGGCCGGCGGCACCGCAGCCACCTGCTCCCAGATCCGCGCCAACTGCTGCACGTCGGGGCGTCGGGCGTGCTCGGCCAGCAGTCGAGCCCACCGCGCAAACGACGTCCCCGCAGGCGGCAGCGCGACGGAGTCTCCGGCACGGAGTTGCGCCCAGGCGATGTTGAAGTCCTCCAACAGGATTCGCCAGGACACCCCGTCGACGGCCAGGTGATGGATGATCAACGCCAACTCACCGCTGTCGGGCACCCACAACGCGCTGACCATCACCCCCTCAGCGGGGTTCAACCGCGACCGCGCCCCCACCAACGCCGCATCGCTCAGCGCATCCACCGACTGCACACACTCACCGGCGCGCACCGAACCAGCCTCTGGCACAGACAACGACCACCCGCCGGCGCCGTCGTCGCCCACGCGCAACCGCAGCATGGCATGCCGGTCCAACACCGCCTGCAGCACCGCGGTCACATCGTCCTCGGTGGTGCCCGCGGGAGCATGCAGCAACACCGTCTGGTTGAACTCGTCGACCGGGCCGTCGGCGGCCTGCAACCACCGGATGATCGGGGTGGGCACCACCGGCCCGACGCCCTCGTCGATCACGTCGGCGACGCTGTCGGCTACCCCGACCACCCGGGCCAGCCGGGCCACCGTCTGCTCGACGAACACGTCGCGCGGGCGGCACACCAGGCCCGCGGCGCGGGCGCGCGAGGCGACCTGCATCGACAGGATGCTGTCGCCGCCGAGGTCGAAGAAGGAGTCGTCGACGCCGACCCGGTCCAGGCCCAGGACTTGGGCGTAGATGCCGGCCAGGATCTCTTCGGTGGCGTTGGCCGGGGCGCGGTAGTGCGCACCGTCGGAGAACTCCGGGGCCGGCAGCGCGCGCTTGTCGAGCTTGCCGTTGACGGTCAACGGCAACGCCGCCAACGCCACCACCGCCGACGGCACCATGTAGCCGGGCAACTGGTCGCCAAGCGCGACACGGGCTGCCCCAGGATCGGCGGTACCGGTGATGTAACCCACCAGCCGCTTGTCACCGGGGCGGTCCTCACGAACGATCACGGCCGCCTGCTCGACGCCGTCGAGTGCGGCCAGCGCCGCCTGGATCTCCCCCAGCTCGATGCGATACCCGCGGATCTTGACCTGCTCATCAGCGCGGCCCAGATACTGCAGCTGCCCGTCGGAACCCCAGGCCACCAGATCCCCGGTGCGATACATCCGCGCCCCCGCCGGCCCGAACGGACACGCCACAAACCGCGACGAGGTCAGCGCAGCGCGGCCCACATAGCCGTAACCCACACCGGCCCCGGCCACGTACAACTCACCGACCACACCCGCTGACACCGGCCGCAACCAGGCGTCGAGCACGAAAAACGCCAGATCGGCCAGCGGCCCCCCGATCGGGCTGACCACATCGTCGACGTCACCGGCGCCGACCTCGCGGAACGACGCGTGCACCGTGGTCTCGGTGATCCCGTACATGTTGATCAACCGCGGCGCATCCGACTGGGCATCCAGCCAGCCCTTCAGCCGCGCCGGCTCCAGCGCCTCCCCACCGAACACCACCGCCTCCAGCGCGAGGTCAGATCCCAGCTCGGGAGCGAGCGCGTAGAACGCCGACGGTGTCTGGCTGAGCACACTGACCCGCTCAGCCACCAACAACGTATGGAACTCCTCGGGGGAACGCGCCACCGACTCGGGCACCACCACCACCCGGCCCCCGCGCAGCAACGCCCCGAAGATCTCCCACACCGAGAAGTCGAACGCCAACGAATGACTCTGCGCCCACACCAGATCCGCCGACAACGGCATGCGCGCGTCGATCGCGCTCAGCAGCCGGGTGACATTGCGATGCGGAATCGCCACACCCTTGGGTGTGCCCGTGGTGCCCGAGGTATAGATCAGATACGCCACGTCGTCGGCGCTGACCCGGGGCAACGCCGCTGCGGCCGTGGCTTCGTCCTCGATCTCACCGATCTCGACAACCACCAACCCGCGCCCGGCGAAGCGATCGACCAACTCACCGGTCGTGACCACCACCTGCGGCCCGGCATCACCGAGCACGAAATCCAACCGCGCATCAGGCACCGCCGGATCGATCGGCACATATGCCGCGCCGGTCTTGAGCACACCCAGGATCGCCACGATCGCCCCGGCCGAACGCGGAAACACCAACCCGACCCGCTGGCCGGGCGCCACACCGCGACGAATCAGCAACCGTGCCAAGCGATCTGAAGCCTCATCCAGCTGCCGGTAGCTCAACACCCTGGTACCGCAACTCACCGCAGGCGCACCTGGATCTCGAAGTACCTGCTCGGCGAACAACTCCGGGATCGAGCTTGCCGCTGAGGCCGAAGCCGGGCCCGTCAACGCCGCGCGGTTACCCCACTCGTCCAGGAGGGGTTGTTCGTCCTGCTCGCGAACATCCATCGTCGACAGGGGGCGCGATTGGTCGGCGGTCATCGCCATCATCACGCGTTCGAACCGGTCCGCTAGGTCGCGAGCATCGCAATCGGCGAACAATTCCCCGACTCCCGATGTGCTGAGGAAAAGCTCTTCGTCGTTTCTGATGATCACCAACCCGAACTGGTCCACCAGGCCGGTATGGGTCACCGTCCCCGATCCGGCGGCACCGGCGAAATCCGCCAATCGAGTGGTCGGAATGAAATTGATGACCGCCCTGGTCGACGGCTGGCCGGCGCCCTGGAAACGCGCCTTGTTCTCAATAGCGCGGGCCGGGAACCGCTGATGTCGCAGCGCTTCTTGTATCCGCTTGTCGACATGTTCACAAAACTCGGCAACCGAGGTGTGCGGCGAAACTTTCAACACCAGCGGCACGACACCGGAAATCATTCCCGGCACCATCAACGCTTCCGGGCGTACCCGCCTGCTCACGGGAAAATCGAGAACGACCTCCGAACCGCCGATTTCTCCGTGCACGAGCAGAGCGCATGCCGCAGCGATCACCGATGCCCGGCGCACCCCCAAGGCGTGCGACAACTCGCGGGTCCTGGCAACCACGGTGGGGTCCAGCTGGACGGGCGGCGAGGGTTCGTACTCTTTGGCCGGGCTCGCGGCGCTGGGCACCGGACCGTAGGGGGTCTGGGTCTCCAGGGGAATGTTGTTTGCCCAATAGGCTTGGTCGTCGGCGTAATCCTCGGAGCCTTCGTATTCCAATTCACAATCGATGAGGCTGCTCAGCGATCCGAATATAGGAGGCGGAATCGGTGCGCCAGTCGCCATCGCAGAATAAACCGCGGCAATTCGATGGCAGACAATGCCCATGCCAATTCCGTCGATAACTATGTGGTGGCAGCAGACGAAGAAATAGAATTGGTCGGGCCGCGTCTGAAATAATGCAAATTTGAAAAGGGGACCACTTAGCGGCATCACCGTATGTTGAATCGATGACGCCGTGCGGTACGCGTCGCGGGCCGGATCCGATGAGCTCGTGAGGTCGTAGTACGCCAGCTCGGTGTCTGGATAATCCACGAGCCGCTGGACAACTTCGCCGTCGACCTCGAAAAACGCAGCTCGGAGCGGTTCGGCCTCGCCTACCACATGACGGACTGCCCGCTCCAGCAAATCATGCTCGATCGGGCCTTCGATCAGCCCAAGCATTCCCAGCTGCCACTTGACACCGGACCGTCCGGTTTCCTGGGCAAGCCAAATATCCAGCTGGCCTCGCGTGAGCGGAAGTGTCCCGTTATGCCTCTCCATCGGACTGCCTCCGCCGTTTACTTATCAATAGTCCTGCCCTGTGCCAACCTCTCACGCAGACTCTTCGGTCGAATATCGGGCCAGTTTTGCTCTATGTAGTCCAGACATGAGGCGCGGTCCGCTTCGCCGTAGACGACCCGCCACCCGGCTGGAACGTCGGCGAACGCCGGCCACAGGCTATGTTGCTCCTCATCGTTGACCAACACAAGAAAGCTGCCCTTGTCGTCGTCGAAAGGATTGATGCTCAACAGTTCTCCAGGCCATCTAGTCGACATAAGTGGAACATGTTCTAAACCTAACGGAGGGCAACGTACTCGGTTCGTGGTTTCAGGAAAATTCCAGATGTTAACTACGTCGCATTTCAGTAACGAGGCGCGCCGCCCGGGATTGCCGTACTCAGACCGACAATGCCCTAAATCGAGAAGGTTCACGAAGGTCTTCACGAAGGTCGTGGTAGGTGCCGCTTGAACGGCTCACTGCGGCTGCGGTCGGCCGTCGTTCATCCGCGATTTTGGTGACATCGTGCGCTTTTGCTATTGCATGCCGCGCGGTATGGGCGGGGGCGGTCATAGGCTTCTGTGTCCTCGAACGTTCATTCGTCGGGTGGCCAAGTGCGGCCCGGCCTTCCGGAAGGCACTGGTTCAGTCCTCAGAACAGCCGTAAACCCTTCGCGATTGGTGGGGCGCTCAGACGTGACTTTCGGCTCGAAAGGTTATCAGCAAGCCGAACACCCCGGATATCCGGGCGGTCCACACCGCGAAACAACCCGGACGTCTGCCGGCGTGGCGCTCACCAGAGCCCGACCCAAGCCCGGCGGCGTCCCATCAGCAGCCTGGACTAGAGTTTGACGCCAGTGATGTCAACCAGCCTCGATCGACCGCCGCAGCAGCAGCTCAGCGTCAGCCAAATCGGCTGCGGTACCACTTATTTCGTTTATTTCGTCGATTATCGCCGCAACGCTGACCGGGACGACGGCGTGACCTTTCAACCGCGCCGAGCTGTCCTGGACAATATGGCCGACCACCGAGGCATGTACGTTCAGTTCCATACTCGTTATGTTGGAAATCACCGCAGCCTCCTGTTCAGCACCAGTGGATCCGGCTCGCAGGAAGTACCGGCAGGTCCGCATCAGTTGCAGCTAGAGGCCGTCGGTGGGTTGGCTGTCACACCGTCTAGTAGCTAGGACCGCAGATGAGCGAAACCGTGCAAACAGGCCTACCACCAGGCCCTCGGCTTCCCATGCTGGCGCAGTCGGTGATGATGTTGCGCCACGGGTTGGACTATCTAACCGCATGTCAACGGCGCTACGGCGACATATTCACGCTGCGCCATCCGATGGTGGGCACGGTCGTTTACGTTGTGGATCCTGAGGCCATCAAGACGGTGTTCGTCGGTGATCCCCGCGTGTTTCACGGCGGTGAAGGCCACCAGATCTTGCGGGGGGTGCTCGGCGACAGCTCGTTGTTCGTCATCGACGAAGACGAACACCGCGACCGGCGTCGCCTCATGATGCCGGCGTTTCTCCGCGACGCTGTTGCGCACCAGGCAGGCCCAATGGTCGAGATCGCCGCGGCAAACATCGCCACCTGGCCGGTGGGCAACAGTTTTCCTGCGGCGGAAAAGACAGCCGAGATCGCGCTGGAAGTGATCCTGCGGACTGTCGTCGGCGCCACGGAGCCGACGCGGCTGGCCGCACTCCGCGAGGTGGTGCCGCGGCTGCTCTATCTGACCCCGTGGGAGACGTTGGCCGTTGCGAAGCCGAACCTGCAGCGCTTGCGGCCGTGGCGAGCGCTGCGCCGGCGGTTCGCCGAGGTCGACGCGCTGCTCTACGCCGAGATCGCCGATCGGCGCGCCGATCCGGACCTGGCCAAACGCACCGATTCGCTGGCCGTGCTGGTCCGCGCCGCCGACGACGACGGCCGCACTATGGACGACCGCGAACTGCGCGACCAGCTACTCACGCTGATCCTGGCCGGGCACGAGACCACCGCGACGTCGCTGGCCTGGGCGCTGGAGCGGCTCACCCGACACCCTGCCACGCTGGCCAAGGCCGTGCAGGCCGCGGATGCCAGCGCCGCCGGCGATCCGGCCGGTGACGAGTACCTCGACGCGGTGGTGCGGGAGACATTGCGGATCCGTCCGGTGATCTTCAGCTCCGGACGCGTCCTGACCGAACCGACCGAGGTCGGCGGCTACCTCCTGCCTGCCGGCGTCGCGGTGGACGTGTCGATCGGGCTCGCGCACGCCAACGCTGAGGTGTACCCGGATCCGGAAAAGTTCGACCCGGACCGAATGGTCGGCTCATCGTTCACTCCGACCACCTACCTGCCGTTCGGCGGCGGCAGCCGCCGCTGCCTCGGCGCCACTTTCGCGATGGTCGAGACGCACGTGGTGCTCCGCGAGATCCTGCGCCGGGTCGAGTTGTGCACCACCACGGAGCCCGACGAGAAGCAGAAGCTGAAGCACGTCACGTTCGTGCCGCACCGTGGCGCGCGCATCACCGTCCGCGGGTTAAGGGATGTCGCGTCGGACCCGCAGGGTGCGTCGGCATCGCGGTGCCCGGTCGACACCGCGGACACCACGTCGCCGAGCGACTCGCGGCGGCAGTAGCACGGGTCCCACGCGAACGGAAACGGTTTGTCCGCCGACGCCAGCGGACCGCTACGCGGCGCTCAGCGCCGCTGACCTCGCTCGGCGAGCTTCTCCACGAGATCGGCGACGGTGGCGACGCTTTCGGCAGGCTTGGTCATTCGAGCGGCCACCTCGCGGGCCCGGGCCGCGTACTGAGGCTCGAGAATCGTGCGCAGGTCAGAGATCAGCGTTTTCTCGTTCGTCCCCGAAAAGCGGCGGGCGGTACCGACTTTGAGCCGCTTGATGCGCGTTCCCCATAGCGTCTGGTCAAGGTCGGTCGAAAGGATCAACGCGGGCACCCCGGCGCGCAGCCCCGCGGCAGTCGTGCCGGTGCCACCGTGGTGTACGACCGCGCGGCAGGCGGGAAACGCCGCCGCGTAGTTCATCGCGGTCACCACCTTGACGTGTTCGCCGCCGGGCGCCTGGCTGAACTCAGTTCCGGCCGAACACACCAACGCCCGTTCGCCCAACTGAGCGCAGGCCGCGCTGATCATCGCGAGCGTCTCGGTGCCGGAATCGACCGACAAGCTGCCGAAGCCGAAGAAGATCGGCGGTGTGCCCGCCGCGATCCACGATGCGACCTCGTCATCGGCGTCGGTGGGCAGATCCAGAGTCAGGGCGCCGACGAACGGACGCTGATCCGCCCACTCCGCCCATTCGCGCGCCAGCCCGGAAAAGCAAACCTCGTCGTAGGCCTGGATTTCCAGGCAGCCGCGTTCGGTGAGCCGCCACGGCGACGGTGCGGTGGCCTTCGGAAGGGCCAGTTCACCGCGCTGTACACCTTCGACCTTCTTCGCCTTGCGCCACGCCAACCACTCGCCGGCCTTCATGGCCAGACGACCCAGCGGCGCAGGCAGAAATGGCACGAACTTTCCGTTGGCCCGCAACGGAAACATATGCAGGGTGGCCAACGGGATGTCGTAGTACTCGGCGACGTTGCCCGCGGCGTCCTCGAAGTTCACCCCGGTGAACAGCAGGTCGGCGTCCTCGGCAAGCGACGTCAGCGTCGCGATGATGTCCTTCCAGCACTGCAGGAAGGGCTCCACCACTTCGCGCCGATGTTCGACCAGTTCTCGCACTTTCCAGAACCGGCGGAAGAAATGGGTCCAGAAGACGCGGTGCGCGTCGAGCACGGCCTGAAGATCTGGTCCGTACGCGACCGCGCTCGGGCCTGCGGCCTCCGCAAAGCCGATCAGGTCGGGCGGCACAGCCATCTGCACCTCATGCCCGCGGCGTAACAACTCGCGGCCAACGGCAACCAACGGTTCGATGTCACCGCGGCTTCCGTAGCTTGCCAGCACAAATTTCATCGCAGAACCTGGCGGCCGCCTGCGCACTCAGGCGGCATGCTTGACGCGGGCGAAGGCTTCCAGGAGATCGGCAGCGGCCGCGACACTTTCGGCGGGTTGCAGCATCTTGGCGCCGACCTCGCGGGCCCGAGCCACATATTCAGGCTGCAGAATCGTGCGCAGATCTGCGACCAGCGACTTCTCGGTGGTGGCCGAAAGCCGCCGAGCGGTGCCCACCTTCAGCTTCTTGACCCGAGCCCCCCACAGCGTCTGATCGAGGTCGGTGGACAGCACCAGCGTGGGTACCCCGGCGCGCAGGCTCGCGGCCGTGGTGCCCGCACCGCCGTGGTGCACCACCGCGCGGCACGCGGGAAACGCCGCCGAGTAGTTCATCGTGCCGACAACCTTGACGTTCTCGAAATCCGGGACGTGGCTGAAGTCGCTGGATCCAGCGCACACCAACGCCCGTTCGCCCAGTTGCGCACACGCCCCGCTGATCATGGCGAGGGTGTCGGCGGCAGATTCCACCGGCATGCTGCCGAAGCCGAAGCAAATCGGCGGTGTTCCCGCGGCGATCCATGAGGCGACCTCGTCGTCGGCCTCCCCCGCAAGGCCCATCGTCAACGCGCCGACAAACGGTCGTCGGCCATCCCATTCCGCCCATTCATCGGCGAGCCCCGGAAAGCACACCGGATCGTAGGCCTGAATCTCCAACGATCCGCGTTCGGCGATCCGCCACGGCGAGGGGCCCGTGGCCTTCGGCAAGCCCAGTTCACGACGCTGCTTGTCGTCGAGTTTCTTCATCAGCGGCCAGCCCAACCATTCCGACGTCCGCATCACCGACCGACCCACCCTGGCAGGCAAGCCCGGAACGAGTTGTCCGTTGGCGCGGATCGGAAATACGTGCAGCGTGGCCAACGGGATGCCGTAATGCTCTGCGACGTTGCCTGCGGCCTCCTCGCCGAGCACGCCGGTGAACAGCAGGTCGGCGTCCTTGGCGTGCGTCAGCAGCGTCGTGCTGACGTCATCCCAGCATTGGGCCAACAGCCGCCAGTCCTCGCGCAGCAGGTCCTTGAGCTCGCCGACACGCCAGAAGTTCCGCCAGAACTTGCGCAGGAATCGGGCCCAGAAGTCGCGGTTCACGTCCTGCCATACCCGCACATCGGGCCCGCAGGGGACCGCCGCGGGCCCGGCCGACTCGGCGAAGCCGACCAGATCGGGTGAGACGGCCATGCACACGTCGTGCCCGCGGCGCACCAACTCACGGCCTACCGCGACGCCGGGTTCAACATCGCCACGAGTCCCGTAGAACGACAACACAAACTTCATCGCCGATTACAACCTTTGCTTCCCGTGGAATCTGATCCGATGTGCCCGGGCGCCCGCGCCCCCGACTCAGCCGTCCGGCAGCATAACGCGATACCCGCGGTATTGACTTGGGATCCAGAGTTTTGGCAAACGTGACATCTCGACTGCGGTTCGGAACTGCGGTGCGCGCGTTGAGTTTCGGACCCGGGGACCGAACTCTCATCCGCCCGACGTCGTCATCCGACCGAGCCAGGCGCTGCAAACCATCCCAACCGCGCTAGGCGTCCTCGGTCTCGTTGGCGGTCTTCCTGGCTTCCTGCACCCGCGCCACGTCCTGCGCGGTGTAGCCGATGAACAGTGCCGCCACCCCGAGCAGTACGACCGCCCCGACCAGCCACAACAGGCCATAGGTCAACCCTTGGTCCAACGCCCCCAACTGCGCGGCGTTCATGAACTCCGGCGGCCCGCTGGTCCCGCCCAAGTGCAGCGTGCGCACTGTGACCGCGGCCTGAACGATGACCAGCACAAGGGGTCCGCCGAGGGTCTGCAGCATCAGCGCCACCGCTGACGCGGGCCCGATCCGGTCGAAGCCGACGCTGGCGACCAACGACAGGGTGAGCGGGACGTTGATCAGGCCGATTCCGATGCCGCCGAGGACGATCGGCACCAGCAGATTCGGGAAGTACGGCACGCCGCCGTTGAGCGTGGAACCGTACAGCAACGCAGCCGCCACGAAAGTTGCGCCGGTGGCCACCACCGCCCGCGGCGGGAACCACGTGACCAGCCGCGACGCGGCCACCACCCCGACGGTTGTGGCGGCGGCGAATGGGATGAAGCTGATGCCCGCGCGCAGCGGGCTGTAGCCCATGATGGTCTGCACATACAGCGAGACCAACACGGCCAGCGTCAAACTCACGCCACCGACCAGGAACATCGCCCCGTAAATCGCCAGCCGGTTGCGCTCCGAGAACAGGCTGAACGGCAAGATGGGGTTCTCGGCGGTGCGCTCCACCAGGAGGAACGCCACGAACGAGACCAGCGCCACCACACCTGAACCGATCGTGATCCCCGAATCCCAGCCCTGCTCTGGTCCGATCGAAACGGAGAAAACCGCGGCGGTGCTGGCCAACGTGCCGAGCACGGCTCCTTTGGCATCCAGCTTCATCCGCTCGGACTGGGTTTCGCGCAGCGTGGTGATGGCCAGATAGATCACCAGGATTCCGATCGGCACGTTCACCAGGAACGCCAGGCGCCACGACACCTCGGTGAGCGCGGGACCGACCACCAACCCGACTACCGCGCCGACGCCGCTCATCGCGCCGAACACACCCGCGGCCGCGTTGCGGACGGGCCCCTTCGGGAACGTCGTCACGATCAGCGCCATCGCCGTCGGTGCCACGATGGCCGCCGCCGCGCCGTGCAGGAACCTCGCCGCCACCAGGACCGGTCCGTCCCAGGCGAAACCGCACAACGCCGAGGCAAGGGTGAACAAGGCAATCCCGGAGATGAAGACGCGTTTGCGGCCGAAGGTGTCCCCAAGACGCCCGCCCAGCAGCATCAGGCCCCCGAACGCCACCACGTACGCGGTGATCACCCAGCTGCGCGAAGCGTTCGACAAACCCAACTCGTCCTGAATCTGAGGAAGCGCGTAAACCGCAACGGGGCCGTCCATGAACGCCATCAGCAACACGCCGCCGATCGCGATAACCACGCCGACGAACTGGCGTGACCACAGCGAAGTCGAAGGAGGCGTTGTCGTAGGCTGCACCGGGGTCGCGCTCTCGGCGCTCTTAGTCACCGGGTGACCGTATCAGTCCGGCGAAATACACAAATTGAGAACTTCTCATTTCCGGCTCGTTCGCAACGCCAGTGGCGCGGGTCATCGCTCGCGAGATGCTGGCCGCGTCTGCGGCGACGTCACGGGGTGCTGGACCAGCCGTTGCCGCGCCAGCGCCAAAGGTCGGTAGCTCCAGCACAGTTCGTCGCTTTTGCGGCCGCGACGGCGGTGAGTTCTCCAGCCGCGGACGTCGAGCGAACGTGGGTGGCCGAGCCGAGGCCGGGCTCGCATTTCGTGACGGTCCGATTGATGGCCACCGCAGAGTCCGACCCGCCCGTCCGAACTCTGAGCTGCTCTGCGCAGGCGTGTGGTTCTGGCCGTGGGTGGCGCAGTGGCCATCGGCGTCGCTCCGATAGGGTGTCCGGCCGCAAACCTTCATGACGCCGCTGGCGGCTTAACCAAGATCACCGACGCAGGTGACCTGCGACGGCGCGTCAGCCCGACGATGACACCACCGCACCCAGCCAGCGCGCGGCCTGAAGCCGTTGCGCATGAACGGGACTCGGCGCCGCTACCAGAACTCCGCAGAACGCGGCCTATGCCCAGGTCCCGCGCCGCCGGTGAGCCAGGGCGACGATCTCGTGACGCAGCTTCAAAAGAGACGGCCGAATGAACCGGTTGATCTTGTACAGCCGCTGGTACGTCTCGAAAGCCGCCCGGAAACCCTGTTCGCTCGTCCGATATCCCTCGAAGACGCGATCCAGTGCGGGCTGGTCCACGGGTTCGTCGCGCGCCGCAGCGTGCAGCGCCTCGTCGACCGCGGAAAACCAGTCCGTGCCGAAGGGCTCTTCCACCGGCCCGGTGAGTGACTGGCGGTGCAGGTCCGGCGTGAGGAAGTCATCGACGGCACCCTCATCCCGGGGATTGAGGTCGATCCCGAGTGCGACCGAAATGCGCTTCACTTCTCGGCGCCAGTCGTCCATCAGGTTGGCGTAGTCGACGAAGACCCGCGGCAGGTCGCGCGTGACCCGCTCGGACAGCAAGCTGTATTTCAGCCACACGGGGCTACCGAGTTCCGGCGGGATGTGGAATGCCGCCGCCCCCGAGGCGATGGACTCCTGTGGGTGGCGCACCGCGATCACGATCGCGATGTCGTACCCGGCGCGCCGCGCGGCCTCGAACCACAAGCTGGACAGCAGCGTGACGTGGCCATCCTTGATGATGACGAGCGGCGCGGCAGGCAACGTGGCGAAAAACTTCCCGATCTCGGCGAGGCAGGCCGCCTTCTCGTCCGCGTCGAATGCGCCGTCTTCCTGCAACCGCAAGCTCGGGTCGAACGCGGTGCTGTCATGGCGACGCAGGATCTTGTTGTTGAGATGGATGGACTCCCGCGGCTCCCAATAGCCACGCTGATTGTTGCGGTCGGCGCCGGCCATCTTCGCCGGCAGCGCAGCGCCGCATAGCGAGAGAACCCGCGTCAGCGCCGACGTCCCAGACCGCGGCGCGCCCATCACGAACAGGACAACCGGGCGCGTCGTGCCGCTGTTTTCTGCGCGGGTCACGAATCAACCCCTGCGCTCGTGAGCAGTACGGGAGCGCGGCGCCCCACCATAAGGTCCTCCAACGTGTTTCGGCTCTGGCTCATAGGTGCAGAATAGATGCGAGCCCGGCGCTATTGTCGCAAATCGTTATCGCGAGTATCTCTCGGCAGCGGTTATTCGACGCGACACTGGCTCATGGCGTTGCCGACGGCACCCTAAGGCGAGGACACCGTCCCGGCCAGGCGATCGGCGCAACCCGGGTCACGCACGCGAAACCCGTTTCTAGCCAGCGCATTTCGGTCCGAATCGTTCGCCCTATGGGCGCCCGGACACCTTCTTGTACTCGAGTTATGTTGACTGACAGTCGATTTTAACCTAGGCCCATGTCCCTCTTCGACGGTTGGCGATCGCGCGGACCTCGTAGATCATCTTCATGACGGACGGCCGGAAGTAGCGGTTGACCTTTTCGATGTGCTGATACCCCTCGAACACCGCCCGGAAGTCGGCCTCGACGACCCGGTACGCGTCGAGAATGCGGTCGAGCGCAGACGGATCCCAGGGTTCGTCGCGCGCAGCGGCGCGCAACGATTCATAGGTCGACGAAATCCAGTCGGCGCCGAACAGGTCGACCGCCGGGCCACCGTGTCGCTCGTGGCGAAGAGTCGGTCTGAGGAACTCCTCGATCGCGGCCTCATCGCGGGTGCCGAGGTCGATCCCCAGCGCTGAGGAAACCCGCTGCATTTCCCGCTGCCAGTCCTCCAGGAGGTTGACGTACTCGACGAACACGCGAGGTGCGTCGCGGGTCTGCGCCTCGGTCACCAGATTGACCTTCAGCCACAACGCGCTCGAGAGTTTCGGGGAGACCACGCTGCGCTGCCCAATCGAGGCGACGACTTCCTGCGGGTGGCGCACCGCAATCACGTTCGCGACATCGAACCCGGCCAGCTGCGCCGCCTCGAACCACATGTCGGTCAGCAGCGATATCCGCGGGTCCTTGATGACCACGAACGGCGCCTTGGGCAACGTCGCGAGAAACGCCCGGATCTCCTCGACACCGGCGGCTTTGTCGGCGGCGGTGAGCGCACCTTCCTCTTGGATGCGCATGCTCGGATCGAACCCGCTGCTGCCCAACCGGCGCAGGATTTTTTCGTTGATGACGTTGGCGACGCGCGGCTCCCAATGGCCCAGCGGATTGTCCGGCATGGCGCCGACCAGCGCCGACGGGAGCGCTCCCCCACACAGGGACAGCACCCGCGCCAGCGCCGACGTTCCGGAACGGGCCGCGCCCAACACGAACAGGACGACCGGGCGTCCACTACCGGCTTGTGCCGGGCCGGTCACGCGCGCATCTCCGCCCCGGGTGCTGCGCGCAGCACACGGGCGTCGCGCTTCATCACAAGTCCTCCACGGTTAAGACCGGCCTGGCAAAGGCAAGACGATAAATCGGGAGCAACGTCGAGGTTGTCGGTTGCTGCCGCGACATTGAACCATGAGTTCTCGGCGTATGCGACGTCATGGGGGTGATCGATCGGTAGTGTTGCGGGCCGTGTGGGGTCCCTTACTGGCGCTGGCCTTTATGTTCGCGGTCAACCCTGTGCTCATTGCCGTTATCGTGCTGATGATCTCGCGGCCGCGGCCGGTGCAGAACCTGTTGGCCTATTGGCTGGGCAGCTTGATAGTGAACCTCGTCGGCTTGCTGGTCCCACTGTTGGTGCTGCACTTGACCCCGGCACTGTCCACCTTCTCCGAGGACATGTCCGCGCCCGGCCAGAACTCGGCGGGCCGGTTCATCCAGCTCGGTATGGGCGTCCTCATGCTCGCGTTCGCCACGTTCCTGGTCGTGCGCTCGATGCGTGATCGGGCGCGCGTACCGGCGGCGGCCGGCGACGTTGGGGTTCTGGTGCTGGACCGGGATTCGGACGCGCCGAACGCCGTCACATCGCCGTTCGGAAACCCGCAGGACGGGCCGGCCGAGGGCGGCTCGATATTCCGCCGACTGGTCCGTCGTCTGCAGAATGCCTGGGAGAGCGGCGCGCTGTGGGTGGCGTTCGTGTTCGGCCTCGGCGGGCTGCCGCCACCCATGCTGGTGTTCATCGTGGTCACGTCGATCGTGTCGTCGGGAGCCGCGGTCGCCACGCAGTTCATCGCGGTCGTCGTCTTTGTCATCGCGATGTTCGCGGTGGTCGAACTCACCCTGGTGAGCTACCTGATCGCCCCTGCGAAAACCCTTGCGGTGCTGCGGCCGCTGCACGACTGGGCGTTGGCGCACCGCCGCCAGGTGCTGATCACGATCTTCGCCGTGGTCGGGCTGATCTCGGTCGTCAACGGCATCCTCGGCTGAGGCGTCGGGCCCAGCGCCAGGTCAGCCAGCACCGGGTCAGCGGCGGCTGGCAACCGCCACGGTCGGGCCGAACCCTCGTCGGGACCGGAACTCGACGGTGATCGCCGGGTCGGCATGATGGGCGATCGCCCGCAACGCCGACGGACTGTAGGCACGCAGGGAGCTGATGAAGCCATCGTGTTGTAACGGCGACAACCTGGTCAGCGGCAGCACCACCGCCAACAACATCAGATGCAGCGGCGCAGGCGGCCTCGGCAGGTCGACGATCAACAGCTTCTTTGCTGCCCTGGTCCCCGCCGCGAACACCCGGGCCGCCGACTCGGGCGGCAGGTGGTGCAACGACAACGCGAACACCGCGAGGTCGTAATACCCCGGCGGGGCGTCGATGTCGGTGGCGTCCATCTCGCGCACCGTGGCGCGCGGATGCCTGCCGAGGTCACTTTCGGCGACGCCGGCCACAAACGTGGGATCGATGTCGGTGACCGTGACCTCAGCGGTGGGATGCGATTCCAGTAGCTTGCTCGACAGCCCGCCGAGCCCGGCGCCGAGTTCGAGAATCTTGGGCGACGGCACATCGGCCACCTCGTCCAGCACCATCCGAGCACACTTGCCGTGGATACCGATCCAGCGTCGCCTTCCGGCGCGGTCAAGTGCGCTCATCACCTTGCGCTTGAGGTGGTCGACATCGTCGCGGTCGAGGTATTCGAGCCGGTCGGTCTGCAGCCGCCGGTCCAACCAGGAAGCATCCGGCCCACCCCGGGGCATGCTGATGATGTCGTGGGCGCCGCTATCCATGGCGACCATCATGGAGCATGGAAATGCGGGCCTTTCTCACAGTCACCGAAGTCGGTATGTGCTTCGCGTCAGGTCGCGGCTGTCCGGCGGACAACGACAAGGTGGCCGGCCCGGAATTTGGCCGGGCTGGTCGCGAACTGGTAGTGCCCGTGCAGGACATCGCTCAACACCCTGGCCAGACCGGCGAGGGAAAAGCTGTTGTAGAGCGTCCAATAATCGCAGCAAACGTCTTCGACGACGTACACCCCGTCGTTGGTCAACGCCGTTTCGAACAGACAGCCGAAGTTTTCCGCCATGGGATGACACGCTTGACTTCCCGCATCGAGGATGACGTCGAACGGACCGAATTCTTCCGCGACGTCGCGCAGCAGGGAAACGGTCTGCGCACCGACCATGCGGACCCGGATCCCCTCCGACCCGGCGATCTTCACGAATTTCGAGTCGACGTCCACACCGACGACGAGCGAATCCGGATGCAGGTAGTCGCGCCAGGCCTGCACTGAGTCACCGTAAAAGCTGCCGATCTCCAACATCCGGATCGGCCTGGTCCGATCCACTACCGATTCGTAGACCGCCTGGTGATCGGTCACGTTGTGGACCCGCGGAGTGCGGTCGACGACGTCGGCGACGTCACGGTGGAGTTCGGTGTTCACCGTCGCCCAGGTGGTCGTTGACGCGAGATGCGCCCCGACCGTTCTCAACATCCGGGCCCGGCCCCGATAGCGATTGCGCCGAGCGATGGGGGAAAACTTCAGTACGACGTTCAAGATGGCCCTGTCAGCAGATCGTTTCGGTCCGAGTGGCTCGATGCGCCACCGGATTAGGGTTCAGTTCCGGGATGGACGGCTCGTTGGCAACACCGGGTCAGTATCGCCGATGTATGCCGCACCGGTGGCCCGGTTCGGTCCAAAGTGGGCCGCCGGTGCGTGCGGAGTGGGATCAGGTCACGCGGCGCAGAAACCCGTCAGGCGCCACGGTGATCTGCAGCTTCTGCGGGATCTGGTGGTCGATTTCGAACTCGGAATGCGATTTCAGAAACTCCCACACCGCTGTCTTGGGGTTGTCGTCTGCACCCCACGGCCGGTCGGGGAACATGTCGGGCATGTCCTCGACGACCGTGTCGAAGACCACGCAATAACTGTCCGGTGTCACCAGCGATGCGTATGCCGACAATTCCGCGAGGACGTGCTCGTGGGTGTGATTGCTGTCGAGGCAGACGAGCGTGGTTCCACGGCCGCCTGCCACATCGTGAACCTGTCGGATCGTCGCCGGGTCAACGCTCGAACCCTCGATCATCGTGATGTATCCAGACAGCGGATGGTTTTCGATTGCCACCCGGTTGTGCGCGCGTATCTCGATATCGACCCCGATGACCTGGCGGTTGGGCGTGCGCGGATCGAACGGTGTGTCGTTGGTGATGGCCTCACACAAGTCGAGCAGCGCCAGCATGGAAGCGCTGAGGATCAACGATCCGCCGTGGGCGATTCCCGTCTCCACGATCACATCGGGTTTGATTTTCCAGATCAACTCCTGAAGGCAGACGATGTCCTGGGGATATTGGATGATCGGCCGGCCGAGCCACTCGAAGTTGTACGAGTACCGGTTCGTCAGGCTTCGCCTGATCCACGCGGAGGTCAGATCTGCGAGCTCCCGATCTTTGCTGAGAGCTTCGATGCTCTCGGCGACTCTCTGCTGGTGGTCGGTCTTGCCAGAGAACCATTCGGTGGCACTCCAACTCGTCGCAGCCACACCCGGCAGCATCTCGAGTTCGGCACCAGAGGACGGCGGGTACAGCAGCGCGACCGGGGCGGTATCCAATGCCTTTGCCAGCACAGCCAACTCGGCGGTACTCACATCGGTGCGCTGGTGGTTCTCCAGCTCCGCGATGGTCGTATGCGGTATGCGGTGTCCGAGTGCGTCCGTGCGGTCTGAGAGCCACTGCTCCGAGCGGGAGCCGCGTAGGCGTCTGATTTCATCCCCGATTCGCGCCGCCTGCTTGGCGGCCCAGTCTTTCGCCACACCGTCACAATGCTCGACCGACGCTGGATTCTCGTCCCTATGGGCGCACACCCCCGAGAACTTAATAGAATCGCGACACAAATTGGCGCGGTCGCAAAAGAGGCCTCGTGGAGGACGCAGATGGGGCAGGCCATAGGTTGGACGGGTTCCGCCGGCCCTGCCCACGACGCCCTGATGGATCAGTGATCATGACTACCGCTTCGACGAACGCCGACAGACCTCTCACCGAGATCACGCGCTGTGAAGTCTGCGGCGGCGATCGGTTGCTTCCGGTGCTCGACCTCGGCAGGCATCCACTTTGCGACGACCTCGTCGAGATCGGTGACCCTCGTCGATGCCGGGAATACCCGATCAACATCGCCTTCTGTCCGACGTGCGCCACCGCGCACCAGCGTTACCAGGTGCCCAAGGAAGAACTGTTTCCCGTTGACTACCATTACCGCTCGCGCTTCACCGCGGACGTGCTCTCCGGCATGCGCAGCCTCGTGGCGACATGCGGCGAACGGCTCGGGCCGCTGACCGACAAGCTCGTGCTCGATGTCGGTTGCAATGACGGCAGCCTGCTTGATTTCTTTCGGGACGCCGGCGCGAACACCGCAGGCATCGAGCCGACCGGCGCCGGTCGTGACGCAGCCGCGAAAGGTCACTTCGTCGTTCAGGATTATCTGAGCGCGGCGACAGCGACGGCGGTACGCGACGACGTCGGTCAGCCGGATCTGATCACGTTCACCAACGTGTTCGCCCACATCGAGGACTTGTCCGGTGTACTCGCCGCGCTCAAGCTTCTGCTGGCACCGCAAACCACGATCGTCATCGAGAACCACTATCTGGGCGCTGTCCTCGACCGGCATCAGTTCGACACGTTCTATCACGAACACCCCAGAACGTACTCCTACCATTCGTTCGACTTCATTGCGAAATCACTTGGTCTGGACATCGTCGGTGTCGAGTTTCCCGCCCGTTACGGCGGAAATATTCGGGTGATGCTCGGCCGCGGTGCGCAGGGTGCGAACGAAACGGCCGAATTGGTTGCGCGCGAGCAGAACTTCCTGCGCAATTTCGGTCAACTTTCCCGCGACGTCGAGCTGTGGAAAGACCGCAAGGGACGCGAGATCAGGCAGATCGTTGCCGAGCACGGCCCGATTCGGGCCAAGGCGTTCCCCGGCCGCGCCGCGATCCTGGTGAAACTACTCGGTTTAACCGCAGCCGAGATCGTCGCCGTCCACGAAAAGCCGGGTTCAAACAAGATCGGCCATTACGTACCAGGCACCCGGATTCCGATCCTGGCAGACGACGACCTGTTCGCGCTGGGACCGCAGTCCAAACCCTTACTGAATTTGGCCTGGCACATCTCGGCCGAGATTCGGCGCTACCTCGCCGACAACGGTTACCAGGGCCAGGTTTTCGATGTGTTGTGCGACGACGACTTCCGGGTCTGAGTGAGCGGTGTTCACCGTCCTGGGTTCGGGGTTCGGTATCTACGGATATCTGCCCGCCCTCATCGAGGCAGGCCATGACGTGGCGTTGCCGCACCGCTATCGCCCCGTGCTCGACCGCAGGCCCGAGCTTGCCCGGTATGCGCACGAGGTGGTGTGGTGCGGCGATGTCGACGAAGCCGTGAGCAGATCGAGCGGGGTAGCCATCGCGCTTCGCCCGCAAGACCAAGCGCTATGGGTACCTCGCCTGACGCAGCTGTCCGGCATTGACCAACTCATCCTGGAAAAGCCCGCCGCGCCGACTCCCGAAGCGGCGGCGCTGCTGCTGGCGGCCGTCGAGAACGCGGGAAAGCGCTACCGGGTGGGATATACGTTTCGCTTCACCCCGTGGGCAGGCCAGCTTCGATCGGCCCTTGCCGAGGGCGTCGAAAGCATTTCGTTCGATTGGAGTTTCCTGGCCCACCACTACCGCGCCGACGTCGTCAACTGGAAGAGGTTCAGTTCACGCGGCGGCGGTGCGGTGCGGTTCTACGGCATTCACGCGATCGCCCTGTTGTCGGAGTTGGGCTACGACGATGTCTTGGCGTCGACCGTCTCTGGTGCGTCAGACGATGAGACCAAGCGTTGGCGTGCAACGTTGACCGGACCCAATCTCGGCCCGTGTGCGCTGAGCGTCGACAGTCGAGAACCCAACGCATCCTTCAGAATCGTCGCGCACCGAAACGGCCGGGCGCCCGAGACGCTCGTGGACCAGCGCGATCCGTTTTCATCCGGTGATCCAGGGGCGGTCGACGGGCAGGATGTGCGCGTCGGTGTCCTTCGGCAATTGTGTGATTCGTTTTCGGAATCCGATGAAGGTCACGCCGAACGGCAGAACGCCATTCTGAATCTCTGGCAAGCCGTCGAGACGAAATCCCGCCGCGTACCCTTGGCCGCGGCCGACGGGTAAGTGCCTTCCATCGGTGATGCCGGGCAAATGCTCACGCCGTCGCCCAGTTCACCCGCGAATCGACAGCATCGGCGACGTAGGCGGACAGCTGCTCAGCGCTTGTCACCTCGCCGACTTCCAGCAGTTGGCGATACCAGTTCGCTGTATGGCGGATCGCGTCGTGCACATCCCAGACAGGACGCCACCCGAGATGCATCCTGGCCTTGGCGCTGTCGAGTTGCAGCAACTTCGCCTCGTGGGGTTGGGGGCTGGTCACCACATGCCATTGCAGCTGGGGCCACCCCAAGGCAAGCTCTCGCAGCACCTGCTCGACGGAACGGTTTCCCGTCGCGTCGGGGCCGAAGTTCCAGGCTTCGGCGCACGTGGTGTCGCCGGCCAGCAGCCGCTGGCCCAGCACGAGATACCCACTGAGGCAATCCAACACGTGCTGCCACGGGCGCGTACTGTGCGGCGAGCGAACGGCCAGCGGCTCGTCGGCGGCGACCGACCGCACCAAGTCCGGAATCAGTCGGTCCTGCGACCAGTCGCCACCACCGATCACGTTGCCACCCCGCGCCGATGCCACCAATGGCGCCGAAGGGTGTTGCAGTAGCGCCGTGCGATAGCTCGCGACCGCCAACTCGACGCCGGCCTTCGACGCGCTGTAAGGGTCGTGGCCACCCAGCCGATCGCGTTCCCGATAGGCCCACGGCCATTCGCGGTTCTCATAACACTTGTCCGTCGTGACCACCACCACGGCGCGCACCTCCGGCGTGTGCCGCACCGCCTCGAGCACATGCACCGTGCCCATCACATTGGTGGCCCACGTGCTGACCGGTTCCCGGTAAGATCGACGGACCAGCGGTTGGGCCGCCAGGTGAAAGACAATCTCCGGCCGTTGGGCGGCGAAGACCCGCCGCAGCGCCGTTTCGTCGCGAATGTCGACGCGATGATCGTCGGCGGAGAGCTTCAACAGCTCCCAGTGACTGGGCTCGGAGGGCGGGTCCAGCGCGACCCCGCTGACGTGTGCGCCCAACGCCTGCAGCCACAGGCACAACCAGCTGCCCTTGAACCCGGTATGGCCGGTGACCAACACCCGCCGGCCACGATATGCAGCGCCGAAAGCGTTCAACGCCAGCATTTCCATGGCGCGTGGCCGCTGTCCCACAGTTCTTCGAGGGTGTTCTTGTCTCGAAGAGTGTCCATGGGCTGCCAAAAGCCGGAATGCCCGAAGGCCATCAATTCGCCGTCGGCGGCAAGGCGAGCCAAGGGCGGGCCTTCCCAAGCAGTTTGGTCCCCGTCGATGTAGTCCAGTACGGCGGGCGCCAAGACGAAGAATCCGCCGTTGATGAACCCACCATCGCCGCGTGGCTTTTCGACGAAGCGCGCTACCCGGTCACCGTCACGCTCGATAGCGCCGTAGCGGCCCGGCGGTAACACCGCAGTGACCGTGGCGTGGCGCCCGTGCTGACGATGAAACTCGATGCTGCTGGCGATGTCCACGTCGCTGAGCCCATCCCCATAGGTGAAACAGAAGGCCTCGTCGTCGCGGATATACGGCGCGACGCGCTTGAGGCGCCCACCCGTCATGGTCTCGTCACCGGTGTCTACCAGCGTCACCCGCCAGGGTTCCGCGTAATGCTCATGCACTTCCATCCGGTTCTCGGACATATCGAATGTCACGTCCGACATGTGCAAGAAGTAATTGGCGAAATACTCCTTGATCATGTAGCCCTTATAGCCGCAGCAAACGACGAACTCGTTAATACCGTGACTGGAGTAGTGCTTCAGGATATGCCACAAGATCGGCCGCCCGCCGATCTCCACCATCGGCTTGGGCCGGGCGACGGTTTCTTCCGTGAGGCGGGTTCCCTTACCCCCGGCCAGTATTACGGCCTTCATCGCGCACGCCGATGTGTGAGCTGATACCGGCCCGACCGCCCGCCGGGACGTTCAGCCAAGCCAGCCGAATAACCCGACTTGCCTTCCACCATCACCGTCATGTGGCCAAATATCTCGGCGGGAATATTGTTCGAGTACTCCGCCATGAGCTGCCGAATCAGGAAAAAGGAACCCAGCCGCTCGGAGAGAAATCCGACCGCCCTTATCTGATACGTGTTGTAGCGCCTCAGACGATTGGCATATCGCTGTACGAATTGCCTACCCACGACCTCGATCGCCGATAAAGTCTGCACCAGCCAACGCTTCGGGAAAATGCCCAGTTCGACGCCGCCGGGAATAAAATGTTTAGCGGCCAGGAATTCTGCCGCGCTATCGGCGTCGAGTACGCCCACCTCCACCGCGATCGCGGTGTAATCGAGGATATCCCTGCGATGATGGATCGTCGCATAATGCGACTTCACCGATTTCTTGAAATACAACGGTTGCGAAACAAGAAACGTAAGACCGTTCCTGGGCGTGAACGTGGCCAGTTCGGCCTCGCGCTCCACTCGGTCACAATTCAATTGCCGCAGAGTCGGGTACCGTACCGACTCGGTCCCCTCAGGAAAAGGAAGAATCCTCTTGCGATAGGACGAGATCTCGACGAGTTCAACGTCGCCGGGTACTTTCTCGAGCGCAATGGGTAAGACATACGATCCTGCGGCGCCGAATGCGACTGGCCTGGCCTCATGCCAAAATGAGTCGAGGTTTCTCACATGCAGCGCAGAATCGGGCCGGAAGCCGCCCAGTGCGATGCATTCGTCATACCAACTCTCGGGCAGCAGTGGCTTCTCGTGGGTAATGCAGTATCTACGGATCATGGGCAGCATCCGCCAGGGCGATAGGAATCGAACCCGCTGGTTTCGGTAATCCGCGACTGCCGAACCGGAGTTATCCGCCCAGTACCACTACGGGCGTGTGGCGATGCCAATAGGCGATGCGTTTCTCGGTCGCCCTTGAACATCAGCACGGCGGCGCGCTTAGGGCAGTCGGGCACCAAATCCCCTCGGACATGCTCGAACTCTAGCTTCCAACACACCGCCGACCTCTCGTGGGAGCGTAAGCCGCGACGGTACCGCTCGTTACCGTAGCAAGTCACCACCTGTTACGCGCACGGCTCGGCGCCACCCTTCGTATGGGGCCGGCCGAGTCATCACTCCCCATTGCGTCTTATCGCGCCATCTGGCCGGTACCGGCATCAAGCAGGTTGTCGATACGACGGCATCAGTCGGCGAGGCTAGTCCCTAACGTTTTCGAGTTGCGCACATCGGTCAATTCACGTGTCACCGTCTGGGGTCACGACCCGGGCCGCCGACGAAGTCGCGGCCCCGGTCCGCCGCGCCGGACAGGCTCGACCACGCCGACGCCGGCCCACACCGTCAGGCATAAACCCGATTCACGCCTCAGGCGACAGCCAACCCCGTAGGTTTCCTAACCGGCACACCGCCCGGGAGAGGAGTCAGGCAAGTGGACGAAGCGATTCGAGATTTGTGTGCGAGCGCCACACGATTTCAGCTGTGGAGCGACTTTCTGCACACCAACCGTGTCGAGTCCATGGCCGAGATCGGCGTCTACCGGGGGCGTTTCGCCGCGGAGATACTCGCCGCATGCGACTCGATCCGCACCTACTACATGGTTGATCCCTGGCGCCACCTCGACGACTGGAACAAACCCAGCAATACCGACGACTCCCGGTTCGCCACCTACCTCGCCGAAACCGAAGCCAACACCGCGTTCGCGGCAGATAAGCGCATCATTTTGCGCGGCACGACCGTGGAGGTCATCGATCAAATCCCCGACGGCAGCCTCGACTTCGCCTATATCGACGGTGACCACACGCTGCGCGGCATCTCGATCGACCTCATCAGGGTGTGGCCGAAGATCCGCGACGGCGGATGGATCGGCGGGGACGACTTCGCCCATACGATGTGGCAGCACGGGGACCGTTTCGAACCCACCCTGGTGTTTCCCTTCGCGGTGTACTTCGCCGAGGCGGTGGGCGCGCGCATCTTCGGGCTGCCGCACCAGCAGTTCCTGATCTGCAAACAACCGGGCTTCGAGTTCGTCGACCTCACCGACAGCTACCCGGACACCACGCTGCAGGGACAGTTCCGGCTCAAGCGCGTGGTGCAGGGTTGGTTCACCGACACGTTGGACATCCTGAGGAGCGAACGTAAGAAGACCCGGCCCACCCGGTCACCGGCCGACTCCGACAAGGCCTGACACGCGGTCGACGTGCCCTGACAGTAAAACGAGCAAACCGCCGACCCGCCGCTGCGGTCGAGGTGGGCAAAGACATTGCACCACCACCGGATCCGGTCCATCGCGGCGCGTGCCGGCGTTCATCACCGATACTGGGCGGGCACCCGCAAACAGAGTGGATTTCGCCACATCATCGCAGCAAAGCGGTCAGGCCACGCCGTCGACTCGGCTAGTTTGACTTTGAACGAACGGCCGTCGGAACGACCTCGTGAACAACCCGCCATGTGTCGGATTACGGCCGCGCCTGCTGAAATATCGCTCGAAAGAAGGTGAAGGGCTATGGGGGACGCTCTCGTCACTCCTATCGCACTGATCGGCATGGCCTGCCGACTTCCCGGCGGCATCTCGTCACCGGAGAAGTTGTGGGAGGCGCTGCTGCGGGGCGACGATCTGGTGACCGAGATCCCCGCCGATCACTGGGATGTCGACGAGTTCTATGACCCCGAACCCGGCGTGCCCGGCAAGTCCGTGACGCGATACGGCGGATTCCTCGACGACATTTGGGGTTTCGACGCTTCGTTCTTCGGCCTGCGGACGCATGAGGCGACCTACATGGACCCCAACCACCGGCTGCTGATGGAGACGTCGTGGGAGGCCATCGAGCATGCCGGCCTGGACCCGCGCTCGCTGTTCGGATCCAAGACAGGCGTTTTCGTGGGGGTGGTCCACGACGACCACGTCGTGCTGACGTATGAATCCGGCGCCGTGCACGACGCCTACGCCTACCCCGGCAATACGCCCAGCATGGCTTCCGGTCGCATCGCGTACTGGCTGGGTGCGCACGGTCCGGCATTGACGGTGGATTCCGCGTGTTCGACCGGAATGCTGACCCTGCATTTGGCGTGTCGCAGTCTGCACGAAGGCGAAAGCGACCTGGCGCTGGCGGGCGGGGTCAACACGCTGATTTCGGGCATCATGAACACCGCGGGTTCGGCGCTGGGCATGTACTCCCCCACCGGCTGTTGCCACTCGTTCGACGCCGCCGCGGACGGCTTCGTACGGTCCGAGGGCTGCGCCGTGGTGTTGCTCAAGCGGCTGCCCGACGCGCTGCGTGATGGCGACCGGATCCTCGCGGTGGTGCGCGGCACGGCAGCCAACCACGACGGCCGCACCAAAACCATCTCCCGGCCGTCGCTGGAAGCCCAGGCCAACGCGTACCGGGCCGCGCTGGCCGCCGCAGGAGTCGACCCCGCAACGGTTGGCATGGTGGAGGCCCACGGCACCGGCACCCGGGTGGGTGACCCGATCGAGTTCGGCAGCCTGGCCCGGGTGTATGGCACCGACGGGCGGGAGTGCGCGCTCGGATCGGCCAAGAGCAACTTCGGGCACACCGAAGGCGCCGCAGGCACATTGGGGTTGATCAAGGCCGCGCTCGCGCTGCAACACGGGGTGGTCCCGCCGTCGCTGCATTTCACCCGGCTGCCCGACGACCTCGCCAAGATCGAAACGGGCTTGTTCGTGCCGATGGCGGCCACACCGTGGCCTTCCCAACAGGACGAGCAACCACGCCGGGCCGCCGTTTCGTCGTACGGCTTGAGCGGCACGAACGTGCATGCCGTACTCGAGGAGGCCCCTGCCGGCGCCAACCAGGAGGTGCCGGTCGTTCCAGCCGGCTCGCTGGTGTTCGCACTGTCGGCCAGCTCGAGCGAAGCGCTGCACCGTACCTCCGCGCAGCTCGCCGAGTGGGTGGGCGCCCGCGCCGATCAGCTGGTGCCCGCCGATCTGGCCTATACCCTGGCACGCCGGCGTGGACACCGGTCGGTGCGCGCGGCGGTGGTCGCCGCCGACGTCGCAGAGCTGACTGCGCGTTTACAGGAGGTCGCCGAGAGCGGCATCTCTTATCCGGCCGCCGTCGGCCAGGACGACCGGGGACCCGTGTGGGTGTTCTCCGGCCAGGGTTCGCAGTGGGCGGCGATGGGCGCGGCGCTGCTCGAGACCGAGCCGGTGTTCGCCGCCACGGTGGCGGCGGCAGAGCCGTTGATCGCGGCCGAAGCGGGATTCTCCGTCACCGAGGCGATGTCGGCGCCCGAGACTGTGACCGGTATCGACCGCGTCCAGCCGACCCTGTTCACCATGCAGGTCGCGCTGGCCGCCGCGATGCGCTCCTATGGCGTCAGCCCCGGCGCGGTCGTCGGGCATTCGATGGGCGAAGCCGCGGCGGCGGTCGTCGCCGGCGGGCTCTCGCTCGAGGACGGGGTGCGCGTCATCTGCCGCCGCTCGCGGTTGCTGGCCACCATCGCCGGCGCCGGGGCGATGGCCTCGGTGGAGCTGCCTGCGCGACGTGTGAGCGAGGAGTTGGCGGCGCGCAACCTTGCCGATGTCGTCGTGTCGGTGATCGCCTCGCCCGAGTCCACCGTCATCGGCGGGGCGACCGAGACGGTGCGGGACCTCGTCGCGATGTGGGAGCGCCACGACATCACCGCACGTGAGGTGGCGGTGGACGTCGCGTCGCACTCACCGCAGGTCGATCCCATCCTCGCCGAGCTCACCGATGCGTTGGCCGAACTCACCCCGATGACGCCTTCGGTGCCGTACTACTCGGCGACGTCGGACGATCCGCGACACGACCCGGCCTTCGACGCCCGCTACTGGGTGGACAACCTGCGTCGCCCGGTGCGGTTCGCCGACGCCGTGCAGGCCGCGCTCGAAGACGGCCACCGGGTTTTCGCAGAGCTCTCACCGCACCCCCTGCTGACCCGCGCCGTGGAACAGACGGCGAAGGCGGGCGACATCTCGGCACAGGCACTGCCGTGCCTGCTGCGCGAGCAGGAGCTACCGCACGGCCTGCGTGAATTCCTGGCGAACCTGCATTGTGCCGGTGCCGCAGTCGATTTCACGGCGCTCTACCCGAGCGGCCGGCTGGTCGACGCCCCGTTGCCTGCGTGGACCCACCGGCAGCTGCGCATCAGTTCCGGCGGCCGCAGCCCGCAGGCGCTGGGTTTGGGTACCCGGAGCCTGGCGGTGCATCCACTGCTCGGCGCGCATGTGCGTCTGCCCGAAGAACCGGAGCGCCACGCCTGGCAGGGTGAGGTCGGCACCGCGGCGCTGCCATGGCTGGGTGACCATCAGGTGCACAACGTGCCCGCCCTTCCCGGGGCGGCCTACTGCGAGATGGCGCTGTCGGCAGCGCGCACCGTGCTCGGGGAGAACTCCGAGGTCCGCGACATCAGCTTCGAGCAGATGCTGATGCTGGACGAACAGACCCCGATCACCACCATCGCGTCTGTCGAGACGCCCGGCGTCGTCGAGTTCGAAGTGGTGACCGACCACGAAGGTGAGCACACGCGGCGGGCCGTCGCCCGCCTGCACGGAGCCGACACGGAGCCGGCATCGCAGCCTCACGACGTCGCTGCGCTGCTCGCCGCCCACCCGTCGCGCATGGAAGGTGACGAGCTGCGACAGCTGTTCGCGTCCCGCGGGGTGCAGTTGGGGCCGGCGTTCGCGAGCCTGGTCGCTGCCCACACCGCGCAGGACGCGCCCACGCTGGTCGCCGAGATCGCGCTGCCCCGGACGCTTCGGGCCCAGCAGAGCGCCTACGGCATCCACCCGGCGCTACTCGACGCCTGCTTCCAGTCCGTTGCCGCGCATCCGGCCGTCGCCGCCGCAGGCGACGCCGACCTGCTGGTGCCGTTGGGGATTCGCCGGCTGCGCATCAGCGATCCGGCAGGCAAACCACGGTTCTGCCTGGTCCGGTTGAACCGGCAGGACGGAACGGGCATCGAGGCCGACATCGACGTCCTCGACGCGGCCGGGGCGCCGGTGTTGACCATGCAGGGGTTCCGGCTGGGCAGCAGCGCCGAAGGCAGCGACGCCGAACGGGTACTCGCCGAACGGCTGCTCGCGGTCGAATGGCGGCGAAGCGAACCGTTGGCCTTGACCGACCCCGCTGCGGGCGAGTGGCTGTTGATCACCACCGCAGCCACCGGGGAGTCCCTGACGACCAAGCTCCTGGACGCCATGAAAGGCCTTGGTGCACAGTGTGACTGGTTCAGCTGGCCGGAGGGCGCCGACCAAGTTGCCGGTGCGGAACAACTGGGCGGCCGGCTGAAGGCGAGCGCTGTCAACGGCGTTGTCGTCGTGTTCGGCCCGACGGTGGGCGATATCGACGACGACGGGTTGACCCGCGCCCGTGCGCACGTCTCTGCGCTGGTGCGGATCGCCCGCGAACTCACCGAACTGCCAGGGGAACCGCCGCGTCTCTACGTGCTGACCCAGGGCGCGCAGACCGTCGTGGAGCACGACCGGCCCAACCTCGATCAGGGCGGACTGCGCGGTCTGGTCCGTGTGGTGGGCGCCGAACATCCGGAGTTGCGTGCCACCCAGATCGACGTGGACGCCGACTGCGACCCCGAGAAGGTGGCGCTCGAACTGCTGTCCGGATCCGACGAGGACGAAACCGCGTGGCGCGCCGGCGACTGGTATGTGGCCAGGCTGCAGCCCACGCCGCTGCGGCCAGAAGAGCGCCGCGTCACCACGGTGAACCACGAAACCGAAGGTGTACGCCTGCAGATCCGCACTCCCGGGGATTTGGCAACGATGGAACTCGTTGCTGCCGAACGTGTCCCACCGGCACCGGGCGAGATCGAGGTCGCGGTCACCGCGTCCAGCATCAACTTCGCCGATGTACTGGTGGCATTCGGCCAGTACCCCAGCCTCGAAGGACGTCTGCCGCAGCCGGGCACCGACTTCGCAGGTGTGGTGACTGCGGTCGGGCCCGGCGTCACCGATCATCGGATCGGTGACCACGTCGGCGGTTTCTCGAGGAACGGCTGCTGGGCCACGTTCGTCACCTGTGACGCCCGTGCCGCCGTGGCACTTCCGCCCGGCCTGACCGATGAGGTTGCGGCCGCGACGACCACCGCGTACGCCACCGCCTGGTACGGGCTGCACGACCAAGCCCGGATCGCGGCCGGTGATCGGGTGTTGATCCATTCGGCCACCGGCGGTGTCGGCCAGGCCGCCATCGCGATCGCCCGCGCGGCGGGAGCCGAGATCTTCGCCACCGCAGGCAGCCCCGGGCGCCGGGAGCTGTTGCGCGACATGGGTATCGAGCATGTGTATGACTCGCGCAGCACCGAGTTCGCCGACCTGATCCGCCGCGACACCGATGGCTGCGACGTTGCTGGCGTTGACATCGTGCTCAACTCCCTCACCGGAGCCGCGCAGCGTGCCGGGTTCGAACTGCTGGCCATCGACGGGCGGTTCGTGGAAATCGGCAAGCTGGATGTCTACGCCAATTCCCGGCTGGGCATGTATCCCTTCCGCCGCAACCTGACGTTCCACTACGTCGATCTGGCGCTGATGGTCGACAGCCGTCCCGAGCGGGTCGGGGATCTGCTGCGCCGCGTGTACGGGCTCGTCGCCACTGGTGAGTTGCCGCCACCGCAGCGCACGCACTACCCGCTAGCCGAGGCGGCCACCGCGATACGCGTGATGAGCGCGGCTGAACACGCAGGCAAGCTGGTGCTCGACATCCCGCGCAGCGGGTCGAGCACCGTGGCGCTGCCGCCCGAGCAGGTACGTATCTTTCGGCCCGACGGCGCCTACATCATCACCGGGGGCCTTGGCGGCCTGGGATTGTTCCTCGCCGCCGAGATGGCCTCGGCGGGCTGCGGCCGCATCGTGCTGAGCAGCCGCTCACAGCCGACCGCTGCTGCGCAGCAGGCGATTGCGGATCTGCGGAAGAACGGCACCGACATCCACGTGGAGTGCGGTGACATCGCCGATCCCGCAACGGCGGGACGTCTCGTCACCGCCGCCACCGCGACCGGGCTGCCGGTCCGCGGCGTGCTGCACGCCGCGGCCGTGGTGGAAGACGCCACGCTGACCACGATGACCGACGACCTGATCGAGCGGGACTGGGTGGCCAAGGTCTACGGCGCCTGGCACATGCACAAGGCGACGTCCGACCAGCCGCTGGACTGGTTCTGCTGTTTCTCCTCGGCGGCCGCACTGCTCGGCTCACCGGGGCAGGGGGCGTACGCCGCGGCCAACAGCTGGCTGGACTCCTTCACCCACTGGCGCCAGGCCGAAGGCCTGCCGGCCACCACGATCGCCTGGGGCGCGTGGGCCGAGGTCGGCCGCGCCGCGTCCTTGGAGGAAGGCCACACCACGATGATCACCCCGCAGGAGGGTGCGCACGCCTTCCAGACGCTGCTGCGTCACGACCGCGGCTACACCGGCTATATGCCCACCAAGGGCACGCCGTTGTTCAATGCGCTCGTCGCGCGCAGCCCGTTCGCCGAGGCGTTCAAGACCGCAGGCGAAGCGCAGCACGACACTGCCGCTGTGCGGGCCGAGTTGCTGACGCTGCCCCGAGAAGAGTGGCCGACGCGGCTGCGGCGCCTGGTGACCGAGCAGGCCAGCCTCATCCTGCGCCGCACGGTCGACCCCGACCACTCGTTCCCGGATCACGGCCTGGACTCGCTGGGGTTCCTGGAACTGCGTAACCGCATCGAGTCGGAGACCGGAATACGGGTGACACCCAAGGCCATTGCCGCGCACAACACCGCGCGTGCGCTCGGCAAGCACCTGGCCGATACGCTGGCCAGTGAGCAGACCGTGTCGGCGGTGGGGTGATCGCCTCTGCCGCAACGTAACGAAGCCGCAACTGCCGGCTGCATTCGAAGGAGGCTGATTGGTGGCTGGGCGGATCCGTCGTGCGCGCGAATCCCGGCGAGAACGCCGCGCGTCCAAAGCCGGTGCGCGGCCCGACAATCGGCTCGCAGTAGCCGACGAAGCCTTGCTGGCCGAACATCATGCCGCCGACATGAACGTCATCATCCAGGTCACCTGGGTCTATGAGCACCCGATCGACATCGATGCGCTGCGGCGTTTCCACTATCACCTCGGTCAGGGCCTGCTGGGACGGCGCATCGAGCGTCCGGCGCTCTCGATGGCGCGGCATCGATGGGTTGTCGATCGCGGGCCGTCGGATATCGATATCGCCGAGAACCCCCGTCCCCGAGCTGAACTCAGCGACTGGGTGGATGAACGCTCACAACTTCTCATCGATCCCGAAAATGGGCCGGGCTGGCATCTCGGCGTGGTTCCCCTGACGGACGGTTCGACCGGGATCAGCCTGGTGCTGTCGCACAACCTGATCGACGGCCTCGGTCTCGCCCTGGTGATCGTCGAAGCGGTGCTCGGTAAGACGCGCGACCTTGGCTATCCGCTGCCGCAGTCACGCACCCGGGCGCGCGCCGTGCTTCAAGACGCCCGACAAACGGCGCGGGACCTGCCCGAGCTGGCCCGGGCCCTCACCACCGGCGCACGCCTGGCCCGAGAACAGGCCCGTGCCCAACCCCGTAAGGAGCGTCCGCGGCGGCCGGCACGTACGGTCGCCGTCCGCGGCGACGATGAAATCGTCCTCGTGCCGGCCATCACGATCTACATCGATCTGGACGACTGGGACGCCTGCGCGGCGCGACTCGGCGGAGCGAGTCACACGATGGCCGCCGCGTTTGCCGCGAAGTTCGGGGAGCGGATCGGACGACGACGCGCCGATGACGGTGCGGTGACGCTGCAAATCCCGATCAGCGACCGCACCGAGGAAGATACCCGCGCGATGGCGCTGTCGTATGCACGTGTCACCGTCGACCCGACCCCGGTGACGACGGACCTGAGCGATATCCGGGCCACCATCAAACAGACGCTGCGGACGTTGAAGGAGACGCCCGACAAGTCCAAGCAGTTGCTGTGGTTGCCCTCGTTCACGCCGGACCGGGCGTTAAAGCGGATGGTCGCCAGGATGCCCGCCGATCCCGATCAACCGGTGTTCTGTTCCTACCTGGGCGATCTGCACTCGCTGATCGGCTGCCCAGCAGGCACGGTCGCCGAGTACGAGAACGCCCGAGGAACCGGGCAGCGCGAAAGTCGGCGGTTCCTCGAACAGATCGGTGGCCGGATGATCATCTTGTCGGGGCGCATCAACGGCAAGATCTTCATCAGCGTCGGCGCCTATCAACCCGGCGGGGAGAACACCAAACCCGCGTTGCGTGAACTAGCCAAGCGCACGATGGCCGACTTCGGGCTGACCGGCCACATCGACTAACCCGGAGACTAACCCGGAGACTAACCCGGAGACTAACTCGGAACGGGCGGAGCCACAGGAGGCCGCCGCCCGTTCCGGTCAATCACTGTCAGAAGTTATTGCAGGTGCGGAAGGCGCCTTCGATCGCCGGGAGGTACGGCTGCATCTGCGGCGCGGACACCACATGCTGTGCCGTCTTCGCCCGCTGCTCCGGCCCAGCGGCGAGGAACTCGTTCAGACCCCGCTGCACGATCGGCGTCTTGTTGAACGCCGCGGCGACCTGCGGGTTCTGCGCCTGAAGCGCCGCAACCAATTGCGGGTAGGTGCACGTGGTGTTGATGGCCGGGCCCAGATCAGGAGCCGCGGAAGCGACGCCGGCCCCGGCACTCAGCGACAGTGCGACACCGCCGACCACAACAGCCAGTTTCGTCATCGACAGTTGGATCATGTACAGAATTCCTCCCTGACAAGTGATCCCCGACCGTACAGACTCTAGTGGCCAACCCGGGATCTCCCCAAACTTTTTGGGAACGGGCTACCCGACCGGTAAGCCCGTTACCCCTATATCGCCGGCTCCTCGATAAGCGTTAGCTGACCGAGGCACTTTGGTCTCGGGAGCGAAGGCGCCGGGCCGCGGCGACAGGCCGTGGGTGCACCCGCAGCGGCCACCAGAACCACCGGCCCAACAGCGCGGCGATCGACGGCGTCATGAACGCACGCACCACCAACGTGTCGAACAACAGCCCCATGCCGATCGTCGACCCCACCTGCCCGATGATGCGCAGGTCGCTGACCACCATCGACAACATGGTGAAGGCGAACACCAGGCCCGCGGCCGTCACCACCTTGCCGCTGCCGCCCATGGCCCGGATGATGCCGGTGTTCAACCCGGCACCTATCTCCTCTTTCATCCGCGACACCAGCAGCAGGTTGTAGTCCGAACCGACCGCCAACAAGATGATCACCGACATCGCCAGCACCAGCCAGTGCAACTCGATACCGAGGATGTGCTGCCAGATCAGCACCGAGAGCCCGAATGCCGCACCCAGCGAAAGCGCCACCGTGCCAACGATCACCAGCGCGGCGACGAAACTTCGCGTGATGATCAGCATGATGGAAAAGATCAGGCACATCGCCGCGGTCGCCGCAATGAGAAGGTCGTAGGCAGACCCGTCTCGGAGATCTTTGAATGTGGGCGCCGCCCCGGCGAGATGGATCTGGGCGTGCTCGAGCGGGGTGACCTTGAGGGCCTCCTGGGCTGCGGTTCGCACCGCGTCGACCCGCGAGATGCCCTCGGGTGTCCCCGGATCGTCACGATGCGTGATGATCAGGCGCAGCGCCTTTCCGTCCGGTGAGAAGAACAGGTCCATGGCGCGTTTGAAGTCCTCGTTCTCGAAGACTTCGGGCGGCAGATAGAACGAGTCGTCGTTTTGGGCGGCGTCGTACGCCTTACCCAGCGCCGTGGCGTCATGAATCGAGTCGTCGATCAGCGCGAACATGCCCGACATGGTGCTGTACATCGTCTGCATCATCGTCCGCATCGCCTTCATGGTGGCGATCATCGGCGGGAACTGCGTGATCAGGTCCTGCTGGAGAAGGTCGAGCTTGTCGACGTGCTCGAGGATCTGGTGCATTTGAACGCTGATCTGGTCGGTGCCGTCGAGCCCCTCGAAGACGGACCGCAACGCCCAGCAGACGGGAATGTTGTAGCAGTGCGGTTCCCAGAACAGATAGTTGCGGATGGGCCGGAAGAAGTCGTCGAAATTGGCGATATTGTCGCGCAACTCATCGGTGACCACTGATATTTCCTTGTTCATCAGTGTCGTTTGATGAGTGATGTCGCTGATCTGCGTCATCAGAGAATACGTGCGCTCCATTTGGCTGATCATTTTGTTCATGTTCTCGACCTGATCGAGCATCCCGTCGATGCGTTCCTTCCCGAACGGAAGGATCTGCATCATGCCGGCGCTTTGCAGGCTGATCTGAAACGGAATCGACGTGCGCTCGATCGGGGTTCCCTCGGGCCGGGTTATCGTCTGCACCGACGCGATGCCGGGAACGGCGAAGATGCTCTTGGCGAGTTTGTGCAGCACCACGAAATCGGTCGGATTGCGCATGTCATGGTCGGCCTCGAGGATGAGGATGTCCGGCATCATTCGCGACTCGGGGAAGTGTCGCTCGGCGGCCGCATATCCCTCGTTTGCCGGAATGTCCTGCGGCACGTACAGCCGGTCGTCGTAGCTGGTTTTGTAACCCGGCAGCGCCAACAGTCCGATGAGCGCGACCGCGCAGGATGCGATGAGAACGGGCCCGGGCCATCGAACGATCGCGGTGCCCAACCGTCGCCATCGGCGCACCATGACCTTCCGCTTGGGCTCGAACAGCCCGAACCGGCTTCCGACCGAGATGACGGCCGGGATCAACGTGAGCGCCACCGCGACCGCGACGACCATGCCCACCGCGGAAGGTATGCCCATGGTCTGGAAATACGGCAGCCGGGTGAAGCTGAGACAGAAAATCGCTCCGGCGATCGTCAAACCGGAGGCCAGGACCACCTTCGCGACGCTGCGATACGTGGTGTAGAGCGCCGTTTCCCGGTCCTCGCCGGCTTGGCGCGCCTCGTGATAGCGGCCGGTGAAGAATATGCCGTAATCGGTTCCGACCGCGATGCCCAGCGATACCAGCAGGTTCACCGCAAAGGTCGAAAGCCCGAGGACTTCGTTATCGCCGAGAAATGCGACCACTCCCCTGGCCGCCTGCACCTGGATTCCGACCATGAGCAGCAAGAGGATGACGGTGATGACCGAGCGGTACACGAAAAGCAACATCGTGAAGATCACCGCGAGCGTCACCATGGTGATCGTGATGATCGACTTGTCACCGGCGTGGTTCATGTCCGCGATCAGCGGCGCGGGCCCCGTGACGTAGGCGCGGACCCCCGGCGGCGCGGGCGTCCGTTCGACGATGTCGCGGATGGCTTCCACGGACTCGTTGGACAGGGCTTCGCCTTGGTTACCGGCGAGGTTCAACTGGACGTAGGCGCCCATACTGTCGGAGCTCTCTACCCCCGCCGCGGTGAGCGGATCCCCCCAGTAGTCCTGGACATGCTGGACATGCCTGGGGTCGTCGCGCAGCTGACGAATCAATTCGTCGTAGTAGAGGTGTGCGTCCGCACCGAGCGGCCGGTCGCCCTCGATGATGATCATCGCCATGCTGTCGGAATCGGATTCCTGGAAAACCTCACCCATGCGCTGCATCGCGCGGAACGACGGTGCGTCCTTGGGGATCACCGACACGGAGCTGTCCCGACCGACCTGTTCCAGCGACGGGATGAGGAAGGTCGCGATGGCGACGAGGATCAACCACCCGATGATGATCGGTACCGAAAACCGGTAGATGGTGCGAGCCACGAACGGGCGGCGGTCGTCGACTTTCTGGTCGCTCATGCGGCCTTCAACGAAGCCGAGGTAAACGCGTTCATTGCGGTCAGCGCTCATCCTTCTGCAGCAGGGAACGCACCAGCGGACGCGGTCCCCTTGTGCGCCGTGCCGCCGAAGCTGGCCGTGGATGCACCTGTAGCGGCCACCAGAACCACCGGCCCAGCAGCGCGGCGATCGACGGCGTCATGAACGCGCGAACCACCAACGTGTCGAACAACAGCCCGACGCCGATCGTCGACCCCAGCTGCCCGATGGTCTGCAGGTCGCTGACCACCATCGACAACATGGTGAAGGCGAACACCAGGCCCGCGGCCGTCACCACCTTGCCGCTGCCGCCCATGGCCCGGATGATGCCGGTGTTCAACCCGGCACCTATCTCCTCTTTCATCCGCGACACCAGCAGCAGGTTGTAGTCCGAGCCGACCGCCAACAAGATGATCACCGACATCGCCAGCACCACCCAGTTCAGTGGTATGCCGAGGATGTGTTGCCAGATCAGCACCGAGAGCCCGAATGCCGCACCCAGCGAAAGCGCCACCGTGCCAACGATCACCAGCGCGGCGATGAAACTTCGCGTGATGATCAGCATGATGCAGAAGATCAGGCAGAGCGCGGCGGTCGCCGCGATCAAAAGGTCGTACGTCGAGCCTTCGACGATGTCCTTGACCGATGCCGCGGTGCCGGTCAGATAGATGTCGGCACTTTGCAGCGGGGTTCCCTTGAGCGCCTCCTGCGCCGCGGTGAGGATCGGATCGACCCGCGACATGCCCTCCGTCGTCGCGGGGTCGCCCCGCTGAGAGATGAGCATGCGAGCCGCCTTGCCGTCCGGGGACAGAAAGACATTCATCACCCGTTTGAAATCCTCGTTGTCGAAGACTTCCGGCGGCAGATAGAACGAGTCGTCGTTCTTGGCGGCGTTGAACGCCTTGCCCATGGCGGTGGCGTTGTCGTTCGTCTCCTCCATCTGGGCGAGGATGCCGGACATGGTGCTGTGCATCGTCAGCATCATTTCCCGCGTCGAGCGCATGGTCTCGATCATCACCGGGAACTGCTCGGCCATCTGCGGCAGGATTTTGTCCAGCCGATCGAGGTTGTCGACCAGCCCGCGCAGCTTCGCGGTGATTTGGTCGACACCGTCGAGGGTGTCGAAAACGGATCTCACCGCGAAGCACAGCGGAATGTTGTAGCAGTGCGGTTCCCAGTACAGATAATTTCGAATTGGCCTGAAGAAGTCGTCGAAATTCGCGACGTTATCGCGCAGTTGGTTGGTGATGTCTTCCAGCTCATGCGTTTTCGCGACCATGTCATGGGTGGTGCTGACCATTTCTTCGGTCAGCGCCTGCATGCGCTTCATGATGGCGATCGTCTCGAGCATGTCGTCGGCCTGGACCAGCAGGTCATCCATCCGCGCCTTCTGGAACGGCAACAACTGTGATTGGCTCGCGCTGCTCATGCTGAGCATGAACGGAATCGTGGTGTTGTTCAGCGGCTCGCCCCCTGGCCGGGTCACCGCTTGTACCCGGGACACACCTTCCACGCCTTGCACGGCTTTGGCCAGTTTGTTCAGGACCAAAAAGTCCGCCGAGTTACGCATGTCGTGGTCGGCCTCGATCAGCAGAATGTCGGGGGCCATCATCAGCGACTGCGGGAAATGTCGTTCCGCGGCTGCGTATCCCACGCTGGCGGGGATGTCTTTCGGAAGATATGCCTGGTCGTTGTAGCTGGCCTGATATCCCGGCAGTGCCAGCAGGCCGATGAGCGAGACCGCGAGCGTTGCGGCCAGGATGGGCGCCGGCCACCGAACCACCGCGGTACCGACCCGCCGCCAACGACGGGTCGCGAGTTTTCGTTTCGGCTCGAAGAGCCCGATTCGGCTTCCTGCGGCGATAACGGCCGGAACCAGCGTCACCGCCACCAGAACGGCGATGACCATACCCACAGCGGTGGGGACGCCAAGCGTCTGGTAAACGGGCAGCCTGGTGAAGCGCAGGCACAAGACCGCGCCGGCGATCGTGAAGCCGGACGCCAATACCACCTTGGCGACGCTGTGATAGGTGGTGTAGAAGGCGGTTTCCCGATCCTCGCCGGCTTGACGTGCCTCCTGATATCGGCCGGTGAAAAATATGCCGTAATCGGTGCCTGCCGCGATCGCGAGCGGTACCAGCAGGTTGACGACAAACGTGGTGATGCCAATGACTTCCAGATCACCGAGGAATGCGACCGTACCCCTGGCGATGATCAGTTCGACGACGACGATCAACAGCAGCAGAACGACGGTGATGACCGAGCGGTAGACCAGCAGCAGCATCGTGAAGATCACCGCGAAACTCAACGATGTCACGAGCAGCACCGTCCGGTTGCCCGCCGGACCCAGGTCGGCGGCGAACGCCGCGGGGCCGGTGACAAACGCCTCCACCCCGTTCGGCGGTGGCGTGCGGTCCACGATGTCGCGGATGGCCCGCAGGGATTCGTTCACCGTGACGCCGTCGCGGTTGGCGGCGAGGTTCACCTGGACATAGGCGGCCTTACCGTCGGCACTCTGGGCGGCGCCCTGGGTGATCGGATCGCCCCAGAAGTCCTGAACGTGCTGCACATGTGTCGTGTCATCGCGCAGCGCCTTGACCAGCTCGTCGTAGTACGCATGGGTGTCGTCGCCGAGGGGCTGCTGACCCTCGAAAACGATCATCGCCACGGCACCGGAGTTGGCTTCGTCGAACACCGCGCCCATGCGCTGCATCGCCTGGAACGACGGCGCGGCGGTCGGGCTCATCTCGACCGGATGCTGCTTCTCGACCATCTCCAGCGAGGGGACCCCCATGGTGAGGAGCACAGCGACCGCCAACCACCCGAGAATGATCGGCACCGAGAAGCGGTGGACCAGTTTTGCCACGAACGGCGGACGTTTGGCCGTGCGCAACGGCTCCGTCTTGGGATCGCTGGGGTGCGTCATGCGGCCTTCAGCACGCAGAAGGTGAACGCGCTGACTCCGTGCCGGACTCGTTCGGCTTCGACCTTGTCGCCCACCGTGATGCGGCACCCGATGGTGTCACCCGTTCCCTGCGCAGAGATGCTTCCCATCGCCGTCGCCTCCGTGATCGGGAAATCCAGCGTCCACGGCAGCGGGGCCCCTTCGATCCGCTGTGGGTCGGCGTTGTCGTCGAAGTAGCTGATGTCCGCTACAGACCCCGGTGGGCCGAATATCTCGTAGGTCAGGTGCTTGGGATTGTGGGGTCGGCGCTGCTCAGTTTCCGTGCTGGCATACGTCGGCCGATGCTCGTTGCCGAAGACGTTATGTAACCGCGACACGGTAAAGCCACCGGCGACGGCCACTATCGCGATGACGAGCGGAATCCACAGCCGCCTCAGAATCCTGAAAATGTCAGATCCCTTCTGTTCTCAGTCCTGGTGCCATGCGGCCGCTCGGTCGTTCATGCAACTACACACTTGGTGCGACACGCCAAACGGCGCTACCTAGAACGCGGAGTCGCGCAGGTGAGCCGTGTGGCGGTCACCGCAAATGCGCGGCGCCTCCGGGTGCGCGACTCGGTCCCGGAGAGTGTTCCATGTCGGTGCCTCCGAAATCCGGTCATGCCCGACGCGATCGTAATGCATACCTCCTGCGTGTTACCCCCGGTCCGGATATTCTCTCAGCACATCCGCAAATTATGTCGTTGGTGCTCTGATTTGGCGTCACCGCTCTTTGGAATGCGCCCGCGCCGAAGCGACAAACGCCACCAGCCGCGACGATCTCATCGCGCTCGGGACGCGCGATGTGCCCGTTGCAAACGGTCGGCGCCAACGCACCCTTTCGTTCTCGGGACTGGCCGGCCGTCCTGTGTGTTCGATTGCGGGAAATGAGTATTCGCTCGCAATACGTGTCGCCCCGGCCCGTGGCGCCCCCTGGGCGTCCCGGCCGCACACACCGTTTCCGTCCTGGAGTTTTCGGCACCCGACTCTTAACCTCCGGCGTTATCGGCCCGGATTCTTCGGTCGGCGATGCCGAATAGCGGCGGCACGGGAATTGCGCCGCATGGATCTGCTTCTGGCAACGGCGAGTAGGTTGCCGCGCGGAAGGGTGGACCGCCCAGACTGGTCGACGCGCGGCCCACGCGCTGGCGTCGGGTGCGGCGATACGCCAACCGACCGGATCGACGAATCCAGCAATGACCGGATACGCGGGCTCGGCTCACCCGAATCGGCCGAAAAACATGTCTCGGGACATCGGTAGTCGATGTCCCGAGACATGATCTTTGGTAGCGGGGACAGGATTTGAACCTGCGACCTCTGGGTTATGAGCCCAGCGAGCTACCGAGCTGCTCCACCCCGCGTCGGGTAAGGGCAAGGTTACCCAAGCGACCGTGCACCGCCAAATCGTGCGGTCAATGTGGTCGGTGAATCCGCTCACGGCTGAACGCGCGACGAGCGTGCGCGGACTCGCGCCAAGGCACGGCGTGTCGACCGCTGGGCACACCGCGAAGCGTGGGGAACACGCACGCTCGCGGGAAGGGTGGGGTGCTAGCTGGTCGTCTGGTACTTGCTCACCGCGTCGTCGAGGCGTTGCAGCGCCTCGCCGAACTCACCGAAGTTGCCGCTCTGCTGTGCCTGACGCAGCGCATCAAGGGCGGTGTTGACCTCCTGCAGCGCAGCGGCTTTGGCCGCCGACAGCTGCGTGGGTACACCCGGTGACGCCGCTGCGGGCGGCGCGGGGGCTTGGGGGGCCCGGCCCTGCTGGTCGGCAGGAGGCGCGGCGGTCGGCGGCTCCCCGTCGGCGGGCGTCGCCGCGGGTGGCGTACCACCCGGCAGCGTCGGCGCCGGCCCGGTGGCCGTCGCATCGGCACCCGGCCCGAACAGTTCGGTGAGCGCGTCGCGCACCGTGGGGCCGTAACCGACCTTGTCGTTGTACATCATCGCCACGCGGATCAGGCGCGGGTACGACGACGCGGCGTCACTGCTGCCCGGCGATGCGTACACCGGCGCGACGTAGAGCAGCCCGCCCTGGACCAACGGCAGCGTGAGCAGGTTGCCCCACCGGATGCGGTTCTGGTTGTCGCGACCGATGACGCCGAGGTCCTGGCTCACCGCGGTGTCGGTGCTGATCGCGTTGAACGCCAGCTTGGGACCGTTCACCTGGCCGGGGATCGTCAGCACCGTGAGCTTGCCGTAGGTGTCGGGATCCGAACTGGCGCTGATGTAGGCGGCCAGGAAGTCACGACGGAAACGGTTCATCGCGGTCGTCAGCTGGAACGACGCAGTGCTGTCGTTGTCCGCGAGGTCCCTTGCCACGATGTAGTACGGCGGCTGGAAGCTGCTTGCGGTCGGGTTCGGGTCCAACGGCACGTCCCAGAAATCCGACGTGGAGAAGAACGTGACCGGATCGTCGACGTGGTATTTCGCCAGCAGCGCGCGCTGCACCTTGAACAGGTCTTCGGGGTAGCGCAGGTGCTGCTCGAGCTCGTCTGAGATGTCGCCCTTGGGCTTAACGGTGTTCGGGAACACCTTCATCCACGCCTGCAGCACCGGGTCCTGCTCATCCTGTGCGTACAGCGTCACGGTGCCGTCGTAGGCGTCGACGGTCGCCTTGACCGAGTTGCGGATGTAGGACACCTGCTTGTCGGGTGGCAACCGGTTGAAGGTCACCTCGTTGGAATCCGCGGTGGCGCTCGAGAGCACCGTGGATTCCGAATACGGATAGTTGTCCAGCGTGGTGTAGCCGTCCACGATCCACACCATGCGCTTGTTGACGATCGCGGGGTACACGCTGGTATCGGTGGTCAGCCATGGCGCCACCGCCTCCACCCGGTCGGCGGGGTCGCGGTTGAACAGGATCTTGCTGTTCTCACCGATCACGTTGGAAAACAGGAAGTTTCGTTCGGCGAACTTGGCCGCGAACAGCGAACGGGCCAGCCAGTTGCCGACCGGGACACCGCCGCTGCCGGTGTAGGTGTAGTTGCGCGTCTCGGTGCTGGTCTCGAAGTCGTACTCACGTGGCGCGCCGTTCTCCCCGACGATCGCGTAGTCGGCGGGCGTGTTGGCGATCACCGGGCCGAAGTAGATACGCGGTTGGTCCAGCGGCGCAGGACCCTGGTTGATGTTCCCGTCCGGGCCGACCGCGTTGACCAGAAACTCCGGATATCCGCCGTTCTGGTTGGGGTCGTTGGCGATGCCGCGCACGGTGTTTGCCGGTGAGGCGATGAAGCCGTTGCCGTGGGTGTAAACCGAGTGCCGGTTGATCCAGTCGCGCTGGTTGTCGATCAGCCTGTCCGGGTTCAGTTCCCGCGCCGCCACCACGTAGTCACGCAGGTTGCCGTCGGGTCCGGTGTAGCGGTCCATCGACAGCTGATCGGGGAAGTAATAGAAGTTCTTGCCCTGCTGGAACTGGGTGAACGCGGGGCTGACGATGGTGGGATCGAGCAGCCGGATGTTCGATGTGGTCGCCCGGTCGGCGGCCACCTGCTGGGCCGTCGCCTGCGCGTCGCCGCTGTAGTTGCGGTAGGTGACCACCTCGTCGGTCAGGCCGTAGGCCTGCCTGGTGGCAACGATACTTCGGCTGATGTATTCGCTTTCCTTTTGCGCCGCATTGGGTTTGACGCTGAACTGCTCCACGATCAGCGGCCAGCCCGCGCCGACGATCAGCGAAGACAGCAGCAGAAGCACCACGCCGATGGCCGGAATGCGCAAGTCGCGCAGCACGATCGCCGAGAACACCGCCGCGGCGCAGATCACCGCGATCGCCATCAGGATCAGCTTCGCGGGCAGCACCGCGTTGATGTCGGTGTAGCCGGCCCCGGTGAACGGTTTCGCCGCCCTGGTGTGGCTCAACAGCTCGTAGCGGTCGATCCAGTACGCGAGCGCCTTCAGCAGCATCAGGATGCCGACTAGTGAGATCAGCTGGATCCGGGCCGAGCGGCTGAGCGCGCCGGTACGGCCCGACAGCCGGATACCGCCGAACAGGTAATGGCCCAGCAGGTTGGCGATGAACGCCAGGAACGCCGCGACGAACAGGTAGTTCAGAACCAGCCGGTAGAACGGCAGGTCGAAGGCGTAGAAACCCAGATCCTTACCGAACTGCGGATCGGTGACGCCGAAATCGCCGCCGTGCAGGAACAGCTGCACCGTCTCCCACTGCCCGAGGGCGAAGAGCCCGGCGAACAACCCGATGATCGCGGGCACGCCGATGCCGACCAGCTTCAGCCGTGTCATCACCGCGGTGCGGTAGCGGGCCACCGGATCGTTGGGTCCGTCGGTGGGCACGAACACCGGTCTGGTGCGGTACGCCAACGCCAGCCCGGCGAACACGATCGCCCCGATCAGCAGGGTCACCACCAGGAACAAGACGATCTGGGTGAACAGCACCGTCGTGAACACCGAGCGGTAGCCGAGCTCACCGAACCACAGCCAGTCGACGTAGGTGTCGATCAGCCGCGGGCCGATCAGCAGTAGCAGGACGACGGCCACCCCGACCGCGATGAGAATCCGGCTACGTCGTGTCAGCGTTGGCATCCTTGCCGCCGCGGGCCGCATACCCACTCGTCAACTCCAGTCTTGCCGATTTCTCACGTCGCCACCCGACGTGGGAACAACTGTACGCAAGCGCGTAGCGCCCAAGATTCAACAGTGCGGACGTTCGCCATCGGCGGAAAGGGACTCCAAGGCGTCCACCGCCGTCGTGAGGGTGTCGACCTTGAGCAGTTCCAGACCGTCCTGGGGTACCGACTTGGCTTCCTCGCAGTTGTCGGCGGGCACCAGAAAGACCGTCGCGCCCGCGTCCCGGGCGGCCAGCATCTTGTGGGTGATGCCGCCGATCGCTCCGACATGGCCGTCGCCGGTGATGGTCCCCGTCCCCGCGACGAACTGGCCGTCGTTGAGCTCTCCGGGGGTGAGCTTATCGACGACGGCGAGGCTGAAGATCAACCCCGCCGACGGGCCGCCGATATTGGCCAGGTTGAAGTCGATGGAAAACGGCGCCCACGGCGCGTCGAGGACGCCGATCCCGAGGTAGCCCTGCTCCCCCTCGGGATGCTTGCCCATGGTGATGGTGGCGGCGCCGGGCGGGGCGTCCTTGCGCCGGTAGTCCAGTGTGACGGTGTCGCCGGGCTTGGTTTGTTTGATCAGCGCCTGGAACTGTTCGAGGTTGGCCACCGGCTTGCCGTTGACGCCGTCGATCGCGTCGCCGTCGTGCAGCTTGCCCGCCGACGGCCCGGGGTCGTTGACGTTTTCCACCGTGACGGCCATCGGATAGTCCAGGTAGAGCAGCGCGGCGTATTCGGCACTGCGCTCGGAGCGACGGAAGTCGGTGGTGTTGGCCTCGTTGATCTCTTCTCGCGTCTTGTCGGGCGGATAGACCAGCTCGCGCGGCACCAACTGCTCACGCCCCGACAGCCACAGCACCAGTGCCTGCCCCAGGGTCAGGCCGTCACGCTGGGACACGGTGGTCATGTTCAGGTGTCCGGCAGTGGGATAGACGTCGGTGCCTTCGATGTCGACGACCTCCTGCCCGTCGACCTCGCCCAGGGTGTTGAACGTCGGGCCCGGTCCGAGCGACACGAATGGCACCACCACCAGCGACACCAGCACCCCGAACGCCAAGATCGGGACGAGGGCGACGAGCAACGTCAGAATCCGCCTGTTCACGCCGCCCAATCTAAAGGTTGCGGTGTGGGTGTCCTGGACCGTGACCGCCAACGCGAGATCTGCAGCGGCGGTGTTCGCTCTGCGCGTGACGTGCCCGGCGACACGATCAGGTGCTGGTGAGTACGGTTGAGGACATGGCTGACCCGCCTTTTGGCTTCTCTGCCGGGGACGACCCGGAGCGCGACAAGCGCAAGAACGACCCCGACGCCGGCGGCGCCGGCGACCCGTTCGGGTTCGGCGGGTCGGAGTTCGACATGTCGCAGCTCGGCCAGATCTTCACCCGGCTCGGCGAGATGTTCAGCGGTGCGGGCGGCGCGATGGCCGGCGGCAAGACGTCGGGTCCGGTGAACTACGACCTGGCCCGGCAGCTGGCGTCCAGCCAGATCGGGTTCGTCGCGCCGGTTCCCGAAGCGACCAGCGCCGCGGTGCGCGACGCGGTGCACCTCGCCGAGACTTGGCTCGACGGTGCGACCGCGCTGCCGGCAGGCACCAGCACCGCGGTGGCGTGGACACCCACCGACTGGATTGACAACACGCTCGGCACGTGGAAACGGCTGTGCGATCCGGTGGCCGAGCAGATCTCCACCGTGTGGGCGTCGGCGTTGCCTGAGGAAGCCAGGAGCATGGCCGGCCCGCTGCTGTCGATGATGGCCCAGATGGGCGGTATGGCGTTCGGTTCACAACTGGGTCAGGCGCTGGGCAAGCTGTCGCGAGAAGTGTTGACCTCCACCGATATCGGGCTGCCGCTGGGACCCAAGGGGGTCGCCGCGCTGATGCCGGACGCGGTCGAGTCGCTGACCGAGGGTCTCGAACAGTCGCGCAGCGAGGTGATGACTTTCCTCGCCGCGCGTGAGGCCGCACATCATCGCCTGTTCGTCCACGTGCCGTGGTTGTCCAGCCAGCTGCTCAACACCGTCGAGGCGTTCGCCAGGGGCATGAAGATCGACATGAGCGGCATCGAGGAGGCCGCGCAGGGCTTCAACCCGGCATCGTTGACCGACCCGACACAGCTGGAACAGCTGCTCAACCAGGGCATCTTCGAGCCGAAGGCGACGCCGGAGCAGACGGCGGCGCTGACGCGGCTGGAAACGCTGCTGGCGCTGATCGAGGGCTGGGTGGAGACGGTCGTCGCCGACGCGTTGGGCGACCGGCTGCCCGGTACGTCAGCGCTCTCCGAGATGCTGCGCAGACGCCGCGCCACCGGCGGCCCCGCCGAGCAGACCTTCGCCACCCTGGTCGGACTGGAGTTGCGTCCCCGCAAGCTGCGGGAGGCCGCAGCGCTGTGGCGGCGGCTGGCCGAGGCGGTCGGCGCCGACGCCCGCGATGCGGTGTGGCAGCACCCGGACCTCCTGCCCAATGCCGAGGACCTCGACGAACCGGCCGGTTTCATCGACCGCATCATCGGCGGCGACACCAGCGGCATGGACAGTGCCATCGCAGAAGCGATCGCCGACATGGAAAACCGCTCTGAGGACGAGGGCGACGAACCCACCGGCTGAGGCTGTGGATAACCCGCACGGCGATTGCCGCGCTACGTGGCAAGGTTTGTCGCATGAGTCGCTACGCGCTCAACCCGGCGACGCCGATCTTGCTGCGCCCCGACGGGCTGGTGCAGGTGGGTTGGGATCCGCGCCGCGCGGTCGTGGTGCGTCCGCCGTCGGGCATGGGCGCGGCCGCGCTCGCGCAGCTGTTGCGGCGGCTGCAGTCGGGTGCCACCCTGGCCGAAGTCCAGTGTCACGCCGACGGTGTCGAACCGGCAGGCATCATCGATCTGGTCACGTCGTTGGTCGACGCCGGTGTCGTGACCCGCACACCGCGCCGACGTCCCCGTGCGGCGTCGGTGCGTATCCACGGCAGCGGGCCCCTTTCGGATCTGCTGTCCGGGGCGTTGGCGTGTTCGGGTGCCCGGGTCACCCGCAGCTCACGTAGCAGTGCCGGTGCGCCGTCCGAGCCGACCGACCTGGTGGTGCTCTGCGACTACCTGGTGGCCGACCCGCGCGTGGTGCGTGATCTGCACGCCGCGGGGGTCGCGCATCTGCCGGTGCGGATGCGCGACGGCACCGGGCTGGTCGGCCCGCTGGTGATCCCCGGCGTGACGAGCTGCCTGGGTTGCGCCGACCTGCACCGCAGCGACCGCGACGCCGCCTGGCCTGCCGTCGCGGCCCAGCTGCGCGACACCGTCGGCACCGCCGACCGGGCCACCGTGCTGGCGACCGCCGCGCTGGCACTGAACCAAGTGGACCGCGTCATTCGCGCCGTGCGCGAGCAACGCAGCACCGACGAGCCGTTGCCGACGCTGGACACCACGCTGGAGTTCGACGTCAACGTGGGCTCGGTCGTCACCCGTCGCTGGTCACGGCACCCGCGGTGCCAGTGCTGAAAACGTCTGTTGCCAAGTTGTTGCCGTGCGCACAGCGCCGTCAGGGATGATGGTCTGGTGAGTGACATCAAACGGGGCCGCGCGGCTCGTAACGCGAAGCTGGCGAGCCTGCCCGTCGGCATGGCGAGCCGAGCCGCCCTCGGCTTCGGAAAACGATTGACCGGCAAGTCGAAAGACGAGGTCAACGCCGAGCTGATGGACAAAGCCGCCCAGCAGTTGTTCACCGTTCTCGGTGAGCTCAAGGGCGGCGCCATGAAGGTCGGGCAGATGTTGTCGGTGATGGAGGCCGGCGTTCCCGAGCAGTACGGCAAGCCCTACCGCGAAGCGCTGACCAAGCTGCAGCGCGAGGCGCCGCCGCTTCCCGCCGCCAAGGTGCACCGCGTGCTGGACGCGCAGCTGGGCACGAAATGGCGCGAGCGGTTCTCGTCGTTCGACGACACCCCGGTGGCGTCGGCCAGCATCGGGCAGGTGCACAAGGCCGTGTGGTCCGACGGTCGCGAGGTGGCGGTCAAGATCCAGTATCCAGGCGCCGACGAGGCGCTGCGCGCCGACCTGAAGAGCATGCAGCGGATGGTCAAGGTGCTCAAGCAGCTTGCCCCCGGCGCCGACGTGCAGGGCATCGTCGACGAGCTCATCGAACGCACCGAGATGGAACTGGACTACCGGCTGGAGGCCGACAACCAGCGTGCGTTCGCGAAAGCCTATGAGGGACACCCGCATTTCGTCGTCCCGCACATCCTGGCCAGCACACCCAAGGTGGTGATCCAGGAATGGATCGACGGCATCTCGATGTCGGTCATCATCAGGGAGGGTACGCAGGAGCAGCGAGATGTCCTGGGCACCAGGCTTTTTGAGCTCACCTATGATGCGCCGCGGCGCCTGGAGATGATGCACGGCGACGCACATCCGGGCAACTTCATGCTGATGCCCGACGGCAAGATGGGCGTCATCGACTTCGGTGCCGTGGCCCCGATGCCCGGGGGGATCCCGCCCGAACTCGGCATGGCCAGCCGCTTTGCCATCGCCAAGGACTACGACAATCTGCTGCCGGTGATGGAGAAGATCGGGTTCATCCAGAAGGGCGAACAGGTTTCGACCCGAGAACTCGACGAGATGCTGCGGCCCTATGTGGAGCCGCTTCAGGTCGAGGTGTTCCACTACACCCGCAAGTGGTTGCAGAAGATGACCGTCGCCGACATGGACCGGTCGGTGGCTCAGGTCCGCACGGCCCGCCAGATGGACATTCCGGCCGCACTGGCGATTCCGATGCGGGTCATCGCATCCAACATCGCGATCTCCTGCCAGCTGAATGCGCGTATCCCGGCCAGACGGCTTGCCAGCGAACTCATTCCGGGCTTCGCCGACGAAGCCGCCTGAGTCCGCCCAGACTGCGTACAGATCGCGTTCTGCGGCGATTTCGCGATCTGTGCGCAGTTTCGACGTCCACCGACGCGGCGGCGCCTACGCTGCGGCGGGGCTGCCCTCGGTATTCTTGCGCGGCCGGCCGCGCGGGCGCTTGCGCGCGATGACGGTGCCGCGCTCGAAAATCTCGCCGCCCCAAACGCCCCACGGCTCCTGACGTTCCAGCGCTGCGGCCAGGCATTCCCGACGGATTGGGCAATCAGCGCACAGCTGCTTGGCGCATTCGAGGTCGACGGGGTTCTCGGCGAACCACAGGTCGGGGTCGCCGATGTGACAGGGCACCGTCAGCATCGTCTTCTTCCGGCATGTCCGGCTAGACATGTCTGTCCTCTGCTTCCTGGTCGAGGGTTTCGCATCTGTCTTCTGATGGATCTGCGACCAGGTGTTCGGTGTCCTAGCGATTCCCGAAATAAAACTGGCCACGGATCCGGTGACTGCGGTTCCGTGGCCTTTTCGGCGAAATCGTGGCTTTCCTAGATGAAGCCCCAATCCACGGAAGGTGCAGTCGCGGCGGCGGCGGCGGCGCGGCGCTTGCGCTGCGTCGCGGCGGCGGCCATGGGATGCGCCCAGGTGACGGCGACCTGGAGGGTCCGCGACAGGCCGGCAACGCCCGCGACATGGCCTACGCCGGTGAACGCGTTGATGCTCGCCATGATCTCGACACCCTCCTTTCGCACGATGAGTTGCACAACAGGTGTGCGATCTTGAGGTTAAGGGTAACAGCGTGATCGCACAATCAAATTTTTGACCAGCGGTTTTGGCGCGATCTTTACGACGTTTGGCGGCTCTTGACCAGAGCGAGCACATCGGGGCCGTACTGCTCGAGCTTGCGGGCCCCGATGCCGGGAATCGCCACCAGCGCCGTGTCATCGGCAGGCAGCGTCTCGGCGATCGCGATCAACGTGTTGTCGGTGAACACCACGTAGGCGGGCACGTTCATCTCCTTGGAGATACGCAGCCGCCAGTCCTTGAGCTGTCCCAACAACTCCTCGTCGAGGTCTGCCGAGCAGGTTTCGCAGCGCCGCAACATGATCGCGGGCGGGGTGGTCAATGCGCTGTTGCAGACCCGGCAGCGCGGCGTGGCGCCGCGGGACCGGCGCGGCCGCGACGGCGCGGCCTCAGCCGACGACTGCGGCGCGATGCCGTTGAGAAAGCGCGACGGCTTGCGGCTCTGCCGTCCACCAGGGGCACGGGCCAACGCCCAGCTGAGCGCCAGATGTATTCGCGCCCTGGTGATCCCGACGTAGAGAAGCCGACGCTCTTCCTCCACCGGCTCACTGTCGGGACCGTGGGACAGCGCGTGGGAGATCGGCAGGGTGCCGTCGGCCAGTCCAACCAAAAACACCGCGTCCCATTCCAGCCCTTTGGCGGCGTGCAGCGACGCCAGCGTCACGCCCTGCACGACGGGTGGATGCCGGGCGTCGGCGCGCTGGCGCAGTTCGACGATCAGGGTCCGCAGTTCCAGCGACGGGCGTTGGGCGACTTCCTCGTCGACGAGTTCGGCCAGCGCCGTCAGCGCCTCCCACCGCTCACGCGCCTTGGTGCCCGCCGGCGGCTCGGCGCTGAGCCCGAGCGGTTCGAGCAGCGTACGAACGGTTTCCGGCAAGGGGGCCTCGGGTTCGGCCCCGCGTTCGGCCGCGCGCTGCAGCGCCACCAGCGACTGGCGGATCTCCTGGCGGCTGAAGAACCCTTCGCCGCCGCGCACCTGGAACGGGATTCCGGCCTCGGTCAACGCTTCCTCGTACACCTCGGACTGGGCGTTGATGCGGTACAGCACCGCGATCTCGGCCGCTTGGGTGCCCGACTCGATGAGCCGCTTGATGCCCTTGGCCACGGCGGCGGCCTCGGCGACCTCATCGGGATGTTCGGCGAACGTCGGCTTGGGTCCCGGGGCGCGCTGGCCGACGAGATGCAGCTTACTGCCGGCCATCCGGCCGCGGGCGCCGGCGATGACCCGGTTGGCCAGCGACACCACCTGCGGCGTGGAGCGGTAGTCGCGCTCCAGCCGGACCACCGCCGCGTCGGGGAAGCGCCGGGAGAAGTCGAGCAGATAGCGCGGTGTGGCGCCGGTGAACGAGTAGATGGTCTGGTTGGCGTCGCCGACGACGGTGAGGTCGTCGCGTTCGCCGAGCCACGCGTCGAGCACCCGTTGCTGCAGGGGCGTGACGTCCTGGTACTCGTCGACGACGAAACAGCGGTACCGGTCGCGGAACTCCTGGGCCACCGCGGCGTCGTTCTCGATCGCCGCCGCGGTGTGCAGCAGCAGGTCATCGAAATCCAGCAGCGCGGTTCCGTCGCGGCGCGCCTTGAGCGTCTCGTAGCCGGCGTAGATGGTCGCGATCTTCTCCGCGTCGAACGGGATGTCGCGTCCTGCCGTCGCAACGGCCGCGGCGTAACCCTCCGGGCTGATCAAAGAGCCTTTGGCCCACTCGATTTCACTGGCCAGGTCGCGTACGTCATCGGTGCTGGTCTGCAGGCCCGCGCGGTTGGCGGCCTGGGCGACGACCGAGAACTTGGTGTCAAGCAGCTGCCAGGACGTGTTGCCGACCACCCGCGGCCAGAAGTAGGACAGCTGACGGCGGGCCGCGGCGTGAAACGTCATCGCCTGCACGGACTCGGCGGAGATGTCGGCCCAATTGGCGCTCAGGGCGCGCAACCGGGCGCGCATCTCCCCCGCCGCCCGCTGCGTGAACGTCACCGCCAACACTTGCGAGGCGGCGACGTGGCCGCCCGCGACGAGGTGGGCGATGCGCCGGGTGATGGTGCGGGTCTTGCCGGTGCCCGCACCGGCCAGCACGCACACCGGGCCGCGCGGGGCCAGCACGGCCTCGCGCTGCTCCTCGTCGAGGTCGTCGACCACGCGCAGCGAATCGACCTCTACCGACATGCGGTCCATCTTGGCAGGGCGCGGTGACAAAACCCGGGACGGCGGCGGGCATGTTGGGCGCATCGACTACGTTGAAGGCGTTATGAGCGCTGCAGCAAATCCTCAGGTGACCATGTACACCACGTCGTGGTGCGGCTACTGCTTTCGGCTGAAGAAGGTTCTGCAGGCCGAGGGCATCGAGTTCGCCGAGGTCGACATCGAGGCCGATCCTGAGTCGGCGCAGTTCGTGGCGTCGGTCAACGGGGGCAACCAGACCGTGCCGACGCTGAGGTTCCCCGACGGGTCCACGCTGACCAACCCGAGCGCCAAGGACGTCAAGGCCAAGCTGGCGGGCTAATCGTCCGCGGCCCAGGATTCGATGATCTCCCTGGCGATCGAGATCGACCCCGGCAGGAGCAGCCGCGACGACGAGTCGCTACTCCAGTCGCCCGCGTCGAGAGCTTCGCGTACCTGCGCGCGGGTGAACCAGGCCGCCTCGGCGATCTCGCCGTCGTTGAACGAGAACTCCTGTTCGGGGTCGCCGACCGCGTGGAAGCCGACCATCAACGACCGCGGGAACGGCCACGGCTGGCTGCCGAGGTATTGCACATCCGTCACGGTCAAGCCGATTTCCTCGGAGATCTCGCGCACCACGCACGACTCGAACGATTCGCCGGCCTCCACGAACCCGGCCAGCAGCGAGAACAGCCGTTGCGGCCACACCGTCTGGCGGGCCAGCACCGCGCGGTCGTGGCCGTCGTGCACCAGGCAGATCACCGCGGGGTCGATGCGGGGAAACTCCTCGTATCCGTTGACCGGGTCGACCCGTGACCAGCCGGCCTTGGCCGGTCGGGTCGGCGACCCGTCCTTTGCGCTGAACTGGGCGCTGTCGTGCCAGTTCAGCAGCGCGGTGGCCGTGGCCACCAGCTGCGCGCTGACGTCGTCGAAGATCTGTCCGCCGCGGCGCAGGTCGAGCACCTCGGTCTCGGCGTCGGGATCCTCGGGTCCCTCCAGCGCGGCCCGGATCGCCCACACGTGTCTGCCGTCGTTGAGCCGGCCGAGGAAGACGGCGTTCTCCGGCGGCCGGTCGCCCAGGGTGGCGGTGTTTCCCAGCAGCACCCGCCCGCCGGAGATGAGTACCTGGTTGCGGCGGTCGATCCGCAGCAGTGCCGCGTCGGCCCAGCCGGCGATGGCGGCGTCGACGTCGGTGCGCAGCGCGTCGGAGCGATCGGCGCCGACGCGGGACAGCAGCGGGGTGTGGCGAAGCTGAAATCCGTGGGCCGTCATCGGTCGGTCTCCGCGTTGCGGATGTAGAGCAGCCGGTCGCCGAGCTCGAGGGCATCGACCTCCGGGTTGTCGACGCGCACCAGCTTGTTGTTGCGCACGACGCCCAGGACGAGGTCGCTCTGGTGCCGTGGTGAGCCGCCGACCTCCTTGGGGGTGACCTCGCGTTCGGAGATCGCAAAGCCGCGGTCGGGGGTGAGCAGGTCCTCCATCATCTCCACCACACTGGGCGTCTGCACGGCGACACCCAGCAGCCGGCCCGCGGTCTCGGCAGTCACCACCGTGGAGTCCGCACCGGACTGCTTGAGCAGATGCTCATTATCGGTTTCCCGCACGGCGGCAATGATCTTGGCCTTGGGCGCCAACTCGCGTGCGGTGAGCGTGACAAGCGCCGCACTCGGGTCGCTGTTGGTCGCGACGATGATCGCCCTCGCGTGCTGCGCGCTGGCCAGCCGCAGCACTTCGGAGTCGGTGGCGTTGCCGCGCACGGTGACCAGCCCGGCGCTCTTGGCGCGTTCCAGCGCGGTGGGATCCTCGTCGACGACGACGATGTCGGCAGGCGCCACCTCGTCGCCGACCATGGCGGCGGCTGCGGTCCTTCCTTTCGTGCCGTAGCCGACGATCACGATGTGGTTGCGCACTTTGTTCCTCCATCGCTGGATTTGGTAGACCTGCCGCGACTGCGTGGTGAGCGTTTCGACCGTCGTACCGATCAGCACGATCAGGAACGCCACCCGCAACGGGGTGATCACCAGGACGTTGACCAACCGGGCCCCGGCCGTGACGGGCGTGATGTCGCCGTATCCGGTGGTCGACAGCGACACCGTCGCGTAGTACAGGCAGTCCAGGAACGACAGCCGGTCGCCGGTGACGTCGCGGTAGCCGTCGCGGTCGACGTACACGATCAGCACCGCCGCGAAGAGGGCCAGGGTGGCGTAGATGACCCGCACGGTGATGCGCCGCGCCGGGCTCACCGGGTCGGTCGGGATCTGCACCCTGTCGGTGAGGGCGTGCACCGGCCGATCGGCCAGCGAGTCGTCGAACCTGCGGAGCCGACGCCGCAGACTGCCTTCAGCCACGGAAACCGGTCACCGCTGCAAGTGAGCGCACGCCATTATGTAACCATGACCTCTCCCCCGCCCGAGCTGCAGCAGATCGCCAACCCGGCACCGGCATACCGGATGGCAGCAATGCTGCTCGGTGTGGGCACCCTGCACTTTCTGACCCCTAAGCCGTTCGACGCGATCGTGCCTGCCGAGCTACCGGGCAGTGCGCGGTTCTACACCTACGCCTCGGGGGTCGCCGAGCTGGGCACCGCCGGCCTGCTGGCCACGCCAAGGACGCGTCGCCTCGGCGCGCTGGCCGCTGTCGTGTTGTTCGTCTCGGTGTTTCCCGCCAACGTCAACATGGTCCGGCTGTGGTTCCAGGACCCGAGAAAGCCGTTCGTGATGCGCCTGGCCGCGCTGGCCCGGCTGCCGCTGCAGATCCCGATGGTCCTCCAGGCGCTCAGGATCTACCGCAGCTCCTAGGCCGCGTGCGCCTCCAGCAGCGCCGCCAGCTGCTCGGCGTCGGGCAGCGAGTCGGGTGCGACGGTGGTGCCCGTGCGCACGTAGTGGAACGCCGCACGCACCGACTGCACCGGGCAGCCGTGCAACTGCGCCCACGCCAGTCGGTACACCGCCAGCTGAACCGCCGCATGCTGCTTGGCTTCCGGGGTGGCCGGCGGGTCACCGGTCTTCCAGTCCACGACCGTCGCACCGCCGTCGGCGTCGGCGAACACCGCGTCGATGCGGCCCCGCACCACACGACCGCCGATCACCATGTCGAAGGGCACCTCGACGTCCAGCGGTGTGCGTGCGGCCCACGGCGACACCGCGAACGCCGCCTGTAGTTCGGCGAGTTCGTCGGCGACGCCCGCGTCGTGGTCCACCGCACCGGGCAGATCGTCAAGGTCGAACAGCCGCTCGGCGTGGTAGAACCGCTGCACCCAGTCGTGAAAGACGGTGCCCAGCAACGCGTGTGGATCTGGACGCGTCGGCAGACGGCGCCGCAGCCGCTGCGCCACCGCGTCGGGGTCGCGGCCGAGCTCGACCATTGTGCTGACCGAAATCTGCGCCGGAAGCGCGGGCACGGCACGCTCGACCGCTCGCTCACGTTCGGCAAGCAGCGCGTCGACGTCCGATGCCCAGCCCTCGTCGGAGTCCGCGGGGGCGGCCTGCTCGAGTCCTCCTGACATCGCCCGCGCCACCCACTCGGCGCCCCTGTCGACGTCGCTGCGCCGCAGCCCGGCGTGATCGGCCGGCCATACCGCCTCGATCACCTTGTCCCGCAGCGGGTTCGGCTCGCCATCGGCAGGGGCGGGTGCCCAGTGTTCGATGATTCCGCACGGCTCACCGGCACCGGTCGACCGGTCGATGATGTCCTTGAGCTCCTGCAGGAACTCCGACGGCCCGCGCGGCTTGCTTTCGGTGGCGCCCCAGTGATGACCCGACAGCAGCAGCGTGTCCTCGGCCCTGGTCAGCGCCACGTACAGCAGCCGGCGTTCCTCGTCGATACGGCGCTGCTCGAGCAGCTTCTTGTGGTCGAAGATCTTGTCTGACAACTTTTTGCGGTCGTTGACGTCGGAGGTGTCCAGCACGGGGACGCCGTGTTCGGAGGTGGTCGCCCGGTCCCCGCGCAGCAGCGGTGGCAGATCACCGGCGTCGGTGAGCCACGTGCGGGTGGTCCCGGTCGACGGGAAGACCCGACCGCTGAGGTGCGGCACCGCCACCACCTGCCACTCCAGCCCCTTGGCCGCGTGCACGGTGAGAACCTGCACCCTGTCGTGGGCGACGGCGATCTCCGCCGGCGCCAGTCCGTCCTCCACGTCGGCGGCGACGTCGAGATATGCCAGCAGCCCGGGCAGCGTCGCGGCCGGGCGCGCGGCGAAGTCGGCCACCACGTCGGCGAACGCGTCGAGGTGCTCGGTGCCCGACCATCCGGCCGAAACCGGCTGCCCCGCACGGGCTTCGACGTCCACGCCGAGCACCCGGCGCACCTCGGCGACCAGTTCGGGCAGCGGATGCGACAGGTGCGCGCGCAACGCGGTCAGCTCCCGGCCCAACGCGACGATCCGGGCGTGTCCGGCCGCCGAATACGCCGACGGCGGACCCGGATCACAGATGGCGTCGGCCAGGCAGGCGGCGTCGGCGTCGGGCGCCGCCTGCGCAACGACCCGCTCGACCGCCCGGTCGTCGTCGATCGCACCGGTGTCGTCGAGGTCGCGCGCGCGTCGCCACAGCGCCGCGACGTCGCGCCCGCCCAGCCGCCAGCGCGGCCCGGTCAGCACCCGCATCGCGGCGCTGCCCGCGGTGGGTTCGGCCAGCAGCCGCAACATGGCCACCACGTCGGCGACCTCGGACACGTCGAGCAGACCGGCCAACCCCACGACCTCAACCGGCACCCCGCGCGCGCCGAGCGCTTCGGCGATCGGCGCTGCGTCGGCGTTGCGGCGCACCAGCACCGCAGCGGTCGGGGTGGCGAGGCCGTCGTTTCGCGCGCCGTGATAGGCGTTCGCGATGTGTTCGGCGATCCAATCCCGTTCGGCTGCCACGTCGTTCAACAAGGCACAGCGGATGGTGCCGGGCTCGGCGTCGGGCCGGGGCAGCAACGTCCGCACGGACACCGACCGGCGCCGCGCCTGCGCGGAGACCGCGTTGGCCAGGTGCAGCGCGCGCGGCGGGTTACGCCAGCTGGTCCGCAGCTCCAGGGTCGGCGCGGGGCTGCCGTCGGGCCGCGGGAAATCGGTGGTGAACCTCGGCAGGTTGGTGGCCGAGGCGCCGCGCCAGCCGTAGATCGACTGGATGGGGTCGCCGACCGCGGTCAACGCGAGCCCACCGTCGACTCCCCCGCCGAACAGCGACGACAGCGCCACCCGCTGCGCATGCCCGGTGTCCTGGTACTCGTCGAGCAGCACGACCCGATACCGTTTGCGGAGTTGCTCCCCGACAACGGGAAACGACGAGGCAAGCCGGGCGGCCGCGCCCATCTGCATGCCGAAGTCCATGACCTTCTCCGCACGCATCCGTTGGTGCAGAGCATCGATGAGCGGCACCAGTTCGGTGCGCGCGGTCTGGGTCGACAGCAGCCGCAGCAGCCACTGGCTGGGCCCGCGGTCACGCTGGTAGGGCCCGGCGGGCAGGGTGTGCACCAACCGCTCCAGTTCGACATGGGTGTCGCGCAGCTGGTCGGTGTCGACGAGGTGCTCGGCGAGTTGGCCGGCCAGCCGCAGCACCATCGAGGTGATGGCTGCCGGTGTCTTGTCGGTTTCCAGCCCGGGGTGCTCGCATACCACCCGAAACGCCAACTGCCACATCTCGGTTTCGCTGAGCAGGCGGGTCTCCGGCTCGACCGGCAGGAGCAGGCCGTGCTCGCGCAGCAGGTCACCGGCGAATGCGTGGTAGGTGCTGATGGTGGCCGGTTCGTCGCAGTCCGCCGGTGCGCCGGCCCCGGCACCGGGCACCAGGCCGGCGCCGGCCAGCCGGGCCAACCGGGTGCGCACCCGGCGCAGCAACTGGGCGGCGGCTTTTCGGGTGAACGTCAGGCCGAGCACCTCGCCGGGCCGGGCGTAGCCGTTGGCGACCAGCCACACCACCCGCGCCGCCATCGTCTCGGTCTTGCCCGCGCCGGCGCCCGCGATGACCACGAGCGGTCCCGGTGGGGCGGCGATCACGGCGGCCTGCTCATCGGTGGGCGCGAAAAAGCCCAGCCGGTCGGCGAGTTCGGCCGGACTGTAGCGCGGGGTCATGACCGGCCCCCGGCGACCGCCTGGGCCGGGCACATCGACCGCACCGGGCAGTGGTTGCAGCCGTCGTTGATCCGCGCGACGAACCCGGGGCCCTGGGTGTGCGCGGCGGCGCGGCGCACGGCCTCGCGCCACTGTTCGCGCGCGTCGGGGGTCAGCGCGTCCTGCTCACGCTCGGTGGCGCCGGAGGCGTTGGTCTTGCCGAGGTAGACCAGACGTCCACCGCCGGGGAAATCGCCCTGGGGTACCAGGCCTTCGGCGATCGCCAGCTGATACATCGCCAGCTGGGCGTGACGCTGCGCGTCGTCCTTGGTGACGGGGCTCTTGCCGGTCTTGATGTCGACCGCCACCAACCGGCCTGCGCTGTCGCGTTCGATGCGGTCCACCCGGCCCCGTACCCGCACCTGCGGTTCGCCGTCGTCGCCGGCCGCGATGACCCCGTCGACGTCGACCTCGGTGCCGACCTCGGTGAGCTCGCGGCGGCTCTGTGCGCGCCACTGCATGAAGGTGGACAGCATCGAGCGGTGCCGGGTGAGCTCGTTGTCGGCATACCACGCGGAATCGAAAGGCAGCTTGTTCCAGACCTTTTCCAGCTCGTTGAGCATCTGGCTCTCGGTTTTGCCCGGATCGGCCACCAGCGCGTGCAGCAACGAGCCGATCGCCGAGCGCACGTCGCGACCGTCGGTGCCGCCGTGGCGTTCGAGCAGCCAGCGTAGCGGGCAGTCGGTGAGAATCTGCAGCGTCGAGGGCGACAGCACCACTGTGTGGTCGCCGCACCACAGGGGTTCCTCGGTGGAGACCGGGGTCATGGCGTACCACTGCCCCGGATCCGCACCGGGCAGCCCGGCCGCCGCCAGCCGCGCCAGTTGGGTTGCCGCACATGCCCGGGTCGCGTCGTCGACGGCGCCGTCGGGCGCGCACACCACCGCGCGCAGCCGCCCGACCAACGCCGCCGGCGCCAACAGCCGCGGCGCCGTGATTGGGGCGATATCGGCCGGGTCGGCTTCGGTGGCGATGGCGGCCAGCTCGTAGCAGAACGACGACGGCAGCATCGAGTCGTCGCCGTTGTCGCTGTCGACCGCGGTGACCAGCAGCCGGTCCCGGGCCCGTCCCATGGCGGCGATCAGCAGCCGGCGTTCCTCGGCCAGCAGGGGCGCCCGGGTGGACAGGCCGCGATCCTCGTCGGCGGCGACGCCGTCGAGGACGTCGACCAGCTGCTGGGTGGCCAGCACCCCGCCGCGCGGGACGGTGTTGGGCCACAACCCTTCCTGCACACCGGCGATCACGACGAAATCCCATTCGCGGCCCAGTGCGGCGTGCGCGCTGAGCACGGTGACCGCGTCGGTGTCGCGCTCGTCGCGCGGGGCGGCCGGCGCCCCGAGGGCTGCCACGTGGTCGAGAAGACCGCGCAGCGAGGCCCCCGCGGTGTGGTTGACGTACTGCTCGGCGACGTCGAACAGCGCGGTGACCGCGTCGAGGTCGCGGTCGGCCTGCGCGCCCGCGATGCCGCCGCGTTCACTGGCAGCCAGCCATCTGCGCTGCAGGCCGGACCGGTGCCACGCCTGCCACAGGGTGTACCGCGGGTCTTGGCCCGCATCGAGGGTGCGGCGGGCGGCGCTCAGCACCGCGCGGACGCGTCGCATCGGCCGGTCCAGGTTGTCGGGCAGGGCAGCGGCGCCCTTCTCGAGGGCCGCGACGAGCAGTTCGGCGAACGGGCGCGGGGGCTGGCTGCCGTCGGCGCGGCGCAGGGTGCGCCGCAACTGGCGCAGCGACACCGGATCGACCCGGCCGATGGGTCCGGTGACCAGCGCGAGCGCCTGCTCGCCGTCGAGTCCGTGCGCGGTGGCGTCCAGCACCGTCAACAACGCCTGCACTGCGGGTTGGTCAGCCAAAGGTATGCCCGCTGCCGGGATCTCGACGGGCACGCCTGCGCCCTCCAGCGCGCGGGCCAGCGCGGCCCCGTGCCGCGGCACCGACCGCACCACCACCGCCATCTGCGACCACGGCAGCCCGTCGACGAGGTGTGCGCGGCGCAGCGCGTCGGCGATGAGCACCGACTCGGCGTGTGATGAGGCAGCGATCTGCACGTTCAGCGAGCCGCGCCGTCCGTCGCTGCCGGTGAGGTGGCGACCCTCGTCGACGCCCGGCAGCCGTCGCGCTGTCGCCGTGATCGCCTCGGCGATCGCCGGGGCGCAGCGGTGCGACTCGGACAGCGTGATCACCGGCTCCTCGCCGCGCAGCAGCGCGGGATCCGCGCCGCGGTAGCCGAACACCGCCTGGTTGGGATCGCCTGCGGCGACGGTCAGCTCGGCGCCCTCGGAGAGCACCCGCACCAACAGGGCCGCCTGCGGATCCAGGTGCTGGGCGTCGTCGACGAGGAGCAGTTTGAGCCGTGCGCGTTCGCCCGCCAGCAGCTCCGCGTCGGTCGCGAAGGCCTCCAGCGCCGCCCCGACGAGCTCGGCTGCGCCCAGGGCGGGGATGGTGGCCTGCGGGGCGGCCATCCCGACCGCGGAGCGCAACAGCATGATCTGTTCGTAGGCCTGCGCGAACTGGCCGGCCGCCAACCACTCGGGCCGGTGCGCACGACGGCCGATACGTTGCAGCTCAACGGGATCCACCCCGCGTTCGGTGCAGCGCGCCAGCAGGTCACGCAGCTCGGTGGCGAAGCCGGCGGTGCCCAGCGCCGGGCGCAGCTGCGCAGGCCATGCGACCGCGGACGCGTCGCCGTCCTCGAGATCACCGGCGAGCAGTTCGCGGATGATGCCGTCCTGCTCGGCGCTGGTGATCAGGCGCGGCGGCGGGTCGCCGTTGCGCTGCGCGGCCAGCCGCAGCACCGCGAAGGCATAGGAGTGCACGGTGCGCACCAGCGGTTCACGCACGACCGTGCGGTCACCCGCTTGCAGCAGCGTCGCGGTGATGGCGGCCCGGGCCTGCGCGCCGAGCCGGGCCGAACCGGTCAGCAGCAGAACCGATTCGGGGTCTGCCCCGGCGGCGATGTGCGCGGCGGCGGTTCGGATCAGCAGCGTGCTCTTCCCGGTGCCCGCGCCGCCGACCACGCGGACTGCCCCACGCAAACCAGGTTCGGTGAGCGCGGCCGGTGTCAGGTCGGTGTGCGGTGCGGACATGTCCGAATGACACCACGGGGGTCCGACAAGTCGCCGTCACCGCTGATGGCAGCATCAGATCCGTGACCGCCACGCTGCATGTCCACCGCTACGGACCAGACCGGCCGACGGACGTCCTGGCGCTGCACGGCCTGACCGGACACGGTCAGCGGTGGCAGACGTTCGCGGTGCGGCATCTGGCCGAGTTCGCGGTCGTCGCGCCGGACCTGATCGGGCACGGCCGATCGTCGTGGGCGGCGCCGTGGACGCTGGACGCCAACGTCGCCGCGCTGTGCGCACTGATCGAGGCCGACGGTCCGGTCGTGGTGGTGGGGCACTCGTTCGGCGGCGCATTGGCGTTGAATCTGGCTGCCGCGCGGCCGGATCTGGTGTCGGCGCTAGTGCTGCTCGACCCGGCCGCCGGCCTGGACGGTGAGTGGATGCGCGACATCGCCGACGACATGCTGGCCTCCCCCGACTACACCGACCGCGCGGAAGCCCGCGCCGAGAAAGCTCACGGATCGTGGGGTGAGGTCGAACCGGCCGAGTTGGACCGCGAGCTCGACGAGCACCTTGTCGCGCTACCCAACGGCCGGGTGGGCTGGCGGGTCAGCATCCCGGCGATGATGTCGTACTGGAGCGAGCTGGCCCGACCGGTCCCGTTGCCGCCCAAGGGAATACCGACCACGCTGGTCCGCGCCGGCCGTACCCGTCCGCCCTACGCGTCCGATGAACTCATCACGTCGCTGAGCCGACACCTCGGAGCCGCGTTCACATCGGCCGAATGGGATTGTGAGCACATGGTGTCGCACGCCCGTCCCGCCGACACCGCGGTGCTGATCCGCGACGCGCTGAAGCGGAGTTAGCGATGCCGGCGGTCACCGACGAGCAGGTGGAGACCGTGCGCGCGTTGGTCGCCGCGATTCCGCCGGGCCGGGTGGCGACGTACGGCGACATCGCCGAGGCCGCAGGGCTTTCCAGCCCCCGGATCGTCGGCTGGATCATGCGGACCGATTCGTCGGATCTGCCGTGGCACCGGGTGATCCGGGCATCGGGTCGGCCCGCGCCGCACCTGAGCACGCGACAACTCGCGTTGTTGCGTGCCGAAGGGGTGTTGGCCGACGACGGGCGGGTGCGCCTCGCCGAGGTGCGCCACACGTTCTGAGCCGGCGAACGTGGGTTACCGACACGCTCCGTTGCGCGAAAGCGTGCGGGTAACCCACGTTCGCGTCCGAAAGCCGGCTTACAGGATTAGCCGTACCAACGCGGCCGTGCGCGCCAGGCCCGGAAAAGCCGCAGCCGTCGACCTCGGATGCAGCGCGTGCACCGCGATGCGGAACATCAACGCCCGCAACAGCATCTGTGGCCATTCCGGCAGGGCGCTCCAGCGTTCGATGAGCCCGTCGTCGGCCTCGCCCCACGACAGCGCATCGACGACGGCCACCCCCGCCCCCCACGACGCCGGGCGCCAGTACGGGGTGATGTCGGTGATGCCGGGCGCAGCGGTGCCTGCGAACAGCACCGTGCCGTACAAGTCGCCGTGGACCAACTGGCTGGGGCTCTTGGTCGGCCGGCGAAGCGTGGCGAGCATGTTGAGCAGTTCGATCGAGCGTTGCCCGTCGGCGGACCCGGGTGAGACCCGCGCGCCCGGCGGCAGCGAGTGCAGGGGGCGTTCCTCCCAGGCGGCGCGGTCGGCGGCGATGAAGACGTCGACGTCGGCCCACGGCGCGACCGGTGGCTGGGTCAGAAAGCGGGGCCGTTCGAGTTTGGCGGTCGCCTCGTGCAGTCGCACCGCGGCCGAAACCACCTCGTCGTGGCGCGGTTCGGGGCTTCCCGCGACGAACGTGTCGGCGCGCCAGCCGGCCACCACGTATCGCCCGTCGGTGGAGCGCACCGGCCGGGCCAGGCGCACCCCGTCAACGAACAACGTCTCCCGTACCTTCGCCGACCAGGCGGCGCGGGCGTGATCGGCCACCATCGACAGCACGACTTCGCCGCAGCGCCAGCCGCCCTCCCAACTCGACCCGAGCGGCACCGGCTGCACCCCGGTCAGCCCGAACGCCGCCAGCACATGATCCGGCGGGCCATCGACTGTCACCAGCTCAGCCTAAGCCGAGCACGGGCAAACTCGGCGTTAGTACATCACCATGTCGGGTTCGAGTTGCTTGCCCCAGGCAACGATTCCGCCCTGCAGATGCATGGCATCGGAGAAGCCGGCGTTCTTGGCGATGGCCAGGACCTCGGCCGAGCGCACCCCGGTCTTGCAGTAGAACACCGGTGTGCGGTCGACGGGCAGTTTGGCCAGGGCCTCACCGGATTCGAACGCCGGTTTGGGGATCAACTCTGCGCCGTCGATGCGGTTGATGTCCCACTCGACGGGTTCGCGCACGTCGATCAGCGCCAGCGGCTTACCCGAGTCCATCAGCTCACGAAGCTCCAGCGGGGTCACCGTGGCACCGGCGGCGGCCTCGGCGGCCGCGTCGGACACCACGCCGCAGAACTCCTCGTAGTCGATGAGCTCGGTGATCTTCGGGGTGGCCGGATCCTTGCGGATCTTGATGGTGCGGTACGTCATGTCCAGTGCGTCATACACCATCAACCGGCCCAGCAGCGGTTCGCCGATGCCGGTGATCAGCTTGATCGCCTCGGTGCCCATCACGGAGCCGACCGACGCGCACAGGATGCCAAGCACCCCACCCTCGGCGCAGGACGGCACCATCCCCGGCGGCGGCGGTTCGGGATAGAGGTCGCGGTAGTTCAGGCCCCGCTTTTCTCCGTCGGCGCCGTCGGGCGCCGCCTCCCAGAACACCGAGATCTGACCTTCGAAGCGGTAGATCGAGCCCCAGACGTACGGCTTGCCCGCCAGCACCGCGGCGTCGTTGACCAGGTAGCGGGTGGCGAAGTTGTCGGTGCCGTCCAGGATCAGGTCGTACTGCTCGAACAGTTCGACGGCATTGTCGGGCTCGAGGCGGAATTCGTGCAGCCGCACCTCGATCAGCGGGTTGATGTCGAGGATGGAGTCGCGCGCGCTCTGCGCCTTGGACCGGCCGATGTCGGCCTGACCGTGGATGACCTGACGCTGCAGGTTGGACTCGTCGACGACGTCGAAGTCGACGATGCCGATGGTGCCCACCCCGGCGGCGGCCAGATACAGCAGCGCCGGCGAACCGAGTCCCCCGGCGCCGATGACCAGCACCCGGGCGTTCTTCAGCCGTTTCTGCCCGTCCACTCCGAGGTCCGGGATGATCAGGTGGCGGCTGTAACGCGCCACCTCTTCGCGCGTGAGCTCGGCCGCCGGTTCTACCAGCGGCGGCAACGGTGTCGACACCGAATTACTCCTTGATTTGGCTGTTCTGCCTCAACAATATGCCTCCCGCACAACGCCGAATCGGCCGTGCGGCTTCCCGGCGCCCGCGGCCGCGATGAACCCCGGCGGGGACACCGCTGCCCCCGGAAGGGAATTCAGGCGATCGGATAGGGCCAGGGGTTGAACCGGCAGGACTTGCCGTCGGGGTTGACCGTGCCCGGATCGAACCGGGCGGCGTCGTCGTTGTTGGTGGAGAACGTCTGCTGCATCATGATCGGCGCCAGGTCGCCGTCGGCCGGGCACTGCTCGTGGCGCTGGTAGCCGATGGCGTGGCCGACCTCGTGGTTGATCAGGTATTGCCGGTAGGACCCCACATCGCCCTGGAACGGCACGGCGCCGCGGACCCAGCGCGCCTCGTTGATGAACACCCTCGGCTGGCCGTCGGTGTAGGCCGGGTTGTAACAGGACGCCTCGAGTTGGATGTCATAGCCGCAGCCCTCGCGGATCGTCATCGGCGTGGTCAGCGACACCCGGAAATCGGGTGCGACGCCCGAGGTCTCGTCGACGCGCACGAACGCGAACTGTGGATTGTGCGTCCAGCTCTTGGGATTGGCGAGGGTCTCGCTGACCATCCTGGCGAAGCCGTCGTCGCCGCCGAAGGTCGTGGTGTCGATACCGTTCTCCACCTCGACGGTGTAGGTGAACACCTTGGCGGTGCCCTCCCCGACCTGGGGCGCGGCGCCGGGAACGACGTGCCAGGTCTTGGCCCCGGCCTGGGTGAACGGCCCGCCCGCGGGCAGGATCCCGGTGGGCAGGTTGGCGTCGAACTCGGTCAGCCCCTTGGGCGGGGCGCCGATGATCGCGGTGCTGGCCACGCCGATGGTCGGGGGCCCCTGCACCGGGCCTTCGAGTTGCTCGGTCTGGGGTGCGCTGGTGCCGGTGATCGTCTGGTAGACGACGACCACGGTCAGCGCCACGAGAACCGGAAGCGCGTAGGCCCGCCAGCCGTAGGTGGAGACGAAGCGGCCCAGCCAGGTCTGCTTGCGCACGCGGCGGTGCTCGTCGCGGTTGGACCTGACCCGCCCGGACCCCTGCGACAAGGGGTCACGTTGCGCACGGAGCGGCTCGCGCCACTCGTTGCGCAGCGCGGGCACATCTGCCCGGCTCCGCAAGCCCACGCGACGCTCCGAGTCGTGAGTCACCGAATCAGGATGACACAGGCTTAAGCGCAGGTACTTCCGGCGCGCCACCGGAGGCGACGCGACAACCGCCTCCCGCGACGACTTTGCCGACGGTAGTAGTGTCATTGCCTAACCAGACCAGACGAAGGACATGATGAGCGATCTCGCGAATACCGCCGCGAGGAGGGGCGCGCCGCCGAAAAACGGTGACGCGGTGAACCGGCGCGGCAACAGGCTGCCCCGTGACGAACGTCGCGGGCAGCTGCTGGCCGCGGCCAGTGAGGTTTTCGTCTACCGCGGGTATCACGCCGCGGGTATGGACGAGATCGCCGACCGCGCCGGGGTCAGCAAACCCGTTCTCTACCAACACTTCTCATCGAAGTTGGAACTGTATCTGGCGGTGCTGCAGCGGCATGTGGAGAACCTGGTCTCCGGCGTGCGTCAGGCGTTGCGCACCACCACCGACAACCGCCAGCGCGTGCGCGCGGCCGTGCAGGCGTTCTTCGACTTCATCGAACACGACGGCCAGGGGTATCGGCTGATCTTCGAGAACGACTACGTCACCGAACCGCAGGTGGCCGTGCAGGTCAAAGTTGCCACCGAAGCCTGCACCGACGCGGTGTTCGACCTGATCAGCCACGATTCCGGCCTGGAGCCACACCGGGCCCGGATGATCGCGGTCGGCCTGGTCGCCATCAGCGTCGATTCCGCACGCTACTGGCTGAACAACGACCGGCCGATCTCCAAGGAAGACGCCGTGGAGGGCACGGTGCAGTTCATCTGGGGCGGCCTGTCACACGTGCCGCTTACCCGGTCTTAGCCGACTCCGCTCCGACGCCGAACCCGACGCGGCGCACGTCTGCCGCGCCGATCTCGACATAGGCGATCTTGCTGGTCTGCACCAGAAAGCGGCGGCCCTTCTCATCGGTCAGGGCCAGCACGCCCGACTGCTGGTCGAGCGCGTCGGTGATCAGCTTTTCCACCTCGCTTGGTGTCTGCGCGCTGTTGAAGACCAGCTCACGCGGGCTGTCCATGACACCGATCTTGACCTCCACGCTGCGGACCCTTCCGTTCGTCGCACTTGTTGAGAACCTGAGCCAAGGCTAATGGACGGTGCGGACGCCGCGCCGGGCCGGTGAGTTCGCGGTCAGCGAAGCCACTTGCGACGGTGGTCGGGCCGTCGGCTCAAACGGCGACCGAACCGAGTCCGGACCGTGACCAACACACCGGCCGCTAGGCCTCATCCGTCACTCCAGCATCGATAGCATCAGCCGGGTATTGCACCGATACGACTGGGAAAACCCACATGAACAGGCCTTATACCGCACAATCGCCATATTCGCTGACCCCGACCGAACGGTTCGGCACGTATGCCGGCGAGCCACCCGTCGATGAACTCGATTACCCCGACTACGACGCCGACTACCGGTCGAGCTACGACACCCGATACGACGCCGATTACGACGACACCTACGACGAGTACGCCGATGAGTACGCCGACTTCGAGGACGACGAGGCGCGCATCGACCGGCGCTGGATGTGGGTAGCCGGGATCGCCGGGATCATCCTGTTCATCGCCGTCGGCACCACGGGCGTGATCCTGGGCGGCGGTGACAGCGGTTCGGTCACGGCCACCGGCACGTCGACGGCGCCCAGCCCCAGCGCGACCGCGACGTCTGCTCCGCGGGCGACCGCTCCGGCCGCACCGCTGGTGCCGAGCCTGCCGCCGGAAACCGTCACGACCGTGACGCCGACGGCCGAGGTGACGCCGACCGCCCAACCGGTCGTGCCGCCGGCGCAGGCGGCCCCGCCGCCCCCGGCGCCGTCACCGCGCACGGTGACCTACCGGGTCACCGGCAATCGTCAGCTGATCGACCTGGTCACGGTCATCTACACCGATGCGCAGGGCGCGCTGCGCACCGACGTCAACGTGGCGTTGCCGTGGGCCAAGACCGTCGTGCTGGACCCCGGTGTGGAGCTCAGCTCGGTCACCGCGACCAGCGTCGCCGGTCAGCTCAACTGCAGCATCACCGACGCCTCCGGTGCACTGATCGCCGCGCAGAACAACAACACGATCATCACCAACTGCACGAAGTAGCGGGTCGGGCCTCACGCCAGCCCCAGCTCCTCCATCCGGGAGGCGTGCGTGCGTTGGAGCCGGTCGAAGAACTCGGTCATCTGGGTCAGGCCCTCACCGCTGGCCATCACGAGATCGACCAGCTCGTCGTGGTCGGCCAGCACGAACTGCGCCTGCGTGATCGCCTCGCCGAGCAGCCGTCGCGACCACAGGGCCAGCCGGTGACGCTGCTTTTGGCTGGCCGTCACCGCGGACTGCACCTCGGCGACGACGAACTGCGAGTGCCCGGTTTCCGACAGCACCGACCGCACCACGTCGGACACCTCGTCGGGCAGCGCGTCGGCGATCTCCAGGTAGAAATCGGCGGCCAGCGCGTCACCGACGTAGGTCTTCACCAGCGCCTCCAGCCAGGTGCTCGGGGTGGTCAGCCGGTGGTAGTTCTCCAGCGCCGACGCGTACTTCGTCATCGCGGGCACCACGTCGACGCCCCTGCGCTGCAACGCATCTCGGAGCACCTCGTAGTGGTTCATCTCGGCGGCGGCCATGACGGCCATGTTGATCCGGCCGCGCAGGTTCGGCGCCATCCGCGCCTCGTCGGTGAGCCGGTAGAACGCAGCCACCTCGCCGTAGGCCAGCAGCGCGAAAAGTTCGGTCACGCCGGGGTGATCCGGGGACACGCCCGACGTCACCGAGGTGGACCTGGGCTCGGCCGGCGACGTGGAATTCATGGGTCAAGACTAAACGGCGCCCGGCGCGCCGACCGCCTGGCGAGCCCACCCGGGTATGATGGGCACCGGCAGCGGCACTCTGAGCTCGCCGCTTCCAAGAAATGTGCGTGCACGCAGTTGGTCCGCCTATCAGCGCTGGGCCCCGGCAGTAGCTTTCGTCGAACTCGTGCGCGCGTGTGGACGCCATGAGGAAAGACAATTTGAAAGGCTGCTACCCCCGCGTATGACGCATCTCAATCCCACTTTTGCCGAACTCGGAGTTCGCGACGAAATCGTTCGCGCATTGCACGAGGACGGCAAGGAACATCCATTCGCCATCCAAGAACTGACCATGCCGCTCGCGCTCGCGGGCGACGATCTCATCGGCCAGGCCCGCACCGGAATGGGCAAGACGCTCGCGTTCGGGGTGCCGCTGCTGCAGCGCATCACCACCGACACCGACCGGCCGTTGACCGGTATCCCGCGCGCACTGGTCGTCGTCCCGACCCGCGAACTGTGCCTGCAGGTGTACAACGACCTGGCCATCGCGGCCAAGCACCTACGCGTCGGAGACCGCAAGCTGGCCGTCACGTCGATCTACGGTGGACGCCCGTATGAGCCGCAGATCGAGGCGCTGCAAAAGGGCGTCGACGTCGTCGTCGGCACCCCAGGCCGGCTGCTCGACCTGGCCCAGCAGGGCCACCTGCAGTTGGGCGGGCTGTCCGTGCTGGTGCTCGACGAGGCCGACGAGATGCTCGACCTGGGCTTTCTGCCCGACATCGAGCGGATCCTCAAGCAGATCCCCGACAAGCGGCAGGCCATGCTGTTCTCGGCGACCATGCCCGACCCGATCATCACGCTGGCGCGCACGTTCATGAACCAGCCCACGCACATCCGCGCCGAAGCCCCGCATTCGGCGGCCACCCACGACACCACCGAGCAGTTCGTCTACCGCGCTCACGCGCTGGACAAGGTGGAGTTGGTCAGCCGGGTGCTGCAGGCCGAGGGCCGCGGCGCCACGATGATCTTCACCCGCACCAAGCGCACCGCGCAGAAGGTCGCCGACGACCTTGCCGAGCGCGGCTTCAGCGTCGGCGCGGTGCACGGCGATCTGGGCCAGGGTGCCCGCGAGAAGGCGCTCAAGGCCTTTCGCACCGGCGAGGTCGACGTGCTGGTGGCCACCGACGTCGCCGCCCGCGGCATCGACATCGACGACGTCACCCACGTCATCAACTACCAGATCCCCGAGGACGAGCAGGCCTACGTGCACCGCATCGGCCGGACCGGGCGGGCAGGCAAGACCGGCGTCGCGGTGACGTTGGTCGACTGGGACGAGTTGCCGCGTTGGGAGATGATCGACAAGGCGCTGGGGCTGAGCTGCCCCGATCCCGCCGAGACCTACTCCAGCTCCCCGCACCTGTACGAGGAGCTGGGTATCCCGACCGACGCCACCGGCCGCGTCGGCGCACCGGCCGAACCGAAGGCCAAGCGGGCACCGGCCGAGAGGTCGGCCGATCGGCCCGCGCGCACCCGCAACCGCGCCCGCCGGCGCACCCGCGGCGGCAAGCCGGTGACCGGGCATCCCGCGTCGACGGCGACCGAGCAGGCCGCAACCGACGGTGAGGACGCCGCGGCCGACGAGAATGCCAAGCCGCGCCGCCGGCGCCGCCGCCGGTCGGGTAAGGCGCCGGCCAGCGCCACCTAGCGAGGCGCCCCGGCCCGCGATGGTCAAACCCGAACGCCGCACGAAGGCCGATGTGGCGGCGGCCCTGGCGATAGTCGCGGTGATCGCCGTCGTCGCCGCGCTCATCTGGTGGAACAGCGACGCGCGCGCCACGATCAGCAGGCCCGCCGCCGAGCCGGTGACCAAGCTCACCCCGGCCAAGGCGGTGCCTGCCGCACTGCGACAGCTGTGGACGGCGGCCAGCCCGAAGACCAGCAGGCCGCTGGTGGTGGCGGGCAGCGTGGTGACCGGGGACGGCAGCGTTGTCGAGGGCCGTGACCCGGTGACCGGGGACGCACTGTGGAGTTATGCGCGCGACCTGCCGTTGTGCGGGGTCACGTCGGTATACGAATACGTGGTTGCGGTGTATCCCGATGGGCGGGGCTGCGGTCAGGTCAGCACCGTCGACGCCCGAACCGGTGTCCGCGGCCCGGCCCGCACCAGCTACGCCGATCCCGAGGTGACGCTGTCCTCGGACGGCACCACGGTGCTGTCCGCCGGCGACACCCGACTCGAACTGTGGCGCTCCGACATGGTCAGGATGCTCAGCTACGGCGCCCTGGACGCGCGCATCAAGCCCGACGTCCCGGTGGCGCCGCTGTGCCGGCTGGTCTCCGCGGCGGCCAGCTCGAGCGCGGTGTCGGTGCTGGAAGCCTGTCCGCACGAGGCGGACCTGCGCCTGACGCTGCTGCGGCCCTCAGATGAGGAAGACACCCCCGAACTCAAGTACGTGCCGCTGGAGGGTGTCGCCGATGACTCGGGCGCGCGCGTGGTTGCGGTGGCGGACACGACGACGGCCGTGTACGTGCCGACCCCCGAACCGACCGTGCACATCATCGACGAGACGGGCACGACGATCGCCAGCACGGCGCTGCCCGAACCGCCGGCCCCCGACGCGACGGCATCGCGCACCGGGGACCTGATCACGTGGTGGACCGGCGACAGCGTGATGGTGTTTTCCGCCAACGGGCTGCGCTACAAATACTCGGTCGCACCCGCAGGCGACAACGTCCCCCTCGGACCCGCGACGGTGATGGCCGGCCGGTTGCTGGTGCCCGTCACCGGCGGCTACGACGTCTTCGATCCGGCCACCGGGCAGGGCGACCGCCACATCGCGGTGTCACGCCCGCCGCATTCGGCGCCCGTGGTGCCCGCGGTGGCGGGATCGCTGCTGATCGAGCAGCGCGGCGACGAACTGGTCGCGCTGGGCCCCTGACCCGGTTATGCCTTCGGGCCTCAGAGCTCGGGGGTGTAGGTGGGCAGGGGTTTGCCGTTCTTCCAGTGCTTGAGCAGCGCGGCGGCCAGCTCGCGGTAGGCGTGGGAGCCTTTGTTCTTCCGGCTGGCCAGCACCGAGGACCCCGAGGCGGAGGCCTCGGCGAACCGCACAGTGCGCGGTATCGGCGGGGCCAGCACCGGAAGGTCGTATCGGTCGGCGACGTCGAGCAGCACGTCGCGGCTGTGTGTGGTGCGCGAGTCGTACAACGTCGGCAGCGCGCCCAGCAGCGTGAGGTCGGCGTTGGTGATCTGCTGCACGTCGGTGATGGTGCGCAGGAACTGGCCCACGCCGCGGTGCGCGAGCGTTTCGCACTGCAGCGGCACGATCACGTCATCGGCGGCGGTCAGCCCGTTCAGGGTCAGCACGCCCAGCGACGGCGGACAATCGATGATCACCACGTCGAAGCGGTCGCCCAGCTTGGCCAGCGCCCGTTTGAGCGCATACTCGCGCCCCGCCCTCATCAGCAGCATCGCCTCGGCACCGGCCAGGTCGATGTTGGCCGGCAGCAGGGTCATCCCCTCGGCGGTGTCCACCAGCGCGGCATCGGGTTCCACATCCCCGAGCAGCACCTCGTGGATCGACACCGCCAACTTGTCTGGATCCTGGCCGAGCGAGAACGTCAGACAGCCCTGCGGGTCCAGGTCGACCAGCAGCACCCGTCGACCGTTTTCGACCATCGCCGCGCCCAGGGACGCAACCGTCGTCGTCTTGGCCACGCCACCTTTTTGGTTTGCGACCGCAAGAACCCGCGTCACACTGTCCATCCTGGCACGCCCTCGCATATCGCGACGCGCCGTGGGGCAGAATTCGTGGGCGTGGGCGACGGGCCACTCGGGCGAGGACCAGACACCGGTGCCGAACGGCACCGGCTGATCCTGCTTCGCCACGGTGAGACCGAGTGGTCACGCTCGGGTCAGCACACCGGGCGCACCGAACTGGATCTCACCGACACCGGCCGCGCGCAGGCCAAGCTGGCCGCCGATGCGCTCGCGGTGCTTCAACTCGACAACCCGCTGGTGGTGTCCAGCCCGCGGCACCGCGCGTTGGTCACCGCGGAACTCGCCGGGCTGACCGTCGACGAGGTGTCGCCGCTGCTGGCCGAGTGGGATTACGGCGACTACGAAGGCCTCACCACCAAGGAGATCCGGCGCAGCGAGCCCGACTGGCTGGTGTGGACGCACGGCTGCCCCGGCGGTGAGTCGGTGCAGCAGGTCAGCGACCGCGCCGACCGCGCAATCGCATATGCGTTGGAACACCTGCCATCTCGCGATGTGCTGTTCGTCGGCCACGGTCACTTCTCGCGCGCGATGGTGACCCGTTGGGTGGAGCTCGCGCTGCCCGAGGGGATCAGGTTCGCGATGGTCGCCGCGTCGATCGCGGTCTGCGGCTACGAACACGGCGTGCGCCAGATCAGCGCACTGGGACTGACGGGCCACCGCCACCCGTGCCTGCCGACATGACGCGCGAACCGTGCTTCGTGCTGATCTCCGGCAGAGCTGTGGTCGCCGAAGGCGTGCACACCGTCTTCCCGCACGTGGCCGACGCGCGAGCGGCGCTCGCCTCCCGCAGCGCGCCGATCATCGTGGGCGCCTTGCCCTTTGACATGTCCAAACCGGCGGCGCTGATCCGGCCGCAGGCAGTGCAGTTCCTCGACGCGCCACCGCAATGGCCGCTGCGCCCGCTGCCGTCGGTGCAGATCGTGGAGACCAGACCCGCACCCGACGAACACCGCGCCCGCGTCGAGGCCGCGCTGCAGCGGCTGCGCGACCCGGCCAGCGGGCTGCACAAGGTGGTCCTGGCCCGCGCGCTGCGGCTGGCCGCCGACGCGCCGATCGATGCGCGCACCGTCGTGGACCGCCTGGTGGCCGCCGACCCGACGGCCAATGCGTTCCTCGCCGATCTGACCGCGGCCGGCGGCGGCCATTCGGGCTCGGCGCTGGTGGGCGCCAGCCCCGAACTGCTGGTGGCCCGCCGTGGCGATCAGGTGGTCTGCGCACCCTTCGCGGGCTCGGCGCCCCGGATGGCCGACCCGGACGCCGACGAAGCCAGCGGCGCCGCCCTGGCCGCGTCGAGCAAAGACCGCCACGAGCACCAGCTGGTGGTGGATGCGATCTCCGAGGTGCTCGGCCCGCTGTGCACCGACCTGGACGTGGCACCCGAACCCAAACTGCGCAAGACCGACGCGGTCTGGCATCTCTACACCATGATCACCGGGCGGCTGCGTGACAACTCCACCACCGCACTGGATTTGGCGATCGCGCTGCATCCCACACCGGCCGTAGGCGGGGTGCCCGCCGATGCGGCCGCCGACCTGATCACCGAACTGGAGGGCGACCGCGGGTTCTACGCGGGCGCGGTGGGCTGGTGTGACCAGCGCGGTGACGGCCGCTGGGTGGTGTCCATCCGCTGCGCCCAGCTGTCCGCCGACCGGCGCACCGCCACCGCCTATTCCGGTGGCGGCATCGTGGCCGAATCCGATCCGGACGACGAAGTCGCGGAAACGACAACCAAATTCGCCACGATTCTGTCCGCGCTCGGGGCGCAGCCGTGACCGAGGTCATCCGTCGCGTCCGCCCCGGCGACGAGGCGGAGTTGGTCGCGATGATCCACGAGCTGGCTGCGTTCGAATCCGCCAGCGACGAATGCACGGTCACCGAAACCCAGCTGCACCAGGCGCTTTTCGGTGACCAACCGGCGGTGTATGGGCACCTCGGGGAGGTCGACGGCCAGGTGGCGGCCGGCGCCCTGTGGTTCCGCAACTTCTCCACCTGGGACGGTGTGGCGGGTATCTATCTGGAAGACCTCTACGTGCGTCCGCAGTTTCGCCGCCGCGGCCTGGCCCGCAGGTTTCTTGCCGCGCTTGCCCGTGAGTGCGTCGACAACGGCTACACCCGGCTGTCGTGGGCGGTGCTGGACTGGAACGTCAACGCGATCGCGCTCTACGACGCGGTCGGCGGCAAGCCGCAGACGGAGTGGATCACCTATCGGGTGTCCGGCCCGGAGTTGTCGGCTTTGGCCGCCGAACTCTGACCGGTGTCGTGAGCCCCCACCCACTGCAGGGTGGACGGGCTGAACAGCAGGGCCAGCGTGGCCAGCGCCACGATCGCCACCGCCCCGCCGTACACCCACTGATGCGAGCCGATCGCCATGTACCAGGCCACCGGCAGCAGCAGCAACTGCGCGAACACCGCGATGCCGCGGCCCCAGCGCCGACCGGTCCACAACGCCCATCCCGCGGCCACCACGCCACCGCCGATGATCGCGAACCACGCGGCGGTGCCGAAGAAGTTCATCCCCGGCTGATCGGTACCGGACACCCCGCTCAGCACGTACACCACGGCGGCGACCAGCCCACCAAAACCTTCGAGGCCGACCAGGACGGCGGCCTGACGCACGGTTGCCGGTGAGGGAACGGTCATTTCACCGCTCCGTTGGGCCGCTGGACCAGCAACAGTCGGCACCGATCGGTCACGTCTGTAGGGTACCGGCACCGCGGCGGGTCGGTGGGCGTCACCCCAGCACGCTGCGCACATCGAAGGTGGCGTGCACCCCGACGGCGTCGTACTGCTCGGCAAGCCAGGCTTTAGCGGTCTCCCGGCCGACGTCGCGCAGCTTGACGAAGAAGTCCCAGCCGGCGTTGAACCGTGACGACGCCGGGTACTTGTCGAGCACCCCGCTGGCGTCGATCCGGTGCAGACGCACGTCCTTGTAGTTTTTCGCCGACAAGGTGCCGTCGTCGAGCAACCGCTTGACAAACGCCACCGCCCGCAACTCCCGCAAGAGGTTTCCGTTGAACGTGATTTCGGTGAGCCGGCCGTGGATTTCGCGCGCGGTGCGCGGGGTCTGCCTGCGCTCCAGCGGGTTGATCTGCACGAGCAGGATGTCGTCCACCGACGTCTCGTAGTACAGCGGGAACAGCGCCGGATTGCCCATGTAGCCGCCGTCCCAGTACGGCACGCCGTCGATTTCCACCGCCTGAAAGACCATGGGCAGGCACGCCGAGGCCATCAGATGATCGGCGGTGAGCTCGGCCCGGCGAAAAATCGCGATCTTGCCGCTCCAGACATTCGTGGCGCTCACGAAGATCTCGACGTCAGTGCAGGCGCGCACGCGCTCGAAGTCGATGAGCGCTTCGATCGCGTCGCGCAGCGGGTTGATGTTGAGCGGGTTGGTTTGGTAAGGGCTCAGCCGGCGGGTGACGAAGTCGGCCTGGTTGCTCCATATCTTGAGCATCCGGCTGACCAGCCTGCGCTGCGCCGGGGCGAAGAACCCGTCGACACTGGCGCGGCGCCAGAAGGTCTCCAGGTGGCTGCGCGCCCCGTCGGCGCCTCCGTCGAGCCAACCCTGCACCAGCACAACGGCGTTCAGTGCGCCAGCACTGGCCCCGGTGATCGCTTCCACCCCGAAGCGGCCGTCTTCCAGAAGCGCGTCGAGCACGCCCCAGGTGAAGGCGCCGTGTGCACCACCGCCCTGTAAGGCAAGCGACACCGACTTTTGTGCGCGCGGTCCGGCGAGGACCCGGTTCTCGCGCGGACGGCGTCGGGCCCGGCCGGTCATCACGCTGTCTCGGGCTCGGGCTCAGGTGAACACCGTGGTGAACGCCTCGTTGAGCTCGCGGTCGTGGTAGAAGATGCCCTTGCCAAGCTGATCCGCCGTCCAGTTGATCGTCGGGAAGTCGCGCTGAACTCGGTGTCCGACTCCCGCGAACACCTCGTTGCGGTTGCCGGACGGGTCGAAGAAGTACACCGTCGTTCCCCGCGTGATGCCATGCCGTGTCGGCCCGATGTCGATGGGCACGTCATCCATCGAGAAGATGTCTGCGGCGCGCAGAATCGCATTCCAGTCCTCCACATGGAACGCGAAGTGGTGAATCTTGTTGTTCGGTCCCTTGATCACCGCGAGGTCATGCGGGGAGTGCGATTCCGGAGCCGTCAACCACGTGCCGATCAGGTCCGGGTGCTCCATGGTCTCGACCACCCGCTCGGCGGCCTTGAAGTCCAGGCACTCCTGGAAGAACCGCTCGATCAGGCCGGGATCCTCCGCGGCGATCAGGCAGTGATCAATCCAGTGGGTGCCGACGCCACGGACGTCCCTCGGCCATGCCTCGGGGTTGATCGCACCGGTCTCGGTTCCGGTGAATTCCATCTCGGTGTACAGCTCGACCGTCTGCTCCGACGGCAGCGTGATGCGCACACCATCGCCGACTGTCAGGTTTTCGCCGCGGCTGAACCGTCCCGTCGTCGCGCCGAACGCCGCACAGCGTTTCTCATAGGCCGCGAGGTCGTCGTCCGAGGAGCATTTGTAGCCGACCTTGACCAGGCCGACACCGCCCTCTTCGAGCACCAGGGAGTGGTGGTCCCACTCATCCCAGCACTTGAGGTGCAGTTTGCCGGGCTGTTCGTGTACCACCGACATGCCCAGTGTGTTCGAGTAGTGGTCGCGGGCTTCCTCGAGATCCGTTACCCGCATGTGTACGTATCCCAGTCGCATGACACCCATGTCAAGTACTTCCTTTCCTACGTTCCGTGTCTACGTTCGGTGTACTTCGAATCCCGTTTGCGGCGTCGTGCGCAGATCCGCTGGGGGGTGGCGGCACCGAGTCCGGGAAAGCAAACCGCAGCACCTTGCGCAGCCGGTCGCCCTCCTGCAGCTCTATCGCGATATTGGTGATCGGAACCGCCCGGCAACTCAGACAGATGCCGGCCACGCGTTCGTCGTCGCTGAGCACGCTGTCTGCGACGACACGTTCGTAGCGCACCTCGCCGAGAGTGAGCTGGACCTTGCAGACACCGCATCCGCCACGCTTGCAGCCGACCCGGTACCTGAGCCCGGCCCGGCTCAGCGCGGCCAGCACCGACTCACCGGGTTCGGCGAGCACGCGCAAACCGTCGGGCAGGATCGTCACCTCGGGCATCTGGTCGCGGTCCTTCCCCGCTGGTCGGCTCGGCGTCGGTGCTGCGGGCGCGGATGGCTTGACCCGGTCCCCGCGGACACCGGTCGAGCGGTCGGTCTGGGATGTCATCGGCAATGCAGTTGCACCATCCCCAGGCCATCGAACTCGGCGGACACCACGGCACCGGGCTGCAACGCCGTCGAGGAGGTCAAACCCCCCGACAGCACGATCGACCCGGCCTCGAGGCGCTCGCCGCGGTCGCCCAGCGTGGTCGCCAACCATGCCAGCGCGGCGGCGGGATGACCCAGCACCGCACCCCCGGCTGCGGTCTCCACCCCGCCCTGGTGCCGGAACAGGCAGCCCAGCACATGCAGACCGACGAGCTCGCTCGGCGGTCGGCCCTGGGCACTCAACACGACCCGGGATGCACCCGCGCTGTCGGCGATGGAGTCGGCCAACCGGAACGAATCGTTGTACCGCGAGTCCATCACCTCGATGGCGGGAATAACGGCCTCGACGGCGGACAGCACCCCCGCGGGCGGCGTCAAGGGGGTAATCGTTTCGCCGATCAGAAATGCGAGTTCGGGCTCAGCGCGCGGGTGGATGAGCTCGTCGAGCCGGATCGGTTCGCCGAACGGCACCACCATGCCCGACGTCAAAAGACCGTAGACCGGATCCTCGATACCGAGCGCCAGGCGCTTGACCCTGCTGGTGAATCCCAGCTTCGCTCCGATCACTCTCTCACCCGCCTGCACGCGGTCGTCGATAACGAGTGACTGTGCCTTGTATGCGGTTTCGACCGTGAGGAACGGGTTCGCCTTGGTGAACGGCGCGATGGGCACCCGGTCGCGCTGCGCGGCAATCAACGCATCGGCCATCACCCTCGGATCACTCACGCCGCCGCACCTTCCCGGTCGAACTGCACGGTCACGGTGCCCAGGTGGGCGAACTCGACCTCGAAGACATCGTTGGGGCGCACCGGCACGAGGCGGTGCAGCGGTCCGGACAGCACGATGTCGCCGCGGCGCAGTCCGCGCTCGGGCGGCAGCAGACGGTTCGCCAGCCAGGTCAGGCACCGCACGGGATTGCCGAGTGCCGCGGCGCCGGCGCCGCTCTCGATCGCCACTCCGTTGCGGTACAACAGCAGCCCGACCAGGCGCAGGTCGAGCGCGGTGGCCGGGGTGATCCGGCTACCGAGCACAACCCGTCCCGACGAAGCGTTGTCGGCGACGGTGTCGGCGAGGCGGACCCGCCAGTCGGTGATCCGGCTGTCGACGATTTCGAGCGCAGGCAGCACTCCCCTGATCGCGGTGAGCGCATCAGCGGTGGTGACACCCGGGCCGACGAGGTCGTCGTCGAGCAGGAACGCCATCTCGGCCACCACCCGCGGCTGCAAGAAGGCGTCGACGGGCACCACGGTGCCGTCGTCGACGAACATGTCGTCGATCAGCATGCCGAAGTCGGGTTCGGCGACGCCGAGAATGTCCTGCCTGGGCTGTGAGGTCCGTCCGAGCCGGCAGCCCCGGATCGCACGACCGGCCTGCACCCGTCGCCGGACGTTGTGCGCTTGGATCGCGTAGGCGTCGGCGAGAGTGAGATCCGGCCGGGCATCGGTCAGCGGCTCGATCGGGGTGCGATCGAGCTCCGCACGCCACAGCCGGTCGGCCAGCTCCCCGACCGTGACACTGTCCGCGCCGCTCATCGGTCCACGCCCCTCATACCGTCCAGAGTCCGCCGGAGGCGTGCCGAATCGGCCACCGTAGGCGGCACTTTCTGCTGGACGGAAGCCCGCCCCTGCCTAAAACATCCCATACCCCGGCGGGATTGGGCAGCCGATTCCATCCAGTGGCAGCAACCCACGCCCGCGGCGGCAGTTGCGGTAACTTCGCCGCGATGACCGCAATAGACACCCAACGCTGTATCACCCTGGCGGGGGCCACCCGCGCGCTGAACGCGGCGATGGAACACGCCGCCGCCATCGACGTTCCGGTGTGCGTCGCGGTCGCCGACCGCGGTGCCAACCTGATCAGCTTCGCCCGGATGGACGGCGCACCGATGTTGTCGGCACGGATCGCCCAGGACAAGAGCTATTCGGTGGTGGCGTTCAACGGTCTGCCCACTCGGGACTGGTGGGACCTGCTCAAGGACGATCCGGCGCTGCTGCACGGGATCGTCAAAACCGACCGGTTGACCGTCTTCGGCGGTGGTGTGGCCATCGTCGACGGCGACCAGGTGGTGGGTGCGGTCGGCATCTCCGGCGGCACCGCCGAGCAGGACCATGAGATCGCCGAGGCGGGTGCGCGCGCGGTCACCGCGTCATAGTCGCTGGGCGGCAGGATATTTGAGGGCGGCTCAGTGCCCAAAGCTGTCAGCATCGAGCATCTCGGGGTCCGGCCGGTCCAACGATCCGAGCACGGCCATGTCGTCGTCGGTGAGCGTGAAGTCGAATACGTCGAGGTTCTCGCGCTGACGCCCGGGGTCCGCGGACTTCGGGGTCGGCACAAAACCCTGCTGAACGTGCCACCGCAACACCACCTGCCCGGGGCTGCGGCCGTGCCGTTCGGCGACGACGGTCACCGTCGGATCGCTCAGCATCTCGTTACCCCGTCCCAGCGGGCTCCAGGTCTGCGTGACGATTCCGCGGTCCCGGTGCAGCGCAACCAGATCCGGGCGAAGGTGATACGGGTCGAGTTGAATCTGGTTCACGTGAGGGGTCATCCCCCGGTCGAAAAGCCGCTGCAGGTGTGACGGTTTGAAGTTCGATGTCCCGACGGCGCGCACCAGGCCCGCGTCCAGGAGTTGCACCAGCCCCTCGAACGCCGCCACGTACCGGTCCTGGTCCGGGTTGGGCCAATGCACCAGCAGCAGATCCAGATAGTCCAACCCCAGCCGGGTCAGGCTGGCCTCGCAGGCCTGACGGGCGCCGTCGACACTGTGCCAGCGGCGGTTGAACTTGGTCGTGACGAACACCTCGGCGCGGTCGACGCCGGAGTTGCGGATGCCCTCGCCGACCCCGCGCTCGTTCTCGTAGTTCTCCGCGGTGTCGATGAGGCGATAGCCCAGGCGCAGGGCGCCCGCCACCGAACGGGCGGCCTCGGTGTCGTCCATCGGCCAGGTGCCGAGGCCGAGATGGGGCATCTGGACACCGTTTGCCAGGGTGACGTCAGGCGCTGTCTTCAGTGTCAAGGTGTCCTCCTTTTGCGGCGCAACGAATCACGCGAGGTGCACGCCGAGACGCGCATGTTCAGCGACCCCTCCAATCGGCGCGGCCCCACGACGTCACGGCGCGGACCCGCCGGTGGAATACCATTCGTAGACACCGTTTTCGCGGGTTCGGCGTTCGATGAGCCCCTGCCAGCGCAGGTAGGCCAGATGCGCGAGCGTTTCGGCCATCGCGAGGTTTCGTTGGAACTTCAACAGTGTCTTGGCCACATGGTTGTCCGCGATTTCGCGGACGGTGCAGGGTCTGCTGCGGATCATCGCGTGAATGGCGTCGAGCCGACGTTGTTTGTTGCGCAATATCGCGTCGACCCGGCGCCGGCCGTCGGCGAACGGACGTCCGTGGCCCGGCATCACCAGCGCGGGATCGTGCTCGGCGACCAGCTTGAGTGATTCCAGATAGCTGCGCAGGGGGTCCTTGTCGAACCCGCGCTCGAAGGTGACCGGCGGGGTGACGGCAGGCAGCAGGTGATCGCCGGAGAACAGCAACTTGTCGGTCGGGGACCACAGGCAGATGTGGCCAAGTGAGTGGCCCGGGGTATGCAGGACCTGCCACTGGCGCGCGCCGATGTCGATGACCTCGCCGCCGTGCATCCGGGTGGAGGCCTCGACGACCGAATGCAGGTACGGCAGCCACTCGACGAGCGTGTCGGCGAACGACGCCATTTCGCCTTCCGCCACCCCGTGATCGCTGTACGTGTCGCGCTTGCGCGCCTGGGCCGTGGCCGGATGCCGGTACTTTTCGCAGTCCAGGTCCGTCATGGCGTGCATGAACAGTTCGGCGCCGGTGAGTTCCATCAACCGGCCGGCCATGCCGTAGTGGTCGATGTGGGCGTGGGTGACGATGATCCGTGAAATGTCTTCGAGCACATAGCCGCGGACGTTGAGGGCGTCCCGCAGCACCGTCAAGCCGTCGTCGGGTTCCCCGGGCCGCCACATGCCGCAGTCCACCAGCGTCACCGAGTCGCCGTCTTCGATGATGTAGACGTTGACGGTCTCGATGTGGTTGACGCCGATGGGCATTGCCGCGACCCCGATGCCGTCGGCCTGCACGTGGCCATGGAGTTCCCGGGTCGTCGTCACGGCTTTCCACCCGACTGTGGGTCCACCATCGACTCCTCCTACGGTGGCGCCGATGACCCCGTCGCGGATCGGCGCGCCCGCAGGCTCCATGGTGTCGTGCCCGCGTGGTTCGTGCCGGTGCTTCCCGCTGGTCGGAAGACGCCGAACCGGCAAGATTCGGCCTCGACAGGGCCCCGGCTCTTATCCAGCGGAAACTACCCGCCTCCTCGTTGTGAGAGCAGACACGCTCTGCCAGTGTTTGTTTTGGCGACCACAGCAGCGAGCGGAGAACACCTATGACCGAAACCCTGGACCACGCCGCGTCCATCCTTGCCGATGCCGTCGTCGAAGATCCCGCCGCGGGCATCTATCGAGCCAACCGGCGCATCTTCACCGATGAAGAGATCTTCGAACTCGAGATGAAGCACATCTTCGAAGGCAACTGGGTGTACATGGCCCACGAGAGCCAGATCCCCAACCCGGGCGACTACTTCACCACCTACATCGGCAGGCAACCGGTGGTGATCACCCGCGACCGCAAGGGCGAGTTGCACTGTCTGATCAACGCCTGCTCCCATCGCGGCGCGATGCTGTGCCGTCGCAAAACCGACAACCGCCCCACGCTGACGTGCCCGTTCCACGGCTGGACGTTCCGCAACGACGGCCGCCTGCTCAAGGTCAAGGACCCCGACGGCGCCGGCTATCCGGATTCCTTCGACACCGACGGCTCACACGACCTCGTCCGGGTACGCATGGAGGGTTACCGCGGCTTCCTGTTCGGCAGCATCAACGACGATGTGGTGCCGATCGAAGAACACCTGGGTGATGCCACCAAGGTGATCGATCTGCTGGTCGATCAGTCCCCCGACGGTGTTGAGGTGGTGCCCGGGGCGTCGACCTACACCTACGACGCGAACTGGAAGGTGCAGGCGGAGAACGGCGCCGACGGCTATCACGTGTCCGCGGTGCACTGGAACTACGCCGCCACCACGTCGCGACGCGGCACCGGCGAGTCGGCGAACGTGACCAAGACGCTCGACGCCGGCAGCTGGGGCAAATCCGGCGGTGGCTACTGGTCCTTCCCCAACGGGCACCTGTGCCTGTGGACATATGCCGGCAACCCGCAGGACCGCCCGCTGTGGGATCGCCGCGATGAGCTCAAGGCCATGTTCGGCGAGGCCAAGGGCGACTTCATGGTGACCGGCTCACGCAACCTGTGCCTGTACCCGAATGTGTATCTGATGGACCAGTTCTCGACGCAGATCCGGCACTTCCGACCGATCGCGCCGGACAAGACCGAGGTCACCATCTACTGCATCGCCCCCAAGGGCGAAGACGCCGATGCTCGGGCCAACCGCATCCGCCAGTACGAGGACTTCTTCAACGCCTCGGGCATGGCCACCCCCGACGACCTCGAGGAGTTCCGCTCCACCCAGCTGACCTTCCGGGCGACCAAGGCCCCGTGGAACGACATGAGTCGGGGCGCCAAGCACTGGCTCAACGGGCCGAACGACCTCGCCAGAGCCCTCGGTATGGACGGCGTGATCTCGTCCGGTGTGAAGAACGAAGACGAGGGCCTCTTCCCGGTGCAGCACGGGTACTGGCTCGAGACCATGCGCGCCGGTTTGGCATCCGACACCCGGTCTGTCTGAGGAGGATTCGATGACCGCAACGCTACCCACGACCAGCACGACCATCACGCAGCAGGCGATCGAACAGTTCCTCTACCGCGAGGCGCGTTATCTCGACGACCGTGAGTTCGAGAAGTGGCTGGAGTGTTACGCCGACGATGTCGAGTTCTGGATGCCGTCGTGGCGCGACGACGAAAAGCTCTCGGAGAACCCGAACACCGAGGTCTCGCTGATCTACTACCCGAACAAGGGCGGGCTCACCGACCGGGTGTTCCGGATTCGAACCGAACGCTCCAGCGCCACCTCGCTACCCGAGGCACGCACCAGCCACAACATCACCAACGTGGAGGTCATCGAGCGCCGCGGAGATCTGGTCGATGTCCGGTTCAACTGGCACACCATGTATTTCCGCTACAACACTGTCGATCCGTATTACGGCACGTCGTTCTACACCATCGACTTCTCCGGCGAGTCACCCTTGATCCGGCGCAAGACGGTGGTCTTGAAGAACGACTACATCCATCACGTGATCGACATCTATCACATCTGAAATCACAGCGAGGAAGCCGCATGACGCAGTATCAAGTGGCGCTCGGTTTCGAAGACGGCGTCACCCGGTTCATCACCTGCCAAGACGACCAGACGGTTGCCGACGCATCGTACCGGGCGCGGATCAACATCCCGCTGGACTGCCGCGACGGGGCCTGCGGAACATGTAAGGCGTTCTGCGAGTCCGGCGACTTCGACCCCGGGGTCTACATCGAAGATGCGCTCACCGAAGACGAGTTCGCCCGGGGCTATGTGCTGCCCTGCGTGATGAAGCCGAAGTCGGATCTGGTGGTTCAGATCGCCAGCACGTCGGAGGTGGCCAAGACCCAGGCCGCGACGTACGTCGGTGAGATCACCGAGCTCACTCGGCTCTCCCCGACCACCGTCTCGTTCAGCGTGAAGATCCCCAACCGCGACGAACTCGTCTTCCTCCCAGGGCAGTACGTCAACATCGCGGTTCCCGGTACCGACGAGACGCGGTCGTATTCGTTCAGCAGCGCCCCAGATGACAAGGAGTTGAGCTTCCTGGTGAAGCTGACGCCGAACGGCGTGATGTCGACATACCTCGATCAGCGCGCCAAGGTCGGCGATCAGCTCACCTTCACCGGCCCCAACGGAAGCTTCTTCCTTCGCGAGGGCGACGGGCCCGCACTGCTGCTCGCCGGCGGCACCGGGCTGGCGCCGATCCTGTCGATACTGCGCAAGTTGCGTTCCCACAGCGGCAGGCGATTGCACCTCATCTACGGCGTCAACACCGACGACGACGCGGTCGAATTACAGACCCTCGACCATCTGGCGGGGGAATTGAGCAATTTCACCTGGGACTACTGCGTCGCCGACAAGAACAGCGCCGCGACACACAAGGGCTATGTCACCGCCCTGATGACCCCGGAGCACCTGCACGAGGGCGACGCCTCGATCTATCTGTGCGGTCCGCCGCCGATGGTCGACGCCGTCCGCGAACACGTCGACGCCGGCGGCGTTCAACCGGTCGGCTTCTACTACGAGCGGTTTGCGCTGTCGGGTACCGGCGCGGGTGCGCGGACCGAACCGCCACGCCCCGAGGTCGAGGTGATCGCGGAGGAGGTGTCGACAGCACCCGTTGCCGAACCGCTGCCCCCCGAACGTCCGGCGCCGCCGGTGGAGGTCGCGGCGGTCCTCGCCGGCCCGGAAGGCCGTGCGGTGATCGGCCAGACCATATGGCCGTCAAGAGATCTGGCACCGCTCGGTCGTTCAGGCACCGCTGCGTCCCCCGCCGACGAGGCGACAACGGCTCGCGCGATAATCGGCCAGCCGATCGCACGGGCGGGCAGTGACGGCCCGGTGGATGCGCTCGACGTCGGCGGCCGGCTCATCGAGGCCGGCGAAGGCAGATCCATTATGGGCCAACAAGTTCTGACCCGAGCTGAGATGGAGCCGTTGGTCAAGCCGCAGTATGTCATCGGCGAGGAACATCCGTCGGTGCTCACCTCCGACGCCATCTTCGATGCCCGCGAGGCACTCGAGTTGGGTGCGCTCGAGTTGACGATCGGCAGATTGACCTCCCAGCAGTTGACCGGGTATCGGCTGGTGGCCGAGGCGACGATGCCGTACGTCCAAGGTGAGCACTTCACCGACGCCGCGGCCTACACCGAGACCAACGCGGTCTTCCACGACTACCTGTTCCAGATGACGGGCAACGAGCACCTGCTGCAGGCCTACAACAACCTCGGCGTCAAGGGCAGGATGCACGACGTGTTGCGGCACGCCACCTGGTGTCACCCGCTGTGCGCGCAGGACCACCTCGACATCGTCGCGGCCTTCGAAACCGGGGACCGGGACGCCGCGCGGGCGCTGATCATTGCTCACGCGGATCGGTCGAAGCAGACGATGCGACGCGCTCTGCAGGAAAGCCGCGCACGCGTACTGCCTGCGTGGTTCAGCCCCGGCCGGTTCGAAGGCAAGACCGTGTTGGTCACCGGCTCCGCTCAGGGCATCGGGCAGACGGTGGCCCGGCGTATCGCCGCCGAAGGCGGAGAAGTCGCCCTCGTCGACCGGTCGGACCTCGTATACCAAGAGGCCGAAGCGATCGCGGGGTCGGGATGCCACGCCGTCGGGATCACCGCCGACCTCGAGAGGTGGGAGGGTGCCGAGGCGGCTGTCGAACACGCGGTCAAGGAGCTGGGCCGCATCGATGTGCTGATCAACAACGTCGGTGGTGCGATCAACTTCAAACCGTTCACCGAGTTCACCGACGCCGAGATCCGCGCCGAGATCACCCGCTCCCTGCTGACCACGCTGTACGCCTGCCGGGCCGCGCTGCCGGCGATGGTCGCCCAAGGCCACGGCGTGATCGTCAACGTCTCGTCGGCGGCGACCCGTGGTATCCACCGCATTCCGTACTCGGCGGCCAAGGGGGGAATCAACGCCCTCACCGCATCGCTGGCGATGGAGTACGCCGATTCCGGTATCCGGGTGGTCGGCACCGCGCCGGGCGGCACGGAGGCCCCGCCGCGCCGGATATCGCGCGGTACACCGGAGCAGCGCAACGCCACCGAACAGGGCTGGTACCAAGGGCACATCGATCAGACGATCGACTCGTCGCTTCTCAAGCGGTACGGCACCCTGGACGAGCAGGCGGCCGCGATCTGTTTCCTGGCCTCCGACGAGGCGTCCTACGTCACCGGAACCGTGCTTCCCGTGGCCGGTGGCGACCAGGGGTAACCCACCGGCGCCGCCGGGGAAGCGCAACCTCGCGAACGCGATCGCCTACGCCGGCGTGCCCATCGGCAGCCTGTGCTGGCCGCCATCGCCGCGATCGGGCTCTTGTTGACCCTGCTGGTGCCCAAGAGCGGTAAGCGGGAGGTGACCACCATCAAGATCGAGCCGGCGCAACCGCAGGAACCGGTCGAGACCGGGGCCGGCCGATGACCGCGAGTACCGTTGGGACAGGAGCTGATTGATGCTTTACGACACGATCGTCTGCGTGGTCGACTCGGCGGGCAACGAACTGACCCAGGGCCGGGTCAGCGAGTTCGGCCGGCTCACCGGCACCACGCTGCACGTGATCTACCTTGCGCCTGAGTTCTTGACGCCCGGCGAGGTGATGGCCACTCGCACGGTGCCCGTCGCGGGCACCGACGTCGCATCGATCCCGAACACGTGCGTCAGCTCCAGGAATACCTCGGCCGTGCCCTCGCCAACGGGATCGCGGTCCTCATCGCACGTTCGACCGCCTGAAACCAACGCGAGGAGGGATACCCATGTTCAAGACCGCTGCCCATCTGCCCGGCGATCTGAACCGCCTCGGCCGCGAAACCGACATGTTGTTGGCCACCGTCGACAGTTTCGCCGACGAGGAGTTCGCCGTGCCGTCCAAGCGCGACGGCTGGACACGCGCCCATGTGGTCGCGCACCTCGCCGCAGGCGCCGACGCCATGAGCAACTTGATCGCTTGGAGCACAACCGGAGTCGAGACGCCGGCCTATGCGTCACGCGCCGCGCGCGACGCGGGCATCGACGCCCTGGCCGCAAAGCCGCCGGCCGAGTTGAAGGCCGCCCTGCACACCGCGGCAAAGAATTTCGCCCAACGAGCCGCAGCCCTGGCGCACGACGTCAAGGTCCAGACGGTCACGACAAGTGACGGCACCGCGATCACCCCGTACGCGCTGCCGACCTGGCGCATCGCGGAGGTCGTCGTCCACCACGACGACCTCGACACCGTGTGGGGACTCGAAGAGGCCGATATCGATGCGCTGGAGGACAGCCTGGAGGTCGTCGTCGAGCGGGCGTCGACGATGGCGGATTTTCCCGGCCTGACGATCGAGACCGACGAGCGTGACAGCTATGTGATCGGTGACGGCGCCACGACGGTGAAAGGTGGCCGCGACGCGGTGATCGGTTGGCTGGCCAGCGGGTCGACCGACGGCCTGCGCCACCAGCACGAACTGCCCGAATTGCCACCCCGGCCGCTGTGCTGAGCGCCCCGGCAAACCGCCTGCTCAGCACGGGTTGTGACCGCGTTCACAACTCACTGGGTGGAAAGAACTGCCCCCAGCGCGCGGTTACCATGACGATCGATCGGGGCACCGGCGCAGCTGCCGGACCAATGCCTCTGCGAAGGGAGCGAACGTGGAGAAAGCCGTAGGGATCGTCGGCGGCGGCATCATGGGATGCGGTATCGCGGAGGTGGCGGCGCGCAGCGGATGCGATGTGGTGCTGCGCGAGGTCAACCAGGAGCTCGTCGAGGCCGCCAAGCGCAAACTCGAGGGCTCGCTGGACCGGGCGGTGAGCAAGGCGAAGCTCACCCAGGCCGCACGCGACGAGATCCGGGGCCGCGTGCGCTTCACCGACCGGATTGTCGAGCTGGCCGACCGCGATCTGGTGATCGAGGCGGTCGTCGAAGACCTCGCGGTCAAGACCGAGATCTTCGATCTCCTCGGCAGGGTGGTGCGGCCGGACACGCTGCTGTCCAGCAACACCTCATCCATTCCGATCATGCAGCTTGCGGCCGCCACGGATCGCCCGGAACGCGTCGTCGGGCTGCACTTCTTCAATCCGGCGCCGGTGATGCCGCTGGTCGAGATCATTCCGTGCGAGCTCACCTCAGAGGAAACGGTCAGCCGCGCAATTGAATTCGCGTCTGACCAGTTGGGTAAGACGACCATCACCGCCAAGGACCGGGCGGGGTTCGTCGTCAACGCACTGCTGATCCCGTACCTGCTGTCGGCGATCCGGATGGCAGATGCCGGTCTGGCCAAACCCGAGGACATCGACATCGCGATGGTGGGCGGTTGCAACCATCCGATGGGTCCGCTGGCGCTGACAGATCTCATCGGGCTGGACACCACGATGGCGGTCGCCGAGTCGATGTACGCCGAAACCAAGGAGCAGTTGTATGCCCCGCCGGCGCTGCTGCTGCGCAAGGTGGAGGCCGGTGAACTGGGCCGTAAGAGCGGACGCGGGTTCTTCACCTACTCGAAATAGCGGCCCGGCAGCGCCGTCGATACGCCCACAGCTAACGACACAGCGTCACCCCCTGCGGAAAAACTGGCTCCGACCTGGCACAATGATTTAATGGCCGAAAGTGAACCGGCGGCAAGTCAGAAGGACCCCTGGCAGCAGCAGCGCGACACACTCGGCAGCTTCATCCGCATGCAGCGTCAACTGGCCCAGCTGTCGCTGCGCGAGATGGCCTCGATGACCGAGGTGTCCAACGCCTACCTCAGTCAGATCGAGCGGGGCCTGCATCAACCGTCGCTGAAGGTGATGCAGTCAATCGCCAAGGCGCTCGGAATACCCGCCGCGGACCTGCTGCGCGAAGCCGGGGTCAGCACCGAGGAGGCGGACTCCGCGGCGACGCGCGCGGATGACCCCGCCGTCGACACCGAACGGGTGATCAAGACCGATCCCCGGCTTACCCAGGCGCAACGGGAGGCGCTCCTGGGTGTGTACCGCAGCTTCCTTGCCGAGAACTGACACCGTGGGACACAACGCGATCGTCGCGCGCCAGGACATCTTGGCGTTGCCGAACGGCAGGTCGGTGGCCTACCGGGACTTCCCCGGGCCCGCCGGCGCCGAGACGATCGTGCTGCTGCACGGCATCGGCATGACCGCGGATCTCAACTGGGGCGGATCGTTCGCCGCGCTGCGTCGACGGTTCCGGGTGATCGCGCCGGACCTGCCGGGGCACGGCCGAAGCGTTTGCGACTCACCGTCGTTCGCGCTGGAGGACTGCGCGGACGACGTGGTGGCCCTCGCCAATGCGCTGGGCGTCGGTCGGTTCATCGTCACCGGATACTCGATGGGCGGCCTGGTCGCGCAACTGGTGTGGCGTCGGCACCCCGAGCGTGCCGCCCGGCTGGTGCTGTGCGCCAGCTCGCGTAACTTCCTCGGTACCCCTGCAGAGCGGGTGGCATCGATGTTCGCGCCGGTGCTGACGGCCGCGGTCCGGCTGAACCCGCTGTTGGGCGGGCTGGGCGCAGGCGTCATGAACGCCGGGCTGGTCAACGACCTGGACGGCGAGCACCGTCAGTACGCGCTGACCGAGATGAACCGCACCAGCATGACCACCGTCGCCGCGGCGTTGGTGGCGGTGTCCAACTTCACCTCCCATGACTGGATCGGTGAGGTCGACGTCCCGGTGACCGTGCTGGTGACCACGCGTGACACGGTCGTCCCGCCGGCTCGACAGCGCAGGCTGGCCGCAGCCATCCCCCACGCGCGCACCGTCATGGTCGACGGCGACCACACGGTGTGCATCAGCGATCCGGACCGGTTCAACGCCAAGCTGCTCGAAGCCTGCGACAACCCGACCAGGGTCCACGGCCTGACCTGAACGGCCGTTGCCGAGGCGGTTCTCAGTCGTTGGACGCGCTACGCCGCGGGCCGTACAGCCAACCTTCGAGCAGCCGCGCGATGCGCGGTTGCACCAGCCAGGTCATCAGCGCCGTGGTGCCGATCACGATGACCGCGATCCGCGGGATCAACCACACGCCGGTGCTTGCCGGAGGCAGCAGCACGCTCAGACACAGCTGCAACACGAAGATGACCGCGGCCGAGACGACGAACATCTTCCAGCGCGGCGGCGCGGGCGCGGTGCGGCCGGGTAACTCGAACCACGTCTCCAGCCCGCTGACGCGATGGACATTGGCCGTGGACATCACCTGCTCGCCGTTGGCGAGCAGTTTGGTTCTCGTCGGCGAATTCTCCCAATCTGCAAGGGATGTCGCCGCGTCGAACCGGTAGACCACATGCCAATCGTCGCCGACGTGTCCGGGCCGCAGCAGGCCGGCGCCCAGGAAGCCGGGGAACTCCGACGCCGCTCTGGTCAGCTCTTCGGCCCAGTCCTCGAATTCGATCTCCTTGCCCGGGTGCACACGCCGAGCGACCATCACCGTGACGGGTCCGCTGGTGGCGACGCTGTCGGCCGCTTCGCTCATCGCTCAGGCGAGTTCTGCGGCCCAGTCCCGCTGTTCCAGGGCATCGCGGATGTGAAGCAGGAACTTCGATGCCGTCGAACCGTCGAACGCCCGATGGTCATACACCAGCCCGATGATGCCGACGGGATGGATGGCGATCGCATCACCGACTGCCACGGGGCGACGCTTCACACCGTCGGTGCACAGGATCGCCACGTTGGGCTGGTTGATGATCGGCGCGGAGGCGTAGCTGGCGAACGGACCCGGGTTGGTGATGGTGAACGTCGACCCCGACATCTCCTTGTTCGGCAGCTCCTTGGCGCGCGCCGCGGCCGCCTTGGTCGCGATCTCGCTGGCGATGCCGCGGATGTTCAGCGAGTCCGCCCCCTTGACGACCGGCACGACCAGGCCCTGCTCGTCCAGATCCACGGCGATGCCGAGGTTGACGTACGGGTGCAATGTCATCGTCTTGGCTTCGAGGTCGATCGACGCGTTCACCGTCGGGAACGCACGCAAGGCGTCACACGTGGCGCGCGAGATGAAGGGAAGGTAGCTCAGCGAGGCGCCGGTCTCCTTCTTGAACTGCGTCTTGTATTGCGCGCGAACGCGTTCGACGTTGTCGAAGTCCACCTCGACCGACGTCCACACCGAGGCCGCCATCGTCTGCGACGCCTTGAGCGTGTCGGCCAGAATCAGCCGCATCCGACTCAGCGGCACCACTTCGTCGCGTTCGTCGGTCGCCGCCCTCGGCGCCCTCACCGCCGGGGCGGCGGCGGGTGCTGCGGCCGGAGCCGCGGGATGCGCGCCTTTGGTCGCGATCGCCTGCTCGACGTCCTCGCGCCGGATGCGCCCGCCGGCACCGGTACCGGTGATCGACGAGACATCCAGGCCGTGTTCTGAGACCAGCCTGCGCACCAGCGGGGACAGCAACCGGCCTCCCCCGTTGCCTGCGACGGTGCTCAGCGCCGCGGGTGCCGTGGCAGGCGTCGGCGTCGCCGTCGGCGCCGGCTGCGCGCCGTCGGCCGGCGCACCGGATTTGTCGCCGATACGGGCCAGCACGGTGCCCACCGCCACCGTTTCCCCCGCGGGCACAAGGATTTCCAGGATCGTGCCGTCGTAGGGGCTGGGAATCTCCGAATCCACCTTGTCCGTCGACACCTCGAACAGCGGATCGTCGAAGGCGACCTCGTCACCGACCTCCTTGAGCCAGGTGCCCACGGTGCCCTCGGTCACCGACTCACCGAGTTTCGGCATGGTGAGTTCATAGACCGCGCCGCCGCCGGGCGTGGCGACGTTGCCTGATTCGGTGGCCGGACCCTCCGACCCGCCCATCGACGGTGCCGACGGCTCGCCGATGGATCGACCACCGGCGGCCGCGACCGCGTGCGCTGCGGACGGCAGCCGGTTGTCGACCTGCGCGCGCTTGCCGCCGATCCGCAGCACCGGCGCACCGACCGGGACCGTCTCACCGGGCTGGGCGAGCACCTCCAGGACCACCCCGTCGTAGGGGCTGGGGATCTCGGAATCCACTTTGTCGGTCGACACCTCGAACAGCGGGTCGTCGAAAGCAACTTCGTCGCCGACCTGCTTGAAGATGCTGCCGATCACGCCGTCGGTCACCGATTCACCCAGTTTGGGCAGTGCCACTACCCAACTCTCGTCGGACATTTCGCGTGCCTCCTGGCGGTTTTAGCCGTGTAACGATCGGCCGGAAAACGGGATCATGGTTTCGCCGATTGCTTCGGACAGGCTGGGATGCGCATGGATCAGCGCGCCCACCTCGGAGGGCAACGCCTCCCAGTTCACCGCGAGATACCCCTCGTGCAGCAACTCGCTGGCCCACGGTCCGACGAGATGGAAACCAAGTATCGGCCCGCCACGCGCCGCGACCACCTTCACCAGGCCGTCGGTGTCGCCGAGGATCATCGCCCGACCGTTCCCGGCGAACGAATGCTTATGCACCTCAATGTCATAGCCGGCGTTGCGCGCCTCGTCCTCGGTCATACCGGCCCAGGCCACCTCCGGATGGGTGTAGACCACCCACGGCACCTTTCCGTAATCCACCGGCGCGGGGTTCTCCCCGAGGATCGCCTGCACGGCGACTATCGCTTCGGCGTACGCGACGTGCGCGAGCCCGGGTGTGTTGACGCAGTCGCCGACCGCGTACACGCCGGGGCGTGAGGTCGCCATCGTCGCGGTGTCGACCTCGATGAAGCCGCGGTCTGACACCTTGATGCCGGACTCGGCCAACCCCATGCCTTCGCTGACCGGCCGGCGTCCGATCGCCACCAGCAGCTGATCGACTTCGATCTTCTCCGAACCCTTGGGGGTTTCGAACGGGACCAGGACGCCGTTGCTGGTGGCTTCGACCGCGCCGACGCGCGCCTCGGCGTGGATGTCGGTGCCGCGCTTGGCCAGGGACTTGGCCAACACGTTGGCGGTGTCGCGGTCCGGGCCGATGGGAAGCACACCGTGCGGCAGGGCCTCCAACAGCGTGGTGCGGACACCGAAATCGGTGTACACCGAGGCGAATTCGGATCCGATCACACCGCCACCGATGACCGCCACCCGCTCCGGCAGCGCCGCGGCTTCGCTGTTGGTCGCATGGTCGGAGGTGACGATGCGCTCACCGTCGATATCCAGACCGGGCAGCGAGCGGGGCTCCGAACCCGAGCAGATGATCACGCCCTTGGCGGTGAGCGTTTGTCCGTCGACTGATACCGCACCGGACGGGGTGAGGGTGCCCAACCCGTTGATCACGGTGACCTTGCGGCGCTTGAGCAGGCCTGACAGCCCCTTGTGCAGGGTAGAGACGATGCCGCTCTTACGTTTGTTGACACCGGGCCAGTCGGCCGACGGGCCGTTGCCGTCGCCGACCGCGATGCCGAAATCGGCTGCGTGGCCGACCGTTCGGAACACCTCCGCAGCGTGCAGCAGTGCCTTGGCCGGGATGCAGCCCCGGTGCAGGCAGGTTCCGCCGACGCTGCGCTTCTCGATCATCGCCACGCTTTGTCCCGCCGACGCCGCATAGAGCGCGGCCGCGTAGCCGCCGGGACCGCCGCCGACGACGATGATGTCGTAGTCGCTCATGCTCGTGCCACCTTCTGCAGCGTCTCTGCGATCTCTGCCGGCTGCGGAATCATGGCGTCCTCGAGCGGCGGGCTCGTGGGCACGGGGGTGTTCTTCGCAGCGATGCGCACCACCGGCTGGTCCAGGTGCCAGAAGCAGCGCTCCTGAACTTCCGCGGCGATTTCGGCGCCGTAGCCCATCCGGCGGGCGGCCTCGTGCAGCACCACCGCGCGGGAGGTCTTCTTCACCGAGTCGACGATGGTCTCGACGTCCAGCGGCACCAGGGTCCGCACGTCGATGACTTCGACCGAGACGCCGTCCTTGCCCAGTTCCTCGGCGACCTCGAGGCCCTGCGAGACACCCGCCGAGTACGTGATCAGCGTGACGTCGCGGCCCTCACGAACCACCTTGGCCTTGCCGAGCGGCACGGGCTCCAGGCTCAGCGGGCCGTCGCTGCGAAGCCGGCGGTACAGGTACTTGTTCTCGAGATACAGCACCGGGTTGTTGTCCCTGATCGAGCTGATCAGCAGGCCGGCCGCGTCCTGCACGGTACCGGGCATCACGATCTTCAACCCGGGCACATGCGCGAAATATGACTCCACACTTTGCGAATGCGTCGGCCCGGCCCGCAGTCGCGCGCCGAACGGCGCCCGCATCGTCACCGGCATCGGGTCACCGGTGCGGTAGAAGTGGCGGGCCATCACGTTGATGATCGGGTCGAACGCGCACGAGATGAAGTCGGCGAACTGGAACTCCACGACCGGACGCAACCCCACCAGTGCAGCGCCGGCCGCCAGCCCGGTGAAACCCGTTTCGGCAATTGGGGTGTCGACCACCCGGCGCGCGCCGAACTTCTCGAGGAAACCCTTCGTCACCTTGAACGCGCCACCGAACTGCCCGACGTCCTCGCCGATGAGGAAGACGTTCGGGTCGGCGTCCATCTCCGCCATCATCGCCTGGCCGATGGCCTCCAGATAGGTCACCGAGCCGTTGGGAGATTCAGTCTGCATAGACACCGTCCTCGACCGTGCTGCCATCAGGCATCGGGTCTGCCAGCGCCTTGCGCCTCGCGGCGATGGCGTGCTGGCGGGCCTGTTCCCGAATGTCTTTGGCGTACGCCTCGTCGATCACGCCGCCGTCGATCAAAACCTTCTCGAACAGTTCGACGGGATCCTTCTTGCGCCATTCGTCGAACATTTCCTTCGGCACGTAGTCCGCCGGATCGTGTTCGGCGTGCCCGTGCATCCGCATAGTCACCGCCTCGATCAGCGTGGGCCCCTCGCCGTTGCGGGCGCGCGCGACGCCCTCGGCCACCGCGTCGTATACCGCCAGCGCGTCGGTGCCGTCGACCTTCACCCCGGGAAAGCCGTATGCCACCGCCTTGCAGGCGAAGTCCTCCGACGCCGTCTGCAGCCCCAGCGGGGTGGAATAAGCCCACTGGTTGTTCTCGATCACGAAGACAGCGGGCAACTTCAGCACCCCGGCGATGTTGAGCGACTCGTGGAAATCGGCGCGCGACGTCGAGCCGTCACCGCAGAAGGCCAGGCAGACCCGGTCTTCGCCGCGGTACTGGGCGGCGAAGGCCATCCCGATCGCCACCGGGAAGTTCGCCGGGATGTGGCTGGGCAGGTTGTAGATGCCCAGATCCAACCGCCCGTAGTGAAGCGTTCCGTCCCGGCCCCCGGTCGGCGAGGTGGCCTTGCCCATGAAGCTGGCCATCACCTGCCAGGAGTCCATACCGCGCCACAGGTGCGCACCGAGATCACGGTGGATCGGGGCCATGTAGTCGTCGGGCCGCAGCGTCGCTGCCGCCCCGACGGAAATCGCCTCATGCCAGTGACCCGTGTACAGCGAGCCCAGCAAGTCGCCGGATTTGTACATCGCCACCATGCGATCCTCGACGGCCCGGGTCTGCACCATCTTCTCGTAGATACGCTTGAGTAGCTCCGGATCACGCTCTGCCAGCGATAGTTTCGTGGACTTCGCCTTGGTGTTGGTCGGCGTCGCCATATCGGTTCCTGCTACCTAGCTGGAGAAGAAGTCGATGAGGGCGCGGTTGAAGTCGGCGGTGCGCTCGATCATCGACCAGTGGCCGCAGTGCGAATACACCGACAGGTCGCCGTTGTCGAGCAGCTCCATCAGCCGCAGCGACGTCTGAACGGGGATGACCTGGTCCTCGCGGCCGTGCACGATCAGCGTCCGATGCGGCAGCTTCTTGAGCTCCTCTTCGGGCGTACACATCGCCTCCACCCAGCGCTGGCGCGGGGCGGGGAACATCGCCGAGAACGCCTCCTGGAATCCGGGCTGTGTACTTCCCTCGTAGCGGACCTGCGCCAGTTCGTCGTTGACGAGTTCGCGCGAGTAGGCAAAATAGTCCAGCACCTTACGCATGTTCTCGAACGAGGGTTCGTATCCCCACACCGCGTCGAGGCCCTCGGTGATCGGGAACGAAACGCCCATGCTGCCCATCAGCACCATCTTGTCGACGCGGTCGGGATGCTGAGTGGCGATGCGCAGAGCGATCGAGCCGCCGAAGCTGTTGCCGACCAGGCTCGCCTTCTCGATTCCGAGCGTATCCATCAGGCCGACAACCTGATCGGCCCACGTCTGCAGGTTGTACTCGATGTTCTCCGGCCGATCGGAATATCCGAAGCCGACCATGTCCGGTGCGATCACCCGGAACTTCTCGGCAAGGGCGGGGATGACCAGACGCCAGTTCGCGTAGGAAGTGACGCCGGGGCCGGACCCGTGAATCAGCATGACCGTCTGATTGCCGGAACCGCCCTCGAGATAGTTCGTCTTGATTCCGTTGGCGATCGCAGCCGCGCCGATTTCCGGTTTCGAAGTTGTTGTCATCTCAGGCTCCGTATCTGAATTTGTTGTGTAATTACGCTTTTGGACGGTTCGATAGGGCTTCAGTAGTAACGGAAGACCAGGTCGGCCACGCAGCACGGCTTCGGCTCGTTCTCCACCTCATAGGTCAGCCGGTAGATCGCCTCTGCTCCGTCGGCCAGTTCGTTGACCTCCGCCAACTCCACGTGCATGCGGAACCGCGAACCGACTTTGAGGGGCGACGGGAAGCGCACTTTGTTGAGGCCGTAGTTGAGGATCACCGCGAAACCCTCGACGGTGCAGACCGACCAGAGCAAACCGGTGGACATCCCCAACGTAAGGAACCCGTGCTGAACGGTGGTTCCGAACGGACCTTGCGCCGCACGCTCCGGATCGACATGGATGTACTGCTCGTCACCTGTCAGCTTCGCGAAGGTCGTGATGTCTTCCTGTACGACGTCGACCCAGTCACTGACACCAAGTTCCGTGCCAGCTCGCTCTCGGAGTCCGGCCAGTCCGTTCATCACGATCGGCTTTCGGGTTTCGCCCGGTGCGGCACCAACACTCATCGCGCAAGCCCCTCCTCACTTTTCGAACGACCGCCGGGCCAGGCCGATCGCCTGCTGCGAGTCAAACACCCGGCGTGCCGCACAGGCCAGCGCGTTGGCCGCCTTTCCACCCAGCGAGAGTGACTACCGCGCCGGCCTCGTCGGCGGTTCGCCCGATCCGGTCCCCTACCCATGCGGTTGACATTCAATGCAAACGTTAAGTATAGTTAACGCATCGTCAGACCCAACTTGAGTGAGGAAACATGAGCAAGACAGCGCAGATCGATGAGATGGTCCGGGCCCAGACGATGGACGTGGTCCGTCGGGCCCAGGACGCAGCCGTAAAGGTCGTCACCGCGTGGACCGAAAACGCAAGCAGCATCCCCGGATTGGTTAAATTCACCGAGCAGTGGCCGACGGTCATCGACTCCGGTTTCGACTTCGCTCAGCAACTCCTGGACAGCCAGCGCGAATTCGCCGGCCGGCTCGTGGCAGTCACCGCGCGTGAGGCTGACGCGCGGTCGAAGAAGACCACTCCCCGCAAGGCTGCCGCGCCCAAAGCGGTGACGGCGAAGCCGGTCGCGGCCAAGGCCACCAAGCGCCCGGCCCGCAAGGTCACCGCGAAGTAGTTCGCGGCGGTTCGTCCCTCACCCCGGCGGTGCAGAAGACCGGCAACGGTCCAAGCCGTCGGGGTGTGGTGTTCGCCGGGGTTCGCGCTCTGCGTAATACCCTTCCGGTAGAACGGGTTTCAGGCCACATTCAACTTGTTGACCTCGGCCGGGCGGGCAGCTGCGGCTTGCGCCGGGGCCGACTGCACGAGCAGGCCTTCCAGCAGTTCCGGCGGCAGCGTGGCCTTAAGCTCACGCGCGAGGCTGCCGCACGCCATCGCGAGAGCGGCGCTGAGCGACCTCGGTTCGGTACGCAGGTCGGCGACGTGTAGCTCAAGTGCGGCAATCGCTTTGTTGCCGCTGAACACGGGCATCGCGACGGCGCCGCTTCCGTATTGCAGCTCGTCTTTGGACACCGCCATCCCGAGCCGGCGGATCGACGTCAGGTTGTGCCGGAACCGATCGGGCGAGGTGATGGTGTTCCTGGTGAACCGGGTCAAACCCTTGGCGATCAATCGTTCGGTCACCCGCGTCGGCGAGAATGCCAGCAACGCCTTACCGACGGCGGTGGCGTGCGCGGGCAACCTGGCGCCGGCGTCGAAGGCGGTCACCGGGTGATGGGGTCGCTTTTCGATGTATCTCACCGTAGTGCCGGCGAGCACGCCGAGCCTCGCCACATGTTGCGTGGCCTCGGAGAGATCATCCAGCACGCATGGGCCGCGCTCGGCCAGGGTCGGCTGCCGCCAGCCGGCGCCGAGTCGACAAAGCGAACCCGCGACCCGGTAGCGCCCCGATTCATCACGCTCGAGCAGATCAGTGGCGGCCAACTCGACGGCCAAGCGGTGCGCGGTGGAAACGGGCAGACCGGTGAGCCGGGCGATCTCAGTCAGCGAGTACACATTGCCGTCGGTGAAGGTGAGCAGGACCGCAGCGACCCTGCTGGTGACCGACTGACCAGGTTCGGTGGAATTACCGGCCATGACGCCTCCTGGCTGTGAAGAATTTGCGCCGGACTAGGCGGTTCGCGCGACGCCGTATAGGACTGAATCCTAGGCCGCAGTGGTACCGAATACCTTGGAACCACTTCCATCCAGTGGATGTGAGTTTCTTGCCGAACTCCCACGCTTGCACCGCTTGACTTTCCACTCGATCGTTAACTATAGTTAGCAACGACCAACAAGAACATCCCTCAGGAGGAGCTATGAACACCGTGCAAGAGATCGGCCAGAAGGTTCAGGAGCAGACGCTGGAAGCCGTCCGCAAGACGCAGGACGCCGCTGTTGACGCCGTCACCGCATGGACCGAGACCGCCAACAAGGTCACGCCGCAGCTGGCTGACTTCGCCAAGGGCTACGAGATCCCCGGCATGAACGAGGTGACCAAGCAGCTGCCCAGCGTCGGCGAGATCATCGACTCCAACTTCGATTTCGCGCAGCAGGTGCTTACCAGCCAGCGCGAGTTCGCCCACCGGATCGTCGAGGCCACCAAGAAGGCTGCGAAGTAACGCTCGGACCTTCCGATGAGCAAACGGGCGGCGTGCCTACCGGCGCGCCGCCCGTTCGTCGTCTCCGGGCACCGCAGTCAGACGACCACGCCCCCAGAGGTTTTGACGTCGGAGCGGGCTTACTTCAGCCGGTCCTTCACCGCTCCGAGAAACGCTTCAGACATCTCTCGCACGACCTCAGTCTGGGCGGTGACCAGGGTGCTGATCCAGTCCTGGCCGAGGTCTTTCGCGGTCTGCTCTTCCAGCTTGAGCACCCCGTTGAGCATCTTCTCGTATGCCTCCAGCCACACCAGGCCGTTCTCCTTGCTGAGTTCGAGCACCCGGTCGCTGGTCTGCTTGACGCGCTGCGCAACCGCCTCGATGTCGGGGCTCGCGGTGGTTTCGGTCATGTGTGTCTTCTCCTTTGAGTAAGCCCTGCGGTCGCTCGACAGCGGTTCGAGCCGAAGCCAGGCCTTCACCGTGAGTCTGGCACGCCGGATGCGCCGGACCCAGGCGTCGTCGGGCAGATTCCATCCAGCAAGAAGCGCTGGCCCGTTCGACCGCGAGCGGTCACTATCGATAGCAACCGATGACCGGAGGAACCGGATGCGCACCCACTCCCCACAGACCAGCGAAGTGCCGCACGCCGTCGACGGCTATGGCACCGGCAACGTTTGACGGCAATCCCCCGGCCGCGTGCCCGACGCGCCGGACAGATCGGGACGGCAGACTGCAGACGCGCCGGCAGTACGATCACCACCGGTGCGATGGGAGCGATGATGGCTAGCGTCGAAGAGCGGCCGAGCGGCAGATCGGTGACCAGTAAGGTGGTCGCGATTCTCGACGCGTTCTCCGCGGACACCCCCAGACTGTCGCTCCAGGGTCTCGCCGAGCGAACGGGGCTGCCGCAGTCGACGACCTACCGGCTCGCGAGTGAACTCGTGGAGTGGGGCGGGCTCGAGCGAGGCGCGGGCGGATACCAGATCGGCATGCGGCTCTGGGAAATCGGGGAGCTGGCGCGGCGGGGTGAGCAGCTGCGCGATATCGCGCTGCCGTTCATGCAGGACCTTTACGACGCGACCCATGAGAATGTGCACCTCGCGGTGCTCGACGGTCGCGAGGCCCTCTACATCGAGAAGATCAGCGGCCGGCGTTCGGCGCGGGTGGTGACGCGCCGCGGCGGCCGGCTCCCGCTGCACGCGACCGGCGTCGGCAGGGCCCTGCTGGCTTATGCGCCGCCCGATTTCATCGCCGACATCCTCTCCAACGATCTCAAACGCTTCACCCCGCACACCGTGGTGGCGCCGGCGCTGCTGCGACGCAAACTCGCCGAGGTGCGACGGACCGGCTTGGCCTTTGCCTTCGAAGAGATGTCACTGGGCTCGGTATCGGTCGCCGCCCCGATTCTGTCGGGTCCCGACACCGCCGTCGCTGCTCTGGCGGTTGTCGTGCGGTCGAGCCGCAAGGATGTTCAGCGGCTCGCGCCCGCCGTTCGGGCCACCGCCAATTCGCTGTCTCGCATCCTTCAGCAGCCCAACCTCACGCTCGCACCGCCGACCAACGGCCAGCCCGCACGCCGGCGCCGCGCCTCCCCCTCGCTGGTGGGCTGACGATACGGCGTTCACCAGCGCACTCCCATTGGATGAAAGTGATTCCTCGATAAATCTACCCGCCCGTGTGACTCTCGCTACATTGATAGGAACGGGAGTGCAACATGGCGGGAAATTCGACTGATCCAGGTCGATCGGTTACCAGCAAGGTCACCGCTATTCTGATGGCTTTTGCCGGTGGCCCTGTCCTCACGCTGACTGAAATTGCAAGTATCGCAAAGTTACCCACGTCCACTGCGCACCGGCTGGCCTCTGAGTTGTTGGCCTGGAGGCTGCTGGAGCGAACCGAGGACGGCGGCTACCGCATCGGGTTGCCGCTGCGGATCATCGGTAAGGGTGGCACCGATCTTGATGCGGTGCAACGGATGATCCTCACCGTGCGGGCTCGGCCGGTACTCGTCGAGTTGGCACGGACCGCCCGGGCGGACGCCAAACTCGGCGTTCTGAACGGCCATCAGGTGGTGCTTCTCGGTCAGGGCGGCCGCACGTCTGCTGCCGACATGGACACCATCGCCCCGGCGCTGCCTGCGATCAGCACCGCCATGGGAAGGGCACTGCTCGCCTTTTCCTCAACCGGCGTCGTGGATCGGGCGATTGCCGGCGGGCTGCACACCGCCCCCAAAATGCTTTCCCCGGAGAGCCTTCGGCAAGCGTTGTCTGTCATACGGCTGACACGACTTGCCAGCGTGCGCGACGAATTCGACGCCGAAAAGGTCGCCGTCGCCATGCCGGTGTTCAGCGGCGGGGGCAAGGTCGCCGCGGCGCTCGAGTTGACTGTGCACGAACCGACCACCGACATCGAGGCCGTTACCGGTGCGCTGGCCGTGGCCTGTCGGAGCCTGTCTCGGCAACTCGCCACCGAGGGAGCGCGCCACAGGGACGGCCTCAACCGTGGAGCTTCTCCATCAGCGTGAACCACACGCGAACCTCGACACGATAGGTCGGCTGTCCATCGCCGATCACGCCGCTGACATCTTGCACCCGAAATGACGTGATGCCCTCCAAGGTCAGTTGGGCACGGTCCAATGCCTCGCTCACCGCGTCCTGCACGGTCGGCCCCTCGCCGATGAGGTCGAGCGCTTTCTGCACCGCCATGGCGCCTCCCTATCCGGTGAATGCCTCGATGGTGCCCAGCCCGTCGAACTCGACGGTCACGAAGGATTTCCCCGACAGCGCGATGGGTGCGGTCAAACCACCGGAGAACACGGTCCATCCCGCCTTCAACATCGCGCCGCGCTGCGCCAAGGAATTTGCCAACCACGCCACCGCAGCCGCCGGATGTCCCATGGCCGCGGCTCCCGCAGCCGTCGCCGCGACGTCACCGTTGGCGCGGACCACGCATCCGAGCAGCCGCAGATCCCCGATCTGGTCTGGCGAAACGGACTGGGGTCCAACCAGAAATCTCGCCGCGCTCGCATTGTCGGCGATCACATCGGGCAGTCTGAACCGAAATTCCTCGTAGCGTGAATCGATGACATCGATGGCGGCACAGACGGTTTCGGTGGCCGCCAGCACACTCGACACGGTCGCCGGGGCCTCGACATCGCGGGCGAGGACGAACGCGATTTCCGGTTCCACGCGCGGATGGATCAGCCCCGACAGGTCGATCGGTGCGCCGAACGGCGCGAGCATCCCGCTCGTCACCACGCCCGACAGCGGCGAGTCGACGCCCATCGCTTCCTGCTTCGCCCGGCTCGTGAGACCGAGCTTTGCACCGACCACCCGTTCACCGGCGTCCAACTTGGCTTGCACAAACGCCTGCTGGGCCAGATAGGCGGTGTCGACGTCGAGGTCGGGGTTGGCGTCGGTGAACGCAGCGATCGGAGTGCGCTCGCGCTCGGCGACGATGAGTTGTTTGGCGATATCGTCTGGAGAAATCATGCGGCGGCCCGCGTTTGGTTGGAGAAGCGCACCGTGACCGCACCCAGGTGGGCGAACTCGGCACGGAACACGTCGCCGGGTTGTACTGCGACCATCTTGTGCACCGCTCCCGGAAGCACGACGTCACCGGCGCGCAGTTTGGCGCCGAAGCCGGCGAGCTTGTTCGCCAACCACGCCACGCAGCGCGCCGGATTACCAAGCGCGGCCGCGCCGGCGCCGGTATCGATCAACTCACCGCCGCGGGTGACCGCAACCCCGGTGAGGCGCAGGTCCAATTCGTCGACGCGGCGCAGCCGCCCGCCCATCACGATGAGCCCGGACGACGCGTTATCGGCCACCGTGTCGACCAGCTTGATCTTCCAGTCCGCCACGCGCGAATCGACGATCTCCACCGCGGGAAGCACACCCGCGATCGCCTGCAGGGCCGTCGCGGTGTTGACCCCGGGCCCTTCCAGATCGGACTCCATCACAAAGGCCATTTCGGCTTCCACCCGCGGCTGCACCATCTTGGGCAGGTCGATGACGTCACCGTCCTCGACGAACATGCCGTCGAGCAGGACGCCGTAATCCGGCTCGTCGACACCGAGCAGGTTCTGCATCGGTTTGGAGGTGAGCCCGATCTTGCGACCGCAGATCCGCTCCCCGCCGGCCACCCGCCGGTCGATGTTCAACGATTGGATCGCGTACGCGTCCTCGATCGTCAGATCGGGATACCGGTCGGTCAGCGGGGCGATCGGCACCGCGGTGGTGTCGGCCCGCCACAGCTCATCGGCCAGTTCCCGATGAAGGTTGGTTGCTTGCACGACCCCAGCATTCACCGCCAGGCGGCCCGGCGAAAGCTGCTTCCGAAGAGTGGGAATCGCCGTCGTGGTTCCGGCCAGTGGGAGGAGCAAGCGACCCGCGCGGCAAGTGTCCACCATGGAGCCATGGCATGGGATTCATCATGGGACGTCGGTCAGCAGGCCGCAGAAATGCTGGCTCCGGAATCCAACGTGGTGGGACTGGGACCAGACACCGCGGGCATCGGGGATTCGCTCACCGCCGCGGTGGGCAAGGCCGCAATGGACCCGGGGCTCATGCTCAAAGCCGCCGGAACGTTCGGCGCCGGTCTTTCCGCGATTCCGTCGACGGTGCTGTCGGCGTGGCTCAAGCCGAAATCCGGCAAGGACAACGCCGCGGCCGACCGGCGGTTCTCGGATCCGGCATGGACCGACAACCCGTACTTCCACGCGGTGCTGTTGGCGTACCTGTCCGCGTGTGATTTTGCGCGGACGATGGTCACAGAATCGCAGCTGGACCACAAGCGCGCGACCAAGGCCAAGCTGGGCCTCGAGCTGATGCTCGACGCGGTGGCCCCCACCAACTTCCTGCTCACCAACCCGACCGCGATCAAGCGCGCGTTCGACACCGCGGGGGTGAGCCTGCTCAGGGGAGCTCGCAACTTCACCTCGGATCTGATCCAAAACCGGGGTCTGCCAAGGCAAGTCGACTCCAGCCCGTTCGAGCTGGGCCGCAACCTGGCCGTGACGCCCGCCAAGGTGGTGTTCCGCAACGAGCTGATGGAACTGCTGCAGTACGAGCCGCAGACCGGCACGGTTCACGAAACCCCGGTGCTGTGCAGCCCGCCGTGGATCAACAAGTACTACATCATGGACCTGGCACCGCAGCGCAGCTTCATCGAATGGGCCATCCAGCACGGCCGGACGGTGTTTGCGATCAGCTACCGCAATCCCACCGCCGAGATGGCCCGCACCACCATGGACGACTATCTGATCTCCGGGCCGCAGCAGGCGCTCGACGTCGTCTCCGAGATCACCGGGGCGTCGAAGATCGACATGGTCGGGTTGTGCCTTGGCGGCGCGCTCACCGCGATCACCGCGGCCTACCTGAGCCAGACCGGCGACGATCGCATCGGCAGCCTCACGCTGCTCAACACCATGCTCGACTACTCCGAGCCGGGACAGTTGGGCGTGTTCACCGACGAGGAAGCGATCGTCCGGCTCGAGAAGGAGATGAAGAAGTCGGGCGGAACGCTGCCCGGCAAGTCGATGGCCGGGACGTTCGATGTGCTGCGCGCCAACGACCTGATCTTCAGCTACGTGGTGTCGAACTGGCTGCTCGGCCAGACGCCGCCGGCCTTCGACATTCTCGCCTGGAACAGCGACAGCACCCAGATGCCCGCCGCCATGCACACGTTCTACCTACGCAACTTCTACGTCAAGAACCTGCTGGCCAAGGGCGAGCTCGAGATCGCCGGCCAGACCATCGACCTGAGCGCGGTGAAGTCCAGCACCTACATCGTCAGCGCCAAAAACGACCACATCGTGCCGTGGCAGTCGGCGTACAAGACGACCGGGCTGGTCTCGGGTCCCACCCGGTTCATCCTGAGCAACGGCGGTCACATCGCGGGCATCGTCAACCCGCCCGGCCCCAAGGCGTGGTACCTGTCCAGTGACGACTATCCGGCCAACGCCGAGGACTGGGCGAGCACCGCCGACCGCACCGCGCAGTCATGGTGGGTCGACTGGGCCGAGTGGGCCGGCGAACAGGCCGGCCCGATGGTCGAGCCGCCCCCGATGGGCAGTGACAAATACCCGGTGATCGGCGACGGGCCCGGCGAATACGTCTTCAGCTGAGCCGTCCCGATCGGCCGAACCCGGCCGATCGGCTGCTGCCGATAAGCTGACGCCTCGTGCGCGCCGTCCTCATCGTGAACCCGAACGCGACGTCGACGACGCCGGCCGGACGCGACCTGCTGGCCCACGCGTTGGAGAGCCGGGTCAAGTTGACCGTCGTGCACACCGATCACCGCGGTCACGCCATCGAGATCGCCCGCGACAGCGCCCGGGACGGCGTCGACGTGCTGATCGTGCACGGCGGTGACGGCACGGTGAACGAAGTGGTCAACGGCCTCATGGAGGTCGGAGGGCCGGGGGCCGCCGCCCCGGCCGTCGGCGTCGTTCCCGGCGGTTCGGCCAACGTGTTCGCCCGGGCGCTGGGCATCAGCCCGGACCCCATCGAAGCAACCAACCAGCTCATCGATCTGCTGTCGAGCTACCGGCGCCGCAAGACCTGGCGGCGGATCGGGCTGATGGACTGCGGTGAGCGCTGGGCGGTGTTCACCGCCGGGATGGGTGTCGACGGCGACGTCGTGGCGGCGGTCGAGGCCCAGCGCAGCAAGGGACGCAAGGTCACCGCGTCCCGCTACATCCGCGTCGCGATCCGCGAAGTGCTGGCGAGCACCCGCAAGGAACCGTCGCTGACCGTGCATATGCCCGACCACGAGCCGGTGACCGGTGTGCACTTCGCGTTCGTGTCCAACGCCAGCCCGTGGACATATGCCAACCGCCGCCCGGTCTGGACCAACCCGACGACAAGCTTCGAGACCGGCCTGGGCCTGTTCGCCACGACCAGCATGAGCGTTTGGGCCAATCTGCGGCTGGTGCGGCGGATGTTGTCGCAGCGGCCGCGGATCGAGGCCAAGCACCTGGTCCGTGACGATGACCTGCCGTGGGTGCGTGTGACAAGCGACACGGCGGTGGCGTGCCAGATCGACGGCGATTACGTGGGTACGCGCGATGCGATGACGTTCACTGCCGTCCCCGACGCCCTGGGCGTGCTGGCGCCTGCGGCAAATACCCCTCTTGACCTGCACTGATGAGATCCGGCTGGCCGGTTAAGGGCGCAGGTGGATCAAGTGTAGTACAAACGATTGAGTGATCCGCTAACACCTCGGTCTAGTGAGATTGCGCACTTGTTAACTCATGAGTGTTGACATCTGTCCAGCCTGTGAAAGCATCGGAAGCAACAGTGCAGAAACATTTCCTGTGCACGCGTTAACAGCCGAAGAAAAGCTCGTGCGCCCCGCTGCGCACATGTAAGGAGTTGTGATTATGGATTGGCGCCACAAGGCGGTCTGTCGTGACGAGGATCCGGAACTGTTCTTCCCGGTGGGGAACAGCGGGCCGGCACTCGCACAGATCGCTGACGCGAAGCTTGTCTGCAATCGCTGTCCCGTCACGACCGAGTGCCTCACCTGGGCATTGGAGTCCGGCCAGGACGCTGGCGTGTGGGGCGGTATGAGCGAAGACGAGCGTCGCGCATTGAAGCGGCGTAATGCCCGCACCAAGGCCCGCAGCGGCGTCTAACCGCCGCACAAGATCAATAGATTTACGGCCCCGGCGAAAGTCGGGGCCGTAAATGTGTGCAAATCAATTTGGGTCCGTTTCGCGATACGAATAGCCATTCTGCGTGGCTCGGCCGCCCCAACTCACTGCGCGGCTCGGCCGCCCCAACTCACTGCGCGGCTCGGCCGCCCCAACTCACTGCGCGGCTCGGCCGCCCCAACTCACTGCGCGGCTCGGCCGCGGCGACCGATCGGGACCCGCAACACCGCATCCGTTCCCCCCTCGGACCCGTCATGCATATGCAGAGAGCCATCCAGCTCCGCCGAAACCAACGTCCGCACGATCTGCAGACCCAGCCGATCGGATTTCTCCAGGCTGAATCCCTCGGGTAGCCCACGGCCGTTGTCCTGCACGATGATGTCCAGCCACCGAGCCGAACGCTCGGCGCGAATGGTCACATACCCCTGCTCGGTGGACCCGTCGAAGCCGTGCTCGATCGCGTTCTGCACCAGCTCCGTGATGACCATGATCAACGCCGTGGCCCGATCGGCGTCGAGCACACCCAGATCACCGACACGGGTGATGCGCATCGGACTGTCCACTGCGGCAACGTCATTCATGATCGGAAGGATCCGGTCCACGACCTCGTCGAGGTTGACCTCCTCATCCACCGACATCGACAGCGCGTCGTGCACCAGCGCGATGGACGACACCCGGCGCACCGATTCCATCAACGCCTCGCGGCCCTCGGCGTTGTTGGTGCGCCGGGCCTGCAGACGCAGCAGCGCCGCGACGGTCTGCAGGTTGTTCTTCACCCGATGGTGGATCTCCCGGATGGTGGCGTCCTTGGACAGCAGCGCGCGGTCGCGGCGCTTGACCTCGGTGACGTCACGGATCAGCACCACCGCGCCCGCCGGCGCACCGTGCACGACCAACGGCAGCGTGCGCAGCAGAATCGCCGCACCGCCGGCGTCGACCTCCAACCGCATGCTCGATCCGCCGCTGAGCGAGTCGCGAACGTGCTCGGCCAGTTCCTCGGCTTCGAACGGGTCGGAGATCAGCGGCCGTGTCACCTCGACGAGGTCGTGCCCCTCGAGGTCGGCGGGCAGCCCCATTCGGTGATAGGCCGATATCGCGTTGGGGCTGGCGAACACCACGACACCGCCCTCGTCGAGGCGGATGAAGCCGTCGCCGACGCGCGGGCTGGACCGCGACACCGCCAGATCACCGACATTGGGGAACGTGCCCTCGGACAACATGTGCAGCAGATCGCCCGCGCAGTCCAGGTAAGCGCTTTCCAGCGGGCTGGCCTTACGCGATGCCAACGCCGTCTGGTGGGTGAGCACCGCGACGACGTCGTTGTCGTACCGCACCGGTACCGCCTCGACGTTGAGTCCGGACGAGACCGGTTGTCCGGCACTATCTCCCACGCCGATGGCGCCCGACTCGAAGGCCGCGGCGACGACGGGCATGTCCGCGGGCGCGGTCAGGGTGCTGACCGCGTCGGCCAGCAGCACCGTCGGCGCGGTATTGGGGCGCACCTGCGCCACGCAAACCAGCGAGCCGTCGTCGCGGCGGACCCACATCAAGAAGTCGGCGAAGGACAGGTCGGCGAGCAGTTGCCACTCACCCACCAACGCGTGCAGATGGTCGACCGCGTTGCCGGGCAGCACGGTGTGCTCGGCCAGCAGATCACCGAGGGTCGACATTAGAGCTCAGTCCGGCGGTGCGGCGGCGACCACGGGCCTCAGCTGATCACCGCGATGAGGTCACCGGCCTGAATCACGTCGCCGACGGACACGCTGACCTTGGTGACCGTGCCTGCCACCTCCGCCAGCACGGGGATCTCCATCTTCATCGACTCCAGCAGCACCAGGGTGTCACCCTCGCCGATCTGATCGCCCTCGTTAACCACGACCTCGAGCACACTGGCCACGATTTCAGCGCGAACGTCCTCGGCCATCTTCACCCCTTCGGTGTACATGTCGTGGGCATCCCATTCCGGCTGCCTGCCGGGTCCTATCGAACCACAACCCGGGCACGACAGCGGTGTCGGCGGGCCATGACACAATGGCATGGCGGTGTCCGCCGGTGGCGGACCCTCTCAGACCCCTGACCTACACGGAGGAACACCATGGCCAAGCGTGGCCGTAAGAAGCGCGACCGGAAGCACTCGAAGGCTAACCACGGAAAGCGGCCGAACGCCGGTTCGAAGTCGGTGCGTTAACCCCGACGGATGATGGTGGTGCGGCTGATCTCGATGCGCAGCCGCTCGCGCAGGCTGTCGGGCGCCCTTTCACCACCGCATTTCTTCGCGATCAAATGCTTGACCCGCTCCTCGACGCCGTAGTGCCGTAAGCAGGCCGGGCAGTCTTCGAGATGCTGCTTGAGCTTGTCGCGGGTTTCGGCGGTGCATTCGCCGTCGAGCAGCATCCATACCTCGGCGATCACCGCGGCGCACTCGGGATGGTCCGGGTCCACCGGGCCGACCGGCGGGGTCCATTGCTCGTCGGAACGCTCGCTCATGACGAGACCTCCTCGGGTGCGTCCTGCGCTCCGCGAACGAAGCCGCGCTCGCGGGCCACATCGGCCAGCAGCTCCCGTAACTGACGCCTGCCCCGGTGCAACCGGGACATCACCGTCCCAATCGGCGTGTCCATGATCTCGGCGATCTCCTTGTATGGAAAGCCCTCCACGTCGGCGTAATACACCGCCATCCTGAAATCTTCGGGCAAGGCCTGCAACGCTTGCTTGATTTCGCTGTCGGGAAGTCCCTCCAGCGCCTCCACCTCAGCCGACCGCAGCCCCCTCGAGGAATGCGACGCGGTGGCCGCCAACTGCCAGTCGGTGATTTCTTCGGTCGGATACTCCGCCGGCTGCCGCTGCTTCTTGCGGTAGCTGTTGATGTAGGTGTTGGTCAGGATTCGGTACAGCCACGCCTTCAGGTTGGTGCCCTCACGGAATGAGCGGAAGCCGGCGTAGGCCTTCACCATGGTTTCCTGCAGCAGGTCCTCGGCGTCGGCGGGGTTACGCGTCATGCGCAACGCGCCGCCGTACAGCTGGTCGAGCAGCGGAATCGCGTCGCGCTCGAACCGGGCCGTCAGCTCGGCATCGGTTTCCTGACGTTCGGGCGCCGACGTGTCGGGCGCGCCGTCGCGCGCTGTTCCGTCGGAGTCGGTCATCGTGGGAAACACCGTCCCTTCTGTCGCGGTGCCGCCGAACCGGCCGACCAAATCAACCGGACGCAACCGCACGTCCGTGGCCATCGCCATCGTGGGCACCTGGACCCCCTTCGCTCAATCCTAGAGGTAGAGACCGACTTGTTTCCTGATCGCCCGATAGCGCCAGGTCTGCACCGCATAACAGCACGACCACCTGCAGTTGTTCCCAGCTCACCCACAGGGTGGCCCTGCCACACCGCGAAATAGGCTGGGTCGATGGCGCGCGCGGCGACCCCGGCGATCAGGGCCCTGCTGGCCGCCGAGATTCCTCACGAGATCCTTCAGTACGCGCACGACCCTCGCCGCGAGTCCTACGGTGACGAAGCCGTCCAGGAGCTCGTGCGGGCGCAGGGGGTCAATCCCGAGCAGGTCTTCAAGACCCTGGTGGTGGCTGCCGACGGGTTGTCCAGGGGCCTGGCCGTCGCGGTGCTGCCGGTGCCGTCGAAACTGTCGCTGAAGGCCGTGGCGGCCGCTCTGGGCGTGTCGAAGGTGAACATGGCCGAACCGGCCGCGGCCGAGCGCGCGACGGGTTACGTCGTCGGGGGGATCTCCCCGTTCGGTCAGCGCAAGGCGTTGCCCACCGTCGTCGACGCGTCGGCGTTGCGGTGGAACCGGGTGCTGTGCAGCGCCGGCAAGCGCGGATGGGAGGTCGGGGTGCATCCGCGGGACCTCATCGGGCTCACCGCGGCCGTCGTCGCCGACATCCACGCCTGAAACCGGCCGCGAACGTGGGTTACCGACACGTCCCTCGCGCCCGAGGCGTGACAAAAGGCCACACTCGGCGGTCGGACGGCGTGCAGGTCATAGGGTGAGCCCCATGGCAGAAGCACCGCTATCCGGGAAAACCATGTTCATCTCCGGCGCCAGCCGCGGTATCGGCTTGGCCATCGCCAAGCGCGCCGCCGCCGACGGGGCCAATATCGCGTTGATCGCCAAGACCGCCGAGCCGCATCCCAAGCTGCCCGGCACGGTGTACACCGCGGCCAAGGAGCTCGAAGAGGCCGGCGGGCAGGCGCTGCCGATCGTCGGCGATATCCGCGACGGCGACTCGGTGACCGCCGCGGTCGCCAAGACGGTCGAGCAGTTCGGCGGCATCGACATCTGTGTGAACAACGCATCGGCGATCAACCTCGGCTCGATCACCGAAGTGCCGCTCAAGCGCTTCGACCTGATGAACGGCATCCAGGTGCGCGGCACGTACGCGGTTTCGCAGGCCTGCATTCCGCACATGATCGGCCGCGAGAACCCGCACATCCTGACGTTGTCGCCGCCGGTCCGGCTGGAGTCCAAATGGCTGAAACCGACCGCGTACATGATGGCCAAGTACGGGATGTCGTTGTGCGCGTTGGCGATCGCCGAGGAGCTGCGCGATCAGGGCATCGCCTCCAACACGCTGTGGCCGCGCACCATGGTGGCCACCGCGGCGGTCCAGAACCTGCTCGGCGGCGACGAGGCGATGGGCCGGGCCCGCAAGCCCGACGTCTACGCGGACTCCGCCTACGTCATCCTGACCAAACCCTCACGCGAGTACACCGGCAACAGCCTGCTGTGCGAGGACGTGCTGCTGGAATCCGGCGTCACCGACCTCTCGGTGTACAACTGCGTCCCAGGCGCGGAACTGGGTGTTGACCTGTGGGTGGACACGCCCAACCCGCCGGGATACACCGGGCCGTAGCCGAGGTGTTGACCGGAGCCGACTTCGACCTCGACGGCGGACAACGAGACGGGCCGATCAGCCGGTACGCCCGCGAGTTACCCGAGCACTGGTGTTTTGGCGGGCGCGCGTTCGGCGGCTACACATCGGCGCTCGCGCTGGCCGCGGTGTTCGCCCATACCGGCAGAACGGCGGCGGCGTCGCTGTCGGTGACGTTCGTGGAGGCGGGCGTGCCCGGGCCGGTCGAACTCCTCGCGCGCACCATCCGCGGTGGCCGAATCGCCGAGGCGGTGGAGGTCACGATCAGCCAGGCCGGCCGCACCATCCTCATCGCGAGCAGCTGGCTGGCCGACGGGTGGCTCGGGCCGCCTTCGGTCGACGCCCCAGTTCCGTTCGAACGCTACGGAACCGCGTCGTCACCGCTGCCGGATCCGGACGAGGGCACGCCGCTGGACTGGCTTCGAGACGAGTGGGCTCCGCTGCGGTTCGCGCGCCGCCGGGGCATCGACTACCCCGACAGCCTGACGGGGTTTCATCGGGGCCGACCCGAGGTCGCGCTGTGGGTGACGGTCGACAACGGCCAGGCAGACCACGATCCGCTGCGTCATCCGCAGCTCGGTGACGTGCTGCACGCCGACGCGCACCTCTTCGACTCCCCCGGCCAGGTGACCGGGTTCGTGGAGGCCTGGCTGTTGAGCCTGGACCTCAGCATCATCTGGCAGCCCGGCGCGCACCTGGTGCCGTCCACCGCGTGGCGGTTGTTCGAGGGCCGCGGATCGGTTGCCACCAGCGCGGTGTCGGCCTACGGCTCGCTGCGGGCCGACGACGGTTCGCTGCTGGCGGTGCTGACGTCGCAAGGCTTGGTCCGCTGACCCTCAGGTCGATTCCTGGTTCAGCATGCTGTGCACGCTGTCGGCGAACGCGGCCGTGGTGAAGCAGGTCGGCTCGGCGAACTCCTCGAGGGTCAGCGCGTCGGCCCAGTCGGCGTCGGCTGCCGCGCGCAACAGCGGTTTGGCCATCGCGACCGCATGCGACGGCATTTCCCCGATGCGTGAACACCATTCGTCGGCCGCCTCCATCAGGCGGTCGTGGGTGACCACTTCCTGCACCAGCCCCAGCCGGTATGCGGTGTGGGCATCGATGTGGTCACCGCGCAGGTAGTAGGCGAACGCCCCCTGGTATCCCAGCCGTCGCGTCAACGCCCAACTGGTGCCGACCTCGGGAATGAGGCCCAGCCGCCCGAACGCGGGCACGATCACCGCGCGCTCGCTGGCGATCACCAGGTCGCAGGTCAGTGCCCACGCCAGCCCCACCCCGGCGGCCGCACCGTTGAGCGCCGCGACGAACACGGTTTCTGAACCGGCGATCAACCTGGCGATGCCGCCGAACTCACGACGAATCCAGCGCCAGACGTCGGCCGTGCCTTCGGGCGCGCCGAGCTGTCCGACGGCGGCGTCCATCATCTTCAGGTCACCACCGGCGCTGAAACCGGGATCCGCCCCGGTCAGAACCACCGAACGCACATCCGGATCGGCGTCGAGATCCTGCAGCGCACGCCGAAGCTGGCGCACCAGCGGCGCGGACAGCACGTTGAGCCGCTGGGGTTCATCGAGGGTGACCACCGCCCGGTCGCCGCGGCGTTCGACCCGCACACGCCGTTGCGCGTCAGGATCATCTCCGGCGGCGAGCATCGTCCGGTACAGCGAGCCTGACGGTGTCATCACGTTTCCTTTCGTCGAATTTCTTTGGTGCGCAACGCCGCCCAGGCCGCGTCGGCGAAGGCTTGGACCGCTTCCGGCGGCATTGTGACCTCTGGGCCCGAGATCCAGTGGCGGCTGAACTCCTGCGCGGGACCCAGCCACAGCGCGGCGGTGATGCCGATGCGCATCGGTTGCAACATCCCGTAGCGCTGATGTGGACGCCACCAGTCGCGCACCGATCCGAAGAAGGCCGCGTTGGACTCGCGCAACCGCTCGCTGTCGAGGCGGTCACCGAGCAGCAGCTTGGCCTCGCCGCGATGGGTGCTCACCCAGTCGAGGTGGTAGGCAACGCCGCCGCGGATACCGCCTTGCGCGGTGTCGTGGCCGCGCAGCATTTCGAGAAACCCGGCCTGGTACTGACCGATCAGCTGCGCGTAGACGGCCGTGGCCAGCGAGAGCTTGTCGGGAAAGTGGTGATACAACGCGCCGACGCTCACGTTGGCCTCGCGGCGCACCTGGTCCAGCGTTGCCGACAGCGCGCCGTCAGCAGCAAAACAGCGCCGCGCCGCGGCAAGTAACCGGCTGCGCGCATCTGTTCCCGCCGCACTCTCGGGCACGAGGATTACTCTAGCCTGACCGAGGAATCCTCTGTCAAGATGAGCCGACCGATCGTCGTCCGTGGCCAGCCGGCGTTCAGGCCATGCAGAGGTCGGTGCCCAGCAGCAGCAGCGGCCAGAGCAGCGTGGTCTGCACGAACGCCGCGATCTCGGCGCCCGCGGGCAGACGGGTCTGCAGCGCGGTCTCGATGGCGCGCACCTGCTCGGCGTCGAAGAAGGCCCAGACCAACCCGATCAGCAGATAGGGAATCGCGAGCCACATCGCGGTCTCGATCATCGCCGCGACGCTCGCCCGCCGGCTCAGCACCCGGCGCAGCACGGTCACACCAGCGCGCGCTGCTGGCGGACCCGGCGGCGCACATCGGCGAGCAGGACGTAACTGCCGCCCTGGCGGATGAACACGGGCAGGAAACGGTTGGCGAACGCGACGAGCAAGAACAACCTTTCGAACTGGCGCTGCCGGAAATCACCCCACCCCAGGCCCATCGCATCGCGGAAGACCGGGGCGAGAAATCCCACCGTGAGGAACTTCAACAGCGGCCGAAACGGAATGCCCAGAAGCGGATTGATCATCCGCAGGTTCAGCATCTCGAGCAGATAGTCGCGGACGCGGTCGTCGATCGTTATCTGCCCGCACGCCTCGGTCCAGTACGCGTCGAACTCCGCGCGGGTGGGCGGCCATTGGTCCTCGCTGACCTGCAGCGTGGTGCCCAGCGTCCACGCCGACCGGTAGAACTGCTCGGACTGCTCGGGCGTCATCTCACCGCGCAGCAGTTGATAGGTGTCCTCCATCCCCACGAAAAGACATGCCGCTACCCACATTTGAAGATCACGATCGAACGCGTTGTAGCGCACGGGGCTGTCGGGGGTGGACTGGACGTGTCGGTGCGACTCGTTGACCGCCTCCCGGAACGCCGCACGGTCCTGTGGGCTTCCGAGGATCGCGACCGCCAGATACTGGAACGTGGTTCTGGCCCGTTTCCACGGATGCTTCAACAGGTTGCCGGAATCGACCTTGCTCTCGACGACGCCGTATCCCACGCCGGGACGCGACAGTTGCATGATCACGTTGGCCGCCCCTGCGGCGAACGCCCAGAAGTCCATCGCCTCGGCGGCGGTGACCGGTTCGGTGTCCCAGCGCGCGGTGCGCCTGCGGATGGTGATGCGGGTGTCGGCGGCCGTCATGTCATGCATACCGTCGAGAAGAGCAGCACCGGCCAGGCGGCGACGGAGCCGAGCAGGGCCATCAGTCGGTTCACCCCGTTGGTGTTGATCGCGTTGACGTAGTCGAGGTGAAACGCCGTCCACACCGCTCCGACGACCAGGTAGGGCACGGCCAGGATGATGGCCGTGCCGATCCACTCGGCGATCGTCATCTCGAAGCCCAGGATTTTGCGAACCGCGGTGAGCACGCTCATATGTTAATCATCATTCATGTTTGACGACCCCGTTTCCCACAGCGGCCCGTGGGTTTGTTCGACACGGATGTGAATCGTTGTTACCTATCGCAGCGTTGCCGGTTCGGATTCCGGCTCGGCCGGCTCGATCAACTCGGGACCGTTGTTGCGCACATTGTTGACCAGCCGGGACACCTCGCGTATCTCGATCCGGTCCAGATCCCCATGGCCACGCAGCAGGCCCTCGTCGATCGGGGCATCCGGATCCAGCCAGCGGTCCCAGTCGTTCTTGGAGATGCTCAGCGGCATCCTGTCGTGAATTTCGGCCAGCGGTCCGGCCGCATCGGTGGTGATGATCGTGCAACTCAACAGCGGCGCCGCCGAGGACGACCCGGACCCGTCTCGGGGCCGCCACGTCGACCACAGCCCCGCCATGAACAGCGGCTCGCCGTCGGCGCCGTACATGTAAAACGGCGTCTTCGGCGCTTTCTTCCCCGACGCCAGCTCGCCGTTGGGTCGCCATTCATACCAGCCGTCCATCGGCACCAGGCAGCGCTTGTTCTTCGCCGAGTTGCGAAACGCCGGGGACGTGGTCACCTTCTCTGCCCGCGCGTTGATCAGCAGCGGGCCCTTGGTATCCGGGCCGCCGTCCTCGGCGGTCTTGGCCCACGGCGGCACCAACCCCCAGCGCATCGAGCGGATCCGGCGGATCGACTCGTCGTCGGGATCGGTGTGGCGCTTGACCACGGTGCTGATGGTGGTGGTCGGCGCGACGTTGTAGTTGGGTCCGGCCGTGTCCTTCTGGGCCGCCGTGGTTTCGTCGATCGCCTTGATCTTTTCGGCCAGCAGCGCCGGATCTGTGGTCACCGCGAATCGTCCACACATGAGTCCCATGGTGGCAGAAACCGGCGACATGCCGGAGCTGGCAGGCTATCGGGCAGGATAGAACCGTGAGCACCTGGCAGGCACCGACGGCGTCTGGGCCCGTGCACGCCACGGTCACCGTGCCCGGGTCGAAATCGCTGACCAACCGGGCACTGATCCTCGCGGCGCTGGCGACACCGCAGGGCCCTTCGACCATCAGCGGTGCGCTGCGCAGCCGCGACACCGACCTGATGATCGCGGCGCTGCAGGCGCTGGGCGTCACGATCGAGGGCGACACCGACGAGTTGACGGTCAGCGGCGCGATCGACCCACCCCGGGGCGCGCACGTCGACTGCGGGCTGGCGGGCACCGTGCTGCGGTTCGTCCCGCCGGTGGCCGCGCTGGGCACCTCGACGATCACCTTCGACGGTGACGAGCAGGCGCGCAGCCGGCCGATCGCGCCGCTGCTCGACGCGCTGCGCACCCTCGGCGTGCAGATCGACGGGGACGGCCTGCCGTTCTCGGTACGCGGCCGCGGGTCGGTCGCAGGCGGCACGGTGCGCATCGACGCGTCGGCGTCGTCGCAGTTCGTTTCCGGGCTGTTGCTGTGCGCCGCGGCGTTCAGCGAGGGGGTGACGATCGAGCACACCGGTGCGGCGGTCCCCTCGGCGCCCCATGTGGCGATGACGGTGGCGATGCTGCGCGACGCGGGCGTCGACGTCGACGACGGCCAGCCCAACCGGTGGCGCGTCGCCCCTGGTCCCGTCGCGGCGCGGCACTGGACCATCGAGCCCGACCTGTCCAACGCGGTGCCCTTCATCGCCGCGGCGGTCGTCAGCGGCGGAACGGTGCGCATCACCGGCTGGCCCAGGGTCAGCGTGCAGCCCGCCGACTCGATCACCAGAATCCTGGCAAAGCTGGGTTGCGTTGTGCAGCACAGTGATACGTTTCTCGAGGTGCACGGATCCCACCTTTACGGCGGCATCGACATCGACATGAACGACGTCGGTGAGCTGACGCCGGCGGTGGCCGCACTCGCGGCGCTGGCGTCGGCGGGGTCGGTGTCGCGGCTGCGCGGTGTCGCGCACCTGCGTGGTCACGAAACCGACCGGCTCGCAGCGTTGTCGGCAGAGATCAACGGTTTGGGCGGCCAGTGTGAGGAGACGCCCGACGGGCTGAAGATCGTCGCTCGGCCGCTGCGCGGTGGGTTGTGGCGTTCGTATGCCGACCACCGGATGGCGACGGCGGGGGCGATCGTCGGGCTGCGGGTGCCCGGGGTGGAGGTCGACGACGTCGAGACCACCTCCAAGACGCTGCCGGACTTCCCGGAGATGTGGGCCGAGATGATGTCCGGTCAGGCGGCAGATCCCGAGGCAGGCGCTTGAGCCGTCGCGATTACGACGAGTCCGATGTCCGGGTGCGCCCCGGCCGGGGCTCACGGCCGCGCACCAAGATCCGACCCGATCACGCCGACGCGCAGGAAGCGATGGTGGTGACCGTCGACCGCGGCCGGTGGGGTTGCGCACTCGGCGGTGATCCGAGCCGCCGCGTCACCGCGATGCGCGCCCGCGAACTCGGCCGCACCCCGATCGTCGTCGGCGACGATGTCGACGTGGTCGGCGACCTGTCGGGCAGGCCTGACACGCTGGCCCGCATCGTGCGCCGCGGGAAACGTCGAACGGTGCTGCGGCGCACCGCAGATGACACCGATCCTACCGAGCGCGTCGTCGTCGCCAACGCCGATCAGCTGTTGCTCGTAGTGGCCCTGGCCGACCCGCCGCCGCGCACCGGCCTGGTCGAGCGCACGCTCATCGCCGCCTATGCCGGGGGTGTCACGCCGATCCTGTGTCTGACCAAGACGGATCTGGCCGCACCGGAGCCGTTCGCGGCGCAGTTCGCAGACCTCGACCTCACGGTCGTGACCGCGGGCCGCGACGATCCGCTCGACGCCGTCGCGCCGCTGCTGACCGACAAGGTGACCGTGCTGCTCGGGCACTCCGGCGTCGGCAAATCGACGTTGGTGAACCGCCTTGTGCCGGAAGCAGAACGGGCCACCGGTGCGGTGACCGATATCGGCCGGGGTCGGCATACGTCGACCCAGTCGGTGGCGCTGCCGCTGAGCCTGGGCGGTTGGGTGGTCGACACGCCGGGCATCCGCTCGTTCGGGTTGGCCCACATCGAACCCGACGATGTGATGCAGGCGTTCTCCGATCTGGCCGAGGCGGTCAAGGACTGTCCGCGCGGCTGTGGTCACATGGGTCCGCCCGCCGACCCGGAGTGCACCCTCGACGCGCTGACCGGCGCCGCCGCCGGTCGCGTCGCGGCGGCCCGGCGACTGCTGGCGACCCTTCGAGAGAAGTAGTCCCGTTCTTTGCGACGTGTGTCTGCGGCGGACACGCCGCGCATTTGGCGACGCGGAACTAGACAGCACCACCCGTGGACAAGCTGTGGCTCACGCGCTCGCGGCGAGGCGCCTCTCCCGACGACGCGACCTGACCGCGGCGATCGAGGACTTCAGCCCCCGACGCTGGGTCGGCTCGAGTTCGGCGAACATCCGCTCGCTGCGGGTTTCCGGCGCATCGTCGGGGGTGTCGCGCAGGTACTTGTCCGGCAGGGACAGTTTCGCGATGGTCCGCCATGTCTTGGCGTACTGCATCAGGAAAGACCCTGTGGTGTACGGCAAATCGTACTTGTCGCAGATCTCGCGCACCCGGATCGAGATCTCGTGGAGCCGGTTGCTCGGCAGGTCCGGATACAGGTGATGCTCGATCTGGTGGCACAGGTTGCCGCTCATGAACCGCAGCACCGGGCCGTTCTCGAAGTTGGCGCTACCCAGCATCTGCCGCAGGTACCACTGACCCTTGCTCTCGCCGACCATGTCGGTCTTGGTGAACTTCTCTGCGCCATCGGGGAAATGGCCGCAGAAGATCACTGCGTTCGACCACACGTTGCGGATGATGTTGGCCACGACGTTGGCCTTCAGCGTCGACTTGTACGTCGCGCCGGGCGACAGTGACGTCACCGCGGGATAAGCGACGTAGTCCTTGAAGACCTGGTTGCCGGCCTTGACGCCGAACTCCCGCACGCGCTTGAGCGTCGCTTGGCGGTCGTCGCGCCCCTTGAAGATCTTGCCAAGCTCCAGGTGCTGCAGGCCGACGCCCCACTCGAACAGCGTCGCGAGCATGGTGTTGAACAGTAGGTTGAAAGCGTTGTGCGGCTTCCACTTCTGGTCGCGGGTGACGCGCAGCAGACCGTAGCCCACATCGTCGTCCATGCCGAGGATGTTGGTGTACTTGTGGTGCATGAAGTTGTGGGTGAAGCGCCAGTGCTTGGACGACCCGCTCATGTCCCACTCCCACGTGGAGGAGTGGATCTCGGGATCGTTCATCCAATCCCATTGACCGTGCATGACGTTGTGGCCGATCTCCATGTTCTCGATGATCTTGGCCACGCCGAGCGTGACGGTGCCCGCCCACCACGCGGTGCGCCGCGAGCTGGCGGCCAGTACGACGCGGCCGGCGATCTCGAGTGCGCGCTGCGAGGCGATGGCCCGCCTGATGTAGCGCGCATCGCGCTCGCCGCGGGAGTCTTCGATGTCTTGGCGGATCGCGTCCAGTTCGACGGCCAGACTCTCGATGTCGGCATCCGTCAGATGCGCGAACTGTGGTACGTCAGTGATCGCCATGGTCAGCCCTCCTCTCGCGTGCCTACGTTAACGTAACCTACGTACCCGTAGGTTACCAGCCAGTAAACCTCAGACATCGAGGACACAATCGCCGGATGCCGCGGAAATACAGGTCTGAATCCGGCTGCCCGGTTCGTGTTCGACGCCCGAGCGCAGGTCCCGGACGTGGCCGTCGAGCAAGCCGACCACACAGGACTGGCAGATGCCCATCCGGCAGCCGAACGGCATCCGAACGCCGACCTGCTCACCGGCGTCCATCAACGGCGTCGCGGCGTCGACGGTGACCGATTTGCCGCTGCGCGCGAACTCCACGGTGCCGCCCTGCCCGTGCACCGCAGCCCTCGACAGCGCGAAGCGCTCGAGATGGAGGCGTTCGGCCAAGCCGGCAGCGCTCCACGCGCGTTCGGCCGAGTCCAGCATCCCCTCGGGCCCGCACGCCCAGGTCTGCCGCTCGCGCCAGTCGGGCACCTCGTCGGCCAACCGGGACATGTCCAGGCGACCCTGTTCACGGGTGGTGCGCACGCGCAGCGAGTAGCCGGCGTGCGCCGCCGCCAAGTCCGCCAGCTCGGATGCGAACATCACATCGGATTCCGTTGGCGCCGAATGTAAGTGGATGACGTCGGTGACCTGATCACGCCGCACCAGGGTGCGCAGCATCGACATCACCGGGGTGATGCCGGAGCCGCCGGTGAGGAACAGCACTTTGGGTGGGGCGGGGTCGGGCATGATGAAGTTGCCCTGCGGCGCGGCCAGCCGCACGATCGTGCCAGGCGCAACCCCGCTGACCAGATGGGTCGACAGGAACCCCTCGGGCATGGCTTTGACCGTGATCGTGATCGTCTTCTTGGCGGCGACCGGGCTCGATGTCAACGAATAGGACCGCCACCGCCAGCGACCCTCGACGAGAACCCCGATGCCGATGTACTGGCCCGGTTCGTAGTCGAAGGAGAACCCCCAGCCCGGCTTGATGACCAGGGTCGCCGAGTCGACGGTCTCCTGGCGCACCTCCTGGACCCGTCCCCGAAGCTCCCGCGCCGACCACAACGGGTTGGCGAGCTGGAGGTAGTCGTCGGGCAGCAGCGGGGTGGTCACCCGCGCCACGACGGTGCGCAGCGCGTGCAGGGCCGGATGCCGCTTCGCGCCGGCGATGGTCGGCCGGTCGGTGTCACGGACGTTGGCCGAGATCTTGACGGTGTTCTTGGCCACGGAACCTACGCTACCGTAACCTACGGTCCCGTATCCAGTTTTCGGATGCAGGAAACTGAGCTGGTGCAGTGGGTATCCCCGAGCTCACCTGCCGAAGCTCGGCCTCGACAGCCAAGGCGCTAGAGCAGTTCGAGCAGGAACGGCAGCTCCTGGGGCGCGTACCAGGCCAGATCGTGGTCCTGGGCGTCACCGACGACGAAGTCGGCGTCTTCGTCACCGAGGTCGGCGGCGTCGACGGCCTCGATCGCGGCCCGCACGTCGGGCTCCGCCTCGGCGTTGTCGACGTAGGCGGCGACCACGTCGGTCAACGCGACCGGGCCGGCCAGCCGCACCACCGCGTCGTCGAGGTCGGGCCGGGCCGTCGCGTCGTCGACCTCGGCGACCAGCACGGCACGCCGGGGTGGAAGATCAGCGGCGTTCTCGTCGCCGAGGAGCCGCAGCGACGCCAACGCTGCCTCACGCATCGCCACCTCGGCCAGTTCGTCGTCATCGCCCTGCGAGTAAGACTCCCGCAGCGTGGGCGTCACCGCGAACGCCGTTCCGCTGCGCGCGTGCAGCGTCTGCTCGGCGACGAGTTGCTGCAACATGGCGAGGGTCGCCGGAACGTAGACACGCACCTGGTGAGGTTATCCCGAGTCGGCCGAGGGATCCTTTTCCACCGAGATGACGAAGTCGTCGCCGTGCTGGGTGACGCCGGTGATCACGGCGTCGTTGACCGCCTCCATGGCGTAGCGGCGCCGCACCATCATCGGGTCCTTGCGCAGATCCTTGACCAGCGCGACTGCCAACCCGACCATCACGACCACGAACGGCACCGCGGCGATGATCGTGATCGATTGCAGACCGTTGAGCGCGTCGGCCCCGCCGACCAGCAGCATGACCGCGGCCACCGCGCCCGTCGCGACACCCCAGAAGATGACGGTGGGCCGGGTCGGCTTGATCGTGCCGCGTTCGGACAGCGAACCCATCACGACCGAGGCGGCGTCGGCCCCGGACACGAAGAAGATCGCCACCAACACCATCACCAGGATGCTGGCGACCGTCGCCAGCGGGAACTGCTCGAGGGTGCTGAACAACTGTGCCTCGAGGCTGCCTTCCCCGGCCAGGTCGACACCGGACTGCTGCTGGTTGATCGCGGCGCCGCCCAACACGCAGAACCACACCAGCGACACCACGCTCGGCACGAACAGCACCCCGGCGACGAACTGCCGGATGGTGCGACCCCGCGAAATCCGCGCGATGAACATGCCGACGAACGGCGTCCAGGAGATCCACCACGCCCAGTAGAAGACCGTCCACGACTGCAGCCAGGTGTCCACCGCGGCGCCCTCGGCCCCGGTCCGCGCCGACATCATCGCCAGGTCCTGCAGATAGCTGCCGACCGAGGTGGGCACCAGGTTCAAGATGAACACCGTCGGGCCGACGACGAACAGAAACACCGCGAGGATCAGCGCCAGCACCATGTTGATGTTCGACAGCCACTGGATGCCCTTGGCCACCCCCGACACCGCCGACAACACGAACGCGCACGTCAGAATCGCGATGATGACGATGAGCACCGCGTTGCCGATCGCGCCGATTCCGGTGACGATCTGCAGCCCGCTGCGGATCTGCAGGGCGCCCAGCCCGAGCGAGGCAGCCGATCCGAACAGCGTCGCGAAGATGGCCAGCATGTCGATCAACTTGCCCCAACCACCGTTGGCGCGGGATCCCAGCAGCGGTTCGAACGCCGCGCTGATGAGCTGCAGCCGGCCCTTGCGATAGACGCCGTAGGCGATCGACAGGCCGACAACGGCATAGATCGCCCACGGGTGCAGGGTCCAGTGAAACAGCGTGGTGGCCATCGCGTTCTGGACGGCCTCGGGGTTGCCTTCCGGGCCGGTGCCCGGCGGCGGCGACACGAAGTGCGACAGGGGTTCGCTGACGCCGAAGAACATCAGGCCGATGCCCATACCGGCGGAGAACATCATCGCGATCCACGACACCGTGCGAAATTCCGGCTCTTCGTCGTCGCGGCCCAGCGGGATGTTGCCGTATCGACTGACCGCCAGCCACAACACGAACAGCACGAAGCCCGAGGCCGTGAGCACGAACAGCCAGCCGGTGTTGTTCATCACCCAGCCCAGGGCACTGTCGGAGGCGGTGGCCAACGAATCGGTGTTGAGAAAGCCCCAGAGCAAAAAGCTGACCGCGATGACGGCGGTGACGCCGAAGACGACCCAGTCGATGCCCTGTGAGCGGCTGTAGGCCGCTCCTTCGACGGGCACGTCGAGCACCGGGTGCGGAACCACTTCGGCCGTCGGCGACCTCAAGGGCTCGCCGGCGGGCTCAGCGGGTTTGCTTCGCTCTGAACTTGTAGTCATCGGCGATCCATTCGACCCCGTCGCGGCGGCGAAATCAAATGTCCTGGTGACAGAGGTTGTTTACTGCGCGGCTTCCCGCAGTTCTTCGAGGGCCTCAGAAATCAGTGACGGCAGCACGCCGACGTCGGTCATCGCGTCCCGATCGGCGTTGATCCCGTAGTAGACCATGCCGTTGTAGGACGTCACCCCGATGGCCAGCACCTGGTTGTGCAGCAACGGCGGCACCGCGTAGGTCTCGAGGAGTTTGGCCCCCGCGATGTACATCTGGTTCTGCGCGCCGGGCACGTTGGTGATCAGCAGGTTGAACTGACGCGCCGAGAAACTGGTCGCCACCCGGGTTCCCATGGCGTGCAACGTCGGTGGGGCGAACCCAGACAGCGTGACGATGGTTCTGGCATCGACGAGGCTGGCCGCGGTCGGATGCGACTCGGTGGCGTGCGCGATCTGCGACAGCCGTATCACCGCGTTGCCCTCCCCCACCGGAAGATCCACCAGGAACGGCGACACCTCGCTGATCGCCTGCCCGGGGTGGCCGGTGTCCAGGTCGGCGTCGGGATACACCGACATCGGCGCCATGGCCCGCATCGTCGTCGACGTGGTCACCGGTTCGCCGCGCGACATCAACCAGTTGCGCAACGCGCCCGCCACCACCGCGAGCACCACGTCGTTGACGTCACAGTCGTAGCGGGCCCGCACCAGCCGGTAGTCCTCCAGCCGGCCGCTGGCCACGGTGATGCGCCGGTTACGCGACACCGTGGTGTTCAGCGGGCTGCTGGGCGCGTTACCGCGCGCGACGGTGCGCGCGACGTCGGCGAACCGGCGGCCCACCTCGACCCACTGGCCGGCGTTGGTGGCGGCCCCGGCCACCGCCGAGCGCACCGCGCCGAGCTGCTCGGCGGGCCGGGTGACCCACTCGCCCACCGCGCCCAGCAGCAGTTGGCGGTCGCTGGGCTCACGGGCCGGAATCCAGATGTCCTCACCGAACCGCGGCGGCTTCTGGGTGCGGTCGGCGATGACGTGACCGATCTCCAGCGCCGTCATCCCGTTCACCAACGCCTGATGCGACTTGGTGTAGAGCGCGATGCGGTTCTTGGCCAGGCCCTCGATAAGGTACATCTCCCACAGCGGCCGGGACTTGTCCAGCGGCCGGGACCCGAGCCGGGCGATGAGCTCATGCAGTTGGGCGTCGCTGCCCGGCGACGGCAGCGCCGAGCGCCGGATGTGGTAGGTGATGTCGAACTCGCGGTCGTCGACCCACACCGGCCGGGCCAACCCCAGCGTCACCTCACGCACCTTCTGGCGGTACCGCGGGATCTGCGGCAGTCGCTGCTCGACGGTGCCGAGCAGCGTCTCGTAGCTCAACCCGTTGCGCGGCCTGCGCAGAATAGCCAGCGACCCGACATACATCGGGGTCGAACTGTTCTCCAGTTGGAAGAAGGCCGCGTCGGACGCCGACAACCTTGTCACCATCGCGACGCGGCTCCTCCCTCTGATGTCAGTGCGGCAACCCGCGACGCAGCGAATGTGCCTTGCCGCGACGAGTATCGGATTTCCGCAACGTTATCCGGCCGTCCTGCCATGTCGCATCACTGGTGCATAGAGCCGTCTGGGAAGCGTGCGATCATGAACGAGTCTGCAACTCTCCGGCAGATGTGCCCCGTCACGTCGACTGCTGGAGAGCCCGAAGATGACCACCGTCCACAAACCATCCGTCGCCGCCGCTGCGCTGGTTTCTCCCGTCATCGACTACGAGCCATCGCCGGGCGGGCAGGCCGCGTGCCCGCCGCCGACGCATCAAGCGCTGCGCCGCCACACCCCGCGACGCCGGGCCGCGCCAACCGCCACGGCCGCATGCGAATCCGCCCCGCCCCGAGCCGCCGTCGTCTTCGCCGACGCGGCGCTGCGCCGGGTGCTCGAGATCATCGACCGGCGCCGACCCGTCGCTCAACTGCGCCCGATCCTCGCGCCGGAACTGACCGACATCGTGGTCGCGATGACCAGGTCGTCACACACCGGCCGCCATGGCGGGCGGACCGCCGCATGCCTGCAGCGGATCCGGCTGCGCATGGTCGACGACGGTTCGGGCGACCCGGCCGCCGAGGTGTTCGGCACCTACACCCGCGGGCGGCGGGTGCGCGCCCTGGCCGCGCGCATCGCCTCGAGGGATGACCGATGGCGCATAGTCGCCATCCAGATCGGCTGAGCCCGATAGTGTTTTACAAGTGCAGGGAAACGTTGTGAGCGTGCAACGGGTCATCCGGGCGCCGGCGGCCGCCATCTTCGCGTTGCTCGCCGACGCCGGTAGGCATTCGAGCTTCGACGGTTCGGGCACCGTCGACCGCTTGGCCCCGGGAGGACCGCCCACCCGAACGGCCGGGGGAATGTCCCAGCCGTTGTCGCTGGGCTCGAGGTTCGGCATGTCGATGCGCGGCCGTCCCGAGTCCCTGTTCCTCCCGTACCGCACGACCAATACCGTCATCGAGTTCGAACCCGACCGCCGCATCGCGTGGAAAACCACCATCGGGCCCGGCGGGCTGTTCGGCGGACGGATCTGGCGCTACGAGCTCGAGCCCGCCGACAGCGGGACCGCCGGCGGCACGCTGGTGCGTGAAAGCTGGGACGTCTCCGAGGATCGGCAACGGCTGATGCTCAAGCTCGGTTCGATGCCAAAACAGGCCGAGGACGGGATGCGCGCCACGCTGGAACGCATCGCCGCCCTCGTGGAGCCCTAACGCCTGCGCGCGGCCTTGCTCGCGCGGGCCTGCTGACGCGCGGCCTCGCGGCGCTCACGCCGAGATCCACCGCCCGCCGCGTGGCGCCCGCCGCCACCGCCGCCACCGCCGGAACGCTGCACCTGCGCGGAGCCGTCCTCCGACGGTCCGGTGTAGGTCAGCGGCGGTGAATCGTTGTCGATTCCCTTGGCGTGCAACGGAGCCGGTGCGGGACGTTCTTTGGTGGCGACGGCGCCCTCCTCGGTGGCCTTGGCCGCGGCGGCCGCGGCGAACTCGGCCAGCCCGCTCGGCGCGGCGACGGGTGCGACCGTCGGCGCCGCCGGAGCCGCTTCCACCTGAACGTTGAACAAGAAGCCGACCGACTCCTCCTTGAGGCCCTCGAGCATCCCGACGAACATGTCGTAGCCCTCGCGCTGGTACTCGACCAGCGGGTCGCGCTGCGCCATCGCCCGCAGCCCGATGCCCTCCTTGAGGTAGTCCATCTCGTATAGGTGTTCGCGCCACTTGCGGTCCAACACGTTGAGCAGCACGTTGCGCTCGAGTTGGCGCATCGCGCCCTCACCGGCGAGCTCCTCGAGCTGCTTCTCGCGTTCGGCGTAGGCGCGCTCGGCGTCGGCGATCAACGCATCCAGTAGTTCCTCGCGGGTCAGCTCGCCGGGCTCACCGATGGCGTCGGAGTCCAGCAGGTCGTGGTGGTCGATGCCCACCGGGTAGAGCTGACGCAACGCCGTCCACAGCTGCTCGAGATCCCAGTCCTCCGAATAGCCTTCGGCGGTCGCGCCGTCGACGTAGGCGGTGATGACGTCGACGAGCATCTTGTGCGCCTGTTCGGCGAGGTTCTCCCCCTCCAGGATCCGGCGGCGCTCGTCGTAGATGACGACGCGCTGCTGGTTCATCACCTCGTCGTATTTGAGGACGTTCTTGCGGACCTCGAAGTTCTGCTCCTCGACCTGGGTCTGCGCGCTCTTGATCGCGCGGGTGACCATCTTCGCCTCGATCGGCACGTCGTCGGGCAGGTTCAGCCGGGTCAGCAGGCTCTCCAGCGTCGCGCCGTTGAACCGCCGCATCAGTTCGTCGCCGAGCGACAGGTAGAACCGCGATTCGCCCGGGTCACCCTGGCGGCCGGACCGGCCACGCAGCTGGTTGTCGATGCGACGCGACTCGTGGCGTTCGGTGCCCAGCACATACAGGCCGCCTGAGGCGATGACGTCCTCGGCCTCCTGTGCGCATTCGGCCTTGACCTCGGGCAGCATCTCGTGCCAGGCCTTCTCGTAATCCTCCGGCGTCTCCACCGGATCCAGGCCGCGTTCCCGCAGCCGTTTGTCGGTGAGGAAGTCGGGGTTACCGCCGAGCACGATGTCGGTGCCGCGGCCCGCCATGTTCGTCGCGACGGTGACCGCGCCGAGCCGGCCGGCTTCGGCGATGATCGACGCCTCCTGCTCGTGGTACTTGGCGTTGAGCACGTTGTGCGGGATGCGGCGCTTCTGGAACTGCCGCGACAGGTATTCGGAGCGCTCGACGCTGGTGGTGCCGATCAGGACCGGCTGCCCCTTCTCGTAGCGTTCGGCGACGTCGTCGACCACCGCGATGTACTTGGCCTCTTCGGTCTTGTAGATCAGATCGGACCGGTCGGCGCGGACCATCGGCTTGTTGGTCGGAATGCTGACCACACCGAGCTTGTAGATCTCGTGCAGCTCGGCGGCCTCGGTCTGGGCGGTACCGGTCATGCCGGAGAGCTTCTCGTAAAGCCGGAAATAGTTCTGCAGCGTGATGGTGGCCAGCGTCTGGTTCTCGGCCTTGATCTCGACGTGCTCCTTGGCCTCGATGGCCTGGTGCATGCCCTCGTTGTAGCGGCGGCCGGTGAGCACGCGGCCGGTGAACTCGTCGACGATCACCACCTCGCCGTCACGGACGATGTAGTCCTTGTCGCGCTGGAACAGCTCCTTGGCCTTGATCGCGTTGTTGAGGTAGCTCACCAGCGGCGAGTTTGCGGCCTCGTAGAGGTTGTCGATGCCGAGCTGGTCTTCGACGAACTCCACGCCCAGTTCGTGCACGCCGACGGTGCGCTTGCGGATGTCGACCTCGTAGTGCACGTCCTTTTCCATCAGCGGAGCCAGCCGGGCGAACTCGGTGTACCAGTTCGAGGCGCCGTCGGCGGGGCCGGAGATGATCAGCGGGGTGCGGGCCTCGTCGATGAGGATCGAGTCGACCTCGTCGACGATGGCGAAGTTGTGACCGCGCTGCACGAGGTCGGCCAGCGAGTGCGCCATGTTGTCGCGCAGATAGTCGAAGCCGAACTCGTTGTTGGTGCCGTAGGTGATGTCGGCCGCGTAGGCCACCCGGCGCTCGTCGGGGGTCAGCCCCGACAGGATGACGCCGACGTTGAGCCCGAGGAACCGGTGCACCCGCCCCATCCACTCGGCGTCACGCTTGGCGAGGTAGTCGTTGACGGTGACGATGTGCACGCCGTTGCCGCCCAGCGCGTTGAGGTAGGCGGGCAGCACCGCGGTCAGCGTCTTACCCTCACCGGTCTTCATCTCGGCGACGTTGCCGAAGTGCAGCGCAGCGCCGCCCATCACCTGCACGTCGAAGTGGCGCTGACCGAGCACGCGCCAGGATGCCTCACGCGCCACGGCGAACGCCTCGGGCAGCAGATCGTCGAGGCTGGCCGGGGTCTTGGGGTCGGCTACCCGCTTCCTGAACTCGTCGGTCTTGGCCCGTAGTTCGGCGTCGGAAAGCGCCGTGACGTCGTCGGACAGGGTGTTGACAAAGTCAGCCACCCCCTTGAGGCGTTTGACCATGCGGCCTTCGCCGAGACGCAGCAACTTATCCAGCACGCGGTATCCCCTGTTGGTCGGAGTTTTTAGCCCCACCCATGGTAGGGGACATGCGGTCGGCGCCGCCCGAACAGCTCCGGGCCAGGCGAAATCCCCGGGTCAGGCCAGCCGGATCAACCCGTAGTCGTACGCGTGGCGCCGGTACACGACGCACGGCCGGTCGCTTTCCTTGTCGTGGAACAGGAAGAAGTCGTGGCCGACGAGTTCCATTTGCGACAGCGCGTCATCGACGGTCATCGGCGTGGCCGGATGCTCTTTGATCCGCACGATGCGGCCGGGTTCGTACCCGTCGGCGGCGCCGTCGGCCTGCGCGGCATCGGCAGGTTGCGACAGCGGGGGCAGCGGGTGCGCCGCGGTGGCCTCGGCGAGCGAGAGCGGCGTCTTGTCGCCGTAGTGGATCTTGCGTCGGTCGTTGGCGCGGCGAAGCCGTTCTTCGAGCTTGTCCACCGCGGCTTCCATCGCGGCGTAGAAGCTCTCCGCGCACGCCTCGGCACGCACGACCGGGCCGCGACCGCGCGCGGTGATCTCGATGTGTTGACAGTTCTTGCGCTGGCGTCGGTTGGGCTCGTGGTCGAGTTCGACGTCGAACAGGTAGATGGTGCGGTCGAGTCGTTCTAGGCGACACAGCTTTTCTGAGACGTATACGCGGAAGTGGTCCGGAATCTCGACATTGCGCCCCTTGATGACGACTTCGGCGCGCGGTTCGGGCTTCTCGGACTCGACGATCATCGGTTGTGCTGAATCGACGGATTGGGTTGACATGCTAGGCAACTCGTTTCTGTTCACGTCCGCACGCGGCTGCGTGCCCGGGTTGTCTGGATTCGCGCCGACGTGGCTTTGCATGTCTCGCCGCTCGCCGGTGCAAGGTGTCGTCTACTCACCTCCTACCGCTGATGGCGATGTTGGCGCCTCGTGCTGGGCGCCGCCGTGAGCTTTCACGGGTGGTTGATGCCGACGGTAGCCGTGTTGACCCGGAAGTGCCACCAAATTGGTCCACGTGTTCGCAGTTCGTCACATTCCTTTGATTTCGCAGAAATTGGCCGCCGCGTCACCGGGTGCGATCAGGCGTTGGCGATGGCGAGAACCGCCGCCACGCGGGCCCCGCCCGCGTGCAGGACGCGGACCGATTCGCATGCGGTGGCGCCGGTGGTGACGATGTCGTCGACGAGCACCACCGCCCCCGCGACGGCCCGCAGGACCTTGACGCGACCCGCGATGTTGCGTTCGCGGTCCGCGCTGGACAGCCCGACGGAGTCGACGACGAAGGCCCGGGTCCGCAGCGCCGAGGTGCGGTGACGCCGGGTAGCTGCGCCGACGCGGCTCTGGCCATCCGGGTGACCGGGTCCCCGCCGCGCCGTCGGGCGGCCCAGCGTCGGGTCGGCGCGGGCACCACGGTCACCGGGGCATCGACGGCACCCCAGGTGAGCAGCCGCACCAAACCCGTTCGCAGCGCCGCGGCGAGCGGTGCGACGAGGTCGGCGCGGCCGTGTTCTTTGACCGCGACGATGGCTTCCCGGCGCGCGCCGGCATAGCGGCCCAGTGAGAACACCGGAACGCCGGGGTCGAGCCGCGGAGTGATCACGTGCGGCTGGTCGGTTCTGACCTGCAGTGCGCTCGCACAGGCGGCACACCACCGCGTCGACGGCGCACCGCAGCCGCCGCACTGCAGCGGCAGCATCAAGTCGAGCATGTCAGGCAGTCTCGCCGCCGGCGGTGACATCCCGGCGGGAGCGGCGGTGTCAGCCCGGCAACACCGGCTCGGCGCCCGGCACCATCAGGGGTCGCACGTCGGCCCACGCCAGATTGTCTTCACCGGCGGTACCCGAGAGCTGGTGCACTCCGCGCGCGTCGGCGACGTAGACCGTCGACGGGCTGGCGGCCACCGTCGTGACCGGCATGACCAGGTTCTCGCCCGGCCCGTCGGAATTCACGCCGTCGAGGTTGACGTAGGAAACCGGATGCTGCGGATCGGTGCGGCTGACGACGATGTCGTCGCCGGTGCGCCACGACAGCGAAACCACCGTCTCGCCGAGCCCGAAACCCAGTCGTCGCGGATACGTCAGCGCGTATCCGCCGCCGGTGGTCTGCTCGACGCCGGCCAGGATCACCCGGCCCTCGATCACCAACGCCGCGCGGGTGCCGTCGCGGGACAGCTGCAGTTCGGCGATCACGCCGGGGAACTTCGTCGACACCTGGGTGGAGTCCACCGGGATCCGCGCCGGCTGCCCCGAGGCGTCCTGGATGACGCGGATGATCGTGTTGCCGTCGACCACCACCCAGATCGCGCTGTCGAGCGACCAGCTGGGCCGTGTCAGGCTCCGGCCGTCCAGCAGCTGCGAGGCCGCGCCGCCGAGCGGGCCGACCCACAACGACGACGCCATATCCGGTGCGCCGGGGCGCAGCGTGACGATCGAGGCGACGTCCTGCCCGGTGCGCGACACCGCCGCCCCGGTCTGGTTGGGCATCTGCCCGAACGGCCCCGTCACCCGCGAGGTCCGCTGACCGTCGAGGGCCACCAGCGATCCGCCCACCAACGCATGAAGACCCGCCGCCGCCCCCGACGCCGCGCCCGGATCGGTGGCCGCCACGTCCGAGGTCTCCCAGCCTTCGGCGAACCGGTCGTCCAACGCGGCGCCGTCGGCGTTGATCACGTACGGGCCGTTGATGCCTGCGCGCGACAGCGTCCAAATGATCTGCGCGGCAAGCAACTGCCTGCTGTGCGGGTCGGTGGTCGACAGGTTCTCCAGGTCGACGCGCGCACCGCCGTATCCGCGCCCGACGCCGGTCTTGCCGCCGTCGGCGCGGGTCACCGGGCCGCGCAGCTTCAGCGGGGGCCCGAGCAGATTGCGCACCGTGTTGGCCATCTCCGGGCGCGGTCCGGCGATCAGCTTGCTGACCAGCTCGGTGGCCAACTGGTCGGCATCGGACACCGCGACATAACGCGGGTCGGGCACGACGGTGCTGCCCGTCGGGTCGGCGAAGTACAACGTGTAACGCTTGTAGGTGGCCTGAAACTGTTGCCAGTCCAGGAAAACCCCGTTGGGCAGCTTGTCGATGCGCCAGCCGTCGGCGGTTTTGACCAACTCGATGGGGCCGGGGTCGGGCAGCGCGCCCTCGCCGGTCTCGAAGACGCCCATGTCCGACAGCGAACCGAGGATGTCGGCGCGCATGGTCACCGACACCCGCTCGGGGCCACGGGTCTCGACGAACACCACGTTGTCGATCAGCAGCGCGCTGCCCGCGTCATCCCAACCGCGCGAAGCGGATTCGGTGAGGAACTGACGAGCGGCCAGATGCCGGTTGGCGGGATCGGCGGTCGCCTTGAGGAACTCGCGCAGCAGCACGTCGGGGTCCATGCCGGGGGTCGGCTTGGGCAGGCTCGGCGGCGCGGGCCGGTCCACGGTGCCGATCGCTTGCGGCGCCGACGAACTGGGCACCCCGGCACATCCCGTCAACACCAACACCAGCAGCCATACGGCTGCGAGCACCCGCCTCACACCTTCTCCTGCGCCGCTTGACGGTCCCGGGTGCTGGGCGGGGGGCTTTCGGGCGCAAGGGGTTTCATCGGCAGCGGGCTGGTGGTCACCTTGTGGCCACGCACCAACGGGAGCGTGAGCCGAAAGCATGCGCCCTGCCCCGGCTCGCCCCAGGCTTCCAGCCGACCCTGGTGCAGCCTGGCGTCCTCGATGCTGATCGCCAGCCCCAGACCGGTTCCGCCGGAACGTCGTACCCGTGAGGGGTCTGACCGCCAGAACCGGCTGAACACCAGCTTCTCCTCACCCGGCCGCAACCCCACACCGAAATCGCGGACGGTGACCGCGACGGTGTCCTCGTCGGCGGCCATCCTGATCCGCACCGGTCTGTGCTCGGCGTGGTCGATCGCGTTGGCGATCAGGTTGCGCAGGATGCGTTCGACCCGCCGGGGGTCGACTTCGGCGATGACCTCCTCGGTCGGCATGTCGACGATCAGCTCGATGCCGGCGTCGGCGGCCAGGTGTCCGACGTTGTCCAGCGCGCTTTGCACCGTCGAGCGCAAATCCACTGACTCGACTGACAGTTCGGCCACACCGGCATCGTGACGCGAAATCTCCAGCAGGTCGTTGAGCAGGGTTTCGAAGCGGTCCAACTCGCTGACCATCAACTCGGTGGAGCGCCGCAACGCGGGGTCGAGATCATCAGCCGAATCGTGAATGTGGTCGTGGATGAGGTCGGCGGCCATGCGCACCGTCGTCAGCGGGGTGCGCAGCTCGTGGCTCACGTCGGAGGTGAACCGTCGCTGCAGGTTGCCGAACTCCTCGAGCTGGGTGATCTGGCGGGAGAGGCTTTCGGCCATGTCGTTGAACGAAACGGCGAGCCGGGCCATGTCGTCTTCGCCGCGCACCGGCATCCGCTCGGTGAGATGGCCCTCGGCGAACCGTTCGGCGATCCGGGACGCCGACCGCACCGGAAGCACGATCTGGCGGGCCACCAGCAGGGCGATGGCGGCCAGCAACCCCAACAGGACGACGCCCCCGGTGGCCATCGTGCCGCGCACCAGCGCGATGGTGGACTCCTCGTTGTTCAACGGAAAGATCAGGTACAGCTCGAGGTTGGCCACCGGCGACGAGGTCGGGGTGCCGATGATGAGCGCGGGTCCGGAGAACGCGTCGGTGTGCACGGTGGCGTACTGGTAGCTGACCTGCCCGGCCTTGACGAACTCGCGCAGCGCGTTGGGCACCTGCTGCACCGGTCCGGCCGCGGTGGCCGCGCGCGGTCCGTCGCCGGGCACCACGAGCACGGCGTCGAAGGCGCCCGCGAGCCCGGGCCCGGCGTCGGCGGTGCGGTCGATCAGCGTGTTGCGGGCCAACTGCAGGCTGCTGTCCAGCGAGCGGGTTTCCTCGCCACCGACGATGCCGCTGACCGTGCTGCGGGCGCGGTCGATCTCCTCGGTGCCCGCGCGCACCTTGACTTCCAGGATCCGGTCGGTGATCTGGCTGGTCAGTACGAAACCCAGCACCAGGATGACCGCGAGCGACAACCCGAGCGTCAGGGTCACCACGCGCAGCTGCAACGAACGGCGCCACGCCTGGCCCAGGGCGCGGCCCAGCGCACCCAGCCCACGAACCAGTGGTGCGGACGGCCCCCAGCGTCCGCGTATGCGTCGCCTGGAGCTAAAGATCACGGCCACCGCCGTCGGTTAGGGCTCATGGCGACCGCCGAGCGGTGAGATTACGGCCACCGCCGGGCGGTGCGATCACGGTGGGCCGGCCTTGTACCCCACTCCTCGAACGGTCAACACCACTTGCGGGTTCTCCGGGTCCTTTTCGACCTTGGCCCGCAAGCGCTGGACATGCACGTTCACCAAACGGGTGTCGGCGGGGTGGCGGTATCCCCACACCTGTTCGAGCAGCACATCACGAGTAAACACCTGCCGTGGTTTGCGCGCCAACGCCACCAACAGGTCGAACTCCAGCGGGGTCAGGGAGATCTGCTCGCCCAGCCGGGTGACCTTGTGCGCGGGCACGTCGATGTCCACGTCGCCGATCGAGAGCATCTCGGCGGGTTCGTCCTCGTTGCGGCGCAGCCGGGCGCGTACCCGCGCGACGAGTTCCTTGGGTTTGAAGGGCTTCATCACGTAGTCGTCAGCGCCCGACTCCAGGCCGAGCACCACGTCGACGGTGTCGGTCTTGGCCGTCAGCATCACGATCGGCACACCCGAGTCCGCGCGCAGCACGCGACACACGTCGATGCCGTTCATGCCGGGCAGCATCAGGTCGAGCAACACCAGATCGGGCCGTAGTTCGCGCACGGCGGTCAGCGCCTGCGTGCCGTCACCGATGACCGCGGTGTCGAAGCCCTCGCCGCGCAGCACGATGGTGAGCATCTCCGCAAGCGACGGATCGTCGTCGACAACCAGAATCCTTTGCCTCATGGTGTCCATGGTGTCACCAATTCGCGACAAAGCCCGGGTACCACGCGGGCGTTTTGCGCGTTGACCGGTCTGAAGCGGCTACCGGGCGAGCAGAGTGCGGGCCAAGGCGCCCGGTTCGACGTCGGGCCCGGCGACCAGCCATCGTCCGCACCAGTCCGCCTCGGCGAGCCCGGCGTAGGCCTGCGCGGTGCGGCGCTGCAGCCCGTCGTCGCGCTCGTAGGCGTCCTTGGCGCGGTCGGCCTCCTGCCGGGCCCGGTTCTCCGCACGCTCGGCGGCCAGCTCGGTCGGCACCGCGAGCAGCACCTGCCAGTCCGGGGTCGGCAGGTCGAGCCGGCCGTACTCGAGTTCGCGCACCCAGGCGACGACGTCACCGTCGACGCCCTGATGCAGCCGCGCGGCGCTGTAGGCGGCGTTGGACGCGACGTAGCGGTCCAGGATCACCACGTCGTGCGTGGCCGTCAGCTCGGCGATCTCGGTGCGCGCGCCCGCCCGGTCGAGGGCGAACAACACGGCCATCGCATAGACCGACGCGGCGAGATCGCCGTGGCCGCCGCGCAGCGCTTCGGCGGCCAGGTCGGCTTCCACCGATCTCCCGTAGCGGGGAAAATCGAGGCTGGCGACCGTTTTGCCGGCACCTTCGAACGCGGCGCGCAGGCCGTTGGTCAAGGTGCGCTTACCCGCACCGTCGACACCCTCGATCACGATGAGCACGCGGCGAGCGTAACGGCCGGCCGCCGAACTGTGCGGCCGATGAGTTCCGTCGCCACCGAAGGTCTGCCCCATTGACCCCCGTTCAGACAGGGAGAAGGACACGATGACTGAAACCTTCCGGCATGCGGTCGGGACGCGCGAACAGTGGCGCGCCGCCTACGAGCGGCAGCTGGCCAAGGAAAAGGAACTGACCCGGCGGAGCGCCGAGCTGGCCGCCGAGCGCCAGGCACTGCCCTGGGTGCGGGTCGACAAGCCGTACGTGTTCGACACGACGGCGGGTCAGCGCACGCTGGCCGAGCTGTTCGACGGCCGCTCGCAGCTGATCGTGCGGCACTTCATGCACGGGCCGAAGACGCCGGAAGGATGCCCGGGCTGCACCTTCGAAACCGACAATCTGGTCGGCGCGGTGCCGCACCTGGCACACCGCGATGTCACGTTTCTGCTGTCGTCGCGCTCACCGCTGCCGGTTCTGACCGCGTACAAACAGCGGATGGGGTGGGACATCGAGTGGGTGTCGTCGGGCGGCAGCGACTTCGACGCCGACTTCTTCGAGTACATGTACGTCCCGACGCCACGCCGGGACCCGGGCCCGGGCGGCGGCACCATGCTCGACGTCATGGAGCTGATGGCGCTGAGCTGTTTCGCGCTGGATGACGGCGTCGTCTATCACACGTATTCGACCTGCGACCGCGGCACCGAAGCGCTCAACGCGACGTGGCAGCTGCTGGACCGGGCACCCAGGGGCCGCGGCACCGACTTCTCCGACTGGCCGCGCAAACGCGACGAGTATCCGGGGTAGCAAGCGCGCCGGTCCGGCTTATCCACAACGGCGAATTCGTCCACAGATTTGTCGGTGGTCGGCGGATGATGCGGCCGTACGGGCCTGCGCACGTGTGTGAAATACCGTGTGGTGCAGGCTGATTGGTGCTCTTGTTCCGAATCGACCCGGTGAGACCCGGGGGGCGGCGGTGTCGGTGTCGGTGGTGATGATGACCTCATGTCGGTGACCGCTTCTGCTGCTGAGGGTGTCGAGTTCTCGCCTGCGCGGCGGTTGGATGGGTTGTTTGATGAGTTGGGCGAGTTGATGGGTCAACGCAACGTCATCGATGCCCGGATGGTGGAAATCATCGCCGAGATCGATCACGACCAGTTGTGGGGGGCAACCGGGGCGCGCTCGATCCCGGCGCTGGTGGCCTGGAAGACCGGGGCCTCGCTGCGAAACGCCCACGCGATCGCCGCGGCGGCCCACCGGTTCACGGAGTTTCCGATCTGCGCCGACAGCATGCGCCAAGGACGGGTGTCGCTGGATCAGTTCGCGGTGATCGCCGAGCACGCCGGCGCGGGCTCAGATGCCCACTATGCCCAGCTGATCGAAAACGCCACCGTCAGCCAGCTGCGCACCGCGATCAAACTCGAACCCCGCCCCCAACCCGACCCCCAACCCGACATTGACCCCGACATTGAGGCTGATACCGAGGGCGAGGCTGGTGGCGAGGGCGAGGGTGAGTCCGGGATCGCTCCCGATGCGGTGGCTGAGCCGGCGCTGGATTTCGATTGCGATTCCGAGGTCTCAGGGTCGGTGCTCAAGTCCAGCAACGCCGATGGGTCCACCACCTGGAAGGTCACGCTGCCCCCGATCGAGGCGGCCCAGTTCGAGGCCGCACTGAGCTCACAGCGCGAAGCATTGATGATCGCCTGGAAACGCGATCACCACAGCCAGGGCCACACGACGCTGACCGCGCCGCCGCTGCCCACCACCACCGACGCCTTCATGCACCTGATCCAGACCGGCTGGGACGCCCAAGCCGCGCGGCGCCCGCACGGGACCCACACCACCGTGGTGGTGCACCTCGACGTCAACGACCACATCGCCGGGCTGCACCTGGGCCCCATCCTCAGCGACGCCGACCGGCGCTACCTGCTCTGCGACGCCACCGCCGAAGTGTGGTGGGAACGCGACGGCCAACCCATCGGCGCTGGACGCAGCACCCGCCACATCAGCCGCCGGCTGCGCCGCGCACTGGAGCACCGCGACCGCACCTGCGTGGTACCCGGCTGCGGGGCCACCCGCGCCCTGCACGCCCACCACATCGTGCATTGGGAAGACGGCGGCCCCACCGACCTAGACAACCTGGTGTTGGTCTGCCCCTACCACCACCGACTGCACCACCGCCGCGCCATCACCATCACCGGACCCGCCCACAACCTCATCATCACCGACCACGCCGGGCGCCGCCTGACCCCCCGATCACTAGCCCACCCACCCACACAACCCCCACCCACCACCGCCCCCTACCGCGGACCCACCGGCGAAACCGCCCAATGGTGGTGGTACCAGCCCTACCAACCCCCACCACAACCCCCGCCCAACAACTAACCCCACCCGGCAGGCGAAACTATCGGCCGCGGACGGGTAAAGCGTTGCGTCGCAGTCTGTCCGGAGGGTTCCTAGTCCGCCTCGCTGTTGAGCAGCCGCCGCAGCACGTACTGCATGATCCCGCCGTGGCGGTAGTAGTCCGCCTCACCCGGGGTGTCGATGCGCAGGACCGCGTCGAATTCGACGTCGCCGGCGCGCACACGCACGGTCTCTGGAATCGCATCGGCCAACGCGGTGACCCCGGTGATGTCGAACGTCTCCTCACCGGTCAGCTGCAGCGAGTCGGCGTTCTGACCCGCCGGAAACTGCAACGGAAGCACGCCCATCCCAATGAGATTCGAGCGGTGGATGCGCTCGTAGGATTCGGCGATCACCGCCCGCACGCCCAGCAGCAACGTGCCCTTGGCGGCCCAGTCGCGTGACGATCCGGAGCCATACTCCTTGCCCGCGAGCACCACCAGCGGCGTGCCGACGGCCGCATAGTTCACCGACGCGTCGTAGATCGTGGTGACCGGCCCGTCCGGTTGAGTGAAATCGCGGGTCCAACCGCCTTCGGTGTCGGGGGCCAGTTGGTTCCGTAACCGGATGTTGGCGAACGTGCCCCGGATCATCACCTCGTGGTTGCCGCGCCGCGACCCGTAGGAGTTGAAGCTCTTGCGTTCGATTCCGTGCTCCGACAGGTATTTTCCGGCAGGTGAATCGGGGCTGATCGCCCCGGCCGGGCTGATGTGGTCGGTGGTGACCGAATCGCCGAGCTTGGCGAGCACCCGCGCGCCGGTGATGTCGGCAACCGGTCGCGGCTCGACGGTCATGTCCTCGAAGTACGGTGGCTGGCGCACGTACGTCGAATCCGGGGCCCACTGGAAGGTGTCGCCGCTGGGGACATCGAGGTTGCGCCACCGGTCATCGCCGGTGAACACATCACTGTAGGACGTCGTGAACATCTCGGCCTCCAAATGTGCGCCGACCACATCGGCGATCTCGGCTTCGGTGGGCCAGATGTCGCGCAGGTAGACCGGTTTCCCGTCGCTTCCGGTGCCCAGCGGGTCTTGTAACAGATCCACGTGCAGGCTGCCCGCCAACGCGTAGGCGACCACCAACGGCGGCGAGGCGAGGAAGTTCATCTTGCACTCGGGATGAATGCGGCCCTCGAAGTTGCGGTTGCCCGACAGTACCGAGCACACCGTCAAGTCGTTGTCGGTGACCGCCTTGCTCACCTCGGGGATCAGCGGCCCGGAGTTGCCGATGCAGGTGGTGCAGCCGTAGCCGACCAGGTTGAAGCCCAGTTTGTCCAGATATGCTGTCAGACCGGCCTTTTCGTAATAGTCGGTGACGATGCGTGAACCGGGCGCCAACGACGTCTTGACCCAGGGTTTGCGGCTCAGCCCCCGTTCGACGGCCTTCTTGGCCAGCAGCGCAGCACCCACCATCACCGACGGGTTGGACGTGTTGGTGCAGGACGTGATCGCCGCGATCACCACGTGTCCGTTGTCCACCTCGGCGCGGCCACCGTCGGCGAGCTCCACCGCCACCGGCGTGGACGGCCATTCGTTATCGGTGCCGAAATCACGCGGCTTGCGCGGCTTGTCGCCGGGGCTGTCGAAATCCACCGCGATCGGGTCGCTGGCCGGGAAGGACAGCGCCGAGGCCTTGTCGAGCCCGCTGAGCGCTTCGGCAGTGGTCGGCGCGCCGGCCAGCAGCGAGGCCACCGCGTCCGGCGCGACCCGCAGCGGAATCCGGTCCTGCGGTCGCTTGGGGCCGGCGATCGACGGCTCGACCGAACTGAGGTCCAGTTCGATCGCCTGTGAGTACACCGGCTCATGGTCGGGGTCGTGCCACAGGCCCTGCTCTTTGGCGTACGCCTCGACCAGCCGGATCTGCGATTCCGGGCGGCCGGTCAGCCTCAGGTAGTCCAGCGTGACGCCATCGATGGGGAAGATCGTGGCCGTCGAGCCGTACTCCGGGCTCATGTTGCCGATCGTGGCGCGGTTGGCCAGCGGCACGTTGGCGACGCCCGGCCCGTAGAGGTCCACGAACTTGCCGACCACACCGGTCCTGCGGAGCAACTCGGCGACGGTGAGCACCAGATCGGTGGCGGTGGTGCCGGGTTGCAGCTCCCCGGTGAGCTTCAGGCCGACGACCTGCGGGATGAGCATGCTCATCGGCTGGCCCAGCATCGCCGCCTCGGCCTCGATGCCACCCACACCCCAGCCGAGCACCCCGAGGCCGTTCACCATCGGCGTGTGAGAGTCGGTGCCCACCAGCGTATCCGGGTAGGCGAGCGGACCATCGGGGCCGTCGCCGGTGAACACCACGCGGGCCAGATACTCCAGGTTCACCTGGTGGCAGATCCCGGTGTTGGGCGGTACCACGGCGAAGTCGGCGAAAGCCTGCTGCGCCCAGCGCAGTAGTTGGTAGCGCTCGGAGTTTCGCTCGAACTCCAGCTCGGCGTTGATCTGGAACGCATCGGGCCTGCCGAACACGTCGGCGATCACGGAGTGGTCGATGACGAGCTCCGTCGGGCACAGCGGGTTGATGCGTTGCGTGTCGCCACCGAGGTCGGCGATGGCGTCGCGCATGGCGACCAGGTCGACGACACACGGCACCCCGGTGAAGTCCTGCATCAACACCCGCGCCGGTGTATAGGCGATTTCGCGACCGTGCTCGGCGGCCGGGTCCCACGCGGCCAGTGCGCTGATCTGCTCGCCGGTGACCATCCGGCCGTCCTCGTTGCGCAGGAGGTTCTCCAGCAGCACCTTCAGGCTGTAGGGCAGACGTTCTGCGCCCTCGATGCGGTCGAGTCGATAGATCGTGTACGTCTTGTCATCGACGGTGAGTTGGTCGCGTGTTCCGAAGCTGTCTGAAGACATGGCGCTCCCTACCAAAGACGGTGTTTGACCCCAACGTATCCCCTACAGTCGGGTTGCAGCACCTATCGGCGACTATGGCACCGGTTTTCCTGAGGCCGGGGTCAGCCAGGCCGTCGCCGCGACGACGAGCGCCTTGGTGCCGGTGTCCAGCGTGGGCTGGATGACCGGAGCGAATGTCGACGAGTGGTTGACCGGGATGTCCTGGTCGACGCGGCCGCGCTCGGCCGCCTGCCGGTAGGTCGCGGGATCGATGCCGCCGATACCCCAGTAGGTGTAGGGCGCGCCGAGTGCGACCGGGATTTCGCTGAAGTCCTCGCTGGCGCTCTGTTGCGGCATCTGTCGGCACTGCTCCCCGAAATATGCTGCGAACGCTTCGCTTACGCGTGCGGTGGTCTCGTCGTCGTTCTGCGTCAACGGAAACCGGTCGAACATTTCGAACTCGGGATCCTTCGGCGAATCGGACGCCTGGCATTCGGCGACGACGATGCGTCGGATCGCGCCCAGCACCGCGGTACGGGTGTGCTCGCTGTAGGTGCGGATATTCAGTTGCAGTACGGCCCGATCTGGGATCACGTTGCTCTTGGCGCCGGCCTGGATGCTGCCGACGGTGAGCACCGCCGATTCACCAGGTGCGACTTCTCGGGCGACAACGGTCTGCAGCCGAACGACGATCATCGCGGCCAGCACCACCGGGTCGACCGCGGCCTGCGGCATCGAGCCGTGCGCGCCGCGGCCGTACACCGTGACGCGCATGCTGTCGGCCGCCGACAACACCGCACCGGCGCGGACGCCGACGTGTCCTGCCGGTGCGGGCAAGACGTGTTGCGCCAGTGCGACATCCACTTTCGGAAGCAGCTCCACCAGACCGTCGTCGACCATGGCGCGGGCCCCGTCGGAAGTTTCCTCTGCCGGCTGAAACAGGGCAACGACGGTGCCGCTCCAGTGCCCGCGCCCCTCGGCGAGCAACCGCGCCGCACCGAGCAGCGCCACGACGTGCACGTCGTGTCCGCAGGCGTGCATCACCGGAACGTCGTTTCCGTCAGCATCGGTTGCCCGCACGGTGCTGGCGTACTCGAGGCCGGTGGCTTCTTGCACGGGAAGCGCATCCATATCTGCGCGGAGCAACACGGTGGGTCCCGGCCCGTTGGCCAGCACGCCGACCACCCCCGTACCCCCGACGCCGTCGTGAGTTTCGTAACCCAAGCCGCGTAGCCGGTCAGCGACCTTGCGGGCGGTCTCGACCTCTTGGCGCGAGAGCTCGGGATGGCGGTGCAGGTCGCGGTAGAACTCCTCCTGCTCATCGCGGATTTTCGGTAGTTCAGCCAACAGAGTGTCTGCGACTGTCTGGGACGCGGCCATGACCTCGGGTATACACCTTGGAATGTCGACTGAAACGCCGCTTCTGCTGGCGCTCGACCTCATCGGTACGTTCGCGTTCGGTCTCAACGGCGCACTGACCGCCCTGCGCGCTACGCGCCTCGACATTTTCGGGGTCGTCACCGTCGGCATGCTCACCGGTCTGGGCGGTGGCGTCATCCGCGATGTGCTGCTCGACGCGCTTCCGCCCGCCACTTTCGTGGACTGGCGCTATCTGGCGGTGGCGGCCGCGGGTGGTGCGATCGCGTTCGTGCTGAGCCCAGCGCTCGAGCGGTTCACCATGCCTATCACCGTCGCCGATGCCGTCGGGTTGAGTGTGTTCGCGGTACTGGCCTCCTACAAGGCCCTCGGTCTCGGATTCGGCGTCTTGCAGGCGATCATCGTCGGCACCATCACCGCCGTCGGCGGCGGAACGATCCGCGACATGTCGATCGGACAGGTACCGGTTGTTTTCCGCAGCGAGCTGTACGCGATTCCGGCGATGATCGGCGCGGGGTGCGCGGCGCTCGTCTACAGCCTGGACTACCAGAACATCGCTGCGACGCTGGGCGCCGCGGCGGTCTGCTTTGTGATCAGGATGATCGGTGTCCGGTTCAACCTCGACGCCCCGCATCCGCCCTGGCAGCGTTGATGGATGGCGGTCGCAGGGGGCATCGCAGCGAAGCAGGTCGTGTCCGTAGTCGCCCCTAAGCGCAACTTGCGGTCGCTATTTGCCACGTAATGCGTTGGCATGTCGGATATCTCGTCGTCGCGCTGGTGCATGCCAGCTACCGCTGCCGGCTTCGCGAAACCTCGGTTCGTCTGCGAAACCACCGGATCAACTCGATCACCCCCGCCAGCGCCAAGGCCACCCCGAAGGACACCGCGAACGCCGCGAGCGTGTTGTCGGCGAATGCGCGCCCACCCAGGTAGCCGATCAGCGTGTTGACGGTGGCCCACAGCGCGGCGCCGACCGCGTCGAAGACCAGGAACTGACGGTACGGAAAGCGCAGCACCCCGCAGGCGATCGTCGTCGCGGTGCGCCCACCGGGAATGAAACGAGCCGCGATCAGCAGCGGCCCGCCGTGCCGGGTCAACTCGCGCTCGGCCCACTCCAACCCGCGCCTGCCCCGCGCGCCGCGGGTGATCCACCGGCGGGCCCAGTCCTCGGCGGAACGGCCGATCCAGTACGCGAGGTTGTCCCCGAGAAATGCGCCGAGGCCGGCCATCACGATGACCCCGGCCAGGGCCATGCGGCCGTCGGCCGCGAGGATGCCGCCGGTCAGCAGCGCGGTCTCGCTGGGCAGCGCGGGAACCACGGCGTCGAACGTGCAGAAGAGCAGGATCAGCGGATACGCCCACCACGCGTCGCCCAGCACGTCGAGCACCGAATCGAACATCGTGGCCGTTTCTCGTCGATAACACCCGCACAATCACAACGGAACCATCTTTACCCGCATCTGCGAAAGGTAAGCAGCTCAGCCGTTCTACGCTGCGCAACAGGACGTTACACGACGACCGCGCAGAACCATCGGGTCGCTGAACCGGCTGCGGCACAGCGCATCTGATTACCCGAACGCGGCTTTGAGAAACGGCGTCGAATCCGGCAGTGATGCCAGCACGGTGCCGCTGTGATCCTGGTCCGGATAGACCCGCAATTCGACGTTCTGGTGGTTGGCCACCAGTTGGTCGTAGAACGTCAACGTCGACTGGGGCGGCACATCGCGGTCCAACAACCCCACGCCGAGGAAGATCGGCCGGTCATAGCCGCGGTCCGGTGTGCCCAGGTAGGCGTCGAGCGCCTCGGACACGCCGGGCAGCGAGTCCAGCGGCGCGCTGAAGAACTTCGCCGGGGTCATGCCGGTCAACTCGCCGTCCAGTTGCGGTTTGCACAGCGTCGCGGCCTTGGCGACCGCGTCGAGCCCCGCCGGTGTGAGCACCGAGTCGATGTCGATGTCGGGACGCGCTTCGCGGAAGGCCGCCAGGATGTAGGCGGTGTAGCTGCTGGCGGCCGGACCCAGGTCTGCGGGCAGTTGCATATCGGGCCCGGCCAGCTTGGCCACGCGTTCGATGTTGGCCGGGGTCCCGGTGGCCACCACCCCGCGGTAGTCCAGTCCGCGGCCGGCGCTGAACTCGGTGGCCCACCGTGCGCTGTTGACCGCGGCCCCGCCGCCCTGGGATTGGCCGACGAGGGCCCACTTCGGGGACAGCGGCAGGTCCATCTGGCGCATGGCGATCACCGAATCGATCACGGCCTGGGCGGTGGGCACGCTGTTGAGGTAACTCATCAACCCAGGTGTGCCCAGCCCGACGTAGTCGGGGGCGACCACCGCATAACCCTGGTCGAGCCAGTGCGTCAGATAGTCGTCGTCGCGTTCGGAGCGCGGCCGCGCAGACGGTGTGCAGTCATCACCCAACCCCACCGTGCCGTGCGCCCACGCGATCAACGGCCATCCGCCCTGCGGCGGCGCACCATGCGGAACGAACACCGCAGCGGTGCCGACCGCGGGGTCACCGTGCTGGTTGACCGTCGAGTACAGGATTCGATAAGCGTTCGCCGAACCCCGAACGGACAGCGCAGGGTTCAGCGGAACGGACCGAATCAACGTGCCGGCCACCGGGATTGGCCCGTCGTAGTGGCGGGCATCAAGACCGGACCAGTCCGGTACCGCCGCGGCTGCAGACGGAACCGGCGCGGTCAGCAGCGCGATGGCGAAGAACAGTGCGGTAAGCGCGAGGCGTCGTCGCCCGGCGCCGAAACCGGTGATGATCAGTATCGGTAGTGCTCCGGCTTGTAGGGACCCCCGACGTCGACGTTGATGTACTCGGCCTGCTCCTTGCTGAGCTTGGTCAGCGAACCACCAAGGGCCTCAACGTGAATGCGTGCGACCTTCTCGTCGAGATGCTTGGCCAGCCGGTACACCGCGTTGTCGTACTCGTCGTTCTTGGTCCACAGCTCGATCTGGGCGATCACCTGGTTGGAGAAGCTGTTGCTCATCACGAACGACGGGTGCCCGGTCGCGTTGCCCAGGTTGAGCAGCCGCCCCTCGGACAGCACGACGATCGACTTGCCGTCGTCGAACACCCACTGGTCGACCTGCGGCTTGATGTTGATCCGCTTGGCCCCGGAGCGTTCCAGCGCAGCCATGTCGATCTCGTTGTCGAAGTGGCCGATGTTGCCCAGGATCGCCTGGTCCTTCATCGCCCGCATGTGCTCGAGCGTGATGATGTCCTTGTTGCCGGTCGCGGTGATGACGATGTCGGCCTCGCCGATCGCCTCCTCGACGGTGCGCACGTCGAAGCCGTCCATCAGCGCCTGCAGCGCGTTGATCGGGTCGATCTCGGTGACCGCCACTCGCGCGCCCTGGCCGGCCAGCGATTCCGCACAGCCCTTGCCGACGTCGCCGTAGCCGCAGATCAGCACCTTCTTGCCGCCGATCAGCACATCGGTGCCGCGGTTGATGCCGTCGATCAGCGAGTGCCTGGTGCCGTACTTGTTGTCGAACTTGGACTTGGTGACCGAGTCGTTGACGTTGATCGCCGGGAACGGCAGCTCACCGGCGGCCTCGAACTGGTACAGCCGCAGCACACCGGTCGTGGTCTCCTCGGTGACACCCTTGACCGACTCGGCGATCTTGGTCCACTTGCCTCCTCCATCGCTGGAAGCGGGCTGGAACCCCTCACGCACCAGCGCCAAGAAGACCTTCCACTCCGCCGGATCGTCGTCCTCGGCGGGCGGCACCACACCGGCCTTTTCGTACTGCGCGCCGCGCAGCACCAGCATGGTGGCGTCGCCGCCGTCGTCGAGGATCATGTTGGCGGGCTCGCCCGGCCAGGTCAGCATCTGCTCGGCGGCCCACCAGTACTCCTCGAGCGTCTCGCCCTTCCAGGCGAACACCGGGGTGCCCTTGGGCTCCTCCGGCGTGCCGTGCGGGCCGACGACGACGGCCGCGGCGGCGTGGTCCTGGGTGGAGAAGATGTTGCAGCTCGCCCAGCGCACCTCGGCCCCGAGGGCCACCAGGGTCTCGATGAGCACCGCGGTCTGCACGGTCATATGCAGCGAACCCGAGATGCGGGCGCCCTTGAGCGGCGCCACATCGGCGTACTCGCGGCGCAGCGCCATCAGCCCCGGCATCTCGTGTTCGGCGAGCCCGATCTCCTTGCGACCGAATTCAGCAAGGGACAGATCGGCGACCTTGTAGTCGATGCCGTTGCGGACATCCGGGGTCAGCCGCTGGTCAGTGGTCGTCATGGAGCTCTCTTCCTCGGGGCACGCAGTTACTTAGCCTGCTTATACGTTAGTCTGCCCGGCCAGCGTCGTCGCTATTCGGTTGCGATCACACCGTAGCGCTCAGCGGCAGGTGTAAGCAGCCTAGCCAAGTCTGCTGCGACGTCGTGATCTGCCTCCGGCGGCATCGAGATGTAGCTCATCGCCAACCGGACGATCGCGCGCGCCAGCATGCCCGCGTCGTCGTCGCTGCACGTCACCCAGCTGTGCACGAACGTCGCCGTCAGCCGCTGCGAACAGTGCGTGATGATCGGTCCGCTGTCGGTCGTGATGAGCTGCAACAGATCCGGTTTGATGTCGCCGGTCAGCAGCGACATGACCAGCGGGTCGGCGGCCGACTCGGTGAAGAAGTCGCGGAAGCCCTGAACGAACGCGGAGTAGACGTCGCCGACATTTCCCTCGATCGCGTCGTCGATCTGGTCGACGAGCCGGTCGGCCAACCGCAGCGCGTACGCCTGCGCCAGCCCCTGCCGCGAACCGAACTCGTTGTAGATGGTCTGGCGGCTGATGCCGGCGGCCTTGGCCACATGCGACAGCGTGATCGCCGACCAGTCCCTGGTGAGCAGCAGCTCGCGCATGCCGTCCAGAATCGAGTCGCGCAACAGCACGCGGGACGCTTCGGCATACGGGATGCGCTGCGCGGTCCGCTTGGTGCGCGGTGAACTCACACGCGCGACACTAGTCGCTTCGCGCGACCACGCGGCGGTCACCGGCGGGCGACTTCCACCATTTCGAAGTCCGACTTCGCCGCGCCGCAATCCGGGCAACTCCAGTCCTCGGGGATGTCGTCCCACCGGGTGCCCGGGGCGATGCCGTCATCCGGCCAGCCCTTGGCCTCGTCGTATTCGAAGCCGCACACCTGGCATTCGTAGACCTTGTAATCCAATGCTTCTCCTTATTGTCGCGTTGGCTCAGCGGTCAGGGCTGGAAGTCGACCTTCTCGCGTACCGAACAGTCCGGACAGCACCAGTCGTCGGGAACATCACTAAACGGTGTGCCGGCCGGGAAGCCCTCGCGCGGTTCGCCTTTGGCCTCGTCGTAAACGTAGCCGCATCCCGGGCAGCGGTAGGCGGTCACTTGGCCGCCCCCGCGTACCGGGCCACCACCTTGTCGCGCACCCGCGGGTGGATGTTGACCCGGGTGATGTCGCCGTCGTAGTGGTCGAGCACCCGGTGGTCCATCACCCGGCGCCACAGCGGCGGGAAGTACGTCAGCGCGATCATCGACGCGTAACCGCTGGGCAGGTTCGGCGCGCCGGCCATGCTGCGCAGCGTCTGGTAGCGCCGGGTCGGGTTGGCGTGGTGATCGCTGTGCCGCTGGAGGTGGTACAGGAACAGGTTGGTGACGATGTGGTCGGAGTTCCAGCTGTGCTCCGGGGTACAACGCTCGTAGCGACCGCTGTCCAGCTTTTGCCGCAGCAGGCCGTAGTGCTCGAGGTAGTTGACCGTCTCCAGCAGCGTGAAGCCGAACACCGCCGAGATCACGATGTAGGGAATCAGCGCCACACCGAACACCGCGATCAGCACGCCGTAGAACACCACCGACATCGCCCACGCGTTGAGCACGTCGTTGGACGGATGCCACTTGCTCTTCCCGGCCCGCTCGAGTCGCTTGGCCTCCAGTTCCCATGCCGACTTCAGCGAGCCGAACACGCTGCGCGGAAGAAACTCCCAGAACGTCTCACCGAAGCGCGCCGACGCCGGATCCTCCGGGGTGGCGACGCGGACATGGTGGCCGCGGTTGTGCTCGATGTAGAAGTGGCCGTAGCAGGTCTGGGCCAGCGTGATCTTGCTCAGCCACCGCTCCAGTGCGTCCTTCTTGTGCCCCATCTCGTGCGCGGTGTTGATTCCGACGCCGCCCAGCACGCCGACCGACAGCGCCAGGCCGATCTTGGCGGGCCATCCGAGCCCGCCGTCGAATCCGAGCCAGCCCAGATCGGAGGCGGTGAACAGGTACGCACCGAAGATGACGCTGGCGTACTGGAACGGGATGTAGATGTAGGTGCAATACCGGTAGTACCTGTCGTTCTCCAGCCGCTCCATCACCTCGTCGGGCGGATTCTGCCCGTCCGGCCCGAACCGCAGGTCCAGCGCGGGCAGGAGCACGTAGACCAGGATCGGGCCGATCCAGAACGGCACCTGCGCCGCGGCGTGCCAACCCCACTGGTTGAACGCCCACACCACCGGCAGCATCACGAACAGGGCCGTCGGCGCGATCAAGCCCATCAGCCACAGGTAGCGCTTCTTGTCCCGCCACTCCTCGGTGGTCTGGGGCCCAGACATCTGCGTGGTCACTGCATGCCTCCTGAAGTGAGTGCCATCACGTCGTTGTGTTGACTATAGAGGCAGCTTTGTCGGCTGTCTAGACATAAACCGTAGATTTGTACACACCGGTTCGCGGGTTGGGCGTGATAACTGTCGCTGAGCGAAACTTTTCACGCCGAAATCGCGTCGGCCTGCCGGCGGCCCAGTACCGAGTGGCGGCGGCCGTACAGGAAATAGATCGCCACGCCGATGGCCATCCAGATCAGGAACCGGATCCACGTCAACGCGGTCAGGTTGAGCATCAGCCAGACGCACGCCAGGATCGATGCGATCGGCAGCAACGGCACCCCCGGTGCGCGGAAGCCGCGCTTGAGGTCCGGGCGGGTGCGCCGCAGCACGATCACCCCCGCCGAGACCAACACGAACGCGAACAGCGTGCCGATGTTGACCATCTCCTCGAGCTTGCCCATCGGGAACGCCGTCGCCGTCACCGCCACCAGCGCGCCGACGATCAGCGTGATGCGCACCGGTGTGCCGCGGGTACCGGTCCTGGCCAGCGAGCGCGGCAGCAGACCGTCGCGACACATCGCGAACAGCACCCGGGTCTGCCCGAGCACCAGCACGATCACGACCGTGGTCAGGCCGGCCAGCGCGCCGATCGAGATGACGTTGGCCGCCCAGTCCACCCCGTTGGCCTCGAACGCGGTGGCCAGGTTGGCGTCCTCGCCCGCCGCGCGCAGCTCGGTGTAGTGCACCATGCCGGTCAGCACGACCGACACCGCCACGTAGAGCACCGTGACGATCGCCAGCGAGGCCAGGATGCCGCGCGATATGTCGCGCTGCGGGTACTTGGTCTCCTCGGCGGTGGTCGCGATGATGTCGAACCCGATGAACGCGAAGAACACGATCGACGCGCCGGCCAACAGGCCGTACCACCCGTAGCTGCTGCCCTCGGCCCCGGTCAGCAGCGAGAACAACGACTGCTCGGTACCGCTGCCACCGTGGCCGGGCTCCGCGGGCGGCAGGAACGGCGAGTAGTTCGCGGCCTTGATGTAGAACGCACCGACCGCCACCACCAGCAGCACCACCCCGACCTTGATCACGGTGATCGCCAGGCTGACCCCCGCGGAGAGCTTGGTGCCGCGCGCCAAGATCAGCGTGACGAACGCGATGATCAGCAGCGCACCCCAATCTAATTGCAGCCCAGCAATATTCATCGCGCCGCCGCCGAAGTTGAACACGGTGCCGAGGTAGCTCGACCAGCCCTTGGCGATCACCGCGGCCGCGACGGCGAACTCGAGGATCAGATCCCAGCCGATGATCCAGGCGACGAACTCACCGAACGTGGCATAGGAGAACGTGTAGGCGCTGCCTGCCACCGGCACCGTCGACGCGAACTCGGCGTAGCACAGCGCGGCCAGCCCGCACGTGGCCGCCGCGATCAGAAACGACACCGAAATGGCCGGACCAGTGAGGTTTCCCGCCGTCGACGCGGTGATCGTGAAGATGCCGGCCCCGATCACCACCGAGACACCGAAGACGGTCAAATCCCACCAGTTGAGGTCCTTGCGCAGCCGTGTCTCGGGTTCGTCGGTGTCGGCGATCGACTGCTCCACCGACTTGGTCCGCCGCGTCATGGCATTCCTTCCTGATCCGATGACCGCAATGTAGCGGTAGCCTTTACCCAATGGGCCGGACTGCCGAACACGCAGTTGTCATCGGAGCGAGCATCGGCGGCCTGTGTGCGGCGCGGGTGCTATCGGACTTCTATGGTCGGGTGACGCTGTGCGAACGCGACGAGCTGCCCGACGGCCCCGCCAACCGGGCCGCCGTCCCGCAGGGCAGGCACGTGCACATGCTGATGGCGCGCGGCGCCCAGGAGTTCGAAACCCATTTTCCCGGCCTGCTCGACGACATGGTCGGCGAGGGCGTTCCGATACTGGAGAACCGGCCCGACTGCATCCACTTCGGCGCGGCGGGCCATGTGCTCGGCACCGCGCACCGGCTGCAGTCCGAGTTCACCGCGTACGTGCCGAGCCGCCCGCAGCTGGAATGGCAGATCCGCAAGCGGGTGCTGGCCATTGACAACGTCGAGATCATCCGCGCCGCGGTCGCCGAGCCCCGCTTCGAGGTCACCCGCGAGCAGGTGACCGGCGTGCAGCTGGAGTCCGGGGCGGTGCTGCCCGCCGATCTGGTGGTCGACGCCACGGGCCGGGGCACCCGGTTACCGGTGTGGCTGCAGAAGTGGGGGTATGAGCGTCCGCGCGAGGACGTCGTGTCCGTCGGGATCTCCTACGCCAGCCAGCGGGTCCGGGTGCCCGACGGCCTGCTCAGCGAGAAGGTCGTGGTGGCAGGCGCATCGGATGCGCAGCCGCTGGGGATCGGCATGCTGTTCTACGAAGACGGCGTCTGGAACATCACCACGTTCGGGGTCGGGAAGGTGCAGCCGCCGCAGAGTTTCGCGCAGATGTGCGCGCTGGCCGACGAGATCCTGCCCGCACACGTCGCGTCCGCGCTGCGCCAGGGCACCGCGCTCGACGACGTCGCCCACCACAAGTACCCGGCCAGCCGCTGGCGCCGCTACGACAAACTCGACCGCCTTCCCCGCGGCATTCTGCCGTTCGGCGACGCCGTGGTGAGCTTCAATCCCACCTTCGGCCAGGGCATGTCGATGACGTCGCTGCAGGCCGGGCATCTGCGGCGCGCGCTCGAGACACCGGACGCCGACGTGGCCCGCGAAACCATCCGCGCCACGGCCAAGACCACGTTTCCGGTGTGGACCATGAACGCCATCGGCGATCTGACCATGCACCGGGGCCGGGGGCCGGCGCCGTGGTGGTACAAGCCGGTGGGCGCGTTGTTCGACCAGTTCCTCGGCGCGGCGGAAACCGATCCTGTTCTGGCCGAATGGTTTCTGCGTCGGTTCAGCCTGCTCGACAGCCTCTACATGGTGCCGCCACCCCGGCTGATCGGCCGGACGATCCGCCACAACATGCGGTTGTGGCTGGCGCAGAGGCGGGCCGCCAGACACCCGGTAACCTTCGAGACGATGCAGGAAACACGATGAGCGCGGGGCTGTTCGGCCTGCTCGACGACGTGGCCGCGCTGGCCCGGCTCGCGGCCGCTTCGGTCGATGACATCGGGGCCGCGGCAGGGCGGGCGACGGCCAAGGCGGCAGGCGTCGTGGTCGACGACACCGCGGTGACACCGCAATACGTCCAGGGCATCACCGCCGACCGCGAGCTGCCGATGATCAAGCGCATCGCGATCGGGTCGCTGCGCAACAAGCTGGTGTTCATCCTGCCCGCCGCGCTGCTGCTCAGCGAGTTCCTGCCGTGGCTGCTGACCCCGCTGCTGATGGTCGGCGCGACGTATCTGTGCTACGAGGGCGCGGAGAAGGTGTGGGGCCGGCTGCGCCGCCACGCGCACCAGCACCACGCCGCACCCGCCACGACGGCCGGCGGCGACGTCGAAAAGCAGATGACCGCGGGCGCGATCCGCACCGACTTCATCCTGTCCGCGGAGATCATGGTGATCGCGCTGAACGAGGTTGCCAACGAACGGTTCTGGCCGCGGCTGATCATCCTGGTGGTGGTCGCCCTTGTCATCACCGCCGGGGTGTACGGCGTCGTGGCGGCCATCGTGAAGATGGACGACATCGGGCTGAGCCTGGCCCAGCGGTCCTCAGCGGCCGCGCAGAAGATCGGCCGCGGGCTGGTCACCGGGATGCCCAAGCTGCTCGCCGCGCTTTCGGTGATCGGCACGGTCGCGATGCTGTGGGTGGGCGGGCACATCCTTCTGGTCGGCACCGACGCCGTGGGCTGGGACGCCCCCTACGGGCTGGTCCACCACGCCGAGGAATTCGTGCACCACGCGGTGCAGGGTGTCGGTGCGCTGTTGGGCTGGCTGGTCAACACCGCGGCGTCAGCGGTGGTCGGCCTTGCCGTCGGGTCGGTGGCGGTCGCGGTCATGCACGTGTTGCCGTTCGGCCGCAAAGCCGCCCACTGATCGCGTCAGATTCCCACGGTCGAGCGGAACAGCTTCGTCGGCTCCGAGGCGACCAACCGGATCGGGCCGTCGTCGGCCGACACCCACGCCGCCGAGCCCCGCTGCAGCGTCACCTTGCTCGACTTGGCGTGCACCACCGTCGAACCCTCGGTGCACAACAGGACCTGCGGGCCGTCGTGGCGGGTCGGCGCGTCGATCTCGTGCCCGAGCTGGTCACCGTCGATGCACAGCACCGACACCGCGAACTCGGGTGCGGGCGTGTCATATACCAATTCCATTCCGTCCGATGCCATCTCCGGATGGATCACCACATCGGCGGCGGGCATGAAGTCGAGCACCCGCAGCAACTCGGGCACGTCGACGTGCTTGGGGGTCAGCCCGCCGCGCAGCACGTTGTCGGAGTTGGCCATCACCTCGACACCCACACCCTCCAGGTAGGCGTGCAGGTTTCCGGCGGGCAGGTAGATGGCCTCACCCGGGGCCAGGCTGATCCGGTTCAACAGCAGCGAGGCCAGCACGCCGGCGTCGCCGGGATAGCGCTCGCCGAGCTCGAGCACGGTCTTGGCCTCGGCGGCGAACGTGCGTTTACCCGAGCGCACGTAGTTGATCGCGCCGTCGAGCACCGCGGGCACCAGGACGTCGATGTCGGGCTGTGGCGCGGTGATCCAGGTGGTGAACAACGCGCGCAGACCGTCGGCATCGGATTGGCAGCCGAGCAGGTTGATGTGGGGGTCCAGGTGGCCGACGTTCAGCGCGCGCATCAGCTCGACGGTGCGCGCCGCCGGCCGGAACCCCGCCAGCGCCTCGAATTGCCCTAGCGCGACGAGTATTTCGGGTTTGTGGCTGGGGTCGCGGTAGTTGCGGTTGGGCGCGGAGATCGGGATGCCTGCCCGCTCCTCACGGTTGAACCCCTCCACTGCCTGTTCGGCGCTGGGATGGGCCTGCAGCGACAGCGGTTCATCGGCGGCGAGCACCTTGACCAGAAACGGCAACGAGTCGCCGAACCGGCCGCACACCGCCGCGCCCAGTTGCCCCTCCGGATCCTCGCGCACCGTATCGAGCAGCGAGCGCTCACCGTCGTCGGTCTGCAGCCACGCCGGGTCACCCGGGTGCGCACCGAACCACAGCTCAGCCTCGGGATGTGCGGTGGGGCTTGGTCTTCCGGTGAAATCGGCAATCGCGGTCCGCGAACCCCACGCATAGGTCCGCACCGCGCCACGTAGCAAGTGCACTTGCTTAACCTCGAACCAGTTTCAGATAAGCGGCCGTCATCTCCAACCGCACGGCCAGCATCGCCAGTTGTCGTTCAGGGCGTCCGTCACCCGGCGTCGGGGCCGGGGCCTGTTCAGGCGGTCCGTCCGGTACATCCTCGGCGTTGATCACGTCGACATCGTCGAGTCCGCTCACCCGCGCCAGGACCACCTGCCGTTCGGCATCGGTGGTCAGCACGAAGACCCTGGCCCGGTCGGGCAGCGGACCGTCGATCTGCTCGTCATGGAACAACCGCTCGGCGCCCGGCGCGCCGCCGAACCCCGCCCGCAGGGCGGCGACGGTGTCCGCGAGGCCGACGGCCGCGACCACGCGGTGCGCGACGCGCAGCATGATCCCGGCCGCGTGCCGTGCCAACGCCAGCGTCGCCGGGTTGTCACCGGCCAACACCACATCGCGGCCCGACATCCGGTCAGCCAGTGTCTTGGCCGGGTTGGTGAACAGTTCGTGTCCGGCGCTGTTGCGGAACGCCTCGGCGTCGAGTTCGTCGGCCAGCGCGTCCAGGTTCACCTGCATACCCGGCTGCACCACGTTCAGGATCGCCAACCCCGCAGCCAGATACCGCACCAGGCTGAACTCGTCGGGCACCCACACCCGCGGCGCCAGCGCGACCGCGCGGCCCGCGACGACGTCGCGCAGCGGACCCTCGAACGGCGCCACCACGACCACCCGGGCACCGCGGTGCAACGCGGTGGCCGCCGCCGACACCAGCACCGGATCACCGGGGTCGTCGCCCGCGACGACGAGCACGTCCAACGCGCCGATCCACGGCGGCACCTCGGCGGCGGTGACGATCGGCACCCCCACCGAGCCGCCGACGGCGGCGGCAAGCAGCGGACCCGCGGTCTGGCCGTTGCCGCGGTCGGCCAGCCAGATCAGCGTTCGCGGCGGCTGGTCGGCACGTAAGGCGTCCAACTCGCCCTCCGCGAGCGCGGCGGCGGTGGCCCGCGCCTGGGCGCCTGCCATGGACGCCCCGCGCAGCAAACCGTCCCGATCCGCGGCGAGCAGGCCGTCCACGTCGTCGAGGTCGACCGCGGCATGCGTGGCGTTCACGTGACGGCCCCCGAGCCTTCGGACATCTGCGCGTCGACTGTTTCGGACACCTGCCCGACGATTGCGTCGATCTCATCGGCGGTGCGGGCCTCGACGTTGAGCCGCAGCAACGGCTCGGTGTTGGACATCCGCAGGTTGAACCAGCTGCCGTCGCCCAGATCCACGGTTACGCCGTCGAGGTGGTCGAGCGACTGGATCCGCGGGCCGAACGTCCTGAGCACCTCATCCACGCAGGCCTCGGCGTCGGTGACGGTGAAGTTGATCTCGCCGGAGGCCTCGTAGCGCTGGTAGTCGGCCATCAGATCCGACAGCGGCCGCTGCTGTTCGCCGAGCGCCGCCAGCACATGCAGCGCCGCGAGCATGCCCGAGTCCGCACCCCAGAAGTCACGGAAGTAGTAGTGCGCGGAGTGCTCGCCGCCGAAAATGGCGCCGGTGTCGGCCATCAGCGCCTTGATATAGGAATGCCCGACGCGTGAGCGCACCGGCGTGCCGCCGCGCTCGGCGACCAGTTCGGGCACCGCCCGCGAGGTGATCAGGTTGTGGATCACCGTCGCGCCGATCTCTCTGCCGAGTTCGCGCGCGGCGACCAGCGCGGTCACCGCGGACGGCGGGACCGGGCGGCCCAGTTCGTCGACGACGAAGCACCGGTCGGCGTCACCGTCGAAGGCCAGCCCGATGTCGGCACCGGTCTTCAGCACGTGGGCCTGCAGGTCCAGCAGGTTGGCCGGCTCCAGCGGGTTGGCCTCGTGGTTGGGAAACGTGCCGTCGAGCTCGAAATACAGCGGTTCCACGGTGACCCCGGATATCGGGCCCAGCACCGCGGGCGTGGTGTGGCCCGCCATCCCGTTGCCCGCGTCCACCGCAACGCTCAGCGGCCGCAGCTCGGTCAGGTTCACCAGCGACCGCAGAAACTCGCCGTAATCGGCAAGCACGTCGCGGTCGGTGATCGTGCCGCGCGGACCGTCGTAGCCGGGCACCCCGGCGATGACCTCGTCGCTGATGGTCGACAGCCCGGTGTCCTTGCCCACCGGTTTGGCGTTGGCCCGGCACAGCTTGATGCCGTTGTAGGCGGCCGGGTTGTGGCTGGCGGTGAACATGGCGCCGGGGCTGTCCAACAGACCCGAGGCGAAATAGAGCTGATCTGTCGATGCCAGCCCGATGCGTACGACGTCGAGACCCTGGGCCCTCACCCCCTCGGCGAAGGCCGCGGCCAGCGAAGGTGAGCTTTCCCGCATGTCGTAGCCGATCACCACTCGAGAGGAACCGCTGCGCACCAGCCGGGCAAACGCGCCGCCGACGTCGAAAACGAAGTCGTCGTCGATTTCCTCACCGACCAGGCCACGCACGTCATAGGCCTTGATCACGCGATGAACCGCCGCGGCGGGCCGAGACATATGACTCCTTGTGACGTGGACTACTAACGCCAGCCTAGCCGTCAGGCCGGGTCCGCACGGCGTCTACTGCCGGCAGGCACGGGCGCTGGCTATCGCTAATCCGTGGGGTCGGGCAACACCCGCAGGTGGCCCCGGCGGCGGCCGTTGGACGCCGGCCGCTTCGTCGGCGGCGCCACCAGGGTGCCACCGGCCGAACCCGTGGCCGGGTCGGAAAACCCAGCGACGATGCCGTTGACCGGCGGTGCGACATCCCGGCCTTCACGTACCGCGTCGGCGAGCGCGACCAGGTCGTCCTCGTCGGGGTGCGACGGCAGCGGTCCTGCGTGGCGAACCAGCTCCCAGCCGCGCGGCGCGGTGATCCGGCCGGCGTGCACCACGCAGAGGTCCCACGAGTGCGGCTCGGACACCGTGGCCAGCGGGCCCACCACGGCAGTCGAGTCGGAGTAGACGAAGGTCAGCGTCGCGACCGCATAGTGAGGGCACCCGGGCCGGCAGCAGCGACGGGGAACGTTCACGCACGGAAGGCTATCGCGGACGCACCCGGCAAGCTGCTGGACACGCGCAGTTCGCGGACGGCCGATCTCCAACCGTTACGATCATGTCCGTGGCCGAACGGGCACATCTGCGATCACGCCGCGGCCGGGAGATGCGCGGGCCGCTGCTGCCCCCTACCGTCCCGGGCTGGCGCAGCCGCGCCGAGCGGTTCGACATGGCGGTGCTGGAAGCCTACGAGCCGATCGAGCGGCGCTGGCACGATCGGCTGTCCGCGCTCGATGTGGCCGTCGACGAGATACCGCGGATCTCGCTGAAGGATCCCGACACCATGCAGTGGCCGGCCGAAGTGGTCGCCGACGGGCCGATCGCGCTGGCCCGGCTGATCCCGGCGGGCGTAGATGTTCGGGGCAACGCGACTCGCGCACGAATTGTGCTGTTTCGCAAACCGATTGAGCGACGGGCCAAAGACACCATCGAGCTCGGCGATCTATTGCATGAAATCCTGGTGGCTCAGGTGGCCACCTATCTGGGGGTCGAACCTTCTGTCATCGACCCGACGATCGACGACGAGTAGAGCGCGCGGTCAGATGATCCCGCGCTTGAGGCGGCGGCGCTCGCGCTCGGACAGGCCGCCCCAGATGCCGAAGCGTTCGTCATTGGCCAGTGCGTAGTCCAGGCACGCGTCCTTGACCTCGCAGCCCTGGCAGATCCGCTTGGCCTCCCGCGTCGAGCCACCCTTCTCCGGGAAGAACGCCTCGGGGTCGGTTTGCGCACAGAGGGCCTTCTCCTGCCAGAGCTCGTCTTCGGGAGTCAATGGCAGCGCAACATCAATATCAACTGGATCGGGCACCAGGCTCAGCTGGGGACGCGTGGGCGTCTCAATCGGTGCCGGTCCGGTATTGGTGTGCGGCGCGCTGCCTACTGAGCCGAACAGTCGGCTATCGAACGGAGCCAGACGATCGAAATCGCTTTGCTCAAAAGACATCTTCCCGCCTCCTCACCTGATCTCGTGGATCTCTGAAATGGAGCATCGCTGTTGAGATGTGGTATCTCATTCGAACAAGTGATCGAATCTCGGTCTGCGACACCGGAACCGGCAGGCCCACCGCGAAATGACACTGGTGTGATTACACACGCGTTAGATGCTGCGGTCAAGCGTTAGAACAGAAATTCATACCATTCCGTGACCGAATATCGGCGAGTCGTTGATCGGCGTGTCTGTCACACCACCGCCCGACAGTGCTCCTGCCCGCGCCGGCCGTGCCGCGACGGCCTACTCTCGGTCGATGTGAAGGTCACGGTTCTGGTCGGCGGAGTCGGCGGAGCGCGGTTCCTGTTGGGCGTGCAGCATCTTCTCGGGCTGGGCCAGTGGCGCGAGGACAGCAACGACACCGCCAACGAGTTGACCGCGATCGTCAACGTCGGAGACGACGCGTGGATGTTCGGGGTTCGGATCTGCCCGGACCTCGACACCTGCATGTACACGCTGGGCGGCGGCATCGACCCGGAGCGCGGCTGGGGCCACCGAAACGAAACCTGGCACGCCAAGGAGGAACTCGCCGCCTACGGTGTGCAGCCGGACTGGTTCGGACTCGGCGACCGCGATCTGGCCACCCATCTGGTACGCAGCCAGATGTTGCGGGCCGGCTATCCGCTGTCCGAAGTCACCGAGGCGCTGTGCCGGCGGTGGTCGCCGGGTGCGCGGCTGCTGCCGGTCACCGATGACCGCAGCGAAACCCACGTCGTCATCACCGATCCCAACGACGGTGAGAAGCGCGCCATTCATTTCCAGGAGTGGTGGGTGCGCTACCGCGCCCAGGTACCCACCCACAGCTTCGCGTTCGTCGGCGCCGACGATGCGACCGCGGGGCCCGGCGTCGCCGACGCGATCGCATCGGCCGACGTCGTGCTGCTCGCCCCGTCCAACCCGGTGGTGAGCATCGGCGCGATCCTCGCCGTGCCCGGAGTGCGGGCCGCGCTGCGGTCGACACCGGCGCGGGTCATCGGCTACTCCCCCGTGATCGGCGGAAAACCGCTGCGCGGCATGGCCGACGAATGTCTGTCGGTGATCGGGGTGCCGAGCACATCCGAGGCGATCGGCGAATACTTCGGTGCGCGTTCGAAAGTCGGCATCCTCGACGGCTGGTTGGTGCACGAAGGCGATTCCGCCGAGATCGACGGCGTCGAGGTGCGGGCGGTGCCTCTGTTGATGAAGGACCCGGCGGCGACGGCCGAGATGGTGCGCGCCGGACTCGATCTGGCCGGCGTGAAACCGTGACCGAGCACGGGTCTGCGGCCACCGTCGAACTCCTTCCCGTACCGGGCCTGCCGGAGTTCCGACCCGGTGACGACCTGGCGGCGGCGATCGCCGCGGCGGCGCCGTGGTTGCGTGACAACGACATCGTCGTCGTCACCAGCAAGGTGGTCTCCAAGTGTGAAGGCCGTATCGTCGCGGCGCCGGACGACCCGGAGGAGCGGGATACGTTGCGGCGCAAGCTGGTCGACGCCGAGGCGGTCCGGGTGCTGGCTCGCAAGGGCCGCACCCTGATCACTGAGAACGCGCTGGGACTCATCCAGGCGGCCGCGGGCGTGGACGGCTCCAACGTCGGATCCACGGAGTTGGCGCTGCTGCCCGTCGATCCCGACCGCAGCGCGGCCGTGCTGCGCACCGCGTTGCGCGACCGGCTCGGCGTCACCGTCGGCGTGGTGATCACCGACACCATGGGCCGGGCATGGCGAAACGGTCAGATCGACGCCGCGATCGGCGCGGCCGGGCTCACCGTGCTGCACGGCTACGCCGGATCGCAGGACCGGCACGGCAACGACCTGGTCGTCACCGAGATCGCCGTCGCCGACGAAGTCGCCGCCGCGGCCGACCTGGTGAAGGGCAAGCTCACCGATATCCCCGTCGCAGTGGTGCGCGGGCTTTCGCTGCCCGACGACGGATCCAGCGCGCGGAACCTGCTGCGCGCCGGCGAGGAAGACCTGTTCTGGTTGGGCACCGAGGAGTCGATCGCGCTCGGCCGCACGCAGGCCCAGCTGCTGCGCCGCTCGGTGCGCAGCTTCGCCGACGAGCCCGTCGCCGCCGAGCTCATCGAGGCCGCCGTCGGCGAAGCGCTCACCGCGCCCGCGCCGCACCACACCCGCCCGGTGCGGTTCGTCTGGTTGCAGGACCGCGACCGGCGCACGGCGCTGCTGGACCGGATGAAGGACAAGTGGCGCGCCGACCTGCGCGGCGACGGCCGCCCCGCCGACTCCGTGGAGCGCCGGGTAGCCCGCGGCCAGATCCTCTACGACGCACCCGAAGTCGTGATCCCGTTCATGGTGCCCGACGGCGCACACAGTTATCCCGACGCCGAGCGCACGGCGGCCGAACACACCATGTTCACCGTCGCGGTCGGGGCCGCGGTCCAGGCGCTGCTGGTGGGCCTGGCGGTGCGCGGCGTCGGCAGCTGCTGGATCGGCTCGACGATCTTCGCGCCGGACCTGGTGCGCGGCGCGCTCGAATTGCCCGACGACTGGCATCCGCTGGGCGCCATCGCTATCGGATATCCCGAAGGCCCGGCACCGTCCGGCCCCCGCGATCCGGTGCCCACCGACGGTCTGCTGGTGCGCAAATGAGCCTGCACGCCTCGGCCGTCGAAACGCTGAGGAGTTGGCAGGCGCCCGATCCCGGGCAGGACACGTTGCGCCACGCGGTGCTGGCGTTCTTGGCCGCGCGTCCGGACGGCTGCCTGCGCGAGTGCGTGCCCGGACACGTCACCGGGTCGGCCCTCGTGCTCGACCACACCGGTTCCATGGCGCTGCTGACGCTGCACCCGCGCGTCGGGCGCTGGCTGCAACTGGGTGGGCACTGCGAACCGGGTGACGACACCATCGTCGCCGCCGCGCTGCGGGAGGCCGCCGAGGAATCGGGAATCGACGGGCTTGAGATCGATCCCGTGCTGGCCGCGCTGCACGTGCATCCGGTGACCTGCTCGCTGGGTGTGCCGACGCGCCACCTCGATATGCAGTTCATCGTGCACGCACCGGCCGACGCCCAGATCGCGTGCAGTGACGAGTCGCTGGATCTGCGCTGGTGGCCGCTGGACGCGCTGCCCGACGACTGCGACTTCGGGTTGAAGCAACTTGCCGCCGCGGCGATTTCGGTGTAGTTCGTCACGGTGAGCGTGACAAACTACGCCGAAATCGCAAGTGGGTCAGACGTCGGTGGAGTAGCGGATGCCGCCGTCGGGAATCGAGACCCCCGGCCATACCCGCGCACCGCGCAGCAGCTCGCAGCGCGCCCCGATGTCGGCGCCGTCGCCGATCACCCCGTCGCGGATCAGCGCCCGCGGACCGATGCGGGCACCGAAGCCGATGATCGAGCGTTCGATCACCGCGCCGGCCCCGACCTTCGCGCCGTCGAAGACCACCGCGCCGTCAAGCCGTGCGCCACCGGCGATCTCGGCGCCGCGACCCACGACCGTGCCGCCGATCAGCACCGCCCCGGGCGCCACGCTGGCGCCGTCGTGCACGAGTTCCTCGCCGCGGTGCCCGCCCAGCGCGGGCGAGGGCGCGATGCCGCGGACCAGGTCGGCCGAACCGCGCACGAAGTCCTCGGGGGTGCCCATATCGCGCCAGTAGGTGGAGTCGACGTAGCCGCAGACCCGTAACCCGTCGGCCAACAGCCCGGGAAATACCTCCCGCTCCACCGAAACCGGCCGATCCTTGGGGATGCGATCGATCACCTCGCGCTTGAACACATAGCAGCCGGCGTTGATCTGATCGGTCGGCGGATCCTGCGTCTTCTCCAGAAACGCGGTGACGCTGCCGTCGGCGTCGGTCGGCACGCAACCGAACGCGCGGGGGTCACCCACGCGCACCAGATGCAAGGTGACGTCGGCGTTGTTCTGCTCGTGGCTGTCCAGCAGCGCGCGCAGATCGGCCCCGGACAGCACGTCGCCGTTGAATACCAGCGCCGTGTCGTAGCGCAGTTTCGAAGCCACGTTGGCGATGCCGCCGCCGGTGCCCAGGGGCTGCTCCTCCACGACGTACTCGATCTGCAGGCCGAGCTTGGAGCCGTCTCCGAACGCGGACTCGAAGACCGCGGCCTTGTACGAGGTGCCGAGCACAACGTGTTCGATACCGGCCTCGGCGATCCGCGACAGCAGGTGGGTCAAAAACGGCAGGCCCGCCGTGGGCAACATCGGTTTGGGTGCCGAAAGCGTCAACGGCCGCAACCGCGTGCCGAGTCCACCGACCAGTACGACGGCGTCCACCTCTGCAGGGTTCACGCTAGCGCCGTCCTTTCCCCCGGGTCCGTTGAGAATTGCGTACCACCAGCCCGCCACGCGCGGCGAGCGCCCCCCGGATGGTCCAGCGCAGTGGCCCCTGCCACCACTTCGGATACCGATCCGCGAGGAAAGTGTAGGTGCTGGTGTGGTGGGCGGCCAAGTTGCGAGCCGGGTCCCGGCCGGCCGCGTGGCCTTTGTCGTGCAAAATCTCGGCGGAGGGCACGTATACGTTCTGCCAGCCGGCCTGGCCGAGCCGATCACCCAGGTCGACATCCTCCATGTACATGAAATAGCGCTCGTCGAAGCCCGAGATCTCGTCGAATGCCGCCCGCCTCAGCAACAGGCACGAGCCCGACAGCCAGCCGACGGGACGTTCGCTGGGCTCCAGTCGCTCCTGCCGGTAGGCGGCCGTCCACGGGTTGGACCGCCACACCGGGCCGACGACCGCATGCATACCGCCGCGGATCAGGCTGGGCAGGTGGCGCGCCGAGGGGTACACCGAACCGTCGGGGTCGCGGATCAGCGGGCCCAGCGCACCGGCGCGCGGCCACCGCGCGGCGGCCTCCAGCAGGATGTCGATGCTGCGTGGACCCCACTGCACATCGGGGTTGGCGACCACGAAGAAATCCGAATACGACGCCGCCGCAGCATCTTTCAAATAATCGTTGACGGCGCGGTTCACCGCGCTGCCGTAGCCCAGGTTCGCCCCGGTGGGCAGCAACCGCACGTTGGGGTACCGCTCCAGCGCCTCTTCGGGGGCACCGTCGGTGGAACCGTTGTCGGCCATGATGACCGTCACCGGCCGGTCGGTGGCATGCGACAGCGACGCCAGAAACCGGTCGAGATGGGGGCCCGGTGAGTACGTCACCGTGACGACCACCAAATTGTCGCTCACGCCACGGGCACCAGTTCGTCACTCACGGCGTAGAGGTTATCCGGCGCGACGACCCGTGCGCCCCGAGCGCCGCCGCCAGCGCGTCTCGCCACGGTCGCAGCGGGGCCAATCCGGCTTCGGCAGACCGCCGTCCGGACAGCGCCGAGTACGGCGGGCGCGGCGCCGGGCGCGGGTGTCGGTCCGTGCCGACCGGCAGCACCCGGGCCGGATCGGCGCCGAGCGCCTCGAACACGGCCCGCGCCTGATCGAACCGGCTGGCCTCGCCCTCGTTGGCGGCGTGCAGAAGCGGCGCGTCGATGCCGCCGTCGGCGACCTGCAACAGGGCATCGACCAGGTCACCGACGTATGTCGGGGAGCCGATCTGGTCGGCCACCACCTCGACCTGCTGATCGCCTGCGGCCGACCGGCGCATGACGGCCGCGAAGTCACCGCCCTCGCCGCCCTCGTACACCCACGCCGTTCTGACCACGTGGGCGTCGGGCATGGTCGCGTGTACCGCCGCCTCACCGGCCAGTTTGGTGCGGGCGTACACGCTCAGCGGGCCGGTCTCGTCGTCGATCTCGTACGGGATCCGCTGGGTGCCCGAGAACACATAGTCGGTGGAGATGTGGATCAACCGCGCGCCGGTCTGGACGCAGGCGTTGGCGAGGTTGGCGGGTCCGATGGCGTTGACGGCGTGCGCGCGCTGCGGTTCGGTCTCGGCGGCGTCGACCCGGGTGTAGGCCGCGCAGTTGATCACCACGTCACCGGGTGCGATGTGACGCGCAGGTGCGTGCGCGTCGGTGATGTCACATTGCGACGACGTCAGCGTCAGCACCTCGCGGCCGTCACCACGCGCCTGAGCTGCCAAGACGCGGCCGACCATACCGCCGGCACCGGTAATAACGATTCGGGCCGAGTTGCGCTTAGACACGGTCACGAGTCTGGCACGCCGATGCGCGCTACCCGCGATGTGGCCGTCCCGCAAGTAGCCTGGGCTGATGCCCGCGCGCACGCTTCGTGTCATCGCCGTGTCAGCGGCACTGTTGATCGTGATCGGTACGGGCGCGGCGTGGGGCAAGATCCGTTCGTTTGAAGCCGGCATCAACCACATATCCCCTGTCGCGCTCGGCGGCGGCGGCGAAGACGGTGCGATCGACATCCTGCTGGTCGGCATGGACAGCCGCACCGACGCCCACGGCAACCCGTTGTCGCAGGACGAACTCGCGATGCTGCGCGCGGGCGACGACGAGGCCACCAACACCGACACGATCATCTTGGTGCGGGTGCCCAACAACGGTGCATCCGCGACGGCGATCTCGATCCCGCGCGACTCCTACGTGCAGGCACCCGGCGTGGGCAAGATGAAGATCAACGGCGTGTACGGCTCGGTCCATCTGGAGAAGATGAAGGAACTCGTCGAGGAAAAGGGCATGGATCCGGACGTGGCCGAGCCGATGGCTGCCGAAGCCGGTCGTGAGGCGCTGATCAAGACCGTGGCCAACCTGACCGGTGTCACCGTCGACCACTACGCCGAGATCGGGCTGCTCGGCTTCTCGTTGATCACCGACGCGCTGGGCGGCGTCGACGTGTGCCTGAAAGAAGCTGTCTACGAACCGCTTTCGGGTGCGGACTTTCCGGCGGGCTGGCAGAAACTCAACGGGCCGCAAGCGTTGAGCTTCGTGCGGCAACGCCACGATCTGCCACGCGGTGACCTCGACCGGGTGACCCGCCAGCAGGCGGTGATGGCCTCGCTCGCCCACGAGGTGATCTCCGGTAAGACGCTGTCCAGCCCGGCCACGCTGAACCGGTTGCAGGAGGCGGTGCAACGCTCGGTGGTGCTGTCCGACGGTTGGGACGTCATGGAATTCGCCGAGCAGTTGCAGAACCTCGCGGCCGGTAACGTCGCCTTCGCCACCATTCCGTGGCTGCAGGAGAACGGCTGGAGCGACGACGGGATGCAGAGCGTGGTGCGGGTGGATCCGCCCGCGGTCAAGGAGTGGGTGGCCGGCCTGCTGACCGACCAGGACGAAGGCAAGACCGAAGAGTTGGCGTACACACCGGACAAGACCGCCGTCGACGTCGTCAACGGCACCGACGTCAACGGCCTGGCCGCCGCAGTCGCACAGGTGCTCACCAACAAGGGCTTCACCCGAGGCAGCACCGGCAACCACGAGGGCAGCCCGCCGAGCGGCAGCCAGGTGCAGGCGGGATCCACCGACGACCTTGGCGCCAAGGCGGTTTCCGCTGATCTCGGCGGGCTTCCCGTCGTCGAGGATCCCTCGGTGCCGCCGGGCACCGTGCGGGTGTTGCTGGCCGACGACTACACCGGCCCCGGATCCGGTTTGGACGGCAGTGATTCGACGCTGAGTTCCTTCGACGCGCTCGCTGCCGGGTCGACCGGCTCGACCGACGGCGCTCCGCCACCGGAACCCACGATCATCACCGCGGGCTCCGATGACCCGCAGTGCGTCAACTAGCCGTGTCCACGGTCAGTTCGGCGATCCTCGATCCGCTGATGGCCGCCGACCCGGCGGGCCCGCGCATCACCTACTACGACGACGCCACCGGTGAGCGCATCGAATTGTCAACGGCGACACTGGCGAACTGGGCCGCCAAGACCGGTAACCTGCTGCGCGACGAGTTGGGCGCCGGGCCGGGCAGCCGGGTCGCGGTGTTGCTGCCCGCGCACTGGCAGACCGCGGCGGTGCTGTTCGGGATCTGGTGGATCGGCGCCGAAGTGGTTCTGGGGCACGGCGACGCGGATGTCGCGCTGTGTACCGAGGACCGGTTGTCGGACGCCGACGCCGCTGTCGGTGTCGGCGAGATCGCGGTGCTGTCGCTGGACCCGTTCGGCAAGCCGGTCGACGACCTGCCGGTCGGGGTGACCGATTACGCCACCGCGGTGCGGGTGCACGGCGACCAGATCGTCCCCGAAGCCCGCCCCGGCGTGGCGCTGGGCGGCCGGTCGGTGACCGACGTGCTCAGCGATGCGCGCACGTCGGCGGCCACGCAGGGGCTGACCGCGCAGGACCGGGTGCTCTCCAGCGCGTCCTGGGACACCGCCGAGGCGCTCACCGATCACCTGCTGGCACCTTTTGCGGTGGGGGCGTCTCTGGTGCAGGTGGCCAACCCGGATCCGGCCGCGCTCGACCGGCGCAGGCAGACCGAGAAGGTCACCAGGGGCTGACAAGCCGATTAATTTGCGGTTTCGCAAGCGACGGCCGCGTCGCGGTGCGACGCTGAACCCGTGCTCGACAGGCGCGGCTTTCTCGTGCTGTCGGCCGGCCTGGCGGCCGGTGCGGTCGGCGCGTGCTCGACGCGTACACCCGAACCGGCGTCGGCCCAGCAGGCGGCAGCCACGCCGGGCTTCGACATCGCGTTCACACCCGTGCAGACCGACGTCGACCTCGGCGGCGTACAGGTACGCACCTGGGCGTACGGTGACCGGCTGCCGGGCCCGGAGATCCGCCTGCGCAAAGGCGAGCGGCTACGGGCCCAGCTGACCAACAAGCTGCCCGCCCCCACCACCATCCACTGGCACGGCCTGGCGATACCCAACGACATGGACGGTGTGCCGGTGCTGACACAGCCCGCGGTGGCTCCCGGCGGTGACTTCACCTACGAGTTCGTCGTACCCGATGCCGGCACCTACTGGTATCACTCCCACGAAGGCACACAACTCGACCGCGGCCTCTACGGCCCCTTGGTCATCGAAGACCCGGCCGACGGCGCCGACTACGACGATGAACTCGTTGTGGTGCTTGATGATTGGGTGGACGGCACCGGCCGCGACCCGGACCAGGTGCTGGCCGAGCTGAGGAAGGCCGGGATGCCGGCCATGCCCGAACTTCCCGACGCGGGCATCACACCGTCGACCCCGCTCGGCGACGACGGCGGCGACGTCACCTACCCGTACTACCTCATCAACGGGCGGGTCACCACCGACCCGCAGGTGATGGATTACCGTGCCGAGCAACGTATCCGGCTGCGCGTCATCAACGCGGGCTCGGACACGGCATTTCAGCTCGGGGTGCCGAACCATCGGCTGCACGTGATCGCCACCGACGGGTTCGCCGTGCAACCGGTCGACACCGATTCGGTGATCCTCGGAATGGGTGAGCGGGTCGATGCGATTGTCACGCTGCAGGCGTCGGCCCCTGTGATCGCGGCGGCGTACCGCAAAGACGGCTACGCGCAACTGAACATGCGCGTCGGCGACAAAGCGAGCGCCGTCAACACCGACGACTACGTCGCCGCGCTGCGCACGAAGGCCCCGCTGGACACGGCGACCCTGAGCGCCCCGCCCGAGCTGAACCTGCCCGGTGACCCCATCGACCAGAGCATCGACATGCGCTTGGCCGGGCCGGTGAACGGCTACAACTGGACGGTCAACGGCAGGCAATACGATCCGCCCAACGCCGGCTACCCGGTGCGCCCCGGCCAGCGCATGCGCATCCGCTACGTCAACGAGTCGAAGATGTTTCACCCGATGCACTTACACGGGCACACATTCCAGGTGATGGGTTCGGGCTCTACTCCGTTGGCCCGCAAGGACACCGTGCTGGTGGCGCCGCTGCGCACCGTCGAGATCGACTTCGACACCGATAACCCCGGCCGGTGGATCACCCACTGCCACAACACGTATCACCTCGAGGCGGGGATGGCCACCTTCATCGAGTACACCTGAGCGCAGCTAGCGCAGCCCACATTTATTTGAGCAGCGCGCGGGACATCACCACGCGCTGAATCTGGTTGGTGCCCTCGTAGATCTGGGTGATCTTGGCGTCGCGCATCATCCGCTCGACGGGAAAATCGATGGTGTAGCCGTAGCCGCCGAACAACTGGACCGCGTCGGTGGTGACCTCCATCGCGACGTCGGAGGCAAAACACTTCGACGCCGATGAGATGAAACCCAGGTTGGGCTCGCCGCGTTCGGCGCGCGCGGCTGCGGTGTAGACCATCAGCCGCGCGGCCTCGGTCTTCATCGCCATATCGGCCAGCATGAACTGCACGGCCTGAAAGTCGGCGATGCGCTTGCCGAATTGCTTGCGCTCCTTGACGTATTCGATGGAGGCGTCCAGCGCGCCCTGGGCGATGCCGACAGCTTGGGCCCCGATGGTCGGGCGGGTGTGGTCCAGGGTGGCCAGCGCGGTCTTGAAGCCGGTGCCTTCATCGCCGATGATCCGGTCGGAGGGGATGCGGCAGTCCTCGAAGTACAGTTCGGTGGTGGGCGATCCCTTTATGCCCATCTTCTTTTCCTTGGCACCGATCGAGAACCCGGGGTCGTCCTTATGGATGACGAAAGCCGAGATGCCGTTGGCGCCCTTGTCCGGATCGGTCACCGCCATCACCGTGTACCAGGTCGAGTGGCCGCCGTTGGAGATCCAGCACTTGGCGCCGTTGAGCACCCATTCGTCGCCCTCGCGGCGGGCCCGGGTGCGCATCGACGCCGCGTCGCTGCCCGCCTCTCGCTCTGAGAGCGCATACGACGCCGTTGCGTCACCGGCGGCGATGGACGGCAGTACCTGTTTCTTGAGTTCCTCACTGCCGCGCAACAACAGGCCCATCGTGCCCAGCTTGTTGCAGATCGGGATCAGCGACGACGACGCGCACACCCGGGCCACCTCTTCGATGACGATGCACGCCGCCACGGAGTCACCGCCCTGCCCGCCGTACTCCTCGGGAATGTGGATGGCCGCCATGCCCGACGCGGTCAGCGCCGCCAGCGCCTCATCGGTGTAGCGCGCCTTCTCGTCGACGTCGGCGGCGTAGGGCGCGATCTCTTTCTCGCACAGGTCACGAAGCACCGCCCGCAACTCGTTGTGCTCGTCGGACAGCTTGAAATCGCTGAAGGACGGGTTGCCGATCGCCATCACAGACTCCTCGCTATGCGCCGGTAACTTTACCGTCGTCGCCTCACTGACCCGATCCGCCCCGATGCGAGACGAACTGCAGGCCACGCACCATGTCACGGTACGCCCGGTGATAGAGCGATCGCATCGTCGCGCTGCGTCGCAGCAGGTCGACGACGCCCTGGGAGGCGACCAGGCCCACGTCGTGCCCGGCGAAGACCGAGTCGGCGGTCGCCAGCCGCAGCTTGCCGTCGACGGCGGACTCCACCGCGCTCCGATAGCGCCCGCAGTAGTCGGGCTGGGCGAAGAAGACCTTGTTGAACCCGATCAGGAACGGGGCAAGCTTGGCCCCGCTTTCCAGGTAGCGCAGCGTTCCGACCGCGACGCCGGGCCACTGCTGGTTGAACACGTCATCGGCGATGACGACGCCGCCGTCGGCGAGCGTGGCCTCGGCGAGCTTCATGTCGGAGAACACGATCTCGTCGGTGTGGCCGCCGTCGACGCTGAAGAAGCGGATGTCACCGCCTGCCAGCTCGCGCAGCGTCTCCGGCAGGAGCTTCGTCGAATCACCCTGGTGGATCGCGACGTCGTCCATCGACGACCACAGGTTCATGTTGTTCACGAATTTCGCCAGGTCGCCGTGCCCGGATCCGTCGACGTTGAGCTCCTGATCGCCGAAGATGTCGATCGCGACCGACCTCTCCCCGGGCCGCTGCAGCAACTGCAACCCGATGAAGAGCTTGCCGTGGTGCACGCCGATTTCGGCGACTGCGCCCGAGACCTGGTCGGAGCGCTGGGCCGTGTTCAGCACATCGAGCAGCAACAGCACCTCTGGCTGTAGGAAGCCCGTGACGACCCGGTGCCCAATGGCCCGGTACCGTGCGAGATTGCGTGACATCGGGTTGCAGCTTACTGCCCGAGTAGTCGGTCGCGCAGCGCCGCATCCTTCTGCAACACGGTGTCATGCAACTGTGCCTGGAACTGCTCGACGCGGCGGCGCAGCGCGGCATCGGACGCACCCAGGATCCGCACCGCCAGCAACCCCGCGTTGCGGGCTCCGCCGATCGACACGGTGGCCACCGGAACGCCCGCGGGCATCTGCACGATCGACAGCAGCGAGTCCAGTCCGTCCAGCTTGGCCAGCGGCACCGGCACGCCGATCACCGGTAGCGGCGTTGCCGAAGCCACCATGCCCGGCAGGTGCGCCGCTCCCCCGGCACCGGCGATGATCACCTCGATGCCACGGTCGGCCGCGCTTTGCGCGTAGTCCAGCATGCGGGCCGGGGTGCGGTGCGCGGAGACGACGCCGACCTCGAACGGTATGTCGAATTCGGCCAGCGCGTGGACGGCGTCCTCCATCACCGGCCAGTCGCTGTCGCTGCCCATGATGACGCCGACCCGCGGTGCGGGGGCCGCCGAAGTGCGCTCATCGGCACCTGTCTGCTCTTCGCGCAAGCGCTCATCGCCCGTCATGTGGGTCCCATCCGTCCGTCCATTCCGCATGCGACAACCAGTGCGCCGCCCGGCCTGCGCGTTCCCGCACATCGGCGACGTACGCCTCGTCGTCGACCGAACCACCGGCTGCGCCGATGATGTTGACATGGCCGATCTTTCGGCCCGGCTGCTCCTGCTTTCCGTAGAGGTGCACCTTGGCGTCGGGCATCCGCGCGAACAGGTGGTGCAGCCGCTCGTCCATGCCCATGTGCGGGCGTTCTTGCGCGCCAAGCACATTGGCCATCACCGTGACCGGTGCGATGGGGCCGGTGTCGCCGAGCGGGTAGTCGAGCACCGCGCGCAAGTGCTGTTCGAATTGGCTGGTGCGGGCGCCGTCCATGGTCCAGTGCCCGGAGTTGTGCGGCCGCATCGCGAGTTCGTTGACGAGCAGCCTGCCGTCGACGGTCTCGAACAGTTCGACAGCCAACACCCCTACCACACCGAGTTCCTCGGCCAACCTGAGCGCTAATTCCGTTGCAGCTCTCTTGAGTTCGTCGCTCAGGTTGGGGGCAGGTGCGACGGCCTCCACGCAGATGCCGTCACGTTGCACGGTCTGCACCACCGGCCATGCCGCGCCTTGGCCGAACGGGGAGCGCGCGACGAGCGCGGCCAGCTCGCGAGCCATCTCGACCCGTTCCTCGACGAGCACTTCCGCGCCGGCGGCCAGGTGCCGTTCTGCGGCGTCGCGCGCGTCGGCGAGATCGCGCGCCAGCGTCACGCCCCGGCCGTCGTATCCCCCGCGGGCGGTCTTGACCACGATCGGGGCGTCGACACGCTCGGCGAACGCGTCGACGTCGGTGCCCTCGGTGACGGCCGCGAACCGCGGCACCGGCGCGCCCAGGGCCTCCAGCCGGCGGCGCATCACGAGTTTGTCCTGCGCGTGGATCAACGCCGACGGCGGCGGCGCCACGTTCACGCCGTCGGCCACCAACTTCTCCAGCAGCTCGGTCGGCACATGCTCGTGGTCGAAGGTCAGCGCGTCGGCGCCGTCGGCCGCCTGGCGCAGCGCATCCAGGTCGGTGTGGGCGCCGATCACCACATCGGGGCTGACCTGCGCGGCCGGGTCGTCAGCCGCCGCGGCCAGCACCCGCAGCGTCTGACCCAGCGCGATCGCGGCCTGATGGGTCATCCTGGCCAGTTGCCCGCCGCCGATCATGGTGACCAACGGAGGGCCGCTCGGGGTTCGCGACACGCCTTCATGGTGTCATGGCTTCGATCGGCCGCCTCGCCTGCCTTTAGGGGCCGCAACCTGCGCGGCTACGCGTGGGATGGGGGATTTCCGTAGACTGCCCTTTTGTGTCCTTTACCGATGCCACGATCGCGCGGCTACCCCGCCCGCTTCGACCGCACCTGGAACGGCACCACGAACTGATCAAGTTCGCGATTGTGGGCGCGACCACATTCGTCATCGATTCGGCGGTGTTCTACACGCTCAAGCTGACCGTGCTGGAGCCCAAACCCGTCACGGCGAAGATCATCGCCGGCATCGTCGCGGTGATCGCGTCCTACATCCTCAACCGCGAATGGAGCTTCCGGGACCGCGGCGGCCGGGAACGCCACCACGAGGCGCTGATGTTCTTCGGGGTCAGCGGCGTTGGCGTGCTGCTGTCCATGGCCCCGCTGTATTTCTCCAGCTACGTGCTGATGTTGCGGGTTCCCGAGGTCAGCCTGACCGTGGAGAACATCGCCGACTTCATCTCGGCCTACATCGTCGGCAACCTGCTGCAGATGGCGTTCCGGTTCTGGGCGTTCCGGCGCTGGGTGTTCCCCGACGAGTTCGGCCGCAACCCCGACAAGGCCATCGAATCCACCCTCACTGTGGGTGGGATCGCCGAGGCGCTGGAGGACCACGCCGAACACGTGCGCGGGACAGGCACCGTCACGCCGCTGCGCCGCCCCAACCGGCGCGCCCGGCGGCTGGATCAGCTCGGTGACTCCTCCGAGCCCAGCGTGTCGAAGACTTCGTGATACAGCAGCGAGTGCACCCGCTCCACCCGCGGGATGTCATAGAACTCGAGCGGATCCTGCGACGCTGACTCGATGATCAAGGTGCCGGTGCGCAGCATCCGGTCGAGCAGGCCGTGCCGGAACTCGACGCTGTTGACCCGGGCCAGCGGGATGTCGATACCCGAGCGCGTCAACACCCCGTGACGGAACATCACCCGCCGGTCGGTGATGACGAAATGCGTTGTCCACCAGTTGAGGAACGGCCACAGCGTGAGCCATCCCACGATCACCAGCCAGACGGCCCCGATCACGATGAGCACGACGTTGCGCGCGGTCAGGTCCCATCCGGTCTGGTTGACGTAACCCGCGCCGAACGCCGCCAGCGCGGTCGCCAGCAGCAGAATCAGGATCGGGCCGATCAGCCGCTTCCAGTGCGGATGGCGGTGCAGCACCACCTGTTCGTCGGTGGCCAGCACGTTGTCCGGATATCCCATGCGAAGACCTTAAGGCGATTTCGGTGTACTTGGTCACGGTGAGCGTGACCAAGTACACCGAAATCGCCTAGTCGGCGGGGCGGAGGTGGACGATGTCGCCGGCCGACACCTTCGTCGACTGCCCGTCGGCGTCGATGTCGAGCCTGCCCTGGTCGTCGATGTCACGGGCGACCCCGACGATCTCGCGCCCGCCCGGCAGCATCGCGCGCACCGGCCTGCCCAGGGTGAGGCTGCGGGCCCGGTAGTCGGCGATCAGGGCGGGGTCCGCCCCCTCGTTGCGTCGCCACGCCTCGATGCGACGGCCCAGTTCGTGCAGCACCCGTCGCAGCAGGTCCTGGCGGTCCGGTGCGGGCACGCCGAGGTCGACCAGTGAGGTGACACCGGGCACGCCGATCTCGTCACCGCGCAGCGACACGTTGAGGCCGATGCCGACCACCACCGCCTGGCTGGCCGCGGCCACCTCGGCGAGGATGCCCGCCAGCTTGCCGTCGCCGGCCAGCACGTCGTTGGGCCACTTCAGCCCCGCCTGTACGCCGCTGTCGGCGACCGCGTCGACGATCGCCACCCCGGTCGCCAGCGGCAACCACCCCCAGGCCTGGCTGGGCACCGAGGCGGCGTCGACGCCGACGGACATCGTGATCTGCGCGTAGGGCACCGCTGACCAGCTTCGGCCCTGCCTGCCGCGGCCGGCGGTCTGGTTCTCGGCGATGAGCACGGCGCCGTCGATGACCTCGCCGCGATCCGCGCGGGTGATCAGGTCGGCGTTGGTGGAGCCGGTCTCGGCCACCACGTCAATGCGACGCCACAGCGGCGATGTGCCGATGACGCTGTCGCGCAACGTCGTCTCGTCGAGCCGAACCCGGTCAGCAGTCATCGGGGGCGGGCCTTCCTGCGAAGCGGTCATCTATCCAGTCGAGCATGCCCAAGGCGTCGCCCGGATTGTGGCCCCCTTCCGGGTCGAAATCGATCGTCACCACCCCGCCCAGTGCGCAGGCCTTTTCGATCGCCGACCTGGTCCATTCGGCGTCGATGAACGGGTCCTTCCCGCCGTAGAACACGTAAAGCGGTGCCGACAACGGCTTTTGGGGTAACGTCCACGCCTTGAGCAGCCGGCGCAGCCGCTCGGCGGCCTGCGGGCCGCGTGGGGTGAACTCGCGCGGCCCGATCCGCTGGATCGCCGCCGCGCGACCGTAGGCGCCCTCCTCGGTGCAGTCCGACAGCTCGTCCCAGTGCCGTGCGGCCTCGAACCGCCGGTAGTTGTCGCGGTCGAGGTCGGGATGCAGGCGCGCCAGCGACTCGACCACGGCCGCCATGACGGGTCGCTGCTCGACGGTCAGGGTGCCCTGCGAGGCCTTGGACACGATGCCGGAGATGTCGGCGGCCGGCGACGACGCGATGGCCCCGACGAGGTCCAGTTCCGGCGCGTACCCGCGCGCCTGCTCGTCTGCCGCCCACGAGGCGCCGCCGCCCTGGGAGTCCCCGAGCGCCGCCCACTTCCCGGACACGTCACCGAACGTGTTCCGCAGCGCGCGCACCGCGTCGATCATGTTGAGCCCCGCGGTGCGGGCGTCCGAATAGGGGTGCACGCCCTTCACGCCGAGCCCCTGGTAGTCGGGCAGCGCGACGGCGTACCCCAGCCGGGTGAGGACCCGCACCACGTGCACGAGGTTCTGCAGGCTGGGCGACAACGACGGCCCGCACGGCGGATCGATCCCCAGCGTGCCGTGGCCGAACGCCACCACCGGCCATCCGCCTTCCGGAGCGCTGCCCTGCGGGGTGAACACCGAGCCTGACACCACGGTCGGAGCGCCAGTGTCACCGGATGTGGACCGGTAGACCACCCGGGCCGCCCGCAGTTGTCGGCCCTCCACGGTGCGGGTGACCCCGGGCATCGTGGTCGCCGACACCAGCGAGCCGGGACCGGTGCCTGTCGTATCGGCCGAGTCGACCGGCACCGGAGGCCCGCCCGATGACGGGAACTGGTTCAGGAAGCCGATGGTGAGCATCGTGGCGACCGGTCGCAGCGGCACGGCGACCAGCGCGCCGGCGACGACCACCACGAGCGCGACCGCGACGGCGAGCAGCACTGTGCGCGTCGTGCCGCCGCGTTGGCCGGCCATGAATCTCCTCGGTCTCCTGTTCACGTCGTCGTCGCGCGCGTCACCGCAACCACCAAACCTAGGCCAGGCGCGTCAGGCGCGGCGCCGGCGACTCGGCGAGAATCGGGTTCCGCGAACATCCGCACGGCCGGTGCGGGCGTTTCGGCGTTCACTGGCGACCGCCCGGTGCGAGCCGTTGTACGGTGCGAATTATTTTGCGGTGGACGCCGGGGCCGCATTTGCAAATGCGCGTCCACCGGTACCATTTTTGCGTTGCTGGCTTCCGATACCCCCCGGCAGAGGCAATTCGCAATGTGGATAGCTGGGCGGGGTTTGATCAGTAGGCGCCGGAACCGGCCGCGACCGTGCGGATGGTCTTGGCCGCGATCAACAGGTCGTTGGTGATCGACCAGTTCTCCACGTAGGACAGATCCAGCCGCACCGAGTCCTCCCACGACAGGTCGGAGCGCCCGCTCACCTGCCACAGCCCGGTGATGCCCGGCAGCACCAGCAGCCGGCGACGGATCTGGTCGGTGTAGGTGTCGACCTCACGGCGCAGCGGCGGACGCGGCCCCACCACGCTCATGTCGCGCCGCAGCACGTTGATGAACTGGGGTAGCTCGTCGATGCTGTAGCGACGCAGGAACTTGCCGACCGGGGTGACGCGCGGGTCTTCCCGGATCTTGAACAGCACGCCGCCGACGCTCTCGTTGATCTCCAGCAAGCGTTCGACCTCTTTGTCGGCGCCCTCGACCATGGTGCGCAGCTTGATCATCTGGAACGGCCGGCCGTCCAGCCCGATCCGCTCGGAGCGGTACAACACCGGTCCCCTGCTGGTCAGTTTGATGGCCAGCGCGGCGAGCAGCAGCACCGGCAGCGCACAGCTCAGAACCGTGATCGACACACAGATGTCGAAGGTCCGTTTCTGCAGTTTCTTGGTGCCGCTGTACTGCGGCTTCTCGACGTGGATCAGCGGAAGGCCGGCCACCGGGCGCATCGTCAGGCGAGGCCCTGCGACGTCGACCACGCCCGGTGAGACCACCAGGTCGACGCCGAGCCTGTCCATCTCCCAGGACAACTCGCGTACGCCCTCGGGGCCGAAATGGTCGGTGGTGGTCAACGCCACGGTGTCGGCGTTGGTCTTCAGGATCGCGTCGTGCACGTGGTGCTCATTGCCGAACACCGGCAACGCGCCCACCCCGGGCACCTCCAGGGTGCCGCCGCCGGCGCGGCCGGTCAGGCACACTCCGACCACCGCATATCCGTATGACCAGCCCCGTGACAGCGACTGCACCAGGCTGCGCACCGCGCGTGCGTCGCCGACCGCGACCACGGTCTGCACGCACTTGCCCTGGCGACGTTTCCTGGCCAGCAGCCGCCGGCACAGGCTACGGCTCAGCAACAGCGCGAGCAGGCCCAGCGGAAGGGCGACAGCCAGATAGCCACGCGCGTACTCCGGGCGAAGGATCATCAACCCGACGGCGATCACCCCGACGGTTGCCAGCGTCGCGGAGAAGACGCGCCGGTACTCCTCGACGCCGGCGCCCACGATCCGGGGTGAGCGGGTGCGGTAGGCGGCCAGCAGGGCCAGCCAGGTTCCTGCGACGATGATCGACATCAGCGAGTAGTAGGAGAAGACCCAGACGTACGCCCCGTCGTGCATCGCGTCCGGTGCGCCGAGCCTGACGAACTGCGCGGCGACCAGAGCAAGGCCGACGACGATGACGTCCGTGACAATCAGCGCGAGGCGGTATGACTTCTGCCAGGCCGCGCCGTGCGCGGTACCGATCTTCGTCAATCGAGGCTTCGCCGGGGTGAAAGCCTCTTCAGCCACGAACACGGCTAGGAGTTCCTCCTAATATTTGCTGACGGCCACCGGCCCCCCGACAGAGCACGATCGCTGGTTCACTATGTCAAAGTTTGCCGAACTCCGCTACCCCATTGGCGAAATGGCTGGTCAACGGCGAGTGTCGTGCAACACGGTCTTCGCGAAGCCGGCAAACTGATATGGGCAGCGAACCACCGGCTGCAGCAGGGAAAAGCGGCGCCCCCCGGGCACCGCCGCCATCACCGTCGCCATCAGCGCCGCGCCGGGGCCTACCGGAAAGGCACTGTCGAAATATCAGCCGTGTGCGCAAGGCCCGATGAGAACGCCCTGGCACCTGACTTCGGAAAGCTCAGTTGGATGCATACCGCGCCAGGTGTTCGGCGCGCATCCGGCGGTATTCGTCCCACATGTCGTGGCCCATCTGCCGCATACCCGCGCCGTTGTAGTGTCGGTCCGTCTCAGAGTTGACCGAATTACGTGCTCCGGCAACAAATGCCGTGCCCGGTACCCGGTTGGGCGTGTCGACGTGTACGGCGTGGATCTTCGGGTAGTCGCGCCCGCTGCACTCCATCTCCTCCGGCGCCATTCCGCCCAGGATCACCGGCAGGTCTTCTCCGTAGCGGGCGCGCAGATCCGCGATCAGGGAGTCGAGCTTGCCCTGATAGACCGGCCCGGTGGTCAGCGGGACGTCGCTTTCGCCTTGGTGCCACAGCACCGCGGCCACCTGGCTGCCCGGATACGCCGCCAGCGCCTTGTCGATGGCGGCCACCGCGCGGCGGTACAGATTGACCCGGGTGCCGGTGTCGACGGGATCCCAGGTATATCCGTTCTTCGGGGTGAACGATGTGTCACCGCGTGCGCCGGGAACGAGAAGCACGGTGCGTCCGGTCTCATCGGCCAGGTGTCTGCCGAACGTCAGCCCGAAACCCACGCCCTTACCGGGGATCTCGTGCAGCAGCGGGTCGACGGCCAAAACCGGGCTGCCCTTCGACGGTCCGCACATGGCCCACTGATGCACCCGCGGGTGCGGTCGGTCGGGGCCGCTCAGATCAAGGCCCAGCCCCATGCCGAACGCGTTCGACTGGCCGAGGACCGGCACGACCAGATACGGCCGCTGGGGCGCCGCGACGGCGATTCCCTTCGGGGCGAGCAGACGCAGCACGACGCATTTGGTCTCGGTCAGCAGCCGCCGCCACAGCGGCCAGTCGCCGTCAGTTCCCTGGTGCGGCTGAGGTGCACTCATCTGCCACCGGCTTTCCTGCGAATCGGTCTGCGAGCCACGCGTATCGGGAGCTGATATCCACGTTGCCGTGCCCGGCTTGCGGCTGTAGGTCCCATACCACCGGGCCGCCGAGCGCGCAGGCCCGCGCGATCGCGTCGGTGGTCCACTGTGCGTCGATGTATTCGTCCTGGCCACCGTAGGACACCGACAGCGGCGCGGTGAGCGGCTGCTGCGGCAACGCCCAACCGCGCAGCAGCCCGCGCAACCGCTCGGCCGCCTGCGGGGTCTTCGGCGCCAGGTCGCCGGGCGCGAGCGCCTCGGCCGCCTCCTTGCGGTCCAAACCCTTTGCGCCCGAGCACGACGACAACACCTCCCAGTACTCGGCGGCCGCACCGCGCCGGTAGTCGTCGCGGTTGAGGTCGGGGTGCAGCCGGGCCAGCGTCTCCACCACCGACTGAAACGCCGGCCGTTGGTAGTACGTCAACGTCTCGGCCTGCGCCTTGTCCACTAGCCCGGTGACGTCGGCGGCCGGAACCATCGCGACCACGCCGACCAGGTCGAGTTCGGGCGCATAGCCGCCCGCCTGCTCGCCCGCCGCCCACACCGCGCCGCCGCCCTGCGAACCGCCCAGCGCCGCCCACTTGGGCGAGATGTCGTCGAAGGTGTGGTGCAGTGCGCGCACGGAGTCGATGACGTTGAGCCCGGCGGTCTTCGCGTCGAGGTAGGGATGGACGCCGGGCGCCCCGAGCCCCTGGTAGTCGGCGAACGCGACGGCGTAGCCCTTGCGCACCAGCCCCACCACCATGGAGGACATGCCGAGCAGGGAGTCAGACAGCGACGGCGCACACGGCTCGTCGATACCCGTCGTCCCGTGCCCGAACGCGACCACCGGCCATCCACCTTGTGGCGCCGCGCCTTTGGGGGTGTACACGGATCCGGACACCACGGTCGGCTCGCCGGTGTCGCCGTTGGTGGAGTGGTAGACGACGCGTGCGGCGTTGAACTCGCTTCCGACCTTGCTGTGCGACAACCCCGGCATCGTTGCAGCACTCACCAGATCACCGGGTTCAGACCCACCGATGTGCGCGGTCGGGATCGGCTCGGTGTCGGGGTGCGCGGTCGCGGCGCCGCCGCGATCGAAGAGGTCGGCGCGAGACGCCCACGCCGCCACCACCACGGCCGCGACCAGTACAACCGCTGCCGCGACGGCAAGCCCGACACGCAGTCGGCGCATCAGCGCCACCGGTACCGGTAGCGTCGGGCGATGTCCATCGCGGGTTTCTCCACGGTGTAGTAGGTGACGCCGGAGACGATCAGCGTGACCGCAAGCACCACAACGATGTTCAGGCACATCCCGCCCAGCGAGTCACCTGCCAGCAGGCCGAACCGGTGCAGCATCAACATCGTCGGGAAGTGCAGCAGGTACAGCGACAACGACACCTTACCGACGAACAGGAACGGGGTCAGCTCGAGACCCTCGCCGATCCTGGAACGCTGCCCGCAAGACAACGGCGCCACGATCACCAGGATCACCAACGCCGACGCGAGGGCCATACCGCTGGTGCCGAACATGTCGCCCAGCGCGATCAGCGCGAACGACACGGCCAGCACGACGGGAAGGGCCAGCGCCGCGGCGGGCCGGACCCGCCGGGCCACCGATCTGCGCACCGCGCCCTGTTCGATCGCCACGACGACGACCGCGGCCAGCATGCCGAACGCGAAGTTGTCGGCGTTGACCAGAAAGCTCCTCAGGTACACCGAAACCCAGTTGGGACCCCACTGCATCAGCTCGGGGTCGGTAACCCCGAAGTGGTTGCTCACCAAGGGCAGCAACAGTTTTCCGACGAATCCGAGAACGATGAACGCCACGGGCAGGCTGGCCGCCAGCCGAAGCGGACGCACCGACGTCCTGCGGCGCAACGCGAACAACAGCACGGCCGACAGCGGCAGCGACGCGTAGAAGGCGAACTCCAGGGTCAGCGACCACGACGGGTTCAGGCCGGTGAAGATGTATTTCGGAATGTAGGTCTGCAGCAGCGTCAGGTTGGCCAACAGCTGCCAGGGGTCGGTGATCGTGCCGGTGCCCTCACTCGTACCGATGGTCTGCACGGTCGGGTTCTCGACGTACACCACCGCGAAGACGTAGTTGCACAGCAGGAAGATGACCAGATAGCCGGGCAGGATGCGGGCGATCCGGTGGATCGCGAAGTTGCGCGCGCTGGGCGCCGTTGCCGCCGGAGCGTCTTCGGTCAATCGCCGGACGTAGGGCAGGAACAACAGGAACCCGCTGAGCACGAAGAAGAAGATCAGGCTCATGCCGACGATGCCGATCTTCGTCTGCGCCGCGGTGTTCGGTGAGAAGTTGCCCGCGACGTGCATGACGGCGACCCCGACGGCCGACAACCCGCGCGCACCGTCCAGGCCGATGATGCGGCCGGTGGTGCGCGGCACCGGCGGCGATGCCGAATGCTCGGCCGAATCCCGCGGCTTGACCGTCACTGCGGCGCTCCGGGCGGTGCCAGGCTCAGACAGCTGTCGGCGGCCGGCTCACCGCGGAACCGTGCGTTGACCCAGCCGAACGCCGAGGAGACGTCGATGCCCGCGTGCCCCTTGTCGGGCTGCAGCTGGATGTCGATCACGTCGCCCATCCCGCACGCGGCCCGCAGCGCCCGGTCGGTCCACGCCGGCGGCACCAACGCGTCGTTGCCGCCGAAGATGACCAGCATCGGCGCCGTCGTCGGGCGGTGGGGCAGGCTCATGTGCTGCAGATGTGTGCGCAGCGTGTCGACGGCCTGCGGTGTGCCCGGCCGCAGGTCCTCACCGGTGAGCTGCGGCGTCAACGTGGCGCGCTCGGCCGCTGCGGGCCCGTCGCACGCAATCAACTTGTCCCAGTGGTCTTTTGCGAAGCCGCGCCGGTAGTCGTCGAGCGGGAAATCCGGATATGCGCGCTTGAGCGTCTCGAGGATCACCACCAGCGCCGGCATCTGTTCGGGGGTCAGCTGACCGTCGGCGGCCGCGTCGGCGAACCCGGTGATGTCGGCGGCCGGTGCCACGCTCACCGTGCCCAGCAGGGTGAGGCCTGCCCCGTAGGTTTCCGCCAGCTCGTTGGCCGCCCAAGTAGCCTGTCCGCCTTGGGATACCCCGATCGCCACCCAGCGCTCGGATGCCGCGGGAACGAGCCGGCGGGCGGCCTTGACCGAGTCGATCACGTTGTAGCCGGCCGTGGTGGAATCGAGGTACGGGTGATAGCTGCCGTCGTCCGCGTTGTCGGTGCCCAGACCCTGGTAGTCCGGCACGGTGACGACGAACCCGGCGTTGACGAGCGCGGTCACCACGTTCGACGTGCCCAGCAGGGTCGGCGACAGCGATGGCGCGCATTCGGATTCGATCCCGGTGGTGGCGTGGCCGTAGGCCACGATCGGCCAGCCGCCCTCGGGCGCGTCACCCTTCGGCACGAAGACGGTTCCGGTGACCTGGGTACGACCGTCGGTGATGCCGGAGGTGGACGTGTACTCGATGCGCGCGGCCACCGAGCTCGCCGCGCGCAACCTGCGGTCGATGGTCGGCAAGGAGTTGGCCTCGGCCAGCGCGCCCGGCTGCTGGCCGGCACCGCTGTAGTCGGCGTCAAGCGGCATGCCCGTCATCGCCGATGGGGCCTGGGCCGAAGTGTCGTGGGCGCAACCGGATACGACGGTGCCGGTCGCGACGACAAGGCACGCCAGCGCAATGCCGATGTGCGCGCGGATCATCGATCCCTTCCCGCCAGTGTCTCGTCGACGACGTGGTCGAGTTGCCGTGCGCCGTGCATTCGGTCTTTGAGCAGTCCGTACGCGAGCACCAGCATGGCGCTGAGCACGAATCCCAATGCCCCCGCTGGAACGACGAACCGCCACACCGACCCCTGCCGGACCGCCGGGCCGGCCGCGTCGACGACGACGAGTTCGGCGCTTCCGGTGTCGACCGCGGCCATTTGTTTGGTGAGCGCGACCAGGTTCTGGGTGACGCCGTCGGCGGTGCGCCGGGTCAGTTCGGGGTCGCCGCCGGCCACCATCACCTCCAGCAGCGCGGAGTTCTTGGCCACCACGGTGATGCGCGCGGCGAGTTCGGCGGGGCTGGTGTCGAGGTTCAGCTGCTCGACGGTGCGCATCGTGACCTGCCTGCTGCGGGCCAGGTGCTGGGTGGTGACGTTTCGCGAGATCGAGTTGAGGTGACCGTAATGCGCGTCCACCGGGGTGGCGCTGCCCGGCGTCACGGCGAAAACTCTTGCGGTCGAGGTGTACACCGGCGGTGCGCTCTGCCAGGCAAGCCAGCCGCCCGCCGCCGACAGGATGGTCGCGCACAGCACGACTAACCAGCCGTTGACGAGCAACCTCAGGTAGTCGCGTATCCGGGACACGTTGGCGGGCGGTCTCATGTCGCCCCCACGCAGATGTCGGCAGGCCGTTGCCCGTCGAAGCGCGCTCTCAGCCACGACAGCGACGTCTGGATGACCAACTCGTTGGTGGTCGTGGTGTCCCCGATGCGGCGGTTCACCACGATGGGATCGCCTTTGGCGCAGGCCTGTTTCACCGCTGCCGCGACACCGGCTTGTGGCACCAGCGGGTCGTCGGTCCCGTAGACCACCAGCACAGGCGCGGGCGGGGCCGGCGAGTTCCCCGGTAGCGCCAGGGTGCTCAGCGTGTTGCGCAGCGCCGCGGCGGCGGCAGCGTCGCGCGGGCGCAGGTCCTCGGGGCGCAACTGCGATGCCAGTTTCTGCGCCTCGGCGGGATCCGGTGGTGCGCACGAGGTCAGCAGATCCCAATGGTCTCTGGCCGTGCCGGACCGGTAAGCGTTCAGGTCGAAGCCGGGCAGTTCCTGGGACAGGCCCTGCAGTATCACCATGAGCAGCCGGTACTGGTTTTGGCTGAGCTTGCCGTTGCTGGCCGCGTCGGCCAGCGCGGCCAGATCGGCGTACGGGGAAAGCGCCACCGCGCCGACAAGGTTGAGCCCGGTCCCGTAGTCCGCCGCCCTGATTGCCGACGCCCAGGCGGCAAGACCACCTTGGCCGCTGCCGTACGCCGCCCAGTTGACGCTGGCATCGGGCAGTACCCGGCGTGCCGCGCGCACGCCGTCGATCATGTTGTTGCCCAGGGCGACCCAGTCCAGCGGGGCGTGCTGTCGGCCGGGCACACCGAGCCCCGCGTAGTCGGGCATCATTACGAGGTAGCCGCGGTTGAGCATCACGGTCATCGCCGATGCGTAACCGCCGAGACCCCTGGCGAGCGACGGCGCACAGTTCTGCGCGACGCCGGTCAGCGAGTGCCCGAACGCGATGATCGGCCATCCGCCCTTGGGGGCTTTTCCGGCCGGTACCGCGACCACTCCGGAGACCTCGACGGGTTGACCTGCGGTGCTGGTCGAGCGGTACACCACCCGGACGGCCGTCACACCGGCGTCGGTGAACTGTTCGCTCGGGTCGAGAGGTTTGACCTCCACCAGCGACCCGGGCCCATCGTTGGTCAGATCGGGCGGCGGCAACTGCGTCGCACCGGCGAACGGGGGTTCCAACGAATGCGGCGGCCGGTTGTAGGCGGCCGGTGGCTGCGGCGGGCTCGGCGCGCAGCCGGCCACCACCGAGAGCACGCCGACGGCGGCCGCCGCAAGCCGCAACCGCACTATCCGTTGCCTCCGTGCCCGGCGTGGCTGCCGGGTCCGTACGCCGCGTCGCCGTCGGTACGCCGCGGGTTGCCCGATCCGACGAGCTGTCCCTTCTGGGTCGCCACGGTCTCGGTCCCGGCGGCCCGGGCGTCGGCACCGCGCCCGCCTTCGACGGAGCCCGTCCGCGCTGCCGGCCGGGCATCCCGCTGCACCTGCTTGTGGTGCTGGCGTTTGAGTCGCCCGCCGACCCGCTCGAACGTCGCCACCGTGCCGATCAGGGCGACGTTCGCGGTCTGCAGCGCCTGAATCGCCCGGCGCAGCGCCGAGCTGGTGGTGGAGCCGATACGCGCCAGCAACACCGCGCCGTCGCAAAGCGCGGCGACGTTGGCGCCGTCGGCGTAACGCTCCAACGGCGGGGTGTCGACGACGATGTAGTCGAAATTGCGGGCGAGCTCTTCGAACATGGCGGTGGCGCGGTCGTTGGCCCACATCTCGCCGGGGCGCGATGCCGTGGGCCCCGCGGGCAGCAGCGCGATGGCGTGCGCGCCGACGGGGATCTCCCCGATGACCGCTTCGGCCAATGCGTGCTCCCCGGCGATCACCGTGCTCACCCCCCGGTTCAGGGCGCGGGCCCGACGCTGGTCGTCCAGGCCCAGCCGGTCGGCCAGCTCCGCGCCGCGCAGGTCACCGTCGACGACGACGACCGAACGGCCGGATTCGGCGAGCGCGGCGGCCAGGTCGATCGCGACCGTGGTGCGCCCGTCGCCGCTCGAGGGGCTCGTCACCGCGATGCGACGCGGCGGGGCGCCGCTTCCGGGCGGCACGGCGAACCGCAGGTTGGTGCGCAGTTCGCGCACCCGCTCGGCGTAGAACTCGTTGCCGTCGAGGTCGACGACCGTGGTGGTGGCCCGCGCGGGTTCGGCGGGCAGCGCCCCGAGCAGGTGGGTGCCGACGGCGCCCTCCACCGACTCGCGCCCACGCAACCGCTTGTCGACGATGCCGGCCAGCACCGCGGCGACAATGCCGACCACCAGGCCGATGACCGCGCCCAGCACGATCATGGTGAGCACGCCCAGACCCGTCGGCGCCGTCGGGTAGCTGGCCTCGTCGACCACCACCAGGCCTGCGGCGGGGCTTCCGCCCCGGCGTGACGTCTCCAGCTCGCTGACCAGCCCGACGAGCTGGTCAGCCACGGCGTTGGTGTACGTCTGCGCCTGTGCGGGGTCGGCGTCGGTGACGCTCACGTCGAGTAGAACCGTCTTCTCTCCGGGCAGCGCGGTGACCTTCGAACGCAGCTCGTCGGCGGAGATCGGCGCCTTCAACTGGTCCACCGCGCGGGCGGCCACTTGTTCGCTGGATGCCAAATCGGCGTAGGAGTACACACGTTCCTGGGAGAACAGATTGTTCTGGTACGCCTCGGTGACCGAGGTGCCGTTCTGCGTTGCTACGAAGAGGCGCGCGGTCGACTGATATTCAGGTGTCAGTAAAAGTGTGGCCGCATAACCGCCAGCGCCGCCGACGATCGTCAGCGCCACGATCAACCACCAGTACCTGCGGAAAATGCGCAGGTATTCCATGATCTCCAAGATCGAACCTTTCACAAGCGCGCCGCAAACAAACAATCAAACAACGACAGACTAGCGGTTGCTCGGCCTGGCCGCGCCAATGCACCTGACCGGGCTGGCTGGTATCCCGTCGGCGAAGCTGTCACCATTGTTCCCGTGACGCCCCGTCAGGATTTGATCGGCAAATCCATGCTAGCCCTTGCGGCGATCGGAATCTGCCCCCTCGTGGCCTGGGCGGCCCTCGGCCACGGCACGCTGGTGACGTACGCCGTGGTGGGCGTTCTTGGCCTGGTCATCGGGGTGTACATCGGTTTGCGGCATCCGCTGTGGCTGTTCTGGGGGATGGCGGCGGTGATCGGCGGATTGCCCTTCGGATACTTCCCCGGCGTGCATATCCCGCTGTACCTGCTGTTCGCCGCCGGAGCCGTGCTCGCGGCAATTATTCATCCCACCCAGCGAACACGGCTCAGCCGCATGGATATCGCCGTAATGGCGTTGCTGGTTGCTTCGGCATTGTCGGTTGTCGGCACCGGGGTGACCCTTCCGGCGGTGTTGCTGTACGCGAAGTGGGGGATCGCGACGGCGGTGACAATTGCGTTGCTGAGACTGTCGCGCGAGAACCTCGCCCGGTTCGGCCGGATATTCGTCTACGCCGCGTCGGCCAATGCCGTGGTGGGAATTCTCATGGCGACGGTCGATCAGCAGCAGCGGCTGCTCAAGCCGCTGCAGATCTTCGGTTACGGCGTGGGCGCGGGGCTGCGCGAACAGACCGCGCTGTACGTCTACTCCAACGAGGGCGGCACGATCGGCAAGACGCTGCGGCTGGGCGGGACATGGGTGCTGCCCAACAGCGCGGGCCTGGCACTGGCGACCGCGCTGATCATCTGCCTGATCTTGTTCACCGGCTGGCGCCGGGCGGTGATGTCCACCGTCATCGTGGTGGCCCTGCTGCTCACGTTGAGCCGCAGCATGATCTTTTCTGTCGCGGTCGGGCTGCTGCTGGTGCTGCTGTTTCACGGCATGCGCGCCCGCGATCGCCAGATCGCGATCGGGCTCATCGGTGTCGGCGCCGCGGCGGCGCTGCTGACCCCGATGATCCGGGACCGGATCCTCTCCACGTTCGCCGACCAGGACACCGGGCGCGAGGCGCGCGCGGACTCGATCGCCGAATTCCCGAACCGCATGTCGGGGCACTGGCTGTTCGGGCTGGGGTGGGACCGACCTGAGTTTCGTAGCGGTCAGTTGGCCCAGTCACTCAATTACGTCTCCAACGCCCCCCTGCTGACGGTCTACCGCGGCGGCATCATCACCGGGTTGGTCTTCGTCGCGGTCCTTGTCGTCGGCACCGTGATGGCCTACCGCGCGCTGCGCTCACCGTCGTTGACCCACGCCGTCTACGGGGGTGTCTTCATCGGCATCGCCGTGGTGTCCGCCAACTTGCAGCAGTCGGTCGTCGACATGCCGCAGATGACCCTGACCTTCTCGATCCTGTTGGCGTTCATGGTCTACGTCGACCAGACGCGGCACGCACCGCAGGCCGACGGCCACGTACCGGGTGAATTCACCGTCCCCGCCGGCGAACTGACCAAACTTCGCTGAATCGGTAACGTCGCGAAATTCTGCGAGTAGGGCGGTGATTCGTCGTGATCGCCGGTGCGACACGCCCGTTCACGACATACCTCCAAATGCGATGTGAGTGCCGGACACTGACGGCATATCAAGATCGAATACGGCCGGATCGCGACCAGACCTGGAGGGTCACTCGTGCGACGTGCGCGCTATCGCAAGCCTCACCGCACCTTCGCCACGGTCGTGACGGCGGTCGCAACCTCGATCGGTTGCGTTGTCCTGCTGGCTGTCGTGCTGCCGTCCCCCTCGCCCAGGCGCGTCGTCGTGGCCCAGGCTGCGACCATCAACCCGCTTCCCACCACCATCGGCTTCGCCGACGCCGACGCGTACGGAATGTCGCAGGCTGACCTGGCCCAGGCCGCCAACAAGTGGGCGCTGACCAAAGCGAAGACCGTACGGGTGATGATCCCGTGGGCGGGTGTGGAGCCGATTCAGGGCAGGTTCGATTGGAGCAACGTCGACAAGGTCGTCGACGCCGCCGTTGCCAAGAACATTCCCGTGATGGGCTTCATCAACTCCACCCCGGCGTGGGCGGTCGGGCCGGGCGGACGGCCGCTGAGTGGACAACCGTCCTCCCCCGAGGTGTACGGCGACTTCGTCGCCAAGGTCGTCGAGCGTTACGCCGGAAAGATCTCCGCATACGAGATCTGGAACGAACCGAACGCGGTGACGTTCTACACGCCCGCACCGGATCCCGCCGGCTACACCGACCTGCTCAAGGCGGCCTATGGGCGAATCAAGGCGGCCGACCCGTCGGCGACGGTCATCGGCGGCGTGCTCGGCGCCGTCGTGGACTTCGGGAACCTGACGATCAACCCGGTCAGGTTCCTCGAGGAGATGTATGACGCGGGCGCCAAGAACTTCTTCGACGCGGTGTCGTTTCATCCCTACCACTACTCGCTGAAGTTCTCCGAGGGTGTGCCCCTGGCGAACTCACCGGTGAATCAACTGATCGCGATGCGCCAGGTGATGGTCGCCAACGGCGACAGCGACAAGAAGATCTGGGGCACCGAGTACGGCCAGCCGACGGCGAAGGTCAGCGAGTCCGAGCAGGGTGCGTTCGTCAAGGACATCCTGACGACGTGGCAGGAACTGCCCTATGCCGGGCCGCTGCTGATCTACACCACCCGTGATCGGCAGACGGGCAGCACCGACGTGCACGATACGTTCGGCGTGTACCGGACCAACTGGACACCCAAACTCGCCCAACAGATCATGTTGTTCGCGCCGGGTAAGTCGTGGGCCTACACCAGGTTCGCTGGTCAGACCAACCCGGAATGGGGTGAGGTGCTCAGCCCCGTCTTTGCGCTGACCCCCAAGGTGTGGGCCCAAATGCGCTCGGTCAGCACGCTGTTCGAGACACCGAAGCAGAACTCGTACATCAGCTCCCCGAACCCGATCGCCGCGATCGCCGTGTCCAAGAGGCTGGTGCCCACCTCGCCGTTTCAGAACGGCACGCAGAGTTTCGACAACGGTGTGCGGATGTGGTGGTCGCAGGCCACCGGGGCGCGTTGGCTCGACGGCCTGATGGCGCAGGCCTGGGTCCCCGAACTCGGTCTCGCGGTCAGCGACAAGTACACCCAGAACGGAAGCGCTCGAATGGATTTCGAGCACGGCTATATCACGTGGACGCCGTGGATCGGCGTCAAGGTGACGTTCACCTGAGCCGCCGTCAGGCCGCCACGGTCTCGGCGCGCAGCAGCGCCGCCACCGCGCGGTGGGGCCGACGCTGCTCCCAGCGTTGTCGGTTGATGTCGTAGAGCCGTTCACCGTCGGCCACGGCCGCGGGCTGGTCCAGAAGGTACCGGCGGCACCCGGCGACGAAACTGTCGTCGTCGTCGTGAGTTTCAAGACCGTACAGCGACCCCAGGTCCCCGACCGCCGCGGTGGTGCCCACCACCGGCAGGCCCATCCTGATCGCGTCGAGGATCTTCACCCGCACACCGCCACCGGTCTTGATCGGCGCCACCATCGCACGGCAGGTACCGAGGAAGGCGGCGAGGTCGTCGACGAAGCCGAGGTCGCGCACCCCCTCGGGGTACACCGGATCGGGCGCGCCGGGCTTCTTCTTGCCGATCACGGCCAGCTCGGCACCGGGAATGCCCGCCGCGATCCGCGGCCACAGCCGCAGCGCGCACAGAAACGCCTCCTGGTTCGGCGGCCAGTCACGCAGACCCATGAACACGAGTCGGCGCGGCGTATCGGACACGTCGACCTGCCGCACGGGCGGCAGGGACACATCGAGCCAGCGCGCGCCGGGAACACCGTTGGCGCGGTAGAACTCGGCCTCGGGCGCGTCGTAGGTGCCGACCGCGTCGGCGGCCCGCGCGATGCGGATCTCGTCTCGGCGCAGCCGCGGTGCCTCGATGCGGCCGAGTGCGCCGCGGCTGGCCCGCCACACCAGCGCCTCGGAGATATTGGTGTTGACCACCAGGCGGGCACGACCGAATTTGGTGCTGCGCAGGAAGGATTCGGCCATGTAGCTGTGCTCTGCGACGAACACGTCGGCGTCGCATGCGTCGATACCGGCGACCAGCTCGTCGGTGTCGAACCGGACGTGGACCAGGCTGCGTCGCTTACGAGTCGAGTCCAGCAACAGCGCAGCGGGCCGGATCTTCGGTTTGGGCACCCGGCTCAGTGCGATGCCGCCGGGCAGTGTGGCCGGGCCGGTCTGTGCGGAAAGGCACAACCCGGACACCTCGAAGTCATCGCAGGCCAGGCGCATGAGCAGCTGGCCGAGCTCGACGTCACCCGCCCGCTGCGTCACCGGGTCTTTCGACAGCAGGAACGTCACTTTCGTCTTTGGCCGGCCGGTTGCCATGCCGTCCCTTTCCGTAGATCGCCAGCGTGAAGATGACCAACAGCGCGGCGTCGCTGACCGACGTCGCGATCGCGGCGCCGACCGCGCCGAGGTGGGCCAGCGCGGCCAACAGCCCGAACTTGACCGGCACCAGGCCGATCACCGCCGTCATCCGCACCATGTCACGCCGTTGGGCATAGAGCACGAACTGGAAGACCATGATCACCGTGCGGAAGGCGCAGTAGGCCGACATGATGATCATCGCGACGGCCAGTTCATGCGGCGCAGGCGAGATCAGCAGCCCGATGCCGACGAGCAGCACCAGCAGACCGCCGCCAACGCCGAGCACCACGGTGTATTTCAGTGGCGGCCCAGTCGAGAGCTCTCCGCCGCTGTCACGCAACGTCTGGGTGTAGGTGGTGCCGAACGCCTGACCCACGTAGCAGATCGCCGAGGCCACCACCCACGTCAGGTTGTAGTACCCGACGACCGTGGTGTCGGTGAGCCACCCCAGCAACAGCACGTCGCCGGCGAGAAAGGTTGAGGTGCCCAGCATTTCACCGGCGAGGACCAGGATGGTCCGGGGCGGGCCCGGCAGCTGGGGCCGGTGGCCGCGGACGGTGAACGCCGCCAGCACTGCGATCACCACATAGGGCACGCAGTACGCGATGCTGGCACCGAGCAGCGACGGGTGCATGCCCAGCATGGACGCGCCGAACAGGTAGGCGCAGCCGGCCACCACGCTGCCGACCTGCCTGCTGGTGTCGATTCTCGACGTCACGTGCGGGTCGCCCCGGCGCATCGCGCGCGCCTTGTAGGCCCCGACGATCAACTCGCCGCCGGACACGGTGATGCCGAACCAGACGATGTAGTTCAGCGGCAAGAAGACCTGCGCCAGCACCATCAGCCCGAGGCCGAGCAGGTATCGGCCCGCCCGCTCGCGGACGAAGTCCTCCTCCGATTCGCGTACCGCGCGCACCACATAGGGGTTGCTCAGCGTCTGGCCCAGCACCGTCATGAGCGCGAAACCCAGGCTGTACAACCCGTAGTCGCTGATACCCAGTTGGTGGATCAGCGCCAACGTCCACACCAGGCCGGTGCCGCGGCCACCGTAGACGTAGAGCAGCGAGACCACCGTCTTGGCCGATCGGCGGGGCGCGGCTTTGGGCGTGGATTCGGGCGCAGACAGGTCAGTGCCCCTCGTGGTGTCGGGCCAGCAGCTGCGACCAGGTCGCGGCGTACGCCTGCGCGATGGCGGCCCCGCAGCGGGCCTGGCGCGTCTTCTCCGCGTACTCCCCCAGCTCGGTCAGCCGCCCGCAATCCCCGAGCAGCGCCTCGATCGCCTCGGCCAGCGCGTCGGAGACCACGGCGGGGTCCTCGTCGGAGGTTCGCACGACGACGGCTCCGGTCTTCTCGTCCAGTTCGGCGAGGGAGCCGTACGCCGTGCACACCACCGGGGTGCGGTACGCGGTGGCGTGGGCCACCACGCCCGACGCCGGATACGTCTCGTCATACCAGTGGCGCTTGCCGTACGGCACCACGATGGCGCGCACCGAGGCGAAGAAGGCGTCCTCGGCCGGGCCGTCGACGGCGCCGAGGATCTCGATGCCGTCGACGCGCGGCAGCGATTCGGTGCCACGCCCGGCCACCCGGATGGCGATGTCGTCGGGCAGCGACTGGCGGATCCGCGCGACCTGTTCGAAGCCCTTGCCGCGGTACACGTGACCGAAGAACCCGACCGCGTTGGGGCGGTCCTGCGCGGGCCGGATGACCGGCCGGTCACGGACGATGTGGGGTACGTGGACGGCGGTGGTGTGCGGGTAGCGCTCGGCGATGGAGCGCCGGCCGGTTTCGGTGAGCGCGAACAGCGTGCGCCGCCCGTTGACCATGCCTTCCACCTTGGTGGACAGCGGGCGCAGCGGATAGTGCAGGCCGTGGAACACCAGCTTGCGGCTCAGGGCGGGGCCGAACATGAATTTCGTCGCCGCGGGCCACCAGACCCCTTGCGGGGGGTCGTGGATGGTGGCGGTCACCGGGGTGCCCCGCAGACCGGCGATGGCCCAGAACGGCGCCGCGCCGCCGGCGGCCAGTTCGGCGTGCACGAGCACCCGGTTCGGCGCCTCGGCGACCAGGTCGGCGACGGTCCGTCGATACCGCCGGATGTCACGCACGGTGTCGCCGCCGGGGCCCAACGTGCGGACCTCGGCGACGTCGCGGAAATGCGGCTTGACGGCGGCGACGAAGTCCTCGGCGTAGTCGCCCACCGCGGTCTGTCCCTGGCCGGGGCCGACGAAGACGAGCCGGTACTCGCCCAGGTTCGTCGTCACCTCGAATGCTCCCGTCCTCGATCGGAGCTAACAATACCCAAATGCGGATTCGGCAGCCCCAACGGCCACAGAAGGGCCGTGTGAGGCCTGCCGGCCGGGCGTCCAGCAACCTCGCCGTGTTATGCTACGCCACGTTTTTTCGCCATTTGGCAGGAGTAAAGCGTGGGTATAGCTGGAACAGTTAAATTCCTTGCGACACAACGACTTATCGGCTTTGACGTACCTGACACCCCGGTCTTCTACGGGACGGACGGCAGCTTCGAGAAAGGAACCGACTGGTTCATCGATACGCTGCGCGGCTCCAAGCGGTATCTGGAATTTGGAACCGGCGGCTCCACCTACCTGGCAGCAAAGTTCGGCGTGGAGTTCGTCGCGGTCGACTCCGACCGGTTTTTCCTCAAGAGCGTGCAGCGCAAGATCCGTGACGACGGGCTGGCCCGACCGGCCGGGCAGAGCTTCCACTACGCCGATATCGGGCTGACCGCACACTGGGGCCGTCCGATTGGGCCCGGCCTGGACTCGCCGAGACGGCTGCAGAAGTTTCGCCGCTACTCCGATCTGCCGCCGGAGAGCTTCGAGGGTGGACGGACGCCGGACTTCGTCCTGGTCGACGGCCGGTTCCGCGTCGCCTGTGTGCTCAAGACCCTGCGCGCGCTGCGCGGCGAGCGCGGCTGGACCATCGCCATGGACGATTACGGCGACCGCCCGCACTTCCACGTGGTGGCCGAGTTCGCCGAGATCGACCAGCTGGTCAACGGCCGGATGGCAGTCATCACCGCGGCCAAACCGGTCAGCTCCGAGGCGCTCGACAGCGCGATCCGCAAGTACGAGACCGAACTCGACTAACCGAACAGCGGGCGGTAATAGGCGCTGTACTGCAGGGCGTCGGGGTTGCGCTTGGCGATCACCTTCGCAGGCACCCCGCCGACCACCTCGAGTTCGCCGATCTCTTTGTACTGGTTCACCAGCGCTTGGGCCGCCACGACCGCACCGCGGCGGATGTGGCTGGGCAGGATCATCGCCCGGCTGGCGATCCACACGTAGTCCTCGATCACGGTCGGCACCGGCACCGGCAAGAAGTCGGGATGGTTGATGTCGTGGCCGCCGCCAATGATGTGCACATCGCTGGCGATGGTGACGTTGTCACCGATCCACAACCCGGCGCGGGCGTCGAGTAGGCAGCGCTGCCCGATCGTGCTGTGGCGTCCGATGCGCAAGAACTCGGGGTCCAGCACCTGCGTCGTGCGCATGATCGAGGAACCCTCGCCGATCGTGGCACCCATCAGCCGCAGGAACCCCAACCGCACGGTGTGGGAGGGGATGTAGGTGATGAACATGTTGTACAGCAGCTGCGCGATTCGGTTGCGCGCCTTGCGCGCAAATCCCATCGTCTGCATGCGGTAGTTGACCAGCTCACCGTCGGGACCGACCTCCCACGACGGCGGCGGGGGCAGCTTCAGGTCCGGTGCGGCCGCGAGTTTGCGTGCCACGTCACCAGGATCGGCTTTCGTCGGTTCTACGAACACTCATAGCTCCTGTCAGAAGAACAGCGGGCGATAGCTTGCGCTGTACCGCAACGCGTTTGGGTCACGTTTGCCGATCGCCCTTGCGGGGTTTCCGCCGACCACCGTCAACTCGTCGACGTCCTTGACCACCAGGGCGTGTGCGGCCACCACGGCGCCGCGCTTGATGTGGCAGGGCAGCACCATGGCGCGGCTGGCGATCCACACGTAGTCCTCGATGACGGTGGGGTCGGGTCCGACGATCGGAAAGTCGGGATGGTTGATGTCGTGGCCGCCGGCCAGGAGCTGCACATCGCTGGCAAGCGTCACGTTGTCGCCGAGGTAAATGCCCGAACGGCAGTCGAGTACACACCTCATGCCGATCGTGGTGTTCTGCCCGATCACCAGATAGTGGATGTTCTGCACCTGGGTGCCGCGCATGATCGAGGAGCCCTTGCCGATATCGGCGCCGAAGGCGCGCAACCACGCCAGCCGGATGGTGTGCGACGGGATGAACGTGACGATCATGTTGAAGGTCAGCTGACCGATCCACCGGCGCAGCTTGTCGGCGAACGTGACGCCCTCGGTCTCCACGTCGACGATCCGGCCGTTCTCGTCGGTGATGTAGTCGAACTTCGGGCTCATCTTGAGCGCCGGTGCGGCGGCGCGTTTGCGCGCGATGACCTCGGGATCGACCTTCGTCGGTTCTAGGCGCACGTTCTCACCCCTGCGGTGCAGCCAGGTTGTCGACGGCGGTGTGCAGCTTCTCGGTGAACACTTCCTCGGTGAACTGCTCGACGTGACGGCGGATCTTGTCGGCGTCGAATTCGGTTGCCTCGAAACGGTTCAGCGTCTCGGCGATCGCGGCGGGTTCGGGCTCGTCGAAGTACATCCCGGTGACACCCTCGTCGATGGTGTCGAGGAACCCACCGAACCGCAACGCCACGCTGGGTCGGCCCCACACCCCGGCTTCGATGGGCGTCAACCCGTAGTCCTCGTAGCTCGCGGCCAGCAGTGCACGGCAGTTCTTGTAGAGCCAGGCCATCTGGTGGTCGGTCAGATCCGACAGCATCGTCACGTTGGGGGTCTTGATGGCGCGTAGTTGCTCGGCGTCGGGACCCTTGCCGACGACGACGAGCCGTCGGTCAGATTCGGCGAAGGCGCGCACGATGACGTCGACGTTCTTGTACGGCAGCAGCCGGGAGACCACCAGATAGAAACCCTCCTCGGCGACGTCCAGCCCGGGGATCGGCTCGGGGCTCATCGACTGCGACATCGCGACGGGGGCGAACATCACCTCGGCGTCGATGCCGTAGGTGTCGGCGATGCGGTTCTGGATCAGCGTGGAGATCGCGTAGTACTTGTCGGCGGCCAGCGCCTGGCGGCGGTCCCACGCCTTCAGGTAGGGCTTCGACAACGCCAACCCCGCCCGCTTGATCAGGCCGCTGTCCTCACCGAGGTATTTGTCCGACAGGTACAGCCACCGCGCCGGTGAGTAGCAGTAGATGAGCTTGCGGCCATTGGTGCGGAATCCGTGCGCCCATCCGCTGGTGCTCGTCAGCACGATGTCGGCGTCCACGAACACCGAGCGAGCGATCCGCGGGTACAGCGGAAGGGCTGCGCGGTGGTATTTGCGCAGCGGTCCGAACCGGTTGTACGGCGACACTCGAACATCGCACTCGGCAAACTCCGGATAGGTGGTTTCCGGCTCGTAGAGCATCGTGTAGATCGGCGCGTCGGGGAACGCCTTGGCCATCGAAAGAACGATCTTTTCCGCTCCTCCAAGTTGGGTCAGGTAATCGTGGGCAATCGCGACTTTCGGGCCGTCAATACCGTCGTATTTGCGGGCTGGTTGCACGCTGCTAATCCCCTCACGAGGCTCCGTCGCCTGTTTGCCGGTGTGTGGCTGGATGGCTTATTTTGTTTCCGCGGCCCCAATAGAACCGCAAACCCGCCGCGGTGACAAGCCGACATTTTGAATTTGCTGTATCGGCCTCGTAGGTTGGAACGTACTGAAGGTATGCTTTGCCACGCCGTCGCCCCGAGAGTTCCGGAGTAAAACCATGACTAACGAAGGCGTCAATTTGACGGCGTCCCGCGCGAGCGGACGTGTTAGCTACCGCGATATCGAAACGCTGTGGAAAGGCTACGACGAATACGTCCGCGAGCTGGCGTTGCGCGAGGGTGCCCAACACATCGCCGAACTGGGCGGCGGGGCCAACCCGGTCCTTGCCGACGCGGACCGATGGGGGTTCGCCGCGCACCGCATCGTCGTCGACATCTCGGCCGAGGAGCTGGCGAAGGCCGGCGGCGACGTCGAAACCCGGGTTCTGGACCTGTGCCAGCCCGTGCAGGACGGTCGCGAAATGTACGACGTGGTGTTCTCCAAGATGTTGTGCGAGCACGTGCCCGACGGGCATGCGTTCCATCGGAACTGCTTCGATCTGCTGCGCCCCGGCGGCCTGGCGGTGCACTACTTCCCGACCCTGTACACGCTGCCGTTCGTGCTGAACCGGCTGATCCCCGAACAGGCCGCACGCACGCTGCTGCGCAAGATCCAGCCCGGGCGCATCGACGACCCCAAGCACGACAAGTTCCCGGCCTACTACCGCTGGACCACCGGCCCCACCAAGCGCGCGATTCGGCGCTTCGAGAGCGTCGGGTTCGAGCTCGAGCAGTGGCACGGCGCCTTCGGCCATCACTACTACCACCTGGTCAAACCGCTGGACGCCCTGGAGAAGGCCAAGTCCCGGTTCCTGCTCAAACACCCGGTGCCCGCGCTGACCAGCTTCGCCGTCGTCGCGCTGCGCAAGCCTGCTTAAGGAGACATTAAGGAACCCGGTAGCATCGGGCACCATGACGAGCGTTTCCGAGCATTCCGCCGAACCAGACGCAACGCACGAGATCGACATCCACACCACCGCCGGCAAGCTGGCCGACCTGCGCAAGCGCGCGCAGGAGACGCTGCACCCCGTGGGTGAGGCGGCGGTGGAGAAGATCCACGCCAAGGGCAAACTGACCGCCCGCGAACGCATCCTGGCGCTTCTCGACGAGGGATCGTTCGTCGAACTCGACGCGTTGGCGCGCCACCGCAGCACCAACTTCGGACTGGAGAGCAAGCGCCCGCTCGGCGACGGCGTGGTGACCGGCTACGGCACCATCGACGGCCGCGAGGTGTGCATCTTCAGCCAGGACGCTTCGGTGTTCGGCGGCAGCCTCGGCGAGGTGTACGGCGAGAAGATCGTCAAGGTTCAGGAGCTGGCCACCAAGACCGGCCGCCCGCTGATCGGCATCAACGACGGCGCCGGCGCCCGCATCCAGGAGGGTGTGGTCTCGCTGGGCCTGTACAGCCGGATCTTCTACAACAACATCCAGGCCTCCGGCGTGGTCCCGCAGATCTCGCTGATCATGGGTGCCGCCGCGGGCGGGCACGTGTACTCCCCCGCGCTCACCGACTTCGTCGTCATGGTCGACCAGACCAGCCAGATGTTCATCACCGGACCCGACGTGATCAAGACCGTCACCGGTGAGGACGTCACGATGGAGGAGCTCGGCGGCGCGCACACCCACATGTCGAAATCGGGCACCGCGCACTACGTGGCCTCCGGTGAGCAGGACGCCTTCGATTACGTCCGCGACCTGCTGTCCTACCTGCCATCCAACAACTACGCCGACCCGCCGCGCTTCCCGGCCCCGGTGCCCGAGGGCGCAATCGAGGACAACCTCATCGACGAGGACCTCGAGCTGGACACGCTGATTCCGGACTCGCCGAACCAGCCCTACGACATGCACACGGTGATCACCCGGATCCTCGACGACGACGAGTTCCTCGAGGTCCAGTCCGGCTACGCGACCAACATCGTCGTCGGGTTCGGCCGTGTCGAGGGCCGGCCGGTCGGCATCGTGGCCAACCAGCCCACCCAGTTCGCCGGCTGCCTGGACATCAACGCCTCCGAGAAGGCGGCGCGGTTCATCCGCACCTGCGACTGCTTCAACATCCCGATCGTCATGCTCGTCGACGTGCCGGGCTTCCTGCCGGGCACCGACCAGGAGTACAACGGCATCATCCGGCGCGGCGCCAAGCTGCTCTACGCCTACGGCGAGGCCACCGTGGCCAAGATCACGGTGATCACCCGAAAGGCCTACGGCGGCGCCTACTGCGTGATGGGGTCCAAGGACATGGGCGCCGACGTCTGCGTGGCCTGGCCGACGGCGCAGATCGCGGTGATGGGCGCCTCGGGTGCGGTCGGCTTCGTGTACCGCCAGGAGCTGGCCGAGGCCGCCAAGAAGGGTGAAGACGTCGACGCCCTCCGGCTGCAGCTGCAGCAGCAGTACGAGGACACCTTGGTCAACCCCTACATCGCCGCCGAGCGCGGCTACGTGGATGCGGTGATCCCGCCGTCGCACACCCGCGGTTACGTGGGCACCGCGCTGCGGCTGCTGGAACGCAAGATCAGCCAGGTGCCGCCGAAGAAGCACGGGAATATTCCACTGTGAGCGGGGCGAACGATCCAGCCACTGTGAGCGGGGCGAACGAGGTGAGCGAGGCCGTGGGTGCGGACCCGCACGCGCACGAGGCGCACATCCAGGTGGTGTCGGGTAAACCGACCGCCGAGGAACTGGCGGCGCTGCTCGCCGTGCTCGCGGGCGCGTCGGGCGCCCCCGCCGAGCCGCGCGAGCAGGAGCAGAACCTGTGGGGCCATCCCGTTGACCGGCTGCGCTACGCCACCTTCAGCTGGCAGAAGGTGACGTTGGTGGAACGGACCCACATGCGCCGATGACGCGGGTAGTTCTCGCGTCTGCCTCGACGGGTCGCCGAAAAGTATTGCGTCAGGCGGGAATCGATCCGCTCGTCATCGTTTCCGGCGTCGACGAGGACGCTGCGCTTGCAAACCTGGACCCCGCGGCAACACCTGCGGAGGTGACCGCGGCGCTGGCCGCGGCCAAGGCCGAGGCGGTCGTCGACGTGCTCGATCCAGCTGTGGCGGCCGATTGCGTTGTGATCGGCTGTGATTCGATGCTGTACCGCGACGGAGCGTTGGCAGGTAAGCCGGCATCAGCCGAGGCGGCCCGTGCCGGCTGGCAGCAGATGGCAGGCACATCCGGTGAGCTCTACACCGGGCACTGCGTTATTCGCTTGCAAGACAAGGCTGTTACGTATCGAGGCGCCGACAGCACGGCCACCACGGTGCGGTTCGGGGTGCCATCGGCGGGCGAACTCGACGCCTACGTCGCCTCCGGTGAGCCGACGTCGGTGGCGGGCGGCTTCACCATCGACGGGCTCGGCGGCTGGTTCATCGAGGGTGTCGACGGTGACCCGTCGTCGGTGGTCGGCATCGGCCTGCCGCTGACCCGGCGGCTGTTGACCGCTGCGGGCCTGGCGCTGGCCGACCTCTGGGCAGCCAACCCGGTCACCTCACCCCTTCCGGCGAGCGGAGAATAGCGAGCGCGAAAAGGGGGCCTACATCAGGTCGTTGGGCGGGACATCGCTGCGGTGGGCGCGATACCACTCGACCGTGCGTTCCAGCCCGTCGTCGAGGCTGACCTGCGGCGACCACCCGAGCCCGCGCATCTTGGCGATGTCAGGACAGCGCCGCTTGGTGCCGCCCTCGGGGGCGTCGCCGGGCTGGATGTCCAGGTCCACGCCGATGATCTTGGCGATGCGGGCTGCCAACTCGCGGATGGTCAGTTCGTCGTCGTTGCCAATGTGGTAGATCTCGCGGTGCGCGCCCTTTTCGTACATCGTGAGGATGCCGTCGACACAATCGTCGACGTAGAGGAACGACCGCGTCTCGGTGCCGTCCCCCTGGATCGGTAGCACGCCGTCACCGGCCTGCTGCGCGGCCAGCGTGCGCATGATCAGCTGCGGCTCGACGTGCTTCCACCCCATGTCGGGCCCAAACACGTTGTGCGGCCGGAAAACCTGCACTTTGCGGTAGTGCTCCTGGCCGTAGTTGAATGCGATCAGCTCGCTGACGATCTTGGAACCGCCGTACGAGTAGCGCGGGTTGAGGCTGTCGGGCAGCATCAGCGGAACCGTCTCCGGGGTGGGGATCACCGACGGTGTCTGGTACACCTCGGCCGTCGACGCCACCACCAGGTCGGCGACGCCGGCGTTGCGTCCGGCGTTGCTCACCGCCAGCGCACCGCGCAGGCCCATGTCGAGCACCAGTTCGGGTCTCTTGTAGAAGTTTTCGGTGCCGTTGATGGCGGCCAGATGCATCACGACGTCGGCGCCTTTGAACGCACGCTCCAACGCGTCCTGGTCGCGCACGTCGTTGGTGAACAGTTCGATGTCGTCGGCGGCGTCGCCAAGCCGGCGTGCGTCACCGCGCACCATCGAGTCGACGACGGCCACGTTCCAGCCGTCGGCGACCATCCGCCGCACCAGATACGCCCCGATGAACCCGCACCCGCCGGTGATCACCACGCGGTCAGGCATTGCACACCACCCGTCCACTCTTGCCGACCGCGAAGTAGGAGTCACCCAGTTCGGACGCCGGAAGGTGGCTGAAATGGTTCCAGTAGTCGAAGACGAACCCGTTGGGCTTGATGAACTCGCTGATCGTGCGTGGCGAGATGGTGCCGAGCGACGGGTGGTTGTTCGCGATCACCACCACCGACGCGCCGCTGACCGCGTCGCCGAACCGGTCGAACACCACCTCGTCCGGAAACTCGCTGGACAGCAGGCTCCTGGGCGCGACGGGATCGTAGATGCCGATATCGGCGTTCGGATGGGCCTTCTTCAGCGCGTCGAGCACCCTGATCGACATCGATCCGCGCAGATCGCTCGTCTCGGGCAGGCCCTTGAACGCCATGCCCAGCAGGCTGATCTTCATCGGCGCCGACGCCTCGAGGTCGCGCCGCTCGATCTCGCTGCTGATGAAGCGGACGGTCTCCTCGGGTTGGCGCTCGTTGACCACCCGGCCCGCCGCGGTGATCTCCAGGTTGACGCCGCGGGTGCGGGCGCTTTCCATCAGGATGTGCGGGTCCTTCTCCAGGCACGGTCCGCCGACGAGTCCGGGCAGCGGGATGTTGGTGCGGCTGTAGCCCAACTTGCCCGACGAGATGACCTCGTGCGCGCTGACGCCGAAGGCATCGCACACCCGGGCCACCTCGTTGGCGAAGGCGAACTGCACATCGCGGTAGGTATTGCTGACCAGCTTCATGATCTCGGCGGTCTCAATATCCGACACCAGAACGATGGATTTCGTTAGCCGGCGAAATACCGCGGCAGCCCTATCGGCAACCTCGGAATTGTCGGCACCGACAATTTGCGGCAATTCGCGCAATTCCTGCAGCGCCCGGCCCTCCAGGGTGCGCTCCGGGCACATCGCGATATCGAACTTCTTGCCGCTGGCCGCCAGGATCGGCGCGACCACCTGGCGGGTCGTGCCGATCCTCACCGTCGAGCGCAGGATCACCAGGGCGCCGTCGCGCATGTTCTCGGCGATGTCGCGCGCCGCCGCCTCGATCATGTCGGTGCGCGCCACCCCGGCCGCGGAAAGCGGTGTGCCGACAGTGATGATGTAGGTATCACACGTGAAGCTGTCGTCGAACCGCTCGGCGGCCACCAGTTTGTTGAACCTGGTCACCCCGGACAACGCATCGGGTAGACCCGTCTCCGTGAAGTGCGGGGTGCCCTCGTTCGTCATCGCCACCAGCTCAGGGCGTTTCTCCACCCCGATCACCGAGTAACCCGCTTCCGCGAGCACCGTGGCCAAGGTCAGGCCCACATAACCGAGTCCGACTATTCCGATGTCGTAATTTGCTGGACTAGCCATTATTCCTCGAGTTTGTTGAATGCAACGGCCCCGACACGAATACACACAATACTTTGCCAGAGTTCTTTTCGCTCGGCGGGTGCATGTGTGGCGGCGGGGCGCTGGGTAGGCTTTGGCTGTGCCTCTGCCTCCCGATCCAGACCCCGCCCTACAGGCGTATGCCCACCCCGAACGCCTGGTCACGGCCGATTGGTTGTCGGCCAACCTCGGCAGACCGGGACTGGCGATCGTCGAATCCGACGAGGATGTGCTGCTCTACGACACCGGGCACATCCCCGGCGCGGTGAAGATCGACTGGCACACCGACCTCAACGACCCCCACGTGCGCGACTACATCACCGGCGAGCAGTTCGCCGACCTGATGAACCGCAAGGGGATCTCCCGCGACGACACCATCGTGGTCTACGGCGACAAGAGCAACTGGTGGGCCGCCTACGCGTTGTGGGTGTTCACCCTGTTCGGCCACCCCGACGTGCGGTTGCTCAACGGCGGGCGCGATCTGTGGATCTCCGACGGCCGCGAGACCACCCTCGACGTGCCCAACAAGCAGTCCACCGGCTATCCGGTCGTCGAACGCAACGACGCGCCCATCCGCGCCTACAAGGACGACGTGCTGGCCATCCTCGGCAAGGAGCCGCTGATCGACGTCCGCTCACCGCAGGAGTACACCGGCGAGCGCACGCACATGCCCGACTACCCCGAGGAAGGCGCGCTGCGCGGGGGCCACATCCCCACCGCCGAGTCCATCCCGTGGGCCAAGGCCGCCGATGACAGCGGCCGGTTCCGCAGCCGCGCCGAACTCGAGGAGCTCTACGGCTTTTTGACGCCCGACGACAAGACGGTGGTGTACTGCCGCATCGGCGAGCGCTCCAGCCATACCTGGTTCGTGCTGACCCATCTGCTGGGTCTGCCCGGTGTGCGCAACTACGACGGCTCGTGGACCGAGTGGGGCAACGCGGTGCGGGTGCCCGTGGTGGCGGGACCCGAGCCGGGGGCGGCACCGGCCGCATCGTGACGTCTGGGTCTTCGCTGCCGCCCGCCTTGGCCGAGGTGGTGTCCGATTTCGCCGAGGTGCAGGGGCAGGACAAACTGCAGCTGCTGCTCGAGTTCGCCAACGAGCTGCCGCCGCTGCCCACCGACCTCGAAGAGGCCGCGATGGAGCCAGTGCCCGAGTGCCAGTCGCCGCTGTTCCTGCACGTCGACGCGCAGGATCGCGACCATGTCCGGTTGTATTTCAGCGCCCCCGCCGAGGCCCCGACCACCCGCGGTTTCGCCGCGATCCTGGCCGCCGGGCTCGACGACCACCCCGCCGACCAGATCCTGGCCGTGCCCGACGACTTCTATTCCGAACTCGGCCTTGCCGCGCTGATCAGCCCGCTGCGCCTGCGCGGCATCTCGGCGATGCTGGCCCGCATCAAACGCCGGTTGCGCTGACCGCCGACGTTGTGGGCAAAGCCCCGCGGGTGCAAGCCATTTCGTAGCCCCGTCTGACAGGCTGGGGTGCCGGAAGCTGCTCAGCGGGCGGCTCGGGCGCCGACTGAGGCACCGCCTCATCAGGTGCCCAGTATCGCCGCTTAAACTGCCCCGGGATAGATTCTTAAAGACGTTTCTTAGAGATATGCCTTCAGGAGGCCCAGTGGCAAGTCACGCCAGCTCAAAGATCTCCAAGGTGCTCGTCGCCAATCGCGGGGAGATCGCGGTCCGGGTCATCCGGGCGGCCAAGGATGCGGGGCTGCAGAGCGTGGCCGTGTACGCCGAACCCGACGCCGACGCGCCGCATGTCCGGCTCGCCGACGAGGCGTTCGCGCTCGGCGGTCAGACATCGGCGGAGTCCTACCTCGACTTCGCCAAGCTGCTCGACGCCGCCGAGAAGTCCGGCGCCAACGCGATCCACCCGGGCTACGGATTCCTGTCCGAGAACGCCGACTTCGCCCAGGCCGTGCTCGACGCCGGGCTGATCTGGATCGGTCCGAGCCCGCAGTCCATCCGCGATCTCGGCGACAAGGTCACCGCCCGCCATATCGCGGCGCGTGCTCAGGCGCCGCTGGTGCCCGGCACATCGGATCCGGTGAAGGACGCCGACGAAGTGGTGGCCTTCGCCAAGGAGTACGGCGTGCCGATCGCCATCAAGGCCGCATTCGGCGGCGGCGGGCGCGGGATGAAGGTGGCGCGCACGATCGAAGAGATCCCCGAGTTGTTCGAGTCGGCCACCCGCGAGGCGGTGGCGGCGTTCGGCCGCGGTGAGTGCTTCGTCGAGCGCTACCTGGACAAGCCCCGCCATGTCGAGGCGCAGGTCATCGCCGATCAGCACGGAAACGTCGTCGTCGCAGGCACCCGCGACTGCTCGCTGCAGCGCCGGTTCCAGAAGCTCGTCGAGGAAGCCCCCGCACCGTTCCTCACCGACGCGCAGCGCAAGGAGATCCACGAGTCGGCCAAGCGCATCTGCAAGGAGGCCGGCTACTACGGCGCGGGCACCGTCGAGTACCTGGTCGGCCAGGACGGGCTGATCTCGTTCCTCGAGGTCAACACGCGCCTGCAGGTCGAGCATCCGGTCACCGAGGAGACCGCGGGCATCGATCTGGTGCGCCAGCAGTTCGTCATCGCCAACGGCGAAGCGCTGGAAATCACCGAGGATCCGACCCCGCGCGGGCATGCCATCGAGTTCCGCATCAACGGCGAGGACGCCGGCCGCGGCTTCCTGCCCGCGCCCGGACCGGTCACCAAGTTCGAGGCCCCGCAGGGTCCCGGTGTCCGGTTGGACTCCGGCGTGGAGACCGGTTCGGTGATCGGCGGACAGTTCGATTCGATGCTGGCCAAGCTGATCGTCACCGGCGCGAACCGCCAGGAGGCGCTCGAGCGGTCGCGCCGCGCCCTGGCCGAGTTCACGGTCGAAGGCCTTGCCACGGTCATCCCGTTCCACCGCGCGGTGGTGTCCGACCCGGCGTTCATCGGCGACGAAAACGGGTTCTCCGTGCACACCCGCTGGATCGAGACCGAGTGGGACAACACGATCGAGCCGTTCACCGGCGGTGACCCGATCGAGGAGGAAGACACCGTTCCGCGGCAGACCATCGTCGTGGAGGTCGGCGGCCGTCGGCTGGAGGTGTCGCTGCCCGGCGATCTCGCGCTCGGCGGTGGCGGCGGCGCCGCGGCCGGGGGCAACGTCATCCGCAAGAAGCCCAAGCCGCGTAAGCGGGGCGCGAACGCCGGTGCGGCCGCCTCCGGTGACGCGGTGACCGCGCCGATGCAGGGCACCGTGGTCAAGGTGGCCGTCGAGGAGGGCCAGCAGGTCTCCGCGGGCGATCTCGTCGTGGTCCTCGAAGCGATGAAGATGGAGAACCCGGTCACCGCGCACAAGGACGGCACCATCACCGGCCTCGCGGTGGAGGCCGGTGCGGCCATCACCCAGGGCACGGTGCTCGCCGAGATCAAGTAAGCGCCGTGCGAACCGGCCACTGGACGTGACAGCGATGGAGCCGGTGGAGATCAACGCGGGCGCGTGGTACCTGCGCGCGCTGCGGGCAGACGACCGCATCGACGACCGGCCCGCGCTGGCCGAGATGGGCGAGACGGCCGCCGAGTACATCGAAACGCGGGCCGCGCAGTGGGAGTCCGACACCGTCTACTCATGGGCGGTGTGCGAGCCGACAACCGGTGAACTGCTCGCGGAGGTGACGTTGGCACCGGGCACCGGGCACATCGGATCGCGTGCGCGCCCGGGACACGATGCCGCCGCGCGGGCCGCCAGCGATGCGGTGCGACGGTTCGCCGACGCGCTGCGCTAGCCGCTACCGCACGTCGATGTCGGTTCCGGTGGCGAGATCGTCACAGTCCACGGCGACGACGTCGTCGCGCTCGGCCAGGAACGCGCGTGCCCCCTCGTCGCCGTGCAGACGCGCCGTCAGCGCCGCCCAGTGCCGTCGTGCCAGCACGACGGGGTGGCCCGGCAGGTTCGCGTACCGCGCGCGCGCCAGGCCGGACGGCGACGCACCCGCTGCCGACAGCACGCGCGACACCACCTGGGCGCCGATGTCGGGGGTGTCGACGGTGAGCACCACCGCGTAGTCGGCGTCGACCGCGGCCAGGCCGGCGCGCAGCGACGCCGACAGGCCGGTGCTCCAGTCCTCGGCGATCACGGCCCGGGCCGGCGCGGGTACATCGACGATCGCCGCACCCAACACCACCACCACGTCGACGCATCCTCCGCGGTGCAGTGCAGCGACGCCCGAGTCCAGCCACTGACCCTGTGCCGCAAGCACTTTGGGCATCCCGTAGCGGCTGCCCGCTCCGGCTGCCAGCAGTACCCCGGCGGCGATCGTCATGGCAACAGTCTGGACCCAGCACTCAGAAACGACAAATTTGACACTCAGGTTCGCGAGGCCTTGACCTGCAATTATAAGAAGACCAGCGGAGCAATTGTCTGTGGCCTGCCCGCAGCGTAGGGTTCAAGACAGGTTGAGTTCACAGCCGAGCTGGGAACGTCATCGACGTGCAGGGCAGAACGCCCGCCTGCATAAGGCTTTGAGAACGCAGGGTCTATCTCTTTTGACGTGAACCACAGTCCCGTATTCCGACTGATGGAGTCACACAATGTCTTCTGTTAGCACTTTTCCGGAGTCCGCCACGGACTCGACCTTCTGCCGCACCGCGCGCTTCACCACCAGGTGGCTCAAGCCGGACATCGCCGTCGTCAGCGCACACGGTGAGATCGATGCAGCCAATGCGCGAGAGTTCATCAATTACGCGCTGCGCCACGCAGGCCGGATCAAGCGACTGGTCCTCGACCTGTCCGGTGTCGAGTTCTTTGGCACCGCTGGGTTTTCCGCGCTGCACACGTTCAACGTGCGCTGTGTGGGCGATCAAATCGACTGGGCGCTGGCGTCGAGCGCCGGGGTGGCCCGTGTGCTGCAGATCTGCGATCCCGACTGGGCCCTGCCCACCTACGACAGCGTCGACGCGGCGTTGTCGGCGGTGCAGGATGACTCCCGGCCACTACTGCAGCTGATCCCTAAGCCGCGCTAGCGATTTCGCCAGCAGCCGCGAGACGTGCATCTGCGAGATGCCGACCCGCTCGGCGATCTGGGTCTGGGTGAGCGACTCGAAGAACCGCAGCACGAGCACGGTCCTTTCCCGCTCCGGTAACGCGGCGAGCAAGGGCCGCAAGGCTTCTCGGTTCTCGATCTGATCGAGCCCGAAGTCGACGTCACCGAGTGTGTCGGCGATGGCGGGTGCGTCGTCATTGGCGCTCCCGCCGCTGTCGATGGACAGCGTGTTGTAGGAGCTGCCCGCCACCAGGCCCTCGACGACCTCGTCGCGGTCCATGTCGAGTTCGGCGGCCAGCTCCGAGGCGGTCGGCGCACGGCCGAGCCGCTGTGACAGTTCGGCGGTGGCCGCGCCCAGGCGCAGGTGCAGTTCTTTGAGCCGGCGGGGCACCTTGACCGACCAGCTGTTGTCCCGGAAGTGTCTGCGCACCTCACCCATGATCGTGGGCACCGCGAACGACACGAAGTCCGAACCCGCCTCGACGTCGAAGCGGATCACCGCGTTGACCAATCCGACCCGCGCCACCTGGACGAGGTCTTCGCGCGGTTCACCGCGTCCGTCGAAGCGCCGGGCGATGTGGTCGGCCAGCGGCAGGCAGCGTTCGACGATCCGATCCCGCTGGCGCTGGAAATCGGGTGAACCTTCCGGGACGGCCTTCAACTCGCGGAACATGTCGGCGACATCCGCGTACTCAGAGTTCGATCGGGATGACGAACCCTGTGACGTCGGTGGCGTCACTGCAGCGAGCTCGCTCGTCTCGTCGTCATCGAGATCCCGAAGACCCGCGCATCATCGGCGCCCTGCCCGTCCTCGAACGTCCGAACCTCGTCTGTCAGCGAATTGAGCACATGCCAGCTGAAGCTGCCGGGCGCGAGGATGTCGGAGCTCTTGCACGTCGTCGACGCGTCGATGACGACGGCATCCTGGCGCGCATCGATCACCACGAGAAGCACGGAGCCCGGCACGGCCGAGCGGATCAAGCGGGTGCACGCTTCATCGACGGCCAACCGCAGATCGGCGACCGCGTCGAAGTCGAGGTCTTCGAAGGTCGCCACCGCGGCGACCAGAGTTCGCAGCACTGCGAGGTTCTCGAGCTCGGCGGCGACGCGAAGTTCCACCGACGAGCTGCCCCGCTGGTGCCCGTTGTTGGTGTTGGTGGCCTCGGCCATTTGCCCTCCCGGCGACGTCGAGCCGAGATTACCCCAGGACGATTCCCAGCTAACCACGAGCGCTCCGATAAGCTGTGCAGCCCGGTGTGTGACGCATACGGGCGGCGGGTAATCCCCGGTCATGGACTATCGGCTGCGCAGAATCCTCGTGACGGCCGGGCTGGTGCTGGCGGCGTTGGTCCTGTTCGCGGTGGCGGTATACGCCGCGGCGCTCCTCATGATCGCGCCGATGATGCAGTGAAGCCGACGGTCGCGCCCACACCGACGATGCGTTCGTTAAGTTCTCTTTCACCATGGTGCACGTCCAGTACCCCCACGAACCATGGCGCCAAACATGCGGCTGCGTCGTAGCGACGTGCACGGGCCCGGCGTGCGTCGGGTGCGGCGCGGACGCGGGTTCTCCTATCAGCGCCCCGACGGTTCTCCAGTCACCGACGAGGCGACACTGCAGCGCATCAAGGAGCTGGTGATCCCGCCCGCGTGGAAGCGGGTGTGGATCTGTCCGCATCCCAACGGACACATTCAGGCCGTGGGAACCGACGCCGCCGGACGACGTCAGTACCTGTACCACCAGCGGTGGCAGGAAGAGCGCAGCGAAGAGAAGTTCGACCGGGTCCTTTCGATGTCGGCGGCCCTGCCCGAGATGCGGCGGCGGATCGCGGCGGATCTACGGACGCGCGGATTGACCCGCGACCGGGTCCTCGCGCTGGCCCTGCACCTGCTCGACCTCGGGTACTTCCGGGCGGGCAGTGAGCAATACGCCGAGGAGAACAACTCGTTCGGCATCGCGACGCTGCACCGTGAGCACATCACGGTGCAGCGCGCGGGCGTGGAGTTCGACTACCCGGCCAAGAGCGGGGTCCGCCGCACCTTGCACGTCGATGACCCAGAGGTGGTCAAATCCGTGCGGGCACTGTTACGCCGACCCGACCGTGGCGAGCGGTTCCTGGTGTGCCGCAACGGTTCGGGATGGACGGACATCCACGCCGACGATCTCAACACCCGGTTCAAGGAGCTGGTCGGCGACGAATACACCGTCAAGGATCTGCGAACCTGGCACGGCACGGTGCTGGCCGCAGCGGCGTTCGTCGACGCCGACCCCCCGGTGAACAAGACCGTGATCAAACGGGTCGAAGCAGCGGTGATGAAGGAGGTCGCCGACGAGCTGGGCAACACACCTGCGGTGGCGCGCGGCTCCTACGTCGACCCGCGTGTGGTCAAAAGTTACGAGTCAGGCCGCACGATCGCCCCGGCGGCGCGCCGAGCGGCCATGACCAGAGACGCCGGTGAGCGTCAGGCGATCCTCGACCGCAGCACGGCCCGGTTGATCCGCAAGGTCGCCAAGGGCTAGTAGCCGGAGGGGAGCCCGTTTCCGAGGTAGGTGAGCCCGGTATCGGCCAGCGACGCCGGGTCCAGCAGGTTGCGGGTATCGACGACGACGGCGCCCGGCGACTGCTCGGCGATCAGCGGCCAGTTCAGCCGGCGGAACTCTGGCCACTCGGTGAGCACGACGATGGCGTCGGCGTCCTTGGCCGCCAGGTAGGGGTCGTCCACGGTGACGAGTGAGGAGCGGCGCAGCACGCCCTGGTCGATCTGCCCGAGGCGCGGGTCGTAGCCGGTGATCTGTGCACCGGTGCGGGCGAGCTCTGCGCAGATCGCCAACGCGGGCGAGTCCCGCACGTCGCTGGTGCCGGCCTTGAATGTCAAGCCCAGCACGGTCACTCGCGCGTCCGACAGCGGTGTGGCCATCACCCGGCTCAGGACGGTCGCGATGTGTGCCGGCTGCGCGGCGTTGGTGCCGCGCGCCGATTCCACCTCGGGCAGCGCGACACCGGCCTGGCGTGCGGTGTGCAGCAGGGCGGCGGTGTCCTTGGGCAGGCACGAACCGCCCCACCCCGGGCCCGGCTGCAGAAAATGGTCGCCGATCCGGACGTCGGCGCCCATGCAGCCGGTGACGTCGCCGACGTCTGCCCCGACCCCCGCGCACAGCCGGGCAAGCGAGTTGGCGTATGAGACCTTCACGGCCAGAAACGCATTGCTGGCGTACTTGGCCAGCTCGGCGCTTTCCGGGCTCATCCGCAGGGTCGGTGCCGACTCGCCGTACACGCCGGCGACCACATCGGCGGCGCCGTCGTCGTCGGCGCCGAGAACGACACGGTCGGGATGACGAAAGTCGTAGACGGCGTGGCCTTCGCGCAGGAACTCCGGATTGGACACCACCTTGATGCCCGTCGGCGTCAGCCGCCGCGCCAGTTGCCGCGTGGTGCCCACCGGCACAGTCGATTTCAGTACCAGCACGGCGCCGGACGGCAACAGCCCCGCGAGTTCGCCGACGGCGGCTTCGACCGCCGACAGATCGGCCGACCCGTCGAACCGGCTCGGAGTCGGCACGCAGACGAACACCAGGGCGCGATCGGCGAGCTCGCCGTAATCCGCGCTGAACCGCAGGGTTTCGGCGGCCAGGCCCCGGCGCAGCAGCAGCGGCAGCTCCGGCTCGTCCAGCTGCGTCGTGCCGCGGTTGAGTTCGTCGACCCGGCGGCCGTCGACGTCGACACAGATCGTCGGGTGACCTCGCTCGGCGAGGCACACGGCGGTCGTCAAACCGACATAGCCCGCGCCGATCACGCCCACCCGCATGCCGGTCATGCGCAGTCCCGCAGCAGGTGTCGGCTCGCCTCGAGCACGCGCGAGACCGTGATCAGCAGCAGCCCGGGGTGCGGGTCGTCGGCGTGCGGGTCGCCGTCGCCGCCCGCCCACACGGCGATGTGCGGACCCGCGCGACGCGGACCCCACCGGCTCGGCGGTGTCGGGCCGAACAGCAGCACCGACGGTGTTCCGGTCGCGGTGGCGATGTGCCCGACGCCGGTGTCCCCGCAGATCAACAGCCGGCAGTCGCGGATCAGCGCCACCAGGTCGAGCAGGCCGAGGGTTCCTGCCAGCACACGGCTCTGCGGCAGGCCGGCCATCTCGGCCACCGACCTGGCCAGCTCGACCTCACCGCCGTCACCGGTGATGACCACGTCGTGGCCGCCGTCGTGCAGCACGCCCGCGACGGTCGCGAAGCGGTCGGGTGGCCAGCGGCGCGCCCCGAACGCCGCCCCGGGGTGGATCACCACAGCCGTCGACCGGTCGGGGGGCCCGGGTGGTCTCGGGAGGGCCAGATCCGCCGGGTCGCAGCGGATACCCGCCCACTCCAGCAGCCCGCACCAGCGGTCGACCTCGTGGAGGTCGGTGCGCCACGGCGGACCGTCGAGGCCGGGGTATGCGCTGTGCCGGTGGCTGAGCACCGCGCGGGGTTGCAGTGCGAGCAGGTCGGCAACGCTCTGCGGGCCGCTGCCGTGCAGGTTCACCGCCAGCGTGGGCACGTCGCGAAGCGGAGCCAACTGGCCAAGGCCCGGCGTGGGATGGACCTCGTCGACCGCGCCCGACAGCATCGCCAAGTCCGCGAACCGCTGCGCGGTGGCCAACACGATGCGCGCGTCGGGGTAGGCGCGGCGTAGCCCGCGCAGCGCCGGGACACCGGTCAGCAGGTCACCGAGGCCCAGGGCGCGCAACACCAGAACGGTGTGCTGGCTCACGGCCACGACGACTCTGTCGATGCGCACACGACCATCTCGCGGACCTCACAGCCCGCGGGTTGCGACAACGCGAACACCACGGTCTCGGCGACGTGTTCGGGCTGGTTCAGCTTGGCCTCCGGCGGCGGCTTGTACTGCTCGTCACGCCCGTCGAAGAACGCGGTGTGCATACCGCCGGGGATCAGCGTGGTCACACCGACTTCGCCGGCCAACTCCGCGGCCAGCGCCCGGGAGAATCCGACGACGCCGAACTTCGATGCGCAGTAGGCGGTTGCGTCGCTCACCGCCTTGATGCCCAATGTCGATGCGCAGGTGACGATGGTGCCGTGGGTGCTCTTCAGATACGGCAGCGCCGAGCGGATCACCGCGGCGGTGCCGAGCAGGTTGACGTGGACCACCCGCTCCCAGTCCTTGGCGGGGACGTCGTCGAGCCTGCCGCACGAGTCGATGCCTGCCGCGGTGAACACCCCGTGGAGCTGTCCGTCCACCCGGTCTGCAAGGGCCTTCACCGCGCTGTCGACGGCCTCCGTGTCGGCGAGGTCCGCTCGCGCGAACGCGAACGCGACCGCGCCGTCGCTGGGCTGCGGTTCGTTGCGGTCGATAATCAACGGTGTTCCACCGTGTCGCTCAACGGCTTTCACAGTGGCGGCACCGAGTCCCGACGCACCGCCGGTGATGATGATGTTGCCCAACTTCATGTGCAGTTCCCTTTCCGTTACGACCGCGCCGCGGCGATCAAGTTGGACGACGAGTAACCGGCGACGGTGGGCAGCAGCACCACTTCCCCGCCGTGGCGGCGCACGACGCCGGCCTCGGGCAGTTCGGCCTCGGTGTAATCACCGCCCTTGACCCAGATGTCCGGCCGCAGTCGGTCAAGCGCTGCTTCCGGCGACAGTTCGTCGAAGATGACGACCGCGTCGACGCAAGCCAGCGCGGCAAGGACGCGGGCGCGGTCCACAGCGGCCATCACCGGGCGTCCCGGCCCTTTCAGCGCACGCACCGAAGAGTCGGAATTGAGCAGCACCACAAGGGCGTCACCGAGTTGGCGGGCCTGGCGCAACAACCGGATATGGCCGGTGTGCAACAGGTCGAAGCAGCCGCCCGTCGCGACCAGCGTCCTGCCCGAGCGGCGGATCTGCTCACGCGCAGCGGCGACGTCATCGGTGATCAGCTCGGTTTCGGCTACCGCCAAACGGTGTCTGTCCATCGCCGCCGCGCTGGACATCGCGACCGCACCACCGGTGGCGACGAACCTGCTCGCGGCGTCCACCGCGGCGGTGACCGCGGTATGCACGTCCTCACCCGCGCCGAGCGCCTGGGCGGCCGCGATCGCGAACCGATCGCCCGCGCCGCACGTGTCGCCCGCGCCTACGCGGGTGGCGGATCCGGGCACCGCGATGTGCGTGCTGCCGTCCGCGGTTCCCAGCAGCGCCCCGCGGGAGCCCAACGTCACACAGACCGCCTTGGCATCCCACAGCCGCCGCAGCGACTCCGGTGAATTCCCCGCGGCCTCATCCTGATTGGGAGCAACGAGCCAGCACCCGCGGGTCGGCACCGCACCGCGCGGATGCGGGTCCCACACGACAGGTACCCGGGCGGCGATGCGGGTCAGCAGTTCGCGGATGCCCTGGTGTGCGGTGACACCACGGCCGTAGTCGGCAACGCACACCGCGCGTGCCCGCTCCATCGCCGCGGCCACCGACCGCGGCGCCGTGTCGCCGGCGGCCACCCCGGTGCCGTGGTCAAGGCGCAGCATGGACTGCCCTGCCGCGCGGATCCTGGTCTTGCACACCGTTGTCCCCGACATGGGCAGGGCGAGCACCGTCACCCCGGCATGCGCGAGCAGGTCGGTCAGGGCACCCCCGTCGGCGTCATCGCCGACGGCGGTGACCAACACCACGTCCTGTTCGGCGCGGGCGGCCAGCACCGCGGCCAGGCCCGCACCGCCGGGGCGTTGCCACACGCGTTCGGTGTCGACGACGGGCACGGGCGCCTCCGGGCTGAGACGGGTGGCGCTGCCCTCGATGTCGACGTCGAGCATCGAGTCCCCGACGATGACCAACGGCCTATCCACGGTGCACCTCCAGCAGCACGTCATCCAGCGCGATGCACAGCGCGTGCACCAGAAGCAGATGGATTTCCTGCACGGTCGCGGTGGTGGGCGCATCCACGCACACCGCGTCGTCACACATGGCCGCCAGCGGGTTCGGCGCCGGGCCTGCCAGCCCCCATGTGGTCAACCCGGCTTCGTGGGCGGCCTTGACGGCCGCCAGCACGTTGGCGCTGGTGCCGCTGGTGGACAGGGCGATCAGGATGTCGCCGGGCCTGCCGTGTGCTCTCACTCCTCTGGCGAACATCTCATCGGAGCCGTAGTCGTTGGTGATCGCCGTCAGCGCCGAGGTGTCGGCGTGTAACGAGATGGCCGACAACGGCATTCGTTCGTCGTGGAACCGTCCGACGAGTTCTGCGGTCAAGTGCTGGGCTTCGGCCGCGCTGCCGCCGTTGCCGCATGCCAGCAGCCGGCCGCCGGTGGTGAGCACGTCGGCGAGCCGCCTGCCCCATCGTGTCAGCCGGGGTGCCTCATGGCCGATGTGATCGACGGCCTGCGACAGCGCGCAGAAATGTTGCTCGATCATCGTTGTCCTCCCGTTCGGTCGACCGCACTGCACAGTTGTTCGTCGGTGATGCCGTCCAGGCACGGATGGCCGTCGACCGGGCAACTGCGGGCGCGGGTGAGTCGGCACGGGGCCTGCTGGTCTCCGAGCCGGACGACGTTGTGGCCGTAGGGAAGCCACTGGTCGGCGGCCACCACCGGCGCGAACAGCGAGACGACCGGCGCGCCGACGGCGGCCGCCAGGTGCGCCGGGCCGGTGTTGGGCGCCACCACTACCCGGGCGCGCGCGTAGACCGTCGCCAGCGTGGCAAGCGACGTGCACCCGCCGAGGTCGGTCGCGACGTCGGCGGCCACCGCCGCGGTGAGGTCGCGTTCGGAGTCGTCACCGGTGACCACCACCCGGTGCCCGGCCGCGGCCAGCGCCGCGACCATCCGGGCGCTGCGCGCGGTGGTGGGCCTGCGCGCCGGTACCGCCGCCCCGGGGTGAAACGCCACATACGGTGCGTCGCCGAGCTTTTCGGCCAGCGCACGGGGCAGGTGATGCGGCACCCGCACGCGCAGCCTGCCGTCGTCACCGGGCGGCAGTTCGCAGCCGGCGGCGCGCACCAGCGACAAGGCCCGTTCGGGCTCCGGTATGCCGGGCGGGACGTGGTGGCGCAGGTCGAGCAGGGTGCCCGGGTAGTCCTCGCTGATCGCGCCGATCCACGGCACCGAGGCCATCCGGCAGATCAGCGCCAACGGCAACGGCGATTGATGAAACGACGTCAGGATGTACACCCGCTGTGGTGCCACATCACGCAGCTGCTTGACGAGCGAGTCGACGTGTCCCGCGGTGAGCTCGGGTGAGTCGAAATCGACCCAGGGCGCCTGCCATTCGATGATCTCGTCGACCGCGGGCAGCAGCTTCGCCGCCGCCCGCCCGCGCGGCCCGGCCAGAAACGTCACCCCGTCATGACGCGTGGCCACGGCACGGACCGCCGGTCCGGCGATCAGCACGTCGCCTGCACTGTCGAGTCGGGCCACCACCGCGTTGCTCATCGGCAGTCCTTCAGCACAAGCGCGACCGCGTCGTCGATGGTCGCCGCGACGCGGGCGCGGCTGCGGGCGTCGCTGATCTCTCGGGTCAGCGTGCGCTCGGTCGGCACCAGCACCGCGTCCGCGCCCGCCGCAAGGGCCGCCTCGACGTCGCCGCCGGTGTCCCCGATCAGCACGCAGCGGGAGGGTTCGGCGCCCAGCGCGTCCGCCGCGGCGTGCACCAGTCCGGGTGCGGGCTTACGGCATCCGCAGCCGTCGCCGGCGTCGTGCACACAGACCTGCCAGGAGTCGAACGGCCCCAGTGCCGCGTCCACCGCAGTGTTGACCGCCGCCAGTTCCTCGGGGCTGATCAGCCCCTTCGCCACGCCGGACTGGTTGGTGACGATCGCCAGCAACAGACCCCTGTCGCGCAGCCGGCGCAGCGCGTCGTGCGCACCGCGGACCGGTCGCACCCCGGCGGGGTCGCGCAGATACGGGCCGTCTTCGATGATGGTGTCGTCGCGGTCGAGCAGCACCGCCAGCGGCCGGTCTCGCCGCGACGACCGAAACGCCCACTCCCCGCCGATCCGGTGCGCCACGGCGACAGGCGGTATCAGCACGCTGGTCACCAACATCCGAGCGGCTTCCGGTGCGGTGTGCGGACCTGCCCAGAACCGGCGCGCGGCGAACTCGGCGGTCAGCGCCGCCCACAGCGCGGCAGCGTAGCCGGCGACGCGCCACCGGCCGAGGACGGCGGCGAGCGCGGCGGCCAGTGCCGCCGCGGCCGTCACGGCGTGTACGCGCAGACGCCCGCGGCCCTCACCGATCGCCGCGCGCCAACGCCATCCGAATTTGCGGCGCATCAGCGCATCGTCACGGTTGCCGCGCTGCGCGCGAACACTGCTCATCAACGTCGCCGATGCGACCGGATGCCTGCACCGACGGGTCCCCTTGGCAATCGTATTGCCGGCCAACGTGATCCGCAGTGCGATGTCGGCGTCTTCGCGGTAGGCCCGCGGAAAGCGTTCGTCGAACCCGCCGACGTGTACCAGTGCCGACCGCCGGTAGGCCATGTCCGCGGTGATCCACTGCGCATCGGCCAGTCCCTGGGTGCGACGTTCGTCGTCGGTGGCGCGTCGTCCCGGCGCGCGCGGCACGTCGATGACGCCCTGGGAGCCGGCCGCATCTTCGGCGTCGGCCTTCGCCAGATCGTCGGCAACGGCCTCGAACCAGTTGTGTTGCGGCACCACGTCGTCGTCGAGGAAACAGATCCATTCGGCGCTTGCTGCGCGCCATCCGAGGTTGCGCGCGGCGGCCGGTCCGCGTCCCCCGCCGTGCAGCACCGTGACGGGCAGGCTGGTCTGCAACCGCAGCGGCGGCTCGGGGTCCAGACGATCATCGACGACGATCACCGCCGTCGGCCTCGGGCCGCAGGATCCGTCCAGTTCGGCCAGCAACCGGTGTAGCGACTGCCTGCCGACGGTCGGCACCACCACCGCGAACGCGGGTGTCATCGCGGCCGCCTGACGAGATACGGCCCGATCGCCAGCACGTCGATCGGCGCACTGCCGAAGCATTCGAGCGCATCGCGGGGGCTGTCCACCATCGGGCGCCCGGCCGTGTTGAAGCTGGTGTTGACGATCACCGGCACCCCGGTGTGGGCGGCGAAGCGGCTGATGGTGGCGTGCAACAGCGGGTTGTCGCGCCCGACGGTCTGAATTCGCGCGGTGCCGTCCACGTGGGTGACGGCGGGGATCTTCGGCCGCCAGCCGTCGGCCACGTCATGGACGAACAACATGTAGGGGCTGGGCAGCGGTCCGCCGGAAAATATTTTGCCGGCGCGCTCGGCGAGCACCATCGGCGCCACGGGCCGGAACTGTTCGCGTCCCTTGACGTTGTTGAGCCGCTCCAGGTTCTCGATGCGCCGCGGATCGGCCAGCAGTGAACGCTGCCCCAGCGCGCGCGGTCCGAACTCGGCGCGGCCCTGGAACCACGCCACCAGCTGGTTGCCGGCCAACGCGTCGCCGACCGCGGCGGCCAGATCGGCCGGCCGTTCGTGCGGTACGGCCGCGTCGGTCAGCGCGGCGGCGATCTCCTCGTCGCAGAACCCGCGGCCCAGGGCGGCCGACGGCATCGGTGTGATCGGTTCGCCTGCCTCACCGGCCAGCGCCAGCGCAGCCCCCAGCGCGGTGCCCGAGTCGCCCGCCGCGGGCTGCACCCACACGTTGGAGAACCCGCCGCGTGCCCAGATCTTGGAGTTGGCCACGCAGTTGAGCGCCACTCCCCCGGCAAGGCACAGGCTGTCCTGATCGGTCTGACTTCTCAACCAGCCGACCAGATCCAGCAGCACCTCTTCGACGACCCGTTGCACGCTGCACGCCAGATCCGCGTGCTGCGGGTCGGGGCGGTCCAGCGCATGGCCCTTACCGGCGCCGGGGTCCCGACGCGGGGTGAACGACTCCCAATCCACCGGTTCGGTGCGGAACCCGCCGTCACCGGTGGCGTAGACCAACTCCCTGAACCGGTCGAGATGGCGGGGTATCCCGTAGGACCCCATGGCCATCACCTTGTACTCGTCGCTGGACCGTTGAAATCCGAGATGTTCGGTGAGGCTTTCATACAGGAGGCCCAGCGAGTGCGGAAGTGATTGGCTGGCAAGGACATCGAGCTTAGTGTCGCGATAGCTGCCCGCCAACATCGACGAGCGTTCCCCGCGGCCGTCCACCACCAGCACGGCGCAGTCGGGGTGCCCGGACGCCAGTGCGCTCGAGGCGGCGTGCGCGACGTGGTGGCGCACGTACCGGACGACGCCGGGGTCCAGGCCGGGCAGCGCGGACTGCAGGAACCTGGGCGCGCGGTGGGCGTACATGGTGCGCAGGTACTCCCAGTCACGGTCGAGCCCGGCGAGGTTATCGGTCGACTCGTCCATCAGGGTCGGGTCGTAGGAGTAACCGACCGCATCGAGGTCCGAAGCGCTCAGGCCCGCCTGCTGCAGACACCACCGCGCCGCTGCCGCCGGCAGCTCCCAGGTCGAGAACGGGACGGCCTGCTTACCGTGCTTGCGTCTGCTGAACCGCTCCTCTTCGGCGGCTGCGACGATCTGCCCGTCGACCACCAGGGCAGCGGCCGGATCGTGGAATACCGCGTTGATCCCGAGAATTCGCACCCCATGCCTCCTAACTTCCCTGCAGCGCAGCTGACGCAACGGGCGCGCCGAGCTGCGCGCGGAACCACTCGACGGTGACCGCCAACCCGTCCGCATAGCGCACTCGGGGTTGCCAACCCAACAGCTCCCGCGCCCGAGTGATATCCGGACACCGCCGCTGCGGGTCGTCCTCACCGGGCGGAAGGAAATGGATGGGCGAGTCACTGCCCACCAGGGCGCGGATCAACTCCGCGATGTGGAGGACCGTCACCTCATCGGGGTTGCCGATATTGACCGGCCCCGCGCACCCGGACGTGGCCAGCGCCACCAACGCCTCGACGGTGTCGTCGACGTAGCACAGCGATCTGGTCTGTACACCGGTGCCGTTGACCGTGATCGGCTCACCGGCCAGTGCCTGACCGCAGAACGTCGGCACGATGCGTCCGTCGTCGGGCCGCATCCGGGGCCCGTAGGTGTTGAAGATGCGCGCCACCGCGACGTCGGCCGACCGCACCCGCTGATAGGCGAACGTCAACGCTTCGGCGAACCGTTTGGCTTCGTCGTAGACGCTGCGCGGGCCGACGGGATTGACGTTACCCCAGTATGTTTCGGGTTGCGGATGCTCGAGCGGATCGCCGTACACCTCGCTGGTGGAGGTCAGCACCAGCCGCGCGCCGGCGCGCTCGGCGTAATCGAGCGCGTTGGCGGTGCCGAGCGCACCGGTGCGCAGCGTCTTCACGGGCAGCCGCATGTAGTCCACGGGCGATGCCGGCGACGCGAGATGGAAGACCGTGTCGACGTCGTAATGAATGTCGTTGAGCGGCTCGCTGATGTCGTGGCGAACGAACCGGTACCCGGGCCGGTCGCGCAGCCGCGTGGCAGCCGACGGTGCGCTGGTGGACAGGTCGTCCACGCAGATGACCTCCACCCCGTCGTCGAGCAGTCGCTCGCACAGGTGAGCACCGAGAAAACCGCCGCCCCCGGTCACCACGACACGTCGCAGGTCATGCATCGTTTGCCCTTTCGTTCACTGGGTAGCCAGCACAGGCATGAAGCCCTCGGATACGTCTTTTGTGATCGCCAGCCGTAACCGCGCGGGCGAGTTGACGACGGTGGTGGCACGCTTGCTGGACACCACCGCATGCCCGATCGTGGTGGTGGACAACGCCTCCGAGGACGACAGCGTGGCGATCATGCGCCGGCTCGCCGCCCGCTCGGCGAGGCGGCTGCAGCTGATCGAGCTGGACACCAACCGGGGCGCGGTGGCGCGTAACGCCGGGGTGGCGGCCTGCATCACCCCGTATGTCGCGTTTTGCGACGACGATTCCTGGTGGACGCCCGATTCCCCGGCCATCGGCGCGGAGCTCTTCGACAGACACCCGTCGGTGGGGCTGTTGGCCGCCCGCACGATCATCTGGCCGCAGCGGCGCGAAGACCCGTTCGCCGGGCTGCTGGCCAACAGTCCGTTGGGCCATCGGCAGGACCTGCCGGGTCCGTCTATCTTGGGTTTCATGAGCTGCGCGGCGATGGTGCGCGTACGCGCGTTCCAACAGGCCGGCGGGTTCAGCGACATCCTGCACTTCCGCGGTGAGGAGCAACTGCTGGCCTTCGACCTGGCGGCGCTGGGTTGGGACCTGTGCTACTGCGCGCAGCTGACCGCGCTCCACCAGCCGTCGCAGGTCCGGGCCGGCACCGCGGCCCAAAACGCCCGCGTACTGCGCAACACCACGTTGACCACATGGCTCAGACGCCCGATGCCGCAGTGCTTGCGCATCACGGCCGAGCTGATCTGCTGCGCGGTCAAGGATCGCGAGCACGCCCGCGGTGCGGTCGAGGCGATCCGGAAGCTGCCTGCGGTCATGCGGCAGCGTCGCCTGCTCCCCCCGAACGTGGAGGAAGCGGTGGCCAAGCTGGAGTCGCAGTGAGCCGATCATCCGGATGAAAGGCTGGTGGCCGGTTCGGTCGAGGCGAAGCGGACCGGCACCAGGCGGTCGTAGATGCGCTGGGTGTCGGCGGCGATGCGGTCCCAGGCGTAGCGGGCCGTGGCGCGATCGCGCCCGGCCGCACCGAGGCTTTGGCGCAAAAAATCGTCGCGCAACAGCTGGTTGATGGCGTCGGCCACCTTGTCGGGACGCTTGGGCTGCACCAGTCGGCCCGTGACCTCGTGCACCACGGTGTCCAACATTCCGCCGACTGCGGAGGCGACGACCGGAACACCGCACGCCATCGCTTCCAGCGGGACGATCCCGAACGGTTCGTACCACGGCGTGCACGCCACCACGTCGGCCGAGCGAAGGATTTCCGGCATGTCCTGGCGGGCCACCGAACCGTACAGCCTCACCCGGTCGGCGACGCCGAGTTCCGCAGCGAGCGCGCGCAGCCGCCGGGCCTCCGGATCAGAGTCCAGCCGGGTGGCGTCGGGACCGCCCACGATCACCAACTCGGTGTCTCGAATATAGGGCAGAGCGCGCACCATTACATCAAACCCCTTGCGCGGCACAAACCTTCCGACGCTGACGATCCGCCGATACCGGTTTCGCGCGGCCTTGGGCCCCTCCGGGCTGAACAGGTCGAGGTCGACGCCGCACGGGACGACGGAGATCCGGTTGCGAGACCGGCCCATCCGCATCAGCTCGAACACCTCGTCGGTGCAGGTGGCCGCGACCCAGGTCGCGGTGCGGGCGACCGTCGCCTCCAGACGCAGCCGGTCAGACGGGCTGGTGTCACCGGCGCCCTGATAGCGGCGCTTGACCACCCCCAGCGCGTGAAATGTCTGTACCGCGGGCAAATTCAGGTGCCGCGCGGCCAACTGCGTTGCGATGCCGGACATCCAGAAGTGGGCATGCGTGACGTCGGGCCGGTGTGCGGCCCACTCGGCGTCGAGGAACCGGGCGAACGGTCCCATATAGGGCAGCAGTTCATCTTTGGGTATCGGTTCTGCAGGCCCAACGGGTACATGCACAACGGTGTAGCCCTGCGCCGTCTCGACGCGCTCGGGAACTCCGCGGTCATCTCGCCGGGTGTAGACGGTCACTCGATGACCACGGCGGGCCAGCGCCGCCGACAGTTCGGCGACATGGACGTTCTGACCACCCGCATCGGCGCCGCCCAGCACTGCAAGTGGGCTTGCGTGTTCGGACACCATTGCGATTTTCATTCGCGGCTCACCTCCCGTCCTGCTTCGCAGATTTCGTCAATGACGCCGTCCCATTCGCGCAGAAACCGTTCGAGCGAGAAGTGCGCCATCGCATAGTCGCGAGCCGCCTTACCTGCGGCGGCCGCCGCCGATCGATCCGCGATGAACTGCTCGAGCGCCTGGGCCAGCGTGTCGATGTCGGCGCTGACGACGCCCGCCTCCTGCGGGACGGTCATCGGCGCCATCGTCGAGGCCACCGCGACGATGGGCATGCCGAGGTACATCGCCTCGACCAGGGACAGTCCCAGCGATGTCCATCGAGCGGTGTGCAGAAACACCCGGCGCCGAGCGACCCGCCGGCAACAGCGCCGAGGTGGGCAGGTCACCCCTGCCCCGCACCCGTCCTTCGTCGAGCGTTTCGGTGCCGATGCCCCAGACGTCGATCGGCACACGTAGGCCAAGGGCCACCACCACATCGGTGCCCACGGTGCGCCACCGCCGGAGCGGTTCGTTGATCATGCTCGCGGCGGCGGGGATCTCGCCTGTGTAGCGCGGTCCCGGGTCGGCGATTCCGTGCCCGATGACGCGGGTCGGCGCGACGCCGTTGTCCCACATCAACCGGTTGAAGTCGGTGACGTGCACCACTGGGATGTCGTCGCGTTCGGCCATCGGGTGCACGCTGTCCACGGCGAACGGCCGCGGTGCGTTGTGTTCGACATAGACTGCAGGCACGTCGATTCCGGGTCTGCGCCCCAGCCATCGGGTGGCCAGGTCGACTTCGTCGGGCCGTTGCAACACCACCAGATCAACGTCTTGCTCGGCCAACCCCGCGGGCGAAACCTCGTGTGCACGCGGCCAATTCCGGCCACTGCGCCCGCGACCGTATTCGTCGCGAGCGCTGTGGTACGGGATCAGATAATTGTGCCGACCCGCGACGAACGCCTCAGTCCACGACCCGTGCACGTGCCATACCAGCACCGAGCGCACGGTATCGATATCGGACATGTCCGCCGCTTACCCGAGTACTTCTCTGGGAAAACGGTTCGTCGCGACTCTTCGCGATCTGGACGGACCGTCTTTCGCATCCTGTACTGCGCTGCGTTTTCCGCGGTCGTGGGCGGGGTAATCCGCCCGATATGCAGGACAGCGAGGTCCCCTACGACGTGCCCGTGGCCGACGCGGTCGAACAACAACGGCCCGCCGATTCGGTGCCCGACGACGAAGACGCCCCCCTGGGCCAAGATCGCAGTGTGCCGTTGGAATCCAGCGCCTCGGACTGGCAGGAACAGCAGCAGACCGTCGACCTGGACCCCGACCTCGAGAGATTCGATTACGGCGGAGAGTCAGACTGACGGGAGCCGCGATGGCACAACCGGGTGAACGCCTCAGGCGTGCCCGTCAGATACTGCTGGTCACGTTGGTGATCGTCGGGCTGGGCCTGCTGCTGGCGAGCTGCCCCGCCAATCGGGACGGCATGCCCGGCCAACTCGCTCGCGCCATGGAAGAAACGACCTCGGCGGCGCGCAGTGGGGTGCTGGCGTTGGACCTGTGGACCCGGGGCCGCTCGACGACACAGCTGGCCAGCGTGCAGATCAGCGACTCCCGCGACGATGTGGCCAAGGCCTACAACGGGATCGCCGATCTGCGGGCGCAGGACCCGGTCGATGTGCGACGTCAGCGAATGCTGACCGAGTCGATGACGGCGATCATCGGCCAGCTCAACACGGCCTCGGCGGTGCTGCGCGACGTCAGCGCACAGCCCCGCGTGGCCACTGTGCGCTCCGAGCTGCTGAAGTCGGCGCATGAGCTCGAGAGCGGATACCGCTGATGGCCAAGATCTTCGGGATCGCGCTGGGCATCCTGACCGCGATCGGCGGGTTCCTCGACATCGGCGACCTGGTCATGAACGCGGTCGTGGGCTCGCGCTTCGGTTTGTCGCTGGCCTGGGTGGTGGTGGTCGGGGTCATCGGGATCTGCCTGTTCGCCGAAATGGCCGGGCGGGTGGCCGCCGTGAGCGGCCGGGCCACCTTCGAGATCATCCGGGAGCGGCTGGGGCCGCGGGCCGCCGCAGCGAACCTTGGCGCCTCGTTCTTCATCAACCTGATGACGTTGACCGCCGAGATCGGCGGTGTCGCGTTGGCGTTGCAGCTCGCCACCGACGTCGGACCGATGATGTGGTTTCCGGTCGCCGCATTCGCGGTCTGGGTGGTGATCTGGCGCGTCAAGTTCAAGATCATGGAGAACGTGGCGGGCCTGACAGGGCTGTGCCTGATCGTGTTCGCCGTCGCGGTGTTCATGCTGGGACCGGACTGGTCCAACCTGGCCCAGCAGGCCACCTCGCCCACGATCCCGGAAGCAGAATCGGCGGCAACCTACTGGTTTTTCGCCATCGCGCTGTTCGGCGCCGCGATGACGCCGTATGAGGTGTTCTTCTTCTCCTCGGGCGCAGTCGAAGAGCATTGGACCCCCAAAGACCTCGGGGTGGCGCGGCTGAACGTCATGGTCGGTTTCCCGTTCGGCGGAGTGCTCTCGATCGCCATCGCCGCGGGCGCGGGAATTGTGCTTCTGCCCAACCAAATCGAGGTGACATCGCTGTCACAGGTCGTCATGCCGGTGGTAGCGGCGGGCGGAAAGCTGGCGCTGGCCTTCGCCATTATCGGCATTGTGGCCGCCACCTTCGGCGCCGCGCTGGAGACGGCGCTGTCCGCCGGGTACACCGTCGCGCAGTATCTGGGCTGGCCGTGGGGAAAGTTCCGCCGACCCGCCGAGGCGGCACGTTTTCACGTCCTGATGTTCGTGTCCATCGTGGCGGCCGTCGCGGTGCTTTTCACCGGGGTGGACCCGATCCTGGTCACCGAATACTCGGTGGTGTTCTCCGCGATCGCGCTTCCGCTGACGTATCTGCCGATTCTGGTTGTCGCCAACGATCCCGCCTACATGGGCGAACGGACCAACGGCAAAGTACTCAACGCGCTGGGCACGGCGTACCTCGTCATCATCCTGGCGGCTTCGCTGACGGCGATACCGCTGATGATCGTCACAGGGGCCGGGCAATGACCGACCGCACCGACCTACCGGTCAAGCGACACCGCGGCAACTCCCTCGACGCGCGCCTGCAGTTGTTGGACCGTCAACTCGTCGACGCCGACGAGGACCCGATCGGCATCGTCGACGATCTGGAGTTGTCCGGCATCGACCTCGACGACGACATCGCAATAGGTTCCGAGGCGCCCCAAGTGACCGCCCTGCTGTCCGGAAAGGTGGTGGCCACCCGCATCTTCGGCGGCACCCCACCGCGTTCACACCTTCAGGAGATCCCTTGGCGCCTTGTTCATTCCGTCGGCATCACTGTGAAGCTGAAACCCACCGACATGCGGTTCGACGTCGGGTGGGTGGAGCGATGGCTTCGGGACCACATCATCAAACACATACCGGGAGGCCGACATGCGGCTGAGTGAACTCCTGGGGCTGCGGGTGATAGATGCGGGTTCGCATCCGGTGGGCACCGTCGTCGACATACGACTGACCGTCGCAGGCGATCCCTCGCAGGACCCGCCGACACCACGGGTGCTCGGCCTGATCATCAGCCCGCACAGCAGGGCATCATTTCTGGGCTACGAACGCATCGATATCGACGGCCCGAAAGCGATTGCCGCACTGTTGCGTTGGGGGCATCGAGGAACGTTCCTTGCCGGCTGGGAAGATGTCGCCAGGTTGAGCACCGACCACGTCACGCTGCGCAAGGGATACACCAGGTACTCGGCGGCGCTGCGGGCTCGATCCGGCTGACCGGTGCGCCACCCACCGTCACGGCCGGCGTTCGTGGCCGCGGCGGCCGTCGGTGCGGCGGCGCTCCTTCATCTCCTCCTCGAAGACGTGGCGCGCACCGCCCTGCAGTTCGTCACGCACATCGCGCTCGTGTCGGCGGAATACCGACCAGTAGTGATCGTCGAACTCCTCGACGACCTGAAAGGTCCACCGGCCGTACAGGACGTTTCGGCCCACGATTTCGGTCTCCAGTCGCTCGGCAACGCCGTCGTGGCCTGCTCCTCGCAACTTGTCGCACGCCTCGCCGAGCAACAAGTCGGCATGACCCATCAGCTGGTGAAACGAATACAGCTCCCCGCGGGCGCGTTCGACGCATTCCAATGCCTCCGACACCTTGCCGACGGCCTCCACCGTCGCGTCGTCCACACCCTCGGGGCGTCGGCTCTGTGTCTGCGGCTCCGTCATACAACGTTTGATACCCATTACGCACCGGATTGCATCTGAGCAAAGGCATTGTTTTCGCGCCGACGGGTAGAACTAGGTTGTGACGGAGCTGACGGTCGCTGCCAGCGATGACCTGGTGGTATTGCTTGACGAAGCCGGGCGGGAAGTGGGCAGCGCGGCGAAATCGGTGGTCCATCACCGTGCGACGCCGCTGCATCTCGGGTTCTCCTGCTATGTGTTCGACGCCGACGATCGGGTCCTGTTGACGCGGCGTGCGCTGGGCAAGTTGACGTGGCCGGGCGTGTGGTCGAACTCGTTCTGCGGGCACCCGGCGCCCGGCGAGCCGGTCGTCGAGGCGGTGCGACGGCGCGCCCGCCAAGAACTCGGCCTGTCGTTGGACGCGTTGGAATGCGTGTTGCCGGAGTTTCGCTACCGGGCGGTGGCGGCCGACGGCACCGTGGAGAACGAGATATGTCCGGTGTTCTACGCCCGCACCGCACAAGCCGTGCAGGTCGATCCGGACGAGGTCATGGAGTGGCGATGGGTGCCCTGGCACGAGCTGCGGTCTGCCGCTGCACTGTCGTGGTCGATCAGCCCGTGGGCGGCCGAGCAGGTGCCCCTGCTGGATGCCGCTACGCGCGCGGATCGCCGTTGGGGTTGAGGGCCGAGTGCCGCAGCGCGAAAAGCCGTTCCGCGTAAGCCAAGTCGTCGCGCCATAGCCGGGTCGCGGCCCGCCGCATGAAAGGTGTGACCAACGGCGCGCCGCGCACGGCATGCGCGAAACCCGGGCGGTCGGAGTGGGCGATGACGGCTTCGATCACCGCGGTGCGCGGCAGCCCGTCGGGTCCGTTTCCCAGTGGGGTGGCGTGCGTTTCCACGGTACTTCCGCAGCCCTCCCCGTCGACGATCCGCATCACGATGGTCCGTGGCTCGGGACTGGTGAACTCGGCAACCACCGGGACGCCGAGCCGGCCGATCCGGAAGGTCACCGCAACCAGGAAACGGTCCGAGGTTTCGCACACTTCACCGCTCGCCGGTGGGCTCGACAGCACATCGAGCTTGGTGAACGAGTACGGGTGGAACCAGGAGCCGTGCCACGGATCCATCCGGTTCGCGATGACGTCACGTGGTTCGCACGTGCCGACGAGGCGGGTGACGGCGTGCATCCGGGCTCCGTCGGGACGTTCGGGAACCACCGGCGACTCGGTCGGCGTCTGCCTGCCGACGGCGTCGAGGCGCACCCACGCCAGCACACCGTCGTCGTATGCGGGGTACGGGGCCCAACCCAACTGGCACCCGCCTGACAGTCGCAGCCCGTGCCAGGAGCAGACCAGCACACCGTCGTCGACCTTTCCGGTCGACAGGTCGGCGCCCAGATGCGGACAGGCGCCCGGGCCGACATGCAAGGTGCTGTCGGCCCCGCGCCAAGCCACCAGCTCGTTTCCGGCGACGACCGCACCCACCGGACGGGTGCGAATGCTCTCGCTGGCGCCGAACGCATACCAGTTACCGCTGGGCCGGGCCTGTGAGCGCCGCAACGCAGCGCCGATGACGGCAGGGGCCGCGTCGCGGTACGTGGGCCGCTGCGCCGACCACCGCGACGGCGGAAGCAGCTCAAAAGGCCAGGTTTTCGACAGTTTCGATCGCATCTCAGCCAGCACGCTCATCGCTGATGCCCCTTTCCCTCGAGGCAAGGCGGCGCAGGACCGCCGAGCGTCCGTGCACCGGCACGGTGTGCAGGGTGTGCCCCGTGATGCCGAACCGCTCCAGCAGGCGGTTGGCCGCCGCCCATCCCGTCGTTGCGGCGCGTTCCATCAGGGCCACCGGCAGGTCGATGCGGATGCCGTCACCGGCCAGCACCAGCCCGTCAAGAGGCGTGGTGACACCGGGGCGGGTGGCGAAGTCGCCGGGGGCAAAGCGCGGACAGTCGTTGTGACACAGGACCCGTTCGCCGACCACCCGCATCTGGCTGGTCTCCGGATACAGCTCGTGTAGCCGTTTGACGAGTCGCTCCCCGAGGTCGGGTTCCTCGGCGGCGTATGCGTGCAGTTCGACCACCGAACCGCCGGTACAGGCGCACCAGTCGGCGGCCTGTTGTTCGTACCGTTCGAGCACGCTCACATTGTCCAGCGGTGGCAGTCCGCCGGTGCCCAGAAACGCCGGCCGATCGGATCGGACCGGCCCATCCAGCCACAGCCGATGGACCACGAACGGCGGCGCGGTGTGTAGCGCGGTCAGCTGCTTGCGCCACAGCTGGTTTCCCAGCTCGGGTGAGCTGTCGACGATGCGTTGCAGCCCGGCCACGTCGGTCGCGAGGACCACGCCGTCGGCATCCAGGGTGGCGCCGGAATCACAGCGGACCGCGAACCGCGTGCCGGCGCACACCTGGGTCACCGCCGCACCGGTGTGGAAGCGAACGCCGTGTGACTGCAGGTACCTGCGCAGCGGATACCACAGCGCGACATCGAAGTTCGCGGTCGCGACGTCGAAGACGAGGCCTTCGCTGGAGCCGAGGAAGTAGATGTGGAACATGGTGGCCAGTTCGGCCGCCGACAGTTCGGCGGGGTTGGCGAAGAAGCTTCTGGAGAACACCTCGAACGCCAGATGCCGTGCGGCCTCGGGAAAGTTGATCGCACGCAGGAACGTGTCGGCGTCGACGTGGTCGAGGCGGTGGTAGGTCTCGGGTACCGACACGGCCGCCAGCGGCGCGGCAGCACGAGCGTCGAGCCGCATCAGGTCGCGCAACCGGAACGTGGGGCTGCGCATGGCGAACGCCAGCGCGTTGAACGGCGGGGTGCGCGGCAGCCCGCGGAAGGTGTCTCGGCGACCATGTGCGTCGACCAGCGGGTAGTCCTGCACGGGTGTCAGCATCGACAGCTGGGGATCAATGCGGCCCAACAGCTTTCGCAGGTTGTAGTACTGGCGGAAGAAGGCGTGGAAGCCTCGGTTCATCGCGACCGCGGTACCGTCGTCCAGGGTGTCCGACCATCCGCCGACCCGGCCCCCCAAATAGGGCTCTCGTTCGACCAGGTCGACGCTGACGCCGCGTTCAGCCAGGCCGGTGGCCGCGGCCAAGCCCGCGATGCCGCCGCCGACGACCACAACGGTGGGCGTGGTGGCCAGTGCACCTGCGTGGTCCAGGCCTGCCGGGCCGGTGTGCGTGACGCGCCGCGGATCGGTCATGGGCAGGCCCTTGCCAGGAAAGTGTGCACGATGTTGTGTTGCCAACCGGGCATGGTCTGACTGCGTACCTCGGTGAAGCCGTTGACGCGCAGGCGGTTCCGGAATGCCGATGCACCGTCGAATCGGTTGACGCTACGTCGCAGGTATCTGTACAGCGACGCGTCGCCGGTGCGCAGCTTGCCGCTGGGGATGATGATCGTCGTACACACCGTGTTCCAGACGGCCGTGGCGAAGCGGGAGTCGCGCACGGAGTACTCGTGCACGGCCAGGGTGCCGCCCGGCTTCAGCAGCGCCAGGAACGCTTGCAGTTGAGCGTCCGGGTCGGCGAGGTTACGCAGCAGGTATGCGGCGAAGATGCCGTCGAACGGGCCTTCGACACCGGCGTGCGCGAGGTTCTCGATGCGGCTGTGTACGAACCGCACCGACGACGGCCACCGCTTGGCGTCGGCCTCGGCCAGCATGCCCGCCGAACCGTCGACGGCCACGATCTCGGCCTGCGGCGCGACGCGCAGCAACGCCGCGGTGGAAGCGCCGGTGCCACATCCGGCGTCGAGCAGCCGTAAACCTACCCCGTTGTCGGGCAGCAGCATTCGCCGCGCCGACAGTTCAAGGTGGTTGTGGTATCCGGGGTTGGCGTCGACCAGTTTGTCGTAGGTCGCGGCCGCCGCGTCGAATGCCGCTGGTACGTCGCTCGTCTGGCTCACGCCGCATCCTCCTCTCGGCGGTCACTCAACCGCTGGCGTTCCCACAACAGCAGCACCGCGGTGACCAACGCCCAACCGAACAGGAAATCTTCAACCGGAATGTCGAAGGGGAACCGGATACCGCTGGTGTGGTGCTCGTCGTACAGCACGATCGGTGCGCTCAGTTTCGTCAGCCACCCGTCCACCGGGACCTGGAACCCGGTCACGATCGCCATGGACAACCAGTACGCAGGCCGCCGAAACAACCCGGTGCGCAGGACCGCGACCTCCCACACGCACACCGCCACCACCGCCAGCACGGCGGGCAGCGTATAGCCGAGGCCCGTCATCGCTGACGCACCGACTTGCGTTTCGACCGTCGCAAGATGGTGTCGACGGCGTTGTAGGTGAGTAACCCGCACAGCGGAATCACGATGAAGAACAGTAGTTCCTCCAGCGGAAGGATGCCTGCCAGATCGACACCGGTGAGGTAGGCCGGGTTGTAGGTCCAGACCTGCGCGAGGATGGCCACGACGTCCCAGACGATGAACACCGCCGCCACCGGCAGGATCGCCGCGGCAGCCCGCCACGCCCGCCGGTAGACCCCGGCGCCGAACAGCTCCAGCGGTGCGGTGATCGCCAGGCAGGCGGCCAATACCAGCAGGTAGTTCCACCGGTCCACGGCTAGGACCTGTTCTCAGCTAGCCGGGCGCGCCACGCCTTGAGCAGGCCCGCCGCCGCGACCCGGACGCGGCGGGCGTTGCCGACCGTGGCGCGTTGGCTGAAGATCGCGTAGTCGAGAGCTTCGATGCGGTCCAGGATCTGTGAGTACAGCGTCAGCGCCGCCGAGATGCACGGCCTCGACCGCGGCGCCAGCATCGCAATGCCCTGCTGCGCGTATTCGTAGGTGCGCCTGGTGGTGGCGTGTTGTTCGACCAGCGCGCGGCGCACCCGCACATCGGTACGGCGGTGATCGTGACACCACGACAGCACGTCGCGGTCGACGTGGTGGGCGGCCAACTCGTCCGCGGGAAGATAAACCCGGCCGCGCTGCAGGTCTTCGTCGACATCGCGCAGAAAGTTGGTGAGCTGAAAGGCTTTCCCGAGGGCGGCGGCATACGGCGCGGCTTCCTCGCGCGGGCCGACCGTGCCGAGCACAGGCAGCAACTGCAGGCCGATCACCTCCGCGGAGCCGTGCATGTAGCGGTCGAGCGCGGCCCGGTTCGCATATTCGGTGACGGTCAGGTCCATCCGCATCGAGTTCAGGAAATCGTCGAACAGCTCCCACGGAATGTCGTACTTGCGGGCGCTGTCCACTACCGCGGACAGCGCGGGATCGTCGTCGTCGGTGGCGGGGCGCTCGGAGACCATGCGTGAGAACAGCTGGGTGGCCAGATGTTGCAGCCGGTCGGCCCGCTCGGCCGCGGTCAGGCTCGGGTCGAAGTCATCGAGGATGTCGTCGGCGCGTCGGGCGAATCCGTACAACGCGTGGACGGCAGGCCGTTGTTCGGGGGCAAGGAGGCGGGTGGCCAGAAAGAAGGTGCGCCCGTGTTCGGCGTTGAGCCGGCGGCAGCATAGATACGCATCGCGCAGCGCCGGATCTCGTACGCCCGCGGCATCAAGCTCGGAACTGATCATGTCTGCACCACCTGTGATTTCCTGTGCCGGGAAGGCATCCCGGTGATCCGGTCGGCAGCCAGCCGACCGGACAACAGCGCTGTCGGTACGCCGACGCCGGGCACCGTCGAGGATCCGGCGAGCACGACGTTGTCGATGCCGCGCACAACGTTGGCCGGACGGAACGGGCCCGTCTGGGCGAAGGTGTGCGCGAGCGCGAACGGGGTGCCCGCAGCCATGCCCTGCCGCTCCCACCCGGCGGGGTCGACCGCGTGCAGGATTTCGGTGTCGACGCCCAGCTGCGGAAGCCGGTTGACGACCGAGTCGAGCATCTCACCGACGTACGCGTCCCCTTGTTTGACCCAGTCGACGTCGCCCACAACGGTGTTCGGTGCTGGAGCCAGGATGTAGAGCAGATCTCGGCCCGCGGGTGCCAGGCTCGGATCGCTGGCGGTCGGGCGTGTCACCAACAGGGACGGGTCACTCATCACGCGCCCGTCGTCGATGATGTCGCGGAAGGTCTGGTCCCACGACCTGCCGAAGACGACGGTGTGGTGCCCGGTGCCTGCCGTGTCGTCGGGTACCGCCCGGCACCCCACATGCGCGACCACCGCGGACGGCGCGGCACGCAACCGCAGCAGCCGCCGCGGGGTGCGCCCGAGCAGGCGGTAGGTGTCGGGTAGTTCGGTGGTCAGCACCACCGCGTCGGCCGGAACCCGCTCACCGGCGTCGGTGTGCACCGCCGTCACCCGGTCGCTGTGGCGCTCCAGACTCGAAACCGCCGAGCCGTAGCGGAATTCGACGCCGGCATCGGCGGCCGCGGCGGCCAGCGCATCGGGCAGCGCCCGCATGCCGCCACGGGGAAAGTAGACACCGGAGATGGTGTCCATGTAGGCGATGACGGCATAGACGGCCAGCGCCCGCCGCGGCGGCACACCGGCGTAGAGGGCCTGGAAGGTGAAAACGCGTCGCAACCGTTCGTCGGAGATGAACCGACGCACCATGCGGTCCCAGCGCCGGAAGCCGCCGATGGCGGCCAGCCGCGCCAACTGCGGGGTCAGCAGCGACAGCGGTGAGTCGAAGTTGGCCGCGATGAACCCGTCGAACTCCACGCGGTACAGCCGGGTGAGCCAGTCACGCAGCCGCAGATAGCCTTCGGCCTCGCCCGCGCCGGCCAACCGCTCCACCTCGGCGGCCATCGCGCCCGGGTCGCTGTGCACGTCGAGGCCGCTGCCGTCGGCGAACGACGCACGGTAGCCGGGCCGCACCGGCATCAGGTCCAGCCGGTCGGCCATGGACTCGCCGACGGCGGCGAAAGCGTCCTCGATGATGTCGGGCATGGTCAGCACGGTCGGGCCGGTGTCCAGCCGGTATCCGTCGACGTCCATGCGGCCGACCCGGCCGCCTGGGTGCACACCGCGCTCGACGACGGTGACCGCCCGGCCCCTGCCCGCCAGTTGCAGCGCCGCCGACAACCCGGCCAGCCCGGCGCCGACCACGACGACGTGATCGCAACTACCCTGGACTGTTCGCATACCCGACACCTGCCCTCGCTTCTCACGCCGCTCGCGTGGTGCAGGTTGCGGCCATGTCGGCCAACGCTTTTCGCACCGACTCACTGATATGCGGTATCTGGATGCCCTGCAGGGCCCGGCACACCCGCTCGTCGATCATCTGCTCGATCGACTCAACCGCTCCCGTCTGCGCGATCAGCCGCCGCCACCGGCGGATATCGGCTTCGCCGAGATCGGCTGCGCACATCAGCGCGGCGAGCTCGCGGCGCAACGAGGGATCGGCGAGGTGGTAGGCCGACACCACGACGCTGGTGGCCTTGTGCTCGGACAGGTCGACCCCGGACGGCTTGCCGGTCACCGCCGGGGCTCCGAAGACCCCCAGCAGGTCATCGCGCATCTGGAACGCTTCGCCGATCGCCTCGCCATACACGGAGAGCGCGGTCAGCACACCGTGGCCGCATCCGGCCAGCGCGGCGCCGATCTCGAGGGGCCGGCGCACCGTGTAGTTGCCCGACTTGCGTCGTGACACGTCGAGCACCTGTTCCCAGCTGGGAAAGCCGCCCGCGTCGTTGACGAGGTCGGCGAACTGGCCGACGGCGAGTTCGGTGCGCATCGCGTCGTATCGCGGCCAGGCGCGGGACAGCGCCGCGGCCGCCACGCCGCTTTCCCGCAGCATCTGCTCGGCCCACACCAGGCACAGGTCGCCCAGCAGCACGGCGGCCGACTCACCGAACCGGTCGGGCGATCCGGTCATCCCGCGCTCGCGATGCCAGCACGCGAACGCGACGTGAGCGGCCGGATGTCCGCGGCGCAAGGTGGATCCGTCCATGACGTCGTCCTGCAGCAGCGCGAACGCGTGCAGCAGTTCCATGCTGGCCGCGGCCCGCAGCGCGGCGGGGTCCTCGTCTCGGCCGCACAGCCAGCCCAGGTACGTGAACGTCGAACGCAGGCATTTTCCGCCGGTGAGAAAGCGCAACAGGATGTCGCCGGTGATTTCGACGCCGGTCTTCCCGAGCTGGTCGGCGCCACGCTCGGCGACGAACCCGGTCACCGCATCCGAGACGGCGTCGCGCACGTCTGCGCGCCACGAGGCCGACGACAGGGGCGCCGAGGCAAGGGCGCACGTCTGTCCGTCACCTACGCTCAAGGTTCGTCCTTTTTCTCGTCCGGCGTTCGTTCACTACCCACTTCGAGGTAAAACGAACCGCCGAGCGCTCACCGCGCCGATCTCTCACCCCGGGGCCTGCGCGGCGGGCCGCCCGCCGATTTGGCCGATCCCCCGAAAGCTGTTTTCGTGCAACGGCTATCGCATCATCGATGCCGATTGAGGAGCCAGATGTGGGTGGACAGCGCGGTAGCGAACGCGCACCACGCCGGGTAGGGCGTCAGGGCCAGCGCGCTCTTGCCGCTGACCGCCGTCGCCCGTCGGGTCAAGTCGGCGCTGCTCGCCGTCAGGGCGGCCGCGGTCACCGCGGCCAGTCCCAGCCGGCGTTGGCTGAAGAAGATCCAGGACCAGCCGGCGTTGAGCAGCAAGTTGACCGACAACGCTGCGGTGTACGCCTTACGCCGGGTGTCGTCGCTGTCGTCGAGTGCCTTCGCCGAGACCAGCGCGATGTCGGTGTACAGCAGCGGCCACACCACCGGGAACACGCTGCTCGGCGGTTGGTACGGCGGCTTGCGCAGCTTGTTGAACCACCGTGACTGCGGGTTGCGGCCCGTGGACGCGCCGCCGACCAGAGCCGTCGCGGTGACGGCGGCTGCGGCCGCCCCAAGTGTCTTGATACGCAAGGTTACTCCGATCGATGGCGGTCACGGCCGACGCGCGGCCTTCACCGGGAGTACCCAGTCGACGCGGCTCCGATACCCCCGCGTTTAGCCCGTCGACCGCCAGGGAACCCCACGGTTTGCGTGGGGAGACTCCGCGGTTCGGCCCAAGAAGTGGGCAAGACCGATCCACTGCAATAGCGGAAAGGCGACCAATGACAGAGAAGAACAGCGGCCCGCAAGAGGGCATCAAAGGCGCCGTCGAGGACGTCAAGGGCAAGGCCAAGGAAACGGTCGGCACCGTGACCGGCCGTGACGACATGGTTCGTGAGGGCAAGGCTCAGCAGGACAAGGCCGACGCTCAGCAAAACGCGGCCAAGAAGGAAGCCGAGGCCGAGGCGGCCCGTGGCGGCGCCCGCGCCGCCGAAGAGCGCCAGGAGTCCGAGCAGCGCTGACATCACGAGAAGAGGCCCAGCCGGAGATCCGGCTGGGCCTCTTTTCTGTGTTGGCTAACTGCTGGGTCGTTGACGTTGTGCGTCGGGATGCTCGGCGTACCAACGGTCTTCGATCTTGCGTACGCGCAGGTGCTCGACCGCGAACCAGCCAAGCGACACGATGAACAGGCCTGCGGAAATGCAGCCCAGCGTGACGCCCACGCTGTGGTGGGTGGTGGCGTGCGCGGCTAGGGCTGCGACGAAGGCGACAAGCGCAAGGCCGAGCACGATGAGCGCCGGCAGGTTCTTGTTGTCCTTCATGGTCTCGCCGGCATGCGGACGCGTCGTCCGGGAATGGTCGACGGGGTCGTTCGGGCTCTTCATGGCTACTCCTCTCCCGGCTAGAACTACCCGACTGGGCTGGGAAAGAAACCGCCGATGTCACTGGTAAGGCGGATATTGATCATCGCGCAGCACCCTGGCGAGGTGGGCGGCGTTGCGCGCCACGGCCGCGGTGGTCTTGGCCACCGGTTCGGGCACCTCGTCCAGGTCGTTGTAGTCCGTGGACTGCATGGCTTCCCCGGTCCAGTAGGTGCCGCCCTGGGCCGGGATGGAAAAGCCGATGTCGTTGAGCCCCTGGAACATGTCCGCGATGATCTTGTGCGCGCCGTCTTCGTTGCCGACGACCGCGACCACCGCCACCTTGCCGACCATGACCGGCCGTCCGGCGTCGTCGGTGGTGGACAGCTCGGCGTCGAGGCGCTCCAGCACGCGCTGGGCGATGCTGGACGGATGGCCGACCCACACCGGGGTGGACAGCACCACGATGTCGGCGTCGATCAGCTTCTGCCGGAGCTGTGGCCATTCGTCGCCGTCGCCCATGTCGGCTTCCACGCCGGGCGATATCGCGTAGTCCGCGCACCGCAGGATTTCGGTTTGTACGCCGGCGCTGCGGAGGTGCTCGCAAACGTGCTCGGCCATCAACTCGCTGCTCGACGGTGCGGGGCGGGGTTTGAGGCTGCACACCAGCGCCACCGCGGTAAGCGGCCGCGGGGCGCTCGCCGGCGCGCTCACAGTCCGAACACCGTGGGCCCGGCCACCGCCGGCAAGCTCATCGTGACCACCAACAACATCAGCGTCAACAGGAACCAGCCGGCGCCTTGCCAGGCCCAGAAGGGCTCGTGCGTACGCCATGCCCGATACGTGCGGAAGAACGCGCGCAACGCGCCGATCAGCAAGATGGCGGGCGCACCCAACGCCAGCACCGCGCGCTGCGGTGCGCCGCAGGCCACGGTGTCGGCCGTCGCTCCCGAGCACGTGCTCACCCAGACGGCGGCGGTGATCAGGAACGCCACCGCGACGACCCCCACCACCACCGCGAAACGGACCGCGTCGCGCGCACTCGAATCGATGCGCCGCAATTCGCCAGGACTCTGATGCACTGCTCGCTTCTCCCCGGTTTCCCTGTCCGCCGTGCCCCCGATGACGCGGAGGATATTCCCGCGCGCGAGCCGGATAAACCTCAGGATTCGACGCGATTATGCGCGGTCAGCAGCAGCCTGTCGTAGTTGGACCGGGGCGGTAGGACTTCGTCATAGTGCAACTCCAGGAAGTCCCGTACGATTTGCTGGGCCAGCGTTCTGAGCTTGGTGTTGGTCTCCTGCGAACGCCACTTGAGCAGTTCGAACGCCGATTCGGCGCTGATCCGGTAGACCAGCATCAACATGCCCTTGGCCTGCTCGATCACCCCGCGCGCCTCGGCGATCTCCGCGACCGCCGCAGTGACCATCCTGTTCTGCCGCTCGGTCATCGCCGGCGTGACGTCCACGTAGAACCCGTGGGTGCCGACCACGGCGCCGGCATCGTCGAAGATCTGGTCTCCGACCACAACGACGTGATGGGTCTGGCCGCGGGTGTCGATGATCCGATGGCGGGTGGAGAAGGCGCCCGCGGTCCGCTTGATCTCCTCGAGCGTCGCGGCGACCTGACCGTAATCGTCTGGATGCTTGTGCGACAACACGAGATCGGTGGTCGGCTCGACGGTGTCGGGGTCGTATCCGTGCATCCGTTGCACCTGCGGTGACCATTCCCAGCGCTCGTCGGCGAAATAGAAGCGGAACCAACCGACCCGTTGGGGGTCCCCGCCCGCGAGGGCGTGCTCGACGGAGGTTTGCCCGTCTAACTCGACCGACTCATCAGCCATGCCTGGAAGATTAACCCTGCTTCGGCGAGCAGACATTGCGGCCACGCAACACTTCGCAATGTGGACAACCGGGGACGTCGGTGCGCACGCCTACGATGCGGCTGTGCGGTTCAAGGTGTACCTGCTCATCGGCGTCGCCTCGGGCGCCGCCGCGTACCTGCTCGGCCTCGACGTCGGCTGGAGCATTGCCGTCGGTGTGGCCGCACCGCTTGTTCTGGCCGCGGCGCCGTCGTTCCTCGCGGGCACGTTCACGGGGCTGCGGTCCGCCGCAGATCCGGCGGAGGCCATGTCCGGCACCGAGTTCGAAGACCACGTCGCGCGGATCGCCCGCTCCTGCGGGCTGCCGGTGATCATGACGTCACTGACCGGCGACTGGGGCGTCGACATCATCGTCGGGAAGCGGCCCAACCGGTTGGCCATCCAGTGCAAGCGCCAGTCACGGCCCGTCGGCACCGCCGCGGTGCAGGAGGTGGTGGCGGGCGCACCGATGCAGGACTGCGCCAAGACCATGGTGGTCACCAACAACGAGTTCACCCCTGCGGCACGCAAACTCGCGGCGTTGCACGGGTGTGAGCTGATCGGCGGTGCAGAGCTACGCCGGTTGCCCGCGGAGATACGCCGGCTCACGGCGCCCGCAGCGCCGACGGAGATCAGCTGAGGGCATCGCGCACGGCGTGGATCGCGGCGTCGATCTCATCGCACGTGACCGTCAGCGCCGGACGGAACCGCACCCCGTCGGGCCCGGTCGCCAATACGATCACCCGGCGTTCCCACAGCCCACGCAGCAGGGCATCGCGCTGCGCTGCGGACGGCAGGCTGAACGCGCACATCAGACCGCGCCCGCGCACGTCGAGCACCACGCCGGAAAACTCCTCGGCCAGGTCCTTCAGCCGATCCAGCAGGTACCCGCCGGTATGGGCCGCCCGCGTGATCAACTGGTCGGCTTCGATGATTTCCAGGACGCGCCGTGCCCGGACCATGTCGACGAGGTTGCCGCCCCAGGTGGAGTTGAGCCGCGAGCTCACCACGAAGACGTTGTCGGCCACCTCGTCGACCCGCCGACCCGCCATGATCCCGCACACCTGGGTCTTCTTGCCGAACGCCACGATGTCGGGCGTCACGCCCAGTTGCTGGTAGGCCCAAGCGGTTCCGGTGAGGCCGCACCCGGTCTGCACTTCGTCGAAGATCAACAAGGCGTCGAACTCGTCGCACAGTTTGCGCATCGCCGTGAAGAACTGCGGCCGCATATGCCGGTCGCCACCTTCACCCTGGATCGGCTCGGCGATGAAGCAGGCGATGTCGTGCGGGTTGGCTTCGAATGCCGCCCGGGCTTGGGCGAGCGAATGTGCTTCCACCGCAGCCATGTCGGCGTCCCGGCGCAGGACGGGGGCGTCGATGCGTGGCCAGTCGAACTTGGGGAATCGGGCGACCTTGTTCGGGTCGGTGTTGGTCAGCGAGAGCGTGTACCCGCTGCGGCCGTGGAACGCGCCGGTCAGATGTAACACCTTGGCGCCCAAGCTGGCATCGATACCGCGGGCTTCGTTGCGCCTGCTCTTCCAGTCGAACGCCACCTTCAGCGCGTTCTCGACGGCCAGCGCGCCGCCGTCGATGAAGAACAGGTGCGGCAGCGCGGGGTCGCCGAGCACCCGGACGAAGGTGTCGACGAACCGCGCCATCGGCACGGTGTAGACGTCGGAGTTGCTGGGTTTGTTCACCGCGGCCTGTATCAGCTCGGCGCGGATCTGCACGTCGGTCAGGGCGGGGTGGTTCATGCCGAGCGCCGAGGATGCGAAGAACGTGAACATGTCGAGGTAGCGCGCGCCGGTGCGGGCGTCGACCAGACAGGAACCCGCTGAACGTTCGAGGTCGAGCACGAGGTCGAAACCGTCGGTCAGCATGCTGCGCGCCAACACTTGGTGCACATCGCGCGGTGCGACGTCGCGTGGCGTCAAGACAGCGGTCATGCCCTGATCTTAACGTATATTTTATGTCTATGATGACTTCACACCGTATATTTTCCTGTCACGCAGGGGGGCGACTACGGGACGTGCTGGCGTCCGTCGTAGAACGTCTGCAGGATGACCGTGCTTCGGGTGCGCACGTTGGCCGTGGTGCGGATCTGTTGAAGCAGGTCTTCGAGCGCGCGCGCCGAGTCGACGCGCACCAGCAGCACGTAACTCTCCTCGCCGGCCACCGAGTGGCAGGCCTCGATCGCCGGTATGTGTTCGAGCCGCGCGGGCGCATCATCGGGTTGGGACGGATCGAGAGGGGTGATGGCGACGAACGCCGACAGCTGGTGTCCGACCGCTTCGGGGTCGAGCCGGGCCTGGTATCCGGTGATGACGCCCCGCGCCTCCAGCCGTCGCACCCGCGCCTGTACGGCAGACACCGACAGGCCCGCGGTGGCGGCCAGATGGGCCAGCGTCGCGCGACCGTCGGCGACCAACTCGCGGACCAGAACCCGGTCGATGTCGTCGAGCGGGACCGGCGCGCGCGGGTGTTCGTCGGGTTCACCCATGGCGGCACTGTATCGGAGGCCGTGCCCGCGATCTGCACACCGTTCCCACGAAACCAACTGAAGGCGGCGACATGACCAACACCCGAACCGCTGCGCTTCCCACCGGCGCGCAGCTGAGCGCAAAGGTGCGTGACGCGCTGGCCACCATCGGCGCAGCCGTCGAACTCGGCGCGCCGGGCGCGCACGGTCTGCCCGCGAGCACACCGATCACCGGCGACGTGCTGTTCAGCATCCCGGAGACGACGCCGCAACAAGCCGATGCCGCCATTGCGCAAGCGGCACAGGCGTTTACGGTGTGGCGCAGCACGCCCGCCCCGGTGCGCGGCGCGCTGGTGGCCCGGCTCGGCGAACTGCTCGTCGAGCACAAGGACGATCTGGCGACGCTGGTCACCGTGGAGGCCGGAAAGATCACGTCCGAGGCGCTCGGCGAGGTGCAGGAGATGATCGACATCTGCCAGTTCGCCGTCGGCCAGTCACGGCAGCTGTACGGCAAGACCATCGCCTCGGAGCGGCCCGGGCACCGGCTGATGGAGACCTGGCATCCGCTCGGGGTGGTCGGCGTCATCACGGCGTTCAACTTTCCCGTGGCGGTGTGGTCGTGGAACGCCGCGATCGCGCTGGTGTGCGGTGACACCGTGGTGTGGAAACCCTCCGAGCTGACCCCGCTGACCGCGGTTGCCTGCCAGGCGCTGCTGGAGCGGGCCGCCGCCGACGTGGGCGCCCCGCCGGAGGTCAGCCGGCTCGTCCTGGGCGGTCGTGAGGTCGGCGCGCGCCTCGTCGACGACCCGCGGGTGGCGCTGTTGTCGGCCACCGGTTCGGTGCGGATGGGCCGACAGGTGGGGCCGCGGGTGGCGCAGCGGTTCGGCAAGGCGCTGCTGGAACTCGGCGGAAACAACGCCGCGATCGTGACGCCGTCGGCCGACCTCGAGCTCGCGGTACGCGCGATCGTGTTCTCGGCCGCGGGCACCGCCGGTCAGCGGTGCACCACGCTCCGGCGGCTGATCGTGCACTCGTCGATCGCCGACGTGGCGGTGGCGCGGATTTTGTCCGCCTACCCGCAATTGCCGATCGGTGATCCGGCCGCCGACGGCACGCTGGTCGGCCCGCTGATCCACGAGACCGCCTACCGCGACATGGTTCGCGCCCTGGAGCAGGCGCGCCGTGACGGCGGTGAGGTGTTCGGCGGTCAGCGCCACGACTTCGGCGAGAACGCCTACTACGTCGCGCCCGCGCTGGTGCGGATGTCCGCGCAGACCGAGCTGGTGCACACCGAGACCTTCGCGCCGATCCTCTACGTGCTCACCTACGACGAATTCGACGACGCCGTAGCGTTGAACAATGCTGTGCCCCACGGTCTTTCGTCGGCGATCTTCACCCGCGACATCCAGGAGGCCGAGCGGTTCCTGGCCGCCGACGGTTCGGACTGCGGCATCGCCAACGTCAACATCGGCACCTCGGGCGCGGAGATCGGCGGCGCTTTCGGCGGTGAAAAGCACACGGGCGGCGGCAGGGAGTCCGGCTCGGACGCCTGGAAGGCGTACGTGCGCAGGGCGACCAACACGATCAACTACTCGAGCGACCTACCGCTGGCCCAGGGCGTGCACTTCGGCTGACCGCTACAGGATGGGCCGCCCGCCGGTCACCGCGATGCGCGCGCCCGTCACGTAACTGGCCTCGTCGGAGGCCAGCATCACATAGACCGGTGCCAGTTCGACCGGTTGCCCGGCCCGGCCCAGCGGGGTGTTCTCCCCGAACTGCTCGACCTTCTCCGGCGGCATCGTCGATGGGATCAGCGGCGTCCAGATGGGACCGGGAGCGACACTGTTGGCGCGGATTCCCTTCTCCCCCAACATCTCCGCTAGGCTGGCCGAGAAGTTCGCGATCGCGGCCTTGGTCGCCGCATACGGCGCGAGCTCGGGTTGGGCATATCGGAGTTCACCGAGGAACTGCCGATGATCGACGCCCCGGCGCCCATGTGCGGCAGCGCCGCCTTGACGAGGTAGAAGTAGGCGCCGACGTTGAGCCGGAACGTGTAGTCCCATTCCTCGTCGCTGATCTCCTCGAGGGTGTCGTGGGTCATCTGGTAGGCGGCGTTGTTGACGAGCACATCGATGCCGCCGAACTCCTGCACCGCCCTGTCGACCACCGCGCGGCATTGGGCCGGGTCGGAGAGGTCACCGGACATCAACACACACTTGCGCCCGGCCTCGCGCACATAGCGCTCGACGTCCTTGGCGTCCTGGTCCTCGTCGAGGTAGGCGATCAGCACGTCGGCGCCTTCGCGGGCGTAGGCGATCGCGACCGCACGACCGATCCCGCTGTCGCCGCCGGTGATGATCGCGCGCTTACCTTCGAGCCGACCCGAACCGCGGTAGCTGGTTTCGCCGCAATCCGGCACCGGATCCATCCGCGCCTGCACACCCGGTGGTGACTGTTGTTGTTCCGGAAAGCCCACTGCCGTTCGCCCTCCTCCGTAGTATTTGGCGAGCCGACAGTCGGAGTACCCGCGCCGGGCGCGACGAACCGGATGGCCACGATCGGTGCGATGCCTGTTGTACATGTGCCAATTACCATGGCGGTATGTCTGAACCCCGGCGGCGGCTGTCCCCCGACGACCGACGCAACGAATTGCTGGCCCTTGGTGCCGAGGTGTTCGGGCAGCGGCCCTATGACGAGGTCCGCATCGACGAGATCGCCGAACGTGCAGGGGTGTCCCGCGCCCTGATGTATCACTACTTTCCCGACAAGCGGACGTTCTTTTCCGCGGTGGTACGCGTCGAGGTCGACCGGCTCTTCGAGGCCACCAACACCCCGGCCAGGCCCGGCCAGAGCCTGTTCGACCAGCTGCGCGAGGCGGTGCTGGCCTATCTGCGCTACGACGAGCAGCACCCGCACGGGGCGTGGGCGGCCTACGTCGGGATGGGCCCCCACGACCCCGAACTGCGCGGCATCGCAGAAGACGACGACGAACGCCAGGCCGACCGGATCCTCGCGCGCATCCACGCCGCGACCGGCGTCGAACTGGACTCCAAGGTCGAGCGCGACATCCGCATCCGGGTCTACAGCTGGTTGGCGTTCACCCTCGAGATGTGTCGTCAGCGCGTACTGGAACCGTCGATCGACGTCGACCAGGTCGCCGAGGCCTGCGCGCACGCCCTGTTCGACGCGATCCGGCGGGTGCCCGGCATCCCCGCATCCCTGCACGACGCGATTTCGGTGTAGTTGGTCACCCTCACCGTGACGTACGACACCGAAATCGCAGAAATGTCGGACCTCGTTGGCACGATGGCCAGATGAGCTCCACCGCGCTGTCCCGGTTCAGCGAGCTGACCAGGCAGTGGTTCGCGGGCACGTTCGCCGAGCCGACACCCGCGCAGGCCCAGGCCTGGGCGGCGATCGCCGACGGCGACAACACCCTGGTCATCGCGCCGACCGGGTCGGGTAAGACGCTCGCGGCGTTCCTGTGGGCCATCGACCGGTTGGCGGTATCCCAACCGCGCCGGCCCGGAGCGGGCACGCGGGTGCTGTACGTATCCCCGCTCAAGGCGCTGGCCGTCGACGTCGAGCGCAACCTGCGCACCCCGCTGACCGGCATCGGCCGGATCGCCGAACGGCGCGGGGCGTCCGCACCCGACATCACCGTCGGCGTGCGCTCCGGGGACACCCCGCCCAAACAACGCCGTGAGCTGATCGTGCACCCGCCCGACATCCTGATCACGACGCCGGAATCGCTGTTCCTGATGCTGACGTCGTCAGCCCGCGAAACGCTTGCCGAGGTGCAGACCGTGATCGTCGACGAGGTGCACGCCGTCGCGGCCACCAAACGCGGTGCGCACCTGGCGCTGTCGCTGGAACGGCTCGATCAGCTCACCGACAAGCCCGCGCAACGCATCGGGCTGTCCGCGACCGTGCGCCCGCCCGAGGAGGTCGCGCGGTTCTTGTCCGGCCAGCGGCGCACGACGATCGTCGCGCCGGCCGCGGCCAAGACGTTCGACCTTTCGGTGCAGGTGCCGGTGCCCGATATGGCCAACCTCGAGAACAACACCATCTGGCCCGACGTCGAACACCGCATCGTCGACCTGATCGAGGCGCACAACAGCTCGATCGTGTTCGCCAACTCGCGCCGCCTGGCCGAGCGGCTGACCTCGCGGCTCAACGAGATCTCCGCCGAACGCTCTGAGCCCACCGCTCGTGAGGGCAGCGACGCGGTGCCCGACGCGCACAATCGCCACGTCGGCGGCGGCGCGCCCGCCCAGTTGATGGGCAGCGGCACCTCGTACGGCGCTCCGACGCTGCTGGCCCGCGCCCATCACGGGTCGGTCAGCAAGGAGCAACGCGCTCAGGTCGAGGACGACCTCAAGAGCGGCCGGCTCAAGGCCGTGGTGGCCACCTCCAGCCTGGAGTTGGGCATCGACATGGGCGCAGTCGATCTGGTGATCCAGGTCGAGGCGCCGCCGTCGGTGGCCAGCGGCCTTCAGCGCATCGGGCGCGCCGGCCACCAGGTCGGTGAGATCTCGCAGGGCGTGCTGTTTCCCAAGCACCGAACGGATCTGATCGGCTGCGCGGTCACGGTCAAGCGCATGCTGGCCGGTGAGATCGAGAGCATGCGGGTGCCGACGAACCCGCTGGACGTGCTGGCACAGCACACGGTGGCCGCATGCGCGCTCGAACCGCTGGACGCCGATGGGTGGTTCGACACGGTGCGGCGCAGCGCCCCGTTCGCGACGTTGCCGCGCAGCGCTTTCGAGGCAACGCTGGACCTGCTGTCGGGAAAGTACCCGTCGACGGAGTTCGCCGAGTTGCGCCCGCGGCTGGTCTACGACCGCGACACCGGCACGCTCACCGCCCGCCCCGGTGCGCAGCGGCTCGCGGTGACGTCGGGCGGCGCCATCCCCGACCGCGGCCTGTTCACCGTCTACCTAGCCACCGATTCGGAGAAGCCCTCGCGCGTCGGCGAACTCGACGAGGAGATGGTCTACGAATCCCGCCCCGGCGACGTCATCTCGCTGGGCGCGACCAGTTGGCGGATCACCGAGATCACCCACGACCGGGTGTTGGTGATCCCCGCGCCCGGACAGCCGGCCCGGCTTCCGTTCTGGCGCGGCGACGGGGTGGGCAGGCCCGCCGAACTCGGCGCCGCGGTCGGCCAGTTCACCGGCGAGTTGGCCCAGCTGGGCCGCGGCGAGTTCGATACCCGCTGCCGCACAATGGGTTTCGACGAGTACGCGGTCGACAACCTGTGGCGGCTTCTCGACGACCAACGTCAAGCGACCGGCGTGGTGCCCTCCGATACGACACTGGTCGTCGAGCGGTTCCGCGATGAGCTCGGCGACTGGCGGGTGATCCTGCACTCCCCCTACGGGCTTCGGGTGCACGGGCCGCTGGCGTTGGCGGTCTCGCGTCGGCTGCGCGAGCGCTACGGCATCGAGGAGAAGCCGACGGCCTCCGACGACGGCATCATCGTGCGGCTGCCCGACACCGACGAGGCCGCCCCCGGCGCGGACCTGTTCGTGTTCGACGCCGACGAGATCGAGCCCATCGTCACCGCTGAGGTGGGCGGCTCGGCGCTGTTCGCGTCGCGGTTCCGCGAATGTGCCGCCCGCGCATTGCTTTTGCCCCGCCGCCATCCGGGAAAGCGCTCGCCGCTGTGGCATCAGCGCCAGCGCGCCGCGCAGTTGCTCGACGTCGCCCACAAGTACCCGGATTTCCCGATCGTGCTGGAGGCGGTGCGCGAATGCCTGCAGGACGTATACGACGTGCCGGCACTGACCGAGCTGATGCACCGGGTGGTGCAGCGCCGGCTGCGGGTCCTCGAAGTCGAGACCGCCACGCCGTCGCCGTTCGCGGCGTCGCTGTTGTTCGGCTACGTCGGGGCGTTCATGTACGAAGGCGACAGCCCGCTGGCCGAGCGACGCGCGGCGGCGCTGTCACTGGACAGCGTCTTGCTGGCCGAACTGCTGGGCCGGGTGGAGCTGCGCGAACTGCTCGATCCGCAGGTCATCGCGACCACGACGCGCCAACTGCAGCATCTGGCCGAGGACCGGCTGGCCCGCGACGCCGAGGCGGTCGCCGACCTGCTGCGCCTGCTCGGCCCGCTGACCGAACATGAGGTCGCCGAGCGCGCGACGACGGCCGACGTGGCAGGCTGGCTCGACGGGCTGCGCGCCGCCAAGCGCGCGCTGACGGTGACGTTCGCCGACGAAACCTGGTGGGTGGCCGTCGAAGACATCGGGCTGCTGCGCGACGGTGTCGGGGTGGCGGTGCCGGTGGGGGTGCCCGCGGCGTTCACCGAGTCGGTCCACGACCCGCTCGACGAACTGCTCGGCCGCTACGCGCGCACGCACGGTCCGTTCACCACCGCAGACGCCGCGGGCCGATTCGGGCTCGGGCTGCGGGTCAGCGCCGACGTGCTGAGTCGAATGGCGATCGACGGCAAGCTGATCCGCGGCGAGTTCACCGACGCCGCGACGGCGGCCGAGGGTGAACAGTGGTGTGACGCCGATGTTCTCAAGATTTTGCGACGCAGGTCGTTGGCCGCGCTGCGGGCCCAGGTCGAGCCGGTCAGCACCGCGGCCTACGCCCGCTTCCTGCCGTCATGGCAACAGGTCGGCTCGCACAACGCCGGCATCGACGGGCTGGCCGCCGTCATCGATCAACTCGCCGGGGTGCCGATCCCCGCGTCGGCGGTGGAACCGCTGGTGTTCGGTCAACGGGTGCGCGACTACCAGCCGGCGATGCTCGACGAACTGCTGGCCTCCGGCGAAGTCACCTGGTCGGGCGCCGGGCAGATAGGCACCGGGGACGGTTGGGTCGCGTTCCACCACGCCGAGTCGGCCCCGATGACGTTGAGCCCGCCCGTCGAGATCGAGTTCACCGACACCCACCGCACGATTCTGGAGACCCTCGGTGGCGGCGGCGCATACTTCTTTCGGCAGCTCGCTGACACCTTTTTTTCTCAGCTCGCCGACCACCCGACCGATGAACTCAAAGCCGCGCTGTGGGAGTTGGTGTGGGCCGGCTGGGTCACCGGCGACACGTTCGCACCGATCCGGGCGATGCTGACCGGGCCCCGCCGCGGCACCGGTCGACGCGGCGCCCCCGCGCACCGGCAACGGCAGCGGCCGCCGCGGTTGAGCCGCTACAGCGTCGCGCACGCCCAGGCCCGCAGTGCCGATCCGACGGTGGCGGGCCGCTGGTCTGCACTGCCCGCGGTCGAGCCGGAATCGACTGTGCGGGCGCATTTTCGGGCCGAACAGTTGCTGAGCCGCCACGGTGTGCTGACCAAGGGTGCGGTGGCAGCCGAGCAGGTGCCCGGCGGCTTCGCGATGCTTTACAAGGTGCTGACGGCGTTCGAGGACGCCGGGCGCTGCCAGCGCGGCTACTTCGTCGAATCGCTGGGCGGCGCCCAGTTCGCGGCGGCGTCGACGGTGGACCGGTTGCGCAGTTACCTCGACGGCGTGGATCCGGAGCGCCGCGAGTATTCCGCTGTCGTGCTGGCCGCCGCCGACCCGGCCAACCCGTACGGGGCGGCGCTGCCGTGGCCGGGTCAGGGGCCGGGACGCAAAGCCGGTGCACTGGTCGCGATCGTCGACGGAGAGCTGGTGTGGTTCCTGGAACGGGGCGGCCGCACGCTGCTGAGCTTCAGCGAGGACCCCGAAGCCCATGTCGCGGCCGCCGCGGCCCTTGCCGAGCTGATCGGCACCGGGCGCGTCTCGTCGCTGCTGGTGGAGAAGGTCAACGGCATCTCGGTGCTGGATCCGGACGCCGACGGCCAGCGCGCGGCGGTGCAGGCCGCGCTGACGGGCGCGGGCTTTTCCCGCACACCTCGCGGGTTGAGGCTGCGGTAGCGATGCCCGAAGGCGACACCGTCTGGCACACCGCCGTTCTCCTGCGTGACGCGCTCGCGGGAAAAACCCTGACGCGCTGCGACGTCCGCGTGCCGCGCTACGCCACCGTCGACCTGGCGGGTCAGGTTGTCGACGAAGTGCTCAGCCGGGGCAAGCACCTGTTCATCCGGGCCGGCGGGGCCAGTATCCACTCGCATCTGAAGATGGAGGGCAGCTGGAAGGTCAACCCGTTGAGCAAGCCGAGCCGGGCAGGCCACCGGATCCGAATCATCTTGGAGACCGCCGATATCCAGGCGGTGGGCATCGACCTCGGCGTACTCGAGGTGCTCGACCGTGCGCAGGACTCGGACGTGGTGGCCCATCTCGGCCCGGATCTGCTCGGCGCGGACTGGGACCCGCAGGTGGCGGTGCGCAACCTGACCGCCGAACCTCACCGCCAGCTGTCCGATGCGCTGCTGGACCAACGCGTGATGGCCGGGGTCGGCAACGTGTACTGCAACGAGTTGTGTTTTGTCACAGCCTATCTGCCGACCACACCCGTCAGCCGCGTAAAGGACCCGCTGCGTATGGTGCAACGCGCCAGGGACATGTTGTGGCTCAACCGGTCCCGGTGGAACCGCACCACCACAGGCGACACCCGGCGCGGCAACCAGCTGTGGGTGTACGGCCGCGCGGGTGAGCCGTGCCGTCGCTGCGCCACCCCGATCGAGGTCGATCGGGGCGGCGAGCGGGTCAGCTACTGGTGCCCGGTCTGTCAGACCTGACCTCGCGACGGCAGCGCGAGCTTGACGATCTTGCGCACGACGGTCGCGAACTGACCCGGCAGCGACCCCGTGTTGTAGGGGATGCCGTAGCGCTCGCAGATGTCGCGAACCTGCGCGGATATCTCGGCGTGCCGGTGCGCGGGGATGTCTGGGAACAGATGGTGTTCGATCTGAAACGACAGGTTGCCCGACAGCAGGTGAAACAGCTTGTTGCCGGGGCGAGCCGAGCGACGGGGGAAGAATCCCGTCAGGTTCGCCGAACCCAGGATCTGGCGGAAGTACCACTGACCGCGGGTCTCGGCCTTGGTTTCCTCGATGGAGAATTCCTGGACGTCGTCGGGAAAGTGCCCGCAGAAGATGATCATGTACGACCACACGTTGCGGACCAGGTTGGCCGTCATGTTGCCCGCGAACACCCACGGCGCGAACGGGCCGGCCAGCAGCGGAAACGCGACGTAGTCCTTGAGTGTCTGCCGCCGGGTCTTGCGCCAGATACCCTGCAGGATCTCGCGTTTGTCGGCCAGCGTGATCTCACCGGCCCGGATGCGTTCGGTCTCCAGCTCGTGCAGCGCAACGCCGTACTGGAACAGCACCATCAGCAGGAATGCGTATACCGGGTTGCCCAGGAAGTAGGGCCGCCACTTCTGGTCGGGGCTCATCCGCAGAATGCCGTAGCCGACATCGCGGTCCATGCCGACGATGTTGGTGTAGGTGTGGTGCATGTAGTTGTGCGAGTGGCGCCACTGGTCGGCCGGGCACGCGGTGTCCCATTCGAACCCGCGGCTGGAGATCGCCGGATCACCCATCCAGTCGTACTGGCCGTGCATGACGTTGTGGCCGATCTCCATGTTGTCCAGGATCTTCGACAGGCTCAGCATCGCCGTGCCCGCCAGCCAGAGCGGCGGCAGGATCCCGCCGAACAGCAGCGCCCGGCCGGTGACCTCCAACGTGCGTTGCGCCTTGATGACTCCCCGGATGTAGTCGGCGTCGCGCTCGCCGAGATCGGCGATGACGCGTTCCCTGATCGCGTCGAGCTCACGGCCGAACGCCTCGGTCTGCTCGGCGGTCAGGCTCACCGGCTTGCCGCCGACGATCTTCTCGATGGTCCTGGGTGCTGTGGTGGTGACGGTCATTTCGACTCCTTCGGTTAGAGGGCGAGGTCGACGTCGCCGACGGGGACCGACACGCAGATCTGCACGTCTTCCTCCTCGGCGCTCGACATCGCGCCGGTGATCAGGTTCTTCACCGCGCCGCGGGTCTTGCGGCGGGTACAGCTGTGGCAGATGCCCATCCGGCATCCGCTTTCGGGGCTCAGCCCGGCGGCCTCGGCCTGGTCGAGCAGCGGGCGTCCGTCGTCGGTCACGGTGAGGCCGCTTTCGGCGAAACTGACCGTGCCGCCGGAGGTTTCGGCCGAGGTGTCGAAGACGGGCGGAACGAAGCTTTCGGTGTACGCATCCGGGCGCAGCTTGCGCACCGCCGAAGCCAGCCCCGGCGGCCCGCATACGTAGACCGCGCCGGCGTCGGGCATCGCGGCGGCCAGGTGCTCGGCGCAAAACCGGCCGTGCAGGTCCGAACCCGCCGTCGTGCGCGTGTAGCCGTAGCGCACGTCGACGTCGGGCATGGCGTCCAGCTCGGCGCGGTAACACACGTCCTCGGCCGAGCGCGCGTAGTGCAGGAACGCGACCTGCCCGGCATATCCCTGCGCGCGCAGCGTGCGCAGCATCGACATCACCGGTGTGATGCCGCTGCCGCCCGACACCAACAGGATGCGCTGCGGCCACGACGGGGGCGGACCGCTGGGCAGCGTGAAGTCCCCGCCGACGCTGTCGAGGCCGACCACCATGCCTGGCCGCGCATGCTCGTTGAGGTACGTCGACACCAGGCCGCCGTCGTGGCGGCCGATGGTCAGCTCGATGTCGGGCGCCCCGGCCGCGCTCGCCGGCGAGTACGGCCGGGTGCGACGACGGCCGTCGATCTCGACCGTCAAGTTGATGTGCTGGCCGGCCCGAAATCCGGTGAACGCCTGATTCGGCTCCAGGGTGAGCGTGACGCTGCGCGGGGTCTGGCGGCGCACGGCGATCACCCTCGCGCGGGGATCCCGCTGGGTCCAGGTCGGGGCGACAAGCTCGGTGTATCGGTCGACGCCGTGCGGTCCGCTGAGCAGATCCACCAGCGGTGACCGCAGCACCCGGTCCCGCAGCCCCCGCGTCAAAGTTTGAGTGAACATATGTATACCGTGCGGGTCAGGACTTCCTTTGGTCAAGAGATTGCCCCAGCTTGTGGTACGTTTCACAGAGTGAACAGTCGTACGCCTAGTTCACGAACGGGCCGTTCGAGCAAGTCGAGCAAGACCAAGTCGCGATCTCGGGACACGCTGTCCAGGGATGAGCGCAAAGAGGCCACCCGACGAGCAATCGTCGCGGCCGCGCTGCGGCTGCTCGAAGAACGCAGCTTCGCCGCGCTGAGCCTGCGCGAGGTCACCAGGGAAGCCGGCATCGTGCCCGCGGCGTTCTACCGGCACTTCGAGTCGATGGAGGCGCTGGGCCTGGTGCTCATCGACGAGTCGTTCCGCGCGCTTCGCGACATGCTGCGCGGCGCGCGCGCAGGCAAGCTCGACCCCAACCGGGTCATCGAGTCGTCGGTCGACATCCTCATCGACGGCGTGAACGAGCGGCGCGAGCACTGGCGCTTCATCGGGCGCGAACGCTCCAGCGGGCTCACCGTGCTGCGTTACGCGATCCGCACCGAGATCCGGTTGATCACCTCCGAGCTGGCGATCGACCTGGCCCGCTTCCCCGGGCTCAACACGTGGAGCAGCGAGGACCTCAACATCCTCGCGACGTTGTTCGTCAACGCGATGATCTCGATCGCCGAGGCCATCGAGGACGCGCACGATCCGCGCGCCCAGGACGAGATCCGGCGTATCGCGGTCAAGCAGCTGCGGATGATCGTCGTCGGCGTCACGGGGTGGCGCAGCGCGGGTTAGCGTGTGGCCCATGCCGCATCTGGACCTGACCTACCCGCGCCCCGACGTCGCCGTGCTGACGCTGAACCGGCCCGAAAAGCTCAACGCGCTGAACTACGACCTCGTCGAGGACCTGCACGCCACCCTCGAGCGGCTCAACGCCGACAACGACTGCCGCGTCGTCGTGCTCACCGGTGCGGGCCGCGGGTTCTGCTCCGGGCTGGACCTGACCGATCGCAACCCCGACAAGGAGGGCGGCGGCACGGAGTTCCCCAGATCGGGCATGCGCTGGCAGGAACGCATCGCCGATCTGACCGCCCGGCTGCACCGCCTGCGCCAACCGGTGATCGCCGCGGTCAACGGTGTCGCCTACGGCGGCGGGATGGGCATCGCGCTGGCCTGCGACATCCGGGTCGCCTCACAGTCGGCGCGGTTCTGCACCCAGTTCATCAAGCTCGGCCTCGGCGGCGCTGACATCGGGGTCAGCTACACGCTGCCGCGCATCGTCGGGGCGGGCCCGGCGTTCGACCTGATCCTGACGGCGCGCGCTGTCGACGCCGAGGAGGCGCTGCGGCTCGGCATGGTCTCGCGGGTCGTGCCCGACGGCGAAGCGCTCGACACCGCGCTGTCCATCGCCGAAACGCTCTGCGGCTACGGCAAGTTCGGCGTGGAGTCCACCAAACAGGTGCTGTGGGCCAACCTCGAGGCATCCAGCCTGGAGGCGGCGCTACACCTGGAGAACCGCAGCCAGATCCTGTCGTCGACCAGCGGCGAGATGCGCGCGGCTAGCGAGGAGTTCCGCCGCCGTCGACAATGATCACCTGACCGGTGATGTAGCTGCCGGCGTCGGAGGCCAACAGTAGTGCGGCGCCGACCATTTCGTCGGGGGTGGCCAGCCGCTTCATCAACGTGCCGCCGACCATGTAGTCGATGGCCTGCTGCGGGTTCTTGCGCATCATGTCGGTGTCCACCGGACCTGGCGCGATGGCGTTGACCCGGATGCCGGACGTCACGAACTCGGCGGCCATCGACCGGGTGAACGACATCAGCGCGGCCTTGGCCGCAGCGTAGATGGACAGTGCGGGCGCGAAGTTGAACGCGCCGACCGACACCATGTTGATCACCGCGGCGTGCGGGCTGGCCTTAAGATGCGGCAGCGCAGCCTGCACGAGGAACACCGGGCCGCGCAGGTTGACCTCGTGGGATTTGGCCAACGCATCGGCCGTGATCTCGCCGAGGGGTTGGGCCAGCGCGTTGGCGGCGTTGTTGACCACGACGTCGACACCGCCGAATTCGTCGGCGGTGCGCTGCACCAGCGATGCGAGGTCGTCGAGTTCGCCGAGGTGGGTGGGGACGCCGATGGCCTGACCGCCGAGGTTGCGAAGATGCTGGGCGGCTGACTCACACGCGTCGGGTTTGCGGCTGGCCACCACGACACGCGCGCCTGCCAGGACGAAGCCCTCGGCCAACGCGAGCCCGATGCCCCTGGTGCCACCGGTGACGATCACAGTGCGGTCCGTCATGTCGAACAGACGGTCAAAGGAAGTACGGTCCACAGCGGTCAGTCAAGCAGACCGCGATCGGCGGCCCGCTAGTCGGCCATGGTCCACATCGATGTGGCGATCAGATCGCCGCGCTGCAGCGCAGCCGTCCGGTGCTCGTGGATCTTGCGGTACTCGTCGTTGCTCACCATGTCGAGAAACGCCGCGGGCGAGGGATATTCGACGACGACGATCGCATCCCACCACGGCGTGGCGCCCTCGCCGATGACCTGACCAGGCGCGCTACCGGCGTAGCGCACGGCGCCGCCGACACGTTGCAGGTGCGGGCCGACCTCCTGCGCATAGCGCAGGTAGCTGTCCCGGCCACCGTTGTTGAACTGCAGCAGGTTGATCATCACGACCGGCTCGTCGGCCGGTCTGGCCGCCAGCGCTGCGAACTGCTCGGCAGTCGGCTCCAACGGCGCGCTCACCTCAGGTGCATCCGGTGACGCTGACGCGGCGGCCCACGCTCGCGCAGACGCTCACGTTCGGCGCAGGCGGTGGCGGCACATACGCCGGCGGTGGTGGTGGCGGCGGCGGGGGCGGCTCACCCGGCGGCGGGGGCGGCGGAGGTGGCGGCGGCGGCGGGGGTGGAAGCGCGTCGTTGAGGTAGGACAGCGGGTCCGCACAGCCGGTGACGTCGACGAACCTGCCGCCCACGGATCCGCACACCGTCGCGTCGGCAGAAGGGATGACCGGTTGCGTCAGGCCGCCGACGAACAACGCGGCAGCCGCCCACAGGATCACCTTGCGCACATGTCCTCCTCACCAGTTCCACTTCAGTGTGGCGTACGTCGCGTCAATTGTGGCAGTAGCCACGCCTGAGCGCGGCGGAAACCGCCGCCCTAAATTGACGCCCGCAAAATATTTGCTCCGGACGCGCCTCCTGCGTCGACCCGGAGACGGGCGGGGCTGGCAACTTCGCAGCACCGGTTTCGCGGCCGTGTTTTCGCACCCCGTTTCGCATGGTCCTAGGTGAACGCAGCTGCACCCGAACGGCCCAGCAACCGTTGGGAAAAACCAACTTCCGCCGATCCGCGATTGTGGCGGTCGCACTGCCGCACCCGGCACCCGATGCCACCCACGTGTCTAGCCACGTAACGAACACATCGAGGTGAAAGCCGGTGGCGTCGCCACCCACTTCCCGGTATGTTTGCTGCGACGTCCGCGGCGGTCGGGGGACCTACGGGTACGGCGCCGCCACGTCGGTCTTCGCCGGATCCCAACGTGGGGAAGTTTCATGCCTGCCACCGTGCCGTCATATCGATGCGCGCAACCCCGCCGCCTGCGCCTCATCCGCCTCGGAGTGGTCTGCGCGACCCTGATGACGGTCGTCGCGACGGTCGGCACGGCGCCGGCGCACGCCGCCGAAGCCTGGCAGCGCAAGCGGCCGCCGTTGTCCACGCCGTGGACGCACCTGGTCGGGCCGAACAACGCGCTGCCCGAATACCCACGCCCCCAGCTGGTTCGGCAGCGGTGGCACAACCTCAACGGGCTGTGGGGGTACACCGGCCGCTCCGGCGCGGACACCCTGACCGCCCCGCCGGCCGCCGACGAGTACGACGAGAAGATCCTGGTGCCCTACCCCACCGAGTCAGCGCTCTCGGGCATCGAACGCCACGACGACCAGATGTGGTACCGCAAGACGTTCGAGGTGCCCGGCACCTGGCGCGGCCAGCGGGTGCTGCTGCACTTCGGCGCCGTCGACCAGATCGCCACCGTCTGGGTCAACGGCCAGCAGGTCGCCCACCACGAGGGCGGATACACCGCGTTCAGCGCGGACATCACCGGCGCGCTGCGATGGTCGGGCAGCCAGGAGTTGACCGTACGCGTCGAGGACCGCAACGAGGCCAATCCATTTCCGGTGGGCAAGCAGCGCAACCGGCCCGGCGGGCTGTTCTACACCGGCGCCTCGGGCATCTGGCAGACGGTGTGGATGGAGCCGGTGCGCGCCGCGCACATCGAAAAGCTCGACATCACCTCCGACCTCACCGGTTTCACCATCACGCCGCGGGTTTCGGCCGACACCGACGGAATCGCCGAAGTCGTCGTCCACCAGCCCGACGGTAAGGAGGTGGCACGCGTATCCGGCGATGCCGGCAAGAGCCTGCGGGTGCCGGTGCCCGAGCCGCGGCTCTGGAGCCCGCAAGACCCGTATCTGTACGACCTGAGGGTGCGTCTGGTCACCTCGTCGGGCAAGGTGGCCGACGACGTCGGCAGCTATGCCGGGTTGCGCACCGTCGGCGTCGTACCCGACGCCAGGGGCCGGCCGCGGATCGCGTTGAACGACAAGATCACGTTCCTCCACGGACCGCTCGACCAGGGGTATTGGCCCGACGGGATCTACACCGCGCCCACCGACGATGCGTTGAAGTTCGACCTGGAACGCACCAAGGCGCTGGGCCTGAACTTCGTGCGCAAGCACGCCAAGGTGGAGCCGGCGCGGTGGTACTACTGGGCCGACAAGCTCGGCCTGATGGTGTGGCAGGACATGCCGTCGCTGGACGTCTCGCTCGATCCCCCGACGGGCCCGGCCCCCGAGCCCAGCCCGCAGGCCAAGGCGCATTTCGAAGCCGAGCTACACGAGATGGTCGACCAGCTGGGCAGCGTCACCTCGATCATCGGCTGGGTGCCGTTCAACGAGGGGTGGGGCGAGTTCGACACCGCCAGGATCGCCGACCAGGTGAAGGCCCAGGACCCGACCCGGATGGTGAACGCCAACAGCGGCGTGAACTGCTGTAAGTCCCGGCCCGACACCCGCGCCGGCGACGTCTACGACGACCACACCTACGTGGGGCCCGGCCGGCCCGTGCTGCACGACGGGCCCGAGCCGCGCGCCAAAAACCGAGGCGGTCCCGCGCCGCCGCCCGAGCATCGGGTCGTGGTGAACGGTGAGTACGGCGGGCTCGGGCTGGTGCTCGCCAGGAACCGCTGGCCGGGGCGACCGGAGGCCTACGAGATGACCGACAGCCAGGCGCGGCTGACCGAGCGCTACGTCGAGGTGAGCCGCGACCTCGAAGACGTCGTCCGGCAGGGCGGGCTCTCCGGTGCGATCTACACCCAGACCACCGACGTGGAAAACGAGGTCAACGGCTACCTCAGCTACGACCGGTGGCTGGTCAAGATGGTGCTGAGGACCGTCGCGGACCGCAACCGCGCCGTCATCGCCGCCGGCTCGAACCCGGGCGATCCGGCCGACGTGGCCCGCTGACGGAGATCACAGCGCGCGGCCGCTGACGAATTCGCGCCGCCGACCGGTGCGCGGATCGGGGAACTCCAGCCGGTGCGCGAGCAGCCGCAGCGGGTCGGCGAAGTCGTCGGGCGCCACGTCGACGATGTCGGGGTACAGCGGGTCCCCGAGGATCGGCACGCCCAGCGCGGCCATGTGCACCCGCAGCTGGTGGGTGCGCCCGGTCGACGGCGTCAGCCGGTACAGCCCGTCGCCGCAATGTTCGACGAGCGTGACCGCGTTCGGCTCGCCGGGTTCCTCGACCGCCTGTAGTTGGCCGCGGCGCTTGACGATGCGGCTGCGCACCACGGTCGGCAACGCGAGCCCCTGGTCGACGCCGGCGCGCGCCAGGTACGTCTTGCGCACCGCGCCGTCGGCGAACAGCCTCTGGTAGGCGCCGCGCACCTCGCGTCGTGTGGTGAATACCAGCACCCCGGCGGTCAGCCGGTCCAGCCGGTGCGCCGGGGCCAGCTCGGGCAGGTCGAGTTCACGGCGCAGCCGCACCAGCGCGGTCTGCGCGACGTGGCGCCCGCGCGGCATCGTGGCCAGAAAGTGCGGTTTGTCGACCACCACGAGGTCGTCGTCGCGGTGCAACACCGGCAGGTCGAACGGCACCGGCACCTCGTCGCGCAGTTCGCGGTACAGGTACACGTGCGCCCCGGCGGGGGCCACGGTGGTTTCGGTGACCACGGCGCCGTCGGCGGCGACCACCTCACCGGCGAGCACCTTGGCGCGCGCGCCGGCACCGAACCGCGACTCCAACTCGGCGAGCACCGGCCCGCCCCGCAGCCGCACCCGCGCGGGTCCGAGCCCGTCGCGCACCGGAAGCGGCGCGGCACGTCTCAACTCAGCGGTACGGGTTCGAGGATCTCGGCGCGCGCCTCTGGTGCGGCGGCCCGCAGCGCGTCGGCGGATTCGTCGTCGGGCTGCTGCTGTGAACGGACCTCGGCGTCCACGCGCGCGCAGTACGTGGCGACCTCGCGGTCGATATCCTCGGCGGTCCAACCCAGCACTGGGGCGACGACTTCGGCGACCTCGCGGGCGCAGTCCACCCCCCGGTGCGGATATTCGATGGAGATCCGCATCCGGCGCGCCAGGATGTCCTCCAGGTGCAGGGCGCCTTCGGCCGCCGCGGCGTAGTACGCCTCCACCTTGAGGTAGACCGGCGCCTCGGTGATCGGATCCAGAAGGTCGGAGCGGGCGGTGTCGTTCTCACTGGCCATCTGCAGCACCTCGGAGATCATCGAGCCGTACCGGTCCAGCAGGTGCCGCACCCGGTAGGGGTGCAGGTCGTAATGCGCGCCGACGCTTTCGGTCTGGTTGATCAGCGCGAAGTAGCCGTCGGCGCCCATCAGCGGCACCTTCTCGGTGATCGACGGTGCCACCCGGGCCGGGATGTACTCCGCGGCCGCGTCGATCGCGTCCTGACCCATCACCCGGTAGGTGGTGTACTTGCCGCCCGCGATCGCCACCAACCCGGGTGCGGGCACCGCGACGGCGTGCTCGCGCGACAGCTTGGACGTCTCTTCGCTTTCCCCGGCCAGCAGCGGGCGCAGGCCCGCGTACACCCCGTCGATGTCGTCGTGGGTCAACGGCGTCGCCAGCGCCCGGTTCACCTCGCCGAGGATGTAGTCGATGTCGGCCTTGGTGGCGGCGGGGTGGGCCAGGTCCAGGTTCCAGTCGGTGTCGGTGGTTCCGATGATCCAGTGGGTGCCCCACGGGATGACGAACAGCACCGACTTCTCGGTGCGCAGGATGATGGCCACCTCGCTGACGATCCGGTCGCGTGGGACCACCACGTGCACGCCCTTGGACGCCCGGACCCGAAACCGGCCGCGCTGCTTGGAGAGCGCCTGAATCTCGTCGGTCCACACCCCGGTGGCGTTGACGACCACGTGCCCGTGCACATCGGTGACCGCGCCGTCCTCCGAATCGCGGACCTGCACGCCGATGACCCGGTCGCCCTCCCGCAGCAGCGCCACCACCTGCGTGGACGACCGCACCACGGCGCCGTAGTGGGCGGCCGTGCGCGCCACGGTCAGCGTGTGGCGGGCGTCGTCGACGACAGTGTCGTAATAGCGGATCCCGCCGATCAACGACGACCGCTTGAGCCCCGGCGACAACCGCAGCGCCCCGGCGCGGGTCAGATGCTTTTGGGCGGGCACCGATTTCGCGCCGCCGAGTTGGTCGTAGAGGAAGATGCCCGCCGCGACGTAGGGCCGTTCCCACCACCGCTTGGTCAGCGGGAACAGGAACGGCAGCGGTTTGACCAGATGGGGGGCCAGCGTCGTCAGCGACAACTCCCGCTCGTGCAGTGCCTCCCGGACCAGCCCGAACTCGAGTTGCTCCAGGTAGCGCAGCCCGCCGTGGAACATCTTCGACGACCGGCTCGAGGTACCCGACGCGAAATCGCGCGCCTCGACAAGGGCGACCTTGAGCCCGCGCGTCGCCGCGTCCAGCGCCGCGCCCGCGCCGACGACTCCCCCGCCGATCACCACGACGTCGAACTGCTCGCTACCGAGCCGCTCCCATGCCGCCGCCCGCTGCTCGGGTCCCAGAAGCGTCTGCCCGTTGGCCGGGATCGGGTCACTCACCGTTCCCAGGTTACGTGTGGTCAATCCAGATCGTCGTGTGCCATCAGCTGTCGGCCGGCCTCGGTGACCGATCCCGAAAGCGAGGGATACACCGAGAAGGTCTGGGCTAGATCCTCCACGTCGTTGCCGTTCTGCACGGCCAGCGCGATCGGCAGGATCAGCTCGGAGGCGATCGGGGCGACCACGACGCCACCGATCACCACCCCGGTGGCCGGCCGGCAGAAGATCTTGACGAAGCCGCGGCGCAGCCCGCTCATCTTGGCGCGGGCGTTGGTGTTCAACGGCAGCATGATCGTGCGGGCGGGCACCGAACCGTCGTCGATCCGCGACTGCGGCACGCCGACCGCCGCGATCTCCGGGCGGGTGAACACCGCGGCGGCCACGGTGCGCAGCCGGATCGGTTCGAGCCCCTCACCCAGCGCGTGGTACATGGCGATGCGGCCCTGCATGGCCGCCACCGAGGCCAGCAGCATCAGCCCCGTGCAGTCGCCTGCGGCGTAGATGCCGGCCACGGTGGTGCGCGACACCCGGTCGACCTTGAGGTAGTCGCCGGGGGCGAGTTCGACGCCGACGCGCTCCAGCCCCAGCCCGCTGGTGTTGGGTACCGAGCCGACGGTCATCAGCGCGTGGCTGCCTTCGACGGTGCGCCCGTCGGTCATCGTCACGCGCACCCCGCCGGAGCCGCCCGGCCGGCGACCTCCAGCTCCGTCGGTTCGGGTGACTGACTCGGCGCGGGCGTTCTTGACCAGGGTCACGCCGCGCGAGGCCAGGACGTCCTCCAGCACCGCGGCCGCGTCGGAGTCCTCGTGCGGCAGGATCTGGTCGCGGCTGGCCACCACGGTCACCTTCACGCCGAGTTCGGTGTAGGCGTTGACGAACTCGGCGCCGGTCACGCCGGATCCGACGACGACCAGGTGTTCGGGCAGTTTGTCGAGGTCGTAGAGCTGGCGCCAGTTCAGGATGCGCTCACCGTCGGGCACCGCGCCGGGCAGCACGCGCGGGCTGGCGCCGGTGGCGATCAGCACGACGTCGGCGGTGATGGTGCGCACGGTGCCGTCGTGGCCGGTGACCTTGACGGTGTGGGTGGCCATGCCGGGGACGTCGTCGACCAGCTCACCGCGGCCCGCAATGAGCGTGACGCCCTCGCTGCGCAGCCGTTCGGCGATGTCGGCGGACTGCGCGGCGGCCAGCGTCTTGACCCGCTTGTTGAGCTGCGGCAACGAGATCTTGGCGTCGTCGAACTCGAAGTCGTATCCCAGGTCGGGGGCGCGGCGCAGTTCGGTTCGCACACCGGTTGAGGCGATGAACGTCTTGGACGGCACGCAGTCCCACAGCACGCAGGCGCCGCCGATGCCGTCGCAGTCCACCACGGTGACCTCGACGACTGCCGGGCCGCGCGCCGCCGCGACCAACGCCGCTTCATAGCCGGCGGGGCCGCCGCCGATGATCACGATGCGGGTTGCCACGCCCCCAACCTAACGAAGCGGGACGTTGATCGCCCTGTCGACGCACGACCGCTTACTCTTTGTCCGTGCCGCTCTATGCCGCTTACGGATCCAACATGCATCCGGAGCAGATGTTGCAGCGTGCGCCCCATTCGCCGATGGCCGGTACGGGGTGGCTGCATGGATGGCGGCTGACGTTCGCCGGTGCGGACATCGGCTGGGAGGGTGCGCTGGCGACCCTGGTCGAAGATCCGCTGTCGAAGGTGTTCGTCGTGCTTTACGACATGACCAGGGACGACGAGGCCAACCTGGACCGCTGGGAGGGTTCGGAGCTGGGCTTTCACAAGAAGATCCGATGTCGGGTGCACCGGTTGTCCTCGGACACCACCACCGACCCGGTGCTGGCCTGGCTGTACGTCGTCGACGCCTGGGAGGGCGGTCTGCCGTCGGCGCGCTATCTCGGGGTCATGGCCGATGCAGCCGAAATCGCGGGAGCCCCGCCCGAGTACGTGCACGATCTGCGGACTAGGCCGGCACTGAACATCGGTCCGGGGTCCTAGGCTTCCATTCCCGCGAGCGACCGTGTCTGCACGCCCACTCGCGGCGTGTCGCCGCGCATTTGGGGTCACTCACGCCGCGCGAGCGCGTCGAAGTTGTGTGTCGATCCGAGCGACGAATTCCCGCGACCGGTACCGCACGTCGTCGAACACGATCGCGATGACCACCCACCGGACGTCCATCAACGCCATCGTCCGACGACGGTCCCGCCGCATCGCTTCGGGTCCGCTGTGCCATGCGAGACCGTCATACTCCACCGCCACCCGCAGCTCAGGCCACGCGAAGTCGAGGCGTCGCAACTCGCCGTTTCCGTCGATGACTTCGTACTGCAACTCTGGAATCGGCAGACCACCGTCGATCATCGCCAGGCGAGCCTCGCTCTCCATCGGTGACTCGGCACGCGGATCGGCCAGCGGAATCAAGTCGCGCACCGCGGCGATTCCCCGTCGCCCGGCCTGCCCCGTCGCGGCACGCCACAGGTCGGCACGCTGACAGGTTCCGCTGCGTAGCGCGGCGTCCATGGTGGCCAGTGCTCGCGGACGTCGCAGCGAACACGCGACCTCCACCGCGGTCCACGCCGGGGCGGTTGCCCGTCGCCCCTGAGCAACGGCGAGCGGGGCGCCGTCGCGGCGGTGCACCACCAAGCCGTCGGCTGATCGCAGCCGGGATCCCGGCGGGCTGAGCACGTGCAGATCGGCCGGTTCTTCGACGTCGAAGCCATACAGCGCCGCCGCGGTGTTGAGGCAGACCGCGACTTCGGCACCGCAGGACAGATCCAGTCCACGCAACCGCAGGATGTCGTCGGGCTCGCCGAGACAGTAGATGCCATGCCAGATGCGTTCCAGCACACCCGTGTTCACCGCTCGGTCAAAGGCCCGCCTGGTGGTGTGGTTCAGGATCTGGCCGCTGTTGGCGACGCCCCCCTGCTCGTCGAATAGTCGTTTCAGCTCCGTGTTCACGTTGGCGATTGTGGGCCGCCATGACCCGCCGCGACAGGGCCTCGCGCCTCATCTGTGGATGAATGGCCGGTTGTGGATACTCACCGGGCGCGAGCGACCCGAAAATGCACGCCATCCGCGGTGTGTCGGTGTGCAGACACGGTCGGTCGCGGAAAAGAAATCAGAACCGGGCCGCTTGGTCGACGATGTTGACCAGCACCCGCACGCCGACCGCCAGCGCGCGCTCGTCGATGTCGAACGTCGGCTGATGCAGATCCAGTTGCGGCCCGCGACCCGACCACACGCCCAGCCGCGCCATCGCGCCGGGCACCTCCTCGAGGTACCACGAGAAGTCCTCGCCGCCGCCGGACTGGCGGGTATCGGCGAGCACGTCGGGCCCGATCTCCTCGATCGCGTGCATCAGGATGCGGGTGGAGATCTCCTCGTTGACGACCGGCGGCACCCCGCGCCGGTACTGCACGCTGTGCTCGATGCCCAGCGGCGCCAACAGTGCTGAAACCGTTTCCCGCACAATCGCTTCCAGCGTCTCCCAGGTGTCGCGGCTGGCGGTTCGGATGGTGCCGGCCAACGTGCCGGTCTGCGGGATCGCGTTGGCCGCCACCCCGGCGTTGACCGCGCCCCACACCATGACGGTGCTGTTGCGCGGGTCGATGCGCCGCGACAGCACGCCGGGCACCCCGGTGATCAGCGTGCCGAGCCCGTAGACGAGGTCACCGGTCAGATGCGGGCGCGACGTGTGTCCGCCCGCCGAGTTCAGCGTCACCTCGAGCTGATCGGCCGCCGAGGTGATCGGGCCGGCGCGCACCGCCACCCGCCCGACCGCGAGCCGAGGGTCGCAGTGCAGCGCGAAGATCCGCGACACCCCGCTGAGCGCGCCCGCGGCGATCGCGTCGATCGCACCGCCTGGCATCAGTTCCTCGGCGGCCTGAAAGACCAGCCGCACCCCCACCGGTAGTTCGGGCACCGACGCCAACGCCAGCGCCGCTCCCAACAACATCGCGGTGTGCGCGTCGTGTCCGCAGGCGTGCGCGACGTTGGGCACCACCGACGCGAACGGTCTGCCGGTGCGGTCGGCCATCGGCAGCGCGTCCATGTCGGCGCGCAGCGCGATCCGCGGGCCGTGTTCGGGGCCGAAGTCACACGTCAGCCCCGTGCCGCCGGGCAGCACCTTGGGGTTGAGCCCGGCGTCGGCCAGCCGGGACGCGACGAACTGCGTGGTGCCGAACTCCTGACGCCCCAGCTCCGGATGGGCGTGAATGTGCCTGCGCCAGCCCACCAGCTCCTCGGAGTGCGCCGACAGCCAGCGCGCCGCGGCGTGCCGCAGGACGGTCATGCCGCCCGCCTCGCCTGCAGGCCCAGCACCCGGTCGCGTTCGGCGGGCGTCTCGGCCAGCCGCACCACCGTGCGCGCCAACATGATCGCGCCCTCGATGACGGCCCGGTCGGCGCTTGGCCCGGCCGCCGCCGCCGCGAACGCCGGCTGGTGCACCGAGGCGCCGCCGGCGTCGATGCCGACGATCGGGTGGATGCCGGGCATCACCTGGGTGACGTTGCCCATGTCGGTGCTGCCCAGCGGTGACGTCGCCTCGACCTCGGGGGGCACCGGGCTGCGCCCGACCCGAAGCATCTCGGCGCGGAACGTCTCGGCAAGCCACGGGTCGGGGGTGAGCTCGGCGTAGGCCGGCTCGGTCTCGGTCACCCGGTAGTCGCAACCGGTGGCCACCGCGCCGGCCAGAAAGCAGTCGGCCATGCGTTGTTCGAGCCCGCGCAGCGAGCCCGCGTCGTCGGCGCGCATCGTGTACTGCATCTCCGCGCGCGCCGGGATGACGTTGGCGGCCTGCCCGCCGTCGGTGACGATGCCGTGCACCATCTGGCCGGGCGCCAGTTGTTGGCGCAGCAGCCCGATGGCCACCTGCGCGACGGTGATCGCGTCGACGGCGTTGACGCCGCGGTAGGGCGCGACGGCCGCGTGCGCTTCCCGGCCGTCGTAGCGGACCGCCACCTGCGAGAGCGCCAGCGAGCGGGCGGCGGCGATGTCGAACGGTCCGGGATGCAGCATCACCGTCGCGGCGATGTCGTCGAACACGCCTGCCTCCAGCATCAGCACCTTGCCGCCGCCGGCCTCCTCGGCGGGCGTGCCGAGCAGCACCACGGTCAGCCCGAGGTCGTCGGCCACTTCGGCCAGCGCCAGCGCGGTGCCGACGGCCGAGGCGGCGATGATGTTGTGCCCGCAGGCATGTCCGATGCCGGGCAGCGCGTCGTACTCGGCGCACACGCCGATGACGAGCGGGCCGCTGCCGTACTCGGCGCGAAACGCGGTGTCCAGCCCGGCCGGCGCGCGCGTGACGGTGAAGCCGTGTTCGGCCGCGAGGGCCTGCGTCTTGGCGCAGCTGTGATGTTCGGCGAACGCGAGTTCGGGTTCGGCGTGGAGGGAATGGGAAAGCTCCACCAGGTCGCCACGGCGTCGGGTGACGGCGTCTTCGACGCAACTCGACGCGGTGGAGGTGGGCATCCTGGAAGTATCTCACTGCGCCGATGGCGCCCGATTTCGACGGTTAAGCTGCGCACCGTGACGACCCCGGACGCGGTGGCCCGTGAAGCGGCGGCCGCCATCAGCGACCGCACCGGCGTCGCGCGCCACGACGTCGCGGTGGTCCTCGGCTCGGGCTGGGCGCCGGCCGCCGAGCAGTTCGGCGATCCGGTGGCCGCGGTGCCCGTGGCCGAGTTGCCCGGGTTCACCCCGCCCACCGCGCAGGGCCACGGCGGCCAGGTGCTGTCCACGCGGGTCGGCGAGCGGCGGGTGCTGGTGTTCGTCGGGCGGATCCATGCTTACGAGGGGCACGAGCTGCGTCATGTGGTGCATCCGGTGCGCGCCGCGTGCGCGGGCGGGGTGCGCACGGTCGTGCTGACCAACGCCGCCGGTGGGCTGCGCGACGATCTCGCGGTGGGCCAGCCGGTGCTGATCAGCGACCACCTCAACCTGACCGGGCGGTCGCCGTTGGTCGGCGCGCAGTTCGTCGACCTGGTCGGCGCCTACTCGCCGCGGCTGCGCGCCGTCGCCCGCGAGATCGACCCGACGCTGGCCGAAGGGGTGTACGCCGGCCTGGTCGGGCCGCACTACGAGACGCCTGCCGAAATCCGCATGCTGCGCACGCTGGGCGCCGACCTGGTCGGCATGTCGACCGTGCATGAAACGATCGCCGCCCGCGCGGCCGGCGCCGAGGTGCTGGCCGTGTCGCTGGTGACGAACCTGGCGGCGGGGATGACGGGGCAGCCGCTGAACCACGAGGAAGTGCTGGCGGCGGGTCGGCGGTCGGCCACGCGGATGGGTGACCTGCTGGCCGGGGTCATCACGCAGATCTGACGGCAACCGGGCTTATCCGCTACGAAAGTGGGCACACTAGCCGCATGACGTTGTCGCGGACCTCGACCACCGCGCAGGAGTGGATTGCCCACGACCCCGATCCCCGAACCGCCGCCGAGCTCAGACAATGCAGTGAAGAAGAGCTCGCCGAGCGCTTTGCGCATCCGTTGACGTTCGGAACGGCGGGGTTGCGCGGCCCGCTGCGCGGTGGGCCCAACGGGATGAACCTGGCCGTCGTGCTGCGCGCGACGTGGGCGGTGGCCAAGGTGTTACGCGACCGCGGGCTGTCGGGCCAAAACGTCGTCGTCGGACGCGACGCCAGGCACGGCTCTGACGAGTTCGCCTTGGCCGCTGCTGAAGTCTTTGCCGCTCAAGGCTTTACCGTCACGCTGATGTTCACGGCGGTGCCGACCCCCGTGGTGCCGTTCGCCGTGCGCCTGCAGTCGGCGGTCGCCGGGGTCATGATCACCGCATCGCACAACCCACCGAGCGACAACGGGTACAAGGTGTACTTCGAAGGCGGCTTCCCGATCGTGGCGCCGGTCGACCGCGAGATCGAGCAGGCGATGGCCGAGGCGCCGCACGCCGACGAGATCCAGCGCGCGGCCGTGGAACCCTCCGGGGTCAACGAGGTGCAGCGCTTCGTCGAACGGGCCGCACAGGTGCGCCACACGCACGGTTCGGTGCGGGTGGCGCTCACCCCGCTGCACGGCGTCGGCGGCGAGATCGTGATGGACGCGCTGGTGCGTGCCGGGTTCGCCGACGTGCACGTGGTCGACGAGCAGTTCGCGCCCGACCCCGACTTCCCCACCGTGTCATCGCCGAACCCCGAAGACCCCGGTGCGACCGAGGCGCTGCTCAAGCTGGCCGCCGACGTCGATGCCGACGTCGCCGTCGCGCTGGACCCCGACGCCGACCGGTGCGCGATCGGCGTGCCCACACCCGATGGCTGGCGGATGCTTTCCGGTGACGAGACAGGTTGGCTGCTCGGCGATTACATCCTGTCGCAGATCGAGCCCGGCCCGGTCACCGAGGCCACGGTGGTGGCCAGCACGGTGGTGTCCTCGCGGTTGCTGGCCGACATCGCCGCCGAGCACGGCGCACGCCACGTCGAAACCCTCACCGGGTTCAAGTGGCTGTCACGTGCCGACACGGAGCTTCCCGGCTGCACGCTGGTGTACGCCTACGAGGAGGCGATCGGCCACTGCGTCGACCCGATGGCGGTCCGGGACAAGGACGGCATCAGCGCGACGGTGCTGGCGTGCGACCTGGTCACCGCGATGCAGCACCGCGGACACACGCTGCTCGACGCGCTCGACGACCTGGCCCGCCGCCACGGTGTGCACGCCACCACCGCGGTGTCGCGGCGCGTCGAGGACGCGCACGAGGCGGCGGCGGTGATGGACCGGCTGCGCCGCACCCCACCCGAGCACCTGGCCGGCTTCGAAGTCGCGCTCACCGACCTGCGCGACGCCGATCCTCCGCTGCGCACCGACGCGTTGGTCCTGTCGGGTGGTGACGGGCCGACCTGGCTGCGGCTGGTGGTGCGCCCTTCGGGTACTGAGCCGAAAGTCAAGTCCTACATCGAGGTTCGGTGCGGGGAGGTCGGTGACCTCGACGAGACGAGGGCCCACGCGCGACGCCTGCTTGACGAGGTGGCCGCGGTCGCCGAACGCTTCTGACTCCTGCCCGTTCACCGCGAGCAGACGAAAGAACGGTCAGCGCGGACCGAACTGGCGGTCGCCTGCGTCGCCGAGGCCCGGCACGATGTAGGCGATGTCGTTGAGGCACTCGTCGATGGTGGCGGTGAACAGCCGCAGATTCGGGGCCACCTTCTCCAGCGCCGCAAGGCCTTCCGGAGCGGCCACCACGCAGATCGCGGTGATGTCCATGGCGTTGCGTGACACCAGCAGCGCGATGGTGTGCGCCATCGAACCGCCGGTCGCGAGCATCGGATCCAGCACGATCACCGGCTGATTGCTCAGATCGTCGGGCAGCGACTCCAGATACGGCGTGGGCGTCAACGTTTCCTCGTTACGCGCGACGCCGACGAAGCCGACCAGCGCCTCGGGGATCAGCGCGTGGGCCTGGTCGACCATGCCCAGCCCGGCGCGCAGCACCGGCACGAGAAGCGGCGGGTTGGTCAGCCGGCAACCGGTGGTTTCCGCGATCGGGGTGCGCACCCTCACCTGCTCGACGGGCATGTCGCGGGTGGCCTCGTAGACCAGCATCAGCGTCAGGTCGCGCAGCGCCGCGCGGAAGGACGCGTTGCCGGTGGCCTCGTCGCGCAGGGTGGTCAGCCGCGCCGCGGCCAGCGGGTGGTCGACGACGCGCACATCCATGCGCCGAACCTTAATGGAACCGATCGCGCGCGCTGTGCGTCCTAACCGCATGTTCGCCGATACCGATGCGATCCGCGCCCTGGGATCCGCCACCACCGCCCATGCCGCCGCACTCACCGACGTTGCCGCCGTGTTGGCGTCCCTGCCGCCGCCGGACCTGGGTCCGATCGGCGAGCGGTTCACGGCCGCGCTGGCGCAGGCGGCCGCGGACGGCGCGCGCACCCTCGCCGCGCTGAGTGACCGGTTGGCGTCGTCGGGACGCACCGCCCACGCCGCTGCCGCCGCATACGACGCCGCCGACGGCGGCGCGGGCGCCCGCATCGCCGGCATCTGACGATGCCTGGTGCGCTGGTGGCCGCGTTGTCGTCGCCGATACGCGAGCTGCAGTCCGTGGTCGGTTCGGGTGCGGGAGGCCACGCCGCGGATCCGGCCGTCGTGCTCGGCACCGTGCGCGATGCGCTCGGTGACGTGGCGGCATCCGTGCGGGGGTCGGTGCGCCACGCACATGCGTGGTGGTCGGGTGCGGGCGCCGACGGTGCGGCGGATTACCTCGATGCGACGGTCAGTGCCGTCGAGGAAATCGCCGACCATGTCGACCGGCTGAGCACCGCGGCGCGCACCGCGGCCCACGCCGGCGCGCAGGCCCGCGCCCGGTTGCAGGCGATCGTCGAGGACTTCGAGGCCCGCGCCGCCGCGCTGGAGCCTTATCTCGACACCCCCGGCGCGATGGAGACGCTGCTGGCCGAGGCGCGACGCTCGGTCCAGGAGGCCGCCGCCGTCATCGCGGAACTGGAAGCCGAACTCGACGGCCGCGCCGCGGCGCTGCCGACCTCAGCGCCGGCGGCCGTGCCGGCGCCGACGTCGCCGGCCGGGATGACCAGCCCGTCGATACCGGCGATGCCCGCGATCGGCGGCGGGTCGGCGGGTTCGGGCCTCGGTGGTGGGTGGGCTGAGCTGGCGTCCCTGTCGCGCCCGGACGTCACGGCGCCGACACCGGACGCCGCGACGTTCGGCGACGGGGTCGCGGTGCGGCTGCCCGACGGCAGCGTCGCGACGGCGCCCAACGCGGTGGCCGCCAGCGCCGTGCGCCATGCGTTGACGCAGCTGGGGGTGCCGTACGAGTGGGGCGGCACCACCCCGGGCATCGGCCTGGACTGCAGCGGCCTGACCCAGTGGGCCTATGACGAAGCGGGACTGGCGATCCCGCGGCTGGCGCAGGAACAGGACGTGGGTGCCGCCGTGGACGCGAGTTCGCTGCGCCCCGGCGACCTCGCGGTGTGGGACGGTCACGTCGCGATGGTCGTGGGCAACGGCACGATGATCGAGGCCGGTGATCCGGTCAGGCTGTCGCCAATCCGCACCGAGAACGCCGGACAGGGCTTCCAGGGCTTCTGGCGCCCGACGGCGTGAGGCCCTGCCAGACCCGGTGGTTAGGCTGTGCGCCATGGCTGCTGACATCGTGCCGATCCGGCTCGGGCTGACCAAGGGTGACCTGTACACGCTGTGGGCTCCACGCTGGCGCGACGCCGGCGACGAGTGGGAGGCCTTCCTCGGCAAGGGCGACGACCTGTATGCGTTCGAATCCGTGGCCGACATGGTCGCGTTCGTCAGGACCAACGACGACAACGACCTCAACGACCATCCGGCGTGGGAGAAGCTGACCGGGGCCAACGCGCACCGGCTCGATCCCCCGGAGGACCGCCAGTTCGACATCATCGGCGTGGAGGAACTGCTCGCCGACAAGCCCAACGAGGATTCGGTGACGCGTCTGCACCGCACGCTGGCCGTCGTCTCGGCCATCGGCTCGGTGTGTGAACTCGCGCCGATCACCAAGTTCTTCAACGGCAACCCGGTGCTGGGCACGCTGGGCGGCGGCGTCGAGGCGTTCGGCGGCCGCAGCGGCCGCAAGCGCTGGGCGGAGATCTTGACGGTGGTGCACCGCGGCTGGGACGGCGTGATCGACGCGCTCGACGAGGTGATCACCATCCCCGACGTCGACGCGGCCGCCGCCAAGAAAGCCGAGGCCGAGTTGGCCGAATCCGCCCCCGAGCCCGAGGCGGAAGACGACCCGATCGCAGAGCTCGACGCCGAGACCCCGGCCGATGAGGCCGGCGACGGGGAATCCGATGCGCTCGCCGCCCAGGCCACGAACCTGGTGTTGGGCAGCGACGAGGACTTCTGGATCAAGGTCGGCATCGATCCGGTGCGGATCATGGCCAGCGCGGGCACCTACTACACGTTGCGCTGCTACCTCGATGACCGCCCGGTCTTCTTGGGCCGCAACGGACGGATCAGCGTGTTCGGCTCCGAACGCGCGCTGGCGCGCTACCTGGCCGACGAGCACGACCATGACCTGTCCGATCTGGCCACCTACGACGACATCCGCACCGCGGCCACCGACGGGTCGCTGCGGGTCGACGTCAGCGACGAGAACGTCTACGTGCTGACCGGCCTGGTCGACGACGTCGCCGAGGGTCCCGACGCGCTGGACCGCGACCAGCTGGAGCTGGCCGTCGAACTGCTCAGGGACGTCGGCGATTACGCCGAGGACACCACGGTGCAGCAGACCCTCGAGGCCGATCAGCCGCTGGGCCGGCTGTTCGCCCACGTCCTGGATCCCAAGAAGGTGAGCCGCCCCGCGGCGCCGTACGCCAAGGCCGTGCAGCAGTGGGAGTCGCTGGAGGCGTTTGTGGAGTCGCGGCTGCGCCCGGAGCAAGCCTACGGCTGATGCTTGCCACCGACTGGTCGGCCCGGATGGGGCTTCGGGTGCCGATCGTCAACGCGCCGATGGGCGGGGTGGCCGGCGCTGCGCTGGCCGCCGCGGTGTCGCGGGCAGGCGGGCTGGGCATGCTCGGGATGGGCAGCTCGGCTTCACGGGCCAAGCTCGAGACCGAGTTGATCGGCCTCTCCGGCCTGGATTTCCCGTTCGGCATCGGCCTGGTGGACTGGGTCGCCGCCGCCGAACCCGGGCTGCTGGACGCGGCGCTGGCCGCCCGTCCCGCGCTGCTCTCGGTGGGTTTCGGTGACGACTTCTCCTGGGTGGCGCCGGCCCGCGACGCCGGGGTCACCACCGCGACCCAGGTGGGCGATCTGGCCGCGGCACAGCGCGCGGTCGACGCCGGCGTCGACGTGCTGATCGCGCGGGGCACCGAAGGCGGGGGCCACGGCGCACCCCGGGTGGGCACCCTGCCGCTGCTCACCTCGGTGCTCGACCGCCACTCGCTGCCGGTGCTGGCCGCGGGCGGGATCTCCTCGGGCCGCGGCGTGGCCGCGGTGCTGGCCGCGGGCGCGGCGGCGGCGTGGGTGGGCACCGCGTTCAGCGCGTGCCTCGAAGCGTCCGTCACCCCCGCCGTGCGCAACGCCCTGCTCGACGCACACGACACCGACACCGTGACCACCCGGGTCTTCGACGTCGCGCAGGGCTATCCGTGGCCGGCGACACTTCCAGAACGGGTGCTGCGCAACGCATTTACCGACAAGTGGGACGGCAGGGAAACCGAACTGACCGGCGCCGAGCGCGAGGCGCTCGCCGCTGCCGTCGCCGCCGGGGACCACCGGATGGCGCCGGTCAACGCCGGGCAGGGCGTCGGGGTGTTGGACACCGTCGCATCCGCCGCCGACGTCGTCGAGACGCTGTGCGCCGATGCGGCCCGGTTGCTTGGCCGCTGGGCCGGGCAGCGTTAGCCGATCAGCACGGCGTAGCGCGGCTTGATCACGTCGTCGATGATCGCGAGCCGTTCGTGAAACGAGATGAACGCCGACTTCATCGCGTTGATCGTGAACCGCTGCAGATCGCTCCAGGTGTAGCCGAACGCCTCGACCAGCCGCAGCATCTCCTGGCTCATCGAGGTGTCGCTCATCAACCGGTTGTCGGTGTTCACGGTGACGCGGAACCGCAGGCGCGCCAACAGATCGAAGGGATGGTCTGCGATGCTGGCCACCGCGCCGGTCTGCACATTGCTGCTCGGACACATCTCGAACGGGATCCGCTTGTCGCGCAGCAGCGACGCCAGCCTGCCTAATCGGACGGGGCGGCCGGGCTCCTCGATGATGTCGTCGACGATCCGCACCCCGTGGCCCAACCGGTCGGCGCCGCAGTAGGCGATCGCCTCGTGGATGGACGGCAGCCCGAACGCCTCACCGGCGTGAATGGTGAAGCGCGCGTTGTTGCTCCGCATGTACTCGAACGCGTCGAGATGGCGCGTCGGCGGATGTCCGGCCTCGGCGCCTGCGATGTCGAAGCCGACGACGCCCTTGTCGCGGAAGCGGATCGCCAGCTTGGCGATCTCCAGCGACCGCGCGGCATGGCGCATCGCGGTGACCAGGCAGCGCACCGTGATGGCGCGGCCCTCGGCGGCGGCGGCCTTCTCCCCGTCGAGGAAACCGGCCAACACCGCGTCGACCACCGCGTCCAGCGACATCCCGCCGTCGATGTGCAGCTCCGGTGCGAACCGCACCTCGGCGTAGACGACGTTGTCGGCGGCGAGGTCCTCGACGCACTCGTAGGCAACGCGGTGCAGCGCCTCCGGGGTCTGCATCACCCCGACGGTGTGGGCGAACGGTTCGAGGTAGCGCACCAGCGATCCGCTGTGCGCGGCTGTGCGGACCGCGGTCGCCAGTTCGTCGGCGTCGGTGACGGGCAGCCCGGTGTAGCCGGTCGCCTCGGCCAGCTCGACGATGGTGGCCGGGCGCAGCCCGCCGTCGAGATGGTCGTGCAGCAGCGCCTTGGGGGCGCGACGGATGCTCTCCAGGGTCAGCGGCGTCGTCATGACGCCATCCGGTCGATGATCAACGGCCGTGCCGGGGGTGCTTCGTCGGCGACGGTGAAGCCGCCGTCCAGTTCGGCCACCGCGCCCGCGAACCGCTCCGGCGTGTCGGTGTAGAGCGTGAACAGCGCTTCGCCCGCGGTGACGGGCTCGCCGGGGCGCCGGTGGATGCGCAGCCCGGCGCCGGGCTGCACCTGCTCACCGGGGACCGAGCGGCCCGCGCCGAGCCGCCACACCGCCAGTCCCACTGCCAACGCGTCGATGCTTCCCATCGTGCCACCCCGCGGCGCGGTCACGGTCTCGGTGTGCGCCCCGACCGGCAGTTTTCGCGTCGCGTCGCCGCCCTGGGCCGCGACGAGGTCACGGAACCGGTCCATCGCCGACCCGTCGCGCAGCGTCTCGGCGGGGTCCACCCCGTCGATCCCGGCGGCGTCGAGCATCTCGGCGGCCAGCGCCACCGTCAGCTCCACGACGTCGGCGGGGCCGCCGCCGGCCAACACCTCCAGCGATTCCTCGACCTCGACCGCGTTACCGACGGCGCGGCCCAGCGGGGTGGACATGTCGGTCAGCAGCGCCCGGGTCACCAGCCCGGCCGCGGTGCCCAGATCGACCATCGTGCGGGCGAGCCGGCGCGACTCGGCCTCGGTCTTGAGGAACGCACCCGAACCCACCTTGGTGTCCAGCACCAGCGCGCGGGTGCCCTCGGCGATCTTCTTGCTCATCACCGAGCTGGCGATCAGGGGAAGCGACTCGGTGGTGGCGGTCACGTCACGCAGCGCGTAGATCCTGCGGTCGGCCGGAGCGAGGTCGCCGGCCGCGAAGATCGCGGCGCCCAGATCGCAAAGCTGTTGGCGGATCTGGGCTGTGGAGAGCTCCGCGGTGAAACCCGGGATGGATTCCAGCTTGTCGAGCGTGCCGCCGGTGTGGCCGAGCCCGCGCCCCGCCGCCTGCGGCACCGCGGCACCGCAGGCCATCACCACCGGAACCAGGGCGATGGTGATCTTGTCGCCCACCCCGCCGGTGGAGTGTTTGTCGACCAACGCCAGCGGTTTACCGTCGCGGCGCAGGTCAGAGAAGTCCAGCCGGTCTCCCGACGCGACCATGGCCGCCGTCCAGCGGGCGATCTCCGGGTCCGACATCCCGCGCAGGAAGATCGCCATCAACAGCGCCGCCATCTGCTCGTCGGCCACCCGGCCGTGCGTGTAGGCGTCGATCACCCAGTCGATCGCCGCGTCCGAGAGCGCGCCGCCGTCACGCTTGGTGCGGATCACCGTCGGCGCGTCAAATGGCTGCGGCATCGCCCCACCGCGCGTCGAATGTGGGGTTGTGCCACGCGTGCTCGCGAATCCCGTGCCGGTAACCCACGTTCGCGGCCGCGGTCATCGGGTTTCCTTGCGCCGGGCGAGATCCTGCGGGCCGAACGCGTCGGGCAACAGCTCACCGAGCGGTTTGGGGCTGCGCGGATGGTCGATCAGCATTTCGGGCCCGCCGTGCTCGAGCAGCACCTGCCTGCACCGCCCGCACGGCATCAGCAACTCCCCCGCCGCGTCCACGCACGACAGCGCGATCAGGCGTCCACCGCCACCGGAATGCAGGGCGCAGACCACTGCGCACTCGGCGCAGAGACCAAGGCCATATGAGATATTTTCCACATTGCAGCCGGTCACCACCCGACGGTCGTCGACCAGGGCCGCTGCGCCTACAGCGAACCCCGAATACGGCGCATACGCGCTAGCGCTGACGTCAGTTGCCTTGTGCCGCAACATTTCCCAGTCGATATCGGCCGTCATGCCACCTCCACTGGCCCGATTCTGGATGCGTTCCACTGTTCGGCGCCGCCACAGCGGCTGTGAAATTGCTAACCCTAACTTTCGCGTTTTTCGTGCACAGCCGGGTAAACCGTAGTTCGTTTAGTAGTGCGACTGGGATTAGAGTCGCCCCGAGGTTTGGGTGGAGAGCAAACCGGGCCGAACCACCGATGTTCGGCGGTGCGCGCCTCCGGTGCCCAAGCGTTCAGACGTTGGAGGCCAGATGAGTACTCAAACTTCGGGGGTGACGCCCGGGGGCACCGCGGTTGCCGCCCCGCAACCGAGGCCGTCGCGCAGACGCACCCTTTACCGGGGCGATCCGGGCATGTGGTCGTGGGTGCTGCACCGCATCACCGGCGCGACGATCTTCTTCTTCTTGTTCGTACACGTCCTGGACACCGCGCTGGTGCGGGTCAGCCCGCAGGCCTACAACGGAGTCATCGAGACCTACAAGACACCGATCGTCGGCCTGATGGAGATCGGGTTGGTCGTGGCGGTGCTCTACCACGCCCTCAACGGGATCAGAGTCATCCTCATCGACTTCTGGCAGCACGGACCGCGCTACCAACGGCAGATGCTGTGGGTGGTGGTCGGTGTGTTCCTGGCGGTGTTCATCCCCGCACTCGGGGTGATCGGCATGCACATGGCGGAGCGGTTCCTGTGAGCGCGCCGGCGGGAGAAAAGTGGACGCCGCATCACCGCGAGGGCCGCATCGCCCCGGTGATGGAGAAGGAGTACGACCGTCCGGCCAGCCTGGACCATCCGCGCGCGCCGCGCCGCGCCAGGGGGATCCCGTACTTCGAGAAGTACGCCTGGCTGTTCATGCGCTTTTCCGGGGTGGCGTTGGTGTTTCTGGCGCTGGGGCACCTGTTCGTCATGCTGATGTGGCAGGACGGCGTGTACCGCATCGACTTCAACTACGTCGCCGAACGCTGGGCCTCACCGTTCTGGCAGATCTGGGACATGGCGCTGCTGTGGCTGGCGATGCTGCACGGGGCCAACGGGATGCGCACCATCATCGGCGACTACTCGCGCAAGAACGTCACCAAGTTCTATCTCAATTCACTGTTGTTGCTGGCCACAGGGTTCACGTTGGTGCTGGGCACATACGTGCTCGTCACCTTCGACGCGAACATCGGGGTTTGACCAATGATTGTTGAACATCGCTACGACGTCGTCATCGTCGGCGCAGGCGGCGCGGGTATGCGCGCCGCAGTCGAGGCGGGCCCACGCGCGCGCACCGCGGTGCTGACCAAGCTGTACCCGACCCGCAGCCACACCGGCGCGGCGCAGGGCGGCATGTGCGCGGCGCTGGCCAACGTCGAAGAGGACAACTGGGAGTGGCACACCTTCGACACCGTCAAGGGCGGCGACTATCTCGCCGACCAGGACGCCGTGGAGATCATGTGCAGGGAAGCCATCGACGCGGTGCTGGACCTGGAGAAGATGGGGATGCCGTTCAACCGCACCCCCGAGGGCCGCATCGACCAGCGCCGCTTCGGCGGGCACACCCGCGATCACGGCAAGGCCCCGGTTCGCCGCGCCTGCTATGCCGCCGACCGCACCGGCCACATGATCCTGCAGACCCTATACCAGAACTGCGTCAAGCACGACGTCGAGTTCTTCAACGAGTTCTACGCGCTGGACATCGCGATCACCGAGACGCAGTCGGGTCCGGTGGCCACCGGCGTCGTCGCCTACGAACTGGCCACCGGTGACATCCACGTCTTCCACGCCAAGGCGATCGTGTTCGCCACCGGCGGTTCTGGCCGGATGTACAAGACCACCTCCAACGCCCACACGTTGACCGGCGACGGGCTGGGCATCGTGTTCCGTAAGGGACTTCCGTTGGAGGACATGGAATTTCACCAGTTCCATCCGACGGGCCTGGCCGGCCTGGGCATTTTGATCTCCGAGGCGGTGCGCGGTGAGGGCGGTCGGCTGCTCAACGGTGAGGGCGAGCGGTTCATGGAGCGCTACGCGCCGACGATCGTCGATTTGGCCCCCCGCGACATCGTCGCGCGCTCGATGGTGCTCGAGGTGCTCGAGGGCCGCGGCGCCGGGCCGAACAAGGACTACGTCTACATCGACGTGCGCCATCTGGGCGCCGACGTGCTCGAGGCCAAGCTGCCCGACATCACCGAGTTCGCCCGCACCTATCTGGGGGTGGACCCGGTCACCGAGCTGGTGCCGGTCTATCCGACCTGTCACTACGTGATGGGCGGCATCCCGACCACCGTCAACGGGCAGGTGCTGCGCGACAACACCACCCCGCTGCCGGGGCTGTACGCCGCCGGGGAGTGCGCGTGTGTTTCGGTGCACGGCGCCAACCGGCTGGGCACCAACTCGCTGCTGGACATCAACGTGTTCGGCCGTCGCGCGGGCATCGCCGCGGCCAACTACGCGCTGGGCCACGACCACGTCGACCTGCCTGCGGACCCGGCGGGCATGGTCGTCGGCTGGGTCGGTCACGTCCTCTCCGAGCACGGCAACGAGCGCGTCGCCGATATCCGCGGCGCGCTGCAGCAGTCGATGGACAACAACGCCGCGGTGTTCCGCACCGAGGAGACGCTCAAGCAGGCGCTGACCGACATCCACGCCCTCAAGGAGCGCTACAGCCGGATCACGGTGCACGACAAGGGCAAACGTTACAACAGTGACCTGCTCGAAGCGATCGAGCTGGGTTTCCTTCTGGAGCTGGCCGAGGTCACCGTCGTGGGTGCGTTGAACCGCAAGGAATCCCGCGGCGGCCACGCCCGCGAGGACTACCCCAACCGCGACGACACCAACTACCTGCGCCACACGATGGCCTACAAACAGGGCACCGAACTGCTCTCCGACATCCGGTTGGACTACAAGCCGGTGGTACAGACGCGATATGAGCCGATGGAACGGAAGTACTGATGACCGTTACTCCTGACGTGCAGACCAGGGATCCGGAGCTGCCGCCGGTGCCTGAGGGCTCGGTGATGGTGACGTTGAAGATCGCACGGTTCAACCCGGAGGACCCCGACGCGGCGGGCTGGCAGAGCTTCCGGGTGCCGTGCCTGCCCACCGACCGGCTGCTGAACCTGCTGCACTACGTCAAGTGGTACCTCGACGGCACGCTGACGTTCCGGCGGTCCTGCGCGCACGGGGTGTGCGGTTCGGATGCCATGCGCATCAACGGTGTGAACCGGTTGGCGTGCAAGGTGCTGATGCGTGACATGCTGCCGAAGAACCCGAAGAAGCAGCTGACCATCACCATCGAGCCGATCCGCGGCCTGCCCGTGGAGAAGGATCTCGTGGTGGACATGGAGCCGTTCTTCGATGCCTACCGCGCGATCAAGCCGTACCTGATGACCAGCGGCAATCCCCCGACGCGGGAACGCATCCAGAGCCAGACCGACCGTGCCCGCTACGACGACACCACCAAATGCATCCTGTGCGCGTGCTGCACGACGAGTTGCCCGGTGTACTGGTCGGAGGGGTCCTATTTCGGACCCGCCGCCATCGTCAACGCGCACCGGTTCATCTTCGACAGCCGCGACGAGGGTGCCGCCGAGCGCCTCGACATCCTCAACGAGGTGGACGGGGTGTGGCGGTGTCGCACCACGTTCAACTGCACCGAATCCTGCCCGCGCGGTATCCAGGTCACCCAGGCGATCCAGGAGGTCAAGCGCGCGTTGATGTTCGCGCGCTAACCGTTGCGATTTCGGTGTAGTTCGTCACGCTGAGGTTGACCAACTACACCGAAATCACCCGGTGGCGAGTTCGAAGGTGAACGTGTGCCCGCAGATGCCGATCGGGTCACCGGGGGTCAACGGCGCACTGCCGCGAATCCGGCTGTGGCGCAGCCAGACCCCGTTGGCAGAGCGCAGGTCGCTGAGCACCCAGCCGGATCCGGTGTCGATGATCGCCGCGTGGTGTCGGCTGACCCTGGCGTCGTCGATGACGATGTCGTTGTCGGGCAGCCGGCCGATACGGGTGGCGACCTCCTGCAGGGGGTGGCGCTGCCCCGACGCGTCGACCAACCACGCCGAGGTGGTGGCGCCGTCGACCTTTGTGCGTTGGTCCAGCACGGTTTCGGCGGCGACGGCCGCGCTCTGCGCCGACCGCTGGGCATCGAGGGGTTGCTGACGCAGGACGCGCTCGTAGAGCCCCTGCACGGTGGGTCCGGGGTCGATGCCGAGGTCGTCGGCAAGCGCAACCTTCAGCCGCCGATACGCCTCGAGCGCATCGGACTGCCGCTCGGCGAGGTAGTAGGCGGTTATCAGCTGGGCCCACAGCGGTTCTCGGTACGGATGCTCGGTCGTCAACTTCTCCAGGTCGCCGATCACGTCGGCCGCGCGGCCGCAGGCGAGTTCGGCCTCGGCCAGGGCAGTGACCACCGCCAGCCGTTCCTCCTCCAGCGCCGTGGCGAACGGGTCGACGAACGCGAAGTCGCGCAGGTCGTCGAGCACCGGGCCGCGCCACTGGCCCAGCGCGGCGCTCAGAAGACCGGCGGCCCGCTCGAAGTCACCCGTCGCCGCGGCGTGCACCCCGGCGGCCTTCTGCGCGCCGAATCGACCGATGTCGCAATCCTGCTCGGCGACCGCGAGTCGGTATCCCGGCGGTGCGCTGGCCAGCATCGCCTGCGGTTCGACCCCGGCCCCGCCGATGGTCTTGCGAAGGTTGGAGACATACGAGTACAGGCTGGCCCGCGCGGCGGCCGGCGCCGACTCACCCCACACCGCGCCGATCAGCGTGTCGACGCCGACGGCGCGATTGCGGTTGATGACCAACATCGCCAGCACCGCACGTTGTTTGGGGGTTCCGGCCGAGACGTCGATCCCGTCGATGGACATCTGCAACGGTCCCAACACCCCGAAACCGACACCAGAGCCAGCCATCGCCAGTGCATCGCCCTTTCCCTCGAAGGGCTAACGGTAACCTCAATCCCCGGGCCGGGAACGTGATTTCGCGCTAGCCGCTCACGCGGTGTTGACCCACCAGTCGTAGAGGCGGCTCAGGTCGGTGCCCGCGGCGCTGCCGAGAAGCAGGTCGGCGGTCCTCGTCCAGACGATGTCGGCGGTGCCGTCGAACGCGCCGCACGCCAGCGACCCTTCGGCGTCGTCGCTGCCGTCGTCGTAGTTCCAGTTGGTCGGCGAGTCATCGGCGCCGGGGCAGGCGGTGAGCACGTCGTCGGCGATGACGGACTGGAACTGGTTTTCCAGCGTGTCGGGGTCACCGAACAACGCGTAGAACGCCGAGCCGTGCCCATCGTCCGTCGAGGCCGGCGCGCAGTCGACCGCCGCGAGCGCATCGCTCCACAGCTTGTTCGGCGTGCATGCCGCCGAATCGGGGACCAGGCTGAGCAGCTTGCGTTCGTGGGGGGTCAGCGCGGCGGTGGTCTCGATCGGCGCGCGTGGGCCGCGCGCCACGGTGCGGGTGATCGTCAGTGTCTCCGACATCCCCGATGCGTTGCCCGGTGACCGGGCGACCAGCCACGTGACGACGCCCGCCAGGGCCACGACCACCACCAGCGCCGCCGCGCCCCCGATGACCAGCGGCCGCCGCCGGCCGCGTGGTGGCGGTGGGGCGAACGCGGCCGCCGCGACCGGGGTAAGCCGAACTGTCGGGCGGACCCACTGCGGCCTCGGCGGCGCGGGCCAGTTCACCGGCGCTGGCGTAGCGGTCCTCGGCCCGCTTGGCCATTCCCTTCTCGACGACGGCGTCGAAGGCCGGCGGGACACCCGGTCGCACCTGGCTGGGCCGCGGCGCCGGCTGGATCAGGTGCGCGGTGATCAGCATGCTGAGGCTGTCGGTCCGGTAGGGCTGCGATCCGGTCAGGCACTGATGCAGCACGCAGGCCAGCGCGTAGATGTCGGCGCGGTAGGTGACCGGGTCGCTGCTGAAGCGCTCGGGCGCCATGTAGGCGTATGTGCCTATCGCGGTGCCCTTCTCGGTGAGCGTGTGGTCGGTGGCCGCGCTGGCGATGCCGAAGTCGACCAAGTAGGCAAAGCCGTCGCGGGTGACCAGGATGTTCTCCGGCTTGACGTCGCGGTGCATGACACCGGCATCGTGGGCCGCGTCCAGGGCCGCCGCGATCTGACGGACCAGCCCGACCGCCTGCGCGGGCGGCATGGGCCCGGTGCGCTGCAGCGTGGTTCGCAAATCGATGCCGTCGATCAGGCGCATGTCGACGAAGAGGTGCCCGTCGATCTCGCCGTAGTCGTGGACCGGCACCACGTGCGGTTCCTGGAGCTTGCCTGCGGACCGGGCCTCACGCTGCAGCCGTTCGCGGAACACCGGGTCGCCCGACAACGCGTCGGGCAGCAGCTTCAACGCGACGACGCGGCCCTTGACGGTGTCCTCGGCCTCGTAGACCTCACCCATGCCGCCGCGGCCGATCAGCCGCTTGATCAGGTACGGCCCGAACCGCGAGCCCACCCGCGAGTGCTGCGGGGTGTCGTCCATTGCCACTCTCCTCGAGCCCGCATCGTGTCGGATGGTGGGCGGGGTCCCCTCCTTGGCTGGTTGAAAACGGTACTACCTGTGGCGGCGGATACGCCGATGGCGGGCGGCCCGGCCGGGCTGCCCGCCATCGCGTCCAAGCGGCTCACGCGGCGACCAGGGCCACCACCATGTCATGGTCGCTGGCCTGCCAGGCCCGCTCGAAGGTGGCGATGGAGACCTGCTCGTCGGCGCCGTCCTCGGTTCCGCTGTCGTTGAGGTGCACGACGCCGGCGTCGGTGTCGATCGCGGTGACCACGAGATCGTGGTTTCCGATGCTGCGATCGCCGTCGATGTCCCAGATCGTCTCGGCGTTGACGCCGGCGATCACCTTGTGACCGGCGGCGAGCGCGATTGCCAACGAGGTCAACCCCGTCGGCACGCCGACCTCGTCGGCGACGTCGTCGTCGGTGTAGACCGAGTGGATACCATAGTGCGCCAACAGAATCGGCAGATCGCGCGAATCGGTGCCGCGTCCCGAGTCCGGGTCGTCGGGGTCGCTCGGCGGCAGGTAGACCGGGCCGTCGTGGTGCGCGCTGGGCGTCACCCCGGCCAGGTGCACGATCTCGGGTTCGGACGGCTGCCGCCCGGTCAACTGGCCCACCACGTCAGCGGTGGCCATCAACGAGCAATCGTCGAGGTTCTGCTGCACCCAGTACTGGGCGGCGTCGACGGGGTCCCCGTACACGGTCGCCGCGGCGATGCCGCCGGACAAGCCGAGGGCCGCGGCCCCGATCAGCGCGGCGATCACCGCCGCGCGCACCATCTTGCGGAACTTCGTCATGAGCTTTCCCCTTCTTCCGGTGCGCCTCGGCGGCGCGTGGTCTGGAAGAAGGTTCAGGCTGACCCCTTGAGGGATTCTTGGAGAGTTCTCAACGCCGCCTTTTCGCCGCCGAATGTGACGTTTGGGCGAAATCCACCCGCACTTTCGCGCCCGTTTGTCCCTTTGGGCGGAAAAGGTGTCACACGTCGGCAGGCTGCCTCGTCTAACGGATATGACCGAGAACGCACAGAAGACCCGCATCGAACCCGTGGCCCCGAAGCAGGCCTCGCTGCTGACCAGAATCTTCTACCGGGTCGCCAGGCGGCGCTTCGGCGAGGTGCCCGAACCGTTCGCCGTGGCCGCGCACCATCCGCGGCTGATGGTGGCCAACGCCGTGCACGAGAGCATGCTGCAGTCGGGCTCCAAGAAGCTGCCCGTCAGCGTGCGGGAACTCGCGGTGTTCTGGACCGCGCGCACCGTCGGCTGCTCGTGGTGCGTGGACTTCGGCTCGATGCTGCAACGCCTCGACGGCCTCGACGTCGACCGACTCAAGCACATCGACAGCTACGCCACCTCGCCGCTGTTCAGCGACGACGAGCGGGCCGCGATCGCCTACGCCGACGCCATGACCACTGACCCGCACACCATCACCGACGAACAGGTCGACGACCTCAAACGCCGATTCGGCGACGCCGGGGTGGTCGAGCTGACCTATCAGATCGGGGTGGAGAACATGCGGGCGCGCATGTACTCCGCGCTCGGCATCACCGAGCAGGGTTTCAACTCTGGGGATGCGTGCCGGGTGCCGTGGGCGACGGACGAACCAGCGGCGAACCGGTGAACTTGTCGGGGTTGGCGATATCCCATATGGCGCAGACCTTTCCATCGCGCACCGTTATCGCCGTCACGCGCGGCATCAGTTCCGGGTGGCCGTCGGCCGCAGGGATCCCGGAGCTGTAGATGCCGAGCTGACCGTTGACCAGCGCCAGCTGATTGGACGACAGCCAGCCCGGCCCGTAGCGGCGCGCCAGCCCGAACAGGAACCGCGCCACCTTGTCGGGGCCGTGGATGACGCGGGCCGCGGTGGGGGCTCTGCGGTTGGAGTCACCGGTGAAGGTGACCTCTGGATGGAGCAGGCGCACAACGGCTTCCATGTCGCCTGCGGCCAGCGCGGCCATCAGCGCCCCGGCCACCTCGTTGTGCGTGTCGTCGGTCACCGGGGCGGGCGCGGCCGCCACGGTCCGCCGTGACCGCGACGCGAGTTGGCGCGCTGAGGCGACGCTGACCCCGAGCACGTCGGCGATCTCGGCGAACGGCAGCCCGAAGCCGTCGTGCAGCACGAACGCCACCCGCTGGTCGGGGGTGAGACGCTCCAGCACCACCATCGCCGCGAACCGGGCGTCCTCGCCGGCCACGACGGTCGCCAGCGGATCCGATCCGTCCAACGGGGTGACGACCGGCTCGGGCAGCCACTCGCCGAAGTACATCTCGCGCCGGTGCGCGGCCGAACGCAACCGGTCCAGGCTGAGCCGGCTGACCACCGTCGTCAGCCAGGCCCGCAGATCGTAGATGTCGTCCTCGGCCCGGTTCCAGCGCAGCCACGCATCCTGCACGACGTCCTCGGCGTCGGCGACGGTTCCGGTGAGCCGGTAGGCCACAGCCAGCAGGTGCGGTCGTAGGTCCTCGAACTCGTCGACCCGCGTGCTCGCGGTCATGAGCTGAGTTTACCCCTTGCCCAGTCGCTTCTCGACCCCATCAGCGTTTGGTGAAAACCGTTCGGTGCCAAGCCTTGTCGGCGACCCCGGTGATGTCGCTCATGACGTGCTTGACGGTCAGGTACTCCTCGAGCGAGTAATCGCTCATGTCCTTGCCGAAGCCCGAGGCGCCGACGCCGCCGTGGGGCATCTCGCTGATGATCGGGATGTGGTCGTTGATCCACACGCAACCCGCCTTGATCTCCCGTGCTGCCCGCTCCGCCCGATACACATCACGGGTCCACGCCGAGGCCGCCAACCCGTAGGCGGTGTCGTTGGCCTGCCTCAGCGCGTCGTCGTCGTCGGTGCAGGCACGCACCGTCAGCACCGGGCCGAAGATCTCGTCGCGGTAGACCTCCGACTGTTCGCCGACGCCGGCGATCAGCGTCGGCAGGTAGAAACACCCCGGGCGCTCTGGCGCGGCGCCGCCGGTGACGATGCGCCCGCCCTGACTGGGCGCCCGCGCCACCATGCCGGCGACCTTCGCCCGGTGCGCCGTCGAGATCAGCGGGCCAAGGTCGGTGTCGGGGTCGCCGGGGTCACCGACGACCACCTTGCCCATCACCTCGGCGACCCCGGCGACGAAGTCGTCGTAGAGGTCGGCGGCCACGATCGCGCGCGTGGCGGCCGTGCAGTCCTGGCCGGTGTTGATCAGCGCGGCGGCCACCGCACCCGGGATCGCGGCGTCCAGATCGGCGTCGTCGAACACCACGAACGGGGCCTTGCCACCCAGTTCGAGCTGCACGCGGTGCCCGTGTGCGGCCGCGGCGGCCATCACCGTGCGCCCAACCGCGGTGGATCCGGTGAACGTGACCATGTCGACCCCGGAGTGGCCGGCCAGCGCGGCCCCGACGTCGGGTCCCGCGCCGGTCACGACGTTGAAGACGCCGTCGGGCAGTCCCGCCTCGGTGGCCAACCGGGCCAGCGTGAGCGTCGTCAGCGGGGTCAGCTCGCTGGGTTTGATCACCACGGTGCAGCCGGCGGCCAAGGCGGGCAACACTTTCCACACCGCCATCTGCAACGGATAGTTCCACGGCGTGATGGTCGCGACGACGCCGACGGCCTCCCGCCGGATGCTCGAAGTGTGCTCAGCGGAGTACTCGGCGCTGGCCTTTCCCTCGAGATGACGTGCGGCACCGGCGAAGAAGTCGATGTTGTCGAGGCTGCCGGGCACGTCGAACTCGGCAGCCAACCGCACCGGCTTGCCGGTTTGGCTGACCTCTTCGGCCACCAGATGCTCGGCATGCTCGCCCGCCAGCCGCGCCAACGCGGCCAGCACCGCCGACCGCTGCGCAGGCGTCGCGCCCGCCCACCCGGGCATGCTCGCCCGCGCCGCAGCCACCGCGGTGTCGACGTCGGCGGGCGCAGCCGACGCGTACCCGGCGACCGGCCGGCCGGTGGCCGGGTTGAGAACCTGATGCGCCCGGCCGCCGGTTACCACCGGCGCCCCCACCATCCAGCTACCCGCGACGTTCATGGGCCAACGCTAACCGACGTCGCGCACGCCAGCTACGCATTACAACCGCAAAAGCCACCCGTCACGCGTGATTTCATAGCCCTGGTTGCTTGCCACGACGGATTCCGTGCACAATCTTGGGCATGGCTACCCCGGGTCCCGTGCACGGCGCCGGACCGGCGTCGTTCCGGGTCAACCAGTCCCGCCCTGGTGCGGCGTTTCAGCTCGACGAGCTCTCGAAGCAGATCATCGAGAAGCTGCAGGAAGACGGTCGTCGCTCGTATGCGGGCATCGGCAAGGCGGTCGGGCTGTCGGAGGCCGCGGTCCGCCAGCGCGTCCAGCGCATGGTCGACGCGGGCGTCATGCAGATCGTCGCGGTCACCGACCCGATGCAGTTGGGTTTCGCGCGTCAGGCCATGATCGGCATCCGCTGCACGGGCGACACCACCAAGGTGGCCGAGAAGTTGGCCGCCGTCGACTCGGTCGACTACGTGGTGCTGACTGCCGGCTCGTTCGACGTGATCGTCGAAGTCGTGTGCGCCGACGACGACGACCTGCTCGATCTGCTCAACACCCAGATCCGCGCCCTGCCGGGCGTTCTCTCCACCGAGACGCTCGTCTACCTGAAGTTGGTCAAACAACAATATGACTGGGGGACCAGGTGACCGACATCGATACCGCACAAGGGCTTTCGGCTGCACTCGGCGCCAAAGCCGACCGTCACCTGTGGGGCCACTTCGCTCGGCACGGCGCCGGTATCACCCCGCCCATCATCACCCGCGGCGAGGGTGTCACGATCTGGGACAGCAACGGCAAGAGCTACATCGACGGACTGTCAGGACTTTTCGTCGTGCAGGTGGGCCACGGCCGCCAGGAACTGGCCGAGGCCGCGGCCAAGCAGGCCGAGCAGCTGGCGTTCTTTCCGCTGTGGTCCTACGCGACACCGACCGCGATCGAACTGGCCGAACGGGTGGCCAATTACGCGCCGGGCGACCTGAACCGGGTGTTCTTCACCACCGGCGGCGGTGAAGCGGTCGAGTCGGCGTGGAAGCTGGCCAAGAACTACTTCAAGCTGACCGGCAAACCCGGTAAGCACAAGGTGGTTTCGCGAGCGGTGGCCTATCACGGCACACCGCAGGGCGCACTGGCGATCACCGGTCTGCCGGTGTTCAAAGCGCCGTTCGAGCCGCTGACCCCCGGCGGCTTCCGGGTACCCAACACCAACTTCTACCGCGCGCCTGCCCCGTATCGCGACGACGAGAAGGCCTTCGGGCAGTACTGCGCCGACCGCATCGCCGAAGCGATCGAGTTCGAGGGACCCGACACCGTAGCGGCCGTCTTCCTGGAACCTGTGCAGAACGCCGGCGGCTGTTTCCCGCCTCCGCCAGGTTATTTCGAGCGGGTCCGCGAGATCTGCGACGAGTACGACGTGCTGCTGGTGTCCGACGAGGTGATCTGCGCCTACGGGCGGATCGGCTCGATGTTCGCCTGTGACGACTTCGGCTATGTACCCGACATCATCACCTGCGCAAAGGGTTTGACATCGGGCTACTCACCGATCGGTGCGATGATCGCCAGCGACCGGCTGTTCGAACCGTTCAACGACGGCAAGACGGTGTTCGCACACGGCTACACGTTCGGCGGCCACCCGGTCTCCTCGGTGGTCGCGCTGGCCAACCTCGACATCTTCGAACGCGAGGGCATCAACGATCACGTCAAGCACACCGCGCCGGCGCTGCGGGCCACGCTCGAGCAGCTCTACGACCTTCCGATCGTCGGCGACGTCCGCGGTGAGGGCTTCTTCTACGGCATCGAGCTGGTCAAGGACAAAGCCACCCGGGAGACGTTCAACGACGAGGAGTCCGAGCGGCTGCTGCGGGGCTTCTTGACGCCCGCGCTGTTCGAGGCGGGCCTGTACTGCCGGGCCGATGACCGCGGGGACCCGGTGGTGCAGCTCGCGCCGCCGCTGATCAGCGGGCAACAGGAGTTCGACGCCATCTACGAGATCCTGCGCGGGGTCCTCGCCGAAGCCAGCCGCCTGCTGTAGCCGACGCTGCCAGACTGGCAGCATGCCCGCCAACGCCGGACCGACCAAACCGCCGATCGACCCCGTCCGCTGGCAGCCCCCGCCGGTGGATCCGCTGCCGGACCTGCCGTCGGCGCCGCTGACCGTCGTCCCGGTGCCCGGCAACGCACCCGAAGACGTGGTGGTCGACACCGACGGCCATATCTGGACCGGCATCGACGACGGCCGCATCCTGCGCCTCTCCCCCGGCGGTGACGTGTCGGTGGTCACCGAGACCGGCGGTCGCCCGCTGGGGCTGGCCATGGGGCGCGACGACCGGCTGCTGGTGTGCGACAGCCCGCGTGGCCTGCTGGCCGTGGACCGGCGCAGCGGCGCGGTCGAGACGTTGGTCGACGAAGTCGACAACCGAAAGCTGCAATTCTGCTCCAATGCTGTCGAATTAGCCGATGGCACAATCATTTTCACCGAGTCCACCAGTGCGTTCACCTACGCCCACTATGTGGGGGCGATCCTGGAGGCGCGTGGGCGCGGCAGCCTGTTTCGGCGCGATCCCGACGGCACCGTGTTGACGGTGTTGTCGGGGCTGTATTTCGCCAACGGGGTGACGGCCACCGCGGACGGGTCGGCGCTGGTGTTCGCCGAGACGCAGGGCCGCTGCCTGTCGAAGCTGTGGCTCACCGGCCCCGACGCGGGCACGGTCACCCCGCTGGCGGTGAACCTTCCCGCGATGCCCGACAACCTGTCCACCGGCGCCGACGGGCGGATCTGGTGCGCCATGGTCACCCCGGTCAACGCGGTCGCCGAGCGGCTGGCCAAGGGTGCGCCGCTGCTGCGCAAGCTGGTGTGGCGGTTGCCCGAGGCGTTGCAGCCCAAGCCGGAGTCGACGGTGTGGGTGGTCGCGTTCGACCCGGACAGCGGTGAGGTGGTCGCCGGTCTGCGCACCGAGCATCCGGGGTTCGGCATGGTGACCGGCTTGGTGGAGGCCGACGGCCGGCTCTGGATGGGCAGCATCGGCGCACGCGCCGTCGCGTGGGCGGAGTTGTCGGCGCTCACCCTCTGACCCGAGCCACGCCCCCGCGCCGAGATCGACGGAATGGCGGGATTTACTCGACCTTTCCCGCCCGTTTGTCCCTTTGGGCGAGGAGCGGCGCCCACGACCCCGAGTCACATGAACCTCATCAGTCACAGCGCGCCTCCGGGCGATCGCGGGCTCGACGGCCTAATCTGCGCTCACGATGGCGAATTTTCGAACCGCGTCTCGGCGCGCTGTCGGCCTGGCAGCTGCCCTTTTCGTGCTGGTCAGCCCGGCGGTCGCGAGCGCTCAGCCACCGTCGGCGCCGGAAGGCACCACCTGCCCGTACCGCGAGACCACACCCCCGGCGGTCGACGCCTCCGAGGTCCCCAAGCCCGGCCAGGACCCACCCGCCCCGCTACCGGTGCCCGCCACCCCGCTCGGCGGTGACGCGCTCTCGGGGTGCGGGGTGATCACCGCGCCCGGCACACCGCCGCTGCCCAACGACGTCTCCGCCGAGGCATGGATCGTCGCCGACCTCGACACCGGCGATGTCATCGCGGCCAAGGACCCCCACGGCAGGCACCGGCCCGCCAGCGTCATCAAGGTGCTCACCGCGATGGCGGCCATCAAGGAACTCCCGATTCACCGGGTGGTGGCGGGCACCCCCGAAGACGCGGCCCAGGAAGGCACCAAGGTGGGCGTCGGACCCGAGGGGCACTACTCGGTCAACGACCTGCTGCACGGCCTGATGATGTACTCCGGCAACGACGCCGCCTACGCGCTGGCCACCCAGCTCGGCGGCTACGACGTCGCGCTGAACAAGCTCAACGACCTGGCCCGCAAGCTCGGCGGGCGCGACACCCGGGTGGCCAGCCCGTCCGGCCTGGACGGACCGGGCATGAGCACATCGGCCTACGACCTGGCCCTGTTCTACCGCTACGCCTGGCAGAACCCGGTGTTCGCCGACATCGTGTCCACCCGCAGCTTCGACTTCCCCGGCCGCGGCGACGTCGGCTATCCGATCGAGAACGACAACAAGCTGCTCAACAACTATCCCGGCGCGCTGGGCGGCAAGACCGGATACACCGATGACGCCGGCCAGACGTTCGTCGGCGCCGCCGACCGTGACGGGCGCCGCCTGGTCGCGGTGCTGCTGCGCGGCACCCGCCAGCCGATCGCCCCGTGGGAGCAGGCGGCGCACCTGCTGGACTACGGCTTCGCGACCCCGCCCGGCACCAAGGTGGGCACGCTGATCGAACCGGACCCCTCCCTGCTCGACCGCAAACCGGCCGCCGACACCGCTGCCGGGGTCAATGCCGCGCCCATGCTCTCCGACGTCGACGCCATGCCGGTGCGCGTCGGGGTGGCGGTCGTGGGGGCCATCATCGTGTTCAGTCTGATCATGGGCGCCCGGTCGTTGAACCGACGCCCCCAGCTCACCCGCTGATCCCTCGCGGAGGTGTTTCATGGCCTGGCTCATACTCATCGTCTCCGGTGCCTTCGAGGCGGTGTGGGCCGTTGCGCTGAGCAAATCGGAGGGGTTCAGCAAACCGGTACCGATCGCGATATTCGTTGTGGCGCTGATCATTTCGATGGGCGGGTTGGGCATCGCGCTGCGCGACCTGCCGGTCGGCACGGGCTACGCGGTATGGGTGGGCGTCGGCGCGGCGCTCACCGTCGTTTACTCGCTGGCGACCGGGGCCGAAAGCGCCTCACCGATCAAGGTGGCCTTGTTGCTGGGCATCGTGGGGTGTGTGGTCGGCCTGCAACTCGTCAGCAGTTAGCGCCGCATCAACCGCGAAAGGCTCAGCGCGCCAACGGCGCCCAGTAAGGCAGCAGTCAACGCACCGGTAAGCCCCACCCCCTCGCGGACCTGCACCCGCGGGGCGATCAACGCGCGCCCGGGCGGCTCGACCGGCGCGGGCTGCATGTTGTCGGTCGCCGTCGCCGCCCACGCCGTCGTGAACAGGATCAGCCGCGCGGTGATGTAGGCGAACACCATCAGCCCCAGCACTGGGCCGAACGTCGCACCCGCCGGACCGGTGACCACCGAGCGCAAGTAGATCGACGCCACCAGTTTGAACACCTCGAACGCCGCCGCCGCCAAGAACCCGGCCCGCAGCGCGCTGCGAAAGCTCACCGACTCCCGTGGCAGCCGCGCGATGATCCACGAGAACAGCATCCAGCTGATCAGCAACGAGAAAAGCACGGAGACGATCCGCAACGCCACGCCGACACCCGGAACATGCTCCAACCCAACCCATTCCAGAACTTTATGCATCGGGCCCGAGTTGCCCAGCGCGGTCAGCGCGACGGTGACGGCCACGGCGATGAACAGACCGAGGATCGCGAACAGATCCGACGCCTTGGTGCGCACAAACCCTTTCGAGTTCTGCCGCTGCAGACCCCACATCTGGCTCAGCGCCTCACGCAGGTTGGCCATCCAGCCCAGCCCCGCCCACGCGGCGGTGGCCAGGCCGATGATGCCGACCGAGGTGCGCGAGGCGATCGCCGACTCCATCAGGTCGACCAACTGGTTGCCGACATCGCCGGTCACCGACGACCGGATCCGGTCCTCGACTTGGGCGAGCAGATCTGGCTGGCGCACAAGGATGAAGCCGCCGACCGCGAATCCCACCATCAGCAACGGGAACAGCGCGAAGACGGTGAAGTAGGTGATGCCCGCCGCGTAGAAGTCGCCCTTGCTGGCCTGGTAGCGCTGCTGGGCGCGCATGACGTGGTCGAACCAGGGGTACCGGGCCCGCATCCGGTCGATGACGCCAGGCTTGTCCGGCTCGGTCGCCGTGTCTTGCTGGGCCATCGATGTCTCCCGCTTCAAGGACGTGGCTGCAAGAATCCCAGCCGGTCGTATACCCGCTGCAACGTCGTTGCAGACACCTCGCGCGCGCGCTGCGCGCCGGCCGCGAGCACCGCTTCCAGTTCGGCCGGATCGGCGAGGAGTTCGTCGACGCGGGCCTTGAGCGGGGTGACGAATTCGACGACGGCCTCGGCGGTGTCGGCCTTCAGGTCGCCGTATCCGCGGCCGGCGTAGCCCTCGACGAGCTTGTCGACGTCGGTGCCGGTGACCGCGGACTGGATGGTCAGCAGGTTGGAGACACCCGGCTTGGCGTCGGGGTCGTAACGCACTTCGCGTTCGCTGTCGGTGACCGCCGAGCGGATCTTCTTGGCCGAGACCTTCGGGTCGTCGAGCAGGTTGATCAGGCCGGCCTCGGTGGCCGCCGACTTGCTCATCTTGGCGGTCGGGTCGGCCAGGTCGTAGATCTTGGCGGTGGCCTTCGGGATCAGCACGTCGGGGATGACGAACGTGGCGGGAAAGCGCGCGTTGAACCGTTGCGCGACATCGCGTGCCAGCTCGAGGTGCTGGCGCTGATCCTCGCCGACGGGCACCAGGTTGGTGTCGTAGAGCAACACGTCGGCGGCCATCAGCACCGGGTAGGTGAACAGCCCGACGGTGGTGGCCTCGCTGCCCTGCCGCTGCGACTTGTCCTTGAACTGCGTCATCCGCGATGCCTGCCCGAACCCGGTGAAACATCCCAGCGCCCAGGCCAGTTCGGTGTGCGCGGGGACGTGGCTCTGCACGAAGATCGTCGAGCGTGCCGGGTCGATGCCCAACGCCAGGTACTGCGCGGCGACCGCGAGCGTGCGTCTGCGCAGCTGCTCGGGGTCCTGCGGGACGGTGATCGCGTGCAGGTCGACGACACAGAAGAACGCGTCGAACTCGTCCTGCATCCCCACCCACTGCCGGACCGCGCCGAGGGCGTTGCCGAGGTGCAGGGAGTCCGATGTGGGTTGCACGCCGGAAAAGACCCGCTTTTCCGGCGCGGCGGCGCGCTCGTTGCTCATGGTGGCCCGATCATTTCACACCGGCCGAACGTCGACTTGACACACGTTGTGCCGCGCTGGGCGTGCGACAAACCCCACACTCGCTTGGAGCTAACCGCGGTATTCGACGGTCACCGGCGCGTGGTCGGACCACCGCAGCGCGTACGCCGCGGCGCGCTCCACCCGCGCCGCCACCGCCCGCGCGGCCAACGTCGGCGTCGCCAGCTGGTAGTCGATGCGCCAGCCGGCGTCGTTGTCGAACGCCCGCCCGCGCCACGACCACCACGAGTACGGCCCGGCCATGTCGGGGTGCAGCACGCGGACCACGTCGACCCAGCCGGCGTCCAGCAGTTCGGTCAGCCATTGCCGCTCGCTGGGCAGAAAGCCCGACTTCTTGAGGTTGCCCTTCCAATTCTTGATGTCGTTTTCGGTGTGCGCGATGTTCCAGTCCCCGCACACCACCGCGTGGCGGTCGGCCAGCTCGGCCATCCGTTTGGCCAGCACGGTGAGGAAGCGTTCCTTTTCCAGCTGACGGTCGGTTTCGGCTTCGCCGGTCTGCACGTAGACGCTGGCCACGGTCGTTCCTGCGACGTCGACCTCGAGATAGCGTCCGTGCGTTGAGAACTCGTCACACTCCAGTGGCCGCGCCGCGGTGATCGGCAGGCGGGAGAGCACCGCGACGCCGCTGCGGCCCTTGAGGTGGGGTTCGGCCGACGCCAGGTGCCAGCCGTCGGCCAGCGCCGGCGCCAGCGCCGCGGCCACCTGGTCGTCGTCGGCACGGGTCTCCTGCAGGCAGACCACGTCGGCGCGGGTGGCGGCGAGCCAGGCCAGCAGCCCGAGGTTGTCCGGCGAGCGTTGCCTCACCGCGGCGCGGATCCCGTTGACGTTGACGGTGCTGACGATCACGGACCGACCATAGCCTCGAACCTTGCGGTACCGGCGGTATCGCCTTTAGTGTCGGCAGGATGACTGAGCGCGCTCCGATTCACCTCGGCTCCGGCGAACCGATGCTTTTGCTACATCCGTTCATGATGTCGCAAAACGTGTGGAAAGACGTCGCACCGATGATTGCCGACACCGGCCGTTACGAGGTGTACGCGCCCACGATGCCCGGTCACAACGGCGGGGTGAAGGGCCGCTTCTTCCTCGACACCGTCGAGCTCGCTGACGATATGGAACGCCGCATGGACGCCCTGGGCTGGGACACCGCCCACATCGTGGGCAACTCCCTTGGCGGCTGGGTGGCGTTCGAGCTGGAACGTCGCGGCAGGGCCCGCACACTCACCGGGATCGCCCCCGCGGGCGGCTGGAGCCGCTTCACCCCCGCCAAGTTCGAGATCGTGTTCAAGTTCGTCGCCGGCCTGCCGGTCTGGTTGGGCGCCAAGGCGCTGGGGCCGCGCGCGCTGCGCCTACCGTTCGTGCGCCAGCTGGCTTTCGTGCCGGTCAGCGCCGACCCGAGCGGGCTCACCGACGAGGACCTGCTGGTCATCATCGACGATGTCACCCACTGCCCGGCCTACTACCAGCTGCTGGTCAAGGCGCTGTTGCTGCCGGGACTGCGGGAGCTGGCCGACGCCGACGCGCCCATCCACCTGGTGATCTGCGAGAAGGACCGGGTGCTGCCGCACCCCCGGTTCACCCGGCACTTCACCGAGCACCTGCCGAAAAGCGCCCAGATCACCCATCTCGACGGCGTGGGGCACATCCCGATGTTCGAGGCGCCGCGACGGGTCGCCGACGTGATCGTCGAGTTCGTCGACCGCCACCTCGCGCCGCCGCGCCGCGCCGTCGCCGACTAAGCCGCGAGTTCGGTGCGCAGGTTCTCGGCGATCGACTCGAGGAACACCTCGGTGGTCTGCCACTGCTGCTCCGGCCCGATCAGCAGGGCGAGGTCCTTGGTCATCTGACCGCCCTCGACGGTGCCGATCACCACCTCTTCGAGCGTTTCGGCGAACTCGATCACCGCGGGGGTGTTGTCCAGCTTGCCGCGGTGCGCCAGCCCGCGGGTCCAGGCGAAGATCGAGGCGATCGGGTTGGTCGACGTCGGCTTGCCCTGCTGGTACTGGCGGTAGTGCCGGGTGACGGTGCCGTGCGCGGCCTCGGCCTCCACGGTCTTGCCGTCCGGGGTCAAGAGCACCGACGTCATCAACCCCAGCGAGCCGAAACCCTGTGCCACCGTGTCGGATTGCACGTCACCGTCGTAGTTCTTGCAGGCCCACACGTAGCCGCCCTCCCACTTGAGGCTGGCCGCCACCATGTCGTCGATCAGGCGGTGCTCGTAGGTGAGCCCTTCGGCGTCGAACTGCTCTTTGTACTCCTCGTCGAAGATGCGGGCGAACTCGTCTTTGAACATCCCGTCGTAACCCTTGAGGATGGTGTTCTTCGTCGACAGGTACACCGGAAACTTCTGCTGCAGCCCGTAGTTGAATGACGCCCGCGCGAAGTCCTGGATCGACTGGCGGAAGTTGTACATCCCCATGATGACGCCGCCGCCCTCGGGGATGGCCACCACGTCGTGCACCATCGGCGCGCTGCCGTCGTCGGGGGTGAACGTGACGGTGAACGTGCCCGGCCGGTCCACCTTGGTGTTGAACGCGCGGTACTGGTCGCCGAACGCGTGCCGGCCGATGATGATCGGCTTGGTCCACCCCGGCACCAGCCGCGGCACATTCTTGATCACGATCGGGGCACGGAAGATGGTGCCGCCCAGGATGTTCCGGATGGTTCCGTTGGGCGACTGCCACATCTTCTTCAGACCGAACTCCTCGACGCGGGCTTCGTCGGGCGTGATCGTCGCGCACTTGACCCCGACGCCGTGGCGTCTGATCGCCTCGGCCGCCTCGATCGTGACCCGGTCGTCGGTGGCGTCGCGGTTCTCGATGCCGAGGTCGTAGTAGTCCAGGTCGATGTCGAGGTAGGGGTAGATGAACGTGTCCTTGATGAGCTTCCAGATGATGCGGGTCATCTCGTCGCCATCGAGTTCGACTACCGTGCCTTCGACCTTGACCTTCGACATGCGGGTCACACTACAAGCCGGGCCTGCGGGGCACCGGATCAGCTTGGGCTACTGAGCAGTAACGGACTGCGCGGACTCCAGCGTCGCGTTGAGGGTCTTGCTCGGCCGCATCACCGCGGTGGTCTTGTCCCAGTCGGGATAGTAGTAACCGCCGATGTCGACCGGATTGCCTTGCACCTCGGCGAGTTCGGTGACGATGGTGTCTTCGTTCTTGGCGAGCTCGTCGGCCAACGCCGCGAAGTGTTCGGCCAGTTCCTTGTCCTCGGTCTGCGCGGCCAGTTCCTGCGCCCAGTACATCGCGAGGTAGAACTGGCTGCCGCGGTTGTCGAGTTCACCGGTCTTGCGGGACGGGCTCTTGTTGTTGTCCAGCAGCTTGCCGATCGCGGAGTCCAGCGTCTTGCCGAGCAGGGCCGCGGACTTGTTGTCGGTCTTGCGGCCCAGATCCTCGAAACATGCACCGATCGCGAGGAACTCGCCCAGCGAATCCCACCGCAGATGGTTCTCCTCGACCAGCTGCTTGACATGCTTGGGCGCCGAACCGCCCGCACCGGTCTCATACATCCCGCCGCCTGCCATCAGCGGCACGATCGACAGCATCTTGGCGCTGGTGCCCAGCTCCAGGATCGGGAACAGGTCGGTCAGGTAGTCGCGCAGGATGTTGCCGGTCGCGGCGATAGTGTCCTGGCCGCGGATCAGCCGCTCGAGCGTGTAGCGCATCGCCCACACCTGCGGCATCACCTGGATGTGCAAGCCCTCGGTGTCGTGCTCGGCGAGGTAGGCCTTGACCTTCTTGCGCAGCTCGACCTCGTGCGGGCGTTCGGTGTCCAGCCAGAACAGCACCGTCATCCCGGAGGCCCGCCCACGGTTGACGGCCAGCTTCACCCAGTCCTGGATCGCGGCGTCCTTGACGATCGGCATGCGCCAGATGTCGCCGGTTTCCACGTTCTGGGTCAGCAGCACCTCACCGGTGTCGACGTCGACGATGTCGGCGACGCCGGCCTCGGGGATCTCGAAGGTCTTGTCGTGGCTGCCGTACTCCTCGGCCTTCTGCGCCATCAGCCCGACGTTGGGCACCGTGCCCATGGTCGTCGGATCGAACTGGCCGTGGGTCTTACAGAAGTTGATCATCTCCTGATAGATCCGGGAGAAGGTGGACTCGGGGTTGACCGCCTTGGTGTCCTTGGTGCGGCCGTCCGCGCCGTACATCTTGCCGCCCAGCCGGATCATCGCAGGCATCGACGCGTCCACGATCACGTCGGAGGGCGAGTGGAAGTTGGTGATCCCGCGCGCGGAGTCCACCATCGCCAACTCCGGACGATGCTCATGGCAGCGGTGCAGATCGTCGATGATCTCGTCGCGCTGCGACGCCGGCAGCGATTCGATCTTGTCGTAGAGGTCCGAGAGCCCGTTGTTGACGTTGACGCCGAGCTGGTCGAACAACTCCTGGTGCTTGGCCCACGCGTCCTTGTAGAAGGTCTTGACGGCATGGCCGAACACAATCGGGTGGCTGACCTTCATCATCGTCGCCTTGACGTGCAGCGAGAACATCACCCCGGTCTTGTAGGCGTCCTGCATCTGCTCTTCGTAGAACTCGCACAGCGCCTTTCGGCTCATGAACATGCTGTCGATGATGTCGCCCTCATCCAGGGCGACCTCGGGCTTGAGCACCAACGTTTCGCCGCCCTCGGTGTTGAGCACCATCTTGACCTTGCGCGGCCGGTCCAGCGTCAGCGACTTCTCGCCCGCGTAGAAGTCGCCGTGCCTCATCGTGGCCACGTGGGTGCGCGAGGCCTGCGACCACTCCCCCATGCTGTGCGGATGTTTGCGCGCGTACTCCTTGACCGCCTTGGGCGCCCGGCGGTCTGAGTTGCCCTCACGCAGAACGGGGTTCACGGCGCTGCCGAGGATCTTGGTGTAGCGGTCCTTGAGCGCCTTTTCCTCGTCGGTCTTGGGCTCTCCGGGGTAGTCCGGAATCGCGTACCCCTTGCCCTGCAGTTCCTTGATGGCGGCCAGCAGCTGCGGCACCGATGCGCTGATGTTGGGCAGCTTGATGATGTTGGTTTCGGGCAGTTGCGTCAGCTGGCCCAGCTCGCCGAGATTGTCGGGCACCCGCTGCTCTTCGGTCAGATAGTCGCCGAACTCCGCCAGGATGCGGGCGGCCACCGAGATGTCGCTGGTCTTGATCTCGATGCCGGCAGGTTCGGCAAAGGTGCGGATGATCGGCAGGAACGCGTAGGTCGCAAGCAGCGGCGCCTCGTCGGTCAGGGTGTAGATGATGGTTGGCTGCTGAGCACTCATGATCTCTCTTCCGGGCGTCACTATCGGTATCGGCGGGTGAAACGTCGGCCACCAGTATCTCGTTGACGTCGACGCTACGCGTGCCCACCTCCGTCGGGACGCCCACCTGGTGGCACTTTCTCGCCGCGATGGGATAAGCTTCTCCATGGTCATGAGCGCCAGCGTCAAGCCCCGGCTTGCTGGCCGGCAACCCTCCAACCGCGGTGGGGTGCCCCGGGTGATGACCAGGTTGAGTACCCACAGGTAAGTGGTACCGGCAAGCGCGGGTCCGTTGTGACGGGCCCCCAGAGCGACAGGTGGAGGTCCGGCGTGCGCAAGTGTCGCTGAACCCCGACCCCCGGCCACATCACAACAGGAGAATCCCTTGAGCACCGACAACCCGCTGGACGATCCCACCGCGCATTGGGCGTTTGAGACCAAGCAGGTGCACGCCGGCCAGACCCCGGACGGGGCGACCAACGCGCGGGCGCTGCCGATCTACCAGACCACCAGCTTCACGTTCGACAGCACCGAGCACGCCGCCGCGCTGTTCGGGCTGGCCGAGCCCGGCAACATCTACACCCGGATCATGAACCCCACCCAGGACGTCGTCGAACAGCGCATCGCGGCCCTGGAAGGCGGGGTGGCCGCACTGTTCCTGGCGTCCGGTCAGGCCGCATCGCACCTGGCGCTGCTCAACATCGCCGAGTCCGGTCACCACATCGTGGCCAGCCCGCGCCTGTACGGCGGCACCTACAACCTGTTCCACTACACGTTCCCCAAGATCGGCATCGACGTCAGCTTCGTGGAGGACCCCGACGACCTGGAGTCGTGGCGCGCCGCGGCCCGGCCGAACACCAAGGCGTTCTTCGCCGAGTCGATCTCCAACCCCCAGATAGACGTGCTTGACATTCCCGGTGTCTCCGCCGTCGCACACGACGCCGGTGTCCCGCTGATCGTCGACAACACCATCGCGACGCCGTACCTGCTTCAACCGATCAGCCACGGCGCCGACATCGTCGTGCACTCGGCGACCAAATACCTCGGCGGGCACGGTACGGCGATCGCGGGCGTCATCGTCGACGGCGGCACCTTCGACTGGACCAACGGCAACTTCCCCGGGTTCACCACGCCCGATCCCAGCTACCACGGCGTGGTGTACGCCGACCTGGGCGCGCCTGCGTTCGCGTTGAAGGCGCGGGTGCAGTTGCTGCGCGATCTCGGCTCGGCGGCCTCCCCGTTCAACGCGTTCCTGATCGCGCAGGGTCTGGAGACGCTGAGCTTGCGCGTCGAGCGGCACGTCGCCAACGCCCAACGCGTCGCGGAGTACCTGGCCGCACACGACGACGTCCTCTCGGTGAACTACGCCGGGCTGCCCAGCTCGCCGTGGCATGAGCTCGCAAAGAAGCTGACCCCCAAGGGAACCGGCGCGGTGCTGGCCTTCGAGCTGGCCGGCGGCGTGGACGCGGGGAAGGCGTTCGTCAACGCGCTGACCTTGCACAGCCACGTCGCCAACATCGGCGACGTGCGCTCGCTGGTGATCCACCCCGCCTCGACGACACATGCGCAGCTGTCCCCCGAGGAGCAGCTGGCCACCGGCGTCACCCCGGGTCTGGTGCGTCTCGCGGTCGGCATCGAGGGCATCGACGACATCCTGGCCGACCTCGAACGGGGTTTCGCCGCGGCCAAACCGTTCTCCACCGCGGGGCCGACGGACCCCAAGACCACGGCGGCGTTTTGATGACCGTCACTGACGTGGCAACCCGGACCCTGCCCGCCGAAGGAGAGATCGGCGTCGTCGACATCGGGCCGCTGACCCTGGAGTGCGGCGTCGTTCTCGACGACGTGCAGATCGCCGTGCAACGCTGGGGCGAACTGTCGCCCGAGCGCGACAACGTGGTGATGGTGCTGCACGCGCTGACCGGCGATTCACACATCACCGGCCCGGCCGGAGCCGACCACCCCACACCCGGCTGGTGGGACGGCATCGCCGGGTCCGGCGCGGCGATCGACACCGACCGCTGGTGCGCGGTGGCCACCAACGTGCTCGGCGGGTGCCGTGGTTCGACAGGTCCCAGCTCGCTGCATCCCGACGGAAAGCCTTGGGGCTCAAGGTTTCCCCACGTGACAGTGCGCGACCAGGTCGAGGCCGACATCGCTGCGCTCAAGGCGCTCGGCATCACCGAGGTGGCCGCGGTGATCGGTGGCTCGCTGGGCGGTGCCCGCGCGCTGGAGTGGATGGTCGGACACCCCGACAAGGTCCGCTCCGCGCTGCTGCTCGCGGTCGGCGCACGCGCCACCGCCGATCAGATCGGCACGCAGAGCACCCAGGTGGCCGCCATCAAAGCCGACCCGAACTGGTGCGGCGGCGACTACTACGACAGCGGGGCGTCCCCCGACGTCGGCATGAGTGTCGCGCGGCGCATCGCGCACCTGACATATCGCGGTGAGCTCGAACTCGACAACCGCTTCGCCAACGATCCCCAGGGCGTCGAAAACCCGCGCGCCGGCGGCCGCTACGCGGTGCAGAGCTACCTCGAGCACCAGGGCAACAAGCTGGTCGCGCGCTTCGACGCGGGCACCTACGTGGCGCTCACCGAATCGCTGTCCAGCCACGACGTGGGCCGCGGCCGCGGCGGCGTGGAGACCGCGCTGCGCGGCTGTCCGGTGCCGGCCGTGGTCGGCGGCATCACCTCGGACCGGCTCTATCCGCTGCGGCTGCAGGAGGAGCTGGCCGAACTGTTGCCGAACTGCGGCAGGCTGCAGGTCATCGATTCGATCTACGGCCACGACGGCTTCCTGGTCGAGATGGACGCGGTGGGCCAGCTGATCCGCCAGACGCTGGACCTCGCCGCGAAATGACGGCGCGGTGACCCGCTCGGATCAGCAGCGCTCGCTGTCGTTCGGCGCAGAAGCCGCGGCATATGAACGCGGCAGGCCGTCGTATCCGCCGGAGGCCATCGACTGGCTGCTGCCCCCGGATGCGCGCGACGTGCTCGATCTGGGCGCAGGCACCGGCAAGCTGACCACGCGGCTGGTGGAGCGGGGCCTGGACGTGGTGGCGGTCGACCCGATCCCGGAAATGCTCGAGCTGCTGAGCAGTTCGCTGCCCGAGACCCCGGCGCTGCTGGGCACCGCCGAGGACATCCCGCTGCCCGAAGACAGCGTCGACGCGGTGCTCGTGGCGCAGGCCTGGCATTGGTTCGACCCCCAGCGCGCGGTCGCCGAGGTGGCCAGGGTGCTGCGCCCGGGCGGTCGGCTCGGGCTGGTGTGGAACACCCGCGACGAACGCATGGGCTGGGTCAAGGAACTCGGCCGCATCATCGGCCACGAGGACGACCCGTTCACCAACCGGGTCACGGTGACTGAGCCGTTCACCGATGTGCAGCGTCATCAGGTGGAGTGGACGAATTACCTGACGCCGCAGGCCCTCATCGATCTGGTGGCCTCGCGCAGCTACTGCATCACCTCACCGGAGAAGGTGCGCGTCCAAACGCTGGACCAGGTCCGCGAGCTGCTGGCCACCCACCCGGCGCTGGCCAACGCAACCGGTCTGGCGCTGCCGTACGTCACCGTGTGCATCCGCGCAAACCTCGGATAGCGAACCCGTCAGCTGGTGCCGAGCGGGTCGATGGTCCAGGCCACGTAGAACATCACGGCGCTGACCGTCGCGGTGGTGACGAAGTCGATCGGCTTGCCGCGCACCACCAGCAGCCCCGCGCGGTCCTCGGCGAGCAGCAGCCGCAACACCGCGGCGGCGCCCACGCCGATCGCCATGACCAGCGCGCCGCGCCGCCAGTACCCCGCCACCACGAGCGCGAACGCGGCGATGAACACCAGGCCCACCGACCAGATCGGCCACTGCCCGGCGAACACCTTGCGGGCGAACTCCTTGGGCGTCACGTCCCGGCGAGGGCTTCCGCACGTTCCACGACGTTCGTCAGCAGGAACGCCCGGGTGAGCGGCCCGACGCCGCCGGGGTTGGGTGACACGTGCCCGGCCACCTCCCACACGTCGGGGTGCACGTCACCGACGAGCTTGCCGTTGTCGTCGCGGCTCACCCCGACGTCGACGACGGCGGCGCCGGCGCGGACCATCTCCGCGGTCACCATGTGCGGCACACCCGCGGCGGCGACGATGATGTCGGCCTGCCGGGTCAACGCCGCCAGGTCACGGGTTCCGGTGTGGCACAACGTGACCGTGGCGTTCTCCGAACGACGGGTCAGCAGCAGCCCAAGCGGCCTGCCCACCGTGACACCGCGCCCGATCACCACCACATGCGCCCCGGCGATCGGCACGTCGTAGCGCCGCAGCAGGTGCACGATGCCGCGCGGGGTGCACGGCAGCGGCGCCGGCTCGTTGAGCACCAGCCGGCCCAGGTTCGTCGGGTGCAGACCGTCGGCGTCCTTGCCCGGGTGCACGCGCTCCAGCGCGGCGTTCTCGTTGAGCTGTCTGGGCAACGGCAACTGCACGATGTACCCGGTGCACTCCGGGTTGGCGTTGAGCTCGTCGATGGTCGCGTCGAGCGTGGCCTGGCTGGTGTCGGCGGGTAGGTCCCGGCGGATCGAGTTGATGCCGACCTTCGCGCAGTCGGCGTGCTTGCCGCGGACGTAGGCATGTGAACCGGGGTCGTCGCCGACCAGCACGGTGCCGAGCCCGGGCGTGCGCCCGGCCGCGGTCAGCGCCGCGACCCGTTTGGTCAGGTCGACAAAGATCTCGTCGCGCGTGGCCTTACCGTCCAGTGTTATCGCACCCACATCGGTCATTGTGGCAGGCTTCAGTGCATGGACACTCCCCGGAATGTGTTCACCCCGGCCAAGCTCGGCCCGGTGACGCTGCGCAACCGCATCATCAAGGCGGCGACCTTCGAGGCCTGCACGCCCAACGCGCTTGTCACCGAGGACCTGATCACCTACCACCGGCTCCCCGCCGCCGGTGGCGTCGGCATGACCACGGTGGCCTATCTGGCGGTGGCCCCGGGCGGACGCACCGAGGGCAGGCAGATCTGGTGGCGCCCCGAGGCGATTCCCGGGCTGCGCAGGCTCACCGATGCGATCCACGCCGAGGGCGCGGCGATCAGCGCGCAGATCGGGCACGCCGGGCCGGTGGCCGACGCCCGGTCCAACAAGGCGAAGGCCTACGCGCCGGTGCGGTTTTTCAACCCGCTGGCGATGCGCTTCGCCAGAAAGGCCAGCCGCGACGACATCGACGACATCATGGCCGCCCACGCCAAAGCGGCCCGGTTCGCGATCGACGCCGGGTTCAACGCGGTCGAGATCCACCTCGGCCACAACTACTTCGCCAGTTCCTTTTTGAGCCCGCTGATCAACCGGCGCACCGACGAATTCGGTGGCTCGCTGCAGAACCGCGCCAAGGTCGCCCGCGGCACCGTGATGGCGGTGCGCCGCGCGGTGGAGGCGGCGGGCACGCCGATCGCGGTCACCGCCAAGCTCAACATGGCCGACGGCGTGCGCGCGGGCATCTCGCTCGAGGAGTCGCTGCAGACGGCCAAGTGGCTCGAGGAGGACGGCGGCCTGGACGCGATCGAGTTGACCGCGGGCAGCTCCCTGGTCAACCCGATGTATCTGTTCCGCGGCGGCGCGCCGGTCAAGGAGTTCGCGGGCGCGTTCAAGCCGCCGCTGCGCTGGGGTATCCGGATGACCGGCAAGAAGTTCTTCCGCGAGTACCCGTACCGCGAGGCCTATCTGCTGCGCGACGCCAAGCTGTTCCGCGCCGAGCTGAAGATGCCGCTGATCCTGCTCGGCGGCATCACCAACCGCGAAACCATGGATCTGGCGATGGCCGAGGGGTTCGACTTCGTCGCGATGGGCCGCGCGCTGCTCGCCGAACCCGACCTGATCAACCGGATCCAGGCCGACGGCGACAGGCACTCGGTGTTCTCTGCGTGCACGCACTGCAACAAGTGCATGGCCACGATCTACAGCCAGACCCGCTGCGTGGTGACCGGCTCACCCGACTACACCGCGGTCGGCACGCCGGGCTGACGTCGCGCTACTGCGGCGGCACCGGCACCATCGGCGGCGTCTGGAAGTCCAGCATCGGCTCGGCGCGCACCCACTCGTCGGTCTTGATGACGAGTTGCTTGGCGGTGACGGTGTAGGTGGCCCCGTCCTTCTGGGCGAAGAACTCGCCGGGCACCGTGGGTTCGGCGACGACGACGAGCACCGCGTCGTCGCCCAGTCGGGCGCCGCGGTATTCGTAGTGGCCGTCGGGCGCCAGGCAGATCGCCACGAGCGATTGCGCGGTGCGACCGAAACTGACCGCTGACTGCGGGGCGTCGCAGCGCACCGAGGAGGCGACGAAACCCCGATCGTCGGTCGGATACGACGTCTGCGCGACGGCGGTCGACGGCAGCAGCGCCGTCGCCAGGCTCACCCCTACCGCCGCGCCGAAAACCAGGACCGCAGGCGTCGCAGACACCATGACTCAGTGTGACCACGAACCGCGCGCGATTTGCGGCGACGCGCCGCACCGACGGTCAACTCGGCGGGATGAGCGCCTTCGCGCAGTCCGAGACGATGGCGTCCACGCCGGCGGGCACCGCGCGCCCGGCCACCAGATGGCGCCGCACCACGGCGTACGGGATGTCGATCACCGCGGCGCTCACCCGGTCGGCGTCGGCGTGGATGCCCGTGAGCACCGCCCGCAGTCGACGGCGCAGGCACCGTTGATGTGCGCGCACTTCCTCAGGCCATTCGTCGGCGCCCAGCGCGTCGGCGCCGACGAGCAACACCTTGGCCTCACTGGGATGCGCGCGGCACCACTGCACGGTGAAAACCGCGCCGGCCACACACCGCTGTTGCGCGTCGCGAGGCTTGCCGACGGTGGCGATGAAACCGGTCAGAAAACGTTCCTCGGTGCGCATCCACAGCTGACCGCACAACGCGGCCCGCGTCGGGAAGCGGTGATAGATCGAACCGCTCGGGGCGCCGACCGCGCGGGCGACCGCCAACATCGTCACCGCGGCAGGGCCGTCTTGGTCCAACAGCGCCGCAGCGGCATCCAATAATTCGTCGGTGGTGTATCGCGCGGGCCGCGGCATTGCCCTACCCTATAATAGAGAGTTCCCTCTATATCAGAGGAGGTCGCCGTGAGCACCCCGACCGAAGTCGCACAGCGGTTGCCGCACGACGTGGGCGCGCGCCGGCGAGACCATCGTGGACGCGGCTTTCGCCCACATCATCACCGCCCGCGGCGACCAGATGGCGGCGCTGCAGCAGATCACCGACACCGCGCGGTGGAACATTCCATGCGGCTGACTACCCGATACAGTTGGTCGCGATGTCAAATGTCGCCGGCCGTCCGGCTCCGACGAGCCGATCCATTCCCCCTGCGCTGACCGTCCGGTACGACGGCTCGACGCGAAGTTTCGCGCCGGGCAACGACGTGGTCGTCGGTCGAGACCTGCGCGCCGACGTCCGTATCGCCCATCCGCTGATCTCGCGGGCACACCTGGTGCTGCGGTTCGATCAGGGCCGGTGGGTCGCGATCGACAACGGCAGCCTCAACGGGATGTTCGTCAACAACCGCCGCGTGCCCGCAGTCGACATCGTCGACGGGCAGAGCATCAACATCGGCAACCCCGACGGTCCGCGGCTGACCTTCGAGGTCGGTCGCCATCAAGGCGCCGCGGGCCGCACGCCGACCACGGCGGTGCCCATCGCCACCCAGCAGCGCCCGGGCTCGGGAAACTGGCCCACCGCGGGACCTCAGGTTCCGGAGGTTTCGGCACTACCGCCGTCGCACATGTCGCGGCCGCAACCGACCTACCCCACGCAGCCCCCGCCGCCGCGATATCCCACCGGGCCGCAGGCACATACCCCCGGCGCCACGACCTACCCGCCGAGCACCCCGCAACCGGCTCGGCGCGCCCCTGCGCCGATGTCGTCGTCGTCGCTGGAATCGGTGACGGCGATGGGGCCGACGGCCGCACCCCGCTCCAGCGAGGGCAACCTCGCGACCAGCATGCTCAAGATCCTGCGGCCCGGCAGGCCCGCCGACGCCGGCGTGCCGGGCGCCGTCAAGATCGGCCGCGCCACCGACAACGACATCGTCGTGCCCGACGTGCTGGCGTCACGCCACCACGCCACGCTGGTGCCCACCGCGGCAGGTACGGAGATCCGCGACAACCGCAGCATCAACGGCACGTTCGTCAACGGGGCGCGGGTGGACACGGCGGTGCTGCACGACGGGGACACCGTCACGATCGGCAACATCGACCTGGTCTTCTCGGGCGGCACCCTGGTCCGGCGCACCGAGACCGAGGCGGCCACCCGCACCGGCGGGCTCGAGGTGCACGGGGTCACCTGGACGATCGAGAACAACAAGACGCTGCTGGACAACATCTCGATCGCGGCGCGGCCGGGCACGTTGACGGCCGTGATCGGCCCGTCCGGCGCGGGCAAGTCGACGTTCGCCCGGCTGGTGGCCGGCTACACGCATCCGACGTCGGGCACCGTGACCTTCGAGGGCCACAACATCCACGCCGAGTACGCCTCGCTGCGCTCCCGGATCGGGATGGTGCCCCAGGACGACGTGGTGCACGGTCAGCTGACCGTCAACCAGGCGCTGATGTACGCCGCCGAACTGCGGCTGCCCCCGGACACCACCCGAGAAGACCGCGAACAGGTCGTCGCGCAGGTGCTCGAGGAGCTGGAGATGACCCGGCACGCCGACACCCGCGTCGACAAGCTGTCCGGCGGGCAGCGCAAGCGGGCGTCGGTGGCGCTGGAACTGCTCACCGGCCCGTCGTTGCTGATCCTGGACGAGCCGACGTCGGGTCTGGACCCGGCGCTGGACCGGCAGGTCATGACGATGCTGCGGCAACTCGCCGACGCCGGCCGTGTGGTGCTGGTCGTCACGCACTCGCTGACCTACCTCGACGTGTGCGATCAGGTGCTGCTGCTGGCTCCCGGCGGTATGACGGCGTTCTACGGCCCGCCCAACCAGATCGGTTCGTCGATGGGCACCACCAACTGGGCCGACATCTTCAGCGCGGTGGCCAGCGATCCGGAAGCGGCCAACCAGAGGTTCCTGGCACAGCACGGTCCCCCGCCGCCCCCGCCGCCGACCGAGCGGCCCTCCGACCTCGGCAACCCGACGCGCACCAGCGTGCGCAGGCAGTTCTCGACGATCGCGCGACGCCAGGTGCGGCTGGTGGTGTCGGACCGCGGTTACTTCGCGTTCCTGATGCTGCTGCCGTTCATCATGGGCGTGCTGTCGCTTTCGGTACCCGGCGACGTCGGCTTCGGTGTGCCCGTGCCCGCGATCCAGGGCGGCGCAGCGCCCAACGAACCCGGCCAGATCCTGGTGATGCTCAACGTCGGTGCCATCTTCATGGGCACCGCGCTGACGATCCGCGCACTGATCGGCGAACGAGCGATCTATCGCCGCGAGCAGGCGGTCGGATTGTCAACGACGGCATACCTTTTGGCGAAGATTTTCGTATTCACCGTGTTCGCGGTCATCCAGTCGGCGATCGTCACCGCCATCGCGATCATCGGTAAGGGTTGGGGCGCAGGCGCAGTGGAGCGGGGGGCGCTGATCGGCAACCGCAGCATCGAGTTGTTCGTCGACATCGCGGTGACGACGGTGGCCGCGGCCATGGTCGGGCTGGCACTGTCGGCGCTGGCGAAATCCAACGAACAGATCATGCCGCTGTTGGTGGTGGCGATCATGTCGCAGCTGGTGTTCTCCGGCGGCATGATCCCCGTCACGGACCGCATCGTGCTCGACCAGATGTCCTGGTTCACCCCGGCGCGCTGGGGTTTCGCGGCGTCGGCGTCGACGATCGACCTGATCCGGCTCGTGCCGGGCCCGCTGACGCCCGACGACCGGCACTGGGAGCATTCGTCGGGCACCTGGCTGTTCGACATGGCCATGCTGGCCGCGATCTGCGTGGGCTACGCGTCGTTCGTGCGCTGGAAGATCCGGCTAAAAGGCGCCTGATCACCGAAAACCGCACACAACCCGCGGACAGTGTTAGCGTGAAGCCTTCACTTCAGCCCGGAAGGTATACCGAATGCGGTCGACGACGAAATTGGCTTTCGCCTCTGGCGGTATGGCCATGCTGCTGGCGACGGGTGCCGGCGTGGGGGCAGGTATCGCATCCGCGCAACCGGACATCGACACCATTGTGTACTCGACGTGCACCTATCCACAGGTCGTCGCGGCGCTGAACGCCGAATCGCCCCAGCTCGCCAGGCAGTTGGAGTCGGCTCCGGCGGCCACCGGCTGGCTGAAGAGCCTGATCGCCGCTCCGCCCGAGACGCGTCGCGGGATGGTCGCGCAGGCGCAGGCGACGCCGGGCGCCAGCCAGTTCACTCCGGTCATCATGCGGGTGGCCAGCACCTGCAACAACTTCTGAGCGACACCGGCATCAACCATCGCCGCGCAGCGGCGCCAACCGCTTGAGGGCCAACCCGCCTTCGAAGGGTCGGTAGGCGAACGCCGCAGGCGCGGTATAACCGGTGTCCCCCAACGGCTTGTGCACTTGGTCGACGGTCGGGCCGATCTCGGTGGCCACCGGCGTGAGGGCGGCCAAGTCGAACCGGTACAGCCGTGCGGCGTTACCCGCCAGAATCTTGCGGCAGTCCTCCTCGGGCTGGTCGTGCAACGCCCACTGGATCGCCTGCCTGGAATGCGGCGCGAACCCTTCCTCGTGCGGATAGTCGCTGCCCCACATGAGGTGTTCTGGGCCAAGGTAAGCGATCATCGACGACTCGAACGGCGTGAGCTCAGAGGCCAGATAGCAGTTGCGTTTGGCGTAGTCGCTGGGCGCCATGGTCAGCTCGTCGATCGACGAACCACCGAACATTCCGTACGTGCGGTTGCCGGCCTCGGATTTCATGCTGGGCACCATCGCGTCGAGCATCATCATCTGGCCTTGTAGCCACAACGTGCCCTGTTCGGTGGCGACGAACCGCAGTTCGGGATGACGTTCGAAGACGCCGGCCAGGATGAGGTGCGCAACCGTGCGCTGAGCCCACATCGCCATCTCGGTCACCAGCACCGCATTGGACGCCGGCTGGTCCATCGGCATCACCGGGCTTCCCGCCCCGGCATGCTGAACCACGGTGAGATCCAGTTCGGTGCACAGCGCCCACAGCGGCTCGTAGCGGGTGTGGAACAGCGGGGCGACCGACGGGTCGCCGGGTGAGACGGCGGGCACCAGCACACCGCCGAAGCAGCCATGCTCGGCGCCCCAACGGATCTCGTCGAGGGCCAGGTCGACGTCGTTCGGGAAGACCTGGATCAGTCCCCGCCGCCGTGTCGGGGCTAGCGAACAGAAGTCGACCTGCCAGCGGTTGTGGGCTTGCACACCGGCCCAGCGCTTTTCGAACTCGGCACGGGTGCGCGGCAGCGTGATGGTGATGTTCGGGGTGGTCGGGAAGAACGGTGGCACGGTGTTGGGCAGCAACACCTCGGCGGCCACCCCGTCGGCGTCCATCTCCGACATTCGCAGGTCGTGATCCCAGTTGCGCTGCGCGGTGGCGATGACCAGGTCGTCGAACGGGCTGACGTAGGTTTTCGCCCACGCATCGAAGTCCTCGTGAAGCGCCGCGGGCAGGTATGGCTTGTAGTCGTACAGGTCGGCACCGGCGTGCGTGTCGGTGGAGATGACGACGTAGCGGTCGATGGTGTCCCAGGTGTCAGCCATGCCCCCATCCTTGCGCGCTGCCGCGCCGAATTCGGCGCTTTGCGTGGGTTTCAGGACAACAGCCAGTCGTTGGGTGAGAACAGCTCGCTGTGCACCCGTGCCGCCGGTACCCCGAGGGCCATCAGTTGGTTTCGCACCGCCTGCACGAAGCCGTTGTTGCCGCACAGGTAAACGTCGGCCGCGGCGGGCAGTTCGATGCCGTCCAGTGTCAGCAGCCCGGCATGCACCCCGGGCGCACCGCCGGTCAGGCCGTCCTCGTACCAGATGTCCAACGTGGCATTGGGCAGCGCGGCGAGCAGTTCGCGCTGTCGTTCGCGCAGCGGGTGGCTCTGGTCGCAACGGTCGGCGTGCAGCACCCGCACCGTGGTCGAGGGCGCGTCGGCCACCAGAGCTTCCAGAAGGCCGATCATCGGGGTGATGCCGATGCCTGCGGAGATGAGCACCAGCGGCCGCTCACCGGTCGGCGCGGGTAGGTCTCCGAACGGCACGGTGACGTCGAGGATGTCGCCGACGCACACGTTGGCGGCGATCCAGCTGGACACCTCCCCCGCGGGCTGTTCGGCGGTGGCGGCCACCGGTTTGACCGCGAACGTCAGCTCGTGTGACCCCGGCTTGTTCACCAGGCTGTACTGGCGCAGCTGGCGGGCACCGTCGGGCATCGTGACCCCTATCGAAACATACTGCCCCGCAACGAATTCCGTCACCGGAACACCGTCGGGCCGAACCGTCAGCAGCACCGCGCCGGACGGGTCGTCGACGCGGGAGACGACGCGGGCACGGCGGTAGACATCGCCGTCGTCGACGCCGGCCGCTCGGTAGAGGTCGCGCTCTAGGTCGATCAGCGTCTGCGCCATGATCCAGTACACCCGGTCCCACGCGGCGGCGACCTCGTCGGTCACCGTGTCGGCGCCCAACACCGCGACGATCGCGGCGAACAGGTTGTCGTGCACGATCGGGTACTGCTCGGCGGTGACGCCCAACGACGCGTGTTTGTGGCCGATCCGCGACAGCAGCTCTGCAGGGTGGGGCAGGTCCGGGTCGACGAGGTGGGCGGCAAAGGTCGCGATCGAGGCGGCCAACGCCCGCTGCTGTGCGCCTTGGGCCTGATTGCCGCGGTTGAACAGGTTGCGCAGCAGTTCGGGATGGTTTTCGAACATCCGCCGGTAGAACTCCGCGGTGATCTCGTCGATGTGTGCGCCGATCAGCGGAAGTGTCGCGGACACGATCTCGACATGCTGCGGTTCCAGCGCGAGCGGGGCAGCGGCAATCGCGGTCATCGGGCGGTCCTTTCGATGGGTTGCGGGTCGGGCTGCTGCCCGACCCGGGACTGCGGTCCAGAGATCACCAAAAGCCCTGTGTCCCTGGTCAGATCGCTGACGGTGTAGTGGTCGAGCTCGCGGTAGAACGCTTCCTTGGCCGCCGCCAGCGCACGCCGGAGCCGGCATGCCGGCACCAGCGGACACGGATCGGCACCGTCGCATTCGATGACTTCCCTGTCGTCCTCCAGACGACGCACCAGCCAGCCCACCGATGCGTGACGTCCGGCGTCGGTGAGGCTGAGCCCGCCGACCCGGCCGCGGCGCGCGTGCACCACGCCCAGTTCCGCGAGCCGGGCGACCGCCTTGGCGACGTGGTGTTCGGAAACGTTGGCGCCCACGGCGATCGAGCGGGTGGTGATCCGCTGGTCGCCGGCTTCGCCGTCGGCCAGCAGCATCATGGCGCGTAGCCCGAGGTCGGTGAAGCGGGTCAGCTGCATACTACGGACCGTAGTAATTCGGCCTCGGCGATGCGACGGTTGCCGATGTGTGCTTGAACACGTCGCGACGTGCGGTTTTTTGATCAGCGAGTTTGTCTTCGGTGCTGGTCAGCCGCCGTGGATGTCCAGGCCGTGCGCGGCGGCGTAGGCCAGGGCCTGCGCGACGTCGATCTTGGCGCCGCGCAGTGTGGCAGTGGTCCACAGCGTCGGGTCGATGCGCGCCCCGCGCAGATCGGCCTCGTCGAAGCGGGTGTTCTGCACCCGCGCCCCGCCCAGGTCGGCGCCGCGAAGCACCGCCTTGCGCAGATCGGCGTCCACCAGGCCGGCTTCTCTGAGCCGGCTCCCGGACAGGTCGACGCCGCGCAGGTCGCAGCCGCCCAGCACCGCCAGCGTGAAGTCGACGTCGACCAGGATCAGCGGCCGCAACCGGGCGTTGGTGAACACCGAGCCGAGCAGGCTGCATTGCCGAAAGCTGCTGTGGTGCAGGGTAGCCCGCTCGAAGGCGCAGTTGCGGAACGCCGAGCCGACGTGCTCGGACTCGGTCAGGTCGACGCCGCGGAAATCGCACTCGTCGAACACGGTGCGTTCGGTGCGCAGCCGGCTGAGGTCCTCGTTCCGGAAGTCGTGGCCGACGAATTCCTTTTCGGCCCAGACCGTTTCGTCGGTGTCCACTCAGCTGGGCAATGTCGTGAGGCTGGCGAGCGCGTATTCGGTGACGGTGATCAACGCTGCGCGCGCGGACCGGCGATCACGGGCGTCGACGGTGATCACCGGAACCCGCTCGGACAACGCCAGCGCCTTGCGCACCGCACCGACGGGATATCTTGGGGCGTCGTCGAATTGGTTCACTGCGATCAGGAACGGCAGCTTACGCGCCTCGAAGAAGTCGACCGCGGCGAAGCTGTCGGCGAGGCGGCGGACGTCGACCAGGATGATGGCGCCGATCGCGCCGCGCACCAGGTCGTCCCACATGAACCAGAACCGCCGCTGTCCCGGCGTGCCGAACAAATACAGCACGAGGTCCTCGGCCAGGGTGATGCGCCCGAAGTCCATGGCCACCGTGGTGGTGTTCTTGTCCGGGGTGGCGTCGAGGCCGTCGATGCCTGTCGATGCGTCGGTGAACAGCGCTTCGGTTCGCAGCGGCATGATCTCGGAGACGGCGCCCACGAACGTTGTCTTGCCGGCTCCGAAGCCGCCGGAGACGACGATCTTGGCCGAGGATGAGCGCTCGCGCGAAGACCATGAGGAGGATGAGCGCTCGCGCTCGCGCGCAGACCGCGTCGAGGCGTGGCGCCCCTCAGAGTGCCCTGAGGCCACGCAGCGTCCTCCCTATCAGTTCGCGTCGTTCGTCTGGCGTCGCCGCATCGTCGAGGGTGGTGTGCACCCGCAGGTAACCCTGCGTCACCAGGTCTCCGATCAGCACCCGTGCCACACCAAGCGGCAAGGATAGCTGCGCGGCGATCTCGGCGACCGACGGGTGATCGTGGCACAGCCGCAGGATCTGGCCCCGTACATCGTTACCGGGCCACCGGATCGGCTTGTCGTCGGGCAGTGTCTCGATCGGCGCCTCGATCGGCAGATGGACGCCCGGGTCGGTGCGCCCGGCGGTCAGGATGTAGGGCCGCACGAGGCTCGGCTCGTCGGCGAGATCGCGTTCCCATTGGTCCATACGCGCTCACGAGTGCGAGGGTGCGCGCCGCCGCCCCGACTGCACCACAGAACCCACCCGTTCCACCAAGATCGCCATCTCGTAACCGATTTGGCCGATGTCGCAGTTACGTGTCGCCAGCGTCGCCAGATTCGATCCGTCGCCGACGCGCATCAGCAACAGGTAGCCGTTCTCCATCTCGACCACCGACTGCAACACGTGGCCGCCGTCGAACAGCTGCGCGGCGCCGGTCGACAGGCTGGCCAACCCCGAGGCCACCGCGGCGAGTTGGTCGGCACGTTCGGTCGGAATGTGCGCGCTGGCCGCCATCAGCAGCCCGTCAGCGGACACCAGCACGGCGTGCGAGACTCCCGGCACTTCGCTGGCGAATTTGGAGACCAGCCAATCAAGCGAGTCGCGCTGCGGCTGATGGCTCATTCGTTCTCTGTTCCTCTGGTCTCTCGGGCGTGGGAGCGGCCGGCGTGCACCCCGCCGAAGTGACTGCTGATGCTCGCGCGGACGGCCTCAGGATCACGGTGTCGCGCAGTTGGGGACGCCGCTGGCCCTGCGGTGTCGAGCTCAGCCGCCGATGCTACCTGGACCCCGCCGTCAGGCTGCTCGGTCTGCGCGACGGGCTCGTCGGCGCCGCCGGGCACCAACCTGGCGCCGGGTTCGCGCACCGGAAGACCCTCCTCGGTGTGGTGCTGCACGGGCGCTTCCTCGGCGGCGGCGGCCGCCGACCAGCCGTGGTCCCATACCGATTCCCAGTTCAAGTCCGTGCTGCTGGCCAGCTCGGTCGGATCGACCAGCCACTCCGACAGCATCTTCTGGTAAATCGCGTCGTCTGAGCCCGCCGTGGCCGACGGTTCGGCGACGCGCACCGGTTCAGGTTCGGGTTCGGGTTGGGCAGGGGCCGACGGGGTGCCGGAGATCCCGCTGGCGCCCGGATGGCGTTGCGGCAGCAGCGTCTCGGGCACGTCGAGGTGACCATCGAGGTGACCACCGAGACGACCGTTGTACGCGGGCTCACTGCGCGGGTCGCGCTCGTCGGCGTAATGGTCCTCGTCGAGCGCGAGCGCGGTCGCGATGCCGGCGTGTGCATCGGCCGGGCTGGCGTACTCCTGCGAGCTGAACTGGTCGGTCTCCTCGGTCTGCGCCAGCAGCTCGGTCGGGATGTAGACACCCGCGGTCATACCCGAATTCGGTTCGCCGGCAACGGTGCTGCGCAGCCGGACCACCAGGCCGTGTTGGGCGGCGAGGCGGCCGACGACGAACAGGCCCATGTGCCGCGCGGTGTACGGGGTGACCTCGCCGCCGGACTGCAGGCGCGTATTGGCGACCCGCAGGTCCGACTCGGTCATGCCCAGCCCGATATCGCTGACCTCGATGACGAGGCCCCCGTTGGCGGTGTGCACCGCCGAGACACGCACCTGGGAGACCGGCGGCGAGTAGCGCAGCGCGTTGTCGAGCAGTTCGGCGAGCAGGTGCACGATGTCGCCTGCGACGGCGCCGACGACTTCGCTGTCGGGCACGGTCGCGGTGACCACCCTGGTGTAGTCCTCCACTTCGGAGGCGGCGGCGTTGATCACCGCCGAAACGGGCACCGGGTCGGCCTGCTCCCGCGGGACCCTGGCCCCGGCGAGCACCAGCAGGTTGGCGCCGTTGCGGCGCATGCGCGCGGCGAGGTGGTCCAACCGGAAGAGGCTGTCCAGCCGTTCGGGGTCCTCTTCGTTGCGTTCCAGGCGGTCGATCAGCGCCAGCTGCTGGTCGACCAGTGAGCGGCTGCGCCGGGAAAGGGTCTCGAACATGTCGCCGACCTGCAGCTGCAGCCGGGACTGCTCGCTGGCCAGCAGCAGCGCCTGCTCGTGCAGCTCGTCAACGGCATGGGCGACCTGCCCGACCTCCTCGGAGGTGTGCACCGGGATCGGGTCGACCGGCGGGGCCTCCCCGCCTGCGCGGACGTGTTCGATCTCGCGGGTGAGGTCTTCGTGGGCCACCTTGAGCGCGCTGTCGCGCAGCCGGCGCAGCGGCCGCACCAGCGACCGCGCCACCACGATGACGACGACCAGCGCCAGCAGGATCACCACTGCGACGACCACCGCGTCGCGCACGAGCGTGCTGCGGGCGGCCGCGGCCCTCTCGCCGACCGCGGAGGTCACCGAGGCGGTGGTGTTCTCGGTGACCTGGCGGGCGATGTCTTCGGTGGCGTTCACCGAGGCCAACAGCTCGGGGTTGTTGACCAGCGGAACGGCCGGGTCGGTCAACAGGGCCATCCGCTTGACGAATTCGGCCTGCAACTTCTGGGCGTCCGGCGAGCCGACGCCGAGCACCTGGCTCATCCCGAACAGCGTCGAGGGCTCGGTGCCGGCCAGCGCGATCATCGAGGTGCGCAGCTCGGGTTCGGGTAGTTCACCGCCGCGGGTGATGGTCAGCCGCTGCATCGTCATCTGGCCGCGCGCCCCGACTGCCCTTGACAGCCCGGCCGTCTCGGCACGGATGCGTTCGTCGTCCACACGGACCGAGCCGTTGATGGCGTCCTCGGCGGGCAGCAACAACAACGCGTACGCCTGGATGGTGTCGCGCAGGCCGATGCTGTTGGAGGTGACCTTGTCCATCAGCGCCTGACCGCCGTCGATCAGGGTCCGGACCCCGTCACCGACGTCGGGGGCGACGTCGGTCCCGGACAACTGGGTCTGCAGCTGTTGGCGGTTGGCGTCGAACGCCGTCAGCGCCGCCTGGGTGTCACCGCCGGTCGAGCGTGCCAGCATCGCCGCCTCGAGCGAGGCCATGTAGTTGTCGACGGCGGGCAGCATGTCGACGCGCTCGGCGGCCAGCCGCAGCTCCGATGCCTGCGTCGCGCTGCTGTAGATGCGCAGACCGCCGAACGTCGCCGCCACGACAAGCGGCACCAATACGATCGCGAGCACTTTCCACCGGACCGGCCAGTTGGCCAGCGACCACCGCGACGGCCGCTTGATCGGCGGCTCAGCCGTGCGGTCGAAGTCGACCAGCGTGCCGTCGGCCTGCTTGAGCTGTGAGAACGCGCTCATCGACGTCCGTCCGCGACATCGGTGGGGTGTCCGCAATTCAGTAATGGCGCGTCGTTCATATGACTTTCCTGCTGACTTGCCCATGCGAGGGCGGCGTGTTGTACGCCTGGCAACTGGTCGAGTATGACAGCGATGCGCTGCGGTTTCCACCGTTCTTACTGAACAGACAGAGTTCATGCGGGTGGCGTGCGCACAGCCCGTGGTTTCGGAGCAAAGCCAGCGACCGCGCACCCGGAAATCAGAGGGGGGCAAAGCATTTCGCGCGTTCACCCACCCGGGCTCAGTTTCGGTGCGGCCGATGTTGAATCATGATCGAATGTTTCGGTTGCTGTTCTTGACCCCGCGCATCGCACCTAACACCGGCAATGCGATCCGCATGGTGTCGGCCACCGGAGCCGAACTGCATCTGGTCGAGCCGCTGGGATTCGACCTGTCCGAACCCAAGCTGCGCCGCGCCGGCCTGGACTACCACGACCTGGCCTCGGTCACCGTGCACCCCGACCTGGCCGCGGCGTGGGACGCGCTGATGCCTGCGCGCGTGTACGCGTTCACCGCGCACGCCGTGACGTCGTTCGCCGATGTCTCCTACCGTCCGACGGATGTGCTGATGTTCGGGCCCGAACCCACTGGCCTGGATGCTGCGACGCTGGCCGATGCGCACATCACCGCCCAGGTGCGTATCCCGATGTTGGCCGGGCGGCGCTCGCTGAACCTGTCGAACGCCGCCGCGGTCGCCGCCTACGAGGCTTGGCGCCAACACGGGTTCGCCGGGGCGGGCTGATCACCAGGTGTCGAAGTGCACGATCTGCTCGGCCGGCAGCCGCTTGGCCGGCCGGAAATCGGTGCCCTTGGTGTAGGCGATCGGGAACAGACCGCCCTGGCTGTAGGTGTCGAACGGGATGCCGAGTATCTCGGCGGCCTGCTTCTCCCCGTCCCCGACCAGATGCAACGTGGTGTACGCCGAGCCCAGCCCGCGCGAGCGCAACGCCAGCATGTAGCTCCACACAGCAGGCAGAAGCGAGCCCCAGAACCCCGCGCTCACACCGGCGGGGGCACCGTCGGGGCGACCCTCCAGACACGGCACCAACAACCAGGGCGCCTCGTGCATGTGCTCGGACAGGTAACTCGCCGACGACACCACGCGTTCGCGTTGGGCAGCACGGCTGTCGCCGTCGGCGTATTCCGGCGGGGTTTGGTTGCGGTACCACGTGAAGTTGTTCCGGTAGATGTCGGCGAGCGCCTTCTTCTTCTGTTCGTCCTCGACGAAAACCCATTGCCAGCCCTGCGCATTGGATCCCGTCGGCGCCTGAACGGCCAGTTCGAGGCACTCCAGCAGCACCTCCCGCGGTACGGGCTTGTCGAAGTCGAGGCGCTTGCGCACCGAGCGAGTGGTGGTCACGACTTCGTCGAAAGAAAGGTTCAAACTCTGCTGGGCCGTCATGTGGCTGAGACTACATTCGGTTCTATGGCAGTCGAATTCACGCAAGAGGTTTCCAGCAGGCTCACAGCCGACAACTTCGGCTGGCTGACCACCGTGGCGAAGTCGGGGCAGCCTGTCCCGCGGCTGGTGTGGTTCTACTTCGACGGCGCTGACGTGATCATCTACAGCGAACCCGACGCGGCGAAGGTCCGCCACATCAAGAACCATCCGCGGGTCAGCCTCATCCTGGACTCGGACGGCAACGGAGGCGGGATCATCGCCGTCGGTGGCACCGCGACGATCGACGCGCAGGACGTGAATCCGTTGGAGGACGAGCGGTACCAGAAGAAGTACCGCGAGTATGCGGCCAGCGTCGGCTTCACCGACGAGTTCCTCGCCGCCTACAACACCCGGTTGAAGATCAGCATCGACAAAGTGTGGACCACTCCGACCGGCGGATGACCTTGGAATAGACGTTCGCTCGACAACGCATCCAAACGTTGCCGAATGACGCCTAATACTCGCATCCTTCGCGCCTATAACGTTGCTGGATTCGCCAGCAGCGCCACGTTTGTGCAACTTTTACTCACAGCACGTCGCTACCATTCGGCGCGGAAATGTCCTCGACCAGCATATTAGCTGTTTGGACGTGGAATATTGCAGATCAGAGGGCCTGCATTCGTTGGTTTGCTAAAGCGTAAATTTTGCGGATATCTGTAGATCACAGCAAAGTTTTAGCGCCGGGCTGAGGACCCTGATTCCCGATAGCTGGAACCGGTGGGAATTAATTTCTTAATTTGCATACAATCTATCTAGCTAATGCGTTAATTTGTGCCTGAACACGTCGCCGTGTCACCCGTCCGGGACTGAGGGGGTAACCGATGAGGGGTCTGAAATCGTGTCGTCGAGCAGTTGCCGTGGCAACTGCGATCGTGATGGTTCCGCTGGCTGCCATGCTCACCGCGGCGCCTACCGTGAAGAAACCGCGGATCAACCGGGTGGCGTTCGACTACATCCTGACGGCGGGAATTGTGGAGTCCGGCACGACGGTCGGCATCGCCGACTCGGACCTGTGGGCCTTGTCGACACCGGACGGCAAACTCGACACTGCCGCGGTCAACCGGCACCTCGACGAGATGCAGGCGCTCGGCGTGAACACCGTGCGCATCGTGCTGCCGTGGCGGGGCAACGAACCGTTCCGGCCGGGAACCTTTCCCCCGGGGGTGGAAGAGGCCGCCTGGGCCAGAAGCGACTACATCGTCAACGCCGCGGCCGATCGTGGCATGGCGATCGTCGCGGTGCTCGCCCACGGGCCGGACTGGGCCGGCGTCGACCCGAACACCGACTGGTCGCTGCTCGGGTTCGAAGAGCCGCCGCAGCCGGATCTGTTCGGGGAGTACGCCGGGCGGGTGGCCACCCGTTACGGCGAAAAGATCGCGGCGTACGAGATCTGGAACGAACCGAACTACGTGCGAGCCTGGGCGCCGACGATCGATCCGGCCGCCTACACCGAGATGTTGCAGGCCGCCTACACCGCGATCAAGAACGCCAACGGCGACGACCCCAACGATCCGCTCGTCGTGGCCGGCGTGCTGGGCGCCGTGATCAGCAGCCCCGTGACGTTGGATCCGGTGAAGTTCGTCGAGGCGATGTACGCCAGCGGGGCCAAGGGCTATTTCGATGCTCTGTCGTTCCATCCGTATCACTACACGTTGAAGTTCTCCGAGGGCATCAAGAACGACTTCTGGCGGTCCCCTCTCGAGCAGGTGATCGAGATCAGGCAGTTGATGCTCGACAACGGCGATGAGGCGCTGAAGATCTGGGCCACCGAGTTCGGATTGCCGACGTTCGGTGACAACGGGGTGACCGAGGAGCAGCAGGCCGAATTCATCGCGGACTTCCTCAACGCGTGGAAGGACCTCAAAGACGCCGACGGCACCTCCTATGCCGGTCCGTCGTTCATCTACACGTTGCGCGACCGTCTGGTCAACGGCGTGCTGACGCCGGGCACGTCGCTGGGCATCTTCAACGTCGACTGGACGGCCAAGCTGGCGGCCCAGGTGATCAAGGACTTCATCGAGGAGAACCAGGTTCCCGAGGAGCCAGAGGAACCGGAGGAGCCGGGTGTTCCGAACCTGGGCGAGCAGGTCGCGCAAGTCCTGCAAGCGATATTCCAGGCGATCGCCACGGCGGTCCAAGGTTTGATCAACGCCGTTTCCGCGTTCGTGAACTCGGTTGCGCAGGCGATCGTCAACATCTTCCGGCTCTCGGGCGCCGCGGCCACGTCGCTGACCGCGGAGGTGCAAAGCGAAGTCGCTGCGGGCGCCGAGATGGCAGCGGTGTCGTGGCGGAGCGCGTCGGCAGCTGACGACGACGCCGAAACGTCGGAAGATTCGGCAGCACAGCCGGTTTCGTCCGAGAAAACCGCCGAGGTGGCCGAGGACGTGACCGAGGAGGTGACCGAGGTGGCCGTCGAGGTGACCGAGGTGACCGAGGTGACCGAGGTGACCGAGGTGACCGAGGTGGCCGAGGTGACCGTCGAAGATGCGGTCAACGAGGAAACGGAGACGACGGTCGAGGACACGCCGACGACGGATGAGCAGGTGCCCGCAGACGAGGAGCCTGCGCCCCTCGAGACCGACGTGGACGTCGACGAGGCCGAAACCGACGCACAGGTAGAGACCGAGGACGACGCCGCCGAGGAGGCGGCGCAGGAGGATTCGCGGGAACCGGTGCGAACCGGTCTGGTAGCCCGGCCCGGGCAGGTGGCGTCGGACGGCTCGGACGGCTCGGACGATTCGGCGTCAGACGATTCAGACTCGGACGAGTCCGATGATGCAGACGATCCGGCGGGGACCGCTGACACGGGCGACGACGACGGCTCTTCGAGGGGTGGGCCGAAGTCGGGATCGGAGGCCGCCTAGCGAAAGTCGCGGCTTCGCGAGCCGACCGCCATCGTGAGCTGGCCCATCCGGTCGGCGACGACGGTGACTGCGCCGGTGGCGTTTTGCACCTGCCCGCGGATCAGCAGGGCGGCCGCCGTTTGCGCCAACTTGCGATGGCGGGCCCACACCCCTGGCGAGCACAGGATGTTGACCATCCCGGTCTCGTCCTCGAGGTTGATGAAGGTGACCCCCTGCGCCGTCGCCGGCCGCTGGCGATGCGTCACCGCCCCGGCCACCAGCACCCGGGTTCCGTCGGGAACCTTCAACAGCTTGTCCGCGGCGACGACGCCGAGGGCGTCGAGGTCCTTCCGCAGAAACTGGGTGGGAAAGCTGTCCGGTGAGATACCGGTGGCCCACACGTCGGCGGCGGCCAGTTCCAGTTCGGTCATGCCGGGCAGCGCGGGGGTGGCCAACGACGATCCCACTCCCGGCAGCCGATCGGGACGCTCCCTGGCCGCCGCGCCCGCCGCCCACAGCCCTTCGCGCCGCGTGATACCGAAGCATCCCAGCGCACCCGCGGTGGCCAGCGCCTCGGTCTGCGGCACGGACAGCTGCACCCGCTGGGTCAGGTCCAGCAGGGAAGCGAAGGCCCCGTTGGCTTCTCGGTCGTCGACCATCCGCTCGGCCAGCTCGTCGCCGATGTGGCGCACGGCGCCGAGACCGAGTCGCACCTCGGTGCCGTCGTTCTCCAGCGTGGCGTGCGCCAGGCTGGCATTGACATCGGGGGGTCGGACAATTACCCCGTGCCTGCGGGCGTCGGCGACCAGCGACTGCGGCGAGTAGAAACCCATCGGCTGCGCCCGCAGCAGGGCCGCGCAGAACGCCGCCGGATGGTGCAGCTTTAACCACGACGAATAGAACACCAGAGATGCGAACGACAGCGAATGGCTTTCCGGGAAACCGAAGTTGGCGAAGGCTTCCAGCTTCTCGTAGATCCGGTCGGCCACCTCGCCGGTGATTCCGTGCCGTTGGCGCATCCCGTCGTAGAACCTGTCCCGCAACCGGCGCATCCGTTCCGTGGAGCGTTTGGACCCCATCGCCCGGCGCAGCTGATCAGCTTCGGCCGCGGAGAAACCCGCGCAGTCCACAGCCAGCTGCATGAGCTGTTCCTGAAACAGCGGAACGCCCAATGTCTTTCGCAGGGCCGGCTCCATCGACGGGTGGTCGTAGGTGACCGGTTCGACACCGTTGCGGCGCTTGATGTACGGATGCACCGAGCCGCCCTGGATCGGGCCGGGGCGGATCAGTGCCACCTCGACCACCAGGTCGTAGAACACCCGGGGCTTCAGCCGGGGCAGCGTGGCCATCTGCGCGCGCGACTCCACCTGGAACACCCCGACGGAATCCGCGCGTTGCAGCATCTGGTAGACAGCCTGCTCGGACAGGTCCAGCCGCGCCAGGTCCACCTCAATGCCCTTGTGCTCGCGCACCAGGTCGATGCAGTAGTGCAGCGCCGAGAGCATGCCGAGCCCGAGCAGGTCGAACTTCACCAAACCGATGGCCGCACAATCGTCTTTGTCCCACTGCAGAACGCTGCGGTTCTCCATCCGCGCCCATTCCACCGGGCACACGTCGGCGATGGGCCGGTCACAGATCACCATGCCGCCGGAGTGAATACCCATGTGCCGCGGCAGGTTGGAGATCTGCTGAGCCAAATCGATCACCGGCTCCGGAATGCCCTCGACCTCGGGTGAGTCAGCCAGTCCGCTCCACCGGCTGATCTGCTTGCTCCAGGCATCCTGCTGCCCCTGAGAGAATCCCAGCGCACGCGCCATATCGCGCACCGCGCTGCGGCCGCGGTAGGTGATGACGTTGGCCACCTGCGCGGCGTAATCACGACCGTAACGGTGGTAGACGTATTGAATCGCCTTCTCCCGCAAGTCCGATTCGATGTCGATGTCGATGTCGGGCGGACCGTCGCGCGCCGGGGACAGGAACCGTTCGAACAACAACTCGTTGGCGACGGGGTCGACGTTGGTGACCCCCAGCGCGTAGCAGACCGCCGAGTTGGCCGCCGAGCCCCGGCCCTGCGCCAGGATGTTGTTCTCCCGGCAGAACCGGGTGATGTCGTGCACCACCAGGAAATAGCCGGGGAACTTCAGCTGCTCGATGGTTTTCAGTTCGTGCTCGATCTGGGCGTAGGCCCGCGGCGCCCGCTCCGGCGGACCGTACCGGTTGCGGGCGCCCGCCATCACCAGATGTCGCAGCCAGCTGTCCTCGGTGTGTCCGCGCGGTACGTCAAACGGCGGCAACTGCGGGGCGATCAGCGCCAGTTCGAACGCGCACTGCTCGCCGAGCTCGGCCGCCGCGGCCACCACTTCAGGACAGTGGGCGAACAACCGGGTCATCTCCTCCCCGGATCGCAGATGTGAACCACCCAGCGGCGCAAGGTAACCCGCTGCTTCATCCATCGAGTGACGCGCCCGGACCGCGCCCATTGCCATGGCAAGCCGGCCGCGCGAGGGTTCGGCGAAATGCGCGCCGGTGGTGGCGACGACACCGAGACCGAAGTGCGGCGCCAACTCGGCCAGCATCGCGTTGCGCTCGTCGTCGACGGGGCTGCCGTGGTGGGTGAGTTCGACGCTGACCCGTTCGGCGCCGAACCGGTCCACCAGGTCGGCGAGCGCAACGGCCGCCGCCTCTGGCCCACCGGTACAGAGCGCTTGGCGCACATGCCCTTTGCGGCATCCGGTGAGGATGTGCCAGTGCCCGCCTGCCGTCTCGGTCAGCGCGTCGTAGTCGTAGCTCAGCTTGCCCTTCTCACCACCGGCCAGATGCGCCTTGGCGAGTTCACGGGACAGGCGCCGGTAGCCTTCCGGGCCGCGGGCCAGCACCAGCAGATGCGGGCCCGCCGGATCGGGATCCTCGGTGCGGTCCCCTCCCCCGAGCGAGAGCTCGGCGCCGAACACCGTCGCCATGTCCAGTTCCCTGGCGGCCTCGGCGAAGCGCACCACGCCGTAGAGCCCGTCGTGGTCGGTCAGCGCGATCGCGCGCAGATCCAGGCGGGCGGCCTCTTCGACGAGTTCCTCCGGCGTGCTGGCGCCGTCGAGGAAGCTATACGCCGAATGGGCGTGCAGTTCGGCATACGGTGTCGAGGTGGGCGGCCGGTCGATGTCTTCGGCCTGGTAGGCGGCGCGCTTGCGCGACCAGGCGGGGCTGTCGCCGCCGTCACCGACCTGCTCGTCGTGGTGATACCCCCCGCTCGCGGGGGAAGGCCAGCCGGAACGGCGCGGTTTGCCGTTCAGCACCCGCTGCATTTCGGTCCAGCTCGGCGGCCCGGTATGCCAACCCACCCCGCCAGTATATCGAACTGATGTTCGATCATCAGCCGGCCATCAGCAGCGTTGTCGCGCCCGCGGCCAGCAGGCCGATTGTCTGGCGCCGGGTGAGGCGTTCGTGCAACACCAGGATGCCCAGCAGCACCGGAATCACCGGGTACAGCGACGCCAACGCCACCGCGACGGCCACGATCTGATGCTGGGTCGCCAGGAGGTACGAGATCAGCGCCGACGCCGCGAGTACTCCGGAGACCAGCGCCAGCACAACCGGGCCCTGCGACGGTCGAAGCGCCTGCCGCCCGACGAACAGCAGCGACGCGCCGAGCACGCACAGCGCCCCGACGCGCCCGGTGGCGACCGGCCACAGCCCGGACGCCGGTGACGCTTGGGCGAGCGCCAGATACTGCACGGCGATACCCACCCCGGCCAACAACCCGTCGCCCGCACCGCCGGAGTGCGCGGCCGTCGTTGCCTGCTGACCGCTCGAGACCCACCACAACGCGGGCACCGCGATGGCGATACCCGCCCACGCCAGCAGCGACGGGCGTTCGCCGAGCGCGACGCTGACCAACGCCGACAGCGCGATACCGGTGACCGCACTGGTCGGGACGACGACTGACATCGCGCCATGGCTCATCCCGCGGAACAGGAAGACCAACCCGGCAGCGGTGCCGACACCCGACAGCGCTCCCCACCACAGATCGACCGCCGACGGTGACGGCGCGATCGCCACCAGGGCCGCGACCACCGCGACCACCAACCCCGCGAATTGACCGAGCAATGCGACCACGACATAGTGGGCCCGCCGAGACGCCAGGCCGCCGACGAAGTCCGAGGTGCCGTAGAACAGCGCCGACCCCAGCGCAAAGAGCCAGCCCGTCACGGCGCTACCGGCCGCTGGTCGCGTTCGACAGGCGCGGGCTTACGGCAAGTCCTCGGCACCGAGCTGATCTCTGGGCACCACCACCATCGGCACATCGAGCACCCGCAGCATCTTGGCCGCCGTCGACCCCAAAAACAGTCGCCGCGGCGCGCTGAGCCGGCTGGATCCCACCATGATCAGATCACCGGCATACCAGTCGAGCTTGCCGACCGCGTCCTCGATGGAACGGCCCTCCACGATCATCGACGTCACCGGAAAGTCTTCGGGAAGACGGAGTTTCGCGGTGTCATGGACATGCCTGGCGTGCGCCATCGCCCGCTCACGGACCGCCTCGTCGTCGCCACGCAGCACCCCGAAGCTCGGGTCCAGCGCCACCAGCGAGACCAACCTCAGCGGAGTGCCAGCGGCCTGGCTGAACCGTACCGCGGTGTCCAGCAACAGGTCTGCTCCTTCGCGCTCGCCGATGGCGCACGTCACCTCACGCACCCGCTCGGCCGACGAGTGCCGGGTGCCGCGCGGCGCGACGGCCACTGGCACCGGGGCCGAGTGCAGCAGTTCGTTGACCACCGAACCCAGCGAGAAGCTCGCCGCCAGCCCGCCGCCCGAGCCGCCCACGACGATGAGCTCCGCCTCCATCCGCGCCGCCTCCTTGATCAGCGCGTCGGCCGACGAATCGTCGAACGTGACCCGGCTGCGCACCACGACGTCGTCGGGCACCGATGCGCGCGCGGCGTCAAGCCATTCCTCGGCCTGCTCGGTCAGATGCTCGCGGTAGCCGCCGACCGGCGCCAGCGACGGCGGCACCCGGTCGGCGGGCAGGACCAGGCACAGGTCCAGTTCACCGCCGAGCGTGCGGGCCAGCCGAACTCCGAGCGCCACCGCGTCCGCGCCACCCGGAGTGGCCAGGTAACCCACGACGATCCTCATGGCACAACCACCGCCCTCTGGCAACGCGGAACAAGACGCCTCCGCGATCATCCTGTCAACCGGTCGCCGTTGATATCGGCGGATCGACCGATTGGGTCGAAGGTCGTGAGCGCGTCAGTCGCTGTACTCGGCGGCGCCGTCCTCGAGCACCAGCCGCGCATCGGACCCGTCGGGGTTGGACGCTTCGGTCCGAAACACCGCACGCCCGGGTTCGGTGCGCCAGATCGAGGTCGTCAGCGTCTCCCCGGGAAACACCGGCGAGGTGAACCTGGCCGCGATCGCGTTGACCTTCGTCGCGTCGTTGCCGCCGAGCTCGGCGACCAGAGCACGCCCGGCCACCCCGTAGGTGCACAACCCGTGCAGGATCGGCTTCGGGAAGCCGGCCAGCTCACGGGCGAACCACGGGTCGCTGTGCAGCGGGTTACGGTCGCCGGAGAGCCGGTAGATCAGGGCCTGGTCCTCGCGCGTTGGCAACGCGATCTTCGAATCCGGTTCGCGGTCCGGGATTTCCGGGGCGGCGGGCCGCTGACCGGGTTGTCCGCCGAATCCGCCTTCGCCGCGGATGACGGCGGTGGCCAGCGTCTCGGCCACCACCTTGGAGGTGTCGGGGTCGGTGCCGGTGGCCTTGAGCATGACGACGGCGTTCTTCCCCTCACCCTTGTCTTGGATGTCGGCGACTTCGGCGACGACGCTGAGCTTGCCGGCAGGCGGCAGCGGTTCGTAGAGCCGGATCGCCTGCGAACCGTGCAACAGCATGGCGAAGTTGAATGACCCGATCAGACCCGCGGCCGCGAACGGCAGGCAGGCGATGACGGCATACGTCGGAAGCACCTGCTGGGTGATCTCATGGCTGTTTTCCGTCGTGAACGCCAGATCCGCGGTTCCCGCGCCGACTCCCAGCGCGTAGAGCAGCGTGTCGCGGTCGGTCCATTGGAACAGCTGGGGGTCGGTCTTGGTGCCGATGGCATTGGGGTCGAGGGGCATAGACGGACGATATCGTGCCCCATCGCATGCATTGACGTTTCCCGCGGCAGGGGTGACGATGCTTCGCATGCGCTATGTCGTTACCGGCGGTACTGGGTTTATCGGCCGTCGTGTGGTGTCGCAGCTGTTGGCCCGCGACCCGGACGCCCAGGTGTGGGTTCTGGTTCGTCGGGCGTCGCTGTCGCGGTTCGAACGGCTCGCCGTCCACTGGGGCGAGCGGGCAAAACCGCTGGTCGGTGACTTGACGGCACCAGCATTGGGACTCACCGACCAGGCGGTCGACGAGCTCGGCGCCGTGGACCACGTCGTGCACTGCGGCGCGATCTACGACATCACCGCGGCCGAGGCCGTCCAGCGCGCCGCCAACGTGGACGGCACCCGCGCGGTGATCGAGTTGGCCGGCCGCCTCGACGCCACGCTGCACCACGTGTCTTCGATCGCCGTCGCGGGCCGCCGCCGCGGCGAGTTCACCGAACAGGACTTCGACCTGGGCCAGCAGTTGCCGACCCCGTATCACCAGACCAAATTCGAGGCCGAGCTGTTGGTGCGGTCGGCACCGGGGTTGCGCTACCGGGTGTACCGGCCGGGGGTCGTGGTGGGTGACTCGCGCACCGGCGAGATGGACAAGGTCGACGGGCCCTACTACTTCTTTGGTCTGCTGGCCAAACTGGCCCGGCTCCCGTCGTTGACGCCGATGGTGCTGCCCGACACCGGGCGCAACAACATCGTGCCCGTCGACTTCGTGGTCGAGGCGTTGGTCGCGCTGATGCACAGCGACGACCGCGACGGGCAGACCTTTCACCTGACCGCCGCCAAAACCATTGGGCTGCGGGGTATTTACCGCGGGGTTGCCAAGGAAGCCGGGTTGCCGCCGCTGCGCGGGTCGTTGCCGTCGGCCACGGCGACGCCGTTTCTGCGGGCGACCGGGCGCGCCAAAGTGCTGCGCAACATGGCGGTCACCCAGCTGGGCATCCCCGCCGAGATCCTCGACGTCGTCGACCTGATGCCGACGTTCACCGCGCACAACGCTACCGAAGCGTTGCGCGGCACCGGGATCACCGCACCGGAGTTCGCGTCGTACGCGCCGCGGTTGTGGCGCTACTGGGCCGAGCACCTCGACCCCGACCGCGCCCGCCACGACGACCCGGCGGGACCGCTGGTGGGCAGGCACGTGATCATCACGGGCGCCTCAAGCGGGATCGGCCGCGCCTCGGCGATTGCGGTCGCCGAACGGGGCGCGACGGTGTTCGCGTTGGCGCGCAGCGCCGAAGCGCTCGACGAGCTGGTGGCCGAGATCCGCTCGGCGGGCGGACAGGCGCACGCGTTCACGTGCGATGTCACCGATTCAACGTCGGTGGAGCACACGGTCAAAGACATCCTCGGCCGCTTCGGCCACGTCGACTACCTGGTCAACAACGCGGGCCGGTCGATTCGACGCTCGGTGATCGCCTCCACCGACCGGCTGCACGACTACGAGCGGGTGATGGCCGTCAACTACTTCGGCGCGGTGCGGATGGTGTTGGCGCTGTTGCCGCATTGGCGCGAGCGTCGGTTCGGTCATGTGGTGAACGTGTCGAGTGCCGGTGTGCAGGCGCGCAATCCGAAGTACAGCTCGTATCTGCCGACGAAGGCCGCCCTGGATGCGTTCGCCGACGTGGTGGCCAGCGAAACGCTGTCCGAGCACATCACGTTCACCAACATCCACATGCCGCTGGTGCGCACGCCGATGATCGTGCCGTCACGCCGGCTGAACCCCGTGCCGGCGATCAGCCCCGAACACGCCGCCGCGATGGTGGTGCGCGGGCTGGTGGAGAAGCCCGCCCGGATCGACACCCCGCTTGGCACGCTCGCCGATTTCGGCAACTACCTGACCCCGAAGCTGGCGCGACGGCTGCTGCACCAGCTCTATCTCGGGTATCCCGATTCCGCGGCGGCCCGCGGCCTGGCGCAGGAGCCGCCGGCCGCGCCGATACCGCCGCGGCGCCCTCAACGTCGCACCCAACCGCCGGTGCCGCTGCGAGTACCCGGTCCGATCAAACGTGCAGTGCGCCTGGTCCCCGGTGTGCACTGGTAGCCGCGCCGTCCTATCGTTGGCGGCGTGACTGCGCTGCCTGTGTTCATTGACGTGGACACCGGCGTCGACGACGCGATGGCGTTGGTGTACCTGTTCGCCAGCGAGGACGCCGAGGTGGTCGGTATCGCCTCCACCGCCGGAAACGTTCCGGTGCAACAGGTTTGCCATAACAACTTGGCTCTGCTCGACTTGTGCGGGGTCGACGCCCCGGTGTCCAAAGGCAGCGAGAACCCGCTCAGCGCACCGCTGCGCACCGCTGAAGACACCCACGGCCCCGAGGGCATGGGATATGCGCGATTACCGGCGAGCAACCGCACGCTCACCGGCTACGACGCCGCGCAGGCGTGGGTGCGCGCGGCCCACGCGCGTCCCGGTGAACTGGTCGGGGTGGCGACCGGACCGTTGACGAACCTGGCCCTGGCGTTGCGCAGCGAGCCTGCGCTGCCGCGGCTGCTGCGCCGGCTGGTGATCATGGGCGGGGCGTTCGACTACCGCGGCAACACCACGCCGGTGGCCGAGTGGAACATCAGCGTGGACCCCGAAGCCGCAGCCGAAGTGTTTCACGGGTGGGGTGCGGCGTGGCAGGACGGGCCTCCCGGGCACCTCCCGATCGTGTTGGGGCTCAACCTCACCGAGAACATCGTGATGACCCCCGAACTGTTGGGGAAGTTGGCGGAGTCCGGGACGCATCCGTTGGTCGGAGTGCTCGAGGACGCGATGCGGTTCTACTTCGAGTTCCACTTCTCCCAGGGCGAGGGCTATCTGGCCCACCTGCACGACCCGCTTGCCGCGGCGGTGGCTTTGGACCCCGACCTGGTCCGGTGCCGACCCACCACGGTTGACGTCGAGCTGACGGGGACGCTCACCCGCGGGATGACGATCGCGGACTGGAGCCACCGGTGGGGGCGGGAACCCAACGCGCTCATCGGTGTTGACGTCGATCCGGCGGCGTTCTTCGACCGGTTCCTCACGCGCGTCGGGGCGTTCCTTTCTGCGGCGTGCAGAAAGGGCTATTCGTAGATGCCCTCGAGATACCAGCGTCGCTGCCGGTAACACAGCAGCAGGGCCTGCGCGGGCTCGGTGTCGAGCAGCACCTGTGCGCGCGCTGTGCGTCCCGCCTTGGCCCGCTGGGGATCCCACCACCGCTCGTCGACGGACCACGGCCCGGCCCACCAGGCCAGCCGGCCGTCGCGGCCCTTCTTACCCGCAACCAGCCGCGACGGGTCGGTGGAGAACAGACCGCGCGCGGTCACCCGCACCGGGTTGCCGTCGGCGTCGACCAACTCGACCGGATCGTCGAGCAGCACGGTCGGCGACGGCTCGGGCAGCTGACCGGGCCATGGCTGGCGGGGATCGGCCCGCGGCACCGGCTCGTCACCTAACGGGGTGAACGTGATGCGCTCGGCAGGCCCTCGGCCACCGGACAGCATGGGCATCTGCACCGCCTCGGGACCCAGCAGCCCCTGCACCCGCACCAGCGCGCGATAGGCACTGTCGGTCATCTTCGCTGGGGGTCCCCACAGCGGCAGCTGCAGCGCCTCGGCCGAGACCACCTCGACCGGGCACAGCCGGATCGTCGTGACGGGTGCGGTGGGCCGGTCGTCGGGGTTGCGCTTGTTCAGCCAGCCGTCGAGCTGCCAGCGCACCCGGTCGGCGGTGGCGTCCTCGGTCAGCGGCTCCGCACAGCGCCAAACCCGTTCGAACTCTTCCCCGTTGGCGGTGACGGCGTGGATGGCCAGCCGGGTGCAGCCCACCCCGGAGGACTCCAGGGTGCGGTGCAGGTCGGCGGCCAGCGATCGCCCGGCGAACGCCGCGGCGTCCACCCGGTCGATGGGCGGATCGCAGTTCATCACGGCGTCGAGTTCGGTTGCCGGTTCTGCGCCCGACGGCCCGCGGTCAGGCTCGCCCCGGGCGAACCGGTGCGCCACCACCCCGTCGGCGCCGAACCGGGAGGCGACATCGCTGCGCGACAGCGCCGCGAACTGCCCGATGCTGCGGATCCCCATGCGCCACAACAGGTCCGCCAGGTCCTGCCGGCCGGGGGCGGCCAGGCTGGGCTCGGCGGCCAGCTGCCGAATCGACAGGGGCGACAGAAACCGCGCGTCCTCGCCGGGCTCGACGATCCGGCCCGCCCGCGCGGCGAAGACCGCGGTGGGCAGCTGATCGGCGATACCGACCTGGCATTCGGCCCCCGCCGCGGCCACCGCGTCGATCAGTCGCTGCGCGGCGGCCTGCTCAGAGCCGAAGTAGCGGGCCGCTCCGCGCACCGCCAGCACCAGCAGGCCGGGGCGCAGCACCTCGGCCCGCGGCACCAGGTCGTCCACCGCGGCCGTGACGTCCTCGAAATGGCGGGCGTCGCGGCCCGGATCGGCGGTGACCACATGCAGTTCCGGACAACGCGCCTGCGACTCCCGGCGGCGCAGCCCACGTCGCACACCGGCCGAGCGGGCCGACGCCGAACAGGCGATGACGCGGTTGGCCAACGTCACCGCGATCGGAGCCGTCGGCGGTAACCCCGCCGCGGCGGCGGCGGCGACCGCAGGCCAGTCCATGCACCAGATGGCCAGAACGCGCGTGGGGGTACCACCCGCCCGGAGGGCAGGGGGAGACACTCATCCGCCCACGGCACGTGCGGAACCGAAGGACCGGCCCCTGGCCCGCATGGCCAACCGCACCCGTCCGATGCGGCCGAACCCCGGGCGGCTCACATCTCCTGGGCCGGTGATCTCATAGCCGCAGACCCGGGCGTCCAGCCTGGCCGACGCGCCCTGCCAGTCGCCGTCGGCGACCAGCAGCGTGCAGCCCTTCTGCCGGGCCCGGGCCACCACCGCCCGCGCCCTGGTGGCAGGCACCGTGCGCCCGCCCAGACCGAGCACCACCAGATCCATACCGTCCATCAGCACGGCGGCCACCTCCACGGGGTCGGCTCCGGGTTCGGGGATGACGGCGATGCGGCTCAGATCGGCCCCCATCTCCACAGCCGCCAGCAGGCCGACATCGGGTTGCCCGACGATCGCGGCATGCCCGCCGGCGGCCGTCACCGCCGCCACCATGCTCAGCGGTAAGGATCGGGCCCCCGACACCACCGCCACCGTCCCGCGCGGCAACGGCTCCGATAGGAGTTCTGCATGGGATTCGGGTATCGGCAGCAAAGATTCCGAGGCCGACAACGGGGCGGTCGACGGGGCGGCGCCACTGCGCCCGGTGCCCGCCTTGCCGGAGACCGCCGCGATTCTGCGACGCAGGTGTTCCACCTGTTCAGCGCGGGTAAGCTCACGCTGATCCAGGTTCGTCGCCGCTGTCACAGCAGCACCTCCCGCATCATCTGATTCATCGGCTGTTCGAATGTATGTTCGATACCGTCAGTAAACACTTCCCCGCCGACACCGTCAAGCGCACTTTCGAGCGCGAGAGGGGGCGCGGCGCAGGGGCTAGATCACTCCCACTCGATGGTGCCGGGCGGCTTGCTCGTGACGTCGAGCACCACGCGGTTGACCTCGGACACCTCGTTGGTGATGCGGGTGGAGATGCGCTCCAGCACTTCGTAGGGCACCCGGGTCCAGTCCGCGGTCATGGCGTCTTCGCTGGACACCGGGCGCAACACGATCGGGTGGCCATAGGTGCGGCCGTCCCCCTGCACACCCACCGATCGGATATCGGCCAGCAGCACCACCGGGCACTGCCAGATCTGGTGGTCCAGACCGGCCGCGGTCAGTTCCTCGCGGGCGATCGCATCGGCGCGCCGCAGCGTGTCCAGTCGATCCGCGGTGACCTCCCCGACGATCCGGATAGCCAACCCTGGACCCGGAAATGGTTGGCGCGCAACGATTTCCTCGGGTAAACCGAGTTCGCGGCCGACCGCGCGGACCTCGTCCTTGAACAGCAGCCGCAGCGGTTCGACGAGCTTGAACTTCAGGTCGGCGGGCAGCCCACCGACGTTGTGGTGGCTCTTGATGTTGGCGGTGCCGGACCCGCCGCCGGACTCCACCACGTCGGGATACAGCGTGCCCTGCACCAGGAACTCCACATCACCGTCATTGGCGCCCAACGTATCTCGGACGGCACCCTCGAATGCGCGGATGAATTCGCGGCCGATGATCTTGCGCTTACCTTCGGGGTTGGTCACCCCGGACAGCGACTCGAGGAACCGCTTCTCGGCGTCGACCGTGACGAGTTTGGCGCCGGTCGCGGCCACGAAGTCACGTTGCACCTGGGCACGTTCCCCGGCCCGCAACAAACCGTGGTCGACGAACACACACGTCAGCTGGTCCCCGATCGCGCGCTGCACCAGCGCGGCGGCCACCGCGGAGTCCACGCCACCGGACAGCCCGCAGATCGCCCGGCCGTTGCCGATCTGATTGCGCACCTCGTTGACGAGCGCGTCAGCGATGCTCGCGGCCGTCCACGTCGCGGAGATGCCTGCGAACTCGTACAGAAACCGGCTCAGCACCTGTTGACCGTGCGGCGTGTGCATCACCTCGGGGTGGTACTGCACTCCGGCCAGCCGACGCTCCCTGTTCTCGAAGGCCGCGACAGGCGAACCGGGGCTCACCGCCACCACGTCGAACCCGTCGGGCGCCTCGGTGACCGCGTCGCCGTGGCTCATCCACACCGGCTGGGTATCGGGCAGATCGGAATGAAGTTGTCCCCCGGTGACTTTCAGCTCTGTGCGGCCGTACTCGCTGGTGCCCGTCTTGGCCACCGTTCCGCCGAGCGCCTGGGCCATCGCCTGGAAGCCGTAGCAGATACCGAACACCGGCACGTCAAGGTCGAACACCGCCGAGTTCAGCTGCGGGGCCTCCTCGGCGTAGACGCTGGCGGGCCCGCCGGAGAGCACGATGGCCTGCGGGTCGCGCGCCAGGATCTCTTCGACGCTGGCGGTGTGCGGGATCACCTCGGAATACACCCGAGCCTCCCGGATCCGTCGCGCGATCAGCTGCGCATACTGCGCGCCGAAGTCGACCACCAACACGGGTCTGGGAGATGACGATGTCACCCCATCAGTCTAGTTGGCGCGATCGGGCCGTCGCCGCTCGTTACCTGCTCCACAAAGTGGGAATCGTGACCGACAATGAGCCAGACAACGAGCAGAAGCTGTCCGACGACCACCAAGCTCGAAGCGAGGAGCACCGTGCATGGTCTGCCGAACCACATCCGCGCCTGCCTGTTCGACCTGGACGGCGTGTTGACCGACACCGCCAGCGTGCACAAGAAGGCGTGGCAGGCCATGTTCGACGACTTCCTGCGAACCCGCGCCGACCGCACCGGCGAACCGTTCGTGCCGTTCGATGTGGGCGCCGACTACCTGCAGTATGTCGACGGCAAGAAGCGCGAGGACGGGGTGCGTTCGTTTCTGGCCAGCCGCGGTATCGAACTACCCGAAGGGGATCGCGACGACAGCACCGACGCGCAGACGGTTTTCGGGCTGGGCAACCGCAAGAACGAGATGTTTCACCGGGTGCTGCGATCCGACGGTGTGACGGTCTTCGAGGGCTCGCGGCGCTACCTGAAGGCCGTGGCCCGCGCAGGCCTTGGCGTCGCGGTGGTCTCGTCGAGCGCCAACACCGAGGAGGTGCTCGAGGTGACGGGCCTGGATAAGTTCGTTCAGCATCGGGTGGACGGTGTGGTGCTGCGCGAGGAGAACCTGCCCGGTAAACCCGCACCGGACTCGTTTCTGCGGGCGGCGCGACTGCTGGGCATCGAACCCCGCGAGGGTGCGGTGTTCGAAGACGCGCTCGCCGGGGTGGCGGCCGGGCGGGCTGGTAACTTCGGCTACGTGGTCGGGGTGGACCGCGTCGGACATGCGCAAGCGCTGCGCGACAACGGTGCCGATATCGTCGTGGCTGACCTGATGGAGCTCCTGAGGCAATGATCACCGACGAGCTTTACCCGGTAGAGCCGTGGCACATCCGCGAAACATCGCTTGATCTAGCGATTCTGGACGAATCCGAGTCGATCTTCGCGCTGTCCAACGGTCACATCGGCCTGCGCGCCAACCTCGATGAAGGTGAACCACACAGCCTGCCGGGTACCTACCTGAACTCGTTCTACGAGGTGCGCCCACTGCCGTACGCCGAGGCCGGCTACGGCTACCCGGAAGCCGGCCAGACGGTCGTCAACGTCACCAACGGCAAGCTGCTGCGTCTACTCGTCGACGACGAGCCGTTCGACGTCCGCTACGGCGAACTGCTCGAGCATGAGCGCGTGCTGGACATGCGGGCCGGCACGTTGACCCGAACCGTGCAGTGGCGCTCGCCGGTAGGCAAACAGGTCAAACTCGTCTCGGCCCGGCTGGTGTCGCTGAATCAGCGCGGTGTGGCGGCCATCGAGTACACCGTGGAGGCGGTCGACGAGTTCGCCAGGATCACCGTGCAGTCCGAGCTGGTGGCCAACGAAGACCAGCCGCCCACCTCCGCTGATCCCCGGGTGTCGGCCGTGCTCAACCACCCGCTGGAAGCCGTGCATCAGGAAAGCATCGGCGACGGCGCGATCCTCATCCACCGCACCCGCGCCAGCGGGTTGATGATGGCCGCCGCGATGGACCACGAAATCGACGTTCCCGGCCGCGTCGAAGTCACCACCGACACCTCGGACGACTGGGCGCGCACCACCGTCATCTGCGGGTTGCGGCCCGGCCAGCGGCTGCGGATCCGCAAGTATCTGGCCTACGCGTGGTCGAGCCTGCGCTCCCGTCCGGCGTTGCGCGATCAGGTCGCGGCCGCGCTCAGCGGCGCCGAGTACACCGGCTGGCAGGGCCTGCTGGACGCTCAGCGCGCCTATCTCGACGACTTCTGGGACAGCGCCGACGTCGAGGTCGAAGGTGATCCCCACATCCAGCAGGCCGTGCGGTTCGCGTTGTTTCACGTGCTGCAGGCCAGCGCACGAGCCGAACGCCGCGCGATTCCGAGCAAGGGGCTGACCGGAACCGGTTATGACGGTCACGCGTTCTGGGACACCGAGGGTTTCGTGCTTCCGCTGCTCACCTACACCGCGCCCTACGCCGCCGCCGATGCGCTGCGGTGGCGCGCCTCGACGCTGGATTTGGCCAAGGAGCGCGCCGAACTGCTCGACCTTGAAGGCGCCACCTTCCCGTGGCGCACGATACGCGGCGAGGAGTGCTCGGCGTATTGGCCTGCCGGCACCGCGGCGTTCCACGTCAACGCGGACATCGCCATGGCGTTCGAGCGGTATCGCGTTGTGACAGGCGATGATTCGCTGGATACCGAGTGCGGGTTGAAGGTGTTGGTCGAGACCGCCAGGATGTGGCTTTCCCTCGGCCAGCATGATCGGCACGGGGTGTGGCACATCGACGGTGTCACTGGACCCGACGAGTACACCGCGGTGGTGCGCGACAACGTGTTCACCAACCTGATGGCGGCACGCAACCTGCGCGCGGCAGCCGACGCCTGCGTTCGCCACCCCGACGAGGCGAACGCCATCGACGTCACCGCCGAGGAGATCGACGCCTGGCGCCACGCCGCCGCGACCGTTCACATTCCGTTCGACGAGGACCTCGGGGTGCACCCGCAGTGCGAGGGGTTCACCACGCTGCGCGAGTGGGACTTCGCAGCCAACACCGCCTATCCCCTGCTGCTGCACGAACCGTACGTGCGGCTGTACCCCCAGCAGGTCGTCAAGCAGGCCGACCTGGTGTTGGCCATGCATTGGGAGAGCCACGCTTTCACTCCCGAGCAGATGGCGCGCAACGTCGACTACTACGAGCAGCGCACCACCCGCGACTCGTCGCTGTCGGCCTGCACCCAGGCGGTGATGTGCGCGGCCGTCGGGCACCTCGAGCTGGCCCACGACTACGCCTACGAAGCCGCGATGATCGACCTACGCAACCTGCACCACAACACCCGCGACGGCTTGCACATGGCCTCACTGGCCGGCGCCTGGTCGGCTTTGGTGGCCGGCTTCGGCGGGCTGCGCGACGACGAAGACCTGCTGGCGCTCGACCCGCATCTGCCCGAAACGCTGTCGCGCCTGAAATTCCGGTTGCGGTGGAAGAACTTTCGGCTCACCGTCGACGTCAATCACGAGGACGTGACGTACACCCTTCGCGACGGCCCCGACACCTCACTGACGATCCGTCATGCCGGTGAAGATCTCGAGCTCAAGACCCAGAGCCCCACGACGGTCGCCGTCAAACCCGTCCGCCCGCTGCTGCCGCCGCCGAAGCAACCACCCGGCCGGGCGCCCATGCGCCACAACCAGATCAGCTAGGCCAGCTGCTTGTTGGCGGGAAGACCGCCGGTGGCCTCGAAGATCACCCGACGCCCGATCTCTACCGCGTGGTCGGCGAACCTCTCGTAGTAGCGGCCGAGCAGTGCCACGTCGACGGCAGAGCAGACGCCGTCCTGCCACTTGTGGTCGATCAGCAGCGTGAACAAGTGTCGGTGCTCGGCGTCCACCGCGTCGTCCTCGTCGTGCAGCCGTGCCGCCTTCTCGGGATCGGGTGAGCGCAGCACTTCCTGCGCGGTTCTGGCCAACTGCACGGCCCTGGTGCCCATCTCGGCGAAGCTGGCACGCACGTCGTTGGGCAGCGCGCATTCGGGATGACGCAGCCGTGAGATGCTCGCGACATGCACGGCGAGCGCGCCCATCCGCTCGATGTCCGCGCTGATGCGGATCGACCCGACGATCGTGCGCAGTTCCCCGGCGACCGGCTGCTGCAGCGCAAGCAGTTTGAGCGCCGTCTCTTCGGCCCGCCGGTTGAGCAGCGCGATGTGCGCATGGTCGGCGATCACCTGCTCCGCCAACGTCAGGTCGGCGTCGAGCAGGGCCTGCGTGGCGCGGTCCATCGCGTCGGCGGTCAAGCCGCACATCTCGCTCAACTGCGTGCACAGTTCCGATAGCTGCTTGTGATACCCGGTTCGCATGGCAGGGCCTTCCTGTGCCCGGTCTGGTCGTCCCCGACGGGCCACTGCGTACCCGCATCGGTTGAAGATCAACCCGTGGAGCTGACCGGTTCGATCGGCAACCGGCGCAGCGCGGCGGGGGCGTCGGCGGGCACCACCGGGTGTTCCGGCGGGATCGGCGCGAGCCGCTTGTATGCCTGGCCCTGTGCGGGACGCTGGTCGACCTGACCCTTGTTGGGCCACAGCGACGCCGCCCGCTCGGCCTGCGCGGTGATCGAAAGCGACGGGTTCACCCCGAGGTTCGCCGAAATGGCCGCCCCGTCGTGCACCGAAAGGGTCGGATATCCGTAGACCCGCTGATACGGGTCGATGACGCCGTGCGCGGCGGTGTCGCCAATCGCCGCGCCGCCGAGGAAATGCGCGGTGAGCGGGATGTTGAACAGCTCGCCCCAGGTACCGCCCGCGACGCCGTCGATCTTCTCGGCGATTCGGCGGGTGACCTCGTTGCCCACCGGGATCCACGTCGGGTTCGGCTCGCCGTGGCCCTGCTTGCTGGTCAGGCGGCGGTAGCCGAGCTTGGTGCGCTCGGTGAACGTGGTGATCGAGTTGTCCAGGTGTTGCATCACCAGCGCGATGACCGTGCGTTCGCTCCATCGCCTTACGTTGATCATGCGCAGGGTGCCGCGCGGGTTGGCGGCCGCGCTGCGGACGAACTGCCGCCACCGGGGCACGTCGGAGCCCTCCGGCCCGGCGCCGTCGGTCATCAGCGTCTGCAACAGGCCCATCGCGTTGGAGCCCTTGCCGTAGCGCACCGGTTCGACGTGGGTGTCGGACGTGGGATGGATGGAGGACGTGATCGCCACCCCGTGCGTGAGGTCCAGGCCTGGCGACACCTTGTACTTGCCGGCGCCGACGATCGATTCGGAGTTGGTCCGCGTCAGCACCCCGAGCCGCTCGGACATCTTGGGCAGCTTGCCTTTGTCGCGCATCTTGAACAGGAGTTTCTGGGTGCCGTAGGTGCCTGCGGCCAGCACCACGTGGGTGGCGGTGATCGTGCGCCTCTTCCTGCGCACCCAACTGCCGGTGCGCACAGTGCGGACCTCCCACAGCCCGTCGGCGCGCTGCTGGAAGCCGGTGACGGTGGTCATCGGAACCACCTCTGCGCCAGCCTTTTCCGCCAGGTACAGGTAGTTCTTCACCAGCGTGTTCTTGGCGTTGTGGCGGCAGCCCGTCATGCACTCGCCGACCTCGATGCAGCCGGTGCGCGCCGGGCCCGCCCCGCCGAAGTACGGATCAGGCACCGTCTGGCCGGGCGCCTTGGTGCCGTCCGGGCCGAAGAACACGCCGACCGGGGTGGGCACCCAGGTGTCGCCGACGCCCATCTCGTCGGCGACCTCCTTGACGATGCGGTCGGCGTCGGTGAACGTCGGGTTGGTGACCACGCCGAGCATCCGCTGCGCCTGGTCGTAGTGCGGCATCAGCTCCGCGCGCCAGTCGGTGATGTCCTTCCACTGCGGGTCGTTGAAGAACGGATCCGGCGGCACGTACAAGGTGTTGGCGTAGTTCAGCGATCCGCCGCCGACGCCCGCGCCGGCCAGGATCATCACGTTGCGCAGCAGGTGGATCCGCTGGATGCCGTACATGCCGAGCCTCGGCGCCCACAGAAACCTGCGCAGGTTCCACGAGGTTTTGGCGAAGTCCTCATCGGCGAAGCGCTGGCCCGCCTCGAGCACCCCGACGCGATAGCCCTTCTCGGTGAGCCGCAGCGCCGTCACGCTGCCGCCGAACCCCGAGCCGATGATCAGCACGTCATAGTCAGGTCTCATCGCCCCAGTATGACCCTACTCGGCGGTAACTTTCCAGACAGCGATGCCTAACGGGTAACGCCTCGACTGCGGGTCGCGCACCGCTATGCCACGTGCGGCGTGTTGCCGTAACACGCGATGTTGCCGACATCGAGCGTGCTTTGGCAGAGCAGTCGCGAGCCCTCGAAGATGCGCACCGTCACCCACCGGGCCGGCCCGCGGATCCGCCGCCAGTCCGCGCGCAGTTGCGCACCCGACCCCGTCGGACCTTGCGCGTCCTGGAGGATGACGTCCGTCCGCCAGGGCACCGGCACGCCCGTCAAGTTCCTACGACCGCCCTCGTCGACGTATTCGACGTCGACGACCGGGATCGTGTCGGAGACGATTTCGTAGGTCACCACGTCGTCCGCCGACGCCGGACCGGCCGACGCCGTGGCGATGCCTGCGCCGAGCACCAGGCTCACAGCCCAAGATCCGACTTCCCGCCACCGGGTGGGCTGCCGCACTACTTGGCCCCCGCGACCGCGCCGATTCCGCCGACATCGGTGATCTGCCAGTCCCTGTTGCTGTCGATGGTGACGCTGTAGGTCGCGGTGGATTGCAGATTGTCGGGCGCTTGGGTGGTCTTCGTCAAGACGCTGACGAACGTGTCGACGACATAGACCCCGCCATCCTGTGACCGCACCTTTGCCGACAGAGGCTCGGCGGTGGAGGTCCACTCCAGCGGAATCAGCAACTGCTGCATGGAATCCGCGGCCTTGGTGAGCTTGTTCGACAATTCGGGCGAGGTGCCCTCGACGAGCTGGCCCTTCCACGTGTTGAGGTCCTGGTAGTTCATCGCGGCCGCACGGACCGCATAGTCGAGTGCCATCTGCTCGGCTTGCCGGTTGTTTTCGGCCGCCTGCAGCTGGGCGTGCACGGTGCTGCGCTCGCCGAAGTAGAGCCACGTCATGATCCCCGTCGCGGCTGCCAGCACGATGATCACGGCGCCGACGACCGCGGCGCGCAGGCTGATCACCAGGGCTCGGCGCGGCGGTGCGCTCGGGGTTTCCGCGTCGGTGTCGCGGTCTGGTACGTCGGTCCCGACCTCGGGATCGTCGCCTTCAGGGGTCTTCTCATCCACGGTTGCACCTTTCACCTGGGCGCTATCCTCTCAGCTCGGTGATCATGGGTTGGGCGTCTTGACGCGCAGCGTGATGGTGCCGTCTTCGGGCAGGGCGTCGAGCATGTTGGACAGAATCTGCCCGGTGTCGAACGTCAAGGCGGCCGAAGCGATGCCTTTGATGTTCGGCGTGAAAGCTTCGGCAAATATCTGCAGGTCCGGAGCACGGGTATCGAGGAACTGCTGTATCCGTCCGAACAACTTGCCGGTGTTCTGCAGTGACTGTGGCGCGCCGGTTTCCATGACCACCGACGTTGCCGCCAGGAACATCTGTTCCACCGGGGTGCCCAGCGCGAGCAGCGCCGGGTTGATCTCGGCGATCCGCGGTCCGAGCCAGTCGGCGTTCTGAAGCAAGATCTCCATGTTTTTCAACACCTCTGACCCACGCCCGTCCATGCTCGTCACCGCATTGCGTAGCAGCACACTCGCGCGGTGCAGGTTCGGCAGGACGACCTGCTGGTCAGGCAACGCCTCGTCAGCTTCGCGCACCAGCCGGTTGATCGCATCGGGATCGAGTTGGTTCAGCACCCGCACCACGCTGGTGGCCAACTCGGAGATCGAGGCAGGTTGGGTGATGTCCTCGGTGGCGACATATTGGCCGTCGTGAAACGTCGGCCCGTCCGAACGCCGTGGCACCAGCCCGATGTAGGACTCGCCGAGTGCCGACAGGTTCTCCAAGCGCACGTCGCTGTCCACCGGAACCGGATGGGCCCCGTCGATGTAGAAGTGGATGGTCGCACCGGCCAACGCGGTGTCGATGCCGGTGACCTTGCCGACCTGTACGCCGCGCAGCAACACGTTGGAATCCACGACGATTCCGTTGATGTCGGGCACCTGCATGGAGACGTTCACCCGGTGTTTCGGCGGACCGATCCGTACCCCGAGCGCACCGATGTAGTACACCGCCCCGCTGATGATGACGGCAAAGACCAGAAATGACACCAGATGCCGGACCTTCACGGAATCGCTCCCAGCATTCGCAGCACATCTTCGACGTTGCCGGAGATCTCGCGGCCGTCGGATGTCTGAACCGACGTGATGTTCATGGCCGGGTACTTGTCGGCCGGGAGAAACACGTCGTGGAACAGGTCACGCCACGGCCGGTACTCGCCCTCGATGGCCCACTTCGACTTCTGGACCTCACCGACCGCGATCCCGAGCGAATCCAGTAGCGGCACCAGCCAGTACCCGCCGGTGTAGATGCTGCCCAGCGACGGCAACAAGATTCCCACCCCGATGGCGGATTCCAGCATGCGATCCCACTGGGTCAGTCCGTCCGGTGAGAACCAGTACCGCAATTGCGGGTCGCTGTCGGCCATCACCGCGGCGGTGCCGGCCAGTCCGTCGAGCCAGTAGTCGACGGTGTCGACGTTGTCCGACAGATCCTTGAGGTTCTCTGAGACGCGGGCGGCGATGGCACGTACTTGTTCGGCGCGTTCGGGCGTGACGCGATTGATCCGGATGATGGTGTTCTGCATCCGCTGGATGGATCCGCTGTTGACGAAGTTCGCCAAACTGGCGATGGTGTCCTCGAGCTGTGGTGGTGATGTGGTATGCGCCAACGGAATACGACCGCCGGCTGGTATCGGCGCGACGCTCTCGCCGGCAGGTGGGCGCTCGATCGCCACGTAGATGTCCCCTAGCACCGTGGCCTGCTGCAGGGTGGCGCGCGCGTCCGCGGGTACCTGCACCGACGAATCGATCCGCGCCGTGACGTCCACCGCCGCCTCCGTCACCCCGACCTTTTCCACCACCCCGACCGTGGTGCCGTCCATGACGACTTTGGCGCGATCGGGCAGGTTGAGCACGTTGTCGAACTCGAGGACCAGGTCATAGCCGTCGCGGAAGTTGTTGCCCGGCTGGGGTAGATCCTCGACCGAGATCGCCGCGCACGATGAAACGAGCACGGCGCAGCCGATTGCGCCTGCGGCGACCCTCAGCCTGGTCATCTGCGGCTCGCTTCCAGAAAGACGTACTGCAGGAGATTGATGTCGACGCCGTACGGCTGGCCGGCGACATTCGCGCAGCTGCCCGGCATCGACAGGTTCATGAAGTGGCACACCGCCGGACCATTCGGTGTTCTGATCCGGTACAGCGGGGGACGGAACGACATGACGAACTCGCGGTTGTTGAAGTGATGGGTCACCCCGTTGATCCACCACGGCAGCGGATCGAGCAAGCTGGCCAGCCCCCGGGCGTGCGGAGTCAGGATGCGCATCGCATCCGCGGTCGCATCCAAGGTCAGCTGCAGCTCATCGCCGGCGCGGACTTCGAGGTCGGAGAGCAGGGTGACCAGGTTGGGAAGTGGCCATGACATCCGTTGCGCCCCTTCGATCGCGTCGACCAGGGGCGGGGTCGTGACCGCCGCGTCGTTGACGACCTGCTTCATCGAATCACGCATATCGACCAGGCTGCCCGTGAGGACCGCCAGGTTGCTGACGATCGAGGACATATCGCTGATCGCTCCGTCGGGGTTGTCCAGCAGCGTCGACGACGTGGTGAGGATCTGGTTCAAGCCGGCGCCGCTGTCGGTAGCGGCCTGATCCAGTTGCGCGATCACGTCACCGATGTTCGATGACGTCTCGGGGTTTATCCCGTCGACGAAGGTGTTCGCGGCGCCGATGACCTCAGAGAGGCTTCGCGGGGTCATCGACCGGCTCAACGGCACGCACTCCCCTGGCGCCAGCTTCGCACCGCCATCGAAGTTGCCCACCAGTTCCAGTGCGCGGTCGGCGAGCACCGATGTCGAGCGGACGACGGCTTTGACATCCTCGGGCAGCGGCCGCTGCCCGGTGACGGAGAAGTCCACCCGGACGCCAGCGGCCCCCGGGGTGATGCGGTCCACGGCGCCGATCGGATATCCCATCTGCGACACCGGATTTCCGGCATAGAGGCCGACGGAGTCGGGCAGGACCGCACAGTACGACGTGGCCTGTGGCGCCACCGTTGCCGCGCAGGACGTCGAGGTCACGGCTGCCGCGATCGCGATGACGCCGAGGCCGATTCGATGTGCGAGGCTGCGTGTGCTCATCAGCATGGGTTCCCCGGCATCGGGATACACACGTCGGTGGCCAACAGTTCCGGCGCGGCGTTCTGTCGCTCCAAGGTGGTGTAGAGCCGGTCGCGCGTGCGCTTGAGGATGCGCACCACCAGGCCGTTGCGGTCCGCCCAGGTGCGCACGATTCGTTGCCAGTTGAGGAACTTCTCGAGGAACTTGTCCCGATGTTCCATGTAGAAATCGCCGAGCGGGCCGACGCCTTGCAGGATGTCGCCCATGCCCTGCATCGCTGCGGCGAATCCCTTCCCGTACAGGACCAGCGTCTGCTCCAGGATGGCGACCTTCTCCAGCAGGTCCTCCAGCATTCCGCGCCGGGTGGCGAGTTCCTCGATGTACTCGTCGGAAAGGTTCAAGATCGCCGACAGTTGCCCCCGCTGTCGGTCCAACGTCTCGGTGATGGTCGTGCCCGCATCGACGATCGCCGAGATGGTCTCGATATTGGATCCGGTCAGACCTGCCTGCACCTCGTCCAGCGATTGCCGCACCGGGGAGGTGTGGACATTCTCGGTGATCTTTGTCGTATCTGCCAGCACCTGAATGAGACTGTAGGGCAAGATGACCCGATCCTGCGGGATCGGCGTATGCCCTAGTTCCCGATCGCCGAGCGAGTCGATGTGGACGTAGTATCCGCCCACCACGGTGAGCATTCGCACCGAGACAGTGGACTGGTCCCCGACGAATTCGCGTCCGTCGACGGTGGCACGGACCCGCACCCGATCCGGTTCGATTTCCAGATCCTTGATCTTGCCGACGGTGACACCGGCGATTCGCACCGAGATACCGGGGGTGATCGAGGAGGCGTCGTCGGTGTAGAAGGTGACGAGCTTGTTGCCGGGCGGGCTGATGTACACCATCGCCGCCACAATCCCGATGGCAGTCGCCAGCGCCAGCGTGACCGTGCCCCATAGCCGCGGGTCCCTCAGGATCTTCATTGCTTGCACAGGTTCACCTTCTGACCGTTGAGCAGTACGTCGACGGGAAGCGGCAGTTCCGCGCGGCCCTTCGAACACGGGATCACCTCACCTGGCGCCGACGGCGGCGGGATGTTGTCCCAGACGACCGGGACCACCTTGACCGCTTCCATCAAATCGTCGAAGTTGGTGAACGCCTTGTCGAGAGCGGTGTCGACGTCGATGCCGGGTTTCAGACCCGCGTTGTTCAACAGTTGAACCACCGAGCGGGTGAACTCCGGGCCGTAGAGTTCTGACTTGCGGAACTCGTCGAGCACGGTGAGTGCCGCGTCGATCGGCCGGTTCGCCCACTCGATGATGTTGACGAAGTCCCTGCCGTGTCCGGACATGGAGTCCGCGACGGTCTTGAGGTTCTGCATCAGCACGGCGACCACCTGCTGGCGGTCGGCAACGAACCGGGTCAGGGTGTGGATGCTCTCCAATACGGGTGCCAGGCCCGAACCGTCCCCGGTCAGGAAGTTCTCGACGTTGGCGGTGAAGGCATTCAGTTCGTCGGGGTTCAAGGTGGCGAGCACCGGCTGCAGCCCGTTGAAGAGCCGGGTGATGTCAAATGACGGCTGCGTCATGGCAGTCGGAATATGTCTTACCTCAACAGTATTGGCACCGCCTTCGCGCGGGTTCTGCACATCGAGGTACCGCAGTCCGGTGAGTGCCTGATACTTCACGGCCAGCCGAGTTGCCGATTCCAGCTGGTATCGGGAGTCCAGCGTGAAGGCCACGTCCGCCACTGTCTGACCGTCGCGGCGCCGCAGAACGATCTCATCCACTTTCCCGGCGCGCACGCCCCTGACACGCACATCGGCTCCGTTACGCAATCCGGAGACATCGGTGAACTCCGCGGTGTAGTGGTTGAGGGTGGTGTCCACGGGCTGGCTGATCACATTCATCACCAGGGTCAGCAGAAGGACACCGACCACCGCCGCGACCGCCAGGCGCCACGCCGCTGCAAGGGGTTTCACCGGGGTTCACCGCCTTCGCCGGGCAGTGCAGCGGTGGCCGGCGGCAGCGCGCCGATTGCCTGCATCGGGGCGGCGATGCCCGGAAAGTCATCCAGGATCACCCGGACGTTGACCGCTCGACGGTCGGGCGGCCCGGCGAACAGCCGCTCCAGTCGCGTCCGATACTCGCGGGCGGTGTCGGCGATGGCGACGCTGGGAACCAGGCCCGGACCGATATCGGTGAGGATCTTGATCATGTTGGTCAGCGGCGCCAACTCGGTGCTGTGACTGGTCACCAGCTTTCCGGCGGCGCCGAACAAGCCGGTTGCCGTGAAGTCGATGGACGGCACGTGAGTGTGCCGGAAGTACTCCTCACTGACACCGTCGAGCCCGGCGTGCAGGAACTTGTCTCCGACGCTCACCGCGGCGTGTACGAACCCGGGGAAGGCGACGCTGAGGCCGGTGGCGTTGGACAGGAGCCGTGCCGTACTGACTGTCTGCACGGTGGCGAACGAATTCGCCACCACCAGCATGGTTTCCAGCAGCGGATCCAGACCGTCGACGTAGGTGGTGCCACGTCCGATCACGTCGATCAACTGCGGTGTCAACGTTCCGTAGGAGACGTCACCCAGGCGGGACAGCAGTGCCTGCAGGGTGAAGTTGCCACTGGGCTCTGTTCTGATCACGGCGCCGTCGGCCAGCGGCGTGCCACCGGCGCTCTGACGCAGGTTGATTCCGGTGACACCGAAGTAATTGGCCGGGCGGAAGTCGAAACCCACCGCGTCGGTGAGCCCGGTCGTCGGTCCGCGATCAAGCTCTGCAGATATCCGCACTCCGCCTGCGGGCAGGCTGCTGATGGCCGTGACCTCACCGACTTTCACCCCGTGCATGAGCACGTCGGTGCCGGCGTCGACACCCTGACCGGCATAGGGCGACTCGATCACCACGCTCAGTGAGTGGTCGGTTTCCGCGGCGAACGGATTCGCCGAGACCACCGCCGCGACGAGCGCGACGACAACCGTCACGGCGAGCCCGATCGCCGTGGCGATCCGGCTTTCCTTCTCGGCCGAGGCTTTGTGGAGCAACACTGCGTCTCACCTACCCCTTGAACACGAACACCGGTTGCAGGCCCCAGACTGCGATGGTCAGCCCGACGTCGAGCACCATGATCGCGACGAGGCTGGCGCGGATCGCACGACCGGAGGCGCGTCCGACGCCGACCGGACCGCCCGTGGTGAAATAGCCGTAGTAGCAATGGATCAGGGTTACCGCCACACAGAAGACCGTGGCTTTGAACAGGGAGTAGACGATGTCCTCGAAGGGCAGGAACTGTACGAAGTAGTGGTTGTAGGTGCCCGCCGGTTGGCTATGGAAGACGCTGATGACGGTGGTCGAGATGTAGAAGCTGGTGATCAGGGTCAACAGGAACCCCGGGACCACACAGATCATCGCGCCAACCAAGCGAGTACCGACGACAAAGGGGATGGGCCGCAATCCCATCGCTTCGGTGGCGTCGATCTCCTCTGCGATACGCATCGCGCCGATTTCTGCGGTCATGCGGCAGCCTGCCTGAGCGGCGAACGCTATTCCGGCGACCAGTGGCGCCATCTCGCGGACGTTGGCGAGGCTACCCACGATGCCTGACAACGCCCCGAACCCGATCATGTTGAGCGTGGCAAATGCTTCGATGGCAACGGTCCCGCCGATCGCGACGCCGAGGATGACCAGGACGCTGATCACGCCACCGTCCACGAGCAGCGAGCCGCGGCCCCAGGCCAGGTTGTTCATCGCCTGCAACGTTTGGCGCCGGTAGCGCCGGACCGTGATGGGTAACAACCAGAAGGTTAGCGCGGAGAACATCATGAACTGGCCGATCTGGCCGAAAGTTCCTCTGGCCAAGCGGGAGTCGACCAACCGCTGCACCGCCTTGTTCGGCCCGGGTGAAGGATGGCCCGTTTTCTGGCCCACTACGACACCTCCATCGGAAAGAACATGGTTTGCAACTGGGTGATCGCGAGGTTCGCCATCGCGATGCACACGACGTTGAGCACGACCGATGAGTTCACGGCGTCGGCGACACCCCGCGGGCCGCCTTTCGCCTCCATACCTCGCAGGCAGGAGATGATGGCCACCATCGCGCCGAATATCACTGACTTGCCCAGCGTGAACCAGACATCGGCGACCGAGGCGAAGGTCCCGAACGATTGCCAGAAGCTGCCGGAGGTCACGTCATTGACGCCGACCGCCAACGCGAACGACGCGCCGACCGCCGAGGCGATGATGATCGCGCAGAGCAGCGGGGCGATGATGAGCAGCGCCAAAAAACGCGGAACGACCAAGTGCCGCACGGGGTCGATGCCCAGTACTCGAAGCGCGTCGAGTTCCTCCCGGATCGCCCGGGCACCCAGGTCGGAGGCGATCGCCGATGCGGCCGCGCCTCCCATCAGCAGTCCTGCGGTCACCGGTGCGCCCTGTCGCACGATGCCCACCCCGCTGGCCGCACCCACCAGCGAGCTCGCCCCGATCTGATTGACCAGGCCCGACGTCTGGATGGACACGATTGCACCGATCGGTATCGCCATCAGCAAGGCGGGGGCGGCCGTCACTTTGAGCAATGTCCATGCCTGAACCAGCATCTCGCCGAACGGTATGCGCAGCGCGATCCCGTCGACCACCGCGTAACGCACGGTGGAGGCGAACATCGTGACGGCGCGACCGACGGTCGCGACGCTGAGGACGGGGGCCGTGAAAACCCAGCGGAGCAACGCTCTCAGCGCCCGTGAAATCCTGGCTTTCGCGCCGACCCGGCGGCCGGCCGAACCCCGATCTTTTCCGAGCACCGACGGCGTCGGCGGCAAACCGGCCATCACGTTCTGCATCAGCGGCACACCTGGGAACGGTTGATCCGGCTGCCCCAGCGCAGGACGCGCTGCACCGACGGCCCGACGAACCACGCCGGCTGACGGCCCCGGATCCCGGCACCGACGTTGGACAGGTGTTGCCACAGAAGATGGAAACTCTCACCTTGGTACACCGGGAAGTGCACGTCGCCGACGTAGTTGCGGGCCTGGGTGAGAGCCTGCGCACGCGGGGTGAGGAAGGCGACCGATCGATCGATGTTGGCCACCACCGCATCGGCGATCTGCTGGTTGTTGGCGACGTTGTAGTCGCCATTGCTGGTGATGAGGTTGATGTTGAACCGGTCGATCTGCGTTATCAACGGCTCGTACTGCGCTTCATACCACTGGCACATCTCGCGCATGGCGTTGATATCCGCGTCCGTCACCTCGCTGCGCGTCTTGTCGAACGGGTACGGGAACTTGGGCGTCCAGTCGCTGGGCCCGACAACAACCGGGGGCAACGGCGGCGCGATTTCGTCAACGGTCGGTTGCGCTGATGCGATTGGTTCGCATGTCGTGTTTGTCGCGACCAACAACAGGGTCAGCGCGAACGCTAGCCCCGTCAGTCGGCGCATGCCACGTCTCCTCCGGCCGTCACAGGAAACTCAACTCGTCGGCAACTGGTCGGATACCAGCCCCGACAGCCTGCCTCATCTGCGAAACTAATAATGCGTCATTTTCGAATTTTTAACGCGTTTTGGAGCGAATGAATCGGAATCAACGTGGTTTTACCACTTCAGAGACGCCTCTACCGTATATTGTGACGTGCACTAGCACCCGATATTGACAATCTGCGTAATTTTTCCAGTCATCCGGATGGATAGCGAGGCAGCCCACGATGCACCGCTGGCGAATCCTTGGCGCAGTATCCGCAGCCGCGGCGGTCGCGCTCACCGCACCGGCAGCACGGGTCGCCGCCGAGCCGGAAGCCGACCTCGCCGCTGCGGTCAACGCGGAACGTTCGGCGTCGGATTGTTCAGCGCTGACGCTTGACCCGCTGGCAGAACGCGTGGCGCAGTTGGCGTCTCAAAACAGCTACGAATACGTCACCCATCAGAGCCCGGCGGTGCCGTTCACCGACCCGATGCCCGCACTGGCCACCGTGGGGCACCCCGCCGACAAGGCGGTTCTCCTGTCCGGCTACGGACCGAGCCAGTCCGACGCCGTGCATTTTGTCCTGTTGAACTACCGGGCATCCAAACTCGACTGTTCGTACACGTCGTTTGGCGGGACCGTCCTGCAGGACGACACCGGCAGGTACTTCGCTTCCGTTGTGCTGACCGCGCCCTAGCCACCGCCTGGGCCCGTCAGCCGATTACGCATTCTTGACTCCGTATGACCGTGGCACTTAACGTATGCGTGTGGCGGAGAAAATGCCGACGCACCCAGATGTCCTGACGGCGGGTGCGCAGCGCGGCGTTGCGGCGACCCGACCACGCCGAATTCTCTTGCGGTTGGTCATAGTTTCGCTTGTCGCCCTGGGAACGCCACTGCTTCCCGCACCGGTCTCTGGCGGCGAACCCCTACCCGACACCGCGCGCGCCCAGCCATATCCCGAACTTCGCTACTTCACCGAAATCGATTCCGCACCATACAATCTGGCGCCCACTCCGGGTGTGTCGCTGCCAGAGCAACCCGGTTACTGGTTCACCACGGCGCAGGGGCTCAACTGCGGTATATGGTTTCGTGGAAGCTTTGGTTGCAGTGGAGATATTCCCGGCGCCCCAGCCGGAGTGCACCAGATCGGCTGGATCACCGGCGATACCAAAGCCCATTACGACTGGACTCTGGCGGTCAGATTTCCGCAGGGTCCCCGCGGCAGCGCAGCGATCCCACCGCTGTCCTTCATCGACGTGGAGGGGACCAAATGCGCCACGACCGTCGATTACGACACCTATTGTGAGCGCGGACCCGCCCGCTTTCTCATCACCGCGACCCACACCTGGTTGAGTTGAGCCGACGATGATCACCGGCGTACCCGAGATAGGCCTTCTCACGGGGGCTTTCGCGCTGGTTGCCGGCTTGTGTGCTGCGGCGATATCGTCGGCATCGCCAACCGCGGGCGCATACCCGGAGATCGACGGGTATCAGCCGGCGTCGGACATCCAAAACTACAAGGTGGTCGGGAAGACCGGCGTCTGGTTCACGTCTCCGCTGGGCGTACGCTGCGCCATCGAGGACGACGGCAGCTACGGCTGCTCGGGCGACCTTCCCGGCGCTCCCCCGGGCAGCAACGAGGTCGCCTGGTTCGTCGGCGACCCGTTCCCCAGGATCTACCACGCCGAAGCACCCCGATTTTCCGCTCCGTCCGCACATATGCTGCTGACCCGCCTCACCGCCATCTCCTACCGCGGCTCGACGTGCGCGGTGACCGCGGAGTCGACCGTGTACTGCATTCACGGAGACAACCCGGACAGCCAGCTGATGGTCACGACGACCGCACCGCTGCGCGGGCGGGACGCCACCCGCGCCGACTGACCGGTCGGCACAGTTCTTGTAGCGTGCGTGAGGTGGACGAAGGTAGTCGCGGCGCAACCGGCCGCGTACCGACGACTGACAGGATGACGAGGTGGCCCGGCAGACAGACCGCTCGCGCAGCGGAACGCCACATAAGACCAGTAGGAAAGCCACAGCTGTGGCTTCTCCCTCCGTTTCTGAGCTCAGTGACCTCGACCGGGCCCTGATCGAGATCCTGCGCCTCGACGGCCGGGAAGGCAATCGGGCGTTGGCGTCTCAACTCAACGTGAACGAAGTCACCGTGGCGGCGCATCTGCGCCGCCTGGAGGAAGCCGACCTGGTACGGATCGTCGCGGTCACCGATATCCGGCTCTTCGGTCACCGCGAACTCGTCTTCGCCACGTTCAGAGTGGCCGGCCGCTCCGTTCGCGACGTCGCCGCCGAAGTCGCCGAACTTCCTGAGGCCATCGGGGTGACCATTTGTTCTGGGCGGTTCGACATCATCGCGCCGATGCTGTGTCGCGACCGCCAACACATATCGGAGATGTTCGGCAACCAATTACCCTCCATCGCCGGCGTCGGGTCGCTTCGCGGCGCGCTGTCGCTCGATGTCCTCAAGTTCGACAGCAAGTGGGCCATGTTCGCCGACCCGGGAGCCACTCCCGAGGCGCAGCCAAGCGACACCGTCGACGAGACGGATCTGGCGATAATCAATCTGCTCCAGCACAACGCGAGGCGCAGCAATCGAAGTATCGCCGCCGAGTTGGGGGTGTCTGAAGGCACGGTCCGCGGCAGGATCAAACAGATGCTCGCCGAGCGGGTGTTCCGGATCCAGGCAGTGTCCAACGTGGCCGCATTCGGGTTCGGGGCACATGCTTACCTGGCCATCAAAACGGTCGCGGGGCGGATCGACGAAGTCGCCGCGGCCCTCGCCGAACGAGACGACGTGCCCGAACTCAGTCGAGTCCTGGGTGAATTCGATTTCCTGGCAATTCTCATCGCCGCACATCACGACGCACTGATATCTGCCGTCGTCGACGAGATCGCGCTGCTGGCCGATGTCGAGCGGGTGGAAATCTCCTACGGCTGCGACAGCATCAAGCACAACTACGCGTGGACCTGGATCGTCTGAGCGCTGTGCCGCTTCTCGGTTTGCGTTTGCCGGCAGTTCAATCCAGGCGCAGGGCGTCGTGATCGTCGATCGCGGTGAGGATCCGGCGCAGCATCTCGGCGGACGTCGCCTGCGGCTGCATGTCGGGAAGAAACTTCGGCGGCTGCAGGGTGGTCGTCCACATGGCCAAGGCCCCGAAGAGCTGCTGTCGGTACAACTCCATCGCGCGGGCACGGGTCTCCACCGCTCCGCCCTGCGCGGCGAGCCGTTCGAGGTAGGCGTCGATGAGGGCGTCCTCCCAGTCCCGTCGCTGCTCGACGGTCAGCGTCGACGCCAATGCGTATGCCAGGTCACGTGACCAGTGTCCGGCCGATATGCATTGCCAGTCGCAAAGACCCATGCGCTGCGCGTCGTTGATGTACCAATTGCCCAGATGGGTGTCGCCATGAATCAGAGTCCGGGCCAACCCTCGATGCGCATCGACGGACGCCTCGAAACCGCGCCAAAGCTGTTCACCACGCGCGACAAGCCGCCGCGGTGTGAGCCCCTCATCGTCGGCGCGGCGCTGCCCGCGCAGGTGATATCTGCGGATCATCGAAATCGAACCCGTCGCCTGCCACCACTGCGGGTAGGTCCGTAACCAACTCGGCCGCCGCAGGTCGTCGAGGGCGAGTTCGGCTCCCTGCCCGTGCAGCAGGGCCAGTTGTTCGACGATCTGGTCGGCCTGCTGGCGCGTTATCGCCGCGGTCGGTACACAGAACGTCGCTGCGCGGGTGGCCACCAGGTCTTCGAGCAGATGGATGGCCCGATACGAACGCCGCTGCGCAGCACTGTAATAGCCGTACGGCGCCTCGAGTTCGAAGCGATCTCTGAGCTGGTTGTAGAAGCCCGCTTCGGCGAACGCGGTGCCCGACAAGCCGTTGCCCAGCCTGGTGACCAAGGACGGCGCGCACTTGACAAAGACGGTCGATGGCAGCTGCTGCTCGGTGTGTGGTGCGTGGTAGCGCAGATGGATACGGGCACGCACCGACGTGCCGGACGAATGCGATTCGATCCTCAACGACTCCACCCGGGTCTGGTGCAGCACGGGCGCCATGACCCGATTGAGCCATTCGGCGGTGATGCTCTCCACCCGGGCCGGGGCAGGCGCTCCGGTGGGCACCGGCGAACGCCGAATCCGGTCGACCACCGTGTAACCGACCAACGGCACCAACTCACCGGCAAGTCGTATCGCGGCGCCAACAGACGGGGCGGTGCCGATCTGCGGCGGAACCTGCGCCACCGGGGTCAGGTTGCGCCGGCAGAGACGAGCACGCGCCCCGGCGTCGCACCGGTCGATTTCATGCCGGCCTCGAATGTGACCTCCCCGTTGACCATGACCAGATCGATTCCGTGCGCCGGTATCACCCGGCGGAATTCCCCACCGGGCAAGTCGGTCAGCACGTCGTAATGGTCGGGATAGCCGAGTTCTTCGGGGTTGTACACCATCACGTCAGCGGCGAACCCGGGCAACAGCGCCCCGCGGTCCGCAAGGCCGAGAATGCGCGCGGGAAGCATGCTGAACTTGTGATGCAGTTCCTCCAGGGTGAAGCGCTTCTCCTCCAGAGCGAGCCACTGCAGCAGGTCGGTCGAGAAGTTGGCCCCGCTGAAGAATCGGATGTGCGCTCCACCGTCGGATGTGCCGGCGATCACGCGCGGATGCTTGTACATCTTTTCGAAAAGTGCAGGATCCTGGCTCATCGACTGCAGGGTACGGAAATCCATGTCGCAGCGGGAGTCGATCACCGCATCGAAGAAGGCGTCCACCACGTCGATTCCGCGTTCAGCGGCGATCTCGCCGAAGAACTTCCCCACGCGCGGATCTGAGTTGTCCGGCATCGCAATCAGTTTCAGATGATCCAACAGACCGCCGGCGGCCGTCATGTTGTCGATGGTGTGCACATGTTTGACACGCTCGCGCCAATCGGGATCGGCCGCCTTGACCAGCCGCGCCTCGATGTCGTCGTCGAGCGCGGAGAACTCTGCGAACACGGGATGGATATCCCAGGTATTCCAGTCCAGCAGCCGCGACTCCTGCCAAGTGCGGAACGCCAGCGCTTGTGAATAGCAGTCGAGCCCTTGCTCTTCGCAACGATCGAGCCAGTTCAGCACACGGTCGACCTCGCCGGGAATATGGTCGAAGGGCACCAGGATGTTCTGTACGACCGGTCGCCCGGAGATGCGCGCCAGCTTTTCGGCAATGTGGTTGTTGTCGATGGCCATCGGCAGGTCCACCAGAGCCTGAATGATGCCGCAGTCCATCTCTCGCAGCACTTCTGCGAGCGCGTAGGCAGTGGACTCGTCGGCCGCGTCGGTCGGCATCGGATTGCCGTGATCCTTGTGCGAATTGAAGTCGTTGAGCTTGGAGAACGCAAAGCCGACGGCGCCTGCCGTCAAAGCCTCGCGCAGCAACCGCTTCATCTCGGCGAGTTCGGCCTCGGTGGGTAACCGATCGCGGGCATCCTCGACCGACCCCATGACGAAGATCATCAGTGAGTTCAGCGGCACGTAGCTGGCCACGTTGACGCCCTTGCCCAATCCCCTGACGACCTCCAGCCACTCCGGGAACGACTCCCAGGTGAAGGGCAACGCTTCCCGCAGCGCAGCGGTCGGGATCTGCTCGGTGGTCTCCATCATCCCCATGTAGCGCTCCTGGGTGGCCCGATCCTGCTTACACGGCGCGAAGCCGAACCCGCAGTTGGACACCACCGCAGTCGTCATGCCGTGATAACCCGACGGCGTGCAGTACGGATCCCAGAAGATGGCGGCGTCGTAGTGGGTGTGAACGTCGATCACCCCGGGAGACACGATACGGCCCGCGGCATCGACCACCCGCGTCGCGGTCGCAGCGCCCAGGCCGCCGACTCTGGCGACCTTGCCGTTTCGGATACCGATGTCGGTCACCTTTCGAGGCGTGTTGGTTCCGTCGATCAAGGTGCCGCCCTTGATGATTACGTCGTAATCGGCGCCGTTGCTGCTCACTGTTGCTCCTGTTTTCGGTCGGTTGCTGATGCGGTCAGTCGGCTAGCACGGAGATCGCCATCGCCGGGCATGACGATTCCAGACGCTCGGCGACATCGTCGGCCAGTTCCACACCGGTCGGAGAGGCGATGCCGTCGTCGTCGAATTTCACGGCGTGCGGGGCTATCCCGGCGCATTCCTTGGACCCCATACAGAGGCCGCCATCGATCGCGATACGTGTCACCGCCTGCCTCCTCGGTGACGGTGGATGATCCGACCGGGCAACCCGCCTTTCAACCCGACGCTGAGATGAAAGTCGTGGCGCGGTGTCCAACCCGGCCTTGGCTGAAGGTGAAACCGCTTGGCGATCTTGGTTAGGACGAACTGCGCCTCCATGTAAGCCATCCCGACACCGATACAGTGCCTGGGCCCACCGCCGAATTGCACGAACTGGAACCGATGCTGGTTGTCTTTACGCTCGTCCAGCCAGCGCATCGGGTCATAGCGATCCGGGTGATCCCATAGCGCAGGATGCCGATTGATGGTGTAAGCACTGACACCCACCTGGCTGCCCTTGGGAATGTGGTAGCCGCCGATCTCATCCTCCTCCAGTGCCTGACGGGTCAGCAGCAGCGCACCCTGAATCCGCTGCGCCTCATCGAAAGCTGCTTTGGAATAAGGCAACTGGTTGAGTTCGGCGAAGGAGTCATAGTTGCCGGTGTAGGCGTCGGCCTCCTCACGCAGCGCCTCCATTGTGTTGGGATTCTGCGCGAGCATCGCCACGGTCCACGCCAGCGCTGACGCGGTCGTGTCGAAACCGCCGAACCACAGGCCCATCAGCTGATCGACGAGGTTCTCGTGCTCCATCGGCACCTCGAGCAGGGTGTTCAAGATGTCGGTGGCGTCGTTGGGATTGGCGCGCCGATCGCTGATGGTCCTCTCGATGCGCCGTCGGATCGAGACCACCGCCTGAGACCCCGCCCGCGCGCCGGGCACCGGAACCCATGACGGTGCCCAGAATGTGAGCATCAGGCCGCCCATGTAGGTGGTCTGAACTCGAAACAGGTCGATCAGATCCGGCACGTCACCGTCGGATACCGACGACGAAAACATCGAGCGCTGAACGACGGCCATCGTGAGGATCGAGAGTTCTCGGTAGAGGTCGACCTCTTCGCCGTTATCGGCCAACGTGTCCCACCGGATGAGGACGTCGTCGACCGCCCCGGAGATGATCTGAGCGATCCCGTTAAGATTCCGGCGGGAGAAAGCGGGGTTGAGCGCCTTGCGATTTCGCTTCCACGGCTCACCGTCGGCAACCGGAATGCTCTCGCCGAGCGCGGGGACAAGGGCCCGCGACATCACACCCTTGTGATAACGCGAGTAGTCCAGCAGCCAACTCCCGACGAACTCCGGATCGTTGACGACTGTCGTGCCGCCGGGCCCCAGCGGCAGCGAGTAGATATCGCCGTAACGATCGACGCAGTCCGACAGCAGCCGGAATGGGTCTCGCGCCCGGGCGAACATCGAGGCCAGTCGGGCCACGCTCGGCCCGGGGGCCCGCACCGGCCCCGGCGGTCCGAGCTCCACTGGCTGACGTGCCGATTGCCTGAGCGCCAAAGGACTGCACCTACCTCATGAGACGTCGCGCTGTGTTTACGAGCGGCCATGGCCAATCTACTGCGCGAAGACTAACGTATATTAGGCCAATACCTCAATAGTTCGTAGCGATTAGTCATTTTCTTACGCTACAGCAGTGCAGTTTTGTGACATGAGTCCAAGGCTGCGCAAACCGTCACGAAAAATCCGGGCGAAGGCCCGCTGGAATGCAATGCGCGATGCGCGCGGCCGTCAGCTTCCGACGGTCAACCCGACCTTCTGGAATTCCTTGAGGTCGCAGTAACCGGCCTTGGCCATCGCCCGGCGCAGGCCGCCAACGAGATTGAGCGAACCGAACGGGTCGTCGGACGGTCCCATCAGCACCTGCTCGAGCGACGGCCGCTCGCCCATCGCGATCTGCAGCAGGGCCCCGCGCGGTAGCGACGGGTGGGCCGCCGCGGCCGGCCAGAACCAGCCGTCCCCCAGCGCCTCGGCCGCGGTGGCCAGCGGGGTGCCGAGCACGACGGCGTCGGCGCCGCAGGCGATGGCCTTGGCCAGTTCGCCGGAGGTGTGGATATCGCCGTCGGCCAGCACGTGTACGTACCTGCCGCCGGTCTCGTCGAGGTATTCACGGCGGGCCGCGGCGGCGTCGGCGATCGCGGTAGCCATCGGCACGCTGATGCCGAGCACCTCGTCGCTGGTCGTGACGCCCTGGGTGGAGCCGTAGCCGACGATGACGCCCGCCGCGCCGGTGCGCATCAGGTGCAGTGCCGTGCGGTGGTCGAGCACACCGCCGGCCACTACCGGCACGTCGAGTTCGGAGATGAACGTCTTGAGGTTCAGCGGCTCACCGTCGGAGGCGACCCGTTCGGCCGAGACGATCGTGCCCTGGATGACCAGCAGATCGATACCGGCCGCGATCAGTGTCGGGGTCAATGCCCGCGCGTTCTGCGGGCTGACCCGCACCGCCGTCGTCACCCCGGCATCGCGGATCCGTGCGATCGCCGCACCGAGCAGCTCGGGATCCAGCGGCGCCGAATGCAGTTGCTGCAGAAGGCGTATCGAGGCCGTGGGTTCGGGCTCCTTCTCGGCGGTCTCGACCACCTGGGCGATCTTGTCTTCGACGTCGGCGTGCCTGCCGATCAGACCCTCGCCGTTGAGCACACCCAGCCCGCCGAGCCGGCCCAGCGCGATCGCGAACTCCGGTGACACCAAAGCATCGGTCGGATGGGCGATTACGGGAACCTCGAAGCGGTAGGCATCGAGCTGCCAGGCCGTCGAGACGTCCTTGGACGACCTGGTGCGCCGTGACGGCACGATGTTGATGTCGTCGAGTTCGTAAGTGCGGCGGGCGGTTCTGCCCATGCCGATCTCAACCAAGTCACGCATGACCAATGTGTCCCCTTAGCGGGCGTAGTAATTCGGCGCCTCGACGGTCATCGCGACATCGTGCGGGTGGCTTTCCTTCAGGCCCGCGGCCGTGATCTGAACGAACTGCGCCTGCTGCAGCTGCTCGATGGTGGCCGATCCGGTGTACCCCATGGCCGCGCGCAGTCCGCCGGTGAGCTGGTGGATGACGGTGGACAGCGGACCACGGAACGGCACCCGGCCCTCGATGCCCTCGGGGACCAGTTTGTCCTCGGACAGGGCATCGTCCTGGAAGTAGCGGTCCTTGGAATACGACTTCGCGCCGCCCCGGCCCTGCATGGCGCCCAGCGAGCCCATGCCGCGGTAGCTCTTGAACTGCTTGCCGTTGACGAAGATCAGCTCGCCGGGAGATTCGGCGGTGCCGGCCAACAGCGAACCCAGCATCGCCGTGGACGCTCCGGCGGCCAACGCCTTGGCGATGTCCCCCGAGTACTGCAGACCGCCGTCGGCGATCACCGGCACTCCCCTTGGCGCGCAGGCGGCGACGGCCTCCAGAATCGCGGTGATCTGCGGTGCGCCGACGCCGGCGACCACGCGGGTGGTGCAGATGGAGCCGGGGCCGACACCGACCTTGACCGCGTCGGCGCCCGCGTCGGCCAGCGCGGCCGCGGCCGCGCGCGTGGCGACGTTGCCGCCGACCACCTCGACCCGGTCACCCAGCACGGTCTTGATGCGGTGCACCATGTCGAGCACGCCGCGGTTGTGCGCGTGGGCGGTGTCCACGACGAGAACGTCGACGCCGGCGTCGACCAGCGTCATCGCCCGCGTCCAGGCGTCGTCGCCGACGCCGACGGCGGCGCCGACCAGCAGCCGACCGTCCTTGTCTTTGGTGGCCAACGGGAATTGTTCGGTCTTGACGAAGTCCTTGACGGTGATCAGGCCCGTCAGCCTGCCGTGCCCGTCGACGATCGGCAGCTTCTCGATCTTGTGCCTGCGCAGCAGTCCCAGCGCGGCTTCGGCGGAGACACCCTCCTGCGCGGTGATCAACGGCGCCTTGGTCATCACCTCCGACACCGGTTTGGACATGTCGACCTCGAAGCGCATGTCACGGTTGGTGATGATCCCGACCAGCGAGCCGGTGTCGTCGACGACGGGCAGCCCGGAGATCCGGAACCGTGCGCACATCGCGTCGACTTCGGCCAGGGTGTTGTCCGGCGAGCAGGTGACCGGATCGGTGACCATGCCGGCTTCGGAACGTTTGACCGTCTCGACCTGGCCGGCCTGCTCGGCGATCGGAAGGTTGCGGTGCAAGACCCCCATGCCCCCGGCGCGCGCCATCGCGATCGCCATCCGCGACTCGGTCACCGTGTCCATCGCCGAGCTGACCAGCGGCACCCTCAGCCGCACCTTCCTGGTGAGCTGGCTGGAGGTGTCGGCGGTGGCGGGGACCACATCGGAGGCTGCAGGCAGCAATAGGACGTCGTCGAAGGTGAGCCCGAGCATCGCGACTTTCGTCGGGTCATCACCGCCGGTAGGCACCGGGACGGCGAGCGGAACGCTGCTTTCAGCGATCGACATGGATGGGCCTCCAGTGACGAGGACAGTCGTCGAGCTAGACGTCCATCCTATCGGCATCGATGTCGGCGGTCCGGCGCCACACTGCGTTGCGAATCGCCCGGCGCCATGCCGCGCCACGGCTGGCGCGAAATGAGTACGGCTGCGTAGGGTGGAGTCGTGCGTGATCACCTGCCACCGGGTTTGCCACCCGACCCGTTCGCCGACGACCCGTGCGACCCCTCGGCTGCGCTCGATGCGATCGAGCCCGGCCAGCCGCTGGACCCGCAGGAGCGGACCGCGGTGGAGGCCGACCTCGCCGACCTGGCGGTCTACGAGGCGTTGTTGGCGCACAAGGGCATTCGCGGCCTGGTGGTGTGCTGTGACGAATGCCAGCAGGACCACTATCACGACTGGGACATGCTGCGCGCCAACCTGCTGCAGCTGCTCGTCGACGGCACGGTACGGCCTCACGAGCCGGCCTACGATCCGGAACCCGATGCCTACGTGACCTGGGATTACTGCCGCGGGTACGCCGACGCCTCACTCAACGAGGCGACCTCGGAGACCGACGGCTACCGCTGAACCCCGTTAGCCGGATTCTTCGCCCGGCTCCGGCACCACGACTGTCGTGGTGACCACCGACTTCGGTGCCTGCCGAGTGGGTGACTGCTTCGTCGGCGCCTGCGTGCTCGCCTGCTGAGTGGTCTGCGGCTGCGTCGTCACCGGCGCGGTCGTCACCGGCTCGGTTGTTGCCGGCAGTTGCGTCGCTGACTCTTCATCGATCGCCTGCGGCGCCTCCGTCGGTGTCGGCGACGGCTGCGCGGCACTCGGGGTGGGCTGCGGGCTCGACGGCGACGGTGCCGGTGCCTGCGCCGCCGAGGACGACGTCGGCGTCGGTCGCGGCGCAGGAGAGCTCGTCGGCGACGGCGCGGGCGAATTCGTCGGCGACGGAGACGGGCTCGGCGTCGGCGACGGGCTCGGCGACGGAGACGGGCTCGGCGTCGGTGACGGCAACGTCGTCGACGACGGCAGGCTCGTGACATCCGACGGCGACGGGCTCGTGATGTCCGACGACGGCAGCGTCGTCGTGTCCGACGGCGACGTCGGAACCGCGGTCGTCGTGGTGTCGAGCACCGAGACGGGCACCTGCGGGAACACCGGCGGCGGCACGTCGGGCGGAATGGTGGCGCTGGCGTCCTGCGACTGGACCTTGACGGTCAGCTCCTGCCACTCGCTGACGAATTCCTGTTTGCGCTGGACGTCGCCGACCGTGGCCACGGTGGTGGTCAGCGTCTCCAGCTTGTCCTGCGCGGCTTGCCACTGGCCCTGGTCGATCAGCTGCTGCACCTCGGCGAGCTGCTGGGACGCCAGCATCACCGGATCGTCGCGTGTGGCGTGCTGCTCACCGAACAGCATGGTGCGCAGGCCGTAGAGCGCATCGCCCGGTCCGGCGCCCGCGACCACCGCGCCGAAGCCGCCGAGGCACAACACCGCCGCCGCGACCGAGCCGACGACCGCCAGCGACCGGGTGCGGCGACGGGACACCGTCGCACGATCCAACGCCAGCACCGCGTCGCGCGGCGTCACGGTCGCGGTGAGCGGGGCGTCACGAACGTCGTCGCGCCACCCGGCCAGCAGCTGCGCCAGTTCGGCCTCACCGGGGTCGGTGGCATACACCGGCTGCTCGAACGCCAACGCGTCCAGGAACCGGTCGGTGCGGTTGATTTCGTTGAGGGACGGATCGCCCCCATTGGCATTCCAGCGTCCGAAGTCAGGCATGATCGTGTCGCCCTGTCGAGATGATCTCCTGCTTCAGCCGCGCCAGCGCGCGGTGCTGGGCCACCCGGACCGCGCCCGCGGTACTTCCGACCGCCTCGGCGGTCTCCTCGGCGCTCATGCCGACGATCACACGCAGGATCAAGATTTCACGTTGCTTTTCGGGCAGTACGGCGAGCAGCCTGTTCATCTGCTCAGACGATTCGGCGTCCATGGCCATCTGTTCGGGCCCGGCGTCCATGGAGTACCGCTCCGGCACGACGTCGGTCGGGTCGGAACGGTTCCTGGCCGCCGCACGATGTGCGTCAGCGAGCTTGTGCGCAGCTATGCCGTACACGAAGGCCAGGAACGGACGTCCCTGATCCTTGTAGCGCGGCAGCGCCGTGATGGCGGCCAAGCACACCTCCTGAGCAATATCGTCTGCTGAAAGCCCACTGCGCTCCGCTGCTCCCACCCTTGCCCGGCAATACCTGACAACGATGGGACGGATGGTTTCCAGCACCTGTCGGAGTGCGTCTCGGTTGCCCGCTACTGCCTCAGCAACGACAGCATCGAGACGTTCTCTCGAAATTGTCATCGTGGGCGATCTCTCCAGCGTTACGAACCGGGTTCAGTCCGGCGGGGGCGGCTCAGGCTAAACAATAACTTTCAGGATGACGTGCCCTTCTCCGCGGAGACCGGCCACACGCCGCCCCGTGACCGGACTGTGTCGGCAGATTCGTCGCGGATGGCGATCATCTGGTCGTACGAACACGCCGCGCTGCCGATGTCGGCCAGCAAGCAGGCCAACGCCCAGCGCAGCGGGATCATTCCGAGGCGGCAGGTTTCGGTCAGTGCGCCGTCGGCGACGCGCCGCGCAGCGTCGATGTCACCGGCGCTGCACAGCGCGGCGGCATGCACGACGTCGGATTTCACGGCGTGTCGGACCGAGTCGAACGCTGCGGCGGCGGCGACGGCCTGCTCGGCGTGACGCACGGCGTCGGCGGCCTCGCCTCGCGCCATCGCCAGCTCTGCGCTCACCCACGCCAGCCGGACGGGCAGCCGGGGGGCCACCGCGTCGGGGAGGCGCTCGGCCGCCCGCTGCAGTGCGCGCTGCGACGCCGCGAACCGGCCCACTCCGAGCGCGTCGGCGGCCAGCCCGATCAATGCGTCGGCGCCGGCCTCGGCGTCGGCGCCGGCCAGCGCCAACGCCCGCCCGTCCCAGCCCCGCGCGTGGGTGTGCCAGCCGAGCTGACGCAAGAACGACGCGTGGGTGCTGTGCGCCAACGACATCAGCGGTTCGCCGTGCTGAGGCCGGCGCAGCCGCGTGAGGTCGGCGCGTGCGCTGGCGTACCGTCCCTGTGCGCCCGCGGCGACCGCGCGCAGCCACAGTTCGTGCGGGGACGTGGCGGCGGGCAGGGGCCAGCGGCCGGGGTCGGCGCCGAACGCGGCGTCGGCCAACACCGCCGCGGAGCCAGAAGTAGTCATCGAATCGCCGACGCTATCAACGCCGGGCCGGATACCCGGTACCGGCGGACCCGCCACGACCCGCCGGGCGCACAACTTTGGTTAACACTTGGTGGCGTGAATGTTACGTCCACGTAAGCCGATTATCGATTTTCCAGGTTTGCTGCAGGCCCTGTTGATTACGCGATCAGGAGATATGCCGCCCGCGGTGGCCGATGCGGGGTTCGCCTACCACGAATCGCACCGCCGAAAAGACCCAAGGATGAACGTGACGTAAATTCTTGGCCAGCAGTTATGGCGTTCCGCACGTCGTAGGTCTATTGACGACATTTGATGAGCCCACCTACCTTGTGTCCACGAGTAGTCATCGGCGACTTGCGCTCGGATCAGTGCCAAAACTCACGTGTTCAGACGTTTGCGAAGAACACGCAGAGAGGGGTTCTCCAATGCCTTTGCCACAGCAACTACCCGGACCCAACGCAGACGTTTGGGATTGGCAGATGGCCGGACTGTGCCGGGGCGTCGATTCCGCCATGTTCTTTCATCCCGACGGCGAGCGCGGCCGGGCCCGCGCCCAGCGCGAAAGGCGCGCCAAGGAACTGTGCAACCAGTGCCCGGTGATCGCGCAGTGCCGTTCGCACGCCCTGGCCGTCGGTGAGACCTACGGCATCTGGGGCGGTCTCAGCGAGTCCGAGCGCGAACTGCTGCTCAAGCGGGGCATCCGCCGCGCCTCGTAGTCGCGGTGCGCGTGCCATGGCCGGCGAGGGTTACCCGCGCTTGGCCAACTCGCGCAGCACCAGATCGGTTGTCGGCCAATCCATGCACTTGTCGGTGACAGACTGCCCGTAGGTCAGCGGGCGGGCTTCGGAGGATTGCGCGCCTGCGACCAGGAAGCTCTCCAGCATCACCCCGCTGATCGGCACCCCGTCACGCACCAACTGTGCGACCTCGGCGGCGACCGCGGCCTGGCGGACGTGGTCCTTGGCCGAATTGGCGTGGCTGCAGTCGATGACCACTCGCCCGGGCAGTCCCGCGGCGGTGAGCTTGGCGGCGGTCGCGCCCACCGAATCGGTGTCGTAGTTCGGTCCGCCGGTGCCGCCGCGCAGGATGACATGGCAGTCGTCGTTGCCCGCGGTGCTCACCAGCGCGCCACGCCCGGTATCGTCCATGCCGAAGAAAACATGTTGGGCCGCAGCGGCTTTGACGCCATCGACCGCGACCTGGATGTTGCCGTCGGTGCCGTTCTTGAACCCGACGGGCATCGACAGCCCCGACGCCAGCTGGCGGTGCACCTGCGATTCGGTGGTGCGGGCGCCGATCGCGCCCCAGGCGACCGCGTCGGCGATGTACTGCGGGCTGGTCGGCTCGAGGAATTCACATCCGACCGGAAGGCCGATGTCGATGACGTCGAGCAGCAGCTGGCGGGCGATGCGCAGACCTCGGGCGACGTCGAAGGTGCCGTCCATACCCGGATCGTTGATCAGCCCCTTCCATCCGATCGTGGTCCGCGGCTTCTCGAAGTACACCCGCATCACGATCTTGAGCTGCTCGCTGAGCTCGCCGGCTACCTTGGCCAGCCGGCTGGCGTAATCGAGCGCGGCGACCGGGTCGTGCACCGAGCACGGGCCCACCACGACCAGCAACCGGTCGTCGCGGCCGGCGAGGATGGCGGCGATCTCGTCGCGGTCGCGGGCCACCCGCTCCGCGCGCCGGGCACCCAGCGGGAACTCGGTGAGCACGTCGTGCGGGCTGGGGATCTCGCTGAAACTGCGGACGCGCCGGTCGGACGTGGCAGGCGGGGTGGCGGTCTGCGCCAGGTTCATGTCGGACGTGCCTTTCTGGACTGGGCACCTGGGTGAATGTCCGGCGCCCTCTTAATGACGAAAGGCAGTGACCTGATGGTCACTGCCTGGGCTCCGGGTGGACGCGTGCTTAGTGCTGCGCTCTATCGGCTCCACCCGGAGCCTTGATAAAGCGCCAATAGCCGGCACACACACCGCTGATCACGCGGCCCAGGTTATACCGCCCTTGCGGGCAGGCCAAATCGGCCCGATACGACAGTGCGGCAGGCGATGTCCGTCGAGCCAAGTTGTCGGGGCCGCCCCTTGCGGACGCGCGTCGACCGGTTATCTACGATCCAGTAAATAATCAACTTGCGCAATCAATTTGCTATTGGCTGGCCCCATGTCCGAGGTAGATGGGTTTCACCAGCGTCGATAGATCTTTGGGCAGGGCCGAAACCCTTGATCTTTGCTTGCTGATCGTTATCATTGGCAAATGGCTGGTTCGGCGCGGACCAGGCTTCACACAGGAGGGTGAGGGAAGAACATGGCTAAGCACAAGGCGGTAAAGGCACTCGGAGTGGGGTTCATCGCCGGCGGGATGTTGGTCGGAGCACCCGCCGGTATGGCGTTCGCCGACGGTGGCCTCGGCGGTCTTCTCGGCTCGGTTGTCGACGGCGCGAACGATGCGGTGCAGAACGTCGTCGGCGGCACGAACGGCGCGGTGCAAAACGTCGTCAACCAGAACAACGAGGGCCTGCAGGGCATCACGGCGATCAACAACGAGGGCCTGCAGAGCATCGTCGACCAGAACAACAAGGGCCTGCAATCCGGTGTGGGGTCACTCAACGACGCCGTCCAGGCGGCGGTGCCTACCACGCAGTCCACATTGAGTGCCGCCAACGGGCTGGTGAAGTTCGCGGTGCAGGGCCTGTTGAGGGGCGGCAGCTAGATCCGACCGTAAGCGATAACGTAGACACGTCCGGGCCCAAGTCGGGCCGGGGATGCTCCGTGACCGGCTATTGCTCGCTGTCAAGCGGGTTGGCCATGATCCGTTGGGCGCCGTTGCTGGCGATCGATTTCGCGGCAGCGCCTTGCGGTTTGCGTCTCGCCTGATCCTCAAAGCACGCGACGAATTCGGCACTGAAGCCTTGCCTCGGATAGCGCGCGAGTACCCGTGCTCTGGTCTCGGCAGCGAACTCCTCGGGGTGCCGCCCGGCTACGTCCCAGCTGGTCGCCACCTGCAGGAGATGGGACTCCGGGTCGGCGTCCGCCGCGACGTCGTCACGCATGTGCAGCACGATGATCTCGGCTGCCCTGGCCGCCCGGTCGGCCGGCCAACCGGCCGCCACCCCGAAAACCCATGCCAGCTCCCCGCCCGCCTCCTCGAAGGCCACCCGGTGACTGTCGAAGGGGTCGGTCAGACCGATGTCATGAAGCAGCGCGCTCACGTAGTAAAGCTCGTCGTCGAAGGCGATGTCGTGCGCTTCGGCGTACGTCGTTCCCCACAGATACGAACGGATGCAGTGGTTCAGCACCGCCGGCGTGTAGAAGTGGGCGGCCACCGAATGAGCCGCCGTCGCCGCAGGCGTTTGCGGAAACATCACGTCAGTGTGCGCCGCGGCAGATCCCTCAGGGCACCCGGGTCCACGGTTGGCAGTTGCGCGACTCGAAAGCCTTCACCGTCGCGTTGATGTTGGCGTACATCGGGCCGATGGAGATGTTGGTCGCGACGACGTGGTCCTTGTTCGCATCGGGTGTGCTGTAGGTGAACCACACGCACATCGAGTCCTGCGTCGGCACGTCGTTGATCCACACCCCGAACGCCGACGCGGTACCGGCCGAGTGGTAGAGGCCGGGAGCGATGTCTGGTCCGACGAGGAAGAACCCGTTGCCCGGGATGGGATCAATCGGGTCGGCAACCGCCGGTGAGGCCAACGCGATCGCGGCCACACCGGCGGCAAGCCCGGCCGCCGCGGAAGACAAGCGCATCAAGCCATGCTCCCTCATCGTCTGGCGAACCGACTTCACTGGCAGCGTAGGCCTTTGTCGTAGCTATTCGGTGTGTTTCGGCAGGTGGTAGGCGAACGACTTCTCTTGGCGCCGCTTCATCTTCTCCAGGGGTGCTTGCGGGCAAGTTATGCCAACGGGAAGTACGAAATTGAGCGCTCACCGAAACGAAACGCCCCCGGCCGTTAAAGACCGAGGGCGCTCCGTCGAACCGCCTAGTGCATATGGCCGTGGCCGTGGCCGTGGCCGTCGTCCTCCGGCTCCTCGGGCTTCTCCACCACCGCGGTCTCGGTGGTCAGCACCATCCGCGCGACCGAGGCCGCGTTCAACAGTGCCGACCGCGTCACCTTGACCGGGTCGACGATGCCCTCGGCCGCCAGGTCGCCGTAGGTCAGCGTCGCGGCGTTGAAGCCCTGGCCCTGCGGCAGTTCCAGGACCTTGCTCACCACGACCGAACCGTCGAGCCCGGCGTTCGTGGCGATCCAGTACAGCGGCGCCGACAGCGCCGACGCAAACAGGTCGACGCCGAGCCGCTCATCGCCGGACAGGCTCTCGCGCAGCTTGTCGGTGGCAGCCCGGGCGCGCACCAGCGCCGAACCGCCGCCGGCGATGATGCCCTCCTCGACCGCCGCCTTGGCCGCGGCGATCGCGTCCTCGACGCTCTCCTTGCGTTCCTTGAGCGCGGTCTCGGTGGCCGCGCCGACCTTGATGACCGCCACACCGCCGGACAGCTTGGCCAGCCGCTCCTCAAGCTTCTCGCGGTCCCAGTCGGAGTCGCTGGCCTCGATCTCGGCGCGCAACTGCTGGGCGCGCCCGTCGATGGCCTCCTTGGTGCCGCCGCCGTCGACGATGACGGTGCTGTCCTTGTCGACGACGACGCGCCGCGCGGTGCCCAGCACGTCGAGGCCGACCTCACGCAGCACCAGGCCGACGTCGGGGTTGACGACCTGACCGCCGGTGACGACCGCGAGGTCATCGAGGAACGCCTTGCGGCGGTCACCGAAGAACGGCGCCTTGACCGCGACGGCCTTCAGCGTCTTACGGATGGCGTTGACGACCAGCGTCGAAAGCGCTTCTCCCTCAACGTCTTCGGCGATGATCAGCAGCGGCTTACCAGATTCGGCGACCTTCTCCAACAGCGGCAGCAGGTCGGGCAGCGAGCTGATCTTCTCCCGGTGCAGCAGCACCAACGCGTCCTCGAGCACGGCCTGCTGGGTGTCGAAGTCGGTGATGAAGTACGCCGAGACGAAACCCTTGTCGAAGCCGACGCCCTCGGTGATCTCCAGCTCGGTGTTCAGCGTCGAGGACTCCTCGACGGTGACGACGCCGTCGTGACCGACCCTGGTCATCGCCTCCCCGACCATGTCACCGATCTCCGCATCGCGTGAGGAGACGGTGGCGACCTGGGCGATGCCCTGCTTGTCGGTGACCGGCGTCGCCGATGCCAGCAGCGCCTCAGAAACCGCGTCGGCGGCCTTGGCGATGCCCTGGCCGAGCGCGATCGGGTTGGCGCCGGCGGCGACGTTGCGCAGCCCGCCCTTGACGAGGGCCTGCGCCAGCACCGTCGCGGTGGTGGTGCCGTCGCCGGTGACGTCGTTGGTCTTGGTGGCCACGGACTTCACCAGCTGGGCACCGAGGTTCTCGAACGGATCCTCGAGGTCGATCTCGCGGGCGATCGTCACGCCGTCGTTGGTGATCTGCGGCCCACCGAAGGCCTTGGCCAGCACCACGTGCCGGCCGCGGGGCCCCAGCGTCACGCGCACCGCATCGGCGAGCTTGTCTACGCCCGCTTCCAGCGCGCGGCGTGCAGTTTCGTTGTACTCAATCTGCTTGCTCATGGATGTCTTTCCCTAGTTACGCATGCCGCCCCGGAAATCACCCGCTATGACGGGGATTTCCGGGGCGGAACACGGGCGCTTACTTGTTGACGACAGCCAGCACGTCGCGGGCTGACAGGATCAGGTACTCCTCGCCGTTGTACTTGATCTCGGTGCCGCCGTACTTGCTGTAGATGACGGTGTCGCCCTCGGACACGTCCAGCGGGATCCGCTTTTCGCCGTCCTCGTCCCAGCGGCCGGGGCCGACTGCGACGACGGTGCCTTCCTGCGGCTTCTCCTTGGCGGTGTCAGGGATGACCAGACCGGAAGCGGTCGTGGTCTCGGCCTCGTTGGCCTGTACGAGGATCTTGTCCTCGAGTGGCTTGATGTTCACGCTCGCCACGATGGAGCCCTCCAGTGGTTCGGGTAGTAGATCCGGGGCCAGGCCCCGGATCTGAGATTCCAGTGTTACCAGGTGTTCGGCAAAGCGTCCGTCTCCAAGCGCCGTCGTCGCGGGTGCCGACGCAGGGGTTGGCCGCCTGCCACCTAGCACTCTATACATGAGAGTGCTAGCACTCAAGGTCGCCCCACTGCCTAATTGCCGAAGGCGCCCGGGTCGACCCTCAAATGGGCCGACACATCGCCGACCATCTCGACCGCGACCTTGCGTTCGGTGAAGTGCCAGCCGGCAGGAATGCCGGGGTCACAGCTGAAGCGGTCGAAATAGCGCCCGACGACGATCGGCTGCAGCGGGACGGTCTCGGTGTTCTGCACCACGCAGAACGTCGACCTGGCGGTGGCGGTGCGGTCCGCGGCCACCTCGACGATCGGGTTGAGCACCAGGTGCCGGGTGCGCGGGGTGTTGCCGTGCTCGGGGTACCGACGCGTGGTCGACGCGAACAGCGCGGCGATGTTGTCGGCCCCGGCCACGCCCTGCGGACCCGACCCGCCGAACGTCGCACGCGCGAGCAACCGCCCGACCCCCTCGAAGTCGCCCGCATCGATCAGCTCGGCATAGCGGTACAGCAGTTCGGTAATGGCGAGCTTGTCGGCGCTCACCTACACCACCTGCCCCTGCACCACCGGAAGACCCGGGTCACTGGCCGCATCCAACGGTGACGACGTCGCACCCGCGGCGATCAGATGGGCGGCGAACGATGCGATCATCGCGCCGTTGTCGGTGCACAACCGTGGGCGCGGAATGCGCAACGTCAGCCCGGCGGCGGCGCAGCGTTCCTCGGCCAGCTCCCGCAGCCGCGAATTGGCCGCCACCCCACCGGCGATCAGCAGCGTCTTCACGCCGACCTCGGTGGCGGCGCGGACAGCCTTGCGGGTCAGCACGTCGGCGACGGCCTCCTGAAAGCCCGCCGCGACGTCGGCCTGCGCGGCGTCGGGATGGCTTTCGACATAGCGCGCCACCGCGGTCTTGAGCCCGGAGAAGCTGAACGCGTAGGGATCGTCCCGCGGGCCGGTCATGCCGCGGGGAAACACGATCGCGTCGCGATCGCCGGTGCGGGCCAGGTCGTCGAGCACCTTGCCGCCCGGATAGCCGAGGCCCAGTAGCCGCGCCACCTTGTCGTAGGCCTCCCCCGCGGCGTCGTCGACCGTGCCGCCCAGTTCGACGATCGGCTCACCCAGCGACCGCACGTGCAGCAGGTTGGTGTGTCCGCCCGAGACCAGCAGGCCCACGCACTCCGGCAGCGGGCCGTGGTCGTAGACGTCGGCGGCCAGGTGCCCGCCCAGATGGTTGACCGCGTAGAACGGCACCTGCCAGGCCGCCGAATACGCCTTGGCCGCAGCAACTCCCACCAGCAGCGCACCCGCCAGCCCGGGGCCGATGGTGGCCGCGACGACGTCGGGCTTGGCGACGTTCGCCGCCTGCAGCGCGCGCCGCATCGTCGGGCCGAGCGCCTCCAGGTGCGCGCGGCTGGCGATCTCGGGCACGACGCCGCCGAACCTGGCGTGTTCGTCGACGCTGGAAGCCACCTCGTCGGCGAGCAGCGTCACCGTGCCGTCGGGATCGAGGTGGGCGATCCCGACGCCGGTTTCGTCGCAGGAGCTTTCGATGGCCAGGATGACGGTCATGATGGGTCTCGCCTCATCGTATACGCGTCGGCGCCGCTGACGCGGTAGTAGCGCTTGCGCAGCCCCATTGTGACGAACCCGAAGCTTTCGTACAGTTTGATGGCCGCCGCGTTGTCGGTACGGACTTCGAGCAGAACCACTGCATCCGAGGCGATTTCGAGCAGCCGCGCGACCAGCTGCCGACCGATGCCCTGACCCTGGTAGGCCGGGTCGACCCCGACGGTGTGGATCTCGTGCTCGTAGGGCCGCTTTCGACCCAGCCGGGCGATGCCGGCGTAGCCGACGAGCTTGCCCTGCGTGCGCGCCGCGACGTAATGGATGTGTTTGGCGGCTAGTTCGGCCAAAAAGGCGCGCGCCGGCCACGGGTCGTCGCCGTCGAACAGCTGCGACTCCAGTTCAGCGCACCGGCCGGCGTCTTCGGGTGTCAGCTTCCCGTATTCGACGCTCATCGGATCGCCACCGACGGTTTGGCGTCGGGCCGCCGCAGATACAGCGGGACCAGCGGCGCCGGTTCGGCCGACCAGTCCGCGACAGCACACACCAGCCCGGCCGGGGTGGGATAACGCGGGGGTCCGGCCAGCACGTCGGCCGCGCCGGGCACATCGGCGGGGGCGTTGACAGCCGGCCCGTCCACAGGCACGCCGTCGCGGTAGCGCGCCCAGTACACTTCGCGCCTGCGCGCGTCGGTGACGACCAGCACTTCACCGGTGGTCTCGATGCCGATGGCGTCCAGGCTGCACACGCCGTGCACGGGCACGCCGAGCGCATGCCCGAACGCCGCCGCGCTGGCCATCCCGACCCGCAGCCCGGTGAACGGACCGGGACCGCAGCCCACCACAACCGCGGCCAGGTCGTCGAAGGTCACCTGGGCGTCGGCCAGCGCAGCGACCACGTTGGGGGTGAGTTCTTCGGCGTGCGCGCGGGCATCGACGGTGACCCGCTGCGCCAGCACTTGCGTCGGCGAATCGACGCGCACCACACCGGCGGTGACGGCCGGGGTGGCGGTGTCGATGGCAAGGACCAGGAAGCTCACGGTGTGCTCCAGTCCCATACCGCGGTGCGCACCTCGCTGTCGGAACCGCGTTCCAACCGCACGTCGAGGTGGCTGTCGGAGAGCCGTTCGGCAAGCCCTTCGCCCCATTCGACCACCACGACGGCGTCCTCGAGATCGGTGTCCAGATCCAGGGAGTCCAGCTCGCCGAGCAGGTCGACCGCCGGCTGATCCAGCAGCCGGTACAGGTCCACATGAATCATGGCCGGTGCATCGGGGTTTCGGGCCCGGTGCACCCGGGCGAGTACGAACGTCGGCGAGATGACCGGACCGTCGACGTCCAGCGCCTCTGCGATTCCTTTGGCCAGCACCGTCTTCCCTGCACCCAGCGGTCCCGAGAGCACCACCACGTCTCCTGCCCGCAGCTGTGCGCCCAGCCGGGCCCCCAGCGCGACGGTGTCCTCGGCGGTGGGCAGCTGCGCTGTGCCCGAACCCCGTTCAGTCATGGCGGACCCGTTCGCGCACGCGCCGGGTGAGCGCGACGAGCTTGGAGGGCGTGGCCCGTTCGACCAGCCGCACCAGCGCGTCGTCGATGATGTCGGGCTGTTCGAGTTGCACGAGATGTCCTGCGCCGCGCACGATCACCAACTCCGACTTGGGCAGCGCGGCCGCCATGTCTTCGGAGTACTCCTTCGGTGTGAGCAGATCGCGGTCGCCGCAGGCGATCAGCGTCGGGATCTTGGCCAGCGTGGCCAACCCCGCGGTCTCGTCGTGAACCTCGAGCGCGTGCAGGAACTCCACCACCGTCGTGATCGGCGTGCCGTGCATCATCTCCTCGGAGAACGCCACGACGCTCGGGCTGATTTCCTCGTCGCCGTAGGATCCCGCCCGCAGGATCGGTCCGATCACCGACTTGGCGACACCACGGCTGCGGTGCACGGCCTTGGGCGCATAGCGCACGGCGAACCGCACCGCCTCCAGCGCCGGGTTCTTCAGGATCTCCCCCAGCGGTGAGCGCGAAACTCCTTCGGCGGCAGAGGAGATCACCGCAGCACCGACGATGCGGGTCGGGTACCGCTGCGGGTACTGGCGGGCGTGGGACAACACGGTCATGCCGCCCATCGAATGGCCGACCAACACCACCGGGCCGCGCGGGGCCATCACCGCGAGCACCGCCTCCAAGTCCCGGCCCAGTTGCGCGACGGTGTAATCCTCGGGTGAGGACTCGTCGGACTGGCCGTGACCACGCTGGTCGTAGAACACCATGCGGACCTGCTCACCCCATTGCTCGGTCAGCCGGGCCCGCTGAAAGTGGAAGGCTCCCATGCGAAGGCAGAACCCGTGGGCGAACACGACGGTCAGAAACGCGTCTTTGGGGCCGACCTCACGCACGGCCAGTGACACGCCGTCGGGTGTGGTGACCACGTAGCTGCGGTCCGCGTCGAGCAGGTGGAAATCCTCATGAGCGTACGGATCATCGGTGCTGAGCCGGCGGCGCAGCGAACGGGCGACCGAGACCCCCGCAGCGGAGCCGACCGCCGTCAGGCCCGCGCCGCCCGCCAGCCAGCGGGCGGCGGCCCCACGATCATGCGGTGGCTCGATCTCGTTGTCCATCAACGATTCTTGCCCGTCTGTTGGTCACCGCGGTAGGTCCTGACCACTCGGCCGCGCGGGCTGGTGACCACCTCGTAGTTGATGGTCCCCAGCAGATCGGCCCAGTCCTGAGCGGTGGGCTCCCCATGGGTGCCCGGCCCGAACAGGATCGCTTCGTCGCCCTCGGCCACGTCGGCGTCGGGGCCCAGGTCGACCACGAACTGGTCCATGCAGATCCGGCCCACGTTGCGTCGCAACCGGCCGTTGATCAGCACGTCGATACGCCCGCTCAACACCCGGAAGACACCGTCTGCGTAACCGATCGGCATCAACCCCAGCGTGGTGTCGCGCTCGGCGATCCAGGTGTGACCGTAGGACACCCCGTCGCCGGCGCGTATCGAACGCACCAGCGTCACAGGGCATTTCAGGGTCATCGCCGGGCGCAGACCCATGTCGCCGCGTTCGGGGATCGGGGTCTGGCCGTAGACGGCGATTCCCGGCCGGACGAGGTCGAACGCCAGGTCCTGGCGCGTCATCGCGGCCGGCGAATTGCTCAGGTGGGCGATCTCGAACGCCACGCCCTGCTGGCGTGCGTATCGCAGCATGTCGGTCAGGCGCTCGGCCTGCCGGGTGTTGAGGGGATGCTCAGGGGTGTCGCCGTGCACCAGGTGCGACATGAGTCCCCGCACCCGTACCGCGCCGTCCACCCGCGCGCGTTGCAAAGCGGTCAACAGCGCCGGGTAGTCCGCCGGGCTGCTGCCGTTGCGGCTCAGCCCGGTGTCGACCTTGACGGTGACCGTCGCGGTGGTTCCGGTGCGTTGGACCGCGTCGAGCAGCTCATCGAGTTGGCGCACCGACGACAACCCGATCTCGACGTCGGCGCTCAGCGCCGGTGCGAAGTCGGTGCCGGGGGGATGCAGCCACGCCAGCACGGGCGCGGTGATCCCGTCGCGTCGCAGCGCGACCGCCTCGCCGACGGTGGCGACGCCGAGTTCGGTGGCCCCTGCGGCCAGGGCGGCCCGGCCCACCTGGGTGGCGCCGTGACCGTAGCCGTCGGCCTTGACGACGGCCATCACCTGCGCGGATCCGGCACGCTCACGCAGCAGCCGGACGTTGTGGGCGATGGCGTCGAGATCCACCACCGCCTGGGCGGGCGCCGCGGTGGGTGCTGTCAGCTCGGTCGTGTGAATGGTCACCACTGCCGATTGTCCCAGACGCACGGTTTCCGCAGCCGCACGCGACCGCCGGCCCGCGGCCGCACGCTCGGTCGACCGGGGCTGACCTACGCGTTCGCCCGTGCCTGCAGTCGAGTGTTTTCGAGCACAGTGACCGCCAGGATGTCGCTGGGCTCGTCCACCTCGATGCGATGCCACCGCCCTCTCGGCACGATCACCGCGGTGCCTTCGGCCAACGCGATCTCCTCGTCGTCGCCGGCGTCCTCAGCGCGCAAGTACATGCGGATCGCGCCGGTCAGACACGTCACCACTTCGTCGGCGCCGGGGTGCATCTCCCAGTAGTCGGCGTGCGAGTCGTCGTCTGTCTCCGCGCGAAACGCCATGATGTGCCATCCGTCGAGCGCGGCGTCGAACCTGCGTTCGGTGTGCTGCGCCCGGTGCTGCCCGGCAAGGCGGATCGCCGCCGAGTACAGGTCGATTGGGCTGACCGTCACGTCGAACTCCTTTGTGTCGTTGTTGGTTTCAGTGCGCCAAGGCCCGGCGCAGTACGTCCGCGAGTTCGGCGATCTGCCGCTGCGACACCTCCGCTGACAGGATCGCCTGCGAGCCGTGGAAGGTGCCCGACCACTGGTGAGCCTCGACGGGGACATCCGCCGCCATCAGCGCCATCGCGTACGCCAGGCCTTCGTCGCGGTTCGGGCAGAACTCCGCGGTCGCGATGTAGGCCGCGGGCAGGCCGGACAGATCCGTTGCCCGCGCCGGAGCCGCGTACGGCGTGGCGGTCGCACCACCGAGATAGTGCTCCCAGATCGCCGACGCCTTGTCCCGGTTCATCCACGGTGTCTCGGTGAAATTGCGGGCCGACCAGGTCTGCTGCCGGTCGTCGAGGCCGGGCTGGTTGAGCAGTTGGAAGCGGATGGGCGGGCCGCCCTCGTCGCGGGCGCGCAGCGCGAGCCCGGCCGCGAGCCCGGCCCCGGCGCTGTGGCCGCCGACCGCGATCCGGTCGGGGGCCACACCCAGCTCCGCCGCATGCTTTGCGGTCCACTGCAACACCGCGTAGGCGTCGTCGAATGCGGCCGGGAACGGGTTCTCGGGGGCCAGCCGGTAACCGACGGACACCACCGTCACCCCGGACCCGGCGGCCACCCTGGTCGCCCACGGATGCTCGGTGCCCAGGTCGCCCATGACGAACCCGCCGCCGTGCAGCCAGACGATCGCGGCCGTGGCGCCCTGGGGCCGGTAGACGCGGATCGGCACATCGGGTTCGGCAGGCACCGTGCGGTCCTCGACCTGCAGGCCTGCGACGTCGGGCACCGGTATCGCGGCGGCCAGCGCGGCGAAATTCTTGCGTTCTTCGACGGGGTCGGACAGCTGGGCTCGGGGGAACAAGGCGAGAAACGCCTCGAGTTCGGGATCCATGTCTCCCATGCTCGGCGCTTGCCGGGTCCGGGCGCATCCGACATTCGTCGGGAAAAGACACGTGATCATCCGACAATCGGCGCCTACCCTGGCCAGCATGGAGGCGTTGGTGGCGCGGCTGTCGCGGCTGGATTCCGACGCCGAGGGCGCGCTGCGGGTGGTCACGTTCTTCGACACGCTGATGCGCAGGCGGGTGGACCTGGCAGCGCTGGTGCGGGCCGCGGCGGGCCTGGCCGAGTGCACGGCCGGCGTGCGCCTGCACGCCGCCGGACGCTCGATCCGCATGTCCGCGGCCGGCACGCAGGCGCCCGATCCGGTGCCGCCCGCCTCGTCTGAAGCCACCGTCACCCTCGACGACGAGGACATCGGCACCGTCTGGCTGGAGCGTTGCGGACCGGCGCGATCCCTCGATGAACTGGCCCTGGAGCGCCTGGCGATCGCGGTGGCCGCGGTCCTCGAACGGTACGGCCCGGCGCAGACGACGATGGCCGACCCCGCTCTTGTCGAGCTGGTCATCACGTCCGACACCGACGACACGGCCAGAAACCGCGCGTTGCGCCTGCTGGGTTTTGCCCCCGGCGCCCGGATCCGCGTCGCCGCGGTGCGTTCCCCAACCCCGTTGGACCGGATCGGCGCCGTGGTGTGCCCGGCCCGGCCGGTCAAGGCCGCACACCTCGGCGAGGTCGGCGTGCTGTTGGCCGGCGAGGTCGACGACGGGGCCTTTCCCGCGGGTGTGCGCGCAGGGGTCGGCGCCGCCGAGCACGCCGCGCAGTCGTGGCGCGAGGCGCGCACGGCCCTGCGGTTCACCACGGTCCGCCGCCCCGTGGTGCGCTACGACGCGCTCGGTGCGGTGGCATTGCTGGCGCGGGTCCCCGCGCCGGTGGCCCGCGAGAACCCCGATGTGGCTGCGATCGCCCGATTGGCAAGCGCGCCAGATGATCTCGACACCCTCGACGTGTACTGCGAGACCGGTTCGCTGCGCCGTGCCGCCGACGTGCTGCACCTGCACCACAGCAGCGTGGCGCGCAGGCTCGACCAGCTCGGCAAGGCACTCGGGTTCGGCCTCACAGAGCCTGACGGGCTGGTGCGGGCCACCGTCGCGTTGACGGCCTGGCGGTTGCTCCGCGACGGCTGAACGCCTCAGTGCGCGAAGGGCTGCACCTGGTTGAAGTGCCCACCGGGCTTGAGCTCGTCGAGGTGGCTCAACACCGTGGTCAGGTCGTCGCGCAATGCCCGGGCCATGTCGGCGGAAAATCCCTCCCGCACCACGACGCGCAGCACGGCCACGTCGGTTGCGTTGTCCGGCATGGTGTAGGCGGGCACCTGCCATCCGTACGCGCGCAGGGTGTGTGAGACGTCGAACTCGGTGTACCCGAAGTCACCCGCCAGCCGGAAGCTGACGACCGGGATCGCCGAACCGTCGGTGATCACCTCGAAATGCTCGCTGTTGCGGAGCTGGTCGCCCAGCCACCGCGCGGTCTGCGACAAGCTGTGCATCACCTGCCCGTATCCGGCTCTGCCCAGGCGCACGAAGTTGTAGTACTGCCCGACCACCTGGTTGCCGGGCCGGGAGAAGTTCAGCGTGAACGTCGGCATGTCCCCGCCGAGGTAGTTGACCCGGAAGACGAGCTCCTCGGGGAGGTGTTCGGCACTGCGCCACACCACGAAGCCGATGCCCGGGTACGTCAGCCCGTATTTGTGGCCGCTGACGTTGATCGACACCACCCGCGGCAGGCGGAAGTCCCACTGCAGGTCGGGGTGCAGGAACGGCACCACGAAGCCGCCGCTGGCCGCGTCGACGTGCACCGGGATGTCGAGGCCGTCGTCGGCGGCGAGTTTGTCCAGGGCCGCGCAGATCTCACCGATCGGCTCGAGTTCGCCGGTGTAGGTGGTGCCGAGGATCGCCACCACGCCGATGGTGTCCTCGTCGACGTTTTCCAGCACCTGCTCGGGGGTGATGACGTAGCGGCCCTCCTCCATCGGCAGATACCGCGGTTCGACGTCGAAATAGCGGCAGAACTTCTCCCACACCACCTGCACGTTGGAGCCCATCACCAGGTTGGGGGTGCGCCCCTTCCAGTTCTTGCCCGCACGCTCGCGCCAGCGCCACTTCATCGCCAGCCCTGCGAGCATGACGGCCTCGCTGGAGCCGATCGTCGATACGCCGATGGCGCTGGCCGGGTCGTCGTCGCGCAGGTCTTCGGCGTGAAAGAGGTCGGCCACCATGCACACACAGCGCTGCTCGATCGCCGCGGTCGCCGGGTACTCGTCCTTGTCGATCATGTTCTTGTCGAACGTCTCGGCCATCAGCGCCTCGGCCTGAGGGTCCATCCATGTCGTGACGAACGTCGCGAGGTTCAGCCGGGAGCTGCCGTCGAGCATCAGCTCGTCGTGGATGAACCGGTAGGCCGCATCGGGGTTCATCGACTCGTCGGGCATGCGCAGCGACGGGACGGGCGCCATCTCCAGGCGCCCGGTGTAGGCCGGGGCGACAATCGGTACAGAAGTGCGCTTGCGCGACATGGACATAACCTTTCGTTACAAACTAGCGATGGCACTGCGGATGTGCGCGAGGATGCGCGACGCTGAGGTGGGGGCGGGCTGCGGACCCGGGTCGAGGGCCGACAGATTCGCCGCGCGGCTGTGCACGAACGCCGCGGCAGCGGCGGCCTCACCGGCGGGCATGCCCGCCGCCAGCAGGGCGCCGATCATGCCGGAGAGCACATCGCCGGAACCCGCTGTGGCCGCCCACGATTGACCCGCAGGGCTCAGGCAGACCGGTCCGCCGGGTTCAGCGATGACGGTGACGTTGCCCTTGAGCAGTACCGTGACACCGAGCCGGTCGGCCAGCTTGCGGGCGGCACCGACGCGGTCCTGGCCCGGCGCGCACCCGGCGAGCCGCGCGAATTCGCCTGCGTGCGGGGTCAACACGGTCGGCGCGGCGCGGTCGGTGACGAGGTCGGGATGCGCGGCGAGGATCGTCAGCGCGTCGGCGTCGACGATCACCGGCAGCTCGGTCTGCAGGGCGAACCACAGGGCGGAGGCGCCGGCGTCGTCGGTACCCAGCCCTGGTCCGACCACCCACGCCTGCACCCGGCCAGCGGCGCTGGCGTTCGGCGCGGCGATCACCTCCGGCCAGTGCGAAAGGACCTGTTGCTCAGCGCTGCCCGCGTAGCGCACCATCCCGGAGGTGGCCGCCACCGCGGCCCCGGTGCACAGCACCGCCGCACCGGGATACGTTGCCGATCCGGCCAGCACGCCGGTGACGCCCTGGGTGTACTTGTCGTCCTGGGGTCCGGGTACCGGCCAGCGCGCTCTGACGTCCGCGGCCTCCAGCCCGAACATGTCGGACGGCGCTAGCCCCAACCCGATGTCGACGAGCTCGACACGACCGCAATTACCCAGCGCGTGTACGGGTTTGAGACCACCGAACGTGACGGTGACCTTGGCGGTGACGTGGGCGCCGTCGGCGGTGCCGGTGTGCACGTCGACACCGCTGGGGATGTCGACGGCCACGACCGGGATGCCCGCGGCGTCGACGGCGGCGAACACGTCTGCGGCGTTGGGGCGCAGCGGCCCGGACCCGGAGATGCCGACGATACCGTCGATCACCAGATCGGTTGTCACCGGAACGCTTTGCACCACCCGGCCGCCGGCGCGTGTGAAGGCCGCCAGCGCCGTGGCATGGGTGCGTTCGGGGTTGAGCAGCACCGCCGACACCCGCGCGCCGCGGCGGCGCAGAAACGTCGCGGCCCACAGCGCGTCGCCCCCGTTGTCACCGGACCCGACGACCGCGCAGACGCTTCGCCCGGCGACACCGCCGGCGCACTCGACGAGTTCGCGGGCGATCGCGGCCGTCAGGCCGTAGGCAGCGCGCCGCATCAAGGCACCGTCGGGCAGGGACGCCAGCAGCGGGGCTTCGGCCGCGCGAATCGCGTCAGCCGAGTAGTAGTACCGCATCACCGCTACCCTACGTCGGTCCTCACCGCCGAGACCGAAGTTATGCCGGAATTTTCGGCAGGCGGTCGCGGCCAGGTTCAGATCTGATCCCAGAACGCGCCCGCGCGGTCCGCGATCTCGGCCGCGTATTCGCCGTTGATGCTGTGGGAGGCGTCGGCCCACGACTCGACCTGTCCGCGCGGCAACAGATTTCGCGCCCGTGCGGCCGCCCGGGCTGCGTCGTGCATCACGCTGCGGCCTCCGAGAAGCGCCAGCACCGGGATGTCCAGCGCGCGCAACTGCTCGTCGGTGATCAGCTTGGGCATGGCCTTGCGCAGCGCGTAGTCGGCGGAACCGGCGGAGATCAGCGCGGCCTCCGGCTGCGAGTCGTCGACCTCGGCGCCGCCCGAGATCCAGCTGAGTACCCGCCTGCGCAGCCCGCCGGGCACCCCGGGCAGGAACAGGGCCGGCGAGGCCAGCACCGCCTTGACCGCGACGGGGGCGAACGTGAACACCGGGTCCAGCAGCACCAGCGAGGCGGCCCGGCCCGGCCGGCGTACCGCATAGTTGACCGCGGTCCAACCGCCGAGGGACACACCCATCAGGTGCACCCGGGCCAGGTTCAGCGCGGCCACCGTGTCGTCGAGCCATTGCGCCTCGTCGGCGGGCCCGGTGATCGGCCTGCGCTGCACGGACATTCCGGCCTCACCCAGCAGGTCGACTCCCAGGACGGGACGGTGCTCCAGCAGCGCCGGCAGGTTGGCCCGCCACATCGGTGTCGACGCGTTGCGCCCGGGCAGCACCATGACCGGCGTCTTGTCGGCGGCACCGCCGAACCGGTAGACCCGTACGGTGCCGAACCGCGTTGGCACATCGCGAGTTTCGCTTGCGGGCGGCAACTCGGCCATCGCCTTGTCATAGACGGCGAGAAAGTGTGTCCGCGCCCGGTCGTTCTTGAAGCCCCCGACCTTGCCCTGCACTATTCGACGGTGACCGACTTGGCCAGGTTGCGCGGCTTGTCGACGTCGTAGCCGCGGGCCTGCGCGACGCCTGCGGCGAACACCTGCAGCGGGATCGTCGACAGCAGCGGCTGGAACAGCGTCGAGACCGCCGGGATCTCGATCAGGTGGTCGGCAAAGGGCTGGACCGTCTCGTCGCCCTCCTCGGCGATGACGATCGTGATCGCGCCGCGGGCCTGGATCTCGCGAATGTTGGACAGCAGCTTGGCGTGCAGCATCGGCGCGTTCTTCGGTGAGGGCATCACCACGATGACGGGCAGTCCGTCTTCGATCAGCGCGATGGGGCCGTGTTTGAGCTCGCCGGCGGCAAATCCCTCGGCGTGCATGTACGCCAGTTCCTTGAGCTTCAGCGCGCCTTCGAGCGCCACCGGGTAGCCGACGTGGCGGCCGAGGAACAGCACGGTATGCGACTTCGCGAACCGGTGCGCCAGTTCACGGACCGGCTCCATGACGTTTAGCACCCTGGCCACCAGGTCGGGCATGGCCTCCAGCTCGCGGTACTCGCGCTCGACCTCATCGGGGTACTTGGTGCCGCGGGCCTGGGCAAGGGCCAGGCCGACAAGGTAATTCGCGGCGATCTGGGCGAGGAACGTCTTGGTGGACGCGACCCCGATCTCCGGTCCGGCGCGGGTGTAGAGCACCGCGTCGCATTCCCGGGGGATCTGGCTGCCATTGGTGTTGCAGATGGCCAGCACCTTGGCCTTCTGCTCCTTGGCGTGCCGCACCGCCTCCAGCGTGTCGGCGGTCTCACCGGACTGCGAGATCGCGACGACCAGGGTGTGGCGGTCCAAAACCGGGTCGCGGTAACGGAACTCGCTGGCCAGTTCGGCCTCGACGGGCAGCCGGGTCCAGTGCTCGATCGCGTATTTGGCGAGCAGCCCGGAGTGGAAAGCGGTGCCGCAGGCCACCACGAAGACCTTGTCGATCTCGCGGAGCTCCTGATCAGACAGCCGTTGCTCGTCGAGCACGACGCGGCCGTCGGCGAAATGACCGAGCAGCGTGTCGGAGACGGCGGCGGGTTGCTCGGCGATCTCCTTGAGCATGAAGTACTCGTAGCCGCCCTTCTCGGCGGCCGACATGTCCCAGTCGATATGAAATGGACGCGCACTCGCGCCGTCGTCGACGCCGTTGAAGTCGGTGATGCGATACCCGTCGGCGGTGACGACCACCGCCTGGTCCTGGCCGAGTTCGACGGCGTCGCGGGTGTGGTCGATGAACGCCGCCACATCCGAACCCAGAAACATCTCGCCGTCACCCACGCCCAGCACCAGCGGTGTGGAGCGTCGCGCGGCGACGATCGTGCCTGGCTCGTCGGCGTTGGCGAACACCAACGTGAAGTGGCCCTCCAGGCGGCGTAACACGGCGAGCGCGGACGCGGCGAAGTCGCCTGCGGTCGGGCCGTGCTGGTACTGCCAGGACACCAGGTGCACGGCGACCTCGGTGTCGGTGTCGCTGGCGAACTCCACCCCGGTGTGCTCGAGTTCGGATCGCAGCGCGGCGTAGTTCTCGATGATGCCGTTGTGCACGATGGCGAACTTGCCGGTGCGGTCGCGGTGCGGGTGGGCGTTGCGGTCGGTGGGCCGGCCGTGGGTGGCCCAGCGGGTGTGGCCGAGCCCGGTGCTGCCCGCAAGGGCTTGCGCATCGGTGGCGCTGAGCTCGTTTTCCAGGTTGGCCAGCCGCCCGGCCCGCCGGCGCACGGTCAGCCCGCCGTGGCCGTCGAGCAGCGCGACCCCCGAGGAGTCGTAACCGCGGTACTCCATCCGGCGGAGCGCGTCGACGACGATCTCGCAGGCAGGACGTTGCCCCACGTAGCCGACGATTCCGCACATAGCCTTAAAGGGTAGTGCAAGAGCTGGGCCACACCCGCTGCGCTACGGTTCGGTGGTGGCCAGCACGAAGAAGCTCTTCACCGCGTTGACCCGCCGCGGCCCGCACCGCGTTTTGCGCGGTGACCTGGCATTTGCCGGCCTTCCCGGCGTCGTGTTCACCCCGGAGTCGGGGATGAACCTCGCGGGGGTGGCGTTTGGTCACGATTGGGTGGCCAAGGCCGACCGCTACCACGGCACATTGGAGCATCTGGCGTCCTGGGGCATCGTCGCGGCGGCACCCGACACCGAGACGGGATTGGCGCCGTCGGTCCTCAATTTCGCCTTCGACCTGGGCACGGCGTTGGACATCATCAGCGGCGTACGGCTGGGTCCAGGCAAGATCAGCGTGCATCCGACCAAGCTGGGGGTCGTCGGGCACGGTTTCGGCGGTTCGGCGGCGGTGTTCACCGCGGCCGGGATACCGGCAGGGCCGACCGCCCCGAAGGCCGTCGTCGCGGCGTTTCCCAGCGTCACCAGGCCGGCGGCCGAGGAGCCGGCGGCGACGCTTGCGGTGCCCGGCCTCGTGCTGACCGCCCCGGGCGACCCGATGACCTTGCGGTCCAACGCGGTGGAACTGAGCCGGGTGTGGAAGGGCGCCACGCTGCGCACTGTGAACAAGGCCAAGGCGGGCGGGCTGATCGAGGGGCGCCGGCTGGCCCGTGCGGTCGGGCTGCCGGGCGCCGACCGCAGCACCCAGAAGGTGGTGCGGGCGTTGATGACGGGCTATCTGCTGCACCTGCTGACCGGGGACAAGACCTACCGCGACTTCGCCGACCCAGAGGTCGTGCTGCCCAAGGCCGCGGCGGTCGACCCGTTCGCCGAAGATCCGGTGGATTTGGAGAACAAGGTCATCGCGCTCTTGAAGCCCTAGGAACTGTCGTATCAAGATCATGGAAAACAGCGGGCGGCCGCTGGAAGGCCGCTAAGGTCGGATTGCCCGGAGCCGAAAGGCATATCCTTCATGCACTTTGCCCGCACCGCGTCACCGGCCGGTCAGGTGGGACCGATCGCCCCCGTGCGTGACGAATGGCTGCGTTCGATCTGTCGGATGGGGTGTAAAGCCGCCTGCGAGAAAGTCTTCCACGCGCACTCTGCGATGCCCTTCGTGCACCTTGCGCGTCCGCAGAGCCTCTTGACCCAGATCGGAGTTCGCGATGAGCAATCAGCATGCCGCCGGCCGCAAGTTCACCACCTACGCACCGCTTTACGACGAGCACACCTACACCGTCGACACCGTGGAAGGTGCGCTACCCGCTGATCTGCGCGGGACCTTGTACCGCAACGGTCCGGGCAAATTGGAGGCTGGCGGAACTCGGTTGGAGCACCTCTTCGACGGCGACGGCATGATGTCGATGTTCTCGATGTCCGACGGCGTGGTGCGGTTCCGCAACCGGTTCATCCAGACCAAGCACTACCAGAAATCCATCGTGTCCGACGCCGCACCGTACCGGGCGCTGGGCACCATGCGGCCCGGCGGGGTGATGGCCAACGCACTGCAGCTTCCCGCCAACGTCGCGAACACCGGTGTGACCATGCACGCAGGCAAGCTGCTGGCGTTGTGGGAGGGTGGCCGCCCGACCCAACTCGATCCGGACACGTTGCGCACCAAGGGCGAATACGACTTCGACGGCGAGCTCAAGTGGCTGGGCGCATTCTCGGCCCATCCCAAATGGGACTCGGACACCGGCGAGATGTTCAACTTCGGGCTGGCGATGATGCCGGTGCCGAAGCTGATCTGCTATCGGGTCGACCGCACCGGAAAGATGAAGCGGCTCGGCAGCGTTCGGCTGCCCAGACCGATGTTCAACCATGACGTCGGACTTACCGATCGCTACATGGTGTTCGTCATCCCACCGCTGGTGTTTCCGCTCAAGAAGTTCGTCGGCGCCGCATTTGGACTGTGCAACTACATCGACGCCATCACTTACGAGGCCTCGCTGGGCACCATGATCGCGCTGGTCCCGCGCGACGGCGGCGAGACCCGGGTGATCTACACCAGTCCGCTGATGCACCTGCACCTGTGCAACTCCTACGACGACGGCGATGACGTGGTGGTGGATGTGCTCAACTATCACCTGACCTGGGAGCAACTCAACGGTCAGCTCTCTTCGGTGGAGACCCTGCTGGAAACCTCGACGACGCCGTACGGCGGTGTGCCGACAAGGGTGCGCATCTCCCCATCCGGGGCGGTCGACATCGCGGAGTTCTCCGGGCTCAACGGTGAGTTCCCCAGCATCAACGTGGCCCACATGGCTCAACCGAACCGGTACTTCTACATGTCGGCAGGCCTGGACGGGAACCTGTACCCCAACGCGCTCGCCAAAATCGACAACCACACCGGCACTGAGACGGTGTTCCGGTACCCGGACGGTTTCCTGCCGCACGAGGCGGTGTTCGCCGCCCGGCCGGGAGCAACCGAGGAGGACGACGGCTGGCTGCTGGCGCCGGTCCTCGACGGGATCGAGGACATCGCCAAGCTGATGGTGTTCGACGCCAAGGACCTCGAAGCCGGGCCGGTCTATGTCGGCGCACTGCGCCACCATCTGCCGCTGACGTTTCACGGCCACTACACCACCCGGGTGGCGCAACCACACTGAGCGCGTCGGCCCCGGATCCCGTGGATCATGCCGTTGGCGCTATAACGTTTGGTTATGCGCACAGGCATCTTCTTGGGTTACACGGACGGCTTCCTAGACGCGGTCGACCAGGTCGTCGAACTCGAGAAAGTGGGCGTCGACCTGGCCCTGGTGGCCGAGGCCTACTCATATGACGCGATCAGCCAGCTGGGTTTTCTGGCCGCGAGGACATCCCGGATCGAGCTGGGCACCGGCGTCGTCCCGATCTACATCCGCACGCCCACGCTGCTAGCGATGACGGCAGCGGGCCTCGATTACGTCTCCGGTGGCCGGTTCCGCCTGGGCATCGGCACCTCGGGTCCGCAGGTGATGGAGGGCTTCCACGGGGTGCCGTTCGACGCCCCGCTGGGCCGCACCCGCGAGGTGGTGGAGATCTGCAGGCAGGTCTGGCGCCGCGAGGACGTGCAGTACGACGGTAAGCACTACCAGATCCCGTTGCCCGCCGAGCAGGGCACCGGGTTGGGTAAGCCGTTACATTTGATCAATCACCCCGTGCGCGACCGCATTCCAGTGACCATCGCCGCACTGGGCCCCAAGAACGTAGAGCTGACCGCGGAAATCGCCGAGGGTTGGCAACCGGTGTTCTTCTATCCGGAGAAGGCCGACGACGTCTGGGGCTCGTCGCTGCGCGCGGGTTTCGCCAAACGGGACCCCTCGCTGGGGCCGCTGGATGTGATGGTCAGCGCGACGCTGGCGATCGGCGATGATGTCGACGACCGATTGGCTTGGGCGAAACCACAATTGGCGCTCTATATCGGCGGCATGGGTGCACGTGGCCGCAACTTCTACCACAACCTGGCGACCCGTTACGGGTTCGGCGAAGTGGCCGACCACATTCAGGACCTCTACCTCGCGGGCAAGAAGACCGAAGCGATCAACGCGGTGCCCGACGAGTTGGTGCGTCACGTGTCACTGGTCGGGCCGCGCGGGTTCGTCAAGGAACGGCTCGCGGCATTTGCCGAGGCCGGCGTCACGACGATGCTGGTCCATCCGCTGGCCACCGACGCGCGCGAAACGGTGCGGTTCGTCGAGGAATTGCGCTCGCTGCTGCCGTAACCGATTAACCGAATCGGGCGACCTCCCTGTAGAGTGGTGTCCAGCGGCATCTTCTGTTCTGCCTTTTGCCGCTTCTCGATCGTCATACCGAGCGCCGCGGAATTTTCCGCGCCGGGCAGGACGACCATTCTAACTTTCTGGAGTTCTTACTTGTCTGCTCAAAACACCTGTGGCACAAGCGTGCCCACTTTCGCCGACCTTGGCCTTTCTGAAGCCGTCGTCAGCGTTCTCGCCGCCAACGGCGCCGAGACCCCGTTCCCGATCCAGGCGGCGACGCTGCCCGACTCACTGGCCGGCCGTGACGTCCTCGGCCGCGGTCGCACCGGATCCGGTAAGACCTACGCGTTCCTGCTGCCGATGGTGACGAGGCTCACTGCGCAACGTGCCCAGCGGGTTTCCGGTCGTCCGCGGGCGCTCATCCTCGCGCCCACCCGCGAACTCGTCGCGCAGATCGCTGCGTCGCTGGCGCCGTTGGCCGCCGCGACGGACCTGCGCACCGTGACCATTTTCGGCGGTGTCGGACCGCAACCGCAGATTTCCAAGCTGCGTGCGGGCGTCGACGTCGTTATCGCTTGCCCGGGCCGCCTGGAGGACCACGTCAAATCCGGCCACGCCGATCTGTCCGCCGTCGAGATCTCGATACTCGACGAGGCCGACCACATGGCCGATCTGGGGTTCCTGCCCCCGGTGAAGCGACTGCTCGACAAGACCCCGCGCGACGGGCAGCGGATGTTGTTCTCCGCCACCCTCGATGGCGGGGTGGACGTGCTGGTCAAGCGGTACCTGAACAACCCGGTGGTGCACAGCGTGGATTCAGTGGAGGCGCCCGTCACGGCCATGGAACATCATGTGCTGCACGTCGACAAGGCGGCGCGCGTCAACGTGCTGACCGATCTTGCCGCGTCGCCCGGTCGGACCATCGTGTTCGCCCGGACCAAACATGGCGCCAAAGCTCTTACCCGTCAGCTGAATTCGCGCGGTGTTCCCGCCGTCGAGTTGCACGGCAACCTGTCTCAGAACGCCCGCACCCGCAACCTCGCGGCGTTCTCCGATGGTTCGGCGACGGTGATGGTGGCGACGGATATCGCGGCGCGGGGAATCCACGTCGACGACGTGAACCTGGTCGTACACGCCGATCCCCCGGTTGAGCACAAGGCGTATCTGCACCGATCGGGCCGTACCGCACGCGCCGGAGCCGACGGCACGGTGGTGACGCTGATGCTCGACGACCAGGTGTCAGACGTGCGCCAGCTCGTCCGTAAGGCGGGCGTGAAACCGACGATCACGCGGTTCAGCGGTGCATCGCACCCGGTGTTGCACGAAATCGCACCGGGCGAGCGCACGTTCTCCCAGCCCCTGACAGCGAGTCGACCAGAGCCCACGGCGCCTCGGCGGCCACGTCGGCGTCGGCCGTCGCGACAGCGGCGCCCCGCGGCAGCCGCTGCCGGCTAGGGCGCTTCCGCCCACCCGTGGACATCACGGGTCCCGCGGTTCAGACTAGGTTCGTGCACGCCCGACCGGTAAGTGATTCGGCGCTACGGTGACCGTTGACCAGCGGGTGCCGTCGGTGCTCGTGTTCGACGTCAATGAGACGTTGCTCGACCTGGACACGCTGAAGCCGTATTTCGCGCGGCTGTTCGGCGATGAATCGATGCAGCGCGCCTGGTTCGGCGAACTGGTGACGTACTCGATGGCGGCGACGTTGGCGGGCTATTACACCGACTTCTTCACCCTGGGGCGCGCCGTTCTCGACATGCTGGCCGATATCCGTGGGATCGACGTCACCGATGCCGACCGCGAAGAGCTGGTCGATGCCATGCAGACGATGCCCGCGCATCCGGACGTCGCACCGGGTCTGCAGCGGCTGCTTGACCTCGGGTACCGACTCGCGACGCTGACCAATTCGCCGCCGCGGCAGCAGGGCCCATCGCCGCTGGAAACTGCCGGCCTCGGAGCGTATTTCGAGCGCCGACTCAGCGTGGACGCGTTGCGTGTCTTCAAGCCGTGCCCCGAACTGTACAGGGATGCGGCGCGGCAGTTGGGCGTCGGAGTTTCGGATTGCATGATGGTTGCCGCTCATATGTGGGATCTCATCGGCGCCCGGGCCGCCGGTTTCAGCGCCGCGCTGATCACCCGAACGGGCAACGCGCCGTTGCCGGCGCCCGGCTTACCGCTGCCCACGCTGATCGCGTCGGACATCGAGCAGCTAGCCATTGAACTGGACAATCGCCGGAAATCTTCGAACGCACCGGACGCGGTGTAGCAGATTTCATGCGCAGGCCGGCTGCTGCCGAAGTGTCCGTCAGCGCTTGGCTTTTGATCGAGATACCTTGCGGACGGCTCGTTTTCGCGGCACCGGTTGAAACGAGGCGACGTAGTCGACAGCCGCGTCGACCACCGCTCGGAAGGGGTCGGCCGACTTCGTCATGTGGGTCAACATGGTGCCGCCCTGATGGGCGCCGACAAGCGCTACCGCGAGATGCCGTGGATGCGCATCGGGGCACAACTCTCCGCTTGCACGCATCGCGGTGAGGCCATCTTCGAACAGCTGCAGCCAGCGGTCATAGCCGACTGCCAGATCGTCGAGGAGCAGATCGTCTGCTTCCAGCAGTTCGCCGGCCAACGAGCCGTAAACGCAACCGTTTTCGAGATAACAAGATCCCGACTCCTGCCAGCACAACTCGGCCCATCTGCGCAGGGCAGGCAACGTGTCCAGGCGACGTAGTTCGGGCTGGGTGTGAAACTCCTCGACACACCTTCTGCGCGCCGCGATGACCTGGCGGGTCAGGTCGTGCTTGTCGGTGAAATAGTGTGACAGCTGCGATCCGCTCACGCCGACGTGCCTGCGCACGTCGATCAAGCTCGTGCCGCGCACACCGCGCTGGAGTATCAATTCGGCCGCGCCGTCGACGATGCGGGCACGGGTAGCCATGCCTTTACTGGTGTATCGCGCGTCGCCGGGCTCAGTATCGGCGGCTGGGTCAACGGGTCGACGGCGGCGTCGACGCGGGGGGCGGGGAACTCGCTCGGCCGGGTCGACGGCGAACAAGCGCAGGTAGTTGACGATGAACCGGGTCATATCGGCCAGCGGCCACGATTGGCGGTATGCGAAGGCGAGGGTGCCCGCACCCTGGTGACCAGCCACCACCACCAACGCCAACTGCCGCGGTTCGGCGGCGCTGACGAGGACACCGCGGTCCTTCATCCGCTGAAAAGACTCGGTGAGTAGATCGACCCAACGCCAGTACCCGTTGGCGAAGGTTCGACGTGTCTCATCGTCGGACTTGGCCAGTTGACCGGCCAGCGTGTGATAGGTGGGCGTACTCCGGTAGCCGATCTTGCGGAGGTACCTCATGTTCAGATCGGCCCAGTGTTCCCAGTCGGTGAACGTATCGAGGCCATGCAACGCGGGTTGGCGGTGAAAGTCGAGCACCACCTCGATCTGGCGTTCCAACACCGCGCGGATCAGCGACTGCCTGTCGTCAAAGTAGTGCGAGAGCTGCGACCCGCTGACCGAGGCCGCCTGGCGCACCTTCTCGTTGCTAAATCCGGTGAGGCCCTCGGACAGGATGACCTCGGCGGCCGCGCGCAGGATTCGCTCTCGGGTGGCAAGCCCTTTCGTGGTGAATGCCTGAGTACCAGAAGAGTCCGCGGCGCCCATTTGTCCACCAGTCTACCGGGGCGCTTCCGAAAAAATGGGCTGGCTAGCCCAGCCAGTTCCGCCCTGGCGCCCTTGGACGGGCCCGGTTGCTGCTGTCTAGCGCATGTTGTCGCGCAGGCTTTGGACCGTACCGCAGGGTGTCACCGACCGACCGAACTCGCCGCTACGGGCGTGCGCAGCGCATCGGCGAGAAATGCACGGATGTGGCCGGTCACGTCATCGAGTGCCGTTTCAAGCAGGAAATGGCCGCCGTCGATCAGATGGATTTCGGCGTCGGGCAGGTCTGTCCTGAACGCCTCAGCACCCGCGGGGCCGAAAATCTGGTCGCCACGGCCCCACACCGCCAGCAGCGGCACACCGGTCCGCCGAAAGTATTCGTGAACCTTGGGGTACATAGGGGAATTCGTCGCATAGTCGCGAAACAGTGCCAACTGCACCTCGTCGTTGCCTGGCCGTGACAGCAAGGCATAGTCGTGAACCCACGTTTCCGGGTCGACCAGGCTCGCGTCGTCGACGCCCGTGAGATATTGCCAACGGGTAGCCTCCAGGCTGAAGAACTGGCGCACGGCGGCTTCGGCTACCGGGCTCGGGTCAGACTGGTAGTCCCACACCGTCCTCCAGAAGTCCTCTACGAATCCGGCGTCGTAGGCATTGCCGTTCTGGCTGACGATGGCGGTAACGGCATCGGGGTCGGCCAACGCCAGCCGCCATCCGATCGGAGCGCCGTAATCCTGGACGTACATCGCGTATGTCTGCACGCCCAACGCTCTCAACAGCCCTGCCGTCAAAGCGCTCAACGCATCGAACGTGTACTGGAAGCTGTCAGCAGACGGCGCGTCCGACAGGCCGAAGCCCAGATGGTCCGGTGCGATCACGTGATACCGGTCGGCCAAGACAGGGATGAGATGGCGAAACATGTATGAGCTCGTGGGAAATCCATGTAAGAGAACAATTGCCGGCGCGTGAGCGTCACCGGCCTCTCGATAGAACAACCGGTGTCCATCGACGGTGACATATCGGTGGTGAACGACGGCCATGACAAACCTCCAGAACGGCAATATGCCAACGCTAGATTTTGGGTCGGTGCGCCCAGTATGCGCGCGATCTGCCCCAAGCGCTAGTCCGTATCGGCTGAACGGCCGAGTTTTTCGTATTGACCGCATGCCCTGGCGGTGCAATATTGGGATGCATCACCCAAAACGGGGCAACTCGGTGTCCCGCTCGAACCCGAACCGACGAGACCGAAGGGAAACGGGTGGCGAAGCTGGTCTCAGCCAACGTCGGCCTACCCCGGGATGTTCCCTGGCAGGGCGGGCTTGTGCGTACCGCAATCTTCAAAACCCCGGTGGAGGGCCCCGTGCTGGTGCGGCGGCTCAATGTCGATGGCGATGCGCAGGGCGACCTCAACGGCCACGGTGGGGTGAACCGCGCCGTGATGGTGTATCAGACCGAGGCATACGATTACTGGCGCGCAAAGCTGGGCCGCGATGACCTCCGTCCGGGTGAGTTCGGTGAGAACTTCACCGTGACGGGCCTGGCCGACGACACCGTCTGCATCGGGGACCGCTACCGAATCGGCGCGGCCGAGTTCGAGGTCACTCAGCCGCGCGTCACCTGCTTTCGCGTCGGCTTGCGTTTGGGCGTGCCCGACATGGCCCAGCTGCTGGTGGCCCACCGTCGGCCAGGCTTCTACTTTCGTGTGCTGACCGAAGGTCACGTGTGTGCCGGCGACCCGATCGTGCAGACCCGTCGTGGTCCACACCAACTCTCCGTTGCCGAGGTCGACGCGCTGCTGTATCTACCAAACCCGGATCGGCGGTGCCTTGAGCAGGCAGTCGACAATCCGGCGCTGAGCCCAGGATGGGTCGAGTCTTTCCGAGATCTGCTGGCGTCGCGTCCCAGCGCCAATGCCATCTCCTGGCAAGGCTTTCGCCCTCTGCGCATCGCTGCGACTCGGCGCGAGGCCGCCGAGGTGATGTCGCTGGAGTTGGCCGCCGACGAGCCACTCGCACCGGCACTGCCCGGCCAGTACCTGACGCTGCGGGTCTCGGCGGCGGGTGACCCGGCTCCACTGCGCAGCTATTCACTGTCCGGGGCGCCCACCGCGGGGGTCTACCGGATCAGCGTGAAACGCGACAGGCTCGGGCAGGTGAGCCGATGGCTGCACGACAACGCCACGGTCACACTCAGCGTGGAGGCCGCCGCTCCGCGCGGCGACTTCTATCTCACCGAGGACGACAATCCCGTCGTCCTGCTGTCTGCCGGTATCGGCGTCACGCCCCTCTTGGCCATGTTGCATCACTTGGCAGCAACCGGCAGCACTCGAGAGGTCTGCTGGATCCACACCACCCGTGGCGCCGCCACGCATGCGTTCGCCGACGAAGTGAGCACGCTCATCGACGCTCTGCCCGCTGCCGAAGAACACATCTTCTACACCGGCGGTTCCGGGCATCGCCTGGACCAGGCCACGATCACGGGCATGGGATTGCCGCGTGACGCGACCGTATATCTCTGTGGCCCTGCCCGATTCATGCAGGACATGCAACACGCACTCACCGCATCGGGGACTTCGCCCCGCGCCATCCGCACCGAGCTGTTCGGTGCGCGCTCACCCATCAACCCCGGCGCCGTGACCGCCGGACCGCAGATCCATCCCCATCCCCATCCCCCTGCAGGGCCCGCCGGCATCGGCCCGACCGTGACATTCGCGCGGTCAGGCCTGACGGTGGCGTGGTCGCCGAGGTTCCGCACCCTGCTCGAGTTGTCCGAGGCATGCGACATCGCGACGCGGTACTCCTGCCGCAGCGGCGTCTGCCACACCTGCGCGACCGCTGTCGTGGCAGGTGGTCTGGATTACGTCAGCACACCGTTGAACCTGCCCGCCGACGGGGAAGCGCTGATCTGCTGTGCCGCGCCACGCGGCGATCTTGTGCTCGACCTGTAACTGCCCTGCGTCATCACGACGCCCGGGTGAGGCCAAACGCGTTGGCCGAAATGAAAATACGTGTGTCGAACCCACGGCCAGCTGCCGACCTCGGCGGTTTCAGTCGACGAAGTCGGACCTCGGCGAGGCGGGCAGTCGGATGACCTGCAATTTTGGGTCTCATGACCCAAAGGATGAGATCGTCGAGGATATTACTCGGCCAAAAGGCTGGCGCATCGGTACTCGATCGGCCTATATTGGGTCGAACAGCCCAATATGATCGTCCTGGTGCTTGGCGATGCCTCCCGTTGGCCGACCGAATGTATCGGCGGAGGGACCGTCTCACCGCTAGGTCGGCATGCACGTCTTTCTGCAAGAAGCAGTACGCCTCAAAGGAGCAGACATGACGACCAGCGCTAGCCGATCCGAGCTTCGGGGACTTCCATCCAGGTCATCGGTGGACACGGCCGCCGCGGTATTGATTCGTCGACGGCGATGTCAGATCTCCGTGCTCCGCTCCGAAGTTCGTGGTTTCGACCGTATTTCGTCATGAAGGGATATTGCGATGGGCTTGGCATGGCAACAAGGGCCACTGGCCAGCGCGTCAGTGGGCCGGTTCTTGACAGCGCAACCCTTGCCCGACCGGCTGTTGTTCGCCGAACCGCTACGCCGTCGCATGCGGGTGCGCTACGCCGGTGAGTGGATCGTTGACAGCGAAGATGTCGTGCTGTTGCACGAGCCGGGCCGTTATCCGGTCGCCTACTTCGCTATCGGCGATGTCCGGGACGGCGCTCTGGTCGCCGAACAGCGCATCACGCAACATCGCGACTTGGGCCAAACCCAGTGGTTCACTGTCGAGGCCGCGGGTCACCAAGCCCAGCATGCCGCCTGGCAACTCGCTGCACTACCACCGCATGCCGCCGTATTGCAGGGCAGGGTGGCATTTGCGTGGCGTGCCATGGATGCTTTCTACGAAGAAGATGAACGCATCGTCGGTCACGCCGCAGATCCCTACCACCGCATCGACATTCGTGCGACCTCGAGGCATTTGGTGGTGCGCGACTGCCAGCGTGTGATCGCCGATTCGCAGCGACCGCTGGCGCTCTACGAGTCGGGCTTTGCCACACGCTGGTATGTGCCGCGCGGAGACATCGACCAGGGCGCGCTGGAACCTGTCGATGGACAGACGTTCTGCCCCTACAAGGGGCTGGCCAGTTACTACACCATCGGAGGTCGTAAGCGCGCCGCCTGGTCCTACACCAACGCCTGGCCCGAGGTCGGATCGGTGAGCAACCTGGTGTCGTTCGAGCCAGACAAGATCGACGTGTATCTCGATGGGCGGCAGCTGCAGCTGCCGCCCGGACAGAATGTGGTTCCGCACGGCCTTGACCGCGGACTCGATCCCGGCGAAATACTCGCTCGCGAGCCAGTCCGGAGCCGGTGATGGAGGCCCGGCTCGAAGTCGTCATTCTCGCGGTGTCAGATCCCGATGCGTCCCTGCGGTTTTACCGCGACAAGGTGGCATTCGACCTCGACGTCGACTACGCACCTGCACCGGGCTTTCGCGTCGTACAGCTGACACCCGTTGGTGGCACCACCTCAATCCAGTTCGGTATCGGTCTGACCGGGACGTCACCCGGCCCCGCCCGCGGCCTGTATCTGGTCGTCGACGACATCGAGGGTGCCCGCAGTGACCTCATCGATCGTGGCGTTGCGGTCGGCGAAATCCGGCACAAGTGCACGGATGGCGGCTGGCGCGGCGGTTTCCTTCCAGGCCTTGACCCGCACCGGGCCGACTACGCCAGCTTTGCCGACTTCGCCGATCCCGACGGCAACACATGGACCCTGCAGGAGCGGGGATGCCAAGCCTTGCAACGAACTTCATCAAGCAACGGAAGGACCTGAACATGAGCACGTCCACCCCACCCCAACAGCCCGATGTTGCACGTAGCGTCGCCGACCATACCTATGACGTCATCGTGTTGGGCGCCGGACCGGTCGGACAGAATATCTCGGCCCGCACTCGCGCCGCGGGGCTCACTGTCGCGGTGGTCGAACGCGAACTCGTCGGCGGCGAATGCTCGTACTGGGGGTGCGTTCCGAGCAAGGCCCTGCTACGCCCGGTGATTGCGGTGGCTGACTCGCGCAGGGTCGACGGTGCGCGGGAAGCCGTGTCCGGCCCGGTTTCGGCGCAGGGCGTTTTCGGTCGCCGTGACCGCTATGTCACGCTGTGGGACGACACCGGACAAGCCAACGCCGTCAAGGAAATGGGCGCCGAGCTGATCCGCGGACAGGCCCGTCTGGACGGGCCCCGTCGCGTGGCTGTGGCCACCGCCGATGACGACTTGATCGTCTTGACCGCCCGCCACGCCGTTGCGATATGTACGGGTAGCACCGCCGCGCTGCCTGATATCCCGGGGATCGCCGAGGCGCAGCCCTGGACCAACCGCAAGGCGACCGACAGCAGCGAGGTCCCGGCGCGGCTGGCGATCGTCGGCGCAGGAGGTGTCGGTGTCGAGATGGCCACCGCATGGCAAGGCCTCGGCTCACACGTCACCCTGCTGGCCCGCGGCAAGGGTCTGCTGCCCCAGATGGAACCGTTCGTCGGCGAATTGGTGGCGAGCGGGCTGAGCGAAGCCGGCGTCGACGTGCGCACCGGTGTGACCGTGACCGAGCTACGCCGATCGGGCCGCACAGTGACCGTTGTCCTCGACGAGGAGGACGAACTGGAGGTCGATGAAATACTTTTCGCGACCGGCCGTACCCCCAATACCGCCGACATCGGCCTACACACCGTCGGCCTGACACCGGGTCGATGGTTAGCCGTAGACGACAACTGCCGCGTCACCGGCGCGCACAACGATTGGCTCTACGCGCTTGGCGATGTCAACCACCGGGCGCTGTTGACCCACCAGGGCAAATACCAGGCCCGCATCGCCGGCGCCGCTATCGCCGCGACCGCCGCGGACAAACCACTGGACCGCACGACCTGGAGCCCGCACATGGCCACCGCGGACATCCACGCCGTACCGCAAGTGTTCTTCACCGATCCTGAAGCCGCAGCCGTCGGGCTCACCGCCGGTCAGGCTGAGCGAGCCGGGTACCGAATCCGGGTCGTCGACGTCGACATCGGCGCAAGCGTTCCGGGCGCGAACTTCTACGCCGACGGATACACCGGCAGGGCCCGCCTGGTTGTCGACCTCGACGAGGGTCGTTTACTGGGTGCCACGTTCGTCGGGCCCGGGGTCGCCGATCTGCTGCACTCAGCGACTATCGCGGTGGCCGCTCGGGTTCCCCTCGACCGGCTGTGGCACGCCGTGCCATGCTTCCCGACCATCAGCGAAGTCTGGTTGCGCTTGATGGAAGCCAACCGCGACATGCAGGAGACGACCGCTTAGTTCAACGGTGCCTCGCTCCCGATGTTGGACGGAATTGACCTTCGTCGACCCGGGCTTAGATTGCCGCAGAATCAATGTCAGTGGATGCCGATAGTATCGAACGTATGTTCGCTTCGGGGTTTGGTTCGGCCGACGACGCGGTGTTGGTCGCCGAAATCCAGGAGTGCACGCGCGCCGAGGCGCGCACCGCGGCGCGGCGTTTGGCGGCCATCGGCGAGTTGGCCGCGCGCGCCACCGAACACGATGAGGAACGCCAGCACTGGGTGGCCGATCTGTGGGATTGCGCCGCAGCCGAGGTGGCCACGGCGATGGGCGTCAGCCGGTATCGGGCCGGTCAGCAGATGGCGATCGGGTTGGCGCTGCGTGATCGGTTGCCCAAGGTGGCCGCGCTGTTCGCCGAGGGGCAGATCAGTGCCGAGGTGATCTCCACGATCACCTGGCGCACCCATTTGGTGCTCGGCGACGAGCCGCTGGCGCGGGTGGATGCCGAGATCGCCCAACGCGCGACCAATTGGGGCGCGTTGGGCCAGCAGCGGTTGGAGTTGGGCATCGATGCGGTCGTGGAGACCCACGATCCCGATGCACGGCGACGCTTTCACGAAGCCGCACGCCAATGTGATGTGCAGGTCGGCAAACCCGATGACGCCACCGGCACCGCCTCGGTTTACGGGCGGCTATCGGCCAGTGATGCGGCGCTGCTCAAACGGTGTCTGGAGCAGATGACCGCCGAGGTATGCCCGGACGATCCCCGCAACCCGGGCCAGCTCCGCGCGGCGGCGCTGGGGGCGTTGTCCGCCGGCGCCGACCGGCTGGCCTGTCAATGCGGCAGCCCGCAATGCCCCCGCGGCGGGGCAGCTGACCCGCGCGCGGCGGCATTCGTCATCTACGCCCTCACCGACACCACCGCCCCCGCCCCCAAGCCGGCCTGGCTACGCCCCAACGCCAAGACCAACACCGATGCCGACTTGCAGGCCGATGCCGACGCACCCGGACCCGCGCCAGAAGCCGCGCCGCCGGAAGCCGAGTCGGAAAGCGAGACAGAAGCCGAGGCTAGCGCCGCGCCGACACCGGCGGCTAAGGCCAATCTATGGGTGCCGGCACCGGAGGCACCGCTGGCGGGGTCGGCGGCGGTGATCGTCGGCGGCGGGGTGATCCCGCCGGCGTTGCTGGCCGAATTGATCACCAACGGCGCCACCGTGCGCAGCGTGTATCGCCCCGCCGGGGTGAACCCCGAGCCGCGGTATCGGCCCTCACGCGCCTGTGAACGGTTCGTGCGCCTGCGCGATATGACATGCCGCTTCCCCGGCTGTGACCGCCCAGCCCAATACTGCGACATCGACCACACCGTGCCCTATCCGGTTGGTCTCACGCACGCGTCAAACCTGGCTTGTCTGTGTCGTTTTCATCACTTGCTGAAAACGTTCTGCGGCTGGCAGGACCAACAACACCCCGACGGCACCATCATCTGGACCGCCCCCAGCGGCCACACCTACAAAACCCACCCCACCAGCAAGCTGTACTTCCCAGACTGGAACACCACCACCGCCGACCTACCACCCCCGGCCAACCCACCCCCACCACCCTCGGCGCAACGCGCCCTGAAGATGCCGCGACGGCGACGCACCCGCGCCGCCGACAACGAAACACGCATCCACGCCGAACGCCAACTCAACGCGACAACACCACGCCACTACCCCTAACCGCCACAGAATGCCGTCGGCCGGCAACGACCTCACCAAGCAATGCCACGACGACACCCAACATAGAATCGAACGCCCGCGCGGTCACTCCCCCACCTGAGGCAGTTCGTCGGCGGCGATTTCACACGGCGTACCCGCGTCGGCCCCCGGATCGAGCGGCGGTGACTCCGGCGGCGGCTCGGGGATCGGCGGCGGCACTGCTTCCGGTGGCGTCGGCACGGACGCAGGCGCGGCCGCAGCCTCTTCGGCGAGCATCTCGTCCTCTTGCGGCGCAGGGTTTTCCGGTGGCGCCTCGCACGCTCCATCGGCCTCACCAGCCTCTTCATCCGCTTCGGCATCTTCGTCGAGTTCGTCCTCGGGATCCTCGACCGCTTCTTCGTCGTGTTCGCCGGATTCCGGCGGCTCGTCCAGCTCAGGCGGTTCGATGCCCACCGGCTCGGCCAGCGCGCCGTCTGATCCGCCCAACAGACCACCCAACGTCTCGCCGAGTTGTTGGGCGAATCCCGATAGACCACTTCCCATCTCGGGTAGTCCACCGCCCAGCGACGGCATCGGCGGCGGCGCCAGCGCAGGCGCCATAGCTGCCGGATCTCCCGCCGGGGCGGCGGCGGGCAACGGCGGCGGTGCAGAAGCGGGGTACGGCGCCGCTACGGGTGGCACTCCAGCGGCGGGTGCTGGCCCGCTCCACGCCGTTGGCGCGACGGGCACCACGTTCGGTGCCGGCGACCCGACGGCGGGTGCCGATGCCACGCCACCGTCAACCACAGGCGGCGTCCACGTAGGGCCCAGATCTCCCGGCACGTCGAATACCGCGTCCGCCTCCGACGCAAGCTCGGCCGTCGCGGCATCGTATGCCGCCTCGATCGCGTCGACGGCAGCGCGCATCGCCGTCACCCATTCTCCGCCGATAATGTTGGCGACAAACGGTTTTATCTCGTGGTCAACCAGTTCGCTGGCCACCGCCCGGTCGCCCGCGCCCGTCGTCACGGTCTGAGCCGCAGCCAACCAATCGGCCCGCTGCGCCGAATCGCGATTGTCGATGGCCAACACCGTCGAGACCTTCCCGTCGACGCTCTGCCACAGCTTGTCGCGTAACTCGGCCAGGCTGTGCGCGGCGGTGCGCACGGCGGCCGTCGCACGCGCCGACGCTTCACCGTGCCGGCGCAAGAACTCCCGCGATGCGTCCGCGCCGCGGCCGTGCCACGCCGCCGTCAGCGCAACCAGGTGACTGTCTTGACGGGCCAGCGCCTCTTCGGTCGCCGTCACGACCGCCTGCAGTGCTGCGCAATCTTCGTCCAGCGCAGCCAGGTTCAGCCCCTCCTCGCTGGCGTACCGTTCACGCACCTGTGCCGCATGCGTCGTCAGATCCGGGTGTTCATAGCCGAGCATGCGGCAGGCCCAGACATAGTTCTGAACCGCGTCCACGGTCGGCACGCCCTCAGCCAATCGCGAAGCCGCATCGAACTTCTCGGCCATCGCTCAGCCCACCCGCTCGCCGGCACGGGCGTCGGCCGCGGCGTACTGGTTGGCAGATACCCGCAGCACGGCAGCGATCTCCCTGCACGCCCGCGACCACTGCCGAATTTGATTGACGGTCCGCGCCACCGCCTCGCGCACCGCGTCGCCCCGCGCGACGTACGCCCGCCCCGCGCTCGCGCCGTCGAACGTCAGCCCGCTCAGGTGCGTGCGTAGAGTGCCGTCGAGGAGTTCGGCGACAGTTTGGTACTCGTCGGCCACACTGCGCAGCGCCGCTACATCAACACTCGCGGTGTCAGGTTGTCCCATACAGGTTTGGACGCGGCATCCGGGCGTTCGGTTCCATCCTCAGCGCGCTTCGCTGACCTGCTCGGCCACCCGCACCGCCAGCTGCCGCGCGGTGTCCTCGTCGGCCGCTTCCACCATCACCCGGACAACCTGCTCAGTCCCTGAGGGCCGCAAGAGGATCCGGCCGGTATCGCCCAGTTCGGCTTCAGCCTGCGCGACGGCGGTGCGCACCGACGGCGCGTCGGCGACCGTCGCCTTGTCCGTGACCGCCACGTTGATCAGCACCTGGGGCAGCGTCTGCATCGGCTCGGCCAGCGCGGCGAGCGGCTTGCGGGTCTGCGCCATCCGTGACATCAACCGCAACGCCGTGACGATCCCGTCGCCGGTGGTGCCCAACGTCGGCATGACGATGTGGCCCGACTGTTCGCCGCCGAGCGAGAACTCACCGGCGCGCAGCTCCTCGAGCACGTAGCGATCGCCGACGCTGGTGGTCAGCACGTTGACGCCCGCCGCACGCATCGCCAAGTGCAATCCGAGATTGCTCATCACCGTCGTCACCAGCGTGTTGGACGCCAGCTCACCGGCTTCTTGCATCGCGAGCGCGAGTATCACCATGATCGCGTCGCCGTCGACGATGCGGCCGCTGGCGTCGACGGCCAAGCACCGGTCGGCGTCGCCGTCATGCGCGATTCCCAGGTCCGCGCCGTGGGACGCCACCGCGGATTGCACGGCTTCCATGTGCGTCGAGCCGCAGCGTTCGTTGATGTTCAGGCCGTCGGGTGCGGCGTTGATCGCGATGACGTCGGCGCCCGCAGCCCGGTAGGCCTGCGGAGCGGCGGTCGAGGCGGCACCGTGGGCGCAGTCGACAACCACGGTCAGGCCGTCCAGCCGGGTGGTGACCGCCTTACCGACGTGCCGCAGGTACCGGTCGAGGGCATCTTCGGCGTCGACGACGCGGCCGATACCCGCGCCGACGGGGCGGTCGCCGGGGCCCTGGTGGACCAGCTCTTCGATCCGGTCCTCGGTGGCGTCGTCGAGTTTGTGGCCGCCCGGTCCGAAGATCTTGATGCCGTTGTCGGGCATCGGGTTGTGCGACGCGCTGATCATCACCCCGAAGTCGGCGTCGTAGGCCCCGGTGAGATATGCCACGGCCGGCGTCGGCAGCACGCCGACCCGCAGTGCGTCGACACCCTCGCTGGTCAGGCCGGCGATCACCGCCGCCTCGAGCATCTCACCGCTGGCCCGTGGGTCACGGCCGACGACGGCCACCCGACGGGCCTGACCGCCGACGGTGCCCAGCCTGCGCGCCGCCGCCGACCCCAGGGCCAGCGCGAGTTCCGCGGTCAGAGCCAGGTTGGCGACGCCGCGCACGCCATCGGTGCCGAACAGTCGAGCCATGCCGACAAACTTCTCACAGACGCCGCCGGAAAAACCAATTGGCGAAGGCGCCACCCGTGCCGCCGCCGAATCGGTACCCAACCGCGACTCACCGCCCGCATCTGGACTGATACGGGCGGTGAGGTCGCTGATGTCACTGCTTATGAAGTCAGCCTCCGAGGATGCCGAGAATCTGGTTCAGCAGATCGATGATCGGCTGCAACGGATTCGGCGGCACCGGAAGCCCGCCTGCCAGTGCGCACAACAGCCCGCCGAGCAGCCCGCCGGCTGGATCCGCGGTGATATTCAGCACCACCTGATTCAGGTCAACGATCAGGCCGAGCAACTCCAGATGCAACGGCCCCAGCACCAGGTTGAGGACGTCGCATACTGCCTGCTGGCTTGCCAGCTGGACCTGTCCATTCTGGCCCGTGCTGGTCGTGGCCGACGACGACTGGGCTTCACCCGGCGTCGAAATATCGTTGACCGGCATCGCGAAGTTCGAGATGTTCACATCTCGGGCGGCGCCGCGGTCACCCGGCTGGTTGCCGGGTTGCGGCTGCCCCGGCGAGACCAGCTTGCCGATGAGCTGGCCAGTCAGTGCGATGCCGGTGTTCGACGACGTCGCACCGTTGGCATCGGCCGTGGCCGGACCGGACTGCTGGGCTACTTCCTTGGCGGCGGTTGCAACAAACTGGCCGTTGAACTTCACTCCGTTCGGGCCCGTTCCCTGCACCTGGACGACATTCTTCTTGCCGACGCCTGGTGGCTGTGCTGCTGCGGTCCCTCCGCCAGTCACACCCCCGACCAGCACCAACATCGCGGCGCTGACCACAACGGCCAGCAAGCGCGTCAGGTGACTCTTCATGTTCACTCCATTCTCGTTTCGAAAGCAGCGGCCCGGCCCCCCGACGGCTACTGACGTCCCGCCGGTGGCGGCAATGGACCGCCCTGCGTGCAGCATCCGTGCTTCCACGGAGGTGGTTCCTCAGGGGGCGGGAGCTAAACAGAAATCGGCGAATCAATTTTCGTATCCGTAAGTAGGCGGAGACGACCTAATTAGCTGATAGGGCTGATGATCTGCCGTCGTCGCACGAATAGGCGCGATTGCACATTCGCTCCACGGTTTACCGAGACGGCAAAGAAGTTTTCGATGGCCTGTCCGCCAAACGACGCACCGCCCGCGTCCGGGGTACGGACGCCAGCGGTGGACGTTATCTGGTTGGTTCTGAGCCTTCAGCGGCTGCTCGGCGGCGCGCGCCTCCGCCGCCCGAGCCTCAGACTTCGAACCGAACTCGACGCTTCGTCCGTTTCTGCAGTTCGACCGCAAAAACAAGCCGCCGGATACGCAGTGCGTATCCGGCGGCTTGACGAACAGTCGATCAGCGCTTGCTGTACTGAGGCGCCTTGCGGGCCTTCTTGAGGCCGTACTTCTTACGCTCGATTTCCCGCGGATCACGGGTCAGGAAGCCGGCCTTCTTCAGCGCCGGCCGGTCCTCGGGCTGCACCAGGATCAGCGCCCGCGCAATCGCCAGCCGCAGCGCGCCGGCCTGACCGGACGGGCCGCCACCGTCGAGGTGGGCATAGATGTCGAAGCTCTCCAGCCGATCCACGGTCACCAGCGGAGCCTTGATGAGCTGCTGGTGCACCTTGTTCGGGAAGTAGGCCTCGAGGCTGCGCCCGTCGAGGTGGAACTGGCCGGTGCCGGGCACCAGGCGCACCCGCACCACGGCCTCCTTGCGGCGGCCGACAGTCTGGATCGGGCGGTCGATCACCACAGGCTCACGCGGGGCGGCCTCGGTCTCGGCCGCGGCCGAGGTGGCGTCGGTTTCGGGGGTCGTCTCAACGGGCTGAGTCACTGGGCCACCTGCTTGATCTCGTACGGAATCGGCTGCTGGGCGGTGTGCGGATGCTCCGGCCCGACATACACGCGCAGCTTCTTCTGGATCTGGCGGCCGAGCTTGGTGTGCGGAATCATGCCCAGGATCGCCTTCTCGACGACCCGGTCGGCGTGCTTTTCCATCTCGTCACCGAGCGACCGCTTGCGCAGACCGCCGGGGTAACCCGAGTGGCGGTACGCGAACTTCTTCTGCAGTTTGTCGCCGCTGATGGCGACCTTCTCGGCGTTGATGACGATGACGAAGTCACCACCATCGACATTCGGCGTGAATGTCGGCTTGTGCTTGCCGCGCAACAGATTTGCTGCCGCGACGGCGAGCCGGCCGAGCACCACGTCGGTGGCGTCGATGACATACCACGAACGCGTGGTGTCACCCGCCTTCGGCGTGTACGTAGGCACAGCGCATACCTCTTCTTCTCGGGTTCCCTGATGCCGGTCACGGCGGTTGCGGTGGGTAAGCCCTCGGCGACCGACGTTGACCCGAGGCCCGGCGTTCCGCACGCCAACGAGGCAGCTTACCCGCGAGCGTCATCGCAGGTCAAAACGCCCCCGGGGGGCACTGTGCGGTCCCGATTCGGCTCCCCTCCGAATGCGGGACCGCACAGAGTCTAGCGGGGTCAGGCGCCCCAGGCGTTGGCGGCGCTGCGGTCGGTGGCGGCGACGTCGTCGGCGCCGTCGCGGACCGCGTTACCCAGGTGGAACAGGATGTCGTTGAGCGCCCCGGCGGCCTGCTGCCAGCGGGCCTGCTCGACGCGGTAGGCCTGTGCGGCCTGCCGCGTCCAGATTTCCTGCAGCGGCGCGATCTGGGCGCGCAGATCGTCCAGCGCCGCGTTCAGCCGCGCCGACGTGGCGTGGATTTCCTGTCGCACGGTGTACTCGATCTCGCCGAAGTTGTAGGAAAGCGTGTGCTCCATGTCCGAGCCCTCACAGTTCCGTGCCGACGGCGCCGAGGCGCTGCGCGTGGCTGTCGGCGGATTCGGCCAGCGTCTGCCGGTTCTGCCGGATGGTCTCGGCGATCCGCGCCAGCGCGGTGTGCAGCTTCAGCGATTCGGTGTTCCACCGGTCCACCACGTCCCTGAACCGGAGGGCGGCCACCCCGCCCCACACCGACGGCGGCACGCTGCTCATCTGCCCGATGAACGACTGCAGAAACGCCCGGATCTCGTCGTTGCGGGCATCGGTCTTGTCGGCGACGGCGGCCATCAGGTCGAAGTCGGTGTTGAGCGCGCCGCCTGCGGGTGTCGTCATGGGTTTCCTTTCATCGTGCGGTTATGAAGTTCGACGCACGTGCCGCCGGTTCGGTTCCATCCCCACCGAACTTTCTTCAGCGCACCGCATGGGCGGAACGGATCGCCTGGTCACAGACCTCACGCACCAGGTGTTCGCCTCCGATCGGGCTCTGGCAGCCGATCGCGATGCGCACGGAGCCGTCGACCAGCACGACCCAGATCACGGTGTGGTTCGGTCGTATCTCTCGGTACGTCACCGCGTCTCGGCCCGCCCGGTGATCGACGGGCCGGAAGTCGGCGAAGACGCCGTCGGTTTCCTCGTCGAGCGCCGCGTGCAGCGCGTCTGCCGTCGCGGCGAGCCCGGGGTCGGGCCCACCGGCGGACTGCGTGAGGTGAAGGGCGACGTCGCCGTGCGTCGGGGACGCGATCTGCACCCGTGCCGACCCGGGTCCGGACGTCACCCGTCGCACCGGCCAGTCGGCTGGCACGACCATGCCCACCCGACCCTCCACCAGCAGCGCGGTCGGTGTCGCCTCGTCGTGCGCCGCGATCCCGCCGACGGCCACCGCGGCTGCCGACACCACACCGATGAGCGTCGCCGCCGTCCGAGGGCGCCGCTCGCGCCGCGTGGCCACGGGCGGGGTGTCCTCGGCGCTCTGCCGCGATCGCGACCCCGCACGACGGACCGCGTCTTCGCTCGCGACGGAAACCTCGATCCCGTTGTCGCGCAAGAGGCGGGTCAACCGTGCGGCAAGGGGGTCGAGGTCCGGTGCGTCGATGAGCACAACGGTCGATCTGCCGATCGCCGCGGCCACCGCTTGTGAGGTCGTGGCCACGTCGCCCTGTCGGGCGAGGACGAGCGGTTGCTCATCGGGGTGTGTGACGACGACGAGGTCGCCTGCCGACTCGACGATCGTGGCCCGTGGCGCGGCGGCCTGACAGAGCAGAGCGGTGCGCTGCAGCATGATGACGGTCGCGGCCACTGCCTGCGCGGCCGCTTGGATGCGGCCCGTGCGCGACGACGGCCACCACGTCGGGCAGACGACAACCAGCGTGTCGGGTTCGTCACCGCCGACCACCCGGATGACGTCCTGCCACAGGTCTTGTACCGATATCAGCTGTTCGTCGAGCAGTGCGAGATCGTCGTCGATGCACTCCAGCGCGACTGAAACCCATTCTGCGGGAGCGGTGTTGGGGCCGCTGATCATGGTGGGGCCCACTTCGATGACGGTTTGGCTCACGGCGGGTCGACCCAGGCGACCTGGACGAGCTGACGGGCGTCGCCGCGGGTGATCAACGTTCCCCGACCCGGCGGCAGCGACGTCGGCCGGACGGCTCCGAGCAGCACACCCTCCTCGGGATCCGCGCTCAACATCAGCCCGGTGCAACCGGGCTCACGCAGTCGGGTCAGCAGCGGGTCGAACATCGCCCGCGCGGCGCCGCTGGACCGGCGCGCGACGATGAGATGCAGGCCGAGGTCTTTCGCGTGCGGCAGCAGATCGGCAAGCGGCGTCAACGGGTTTCCCGTCGACGTGACGACCAGATCGTAGTCGTCGACGACGACGTAGATCTGCGGGCCCGACCACCACGATCTGCTGCGCAGTTGCTGCTGTGTGACGTTCGCCCCCGGCATCCGCGCCTCCAACCGGGACAGCAGTGAAGGCACCCGTGACGTCAGCGCCGCCGGCGATGCGGCGTAACCGGCGAGGTGTTCGGATTCCACGACGCCGAGCAGCGCACGGCGGAAGTCGATGATCTCGACCTGCGCTTCCTCAGAACTTGCGCCGCAGACGATCTGGTGACACAGCAGACGCAGCAGGGCCGTCTTACCCGACTCGGCCTCCCCGAGTACCAGGAGATGCGGCTGCGCCGCGAAATCGACGGTCACGGGTTGCAGTTCACGTTCGCCCATGCCGATGAGAAGGTGCGCGGCCGAGGGTCTGGTGCGTGCTACGAGGTCGGACAGTTCGATGCGGCTGGGCAGCAGCTCGACGGGTGGTGCGCACCGTCCGCCGTACCGGTCGCGCAGCCGCGCGACACGGGCAGCCACGGCTTCACCGAGGCCGCTGGGTGTCGCGTGACCGTCCCACCGCGGCAACGCAATCAGCATCTCGCGGCCGTCCCCGGTGATTCCGCGCCCGGGCCCCGCGGCGCCCAGTTGGCGGGCGCGTTTGCGGTCCATCTCCGACTCGGCCGGTTCGCCGAGCCGCAACTCGATGCGCGTGGCGATCTGATCCTTCAGCGCGGGCCGCAGCTCCGCCCACCGCGATGCGGTCAACACCACGTGCACGCCGTAGGAAAGCCCTTGTGCGGCAAGCGCGGTGATCGGCGCTTCGAGCGCGTCGAACTCCTGGCGCAGGGTGGCCCATCCGTCGACCACCAGGAAGACGTCACCGAACGGGTCTTCGCGCACCCCCGGGTCGCAGGCGGCCCGTCGCGCCCGATAGTCGACCACCGAATCGATGCCCAGCCGGCGGAACCGTTCTTCCCTGGCCCGGATCACCGACTGCATCACCGCGACCGTGCGACGACACAGATCGAGGTCGCGCCGACCTGCCACCGCACCCACATGTGGCAGGTCACGCAGCGACGACAGGCCGCCGCCGCCGAAATCCAGGCAGTAGAAGCCGACCTCTGCGGGATCGTTCGCCTCGGCCAGCGCCAGCATCATCGTGCGCAGCGCCGTCGACTTCCCGGACCGCGGCGCCCCGACGATCGCCACATTTCCAGCCGCACCGGACAACTCGACGGTCAGCACGTCGTGGCGTTGCTCGAACGGGCGGTCCACCAATCCGATCGGCACCCGCAATCCGCGCAGATCGCCAGTCACCAGCATGTCCAGCGTGGGTGAGGTGGTCAGCGGCGGCAACCAGACCTGGTGTGCGGGGGTACCGTGCCCGGCCAGCCGATCCACCACCGTATCGAGCACCGTGCGCCGACGGCGGCGTGCGACGTCGGCCGCGGTGGCTTCGGGGGCGGACACCGGCGCGGCGGTGAACCGTCGCGGCGACACTGACCGGGGTGCGACGGCCGCCGTGTCGACGACGCCGGACACAAACGCCGTCTGAAACCGGGTCAGGTCACCGGCCGCAGTCTTGAGGTAGGCCGCACCAGGGCTGCTCGGCAGGTGGTAGGCGTCGGGGACTCCGAGTACGGCGCGGGATTCGCCTGCCGAGAACGTCTTCAGGCAGATCCGGTAGGAGAGATGGGTTTCCAGGCCGCGCAACCGGCCTTCGTCGAGCCGCTGGCTGGCCAGCAACAAGTGCATGCCCAGCGAGCGGCCCAGCCGTCCGATCGCCACGAACAACTCGGCGAAGTCGGGATGGTGGCTCAGCAGTTCGGAGAACTCGTCGACCACGATGAACAAGACGGGCAACGACCCAAGCGGTCTCCCCTGCGCGCGGGCGCGGTCGTAGTCGGCCACGTTGGCGAATCCCCCGGCCGACCGCAACAATTCCTGCCTGCGGTGCATCTCGCCTACCAGCGCGTCGCTCATCCGGGTGACCAGGTGCGCCTCGTCGGCGAGGTTGGTGATGATCGCGGCGACGTGCCGGAGCCGGTCCAATCCCAGAAACGTTGCGCCGCCCTTGAAGTCGATCAACACCAGGTTCAGCGCCTCGGGCGGATGCGCCGCGACCATGCCAAGCACCAGCGACCGCAGGAACTCCGATTTGCCGGAACCCGTCGCCCCGACGCACAGCCCGTGCGGACCCATGCCGTTCTGCGCGGCCTCATTGATGTCCAGACGCACCGGCGCGCCGTCCTGTGCGACTCCGATGGGGACCGCCTCGATGACCCTGCCACCGCTCGAAGCCCACTGCCGGTCGATGTCCATGCGGGTCGGATCGTCGATCCCCATCAGGTCCAGCCAGCCGCGGCCCGGGTTCGATTGGTGCGCCCCGTCGGACGGCACGCCCAGGCGGTAGGGCGCCAACCGTCGCGCACACGTGAGCGCCTGGGTGCACGTCAGCGCATCGGGATACGCGAGTGCGTCGATATCCACGCGCAACCCGTTCGCGGCTGCGGCCAGCGTGGCACCGACATCGACGACGGTGATCCGGCCGTCGCACCGGGTCGGGTCGAAACCCGTTATGGCGCCGCCGTCGGCGATCACCAGGGTCCAATCCGGCGCGGCATCAACGGCTTCGCTGAGGCTGCCGTACACCAGCCGCAACGGTCCGACGGCGTCAACCTCGCGGCGATGCTGGTGGTGCGGCAGCCATTTGAGCCAGTCCCACTCGTCACACGTCTCGGGGCTGACCGCCGCGGCGATCGCAAGGTGGTCCGGACCGTGGCTCACCGCAAGCTGGCAGACCATCGCCCGCATCAGCGCGCGGGCGGCGCTGACATCGCCCTCTACGCTGAGCACGGAATGTTCGCGCAGGGCGACGACGACGGGTACGTCGGTGATGGTGGACCGCTGCCGGATCAACCGGCGCATCGCGGCCACGGTGAGCGGATCGTGCTCTTCTGCGGCTCCCAGGGTGGGCGGCACCAACGCGGTGCACAGCGGTTGGTGGCCGGTCCCGACCCGGACACGACCGAAATCGGCATCCCCGGGTCTGCGCTCCCACATCCGCGGGCCGCCGACGAGGGTCCACAGCGCATCCGGATCCGGATGGCTCCACCACAGCGCCCGATGCTGGTCGTGGGCGACTTGGCTGGTCGCAACGTCAAGCGCGTCGAGATAGCGCAGATAGCTCTGCCGGTCCCGGTTGAGTTCGGCGCAGTGGTTCGCGCCGCGTGCACCGTAGGCGACGCTGCCGAGCACCGACACCAGCATCATCACCGGGAAGAACAGGAACATCGGGTTGCGTGCCGACCCTGCGCCCGACGTGAAGTAGAAGGCCATCATCCCGACCGCGGCCACCAGCATGGCAAGCGGCATCAGGCGGGCAACCGGGTTCACCGGCACCGCCTTGGGCGCCTGCGGCGGCGCCTCAACGGCCAGATCTCCGGATGCCATCGGTGGCACCGGAAGTCGCGTCCCTCGGACAAACTCCATCGAACGTTGGACGTCGCGGGTGGCGTCCCGGTTCCATCCACAACCCCGGAATTTGCCGCGCACCCACATCCGCGAGCGGGGTTACGGTGACTGTGCACGGTGGGATTTCGGGGGTATGCGGTGCGAAATGCGCTATGCCGGCTAACGGTTCAGCACGACGGCGATGACGATGCCTTCACAGAGGTGGACCTCGCACTGCCGCGCAACACGCACCTGTGTCAGCTGATGCCGTCGATTGTGGAGCTGGCACGCGGCGAGGACGCAGCGACGGCAGGCTCTCGCTGGCGGCTGTTCCGCATCGACGGCCACCCGCTCGAGGAATCGATGACGCTGGACCAGAACGACGTCGACGACGGGGCGACGTTGCTGCTCACCACCGTCGCCCCACCCGAGCCGGTGTGGGTACCCTGCGACGTCAGCCACGTCGCCGCGCGGCTCACCAACGCCGCCGAGCCCACCGCGCTGCTCCCCGTCGCGGGCGCTGTGGTCGCGGCAGCCGTTGCCGCCGCGGCGCTGTGCTGGGCGGCCGCCCCGATGACTGCCCGCCTTGCCACGGCGGTGGGCATGGCCGCCGCTGCCGCGCTGACGGCGGCCATGGTGGACCGGACACATACCGATGGGCCGGTGGGTGCGACGTTGAGCGTGTCGGCGGTGATGTACTCGACCGCAGCGGGTTTCGTCGCAGTTCCTGCCGGTCCGGCCGCAGCGCATCTGCTGCTGGCATCTGCGGCGGCGATGTCGATGTCCATGGTGCTGCTGCGCCTGACGCGCTGCGCCGTCATGTGGTTGACGGCGATCGCCGCCGCCGCGGCGTTGCTCGCCACGGCGACTGGCGTCGCTGTCGCGTGGCGTCTTCAACCGGCTGCCGTCGGCGCCCTGCTCGCGTGCGGGTCGCTGCTTGCTTTGACGGTGGCGCCGCGTATGTCGATGATCGTCACCGGCATCGGACCCTCGCCGCCGGACCTGGCCGAGCCGGTGCCCGACGCCTTCCGGGTGATGTCGACCCAGCACGTGCTTACCGGACTGGTTGTCGGCGCCACGACATCTGCAACGGTGGGTTGCGCGGTACTCACCTTCGACGCCGCACCGCCGAGCGTGGCGTTCGTCGCCGCGGTCGCCGTCGTGCTGCTGCTGCGGACCCGCACCCATGCGGTTTCGGCTCGGCGCACCGCTCTGGGACTCGGTGGGATCGCCACGGCAGCACTGTTTTTCGCGATGGCTACGGTCGCGGTACCCGGCCAAGTCTACTGGCTCAGCCCGTTGGTGGGGTTGGCGGGCGTCGCGGGGCTGAGCCGACTGTTGGGCCTGACGGCCGGTCCCGTGGTGCAGCGCATCGTCGACGTCATCGAATATGTCGCTGTCGCAGCGGTGGTGCCGTTGGCCTGCTGGGTCGCCGGAGTGTACGGGGCGGTGCGGGCGACGGGTCTGCTATGACGCAGGCAAGGATGCTGTTGGCGGTGCTCTTGGCCGTTTCACCGGTGTGCGTGGCATCGCCTGCAGCAGCGGTGAACCCACCGCCGGTGGATGACTCGCTGCTGCCCAGGGCGACGTCACCCGCACCACCGCAGCCCACCCGGCAACAAGAGCCGTGTGTGTCCACCGCGCAGTCCACCGAGGACACCGGGTCGGCCCAACTCGACGCCCTTGACCTGCCGTCGGTCTGGACGCTGACCCGCGGCGCCGGTCAGACCGTCGCGGTCATCGACACCGGGGTGACGCGGCACCGCCTGCTGCCCCACCTCATCCCGGGCGGCGACTACGTCTCGACCGGTGACGGCACCGAGGATTGCGACGGTCACGGCACGATCGTGGCCGGTATCGTCGGAGCGGCCGCAGAACCCGGTGACGGCAACACCTTTCGGGGCGTCGCGCCCGACGCGACGATCCTGGGTATCCGCCAGTCCAGCAGCAAGTTCCGTGCCGTCGACGAGCCGACCGGTTCCGGGTTCGGCGACGTCGACACCCTGGCCACGGCGGTCCGCACCGCCGCCGATATGGGCGCCACCGTGATCAACGTGTCCACGGTGGCCTGCCTGCCCGCCGAGGACGTGCTGGACGACCGCGCTCTCGGTGCGGCGCTGGCGTACGCCGTCGACGTGAAGAACGCCGTCGTGGTGGCCGCTGCCGGAAACGTCGGTGGCACCGGACAATGCCCCCAGCAGAACCCGGTGGATTCCGCGCGGACCGGCCGACCCGACTGGGCGGGTGTGCAGGTGGTGGTCAGCCCCGCCTGGTACGACGACTACGTGCTGACGGTCGGCTCGGTGGGTCCCAACGGTGCGCCGTCGGACTTCAGCCTGGCGGGCCCGTGGGTCGACGTCGCCGCACCCGGCGAAGGGGTGGTGTCGTTGGATCCCGACGGCGAGGGTGTCGTCGCCGAGCTGCCCGCGCCCGGCGGCGCGACGCCGATCGCAGGCACGAGTTACGCCGCCCCGGTCGTGGCCGGGATCGCCGCGTTGCTGCGGTCACGTTCACCGGAGTTGACGGCGCGACAGGTGATGGCACGCATCGAGGGCACCGCGCGTCATCCCGCCGCCGGATGGGATCCGGTGGTCGGACATGGGGTTGTCGATCCCGTTGCCGCGGTCACCGGCGGTCCCGCCCAGCCGTACGCTGCCGACGCGCCGTCGCCACGCCGGGTGTCGGTCCCCGCCGTGAACCCACCGGACGAACGGCCCGCACACATCGCCGTGCGCGGTGCGGTGATCTGTGTTGTGGTGTCGGCGGTTGTGGTCGCGGTGGCGTGGTTACGACGGCGACCCGAGGGTGTCGCGCACGATTGACGCCGCCCCGACGCTGAGCTCCGGTCCCCGTGGGAGCCTGGCCAGCACCGGCCACGGCGCAGGCACCGGCGGACCGGACAGCCCGAGCCGTTTGGCGGCGTCCTCGTCGTGCACGCCGAACGCCACCCCGGAGGGGTCGACGTAGTACAGCGCACCGGTGTCGGCGCCCGCCCCCGTCACACCGGATGCGCGCACGTAGGCTGCGCGCCCGCGCGGCAGGTAGATACGGTCGATGCCAGCCCCGGCACCGTCGGCCTGCGCCAGCGTCGTGGCCGCATCGGCGTCGTGCCTCGGCAGCGAATTGCCTACCACAACTGCATGTTCCGCCGACGCCGACCAGCTCCACAGCGTACACAACACAGGGTCGTCGGCCACACCACCGCGTTGGGGGAATCGGCCGACGGGAAGGTCGTCGACGACGGGCACGGTTCCGATCACTCCCGGCTCGACGGTGGTGATGTCGGGCCGGCCCGCAGCGTACGTGAACCGGATGAGATCGGCGGCGACCGCACCGATGCGCTGCACACCGTCGCTGAGCACGACGTAGTACTCGGTCGAATCCGCCTGCGGCAGACGGACGACCGTGCCCACGGCGATCCCGTGCAGCCTGGCCGGCCCCGCTGCGCCGGCGTGCGCGATGGCGGGCACGGTGAGTGCGGGGACCTCCGGGACCGCGTCGAGCAATGCCCGGGAGAGGATGCGGGGCTCGACACCGTCGAGTTGCAGCGCACGAACCACGGCGGGGTTACGCAGGTCCACCCGTGCCCGCACCCCGTCGTAGAGCAGGTAGGTCGCCGCGGCGCCTTCTCCCCCCGCGACGACCAGAGCGTTGCGGCCCACATCCATGCCTTCGGTAGCCGCGCCGACGAGCAGCGTGGTCGTCGATGCGGCGTCCTGGCACACCGTCCAGTTGGACTCCTGCGCATCCAGCGGCGACGACAAGGTGTTCGGGGCGCCGGGAATACCCACCAGCGCACCCCTTTTCGCACGGTCGACGGCCGATGCGCTGACCAGTTCCGGAGTGGCCGCCGTGCCCGCGATCAGCCGGGCCGAGGCGAGGTTGAGCGCCGGGTGCATGGTGTCACCGATCCGCACGTACAACGCGCCGGAGTCACGCACCATGACGATCGGTGCGCTGCCCAACGCGCCCTTGGGCGCCAGGACCGCCAGGACCGCGCAGGCGGCGATGGCGATGACCGCCAGCACGCAGCCCGCCGTCAGCGAAAGCGCTTGTGCACGCAGCGGATCGTCGAGCATCCGAACGTCACCGCGGACCAGGGCGTGCGACATCCGGCGCACCAGGAAACGGTATCCGCTGATCTGCAGTCTGCTCGTCGGCTCGCCAACCATGCCTCCCCCGCGATCAGCCTATCGGCCGGGCGGACGTGCGAGTCGCACCAAGTTAACGCCAGCGGGCCCACACGTAGGGCACCAGGGCACGCAAGAAGTCGAGATCAGATCCCGGGCGGGCGTCGGCGAACGCCTGCTCGAAGTACTCCTCGGCGACCAGCAGGATCCCCTCGGCGTATTCGCTCGTGAACGTGATGCTGCCGTAGTCGTCCATCAGCGCCCGGATGGTGCGGACGGTCTCGACGGAACGTTGCGCCCTGGTCCGGCGAAGATGATCGCGCACGAGCTCGCGATCGGCGTCGGCAGCGGCGGACAGCAGATGCACGAGCGGCAGGGTGCGCTTGCCCTCGAAGAGGTCACCGAGGATCTCCTTGCCGTACGTGTGCTCGTCGCCCAGCAGGTTCAGCAGATCGTCGCGGATCTGAAACGCCGCACCGAAATGGAAGCCGAACCGGACCAGCCCGGTGAGCTCCGCGGTCCCCCGAGAGCCGACGATGGCACCCACCCGCAACGGGTGAATGGTGGTGTACCAACAGGTTTTATGCATGATGAGGTTGAGGTAGTCCTCTGGGGTGACGTTCTCGACGTTGTCGAGCTGCCAACCCACCTCTGTCGCCTGGCCTTCCAGCGTGCGCAACGCCATGGTGTCGAACTCACCCCACACCAGGTCGGCGAGATCACGGTCCAGCCGCCGGGTCGCGCGCCGCAGCACCTGGCTCGCCACGATCGCCAGCCCGTCACCGGCGTTCAGCGCGGCCGCCATGCCGTGGGCCGCCGCCAGCGTCGGCCGGCCTCGGCGCATCTCGCTGCCGTCCGCGATGTCGTCATGTACGAGAAAAGCGTTGTGCAACAGCTCGATTGCCACCGCGATACCCAGCAGATCGTTCGGATCACCGCCGAACGCCCGGCCTGCCGAAAGACACAACGCGGGCCGAAGGGCCTTGCCGGGCCGCGACGGATATTCACGCATCGGCCCGTACAACCATTGGACGGGTTCGCCGTCGGGCATCGCGTCCAGCATCGAGCGTCGCACGGTGCGGGCCACCCGGCGAAGCCGGCTCTCGACCTCGGTGATCAGGTCTTGCCGTTGCGCGGCGTCCGTCATGCGCTGGGGGCACGCACGATCAGTGCGATCGGCAGCCAGACGTCGGCGTGCCCGTCGGCCAGAAGCGTGCCGCGGTAGCAGCCCGGTGCGACGTCGTCGCCGACGTCGATCTCCACCGTCACCCCGCGACTGGACCGGGCGAACATCGGCACCGCGTCGGGCTCGAAGCGCACCATGTCCGATGCGATGACGCCGCCGTCGTGCGACAGCAGATCACTGCACCGCAGCCGCACCTTGCCCATGTCGACCGCGCCGCCGTTGTGCAGCCACACCTCCGACGAGACCGCACCGGGTTGCTCGGCGTCGAGGCAAAGCTGCCCGGCCGAGGTGGCGTTCGCCAGATCGAGCGTGGCCTCGTCGGTCTGCGTGGTTGCTCCCGCCCCGGTCAGCGACCGGGTGAGCTGATCGGCGAGCTTCTGCCACGCCGACAGCACCCGATCCACGTCATGGCCCGGCGGCGTCGCGGCCGGCCCGTCCGATGCGCCGCCACCGCCTTCCAACCCCTCCTCGGCGATGCGGACGAACCGGTTGACGACCTCGGTGGCGGCTCGAAACCCGCGGGCCTGCACCGAGCTCAGCACCCGGGCGTTGGCGGCCGGGTCGAACGCTGCGGCCCACGGCAGGTCGGCGATGCTCCCGTCGTCTCGAATCTGGTCGCTGACCACCCGAAATCCTCCCCGAAATCGGCCCGGCGACGGGGCCGCACAACGGTATGCTAAATCGTCTGATAGCGAGAGGCGGGGCAATGGCTATACGACAGTCCGTCTTGGCCCTGTACGGCGCGATCACCCAGGGACTCACCGCCTTAAACGACGCCACGACCAGCAGCACCGAGGACCGCGAAAGCCTGCGCGCCATGACGACCCAGTTCGCCGGGCTCACCGGCAGCGCCGGCGAACGCGGTTGGTACGGGGAACTTCTTCGCTATTTCGATGACCACCGCACCGGCGAGCAGCGGGTCACCGCCGACAATCTCCGCGACGCGGTCGCAGACCTCACCGCAGAAGACAACGACCCGCTGCAGCCCACGTGGGCATACCGGGCCATCGTGGCCGGGTACGTGTTGGATCGCCTGGCGCTGGCCGGCGTCGGGCCCATGGAGGAACCGGGCCTGCTCGCGGCGATGATCGCCGCCTCGCCGGCCGAGGATCCCGATGGGCGCGGAGCCCGAAGGGTCGGCCGGGAGGTCGCCGCCGAACTCGCCGGCTCAGTACTGGAGACCCGAGTGAACGAACTCGAGGACTTCTGGGACCAGCTGCAGATGATGTCGGGAACGCTTGCCACCTCCGTGGCGTCCATGCAGAGCACCTCGATGCTGCGGAAGGTCAAGCGCGAGTACTGCAGCGTCGTCACCACGACGGCCGAATGGCCGGACATCAGCTATGACAAGTTGAAATCCGTTATCGAGCCGGTCAACTGGAGTTTGTTCTACAAAGAGTTCTTCTGCGAAATGCAACCGGTAAATCCACCCGACCCCTACGGTTGGTCACGGATCCGCGAGTCCGTCAGCGGCGATTGCGACCGGTATGCCCTCAACACCGGGCTGAAGTTCTGGAAGGCCGAACACCAGGGCGGGTTGATCCTCAACTACGACTTGGACGCCGACCGGACCAACACCGACAAGTTGGTGCTTGTCGACAACGGCTACATCTGGATAAAACCCGCCGTCGCCGGGCAACCGGACAAGGGCGTCAAAGTGCGCACCAGCAAACAGTTGCTGATCAGCGGCATGAGCGCGACCGCGATGACCAAGCTCGCCGAATCGTTCGGCTGGGCCACCAACGCCTCCGACATGTTCCATCACGCCGCCAAGTACACCAACCCGGCGACGCCGTTCAGCAGCTCCAAGCCCGGACCCAATCCGCCGCCGCCGGACACCTCGACCACGTGGCCCGTCATCGTCCCCGCGATTCCCGCCGATCTGCGCGACGAATATTGCCGTGACACAACTGAATTGATCAAGCGGCGCTTGACGTTTGCAGGCGACTTCGCCGAGGAGTTCGCCGACCGGTGGCAAGACGGTATCGATCTCACCGAGTTCAACGAGCTGAACGACATGGCGGTCAGCGAAATCAAGACCGCACCCAAGGAAGCCTTCGACACGGCGACAGACAACTTCCGCCCCAAGGCACCCACCCCCTGAGGTGAGAAGGAGAAGACGATGGACGAACCCAGCGTCATCGCCCAACGGCTGACCGAAACCGCCAAAGACGTCGTCGACCAGGCCAGGGTGATCGCCAAGGGGGCGATCGCAGACGCCGCCGACGTCGACAACTTCACCGCGGCCAAGCTGATCGACTCCTACATGAAGATGGTCGATCTCACGTTGACCGGCGGCCTACAGGTCACCAAGGACGTGTTGGGCGTGGACGCCCCGAGCACACCGCAGGACCAGGACGCCGCGGAAGGGCGCAGGCTTGTCGCCGACGCGATGGAGTCGATCAGCCGCCGGATGCTGCGGCAGACAAGCGCAGTGGCCCAGGAGACGGCCGACCTGTTGGACAAGAACCCGAACAGTCCGACCGCCTGGGCCAGGGCGATGGTCAAGCTGGCCGACGTCGCACTGCTGGGCGGGACCGAATTGGCCGAGACCGCCTTGATCGGCCCGGCGCCGTTCGAGAAGACCGCGGTCAGCTCCGACACTTACCTGGCCGGCGGAATTGGCAAGCGCACACTCAAAGTCAAGGCACCGGGCCTCATGCGGCCGGGAACGGTCGATCCCATTCCGGACAGCCATTTGAAATTCTTTGTCCGTATCGACGACAAGACCGGCCAAGAGGCACCGGGCGGCCTGCTCGAGGATGGACAGACCGAGTTCTACCTCAGCGCGCATCCGGCCGGGTTGATCAGCGGGCTGTACGTCGGGGCGGTCGAGGTGGTCAACGCCAAAGACGTCGTCGTCCAGACGGTCGACGTCGAAATTCCACTGTGACAAACCCGTTCGGGTGACCCGTACGAAGGAACGCATCGCCATCCTCGGCGGGGGTATGGCGGGCCTGACCGCCGCGTGGCGTTTGAGCGAGCCGGGGTGGCGCGATCGCTTCGAGTCGATCACCGTCTACCAACGAGGCTGGCGTCTCGGCGGCAAGGGCGCGTCCAGCCGCGGCGAGCACGGTCGCATCGAAGAACACGGGTTGCACGTGTGGATCGGCTCCTACGAGAACGCGTTCACGCTGATCCGCCAGTGCTACGTCGAACTGGACCGTGCCGGCACCGACCCGTCGGCGCCCATCCAGACCTGGGATCAGGCCTTCATCCCGGCCAACGATGTCGGGGCGACCGACCGGTGGCAGGGCGAATGGCGGTTGTGGCTGGGCCGGTTCACCGGTAACGAGGAGTTGCCCGGCGAACCCAGCGAAACCGGAGCCGCGGCTGCTGAGATGACCGTGACGCAGTTCGTCGAACGTGCCCTGCAACTGATACTCGACTTCGCCGACTCCCTGCGGACGATGGGCGAGGCCGGCCTGACCATGTCGGTGACTGCCGAAATACCCGCGCCCGAGCGGACTTTGGACGCTGTGCAGCGCGCCGTGCTGGCCGCGTTGATCGCGCTGGCCGACCCTCAGCCCGTCAACGGTGCCGCGGCGGGCGTGCTCGCCCATGCGCTCGACGCGATCCGCGACACCCTCGACGTCGAGCGTCGCGCGGACCATCGGTTGTCCTGGACGCTGCTGTCGCTGCTGACCGCGACCGTACGCGGCGTCCTGGCCGACGGTCTGGTCACCGACCCGCGCGGTTTGCGATCCGTCAACGACGAGGACTACGGCGCCTGGGTGCTTCGGCACGGCGCGCATCCGGAGGTGCTGGAGTTCCCGGTGCTGCGCGCCATGTACAACATGGTGTTCGGATACGAGAAGGGCCATCTGGAACGACCGACTGTGTCGGCCGGGGTCGGGATGCTGCTCGTCGGGCTGATGTTCTTCACCTACAAGGGCGCGATCTTCTGGAAGATGACCGCAGGTATGGGGGACATCGTGATGGCCCCGCTCTACGAGGTATTGCGCAGGCGAGGCGTCGAATTCGAGTTCTTTCACCGTGTCGATGCGCTGCACCTCGACCGTGGCCGCCAGTACGTCGACGCAATCACCATGGGCCGCCAGGTCTGGCTCGCCGACGAGTCGGCGCACTACGAGCCGCTGACCCGGGTGCGCGGACTACCCGTCTTCCCGAACTGGCCGCTCACCGAACAGCTCGAGACCCGCGACGGACTGGGCGACCTGGAATCACATTTCGGCTCGCGCGACGACGCCGAGACCCGGGTCCTTCGCCGCGGCGTCGATTTCGACCGGGTGGTGCTCGCCGTGTCGCTGGGCATGGTCGAGGTCGTGGCGCAGGAGCTGATCGCCGACCGGCCCGAGTGGCAGGAGATGACCACGCATCTGCGCACGATCGCCACCCAGGGCCTGCAGATCTGGCTGCGGCCCGATCACGCCGAACTCGGGTTGGCGGCACCGGCGATCACGACCAGCGGCTACATTCCGCCGATCGACACGTTTTCGTCGATGCCGCAGACCTTGTGGGCCGAGGAGTGGCCAGCAGACGACCAGCCGCAGACCGTCGCGTACTTCTGCGGTGCGCTCGATGTCGACTGGTCACCCACCATCGATCAGGACGCCTACGCCCGGCGCTGCAGGCAGATCGCCGAAGCCGAAACGCTGAACTTTCTGGACAACCTGGTCGGCGTGCACCTGCCCGGCGCGGTCCGCGACGACGGCTTCGCCTGGCATCTGGTGGCCGGCACACAAGGTCGCCGCGGCGCGGAGGCGCTGGCCACCCAGCACGTCAGCGTGAACATCGACCCGTCCGACCGCTACGTGCTGTCGCTTCCCGGTACCGACGACTACCGCCTGCGCCCCGATGAGGCCGGCTACGACAACCTCGTCCTGGCGGGCGACTGGACCGACTCGGGCCTGAACTCCGGGTGTATCGAGTCCGCGGTGCTCTCGGGCCTGCAGGCAGCCAACACGGTCCTGGGCCATGGCAGGTTCCACCGCATTCGGGGTCTGTACCTGCCGTAGGGCAGTCACAATTAGAAGGTGACCGACCCTGTCCGCCGCCGGTCGACGATCGATGAGCTTCTCGATCGCGCGGTGAGCGCCATCAACAGAGGTGACAGGGCAACCGCCGACGCCCTTGCCGGGCAGGTGCTGGCCGTCGATTCGGCCAACGTCGACGCCGAGGAACTGCTCGCGGCACCCGTCGAACACGGTGAGCTGCGCCGCCTCACGATCATGTTCGCCGACCTGGTCGACTCCACCGCGCTGTCGACCCGCACCGAACCGGAGACCTACCGCACCGTGGTGGGCAGCTACCGCGACGAGGTGCTGCGCATCGTCAACCACTACGAGGGCCACATCGGCAACACCAAGGGCGACGGGTTGCTCGCCGTGTTCGGCCATCCCGTCGCCCACGAGGACGACGTCCGCCGCGCGGTACAGGCGGGCCTGGACCTCACCAAGGCCATCGCGCACCTGTCCGACCGGGTACGGCGGCGGTTCGGTTTCGGCATCGACGCCCGGGTCGGCATCCACCGCGGCCTGGTCTATCTCGACATCGCCCAGGACGACGTGTACGGCCTGGCCGCCAACCTCGCCGCACGGATGTGTAGCATCGCCGAACCCGGAACGGTCGCGGTCTCCGGCGCCGTCGAACGGTTGGTCCGCGACACGTTCGAATTCGAGGCGGGCGCACCGCACAACGTCAAGGGCATCGACACGCAGGTCATTCCCTACCGGCCGATCGGCGAACGTGAAGTCACCGGGGTTGCACCCGGCCCGTTGGTGGGCCGTGTGTACGAGACAGGTTGCCTGCAAACGGCTTTGGATGCGGCCGCGGCAGGCACCGTGAACCCCACGGGGATTGCCTTCGTCGGTGAGCCCGGTATCGGCAAGAGCCGGCTTGTCGCCGCCGCCGTCGAAAGAGCAAACCGCCCCGACGATGTCGTGCTTCACCTGTTCGGGTCACCGTTTCACACCGACGTCGGCCTGCACCCCGTGCGAAAGCTGCTGGAGCGCCGATGCGGGATCACCCGCAGTTCCAAACCCGAAGAGCGGCTGGCCGTCTTGCGATCCGAGCTCGATGCGCAGGGCTTGAACCCCGACGTCATGGTGCCCAACCTCGCACCGGTGCTGGGGATATCACCGGCCACCGGATACGACCCGGCCCCCGCGGAGGGCCGCAAACTGCACGAGCAGATCACCGCCGCCGTCGGCACCTACCTGATGGCCTGCATGCGCGCCGGGCGCGGTCTCGTCGTCGCCGAAGACATGCACTGGTTCGACCCCTCGACCACCGAGGTGGTCCGCAGGCTGCTGGACGCCGGGCCGGGCCGCGTCCTGGTGGTGATGACCTCACGAGACCGGTCGTCGCTGCCTGACCGCGCCGAATACCGCGTGCTCGAGGTCAACCCGCTCAGCGACGACGAGACCGATGCGCTCATCTCGACGCTGCATCCTGCGCTGCCGGCCGCGGCCCGAAAGACGGTCCGGCGCCGCTGCGACGGGGTGCCGCTCTACATCGAGGAGGTGGTGGCCAAGCTCAAAGAGCAGCCGGCCGATACCGTGGAATCACAACAGGTTCCCGACACGTTGTACGAGGCGCTGTTCGCGCGGCTGCGGTCCAGCGACACGGCCATCCGGGTGGTGGAGGCGGCCGCCACGATCGGCACGCTGTTCGACCGCGCCCTGCTGCGCTCGGTGGTCGCGTTGGCAGACGATGACCTCGACCGGGTGCTTACCGACCTGCGCGATGCCACTGTGCTCGAGCCCGCTGGGGACAACGTCTGGCGGTTTCGTCACGAGCTGTTGCGCGAAGTCGCGGCGGAACTGCCGCCACCCAGCATCCGCCAGCGGCTCCATGGCCGGGTCGCCGACGCGCTGATCGCCGCGTCCTCACAGGATTGGCCGGTCATCGCAGCGCAATTCGAAGAGGCGCACCGCGACCGCGAAGCCATCGCGGCATACGAGCAGGCCTCCGCCATGGCACGTCAGCGCGGCGCCCTCGACGAGGCCCGCCGGTACCTCGCGCGCGCTCTGGACCTGCTCGGGGTGCTTCCGCAAGACGCCGAACGCGACCACACCGAGATGAACCTGCGGCTGCGACGCGGGTTTCTCGCCGCCGCCGCCGAGGGACCGGGCAGTACGCAGGCCGTGGTGGATTTCGAACGTTGCCTTGCGTTGTGCGGCACCGACCCGCACGCCGACGGTTTGTTCGCCACGTTGATGGCGTTGTTCAGCTACTACGTGACGCGAGCCGATTTCGCACGCGCACAACAGATCGTCGATTCGCTGCGCGTCGGAGTCGACGGAGGTCGCGAGTGGTGGCGCGCGGAGAACCTCGGCGGGGCGGCGACGGTGGCCTGGTTCCGCGGCGACTTCGGTGCAGCCCTGGCCAGCCAAGAGCAGGCCGATCGCCTGATGACCGCGCGCGGCAGCCGAGACCTCGAAGCCGAGTGGTTCATGCCGCACGACCCCGTGGTGTTGGGACTGTGCAGCCTCGCGCTGGCCCGTTGGGTCCACGGTGACCTCGACGGCGCCGAAGATGCGTTGGCCCGCAGCGAAATTCGGGCCGGCGACCTGAAGTTTCCGCAGGGCCCGTTCAGCATGTGCAACCTGCGCTACATCCAGATCTGGATCTGCGTGGAGTCTGGCCGGCTGGACCGCGCCGGCGAGTTGGCCGCCGATATGCTCCAGCGCGCCGACCATTACGGCTTCGATCAGTGGACTGCTCTGGGGGCGACGTTCGCCGTTCTGGTGCCCGCCGCGGCCGCACTGGCCGCGGGCCGCCTCGACGCACCCGAGATACCGCAGGCGACAACGGCGCTGACCGGCTGGGTGCAGGCGGGCCGGTCCCTAGGGGCGACGGTTTTCGTGCCGTCGTTCGATGGACATACGGCACGACTGCTGGTCGCGGCCGGCCAGCCCCTCGAGGCGCGCGCACGGGCAAACGCCGGTCTGCAGTTGGCCGACGACACGTCGATGCACTACTACGACGCGGAGCTGCTACGTGTGCGGGCCGCCACGCATGTCGATCCCGACGCCCGCCGCGAGGATCTGCAGGCGGCGTTCGACCTGGCCCGCAACCAGGGTGCGCCGGTGTTCGCATTGCGTGCCGCCCTTGACGATTACGCCGAACGCGGTGATGGGGCGGCGCGGCGAAAGGTGGCCGAGGCGGTGGCGATGTTCGCCGCCGACAGTTCGTGGCCTGACCTGGGCCGGGCCCGCGCGCTGCTCGCCGACCCCTAGACCGCTCGAAAGACCTCGTACTCCACGCCGAAGCCCTCACGCAGCCTGCCGCGCGCGACAAACACGCTCTGGCCCATCCACGCGTACCGCGGATCACCCGTCTCGACCCGCGGTGTCGTCCGAAAGTACTGGTCGTCAAACGATGTTGCGCTGCCCGTCGCGATCGCCTGCGCGACGACCTCGTTCATCTCGAGGAGTCCCAGGTACTGCATGTAGACGTGCGCGCCGTCGTCGGTGGCGAACTGCACGCGAACGTCGATGCGCCCGTAGCCATCCGGCGCGATGAGCATCCAGTCGCCACCGCCACCGACGGCGCGGGCGTTGAACCTCTCACCGGTCGCGGCGCCCTCGATGACTTCGGCGTAGATTCTCTGGCCCAGCGGTCCGGCACCGAAGTCGACCGGCGGTTTGAGCGAGGCCCAGAAGGCGAATTCCCGTTTCAACTCGAGACCCATGCCGACCCCCTCACATCGTGCGATCTCACGATACGTCGTCGGAACCGCGGGCGCGGCGTTGTCGGTAGGCCGCCACATGCTGGCGGTTGCCGCAGTTACCCGTGTCGCAGAACTTGCCCGACCGGTTGCGCGACAGGTCCACCAGCACGGCCTCGCAGTCAGGTGCCGCGCAGGTCTTGAGCCGGCGCAACTCGCCGATCCGGATCAAGTCGGCAAGGGCCATCGCCATCTCGGCACCCATCCGCTGCCACAGCGGGTCGGAAACGGACGCCAGATGCAAGTGCCACTCCGGCATCTCCGGATGCCGCGTCAGCCACGGGGCGGCCCGGGTGTCGTTCAGCAACGCGTTCACCTCGCCGACGACGCGTTCCTCGTCCTCGGCGGCCGTCCAGACCCTGCCGAGCCGCTCCCGTAGCCGCTGCACGGCGCGCAGTTCGGCCTCGTCATGATCGCGCCGACCAGTCCAGCCGAACCTGTCCAGATAGCCGTTCAGCGCGGCCATATCCGCAAGCTGGTCGCCTGCCACCCGGTCGCTGTTGACCAGCACACAGATGGCCCGCAGCGTGAGGTCGGTGTCATGACTGAAAAGCATTTGACTCATGATCCCCTTCGTCGCTAGCGTCATGACCAAAGACGATTTTACTCGTTACTTCGGTGGGGGTGTTCATGGCCGTGGACGACGTCCGCGCACGTCCGGCCGGCGACCACTTTCGCCTCGGCCTGTTCTTCGCGCTGACCTCCGCGTTCGCGTTCGGCTCGTCGGGGCCGTTCGCCCGATCGCTGATGGACGCCGGCTGGACGCCGACGGCCGCGGTGGTGGCCCGACTGGCCGGCGGCGCGCTGGTTCTGGCCATCTTCGCCACCGTGGTTCGGCCGGGCTGGATCCGAGAGGCGGCGACGCACCACAGGGCGGTGCTGGCCTACGGCGTCATCCCGATAGCCGGGGCGCAGCTGTTCTACTACAACGCGGTCGCGCACCTGTCCGTCGGCGTCGCGCTGCTGCTCGAGTACACCGCCCCCATCCTCGTCGTCGCGTGGGTCTGGGCCAGGACCCGGCGCAGGCCGACCAACCGCACGCTGGCCGGCGTCGTACTGGCATTCATCGGAATGATGCTGGTGCTCAACGTCTTTGCGGGGGCACACGTCAACCTCGTCGGCGTCGGCTGGGGGTTGGCGGCCGCCGTATGCGCGGCCTGCTACTTCGTGATGTCCGCCAACGTCGACAGCGACGGTGATGCGGCCGTGCACCCGGTCACGTTGGCAGCGGGCGGGCTGGTCGTCGGCACCGCCACGGTGGTGCTGCTCGGCGTGACGGGCCTGATGCCGCTGACCTTCACGGCCAACGATGCCGTCGTCGCCGGGTGGACGACCTCCTGGCTGGTGCCGGTGCTGGCCCTTGGCGTGCTGGCCACCGCGGTCGCCTACCTGCTGGGCATCATGGGCATCGCGCTGCTGCGGCCCCGGTTCGCCTCGCTGGTCGGGCTCTCCGAGGTGATGTTCGCGGTGCTCGCCGCGTGGGTGCTGGTGGGACAGTCGATCACGGTCAATCAGGCCGTCGGCGGCGCGATCGTCCTGTGCGGGCTGGCGCTGGCGCGTGCCGGGGACCGATCAGCGGTGGTGGCCGAGGCGACCTGGCCGGACGGGCCGGTCGAGCAGAAGCAACCGTTAGGCCATCGGCAGCGCGATATGTGAGTATGTCGACGTGACTTTGCTGCGCGCCTCGTGCCGGCCGGCGGCTGTGGTGGCCGCCGTCGCCGCGCTCATCATCGCTCCGTTGCCGTTGGCCATCCCTTCGGCCATGGCGCAGCCCGGCCCGCTGCCGGGGCCCGGATATCCGACCTCGCAGTGCGCCGACATCGAGGTCATCTTCGCCCGCGGCACCGACGACACCCCTGGTCTGGGCACCCCCGGCACGGCGTTCGTCAACGCGCTGCGACAGCAGACCGGCGGGCGCAGCGTCACCGGGTACGCGGTCGACTACCCCGCCTCCTACGACTTCCTGGCCGCCGCGGACGGCGCGGCTGACGCCACCAACCGGGTCGCGGTCATGGCGCAACAGTGCCCGTCCACGCGCATCGTGCTCGGCGGCTACTCGCAGGGCGCCGCGGTGATCGACATGCTGGCCGGTGTGCCGCCGTTGGGCAACAAGATCGGCTCCATCGGGTCGGCGCCGCCGCTGCCGGGCAGCCTGCAGCCCAACATCGCCGCGGTCGTGGTGTTCGGCAACCCGGCGGCCAAGTTCGACAACCCGATCACCAGTTCGGTTTTCGCAGGCCGCGCGCTCGACCTGTGCAAGGACGGCGACCCCATCTGCTCTGGTGGCCGCAACCCGTTCGCGCACAACGACTATGTGAGTGGAGGGCAGGTCCAACAGGCCGCGAACTTCGTCGCCGGCCTGGTGTGATCTTGTTGGCGGGTCCCGCCGATATCATCTGACCCCGTGAACTTCCAGCGTCTTCGCCGACGGTTCGTCGGCGCCGTCCTTGGCGCGCTGACGGCGGCGGCCCCGCTCGTCGCCCCGCCGGTTGCGGTGGCCCAACCCTGCTCGGATGTGACCGTGGTGTTTGCGCGGGGCACCGCGGAGCCACCCGGCATCGGTCGCGTCGGCCAAGCCTTCGTCGACGCGCTGCGCACCCAACTCGGCAGCCGAACGCTGTCGGCCTACGGGGTGAACTACCCGGCCAGCTACGACTTCATCCTCGCGGCGGACGGCGCGGCCGACGCGGCGGCCTACGTCACGAACATCGTGCAGTCCTGTCCGGCGACGCGGATCGTGCTCGGCGGGTTCTCTCAGGGCGCGGCCGTGGTCGACATGCTGGCCGGGGTGCCACCGCTGGGTAACCGCCTCGGCGCGGTGGGCCCGATGCTGCCCGGGACCGCGGTGTCGAAGGTCGCCGCGGTCGCCGTGTTCGGCAACCCGGCGACCAAATTCGGCAACCCGATCACCACCTCGGTCTTCGGCGGGCGCGCAATCGATCTCTGCACCGACGGCGACCCGATCTGCTCGCGCGGTCGCAACCCGTTCGCCCACAGCGATTACGTGGGCGCCGGGATGGCACACCATGCGGCGAATTTCGTGGCAGGCCTGGTGTAGGCCACCGGTCCGCGAATTGATCGACGTCGGCGTCGATATGTTCCGTTATCATCGGCCGAGTGAATCGTGATCTAGTTCGTCGTTGGGGAAGTCGGGGGTTGCTGCTCGTCGGGGCGGCAGTGCTCGCGGTGGCCGGGCTGATCGCACCGCCAACGCCTGGCTACCGAGGCTTGGCGCCCGTCGCCGCCGCGCAGTCCTGCCCGCAGGCCGAACTGATCTTCGCGCGCGGGCGCACCGAGTCCCCCGGCGCGGGTGTGATCGGCAACGCACTCATCAGCGCTGTGCGCAGCAAGACCGACAAGAACATCAACCTCTACGCCGTCAACTATCCCGCGGACTACGAGATCGACATCGGCGCCAACGACATGAGCTCACGCATCCAGGACATGGCGGGCCGGTGCCCCGACACCAGGCTGGTGCTGGGCGGGTACTCACTCGGCGCGGCGGTCACCGACGTCGTGCTGGCCGCACCGATCGCGGCGTTCGGTTTCAAGAAGCCGCTGCCGGCGGGCATGGACACCCACATCGCGGCGGTCGCACTGTTCGGCAACGGCTCGGCCTGGGCCGGACCGATCACGACCTTCAGCCCGCTCTACAGCGAACGCACGATCGAGTTGTGCCATGGCGCCGATCCGATCTGCAACCCCGCCGACCCCAACACCTGGGAGGGCAACTGGCCCGACCACGCCGCGCGGGCCTACATCAACGCGGGCATGGTCAACCAGGCCGCCGACTTCATCGCGGCGCGGATCTAGTCGACGACCCGCAGGTCGCGGGTCACCCGGGTGCGGGCCTCGAGTTGGTCCTTCGGCGGGTAGTCGATGCCGACGAGTGTCAGCCCCTGCGGCGGTGCTGCCGCGAACTCGCTGGAACGTCGCTCGGCCTGCAACAGCGTTGCGCACCAGTCAGGTTCGCGGCGATGCTCGCCCACCGCAAGCAACGCACCCACCAGTGACCGGACCATCGACCAGCAAAACGCGTCGGCGGTGACGTGCGCGGTGATGCGGTCGCCCTCGCGTGACCAGTTCAGCCGCTGCAGGTCGCGGATTGTGGTGGCTCCCTCGCGATGACGGCAGAAGGCGGCGAAGTCGCGCAGCCCCAGCAGGTGTCGGGACGCGACGGCCATGGCGTCGACGTCCAGCGGACGCGGCCACGCCGTCACGTAGCGCGCGTCCTGGGGTTCCACGCCGTACGGCGCCGTGGAGAGCCGATAGGTGTAATGCCGGCGCAACGCCGAGAACCGCGCATCGAAACCCGCTGGAGCACGGAAAATGTCGAGCACGCGCACATCCGGCGGCAGGAACCGGCCCAGCCGTCGCACCAACGGAAGGAACTCGCTGTCGCCCTGGCGCGGGGCGCGCGGATAGGCGTGCGAGAGTGCGTCGGCGGGCACGTCGACGTGTGCGACCTGCCCGGTGGCGTGCACACCGGCGTCGGTGCGCCCGGCCGCGCGTAGCCGTACCGGGGTGCGGAACACCGTCGACAACGCCTCATCGAGGACGCCTGCCACGGTGCGCTGCCCGGCCTGGGCCGCCCAGCCAGCGAAATCGGTGCCGTCGTAGGCGATGTCGGCGCGAAGACGAACAGGCCCGCCACCGTTACCGATGGCGGGCCCGTCGCTCACGTCACTAGGACTTGTCGTCATCCTTTTCGGCTTCAGCCTCGTCGGCCTGCGCCTCGGCCTCGTCGGCGGCGGCCTCGGTCGCCTCGGGCTCGACCTCGTCTGCCCGCGTCGCCTGCGAGGCCGCCGCACGGGACTCGACGTCGCCGCCGGCGCGGCTCCGGCGGGCCCGCTCGGCCTCGGAGGTCACCGTCTTCTCCCGCACCAGCTCGATGACCGCCATGGGCGCGTTGTCGCCCTTGCGTGCCTCGACCTTGATGATGCGGGTGTAGCCGCCGTTGCGGTCGGCGTAGAACGGGCCGATCTCAGCGAACAACGTGTGCACCACGTCCTTGTCGCGGATCTTCTTCATCACCTCACGCCGGTTGTGCAGCGTGCCCTTCTTGGCGTGGGTGATGAGCTTCTCCGCATAGGGCCGCAACGCCCGCGCCTTGGGCTCGGTCGTCTTGATCCGGCCGTGCTCGAACAGCGAAGTGGCCAGGTTGGCCAGGATCGCCTTCTGGTGCGAGGACGACCCGCCGAGGCGAGGGCCCTTGGTGGGCTTGGGCATGAAGAACTCCCTACTGAGAATTAAGGCGAGGTGGCGATTACAACTGTTCGGTTTCGGCGTAGTCCTGGTTGTCCTCCAGGTCGTAGCCGGCGTCGCTGTTCCAGGTACCGGTGGCGGCGTCGTATCCGGCCACCTCGGACGGATCAAACGTGGCCGGGCTGTCCTTGAGCGACAGACCCAGCTGATGCAGCTTGATCTTCACCTCATCGATGGACTTCTGGCCGAAGTTGCGGATGTCCAGCAGGTCGGACTCCGTGCGGGCGACCAACTCGCCGACCGTGTGCACACCCTCGCGCTTGAGGCAGTTGTACGACCGCACCGTGAGGTCCAAGTCGTCGATCGGCAGCGCGAAGCTGGCGATGTGATCGGCCTCGGCGGGCGAGGGCCCGATCTCGATGCCCTCGGCCTCGACGTTGAGTTCCCTAGCCAGACCGAACAGTTCGACCAGGGTCTTACCGGCCGACGCCAGCGCGTCACGCGGGCTGATCGAGTTCTTGGTCTCGACATCCAGGATCAGCTTGTCGAAGTCGGTGCGCTGCTCGACGCGGGTGGCCTCCACCTTGTAGGTGACCTTGAGCACCGGGCTGTAAATGGAATCGACAGGGATACGGCCGATCTCGGCACCCGACGCCTTGTTCTGCACGGCCGGAACGTAGCCGCGGCCGCGCTCGACGACGAGCTCCACCTCGAGCTTGCCCTTGTCGTTGAGGGTGGCGATATGCATGTCGGGGTTGTGCACCGTCACACCGGCGGGCGGCACGATGTCGCCCGCAGTGACCTCACCGGGGCCCTGCTTGCGCAGGTACATGGTGACCGGCTCGTCCTCTTCGGACGACACGACCAGACCCTTGAGGTTGAGGATGATGTCGGTGACGTCTTCCTTCACCCCGGGGACCGTGGTGAACTCGTGCAGCACACCGTCGATGCGGATGCTGGTGACTGCCGCGCCGGGGATCGACGACAGCAGGGTTCGCCGAAGCGAATTGCCAAGGGTGTAGCCGAATCCGGGCTCCAACGGTTCGATGACGAACTGGGAGCGGTCCTCGGCAATAACCTCTTCGGACAGTGTGGGTCGCTGAGAGATCAGCATGGTGTTTCTCTATCTCCTTCTCGGCACCCGCTATTTGATGCCGGTTGGGGTTCTGCGGTCAGTGCGCCGCAGAAGTCGTTACTTCGAGTAGAACTCGACGATGAGCTGCTCGGAGAGCGGCACGTCGATCTGCTCGCGGGTGGGCAGCTGGTGCACCAGGATGCGCTGGCGTTCGCCGACCACCTGCAGCCAGCTGGGGATCGGGCGGTCGCCCGCCGTCTCCCGCGCGATCTGGAACGGCAGCGTGTTCAGTGACTTTTCCCGCACGTCGATGATGTCGTACTGCGACACCCGGTAGCTCGGGATGTCGACCTTGACACCGTTGACGGTGAAGTGACCGTGGCTGACCAGCTGACGCGCCATGCGGCGGGTGCGGGCCAGGCCGGCGCGGTAGACCACGTTGTCGAGCCGGCTCTCCAGGATGCGCAGCAACTCCTCGCCGGTGACGGCCGAGCGTCGCACCGCCTCCTCGTAGTAGCGGCGGAACTGCTTTTCCATCACGCCGTAGGTGAAGCGGGCCTTCTGCTTCTCCTGCAGCTGCAGGCGGTATTCACTTTCCTTGACCCGCGAGCGGCCATGCTGGCCGGGCGGGTAGGGACGCTTTTCGAAGGACTGATCGCCGCCGACCAGGTCGACGCCCAGGCGGCGCGACTTGCGGGTTGCGGGTCCGGTGTAACGAGCCATCTCTAATCTCCTCCTAGACCCGGCGCCGCTTCGGCGGACGGCAGCCGTTGTGCGGCTGCGGCGTGACATCGGCGATCGCGCCGACCTCGAGGCCGGCGGCCTGCAGCGACCGGATGGCGGTCTCCCGGCCCGAACCCGGGCCCTTCACGAACACGTCGACCTTGCGCACGCCGTGCTCCTGCGCCTTGCGGGCGGCGTTCTCGGCGGCCAGCTGGGCGGCGAACGGTGTCGACTTACGCGAACCCTTGAAGCCGACGTGGCCCGAGGAGGCCCACGCGATGACGTTGCCCTGCGGGTCGGTGATCGTCACGATCGTGTTGTTGAACGTGCTCTTGATGTGCGCGGCGCCGTGGGGGACGTTCTTCTTTTCCCGGCGACGGGTGGTCTTACCCTTCGCGCCACCCTTTTTCGGTGTTGGCATCTACTTACCTGGCCTTCTTCTTGCCGGCGATGGTGCGCTTGGGACCCTTGCGGGTGCGCGCGTTGGTCTTGGTCCGCTGGCCGCGCACAGGCAGGCCACGACGGTGCCGCAGACCCTGGTAGCAGCCGATTTCGATCTTGCGGCGGATATCGGCCTGCACCTCGCGGCGCAGATCACCCTCCACCTTGAGGTTGCCCTCGATGTAGTCGCGCAGCTGGGTCAGCTGATCGTCGGTCAGATCTTTGGTTCGTAGGTCCTTGGAGATGCCCGTCGCCGCGAGGATCTCGTTGGAACGGGTACGGCCGATGCCGTAAATGTAGGTCAGGGCGACCTCCATGCGCTTATCGCGCGGGAGGTCTACGCCCACGAGACGTGCCATCAGGCAGTGTTCCTTCTTCTATGCGGAGGTCTGGTCCCAGCCCGTTCCCCGATGGGGTCCGGCCTCCGTGCCGGACGTGATGAGCGCGGATCGCTCAGTGGTGCTGGGATTTCATCATTGAGTTGTAAATGCGGAAGCTCAGCGCTGTCGCCTGTCCCCCTACGCTTCGCGTGGGTGGGCCCACCGCTTGCGAGGGGAGTGCCCCCACTTCGTGCAAGCGCTCATCCTTGCCGCTGCTTGTGGCGCGGATCGGAGCAGATCACCATGACCCGCCCATGCCGGCGGATCACCCTGCACTTATCGCAGATGGGCTTGACGCTCGGGTTCACCTTCACGGCTGTGTTCGATCCTGTTCTTCTCGTTCGAAAACTACTTGTACCGGTAAACGATGCGGCCCCGGGACAGGTCGTAGGGAGACAACTCCACCACAACGCGGTCCTCGGGCAGGATGCGGATGTAGTGCTGCCGCATCTTGCCGCTGATGTGGGCAAGGACCTTGTGTCCGTTCTCCAGCTCAATACGAAACATCGCATTGGGCAGGGGCTCGACCACGCGACCCTCGACCTCGATGGCACCGTCCTTTTTGGCCATTATGTTTCGGAGATCCTCCGTGTCCTTCTAGTACTGCGGCGCCTATGTCACCGCGAGCGGCGACATCCTGCACGGCGCAGCTAACGCTTCCGACTACAAAACGTGAGCCAGCAGCCAGAAATTCCAGAACAGGGGCACGCAAGAGTCGGCGCGGAAGCCGCACCGCCGACCCATCTTACCTGCTCGAGCGCCCGGCCCAAAATCGCTGCACGACGATTCCTGCGCGACGTACGTCACCACTATATTCGCTGGCCGAGCAGCGCATACTTGACCACGATGACCGGCCCAACTCCCCGCAAGCCCGTAATTCTGTCCGTCGACGACGATCCAGCCGTGTCCCGAGCCGTGGCTCGCGACCTGCGTCGCCAATACGGCGAGGCGTTCCGCATCGTGCGCGCCGAATCAGCACAAGATGCCCTCGAGACGCTCAACGAACTCAAGTTGCGCGGCGAGACCGTCGCGGTGTTCGTCGCCGACTACCGGATGCCGCAGATGAGCGGCATCCAGTTTCTCGAAGAGGCGATGGACATCTTCCCGATGGCGCGCCGTGTGCTGCTCACGGCATACGCCGACACCAACGCCGCGATCGACGCGATCAACGTCGTCGACCTGGACCACTATCTGCTCAAGCCGTGGGATCCGCCCGGCGAGAAGCTCTACCCGGTGATCGACGCGCTCATCGAGGCCTGGCGCGAAACCGGCGATCGGGCGATCCCGCACACCAAGATCATCGGCCATCCCTACAGCGCCCGGTCCTCGGAGGTGCGTGAGTTCCTCGCCCGCAACCGGCTGTACTACACGTGGTTTCGCGCTGACGAGCGCAAGGGCAGACAGCTGCTCGACGCCGCCGGCCTCGACGACCTGACCCTGCCGGTGGTGATCACCGAACAGGGCGAGACGCTCGTCGCCCCGTCCGACGCCGAACTCGCCGCCACGCTCGGCTTGTCCACCACGCCGGCCGAGGATTTCTACGACCTCGTCGTCATCGGCGGCGGCCCGGCCGGCCTGGCCGCGGCGGTCTACGGCGCCTCTGAGGGGCTCAAGACGGTGCTCATCGAGCGCACCGCCACCGGTGGCCAGGCTGGCCAAAGCTCACGCATCGAGAACTACCTCGGCTTCCCGGACGGGTTGTCGGGCGCTCAGCTCGCCGACCGGGCGCGCAGGCAGGCCGAGAAGTTCGAGGCCGAGTTGATCACCGCCGCCGAGGTCACCCGCCTCGAGGTCGACGGCGCCGCCCGCACGATTCACCTCTCAGACGGGCGGGCGGTCGGGACCAGGGCCGTGATCCTGGCGATGGGCGTCGAGTACCGCCAGCTGGACGCCGACGGCTGCGCCGGGCTGACGGGCGCCGGCGTCTACTACGGAGCCGCCACGTCGGTGGCCGCCGACTGCGACGACGAGGAGGTCCTCGTGATCGGCGGCGCGAACTCCGCGGGCCAGGCCGCCATGCACCTGTCGCGCAGCGCCAAGTCGGTGACCATCGTGTGCCGTCGCACCCTCGAGGACTCCATGTCCTACTACCTCATCCAGCAGATCCGCGCCCAGCACAACATCAGGGAACTGCCCTACACCCGGGTGCACCAGGTCACCGGCAGCGACCATCTGGAACGCGTCTGCCTGGAGAACATCCGCTCCGGTGAGCGTGAAGAACACTGTTGCGGGCGCATGTTCGTGCTCATCGGCGCCGAACCGTGCACCGACTGGCTGGAACAGGCCGGCATCGCCCGCGACGACCACGGGTTCATCCTCGCCGGCCCCGATCTGCGGGACGTGGCGGGCTGGACGCTGGACCGGCCGCCGCACCAGCTGGAAACAAGCGTGCCGGGGGTATTTGTTGCAGGAGACGTGCGGTCTGCATCAGCCAAACGGGTGGCCGCGGCCGTCGGTGAAGGTTCGATGGCAGTGATGTTGGTGCACCGGTATCTCGCCGAGGCGTAGGGAGATGGACATGGGCGACGCGGCGAACACCTGCCTACCCGACGAACTGCGGACGTTGTTCCTGTTCGAGGCGCTCGACGACCGGCAGTTGCAGGTGCTGTGCGACAACGGCCACATCGCCGCGTTCGAACCCGGACTGATCTGCGCCGAAGGGGACCCGGCGACCTGCTTTTACGTGCTGCTCGACGGTGAACTGGTGATGTCCAAACGCTCAAGCGGCGTCGACATCCAGACCGGCCGCACCTCGCAGCGCGGGGTGTACTGCGGGGCATGGTCGGCCTACGTGCCCGGCGAGGAGCACGTCTACGAGGCCTCGGTGCGGGTCACCAGGCCGTCGCGGTTCTTCGTGCTCGACGCCGACGCGTTCGCCACGTTCATGCAGACCGAATTCCCGATGGCCGTGCACCTGCTCGAAGGCCACCGCGTCGGCGGCCGGCGACAGCGGGAGATCGTCGGCCAGCGCGAGAAGCTGCTGGCGTTGGGCACGATCACCGCGGGCCTGACCCATCAGCTCAACAACCCGGCGGCGGCGGCCGCGCGCGCGGTCGCCGACCTGCGCGAGGGCGTCGGCAAGATGCGCCACAAGCTGGCGATGCTGGCCGACGGCAAGTTCAGCCCCGAGGCGCTGCGGGTACTGATCAGCATCCAGGACGAGGTCACCGAACACGTCGCGAAGTCCAAGGCGGTGGAACTGTCCGCGCTGGAATCATCCGATCGCGAAGAGCAGATCGGCGACTGGCTGGAACAGCGCGGCATCAGCGGCGCCTGGGACTGGGCACCGACCTTCGTCGAGGCCGGCCTCGACCTTGACTGGCTGCAGCGGGTCCAAGCCTCCATCGACGACGTGGGCTGCTCGGCGACCTTGCAGAGCGCCCTCGGCTGGCTCAAGTACACAATCGACACCGAGCTGCGCATGAACGAGATCGCCGATGCCAGCAAGCGGATCTCGGCGTTGCTGGCCGGCGCCAAGCAGTACTCGCAGATGGACCGGGACGAATATCAGACCGCCAATGTCCACGAGCTGATTCACAGCACGATCAAGACCCTCTTCGGCGACAAGGTCGGCAAGGACAAGCCGATCGAGATGGTGTGGGAGAAGGACACGTCACTGCCCGAACTGCATTGTTATCCAGGCGATTTGAATGAGGTATGGGCGAACCTCATCGACAACGCGATCCAGGCGATGGGCGGTCATGGCACGCTGACGATACGCACCGAACGCCACGACGGCGACATGGTGCGCGTGGAGATCTGTGACAACGGCCCCGGCATTCCCGAAGACCACATCGAGCGGATCTTCACCCCGTTCTTCACCACGAAACCGTTCGGCGAGGGCACCGGGCTCGGCCTGGACCTGGCCCGGCGCATCGTGGTCGAAAAGCACCACGGCGACATCCGGGTGGAGTCCACACCCGGCGACACCCGGATCATCGTGCTGCTGCCGCTGGTGGCTCCGGCACCCGAGGAATAGCTCACCCACTTCCCAGAGTTGGAGCAGCCATGACGAAACCGAATCTCGGCACGTACGGCGCGTTCGGTCACCACGCGATGTGGCAACAACTGAGCCCGCAGCAACTGCGGGAGATCGAGAACCTCGGCTACGGGGCGATCTGGGCGGGTGGTTCACCGGCCGCCGAGCTGTCGTGGGTGGAGCCGCTTCTGGAACCGACGACCGAGGTGAAGGTGGCCACCGGCATCGTCAACATCTGGACCGCGGAGCCAGGCCCGGTCGCCGAGTCGTTTCATCGCATCGAAAAGGCCTATCCGGGCCGGTTTCTGCTGGGCATCGGCGTCGGCCATCCCGAAGCGCACACCACGTACAAAAAGCCGTACCAGGCGCTGTCGGACTACCTCGACAAACTCGACGAGTACGGCGTGCCCAAGGACCGTCGAGTGGTCGCCGCGCTGGGACCGCGGGTGTTGCGGCTTTCCGCGGAACGCTCGGCGGGCGCTCATCCGTATCTGACGACGCCCGAGCACACCGCGCGGGCGCGCGAGTTGATCGGCCCCGAGGCGTTCCTGGCCCCCGAGCACAAGGTGGTGCTGACCACCGACGCGGAGAAGGCGCGCGCCGTGGGACGCAAGGCACTCGACATCTACCTCAACCTGACGAACTATCTCAACAGCTGGAAACGGCTGGGCTTCACCGACGAGGACGTCGCGCGGCCCGGAAGCGACCGCCTCGTCGACGCCGTCGTCGCCCACGGCGCCGTCGAGGCCGTAGCGTCACGGTTGAAAGAGCATCTCGACGCCGGCGCGGACCACGTACCCGTGCAGGTGCTGACCGGACCGGACAAGCTGGTCGGCGCGCTCACCGAACTCGCAGGCCCGCTGGGTCTGCGGTGACCTCGAGGGGAATCAACGATGACTGAGCTCAAACCCGAACTCGGCCGGTTCGGCGTGTGGACCTTCGGGACGGTCAAACCCGAACAGGCCGTCGAGATCGAGAAGCTCGGGTACGGCGCGGTGTGGATCGGCGGCTCCCCGTCCGGCGATCTCGAGTACGTCGAGCCGATCCTGGAGCGCACCGAGAACCTCACGGTGGCCACCGGCATCATCAACGTCTGGACGGCGTCGGCCGAGGAGGTCGCCGAGGCCTATCACCGCGTCGAGGACGCCTACCCGGGACGGTTCCTACTCGGCATCGGCGTCGGCCATCCCGAGCACACCGAGGAGTACCGCAAGCCCTACGACGTATTGGTGGAGTACCTCGACGTGCTCGACGCGGCCAAGGTGCCCACGAGCCGGCGCGTGATCGCCGCGCTGGGTCCGAAGGTGCTGAAGCTGTCGGCACAGCGCAGCGCGGGCGCCCATCCCTATCTGACGACGCCGCAGCACACCGGGGAGGCCCGAAACCTCCTGGGGCCGACGGTGTTTCTGGCGCCCGAACACAAAGTGGTGCTGGCCAGAGACGCTGAGGCGTCGCGCGAGATCGGTCGCGAGGCCGTCGATTTCTATCTGAACCTGTCCAACTACCTGAACAACTGGAAGCGGCTCGGGTTCACCGAGGACGACCTCGCCAAACCGGGCAGCGACCGGTTCATCGACTCAGTCGTCGCCCACGGCACGCCCGACGACATCGCCGGCCGGCTGACCGAGCATCTGGATGCCGGCGCAGACCACGTCACGATCCAGGTGCTGGGCGGTTGGGACAAGTTGTTGCCGACGCTCACCGAACTCGCAGGCCCGCTCGGTCTGAAGGGCTGAACCGGTCCACATCGGGCCAACCTGGGCACTCGGCTAGGGTTTTGCCCATGCGGTTGCTGATCACCGGCGGCGCGGGGTTCATCGGCGCCAACTTCGTGCACAGCAGCGTGCGCGCGCATCCCGAGGATTCGGTGACCGTGCTGGACGCGATGACCTATGCGGGCAGCCGTGAGTCGCTGGCCGCCGTGCAGGACGACGTCCGGCTGGTGCAGGGCGACATCACCGATGCAGAACTGGTCGGCAAGCTCGTCGCCGAGAGCGACGCGGTCGTGCACTTCGCCGCCGAGACCCACGTCGACAACGCGTTGGCCGACCCGGCGCCGTTCCTGCGCGCCAACGTCATCGGCACGTTCGCGGTGCTGGAGGCGGTGCGCGCCCACGGCGTGCGGCTGCATCATGTGTCGACCGACGAGGTGTACGGCGACCTGGAGCTAGACAGCACCCGGCGGTTCACCGCGTCGACGCCGTACAACCCGTCCAGCCCGTACTCGTCGACCAAGGCGGCCGCTGACATGCTGGTGCGCGCCTGGGTGCGTTCCTACGGCGTACGCGCCACGATCTCGAACTGCTCCAACAACTACGGGCCCTACCAGCACGTGGAGAAGTTCATCCCGCGTCAGATCACCAATGTGCTGACCGGGCGTCGGCCCAAGCTGTACGGCACCGGCGCCAACGTGCGGGACTGGATCCACGTCGACGACCACAACAGCGCAGTGCGGCGCATCCTGGCCGACGGGCAGATCGGACGGACGTATCTCATCGGCGCCGAGGAGGAAAGAAACAACCTCTCGGTGATGCGGGCCATTCTGCGGCTGATGGGGCGAGACCCCGATGATTTCGACCACGTCACCGACCGCGCCGGGCACGACCTGCGCTATGCGATCGACCCGTCGGTGCTGTGCGACGAACTCGACTGGGCACCCAAGCACACCGATTTCGAAGACGGTCTGCGCGCCACCATCGACTGGTACCGCAATAACGAGACATGGTGGGGTCCATTGAAAGACGCGACGGAAGCCACCTATGAGGGGCGCGGCCAGTGAAGGCGCGCGAACTCGACGTTCCCGGCGCCTGGGAGATCACACCCCAGGTACATGCCGACGACCGGGGCGCGTTCCTCGAATGGTTCACCGATTCGGGGTTCCGGGGTTTCAGCGGGCATCGGTTCGACCTGCGCCAGGCCAACTGTTCGGTGTCGGCGGCGGGGGTGTTGCGCGGGCTGCATTTCGCCCAGGTGCCGCCGAGCCAGGCCAAGTACGTCACCTGTGTGCGCGGCGCGGTCTTCGACGTCGCGGTCGACATCCGCATCGGCTCACCGACATTCGGGCGCTGGGATGCGGTACAGCTCGACGACCGCACCCGCCGCACGATCTATCTGTCCGAGGGACTGGGCCATGCCTTCCTTGCCCTCGAAGCCGATTCGACGGTGATGTACCTGTGCTCGGCGCAATACGATCCGCAGCGCGAGCACACCGTCAACCCGCTGGACCCCGCACTGGGCATCGTGTGGCCCGCCATCGACGGCGAGCCGATCTTGTCCGAGCGTGACCGCGAAGCGCCCACCCTCGCCGAGGCCCAGGCCGCCGGGCTGCTGCCCACCTGGGCTGAGGCTGAGGCGTTCGTCGAAGATCTACGCAGCCACTGACCGGTTGCGCAGTCGCGACGTCAGGGCGGCAACAGCATGCGCTGCCAGGACTTGTCCGCCGGGTCCGCCGCCGCCAGGTCGGACTGCGTATAGCGTCGACCGTCAGGACCGGTGAAACCGCCTGTGGCGGGATCGTATTCGGCGACAGGCAGTGCCGGTGTTCTGCTGGGCGGCGGTGAGACGTGCGGGACGGCCTGACCTGACAGCGTGGCGTTCGGGTCGCCCTTCCAGTTGAAACCGTCGTTGAGCGGTACGTACTGCTGGTCGCTCTCGCACAGCGCGACGGTGGGCGCCCGTTTGCCCGGCACGGTGGCACACGGGGTGTTGCGCGCACCGCGCACGTTGAATGGGGATTCCTGTGGCACCCGGCAATAGAGGTCACCCTCGGGACGGTCGGGAGCGTCTTCGAACACTGCGGAGCGTTGCTGCTGTGCAGGCAAAAAACCCGTTGTGCATGGCGGCGGCAGGTTGATGTTGAGGTTGAAGCTCAGATACTGCCCCTTGTAGTCCTGTTTGGTGTTGTGGTTGGCCACCAGCCCGGCCTGGCCCGCCGACACCACCTGAGGAAACAGCACCAGCAGCTGTTCGATGTTGTCGTGGTAGGCCACGGCCACCTGCCCGACGCTGACCAGGTTGGCCAACAGGACCGGCAGCGTCGGCTTGACCCGGTCGACGAGCGAACGCACGGCTTCGGCCGCCGCAGGCCCGTCGCCGATCACGCGGGCGACCGTGCGGTCGTGCGTCTGAAGTTGAGTGGTGACGGTGGCGAGCTGTGCCGCCCACGCGTTGATGGCGCCGGAGGTCTGGGTTTGCGAATCCAGCACCGGGCCGGACCGGTCGATCAGCGCGATGAGCGGGTCCAGGTGTTCGCGTGCTTCGATCGCGAGATCCGTTGAACCCGAAACGATCCGAGACAGCTCGGGGCCGAGCCCGCCGACGGCCGTGTAGGACTCGTCGATGACGGTCTTGAGGTTGTCACGTGGGATGGCCCGCAAGCCGGCGTTGGCGTCGGCCAGCAGCGTGTTGACATCGGGGGGCACCGACGTGTCGGCGAGCGCGATGACGTCACCGTCGCGCAGCGGCGGTGCGTCGCCCGTACGCGGCAACAGCGCGACGTACTGTTCGCCGATCGCCGACTGGCTGTGCACTTCCGCGCGCAGGTCGGACGGAATGTCGATGCCGCGCTTGAGCGATAAGACGGCCTGCACCCCGGTTCGGGTGAGCCGCACGTCCTCGACCCGGCCGACCTCGGTGCCGCGGTAGGTGACGTTGCCTCCGCTGTACAGTCCGCCGGTCTGGGACAACTCCATGACGACCGTGTACCGGCCGACACCGAACAGCTTGGCGGGCAGCTTCATGAAGTGCAGGCCCATCAGGCCCATTGCCACCACCGCGATCACGGTGAAGACCGCGAGTTGGATCTGTATCCGTCTGTCCAGTCGCACTACGGCCCCTGATCGGTTCGATACGCCACAGTCAGCGGGTTGGCCCGGGTGTAGGGGCTGGGGAACTGCCCGATGGTGCGACCCCACTGCAGTTCCAACTCGGTGAGATCGCCTTCCCAGCGGGTTCCGGTGAACATGCCCGCGTCGATGCGGCTGAGGGTGAGATCGGCGATCGCGGTCAGGTTGGCGTAGTCACCGCGCTGCCATTTCTCGATCGTCTCGTTGGGAAACGGGAACGTCAGGATGAGCGACAGTGCCCGCGTCATGCTCGGTCCGGCGTTGGCGAGCGATTCCAGCACCGGGCCGACGTCGTTGAGTTCTGTGACCAGGTTGTCCCTGATCTTGTTGACGGAGTCCACCGTCAACGCGCTGAACGTACCGAACCGGTCGGCGGTTTCGATGAGGTTGTTGCGCTGACCGCTGAGCACGGCCAGCGCGTCGGGAATGGTCTGCAGCGCGTGGTCGAGCACCGGACGTTGGGCGGCGAACTGGCCGACCAGGTCGTTGAGGCTCTCGGTGGCGGCGATGATGTCGCCCGTCTGGTCGTTGACGTTGCGGGTGAACGTTTCCAGCGCACCGATCATGCTGCGCAGGTCCTGTTCGCGGCCGCGGAACGCGGTGGCCAGCGCCGTGGTGATGTCCTGCACCTGGCCGAGCCCGCCTCCGTTGAGCACCACCGACAGCGCCGCCAGGGTCTGTTCGGTGCTCGGGAACGCGCCACCGCGGGACAGCGGTATCAGCGAGCCGTCGCGCAGCCTGCCTGTGGGTGCCGCATCCGTCGGCGGCGCCAGCTCGATGTGCAACGAACCCAGCAGGCTGGTCAGACCTATTGTGACGGTGGAGTTTTCCGGCAGATCGACGTCGCCGTCGAGCCGCATCGTCAGCAACGCGTGCCAGCCTTGCCGCTCGATCTTGGTGACGGTGCCGACGTTGACATCACCGACGCGCACACGTGAGTTCGGCTGGATGTTGTTGACGTCGGGCAGCTGCGCCTGGATCACGAACGATTCCGGACCACCGCCGGCGGTGCCCGGCATCGACATCGAATTCAGCCCGTGCCAGTCGCTGCAGCCGGCCGCCCCAGCCGCCATGGCCGCCGCCGCACAGGTTGCCACGATGCGGCGCCACCACATCCACGTCATGGGTGACCTCCGTTGGCGGGGACCATCATTGCGGGCAGGCCCGCAGCGGGCGGGATGTAATCAGGGCGCATGCGGTCCTCGCTGTAGGTGACCTCGTTGGGTCGGGCCTGCGCTCCGACCAACAGGTTCTCTCCGATCGGCGGAAAGTTGTACTGCCGGTTCTTGACGATCGGGGCGAGGTATTGCGCGCACAGCTTCGCCGACTGTTCGGCGCCGCGCCGCGACGCCGCCTGGATCGCCCCGCAGATGAAGCTGATCGGGTTGGCGAAGTTGTTGACGGCCAGCGCCCCGGTCAGCGCCCCATTGGCCGGTTCGAAGATGTTGTAGAAGTTGGCCACCGTGCCGGGGGCGATGTGCAGGGTCTGTTCCAGATCATCGAGGCTGGCGACCAATACGTCGCTGATCGACGCCAGCTTGTCGGTGGCGGTGCCGATCGCTTCCCGGTTGTCGTCGGCGAAATCTTTGACGTCGCCGATAACATCCCCGAGATCTTCGAGCGTGCGCGCGACCTTCTGCGGGTCGTCGACGACCAGCGCGCTCACCGCGGCCATGTTGCCGTTGAGTTGCTCGAGCAGGTCGGCGCTGTCGTGCAGGGCCGACACCAGCGTCGACAGGTTGGTGAACGTGGTGAAGATGTCGGAGCTGTGGTCCCCCAGCGTCGCCAGCGTCGCAGAAAGCCTGACTACGGTTTCGCGGATGTCGGCGCCCTGCCCGCGCAGGTTGTCGGCAGCGGTGTTGATCACCGCACCCAGCGTGCTGACCCCGCCCGGCTCGGTCGGTTGCAGCAGTGTGGTCAAGCGCTGCAGTTGAATTCGGACGTCGTCCCACTCCACCGGGACGGCGGTGCGCTCCTGCGGGATGATCGTGCCAGTGGGCATGGTCGGCCCGCCGGTGTAGGCGGGCGTCAGCTGTATCGTCCTGCCGGTCACCAGTTGCGGTGAGAGGATCACCGCCTTGGCGTCGGCGGGTACGGGGTATTTGCGGTCCACCCAGAAGGTGACCTTCGCGCGGGTGGGTTGGGGTTCGATGCGGTCGACCCGTCCGACCGGCACGCCGAGGATACGCACGTCGTCACCGGCGAACAGCCCGGTGGTGTTCTCGAAATACGCTGTCACCCAGACTTTGCCGACACGCTCGGCGTGCCGCACCACCACGACGACCCCGGCCGCGAGCGTCACCGCCAGCACACCGGCCAGCACGATGCGCATCCACCGCGGGCCCGTCACGGCTGCCCCGGTCCCGGTGTGGCGGTGCCCGACAGCGCGGGCGGGCCGGGCGGAGAGCCGCCGGGGGCCGGCGCGGGCGGGGGTTCGCGGTACGGGTAACGGGGGTCTGCAGGGTTGCCGGTAATCGCGTCGGGCAGCGTCAGATGGGGTGCGCCGCCCTGGCCGGTCCGCGGATAGGGCACCGGCAGTGCCGGTGTGCCGGGCTGGCCGGTCTGCGGATCTGTCAGCTGTGACGGTGCCAGCACGTTGGGGTCCAGGCCGAGGTCGGAGAACGCGGCGTCGACAAACGGTTGCACGAACTGCCCGGGCAACAAGTTGACCACATAGGCTTTGAAGAACGGCCCGGACGACAGGGACTCGCCCAGCGACATCGCGTATTTGTTGAGAAGTTTGACCGCTTCCTGCAGCCGCTCCTTGCGGTCGTCGATGATCGTCATGACGCCGTTGAGCTTGTCCAGTGCCGGCCGCAGTTGCTGGCGGTTCTCGGCAATGAACCCCTTCAATTGCCTTGCCGCCGAAGAGATGCTGGTCCAGATCTGGTTGACCGCATCGCTCTGGGTGCGCAGCTGCGCCAGCAGCGCGTTGGTGGCCGATACCAGGCCGGCGATCTGATCGCTGCGGTGGGCCAGCACGCCCGTCGCCTTGGCGGCGTTGTCGAGCAGGTCGCGTAGCTGCGCGTCACGCGTGTTGAGGGTCTGGGCGAACCGCGCCACACCGTGCACGGCGTCGCGAAGCTCATCGGGGGTGTCGGCGAAGGTGTCTGACAGCGTCGACAACGATTCCGACAGTTGGTCGGTGTCCAGCCCGCTGATCGTGTCGGCGAGGTCGCCGAGCGCGTCGGGCAGTTGGTAGGGCGACGTGGTCCGGTTCATCGGGATGGGCGCGTCCAGCTCGCCTTCGCCCTGGGGGAGCACCGCAAGCATTTTCGTGCCCAGCAGGCTTTTCGTCTTGATAGCCGCCTCGGAGGCCTCCCCCATCCGGATGTTCTTGTCGACGCTGAAGCGCACCAGCACGGTGGCTCCGTCGAGTTCGATGGACGACACCCGGCCGGCCGGGTATCCGGAAACCTCCACCGTGGCACCGGTGAGCAACCCGCCCGCATCGGCGAACTGGGCGGAGTAGGTCTTGGCCTGGTTGACCACCGGAAGGTTCTGGTACTGCAGCGCGCCGATGACGACTGTGGACACGACGACGACGCCGACGGCTCCGATCGCCAGCGAGCTGCGCTCGGTGAAAGACCTCATTTCGGTGCGCACCGCCCCGAGACCTGATCGGCAATCTTCACGTACACCGGCTGACCGCCTTTTCCGTTGAGTTTCAGCACGATCTCGCACAGATAGAAGCTGAAGAAATCGCCGCTGATGCCCTGTCGACCCAGCGCCCGATACCGTTCCGGCAGGGTGTCGAACAACGTGTCCAGATAGTCGTGATCGGCGGCCGCGATAGCGGCGGCGCGGTCGGTTTCCCGGACCACCTTCGAGAACGGTTGTCGTGACCGCGCCAGTAGGTCGGCGACCGAGCCGGCAGCGGCGTCGGTGTACGCCAGCGCCGTTGAGATGTCTTCACGGCGTTCGGCGAGGCCGGTCACCAAATCTGACAACGACGTCACCGCCGTGTCGAGGCGTTCGGTCTGGCTGCCAAGGGATCCGAGCACGACGTTGAGGTTGTCGATGACCTGACCGATCAGCGCGTCACGGTCGGCCAGGGTGTTGGTCACCACCGCCGCCTGTTGCAGGAACGACCCGATGGTGGCGCCCTGGCCCTGCAGTGCCGAGATCAGCTGTTCGCTCAGCGTATTCACCTGGCCGGGATCAAGGGCCCGGAACAGCGGGCGGAAGCCACCGATGACGGAGTCCAGATCGAGGGCGGGTTGGGTGCGCGCGGCCGGGATCGTCCCGCCGGGTTGCAGGGTGCGAAGTCCCCCGGCACCCTCCTCGATGGCCAGATAGCGGCCGCCGATCACGTTGTCGTAGCGCACGGCCGCACGGGTACCCTCGGTGAGGACCACCGTGTCGTCGATGCCGAACTCCACGCGCACGGTCGAGTCGCGGTTGAACGAAATGCTTTTGATCGTGCCGACTTCCACCCCGGCGATGCGCACCATGTCGTCGTCCTTCAGACCGGACACGTTGGTGAACTCGGCGAAGTAGCTTTTGCCGTCGCCGAACCGCAACTCCGCGAACACCGTGAGCAACGCGAAGGTTCCGAACGCGCACACCGTCAGGAAGATCGTCAGGCGCCACGCGGCACCTTTGAAGTCGTCCTTCACGGCTGGTCTCCTGATCTCGTGTATCGGGTCAGCGGCCCGGTGGTATTCCTGGCCACAGCGGCACCCCGCCGGGTCCGTACAGAGCTGCCCCGTAGGGCGGCGCCCCCGGGTACGGGATGGGGCCCGGCGCGGGTCCGGGCAGGCACTGTCTGATGCTTGGCGGCTCGGGGTTCGCGCGGGTCACCGGAAAGTAGTTGGCCCAACACGGATGGCCGATGCCGGGATTCGGTCGGATGTCCACGCCCGTCCCCCATCCGGTGTTGGTGATGAGCTGGCGCACCGGGAAGTTCTTGGTGGCGTCCGGCAGCGACCCACAGCCGGGCTTCCCACCCGGGCCGCCTTTTGCGGCGATGACGGGCAGGTTGTCCGGGTACATGTAGGGGTCGTTTCCGAACAAGAGGCCGACATCGAGTTGGATCGAGCGACCGTTGGCCCCGCCCCACACGTCGTACCCGCCGTTGTCGAGGAACCACGTCGCGCCCTGTAACCAGCAGGTGTACACCGGGCTGTACTTGTTCAGCAGCCCGGTGGTGGGCGCGAGGGTGCTGACCAGACCCACCAGGCTGTCCTTGCTGGAGGCCAGCAGCTCGGTTCCAGCCGTCGCCAACCCAATGGTGTTCAGCAGCAGGGCATCCAGATCTGACGCTTGATCGACCACTGTCTTGCTGGTGGTACTGGCCCCGTCGAGGATGGTCAGAATGTCAGAGGCGGCCGCGGCGTACGTGTCGTTGAAGTCCCTGAAGGAGCGCCAGTCCTGACGGATCGTTTCGTTGCGCTCGTTGAGCGCGGTGAGCACGACGTTCAGGTCCGTGGTGGCCTGCCCCATCCGTTCACCCTGACCGCGCACACCGTCGGCGACGGCGGTGAGCACCGCGTTGAGCTTCGACGGGTCGATCATCTGCAAAAGGTCGGACAGGTTCTCGAAGATGGTGTTGACCTCGGCGCTGACGTTCGCCGACTGCAGCGTCGCGCCGGCGGCCAGCGGCGTCGGGCTGGGATCCGGTGGGTACACCAGGTCGACGAACTTCGCACCGAACGCGGTGGTGGCCTGGATCTGCGCCTGCACGTTGGCCGGGATGAACTCGATTTGGTTGGGCTCGATGGCCAGCTCCAGGGTGGCGCGGCCGTTCCCGCCGCTGATGTTGCGGACCCGGCCGACCTCGACGCCCCGCAGCTTCACCTTGGCCCCGGTCTCCATCACCAGCCCGGACCGGTCCGAGGTCAAAGTGACTGGCACATAGGAGTGGAACGTGCCATTGTAGACGCTGGCGGTGAGCAGAATAAAACCGGCAATCACCGCGAGCAGGATCGCGGTCCACCATCCGTTGTGCAGGCGGGCTTCGCCTTTGCGCGGCCCCATGTCAACCCGCCAGGTTAAAATTGCCCGACTGGCCGTAGACGGCCAGTGAGATCATCACGATTTCGACGGCGGCGACGACCATCGAGGTGCGCACCGCGCGGCCCACCGCCTCACCGACGCCTGCAGGTCCACCCGACGCGGTGAAGCCGTAGTAGGTGTGCACGAGCATGATGACGACTGTCATTGCCACGCATTGGAAGAAGGACCAGATGAGATCCGTCGGGTTGAGGAACGTGCCGAAGTAGTGGTCGTACACGCCTGAGCCCTGGCCGTAGATCACGGTGGTGCCGAACCGGGCGGCAAGAAATGCCATCATGACCGCCACGCAGTACAGCGGGATCACCACCACCACCCCGGCCAGCACACGCGTGGCGGCAAGGTAGGTGACGCTGCGGATCCCGATGACTTCGAGCGCGTCGATCTCCTCGTTGATCCGCATGGCGCCCAATTGGGCGGTGGCGCCCGCGCCGATGGTGGCCGACAACGCCACGGACGTCGTGCCCGGCACGATCAGCCGGACGTTGAAGAACGCCGAGGCGAACCCGGTCAGCGCCTCGAAACCCACCGATGCCAACTGGTTGTAGCCCTGCACCGCAACGAGGGCACCCGTCGTCATCGTCAGAAAGCCGACGATCGCGACGGTGCCGCCGACGACCGCCAGCGCGCCGCTGCCCAGCCCCATCTGCGCGATCAACCGCAGCAACTCGGTGCGGTAATGGGCGACAGCGTCGGGGATGGCGGCCAACGTGTTGGCGTAGAACCGGGCCTGGCCACCGATGCGGTTCCAACCGGCGACGAATCCGTCGGCCAGGTGCACCAGCCGTCCGAAGGGCCTGCTGGGTACTCCGACGCTCATGGTGTCACCTCACGACACCGTGAACTGGATTCCGACCGCGGTGACGATGACGTTGATCGCGAACAACACCATGAAGGTGAAGACCACTGTCTCGTTGACCGCGTTGCCCACTCCGGCAGGACCGCCGTCGACGTAGATGCCTTTGTAGCAGGCGATCAGCCCCGCAGCCAGGCCGAAAAGCGTTGCCTTGGCCAGCGACACGATGACATCGCCGGCCCCGGTCAGCAGGGTCAGGCCGGAGATGAACGCGCCAGCCGACACGTGCTGGATGTAGACGCAGAAGACGAACGCGCCGGCGAGACCGACGATGATCACCGACGCCGCCAACGCCAGGGCCACCGTTGTCGCGGCGAGCACACGGGGCACCACCAAGGCCTGAATCGGGTTGATCCCCATGACGCGAAGCGCATCGAGTTCGTCGCGAATCGTGCGGGCGCCCAGATCGGCGCACATCGCGGTCGCGCCGGCTCCTGAGACCACCAGCACCGTCACGATCGGCCCGATCTGGTTCACCGTGCCGATGGCCGCGCCGGTCCCCGAGAAGTCCGTTGCGCCAAACTCATTGAGCAGGATATTGAAGGTGAACACGAGCAGCACCGAGTACGGCATCGTCAACATCAGCGCCGGTAGCACCGAAACCCGTGCGACGAACCAGGTTTGGATGACGTACTCGCGCCAGGCGAACGGCCGCTTGAACATCAGGACGAAGGTGTCCAGAGACATCGCGAACACGCTGCCGATCGCACGTACCGGCTTAGTTGCCGTCTGCGCGGCCGTCAACATGGCGTCTCGCACCTCCCTCCGGACAGGTCGATGTGGACGGGTGACACTGGCGAGAGTACGCGTCCTGTCAGGATTATGTCCATAGTCAATACGCTTTTATGCGCTACAACCCATCGCTAATATTCTCTTCAGCAGTGTTTTTCTCTGCTCAAGTATCTTGTTGATATCGTGCATCCCGGGATTATGGCAGTGTCTGGAGTGCGCCCGACGGGCACAGCCCGACGGCAAGCCGCACCCGCGCCCGCATCTCGTCGGGCACCTCCTCCGACGCGATCAGGACCACCCCGCTGTCGTCCTGATCGAAGAATCCGTCGGCGGTCATCACACACATTCCCGCGGACATGCAGACGTCACGGTCGGCGACGACCCTCATCGGCTGAACGCCTCCTGGGTCAGGGCGGAGTTCATGAAGTCGCGGAAATGCAGCCACCGCCCGTCACGGAGCGTGATGATGTGCGCGAATTCCGACTGCCACTGGTAGCCGGTGTCAAGCCTGCGGAACCGTTGCCGGCCCCACACCGCGAGGTCGTCTCCCTGTGCGATGAACTTCCACGGTTCCATCTCGGTGATTTCGATGTTTTGGCCAACCGTGGTGAAGAACGTCACGGCCTCGGCGATGCCGTGGTAGTCACCGGCGTATGGGATCACCTCGGTGCCGTAATACGTGATCCGCACATCCGGATCCATGTACTGCAGTGCGGTGTTCAGGTCACCCGCGGGCACGGCGGCATAGATCGCCTTCGTCGCTTCGATGTTGCGTGCTTCTGCGCCGACGGTGGTCATGACAGCTGCAGGGGTAGCCGGACATACGCGTGCGTGAGCAGGCTGGCGGTCTGCTTGGTGCCGGGGTCGTCGCTCAACGAGATGTGCTGATAACGGTCAAGTACCGCGTTGAGCATCGCGCTCACCTCCAGTCGGGCCAGTGATGACCCCAGACAGAAATGCAACCCAGAACCAAGGGAGAGTTGCTTGCTCAGGTTCGGCCGATCGATGTCGAGCCGTGCCGGGTGGGGGAACACCGCGGGATCGCGGTTGGCCGAGCCGAAGAACAGCGCCACCCACTCACCGGCACGGATCAGCTTGCCCCCCACCTCCACATCGCGGGTGGCGATCCGGAACAGACGCTGCGGGGGTCCGTCGAGCCGCATCGTCTCTTCGATGAACACCGTCAGCAGCGCCCGATCGGCTCGGATTCGCGCGGCGATCTCGGGTTCGCGCGCCAGCGCGTGCAACAGGTTGCCGATCAAGAACGTCGTAGTCTCACTGCCCGCGACCACCAGGGTCACACAAAAGCGGACGATCTCTTCAGGGGTGAGCCGTTGGCCGTCGACCTCGGCCCGCAACAACGCCGATATCAGGTCTTCGGCGTCCTCGATATCCTCGCTCGTCGTCTGTTGCGCGACCCGGGAGGTGTGCTCGGCAAGTCGAGCGGCGAAGGTCGCAACCATTTCCTCGTTGCTGGCCATGCGCTCCTGCGGCGTCAGCGACGAGCTCAGCATGAACGCGTTGGCCCATTTCTTGAAGCGGACGTGGTCGCCTTCGGGTAGGCCCAACAGCCGCACCATGGCCCTGGTGGGAATCTCGGCAGCGAATGTCATCACATCCACTTCGCCGTCGCCGAGATCATCGAGCAGTCGGGGAACCAACTCGCCCAGCCAGGGTTCCAGCCGCCTCACCCGACGCGGAGAGAACGCTTGTGAGACCAACTTTCGTTCCACCTCGTGTTTGGGTGGGTCCGTGTTGACCAGCATCAGGCTGGGCGCAGAAGAAGCCTCTTGCAGCGGGTCGCGCGACGAGAACGTGGCACTGTCGCGCGCAGCCGCGAGTACCTGGTCGTACCGGAACAACGCCCACGCGATGACGGGTTCGTCGGCTCCCGGCACGGTTCCCGGGGGCCAGTCACGGTAGCCCGCCACCGGCGATGAGGCGCGCAGCTGGTCGTACAGCGGATACGGGTTGGCGATGCCCTGCGGTGTGGTGAGCATTTCGAGCGCTGAAACGGTGGTCGATGACATGGCCATCAGCCTGTGACAACCACGACAGCAAAGCGATCCCCCGTTGGGGAGCACTCCTACCCCCGTACGAGGGCAATTCGCGGATCTGACCGCAATGGACACGCGGTCGGAGCACAGTAGACATCATGATCATCGCCGGCGATGCACCCGACCCCGAGTCGGGCGAGACATTGGCGGGCCATCCCGGCTGGGCGTCGCGTCCGGCCGGGGAAAGCGAGGCTGCCCGCCGCTACCGAGAGGTTTTCCGGGACTGGGGTGTCGACCCCACCGACGATCCGATGTCTGTGGTGTCCGAAGCGATCGACACCAAGGCCACCGAGGTGCGGAACGCGTTGGAGGCGGCCGGCGACGAAGAGGCGATCAGCGCGCTGGAGTCAGTGCTCGACTTCTGTTCACTCGAACGGGAGTTGATCGAGGACGGCGCACGGCGGCGCACTTTCGCGCTGTTACAGGTCCAGGAGGCCCTGAGCAAGCTGCGGGTTGTCGATGACGTCGCGACGATCGTGGACCGCGCACCTCGTGAGCTGGTGGAGTCGTGCGGATTCGATCGCGCCGTGCTCTTCCGCGTACACGAGGGCCGAATGTTCATGGAATCGGCGTACTTCGGCGACGATCGCGATGGCGCCGAGAAAATGGTCGCCTTCGCCCAGTCCGTGGCGCCGCCGCTGGACCACATGCTGTTGGAGACAGAGATGATCCGCCGTCACGCACCGGCGATTGTGCGCGACGCCCGCAACGACCCCCGCGTCAACAGGCCGATCGTCGACTTCTCGATGACGCATTCCTATGTCGCGGCGCCGGTGATGCCGACGGGCAAGGTGATCGGCTTCCTACATGCCGACCGGTTGTACTCGGGCCGCCGTGTCGACGAGATCGACCGCGACACGGTCTGGGCATTCGCGGAGGGGTTCGGGTATGCCTACGAGCGCACGGTGCTGATGGAACGAATGCGCCGTCAGCACGCCGAGGTGCGCAACGCGCTGGCCTCGGCGGACCAGGCGGCCCGGGCGCTGCAGGACGCCGACCTGGACCTGCGCAAGATCGAGCCGCTGGAACGCAGCCCCGCCGCGGAGTCGTTGGCCGAGGTGCAGACCAGGGTGATGACGATGCTCACCCGCCGGGAGATCGAGGTGCTCCGGCTGATGGCGGCCGGTCGCACCAACCAGCAGATCGCCGATGAACTCGTGATCTCGGCGGGCACGGTCAAATCCCACGTCAAGCGGGTGCTGCGGAAACTACACGCGACCAACCGCGCCGAGGCCGCGTCGGCGTACGTGCGTCTGGCCAGCGTCCCCGAAGTCGGCTGACCCGGCCCACTTTCCCCAAGCCGGTGCAACAGGCGTCACCGAATCGATTTCACGCGCTGGGCATCTACGCATTATGTCTACTATCGATACTCGTCTGTCATTGGCCGGGAAATTGAATTCCGTGCAACAAAGCCAATTGTCACCCTATAAGTCACTTGATAGTACTATGGTCTCGGGCTCGGCCTGCGGGGTCGGCTGGTAAGCGAGGAAGGAGCCGCACGGATATGGGACCCGTCGTCGGCACCGTCAAACGCCGGCCGAAGGATCGCAAAAAGCAGATCCTGCACCAGGCGGTCCGACTCTTCACCGAACGGGGCTTTCACTCCGTCCGGTTGGAGGAGATCGCCGAAGCGGCCGGCGTCACGGCCCGCGCTTTATACCGGCACTACGAGAACAAACAGGCGCTGCTCGCCGCGGCGATCATCACCGCGCAGGAGGAGTACCAGAGCGTCCTCGGCAGGGATTCGGAGTCGACGGATCAACCGCTTCGCGACGAACTACCGGACCTGATCGCCGCCGCCGTCGCCACCAGGGCGCTCACGGTGTTGTGGCAACGTGAGGCGCGCTACCTCAACGATGTCGACCGTGCGCAGGTGCGCAGCCGGATCAACGCGATCGTCGGGGGCATGCACGCCGGTGTGCGGCTGGAGATGCCGGAGCTAAACCCGCAACAGTCCGAGCTGCGCGCCTGGGCCGTGTCGAGCACCTTGACCAGCCTCGGCCGCCATTCCCTTTCGCTACCGCGCGACGAGCTCAAAGACCTGCTCTACCAAGCATGTATGGCGGCGGCACGGACAGCGCCGGTGAGCGAGCTGACCCCGGCCAAGCCGCCGCCCCAGTCCGAACGTGCATTGTTCTCCAGACACGAGACGCTTCTGGCCGCCGGGGCGCGGTTGTTCCGCTCACAGGGTTATCCGGCCGTCAGCACCAGCGAGATCGGAAAATCGGTCGGCATCGCGGGTCCGGGTTTGTACCGGTCGTTCTCGTCGAAGCAGGCGATTCTGGACACCTTGATCCGCCGGCTGGACGATTGGTCCACCCTCGAATACGTCCGCGCCTTGCGGGCCGGCGGAGACGAGGCCGCGATGCTGCGCCGGCTGGTCGCCGGGCGGGTGCGGATCAGCCTGGATGATCCAGATCTGGTGTCGGTGTCGATCACCGAACTGGCCCATGCCTCCCAAGAGGTGCGCGACGGTTACCTCAGGAGCCAGGCCGACCGCGAGGCGGTGTGGACCGAACTCATCGGCAAGCTCGAACCCGAAACCACCACTGCTCAGGCGCGCCTGCTGGTGGCTGCGGCCGACAGCTTCGTCGACGACGTCGCCCGCACCTGGCATCTCACCGGCTATTCCGGTGTGGCCGAAGAGATCACCGCCCTTGCCTTGGCCATTCTGACCAGCAGGCGCTGAAGCCTCACCACAACGCGGCGGCAGTGCCGCCGTCGGCGTACTGCGCGGTGCCGTTGACCATCGACGCGTCGTCGGACAGCAGGAACGCGACCACACCGGCCATCTCCTCGGGTCCGGCCATCCGGCCCTGCAACCGGCCGATCATGGTGTCCGCCCCGCCGTCACCGAGCACCCCGTCGAATGTCGTCATCGCGGTGCGCTGCATCGGGGTGTCGACGAACGCCGGCAGCACCGCGTTGGATCGCACACCGGCCGAACGTAATTCAGCCGCGGTGATGCGACTCAGATGGATGATTCCCGCTTTCGACATGCCGTAGGCGGCGGTGCCGCCGGCGGCCACCTGCCCCGCCAGCGACGACATGTTGACGATGGCGCCGCCACCTCGCTCGATCATCTTCGGCCCGGCGTGTTTGGTGCACAACCAGGCGCCACGCAAGTTGATCCGCACCACACGATCGAAATCCTCGACCGTGGTGTCGAGTACGGACGCGAAATGCACCACACCGGCGTTGGCGACCAACTTGTCGATGCCGCCGAACGCTGCCGTACAGGCGTCGACCATTCCGATCACCTGCTGCTCGTCGCTGACGTCGACGCGGTACGCGACGGCGCCGCGGCCGATCTTCGTCGCGGCGGCCTCGGCGGCGCCACCGTCGATGTCGGCGCACAGCACCCGACAACCCTCGGCGGCAAGCCGCTCTGCGATGGCCAAGCCGATGCCGGCGCCGGCGCCCGTCACGATCGCGGCTTTGCCTGCAAGGTCTGGATGTGTCATCGAATTCCCTCGGGTCGTGTCGCTACCCTGTCATCTCACCCCGCGACCCGTAGGCCGCGCTCGCGAATCGCCCCGAAAATCACCAGGCCGAAGCCCGGTGCGTCATCGGTCAGCCGGACCGTGTAGACGCCGAGATCCCGCAAGATCCATGCGACTGTCTGCGAAACCTGTTCTGAGTCAACTTCTTCGGTCTGTGTCAGGCCGCAGGCACGCATCGGGCCTGGCGGGCGCAGGTAGATCACGACCCCGCCGGCCCCCGCCCTCATGTCGCTCAGCGCGCTGTCCAGCTCAGCACCGCATCGGCAGGCGGTCGACCCGAACACATCCGACGTCAGGCACTCGACATGCACGTGCAGCGGCACCGGAACGCCGGCCCCGACGTCACCGATGACGAGGGCCAGGTGCTCACCGCCGCCGTGGGCGTCGCGGAACCCGATGGCCCGAAACCCACTGCCCCGGTTCGGCAGCACGGTCTCGGCCATTCGCACGACCTGGGGTTCGATGCGGCGCCGGTAGCTGACCAGCTCCGCGACGGAAACCACGGCCAATGCATGCTCCAACGCGAATTCGAGCAGTTCGCCGCCTCGAGCCATCGCGCTGGGCCGGTGGTGCGACACGATGTCGCAGAACCCCGCGGCCTCGCGCCGACCTGCGAGACGGGTGAGGTCGAGCGCCGCCTCGGCAGGACCCGGCCGGCCCAACACGCCCGCCGTGCCGACCTCGACCGTGACCACGTGGCCGGGTCTGCGAAAGTCCGACGGCTGGGAGCTTTTCGTCGCCAACGCCGCGATGGTCGCCGACCTGTCGGTGGCCGATATCCCCGTGCCGGTACCGCGCCAGTCGACAGCGACCCGATGAGCACCCGCATCACCGCCCGCGTCGCCGCGGTGACAGATCGGCGGCAGGTCGAGCCGCTCGCACTCAGCGCTCCTCAGCCCGACCCTGACATATCCCGAGGTATGCCGAACCGTGAAGGCGAGCAACTGCGGCGTGGCAGCTTCGGCGGCGAACGCGAGATATCCCTCGTGGTTGTTCTGCGGCCCCGTCGTGATGACGACGGGCCGCCCGGCGCCCACCGCAGCGATCGCGCGCCGGACCCTGGTGTCGGTCGTCTTCATATCTGCTCCTGCCGTTTCGCGCATGTCCTCCGGTGAAATCCGGCTGTTCCACTAGCCCAGTCCCGCCAGGAAGTCGAGCAGCAACCGGTTGGTCTCCTTGGGCTGCTCCTGTTGGATCCAGTGCCCGACATCGGCGATCATGTGGGTGCCGCAGTAGTTGGGCATCACCTCGTGCGCGCGTTCGACCGCCTCGGCGCCCCATGTCGTTCCGACGTCGTGCTCGCCGCCGATGAACAGCGCGGGCGGGGTGAGCGGCGTACCGTCCTGCTCGGCGAGGTCACACCAGTCGTTGTCGATGTTGTGGTAGAAGCTCAGCGGCCCGCCGAACCCGGAGCGTTCGAACTCCGCGGCATAGAAGTCGAGATCGGCGTCGGTGAACCAGTCCGGCATCGCCTCCGGGTAGATGAACGCGTCCTTGAGCCGCGCACCTTTGGGCAGGCACAGCGGACCGGAGCGGATCACCTCGACGGGGTCCATCGAGCCCAGGTCGACGCCGGCGGCCACCGCCGCCTGGGTGGCCGCGATCATGCCCTGACCCGACACGGTGTAGGTCAGCCCGAGCAGCCAGCCACGGAGATCCTCTTCGATCTCGGCGATGATGGCGTCTTGTTCGGAGAAGTAGTCCTGGTACCAGAGCTTGCCGGGGCCGGCCAACTCGAGGTGGTAGTCCTTGGGCCTGCGTTCACCAAATGGGCTGCCGGGAAGGCCGATCACCCCGCGTCGCGCGAACGGCACGCTGATGCCGACGACCCCGCGGAACCGGTCCGGGTGCAGCCAGGCCGACGTCCACGCCACCGGCGCGCCCCAGTCGTGACCGATCACCACCGCTTGCTTCTCCCCGTAGGCGTCGACGACCCCGACGATGTCGCCGACCAATTCCTTGATGCGATAGGCCTTTTGCACCCGGTACTTCGACGAGCGTCCGTAGCCGCGCTGGTCGATCGCCACCACGCGATAGCCCGCGCCGGCCAGGACCGGAATCTGATGGCGCCAGGAGTACCAGGACTCGGGGAAGCCGTGCACCAGGATCACCAGCGGCCCCTCACCTTGTTCCACGGCGTGGATGCGGGTTCCGCGGCAGTCGAGCAACCGGTGCGTGGGCTCCATCTGCGACTTTTGCGACGACATGGGGTCCCCTTCGTTAGCGGGTGTGGCTTGCGGCGAAACCGGCTGTCGGTTCCTCGGATTGGTCCAGGTGGTCGGGCGGGGGGACGGTGCGGTTCTGGTAGTTGCGGGCGATCAGCGTCTGCTGCCCCGAAAGCCTGGTGCGCGCCCACTTGCCCAGTACCCGCGCGGCGACCCTCGGCGACATCAGCGCCGCCGGCGGCTTGACCAGGTGGACGACCGCCAGGAATTCGCTATAGGTGCCGGGGTCGTCGTGGACCAGCTCCATCACCCGGTCCATGTACCAGGTCAGCGCGCGGAAGTAGAACGGGCGTTTCTTGTCGACGTCCTTGACCCAGTCGAACCGGAGGTTCTGTTCCCTGATCACGAACCAGGCCGTGTCGGCCAGCTTCGCGATGCGCCGGTAGTACCGTTGTGGCAGCTCGCGGCCACCGGGACCGTGTTTGCCCAGCAGCGTCTGCATTTCCCGGACTTCTTTGAGCGCCAGGGTCATTCCGAGCCCCGACACCGGGTCGGCGCTGGTGTAGGCGTCTCCCACCGCCAACAGTCCGCGCGGCAGGTTACGTTTCTTCTCGTAACGCAGCCTCATCATGTTCGGGTAGCGGAAGTTGTAGATCGTGGACGCCGGCTCGAGCCCGTCGATGTTCTCCCCGACCACCGGTGAGGGCATCAGGTCAGCGAAGCGGCGGAACTCCTCGGCGGTCCGCGGTGGCGAATAGCAGTTGTAGGCGACCAGGGTGGTGGACAGGATCGTGCGTGAGCTGTCGGTGTAGTACTGGGCCGCGTAGGTGTCCTCGTAAGGCCGGTAGGCGTAGCAGATCATCATCACCTTGTCGCGCCACTGGCGCTCCGGGGGAACCCGGTGGTGCATGGTCGAATAGAAGCAGTTGATGATGTCTTGTTCGACCTCGGGTGCCCCGATCCCCACCCGGTCGAGGAACTCCGGAACACGGGTGTTCTTACCCGAGGCGTCCACGACGAATTCGGCGGGTACGACGTCCAGTTCACCGTTGCGCTCCACCGCGACGCCGATCACGGTGTTGGCGTCGCTGTCGTAGACCAGGTCGGCGACCTCTGCCTCGTAATGGAACTCGACGCGCGGTTCGTCGTCCAACCGGCGGCGCACGCACCACTCCAGTAGCGGACGACCGGCGCAGACGATCTGGATGTCGCCGGTTCCCGGCTTCTTCCATGCGCCGCCCAGGCGGATGCGGTACTCGGCGGCCATGTCGACGTCGAATGCGCCTTCGCGCACCATGTCGTCGATGATGCCCGGGAAGATGCGCTCCAACTCGATGCGTCCCGCGGTGAGCAGATGGTGCAGGTGCCAACCCTGCGCAGCGCCCGGGCGCCCCTCGCGGCGGCGGTGCGGGTCGTCTTTTTCCAGCACGATCACCCGCTCGAAGAACTCGGTCAGCATCTTGGCAGTGGTGATGCCTGCGATGCTGCCGCCGACGACTACGGCGGTGCCGCGACCGCGGTGCTGTACGTCGGCGACGTCGACGTCGGCGTGGTCCATGCGTAGCGGGGTGCGCCGCCGTGCGGCGCCGCTGGGCACGAACTTCTCGTAATACAGGCCGACCCGCTGAATATTGCGGTGATCCAACCAGTTGCGGGCCGCCTCGACCATTCCCGCGGGCCCGCACAGGTAGACGTCGGCGTCACCGCCGCCGAGGATGGCTTCATCCAGCAGGTCCGTCACCAACCCCACCGGCCCGGACCAACTGGCGTCCGGGTGCGCCACGACGGTGTGCACGTGTAGCGCGGGGATCCGCCGCTGCAGCCAGTCGAGTTCGTCGAGCTTGCACAGATCGGCGACGTCGGTCACCCCGTACAACAGGTGGACGGGTTGTCCGGTATCGGGCGGCAGGCTGTGCGCCATCGCCAGGATCGCCGACAACCCGGTGCCACCGGCGACCAGCACCACCGGCCGCTGCAGCGGCCGCAGATAAAAGGTGCCCTTGCTGCCCCGCAACGCGATTCGATCGCCCGGCTGCGCGCGGTCCCGCAGGTAGTCCGACATGACACCGCTGGGAAGCAACCGGATGATGAACTCGAGTTCGTCGCGCCCGCCGGCCGGATGCGCGTAGGAGTAGTTGCGCCAAGCGCTGCTGCCGGGGACCTGCAGCTGCGCGAACTGACCGGCCTTGAACGTCAGTGGAGCCATACCCGAAACGTCCAGCCGCAGAAGCGCGGTGGTCGCTGAGACCAGTCGCACCTGGCTCACGGTCGCATACCCGGTCACCAGGCTGGCCGCATTGCCGTCCATCGGATACTGCAGTTCGATCAGGCAGTCGGAGTTGACGAACGTCTGGCAGGTCAGAACCTTTCGCGCCTCCCGCTCGACGTCGGAAAGCCCTTCGGTACGCCCCATCTCGTACTCACCCGAGCGGCACGTCGCCACGCAGGTGCCACAGATCCCGGCCTGGCACTCGTTGACGATCGCGATGCCGTTTTCCTCGGCCGACTCCAGGATCGTCTGGTCCGGCGTCGCGGACATCGTCTTGTGCACACCGTCCGAATACCGAACGGTGATCTCGTGCGCCGTCATCGGAATGCCTTTCGATTGAGCGCTAGACGAATGCGATCGCGGGTTTCTCGGCGAGGCGCGCATTGAGCCTGGGCAAGACCTCTTGGGCAAGCAGTCGCATGGACTCCTTCCACGGCCCGGGGTTGTCGCTGTAGTCGAAGCCCAGGATCAACAGGTGCCCGAACCCGCCGACCTGGTCATAGGTTGCTTCCAGCTTGTCGACCACCGTCTCGACGGACCCCACCACAAAGGTCTTCTCCGCCAGGTATTCCGGTGTCACGTCGTCGTCGGGCACCGCCGGATTGTGTTTGTAGTACTTGGTCATGCCGAACATGCGGAAGGTCGGCAGCACATACTCGCGCATGTTCCGGCCGATGATGCCGTCGACGGCGTACCGGAACGCCTGCTCGTCGGTTTCGGCGACGACGACCTCGCGTACCAGCCGCCAGTCCCTGCGGTCGGGTGTGCGACCGCTGCGCGCGGCGCCCTCGAGCACAGCGTCCCAATGGGTTGCGACGTAGTCGGTGTTGAGGTCGAGGCTCATCGGCAGGTAACCCCGTTCGCCCGCCAGCTTGAGCGTCTCGGAACCCGCGCTGAAGCCGGTCACCCCGATCGGCGGATGCGGAGACTGGAACGGTTTGATGTGACGTTTCATCAGCCCGTCAAACATCGGCGCAATCCCGTTGGCGTTCCAGTACTTTCCGCGGAACTCCCACGGCTCGTCCTCGGTCCATACCTTGAGCATGATCTCGAGTGCTTCCCGGGTCATCTCGCGGTGTTCGCCGTTCTGCCCGTCGACGTCGAACAGCGCCCAGTCACCGGGGATTCCGCTGGCACCCACCCCGAGCATGAAGCGTCCTTGGGCCAGGTGGTCGAAATAGGCCACGCGGTGCGCCAACTCCACCGGATGATGGTACGGAAGCAGATGGGCGCCGGGCGCGAGCTTGATCGACTTCGTCCGCAGCAGCGCCTGAGCCAGCAGCAGATCCGGTGCGCAGATCGGCTCCCAGGGCACGGTGAAGTGCTCGCCCACCCACGCCTCGACGTAGCCCAGTTCGTCGGCGAGTTGGATCAGTTCGAGATCCCACTGGGTCGCGTCATACAGACTGCGTTCCGGCGGGTGCGCCGGCATCAGGAAAAGTCCCAGTTCCATCTTCAACCCTCTCGGTAGTGGCCCCGCCCGCCCGACGGCTCGCTGCGATGTGCATCACAGTACTAGCAAGATACTTCATTGAGCGCAAGTAGGCGACTGTCTTGGTGATTTGTGATGTCGAAAATTTCACTATCGCCGTACTGACTATGGACATTTTGGTTTTGCGCGGCGTAACCTGCAGCTCAGCAGCGTCACCGCGCGCCGAGCTGTGACGACCCGAAGGGAGCACTTCGTGCAGCATTTCGACTACCTCGATTACGAACTGCTCGATGACGGCCGAATCGCCGTGATCACCCTCGATCGCCCAAAACAACGCAACGCCCAGAACCGCGGGCTACTTGTCGAACTCGGCGCGGCCTTCGAACTCGCCGAGGAGGACGACGGCGTGCGGGTCGTGGTCCTGCGCGGCGCGGGACCATGCTTCTCGGCGGGCCACGACCTGGGTTCGGCCGCCGACATCCGCGAGCGGTCGTCGGGTCCCGGCCAGCATCCGACGTATCACTGCAACGGCGGAACTTTCGGGGGCGTGCAGACTCGCCATCGCCAGGAATGGCACTACTTCTTCCAGAACACCAAACGCTGGCGGAACCTGCGCAAGATCACGATCGCCGAGGTGCGCGGGATGGTCCTGTCGGCAGGCCTGATGCTCGCATGGTGCTGCGACTTGATCGTCGCCGCCGACGACACGATCTTCGCCGACGTCGTCGGCACTCGCCTTGGCATGTGCGGCGTGGAGTACTTCGGGCACCCGTGGGAGTTCGGCCCCCGCAAGGCCAAGGAACTATTGCTCACCGGAGACGCCTTGAGCGCCGACGACGCACATGCCCTCGGCATGGTGAGCAAGGTGTTCGCCGGCGACGACCTGCCCAATGCCACAGTGGAATTCGCCCGCCGGATCGCCAAGCTGCCGACGCTGACCGCGCTGCTGATCAAGGAGTCGGTGAACCAGACCGTCGATGCCATGGGGTTCGGCGTCGCGCTCGACGCCTGCTTCTCGCTGCATCAGCTCAACCACGCCCATTGGGCCGACGTGACGGGTAACCCGTTGGGCATCGGCACCGTTGAGCACGGCCTCGAGGATTGGCGGCTGACACCGGAGATCCTGCCCGCGGCCAAGCGCCGGCCCTGACTGGGGACGAGAAGTGGACGTCGACTATCCACCCGAGGCGATCGCCTTTCGCGATCAGGTTCGGGCGTTTCTGGCCGAACACCTACCCAGCCAATGGGACGGTGCCGGTGCGCTGCCACCCGAGGAGCGCGAACAGCTCGGCATACGGTGGCGCAAGGTCCTCGCCGACCGCGGCCTCGTCGCGGTGTCCTGGCCCAAGGAGTACGGCGGTGGTGGGCTTTCGGCGATCGAGCAACTGGTGCTGGCAGAGGAGTTCGCGTCGGCCGGCGCGCCCGCGCGCTCGGAGAACGATCTGGCCGGCATCGATCTGCTGGGCAACACGCTGATCGTGGTGGGCACCGAGAGCCAGAAGAGCCATTTCTTGCCCCGCATCCTGTCCGGCGAGGACCGCTGGTGCCAGGGCTTCTCCGAACCCGACGCCGGTTCTGATCTGGCGTCGGTCCGGACCAGGGCCGTCCTGGCTGACGACGGGTGGCTGATCAACGGGCAGAAGATCTGGACCTCGGCCGGACCGACGGCGAACTGGATCTTCGTGCTTGCCCGCACCGATCCGGCCGCGGCCAGGCACCGCGGCCTGTCGATGCTTCTGGTGCCGATCGACCAACCCGGCGTTGTGGTGCGCCCGATCGTCAACGCGGCCGGCCACACCTCGTTCAGCGAGGTGTTCTTCACCGATGCCCGTGCCCGCGCCGCCGACGTGCTCGGCGGAGTCGGCGGCGGGTGGTCTACCGCGATGACGCTGCTCGGTTTCGAGCGGGGATCGCAGATCACCACCGCCGCAGTGGAATTCGGCCGCGACCTGAAGCGCCTGACAGCGCTCGCCCGACAGCGGGGCCGCCACACCGATCCGGCTGTCCGAAACGAGCTGGCGTGGTGCTACTCACGCGTGCACATCCTGCGCTATCAAGGGTACCGAGGCCTGACGGCGCTGTTACGCGGTGAGCGTCCCGGCGCCGACGCTGCGATCCACAAGGTCATCTGGAGCGAGTACTTCCAGCGTTACACCGAACTCGCCGTCGAGATCCTCGGACTCGATGCGCTCAGCCCGCAGGGAGCGGGAAACGGTGCCGCGCTGATCGTTCCGATAGCGGGCACCCCGAATTCGCCCAGCTGCTGGATGGACGAGCTGCTGTATGCCCGGGCCGCGACCATATACGCGGGCAGCTCACAGATTCAGCGCAACGTGATCGGGGAGCAACTGTTGGGCCTTCCCAAGGAGCCGCGCTGACATGGATTTCCGTTACAGCACCGAACAGCTTGACTTCCGTAACTCGCTGCGTGGCCTGCTGTGTGAGGCCGCGCCGCTGAGCCGGGCGCGGGAGGTATCGGCTGCGGATGGGTACGACGAGCACCTGTGGCGGCGGCTGTGCAGCGAAATGGAGCTGCCCGGAGTGCACGTCAGCTCCGAGCACGGCGGGGCGGCAGGCACCCTGAGCGATGCCGCCATCGCGTTCGAAGAGCTGGGCCGGGCGCTGGCACCGGTTCCGTTGGCGGGCAACGTCTTCGTCACCGAAGCCCTGCTGCGGATGGGTGACGACGAACAGCGGCGCCGGCTGCTGCCGGGGTTGCTGAGCGGGGAACAGATCGCGGCGCTGGGAACCACAGGTCCAGGCGGCGCCGACACCGGCGTGCGCGCCCACGACGTCGGCGGTCGCACCGTGTTGTCCGGCGAATGCTCGCCGGTGTTGCACGGACACGTCGCCCACCTGTACTTGATACCGGCGGAGACCGACGGCGCGCTTCGGTGGTACGTCGTGGCGGCAGAGGCCGCCGGGGTCTGCGTGGTGCCCCTGCCGTCGTTCGACACCACCCGCCCGGTCGCCCGGATCACGCTGAGGCAGGTTCGCGCCGAGGCGCTGGCGTCGTCCGACGGCTGGGAACGGGTTCTTGACGTGGCACGCGTGCTGTTGGCTGCCGAGAGCCTCGGCGGAGCCGAAGCATGCCTGGGACTGTCGGTCGACTACGCCCGCAACAGAGTGCAATTCGGCCGGCCGATCGGTTCGTTCCAGGCGGTCAAGCACGCGTGCGCCGAGATGATGATCGAGATCGACGCCACCCGGGTCGCCGTCATGTTCGCCGCGATGAGCGCCACCGACCCCGAGCAGTTGGCGATCACCGCGCCGTTGGTCAAGGCCCAGGCCGCCGACACCTTCGCGCTGTGTGCCGGTGCGGCGATGCAGGTGCACGGCGGAATTGCGTTCACCTGGGAGCACGACATCCACCTGTACTTCCGCCGGGCCAAGACCACGCAGGCGATGTTCGGCAGCAGTACCTACCACCGTGCGCTGCTCGCCGACCGTGTCGGTTTGTAGCCGAGCGTCCAGCAGGAGGCATCGATGACCGGCACGCCGCCCACGCGTGTCACGCTCAGCGACGTCGTCACCAGGCACGTGGCCTCGGCCGCAGCGACCGGGTCGCGGTGCCGGTGCGCAACCGCATCGAGATCATCGAAAGTTGGTTCGCTGCACTGCCTCTGGGGGCGATCGCGGTGCCGGTGAACTTTCGGCTCGTCGCCGGTGGGGACTTCGAGGACGTCATCGCAGGTGCCGGCGAGGACCCTCCCGGGGATGTCGCCGACGTATCTGACCGGGGGCCCGGTCGTGATCCCACCGTCGGGCGGTTTCGATGCAAACGCAACGATCCGCACCATCGTCGACGGCGAGAGCGTGTACCTGGGCCCCCTGGTGGTGAGAGAGTACTGGAACAAACCCCGCCCAGACCGCCGGGGCTTTCCGCGGCGGATGGTTCCACTCCGGTGAGCTGGCGCGGCGGGACGAGGATGGATACGTCGATGTGGGGGAACGGAAGAAGGACATGATCATCTCGGGCGGGCAGAACATCTCCAGCATCGAGGTGGAGAACGTCGTGGCGACCGCACCTAAGGTCGCCGAGGTGGCGGTGATCGGTGTACCGGATCCGGAATGGGGTGAGACGCCGATGGCGGTGATCGTGCCGCGCGATCCCAACGACCCGCCGACCGTAGCCGACATCGAGTCACATTGCCGGGCGCACCTGGCCGCATACAAACGGCCCCGGCGTATCGCGCTGGCCGACGAGTTGCCCCGTAACGACACGGGCACGGTCCGCAAGGACGTGCTGCGTGAGACCTACGCAGCGCCGCTGGCATACGCCGCGGGACCGACCGACGTGCCCCTGCTCGAGGAAACCATCGGGGCCAATTTCGAGCGTACGGCCTCGGTGTATCCCGACGTCGAGGCACTCGTCGACGTGACTTCGGGTCGACGCTGGACCTACACCGAACTCAATGCCGAAATCGACGTCATCGCAAGAGGTCTGATGGCCAGCGGTGTCGAGAAGGGTGACCGGGTCGGCATCTGGTCGCCCAACTGTGCGGAGTGGGTGATCCTGCAGTACGCGACCGCGAAAATCGGTGCGATCCTGGTGACGGTCAACCCGGCCTACCGCACCCATGAGCTCGAATATGTGCTGCGGCACTCGGGAATCCGGATGCTGGTGGCTGTCACGGAGTTCAAGTCCTCCGATTACCGCGCCATGGTCGCCGAGGTGCGCCCCAAGGCGGCCGACCTGACCGAGGTGGTGTTCGTCGGCACCGAGGACTGGCAACAGCTGCGACGGCGTGCCGACAGCGTTGCGGTCGACGAACTGTGCGCCCGGATGAACGCGCTGACGCCGTCGGAGCCCATCAACATCCAATACACTTCGGGCACAACAGGTTCCCCGAAGGGCGCGGTTCTGTCACATCGCAATATCCTGAACAACGGCTTCTTCGTCACCGAGCTGATCAACCTTCGCGAGAACGATCGGCTGTGCATCCCGGTACCCTTCTACCACTGTTTCGGCATGGTGATGGGCAACCTGGGCGTCACCGCCCACGGCGCCACCATGGTGATCCCGGCCCCCGGCTTCGACCCCGCGGCGACGTTGGCGGCCATCGAGGCCGAACGCTGCACCGCGGTCTACGGGGTACCGACCATGTTCGTGGCGATGTTGGCCCACCCGGACCTGGCGCGACGCGATGTGTCGTCGCTGCGAACGGGAATCATGGCGGGCGCCACCTGCCCGGCGGAGCTCATGAAGCGCTGCATCAACGAGTTGCACCTGGCGGAGGTGGGGATCGCCTACGGCATGACCGAGACCTCTCCGGTGTCCTGCCAGACCCAGATCGATGACGATCTGGACCGGCGCACCGCCACCGTCGGACGTGTGCACCCGCACGTCGAGATCAAGGTCGTCGATCCTGACACCGGAACAACGCTCAACCGCGGTGCGCCGGGCGAGTTCTGCACCCGCGGCTACTCGGTGATGACCGGCTACTGGTGTGATGAGGCCAAGACGCGAGAGGCCATCGACGAGGACGACTGGATGCACACCGGCGATCTCGCCGTGATGCGCGATGACGGCTACTGCCAGATCGTCGGGCGCATCAAGGACATGGTGATCCGCGGCGGTGAGAACGTATATCCCCGGGAGATCGAGGACTTCCTGCACTCGCACCCCGACATCGAGGACGTCCAGGTGATCGGCGTACCCGACGCCAACTACGGCGAAGAGATCTGCGCCTGGATCAAGATGCGCTCGGGTGCTGAGCCGCTGGACGCCACCGCGGTGCGCGAATTCACCGCCGGCAAGCTCGCGCACTACAAGACCCCGCGCTATGTGCACATCGTCGAGGAGTTCCCGATGACCATTACCGGCAAGGTGCGCAAGGTCGACATGCGCGCCGAGACGATCCGGTTGCTCGGCCTCTGAACCGGGCTTGCCAATACGGCAAGGTTCATTGCCATACCGCGATCTTCGCCGCAAGGTGGTGGTATGACGAGCGAACTTGATCAGTCCTACTGGGACGGGCGGTGGCAACAGGTGTATCGCACCCGCCAGGCCATCGCCGACAGCCGCGAGCCCAACCCGCAACTACGCGCAGAGGTCAATGCGCTGCCCCCCGGCCGGGCGCTGGACGCCGGCTGCGGCAACGGATCCGATGCGATCTGGCTCGCCACGAAGGGCTGGCGAGTGACCGCTGCGGACTTCTCCACCACCGCGCTGAAGCACGCGCGGATGCGCGCCGACCACGCGGGCATGGCTGACCAAATCGATTGGTTACACGCCGATCTCAGTATCTGGACGCCGCCCGCCGCCCGCTTCGATCTGGTGACCAGCCACTACCTTCACGGTGTGCCGCAACGGACGTCGGTCTTTCGCCGCCTCGGGTCGGCAGTGACACCCGGCGGCACGCTGCTGATCGTCGGCCATCATCCCGACGACCGTCCCGATGACCCCGCGGCGCCTCCGCTGGAGGCGTTCTTCCGGGTCGAGGAACTGCTCGACGCCCTGGATCCGGCCCAGTGGCATGTCGTCGTCGCCGAGACCCGGGTGCGCCCCGGTGACGACCCCGACGGCAAGCCGATCACCCGCACCGACGCGGTGCTGCGCGCGCTGCGGCGTTGACCCAGGCGGGCACCCCCTTGCGCGCGCCTCCGCGGCATTACTAGGATATCCAACTATCTAGTGACGAGGGGCAAGCTCATGACCAAGCAGATTCCGCATTTCATCAACGGCCAGCGCACCACCGGTGAGTCCAAGCGCACCGCCGACGTGCTGAACCCGAGCACCGGACAGGTGCAGGCCACCGTGCCGATGGCCTCGAGCGCCGACGTCGACGCCGCGGTCGCCGGCGCCATCAAAGCGCAGAAGGACTGGGCGGCGTGGAACCCGCAGCGCCGGGCCCGCGTGATGATGAAGTTCATCGACCTGGTCAACCAGAACATCGACGAGCTCGCCGAACTGCTCTCCCTCGAACACGGCAAGACGGTGGCCGACTCGCGCGGTGACGTCCAGCGCGGCATCGAGGTCATCGAGTTCTCGATCGGTATCCCGCACCTGCTCAAGGGTGAGTACACCGAGGGGGCCGGTCCCGGTATCGACGTGTATTCGCTGCGCCAGCCGCTCGGGGTGGTCGCGGGCATCACCCCGTTCAACTTCCCGGCGATGATCCCGTTGTGGAAGGCAGGCCCGGCCCTTGCCTGCGGAAACGCATTCATCCTCAAACCGTCCGAGCGTGACCCGTCGGTTCCGTTGCGGCTGGGCGAGCTGTTCCTCGAGGCGGGCCTTCCGGCCGGCGTGTTCCAGGTCGTGCACGGTGACAAGGAAGCCGTCGACGCCATCCTCGAGCACCCCGCCATCGCTGCCGTCGGCTTCGTCGGCAGCTCCGACATCGCGCAGTACATCTACGCGGGCGCAGCCGCCAACGGCAAGCGCTCACAGTGCTTCGGCGGCGCGAAGAACCACATGATCGTCATGCCCGACGCCGACCTGGACCAGGCGGTCGACGCGTTGATCGGGGCGGGCTACGGCAGCGCCGGAGAACGCTGCATGGCGATCAGCGTCGCCGTACCGGTCGGTGAGGGCACCGCGGACCGTCTGCGCGCCCGGCTCGTCGAACGCATCAACAACCTGCGGGTCGGGCACAGCCTCGATCCCAAGGCCGACTACGGGCCGCTGGTCACCGAGGCCGCCCTCGCGCGGGTGCGCGACTACATCGCGCAGGGCGTCGACGCCGGTGCCGAGCTCGTCATCGACGGTCGCGAACGCGCCAGCGACGAACTGCAATTCGGTGACGACAGCCTCGAGGGTGGCTACTTCATCGGCCCCACCCTGTTCGACCACGTCACCACCGACATGTCGATCTACACCGACGAGATCTTCGGCCCAGTGCTGTGCATCGTGCGAGCCCACGACTACGAAGAGGCGCTGCGGCTGCCTACCGAGCACGAGTACGGCAACGGCGTCGCGATCTTCACCCGCGACGGCGACGCGGCCCGCGACTTCGTGTCACGCGTACAGGTCGGCATGGTCGGCGTCAACGTGCCGATCCCAGTTCCGGTGGCCTATCACACCTTCGGCGGCTGGAAGCGTTCCGGATTCGGTGACCTCAACCAGCACGGGCCGCATTCGATCCTGTTCTACACCAAGACCAAGACCGTCACACAGCGGTGGCCGTCGGGCATCAAGGACGGCGCGGAGTTCGTCCTGCCGACGATGAAGTAGTAATCCCGTGGATTACTTCGGGCTCGACGACGACGAGCGCGTGATCACCGAGACGGCGGCCGCGTTCGCCGAAAAGCGCCTCGCGCCATACGCCTTGGAGTGGGATGCCACCAAGCACTTCCCCACCGACGTGTTGCGCGAGGCGGCCGAGCTCGGCATGGCGGCGATCTACTGCCGCGACGACGTCGGCGGCAGCGAATTGCGCCGGCTCGACGCGGTGCGGATTTTCGAGGAGCTCGCCAAGGCCGATCCCACCGTCGCGGCGTTCCTGTCGATTCACAACATGTGCGCATGGATGGTCGACACGTTCGGCACCCCCGAACAACGCAAGTCCTGGGTGCCCAGGCTCGCGTCGATGGAGGCCATCGCCAGCTACTGCCTGACCGAGCCCGGCGCGGGGTCCGACGCGAGCGCGTTGCGCACCAAGGCTGTCCGCGCCGGTGATGACTACGTGCTCGACGGCGTCAAACAGTTCATCTCCGGCGCCGGGTCCTCCGACGTGTACGTGGTGATGGCCCGCACCGGAGGCCAGGAAGCACAGCCGGGCCACCGCGGCATCTCGGCGTTCCTGGTCGAAAAGGACACGCCGGGGCTGAGTTTCGGCGCCGACGAGCTGAAGATGGGCTGGAACGCGCAGCCGACCGCGCAGGTGATCTTCGAAGGCGCGCGGGTGCCTGCCGACGCGATGCTCGGCGGCGCCGACGGTGAGGGCGCGGGCTTCGGTATCGCGATGAACGGACTCAACGGCGGGCGGATCAACATCGCCGCGTGCTCGCTGGGCGGCGCGCAGGCCGCGCACGACAAGACCACGCGATATCTCGCGGACCGTCAGGCGTTCGGCGGCGCGCTGCTCGACGAGCCGACCATCCGGTTCACCCTCGCCGACATGGCCACCGCGTTGCAGACGTCGCGAGTGTTGTTGTGGCGTGCGGCCACCGCGCTCGACGACAACCACCCGCAGAAGGTGGAGTTGTGCGCGATGGCCAAACGCTATGTCACCGACGCCTGCTTCGAGGTCGCCGACCAGGCGCTGCAGCTGCACGGCGGCTACGGATATCTGCGCGAGTACGGCCTGGAGAAGATCGTCCGCGATCTGCGGGTGCATCGGATCCTGGAGGGAACCAACGAAATCATGCGCGTGGTGATCGGTCGGGGCGAAGCCGCCCGGGCCCGCGCGTCGGCATAGCAGGGAGAACACATGGCGACGGTCGCGTTTCTGGGGTTGGGCCACATGGGCGGGCCGATGGCGGCGAATCTCGTGGCCGCCGGCCACACCGTACACGGTTTCGACCCGGTCCCGAGCTTGCGCGACGCGGCCGCCGAGAAGGGCGCTCAGCTCTTCGACAGCGGCGCAGCGGCCGTCGCTGACGCGGACGTCGTTCTCACCTCGCTTCCCAACGGGGACGTCGTCAAAGCGTGCTACGCCGAGGTGTTGCCTGCGGCCAAGGACGGTGCGCTGTTCATCGACACCTCGACGATCTCCGTCGACGACGCGCGCTCGGTCCACCAGCAGGCCGCGGACCGCGGTTTCGGCCAACTCGACGCGCCGGTGTCCGGCGGGGTGAAGGGTGCGACCGCGGGCACGTTGGCGTTCATGGTCGGCGGTGAGGACGACGCCGTGGAGCGGGCCCGCCCGGTGCTGGAACCGTTGGCGGGCAAGATCATCCACTGCGGGGCTTCCGGAACGGGTCAGGCCGCCAAACTGTGCAACAACATGGTGCTCGCGGTACAGCAGATCGCCGTGGGTGAGGCGTTCGTGCTGGCCGAGAAGCTCGGCCTGTCTGCGCAGTCCCTGTTCGACGTCATCACCGGTGCGACCGGCAACTGCTGGTCCGTGCACACGAACTGCCCGGTGCCGGGCCCGGTTCCGACCTCACCGGCCAATAACGACTTCAAGCCCGGATTCGCCACCGCGCTGATGAACAAGGACCTCGGCCTGGCGATGGCCGCGGTGAACTCGACGGGTTCCAAGGCGCCGCTGGGCAGCCACGCCGCCGAGATCTACGCCGAGTTCGCGGCCGACAACGCGGACAAGGACTTCAGCGCGGTCATCGAACAGCTACGCAGCTGACGGCCGGTGAGCGCCGGCTGGTGAGCCTTCACCGCGCCGCGGACCCGCGGAGGAAGGTGGTGAACAGCAGTTCGGAACGGTCCGCAGATCCCAGGTTGGCCGACAGCGGCCCGGATTCCTCGCGCAGGGCGATCGCCAATGCCGTGAACGACGCGGCGAGCCATTCGGGCGGAACGTCGGTCCGCAGCACCCCGGCGTCCTGCCAGCGAGACATCAGGGGCGCCAAGCCGATCGGGTCCGCGCCGGTATTCAGCACAGGTGCGGTACCGATGAGGAAACGATATCTGTCCCCGAACTCTGTGATGGCGTCGGACAACCGGCGGACGTCGCTGGCACTCGGTTTCGCCCGGGTGGCATCCGCGACGATGGCCCGGCCCTCGGCCGTCGCGAGTTCAGCCAGACGGGTGATCAGTGCATCTCGGGTCGGGAAATGGCGGTACAGCGTGGCGCGGTGAACGCCGATGCCTGCCGCCAGGCTCGCCATCGACGCCTCGGCGTCGGCGCGAAGGACTCCGGTCGCCCTCTGCAATATGCGTTCTTCGACGCGACGGGCGTCGGCCCTGCGCCGCGGACTCTGGACCACTGCGGCATTATCGCAAGGCCGCGTCACGGCACCGGGAAGTACGACGGTACGACGTTCGGTGGAACGTTGCGCAGGATGGCGAAAAGGTTGAACGGCAAGAAGTACAGCAAAATATAGGTCACCTCGAGGAACGCGAAGATCGCCAGGAACCGAAGGAATGTCGCGGGCTGTGCACGGGCGCCCATCATCGGCAGACCGCGTTCGACGAACGTCAGCCCGTTCTGGTCGAGCGACCACCTCAACGCGGTCAGCACCGTCCACACGGCCGCGAACATGAACGGGTTGTAGAGCGGAAACGCATTCGGCGTGCCGTCCCACAGCGTCAGCGCTTGCCACGGGTGGATGTTGGCGATCGCACCGATCCTCAGGTAGACATTCTCCGCGACCGCCGCAATCGCCATGTTGCACAGGTACACCAGCGCGTACCCGCCGACCGGTCCCCAGCTCGGATGCTTGTCCCGGACATAGCTCAACAAGCGGCATCCGGCGGTGACGGCGAGGAAGAACGCCCACGTATAGGCGCCGAAGACGAATCCGAGTGGCACCACCCACAATTGCGGTTCGGGACTCTGCCAGCCCGGTAGGTAGCCGCCCCAGGATCCGACGTTGAGGTGGTGCGCGTTGTACTGGAACGCGAACAGCCAGTAGTTGTCCAACACGTCCCAGAAGTTGAGCGCGAGGGCCGCGATCACGAACAGACCGTCGAAACCCAGTGGGCGGCGCTGGATCAGAGGCCGGACCACCACCCACCCGAAGATCACCACGAACGCCGTGAACTGGCCCCACTCGAGTACGTGCATGAGCAGCTGTTTGGCAAACGGCATGGGGTCATCACCGGGCTTGACCGACGACACGCCGCCGGCGAGCCAACGTCCGATCGTGACGACGGCAAAGACCAGTGACACTCCCCCGAGAATCGGCCAGGCCAGCGCTGCGGCACGAAATCTGCCGCCCCGTACCTCGACTCCGTGCCGTGGTGATGCGGTCATTCGACCCGGCCTCCTCGTAACCTCGCCACCATATATGCGACAGCAGTGTCGCACTTATGGCTGGGGCCGGTCAAGATGTATCTCGATCTGGGCACCGCCGATCGACGCGGTGCTCAGCCGGCCAGCGTCAGGGTGCGGGGGTCGAGTGCGCGGTGCTGCCACCGGCCACCTCGGCAGCTGCCTCAACCGGCTTGACAGTCACCGGGATACCGTTGAGCACGCTCATCCCCGCCAGGGGTTCGACACATCCGTCGTAGGGGCCGGCCAGCGAGTTCGAGTTGGCACCGCCCAGCGCGTTGGCATGGTGCCAGCCGCCACCTCCCGAATGTCCCCACCCATGAGGCAGGGCCACGTTGCCCGGGAACATCTCGTCGGTGACCTCGACGACCACCTCGAGGGTTGCCGCCGGCGACCGCACTGCCGCCCGGTCACCGTCGCGAAGGCCGACGGCCTGAGCATCATCCGGATGCATTCTCAACTTCTGCACGTGACCGTCGCCGACCAACCGCTTACTGTTGTGCATCCACGTGTTGTGCGTATGCGTCTCACGCATCCCGGTCAGCCGTAGGGGGTGGTCCGGGGAGCGGGTGGCCGCCAGCCGCGTCAACTCTTCGAGAATGGGCTCGGGCGCCAGATTGATCCGACGGTCCGCAGTGCGCAACCGCTGGCCGATGACACCGGTCGGCAACTCGTCGCGCAACCGGATGCCGTTGGGATTACGCTGCATCTTGGTGATCGAGATACCGCCTCTCCGAAGGCCATACAGATCTCCGACCCGGCTGGTTCGTAGGAGTGCGTCGACGAGTGTCCTGGGTGAAACCTCGATTCCGATCTTGGCCAACCAACGCAACGATGCAAAGCTGTAGGCTCCGCCGAGGCCTGCGGCGCGGGCGATCTGGTTGAGAATCCGCCACTCCGGACGGCACTGCCCGCGCGGCGGAATCACCGCTTTGGTGGCGAACACCGTTGGCCGCAGCATGTTTCCCATCATCATGAACGGTAGGTCTTCCCGCTCGTACATCGTCGTCGCGGGCAGCAGGTAGTGCGCGTGCTGGTTGGTCTCGTTCTGATACAGATCGATGCTGAAATGCAGATCCAGCTGCTCGAGCGCCGCTTCCAGGCGATCGCCACCGCCGGCACTGCTCAGCACGGGATTGGTTCCCATCGAACACAGGGCGCGTATGCGGTCGCCTCCCGGCGCCATGATGTCTTCTGCCAGCGCCCTGGAGGGCAACATACCGTTGACGTCCGGCAGGTTGCTGACCTGGCTACGCACCTTTCCGTAGGTGTCCAAACCGGCCAGCGCGGCAAACTTCGCGAAATCAACTGGTCCCCAAGGGAATAGCCAGCCACCACGGGAGTCGAGGTTTCCGGTCAGGATGTTGATGACGTCCTGAAGGAAGTTGTTCAGCGTGCCGAACCCCTGCGTACAGGTGCCGGTGCGGCCATAGACCACCGCCGACCGCGCGGAGCCCAGCGAACGGGCAAGGTCGACGATCCGGTCGGGTGGACATCCGCATCGCTGCGCTGCGCGCTCAGGGGTGAGGTGTTGGACCGCCGCACGAAGGTCGTCGATGTTGCGCGTCCACCGCGCGACGAAGGCCTCATCGACAAGGCCTTCGGCCAACAATACGTGCACGATGGCTCCCAGCAGCCAAGCATCCGACCCCGCGTGCAAGGCGAAATGCTCGAAGTGGCGCGCGGTTTCGGTGCGTCGTGGATCCACGATCACGACGCGTCCGCCGCGGTTGACGATGGAGCGCAGGGCATCACGCACCCGCGGCTCGGTGACCTGCGAACCGTGCGACACGAAAGGATTGGCTCCGATGAGAACGGCGAAGTCGGTATGCCACCAGTCCGGCATCATGAGAATGGCCGGCGAACCGTAGAGCATCATCGTGGCGAGTTGACGCGCCGCCGCGTCTTCGGCATTCACGCCGAACTTCCACGGTGAGCCGACGGCCTTCTGAAAGCCCTCCAACCACATGTACGCCGAGTAGTCGAATGCCGGCGGGTTGCCCGCCGAGATCGCGAACGCCCGCGGTCCGTGGCTGCGCCGGATCTTCTTCAAGCGCGCGCCGATGTCTGCGATCGCGTCGTCCCAGCTGACCGGTTCGAAACACCCGGGCGGGCCGACGCGCCGCATGGGCTGCAGCACCCGGTCGGGGTCGTTGACGACATCGACCATCGACCGGCCCTTCACGCACATGAAACCCTGCGACAGCAGGTGGTCTCTATTGGGGCCCAGGTCGACCAAACGTCCGTTTTCGGTGGTGGCGAGCAGCCCGCAAGCCGGTTCGCAGATGCGACAGTAGGTCGCCTGCGTTTGCCGCGCCGGCCCGTCGTCCGCCCGTGGTGCTCTGTCTGTCATCGCCGACCGCTCCCTGTGGTATTGAAAACGCATAATTTATGCTAAGTCAGCTACAGGCACAAGGATGCGAATAGAGAAACCCTGCAGTCTACGCAGGAAGCCGGTCGGTGGGTCAGTGCGATATCGGCGTGCGGACTATTGAGGAGACGGCGCCGGGCCTACGTGTCGCGCCACGCGCGGTTGCCATACCCGTCGAGGTGGACGACCTCACCGACCGGCTTGCGGGTCGTGGGGCCGTACCGGCCGCGCGGCCACCCCAGCGGCACCACGCAAACAGGTGTCACCGTCAGCGGCAGGCCCAGCGTCCTTCGGGCGGACGTCACGCTCCACAGCGGCAGGGTGATCAGCGACGCGCCCAGCCCCATCGCCCGTGCGGCAAGCAGCAGGTTCTGCACGCTGGGGTAAATCGAACCGAAGAACGACGACTCGCCCACGAACGGGGAGGGCATGTACGGCACCCGCGTCCCGCCGCGCAGGCACGGCACGACGAGGACCGGAATCTCGCTGAAGTGCTCGACCTGCCATTGCACGGCCCGCAGGATCTTCTGCATCGGTTCGTCACCGGCGGCCACGCGCCTGCCGACCCCGCCGTACAGCGACCACGCCTGGCGATAGCGCTTGGCGAGTTTGTCCTTGACGCTCTGGTCCTTCACCACGATGAATTCCCAGTTCTGCCCGTTGGACCCGGTGGGGGCCCGCAGCGCCAACTCGATGCACTTGAGCACCACTGCGTCGTCGACCGGATCGGGAAGGACGCGACGCACGGCTCGCTGCGTCATCATCGCTTCGGCCAGCGGCATATCGAGGCGAGCTAGCGCGTCATCGGCGCTGGGGATGTCGGTCATCCCATGAAACTACCGCGCCGAATTACGATTGCACGCGTTGATCGGGTGCTAGGCAGCGGTCGGCTTGTGGGTCTTCCACCAGCTGGCATGCAGCCGTTGACATTCGGCGACCCGCAGCGGTTCGCTGCCACCGAAGTCGGGCCGTACCGCCACCGCCGTCGGGATGTCGGGGGTGCCTTCGCCGGTGATGACGACGGTGGCCAGTCCCGCGGCGTTCGCCGCGCGCAGCCCCGACGCCGAACCGCTGACCGCGAGCGCGTCTTCGGCCGACAGCCCCAGCTCCCACAGGGCGTGCCGGTGCGCGTCGGGATCGGGCATCGTCTTCTTCACGTCGTCGACGGTCACCACGGTCTCGACCAGTCCCTCACCGGCCAGCTGGCGTACCAGCGGCTCGGCCCAGCTGCGCTGCCCGTTGGTCACCACAGCCACCTGCACGCCGACGGCGAACGCGTCCACGAGCAGATCGACCAGGCCGGGCCGCGGCGCAAGGTCGCGCTCGAGCACCAACTCGTCGAACATCATCGTCTTGGTCGTGTAGATGTCGTCGGCGAGCAGTGCGGTCAGCACGTCGGACTCGGTGGCCACGCAGCGCTTGCGCAATTCGGCGGCGACCCGCTGACGCTCATCGATCAACGCCAGCAGTTGGCGGTACCGCGTCACCGACCACTCGAAATCCAGGCCGTGCGCGGCGAACGCGGCGTTGTAGGCCACGCGGTGGCCGTCGCACTCGATGTCGGTCAGCGCATCGAGGTCGAAGACGACCGCTCGCAGCTGACTTCCCGCCTCGGCCGGTGCTGCGTTGTCCCACCAGAAGCGTCCGGCGCGCCAGGTCTTCTCCTGCGTTATCGGCATGGTTCAAGGGTGTCTCATGTCACAGCCGCTGCGCCTCCCCCACAGGGGGGATAACCAAGGTCAACTTGCCCAACCGCCACGCGGGCCCGCCATAAGGTGTTGGCATGACCGCAACGGCCGAACCAGTGCGAATTGTGCTGGTAGACGACCACGAGATGGTGATCGAGGGGCTCAAGGCCATGCTCGCGGCGTTTTCTGAGCGCGTCGTGGTAGTCGGCCAGGCCGTCGGCGCTGAGCGCGCGCTCAGCGTGATCGACGAACTCGATCCCGACATCGTGCTGTGCGACGTCCGGATGGAGGGCTCCAGCGGTCTGGACCTGTGCCTGGAGCTGCGTGAGCGCCACGCGAAGCGCAAGGTCGTGATGCTGTCGGTCTACGACGACGAGCAGTACCTCTTTCAGGCCCTGCGCGTCGGCGCGTCGGGATACCTGCTGAAAAGCATCAGCAGCGACGAGTTGGTGCGTCAACTCGAGTTCGTGCATCGCGGCGAGACCGCGATCGATCCCGGTATGGCGGCCAGGGCCGCCGACACCGCCGCGCGGTTACAGCGCGACGAGTTCTGGCCAGGCGCGCGGCAGGGTCTGACCCAACGCGAGAGCGAGATCCTGTCGTTCGTCGTCAACGGCCTGTCCAACCGTGCGATCGCCACCAAACTGGTGATCGGCGAGGAAACCGTCAAGAGCCACCTGAGCTCGATCTACCGCAAGCTCGGGGTCAGCGACCGCACCGGCGCGGTGGCCACGGCGCTACGCGAAGGGATCTACCGATGACCTCGGCCGCACAACCCGGCGACGCGGTCCGCGACCTCAGCGAGTACGCGCTGGCCGCCGACCGCGAGCTGGCGCTGCTGCGCGAACTGATCCAGGCCGCCTCGAAGGGACCGGGGGTCGAGCCGCTGGCCGCCGCGGCCGCGCGGATGATCACCGCGGCGACCGCCAGCGACGTGTGCTTTGTGCACGTGCTCGACGACACCGAACGCTCGCTGACGCTTGCCGGCGCCACGCCGCCGTTCGACTCGGAGGTCGGCAAGATCAGATTGCCACTCGGGCAAGGGATTTCCGGTTGGGTGGCCAGTCACCGCAAACCCGTGGTGATCACCGAGGAGAAGGAGTCCGATCCGCGGTACATGCCGTTTCAGTCGCTGCGCGGCTCGGACTTCACGTCGATGGTGTCGGTTCCGATGGAGACCGATCCCGGCGGTCTGGTCGGTGTGCTCAACGTGCACACCGTCGAGCGGCGCGAGTTCACCGAACGCGACGTCGAGCTGCTGCTGGTGATCGGCAGGCTGATCGCCGGCGCGATGCACCAGGCCCGGCTGCACCGCCAACTGGTCGCCCGTGAACGCGCGCACGAAGTGTTCGTCGAGCAGGTGATCGAGGCGCAGGAGCTTGAACGGCGCCGGTTGGCAGGCGACATCCACGACGGCATTTCGCAGCGGCTCGTCACGCTGTCGTACCGGTTGGACGCCGCCAGCCGTGCCGACGACGCGGGGATCGCCGCCGAACAGCTCGGCATGGCCCGCGAGCTGGTCAAGCTGACGCTGGAGGAGGCGCGGGCGGCGATCAGCGGGTTGCGGCCCCCCGTTCTCGACGACCTCGGCCTGGCCGGCGGGCTGGCCAGCCTGGCCCGGTCGATCCCGCAGGTGGGCATCGACGTCGACCTCGAGGAGACCCGGCTGCCCGACCACATCGAGCTTGCGCTGTACCGGATCGCGCAGGAATGTCTGCAGAACGTCGTCAAGCATGCCAACGCCACGACGGCGCGGCTCACCTTCGCCGTCGACACGGGCGAGTCCGCGCCGGTGGCCCGGCTCGAAATCGTCGACAACGGAGTCGGTTTCGACACTTTCGAACATCCACTGGGCAGCGACGAGATGGGCGGTTACGGGCTGCTGTCGATGGCCGAACGCGCCGAGATCGTCGGCGGCCGGCTCAACATCCGGTCACGGCCAGGCGCAGGTACCGCCGTCACGGCGACCATTCCCCTGCCGTCGGCCCCACCCCAGTGATTTGTGTGCGTTTTGTTGCGCCGAGCGCGCTCGAACGCACACAAATCGCCGTCAGAAGTCGCCGGAGTTCCTGCGCAGCGTCTCGATGGAGTCGGCCAGTGCCCGCGATTCGGTTTCGGACATCCCGATGTCGGCGAACACCTCCTTGTTGAGGGTCACCGTGGCGTCCTCCACCGTCGAGCGGCCGAGGTCGGTGATGCGCACCAGCGTGGTGCGGCCGTCGGTCGGATGCGGGGTCCGCTCCACCAGGCCGTCGGCCTCCAGCCGCCGGATCGCGTGGGTGACGCTGGTGACGTGCACCTGCAACCGGTCGGAGGCCTTGGTGATCGGCAGCTCCCCGTTGCGGCTGAACGCCAACAGCCGCAGCAGCTCGTAGCGGGAAAAGCTCAGGTCGTACGGGCGCAGCGAGTTTTCCACGCGGGCGAGCAGGATCTGGTGTGCGCGCATCACCGACGTGACCGCGACCATGCCGTCGGCGACGTCGCCCCAGCCGCAGCGCTCCCAGTTGGCGCGGGCCAGCGCGATCGGGTCGCGGTGATCCACGTGATCGGGGTCCGACGGTTGGGAGGCCACGCCTCTTCATACCGCACCAACCGGCGCCGGCTGCCGATTTCAGCTCACCGCAGCGGCCACCGCGCCCAGCACCGCGCGGGTGGAGCGGCGGTCGCCGACGGTGATGCGCACGCCGCCGTCGGCGCAGTGGCGCACCCGCGGCCCGGTGCCGTCGAACACCTGCGGCCAGGGCCGGTCGCGCTTGGGCAGGTAGACGAAGTTGGCGTGGCTGTCGGTGCTGTACACCCCCATCGAGCCCAACCGCGTGCGCAGGTAGCGGCTTTCGTTGGTGATCATCCGGATACGTTGCTGCAGCTCTGCTTCCGAGTCATAGGATGCGGCGACGGCCACCAGGCTGGTGCTGGCGATACCGAACGGCAGTTGCATCGTCCACAGCCTGCGGGCCAGCTCCGGGGCGCAGAACCCGTAGCCGATGCGCAGCCCCGCGAGACCGTAGGCCTTCGAGAATGTCCGCAACACCACGAGATTCGGATACCGGGCGACCAGTTCTGCAGCGTCGAGCCGCGACTCCGGGGGCAGGAACTCGACGTAGGCCTCGTCGAGCAGCACCACCGTCTGTGGGGGTACGCGGCGCAGGAAGGCCTCGATGTCGGCGGCGGGTTCGATGGTGCCGGTCGGGTTGTGCGGTCGACACACCACCACCACCCGGGCGTCGGCGGCGGCGCGTGCCAACGCGTCCAGATCGTGGTGGCCGTGTCCGTCCAGGCCCACGCTCACCGGGACCAGCCGGGCCATCCGCGCGAAGATGGGATATCCGTCGAACGTCGGGGCGGCCATCGCCAACGCCTCACCGGGGCGTGTCACCGCCTGCAGCACCTGCATGATCACACCGGTGGCGCCGACGCCGATGACCACCTGCTCGTCGCGGACCCCGAGGTGCGCGGCGATCATCGAGCGCAACCGCTGCGGCAGGTACTCCGGATAGCGGTTGGCGCAGTCGATCGAGGCCCTCAGCGCCATCCGCACCGCGGGCAGCGGCGGGAACGGATTCTCGTTGAGCGACAACGCGAACGGATCCAGCGCGTCGGGTGAAGCGACGACCTGGGCCGGGCCGCGGTCCGGGGTGGTCATCAGGGCCGACCGCCCCAGCGCACGGCGGCGGCCCCCGCGAAGTCACCAGCGTGCGCGAACGCCGCCATCATCACCACATCCCCGGCCTGAAGCCGGCCCTCGGTGACGGCCCGGTCGAAGTTGATCGGGATACCCGCGGCGAACAGGTTTCCGCAGTCGTCGAAGGTGTCGACGTGGCGCTCCTCGGGCAGTTCGAGCGCGTCGCGCCAGTTGCGCAGGAACACCCGGTTGGGTTGGTTGGTGACGAGCAGGTCGAGATCCCTGGGCTTGACACCGATCCGGTCGCACACGGCATACGACACCTCGGGGACCTGACGGTTGCCGCGCGCGAGCACCTTGGTGATCTTGCTTTCGGTGAACCCGATGTAGCCTTCGCCGGGACCGGGTTGCCACCACTTGCGCGGCGGGTCGACGGCCATGGTCATGTCCCCTGCGAACTCCCCGTAGGTGCGGCACTCGACGTCGAGGATCGGTGAGCGTTCCGACACCGCGACCAGACCCACCGCGGCGCCGTCCCCCGGCACCGAGGCCTGCGCCTTGCGCCGCACCCCCGGCTGGTCGAACACCTGGCCCGCGGCATTCTGCGCGACGGCGATCAACGCCGTGTGCCCCGCCCCCGATGACAGCAGTTGGCGCGCCACCTGCAGGCCGAGCACGAACGCTGCGCAGCCGCCGTTGTGCAGATCCAGCACCCAATTCGGTTTCAGGCCAAGGCGATGCGCCATGGCGCCGCCGCCACCGTAGAACGGCATGTCGGGCAACTGGGTATGGGTGATCAGCACGTCGACGCCTGCGATCATGTCGGGTCCGTGCCGTTGCACCAGCCCGGCGGTGGCGCGCTCGACCATGTCGACCGCGGTCTCGTCCGGTCCGACGTGATGCCGGTAGCGCGGCGCGCGGAACATCACGTTGTCACGCAGCGCATCCGATTCGCTGAACTGCGCGTAGTAGCCGGCACCGATCGGGTCACCGGGCAGATAGGTGGAGACATCAAGAAGGCTGACGGTCATGGGTGCTCACTTCATCCAGTCGGGCGTGACGGGAAGCCCGTTGCGATACCGGTATTCGGCGATTGCCTTGAGGTTCTGCAGCTCGAGCAGATGGCCCGCGCTGAACATGTCCCAGAAGTCGCCGACCCACACCGGCCGCTGTGGCGGTGCGGACTGCGGGTAGGGATTCCGGTCGTAGAACGGGTGATGGCAGTTGGTCCACAGCACCACCGAGCCCGGCTTGTCGAACACCGACTGCGCGTCGACGATCCGCATCAGGTAGATCATCCACAGGTGCGTGCCCTGGTCCCACGCGCAGTGGTAATCGACGGTCATCGCTTGCCTGTTGGCGTGCGTGCGGGTGAAGATCCTGGTCTCCGCGCCGAGGCGGTCGTAGGCCAGCCACAGTCCGGGTTCCTCGGTGGTGGTGAAGCCACGCAGGCTGTAGGTCCACTCCTCGAGGCTGCGGGTATCGGACATGTAGTCGAACAGCTCGCCCGGCGGGCAGTCGATATAGCTGTTGACCGTGCAGAATTCGCCGAACACGGCGTCGTGCGGATAGACCGATCGCATCATGTCCATGATGATCGGGGTGGCCTTCTCCCGCGGCGAGGTCTCGACGCGGATCAGCCCGTCGAGCGGGTCGGCGGTACCGCGATGGGTGGTGATGTCATCGAGTGCGGGCAACGACATGGGATCTGCTCTCCTTTGTGCGGGTGCGGTCTGGCGTGAGAAAGGCCGCGAACGGCGGGATTTCGTCTGCCGAGCATTCGATGCTGACGACGGAGGGACCAGCTGCGCTCAGCGCGGCGTCCAACGCGGCGGGGAGGTGCTCGAGGTCGTCGACGTCGACCGAGGGCAGCCCGGGAAACATCGCGGCCAGGCCGGCCCCGAGCCGGCTGGGGCCGAACCGGTTGTAGCTGTAGCGGCCTTGGTAGAACAGCTGTTCGCGGGTCACACACATGGCGTGCGCGTGGTTGTCGAACAACAGGAACGTCACGGGCAGCCGATACTGCAACGCGGTGTGAATCTCCATGCCGTGCATGAGGAATGCGCCGTCACCGGCGATCACGACGGTGCGCCTGTGCCGCGCAAACGCCATCCCGACGCCAGCGCCGAAGCTGTAACCCATACCGCCCATGCCGAGCGCGACCAGGAACCTGCCGTCGCGGCGCACCGGCAGATGGTGGATGGCCGACGCGCCGATATTCCCGGCGTCGACCACGATGTCGGCGCCGTCGGGCAGCGCAGCGTCCAGCACCGTCATCGCGTCGGGGTAACGCACCCCGGGGCCGTCATGTAGGGGCGGCTCAAGGCAGTTGCGCGGCACCGCATCCGGCACCCGCACGCCGGTGGCGCGGCCGTCACCCGTCAGCGCGGCGGTCAACAAGGTCAGTGAGCCGCGCAGGTCGTCGGTGTGCACGTGGGTGCACGGCAGATGCGGCGGGTCGGATCCGATCGAGTACACCGCCGTCGCGCCGAGCGCGCCGTCGAGCCCGGCGCGGGCCGTGACGGTCATGCGGGTGCCCACCAGCAGGCACAGCGCGCTGCCCGCGACGGCTTCGGCGACACCGGGGTGTCCCATCACGCCCGTCACCCCGAGGGACGACGACGATCCGGAACCGGGTGTGCCCGCGGCGTCTTTCGCGTCGGGCACACAGGCCACCCGCGCGCGCACCAAGGCGCGCAGCCCTTCGAGTTCGGCGCGCGCATCGTCACGCGCGACCTGTTCGCCGGCGATGATCGTGATGGGCCCGTCGGCGCGCCGCAACGCGCGGACGATCGGATGCGGGTTGCCGAGCTGACCACCCGGCTCACCGGACACCGCGACACCGCCGTTCACAGGCAGTTCGGCCTGCTGAATATCCTTGGGCAGCAACAGCACTGCCGGGCCACGCAAGGTGCGGGCCGCCACGATCGCCGCCGGCAGCGCCGAGCCGATGTCGGAGGGCGTCAGTACCCGCCGGCAGTACACCGACACCGCGGACAACAGCGCATGCGCGTCGAGCGCTCCGTTGCGTCCGCTGGTGTCCTGGAACGCGCCGCGGCCGTCGAGCGTCGTCGGCGACTGCCCGATCAGCGCCAGCAACGGAACCCGGCTGGCGAACGCCTCACCCAGCCCGGGCACTGTGTTCAGGCAGCCCCCGCCCGAGGTGGCGGCCAGCGCACCCAGACCGGAGCCGCTGCGGCTGTAGCCGTCGGCCATCGTCGCGGCGGAGAACTCATGCTTGGCCAGGACGGCGGTGATGCCGTCGCAGAAGTGCGCGGCGTCGTAGAGGTCTTCGATGTTGGCGCCGTCGACCCCGAAGATGTACTCGATGCCGATCGCCGAAAGGGATTCGACGATGTGGTCGACCACTCGATGGGCCATTGCTCACCTGCTTCCGCGCGCCTTACCCCCGTGATACGGCGCGCTGCACGGATGAGTTCAACCCGCGGCGGGATTCACAGCTGGCGCTCCAGCAGCACCTGGCCGGAATCGACCGAAACCAGTTGCACGGTAGCGATTTCGTCGGCCTGCATCGGGGTGTTGGCACTCGGCAGTGCGGTGGCACCCGACAGGCCCAGCCAGGTGGCGATCTGCTCACGGCTGCCGTCGCGGCCGATCACCACCATGCCCAGGTTCTGCGGCGGGGCGTCGCGCCGGCCCCAGTCGCCGTACGTGCACGCCATGTCGATGCGGCTGCCCCAGCCGTAACCGGTGACGGTGATGGTGGCGTTGATCGGCGTCTGGGACACCTTGGACATCTCGAGCTGGGCACCCGAGGCCTGCGGCGGTGGGGTCTGACTGCCCAGGGTGTCAGGGCGCAGGACGAGCGCGAGCGCGATCGCCACCAGCGCGGCGGCCATCGCGACGGCGGCGGTGGTCATCCAGCGGGCGCGCCTGCGCCGGGCATGCACCTTGTCCAGCAGGGTGTCGAGCACGTCGGGGCGGAGTTCGGGGATGTCGGGTCGGTCCAGATCGGCGACGTCGACCTTGGCCAGCAGCGCGGGTATTCCGCTCAGTTCGGCGACCGCGGTCCGGCACTGCGCGCAGGTCTGCAGGTGCGTTTCGTATTCGCGGCGTTCGTCGCTGGACAGCGAACCCAACACGTAGGCGGCGTCCCAGGTCAGGAAGCGATCGTCTTCGCCTCGGGGGGAATTGAATTCGGTCATCGCGTCACCCCCATCTCCTGCAGCTTGAGCCGCAGGGCGCGCATTCCGTAGTGCAGCCGCGACTTCACCGTGCCCTCGGCGATCTGCAGGTCGGCGGCGATCTGCGCCGTGGACCACCCCTGGTAGTAGGCGCGGCGGATGACCGCCCGGTGTTCTTCGGACAGTTCGCGAAGGGCTTCGCCAAGCAACATCCGGTCCAGCGCCGTCTCCACCTCGTCGGGACCAGCGCGGTCCGCCGCTTTCTCCATGTCCGGGGTCCCGGTTTCACTGCGGAATCGGGCGCTGCGTCGCTCGTCGATAACGAGGTTACGCGCGACGGTGAACAACCACGCCCGCGCCGATCTGTCCCTGTCCGCGGTCACCTCGGGATGGCGCCAAGCACGCATCAGCGTCTCCTGCACGACATCCTCCGCCCGGGCTGTATCCCCCGTCAGCCGCACGGCGTAGCGCCAGATGGCCGCGGCGTGCTCGTCGTAGAGCAGCCGCATGACGTTGGCATCCAGGGCCTCCGGGTCGTCCAAACTCAACCTCCACCATGGATACGAGGTTGCCGGTCGTCCGGTTCAGTATTCGCGCATTTCGCCGTCCCTGTCGCCGAACGTGGGTTACCCGCACGCCTTCAGCGCTCGAAGCGTGTCGGTAATCCACGTTCGCGCCAGAGAAAGACAGCTATTGCGTGAGGATGCGCGGGCCGTCCTCGGTGACCGCGACGGTGTGCTCCCAATGCGCGGCGCGGGAACCGTCGGCGGTGACCACCGTCCACTCGTCTGCCAGCACCACCGTCTTGGTGGTGCCCAGGGTGAGCATGGGCTCGATGGCCAGCACCGATCCCGCCGCCAGATAGGGTCCGCGGCCTCCCGCGCCCTCATTGGGCAGGAACGGGTCCATGTGCATGTGCCTGCCGATGCCGTGGCCGCCGTAGCCCGCGACGATGCCGAACTTGCGGCCGTGACGCTCTTCGGCGGCCCGTGTACCGACCTCGATGGCGTGCGAGACGTCGGTGAGCCGGTTACCGGGCACCATGGCGGCGATGCCGGCCTCCATGGCCTCCCTGGTGGCCTGCGACAGCGCCTCGTCGACGGAAATCAGCTGCCCGACGCCGAACGTGACCGCGGAGTCACCGTGCCAGCCGTCGACGATCGCCCCGCAGTCGATCGAGACCAGATCCCCCGCCGCCAGGGTCTCGTCGGCCGACGGAATGCCATGGACGACACGGTCGTTCACCGAGGAGCAGATGCTGGCGGGGAAGCCCTGGTAACCCAGGAACGACGGCACCCCGCCGCCGTCGCGGATCACCGATTCGGCGATCTCGTCGAGTTCGAGCGTGGACACCCCCGGCGCGGCGGCCTGGCGCACGGCCGCAAGCGCGGCGGCGACCAGCGCACCCGCGGCGGCCATCGCGTCCAGTTCGATGGGGGTGCGTTGGGCGACGACCCTTCGGTTGCGCAGACCGGGCAATCCGATCATCTGCTACTTGCCGAGGGCGTGCAGCGCGCGGGCGAACACCTCGTCCAGCCCGCCGACCGCGTCAACGGTCTGCAGGTTGTTGTCGCGGTAGTACTCCAGCAGCGGCTGGGTCTCGTCGCGGTACACCTGCATCCGGTTGTGGATGACCTCTTCGGTGTCGTCAGCGCGACCTCGGGCCTTGAGCCGGGTGAACAGCTCCTCCTCGGACACCACGAACTCCAGCACCGCGTCGAGCTTCGTGTTGCGCTGGGTGAGCATCTCGTCGAGCGCCTCGGCCTGCTCGACCGAGCGTGGATAGCCGTCGAGGATGAACCCCTGCGCGGCGTCGGGCTGGGTGATCCGATCCTCGACGAGCTTGTTGGTCAGTTCCGAGGGCACCAGGTCACCGGCGTCGAGGTAGCGCTTGGCCTCCAGCCCCAGCGGTGTGCCGTCGCCGATGTTCTGGCGGAAGAGGTCCCCGGTGGAGATCTGCGGGATGCCGAGCTTCTCGGAGAGCTTCTGGGCCTGGGTGCCCTTACCGGCACCGGGCGGCCCGAGCAGAACAACCCTCACTTCAGGAACCCTTCGTAGTTGCGTTGCATGAGCTGGCTTTCGATCTGTTTGACCGTATCCAACCCGACGCCGATCATGATCAGCACCGCAACGCCGCCGAACGGCAGGTTCTGCACCGGGCCGCTGCCACCGATCGACAGGAACAGGTTGGGCAGCACCGCGATACCGCCGAGGTAGATCGACCCGGGCAGGGTGATCCGGTTGAGCACGTAGCGCAGGTAGTCGGCGGTCGGCGCGCCCGGCCGGATGCCGGGGATGAAGCCGCCGAACTTCTTCATCTCATCGGCGCGTTCGTCGGGGTTGAACGTGATCGACACGTAGAAGTACGTGAAGAACACGATCAGGGCGAAGTAGACCGCGATGTAGATGGGGTCTGACGGGTTGGACAGGTTCTCGGCGACGAACCGCTGCCACCAGCCGGTGCCCGGGTTGGAGCTGCCGCTCTGGATCAACTGGGTGATCAGCTGCGGGATGTAGATCAGCGACGAGGCGAAGATGACGGGGATGACGCCGGCCTGGTTGACCTTCAGCGGCAGATACGTCGACGTGCCGCCGTACATCCGTCGCCCGACCATGCGCTTGGCGTACTGCACCGGGATGCGCCGCTGGCCCTGCTCGACGAACACGACACCGATGAGGATGGCCAGCGCGCCCACGCAGACCAGTGCGAACACCAGGCCACCGCGGCTCTCCAGGATCATCTGGCCCTCGCCGGGCATCGCCGAGACGATGCTGGCGAAGATGATCAGCGACATGCCGTTGCCGATGCCGCGCTCGGTGACCAGCTCGCCCATCCACATCACCAGCGCCGCGCCCGCCGTCATCACCAGCACGATGACGACGAGGGTGAAGATGTCGATCCCGTCGCTCTGGCCCTGGATGATGTCCAGCGAGCAGCCCTGCAGCAGCCCGCCGTTGGCGGCCAGCGCCACGATGCTGGTGGCCTGCAGGATCGCCAGCGCGATCGACAGATAACGCGTGTACTGCGTCATCTTGGTCTGGCCGGCCTGGCCTTCCTTGCGCAGCTGTTCGAACCGCGGGATCACCACGGTCAGCAGCTGCACGATGATGCTGGCGGTGATGTAGGGCATGATGCCGACCGCGAACACCGACAGCTGCAGCAGCGCGCCACCGGAGAACAGGTTGATCAACGAGTAGACCTGTCCGGCCTCGCCGCCGCTGACCTCGGTGATGCACTTCTGGATGTTCGGGTAGTTCACGCCAGGCGATGGGATCGTGGCGCCGACTCGGTACAGGATGACGATGCCCAGGGTGAAAAGAATCTTTCGCCTCAGGTCGACTGTCCGCAGCGATGAGATGAAAGCCGAGAGCACTCTTCCTCCTGCGCAGCCGACCTAAGTGGCCGCAGCGTGCGAACGGGGCTGGTCTGACCAGCGTCTTGGTTAAGTCGTGTGCGGACCTCCGCCGAGCGCGCAGCCTGCGAAGTTACCCGTCAAACAGTCTACGAGAGTAACAGTTGGAAATGCCCTGCCGTGCATCCCAGACTCACAGCGGCCTCTCAGCTCGGGAACATACCGTGTCAGGCATCTCGTTATATCTGCTAAGTATCAAATTGGGTGAGGGGAAACATATGACGCGGACCGACAACGACACCTGGGATCTGGCCTCCAGTGTCGGGGCGACGGCCACCATGGTTGCGGCTGCCAGGGCGCTGGCCACCAAGGCTGAGCAGCCGTTGATCGCCGACCCGTTCGCCGATCCCCTGGTGCGCGCGGTCGGGGTCGACTTCTTCACCCGGCTGGTCACCGGTGAGCTGCGCCCCGAGGATCTCGACGACGGCGCGACGGCCGGAATGCAGCGGATGACCGACAACATGGCGGTGCGGACCAAGTTCTTCGACAAGTTTTTTCTCGACTCGACACGCGCCGGCGTGCGGCAGGCCGTGATCTTGGCGTCCGGGCTGGACGCGCGGGCCTACCGGCTGGCCTGGCCCGCCGGCGTCGTGGTCTACGAGATCAACCAACCCGCCGTCATCGACTTCAAGACCAGGGTGCTGGCGGAGCTGGGCACCAAACCCACCGCCGAGCGTCGCACGGTCTCGGTGGACCTGCGTTTCGACTGGCCGGCCGCGCTGATCGACGCGGGCTTCGACCCCAGCCAACCGTCGGCGTGGAGCGCCGAGGGCCTGCTGGGCTACCTGCCGCCCGACGCCCAGGACCGCCTGCTCGACACGATCACCGAGCTGAGCGCGCCCGGCAGCTGGATCGCGGTCGAAAGCGTGCCCAACATCGATCCCGACCGCCACGAGAAGGCCGTCGAGCGGATGCGCACCGCATCGCAGCAGTGGCGCGAGCACGGATTCGACCTGGACTTCGCCGAGCTGGTGTACCTCGGTGACCGCAACGAGGCGGCCGCGTACCTCGATGACCGCGGGTGGCAGCTGACCCGCCAGAGCGTCCGGGACCTGCTGGTGGCCGACGGCCTGCCGCCGCTCGACGACGAGGAGGCCGTCGACTTCGGCGAGCTGCAATACGTCAGCGGGACACGTTCGACATGAGGCGCACCGACAACGACACTTGGGATCTGGCGTCCAGCGTGGGCGCGACGGCCACGTCGGTGGCGGCTCAGCGGGCGTTGGCGTCCCGTGCGCCCGATCCGCTGATCGAGGACCCCTACGCCGACGCCTTGGTCAAGGCGGTCGGGCTGGAGCACTGCATCCGGATCGCCGACGGCGACCTGCCCGTCGACGATCCGCTGCTGGACCGCCAACGCATGTGCGAGCAGATCGCCGTGCGGACCCGCTATTTCGACGACTTCTTCCTCAGCGCTGCCTCGGCGGGTATCCGCCAAGCCGTCATCCTGGCCGCCGGGCTGGACACCCGCGCGTACCGATTGCCGTGGCCGTCCGACACGGTGGTGTTCGAGGTGGACCAGCCCCAGGTCATCGAGTTCAAGTCGACGGTGCTGGAGTGGCTCGGTGCCGCGCTGCCCGCCGAGCGCCGCACCGTCGCCGTCGACTTGCGCGATGACTGGCCGTCGGCGTTGCGCGACAAGGGGTTCGACACCGAGGCGCCGACGGCGTGGATCGCCGAGGGGCTGCTGATCTATCTGCCGCCCGAGGCACAGGACCGGTTGTTCGACCACATCACCGCGCTCAGCGCGCCCGGCAGCCGGCTGGCCACCGAACACATGGACATCGCGGGCCTTTCGGACAAGTGGGCTCAGAAGCTCAGCGAGCGGTCCAGGCGCATGGGCTCACCCATCAACCTGACCGACCTGTTCTACGCCGGTGAGCGCAACAGCGCACGCGACTACCTCGGCTCGAAAGGCTGGCGGGTGGATGTCCGCACCGCCCGGGACGCGTTTGCCCACAACGGATTCCAGCTGCCCGACGACGATCTGCTGGCCCTGGTCGGCGACTCCGGTTACCTCTGTGCGATCCTCGACTAGGAGGGCTTGATGGCACGTACCGATAACGACACCTGGGACCTGGCGTCCAGCGTCGGCGCCACCGCGACGATGGTTGCCGCGCAACGCGTGCTCGCCCACCGCGAGGGGCTGATCGACGACCCGTTCGCCGAGCCGCTGGTGCGCGCGGTCGGGCTGGAGTTCTTCACCCAGGCCATCGACGGCGAGATCGACTTGGACTCCGTCGATCCCGAGTTCAACGTGCGCAGGGCCGCCGAGGGGATGGCGGTTCGCACCCGCCATTTCGACCGGTTGTTCACCGACGCCGCCGCGGCCGGTGTGCGTCAGGCGGTGATCCTGGCGGCGGGTCTGGACGCACGGGCCTACCGGTTGCCGTGGCCCGCCGGGACGACGGTGTACGAGGTGGACCAACCCGAGGTCATCGAGTTCAAGACCGCGACGCTGGCCGAGCTCGGCGCGCAGCCGGCCGCCGACCGGCGCACCGTCGCGATCGACCTGCGGGAAGACTGGCCCGAGGCCCTGCGCGACAACGGGTTCGACCCGTCTGCGCCGACCGCCTGGATCGCCGAGGGGTTGCTGATCTATCTGCCGCCCGAGGCGCAGGATCTGTTGTTCGACCGGATCACCGCGCTCAGCGCACCGGGCAGCCGGGTGGCCACCGAACACATCCCCGACATCACGATGTTCTCCGACGAGCGCTCCCAACGCATCTCCGACCGGATGAAGAAATACGGGTCGAAAATCGAGATGGGCGAGCTGATCTATCACGGTGAGCGCAACGACGTTCTGGAGTATCTGATCGCACACGGCTGGCGGCCTTCGGCGCAGTCGATGCGGGAAGCCTACGCCGCCAACGGGTTCGAGTTTCCCGAAGAGGAAACCATCGGGATGTTCGCCGACATGAGCTACGTCAGCGCGGTGCGCTGAGGCGGTTGGCCGACAACTCTCGCTCGATTATCCGTCAGCACCACTAGGTTCGCTCCGCGAGTTCGAGGAACCTGTCGTAGCGGTCCCGCGTCGGCGCCGTCCACTGCGGGTCGGGTTCGACGACCTGTGCGGTGCGCGCCCAGCGGGCCGCGTCGGTGAGCGACGATTCCAGCCCGGCGGCCATCCGCCCGAGAAACGCCGCCCCCAGAGCGGCGCCCTCGGGTATGGCGCTGAGGTGTACCGGCAGTCCGGTGGCGTCGGCGAGGGCCTGCATCCACGCCGCGACGCGGGTGCCGCCGCCGGTGGCGACGATGCGAGACGCCGGTGCGCCGCTGCGCTCCACGAGTTGGCGGACGACGAACCCGGACGCCTCATAGGCGGCCCGCCGCACCGATGCGCCGTCGTGCGTCAGGTCGAGCCCGTCGAGCACGCCACGACGATCGGGGTCGTGGTACGGGACGCGTTCACCGCGAAGGTAGGGCGACCAGACCGGCACGCCGGCAGGGTCGACGGCCCTACCGCCCCGGTCCACCAGGCGGTCCACCCAGCCCAGGAACAGTCCGCCGGCGTTGCTCGGCCCGCCGATCTGGTATCTGCCCGGCGCGGTGTGCGGCAGCGTCCACAGCCCGGGAACCTCGCGGTACTCCCCGATCGTCGCCCACACGATCAGCGTCGTGCCGCACAGCACCAGCACATCGCCGATGTCGTCGGCGCCGGCGACCAGCTGCTCGCACACCGCGTCCACCGCACCGGCGCCCAGCACCGCGTCGGAGCCGTGCACCCGCCCGGCCGGTGTGCCGGTCGCCGCGACGCGCGGCAGCTGAGCCGACGTGACTTCACAATCGGCACAGACCGTTTCGCTCCAGCCGGCACCGTCGTGCAACGGATAGGTGGTGCCTGCCGTCGCGGTGTCCACCACCGCCTCCCCCGCCAACGCGTGGTTGGCGACGGCCGCGGCCGGCCAGTAGCCGTGTGCGTCGGGCGCCTGCCGCGCGGTCCAGCGCAGGAACTCGACGGACTCACCGGTGAGGAACGTGGTGCCAGAACCGGTGCCGGAGCGTCCGCGGCTGTCGCCGTAGAGCAGGCCCGGGGTCACTGGGTGCCCGTCGGCGTCCACAGCGGTCAGCGACGGCACCATGGCGGTGACGGTCACCGCGGCGGCGTCGGGCCGGTCCAGTGCGGCGAGGGCGCGGCGCGGACCGCGTCGCCACGCTTCGTCGGCGTCGTGTTCGAGCCGGTCGGGGGCCGGCACCCGCAGCTGGTGCGGTATCCGGGCGCTGGCCAGCACCGTGCCGTCGGCGTCGGCGGCAACGGCTTTGACGGCGGTGGTGCCGATGTCGATGCCGATTGTGGCCTCTTTGGCTGACACGGGCGTCACCGTACGCCAGCATGAGCAACCGTGACCCGACTTCGCGCGCTCGTGACCGCACCGCTTCGCGGTCCGGGATTCGACAAACTGCAGCAGCTGGTCGACGTGGTCTACGACCCGTGGATCGACCTGCGCCCACTGCGGATCTACCCGGCCGAACAGCTCGCCGAGCGCGCAGCGGCTGAGCGTGCCGATGTGCTTGTCGTGGAAGGTGATTCGGTGAGCGGACCGGTGTTCGACCTGCCGCTGCGGGCGGTGGCCTCCACCCGCGGCGACCCGAACAACGTCGACGTCGACGGGGCCACCGCCGCTCGAATCCCGGTGTTGCACACCCCCGCCCGCAACGCCGACGCCGTTGCGGAGATGGCCCTCGCCCTGTTGTTCGCGGCGACGCGCCATGTGCTCACCGCGGACGCCGACGTCCGCGCGGGCGAGGTGTTTCGCGACGGGACCATTCCCTACCAGCGGTTCCGCGCGTGGGAGATCGCGGGGCGGACGGCCGGTCTGGTCGGGCTGGGCGCGGTGGCGCGCGCGCTGCGGTGGCGCCTCGAGGGCCTCGGCCTGAGGGTGATCGCCTGTGACCCCTACCAGGAGGAGGCCCTGCACAGCCTCGACGAACTACTCGCCGAGGCCGATATCGTGTCGCTGCACGCACCGGTCACCGACGACACGGCCGCGATGATCGGCGCCGAACAGTTCGCAACGATGCGCGACGGCGTGGTGTTCCTCAACACCGCACGCGCTCAACTGCACGACACCGACGCGCTCGTCGACGCACTGCGCCGGGGCAAGGTGGCCGCGGCGGGCCTGGACCACTTCGTCGGGGAATGGCTGCCGCCGGATCACCCGTTGACCGCGATGGACAACGTGGTGCTCACCCCGCACATCGGCGGGGCGACGTGGAACACTGAGGCACGGCAGGCGCAGATGGTCGCCGACGACCTGGAGGCGCTGCTGGCGGGACGCAGCCCCGCACATATCGTCAATCCGGAGGTGCTCAGGCCATGAAATTCGTGGACAACCCCGAGGACGCGGTGCTCGCGGCGGCCAAGGACATGCTGCGGCGCGGACTGGTCGAGGGCACCGCAGGAAACATCTCGGCGCGGCGCGAGGACGCCAACGTCGTCATCACGCCGTCGTCAGTGGACTACCGCGATATGACGCTCGACGATCTGGTGGTCGTCGACCCGGACGGCGCGGTGGTGTCGGCCAAAAACGGTCGGGCGCCGTCATCGGAGATGGCGCTGCATCTGGCGTGCTATCGCGCGTTCGACGACGTCGGCAGCGTGATCCACAGCCATCCGGTGTGGGCGACGATGTTCGCCGTTGCGCACCAACCGATTCCGGCCTGTATCGATGAGTTCGCGGTGTATTGCGGCGGCGACATCCGCTGCGCCGACTACGCCGCATCGGGCACCGTCGACGTCGGCCACAACGCGGTGAAGGCGTTGCAGGGCCGCGCGGCCGCGCTGATCGCCAACCACGGCCTGGTCGCCGTCGCGCCGCGACCGGACAAGGCGCTGCACGTCACCGCCCTCGTTGAGCGCACCGCCCAGATCGCCTGGGGTGCACGGGCGTTGGGTGGTGCGGTACCGATCCCCGACGAGATCAACAGTAACTTCGCCGCGGTGTACGGGTACCTGCGACAGCAGGCGTAACTCGCCGGTCCCGGGCGCCGGCGGCTAGAAGCGGTAGTCCCCCAGCCAGAGCGCGCTCACCCCGGTGAGCGACCGTTGCGCGTTCTCCAGCACACCGACCACCGACCGGCCCACGAGCGCGGCGAACGCATCGGGCAGCGAGGCCGCCGCCGGTTGTGACGACGGCTTGGGCCGCAACAAGTCCATCAACGACGAACCGGGGTATCCGACGGTGCGCACATCGGCGTCGGCGTCGAGGCCGGCCAGCACCTTGGCGCGGGTGATCGCGATGCGCAGCCCGCCGAGTTCGTCGACCAGACCGCGCTCCAGCGCGTCCGCGCCGGTCCATATCCGGCCGCGGGCGACGGCGTCGACGTCTTCGACGCTCATATCGCGGCCCTGGGCGGCCCGTTCGACGAAGTCGGTGTAGAACAGGTCCGCCTCGGCCTCGACGTGCGCGTGCTGCTCATCGGTGAACGGCTGGTTGACCGACCACGCGTCGGCATTGCGGTTGGTGCGTACCGAATCCGAGCCCAGCCCGAGACGGTCCTTGAGCTCCCGGGCCACCAGCTTGCCTGCCAGCACCCCGATCGACCCGGTGATCGTGCCCGGGTTGGCGACGATGGCGTTGGCGGCCATCGACACGTAGTAGCCACCGGAGGCGGCCACCGCACCCATCGACGCGACGACGGGCGTGCCGCCCTCGCGCACCTTGACCACCTCGCGCCAGATGGTTTCCGACCCGGTGACCGAACCTCCGGGGCTGTCCACGCGCAGCACGATGGCCACGACGTCATCGTCGGCGGCGGCCTCGCGCAACGCCGCGGCGATGGTGTCGGCGCCCACGCTGGAGTTGCCCAGCGGCAGCAGCCCGGGACCGCCGCGGCCGCTGACGATCGGCCCGTCCAGGGTCACGACCGCGACGACCGGTCTGCTCTTGCGCCCGGCGATCGCGGGTAGCGGCGGCCCGGACCGCGCGGCGGTGGCCCGCGCATACCGGGACAGGTACAGCCGCGGCGGCGCGTCCTGTGAATCGGCGTCACCGGACTCCGGTGAGATGCCCGGTGCACCAACAAGTTCGGCGATGCGTGCGTAGGCCTCGTCGCGGAAGCCGACCCGGTCGACGAGCCGGCCCGTGACAGCGTCGTCGCGCAGCAACGGAGCCTTGTCGGCAAGCGCGTCGACCTCACCAGGATCGAGGTGCCGCGACTCGGCCACCCCCTGCAGAACCTGGGCGTGCAGGCTTTCGATCAACCGGGTGTCGGCTTCGCGGTGCGCATCGGTGTAGCTGTTCTGCGTGAAACGGTTTACCGCCGATTTGTATTCGCCGCGGGCGACGAACTGCGCCTCGATCCCCGCCTTGTCCAGCGCGTCACGCAGGAACAGCGCGCTGGTGGCGAACCCGACCAACCCGACGGTGCCCGACGGCTGCATCCACACCTCTCGGAACGCCGATGCCAGGTAGTACGACATGGTGCCCGGATAGGTTTCCGCCCACGCCAGGCTCGGTTTCGCGTCGCTGAACGCCGCGATCGCCGACCGCAGTTCCTGCACCGGCCCCGCCGCGGCGGCCGGAAGCTGGATCCGCGCGATGAGCCCGGCCACCCTGGGGTCCTCGGCGGCGCGGTGGATGGCCTCGACGGCCGCCCGAAGTACCACCGGCCGGCCACCGCCTGCGATGAAGGCGAACGGGTCGAACCCGCCGCTTTCGTTCGGCAGCGCCAGCAGGTCGAGTTCGAGCACACAGCCGTCCGGAACGCCGCGGTGCCGCGCGGTGTCGAGGCGCTGGACCAGCGCGCGAATGTCGTCGGTGCCGGGGACGCCGGGCAGGAATGCGAACATGCTTCGAGCGTACCGACGCCGGGCGGGCCGCCTCCGGCTCGACGGGCACGCAGGTTCGCCCGCCAACACCAAGGGCCCCGCGATCGCGGGGCCCTTCGTGTCTAGAGGCTAGAGTTCGGTCGCGGAACCGCCTGCGGCGGTGATCTTTTCGCGTGCGCTACCGCTGAACTTGTGCGCGGTGACGTTGACCTTGGCGGTCAGCTTGCCGTCGCCGAGCACCTTCACCAGCGTGTTCTTGCGCACCGCACCGGCGGCCACCAGGTCGTCCACGCCGATCTCGCCGCCGTTGGGGAACAGCTTGTTGAGATCGCCGACGTTGACGACCTCATAAGAGGTGCGGAACCGGTTGCGGAAGCCCTTGAGTTTCGGCAGCCGCATGTGGATCGGCATCTGGCCGCCCTCGAACGTCGCGGGAACGTTCTTACGGGCCTTGGTGCCCTTGGTACCGCGGCCTGCCGTCTTGCCCTTGGAGCCCTCACCGCGACCCACCCGGGTCTTGGCGGTCTTGGAGCCCGGGGCGGGCTTCAGGTCGTGAAGCTTGATGGGTGTCATGAGACCTCCTCCACCTGTACGAGGTGATGCACGGTCTTGATCAGCCCGCGTGTCTGCGGGTTGTCCTCACGGACCACCGAATCGCGGATACGGCGCAGTCCCAGGGTGCGCAGGCTTTCGCGCTGCTTCCAGCGCGCACCGATGGTGCTGCGCACCTGGGTGATCTTCAGCTCTGCCATGGCTAGGCCGACCCTTCTCGTGCAGCCGTTGCGGCCAGTGCCTCGGCTTCGCGCCGGGCCCGCAGCATGCCCGCCGGTGCGACGTCCTCGATGGGCAGACCGCGACGGGCGGCAACCTCCTCGGGACGCTGCAGCAGCTTGAGCGCGGCGACGGTGGCGTGCACCACGTTGATCGCGTTGTCACTGCCCAGCGACTTGGCCAGGATGTCGCGCACGCCAGCGCATTCCAGCACCGCACGCACGGCGCCGCCGGCGATCACACCGGTACCCGGGCTGGCCGGACGCAGCATCACCACACCGGCTGCGGCTTCACCCTGCACCGGATGCGTGACGGTGCCGCCGATCAGCGGAACCCGGAAGAAGTTCTTGCGCGCTTCCTCGACGCCCTTGGCGATGGCGGCCGGAACCTCTTTGGCCTTGCCGTAGCCGACGCCGACCATGCCGTTGCCGTCGCCGACGATCACCAGCGCCGTGAAGCTGAACCGGCGGCCACCCTTGACCACCTTGGAAACCCGGTTGATCGAGACGACCCGCTCGAGGTAGTTGCTCTTGTCACCGTCGCGGCCACGGCCGCCACGGTCGTCGCGGCGACCCCGCCCCTCGCGCTCACCGCGCGCCGGGCGGCCGTCTGAGGGGCCGCCGGCTGTTGCCTGCTCGGCCATCATGCAGTCCTTCCGTTGACAGTCATTAGAACTTCAGCCCGCCTTCGCGCGCCGCGTCGGCCAGTGCCGCTATCCGTCCACCGTAGGTGTATCCACCGCGGTCGAACACGACCTTGTCGATACCGGCGGCCTTGGCACGCTCGGCGATCAGCTGACCGACCCGTACGCTGTGGGCCTTCTTGTCGCCGTCGACCGCGCGCACATCGGGCTCGATCGAGGAGGCGGCGGCCAGCGTGGTGCCGTTGAGGTCGTTCACCAGCTGAACGTGGATGTGCCGGGACGACCGGTGCACGACTAGGCGCGGCAGCTCGGCCGTGCCCGATATCTTCTTGCGCAGCCGGGCGTGCCGACGCAGCCGCGAGGTACGCCGGACCTCGGAGATGTTGCGTCCCACGGCCACGCGCTTCGCGGACTCTGTCTGAGAAGCCATGTCTACTTACCTGTCTTTCCGACCTTGCGGCGGATCTGCTCACCCTCGTAGCGAACGCCCTTGCCCTTGTAGGGATCTGGGCGGCGCAACCGGCGGATGTTCGCCGCGATCTGACCGACCTTCTGCTTGTCGATACCCGAGATCGAGAACTTGGTGGGCGATTCCACCGCGAAGGTGATGCCCTCGGGTGCCTCGATGGTGACGGGATGGCTGTAACCGAGCGAGAACTCGAGCGTGTTGCCCTTGAGCTGCACGCGGTAGCCGACGCCGAAGATCTCCATCTTGGTGGTGTAACCCTCGGTCACCCCGGTGATCAGGTTGGCCACCAACGTGCGTGACAACCCGTGCAGCGACCGGTTGTGCCGGTCGTCGTCCGGGCGTGACACCGTGATGGCGCCCTCGTCGTCGCGGGTGACCTTGATCGGCTCGGCGACTGCCAACTCGAGAGTTCCCTTGGGCCCCTTGACCGACACGCGCTGACCGTCGATCGTCACGTCGACCCCGGAGGGAACCAGGACTGGTTGCTTTCCAATGCGGGACATGTCTAAACCTTCCTCACCACACGTACGCGAGGACTTCGCCGCCCACGCCCTCTCGGGCTGCCTGGCGGTCGGTCTTCAGCCCAGCCGACGTGGAGATGATCGCCACGCCGAGGCCGCCGAGCACCCGGGGCAGGTTGGTGGACTTTGCGTATACCCGCAGACCGGGCTTGGACACCCGGCGCAGGCCCGCGATGCTGCGTTCCCGGCTCGGCCCGTACTTCAATTGCACCACCAGCGATTTGCCGACCCGAGCATCCTCGGTGCGGTAATCGGAGATGTAGCCCTCGGTCTTGAGGATCTCGGCGATGTTGGCCTTCAGCTTCGAGTGCGGCAACGTCACCTCGTCGTGGTACGCCGAATTGGCGTTGCGCAGACGTGTCAAGAAGTCTGCGATCGGATCCGTCATAGTCATCGGGCGCTGCTCCACATCGTCGCTGCGCTCCGCATCGTCGTCATCGCGGTCATGACAGGAGGTTCACCTTCCTCGCGGCGGTTCCCAGTCAGGGCCTGCCGCGCACCTGTTCTAGTAGTGGTCTGCTGTTACCAGCTGGACTTCTGGACGCCGGGCAGTTCGCCGGCATGTGCCATCTCGCGCACGCAGATCCGGCAGAGGCCGAACTTGCGAAACACCGCGCGCGGGCGGCCGCACTTGCTGCACCGGGTGTAGCCGCGCACCTTGAACTTCGGCTTCTTGTTGGCCTTGTTGACCAATGCCTTCTTTGCCATCTAGCTCAGTTCTCCTTGAACGGAAAGCCCAGCGCCCGCAACAGCGCTCGTCCTTCGTCGTCGTTTGTCGCCGAGGTGACGACGGTGATGTCCATGCCGCGCGGGCGGTCGATGCTGTCCACGTCGATCTCGTGGAACACCGACTGCTCGGTCAACCCGAACGTGTAGTTGCCGGTGCCGTCGAACTGCTTGGGCGAGAGCCCGCGGAAGTCGCGGATACGCGGCAGCGCGATCGAGATCAGCCGGTCGAGGAACTCCCACATCCGATCGCCGCGCAGGGTGACGCGCGCGCCGATCGGCATGCCCTCGCGCAGCTTGAACTGTGCGATCGACTTGCGAGCCCGCCGCACCTCCGGCTTCTGGCCGGTGATGAGCGCGAGGTCGTTGACGGCGCCGTTGATCAGCTTGGCGTCGCGGGCGGCGTCACCGACGCCCATGTTGACGACGACCTTGACGACGCCGGGGATCTGCATGACGTTGGCGTAGCCGAAGTCCTTTTGCAGGGCGTCGCGGATTTCCTCGCGGTAGCGCTGCTTGAGGCGCGGGAGGGTCTTCACGCTTCCTTCCTGGGCAAGCGAAGCGCCGGGATCGGTATCGGTGGTCATGAGATGTCCTTGCCGTTGGTCTTGGCGATGCGGACCTTCTTGCCGGTCTCTTCGTCCTTGCGGTACCCGACGCGGGTCGGCTTGCCGTCGGAGTCGACCACCATCACGTTGCTGACGTGGATCGGGGCCTCCTGGGTGACGATGCCGCCGGATTGTGCGCCGCGCTCGTTGCTCGACACCGCGGTGTGCTTCTTGATCCGGTTGACGCCCTCGACGAGCACCTTGTTACGTGCCGGGTAAGCCACCAGCACCTTGCCCTTGGCGCCCTTGTCCTTGCCGGAGATGACCAGCACGGTGTCGCCTTTGTGGACCTTCATCTACAACACCTCCGGGGCGAGCGAGACGATCTTCATGAAGCGCTTCTCGCGCAGTTCACGGCCGACCGGGCCGAAGATGCGTGTGCCGCGCGGATCGTTGTCGGCCTTGATGATGACGGCGGCGTTCTCGTCGAACTTGATGTAGCTGCCGTCGGCGCGGCGGCGCTCCTTGACGGTGCGCACGATGACGGCCTTGACAACTTCGCCACGCTTGATGTTGCCGCCGGGGATGGCTTCCTTGACGGTCGCCACGATGATGTCGCCGATGCCGGCGTAGCGCCGCCCCGAGCCGCCGAGCACCCGAATGCACAGGATCTCCCGTGCGCCCGTGTTGTCGGCGACCTTCACCCGCGATTCCTGCTGAATCACTCGATCTCCTCGACCTGGTTTTTGTATGCACGCCAGATACCGACCTGGACGTGCGCGGTCTTGCTGTCACCGAAGGGCACGCGGGGCCAATCCGGATGGATCGGCCGAGGTCTGCCCAAGGCAACCGCCTAATACTAGGTCACGACCTGCGCTGAACCAAATCCGTCACCTCACCGCCGAACGTGGGTTACCAGCACGCTTTGCGCGTGGTAGGCGTGCGTCGACCCCACACTCGACACTCAGGCGTCGGCCACGCAGCGAAAGCCGATGTGGGTGGTCGCGCTGTCCTGTGACTGCGGCGAGCGCGCCGAGGGCCGGTAGCGGTGGCAGTACTCGGGTGCGCACAGGTACGAGCCGCCTTTGAGCGCCTGGGACACGGTCGGATCGGCGGCTCCGCTGGGCGTGCAGCAGGGCTTCGGCGGCTGGTCAAGGCGGTGATGGCCCCAAAACCGCGTCGCCGTCCACTCCCACACGTTGCCGATCATGTCCACCAGGCCGAACGCGTTGGGCGCGAACGTGCCGACGGGTGAGGTGCCGACCCAGCCGAGGGCTCCGGTGTTGCGGTACGGGAAGTCGCCCTGCCAGGTGTTGGCCATCAACTGCCCGCCCGGGCTCACCTCCTCACCCCAGGGATAGGTGGACGTCGTGCCGGCGCGCGCGGCGTATTCCCATTCGGGCTCGGTGGGCAGCCGCCGGCCGGCCCAGCGCGCGTAGGCGGCGGCGTCGGGATAGGCCACTTGCACGACGGGATGGTCGGGCCGGTCCCGCCACGACGGACCGGCGGGCCCGAACGGGTGCCGCCAGCAGGCCCCCGGCGTCCACGCCCACCACTGCCGCCAGTCGCGCAGGTCGACGGGCCCAGACGTCGGCCGGAACACCAGACCCCCGGGCACCAGGTCTTCGGCGCCGGCACCCGGGTAGAGCGCCGGGTCCAACGGCTGCTCGGCGACGGTGCGGTAACCGGTCTGTTCGACGAACGCGGCGAACTGGGCGTTGGTGACCGGGTGGCGTTCGACGGCGAACCCGGCCACCTCAACGGTGTGCGACGGAGCCTCTTCCGGATAGAACTGCGTCGAGCCCATCCGAAACGGGCCGCCCGCCACCTCGACGAGCTCGGTGAGCATGACCTCAGGGTAGAACGACCGCGAAGTCCGCCATCAGCGGCGACGCCATCGGTTCGAAATCCGGGATGTCGGTCGGCCCTTCGACGTGCACGGCGACGAAATAGTTGTTCGTGTTGGTCCAGATGTGGGCGATGCGGTCGGCGAATTCGACCGCGTGCTCGGGTGAATCCGACCACATGCCGAGCAGTTTCTGACCGCTGTATCCGCAGACCTCCGCGGGCAGCACGCTGACGCTGCTCACGGCGGACTCCGCCATCGCGTCGTTGACGTACTTCTCGAACGCCTCGGCCGGGTCCAACTGGGTCCGCGCGATCGTCACCGTCGCCCACACTCCGTCCGGGCCCTGAAGCTTCGCGCCGACGTCGCCGTCACCGGCCGACGTGGACCAGCCCTCGGGTAGGGCGACCGTGATCTTCGGGGCGGCCGGGTCGGCGACAGACGCCACCACCCCGACCGGCGGCGGATCCGGCGCCGCACAGGTGACTTCTCCGGCGGGCACCGGCGTGCGTGTGGTGGGCAGGATGCCCGGTTCGGTGAGACCGGTCTGCGGGGTGGGGATGGCCCGCGTCGACGGCGTCGACGTGGCGGGGATCGACACATCGGCGGGCACCGGCACGCCGTCGCTGGTGCGCTCGCAGGCCGCGACGACGCCCCCCGTCAGGCTCAGTGCGACCAGCGCCGCCCACCCGGTACGCATCAGTCCCTGGCCACTGTCAAATCGCTTCAGTCCTTCGCAAATGCGCGCGCAAACTCGCGTTGCACGTCGACGTACGGGTGACCGGAGACATCGACGGTCACCTGCGCGATGGTGCCGCCGGTGAACGCGAAAGGTGGTGTGTACGAGCGTGATACCGGTGACCCGGTATTGCGGCCAACACCGAGCGCAGCCCCCGCCAGACCGAACGTTCCGGGGTGGATCTTCATCCCGGTCATGGTCGCCACCTCGGCGTCGTCGAGGTAGAGCACGGTGTCACCGATCGGGGTGTGGCTGCCCTCGGCCGTGCCGGTTCGGGTGAACGCGACACCGAACGTGTGCCTGCCCAACGCAACGGCCTCTGACGAGGACAGCCGCTGCTCCTCCTCACCGAGGAAGTTGTAGACATAGTGCAACCGGCCGCCCTGCAGGAACAACGCGTGTCCACCGTGTGCGGCACCGTGTTTGAACACCACGCCCTCGGCCTGCTCGGTGTCGATGGTGACGTCGGCGATGACGACGAACGACCGGCCCGCGATCTCCACGGCGGCACCCATTCCGACGTCCGCGGTGCCGGGGTAGTAGCGGTAACTGTCCCGCGCGCCCGACAGGCTGGGCCGCCACCGGCCGATCGTCTCGAAGACGTCCAAGTCGCCGAGCGGAAGACCGTTGTACTTGTCGGCTTCGCTGAACCACAGCGCCTTGAGTTCCTCGAGCTTCTCGGGGTGCTCGTCGGCCAGGTCGCGGGTTTGGCTGCGGTCGGCCTGGATGTGGTACAGCTCCCAGCGATCCTTGTCGAAGTGCGACCAGCCCGACGGCGAAGCGGGATGCACCGCGTTCGCGAACCACCCCTTGTGCCAGATCCCGCGGGTACCCAGCATGGTGTAGAACTGCGTCTCCTTGCCGGTTGGCAGATCCGGATCGGTAAGGGCCACTTTGAAGCTCACTCCGTCGAGTGGCTTCTGCGGAATACCTCTGACGGTCGCCGGGGGCGTGATGTCGAGTAGGTCGTACACCGTCGGCGTGATGTCGCAGACGTTCACATAGTTGTCCCGCAGTTCTCCGTGCGCGTGGATGCCCTTGGGCCAGGAGATGATCGCCGTGTCGGCGATGCCACCCTCATGGGAGGCGTAACGCTTGAACAGTTTGTAGGGCGTGTTGAAAGCCATCGCCCAGCCGATCGGATAATGGTTGTAGGTCTCCGGCCCGCCGAGCTCGTCGATGAGCCGCAAGCCGTCCTCGACGGTGTCGATGTAGCCGTTGAAGAACTTGACCTCGTTCACCGAGCCGTTCGGGCCGCCCTCACCGCTGGCCCCGTTGTCGGAGATGACCACGATGATGGTGTTGTCGAGCTGACCGGACTGCTCCAAATAGTCCAGTACGCGGCCGATCTGGGCGTCCGTGTAGGACAAGAATCCCGCGAACACCTCCGCCATCCTGCTGAACAGCTTCTTCTCGTCGTCGCTCAACGCATCCCACGGCCGCACGGTGTCCTGCTCCGGCCACTTCTGGCCGTCCGGTCCCGTGACGTCCAGATACGGGTTCATCGGCGAGAGTTCGGTGTCGGGTGGCACGATGCCGAGCCGTTTCTGGTTCTCCAGCACGACCTCGCGATAACGTTCGTAGCCCATGTCGAACTTGCCGGCGTAGCGGTCGGACCACTCCTTGAACACGTGGTGTGGCGCGTGTCCGGCGCCAGGGCACAGATAGGTGAACCACGGCTTGTCCGGCGCGATCACCTTGGCGTCGCGGATGAACTCGATCGTCTTGTCGGCGAGGTCCTTCGACAGGTGGTAGCCGTCCTCGGGTGTGCCCGGCGGCGTCACGGGGTGATTGTCGTAGACGAGGTCGGGGTACCACTGATCGGTCTCGCCGCCCATGAAGCCGTAGAACCGCTCGAAGCCCCGCGACAGCGGCCAATGTCGTTTGGTGGACGCCAAATTCGACTCCTCCAACGGCGTCATATGCCACTTTCCGACGGCGTAGGTGTTGTAGCCGTTCTCGGCGAGCACCTCCGACAGCAGTGCGGAATCGTGCGGGATGCGCCCGCTGCAGCCGGGAAAACCGTCGCTGAACTCCTCGACGGTGGCCATGCCGACCGTGGTGGGGTTGCGGCCGGTGAGTAGTGACGCGCGGGTCGGTGAGCACAGCGCGGAGGTGTGAAACTGCGTGAGCCGCACGCCGCGCTCGGCGATGCGCCGCATGGCGGGCATCTCGACCAACCCCCCGTAGCAGTCCCATGTGGCGATGCCGACGTCGTCCCAAACGAGGTACAAGACGTTGGGGGCGCCCTCGGGCGCCACCGGCGCGGCGTACGGTCCCCAATCCGGTTCGGAATCTCGGATGTCGAGCGCGATCTTGCCGTTGAACTCCGTCGCCATGGCCGCAGGCTACACGCGCGTAGCGGCGGTTTGCTAAGGAATTGACGACGATGCCATAACCGTCTTTCTGTTGAGCCACCAACCCACGGCGGCCAGCGGCAAGGTCCAGCCCAGCCATCCCACGGTGCCGGCCACGAACCACAGGTAGTGCTCCTCGCTCCCGCCAAAAACAGTGGGCTGCAACGGATGGAAAACGATGAACACGACAGGCGACCAGATTCGGTTGGTGATGATCGAAAATGTCAGTGTCGCACTGCGAATCATATGTCGTCGATGCTCGGCGAAGTCGCGCCGCCGGGCCGCGGTGTAGCCGTTGACCGTGAACCACAACCACAGTGCGCCAACACGACGTTGCTGGCGGCCAGTAACGGACCGAACGGGGTGGCGGCCCCGATGACCATCGCCGACGCGGCGGCCGGGATCGCCGTGCCGGTACAGGGGTGCCGCCGGTGAAGTACGGCGGCAGTGAGTACACCAGGAATGCGGCGACAATCAGGACCAAGGCTGCGGCCGACCGCCGACCGCGAGCCACGTTTGCGTATGACATACGCATGAAGCGTACGTTATACGCACGTCCTCTTGCAATCGGTTATGCTGACGACAAATGAGCGAGCCACTGCCCCGCGCGCTGGAAATCTTGTGGCATGAGCCGAGCGCGCCAAGACGGACAGCAGGGCTGAACCGGGAACGCATCGTCGCCGCGGGCATCGCACTGGCCGACGCCGACGGCCTCGGCGCGCTTTCGATGGCCCGATTGGCCGCGCGACTCGACTGCGGCACGATGTCGCTGTACCGGCACGTCGCCAACAAGGACGAGTTGGTGACCTTTATGCTCTCGGCAGCCACCGGACCACCACCTGCCCTTGATCCGTCTGATTGGCGTGCGGCGCTGGATGATTGGGCCACTGGGTTATGGAGGCTCTACCACCGGCACCCGTGGATGCTGCAGGCCAGCACGGCGGGTCCGCCGGCAGATCCCGGGCAGCTGGGGTGGTTTGACGCCGGGCTGGCGGCGTTGGGTGATACCAGGCTGGCCGAACGCGACAAGCTCGCTGCGGTGATGGTCGTGCTGCACTTCGTGCGCGGCGCGGCGGCGGTGCACATCGAAGCCGCACACGTCGAAGGTCCCGACTACCCCGCGCTGCTTCGACGTGTCGTCGACGCAGAGCGGTTACCCGCCCTGAGCGCCGCACTGGCCGACGGGGTCTTCGACGACGCGGACAACGACCGTGAAGCCGACTTCCGCTCGGGGCTGCGCCAATTGCTCGACGGCATCGCCACCCGGGTGAAGTAGCCGCGCCCCGGGGGCTAGGTGTTCGGTGAGGATTCGTGGACCCGGTACAGCCGCCAATCGGGCTGGCTGTCACCGTTGTTGGGCACTTCCAATGCGAGCGTGGCGATATCGGCACCCGTGTCGTACAGCGTGGGATAGCGCAGGTTCAGCGCATCCGCGGTACCGCGGCCCGACCGCGGTACCGCCAGCAAGTATTTGATGCCATGGGCGGTCGGCTCGTTCAGCGCTGCGGTGAAGTCCGGATCGGAGGGCACCACGAACGTTCGCGGGCGTTTCGACGCCGCCAGGATGGCGAACCCGTATTCGGTGTCGACGATCACCGAGCCGTCCGGAAGGTCGAGCCGCTCTAAATAATCGGCGATGTCGCGTTCGGTGGAGAAACTGGCGGCGATGCGGTGCTCGATGGCCTTGCGCTCGCTGACGCTGTCGGGTTGGGGTGAGAGCACCGCGCCGAGCGCGTACTCCTGCGGTGCGTACTCAGGTTGCATCATCCCCCACCCGGTGACCGGTAGCGCCACCGCGAACAACGCTGCCACCGGCACGTAGGCGGCCCAGGACCGGCGCCGTTCGGCATCTTCGACGGGCCGCGCCGGGGCGTATTTTCCGCGGCGCTTGGCCTGCGCCAGCACGCCGTCGGGCACGGCGAGCATCGCCAGGCACGCCGCCAGCGGGACCGCGATGATGTAGAACCTCAGGAACGGAAACGTCGAGCCGGTGGCGTAGCTGACGGCCTGAAACGTCAGCGCGGCACCGTATATCGCCAGGGGCGCGGCGATCACGTACCAGTCGGGGCTGTGCCGTCGACGCACCGCGACGCACGCCGCAAGCGGGATCAATGTCGGCGCCAGCAGGGTGATACAGACCGCTGCGAAAACGAGCCCTCCGCCGAGTCCCGGCGCGCTGTGGCCGGTTTGTTCGAGAATCGCGGCGTTGCCGTACTGCGAGGTGAACTGGCCGAACGCCTGTCCGGTGATGAGCCAGCTGACCGCGGCCCATCCGATGAAGGCCACCAACCCCGGACCGCTGACCATCAGCAGGTCCAGCAGCGCGCGGCGCATCCTCGGCGCCGGACGCGCGCGCAGATATGTGGTCGCTCCGACCAGCACGCCTGCGGCCGCGATACAGGCCACCGCGTCGTAGCGCGTCAGGTAGGCCAGACCCATCGCGATGCCGCCCGCGGTCACCAGGTGGTGCACGTCGTCGTCGACCATCCACATGATCAGCCGGCGCACCGCCCAGGTCATAAAAAAGACGAACGGAGCCTCGCTCATGCCGTTGGCGCCGTAGAAGATGATCATCGGGTTCAGCGCGAACAACGCCGTTATCGTCAGCACGTAGCTGCGGGGCAGCCCGCGGTCGGTGCCCATGCTCATGATCTGGACCACCGCACCGGCCATGAACACAGCCGACATCATCGTGCCCGAGAACGCCCGTTCGGACATCTCCGGCCACAGCGGGCTCATCGCGATCGCCGGGATCTGCACCACCGCAGTCAGCGGTGTGAAGATGAATCCGATTGCAGCCAAATGCGGTTCACGGCTGAACAGCACGGCCTGTGCCGCCGACACCCGGGACAGGGCGTCACCGAGGATGAACCCGTGCTGGATCTGAAGCCAGTAGCCGACGGCCAGGTAGCCGGTCAGCGCCATCACAAAGACCGTTCCGCGGAGCCGACGGTTCGACCACCCGGCCATGGTCACGTCTGCCCGTCGGCGTCATCGGGTTGTTCGGTCAGCCCGTGAAAGGTCTTCTCCCAGTACGACGGCTGGCGGATCAACTGGTAGCAGCCCTTGGCGGCGGCGATGCTCATCATCAGCCAGAAGGCCGGCACGGTCAACGCCGCCAGCAACAGGTCCGAGCGGTCGTCTTCGCGCAGCGCGATCAGGTTCATGTACAAGGTGGCGGCGTTGCCGAGGATCAGCGCCACCAGCGCGGGAAAGTAGACGAACCACGGGAATACGTCCTCGACGACCGCGGGCTGGCCGAGGAACCACAGGATGGTGATCAGCCAGAACGCCAGGTTCAAGACCGCGACGATCGGCGTTCCACCGAGCACCAAATTGAATCGGACGAACCCGCGCAGTCCGACGGTGCGGAACAACTGTACGGGCCGACGGATGTGTACCAGCCAGGTCTGCAGATAGCCCTTGTACCAACGGGATCGCTGGCGGATCCAGTTGATCGGATCGCTGTTGGCTTCCTCGAGGGTGCTCGAGTCGATGACGGCGGTGTGGTATCCGTGTGCGGCGATGCGCAGTCCCAGGTCGGCGTCTTCGGTGACGTTGAACGGGTCCCATGCGCCGATCTCGTCCAGTACGCTGCGGCGCAGATGGTTCGACGTGCCCCCCAACGGGATCGGCGAGGTGCTCATCATCATGCCCGGCAGCAGGTAGCCGAACCACAGCGCGTACTCGGCGGTGAACCACGCGGTCAGCATGTTCTGGTGGCCGTTGTAGTACACCAGCTTGGCCTGCACGCACGCCGTCTTGTCGGTCAGCCGGCGAAACGCCGCGACGACCCGGCGTAGCTGCAGCGGCTCGGGCATGTCCTCGGCGTCGTAGATCGTGACGATCTCGCCGGTGGCGAAATGCAAACCGTAGTTGCACGCCTTGGGTTTTGTGCGTGGTTCTGCAGGGGGAACCAGCAAAATGGTGATCGCATCGGACTGGGCACAGTTTTCGGCGGCTTTGATGGTCACCAGATCGTCGGCCTCCAGCAACAACAGCACCTGGAGCTTGTCTCGCGGATATTCCAGCGCGGCCATCGCCCCGATCAGGTCCCCCACGACCTCGGGTTCGTTGTAGGCAGGGACCAGGATGGTGTAGCGCGGCAGCTCATCGTCGGTCAACGCGCGCGCCTCGTCGTCGGATATGACGATCGCGCGTGACGCGAGCCCTTCGCGGAAGATCAGGAGCCGGTCAAGCATCGTCAACAGGTACGCGGCCGTACACGCGCCGACGAGCACCACCGCCGTCAGCATCGGGTGCCACACAGCGCCGACGAGCACCGTGGTCAGGGCACCCCACAGCAGCCATCGTTGCCACCGCACGATCGACGTGGACGCCGAGTGCATCGGGTTGTCTTCACGCAGGCCGTCGACCGCGCGGTGCAGCGCGTACGCCTGCTCCGCCTCGGATATCCCACCCGCGGTGTGGTCGTCGATGTTGGCGGTCACGGGGCTTCCGCCGCGCGGAACTGCGCTGCTACGAGCGCACGGCCGAACTCGGTCAACAGATCACCGTCCTTGAACCGCGGTGCGTCCTCGGCGAGTACCGCGTTACCGCGAAACAACATGGTGATCAGCGTTCGCAGTGTGGACACCATGCTGTCGGAGGGTCTTGGGAATTGCGCGTCGGGTTCATGGTTGTCGACTGCGAAGATGGTGACGCGCTGGCCGAGCTTCGTGTCGCCCCACCCGAAGGTCAATGCGTTCCACGTGATCAGCAGCTTGTCGTCGACGACCGAGAACATGTTTCCCTTGACACCGAACCCGAGCTCGACGCGCTTTGCCGGGCTGATACGCGCTTCGGCGAGGTCGTAGAGCACTCGCATTGGATAGATTTCGAACGTGAACGGCCGCTCGGTCACGATGTTGTCGACCACGAGCGTGCGTGGCCGGGCGTACTTGTCGAAGCGGGGATCCCCGACGCTGGCCGTCATCCGTTGTCGGGTGAGCACGCTGCCGCCGCCGTAGAACCGGTGCACCCAGCCGAAATTCTCGTAACCGGTTGAGATCCAGTCCGGCGGTGCGACCAGCGGCTGACCCGGGACAGGCCGGCCCGGGGCGGTGGCCGAGAGCCGCGACGCGGTGGCGTCGGCTGGTAACGGAACGAATGTCAGTACGATCGTCATCGCGATCACCAGCGGAACACCGTTCCAAACCTGGCCGGCGGCAAGGGGTTCCACCTTACGGTCGAGGATGCGTTTGGGAGCCCCACGGCGGGCCTGAAAGTACATGGTGAGACCGACGACCGATATGGCGGTGAGCGCAGGCACCTGTTGGTAAACCCACACAGGCGCGGAGTTGAAGAACAACCCGATCGTGATGAGCGTGGCGAAGCCGACACCCCATGACGCCGCCGACCCGATGAACCCGCGCCTGAAGGTGCGTCCGACACCGATACCGGTGCCGATCGCCGCGATGATCAGAGTGGATGCCCCCGCGGCGAATTTCCCGCCGCCCAGAAACACCACCGACAGGTAGTACGGCAGCGAGAACACCATGAACATCAGCCCCCACACCCACGCGAAGCGGATGACCGGCCGGAGACCGAAAAGCACGATGCTCGAACTGAGCACGAACAACCACATCGCCACCAGATCGAGCCGCAGCAGGTAGAAGTACGTTGCGAACCGCGGCACCAGCACTGCCTGGACCAGCACGGCCAGTACCAGTCCCATGGTTCCGACGATGATGTCGGTCTGGCGGTCGTGAATCGGCAGTTCGCTGCGGTGCCGACGCGTTACGCCGATCGCCACCAGCACAGCTGCCGCCGGAACCACCCACACGTATCCGCCGATGCCTTCGTTGCGGGTGATGCGAATGACGCTTCCGACGGTCTCGTGAAACGCCACGACGGCGCAGGTCACGATGAGACCCCAGCGCATCACCAACCGGTACGACGGGTGCAGTGCATACCACCGCGACAGCAATGCCCGCACCGGCGAAGCCGCGGGTTCCGCCGTCGCGGTACTCATGGCCGACCTCGGGCCCGCCTGTTGCGCAACACGATCAGCGCGACGCCCACCACGAGCAACCCTGCGACGGCGCCGAGGAAGACCCACGACCACGGGAATCTGTCCTCGGCGGTCACCGCTTCCGGTTGCGCGACGGTGCTTGTGCCCACCACGACGGGCGCCCGGTCCGTTGTCGAGATGAGCGCGGTCCCACTGATCCGTGACCAACGTTCGACGTCTGAGTTGATCCAGTCCAGCAGCTCGTCGAGTTGCGCGGGGGCGTTGTTCGAGGTGGCGATCAGCACGGTGCGGTTACCGTCGTACACCGTCTGCAGCGCTCCGAACGGGCGGGCGGGGTCCAGTGTGACGGTGCCTTCCTCGGCCGTGCCGTCCACATTCGTCACGGTGAGCTGTCCTTGCGAATCCATACTGACGGGCAAGGTGATCCGGTCATCCGACCACCCATCCGAGCTCACCAGCACCGCGGGGTTCGTCGACGCGATCGCGTCGTCAAGTGATGTGACCGTGGTGCCGATGGGCAGCGCGCTGAGCCGTTGGAGGGCGACCAGGAGCGTGACCGCTCGCCGGGTGCCGTCGAATCCGTCGTCGATGCCGACGTTCAGCCGCGGCATCAGCGCTTGCGGCACCGACTGGAACCCGCCGGGCTGCGGTGGCTGTGCGGCCTCGCTCTGCACCGGGCTGTCGCCGTCGATGGTGAGGGTGATCGGCTGGAATTCACCGCAGCGGCCGGTGTTTCCGGCGATCCGCACCGCGACACCGAGGTTGATGTAGCGCTGCAGCAGCCGATCTGGGACGTTGACCCAGCGGTCGATCGTCCCGGACCCGTCGGTGGACCACTGGTCGATCGTCTCGCCGGCGATGGATGCGACGAGGTCGCCGCCCACCGACGAAGGCAGCGGCGTATATGAGCCGCGCAGGTGCACCCGGATGTGGTGGGCTGACCGGCCGAGTCGGGTCTGGTCCAGCCCGATCGTCACCTGCGGGGCCAGCGCTGTCGCGTTGACGCCCGGTTGACCGAGTTGCCGCAACGACGTCACATCGGCGGGCAGCACCGGACTCGATTGGAGCGGTCCGGCTACCGCTTTCGAGCTGAGCGCGATCCGTCCGACGTCGCTGGACAACATCCGCACCTGATCGGAAAGCGCGTTGGCGGGTCCGGTTATCTGCAGAACCGGCACACCGACGTCGCCCTGCAGCGCGACTCCTGCCTCGGGGCTCTCCCGGATGACGACGTGGCGCTGCATCGGCGCGGACGGTTCGATGGCGGCATTCGTCTCGGCACCAAGTGGATTCACCGTGACGCCGGGATACTGCTGGCCGTAGTGCGCGACGACCGCGGTCGCCAACCGCATCGCGGCCTCGGACTCCGCGCGTGTCGGCGATGCGGGCAGATACATGTTGAGCTGCCGTAACACCGGTGGCAGGAAGTCGGCGACCGTGGTGGGCGCGGCTTCCACCCCGCCGTAGCGCACCGCGGTGTTGACGAGCCGAAGCGGGTTCGACGGCTCCAGGCAGTAACCTTCGATCGGGACCAGGTAGCTACGCAACGTCACCGTCGCCGCGTTGTCGTCGATCCGAACGCCGGTCAGCGGGATGGCGATCGGCCCGCCTTCGGGAGGCAGCGGCACCCGCGAAAGGGTGCGGTCGTCCTGCATGGCGGTGATGGTGCCGACACCCACGTTGACCGGCATCTCCACGAAGGCGTCGACGCTCTCGGGCGTCAGGCCTTGCGGCACCGGGACGGTAATCGACATCACGCCCTGGTCGCCGTAGAACGCCAACGTCGACGTCGCGCCGAGGACATCCAGGCCGACGGTGGGCGCGTCGGCCACCGCTCCGCCCTGACCCGGTTGAGGCCAGGCCGGTGGCGCCGAGAACGTCAATGCAAGCCCGACACCGCATACCGCCGTGACGCACTGCAACCAAAGCCGATGAATCCCCCCAGTCACAGCAAATCAGTATGCCTGGAATTCAGACGGCAATTATCAAATACGGATATTCGGCGTTTCCAGCAGCTACCAGCACACCAATTGACCGTCGACAGAACCGCTGTCAGTACTCCTGAAGACTTTCACGCAATGTCGTACCCGGATAGCGGGTGCGGTAGCGTCCGCGGCGCTGAAGCTCGGGCACCAGCAGTTCGGTGACGTCGTTGAAGCAGCCGGGCGTGTCGGTGGCCAACAACATGAAACCGTTGCAACCGCCTTCGTCGATGTACTGCTCCATCTGGTCGGCAACGTCAGCCGGTGTTCCGACCGCCACGGGCGCGCCCATGGAGACGCCGTAAATCTGCGCGGCTTCCCGTACGGTCACCGGGGCACCGTCCTTGGCCTCCAGAATCGCGTCGAACAGGCCGCGGATGCCCTGCACGTCGGCGTCGACGACGTTGTCGTCGAGGCCCAGCGTGGAGAAGTCGAAGCCGGTGTGGCCGGACAGGATGCCCAGCGCACTTTCGATCTGCACCTTCTCCACCAATTCTGCGTACCGGTCGTTGGCGCGCGACTTGTCGCGGTCGATGACCGTTTGCAGTCCGTAGATCAGTTTCACCGAATCCGGATCCCGCCCGTGATCGTCGGCCCGGGTGCGGATGTCGTCAGCGTAGGCACGCATGCTTTTCGGCGTGGGGAAGATGCCGAATACGGATTCGGCGTGTTTGGAGGCGAACGCCCGGCCCTGATCCGATGAGCCGGCCTGCCAGAGCACCGGCCGCTTCTGCGGTGAGGGCGCGACGAAGTGGCGGCCCTTGGAGCGGAAAAACTCGCCCTGGAAATCGATTTCGCGGACCTTGGCCGGGTCGGCGAACACGCCGTTCTCGCGGTCGTAGACGATCGCGTCGTCATCCCACGAGTCCCACAGCTGATAGCACAACGCCATGTACTCCTCGACGACTTCATAGCGTTTGTCGCGCGGTGTCAGGTTCTCCTTGCCCATCGCCTGAAATTCGCTCTTGGAGTACGAGGTGACGATGTTCCAGCCGACGCGCCCGCCGGTGAGGTGATCCAGCGTCGACAAATGGCGAGCCATCATGTACGGCGGCACAAACGAAGTCGACAACGTGATGCCGATACCGAGGTGTTTGGTGAACGCCCCGATGATGGGCACCAGCGTGGCCGGTTCGTGCACCGGGCATTGGCCTGCGTACTTGACGACGGGGTCCGAGGTGCCTTTGTAGGTGGTGTACGGCGCCAGTTCGTCGGCGATGAACATCGCGTCGAAAAGGCCCCGCTCCATGATGCGGCCGAGATCGCGCCAGTACTCCGGGCGTGACCAGTGATAGCCGACCTTGTCGCGAGGGTGCGCCCACATCGTCGACGCGTGGTTCATCACGCCGTGCTGGACGAAACCCAGCAGGTGCATCTTCGTTTTCGTCACGGCGCCAAGCCCCTCACCCGGTCGGCCCGCAGTTCCAGGACGAACGCGACGATCACCGCCGCGGCGGTGCCGAGCCCACTAAAGGCGAGCACGTACCAGAACAGGCCCGTGTACGACGCGACGACCAACACGATGAACGATGTCGCCACGGCCAGCGACGCCTTCCAGCTGAACCCGGGAACCATCGAGACCTCCTCGGCCGTGTCGGCGCCGTGCACGGTGTCGGCAACGACCGGATGGTTGCTGTCGAGGAGCTCTCGCCGAATCCGGAGGAAGCTTCGCGTCGCGACCGTCAGATATGTGACGGCGAGGACGGCGCCGATGGCGGCACCGATGTAGAAGAGGACCACGGAATTGCCTTTCTGCTCGTGGCTGCTAGGCCTGACCGGCCGGTTCGCCGATTTGTTGTGACGCCGCAGTGTCTTTCGCGCCCAGCAACGCGGGCTTGCCCGCCAAGCTGTCGTAGTCGAATACGGTGTCCTCCCGCAGGCTGACGACCACCGACACCACCGCCGAGGCGGCGATCAACGCGATGATCCCGAACAGGGGCCCGTAGGTCGGGCCGAGGGTTTCGCGGATGGGTCCGCCTACGACGATGCCTGCGACGACGCCGGCCACGTAACCGGCCCCGGTCATCCGCGGCCAGAAGATGCTCAGGGTGACGGGCACCAGCAAGCTGGTCACGTAGAAATAGACGGTGGTGACCAGGTTGACGTAGTCGATGCCGGTCAGCACGACTCCCCCGGCGATGGCGGCCGCCACGATCATGCTGCTCTTGGTGATGGTGAGCAGGCGACGCTCGGACACCCGCGGCCAGTACCGGTGCACGATGTCGACGGCCACCAGCGAGGTGACACCGGACAACGCGCCGTCGATGGCCGCGAAGCAGGCGTTGACCACCACCAGGGTGTAGAGCGCGATGATGATGACGGGCAGGCCGAGGCTGGCGATCACGTAGGGTCCGATCGCGCCGTTGCCGAGCGGCCCGAGTTGTTCGGGTGCGACGTGGGCGGCCAACCCGATGAACCCGAGCAGGCCCAACGCGAGCGGGATGGGGTAGAACCACACGCCCGCCCACAGGAAGCTGCGGCCCAGATCGCGGGGACGGATGGCCCACACCCGCTGCCAGAACGACTGGTCGGCAATGACATTGGTGAGCAGGCCGAGCGCCAGCGCCAGACCGAAGCTCGCTGCGGCAACCGGGTTCAGCGGGTTGAGGTAGTCGTTGCCCTGTGCCTGCACCTCGGTGAAGACCAGTTCGGCTCCCCCGGCCTTGGCCAGGGCGTACAGCACCACGACCGACGAACCGACCCCGAGCAGCAGCGTGTTCGCTGTACCCGTGATGGCCGACGTGGTCAGGCCGCCGAAGTAGGAGTAGACCGTGACCACGACGATGCCGGTGACGACGATGCTGATCGGGGTCAGCCCGAAAATGGTGTGCATCACCAACACCAGCCCGGCCAGGTTGATCATGATGACGCCGAGCAGGGTGCCGATCAGGAAGATGAGCGTGGCCACACTGCTGAAACCGGTCTGGAAGCGGGCACGGATGAACTCCGCCAACGTGTATCCGGACGGCATCTTCTTTCGTACTTTCAGGCCGAACGGGACCATGATGATCACCGCCAGCCCGTTGGGCACGATGAACCAGACCAGCCCGGAGGTGCCCCAGGTGTAGGCCTGCGCGGAGGACAACATCACCGCCATCGACCAGGTCCACACCGAGATCAGCGACGCCACACCGAATCCGAAGCCCAACAGGCGACCGGAGATGACGTAGTTGTGGGTGGTTTTCACCGCGCCCCGCACGACGAGGGCGATCAGCAGCAGCACGATCCCCGGGCCGAACAGCAGCAGATACCCCAAACTGCTTGATTGTTGGAAGAATTCGAGAGTAGGCATCAGTGTCTCCTTGGTTACTACTGGGCGGTGTCTGGTTCGGCGACGACAACGGCGTCGCGCCTGGCGCGCAGCTCGGCCAGCGGCTCGTCGTACCAGCCCTTGGTGCGGCGGCGGATGAGCAGCTCGACGAGTTCGGTTTCGGTGCGCATGAACGGCACGGTCGGAATCACCGGGGGCTTGTAGCGCCGCCGGAACGTGGCGATTGCTGTCTCCAGCGCCGCGACGTCGGCCGCGGCCCGGGCCTGCGCGAGCGCCGCTTCACACACCGCGGTGATCGGTTCTCCGGTCAGCGCGGTGGTGTCGATGTACTCACCGGACAGTTCGGCGAAGTGCAGCACCGCCACCTTGTCCTCGATGCGGGCCTCGATCCACAGGAAGTCGGCCTCTTCGAGCGGGTTGCCCGTCCGGGCGTCGCGCCAGCCGGTCAGCAGCCCGAGAGCCTGGCCGAGGGCGGCCACCTCGGCGAGGCGGTCGGTCCATTGCTTGCGCAACGACTGGTCACCGAAGGGTGGATATTCGGTGCGCGGGGCCGCCCCGGCGGCGGCCTTGATGGCGCGCGTCACGGCTGATCGTCTCCCGTCTCGAGGAATCGCTCGGCGTGGATGTGCTCGCGGGCCACTCCGCCGGCGAGCAGCCGCTGTTCGGCGGCGGCGATCATGGCCGCCGGGCCGCACAGGTAGTACGGCCGTGCCGGGTCGATCGGATCCAGCTGATCGGTCACCAGACCCGTTGGGCCTGTCCAGCTCTCGGTGGGGTGCTCGACCGTGACCACCACATCGAGGTGGGGCAGTGCGCGCCGCAGGGAGGCCAATTCGTCGAGGGCGAACAGGTCCGAGTCCCGCGCCGCGCCGAACACCACCTGCGCCTGGGTGCTGGGAGCGGTGGTGGCCAGGGACCGCAGAATCGCCAGCACCGGAGCCAGCCCCGTTCCACCCGCCACGAATACCGGCTTGGGGTCGTCGCGAAACACGAACTGTCCGTAGGGACCCCGAAGCCGGACCGGCTCCCCCAGCGCCCGGCCGGCGGCGAGGTGACCGGAGAACTGGCCGTCGGCAAGCAACCGGATCAAAAACTCGAGCTCTCGACTGCCGTCGGGGGCGTTGGCCATCGAGTAGGCCCGGGTGGCGCCGATCGCGGGCAGGGTGACCTGCAGGTACTGGCCCGGGTCCCAGTCGAATGGATCTTGGGCGGCGTTGGTGCGCACCGTGATCCGAGCCACCGTCGCGCTGACGCGGTCGACCGCGACGATCTGACCGTTTCGGGTGCCGTCTTCGTAGCGGCCCACCCGGTCGGCGGGATAGTCGAAGTCGATCTCGAGGTCGCTGGACGGCCGCAGCCGGCAGGCCAGGATATGGCCGTCGTCCTCCTCGGCGTCCGTGAGGGCATGCGGGCTGTGCGGCAACAACTGGTCGTAGTCGCCGTCGACCAGGAACCCGCGGCACGTTGCGCAACTACCCTCTCGACAGTCGCTGAGCAGCAGATGACCTTGGCGCAGCGCCGCGGTGATGACGTCTTCGTCTGCGCGGCAGCCGATGTCGATGCGGTCGGCGCCTTCGAAGGTCAGCGCCACCTTGAATTCGGCGCTCACCGCGGCACCTCCCGCTCCCAGCCGATGAGGTCGGTGGTGATCGCAAAGACATTGCCGTTCACGTAGGCCCGCCCGATCGTGGTCGAGACGTTTACCAGCAGGTCGTACACGGAGAACGGCCGGCCGAGCAGTTCACCGATTTCGTCGGCGTCGATCTCGAACCCCTCCAGGCAGTCGATGCGGTAGAACGTGCCGCAGTCCTCGACGACGAAGCTGGGATCGTCTTCGTAACGTTCTTCGAGCCACTCCACCGTGGCCTCGATCTCGTCGGCCTTGGTCAGTGCCAGCACGACGCGGCGGGACTCCACCACGCCGTTCTCGCCGTACATGTCGGCGCGGAGCTGGTCGACGTCGACGGCGGCGACGCGCCGATCGACCGACGCGTGGTGCGGGTTGAGCGCGTCGGTCATCGCGCTGCTCCGACCGTCGTCCGCTCGTCGTAGAGCTTGAGCAGATCTGCTGCCGTCAACTCCGAATTCCAGAGCGGGGCCACCTCGCGGCCCCAGTCGCCCGCGGCCGTCTCGAAGATCTGCCGTGCCGACCGGCCCCCGGTCGCGGCCGCGTCGAACAGCGTCGCGACGTCGGCGACGGCGGCCACCGCGCGCGGCAGCCACCGTTGCGTCCACCAGGCCATCAGCTGGCGGTTGTAGGCGCCGAACTCGGGATCCCTGCCGAGGATTCGGTCGAACAGCTCGTTGCTCCAGGTGTGGGCGGCCTCCGCGGAGCGCAGCGAAGGCCAGAGCACCTGCGGGGTCAGATGATCGCCGTGCAGGGGCGCCAACCGGTAGAAGAAGTCCTGGCGTACGAAGCGACCGAACAGCGGCTCATAGATCAGGGCCAGCGCGAACACCACCTCGATGTGGTCGTAACCGTCGCGCCAAAGATGTTCGACGAACGTGCGCGCACCCGCGTACGACGGATGGCTCAGCCACATCCGCCTGGCCGGTTCCAGGTCGGTGATCGACTCGGCGACGACCTGGCCGAGATATACCTTTTCGGCCTGGATCTGCTGGGCGCTGTCGAGGTAGTCCAGCGCCCAGTTCACGATGGCCACCCTGAGCGTGTCGACAAGGCTGTCGCGCATGCCCGACGTCAACGCCATGAACACGCCGTAGTCGTGCAACACCATCGCGCCGAGTTGTTCCGCGATGACGGTGTTGAGCCATGCCTGATCGGCGCCGCGCAGCAACGCCTGGCTGGCCGAGCTGTTGAACAACCTGCCGGCGCTGCGCCACTGGTCGGCCTTCTCGGCGACATATGGCTTCTGCCAGCGGCCTTCGGGGTCGCGGAACGCGAACCAGTCGGTGCACCGCGCCTCGGTGAAGTAGTTCTCCCATGCGCCGCGGCCACCGGGAAATCGAGTGGACCATCCGCCGACGCCGATCCCGCCCCGGATCCAGTCGGGGTTGGGCTGGGCGTAGAGCGTGACCTGTTCGTACTCCGAGAGGCGCCGACGGTACGGGTTGGCGAAATAGACCGCGGTGCGCCGTGTCTCGATCGGCTCACGCTCGAGGTCGTGCTCGGGGTTGAGCAGACTGCGCCGATAGGTGTTGGCCACCGCCGGTCAGCCCTTCTCGAAGCTGACGCCGGCAACGTGCGGGTCGCGAACGACGATGCGCGTTGCGGCCAGATCGTCCAGGGTCCACAGCCAGTCGCTTCTCAGGTGCGGCTGAGCCACCAGCGTGCGGCCGTCACTGCGCACACCACCGGTGGCGCGGACGATCTCCGACAACTCCCAGCCGTCGAAGATCTCCAGGAAGTTCTGTCCGGTGTAGCGTTCCGGCTCCTGCAGGTACATCCGTTCGCACCAGTCCGAGCACAGCGCGTGCTTGCGGCCGCCGTACTCGATGATGCGCCGCTGTACCGACCCGGTGCTCTGCGGGGGCTGCGGGGTCAGCCCGAGCAGCGGCGACTGGCACACCCGGCAGATGTGCAGCACCTTGCCGAGCTCGATGAGGTGCTCGACGGGACTGGTCCGGTTCGCCGGGTCCTCGACACCAATCTCCTTCCAACGGTCGAAGATTCGGCCACTCGAGCTGTACCAACCCGGGTAGTGGCGCTCGAACCATTCCTTGTCGGTGTCGTTGGGCAGCTCGATCCGGTACCCGATGAACGGCCACAGCGCGTATGCCACCGCGAACGCGTCGTGGTGCGCCCAGTAGGCATCGCGGCTGGCATCGGCGAGGTTCCTCGGCGCCTCGAGGCCGAACTTGGAGAACCGGCCCATCCAGATGCCGCCCCAGTCCTCGATCACCCAATCGTTCCAGGTCTGCGCCCACGGTGCGGCCCGGTTGACCGCGCCGTACTCGAACGTGCGCCCGACCATGGAGCTGAACCCGCGGTGCTGAATCCAGAACGCGTTCTCCAGGTCAGTCTGCAGGTACTGCATGTTGTGGTCGTTCTCGATGACCGAGACGATCGTCTGATACCCGTTCGCCATGTGGCGCAGCTCATCTGACTGGATAGACAGGAACACCGTCGGGGTGACCTCGTCGCCGTTGGCGGCGGCCCATTCGGTCATGGCCACCACCAGCGGATTGGTGAAGCACGCCTCGGCGACCATCTGCAGGTTCAGTGAGATCAGTACCGGGTCGCCGGACACGAACGTCTCGCATGCCTGCTGGCGGTTGCTCCAGAACAGCGGGTTGCCGTGCCGGTGACCGCGTGAACCGGTGAACCCGGCGGGGTCGTAGTACTGGGATGCGAAGTACTTCTTCAGGTAACCAAGCTGATTCGTGTGCCGCACCTCGTCCTCGACCTGGGCGAGGTAGCCGTTGCGCTGTTCGGGTGAGACCACGGCGTCCAACAGCATGGCCGAACCCCCGATCGACGAGTACTCGCCGAGTTCGAGGAACGTGGTGACGAACTTCATCGCCTCGGCCCACCGGGGCTCGATGCGGCTGCCGGCTTGCAGGCGGGCCAGGCTGTCCAGCAGCGAACCGTACTGCCGGTCGTCCTTTTCGGTCTCCATCCGGCAGTACTCACCGACGATCAGCTTGAACTGTTCACGCGTTCCGCCGTCGAACTCGTACTTGGTCGGGTATTTGGAGCGACCGTCGGGAACTTCCCATCCCATGTCCTGAATCCAGCGGTGAACGTCCTGCGCGCCCACCTTGACCTCACGCGGGGTGGGCACCCTCAATCCACCGGGAATGACAGTCATCAACGCTCCTAGCTTGGGACGGCGACGTAACCAGAGCGACGTTAGGCAGCAAGCGGTCGCACGGTAATCGTTTGATTCGTCATGAACCGAACCGGCCGTCCAAGTGGCGCGTTTCTGCCCGGTGCGGGAAGATTGTCGGTTTCGTTACGCGAGGCGGCAGAAGGTGAGCGTCAACCCGACACCTCGGAGCGCGAAAAGCCCCCGCACACCGTGGTGCCGGGGGCTGTCGCAGTCGTCCAGCGCGCGCTGGACGTTATGTGGTTATTTGGCCTTCTCGAGGATCTCGACCAGCCGCCAGCGCTTGGTGGCCGACAGCGGACGGGTCTCCATCAGCGAGACGCGGTCGCCGATGCCGGCGTCGCCGTTCTCGTCGTGCGCCTTGACCTTCTTGGTGGTGCGGATGATCTTGCCGTAGAGCGGGTGGCTCTTACGGTCTTCCAGCTCGACCACGATCGTCTTCTGCATCTTGTCGCTCACCACGTAACCGATGGCGGTCTTGCGGCGCCCGCGCTGCTCTTCGGCGCGCGGAGTGCGCTTGGGCCCCTTGGGCTTTGCCTGGTCTTGTTTGGAAGCCATCACGAATCCTCACCTACGGGCCCGGAAGCCAGGCCCAACTCACGTTCGCGCAGCACGGTGTACACCCGCGCGATCTCTTGACGCACCGTGCGAAGCCGCCGGTTGTTGCTCAGTTGGCCGGTCGCCATCTGGAAGCGCAGGTTGAACAGCTCTTCCTTGGACTCGCGCAACCGCTCCTTGAGTTCGTCGTCGGTCAGTTCGCGCAGTTCGCCCGGCGTCACTCCCACAGCCATCAGAAGTGCTCCTCTCGGGTAACGATGCGGGCCTTGATCGGCAACTTGTGGATCGCACGGGTCAGTGCGGCCCGCGCGGTTTCTTCGTCGGGGTAGCTCAACTCGAACAGCACCCGGCCCGGCTTGACGTTGGCCACCCACCACTCCGGTGAACCCTTACCCGAACCCATGCGGGTCTCGGCGGGCTTCTTGGTCAGCGGACGGTCCGGGAAGATGTTGATCCACACCTTGCCGCCACGCTTGATGTGCCGGTTGATGGCGATACGAGCGGACTCGATCTGCCGGTTGGTGATGTAGGCGTGCTCCAGTGCCTGGATGCCGTAGTCACCGAAGCTCACCGTGGTGCCGCCGCTGGCGAGACCGCGTTGCCTCGGATGATGTTGCTTGCGGTGCTTGACCTTACGAGGGATCAGCATTGTCAGCTCTCCGTGTTCTCAGTCGTCGTCTCCGCGGCGGCACCGGCAGCGGCTGAGGTGTCTGCCGCCGAAGCTGGAGCTTCGGCCACCGCAGGCGCGGCTTCGGCGCCGGTAGCGGCGCGACCGGCTTCGGTGCCTGTCGCGGTGGTACCCGACGCACCGCTACGGCGCGGCCGGGTTCCCGTCGGACGCTCGCGGCGGGGCCGCTCCGAGGGCGGGGCCACCGCCAACTCGCGCTTACCGCCGACGATGTCGCCCTTGTAGATCCACACCTTCACGCCGATACGGCCGAACGTCGTCTTCGCCTCGTACAGGCCGTAGTCGATGTCGGCGCGCAGCGTGTGCAGCGGCACCCGGCCCTCGCGGTAGAACTCCGAACGGCTCATCTCGGCGCCGCCGAGACGGCCCGAGCACTGCACGCGGATGCCCTTGACGTTGGGCTGGCGCATCGCGGACTGGATGGCCTTGCGCATGGCGCGACGGAACGCGACACGGTTGCTCAGCTGTTCGGCGACACCCTGGGCCACCAACTGCGCCACCGACTCCGGGTTCTTCACCTCGAGGATGTTGAGCTGAACCTGCTTTCCGGTCAGCTTCTCCAGGTCCGCGCGGATGCGGTCGGCCTCGGTGCCGCGGCGGCCGATCACGATGCCCGGCCGGGCGGTGTGGATGTCGACGCGTACCCGGTCGCGGGTCCGCTCGATCTCCACGTCGGCGATACCTGCGCGCTCGAGGCCGGTGGCCAGGAGCCGGCGGATCGCAACGTCTTCCTTGACGTAGTCCTTGTACTGCTTGTCTGCATACCACCGGGACTTCCAGTCGGTGGTGATACCGAGCCGGAAGCCGTGGGGATTGATTTTCTGGCCCACTACTCCGAGCCCTCCTTCGCGTCGGACGCTTCAGCAGTCTTCTTCGCGGCGGCCTTCTTGGCCGGCGCCTTCTCAGCGGTCGCCTTGGCGGCGGTCGCCTTGGCGGCGGTCGCCTTCTTCGCAGGTGCCTTCTTGGCCGGCGCCTTCTCAGCGGTCGCCTTCTCGGCGGTCGCCTTCTTGGCAGGTGCCTTCTTGGCGGCGGCAGCCTTGCTGCCCTGCGCCCGGCGGGCACGCGACGCGCTGGCCGAACGACCGCCACCGCGCTCATCGTCGCGACTTGCCCGGCTTTCCAGGATCACGGTGATGTGGCTGGTGCGCTTGCGGATCCGGAACGCACGACCCTGCGCGCGCGGCCGGATGCGCTTGGCCGTCGGACCTTCGTCGGCGTGGATGGTGGCCACCACGAGGGTGGACGGGTCCAGGCCTTCGTTGTTCTGCGCGTTGGCGGCTGCGCTGGCGATCACCTTGGCGACCGGCTCACTGGCGGCCTGCGGTGCCCACCGCAGGATGTCCAGCGCGTCGGCCACTGGCTTACCGCGCACCAGGTCGATGACCCGGCGCGCCTTCGTCGGCGAGACGCGCACAAAACGCGCCTTGGCGACGGCGGTCGGATATTCAGTCGTCGTAGTACTCATCTAGGCCCTTTGCTCTTCGCGCAAGCGCTCATCGCCGCTTAGCCTTCCGGTCGTCTTTGATGTGACCCTTGAACGTGCGGGTGGGTGCGAATTCGCCGAGCTTGTGCCCGACCATCGACTCGGTGACGAACACCGGCACGTGCTTGCGGCCGTCGTGCACCGCGAAGGTGTGCCCGATGAAGTCGGGGATGATCGTCGACCGGCGCGACCAGGTCTTGATGACCTGCTTGGTGTTCTTCTCGTTCTGCGCGTCGACCTTCTTGAGCAGATGGTCGTCGACGAACGGACCTTTTTTCAGGCTGCGTGGCATCGTTTGTCTCCTGGCTACGTCTACCGATGGTGCTTCTTGCCGGTGCGACGGCGTCGGACGATGAGCTGGTCGCTTGGCTTGTTGGGCTTGCGGGTACGGCCCTCGGGCTTACCCCACGGGCTGACCGGGTGGCGGCCGCCGGAGGTCTTACCCTCACCGCCGCCGTGCGGATGGTCGACCGGGTTCATCACGACACCGCGGACGCTGGGCCGCTTGCCCTTCCACCGCATCCGGCCGGCCTTGCCCCAGTTGATGTTGGCCTGCTCGGCATTGCCGACCTCGCCGACGGTGGCGCGGCAGCGCACGTCGACGCGGCGGATCTCACCGGACGGCATACGCAGTGAGGCGTAGGTGCCCTCCTTGCCCAGCAGCTGGATGCTCGCGCCGGCCGAGCGGGCCATCTTGGCGCCGCCGCCGGGGCGCAGCTCCACCGCGTGCACGATGGTGCCCGCGGGGATGTTGCGCAGCGGCAGGCAGTTACCGGGCTTGATGTCGGCATTGGGACCCGACTCGACGACGTCGCCCTGCGAGAGACCCTGCGGCGCAATGATGTAGCGCTTCTCGCCGTCGAAGTAGTGCAGCAGCGCGATGTTGGCCGTGCGGTTCGGGTCGTACTCGATGTGCGCGACCTTGGCGTTGACGCCGTCTTTGTCGTGGCGACGGAAGTCGATCACCCGGTAGGCGCGCTTGTGCCCGCCGCCCTTGTGCCGCGTGGTGATCCGGCCGTGCGCGTTGCGCCCGCCCTTACCGTGCAGCGGGCGGATTAGCGACTTCTCCGGATGGTCGCGAGTGATCTCGGCGAAGTCGGAGACGCTGGCACCGCGACGACCCGGGGTCGTCGGCTTGTACTTGCGAATTGCCATGTTTCTCTAGGTCTCTCTGATCCCCGGACTAGGCCGGTGCTCCGAACAGGTCGATGGGCTTGCTCCCCGCGGCCAGCGTGACGATGGCGCGCTTGGTGTTCTTGCGCTTGCCGTAGCCGGTGCGGGTGCGCTTGCGCTTGCCCTGCCGGTTGGCGGTGTTCACCGACGCGACCTTGACCTTGAAGATCTTCTCGATCGCGATCTTGATCTGGGTCTTGTTCGAATCCGGGTGGACGATGAACGTGTACACGTTGTCCTCGATGAGCCCGTAGGACTTCTCCGAGATGACCGGGGACAAGATGATGTCGCGGGGGTCAGTGACGGTCGCCATCAGGCCGACACCTCCTCATTGCTGTTCGAGCTGATGTACGCGTTGAGCGCCTCGACGCTGAACACCACGTCGTCGGCCTTCAACACGTCGTAGGTGTTGAGCTGGTCCGGCGAAATCACGTGGACGCCAGGCAGATTGCGCACGCTCTTGGCGCCCGTCTCATCGGTGCGCCCGATCACGACGAGCACCTGCTTGCGGTCGGTGAGGGTGGCCAAGAACTTCTTGGCGCCCTTGGTCGACGGCGTCTGGCCCTCGACCAACTCGGTGACCGCGTGGATACGGCCGTTGCGGGCCCGGTCCGACAGCGCGCTGCGCAGTGCGGCGGCGATCATCTTCTTCGGGGTGCGCTGGCTGTAGTCACGCGGTTTGGGGCCGTGCACGATGCCGCCGCCGGTGAACTGCGGTGCCCGGATCGAACCCTGGCGGGCGCGGCCGGTGCCCTTCTGCCGGTACGGCTTCTTGCCACCGCCGCGGACCTCGGCGCGGGTCTTGGTCGAGTGCGTGCCCTGGCGGGCCGCGGCCTGCTGCGCGGTCACCACCTGGTGCATCAATGCGATGTTGGCGTCGACGTCGAACAGCGCGGCGGGCAGCTCGATCGAGCCGTCCGTCTTGCCGCCCGGGGTGTGGACGTCAATCTTGAGGGTGTTGGCAGCCATGTCTACTTCTCGCCTCGCTTGATTGCGCTGCGGACCATCACCAGACCGCCGTTGCGGCCGGGGATGGCGCCCTTGATCAACAGCACGCCGTTTGCGGCATCGACCTTGTGCACCAACAGGTTCTGCGTGGTGACACGGTCATTGCCCATCCGGCCCGCCATCCGGGTGCCCTTGAACACCCGGCCCGGCGTCGCGCAGCCGCCGATGGAACCGGGACGGCGGTGCACCGCCTGGGCGCCGTGGCTGGCGCCCTGGCCGGAAAAACCGTGGCGCTTCATCGTGCCCGCGAAGCCCTTGCCCTTGCTGGTGCCCGTCACGTCGACGTAGCTGCCGTCGCTGAAGATCTCGGCGGTCAACTCCTGGCCGACCTCGTACTCACCGGCGGCGTCGTCGTCGAGCCGCAGCTCGGCGAGATGGCGGCGCGGGTTGACGCCCGCGGCGTCGTACTGCCCCTTCAGCGGCTTGGTCACCTTGCGCGGGTTGATCTCACCGTAGGCCAGCTGCACGGCGCTGTAGCCGTCGCGCTCGGCGGTGCGGATACGCGTGACGACGTTGGGGCCGGCCTTGACGACCGTCACCGGCACGACCCTGTTGTTCTCGTCGAACACCTGCGTCATGCCCAGCTTGGTGCCCAGAATGCCTCTCCTAGCCATTTCTCTGGAATCTCCTACTGGATGTTGACGTCAACACTGGCCGGCAGATCGATGCGCATGAGCGCGTCGACCGTCTTCGGCGTCGGGTCGAGGATGTCGATCAGTCGCTTGTGTGTGCGCATCTCGAAGTGCTCCCGCGAGTCCTTGTACTTATGCGGTGAGCGGATGACGCAGTACACATTCTTCTCGGTCGGCAGCGGCACCGGGCCGACCACGCTGGCGCCCGTGCGGGTGACCGTCTCGACGATCTTGCGCGCCGAGGCGTCGATCGCCTCATGGTCGTAGGCCTTGAGCCTGATGCGGATCTTCTGTCCCGCCACGCTTCTCCTACCTCACTACTAACGGGCCCCTGATGGGCCTGGTCTGCAAGCCGCACGCCGAGATCAACCCGGTCGCGCGGCCAAGCCGCCGCTGTTTTCCTGTCTATGGTTCACCGACCCCCGCGCTCGGGTGTGTCGCCCTCGCGCATACTCTCCCGCGTCGGAATCCGCCGCGATCGAGATTGGGACCGGACGCGCCCGCTTGGGACGCTGGTCGTATGCCCCGCCAGGTGCGAACCTGGCTCAAGGCAACCCGAACAGTATGCCCTAGATCCGGGCCTCGGCCAAATTCGTCCACAGCTCCGCCCCAAGGGACAAACGGGCGAGAAAGTGCGAGTAGATCGCGCCATTACGTCGCTCTCGGCGCGGTCCAGACCAGGCTACCCAGTCCGAACCGAGAACCCGGCCAACTTACCGCCGAGTAAGATAGCCGGTCATGGCCGCCGGCACGACCATCCGTCATCGACGACGCACTGAGCCAGCCACAGACGACCGGTTTCAGCCCAGGGCCGCCCAGAACGGGCACTGGTGCCGCTCCTCGAAGGTCGTCACGACGCGGTTGCCGCCGGGGTGCAACACCAGGCGCTCACCCGCGTCGCCCAGCTGCGGCCAATCAGAATCGGGTGAGCCGGTCGTGACGAACTCGCTCCAGTAGTCGATCATCTGCTCGGACAGCCGCTGCTGTTGCGCGCTCAGCGGCGGCGCACCGCCGACGTCGAACAGGTAACGCAGCTCCAATGAATGCCCGGCCCCGATTGGAAAAGGCGCCGCCCGCAACGGTTCTGGCGCCGGCGCGTGGGGATCGTCGAACTCGTAGGCGTACACGGGCTGACGATCGGCCAGTGCATCGGCCACCCGGTCGGCCACACACGAGAACACGCCGTCGGTCGCCGCGGCCGAATACGCCAGCGGCACACTGCCTCCGAAGCGCTCGGGTGCATATCGCTGCGCCACCATCCCCGCGTGCCCACCGAACGCTTCGGTGAGCAGCTCGAGATAGTGGGCGGCGTCGATCGGGCGGCCGCGCACGTACTGCAGCGCGGTGAACAGATTGAACTCGTCGGCCGTCGTGCCGATCAACACCGGCACGCGCGCCCCGCGTCCTTCGGCCAGTGCGGTGAGCGGGTCCACCGGAAGCGTCGGCGTTCCTGTCACCGGCCCGCTCAACTGTTCGGTGCCGATGCGGTCGTAGAACACGGCGTGGTCCAGTCTGTCCGGCGGCAGCGCGCGCAGGCACTGCGCGGCGGTGACGGCGTCCGCACAGCCAGCGTCGGCCGCGTACCGCAGGCTGGCGTCACGCGCGGCCGGCAGGCCGTACTGGGCCTGGCACGGTCCGCTTTGGATGATCGCCGCGCGGAACAACCCGGCCGAGCCTGGAGCGACGAGGTGATCGCACACCGCCATGCCGCCGGCGGATTCACCGGCGATCGTGACTTTTTGGGGGTCGCCACCGAATTCGGCGATGTTGTCGCGCACCCACCGCAGCGCCGCCTGCTGGTCCGCGAGGCCGTAGTTGCCGACGGCGGGTCCGTCGCCCAGCGCGGGATGAGCAAGGAAGCCCAGCGCGCCCAGTCGGTAGTTGAGGGTGACGACGACGATCTCGCCGCGGCCGGCCAGCGCGCGCGCGTCGTAGATGTCGCCGCTGCCGTTGGTGAAACCCCCGCCGTGAATCCACACCATCACCGGCCGGAGTTCACCCGACGGCGGTGGGGTCCACACGTTCAACGTCAGGCAGTCCTCGCTGGTGGGACGGCCGTCAACGTCGGTGCTGACGTCCTGGATGCACCGCGGGCCGGGTCGGGTGGCGTCGCGCAGCCCGTCCCAGCCGGGCATGGGCTGCGGCGGTTGCCAGCGCAACGGGCCGACCGGCGCTGCGGCGTAGGGAATTCCGGCGAAGTAGCGGTGGTCGTCGGCGACGGCGCCGCGCACCGACCCCGCGTCTGTCTGCACCACCGCGGGGTCGGCGGGCACCTCGACCACGGCGGTCCCACCCTGGCCGCAGGCGGCCAGCAGCAGCGCCATGACCATCCCCAGGAACCGACGAACCGTTGCCGAGCGCACGTGGTCCGAGACTACTGACACCATCTGGGTGCCAGGGTGGGCTCCGTCACATATACTGGTAACTTGACACCCGTCAAGTCATGTTTGAGGCGCGATGAAGGAGCCTGTATGAGCACGCCGACGATCGATGAGGCCGCCAAGGTACTGGCGGATCCGAAGGCCTACGCCGACGACGCACGGCTACACGCGGCGCTCACCCACCTGCGGGCCAACAACCCGGTGGCCTATGTCGACAACCCGCCGTACCGGCCGTTCTGGGCGATCACCAAGCACGCCGACATCATGGACATCGAGCGCGACAACGAGCTGTGGCTGTCCGAGCCACGACCGCTGCTGGCCACCGCGGAGGCCGACGACCTCGCCAAGGCGCAGCTCGAGGCCGGCATGGGACTGCGCACGCTGATCCACATGGACGATCCGCACCATCGCAAGGTCCGGGCCATCGGCGCAGACTGGTTCCGTCCCAAGGCGATGCGTGACCTGAAGGTCCGCGTGGACGAGCTCGCCAAGCGCTACGTCGACAAGATGCGCGACATCGGCCCGGAATGCGACTTCGTCAACGATATCGCGGCGCATTACCCGCTGTACGTGATCATGTCGCTGCTCGGACTGCCCGAGGAGGACTTTCCCCGCATGCTCCGCCTCACCCAGGAGCTGTTCGGCGGCGACGAGGACGAGTACAAACGCGGCACCACCCCCGAAGAGCAGATGCAGGTGCTGATGGACTTCTTCGACTACTTCAGGAAGTTGACGGAGTCACGCCGGGCGAACCCCACCGACGATCTGGCCTCGGCGATCGCCAACGGCCGCGTCGACGGGGAACTGCTCTCCGACGTCGACTGCCTGTCCTACTACGTGATCGTGGCCACAGCCGGGCACGACACCACCAGCCATGCCATGTCCGGTGGGCTACAGGCGCTGATCGAGAACCCCGATCAGCTCGCCCGGCTGAAGGCCAACCCGGAGCTGATGGGCACCGCGGTGGAGGAGATGATCCGCTGGACCACCCCGGTCAAGGAGTTCATGCGCACCGCCGCAGCCGACACCGAGGTGCGTGGTGTGCCGATCGCCGAAGGCGAATCGGTATATCTGGCATACGTTTCCGGTAACCGGGATGAAGAGGTCTTCGACGAACCGTTCAAGTTCGACGTCGGGCGCGACCCCAACAAACACGTCGCGTTCGGCTACGGGGTGCACTTCTGTCTCGGTGCCGCGCTGGCCCGGATGGAGATCAACAGCCTGTTCACCGAACTGCTCCCCCGCCTGGACTCGATCGAGTTGGCCGGTGAGCCGCAGCTGACGTCGACGGTGTTCGTCGGGGGGCTCAAGCGCCTGCCGGTCCGCTACTCGCTGCGCTGAGCGGACGCCTTCGTCGGCGCGCAGAAATCAGCCCGCGACGAAATCCGCGGCGCGGTGACCGATCATCACGATCGTGGCGTGCGGGCCCCGGCTGGTGATCGCCGGTAGCACGGACCCGTCGATCACCCACAACCCGTCGATGCCGCGTACTCGGCATCGGGTGTCGACGACGGCCGCTGGGTCGTCGTCGGCACCCATCGGCGCCGTTCCGCACAGGTGCTGCGACGTCGACCACGACACCGTGCCGATATCTGTTGTGGTGCGCACCAATTCGCGGGCCAGCCCGGTGCCCTCCTGTAGCTGGGCGACATCGTCGGGTTCGCTGTCGTAGCGATGTTCGATGACCGGCGGCACCGCGGGGTCCGACGATGCCACGGTGACCCGGCCGCGCGACCGTGGCCGCATCAACGTCACCCCGATGTGCGGCCGGTCGGCGGGGTCATCTCGACGTCCACTCACCATGGCGCCGAAACCGGCTGTGTACGGCCTGATCTCAAGACCATCGGCGGTGGTGAGGACGGCCTCCAGCGGGGGCACGCCCCGGCTGACCGACCAATCGACGGGCAGCACCCACTCCGGGTGATCGGTGGTCGCCACGCCGACCGGCAGCGCGGCGTGCACCGGGATCCCCGCGGCGCGCAGCGCGGTCTCCGGCCCGACGCCCGACAGCATGAGCAAATGCGCCGAGCCGATCGCACCGGAGCACAGCGCGATTCGATCCGCGGTCAGCTCGACGGCACCATTCGGCCCGACGCAGTCCACCCCGACTGCGCGGGCCCGGTCGATCCGGATGCGCCCCGCCCGGTGATTGGTCAGCAGGGTCAGGTTCGCCCGGCCCATCGCAGGCTGCAGAAATGCCCCACCGGGGCCTACCCGGGTGCCGCGCTCGATGTTCAGCGGCACCGCACCGACACCGCCCGGAAGCGCGCTGTCGGCTGTCGACCCGTTGAGATCCGGTATCCACCGGTACCCGGCACCGGTGGCCGCCTCGACGAACGACGCTGTGCATCCATGGAACTCGGTGACTCGGCGCACCGAGATGGGGCCGCTCGAGCCGTGTATCGGGGTATCGAAATCGAGGTCGGTCTCGATCGCCCGAAAGTGTGGAAGCACGTCATCCCATGTCCAGCCAGGTAGCCCCCAGCCGTCGAAGTCCGTCGGCAGCCCCCGGCAGAAGTAGCCGCCGTTGACGGCCCCCGATCCTCCGACCACCGCACCGCGCATGATCTGCGCGTGGCGTCGTGGCGACGTCGTCAGCGTCGTGGGATACCTGCTCACCACCGAACTGGCCGCGCCGATCGGCAGCCGGAGCCCGTCGCTGATCTGGATGAGCACCTGCGGGTCGGAGGGACCGGGTCCCGCCTCGACGACGGTAACCCGACAACCTGGATCAGCTGAAAGACGTTCGGCTAAGACGGATCCGGCGCTTCCCGCACCGACAATCAGTACGTCGCTGTGCAAGGCGATGCTTCAGGTCCTGATCTGGGGCTTGAGCGCACCGAGATGGCGTTCGCGGACGACGCCGGCCCACAGACCCGTCCCGTAGGCGATATCGTCCAGTCGTTTGAGCAGCAGGTAGCTGAACAGACCGATGGGTTTGGTGTCTTCATTGGCCTTGGCGTTGCGGCTGACCCAGTCCACCACCCCGTCGACGACCGCCGCCACCAACACCACCTGCCGACACCGCCGCGACATCAAAGCGGTGATGAGCGCGATCGGCCAGTAGTGCCGACAGATGGCCGAGGCGAGTTGCAGCGCTGCCGACCACAAGCCGTGGGCGGCCACCACCGCGACTTCCTTGGGTTCGGTCTCCACGGTGGACAGGGACTTGGCGATCCGGCGTCCGGTGATCGTCGCGACAACCATCGACGCCAGGTAGCCGAAGCCCGAGCCCATCACCAGCAGCATCCACACCACCAGCGTCCACCCCGAGATCACCAGCGGAGCCGTCTTGCCGGGGTGACGGACCGCCAGCGGCGCAGCAGCCGAACCGTAGAAAGACTTGCGCGAGAACCACTCTCGGATTTGGGTGCGGTGATCGTGGGCGACCAGCGCGACAGGCTCGTAGCGCAGTCGGGCACCCACCTCGATCATCCGCCAACACAGGTCGACGTCTTCGCCGGACCGAAGCGTCTCGTCGAACCCGCCGACCTGCTTGAGCACCGAACGGCGGCAGATGATCGCGGCGCTGGGCACATACGACACCGTCCCGTACGGCACCACCGGGGCCTCACGCATCCCGAGGTCGAGCGAGGAGCGCACGGCCTCGTAGCGGGCAACGGTGTTCGCGGGCTCGCGTAGGCCGACGATCCGCGGGGCCACCAGTGCGACGGCCGGGTCGCAGAAGTGTCCGAGCAGGGCCTCCAACCATCCGCGCCGCGGGACCACGTCGGAGTCCAGGAAGGCCACGTAGTCGGTCTCCGACGCCGCCATGCCGGTGTTGCGCGCTGCCGCGGGCCCCTTGCTGCGCTCGTGACGCAGCACCTGGACATCGCAGTGCATCTCCGCGAAGTCGGTCTGCTGCACCGGAACCGTCGAGCCGTCGTCCACCACGATGACCCGCAGCCCGCGCAGCGACGCGATCAAACGGTGCAGTCCAGATGCGTTGTTGCGTACGGGAATAACGATGGTCACGTCCCGGTGCGACGGGCCGGTGGCGGGCCGCGGGTGCGCGACAGTGGCATCGAGCAGGGTGCGCGCCAACTGGGCGCTGACGGCGTCGTGCACTTCGAGACGGCCGCCGCTGATCATGGTCTGCGCGGCAGGCGCCAGGCGCAGCAGCCGAGTGGGCGATCCGCCGAGCAGCGCCGAGCCCTCACCGAGCACCTTCACCCGGCGATCCACCTGGATCGCGAAGCCGTCCGGCAGCCGTGGTCCGGTCATCCCAACATCCCGTCCGGGCCCGGCGCCCATCGGGTGATCCGGTGCAAGCAGCCGTCGACCATGCCGGCGAAGAGGTGCGCACCCTCCTGCGCGGTCGCGGTGGTGGGGTCGCCGAGCACGCCGATCTTGCTCACCGCGGCCACGCCGCCGCGCCGCAACTCGGGCATGAGCTCGACCAGCGGCGCCCGGTTGCCGGGCACGCGTTCGTCGAGCCAGACATCCTTTGGTGAAATATGTAGCAATACTGATGTTTCGGTGTGCCCGGCGTGCGCGTCGGCGTTCACCACGCTGCACGAGCACCAAGCCGCGTCCCGGCCTTCGTCCCGAAGCAGAGCCGTGGCGGCGGCCAGGGCTTCCACGTTTCCACCGTGGCCATTGACGAAGACGACACGCGATGCCCACCGCGAGGCCGACCGGCCGAACTCCAGCAGCAAGAGGCGCAACGCGGAGGTCCCGATCGAGATGGTGCCGCTGAACCCTTCGTGCTCGCCGCTGGCGCCGTACCCGATCGCGGGCGCGACCATCCAATTCGATTCATCTCGGTCGGCCAGAGCCTGCCCGACGGCGTTAGCGACCGCGGTAGCGATGCGGGTGTCGGTGTCCAGCGGCAGGTGCGGTCCGTGTTGTTCGGTCGAGCCGACCGGCACGATCAATGCTGATGACACGCTGTGCAGCTGCCTCGACGTCGAGTTACCAAGCTCGCGGAGAGAAGCCACCCGCCGATGGTAGGCCGAATTCACCTGTCGTGCGCCAATTGTTGGTGCATGCGTAGCAATTGATTTTCCAAAATTATCGCCGACGACACCGAGCGAACCACGTCCGTCCCCTGCGCCACGCCTGTACCAGAATGGGCGGTGCCGGCCTCAGGCCGTCGGGTCGCCCGGCACACCGAGCGCCCGAGCGAAGCCCGGCGGGACAAGAACGTGTTCAGGGGCCAGATCGTGCACCGAGCCCAGACCGAGGCCCCTTAGCGCCGAGTCGACGCCCCCGGAGAGGACGTCGAGGACGTTCTCCACACCGGCCTGTCCGTTGGCGGCCAGGCCCCACAGGTACGCGCGCCCGATCATGACCGCGCGCGCTCCGAGCGCCACCGCCTTGACCACATCGCTGCCGCGCCGGACGCCGCCGTCGAGCAACACCTCGATCTGATCGCCGACCGCATCGGCGATCGCGGGCAGCGCCCGGATCGACGCCGGCGTCCCGTCCAGGTTGTTGCCTCCGTGGTTGGACACCGAGATCGCCGAAACCCCGGCGTCCACAGCCTGTTTGGCATCGTCGACCCGCATCACGCCCTTCAGCATGAACGGCCCGCCCCACAGTTCACGCAGCCAGGCGATGTCGGCCCAGGTCGGAGGTGGCGTACCCATCCACTCGCCGTACGCGGCGAAGAACGGCGGCCCCGGTTCCCCGCGTCCGGCCTGGTTGGGTACCCGCAGGTTGGGCGGACGCATGGTCTTTGCCCACTGCAGGAACCAGCGCGGCCGCACCAGGCCTTCAGGCATCATCCGAACCGTGGTGCGCAGGTCCATCTGTTCGGGGATCTTGGGGCTCCCCCAGTCGCGCCCGTGCGAGAAGCTCCAGTCGGTCGTGACGATCAGGCCGACGGCACCGGCCGCGCGGGCACGTTCCACCCGGGCCGCGATCGCGTCGCGGTCACCCAGCCAGTACACCTGGAAAAAGGTCTTCGGGTTGGCCGCGACGACCTCTTCGATCGGCTTGCTGGCGAATGACGACAGACCCATCGCGGTGCCCCGGGCTGCGGCCGCCCGCGCGACGGCGAGTTCCCCGTCGGGATGGACTGCCTGCACGCCCGTCGGCGAGATCACGACTGGCAGCGAAATGTCCTGTCCCATCACGGTAGTCGCGAGATCACGTTTTTCGAGCGCGCCGATCACGTGCGGCGCGAACCCCAGCTCGGCGAATGCGTCGACGTTCTCAGCGACCGTCTGGCCTCTCTCGCTAGCGGCGATCAGCGCGGCGTAGACCGACTTGGGCAGCCGCTTCTTGGCCCGCTGCTGGGCGATCGCGACGGTTTCGAACCAGGTATCTCGGGCCATCTCTACACCGGGCTTTCGTTGCACAGCCGCGCCGGAGGCTTGGTCAGCAGCTTGAGCATGACCGGCTGACTGCGGGAGTGGTCTTGGCTGGGCCGCGGCTTGACACGGTCACGTGCCAGTGCCGGCGCGCCGTAACCCTCGACGCACTCCGGATCCGGGCCGTCCAACGGCAGACCGGTGAAGAATTTCGCGGCCATGCAGCCGCCGCGGCAGCTGTCGTAGTGGTCGCAGCTGCCGCACGCGCCCGCCGACTGCGGTTCGCGAAGCTCCCGAAACAGCGGTGCGTTCTTCCACACATTCTGAAATCCGGTGCCGAAACCACTATCGCGCAACACGTTTCCTGCGAGGAACCGGTCGTGGATGGCGAACGGGCAGGCGTAGACGTCGCCGATCGGGTCGATGAGGCACACCACGCGACCGGCGCCGCACAGGTTGAGACCGGCCAGCGCACCGGGTTCGCCCAGCCCCGAAAGGTGGAAGAAGGAGTCCCCGGTCAGCACGCGGTCCCCCTTGGCCACCAGCCAGTCGTAGAGCTGGACCTGCTGTTCGGCGGTCGGGTGCAATTCGTCCCACACGTCGGCGCCGCGCCCGGAGGGACGCAGCCGGGTGATCCGCAGCGTTGCCCCGTAGTGCGCTGCCAGAGCGGCGAATTCGTCGAGCTGGTCGACGTTGTGGCGGGTGACGACGACGGAGATCTTGGCGTCCTTGAACCCGGCGTCAGCCAGGTTCTGCAGGGCCCTGGTCGCCATCGCAAACGAGCCCGCGCCGCGGATGGCGTCGTTGACCTCCGCGGTTGCCCCGTCGAGGGAGATCTGCACGTCGACGTAGTCGCTGGCGGCCAGCCGGGTCGCCACCTCGGGGGTGATGCGCACGCCGTTGGTGGAGAACTTCACGCCCACGTGGTGCTCGGTGGCGTAGTCGACGAGTTCCCAGAAGTCCGGGCGCACAGTCGGTTCCCCGCCACCGATGTTGACGTAGAACACCTGCATACGCATCAGCTCGTCGATGATGTCCTTGCACTGCTGGGTGGTCAGTTCGCGCGGATCACGCTTACCGGACGAGGACAGGCAGTGCGTGCAGGCGAGGTTACATGCGTAGGTGAGCTCCCAGGTCAAACAAATCGGTGCGTCCAGGCCGTGCTCGAACTGCTCGATCAGACGGGGAACGGGTTGTGGCGCCGGGGCAAGCGCCGAATCGGTTGGCGTCATTGGGGCACCAGCATTTTCGATTGGACAAGCACACCGAGTGCCTGCAGGTACGGAGCCTGTTGCGCATCGTCGACACCGGCGGCGCGACAGGCGGATCGGGCATCGGGATGATCGCCGAGCGTGTTGACCACCTCGACGATGGTCCGGTTCTTCAGGAACGACAGCTTGCGCGTGCCGAAGTGGTACAACAGCGCCCCGAACGGCTCGGGCCGCACCGCCACCTGGTGGTGCAGCCGCCAGCCACGTTCAGGGTCGAATGCGGTGTCCGCGGAAGACACCGCCATCGGCGAAGCCACGGTCAGTAGACCCCGCACATCCCGTCGATCGACACCTCTTCGACCAGGGTCTCGGTCACCAGTTCGACGTCCTCGACCTGCTGATTCGGTTCCATTGGGAGCCACCTTTCGTGTCACGGTTCTCGACAATTGTGATCGAGGTCGCAATAATATGGCATCGAGTGCCGTAATGAAAGGTGGGGGTCTGATGAGTCCGGATTCCCCGCACCCGAGCCGCCCGCCGGGAGCCGTCGGGGTGCGCGTGGGGCGTCGGCGTTCCACGACCACCGACCACGTCAGCAACGTGGCCATCGACCTGTTCGCCGCGCGCGGATTCGACGGGGTCAGCGTCGACGACGTCGCCGAGGCGGCCGGCATCGCACGTCGCACGTTGTTTCGTTACTACCCCTCCAAGAACGCGCTGCCGTGGGGTGATTTCGACGCGCATCTGGACCATCTGCGCGAACTGCTCGCCGACCTCGACCCGGCCGTGCCGATCGGTGAGGCGCTGCGCACCGCCCTCTTGGCGTTCAACACCTTCGACGAGGCCGAGACGGCCCGACACCGGCAGCGGATGCGGGTGATCCTGGAAACCGCTGAACTACAGGCATATTCGATGACGATGTACGCAGGTTGGCGCACGGTGGTCGCCGCGTTCGTGGCGCGGCGACTGGGTGCCAAGCCCAATGATCTGGCACCGCAGACGGTGGCGTGGACCATGCTGGGGGTGGCGCTGTCGGCCTACGAACACTGGCTGGCCGACGAGACGGTTTCCTTGGCGCAGGCGCTCGGGGCGGCGTTCGACACGGTCAGCGACGGACTGTCGGCACTGGAACGCTGAAACGCTGAGCGGATCGCGGGCGGCGACGCTAACTTGGGGGATGCCCGGAAAGAAAACTGGACAGGCGCTGCTGTTTGACGCATTGCGGACCAAAGGCACCGCGTTCACCCATGACGAACGCCGCGAGTTCGGTCTGCTTGGCCTGCTGCCCACCGCCGAGAAGACGCTGGACCAGCAGGCCGAGCACTGCTGGCACGAGTTCTGCAGGCGCCGTGAGGATATCGACAAGCACATCTATCTACGTTCGCTGCAGGATCGCAACGAAACCCTGTTCTACCGGGTGCTGAGCGACCACATCGCCGACACGATGCCGATCGTCTACACCCCCACCGTCGGGGACGCCTGCCAGCGGTTCAGCGAGATCTACCAGCGGCCACGCGGGTTGTTCGTGTCCTATCCGGACCGGCAACGGCTGCGCGAGGTACTGCGCAACCGGCCATCCCGTGACGTCGACGTCATCGTCGTCACCGACGGTCAGCGCATCCTCGGACTCGGCGACCAAGGCATCGGCGGGATGGGTATTCCCGTCGGCAAGCTCTCGCTCTACACCCTCATCGGCGGCATCGACCCGGCCCGCACCCTGCCGATCGTGCTGGACGTCGGCACCGACAACGCCGAGTTGCTCGAGGATCCGCAGTATCTGGGCTGGCGTCACCGTCGGATCGACGGCGACGAGTATTACGCGTTCATCGACGAATTCGTCGGCACGGTCAAGGACGAACTGCCCGATGTGCTGCTGCAGTGGGAGGATTTCGCGACCGCGCACGCGCTGCCGATTCTGCAGCGTTACCGCGACGAGGTGCTGACGTTCAACGACGACATCCAGGGCACCGCGGCGGTCACCCTCGGCGCACTGCACGGCGCGGCCAAGGCCGCGGGCCGCCCGTTGTCACAGCAGCAGGTGGTCATGCTGGGCGCCGGTTCGGCGGGCATCGGGGTGCTGGAGATGGTGCACCGCCAGATGGTTTCCGAAGGGCTGACGCCGCAGCAGGCCGCCGCGCAGATCTGGGTCGTCGACATCAAGGGCCTGCTCACCGACGACCGCACCGACCTGACCCCCGGCCAGCTCGGGTTCGCCCAGCCGGCCGCCCGTGTCGCCGGATGGGAGCTGTCCGGGCCGGCCCAACTGGCCGACGTCGTGCATCACGTCGAGGTTGGTGTGCTGATCGGGCTGTCCACTGCGGCAGGGGCTTTCACCGAACAGATTGTGCGCGAGATGGCGGCAAAGGCTGCGCGGCCGATCATCTTCCCGCTGTCCAACCCGACCAGCCGCGCCGAGGCCCATCCGGCCGAGCTCGACGAATGGACCCAGGGGCGCGCGCTGATCGCCACCGGCTCCCCGTTCGCAGCGGTGCGCCGCGAGGGCGTCGAGCGCGCGATCGCCCAGTGCAACAACGCCTACATCTTCCCCGCGATGGGCCTGGCCGTCACCGCCGCGCAGGCCACCCGGGTCACCGACGAGATGATGCGCGCCGCCGCGGCCGCGCTGGGCGACGCCTCACCGGCGCTGACCGACGCGGACCGACCGTTGTTGCCGACCTGGTCCGACGTCCCTGAGATCGCCGGGCGCATCGCGCAGGCCGTCGCCGTTCAGGCCGTCACCGACGGCGTGGCCCCGCACCGCAGCCCGGCCGAACTGTCGGCCAGGATCGCCGAGGTGCGGTGGACCCCGGAATACCGCGGCTGAAAAAAGTTTCGCCGGAAGGCGTCGGAGTTCGGGCCCGGTTGGCGACGATAAAGGTGTGAGCGCCGAATCGGATGGCGACGACGCTCCCCGGGCCTTGTTGGCGCTGTACGACGACGCACTGCCGGTGGTTTACGGCTACTTCGTTCGGCGCTGCGGGGACCGGGGCACCGCCGAAGACCTGACGTCGGAGACCTTTCTGGCGGCGATGGATGCCGCGAGAAAAGCGACTCCCCCGCCGATCAGTGTTCGGTGGCTGCTCGGGGTGGCGCGCCACAAACTGGCCGACCACTACCGCCGCCGTCCCGACCGGTTCTCCGTTCCCGTCGCCGAGCTGCCCGAACCGCTCGACGCGCCCGACGACTGGGACGTCGAACTGGACCGCATCGTCGCCGAGAGCGTGCTCGCAAAACTGTCCGAACAGCATCGCACCGTGTTGGCGCTGCGCTACATGGACGACTGTTCGGTGCCCGAGTGCGCCGAGTTGATCGGCCGAACCGTGCACGCCACCGAGGCGCTGTTGGTGCGGGCCCGCCGCGCCTTCAGATCTCACTACCCGGCGCCGGAAGGAGGGAAGCCGTGAACAACAGCCATGACCCGTTGTCCGTGCTGCATGGCGACGAACTTCCCGTCCAACCCGATCCGGCGTTCGCGGCTGGGCTGCGCGCGCGCCTCGAATCCGCAGTGTCCCTTCCCAACCGAACGCAAGGAGTTGTCATGAGTGGCACCGATACCGCGATCGCCGAACTCACCGAACCCGCAACCGTGGCACCCAGCGTGCCCCGGTCGGCGGCGCTGCCGTACCTGGCGGTGTCCAACGCACGCGAGGCCATCGCCTGGTACGTGGACGCGCTGGGCGCCACGGTGGTCGGCGAGCCGATCGTGATGGACGACGGGCGCATCGGCCACGCGGAGCTGGCTCTGGCAGGCGGCATGTTCTACCTCGCCGACGAATATCCGGAGATCGGTATGAAATCCCCTGCCCCGAGGTCGGTCTCGGTGATGCTGATGTTGGGCGTACCCGACGCCGACGCCGCCGTCGAGCGTGCCCGCGAGCACGGGGCGACCGTACAGCAGGAGGTGCGCGAGGCCCACGGCTCGCGGCGCGCCACCATCGTCGACCCGTTCGGACACCGCTGGACGCTCAGCGGTCCGGTGACCGGCGCGCTGACCCCGATCCAGCACGGCGACGTCGGCTTCGTCTCGGTGCGCACGCCGGACGCCGACCGGGCGGCGGCGTTCTACGGTCACGTGCTGGGCTGGACGTACGACCCGGCGACGCGGCGGGTCACCAACACCGAGCAGCCCGTCGGCATCGCCAGCGTTTCCGGTGCGCCCGGGATGCTGTGCTGCTACGCGGTCACCGATCTCGCGGCAGCGCGCCAGTCCATCATCGACGGCGGTGGCAGCGTCGGTAAGGTGCAGGAGCACGACTTCGGCACCGTGCTGGACGCGACCGACCCGGCCGGAGCCGCCTTTGCGGTGCTCGAACCCGCGCCCGGTACACCCCGACCGAAGCTCAACGGTGCTGGGCCAGGCGAGCTTTCGTACATCACCTACGAGGTGCCGAACTCGACGGCGTTCAAGGCGTTCTACAGCCGGATACTGTTCTGGTCGTTTGAACCCGGCCGGATCGACGACGGTTGGGGCATTCAGCACACCCATCCGATGGCGGGGGCGGCCGGTGGCGGCGCCCAGTCGGTGACCGTGCCGATGTGGACCGTCGAGGACGTCGACGCCGCGGTCACCCGGGTGGTCGAGGCCGGCGGCACGGTGATCGACCCGCCGTCGCAGCAGCCGTACGGAAAGTCGGCGCAGTGCACTGATGATCAGGGCACCCGCTTCTACCTCGGCGAGCACTAGGGATTTCGGCGCGCTTATGCCCCGCCAGCGGCCATGAGCGCGCCGACATCGCTATGCGGAAGGCAGCACCTCGGCGATGGGGACGCCCGCGGCGATCTTGCTGCGGGTTTTCATCACCTTGCCCGGCATGCCGCCGCCGACCACGCCGGCCACCACGCCGTCGCGCTCGTAGAACGCCAGGAACTTGCGCCCGTCATCGGCGACGACGTGCACGGTATCGGTCGCTTCGGGTTCGCCGAGGCACTGGATCTTGACGTCGTACTGGTCGCTCCAGAAGTACGGCACGGCGCTCACCGCGGGCACCTCCTGGCCGAGCAGGGCGGGCACCAAAACCCGGGCCTGGTCAGCAACGTTGCTCCAATGTTCAACGCGCACTTGATGTCCCACGGTGTTGCGCCAGGATGCGACGTCTCCGATCGCCCAGACATTGGCAACGTTGGTCTTGCCGACCGCGTCGCAGACGACGCCGTTGTCCAGTTCGATGCCGGAGCCCTCCAGCCAGTCGGTGGCAGGCTGTGAGCCGATCCCGACGACGACGATGTCGGCGTCGAGTTCGGTGCCGTCGCTCAGGACCACCTTCTCCACCCGATCGGTGCCGCTCACCCCGGAGACTCCGACGCCGCAGTAGACGTCGACGCCTTCGGCGCGGTGCAGCCGGGCCACCAGTTCACCGATCTGCTGGCCGAGTACCGACGCCAGCGGCGCGGGCTGCGGTTCGACGAGCGACACCGCCACGCCAAGCTTGCGCAGGCTGGCCGCGACCTCGCAGCCGATGAACCCGGCGCCGACGACGACCGCGCGCCGCGCCGATGCCGCCTCCCGGCGCAGCGCGAGGCTCTCGTCGAAGTTGCGCAGCACGTGGATCCCGGCGAGGTCCGGAAACGACGAAATCCGTTTGGGGACCAGCCCGGTCGCGATGATCAGCTCGTCGTAGCCCAGCTCGCCGCCGTCGGCCAGCGTCAGCGTCTTGGTGGCCGTGTCGACCGAGCGTGCACCGTTGGAAAGGAGCACGGTGATGTCGTTCTCTTCGTAGAACTCCGCGGGCTTGAGCGTGACGTCGTCGGTCTCGGCGCGCAGAACTTCCTTGGACAGCGGGGGCCGGTCGTAGGGCAGGTGGTCCTCGTCGCTGACGATGGTCACCGGACCGGTGTAGTCCGAACGACGCAGTTGATCAGCTGTGCGGGCAGCCGCCAGCCCGCCACCGGCGATGACGATGCCCCTAGCAGTGGTCATGCGGAGTTTGTACACGATGGCGTCGGCCTACGGTGCGCCACCCTGGGCTTCCGAGGTGCGGGCAGACACCAACTCGCACATACCGCGCCTTTTCAGTGCGATTTCGCGTCTGCTCGCCGGGGAAAGCTCAGTACTTCATCGTGCCGCGGTCGACGGCGATCTGGCTACCCGAGATCGTCGCGGACGCGTCGCTGGCCAGCCATGCCACCACGTCCGACACCTCCTCGGCCGTCATGAATTCCTGCAGCCCCTTCTTACCCTGGTGGTTGACCGGGTGATAGGGCATCGGCGCGAAGCTGTGGATGAAGTTCGGGTGCTTGGCGAACAGCGCCATCATGGCGTCCTTCTCGACCATCGGGGTGTCGATCGAATACGGGTGGATGGAGTTGACCCGGATCCCGAATTCCCCGGCTTCCAAGGCAAGTGAGTTCGTCAGCGCGGTCAGGCCGTGTTTGGACGCGGCGTAGTGAGCGTTGCCGGGCGTGGCCTTCAGCCCCGCCGAGGAGCTGACGATGATGATCGAGCCGCCGTTGCCTGCCTCGATCATCGCCGGCACCGCGGCGCGCAGGGTGCGCCAGGTCCCGTTGAGGTTCACGTCGACGACGGTGTTCCACTGCTCCTCGGACATCTCCCAGATGCGGCCCCAGCTCAGCACGCCGGCGTTGGCCACCACGATGTCGAGCCGGCCGAACTGCTCGACACCGTCGACGACCACCTGTTTCAGCGCGGCCAGGTCGCGGACGTCGACGTGGCGGGCCAGCACTTTGCGGCCGGTGGCCTCCACGGCCCGCACGGTCTCGACGAGTTCCTCGGGGGTGGCGAGCGAATAGGTGATGGTCTCCGAGATCGGGCCGCAGATGTCGATCGCAATGATGTCGGCGCCGTCGTTGGCCAGCCGGATCGCGTGCGCCCTGCCCTGACCGCGCGCCGCGCCCGTGATGAATGCCACTCGCCCGGTCAGGGGCCCGTCCGTCGCCGTCACCGCTGCTCCTTTCGGCATGCTGCCGACCAGGCTAACAGCAGAACTGAAACGTGTTCTAGTCCCCCGGCTAGCTGATGGGGTCGCGGATGATCGGGCAGGTCATAGGCAAACATCACACCGGGTTCGACGGCGACCAGGTTGTTGCCGCTGTCCCACTGCTGGCGCTCGGAGTCATAGGCCGTGCCGCCGGTCTCCACCACCCGCAACTCGGCGAGCCCGAGCGAGGACGCCACGACTTCGAGGAACGGTTTGGTCGCCTCGGCCACATCCACCCCACGCTCGGCGTCGCTGGGACGCAGTATGAAAGTCTGCATGGCGTCGACGATCTCGGGATAGATGGTCACCACGTCGCGGTCGGCGAACGTGAAGATGGTGTCCAGGTGCATCGCCGCGCGCAGCTTCGGCATGCCCGCGACGATCACCTCTGTCGCCGCGCCCTGCGCGAAGAGTTCGGTAGCCACCTGGGTGATGGCCTGTCGGGACGTGCGTTCGCTCATACCGATGATCACCACGCCCTGCCCGGGAACCGGGATGTCGCCGCCCTCGAATGTCGCTGAGCCCCAGCTCTGTTCGGGATCACCCCGCCACACCTGCGGACCGACGAAGTCGGGGTGGAACTGGTAGATGGCCTTCATCAACAGCGTCTCGTCGTGTCGCGCCGGCCAGAACAGCGGGTTGAGCGTCAGCCCACCGTAGATCCAGCAGGTCGTGTCGCGCGTGTGCGGTGGCATCAAATACTCCGCCACGCCGGTGCTTTCGCGTGCCAGCGCGCGATACCCCGATTGCCTGTCCTTGGGCAGGTCGCGAGTGGACATCCCGCCGATCAACAGCTCGGCCAGCCGCCGAGGCTGCAGTGCGTCGAGGAACGCGCGGGTCTCGTTGACCAGGCCCAGCCCCACTTCGTTGGCCACGATCTTGCGGTCCAGCAGCCACGCTTTCGCGTCGGCGTCGCTCATCGTCTCGGCCAGCACATCGTGCAGTTCGACCAACCCGACAGCTTGCCGACCTCAGAGTGGACGCCGTAGTCGGCAGACGGATTGGTCACCTTTCGTACCTCTCGTTCCTCAGATTTGCAGAGTGCCGGTAGCCAAGGACACCACCCCCACCACCGCGCCGATCACGATCACGCCGAACAATGTCGCTTCCGCGGGGTGGAACACCCGCAGCCCACGCTCCCGACGTGCCTTGAAGTACAGCGCAGCGGCCGGCGCGTAGAGAATGCAGGACAGCAGCAGCTTGTCCATCCCGGCGGCATAGAGCAGGAACAACGTGTACACCGTCGCGATACCGGCGACGAGCATGTCGGGCGCCACCGATTTACCCTCACCGTAGGTCCCGCGTGTTGCCGTCAACTTCAGCGCATAGGCCGCCGCGAGCAGATACGGGATCAGGGACAGGGCGGCGGTCAGGTCCAACATGAAATCCAGTGCGTCGGCTGCGAACAACAACGCCACCAGCAGCCACGAGGTCAGCGCCGCCGCCAGTGGAAGCAGGTTGAGCACGTTGATCGAAAAGATCTCGTTGAGCCGGGTGAGCTCGACCTCTTCGCTGACGGTGTCCCGGACCGGCGGGCCGACCACGCCCAGCACCGCAAACGTCGCTGCCGTAGAAAGCTTGTCGCCGAGGTAGGCACCGGAGATCACCGCGCCTGCCGCGATGGCCGGCGACACCCCGATCATCGTCGCGATACCGATCAGCCCGACACCCACAGTCCCCGCCGTGGTCCATGAGCTGCCGATCGACAAGGCCACGATGCCGCAGATGACCGCGGTCGCGACGGAGAAGTAGCCCGGGGAGAGCACCTGAATGCCGTAGTAAACGAGGGTCGGGATGGTCCCGGACAGATTCCAGGTGCCGATCAGGGCACCGACGGCCAGCAGGATGAACAACGCGCTGGTGATCGATGACAGCGCGCCCTGACCGGCTTCCTGAACCTGGCTCCACTGGTGTCCGTTCTTCAGCGCGACGAGTGCCGCGACGGCGCAACACAATACGAGTGCCACCTGAACGGGCCCGTCGAGGGCATCGACGCCGAACAACGCGATCGCGCTCCCGATGAGCAGCGCGAGAGCTATCAGTGGGATGAGTGCATCGCTCAGCGATGGATCACGAATTCGCTCATCCTGCGGCGAGTCCGTCATCACCGCCCGCCTTCACCGCCGTCGTACGGCACGGCGGGACGCTATCAGTTCGACGAGACCTGCGCCGGAAACCTACAGATCGGCGAGGATTTTTTGTCGCTTGGCGGTGTACTCGTCCTCGGAGATCGCGCCGGTAGCGCGCAACGTCTCCAGCTCCTGAAGGCGTTGCGCGGTCGAAGGTTCCGGGTTCGCCAGCGGGCCGGAGGCGACGGGGGCCGGTGGCTGCTGCGCAGGCGTTTGCTGAGCCGCCGCGCGTCGCACCACCTCCTGAACCTGATGCCGCGCGCCGGGATTGGACCGCAGATCGATCATGTTGTTCAGCCCGATGTGGTGGGCCTTGAGGATCTGCAGAATCTCCATCAGCGGGCCGGCCTGCCCGGTGAGGTCATAGGTCCGGTTGTCCTCGGCGATGGTGAAGTTGGCTGGCATCATGCCGCTGACCAAACTGCTGCGCTCCCAATCGATTTGATACTCGCTGGTCATCGGATCCACCAGCGCCACCAGCTTGCGGTTGGTGATCATCGGTAGCCGGGAGATCGATGCGATTACCCGATCCTGGCTGGCGAACGGGGCGATGCCCGGACCGGAGATCTGCAGATCGAGTTTCACCAGCGGCTGTTCGTTGATGCGTGTACCGGTTTCCTGGATGCCGACGACCTGCGCCAACGCCAGCACCCCGCCCTGCTCGAGCGCGGCGGTTTTGGCTGTCGACTGCACCCCCACTGCGGTGATTCCCAACGCAATCAACACGTCAGCGGCGGTGATCAGCAGGCCGGTCCAGAACATCCACTGCAGCATCGGGTCGGCACCCATGACGAAGTAGATGACCAGGAAGATCGGCCCGACGATCCCGCACAACAGGACGAACGCTTGGATGCGGAGGTAGCGCCAGAATGTGGACATGGCCGAGCTCCCGTCGTCGCACGCTGTCTCGGATGAAGATTATCGCCAATCGGGCTGATGTGAGCCGTATCGTCGATCGGTGACGTCGAGACGACGGCCTTGTTCTCGTCGTGCTGGCGGGGTTGCTGAAACGGCCGGGGTGGTGGTTGTGTCGTCGGCCCGGCGAGCGGCTACCGGGCCTGGGTCGCTCCCAGCGGGGTGACCGGCTGCGCCTCGGGTGTCCTTGGCGCGGGCCCCAGGAGGGCGTAGAGCGGCTGCGTCCAGCGGTACCCACCCGCGGAGGTGGTGTAGCTGGTGTGGATGAGCGTCGAAACCTTGGACACCTCATCGGCATCCGGGTCGTAGTCGCAGACCGCGTCGCCGAGTTCGCACACGCTGATCGTGCGGCTGCCAACGGCCGCGGGCAGCGGCGCGGGCGCACCGGCGAGGATGGGCCAGTCCTGCGCGACGCCCTTTCCGGCGCCGGGCACCGACGTGACCGAGCCGATGTTGAGCGTGGGGTCGGCGGGCAGGCGGTCACCGTCGGCGATGAGCAACACCGCCGCCATGTTCGGGTTCGTGCCGAGCGCGTGCAGGTTGCGGTGCACCACCATCGCGCCCTGGGAGTAGCCCGCGAGCACCACCTTGGTGGCTGGGCAACGCTGGGCGAAGGCCGCGTACTGAGCGCCGAGCGCCTCAGCGCCGGCGTCGACACTGTCCATGAAGCCGAGCCAGTCGCCGATGCCGCCGTCGTCGGGCACCGCCACCGCGGGGTACTCCACGGCCTCGGCCGTCATCGTGCGCCCGTCGCGCTGCACCAACCGCTGCAGGTCCAGATAGGACTGGTAGACGTCGTCGCCCATACCGGCGTTCGCGCTCAGATGTCCATCGCGCTGACCGGAGCCTGCGGCGCCGAACCAGTGCACGTCGGGGCACCCGGGATCGGCGTGCGAGACGCCTACCGACAGACCAGTGAACGCTGCGCTCGCGAGCGCGAAAGCGCCGGCGAGCCTCGTGATGCGACCGAACAACAAACCCCAAACCCTTCCCGTCCCGACCGGGACATTCGGGTGGTACATCGGTTCGACGGCCACGGCCGTTACGTTCACCGTGCCGTTTCGACTCTGCGGGAGTCACCGCGGTTCAGGCGCTGGGGCGCGGGCCAAGAACTCCGTTGAACAGGAACGTCGTCAACTGCTTGGCCGCCGCGGAGACGTCGAGCTGCTCTCCGCGCATACTGCTGTCCAAGGCGATGAACCAACACATCCCGAACACCGCCAGTGTCATCTGGCGCGGATCGAACTCGTTGTGCTGCCACCCCGGCAGCGCCCGTTCTATCCAGTTCATCAGCCCAGCCAGGCTGGGCTCCAGACGATCTCGATAGAACGCCTTGCCGGCGTCGGGATCGCTGAACAACACTATTCCGAACAGCGGGTTCAGTTCGACCATCAAACTCAAGACCTCTTTGATGAACTTCTCCGTGGTGCGCTCGGGCACGTCAGCCGCGCCACCCTTGGACAGTTCACGAGCCTCCTGCACGATGCGGGCCAGCAACTGTTCGAGCGGGAAGACCACGGCCTCACTGAACAACTCTTCCTTGGAACTGAAGTGCTGATACATCAGCGCCGAATTGACCCCGGCGGCGTCGGCGATGTCGGCGACGCGGGCCGCGCCGACACCGTTGCTCAGAAATACCTCCCTTGCGGCATCCAGGATCAATGCGCGCCGCTCAGATTTCGGCATCCGACGTCGTACCGGGTTTGACATCTCGCACCATGACCTTCCGGGGTTCTGACGGACGAGAGTAGCTGAGCATTTGCCACCGAACGCGTCCGCAGGTGCCGAACGCCGCCGGTAGTTGACAGCCACAACGGGTCCAGATAAGTATATAGCTACTTACTTAATGGGAGGTCGGATGTCGCGGGTTGCGTTGGTGACCGGTGCAGGCGCGGGGGTTGGGCGGGCGGCCGCATTGCGGCTGGTCCGTGACCGCCAAGTTCACACGGTCCTGGTGAACGACATCGACCCGGATGCCGCCGAACGGGTGGCAAGCGAGGTAACCGAACTCGGCGGATCAGGTGTCGCCGCAGTGGGAGATGTCACCTCATGGGACACCGTCTGCTCGATAGTCGAAAGCCATGGTCCAGTCGACGTGCTGGTAAACAATGCTGGAGTTCCGCTAATCGGCGCTGAGCCAATAGCTTTCACACAAACCGAACCGGACCAGTGGGAGCCGTGGCTGCGGCTGAATCTCGACGCCGTCATGTACTGCACCCGAGCGGTGTTGCCAGGGATGCTGGCAAGTCGGTGGGGCCGGATCATCACGGTCATCTCCGACGCCGCCCGGGTCGGCGAAAGCGGCCTCGCCGTGTACTCCGCCGCGAAAGCGGGAGCGGCAGGTTTCACCCGGGCGGTGGCGCGTGAAGTGGGTCGCGGGGGCATCACGTGCAATTGCGTGGCGCTCGGGACCCTCAAGCACGGCCGCGTCGCACAGTTCATCACCGAAGACATGGAACGCAAGCTCCTGCGCGCCTATCCGGCGGCACGTCTCGGAACACCCGAAGACGCCGCTGCCATGATCGCATTTCTCGCCAGTGCCGACAGTGAATGGATCACGGGCCAAACGTATCCGGTAAACGGCGGCTTCTCGATGGCGGTATGAGCATGGCGGATAGTCACGGTCCAGTCGTCGTCGACCAACGCGATCATGCCCTATACGTCCGGCTGAACCGCCCACAAGCGGGTAACGCGCTGGACTGGAGCACATTTGAGGGTCTGCATGCGGCGTTCAACAGGCTCAATGACGATCCCGATGTGCGGGTAGGCGTGTTGACCGGCACCGGAGACGAGATATTCTGCGCCGGTGCGGATTTGAAGTCGCTGCCGCGGGAAGTCGCCGAGAAGCGCAAGCAAGGGATACCGCTACCAGACACCATCATGCACAACCTGCGGGTGCGCAAACCGTTGCTGTGTGTGCTCAATGGGGACGCCCACGGAGGCGGCGCAGAACTCGCGATCGCCTGTGACATGCGCATTGCAGCCGACCATGTGCGGATCGCACTGCCTGAGGCCCGCGTGGGCATGATCCCTGCGGGCGGTGCTACATACCGGTTGCCGCAGTTGATCGGCAGAGGTAGAGCCCTGCGCATGATGATGACCGGCGAGCCGGTATCGGCGACGGACGCCTACAACTGGGGCCTGGTGGACCGCGTCGTTCCGCGCACGGGACTGGCCGACGCGACGACTGAGTGCGTCACGGCGATCCTCGGGAGTGCGCCGCTGGCGGTCCAGACCATCAAAGAGCTTGTCGACACATCGGCGACAGCGATTTCCGAGTTGATCGATGCCGAGGCAAAAGCCATCGCGCGCATCCAGCGAACGGCGGATGCGGCAGAGGGAACACGCGCGTTCCTGGAACGACGTCCGCCGGCGTGGTGCGGAAAATGAATCCGCCCTTCGATCCCACTGTTCTGCAAATCGAGGGCGAGACCGTGGTACTGCGCGGTTCAGAGTGCATCGGTTGCACTGCACTGCTGTTCCCCGCCCGCGCGGTGTGCGCGCGCTGTGGCGAACAGACCCGCGACTGTTTACTCCCGACGACCGGGGTGGTCCGGACCTGGTGCGGCATGTCGATACCGCTGCCCGGCGTCGCCTCGCCGGCCAACATCGCCCGGGTCGAGCTGGCCCCGTCCCTGATCGTGCAAGGCGTTCTCGACGGTGAAGCCGACATCGGCGACCGGGTCGTGCTGGTACCGACCCTGATTGCGGCAGGCCAAGAGGCCTATACCGGATACGGTTTCACCCGGAGTGATCATGAATGATCAGCCACCGACGGCACCAGGTCGTCGCGCCTACGTCGCGGGCGTCGGAATGACCCCGTTCGCACGGGACCACGATGCGCCGTTCCAGGAGTTGGGTGCCAAAGCTATCCACATGGCGCTCGACGACGCCCAGATCAGCTGGCGTGATGTCGAACTCGTGATCGCAGGGGTGGTCGGGGGGTACCTGGGTGCGGCCTCGTCGATCGTGCACGAGATGACGTGGACTGGTGTGCCGACCGTTGCGGTGGAGAGCGCATCGGCGACGGGATCAGCGGCCTTCGCCGATGCGTTCGCGGCCGTCGCGTCGGGCCGCGCGTCATGCGCGGTCGCGGTCGGCTGCGGCAGCCTGACCGCTGCGCTCGGTCAATTGGCAAGTCATTCCGCCAAACCCACCTTGGCGGCGATCACCGGCGCGAACCTGCCCCCGACCACGTTTGCGATGCTCAAACGCCAGCGCATGCACGAGTACGACGAGCCAGCCGACGCCGCCCTGGCGGTGGTGGCGAAGAACTTGCGCAACGCCAGCCGCAATCCGTTGGCGCAGCGCAACACTGCTCTGTCGATGGCCGACATCAAAGCCTCGCCGATGTTGGCCGATCCGCTGCGTCGCGCGGAATTCTGCCCGACCGGTGACGGCGCCGCGGCGGTCGTCCTCACCGCAGCGCCTGCGCCGGTCGGCCCTTCGATACGTGTTGCCGCCGCGGTGTCGGCCACAGATCAATGGCATCCGGCCGCGGCGTGCGCGCCCGACCCGGGCATCACCGCTCGCGTCGCGCAGGTCGCCTACCAGGCTGCCGGCATCACCGCCGATGATCTCGACGTGATCGCGGTCCACGACGCCTTCAGCGTCGAGGAACTTCAGTACCTCGAAGATCTCGGGGTGTGCCCACGAGGGCAGGCAGGAATCCAGTTGATGGCCGGTCAATTCGACATCGGCGGTCGCGTGGCGGTCAGTAGCGACGGCGGTCTGATCGGGCGCGGCCACCCTGGCGGCGCAACCGGGCTGGCGCAGATCGTCGAGTTGGTCAACCAACTGCGTGAGTCCGCAGGTGATCGTCAGCATCCCTGTCCACGAACTGGTTTGGCGCACATGATCGGTGCTGGCGGCACCTGTTTCGTGCAGATACTCCGGAAAGAGGCGTAACACCGATGACGGCACCCACACCTGATGCGCTCTGCGGTACCTATGCCGAGCTGATCGCGACGTTCGCCCACCGCCCGGATTCCGCTGTCGCGATTCGCGACGATCAGTCCACGTTGACGTACCACCAGCTGTACGGGCGGGTGGGCGCGGTCGCTGCATGGCTGTCCGATATCGGCGTCGCGGCCGGTGACACCGTGGCGATCATGATCTCCAACAGCGCGGAGCTCCTCGTTGTCCAGCTCGCCGTCCAGGCGGTCGGCGCCGTGGGCGCACTGGTCAATACCAACCTCGAAGGTCAGGCCCTGCAGCACATCATCGAGTTGTCCCAACCCATCACGACCCTGGCCGACCCCGCCTCTGCGGCAAGGCTGTGCGAACAATCGCTGAAATGCCACTCGACAAACGACACCGACATGCAAGCCGGCCTCAGCGGACACCGCGATCCGGCACCATGGCTTGATCAACGGTCCGGCACGGGCGCTGACCCGGCGTTCATCAGCTTCACCTCCGGCACCACCGGTGTCCCCAAAGGAGTTGTCCTCGACCAGACGACGAGCGTCAGGGCACTTTTGGTCGGCGCGGCGCTGGGCCTGCGCGACGGCGCGGAAACCTTCTACATCCCCACGCCCGCCTACCATGCGATGGGGTTGGCGTGGGCGTCGCTGGGACTGCGGCTGGGCGCCACCCTGGTGCTGCGCCGTCGTTTCAGCGCCAGCAAGTTCTGGCCGGATATCCGCGAGCACAAATGCACTTTTGCCTACTACCTCGGCACCATGCCCCAGATGATCTACAACCAGCCGGCGCATCCCGATGACGGCGCACACGATCTGAAGGCGTTCTTGGGCGGCGGCATGCCTGCTGAGATCTGGGTGGAGTTCGGCAAGCGGTTCAACGTCCAGATCATCGAGTCCTATTCAGGCAGCGACACCGTGGGCGCCTTCTCAAACTTCGGCAACGCGCCGGTCGGTTCCCTCGGTAAGCCAAGCCCGGACATCGAAGTCCGCCTCGTCGCCGCCGACGGCACCGACGTCCCGGTCGGCCAACCCGGCGAGCTGATCGTTCGGCCCAAGCAGCCCACCGACCAGCCGGCGATTGTGTACTTCCGCGACGAGGAAGCCACCCGCAAGAAGAACGACGGAGGCTGGGTGCATACCGGCGACGTGCTACGCGCCGACGCCGACGGCAACTACTACTTCGTAGACCGGTTGCGCCACATGATCCGGCGGCGCGGGGTCAACATCGCGTCGGCTGAGATCGAGAATATCCTCTGCGGGCACCGCGCAATCGCCCAGTGCGCGGCCGTCGGAGTTCCTGCAGCGCTGGGTGAAGAGGAGGTCAAACTCGTGGTGCGCCCGTCCCACGGGGCAGTCACCGAGGTCGACGTCGCCCGGATCGCCAGCGAATTGCTGCCGGAGTACATGCGCCCGCGGTACATCGAACTCGTCAGCGAGCTGCCGCTGACCGTTACGCAGCGAATCATTCAGTTTGAACTCAAGCGGAATTGGGATACCGAAAGCACCTGGGATGTCGAGCTGGGCAGGTATCCGTTCCAGAGCATCAGCGGATAGCCATGCTGTCTGCCGAGCAGCGTCAACTGCGCGACGCGGTCAGCGATTTCGTCGACCGGGAGCTGATTCCGCACGAGGACGACCCGCTTACCGCTGAGGTCGTGGATCGACTGTTCGGGGGCCTTCGGCGTCTCGGTGTGTGGGCACTCGGTGTACCGACGCGCTTCGGCGGTGCCGGCGGCGAGACGCTCGACCGAATCGTGGTCATAGAACAGCTGTCCCGATCGCATCTCGGCCCGCATCTGATCGGCCGGATGGGAGAGCCGCTGTCGATATTGTTCGCGGGCACACCGGATCAGCAGGAGCGCTATCTGCTCCCGGTAGTGCGCGGTGAGAAGCTGGGCGCATTCGCCCTCACCGAGCCGACCGGCGGTACCGATCCGGCGGGCAACATGACGACAACGGCCGTCCAGAACGGAAACGACTGGGTGCTGGACGGCCGCAAGACGTTCGTCAGCTTTGGTGACATCGCCGACTACGTCGTGGTTTTCGCGCGGACGGAGGTCAGCGCGGGGACCCGGGGCATCACACCGTTCATCGTCGACGCCGGTACGCCGGGCTTCAGCGTCGTACGCCGCATTTCCACAATGGGTTCGATGACGCCGGCCGAACTCGACTTCCAACACTGCCTGGTGCCCGATGCGAATCGGATCGGTGAGCCTGGTCAGGGTTTCGCGCTAGCTCAGCAGCTGCTCGGTACGGCCCGCCTCGAGATCGGCGCCCGCGCCATCGGCGTGTGCGAGCGACTCATCGACCTCGCGGTAACACAGGTGAACAACCGCGAATCGTTCGGCGCCACCCTCGCCCAGCATCAAGGGGTGCAATGGATGCTGGCCGATTGTGCGATCGAACTCGAAGCGGTTCGCAACCTCACCTACGGCACCGCGATCCGGGAGCACGACAGTGTCGCGGCTGAACGGATGCGCTGTTCCATCACCAAAGTGCTGGCGTCCGACACGATCTGCAGCATCGCCGATCGTGTCCTGCAGCTGTTCGGTGGGTGGGGCTACAGCACCGACCTGCCGATCGAACGCTTCTACCGTGACGTGCGGATGTGGCGCATCGTCGAAGGGCCCAACGAAATCCACCGAACCGTCATCGGGCGTCTGCTCGCCGAGAACGGAATCCGGTCTCTGCGTCCGTGAGCTGCCCCCTCGAGATCATCGACACGGGTGCCGCGACCCGGGAGCACCCGACACCACTGGTGTTCGTCCACGGCACCTCGCACGGTGCTTGGTGCTGGGAGGAACACTTTCTCGGCTACTTCGCCCGACACGGCTATCGGGCGGTGGCCGTGAGCCTGCGGGGTCACGGCCGCAGCCCGGTCAGCACCTCGTTGCGCAGGGTGTCGCTGGCCGATTACGTCGACGATGTTCGATGCGCGGTATCCAGGATCGGCGACGCTCCGGTCTTGATCGGACACTCCCTCGGTGGGTTCGTGGTGATGCAGTATCTGCGGCGGTACGAGTCCCCCGCAGCGGTATTGGCCGCGTCGGCACCGCCGTTCGGCCAATGGGGCACGCTGTCGCGGACGATACGACGACATCCCGGCTTGATGATGCGGACCGTGCTGCGCGGAAAGTTCGCGCCGGACCTGTCCCGTCCCGACGTGACGCGCAGCTTCTTCTTTTCGCCCGACGTGGCAGAGCATCTCGTCCGGCGGTATGCCTCCTGTCTGCAGGAGGAGAGCGACCGCGCGCTGCTCGAATGCATGTTCCGTGCCCCTCGGATCCGGCCCCGGGCGATACCGATGCTGGTGCTCGCGGCGGAAAACGATGCCGTGTTCACGGCGCGCGAGACTGCGGCGACTGCTCGGGCATACGGCGCCGATTGGCAGCTGATTCCCGATCTCGCCCACGATCTGATGCTGGACACTCGATGGCGGAGGGCGGCGGATACCTTGCTGCACTGGCTCATCCGGCACGGCTTCTGACACCGGCGGGCGCGACGAGCCACGGCGGCAGACGCAAAGACCCCCGAAACCTTTCGATTTCGGGGGTCTTCGCGTGCAGCCTGCGCGTGGACGCACGCGCAGAGACTAGATCACTTGATGATCTTGGTGACCCGGCCGGCGCCGACGGTGCGACCGCCCTCGCGGATCGCGAACCGCAGGCCCTCGTCCATGGCGATCGGCTGGATCAGCTTCACCGAGATGTCGGTGTTGTCACCGGGCATCACCATTTCGGTGCCCTCCGGCAGCGTCACCACACCGGTCACGTCGGTGGTGCGGAAGTAGAACTGCGGACGGTAGTTGTTGAAGAACGGCGTGTGCCGGCCACCCTCGTCCTTGGACAGGATGTAGACCTGACCCTCGAACTCGGTGTGCGGGGTGGTGGTGCCCGGCTTGATGACGACCTGGCCGCGCTCCACGTCCTCACGCTTGATGCCGCGCAGCAGCAGACCGACGTTGTCACCGGCCTGGCCCTGGTCGAGCAGCTTGCGGAACATCTCCACACCGGTGACCGTGGTCTTGGTGCTGGTCGGCTTGATGCCGACGATCTCGACTTCCTCGTTGACGTTGACCACGCCGCGCTCCACACGACCGGTGACCACGGTGCCGCGGCCGGTGATCGTGAAGACGTCCTCGACGGGCATCAGGAACGGCTTGTCGGTCTCGCGGACCGGGTCCGGGATCGACTCGTCGACGGCCTCCATCAGCTCCTCGATGGACTTGACCCACTTCTCGTCGCCCTCGAGCGCCTTGAGCGCCGATACCCGGATGACCGGGGCGTCCTCGTCGAAGTCCTGGCCGGCCAGCAGCTCGCGGACCTCCATCTCGACGAGCTCGATGAGCTCCTCGTCGTCGACCGCGTCGGACTTGTTCAACGCGACCAGGATGTAGGGCACGCCGACCTGGCGGGCCAGCAGCACGTGCTCGCGGGTCTGCGGCATCGGACCGTCGGTGGCGGCGACCACCAGGATCGCCCCGTCCATCTGGGCCGCGCCGGTGATCATGTTCTTGATGTAGTCGGCGTGACCAGGGGCGTCGACGTGGGCGTAGTGCCGCTTGTCGGTCTGGTACTCCACGTGGGAGATGTTGATCGTGATGCCGCGCTGACGCTCTTCGGGCGCATTGTCGATCTGGTCGAATGCGCGCGACTCGTTCAACTCGGGAAACTTGTCGTGCAGAACCTTGGTGATAGCTGCGGTCAGCGTGGTTTTGCCGTGGTCAACGTGACCGATGGTCCCGATGTTGACGTGCGGCTTCGTCCGCTCGAACTTCGCCTTCGCCACTGTGGTGTCCTCCTGGACTGTGTTGGTGCTTGGTAAGCAGGTTTGATCTTTGCAGTTGTGCGGTCCCGCCAAACCGACGGGTCAGAGATTACTGACCCGTCGCCTTCGCTGATTCCATTGCTCGGCTCCGGCCCAGTTCGCGCCTCGGCCGCAGGCGGCCTTCGATGCTCACTGACCCGTCGCCTTCGCGATGATTTCCTTCGACACGTTCGCCGGAACCTCGGCATACGAGTCGAACACCATGGAGTAGTTCGCCCGGCCCTGGGTCTTTGACCGAAGGTCGCCGACGTAGCCGAACATCTCCGACAGCGGAACCTGCGCCTTCACGACACGAGCACCGCTCCGCTCCTCCATGGCCTGAATCTGACCACGGCGGGAGTTCAGGTCACCGATCACTTCACCCATGTAGTCCTCGGGTGTGGTCACTTCGACCGCCATGATCGGCTCGAGGATCACCGGCTGAGCAGCCTGTGCGGCTTTCTTCAGCGCCTGTGAACCTGCAACTTTGAACGCCATTTCCGACGAGTCCACCTCGTGGTAGGCACCGTCGAGCAGCGTGAGCTTCAAGTTCACCAGCGGATAGCCGGCCAGCACGCCGTACTGCATGGCGTCCTGGGCGCCGGCGTCCACCGACGGGATGTACTCCCGCGGGATGCGGCCACCGGTGACCTTGTTCTCGAACTCGTAGGTCGCGCCGTCCTCGCCGACGAACGGCTCGATGGTGATGATGACCTTCGCGAACTGGCCCGAGCCACCCGTCTGCTTCTTGTGGGTGAACTCCACGTTCTCGACCTTGCGCTTGATGGTCTCGCGGTAGGCCACCTGCGGCTTGCCGACGTTGGCCTCGACCTTGAATTCGCGCTTCATCCGGTCGACCAGGATGTCGAGGTGCAACTCGCCCATGCCGCCGATGACGGTCTGGCCGGTCTCCTGATCCAGGTGCACCTTGAAGGTCGGATCCTCCTCGGCGAGCTTCTGGATCGCGGTGCCCAGCTTCTCCTGGTCGCTCTTGGTCTTGGGCTCGATGGCCACCTCGATCACCGGATCGGGGAACGTCATCGACTCCAGCACGACCTGCTGGTTCGCGTCGGACAGGGTGTCACCGGTGGTGGTGTCCTTCAGGCCGATCACCGCGTAGATGTGCCCGGCGGAGGCCCGGTCGACCGGGTTCTCCTTGTTGGCATGCATCTGGAACAGCTTGCCCAGCCGCTCCTTCTTGCCCTTGGTGGCGTTGATCACCTGGGATCCGGAATCGACCGTGCCGGAGTACACCCGCACGTAGGTCAGCTTGCCGAAGAACGGGTGCGCGGCGATCTTGAACGCCAGCGCCGAGAACGGCTCGTCCACCGACGGCTTGCGGAAGAGCTCTTCGTCTTCCTTGCCCGGCACGTGGCCGCGCACGGACTCGACGTCCAGCGGCGACGGCAGATAGTCGATGACCGCGTCCAGCATCGGCTGCACGCCCTTGTTCTTGAACGCGCTGCCGCACAGCACCGGGTAGAGCTCGCTGGCCACCGTCAGCTTGCGGATGGCGGCCTTGATCTCGGCGACCGTGAGTTCCTCGCCGCCCAGATACTTCTCGAGCAGCTCCTCGTCGGTCTCGGCGACGGTCTCGAGCAGCTCGTTGCGGTACTGCTCGGCCTTCTCGACCAAGTCAGCCGGAATATCGACGGTCTCGTAGGTCTCACCGAGCTTGGTCTCACCGCGCCATACCTTGGCCTTCATCTCGACCAGGTCGACGATGCCCTCGAAATCGGCCTCGGCACCGACGGGCAGCTGGATCACCAGCGGCTTGGCACCCAGCCGGTCCTTGATGGTCTGCACGGTGAAGTAGAAGTCCGCACCGACCTTGTCCATCTTGTTGACGAAGCAGATGCGGGGCACGTCGTACTTGTCGGCCTGGCGCCACACCTGCTCGGACTGCGGCTCGACGCCTTCCTTGCCGTCGAACACCGCGACCGCACCGTCGAGCACCCGCAGGCTGCGCTCCACCTCGACGGTGAAGTCGACGTGGCCCGGAGTGTCGATGATGTTGATCTGGTGGTCATTCCAGAAGCAGGTCACCGCGGCAGACGTGATCGTGATGCCACGCTCCTGCTCCTGCTCCATCCAGTCGGTGGTGGAGGCGCCGTCGTGCGTCTCGCCGATCTTGTAGTTGACGCCCGTGTAGTACAGGATGCGCTCGGTCGTCGTGGTCTTACCGGCATCGATGTGCGCCATGATGCCGATATTGCGGACCTTGTTGAGGTCGGTCAGCACGTCCTTCTGTGCCACAGAAGTCTTCTCTTTCGCTTAGTTCGCTTTGGTTGCTGTCAGTAACCCGGCCGGCCGCGGAGCCGCGGGTTCGATCACCAGCGGTAGTGCGCGAAGGCGCGGTTCGCCTCGGCCATCTTGTGGGTGTCCTCACGTCGCTTGACGGAGGCGCCGAGACCGTTGCTGGCGTCGAGGATCTCGTTCGCCAGACGCTCGACCATGGTCTTCTCCCGGCGTTGCCGCGAGAAACTCACCAGCCAGCGCAGGGCCAGCGTGGTGGACCGGTCGGGACGCACCTCGACGGGAACCTGGTAGGTCGCACCGCCGACGCGACGGCTGCGGACCTCGAGTGCGGGCTTGACGTTGTCGAGAGCGCGTTTGAGGGTGACGACCGGATCGGTGCCGGTCTTATCCCTGGCCTGTTCGAGCGCACCATAAACAATGCGCTCGGCCAACGATTTCTTCCCGCGCATGAGAACTTTGTTCACCAGTTGGGTGACCAGCTGCGACCCGTAGACCGGATCGTTCACCAACGGACGCTTGGGCGCGGGTCCCTTCCGCGGCATCAGCTCTTCTCCTTCTTGGCGCCGTAACGACTGCGTGCCTGCTTGCGGTTCTTCACACCCTGGGTGTCGAGCGAACCGCGGATGATCTTGTAGCGCACACCCGGCAGGTCCTTCACACGACCGCCGCGCACCAGCACCATCGAGTGCTCCTGCAGGTTGTGGCCTTCGCCGGGGATGTAAGCGGTGACCTCAACCTGGCTCGTCAGCTTGACGCGCGCGACCTTCCGAAGCGCCGAGTTCGGCTTCTTCGGGGTGGTGGTGTACACGCGGGTGCACACGCCACGGCGCTGCGGGCTGCCCTTGAGAGCCGCGGTCTTGACCTTGGCGGCCTTGTCATGGCGACCCTTGCGGACCAGCTGCTGAATGGTTGGCATCTACCGGCTTTCTCTGTTCTCTGCTGTTGTCTAAGTCTCTGTACTGCTGTTATGCCCCGTTCGCGTACCCCGCAACCGGGTGTGTCGCGCACGCCCGCCTGACAATTCGAAGGCATTGCCTAAATTCTCAGGACACGGCGACGCGCGAATTTGCCCAGCGTGCAGGCATGCCTACGGAATCTGCAGCCGCAGGCGCCTTATCTGCCAGGCACGATCGTCCACAATACCAGGGCAGCCCGTGCCGAACCAAACTCGACCTGCGGGCCCTTCCTGCAGGTCAGACCATAGCTCAGCGGCGCTCCATACCGGAAGCCAGTCGCATCACCATGTCGGTGAACACCGCATCGGTGTCGATGCCGGCCATCGCCCCTGTCATTTCCAGCAGCACGAAGCCGTGCATCGCCGACCAGAACTCCAGCGCCGCATAGAACGCGTCGTCGCCGCCCAAGCCGTAGGAGCCCAACACGTCGATCACGGGCGCGGCCGCGGCCCTGGTGGCCTCGGTGAACTCGGGATCGTCGCCGCCGAGCGGCATCCGGGTGAACGCCGAGTACCGGCCCGGATGGTGATGGGCGTAGCTGCGGTAGACGCTGGCCATCACCATCACCGCGTCGTCGCGGGTACGGCCCTGCCCGGCGGTGTTCAGCATGTCGATGATGTCGCCGACCACCCGCATCCGCACGGTCCGGCGCAGGTCGTCGAGGCTGTGCACGTGGTTGTACAGCGAGGGCCCCTTGGTGCCGAGTTGGTTGGCCAGGGCGTTGATGGTCAACGCATCCCAACCCTCACGGTCAAGGAACGTCAGGGCGGCGTTGACGATCGCATCGCGGCTGAGTCGCGCGGGTCGCCGTCCCGCGTTGCGGGCCGGTGGAGACGGCGGCTCCGGCTGTGCTGCCATGCGCTTCTCCTCGTTTGACGCAGAACCCGGAAAAGGGGCAGCGCCAAACTAACACCTCTAGTTTTGACTGGTCACGTAAGTCAGTTCACGCGTTCCTGGCTGAGTTGGGCGAGTTGTTCGGTGATCGAGCACAGGTCGGGCAACGTTGCGGGGTTCATCGTCTGGATCGACCACGTGATGACGTCGCCGCCCTTGGCCACGTAGATGCTGCACGCATTGCCGTCGTAGGCCTTGAAGCCCTTGTTGCCGTCGACCGACAGTTCCTTGAGGGTGCGGCCGGCCTGCTGCTCCAGCGAGCGCTCGGTGTCCATGTCGCTGCCGCGGTACCACCACGTCGAAATGCCCATCCCGGCGCCCACCGTCTCGAACATCGTGTTCTCCCGCCAGAAGCAGCCGGTGTCGCTGACGACGGTCTTGGTGAACATGGCCGGGCCGGCGGCCTTGGCGATGTCGGCGTCGGTGACCCCGTTGCAGTCGACGCTGTGAAAGCCGCCCTGCGCCCCGCTCGGGGTGTGCGGCGCAGCCGACGGCTCGGCCGAGCCACAGCCGGCGAGCACCACCGTCGCGGCGGCAAGCGTGCCGAGGATTTCGCCGCGGATGTGCATCGTCACATCTCCGACTGCAGGGTGGCGGACAACAGCTTTTCGGCGTCGCCACACGGGTCCCCGGCGGAGGGATTACGCAATTGGACCCACCAGCTCAGCACCCCGGTGCCTGCGGCGGCGGTGGCCGAACAGGCCGCACCGGTGACGTCGCGCCGGGCCAGAAACGCCGAGTGCCGGTCGATGACGGTGTCGGTCACCTCGGCGCCGCGATCGTCGGCCAACGCCCGCTCGCGGTCCAGGCTGCCGGTTTCGAACCAGGCGAACGTGACGTCGATGCGGGCGTCGCCGCGCATCAACACGTACTGGCAGACGGCGCCGCTGTAGGGCCGCACGACGGACTCGGCGCCCAGGGTCTGCTGCACGGTCTCGTCGGCAAGCAGACCGCAGCGGTCATGTAGGTAGCCGTAGCTGCGGTCCGGATCGGGCACGCCGAGTTGGGCCCGCTGGGCGGTCCCGCTAACGGTATGCGCGCAGCCCGCAACGGTCATAGCCGCCGTAACCGCTAGGACAGCAACCTCATCGACACGCCACCGCATTGCATCTCACGCTACCCAGCGCGGTAGCCGATGGCGACTCGTGCGAACCGCCGCCGCGCCAAGGGCTCGCCACGTACTCTTACCTCCCATGACGTCGACTGTTGTGGCCAAGACCCTGGCGGTGGCCCTGCTCGCCGCGCCCGCGCTGACGGTGGGAATGCCTGCGGCGAGCGCGGAGAACGGCGACACCCACGTGACCGCGTTGGGCGTCACCGACACCATCGATTGCAACAACGCCACTTTGTTCGTCAACGGTGCGAACAACCGGATCACCGCGCTGGGAACCTGCTTGGCGGTAACCGTCCAGGGCAGCTCGAACTTCGTCGTGGCCGACAACATCATCAACGATGTGACGGTGTACGGCTGGGATCAGACCGTGCTGTACAAGAACGGCGCACCGATCGTGTGGGACCGCGGACGTGAACTGGGGATGACCAACCACATCGATCGGATCGCCACGTGAGCCGCCGTCGCAACGCCGTCGCCGCCGTCGCCGCGGCAGCCGTCGTGCTGGCGGGCTGCGGTTCGGAAAGTGCCGACACCAATACGCCCACGGCCACCGCGGGCACCTCGGGTGCTCAGGTCGAAGTCGGCAACACCATCAACTACGGCTCGTTCGGCACCACCGCCGACATCGATTGCGCCGATGGCAAATCGCTCAACATCGGCGGCTCGAACAACACGCTCACTGTCAAGGGCACCTGTGCGAACGTCAACATCGGCGGGGCCGACAACAAGATCACGTTCGACCGGATCGACAAGGAACTCAGCGTCGTCGGTCTGAACAACACCGTCACCTACCGCGACGGCGACCCGAAAGTCAACGACACCGGCCGCGACAACCGGATCAACAAGGGCTGACTCTTTTCCGGCGAGCGTGCGTGTCTGCGGGCGAAACGCCGCCTTCCACCGCGAGGTTGCGCACGCTCGCGCCCCTAGTGAGCCCCTAGGCGTTGGCGCCGTGCCGTCCGGCGCCGGCGGCGAAGCGCGCGGCGCCCTGCAGGGATTCCGCGGCGACGCGCGACATGCTGCCGAACTCGAAGTCCATCGCCTCGGCCTCCGGCCTGCCCCACTGGTTCAGCGCCGACAGCCGGTCCGCGCGCATGCACTGCTGCGGCAGCTCGGCCAGTTCCGCGGCGAGTTGCTCGGCTCGCTGGCGCGCCTGACCTTTGGGCACCACCCGGTTGGCCAGTCCCATCGCCAACGCCTCGGAGGCGTCGACGCCACGCCCGGTCAGGATCAGGTCCATCGCGCGGCTGTGGCCGATCAGCCGCGGCAACCGCACGGTACCGCCGTCGATCAGCGGCACACCCCACCGGCGGCAGAACACGCCGAGAATCGCGTCCTCCTCAACCACCCGCAGGTCACACCACAGCGCCAGTTCCAGCCCGCCGGCGACCGCGTAGCCGCTGATCGCGGCAATCACCGGCTTTGACAGCACCATTCGGCTCGGCCCCATCGGGCCGGGGCCGGCGCGGTGCACGGGATTGGCGTCGGGCGTGCCGAACGCCTTGAGATCGGCTCCCGCGCAGAATGTTCCGTTGTCCCCCCACAGCACCGCGACGGCCGCCGCGTCGTCCTTGTCGAACGCGTCGAACGCCGCATACAGTTCAGCGGCGGCAGGGCCGTTGACGGCGTTGCGCGCCTCGGGCCGGTTCATGATGACGGTCGTCACCGCGCCGTCACGTTCGACCCGCACTCCACCGGTCATGTCGCCTCCATCAGTTGGTAGCTGTCGCGCCGCGCACTCAACTCCGCGGCGAAGCTCGTGTACACCTCGCGCAGCGTCGCGCCGGGCCAGTCGTCGGGCAGTAACTCGGCAGGTAGCACGGGGTCGGTCAGCAGGTGACGGACGATACCGGCTGCCGCGACGAACCGCTCGGGAACGTCTGCGGCGCCGGTGATGTCGTCCAGCAGCTGGCGACCGGCTACCGCCCAGCCCGCCAGGTCCCACAGCTGGGCGGCAAGGCCGGCCGGGTCGGCGTCACGCGCACGCAGCACCCGGACGCTGTCCAGCACATCGGCCGGGGAAACCATGTCGAGGTTGTCGGGGCGCAGCCACACACCTTCGCGCAGCTCGGCGAACCGGTTACGTTGCAGTGCTGTTCGCAGCGCGGCCCGGGTGCGCGCGTCGGTGCCGACGATGGTGATCACCAGCGTCGTCCAGTCGCCGTTCCACTCGCGCAGACGCGGGTTGAGCGCGTCGTCCTGCCGGCGCTGGCGGGCCAGCAGCCGGTCGGACAACCGGTAGCCGTCCGGTGAGCGCACCAGGTCTCCGGCGCCGACCATCCGGGTCAGCGCCACCCGCACCGTCGACTCCTTGATGCCGAAATCAGCTGTGAGACGGACGAGTTCGCTCGCGGTGGCGCAGGCCGGATGCGCACCGAGCAGTACGCTCAGCACGACGGAGCGGGCCGTCATCCGCGAGATCTTCGGCATCGCTATACGTCCGACGCCTTCCGGCCGTGATCGCCGAACGGCTCGTCGCGCTGACGGACCGCCGCACGGAAGCCGTGTTCGCGCGACTGCGCGACGAACGCGTGCCCTTCCGGGGTGTGCCGCGCGATGCCGTCGAACACGGTCGAGATCATGGCGCTGTTGGTGGTGCCCTGGTTGTACAGCGCAGAGTTCATCGCCAGCTTGACCATGATGAGCTGGTTGACCGGTACGGCGGCGATCCGCTCGACAAGCCGCTCGGTGCGTTCGTCGAGATCCTCGGCCGGCGGCGCCTCGATTGCCAGCCCCCACTCGGCCGCCTGCGCGCCGGTGATCGAATCCCCGGTCAGCAGAAGCCGTTTCGCCCGCTGATCGCCGAGCCGATGCGCCCACATCCCGGCCGCGGGCACCCCCCACACCCGGGTGGGCGGATAGCCGATCTTCGCGTCCGCGGCGGCGATCACCTGGTCGGCGTGCAGGGCGATGTCCGTACCGCCTGCCACGCAGTAACCGTGGATCTTGACCACTGTGGGCTTGTCGGCGTGCATCAGGCTGGAGAACCCACGCACGAACCGGCTCATCATCTGATAGTCGATCATCGGGTCCCACGGCTGATCGGGCAGGTGGTTGATCGCCTGCGTCTTACCCGACAGCACGGTGTCGCGGTAGGGGCTGCCGCCACCCGCCGAGGACGACCCCTCGGCATATGCCGACAGGTCGAAGCCCGCGCAAAAGCCCTCGCCCCGACCGGAGACCAGGATGACGTGCACGTCGGGGTCCAGGTCGGCGCGTTCGACGAGCGCCGACAGTTCCAAAGGTGTGTCGGCGACGATCGCGTTGCCCTTCTCGGGCCTGTTGAACGTGATGCGGGCGACCCGGCCCGTCACCTCGTAGGTCATCGTCTTCAGGTTGTCGAAGTCGACGGGCCTGATCGCGTGCGTCATCCCTTTACCAGCGCGCGCTCGATGATGGGGGCGAGATCCAGTCCGGTGGGCAGGGTTCCGAACGCGCCACCCCAGGCACCGCCCATGCGCGTCGCCAGAAACGCCTCGGCGACGGCGGGGTGCCCGTGCCGCACCAGCAGTGAACCCTGCAGCGCCAGGCTGATGTCCTCGGCGACCTTGCGTGCCCGGTACTCGATGGTCTCGAGATCGCCCAGGTCCCTGCGCAACCCGTCGACGTATGCGTCCAGCCGCGCATCGGTGCCCGCGGCCTTAGCCAGCTCGTCGAACAGCACGTCGATGCACTCGGGTCGGGTTGCCATGGCGCGCAGCGTATCCAACGCGCTGACATTTCCCGAACCTTCCCAGATACCCATCAGCGGGGCTTCGCGGTACAGCCGCGGCATGCCGGAGTCCTCGACGTAGCCGTTGCCGCCAAGACACTCCATCGCTTCAGCGGCGTGCGGGGTGGCGCGTTTGCACACCCAGTACTTGCTGGCGGCCAGGCCGATGCGGCGCAGCAGCGTCTCGCGTTCGTCACCGCGCACCGCGGCGTCGGTGGCACCGGCCATGCGCATCGCGACAATCGTTGCGGCTTCGGCCTCCACGGCCAGGTCCGCCAGCACGTTGCGCATCAGCGGCTGGTCGATCAGATACTCCCCGAACGCCTTTCGATGCTGCGCGTGGTGGATCGCGCGCGCCAGGCCGTTGCGCATGCTGGTCGCGCTGCCCAGCGTGCAGTCGAGCCGGGTGAGGTTGACCATCTCGATGATGGTCTTCACCCCGTGGCCCTCCTCGCCGACCAGCCACGCGATCGCGCCGTCGTACTCGACCTCGCTGGAGGCGTTGGCGTGGTTGCCGAGCTTGTCCTTGAGCCGCTGCAGGTACATCCGGTTGCGGCTGCCGTCGGGCAGCACCCGGGGCAGCATGAAGCAGCTCAGCCCGCCGGGCGCTTGCGCGAGCACCAGGAAGATGTCGCCCATCGGTGCCGAGGTGAACCACTTGTGGCCGGTCAGGCTGTAGCTACCGAAACCGTTGGGCACCGCCTCGGTGGTGCCGGCGCGCACGTCGGAGCCGCCCTGCTTCTCGGTCATCGACATCCCCGCGGTGATGCCGGCTTTCGTGGCGGGCACCTTCATCTCCGGGTCGTACTCGCGGCTGGTCAGCAGCGGTTCGTAGACCGCGGCCAGTTCGGGGTTGTGGCGCAGCGCGGGGACGACCGCATATGTCATCGAGATGGGGCAGATGTGGCCGGGTTCGGGCGTCCACACCGAGGTCTTGGCGGCGCGCACGACGTGTGACCCGGGCCGGTCGTCGGCCCACGGTGCGGCGTGCAGGCCGTGGCCGATCGCGACCTTCATCAGTTCGTGGTAGGCGGGGTCGTACTCGACCTCGTCGACGCGGTGCCCGTAGGCGTCGTGGGTGTGCAGGATCGGCTGGTTGCGGTCGGCCAGCTCACCCCAGCGCTGCGCCTGCTGCGAACCCGCGAGCGCGCCGAGTTCGGTGACCTCCTCGAGGCCCCATTCCCCGCCTTCGCGGATCAGCGCCTCGGTGAGCACCGGTGACGTGGCCGGGTTGTAGTTCTCCAGGGGCGGGACCTGGTTCGTGACGACGTGCGTGTCTGGCATACCGCCACTATTACACTTTTTCGACGACTGAACAATGTAGGTAATGCATGGGGGGGCTCACCCCTGGGCGCGGTCGGATTCCAACGTCAGAACCGCGCCGCGACGACGACGCCGAGGACACCGACGACGGTGAGCAGGACGTCCGTTCCCATGTCAGCGGGAGTCGAGTTCGGCGACGACGTCGTGGCGACGCGGCTCCGGATCCGGGATCGGCTGGGGGTCCACCGCAGGCTCGGGCTCGGCCGGTCGGTCGTACAACGGGACCATCTCGACCGAACGTTTCGCCGAGCGCAACGCCCTGGACCGTCGCCACGCCTCGTAACGGTGGAGTAGGACGATGATCGCGGCAGCCAGGACCCAACCGAGCAGGATGTCGATGACGTAGTGCTCGGCGGTGTACACCAGCGTGAAGGCCATCAGCAGCACATAGGCCACCAGCAGTGGACGCCACGCCCGGTGTACGCGACGCCACAGGAAGGCTGCGATGGCCGCGGTCATGCCCGCGTGCAGGGACGGAATCGCTGCCACCAGGTTGACACTGGCTTGGCCCGCATCGAGCAGTGCGCTGGCGGTGTGCATGTTCAGGTTGCCCCAGCCGCGGCCGACAATCCGCTCGATCCACTGGTTCGCCCCGTCCTGGCTGGATTGCATCGCGCCGAGCACACCGCCATCGGGCACGCCGCGCGCCGAGCCGAACATGCAGCGCGCGTAGGCGGGCCCTCCTTCGACATCGGCGGGGGTGCACCGGGCCGCTGCCCACGGCGGCGCGGCCGGCACCAGGGCGTAGATGGCCAGGCCTACGAAGTTCAAGCCGACGAACAGCCGCACAAACGCCTTCCACTCCGCGCGCTCACGCAGCCACAGCACCCCGGCCACCACGTACGGCAGGATGAAAAACGACATGTAGATGCAGCTCAGAACCACTTCCCACCACGGCGGATGTCCCTGTTTGAGCTGCTCCTGAAGCCACACGGTCGGTACGGTGCCGAAGAACAGCCAACGATCGGCGTCGGCCGGCCACTCCCACAGCGTCGGTCGCCCGATCATGTCCGCGGCGCCCCTGCTGAGGTCGTAGGCGATCAGGATCAACGCGAACGGCAGCCAGTCGCGGATGACATAGAGCATGCGGCGGACCTGACCGATGCTCGCGGCCAGCAGACCGGTGGCGATGTAGAGCAGCACCAGCTCGCGGTTGAACGCAAAACCCTCGGTGACCGTGCGGTATATGACGACTGCAGCCCATATCGCAACCGCGATCCGGCGCGCATACCTGAGTCGGCGTTCCCGCGTCTCGTCTGCCTCGATGGCAGGCTGCGACGCAATTGACGACTCGTCAACCGCAGACACTCCGTTGAATCTAGTTCACCGGACCTTTACCGCGGGTTCGACCGGGGTTCGGTTATCAGGTCGTGATGTGTTCGCGCAGGAAGGCGATGTCGTCCTTGCGGCCCTCATCGGCGGTTTCGCAGATGACGGGTGCGTCTGCGGCCTGCACCACCGCGGCCAGCAACTGCGGGTCGATCTGGCCGGCGCCGAAGTTGGCGTGGCGGTCGGCGCCGGATCCCGCGGCGTCGCGTGAGTCGTTGCAGTGCACCAGGTCGATGCGCCCGGTGATGGCCTTGATCCGGTCGACGGCGTCGATCAGCTTCTCCCCCGCGGCCCAGGCGTGGCAGGTATCCAGGCAGAAGCCGATGCCCTTGTCGCCGATGTGGTCCCACAGCCGGGCGATGGTGTCGAAGTGGCGGGCCATCGCGTGGTCACCGCCTGCGGTGTTCTCGAGGTAGACGGGCACGTCGGTTTCGAGGTAGTCCAGCGCTTTGACCCAGCGTTCGAAGCCGGCGTCCCAGTCTTTGTCGTCGGCGTGACCGCCGTGCACGATGACGGCCGTCGCGTTGATCTCGGCGGCCGCGTCGCAGGTGTCCTGCAGGATCTTGCGCGACGGGATGCGCACCCGGTTGTTGGCCGATGCGACGTTGATCAGGTACGGCGCGTGGACGTAGAGCGGCATGCCCGAGGCCTTGAGCACCTCGGCGTCCTCGCGTGGCTTGGGCTTCTTCCAGCTCTGCGGGTTGCCGAGGAAGAACTGCACCACGTCGGCGCCGTCGGCCTCCGCGGCGGCCAGGGGGTCGTCTTGGTGGACGTGCGAACCGATGAGCACGCCGCCAGTCTAGGCGGGGCTGGTCTTTCCCCGGCGAACGTGGGTTACCCGCACGCATATCCCGCGCTCGACGTGACACAACCCCACATTCGGCATGACCGCTCGGCGTCTCGACAAACTCTTGCGCACCCCGGCCCGCCCGCGCTATCGTCGAACCGTACCGTTCGGTTCGATTATCCGGAGGCGAGATGGCCCAAGACGACATCAAGGTCCGACAGATCCGGGCGGCTGCGCACACCTTGTTCCTCGAGCACGGCTTCGCGAGTGTGAGCACCGCGACCCTGGCCAAAGAGGCCGGGGTCTCCAAGGAAACGCTGTACTCCCGCTACCCCAACAAGGAAGCGGTGCTCGCCGACGTGCTGGAGCACCTCATCGCCGTCGGCCAACTCGACACCGACGTCGACATCCCCGCACCGACCACGCTCGACGACCTGCGCAACGCGCTGCGGTCGCTAGCGAGCCAACTCGGGGAGCAACTCGTCCAGCGCGACTACATCGAACTGGTACGCATCGTGATCGCCGAGACCCCGCGGTTGCCCCATGTCGGCGAGATTTTTCTCCGGTCGGTGCCGCAGCGCGCCTTTCAGCTGACCGGCACGCTGCTCAGCGCGGGCAAAGACGCCGGCCTGATCGGTGACGTCGACATCCTGGCGGCGACACGAATGTTCCTGGGCCCGCTGGTTTTACATGCGTTGATCAACGTGCTTCTGGTGGCGCCCAGCAAGGACTCCCCCGTGCCGCCCATCGACGTCGCCAACCACGTCGAACTCTTGCTCGCGGCCGTCACCTCGCCGAACCACCCCGGCGAGTTGGGGAGCGGCAACCGCGCTCACCGCGGCTAAGGCTCCACACGTCGCTCGAGGAAGGAGAACTCATGAATTCCGATGTAATCGTCGTCGGTGCTGGCCCCACGGGATTGACGATGGCTACCGAACTGGCCCGCCGTGGCGTCACCGTGCGCATCATCGATGCCGCCCCTGCCCCGACCACCGAAACGAGAGCCCTTGGCGTGCAACCCAGAACGCTTGAGCTGTTCGAGCGCCTGGAGCTGGCCGACCCCGCTGTCGCAGAGGGAACGCGCGTCACCGACTTCCGGGTTTTCAGCGAAGGAAAGCAGTTCCTGCACCTGGATCTGCACGGGTTGGACAGCCCGTATGCGTTTCTGCTGATGCTGCAGCAACCGCGGGTCGAATCGCTGCTGCGCGGTCGCCTCGAAAGCTTCGGTGTCGCGGTCGAGCGCCGTGCCGAGCTCGTTGCGCTGACCCAGGACGCCGATGCGGTGCAGGCCGTACTGAAACACGGTGACGGAACGACCGAGACGACGCGGACGTCGTGGCTGATCGGCTGCGACGGTGCGCACAGTACCGTGCGCCACCAGCTCGGCGTGCAGTTCGTCGGCGCCGCGTTCGAAGAGAACTTCGCCGTCGCCGATGTGCTCATGGATTGGCCCCTGCCGCACGACGTATTTCATGCGTTCCTCAACCGCGGGAATTTCGCCGCCTACTTCCCGATGCCCGACGGGCTGCATCGGCTCACCGTCGCCTACCGTCCCGGCCAGACCCCCGCGGGCGACGTCACCTACGACGAGCTGCAAGCGGCCGTCATCCGCGGCGCACCCCCTGGCGCCCGGATCGCAAAGGTCCATAACGCGGGACGGTTTCAGATCCATCAGCGCAAGGTGGACCGGCACTCGGTCGGCCGGGTCTTTCTCGCCGGCGACGCAGCGCATGTGCATTCCGTGGTCGGCGGCCAGGGCATGAACACCGGCATACAAGACGCGTTCAACCTGGGCTGGAAACTCGCCGCGGTCGTCAACGGCCAGGCACATCCGCGGCTTCTGGATTCCTACGCCCAAGAACGCGCACCCGTCACCCGCCGGCTGGTCAAAGGAACGCGTCGGGCGACGCGGATGGTGCTGCTGCGCAACCCGATCGCCACGGCTGCACGACGCCACATCGCACCACACATCACCCCGCGCCCGGCCCTGCAGCGCGTGCTTCGCCGTGCCCTGACCCAACTCGACGTGTCTTACCGCGACGGCAGCGGCGGCAGCAACGACGACCGCCTCGCGGTCGGTGACCGGTTCCCGGAAATCGAACTGCTACACCCGTCGAAATACACGCTGCTCGTGCACAACGCTGAACCACCACCGCTCGGCGACGTCCACACTCTGGTCGACGTACGCCAGGTCGAAAACGGCGTCGGGCTGACCCTGGTCCGACCCGACGGCTACATCGCCGTGCTGACCGACGAAATGGACGCCGTGTCGGCCTATCTCGAAACGACCCTCGGGCAGAGGAGCTCCGTATGAAGGCAATACGGATGTACGACATCGGCGGCCCGGACGTGCTTCGACTCGACGAAGTCGATGTGCCCGGACCCGGCGACGGCCAGGTGCTGATCAAGGTCGAAGCGGCGGGCGTGGCGTACGGCGACATCATGAAACGCCAGGGCGCATTTGGTCAGGATCTGCCGCTGCCCGTCGGGCTCGGACTCCAAATCGCCGGTGCGGTAGCAGAACTGGGTGACGGCGTGTCCGGCCCCGCGCCCGGCACCCGCGTGATGGCCTGGGTCGCAGACGGTTATGCGCAATACGCCGTCGCCCCAACGACCAACGTCGTCCCGATCCCCGACGGCGTCGAATCCACGGATGCAGCTGTCCTGCCGGTGCAAGGGTTGACCGCCTACCAGACCCTGCTGGAGGCCGGCAACCTGCAACCGGATGAATCGGTACTCGTACATGCCGCGGCGGGCGGTGTCGGCGGCCTCGCCGTTCAGTTGGCGCACCTATGTGGCGCCGGTGCGGTCATCGGCACCGCCAGCACACCCGAAAAGCTGGAGTACATCCGGCAATTGGGTGCCACTGCCGTCGACTACACCCGCGACGACTGGTCGCGCTCGGTTCTCGACGCCACCGGCGGACGCGGTGTCGACCTCGTGCTGGACTCCGTCGGCGGTGCGGTGACGACCCGCAGCCTCGAGTGTCTGGCACCGTTCGGTCGAATGGTGTGTTTCGGCGCCGCGAGCGGTACCGTCGCCGCCATCCCCACGATGGCGCTGATGCCCACGAACCTCTCGGTCACCGGTTACTCCCTGGACGGATGGCTGGCCCGCAGAGACCGGGTCGCAAACGCTGTCGAGAAGCTCCTCGGCTACGTGGCCACCAAGCAGATCAACGTCGTTGTTGCACAGGAGTTCCCACTGGAAAAGGCCGCCGAAGCGCACCACGCCATCGGTGACCGAAACACCGTCGGCGCCACGGTCCTGGTGCCGTGAGAAAAGGAGGTTCCGCCATGCCGGCTCCACGATGGGTCGCCCACGCCAACAAGAAAGTGCTCAACCGGGTCACCAAGTTCATCGCGCCCTGGGCGCCAGGGTGGGCGGTCGTGATTCACCGCGGCCGCAAGTCACAGCGCCTCTACCGGACGCCGCTGTGGGCGTTCCGGCGGCAGAACGGGTTCGTCATCGCCTTGACGTATGGCTCCGACTCCGACTGGGTGCGCAACGTCCTGGCCGCCGACGGCTGTGAACTCGAGGCCCGGCGACGGCGTTACCAAGCCGCGGCGCCTCGCGTCTACCACGATGAGAACGCCACGGATATGCCCGCGTTCATCCGGTTCATGCTGCGCAAGGTGATCAAGGCGCCGGAGTTCCTGCGCCTCGACGTGGTACGCGAGTTGCCGCTCACCGGTTGAGCGTGGGGCTGACCCGCGCTGCAGCGCAAGGGCCACCGCCTAGGCTCGAAGCGTGGCATCTGGAAGCGACCGGCCGCCGTTGTCGTCGTGGTACGCCATGGTCGCCTCCGCCCGTTCGACGGTGCAGCGACGCGCGCTTCTCGCACTGTCCCGCGCACCCCGACCGGTGCGACAGGCCGGGCGGCTGATCGCGCGCACCGTCACCGACACGTTTCGGGACCGCGTGCCCGGGCTGGCCGCCGAGGTCGCGCTGTTCTCGCTGATCTCGCTGCCGTCGCTGCTGATCGCGGTGCTCGGCTCGCTGGGGTTCATCGCCGAAGCGCTCGGCCCGGACGGAACCGCCGAACTGCACCGACTGGTGCTCGATGTCCCCGAGTCCTTCCTTGCCGACCGAACCTTCGAGTCGTACCGTCGCGTGGTCGAGGCGGGGCTTGCCCAATCGCGCGGAAGCGTGATCTCCATCGGCATCGTGCTCAGCTTGTGGACGGGATCGCGGGCGGTGAACCGGTACCTGGAGACGATCACGATCGCCTACGGCGTCGAACCCCGTCCCGCGTGGCGCCGGCGACTGCTGGCGCTGGGGCTGACGGTCGGCGGGCTGCTCGGGGCCGTGGCGGTTCTGCCGCCGCTGGTCCTCGGCCCCGACCTCGTGGCGTGGCTGACGCCCGACCCGTTGACGGACAGCACGTTGCGCGGGCTGGATCTGCTGTTCTGGCCGGGGGTGGCGCTGTTGATCCTGGTCGGGCTGGTCACGCTGTATCACTTTGGTGTGCCGTGGCGGACGCCGTGGCGCCGCGACATTCCGGGGGCGGTGCTGGCGATGGTCCTGTGGCTGGCGGCATCGGCCGGGCTGCGCGCCTACCTGGCGGTCAGTGCGCGCGACGACGCGGTGTACAGCCAACTCGCGGTGCCGATCGCCGTGGTCCTGTGGCTCTACATCACGGCGTTCGCGGTGCTGCTCGGCGCGGAGTTCAACGCCGAGATCGAAAAGATGTGGCCGCACGAGAAGTATCCGTGGCGGCTGCGCCGGCTGCGAAAGGCGCGCTGACCTCCCCGGCGCGCCGAGTGTGGGCTTGTGTCACGCGAAAACCGCGTCAGGCGTGCGGGTAACCCACGTTCGCGCCACAGACCAGCCAACGAAAAGGCCCCCGGGGCGTACCCGGGGGCCTCTTCGTCAGTGACTAGCGGTAGTCGCTGTAGCCGTAGTCGTCCAACGGCACCGCCGCACCGGTGGCCTGGCCGAAGTCCGGGCTGTAGTACTGATCCTCGTAGGACGGGATCGTGTACGCAGCGGCACGGGCCTCTTCGGTGGGCTCCACCTGGATGTTGCGGTAGCGGTTGATACCCGTACCGGCCGGGATCAGCTTGCCGATGATCACGTTCTCCTTCAGACCCATCAGCTTGTCGCTGCGGCAGTTGATCGCCGCATCGGTCAGCACGCGAGTGGTCTCCTGGAACGACGCCGCGCTCAGCCACGAATCGGTGGCCAGCGACGCCTTGGTGATACCCATCAGCACCGGACGCCCGGCCGCGGGCTCGCCGCCCTCGGCGACCACCCGACGGTTCTCGGACTCGAACTCGGACCGCTCGGTGAGCGAACCGGGCAGGAACTCCGTCGCACCCGAATCGATGATCGTGACGCGCCGCAGCATCTGCCGGACGATCACCTCGATGTGCTTGTCGTGGATCGACACACCCTGAGCGCGGTAGACCTCCTGGACCTCCTTGACGAGGTGGATCTGCACCTCGCGCGGGCCCTGGACACGCAACACCTCGTGCGGGTCGGCGGAGCCTTCCATCAGCTGCTGACCCACCTCGACGTGGTCGCCGTCGGCGAGCAACCGCTCGGTGCCGTCCTCGTGCTTGAACACCTTCAGGCGCTGACGACGAGAGAGCTTGTCGTACACCACTTCTTCGCCACCATCGTCGGGGATGATGGTGATCTTGTAGAAGCGCTCGCCCTCCTCGAGCTGCACACGACCGGAGACGTCGGCGATCGGCGCCTTGTCCCGCGGGATGCGCGCCTCGAACAGCTCCTGCACGCGAGGCAGACCACCGGTGATATCGCTACCGCCGGTGACGCCGCCCTGGTGGAACGTACGCATGGTCAACTGCGTGCCGGGCTCGCCGATGGACTGCGCGGCGACGATGCCGACCGCCTCGCCGATGTCGACGAGCTTGCCCGTCGCCATCGAACGGCCGTAGCACTTGGCGCACACGCCGGTGCCGGTGGCGCAGGTCAGCACGGAGCGGACCTTCACCTCGGTGATCCCCGCGGCCAGCAGAGCCTCGATCGCCGGGTCGCCCAGGTCGTGACCGCGCTCGACGACCACGTTGCCCTTGGCGTCGACGGCGTCGGTCGCCAACGTGCGTGCGTAGGCCGACGTCTCGATGTGCTGATCGCGCACCAACGCCGCGTCCTTGCCACTTCCCTGTGGCTCGGCGAGCGTGACGGTGATGCCCCGCTCGGTTTCGCAGTCGGTCTCACGCACGATGACGTCCTGGCTGACGTCGACCAGACGACGAGTCAGGTAACCCGAGTCCGCGGTACGAAGAGCGGTGTCCGCCAGACCCTTTCGGGCGCCGTGGGTGTTGATGAAGTACTCCAGCACCGTCAGACCCTCGCGGAACGAGGACTTGATCGGACGCGGGATGAACTCACCCTTCGGGTTGGTCACCAGACCCTTCATGCCGGCCAGCGTGCGGGTCTGCGTGAAGTTACCCGTGGCGCCGGAGTCGACGATCAGGATGATCGGGTTGTCCGACGGGTAGTGGCTGCGCAGCGCCTCGCCCACCTCTTCGGTGGCCGTCTGCCAGATCTTGACCAGCTCGCCGTTGCGCTCCTCGTGGTTGAGCTTGCCGCGCTGGTACTGCTTTTCGATCGAGTCGGCTTCCTTCTCGTAGCGCTCCAGGATTTCCTGCTTCTCCGGCGGCACCAGCACGTCGGCCATCGACACGGTGACACCCGAACGGGTGGCCCAGTAGAAGCCGGCGTCCTTGAGCTTGTCGACGGTCTGCGCCACCACGATCATCGGGTACCGCTCGGCCAGATCGTTGACGATGCGCGCCTGCACCTTCTTGTGCATCTGCTCGTTGACGAACGGATACTGAACCGGCAGAAGCTCGTTGAATATCACCCGGCCCAGCGTCGTCTCGGCCGTCCAGGCATCGCCGGGCTTCCAGCCGTTCTCGAACAGCTCCGCCTCGATATCGGCGGGCGGACGCAGCTGCGTCAGCCGCACCCGAATCTTGGCGCGCACCGAAAGCGCACCGCGGTCCATCGCCATGATGGCCTCGGCGGGCGAGCTGTACACACCCGACTCCGGCTGATCCTTGGCGGCCGGCGTGTATTCGCCTGCCTCGCCGTCGATCAGGGTGGTCAGGTAGTACAACCCGGTCACCATGTCCAGACGCGGCATGGCCAGCGGACGACCCGACGCAGGCGACAAGATGTTGTTCGACGACAGCATCAGGATGCGCGCCTCGGCCTGCGCCTCCGCGGACAGCGGAAGGTGCACGGCCATCTGGTCACCGTCGAAGTCGGCGTTGAACGCCTCACACACCAGCGGGTGCAGCTGAATGGCCTTGCCCTCCACCAGCTGCGGCTCGAAGGCCTGGATACCGAGGCGGTGCAGCGTCGGTGCACGGTTCAGCAGCACCGGGTGCTCGGCGATGACCTCTTCGAGGACGTCCCACACCTGGGGACGCTGACGCTCGACCATCCGCTTGGCGCTCTTGATGTTCTGCGCGTGGTTCAGGTCGACCAGACGCTTCATCACGAACGGCTTGAACAGCTCGAGTGCCATCAGCTTGGGCAGACCGCACTGGTGCAGCTTGAGCTGCGGGCCGACCACGATGACCGAACGGCCGGAGTAGTCGACGCGCTTGCCGAGCAGGTTCTGACGGAACCGACCCTGCTTGCCCTTCAACAGATCCGACAGCGACTTCAGCGGGCGGTTGCCCGGTCCGGTCACCGGACGGCCGCGACGACCGTTGTCGAACAGCGCGTCCACCGACTCCTGAAGCATCCGCTTCTCGTTGTTGACAATGATTTCAGGAGCTCCGAGGTCAATTAACCTCTTGAGCCGGTTGTTGCGGTTGATCACGCGCCGGTACAGGTCGTTCAGGTCGGAGGTCGCAAAGCGGCCACCGTCGAGCTGAACCATCGGGCGCAGCTCCGGCGGGATCACCGGAACGGCGTCGAGCACCATGCCCATCGGTGAGTTCGACGACTGCTGGAATGCAGCCACCACCTTGAGCCGCTTGAGCGCACGAAGCTTCTTCTGCCCCTTGCCGTTACGGATGGTGTCGCGCAGCGAATCGGCCTCGGCTTCGATGTCGAAGTTCTCGATCAGCCGCTTGATGGCCTCCGCGCCCATGGCGCCGACGAAGTACTCGCCGTAGCGGTCCTGCAGCTCGCGGTAGAGCACCTCGTCCACGATCAGCTGCTTGGGAGCCAGCTTGGTGAAGGTGTTCCAGATCTCCTCGAGCCGGTCCAGCTCACGCTGGGCGCGGTCGCGGAGCTGGCGCATCTCACGCTCGCCGCCGTCGCGCACCTTGCGGCGCACATCGGACTTGGCGCCTTCGGCCTCCAGCTCGGCCAGGTCGGCCTCGAGCTTCTGCGCGCGCGCCTCCAGGTCGGCATCCCGCTGATCCTCAACGGCTTTGCGCTCGACCGCCATCTCGGCTTCCAGCGTCGACAGCTCGTTGTGGCGCATCTCGTTGTCGACCTCGGTGATGACGTAGGCCGCGAAGTAGATGATCTTCTCGAGATCCTTGGGCGCCAGGTCCAGCAGATAGCCCAGCCGCGACGGCACACCCTTGAAGTACCAGATGTGTGTGACGGGTGCGGCCAGCTCGATGTGGCCCATCCGCTCACGACGCACCTTGGCGCGGGTCACCTCGACGCCGCAGCGCTCACAAATGATGCCCTTGAAGCGGACACGCTTGTACTTGCCGCAGTAGCACTCCCAGTCGCGAGTCGGTCCGAAGATCTTCTCGCAGAACAGGCCGTCCTTCTCTGGCTTGAGCGTGCGGTAGTTGATGGTCTCGGGCTTCTTGACCTCGCCGAAGGACCAATTACGGATGTCCTCCGCGGTCGCAAGACCAATCCGAAGTTCATCGAAGAAGTTGACGTCTAACACGTAACTCCCTTTCCCCTTGCGGGACTAGAAATATTTGAGGACAAATCCACTACGCCAGATCTTCCACAGAGGCAGATTCGTTGCGGGACAAGTTGATTCCCAGGTTCGCCGCAGCGCGCTCCAGGTCCTCGTCGTCGCCGTCACGCATCTCGATCGCAGCGCCGTCGCTCGACAGCACCTCGACGTTGAGGCACAGCGACTGCAGTTCCTTGAGCAACACCTTGAACGACTCCGGAATGCCCGGCTCGGGGATGTTCTCGCCCTTGACGATCGCCTCGTACACCTTGACCCGCCCGACGGTGTCGTCGGACTTGATGGTCAACAACTCCTGCAGCGTGTACGCCGCGCCGTAGGCCTGCATGGCCCAACATTCCATCTCGCCGAACCGCTGGCCACCGAACTGCGCCTTACCGCCCAGCGGCTGCTGGGTGATCATCGAGTACGGGCCGGTGGAGCGCGCGTGAATCTTGTCGTCCACCAGGTGGTGCAGCTTGAGGATGTACATGTAGCCCACCGTCACCGGATACGGGAACGGTTCGCCGCTGCGGCCGTCGAACAGCCTGGCCTTGCCGTCACTGTCGACCAGCTTCTCGCCGTCGCGGTTGGGCAACGTCGACGCCAGCAGACCCAGCAGCTCCTCGCCCTGGGCACCGTCGAACACCGGCGTGGACACGATGGTGTTCGGCTCGGCTTCCAGCAGGTCGTCGGGCAGTTGCTCGGCCCACTCCGGCTTGCCCTCGACCTTCCAGCCGCTGTGCGCGGCCCAGCCGAGGTGCGTCTCCAGGATCTGGCCGATGTTCATCCGTCGCGGCACACCGTGGGTGTTCAGGATGATGTCGACCGGAGTGCCGTCAGGCAGGAACGGCATGTCCTCAACGGGCAGGATCTTGCCGATGACGCCCTTGTTGCCGTGGCGTCCGGCCAGCTTGTCACCGTCGGAGATCTTGCGCTTCTGCGCGACGTAGACGCGGACCAACTCGTTGACACCGGCCGGCAACTCGTCGTCGTCCTCGCGGGAGAACACGCGGATGCCGATCACCTTGCCGGACTCACCGTGGGGCACCTTCAGCGACGTGTCGCGGACCTCGCGCGCCTTCTCACCGAAGATCGCGCGGAGCAACCGCTCCTCCGGGGTCAGCTCGGTCTCACCCTTCGGGGTGACCTTGCCGACCAGGATGTCGCCGTCGCGGACCTCGGCGCCGATGCGGACGATGCCGCGCTCGTCGAGGTCGGCCAGCACCTCATCGGAGACGTTCGGGATGTCCCGGGTGATCTCCTCTGCGCCCAGCTTGGTGTCGCGGGCGTCGATCTCGTGCTCCTCGATGTGGATCGAGGTCAGCACGTCCTCTTCGACCAGGCGGTTGGAGAGGATGATCGCGTCCTCGTAGTTGTGGCCCTCCCACGGCATGACGGCGACGAGCAGGTTCTTGCCCAGCGCCATCTCACCGTTCTCGGTGCACGGCCCGTCCGCGATCACCTGGCCGGCCTCCACCCGGTCGCCGGCGTCGACGATCGGGCGCTGGTTGGCGCAGGTGCCGTGGTTGGAGCGGGCGAACTTGCGCATCCGGTAGGTGTGCCGGGTGCCGTCGTCAGCCATCACGGTGATGTAGTCGGCGGAGACCTCCTCGATCACGCCCGCCTTGTCGGCGACGACGACGTCGCCGGCGTCGATCGCGGCACGCAACTCCATGCCGGTACCGACCAGCGGGGCCTCGCTGCGCACCAGCGGAACCGCCTGGCGCTGCATGTTGGCACCCATCAGGGCGCGGTTGGCGTCGTCGTGCTCGAGGAACGGGATCATCGCTGTCGCGACCGACACCATCTGGCGCGGCGAGACGTCCATGTAGTCCACCCCGGTCGACGAGATCTGCTCGACCTCGCCGCCCTTACGACGGACCAGCACGCGCTCCTCGAGGAAGCGGCCCTTCTCGTCGATCGGCGAGTTGGCCTGCGCCACGACGTGGCGGTCCTCCTCGTCGGCGGTCAGGTACTCGATCTCGTCGGTGACGATGCCGTCGCGCACCTTGCGGTACGGCGTCTCGATGAAGCCGAACGGGTTGACCCGCGCGTACACCGACAGCGACCCGATCAGGCCGATGTTGGGGCCTTCCGGGGTCTCGATCGGGCACATCCGGCCGTAGTGGCTGGGGTGCACGTCGCGCACCTCGAGGCCGGCGCGCTCACGGGACAGCCCGCCCGGGCCCAGCGCCGAAAGGCGGCGCTTGTGGGTGAGCCCCGACAGCGGGTTGTTCTGGTCCATGAACTGGGAGAGCTGGCTGGTGCCGAAGAACTCCTTGATCGCGGCCACGACGGGACGGATGTTGATCAGGGTCTGCGGCGTGATCGCCTCGACGTCCTGGGTCGTCATCCGCTCGCGCACGACGCGCTCCATGCGGGACAGGCCCACCCGGATTTGGTTCTGGATCAGCTCGCCGACCGTGCGCAGGCGACGGTTGCCGAAGTGGTCGATGTCGTCGACCTCCACGGGCACCTCGGCGCCTCCGGGCACCGTCATCGCGTGATCGTTCTGATGCAGCCGCACCAGGTACTCGATCGTGGCGACGATGTCCTCTTCGGTGAGCGTGGTCGTGGTGATCGGCTCACCGGGATGCAGGCCCAGCTTCTTGTTGACCTTGTAGCGACCCACCCGGGCCAGGTCGTAGCGCTTCTCCTTGAAGAACAGGTTCTCCAGCAGGGTCTGCGCGGACTCCTTGGTCGGCGGCTCGCCCGGACGCAGCTTGCGGTAGATGTCCAGCAGCGCCTCGTCGGTGCCTGCGGTGTTGTCCTTCTCCAGCGTGCTCATCATGATCTCGCTGAAGCCGAACCGCTCGGTGATCTGCTCGTTGGTCCAGCCCAGCGCCTTGAGCAGCACGGTGACGGGCTGGCGACGTTTGCGGTCGATGCGCACACCGACGGTGTCGCGCTTGTCGACGTCGAACTCCAGCCACGCCCCGCGGCCGGGGATCACCTTGACGCTGTGCAGCGTCTTCTCGGTGGACTTGTCGATCGTCTCGTCGAAGTACACACCGGGCGAACGGACCAGCTGGGACACCACGACACGTTCGGTGCCGTTGATGATGAAGGTGCCCTTCTCGGTCATCATCGGGAAGTCACCCATGAAGACCGTCTGGCTCTTGATCTCGCCGCTCTCGGCGTTCATGAACTCGGCTGTGACGAACAGCGGCGCCGCGTACGTCATGTCCTTGTCTTTGCACTCGTCAACCGAGGCCTTGACCTCGTCAAAGCGCGGATCGGTGAACGTCAGCGACAGGTTGCCCGCGAAGTCCTCGATCGGGGAGAGCTCGGTGAGCACCTCCTCGAGGCCACCGACCGGGTTCACGTCGCCACGGGCCTTGGCCTTTTCTTTCCACTCGTCCGAGCCGATCAGCCATTGGAAAGACTCGGTCTGCACGTCAAGGAGCCCCGGAACTTCGAGCGGTTCACGGAGCTTTGCAAAAGAAATTCGGTTCGGTGCTCCTGGGACGGAGTTATTGGGGTTAGCTACAGCTGTCTTGTTTGGGCGGGACCCTGCCAAGATGCATCCTTCCAGCACCTCATGCGACTATCTGGAATACCGGTGAGCCGGTTTTCCGATCGGCCGCGATATCTGCATCGGTTCGGCTGGCCATTCCAAGACCACAGCCTCCCGAACAAGCGGCACGCAACTAGATCGCTGAGCGAGGCTCAGGCTAGGACAGCGATGTCAGGTGCGGGTTTAGGTGGGCAGGACGCAGCCAGCGCAACGTCCAACGATAGCGCAGGACGGCGCATTCCTCAACCACCGTGTGCGGAGTCACAGAGGCGCTGGCTTGGCGTCGTTAACCCTTGCACACATGCTGTCCAACAGACTGGCGCGTCGATGCCTTTCCGTCAAGAGATAACGCGGTGTTTGGTGTGGAGTTTTGTTTCCGAATCTCGGCGAATCACACCGCGGTCGCGCCCGAGCACGACCCGGCCGCGGTGGGTTCGGTCGAGCAATTGACGAAGTCGTTGGAGTTGATCGAATGCAGCATCCTGGCGAAGAACCACTCGATCGGCGACAGTGACGCCGGCGGGCCGGGCAGCACATAACCGCGGGCCAGACCGGCGTCGGTGGGGATGTCGATGACGGTCTGGCCGGGTTCGCCGGGTTCGCCGTAGATACCCGTGCGCGTCGCCGGGTCATACACCCGACCGGCGTACATGTCGGTCAGCCAGCCCTGCGAGAGGACCTGGACGGCCGCGACGTTCTGCGGCGCCGACCAGCCGAACACCAGCCCGACGAACCCCTGGACCAGGCCGAAGTAGGCGTCGCTCTGGAAGGCGTCCGAATGCGCGCCGCCGATCAGCTGTACCCCGTTGAACTGGCCGGGGCGCTTCTCGGCGAGCACGTTGTTCGCGCCACCGCCGTAGTTGATCACCGACGGGGTCGCGGCGACCTGCAGGACCGGCACCGACGACGGCAGCTTGTCCAGGGCACGACCCAGCGCACCGTTGGCCGCCGAGCCGTCGTAGAGCAGGACACCGACCAGATCGTCCTTCCGGTCCGCCGGCGCCGAGTCGTAGTAGTAGCCGGCGGCGCCCGCGGCCAGCATGCTGCCCGCGGACTGGCCGGCGAAGACGAATTTCTCGGGGAGGGTCCCCTTAAAGCCGGCGGCCCTGGCGCTGGCCAGCAGCGCGTCGCGGTCGTCCTGGAACAGGCGGGCCACCGCGGCGTGCATCGGGTCGGCGGTGAGGCTGCAGCCGTCGCATGCGAAGTAGTTCGACGTGATCGTCGGCGCCACCACGATCGCGTTGTTGCGCTCCGCGAGCGCGGCCAGCGTGAGGTTGTAGATACCCGCGTGCGCCATGAACCCGTGCTGGAAGTAGATGAACTTGTCGGGCTGGCCTTCCTTCGGGTAGTACCAGTCGGCGTCGGCGGTATAGCCGTCGCCGCAATCGATCTGCAGCGTGGAGCGGCGCGCGGTCACCGTGCTGCCCGGCGGCACGGCGGGCGGGCCCACGACCAGCTTCACCATGAAGTCGATGACGTTCCAGGCCAGCGTGCCGATGATGTTGATCAGGTTCGGTCCGCGCGGGGCCGCCAGCTGCGCCGCGGGGGCGGACATCGCGACCTGCGTGATCGCCGGTTTCAGTTTCGACGCGAACGTCGCGGTGGCTTGGTCGACGACGGCCGTCCTGGCGGCCGGCTCGCGGTCGGCGGTCACGGTCGGTTCGGCCGGCCGCGTCGGCTCGGTCGGCTGCGTCGGGTCTTCAGACGGCTCGGGCGGTTCGACCTCCTTGACGGCCGCCGCCAGGTCGCTCGCCGGCTCGGTATCGGTGCCTGTGTCGGTGGTCGCGTCGTGACCGGAGCCTGACGGGGTCTGGTCGCCGGTCGTCTCGTCGGCGACGACGGCCTCTTCGTCGGTGGCCTGTTCCTCGGTGGGCTCTTCCTCGACGAGTTCTTCCTCAGTGGCGTCCTCTTCGTCGACGACTTCATTCTCGGGGGCCGCCCCTTGGTCCTCGGTGACGTCCTCGGTGACGTCCTCGGCGTCGTCCTTCTCGTCGTCGGTGACCGCTTCTTCGGCGTCGTCGACCTTCGCGCCGGCGTCACCGTCCGGCTCGGACTCCGACTGCGACGAACTCGGCTGACCGGCGCCGGTACCCGAATCCGGTTCGGCGACCGCGATTCCCGCGCCGACGAGCACAACGCACGACAACCCCGCGGTGAGGACACCTGCGCTCACCCAGCGCTGCAGCCGGTCATTCATCGATGCATCCTTCGCCGGGGTTCGCTACCGAAGCCGACCGGGCTCGTTTGCCTGCCCGACATCCCGTGGGACCGCCAGCGACGGAAGTCCCAGAGCCCGCAATGACGTGCCGCAGGTTTCAGCAGCGCACATACCTGTACTTACCACGCCGAACCCCGGTCGCCCATGCCGTCTCCCGTCAGCCTCAGCAAACGTTACCGGGATCGACGGGGCGCCGGAAGTGATTAACCGAAGTGCTTAGAAGATCACGCGGCGATCGTGTCCGAGCACGAGTTCCCCGCGGCCGCCCCGACGCTCGCGGCCGCGCACGCCGGGGTGAACCGGAAGATGCCGTCGAGCAGCGGCACCAACGGTTGCAGCACGTCGAACGGAAACAGTTTCGTCAACGGGTTGGGCAGCCCGACCAGGACGGCCAGCCCGCCGGGATTGCGCATCTCCAGCCGCTCCCCCGGGCCCAGGTCGTAGACCCCGGTGGCCTGGTTGCCGGCGAACATGTCGTTGGCCCACGTCACCATGAGGTGGCGCGCCGCCGCCACGTTGCGGGGCTGGGAGAACCCCGACACCACCTGCTGGGCGAACTGGATGAGCGGGTTGCCCCCGCGCATCGAGTCGACGTGCGAGCCGCCCTCCAGCGTCACGCCGACGAACTGGTCGGGCCGCGCCTCCATCAGCGCGGCGCTGCCGACGCCGAACTGGTTCCAGAAATAGCGCGGCGCGGCGATCTGGTAGATCGGGATGTCCAGCGGCACCTTGCGCAGGGCGTCGGTCATCGAGCCGTCCAGGCCGACACCGTCGAGCAGCACCACACCGGCCAACCGGCCGATGCTGCCGTTGTCGACCATGTAGCCGGCCGCTCCCGACACCGCGCCGCCGCCCAGCGAGTGCCCCATCAGCACCACCCGGTCCGGAATCGGCCCGGAGTACCCGACCCGCGTCGCGCTTTCGGCCAGCGCGGTGTTGTCCTCGTCGAACAGGCCCGCGATGGCCTGGTGCATCGTCGGGGCACCGAGCCAGCAGGCGTCGGCGGCCAGGAAATTCGAGGTGATCGACGGTGCGACGACGATGCTGCCGGTCTGCGAGGCCAGCGCCGCGGCGGTGTAGCTGTACCACGGGCCGGCGGCCAAAAAGCCGTGCTGCAGGTAGATCATCCGGTCCGGCGGGTTCTCCAGCGCGCCTTCAGGGAAATACCAATCCACCGGAACGCTGGAGCCCTCCCCCGGCGCACAACCGCAATCAAGCCGCAGCGTGGTGCTGCGCACGGTCACGGTGCTGCCCAGCGGAAGCACCGCGGGCCCGCCGAACAGCCGGGTCACCGCGCCGTAGATGCCGAACACGACCGTGCCGATGAAGTCGAGCACGGTGGTCAGCGGGTTCCTGAACGCCGCCGCGCCGACGGCCGGGGCCGCCGCCGCGAACGTGATCGCCTCAACCTTCGGAACGTCCTTGAGTTGCGCGGCGATGTCCTCGACGACGACGGTGGTGCGCTGCTGGGACGCGGGCGTGGCGGCCGGTTCGAAACCCTCATCGTCGTTTTGTTCGACGGCCGCGGTGTCCTCGGGTTCGGTCCCGACGACCACGGGTTCGACGGGCTGGGCCGCGGGCTGCTTCACGTGCGCGCGCGACGTGGTGTCGACCTCGCGGTCGCTGTCGGAGCGGTCCTCGGCAACGTCGGTGGCGGCGTCCTCTTCGGTCTCGACGGCGGGCTGCTCACCGTCGACGGCGGGCTGCTCGTCGTCGACGACGGGCTCGGCGGGTTCCTCCTCGTCGACGGCGGGCTCGTCGTCGTCGACGGCGGGTTCCTCTTCGGAAAGCTCGTCTTGGTCGACGGCGGGTTCCTGCTCAGCGGACGCGTCGTCCTTCGCGTCGGCCGCCGAATCTGCGGTATCAGCAGGGGAATTCGACGCCTCCGAGGTGCTCGCCGGGCTCGAGTTGGCGCTCGAGTCGTCGTCGGCCATCGCCACGCCCGTGCCAGCGAGCATGGCCGCCACCAGACCGGTGGTGACCACGCCCGCGCCGAACCATTTCATGATCGCGTCGCCCATGGAGATCGAATCTATTGGGCGTAAGCGGCCTTATTGACGACTTTTGACCGATTGCCTGCAAACTCGGGTGCCGCGCAGTTACACGTAGCGGTTGCGGCCGGCGAATGCCCCCATCACCATCTGCACCACGTAGACACCAAGCACCATGGCCCACGGCACCGTCCAGCCGCCGGTCGCGTCGTGCAGAACCCCGAACAGGAACGGCCCCAGACCCGCCAACAGGTAGCCGAATCCCTGCGCCATGCCGGACAGCTGCGCGGTGTCTTCGGGGCCGCGGGCCCGCAGCGCTATCACCGTGAGCGCCAACGAGAACACGCTCATGCCCAGACCGATCAGCACGCTCCACAGCAGCGGCGCGAAGCCTGGGTCGATCAACAGGCCGATCACCCCGGCGATGCCCACCACGCCAAGGCCGACGATCCATCCGCTCTGGTTGGCGCTGCGGGCGGCCAAGGGGGAGACGAACACGCTGATCGGGACCGCGATCAGCGAGATCAGCCCGAGCAGCAGCCCGGCGTTGCCCTGGCTGACCCCGTTGTCGATGAAAACCTCAGGCAGCCAACCCATCACGATGTAGGCCAGGAACGCCTGGGAGCCGAAGAACGCAGTCACCGTCCACGCCAGCCGATTGCGCAACAGCGAACGGCCCCGGGTCGACGTCGTCGCGTGCTGAGCCGGGACGTGCGCGATGCCGCGCGAGGCCACCAGCCACGCCGCCAACGCCAGCACGGCCAGCAGCGCCCAGCCACCCAACGCCGACCGCCAGCCGCCGAAGACGTCGTCGAGCGGTGGGGTGAGCGCTGAGCCCAGCGCGCCGCCGCCCTGCAACGCGGCGGTGTAGATGCCGGTCATCAGCCCGACGTGCAGCGGGAACGAACCCTTGATGACGACGGGGATCAGCACGTTGATCAGCGCGATACCCGCCGCGGCCACCAAGGTGCCGCCGATCATCACCGACGGACCGTCCAACACCCGCGCCATGAGACCGATCGTGAGCACGACGAGGCCCACCGAGATCGCCCGGCCCAGCCCGAGGCGCCGCGCCAGCCACGGTGCGGCCAGCCCGGCGCCGGCGAAACACAGCCCGGGCAGGGTGGTCAGTACCCCGGCCCAGACGGCCGACGCGCCGAGGGAACCGCGCATCTCGCCGAGCAGCGGCCCCACGCTGGTGATGGCCGGGCGCAGGTTGAGCGCCGTGAGGACGACCGCGACGGTGAGCAACGCCCCGCCGGCCGCCAACACCCCGGGCCGCACCTCTACCGCGTCGTCGACGGTCAGCGCGAGATCGTTCTCGAACTCGTCGACGGTGTCGGGTCGGGTTTCACAGGCCACCCAAGCTACGATCCCATACATCCCATGATTGGATGAATGGAGATTCGTGTGCCGTTGGTCACCGCCCGCCGCACCGGACTGGTCGATCAGGTGATCGAGCAGCTTCACGGCTCTGTCGCATCCGGGGAATGGCCGGTCGGCAGCAAGATTCCCACCGAGCCCGAACTGGTGGATGCCCTCGGCGTCGGCCGCAACACGCTGCGTGAGGCAATCCGGGCGCTGGCGCACAGCGGAATCCTGGAGGTCCGGCAGGGCGACGGCACCTATGTCCGGGCGACGACCGAGGTGTCCGGTGCGCTGCGGCGGCTGTGCGGTTCGCAGCTGCGCGAGGTGCTGCAGGTGCGGCGCTGCCTCGAGGTCGAGGGTGCGCGCCTGGCCGCTGCCGCCCGCACCGACGAGGACCTCACCGAGTTGTGGTCGCTGCTTCAGCGCCGCAACGCCTTTCAGCAGCAGAACAAGTACGAAGAGTTCGTCCGCGCGGACACCGAACTGCATTTCGCGGTGGTCCGCAGCTCACACAACACCGTGCTGACCGAGCTGTACCGGGGAATCACCGAGGTGATCATGGCCAGCGTCGCCACCACGAGCGAGGAACGTCGGCACTTCCAGGAGATCGACCACGGCGGGTTGGTGGAGGCGATCGCCGCCCGGGACGTCGACCGTGCCGGCCGCGAAGCCGCCGGCTTCCTCGACGAACTGCTCGACCGGACGTGAGGTGGCGCGTTGGGTTCCATATGACCAAAAGCGTAAAACCGTACGACGAAGGACATAGAACTACGCGGCACCAGAACGCAATCGACGAGTTCACGTCACACTGAGTGCGACTGACTGCTGTTCGACCGCCAACTATCCGAGGCTCCATCGACCAACCGGCACAAGAGCACCTCGTGCAAAGCCCTCGCAGATCAGGGGTCCGCGCCCGGGCGCGGCCGCACGTGAAAGGAGCTGTTCGTGGGCCACTACAAGAGCAACGTGCGGGACTTGGAGTTCAACCTCTTCGAGGCGCTCGATATCGAGAACACCTTGGACCGCGGCGGGTTCGGTGATTTGACGGCCGCCGACGTCCGCGCCGCGCTGCGCGACGCCGCCCGCGAGGCGGAGGGGCCGCTGGCTGAGGCATTCGCCTACGGTGACCGGAACCCTCCGACGTTCGACCCCGCGACCCATTCCGTCTCGCTTCCGACGTCGTTCAAGGAGGCGGTACGGGTGTGGCAACGGGGGCCTTGGTTGCGCTTGGGGCTGCCGGAGGCCATCGGCGGCATCCGCGCGCCCGCGACCGTGCGGTGGGCCGTCAACGAGCTGCTCATGGGTGCTCAGCCCACCGCATTCTTCTACTTGAACGGCCCGCCGCTATTGGCGGTCCTCTACGGCGAAGGCAATGAGCAGCAACGTCATTGGGCGAAGCTGGGGATGGAGCGCAATTGGGCCGCGACGATGGTGCTCACCGAACCCGATGCCGGCTCAGACGTCGGCTCCGGCCGCACCAAAGCCATCCCGCAGCCCGACGGCACCTGGCATATCGACGGCGTCAAGCGGTTCATCACCTCCGGTGACTGTGACGACATGTTCGAAAACATCGCCCATCTGGTGCTGGCGCGTCCGGTCGGGGCCGTGCCCGGCACCAAGGGCCTCAGCCTTTTCCTCGTGCCTAAGTACCTACCCGATCTCGAGTCCGCGGCGCCCGGTGCGAGGAACGGGGTGTTCGTCACCGGGGTCGAGCACAAGATGGGTCTGACTGCGTCGGCCACCTGCGAGCTGACGTTTGGCCAGCACGGCACGCCGGCGGTGGGTTGGCTGGTCGGCGACGTGCACAACGGCATCGCGCAGATGTTCAAGGTCATAGAATTCGCCCGAATGGCAGTGGGCGCCAAGGCAATCGCAACATTGTCGACGGGTTACTTGAATGCCTTGGACTACGCAAAGGCCAACTCGCCGGGTCTCGGTGACGCCGAGACCCGGCGGTCACTGATCATGCAGAAGGCCTATACAGAGGGCATGCGCGCGCTGTACCTCTACACCGCCGCGCACCAGGACGCGGCGGCGGGCCCGGGGGTGTCCGACGCAGACGCCAGCATGGCACGACGGATCAACGATCTGTTGCTGCCAGTCGTGAAGGGAATGGGGTCAGAGCGTTCTTTCGAGTGTCTGTCTGAGTCGCTCCAGATCCTCGGCGTCGCAGGGTATCTGCAGGATCATCCGATCGAACAGTACATCCGTGACGCCAAGATCGACTCCCTGTACGAGGGCACCACCGCGATTCAGGCGCAGGATCTGTTCTACCGCAAGATCGTCCGCGACGAGGGCAGGGCCCTCGGTCACCTCACCAAACAGATCGACGAATTCCTCGACGATCCACACGCCCGGCCCGAACTCGCCCAGGGACGGCAGATGCTCACCAACGCGCTCGCCGACGTGCGGGCCATGGTCACCACGATGACGGCCTATTACGCGAAGTCACCCGATGAACCACAGGAACTTTATCGCGTCGGGTTACGCTCGGTGCCGTTCCTGTTGGCCTTCGGAGACCTGCTGGTCGGCTGGCTGCTGTTGCGGCAGGCCGAGATTGCGTTGATCGCTCTCGACGGTGATCCGGCAGACGGTGACCGCGCCTTCTATCGCGGAAAGGTCTCCGCAGCAATTGCGTTCGCCAAGAACGTGCTACCCCGACTCGCCGCCGAACGACGGATCAGCGAGGGCATCGACCTCGCCGTGATGAACCTTCGCGAAGAAGCGTTCTAAGGCAACTGCGGCGAATTCCGCGCCCGCCTCGAGCGTGGCGTGGTTACCGTTCGGCGGTGGGGATGGCGCCCGTCGGGGCGTCATCGTCGACAGTTCGGTGCCGGGAGGTCTCGACGTCGGCGAACTCGCTGCCCACGTGGTGGTGGGTGCCCTCGAGGTCGTCGCGGATCGCGGCCTGCGCGGCCGGCGGCAGGGTGTGCAGGATCTCGCGCACCCGGGCCTGCCGGCGTGCCACGGCCTGGCGCTCGGGCATGCCCGGTGTGGCCTGGATCTGCGGCGGAACGCCTTCGATCTCCTCGACACCGCCGTCGTGGTGGCCGGCGTCGAACATGGCCTGCTCCTCGGCCATCGTCGACTCGTCCTTCTCCTCCGACATCCCGATCGGACCGATCCGGCGGCCGTTGAGGAACTGCTTGACCACGGGCTCGTCGCTGGTCAGCAGGACTTCGCGGGGTCCGAACATCACCAGGTGCTTGCGGAAGAGCATGCCCATGTTGTCGGGCACGGTGCGGGCGATGTTGATGTTGTGCGTGACGATGAGGATCGTGCAGTCGATCTGGGCGTTGATGTCGATCAGCAGCTGTGACAGGTAGGCCGTACGGACGGGGTCCAGACCGGAGTCGGGCTCGTCGCAGAGGATGATCTGCGGGTCGAGCACCAGCGAGCGGGCCAGCCCGGCACGCTTGCGCATACCGCCGGAGATCTCGCCAGGGAACTTGTTCTCGTCGCCGGCCAGACCGACCAACTCGAGCTTCTCCATGACGATGTTGCGGATCTCGCTTTCCTTTTTCTTGGTGTGCTCACGCAAGGGGAAAGCGGTGTTGTCGTAGATGCTCATCGAGCCGAACAGCGCGCCGTCCTGGAACATCACGCCGAACAGGGTGCGGATCTCGTAGAGCTCCTTGGCGGTGCACTGAATGACGTCGGTGCCGTCGACGATGATCTTGCCGCGCTCGGGGCGCAACAGCCCGATCAGCGACTTGAGAAAGACCGATTTACCGGTACCCGAGGGGCCCAGTAGCACGCTGACCTCACCCGGCGGAATTTCCAGCGTGACGTCTTCCCAAATTCGCTGGGGCCCGAAGGACTTGGTCAGCCCTTCGACCTGAATGCCAATGCCCACGCGAGATCCTTCCGCCAAATTATCGCACCACACGTGTCCCACCTGTGGTTTGAGTCACTGTAGCGTACGCCAGTTCCGGACACTGCGGTTGCGCCGGGTCCGATGTCATCAACTCCCAAAATCGGGACTCTTCGCATGTCAGCCGGATCGCGACCCAATGCAGATGTGGGATTGCACCGCCCTGGAAACATCACGCACTCATTTGCTGTACCTGCGTGACGATGTCGATTTACTGGCGCGCCACGGCGGGTGGCAAATTGCCAAGCCGGTGCGGATCCCCTGCCCGGCGGGCCGGGTGCTCGAGTGGATTCGACGTTCGGACCGCCGATCCCATAACCCGGTTGATCTTGCTGGGCCGGCCCGAAGGCTGGAGCACTTGAATGCTCGGTACGGATTGCAAAGCTCGACTACTATCCGCGGTGCGGTGGACCACAGTCGCCCCGGAGAGTGAACCAGATCACATATTGACGGGCTGGACACCGCACAAGGTGGTCCGGTCGGTGCCGCGGCAGGTCGGAGCCGACAGGGGGAGACGCATCGTTGTCGCATCAGTCCGTATGTGAGCCGCCCCGCGAGCGCGTGTCCGACCGCCAGGGCCGGCCGGACGGAACGTCGCGCGCCCTCGTGGCCAGAACATTGCGCGGCTACGCGCGCGCTCATCCGGTCGCCGCCATCGAGACCACCGGCAACCAGGTCATCCTCGGGGTGCGCTGCCTGCAGTTTCTCGTACTCGATATCGTCACCGGCCGCTTTGCCTGGAAGGAGTTCGTCCGGCAGGGCGCGTTCATGGCGGGCAGCGCTGTCGTGCCGACATTGCTGGTCGCGGTCCCGATCGGGGTGACGTTGTCCGTGCAGTTCGCGCTGATGGCGGGCCAGGTGGGGGCGACCTCGCTGGCCGGCGCCGCCAGCGGGCTGGCGATTGTGCGGCAGGGCGCCTCGCTGGTGGCCGCGGTCATGATGGCCTCCGCCGTCGGCTCGGCGATCACCGCCGATCTCGGGTCGCGCACCATGCGCGAGGAGGTCGACGCGTTGAAGGTCATGGGCGTGTCGGTGATCCGGCGCCTGGTCGTCCCGCGTGCTGCCGCGGCGATGTTGGTCGCCGTCGGGCTCACCGGCACCACGTGCTTCGTGGGCTTTTTCGCCAGCTACCTGTTCAACGTCTACTTCCAGCACGGGGCACCCGGAAGTTTCGTGAGCACGTTCTCGGCGTTCGCGACCGTCGGTGACCTGGTGCTCGCCTTGTTCAAGGCGGTCCTGTTCGGCTTGATCGTCGCGGTGGTCGCCTGCGACAAGGGTCTTCGCACCAAGGGCGGGCCTGCCGGGGTGGCGAATTCGGTCAACGCCGCGGTAGTGGAGTCGATTCTGGTGCTGATGCTGCTGAACGTGGTGATCAGCCAGGTTTACGTGCTGATGGTGCCGCAGCATGGGCTGTGATCCGATCTCATGACGCCCTCGACCTATCGGATTCCCGGCACCCGCCCGCTGGTGGCCACCGGCAGCGCCGTCGCGCGGACGGTGCGACGGCTCGGCCACATCCTGTCGTTCTTCATCGAGGCGCTCGCGTCGATCCCCATGGTGTTGCGGCACTACCGAGCCGAATTTCTTCGGCTGCTCTCCGATGTCACCTGGGGTAACGGTGCGATCGTCGCGGGCGGCGGGACGGCGGGCGTCGCGGCGGTGCTCGGCATCAGCGCGGGAGCGATGATCGGCATCGAGGCCTACAACATGCTCGGCATGTTGGGAATGGGGCCGGCAACCGGTTTTGTGTCCTCGCTGGTCTCCACGCGCGAGCTCATCCCGATGATGGCCGCGCTGGCGTTCGCCATGCAGTCGGGATGTCGGTTCACCGCCCAGCTCGGCGCGATGCGCATCAACGAGGAAATCGACGCCCTCGAGGCGCTTGCCATTCGGCCCATCCCCTTCCTGGTCTCCACCCGGATGCTGGCGTCGGCGGTGGCGGTGGTGCCGCTGTACGTCATGTGCCTGTGCCTGGGATACCTGACCGCCCAGGTGGTGGTGAGCCTGTCGGGCGGCGGCTCGACGGGGGCCTACCTGCACTACTTTTCGCTGATGCTCAGCGGTACCGACATCATCTACTCGGTGCTCAAGGCGGTGGTGTTCGTCTGGCTGGCCTCGACGATCCAGTGCTACTTCGGCTACTTCGCCGCCGGCGGCCCTGAGGGCGTCGGCGTCGCCGCCGGGCACGCCATGCGCGCAGCCATCACCACCGTGGTCATCGTGAACATGCTGCTCACCATGGCGCTGTGGGGCGCCGCCTCCGGCGCGAGGTTCGGTGGTTGAGCATGGGCAACTCGATCGAACCCAACGGCCGCGGCTGGTCTGACCGCCAACTGCTGATCGGCGGTGTCGTCGTGCTGGTCGCTGCGACGTTGATCACCGGTGTGCTGTTGGCCAAGTCGCAGGGCCATCTGGATCGCCATATCCGGGTGACCGCCGAACTGGTCAACGTGGGCGACGGCTTACCCGAGCGCGCCGACGTCAAATTCCGCGGCGTGCTGGTCGGTGCGGTCAAAAGCGTGCAGCCCGCGCTCTACGGCCGGCCCAACATCGTCACGATCAACCTCACCCCTGAGGCGGCCCAGGGTATTCCGGAAACCGTCACCGCACGTGTGGTGCCCAGCAACGTCTTCGCCGTCTCCTCAGTCCAGCTGGTCGACAACGGCGACGCGCCCCCGCTGCACAACGGCGCCGTCATCACCGAAGACACCCAGCTGCCCACCGTGCTCTTCCAGACCACCATCGACCGGGTGCGCCAGATCCTGGCCGCGACCCAGCGCGACGGCACCGATCCGCCGGTCGGAATGATCAACCTGCTCGCCGAAGCCACCGATCACCGCGGCGACACGCTGTTGATTTCGGGCGCCCGGATACAGCGCATCCTCACCGAGCTGAACCGGTTGATCGCCACGAACTCCGATGAGCCGTCGACGGTTTCAGCGCTCAGCGAGATGGCTGAAACGTTGTCCGCCACTGTCCCGGGGCTCGTCGACTCCATGGACAACGCAGTGGTGCCGATGCGCACGATCGCCGAAAAGCAAGCGGAGCTGCAGAGCCTGCTGTCTGCCGGGCTGAACACTTCGGCCACCGCGGCCACCGCGTTCGACAACCACGCCGACCAGCTCATCGGAATCACCACCCACCTGGAACCGGTCGTCGGCGTACTGGCCATGAACCACGACAAGTTCTTGCCCATGGCCACCCGGCTCACCCGCCTTTCGGAGAAGGCCATGACGGATGCCTGGGACGACGAACACCAGATGTTCAGCGGCAACTTCATCCTGTCGTTCACCCCGCTGCGGACCTATGTCCGCGCTGACTGCCCGCGCTACGGCCCCCTCGAGGGACCCAGTTGCCACACCGCACCCGAGACGCCGCAGAAGTTCGACATCCCGCAGGTGCTGTTGCCCGAGAGCTACGAGCCACCGCCCGACCTAGCCCCACCGCCCGGCACGCCGCTGCCCGCAGAGTTCACCGCACCGGCGTCCTACGGCGGAAACGTCGGACCCGTCGGCAGCGACGGTGAACGCGAACAACTTTCAACGATCCTCGGCGAGGACGTGAACAGCGCCCAGCAGGTCCTGCTCGGCCCGGTTGCCCGCGGCACGGCCGTCACGGTCAGCCCTGCCCCCAGCGACGCGGGTGGCCGATGAAGTTCCGCAGCGCGTTGATCGGCTTTTCCACCTTCATGGTGGTGGCAATGGTGCTGACCGTGCTCGTCTACGGCACCCTGCGCCGCGACCCGGACGGTCCGACCGACAGCTATTCGGCGTTGTTCACCGACGTGACCGGGTTGGGCGGCGGCGACGACGTCCGTGTCGCCGGCGTGCGCGTGGGCCGCGTCGATGCGGTCACCCTGGTCGCGGACGTCGCGCAGGTCACCTTCCAGATCGACAGCGAGCAGTCGATCTACCCCGACACCGTCGCGTCGGTGATGTACCAGAACATCGTCGGCCAGCGGTATCTCGGACTGTCCCGCGACCGCAGTAGCGCCCCGGCCCAGCCGCTGCCTGCGGGCAGCCAGATCCCGTTGGAGCGCACCGAACCCTCCTTCGACGTCGGTGCGCTGCTCAACGGCTTCGAGCCGCTGTTCACGTTGCTCGATCCGACGCAGGTGGACCGGTTGACCAACGCCATGATCGACGCGTTCCAAGGTGATTCGGTCGACGTCGCCCAGTTCGTCGCCCAAACCGCCGAGCTCACCGCCACTTTCGCGGGCCCCGACGAGATCCTCGGTGACGTGATCGACAACCTCGACACCATTGTGGGCGACCTCGCCGCCCAGGACGCCAACCTCGGCGGTGTGATCACCACGGCACACGCGATGGTGTCCGAACTCAATAGCCGACGCGAGCACCTCACCGCGTCGGCCGGATCGTTGAATCGCACCGCCGCCCGGATCGCCGCGATCGGGGATGCGGTCTACCCGCAGATGTCCGAACTGCTGCACCGCGAACCCGGATTCGTCCAGCACCTCGCCGGAATGCCCGACCAGTTGGCCTTCCTCGGCTCGAACACACCGCTGGTGCTCAAGGGGTTGGCGCGGGTATCAGGCGACGGCGCGTACGGAAACGCCTACGGCTGCAGCGTGAACCTGATGGGCTTCTTCCCCGGCCTCACCGAACTGGTGCCCAAGATCGTTGAACTGGCCTCCCCGGGCAACGTTGTGAAGAACTCGCAGAAATGCAGGCCCACCCCATGACACCGAAGTCGACACGCATCCCGCGGCTGGAGTCCTACCCCCCGTTCTGGATCGGGCTGGTCGCGCTCGTGATGGCCGCCGTTGTGGTCGCCGCCCTGCTGATCGCGCGCACCGCAGGCTTCGGATACACCAGCTACCACGCGGAATTCGCCCAAGCCGCACAGCTGCGCGTCGGAGACAACGTCAGCGTCGCGGGCATCAGCGTTGGCGAGGTCAAGTCGGTCGCGTTGGCCGGTGACCGCGTTGTCGTCGCGCTGCGGGTGCGTGACGACGTCAGGTTGGGCGCGCAGACCCGGGCCGCGATCAAGCTGACCACGCTGCTGGGATCGCGTTACGTCGAGCTGCGACCCCGCGGCGAAGAACCGCTGCAGGACAAGCTGATCCGACTGACATACACCGAGGTGCCCTACGACCTGCAGTCGTTGCTGGCGGACTCGACGTCGACGTTCGAACAGGTGGACACCGGCCGGCTCGCGTCCGCGCTGACCGTGCTCTCCGAGCAACTCGACGGGCTGCCCGAGGCGTTGCCACAGGCCATGACGAACCTGCAGCGCCTGTCGGGGATCATTGCGGCACGCCGCGACCAGATCGGCACGCTGCTGCAGGCGAGCGCGACGCTGACCGACACCCTGCGCCGCCAGCAGGCCAACCTGGGCCAGCTGGTCTTTCAGGGCAGGGACCTGTTGGCGGAGATCATATCCCGGCAACAGTCCTTTCGGCAGCTGATGTCGTCGCTGACCCAGCTGGTCAACCTGCTGAGCAAGGCCGTGGTCGCCGACCGGCCCGCGGCCCAGAAGCTGGTGGACGACCTGCTGGAGCTCAGCGCGATGGCCGCCGAGCACGATGACCTGTTCCGAAACACCCTGCAGACCTTGCCGATTCCGATCCGCAATCTCACCAACGCCAGCGGCACGGCACCGGCCCTCGATATCTTTCCGGCGAACGGAATCCTCATCGACGACTGGATGTGCGCGATCAGCGGCCGCGCCACCCAGTTCAACCTGGTCGAGTACTTCAAGGACTGCGCATGAAAAAGCTCGTCCTCGCATGCGTGGTAGGGGTGCTCGCGGTGACAGCCATCGGCTACCTCACCGCGGCCAAATCGGGCATCGCGTCGCGCCCCATCACCGTCTCGGCTCAGTTCGACGAGGCCTCCGGCCTGTACCCGGGCAACGCCGTCGAGGTGCTCGGCATGCAGGTCGGCACGGTGCAAAGTGTCACGGCCAAGGGCTCCTACGTCGAGGTGGTGCTGAGCATCGACGAGGACATCCAGGTACCCGCCGATGTGATGGCCGCGACGATCTCGAGTTCGATCCTCACCGACCGCCGGGTCGCGCTGTCCCCGGCCTACACCGGCGGGCCAGTGCTCGAGGACCACGACGTGATTCCACTCGACCGGACCCGTACACCGGTCGGCTTCGACCGCGTGCTGGCCACCATCGACAGGCTCATGGCGGCCATGAACGGCGACGGTCACGGCGGCGGGCCGCTGGCGGATCTGGTGAACGTCGGTGCCGAAACCGTTGCGGGTAAAGGGAACGACATCAAGGGCGCGCTCGATCAGCTGTCGAAGGCATTGCGGATGACCTCCGACGGAGCCCAGACCAAAGACGACCTCACCACGATCGTCACCAGCCTGAGCGCGTTGGCCAAGGCGGCGTCGGACAACGACGCGACGATCCGCGAGTTCGGTTCGCTGGTGCGTGCCACCAGCGCGGTGCTGGCCGCCGAGAACTTCGGTTCGGGCACCACCGGCCGACGCACCAACGAGGTGCTCGAGGCCGCCGCCGATCTGCTGGAGGAGAACAGAGACACGATCAACCAGGCCGTCACCAACGGCGATGTCCTGCTGACGGCGACCAACGACCACAACCGTGAACTCGCCGAGACGTTCGACCTGCTGCCGTTGTTGCTGGAAAACGTCTACAACGCGATCGATGTGAACAACGGGTCTTTACGCGCCCATGCCCTGGTCGACAAGATGATGTTCGACAGCCAGATGACCAAAGAGGTCTGCAATCTCATGGGTCTGCGCCAACTCGGTTGCAGCACCGGCACATTGCAGGACTATGGACCGGACTTCGGGTTGACCTACATGCTCGATTCCATGGCACGGATGGGTCAGCGATGAGCCTGCGCTTGCGTCGTTGGGTTGTCCTGGGCGTCAGTGCCGTTCTGGTGCTCAGCGGTTGCGCCGCGCCGAGTCTGGACAGCATTCCGCTGCCGGCGCCCTCGGTGGGCTCGGAGTCCTACACGTTGACCGCGACGTTCGCCAACGCGCTCAACCTGCCGTTGAAGGCCAAGGTCCGCCTCGGCGGTGCCGACATCGGTCAGGTCGTGTCGATGAAGTCCGAGGACTACACCGCCGTGGTCACCATGCAGATCCGAAATGGGGTGCAGCTGCCCTTCGGTTCGACGGCCGAACTGCGCACCGCCACCCCGCTCGGCGACGTCTACGTGGCGGTGAAGCCGCCAGCGACACCGGGGCAGGCACTGCTCGCCGACGGCGACAACCTCGGGCTGGGGTCCACTGGGTCCGCGGCGACGGTCGAAGCCGTGCTGAGCTCGGCGGCCGTGCTGGTCAACGGTGGCGTCGTGCGCAACCTGACCAAGTTGGCCAACGGTGTGGGAAGTGCCGCAGGCGACAACGGCGACGCCTTCCGCGACCTTATGCGCCAATCCAACCAGCTCGCCGAGACGCTCAGCGGCCGCACTGAGCAGATCCGGACCGCGCTCGACAACACCGCGACGCTGGTCGACACGGTCAACAGCCGACAGGACAGCATCAACGATCTGCTCGCCGCGTCGTCACCGGCCATCGGTGCGGTCGACACCCGCGAGCTGATCGACCTCCTCGATACGACCGGCGCCATGTCGCGACAGCTGTCGAGGTTCCCGTCGCTTCAGGGCACTGACACCCGCAGCATGGTGGCCGATATCAACGCGCTCTCACGGGCTGCCAACGATGTGGTGGTCAGCCCGGACACCAGCATGCTCGCGATGAGCCGCATGCTGCCGCCCATGGTCAAGGCGACGTCGGGTACCGCGATCGCCGGCAGAGGCACGCTGGCGAAGCTGGCCCTCGGCAACTGGCCGGACATCGGCTATCTGGGGGACCCGCAGTTCCACGGTCCCAAACGGGCGGACTGGCACTTCATGGTCGGCAGCCTGAAGTACACCCTGTTCCGGTTGCAGGAACGCGTCGTCGGGCAGGGACCGTGATGGACCGGGCACTCGAGGCATGGTTGTCGACGTTGGAGACGGTGCGCCGCAACCGGTTTGCGCTGTCGGGGTGGTCGCTTGCCGTGATCTTCGTCGTCAGCGTCGCCTACCTGACGTTCGGTGCGCTGCGGATCAACCCGGCCCGCTCCACCATCGAGGTGCGGGTTCCGCTGACCGAATCGGGTGGGCTGCTGCCGCAGCAGGACGTCACCGTGCGCGGTGTGCCGGTCGGACGGGTCAAATCGGTTGTGCTGGCCGACGGCGGGGTGACCGCAGTCGCCTCGATCGACGCGCGGACGAACATCCCGGTCGACAGCACGGTGCGAGTGTCGGGGTTGTCCGCGGCCGGTGAGCAGTACCTCGACTTTCGGCCGGCCACCGACCGCGGCCCGTATCTGACCGACGGCAGCGTGGTCGACCCGGACCGCACGTCAGTGCCGGTGACGTTGGCCCAGGCGCTGGCCAACGCGAACGGCGCACTGGCACAGGTGGATCCGGAGAAGCTGGCGGTCATCCGCCGCGAACTCGGCGTCAGCGTGAAGGGCCCCGAGAAGCTGGCCGACATCCTCGACGGTGGAACGTTTCTCATTTCCGCGTTGGACGGGGTGCTCCCGGAGACGGTGAGCCTGCTGTCCACCAGCCGGGTGGTTTTCGACACGATGGTCGACGTCGACCCGGGGCTGGCCGCGACCGGGCAGAGCCTGGGCTCGCTGTTCGCCGGGATGGCCCGGATGGACAGCGGATTTCGCACCCTGGTCGCGCGCGCCCCCGACAACCTTGAGGGCATCGACAACCTTTTCGCCGACAACTCCGAGACCATGGTGCGGCTGCTGGGCAACCTGGCCACCGTCGCCGAACTGTCGTATGTGCGGGTGCCTGCGTTGAACGCGTTGTTCCCCGACCCCGCCGTGCGCGGTTCGGTGCTGGAGAACCTGCTGACGGTCTTTCACGACGGCGCGGTCTGGGGAATCGGCGATATGTACCCGCGCTACGCGTGCGATTACCAGGTGCCGCGCCAGCCACCGTCGGCCGCGGATTACCCCGAGCCGCGGCGGTATACCTACTGCAACGACCCCGACCCGTCGGTGCTCATCCGCGGTGCCCGCAACGCGCCGCGGCCGGCCGGCGACGATACGGCCGGCCCGCCGCCGGGCGCGGATCTGAACGCGACCACCGATCCCACCCCCCGCGGGAGGTGGACGATACCGACCCCGTACGGCGGGCCACCGCTACCGATGGCGGTTCCCGGCGAAAACGCCGACCGCCCGGGATCGTGATGATCCCGGGCGGTTCGTGACGCTGAAACTACTTGACGGTGACCGATGCGCCCGCGGCCTCGAGCTTGGCCTTGGCTTCGTCGGCGGCCGCCTTGTCGACCTTCTCGAGCAGCGGCTTGGGAGCGCTGTCGACGAGGTCCTTGGCCTCCTTGAGGCCCAGGCCGGAGACGATCTCGCGGACGACCTTGATGACGCCGATCTTCTTCTCGCCGGCACCCTCGAGGATGACGTCGAACTCCGACTGCTCCTCGGCGGCCTCGGCGGGCGCACCACCGGCGGCGGGGCCGGCGGCCGCGACGGCGACCGGAGCGGCGGCGGTGACCTCGAAGGTCTCCTCGAACTTCTTGACGAACTCAGAGAGCTCCAGCAGCGTCAGTTCCTTGAACGCGTCGAGCAGCTCGTCGGTGGACAGCTTGGCCATGATGGGTCCTTCCTAATTTTGTTGCGATTTGTGGAGTCCTGGCCGCGGTCAGCGCGGTTGCGGCTCCCCAAGTTGGGTGGTTAAGCGGCTTCTTCGCCGGCCTTCTTCTCCTGCAGGGCTGCGGCCAGTCGAGCGACCTGCGACGCCGGAGCGTTGAACAGACCCGCAGCCTTGGACAGGTTGGCCTTCATCGCCCCGGCCATCTTGGCCAGCAGCACCTCGCGCGACTCCAGGTCGGCGATCTGCTCGACCTCGGCGACGCTGAGCGGGCGGCCGTCCATGTAGCCGCCCTTGATGACGAGGGCCTTGTGATCCTTGGCGAACTTCTTGATCGCCTTGGCAGCGTCGACTGCCTCGCCCTTGACGAACGCAATCGCGGTGGGACCGACGAACAGCTCGTCGAGACCCTCGATGCCAGCCTCCGCCGCGGCACGCTTGACCAGCGTGTTCTTGGCGATCCGATAGCTGGCGGAATCACCGAGCGACCGCCGCAGCTCGGCCAGGTTGGCGACCGAAAGCCCGCGGAACTCGGTGACGACCGTGGCCGTCGACGAGTTGAAACGCTCGACGATGTCGGCAATCGCGGCGGCCTTGTCCTCCGTGGCCATGCATGCCTCCTCGTGGTTGGTATTTCGACGTCCCGCCTCAACCGCCCCGAGAATGACGAACGCCCCGACGCAGACAGGTCGGGGCGCACAAATACAGCGTTAGCCTCGTCCTCCTGCGTGGGCCGCCGGGTAATCCCGGACCTTCAACCGATTCAGCTTGCTACCTGCTCTTCGCGCAAGCTCATCGGTGACCGACGGTCTTCGGTGGAACCGGTTCAGAATAGCCTGCCCCCGCCGATCAGCCAAAATTGCGATTTCGGCGCGCTCACAGCCCGCCAGCGTCCGTCAGCGCGCCGAAGCCACCGCACCGAGGACCAGCAGCACGTAGAGCACGACCAGCAGCAACACCCGCGACCAGTGCATCCGGTCCCACCGCAGGGCGTCGTCGCGCGACACATCGCCCGCCGCCGACCAGGTGCCGATCCGGTTGTTGATAGGCACCATTAGCGTCACTGTCATCAGCACGACGGCGACCATCACCACCGCCGCGGCGATGACGAACCAGTTCTCCCAGGTGACGATGGCGGCCGCGATCAGCAGCACCAGGCTGGCGATGTACCAGAACGGCATCACCTTGCCCAGCACCCGGCTGCCGTCGCTCCGGGCCAGCGCAAACCCGTCGTCGGGCAACCGCGCGAACACCGGGTTGGTGAACGCCGCGACCGCGAACTCGACACCGACCAGCGGGCCGGTGATCACCAGGGCAAGAGATCCCACGATTGCGTCCATGCCCTCGACCATCGCAGCTTATGCTGTCATAAAACAAGGTACTGACAAATTTGGCAGCATGCGGAGGCGTGATGGCGGTGTCGAAGAAGGGACTCAACGAATGCCCGATCGACACTGCGTTGTCGGTGATCGACGGCCGCTGGAAAGGCACCATCCTGTGGCGACTGCAGGACGGGCCGATGCGCACCGCGCAGTTGCGGCGCAGCATCCCGGGCATCACCGAGCGCATGCTCATCCGCCACCTTCGTGAGCTCGTCGACGACGGCATCCTCGACCGCCACGACGCCCAGACGGTGCCGCCGTGTGTGCACTACTCGATCTCGGAGTACGGGCAGACGCTGGCGCCGGTGCTGCAGAGTTTGTGCGACTGGGGTCGCAAGCACATGACCCGGCCGGTCAAAGCGGTGATGGATGTTCGCTGACGTAGCTGTCCCCTGGAACTCGGCCACGACATTTCCCGCTTCATCGGTGACAGTCACGTCGTAGATTGCGCTGCGCCCGGACGCATTCAACGGCGGTCGCAGTGCGAATCTCGCCGTTGCGTGTGGGGCGTCCATAGCGAATATCGGCGGGTCGTCAACATCGGTTCGTTATCGCTGCTGCAGGCGACCGCCAATCGGCGGCAAGCCTTCGCGACAACCGGAACTGTGAGAAATCGACGACGGTCATCGACTCGGTTGCAGCGCGCCGCCGGGATCCACCGATTCGGTATGGCAGATATACATCGTGACCGCGCCATCGGCGAACTCACGGACATCGCGTGCGGCGTCTTGCATCTGGGGCGATACCAAGGCCTGCTGTAACGCCTCGTTGGTGTCGAAATTCAGATGAGCGACGGCATAATAGGGCGGCTCGCCGCTCGCGAGCGACTGACACTTGCCCCACGTGAAGCCCGAGAGTCCCGGGATCCGGCCGACCAGCGGTATGTGCTTAGTACGGTAATGCTCGTCGAATACCTGTGGCGCAGTGGGTGTTCCATAGCACACGACGATCTGCGACGTCACTCTTCTGTCCCCCCGGGCTTGGCCACCAGCGTGAGGACGTCATAGGTGGCCACGGGCTGGTCCGCCTGGTTGGTCACCGTCGCATCCCACCGCACTTCGCCATAGTCGGCGTTCGCTCGCGGGGTGATCTGTTTGGCCGTCAGCGTCACAGTCAGCTCGTCGCCGCCCTTGACAGGCGTGAGAAATCGCAGGCTGTCGACACCGAAGTTGGCCAGGACAGGCCCTGGCGCTGGGTCTACGAAAAGTCCCGCAGCCAGCGAAACCACAAGGTAACCATGCGCGACGATCCCCCCGAACAGCGGGTTTGCGGCTGCGGCTTTTGCGTCGGTGTGCGCATAGAAGGTGTCGCCGGTGAAGTCGGCGAACTGGCTGATGTCTGCCTCGGTGACGCGCCGTGGCCCACCGACGATCGTGTCGCCAAGCGCTAGCTCGGCCAAGTTCTTTCGGAAGGGATGCACATCGTCTGTCACCCGGCCCGAACCGGTCACCCACCGCCGCCCGACGGCGGTGAGCACGTCCGGTGTCGCTTGGACTGCGGTGCGTTGCATGTGGTGCAGCACTGCGCGAACTCCGCCAAGTTCTTCACCCCCACCCGCACGTCCCGGACCCCCGTGAACCAAAACCGGCAACGGAGATCCGTGCCCGGTGGACTCACGCGCATCGTCTCGGTCAAGGACCAGGACCCGGCCGTGGTAGGGCGCCAGACCCAGCACCAGTTCCCGAGCAACTGCCCTATCGGCGGTGACGACAGATGCGACGAGGCTGCCTTTCCCCCGCGCCACCAGTTCCACGACGTCCGCGCTGTCCCGATACGTCATCACGGTGCTGACGGGACCGAACGCCTCGACCTCGTGGGGCTCTGTCGCTCCGTGGTCGTCACAGCGCAATAGCATCGGCGACATAAATGCCCCGCGCGAAGCGTCGGCTCCCACCACATCCACGGCTTCGGCCTGCCCGTACACGATCCGCGCGTTCTTCGTCAGCGCGCGCAGCGATTTCAGCACTTCGTCGCGTTGCTCGAGGCCGGCAAGCGGCCCCATGGTCACCCCAGCAGTGGTCGGCGCCCCGACGACAACACCGGCAAGCCGCTCAGCGGTCGCCTCGGTCACCGCATCGGCGAGTCCTTGCGGCACGAAGGCGCGTCGGATAGCTGTGCACTTCTGACCGGCTTTCACCGTCATCTCAGTAACGAGCTGGTCGACGAACAGGTCGAATTCGACGTCGTCTGGCGAAACGTCCGGCCCGAGGATCGAGGCGTTGAGCGAATCGGCCTCGGCGTTGAAGCGCAGCGCTTCTGCCACCACGCGAGGGTGCGACCGAAGTTCGGCTGCGGTGTCGGCCGAACCTGTGAACGCCACGGAGTCCAGTCCCGACAGGTGATCCAGCACACCGCGGGCGCTGCCACACAGCAGCTGCACCGAGCCCTCCGGCAGCACGCCGGCTTCGATGATGCGACGAAAAACCAGCTCCGTGAGATAGGCGGTCACGGTAGCGGGCTTGACGATCGACGGCACACCCGCGATGAACGCCGGGGCCAGCTTCTCCAGGAAGCCCCACACCGGGAAGTTGAATGCGTTGATCTGCAAGGCGATACCACGCCGGGACGTGTAGATGTGCTGGCCGCAGAACGTGCCCTTCTTGCCAAGCGGCTCGACGTCTCCGTCGAGGTAGAGGGTGTCGTTGGGCAGCTCGCGGCGGGTCTTGCTGGCATAGCTGAAAAGCGTTGCGACTCCCCCGTCGATGTCGATCGCGGAGTCACGACGCGTTGCGCCGGTGGCCGCGGACAACTCATAGAACTCGTCTTTGCCGGCCGTCAACGCCACCCCGAGGGCCTTCAAAGCTGCCGCTCTGTCGTGAAACGTCATCTGCGCCAACGCTGGTGCGCCGACTGCCCGCGCATAGTCGGTCACCGCGCTCAAGTCGAGACCATTCGACGAAATCCGGGCGACTTCGTGGCTGTCGACCGCGCTCAGAAGCGGTTTGCCCGAATCCGGGGCCGTGTGCCAACCGCCGCACACGTAGCTTTCCAGCAGCCTGCTCACATGTTCTCCTTTACCGTACGTTCGGTCAGTAATTACTGTCGCCTGAGCCCTCTGCCATGTCAAGGGTGACTTCCCCGCCGTCGACGCGGCGGACCGTCAGGACGGGCGCAGGCCGGTGAAGACGAGGCTGACGACGGCCTCGGCCAGATCGTCGATCGAGTCCCTGCTGCGGGGTCGGTACCACTCGACAATCGAGTTGACCATGCCGAAGAGCAGCTTGGCGGTCAGCGCCGGATCGATTCCGGGCTTGAGGTCACCCTCCTCCGCGGCCGCCTGGGCCAACCCGCCGACGAAGGCATCGAACTCACGCCTGCGCGCCAGCGCCCGGCGTTCGACCTCGTTGTTGCCGCGTATCCGAACGAGCAAGGTGACATATGGCAATTCCGCAGACAGGATCTCGACGCTACGCCGCACGAGGTGTTCAAGCCGATCGATGTGGGGCCCCGTTGTCGCCCGTTCCTCTGTGGTGACGGCGAACAACGCATTGAGCGCCCGCGACAGCGCCAGATCGAGCAGTTCCGCCTTGCTGGAAACGTGGTAGTAGATGGCCGACTTGGTAATGCCAAGGCGGTCGGCGAGCACCTCCATGCTGGTGCCGTCGTAGCCCTTTTCATTGAAGATCTTCACCGCGACGGCCAGCAGCGAGTCGAGGTCGTAGCCTGGCCGGCCCGGCCGCCCAGACCGATTGGCCGCGCGTGCCGTCGTCATGGCTCCATCTTCGCCTATCCACGGCAGTTCTTCGCACACGAACGGCGATAGCTCTTGCAACTGACCGAATGTTCGGTTAATAATCCAGGTTGGCATGGACATCTGGGAGCGAGGCGGCGCGGTGGATTCGTCAACGGCATTGCGGGTCGAGCAGCATGCCGACCACGTCGTGGTGAAGCTGAACCTGCCCACCCATCGCAATGCGATAAGCGCGGAGTTGATCACCGAACCAGACGCCATCCGCGCACAATTCGAGGCTGCGCCGAGGATGTTGCTGCTGACCGGTGGAGGTGAGCATTGCTCGGCCGGGGTCGATATCCGCGAGCGGCGCCTTGTAGCTGCGCTCGCCGGCATCAGCGGTTACCCGCTCGGTGGTGGCCGTGCTGTCTGAAACAGGTGCAGATGTCGGCGTCCGTGGAGACGGCGACATGAACGGCGAGAGCTGTCCGGCGCGGATCGCCGTGGTGGGCGGCGGTCGGATGGGCGGCGGTATCGCGCAAGCGTTCGCGGCGGCAGGTTCGCAAGTCGTCATCGTCGAGCCGGACGACCAGCGTGCCGCGCTCGAGCGGGTGTCCGCAGGGCTCCATAACGCCGAAAGGCGCGGGTCGCTCGGCCAGGTGTCGGCGGCCGACGTAGCCGGCCGCGTGACGGCGGTTTCTGCACCGAGTCAATTAGCGGGCGAATTCGACCTCGCCATCGAAGCTGTACCGGAGCAACGCGCGCTCAAAGCCGACGTCATCACTGCGATCGAGAACGCCGTACCGCCGTTCGCCGTCATCGCGAGCAATACCAGTTCGCTGTCCATCACTGAACTTGTTGCCGCGCTGCGTGACTCGACCCGGTTCCTCGGGTTGCACTTTTTCAATCCAGTCCCCCGATCTGCGCTAGTCGAGATTGTCAGGTCGCCGTCGACATCCGACACGACGTTGACCAGGGCGCGAGCCTGGGTGCGTGCGATCGGCAAGTCCGACGTGGTGGTCAACGACTCGCCGGGCTTCGCCACTAGCCGGCTCGGTGTCTGCCTGGGATTGGAGGCAATCCGCATGCTCGAGGAAGGGGTAGCCGATGCGGCCGATATCGACCGGGCGATGGAACTCGGCTACCGCCACACCATGGGTCCCCTACGATCCACCGATCTCGTCGGCCTCGACGTGCGTCTGGCCATAGCCGAACACCTGTACAGCACCCTGGGATCACGCTACGAGCCGCCAAAGCTGCTGCGAGAAAAAGTTTCTCGCGGTGAGCTGGGCCGCAAGAGTGGTCACGGGTTTTTCACCTGGGACACCGTCGACACAGGAGCACCATGACAGTCACACACATCGACACCGTCAAGCTGGCGATCGACCGCGGGTTGGGCACGATCACCATTTCACGACCAGACGCCGCGAACGCACTCGACCGCACCACCAAGGAAGCGCTGATGAGCGCGGTGTTGCGTGCTGCGGGAGATGCCTCGCTTCGCGCCATCCTGCTTGACTGCGACGGCGCAAACTTCTGCGTCGGCCAAGATCTCGGCGAGCACGTCGACGCACTACGCGCCAACCCCGCAACCGCGATGAATACGATCAAAGAGCACTACAACCCCCTGATCGAAGCGCTCAACAGCGTTGCGGTACCGATTATTGCAGCGATACGCGGCGCCTGCGTCGGCGCCGGCCTCGGACTCGCGCTGGCAGCTGATATCCGCATCGCAGCCGAGGGCGCGACCTTCGCGACAGCCTTCACCGGAGTCGGACTGGCCAGTGACTCCGGTCTGAGTCGCGCGCTGCTTCACGCCGTGGGCGCCAGCCGCACGGCTGGACTGATGCTGCTTGGTGATCGGTTCAGCGCCCAGGACGCGCTCGCTTGGGGATTGGTTCATCGCGTGGTCGGCGACGCAGAGATGAACGACGCGGTGCAACAGCTGGCATATCGAGTGGCCGAGGGTCCCACCGAGGCGTACAAACACATCAAGGAGCTTCTGCGGCTGCCGGGACTGTCCGACGCGCTGGAGCGCGAGCGCATCGCGCAGGAGACATTAGGGACGACCGACGATCACCGCGCGGCCGTTGAAGCATTCCTCGCCAAGGATCGACCCCAGTTCCGTGGCCAATGAGCCAGAGCGCACTCCCCGACCGTTCGACGATCGATTGAGTTTATGACCACTTCGGAAACGCAAACAGCGCAGGCGATGTACTTCGACCAGATCATTGATGCCGACCATCGGATCGAGCCACGTGACTGGATGCCCGACGCCTACCGACACACGCTGATCCGCCAGATCGCCCAACACGCACATTCTGAGATCATCGGAATGCAACCCGAAGGAAACTGGCTCACCCGTGCACCTTCGCTGCGCCGCAAGTCCATTCTGCTGGCCAAAGTGCAGGATGAAGCAGGCCACGGGTTGTACCTGTACTCAGCTGCTGAGACACTCGGCGCCGACCGGGCCGAATTGACTACCAAGCTGCTCGAGGGAAAGCAGAAATTTTCTTCGATCTTCCACTACCCAGCGACCACCTTTGCCGACGTCGGGGTGATCGGGTGGCTCGTCGACGGTGCTGCCATCTGTAACCAAGTCCCGCTGTGCCGGTGCAGCTTTGGACCGTATGCCCGAGCGATGATTCGGGTCTGCAAGGAAGAGTCGTTTCACCAGCGCCAAGGCTATGAGCTGCTGATCACCATGATGAACGGGACCCAAGCACAACGCGAGATGGTCCAAGACGCGGTGAACCGTTGGTGGTGGCCCACTTTGATGATGTTCGGTCCGCCCGACGAAGAGTCACCGAATACCGAGCAGTCAATGCGTTGGGGCATCAAAAGACACACCAACGACGAACTTCGCCAGCGATTCGTCGATATGACGGTCCCGCAGGCCAAGGCGTTGGGGGTCACCCTTCCCGATCCCAACCTCGCATGGAACGAGGACCGCCAGGCCCACGACTTCGGCGAACCCGATTGGGAGGAATTCGCCGCGGTCATCAAGGGCAGCGGGCCCTGCAGTGTCGAACGGATCGCTGTGCGCCGAGCGGCTCACGAGAACGGCTCCTGGGTGCGCGAGGCGGCAAACGCGTTCGGCACCAAGGCGCGGCGCTCATGACCGTCGAGTGGCCACTCTGGGAAGTGTTCGTACGCAGCAAACGGGGATTGAATCACGTACACGTCGGGTCGATCCACGCACCTGACGGCGAGCTGGCTTTGCGCCATGCACGTGACGTGTATACCCGCCGAAACGAGGGGGTCAGTGTTTGGGTCGTACCCTCCGCAGCGATCACGGCCTCCAGCCCTTCTGAAAAAGACGCCTTCTTCGCTCCGAGCGGTGACAAGGTGTACCGCCATCCCACGTTCTACACCATCCCCGATGGTGTGGACCATATTTGATGTGACACAACATGATCGAACATGACAATGTCTATGACGCCCTGACCGTCGATAACGGCAACACCCAATGGGCCTTCGGCACAGATTTCGACGATCCCCTGGCCGGCGTCGACACATCCGTGCCCGACGACATCGACGCCGGTTTGCTGGCACAGTACTGCATCATGCTCGGCGACGACGCGTTGATCTCGGCGCAACGGCTCATCGAGTGGATCACCCGGGCACCTGAACTCGAGCAAGAACTGGGCATGGCCAACATGGCGCTCGATCTGCTGGGCCAAGCCCGCCTGCTGTTCACTCGGGCCTCAGCCGCTGATCCCACTGTCGTGCCGTACATTTCACCCACATCACCGGCTCCCCCTGACGATCGGCTCGCCTTCTTTCGCTCGCAGGAGGAATTTCGATGCGTCAGAATATGCGAACTCGACAACGGTGACTTCGCCCACACCATCGTGCGAATGCTGATCTTCAGCACTTGGCGGCTCGGCCTTTTCGAGCGGCTCACGGAGTCCCGCGATCCCTTCCTTGCCGCAGTGTCACACAAATGGTGTCAAGAGCTGGCCTATCACCGCGATTATGCGGCGCGCTGGACGGTGATCCTGGCCGGGGGGTCCCCCGGGTCACGCCGTCGCACAACGGACGCGCTGAACTTCCTGTGGCCCTACACCGAGGAGCTGTGGGCCACCACCGCCGAGGAACTCACCCTCGCAGACAAAGGGGTTGCCGTCGACGCGCACACAATAGCCTCCGACTTCCACGAAACGATCACACACGTGATGCGCGCAGCTGAACTCACACCACCACAGGGTATTTCAACGGGTACGCTCGCCGGTCGCGCAGGTCGAGACGGGGTGCACACCGAGGCGCTGGGACGTTTACTCACCGAGTTGCAAAGCGTGGCCCGCGCCGATCCGGAAGGCCGGTGGTGACGTGACGCAACGTTTGTCGGATGCCCGCGACCTCGTCGAGTCGGTTCGCGACCCCGAGATGCCGGTGGTGACCCTCGCCGACCTCGGGGTGGTCCGCGGCGTACAGGTGTCTGGGGACGGCTGTGTCGTCGTCACCATCACGCCGACATATACCGGGTGCCCGGCCATCGCAACCATTCGCGGTGACATAGCAAAAGCGCTGCAGTGTCACGGCTTCCGCGATGTCACCGTGAATCTCAGCTTCTCACCGGCCTGGAGTAGCGACTGGATCACTGCCGAGGGGCGGCGAAAGCTGATTCAAAACGGCTACTCTGCGCCAGGCCAACAGCCCCAACGACGCGTCGGCCCGGTGCCCTTGGCCCTGACAGGTCCCGACCGTGTTGTCACCTGCCCGCGATGCGGTTCCCGATGCAACCGGTTGCTAGCTGAATTCGGCTCTACCCTCTGCAAAGCGCTCTATCAGTGTTCGACCTGCCTGGAGCCGTTCGACCACATCAAGGAGATCTAGCGTGGTCGTCGCTCGCACAGCTGTGGGTCGCCGATCACCGCACGGCGTCTTTCACCGGTTGGAGGTCATCGCAAAAGAAGCGCTCTGTGACGACGCCGCCGCGATCACATTCGACGTTCCGCCGCCTCTGGCCGACGAATTCGTCTTTGCCGCAGGCCAATCTGTGACGTTGCGCCGAACGGTGGACGGCGTCGAACACCGCCGGTCCTATTCGATCTGCGCTCCCGCCGGTGACCGGCTTCGAGTCGGCGTGCGCCGGATTCCAAACGGACTGTTCTCCGGCTGGCTCATCGACGAGGTCGAGATCGGCGATCGCGTCGATGTCCAGCCACCCCGGGGCAGCTTCGTGGCAGACCAGCGTGCCGGCGGTCGTCACCTGCTGATCGCCGCGGGGTCTGGCATTACACCGATTCTGTCGATCGTCGGAACGGTGCTGAGAGATCCCGCCGCGACAGCGACCCTCATCTACGCGAATCGGCGGGTCAGCTCGGTGATGTTCACCGAAGAGATAGCCGACCTCAAGAACATCCATCCGGACCGATTCGAAGTGATACATGTACTCTCGCGCGAACCCCGCGACGTCGAACTGTTCAGTGGCCGTCTCGACGCTGACCGCCTCCGCGCGATCCTTGCCGAACTCGTTCCGCTCGATCGAATCGACGATGTGTGGCTATGCGGGCCATTCGACCTGATCACAACGGCGCGGCGCGTCGTCACCGAAATGAGCATCGGCGGCCCTCGAATTCACAACGAACTCTTCTTCGTCGAAGACGCCGCACCCACTCCCGCAGCTCATCACGATCGCGACATCCAGGGACCGGCGGCCGAGCTGTCACTGACTCTCTGCGGCAGCACGTCGACGACGAAGATCGCCCACGACGAAACGGTTTTGGAGGCGGCCAGCAGAATCAGATCGGACGTGCCGTTTGCCTGCAAGGGCGGGGTGTGTGGCACCTGCCGGGCGTTGATCACGGCGGGCGACGGACGAATGCGGCGAAACTATGCGCTCGAGGACGACGAGATCGCCGCCGGATTCGTCCTGACCTGTCAAACCTACCCGGTGAGCGACATGATCGCCGTCGACTACGACACCTGAGCGCCGGTCAACCAGCAACGGCAGGTCGAAGATTCGCAAAACTGTGCGGGCACGACGCGTTATTATCGCGATTGACGCCTGCGATCGCCCAACTGCCGTGTCTTGCGCGGGCGCGTATCTGTGAGCTGAGGTGGCGTGCCGTGGCGAATCTGAGGATGCTGAAAGATGGCGAATCCTTCCACGAACCACGTCCGGCTCCGGCTTTGACACCAGGCATGCCGCCGCATTCTCGTGACCGACTCCTGCAACTGCTTCGGCAACTCGGTGAGCTCACCGGTGCAGGCGGTCAGCAACGGGACACCGACATCGAATCCACCGTCCTGGAAGCCCTCGTAGATGAGGCCGTCGCTCAACTGCGACACCTTCTCACCGCCGGTTACGCGGATAGCCTCGTCGGGCCCGACGCTCAGCACGATCCGCTTGAGTCCCGTTACGAACAACGCGCTGACGGCGCCTTACAGGTGCAGCGAGCGTTAGCGCAACTGCGAGCGGTCGGATCAACCGCCAAAATGCTCGTCAAGGCACCGCGACTGTTATGTGAGTGCTGCGGGTTCGCTTCGGCCATCCTGTTTCGGGTCGATCAGGGAATCGTGACACCTGCGGCCGCCTATTCCACGACGGATGCCGACCTCGCGGAGAAGGTCCGTCGGCAGTTCGCCAAGCTCGGAAGGGTGGAACTCGATGAGCTGGTCGTCGAGACCGAGATGCTTCGCCGTCGGATACCGATTATCGTCCACGATGCGATGAACGATCCGCGCACGCGGCAGGATATGATTCGGGTCACCGGCGTCAATTCCTATGTGGCAGCGCCGATCTTACCTCAGGGGCGCGTAATCGGCTTTCTGCACGCGACCACCACACAGGACATCACCGGTGCCGACCGGGATGTGTTGTGGGCGTTCGCAGAAGGCTACGGCTATGCGTTGGAGCGCACGATCCTGCTCGAACGTCTTCATCAGCAGGGCGAACGGATCCGCGATCTCGTCCGCGCGACTGAGCTCGCACTCGCCGAGATCCGCGAGGCGGGCCTGCAGATCTCCCCTCCCGCCACGGGCCTTACGCCAGCGGCCGCCGAGCCCATTCGCTCCGCGGTATTCGCCGCACCCGACTCCCGAATCCACCAGGTGTTGACTCGCCGCGAACTCGAGATCATCGAGCTGATTGCCCACGGCGAAACCAATCGTGAGATCGCCGAACGAATGGTGATATCTGAAGGCACGGTGAAGACACACGTGAGTCGAATACTCAGGAAGCTGCGCGTGGCCAACCGGGCCGAGGCCGCGTCACAATTCATGCGTCTCACCGGATGGACGCAACCACCGCGCGATGATTAGGTCCGACAATGCCGCCTCGGCTTCTCATTGTCAGACGAACGGACTGTGCCGATGTTTATCGGCCGAGAATGGTCACCGTCGCGGCCGCGAGATCATTGTTCAGCGCACCGCCACCGTTTTCCGCCAACGCAATTCGGGCGCCGAACACCTGCCGGTCACCACACCGCCCACGCAACTGGTCGGTGAGTTCCACGAGCTGCGCGCAACCGGTCGCTCCGACGGGATGTCCCTTCGACAGCAGACCGCCACTGGGATTGATCGGTACCCGTCCGCCCAGCGTGGTTGCACCTGACCGCAGCAGCGCCGGACCCTGACCCGGCTCACAAAGGCCGATCTCTTCGGAGACGATCAGTTCGGCCGGGGCAGCGGCGTCATGCAATTCGACCACGTCGACGTCGGCGGGGGTCACCTCGGCGTCGCGATAGGCCCGTGCCGCAGCCCGCTCCGGAGCGGACGGTTCACCGGGTGCGCGGTCACGGCCCGATACCAGTTCGGCCGCCAGGACGCGGACCGGATCAGCATCCATCCGCGCTAACCCGCGTTTGGTCGCCAGTATCAGTGCCGCGGCGCCGTCGCTGATCGGTGAGCACATGAGCAGCCGCAACGGCGGAGCGATCTCGCGGCTGGAGAGCACATCCTCGAAGCTGAGTGGATCCCCGTACTGGGCTTTGGGGTTGAGTGCGCCATGCCGGTGCGCCTTGACCGATACCTCGGCGAAGTCGGCTTCCGTCGCTCCGCTGCGCTGCATGTAATCCCGCGCAATCGCCGCGTAGAGGTCCATGAACACAGTGCCCTTGCCGGTGGCTTCCAGCGCGGCACCCGGTGGTTCTTCCAAATCGTAGCCGCTAGAGAACGCCGCGAGGGTTGTCGCGCGATCCGGATGGGACAGTTTCTCGGCACCGACGACGATGGCCACGTCGGCGCTTCCGGACGCCAAGGCCATGCGCGCCAGACCGAACGCTGTTGACCCGGATGCGCAGGCGTTCTCGACGTTGACGATCGGGATGCCGAGCAGACCGGTGTGCCGCAGTGCCACCTGGCCGGGAATCGATGCCTGCCCAGTGATCTTGCCGGCGACCGCAGTCGAGAAGTACGCCGCGTCGATCGCGTCGTGATCGGCTCCGCTGTCGGCGAGCGCGGCGGCTACCGCCTCTTCCACCATGTGACGGACTGTGCACTCAGGTTGTCTGCCAAACGCCGTCATACCAACTCCGGCGACGAAGATTTCTTGCATTCGTGGTCTCCTCGCTCTTTCCAACGGCTCCACACCTCGACGTGCCGGTGGCGGCCGACGAACGTGATCCAGTGTCGAACCCCGTAGCGAGCAGGCAAATCTGCCGTTGGTGGCCAATATGTCCGCCGTTCGGCGTAGGGCTGGCCATTAGGCACACCCTTATCTGCCGTTTGCCAGATTGTTGGCCGTTCGGCGCAGTGCCACCGTCATCGTCATGGACCGCCAGACCGCACCACCGCGGCCGACCAGTTACCAGCTGCGCGGCACGACGGCATGGATCACCTTTCGTCGGCCAGAAAAGTTCAATGCCATAACCGAGGACATGCTCGGCTGCATCGACGCCGACCTCAGCCGCGCCGAGGAGGACCGCGCGCGCGTTGTGGTGATCACCGGCAGCGGCAAGGCCTTCTGCGCCGGCGCCGATCTCGACGATACGCGGCGCGACACCGGCGTTGACCTCAATCGAATAGTCGAGAACCTGCGCAAAGCCGGGCAACTCACCTTGCGTATCGAGCAGTTTCACGTGCCGGTCATTGCCGCGGTCAACGGGCCAGCAGTCGCAGGTGGACTCGAGCTCGTGCTGGCATGTGACCTGGTGGTAGCCGCGGAAAGCGCCACTATTTCCGACGGACATGCAAATTTCGGGCTGTTCCCCGGCGCCGGTGGCTCCATCCGTTTGCCCCGGGTGGTCGGGCCTAACCGGGCCCGTGAACTGATGTACACCGGGCTCACCGTGGATGCCCGGTACATGCAGGAACTGGGGCTGGTGAACCACGTCGTGCCCGACGACGAATTGGTCTCCGCTGTGACCAAAATCGCCGACCGAATCGGCCAGGCCAGCTACGACGGGGTCGCCGCCATGAAGCGGGTAATCCGCCTCGGTCAGGACATGTCGATCGATGAAGGTATGGCGTTGGAACTGGAAGCGGCTGTGGCCCACCTGAAATCAGCCGACGTTGCCGAAGGGTTGGCGGCCTTCGCTGAGGGCCGACGTCCCGACTTCAACCGAGGAGCGCGATGATCGCGGCGGCGGGCGGCCTCGCCTGCATTCTCAACGACGAGTACGAGATGTTCCGCAGCAGCGTCCGGTCGTTCGGCGAGAGTATCGCCGACGGCTATCGACAACGGGCACTGAAGGACGAGTTTCCCCGCGATGTGTACGCTCAGTTGGCCGCCGCGGGTTTGATCGGGCTGGGCGTGAGCGAGGCCCACGGGGGCCAGGGCGCAGATCATCTGGCCCAGGGCATCGCCGTGGAAGAGCTTGCTCGCGCGGACTTTTCGGCCGCCTATCTGGTGTTCTCGGCGGCTTCCAGCGGCGCACTGCTCGAGCGGTCTTGCAGGCAGGCACATGAGCTTCTGCCCCGCTATGTCAGGGGTGAGATCGTCACCTGCCTTGGACTGACCGAGCCGGGTAGCGGCTCGGATGCGGCGGCGATGCGTACCGCGGCCAAGCCGGTCGACGGCGGTTGGCAGCTACGGGGAGAAAAGACATCGGTCACCTGTGTCGCCGAAGCCGACTATGCCGTCGTCTTCGCCAAGACCGAGAAGGGACCGACCGCATTTCTTGTCGACCTGAACGACGCGACGGTATCCCGGCAGCGTTTTCAGGATCCGGGCGCGCGGCCGCTGGGCCGAGGATCTATTTCACTCGACGGCACCTTCGTACCTAGCGAGCGGCTACTCGGGGAAGACGGCCGCGGCTTCCAACTGGTGATGAACGAGTTCGACTTCACCCGGGTGCTCTTGGGCCTGATGTGCGTCGGGATCGCCGAGCGCGCAATCGAGCTGACCGTCGACTATACGAAGGAGCGGATGACCTTCGGCAAGCCACTGTCGACAAATCAGGGGGTCACCTTTCCGATTGTGGAGCACCTGACACGTCTGGAGGCTGCGCGCTGGTTGTGTTATCGGGGGCTGAGCCTTCGGATGGCTGGACGGCCGCACACCAAGGAAGCAGCGATGATCAAGTGGTGGGTACCCCAGTTGGCGGTTCGCGCCATCCAGGACTGCATCGTCTTGCACGGCCATGTCGGCTTCTCCGACGAAATGCCGTTGCAAGCCATGCTGCGCGACGCATCCTCGGTCCTGATCGGTGACGGCACCGCCCAGATACAGAAGATCATTGTGGCCCGAGAAGTCTTCGGCCGCGATGCGACCGGAAAGCGAAGCACAACATGACCGGAACCCTGACCGTCGCCGAACTGATGGACCTATCCGGTCGGGTAGCCCTGGTCACCGGAGCCGGGCAGGGCATCGGCGCAACGACGGCCCATCTCCTTGCGGCGCAGGGTGCCGACGTGGCGGTCAACGACTATTTCGCCGATCGCGCCACGGCGGTTGCCACGTCGATAGCAACTGCGGGCGGTCGCGCACACGCGGTCCAGGCAGATATCTGCGACTACACCAGTGTCACGACGATGATCGCCGAGGTCGAGCGAGAGCTGGGCCCGGTCGACATCCTGGTGAACAACGCAGGCAATGCCGGCGCGGTCACGGACGGCCTCGCTCCCCAACCGGAATTCTGGGATCAGGAACCGGCTGAATGGCAGCCCTGGATCGCCGTCAACTACCTCGGCGTCATGCACACCACACACGCTGTGCTGGGCGGCATGGTCAAGCGTCATCGCGGCCGGGTGATCACCATCATTTCAGATGCCGGCCGCATCGGTGAACCGGGGCTCATCGTGTACTCCGGCGCAAAAGCCGGTGCGGCGGGCTTCATCCGGGCCGTTGCTAAGGCCGTTGGGCCACACGGCATCACGGCGAACTGCATCGCTCTTGGCGCAACCCGAACTCCGGCGGTAGCACCCATGCTGGAAAACGAAGCGGTCCGCAAGAAGGTTGTAAGGCCCTACCCGTTAGGGCGACTCGGCGAACCGGTGGACGCCGCGGCCCTCATCACATTCCTGGCCTCGGACGCGGCGTCGTGGATCACCGCCCAGACCTATCCGGTCAACGGCGGCTACTCGGTAAGCATGTGATGACCGCACCCCGCACCTTGCCAGAGGCCTTTCAACGGGTCGTCGCGAAACAGCCCGACCTGGTGGCGTTGCGCACCCCCGGCGACGAGGTCACCTATACGTGGGGCCAATACGCCGATGCGGTCCGCCGCATCGCCGGCGGGCTTGCGGCCTTGGGCGTGCGACGCGGCGACACCGTTGCCGCGATGCTGACGAACCGGCCCGAGTTTCACCTCACCGAAACCGCGGCTACACATCTGGGCGCCGCCACATTCTCCATCTACAACACCAACCCGCCCGAGCAGATCCGTTATGTAGTCGATCATTCCGGCGCCAAGATCGTCATCACCGAGCGCCAGTTCGCCGATCGGGTGCGGACCGCTGGCAGCTCAGTCGAGCACGTGCTGGTGGTCGACGACAGCGACCTGGAGCGACTGGAGTCCCCAGCCGGCTTCGACTTCGACGCCCGATGGCGAGAAGTCGAGCCTTCCGATGTGCTCTGCCTCATCTACACCTCGGGCACAACCGGTCCGCCGAAGGGGGTCGAACACACCCACGCGAGCATGCTCGCGCAGGCAACCGCGGTCGAGGCCCTGTTCCCAATGCACGGTGACGACACCACCGTGTCCTTCCTGCCGTCGGCGCATGCCGTCGACCGCGCCTTCAACCACTATCTGGCCGCGCGTTACGGCTTCCAGGTCACCGATATCGCCGACCCGCGGCAACTGCTGGCCGCGCTGGTCGAACTTCGTCCCACCACGCTCGCCGCGGTGCCTCGAACCTGGGAGAAGTTGAAGATGGCCGTGGACGCGCGGATGCGTGAGGATCCGCGACTGGCCGCGGCGTTCACCGAACGCCGACCTGAGGCCGCGGCTGAAATTCGGTCTGCACTGGGCCTGGACCGACTCCGATGGAGCATGTCGGGAGGCGCACCGATTGCGCAGCACGTGTTCGAATTCCTTCAGCGGTTAGGACTTCCGATCAGTGAGGCCTGGGGAATGTCCGAATGCGGAGTAGCCACCGCGATGCCAGCGCCTAAGTCCCGACTCAACACCGCCGGTAAAGCTTTGACCGGAGTTGAATTGCGGCTCGACGAGCAAGGTCAGCTGCTGGTTCGGGCCCCGTTCCTGATGCGTGGCTACCGCAATGATCCTTCCAAGACAGCCGAGGCCATCGACCCCGACGGGTGGCTGCACACCGGTGATCTCGCGCGCATCGACGTCGACGGCTACGTGCGCATCATCGGGCGGCAGAAGGAATTGATCATCAACGCCTCCGGCAAGAACATGTCTCCGTCCAATATCGAAAACACCATCGCAGCCGAGTCACCGCTGATCGGCACGATCACGGCGATCGGTGACAAGCGGCCTTACAACGTCGCCCTCATCACCCTCGATCCGCAGACGGCTCCGGCCTATGCAGCCGAGCTTGGCCTGGCCGCTGATCCGCGGGTGCTTGCCACCGACGCACGGATTATCGCGACGATTCAGCAAGCAGTCGACGGGGGCAACGCCAAACTGTCCCGGATCGAACAGATCAAGAAGTTCACCATCCTTCCGGTCTACTGGTTGCCGGGCGGAGACGAAGTGACTCCGACCCTCAAGCTCAAACGCGACCCGATTGCTGCCAAGTACGCCGCTCAAATCGAGTCCCTCTACGACACCTGACGGTACGACTACGGCAATACAAACCAGACGAATTCGGTATTCAAGGAGACTGATCCATGGCTGACAAAGTATTCGTAGTGGGCGTTGGAATGACGAAGTTCGAGAAGCCCGGCCGGCGCAAGGTCGTAGGCGACGACGGAGTCGAACGCGACTGGGACTACACCGACATGGCTCGAGAAGCCGGGACCAATGCGCTTTCGGATGCCGGCATCGACTACTCCCGGATCGAGCAAGCCTATGTCGGATACGTCTTCGGCGACTCGTGCTCCGGGCAGGCAGCGGTCTACCACCTGGGAATGACCGGTATTCCGGTAATCAACGTGAACAACAATTGCGCGACTGGCTCAACGGCACTGTACCTGGCCGGCAACGTAATTCGTGCCGGCCAGGCCGATTGCGTACTGGCCCTGGGCTTTGAAAAGATGCAACCGGGGTCAATCGCCGGGACCTACGCCGACCGGACGCAGCCGACTGAGCGGTTCATGACAGCCATGTCGGCGCTGTACGAAATTGTCGGCCCGGTCGCACCTGCGGTCTTCGGCGCCGCCGGCCGTGAGCACATGCAGCGGTTCGGCACCACGCCGGAGCACTTCGCGAAGATCGGCGAGAAGAACCATCGGCATTCAGCGAATAATCCATATGCGCAATTCCAGGAGATTTACTCCCTCGACGCCATCATGGCCGCACCGATGATCTATGAGCCGCTCACCAAGCTTCAATGCTCGCCGACGTCCGACGGGTCGGCCGCGGCGGTACTCGCCAGTGAATCATTTGTCGATCGGAATGGATTGGCCAGCCAGGCAATCGAGATCGTCGGCCAGGCGATCGTCACCGATAACGTGGATACCTTCGACGGAACCGCGCGCAACATCGTCGGGCACGAGATGAACGCCAGGGCAGCACGCCAGGTATACGACCAGTCAGGACTGGGACCGGAGGATTTTCAGGTCATCGAATTGCACGACTGCTTTTCTGCCAACGAGCTATTGCTGTACGAGGCTCTGGGTATGTGTGCAGAGGGCGACGCCCCGGAACTGATTGACTCGGGTGACAACACCTACGGTGGGAAATGGGTCGTCAACCCCTCTGGCGGCCTGATCTCCAAAGGGCATCCTCTGGGTGCGACCGGCCTCGCCCAGTGCGCCGAGCTGACCTGGCAGTTGCGGCACCAGGCCGGCCCACGCCAGGTCGCGCATGCCACGGCCGCGTTGCAGCACAACATCGGGCTCGGCGGCGCCGCCGTCGTCACCGCCTACCAGCGCGTCCAGTTGTGACCGTCGACGCCGTTCAGCGGCCGGGCCGCTCCAGAATCCCAGCAAGACAAGGAGTTAGATGACCATGGGTATCCTCGACGGACGGGTAGCCGTCATCACCGGAGGTGGCCGAGGCATCGGCCGATCCCACGCCCTGCGACTCGCACGTGAGGGGGCCAGTGTCGTCGTCAACGACCTCGGCGTCGCCGGCGACGGCAACGGGCCCGACAAGGGCCCCGCGCACGACGTCGTCAACGAAATCGTCGCCGCCGGCGGCAAGGCCGTCGCCAGCGTCTCCGACGTCGCCGCGTGGGCTGGGGCGAAGGAGATCGTCGACCATGCGATCGGCGCGTTCGGCAGGCTCGACATCCTCGTCAACAACGCGGGTATCGTCCGCGACGGCCTCATCCCCTCACTCGACGAAGATCAATGGGACATCGTGCTCGACGTACATCTCAAGGGGCACTTCGCCGTGCTGCGGAACGCTGCGGCCTACTGGAAGTCCGAATCCAAGGCCGGCCGACAACCCACGGCTGCGGTGATCAACACGACCTCAGTGTCGGGTACCGTCATGTCGAATCCGGGCCAAGCCAGTTACGGCGCCGCCAAGGCCGCGATCTCGGCGCTGACCCTGGTAGCCGCCGAGGAACTCGCCAACTACGGGGTGCGGGTAAACGCTATTGCCCCGGCCGCACGCACCAGGATGACGCTCAACGCGCCCGGACTCGGCGACCTGCTGACCGCGAAGGCTGAAGAGGCAAAAGCCACTGGCGGATTCGACATCTACTCCCCCGACAACATCGCCCCACTGGTGGCCTACCTCGCCGCCCCACACACCGATATCACCGGCCGTGTCTTTCTTGTGCAAGGCGGCTCGATCAGCGAACTCGTCAACTGGCACATCGGCCGAACCATCAAGACCGACGGTCCGTGGGACATCGACGACATCGCGAACCGAGTGCCCACCATCTTGAGCGAGAAGGTCCCGATCAACCTGATCTAGCGCGATCCATACGCTACTTCCACCGATGAGCCACAGGGAGCCTCGTGATGGGCCACTACATCCCGAACCCGCGAGATCTCGCCTTCAACTTGTTTGACGTACTGCGGTTAGACCACGTCCTCGACGCCGGCGCATACGGCGATCTCGACAGCGCCGCGGTTCGCAAAATGTTAGACGAGGTCGCAAGACTCGCCGAGGGCCCGATCGCCGATTCGTTCACGGCCAGCGACCGCGCACCGGGTGAATTCCTCCCGACAGAGCATGCCGTCAGCGTGCCCGAAGCACTGAAAGCGACCATCAAGGCGGTGCGGGACGCCCAGTGGTGGCGGCTGGGTATCGATCCTGAGTTGGGCGGTATCCCCGCGCCGACAGCGGTGACCTGGGCGCTGCAGGAAATGATCACCGCGGCTAACCCGTCAGCAGTCTTGTTCACGTTCGGTCCGCCGATATTCAACCTCTTGTACCAGATTGGCGACGACCGACAGAAACGCTGGGCAAAAACAGGCTTCGAGCGCGGATGGACGGCGACAATGGCCATGACCGAGCCCGATGCCGGATCCGATGTCGGTGCGGTCCGGACGCGCGCGGTCGCCCAGCCCGACGGCACGTGGCACATCGAGGGCGTTAAGCGGTTCATCTCTGTGGGCGACGTCGGAGATCTCGCCGAGAACATCCTGCATATGGTCATCGCCCGTCCGGTAGGCGCAGCAGCGGGTACCAAGGGGCTCAGCCTGTTCGTCGTGCCGAAATACCTTTTCGACGCCGACACCACCGAACTCGGCCCACGCAACGGCGCGTTCGTCACCCGGGTCGACCAGACGATGGGGTTACGCGGTTCGCCCACCTGCGAGGTGGCCTTCGGCGGAACACCGCTCCCAGCCGTCGGCTATCTGGCCGGGGAGCTACGTGACGGCATCGCGCAGATGTTCAGCATGCTCGAGTTCTCGCGCATGAACGTTGCTGTGAAGGCTACCGGAACCTTGTCCAGCGGATATCTAAACGCGTTGAGCTACGCGCGATCACGCGTACAGGGATCCGACCTGGCTTCGATGGCTGACAGCTCCGCCCCTCCCGTGGCCATCGTTCGACACCCCGATGTCCGACGGAGTTTGCTGCTCCAGAAGGCCTACGCAGAAGGTCTGCGTGCGCTTTACCTTTACGCCGCTGCGCATCGATATGACGGCAGCGCCGAGTTGGTGCGGGGCGTTCCGGTCGAACTCGCCCGACGTGTCAATGACCTCTTACTACCCGTGGTGAAGGCAGTCAGCGGCGACCGGGCCTACGAGATGTTGACTGAATCCCTGCAAACACTGGGCGGTTCGGGCTACCTACAGGATCACCCGATCGAGCAATACATTCGGGATACCAAAGCCGACTCAGTGTATGAGGGAACCACCGCCATCCTGGCGTTGGAGTTTTTCTTTCGCAAGATCGTCCGTGATGACGCGGTCGCATTCGACCATCTGTTGAGCCGGATCGAGGAGTTCGCACGACTCAACGATGGTTTCGAGGTCGAGCGCCGATGGCTGCGCGTCGGCGCGGCCGATCTGCGTTCGATGTTGAACACGTTGCTGGAGTATCTCACCGCTGCAGCGGACAACCCCACTGCCGTCTACAAGATCGGCTTGGTGTCCGTGCGGTTCCTGCACGCGTTCGGCGACTTGGTCATCGCATGGCGGCTCCTGGTGAATGCCGAGATCGCTCGGGCATCAGGGAATTTAGAATCCCCGGGTGCTGACACGGCATTTCACCGGGGCAAGGTCTCGAGCGCCTCCTTCTTCGCCTCGACGGTTCTGCCACGCCTGGGTGCGGACCGACTGGTCATCGAAAACATCGACACCACCGTCATGGAACTCGACGACGATGCTTTATGACTCAGCCCTTGGGTGTGGCGCCGATGGCCTCAACCGGCGGGCGCCAACATCGCCTTCCAGCCGTGGTTTCCCAGATTCTGCCCGTGTTTGACCGAGTAGACGGCACCGTCGGGAAGTGTGACAACGGCGTTTGAGTGATCGTACGCCGCTGCCGGGACGGTTGGCGTATAGGTGCACTGATTCGGTTGCTGCCCAACGCATTGGACCGTGCCCGTACCGGCAGGTGAGAGTGGATCGCTGACCGGCGGCGTGGGCGGTGGCAGCTGATCTGCGGGTAGCGGGTTGAGGCCGTTGTTGATGGACGGCGCCGGGATCACCTGACCGGGGAGCACGGGTTGATCGCAACGTGCCGCCGGCGCCGGGCAGTTGAGAATCTGGTTCGGATCGCCGTACCACGGGTTGGTTCCCAAGGGGACGTACGGCGACTCATCACGGCACTCTCGGGGCGTCGCCGCGCGCTTGCCGGGCACGTCAGCACACGGAATGTTACGAACCCCGCGCACATGTGTGGATGCATCCTGTGGAATCTTGCAATACATGGCGTCGACGGGCGGCGGCTCTGGCCGGAGGTCCGCCGGTGAACGCCACTGTGCGGGAGGCAAAAACCCCGTCATACATGGTGGCGGCTGGTTGAATCCCACGTTGCCTGCAAGGGCCACCTTGCCCGGATAGGGCACCAGAACGCTTTGTTGGCCTGATGCCGCCACCGGCAGCAGCGTCAACCCCTGCTCAAGACCCGCGCGATGGCGCTTGAGCAAATCGAGTACGACCTCTGAGTTGGCCAACGTCATCGGCAGCGTCTCGCTGACATCGCTGAAGACGTCGTTGACCAAATCCGCAGCCGGCGCCGCCTGCGCCAGCACACGTTTCACGGTCGCGTCCTGTTGGTCGGTCTGCGCAGCCAAGACATCAAGGTTGCGGACCCAACGTTCGATCGAGTCACCGGAGTTGACCTGGCTGTCGATAATGGGAGCGGAATATTGAATGATGTCGTTGACATCTGAGATGTTCGTCTGGAAATCCCCGACGATCGCCTGCGTCGAATCGACCAACCGCCGCAGGGCAGGTCCCAACCCGCCGATTGCCTGCGTTGTCTCCTCGAGCAGCGAATCGATCTTGTCTGCGGGCAGCGCCGACAATCCGCGGTCAACGGCGTCCAGCGTCGGCCCGATCGGTGACGGCACGGTCGCCTTCGTGATGGTCTGTCCAGGCGAGAAGTATTCTCCCGGGTCACCTTCCGAGACGAGGTCGAGGTACTGCTCACCGATCGGAGACACCGAATGGACATTTGCCGATGCATCGATCGGAATCTTGTACCGGTCGCCAATACTCAACGTTGCCCGGGCTCCGTCCAAAGTCGGTTGCACGTCAGTAACCTTGCCGATCGTGATACCGCGGTAAGTCACATTGGATGTGCGATACAGACCGCCCGACGCGGGTAGTTGCACGGTCAGCTTGTATTGACCGATTCCTGCCAGCGCCGGCAGTCGAGCGTAGTACCAGCCAAGGATCACAAAGGCGATGACAGAGAGGACGGTGAAGAAGACTATTTGCCGCTTTACCAGTGGCGTCAACATCGTCACTCAGCCCTTTCCGCCGGGGCATCGGCCGGATTGGGGTTGTAACGCACGTCGGGAATCATCGTGCTCGGATCCCGGCCCCAGGATTGTTCGAGTGCGCGCAGCGCGCCGGAGAATCCAGTCCCAGTCAGCATCGCGTTGTCGATCGCGCTCAATGTCAGATCAAATGTCGCCGAGATGTTGGTGTAGTCACCGCGCAGGACTTTCTCTGCAGTATCGACGGGGAACGGTTGGGTAAAGACCCATTTGAGCGTGTCAATCAAGTACGGCGCAGCCCGGCCGAGTTCCCGAAGGGGTCGCAGGAGCAGTCGAAGCACCAGAGCCAGGTCTGCGCGCGCGTCAGATGCTGTCTTGTCAGACACGGTGCTGACTCGACCCGCCGCCTCGACCGCATCGGCGAGCAGGCCCTGCTGGTCGGCGAAATGCTCGATCAGCGGCGGGAATTCAGTGAGTACACGATCCAGTGTGTCCGATCGATCTGCGACACGGGCCAGTAGCTGGTTCGTCGAATCGATCGCACGGATGATGTCGTCCCGTTGCCGATTGAGTTCTGCGGTAAAGGTGGCCAGTTTTGCGAAGAAATCGTGGATCTGGTCGGCTCGTCCTGACAGGATGTTGTACGCCTCGTTTTGAATGACCTCCAAGTTCGGTATACCCCCGCCGTTGAGCACAGTGGCGAAACTGGCCAGGGTGCGCTCGACCGTCGGGTATGCCGACGAATTCTTCAGCGGAATGGTGTCGCCGTCCTTCAACAGTTGCGGCGACGGGTTTGGCGGCACGGCCAGCGCCACGTGCTGAGAACCTAAAAGACTGGTCTGCCCGATCGTGGCGGTGGCATTCTCGGGCAGTTGAACGTTGTTCTTCATATCCAGGGTCAGTGTCGCGATCCAGTCCTTCAGCTCGATCGCGCGCACCCGGCCGACGAACACGTCGGCCACCAGGACACGGCTGTTGACCGTGAGCGCCAGCGTTTCCGGCACCTGTACGTAAATCGTGTAGGCGTCGGCTCGGGTGCCGGGCCCGCCGGGTAACGGCACGTTGGCGATCCCGCGCCAGTTCCCGCACGATGTCAACAGCAATGCGGCGAGCAGCAGCGCCACACCCCGCCTGGCCACCCACCGATGTCTCACTCATCTGCCCCTGTCTGTGAAGGCTGCTCGGCTGCGAATGGCGCCGAAGCATGCGGCGGTGGGGGTGTCGGCGACGGAAGTGGCTGCGGATACCACGGTGGCGGCATTGGATTGCTCTGGTCGTACGCGTTCGGCGGCCCGGCCATGTTCCGGCCTGCCGGCGGGGCGGGGATGTCGGGTCCGCCCATCAGCTCGGCCAACGACTCGGGAGTCAGCATTCTCGCCGTGTGCGGCTGCACCTGCAAACCTTGCATGCCCGGTGCCACGATCCACCCGGATTCGTGATTGCCGTGCGAAAACGGGGTATCTGGCGAGAAGACGCCGGGCACGGTGGTGTCCTTGTACCCCGGCGGCGGTCGCAACCGCTCCTCGGAGTAGTCAACGTACTTGGGCAGCGTCGCTGCGGTCGAGATCAGGTTCACACCGAACGGCGGGTAGTTCAGCTTGATTGCGTCCAGGATCGGCGCAAGGTACTGCGCGCACAGTTCGGCGGATTCCTGATACCCCAGTCGGCTGCCGGCTTGGATGGCGCTACAGAGGAGCTGCATCGGATTGGCAAAGTTGGTGAACACAAACTGGCCGGTCAACGCGCCATGCGACGGCTCATAGACGGCGGCGCCGTTGGCAGCCGCGTGCGGAAGTGTGTGCGCGATCGTCTCCAGCCCGTCCAGCGCGGCCGGTTTCAGGATCTCGGTCGTCACCTCGGCAATGTTGTTGACGCCCTGGGCTAAAGCGTCGCGGTTCTCGGTGAAGAACTCGCGCGCTGTCGTCAGCAATACGTCGGTTTGCTGCAGCGCGTTGGCCAGCTCGCTGTTGGAATTGGTGAAGCTATCGGTGAACTGTGCCAGGTTGTGGTTGAGCGATACGAAAGTTTGGTCGTTGCGATGTAGCGCGCTGACAAAAAGGGCAAGGCTGCGAACGACCGCGAAGAAGTCGCCCCGGCCCTCGTTGAGCGCGGTCAACGCCTGCGACAAGTTGGTCAGCGTCTCATTGAATTGCTTACCTTTACCGGCAAGGCCATCGGCGAACGATTCCAGGACGTCGCCGAACGGGCCCTTGGGCTGTTCCGGTGTGGGGCCGAGTTTTTCGACAAGGTTGCTGACGTGGCTGCGCAGTTCGTCCCATTCGACCGGCACCTGGGTCCGCTCGATCGGAATGACGGCGCCATCGGCAAGTACGGCTCCGCCGCTGTAGGGCGGCTCCAGCTGGATCACCCGCGATGCCACCAGGCTGGGGTTGACGACCACGACCGTGGCGTCGGCGGGCACCTTGTGTTTGTTGCTGTAGTGAAAACTGACCTTCATTTTGTCGCCGTCGGGCTCGATCGCGTCGATCGCACCGACGTCGATGCCCATGATCTGCACCCTGTCTCCGGGATAGAGGGCATTCGCCTCCGCGAGGTAGACGACGACGGTATTGGTTGTGAACCCGCGGTAGGCATCCCGGCCAAGGAACACCCCCGCCGCAGCCATCGTCACGACGAGCACCACGATGATCAGCCCGGCCCGGGGCAACTTGGGCGCCCGCAACTTGGGGGTGTCGACGACGGTGCTCATGGGGTGCTGCTCCCGGTTGGCGGGCCGTGCTGCTGCACTGGCGGCTCCGCGCGTGCGCCCAAAGGTCCTGGTGCGATGGGAACCGGTGTGCCCGGGACATTCGGGGGTACGCCGCCAGGCTCGGCCGCGCTGAGGATCCCCGGTGTGGGCGGCAGTCCATCGGGATTCGGCGGTGAGGCCTCGACGCCGACTGTCACGGGAAAACCGCCGGGGACCGGACCGAACGGACCTTGGTTGAGCAGCGCGCACGGCAGCGGGTTGGCCGGGCTCGGCAGGCCGCCGGGCGGCGGCGTGTATGAACAGGGTGATCCGGGCGGAACAGCCGGACCCGGATGCTCTGCGGTGCCCTCCACCACTGGCGGCGCCGGCGGTGGCGCCGCGTTCGAGAACCGCGTGCCATTCGGGTCGGGGAATTGGAACGCGGGCAATCCCGCGTCGCCCCAAAACTTTTGGGGGTCGATGCCGCGTTTCTTGAACGCCCCGTCGACAAAACGCTGCAGGATCTGGTACGGCAGCAGGTTGAAAAGCACCGACCTGAGGTAGGGGCCGGACGACGTCGTCTCGGCCATCGCGGTGGAGTAGTTCTTGCCAGCGATCAAAAAGGTGGCCAGGTCGGTGCGGTGTTCGTTGAGTATGCCGCTAAGGGTGCGCAACTGCTCGAGCACCTGATGAAGGTTCGGGTTGTCTTTCACCAGACCCGCCACCTGTTCGGAGAACACGCTGACGTTCTCCAGCAGCGTCCTGATGGCGCGACCACGTTCATTGACGGCGGCCAGCAGCGTCTCGGCGTTGACCAGCAATGCGTTGATCTGCTCGCCACGGCCACCGAGTACGTCGGCGACCTTGTTGGCCTGTGCAAGCAGCAGTTTGATCTCGTCGTCGCGGTTACCGATGGTCTTCGAGAATTCGGCCACGCCATCGAGGGCGGCGCTCAGTTCCGGATGGGTCTGATCGATCGTGTCCGACAGGGTTTCCAGCGATCTCTTGACCGTGTCGATATCCCAACCGGCAGCAACTTTGGTGGCATCGAAGAATGCGTCGTGCACCTGATACGGCGTTGTAGTTTGGCTCAGCGGCAGTACCTCGTGGGGGCGTAGCGGGCGGGAACCTCGCGGTTCGATCTCGATCACCCGCTTGCCGAGGATCGTGTCGGTCTTGATCGCCAGCCGGCTCTCGTCGCCGATGGTGTGGGTGCCGATCGTGAATCTGATCACGATGTGGTCACCTGCAATCGCGAGATCCCCGACGTTGCCGACGTCCATGCCGGAAATACGTACGTCGTCGCCATTGCGGAGTCCACCGGTGTCGGCGAATTCCGCGTAGTACCAGGGCATCGCGAACAACATCGGCACGCTGGTAAACGATTGGCCCACGCCGGTGGCCAGAACCACCAGGATGATGCCCATCAGCCCGACCCGGAATCGGTTGGCAAGTTCGAGGGCTCTCATTGGGGGGTGCACCTCCCCGTCGGCTGTTGAGTGATCTTGACGGTGCGGACGGGGCCACCTGGTTGCAGACCGTTTAGCTTCAGCGAGATGTCGCACACGTAGAAGTTCATGAAGTCGCCGTAGATACCCCCGACCCGGGCCAGCATTTCGGTCACCCGGGGCAACTTTGTCAACAGGTCGCCGAGCTGGTCCCGCTCATCGATCAGCCGTTGCTGAACGGGAGGCAACGCGCCGATGAAGTCCTGCACGGCCGCTCGGTTATCGGCCAGGAGGTCGGCCACTGTGCCTGCCGCGTCGCTGATACGCGCTGTCGCGTCAGCCAGCGGGTCGGCACGATCGGCCAGCCCGGTAATCAGCTCTTCGAACTTGTCGACGGTGTGGTCGAAATCGTCTTGGTGGCGAACGGCGGTGTTCAGCACGATGTTGAGGTTCTTAACGACCTCACCGATCGCCTGGTCCCGGTCCGCCAGCCGCGCAGTCAATTGCGCGGTTTGCCGGAGAATGTCGTTGATGGTGCCGCCTTCACCCTGGAACACCTTGACGATCGAGGACGCGATGGTGTTGACCTTCTCCGGTTCCATGGCCCGGAAAAGCGGTTTGAAGCCGCCTATCAGCGCATCGAGGTCCAGCGCAGGTTGAGTACTCGACAGCGGGATGAGTCCTCCTGGTGGCAGCACCCGGTCCGCGCCATCACCGTCGGTGCGCTTCAACTCCACGTACCGGTTTCCGATCAGGTCCGCATATCGGATCTGAGCTGTCGTCGACTGATACACCGGCAGCGCGCCGTCGACGCTGATGTCCGCCCGCACCCCCCTGCCGCCGTCGAGCAGCCGCAGGCTCTTGACTTTGCCCACTTCCACTCCGGAGGCACGGACGAACTGACCGGTCCGCAAACCGCTGGCGTTGCTGAAATCCGCTGAGTAGGTGATGGTTCGGCCAAATCGGACCTGCCCGAACACCACCACGATGAAGGCCGTGACCAGCAGTAGCACCACGGAGAAGGCGCCGAGCTTGATTGCGGATCGAGTGGTGTTCATGGGTTGATCGTGTTCTCCCCGAATTGGCGTCCCCACACGTATTCGGTCAACAGCGGTTGTCCGATCTCGAAGTGGTTGTACGGCGCGATGCTGGCGCCGGTATCGGTGACGAGCGTCGGCGCCGGCCACAGATCGCGGGTGATCGGCTGCCAGCACCCCGGCCGCCCGCCAGGGCCGCCCCTGGCATTCACCCGCGGCAGGTTGTCGGGGTACACCCACGGGTTCTCTGAACCCAGGAACTCGACAACTACCTGCACTGAGCTTCCGTTGCCACCGACCACAGTTTCCGCCGCCTGTGAGACCCCGGCGAAGTTCCGGATGGTGCAGAACAGCGACGGACTGTATTTGTCGAGCAGCTGCGCGGTGGGCACCAGATCGGTCACGCTGCGGACCAGATTCGGTCCGCCACGCTCCATCACATCGGCGGCGGTGTTGCCCATGCCAATTGCCGCGAGCAATGCGGCGTCGAGATCGTCTTGCTGGTCGTTGAGCGTGCGCGCCGTGGTCACCGCATGCTCGAGCGAATCCCACAACTCCGGCGACGCGTTGGCGTATATGTCGCTGAGACTGGCCAATTGCTGGATGTTGTAACGAATCTGGGGCATCTTCGGGTTGATTTCATCCAGGACGGCGTTTGCATTGACGATCGCCTCACCGACGTCATCGCCCAACCCGGACAACGCTTGTGCAGCCGCGCTCAGGGTCAGGTTCAACTTGACCGGATCTACCTTCTTCGCGATCGAGGTCATCGTGGCGAATAATGTGTTGAATTCCGTAGTCACAGAACGCGCATCAATCACATCACCGCTCGTGATCCGCTTTTCGTCCGGGTTGTCGGGCGGAATGAACGACACATACTTGTTGCCGAACGCGGTGGTCGCCACGATGTCCGCTCCGACATTGGCCGGAAGCATCTCGATGTACTTTGGGGAAACATCCAAGATGAACTTCGCCGCTGGTTCGCCGGCGTAGTTCGTTTCCGAGACGCTGGCCACCCGACCGATCTGCACGCCGTTGAAGGTGACCTTTCCACCGGCGCCCATCGACAGACCCGCCCGCGAAGCAATCATCGTCAGTTTGATCTTGGCGGTGAACTCGCCGCGGAACTGCAGGTACACCAGGGAGATTACGAGTGCGCCCGCCAGCAGCCATACGAGGCCCGCCACCCGATGCCGTGGCGTCCGGGGGGTATTGATTCGCGTCGGTGACGTCATGTCGGCTATACCGCGAGGTTGAAATTCGGGTCGACGCCATACAGCGCCAACGCAGCCAACAGGACAACGACCGGCACCGAGACAAGCGATGATCGCATCGACCTGCCAACTGCCTCGCCAACCCCGACAGGGCCGCCGCTGGCGTTGTATCCGTAGAAGCAATGGGTGATCATCACGATCGCCGCGATGATGACGGTCTCGACGATCGACCAGCCGAGATCTTCGGCACGCAGGAACGTCCAGAAGTAGTGCTCGTAGGTTCCCACCGATTGCCCGTAGAACAGCGTGGTGACGACCTGCGGTGCGGCGAACGCCATGATCAGGGCCATCGCGTACAGCGGCAGGATGACCACCAACCCGGCAATGACACGGGTGGACACCAGAAATGAGATCGTCCTGATACCCATCACTTCCAGGGCATCGATCTCCTCGCTGATCCGCATGGAACCCAACTCGGCGGTGACGCCGGCACCGACCGTGGCGGCGAGCGCAATGCCAGAGATGAGGGGCGCACTCGCACGCACATTCACCAACCCGGCGAAAAAGCCGGTGAAAGACTCCACACCGATGTTGCCGAGGGAGGCAAAGCCCTGGATCGCGATCAGCGACCCGCCCGCCAGGGTCACCACACCCATGATCGCCGCCGTGCCCCCGACGACGGCCAACGCTCCGGTTCCCATGCCGACCTCGGCGATCAGCCGCACGATTTCCTTGCGGTATCGGCGCAGCGCCCAGCCAATCTGCGCGACGCCGGACACGGTGAACCAGGCCATGTGCCCGGAGTTGTCGAGAAACCGGCCCACCGCCCCGCCAGAGCGGTTCAGGTGCGCAACCGCGCGCGGGTATCGTGCGCGCAGTACGACGGAGGCCGACATCAGTGCCCCGTCCCGAACCGTACGCCGATGCTGGTGAGCACCACGTTAACTGCGAACAACGCAATCACGCAGAGCACAACCGTTTCGTTGACGGCGGTGCCGAGCCCCTTGGAGCCACCGCGAACTGTCAGGCCCCGGTAACAGCCGACCAGCCCGGCGATCAGCCCGAACACCGCCGCCTTCACAGTAGAAATAACCACCTCTGGCAGTCCGGTAATCAAGGTCAGCGTGGAGACGTAAGCCCCGCCCGACACGTTCTGCAGATACACCCCGAAAATGAAGCCGCCGACCAGTCCGATGGTGATCACCATGGCGTTGAGAAGCGTGGCGACATACGTTGCCGCGATGACTCGTGGCACTACCAGCCGGTGGATGGGGTCGATGCCCAACACTTCCATCGCGTCGATCTCTTCGCGAAGTATGCGGGCGCCCAGGTCCGCACAGATCGCAGTCGAGCCGGCTCCGGCGATGACCAGCACCGTAGTCAGCGGGCCTAGTTGGGTGACCGCGCCCAGCGCCGCACCCGCACCGGAGATATCGGCAGCGCCGAACTCGGCTAGCAGGATGTTGAGAAGGAAGATGAGCAGTACCGTCAACGGCACCGCAACCGCGATCGTCGGTCCGATCGCGACGCTCATGATGAACCAACCCTGTTGGACTGTTTCGCGCCACTGAAAGGGACTGCGGAAGAGCGCCTTTCCGGCCAGGACGCACATCCGGAAGAACCCACCGACCATCGTCACAGGTGCGTCTACGTGACCGCGGGCACGTTCCCGAAACGCCGAAATCGTCAAGAGTGCCGCCCGTGACGCGAAACGTAGCCCGCGGCAAGCACTTCGGAAACCAACGACGTTGCGGGGGCAGGCACACGCCGAGCTGCCGACCTATTGGACCGGTGATTACTTGTCCGCCGCTGCAGGCCACCAAGTGGTGAACCCGTTTGCCCAAGCTGTGCCACCGCCACAGTATTGAGCTTGCCGTCAGATCGGGTCATCGGCCGCGTTCCGCCTATCGGAACCGGCTGCGAGGCGGGGGCGCGCTTGCGATTTATGGTGCTAGCCATCAACCACAACTGGAGGCGGATGGTGAAAAGCGAAGTCGCTGCCCTGGGGTACGTCGTCATAACGGCAAAGGATCTGACCGCCTGGCGTGAGTTCGCCGAGTCCGTCTTGGGTTTGCAGGTTGGTAGCCAACCCGCGCCCAACCCAGAACTCGAGACGTTGTACCTGCGTCTGGATGAGCGCAGTTGGCGCATCGCTGTCGAGCATGGCGTCGACGGTGGGATCGGCGCGCTGGGATTCGAGGTAGCGAGTCGGGACGATTTCGAAAATCTCAAGTCCCGCCTCGCTGCGGCCGGTGTAGTCGTCAAGGACGCGCCCGAGGTGGCTGCACATCGACGCGTTCTACAGTTGTTCCAGGCGAAGGACCCCAATGGTGTTCCTTTGGAGTTCTTTTACGGCGCGAGAACAGAGCAGGCGAACTTTGTCTCGCCACGCAACGTCCAGTTCGTCACTGGCACGCAAGGCCTCGGACATGTGGTGCTTCTGGTTCCTGAGCCCGACGATACTTACGACTTCTACATCAACCTGCTTGGCTTCCGGGTCAGCGATGTGATCACTGTCGGTCCGCTGACGACCACCTTCACCTCACCGAACTCCCGGCATCACTCTCTTGCGTTCAGCGGATCCATGGGAATGCCGGTCGCGCTGCAACACATCATGCTTCAGGTCAGCGACATCGACAGCGTGGGCAGAGCGCTAGACCGAGTGCTGGATGCCGGCGCCCTCCAGCTCAGCCTCGGCCGGCACTCCAATGACCACATGCTGTCGTTCTACTGTTCGAGCCCGTCGGGGTTGGCTATCGAATACGCGTGTGGTGGCCGCGAGGTCGATGACACCACCCACACCATCGGCTACTACGACAAAATCAGCTTCTGGGGCCACCGGCTGCCCGATGGCAGTGATCCGATGCAGCAGATCATCGATTCTATGCCGGCGCAGCCGTCGGTCGGATGATGCGGCTGAGATCGGCAGCCACGCAGGTCGCCGGGATGCCAAAGAGGCTGTCAGGCAAGGTTCCGGAGTAGCCACAGGCCACGCGGTGCACAACGCTCGACGCTCAGCCACAGCGGGAAGGTTAGAAGATGCAGTATGCGCTGGTCGGGCAAACCGGGCTGCGTGTGTCCAGGATCGCCTTGGGAACAGCGCTTTTCGGGCTCGCACCGGCCGAAGACGCCTGTGATACCGTCGTCCGGACCGCGGTGGAGCTGGGTATCAACCTCTTCGACTGCGCAAATACCTATGGGAATCGGGCGGCCTTCGATCGCGACGGCCTTCCGGCGGCCGCGCAGCGTAGCCATGCAGAGGAGCTGCTCGGCCGCGCGGTCAAAGGCCTGCGTGATGACGTAGTCATCTGCACCAAGGTTTCTGAACCGGTGGGTGACGGCGTGAACGATGCGGGGCTGAGCAGGTACCACATCATGCGCGAGGCCGAGCAGAGCCTGCGTCGACTCGGTACCGACCATATCGATATTTACCACCTACACCATCCGTGTCAGGAAGCCGCTCTCGATGAGACATTGCGAGCCATGGACGACCTTGTCCACCAAGGCAAGGTGGGCTACGTCGCGCTCTCGACCTACCCCGGGTGGCAAATGACGAAGGCCGTCATGATCGCCGACCGCGACCACCTCGCTCGACCAGTTCTCAACCAGGTGTGGTACAACTTGCTCCAGCGTGAGGTCGAGGCCGACGTGGTTCCTGCGGCACTAGATTTAAACCTATCGTTAACGTGCTTCAGCCCGTTGGCGGGTGGGGCGCTGGCTGGTACCGAGGTGATGGACCGTCGTTACAGCGGCCTGAAGCGGTGGGGTTTGCCGTTCGACTACACCCCTGACCAGCGCAACGCCGCGACGAAACTTCAACTCCTCGCCACTGAATGGGGCTATGCACCAGCTCATCTGGCGATCCGCTGGCTGTTGTCGCGGCCCGCGGTCGCCAGCGCGATCGTTGGTCCCGAGACAGCCGAAGAGCTGGAGCGCAGCGTCGCGGCTATGGCTGTTGAGCTGGATGCCGGGCAGTTGACGGTTATGGACGGGATCGGACAGGTCAGCTGACCGGTCTGAACGCCGCGCGAAATCGCGAGTAGCCCTGAAGCCCGTTGTTCAGGAGCCGGTGCGCTCCTGACACTTCGATGTGTTCGACGCGTGGAAGCATCGCGCGCAGTAGTGCAGTCATTTCGATTCTCGACAAGTGCATTCCCACACATGCGTGGGCCCCGAACCCCCACCCGACGTGGCTGCCGCGACGCTCGAGGCTGAACCGCTCCGGCTCGGGGAACTGGGTGTCATCCATATTGGCCGAGGCGAAAATCGTGGCGATGCGGTCGCCGGCGTGAAGGGCGACGCCGTCGATATCGTGGTCCTCGGTGACAGTGCGGACGAAGAATCGCACCGGCGATGCGAGGCGGACCGACTCCATCACCGCGGCAGGCACCAGTTCCGGTTGACGACGCAGGGCCTGCCACGCTTCGGGCTGACGGCCGAGGCTCCACAGCATCTCGGCGGTGGCCAACAACGTGGTGTCCAGGCTGGGAATCGCGAAATCCATGATCAGATTTCTGGCTTCAATAGGACCGATCTCGCCTCGGTCGGCAGCGTCCAGAACCGAGGCGGCCCAGCCATTGGAACGCATCTGCGACCTTCGTAGGCGTGCGGTATAGACAAACACGCTGAACGACCTGAGCGACGTTTTCCATCCCCGCACATTTCGGATGCCCGCATTGCTGTCGAAGATGTCCCTGCCCCATCGCAGCAGCTGGTCGCTTGTCACCGGAATACCGACCAGGTCGGCGACGACGCTGACGGGGAGACGAGCTGCGAAGTCCTGCACACCGTCGAATGAGGGCCTGGTGAGAAGATCCTCGACGACCGCGTCCGCTGTCCGGTCGATGATCGGTTCGGCATCGACCAACGCCTTGGCAGCAAGTGAATGCATCAAGACCTTGCGACGCCGGGTATGAGCTTCGCCGTCGCTGGCCAACGTGCCTTGCCGCGCAAGCGGATTCAGGATCGGGTTCAACGAGATGTTGCTCGAGCTGTAGCGCTGGTCATCTTTCAGCGTCGAGCGGACATCGGCAAACCTGCCCATCGCCCACACTCGGTGACGGGGCAACCAGACGACCGAACCAGCCTCCCGGATCGCGCGATAGGTTTGTTGTGGATTACGCAGACTCTCACGGCTGCTCAAGTCGATGTCGAGTTGCGGGCGGCGGTGTTGTCGCCGCGGCCGAGAAATAGGCAACGTGCTCTCCAGGCCTAGCTCGCCGGCCAGCTGACGGCAGTCGCATACAACGACACCTCATCAGGCATCCAGCGGTCGTACTGATGACGAAATTGCTGGTGGCGGTAGAACTCCGCGGTCAAGGCACCGCGCTGCGGTGCCACCATCGGCGGAGGGTTGCCACGGAAACCCGCAGTGCTCAGCCGTATCGCCCAATGACGGTCGTAGATCACCTGGTCAGACCATAATTCCAGCAGCAGCAGATGGCCGGGGAGCTCGACATTTTCCAACCAGTCGTATGCCACACATCCCGGCTCCCTTCTGGTCTCCGCGACATCGGCGAGCAGTCCACCGCGCAACGCTTCCGACGCCTCAAATGCCGTTTCGATGATAATCCGCACCGGTCCGCGTGCCGGCCAGAAGATCTTGCGAGCTCCTTCGTCTAAATCAGCTGGCGCCCAGACAGAGTCAGCCAGCTGGAATCCCTGCTGGTGGTAGAACTCACTGGGCTGGCCCGTGGAAACCAATGAGAACAGGTTGGGATATGACCCTCCGACGACACCGGCCCACCACCGCCAGTATGCCGGCTCATCCTCCCACACGGTAGCGAGCGCGAAGCTCGCTGCGCTGCCGATGGATCGGTAGAGTTCTGCACTCCGGCAACCGACTTCACCACGCATGCGAGTCGTTTCCTCGAGTAACTGCGTATGGTCGCCAGCCTGATATTCATGGAGCACCCTGAGCATGTCAGCCTCACACTCCAACGGTCTCGGCGAAGTTGACGACGTAGTCGAACGGCGGTGGAGCGCCGGCGGCGAGTTCGGGGCGCACCAGCACCGTTTCGACGAGGAAGCCGTGTAGTTGCTCAAAGGTGTCGTGGTAGGCGAACACTCCTGCCCCGTGGCCCATTTCCGACCCCATACAAACCTCTGCGCCGGCCTTTTCGAAGGATTGCCCGACGGTCGCCCAATCCTGCTCCGAGTCGGTCATATAGGTCAGGATGTGATGAATTCCGGGACCCCGGTGAGCCATGAATTCTTGGCCGTAGTGGCTTGGCCCCGATGTCGGCTGAATCACTTCGAAGCCGAAATCTTCACCGATGCCGGTGCCGGTGAAGTATGCGTGGTTCACGGCCTCGCCACGGTAGTGCGGTGCGTCTAACCTGCCGGGTTCGGTCTCCCAACTCTGCATCGCCCACTGGTCGATTCCGAAGATGCGGCTGTAGTTCGGAAGTACGGCGACAACATCCGGAACCACCACACCGAAATGTGAGACGCCTTGGACCGGAACAGTCGGCCCACCAGCGGACGACGCTGCGGCCGGGCGAAGGTGCTGACCGTCAATCTCGAGGTCCTCGGTCAACACCTCGAGAAAGAACCCGCCGAGGTGTCGCTGGGTGTCCCAGAACCGGCGCTTCGTTCGCCCATCTACCGTGAATGCGAAGGAGTCAGCGATTCGGAGGTCGGCGAAGTGCTGGTCAATCGCGTCGGTTGCGCTGTCCTCGGGCCGATCCGCTTGCACGGTCAGAAAGCAGATTCCCTCCCCGGCTCGGGTCCGAAGAAACTCATTGAAGACAGATTCACCTGAGACAGGCTGCACCAGTTCGAAAGTGACGGGACGATACGGCGCCCCGAGGGGTGTGCAGCCCTCGCCCGGTGGCCGGGTGTCACCCACGGCGGACCGGAACGTACCAGCAGAGCGACGGCCATGAGCGACCATATTCGACAGCCGGTCGTCGGTGTAGTCATTGACGACCCACGAGTCGATGCCGAAGACCTTGGCGTAGCTGTCGAGGGCGGCGTCGAGATCTCGGACAACAACCCCGACCTTCACAAGTTTAGTGGGCTTCATCGTGTTTCACTTTCAGTGCGGTGATTGCTCAGTAGAAACTACTGAGGTTCTTGACCAGGATCGTCGACATGTCGAATCGGATTTCGCGATGCTTGAGCCGAAATCCGGCAGGGCAATCGTCAGCCTTGACAAGGACGTCACGGCGCTCTCCGGTGATGACGTCCTGGTCACGTTCACCGCGGCTCCGGTAGACGAGAAAGTTGGACTTCACCCGGTAGCTTCCGGGGTTTGCTTCGGCCGCGACACGAACGTTAGTGATCAGATGCCGCGTGCGCGACGCCGGCTCCTCGGCCCAAGCCATGTGCGTTTCCAGGCGACGAACCCGCTGCTCGAGGAATTCATGGGTTTCCTCGAAGTACGCCGAAGTCCCGAACTCTTGCCACTCGAACTCCCTGTCGCGGAACGTTCGATTCGTTCGCACGGGGGCCCAGTACATGATGGATTCGTCGAGGATCCCCAGCCATTCGCCGAATCTCAAGTCATCGAGCAGTTCGGCTTCATAGTAGAGAAAGTCGCGGATCGCGTCCTTGGTGGCGTAGTCGACGGTCGTCATGGTCGCGTGCGTCGAGGTCATGCGGTGCCCTGATTTCGCACCTCGTCGGCGGGCCTGCCTTGAACGCAGCTTGTCTTGTCCGGCGATACCGCTCGCTTGGCTTTGATGTCGTCCCAGTTCATCCCCGACATGAGGTCGGCGTAGAAGTCGTACATGTTCAGCGCGGCGTTGTCAGAGAACGGATGTGCGGTTGTGGCACCGGGATATCCATCTTGATCGACAGCCGGGGCGACGTTGCGCATCGGGTAGCTGAATCGTTGGGCACGCGCCTTCGACCCCCGAAGGATGTGCTGCATCTCATGCCAGTTCTCGGCATCGTCCTGTTCGAACATTCCTCCCGGCGAGAACGTGCGCATCACGTCGATGCGCATTGCTTCCTTGACTTCGCTCGGCGCAGCCTTGGGTACGAACGTCCAGGCCCAAATCTCCATCTCCCCCGGTCCCCGGGGATGGGTGACCCGCATGGTGCCGTTCCCCAGATACATGAAGTTCGGGAAGATGTTCGAGTGGCCGGCGGGCCGGATGGACCGGAAGCTGCCGCGACGTTCGACGATCGCGTCCTTGTTCGCCTTCTCCCAGGCGATGAGTTCTGGAGTCTCGAAGCCTGGTGTGGACTCGTCGGTGTCCAGCCACGCGCCGCCATGTCCAAACGGCGTGAAGTACTGACGCCCCTTCAGTTCCAGGACACCTTCCGGGCCGGTTGGCACCACGACTTCACCGTTGGCCATCGCATAGACCGCGGACACGTGGGTGATTTCGGCGTGTTGCATGTCGCTGGTTGGCTGTTCCACATTGAACTTCCAGTTCGCCGACAGAACCCATTTGTGAACCGCGACAGCTTCCACGCCGCCTTCCCAGCGGTCGACATAGCCATCGAGGTACCAGGCCGCATCACCCAAATATTCGACCAGGTCGGGGGCGTCTTTGTCCCAGCAGCCAAACCAGAACCCCTTGTAGTTGCGCAACCGGGGCACCATCACTGCGCCGAAACGTGACCGGTCGAATCCCGGGCCGTATGCCGAGTCTTCGTGTGGCACATTGATCAGCTGACCATCGGTGCCATAGGTCCATCCGTGAAATGAGCACATGAACGCCTTAGCGGTCCCTGCATCTGCGCGGCATATCCGCATTCCGCGGTGCCGGCACTGATTCAGGAACGCCTTGACAGAGCCGTCCTTCTGGCGGACCACCAAGATCGGGTCCTCGCCGATGTAGTTCTGAAGATAGGAGCCGGGTTTGGGAAGCATGCAGTCGTGGGCGAGAAACACCCAAACACGGGGCCAGACCTGTTCCAACTCCCGCTGATAGATCTGTTCATCGGCGAAAATACCCGCAGCCACCGTCCCGGCCGCGGGATCGATAAGCTTGGCCATATCAATCATTTTGTTCTCCCGCGGCCCCGATCAACCGTTCGGCAACGTGCAACGATTCGCCTGTCCACCACGTCATGCCGCTGAAGTTTAGGTACCCGCATGTGACGGCGGGAGCCATGTGTTCCGCCGGGTGGAACTGGGCTCGACCTTTCTGGTGGAAACTTTCCGTCACCTATATGCCGTTGCGAACCAGCGCATTTCGTCGCAGACTTACCAGCTCCTCTTGAGCCGCCGGACGATCTGATTGAACGGCATCAGCGATGCTAATCCCTTGCGCAAGCTGGGTTGCATGATGCTCAGATTGAACAGCACCATGTATTGGACTCCACAATCGCGCCACTGCTCTGCTTGCTCGACGACCTCGTCGGGTGTTCCGGCGAGGTAGATTTCCCGCATCAGCGACATTGGGATGTCAGCCACGAGGGACAACGCCGTTTGCTCGTCGATCTCATGGGGCAGCAGATCCTGCGAACCCGAGAAGCCAGCACCCAAGGGATGCTGGGTACCGTGGCGAACAAAGATCTCGTCAGAGGCATTCAGCCCGCTTGCCTTCATAACTTCGGACGTCAGCGCTTCATCCACGTCGTCCCGGCTGCGACCGGTGATGACGAACAGACCCACGGCCGGGATGATGGACATCGGGTCGCGACCGGCGTCGGAGGCCGCCGTCCGGACGGCTTCCAAGCGTTGCGCGTAATCTTCTGGACGGTGTGGGAACGCTGGGAAATACGCGTCTCCGTAGCGTCCTGCCGCGCGCAGCATGCGCGGTCCGTGGGCTCCGATCCAGATCTCGGGCCACTTCCCGCGATAGGGCGGGAGATCAAACAGTGCGTTGCGCAGCGGGAAGTAGGGCGAGTCCCGGTTGACGAGTTCGCCACCCGAATCCCACAGTGCGCGAACGGTGGCCATCGCCTCCTCGAACCGTGCGACCGGCGTGGACCAGTCGACACCGTAGGGTTCGCTACCTTCTCGCTCACCCGGGCCGATCCCAAGAATCGCCCGTCCACCGGTCAGTAGGTGAAGTGTCGCGGCAGCCTGTGCGGTGATGGCCGGGTTGCGTCGACCGGTGTCGGTCACACCCACGCCCAGACGCATCCGACCGAGTCGGTTACGGGCGGCGATGTGGCCGAGCATGGTCCACGGCTCCATACTTGCGTCAATCGATGGTATTAGCCTCGTTGCCCCGCAATACTTCTGCTTCCACAACGACCGTGGGAATACCGCGTTCAAGTGGTCAGGAACCCAAAACGAGTCGACGCCGTTAGCGAGTGCAGCCAGATAATTCGCCCGCGTAGCCCCACCAGCCGTTCGGCGAGCCGCAACAATTGGGTCCATCACGCCCACCCGAAATCTGGCCATCGTCTGCCCTTTCCGTGATGGTGTCTGACTGCGAATGCATGTGTGAATGCCAGAAGCTGTCTGTCGCCGGCAGGACCGACCGTCCAGCGCGATGGCTGCTGGCGGGCCGCGTCGCTTCGATACTCGAGCGGCTCGAGCGTGTTCGTGTTCCAGCGCATCGCCCGTCTAACAGGGCATGCGGGGAGAGCGTAAGGACTCCCATTCGGGGGCGGAAGCATCGCGTTCCACCGAACGGAACTGCGCGCCCGTGTGGCTGGTGAAGGCCGGGCGCAGATGTCGCACACTCGCGCCTAAGCTTGCAGTCCCTTGGTGGGGTTCCGCTCGCCGGAACATCGTGATTTCATCCGATCGAACAATGCGATTTCCTCATGGCAATGACTTGGATTCGGGTATGCGCCGCGGAAGACATCGCCCCGGGGGAAGCGTTGAGCGTCGACGTGAACGCTCCTATCGCGGTGTTCAACATCGATGGCGAATTTCTCGCGACCGGCGAGATGTGCACTCACGCCGAAGCCTCTCTGGCCGAGGACGGTTACATCGAAGGCGCCGAGGTCGAATGCTCGTGGCACATGGCGCGGTTCTGTCTACGCACCGGTAAAGCGCTCAACCCGCCCGCCACGGAGCCGCTGGCTACGTACGCGACGAAGGTCGAGAACGGGCAAGTCTTCATCGACATCCCGTGAGGCCACCTCGCCGGCAAGCCGCCGCACACCTGCTATCGCGGCGCTGAGCTGCGCCGACGCGTGGCCCGGCGAATGTTTGCGTAGTTGCTGATCGGGCCATTGACATCCTCGCGGGTCGGCTATACCTTCAATTGAACCGCCGTTTACATCGGGTTCGAGTCGATAACGAGGATCATGATGGATTGTCTTTCGACAGCGCAGAGCAGCTCGTCCAGTCGAGCACTTGCGTTGCTGGACGCGTTCGCGGGTCCCCGCTCCGTGCTAGGCGTGAGCGAACTGGCAGCGGGTGCCGATCTGCCCAAGTCGACCGCACACCGGCTACTGTCAATTCTGGTCAAGCAGAATTACGTCAAGCGGATCGGCGATCGATACGCCCTGTCCGAACACGCCTTTGAGATTGGCAACCTGGTGGCAGCGTGTCGGCCCGGTGGGCTCCGGGAGACCGCGGTTCCGTTCATGGTCGAGCTCGCGCAACAGACGCACGAGACCGTCCACCTCGCCGTGTTGCACAACGGCTCGGTGCTCTATCTCGAGAAGTTGTTTCAGCATTACGCCACGCCGTGCCCGACTGCCGTCGGATCACGCCGGCCGGCTCACTGCACCGCCCTGGGCAAAGCACTGTTGGCGCACTCGCCGGATGAGGCTATGGATCAGGTGATTTCGGGGACACTGCAACGGTTTACCCACCGGACTATCGTCAACCCGGATCTGTTGGGACGCGATCTGGCACGGGCACGCAACGATGGCGTCGCTGTCGAGATCGAAGAGTTTCGGCCGGGACTGGTCTGTGTGGCAGTTCCAATCATGCACCGTCGCGACAACACCCCGATCGGCGCCTTGTCCATCACATCGTCGGTGCCTCGCTTGAAATTGCGCCGCTTTGCTTCCCTGTTGAATGAGGCGTCCGCAGCTCTCGGGTCGCGGCTGACGTCGGCGAGCCTTTAGCTGAGCAGTTCGGTCCTCGGCCGGTCGACTCACCTGCACGCTGCTGGGATAGCTCTTACGGGCGGCGGGTGAGGTCAGGTGTCAATGATGGCTTGCAGCGCCGCTCCATGCAGCGTCACGAGGCGGCTTAGCTCGCGGTCACTGAGCGTCCTGACATCCGGTTCCAGGATTGTTCCCAATCCAAAAAGGAAGACTCCCATCGCCTGTGACGCAATCAGCCTTGCCTTGAGGTTCCGATCTGGACCGGCCAGGACACGGGCAAGCGGCTCGACGAGTCGCTTTGTGAATTGGGCCTCGAACAGCTCTTTACCGTCTTCGAAGTCAAGGGAACGAATTAGCGCGATTGCCGGGTAGTTGATGTCGCGATCTACCCAGTACGCGACAAAGGTGCGGGCCAACCGGATGCCGAGGGACTCGATTGGTCCGTCGAGGTCAGCGGCTTCGATTTCGAGACCCGTTTGGGCGGTGATAATTTCGCGGAAGATAGCTTCTTTGGACCCGAAATAGCGAATCACCAAAGGCGCGGTGACTCCGACGTCGTCGGCGATGTCCTTGAGTCGCACGGCGCTATAGCCGGCTCGTGCGAATCGCCGTCCAGCGGCGATCAGAAGATCCCTGCGGGTCTGGTCCGAGGTTTTCTTCGCGCGGGAAGCATTGTCCTCGTTGCCTTGTTCGCTGCCACGTGTCACGCGCATCGCCTCAAAGTGCTGAGCGGAGCGCCGTGGGACACGGGCCGTCGTCGACCCGGTGGTCCTGGCTGAGAGCCAAGTTCTGGTTATGGGTGGACCAGGTTGATATCGATATCATTGACGTCGCGTCCGTGGCGAATTCCTCTAACAGGATCAAGATAGTAACTGCGTGCTTGCTTCTCCAAATCCAACCCAGGAAATCTCATCGGAGCTCCTCAAGCAACGCTGACGTTCCAGAAGCCGGAACCGATCGCACAGTCCAGCGACTGCGGCACGAGGGCGTTCAGGCGGTGACGGTGTCGGGTAGCGAAACCAGACCGGGTAACGCGGGACGGCGGGTGGAGATGCCGGCTGCCTGCGCGGTTTCCCAGGTGACTTTTCCATCGCGGAAGAACTCCAAGAAGACCCTGTTGAACAGCTCCGGCTGATCGGTCTGGCCCTGATGGCCGGTTTCCTCAGGGTAGAAGAACTGCACATTTGGCAATGCGTCTTCCTGGGCATATCCGGCGACGGTGTGCGGGAAGAGCACGTCCTTGGTGCCGTATAGATAGATTCCGGGAATCGTCATCTTGTCGAAGCGTCCCTTGGTGCTGAGCCGAAGAGCGCTGTCCAAAGCGACCTGGCCCATCGCCGCGTGCATCCGTTTCTCCAAGTAGTGCGGGGAGTGCATATTGGCGATTGTGGTGCGCATCGAAACGAGGTCGTCGGTGATTTTCGACGGATCCAAGATGATGGCTTCCATCAAAGCTCTCATGGAGCCGGCGCTGCCGTCGAATGCTGCGAGGTTGGGCCGTTCTGAAGCAGACCTGCTATCTCGGCCGATCAACTCGGCGGTGGGAACGATGTCTCCGATGCTTCCGGCGATCAGCGCGTAGCTCAGGATCCGTTCGGGATGGGCAGTCACGTAATTAACGGAGTTCGTGCACCCCATCGAATTGCCGCTGATATGGAACTTATCCAGACACATCGTCGTGACAAAGTCATGCAGAAAATCGACATGCCCCGCCTCGTCGGGTGGATAGGCATCCTCGTACTGCCCGGTAAGCCCGTAGCCCGGGAAATCGGGGCAGTAGACGCGAAAGCCGTTGGCCCCCAGAAATGGGGCCATATACCGCCAACCGGCAATGCCTGAGGACCCGGGAATACCGCCATGCAACAGCAGCACGGAGGGACCCGTCTCGCCAGCGGTGACGTAATGCGCCTTGCAACCACTGGCCAGTCGCACGTACCGGCTCAACAATCCCGGGACTTCCATGATCCCATCCTGGGTCAGTGCCATATTCGACGTCCTTCGAATCTGCTTGCACGACAAAATAGAAGCAAAACAGCTGAATCAACCAAGTGAAGTATGGCCAGGACCGTCCGCATCTACGCATGACGCGTTCCAGATGATGGAACGCGCACTGCCACTTCGGCGCGCTCACAGCCCGCCAGCGTCCGTTAGCGCGCCGAAATCACCAATGCGGCCGCGCCGACGAGCCCGGCCTCGCCACCCAACTCCGCCGGGACCACCCGCAGGCCGTGCAGGAACTCCAACCCGGCATAGGAGGCGAGCGCCTCGCGCACCGGGTCGAAGAGCAATGCACCGGACTTCGCCACCCCACCACCGATGACGACAAGGTCCAGATCGCACACGGCGCCCACCGACGCGATCATGGCGGCGACGGCCGTCGCGCCGCGGCGAAACGCCTGCAGCGCAATCGCGTCACCCGCTTCGGCAGCGTCGGCGAGCTCCTTGGCATCGGCGTCGACGGGCGCCTGCCAGCCCTGCGAACGTGCCCACTGCGCCATCCGCGGGCCCGCCGCGATCGTCTCGACGCAGCCGTGTCCGCCACAACTGCACGGCGCGCCGCCGGGGTCGACGACGACGTGGCCGACGTGCCCGGCGTTGCCGGTGCGTCCGCCGTAGGGCGCGCCGTCGAGCACCAACCCACCGCCGACACCGGTGGACACCACCATGCCGAGCATGAACGGCGCGCCCCGGCCCGCGCCGCGCCACCGCTCCCCCAACGCCATGCACAACCCGTCATTGTGCAGCCGCACCGGGGCGTCGACCACCGCCGCCACCCGGTCGGCAATGGGAAAGCGTTGCCACTCAACGATGTTGATCGGGCTGACGGTGCCAGCCGACAGGTCGATCGGCCCGCCGCATCCGATACCGGCCCCGCGCACCCGGCCGCCTGCCGCCGTGAGCGCGTCGTCGATCAGCGCGTCGACGGCCGCCCAGACCGTCTCCGCGTCTCCTTCGGGCGTCGGCAGCCTGCCCTGGTGCACCAGGGTGCCGTCGTCGTCGACGAGGCCCACGGCGATCTTCGTGCCGCCGATGTCGATCGCCAGCGTTGTCATCAGTGCCGGTGGGTGTTGTCGGGCTGACGCGGGTCACCGGGGTGCTCGTATCCCGGGGCGAGTTCGACGACGGCCGCGCAGCGTGCGTCCAGCCACCGCCGGAACGCCCGACGCCGGGCCGCCCCACGCAGGTGGTCGGCGACCGCGTCGGCATCCTTGAACCGCAGGGGGTTTCGTTCGCGGTACGACGCGACGTCCTCGGCCGTCACGTCGACGTCTGCGGTGACGCTTGCGAACACGGCGCGAGCCAACGGGTCGGCGAGCACCGACGCCGCGACGCTGCCGATCTCCAGACGCGTCACCGTGTCGGGCAGCAGGTCCACTTCGGTCGGCGCCCCGTCCGCGCTGAGCCCCGCCACTCGGGCTTCGGCCGCGACGACGCGTTCGGTCACCAGCAGCTGGGTCAACCAGCGGCGCAGTTGTCGCCCCTCGCTGGTGCCTGGCCGCGGCAGCGACGCCGCGAGCAGGGCCGCCCGAAGCTGAGCCTCCCGCGCGTCGATCTCCTCGACCTCGACAGGTACCCCGTCGACCGTCGCCACGTTCACCGCACCACCACCTTCACCGCCGTCGAATACAGCAGGCTTCCCGCACCACCGACACGGATCAGCGCCCACCACTCCCCGGGCTCCAGCCATCCCGGCGGCGCGACTTCGAAGTCGAGATCCACCGTGCCGCGCGCCGGCAGCTCGACCCCAATAGCAGCAGGCCCCAGCCACTCCCACGTTCCCCACGGGCTGATCAGATGCGCCTCGACCGCGAGGTCGGCGTGCGCGTCGCTGCCCACGGTGGCGGTGAGCCAGGCCGTTTCACCGGCAGCGACGTCGACCGGCGCCGGCTCGCTCACCCACCGCAGCACCTTGTCGTCGGGGGCCGCGGCGACCGACACCACACACACGTCCTCGACCGCCTGACGCCACGACAACGGCATCGAGGGATGGCTGCCGGTGAGCGCCAACTCCGCGCGCACCGGGTACAGCCCCGCTGCGACGGCAGACGGTGGCGTCACGGTCACCTCGGCGTCGAGGTACTCGCCGGACGGCAGCATGAACGACAGCTCGGCGGGCTCGACGGTCCAGCCTGCGGCGCAGCGCAGCCGGACCTTGCCGTGCAGCACCGCGTCGCTGCAGTCGCTAGCTGCGGTAAGACGTAGCGAAACAGGTGCATTCGGCTCGGCACCGACGGCCTGCGGGTGCAGGTGGGCGACGACGGGCATTCCGCCGAGCGCAGCCGGTCCGCGGTTGTGCAGCCAGTACCGGGCGTACAGCGGCTGCGCCGCCTCGGCGTCGGGCGCCAGCTCGGTGTGCTCGGCGTCGAGTACCCGCGGCAGGTTGAGCTGGGCCTGCACGGTGGCGATCTCGTAGCCGTGCAGGGTCAGCTCGTCGGGCTCCGACGACTTCGGCTGTTCGAGCAGGTCGACACGCACCGCGCCCGACACCCGCCGCAGCCCGGACTGCACCGTGACATCGACTGTCTCACCGCATGTTTCGACGAGCCGGAGGGCAACACTTTCCGAGGGGTGTACCCGCTTACTGCTTCCGGACTCCAGGGGGTTGCCGGCCGCTTTCATCGCAGCGAGCCGAACCTTGCCTGCGGGCTCGACCTCCAACAGCGAACCCGTCGCAGGCAATCCACTCGTCGTGTACGCCTTCTCGGTGACCGCCTGCAGCGGATGAGAGAACTCCGCACTACGCGACGGCAGATCGGCCTCGCGCCAGTCACCGTCGCCGGAGACCACCGCGTAGTCGAAGGTGTGCGTCCAGTGCTGCAGCTGAAAGTTGGAGCCGTCGGGCGCGGTGCGCCGTGGCGGGTCGATCCAGGTTCCCGACGGCCACCCGGTGCACGACCGCATCAGCGACATGTGCAAGGTGCCGTCGGCTTCGACTGCGAATCCGGGCATCCCGCGGTTGAGCACCGCGACGGTGCGCGCTTCGAACGGCTCGAGTTCCGGCGCCACGGCCTGGTCGACGGTGATTTCGAAATCACGGAGATCCGCCGCCAACTCCGCGACCTGCGCGTCCAGCGCGGATCCCGCCACGACGAGCACGGGCAGCGCCCGCGCGTGACGCAGGTCGGCGCCGGGCACCCAGGTGTCGGCCAGCGGTGCGGTCGGCGGCACCCACACCCTGGCCGAACCCGCGGCGTACAGCTGCCGGTTGAGCTCCTCGGTATACACCGGATCGGCCTCGGCCAAAACCGCGGCGGTGAAGGCGTTCTCGTCGGGCCCGCCGAGCGCAATCCGCGCGTCGGGCAGGTTGGAGTCGACGCTGAGATCACCGTAACGCGGCTTGTCCGCGCTGCTGCACGTCGCGGTGACGCCTGCCCGCACCAGCGCGACGACCAGTTCACGCGCCAGCCCCGCCGACTCCGCCTCCGTCGGCGCCACCACCTCGGCGACCGACACCGCACGCACACCGTCGCCGACGCGCACCCGCGCCGCCGAAGACAACCCGAACCAGCTGTATGCCGGGTTGTCCAGTGTCCACGGGTGTTTCGCCGAGTCGACGGCGGCGTCGCCGTCGTGCAGCAAGCCGAACCCCCGTCCGATCACCGCATCGCCGACCTCGCTGACCGGCAGCGCACCGGGCACCGGACACGGCCAGCGCACCCGCAGCAGGTGATCGGCGCCGGTGAACTCGTCGATGGTCGTCTGGCAGTCCACCCGCGCCACGCCGTGCCAGAGCGTCAGGGTCTGCTTGTAGCGCAGCACATCTGAAATCTGGCCGTGCACGACGAGGCGCTCGCCCAACGGGCCGCGATACGCCTGCACGTCGGCGGCGCCGGCCGAGGACGCGACCACCGGCCCCTTCGGCAGCAGATGCCACGGACCCTCTCCGGCCTCGGGATGCGCCGAATACTCGTCGTAGACAGCCAGTTCGTTACCGACCCGACCGCCGGCGATCAGCTCGCGACCTGATGCCGCCTCGATGAGCGACGCGACACCGCCGCCGCGGGCCGGATCGGCCGTGAGCCGGTAGTGCTCGTTGCCGATGGTGGTGCCGGCCAACGGCTCCCAGCCGTCGGCGTCGGCACCAGGTTCCAGCCGATACGACTGCCAACCCAGCGACGGCACATCGCGCGCCAGCCAACTGACGCGACAACCCGCGACCTGAGTCGGCAACGCTGCGCCGTCGGCGTCCACCACCTGCGCCCCGGCCGTCACCGGCTCGGCGAGCCACGCGCTGACGATGTCGGTCCGCTTGTGCGCCAGGGTGTTCCACACCACGACGGGCCCCTCGACCGCGCTGGACAACAGGGCCAACGCGTTGTCGCGGGCGGTGGTGCCCAGCTCCCACGCGTCGCGCCACCCGGTCAGCAGGTCGAGGTACACCTGGTCGGACTCCGAGCCGGTGATCGCGTCATGGTGGGCGCCGTAGGCCAGCTGCACCCACGCCTTCGCCAGCGCGGCCTGCGGATACGTCGCACCGCCGAGCAGCCCGGCGAACACCGCGAACTTCTCCGCGTCCAGCACCGCGTTCTCGGCGGCACGGTTGGCCTGTTTGGTGTCGATGTAGGACACGTGGCAACCGGTGTAGATCGGGTTCATGTCCCGGGTTTGCGGCGACGCGTCGATACCGCAACGGGTCAGCTCGGCGCGCACGGCGGCGAAGAACTCGCGCGGTAACGCGCACACGAATTTCGGCCAGGTGTAACGGGCGTTCCAGTCGCGGTGAATCTCGGTGACCCACTTGTTCGGTGGCGTGTAGTCGGTGCCCACCGGCAACAACACGTTGCGGGTCAGCGCAACCTTTTTCAGCGAGGCGAACAGCTCGTAGGTCGCCGTCGACGCCTCCTCGAGCGTGGCGGCGGAGTCCATCCACCATCCCGCCGAGTAGTGCGCGGGCATGTAGTGCGTCAGCAGGCCGCGCCCGGACGGGGCGATCCACTCGAATTCGCTGGAGAACTGCATCCGCTCGGGATCACCGTCGCCGGCCATCGGCCCCCACTGGTGATGCGGCCCGCGCGCCCAGGAGCTCGAGGTCAAACCGGCGTCGGCGGCTATGCCGGGGAACTGCGGGTCGTGCCCGAACGCGTCGAGCTGCCAAGCGGTCCGCGGTGACGCACCCAGCACACCGTGTTGAAATCCCATGCCCGCCACGAAGTTCCGGATCGTGGTCTCTGGGCTGGTGAGGTTGGTGTTTGGCTCGTTGTAGGTGCCGCCCATGATTTCGATGCGGCCCTCGGTGAGGAAGCGGCGCAGGTCGGCGCGGTCCTCGGGGTGGGTGTCCCAGTATGGTTTGAGGTAGTCGACTTCGGCGAGCACGAACTTGTATTCCGGTTCGCGGCGGGCCATTTCGAGGTGTGCGCGCACCAGGTCGAAGCCGTTGGTCTGGCGGGCGCGGCCAGGCGGATCCTCGGTCCACACGCTGGTGTAGGCCGCCTGGGTGTTCCACCACACCGGGTCGTAGTGGAAGTGGCTGATCATGTACATCGTCCAGCCGGGTTCGGCGACGGTGAAGTCGAACGGGGTGACGTTGTCGCTCTCGACGACGCGGGCGTCGCGGTGCTGGCCGACGACGGGGTCGGCCACTGTCACCGGAATATCGACGCTGCCGTCACCGGCGGGGACCGGGGCGTGCCCGCTCAGACCGTCGCCGTCGACGCGCACCGTGCCTGCGCCGTCGGTGTAGGCGACCCGCACCAGTTGCAGCGGCGCGTCCGGCGGCCCGACGAACAGATCCGTCGATGCCGCCGAAATCACCCGCACGCCAAAACCCTACGTGCCCTCAACGCTTTCCCGTGGGAAGCGCGGGCGTCAGCGACCGTTGCGGCGGTCGATGATCAGATCGCGGAGCTCGGCAAGGTGCTCGTCGACCGAGCGGAAGGCGGCCCGCGTCTCGGTGCGGAAGTCGATTGACTCGGCCTTGAACGCGGCGACATCGGTCTTGACAGCGGCGACGTCGGTCTTGAGAGCCGCGACGTCCGTCTTGACTGCAGCCATATCCGTCTTGACCGCCACCATATCTGTCTTGAGAACTGCAACATCCGTCTTGACTGCAGCCACGTCCGTCTTGACCGCCGCGAGATCAGTAGCGTGTTCCCGCTGATTTTCACCGAGCGCGTTCACCGCCGCGAGAACCGCTCGGTAGTCGGCTCGAGAAGCTTCGAGCGCCGTGACGCGCGCTTCGAGGTCGTCGATCCTGGCCACCGCACCATCGTATGGTCTTCACGCGCGGGGCCGCGGCACTAATCCGCACCCCGTGCGGCGAGCAGACGCAAAAGCGTGTCGACACGCCGAGGGGCACACGATTCTGCGTCTGCTCGCCGGGAAAACCGTCACACCCGCGACACGTCGACCACCAGCGCGCGGTGATCGGACACCGGCAACGCCGGCGCGCAGCACCGCTCGACGCGCAACCCGGAGTCGCCGGTCAGGATGTGGTCGAGCTGCCGCGTCGGCGCCTCGGTGGGAAACGTCGTGCCCTGGGCCAGCGGCCGTAGCCCGCTCCAGCATCGTACCGGGGCCGGCGTCATGTTCAGATCCCCCATCAGCACCGACGGCCCCGCAAACCCCCGCAGATCACGCACCAGGTGGCGCAGCTGCACCCGGTTCCACCCCGGCACGAACGACAGATGCGTGTTCGCGACGGTCAACGGGCCCAGCGGGGTGTCCAGCCGCCCGACCATCGCCGCGCGCGGCTCCTCGTCGACCACCTTCACCCGGTTCGGTCCCGGCAGGTACATGGGAAACCGGGTGGGGATCCGCGGCAGCCGCAGCACCTGCCAGTTCTCCGCGGGAAACCGCGACAGCAGCGCGATGCCATAGGCGGCGGTGCCGGGCTGCTCGTCGCCGGTCGCGGCCATCCACGTCGCCCCCGGCGTGCCCGAGATCGCGGCGACGAACCGGTGGCTCAGCGCGCCCATCGCCTCCGCGGCGACCGCGGTCAGATCCGCTTTACCCGACCGCGGCTGATCGAGGTCAACCTCCTGCAACGCCAGGATGTCGGCGTCGAGCTGCCGGACGGCCTCGACGAGCCGGTCCTGCTCGACGACGCCGTCGTGCACACTGCGCCCGTGCAGGATGTTGAAGGTCGCCATGCGCATGGGTACTCAAGTACCGTTACTTGTGTTGATTCCGGATGCCGGGGTAACGGTTGCCCGACCCAGGTGTCCGCGTTCTTGTCCGACGGGGCGGACGGGATTTCGGTCCCCGTATCCCTGGCCGGTGGCGGTTCCCGGTACTCGCTTGCCGGTCGTCGGACGTGGCCTGGTTGGTAGCTCTCACGACGCGATCCGCTGGTCGCGTGCGTGTCACACCTTCCCGTCGCCGCGCCGTCAAACCCTGGGCGCGTCTGCCGATCACGGTGGCGGCTGCCTCGTGTCGGGTGACGTTTTCATATGGGGTGCGCCAGTGTTGGTCTCCCCACACACTCGTGTACGCCGGATTGACCGCGTATAAGCCGATCCCGTGTCGGTAGGCGTGGGCGGACAACCGGTTGCGAAACACCGCGGTCGGGATACCTGCCACCGTCTTGCGAAAGCGTTTGCCGCGCGATCCTCGGCCCATCGTTTCCCGGCCTGTGGTACGGGCATCGGCGAAGTCGAGGTCTTCGACGGCGATTGTCTCAAGCCCATGGCGGCGGGTGTAGTGGACGAGCCGGCTGATCGCGTGGCGAATATGGGCATCCCTACGGGTGGAACGTCCGCCCAAGTCGAAATCGATGCGTTCAGGCCGACCAACCGGATTGCCATGCTTGTCGAGACGGCGCACTGCGAGGTGCCCGTCATTGAGATCCACTCCAACTACAGGGCCTTCGGCGCGGACTTCACCGTTTGAGAGCTTCCTACAAATGACCTCAGCGGCCGCGGGAGAACTCTCCCAGGAGGCGGTGAGGTAGCGGCCGGCTCGGCTCGGCTTGCGAGTGATGGTGTAACACACAGATTTCCCGGCGGTGATGCGGTCTCGCCACTCGTCGGCGCGGTAGGAGAACACCGTGGCACCCGACAGGATATATCTGCCGTGCCTGGCGTTGGACAGGTACTCCAGAGGTTTCGGCAGTCGTAGGCTGACTTCTCCGCCCGGGCTGACGGTGATGGTTAGGTTGCCGAACGGTTCACCGACCGACCCGAGGGCTTTGATGCGGTAGCGGACACAGTCCCATTCCTCGCGCCACTCGGCCACGCTCAGATCCGTATCGGACAAGTTGTGACGAATTCTGGCCCGTCGCTTACTACCTACGACGACGTGCACGGCGCCGTGATCCCAGTCGGCACATACGCGAGCCAGTTCGGACCGAAGCTTCTGCAACCGGCGTTGTTTGGCAAACCTTTCGGCCTGCGTCTTATACCCTCTCGGCAGCTTGGCCTTCCGACACATCGAACGTTGGGTTTCAGTGAGGATGTCGCCGGTGGGTTGTTCCAAACGATTCTCGATGACGGCGATCGATGCTCTCAGTCCGGAGATATGCCGGCGTTGGGCGTCACGAGCGAGCCGATATTGGTGGTTGTTTTCAGCGATGATCGCGCTAGCCCAGCGGGCACTCGACTGCGCCGTCAACCTCTTCTTTCGCGCGTTGAGTCGAACCCGTCGCGACTGCCGCTTAGTCGCTTCTACCACACTCGGGTCCGATTGCACCGGACGACAGACTCTAGCCAGGTCAGCCCGCCGCAGCTGCCCCAGATGCTCAGCAACCAAGTCCAGCACGACCTCGTCGTTAAAGCTAGTCCGCAGCCGAGTGGTGATCGCCACGCCTGCTGGACCGGCTACCGGCTTGACTTCCCGCCACTTCCGCAACCTCATCGCCGTCATGCATCCGATCATCCGGTATAGGTACGACATGTTTGGTTGTTGCACTATCGCCATCCAAATTGGGTAGCCATTCTCCACGGCGATATTCCAGGCTTATCACCCGATCAGGGAGACACGTGCCCGCACGAAACGACGATCTGCGCGACGCGCTGCGACGGGCCGCGTCAGCGCTGCGCGACCACGGGCCCGCTTTCGCCCTGGGCGGCAGCTATGCCCTGTGGGTGTTCGGCGGCCCCGAACCCGTGCACGACGTGGATTTCGTCGTGGCCGAACCCGACACCGAGGCCGCCGCGCTGACGCTGGAGAAGGCCGGCTTCACCATCGAGCGCACTCCCGAGGACTGGTTGTTCAAGGCGTGCGTCGAGGACGACTTCGTCATCGACGTGCTGCACCGGCTCAACGGCGTGCCCGTCGACGCCGACACCATCGCCGGCGCCGAGGAGTTCGACGTGCTCGCGATCCAGATGAAGGTGTTGTCGCCGACGTACGTGCTGGTGGAAAAGCTCAACTCGCTCAACGAGCACAACTGCGACTTCTCGGCCCTGCTGCCGGCCGTGCGCGCCGTGCGCGAGCAGCTGGACTGGCAGCGGCTACGCGCCGAAACCGCCGAAAACCCCTTTGCCACCGCATTTCTGGTGCTCGTCGACCGGCTGGAGATCACCGCGTGACTCGTTCGCGCCGAGTGTGGACTCGATGCACGTTCCAGGCGCCAAACGTGTGCGGGTAATCCACGTTCGGCGCACGCTGAAGAGCCGAAGGAGGGTCAGCGGCACAGGCGCTGCGCGACGGCGGCGACCGCACGCACCACCTCGGGCGGTTCGAGCACCTCGAAGTCGTAGCCGACCGTCGCGAAGTACAGCACCATCCGTTCGGGGTCGTCGGCGCCCGCGGTGACGATGCACGCATCGGGCCCGTCGGGCTCGATCGACGCCGATGCCGGTGGGAAGTGTTGAGCCACAACCTCTTCCGGTGATTGATAGCGCACCCGGGCGACGTAGCGGTACGGCGAGCTGCTGATCGACCGGCGCACATAGGTGGCCGCGTCCGGCGCATCGCGCGCAACGAACGTCGTACCCATCGCACGTACCTCAGACATCCGGTCCAGCCGCAGGCTGCGCCAGTCCTGCCGATCACGGTCGTAGGCCAGCAGATACCAACGCCGCCCGGTGGTCACCAGCTGGTAGGGCTCGAGCCGGCGCTGGGTGGCGTTGCCGCGGATGTCGACGTAGCCGGCGCTGACGTGTTCGTGGTCGCGGCTGGCGCGGGCCAGAGTCATCAGCACGTCGGGTTCGACGGGCGGATCCGACGACGGCGAGGTCAGCGTGACGGTGGCGTCGTGCACCGCGGCGACCTGTGAGCGCAGCCGCGCCGGCATCACCTGGTCGAGCTTGGACAGTGCGCGCAGCGCCGATTCTCCGACGCCGGCGATCGTGCCGCCCGCGGCCAGCCGCAGGCACACCGCCATCGCGACGGCCTCGTCGGGGTCCAGCAGCAGCGGGGGCAGTGCCGCGCCCGCGCCGAGTCGGTAGCCCCCGCCGCGCCCCTTGCTGGCGTGCACGGGATAGCCGAGGTCACGCAGCCGTTCGACGTCACGCCGGACGCTGCGCGTGGTCACGTTGAGGCGCTCGGCGAGCTCCTCACCCGTCCACACCCGCCGCGACTGCAGCAACCCCAGCAGCTGCAGCACCCGGCTCGTCGTCTCGGCCATACGTCAGACCCTGTCACACTCTTAGGACTGAAACTGTCCTATACGAGTGTCAGGGTGGACGGATGAACATTCCCGAGTTGTTGGCCGACCAGTTGGACTTTCACTGGACACATCAGCTGCGGCCGCGACTGACCGGCCTGACCGACGACGAGTACTTCTGGGAGCCGGTCCCGGGCTGCTGGACGGTGCGTCGGGACGGATCGATCGACTACGCGTATCCGCCGCCGGAGCCGGCGCCGTTCACGACGATCGCCTGGCGGCTGGCCCACGTCATTATCGGAGTGCTCGCGATGCGCAACCACTCGCACTTCGGCGGCCCGGAAGCGAGCTATGACACGTGGCAGTACGCTACCGACGCCGCGACGGCGCTGAGTCAGCTCGACGACGCCTACGCCCGATGGATCGCCGGGGTCAGGGCGCTGCGCGACGACGAGCTGGACCGTCCGATCGGGCCCGCCGAGGGTCCGTGGGCCGAGTATCCGATGTCGGCGCTGGTTTTGCACATCAATCGGGAAGTGATCCACCACGGCGCCGAAATAGCTTGTATCCGAGACCTTTACCTCCACACGAAAGGAAAGTAGCGATGCCGGGATTGCCCCCACCAGGCGCCGATGAGCGCCAGGCACTGCTGGAAGTTCTGGCGTTTCAGCAGAATGCATTCTTCGCGGCGGCCTACGGACTCACCGATGAGCAGGCGCGCTCGACGCCGTCGGTGAGCACGCTGTCCATCGGCGGGTTGATCAAACACGCCGCCGGAGTGCAGAAGGGCTGGGCGGACCGCGCGGCGCACGCTCCCCAGTTCCCGCCCAAAGACGAGCGACCGATGGACGAGATCATGGCCGAGTATGCCGATCAGTACGTGATGCACGACGACGAGACGCTCGACGGGCTGCTCGAGCAGCTGAAGCGGCAGAACGCGCAGACACTGCAGGTGCTGGGCTCGGTTCCGCTCGACACACCGGTGCCGGTGCCCCACGAGGTGCCGTGGTTCCCCAAGGACATCGACCATTGGGACGTGCGCTGGGTGGCGCTGCACCTGATCGAAGAGTTGTCCCGGCATGCCGGGCACGCGGACATCATCCGCGAATCCATCGACGGCGCAACGATGTACGAGCTGATGGCGGCCAACGAAGAGTGGCCGGAGACCGACTTCATCAAGCGCTGGCGGCCGCGATCTCAGGCGGGCAGGGAGTCCCAGAACGCATCTTCGTAGTGGTCGGCGTCTTCGTAGTGGTCGGCGTCGTCGAAACCGCGCAGTCGGGCGACCTCGTCGAACAAGGCCAGCACGCGCTGGTGGATGTGGTACTCGGTGGAGCGGGGCATGGTGCCCGGTCCGTAGACGCCGCGCCGCAGCCGACGAACCCGGCCGCGACGTACCTCCCAGCGCAAGGCATCGGATACGGCCTTCGAGGGGTTGCCCACCACGGCGAACCCCTGGCACCCGAGCAGCTCGAGCATTTCGTAGATGCTGGCCCGGCCGTGCACATCGAGATTGTGCGTCAGTGCGTAGCGCAGTTCGATGCCGCGCAAGACCCTTCGGTTCATGGCGCCACAGTGGCATCGAGGGGTGACAAGTGCGCGCCGGCTCCGGGGTACATGTGCGGAAATGCCAAGCTCTGAGCGAATCTTTCGCTCAACTACTACCCACCGTCACAACATCAGCGAATCTTTCGCTCAGAGGTTGGCAACTCCAAGGGTGCACCCCGGCGACAACGGTGCTCCCCCGGCGACAAAACGGCCCCCGGAGACAACAGTGCCCTCGGAGACAACAGTGCTCCGCCCGAGACCCGAGAGAGGAAGGCGACGCACCGGGAGCCCTACCGCAGCACCATCCGCACCGCGTAGTCGACCACCGCGTCCAGATCCGTACCCAGTCGGCCGGCCAGCCACTGCTGGGCCAACTCGGCCATCGCGCCGGTGTACATCGCCGCGCCCACCTGCGCGGCCACCGGATCAAACGACGGGTGCAGGCGCCAGCCCTCCGTCAACACGCCTTCGCGCAACTGATCCTGCGTCGCCGCCCGCCGCGCCGCCAGCACCGGGTTCGACCGTGCATCGGTGAACAACACCCGCCCGCGCCGCGGATCCGCCGAGCTGAAACCCAACACGGCCGCGATCCCCGCCCGCGTCCTGGCCCGCAGCGACTCCCCCGCACCCTCGATCGCCGACGCCACCGCGTCGGCCAGCGCCGCGCTCACCTCGTCGTATACCGCACCCAGCAGTTCGTCGACATCGGCGAAGCTCTCGTAGAAGTAGCGGGTGTTCAAACCGCACGCGCGGCACACCGAGCGCACCGAAACCGCGGCCTCCCCACCCTCGCCGAACAGCTCGAACGCCGCGGCGACCAACTGCGCGCGACGCTCCGCGCGCCGGTCGGTCAGCGGCACGCCGGCCCATCGGGTGGGACTGGTCATGCCCTCAGCGTAAGCCGACTCTGGTCACGGATGTAACCAAAGTTGTATTCTGGTTACAGCCGTGACCAAACCTGAGAAGAGGTCAGCCTTGTTCCTGCCGCACCAGATCGTCGGTCAGATGCTCAACACACGCTTCGACCAGGCCGTCCGCCGCAACTACTTCAAGGGCATGGAGTTCGCGGCCCCGGTCGGCGACCCGGGCTGGTTCGGGCCGGGCAGCGCGGTCTGGCACGTGCACTCGCACACCTATGCGCTGATCTTCGGCCTGCAGTGCGCGGCCTACATGGAACGGCTCGACCCGTCGATCTACTGGATGGGTATGCACCATTCGCGGCTGGTCAAACGCGATCCGGAAACGGGTATCGCGGTTCCCCAGATCGACCCGAAGGGCGCGTTGGTGCGCCTCGGCCATTCCGTCGCCTTCTTCATCGGCACCGCCTACGGCTCCACCGATACCGCCGAACGGCTGGCCCAAACCGTGCGCGCCATGCACCACACCATCAAGGGCACCCGCCCCGACGGCGCGCCCTACGACGCCGACGACCCGGACTGGTTGCGCTGGAACTACGCGACCGTGGTCTGGGGGCTGGCCACCGCGCACGAGCTCTATCACCCAAACCCGCTGCGCGGCAAGAGGCTTGACCAGTACTACGGCGAGTTCGTCCGCGTCGGCCACGCGCTGGGCGGTACCGATCTGCCGAGCACCAAAGCCGAGACCGCCGAGTGCCTCGAGTCGTACCTGCCCAAGCTCGCCGTCACCCACGGCACCGCGATGTCCACCGGCGCCAACCTGCCGATGCCGCAGGCCGCGGTCGACTGGGCCATCCGCGACACCATGCCGAAGTGGGCCAAGCAGATGATCCACCACCAGGACCCCAACATCATCGAGCGCACCGTGCGGCGGGCCACGGTGTGGAGCATCATCAACGGCCTGCAGACGGCCGCCGGCACCCCGCCGGAGTTCCGCCAGGCTCAGGAGCGGGTCAAGGCAGGCACCACCGTGCCCCACACGCTGCCGACCTACCAGCTCGGCGACGATCCGGTGCGCACCCGCGAGGAGATCGAGCACAGCTTCGCCTAGCCCCGCGAGACTGCAGCTTCGCAGACAAAGCGCGGGTAAACCCCTGCAGAAATGCAGTTTCGCGGCATGCACGACGTTTTGAGACACTGGGCCCATGAGTACGACTAAAAACCGCGAGGTCGCGAAGCTGGACCGGGTTCCGCTGCCGCTCGAGGCTGCGCGCATGGGAGCGACGGGCTGGCAGGTAACCCGCACCGGCGCTCGGGTCGTCACCAAGCTCGCCGGCCGCGGCTCACTGCAACAGAAGGTCATCAGGCAGATCCCCCAGACGTTCGCCGATCTGGGGCCGACGTACGTCAAGTTCGGCCAGATCATCGCGTCGAGCCCCGGCGCGTTCGGCGAACCGCTCTCCAAGGAGTTCCGCAGCCTGCTCGACCGGGTGCCGCCCGCCGACGCCAAGCAGATCCAGAAACTGTTCCGCGAGGAACTCGGCGACGAACCCGCCAACCTGTTCAAGAGCTTCGACGATCAGCCGTTCGCAAGCGCCTCGATCGCGCAGGTGCACTACGCCACCCTGCACACCGGCGAAGAGGTCGTCGTCAAGATCCAGCGTCCCGGCATCCGCCGACGCGTCGCCGCCGACCTGCAGATCCTCAAGCGCGGCGCGCGGCTGGTGGAGTTCGCCAAGCTGGGTCAGCGCCTGAGCGCACAGGACGTCGTCGCCGACTTCGCCGACAACCTCGCCGAGGAACTGGACTTCCGGCTCGAGGCGCAGTCGATGGACGCGTGGGTGGCACATATGCACTCATCGCCGCTGGGCAAGAACATCCGTGTGCCCCAGGTGTTTTGGGATCTGACCAGCGAGCGGGTGCTGACGATGGAGCGGGTCAACGGCACCCGCATCGACGACGTCGCCAACATCCGCAAGAAGGGTTTCGACGGCACCGAACTGGTCAAGGCGCTGTTGTTCAGCGTCTTCGAGGGCGGCCTGCGGCACGGCCTGTTCCACGGCGACCTGCACGCGGGCAACCTCTACGTCGACGACGACGGCAAGATCGTGTTCTTTGACTTCGGCATCATGGGCCGCATCGACCCCCGCACCCGCTGGCTCTTGAGGGAACTGGTCTACGCCCTGCTGGTGAAGAAGGACCACGCCGCGGCGGGCAAGATCGTGGTGCTGATGGGTGCGGTCGGCACCATGAAACCCGAGGCGCAGGCCGCCAAGGACCTGGAGAAGTTCGCCACCCCGCTGACCATGTCCACGCTGGGAGATATGAGCTACGCCGAGATCGGCAAGCAGCTGTCCACCCTGGCCGAGGCCTACGACGTCAAGCTGCCCCGCGAACTGGTGCTGATCGGCAAGCAGTTCCTCTACGTCGAGCGCTACATGAAGCTGCTCGCCCCCAAGTGGCAGATGATGTCCGATCCGCAGCTCACCGGATACTTCGCCAACTTCATGGTCGAGGTCAGCCGCGAGCACACCGACGAACGCTTGCGCGAGGAGAATCCAACCGACGAAGAACTCGACAGCGAGGTCCAGACCTAGATGCAGATCCGCACCGGCACCGCCAAATCAGGCGACCTTGACATCTACTTCGAAGACATGGGCGACCCGAACGACCCGGCGGTCCTGCTCATCATGGGTCTGGGCGCGCAGCTTCTGTTGTGGCGCAAGGACTTCTGCGAAAAGCTGATCAACCAGGGCCTGCGCGTCATCCGCTACGACAACCGCGACGTCGGCCTGTCCAGCAAGTTGGTCGGCCAACACGCCAGCACACCGCTCCCGGTCAGGATGATCCGCTCCCAGCTCGGCCTGAAGAGTCCGGCGCCCTACACGCTCGAGGACATGGCCGATGACGCCGCCGCGGTGCTCGACCATCTCGAGGTCGACAACGCCCACGTCGTCGGCGCCTCGATGGGCGGAATGATCGCCCAGATCTTCGCCGCCCGGCACAGCACACGCACCAGAACGCTGGCGGTCATCTTCTCCAGCAACAACCAGGCGCTGCTTCCGCCGCCGGGCCCGCGGCATCTGCTGGCGATCCTGCAGCGGCCCAAGGACGCCAGCCGCGAGACCGTCATCGCCAACGCGGTGCGGGTCAGCAAGATCATCGGCAGCCCCGGCTATCCGCGCCCCGACGACACGATCCGCGCCGAGGCGATCGAAGGCTACGACCGCTCCTACTATCCCGCCGGCATCGGTCGTCAGTTCTCCGCGATCCTGGGTAGCGGCAGCCTGCGGCGCTACGACAAGCAGATCACCGCACCGACCGTCGTCATCCACGGCAAGTCCGACAAGCTGATGCGCCCGTTTGGCGGGCGGGTGGTGGCCAGGGCGATCAAGGACGCGCGCCTGGTCCTGTACGCCGGGATGGGCCATGAGCTGCCCGAACCGCTGTGGGATGACATCATCGGCGAGCTCAAGAACAACTTTTCGGCCCGTTGAGCACCGCGCATTGGAGTCGGCTCGGCAGAAGCGGCTACGCTCGACAGCTTGAGAGGCGTGTCCGCCGTTCTGCGGCCGTGCGGGGAGTACGGTCAACAACACCATGTGATCGGCGTCACCAGAAAGGCCAAGCAGGGGAATATGTCTGATAACTCATCCGGCACCAAGGATTTGACGCCGCATTTCGAGGACATCCAGGCGCACTACGACCTGTCGGACGACTTCTTCGGCGTGTTCCAGGATCCGACGCGCAAGTACAGCTGCGCGTACTTCACCGGGCCGGACGTGACGCTGTCGGAGGCGCAGATCGCCAACGTCGATCAGCATCTCGACAAGCTGGACCTCAAGCCGGGGATGACGCTGCTGGAGGTCGGCTGCGGCTGGGGCCTGACGCTGCAGCGGGCGATGGAGAAGTACGACGTCAACGTCATCGGCCTGACGCTGAGCAAGAACCAGCAGGCCTACTGCAATGAACTGCTCAGCAACGTCGCCAGTGAGCGGACGTATGACGTGCGCCTGGAGGGCTGGGAGCAGTTCCATTCCCCCGTCGACCGCATCGTGTCGATCGAGGCCTTCGAACACTTCGGCTTCGAGCGCTACGACGACTACTTCAAGACCTGCTTTGACATCATGCCCGACGACGGCCGGATGACGATCCAGAGCAGCGTCGGCTACCACCCCTATGACCTGGCCGAGCGCGGCAAGAAGCTGACGTTCGACCTGGCCCGGTTCGTGAAGTTCATCATCACCGAGATCTTCCCGGGTGGACGGCTGCCGACCACCCAGATGATGGTCGAGCACGGCGAGAAGGCCGGCTTCGTGGTGCCCGAGCCGCAGTCGCTGCGCAACCACTACATCAAGACGCTGGGCATCTGGGCCGCCAGGCTCGAGCAGCACAAGGACGCAGCGATCGCGGCCACCGACGAGGAGAACTACCACCGTTACATGCGGTACCTCACCGGCGCGCAGTTCTACTTCGTCGACGAGAGCATCGACGTCAGCCTGGTCACCTACCTGAAGCCGGGCGCCGCCGCATAGGCGACGACGACGGTTTCGTCGGCGTCAGTTCATGTTCCAGTGCTCGCCGTAGGTGGTGACGCTGTCACCGGCTGAGGAGATGAGCCGGGCGAACGGGCGCAGCATCACACCGCCGGCAGCACCGGTCACCGTGCCATGGGCGTTGGATACCGCCACGGTGCCTTCGGGGCCGCTGACGTTCACCGAGAACGTCGCGACCTCCTGGATACCGGGACCGTTGCCGAGGTCGGCGCTCAGCGACACCCCGGGAAACAGGTTGGGCGTCGTGATGAAGCCCGGACCGAAGATCGCGGTGGGAAAGCCGGGCAGCGGCGCGTTGTCGAGGAGAATGTTGGGCGTGGTGTAGCTGAACCTGATGCCGACGCCGAGCGCCCACGGGAACCCGATCTGATAGCCGAGTTCCATTTTGCCCTTGAACGACTTGGCTTTCGGCCCTGTCACGGTGTATTTAGCCCGACCGGAATGAAACCACTCGCGCGTCAGCCGGTTGCGGTCCATCGGGGTCACCCCGTTGAGAAACGTGTCCCACTGCTGGATGGTCAGCGTCCGATCGAGGCCGTCAACCACGCTCAACTCGTTATCAAGCGTCGCGTGGGAGGTCCCGGTGCTGACGAACAACGACGCGACCGCCGCTACGAACACGATTCCCAACCGGCCGATTGCCCGCATCATCACCTAACTTCATCGTCGGCCGGCTAGATCGGCCACAGCGTCGGTCTGTCGTTGCCATCGCACGTCGAAAGTGACGCGACTGCAAAAAAGCATCGCGGCTCACCATAGTGATCATCCGCAACAGAAGAAACATAACGTGCGCGAAAATTACGCGTGACGAGCGGGGTGGTTACGTGAAGACAGCGCGACAGGCTGCGCCCCTCGCTCGTCGAAAGCGTCCGTCCCTGGAAAACGTCCGCCCGGGCACAGCGTCCGTCCGGGGACAGCGTCCGTCCGGGGAAAGCGTCCGTCCGGGGACAGCGTCCGTCCGGGGACTGTGACTGTACTGCCAAGCTCTGAGCGAATTTTTCGCTCAATTCCGACGGCATGTAGTACTTGAGCGAAAGTTTCGCTCAGAGGTTGGCACAGCACACCATAGGCGCACTGCCACGCCAGCGGGCTCAGGCAGCGGCTTGGCCGGGGTCGCCCGCGTTGCCCGCGCCCGCGTTGCCCGCGCCCGCGTTGCCCGCGTTACCTGCGTTGCCCGCGCCGGCATCGCCATTGCCGCCGTCGTCTCCGGTGTCGGCGCCGACGGTCCCGGTGCCGTTCTCGCCCTCAGTGCCGGCATCCTCGTTCTCGACGCCCGCGGTTTCGTCGTCAATGGGGCCGAGATCCTCGGTGCCGGCATCCTCGTTCGCGGTGCCCTCGGTCTCGTCGTCGATCGGCCCGACGTCCTCGCCTTCGGTGCCGTCGTCGTCTGTGGCGTCGGTGCCATTCGTGACGTCCTCGTTGACGACATCCTCGTCGGCCACGTCGTCGCCGACGGCCGCGTCGTCGCGTTGGTTGACGACGAGCGCCAGCTTCTGCTTCCAGGCCGGTTCGGACTTCCCGGACTCGCCCTTCGGGGTCGAGGACGCCGCCAGGGTGGTATCGGCGGGCGGCGCGATCAGCGTGGTCGTCCCGCCGCCGAACGCATTCTGGATACCTTCACCGACCGCCTCGACAAGGTCCTGACCGACCGCGAACCAGTTCTGGAACGGGTTGAACGGCAGCGGCGACAACCACCGTGTCTGCCCCGGATCACCGCTCCAGTTGTAGCCGAGGTCCACCAGCACCTTCAGCACCGGCGTAACGAGATCGACGACCGGTCGCACGAACGGCCGCAACGGGCCGGGCACGATCTGCATCACCAGATCCGTCAGCGGCAGGCTCTTCGCCGGAATCATGAAGTACCGGTTGCCTTCGGCGTCGACGCGGCAGTTCGGGCCTGGGCACGGCCCCTGCAGGATCTGCGCCAACTCTTCCTCGGTGTAGCCGTAGGCGATCGAACTGTCGGGGGAACTGCCGGTTGGCGACAGGTAATACCCGTGCACGAGCTCAAAGGCAGCCAGCGCGTTGAGCATCGCGAACGGGTTGAGCCAATACAGCGGCGCATACATCACCGGGTCGTATTCGAAGCCGACGCTGGTGATCGGAATTCCAAGGTTGGTCGGCATCGACGGACCGAACGTGATGTCGAGAAACGGGATCGTCGGCAGAAACCCGAGCCGGGTGAAAAGCCCGCCGTCGGGGTTGTAGGCGTTGCCGATCACGAACACCGACAGCCGTTGTTTGAGTTCCGGGCTCAGGCTGGCCAGGTTGCGCAGCTCGTTGGAGACGACGGCCCCGCCCTGGGAGTAGCCGGCGAGGATGATGTCGTCGTCGGTGTTGACCAGCCGGTCGATCAAGGTGGTGTTGAGGTTGGTGGCACCGGTGCCGACCGAGTCGTTCCACGTGTCACACCGGCCGGGCACGCACCACCCGGAGAAGAAGAACAGCGGGAAGAACGACGCCGGGTAATTGATCCCGGTCAACGTGCAGTCGGTGGCCGCGACGCACTCCGCAGGCAGTTCTGCGTCGGTGCCGCCGATGTAGCGGTCGTAGAAGTTCGGCATGTAGTTCTCGACGACGTTGGCGTTCGGCGTGCCCGTGCCGGGCACGATCAACACCGTGGTGGCGGCCAGGCTCAGCGCCGCCATCACCGCCGTGATGACACCGAAGACTGCCGTGCTCAGGGCACCGAGAAAAACGAGGAAGATAGCTCGACCGGCCTTACGCATGCGTCGAATATCACACAACGCACCGATCCACGGCAGGAGAACACGCAAAAGTTGCCCCGGCAAAGTTAGCCGGAGGCTGTTCGGCGCCCAAGAGCGTGCGGTTTCGAGCTCAGGTACACGGTGAGACCACAGCGGACGACTGTCGGCTGTGCTGCGCCCAGTGGGCGGCAGTGTCGTGGCGATGGTCGACCGGCCGCTGACCGCGCCGGGGAGTGCGCGCCATTAATTCCGACGACGGGCGCGCGGGTCACACGCGTCGTCGACGCGCTTTTCCCCGCGGCGCACCGCCGTGCTCGCCGTCGCGCTACACGCAACCACGGTCGCGGTGCGGCGCCCGATTAAATCGGCGACGACGCGCGAACGGCGTCATCGCGCGGTCGCAGGCGGGCACTGCCGGCAGCGGCAGCGCGTCGACCCATTCAACCTGGCATCCACACGATTTTCGCACGTCGCCGCGACCATGCCCACGCAATATGCTGCACGGGATGTCATTGCGCGCGTTGGTGATCGGAGGCTTGCGCCATCACGCGCGCCTCGTCAATATTTGCGTATTAGCAACCAAATAAGCCATTTCATTCGTTCGCGTAAATAATTTCAATCAAGACCAATTCATAGGGAAACACCCGATTCCATCTCGGGAATCGGTCGCTACTGTGCACAAGTATGGAGGCGGGAGATGAAACCGCGTGCTTTCTCGCGGAGTGGTACCTGCCTGAGCTGACCGAGGAATCCGTCGACGACATGGTCGCCAGGATCGACGCCGCCGCCGCGAGCGTCACGAGTGAGGGCACGCCGGCACGACTTCTGGTCACGCTCTCCGTTCCCGCCGACGAGGTGCTGTACGGCGTGTTCTGCAGTGACTCGCCAGAGATCGTGTCGCGGATCTGCAACGCGGCAGGCGCCCCGCATCAACGGCTGTCCACGCGGGTGGGCACCCGAATCCGAGAGCAACGTTCCTGAAGTTGCCACAGTGACGCAGGAGCACTGCGCATCAGCCTCGTAGCGCAGGCTGCAACCAGCCGTTATAGGCTCGGTTTGCTGTGGGCGAGGGGTGGTAATGGCTTCCGGCGTGATCGAACGTCCGGCTGAATATCGGGTGGTATCGGATTTCCTCCGATCCGCCGCGACGCACCCATCAGGCCTCGTACTCGAAGGTGAAGCAGGCGTCGGCAAGACGACGCTGTGGCTCGCCGGGGTGGATGACGCCCGTGCGAGCGGCTTTCGGGTGTTCTGGGCCCGGGTCGGCCCGCAGGAAACCACGCTGACATACGCCGCCGTCGCCGATCTTCTCAGCGAGGTCGAGGGCACGGTTCTCGACGCGCTTCCGGAGGTGCAACGCAACGCGGTCGATCACGTTCTGTTTCGCGCCAGCGGTGCCGGACCGGCAACAGACCAAGGCGTCATCGCTGCGGCGCTGGTTTCGGTCATCGAGCAAACGTCACGTGACGAACCGGTCCTGGTCGCCATCGACGACATACAGTGGCTCGATCCCTCGAGCCGCACCGTCCTCGCCGCCGCTGCCCGCCAGCTCTCGGGGCCGGTCGGGCTGTTGCTCACAGAACGAACCGACCATGATGGCGCCGACACCGAAAGTTCGTTGCAGTTAGCCCCTGCCGACGGCATCGTCCGGCACCGCGTGGGCCCGCTGAGCCTGGGCGCGTTGCATGCGATGCTCTCCGCGCGTATCGGCCGCCCGCTCCCCCGCCCGGCGCTGGTGCGGATCGCCGAGATCTCGGGCGGGAACCCCTTTTACGCGCTGGAGCTGGCGCGGGCGGTCGAGTCCGGCAGCTCGGCGTCGGTCCTTCCGGTGACGTTGGCCGAGTTGATGCGGCGCCGGATCGGACACCTGGACGGTGAGGCCAAGCTTCTGCTGCTCGCCGCCGCGTCCTCGGCGACACCGACGGTCGAGTCACTTGCCCAGATCACCGGCACCGACCCACAACGCACTTTGCAGGTGCTCAAGGAGACGGAAGCCAAGGGAATTCTCGCGGTCGACAGTGACGTCGTTCAGTTCGCCCATCCGTTGTTGGCACGGACCGTGTACGCCGACGCCACGCGAAGCGAGCGCCGGGCCATGCACCGGCGCCTGGCCGAAGTGGTCACCCTGCCCGAGGCGAGGGCCAGACATATGGCAATGGCCGCATCGAGTGCGGACGCCGCGACGCTGGAGGCGCTCGACGAAGCTGCTGATGCCGCACGCGCCCGCGGTGCTCCCGCTGCCGCCGCCGAGTTGATCGAACTGGCGATCGGGCTCGGCGGCGACACACCCGTGCGCCGAATTCGCGCCGCCGAGAACCATCTGCACGCCGGCGATCTGGAGCAGGCGCGAAGCCTACTTGACACGCTGATGGCACGAAAGCCGCGCGGCACCGACCGGGCCATGGCGCTGAACTTGTTGGCCACCATGCGAATTCACCACAGCCGCTTCGAAGAAGCGGTCTCCCTTCTCGAGCAGGCGCTCAGCACTTCTGCGTGCAGCCCCGACGTGCGTGTCCGCACCCTGCTGTTGTTGTCGCACGCACGGCTCAACGCCGGCGATTTCGCACCGGCTCTGCAGAATGCCGAACGCGCCGTCACATACGCCGTCGACGTCGGTGATCCCGATCTGACCAGCCAGGCCCTGTCCCTGCGGACCACGATCGCCTGCATGTGCGGACGCGGTGTCGACGTCTCTAGCCTTCGGCGCGCACTGACCCTGGAGCGGCCCGATAGCGAGGCGCCGATCGCATTCCGCGCCAGCGCCAACAACGCGTTATTGCTGGCGTGGACAGGCCAACTGGATGAGGCCAGTGAGCAGTTGGCCGCGGTACACCGACGCTGTGTCGAGCGGGGCGCAGAGACCGACCTGACGTTCATCGCCGTGATAACCGCGCTGACCAACGTGTGGCGGGGCAGGTACGCAGAAGCGGGGCGGCTGGCCGAGGAGACGCTGGAGCGTGCCCAACAGCTCGGCGGCGATCAATTGTGCGTCATCGCGAAGGCCGTGCAGTCGCTTGTCATGGCATACACCGGTCAAATAGCGGAGACACGCGAGACCGCGTGTAGTGCAATCGATCTAGCACAGCAGTGCGGCGAACCAGGGCTGGCCGACTGGGCGTCGGTCAGCTTGGGCTTCCTCGAGGTTTCGCTCGGCAATTTCCAAGACGCGGTGCGGATATTGCGGCCGCTGGTCGACCGCTTCCCGTCCGTACCTGGCACCGAAATCGTCAACGTGGCCTACGTTCCCGACGCGGTCAGAGCGCTGCTCGCGCTGGGTCGGTACCCCGAAACAGAACCGATGATCGACGCGCTTGAGGTCAACGGGCAGTTGCTTGATCGGCCGTGGATGTTGGCCATCGGCGCGAGGTGCCGGAGCTTGTCGTTGGCGGCACAAGGCGACGTCGAAGCGGCCGTCCACAAGGCGGAAGAGGCCCTGGCACACCATGAACGGCTGCCGATGCCGTTCGAGCGCGCACGCACGCTGCTGCTGCTGGGCCAACTGCAACGTCGCCGACGAAAGAAGGACGTTGCGCGCGCGACGGTGGCGGAGTCGCTGCGGGCCTTCGAGGAGTTGGGGACACCGCTGTGGGCCGATCGCGCCCGCGCCGAATTGGACCGCGCCAGCGGTCTTACCGGCGGCGGTTCGGGCTTGACGCCGTCCGAACGGCGGGTCGCGGAGTTGGCGGCGTCGGGAATGACAACGCGGGAAGTCGCCACGGCGTTGTTTATCAGCCCGAAGACCGTGGAAGCCAACCTCGCCCGCATCTACCGCAAGCTGGGGATCAACACCCGGGCCGAGCTCGGACGGATTTTTGGCCAGGGTCAGCGATAGCCAGAAAGTTGCTTTCGGAAGCAAATTTGCAGGTCCGTCAACCTTTTCGGGTGGCGACGAATGTTCCGGGTCGGCCAGCGAGGGCGATCTCGGCGAGAAAACGTCGGTGTTCTGCACTTTCCTATTGACACTTCGTGTTAGTGTCTGGCAACCTAGCAAACAGTCTGCTTACGAAGGGCATGGGGGAGTTATGAACGGGGTTATCACTAAGTTCCAGACCGGTGTCGCCGCATGCGCAGTCGCAGCAGCCGCCACGGTCATCCCGGCGACCACGGTGCAGGCGGCTCCCGAGCTGCCGGTGCCGGCAGCGCCGGTTGTTCAGATGCTGGATTTCGCTCCGCTGCAACCGCAGCCGATCGAGATCGACGAACCGCGGACCTGGTTCCAGAACTCCCTGTGGTGGTTCGGATCGTCGAATCCGAACCCGCCGTCCAACGAGCGGGTGTGGTTCAGCTTTAATCCGTTCACGCTTATTCCCAGCATGCTTCGGCCGTTCTTCGGCTGGATGGGGCAGCTGAACTTCCAGGCGTGCTTCGCGGGACTCAGCGCGAAGATCGGCCCGTACGGTTCGTTCAGCGTCACCGTGGGTCGGCGCTGCTAAGTTCGATCGGTCGTTATCTCGTAATCGGCTGTCGGTACGCGTCGGTCTGAGGTAACTTCGTCGTTGCCTGAAATCGAGGCGTACCGCCTCAGCCGACTACGGGGGTTAACTTCTGCGTGCCAATTCCGCGAAATCCGTTTCGACGCATGTCTGACGGTGAAAACGACGATTCTGCGCAAGTTAATGAAGGTGATCTCGAAGAAGACCGGCTGGGTTTTCTGAGGCGGCGGAGCGCGTTAGCCGCGGGCATAGTGCTCGTGGTTGTCGTCGCGTTCGGGTGCTGGTTGGCGTATGGAGCCTTCCAGGCGAGGTCGAACCTCGAAGCCGCCCGCAGCGCCGCTCAAGAAGCGCGCGAAGCACTGCTCAAGGGGAACGCCGACGAGACCACCCACTGGGTCGACAAGGCCACGGCCCACGCCAGAGATGCCCAGGACGCAACGCACTCCCTTCCCTGGAATATCGCCGCTGCCGTCCCGTGGCTTGGGAGTCCCTTCAAGACCGGACAGCAGATATCTGACGTCGTGGTCGGTCTAGCCGCAGATGTTCTGCAGCCGTCTGCGGACGTGGCAGAAGCGCTGTCGCCAGACCGGTTGCTGCATGACGGCAGTGTCAACGTCCAGTTGCTCCGCGATTCTGCTCCACGGCTGAGCGAGATCTCGGCCTCTGCATCGCTACTCGGCGAACAGGCTAATGCGATTTCGCGGCCCGCTTACTTCTCGGCCATGCGTGATGCCCGTACTCAGCTTCAGTCGCAGACGTCGGATGTCACGGGCCTGCTGGAGAACACCGATCTTGCCGCCCGGCTTGCGCCGGCGATGATGGGGGCGGACGGACCGCGGACGTACTTCATGGCCTTCCAAACCAATGCCGAAGCCCGCGGAACTGGTGGCCTACTCGGCGGATTCGGAATTCTCCGGTTCGACAACGGCAAGCCGACGGTGGACAAGTTGGCACCCAACACCGAACTGCGAGCGGCATCCACATCCATCAATCTGGGCCCCGCGTTCGATCAACAGTGGGGATGGGCGAACGCGTTCACCGATTTCCGCAACAGCAATCTCAGCTCACACTTCCCGTACGCGGCCCAGATCTGGAGGTCGATGTGGGCCGAGGAGTCTGGGATGAATGTCGACGGCGTCATCGCACTCGACCCCGTCGCTCTGAGCTACATCCTCGGCGCTGTTGGGCCCGTGACCATGCCGGATGGGGAGAGGATCACGGCAGATAATGTCGTCGAGCTGACGGAATCTACTGTGTATGAACGCTTTCCGACCGATCAGACTGCTCGCAAACAATACCTTCAGGACGTTGCGAGCGAGGTCGTGAACAAGATCACTGGCCGAGTGGAGTCGCCTCGCAAGCTGCTCGACGCCTTGGGTAAGGCGACCAGTGAACGCCGCATCGCGGTGTGGAGTTCGTCGCCAGACGAGCAAGCGCTGCTCGAAGAGACGCCGCTGGCACATGTGGTCCCCGATGATGCCGCACCTTATGCGGAGGTCGTGATCAACAACCTCGGCGGCAACAAGATGGACTACTACCTAACGCGGCAGATCGAATACGCCGCCGATGGTTGCGACGGCGAGACACGGAAATCGACCATCACTGTCCGCTTGGCGAACACGGCACCGGACCGTCCGCTGCCGGACTACGTTGCGAGCAGCAGCGGCATCATTGGTGCAGCTCAGGCTCCGCTTAATGCGCCGAGGGGCGCCATGTTGACTTCGGTGACGCTGATCGCGACGGAGGGTGCCCAATTGGCGGGTGCCATCGCTAACGGCCAGAACGTCCCGGTTGCACGAGGTATGGAACGCGGCCATCCCACGTTCGAAATGCAGGTCGGTATCCCTCGTGGCGAGGCCGGGGAAATAAAATTCCTGCTGAGTGAACCGACTTCTCCAGGCGCTCCTCGTGTACCGATTCAACCGCTGATAGACGATGTGACTCCCGTACTGTCGGTGCCCGAATGCTCGGAGTGAGACAGAGATGCACACCATCCGACGGGAATCGTTGAGAGGCTGTCGTTGACTATTCAAGACTTCCTAAAAGTTCTACGTACCCGGTGGGTACTCATTTGCGTTACGATCGCTATCTCCGTTTTGATGGCCGTGGCGGTCAATTTGCTTACTACTCCCCTTTACGAAGCTTCAACCAGGCTCTTTGTATCGACCGCATCAGGCTCAACGCTCGCCGAGACCTATCAAGGTAACCGATTCTCCCAGGAACGCGTGGTCTCATATACACAGTTGCTCATGGGGGAAACCCTGGCCCAACGTACTATCGACAAACTCGACTTGGATATGACCGCTGGAGAACTCCGCGAGAATGTCGATGCGAGCGCAAAGGCCGATACAGTTTTGATAAATGTGTCGGTACATGATGAGTCCGCGGTAAGGGCGCGCGACATTGCTGATGCACTATCCGACGAATTCGTCGTGATGGTGCGCGAACTGGAAACGCCACCGGATGGAACCGCACCCGATGCCCGCGTTATCGTTGAGCAACGCGCATCGATTCCCAATGAACCTGTGTCTCCACGAGTCACCCGGAACCTTCTGGTTGGTCTCGCCCTGGGCATTCTATTAGGAGTTGGTCTTGCACTCCTGCGAGATCTGCTCGACAACACTGTTAAGGACCGGGAGACTCTAGAAGGAGTTACCGGCGTTGGTCTTGTCGGCAGCGTTCCTCTCGATAAGGAGCGCCGGAAGGAAGCTGCAATCTCCTTCGAGAACGATAATTCTGCTATTGCCGAATCTTTTCGTAAGCTCCGGACAAATCTGCAATTTCTAGCCGTGGATAATCCCCCACGCGTGATCGCCGTCACAAGCTCTATGCCCAGCGAGGGCAAATCAACCACGGCGATCAACATCGCGTTGGCCTTGGCAGAAGCCGAATACAATGTTGTCCTTCTCGAAGGTGATTTGCGGCGTCCCAAACTAGCTTCTTATCTCGGTTTGGTCAGTTCGGTTGGGTTCAGCACCGTATTGACGGGACAAGCAACGCTCGATGAGGTTCTACAAAAGACGAGTTTTCCGAGACTGACGGTTCTCGCCTCAGGGACCTTGCCACCAAATCCCAGCGAGCTGCTCGGGTCATTAGCAGCTAAGAAGGTGTTGGATGAACTCCGTAGTCAATTCGACTACGTCGTAATCGATTCGCCCCCCTTGCTCGCCGTGACAGATGCCGCGATATTGGCAACGAACGTGGACGGTGTACTGATGATGGTGCGGTTCGGTGAGACTAAGCGCGACCAGGTAGCGCATGCAGTTGGAACGCTCCAGGACGTTGGCGCCCCGTTGCTCGGAGCTGTCTTCACGATGACGCCGCCTCGGGGAACTGCTTCCTATAGCTACAACTATTACACCTACGGCGAAATGGGAACTCCATCCGCGTCGGATGACCATAGACGAGGGCCCAAAGTGTTGAGGTGGTTAGGACGCAACCGATCGGCACACCATCGCGTCTAGATTGATGCACCGGAATATTATTAGCGCGGGTTGGAAACCGCTCATACGGCCCTTCGTTCGTCGAGCCACGCAATAGGCAGCTGACAAAGTCGTGGTTGCTGATCTGCGACCAATATGTGGATTTGTTTATGGGTTGCGCCAATGCTTTCAGAATTATCTGATGGCTATTTCACACCTCGTTGACCCTTCTGTCTACTGTGGTGTGTGACGGTAGGCGCTAGGAACCAAGATCACGAGTTCTGTCCTTTGGCGTCGGCCCATGCTGTCGCCCGCCAGGGTGATGGGACCGGTTTGAGCTGGGTTTAGCCACGGTCATGGGACCACCTGATTGCCAGTTATGGGACCACCGGCGTGTCGCGTCGGGGGCCGCTCGATAGCTGGATCGGATCGCTTCACATCGAAGTCATGTGAAGGGGTCCGCGGATGTTTCGGGAGGTTTCTGTGGTCGAGATTCGTGAAGTGCTTCGGACGTGGCTGGCTGGCCACGGACTGCGGGTGGTGGCCAGCCAGGCTGGGGTGGATCGCAAAACTGCGCGGCGCTATGTCGAGGCCGCGGTGGCTGCTGGCTTGGACCGGGCCGGTGGGGTCGATCAGCTCGATGACGCGTTGATCGGCGCGGTGGTCACCGTGGTGCGCCCGGACCGGCCGCAAGGGCACGGATCGGTGTGGGAAGTGCTGTGCACCAACCATAGTCAGATCAACCAGTGGGTCGACAAGGGCCTGACGGTGGTCAAGATCGGTGACCTGCTGGCCCGCCAGGGCGTGATCGTTCCGCAGCGCACGTTGCACCGCTACTGCCAGGAACACACCAAGTATCAGGGCCGGCGCCGGGGTGGGACGGTGCCGGTCGTCGACGGCGAACCCGGGATGGAATGCCAGATCGACTTCGCCCGGATGGGCATGCTGTTTGACACTGCGACGGGCAGGCGTCGGGTGGTGCATGCGCTGATCTTCACCGCGGTGTATTCCCGGCACATGTTCGTATGGCTGACGTTTTCCCAAACCCTGACCGCGGTCATCGACGGCTGCGAAGCAGCCTGGGATTTCTTCGGCGGTGTCTTCAAAGTCCTCATTCCCGACAACATGGGAACGGTTGTTGCCCATGCAGATTCAGTGAACCCCAGGTTCACCGTGGGGTGGCTGGAATACTCCCAGGCCCGCGGCTTCGCCACCGACCCGGCTCGGGTGGCCCACCCACAAGACAAACCGCGTGTGGAGCGGATGGTGCAGTACGTGCGCAACAACTTCTTCGCCGGCGAAGAGTTCAGCGACCTCGCTGACGCCCAACACCGCGCCCAGCTGTGGTGCGCCCAGAAAGCGGGTCTGCGTATCCATGGCACCACCTGCGCCCAGCCGGCGGTGGTGTTCGCCGACCGGGAGGCACCGGCACTGTTGGCTGCTCCGACGCTGCGGTATGTGGTGCCGGTATATGCCGAGGTCAAAGTGGCCCGCGACTATCACGTCCAGCTGGCCAAGGCGTTGTATTCGATCCCGCACCACCTGCGCGGCCAGACGCTATCGGCGCGGGCCGATGGCGAGTTGGCCAAGTTCTACCATCGCGGACAGCTGGTGAAGACTCACCCACGTCAACCCGCCGGGACCCGCTCTACTGACCCCGCTGATCTGCCCGCAGATAAGACCGGATACGCGATGCGCGATCTGCACCGGCTCATCGCCACCGCAGCCGGTCACGGCCCGAATATCGGCATCTACGCCGAACGCCTGCTCGATCACGATCTGCCCTGGACCAGGATGCGTCAGGTGTATCGGCTGCTCGGGCTGGTCAAACGCTACGGCCCCGCCCCGGTGGACACCGCCTGCGCGCGCGCCCTGGATCTCGATGTCGTCTCGATGACCAAGATCACCGCCATGCTGGAGCAGGCCATCGAGAACAGCCCCGTCCCGCCGCCGCGGGCTGCCTCCGGGTTGGCTGCAGCCCGGTTCGCCCGCGATCCCCGCGACTACCGCCCCACACCGCGGCCGGAATGGTTGCAGGTCATCGACGGCGGCACCACCGACGATCAGAAGGGGCTGTGATGACCAAGCCTGCCAAAGAGGTTGTCACTGATCCGATCTCACCCGACTTGAAGAAGGCGATGCGCCAACTCAAACTCTCACCGATACTCGACACCCTGCCCGACCGACTCGCCCTGGCCCGCCAACAGCACCTCTCCCACGCCGCGTTCCTCGAACTGGTCCTCGCCGACGAAGCCACCCGCCGCGACACCAGCTCCGCCGCGCGGCGAGCCCGCATCGCCGGCCTCGATCCCACCATGCGTCTAGACACCTGGGACGAAGATGCTGCGGTGCGCTACGACCGGACCCTGTGGACCGACCTGACCAGTCTGCGGTTCCTCGACGCCGCCCACGGTGCGGTGGTCCTCGGGGCGGTCGGCGTCGGCAAAACTCACCTCGCGACCGCGCTGGGCCACATTGCGGTGCGTCGACGAGTCCCGACACTGATGCTGCGTGCTGATGCAATGTTCAAGCGGCTCAGAGCTTCTCGACTCGACAACAGCACCGAAGCCGAGATACGGCGACTCGCGCAAGTGCGCTTGCTGATTATCGATGACTTCGCACTGCAACCGCTCGACGCTACAGCCACCGCCGACTTCTACGAACTGGTTGTCGCCAGACATCAACGCAGCGCGACCATTGTGACCTCAAATCGTGGACCCGATGAATGGTTGTCGGTCATGACCGACGCGATGCTCGCCGAATCCGCCGTCGACCGACTTACCTCCACCGCGCACGAACTCATCATCGAGGGGCCGTCCTACCGGCAACGCCAGAAGCCCTCAGTTGACAGCTCGCCGTCAACCACAGATCATCCCCGTTGAGCCAAACAGGTGGTCCCTACCTCGTGGCTAAACGGTGGTCCCATCACCCTGGCGAATGACACCCATGCGAAGGTAGACGGCCGCCGAAGCGCTGAATAGGTTTGTGAATGCATCAACTCTGACGTCGCGATCCCCCTGTACGGCTACCGTCTGGCGCGATCCCGGCATGATAGTTGCTGCGAGGTCTCCCAAAGGCCGGCTCGCAACTAGTCACGCAAAATCCAGGAGTTGCGCAACTACTCCGCCTGATGAGATGAGTCGCAATCCCCGAATGGCAACCAGCCGCTACGAGCCCCGATCGAGACGCCAGCGGCGATCGTGAAGCTTAGGAAGAAGTGCCATAGACACCGTCGGCTCTACGACGGAGTGAAAGTGCAAACCCTGAGACGGATCGAGTTCCACGTCCTTCAAAGTTTTCTCGGACTTCGAACGCGGCTTTGCGCTCTGTTTCTACGCGAATCTAGGGTACTAGACAATAATGAGACCACCCCAAAAAGGAGTAGTACCCATAATAGGGGCCGGACAGGAAAGGCCAGCGAGTATCGCGGAGTCTCCGCTACGAGTGCCATTGTTACCAGGTAAAACACAGCACGCCATAACGAAGCGGGAGACCGGGCTACACTATTTTGAACATATTTCATCGCCAGTCCGAGTGCGAACAGCAGAATGGGCACACCGACTAGGCCAAAATCTAGGTATACGTCAACGATTACATTCGAACCGACACCCCATGAGGCTGATGGACCTAAGAGGATATCCGTCAGTACATCCGACGACTGTATGTACGACATTTCTGGTGGAATCAAAACTCCGCGGATAAATGGAACGACCCCCGCGAAGCCAATCAGCTTGTAGATTCCATACCCGTAGTCAAGATTCTCCGGTACGTTCGCTAACGCGGCACGCAAGGTAATCGTTGTGATATTGAAGCTTGTGTCACGATCGCCGGCGGCGGTGCTTAATGGTCCGCCACTAAGTACGAAGTCAAGGAGTGAGTCCACTCGCTCTGATCGCAACTGCGCAATTGCAGTATACAATGTGAGTCCGAAGGCGCACAGGAGTGCAAGTGCCATACGGCCTCCACGGAAGCGGAAAGTAAGTATTCCTCCCGCCGCCACAATAGCAATAAGCATAAAGGAATTACGGTCTCCGGCTAGTAGAATCCGTACCGCCCAAACCGTTGACAAGAGCACCGCCAACCACAGGAAAATCGGACTCCGAGGCTCGATACTAGTGGAGGGGAAAGCCACTAAAGCAAATGTCACCATCGCTAGGACCGTGATCCATAGGTATATTCCGTCAGCGAGCGCTCCGCCGACAGCGGCATCGGAGTACCTACCTTCGCCGGCAGCTTTAAGTCCCACAAATTCATATGCGACCATCAATACAAGCTGTAGCGCAAAGACCGGAAATGTGAGGTCTTCAACGGTTAATGAATCGAGCCGCCTCTTCTTTGGACGAGACTGATGCGACGCCGACTGCACGAAATTTGTTCCGGCGCGAAACGCCACGGTACCAACCAGCGATAAGATTATCGCATGGTTCGACTGCTCAGGAAAGGCGTTCCCGGGAAAATAGCGGCTTTGGGAGACGTCGAGGATTCCCAGCACATGAAGCTGGTATGGATAGAAGAAAATCAAATATGCGAAAAAGAGAAACAGGAACTCAGCGGAAAAATACGTAGGTATGTCGCGGTAAATGGTTATAGGCCGCCAAACTGACGCTACGAGCAACACATACTGCACCAATAGGCAGCTCCAGATGATAGCTGCATTTGCACCCTTCGGAACGGCCATATACGCGACAATCAAAACTAGAATTAGCCAGATCTCGAGCCAAGGGATCCTAATACGCCGTGAGCGCCCGACCCCCGCGAGTGCGCTCTTTTCAGCCATCATCTATTCACGATTTCTATAGATAGATCGGTTCGCGGCAGAGAGCGACTGAACCTATGGCCTGGCGGCGAGCCTACTATCCTTCTCAAGGTACTTCCCATCTCGTAAATCACTCACCACCGATCACGGTGACGCTTGTGGCGGTCAGCATCAAGTAGGCGCTTAGGGACGTTAAGCACTAACGGGACCAGTAGCCAAGCCCCCGGCAAACGAAGCTTGCTGCCACGTCATGCCCGTACAGCCGCGCCCCTATGATCGAGAGCAACCCGCCGCCAGTTCGATCAAGTCAACCCCCACCAGCAAATGTTCCCCGTTTTCGACGCTGGGCACTCGTCGTCTGATTATCGTAGTGCAGTAAGTACGGATCCAGGTTAGTTCCGGCTACGCAGGGGAATTCATCTGGTGGTCCGCGTTTGGACCGCCGACGTCATCGGTACGCAAGGACCGGAGCTGGAGTTAGCGAGCCATCGCCCGAGACCCGGTGGTACAAGGGTGGGCGGCTTCGCGCTCCATTATTCTGAGCAGAAACGAGGGGGAGTTCATTGTGCGTGCATTGGTGACGGGTGGCGCAGGTTTCATCGGCGGACATCTCGCAGGAGCCCTTCTAGCCCGGGGAGACGAGGTGGTGATCGTCGACAGCCTCACTGACTACTACGAACCAGCGCTAAAGCGAGCCACAGCCGATAACCTAACGCGGAGGGGCGCGCGGTTTGTCGAAGGTGACCTCAACACTATCCCGTTGGAATCGTTACTAGACGTCGATGTTGTATTCCATCAGGCGGGACAACCGGGCGTCCGTCAGTCTTGGGGTCGCGAATTCGCTACCTATGTTTCGTCGAACATTGGAGCGACGCAGCGCCTGCTCGAGGCTGTGAATGCCTCGCATCGCTCTCCGCTAGTTGTTTACGCCTCTTCGTCTTCGGTTTACGGAGCCGCCGAGTCGTATCCGACTACGGAGCTAGCTCTGCCCCAGCCGCGAAGCCCATATGGCGTCACCAAACTGGCCGGCGAGCACCTTGCAACTTTGTACGCGCACAACTTTGGTGTGCGAACGGTGTCGCTCCGGTACTTCACCGTGTATGGCCCCCGGCAACGCCCTGACATGGCCTTCACTCGCTTCATACGAGCCGCCCTTGAGGGAAGCGATATACACGTCTACGGGGATGGGGAGCAGGTCCGAGATTTCACATTTGTGGATGACATCGTTGCAGCGAACCTAGCTGTCGCCGACAAGAACGCCCACCTTGGTTCCGTTTTCAACGTATCCGGCGGCAGCAGCTGCTCTGTTAATGAGGTTCTGGACGTCCTAGAATCCATCACAGATAGGCCACTTACAGTGCGACGACTGCCCCAAGTTCAGGGTGACGTTCGACGCACCAGTGGTGACAGCTCATCACTGAGCGAAGCGACGGGATGGCGACCGCTCACGACAATCGACGAAGGTTTGCGCTCCCAAGTCGAATGGATGAAATCAGTCATTGCCGCCGGATACCGCTGAGTGGAACGGGTTTAAAATTCTGTGTGATTTCCAACCGTCGCGAGCATCGCGTGACGAGTAGACAGACATCGAAATGGTAAGTAACGCCAAAAAGAATGCTCTGTCGTCTTACCTAAATACGGGTGTCACAGCAGTCGTCGGTCTTATCGTCAACCCATTGCTTCTCGGCGCCCTAGGCGCAACGAACTTCGGTGCTTGGAAGGCCATCCAGCGGTTGCTCGACGTCGGCTCGGCCGCCAACGGAGGGGCTATGCAGTCTCTCAAATGGGTTGTCGCCCACCGTTCCAAGAGTGCACATGATGCGGATAAGCGGCGTGACATCGGCGCAGCTCTGGTCGTCCTCCTCTGCTGGTCCCCCGTTCTAATTGCAGTTCTGGTTGCCATCGTCGTTCTCCTACCCGCCGTGGTGAAGGGCGTGCCCCCAAACGATATGCGGATGATTTACTTCGCTGGCGCTATCCTTGGCCTCAACGTAATTTTGGTGACGCTCGCCGCGGTTCCCGACGCGGTTCTAGTTGGAACGAACCAAGGCTTTCGCTCCATGAACGTCACAACCGCTGTTTTCATCGTTACCAATGCCGGCATGGTTTGCGCAGCCGTCCTGGGGTTGGGGTTGCAGGGGGTCGCCGCGGCGATTGCGGTAGGAACGAGCATTAATGGAGTTCTGACGTTTATTGTGCTGCGTAAGCGAGTTCCATGGTGGGGACTCGCGACTCCGAGCCGTTACGACATTGGCCGTCTGTCGAAGTTCAGTGGTTGGGTCCTTGGTTGGACGTTCGTAATCCGTCTGTCTCTGGCCACGGAGTTGATCGTACTGAGTGCGTTTGCGGGTGTTACGTTCGTCGCCAATTACACTTTCACGAGTTACGTCGTGGTCTTTGCCTTATCGGTTTGCCAACTCACAACCAGTTCTCTTATGCCCAAGCTAGGGTCTGCAATCGGCAACGGTGAGTGGCAGGATGCGCGCACGATCGCTCGAGAGGCGCGCGAGCTCACTCTCGCGCTCGCAACCGGCATCGGGTGTTTAGTAATTCTTTTCAATGAAGCCTTTGTGGATGTGTGGGTAGGCAGCGGGCAGTACATGGGTCGCGGGGTGAACGTTCTAATGACGCTTGCGTTCGTTCAATTCGCGATCATTCGGACCGACGCACAGATTCAAGACACCGGCCTAGAAATTGGCAAGAAGGTTATTTTGGGGGCGCTTATGACGCTTGGAGCTATAGCCGGAGCGGGTGTGGCCTTTGCGCTTACAGGATCGGTCGAATTAATGTTTATCACGATCATCGCAGTGCGAGTATTCGGCACCATCGGCTTTCCGGTTCTCGCAAACCACACTGTTAACAGCTCATCCTGGCCGGTCGGGCGCGCGGCGATGACTGTCGCAATCCTGGGAGCATCTATTACCGCGACGAGCTTGGTGCAACCGCAAGGCTTGATCGAGTTGGCCGTATTCGGGGCAATCTCTTCAGCGGTCCTTGTCCCCCTCGTGTTTTTTACGGCACTATCGCCTCCGACCAGGGTGAAGCTTTTGCGTCGCTAGCTAAAACCTTGACGAGTCCCTACGGAGCAACTTTGGAGGCCGATCGAGATGCCAGTACTCACCGTTGGCAAGAAGCAAATCCTCTATATCCATGTGCCCAAAACGGGGGGAACGTCGGTTGAACACCTCCTGCGATCGTACGGAGGCAGCGTCACACTACATACCACGCAGCGATTGACGCTCCCGTGCACGCCACAGCACTTCCACGGTGAATTGCTTAAACAGGTGTTGGGCTCGACCTCCAATGCGGAGAGCCGCGAACACAATTTTGATTTCGTATTCATGACCGTGCGGCATCCAATTTTACGGTTATTGAGCGAATACCGCCATCAACGAACTATGTATAGAATGAGAGCAACCGTATCGCCGAATAGCCGGCGCCCCAAGCTTAGGGACGGTGCTATCACCCAGTGGTTGAGCATGGATCTTTGGTGCCGGTACGCGTTACTGCGCTACTCGCGCGATCCGTTCTTCTCAGATAACCATTTAAGACCACAGGTCGAATTCTCAATCTGGAACCCGGTCGTGTACCGGCTGGAAGATGGCCTCGAGAGCATTCGGGCACGCCTAGACGAAATCCTCGGCATTCGGGGCGAGTTGCCAACCGAACCTCAGAAAGTATCGAACGACCGCAACGGAGATCCTCAGAGCCTTAAAAGTAGCACCCGTCGGCTAATCCAGGCTCATTTCGCACGCGACTTCGCAGAGTACGGCTACCAACTCGACGGTTCGCTTGACTCGAGGTGCTGGTGGTGAGAACGGTGACTTCTATACCGTGGCGCCGCTACGGCGACCACAGAACTGTCCGGAACGGCCTTCCGCCTGACGACGATACCTTGGGGCACGTCGCGTCTTGGCCGATGCGCAACCGTTCAAAGGCTGATTTGAGGGCTTCGCGAGTGCGCACATATGTGCTACCCGAGGAAACAACTGTCGAGCAGTCGGCTGTTAGTCATCAAGGCTGTGTTACGGATTCGGGGTACACCAAGCCGCGGCCGTTGCCGCATGAGCCGTCATGCGGGCGGCGGTCAGGACAGGGGTGGAATGCAGCAGTCGACTGAACGCATGGATATTGTTCGCACAGTCATCGTTGGTAACTTATGGGGCCGAAATTTTGGGGACGACCTCATGCTGCGAGGTCTAGCTGCACAGTTGCCTCGTGGGGAACTCAAGATTCTTTGTCAGCAGAATGCTGACGTTTTGCGAGAGTCGGGTATGAGCGCAGAGCCCTTCTCGTTGATGCGCTATTGGCGCGCGATACAGCGAGCCGATCGCGTAGTGATCCCTGGCGGTACGCATCTGCAATTCTTAGCGGACACGCCTTCTGGCCGCCAGTACCGACTCCTTGCCGCCTTTCTCGTTCTAGCAGTTCTTGCCCGCGCCGCAGGTGCCAGATCTGATATGGAAGCCATTGGCATCGGGCCACTCGAGACGCGGATGTCCCGCCTACTTGCCCGATGGATATGCCAGCTCCAAAACTCGATTTCCGTGCGGGACAAGGTAACACGCGACTTGGTGTCAGATTGTGGCAGAACTGCGACGCTGGTTGAAGATTTGGCATTGCCCTTTCTCCGCCAATGGCGTAGCGAGCACCCTGTGGTTGCATCCCCGGATACGGATTCGTACGTCGTCGCGGCTCCCGCCTTCGCTCGCTATGACACACAGTGGTGGGTCGATAACCTTTCCGAATTGACGGCAGCAACAGGCGTGCATCGAATCGTCTTTCTTGCATCCGGGAAGCAGAAGGGTGGGTCCGACATCGATGCGATCAATACGATAGCCAGACACCTCAATAGGGCCGGCCTGCGCCTTGGCCAAACACACGTTTATCACGGGGATACGGACGCCGCCCTGCACTTCATCGACAAGGCAGCCGCGATCGCCGCAGCCCGTTACCACGTCGTTCTCGCCAGCCGTGCGCTTGGCAAGCACGTTGTCGCAGAGGCATACCACCCGAAAGTACTTGACGCGATGAAAGTAGAACCGATTGACTGAACTCCGAGTCTGCTTCTTCATACCATCTTTTGCTGACGGTGGTGCTCAACGACAATGCATAATGCTTTTAAACGAGCTGGGGACGCGGCCAAATGTTCACGTGACGCTAGTTCGCACAGCGAGTGGAGTGCACGATCACCTGCTTTCGACCGACGGTATCGAAGTACGCAACATCCGCCTACGCTCGAACTTCGATCCAATGGTAATCCCGCGGGTGGCACGTCTTCTTCGCGAGACGAAATCGCAAATCTTGATCTCTTGGCTGCAGGCCAGCGACGTTCCGAGTTATTTCATCCGCATGCTGTCACGCGATACTAAGTGGATAATGACGGAGAGGAATTCGTTCTATCGCAATGAGTGGAGGTTTCGGCTCAGAAATTGGGTGGGGCGTCGAGCAGACGCCATCATCAGCAATTCATCAGCGGGCGATGCATATTGGGCCGCGTTGCAGCCAAACGGGAATCGGTATGTAATCGGAAACGTCGTGACCGCTCCAGGAACATCTCGCAATAGCCATGTGCGATTCTCTGGCACGCGGCTCGTTGTCTTCGCTGGCCGTCTGGAAGCGCAGAAAAACGTCGGTGTAACGCTGGAAGCCTTCATAACCGCGTCGGCGCGCGATCCGAATCTGCGATTCCGCATTATCGGAGAGGGGAGCGAAAGGGGGTCATTAGAGCGCCGGACACGCATCGCCGGCTTGGGTGAAACCATCGAATTCACCGGCTTCGTACCCGACCTTCAGCCGCACCTCGCCGAAGCGGATCTACTCGTTACCCTCAGTACCTACGAAGGTATGCCCAATGTGCTGGTCGAAGCGATCACGACAGGCGTGCCGGTGGTCGTCTCTGGGATATCGCAGCATTTGGAAATCGTGGGGGCGGACTACCCATATGTCGTCGACGTTGGCGCTGACGCACAAACTGCAGCCGACGCCATCATTTCGGCTGCTTACGATGCTGGCGCTCCTGATACCCTCGCGGATGCGCGTGCCGCCTTATTAGCGCGGACTCCGACACGGGTAGCCGACGAGTACCTCGACGCATTTCGACACACGATTAGGAGCTCTCAAAGCCCACTGCTCGACTAGGCGCATGGGCAACCTCGCAGAGTACAACCATATAGAGCCCACTTTGGTTTCGAACAATCCGTAAAGATCGGGGGACGAAACCAGTAGTTACCTAGAAGATTTCCTTGGTATTCCGACGGAACTTTCCAGTGCTGCCGCAATGGGTTCGACACCCCTCGCTGGCGATGTCGCCGCGCGAGTCGCCTGTGAGATTGCTGCGCGTTGAACGACGCCGGCATCTATTAGACACTCGATAATTCTGTCGGTTTCATCCTTCCCGCGTCGCACCTGTCGAATCGAGTCGCGAGCTTCTGTGGGTAGCCGATCACGAAGCACGCCAAGACCTTCCAGTCCGAGACTGATGACAACGCATCCCTGGGACAACGCTTCCATCGCCACATTTGGAACTCCCTCATCATCAGAGGTAATGATCAGGAAATCTAGATCTCCCATGGCATCCGATACGCCCATAGAACCGTCAATCCACTCAAGCCGTCCGCTCTTCAAGAGAAATTCGACCCGAGGTTGCAAGTGTTCTGCCCACCAACCGGCTTGGTCAGAAGCGACCGATCCAATCAGGCGAAAGTCGAACGCCACCGAATCGGGGTGGTCGACGAGAGCTAGAAACTTGTCTACGCGCTTGCGCGGTGAGAACGTTGCCACAAAGCCGACACGGATCTTGGAGCCTGGCGCCATTCGACCGACATACGGTCCGAAGCCCGGATCGAGCACTGGGGCAAGCTGAAATGACGGGCTGCTACGAAAGAGCGGCGCGAACCGATTCTTGGTCGACGGTAACTCGTAACCGACGACGTCGGGACGACGGATCAACCGGAGTGCGTGAGCGGACCAGGAAGGCGCTGCGGCACTGTGTATGAAGACCGCTAACGGAAGCCCCGACATGCGAGCCGCGATCGCCGCCGTCAGGAAATGCGGCCCGTGTGAAAGTAGTAGATGACTATCGATTTCGCGCGCTACGTGTAGTAGCGATCGCGCATCCGCTCGAGCATTAGCCAGATACTTGAAATTCGCACCTATGTTCTTAAGCGAACGCGGACGACTTAAGTTCGCATAGTGGATATGGTCATCCGGGATGCCCTTGGGCACAAATCCTTTCAGCTCGCACGGCAAGAGTAAGTTCACGTCGATCCCGACTCGGTGTAACGATGCCCAGCGCGCTGACCAGAATGTGTGCAACCCACTCCGCTCCGTCGGGTGCACAATCGCAAGCACGCTGGTCGGCCCACGTGAAGCCTTTTCGTACGCCATCGCTACACTTCTCCATTCGGAATCGCCCGACAGCGGACGACCCCTGCCCGAAGCCCGGAACCCCCAACGTTTGTTGCGCAGAACGATTGTCATGAAAACGCCGTGGAGTGCACCTCGAGCAATCTACATCGCTAGCAAACGCAATGCTATGTCCGTTATCAGCCTGTCGACGATTGCTATCCAGCAGCGCAATTACCCCGGCGAGCGGCGAATTGATCATAGATCCACTGGTATGTACGCTCTAGACCGTCGACAAGCCGAGTCGATGGCTCCCAGCCATAAATCTGTTGAATCATCGTATTATCACTATTGCGGCCACGAACCCCAAGCGGTGCGTCTAGTTTATAATTTCGTCGTACAGCTACCCCAGCGATTTTCTCAATTATATCGACCAACTGATTAATGCTGACGAGCTCGGAGCTGCCCAAGTTGACGGGTTCTGGACTGCCACCCTTTGCAATTCGCATCGTACCCTCAACGCAGTCATCGATATACATGAAGCTGCGAGTCTGCTCGCCATCCCCCCATATTTCTATTTCGTGGCGTCCATTGAGCACGGCTTCAGCAACTTTGCGACACAACGCTGCTGGCGCTTTTTCCCGGCCTCCCTCAAAACTGCCGATTGGACCGTACACATTGTGGTAACGGGCCACCCTCGTTTCTAGGCCGAAGTCCTCTCGGAAGTGCCTACACATTCGCTCAGTGAACAACTTTTCCCATCCATAGCCATCCTCAGCCATGGCGGGGTAGGCATCGCTTTCCTTCAAAGCCGTCACATTGGCGTCGACCTGTTTGTCCGCTGCGTACACACAAGCCGAACTTGAATAGAAATACCGGTTCACGCCTGCATCCCGGGCCGCCATGAGCATATGAGTACTCGTCAGAACCGACAGCATGCAGTCGGCTTTATGGGTTTCAATGAAGCCCATGCCGCCCATGTCGGCTGCCAGCATGTAGACAGTTTCTATACCTTCTACAGCCTGCGTGCAATCTTCAATTTTCGAGAGGTCGAGTCGTCGCGCTTCCATACCCGACGGAATCTGGTACCAATCGCTGAGCGGTTTGATGTCCACTCCGCGCACTACTGCGCCCTGCTCGGCCAGCGCCCCTGCCAGATGGCCTCCGATGAAGCCACCAGCCCCGGCTACCAGTACCGATTCACCATTAATGCTCATTTTTTGTCCTGTCCACTCATACTTTCAGTTAAATTTCTTTTGCTAGTTATTTCAGCGGTGAGATCAGGCTCGTCATCACATTCAAGCAAGTCACCCTGGCCGAACGCAAAGCGTATAACCTTTTCAAAGTTGTCCCCGATAGTGCGGATATCGAAGGTGCGTTCAGCGTATTGGCGTCCGCTTGCTGCCATCTGCTCTCGAAGTTCGGGATCAGAAAGTAGGCGGAACATCGCACTGGTGGCGCCCGCGGCTTCCTCTGGTACCACGACGATTCCCGCCTCGGCGTCCCTTAACATGTGTGCCGCAGCATTCTCCAAGGGTAGAAGCGCGAGGACTGGCCGCCGGGCACAGAGATAGTTGAGGATCTTCGACGGGACCGAAAACCTACTCGCATCAGCCTCCAACAGCACGAGGAGAACATCAGCGCTGCCGAGCATGTCTGGCAGCTGTTCGTAGGGTTGATAATCCATGAGGATAAGATTGTCGATATCGCGACAGTTTTCTTCTAACCATGCTCTGCCCTTACCTTCAGAGACGACAACGAAACGACAGTCGGATGGCGCGTTCCGCGCAAGTTTGGCGATGAGAGAGGGATCGTGCTTAAGCCCAAGAGTCCCTGCATACATCACCACGGTAACGTCGTTCAGCCCATGGAAAGTCGACCACTCATTTATCCGCGGTCTGCTAGGCACCTCGTCTAAGGCACCCCAATTCGGAATGACACGAACTTTCTCGCAGCCGATACCCCAGGTACGGAGACGGTCGACGAATGCATCGGTGATAGGCACGATCGCAGCGGCGCCCCGCGCGATCGTATATTCGACACGATCTACCAGCCAAGCAATCGTTCCCCCGATCATTTTGAATCTTCGGCGAGCAGCTGTTCCCACGGCCTCGCTGTACACATCCTGCCACCAGAAGATGTAGCGAATTCGACGGATTCGCAAAGCAATCACGACTATCAATAAAGGTAGAACCGGAACATTTGCGAATATCGCGACGTCTGGCCGTGATGTCAGAACTGCGCGCGTCGACAACCACCCATATTTCAATTCTTGGAAGACTCGGCGTACCGGTGAATACCGAGCGAACTCGCCCCTTAGAGATATTGCTTTAATTGAAAATGAGACGGGATCGTCCTGACGGCGACTCGTCGCACCCCGTCCGGTCGCAATCGACTGGCAATATTGATGCTCCACGGTATGGCCCCGCCGGGCCAGCTCGCGACTGAGCTGGAGTTGACCAGGGTGACCGACAAAGTCGTGGACAACGATTTTCACTTCGTTTACCGATCTCTTGAAAGTTCTTCCTACCGTTTTAAAGCGCGCCGTAGCGTTGAGGTTGGTGTGCTAGACCGCGATAGCCTATTCTTCGGATTTGCACGACACGTCGGGGCACATTTTCTATATTGAAGAAGCGCCGCTCGGCCAGGTGATCAAGGTCGCATGCGGGTAGGTCTGCGGAGCGCAATAGATGGCTTAGCATAGGACACGGTGGCCCAATGGGTGCACACCAACCGTATTGTGGCTGACGTGCCCCGCAATGCTCGTCGCTGTCGCGGCGATGTAGCAATCTAAATCGCCAAGAACAGTGAGTTGGAAAATCTGGGACTCTTCTATGCCGACTGACAAGGTGTCGCCCATCGACATCGATCGTGGTTTCAACAGGATCCGTTCAACGGCGGATATGATTCTCGATGCCCCTGACTGCCAGAGCCGCCGGCGAGCATCGGCTCGCCCAGAATTCATACTTACCCCCAAAAGCCGTCTCTCGACGGCGGTGTCGCTGAGAACTCCGACCCCTTAGGCCCTAGTTTGCGGGCCGCGCTGCAGCTACAGCGGCCCAGTCGGTGTTCTCACTCGATCAGAATATATTAACCGAGTGTCGGCGGTGAATCAGGGATTCTCCTATGCTTTCCGGCCTACCGAACGACCTGGAGTACGGTCGACGACGCGACGCTTCGCAAGTCACTAGCAAATCGGCTCGATAATTGCCGGAGGCGGCTCCGGTCGCTTCGCCAACCACCGAGCGGGTTCAGGTCAACCATCGCACAATCTGCGTCGCGGGTGGCCAGTCCCGCCATTGAAGCTGAGATTAGCGTGCCGTCAAGTGGGCAGTCCATCGCCGCATTTGTTTCGCCAATCAGCAAATGCGTCTGAGAGGGAGTACTGCAGCCGAAATCCGAGATCGGCCAGACGGTCAGAGCTGATATTGGTATCGAGGTGCAACTTCTGCATGCGCCTCGGATGAGCACCAAACCGTCTTCCTGTCGGATCGATCAGTCCAAACGGCATTGCGGCCGCCATAGCAGCACGGTAAGGAATCGTAGGCGGTCGTCGGTTCCAGCCCCACGTATGGTTGATGGCATCGACAATGTCGCGGATCGTCGTCGGTTCCGGATAGACCGCGTGATATGTGTCGTGAGGCCCGTCGTCATCAATCAACCGGACCAGCAGCCTTACCAAATCGCTGATGTAGATGCAGCCCTTCACGGTATCCTCGCGGCCAATGAACGCGAAACGGCGCCGATGTAGAGCATGGATCAATCGCCTCATGTTGCCTTGATCCCCCGGCCCGAAGACTACGCCAGGACGAACAATGCGCAAGCGGCGGCCGGGCTTAGCGGTTTGCCAAGCTCGCAGTATCTCTTCGGCCTGCAATTTGCTGCAGCCGTACGCTGTATCCGGATCGCAGAAATCGCTCTCTGAACGGCGCCAGGGGCCAGCCGCAAAAGTCATCATTGTGCTGGTAAAGATGATGTTCTGCACTCCCCTCCGGTCGGCGGCCTGGCAAAGCCGGCGAGTCGCCTCAGCGTTGTTTGCGTAGTACTCCCGCCAGGGATAACCGGGCTCCCTGCACACAGCGGCAAGGTGAATGACTGTGGACGGACACTCTCGGATAGGGAGGTCTTCCTCTGTAAGGGCCGCCAAGTCACAGCACATCATCTGATCAACCGCAGTAGGCTCCGAAACACGATCAACGCCGACGACAGAGCGCCCCATCTCTCTAAGCGATGCTGTTAGAGAGCTCCCTATGAAACCTGCGCTACCGGTGACCATAACTGCTTCATCATTAATGGTCATCGCGGTGCTAATCCTGATAGGTGGGACGCATCTTCTATCTGGATTAATCGGCGCTCAGAAGTTGACTCCGCAACCCAACGCGTGATCGGACGGGTCGCCTCACAGCGTTCTGAAAAAGAAAAAATCCGCATTTCGTCGTTCAAAGCACATCCCGCCTAGAAAGGGTCGAGGAGGACCGCTGAACTCTCCCATCCTGGGTGTACTTTATGCCCACGATCGATCGGCAATAAAACGCGGTTCGTATAGGCAACGCGCACGAGTGGCCGTTGCGCTGCTCGTCATTGAACGAGGAGCATGCCGAGATGGCCCTAAACGACAAGTATTTCCCGGTAAAACCAAGTTGGTACGGAATATCGTGTTCCACCTGCTTCTATGGCCGGACATGGCGGTCTAAGTGTCTATTAGCCGATCTCAGTAGGCACCATTGCGTCCAAATACCACTCTTGGTGTCTGCCAGATAATACGGAGATCCCACATCAGCGACCACGACCGGACGTAGGCCGAGTCGAGGTGCTGAAGATCTGCGTACGTGAGATCACTTCGGCCACAGACCTGCCAGAGTCCCGTGATCCCCGGCTTGACGTCGAGGCGCGCAAGCGCGGCACCGTCGATACGGTCTGCTTCTTCCATGGGCAAAGGTCGAGGTCCCACTAAAGACATCTCTCCTCGGACCACGTTAATAAGTTGAGGCAGTTCGTCGAGGCTCGTCTTACGTATGAAAGCCCCGACGCGGGTGACGCGCGGATCTTCTGCCATCTTGAACAATGGTCCGTCCACTTCGTTTTGCTGCGCGACCGTGCCACGCCGCTGCCATGCATCCGCGGTCATCGAACGAAACTTAAAGATCCGAAACGGCTTGCCCGCCTGACCACCACGCTCTTGGCGGAAAAACACGGGTCCCGGACTGTCCAGCTTGATCGCCATCGCAACCATGAGCAGTATCGGCGATACAACCATGAGCGAAAGTGACGCAAGCGTTACATCCATGAAGCGCTTTATGATTCGCTCGCTTGCTGCTAGCGACACAATCGGCAAGTGCATCAGCGTCAGACCGTGAAGTTCTTCAGCCTCGCTGCGCCAGTTGTGCAACTCAAAGTATCGGGGTATCTCCGAGACCGGCACTTGACCTTGAAGCTGTCTAAGCGCCTCCAACACAATGGCATCGCTGGTGTTTGGAAATGCGATGATGACTCGATCGATGTTGTAAGTCGCGCACACAATCGGTAAATCAGCAAGTCCTCCGAGAACATTCGCGCCTCGTGCCACATTATCGTCAACGTGTCCGACAACTAAGGTGTCGGGACATCTTCGGAGCCGTGAGGTCAGTCGATCACTGATCGGGCCGGTCCCAACCACCAATATCCGAGTCACAGTGGGATCGAACATGCGTACCACTACTCGCCGACCAAGTGGAACCAATGCCACAGATGGCAACGTCATTGCGACCGCTGATGTCAACGTCATTCGGCCGCTCTCGAGAAAAACTGCACCAGCAGCGAGGGTGAGTAAAGCGGCGGTCGGCACGCAACGTGCGATCACCATGGGCCGCCACCATCCACTGGGGCGCAACCGAGAAGCCGGCCGCCGGTACAACCCGTGTACATGCAACGCGATGGCCATTGCGACCACGGCGAGAGCGATTTCTCGAAGACCTAAGTCCCCGGCGCGCATAGGGCTCAACTGACTGAGCGCAACACCACCGAGCACGGCGGAGGCCGTGAGAGTGCCCAAATCGGAAGCTTGCAGAAGATACCGATGCCGGCGACCGAATTTAGGCGCCTCAAGACGTGATGTGAAGTCCTTCTCGACCCGCTGCGGTACAGGCACAGTGAACTGCCCCGCCAGCCCACCCGCCCTCGGAGGTGTCACTTCGATAGTCATTCTCTCCCCCAGTGCATAAACGCAGTTACCAGCCGAAGCCGACCAGTCGTAGCCCTGATCCAACAAAGTCCGTTTCGGGCAAACAGTTTCGACCATCCAGAACGAGATCACCGCGCATGACACGACGCAGGCCAGCAGGATCAATCTGTCGGAACTCTGGCCACTCCGTTACGACGACCACCGCGTCGGCCCGGTCGGCCGCATCGTATACATCGGGTGTAAGGCGCACGCCGGCGTACTCATCAGGTAACGCCTTAACGACTGGATCGTAGGCTGAGACCGTCGCACCGACCGTCAATAGCCGTCGAGCGATATCTAAGGCTGGTGCGTCGCGCAGATCGTCCGTTCCTGGCTTGAATGTCAGTCCAAGCAGCGCGATTCTGCGGCCCTTGAGAATATGCAACTCTCGCTGAAGCTTGCGTATCGCGCTCGCGCGCTGCAATTTGTTGATCTCTACCGTCGACTGCAGCATCGAAGAGGTGTATCCATACTCTTGCCCCGTAGAGATCAAGGCTGCGACATCCTTACCGAAGCAGGAGCCCCCCCACCCTACGCCAGGGTTGAGGAACGCATTACCAACACGGTGGTCGGCTCCTATAGCGGGAAGAACTTCGCGGACGTCTGCCCCAAATAGCTCACACAGCTGCGCCATCTCGTTAGCAAAACTGATTTTCGTGGCCAGAAACGCGTTCGCTGCGTACTTGATCATCTCCGCCGAGGCAAGTTCGGTTGTGATCAAGGACGGTTTGATACTGCGACGCCCGCCGTCGAATGATTGGTCGAGCACCGGCTGATACAGATCAGCTACGCGGCTGACATCTGGGGCGGCACCTCCCAACACGATACGATCCGGGTAAAGGAAGTCGTCGATGGCGCAGCCCTCGCGAAGAAATTCAGGGTTCGATACGACATGGAAGGACAGCTGTCGGTTTCCCTCTAGTGCGTCCTCGAGGATGGTACGAGTCCAGTTACCCGAGCCAACCGGCACGGTCGATTTGTTAACGATGACCGCATCCGCCCGAAGGTACGGAGCCAAGGATTGGATCGCACTCTCCAACTGGGTCAAGTCCGGCGATCCGTCGGAGCCTGGTGGGGTGCCCACACAGAGGAACACAAACTCCGCGCCTGACAACGCTTCGGCGTGGCTATCGGTGAACCGGAGCCGGCCAGTCGACAACGTTGTCATCAGTAATTCCGGGAGCCCTGGCTCGTGAAAAGGCGTTTGGCCATTATTCAGTTGGCCAGCACGGGCTGAGTTTGTGTCAAGACCGCAAACAGTGTGACCTATAGATGCCAAGCAGGTCGACGTGACAGCGCCAACGTAACCTGTGCCGATCACTGCGACCTTGCGGGCTCGAAGGTCTTGCCTCACATGGGCTTTCAGCGGCGAACACGACGAGCCAGCCAGCGCCGGATGCGCGGCAAGATTTCGGAACCACTCGATAGTCTCCAGCAGACCCTCGCGCACGTCACGTTTCGGCTCCCATTGCAGCTTTGTCCGTGCAAGCGTGATGTCAGGTTTGCGCTGCGATGGATCGTCCTGCGGTCGGTCAACAAACTCCAACGGAGCCTTCGATCCGGTCAGTTCACGGATGAGTTCGGCTAGCTCCAAAATCGTCATCTCATGCGGATTACCGATATTCACAGGGCCTGCCAGATCGGAGAACAGTAGCCGTAACGCTCCTTCGACCAGGTCATCGACGTGGCACACCGATCGCGTCTGGCCGCCATCGCCATGGACAGTTAGAGGCAACTCAGATAGCGCCTGGCTAATGAAGTTTGGAATCGCGCGACCGTCATTGGGACGCATCCGCGGACCATAGGTATTGAAGATCCGCATAATCGCGGTATCAACACCATGCTTCGTGCGGTATGAGGTTGTCAGCGCCTCAGCAAAACGCTTCGCCTCGTCGTAGCAGGAGCGGGGCCCGACCGGATTCACATTGCCCCAGTAGCTCTCGGGCTGCGGGTGAACAAGGGGGTCGCCGTACGTTTCCGATGTTGACGCCAACAGGTATCTGGCGCCTTTTTCCTTCGCGAGACCGAGTGTGTGCAGCGTCCCGAGCGATCCCGCTTTCAAGGTCTCAACTGGGAACTCGGCGTAGTCAGCCGGTGACGCCGGGGACGCGAAGTGGAGCACATAGTCAACGGGCCCAGGAATCGAAATGAAATCGCTAACATCGACTTTCATCAATCGGAAGCCGTCGTGGCCTTGCAAGTGGGCCACATTTTCGCTTGTCCCTGTCACAAAGTTGTCGAGGCATACGACATCGATGTCGCACGCCAACAGACGTTCCGCAAGGTGGGAGCCGACGAACCCGGCACCCCCAGTTAACACTGCCCGTCGCCGCATACTTCCCCCTAAATCCGCCCTCAGGCCACTCGCCGCTTCCGCGCAATCGGGATACACAAGCGTCCCGCGTACCGAGGTAGCCGAGCCGTAGCGGCGTCGTCGCTGAAAAACTCCCTATCCCGACGTCGACTCGTGCCCCCGCAGCGCGGTTACGCGCGCCTACCGTCGTCCCCTACCAACAAGCAGCATATTAACTGAACGCGCCGCTAGGTATCAGGGGTTTCCCTATCTTTTGCCGCCACCCCCTCGAACTGACGCGGACGTCACCGAAAATTCAGCAGCTAACAAGCCGCCCGAATTCTCGAGCAAAACGACCGAACCAGCGGTCGATCGGTTCCTGCGCCCGCCACCATGCGGATGCCTGAGAAAACTGATGTTAGCTGCCGCTGGGGAGACATCCGGGGTTTACCAGAAAGTTAATATCAAGGTTTTGTGCCATACCGGGCTGCGGAACCACCGTGGATGACATTGCCCAGTGGCGGTGACGCCGTTTGCCGCACCAATGGAAGTATGCCGTTCAGATGCTGTGGCTAGCCTGACCTCTGCTGCCGTCACAGCGCAGTGTGGCACCCCTACGCACGCGATGTGCGCATTAAGAGTAAGTGTGTGCTCGGTGACCCGATTCGCTTGCTCGACGAAGACCAGCGGCCGTGCCTACCGGAATCGGACCCTCGGGACGGACAACCGCTCCGGCCGTCGAGTTAACATTGCGGTCACTCGTGGCGTACGCAATTTTACGGCCGATGCAATCGATCGCTTAGCACGAAGGAACGTTGATGTCGACCCTTGCATTGTTCAATGCCCGCGTAGAGGAGACAACGCGCTGAGATAAGGAGAAGCCCTGCACGTACTATTTATCTGCACTGGAAATATCTGTCGGTCGCCGTTGGCCGAACGGCTTGCCGTTGCGTACGCCAATCGCGTAGACATCCCAAACTTCAGGGCGTCCAGTGCTGGGGTACGCGCTGTTGTCGGGCATCCGATACACGACGATGCGGCACGCATCCTGGAGCAGCTGGGCGGTGCAGCCTCCAACTTCGCCGCTCGGCAGCTGACGTCAAGAATCGCTTCAGATGCTGACCTTCTGCTGACGATGACGAGAGCACACCGCGACGCCGCCCTAGAGCTCGCCCCCCGCCAACTCCATAGAACCTTCACGCTTAACGAAGCGGCCCGGATGGTTTCGGAGTTCAACGCACGACACCTTGCTGATTTCGCGGGGCTTCGCTCACACATTGCCGCCGACAGACGTCTGGACATCCCCGACCCGATCGGTGAAAACGCGGAGTTTCATGCGACCGTCGGGTCACAGATCGCTAATCTCCTGCCACCGATTCTTGAGCTCTTCCGTCGCGGCCATCTCTGATGGATGCCATCTTTCTGCCCACCCCATTACTAGTCCGGCAAGACACTGTCGAACGGGAATTCATCAGAGTCGCGCAGCACGCTTAATGATAGCTCAATGAAATGGGAAGAATATTGGGACCAATGCTGGGGTGGCGAGTAATACAAGAAGAGTCAGGGGCGCACCTAAACGGGCGAAGTCTGTGTACCGATAGCCACCCATTGCCCACACCATGGTATTGGTTTGATAACCGATCGGCGTCAAGAATGACAGGCTCGCCCCAAAAATAATCACGACGGCGAACGGCATAGCGTTAAGGCCTGCTTGATCGGCAATCGCGAGCGCGATCGGGAACATGAGTGCCGCCGCCGCAGTGTTCGAAATTACCTCCGTTACGAGCATGGTGGCTCCGAGAACAGCGGCCAACAGCCCATAGGCTCCGAGCGAGCCAGCGGCGCTCATCACCAGATGCGCCAACGTCGAGGCAAGGCCGCTGTTTTGCACCGCCAGCCCGATACCGAAACTCGTCGCCATCAGTAGAAGTACGTTGGCGTCGATGGACCGGCGGGCGTCTTCAAGAGTCACAATCCTGGCCACTATCAGTCCGAATGCTAGGAACAGCGATATCTGCAACAGACTCATTAATCCGGTTCCGGCCACAATCAGTAGGGCAGCGATGCAGATCTCGACCACCTTGGCGTGCTCGCTACGAAGGGGTCGGTCCCAGTTGAGCGGAGCTACGACAGCGAAGTCTTTATGCTGGCGATAGCGTTGGGTAAAATCGCGTCCGGCCATCACTAAGAGGACGTCGCCTGCTCGCAGGCGCATGTCTCCGAGTTTGCCCTTCAACTGCTCACCGGACCGATGAACCGCAACGACCGCCGATGCGTACCGACGGCGAAAGCTCGACGCCTTCAAGCTCGATCCCACCAGTGGCGACCCGGCACTGATAACGGCTTCGACGAACTGGCGCTGTGGATTTTTTGCCAAATCATCGAAGTGGCGCGCCTCTGCCGAGACCAGTCCCGCCATGCGGTGTAGGTCCAAAACCCGAGCCAGGTTGCCGACGAACACCAGCCGATCCCCAACCGCGAGTGGCTCGTCAGGGCCGATGGCAGCAAGTACCTTCTTTGACCGCTCAATCTCCACCAAAAAGACGCCGTCGAGGTTCCGTAGACCAGCTTCGCCCACAGTGGCCCCAGCTAGCGGACTATTCGCGGGAATTGTCATCTCCACCGTGAATTCCCGTTCCGGCTCCGCCAGTCGATCCGTCGGTGTGTGACGCTCCCGCAAGAGGCGGGGCCCCAAGGACACCAAGAGGCCCACCCCGCCGATGGCGAGTGGTAGGCCGACCCCGGTAATCGAGAACACGCTTAGTCTGCCGAGTCCTGCCTTATCGATGAGGTCGTTGACGAACAGGTTGGTCGACGTGCCAATCATGGTCATAGACCCACCCAGAATGATGGCGTAACTCAGTGGCATCAGGTAGCGCGATGGTGACCGCCCAGTGCGCCGACACCAGCGGACGACGCGTGGCGCGAGCATGGCTACCAACGGTGTATTGGCAATGAACGCCGATACCGCGGCAGACGGTCCACAGACTCGCATGAGTTCGCGATACGGTCGCAATCGCGCGCCGTTGCCCAACAAGCGCGATGTCACCCCGTCGAACGCTCCGGTAACGTCTGCTGCGCCGGCCAATACGTAGAGCGCCGCAACTATCGCCAATGACTCGTTCGCGAACCCATCGAGAACCTGCCCCTCATCGAGTACACCGGCCAATAAGAGAACCAACACGGCGCCGCCCATGATCAAAGTTGGGTTGAACCGGTCCAGCACCAGTAGCGCCACCGCCGCGATCACCACCCCAAGGGTGATCCAGGCATCGAACGTCATGTTCGCCGCCCCTGTAGCCCGCCCACGAGCGAGGACACCTCCCCCAATACACACCGCTAATCGGTGTTTCCCACGCATATCGCATAGCTGAGTCAAGTTAACCGACAAACTACCTATAACCTCGCCGTATACACTGCACCATCCAAACCGCAGATGACGTGTGTTCAGAGGCAATTCGATCCGTCGGTAGATTCAAAAGGATGTGATGCGCATAGCCTGACGAGCTTCGCGCGGGGCGCGTCCATGAGCGCGTCCATGAGTACGTATGTCCGGTCGATCGGTGGCTCCCAGTCAGCTGGGTGCGGTCGACTGGTGGCTTCCCCGACTGCGAGCAGAAAGGACATTCCGTTCCTTGTCCGGCAGGCTTCGTGTGCGCCTGACAGTGCTAGCAATCGCAGCTCTCGCGTTCTCAATCGTCTCGTTGCATTTTCGGGCCTGTGCCATTTCGAACGTCGTCGAACTCGTCGCTGCCGTGAGTTCACCCTATGTGCCTTGGTTGGCACTGTTGGGCGTCATGCTCTTGTTCCTGTGCCGACGGCTCGTCCTGTCGATCATCGCCATGGCCGTCGTGGCGGCGATTCTGGCAACCCAGGTGCCCTGGTACTACTTCGGAAGGCAGGCTGATGTCGGGCCGCACGCCGAAATCCGCGTTCTCTCGTCAAACCTCCGGAAGGGCCGTGCGGACGCTTCGTCATTCGTTAAACTCGCCAAGGACAAGGCGGATCTCATCGCGGTGGCGGAGTTGACACCAGAGGAGTCCCGACGCTTCTCGCAAGCCGGCATCGAAGACACGTTCCCATATTCGGTGCTTAAGCCCGCACCCAACGCTGGTGGAATCGGTCTTTGGAGCCGATTCCCGCTGACCGCAGTGCAGCCAGCGCAGAGGAGCGACGACGCGCTCATCGCGGCGCGGGTGCGTGTTCCACAGGTACGCTTCAACCCAATTATCGCTAGCGTGCACGTCACCTCCCCAGTCACCGCCGAAGCGGGTTCATTCGATAGATGGCGAAACAGCATTACCGACGCCAAGAACGGCCTGGATCATTTCGCCGAAATTGCTGGACCCGCAGCGGTCATCGTGGCTGGAGACTTCAATAGCACCCCGGATATGCGTCAGTTCCGCGATCTGTTGACTAACGGGTACCGCGATGCCGTCGAACAGACCGGGGCAGGCTTCGCGCCAACATTCCCCTCCAACAAATGGTTTCCACCCGTGATCGTGATAGACCACGTGTTGACCCGGAACGCCGCTGCGTCGTCGATCCGGAGGGTGAACATCACTGGCTCCGACCACCGCGCACTGCTGGCGACTATCAAAGTCCCACTTGACCCTAAGGCCGCGTAACACGTCACCACGGAGACACGAGCTCACGCCGTCGCACACTCGGGCCTTCGGCTCTACGTGCACGGCGAGGCGAATTGCCTACGAATGGCAAGCAACCTTAACAAGTTGCAGAGATTAGACCGCCTGCAGCAACGAGCCGAACCCGCAACGTTTTAGCAATAAGTCCGAGTTGCTGCCCGGGCGAAGTCTTGCAGCTCGCTTCCGCTCCACCCCATCTTGTTCAACAAATCGTTGTTCATGGGGCCCATTTTCGCGTTCGGCCTGGTACGCGCGAGGCACCATTCTTTGCCGGCGCGAATCACCTCAGTTTGGTTCGAGTAGGGCACGCCCTCAATGTCGAGCAGTTCGATGAATTCGTCGTCGGCGTCGCTGGCATGCGCGGGCGCGATGGCTACCACAGCGCCTACCCCCACCAGCAGCGCCGCTAGCGCAGCGCTTGCACTACGGCGAAAAGCAATTGTTCTCAACTTCTTCCCCCTGCATACCCCAGGTCGCACGCTAGTGTGCGCGTTTGGCCCCGACCGCCACCCACCGTACCGAACGACCGAGCCGTGATCTCCAAATCAAAAACAACGAATCAAAAAGGACAGCCATCCTGAGAGGATTGAGGGCGAAGTTCCTCGTCACGATTCGATCTGACACAGCCCAGTGCGCTTGCAGAAGTTGACGCAGTTCTTCACGCTCGCCTCGCTCTTCTGACACTGCTCGGGATGCTCGGTGATGCTGGCCGCCCTCGTTTGATCCTTCTTCGCCTTGGCACCTTCGGGTGTGACCGCCGAGTTGCCCGGATGCCCCGGAGCCGCAACCGGATTCGTGCAGTTCAAATCGAGCCGGTACTCCTTGCTTCGATGGTTCTTGCCGCGAGAATCGAGGAAGATCGACTTGTGCCAGTTGGTCACGATGCAGTCATCCTGCGCAAGCTCACTACCGCGAACCGTCGCGACGACAGGCTTACCCTTCCGCTTGGCGATCTGCGCCGCGGCGTCGGAGTACTTCTTCCCGATGTACGGGTCCGCAGACGCGACGCCCGCCCCGACCATCATCAGCGAAAACGCCACGACACCTAAGACGCCCACTACGCGCACAGCCCAACTTCTCATCAGAGATCCCTCCCCCGCGGAAGATGATGCGATCAAACGCTTCCGCCCGAGGTTAGGCGCCGCTACGGCCCGGAGTCATCCCGTTCCCCGCCCTTGACAACCACGTCCCAGCAAACTGTCAGGCATCGCACAGGAACCTAGTCGGCCCCGCTACCGACTCTGGTTCAACACCGCCGGCCGCTGCACATCGTCCTGGCGCAGATTTCCCGGAAAGCACGGCGACGTCCCGATCAGCGACGGCGCCTGAGTCGGCTCGGGCCGCGCCTGAACCTGCAGCACATAGCCGTCCGGGGCGTAGCCGAAGCGGTTCGGCTTGTCGAAGCCGTCGCGCTCGAGCACATCCCAGCCCCAGCCCTCCCAGATCTCGCCCACCTGCGCAACCAGCGCCTTGACGTCCGTCCCCGCCGGCACCTTCATATCGCGCCAGTCCTCGACATGCACCGGCGCGTCGCGCCCGGCCGGATCGTCCTCGCAATACGCCGTGCCATCCCCCACCATGTAGCGCGTCCCGTCCAGGCTCGTGCCCGTCGGCAACGCGTCCAGCGTCTGCTGCAGATAGCGCACCACCGTGTCCTGCGCCTCCTGCTGGCTGGTCGGGATCTTCGGCGCGGCGGGCACCGGTAACTGCTCCATGGGACCTCCTGGGATGGCGGTGGCACCCGACGGTGTGGTCGGCCCGAGTGAACCCGATTCCGACGACGATGTCTCGCAGCCGGCACCCACGACAACGAGCAGCGCGGCGGCGGCAACAGATACCAGCGTTCGGCGCATCATGGTGTGAAGGTCGGTGCTGTGACGTCAGTTCTTCCGGCAATGATGCGGCCCATGTTATCCAGTGCCGGGTTGCCGGCGCTCCAATAACTGCTGTGCGCGTCGACCGTGGGTGTACCGAACGGACCCGCGGCCCCCGGCGCCGCCTCGAACGGGATGCCGCCGAACCGACCGTTCATCGGGTCCGGACCCAGCGTCGCGTACGTGGCGAGGCCGATCATGTCGTTCTCCGCGCGCGACGCAAACACGTTGGCCCCCGACGCCAGGCTCAGATCACTGGCATGATCGGCAAGAATCCCCGGACTGCCCACCGCCACAACGTTATTCACATCCAGGTGATTGCCGTCCAGCGCGGCCGCGCCCATCAACGTCGAGCCGTAGCTGTGCCCGATCACCGTATCGATCGACGGCGCCCCGTCGTGCGACGCGCGCATCCCCGCCTGGAACGCCGCCAGGTCGTCGCCGCCGTCGCGCGCATACCCCGGTGACGCCGCCTCGAACAGGTTCATCGGCCGGTCATATCCCATCCACGTGGTGACCGAAACATCACCGGCCTGCAGGTTGGGGTCCGCGCGCATCGCCGCCAGATACATCTGCTCGGATTTCTGCGCGCTGAACTCCAGCCGCGTCAGGTCCTGCCCGGTACCCGGCACGAACGTCGCATTGCGCGTCGCGGTGTCGGGATTGCCCATCGACACCGCCGCATGGCCCTCCTCGTCGATCAACCCGAGCAGCCGCGGAACCCCGTCGTTGGACCTCAGTTCACCCTGAACGGCCTGATAGCGATTCATGTCCGCGTGCGCCGCATCCCAGCGCTGCTTCCACTCGCGGTACGCCGGCGGATTCGGGTTCGGGGTGCCCGGCCTGCCACCGGCCGCCCACGCTGGATGTTCGCGGGCCAGCCGGTCGATCTCGGCCTGCGTATCGCTCATCAACTCGCCCAGATTCATCCGGTTGTACTTGTCCTTGTCGACGAACGGCATGCCCGGGTGATTGCCGACGAAATGGTCCTGTTCGTAGAGCCAGTCTTTTTCGGCTTCGGTCAACTGCTCCCAGCGCTCGTGGAACTCCTGCGGGTCCTCCGGCAGCGGCTCGGCCACCGCCTCGGGCGAAAAATCCGGGATCGGCTCGTCACCGTCGGCCATGTCGATCGCGCGGGCCAGCTCGTCGTCGACCTGGTTGGCCTCCACCAAGATCGCGTCCAGCCGCGGCTGCAGCTGCATCATCTTCAGCTCGGCCTCCATCGGCGACGCGCCCGCCAGTCCCGGGCCGGGCAGCACGCGGTTGGCGACCGGGTCGACCACCATCCCCAGGCTTTCCGCGTCATCGCGCAGCGCCGCCAGATCCGCCTTGACCTTGTCGATGCCGTCCGCGGCATTGGCTGCCGCGCGCCCGACGACCAACTTCTCGTCGCCGTTCAGCTCGAGTTCGCGTCGGATCTCAGCATTGGATTGCCCGGCCGCGTCGGCCGCGTCACCGCCCCAGCTGTCGAACGCCGGCAGCGACGCCAGCACCTCAGCGGTGTTGAACGACGCCTGCGCGCTGGCTTGGGCGGCATGAAACACCTGGCGCACCGCCTCGGCGTTCCACCGGTCGATGTCGGCGACCGTCAGCACCGTCACGGCGGCTCACAGGTTCTGCCGGGACGCGAGCCGTTCGACCTCCGCCTTCGCTTGCTCGACCTGCTCGGCGCTGCGCTGGTCCGTCGTCGCGTACTCGGTCGCCGCGCACTTCAGCGCCTGACCATGTTCGACCACCCGGGCCTGCAGCGCCGCGTCGGCCGCCTGCCACTGCACCAACCGCTTCGCCAACGACATCGCCGACCGCCCCGTCCAGCCGGTCTGCGCCGACTCGATCTGGCCATGCGCGCAGGTGTGCCCGGTGGCCAGCTCCGCGGCCTGGCCGTCGGCCTGCACCGCGGACGCGTCCAAGTGCGCCAAATTGGCGCGCAGCTGCCCCGACATCCGTTTCAGAATACCGGCCCAGGCCACCCCGCCTGGACACCAAAACCGCGGCGGCTACGCCTCGGCGAAGTTGCGCGTCACGGTCGGGTCGACCGGGATGCCCGGGCCCGTCGTCGTCGCCATCACGATCTTCTTGAGGTAGCGGCCCTTCGACGACGTCGGCTTGGCCCGCAGGATCTCGTCGAGCGCGGCGCCGTAGTTCTCGGCCAGCGCCTTGTCGTCAAACGAGGCCTTGCCGATCACGAAGTGCAGGTTGGCCTGCTTGTCGACGCGGAAGTTGATCTTGCCGCCCTTGATGTCGGCCACGGCCTTGGCGACATCCGGGGTCACCGTGCCGGTCTTCGGGTTCGGCATCAGCCCGCGCGGACCCAGCACCCGGGCGATGCGACCCACCTTGGCCATCTGATCCGGCGTCGCGATCGCGGCGTCGAAGTCCAGCCAGCCGCCCTGGATCCGCTCGATCAGGTCGTCGCTGCCCACCGCGTCGGCGCCCGCCGCCTCGGCGGCCTCGGCCTTGTCGCCCACCGCGAACACGATGACGCGGGCGGTCTTACCGGTGCCGTGGGGCAGGTTGACGGTGCCGCGCACCATCTGGTCGGCCTTACGCGGGTCGACGCCCAGCCGGATCGCCACCTCGACGGTCGCGTCCTGCTTCTTGCTCGACGTCTCCTTGGCCAGCTTCGCAGCCTCCAGCGGGTGGTACAGCTGCGAGCGGTCGATCTTCTCGGCGGCTTCGCGATATGCCTTGCTGTTCTTGCTCATTGCATTCTCCTGCTTTTCAGAGTTGTGGTCGTTCGGGCCGATGCCAGCCCTGCCACGGTGTCGAAGAACTATTCGACTGCGGTCTGGTCGATCCGCAAGCTACTCGACTGTGATGCCCATCGACCGGGCGGTGCCGGCGATGATCTTGGCGCCCTGCTCGACGTCGTTGGCGTTCAGGTCTTCCTTCTTGGTTTCGGCGATCTCGCGCACCTGATCCCAGGTCACCTTCGCGACCTTGGTCTTGTGCGGCTCCCCCGAGCCCTTCTGCACACCGGCGGCCTTCAACAGCAGCTTGGCCGCGGGCGGCGTCTTCAGCTTGAAGTCGAAGCTGCGGTCCTCGTAGACGGTGATCTCCACCGGCACCACGTTGCCGCGCTGGTTTTCTGTCGCGGCGTTGTACGCCTTGCAGAACTCCATGATGTTGACGCCGTGCTGGCCGAGCGCCGGACCCACCGGCGGGGCGGGGTTGGCCTGCCCGGCCTGAATCTGCAGCTTGATCAGCCCGATGACTTTCTTCTTCGGGGCCATTTCTTCCTCTCGCTTTCCGTGCGACTTGTGTACGTTTTGTTGTGCTCAGCGCGCGTAAACGCACACAAATCAAATCTTGGCGACCTGGTTGAAGGTCAGTTCCACAGGTGTCTCGCGGCCGAAGATCGACACCAGCACCTTGAGCTTCTGCTGTTCGGCGTTGACCTCGCTGATCGACGCGGGCAGCGTGGCGAACGGGCCATCCATGACGGTGACCGACTCGCCCACCTCGAAGTCCACCTCGATCGGCGTCCGCTCGATGCCGGTGTCGGCGGCGGCAGCCGACGTCGACGCGGCCTTGCCGGGCTTCTTCGCCGTCGCGGGCGGCAGCAGGAACTTCACCACGTCGTCCAGCGACAGCGGCGACGGCCGTGACGTCGCACCGACGAACCCCGTCACACCGGGCGTGTTGCGCACCGCGCCCCACGACTCGTCGTTGAGCTCCATCCGCACCAGGATGTAACCCGGTAACACCTTGCGGTTGACCTGCTTGCGCTGGCCGTTCTTGATCTCGGTGACCTCTTCGGTGGGCACCTCGACCTGGAAGATGTAGTCGCCGACGTCCAGGTTCTGCACGCGGGTCTCGAGGTTGGCCTTCACCTTGTTCTCGTAGCCGGCGTAGCTGTGGATGACGTACCAGTCGCCGGGCTTGAGGCGCAGCTCCTTCTTCAGCGCGACCGCCGGGTCCTCTTCTTCCTCCTCGGCGGGCGCATCGGTGCCCTCAGCCGCGGGCGCCTCAGCCTCGGCCTCGGCCTCACCGGCCGCGTCGGCGGGCGTGGCCGCCTCGTCGCTCACGGCGTCACCGGCGACGTCGGCTTCCTCCGTCGCCGGGTCGGTGGTGGCTGCCGTGGTCTCGTTGTCGACGAGATCGACGGCCTCGGCCGAAGGCGTGTCGCCCTCGAAGCTAGTCACGTGTCAGTCCTCTCACTTCTTCCGCTCGTCAAGCGAACACCAGGTTGACGAGCTCGGTCAGGCCAAAGTCAGCCGCCCAGATCAGCGCGACCATGAACGCCAGAAAGAACAGCACCACGGTGGTGTAGCTGACCATCTGCTTGCGGTTCGGCCAGATGACCTTGCGCAGTTCGGCGACGACCTGCTGCAGGTAGGTCCAGACGAAAACGAACGGGTTGCGAGACGGGCCGTCGCCGCGCTTCTTGGCGGTCTTCTTCTTTTTCCCCGAGCCGTTCTTGGTCGGCGCGGCCTCGGTTCCGGTGGCCAGGTCGACGGCGGCGCTCTGATCTTCCGCGGCGGCACCGCGCCGCGACCGCTTCCCGGTCGGGCGCTGCGGCGTCACCACGGCGGTCCGCCCGTCGCCGTCGGGGCCAGGATCACTGCCGGCGCCGGTGGAACCAGGGCGTGCCGGCTCGGAATCGCTCACCGCATGCCTTTCGTCTGTGTCATGTGATCACTATCCAGTGTCCACACTTGTCGAGTATCCAGTTGAGCAGGGGCGACAGGACTTGAACCTGCAACCTGCGGTTTTGGAGACCGCTGCTCTGCCAGTTGAGCTACGCCCCTTCAGGATGGCACGGCAGGCAGAACCATCCAGTCCGGGGCTCACACAATTCGCGCGCTCCCCGTTCGGTTGATCGAAAACCGATGGACAGCGCGCTGGACTGGGAAAACCCCGAGTTACGAGTGTAGCGCGCCACCCGTGTCAGTTACTAATCCGCATCCTGACCGTTGCGGCCGTTCTCGGCGACGGCGGTGCGCACCACCTGCCCCGTCTCCGGATCCCACTTCACCGAGATCGAATTGTCGCCTTCGTGGCCCATCAGCGTGGTGAACGACTCCATCACGATCTCGCCTTGCGGGTCGGTGAGCACGTTGCGGGTGGTCACGATGTCGGCGCCGAAGCGTTCGTCGACCGTCTCGATATACATCACGCCGGTCAACTCGTCGCCGTCCTGGATCGGCCGACGGAACTTGAACTTCTGATCCACCTGGACGATCTGCATGGTTTCCATGCCGATGTCGACGTTCTGGAAGAAGTGCCGCTGGATCATCACCGCGAAAATCGACATGAAGGTCAGCGGCGCGATCAGCTTGTCGTGACCCAGCTCCGCGGCGGCCTGTTCGTCGATGCTAGCCGGATCGGCGGACTTGACCGCGTGCGCGTACTGGCGGATCTGCTCGCGGCCCACCACGAACGTGTCCGGGTACTTCCAGACCATTCCCCGGATATCGATCTTGAGAGCCATACCTACGCCAGCTTCGCGGTCGCGATGGCGCGGCCGAAGATCTTCTTCCCGCCTGCGGTGGCCGACAGCGCGATCGTGACGGTTTTCGTTTCTGGCTCAACGGATTTCACGCGGCCATTGAACACGATCTCGGCGCCGACGCCGTCGTTGGGCACCGGCACGACGGCGGTGAAACGCACGTTGAACTCGGTGACCGCGGCCGGGTCACCCACCCACGAGGTGACGTATCCGCCGCCCAGACCCATGGTCAGCATGCCGTGCGCGATGGCGGTGTCCAGGCCCACCTGCTTGGCGATCTCGTCGTCCCAGTGAATCGGGTTCAGGTCGCCCGAGACCCCGGCGTAGTTCACCAGGTCCTGCCGTGTCAGCGGGATCACTTTCTCGGGAAGCTGATCACCCACCTTCACCGAATCGAACTCACGCAGTGGCATCGCTGAAACCCTCTTCTCCCTCTTCACCCGAACGGCCCGCGAGGGTCGTGTAGGTCTCCTGCATCACGTCACCGTTCTCGTTGGTGACGACGGTCTTGAGCACGATGATGTCGGTGCCGTGGGCCTGCCGCACGGAGTCCACCGAGACATCGCAGTAGAGCTTGTCGCCGGCAAAGATCGGCCTCATGTACTTGAGCACCTGGTCGACCTGGACGATCTTCGCGTCCTTGATTTCGACGTTGGCGTGCTCGAAAAACGCCACCTGGGCCATGTAGCCGAGCACCGAGGTGAACGTCAGCGGCGCGGGCAGGTTGATATGCCCCAGCTCGGCAGCGGCCTTTTCGTCGAAGAACGCCGCGTCGTCGTTTTTGACCGCGGTTGCGTACTCACGCACCTTCTCGCGGCCCACGACATAGTGGTCGGGATAGCGATAGTGCATCCCGACGATCCGCTCTGACAGAGACACGCTTCGGTGAACCTACCTAGTCAGGCCGGGCGCTTTCTGCAGCTGCCGCGCCGCGCCGGGCCGGAAGTCGATCGCCTACCGCGACTCTTTGTGGGCCTGGTGCTTGCCGCAGTTCGGGCAGAACTTCTTGATCTCGAGCCGGTCGGGATCGTTGCGACGGTTCTTCTTGGTGATGTAGTTGCGGTGCTTGCACACCTCGCAGGCCAAGGTGATCTTGGGCCGTACGTCAGTACTGGAGGCCACTTCTCTGTCCTTCTTTACGCGTTTGTCGTGCTCTTGTAGCGGTGGGGGGACTCGATCCCCCGACCTCACGATTATGAGTCGTGCGCTCTAACCAGCTGAGCTACACCGCCTTACCGGCGCCGCCGCCCGGGGCGGTCCACCGAGCCCCCTAACGGAATCGAACCGTTGACCTTTTCCTTACCATGGAAACGCTCTGCCGACTGAGCTAAGGGGGCCTGCCTGCTTCGAGACCCGCAACCGTACCGCGGGCCTTAAAGAGGGTACATTCTCCCCGATTGGCGCGCCAAACCGCTGGGTGCGGCCGCGTTGAGGCGGACTATTCCGGGGGCCCGCCCGCTCCGGGGCCCGCCCGCTCCGGGGCCCGCGCTCTCCGGGGACACCTCCCCAAGTGCCAAGCTCTGAGCGAAAGATTCGCGGTAGTTACTGGGTCCGGTAGTAGTTGAGCGAAAAATTCGCGCATAGCTTGGCAACTTCGCGCCCATTCCCCCCGGGCCGCCCGCACCATCCCCGGGGTCGGGCCCGCGGCATCACACCCGAACACCGCCGCCGGGTGATAGGACGGACACGTGACCGATACCGATGTGGCGCGCGTGGCGGTGTACCTCGACTTCGACAACATCGTGATCTCGCGCTACGACCAGGTCCACGGGCGGAACTCGTTTCAGCGCGACAAGGCCGCCGGCTTCCACAAGAACCCGGGCCGCCTCGGCCAGGCCCGCGTCGACGTCAGCGCCATCATCGACTTCGCGTCGTCCTTCGGCACCCTGGTGCTGACCAGGGCTTACGCTGACTGGTCGGCCGACGTCAACGCCGACTACCGCGACCAACTGGTCGGCCGCGCCGTCGACCTCGTCCAGTTGTTTCCGGCTGCCGCGTACGGCAAGAACGGCGCCGACATCCGGTTGGCCGTCGACGCCGTCGAGGACATGTTCCGGCTGCCCGACCTCACCCACGTCGTGATCGTGGCCGGCGACTCCGACTACATCGCGCTCGCCCAGCGCTGCAAACGTCTCGGCCGCTATGTGGTCGGCATCGGCATCACCGGCTCCATCAGCCGCTCGCTGACCGCCGCGTGCGACGAATACGTCTCCTACGACGCGCTGCCCGGGGTCACCCCGGTGGAGCCCGCCGAGGCGCCCAAGCGTCGACGCACCAAGGCCGACGCCGACCAGGAGCCCGAAGCCCCCGACCCGCAGGTCGCTGCGACGGCGCTGCTCGAGCGCGCGCTGCGCATCGGCCATGAGAAGGACGACGCCGACTGGCTGCACAACTCGGCGGTCAAGGCGCAGATGAAGCGCATGGACCCGTCGTTTTCGGAGAAGTCGCTGGGCTTTCGCTCGTTCAGCGACTTCCTCCGCTCACGCAGCGAAATCGCCGAACTCGACGAGAGCAGCACCATCCGGATGGTCCGCCTGCGCAACAGCGAGTGAGCCGCCGATACGCTGGCCCCATGGCTACCGATGACCGCCTCTACTTCCGTCAGCTGTTGTCGGGTCGCGACTTCGCGGCCGGCGACGTGATGGCCCAGCAGATGCGCAACTTCGCCTACCTGATCGGCGACCGCCAGACCGGCGACACCGTCGTCGTGGATCCCGCGTACGCCGCCGGCGATCTGGTCGACGCCCTGGAAGCCGACGGCATGCACCTGTCCGGGGTGCTGGTCACCCACCACCACCCCGACCACGTCGGCGGCTCGATGATGGGCTTCGAGCTCAAGGGCCTCGCCGAGCTGCTGGAGCGCAGCAGCGTACCCGTCCACGTCAACAGCCTTGAGGCGGACTGGGTTTCGAAGGTCACCGGGATCGCGCGCAGCGAGCTCACCGAGCATCAGCACGGCGACGTCGTCAAGGTCGGCGACCTCGACATCGAGCTGCTGCACACCCCCGGGCACACGCCGGGCAGCCAGTGCTTCCTGCTCGACGGGCGCCTGGTCGCCGGAGACACGTTGTTCCTCGAGGGTTGCGGGCGCACCGACTTCCCCGGCGGCAACGTCGACGACATGTTCCGCAGCCTGCAGGCGCTGGCCAAACTGTCCGGGGACCCGACGGTGTTTCCCGGGCACTGGTACTCGATGGAGCCCAGCGCTTCGCTCTCGGAGGTGCGCCGGACCAACTACGTGTACCGGGCGAGCAACCTCGACCAGTGGCGAATGTTGATGGGTGGCTGATCCGCTGCGATGACCACGTCCCCGCCGACGGACACAGGCATCCGAAGGCTCGTCATCGGATACACGGTGGCGTGTTCGGGCCTTCTGGCGGTGTTGGCGCTCGTCGTCATCTACGGGTTGTTCATCAACACGACCGCGTTCGTCGCTTCCGATAGCACCGAAACCGAAACGCCTACAAGGTCAATCGCGTCCAGCGGCTGGGTCGCCCCGCCGACGTCGGCTCCCGTGGACGCAGGCGTCGACGGCGCCATGACGTTCACTGTGCGCGGCTTCGAGGTCGACGCGGTCGGCGAGCACGTCGTCGTCAACCTGACCGTCACCAACGTCGGCGATGAACCGGCCACCTTCCTGGGCAGCTACCAGACCCTCAAGGCAGACGGCGCCGTCTACCACGTCGACGACGAGGCGACCTCCGCACTCGGCGGCGGCGTCGCCGAGCTGGTGCCGGGCGGTAAGGCCGACGTCGCGCTGGCGTTCACCGTGCCGGCGGGTACGGTGCCTGCCGTCGTCGAACTGCACGCCGACTCCGTCAGTTCCGGCGTCGAGCTGGCGCTGTCGTAATCGGTGCCCGACACCCTCTATGCCGACGTCTCCGAATGGCAGGTCGGCGTCGACGACAGCTACCCGCACCGCGTGCTGTGCATCCGGTCCAACGACGGCACGCATCGAGATCACCAGTGGCACAACAACTATGCGTGGTGTCGACGCGCCGTCGACAGCGGCCGGCTGACGTTTTTCATCGGATATTTCGTGTGGCGGCCCAACTGGCGCCAGACCGTCGACACCTTCATCGCCCAGGTCGGCACACCGCATCCGAAGATGGCGGTGATGCTCGACGTCGAATCATGGGGCGGCCAGATCCGCGGCGACCGCTCGGCGGGTATCAACGCCGCTTACGAGGCGGTGGGTGCGTACGTGGGCACCACGGCGAAGGTGATCGGCTACGGCAACGTCGACGACCTGAACACGCTGTGGCCGCACAAGCCGCCGGGCATCCGGCTGGTGGTCGCGGGCTACGGGCACAACCCGCCGTATCCGGGCAAGGTGGCCCACCAGTACACCGACGGCTCGGGCCACGGCGGCGGGCTGCCCGAGGGCGCGCCGCCGTTCGGCCCCTGCGACATCAACTCCGCCGACGGGCTCACCCCGGAGGATTTCGCCCGCGCATGCGGGGTGCCCGCGACGGATTCCGCAGCACCGACTATCCAGAATGCGAAGATCTGTCGCAGAAATCCGTGCTTCTAGCGAAACGCGCATGGACATCGCCCGCTTTGCCGGGCAAACTGAGCCAAGAGCACCGATCCGAGCCGTGGGGGGCTTCGTGAAAAAGCTCGTGTTGTGTTTCGACCGCTTAGGTGGCCATCCGGCACAGCGGGGGGCGACCAACCTGCAACGCTTGCTGCATCTGCTTGTCGAGGGTGACGAGCAACTCTGCTGGCACCACAGCGGCTCGTCGGCGCCGCACGGCTTGCACCGGCGCGCGGCGACCGCCGGGGAGGCCAGGGCGGCCATCGCGCAGGGATACCGCTTTTTGGTCGAGCATTGGGAACCCGGGGACCGCATCTTCATGTTCGGCGCCGGGCGCGCGGCATATTGCGCGCAGACGCTGACCCGGCTGCTCGGCACCGTCGGGGTACTTCCCGACCTGATGGATTACGTGCTCGACGCGTACGCCGCGCCGCGCACCGAGCGCACGCCGCAGGACTGGCAGCGGGTGGCGGGCATCGCGGCCGGGCTGTCCGAACGGCATGAGGTCGCGGTTCCGGTCTGGTTCCTGGGGGTGTGGGACACCCTGAAGATCCCCGGCTTCACGCGCCGCACGACGCCCGCGCCGCTGCACAACGTCCGGCTCGGCCGTCACGCCGTCGCGATCGACGGGCTGCCCGGCGAGCGGCTTGTCGGGTCGGCGTCGCAGCGCATCGAGGAGGTCTGGTTCCGCGGCACGCACTGCGACGTCACCGGTGAGCCGGGTGCCTGCGCACCGCTGGCGGCGATCACGTTCGACTGGATGCTCGACGGCGCCCTGCGGGCCGGGCTGGGGGTGTCCCCGTCGCTGCGGTATGTGCTGGCGGCGCCCACCGAGTGCGACGCGGTGGCGGGCGGCCCGCACCGGCTGGCGATGCGCAGGCTGCCTGACGACGCGGCCGTGCACAGCAGCCTGGACATCTATTTGCGGACGCATCCGGAGTACTGGCGGCGGCTGCCGGCGCGGGTGACGTGGGCGGATCCGGAGTGGTTGGCCCGCGGTGAGCGCCTGTTGCGGATCGGCAAGCTCGCGTCTTGACCGTTGCGCCTTCTTGCGCCGGGACAGCGGTCACGGTCGCGAAACCCGGTGCGCGACGACCCCGCGGTCACGTTCGGCGCTAGCATCCGTGTCGAGAGACCCCGCCGCCCGAAGGAGAATCGATGACCAGCGCCGTTGGCTATAACCTCACCGAATCGGTGGCGACCATCACCATGGACGACGGCAAGGTCAACGTGCTCGGCCCGACGATGCAGGCGGCGATCAACGACGCCCTGGACCGCGCGGAGAAGGACACCGCCAAGGCCGTCGTGCTGGCCGGCAACGAGCGGGTGTTCAGCGGCGGTTTCGACCTCTCGGTGTTTCAGTCCGGCGACGCGAAGGCCGGCCTCGGGATGCTGACCGGCGGCTTCGAGCTGGCCGTGCGGTGCCTGACGTTTCCCAAGCCGGTCGTCATGGCGGCGACGGGGCCCGCGATCGCGATGGGATCGTTTCTGCTGCTGTCCGGTGATCACCGGGTCGGCCAACCGAAGTCGAAGTGCCAGGCGATCGAGGTGGCGATCGGCATGACGATCCCGATCGCTGCGCTGGAGATCATGCGGATGCGGTTGACCCCCGCGGTGTTTCAGCGCGGCGCCTCGATGGCCGCGACGTTCGCCGGCGACGAGGCCCTCGCGGGCGGGTGGCTCGACGAGGTCGTCGACGCCGATCGGGTGCTGGCCCGCGCGCAAGAGGTGGCGGCCGGGGCCGCGGCGGGGATCCACGCGGGCGCGCACCTGGCCACCAAGATGAAGGCGCGCGAATCCGCGCTGGCCGCGATCCGTGCCGGGATCGACGGTTTAGCAACCGAATTCAGTCTCGGCTAGGCCGACGTGAAAAAGATCCGGGGCCGGGTGTGGCGCGGCGGCAAGCCGCAGGACGACTTCGACTTCGCATCGATCTCGGACTATCTGGCCGAGGATGACGCGCTGGTGTGGTGCGACATCTACGACCCAGACCACGAGACGTTCAAGGAGCTGGCCGAGGAGATCGGGTTAAACACCTGGGCGGTCGAGGACGCGATCGCCGAGGCCGAACGCACCAAAGCCGTTGCCTACCACACGCACACGTTCTTCACCGTCTACGCGGTCTCGTGCCACGAGTCGACGATCCAGACCCATCGCATCTCCGGGTTCGTGCTGCCGCGCGGGCTGATCACCGTACGGCTGGCGCCGCTTTTCGAGATCGACGAGGTGTCACAGCGTTTCGACGAGCTCGGCGGCCAGGAGTATGGGGTGGGGGCGCTGGTGCACGGGCTGCTCGACGTCGTGGTCGACGGGCACTTCGATGCGGTTCAGCAACTCGACGACGGCATCGAGGGCATCGAGGACGAACTGTTCGCCGACATGCCGCAGGCCGGGCTGCAGCGCCGCACGTTTCAGTTGCGCAAGGATCTGGTGAAGCTGCGGCGGGTGGTGCTGCCGATGCGTGAGGTGGTCAACGCGATCCAGCATCGCCGCCTCGACGCCAAGACCGCGCCCGAACTCGACCCGCTGTACGCCGACCTCTATGACCACGTGCTGCGGGTGTCGGAGTGGACAGAGTCGTTGCGCGACATGATCACCACGGTGTTCGAGACCCACCTCTCGCTGCAGGACGCCCGGCTGAACACGGTGATGAAGAAGCTCACCGGGTGGGCGGCGATCATCGCGGTGCCGACGGCGATCACCGGGTTCTACGGCCAGAACGTGACGTATCCCGGCATCGACACGGTCGGGGGCTTTGTGACGAGCAGCGTCATCGTCGTGCTGCTCGTGGTCGTCTTGTACATCAACTTCAAACGCCGCGATTGGCTGTGAGCATCTGCTCGGCGCGGCGCAGGTCGTCGTCGGCGTTGAGGGTGAGCGCAGCGACGAGGTTGCCGTCGGCCTCGTACCAGACGGTGAAGCCGTTGTGGTGGTCGACGAGCCTGCTGTCGTCGTAATCGACGCCCCAGCCACGGTACTTGAGCACGTAATCGCCGATCGTGCAGGAGAACCCGGGCACCCTGTCCCAGCACGCGTCGAGACCGGCCGCGGTGAGCCCGGCGACGTAGCCCTGTTGGGCAGCGTCACGCCAGTGCTCGGCGGGGATGTGCCTGCCGGCGGTGGTGTTTTGGGCCAGCGCGACGTCACCGGCGGCGTACACGTTGCGCGCGGAGGTGCGCATGTGCTCGTCGACGACGATGCGTCCGTCGCGGATCACCAGCCCCGCCGCACGGGCCAGCGTGACCTCGGGCCGCACGCCGGTGGCCGTCACGACGACGTCGGCGTCGATGGCCTCACCGCCGCCCAGCAGCACGCCGGTGTCGTCGATGCCGATCACGGTGGTCTCACCGGCGAAGCGGACACCGTTGTCCGACAGCATTTTTGCGACATATTCACCGGCCTCCAGACCGAAGCGGCGGTGCAGCGGTACGGGTTCGGCGGCCACCAGCGTCGTCGCCACGCCCTGCTCGGCCAGGCAGGCGGCGGCCTCACAGCCGATCAGGCCGGCGCCGATCACGACGGCGGAGTCGGCGTAGCGGGCGGCCATCTTCAACGCAACCGCGTCGGCGAACGAGCGCAGGCGCAGCGCCGCCTCGGCCCCGGGGATGTCGGGTCGTACCGCGGTGGCGCCGGAGGCGATGACGAGGTGCCAGTACGGGTATCGGCTGCCGCCGACCGTGACGACCTGCTGGCGCTCGACGTCGATGGCGGCGACGGTGATACCGCGGACCAACTCGACGCGGTTGCGGGCGAACCAGGCGGCGCTGTGCAGGTCGTGTTTGCCTTCCCGCCCGCACAGGTAGCCCTTGCTCAGCGGGGGCTTGGCATACGGCAGCGCGGGGTCGTCGGTCAGGATGCGCACCGGGATGTCGGGGTGCTTGGCGCGGAACGTCTCCGCCGCGCTCACCCCGGCAGGGCCGCTGCCGATGGCGATGAAACCTGGTGCCACCACAGCGAGTGGGTACCCCGTTGGGCCGCGGAGCACGCCAGGTCAACCGTCGAGCACGGATCCAGCGGGCCGAGTTACCGCAATCTCGCCGCGGCAAACCGGAGTGTGCCAATATCTGCGAGATGAACCCGCAGGACGACGACCCCGAGGCGCGCATCCGCCAGCTCGAGCAGATGCGGTCGGGGCCCGGGGCGGTCGAGTTGGGCACCACCCAGCCGACGCAACCGACGCAGATGCCGCCGCCGGCCTACCCGAACCCCGACGGCGCGTCGCCGTATGGCGCGCCGCCGTTCGGGGTGTCCTACCCGCAGGGCCCGCGCCACGGGGTGCCGGTCGGGTTGATCTTCGGGATCATCGCGGTGGGTGTGCTTGCGGTGTTCGGCGTTGTCGGGGCGATCGTGTGGAATATGAGCACCGAGACACCGGCCCGGGTGGGTACCGGGGTGGCCGGTGGGGGCGGCCTGCTGGATCCGGGCCCCGCCGTCGAGGTGCCCGACATCGACATTCCCGCGGTCGAGCCGATGCTGCCCGGCAACGAGTCGGTGGTGACGGCGCCGCCGGGCGGGAAGCTGAGCGTCGCAGGCGTGGACGGCACGAAGACCGTCGAGTGCGACGACAGCGAGATCAACGTCAGCGGCGTCAACAACACCGTCACGATCACCGGGCACTGCGCGATGGTCACGGTGTCCGGCGTCGAGAACCAGGTCAGCCTCGACAGCGCCGACGCCATCACCGTTTCAGGGTTCGACAACGGCGTGATCTACCACTTCGGTGAGCCCGAGATCGACGTCTCCTCGCGGAACTCGGTCGCACAGGGCTGAGGCGGCCGCCGTCGGATCCGGCTACGGCGCGTCCGCGGAACTTGCCGGATCGATCAGGATCTTGGCGTGCGCCTCCGGGTCGCCCAGCGCGTCGAACGCGGCCTCGACTCCTGCTAACCCGACGGTCGCGGTGATCAGCGGCGCGGCGTCGATCTTGCCGTCGGCCAGCAGATACAGCGTGTCGCGGAATTCCAGCGGCGTGTAGCCGAGCACGAAGCGCAGGTCGATCTCCTTGTTGATCGCCATCGCCGGGCGAATGTGGTCGGCGCCCATGCACACTCCGACGACCACCACGCGGGAGAACACCGGCGCGCTGCTGATGACGCTCTCGATGATGCCCGGCACCCCAACGCATTCGAAGATGACCGGATGCTTGGGTGTGGTGGCCCCCACCTTGTCGGCGGCGCGCCACACATGCCACCACGGCAGCCGCAGCTTGTCCAGCTTCTCGATCGTGCTCAGCGCAAGATCGCCTGCGTCGGTGAATGATTCGAGGAATCCGTGTTCCCCGGAGAACGGCGACTCCTGTGCGGGATCGACGACGATATCGGCGCCGCACCGGGTCGCCAGCGCCCGACGCCCGGCCGAGAAGTCGCTGGCGATCACCGTGCGCACCCCCTTGGCTTTCAGCGCCAGGATGACGGCCAGCCCGATCGGCCCGCAGCCGATGACCATGGCGACCTGACCCTTGCCGACGTCGCCGCGCTGCACGGCGTGCCAGCCGACCGCCATCGGTTCGGTGAGCGCGGCGACGTCGGCGGGCAGCCCGTTGGGCACCGGGAACGCGAGGGCCTGTTCGACGAGCAGTTGTTCGGCGTACGCGCCGGGCGCCTTGGCCGTCAGGCCGATGCCGTGCACGTCCGCGCCGCGGCGCAACAGCGGCATTGCGACGACGAGCGTGCCGGGCTTGGGGGCCTTGCGGGTCCGTGGACCGTGGTCGACGACCGTGCCGCAGAACTCGTGGCCGAACACCACCTGCTGATCGGAGCGCATGAACTCGTCGTAGCCGGTTTCGGCCATCACGTCGGCGAGCTCGTCCATGTGGTGGCGCGCGTGCAGATCCGAGCCGCAGATGCCGCACCGCAGCACGTCGATGAGCAGCTGACCCTTGCCCGGGATCGGGGTGGGCTGATCGACGACGTGCAGGTTCGCGTTGGTGCAGACGACGGTTTTCACCTGTCCGAGCCTATCCGCGCGGGCGGCGTCCTAGGGTGGCGGTCAAATGGCTCTGCATATCCATCGGGCTGAACGCACCGACCTCCTCGCCGACGGGCTCGGTGCGCTGCTGTCAGAACCGCTGGCCGATCCGTTCGCCGAGGAACTGGTCATCGTGCCTGCCAAGGGTGTCGAGCGGTGGCTCAGCCAGCGGCTCTCCCACATGCTGGGCCGCGCAAACGGCGACGACGGCGTGTGTGCGGGGATCGCGTTTCGCAACCCGCGTTCGTTGATCGCGGAGCTGCTCGGCCTGGACAACAGGGCCGACGACCCGTGGGCGCCGGATGCGATGGTGTGGCCGCTGCTGGAGGTGATCGACGCCAGCTGCGCCGAGGCCTGGTGCAAACCGCTGGCCACCCACCTCGGTCACTTCGAGACCGGCGAGGAACAAGAGCTGCGGCAGGGCAGGCGCTACGCGGTGGCGCGCAGGCTGGCCGGGCTGTTCGCCTCCTACGCCCGGCAGCGTCCGCAGCTGCTGGTCGACTGGGAAAACGGTGCCGCCGGTGACGTCGCCCCTGATCTGCAGTGGCAGCCGCCGCTGTGGCGGGCCCTGCTCGACAACGTCGCCGCCGACCCACCCCACGTCCGGCACGCCAAAACCATTGCCAGGCTTGAGGAGTCCCCCACCGACCTGCCGCAGCGGATCTCGCTGTTCGGACACACCCGGCTGCCCAGCACCGAGATCGAACTGCTGCATGCGCTTTCGGCTCACCACGAGCTTCACCTGTGGCTGCCGCATCCCAGCGACCGGCTGTGGTCGTCGCTGCGCGGCGTGCACGGGCAGCTGCCCCGCCGCCTCGACACCAGCCACCGCGAAGTCGACCACCCGCTGCTGGCCACCCTCGGCCGGGACCTGCGCGAGCTGCAGCGCAGCCTGCCCGGCGACGCCCACACCGACGAGTACCTACCCGGCCCCGACCGGCCCGACACCCTGCTGGGCTGGCTGCAGGCCGACATCACCGCCAACGCGTTGCACCCGAACGGTCGGGTACACAACGCATCTGATCGTTCGGTGCAGGTGCACAGCTGCCACGGTCCGGCCCGCCAGATCGACGTGCTGCGCGAAGTGCTGCTCGGACTGCTCGCCGACGATCCGACGCTGGAACCGCGCGACATCCTCGTCATGTGCCCCGACATCGAAACCTATGCGCCGCTGATCGTCGCCGGGTTCGGCCTCGGCGACATGATCAAGGGCGTGCATCCGGCGCATCGGCTACGCGTCAAACTCGCCGACCGTGCGCTCACCCAGACCAACCCGCTGCTGGGCGTCGCGTCACAGCTGCTGGCGCTCGCCGGGGGGCGCGCCACCTCCAGCGAGGTGCTCAACCTCGCGCACGCCGCGCCGGTGCGGGCCCGGTTCGGGTTCACCGACGACGCACTCGAGGACATCACCCGCTGGGTGCGCCAGGCGAACATCCGCTGGGGTTTCGACCAGGAACACCGCCAGCCGTTCGGTGTCGACTTCGTCCAGAACACCTGGCGTTTCGGCATCGACCGGGTGCTGGCCGGGGTGGCGATGTCCGATGACTCACAGACCTGGATCGCCACCACGCTGCCGCTCGACGACGTGAGCAGCAACCGTGTCGAGCTGGCCGGGCAGCTGGCCGAATACGTGCACCGGCTGCAGCACGTCGTCGAATCCCTCACCGGCGCACGGCCGTTGAAAGACTGGCTGAGCGCGCTGGCCGACGGCATCGAACTGCTCACCGACGTCGGCGACGACGACGCCTGGCAGATCAGCCAGCTTCAGCGCGAGTTCGGCGACGTACTCAGCACCGCCGGTTCCCGCGCCGACACCGTGCTGCGGCTACCCGACATCCGCGCGCTGCTGCAGCGCCACCTGGCCGGGCGGCCGACCCGGGCCAACTTCCGCACCGGCACGCTGACCGTATGCACCATGGTGCCGATGCGTTCGGTGCCGCACCGGGTGGTGTGCCTGGTCGGCCTGGACGACGGGGTGTTCCCGCGGCGCGGCATCGTCGACGGCGACGACGCGCTGGCCCGCGACCCGATGACCGGTGAGCGCGACATCCGTTCGGAGGACCGGCAACTGCTGCTCGACGCGATCGGCGCGGCCACCGAGACGCTGGTGATCACCTACACCGGCGCCAACGAGTACTCCGGGCAGGAACGCCCGCCCGCGGTGCCGCTGGCCGAACTGCTCGACACGCTCGACCACACCGCTCGGAACCCGGTGCGCGACGCTGTCGTGGTCAAACATCCGCTGCAGCCGTTCGACACCCGCAACGTCATCCCCGGTGCACTGATCCCGCAACGCTCCTTCACGTTCGACCCCACGGTGCTGCGGGCCGCGCAGACCCGCGGCGGCGAGCGGGCCGAACGGCCGTCGTTCATTTCCGGACCGCTGCCCGCTGTCCCGCCCGGCGACGTCGCGCTGGCCGACCTGGTCGGCTTCTTCCGCGACCCGGTGAAGGGCTTCTTCCGGGCGCTGGAGTACACGCTGCCGTGGGAGGTCGACGGCGTCGAGGACGCCATGCCCGTCGACATCGACGCGCTGCAGGAGTGGACGGTCGGCGACCGGATGCTGCAGGACATGCTGCGCGGCATGGACCCTCGACAGGCCAAAGACGTCGAATGGCGACGGGGCACCCTACCGCCCGGCCAATTGGGTTGGCGCACAGCCAATGCCATCTGTGAGCAGTCAGCGCTGATCGCCGAAGCGACCCGACCGTACCAAAGCGCCGAACCCCGCGCGGTCGACGTCGACATCGACGTCGGCGGTGGACGCCGGCTCACCGGCACCGTCTCGCCCGTCTACGGCGACCGGCTGGTGTCGGCGACGTACTCCAAGCTCGACGGGCGACATCTGCTGCAGCCGTGGATTCGGTTGTTGGCGTTGTTCGCCCACGCCCCGTCGCGCGATTGGGCGGCGGTGTCGGTCGGCAGGCCAAGGCGGGGCACCACCCCGCGCGTCGAGGTGATGGGCAGGCCCGCGTCGTCGGCGGTCGAGCTGCTGGCCGATCTGGTGGCGATGTACGACGAGGGCAGGCGAGCACCGTTGCCGCTGCCCGTCAAGACGTCGTTCGCGTGGGCCGAGGCCGTACACGCTCACCGCGACGCGGAACGCAACGCCGGCTACCGGTGGCGCTCGGACCGCTACCCCGGCGAGGACGCCGAGCCGGCCTACCAGCGCGCGTTCGGTAAGAACGCGTGGTTGAAGGATCTGGTGTCACGCGGCCTGGACACGTATGCGCGCCGGTTGTGGCTGCCGATGCTGCAGGCGCTGCAATGAGCATGCAGCGTTTCGATCTGCTGGGCACGCTGCCCGCCGAACGGTCGACCACCGTGCTGGAGGCCAGCGCGGGAACGGGTAAGACGTTCACGCTGGCCGGTCTGGTCACCCGCTATGTCGCCGAAGGGGTGGCGACGCTGGACCAGATGCTGCTGATCACGTTCGGCCGGGCCGCCACCCAGGAGCTGCGGGATCGGGTGCGCCGCCAGATCGTCGACGCGGTGGCCGCGTTCGACGACCCGTCGCTCGCCGGGGACAACCAGGTGGTCCAGTATCTGCTCGACTGCGGCGCGGACGAGTACGCCGAACGGCGGCAGCGGCTGCGGGATGCGTTGGCGGCCTTCGACGCGGCGACGATCGCGACCACGCACCAGTTCTGTCAGACCGTGCTGCGGTCGCTGGGCGTGGCCGGTGACACCGACGCCGGCGTCGAGCTGGTGGAGAGCCTCGACGAGTTGACCACCGAGATCGTCGACGATCTGTACCTGCGCCACTTCGGCCGCGAGCGTGAGGCGCCGCTGTTGGCCTACGCCGACGCGCTGAGCCTGGCCCGCGAGGTCGTCAACAAGCCGGCCACCGAACTTCGCCCGTCAGATCCCGATCCCGACTCCCGCGCCGCGGTGTGTGTCCAATTCGCCAAAGACGTACTGGCCGAGCTGGATATCCGCAAGCGGCGCCGTCGCATCCTCGGCTACGACGATCTGCTGAGCCGGCTGGCCGATGCGTTGGCTGCCGAGGACTCCCCTGCCCAGCTGCGGATGCATCAGCGCTGGCCGATCGTGTTGGTCGACGAGTTTCAAGACACCGACCCGGTGCAGTGGCAGGTGATCGACCGGGCGTTCTCCGGGCGGTCGACGGTCATCCTGATCGGTGATCCCAAGCAGGCCATCTACGCGTTCCGCGGCGGCGATATCGTCACGTACCTCGACGCCGCGGCGAGCGCCGGGGTGCAGATGACGTTGGGCACGAACTGGCGCAGCGACGGCGCGCTGGTCGATCGACTGCAGGTGGTGCTCAAGGGCGCCGAACTCGGCGACCCGCGCATCGTCGTACACGAAGTCTCTGCGGCGCATCAGGGTTCGCGGCTGGCCGGTGCCCCGTCGTGCGATCCGTTCCGGCTGCGCGTGGTGCGACGGGAAACAATGGGCCGCAGCGGAACCCGGCCGACGCTGATCGCCGATCTGCGCAGGCACATCCCGCTCGACATGGCCGCCGACATCGCCGGGCTGCTGACCAGCGGCGCCACGTTCGACGGGACGCCGATCGAGGCGAAGCACATCGCGGTGATCGTCGAGAAGCACGTCGACGCCCGCGCGTGCTACGACGCGCTGTGCCAAGCGGGTATCCCCGCGGTGTACACCGGTGATTCCGACATCTTCGGCTCCGACGCCGCCGAGGACTGGCTGTGCCTGCTGGAGGCGTTCGACCAGCCGCACCGCCCGGGGATGGTGCGCGCGGCCGCGGCGACGATGTTCTTCGGCAAGACCGCCGACGATCTGGTGCACGGCGGCGACGAGCTGACCGATACGGTCGCGGATACGTTGCGGGAGTGGGCCGGTCACGCCCGCGAGCGTGGGGTCGCCGCGATCTACGAGGCAGCCCAGCTGGCGGGTATGACGGATCGGGTGCTGTCGTGGCGCGACGGTGAGCGGCGGATGACCGACCTGGCACACCTCACCCAGCTGTTGCAGGAGGCTGCGCACCGCGAGCATTTCAGCCTGCCCGCGCTGCGGGACTGGTTGCGCGAGCAGCGCGGTGAGCGCAGCGGCGCCACCGAACACTTCCGCCGTCTGGACAACGACGCCGCGGCGGTGCAGGTGATGACGGTGTTCGTCGCCAAGGGCCTGCAGTTCCCGGTGGTGTACCTGCCGTTCGCGTTCAACCGGTACGTGCGCGACCCGGAGTTGGTGCTGTATCACGAGGGCGACACCCGCTGCCTGCACATCGGCGGGCCCGACAGCCCTGATTACCACGCCGTCGTCCGGCAGGGCCGCGCCGAGGACGCCAGCGACGACAGCCGGCTGACCTACGTCGCGTTGACCCGTGCTCAATCCCAAGTCGTGGCGTGGTGGGCGCCTTCGAGGGACGAACCCCACGGCGGGCTGTCGCGGGTGCTGCGCGGCCGCACACCCGATCAGGCGCAGGTGCCCTCCACCGTCGTCCCCTCCGAGGTGGCCGACGACGACGCGATGGCGCGGTTCAAACAGTGGGAAGCCGCGGGCGGCCTGGTGATCGAGGACTCGGTGCTGCGCCCGATTCCCCAGCTGCCGCGGGAGACGACACCCGAAACGTTGGAGGCCCGCCACTTTCACCGCTCGATCGACACATCCTGGCGGCGCACGTCGTACTCGGGGTTGATCCGCGCCGCGGAGACCACGCCGGTCAGCAGCGAGCCCGAAGTCGTCGAACTCGACGACGAGGTGGCCGAGATCCCCTTGATGTCTTCGCCGGTCGGCACCGATGTGCCGTCGCCGATGGCCGATCTGCCCGCCGGGGCGAAGTTCGGCACGTTGGTGCACGCCGTGCTGGAAGACGCCGACCCGCTGGCACCCGATCTGGCCGCCGAGTTGCAGGCGCGCATCGTCGAGCACTCGCTGTGGTGGCCCGTCGACGTAGCGCCCGACGAGCTGGCGGCGGCGATGGTGCCCCTGCACGACACGCCGCTGGGTCCGCTGGCGCCGGGGGTGACGCTGCGTCAGATCGGGCTGGCCGACCGGATGCGGGAGATGGACTTCGAGTTCCCGTTGGGCGGCGGCCAACTTCGCGCGGTCGGTCATCTGTTGCGGCGATATCTGCCCGACGACGATCCGCTGGCCTCGTACGCCGACCGGCTGACCGGTGCGGCGCTGGGCGGTCAGCCGTTGAACGGCTACCTGTCGGGTTCGGTGGATGCGGTGCTGCGCGTCGACGACCGGTATCTGGTGGTGGACTACAAGACGAACTGGCTGGGTGACCCGTCGCGGCCGTTGACCGCCGCGGACTACGGCCAGCCGCGGCTGGCCGAGGCGATGCTGCATTCGGACTATCCGCTGCAGGCGCTGCTGTACAGCGTTGTGCTGCACCGGTTTCTGCGGTGGCGGCTGGCCGGCTACGATCCCGAGCGGCATCTGGGCGGGGTGCTGTACCTGTTTCTGCGCGGGATGTGCGGTCCGCAGACCCCGGTGGTCGACGGGCATCCGGCCGGGGTGTTCAGTTGGCGTCCACCCGCGGCGTTGACCGTCGAGTTGTCGGAGCTGCTGGCATGACGAGCGTGACATGGCGACGGGCGATCGGCGCGACCGGTCTGCTGAGCACGTTCACCGACGCCGAGCTGATCGAGTCCGCGGATGTGCATGTGGCACAACGGCTGACGACGCTGGCCGAAGAACCCGACGAGCAGGTGGCGTTGGCGATCGCGCTGCTGGTGCGCGCGCTGCGGGGCGGATCGGTATGCCTGGACCTGGCGTCGGCGGAAGCGCAGGTCGAGGTGAAGGGCCTCGGTGACGCGGTGCGGGCCAGCACGCTGATCGGAGAGGCGCTGCGCGTCGACGGCGATCTGCTCTACCTCGACAGGTACTGGCGTGAGGAGCAGCAGGTCTGCGACGACATCCTCGCGATGCTGTCCGCCCAGCCGGCCAGCGCGTCCGCCGACGTCGACCGGTTGTTTCCGGCCGGGTTCGAAGAACAGCGCGCCGCTGCGGAAGTGGCGCTTTCCCAAGGGCTGACGGTGCTGACCGGCGGTCCGGGTACGGGCAAGACGACGACGGTGGCGCGGCTGTTGGCACTGCTGGCCGGCGGCAGCAAGTTACGGATCGCGTTGGCGGCGCCGACGGGTAAGGCCGCCGCGCGGTTGCAGGAAGCCGTGCAGATGGAGGTCGACAAGCTGTCGGCGGTCGACCGCGCCGCGCTGGCAGGCCTGCAGGCGACCACGCTGCACCGGCTGCTGGGCAGCCGACCGGACACGTCGGCCCGGTTCCGGCACAATCGCGCAAATCGGTTGCCGCACGAGGTGATCGTCGTCGACGAGACGTCGATGGTGTCATTGACGATGATGGCGCGGCTGCTGGAGGCGGTGCGCCCGGACGCGCGGTTGATCCTGGTCGGGGATCCGGACCAGTTGGCGTCGGTGGAGGCCGGCGCGGTGCTGGCCGACCTGGTCGACGGGCTGGGCGGGTCGCGGATCGCAGAACTGAAGACCTCACACCGGTTCGGCGAATCGATCGGGGCGCTGGCGGCGGCGATCCGGACCGGTGACGCGGACGCCGCCGTCGACGTGCTGCGCGCCGGTGACGACCATATCGAGTGGGCCGACACCTCAGACCCCGCGGAGCATCTGCGAAAAGTGATGGTGCCGTGGGCGGTTGCGCTTCGCCAGGCCGCGATACTCGGCGACGACAACGCCGCGCTGGCGACGTTGACCGAGCACCGGTTGTTGTGCGCGCACCGGCGCGGCCCGTACGGCGTGCGGTACTGGAACCATCAGGTCGAGCGGTGGCTGGCTGAGCGCACCGGTGAGCCGATCTGGTCGGACTGGTATGCCGGTCGGCCGGTGCTGGTGACGGCCAACGACTATGGGCTTGGCCTCTACAACGGCGACACCGGTGTCACGGTGCACCGCGACGGGGTGTTGCGCGCGGTGATCGCGGGCACCTCGCGGATCGAGTTCGCGACCAGTCGGCTGGCCGACGTCGACACCATGCATGCGATGACGATCCACAAGTCACAGGGCAGCCAGGCCGACGAGGTCACGGTGCTGTTGCCGCCCGAAGACTCGCGGCTGCTGACCCGCGAGCTGTTCTACACGGCGGTGACACGGGCCAAGTCGCGGGTGCGGGTGATCGGGCCGGAGGCCTCGGTGCGGGCGGCGATCGAGCGCCGGGCCGTCCGAGCGTCGGGCCTGGCGCAACGGCTGGCGGGGTGAGGCACCTCCAAGAACGGCCGAACGTGGGTTACCCGCACGTCCTCGCGCGGTTTGGCGTGACACAACCCCACACTCGGCGCCATGAAGTGGGTACGTGGCGTCATGTAGCGCCATGAAGCGAGCACGTTTAGCCGCGCATCTCACAGGTAATCCGCAATCATCCTCAGTGTGAGGCAGCACACACCTGCGGGCGGATGGAGCACGCCATGACCACGCAAAACCGCGTCACACCGACGGACGTCGACAAGGCCCTGCTGGGCACCGCCACCTATCGAAGTCTCGGCGAGCAGAAACTGTCCCCGGCAGAGGAGCGCTTCGAGAAGGGCCGCCGGACCATCGGCCTGTTCCTCGCGCCGCTGCTCACCGTGGTGTTCCTTGTGCTGCCGATAGACATCCCACCCAACCAGCAGGTGCTCGGGGCGGTGCTGCTCGGCGTGATCGCGCTGTGGATCAGCGAGGCGGTGCCGATCCCGATCGGCGGGTTGCTGGGCGTGGCCGTCGCGGTGTTCCTCGGCGTGGCACCGGTCGACGACGTGCTCGGACCGTTCGGGTCGTCGACCATCTTCACGTTCATCGGCGCGTTCATCCTGGCGCAGGCGATGCTCAAACACGGTGTGGCGCGGCGGTTTGCGTACCGCATTCTCGCGCTGCCGCGCGCTGGGCGCTCGACCACCGGGGTGACCATCGCGTTCGGCGCGATCACCTGCCTGCTGTCGGCGTTCGTGTCCAACACCGCCACCGTCGCAATGCTGCTGCCGACGGCGATCGGCATCATCGCCGTCATCGCCAAGCTGCTGCAGGAACGCGGCGACGTCGAACCCGATTTCGACCCGAGGCGGTTGCGGGTCGGCGCGGCCATCATGCTGATGCTGGCCTACGGCGCCAGCGTCGGCGGACTGCTCACCCCGGTCGGCAGCCCGCCCAACCTGATCGGGCGCGGCCTCATCGAAGAAGCCACCGGCGAGCGAATCAGCTTCGCGCAGTGGATGGTCATGGCCATTCCGATCTGCCTGCTGATGTTCGTGCTGTTGGCGTTCATCCTGTTGCGGCTCAACCGACCCGAGATCAAACGGATCGACGGTGTGGCCGAGTACGTCGCCGGCGAGCGCGAGAAACTGGGCAAGCTGTCGCGGGCCGAGAAGAACACGCTGATCGCGTTCGGCATCACGGTGACGTTGTGGATCCTGCCCGGCATCTTCGCGGTGGTCACCGGAACCGATTCCAGCGTCTACGAATTCGTCAGCGGCCGCCTGGATGAAGGTGTCGTCGCGGTGTTCGGCGCGTCGCTGCTGTTCCTGCTGCCGACCGACTGGCAGAGCCGCGAGTTCACCCTGCGCTGGAGCGACGCCGCCAAGATCGACTGGGGCACAATCATTTTGTTCGGCACCGGCATCATCTTCGGCTCACTGATCGCCGACACCGGGTTGGCTGAGACCATCGGCACGTCGATCAACGACGCGCTCGGCCTGTCCAGCGTCATACCGATCACGATCTTCGCGGTGATTCTGGCCATCATCGTCTCCGAGACGACCAGCAACACCGCATCGGCGGCGGTGGTGGTGCCGATCATCATCCCGGTGGCGATCGCCGCGGGCGTCAACCCGTTCGTGCCTGCGCTGGCGGCCACGTTCGCCGCGTCGTTCGGGTTCATGCTGCCGGTGTCCACGCCGCAGAACGCCATCGTCTACGGCTCGGGCGTCGTGCGGATCACCACGATGATCCGCTCCGGCATCACGTTCGACATCGCCGGCGCGATCCTCATCGTCATCTTCCTGCCGATGATGATCAGCCTGCTAGGTTTGGGCGGATGAGTTCCATCGCCGTCATACCCGGGGACGGGATCGGTTCGGAAGTGATCGAATCGGCGCGCGCCGTGCTCGACGCCGTCGCCGCCAAACACCAAATCGACCTCTCCTACACCGAATTCGACTGGTCCTGCCAACGCTACGAGCGTGAAGGCGCGATGATGCCCGACGACGGCATCGAAACGCTCAGCGGGTTCGACGCCATCCTGCTCGGGGCGGTCGGCTGGCCCGGCGTGCCCGACCACGTCTCGCTGTGGGGGCTGTTGATCCCGATCCGGCGGGCGTTTCGCCAGTACGTCAACCTGCGCCCGATCAAGGTGTTCGACGGGGTCGACAGCCCGCTGCGCCAAGCCCGCGACGTGGACTTCGTCGTGGTCCGGGAGAACGTCGAGGGCGAGTACAGCGAGATCGGCGGCCGCCTGAACCGCGGGTTCCCCGACGAAATGGCCGTACAGGAGTCGGTGTTCACCCGCGTCGGGGTCAGCCGGATCGCGGACTTCGCGTTCGAACTCGCCCGCAAGCGGCGCGGATACGTCACGTCGGCGACGAAATCCAACGGGATCGTACACACGCTGCCGTTCTGGGACGAAGTGGTCGCCGAACGGGCCCGGCAGTTTCCCGACGTGCGCCTCGACAGCGAGCACATCGACGCGCTGGCCGCCAAGTTCGTGCTGCAGCCGCAGCGCTTCGACGTGGTGGTCGGGTCAAACCTGTTCGGCGACATCCTCTCTGACCTCGCGGCGGCAGTCGCCGGATCGATCGGCATCGCGCCGTCGGCGAACCTGGACCCGACCAAGCAGTACCCGTCGATGTTCGAACCGGTGCACGGGTCCGCGCCCGACATCGCGGGCCAGGGAATCGCCAACCCGGCAGGCGCGGTGTGGTCGGCGGCGCTGATGCTCGAGCACCTCGGCCACCTGCAGGCGGCCGCCGAGGTGCTGGCCGCGATGGAATCGACGCTGGCCGATCCGCAGACCCGCACCGCCGACCTCGGTGGGACCGCCTCGACCGCCGACGTCACCAAGGCCCTGGTCACCCACGTGACTTCGGCGCGCTAAACGCCCGACAGCGTCCATAAGCGCGCCGAAATCGCTAGCTTGTAGGCATGCTGCTGATCAAGAACGTCGAGATCTTCGACGGCCGGTCCGATCGCAACACGTCGGGCCACGTGCTGGTCGATGGCCACACCATCGCCGCTGTCGAGACCTCACCGATCAGCGAGGACGGCGCCACCGTCGTCGTCGACGGCAACGGCCGCACGCTGATGCCCGGCATGTCCGACGCGCACGTGCACCTGGTCGGGATGGCCAACACGCTGATCGACTTCGTGATGGCGTCCCAGACCCAACTGGCGGCGATGTCGCTGGCCAAGGCCAAGGACATCGTGATGCGCGGGTTCACCACCGTGCGCGACATGGCCGGCGACACCGCGGGCCTCAAGAAGGTCATCGACGACGGCCTCGCGCTGGGCCCGCGCATCTACCCCAGCCAGGCGGCGATCTCGCAGACCGCGGGCCACGGTGACTTCGGCTGGGTGTATCAGACGCCGACGGCGTTGGGCGGCAAGGAGTCCCGCGCCGAGGAGATCGGCTTCATGCGGGTGGCCGACGGGCCCGACCGGGTGCTGGCCGCGGTGCGAGAGCAGCTCAAGCTGGGCGCATCGCAGATCAAGCTGATGGCCGGGGGCGGCGCGGCGTCGATGTATGACCCGCTCTACACCCTGCAGTTCACCGAGGCCGAGCTGAGGGCGGCGGTGATGGCCGCCGAGGACTACGGCACATACGTCGCGACCCACGTCTACAACGTCGCGGGCATCCGTCGTGCGGTGGAGGCGGGCGTGAAGTCCATCGAGCACGGCCACCTGGCCGACGAGGCGACCGTCGCGCTGCTGGCCGAGCGCGGCGTGTGGCTGTCGATGCAGCCGTTCGAGGAACACGACCACGGCTTCATCAACGAAGACAGCGCCGCCAAGAACCGCGAGATCTGCGGCGGCACGGTGCAGGTCTACGACTGGGCGAAAAAGCATGGCGTGAAAACAGCCTGGGGCACCGACCTGCTGTTCGAGCCCGAGCACGACGCCCGGCAGAGCGACATGATGGTCCGGCTCGGCGAGTACTTCACCAACGTCGAGGCCCTGAAGATGGTGACGTCGGGCAATGCCGAACTGCTCCGGATGGCCGGCGAGCGTGATCCCTACAAGTCGGCGCGCCTGGGTGAGGTCACCGTCGGCGCGTGGGCGGATCTGCTGCTGGTCGACGGTGACCCGCTGGCCGACCTCAGCGTGCTCGGGGACTCCGGCAAGAACCTGGCGCTGATCGTTAAAGACGGAACGATCGTGAAGAACACATGCGATATTGGTACCCGTGGCAACGATTGACCGCACCTGCACCATCGCCGCGCCCATCGAGGAAATCTGGGATGTACTGGCCGATTTCGGCGCCATCAGCAGCTGGGCGGACAACGTCGAGCACTCCTGCATCCTGGTGACCGTGCCGCAGCCCGTCGGCACCGCGCGGCGCCTCCAGGTCGGCCGAGACACGCTCATCGAGCAGATCATCGAGTTCGACCCGCCGCACACCCTGGCCTACCGCATCGAGGGTCTGCCCCGGCGGCTGGGCCGGCTCACCAACCGCTGGACCCTGCAGCCGGCCGGCACGTCCACCACGGTGACGCTGACCAGTACCGTGGAAATCGGCTCCCGGGTCGACCAACAGCTGGCCGAGCGCGTGATGTGCCGGATGCTGGCCCGCCAATCCGAAGCAATGCTGGCCGGGCTGGCGCAACGAATGGAGAATGCCCGTGTCTGACGCGCACGCAAGGAGCAATATGGACCTGCGCCCCGACATCGTGATCATCATGACCGACGAGGAGCGTGCGGTCCCGCCGTACGAGGCGCCCGAGGTGCTGGCGTGGCGCAACCGAACGCTCAAGGGCCGCAAATGGTTCGACGAACACGGTGTCAGCTTCGGACGGCACTACACCGGCTCGCTGGCCTGCGTGCCCAGCCGCCCGACGATCTTCACCGGTCAGTACCCCGACCTGCACGGCGTCACCCAGACCGACGGCATCGGCAAGGTGGCCGACGACACCCGCATGCGCTGGCTGCGCCAAGGCGAGGTGCCCACGCTGGGCAACTGGTTCCGCGCCGCCGGCTACGACACCCACTACGACGGCAAGTGGCACATCTCCCACGCCGATCTGCACGACGAGGAGACCGGCGAACCGCTGGCGACCAACGACGAGTACGGCGTCATCGACCACGCCGCCGTGCAGCAGTACCTGGACGCCGACCCCCTTGCACCGTTTGGCTTTTCGGGCTGGGTCGGCCCGGAACCGCACGGCGCCCCGCTGGCCAACGCGGGTATTCGGCGGGACCCGCTGATCGCTGACCGGGTCGTGGCGTGGCTGATGGACCGGTACGCGCGCCGCCGCGCGGGAGACCCCGACGCGATGCGGCCGTTCCTGTTGGTGGCCAGCTTCGTCAACCCGCACGACATCGTGCTGTTCCCGCTGTGGTCGCGCAACAACCCGATGCAGCCGTCGCCGCTGGATCCGCCGCCGATCCCGAAGGCGCCCACCGCCGACGAGGACCTGTCGACCAAGCCGGCCGCGCAGATCGCTTACCGGGAGTCCTACTATTCGGGCTACGGCGTCGCGCCCGCGATCGAGCGCGTGTACAGCCGGAATGCGCAGACGTACCGCGATCTTTACTACCGGCTGCACGCCGAGGTGGACACCCCGATCGACCGGGTGCGCCGGGCGGTGACCCAGGGCGGTTCGCGGAACGCGGTGTTGGTGCGCACGTCGGATCACGGCGATCTGCTCGGCGCGCACGGGGGCCTGCACCAGAAGTGGTTCAACCTCTACGACGAGGCCACCCGGGTGCCGTTCGTCGTCGCACGGATCGGCGATCAGGCGACCGGACCGCGCACGGTGACAGCGCCGACGTCGCACGTGGACATCGTGCCGACGCTGCTCGCGGCGGCGGGGGTCGATGTGGACGCGGCCGCGGCGAAGCTGGCCGAGACGTTCAGCGAGGTGCATCCGCTGCCGGGTCGCAACCTGATGCCGGTGGTCGACGGCGCTCCTGCCGAAGAGTCCCGGTCGGTGTACCTGATGACCCGCGACAACGTCCTGGAGGGCGACACCCTGGCGTCGGGCCTGGCGCGTCAGCTCAAACAGACGGTGAAACCGCCTGCCCCGCTGCGGATCCGGGTGCCCGCCTATGTCGGGTCGAACTTCGAGGGTCTGGTGGTGCGCGTCGACGACGTGCCCGGTGGCAACGGGCATCTCAATGGGCATCTCAATGGGCATCTGTGGAAGCTGGTGCGCACGTTCGACGATCCGGGCACGTGGACGGAGCCCGGTGTGCGTCACCTTTCGGCCAGCGGGCTGGGCGGTGAGACGTACCGCAGCGAGCCGCTCGACGACCAGTGGGAGCTCTACGATCTGACCGCCGACCCGGACGAGGCCGAAAACCGGTGGACGGATCCGGCGCTGCACGAACTGCGCCAGCATTTGCGGATGGAGCTCAAACAGGCACGGGCGGTGTCGATACCGGAGCGCAACAACCCGTGGCCGTACGCGTCGCGCAGACCACCGGAGCCGACCAAGCGCGGTGTGCGCGGGGTGCTGCACCGGGTGGGGATTCTGCCGAGTTGACCAACGCGACGAGGGCCACTCCGAGGCGCAACTCGCCGCGGGTGGCGACGTGGCGGTGGATCGCCGCGGTGTTGGCGCTGAGCCAGTTGGCCGCGCCGTTTCTCACGCGCGCGGTCGCGGGTGACTTCCTGGCATCGGGTGCGACGAACGAGGCGCTGATCACCCCGGCCGGCTACGCGTTCGGCCTGTGGAGCTTGATCACGTTGCTGAGCGCGGCGACGATGCTGGCGGTGCTGCGGTTCGGCCTCGGAGCGTGGTGGGAGACGGGCGTGCTGGTCGACGCCAGCGTGGTGTTCGCCGGGTTCAGCCTGTGGCTGCTGGTGGCCGCGCAGGGCTGGCTGTGGGTCAGCGTGGTGGTGTTCGTGGTGATGGTGGCCGCGTTGAGCCACATCATGCGGTTGTTGGTGCGTCGTCGCCACGATCTGACGTGTCAGCGGTGGCTGGCGGTGTTGGCGACGGCGACGTTCGGGCTGTATCTGGGGTGGAGCACCGTCGCGGTGTTCGCGAACGTCACCGCGGCGCTGATCGACAGCGGAGTGTCACCGGCGGTGGTGTGGTGGCAGCTGGTGGTGCTGGTGCTGGCCACGGCGTTCGCGATCGGGTTGGCGACCATGCTGCGCGGGACGCCCGGTTTCGTCGCCGGGGTGTTGTGGGCGCTGGTGGCGATCGCTGTCGGGGCCGCCCAACGCGACAGCTCGGTGTTGGCGACGACGGCGGCGGTGGCGGCGCTGCTGGTGGCTGCCGCGGGCGTGACGGCGATGCGCCGACACCGGGTTCCGTAACGCCGCGGCCGCACCCGGCGATGATCTTGACGTAACACCGTTTGTTCGGGGAGGCCGTGTGCGTCGTCGCTGGAGTGCCGCTGTGCTGGCGGTAGCGCTGTCCGTTTCCGTCGTCGTCGCAGAGTTCTCGCCACCGGTGGCGCAGGCTCAGCCGGCGGTCGCGGCGAAGGACTTCTCCAAGCCGGCGATCGTCGTTCTGGGGTACGGCCTCCAACCGAACGGCACCATGCGCCCGGTGTTGCGGCGCCGCGTGATGATGGGTCTGACCGTGGCGCAGTTCTTTCCGCAGTCGCCGGTCATCGTCACCGGCGGCAACCCGCGCAACGGCATCACCGAGGCCGCGCAGATGCGCAAGATGCTCATGCTGCTGGGCTTTCCGCCGCAGCGGATCATCGTGGAGGACAGGGCCAACAGCACCGTGCAGAACGCGCGGTTCTCGGTGCCGCTGGCCAAGGAGGCCGACACGTCGGGCATCATCCTGGTCACGTCGTCGTCGCATCAGGACCGGGCCGACACCAACTTCATCAACGAGGGCGCCAACGTCCTTGCCACGGTGAGCTTTCCCGATGACAACCCGCAGACCAACGTGGTGCAGTTCGTGCACGACGTGATGAGCCCGTTCATCGCGGTGCGCTAACCAATCCGCCGCGAGCGACCGTGTCTGTATGTCGACACGCCGTCGCTGCACGTACATAAGTGGTCATTCGCGAAGAGGTAACAAGGTGATTACTGCCCCGCGCGGCCCGTAGGATCGGCGCGGCGGGCCTGTTAGTTTCGCGCGGTGACGAACGGGTTCAGGCAGGTCGCGCGCCGCGTGTGCGCCGCGCTGGCGGCTGCGGTGACGCTGGCGGCCGCCGGTGCCGTCGTCGCGCCGCAGGCATCGGCGTACTCGCGCGAGGGTCTGCCGGTGGAGCAGCTGAGCGTGCCGTCGCCGTCGATGGGCCGCGACATCCTCGTGCAGTTCCAGGGTGGCGGACCGCACGCGGTGTACCTGCTCGACGGTCTGCGCGCCCAGGAGGACTTCAACGGCTGGGACATCAACACCGGCGCGTTCGAGTGGTTCTACCAGTCGGGGATCTCGGTGGTGATGCCGGTCGGCGGCCAGTCCAGCTTCTACAGCGACTGGTACGCCCCGGCCAAGGGCTCCAACGGCACCGTCACGTACAAGTGGGAGACGTTTCTGACCCGGGAGCTGCCGATGTGGCTGGCGGCCAACAGGGGTCAGGATCCGCGCGCGAACGCAGTTGTCGGGCTGTCGATGTCGGGCGGGGCGGCGCTGACGTTGGCGGCGTGGTACCCGCAGCAGTTCATTTTCGCCGGGTCGCTGTCGGGTTATCTCAACCCGTCAAAGGGGTTGTGGCCGACGCTGATCGGGTTCGCGATGAAAGACGCCGGCGGTTACGAGGCGGTCGACATGTGGGGCCCGCCGAACAACCCGGCGTGGCAGCGCAACGACCCGATGCTCAACATCAACCGGCTGGTGGCCAACCGCACGGCGCTGTGGGTCTACTGCGGTAACGGCGCGACGTCCGACCTCGACGCCGGAGGGGATTTCGGCACCCAGTTCAGCGCCCAGTACCTGGAGAACATCACGCTGAGCACCAACAAGGAGTTCCGGGACAAGTACCTGGGCGCCGGTGGGCGCAACGCGGTGTTCAACTTCCCGCCCAACGGCACCCACAGCTGGGGGTACTGGGGTGCGCAACTGCAGGCGATGAAACCGGATTTGGTGCGGATCCTCACCACACCGATTCCGCCACCGCCGCCGCCCGTGCCTCCGGCGCCGATGCTGCCGCCGGCACTCCCGTCGCCGGCGCCCGTGGCCGGGGGTTAAATCCCGTCCTGCTCGTGCAGGTGCCGCCACCACCGCGCACCGCCTGCGAACGCCACGAGCAGCCCGATGCCGCCGATCAGGATCCCGGTGAACAGCGACAGGAACATCGGGTCGACCGTGTCGCCGATCGTCCCGGCGCCGAACATGCCGCCGACGAGGAAACCGAACAGCGGGGCCAACACCGCGACAGCCAACCCCAGAAGCGCCCGCCACATCCCCGGCGGGGTCGGCTCGAGCACGACGGGGCGGCCGGATTCGTCGATGGGTTCGGGCACGTTGCTAGTCATCGGACCTCACTCTTCTGATGTGCGAGACGGCATCTCCGGAGCCGCCTGAATCACCCGTGCGGTAACCGCCTTCGAGGAACGGGCGGACGATGTCCATCGGAATGGGGAACACGACCGTGGAGTTCTGGTCAGCGCCCAGCTCGAGCAGGGTCTGCAGATAACGCAGTTGCAGCGACGCGGGGCTCTCGCTGAGCGTGATCGCCGCGTCACGCAGCTCGGTGGACGCCTGCAGCTCACCGTGCGCGCTGATCACCTTCGCGCGCCGCTCCCGTTCGGCCTCGGCTTCACGGGCCATCGCGCGCTGCATCATCTCGGGGATCTCGACGTCCTTGATCTCGACGACCTCGACCCGAATCCCCCATGGCTCGGTCTGTTTGGCGATCGACGCCGCCAGGTCCTCGTTGAGGTCGGCGCGGTGCGCCAGCAAGGTGTCCAGGTCGGCCCGGCCGACGACCGAACGCAGGGTGGTCTGCGAGATCTGGGAGGTGGCGACCGCGAAGTTCTCCACGGCCATCACCGATTTCGTCGGGTCGGTCACCCGGAACAGCACCACGGCGTTGACGCGGGCGGTGACGTTGTCGCGGGTGATGACCTCCTGAGGCGGGATGGTCAGCGTCACCGTGCGCAGGTCGACCCGCACGAGCTTGTCGACGCCGGGCAGCACGACGGCGACACCCGGCCCGAGCGGCCCACGCAGCCGGCCGAGGCGAAACGCCACCCCGCGCTCGTACTCCTTGATGATGCGCAGCGACGCGACCGCGAACCCGAGCACCACGACGGCCGCAAACACCGCGACCACTACCCACGCCCCCATCAGGGATCCTCCCGACGATCCGATGCGTACGAGGTGCGGCGACGGATTTCCGCTTCGGCCAGCCGGTTTCGTTCTTCGATGTTGTCGTCGAGGGACTGGAACAGCACACCCTCTGGCACGGCAGGGGTGCGGCGCAGGTGTGACCACAGCGGCAGCGACACCAGCCCGGCCACCACCGCGCACCCCACCAACAACAGCGCATCGGGCACGGTGCCTGCGGCCAGGGCCATCGCCAGCGGCCAGATGACCGCGATGGCGCTGACGGCGCAGGCGATTCCGCGGTGGAACCGCGCGGCCTCCGACGCGGGCCAGCTGTCGATCGCCCGGCTCACCTCGCGGCCGTCGTGTGAGGTGGTGCAGGTGTCCTTGACCGGGCAGGCGTTGCAGATCGACGGGCTGCCGCGGTAGCGCATGACCCGGTTGTCCGGGTCGAACGACGTGGGCCACAACCACTGGTCCTCGGGGCACAGCCAGGCGTCGTGGTCCTCGTGATATACGAACGGACCGGTGCGGTGCTGTTCCACCTTGGCCGCCGCGCGCCGGGCGAATGTGTCGATGCCGTAGCCGATCCCGATCAACAACGCGGAATAGCCGATCGTCAGCCAGGTGGCAACGTCGATGCCCGCGGTCATGGGCCGGCGCCGGTTTCGCGATCGTCGGGCGCAGGCGGGCGCCGATCGGATGCGTAGGGCGACGCGCCGCCGCCACCGCCGGTGGCCGCCAACCCGGTGCGGTCCTCCTCGGCCTCGGCGTGCTCCTCGACGAACAGCGTCTCGGGAGGCAGCGTGTGCGTCGTCGCCTTGATTCCGTGACGTACCCCGACCCAGGCGATCCAGAGGAACGGCAGCACGCCGCCGATGATGAACAGGAAGTCACCGGGCATGCGCAACCACTCCAGCACGGCGTTGCCGGGCTGGGAGATGTAGCCAAGCGTGCGAGCCTCGTAGTAGCCGTCGTTGACCGAATGCCACAGCTGCAGAACGCCCAGCGGCAGCAGGGTGGCGAACACCATCCAGGCCAGCCCGATGTTCAGGCACCAGAACGAGATCTTCGCCAGCTTGTCCGGCCATCGTTGCGGCGGAATGATGTAGCGCAACGCGAACAACGCGAGGCCGACGGCGAGCATCCCGTAGACACCCATCATGGCGCCGTGCGCATGGTTGGCGGTCAGCGCGGTGCCGATCTGGTAGTAGGACACGATCGGCAGGTTGATGAGGAAGCCGAAGATGCCTGCGCCCACGAAGTTCCAGAAGCCGACGGCGACCAGGAACATCACCGCCCACCGGTGCGGGAACGGTGCGCTGCTGCGCGACTGCTGCCGCGAGCCCAGCTGCAGGAACGTCCACGCCTCGACGGTCAGGAAGGTCAGCGGGATGACCTCCAGCGCGGAGAAGAACGCACCAAGGGCCATGTGCTCCACCGGAGTTCCGGAGAAGTACAGGTGGTGCATGGTGCCGATCACGCCGCCCATCGAGTAGAGGATGACGTCGAGGAAGATCAGCTGGATCGCGATCTTGCGCCGCACCACGCCGAGCATCACGAAGATGTAGGCAACCATCACCGTCGTGAACAGCTCGAGGAAGTCCTCGACCCACAGGTGCACCACCCAGAACCGCCAGAACTCCGCGACGGTGAGATGTGTTTCGGTGCCGGCAAGCAGACCGACCGCATAGAAGGCGGGGATCGCCAGCCCGGCGTAGAAGAACAGCCACGGCATGTTGAACTTGCTCTCGGTCTTCAGCCGTGACCGGATCGCCCGGAAGATGATGGCCATCCACACGAACAGCCCGATGACGAGCAGGATCTGCCAGAACCTTGGCAGGTCCAGGTACTCCCACTGCTGGTCGAAGAAGATCGAGCCCTTGGCCCATTCCACACCGAAGGTGCTGATTGCGGTGCCCACCACGGTGCCGGCGACGACGATGAACAGCGCGCCGAGCAACGCATACGCCAGCCAGTGCTGTCTTCGCGGTTCGCGCCCGGAGATGATGGGGGCCAAGAAGATTCCGGCGGCCAGGAACGACGCCGCCGTCCACAGCAGCGACAGCTGCACATGCCAGGTGCGCGCCAGGTTGAACGGCAGGACCGCGGCCAGATCGAACCCGAAGAAGTCGCTCAGGTCGGCGCGGTAGTGCTCGATGGCGCCGCCCAGCAGCGCCTGACCGAGGAAGAGCACGGCGACGACGAGGAAGAACCAGGCGGTCGCCTTCTGCGACGGGGTGATCTGGACTTCGCCGGGTTGCCGGAAGGCAAGCGAGGGAGCTTCTGTTGCGTGCCAACCGATCTTGCGGCTCCACCGGCCGTAGAGCGCGAACAGCGCGCCGAGCCCGGCCAGCAGCGCGATCAGCGACATCGCCGACCACACCAGGATGTCGGCCGTCGGGGTGTTGTTCACCCGCTGTTCGGGTGGCCAGTTGTTGGTGTAGGAGTAGTCGTGACCTTCGCGTTCAGCGGCCGAAGCCCAGGATGTCCAGGCGAAAAACGCTGTCAGGTCCTGGATTTCCTGCGGGTCGGTGATGACACGCGGAATCAGACCGTATTTGGTGGAGTCGGTGCCGAAGATGTCGGCGTAGTGCGCGCGAATCGCGCCGAAGGCGCTGACCTGCTCGGCGGTGAACTGCAGTGTGCCGGTGGCCTCGTCGTAGCGGTTGGTGCGCATCATGTCCACGACGGCGGCCGTCGGGTCCTGAACCCCGCGGTCGCGTAGCTGTTCGCCCACGTGGTCGGCGGACAGCCGCAGGTACTCCGCGGTGTAGTCGGGCCCCAGGTAGCCGCCGTGGCCCATCACCGAGCCGTACTGCTGCAGGCCCCGGCGCAGGAAGATCTGCTGTCCGGCGGTGATCTCCTGCTCGGTGAACAGGGTCTGGCCGTCCGGACCCACCACCTTTTGCGGCAGCGGCATCGAGTCGGTGTAGGTCCTCGCCGCCAGCACACCCATGATCAGGAAGCCGAACACCATGACGAGGGCGACGCCCTGGACCCAGCCCTTCGAAATGGCAAGCTCGGCCTTCGTCGGGCGAGGTCCCAAGAACTGGTCCGTCATTTCCGCACCCCCGGGTGAGATCCACGGTCGTTGGAGGCAAACGTAGCCCTATGCGCAATGAAAAAGGGGGAGGTTTGCGATTTCTCGGGTCGGGTCAGGAACCCGGGGCGGCGGTCCAGTCGTAGGGCAGGAATTTGCCGTCAAACGTGACCACGACACGGTCCCCGGCCGGATGCGGCTTCTTTTCGACGTCGACGCTGAAGGTGATCGCGCTCATGATGCCGTCGCCGAACTGTTCGTGGATCAACTCCTTGATTGCGCCGCCGTAGACCTGCAGGGCCTCGTAGAAGCGGTAGATGGTGGGGTCGGTGGGCACCGCGGTGGGCAGCCCGCCGCGCATCGGAACAGCGCCGAGCACCGGCACCATGGACTCGTCGAGCCCAAGCATCTCGATGAGCTTGCCTGCGGGCTCGGGAGGGATCGGATGTTGGCCGAGCAGGGCGGCGGTGGTCCACACGACGGGCTTGTCGATGGCGTCGGCGAGCTGCTGCCAGGTCAGGCCTTTGGTCAGGCGGGCGGTGACGATCTGTTCGGTGATCTGGTCGCGGGTCATGTTTTGCCATTGTGCCGCCGTGCCGCCGCTTCTGCACCAGGGTCGCGATCGGCGAAGACGACGATGTGCAGCAGTACAACTACGTTGCGTAGTAGTTCCACGGCTGAGGGGTTCGGCGAGCAGCGCGGTAGCGTCCGATCCATGGATGTCGATGCGATGACGACCCCGCAGCCGTTGGGACAGATCGGCGAGCTGGCCAGGCGCACCGAGCAGGCGGGGTTCTCAGGGTTGCTGTTCACCGAGACCGGTCGCACCGCGTATCTCAACGCCGCGGTGGCGTCGCAGGCGGCGCCGGCACTCCAGTTGTCGACGGGGGTCGCCGTGGCGTTCCCGCGCAGCCCGTTCGTGACGGCGGCGACGGCGTGGGAGCTGCAGGAGGCGACGGGCGGCAAGTTCCGGCTCGGCCTCGGCACGCAGGTCCGCACCCATGTGGTCCGGCGCTACGGCGTGGAGTTCGAGCGCCCGGGCCCGCGGTTGCGCGACTACGTGCGGGCGGTGAAGGCGTGCTTTGCGGCGTTTCGGACGGGCAAGCTGGATCATCGCGGCGAGTTCTACGATCTGGACTTCATCACGCCGCAGTGGAGTGCCGGCCCGATCGACGCTCCTGACCCCAAAGTGGATGTGGCGGCGGTCAACCCGTGGATGCTGCGGATGGCCGGTGAGGTGGCCGACGGTGTGCATGTGCATCCGCTCGGCGAACCGGGCTACATCTCGCGCCATGTGGTGCCGAATATCGCTGCGGGAGCGCAGAAGGCGGGCCGGTCACCGGAGGATGTGGCGGTGATCGTTCCGGTGATGACGATCGTCGGCGACACGGACGAGGAACGCGCCCGAGAACGTGAACTCGTGCGGGCCAGCATGAGCTTCTACGGAAGCACGCCGAACTACGCCTTCATCTGGGACGAGGCGGGGTTCGAGGGGACGACGGCGCGGATCCGGGAGAAGCAGAAGGCCGGTGACATCCAGGGGATGGCGGCACAGATCACCGACGAGCACATCGCAACGTTCGCGACGGAGTCGACGTGGGACGACCTGGCCGACACGCTGGTCGCGAAGTACGGCGGGGTGGCGACACGCGTCGTGCTGTACAACGCGCTGGCCGATCGCGAACGCTTCGAACGTTATGGTGCGGTGGCGCAGCGCATCTCGGGATCAGGCGGCGGGGCGGACGGCCGGTGAACCTCCGCCGATGGCCAGGATCGCACCGTTGACGTAGCTGGCTGCTGGCGAGGCGAGGAACGTCACGACGTTCGCGATCTCCTCGGGCACCGCAGTTCGGCCCAAAGCCGTTGTGCGCCCCAGCCCGCGGATGATCTCGATGCCGAGCTCGTCGGTACCTGGGGTCTCGGTCGGGCCGGGGGAAACGGCGTTGACCCGTACGCCCTGGGCGCCGAACTCGTCGGCCCACAGCTTGGTCAACAACTCCAGCGCCGCCTTGCTCGCGCCGTAGATGCCTGCGTCCGCGGCGGGCGTGGACGCTGCCACGCTGCTCACGTTGATGACGGTGCCGGCACCGCGTTCGACCATGCCCGGCACCAGGTTCTGCACCAGCACATAGGGGGCGCGCAGGTTGGTGTTGATCTGCTCGTCGAAGTCGGTATCGGTGGTGTCGACGGTGGCCGCGAAGCGGTAGATACCCGCGTTGTTGACCAGGATGTCCACGTCACCGGCCTCGGCGGCGAGCCGGCGTACATCGGTGGCGTCGGATACGTCTGCGGCGACGAAACGTGCTTTGCCACCGGCATTTTCGATGTCCTGAACGGTCTTTGCGCCGCGTTCTGCGTTGCGGCCGTGAACGATGACCTCGGCGCCTTCTGCGGCGAGTTGGAGGGCGATGGCGTAGCCGATTCCTGCGGTGGCGCCGGTGACGAGGGCCGTCTGGCCCGTGAGTGTGTCGGTCATGCGGGTGGCAACCGAGGTGGTGACCCGGTTATTCCGCGGCGCAACGGCCGATTACTCGAATTGCACCCACAGCAAATATCATCGCTGGCGAGATGACAGAACATACCCTGGCGGCCACCGATACGGCGGTGACCCGTCGTATCGCCGCCGAAGCCGCCCGCCGCAGGACGTTTGCGGTGATCAGCCACCCCGACGCGGGTAAGTCCACGCTGACCGAAGCGTTGGCTCTGCATGCGCGGGTGATCACCGAGGCGGGCGCGGTGCACCGCAAGGCGGGTCGGCGCGCCACGGTGTCGGACTGGATGGATATGGAGAAGGCCAGGGGCATCTCGATCACGTCGACGGCGCTGCAGTTCCCGTACCGCGACTGCGTCATCAACCTGCTCGACACCCCCGGCCACGCCGACTTCTCCGAGGACACCTACCGGGTGCTGACCGCTGTCGACTGCGCGGTCATGTTGGTGGATGCGGCGAAAGGTCTTGAGCCGCAGACGTTGAAGTTGTTTCAGGTGTGCCGGCATCAAGGGATACCGATCATCACGGTGATCAACAAGTGGGACCGGCCCGGCCGTCACGCCCTGGAGTTGATGGACGAGATCCAGGACCGGATCGGGCTGCGTCCCACTCCCCTGACCTGGCCTGTCGGTATCGCCGGGGACTTCAAGGGGGTGCTGGACCGCCGCGACGGCCACTTCATCCGGTTCACCCGCACCGCCGGTGGTGCCACGGCGGCTCCCGAAGAGCACATCGCGGCCGTCGACGCCCACGATGCGGCAGGCGACGACTGGGATACCGCCGTCGAGGAATCCGAACTGCTCTCCGCCGACGGCGCCGACTACGACCGCGAGCAGTTCCTCAGCGGCGCAGCGTCCCCGGTGCTGTTCACCTCGGCGGCGTTGAACTTCGGGGTGAACCAGCTACTCGATGTGCTGGTCAGCCTGGCGCCCGCACCGGCCGGCGCACTCGACGTCGACGGGGTGCGTCGCAGTACCGAATCCGCGTTCAGCGCCTTTGTTTTCAAGGTCCAGGCCGGCATGGACTCCGCGCACCGCGACCGCATCGCGTATGCCCGGGTGGTGTCGGGCACGTTCGAGCGCGGTGACGTCCTCACCCACGCCGGAACCGGCAAGCCGTTCGTCACCAAATACGCCCAATCGGTGTTCGGCCAGCAGCGCTCGACGCTGGACACCGCATGGCCCGGTGACGTGATCGGGTTGGCCAACGCCGCCGCGCTGCGTCCGGGCGACACGCTGTATCGCGATGTCCCCGTGGCGTATCCGCCGATTCCGAGCTTCTCCCCCGAGCATTTCGCGGTGGCCCGCTGCACCGACCCGAGCAAGCACAAGCAGTTCCGCCGCGGCATCGAACAATTGGAACAGGAAGGCGTGGTCCAGGTGCTGCGCTCGGACCGTCGCGGCGAACAGGCGCCGGTGCTGGCCGCGGTCGGCCCGATGCAGTTCGAGGTGGCGTCGCACCGGATGGCGACCGAGCTCAGCGCACCGATCTCGCTGGAGTCGCTGCCGTATCAGGTCGCCCGGGTCGTCGAGCCCGAGGACGCGGACTTCATGAACAAGCAGGTCTCCGCCGAGGTCCTCACCCGCACCGACGGGATCAAGCTGGTGCTGTTCTCCACGCCGTGGCGGCTGGAGGGCTTCCAGCGCGACAACCCGGAGATCAAGTTGGGGTCGTTGGTGGCCGCGGGGGCCTAGTTCTCGCTTCAAGGATCGGCAACGCCACCACCGCGAGTTTCAACGGCCGTACGCTGGTCTGGTGATTCGCAGTTCCGGGGGCGACGGGGACTCCCCGTGGTCGCCGCGCGAAGCCGAACTGCTGGCGGTGACGCTGGAGCTGCTGCGCGAACACGGCTATGACCGGTTGAGCGTCGACGTCGTGGCGACCACGGCGCGCGCCAGCAAGGCCACACTCTATCGGCGGTGGCCGACGAAGGCCGAACTCGTGTTGGCCGCGTTCGTCGAGGGCACCCGACAGGTCACCGTCGACCCCGATACCGGGACGCTACGCGGCGACCTGCTGCGCCTCGGCGAACACATCCGCGCTCACGTCAGCACACACGCCAGCACCATCCGGGCGGTTCTCGTCGAGATCTCGCGAAGCGACAAGCTCGCCGAGATGTTGCAGGAACAGTTCCTGGACCAGCGAAAAGCCCTCATGGCCCGTGTGCTCGCCCGCGCCGTTGACCGCGGTGAAATCGACGCGTCCGCCGTGACCGACGATCTGTGGGACGTGCTGCCCGGCTACCTCATCTTCCGTTCGGTCCTCACCGGTCGAGCGGCATCACGGCGCACCGTGCAACAGCTCGTCGACAACGTGCTCATCCCCAGCCTCACCCGTCACAACTCCTGACGCCCGGGAATCATCACCGCCCTCGCGCGGGTTGATCTAGTCCGGTCCCGTACCGTACTGTCAACCTGGTTGATATGGAGCCAAGGGGCTGGCAAACCGTCCGTCATCGAGTCATCACGGGTCGGAAGGATCACGGATGCAGCGGTTTTCGATTGGAAGCCGGTTGATGCGACGGTGGATGCTGCTGGTGGCGATCTTCGTCGTCGCGGTATCCGGGTTCGCGGTCTACCGGCTGAACGGCATCTTCGGCAGCCATGACGTCACCTCCACGCCCAGCGGGGCCGCCAACGAAATCGTGCCGTTCAACCCCAAGCACGTGGTGCTGGAAGTGTTCGGCGCCCCCGGCGCGTCCGCGACCATCACCTACCTCGATGTGGACGCTCAGCCGCAGCGGGTCGACAATGCGACGCTGCCGTGGGCGTACGACGCGACCACCACGCAACCGGCCGTCTTCGTCAACATCTCCGCGCAAGGTGACAGCGACTCCATCAGCTGCCGGATCACGATCGACGACGTCGTCAAGGATGAGAGAACGGCCAACGCATTGAACGCCTTCACCTTCTGCTTGGACAAGTCCGGATGAGCACCCACCTCGCCGAGACGCCGACGAAGACGGACAACGTCGCCAAGTGGCTTCGTCGGCTCTGTGTGCCGATCGTGTTGTTCTGGCTGGCCGTCGCTGCCCTGACGAACGTGCTTGTGCCACAGCTCGAAGAGGTCGGCGAAGAACAGAATGTCGCGCTGAGCTCCCCGGATGCCCCGTCACTGCAGGCCTTTGAGCGCATCGGCGAGGTGTTCCAGGAGTTCGACTCCGACAGTGCGGCGATGGTCGTGCTCGAAGGAGACCAGCCGCTGGGCGCCGACGCGCATCGCTACTACGACGAGCTGGTCAAGCGGTTCACCGAGGACACCCGACATGTCCAGCACGTGCAGGACTTCTGGGGCGACCCGCTGACCGCGGCCGGATCGCAGAGCCCCGACGGCAAGGCCGCCTACGTGCAGGTGTTCCTGGCCGGCAACCAGGGCGAGGCGTTGTCGTTGGAGTCGGTCGACGCGCTACGCGACATCATCGCCAAAACGCCTGCGCCACCGGGTATCCACGCCTACGTCGCCGGCGGGGCGGCCCAGATCGCCGATCAGTTCGAAGTGGGTAACGAAAGTACCGCGATGGTCACCATGTTGACCGTCGGGGTGATCGCGGCGATGCTGTTGATCGTCTACCGCTCGCCGGTGACGATGATCATCGCGCTGATCACAGTGCTCGTCGAGATGTCGGCGGCGCGCGGGATCGTGTCGTTTTTGGCGAACACCGGAGTCATTGGGCTGTCGACGTATTCGACGAACATCCTCACGTTGTTGGTGATCGCCGCGGGTACCGACTATGTCATTTTCCTGCTCGGGCGGTATCACGAGCGGCGCAACGAAGGCATGGACCGGGAGGCCGCCTTCTACGACATGTACCGCGGCACGTCGCACGTGATCCTCGGCTCCGGGTTGACGATCGCCGGGGCGGTGTTCTGCCTGTCGTTCACCCGGCTGCCGTACTTTCAGAGCCTCGGGATCCCGGCCGCGATCGGGGTGCTCGTCGCGCTGACGGCGTCGTTGACCCTGGCGCCGGCCGTGTTGGTGGTGGGCAGCCGGTTCGGTCTGCTGGATCCCAAACGCCATACCGCCAAACGGGGCTGGCGGCGGATCGGGACGGCGATTGTCCGCTGGCCGGCACCGATCATGGTCACCACGATGGTGCTGGCGTTCATCGGGCTGGCGGCGTTGGCGGGCTACAACGTGAGCTACGACGTCAGCCGGTACATGCCCGATGATGCGCCGTCGAACGTGGGATACGCCGCCGCCGAACGGCACTTCTCGAAGGCGCGGCTGAACCCTGAACTGTTGATGGTCGAAGCCGACCACGACCTGCGCAATCCCACCGACATGATCCTGTTGGAACGGGTGGCCAAGGCCGTCTTTCACACCGACGGTGTCGCGCAGGTGCAGTCGATCACGCGGCCGTTGGGCACGCCGTTGGACCACACGTCGATCCCGTTCCAGCTCAGCGCGCAGAGCGCGGCGCAGATCAACAGCCTGCCGTTCCAGCAGGACCGCGCCGCGGATCTGGTGCGGCAGGTGGGCGTCATCAACGACTCGATCAACATCCTGCGCCAGCAGTATGCGTTGCAGCAGCAGTCCAGCGCCATCACACACGAGCAGAGCGAGGCGTTCGCGCATACGGTGGCCACGGCGAAGAATCTGCGTGACAAGATCGCCAACTTCGACGACTTCTTCCGGCCGCTGCGGAACTATTTCTATTGGGAACCACACTGTTACGACATCCCGATCTGTTGGGCACTGCGGTCGCTGTTCGACGCGCTGGACGGCATCAACGATCTGACCGACCAGTTGGCGGACGTGTCGGGCAGCATCGCCAAACTCGATCAGCTACAGCCCAAGCTGCTGGCGTTGATCCCGCCGCAGATCGCCTCGCAGCAGACCAACCGCGACCTGACGTTGACCAACCACGCCACCACGTCGGGTCTTTACGATCAGAGCGCGGCGGCGCTGGAGAACGCGACCGAGTTGGGTGCGGCGTATGACGCGTCGGACACCGACGATTCGTTCTACCTGCCACCGGAGGCGTTCGACAACCCGGAGTTCCAGCGTGGGCTGAAGTTGTTCCTGTCGCCGGACGGCAAGGCCGCCCGCATGATCATCACCCATGACGTGGATCCGGCGACGGCGGAGGGTATTTCGCACATCGAGGCGATCAGGCACTCGGCCAAGGAGGCGGTCAAGGGCACGCCGTTGGCGGGTTCCAGCATCTACATCGGTGGGATGGCGTCGACGTACAAGGACATCGCCGAGATGGCGCACTACGATCTGCTGATCGCAGCGATCGCCGCGCTCAGCCTCATTCTGCTGATCATGATGTTCATCACCCGAAGTCTGGTGGCGGCGTTGGTGATTGTCGGCACGGTGGCGTTGTCGTTGGGTGCCTCGTTCGGGATGTCGGTGTTGGTGTGGGAACACATCCTGGGATTCCAGTTGTACTGGGTGGTGTTGCCGTTGGCGGTGATCCTGCTGCTCGCGGTGGGATCGGACTACAACCTGCTGCTGGTCTCCCGGTTCAAGGAAGAGATCCATGCCGGGATCAACACCGGGATCATCCGCGCGATGGCGGGCAGCGGTTCGGTGGTGACGGCGGCGGGTCTGGTGTTCGCGTTCACGATGGCGTCGTTCATCTTCAGCGATTTGCGGGTACTGGGGCAGGTCGGGACGACGATCGCGTTGGGGCTGATGTTCGACACGTTGATCGTGCGGGCGTTCATGACACCGTCGATTGCCGCACTATTGGGGCGGTGGTTCTGGTGGCCGGTGCGGGTGCGCCAGCGGCCGATACCTCAGAAGTTCGGCGCCGACACGCGGCAGATGACGCTGTTCTAGCGCTGGGCGCGCGTGCGTTCGACACGATGGAGATGCATTGTGCGCTCGACGCGTCGGAACTCCGTACGCCTAGCCCAAGCTCCGCACGGGAAACGAGTCCACCCCTTGACCTGACCTGAACTCACCGGTGGCCGACACACCCTCACGGGCAGATTCTGGTTTGGCAGAGGTGCGCGTGGTGCAAGCAGCCGGTCGACGGTGGCGGTGGCCAGTGTTTTGGGCATGAGCTCATCGAATCCGCTGGGATGCAGGTTCGACGAGATCGCCACCGAGCTGCCGCTAGGCTGCTTCGACGATGCGGTAGAGCCCTTCGGCGACATCGGCGCCGACCGGCAACAGCCCGACGTCATCGATGACGACGAGTTCCGCGCGCACGATCTTGGCCACGGCCTTGCCCAGGGAGTCATCAGCGTGATGCGCGCGCAGCAGCACCCCGATCTGTTCGAGGGTGAACCACGCGACCGGCATCCCGGCCTCAATGACTTTCCGTCCCAACGCTTCGAGGAAGAACGTCTTGCCGGTGCCGGCGTCGATGACGGTACGGCCGAACAGGTCCCATCCACGGATGCCTTGCGCCAGGGAGGTGTCTTCGTCGGCGCCGCGGCGAGTGTGGTTCAGCCCTTTGGGAGTCCAGATCGCCGGTGGCGAAGCCGCCGTGCACCGCGGCGTGCCCGAGCGCCCAGCCCACATCAGCGCGGCCGGCCAACGCCGAGGGCTCGACGCCGTGGACCATCTTCTGCAAGATGCGTTCGGTGCCGACGGCGGCAGCTTCTTTGAGCCGTACCCCCGCACCAGAGCCCAGCGCCAAGAAGGTCTGCTCACTGACGGTGCGGGCCCGCACGCGGTAATCACCGGGCACCTTGTCGCGGTGATCAGGGAAATGACTGTCGTCTATGGCCAGGCTGCCCGGGGTGGCGCGGTGGGTCCGAGCGTTGATCTCGGCGGTGAACTGCGCAGGCTGCTTCGACGTCGCCGAAGCTGTCGTATTGCGGTAGCAGGTTCGTCTCGGTAGGCACGATGTCGGCTTTGGCGAGTTTGACGGCGTTTTCCACCCCGCCCCTTGGACGCCGGGTCGGCGGGCTCACAGGTCAGTACCGAGATGCCGTAATAGCGCCCGAAGCTCACCGCTGCCCGGTTGCGCACCGGCACCCCGGCGATGTGTCCGGTCGTGACAGTCTTCTCGTTGTCGGCCAGCAGATACCTCGGAGCACCCCCGATAACGTGGAAGATCCGGTCCAGGCCGGGCGAACACACTGGGTGCGGTGCGGTCCCGCGCACCTACCTCGGTGGCTCCGGTTTGAATCCGCGGCGGAGGGGCCGGATTTGTCGGTCCTCGAATGTATGTTCGAACTATGGCGGGAAACGGGCTGCAGGCGGCGATAGCCGGGTTGCGCGCCGCCTATGAAGAGGTGGCGGCGTGCGATCTGGACCTGTTGACCCGCCCTGAACTGGTAGCCGCTCTCGATGAGGTGGAAACGTTGTCGTGTCAGCTGCCGACGATGAGCCACCGCTTGCTGGCGCGTCTGCGGTGCGAGACGACGCCGGCAGAGATGGGCGCGTGCTCGTGGAAAGAAGTGCTGCGGGTTCGCTATCGGATCTCGACGAAAGAGGCGAACCGGCGGTTGACGGAAGCCGAACTGTTGGCGCCGCGCCAGTCGGTGACGGGTCCGTTGCTGCCGCCGGCGTTACCCGCCACCGCCGCCGCTCAAGCGCACGGGCTGATCAACGCCGAACACGTCGAGGTCATCCGCAAATCGGTGGCGAAGTTACCGGGATGGGTGGATGCGGCCACCCGCGACCAGTTCGAGGTCGACCTGGTGCGTACGGCGGTCAAAGTCGGGCCCAAAGAACTCACCGACACCGCTGACCTGACGCTGTTTCTGCTGGATCAGGACGGACCGGAGCCCACCGACGTCGACCGGGCCCGCAAGCGTGGGGTCAGGAAGTCCCCACAGGGCGCCGACGGAATGGTGGAACTGCGCGCAATGCTGACCCCGGAGGCGTGGGCGGTGTGGGAGGCGATCTTCGCCAAGTACGCCGCACCTGGCATGTGTAACACCGACGATCCCGAACCGTGCACGTCGGGCACACCGACGCAGGCCCAGATCGACAACGACCACCGCACCCTGGCCCAACGTCAGCACGATGCGCTGGTCGCCGTCGGGCGCATCGCGTTGATGAGCGGTGAACTCGGCCGGCTCAACGGGCTGCCGGTGTCGGTCATCATCCGAACCACGTTGCAGGACTTGGAGTCTCGCGCCGGGGTCGGCACCACAGGCGGCGGCACCGTCATGCCGATCGCCGATGTGATCCGGCTGGCCGCGCACGCCAACCACTATCTGGCGGTGTTCGACAAAGCAACCGGATCAGCGATGGATCTGTACCGCGCCAAGCGCACCGCCTCGCCGACGCAGCGGATCATGTTGATCGCGCGTGACGGCGGATGCACCAAACCGTGCTGCACGGTCGGCGCATACGGTTGTCAAGCCCATCATGTGGTGGCGGATTGGACCGACGGCGGCAACACCAACGTCGACGAACTCGGGCTGGCCTGCGGACCGCACAACCGCAGCGTCGACACCGACGGCGGCTGGACCACCCGGATGAACGACCGCGGCGAAGTCGAATGGCTACCACCATCCAACCTGGACACCGGCCAAGCCCGACTCAACTTCTACCACCGACCCGAACGCCTCCTGCGGCCCGACGACGAACCCGAAAACCAATCCACCAACGTCAAACCCAGCCCCGCGGTTCTGGTCGACGACGCCGTAGTTGGCGACGGGGAGCTGCATGCCGAGCTCGCCGACTGCACGGAAAACCTCGACCCAGACACCGGAGCGCCGGCCAACGACACCGAAACCGGCGGCGGGAAATCAGATACCGCAGCGCCGCTCGACGACACCGAAGCCGGTGGCACGAAACCGCAAGACACGGCACCGGCCGATGACACAGACACGGGCGATACCGCGCCGCACACCCCAGTGCCATTCAACGGCAAGGACACCGGCAGCACAGAAACCGACACCGAATCAGCCAACGACGACCACATCGCCGAAGACAAATCCGGCGCCGCGCGGTCAGGCCCAAGAGCCAGCGAGCCCGGCGGACCAGCACCCCCAGGACACCGGGCGGCCTGACCGCCGGCGCGACTGCATACCAAGAGAAGTCGCGCCACCAAGAGAAATGTTCACAACGTCCGCATGACGTCCGGCGCAAACCACGACATATCGGACGTGTGAGCATCCCGTCGATGTTGTCCACCACCCGGGTCGGCGGGTCGTGCGACGCCTGTGGGAGCGGAGTGTCGATGCCCCTTTAATTGTGCGCTTCCGAGGTAACAGCAACTCCGAGCTGGGTTGGATCTGCACGGCGATCAACTACCGACATAGCCCGCGCAACACGTGGCCCGACCACATCGGCGACGTCAAGCGGGCGCTGGCGTGGGTCAAGACGCACATCGCCGAGTACGGCGGCGATCCCGAGTTCATCGCGATCACCGGCGGCTCGGCCGGTGGACATCTGTCGTCGCTGGCGGCGCTGACGCCCAACAATCCGCGCTACCAGCCGGGTTTCGAAGACGTCGACCACCCGAGTGCAGGCCGCCGTCCCGTTCTACGGGGTCTACGACTTCACCCGCTTCGACGACGCGATGAATACGTCCATGCCGGAGTTACTCGAGAAGGTGGTCATGAAACAACCCCACGCAACGAACTTCGAGGCCTACACCCAAGCCTCCCCGGTCAACAACGTGAGCGCTGATGCTCCGCCGTTCTTTGTGCTGCACGGCCGCAACGACTCGCTGGTGCTCGTCGAGCAGGCCCGGTCATTCGTCGCGAAACTGGAAGATATCAGCACCCAGCCGGTGGTGTATGCCGAATTTCCGCTGGCCCAGCACGCTTTCGACATGTTCGGCTCGGCGCGCGCCGCACACGCCGCCCTCGGCGTCGCCGTCGAGCAGTTCCTCGCCGAGATCTACACGGATCGGCGGCAGACGTCGCGGTCGGAGGTCAGCGCGGGGTGATCCTGGCGACGAAAGCAGTGCTTCGATGACCGGAAATCGCCGCTAGGCTCGACTCGTGGACTCCGGGGACCTCGAATCACGCGTGAGCGCTCTCGAGGAGCAGGTGCAGGACCTGACCGGGCGGGTGCGCGCCACCGAGCAGGACGCGACGGCCGCACGGGTGCTGGCCGGGGCCGCCGACCGCGACGTCACCGAGTTCCGGGAGGAAATCCGCGACTTCGGCAGGTCCACCGCGGCAAGCTTCAATGCACATGGCCGGGACTTCGTCGACCTCCGCACCCACGTCGACAACGGCTTCGTGGAGATACGCGGCAAGTTCGACCTCATGGCCGTTGGGCAACAGCAGATCGTGGACCTTCTTCAGAGCATCATCACCGATGAGGGGCGCGGCGGGTCGGCGCGATAGGCGGACGGCATCATGGCGAAGCTGGAAACCCGGGTAGCGCGAATCGCTGAGGCAACGATGGCCGCGCAGGGATTCGTCCGACCCATCGACATACTCGTCGGCCTGGGTTGGCTCGCGCAGTCCAACGTCGAGCAGTGGGAGCACGGGCGGGTACCGGTGCTCGGCCGGTGCATGGGGGTCGATGCGGACAAGGTCGCCGCGGGGGTGGCCGCGTTGCAGCAGTGGGCCCGAGACCGTGAGCTGAGGCCGTCTGAGGACGACTACCGAGATCTGCGATTCACCGATGACGGCGACCCCGACATCGAACGCGCCTACCGGACCCATTGGGAGCCGGCCTACGGGTCTGACCCCGTCTTCGAGCGCCCGCGCCATCGGCCTCAAGACATCGTGGTGATCTCGCCGCACAACGCGTGGACGTGCGATGCCTGCGACGAGCCCGGCGACTTACTTATCAAGAACAAGGCCGGGGCGTGGTGCCTGGATTGTGCTGATCTGGGCCACCTGGAGTTCCTGCCGTCGGGTGATGCGGCGTTGACGCGCCGCGCGCGCAAGGCCAGCCGACTGTCAGCGGTGGTCGTGCGGTGGAGTAGGCGGCGCAAACGGTATGAGCGGCAGGGGGTTCTGGTGGAGCCGGCTGCCGTCGAGCAGGCCGCCCAGGAGTGCCTGTCCGACGCGGACGCGCGTGCCCGTCGCAGGGAACGCGATCAAAGCCGTCGCGCCGAAGAGGATGTACAGTTTCGCGGCGCGTTCGCCGAGGCGATCCGCCAGCAGTTTCCGGGTTGTCCGGCCGAGCGCGCCGAGGCGATCGCGTTGCACGCCGCGGCACGCGGCAGCGGTCGGGTGGGACGCAGCGCGGCGGGACGCTCGTTGGAACCCGATGCGGTGCGCCTGGCCGTCGCGGCGTCGGTGCGCCATATCGACACCGACTACGACGACCTGCTCATGTCGGGGCACGACCGCGAATCGGCGCGCGCACACGTGTATACGCAGGCGGAGGATGTGTTGAAGGCGTGGCGCGACGGCGCCGTCAGGCTCGACGAATAGGCCGTACCCGTAGGCCGGCCGGTCGAATTCTGCGCCAGGGCTGTGATCCGGGCCGCGATACGACCCTCGTGCAGACTTCGCGGAGGCTACTTCCGGCCCGCGCAGTGTTCAGAGCCCCTTGGCGTCCAGCGCTTTCATCAGCGAAGGCCGCTTTCCGTAGTCCTGGCGAATCTGTGCGATGAACGACGCGAAATCCACGCTGCAGCCGCCCTTTTCGTAAAGCCGCGCCATCGTGGCGAGCCTCGCGGCGATATCGGGATAGAGCTTGGAGTTGGGGAACCGCAGATCGTTCTCCAGCTCCGGCCGATACAAATCCGCGGCGGCCACCGGTCGGGCTTCGGCGCCTCGGTCGGCCAGTTCTCGCCAGGCCCAGCCGGGGCCGTACCGGTCGGCGGCCTGCCAGGCGGCGTCGACGTCGCCCTCGCTCAGATGGAGCTGAACCAGAAGCGCGCCGGCGGCGAAGCGGTCTGAGGCCAGTTCTCGCGCGTGTTCGAATGCCCAGCCGCGTTCGGTCTCGGCGCGGTCGAGGCCGGCCGCGAAATCCATTAGGACGCGGTAGTTCTGGACAGATGGTTGCCTAACGAAGTCGGCACGAAGAACGGCGACGGCGTCGTCGATGCGCCCCAGTGCCTGGTACGTCGCGGCGACGTCGTCGGGGCTCAACCAGTGTGCGTTTCCGCCACCGTGGCTGGATATCCGTCCCTCGGCAACAGCGCGGTCGATCCATTCCAGCGCATCCGCGGTTCGCCCGGCGGCACGCAACCGCTCAACGATGGCCCCGTACTGAGGGTGTTCCCGCTCATTGAGTAACTGGACGGCCCGGTCGACGTCGCCGTCGTGATCGGCAAGCTCAAGCAGCATCGCGTCGACCTCAATTCGCCCCCACTGGTTACGATCTGCGAGCTTGCGGTCCAGCGCCGCGACCGCGCGACGGTAGGTCTGCAGGGCACTGTCGTCGAACGCGTCGACGAAGTCCGCCAGGACGACGTTTGGCCATCCCGGTGAGTCCGCCCGGAATTTCACCAGCCAGGTGGCGAGTTTGACCGGATCGGGGTTGCCCAGCCGACAGGCCCGTGCGTAAAGGTCGGCGGCCCGCTGGCATTCATAACCGATCGAGCCCGAGGAGTCGTCGGCCTGCCCCATGATTTTGCGCAGCCGGGTGACCGCGCGCAGCAGTGCCGGCCGTGCGGCTTCGGCGGCGCCGGTGTCGAGGTGATCTTCGAGTTCGTCGAGCATTTCACCGGCCGCTTGCGCGACCTCGAAGGAGCGTCGATAGTCGATCATCCCGCGGAACGTCAGCGTGTTTCGCACATGCGCTTCCAACTCGGCCTGCACGTGAGCGTCGTCGCCCGCGGCCGTCGCGCCGCGGATCTCGAGCATGCGCCGCACCCCGTCGTCGCGTTGTGCGAGCGTGAGGACCAGGTGGCGCAGTTCGTCGACGCTCATGGCCTCGACAACCGCCACCAGCCCAGGGGTGGCCTTGTCGTCGACGGCGACGCGCCCGCTGTCAATCGCGGCGAGCCCGACGGCGACCAGATGCTTGCAAAAGTTGCCGTCGGCGTTGTGCGGGCAGGTGCAGACGCCGTCGGGTAGCGGACCGGACCAGTCCAGCTCAACGGTGTAGGCGTTCTTGGCTTGGATCGACGCGTAGGCCTTGACGTCGGTGATGCGCAAGCCACGGACATAGCGCACGTAGTCTTCGCCTCGACCGTAGACGAGGTCCCCGGCCACACGGAGCAGCGTCGTTTCAGAGAGCGGCACGGCACCCATAGTGCCCGATGGGCACGTCCAGACTAAGACGCCGTCATGGCGCGATGTCGACTGCCAACACTTCGGTCCTTACCCCGAGCGCCTCGTAGGTCGACCTGGCACGCGCATCTCGGGTGACCAGGATTGCGCTGTGCTCACGAGCCGCCAACGCAACGAGTCCGTCATAGGTTGCGCCGCCGGCGATCCCGCGTCGGGCGAACTCGCGATGGGTGGCTCGTGCGGCCCGTGCACCGAGCTGTACGGGTGCGGGGAAATTCTCGTCAAGCAATGCCGCGGCATCACTAGGATCGACACGAGCGTCGCCAGGAAGGCGTGTTAGCACAGAGTACGTTTCGACCAGCGCATGACCGCTAAGCGCAAGAGTTCGCCCCTTGGCCCACTCCGCAACCATGGCGTGTTGCGGGTGGGAAGTCATGAGGAGCGGCACTGCAACGCTTGTGTCGACCGCTGTGACAGGCGCTGGCGTCAACGCCGTCCTGAATCGATGAGCGCGAAGATCATCTCGTCGGTGACCACGGTGTCGGCTGTGGCGACCAGGCGCCCGTCCTCATCCCGCCGAAGTCGTGCGGTTCGCCCGCCGGGAGTGATCTGTATTCCACCGCCGTAGGCAGAGATATCGACCTTCGTACCGGGCGCCAGGCCTAATGCATCACGAAGTTGCTTAGGCAGGACAACGCGCCCACCGGAATCGATAACAGCCTCCATGGGATTAGAGTACCACTCAGATCCCATTACCCCGGTGCAACGTGAAGGTCCTTGGCTGGGGCTCCGACCCAGGCACGGAAATCTACGAGGCAAAGAATGAAATCGGGTTAGCGTTTCTTGGCCAGCAGCCACGCTTCGCCGTCGCCTTCACCCGCGGCGATGATCTGCAACTGATCGAACGCGGTCGTCAACTCCCCTGGCGCCACCCGGAAGGGCCCCGGGCCGGCGCCGACTACGCTTCGCGCCGAGATCGCTAGCAGCCCACCGGGCGACAGTCGTCCGATGATCGTCTGGTCGAGTCGACGGTCCCGGAACCGTTGACACACAACAACATCAGCGGGCCGGCCCGCGGGCAGCCCGGAGTCGAGATCGACGACGTCGAACCGGCACCGATCGCCGACAGCCCTGCGCGCAGCCAGATCCCGTGCCCGGCTGATGGCGGTCGTAGAGATGTCGACTCCCCAGACCTCCATGCCGCGGCGGGCGAGCCAGACGCTGGTCTGGCCCAGCCCGCACGCCAGGTCGAGTGCTTGTCCGCCGGTCGGGAACATGTTCTCGAACGGAGCGAACACGGCAGGGATGCGCACGTCTGCCACGGGCGGTGCCGCGCGGCTTTGGTAGCGTTCCTCCCAACGGACGCGGTCGCGCTCACTCATCTAATTCGCCGCCAGGTTCAGGCGTCGCGCGAGATCGGGCCCGCCGACTTCGCGGATGAAGTCGGCATCTCCGCAGACGACCAATTGGTCACGGGCCCTGGACAACCCGACATAGAGCCGCTCGCGGGAGCGGTCGAACGCGGCTTCCTCGTTGACGACCAGCACAACGGCCCGTCGCTCAAGGCCTTTGAACCCCAGGACGTGACCGTAGAACACCTGGTCGGTGTCCCAGAAGCTGTCCCAGTAGGCCTTGTGTCCCGCGTTCTGGCGCTCGATCTGCTCGGGATGACGGCTGCCGGTGGTCAACAGCGCCACGTCTTCGGGGCGCCAGCCTTCCTCCAGGAGTCGCTCGATCTCGTCGTCGCCGACGTCCATCGCGTCTTCACGCGCACAGGCGACGAACCGCACCGCGGGACCCTCCCCGCCGAGGTAGCGCATCGGGTGATCGACAAGGGGCTGAAACGCATTGGCGATCTGGCGGGTGTTGCGCAGGTTGTGGTCGAGCAGCAGCGGCACCAACGGAACCGGCGGTGCGCCGAACCGGTTGAACACCCGCTGCCCCTCGTCGGTGAAGACATAGATGCCGCCGGACTCGTCGTCGGTGAGCGCAGCCAGCAGCGGATCCCACCAGGCGTCGGCGAAATCCTGGGATTCGTCGACCACGATCGAGTCGAACCGATGTCCCGGCTCGAGTTGTGTTGCCAGTTCGGTCATCTGGAGTGGAAGATCTTGTTCCCAGAACTGGACGGTCTCCTCGGTGCGCAGCGACTCGTCGGGTCCCTCCGGGGCGCCCCACAGCTTGCCGAGGTCATGGAACTCCCCGACATACGCCGGTTGTTGGCGTCGCGGCCAGGTGGCGCAGATGCGCTCCAGGTACGACGCCAGCCCGTGCGAGTAGCAGACCAGTGCGACGCGCTGGCCCCTCGCCGAGAGCCGTCGGGCCTGCTCCATGGCCAGGAAGGTCTTGCCGCTGCCCGCGCCCCCACGAATCTCCACACGGTTGAGCAGCTGGATGGCGTCGAGGATGACGGCCTGGTGTTCGGTGAGCGCATCGGCGGAGTCCTCGTTGGCCAACGCGCGCGCGACGATGCTGCGCTGCGGTAATCCCCTGCCACTCAGGGCCGTCGAGAGCTGCTGGACACCTTCAGCGGTCAGCAGCGGACGATCGAGCTCCTGGCGGACAAGCACGTACCGCAGCTTGTCGACCAGCGTTGCCAGGTCGTTGCGGTCGATGACCTTCCAGCGCGGGCACTCCGGCAGTGCGAAGTCGGCGGCGATCTCGGCGTTGGGAAACACGACGACGTGGTCCCAACGCAGCCGGCCCTGGGTCCAGCGGTCGTCTTTCTCGATGAACTCACGCAGCGCGTAGCAGGCTTCGCGGGCCTGGCGCACCGGGTTGATCTTGTGTTCGTGGCCGCGGCGGCGCTGCCACCACGACTCGCCGTCGTGCCAGACGTCGCTGCCCTTGACCTCCAGGCAGACGATGCCCGCGCCCTCGATGGCGACGACGAAGTCGACCTCGTGGTCCTTGAGGTGATCGGTGACGCGCTGGCCGGCGATCACCGCATCGTTGGGTTCGAGCTGCTCGAGCAGGCACTGGTAGACCCTGCGCTCAGCGGCGTTGGCCAACCGGGGCGTTTCATCAGGCGAAATCGTCATCGCGTTCCCCCACGCTGTTGAAGGGTAGAGCGGACGACCGACAATTTTTGCGTCTTCCGGTTACCGTGGCCCTGTGTTTGGTGCAGATGCCACCCCACGACCGGAATTGCTTCGGCCGCCGCGCGCCGAGCCGGCGATCTATCGCGTCCGGGTCGACCTCGACGGCGCCCGCCCGCCGATCTGGCGTCGGCTCGACCTGCGCTCTGATGTGACGTTGGACGTCCTCCATCAGGTTTTGCAGGCAGCGTTCAGTTGGAACGACTATCACCTGCACCGCTTCGGGTTGGGCGGCCGCCCTTTCGATCCGGGCAGCCAGGTGTTTTTGTGCGAGTACGACGCCGACAACCCGGAATTCGATGACGACGACGGACCGCGCGCGTCGCAGGTGCGACTGGACGAGACGCTGCAGGAGCCGGGGGACACACTGCGCTATGTCTACGACTACGGCGATTCCTGGGAGCTGACGCTGCAGCTCGAGCAGGCGATGTCGGCTCTCGACGACTCCCCCACCGCGGTGTTGAAGCATGGCGAACGCGCGGCACCGCCGGAGGACTGCGGCGGCCTGACCGACGCCGAGCAGCTTGCGCAGGTACTCGACGACCCTGCCCGGTTCGATTCCGAGGGGATCACCGCGGCACTGCGCGGTCCGTTTTTTCTTCTGCGTGAGGCGGGGGTCGATGCCCGCCTGGCCAATCTGGTGTACCGACTGGAGCCCACGCCCGTCGGCGCGGGGTTGGTCGAGCGCGTGTCGCGGTTGGTCTCGGAGCCGACGACGGTCGAGGAGGCCGAGACGACGGCGTCGCTGCGTGCGTATCAGTGGTTTCTCGACCGGGCCGCCGACGGCGGGATTGCATTGACGTCGGCCGGCTATTTGAAGCCCGATGACGTGGGGACAGCGACGGAAGTCGTTCCGGCGATGGGTAGTTGGCCGGGCACTAATAATCGTGAGGTGCATTGCCTGCCGCTGTTGGAGTTTCGACAGTCGCTGCAGTCGCTGGGGCTGCTGCGCAAGCACAAGGGTGTCTTGTCGTTGACCAAGGCCGGTGCGGCGGCCCAACGCGATCCGGCGCTGCTGTGGGACCACCTGGCTGCGCGATTGCTACCCGCCGATGAGCGCACGTTCGAGGGTCAGGCCAGCCTGCTGTTGCTGGCGTATGCCGGTAGCAGCGGTGGTAATGACCTGCCGGTCGGTGAGATCGCCGCTGCGCTAACCGAACTCGATTGGCGGCATCAGGACGGTGAGCCCGTACGGGGCTACGAACTCTACCGCCTGCCGATATTCGTTGCGCTCATCAACGTCTCGGGCCAACTCAGGGACTGGAGGCAGCGCGACCGGATCAGCCCCGCCGCATCGGTGTTGGCGCGCGCTGCGCTGCGGCGGCGCGGATAGCCGGACAGGGTGCCCTACGACGCATCGGCACCGTAGTCTTCGCGCCATTCTGCGGCTTGCTCCAGCACTTGCCGTTTGTATGGCTGCGCCATCCGGTCAACCACCGCAATTGCTTCTGCGGTGAGACCTGCGCGAATCCCACTCTGTGCGTGAGCGAATGGGATGAACGCTCGCAGAATCTCGGGCGCGTTGAGGATACTGCCGATTGGCATGTAACGGTCATCGACCGATGCTGCGCCCAATGCTTGTTCAACGCGTGCTGTGCTCCAGCGCAGCGCATCCCCCGTGCCGGTATCGAGGAGCTCAAGCAATAGCTCGCGTTAATCAGTGCGCTCGCCAACCAGAGCAACTGCGCAGGTCGAGGCCTGGAAAGCAGGTCGCGTATCTCTGGCACAAGCGGAGGTTCGTCAGCAGTACTCCGCTCCCGAGTGGACCGTCGACGTGCATCTCGTCGCGCTTGCTTGGCCTGGCGTCGCCTGCGTCCGTCGCTCATGATGCGGACGCTACGCGCGGGCCCTGACAAGTCTGCTGCGGCGACGGCGAGTTGTCGGTGTCCCCACGTACAGTTCGGTCCTCAGCGTCGTTGAGGGGATGCGAGGGGGTTTCGATGACGACTGATTTCGTGTCGGACCGGCTTCACGTGGTCGTCGGCTCACCGTGGAAGGACGCGGTGATCAGCCTTCTGGATCCACGGTCGAAGTATCGGCCGTGGCCGGCCGTGCCGGATGCGCGACGCGGCGACGGTGTTGTGGTGACCCTCGACTGCGAGCCGCGATTGGTTCTGATCGAGGTGGGGTTGGTCGACGATGTCGGCGGCGTCGAGGTGGCGATCGCCGGGCTGCGACGCTCGATGGTCGATCTGTCGTCTCGCGTCGGCGCCGGGCTCGACGACGTTCGTGGCTCCTATGCGCTGTTCGAGGGCGACGCCGCAGCAGAGTTGTTGAGCGCGCTGGATGACCACCGGTTCGGCGCCCAGGCGATGGACCGGTTCGGTGGCTCGTCGATGGCGGCAGCGCGTGTGCTGCTGAAGTCAGACGGCGTCTGCAGCGGGTGCGGTTATGCGTTGAACCTCCGTGGCGAGGACGCGCGCGAAACGGTGTCAATCTGGACCGTCGAAGCGCCCAAAGAACCGGAACGCGAACCTGTCGACTGGCCCGCGGTCCTGTGCCCACAGTGCCAAACCACCATGCACGACGGCGGTTTCGCGACGTTCCTCGATTACAGGTTCGCACGGCATCCGGCCTGTCCACGCTGTGTCGGACGGCGGACGAAACGGGCGTTGTTCGGGATGCTCTCGAGTTTCGACGACATCGAGCCGTGGTACGACCCGCGGGGCTGCTGCGTGACGCACGACATCTGGACGTGCACGTTGTGCGGGCATCGGTGGTGACGCTCTGGTTGGTTGTGGCGCTTGTTGGTTGCGCCGCGGTTAGACGTCAGCCGCATCCTCTAGGAGGCCGGTCACTTTGCGAGCCATCAACGCCGCCGTCGCCTGCCACCTGCGTACCGTTCAGCGATACGCAAGGGTGGGATATGGCTGTAGTCGAGTCGGCGTAGCTCGGCGTTCTCGGTTTCTTGCTCGGTCAGACCTTCTGGTCGCGAGTGCTTCGGCCCCGATTCAGCCCTACCAGCGGCCACGTGAGCGGAATCGGTGGATCCATAGCCGCGGCACTCGCGCCATTCTTCCGGCGGTGCCAAGCTGAAAACACTTTGCGCACTGCCAAAGCACGCTTCGTCGGGGACCGCCAAGATATCCCAAGACGGTTTCCACACAGCCCTATTCGCGAACGCGTTCAGGGCGTCCCGCAACATTGCCGGGCGGTGATTTCGTCGCACTCAGGCAGCCGACCGACAGTCTCCGTAAGCGGCTGGGCGCGGGGTGACGACGGCGACGGCCTTGTCGGTGGGTGGGGTTACTGTCACCTCGGAAGCGCAAATCAAGGGGGGATGATGCGCGGACGTGGGGTTATCGCAGCAGCTGTAGGGGCGGTGTGCGGCGCAGTGGCGCTGGCGGTTCCGGCCCGGGCCGATCAGTACGACTTCCTCATGCAGCTCGACAACATGGGCGTCTACTACGACTCGGTCACCGACATGATCGACATCGGCAAGGGTATCTGTCACGAACTGCGCTTCGGGGTGCCACCACCGGCGGTGCTGGGCAAGCTGGACAGAACGGGGTTCGCACCGGCGGAGTCGGCGATCGTCTTGGTGTCAGCGGTCGACACCTTGTGCCTGGACGCTAAGCCGGCGGTTCTCGAGTGGGCACGCAGCATCGGTCCCACCCAGCCGCTGTAGCCGGGACGTACAGGTGTTCGTCAGCAGGCACAGGCGGTCATGATGGCCAGTCGCGGTTCAGATTCCGACTGGGAAGCGGCGTTCTTCGGTGTGCTGATCCTGATCTGGGTGGTCATCACCTACTACTGGATCATCCTCGGAGTGGCGGCTGCCGTTGGGCTGTTCTTCGGAGTGCGCGCACTTGTCCGCCGCGAACAGGAACGCCGGCTCGAGGCAGCAGACGAAGCCAAACTCCTGGCTCTGCGTGCCGACCGACAGCATCGTTGGGCGTCGCGCGGCGACAAGAGGGGCGTCTACGGCGTCGAAGGGGCCGAGTTGATGCGGTCGATCACATCTCAGCCTGAGGTACCGCCGGCTGACACGCCCGACGAGAAGCCTCGGGTCGCTGCGATCGCCCACACCGCAGCGGAACTCGATGCGCTGCTTCGCGAAAAGCCAGCGGAGTGGCGTTGGGGGGTTTTCGTGTCGATACTCGTCCAGCGATCCGCAAAGCTGCGTTCGCGTATCCGCGATTGCGAACTGCACTACTCGTCAACGGCGGGCCGGTATCTGCGGACCGGCAAGGAGGTCGCCGCGTTCGTCGAGGATCGCATTGCTGACCTGACCGAGCTCACCAGCCGACTGGAATCCTTCATCGAAGCGCCGGCGTTCACGCGGGTGTTCGGCGAGGACGACAGCGACGCCGACGCCGACGGGATCTTGCATGTGGCCAACCGGCTGATGGACTTCTACGAGCGCTATCTCGACCTGGCTGAGCGGTGCCGCGACGCCAGCGTGCCCTCGGCGTACACCGGGCTCATGCGAGACTGCTCGCAGCTGATGGCCGTCCCGCTCGAGGGCATTGAGAGGTTCATGGACGAAATGGTCGAGGTTGCGGAAGAGCTGCCCACGATGAGGCGTTACACCTCTGGCGCAGTCGATTTCGGAACGGTCACGATCGAGATCGTCGCCGATGCGAAGCTCGTCAAGCGCATCGACAAGCAGCTGCGGGCCGCCGCGAGGAGTTAGCGCCGTTGCGTGAAACCAGCGAAAGATCAACGCTGGGTCCGTATTAGCGGATCGCGCTAAATCGGCATCCGGTAGCCGAAGAACTCGTGATCCTCGTTATAGCCGCCCTGGCCTAGACCGAGGTGTTCGAAACTCTCCACGAACTCGATCGCGGCGATCCATTTGACCTGCTTGAAACCCAACTCGACCTCGTTGCGCAGTCGCAGTGGGGCGCCATGGGTTTCGGTGAGGGGTTCGCCGTTCATCTGGTACGCCAGCATCGCCATCGGGTCGCGCATGTGCTCGATCTTGTGGCAGTCGTAGTAGCGGCCGGCGCCGGGTTCGGAGCCGTCGGCCAGCGAATAGAAGACCGCCCACCGAGCCGTCGGCAACGGCCGTACGATCTCGAGTAGATCCGAGACCCGCGCCCCGCCCCACTTGGCGATCCCCGACCAGCCCTGGATGCAGTAGTGCTGGGTGATCTGTTCGTGCTTGTCCATCGCCAGCAGATCCGAATAGCTGAATTCCGTGGGGTTTTCGACCAGACCGCCGACCCGTAGCCGGTAGCTGCGCCAGCCGTCGGCCTGCAGGCGGCGATATTCCGGTGAGGTGGGCAGTGTGCCGTTGGCCCAGAAGTAGGGTGAGATGTCCTTCTCGGTGTAGTCGGCGTGAGGATGGAACCATTCCATCAGCCCCTTGATCCAGCCGACCGCGTGGCGTCCGACGCGCTGAACAATGCGCGGATAGCGCAGCGTGAACGGGGATGCCAGCAGCCACAACGCGGCGATGACGGCCATCGCGACGAGGTAGATCACCAACGCCCAGTACGAGTCGGTGTCGGTGCCGAACACGATGTGGTTGAGGTTTCCGATGAGCCCGGTGCTGTACACCATCACCGTGTGCACCCCGATGAACATGACCATCCACGCCAGGACCAGAAAGTGGACCGAGCGCGCGACCTGCCGGTTGGCCGGTCCGCGGCCCAGGCCAAACCGCGCGGCGATCGCCGGGGCCTGCAGCAGCCCGGTGATGAATGCCAACGGGGCGAATACGAACACCGTCAGGAAGTAGGCGATGAGCTGCAAGCCGTTGTAGGCGACGAATCCCTCGTTGACCGGAAAGTCCAGCGAGAGATACTGCACGGCCGTGGATGCCGCGTTGGGCAGCACGTCCCACGACTGCGGGACGATGCGCCGCCACTGTCCGGTGCTGAACAACAAGATGTAGAAGACCAGCCCGTTCAGCAGCCACAACCCGTCGAAGGTGAAGTGCCACCAGCGGGCCAGGCCGATGGTGTGGCGGATCCCGGGCAGGCCCAGCCAGGTCGGCAACGACACCGAGTCATCCTTGGCGGTCCACCCTTTCGTCGGGTCGGCGGGATCGAGCCGATCCGGCGGGATCGGACCGCGCAGCCGCAGCCACGCGGTACCCGGCGTGCTGCCCGGGTTCAGGTACAGGCGCGGATGGTCCGCCAAGATCTGCAGCCCAGCCCGGATGATGAACATCATGAAGACGATGTTGAACAGGTGGCTCCACCGCAGCCACGCCGGAAAGCCCGACTCGATCGCACCGCGGGTGGCTGCGGTGCCCGGATAGCGCAGGACGAACTCCTGCATCCACTCGAATTGGCGCAGGTGCTGGGCTATGGCCACCGCCACGGCGAGCCCGGCAACCGTCAGCGGCACCACCCACAGCGTGCTGATCCAGCGTCGGCCGATCCGAACCGACGGGACCTGGGCCGGCTCGTCGGCGATGCCACCGGCCCACTCCCCAGGCCGGACACGCTCGGTCACGGTCTGTGAGTTCGACTGCACAGACCCGGGACCGTCCTCGCAGCTACATCGATCCGCCGCACGGCTGCCACCTTAGGGTAAATGCCGTGGTTGTTGGTCCGAATCGCGTACGCCGACACCGGGTACGCTGAGGAAGCTTGGGCGTCTCGTCTGAACATGTTGTGCGGCAACGGGTCAGCGCCAAGCGGTCCCCGAGGTTGTCACGCGCTCGCGAATCAGGTTCGCGCCGTGAACCCTGTGCGGTGACCGGCCCATGACGAGGTCAGCGTCGCCTCGTAAGGTGACCGAATGCGCAAGGATCGACTTCTCCACATCGCCCGCCAGGTGGCGGCCTTAGCTGTGGCGGCCATGACCGCCGCGTCGACCTGGAACGGATACCGACCGCTGGCGCGTAAGGGCTACCCGTCGATGGCCTCGTTCGGGTACGGCCTGGTGGTCAGCGAACTGCCACTGCAGGCGCTGGCCAGCCAGCTCGGCGGGCTGGCGTTGACCGGCCGCCGACTGACCCGTCCGGTGCGCATCATCGCCTGGGCGGTGGCCGCGATCTCGGCGGTGGGCCTGCTGAACTTCAACCGTGCCGGGCATCAGGCCGGTACCCCGCTGACGGAAGCACTGGACCGCGGTCTGGGTGCCGGTCGCCGCACCGATTCGACAGGGCTGTGGCGCCGACCCGCCGGCGCGGGCACCGCCAAAAGCCCCGGCGCACTGCGGATGCTGCGGATCTACCGCGATTACGCCCACGACGGCAACATCAGCTACGGCCCCTACGGCAGCGCCAATCATCTCGACATCTGGCATCGTCCGGATCTCGACCGCAACGGCAAGGCACCGGTGCTCTTTCAGGTTCCCGGCGGCGGCTGGGTGACGGGCAACAAACGCGGGCAGGCGCATCCGTTGATGAGCCACCTGGCGGAGCTCGGCTGGATCTGCGTAGCGATCAACTACCGCCACAGCCCGCGCAACACCTGGCCCGACCACATCGTCGACGTCAAACGCGCGCTGGCGTGGGTGAAGACGCACATCGCCGAATACGGCGGCGACCCCGACTTCATCGCGATCACCGGCGGTTCGGCCGGGGGTCATCTGTCGTCGTTGGCGGCGCTGACGCCCAACGATCCGCGTTTTCAGCCGGGCTTTGAAGACATCGACACCCGGGTGCAGGCCGCCGTGCCGTTCTACGGGGTCTACGACTTCACCCGCTTCGACGACGCGATGCATCCGTCGATGCCGGAGTTGCTCGAGAAGATGGTTATGAAGCAATCGCATGCCACGAACTTCGAGGCGTACGCCGACGCCTCGCCGGTGAACTACGTGAGCGCCGATGCTCCACCGTTCTTTGTTCTGCACGGGACCAACGATTCGTTGGTGCCTGTCGAGCAGGCGCGGGCGTTCGTCGCGAAACTGGAAGACGTCAGTACCCAGCCGGTGGCCTACGCCGAATTACCGCTGGCTCAGCACGCTTTCGATATGTTTGGCTCTGCGCGCGCCGCACATTCGGCCGTGGCCGTCGAACAGTTCCTTGCCGAGATCTATGCGAACTGGCAGACGGGATCAGAAGGTGGCGCTGCTCAGGAGGCCGACGCGCCGAGCTCCGCGTAGACCGCCGCCTCGAAGCCGAGGATCGTCTCGACCACTTTGTCGTCGAAGAACGGCAGCAGCTGGGTGGCGATCACCGCGCCGATGCCCGCCTTGCGGTCGATCCAGAAGAAGCTGTTGAACAGCCCCGACCAGTCGGCCGAGCCGGCGCTGCGCATACCGGGCAAGTCGGTCAGATACAGGTGGAAACCGAGGCCCCAGCCCTGCGGCACGTCGAGCAGCTCGACCGGTTTGGCCAGCTCGGGGATCGTCGGCTCCATCTTCTTGGGCAGCGACGCCCCGTCCAGGTGATCGCGCAGCGCGAGCTCGACGGTCTCCTCTCTGAGGATGCGCGCGCCGTCGAGCTCGCCGCCGTTGAGCCAGGCGCGCATGAAGCGCCCGTAGTCGGCGACGGTCCCATAGGACCCGTGGCCGGCGGCGTCCCACTCCGACTCGGCGGGCAGGTCGAGGTCGGTCGCCACGAGGGCGCCGTCGGGGGTGCGGAAACGGATGGGCAGCAACCGTGCGCGCTGTTCGTCGCTGAGGATGAAGGTGGAGTCGGTCATTTTCAGTGGGCCGTAGACATGTTCGGCGAGGTAGTCGGCCAGTGTTTGGCCGCTGACTGCCTCGACGACCAGGCCGAGCCAGTCGGTGCTGACGCCGTACTCCCAGACCGTGCCGGGGTCGTGGACCAGCGGCGCGCTGAGGCTGCGCTTGACGCCTTCCAGCGGGTTGGGAAAGCCCTGTCCGGTGCAGTAGGTGAAGAGTTTGTCGTTGAGGAAGTGGTAGCCGCAGCCGGCGGTGTGGGTCATCAGCTGCCGGACGGTGGGCGGGGTCTTGGGCGCGCGCAGGACCGGTTCACCGCCGTCGAAGCCGTCGAGCACCTGCAGCGCGCCGAACTCCGGCAGGATCGAGGCGACAGGCGCGTCGAGCTGCACGCGGCTTTGCTCGACGAGTTGCAGCGCGGCGGTGGTGGCGACGGCCTTGGTCATCGACGCGTTGCGGAACATGCTGTCGGGCTTGGCATCTCCGGCCGCACCCTGGTAAAGCACACCGTCGCGGCCCACCACCGCGGCGGCCACGCCATGCAGGGTGCCGTCGGCGGTCACACCGTTGAGCAGGTCGTCGATACGCTCAAACCCCATCACAAGCTCCTTTGCTTTCGGGATACGCGGGCCATCATCGCATGAGGCACGGGGTATATCGGCGGAACGAGGGGCCTAGGTCCGGTCATTCGGACGCAAATGCTTGCAGCGTCAGCGCGAGTTCGGCCAACTCCAGATCCCCCTTGGCGGCAAGGGTATTCATGAAGTTCTCGGCGTCGTCGACGTCGAAGCCGGGATCCAACTCGACGCTATTGAGATACAGAAACGTCCAGGTAGCGGACTTCGAGGGCGGCGCGATGCACGAACGCGCGCAGCGACAGGTCCCCAGCCGACGCCGCGGTACGCAACTGGTCCATCTCCTCGTCACTGAAGTTGACGTTCAAGGCAGGCATACTTCGCACGGTACCAATTTAAGTACCGAATCTGGTATCACATTTGCTGGCTGGTGGTCAGCCGATGATTTGAGGCCCTGTCCGGCGTTGAGACGCCGCCTCACCGCGGAGGGTCGAAGGCGACGACCTCACCGCGATTGATCGACACCCAGTCACGGCCCTGCAGGTACGGGCGGAACGACTCCACGATCGCCTGCTGGTCGGCGGGCGTCTTGGGTCGCTGCAGTTCGTAGAGATGCGGGAATTCCGTCCAGGCGACGACGGCGTCCCACAGCCGCGCCGCAGCCTCGCCGGCCGGTGGGTCGATGAGTACGGGCCCGAACAGGCACTGGCCGTCGGGGAAGAACAGGGTCGGCACGCCGTAGCCGTCGGCGTCGACGACGCGCTGGTGGTCGGCCATCACCTCGTCGTTGGTGCTCGGGTCGGCGATGGCCTGGTCGACGAGTCCGGGGTCAAAGCCGAGTTCGGTCAAAAGAGTTCGGGCGACGGCCTTTTCGTGCGGCTTTTGTCCTTCGGCGTGCAGGGCGCGTGCCGCGCGTTCGTACCAGGCGTCGACGTCGGCCATCGACTGCCGACGCAACAGCGCGCCGATGCGCATCATCGACCACCCGTAGGACCACTCCCGCTCCCACGGGTGCTTCTTGCCCTCTTGACGGTTGATCTCTTCGAGGCTGAAGAAGCGCCAGTTGACGGTCAGGCCGGTCAGGTCGCGCACCTCGCGGATCCACCGCGACGTCTGATACGCGAACGGACACATGATGTCGAAGTGAAAGTCAACGGAGACAGGACGATTGGTCACAATGTGAACCTTCAGTTGAGGGCGGTACCAGCGTCATCCTGCCAGCTGACCGCGCCTAAGTCGATAACCGTCGCCGGCCGGTGACCCCGTCGCCAGCGAAACGGAGCGGATGCTCGTGGTGGCTCGCGCGGGAGGTGTAGACGGGGGAATTTCCGTGCCTACGCGCGTCGCAGGGGCGTTAGGGTTAATTCGCCAGAGACGTAGCCGCGCGAGCGGGCGATAGCCAATGGGGACTCTATGCTTGTCGATCCGGAAGTACTTCGTGCATTCACGGGGCAGGTAAGTGCAGCGTCCGAGGGCATCAAGAGCGCCGACGTGGGCGCTAAGGCAACGACCTCTGCCGATGGTCTTGTCGGGTCGACCACACAGTGGGCAATGCGCCTCGTCGGCGTGCACTTGACCCAGCAAGCGGATGCGATCGCCAAGAATGTCAACGACATGGGGGGAGCCGTTCGTGGCGCGGGCGACCGATACGAGGTGACCGACAGCGCTCTTGCGGGAACGTTCGACGGGCTGTTCTGATCCGGTGCTGGCCTCACGTCCCCGCTTACAATCGTGGAATCCCGATTCGCTGACGCCCGCCGCGTCGGCTCTACAGGGCGCGGGTCAATCCGTTTACGGAGCGGTGCGAGATCTTGACGATGGAATCGATCGTATGTCCGCCGCGCAGTCATGGTCGGGTCAGGCGCATGACGCGGCGACGACCGTGTTTCGCCGCGCGACTATTACGACCTCCGATTTCGCGCACTACACCGAAACGGTCGCGACAGCGCTGAAGAAGGGCAACGGTCGATAGGAGGTGCCCGAGCGGCCTTACTGGGTTACGCGGAGGCAGTAGACGCCGGTGAGCTCCAAGTAACGGATCTGTGGGTAGTGCTCATCGCTTAGCCCGCGTCCTTGAGCGCGCCGACGGCTCCGACCAACCCATGCCCTTTACGCCGCCGCCGGACAGGACGACGTCGGCGCGAAGGTTCGTGGTAGCGGTCATGGGCCCAGCCTGACGAATCTGCCTCAGCTCGAATCGCCGCGTGCAAAACGCTACCTAGGCGGACGCAAGGGTATCCGCGACGCAGAAACGGCGCCGGCGGGCACCACCCGCTGCGGGGGGTCCGACCGTCAGGGCGTAGCAATGCGTAGCATTTCACACTACGCTTTACGTATGGCCAAAACCATCCCGCAGCGGGAACTGCGCAATGAGAACGCCAAGCTCATGGATGCGGTTGCCGCGGGCGAGACATTCGTGGTCACCCGCCACGGGGAGCCGGTCGCAGAACTTCGCCCCGTTCAGCGTGCCCGGAAGACCTTTATCACCCGCGACGACCTGGCGCGCATTTCCGGCGCAGGTGTCCGCATCGACCCCGATCAGTTTCGTCGCGACCTCGACGATGCCGTCGATCAGAGCGTGTAGATGGCAGCCGGACTGCTCGACACGTCGGTGGTGATCGACTGGCACGACCCGTCAGTCGTCGCCAAGCTACCGGACGAGATGGCGATCTCAGCCATCACCGCGGCCGAACTGGCGGCCGGCCCCCTACTCGCGCGTACGCCGGTCGAGGCCGCCAAGCGCCAGTCGAGGTTGCAGGAGGTCGAATCCCTGATGGAGCCAATCCCGTTCGACGGCAGAGCAGTTCGCAGTTACGGACTCATCGTTGCAGCGATCATCGAGGGAGGGCGTAAGCCCCGCAGCCGCTTCGCGGATCTGCTCATTGCCGCCACCGCGCATGCCAACAGCCTGGATCTCTACACCCGCAACGCCGCCGACTTCGCCGGGCTTGGGAAACTGATCCGGGTTGCCGCGGTGTGACTTGTCGACACGTCGTTGGGCCCGACCTGGCTGGCACCGGGCAGACTCGAGGTGTGGCGGAGTTGGTGATCGCGCGCAACCCGGATGAGAATTCCCGGCTGCCCTACCTGCTGCGGCTTCCACAACCCGGCGGTGACCTGCTGTTTCGCACGTCGGGAACCTGGCCGCGGGTCAAGGCGCTGTACTGCCATCCGGTCGGCCTCGACGAGTGGCCCGCCGACGCGGAAATCGTCGAACGCCTCGAGCTGCGCTCGTGCCAGCGCCGCGGTGCGGCCATCGATGTGATCGTGCAGCGGTCCAGGGAGAACCGCTCGCAGCTGGTGTTCACCACCGCCCGCGGCCGCGACGCCGTCTTCTGGCAGGCACCGCGCACCCGCAAGCAGGCGCGTCCGAACGTGCGCACCCCGACCGCACGTGCCCAGGGCATCGACGAGCTGCAGATCGTGATCGACACCCACGAGCGCTACGCCTACCGGTTCAGCACCCAGCAGGTCAGCACCGTGCAGCGCGCGCTGCCGTGCGGCGACTACGGGCTCGTGGTCGACGGGCAGTTGATCGCCAGCGTGGAACGCAAATCACTGGCCGATTTGGTCTCCAGCCTGACCAACGGCAAGCTGCGCTATCAGGTCGCCGATCTGGCCGCGCTGCCGCGCGCGGCCGTCGTCGTGGAGGACCGCTACTCACAGGTGTTCAAGCTCGACTGGGTGCGTCCCGCCGTGGTCAGCGACGGGCTGGCAGAGCGGCAGATCCGCTGGCCCAACGTGCCGATCGGGTTCTGCGAGACCCGCCAGCTCGCCGAAGAATGGACCTACCGATTCCTTGCCGCCGCCCATGCCTGGGCGACCACTGAACACGCTGCGCTGCAACGTATCTCACCGGCTACCGTCGACCTCAGTGAGGCAACGCCAGCGTCCGGCCCGAGTACCGCCGAGGTCCGCGCCTGGGCCCGCACGGCCGGACTCGCGGTACCCGACCGCGTCGGCTTCGCCCCGACATCTGGCGGGCGTGGCACGAGGCGGACGGCCCTAGCTGACCCGGTGCGCCTTGCGGAACCGCTCGAGATACGCCGGCCAGTCCCAGGTGGACAGGAACTCGGTAGTAGCCGAATACCCTTTCTCGTAGAGTGTTTCCGCATCCTTGCGGCTGATGTCGAAGTCGAGCACACCAACATCGGTCGAATCCACCTGGATGGTGCGCACCTTGACCCACGGCTGGCTGAGGTGCGTCTGGTCGTGCCCGACCAACATGGTGGTGATCAGGCTTTCCAGGAACGACGGCCCACCAAGCGGCAACCGGCCCAGCACGGGAATCAGCTCTCCGGCCGTCGGGGCCGGCAGGTAGGGCACCACCGTCACACCGAACGTCGGCCAGCGCGGCTCCTTGCCATCAGGACGGTCGAAGGAATCGATCGGGAAGTTCGACAGCACACCGCCGTCGACCAGCGTACACGGTTGTCCACCAGCGGTTTTCAACGTCACCGGCCGGTACAGGAACGGGATGGCCATCGAGGCCCGCACCGCGTCGGCGACCGACTGCTCGTCGGGGTCCAGGCCATAGACCCGTCGGTAGTCCCACGGCAGCCGCACGAGTTGGCCGGTCGTCAGGTCGGCCACCGTGACCACCAGCCGGTACCGTCGTTCCGGCAGCAAGTGATCGTTGTCGACGGCCAAGTCCCCGAAGGTGCTGACGCCCAGGTTGTTCAGCTCACCGCGTATCCAGTCGTGCGCGAAATCGCCTCGGTAGATCCCGGTTTCGCGTAGCAATCCCCATGCTGTGCCCAGCACCGGGATCCGCTCGATGGGCCCGCTGTCCCCGAACTTGTGGTACGGCACGTTCACCGCGAGGTCGCGTAACTGCTCGCTGGTCAGTGCGTCGCGCTGGGCCGCTGCGGCCACCACCGCACCCACCAGCGACCCCGCGGACGTGCCCGACACCCGCTGGACCTCATAGCCCGCGTCCTCGAGCGCGCCGACCGCCCCCACCAACCCGATGCCCTTCACCCCGCCGCCGGACAACACGAGATCCGCACGGCCCGGCCGTCGACCGGAGGGCGGCGTCACTGTCATGGGTCCAGCCTGACACGAGATGCTGACATCGGATCCCGAACCTCACCGCGGGCGACGGCTGACAAGGAGACGAGTGCCGGCGGACGTGTAGGCCCCGGACGGCCGCGCCTGCATCCCAGACCGGCGCTCCGGCTGGTTTCAGCGCCGCCGACTCGACCATTGCGTCGGGCTCGACGTCCGCGTAGCGAGGAGGCGAATTCCCCACGACGCTACGGCGACTCCAGCACCGTCGTCGCGGGCGCCTGAACGGAACCGCCGCTGCTGCTGTCACTTCCGCTGCTTCCGCTCGACGGCAGCTCAGGAGCCGGCGCGGGTGCCGGCGCAGGGGCTGGAGCCGGCGCGGGTGCCGGCGCAACGGTTGGCGGCGGCGTGTAGGCCGGCACCGCCTGGGTGACCGGTGGCTCAGGCGCCGGCGTGACCGGCGAGTCCGGGACCGTGGGCTCCAAGGTGGGCGCCTCGCTCGTTGTCGGCACGGTCTCCGTCGTCGTCGGTACAGTCTCCGTCGTCGTCGTCGGCTCGGTCGTGGTCGTCGGCTCGGTCGTGGTCGGCGTCGTCGCGGTCGTCGTCGGCGTCACCGACGTCGTCACCGTCGTCGTCCATGTCGGCACCGTCGGGAACGGATTGAACGGCGGGAATGGAACGACAGGCACGGGCACGGGCACCACCGGCACGTTCGGCGCCGGAGCGGGCGGCAACGGCGGCACCTGCGGCACCGGAATCTGCGGCACGACCCGGTTCGGCCCCCGGTTCACCCGCTCACTCAACCCCCGCGGCGCCTCGGGCGCCGGCGACACCACCGCGACCGGCAATGCCACCGGATCCGGCTCATGCGGCACCTGCGGCAAGAACCGCCCCGGCACCGTCTCCGCCTGCTCCTGCGCCGGGGGCGGCGGCTGCGCCGACACATCGGCCACCGGGCGCACCGCGATCGCCACCGACGCCGCCAGCGTCGCGAAGCTGACCACCACGAACCCCAACGCACTGCCCATCAGCAGCGTCCGCGGCGGCGGCGCCGGGATCATCGACGTGTAGGCCTCTTCGTCCTCCAGTTCCGGGACGAACTCCTCGAGCGAATCGAGCGGCAGCTCGTACTCACCCGGCTCCTCCTGCGAGTACGCCAGCTGCGGCCCCACCACGGCGGGATCCGCCGTCGGCGCCATCTGCGTCGCCTCACCGGCCGCCGGCCCCATCTGCGTCGCATCGGCCGCGGGCGCCATCTGCGTCGCGTCGCCGACCAGCGGTGCCATCTGCGTCGCCGCGCCCGCCGGAAACCCGGATGTCTCCGCCGTCTGCGCCGCACCCCGCGCGGTCGCGAACTCGTCGTCCACGTCGGCACCGCCTGCCAGCGCATCGGCCTCCGACACCACCTCGACGTTCTGCACGCCCGCGCCCAGCACCGTCTGGCGCAGCGTCTCGGCGCGCGCGGCGTCGGGCAGACAGATCCGCGTCGCGGCCACCCGGTTGCCCGACTCGGCCACCGCGCGGTAGGTGCCCACGATCGTGTCGGCGAGATCGGTCATCGCGTCGTCGGGCAGATCCAGCGCGTACTGGTCGTAGACCTGCGCGTCCGCGGCGCCGACCATCGCCAGCCGCGCGACCCGCCCGGTCACCGCCACTCCGAGGACTACGTCCACCAGCTCACCCTCGCCATTCTCCTGCCCGCCACGACCGTCCAAAGTTACCCTTCGCGTCTCGCTTGTGTGAGCACGCAAAAGTGGCACGCTGAAACCCGACACGTCTCTATAGGAGGAATCGGCCCGTGAGCGACCCGCGTTACGACGCGTCGGCCACCGTCGCGGTGCCCACCACCGCCGAGCGTTCATCGCGCGTCGGCTACGTGCCGATCCGCACCAACCGGGTGCGCGACGGCATCGCGGTCGCCCTGCTGATACTCGCGCTGCTGCTGCCGTGGAACCTCGACTTCGGGTTCGCCGTGCCCGGCAGCAGAAACAGTGTGTGGGCGCTGGTCATCGTCGTGTCGGCGCTGGCGGTCAGCGCCGCGCTCGATGCGCACATCGGCCCGCTGCGGCTCACCAACCCGCACCTTGACATCCGCCTGCTCAGCCGGATCCGACTGTTCGTCTGCCTGCCCTACCTTGTCGTCGGTGTCGGCTTTGTCGGCTATCACCTGGTGGAGACCGTGCGCGACGGCGGAACCGGCATCGTGCCGCCGGGTATCGGCCCGGGCCTGGTGCTCGGGGTCGGCGGCGCGCTGTTGGCGGCGCAGCGGCCGGTGACCAGCGTCACCCTCGAGGACAACGGGTTTCGGCGCTGGTATGCGATCGCGCGGATACTCGGTGCCGTCTCGATCGCGCTCGCGACCCTGTCGATGGGGTGGAACCTGTACTGGCGGCTGCGGTATCTGTTCGTCAGCGACGCCGCGTTCGACGGTCAGGACGTCGCGGTCATCGTCACGACCCTGCTCTACGGCGCGGTGGCGCTGACCGCGGTGATCATCGGGTCGCGCTGGCTCATCCTGAAGTCGGCGGCCGCGCGGATGGCCACCACCGCGCTGGGCGCCTCGGCGGGGTTGGCCGCTTTGCTGGTGTGGGTATTCCCGGTCGGCCGTGACGTCGACGCGTTTCACGGCATCGCGCAGAACACGTCGACGGCGGCGATCGGCTACGAGGGGTATCTATTCTGGGCGGCGGCCGCGGCGATCGTCGCGCCGACGACGCTCTACACCGTGTTCCTCATCAAGCCGCCGACGCTGGGGGCGTTTCGCTCCGCGGCGCAAAAGTGTCTGACGCTGATCGCGTTCTGGGCGTTCGCCGCGGCGGTGTGCCGGGTGGTCGACTTCGTGATCGCGGCATCGCTGGATCTGCCTCGCGCGCTGTACGACAGCGTCGCGATGACGGCGTTCAACCTGTTCGCCGGCGTCATCGCGTGGTGGCTGCACCGCCAGCTCGGCCGGGGTTCACCGGCGGTGGCGGTCATCTCCGCGTTCAGCGCGCTGCTGTTCGTGTTCGCGGTGGCCAACGTGGCGATCGGCGTCGCGCTGGCGCCGCGCTACGCCGAGCCGTCGCCCGACGCGATCTACGGCAACAACCTGGCTCAGCAGATCACCAGCACGTTCGACGTGGTGATCTGCATGCTGTGTCTGGTCGTGATGGTCGTGATGCTGTTCACCGGCCCGTTGGCGGGGTATCTGATGCGCCGGCGCGAACCGCGTGTGCCGGAGCCGGAGCCGTCGACCGTGGCGCAGCCGTCTGCACCGCCGAGAATCGTTCGGCGGCCGGAGGATTCGTCGACGACCGTGTCGGCGCCGGAGACCGAGCAGTTCACCACCGCGCTGCGGATCCAGCGCCGCGAACCGCCGTCGTAACTGCGATTTGGGCGCGCTTACGGACGCTGGCGGGGCGTCAGCGCGCCGAAATCGCAGGGAGGTCAGCGCAGGTAGGTCTGACCCTCGTGCGGAAACCCGCCGCCCTCGGTGGCGATGTGTACGTGGTCGTAATGGTTAGCGGTGTCGGAACCGCGATTCGCCATCGTTCGCACCGAGCCGTCAGGTTTGTAGATGCTCTGCCGCCAGATCGCGTGGACCACACCGAAGCGCTCAGCATTCTCCATCACGTATGCCAGGACGCTGTCCCCCAGCGCTTTTCCCTCCGCGGAGCGGGCGTTCGGGATCATCACATCGATCGCCAACCCGTGCGGATGCCACTTCAACGGATCCGATCGGACCCCGCCGATGTCGAGGATCTCGGGAAACGCCTCGCTCACCGCACGGGCCGTCCGGATCGTGTCAACCTGCAGTCCGGTCTCCTTTGCCACCCCTTGCGGCAACGGAGCCGGGATGCTCGGGGGCGCCGGTTCGGCGGCCATCAGCTGCATCGGCACCGCAGCCGGAATCGGCGGCGGTGCCACCGCGGCGGTCTCGGCCGCGTCATCAACGTGCGGAGCGCCGTCCGCACCGACAACAAACAAGCTGGCGGCGGAAACAAGCCCCGCGACTACGGCCAAGCGTGCCGACTGCCGCGATTTGGCTAACGAATGTCGTCCCATCGACGGCGCACGCTACCGACCGCTTCCCACGGTTCGCCACCCAACCGCTGACCGGCCGGCGACCCCGCGACGTTTGATCATGGCGCTAACCGACAGCTAAAACACCAGTTCACAGCGGTCACACCCGGAGCTTCCAGGGGCGCCGGGGAACGCGTTGCCCGGCGCACCACCCGTGGTCAGCATCATGTTTAGCGACGGTTGTGACCTCGACCCCTTAGCCGTGCCCCTGCAGCGGGCCTCACGCGATCTAGGTGAGGTCGAACCGGCCTTGACGCAAGCGTTCCGCCGCGCGACCGTCCACTAATTCCGTTCGATGTTCGGGATGTCGCCAGTAGTGGCGCACCAGCCAGTACAGCGCGGCGCCGCGCGGTAGGTAGATATCGGCGATCGTGATGATCTCTTCGTGGCCGTCTCGCAACCGAAGTACCACTGCTCGACGCGCCTTCTTGGATTCCGCATGGTCGGCGACGTTCACCACGTCGTCCCAGTCGAACACCCGCGTCTCCAGAACGTCGGCGTTTTCGATCACCCCAGGCGTCAACTTGATATGCCCAATCCCCCCGCGCCGCCATACGGTGATCAAGCCGGTGATGTTCGTCAACACTGCGAAACCTGCGGCAACCGGCACGGTGCCGCGCAGCCAATGTGAATCAGGCAGCTCGATAGCACCGAATGGAGCGAAAACTGCGAAAAGAAGACCACCTGGAATGAACATCACAGCGCCGACGAGCATGATGATGCCGAACCGCCGATCTGGCCAGACAGTGAAACCTGTTGCATCACTTGTGGTTCGCGCCGTGGTCCGACCAAGGCCGGCCAGCGAGATGCCTAACATGAAAGTCAGAAGAACGATCACGAACGCAACCATCACAAATGTCGTCAAATAGTTTCCGTGGGTTGCCGCCGTCGCACCCAGATAGATGAACGTCACGGAAGCCACGACGGCGAGCGTCACTGCCAACCCCAGGAATCTACGGCCGCCCCGCCAACCGGGGGGCTCGGGTAGCGCTAATACGGACACACGACCTCGCCGACGAACTTGCCCAATTCTGCGCCACCGAAACCTCCGGTCACGCTACCCAAAACGGCTAGCGGCGGCACAACAAACGGTGCAGCGGGTCCCGTCACGGCTCCGAGGGCCGCACCGGCTTCCGCACCGCCCCAAGCACCGCCCCAAGCACCGCCTCCGCCGACGACCCCGGCGACCAGCGCGATGCACCGCTCGTGGTCTGAGTCGGCCATCACCATGTCGAACACCGTGGTGGCCACCGTCAACGCCGGGCCACCGAATTTCATTGCCTTGCCGATCTTCTCGACCGACTCCTCGGTCACCATCGGCAGCGAACCGCCCCGGGCGATGTGCTTTTCCAGCCCCGACATTCCCGCGTTGGTCGCCAGCGAGATGTGGTCGATCAACTCGACGGGCACCGCGCTGTGTCGGCCGTCGGCCGTGGTGAAGCCGACGGTCACGTGCCCGGTCGGGTCCATCGATATCGACAGGTTGGACCCGTCGGCATAAGCGAACGACGTGTAATCGCAGTCGTTGCCCATGTCATGCCACGAACTCGTCCTCGCGACGAACTCGCCGTTTTTGTCGAACTCCTCGATCTGGTAGAAGTTCAGCTTGCTCGGCCACTCGAACGGGTCCATCCGGGTGGTGACGGCCCGGCTTCCGTCCTGCTTGGTCACCGTCGTCGTCTCCTCGCCATACTCGTTAGTCGATTCGACGACTTCGCGAACCTGTTGCTGCTGATCGGCCGATCGGATCGCCTCCTGGCCCGCCAGGCCCACCACCGTGCGCGGATCAGGCACCTGATCGGCGGGCCGCTGCGCCGAGGCCAGCATCAGGTCGGCCACGTCGGTGGCCGGCCCCGGTTCGACGAACCCGAATCCCTCACCCGCCGCCAGCACCGCGTCCGCTGCCGCGTCGTCGGCGTCCCCCACCGCTGCCAGCAAGCCGTTGACCTCTCCCTGCTCCCGCAGCGCCAACGCCTGAAGCTCGGCCATCTCCTCCTCGGACGCGTACACCGGATCGATGAGCACCACCCACTGATCAGTCACACTCAGCGGCCCGGCGTCGACCTCGGCGGCCTTACCCAGTAGCGCGCTGCGCGCATTGCCGAGCGACTCCGCGCCGTTGCCCAGTGCCATCGCCACCGCACCGGCATAGCGGGAGAACCGCGAGGCTTCGACGTCGGCTCGGCCGAACATCGCGCCCGCCGCGTCGTGCGCCGGCCCTGACCACGCCCGCACCTCCGGCAACCACTCACACGCATCGTCCACACCCGTCACAGCGGAACAAACCGCCTCACCACCGGCACGAACGGCCGCCGACGACGTCGACAACGTGTCTGGTCGCCAGCTCTCCAACGTCGATCGGCTCGGCAGCACCCTTCGATTCTCCCCGATCCGCCCACCTGTTCCGAACACATATTTTCCAGCCCCGCAGACGGCATGCACCGCCGGGCAACTCTGTTGACACGCAGGCAAATTACGCGTGTACTGGACATCTACCAGCAGATTAGAGACCCCCATGCTCGCCCTCATCGAATCCCGCATCCTTGCTCTCATCGAGTCGGGCACGGTGGCGTCCATCGGATTTCTCACGGGCGCCCAGCCCGCTGCGAGCCGGGCAGCCGAATCCCGGCGTGCCGCCGCCCAGCTTCACGATCACGCGACGTTGGTCGACCGCTGCCGTGACACCAAACTCCAACACCAGCAGCGTGCCGACCGAGCGGCGACCTCTCGTTGATGCCGCAAAGCGCCGACGCAGAATCGCTTTCGTTAGGAGTCCTGGCCCGTTCGCGCAAGCCCAACGAGCGCCGACTTCCCATCCACCCTGACCATTTTCCCAGGATCGCCGCACCGCTTCGCAGCCGTATATTTCTCGAGCACGGTTACGGCGCGGACTTCGGCGCCACTGACGACGCACTGGCCGGGCTCGTCGGCGGAATCCGGACCCGCGAACAGCTGATCGCCGACTGCGACGTGATCCTGCTACCCAAAATCGGCACCCAGGACCTGGCTGAATTCCGTGTGGGACAGATCGTTTGGGGCTGGCCGCACTGCGTCCAGAACTTCGAGCTGACCCAGGTCGCCATCGATCGCCGACTGACCTTGATCGCCTTCGAGGCGATGAACCACTGGCAGGCCGACGGCGGTTTCGGGCTGCACGTCTTCCACAAGAACAACGAGCTCGCCGGATACTGCTCGGTCCTGCATGCCTTGCAAATGATCGGCGTCACCGGCAACTACGGTCGACGCCTGCGGGCGTCAGTCATCGGGTTCGGTGCGACCGCCCGCGGAGCGGTCACCGCGTTGAACGCCCACGGCGTCGACGATGTACGCGTACTGACCAACCGCGATGTCGCAGCCGTCGCCGCACCGATTCCCACCACCCAGATCATCCAGATGGGCCACGATGACGCCGCGCCACCCGACAACACCTGGGCCGACACCCCCGAGGACGGCGTCGTCCCCGTCGCCCGCGTTCTCGCCGACAACGACATCGTCGTCAACTGTGTGCTGCAGGATCCCGCGAAACCGCTGATCTTCGCCACCACCGACGATCTGAGCGCGTTCACGCCGGGAAGCCTGATCATCGACGTCTCCTGCGACGAGGGCATGGGCTTCAGCTGGGCCCGGCCGACGTCGTTCGCCGAGCCGCTGCGCGAGTTACCGAACCGCGTGCACTACTACGCGGTCGACCACAGCCCGTCGTACTTATGGGATTCTGCGACGTGGGAGGTCAGCGAGGCGCTGCTACCGCACCTGGAGACACTTCTCGCCGGCCCGGCCGCCTGGGACAAAAACCCAACGATCCAGCGGGCCATCGAAATTCGTGATGGTGCCGTCCTCAACCGCGACATTCTGTCGTTTCAGCACCGCGACGATGCCTCGAGCTAGCGGATCCGTTCGGGAATGGAGTCCAGCGCGTGCAGGACATGCACTGCCAGTTCACCGGCCGCCTTGTCGGCGAGCTTCGAGTGAGCCTTGATGGTTTCAGCAACCAAATCAACACGTTTCGCGTAGGGCGTGCGTGCTTCAGCGGTAGCAGTCATGGGAATTCCTTTTCAATCGAACATGTTTCGCTCATGATCGAGCTGTCCGATAACTAGGACCCTACACCCATTTCCGCCAGTATGTTCGATACGGCAGGCAGCCCCCTCGATTGCAGCGCGTCGCGCTCTCGAGGGGGCTGAACCGTCACTTCTTGAAGGCGTCCTTGATCTTCTCGCCGGCGTCCTTGAGGCTCGACTTCGCCTGATCGGCGCGGCCCTCGTCACGGGTGCTCTTGTCGCCGGTGAGATTGCCAGCCGCTTCCTTTGCCTTGCCACCAAGGTCGTCGACCTTGTTCTTGGCTTTGTCTGTTCCGCTCACGGCGATGCTCCTTTTCACGACCCGGCCCGAGTGGCTGGTCATCCGTGGGGGATACCTCGCCAGCGCGGAACGGAAACATCGGCCCACGCGAGTCAGCGACTGCGGTCGACCAGTTCGCGCAACTCGCTCCGAAACAGGTCCGCGAGATCCCACAGGTCGTCGACGAGTTGGCGGCAGGTGATGATGCCGACATTCAGCTTGCCGCTCAACGACATAACGGTGATGTTCAGCCCCGAGCCGTGAAAGATCGGGCCCAAGGGATACAGCGCCTTCATCTCCGCCCCCATCGCGTACAGCTTGGCGGTCGGGCCTGCGACATTGGAGATCACCACATTGTGAATCGGCGCGTGTTTCAACGGCGTGTGCGACATCAACTCGAACGCCGCGCCGAGCACCGCGGGCGGGATCGCCTGGGTCACATCCGCCAACAGCGTCGGCGCCAGAGCTGTACTGTGTTCCTTTGCGCGCGAACTGGATTCGGCGATCGCCTGCAGCCGTTCCACCGGGTCCGAGATGTCTGTCTTCAAGTTGCAGAACATTCCCGACAGCTGGTTGCGCCCCGGCCGGTCCGACACCCCACGCACCGACGCCGGCACCACCGCCACCAATGGCTTTTCCGGCAACTCCCCGCGGCCTTCCAGGTAGCCGCGCAACGCCCCTGCACACAGCGCCATCACCACATCGTTGACCTTGACGCCATACCGGTTCTTCACCCGCTTGACGTCGTCTAACTCCAACTGCGCCAGCGCCAGCGTGCGGTCCCCGGTGATCTCGGCGTTGAACACCGTCGCCGGGGCCGTGAACGGCGCCGCCATCGCCCGCCCGGTCAGCGCCCGGCCCACCGTGCTCACCACCGTCGACACCGTTGACGGCACCGCCCTCGTCAACTCCAACGGACGCGTCAGAAACCGCACCAAACCCCCGGCCGCGATTTCCAACGGCCTGGCGACCCCCGGGCCGTCCACCGGGTCGGGCGGCGGGGCGTCGGGCTGCAAGTCACACAGCTGGCTGATCAGATTTCCTGCCGACACGCCGTCCACCGCCGCGTGATGCACCTTGATCATCAACGCGATCGGCCCGTCGTGCGGGTCGGCGCCGGCGACGCCCTCGATCACCCACATCTCCCACAGCGGCTTGCTGCGGTCCAACGGAATCGACGCGATGCGTCCGCAGACCTCGGACAGTTCCCGGCGCCCGGCCGGCGCGGGCAGCGCGATCTGGTGCAGATGGTGCGCCACGTCCAGTTCCGTGTCTTCCACCCACACCGGATGATCAAGGTTCAGCTGACTGTTCGCGAGCTTTGCCCGCAACTCGGGCAGCGCGCGCATCCGCGACGCCAGGTGGCTGCGGATGCCGTCGAAGCTGTAGCCACCGGGGATCGTGGACGTGTCCAGCTCCGCGATCGAACACACATGCATCGGCACCGAACTCGATTCGGCGTAAAGCAAACTGGCGTCGAATGCGGTCAACCGTTCCATCGACGCGATGTACCCGCGCTGACACTTTCGTCAAACCTTGGCGGGGGGCGAAGCGGTTAGCTCGACCCGTCCGCTGCTGCCCCGGGGACGTGGCGCGCGACGGTCTGATCCATCGTCTCGCGCAACGCCGGTATCTCATCGAGCAGCCGCCTGAGATCATCACGCGCGATGTGCAGCACCGCGGCCCGACCCATCGTCGTCACCGTCGCATTGCGCAGCGATCCGCGCAGCACCGACTCCCCGATAACCTCGCCCGGGCCCACCACCGCGATGCGGTCATGTCCGACATACACCCCGGCCTCTCCGCTGAGCAGGATGTAGCACGCGTCCGAGGGCGTCTGCTCCTGGATCAGCGGCCACGGCCCCGACGTCGACGTGCGATGCGCGGCCTGCACCAGCCGCTTGAGGTCCTTGTCGGAGAACTTCGCGAACGTGTCGAACTCCCGTAGCCGTTGCGCGTCCTCTGCGATCTCCTGCGCGCGAGCCTCTTCGCTCGCCCGGGCATACGCACGGTTGTCCATGATGACGGTCTCCGATCCGCGAGGTGGCGCTGACACCGGGAGCCTAGTGAATGCGCCCCATCCGCAGACCTTGTTTCCTATCCTGGACAGGTGTCCAGCCAAACCGCGGTGACCTGTCCCCTGTGCGAGGCGATGTGCGGCCTGCAGATCCGCGTCGACGACGGCGCGGTCACCGACATCCGCGGTAACCGCGACGACGTGTGGTCACGGGGTCATATCTGCCCGAAGGGCACCGCGCTGGCGCATCTGCACACCGACCCCGACCGCCTGCGTCAGCCGATGGTCCGCACCCGCACCGGCCACACCCCGGTGTCGTGGGACGACGCCTACGCCGAAGTCGAACGGGTGCTGCGACCGGTGCTCGACCGCCACGGCGCCTCCGCCGTCACCATCTACGTCGGCAACCCCGTCGCGCACAACCTCGGGCTCAGCACCCACATCGGCGCGCTCATCGGGATGGCCCAGGCGGCGGGCATGCCTGCGTACTACTCGCCGGGCACTGTCGACCAGTGGCCACTGAACCTCGTCAGCGCGCTGTTGTTCGGCGGCATGTGGAACGCACCGATTCCCGACGTCGACCGCACCGATTACCTGATGATCCTCGGCGCGAATCCGGCTGCCTCCCAAGGCTCCATGCTCTCGGCGCCCGACCTCATGGGCCGGCTGACGGCGATCCGCGGCCGTGGCGGAACCGTCACCGTGGTCGATCCGCGACGCACGCTGACCGCACAACGCGCGTCGCAATGGGTGCCGATCCGGCCGGGTACCGACGCGCTGCTGCTCTTCGCGATCCTGTTCACCCTGGCCGAGCAGGGCTGGGTGCGCCGGCCCGCCCACCTCGCGGGTCGCGTCACCGGACTCGACGACGTCATCGCCATGGCCGCCGACTTCGCGCCGGAGACCGTCGCCGATGCCTGCGGCGTCGACGCGACCACGATCCGTCGACTCGCCCACGACCTCGCCCACGCCGAAGCACCGGTGCTCTACAGCAGAATCGGCACCTGCACACAGGAATTCGGCACGCTGGCGACCTGGCTGGTGTTCGTTCTCAACACCGCACTCGGCTCGCTGGACCGGGCGGGCGGCGCGGTGTTCGCGAAGCCGGCGGTCTGGTCGCCGATGTTCATGAAGCCGCCCGACCAGGACGGTCCCGGCTGGCGGTTCGGGCGGTTCCACAGCCGGGTCCGCGGTGCGCCCGAGGTGTTCAACCAGTTCCCCGTCAGCTGCCTCGCCGAGGAGATCGACACCCCCGGCGACGGACAGCTGCGCGGTTTGATCACGGTGGCGGGCAACCCGGCGGTGTCGGCGCCGGGCGCGCGACGCCTCGACGCGGCGCTGGCCGACCTCGACGCGATGATCGCGGTGGACAGCTGGCTCAACGAGACCACCCGGCACGCCCACGTCATCCTGCCCGGCCTGTCGCCGCTGGAACGGCCGCACGCCGACGACCTGTACTGGATCTACGCGGTGTCGTCGTGCCTGAAGTGGTCGGATCCCGTGTTCGCGCCGGACCCGAATCGCCCGTCGGAGTGGGAGATCCTGTTGCGGCTGGCGGGCGCGATGGTCGGTATCCCGATGCCCGAGGTCGACGTCGCGGGGATGGACGATCTCTACGTGGCCGGGCTGGTCGCCACGGCGTGCGCCGCGCCGGGCACACCGCTGACGGGGCGCGATCCGCAGGAGGCGACAGCCGCATTGGCCGGACGCGGACCAGAGCGCCTGGTGGACTTGGGGATTCGGCTCGGTCCGTGGGGTGACGACCTCGGGCGACGCCCGGGTGGGCTGACGCTGGCCGAGGTGCGTCGCCATCCCAACGGGCTGCGACTGGCTGAACTGGACGGCGGCCGGCTTGACGAGACGATCTGCACCCCTTCCGGCACAGTCGAATTGGTGCATCAACGCCTCGTCGACGACGTTCCGCGGTTGCGGGCACGCTTGCAGCGGCCCGCCGGTGGGCTGCTGATCACCAGCCGTCGACACCTGCGGTCGAACAACTCGTGGATGCACAACGTGCCCGCGTTGATGCGCGGAAAGGACCATTGCACGCTGCTCATCCATCCCGTCGACGCCGACCCCGCCGGCATCCGGACCGGCGACATCGTCGAGGTGTCCACCAGCGAGGGCGCGCTGACGGTGCCCGCCGAGGTCTCCGATGAGATGATGCCCGGCGTGGTGTCGCTGCCGCACGGCTGGGGACACGGCGTCGACGGCACCCGTCTTCAGGTCGCCAACGACCATCCGGGCGTCAACGCCAACCTGCTCAACCCCGCCGATCTGCTCGACGTGCCGAGCAGCACCCAGGTGGTCAACGGCGTGCCGTGCCGGGTCCGCCGACCCGACTAATGCGCGCGGTTGGCCGCGACAGTATCGTTTCATACGCGACGCGCCGCTCGGACCGTATGAAAGTGCACAGTCGCGAATGAAGTGGGGCGACCAAACCGCGATACATTGGCCGATGCGAGTGCACACCCGACGGCGCCTGGCCACACTGGCGATGGCCGCCACGGCGTTCGTCGCACTTCCGCATTGCAGCGCCGAGCCCGCGCCGCCGCCGGCGGCTCCCTCAAGCCCACCGCCGTCAACCACCGTCCCGGCCCCCTCAAGCCCACCGCCGTCGACCACCGCCCCGGCCCCCTCAAGCCCACCGCCGTCGACCACCGTCCCGGCGGCTTCCCCAAGCCCACCGCCGTCGCCCACCGTCCCGCTGCCGCCGGCCGTCCACCCGGTGACGGCCGCCGAACTGGGGGCGAGCTGGCGCCCGGGTTGCCCGCTGGAACCGCAGCGCCTGCGACGGGTCGAAATCGACTACGTCGGCTTCGACAACCTGCCTCACCGCGGCGAGTTGATCGTGCACGAGGACCTGGTCGGCGAGGTCATCGCGATCTTCGGGCAGCTGTACCGGCTGGGCTATCCCATCGAGAAGATGACCACGGTCGAGCACTATCCCAACGCCGATGACGAATTGTCCATGCGGGACAACAACACTTCGGCGTTCAACTGCCGGGACATCCCGGGCAGCGGCCAATGGTCCTGGCACGCCTACGGCCGTGCCATCGACCTCAACCCGCTGATCAACCCGTACATCGACGCCGCGGGTGACTTCCAGCCCGGCAACGCCGAGGTGTACCTGGATCGCCGCCGCATCGACCCCGGCCTGCTGCACGACGGCGACCCGGCCGTGCTCGCCTTCACCGATCGCGGGTGGACCTGGGGTGGGCACTGGCGGACGCCCAAGGATTATCAGCACTTCGAACTGCCCTGATCTCGACGTGCGCCCCCGATGCGCACAGCGACCACACCGTCATCGAAAACACCGCCACCAGCGATGACAAATCGGTCATCACAGCAGCTTGCCAGCAGAATCGGTGAACCAATCGCCCTTTGCACACGTAAATATCGGATAGACAGACTTACCGAAAGGACGCCGCGTGCTGCACGGGATTGCACGGCTGGCCATCGTCGCGCCGCGCCGCGTCATCGCCGTGGCAGCGCTCATCACGGTGCTCGCCGCCCTGTTCGGCATCCCCGTGGCAAACCGGTTGTGCGCGTGTGGCTTCCAAGACCCCACCTCGGAGTCGACCAGAGCGACGCAGTTGCTCACCGAGAAATTCGACCACGGCGACGTGCAGCTGCTCATCGTCGTCACCGCGCCCGACGGCGCCACCAGCGCGTCTGCCCGTCATGCGGGCATCGACATCGTCGACCAGCTGCACCGCTCTGCGCACGTCGCCACCGTGACCTCCGCGTGGACCGCGCCCCCGCCGACCGACGCCCAGTTCATCAGCAAAGACGGCAGATCCGGGCTGATCATCGCGGGCATCCGCGGCGGGGAAAACGACGCGCAGCAATACGCCAAGATGCTGGCTGAACAGGTCGCCCACGACCGCGACGGCGTCACGATCCGGGCCGGCGGCGTCGCGATGGTCAACGTGCAGATCACCGAGCAGTCCCAGCGCGACGTGCTGCTGATGGAGATGATCGCGATCCCGTTGAGCTTCCTGGTGTTGGTGTGGGTGTTCGGCGGGCTGCTGGTCGCCGCGGTGCCGATCGCGGTCGGCGTGACGGCCATCCTCGGTGCGCTCGCCGTGCTGCACCTCATCACGTTCGCCACCGACGTGTCGATCTTCGCGCTCAACCTCACCGCCGCCATGGGCCTGGCGCTGGCCATCGACTACACGCTGCTGATGGTCAGCCGGTTCCGCGACGAGCTGACCGAGGGCGCCGGCCGCGACGACGCGCTGATCCGCACCATGGTCACCGCGGGCCGGACGGTGGTGTTCTCCGCGACGACGGTCGCGCTGTCGGTGGCCGCGATGGTGCTGTTCCCGATGCCCTTTCTCAGGTCGTTCGCGTACGCCGGTGTCGCGACCGTGGGGTTGACGATGCTTGCCGCGCTGGTCGTGACGCCCGCGGCGATCGTGCTGCTCGGCGACCGGTTGAACGCGCACCGAAAGGTGCCCCGCCCCGTCGAACACCAATTCTGGTACCGCGCACCCAAATTCGTCATGTCCCACGCCATTCCGATCGGGTTGACCATCCTGGCGCTACTTTTGCTGCTCGGTGTGCCGTTCTTCGGGGTGCGGTGGGGCTTCCCCGACGACCGCGTCCTGCCACCGTCGGCGTCGTCACATCAAGCCGGCGATCAGCTGCGCAACGACTTCGCCACCAACTTCGAGTCCGCGGTCACCGTCGTGATGCCCGACGCCGCCGACGTCGACGCCGGCGAGATGCGCCGCTACGCCGCCGATCTGGCCCGGGTGCCCGACGTCGCCGCGGTATCGCCCCCGACCGTGGCGGAAGGCAGCGCATTTTTCACCGTCGAGAGCACGGCTCCGCTGTTCACCGAACGGTCCGAAGCCCAACTCGACGGGGTGCACGCGGTGAAGGGCCCCGCAGGCAAGCCTGTGCTCATCACCGGGACCGCGCAGATCAACCGGGACAGCGTCGCCGCCATCACCACGCGCCTGCCGCTGGTGCTCGGGGTGATCGCGGTGATCATGCTGGGGTTGCTCTTTCTGCTGACCGGCAGCGCCGTCGTCCCGCTGAAAGCGCTGGCGTTCAACGTGTTGTCGCTGACCGCCGCGTTCGGCGCGATGGTGTGGATCTTCCAGGACGGGCACCTCGACGCGCTGGGGACGACGCCCACCGGGACGCTGACCGCCAACATCGCGGTGCTGCTGTTCTGCGTCGCGTTCGGCCTGTCGATGGACTACGAGGTCTTCCTGGTCTCCCGGATCCGCGAGTTCTGGCTGGCCTCCGGGGCCGCGGAGCCGGCGACATCAGCCTGGGTCCGCACCAGCGCCGACAACGACGAGAGCGTCGCGCTCGGGGTGGCCCGCACCGCCCGCGTCATCACCGCGGCCGCGCTGATCATGTCGATTTCGTTCGCGGCGCTGATCGCGGCCAACGTGTCGGTGCTGCGGCTGTTGGGTCTGGGGCTGACGTTGGCCGTGCTCGCCGACGCCACGCTGGTGCGAATGGTGTTGGTACCCGCGTTCATGCACCTGCTGGGTCGCTGGAACTGGTGGGCGCCCAAATGGATGTCGCGGCTGCACAACCGTTTCGGTCTCGACGACGGTGACGGCACGCTGAACCGACCGGACCCCGAAGTCGTATCTAGTACATGAGCGTCATCGCGAGCGTCCGCGGCGTCTTACCGCGGCACCACTACACCCAAGCCGAGATCACCGAATCGCTTCTGGCCTATCCCGGTTGGGAGCGCTACGAAGCTGAGATCCGGGCCCTGCACGCCAGCGCCCACGTCCGCAGCCGCCACCTCGCGGTGCCGCTGGAGGACTACCCGATGCTGATCGACTTCGGCGCCGCCAACGACACTTTCATCGAGCACGCCGTCGAACTCGGGGCCACCGCGCTGTCCGACGCACTGAACGAAGCCGGGCTGCAGCCGCACGACGTCGATCTGATCATGACGACGACGGTCACCGGGATCGCGGTGCCGTCGCTGGACGCCCGCATCGCGACGAGGCTGGGCCTTCGCCCCGACGTGCGACGGGTGCCGGTATTCGGGCTGGGCTGTGTGGCCGGGGCGGCGGGGCTGGCCCGGCTCAACGACTATCTGCGTGGCGCGCCCGACGACGTCGCGGTGCTGGTGTCGGTGGAGCTGTGCTCGCTGGGCCAGAAGGTCAACCCGACGATGGCCACCATTGTCGGAAGCGCGTTATTCGGCGACGGTGCGGCCGCTGTCGTGGCCGTCGGCGAGCGACGTGCCGAGCAGATCGGTGCCCGCGGACCTGACATCCTCGACTCGCGCAGCCATCTGTATCCCGACTCGCTGCGCACGATGGGCTGGGACATCAGTTCGGACGGAATGGAATTGGTGTTGGCGCCGGATCTGCCCGATATCATCGAGCGCTATCTCGGCGATGACGTCACCGACTTCCTACGCGCGCATGGGCTGACCATCGCCGACATCGGCGCGTGGGTGAGCCATCCCGGCGGCCCGAAGATCATCGAGTCGATCGTCGACACCCTCGGCCTGCCCGACGACGCGCTGGAACTGACGTGGCGCTCGCTCAGCGAGGTCGGCAACCTGTCCTCGTCGTCAGTACTGCACGTGCTTCGCGACACCATCGCCAAACAGCCGCCCAGCGGCAGCCCCGGGGTCGTGATGGCGATGGGTCCGGGCTTCTGCTCGGAGCTGGTCCTGGTGCGCTGGCACTGACATGGCCTGGTATGTGCTGCTGGTCGCCGCGGTCGCGCTCGAGCGCCTTGCCGAACTTGTTGTGGCCCAACGCAACCTGACCTGGAGCCGGTTGCACGGCGGTGTCGAGTGGGGCGCGCGTCACTACCCGGCGATGGTCCTGCTGCACACCGGCCTACTGGCGGGATGCCTGGTGGAGGCCATGAACCGACCCTTCCTGCCGTGGTTGGGCTGGCCGATGCTGGCGATCGTGCTGGCGGCGCAGGGGTTGCGCTGGTGGTGCATCATGACGCTGGGCCGGCAATGGAACACCCGGGTCATCGTCATCCCCGGCGCTGCCCGGGTGGAACGCGGCCCGTATCGTGTCGTGCCGCACCCTAATTACGTCGCGGTGATCGCCGAGGGGGTGGCGTTGCCGCTGGTGCACACCGCCTGGCTGACCGCCGTCGTCTTCACAGTGCTGAACGCGGCGATGCTGCGGACGCGGATCAAAGTCGAGAACGCTGCGCTGGTGGGGTTGCGGTGATCGACTTGCTGGTCGCAGGCGGTGGTCCGGCCGGGCTGGCCACCGCCCTGTACGGCGCCCGCGCGGGGCTCGACGTCGTCGTCGTCGAACGGCGCCGCGGCCCGATCGACAAGGCGTGCGGCGAGGGGTTGATGCCGCACGCGCTGCGTCAGTTGGAACTTCTCGGCATCGACCCGCCGGGCAAGCCGCTGCGCGGGATCCGCTATCTGGACGAGCACCGATGCGTCGACGCGTCGTTCCGCTCCGGCCCCGGCCGCGGAGTGCGCAGGACCGCGCTGCACACCGCGCTGCGGGATGCGGTTCAGGCGGCCGGTGTGCCGATCTTCTATGCGGAAGCCGGTGCGGTGACACAGGATTCGGTGTCTGTGCGGACCGGTTCCTGGCGGGCCCGCTACCTCGCGGCCGCCGACGGGTTGCATTCGCCGATCCGTCGATCGCTGGGATTGGCCCGGCCGACGCACGGCCCGAGGCGATGGGGCATTCGCAGGCACGTGCGGATCGCGCCGTGGACCGACTACGTGGAGGTGTACTGGGCTGACGGCGCCGAAGCGTACGTGACACCTGTCGCCGACGACTGCGTCGGCATCGCGGTCCTGACGTCGCAGCGCGGCGGGTTCGACAGGCAGATCGAATCTTTCGGTGCTCTGCAGGCCCGGGTCTCCGGCCACCCACACGGGCCAAACATGGCCGCCGGACCGTTGCGGCAGCGGGTCGGCGCGCTGACGGCCGGTCGGGTGCTGTTGGTCGGGGACGCGGCAGGCTACGTCGACGCGCTGACCGGCGAAGGGCTCGGCATCGCGTTCGGCGGAGCCGAGTTGCTGGTGGGTTGTGTCCTCGCAGACCGGCCCGGCGCCTACGACCGTCAGTGGCGGCAGATGTCGCGCCGCTACCGGTTGATGACGTCGGCGCTGGTGCGGGCGAGCGCGTACCGGCCGGTGCGGTCCCGGGTGGTGCCGGCCGCCGCGGCGTTTCCCCGCGTGTTCGCCGGTGTCGTCAACCAGCTCGCCGACTGAGCCTGTGCGCCGAGTGTGCAATCGACGGCCGACTCCACGGTTGAAAGATCTTGTTTCGGGTACGCGCCCCTCATGTCCAAGTCGAAAACCGTAGCTGCCGCCGCGTTCGCCGCCCCCGTCGCCGTCGCCATGCTCAGTGCCTGCAACGCCGAGCAGGGTGCCGACCAGACCACGTCCCCCACCACCAGCCCCACGTCAGAGGCCCAAACCATCACCACCGACCTGAAGACGGCCGACGGCACGACCGTCGCCAACGCGAAGATCGAGTTCACCGATGGCTACGCCACCATCACGCTGGAGACCACCGAAGGAAGCACCCTGTCGCCCGGTTTCCACGGCTTCCACATCCACGAGATCGGCAAATGCGAGGCCAACTCCGTCGCTCCCGGCGGCGGGGAGCCCGGGGACTTCCTGTCCGCCGGCGGTCACCTGCACACGCGCGGACAGGCGGCCGCCCATCCCGCCGCCGGCGACCTGACCCCCGTGGAGGTCCGTTCGGACGGGTCGGCCCGGCTGGTCGCGACGACCGACGCGTTCACCGTCGAGGACCTGCGCACCTCGCAGGGATCCGCGCTGATGCTTCACGCGCTACCGGACAACTTCGCCAACATCCCGCCGCGTTACGCCGTCAACGGGGTGCCCGGCCCAGACTCTGAGACGCTGGCCACCGGCGATGCCGGCAGCCGCGTCGCCTGCGGCGTGTTGGCCCCAGCCACCGCGACGCCGGAGACCACCGAAACCACCACGATCACCGAGACCTCGCCGGTGGTGCCGCCGCCCGCCGGGACCACCACGCCCCCGACCTCACCCGCACCGGCTGAGACCACCAGCCCGACGACCACCGAGAGCCCGGCCACCACTACGACCGCTCCCACCACGACGGCCACCACCACCGTGACGACCACCCCGACGGAGCCGGAAGAGGGTCAGCCCGGCGGGTGAGCGCGCTAATCACCGGCGCTGCGCGGTGACCACCGGCGCTGCGCGGGTGATAGTGCTATTTGTGCCAACCTCGGAGCGAAAAATTCGCTCACCTACTACGCGGCGTAGCGACTACAGCGAAACATTCGCTAAGAGGTTGACACTTCGGTATGTGTCCCCTGAGAGGCGCGGGGCTATGCCCGGAGGCTGGGGTCAGGGCGCGGGGGTATGCACGGACGCTGGGTTTAGACGCGGGGTCAGCGCGCGGGGTTATGCCCGGGCGCGCTGCCCCGCCTCGAGCCGTTCCCGCTGGGGCACCACCACGTATTTCGGGTCGCGCGTGGACGCCACGCCCGCCTCGAACACAGCGAACCGCTGAAGCGCGCTGCCCACCAGCAGCGCCGCCCCCGACACTGCGGTGACCGCGCGGTGCCTGCCGATCACCGCGCCGACCGCACCGCCGACCGTCAACGCCTCCGACAGCCGACGGAACCGGTGCGCCCTTCCCGTCGCGTACGCCTCAGCGGACACACCCATCCGCTGGCCCATCACCCGCGACGCCGTGAGTTCCAGCGCCGCCCCCGCGACGGCCATCCGGCGGGCCGGGCCGGTCTCGGCCTCCGGCGCGAGCAGCATGCCCAGTCCGCCGCCGCTGGCCGCCGCCGAGCCCGTGAATACAAACGGGAGATACGGGTGCGCCTCCCGCCAGGCAGGAACCGCCGTCTGCGACAACAGGACTGACGTGTACGACGCCACCGCGGGCGCCGTCGTCGCCGCCCACCACCCCGCAGGCCGCGCCAGCCGCGCAATCAGCCGGCCGAGCCAGGTGCGGCGCAGCCGCCCAGGCATCAGCTCGGCCACCGCCGCCACGCCCGCGCCCGGCCCGTACGCCGAGAGGATCCAGGTGCCCATGCTCATCGGCGAGCTGGGCTTGGCCACCCGCATCATGTGATGGAACCGTTCGGGCCTGCCGAGGTCGGCGATCAGGAAGTACAGGCTCGCCAGCACGCTCACCAGCGACCCGATTCGCGAAACCTTGCGCAGCCCAGCCAAACCCGTCAGATCCGCACCCGCAGCGAGCATCGCCGAGCCGGCCGAGAGCCCGCCCAGGAACAGGTAGGCCGCGATCATCCAGTTCCACACCGGGGTCTTGAGGATCTGCTTGCCGTAGTAGGAGCGGAACTCCGCGCGCGGCACCGTCAGCTGTTCCTTCATCGCCGCCGCCCCGCGAACGCCGACACCGCGATGCCCACCATCGCCGACGCCGCGATTCCCGCAAAGCGCCACATCGCCGGGGCGTCACGCGTCGGGACCACCGGGTCCGGCGGCAGCCCGTACACCTCCGGCTCGTCGAGCAGCAGGAAGAACGCTCCGTTGCCGCCGACGCGGTCGTCGGGATCCTCGCCGTACAGCCGGGCTTCGGTCATGCCCCGTTCGTGTAAGCCGTTCAGCCGCAACGCCGCCCGTTCGCGCAGCTCATCGAGCACCCCGAACTGGATGGAGTCCGTGGGGCAGGCCTTCGCGCATGCCGGTTCGAGGCCGTCGCGCAGCCGGTCGTAGCACAGCGTGCACTTCCAGGCGCGACCGTCGCCCTCGCGGCGCTCGATCACCCCGTACGGGCAGCCCGACACGCAGTAGCCGCAGCCATTGCAGATATCTTGCTGCACAACGACGGTACCGAACTCCGTGCGGAACAGCGCGCCCGTCGGGCACACGTCCAGACAACCGGCGTGGGTGCAGTGCTTGCAGACGTCGCTGCTCATCAGCCAGCGGAAGTCGGTGCGGCCCTCCGCGCCGGAACCGTCGCCCGGGCGCTGAAAACCCGGCATCCCCAGATCCACCGCAGGCTGCTCGATGAACGCCACATGGCGCCACGAGTTCGCGCCCAGTTCACCGGTGTTGTCGAAGGACGTGCCCAGCAGGTTGAACCCGTCGTCGGGCACACCGTTCCATTCCTTGCACGCGACCTCGCACGCCTTGCAGCCGATGCACACCGAGGTGTCGGTGAAGAACCCGACCCGCGGCTGCTCGTCGTAGCCGGTCATGGCGTCTCCTCGGTGTGCTCGTCGGCCGCCCCCGTGGTGTCCAGGTGGGTACCCGTCTCGATCGTGATGCCGGCCCGGCGCCGGTATTCCGCTATGTAGGACAGCAACTCGGGGCCGCGTGGGCGCCGGCCCGGCTGGATGTCGCACGTGGCCACCTTGCTCTCCTGGATGAACACGTTCGGGTCGGCCACCACGCCGAGCAGATCGTTGACCACGTCCCCGTCGATCAACCCGGAATGTCCCCAGTGATACGGCATCCAGATCTGGTGCACCACCCGGTCCTCGATGCGCAGCGGGCGCATCCGGTCGGTGACGAGCACGCGGGCGTCCACCGCGGTGCGGCTCGTGATGACGTGCGCCCAGTCCATGTGTGAAAGTCCGCGCAGCGCAGCGAGTTGCGGTGACACCTCGACGAACAACGCCGGCTGCAGCTCGCTGAGATAGGGCAGCTGCCGGCTCATACCGCCCGCGGTGTGGTGCTCGGTCAGCCGTGCTGCGGTGAACACGTACGGGAACACGTCGCCGTCGAGTTCCGGCGGTGAGGGGTTCGACGGGTTGTCGGTGCGCCCGTACACCTTGCGCGCCGGGTTGCCCTGCTGTTTGTACAGCGCGTTGCGCACCGGTGATTCGTGGGGCTCGTAGTGCGTGGGCAGCGGACCGTCGAGCACTCCGCCGGGGGCGAACAGCCACGCCTTGCCGTCGGCCTGCATGACGAACGCGTCGTCGCCTCGCAATGCCGCCACGCCCACGGCATCCGGATCCGGTTCGTACCCGGGCGGTTTGGTCTTCTCGAAGTCCGGCACGTCATAGCCGGTCCACTCGCCGGCGGCCCCCTTGTCCGGGTCCCACCACACGAGCTTCTTGCGCTCGCTCCACGGCCGGCCCTGCGGATCGGCCGAGGCGCGGTTGTAGAGGACGCGTCGGTTCATCGGCCACGTCCAGCCCCACTCGCCGGGTGGGTCGTGCTCGGTGTGCGGGTTGCGGCGCGCCGCCTGGTTGACGTCGTCGGCGTACACGCCGCTGTAGATCCAGCAGCCGCAAGCGGTGCTCCCGTCGGCCTTTAGTTCGGTGTAGCCGTTGACCGCGCGTCCGGTGCTCAGGTCGACGCCGTTGATGCGCCGCAGCACGTCCTCGGCTGAGGGTTCGTCGCCGTCCATCGCGTAGTCCCACGCCAGATCCAGCAGCGGCCGATCGCGCTCATCGGTTGATCCGGCGAGCTTTTCGCGCAGCCGGCGGCCCAGGTGGTAGAAGAACCACAGCTCCGAGCGCGCGTCGCCGGGCGGCTGGACGGCCTGTTCACGCCATTGCAGCATCCGCTGGGTCTGGGTAAACGTGCCCGACTTCTCCACGTGCGATGCCGCGGGAAACAAGAACACCTCGGTGCGACACGTCTGCGGGGTGATCTCGCCCGTCTCGATCTCCGGGCCGTCCTTCCAGAACGTCGCGCTCTCGATCTCGACGAGTTCGCGCACCACCAGCCAGTCCAGGTTGGCCATGCCGAGGCGCTGCAGTCGGCCGTGCGCGGAGCCCACCGCGGGGTTCTGCCCGAGCAGGAAGTAGCCGAACACCTTGCCGTCGACCATGTCCATCACGGTGCGGTAGGTGCCGTGGTCGCCGTTGATGCGGGGCAGGTAGTCGAAGCAGTAGTCGTTGTCGGCGGTGGCCACGTCGCCCCAGTACTCCTTGAGCAGTGACACCATGTAAGTATCGGCGTTGTGCCAGAAGCCTTTCTGGTTGTTGCCGATGATGTCGTCGAGGTAGTCGGACAGCGTGGCGTGGCCGGCTTCGGGCATCGCGAGATAACCGGGCAGCAGGTTGAATAGCGTCGGCACGTCGGTGGAACCCTGGATGCTGGCGTGTCCGCGCAACGCCATCACCCCGCCGCCCGGCCTGCCGATGTTGCCCAGCAGCAGCTGGATGATCGCGCCCGCGCGGATGTACTGCGCCCCCACCGAGTGCTGTGTCCAGCCGACGCTGTACACCAGTGCCGAAGTGCGTTCTCGGCCAGAGTTTTCCGCCCACGCCCGCGCGACCTCGAGAAACTCGTCGGCGGGCACCCCGCAGACCCGTTCCACCATCTCGGGGGTGTAGCGGGCGTAGTGGCGCTTGAGGATCTGGTACACGCAGCGCGGGTCCTGCAGCGTCGGATCGGACGGAATCTGGTGCGCGCCTTCGATCGGCGCGCCGCCGGAGCCGTGCCGGTCGGGTGCCGCCTTCTCCGTGTGCTGCGCGCCGCCCTCTGCCGCGTCGGTGCTCTGGTACTGCCATGTCTCGGGCTCGTAGGAGGCGGTGTCGGGGTCGTAGCCGCTGAACAGGCCGTCGAGATCCTCGGCGTCGCGGTAGCGTTCGTCGACCAGGAAGGACGCGTTGGTGTAGGCGGTGACGTACTCGCGGAAGTCGAGCTCGTTGGACACGATGTAGTTGATCACCCCGCCGAGGAACGCGATGTCGCTGCCCGCGCGCAGCGCAACGTGGCGGTCGGCCAACGCGCTGGTCCGGGTGAACCGCGGGTCGATGTGCACGACGCGCGCGCCGCGGGCCTTGGCCTCCACCACCCACTGGAACCCGACCGGGTGGGCTTCGGCCATGTTCGAACCCATGATGACGATGAAGTCAGAGTTGGCGAGGTCTTGCTGATAGTCCGTCGCTCCGCCGCGACCGAAGGAGGCTCCCAGACCGGGAACCGTGGCGCTGTGTCAAATACGGGCCTGGTTCTCGATCTGCAACGCCCCCAACGCGGTGAAGAGCTTCTTGATCAGGTAGTTCTCTTCGTTGTCGAGGGTGGCGCCGCCCAGGCTGGCGATGCCCATGGTGCGGCGCAGCGTGTTGCGGTCGGCGTCGAACTGTTGCCAGCCCTTCTCGCGGGCGTCGAGCACCCGGTCGGCGACCATGTCCATCGCGGTGTCGAGGTCGAGCTCCTGCCATTCGGTGGCATACGGCGGGCGGTAACGCACCTTGGTCAGTCGCTGCGGACCGGTGACCAGCTGCTTGCTGGCAGATCCCTTGGGGCACAGGCGTCCTCGGGAGATCGGGCTGTCCGGGTTGCCTTCGATCTGGATGACCTTGCCGTCCTTGACGTAGACATTCTGCGCGCAGCCGACCGCACAGAACGGGCAGACCGAGTGCGCGACGTGGTCGGCATCGACGGTCCGCGGGGTCAGCGTCAGCGACCGCTTGGACTGGGCGGCCCGGCCGCGACCCGTCGGATCCTGTCCCGTGAGCTGCCGATATACCGGCCACGACTGGAACAGTCTCTTGATCTCCATGACCTCTCCCTACCCGGCGGTCCTTCGATCAAACCACGAGTAGGCACTTCTGCAAACGAAGCACGTCAGCGGTCCGAGGACCTTGTCGGCCCGCCGGTGCGGCCGGGCTCCCGCCGGTGCGGCCGGGCTCCCGCCTAGATCAGCGTGCGGGTGCCGTCATCGGCGCGACGGGTGCGGCGCTGCTTGTCGAGGCCTTCCAGCAGCGGCACCGCGACGCGGCGGGTGGTGTTCAGCGCGCGCTTGGCCTCGGCGACGGTGAACGGCTGCGGCAGGGTCTGCAATATCTCGGCGGCCCGGTCGAACGCATCAGCGCCGAGCACGACGCCGTCGGCGATACGGGTCAGGCGCTTGGCGCGAATGGCGGCAGCCAGTTCACGCGGGCCGAGCCGCAGCTCGTCGAGCTGATCGGCGTCCGGTGCCCGAAACGGCTCTGCAGCCAACCACTTTTCGATCGTGCGCAGCGCCTCGTCCACTCGCGCCGGCAGCACCGCGTCCGGGCGCCGCACCAGGCCGTCGGCCACCACGAGCCCGGACCCGTCGAGCAGCTCGCCCACCAGCTCGACAGCGGGCAGCTCGAGTGCTCGCCGCAGGGTCTCCAGCGGCATGCCTGCGGCGACGTCGTGCTCGGTCGACCACCGTTCGACCGCCGCGGAAGCCTGCTGCCGGCGCCGTGCCCACCAGTCGGGATCCACCACCCACTCGCCGACCCGCTCACCATCGAGCGGAAACCCCATGGCGCGCAGGTCATCCGCACGCGCGCACACCGGCGGCCGCGCGTGTCCGGACGCCAGCTCTTCGGCCCGCTGACGCGCCGCACCACGCCGACGCAGCGGCGGCGGACGCACGTCGAGCACCTCGATACCCGCGGCGATCCGGTGCTCGCCGGGGTCGCGCAGCAGCCCGACGTCGCCGACGCGCAACGGCAGCGGCACCGCCAACCGCAGCCTCGCCGCCGTACCCAGCGGCCGCACCTGTACCGGTACGGCCGCAGACCCGATATGCAGCATCAGGTTTCGGTGCAGCTCACCCAGCGGCCGCACCGAGATGTCCACTTCGGCGGTGTCGCGCCATGCGCCCGGCGTGCGCAGGGTGTCACCGCGGCCGATGTCGCGGTGGTCCACGCCGCGCAGGTTGACCGCGGCGCGCGCCACCGCCGAAAGGGACATTTGGGCACGTTCGAGCGACTCCAACCCCCGCACGGTATAGCGCCGGCCGGCGTGCTCGAGTTCGTCGCCGACCCGCAACGTGCCCGCCGCCAGCGTCCCGGTGACGACGGTGCCCGCCCCGCGGATCGTGAACGAGCGGTCCACCCACAGCCGCACGTCGGCATCGACGTCGGGGGCCGGCAACCGCGAGGCAAGCGCCACCAGTTCTGCCCGCACCGCATCCAGATCCGTGCCCAACACCACGGGTGCATCCGGAAATCGTTGCCGCACCTGGGCGATGACAGGTGTCGGATCGGCCAGGTCGGCCTTGCTGATCACCACGAGCGTGTGTCGAACGCCCAACGCGTGCAGCGCGGCGAAGTGCTCCTCGGACTGCGGCATCCACCCCTCGGTGGCCGCGACGACGAACATCACTGGATTTGCGGGGGCTACCGCCACAATGCCGGCGAGCATATTGGCCACGAACCGCTCGTGGCCAGGGACGTCGACGAACGCGAACTGCCGACCCGAGATCTCCGTCCACGCGTAGCCGAGTTCGATCGTCAACCCGCGGCGCTTCTCCTCGGCCAGCCGGTCCGGCCACATGCCGGTGAGGCGGTGCACCAACGTCGACTTCCCGTGGTCGACATGCCCCGCGGTGGCTATGACATACATGCCCGCACCGCATGCACCAGCGCGTCGTCGTCGTCCGGTCGCACCGTGCGCAGATCCAGCAGGCAACGGCCGTTCTCCAGCCGACCCACCACCGCCGGGCTGCCCAGCCGGAGCAGCGTCGCACACGATGAGGGCAGACTGACTGCGGCACTGGGTAATTCGACTCCGGGCGCGCCTCCGCCGCCGACCGCGGCGACACAGTCCACCGCTTGGGCGTCGGGCAGCTGCGCGGCCAGATGCGCCGCTCGTTCACGCAGCGAGGCCACGTCGACGGCGAGCGCCTCGGCCACCGGCGGCGGCGGACCGTTCAGCGTCGCCTCCAGCGCCGCCAACGTGAGCTTGTCGACCCGCAGTGCCCGCGCCGCCGGATGTCGTCGCAGCCGCTCGACCAACTCGGCCGTACCGAACAGCACCCCGGCCTGCGGCCCGCCGAGCAGCTTGTCCCCGCTGGCGGTGACGAGGTCGGCTCCGTCACGCAACACCGACGTTGCGTCGGGCTCGTCGGGCAGCAGCGGATGCGGCGTCAGCAGCCCCGATCCGATGTCGACGACCAGCGGCACGCCAAGGCCGGTCAGCTCGGAAATGCTTACCGCCGAGGTGAATCCGCTCACCATATAGTTCGACGGGTGGACCTTGAGCACGAAGCCGGTGTCGGGCCCGATCGCGTCGGTGTAGTCACGCAGATGGGTGCGGTTGGTGGTGCCGACCTCGCGGAACCGCGCGCCGGTGGACTCCATCAGCTCAGGCAGCCGGAAGCCGTCGCCGATCTCGATCAGCTCGCCGCGGCTGACCACGATCTGCTTGCCCGGCGCCAACGTCATCGCGGTGAGCAGCAGCGCGGCGGCATTGTTGTTGACGATGTGCACACCGCCCGCGGTCGGGACGGCCGCGGCCAACGCCGCCAACGCACCCCGGCCACGTCGCGCACGCCGTCCCGTCTCGAGGTCGAACTCCACGTCGGTGGCGCCGGCGGCGGTGACCATCGCGTCGACGGCGGCCTGCGACAGCGGCGCACGCCCGAGGTTGGTGTGCACGACGACACCGGTCGCGTTGATCACCGGTCGCAGGCTCGCAGCGCTGGTCGGCAGGGCCGCGACGGCGTAGTCGGCCACCTGCTCGGGCGCGATCGTGCCCGCCCGGGCCTGCTGCTGGGCGTCGGTGATGACCGACTTGACCAGCGTGCGCCCCAGCGTCCGGGAGGCCTCGACCAGGCGCGGGTCGGCCAGCAGCGCGTCGGTGCGCGGTACCTGTCGGCGCGGATCTTGCGATTTGGGCGCGCTTACGGACGCTGAGGGGGCGTTAGCGCGCCGAAATCGCTGGGGCATGGGGCCATCATGACAAGCCGTTCCTCGGGTACACAGAGGAAGTGCTGATCTCGGTGGGACACGGAGCGCTCGACAAGGCTGCGCTGGCCAAGCTGCTGGTAGACGCCGAGGTCGAGGCGCTCGTCGACATCCGGCGCTACCCCAACAGCAGGCACAACCCCGACGTCGAGCGCGGCGCGATCAGCGCGTGGGCCGCCGACGCCGGGCTGGACTATCGCTGGGAAGCGCGGCTGGGTGGACGCCGACGGCTGCCGGCCGACGCCGAGCCCGAGGACACCTGGTGGCGGGTCAAGCAGTTCGCCGCCTACGCGGCCTACACCCGCACCGCCGAGTTCGGCGAGGCGTTCGCGCAGCTTCTCGAGCAGTCGCAGAGGCAGCGGACGGCGATGATGTGCAGCGAGGCGGTGTGGTGGCGCTGTCATCGGCGCATCGTCGCCGACGTTTCCGTGGTGAAGGTCGGTGTGGAGGTCCACCACCTCATGCACGACGGCCGGCTGCTGGCCCACCCGCCGTCCGAGGGTGCGCAGGTGCGCGACGACGGTCAGCTGGTGTGGGTCTGACCTGGTGATTCTTGGCGGAGGCGGACGGGAATCGAACCCGCCAGCGACAGAATCTGCCGCTCAACGATTTTGAAGACCGTGCCGGTCACCAGACCAGATACGCCTCCCTGCCCACGGCCGATCATGCCAGGGCAGCATGGAGCCATGACCTATCGACTGACCCAGTACGCCCACGGCGGCGGCTGCGCATGCAAGATCCCGCCCGGTGAGTTGGAGGACGTGGTGCGCGGGCTGACGTCGGCCGCGCCGCGCGACCCGGCGGGTGAACTGCTGGTCGGCCTGGAGGACGGCGACGATGCGGCGGCCGTGCGCATCGAAGGCGGGCTGGCGCTGATCGCGACGACGGATTTCTTCACCCCGGTCGTCGACGACGCCTACGACTGGGGCCGCATCGCCGCCGCCAACGCGCTGTCGGATGTGTACGCGATGGGCGGGCGACCCGTCGTCGCGGTCAACCTGCTCGGCTGGCCGCGCGACGTGCTGCCCTTCGAGCTGGCCGCCGAGACGCTGCGCGGCGGGCTCGACGTGTGCGGACTTGCCGGTTGCCATCTGGCCGGTGGGCACAGCGTGGACGACCCGGAGCCGAAGTACGGCCTGGCGGTGACCGGGATCGCCGATCCGAACCGGTTGCTGCGCAACGACTCCGGTAAGGCCGGGCTTGCGCTGTCGTTGACGAAGCCGCTCGGCATCGGGGTGCTCAACAGTCGGCACAAGAGCACCGGTGAGCGCTTCCCCGAGGCCATCGAGGTGATGACGACGCTGAACGCCCCTGCGGCACAGGCCGCGCTGGCCGCGGGTCTCGAATGCGCCACCGACGTCACGGGTTTCGGCTTGCTCGGACATCTGTACAAGCTCGCGCGCGCCAGCGGGGTGACGGCGGTGCTCGACGCGAAAGCGGTGCCCTACCTCGACGGTGCGCGCGAGGCGCTGGCCGCCGGTTACGTCAGTGGCGGAACCAAACGCAACCTCGACTGGGTCTCGCCGCACGTCGACCTGAGCGCGGTCGACGACACCGAGGCGCTGCTGCTCGCCGACGCGCAAACGTCCGGCGGGTTGTTGATCGCCGGGGAGATACCGGGCGCGCCGGTCATCGGCGAGTTGGTGCCGCGCGGCGAGTACACGATCGTGGTGCGCTGACACCGCGATCCAGCGGTTGCGACACGGTCACGGACGCGTATCCATTAGAACTCAGCGGTCACAACAAGATCATTGATCACTATCGTCACATCAGCCCCACTGTTGACGTCGATGCGACGTCCGCCCCGGAAAGGTGTGACATGTCGCCGCGTCCACGTATCGCAACGCTCACGGTGGCGTCGGCGGCCGCGATCGGGTTGATCGCCACCCTCGGTGTCGCAGCGCCGGCCGCCGCCGAACCGTGCACCGGCGCCGCCGCGGCGGCACAACCGCCCGCGGCCAACAACGCCGAGGAAACCCCGCTGCTGCCGGGGCTCAACCGCCGACCGGTCGGTCAGCGTCCAGACGGCGCCGACGACGGTGCACCGTTGCCGAGCCTGGGCCAGATCTCGGCGCCGCTGCAACAGCAGGCCGCCGTGCAACCCGTTCCGGCGGTTCCCGACGCCAACCCGGTGGCTCCCGCACCCGCGCCGGCTCCGCCGCCGTCACCGCCGGGGACGTCGCTCGTCGGGTGGGTGACTGGCCCCGACAGCCCGAACAAAACCATCGAGCGTTTCGCGGTCACCGGCACCGATCTCGGAATCATGTGGGATAACGGCGATCCCGCCAACCGCCAGGTGCTGATGGCCTTCGGGGACACCTACGGCTATTGCAGCGTGCACGGCCAGCAGTGGCGCTACAACGTGCTGTTCCGCAGCCAGGACGGCACCCTGTCCAACACCGTCGCTGTGCCCAACGGCATTCTGGCCAGTAACTATTCGGGCTCACCGATGCTGCGGCCGAACATCTCCAAGGCGATCCTTCCCGGCGTCAAGTGGGCGCCCGAGGAGAAGGGGATGATCCCGACCGCAGGGATCGCGGTCGGCGGCAAGCAGTACCTCAACTTCATGTCGATCAAGAGCTGGGACGGCGACGGCCGCTGGACCACGAACTACTCGGCGATCGCGGTGTCCCCCGACAATGGCGAGCACTGGGGCATCTACCCCGACAGCGTGCGGCCAGCGGCCGAAGACAGCATCCCCGACGTCAAATACAGGCCGGGCAACCAGAACTTCCAGCAGGGTGCGTTCCTCAAGCCCGGCCCCGGCGACCCGTACATCTACTCGTTCGGCACACCGTCCGGACGCAGCGGTCCGGCGTTCGTCTCGCGCGTACTTCCCGCCTACGTACCCGACCTTCGCAAGTATGAGTACTGGAGTTCTGCCGCCGACGCGTGGGTGCCGGGCGATCCGGCCGCCGCGACGCCGGTGATCCCGGGCCCGGTGAGCGAGATGTCGGCCCAGTACAACACGTACCTCAACCAGTACTTGGTGCTGTACGGCAACGGTGCCAACGACATCGTCGCCAGAACCGCGCCCGCCCCGCAGGGGCCGTGGAGCCCCGAGCGCCTTCTCGTGCGGTCGTGGGACTTTCCGGGCGGCATCTATGCGCCGTTCCTGCATCCGTGGTCGACCGGAAAGGAGTTGTACTACAACCTCTCGCTGTGGTCGGCCTACAACGTGATGCTGATGAAAACCGTGCTGCCCTAACGCCGTACCCGGCCTTGCAACGCGCTCTTCAGTCCGCCGGTCCGCACAGCAGTCGCTCGACTGAACTTGTGCTCGGAGGCGGTCTCGGGCGCATCGTGGTGTGTGGCCCGCAGAAACCGGTCGGGCAGCGCGAGCTTGTGGATGGTCCGCAGCGTCAGAAAGTATTGGCGGGCAAGCGATCCACTGGTGTAGGGCAGGTCGTATTTCGCGCACAGCGCCTTCACCCGCACCGCGATCTCCGCCAGGCGGTTGCTCGGTAGATCGGGAAACAGGTGGTGCTCGATCTGGTAGCACAGGTTTCCGCTGGAGAAGGCCAGCAGCGGGCCGGCCTTGAAGTTGGCCGCTCCCAACATCTGCCGCAGATACCAGTGGGCGGGCGTTTCATCTTTGAGCGCATCGGGCGTGAACTTCTCCGCGCCGTCGGGAAAGTGCCCGCAGAAGATCACCAGGTAGGCCCACAGGTTGCGCAACAGGTTGGCCGATACGTTGGCGGCCAGGGCCCTGCGCCAGCGTGACCGGCTCAACGCCGGGGTGACGACGTAGTCTTTCGCGGCCTGGCGGGCGATCTTACCGACGAGCGCCATCCTGGCTTCCCACACCTTTTCGCCGTCCGGTGCCAGCCGGTCCCGCTCGGAATGCACGCCGTGGAGCGCGATACCCCACTCGAAGATGACTGCCAGCAACAGGTTTCGAAGCGGCTGCATGAGATGCTGCGGCTGCCAGGGCTGATCACGGGTTATCCGGATCACGCCGAAGCCGAGGTCGTCGTCCACCCCGACGACATTGCTGAACACGTGGTGACGGTAGTTGTGCGAATACCGCCACTGCGCGGAGAGCGCGACCATGTCCCACTCCCAGGTGTTCGAGTGGATTTCGGGATCGTTCATCCAATCCCATTGGCCGTGCGTGACGTTGTGGCCGATCTCCATGTTCTCGACGCTCTTGGCGAAGGCCAGCGCCGCGGTGCCCAGCAGCCAGCCGGTCCGTGACCTGCTGGTGGCGATGATCAGCCGGGCGAGCACCTCGAGCGTCCTCTGAAAGAGGATGGTGCGTCGGATGTAGTGGGCGTCGCGCACGCCGAGTGACGCCTCGATATCGGCGCGGATCGCGTCGAGTTCGTCGCCGAGGGCTTCGATATCCGTCTTGCTCAGGTGCGCGTACGCGGCAATGTCGGTGATTGCCAATCGATGTCCTACTGATCCGTCCGGGCGCGGGAAAATGTGCTCGCGATGGTCATCCCCAAAAGCGGCGCTTCCTAAACTTCTTCTGATCGCCGTCGACGTCGGCCCATTCTCCCGACGCGTAGCTGTGGTGCTGTTTGTTGCCGGTGCGGACGATGTCGAGGGTGCCGTCGTTGTGCTTGACGTAGCAGTCGCCGAAGCGCATGTACTTGTCGGCGCTGCCGTCGGGCAGCGTCACGGTGACTGTCATACGGCCGCGCGCCGCTCGACCTTGGTCCGGTGCGCCAGCTGCAAGTAGGCGTCGGCGACTACGGGCCACCCCAGTTCGGGTGCCAGCCGGCGCGCTTCGGCCGCCAGCGCTCCCGAGAACCGCGGTTCGGTCAGCACCCGCCGCAGCGCCGACACCAGCGCATTGGGGTCGTCATGATCGACGACGATGCCTGCCCCGGTCGCCAGCAACTCACAGGCATGCGGAAATGCCGTCGCCACCACGGGCCTGCCGTTGGCGATGGCATCGACGAGCACACCCGAGGTCACCTGGTCGGCCGAGTCGTAGGGCAGCACCACGACGGCCGCGGACTGCGCCAGCCCGCTCAACATCGCACCGTTGCGGTACCCGTCTTCAAAGCAGACCACATCCGCGACGCCGAGGCGCTGCGCCTGCTCGATCAGGGCCTCCCGGTACGCCTGCGCGTCGGCGGGCGCCGCGTTCGGGTGGTTTCGGCCTGCCACCACGTACAGCGGCCGTCCCGGTAGGTCTTTGAGCGATCGCATCGAGTCGATGACCCGCTCGATGCCCTTTCCCGGAGCCAGCAGGCCCCAGGTCACCAGGGTGGGGCGACCACGCCGCGCGCGGGCCACGTCCTTGGGCACGGTTGCGCCGTGCGGAATCACCGCGATTTTGTGGCGCGCCACCTGGTAGTTCTCGCGCAGCCGTTTGCTTGCCGCCGCCGACATGACAACCACCCGGTCTGCCACCCCGGCCATCGCCTCTAAGCCCGACCGCTGTTGGCGCGTCGGGCTTTTGGGCACGCTGTGTGCGATGACGATCGACGGCACCTGTAACGCGCCGATGATCTCGACGACGTCCTCTGCGTCGGGCCCGCGATCGATCTCGGTGGAGTGCTGAATGACGGCAACGTCGTTGTGGTTCAACACGTCGATACACGCCGCCCGCGACGGTGCTGAGCCCTTCACCAGTTCTGCGACGACCCGGGAACTTTCCGATACCGATCCATCGGCGATCCGCACCACCGAGACCTCGGCGCCGTGGGTGCTCAACCCGGTGGCCAACCCGGAGCCGAACCGGGCCTGCCCGCAGAGCGTCGGCGGATAACAGCTCAGCATGCCGATCCTCGGCGGGTGAGGAGTCCCGTGACCCGGTGGACGGTAGCTAGACAAGATGCTCAAAACGATCCCAACATGCGGTTGGCACCCGGTGACAGGTGTGAGCGGTTGCTCGGCGGTCAGCGACGATCTGCAGACACACCCCAGGCTGGCTGGATTTCCAACACTGCTCACGCTACACCCAGGTGGCGTAGTGTCAGACACAGCCGGGACCAATCGGGCCCCATAATGAAGGGCCAGCGATGTCTGACAAGTCTCCTCGACAGACCATGAGCAAAAAGTCCGGTAAGAGCCTGAAAGAGAAACGCGCCGCCAAGCACGCCAAGGCCGCCGACCGCGCAGAGTCGTCCACCGATACGCTCTTCCAACACAAGAAGCGTTGATAGCGCGGCTATCTCGCTTCTGCCCCCGAGATCCAGCGTTGCTCGGTAGCGGTCGTGCGGTCACGAATCTCACGGTCCTGCAAGCTGATTTCGAGCAGCGCGTCAGCTGACGAGGCGTTGTCGGGCGTCGCCGCCGTCATCAGCGTCTGGTGAGCGTGGTCGGGGTCCGAAAGTGCGGGCACGACGACCAACACGATTCTGTCGCCTGCCAGGCCCAACACCTCGATGGTGTTGTGCGGTTGCAGCCGGGACCCGTCCAGCCGAACCGGCCGATCCGCGAACCGAATGCGGGCAGGCACGTCCGGCCACTCGTCGAGGTTGTACACCACCCGGTCGACGGGACCCGACCGCACCGACAGCGCAGCCAGCAGGTCGGGCAGTTCACGGGCAAGCTCATCACTGTGCGGCCACCACCCGCCATCGACGTAACCCGTTGCGGGCGCCTCGGGCTTCAACCTCAGCCGCAGGGTGTTCTCGGGTCCGGAAGCGCGTAGCCCGGATAAAGCAGCGCCAACGTGTGCGGTCATAAGACGATCCTGTCTCAGCCACCGAAGCAGCCGAATCCTTCGAATCGGCGATGCACACGGTTCAGAGCATCGTGCGCGACATACCGCCGATGTCCCGAGTCTACGTCAGAGGGATCTGGTCCGAACCCCGAAATGCATTGTGGGCTGGCGGGAAACCCGCCAGCCCACAACGACGACGTACTCGCTAGACGGCCGTCACCCCGACCGCCTGCGGCCCCTTGTTGCCCTGTTCGATGTCGAACTGGACGCGTTGGTTTTCCGTCAGTGTCCGATAGCCGTCCCCGCGAATTTCGCTGTAGTGGACGAACACATCGTTCGAGGCTCCATCAGGAGCGATGAAGCCGAAGCCCTTGTCTTCGTTGAACCATTTCACGGTTCCCTGTGTCATACTTTCCAACTTCTCTCATTCTGAACGGATGTCAAAGGACATCCGCGGTCAGGATAGCAGCAAGCGCCGCCATCAACCTATCGGCGACAAACTGTCGCCTGAAATGCCTTGATCCCCAATGTGTTACGTAACAGAGCTCGACAGGCGACTGGTCCACAACGCGCTCTCTGCCTTTGCGTCGCGAAGCACGCTTTCGGCCGCATCGCACCATTGGCCGTCGCGCTCGGACCCGACGAGCGGCCTGCCCGACGCGCATCGCATCACCGTGTTGCCCAGCGCCGGCGTCGTCATATGCGGCACGACAAGCAGCTTGGCTTGAGCGGTACGCCCGACGACCATCATCAGCCGGTGGCGCCGATGCTCGGCGGCGGCCCTGGGCCGCGCACTGGTCAGAATCGAGTTCAGGTCCAGCGCACCCTCGGTGGCAGACCAATTGACGCAGATGTCGACGATCTCCCCCAGACGTCGGTGCAAAACGCCGATCAATTGCGGCAATTCGCCGGCCGTCGAACCGGTATGGGGCCACCAGGCCCCGTCGATGTCGGCGCCCAACGTCCCCGCGAGCACGAGTCTGACGGGCCGGGCCAGTCGGCGGGTACCCGTCAAGCCGTTCACGAGGACGGCGTCGTTACAGACGAGTTCCGCTTCGGCTGATCGGAGAACACGGGGTTGGTCACCGGTTCGTCGGACCCGCTCGTGTTCGAGGTGGGCTCGGAATCTTCGATATGGGAAAAGAGTTCGGATGACTTCATAAAGCAAGTCCTCAAGTATGGTGCGCTTCGGCCAACGCACTGTCGGGCGAAGGGCAATCGAAATCGCAGGCTGATCGTCTTCCAACGCGGGTTGGCGATGCACTGCTGACCGGAATCGGTCTACACCCACGATACACGGCCCTACCCCGCGCCGAACTCCAACGCCGGTTCTGCCGAGTCCACTCCGCGGCTGCTGGAGATGGTCAGCATGTCCGGTCGCACCTCGTATCGGGCCCCGTCGGCGGGGTTGATCGCGACGAACCCGGCGCCGGACGGCACCGCGTTGCTGAGCTCGAGGCTGGCGCCGTCACGCAGCCGTTCGCCGCGGTAGTAGTAGTTGCCCGGCGCCGATTCACACACCACCGCCAGCGAGTTCGACGTCCGGATCGCCGCCTCCGGTGCGTCGCCCGCGTCGCACCGCGCCGAGTGCCCGACGAACCCCAGCGAATCGGTTCCCGAGACCCCGGCGATCGGTGCCCCGCTCGGCCGCGGAGTGGTCGTCGTGGGCGTCGTTGTCGTTGTCGTCGTTGTGGTGGTCGCCGGGGAGGTGGGCTCCGTCGGCGGCACCGCCAGCTTGGTCTGCGGCTGGCTGGCGTCCCCGCCGTCGAACACCAGCACCGCGGCCAGCACCACCGCAGCGGTGAACATCACGATCGTCGCGACCAGCAGCGCCAGCTGGCCCCGGCTGAACCGCGACGTACCCGCAGACCGCGCAGGTGGGGGCGGTGCGTACGGCGGATAACCCGTCGCGACCGGGTTCGGAAAGCCCGCGGGGAACTGCCGCGTCGACGGCGGCGGGGCCGGGGCAGGCGGCGGCGCGCCGGGCGGCTGATCGAGCGCCGCGCCTGCGGCCTTGGCCAGCTCGCCTGCCGAGGCGTAGCGTTCCGCGGGTTTCTTCGCCATGCCGCGCGCGACGACGTCGTCGAACGCCCGGCTGATCCCCCGCCGCATGATGCTGGGCCGCGGCGGTGGGTTGAACAAGTGCGCGCTGATGACCTGGCGCAGATCGGCGGTCTCGAACGGGGCCCGGCCGGTGAGCGCCTCGTAGAGCAGGCACGACAACGAGTACACGTCCGACGCCGGGCCGCCGCGCTCGCCGTTGAAGCGTTCGGGTGCCATGTAGGCGCTGGACCCGATGAGCAGCCCGGTCATCGTCACCGTCGCCTCGCCGCTGCCGTGTGCGATGCCGAAGTCGACGAGGTAGGCGAAATCCTCGGGCGTGAGCAGGACGTTTTCCGGTTTGATGTCGCGGTGGACCAGGCCGCTGGCGTGCGCGGCGTCCAGCGCCGACGCCACCTGGGTGATGATCGACACCGCCCGCGCCGGCGGAAGCGCGCCGTCGCGCAGCACCTCCTTGAGGCTGGCGCCCTCGACCAGGCGCATGTCGATGTAGAGCACCCCGTCGATCTCGCCGAAGTCGTGCACCGGGATGACGTGCGGCTCCTGCAGCCGGGCCGCGACCCGGGATTCGCGGCGGAACCGCTCCTGAAACGTCGGATCCGACGCCAGGTCCGAGCGCAGCAACTTGATCGCCACCATGCGGTCCCGCGCGGTGTCGTAGGCCCGATATACCTCGCCCATGCCCCCGACCCCGATCACAGACTGCAGCTCATAGGACCCGAACCGGGTGCCCAGACGTGAGCTGCCCTTCGGGGAACTCACATGAAATCCTTTCCGTTTACGGCGTGCGGCGACTGTGCAGGATCAGTCTTCCCGCTTGGCGCTCGGACGTAACGTGAACGTCGGAGGCGCGAGCGCTCGACACTACCAAAGTGTATGCCGCACAGGTGGTTTGGTACTCCCGCTGAATGAAAGCTCAGCCTCCGGACTCTTCTTCCTCGGTGGCGTTCGGGTTGGGCGCGGTGACCGGCGGTGATGCGCTGACATCGGGTGTGCGTGTCTCCGACGTCGGGCCCTCGTTGGGCTCCTCTGCCGGCGGCTGGCCGACGGGCGGGCCGGTGGGCGCGACGACGGGCGATGTGGTGATCGGCGCCTGCTGGGTCGTCGGCGCCGGGGTCGGCGACGGTGGGGGCGGCGGCGGCGGGGTGGTGAGCGTGGGCGTGGTGGTGGTCGGTGTCGTGGTGGTGGTGTCTTCGGCCTCGTCGCCGCCGCACGCGGCCAAGGAGGCGGTCGCCACGACGGCGGCCGCGCCGATCGCGAGTCGTACAGCGCGGTTGATCGGTTTCCTCATCAGCGCTCCCAGGTTCGGCGGTAAAAGCCCACGGGTTCCCTGGTGCCCGCAGCGCAAAACGTTACTTCGTCGCGGCGTTGATCGACGGCTGGTCGATCATGCCCTTCTCCACGCCCCACATCGTGGCGATGGTGCGGTACTCACCGGTCTCGATCAGGTGTTCCAGCGCCAGCCGCAGCGACTCGGCCAGCGCCGACCCCTTGGCCACCGGCCAGCCGTAGGGCGCGGAATCGAACACCTGCCCGGCCGCCTCCAGCTCGCCGCCCGAGGTCTTGATGGCGAACCCGGTGACCGGCGAATCGGCCGACATGGCGTCGACCTCGCCGTTCATCAACGCCGTGTTGAGGTCGTTCTGGCTGACGTAGACCGTTTTCTCGATCGGGGCCATGCCTGCGGCCTCACACGCCGCGCTCTTGGCCGGGATCTCCGCGGTCTCCTGCAGCGACGCGTAGGACACCCCGACGCGCAGCCCGCACGCGTCGTCCGGGTCGACCGAAGAGCCGGCCTGCTGCGCCCACAGCGTGCCCGCCACGAAGTAGTTGACGAAGTCCACCGACTCCTGGCGTTCCTTGGTGTCGGTGAACGACGACATCCCGACGTTGAAGTCGCCAGCGCGCACCGACGGGAAGATCGCCTCGAACGCGGTCTCGCGGTACTCCGGCACCAGGCCCAGCGTGCGGGTGATCGCGTTCATCAAGTCGACGTCGAACCCGACGATCTGCCCGTCGGCGTCCTTGAATTCGTTTGGTGCGTAAGGCACGTTGACGCCGATGAGCAGCCGGCCCGTCGACCGGATGTCCGCGGGCACCGTCGCCGCGATCGACTCCACCGCACCCGGCACGGCCTCCGGCGTCGCCGTCGACGAGCTCTCCGCCATGCTGGCCGGGGCGGCATCACCCCCGGAGCCGCCGCGCCACTGCCAGACGCCGAAGGTGCCGAGCGCGGCCACCAGCACGACGGCGCCGGCCACCGCGAGCGCCCGCCGCGACACCCCGTGCTTGGCGACCGGGGTCCTGCGCGCGGCGTGACGTCCGCTGCCCGCCACCCGCACCGGCGCGTTGAGCGCCCGCCGGGCCGCCTCGGCCAGCGCCCCTGCCGTCTGGAACCGCTTTTCCGGCTTCTTGGCCATGCCCTTGGCGATGACGTCGTCGAACGCGGCGAGCCCGGGATCGGTGTCCGACGGCCGCGGCACCTGCTTGGTCATGTGCGCGGCGATCTGCTGCTCGAGCGTGTCGGCGGGGTACGGCCGCACCCCCGTCAGGCACTCGTAAAGCACGCAGGTCAGCGCGTAGATGTCGGCGCTGGGGTCGACGGGTTTGCCCTCGAAGCGCTCGGGGGCCATGTAGGCCATCGTGCCCAGGGTGCTGCCCGCCGTCGTCAATCCCTGCTCGCCGGCCGAGCGTGCGAGCCCAAAGTCGATGAGGTACACGAACTCTCGGTCGGTGATCAGGATGTTCGACGGTTTGACGTCGCGGTGGATCAGGCCCGCTGCGTGCGCGGTGTCCAACGCCGAGCCGACCTGTTCGACGACCTTGACCGCCAGCGCCGGGTCCAGCGCGTTGTTACCGCCGGCCAGAATGGTGCCGAGGTTGCGGCCCTCGATGAGGCGCATGTCCAGATACAGCCGGCCGTCGATCTCGCCGAAGCCGTGGATGGGCACCACGTGCGGATCGTTCAGGCCGGCCGCGGCCTGGGATTCGCGGCGGAACCGCTGCTGAAACGTCTCGTCGACGGCCATCGCAGCCGGAAGCAGCTTCAGTGCGACGATGCGGTCGGTGCGGGTGTCGTAGGCGCGATAGACCTCACCCATTCCGCCCCGGCCGATCAACTGCTGCAGTTGATAGTGCCCGAAAGGTGTCGCGTCCACCCTCACTCCTCGCAGCGTCCCCGCGTCGCTGTGTCGATCGAAACTACATCACGTTTGCCAGCAATGTGGCAGCGCGTGTCAATTTTGACGGATCGTCTGCGTGGGCCGGCTCAGGCTGCTCGCACCGGTACGGCGGCGGTTTCGGTGTCGGGGGTCGAGATCGCCGAGGCGTCCGCGGTCGGCAGGGTCAGCGTGATGTCCGAGATGCGCACCTCGCCCAGCGTCCAGATGGCCTGGTAGGTGACCGCGGACGCGACGATCTGCACGGTCACCGTCTGCCCCGGCGCGAGCGTGTGCGCGACGGGTTCCAGCGAGATCTTCACCGTGTGGGTCTTGCCGTCCAGCGTCACCGGGATCGGCGTCACCTGGTTACCGAGCACCAAACCCGTTGAGTCGTCGACGAGTTGGGCGTACACGTGGCGGGTGAAGCCCGCGCCGGAGTAGGTGAACTCCAGCTCGGGCGCGCCGACGATGTACGTGGTCGTCGCCGCCTTGGCGGTGGTCAGGTTGACCGCGTTGATCGCCTTGGCGCCCGACAGTATGCCCAGCAGCGCGCCGAGCGGCCCTGCGCGCAGCGCGCTGAAGTTGGGGCCGGAGCCGCCGAGCAACGGCAGCAGCGGCAGGGTGCCGCCCGCGGCGCTCGAGATGGTCAGCGGGGTCGCCGGTTTGACCGGGTAGGTATCCGAGCCGAAGTTCTGGCCGTGCTGGTCAACCCACTCGAACTGCGGGCCGGTCGACACCGGCAGCCCCTTGACGTACCTGTCCAGCCAGTCCAGCGTGGCCCGCTCGATGACTTCACCGTTGTTGGTGCTGGTGATGCACGCGCCGTGGCCGCCGCAGTACCACACCACCTTGGTGGGCACACCGTTTCCGATCAGCACCATCGCGTTGTCGTGGGCTTCCTGCAGGGTGAACAGCGTGTCGACGGTGCCTTGGATCAACAGCGTTGGGGCGGTGATGTTTTCGAGCAGCTGCGACGGGCTGCGCGCGTCCAGGAAATTCTGGTCGACCTTCGGCAGCTGCCCGGTGATCAGGCCGATCGCGACCGCGGAGTAGATCCGCGGGTTGACCCGCGCGCCGGTGAACAGCAGCGCCGCACTGAGGATGGCGCCCCAGCTGCTCTTGGTGGCGCCGTTCTTGTCCAGCGCCGTGTTGAGGTTGTGCCAGGCGATCGTCGGCACGATCGCGTCGACCCGATGGTCAATCGCCGCGGTTACCAACTGAATTCCGCCGCCGTAGGAGGCGCCGGCCATGCCGATTCGCGGATCGCCTGGCGCGTCGAGCAGCGCCTCGGGCTGCTGCGAAACCCAGGTGATGATGGCGACCATGTCCTGGCCTTCGTAATCGGGGTGGTCGATCTCGAGCCGGCCGCCAGAACTCCACTCACCGCGCGGATCCCACGTGACGACGTTGTAGCCGGCCCGCAGCAGCATGCCGATGCCGATCACCTGGTTGGGCAGAAACGGGCTCTTCATCGCCAGCGGGTTCGTCTCGCCGGGCAGACCCAGGCCCGACCCGTAGAGGATCGTCGGCGCGACTGTGCCCTTCGCTGTCCCCTGCGCCGGGAAGAAGTGCACGTAGATCGGGGTGCCGTCGGCGGAGATGACGTACACGTCGCGAGGCGTGGTTCCGCCGGTCGCGCCGAGCGGGTAGCCGATGATCGGGTGCAGGATGTCACCGATCAGCGGTATCTGCTTGAGGGTCGCGACAATCGGGGTGATCACCAGCGGCCCGAGGATCGGAATGTGTTGCAGCGGCGCCAGAATCGGGGTCACCGCAATGGCGACGACGGGCTGCACCGCCGCGGTCGCCGCCGGGTTCAGCTGCGGGTCGAGATCGGGCACCGCGCCGAGGAATTCGCGTCGCGCGGCGGCGGCCAGCGCCCAGACGGCGGGCGCACCGGCGGGAGCCGCGGGCGTGTCACCGGCACCGGCGAACGGGTTGAAGACCGCGGTGAGAAGCTCCGAGATGACGACCGTGATGCGCTCCTGCGGCTGCGGGTCGGGCAGCTGCTCGACGACCACGTCGACGGTCGACGTCGAGGGCGTGTCCTGCGCCGCTGGGATCACGTCGTCGTCGGCTGGGGCAGGCTCCTCGACTGGCCGGGGATCGCCGAGCATCTGCGGCTCGGCGGTCTCGATCTCCGCCTCGGCCTCGGCGGTCTCGGCCTCATTGCTCTCGGCCTCGGTCTCGGCCTCATCCGTGTCGGCCTCGGTGGTGTCCCGCGCGCTCTCGGTGAAGTTCGCGGCGCGACCGTTGCCCACCGTCGACTTCGGCTCGCTCTTCGCGGGTTTGGTTTTCAGCGCCTGCTCCCACCGCTTCTGCACGCGCTGCAGCGGAGTCGACTCCTGGTCGTCGGCGTCGTCGGTCGGTGCCGACTCGATATCGGTGGCTTGCGCGGACTGCGCGGACTGCGAGGACTCCGTCGTCTCCGTCTCCGTCTCCGTCGACGACGTCGACGACGCCGACTCGGACGTCGCATCCGAACCCGTCGCGTCCGGTGCCGCGGACGCGACGCCCTGCCCCGTCAGCACCGCGGCGCTCACGCCGAGGGCTACCGCCAGCCCGCTGATCCGTCCCACCTGTACGTACTTACCGACACCGCGCGCCGGCCGTGCGGCATTCAGCGATTTCGGTGCGCCAAGTTGCGCTCAGCGGGCGTTTGCGCGCCGAAATCACCGCGGCGGGACGTCACCGTGATCTGTGCGCCGCGTCGGGGGGTGAGGATGACGTGCTTGAGCCGCGTCTTCTCCCCGGGTCGCGTGGTGGTGGCCAACTCGACGCGGCGCAGGATCTCCCGCAGCACCACGCGCATCTCGACCATCGCGAAGCTCGCGCCCAGACAACGCCGGTTACCGCCGCCGAACGGCAACCAGGTCGTCGGGCTCAGCGTTGCGCCGACCATCCGGTCCGGATCGAAGTCCTCGGGCCGTGGATAGATAGCGGCGCTGGCGTGCACCAACGTGATGCTCGGCACCACCATCACCCCGGCAGGCAGCCGGTAGCCCGCGATCTCGACCGGTTCCTTGAGGATCCGGCCCACGTCAGGCACCACCGGCCGGATCCGCAGCGTCTCCTTGGCTACCGCATCCAGGTAGTCGTCGTCTCCGCTGTCCGCCGCGGCGACCGCCTTGGCCAGCACCGCCGGATGGCGGGTCAACCGCTCCAACGCCCACGCCAACCCGGTCGCGGTCGTGTCATGGCCTGCGACCAACAGCGTGATCAGCTGATCGCGTAATTCCTTGTCGCTCATGGTGTTTCTGTCGTCGCCACCGGCTTGCACCAGCATCGCCAGCGCGTCGGTGCGCGAGGCCAGGTCGGGATCGGCGCGCCGCTCGGCGATCTCCTCGTACAGCAGCCGGTCGGCTTCGGCCATGTATGCCCGCAACCGCCGCCACGGCCGGCGGCCCAACAGCTCGGGCTTGGCGATCGCGATCGACTGCCACGGCCCGATGCTGAGCAGCCGCGGCATCACCTCGCGCAGCGCTGCCAACCGGGCGGGTTCGCTCGCGCCGATCACGGTCCGCAGGATCACCTCCAGGGTGATCTCCGACGTCTTCGGCGCCACCGGAAACGGCCGGCCCACCGGCCAGCCCGCGATGTTCTCCGCGGCGATCTCGGCCATCGTCGCGGCCTGACGCGCCACCGCGTCGCGGTGGAACGGGGCCATCATCAGCCGGCGCCGGTCGCGGTGCGCGTCACCGTCGACCACCAGCACCGAACTGTCGCCGAGCAAACCACCCAGCATCGAATTCGCCTCGCCCGCATGGAAGATCCGCGGATCGCCGGCGAACACCGTCTTGATGTCGTCCGGGTCGCCCAGATACACCATCGGCCCGATCACCGTGTTGCGCAGCATGAAGACGTCGCCGTAGCGGCGCCGGCACCACGCCACGAACTGCGTCCACCACCGCGCCATCAGCATCAGCTGGATCACCGAGGGAATCGGGGGTCCCGGCGGTAATCCCGCCCGCGCTGTTCCACTCATGCCTAATAGCGTACGAGCTTCGGCGGCAACCCGAAACCCCCAAGCCGGCGCGCGGCGCTACGCTGGCTTTCGCGGTGAATATGAAGGTCGCTATCAGCGGGGCAGGCGTCGCCGGCGCGGCACTTGCGCACTGGCTGCAGCGCACCGGCCACAGGCCAACGCTCATCGAGCAGGCGCCGGCGTTTCGCACCGGCGGCTACATGATCGACTTCTGGGGCGTCGGCTACCGGACGGCGCAACGCATGGGCGTCGAACAGGCCATCCTCGATGCCGGTTACGACGTGCAATCGGTGCGCACGGTCGGCCCTACCGGCAAGGCCAAGGCCGAATTGAGCCTCGAGCGCATGCGCCCGATCCTCGGCGACGACCTGGTCAGCCTGCCACGCGGCGATCTCGCCGCCGCGGTCTACGACACCATTGTCGGCAAGGTCGACACCCTGTTCGGGGACAGCATCGCCACGCTCGACGAGCACGCCGATGGGGTGCGGCTGACCTTCGACCACGCCGAACCGCGCGAATTCGACCTCGTCATCGGCGCCGACGGGCTGCACTCCAACGTGCGCCGCCTGGTCTTCGGCCCCGAACGCAACTTCGAGCACTACCTGGGCTGTAAGGTCGCCGCCTGCGTGGTCGACGGTTACCGCCCGCGCGACGAACTCGTCTACGTCATGTACAACACCCCGCGCAGGCACCTCTCGCGCTTTGCGCTGCGCGGCGACCGCACGCTGTTTCTGTTCGTCTGGCGCGCCGACCACGACGACACCGTCGTTTCACCAAAGCAGCAGCTGCACAACGAGTTCGCCGGGGCCGGCTGGGAATGCGCGCAGATCCTTGCCGCGGTCGACGGCGCCGACGACATCTACTTCGACGTGGTCAGCCAGATCCGGATGGACCGCTGGCGCCAGGGCCGGGTGCTGCTGATCGGCGACGCGGCCGCCTGCATCTCGCTGCTCGGCGGCGAGGGCAGCGGGCTGGCGATGACCGAGGCCTACGTGCTCGCCGGAGAACTGCACCGCGCCCGCGGCGATCACCACCGCGCGTTCGCCGACTACGAGACTCAACTGCGCCCGTTCGTCGAGGGCAAGCAGGCCAACGCCAAACAGCTGCTGGGTTTCTTCGCCCCCAAGACCCGACTCGGCCTGCGGTTTCGCGACCTCGCCATCCGCAGCATGTCGTTCCCGCCGCTGACGCGGCGGTTCGCCGGCAGCACCGCGGACGATTTCGAGTTGCCCGACTACGCCTTGTAGCGGGGCAACCCCGCCAGATCGCGCAAGACCGATAAGTTGTCGGCGAGTCGCTACCCCCGCGACCCGGGAATCGAAAGATCGTGGAGACATGCGCGTTGACGGGCGCGAGATCGCCGTTTCCGGCAGCCTGCTGCAGCCGCTGACCCGGCGGACCAACGACATCCTGCGGGTCGTGCTGTCGGGGCTGTTTCTGGCGATCGTCATCTTCAGCTCGCTGGTCACCCGCTACGAGTGGGTGGCCCTTGAGCAGTCGATCTCCGGCATCGTGGGCGTGCTCACCCCCACCCAGTCCAACTTGGTGTACATCGCGTACGGCATCGCGTTGCTGGCACTGCCGTTCCTGATCCTGGTCGGCCTGATCATGTCGCGGCAGTGGAAGCTGCTGGGCGCCTACGGGGCCGCCGCGGCCATCGCCGGGCTCGCGCTGTCGATCACCGGCACCGGCATCGCGGCTCCACGCTGGCACTTCGACCTGTCCGAACGCCTCGACTCGGTCACCTCCCAGTTCGTCGACGACCCGCGCTGGATCGCGATGCTGGTCGCAGTGCTCACCGTCTCGGGGCCGTGGCTGCCCGCGCGCTGGCGGCGCTGGTGGTGGGCCCTGCTGCTGGCATTCGTGCCGATCCATTTGGTGATCAGCGCGGTCGTGCCCGCGCGCTCGCTGTTCGGCCTGGCCGTTGGCTGGTTCGTCGGCGCGCTCGTGGTGCTCGCCGTCGGCACCCCCGGCCTCGAGGTGCCGCTGGACGGCGCGGTGCGCGCGATGGCGCGGCGCGGCTGCGTCGTCTCCGGGCTGACCGTGGTCCGGCCCGCGGGCGCCGGGCCGCTGGTGATGCTCGCGACGTGCGTGGATCAGAAATCGTCGGCGGTGATGGAGCTCTACGGGCCGCACCAGCGGGGCGGCGGCGTGCTGCGCCAACTGTGGCTCAAACTGCGGCTGCGCAACCGCGAAACCGCGCCGCTGCATGCCTCGATGCGCCGCCTCGTCGAACACCGCGCGTTGATGGCGATCGCGATCGGTCAACTCGGCCTGGCCAGCACCTCGACGATCAGCGTCGCCGCGCTCGACCGCGGCTGGACCCTCTACGCGCACACCCCCGCCCGGGGCACCCCGATCGACGAGCACACGATCCCCGTCGGCCGCGTGTGGGAGTCGTTGCGGTCGCTGCACGACTGCCAGATTTCCCACGGCGACCTGCGCGGCAGCAAGATCACCGTCGCCGACGACGAGGTGCTGTTCGGCGGCTTCGAGCGGGCCGAGTACGGCGCCACCGACGCCCAGCTGCGCTCCGACATCGCCCAGCTGCTGGTCACCACCACCGACCTGTACGACGCGCCGTCGGCCGTGCGCGCGGCCATCGACTCGTTCGGCAAAGACGCCGTGCTCACGGCATCCCGTCGTCTCACCAAAGCCGCTGTGCCACAACATATCCGACAGTCAGTCGACGATGCCGGCGCGGTCATCACCGAAGCCCGCGACGAGGTCAAACGGCAGACCCGCGTCGACGAGATCCGCTCCGAGACGGTCACCCGGTTCACCCGCAGCCAGATCGTCCAGCTGGTGCTGCTGATCGCGCTGGTGTACGTCGCCTACCCGTTCATCAGCTCGGTGCCGACGTTCATCACCGAGCTGCGCACCGCCAACTGGTGGTGGGCACTGGTGGGGCTGGCGGCGTCGGGGCTGACGTATATCGGTGCCGCGGCGGCACTTTGGGCCTGCGCCGACGGCCTGGTCACGCTGCGCGGGCTGACGGTCATGCAGGTCGCCAACAAGTTCGCCGCCACCACCACCCCGGCGGGCGTCGGCGGCCTCGCGCTGTCGGCGCGCTACCTGCAGAAGGGCGGCGTCGCCCCGATGCGCGCCACCACCGCCGTCGCGCTGCAGCAGTCGGTCCAGGTCATCACGCACATCGGGCTGCTGATCTTTTTCAGCACCGCGGCCGGCGCATCGGCGGACCTGGGCCGCTTCGTCCCCGACATCGCGGTGCTGTACCTGGTCGCCGGGTTGGCGCTGGGCCTGGTCGGCACGTTCCTGCTGGTGCCCAAGCTGCGCCGGTGGCTGGCCACGGCGGTGCGGCCGCGGCTGCAGGAGATGGTCGGCCACCTCGGCGAGCTCGCCCGCGAACCCCGGCGGCTGGCGATCATCGTCGCAGGATGTGCGGCGACGACTCTGGGTAACGCGTTCGCGCTGTGGGCGGCGATCGAGGCGTTCGGCGGCGACACGTCGTTCATCACCGTCACCGTGGTGACGATGGTGGGCGGAACGCTGGCCTCGGCGGCCCCCACCCCCGGCGGCGTCGGCGCCGTGGAGGCGGCGCTGATCGGTGGTTTGGCGGCGTTCGGGATGCCCGCGGCGGTCGCGGTGCCCGCCGTGCTGCTCTACCGCGTTCTGACCATCTGGCTGCCCGTCTTCGCCGGGTGGCAGGTGATGCGCTGGATGACGAAGAACGAACGAATTTAGCAGGTCGACGCGTCGGCGGGGCCGTTCCACCACCGGGCCAACAGAGGGTACTGTCAACCCATCGTGTCGAGAAATCCTGCGCGATGTTCATAAAAAACCCAATCTGAACAAGGGTGACGATGACAGATTCATCACGCGCAACGACGGGGTCTGCACCCACGCCAGAGTCCAAGTGGTTGTCGAAGTCGGCGGCTTCGGCCCGCGGCTCGGACAAGAACGAAGTCCAATTCCACTACGACATCTCCAACGACTTCTTCAAGCTGTGGCAGGACCCGACCCAGACGTACAGCTGCGCCTACTTCGACCGCGACGATATGACGCTCGAAGAGGCCCAGATGGCCAAGGTCGACCTCGCGCTGGGCAAGCTGGGCCTGCAACCGGGCATGACATTGCTGGACATCGGCTGCGGCTGGGGCTCCACGATCATGCGGGCCGTCGACCGCTACGACGTCAACGTGATCGGGCTGACCCTGTCCGAGAACCAGAAACAGCACATCGAGGACCACTGGTTCGCGAACTCGAAAAGCAAGCGGCACATGGAGGTGCGGCTGCAGCCCTGGGAGGAGTTCGAGGGTCAGGTCGACCGGGTGGTGTCGATCGGGGCGTTCGAGCACTTCGGGTTCAACAAGTACGACGACTACTTCAAGAAGACGTTCAACTGGCTGCCCGATGACGGGGTGATGCTGCTACACACGATCATCATTCCCGAAGACGACGAGATCAAAGCCAAGAACCTGCCGCTGACCATGTCCAACGTGCGCTTCATCAAGTTCATCATGGACGAGATCTATCCCGGCGGCCGGCTGCCGCTGGCCTCGATGGTCAGGGACCACGCCGTCAAGGCGGGCTACACCGTCACGCGCGAGCAGCATCTGCAGCCGCACTACGTCAAGACGTTGGACACCTGGGCAGCCAACCTCGAGGCCAAGAAGGACGAGGCGATCGCCGTCACCTCCGAAGAGGTGTACGAGCGGTTCCGCAAGTACCTCACCGGCTGCGCTGACCTGTTCCGCGACGGCTACACCGACGTCTGTCAGTTCACGTGCGAGAAGGCAGGCGTTTAGCCGATTTACGAAAATTGAGATATACACAGTGCGTCCATCACGCACCACATAACTGAAGGAGCCGAACGCGGATGTCGGAGAGCAGGTCGGGCTCGACGAAGATCTCGACGGATATGCGGCCAGCATACGAAGATGTTCAGGCCCATTACGACATATCCAACGAGTTCTTCGGGTTGTTCCAAGATCCGTCGCGCACCTACAGCAGTGCCTACTTCGAGCGCGCCGACATGACCCTGGAAGAGGCGCAGCTCGCCAAGATCGACCTCGCGCTCGGAAAGCTCGACCTGCAACCGGGAATGACGCTGCTCGATGTCGGCTGCGGTTGGGGCTCGGTGATGAAGCGGGCGGTCGAGAAGTACGACGTCAACGTCGTCGGCCTGACCTTGAGCAAGAACCAGCGCGCGTTCGCCAGCGAGATGCTGGCGGGTCTGGACACCGACCGCTCGCGCCAGGTGCAGCTGCAGGGCTGGGAAGAGTTCGACGGCCGCGTGGACCGCATCGTCAGCATCGAGGCGTTCGAGGCGTGGCCCAAGTCCAAGTACAAGGCGTTCTTCGAAACGTGTTACCGCGTCATGCCCGGCGACGGTCGGCTGCTGTTGCAGACCATCATGGGCCACCCGCTCAAACGGTGGCCGGAGCTGGGCATTCCGATCGTGATGAGCGACCTGAAGTTCATGCGGTTCATCGCCAAGGAGATCTTCCCCGGCGGCGCCGTGCCGTGCGACGAGGACGTCGTCGACTTCTCCCGTGACGCCGGGTTCACGCTGCAGGAGCTGGACAAGCTGACCCCGCACTATGTGCGGACCCTGCGGACCTGGGCCGACGCCTTGGAGGCCCGTCACGACGAGGCCGTCGCAGTGACATCCGAGGAGATCTACCAGCGTTATATGCGCTACCTCACCGGCTGCGCGGACTTCTTCGAGCGCGGCATCTGCGAGGTCGGGCAGTTCACCCTCGTCAAGTGATTTGTGTGCGCTGAGGCGCGGTGAGCGCGCCCAGACGCACACGAGCCGCTAGGGGGCGCCGAAGACCAGCGCCACGTTGTAGCCGCCGAACCCGAACGAGTTGGTGAGCACGTAGCGGTAGTCGCTGCGACGCGGGCTGCCTGCGACGACGTCGAGGTCGATCTCCGGGTCCGGCTCGGTGTAGTTGAGGGTCGGCGGTACGGCACCGTCACGCAGCGCCAGCACCGTGAGCATGGCCTCGATCGCCCCGGCGGCGCCCAGTGAGTGACCCAACGCCGCCTTGGGGGCGTACACCGGCGGTTGGTGCCTGCCGAGTGCGCGGTGGATGGCTCGCGCTTCGGCGAGGTCGCCGACGCGTGTGCCGGCTGCGTGGGCGTTGATGTGGTCGATGTCGGTGCGGGTCAGCCCGGCCACCTCGACCGCGCGGCTGATCGCGTCACCTGCGCGCTCCCCGGACGGCTCCGGGTCGATGGCGGCGTAGCCGTCCGACGTCATCGCCGCGCCCATCAGCCGGGCCAGGATGCGCGCGCCGCGGGCCTTGGCGTGTTCCTCTTTCTCGATGAGCAGCAGCGCACCGCCTTCGCCGAGCACCATGCCGTCGCGGTTCTTGTCGAACGGGCGGCAGGCCCCGGCGGGGTCGGCGTTGTTCAGCGACATCGCGCCCTGCTGGATGAACGCCGCGACCGGCACCGCCTCGATCTCGGTTTCCACGCCACCGCAGATCGCGACGTCGGCATCGTCGAACACGATGTGGCGCCACGCCTGCGCGATGGCCGCCGCACCCGAGGCGTCGGCCATCACCGGCGACATGATTCCGGCCTTGGCCTGATGGTCCAGCCCGAGCGCGGCGGCCGCCGAGTTGGGCATGTACATCTGCACGGCCAGCGGCGAAACCGCCCGCAGCCCTTTCTGTCTCCATGCGTCGTACTGGGCGGGGATCTCCTCGGTCGAGCCGAGCGCCAGCCCGACCGAGACCATCAGCCGTCTGGCGTCGATCTCGGGGGAGCCGGCGGCCTCCCACAGCCGGCGTCCGAGCAAGGTGGACATCTTCTGCATGAACGCCATCCGGCGCTTCTCGACGCGGTTGAGTTGTTCGTCGAAGTCCTCACGAATCTGTCCACCGATGCTGACCGGTGATGCGTATTCGCCGACGAACCACTTGTCCAGCGCCCGGATTCCGCTGTCGCCGTCCAGTAGTTGCCGCCATGTCTGCTCGGCATCGGGCGCGAGCGCGGTCGTCGCGGATACTGCCGTAACCACGACGTCGGGCAACCCATCGCCGGTAGTCAGCGACGCCATACCAGGTGCTCCTCCATGCCAATATTTAGAGTAGAACCCCGATGCTGCGGAGGCGAGATTTGATGTCTGAGCGCAATGTGTTTGGCAATCTGCTCGAACCGTGCGGCACCGACCCGCTCACCGGCTTCTACCGCGACGGGTGTTGTTCGACCGGGCCGGAGGACATCGGCAGGCACACCATCTGCGCTGTGGTGACCGCGGAGTTCCTCGATCACCAGCGCGCCATCGGCAACGACCTGTCGACGCCTCGGCCCGAATTCCGCTTCCCCGGGCTGAAACCCGGCGACCGTTGGTGCGTCACCGCGGTGAACTGGCTGCGCGCGTATCAGGCCGGCGTGGCCGCGCCGGTGGTGTTGTCCTGCACCCACGAGCGCACGCTGGAGGTGGTACCGCTGGAGGCGTTGCGCGAGCACGCCGTCGACGTGCCCGACGACCTCGGCGACCTTTGACGATCGGGGCGAAGCCGTGGCGGCCAGGCCGTACCGTGAGCGCATGCCTGACGAATTGCCCGCGGTCACGCTCTCTAATCCCCCGGAACGCTTGTTGCGCGTCGCCAACCCGACGATGAAAGTCCTGCTGCACACGCCGTTGGTCGGTTCGCTGCGCAAGCAGATGATGGTGCTCACCGTCACCGGACGCAAAAGCGGGCGCCGGTTCTCGTTTCCGTTGACCGCCCACCAGATCGACGGCGTGTACTACGCGCTGACGAGCGCGCCGTGGAAGAACAACTTCCGCGACGGCGCCCGCGCCACCCTGCAGCACGCGGGGGCCATCATCCGGGTGCGCGGTGAGCTGATCACCGACCCCGGCGCCGTCGCCGACATCTCCCGGCGCTGCGCGGAGTCCTACGGCGCCAAGCGCGCGCAGATGTTGATGGGTGTCAAGTTCCGCGACAAGAACCGGATCCCGACGGTCGAGGAGTTTGCCGAGGCCGTGGCCCGCGAACGTTTCGCGGCGATCCGGTTGACCCCCACCGGATGACCGTCGTTTGAATTTTTTTCATTTTGGAAACACCGTTTCCAATTCGTGATGTGATGGGGATCACGTCGTGATGAATTCAAACTGATTGACATCCAGTTGAGGGGGGAAGCGATGGACCCAACGTTGAGTCCCGCTTTGATCAGCGCGCTGGTCGTGCCGATGGCGATCATGATGACCGTCGCGTATGTCGTCGAGCGACGACAACGTCGGCGCGATCGCGCGGACGGCGTCCTGCTGTCCTTCGACGACCTGCGCTTGACCCGCACGCACCTGCTCGTCGGGTCTGGTGTCGATGCCCGACGGATACCTCTCGACGGGCTCAGCGCGACTGCCACCACCACCGTCACGGAGGGCCAGGACGCCGACGAGGTGCACGTCATCATCGAGAACGCCGGCGACGAGATCCACCGTCGGCTGCCGTATTCGTACGGTTCCAGCGGGGATGCGCAGATGTTCGCGATCAAGTTCAACTTGCTCGCCGGCCGCTCCGGCTTGCCGGCCCAGCAGCCGCGTGCCGCCGCGCCGCATTTCGATCGGCGTGCGGCGGCCTGACCAGCGCCCTAATCCAGCAGCCGCAGCGGGTGCAGGCCGTCGACGGCGCCGACGAACGGCGGATGGATGCTGTAGCCGATCATGCGGCGGATGTCTTCGGACACCTCGCGCGCGGTGTCCCGTGAAATCGAGAGCGTGAACGCCTCCATCGGCCGCAGCCACGGCTGGCAGTACTGGGCGGTGACGGCCAGCCGCGCGTTCTCGGTGGTGTTTGCGCCGCCGCCGTGCCAGAGCGTGCCGACGAAGAAGACGCAGGAGCCGGCGGGCATGACGACGGGCAACGCGGGATCGTCGGGTTCGGGGCGCCGCCTGCCCCAGCGGTGGCTGCCCGGGTAGAGCACGGTGGCGCCGTTGTCGGCGGTGAACTCGTCGATGGCCCAGATCGTCGCGGCGGCAAGGGGATCGCGGGGCCGCGGGATCGGATAGAACCCGTCGTCATGGTGCGCCAGCTGCGCGGTCTCTGCGGGTTGGATGTTGATGGCCTGCAGCGCCGACAGCAGGTAGTTGGCCATCAGCAGCCGGTCGAGGACAGCGAGCACGCGCGGATGGTCGACGAGCCGGTCGCAGACGCGTGTCCTGCTCAGCAGGCTGTAGATGCGCTGGGTGCGCCGTCCTTCGAAGGAGTTGCGTCCGGTGTGCGAAAGCCAGGGTCCGACGGTGTCCCGGATCTGCCGGCACTCCTCGGCGTTGAGCAGGTTCTCCCAGATGACGTAACCCTGGCGATCCAGGGCCGCCATGTCGGCGTCGACGATCGCCGGCTCCACGGCGGCGCCGCTGCTGGGTGTCCATTTGTGTCGGCTCGCCAGATCCGTGCGCAGGTCATCAAGGGTGGTGACCGGATCGTCGTCGATGCTCATCGGCGGCCCTCCCTGCGTGTTCGTCGGCCTGTAGCCAACACTGGACCCGACGGCACCGATGGTCAAGCCGGCAGCGATGGTCAAGCCGTCACTTTTGCCAGAACCCGATCTACTCAGCCCGCACGTCCTACCGTGGCACGCATGGCAGAACAATCCCCCGCGGTCAGCGCGTCGCATCCGCCGGACAAAGTGCTGCGGATCGTGAACCCGTGGCTTGCCAAGTTGCTCCGCACGCCGCTGGCCGGACCGCTGCGCAGCCGGATGATGGTGATCGACGTCGTCGGCCGCAAAACCGGCCGCCAATACTCAATTCCGGTGAGCGCGCACAAGATCGACGGTGACCTGTACGCGTTGACCGCGGCGGGGTGGAAGAACAACTTCCGTGACGGGACGACGTGCGAGGTGGTGGTTGATGGCCGGACGACGAAGATGCGCGGTGAACTGTTGACCGATATCGCGCTCGTCGCCGAGTTGTGCCACCGCTGCGCAAAGACCTGGGGACCCAGACGGGCGCCGACGATGATGGGCCTGAAGTTCCGCGACGGCGGCATACCCTCGGTCGCCGATTTCACCGACGCGGTGCGGCGGGAACGCATCGCCGCTGTGCGGTTCGCCCCCGCGTGAGCGCACGTCGCTTGCCTCGATTTTGCACACAGGGTCGTTGATCCGCCCCGAAGCGGGCATGGCCAACAAGTCGGCGGTGCAGTATCACTTCGGGTTCAAAAGTGGCTTGGTCCAAGCGATTCTGTTGAACCGACTGGAGCACTTGACCCGGTGACGCCGGCTGCTGGCGGCGCGGCGCTGCGCCCACTGCCCTAGGTCTCACCGGTTTCGGTCACCGCCGCGCGGATGCCACCGCGGTCTCGACGTCAGCCTGGGTCTCGGCCAGGAAAGTCTGAAACTGTTCACCGATCATGAAATTCGTCGTGAAATGGTTGCGCTCTGCGATCTGGCGCCACGTGGGTGACACCACCATCCGGGCGAGCGCCGACTGCCAGTACTCGACGGCGTACGTCGGCATGCTGGGCGGTCCGTAAAGGCCGCGCCAATTCGACAATGTGACGTCAAGTCCTTGTTCTCTCGCGGTGGGAATGTCCAACCCCGGCAACCGGTTCTCGGCCAGCACACCGAGTGCGATGAGGTCACCTGAGGCCACCTGATCGACGAACTCGCTGACACCGCCGATGGCCACGTTGATCTCGCCGTTGCGAAGCGCCGCGCTCTGGTCGCCGCCACCCTCGTGCGTGACGTACCGCACAGTGGACGGGTCACCACCTGCGGCCGCTACCAGCAGGTCGAATGGCACCTCGTCGTCGTGAGCGGCGCCAACGGTGACGTGCGCCGGGTCGGACTTGATCGCCGACATCAGCGCACCGAGGTCGGCGAACGGGGCGCCCGGACGCGCCACGACGACGTAATACTCGGTCATCAGGCCGGCGATCATCGTGACATCGCGATAGCCGTACGCGGACTCGCCGTGGATCTGGTTCACCATCATCGACAGCGACGTGACCGCGACCTGGTCATCAGCCCCACGGTGGTCCTGCACCATCGTGGCCAGGAAGTCGGCACCGCTGCCGCCGGGGCGATTCTGCACGGGCAGCGGCACATTCACGATGTGCTCCTGCTGCAGGGCGTCCACGACCGCGCGGATGGTGAGATCGAACCCGCTGCCGGGATCGGCGCCCGCCGTCATCGTCACTGGCCCAGTGGGATAGGGCGACGCCGCGGCGCTCGGAGCGACGAGCGCCCCGCCGGTCAGCAAGAGCAGGGCAGCGATCATGGCGCTGAAGGCGGGCTTGAACATCGGGGTGTTGCGCTCCTCGCGGGTGGTGATCGGGCTGCGTCGGTGAGCATTTGCGTTCATCCGGTTGCCCGTCCGGTCGGCGCAGTGATGCCGCGTCCGCTGACAACACCGTAAGGTGCGCCGATCAGCCGCGCGGCGAATTTACGTTTTCGTGGGTTTGCTCACTTATCGGCCGAGTCCCGACGTCGTCGGCGGGCCACCACCACCTTCACCTACCTGGTGAATGACGGCACCACACTGAGCAATCCGTTCGCCGTTCCCGTCAGTGTGTCGGCGCTGGCGGGCGCACCCTCGATCGAGTTGGCCGACGTATACGAATCACCTGCGAGTCAATCGATCTGGTGTTCCTCGACCACGACAAGAACGCCTATCTGACCGATCTGCTCAGCATCGTCGAGCGCGGCTGGCTGCATCCGGGGTCGGTCGTCGTGGCCGACAACGTCCTGATCCCCGGGGCACCCCAGTACCGCGCCTACATGCGCAACCATCAGGTCCGCGAGCGGGACACCGTCGAGCACAAGGCGCACGGTGAGTATCAGTCGCTGCTGCCCGACCTGGTGCTGGCGTCGGTCTACCGCGGCTGAGGCGACAGCCCCGCCGGCAGTGGCGCTGGTGGCAGGTGCAGGATTCGAACCTGCGTAGGCGTAAGCCGACGGATTTACAGTCCGCCCCTCTTGGCGTTTGTGTTGTTGGTGCGCAACGGCGTGTCGGCAAACCAGCAGGTCAGCGAGTTGGCGGCGTTGGTGTGTCGCATTGTGTGGCGGAACTATTGCGGGCGGCCTGCGGGCGAATCATTCGCACTCGTTAACCTGCACTCGTTAACCTGAAGCGTCCGCAGCTCCGAGTAACACGAAGTACCGGAAATGCGTTCTATGTCGACTAGCGACTCTCATCTCGGATCTCTCGCGCGTCTCGCTTATGAGGCCTGTGACTTGGAGCCGCCAGGTTCCGGCCACCCGCGCCAACGGGTGCGCGCGGCGTCCGCGTTCTGTCAGGTCCTACGTCTAGGCTCACGACCTAGTGAGGCCACCCCCGGATACCTGCAGGGAGCAATGACAGAGGAAATTGGCGCTGAGGACGCTGCCGATGAAGTAGTGCCAGTCGGGGTCGTAGACACGCAACCGACCGCGCGGCCCACCCCGCACGGCGACAAGCTGAGGGAGCTCGTCAGTAACTCGAAGCTGCCCCCCGGCGACGTCGCGGCCGTCGCTATTGCGCTTGAACGTTACGAGGCCTGGATAGCCGCCATGGCTTCTCTGACGACAGAGGGTGAAGCACGCGTCGCCGATCTCGTCAATTTGTTGAACGAGTACAAGGAAGCGATCGAAGTCGATCTCATTTGGGACAGCGAGTCAGAGTTTCTGTACCGCCAGAAGGGCCAACTAAAGATCGACAACTCAATCTTGGAGGAGTGGTTTCCCTGGCTCACGGATTCCCGCATCATGCCCGAACTCGATTCGACCACATTGACGGTAGGTCCAGCCAAGGCATTCGCTGCCGCCCATTTTCAATCCACCGCATCTGATTCTAATTCGAATCCGGGTCTTGTTATACGAAGCAAGGATCAAGACTTCACGATCGGCCGACCGACGTACCTGCGCTCATCCTTCGACATAGGCTTTCCAGCGCACCTTACTGACGATCAAACAACTTACATCGCGTACATCGCCGCCGAACTCAAGACAAACCTCGATAAGACGATGTTCCAAGAGGCGGCGGCGACGAGTCACGACCTTCGGATCGCCTCTCCCGGATCGCATTATTTCCTAATATGCGAGTACCTGGATATGACTCCAATCAGTTCTGCTGGCACTGACATCACCGAAGTTTTGGTATTGCGCGCGAAAAGGACTGGTTCGCAAAATAGGCGACAGTACAGCAACCCGCAATATCGTAAGGAGAATCGCGACAGCTACCTCGCGGAACTTCGCGCAAAACCCGTGCGGTTGGAGGTTGTTCAGCGCTTTGTCGACCGGGTTAGAGAAGTCCTGCGTGACCAAGACGCAGACCTGACGAACGCCGTCGAACGGGGATGGTTCTGATCCATGAGAGACGCCGCTAATCAACTTCACGACTACGAATCAATACCGTTCGACAGAACGTCGGTGAGTCAGGAGAGTTTGGACGTCGGGGTGGGACGCCGAATGAACGGACTTCCCTGGCGAGGGCAATTTACTCCCGACCTTGTCGATGAGTTGCTGACTACCTACGCGAAACCTGGGCTTGTAATTGACCCGTTCTGCGGAAGCGGGACCGCCTTGATCGAGGCCGCTCACAAAGGCTTCGCAAGTACAGGGATCGAGGTCAATCCAGCAGCAGTCATTCTGGCGCGACTGCATACTCTAGTGGGGATCGAGTGGAGCGAGCGCCACCGCGCTGCGCTCGACGCTTATGCCGCGCTATCGAAGGTCGCTACTGCGGCCTCTGAGGTCATTGCAAAAACGGCTTCTAGCCTACCTGACCTGGATGTTCGTCTAATTGCGGAAGCCTTGTTTTTGCTGACGCTAGGAAACTCGAAAGAGTTCAGCGCATCGGGTCTTGACCGTGCAGCGTCCAAAATCGACGCCCTCCTCGCAACGCAACCCGATCGTGGCGTGACGATCGATGTAAGGCTCGGGGATGCTAGAGCGCTAGGTCTGGCTGACAACTCTGCGACCACTGCTCTCACGTCTCCACCGTACGTGAACGTATTCAACTACCACCAAAATTACCGGGCAGCGGTTGAGCTTCTCGGATGGGAGGTTCTACCCGCCGCGCGCGCAGAGTTTGGATCCAATCGGAAGCATCGGCAGAATCGATTCTTGACAATCATCCAATACGCTCAAGACCTAGGGCTCGCCCTGGCCGAATTGAATCGAGTGATGCGGCCAGGTGGCCTGTCGATTTGGGTAATTGGACGAGAATCCAAGGTCCTCGGCGAGTCTGTGACCAACCCTGCCATACTTCATGCCATGGCGGTCGGCGTATGCGACGTCGAACTGTTGCGAAAGCATGAGAGGCGTTTCACTAGTAGGTTCGGAACGCTTGTGTACGAGGACATTCTTATCTATCGACACGGCGGCGGCGTGGAGCACGTCCACGAGTCAGAGATTGCCAAATACGGATCCCGCATCGGTCGACAAGTCCTCGAGGCCCTTCGGAGCGATCGCAAAGACGCCCGGTGGGAACTGAGCTCGGCAATCGACGTCGCCGAATCCGTTAAGCCGTCTCCGGTGCCCGAATTCAATAACCCTGCAATTCCCTGAGCGCTTCAAAGTAGTTCGCGGATCCGTAGCTTTCTGCGCAGCGCGTGAGGCTCCCTCCCGCGATTATCCGCCGCGCAATAAAAAAATCGTGACTACCGCGGGCGGAAGTCACCTCACCCCCTACCCAACATTCTCGGGGGTGGGTCCGGCACCCCGTCCGCGCTCCCCGTGGCGGGCGGTCAGGCGACCGCAGACGGGCCGCTCGATGTCGAGGCCCGGCAAGGACACGCCTCGCCGCCGCTCGGCCGCCCACGGCCCGCCAGGACCGCGAGTACCGGGCGCACGGTGACGATCACGGTCGGTTGCGCGCTCGGTCGCGGTCGGCACGCCTCCCGACGTCGCGTCGCTCGGACGGGCCTGTTGGTCGCGGTGATCCCGGCGCGCACGAAGGAAACCCGCCGGGATCACCGCGCCGCTGCCGAGCATGCCGGTTGCCCGTCGCTCAACCCGGCGCGCGGTCCGAGGGTGGGTCGCCCGCCCCATCCCCCCGGAGGTCTAGCGGATCAGTAGAACCACCCGCCGCTGTCGTCGCCGTTCGTGGTGTCGGCGGCGTGGCCGACCTCCGACATGGGCACCGCGGTCTCGGCGGGCACGGCGGCGAGCACGTCGGCCATGCCCGGATCGGCGGTGATCAGTTCGACCCAATGCTTGCGGCGGGCCGGGGTGATCTTGCCCTTGGTCACCGCGTCGTCGACGGCGGCCTCGACCTTGGCGCGTGCTGCCGCGGCGGCGATCTTGCGGCCCTCGGCGGCGTCGCGCTTGAGCGCCTCGTGGGTGTCGTGGTCGACGAGTTCGAGGCCGTGTCGACGTGCGGCGGCGGCCACCGTCGACGGCTGTTCGGGGTTCATCCCGGCGGCCTGCGCGGCGAGGTCGGCCACGGTGTCGACGACGAGTTGCGGGTCGTCGGTATCGGCCGGTAGCCCGAGGGCATCGAGCAACGCGGCGATCTGTTCATCGGTGAAAGTCATTGTGTCCGTTCCCTTCTGGTTACGCGCTTAGGCCGGTGATCTTCTTGGCGGCGAACGGCCGATCGACGGCGAACGCGGGCACGGCGTAGGCCTGCACCCACTTGGATCGCGTCGAGCGGTCGTCGTACACCTCGACGGTCAGCGCGGCCTCGAAGCCGACGGTGCCGACCATGCCTCCCTGCGCCACGAACGCGGTCCCGGCCGGGATGCGCGGGTTGGCGAACATGCCCTCGGTGTACCCGGCGGACGCGAGCATGTCGTCGAGGTCCTCGGCGTAGGCGGTGCGGAGTTGCCGGGCCTGCTCGGGGTGCACGAGGAGGGTGTCGTGCGTGACGCCGAGTTCCTCAAGGTCGGCCATCTCCTGCGCCTCGGCGAAGTGCGCCGTCGGCCGATCGCCGGACGGGGTGAGGGCGTCAAGCGGGCCGACGAACGTCAATGCGTCCCACCCGGCCGCCGGTGTGAACGTGGCGATGTTGGCGGCGGCGAGCGCGGCGACGGCGCGCGTATCCAGTTTCCGCGCAATGGTATTCGCCAACTGGGTCGTCTGCTGGTCGAGGTAGTTGACCTCGTTACGGGACAACTGCTCGTCGGTCACCTGGAACCGGCCGCCCCAATCCTCGACGACCGCGAGCCGCGGTTCAGGCTCCACGCCCTCCACGACCTTGTACTCGGCACCGGGCGAACGCTTCTCGACGTCGGTGGTGAAGAAGTCCGACGCCTGCACCACCGAGTACAAAAGCCCGCCTCCTTCGACCTTCGCGCCGTGGGTGCGGAAGAACTTCGGCAGCAGGATCTGCGCGTCGGCCAACCGGGCGATCCGGTCGCGGATGATCGTCGGCTGCCGCAACGCGACGTCGACGGTGAGTTGGCGGCCGGACAGCGCCGGGATGAGTGGGCTTGTCATTGCGTGAATCCTCCCTAGTAGAGCGAGATCTCGGCGTCGGTGGCGTCGGCCGCCCCGGTGACGGCGTAGCCAACGGCCTTCCCGGCGGCGAGGGTGGTTGCGGTTCCGCCCGCGCCCACTTGGACCTCGGCACCGGCGGCGATGGCTCCTGCCGCGGTGACTCGCACGACGCGGCTGTTGCCGCGCACCACGCGGACGAGGCCACCGGCGGCGGCGTCGTTGCCCGCCACCCCGCACGTGCGGCCACCGGCCGCGGCCGGGGCGACGGCGATGTTGCCTCCCGCGGTCCTATTGCCCGACACCGCGAGGAACCTGCGGGCGGTCACGGCGGCGGTGGCTTCGGCGGTGATGTCCTTGCCGGGGTCATAAACCGACGGGTTGGCGATCGTGGTGCTCATGCGGGTGTCCTCTCGTGTGAGACGGTTCGGGTGTTGCGGGTACGTCGGGCACGGGCAACGGCCACGGCACGCGCCCGGTCGGCGCTGGGATCGGGTGCAGCGGATGCGATGACGACGCGGCGCTCCGACGGTCCGGCGGTGGCCGCCAGGTCGACGCCGTACAACGCGGCCACGTCCGCGAGCGAGTCGAGTTCCTTCACCGCGGGCGCGGTGGCACCCAACAACGCGACGGCCGACAGAACAACCGGCCATGCGTGCCCGGTGGTGTCGGTGTAGTCGAGTAGGCACTCGACCGAGCGTTGCGGGTACGCGTGCGGCAGCAGGTTGGCGATGGCGCGCGGCACACCGGTGAACGTGCCGACCAGCGTGCGGCCGCCGTTGATGATGGCTAGGTCGGTGACGGTTCCCAACGCGGGACCGGCGTCGCGCAGCGGACCCTCGTGGCCGAGTTTGATGACCGGCCGCACGATCCCGGCCGCGTGCGCCTCGACGATCGACCGCAGATCCTCGGGCGTCACATCCCACGGTCCGGTCGACGCCTCGTGCTCGCCGACGTGGATTAGCGGCACGTTCGGAATCGTGCGCGTATCAACCGGCATGGTCACCCGATCCGGCGCGCAGCCTTCCGCTCAGCGCGTTCGACAACCGACCTGACCGGGAGCAACCACCGGGAGCCGGTCGAGTGCGCGGGTAACCGGCCGCGCCGAACCAATGCCCGGACAGCGTGTGACGAGATCCCGAGGACCTTCCCCGCCTCCGCCGTGGTGCATAGGTCATAGGCCGAGTGTTGGCGCGAATCCGGTTGCGACGCAAACCTTGTGACGCCTTTCGGGTCCGAGGCATCACAAACCGACCGGTTTAGCCGGGTGATGACCCCGGCGAGTCGGCCGGTGGGTTGCCGGTTGGTGCGCCGCAACAGGTCGTCGATGGTGGCGAGGATGACCGCAACGTCGGCGACGTCGACCACCACCGCGCGGCGGATCACGCCACCCCACCCACGTCGGCGTCCGGAAAGACCATGAGCGTGTCGACGCGCACCAACTCGGCGCGCAGAGTCGCCGCGAGGTGATGCGGGTCCACCGTGCCGTCCTCGGCGGTCACCGAGGCCACGAGCGGCGCTACCGTCGAGAACACAACCGACGGAATCAAGCCCGGCCGCTCATAGCACTCGCGGAGCGCCAGTTCCGTTGCGGTCGAACGCATCTCGTCATCGCCGGTGATCTGGCCTAGCGCCATCATGGCGGCGGCGCGTTGCATCCGGAGTTCGGTGTCGTTGTCGCCGCCCGCGCACCGGAGCCGCAGCGCGGCCACCTCGGCGTCGGTGAGGTGGTCGCGTAGCCGGTTGATGACCCTCCACGCGGCTAGTTCCACGCGGGCACGGTCGACGGCCACCGGCCGCGGTAACGGGTCGGCGAGCGATTCCTCGGCGGTCAGCACCCGCAGCCGGTCGACGGGTAGCCGGTATGCGGCCGCGAGCCAGATCGAACCGGGCAGCAGCGCCCAGCCGGTGTCGTCGTGGCCGCAGCGGCGCGGGCGTGACGCGTAGTCGACCGCGGCCGCGAACCCGCGCTCGTGCCCGACTAGGCCGAACGACAGCGCGAGCGTGGCGGCCTGGTCGGACCGGAAGAACCACCGCACCTCGTCGGGATCAGCGTCGGTCACCACGTGGCGGCCCGCGGCGCGCATCCGGGCGGCGACCCGTTGCACCAACGCCTCGTCGGGATCGTCGTCGGCGGGGTGGCCGCCCGCGCTCGGGTGGTTCATCGGTTGCCGCCGTCTGGGTTTTCCGGTCCGTCGATGATCCCAGCGAGCAGGTCTTCGGTGGGTTGTCGCAGGATCTCCGCAGCCACCCGCAGCGCAACTTCGTCCGGGAGGATGACGGTTCCGCCCGTCGCCCTGCCCCAGCGGTCTCCGGTCATGCCGCCGTCGTCTCCTCTGATCTCGACCCAGTTCCCCCAACTGGTCCAGTGGTCAATCACGTGATAGGTGCGGCCTTCGTGTTCGATTGGCTCGCACTTGGGTCCAAAGCCGTTACTCATAGTTCGGTGTTCTCCTTCGCGGTTGTGGTGGTTGGGTTGTCGATGCGTTCGGCGGCGTCAACGATCGCGTCGGCGAGCGCTATCGCCTCGGTGGGTGAGACGGTCAAAGTGACCGGCCCTGCGCGGATGGAGACCCGGCGAGCACGGAGCTTCGGCACCACCGCGACGGCGTACTCCGCGCTGGCGATCGTCAACCTCATGACGCCCCCGGCGGTTCATGGAGCGGCTCGGTGACGTCGCGGCCAGCAGGCGGCGGTGTCGGCGCGGCGTGATCGCAGCGCGTCGCCGGGTCCACCGGCGCACCGTCCGGGCCGAGAACCCAACCCGACGGATCGCAGCGTCGGCACCCCCGGATGGCGGCCGCTCGCGCCTCGCGCTCGGTCCGAGCGGCATCCTTGCCCGCCCTGCGGCGTCCCAGGGCGGCGATGACATCCGCCGGTACGGCACCAGGTGCGAGGCCGACGGCGGCGGTGATCTGCGCCCACTCGTGGGCACGTATCCACCGGTCGGCGGGCGCGGTCATAGCGTCACGCGCCGCGCGTAATCAACGATCTCGGCAGGGATGCCCGACCACCGGAGCTGCGCCCATGTGCACGCGCGGTGGTCTTGCCACGCGTCCGCCTCGTACGTCTCGAACAGGTCCCAGCTGTCCGGGTTGAGCAGCATCGGCTCACCGCAGACGTGGCATGGAATCCAGAGCGGCAATTGCGACCCGACCGGCATGGGTCCGCTTCCGCTCACGATGCCGCCTGCCGCCGGTCGGCGAGGTCACAGTCGGGGCATCCGATCGCGTCGGCGAGCGGCACGCCGCGGTGGGTGTCGCAGCGCGGATGGGCGATGTGGTGTTGCCACCATGCCGCCCAGATCGGGGCGTGCGGGCATCGGAGCGGTGCGGGCAGTTCGTCCCACGGGTCGTTGATCCAGCCCTCGTCGTCGCAGTCGTCGCATTCGGTGTTCCACGCTCGTCGCGCGTCGCCGCGCCGGGTGAACCACTTCGACCGCTCGCCCTCCCATGCCTCGCGCGCCTTGCGGCGGTCGCCACACGAGCCGCACTTCGGCACCGGCCCGTCCCGTTCGGTGTCCCAGTCGGCGTGGGCCGGGCACCGTTCCGCCGGTTCGGGTTCGGGATAGTTCTGCGGCCAGTGGATTAGTGCCACCGGCAGCGCGGCGATGTGAGGCGGCACGGCGATAGCCGCTGCCGACGCGGTGTCGTTGACCGCGGATTGTTCCTCGGGGAGGTCGTCAATCGACGGTTGCGGTTCCGGTGTCGGCGATTCCTCGCGCGCGCACGCGCTCCCGTCAAGAGAACCGTCAATAGAACCGTCAAGTGTGCCACCCAGGGGTGGCGTAACCACATCCGAAAATGGCGCAACCACATCGGGAGTTGGCGCAACCACATCCGCTGTGCTCACGCCATCCTGGGTGGCGCAAGCATTGTCGCTTGGTTGCGCCACTCTGGGTGGCGTGAGCGCCAACAACTCGTAGATGTTCGCTCGCGCCACGCCGTGCGACTTGTACCCACGCTTCACGACCCGGATCAGCCCGCGGTCCTTCAACTGTTCGAGTGTTCGCACCGCTGTTCGCGGCGACTTGCCGATCGCGGCCTGGACGTGGGCCAGTCGCACCGAGCCCTGCCGACTGTCGGTATGGCATTTCTCGGCGATCGCCACTAGCGCGAGCGTCTGCGCCTGCGTCAGGTCAGCGAGGTGCCCGGTACGGGCGTCGAGAACCTCGCCCACCAATTGCCCGCTCATGCGGAACTCCTAGCGTCGCTGGGTAATGAGAGCGGTTGCAGCGCACTAGTATTCGATGCTTCCGACCCGCGACCCGGCCTCCTGAGCGGCGATCCATGCCATCACCTCGGTACGCCGGTACATGACGCGCTTCCCCCCGAGAATGAACGACGGCGGCCCTTCTTTGCCGCCGTTCATCCGCCACCAGCGGAGGGTGGATTCGGATAGGCCGGTGAGTGCGGCGACGTCGCGGGTCGACATGAACGGGCTACTGATGGGCGTGGGCGTGCGGGACATTGCGTGTCTCCTTGGTTGACGGGCGTTGGTCATGGTGGCTGTCCGCGTCTCGGGCGGGTACGACCATTGAGGCACAACCTAGCGACTTTGTCACGGGCGGATCGTCCCAGAGTGGTTGCAGTGCAACCACTTTCGGTAGCAGCGCCACCACTCGCAGAAACACCGGCCGTCCCATCAAACAGGCCTCTACCTGCACCGATAACGCGGTGGCTGGTGACGCTGCTACCGCGGCGGATGATGGTCCGAATCCTTTTGCCGCAGAGTGTGTTAGCAGTGTTGGCGGCGTGGGATGATGGGAGCACAGCCCCGCACGATCCGACGGGAGATCAACGCATGACCGCCAAGCGCAAGCGTCGCGCCGGTGTCGAGGACCGTTGGACGCGGACCGTCCGCCTCCCCGACGGCACCACGAAGACCGAGCAATCGTCCAACTACGGCAAGGGCTCGCGGTGGCGTGCCCGCTATGTCGACGACGACGGCCGCGAGCACGAGAAGCTGTTCGGCCGCAAGGTCGACGCGCAGAAGTGGCTCGACAACCAAGTCAGCGACCAGGTGACCGGCACGTGGACCGATCCGGCGAAGTCGGCGATCACGTTCGGGACGATGGCCGAGCGGTGGATCGCCACCAAGGCCACCCGGTCACCCAAGACCGTCGCCGGATACCGAAGCATCCTCGACACCATCGTGCTGCCGCGCTGGCGGGACGTGCCGCTGCGTGACGTCCGATACGACGACCTCCAGGTGTGGATCACCGGCCTATCGGCCGACGGGTCGGCGCGGTTCGAGGGCGTCGGGTTGTCGGCGTCGCGGGTGCGGCAGACCCACCAACTCGTCGGCGCGGTGCTCAAGTTCGCGGTGCGCGCCAAGCACCTCCCTGCCAATCCGGCCGACGGCATGGACCTCCCCCGCCTCCCCGAGACCGAGCAGCGGTACCTCACCCACGACCAACTCCACCGCGTTGCCGTCGCGTCCGGCCACCTCCGCACCCTCGTCCTCCTGCTCGGCTACTGCGGTCTGCGGTTCGGCGAGGCGGCGGCGCTACAGGCGGCCGATGTCGATGTGACCGCGCGCCGGATTCGGGTCCGCCGATCGGTGACGTATGTCCGCAAGACCGGTTTGGTGGAGGGCCCGACGAAGAACCACAGCAGCCGGACGGTGCCGGTGCCTGCGTTCGTCGCCCGTCTGCTGGCAACCGAGATCGCCGACCGGGATGGGTCGGCGTTGGTGTTCACATCGGCGCGCGGCGGCGGCTACCTCACCCTCGGTCAGGCGCGGTACACGTTCCAGAAGGCGACGGCGGCGGTCGACGGGTGCGACGGCGTGCGCCTGCACGATCTGCGGCACACGTGCGCGTCGTTGGCGATCAGTGCGGGCGCGAACGTGAAAGTGGTGCAGCGGCTACTCGGGCACAAGACAGCGGTGCTCACCCTCGACCGATACGGCCATCTAATGCCGGACGACCTCGACGCCGTTGCCGACGCATTCGACGCGGCCGCGGAATCTACTGCGGGCGGCCTGCGGGCGGTCGTGTCCACCAACGCAATCAGGCCCGCCGAAAAGCGGGCCTGAACTGCGGAAAAGCGCGTGGCAGGTGCAGGATTCGAACCTGCGTAGGCGTAAGCCGACGGATTTACAGTCCGCTCCCATTGGCCGCTCGGGCAACCTGCCTGGGTGCTGCACCGCCGGGTGACCCGGTTTGGTGCGACTAGCAGGGTACAACGAGGATGGGCTGAAGACGAAAACGGCACCAGTCCATGAGCAGACCATCAAGGAGGACGGATCCATGGCGGATTCATCGTTCGACGTCGTCAGCAAGGTCGACCGCCAGGAGGTGGACAACGCGCTCAACCAGGCCGCCAAGGAGCTGGCTACCCGCTTCGACTTCCGCGGCACCGACACCTCCATCGCCTGGCAGGGCGAGGAAACCATCGTCATCACCAGTTCGACCGAGGAACGCGTCAAGGCCGCGATCGACGTGTTCAAGGAGAAGCTCATCCGCCGCGACATCTCGATGAAGTCCTTCGAGGTCGGCGAGCCGCAGGCGTCGGGCAAGACCTACAAGGTCAGCGGCACCATCAAGCAGGGCATCACCAGCGAGAACGCCAAGAAGATCACCAAGCTCATCCGCGACGAGGGTCCCAAGGGCGTCAAGGCCCAGATCCAGGGCGATGAGGTGCGGGTGTCGTCGAAGAAGCGCGACGACCTGCAGGCCGTCATCGCCATGCTCAAGGGTGCCGACCTCGACGTCGCGCTGCAGTTCGTCAACTACCGCTGACGCCCGGCACCGGCGCTGCTGGTTTCCGAATCCGGCCTGGTTTGCCGCTGCCGGCCCTAACCTGATCGGCATGGCACCTGCGAAGCGCGAACCCAAAGTCGTCGTCCTCGGTGGGGGCTCCTGGGGCACCACCGTGGCGTCCATCTGCGCTAGGCGCGGGCCGACGCTGCAATGGGTGCGTTCCGAGGAGACCGCCAAGGACATCAACGACAACCACCGCAACAGCAAGTACCTCGGCGACGAGGTCGAGCTACCGGAGTCGCTGACGGCCACCACGGACTTCTCCGAGGCGGCCACGTGCGCCGACGTCATCGTCATGGGTGTGCCCTCGCACGGCTTCCGCGGGGTGCTCACCGAACTGGCCAAGGAACTGCGGCCGTGGGTGCCGGTGGTGTCGTTGGTCAAGGGTCTCGAGCAGGGCACCAACTACCGGATGAGCCAGATCGTCGCCGAGGTGCTGCCCGGGCATCCGGCCGGAATCCTGGCCGGGCCGAACATCGCGCGCGAGGTGGCCGAGGGGTACGCCGCCGCCGCCGTGCTCGCAATGCCCGACCCGCAGCTGGCGGCGAATCTGGCGCAGCTGTTCCGGACCAAGCGCTTTCGGACCTACACCACCGACGACGTCGTCGGCGTGGAGATGGCGGGCGCGTTGAAGAACGTGTACGCGATCGCGGTCGGCATGGGCTATTCGCTTGGGATCGGCGAGAATACGCGCGCGATGGTGATGGCGCGCGCGGTGCGTGAGATGTCGAAGCTGGGCGAGGCGATGGGCGGGCACCGCGACACGTTCGCGGGCCTGGCCGGGATGGGCGATCTGATCGTCACGTGTACCTCGCAGCGCAGCCGCAACCGTCACGTCGGCGAGCAGTTGGGTGCGGGCAAGCCGCTCGACGAGATCATCGCGTCGATGAACCAGGTCGCCGAGGGCGTCAAGGCCGCCAGCGTGATCATGGAGTTCTGCAACGAGTACGGGCTGTCGATGCCGATCGCGCGCGAGGTCGACGGCGTGGTCAACCACGGTTCGACCGTCGAGCAGGCCTACCGCGGGCTGATGGTCGAAAAGCCGGGCCACGAGGTGCACGGCGCCGGGTTCTAGGGCCGAGCCGAAGCTAGTTGAAGTACGGGTTGGTGCCCTCGGGGCGGTCCAGCAGCGGGCTGCGGCCGTTGTTGATGATGTAGCTGCCCGCCGGGCTGAGCACGAACCCGGACTGGTTGCGGCTGTCCGCGCACGTCGTCACCGAACCGTCGCTGCCGCAGCTGACGGTCTGGAAGCTGATCCGCGACCCGGCCGGAAGCGGCTTGGCCTCCCCGACGAAACCGAACACCGCGCCGTCGGTGGTGGCGAACCCGGGTGCGCCCGGACCGCCGCTGACAAAGTTGGCGCCGTTGGGCGCGGCGGGAATCGCTCCGCTGCAGCCGTAGCCGCCGCTGCGCTGCAGCACACAGGTCAACCCGTCGGGCGTGGTGAACGCGTACCAGCTGCCGTCCATCACCGCGTAGTCGGAGGGCTTCACCGGCGCGTACGCGTTCACGTCGGGCGCGGGCGGAGCCGGTGGCGGCGACGGCGGCTGCGCGGCGGCGACGCCCGAGACGGCGGCCAGCGCCGCGCCTGCGCCGAGGGCACCGGCCAGGACTCTGTTCAGCACAGTGCACACAGTAAGGGGTTGGGCGGCGGCTCGCATATCGAGATCATCGGCCCGCAGCGCCCGCCCGTTACGTGATTTCGGCGCGCTCACGCCCCGCCAGCGTCCGTGAGCGCGCCGAAATCGCTACCCTTGGAGTGATGCTCTCGGATGCGATAGCCAAGGCCGGTAGCGCGGTACTTCGGTCGCGACCGCTGATGCGTGCCCCGATCTGGCTGTACCGCGCGCGGCTCGGGTTTCTGCTGGGCTCGCGGATTTTGCAGCTCGAACACATCGGCAGGCGTTCAGGCCTCAAGCGCCACGTGGTGCTCGAAGTGATCGACCATCCCGACCCCGACACCTACGTGGTGGCCTCGGGCTTCGGCACACGCGCGCAGTGGTACCGCAACATCGAGGCCGACCCGAACGTCCGGGTGTCCGTCGGCACCAGGGTCTCGGCGCCGGCGACCGCGCGGGTGCTGAGCACCAGCGAAGCCGACGCCGCGCTCGGCCGCTACATCAGCCGTCACCGCCGCGCATGGGACAGGCTGAAGCCCGTGCTGGAATCCACGCTGGGCGCCCCGATCGCAACCGAGAACACCGCGTTGCCGATGGTCGAGTTGCGCCTAACGCCTCAGTAGTAGCCCGGGCCTCTGTGATTACCGGGGCCTGCCATCTGCTCGAGCCTGCGGATCCGGTCCTCGATCGGCGGGTGCGTGGAGAACAGCTTGCCGATCTTCTCCCCGGCGCGGAACGGGTTGGCGATCATCAGGTGCGCCTGATCGGCCAGCTTCGGGTCGGGCGGCAACGGTGCCTGCTCCACCCCGGCGCTGATCTTGCGCAGCGCGCTGGCCAACGCCAGCGGATCACCCGTCAACTCCGCACCGGACTGGTCGGCCTGGTACTCGCGCGACCGTGACACCGCCAGCCGGATCACCGTGGCCGCGATCGGGCCGAGCAGCGAAACCAGCAGGATCGCAAACGGGTTCGCGCCGCCGCCGCGGTTACCGCCGAACATGCTCGCGAAGAACGCGAGGTTGGCCAGCGCGGTGATCACCGACGCCATCGCCCCGGCCACACAGGAGATCAGGATGTCGCGGTTGTAGACGTGCGACAGCTCATGGCCGAGCACCGCGCGCAGCTCACGCTCGTTGAGGATGCCCAGAATGCCCGTCGTGCAGCACACCGCCGCGTTGCGCGGGTTGCGGCCCGTCGCGAAGGCGTTGGGCGCAGCCGTGTCGCTGATGTAGAGCCGCGGCATCGGCTGGCGCGCCGTGGTCGCGAGCTCGCGCACGATGCGGTACATCATCGGCGCCTGCATCTCGCTGACCGGCTGGGCGTGCATCGCACGCAGCGCCAGCTTGTCGCTGTTGAAGTAGACGTAGACGTTCATCCCGACGGCGAACAGCACGGCCAGGAACATGATGTTGCGGCCGAACATCGCACCGACGCCGACGATCAACCCAGAGAACAGCGCCAGCAACAGGAACGTCTTGAACCTGTTCGCGTGCGGGTTCCACGTCATCGCGGATTCCTCCTGCTTGGAGCTCTTAGGTGGAGCTGGAAGTCTTCGCTGACATAACGCTGAGCCGATCCCCCCGGTTCCGAACAGGCTCAGCCGTGCCGATGGACCGTGTAGTGCACCAGCGTCGCCAGCGCGTCGCGGCCGGGGCCTTCGGGCAGGTGGTTGAGCTCTTCGCGGGCCTGCGCGGCGTACTGCGCGACGGTCTTTTTGGCCTGCACCATGCCCTGCGACCTGCGCAGTAGCCGCAGCGCCTCGGCAACGTCGTCGTCGTTGTCGACCGGCTCGGCCAGCAGCTCACGCAGCCGGTCGGCCTCCGGGCCCGTTTCGCGCAGCGCGTAAAGCACGGGAAGCGTGTGCACCCCTTCACGCAGATCGGTGCCCGGCACCTTGCCGGATTCCTCGGGGTCGCTGTCGATGTCGATGATGTCGTCGGAGATCTGGAACGCGGTGCCCACGATGCCGCCCAGGCGGCTGAGCCGCTCGATCTGCTCGTCGTCGGCGCCGGAGAACGTGGCCCCGAACCGGCCGGACGCCGCGATCAGGCAGGCGGTCTTCTCGTACACCACCTTGAGGTAGTGGTCCACGGAGTCGACGAGGTCGGCGGCGCCGCGGGTTTCGCGCATCTGCCCGGTCACCAGCTGCGCGAACGTATCGGCGATCACCCGCACAGCCTCCGGACCGAGCCTGCTGACCAGCCGCGAAGCCGTCGCGAACAGGTAGTCACCCGCCAGGATCGCAATGTTGTTGCTCCAGCGGGCGTTGGCGCTCGGGGCGCCGCGGCGCATCTGCGCGTCGTCCATCACGTCGTCGTGGTACAGCGTCGCCAGGTGTACGAGTTCGATGACCGCACCGGCGACCGTCACCTGCCACGCGTCGGGTTCGGGGCCCAACCGCGCCGAGAGGACCGTGAACAGCGGACGGAACCGCTTGCCGCCCGCCTGGAACAGATGCTGGACGGCCTCCGACATCAGCTCGTCGGCTTTGCCCAGCTCAGCGGCCATCAAGTCCTCGATGCGCGCCACGGCGTCGCGGACATCCTGCGCGAACGCGGGGTCCCCGAAATCCACTCCCGCCACCACGCTCGCTGGGGTTCTCACACAGCCAACATACTGGGAACCATGGATCTGCGAGCCGACGTGGTGGTGGTGGGTGCCGGACCGGCCGGATCGGCGGCCGCTGCCTGGGCGTGCCGCGCCGGACGCGACGTCCTGGTGATCGATTCCGCGCAGTTCCCCCGCGACAAGGCCTGCGGTGACGGCCTGACCCCGCGCGCGGTGCAGGAGATGGAGCGGCTGGGGCTGGGTTCGTGGCTGGACGGCCGGGTGCGCCACCGTGGGCTGCGGATGTCGGGCTTTGGCGCCGACGTCGAAATCAAGTGGCCGGGGCCGTCGTTCCCGGCGACGTCCAGCGCGGTCCCGCGCACCGAGCTCGACGACCGCATCCGCATGGTCGCCGCCGACGAGGGCGCCAAGATGTTGCTCGGCGTGAAAGCCGTTGAGGCGTCCCACGACTCGTCGGGTCGGGTGTCGGCGCTGCAGCTGGACTCCGGAGCCTCGATCGGCTGTCGGGAGCTGATCGTCGCCGACGGCGCCCGCTCGACGCTGGGCCGGGCACTCGGCAGGCAGTGGCACCAGGAAACCGTGTACGGCGTGGCGATCCGCGGGTATATCGCCACACCGCGGGCCAGCGAGCCGTGGATCACCTCACATCTGGAGCTACGCTCGCCGCAGGGTGAGGTGCTGCCCGGCTACGGCTGGATCTTCCCGCTGGGCAACGGTGAGGTGAACATCGGCGTCGGCGCGCTGGCGACGTCGCGGCGCCCGGCCGACGCGGCGTTGCGGCCGCTGATGTCGTACTACACGGGGCTGCGCCGCGACGAGTGGGGCTTTTCCGGTGAGCCGCGGGCGGGCCTGTCGGCGCTGTTGCCGATGGGTGGCGCGGTGTCGGGGGTGGCCGGGCCGAACTGGATGCTGATCGGGGACGCGGCGGCCTGTGTCAACCCGCTCAACGGCGAGGGCATCGACTACGGGTTGGAGACCGGTCGGCTGGCGGCGTCGCTGTTGGGGTCCGGTGACCTGTCGGCGGTGTGGCCTGCGGTGCTGTCGGAGCACTATGCGCGCGGGTTCTCGGTTGCGCGACGGCTGGCTCTGTTGCTGACGATTCCGCGGTTCCTGCCGCTGGCGGGCCCGGTGGCGATGCGGTCGGATTTCTTGATGACGGTCGCGGTGCGCGTGATGGGCAATTTCGTCACCGAGGAGGACGCCGACTGGGTGGCCCGGTTGTGGCGGGCGGCGGGGATGGCGTCGCGACGCATCGACGAGCGCCCACCGTTTCGCTGATGACAGAGCCCGCCGTCTACCGCGCCCCGATGCGTTCCCGCAGCGACGATTTCGATGCGGCGGCGGCGGTCGAGCGCGCGTTGGCTTCGGGTCTGGTGGGCTTCGGCGAAGCCGGTGCGGATCACCGGTTGCAGCGCCGGGTGGACCGGTTCGCCGATGTCGAAGACGGCGCGTTCGTGTGGACCCGCGACACCGACGGGCTGTACTGGCTGGGCCGCATCGCCGGGCCGTACTTCTACGACGGTGACGGCGCAACGGTGGATCTGGTTCATGTCCGCCCGTGCCGGTGGCTGGCGCGGCCGCTCACCGAAGCCGCGGTGCCCGCGGCCGTCGTGGCCACCTTCGGTCGGGGCGGACGCAACTTCCAGCAGACCCACCGCCCGGGCGTCGGTACGCAGACGCAACGGGCTTGGGACGCAGGCATTGTCGAGTCAGACTAACTGTAAGCCCAGCTAGGCGTCCTGTTCAGCGGCACCCGCCGGGATTACTCTTGAGCGCGACGGCGTTCATCAATGCATCGAGGGAAGGAACCACGATGCGTGGTCTGACAATTCGAGCAGCGCTTGGTGTCGTCGCCATCACCGCGGCGATGGGTTCGGCCGGTGTCGCCGCCGCGGCGCCGTCGGGTCCGTGCCGCGACGTGCCCTATGTCGGGGTGTGCGAACGGCTCACCGAACAGCCGCGCGCACCGAAGCAGAGTATGGGCGAAATCATCTTGGTGCCCAACAACATTCAGTCCGTCGGCTAGGCAAGCGATTTCGCGAACCCGCTGACGTCGCGGATGCTGGCGTCGAACACCTCGGGCATGACATGCGGTAACAGCAGGTCGCCACCGTGGCAGGTGCCGGCCACCACGCGGCCCACGGCGGGCACGCCCGCGCGGACGAGCCGGCGGTAGTACAGCAGGCCCTCGTCGCGCAGCGGGTCGAGCTCGTTGACCGAGATGACATGCGGGGGCATCCCGGTCAGCTCGTCCTCGGTGGCTGCGCCGGCCCAGCAGGTGGCGTCGTCGGCGTGCGAGCCGTCCGGGTTGTAGATGGAGCCCAGCAGCGCCAACTGCTGGCGGCTGACGAAGTACTCGTCGTTCTCCGCCAACGACGGCAGATCGTCACATTCGTCGAGCCAGCGGTTCGAGATATAGGGGCATTGGGCGTAGAGCCCGGCGATGTCCCCCAGCCAGCCTTCGCGTTTGGCCTTGTGCGCGACGGTGAGGGTGAGGTTGCCCCCGCCGGACTCCCCCGACACGATCAGGTGGCTGACGCCAAGCTCCGCGCGGTTGGCCGCGACCCACTGCACGGCAGACGCGCAGTCGTTCAGGCCTGCAGGGAACGGGTGCGGGCCGAGCTTGCCGCCCGAGTTGCGGAATTCCACGCCGACGACGACAACCCCTGTGGCAGCAAGGTATTCGCGAAGGCGGCGGTAGCTCACATCGCCTGCGCTGCCGATGGCCATGCCGCCCCCGTGCAGATGCACGACGGCGGGCAACGCGCCGGGCGCCCCGTCCGGACGGCTGACGTAGACGGTGATGAGGTTGTCGTCGACGCCGGTGATCTGAGTCGTCGTGGTGGTGACGCCGGTGACCTGCGGTGCAGCCTGGGCGAAGACGTCCAGGATGGCCCCCATGCCTTCTTCGTTGATCGCGGCGTACTCGAGCCGGTCCGCCAGCGGCGAGTCGACGGTCAGCGGCGCAGCCGGGAGGCGGCCGTCGAGGCCGAACGGCGCGAACGCCTTGACCATGCGCGGATCAGCGCGCGGATCGGTGCCGAGTGTGGATTCGGGGTCTGCCAGACGTCCGTACATTTCGCGACCGTACAACGAGGCAGCGTTGTTGTGGTGCTACCTGGGCTATTTGGTCGGCCATCTGGAGTCGAAGATGTCCAGCGCGTGCGGCAGACCCGAGCGGTAGCGGCCGCGGTCGAGCTCCTTGAACGGGCCCCACCACGGCGCCTGGAACAACTCGACGATCTTGACCATGTCGCCGTTGTAGCCCGATGCCTGCAGCACCCCGTTGGCCGCGTAACGCCCGCCCTCGTTGGCGCCTTCCATCGTCGTGACGTTCTGATCGGTCTTGACCCAGTCGCCCGCCAGGAACAGGTTGTCGATCCCCGTCACCGCGTTCGGCCTGCGATGCCACGAGCCCGGATCCTGGATGAACAGCGGTTCGTCGTTGCGCACATCCGGGGTGCCCGAGCCGATGATCGCCGGGTCCAGGAACCACGAGTGCACCATGTCGTCGTCGACGACCTTGCCGGTGTCGTTGAGGTGGGCCTTGATCTGTTGCCACGCCTCATGGGCGACCTCCTCGGGTGTGCAGTCGCGGGCGCTCTTGCCGTTGAAGTTGCCCGGCGTGCTCCAGTCCGAGATGATCGCCGACATACAGTCCTTGACGGTGCCGTCGCCGTATTCGGTGAGGCTTTTCTTCCAGAACTGCTCCTGGCTGATCGACGTGATCGCCCAGCCGGTGTCGACGTAGTTGACGTGGCCCTTGGTGACGTCCACCCGTTCCTTGAGGTAGAACATCAGGCCGTTCATCCACTCGGTGCGCAGCAGCGCGATGTTGGCCAGCTGCGGGTCGGCCTCGATGACGTCGTCGGTCAAGACGGTGGCGAGCTTTTCGCACGGCACGGCCGAGATGTACCAGTCGGCGACGACGGGTTGCGGTATGCCGCCCTGGCTGACGACGGTGGCCGATTCGATGTGCCTGCCGTTGGGGGTAAAGCGCGCCAGCGCCTGCCCGACCCGGAACTGCACACCCTGATCGCGCAGGTGCTCGATCCAGGGGTCCAGCCACTGCGAGCTCGTCGGGCCGTTGAGCACCCGGTCGAAACCCTTGCCGTCGATGTCGTTTCCGAACATCAGGATGGACCAGACCGAGGCTTCGCCGACCAGGCCGATCGAATGGGCGCTGGCGTCTTTGGATTTGGAGGCGGCCAGGTTTCGGATGATGCCGTCGGCCAGATAGCGGTTGTATTCGCGGGACTTTCGATTGGCCCCGATGTAGTCCTCCCACGTCATGTTCTCCCACTGGCCGAGCTTGCGTTCGGCGCTGCTGGTGACGTAGACGGCGAGCTTCTGCGCGGCGTACACCGCCTCAAGCGGAGGCAGCCGGAACAACGTCTCGAACACCGCGGTGACCGATTCGATGAAAACCTGGGGGGTGATCGGATTGGGAATCGTGGGAAGTGGAAGCGGCAGCGGCACAGTAAGATCCGCGCGGCCCAGCCCGGAATGCAGATACGACGTCGCCCTGGTCAGGTTGTCCCAGGTGCCGTTCCGGTTGCCGGGGAACGGGATTCGGCGCATCGTGTTGGTGACGTTGCGGTAGAAGCCGGGAAAGAACCGGAAGCCGTGTTCGCCGGGCAGCGGGGTGGCACCGGAGTTCGGGACCGGTATCGAGCGGGCCTTTCCGCCGAGTTCCCTGCGTTCGTAGACGGTGACCTGGTAGCCGCGGTCGACGAGCTCGTGCGCGGCGGTCAACCCCGCGATACCCGCGCCGAACACCGCGACCGTCTTACCGGGGGCGGCGTGGGCTCGCGGCGGCATGGACGCCAACGCTGCCGCGGTGGCGGTTCCGACGAGGAACGTCCTGCGAGACAGGTGAGGGTGTGGAGCATCACCCGACATGCCGCTAAGTTAATGCTGATTCTGCGTGACGGGGTCGCGACACGCCGTGGCGCAGCTAAGGCTTGGTCGCGGCGTGCAGTGCCACGATTCCGCCGGTGAGGTTGCGCCACCGCACCGACGACCACCCGGCGTCGGCAATCTCGCGGGCCAGGGCGGGTTGGTCGGGCCATGCGCGGATCGACTCGGCGAGGTAGACGTAGGCTTCCGGGTTCGACGACACCGTGCGGGCGATTCGCGGCAAAGCCTGCATGAGGTACTCCTTGTACGCCGTTGCGATCAGCCGGTTCGTCGGCGTCGAGAACTCACACACCACCAGCCGCCCGCCCGGGCGGGTCACGCGCGCCATCTCGCGCAGCCCGGCGGTGTGGTTGACCACGTTGCGCAGCCCGAAACTGATCGTCACCGCGTCGAAAACGCCGTCGGCGAACGGCAACCGGGTGGCGTCGCCTGCCACCTTGGGCACGTCGCGCTGGCGGCCGGCGGCCAGCATGCCCACGCTGAAGTCCGCGGCCACACACCACGCGCCCGAGGCCGCCAGCTCCACCGTCGACACCGCTGTGCCCGCCGCCAGGTCGAGAACCTTGTCGCCCGGCCCGATCCGCAGCGCCGCGCGCGTCGCACGCCGCCAGAACCGGTCCTGACCCAGCGACAACACCGTGTTGGTGAGGTCGTAGCGGCGCGCGACCGCATCGAACATCGATGCGACCTCGTGCGGGTCTTTTTCCAGCGTCGCGCGGCTCACGGCGACGACGCTACCTGTGAACCCGGCGAAGCCGGGAATGCGAAGCCACGTCGGGGGCATATTAAGGACATGAGCGAAAAGGTTTGGTTCATCACCGGGACATCGCGCGGGTTCGGCCGCGAGTGGGCGACGGCGGCCCTGCAGCGTGGTGACAAGGTCGCCGCGACGGCGCGCAACCTCGCCACCCTGGACGATCTTTCCCGGGAGTACGGCGCTGCGCTGCTGCCGCTGCAGCTGGATGTCACCGATCGCGAGGCGGACTTCGCCGCGGTCAAGCAGGCCCACGACCACTTCGGGCGGCTCGACGTCGTGGTCAACAACGCCGGGTACGGCCACTTCGGTTTCGTCGAGGAGGTCAGCGAACGGGAAGCGCGCGATCAGATCGAGACCAACGTGTTCGGTGCGCTGTGGGTGACCCAGGCCGCGCTGCCGTACCTGCGGGCCCAGCGCAGCGGGCACATCATCCAGGTGTCGTCGATCGGCGGGGTGGCGGCGTTTCAGAACCTCGGGCTCTACCACGCCTCCAAGTGGGCGCTGGAGGGCTTCTCGCAGGCGCTGGCGCAGGAGGTGGCCCCGTTCGGCATCCACGTCACGTTGATCGAGCCGGCCGGCTTCTCCACCGACTGGAGCGGGGCATCGGCGCGGCGCTCGGATCCGCTGCCCGACTACAAAGAGGTGCACGAGGAGGCCGACCGGATCCGCAGCCAGCGCGTCGCCAAACCCGGTGACCCCAGGGCGACGGCCCGGGCGCTACTCAAGGTCATTGATGCCGAAAACCCGCCGCTGCGAGTGTTTTTCGGTGAGTACGGGCTGGAGATGATCAAGGCCGAGTACGAGAACCGGATCAAGACCTGGGAGCAGTGGCAGCCGGTCGCCATCGACGCGCAGGGCTGAGCATCAGGCGGCTTCGCGGCGGCGGCGGCCGAGCACGTCGTCGTAGTGCTCGAGCAACTCGTCGCAGATGACGGGCCAGGTGCGGGTGAGCACGCTGCGGCGAGCGGCGGCCGAGTAGCGTGCCCGCTCGGCGATCAGGTGATCGACGGCGGCGGGTAGCTTGGCCTCGAACTCGTCGACGGGGAGCAGCAGCCCGGTGCGGTAGGAAGCGACCAGGTCGCGCGGTCCGCCGGCGTTCGGGGCGACGACGGGCAGGCCAGAAGCCATCGCCTCCTGAACGGCCTGGCAGAACGTTTCGTGCTCGCCGGGATGGACGAACACGTCCATCGACGCGTAGGCCGTCGCCAGTTGCGCACCGTACAGTGCGCCGGTGAAAATCGCTGAAGGCAAAGCGGTTTGGAGTTTGGCTCGGGCTATACCGTCACCGACGACGACGAGTTGCAGGTCGTCGCGGGCGTCCAGCACCGCCAACCGTTCGACGTGCTTTTCCGGCGCCAGGCGCCCGACGAAACCGACGATGGGTTTGCCGTGCGGTGACCAGCTGCGGCGCAGCGTGTCGTCGCGTCCCGACGGCGCGAACCCGGTGATGTCGACACCGCGCGCCCACTTGTGCACCCGGGGAACGCGGTGTGCGCTCAGGTCTTCCATTGCGGCGGTGGACGGCGCCAGGGTGCGGTCAGCGCGGCTGTGCAGGTGCCGGGTCCACGCCCACGCGGCCCGGGCGGTGAACCCGACACCGTAGCTTCGCGCGAAACCGGCGATGTCGGTTTGGAATACCGCGACGGCCGGCACACCCAGGCGCCGGGCCGCGTGCAGCCCGCCGTAGCCGAGCAGCGCCGGGGACGCCAGATGCACGATGTCAGGGTCGAATCCGCGCAGCACGCCGAGCATCCGGGGCCGCGGGACGCCGAGCGGTAGCGAGTTGACGGCGGGGAACATCCGCGAGGGCACCCGGTGCACCCGGATACCGTCGTGCACGCGATCGGCGGGAGGCTGACCGCGCGGGGTGTCGGGGGCGATGACGAGGGCCTCGTGTCCGGTGCGGCGAAGGTGCTCGAGCACCCGCAGCACCGAGTTCGTGACGCCGTTGACGTTGGGGAGGAAGGACTCTGCGACGATGGCAACGCGCACGCCGAAATGGTCGCAGCGGTGGTTGTCGGCGAGGTTGCGTCGCGGCGTACAGCGGGCGAAGACCTGGGGTGTTTTGTCAAGTAGGCTGCCCACTGGAAAGGCGGTTGACATGCGGGTATCCCGGATCCTGGCGCTGCTGGCGGTCGCGGTGATGCTCGTCGCGGCCGGGTGCACCAGACACGTCGCGGGCACCGCACAGCCCGATCCGCAGAAACCGCCGGTCGAGGTGAGCCAGGACGGCTTCGGCGTCGTCGCCGGATTCGAGAACGCGCCCGCCCGTATCGAGATCTTCACCGAACCGCAGTGCCCGCACTGCGCGGATCTGCAGGCCGATTTCGGCGATCAGCTCGCCTACTACATCGGCGTCGGACAGTTGAAGGTCACCTACCGTCCGCTGACGTTTCTGGACGACGAGACCGACGGACATTCCGCGCGGGTGAGCAACGCGCTGTTCCTGGCCGCGGACGCCGACGCGACCGGCGCGGAGTTCCAACGGTTCGTCGAGGAGCTGTGGGCACACCAGCAGCCCGGCGGCCAAGGCCCCAGCGACGATGAAATGGCCGAGATGGCAAGGGCTGCCCAGCTTCCCGAGAGCGCGGTCAAGCGCGTCGCTACCGGTGGCTCAGCGGTGAACATCGCCGACATGGAGGTGACCAATTTTCAGTACCTCTATCAGATCGATCCGTTGAGCACCGGTACACCAACGGTTTACGACCTGGTCCACGACGAGCGGATCGACATCTACGACGACGACTGGTTGGTGAACCTCGTCCAGTCCTGAGCACTCGCCGCGCCGGGATCGTCGGGCGCTTCCCCGCCCGGTTGTCCCTTCCGGCGCGTGAGGTGACGCTGGGCCAGGCTGGAGCCCGCCAGCGCCACGCCCGCGATCAGCCAGCACACCACCGCGATCGAACCGGCCGGGATGATCGCCAGCGACGCGTTACGGTCCTGCACCCGCACCAGATCCGGGTTGTTCACGTCGTATTCGACATAGATGCGCATCCCCGTCTCCAACTCCGACGGGTACAGCACTCCCAACTCCGGTCGGTATGTCACGCGGTCGGGGGTGACGAACTCGATCGTCGACCGCCGCGGCCCCGCGCTGAGCACCTCGGCCTCCGCGACACCCATGTGCCGTTCGATCTGGCGGTCGTTGCGCCACGCGCCCAACACCATCAGCACCGACTGCAGCGTCACCAGGCACGCCACGATCACGATCACGATGCGGATCCGCCGGAACACCCGCTGAGTGCGCGACCCATTGGGATCAGCCGACAGGTTCGGAAACACGTTGTGCACCAACGTGATCGGGTGCCTGAGCTCGCTGAGGTTCACAGCGCCGCCTTGATCGACGCGTGCAATGCCCGCAACGAGGACCGGTCAGCCTTCACCTCCAGCACCCGCATCCCCTCGAACGGCTCGGCGAAGGCATCGGCCAGGTCGTCGACCTCGAGCTGGCGGCTCTCCACGTGATACGCCCGGCACAACGCGCCCACGTCCACGTCGTGCGGGGTGCCGAAGATCCGTGACGACACGTCGGAGAACCGCGGATCGCCCTGCTCGAGCAGTTCGAAGATGCCGCCGCCGTTGTCGTTGGACACCACGATGGTCAGGTTGCGCGGCGTGGGCTCCGTCGGCCCGATCAACAGCCCCGAGCTGTCGTGCACGAAAGTCAGATCACCGATCAGCGCGATCGTGCGGCCGCTGCCGGCGGCGGTGGCCCGCTCATGTGCCAGCGCCGCCCCGATCGCCGTCGACACCGTGCCGTCGATACCGGCCACGCCGCGGTTGGAGCGCACCTTGATGCCCTGGGTGGTCAACCCCACCAACGCCGCGTCGCGCACCGGGTTGGACGCGCCGAGCACCAGCTGGTCCCCGGGCCTCAGCGCGTCGGCGACCGCGGCGGCCACGTGCAGCCCGGTGGTCAGCGGATGCGCCTTGAGCTGGCCGCGGACCGCGTCGAACGCATGCCGATTGAATTCTGCGCAGCGCTTCAGCCAGCCCGGATGCGGTGCGCCCGAGGTGACGGCGCGGGTGCCGGTGGCCTGCGAATTCCCGGAGACATCGGGCCAGCGGGGGCCCGTCGTCAACGCGTACACCGGCACCGACGGATCGGCCAGCAGGGCCGACACCGGCCGGTGCAGGGTGGGGCGGCCCAGCATGACGACCTGTTTGGGGTGGATCAGCGGCAACGCCAGCGGATGCAGCGGGTTGGCGGCAGCCGGCGCCGTCGGCTCGGCGACCGTGGGCAGCGCCGCCAGGTTGGGGTGCTCGCCCGCGCCGTGGCCCGCGATGACGACGGTGTCCGGCGTGAGGTCGATGTCCAGCGGCTGGTCGAAGGTGACCGGCGGGGTGTAGGTCCACGGCTTGCCGCCGGGCCTGCCGTCGAGCGCGTAGCCGCGGGTGTCGGGGCTCTCACTGGCGCCGGGCACCAGCGGCTCGCGCAGCGGAATGTCGAACTGCACCGGGCCCGCGTTGGCCGACCGGGATCCCGTGGCCGCCACCAGGACTCGGCACGTCGCCGACCGCCACTGGGCGTTGAGCTCGGCCATCCGCTCGGTCGCCTCCTCAGCGAGGCCCAGGCTGATCGACGCGCGCACCTGGGTGCCGAAGTAGCCGAGCTGCTCGAAGGTCTGGTTGGCGCCGGTGCCCAGCAGCTCGTAGGGCCGGTTGGCGCTCAGCACGATCAGCGGCACCCGGGCGTAGTTGGCCTCCACCACCGCCGGGCCCAAATTGGCCACCGCGGTGCCCGACGTCATCGCCACGCACACCGGCGCCTGCTCGGCCACGGCCAACCCGATCGCCAGATACCCCGCCGTGCGCTCGTCGATGCGCACGTGCAGCCGCAGGCGGCCGGCCCGGTCGGCGTCGTGCAGAGCGAACGCCAACGGTGCGTTGCGCGACCCCGGGCACAGCACGACGTCTTGCACGCCGCCGCGAATGAGTTCGTCGACGACCACGCGGGCCTGCGCGGTCGATGGGTTCACGACTCCAGACTATCGGCGAAGAACTTCAGCACCGCCTCGTTGACCATCTGCGGTTGTTCGATGAAGCCCAGGTGCCCGGCGTCGGGAATCTCCAGGAAGCGGCCGTTGGGCATGGCGTCGGCCACCTCGCGGCCCAGGTGCGGCGGCAGCACCACGTCGTCGGAGAACCCGATGACCAGCGCGGGGTTCGTGATGACGCGGTACGCCAGTAACCGGTTGCCGTCGGGCCCGACGCCCAGCTGGGTCCGCAGCCCCGGCGTCGGCTTGGTCGGCCACATCATGAACATGTCGATCCAGTCGCGGACCTTGGCGTCGTCGTTGAGGGTCTTCGGCGAAAAGCTTTCCAGCAGCCGGACTTTGGCGTCATAGCTGGGCGGCAACCGGACACCGGACTCGGTCAGCTCCCACTCGGCGCTGCGGAAGAACTCGCGGGTGCGGTCGGTGCGGCCGCGGGTGGCCATCAGCACCGCGCGGTCGACGAGTTCGGGGCGCGACAGCATGAGTTCCTGGGCGATGAACGAGCCCATCGACACGCCGACGAGCCGTGCGGGCGCCGCGTCGAGCTTCTCGATCAGCGCCGCAGTGTCGCCCACCATCGTCTCGATGGTGAACCCGCTGGCCTGTTCGGTGGCGCCGACGCCACGGTTGTCGAAGGTGATGCAGCGATAGCCGGCCCGCTGGAACTCAGGGACCTGGTGCAGATGCCAGGTCCGGCCCGCACCGCCGCGACCGGCGATGAACACCACAGCGGGACCGCTACCGCGGTCGTCATAGGCCAAATTCACGCTGACGACGGTACTTGGTGGCGATTTCGGCGCGCTCACGGACGCTGGCGGGGCGTCAGCGCGCCGAAATCGCACGGGGATGGAACCGCCCGAGGTTGGTGTGCGTCCGAAGAGTCATGATCGACGACTTCTTGCGCCGACATGACGGCGTGATCACGCTGGCCCAGGCCCGTCACGCCGGCCTGAGCCAGAAGGCCGTGCAGCGACGCGTGTCCTCCGGGCATTGGCGCCGTTGCACGCGCGGCGTGTATTTCGCAGCGGACCGACCGTTCACCGACGCAGCACGTATCCGCGCGGCGGTATGGGGTTACGGCTCTCAGGCCGCGGCAAGCGGTCTCGCGGCCGCATGGTGGCACGGTCTGACCAGGTTTGCTCCCGACATCGTCGAGGTGACGGTCCCCCGCAACAGTCACGGACGCAGCCGTGCCGGATGCCGGGTGCGACGGCGCGACCTCGGGATATCCGATGTCGTCGAGCACAGCGGACTTCGGCTGACGGCGTTGGACCTGACCGTCGTGGAAGCTGCGGTGCAGCGCGGTGGCGGCGTCGGGTTGCTGGACTCTGCGCTGCAACGCCATGTCACCCTGCGCCAGTTGTGGCGTGCGCACCTGCGCAACAAGGGGCGATACGGCTCGCCTCGGGCACGCCGCCTGTTGTACGCGGCCTCCGATGGCGCCCGGTCGGAGGCGGAGCGGCTGCTACTCAAGCTGCTCCGCAGCGCAGGCGTCACCGGATGGCAGGCCAACCATCCGTGCGGCCCGTACACGATCGACGTCGCATTTCGCGAACTCAAGATCGCGATCGAGGTCGACGGCTGGGCGTTCCACAGTGACCAGCAGGCGTTCCAGCACGACAGAAGACGCCAGAACTATCTGATCCTGCACGGCTGGCAGGTGCTGCGCTTTACCTGGCTAGACCTCGTCGAGTACCCCCAGCGGGTTCTCGCCGCCATCCGCTCGGCGATTTCGGCGCGCTCACGGACGCTGGCGGGGCGTTAGCGCGCCGAAATCGCCCGTTTGAGCGCCGCGCTCCAGACCAGCTTCATCGACGGCGCCAACTGGTGCTGTTTGACCATGTCGCGGGTCAGCAGCGCCGACGCGGCCGCCTTGGTGGCCACCGACGCCTTGGAGGTGTGCCCGGAGTCGAACGGCGGCTGCGGGTCGTACTCGATCACCAGCTGCACCGCCTTGGCCTTGGCCTCCCCGCCGATCTGCCCGCACAGCCACATCGCCAGGTCGATGCCTGCCGACACCCCCGCCGCGGTGACGATCTTGCCCTCCCGCACGATCCGCTGATCGCCGACCGGTTCGACGCCGAACGCCTTCAGCGTCGGCAGCGCCATCCAGTGCGAGGTGGCCCGCCGGCCCGCCAGCAGACCGGCCGCGGCCAGGATCACCGAGCCCGAGCACACCGACGTCGTCCAGGTGGACGTCTCATGAACGCGCCGGACCCAGTCGAGCACCTTCTCGTCGCGGGCGTGCTCGAACGTCGACCCGCCGCCGGGTACCAGGACCAGATCCGGAGACGGCGTCTCGTCGAACGAGTGCGTCGCGCCGATGAGCAGCACCCCTGAATCGGCGGCGACGGGACCCGGTTCGTGCCAGACGAACCGCACCTCGGTGTCGGGCAGGTTGCGCAGCACCTCGTAGGGGCCGATGAAGTCCAGCGCGGTGTAGCCGGGGTACACCATGATCGCGATCTGCATGTCATCTCCTTGTCAGGCGAACGTCTTGCGGTACTGGTCGGGGGATACGCCGAGCCGGCGAACGAAGTTGCGGCGCAACGTTTCCGCGGTGCCGAAACCGCAGCGCGCGGCGATCGCGGTGACGGTGTCGTCGGTCTCCTCGAGCTGACGGCGCGCGGCCTCGGTGCGGATCCGTTCGACGTAGGCCCCCGGCGCCTCCCCCACCTCCTCGGTGAACACCCTAGTGAAGTGGCGCGGGCTCATCGCGGCGCGGCGCGCCAGCTCCGGAACGCTGTGCAGCCCACCGGGTTCGGATTCGATGGCTTCCTGCACCTGCCGGATCGGTGCGCGTTTGGCGCGCGGCATCCACACCGGCGCGGCGAACTGGGTCTGCCCGCCGGGCCTGCGCAGGTACATCACCAGCCAGCGCGCGACGGTCTGCGCGGCGTCGGTGCCGTGGTCGTCTTCGACCAGCGACAGCGCCAGGTCGATGCCGGCGCTGACGCCCGCCGCGGTCCAGACCTGCGGGCTGCTGCGCACGAAGATCGGCTCGGGATCGACGGCCACCGAGGGGAACTCGCGGGCCAACCGGTCGGCGAACGCCCAGTGCGTGGTGGCCGGGCAGCCGTCGAGAAGACCGGCCTGCGCGGCCAGGAACGCGCCGGTGCAGACGCTGACGACGCGGCGCGCGTGCTGCGCGACGACCTGAACCCAGGCGATGACGTCGGGGTTGGCGCGGGCCTCGTCCACGCCGTACCCGCCGGGCAGGATCACGGTGTCGACGGGTTCGCGCGGGTCGGGTAACGGTTGGGCGACGAAGGCCAGACCGGTCCCGGTGGTCGCCGGTTCGCCGTCCGCGGTGGCGACGCGCACCTGGTAGCCGTCGCGGCCGTGGGCCTGCAGGTACATCGCGGCGCCGGTGAACACCTCGTGCGGGCCGACCAGGTCGAGGGCCTGGACGCCCGGGTAGCCGAGGATGAGTACCGATCGCACGTGATCAGTGTTCTGCACCACCGACGTGGCGTCTATGCCACGTGCCCCACAAATTAGGACACGACCGCGTGGCAGGCCCGGATCCGGTCGATCCACCACCGCCTGCGGTCGGGTGGGGCGGCCAGCGCCTCGAGCCGGGCCGGATCGGGGACGACGGGCCCGACCGGCAGCGTGCCGTCGACGGCCCGCGGCGGTTCGGCGACGTCCTCGACGAACAACCCGCCGGTGCCCAGCCCGCACGCGTGGCGCAGTTCGGGCAGCGCCGCGGCGGCCAGCAACCCGCGTCCGATCCCCACGGCCGAGTCCAGCGCGGACGACACCACGATCGGGATGTCGATCTGCGCGGCGATGTCCAGCATCCGCGCGACGCCGCCCAGCGGTGCCACCTTGAGCACCGCGACGTCGGCGGCTCCGGCGCGCACCACGTGCAGTGGGTCGTCGGCCTTGCGGATGCTCTCGTCGGCGGCGATCGGCACGTCGACGCGGCGGCGCAACTCGGCCAACTCCGCGACCGTCGCGCACGGCTGCTCTAGGTACTCCAGCGGGCCGTCGGCGGTCAACGCGGCGGCGGCGGTGAGCGCCTCGGCGACCGTCCAGCCGCCGTTGGCGTCGACGCGCACCGTGCGGATGTGCGCGCGCACCGCGTTGACGCGCGCGACGTCGTCGGCCAGCGTCTGCCCCGGTTCGGCGACCTTCACCTTCGCCGTTTTCGCCCCGGGAAACCGATCCAGCACCTCGGGGACGGCCGCGGCGGCGACGGCGGGCACGGTGGCGTTGATCGGGATGCGGTCGCGGTGCTTCGGCGGCGACGGCTGGTAGGCGGCCTCCACGGCCGAGGCCAGCCAGTGCGCGGCCTCAGGCGGCCGGTATTCGAGGAACGCGCCGAACTCGCCCCACCCGGCGGGCCCGTCGATCAGCGCGACCTCGCGAACAGTGATGCCGCGGAACCGAACTCGCATGGGCAGCGCGACGACATGCAGACGGTCGAGGATGTCGTCGAGGCCGGGCACGTCGTCCATCCTGCCCCACGGCCGATGTTTAATTCTCGGCGCAACCGGCAAATTCTTGGACGAACACTTAGGCCCCGAGGAGAACTGTGCCGCCCACCACCGCGATGTTGAGCCGACGATGATGCGGCTGCTCGAGATTCCCCGTCAGGTCGGCGAATCGGTGTTGTCGATCGTGGGCATCCGGGTCGGCACCGAGGAGCCGCATTACGTGGCCACCAAGCTCACCGACAACGTGGAGATCCGCCGGTACGGTCCCCGGGTCGCGGCTGAGACCACCGTGACCGAGGACGAAGAACGCGCCAGGAACATCGGCTTCCGCCGACTCGCCGGCTACATCTTCGGCGGCAACCACCGCGACGAGACGATCGCGATGACCGCGCCGGTCAGCCAGCAGGCGCGCGAGAAGATCGCGATGACGGCGCCGGTGGCGCAGGCCCGCGACGGCAGGCAGTCGACGATCCGGTTCTACATGCCGGCGAAGTGGACGCTGGACACGCTGCCCGCCCCCGATGACGACAAGGTGCGGCTGGTGACGGTGCCCGGTGAGACGGTCGCGGTGTTGCGGTTCAGCGGTGACCGCAGTCCGCGCGCCGTCGCCGATCGGACCGAGGACCTTTCGGAGACGCTGCGCGCCAACGGGATCGAGGCGGACGGACCGGCCCAGTCCTGGTTCTACGACCCGCCATGGACGGTACCGTTCCGCCGCCGCAACGAGATCGCGATCCCGGTGCGCCAGTAGCGCAGCCCTACACCGTCGCCCGGTCGCGGCCCTCCCAGTACGGCTTGCGCAGTTCCTTCTTGAGGATCTTGCCGGTCGGGTTGCGCGGCAACTCGTCGGCGATGTCGACGCTCTTGGGGCACTTGTAGGCTGCCAGCCGTTCACGGCACCACGCGATCAGCTCCTCGGGCGTGGCCGAGCCCTCAAGAGAGACAACGGCTTTGACGACCTCACCCCACTTGTCGTCGGGGATGCCGATGATCGCGACGTCGGTGACCGCGGGATGCTCGGCCATCACCCGCTCGACCTCGATGGAGTAGATGTTCTCACCGCCGGAGATGATCATGTCCTTGAGCCGGTCCTCGACGAAGATGTAGCCGCCGTCATCGACGCGGCCCACGTCACCGGTGCGGAACCAGCCGTCGGGGGTGATCGCCTCGGCCGTGGCCTCCGGCTTGTTGTGGTAGCCCTTCATCAACTGTGGTGAGCGGAACCACAATTCGCCCTGCTGGCCGGCCGGCACGTCTTCCAGTGTGTCCGGGTCGACGACGCGCACTTCGGCGTTGGGCACCAAGGTGCCCGCGCTGGACAGCCGTTCTTGGCGGCCGGGATCGCGGTGCACCTCGGGCAGCAGGTGGCTGATCACCCCGCACACCTCGGTGAGCCCGTACACCTGCATGAACTCGGTGTCCGGCCACGCTTTCAATGCCTCCCGCAACAGCGGCAGTGGCATCGGCGACGCGCCGTAGGCGAACGTCTTGAGCGCGCCGAACAGTTTCACCGCGTCCTCGCCGGACTCCAGCACCTTGGCCAGCACCGCGGGTACCAGGAAGGTCCTGTTGGCGCCCTTGAGGATCGCGCCGGCCAGCGAGACGCCGTCGACCTCGCGCGTCATCACGCTCGGCACCCCGTCGTGCAGGCCGAACTGCACGTAGGACGAACCGCCGACGTGGAACAGCGGCATCGACACCATGCTCTTGTCGCCGTCGTCGAAGTCGAAGCCCTCGTGCGCGTTGATGGTGTGCGCGATGATGTTGGCCTGTGTCAGCTCAACGCCTTTGGGGCGCCCGGTCGTGCCCGAGGAGTACATGATGATGGCCACGTCGTCGGGTGTCACGTCGGCGCCGCGGTTCACCGGCGTCGCCGAGGCCAGCATCGCCTCGTACTCGTCGCCGTCCCCGCCTTCGGGTGTCACCTCGATGACGTGTTCGATGTTGGTGAGTTTGTCGCGGATCTTGTCGATGCCCGGCTTGAGTTCGGATCCGACGATCAGCAGCTTGGCGTCGGAGTCGTTGAGCACGTAGTCGAGTTCGTCGGCGGCCAGCCGGAAGTTGATGATCGCGTTGGCCGCGCCCAACGACGCCGCGGCCAGCGTCAGCTCCACGCAGGCGGGATGGTTCTTGTCCAGGAACGCCACCACGTCGCCGCGTTGGACGCCGCGCTCGGTCAGCGCGCCGGCGAGCCGACGCACCCGATCGTTCCATTGCGCCCAGGTCCAGGTGCGGTCCAGGTACGTCATTGCCTCGGAACCGGGCTTGGTTTGAGCCCAGTGGGCGGTTCGTTCGTCGAGGAAACGCGGGTCAGCCAGGTCAGACATGTTCAGAGCGTGCCATAAACCTGCGCGCCAGCCAGGAAAGTTGCGCGAACCTCCAGATCGGCGATCTGTTCGGGCGGCACCGCACGCGGGTCGGCCGACAGCACCACCATGTCGGCGTACTTGCCGACTTCCAGGGATCCGACGATGTCGTCGGCGAACAGTTGGTAGGCGGCGTCGATGGTCTGCGCGCAGATCGCCTGTTCGACGGTGAGCCGCTCCTCGGCGCCGAGCACCCGGCCGCTGGGCGCGGTGCGCGTGACGGCCACGCTGATGTTGCGCAGCGGCTCCTCGGGGGTGACCGGCGGATCGTTGTGCAGCGAGATGCGCATCCCGGTGGCGACCGCCGAACCGCAGGGCATCCACCGGTTTCCGTGTTCGGGGCCGAACAGGCCGTCCACGATCACGTCGCCCCAGTAGTGGATCTGGTCGACGAAGATGCTGCACGTGACGCCGAGGTCGTGGGCGCGCTGCAGCTGCTCGGGGCGGATGGCGCCGACGTGTTCGAGGCGCAGCCGGTGGTCGGTGCGCGGATGCCGGCGCAGCACGTCTTCGTACACATCGAGGATGGTGTCGACGCCGACGTCGCCGTGGACGTGGCAGGCCAGCTGCCAGCCGCGCGGGAAGTAGGCGCCGACGATCTCGGTCAGCTGCTCGGCGGTGTAGTTCGCGCAGCCGCACGATCCGGGTGTGACGCCGATGATGCGGGTGGCGTCGGTATCCAGGTACGGAAACGACAGGTCGATGTTGCCGACCCACGGCGAGCCGTCGACCCAGATCTTGATGCCGGGCTGCCGGAACAGGTCGTCGCCGTTGTCGGGGACCGCGTCGGTGGCCATCTGGGCGTTGGAGATCTCGTAGACCCGCAGCCGCACGGTGAGCTCCTCGCGCATCTGCGCCACGACGGGACGAAACGCGGGGTCGAACGCCATCTCCGAACACGTGGTCAGGCCGGCCCGGTTGAGCCGGCCCAGTTCGGCGTGCAGCATCGCCGGATAGTCGTCGGGCTGGATCGCGCCTGTCAGCAGCGAGAACACCGCGCCTATCTCCTCGGCGGTGCCGTCGAGTTCACCGTCGGCGGCGCGGCCGTAGCTGGCGCCCTTGGGATCCGGGGTGTCGCGGGTCAGGCCCGCGCGGGCGGCGGCGGCGGTGTTGAAATACGCCTTGTGCCCGGAGTTGTGCACGATCACCAGCGGCGAATCGGGCGCCATCGCGTTCAGCCACGCCAACGTCGGTTCCGGGAGCCCTTGCTGCAGAAGCGGATCCCAACCGTTGAGGTAGGCACCCTCGGCGCCGCGGGCGGTGACCTCGGCGCGGACCGCGGCGACGACGGCGTCCGCGTCGCGCAGCGTCACCGGCCGGATATCGGCCATGGCGTCCGAGAGCACCATCGCCTCCATCAGCGGGTGCCCGTGTGCTTCAACGAATCCCGGCATCACGCAGCCCTCGACGTCGAGCTGTCGGGTTTCCGGGCCGACCCAGCTCTCGACGTCGGCGCTGCTGCCGACGGCGACGATGCGGCCCTCGGACACCGCCAGCGCCTGCGCAGTGGGTCGGTTCTCGTCGACGGTGAGCACGGTGCCCCGTAGGACGAGGTCAGCGGTCGGCATCCGGTCATCTTTGCAGGCCGTTGCGAACTGCGATGAGAAATCTCGCCGGGGCGAGTCGGTCTTTTTGTCAACACGTGCACTACCCAAGGAGACACCCCAATGGCGATCTACATGCTGATCATGCGGTCCACCGCGGAGGCCGAGGCCGCGATGGCGGAGGCCGACATCGACTTCGACCAGATCTTCGAGGAGATGGGCCGCTTCAACGAGCAGCTCATCACGGCCGGCGTCCTACGGGCCGGCGAGGGCCTGACAGGACCCGAGGAGGGCTTCGTCGTCGACTTCAACGCCGACCCGCCGACGGTCACCGACGGCCCGTACCCCGGCGCCGACGTGTTCAACGGGTTCTGGATCCTCGAGGTGTCGTCGAAGGACGAGGCCAAGCAGTGGGCGAGGAAGGTGCCGCTGGGCAAGGGCGTCAAGATCGAAGTGCGGCGCGTGGCGGAGACCTTCGAGTTTCCGCAGGACAATCCGTGGGTCCAAAAGGAGATCCGGTGGAAGGCCGAGCTGGCCGAGAAGATCGCCGCGCAAGCGCGAGCGGACGCGGACCGGCTGGGCTAGGCGCTGGTGCCGTTGCCGTGAAACTGCGTTTTGTCACCGAAAGTTCGACGGCACACCTGCCGGAATGCAGTTTGGCGGCACGCTGCTGATCTCCCCTCAGCGCACGGGGGCTATCGGCCGCCGAACTCGGGGCGCAGTATCGGTGCCAGCGCGGTGAGCGGGATGTGCGCCTGTACGGTGCCGCCGTCCATCGACCACTGCATGATGCCCGGGGTGAAGTCGATCGGCCGATCGTGGGCCACCGGATAGTCCGGCATGTAGATGACCAGCTCGTCGGGCGTCAGCGCCCACGCCTTGTATGCGCCGGAGTAGACCTTGTCGGGGCTCCAGCGGTCAATCGCGAACGGGTACGTGCCCGGCTGGTGCGGCGGCGGGGCGGCATCGAGTGCCTGCTCGACGAACGGTTGCGCCAGCGGCGCGATCGCGGTCAGCGGATCCAACCCGGGCTTGACCAGATCGGCCAACTGCAGCCGCCGGCCGTCGGCCATGTCGAAGGTGAACGTGCGGTACGCATTGTTGAAGTCCGGCCCGTCGGCGTGATAAGTCTCGCGGAACACGACGCTGAGAACGTCGCCGCGGCGGAAGATCTGGTAGTTACCCTCCCCGAAACTGTCCGCGACCATCTTGGTGGCCGCGGTTTTCCAGTTGTTCATCAGCGTGCCGAGGTAATCCCGGATGACCGGACCCGTCACCGGATTGTCGACGAGATCGCCGGGGATGGCGATCTTGATGTCGCGGACGGCCTTTCGTTCGGAGGGCACCGCCGTGCGGCAGTACTGGCCGTCCCACTGCCCGCCCAGCTCGTCACAGAACGAGGGCGCCGACGCCTCGGCGACAGGTGCGGCGACCACCATCGTGGCGACCGCGGCCACCGCCACTGCCCGACTCAGCAGGCTCATCGCGTGTCTCCTCAGGGCAGCTCGACCTTGCTTGCGCGCCAACGACCGTCGACGTACTCCATCGTCATCTTGATGCGACTGCGATCGATGCGCGGGTCGGGCACGTTGGTGTTGGACACCGACTGGTCGACGAACAGCAGCACGACCGCCTTGTCCTTGGTCGCCGACTGGACCGCGGATTCCAGCACGACCCCGTGCGCGGACGCCTTGTTGTCGATCAGCAACTGCCGCAGCTGCGAGCTCGACTGCGAGTACATGTCTTTGAACTCCCCGGTCGCGCCGTCGAGCACCGCGTCGAAGTTCTCGTCGACCTTCTCCGAATCGATGCTCGTCAAGACCTGTGCGTAGTCGGTCGCCGCCTGCCGGGCCTGCTCGCCGGCCTGCGTGATCTGCCGCTCCTGCCACAGTTGCCAACCCAGGAACCCGACCGCGGCGGCAAGCACCACGAACGCCGCCGCCACCGCTGCGCGCAGCGCGCGACGGCGCCAGTTCGGGGCGGCGGGCGCCGCGCCGCTGTCCTCGGTGGTGTCGGGAGCTTCGGCCTGCTTTGCAGCGTCGCCCTCGTCGGGTTCCTCGCCAGTCTCGCGGTCTTCGTCGGTGCTCACGGACATCATCATCTCCTAGCGCTCGGATCAGCGGGCCGGCTCGATGGGAAGGACCGCCCATGGCGTTGCACAATCGACGCTGACGCGGGTGCGCGACGCCCACACCTCGCCCGGGGCCGCGAGGGCATGCGGGCCGAAGCCGTTGCGCGCACTACCCTGGGCGGTGATGCCCGTCATCGCCAAGGACACCGCTCACCATCAGGTGCGTTCGCGCACCCGACCCGGTCGGGCCTACCCCGAGCCCTGGGGTGCAGGGTCCAGTGCGCCACCGTTGGACAGGTACTTCGGAGAGCAACACCATGGCATCGGTCAACTCCCCCGCTGAACGGCACACCACGCTCGGACCGTCCTCGCTGCTGTGGCGGTGGGCCGGGGACATGCGCATCGCGTTCGAGGGCGGCACCGCGGGTCTGCTGCAAACCATGCACCCCGCCATCGGACAGGGCCTGATCGATCATTCCGACTTCTTCGACGACCCCGTCGACCGGGTATTCCGTTCGCTGCCCGGCATTCTGGGCACCGTGTACGACGGTCCCCAAGCCGAGGCGACGGGTCTGCGCGTGCGCGACTTCCACCACGACATCAAGGGCACCCTCGACGCGCGGATGGGCGGCGGCCGCTACCACGCCCTGAACCCCGAGACGTTCTGGTGGGCGCATGCGACCTTTCAGCGCATGGTCGACCGGATCGCGATGTACTGGGATCGGCACCGGCTCACCGCGCGCGAAAGCGAGCAGTTGTACGCCGAGGGCTGCGAGTGGTACCGCCGCTACGGCATGACGGGAAGTGTCGTGCCCGCGGACCGGGTCGCCTTCGAGCGCGAGGTCGACCGGTACTGCCGCGAGGTGCTGGCGCCCAACCCGGCGTCGGACTATCTGATCGAGTTCATCGGCCGGCCGGCGATCCCGGACATGAGCGCCTCACCCGACTATCCGACCCACCCGCGGCTTCGTCCGCTGGCCGATGCGTTGCTGCCCACCTTGCCGGTGCGCATGGCGCTGGCCCCGCCGATGCGGCTGGTCATCTTCGGCGGCCTGCCACCGCTGGTGCGCGAGCGCTTCGACATTCCGTGGAGCCGCGGCGACGAACGTCGCTACCGCGCCATCCGCGCCGCGATCCGGACGGGCTGGCCCGGCGTGCCCGCGTCGTTCAAGTGGTACCCGGCCGCGCGGAAGGGCTGGTTGCGCGAACGGGGCCGCGTCCCGGCCCGGTTCTGAGGTCGTCGTACGCCGGATCCGGGCAGTTCCGGGGTACCGGGTAGGCATTCTGGAACACGTTCTAGTGTGATGGCCATGACCCAGGCTGTTGACTCCTCGCGCGAGCGCTCGTCGGTGGACCTCCTGCGCCACCCCATCCACTCCGGCCACCTCACCGTGGGAGCGTTGAAGCGGAACAAGGACAAACCGGTGTTGTTCCTCGGCGACACGACGCTGACCGGCGGCGAGTTGGCCGAACGCATCAGCCAGTACATTCAGGCGTTCGAGGCGCTGGGTGCGGGCAGCGGCGCGGCGGTCGGGCTGCTGTCGCTGAACCGCCCCGAGGTGTTGATGATCATCGGCGCCGGCCAGACCCAGGGCTACCGGCGCACGGCACTACATCCTCTCGGTTCCCTCGACGACCATGCCTATGTGCTCGACGATGCCGGCGTCTCGGCGCTGATCATCGACCCGGTGCCGATGTTCGTCGAGCGCGCGCTGGGCCTGTTGGAGAAGGTGCCGTCGCTCAAGCAGATCCTCACGATCGGCCCGGTGCCCCAGGCGTTGACCGGCGTCGCAGTCGATCTCACCGCCGAGGCCGAGAAGTACGCGCCGCGTCCGCTGGTCGCGGCGGATCTGCCGCCCGACCACATCGGCGGGATGGCCTACACCGGCGGCACCACCGGCAAGCCCAAGGGCGTGATCGGCACGGTGCAGTCGATCACCACGATGACGACGATCCAGCTGGCCGAGTGGGAATGGCCCGAGCGCCCGAAATTCCTGATGTGCACGCCGCTTTCGCATGCCGGGGCGGCGTTTTTCGTGCCGACCATCGTCAAGGGCGGCGAGATGGTGGTGCTGTCCAAGTTCGACCCGGCCGAGGTGCTGCGGGTGATCGAGGAGCAGCGCATCACCGCCACCATGCTGGTGCCGTCGATGATCTATGCGTTGATGGATCACCCGGATTCACACACCCGCGACCTGTCGTCGCTGGAGACGGTGTACTACGGGGCGTCGGCGATGAACCCGGTGCGGTTGGCCGAGGCGATCCGCCGCTTCGGGCCGATCTTCGCTCAGTACTACGGCCAGTCCGAAGCCCCGATGGTGATCACATATCTGGCCAAGGGCGATCACGACGAGAAGCGGTTGACGTCGTGCGGGCGCCCGACGCTGTTTTCGCGGGTGGCCCTGCTGGGCGAGGACGGCCAGCCGGTGCCCCAGGGCGAGGTCGGCGAGATCTGCGTGTCCGGCCCGCTGGTGTCCGGGGGCTACTGGAACCGTCCTGACGAGACGTCTAAGACCTTTCATGACGGCTGGATGCACACCGGTGATCTGGCCCGCGAGGACTCCGACGGCTTCTACTACATCGTCGACCGCACCAAGGACATGATCGTCACCGGCGGCTTCAACGTGTTCCCGCGGGAAGTGGAAGACGTTGTGGCCGAACATCCCTCGGTTGCCCAGGTGTGCGTGATCGGCACCCCCGACGAGAAGTGGGGCGAAGCGGTGACCGCTGTGGTGGTGCTGCGCCCCGACGCCGACGGGTCCGAGGATGCGGTGGCCCGCATGACCGCGGAGATCCAGGCCGCGGTCAAGGAGCGCAAGGGTTCGGTGCAGTCGCCCAAGCAGGTGATCGTCGTCGACTCGGTGCCGGTGACGGCGCTGGGCAAGCCCGACAAGAAGGCGGTGCGCGCACAGTTCTGGGAGGGTTCTGAGCGCGCCGTCGGCTAATTCCCCTTGGGCGCGAGCGTGCGTGTCAGCGGCCGACACGCCGACAAAACACCCGAGTTTGCGCACGCTCGCGGAAGAAGGTGACTACCGATGAGCGACGACGGCTGGGTGCGCGGCGACTCCCTCGGCCTTGACCTGCCCGCACACGTCGACGCGTTACGTGCCGGCGGGCCAGCGTTTCTCACCGAGGCGTTCCGCCGCTCCGGGGTGCTCGGCGCACACGCCGACGTCGCCGCCATCACCGACCTGCGGGAGTTCCGCGGCGGCAGCACCGGCCGCAAGGCACTGCTGTCGGTCGACTACTCCGCCGCGGCGGGGTTGCCGGACGAGCTGTTCGTCAAGTTCTCGCGCGACTTCGACGACGCGGCGCGCGACCGCGGACGCGCGCAGATGGAGTTCGAGGTCCGCTTCGCCCTGTTGTCGCGCACACCGGGCTTTCCGATCACGGTGCCGGGTTGCCTGTTCGCCGACTACCACGCAGCAACCGGGACCGGCATCCTGATCACCGAACGAATCGCCTACGGCGCCAACGGTATCGAGCCTCACTACGACAAGTGCTTGGACTACAGGATGCCCGACCCGCTCGGCCACTACGAGGCGATGCTGGGTGCGCTCGGCCGGCTCGCCGGCTCACACAAGGCCGGTCGGCTGCCAGCTGAGCTCGTCGAGCATTTCCCAGTCGACATGCAGCGGCTGTCGGTCGGCGAACGCGCCCCCTACACCGCCGAGCAACTGCAGCGCCGTGTCGACCGGCTCGCTGAATTCGCCGTCGCGCACCCGAACCTGCTGCCCGACGACATCCGCGACCCGAAATTCCTTGCCCGGCTGCGCGATCAGGTGATCCGGTTCCCGACGTCGGAGGCGGCCATCTGGCGGTACCTGGCCGAGGACCCCGACTACGTCGCGCTGTGCCACTGGAACGCCAACGTCGACAACGCGTGGTTCTGGCGTCACCCGGATGGCCGCCTCGACTGCGGGCTGCTGGACTGGGGTTGTGTCGGCCAGATGAACCTCGCCATGGTGCTGTGGGGTGCGATGTGCAGCGCCGAGACCGACATGTGGAACCAGCACTTCGAGGCGCTGCTCGACCATTTCCTCGCGGAGTTCCGCGCGGCGGGCGGGCCCTTATTGCAGGTGGCCACCGTCAAACGTCATCTGCTGCTCTACGTCGCGGTAATGGGCCTGGCGTGGCTGCTCGATGTGCCGGGGTACTTGTTGAAGCTTCTGCCGTCATCGGTACCCGACCGGTTCGACGCCCGGATCGCCGACAACGAGCAGGCCCGCAGCCGGCTGTTGATGATGACGAACTTCTTGAATTTGTGGTCTCGGAACGACGTGGTCGGGGTGCTGGACGGGATATGACGCCGCGAGCGTGCGCGCAAACTGCGACATCTGACCGGCGTGTCGGGCGCTGGGCCCACCGCGCAGCGCGGGGAACACGCACGCTCGCGCTAGGAAGGGAGGGGCACGATCAGGTCGGCCTTGTGCCGACAGGCTTCGATCCGGTCGGCGTTGGGTTCGTCGACGTCGCGCACCCAGGCCTGCGCCTGCTGCGTTGTCTTGCCGAACTGTATGTGCCGCTTGACAAGTCGCTGCTGACGTTCGCTGCGCGCAACGTCGAGGAACCAAACCTCGTCGAGCAGGTCCCGAACGGCGGGCCACGGCGCGTCGTCGTCGAGCAGGTAGTTGCCTTCGGTGACGATCAGCCGCGTCTGGGGTGCGACGGGGATGCTGCCCGCGATCGGCTGTTCGAGGTCACGAGCGAACGCCGGCGCGTAAACGGTGTGTGAGGGCTGGGCCCGAATGCGTTGCAGCAGCGTCAGATAGCCGTAAGCGTCGAAGGTGTCGATGGCGCCCTTGCGGTCACGCCGGCCCAGCCGCGTCAACTCCACGTCAGCCAGATGAAAGCCGTCGGCGGGCACGCACACGGCACCGTCGAACGCCGCGGCGACGGCCTCGGCGAACGTCGACTTTCCCGCGCCCGGCGCGCCGCAGATCCCGAGGACCACCCGGTGCTGCCGAGCCAACCGGGCGGCCACGCGCGCCAGCGGCTCCATCAGTCAAGCAGCGCGTCGATCTCCGCGGCCAACCGCGCGATGCGCTCTTCCTCGCTGGGGATGCCGCGGTTCTCCTCGGCGGCCCGCTGCCAGCCCAGCCGCCACATCCGCGCCACCGCGCGGTCGCCGATGCCGGCATACGGGTTGACGAGCGTGTGCGGGAAGGCTTTGCGGCCCTCCCGGTAAGCGGTAACCAGACGATGCGCCATCACCGATCACCTTCCCACCGTGAGCAGACGCAGAATCGTATGCGCACCGGCGTGTCGACACGATTCTGTGTCTGCTCCCCGGAACTGGGGCGCGGTGCACGACCGCACGGTTCAGCGCCTGCCGGTGTCGGGCGCCGAGGCGGTCACGTAGCGTCGTGACCATGTCCAACACTCCGTTGCCGTGGTGGCTGAAGTACGTCAACAAAGTGATGATCGGTCTGCAGAAACTCGGCGTCGGCTTCGGCGGCAAGGGCCCGGTGGTGCTGAGCGTGCCCGGCCGCAAGACCGGCAAGCCGCGTTCCACGCCGGTCACCCCGATGACCGTGGACGGTAAGCGCTACATCGTCGGCGGGGTGCCGGGCGCCGACTGGGCCGCCAACGTCCGGGCCGCCGGTGAGGCGACGCTGCACCAGGGCCGCACCAGCCAACGCGTCCGGGTGGTGGAGATGCCCGTCGAGCAGGCGCGCCCGTTGCTGCGGGAGTTCCCCGTCAAGGTGCCGACCGGCGTCGACTTCATGAAGACCATCGGCCTGGTCACCGGGCCCAACCCCGACGAATTCGAAAACCTCGCGGGCCGCTGCCCCGTCTTTCTCCTGGAGCCGGTAAACGCATGAGCGACAACCCTTTTGACCCGTCACTCTGGCAGCCGGTCGCCGGCGTGGAGTTGACCGACATCACCTATCACCGGCACGTGCTCGACGGTCAACCGCAACCGACCGTGCGGGTGGCCTTCGACCGGCCCGACGTGCGCAACGCGTTTCGCCCGCACACCGTCGACGAGCTCTACCGGGTGCTCGACCACGCCCGGATGTCCTCGGATGTCGGGGTGGTGCTGCTGACCGGTAACGGCCCCTCGCCCAAGGACGGCGGCTGGGCGTTCTGCTCGGGCGGCGACCAGCGCATCCGGGGCCGCAGCGGCTATCAGTACGCCTCGGGTGAGACCGCGGAGACGGTCGATCCGGCGCGAGCGGGCCGGCTGCACATCCTCGAGGTGCAGCGCCTGATCCGGTTCATGCCCAAGCCGGTGATCTGCCTGGTCAACGGCTGGGCGGCCGGCGGCGGGCACAGCCTGCACGCGGTGTGTGATCTGACGCTGGCCAGCCGCGAGCACGCGCGTTTCAAGCAGACCGACGCCGACGTGGGCAGCTTCGACGGCGGATACGGCAGCGCCTACCTGGCCAAACAGGTCGGCCAGAAGTTCGCCCGGGAGATCTTCTTTTTAGGCAAGCCCTACACCGCCGAGCAGATGCACGCGATGGGCGCGGTCAACGAGGTCGTCGACCACAAGGACCTGGAGAAGGTGGCCCTGGAGTGGGCCGCGCAGATCAACGGCAAGTCGCCGCAGGCCATCCGCATGCTCAAGTACGCGTTCAACCTCACCGACGACGGCCTGGTGGGCCAGCAGTTGTTCGCCGGGGAGGCCACCCGGCTGGCGTACATGACCGACGAGGCCGTCGAGGGCCGCGACGCGTTCCTGGAGAAGCGCGACCCGGACTGGAGCGCCTTCCCGCGCTACTTCTGACGGACCAGGCCGCCGAGTGTGGGCTCGTGTCACGGTTGAGCCGCGAATGGTGTGCGGGTAACCCACGTTCGCGGGCCTCGTAGACTGCGGACTCGTGAGTAAGAGCCCGCTGCGGCGGTTGCGCGAGCAGGTTGTCCTGACCACCATGCGGCCGCCGCTGGCGCCGCAGCTGGTGATGCTGCGCCCCGACCTTTCCGACGTCGACCTCAGCGGTAAGCGCGTACTGCTGACCGGGGCGTCGTCGGGTATCGGCGAGGCGGCCGCGGAGAAGTTCGCCCGCCGGGGCGCGACGGTGGTGGTGGCCGCGCGTCGCCAGGAGCTGCTCGAGGCGGTCGTCGCACGGATCACCGGCGCGGGCGGCACGGCCACCGCGCACGCGTGTGACCTCGCGGACCTGGACGAGGTCGACGCGCTGGTCGCCAAGGTCGACCGCGACCTGGGCGGCGTCGACATCCTGATCAACAACGCGGGCCGGTCGATCCGCCGCCCGCTGGCCGAATCGCTGGACCGCTGGCACGACGTCGAGCGCACGATGACGCTGAACTACTACTCGCCGCTGCGCCTGATCCGCGGGTTGGCCCCCGGGATGCGCGAGCGCGGCGACGGCCACATCATCAACGTGTCGACGTGGGGTGTGCTCAGCGAAGCCTCCCCGCTGTTCGGGGTGTACAACGCGTCCAAGGCCGCGCTGTCGACGGTGAGCCGGGTCATCGAGACCGAGTGGTCCCACCACGGTGTGCACTCCACGACGCTGTACTACCCGCTGGTGTCCACCCCGATGATCGCGCCGACCAAAGCCTACGAGGGCCTGCCCGCGCTCACCGCGGCCGAGGCGGCCGACTGGATGATCCTGGCCGCGCGCAAACGGCCGGTGCGCATCGCGCCGCGGATCGCGATGACCGCCAGGGCGTTGGACACCGTCGCCCCGAACTGGCTCAACGCGCTGATGAAGCGTCAGACCGTGCAGCCCTGACCTCGATGCCCCAGATCGCCACGATCGCCGACGTCGTGCGCGCCCACGGCGCCGCGCGCCCGGAGGCCGTCGCGCTGATCTGCGGTGAGCGCACCATCACCTACGCCGAGCTCGACGCGCGCTCCAGCCGTGCCGCGCAGGCGATGCGCGCGGCCGGTGTCGGGTTCGGCGACCGGGTGGCGTTCGTCGAGAAGAACGGCGCCGAGTTCTTCGAAACGATGTGCGGCTTGGCCAAACTCGGCGCGGTCGGCGTCCCGGTCAACTGGCGACTGGCCGCCCCGGAGATGGCCCACGTCATCGCCGACGCCGGAGCCGGTGTGGTCGTGGTGGGCGACGAGTTCTTCGGGCACCTGGAAGCCGTCCTCGACGAGCTGCCCGACGTGCACACCGTGGTGGCGATCGGCGCGCACGATCGATGGCAGGCGTTCGACGACTGGCTGGCTTGCTATCCCGCCGAAGATCCCGGTGTCACAACGCATTCCGACGATGTCGCGGTCATGATGTACACCTCCGGGACGACCGGTGCACCCAAGGGGGTGATGCTGAGCAACGCCAACTACCTGGCCAAGACGGTCGGGTGTGCCGGGCAGTGGCGGTTCACCGCCGACGCCGTGAGCATGGCCGTGATGCCGTTGTTCCACATGGCCGGCTTCGGCTGGGCGCTGGTCGGCCTGTACGTCGGTTGCCCGACGGTCGTGCTGCGCGAGGTGGACCCGCACGCGATCCTGGCCGCGATCACCCGCCACCGCGTCACCAACATGCTGCTGGTGCCCGCGGTGATCCAGCGTCTGCTGGCCACCCCCGGAGTCGAGGCCGCGGACCTGTCGAGCCTGCGCGTCATCGTCTACGGTGCGTCACCGATCACCGACGACGTCCTGATCAAGGCCATCGAACGGTTCGACTGCCACCTGTGCCAGGTCTACGGCATGACCGAAACCACCGGATCCATCACGCAATTGGACGACCATGACGCCGAGCTGCTGCGCTCCTGCGGTAAGGCATACCCGTGGGTGCAGGTCCGCATCGTCGACGCCGACGGCCGCGACGTGCCCACCGGCGCCGTCGGCGAGGTGTGGACCCGCTCGGCGCAGAACATGCTCGGGTACTGGAACAACCCGGAGGCCACCGCGGCGACGATCACCGCCGACGGCTGGCTGAAGACCGGTGACGTCGGCTACCGCGACGACGCCGGCTACGTATACCTCTACGACCGGGTCAAGGACATGATCGTCTCCGGAGGCGAGAACGTGTACCCGGTCGAGGTGGAGAACGTGCTGATGGCCCACCCCCAGGTCGCCGACGTCGCCGTCATCGGGGTCCCCGACGACACCTGGGGCGAGGCGGTCAAAGCCGTCGTCGTGCCCGCGACCGAGGCCGCGCTGGACACCGCCGACCTGATCCGGTTCGCCCGCGACCGGTTGGCCGGCTTCAAGCTGCCCAAATCGGTCGACTTCGCCGCCGAACTGCCCCGCAATCCCAGCGGCAAACTGCTCAAACGACAGCTGCGGGAACCCTACTGGCGCGACGTCGAGCGGCGAGTCCGGTGACGCGCCGGGTGTCGCGATTGGATCACGGCGCTGACGTGCTACACACATCTGTATGGAGATCCTGGCCAGCCGGATGCTCATCCGACCGGCCGATTACCAACGCTCGCTGCGCTTCTACCGCGACGAGCTGGGGCTGGCTATCGCCAGGGATTACGGCGCGGGTACCGTCTTCTACGCAGGTCAGTCGCTCATCGAGCTCGCCGACCACGGCACACCCAACGCCGGCGGCGCGATGTGGCTGCAGGTCCGCGACGTCTACGCGGCCGAGAACGAGCTGGCAGGCCGGGGTGTGCCGATCGCCAGGGAATCGCGCCAGGAACCATGGGGTTTACACGAGATGCATGTACACGATCCGGACGGCGTGCTTCTCATATTCGTGCAGGTTCCGGAGACCCATCCGCTGCGGCGCGACACCAGAGGATAGCGAAATGCCCGTTATGCCACCCGGAGAATCCGCACTGTGAGCCTTGAGCTTTTTCTGCTGATCATCGTCGTGATCACGGCACTGGCTTTCGACTTCACCAACGGCTTTCATGACACCGGCAACGCCATGGCGACCTCGATCGCCAGCGGCGCGCTCAAGCCGAAGGTCGCCGTCGCCATGTCGGCGGTACTCAACCTGGTCGGGGCGTTTCTATCGACCGCGGTGGCCGCGGCGATCGCCAAGGGGCTCATCGATCCGGGCCTGGTGAGCCTGGAGCTGGTGTTCGCCGGCCTGGTCGGCGGCATCGTGTGGAACCTGCTGACCTGGCTGTTCGGTCTGCCGTCGAGCTCCTCGCACGCGCTGATCGGCGGCATGGTCGGCGCGATGCTGGCCGCGGTCGGCGGGCACGGCGTGATCTGGCAGGGCGTGGTGTCCAAGGTGCTGGTGCCCGCGGTGCTGGCCCCGGTGATCGCGACCGTCGTCGCCGGGGTGGGCACCTGGCTGGTGTACCGCATCGTGCGCGGCGTTCCGGAAAAGCGCACCGAACGCGGGTTCCGCTACGGGCAGGTCGGCTCCGCGGCGCTGGTGTCGCTGGCGCACGGCACCAACGACGCGCAGAAGACGATGGGCGTCATCTTCCTGGCGCTGATCGCCTACGGCTCGGTGAACGAATCCGATCCGATGCCACCGTTCTGGGTAATCCTGTCGTGCGCGGTGGCGATCGCGCTGGGCACCTACCTGGGCGGCTGGCGCATCATCCGCACGCTGGGCAAGGGCCTCGTCGAGATCAAGCCGCCGCAGGGTATGGCGGCCGAATCCTCTTCGGCGGCAATCATTCTGCTGTCCAGCCATTTCGGCTACTCGCTGTCGACCACACATGTGGCCACCGGGTCGATCCTCGGCAGCGGGGTGGGCAGGCGCGGCGCGGAGGTGCGCTGGGGGGTGGCAGGCCGGATGGCCTCGGCGTGGTTGATCACGGTGCCCGCCGCCGGGTTCGTCGGGGCCGTCACGTACTGGCTGGTGGACGCCATCGGCGGCTACTTCGGCGCCGGGGTCGGGTTCGGAGTGCTGGTGGCGGTGGCCGTGGCGATCTGGCTGCAGTCGCGCAAGGCGCCGATCGACCACCAGAACGTCAACAACGACTGGGAAGGCACGCTGACCGCGGGTACGGCCGCCCAGACCGCGGTGCCGCCGGTCCCGCCCGTACCGGTTTTACCGCCGCAGCCGGTCAAGACACCCGAGCCCGTATGACATCGAGAACCGGAGACCGACCGTGACCGAGTGGTTCAACTACACCGCGGCGCTGAAGATCCTGGCCGTCGGTCTGGTGCTCGGGGCCGGGCTTCCCACGCTGTTCGCGATCGGGGTGCGGCTCAGCGCCGAGGGCGCAGGTGTCACCGAGCACAGTGCGGCGCAACGGCATCCGATGGTGGCGGCGTTGAGTTGGGTGATTTTCGCGCTGGTCGTGGTGGGGGTGCTGATCGGCGTGCTGTTCATCGCGCGGGACTTCATCGGCCACCAGACCGGGCTGTACCTGCTTGGCGCGCAACCCCGCTAGCATCGTGAGCAACTGTGACGAAGTTTCTGGCCAAGATCGTGGCATGGATCACCGATGGCTATCCCGAGGGTGTGCCCGGCCCTGACCGGGTGCCGTTGTTGGCGCTGCTCAGGCGGCGGTTGACCGACGACGAGGTCAAGGCCGTCGCGCGGGAGTTGATGGCCCGCGGCGAGTTCGACCACGCCGACATCGGTGTGCTGATCACCCAGATCACCGACGGGTTGCCGTCGGTCGACGACGTCGAACGGGTGCGCAGCCGGTTGGCCGCCAAGGGGTGGCCGCTCGACGACCCCCGCGACCCCGAGGAGACCGCATAGCCGTCCTGCGCCCCGTGGCCGTCGCGTCCGGCGCGGCGGCGCTGTCGATGCTGCCCGTCGTGGCGGACGCACTCGCCGGGCGGGTGTCGGTGCTGCCGGTCCCTGCCGGCGATCCGCGCGCAACCTCAATGCTGACAACCTCATTGCGCGCCGACTCCGAGATCGACGACGACGTCGCCGTGGTGGTGTCCACATCGGGCACCACCGGTGTGCCCAAGGGCGCCATGCTGACAGCCGCCGCGTTGACGGCCAGCGCCGACGCCACGTACGCGAGGCTGGGCGGTGCCGGTCGGTGGCTGCTGGCGCTGCCCGCCCACCACGTCGCGGGACTGCAGGTGTTGGTGCGCAGCGTCGTCGCGGGCACGACGCCGGTGGCGATCGCGCCGGGATTCGAAGTGGCCGAACTGATTTCGGCGGTGGGGTCGCTGGGTTCGGGGCGGCGCTACGCCTCGCTGGTGGCGGCGCAACTCGACAAGGCGCTGCGCGATCCGGCGGCGACGTCCGCGTTGGCGTCGCTGGATGCCGTGCTGATCGGCGGCGGCCCGCTGCCTGCCGGGCTGGCGCAGCGCGCCGCCGACGCAGGTGTCGCGGTGGTGCGCACCTACGGGATGAGCGAAACCGCGGGCGGGTGCGTGTACGACGGCGTCGCGCTGGACGGGGTGCGGGTGCGCATCGAGAACACCAGGGTGGTGTTGGGCGGCGCGACGATCTCCAAGGGCTACCGCAACCCTGTGCATCCCGACCCGTTCGACGAGCCGGGCTGGTTTCGCACCGACGACCTTGGCGCGGTGGACGATTCGGGGCGATTGCGGATTCTCGGCCGGGTGGACGAGGCGATCAGCACCGGCGGGTTGACCGTGCTGCCGCAGCTGGTGGAGGCGGCGCTGGCGACGCATCCCGCCGTCGCCGACTGCGCCGTGTTCGGGGTGCCCGACGAACGGCTCGGCCAGCGGGTCGCGGCGGCCGTCGTCGTCGCAGCGGGTGCGGCCGCACCCACGGTGGCCGCGCTGCGCGAGCACGTCGCGCAGACTTTGGCCGTCACCGCCGCCCCACGGGAGGTGCACGCGGTGGCGTCGCTGCCGCGCCGCGGCATCGGCAAGCTGGACCGCCGCGCGCTGGTGGCCCGGTTCAGCGGCTGACGCCAGCTACCCGGGCGCGCAACACCGGTTAGGCCGGCGCGGGGCATGATATGACGATGCGTCGCGAAGTCGAGAACGTCGAGCAACTGCGGGCGATCGTCGGGGAGCCCGACCAGTACGTCGCCAACAAGGTCAAGGACCAGCTGTCGGCGGTGCAACGGCAATGGCTGGAGAACTCGCCGCTGTGCTTTCTGGCGACCACCGACGCGCAGGGCCGCGTCGACGTGTCCCCGAAGGGCGACCCGGCCGGCTTCGTGCACATCATCGACGACACCACGATCGCGATTCCCGACCGGCGCGGTAACAAACGCGTCGACGGCTACCTCAACCTGCTGCAGAACCCGCAGGTCGGCACGGTGTTCGTGATACCGGGGCGCGGCGACACGCTGCGCATCAACGGCACCGCCCGCATCCTCGCCGACGCCGACTACTTCGACGCGCTGGTCGTGGCGGGGGTACGCCCGACGCTGGCGCTGGAGATCGCCGTCGAAGAGGTGTTCTTCCACTGCGCCAGGGCTTTTCTGCGGGCCGATGTGTGGGACCCGTCGACCTGGGCGCCCGATGCGCTGCCCAGCACCGCGCGGATCGCCAAGGCCATCCGGCACGACTGGAGCCAGGAACAACTCGACGAGTACTACAGCGAGGAGAACTTCCGGAAGGCGCTGTACTAGGCGCTTATTTGACCAGCACCGCGCGATCCGGATTCGGCGAAGCACGCAGCACCGCCGGCCACCGTGATGACGGACGCGTCGACGCCGGTACGTTCGGCCAGCGCCGTCGCGGCGAACAGCGGCTGGTCGTGAGCACTCACGGAGGCGCATTCCAATTCGGCTCTGCTGAATAGGGTGGGGCGCATGTATGGGGTGCGCCGCGAAGTGGTGGCCGTCGCCGTCGGGGCGGTGCTGGTGGCGGCGGCGTTCGTGCTGCCGCGCCTGGACATCGGGGTCACACCGCTGATCAACGCCTCACCGGAGCGGTTCGAAGCGTTCGCGGGCGCGGCGCCGATCTTCGGGTGGTTCCAGGCCCACGTCGGCTGGGGCACCATCCCCGCGATCGTGATCGGTGCCGCGGCGGTGCTGTGGGGGCAGCGGATCGCCGGCCGGTTACGGTGGCGGGCGCTGGTGTGGCTGACCTGGGCGACGGCCTGCGCATGGGCGTTCTCGCTGGCGATGATCGACGGCTGGCAGCGCGGATTCGCAGGCCGGCTCACCGCCCGTCACGAGTACCTGCGTCAGGTGCCGACCGTCACCGACATCCCTGAAGCGGTGCGCACCTTCTCCAGCAGGATCCTTGACTATCAACCGGATTCGTGGATCACCCACGTGTCGGGCCATCCGCCGGGGGCGCTGCTGACGTTCGTGTGGCTGGATCGTATCGGCCTTGGCGGCGGCGGGTGGGCGGCGCTGCTGTGCCTTCTGGTGGGTTCCAGCGCCGCGGCGGCGATCCTGGTTGCGGTGCGCGCGTTGGCCGACGAGAACACAGCGCGGTTGGCGGCACCGTTCGTCGCGGTGGCCCCGACCGCGATCTGGATCGCGGTGTCGGCCGACGGGTATTTCGCGGGCGTGGCGGCGTGGGGTATCGCGTTGTTGGCGTTGGCCGTTCGATCTGCGGTGCGCTGGCCGGCGTTGGCCGCAGCAGGGGCCGGGCTGCTGTTGGGCTGGGGCGTCTTCCTCAACTACGGCCTGGTGTTGATGGCGCTGCCCGCGGTGGCGGTGTTGGTGTGCGCGTCGTCGTGGCGGGCGGCGCTGCGGGCGGTGGTGCCTGCGGTTGTGGTCGCCTGCGCGGTGGCCGTGGTGTTTCTGGTCGCGGGGTTCTGGTGGTTCGACGGCTACCTTCTTGTGCAGGAACGCTATTGGCAGGGCATCGCGAACGACCGGCCGTTCGCGTACTGGGGGTGGGCGAACCTGGCGTCGGTGGTCTGCGCGATCGGGCTGGGCAGCGTCGCCGGTGCCGGACGGGTCTTCGACATCGGCGCGATCAAGCGGCGCTGCGGCCTGCACATGGTGGTGATCGGTGTCTTGCTGGCGATCGCGTTCGCCGACCTGTCGATGTTGAGTAAGGCTGAGACGGAACGGATCTGGTTGCCGTTCACGGTGTGGCTGCCCGCGGCGGCGGCGCTCCTACCGCAGCGATCGCAGCGCTGGTGGCTGGCGCTCAACGTCGTCGGCGCGCTGGCGCTGAACCACCTCATCCTGACGAACTGGTGATCAGCTCAGACCTGCACCGCCTGGATCGCCTGGACGAACCGGCTGCGCGCGGGGCAGGCCCGGCCGACGGCGTCAAGGTCGTCGACGGTGTCGAAGTCGGCGAGTTCGGCCACCAGCTGAACGTCGATTCCCTTGGCGTACAACGCGGCCAACGTCAACGCGCCGGTGTCCGCTCGCGACATCGGCACCCCGCGCAGGCAGTCGGCCATCGCGGCGTCGGCCACGCCGAGGACCCACCACCCGCCGTCCTCGGCGACGCCGACGACGGCCTGGGCGCCGAGCAGTTCCTGCGCGCAATCGGTGAGCACCTCGTCGGACACCTGCGGGGTGTCCATCCCGATCTGCAGCACCGTGCGGTGGCCTGCGGCGTCGGCGGCGTCCTGGTGCGCGTTGGCGAGCCGCTCGGCGAAGTCCGCGCCATGCTGGGGTACGACGATGAATTCGCCGAGCCGGTCCCGGATTTCGTCGATGCGTAGGGCGTCGTCGAGGTTGCCCACCGTCGCCACCACCCGCTCCTGCAGGGGCGCGGCGATCATCGCGTCGAGCGTGTCGAGAAGCGCGGCGGCGGCGATGTCGGCGGCGGCGCGCGCACCGATCGCGGCGGCCAGCCGGGTCTTGGCCAGCCCGGGCACCGGCGCCTTGGCGACCACCAACCCGACCACCGGTAGCACCGTCACGAGATCACCCGCCAAAAGTCAAGGGCCGCCACCACACTGCCGCGCAGTGATCCGCTGACCTTCGATTGTCCGCCGGTCCGTGGACCGTAGGCGACGTCGCGCTCCACCACATGCCAGCCCGCGGCGGCCGCCCGGACCAGCAGTTCAAGCGGGTACCCCGATCGGCGGTCCGTCACACCCAGGCCCAACAAGTCCTCGCGCCGGGCGACCCGCATCGGGGCGATGTCGTGCACGGGCAGGCCGTGGCGGCGGCGCAGTCGCCAGCACACCGCGGCGGTGCCCAGCCGGGCGTGCCACGGCCAGCGCAGCCCGGCCAGCGCGCGTCGTCGCCCGATCGCCATGTCGGCCCGGTCCAGGTCCTCGACGAGGGCCGGGAGATCGGCGGGATCCAGCGACCCGTCGCCGTCGAGCACCGCGACGATCGGCGTCCTCGCCGCCACCACCCCGGCGTGCACGGCCGCCCCGTAGCCCGGCCGGGCCTCCACGACCACGTCGGCGCCGTGTCGCCGCGCCACCTGCGCGGTGTCGTCGGTGCAGTTGTTGTCGACGACCAACGCCCGATAGCCGGCCGGTATCGCCGCCAGCACACCGGGCAGCGACTCCGCCTCGTTGAGACACGGCAGCACCACGGTGACCGGCGACGCCGAGTGATTTCGGCGCGGTAACGGACGCTGAGCGGGCATGAGCGCGCCGAAATCGCAGTCAGTCGGGCAGCGAGTTGCTCAGCCGTTCGGTGGCCGACAGGTAGTCCTCGATGAACTCGCGCACCACCTCGCGGGCCGGCTTGACCTTGTTCATCAGGCCCACCCCCTGGCCGACGAAGTAGGTCGCCAACGCCTGCGCGCCCGGATGCCCCTGGGACGCCAACACGTCGACACGGCGGATCACCGGCTCGGCCACCATCGACTGCAGCGGAAGCGGCAGCGGCCGCTGCCCGCCGTCGTTGGGCAGCCAGGCCTGTGTCCAATCCGAAACTAGTTGCCGTGCCGGCTTTCCCGTGCGACCGGCCGACCGGATGGTGTCGCGCGACGACGCCTGCAGAAACTTCTGCACCGTGTAGGGCGGGGTCTCGGCTTCCTCGGTGGTCAGCCACACCGAGCCCGTCCATGCGCCGTCGGCGCCCATCGCGACGCAACCGGCCATCTGCCTGCCGGTGACGATGCCGCCCGCGGCCAGCACCGGCACGGCGCCTTCGATCGCCTCGATCACTTCGGGCACCAGCACCAGCGTGGTCACCTCACCGCAGTGCCCGCCGGCCTCGGTGCCCTGCGCGACGATCAGGTCGACGCCGGCCTGCACCTGCTTGACGGCGTGCTCCTTGGCGCCGACCAGCGCCGCGACCGGGATGCCGTTCTCCTTGCCCGCCTCGATCATGTAGTCCGGCGGAACACCCAACGCGTTGGCGATCAGCTTGATCGGATGGCTCATCGCGACCTGCAGCAGATCCTGGCCGGTGTTGCCCGACAGCAGCGACGACCCGGTGCGCGGTGACTCGTCGGGTTCGATGCCGTGCTTGGCGAGTAACTCGTCGATGTAGTTGCGGTACTCAGACGGGATCCGGCTGGCCAGCGCGCTGTCGGAGAGCTTCTCGCCCTTGCCTTCGAATTTGGCGGGCACGATGAGGTCCAGCCCGTAGGGTTTGCCGTGCACGTGCTCGTCGATCCACAACAGTTCCTGGTCCAGCATCTCGGGGGTGTAGGCGGTCGCGCCGAGCACACCGAAGCCTCCGGCGTTGGTCACGGCGGCCACGACGTCGCGGCAATGGCTGAAGGCGAACAGCGGGAAGTCGATACCGAACTGTTCGCAGATCGCGGGTTTCACACGGCCAGTATCGCTAAGTCACCCCCGTCGACGACAGGAACCCGCCGATCGCGTCGAGCATCACCGCGCCGTCGAGCATCACCTGGTCGTTGTGGCCTGCGCCAGACAGCAGGACGTAGCGCTTGGGTTCGTTAGCCGCCTCGTAGAGGCGCCGGCTCAGCTGCTCGGGCACGATGTCGTCGCGGTCGCCGGCGATCACCAGCAGCGGAGCCCGCACGGACGCGATCCGCTCGATCGACGGGAACCGGTCCAGCAGCAGCCGTCGCACCGGCAGCCACGGATAGTGCGTGGCGGCGACGTCGGCCAGCGAGGTGAACGGCGAACGCAGGATCAGCGCCGCGGGCGGCTGGTGCACCGCGAGCCCGACCGCCACTGCCGCACCCAGCGATTCCCCGAAGTACACCAGCTGCTCGACGCCGGGCTGCGCGGCCAGCCACTGCTGCGCGGCGCGCGCGTCGGCGGCCAGCCCGTCCTCGGTCGGACGGCCCGGGTTGCCGCCGTAACCGCGGTAGTCGAACAGCAACACCGAAAGGCCCATCCGGTTCAGCGCGGCCAGCGGCCAGCGGCCCGACCGGTCACCGCCGTTGCCGTTGCACACCAGCACCGCGGGTGCGTCTCCGGACACCGGGAAATACCACGCGCCCAACGAGATTCCGTCGTCGGTCTCGATGACCACGTCGCGCCCGCTGGGTAACACCGTGGCCGCCGACGGCACCGGACCTGCCGACGGGAAGTAGACCAACCGTCGCTGCTGCGACCAGATCAACCCCAAAAGCCCCGTCGCCACAAGCGTGACGATAACGACAACGACCGTCGCGCGGCGCATCAGGTCCGCAACGGTGCGAACGCGAACTCACGCAGCCCGTCGCGCGGGTCCACCACGGCGCGAAAGCCGAGCAGCTCGGCGGCGCGGGCCGGGTCGGCGACGATGTGGCGGACGTCGCCGCTGCGGTACTGCCCGGTGACGACGGGCGCTGCGTCCCCGCGCGTCTCACACAGCTCGGTCGCCACCTGGGAAATCGAGATCGGCCGGCCCGAGCACACGTTGAACGCGGCGAACCCGCCGAGCCCGGCCGCCACCGCCGCCACGTTGGCCGCGGCGACGTCGTCGACGTGCACGAAATCGCGCATCTGCTGACCGTCCTCGAAAACCCTTGGCACGTCGCCGGATTCCAGCTGCGAGCGGAAGATGGCCGCCACCCCCGAGTACGGGGTGTCACGCGGCATGTACGGGCCGTACACGTTGTGGTAGCGCAGCGCGGTGACGACCCCGCCGGTCGCCTCCGACCAGGCCAGCGCGTAGTGCTCCTGGGCGGCCTTGCTGGCGGCGTACAGGCTGCGCGGCCGCAACGGCGCGTCCTCGCCCACCAGCCGCCACTGCACGAACGTCCCGCACACCGGGCAGCGATGGTCGAACACGCCCGCGTCGAGGTCCTCGCGCGTGCGCGGGTCCGGTTCGACCGGGCCGTGTTCGGGACAGTCGTAGCGGCCCTGCCCGTACACCACCATCGACGACGCCAGCACCAGCCGCTCACATCCCGCCGCGAACATCTCGGCGAGCAGCACCGCGGTGCCGTAGTCGTTGTGGCTGCCGTAGGACGGTGCGTCGGCGGCGTTGACCCCCGCGCCGACCACCGCGGCCTGGTGACACACCACGTCGACGCCCTTCAGCAGCGGCGCCAGCGCCGGCCCGTCGCGGACATCGAGCACCCGGCAGCCGTCGGGCGCCTCGGCGCCGGGCCCGTGCGCGGCGGGCAGCATCGCGTCGACAGCGACGACATCGTGGCCGGCGTCGCGCAGCGCGGCGGCGATCCGGGCTCCGATGAAGCCCGCGGCGCCGGTCAGCAGAACTCTCACGGCAGCTCGAAGGGCAGCTGGACGCCGTCGTGGGCCAGGCAGTGCGTGCAGGTGCGTTCGTCGTCGAGGTTCTCGATGGCCTCGTGGACGAGTTTGCGGAACGGCACCAGGTTGCGCTGAAACTCCGCGAAGACGTCGACGGCGCGTACCGCGCTGTTCGCGTCGATGCCGGCGTCCAGGTCGGTCACCAATGCGATGGCCGCATAACACATTTCGAGCTCACGGGCCAGCACCGCCTCCGGGTAGCCGGTCATGTTGATCAGCGTGAAACCCTGGCTCGCGAACCATTGGCTCTCGGCGCGGGTGGAGAACCGCGGCCCCTGAATCACCACCATGGTGCCGCCGTCGACGACGCCGGGCAGCCCGCTGGCCGCGGCGCGCAACGACGGGCAGTACGGGTCGGCGAACCCGACGTGGATGCCGCCGGAGTCGAAATAGGTGTCGGGGCGCCCGGTGGTGCGGTCGACGAGCTGGTCGGGCACCACCGTGGCGCCCGGGCCGTACTGGGGGGTGAGGCTGCCGACCGCGCACGGCCCGAAGATCCGCCGCACTCCGAGCGCGCGCAGCGCCCACATGTTGGCCCGGTAGGGCACGCTGTGCGGGGAGAACTCGTGGTTGACGCCGTGGCGGGGCAGGAACGCGACCTCGTGTTCGCCGACGGTGCCCATGGTGATCGGTGCGCTCGGCGCGCCGTATGGGGTGTCCAGGCGCACGCTGCGCGCGTCGTCGCCGAAAAACGAGTAGAAGCCGCTGCCTCCGATGACTCCGAGCATTGGGTCATTGTCCGTCATGCGACGATGACGCTCGTGGCCAGTTTCGCGCAATGGGTCGAGGGCGCTCGCCCCCGGACGTTGCCCAACGCGATCTCCCCCGTCATCGCCGGCACCGGGGCCGCAGCTTGGCTCGGTGCCGCCTGCTGGTGGAAGGCGTTGCTGGCGTTGCTTGTTGCGGTGGCGATGATCGTCGGAGTCAACTACGCCAACGACTACTCCGACGGCATCCGGGGCACCGACGACGTGCGGGCCGGGCCGCTGCGGCTGGTCGGGTCGCGGCTGGCCGCGCCGCGGGCGGTGCTGACCGCCGCGGTGGTGAGCCTGGCCGTCGCCGCGGTCGCCGGGGTGGTGCTGGCCTGGTTCAGCGCGCCGTGGCTGATCGCGGTCGGCGCGCTATGCCTTGCCGGGGCGTGGCTGTACACCGGCGGGTCGCGACCCTACGGATATTCCGGGCTGGGCGAGGTCGCGGTGTTCGTGTTCTTCGGCCTGATCGCGGTGCTCGGCACGCAGTACACCCAGGCGCTGCGGATCGACTGGGTCGGGGTGGCGTGCGCGGTGGCGATGGGGTGTCTGTCGTCGGCGGTGCTGGTGGCCAACAACCTGCGCGACATCCCGACCGACAAACAGACGGGCAAGATCACGCTGGCCGTGCGCCTCGGTGAGGGCCGTACCCGGGTGCTGTACCAGGTACTGGTGGCGACGGCGTTCGTGGTGACGCTGGCGTTGATGCGTGCGACGCCGTGGGCCGCGGCCGGCCTGGCGGCGCTGCCGCTCGCCGTGCGCGCGGCACGTCCGGTGCGCCGGGGCCTCGGCGGTAAGGCGCTGATCCCGGTGCTGCGCGACACGGGGCTGACGATGCTGGTGTGGGCCGTCGCGACCGCCCTGACTTTGGTGATTTCGGCGCGCTGACGGACGCTCACGGGCGATAAGCGCGCCGAAATCACAAGTCGGCGACCTTGACCAGCTGCACCTGCGGGCGGGCCGGCACCTCGTCGGCGAGGAACCAGCGGAACGCCAGGTTGCCGCGTGGATAGTCCACCGTGGTGATCGCGTTCGGATGCTCGGTCATTGCCCGTGAGACGACGACGGTGACCGACCCGTCGGCGTTGGGCACGGCGGTGTGACCGTTGATCGAGCACCGGGCGTCATCGGCGCTGTGGGCGGCCATGAACTGGTTCCACACCACCAGGTTCCAGAACCGGCACGCCGGCGGGGTGTGCGTGACCACCAGCGCCTCGTCGTCCTCGAGCACGAAGCTGCCGTAGGAGTAGCAGGCGTCGCGCGCCGACCAGCCGAAGTTGGCGTCGGGCACCTGGTAGGGCTCGGCGAATTCGTTTGCCACCTGGGAGATCTCGTGGCCGAGCGTTTTGTCGTCGTTGGCGCGCACGCCGACGGCCAGCGGCACGATCGCGAACATGGTGCGCAGCCACGCCGCGCTGGCCCGCAGTGCCGCAGCGGTTTCGGCGTCGCCGTGGCGGATGGGGTCGGGTTCGTCGAGCGCCTCGATGCGCCAGGACACCGGGCGTCCGGTCGCCGGGTCGGCCTGGTAATCCCGGGTCATGAGCACGACGCCGTCTTCGGTCGGCCCCAGGTCGAAGGTGAAGTTGCCCTCGGCATCCATGGCGCCTGAGGAGTCCAGGTCGTCGTCGCGCACGATCGTCACGATGCGGTCCGACCACGCCCCGGGCGCGGGCTCGTTGTAGGCCGTCACCGAAAAGTACACGCTGTCACCGCGATTGCCGCTGATGCGGTAGCGCCGCTTCGGGTCGATCGGGCACATGTAGTAGTAGGCGTCGGTATTGTCGCCGCCCCAGCGGCGGTCGCGCCGATAGGGCGAGTTGACCTCGATCCACATCGGCCGGCTCGGCTCGGCGAACAGGTAGTTGTCCAGCGCGACGCCCAGCGTGGTCGCGAGCATGCGGTAGCCGTCGGCGACGTGGCGGTCGTCGGTGACGGCGCGCTCGCCCTCGAGGAAGGCGGCGTCGAGGCTGCCGAGCGTGTCGAGCAGTTCGTGCCACGCTCTCGTGGATTCGTGTTGCGTCATGCACTGATCCCTTTCGTGATGAGTTCGGCGGTGCGGTTCATCCACGCGTCGTCGAGCGTGTCGGCGTGGGTGATCAGGGCCAAGAACGTGATGCCTGCGATCGCGTCGACGACGTCGGCCGCGCTCACCTCGGCACGGACCTCGCCGCGTGCGACGGCGACGTCGAGCCAGTCGGTCAGCCCGCGGCCCAGGATGTGGGCGAAGCGCTCGAGCAGCGCGGCGTGCAGGGTGGGATCGGCGGCCATCTCCCCGACCAGCCCGGGCAGCGCCGCACGCGCGGCCGGGGTGGTCAGCACGGCCACCGTCCGGCGCAGGATCTCGCGCACATCGCCGCCGACCGACCCGGTGTCGGGCAGCTCGGTGGCCGCCCCGATCGGGAAGACGGCTTCGTGTACGACGTGGGCCTTGCTGGGCCAGCGGCGGTAGATCGCCGGCTTGCTGGTGGCGGCCCGGCGGGCGATCGCATCGACGGAGAGCGCGGCGTATCCCGTCTGCCCGAGCAGCTCGACCGTCGCCTCGAGCACGGCACCGTCGATCCGCGGATCGCGGGGTCGCCCGATCTCCACCGTCATTACGAAACTGACAGTAACATAACCCGTCGTGACCGATCCCGTACAGCTGACCGACCTCGCCGAGCCCCGCTTCCCCGAGGCGGTCGAGCCGATCCGGCAGATGATGGCGGCGATGGCGCCCGAGTGCCCGCTCGACGCTGACGTGCTGCACGCCAAGGCCGCGGCCGAGACCGGCCTGCACGACTTCGGCGCCGACGACTACCGTGCGCGCTTGGACGTGTATCTGGCTGCGCTGCAGGAGATTCCCCACCTGCACGCGGCCGGTGTGGTGAACTTCCACGCGCAGCTGGTGCAATGGTTGAAGAACCGGCTGTTGTTGACCGACCTGTTGAACCGGCATCCGGAGATCCACGACATCGAGCTGGTGCCGCCGATCGTCATCGCCGGTCTGCCCCGCACCGGCACCACCCACCTGCACAACCTGCTGGCGGCGGGGCCGACGTTTCGCACGATCCCGTACTGGGAGAGCAACGAGCCGTTCCCGCTGCCGACCGAGGTCGGTGTCGAACCGGATCCGCGCCGCCTGCGGATGGACGCCGCCGTCGAGTTCATGAACGCGGTGATGCCGCATTTCGCGTTGATGCACGAGATGACGACCGATCATGTGCACGAGGAAATTCAGCTGCTGGCCAACGACTTCTCGTCGATGTTGTTCGAGACGCTCGCGCACGTGCCGCGCTGGCGCGACTACTACCTGTCACACGATCAGACCCCGCACTACGAGCACCTGGTCACCCAGCTCAAGGCATTGCAGTTCCTGCGCGGCGGGCGGCGCTGGCTGCTCAAGTCACCGCAGCATCTCGAGCAGCTGCCGGTGCTGAACCAGGTGTTCCCCGACGTCGTGGTGATCGTCACGCACCGCGACCCGGTGCCGGTCGTGCTGTCGATGCTGACGATGATCGCCTACTCGGCGCGGATGCACTGTTCGCCGGTGCCGGTGGACGAGATCGCGGCGTCATGGGTGCAGCGGCTCGAGCTCATGCTGGGCGCGCTCATCCGCGACCGCGACGTGCTGCCGCAGGATCGTTCGATCGACGTGCGCTTCGACGACTTCATGGCAGACGAAATGGGCGTCGCCGCAGCGATCTACGAGCTTGCCGGGGAGACGATGAGCGCCGAGGAACGCGCCGCGATGCTCGGCTACCTCGAAGGTCATCAGCGCGGCAGGCTCGGCCGGGTGGCGACGTCGGCGCAGATGTTCGGTCTCGACGAGCACGACCTGCAGGCCCGGTTCACCCCCTACATCGAGCGGTTCCTCGGTTAGCACGACCCGTCGCGAGCAGACGTGACATCGCCCTGAAAACAGCGCAATGACGGGGTGCCGGCGGCTGCTCGCCGGGAGAACGAGAAGGGGTCAGGCGGCCTGGTCGAGCAGGCCGGCGATCGCCGAACGCAACTCATCCACGCCCACGTGCTCGGCGATCAGCCCGATGGTGAACTCGTCACCGCCGCGCAGGATGCCGAGCATGAGGTGCTCGCATCCGATCGTGCTGTCCTTGTGCGCCAGCGTTTCCCGCAGCGCGAGTTCGAGCACCTTCTTGGCGGGCTTGGTGAGCGGGACGTGGCCGAAACGACGGCTGCGCCGGCCGGACTTGCCGAACGCGTTGTCCCAGGCATCCTTTCCGAACGCCCGATTCACCCGGTCACGGACGGCATTCAGGTCGATGCCGATCGACTTCAGCGCCTCGGCGTCGTCGTCGAACAGCGGATCACCCGATGGTGAATGTGCGTCCAGCCGTTCGCGGACCACCTGGGCGGTCAACCCGTAGCCGCTCAGCAGCCCGGCCAGGTCGCGCCCGGCACTCTGCAGGACGCCGACCAAGAGATGTTGGGGACCGATCGCTTCGGACTCCCGTTCGCGCGCCTCTTCCTGGGCAAGCGTCACCGAGACGCGGGCGCTGCGGCTGAACCGCTCGAACATGTCATTTCCTCCTGTTGTGCTTCTGGTGTACGGCTTGTCGGCTGACCCCCAGCGCGCCGGCGATGGCCTGCCAGCTCCAGCCCTGTTCGCGCGCGTTCGCGACGTGGATCGCCTCCATCCGCTGCTGGAATCGCTGCAGCGCGTGCACGGCCTTCAGGCCGACCGCCGGGTCGGTGCTGGTCAGAGCGTCGATATCGATCACGCTGTCAACTTTACTTGACGTCAACGGTCGCGACAAGACGTGTGCGCCTACCCTCGCCGGGGTAACCAACGCTGTCCGCATCCCGAAAGGCCCTGAATGACCGCAGCACGCACCGGACTCGACCGCCGCGATATCGCCGACGCGCACCGCATCGCCACCGCGGTCTCCGAGGCGTTCTCCGCCAAGGTCGTCGGGCAGGAGAACCTGCGCGAGTCGCTGCTCATCGGCCTGCTCACCGGCGGACACGTCCTCATCGAAAGCGTTCCGGGTCTGGCCAAGACGACGGCCGCGCGGGTGATCGCCGAATCCATCCACGGCGGGTTCCAGCGCATCCAGTGCACCCCGGACCTGTTGCCCAGCGACATCATCGGCACCCAGGTGTACGAAGCCGCGACGAACTCGTTTGTCACCCAACTGGGCCCGGTGCACACCAACATCGTGTTGCTCGACGAGATCAACAGGTCCAGCGCCAAGACGCAGAGCGCGATGCTCGAGGCGATGGAGGAGCGCCAGACCACCATCGCGGGCACCGTCTACCCGATCCCGGAGCCGTTCCTGGTGATCGCCACCCAGAACCCGGTGGACCAGGAAGGCACCTATCCGCTGTCCGAAGCGCAGACCGACCGGTTCATGATCAAGGAGATCCTCGGCTACCCCTCCGCCGAACAAGAGGTCGAGGTCATGTTCCGGATGGACGCCGGGCTCTACGACCGCGAGCACCGCGCACGACCGGTCGTCACCCTCGACGATGTGCGGCGCGCGCAGCACGTCGTGCGCAACGTGCACATGGACCAGGCGCTGATGCTTTACGCCGGCCGACTCGTCGGCGCCACCCGCAACCCCGAGCAGTTCCTGCCCGCCCAGCTGGCCCGGCTCGTCGAGTACGGCGCCAGCCCGCGCGCCACCATCGCGTTGTGCCAGACCGCGCGGGCCCTCGCGGTGCTGTCCGGCCGCGCCCACGTCGTTCCCGACGACATCGCCAAGCTCGCGCACCGGGTGCTGCGGCACCGGCTGATCCTGGGGTTCGAGGCGGCCAGCAAGGGCATCACGTCCGAGCGCATCATCGAGGCTGTCCTGCAGGCGATCCGGGTGCCCTAACGGTGGGCCAGCATCTCAACCGTGCCAAGGCGCATTTCGGCACCGATACCCGCGGAATGCTGGAGGGCGGACGCTACGCGCTGCTGCACACCCGCAGCCTGGAATTCGACGAGCTGCGCCCCTACGTGCCCGGAGACGACGTCCGCGACATCGACTGGAAGGCTTCCGCGCGCTCGGGGCAGGTGCTGATCAAACGGTTCGTCTCCGAGAAGCACCACAAGATCCTGCTGGTCGCCGACGCCGGCCGCAACATGTCGGCGCTGACCCCCAGCGGCGAGACGAAACGCGATGTGGCGGCGTACATCCTGGGCGCGTTCGGTCTGATCACCCTCGGCCGGGCCGACCAGATCGGCATGGTCTACGGCGACACCCGCGGCTGTGTCAACATCCGGCAGCGACGCGGCGAAACCCACATCGAAAACATGCTGCACCGGTTCTACGCGCACACCCTCGCGCAGCCCGCCGTCAGCGACATCGTGTGCCAACTCGATTACGTCGCGACCCATTACCGCCATTCGATGTTGGTGATCGTGGTCTCCGACGAACCCGACGCCGACGGCCGCCTCGCCGACGCCGTCGACCGGTTGCGGGCCCGCCACAACGTGATGTGGGCGATGGTCTCCGACATGTCCGCGGTCGACGACGACCGCGGCGGCTACGACGTCGGCTCCGGCCGTTTCGTACTGAGCAGCGCCATGCTGGGGCCGCGGGTGCTGGCCGCCTACCGACGCGCCGAACAGGCCCGCGCACATCAACTCAACGAGTTTCTGACCTCCCGTGCGATCCCCTACGCCACCATCGGCGCCGGCAGTGAGATCCGGCCCCGGCTCGTCGAGTTGACCGAGGTGTTCGCCCGTGCCGGATGACCTGCTGCGCTTCGTCATCGGCCCCACCCCGTACTCGGCGTGGTGGCTGTGGCTGGCGATCACGCTGATGTTGATCGTGATCGGCTGGTACACCGTGGTTTTCGTGTGGACACTGCCGTCATATCGGCTGCGCCGCCTGCCCGTCATCCGGTCGTGGCACGCCGCCCTGCTGCGGCGCCGGTTCGCGCGCACGATCAGCGCGGTCGCCGGTCAACACCGACGCGGTGAGCTGTCGGCACCGCAGGCGGCCGCCCGGATGAGCCACACGTTGCGCAGCTTTCTGCATCAGAGGACCGGCACCCCGGCGCAGTACATGCACGTCGAGACCATCGCCGCCAGCGACCTCGCGCCGGCTGCGCCGTTGTTCGAGGCGCTGGGCGACGCGCAGTTCAACGCCGCATCACCGGTGGATATCGACCAGACCGGTTCGGCTGTCGAGGAATTGGTGCGCACGTGGCCCTGACTTGGTGGCCGGTGGCGGTGGTCGGCGTCATCTGCCTTGCCGCAGCCGTCGCGCTGGCGGTGCTGCCGCCGTTGGACCGCGAGACCCGCCAGTTGCGCCCGCTCGCGAACACGGCGCGGTTGACGCGTCTCCCCGAATACGCCCGCGTCGCGCGGACCAGGCTGATGTCGACGATCGTGACGATCGTCTTACTGCTGATCCTGTTCGCCGCCGCGGTACTGGCCAGCGCCAGGCCCAGCGGATGGTGGTCGTCGTCGCGCGCCGAAGACGCCCCGCACGACATCATGCTCTGCGTCGGCCAACCCGTCACCGACCAGACCACCGCGGCGTTCCTGTCGCACTTCGCCGCGCAGGCCAGAACCTACGGCACCCAGCGCATCGGGTTGACCTCACCGAACCGCAGGGTGATACCGCTCACCCGGGACTACGCCTACGCCGCCGAGACGCTCAGCGACATCGCCGAGGCCGGGCGCGCCCCCGCTGACCCAGAGGTGTCCCCCGCCCAGCGGGCCGCCAAACGCAGTGCCATCGCGTCGTTTTCGCCCGCGGTGTCCTACCTCGACTACGCGCCAAGCGTCGCCGACCTCCTGGCGTTGTGTATCACCGGACTTCCGCCGTTCGACGCACCGAGCACGCATCGGCGCTCGCTGATCTACCTGGGGCCCGGTGAGCTTCGCGCACCCGACGAACAACGGCCGTCGCTGCTGGACGCTCAGCAGGTGGCCGACATGGCCGAAAAGGCGGGTATCCAAGTCAACCTGCTCGCCACGTCACCGGGCGCTGTTCGCGACATCGCCGAATCGACGGGCGGTCAGGCTGTTTCGCTCGACACCGGCGACGCGGGCTTGACTCGGGCCCTCGACGGGATCGCGGCCAACCCGCCCGATTCCGCCGCAAAGGCGGACACCGTCACCGCGTGGTACGGGGACACGCCGAGCCTTCCGTTGACCGTCGCGGTGGTGGCGTCGGCGCTGCTGGCGTTGGTGTTGGTGGTGGTGCGGCGATGACGTTCATGCCGGTGGTTCCCGCGGTGATCCTGCTGGTGATCGCCGCGGCGGTCGTCGTCCTGCGACTGGTCACCATGCGGCAACTGGCGACCGGGCCACGCCAGCGCTGGGCCACGGTCTGGCGCTGGTCGGGGTTGACGCTCGCGCTGCTGCTGATGCTGATCGCGGCCGCCCGCCCCGGAATCGGGCACAGCGGGCCGCAACAGGCGACCACGGCGCGATCCGGTGACACCACCAACGTCTTTTTTCTCGTCGACCGGTCCACCGATGCCCTCGACGCGGTCCGCGAGGACATCGCGGCCCTGATCGAGCAGCACCCGCAGGCGCGGTTCGCGGTGCTCGGCTTCGCTTCGCGGCCGTCGCTGGACTGGCCGCTGTCGCAGGACGCGTGGAGCCTGAAACCCGAAATCGCCGCGCTCACACCATCCGACGAGCCCGCCGATTTGGTGAACGCCGCCGCCGCGGCCAACGTGCTTCGCTACCAACTGATCCTGGCCGGCCAACAGTATCCCGGCTCGCAGAACCTGGTGTACTACTTCGGCTCCGGCGCTCCCGGATCAAGCGCCCCGCAAAACGAATTCAACCCGGTCCCCGGATCGGTGGCCGGCGGAGCGGTGTTCGGCCGCGGCACCACGCTGGACGAACCGGCGTTGCGCCGCATCGCCGAGGCGCTCGACGTGCCCTACCTCGGTCCCGACGACGACGTACCCGTCACCCGGGCCGCTCCGGGCGGCGCTGCGGCACAACCTGACCGGGTCGCCGACCAGAGAACCGAACTGTACTGGATGTTCACCATCGTCGCCGCGGTGCTGCTGCTCTTCGAAAGCTACCTGAGCATCCGCGAATTCCGCCGCACCCGAACGACGCGCCGGGAGGTGAGCTCATGACGCTGCCTTCGCGGATTCGGCTGCGGCGGCGGCTGCTGGTGTTCTCCGCGCCGGTGGTCGTCGTCGCGGTGCTCGCCGTCGTGAAGATGCTGTCGGTGGTGCTCGCAGGCAACGCCGCCGAATCCCACTTCGAGGAACGGAATCTGAGCGCGCTGCGCAACGACGTCTCCACGCTGAGCGTCCTCAACGTGATCGAACCGGCCAGGGCGCCGTTCGCGGCGGGCGCGTTGGCGGTGCTGGAGAACCGGCTCGAAGACGCCGACGCCCGGTTCTCCGAAGCGCTTTCGCGCACCGACGCCGCGGGGTCGTGCCCGGTGCGGGTCAACCTGGCGCTGGTCCGCGAACGCCAGGGCGACATCGAGGCGTGGGAGGGCCGATCGGATGCGGCGCGGGAACGCTACGGCAGCGCGTCGACGGTCGTCGCGCAGGCGCCTGACGGCTGTTTCGAGGGCAATTCCGATCCCGATCTCGAGCGGCGCGCCGTGCGCGCCGACACCGTATCCCGGCTGGCTGCCAAGGCGGCCGGGTTGACGGCACCACCGCCGCCGGCACCGCGGGCGTCCACGCCGCCGCCTCCGCCGCCCGCGCCCGTGGCGGTGCCCGGCGCACCGCAGACCGACGCCGATCGGCCACCGCTGCTGCTGCATCCCGAGATGGGCGATCCCATCGACCGGTTACGCCAGGTGCTGCAGGATGCGGCCACGTGACGTCAGGCCACCGACGTGCCGGTCCAGTATTCGGCGAACCGGCCGTCGACCACCCGCAGAATGTCGTTTCCGGTGAACCGCTTCGGGCCGTCCTTGGCCGCGCCGGTGCCGATCCAGCGGGCGGCCAGCAGGTCACCCTCGAGGAACGGCTCGACCTCGATGACGAACTTGAGCTCGGCGAACATCTTGTGGGTCTCGTCGACCACGTCTTCGAGCCCCGCGGGTCCGCGCACGACGCGGTCCGGCCAGTGTCCGACGAAATCGTCGGTCACCACCTCGGCTGCGACGGGCTGACCAGCCCAGACCTCATATATCCATCGTTCGTATAAATCCTTGGCAGACCTCATGCATAGACGACTACCCGGACACCACGGCGAGTAACCGGGCCGGTCAGGAGGTCGGGGGGTCTTCGCCGCGCAGCCTGGCCTGCAGCTGTTCGCGGTCCTTGCGCCGGCGTTCGTCGAACACCGCGATGCTTGCGGTGGCGCGGCGCCGCAGCGGGGCGAACAGCCAGATGCCCAGCGGCAACGCGATGACGACGGCGAACAACAGCGCGACCACAAGCGGAAATTCGTGCAGCCCGAGCAACTGGGCGGCGCCGAAGATCGCCGCGGTCACCGCCGCGACCAACAGCAGCCGCGCCCCGGCGTAGACCGCCACGTCGATTGCCAGCCGAGCTGCTGGACGTCCGTCAGACACGGCCCGAGCCTACCGATGACGAGTATCATCGCTACAAGGAGGTTTTTTTCGCCGTGGCGTACTTGCTGTTGCTTTCCGTTTTGGCCGGGCTGACATACGTGGGCTGGCGGCTGACGCGGGTGTCCGCCGGTCGTCCGCGGACCCGTGTGATCGGACCCGACGACGACCCCGACTTCCTGCGCCGTCTCGGCACCGAGGACAACCCCAGGCCCTGACCCCGCTATCCGGCGCTGCGTTTTGCGCCGGGAAACCCATCGGCGACCACGGCCGCCAGTTCGAGCAGCGCTTCGCGGGTTTGGGGCTTCAGCCGCTCCAGGCTGATCTCCGCCCCCTCCTCCAGATGCGGATCGAACGGCACCTCGAGCACCGCGCGGCACCGCCGGTTGAAGTGGTCGACGACCTTGCGCATGTCGACCTTGCCCGATCGCGGCCGCACCGCGTTGATGACGGCGATCGAGTTGCGCACCATGTCCTGGTGGCCGTGCGCGTCCAGCCAGTCCAGCGTCGCCGATGCGCTGCGCGCGCCGTCCACCGAGCCCGAGCTGATCACCACCAACGCATCGGCCTTCGCCAGCACCGCGGCCATCGCCGAGTGCATCAAGCCGGTGCCGCAGTCGGTGAGCACCAGGCTGTAGAACCGCTCCAGCACATCCAGCGTGCGGGTGTAGTCGGCGGAGCTGAACGCCTCCGACACCGCCGGGTCGCTTTCGGAGGCCAGCACCTCCAGCCGGCTCGGGCCCTGTGAGGTGTAGGCGCGCACGTCGCTGTAGGCCACGATGCCCTCGGCGTCGCGCAGCAGATGGCGCACCGTGGCCGGGGTTTCCAGCGGCACCTTCTGGCTCAGCGTGCCGCGATCCGGGTTGGCGTCGACGGCGACGACGCGGTCACCGCGGATGGAGGCCAGCGTCGCACCCAGCGTCGCGGTGATCGTCGTCTTGCCGACCCCGCCCTTGAGCGACAGCACCGCGATCCGGTAGCAGCCCCGCAGCGGTCGTTGCACCTGCGCGACGAGCATCTGGCGGCGGGTGGCCTTGGCGCCTTCGCCCACGTTGATCAGCTTGAACGACGCCAGGTACAGCCACTTGCGCCAGCCTTCGGAGGGGGCGCGTTTACGCTGGCCCAGCAGCGCGACGGTGGACAGATCCAGATACGGCGGTGGGTCCTGGTGTTGTTGCTGCTCGGGTGGCGGGGCCGGTGGCAGCGGCAGCCCTTTGGGCGGCGTCGGGGCCGTCCACTCCGGCGGCGGCGCGGCGGCCGGATCGATGAACCGGTCCTGTGCACGGAATCCGGTTGGAACGAAGGTGCTTTCGGCCGCGCGGTGTGCCGGACGTTCGGACACGCCTAACCCACACCCGCGTACGAATGCAGTCCCACCGTCACGAGGTTGATGAAGAACAGGTTGAACACCATCGCGATGAAGCCGGCGACGTTGATCCACGCGGCCTTACGGTCCCGCCACCCCGCCGTCGAGCGGGCGTGCAGGTAGGCCGCGTAGATGACCCAGGCGATGAACGACACCGTCTCCTTGGGGTCCCAGCCCCAGTAGCGGCCCCACGCCTCCTCGGCCCAGATCGCCCCGAAGATCACCCCGAAGCCGAACACCGGGAACGCGAAGATCGTTGTGCGGTAAGCGATCCGGTCCAGGGTTTGGGCGTCGGGCAGGCGCGCCACGATGCGGGCCACCAGACCGTCGGCGGTGTCGTCCTGGGGAGCGCCGAAGCGCGACATCTTGACCAGGAACAGGATGCTGGCCACGCCGGCGACCAGGAAAACCCCGGAGCCGAGGCTGACCACCGAGACGTGAATCGGCAGCCAGTACGACTGCAGCGCAGGCATGACCGGGGCGGCGTTGGTGTAGAGCCAGCGGCCCGACACCGTCAGCAGGATCAGCACCGGAACGAGCACGAACACCCACAGCGCGCGGTACTGCGGACGGCGCAGCACCACCGCGGCGGCGATCAGCCCGGACAGGCAGGTGAGGTTGATGAACTCGTACATGTTGCCCCACGGCACCCGCGAGGTGGCCAGGCCGCGCAGCACGATGCAGCCCAGCAGCAGCCCGATGCCGAGGTAGGCCAGCGCCAGCCCGGCGCCGCCGATCCGTTCGTCGACCGAACGCTTGGGCCGGTCGACGACGACGCCGGGTGCGGCGCTGTCGCCGCCGACCGCGGCCGGCGGCGCCGAGGACGCCGCCGCGACGAGCTCACGGCTTTCCACCTTGCGGGTGCGGCTGTAGGCCAGCTCGACGGCCAGCAGCAGCAGCGCGCCCACCAACACCAGCACCGACGAGGTGAACGCCCAGTCCGAATAGCGGGCCAGGCCGATGTCGATATTGGTGTTCATGTGACCTCTTCTCGTGACCGCTGGACGGTGTCATCCGGCCCATCAAGCACGTCAGGCACCAGGCGTTTGGTCAACCGCTCGAACTCGTCGCCCCACCCCGAGTTGTCGGTACGGGCCAGCCCGCCCAGCTCGACGCTTACGGTACCCGGGCCCGCCGGGGTGATCCGCACCCAGATCCGTCGTCGCCGCACCACCAGCGACACCAGCAGCCCGGCCATCATCGTCATCGCGAACACCAGCACCCAGATCTGGGCCGGGTCGTGGGACACCTGCACGTTGATGAACGGCACCGCGCCGTCGAAGCGCACCACGGTGCCGTCGTCGAGCTGGGTGGACTCCCCTGCGCCGAGGTTGACGCGCGCCATCTTGGTCAGCCGGTCCTGTTCGATCAGCCGGGCGTCGAGGTTGAACAGTGACTGCGGGCGGCCGGTGTCCAGGCCGGTGTCGCCCTTGTAGATGTCGATGGCGACCGCGGGGTCGTTGAGCGCCGGGAAGCTCGACGACAGCAGGGTGCCGTGCAACGCTTCGGTGGGCGCGAACAGGCCCTGGATCGCGATCTGGTTCTCGCGGCGCTCGCCGGCGTCGGGGTAGGTGCCTGCGGGCGGGTCGAACCGCATCGCGCCCGACGACAGCAGGGTGATCGGGTCGTCGGGGCGGAACTGCAGCGTCTGCGTGCGGATCTGGCCGTCGGCGAAGATCACGGTGAAGGTCGGTGCGTAGCCGTGGCCCTGCAGATAGATCCGGTCGCCGCCGACCCGCAGCGGCTCGTTGACCTTGAGCCGGTAGGGCCGCCAGGTGCCGGTGGTCAGGTCCTCGCCGGCTTGATACTCGATGTCGGAGGCGAACGAGGTGGCCTGGCCGGTCGGCAGATAGTCGGCGTCGAAGCTGTTGACCCGCAGGCAGATCGGATGCAGTGAGGTGCCGTCGACGGTGTTGCCCGCCCGGAACGAGTCGAACGCCGCCGGGGAGGCCGAGCAGAAGCCGGGGCCGCCGTCGGCGATGACGATGACGTTGCCCTCGTAGCCGAACATCTTGCCTGCGGCCACCGCGACGAGCAGGCCGAGCAGCGAGAAGTGGAACACGATGTTGCCGAACTCGCGCAGATAGCCTTTCTCGGCGGAGATCTCGGTGCTGGCGCCGTCGTGGCGGGTGGTCTTGCGCCAGCCGCGCAGCCGTTCGGTCATCGCCGCGGCCAGCATCTGCGGTTCGGCGGCGACGGTGGCGCTGTGGTGCTTGGGGAGCCGGCTCAGGTTGCGTGGCGCGGCCACCGGGGTGGCGCGCATGCTGCGGAAGTGCTCGATCAGCCGCGGGGTCACACAGCCCACCAGCGAGATGAACAGCAGCACGTAGATCGAGGTGAACCAGAAGCTGGAGAACACGTCGAAGGCCTGCAGCCGGTCCAGCCACGGGCCTATCGTCGGATGCTCGGCGATGTACTGCTGCACCTTGGATTCGTTGAGGCTGCGTTGCGGCAGCAGCGCCCCGGGGATCGCGCCGAGCGCGAGCAGGAACAGCAGCACCAGCGCGGTGCCCATCGACGTCAGGGTGCGCCACGTGTTGCGGATCACCGCGAGCAGACGCGAAATCCCCCGATTTCCCCCACTTTTGGGGGATTTCACGTCTGTTCCCTGCTTGCGCGTGGGCCCACGCGCCTCGGTGGTGCTCATATCGGCAGGGTGACGTCGGAGACGAAGGCGTCGCGCACCCAGGACACGAAGTCGTTCCACACCCCGGTCACCAGCGCCGTGCCGACGAGGATGAGCAGCAGACCGCCGACGATCTGGATGGTGCGGGTGTGGCGGCGCAGCCAGGCCAGGCCCTGTACGGCGCTCGCGGAGCCGAAGGCCAGCAGCACGAACGGGATTCCCAGCCCGAGGCAGTAGGCCAGCACCAGCGCCACGCCGCGCGCGACGTTGGCGCCGTCGGTCGCCGACGCCACGGTGATCACCCCGGTCAGGGTGGGGCCAAGGCACGGTGTCCAGCCCAGCGCGAAGATCGCGCCGAGCAGCGGTGCGCCTGCGACGGTCGACAGCTGGCGCGGGGTGAACCGTGCGTCGCGCTGCAGCGCGGGGATGAAGCCGACGAACACCAGCCCCATCACGATCGTGACGACGCCGCCGATGCGTTGCAGCAGAAGCTGATTGGTGATCAACGTGGTCGTCATGCCGAGCACGGCAACGGTGCCCAGCACGAACACCGCGGTGAACCCCGCGACGAACAGCCCGGCCGCACCGGCGACCCGCAACCGCACGGCGCGAACCGCGGCCCTGCCGGTCTCCGCGCTCGTCGAGATCGACGCTCTGGCGGATTCCTCCCGCACTTCCGCGCCCGAAGGGACGTTACGGCGAGAAAGGTCGGGGGTGTCCTCGGGGGCGACGCCGACCACCGCCGCCAGATATGACAGGTACCCGGGTACCAGCGGCACCACACACGGCGAGGCGAACGACACCAGACCGGCCAGCACGCAGACCCCCAGGGCCAGCAGCACCGGTCCGGCAGCGGCGATCTCGGCGAACCCGGTCACGTCGTGGGCTCCGGCTCAGCGGCCAACCGTTGCACCACCGGTTGCAGGTCCTCGGCGAGCAGTTCGCGCAGGAACACCGCGGCCACCCGGTGCTGACGGTCCAGCACGACGGTGGACGGAATGACGGTGGTCGGGTACTTGCCGCCGAAGGCGATCATCGTGCGCATCGGCGGGTCGTAGATGGACGGAAACGTGATGTTGCGGTCGAGGATGAAATCCCTTGCGGCATCGCGGTTGTGGTCGCGCACGTCGATGCCGAGGAATTGGACGCCGAGGCCGCGGGTGTTGTCGTAAACCTGTTGCAACTGGCCGATCTCGGTGCGGCACGGCGCACACCACTGCCCCCACACGTTGACCACCACGACCTCGCCTGCGAAGTCGTCGAGCGAGATGGTCTTGGCCGGGTCCATCAGGTCGGGGCCGCTCAACGCGCCGGGGCGGCCGCGGTCCTCGGGCGGGTCGTAGAAGATGTCGGTCTGGCCGCCCGGCGCGACGAACTCGAAGGTGCCGCCCTGCGCGACGGCGTCGTCACCGGTGGAGCATCCGGTGAGCACGGCCACGGCCGCGCTCACGATGACCACCCACCACTTCACTGCTCAGCCGGCTCGCTGTAGTACCAGTCGACGAGCGTGTCCCCCTCGTAGACGAACGAGTTCAGCGACGCCAGCCCGCACTGACGCTTGCGTGGATCGTGGGCGAACCGCTTGCCCGTCAACGACCGGCGCACGATCTCCACCGGCAGTTGGTGGCTCACGCACACCGCCTCACGGCCCTGCGCGCCGGCGCGGGCCTTGTCCACGGCGCGTCGCATCCGTTCGGCGATGTCGCGGTACGGCTCGCCCCACGACGGGCGCAGCGGATTCCACAGGTGCCGCCAGCTACGCGGATCGCGCAGCGCACCGTCACCGGGCGAGATGCGCTTGCCTTCAAAGATGTTCAGCGCCTCGATGAGGTCGTCGTCGGTTTCGATCGGCAGGTTCATCCGCTTGGCGATCGGGGTCGCGGTCTGCTGTGCACGCAGCAGCGGGGAAGCCATCACCAGCGCGATGTCGCGGTCGGCCAGGTACTCGGCCGCCTTCTCGGCCTGCGCGTAGCCGCACTCGGAGAGGTGGTAGCCCTCGAGGCGGCCGTACAGGATGCCCTCAGGGTTGTACACCTCGCCGTGCCGCATCACGTGCACGGTGGTCCTGTCGCTCATTCGGGGCGGCTCGCTTCCGCTGCGGCCCGCGCGGCGCCGGGCAGGGCCGCCGCGATGCGTTCGAACGCCTCGTCGTCCAATACCGTTGAGACGAACCATGTCTCGAAGGCGCTGGGCGGTGGGTAGATGCCCGCGCCGAGCAGGCCGTGGAAGAACGCCGGGAAGCGCCAGGTCTCGGTGGCCCGCGCCGACGCGAAGTCGGTGACCGGCCGATCGGTGAAGAACACCGACAGCATGTTGCCGGCGCGCGCAACCTGATGTGCCACATTGGCTTCGGTGAACGCCTGCCCGAAAAGGCCGGCCAGCCGATCGGCGTTGGCGTCCAGCGCGGCGTACGCGGCGTCGTCGGCGGCGCGCAGCGTCGCCAGCCCGGCGGCCATCGCGACCGGATTGCCCGACAGAGTGCCCGCCTGATACACCGGACCCAGTGGGGCCAGCCGCTCCATCACCTCGGCGCGGCCGCCGAACGCCGCGGCGGGCAACCCGCCGCTCATCACCTTGCCGAACGTGAACAGGTCGGCGTCGACGGGATCGACGCCGTACCAACCGGATCGGCTCACCCGGAACCCCGTCATCACCTCGTCGACGATCAGCAGCGCGCCGGCTTGGGCGGTGATACGGCGCAACGCGGCGTTGTACCCGGGCAGCGGCGCCACGGTCCCCATATTGCCGGGGCTGGCTTCGGTGATGACGCACGCGATGTCGTCGCCGAACCGGGCGAACGCGTCTTCGACCGCGGACACGTCGTTGTAGGGCAGCACGATCGTGTCGGCGGCCGCGGCGCCGGTCACCCCCGGTGAGGACGGCAGCCCCAGCGTCGCCACGCCGGAGCCGGCGTCGGCCAGCAGCGCGTCGCTGTGCCCGTGGTAGCAGCCGGCGAACTTGATGATCTTGGGCCTGCCGGTGTAACCGCGGGCCAGCCGGATCGCGCTCATGGTGGCCTCGGTGCCCGAGTTGACCATGCGCAGCCGTTCGACGGGGGCGACGCGGGCCACGATCTCGGCGGCCAGTTCGGTCTCCGAGGGAGTCGGGGCGCCGAAGGACAGCCCGTCGGCCGCGACGCGCTGCACCGCCTCGACGACGGCGGGGTGGGCGTGACCGAGGATCATCGGGCCCCACGAGCAGACCAGGTCGACGTAGCGGTTGCCGTCGGCGTCGGTCAGCCAGTAGCCGTTGGCCGAGGTGATGAAGCGCGGGGTGCCGCCGACCGAGGCGAAGGCCCGCACCGGCGAGTTCACCCCGCCGGGGATGACCCCGGCGGCGTCGGCGAACAGCCGTGCCGAAACCTCGGTGGAGATCTGGTCAGCACGCATGGCCACCAGTGTCCCAGCACCATGCAAACCGTCAACTACAGGGTGTAGTTCTCAGCCCTCCGGTGTCACCACGAACACCGGATGGTCGGCCTCGTGAGGCAGCTGCTCGAAATAGCCCTCGACCACCCGACCGGCCTTCTTGCGGTATGCGGTCAAGATCGGCGGGCGGTCCTGTTCGGGAATCTCACGCGCGACATAGTCCGTCGAGCCGATCTTCACGTTGGGATCGGCCCGCACGTTTTTCACCCACTCGGCTTCGCCGCGGGTGGAGACCAGGTACTTGGAGCCGTCGACGTCGACGGAGATGATCGGGATCCGCTGGGGCTTCTTGGTGCGCCGCGCGGTGACCGTCAGTGTCTCGCCCATCCCGGTGACTTTCGCGAGTGGGTTGAAGATCTTGGTGGTGAGCCAGCCAGGCTTGAGATATGCCATGTCTTCGGAGTGTGATGGTTCACGTGCAGCTCCCGCAACGGCTGGCCCGGTTCAACCGGTACGTCACCAACCCGATCCAGAAGCTGTGGGCGGGCTGGGCGCCGACGTACGGCATCCTCGAGCACGTCGGGCGCCGGTCCGGCAGGCCCTATCGCACGCCGCTGACCGTGTTTCCCACCGGCGACGGGGTCGCGATCCTGCTCACCTACGGGCCGGACCGGGACTGGCTGAAGAACATCACCGTCGCGGGCCAAGCCCGGATGAAGCGGTACGGCAGGACGTTCGAGGTGCGCGATCCGCAGGTGCTGCCCAAGGCGCAGGCGGCCACAGCGGTCACGGGCCGGTGGCGGCCGATCTTCGCGCGGCTGCCGTTCGAGCAGGCGGTGCTGCTGCGCCGGGCCTGACCGCCCGGGCCGTCGAACTGGGGTAGGGCTTTACCCCAGCATCGCCTGGCCTGCGCGGTCAATCTTGGTTCATGTCGGCCGATCCGCGTCGGGCTGAGTCGCTGACGCAGCTGCCCCTGCCGTACGCGACCGCGCTGCGGTTGCGCGATGCCGGCGTCGACGATGAGGTGATCGCCGAGCGGGTGGGCGTGGAGGTCGATGCGCTACCGACGTTCATGCGGGTGGCCGAGGCAAAGCTCGCCGCCGTATCGAAGCAGACACCGCGCTAAACGCGCCGGTAGCGGCTAAAATTTTCCGGTGATCCAGGGCTGGCCGCTGGTAGGGCGGTCAGAGGAACTGGCGGTTATCGCCGAGGCCGTGCGGGCAGCGAATCGCGCCCGCGGGATCGTGCTATCGGGCTCCCCCGGCGTCGGCAAGACGCGGCTGGCGCGGGAAGCCGTCGCAGAATGTGGGCCGCGCGGCGCCCGCCGGCACTGGATCGCAGGCACCGCGTCGTCGCGCAGTGTCCCGCTGGGTGCCTTCATCGACATCGCCAGCGACTTCGGACCGGATCCGTTGCGGCGGGTCCGTGAAGTGATCGACGGGCTGATCGGTGGTGCGCGATACGGCGAAGTCGTCGTCGGTGTCGACGACGCACACCTGCTCGACGACCTGTCGGCGTTCACCGTGAACCAGCTCGTCACGCGACGACTGGCCACCGTCATCCTGACGATCCGCACGGGTGAGTCGCCGCCGGACGCGATCACCGCGATCTGGAAAGACCAGCATCTGGAACGCCTTGAACTGCAGCCGCTTTCGCAGCCGGAAATCGCTGACCTGGTGCAGCACGTGCTGGCCGGGCCGGTGGACTCGTTCAGCGCACAGCGACTGTGGCAGTACACCCAGGGCAATGCGCTCTATCTGCGTCACCTACTGGACAACGAGGTGAACGCCGGCCGGATCTCACAGTGCTCCGGTGTGTGGCTGTGGGACGGCCACCCAAAGCTGTCGCCGACGCTGATCGAACTGATCGAGGCGCGGATGACGAAAGTCCCGGCCTCCGTTCACGTCGTTCTCGATGCGCTCGCGTTGGCAGAGCCACTGGAAACCGAGGTGTTGGAGGCGGTGGCCGATCCCGATGCCGTCGCGGAGGCCGAATCGCTCGGCCTGATCAGCGTCGACACCAGTGCTCGGCCGGCGTCGGTGCGGCTCGCGCATCCCCTGCTGGGCGAGGTCCGCCACACCGGCTCGCTACGGTTGCGCCGGCTGAGCGGGCGGATCGCCGCCGAGCTCGCCCGACGGGGCTCGTCAGACCCCCGCGACCTGATCCGGCGTGCGGTGCTGACCCTCGAATCCGATCTCACCCCGGACCCGGAACTGCTGTTGTCCGCCGCCGCGGCGGCGATGCAGTTGCTGGATCACCGGCTCGCGGAGACGCTCGCCGAGCGAGCGGTGGCCGTCGGCGGCGGCCCCTGGGCCAAGATCGCGCATGCGATGGCGATCACCTGGCAGGAGCGCGGCGTACGAGCCGAGGAGGTCCTGGCCGAGCAGGCCGAACAGGCGTCGGGCCTGGAACGGACCCAGATCGCGATCCTGCGCGCCATGAACTTCACGCTGATTCTCGGTGAGGTGACCCGCGCCGAACGCGAACTCGAGTTGCTGCCCGCCGATGATCGCTCCGCGCAGGCGGTCGCCACCGCACTGCGGGCGTTGATCCAGATGGTGCGCGGGCACTCCAGGACAGCGGTGGACATGGCGTTCGCCGCCGAGGCGAGCTCGTTGGACAACGACGTCGCGAAGATCTTTCTGGCCTGGGTGTTCGTCGCCGGCCTCGGCGATCTCGGGCGGATCGACGAGATCGAACCCGCGGCGAAGCGGGGCTATGCGATCGCCGACAAGTCGCCGGAGTCCGGGCACCTGCTGCGTCGGTTGGCACTTCAGGAGACGCACGGCTACCGGCTCGGCGGCATGCTGGAGCAATCGGACGAAGTCATCGCCCGGATCAGGCGCGACACGCTCGACGTCCCGTTCGAGGAATCGTGGCACCGCGTGATGGTCGGCCTGTCGGCGATGACCCGGGGTGCGCTGCAGGACGCGCGACGGTCGCTGCGGGACGCACTTGCCTATCTCGGCCCCGGCGATAGCGGACGCATGGTGAAGACCTTCGGCCGGTTGTGGCTGACGACGGTGACCGCGATGGCCGGATCGGCAACCGAGGCACGTTGCGAGCTCGAAGCCATCGAGTGGTGGGCCCGTGACCCCGATGCCTGCATGTTCGACCCGTACCGGTCGCTGGCGCAGGCTTGGGTGTGCGCATCTGAAGGCGCTGTGTCGCAGTCGATTTCGATCATGCGCGATGCCGCGCAGCGAGAACGCGCGCTCGACCGGCCGGCCTGGGAAGTGGTCCTGCTGCAGACGGCGACACAGTTCGGCGACCACACCACCGCTGCCAGGTCGGCCGAGCTGGCCGGTCAGGTGCAGGGGCCTCGGGCGCCCACCGCCGCGGCGCACGCCGCCGCGCTCGCCGCAGGCGACGGGGACGCACTGCTCGACGCGTCGCATCGCTACGAGACTTTCGGCGATCGGCTGGCCGCTGCTGACGCCGCCGCCCACGCCGTCGTCGCATATCAGCACGCCCGGTTGCGCGGAGCGGCACTGACCGCGTCTGCCATCGCCGGACGGCTCGCCGACGAATGCCAGGGGGCCCAGACCCCTGCGCTGCGCGCCCTGAGCATGCCGCAGCCGTTCACGACCCGTCAGCGTGAGATCATTTCGCTTGCTGCACAAGGTTTGTCGAACAAGGAGATCGCCGAACGACTGACCATGTCGATCCGTTCGATCGAGGGCCATCTGTTCCGCGCCTCGCAACGCGTCGGCGCCAACAGCCGCGATCAGCTCATCTCACTGCTGCACGGGTCGTGACGCGTAACCGATCGGCGTCAGCCGGGGTTGCCGGCGCTTCCGTTTGCCCCGTCGCTGCCGCCGGCGCCGGCACCGCCGTCAGCGCCGTCCGTGCCTGAGCCCTGACCACCGGCGCCTCCGGCGCCGCCCAGCCCACCGACACCTGGCGCACCCGCCGGACCGCCTGTACCGCCGGAACCTGGGGTCCCGCCACTTCCGAGAGTGACATCGGTGGTCGGGTCCGCGGGGAATATCACGCCGCCGCCGTGGCCGCCGTTCCCGCCGTTCCCACCGTCGCCGCCGTCGCCGCCGTCGCCGCCCGTACCGCCGTTACCGCCGGTGCCGCCGGTTCCGAAGAATCCGCCCTTGCCACCATTGCCGCCTGCGCCGCCGTTCTGACCGGCACCGCCGGGGGCACCGTCACCGCCGTCGCCGCCGTCACCGCCGCTGCCGGAGACCAGGGTCACGCCATTGCCCTGAGTGATCGCATAGCCGCCGTTTCCGCCGTCGCCACCGTCAGCACCCGTTCCGCCGTCACCGCCGTCGCCACCGTCGCCGCCGGTCGCGTCACTGCCCAGGCTGGTCGCATCACCGCCGGCACCGCCGTTTCCGCCCGGCGCACCGTAACCTCCGGCGCCGCCGTCGCCGCCGCCGGGCGCCACTGCGGGATCGGGAATCTCGACATCGTCCCCGCCGTTGCCGCCGTTCCCGCCGGCCACACCGGGGCCGCCGGCGCTGCCAGGACCTCCGGGTGAAGCGGTGCCGAACACGAAATCGTCATCGCCGTCCGCACCGTCGGGGGCGCGGCTGACCCCGTCCCACACGAGGTCACCGTCGAGCCCCGCCAGCCCGGCCCCGCCGTCGCCGCCTGCACCGCCGTTGCCGAACAGCAGCGCACCGTCGCCGCCGTCACCGCCGTTCCCGCCGGGTCCGCCGTCGCCTCCGGCGCCGCCGTTGCCGAAGAGCAACCCGGCGCGGCCACCGGGACCGCCCGCCTGGCCGATCAAGACGCCATCGCCGCCTTTTCCGCCGTTACCCCATAACAGGCCGCCGTCGCCGCCGGGACAACCGGCGCACGTGGCGTCGAGGCCGTTACCGATCAGCAGACCGCCCGGGCCGATCAGGTACACCGCGCCACCGAACGCTGTGGGAGGCAACGATTGGCTGTAGGGCACCGACAACGCCGACGGTCCGTTGTTGCCGCCTGAACCTCCCTGCGGTGTCACGAAAACCAGCGGTGCGTAGAAGCTGGGGCCTGTCGAGGTCGCCGAATGGGCGCTGGCCGCGAAGTGTTCGACAGCGGTGCTCAACGCAGCGGCGCTGCTTCCCGCGGCTTTGACCGTCGAGGTCTGGTCGGTGGACGGAAGAAATCCGGCCACCCCCAATGGATTCCCCGACTGCGACGACGTCAACGCCACCGGCGGGGGCCCCGAGGCGGGCGACGTGCCGGTGGACTCGGCGGGCGTCGACGACGAGAGTTCCTGGGCCGCAACGCTTATACCGCCCGCCACGAGCAGGCCCGCCGCCATACCGGCCGCGATCTTGGTGTTGATGTCAGCGGTCGACGTTGAATTGCGTTTCGACATGTCGTCCTCCATCCGCGCCTGTATCGGTAACGTAAGGCCGGTGCAGCCCAGTCGATGGGGTAGTCCACTACCCCATCTGGCTATATTCCTGGCGCACAACGGATATCGACAACCGGCGGCGCCCAGGATGGGACACCGCCGGTCGCGTTGAAGGTGTTTCGCTACGGGCAGGTCACCGAGATCTGGAAGGGTTTGTTGACGGGCTGCATGGGATTGGCCATGTCGACGCCTGTGGCGGTGCCGGAGATCCTATAGACGTCACCGTCCTTTTCGACCTTCGCCTCACCCTGACCGGTGCCGCTCTGGAAGCCCAGCGTCACCCCGTTGACGTTGCCGAGACCCACCGACTGCACGGTCGAACCGTCTTCGCTCAGCACGGCGCCGATGCCGGTCATCGCGTCACCGATGGCGATGTTCATGTTTCCGCCCATGGCGCTGCACACCACGGTGCCCTCGACGTTCTGATCCTGACCGTCGATCGAAACCTTGGTGGCAGCACCGCTGGATCCAGCCGGTGCGGCGCTGGCGGTGCCCGGGTCGGCGGCCGACGTGGCGGGATCCTCGGACCTGTCACCTGACGAGCAACCGGACAAACCAGCGATGACGACCGCGACGCCGCCCGCCGCGACCAGTAATCGACGCTTCACGACTGTGCTCCCTTCATTGGTCTGACGGTCAGGGGGCAACGTATTTCGCGGGGTGCCGAGCGGCTGGGGTAGTGAACTACCCCATTTTCACCGGACCGTCGCACTCGGTGCGGTCAAGCCCCTCGCTCACGGCGGCGCAGCCGGGCGCGGATCGGCCCCTTGGCCACCGTGGTGAACGGCACCTCGCAGTGAAACGCGTCGTCGGTCGAGCGGATCTCGAGCGCCCGGACGATCGTGGCCAGCGCCAGCGTGGTCTCCAACCGCGCGAAGTGTTCGCCGATGCATGGCCGCCCGCCGCCGAGGAACGGCAGAAACTGCCAGCGCGGGCGGGTCTTGACGTTCTGCGGGCTGAAGCGCTCGGGGTCGAACACCATCGGGTCGGGCCACAGCGTCGGGTCGTGGTGCAGCGCGTACAGGCCCACGGCCAGCAGGCTGCCCTTCTGCACCCGGTAGCCGTCGACGGCGATCTCCCGCGTTGCCAGGCGGGCGACGCCCGCGGCGGGCGGGCACAGCCGCAACGACTCGTGCAGCACCTGCACGGTGTACTCCAGCCGGGGCACGTCCTGAGGGGTCAGCTCCCGGTCGCCGATCGCGGCGACCTCCTCGGCCACCCGGGCCTGCACGTCGAGGTGGTGACCCAGGATCCACAGCGAGTACGTGAGCGCGGTCGCGGTGGTGTCGTGCCCGGCGAGCATGAAGATCAGCAGGTCGTTGGAGATGTCCTGGTCGGACAGCGGCTTGCCGGTCTCGGGGTCGGTGGCCGCGATCAACGCCTGCACCAGCGGCGCATCGCGGTCGGGATCGGCGCGGCACGCGTGCACCATGTCGTCGGTGATCTTGCGCATCTCGGCCACCGCGGCGCGGGCGCGTCGGCGTGCCGGTGTCGGCAGCCAGCGCGGCGCGCGTACCGGGCGCAACGCGCGGTCGGCGGTGTAGGACGACGCCACGTGCATGCACCGCGCGATGGTCTCGGCGCGTTCGTTGAGGTCGAGCCCGAGCACCGACCGGCCCAACGACTGCATGGCGACCTTGCGGCATTCCAGGTCGAGGTCGACCTCGCCGCCGTCGGGCCAGCGGTCGACGAACTGCTGCGCCGCCCCCGACATGTGGCCGCCGAAGTTGCGGACATTGTGCTTGGTGAACACCGGTTGCAGCGCCCGCTTACGGGGCCGCCACTGCTCGTTGGGCAGCACGAACAGGCTGTCGCCCGCCATGTTCTGCACTTCCTCGTGGATGATGCACCGATCCGACGAGGCGTCGCTGCGGCCCAGCACGTCGCGCATCGAGTCCGGCGACATCACCGCGACGATCGGCGGAAACAACCATCTCGGCCCGAACTGGATCCGGGTGATGCGCCCGCCGGCGTCGCGGATCGCTTCCTGGCCGGTGTCGAGCCTGCGCACCAACTTCACCAGCTGCCAGAACGGCAGGGGGTTCTTCGGAACCAGCGGCAGGCTGCTGACGTCGAGCGTCGTCGTCATGGCAACGATCATCGCCCAGCGTCGGCGCGCGCGGCCACCGGGTGCGCGCTTTGCCGGCTCAGGCCGCCCAGATCAGCGGGGCGCCCTGGCCTGTTGTCATCACGGTGCCGGCCATCACCCGGATCCGGTAGGGGCTCAGCCGCAGCGCGGCGAACTGTTCGGAGCCCGGCCCCTCGCTCCACATCGGGATGATGCGCGGGTCGTAGCCGACGGGCGCGGGGCCGGTGGCGAACTTGTCCCACACCGCGGCGCGGGTCTCGTCGTCCAGATACCACTCGACGAGGCATTCGGCGCTACACGTGTCGTGGCTGGGCGACCAGTAGCTCACCGAGACCTCGGGATGGGCGGCCAGGTGCGCCCTCTTCACCGGGCTGGGCACGGTCGCGATCCAGCCGAACAGGTCGGTGCCGTCCCACTCCCAAATCGGATGCAGGATGCGGGTGCGCGGACGGCCGTTGGCGTCGACGGTGGCCACCGACGCCCACACGATGGAGTGCGCCATCTCGACGAAGGCAGGCGCGATCTGCTCAAGGGATGTCACGCCCGGCACTCTACGTGGAGGGTGAGTCGTCCTTGCTGTCGCTGAACTTCGGGTTGCCCTCGTCGTCGAGCCAGTCGTTGACGGCGGTGCCCGCGACCGCCCCACCGGTTCCGGGCATCGTGACGGTCGGGCGCTCCTCCTTGTAGTCCTTCGCCATTTCCCTGGCCTTCTCCCGGTGTTCCTCTGTCACCTCGGGTTTGTCGGTGGGTGGCCGCTCTTCGGGTTTGTCGATGACCTGATGCTGATCATCCGTGCGGGGTTCGGCGCTCTGCCGTTCTTCGTTGGTCATGGCCTAACGACTGCCCCAACGGGGTGAATACAAAACCGGTGAGCCCCGGCCGGGACGCCCACCGGTCGCATATCGCGATGTGGCCCACGCCAACTGGAGTTAGGCCGGCACCGTGCGTAGCGCCGCGGGCAGGCTGGGCAAAAAGTGGCGGGTGGCGAAGGCCCGGATGTCCTCGGCGGTGTCCAGCGGTGCGACGCTGGGCAGCAGCAGCACCATCGCGGCGTAGCGCAGGATGGTGTCGGCCAGCTCCGTGACGGCGTCCTCTCCGATCCGCTCGGCGAACCCCGGCGGAAAGATGATCCGCAGCGCTTCGGCCATCCGGTCGATCGCCGCCGCCCAGTGCTGGGTGGCCAGCTGCAGCACCAGCGCCGGCTCGTCGGTGACCATCCGGTGCAGCACCCGGTGGCTGCGGAACTTCACGATCGAGAGGGTGAATGCCTCGACATAGTAGTTCGACTGCGGCCCAGCCTGTTTGAGTTCGTGCGCGATGTCGGCGAACAACGTCACGTTGCCGTGTTCGATGACGGCGGCGATCAGCTCGTCCTTGTTGGCGAAGCGCCGGTAGATCGTCGTGCGGCTGACGCGGGCGCGGCGCGCGACGTCCTCGAGCGCGACCCGCCGGAAGCCGTGCTGCTCGAACTCGACGACCGCGGCGTCGAGTATCGCCAGGGTGGTGGCGTCAGCCTCTGGCATAGCCCTTGCACGCATATCCGTTGTAGCGCAAGGTCATCGGCAGTCGGTCCCACAGCCAGTTCACCGGACGCGAACGCCAGAACGCGGCGAAGCGCTGGTATCTGCGCTCCTGGCGTTCGGTCCATGGCAGGCCGAGCATGCCGCGGGTGCGCGGCGGCATGCCGCCGGTGGTGAGGAAGGCCGCCAACGGGTTGAAGATCGGGGCGATCAGCCGCCACGCCAGTGGATGGACACCCTTGGGGCGCGGAAAGCCCTTGGTCACATAGCCGACGCCGTATTTCGCGGTGGGGTGCGCGACGACGATCTCGTCGATCATCCGGTCCCAGTAGCGTTCGAACTCGTCGTAGGTGGCCGGCATCGGCCGGTCGCTGACACCGTAGCGGCGGTACCACGTCTTGGACTCGAGGTAGATCTGTTCCTTCTCCTGGCGGCTGAGCCGCTTGACGAAAGTGTCGGCGAAGTACAGCACCTGTTCGACGAACGTCGCATGCGCCCAGAAGTAGGTGTCGGGATCCAGCGCGTGGTAGCGCGCGCCGTCAGGCATCTCGCCCTTGATGTCGGTGTGGAAGTCGCGGACCTGGGTGCCGGGGTGGTCGTCGTCGGAGCCGTACACGGTGTTGAAGATCGGCGGCAGCGAGCGCTTGACCCTGGCGGCGGTGTCGTCGAAGAACACCGAGTGGTCGAGCACGCCCTGGCCGAGTTCAGCGAGCATGTTCTGCAGCACCGCGGGCCGCGGTCCGATGAGGAACATCCGGTTGTCGCCGAAATAGCGCCAGACCAGCGACTGCGGGCCCAGCGGCAGCGCATCGTCGAGGTGCTCGGACTTCTCCACCAACTCGGTCATGGGGAACAGTGTTACAAATTGTGCACTTTGTACCAAGCGGTTGTGAGCGGCCTCACGGTCCCGGCGAGCGCCGTCGCAGCCGGGCGATACCCAGCACGGCCAGCACCCCGGCCACCGTCGCCAGCAGCAGGGACAGCCCCAGCAGCGGCGCGCTGTACACCACCGACGACGTCGCGGGCTCACCGTCCAGCACCGGCCCGACCATGACCGTCGTGCTGGCCGCCAGCCAGCTCAGCACGCAGCCGACGGCCGCGACCACCGCCAGCGCCAGTTCGACCGCGGCGCGAACCGGTGCTCTCACGGCGTGCGGTCCGGTGGGATGCGTTCCTCGACCAGCTGGCTCAGCGCCATGCGCAGCTGGTGGTGCTTGCGCGCCCACGCCTGGGCGGCGCGGTCGTTGGCCAGCTTCAGCCCGATGCCGGTGCGGCCGCGCGGGACGCCGGTCAGCTCCCCGAGCGCGCGCGCCGACTGCCATTTCGGCTCTTCGGCACCCGTGGCCTCCGGATACACCCGCACGATGTCGTCGACGCTGATCCGTTCGGTGCCCTGCCGCAACGTATCCGGCGTCAACTCGACGGACGTGTGGATCCGCGCGGCCTTGACCTGGATGCCGAGAAATCCCGAAACCAACACCAGGAAGATGCCGGGCACCAGCAGCTGGATGCCGTAGCCGGCCGACGCCTGGATCAGGCCCATGGCGAGCGCCGCGGCGGGACCCGCGAGCACCCACCACCAACTGGCGCCCTGCTCGTAGAACAACACCTGCTGCGGTGTTGCGCTGCTCTGCGTCACTGGATGTCCTCCTGCATGGGTTCACCTCGCCGCGTCATCAACACGGCGCCGGCGATCAGCGGCAGGATCGCCAACAACGTAAGTAGGTGCACGACGCCCAGTGCGGCGGTCAGACCGACCCACACCGCGGTCACCAACGCCAGCGCCACCGCGGCCCGGCGGAACCGCGTGTCGCCCTTGCGGCTTCGCCCGGCCAGAAACGCCATCGCGGCGCCCACCACGACGGTGACGACACCGCCGGCGCGAAACACCGTGGGCAGGTTCACCGATGCGGTCAGCAAGCCGCCCACCATCAGCATCACCGCAGCACCCACCCAGCACCAGAACGCGGCGCTGACAAGGGTCGGTCGGGGCTGTGCGGCGGTCATTGTCGGGCCAGCCTAACGGGTGAAGAACGGGTGGGCGTCCTTGCGGTGCAACAGCACCGCCCCCCCGATGATCAGCACCGATCCCACGATGGCGCACACCGCATATGTGAAGGCCGCCGCGGTGTGGCGTTCCTCGGCGAACAAGCTGCTCGCCATGTACACCACCGACGCGACGCCGCCGCCGGTCAGCAGCGTGCGGGCCCACCGGTAGCCGTGGCGCATCAGGATCTGGAAAGTCAGCACCACCGCGAACAGATTGACCACGAACATCACCGAAACCACCGCTACCGGCATCGGCACGTGGTGTTCAGCCGAACCCAGCACATCGACGAGATAACCGGTCACCGTCAGCGGCAGCGCGATCACCCACAGCCAGAACCCTGTTTCGACGTCGGGCGGCCGGCCGCCGGGCGCCCGCGGCTCGTCCGGATCCGAGATCACGCCAACCAGCCGGCGGCCTCGGCCGCCCAGTACGTCAGCACGATGTCGGCACCGGCCCGCCTGATGCCGGTCAGCGTCTCCAGCGCGACGGTGCGCAGGTCGATCCAGCCGTTGGCGGCCGCGGCGCTGATCATCGCGTACTCACCCGAAACCTGGTATGCGGCAACGGGTACCGGCGACACCTCAGCGGCCGCGCGCACGATGTCCAGGTAGCCCATCGCCGGCTTGATCATGACGATGTCGGCGCCCTCGTCGATGTCCAGCGCCACCTCGTGCATCGCCTCGCGGGCGTTGCCGGGCTCCTGCTGATACGTGCGGCGGTCCCCGCTGAGGCTGGAGGCCACGGCCTCGCGGAACGGGCCGTAGAAGCCCGATGCGAATTTCGCGGCGTAGGCCAGGATCACGGTGTCGGTATGACCTGCCGCGTCCAGGCCGTCGCGGATCGCGGCGACCTGACCGTCCATCATGCCGCTCGGACCGACCACGTGCGCACCGGCATCGGCTTGTGCCACAGCAAGTTCCACGTAGCGGGTGTTGGTCGCGTCGTTGTCGACGCGGCCGGTCGCGTCCAGCACCCCGCAGTGTCCGTGGTCGGTGAACTCGTCGAGGCAGGTGTCGGCCATCAGCACCGTGTCGTCACCCAGATCCTTGGCCAGGTCGCGCAGCGCGGCGTTGAGGACGCCGTCCTGCGCCACCCCGATCGACCCGGTGGCGTCCTTGTCGTCGTCGCGCGGCACCCCGAACAGCATCAGCCCGCCCACCCCCGCGGCGACCGCGTCGGCGGCGGCGCGACGCAATGAGTCGCGGGTGTGCTGCACGACGCCGGGCATGGAGGAGATGGGCCGCGGCTCGTCGATGCCATCGGCGACGAACATCGGCAGCACGAGATGCCGTGGCTCAAGCGATGTTTCAGCGACCAGGCGGCGTATCGCCGGGCTGGATCGCAGCCGGCGAGGGCGGTGACGCGGGAACATGGATGAGCGCTCGCGCGAAGACCCTGTCACTGCGGCTCCTCCCGTCGCTACCGCCGGCGACTCTTCTTGCGCGGCGGCGGCAGCGCACCCTCGGCCCGCAGCCGGGCGGCGTGCTCGGCCAGCGCGTCGACCAGCGGGCCCACCGCGGCGACCTCCGGCTGCACGTCCACGCGCAGACCGAATTCCGCTGCGGTCTCGGCGGTTTTGGGGCCGATGCACGCGACGATGGTGCGCGCATGCGGTTTACCGGCGATGCCGACCAGGTTGCGCACCGTGGAACTCGACGTGAAGCACACCGCGTCGAAGCCACCGGTCTTGATCATCTCGCGGGTATGCGCAGGCGGCGGCGCGGCGCGCACCGTCCGGTACGCGGTGACGTCCTCGATCTCCCACCCGCGCTCACGCAGCCCCTCGGCCAGCGTCTCGGTCGCGATGTCCGCGCGCGGCAACAGCACTCGGTTCACCGGGTCGAAAACGTCGTCGTAGGGCGGGAAGTCGTCGAGCAGGCCCAGCGAGGACTGCTCACCTGAGGGCACCAGCTCGGGTTCGATGCCGAAGGCACGCACCCGGTCCGCGGTGGCCTGGCCCACGCAGGCGATCTTCACCCCGGAGAAGGCGCGCGCGTCGAGGCCGAACTCGTTGAACTTCTCCCACACCGCGCGCACCGCGTTGGTCGAGGTGAACACCACCCACTGGAACCGGCCGTCGACCAGTCCCTTGACCGCGCGCTCCATCTGCGCGGGGCTGCGCGGCGGTTCGACGGCGATGGTCGGCACCTCGATCGGCGTCGCGCCGTGGCCCACCAGCTTTTCGCTCATCTCACCGGCCTGGTCCTTGGTGCGGGGCACCAGCACGGTCCAGCCGTACAGCGCGCGGCTCTCCCACCAGTTCAGCTTGGCGCGGTGGTTCACCGTCTTACCGATCGTCACCACCAGCGGACCGGCCAGCGGGCCCGTCGCCGGTTCGATGCCGGCCGGCTTCTCCAGCACCGCCTTGTCCAGCAGGCCGCCCAGCGTGGTCTCCACCGAACGCTGCTGGCACGTCGTGCCGTTGGCGGTCACCACGGCCGGCGTGGTGTCGGTCAGCCCGTACTCGATCAGCGTGCGCGCCGCGTCCGGCAGATGCGTCGCGGTGGCGTGCAGGATCAGCGGGCCGGGCGCAGCGGCCAGCGCCGCCCAGTCGACGTCACCGCGCACATCGGCGACGGTGTGCGCCGATCCCAGCGGCAACCCGGCATAGGTGGGCACCGCGGTGGTGTCGGGCAGCCCCGGCACGATCTCGAAGTTCAGGTGCGTCTTCGCCAACGCCGACACCTCCGTGATCACCGCGTCGATCGACAGCGGGTCACCCGCCACCAACCGCACCACGTCGACACCCGTGCGGGCCTCGGTGGCCAGCGCCTTGGCGACCTCGGCCGGATCGCCGACGGCCGACCGGATGTCCGGGCCGCCGGGGATCATCGAGCTTTCGCCGTCGGCGTCGGTGGGCGCTTCGGCTGGCTCTGGCCCCGCCGGTGGCGGCAACTCGGAGCCCACCAGCGTCCGCACCGCTTCGGGCACGTCGGGATCGGTGAACACCAGGGCGGCGTTGGCCAACACCGCGCGGGCCCGCAACGTCAGCAGGCCCGGATCACCCGGACCCGAGCCGACGAACGTGATGTGGCCCGGCTTCGCCCTGCGACCTCGCCCGCTACTGTGGCCTGTCATCTCTCGTCACTCCGCTCTACAGCTCAGTGCGACCCGCCATGATTTCGCGCGCACCGAGATCGAACAGCTCCCTGGCCACCGAGAGCCCCAACTCTCGTGCCCGATCGGGAGTTCCGATCCCGGACGCGCGGATCACGTCGGATCCGTCCAGCGCCGCCACGCATCCGCGCAGCGACAGCTCTTCGAAGACGCGGCCGTCCTCATCGATGGACTCGACCACCTCGGCGATCGCGCCCACCGGTGCGGAACAACCCGCCTCCAGTTCGGCGAGCAGGGCTCGTTCAGCGGTGATTGCTGCGCGTGTGTCGGCGTCGTCCAACTCCGCCAGCTGCGCGGCAAGCTCGGTGTCGTCCGCGCGGCACTCCACCGCGAGCGCACCTTGAGCCGGCGCTGGCAACATCTGCACCGGCTCGAGAGTCTCGGTGACATCGGCCAGCCGTCCGATGCGGGACAGTCCCGCCCGTGCGACCACGATGCCGTCGAGATCACCGTTGCTAACCCTGTTCAACCTGGTATCTAGGTTGCCTCTTAGGGGGCGGATTTCCAAACCGAGACCCAATGCTCTAAGCTGTGCGATCCGCCGCGGGCTCGATGTGCCGATCGCCGAGCCCGCCGGCAACTCCCCGAGCACCATTCCGTCGCGGGCCACCAGAGCGTCGCGAGCATCCTCGCGCGGCGGCGTTGCGGCGATCGTGAACCGCGGATCGACGGCGGTCGGCAAATCTTTACAGGAGTGCACGGCCATGTCGACGCGCCCGTCGTGGATGGCCTCGCGCAGGGCGGCGGTGAACACCCCGACGCCGATGTCGACGATCGGTCCCAGGTTGCGGTCACCTTCGGTGGAGATGATCACCAGCTCGGCGTCGTATCCGCGGGCGGTCAACGCGTCCAGGACGGTACCGGCCTGGGTGGTGGCCAGCAGGCTGCCGCGGGTGCCGATCCGAAGTTTAGGGCGACGTTTCGTCAAGCGTTACTCGGTCTTGTCGTTTTCGGTTGCCACTAAAGGCAATTCACCAGCGGCCACGGCGTCCACGGCTTGCTGGTCGAGCTCGAACAGTTCGCGCAGCGCCTCGGCGTAGCTGTCGCCGCCCGGCGCGCTGGCCAGTTGTTTGACCCGCACGGTCGGTGCGTGCAGCAGCTTGTCGACCACCCGCCGCACGGTCTTGGCGACCTCGGCGCGGTGGGCGGCGTTCAACTCCGGCAGCCGGTTGTCCAGCCGCAGCAACTCGGCCTCGACCACGTCGGCGGCCCGCTGCCGCAGCGCGGTGACGGTCGGGGTGACCTCCGACATGCGCTGCCCGGCCAGGTAGTTGGCTACCTCGGCGGCGACGATCGAACGGGCGGCTTCGGCGTCGGAGGCCGCGGCGCGCGCGGTGGGCTCGCGCTGGATGCGCTCCATGTCCACGACGTACACCCCGGGCAAACCGGTGATCGCCGGGTCGACGTCGCGGGGCATGCCTAGGTCGCAGATCACCAGTTGTTCGCGCTCCGAGCGGCCGGCCAGGCCGCGGTGCGCGTCGGCCAGCGAGACCACCGGGCGCACCGCGCCGGTGCACGACACCACCACGTGGGCGTCGCCGAGGACACCCGGCAGGTGGTCGAGCGGAAACGCGTCGGCGACGACGCCCTGGGCGCGCACATGCTGCGCCAGGCGCCGGGCCCGGGGCAGCGACCGGTTCACCACGTGCACGTTCTCGATGCCGGCGCGGATGAGCTGCTTGGCCGACAGCGAGCCCATCGAGCCCGCGCCGATCACGACCGCGCTGCGGCCGGCCAGCGAGCCCAGCTTCGCTTCGGCGATGCCCAGCGCCACCGACACCACCGACGTGCCCGCGGCGTCGATGCCGGTCTCGGTGTGCACCCGCTTACCCACCGAGAGGGCGCGCTGGGAGAGTTCGTGCAGCGTGCGGCCGACGGTGCGGTTGGCCTCCGCGGCGGCGTACGCCCGGCGCACCTGCCCGAGCACCTGCTGTTCGCCGATCACCGCCGAGTCCAGGCCGCTGGTCACCGCGAACATGTGCTCGACGGCCGCCTCGGCGTAGCGCACGTAGGCGTATTTGGTCAGGTCGCCCAGCGACATGCCGGAATGGTCGGAGAGCACCTGCCCGATCACCGAAAGGCCGCCGTGGAACGCCTCGACGACGGCGTAGACCTCGACGCGGTTGCAGGTGGACAGCACCATCGCCTCGGTCACCAGAGGCGACTGCAGCACCTGGTCGACGATCTTGGCCTGTTCGGCCTCGTCGGTGCTCAGTTGTTCGAGGACCGACACCGGCGCGCTGCGGTGCGAAACACCGAAAAGCAATACGCTCACGGCCGCATCACCATGTCATCCAAGGTAGTCGGTGAACAGTTAGGTAACCAAATTTCGCGACTTCTGCTGCGAAACTGTGTTCACCTGGCCAGGTCGGCCCGCAACCGCGGTTCGTCGACCTCCCAGTAGCTGTGCTCGCTGCCGTCGAGCAACACCACCGGGAGGCGGTCGCCGAACTCAGCGCGCAGCGTCGAATCTCCGGCGGCCGCGGCGGCGTCGACGTCGGTGATCGTCAATGCGAACCCCAGCTCGTCGGCCAGCCGCTGGAGCTGGGTGGCCGCCCCCGTACAGATCACACAGCCCTCACGCGTCAGCAACTCCACCCGCCGGTCCATGTCGCAAGTATCGCCGGTGCGTGACTTAGGGTTGATTCGTGTCCGATTCCGGTCGCATCGAGGCCGAACAGCTGGCGGGGCCGTCGACGCCCTCGGCGCAGCGGGCTGCCGGTGAGGCCAGCGCCGAGGCGGCCGTCACGGAGTTGGCCGCCGAGGAGGTGTCCGCTCCGCCGCCCCCGCCGCCGGATCTGACCGCCGCGGCGTTCTTCGACGTCGACAACACGTTGGTGCACGGATCCTCGCTGGTGCACTTCGCCCGCGGGCTGGCCGCACGCAAATACTTCACCTACGGCGATGTCGCGAAGTTCATCTACGCGCAGGCCAAATTCCAGCTCATCGGCCGGGAGAACAGCGACGACGTCGCCGAGGGCAAACGCAAGGCGCTGGCGTTCATCGAGGGCCGGTCGACCGCCGAGCTGGAGGCGCTGGGCGAGGAGATCTACGACGAGATCATCGCCGACAAGATCTGGCCGGGCACCCGCGCGCTGGCCCAGATGCACCTCGACGCCGGCCAGCAGGTGTGGCTGGTCACCGCGACGCCCTACGAGCTGGCCGCCACGATCGCGCGCAGGCTGGGCCTGACCGGGGCGCTGGGCACCGTCGCCGAATCCGTCGACGGCGTGTTCACCGGTCGGCTCGTCGGCGACATCCTGCACGGCACCGGCAAGGCGCACGCGGTGCGGTCGCTGGCCATCCGCGAGGGGCTCAACCTCAAACGCTGCACGGCCTATTCGGACAGCTTCAACGACGTGCCGATGCTGTCGCTGGTCGGCACGGCCGTGGCCATCAACCCCGACGGCGACCTGCGTGAGCTCGCCCGCGAGCGCGGCTGGGAGATCCGCGATTTCCGCACCGCGCGCAAGGCTGCACGCATCGGGGTGCCCTCGGCGCTGGCCCTCGGCGCGGTCGGCGGTGCGCTGGCGGCCGTGGCGTCGCGCCGCCAGGACGCCAAGTAGCGGGCCGGAACCGGGGTCCGGTGCCGGCGCGCTGATAGGCTCGCGCCGCCGAAACCGAAAGAAGAGATCGCGTCATGGCCATTGCCGAAAACATCATCGGAACCCACTACCGCTACCCGGATTACTTCGAGGTGGGCCGGGAGAAGATCCGTGAGTTCGCCAAGGCGGTCAAGGACGAACATCCCGCGCACTACTCGGAGGAAGCGGCCAAGGAGTGCGGTTACGACGGGCTGATCGCGTCGCTGACGTTTCTGGCGGTGGCCGGCCGGCGGGTGCAGCTGGAGATCTTCAACCAGTTCGACGTGCCGATCAACATGGAGCGGGTGCTGCACCGCGATCAGAAGCTGACCTTTCACCGCCCCATCGTGGCCGGTGACAGGCTGTACTTCGACTCCTATCTGGATTCGGTCACCGAGTCGCACGGCGCCGTGGTCACCGAGGTCCGCGGCGAGGTGACCGACGCCGACGGCAAGCCGGTGATCACCAGTGTCGTCACCGTGATGGGTGAGGCCGCCTCGGACACCGAGGCCGACGAGGTCACCGCGCAGATCGCCGCGGCCCGCGATGAGGCGATCAAGCAGATGATCGCCAAACAGAGCGCGAAGGGCTAGCGATCCGTTGAAGGGCCGCGTACGGCGCACCGGAAGTGTGCGACGACTGGCCGCTCGGCGCTAACCGAGAAACATGTTCCTGCGGTTGGCCAGCAGCTGATACAGGGTCTGCTGGATGGTCTCGCGCACGTGGTCGGTCAGCTCGAAGGTGACCATCGGATCGTCGGCGGCCGACTCGTCGTATTCGGCGGTCTCGATCGGCTCACCGAATTGGATGTGCCACTTCGACGGCAACGGCACCAGCCCGGCGGGCCCGGCCAGCGGGAACAGCGGCGTGATCGGGAAGTACGGCAGCCCCAGCAGGCGGGCCAGCAGCTTGACGTCGGCGATCATCGGATAGATCTCCTCGGATCCGACGATCGAGCAGGGCACGATGGGCGCCTTGGCGCGCAGTGCGGCCGACACGAACCCGCCGCGGCCGAACCGCTGCAGTTTGTAACGGTCCTTGAAGTGCTTGCCGAGGCCCTTGTAGCCCTCCGGGAACACCGCGGTCAGCTCACCGGCCGCCAGCAGCCGGTCCGCGTCGGCGGTGCACGCCAGGGTGTGGCCGGCCTTGCGCGCGGCGTGGCCGAGCACCGGCAGGTCGAACACCATATCGGCGGCCAGCAGGCGCAGATCGCGGTGCGTCGGGTGGTGATCGTGCACCGCCACCGACGCCATCAACCCGTCGAACGGCAGCACACCCGCATGGTTGGCGACCACCAGCGCCGCTCCCGAGGTCGGCAGGTTTTCGATCCCGCTGACTTCAACCCTGAACCAGGACTTGAAGAACACCCGCATCAACGGCAGAAAGAGGGCGTCGTTGAGATGTGAGTCGAATCCGAACTCGTCGACCGGGTAGTCACCGGTCATCCGCTTGCGGATGAACTCAGCGACCGCAGCGATGCGTTTGGCGAGTTCGTTGGGGGTCTGCTCGGGGTCCGTGCCGGCGGCGACGCCGCGGTGTTCGTCGATCTCGTGGATGACGGCGGCGATCTGTTCGGCCGACGCGCCGCCCGGCGGGTCGGAGAGCACCGAGGGATGTCGGCGACGCGCGCTCTCGGCACGCGCGGCGGTGCGCCGCTGAGCCGCTGCACGACTCGAGTTCTTATGCAGCGGAATGACTTTCGCCTTCGGCTCGCCCGCCACGCTCGTTACCTTCTCCCGCCGGATGTAAAGTTCGCGTCTACCTTCCCCACCGTTGAGCCGCAGCCACGGCCCTACTCTCCATTGAGCGTACCCAGCCAGGGTCGATGATCGGAGTCAAGCCGCGACCCCGGACATAGTCGTCAAAGGCCTCCGCGGTGGTCCACTTAGGGCTGTAGCCGAGGTCATTTCGCATCCGCGAGGTGTCCATGACCCTGCCGTAGCTCAAGTAATCCAACTGCTCGCGATCAAGCTCAGTGTAGCGAGTTGCGCGCCATACCGAATCCACGACGGCCAGCGCCGACCGCGGCAGCGCCAGCGGTATGCGCCCGGCCCGCCGGATCGCCTGGCTCATCATGATGATCCCGGAGGCGCCGATGTTGAACGTGCCCGGTTTGCCTGCCATCGTCGCCCGCTCCAGCGCACCGAGCGCGTCCTGTTCGTGCAGCAGCTGCAACCGGGCGTCGTGGCCGGCCACCGTCGGTACCACCGGCCCGGCCAGGTAGCGCGACAGCGCGGTGTCCATCGCCGGTCCGATCATGTTGGCCAGCCGCAGAATCGTGACGGTGATGTCGGCTCTGCGCCGGCCCAGGCCGCGGGCATAGCCCTCGATGTCGATGCTGTCGCGGGCGAAGCCGTCGCGCGGTGGGCGCCGGGCGCTGGTGTCCTCGGTGAACATCACCGGGTCGTGTGCGCTGGCTCCGTACACCTCAGATGTCGACTTGACGATCACGCGGCGCAGCGACGGCGCCTTCTGGCAGGCGGCGAACAGCTGGATGGCACCCATCACGTTGAGCTCTTTGAGCGTGGCCCGCCCACCCGAGCGCGGGGCGTACGACGCGGCCGCGGCGTGCACCACGGTATCGACGTCACCGTTGCGGATCACCTTGGCGATGAACGGGTTTCGGATGTCGGCGCGGACGAACTCCGCGCGGCCCATGCGGCGCAGCAGGTCCTTGCTCGGCGCGATCGCATCGACGGCGATGACATGGTCGATCAACGGGTTCTGCGCCAGCCGGGCGGTGAGATACCCGCCCAGGAACCGGCACGCCCCGGTGACCAACACGACCTTCGGATAGTGCGCGCTCTCGCGCGACTCAGGCCCGTCGGCGCGCCCGCGACCCTCGGAATCCATATCCGGTCAGCCTAGCGACCGCGGACGAAAGTTACTTGCCGAGCTTTCTGCGCTGGACCCGGGTACGACGAAGCAGCTTACGGTGCTTCTTCTTCGACATCCGCTTGCGTCGCTTCTTGATGACTGAACCCATGAACTCCGAAGTCTCCGCTACCTATAGCAATTGCTTGACCCGGCCACCTTACCGGCACGACCTCGGTGAACGGAAAACGGCTCTGCTGGCGGGCAGAATGCGCACGCCCATCGGGCAGCGTCGGACGCCGCATGCGTGATGTGCGCGCCTCGCCGGAGAAACCCCTAGCCGGCGTCGAAGTACGAGCTCTCCAACATGTCGTGGACCGCCTTGGCATGCACCCGGAACGAGCGGCCGACCCGCACGGCGGGCAGCTCTCCGTTGTGCACCAGCCGGTACACCGTCATCTTGCTGACCCTCATCAGGCTGGCCACTTCGGCGACGGTGAGAAATTGAGCTCGTGGCGGCTGGCCGTCGGTGGAGCCGGTATCACGTGCCGACTTGCCACTAGCCGAATCCCGCGCCGATGGCCCGTTCATAGACGTCATCGCAACCCAATCATTCAGGCACAGGCGGCTCCAGCGGCTTCCCCACCGCTGGCACCCCAACCCGTGCTTACAAGGAGGAGAATAGCGTGGCTTGTGGGGTTACTGCGACGGGTGTGGGTTAATCGGCCCGAATTAATTGAATTACTGAGATGTAATTCCTAGCTGCTCAGAGCGTGTTTTGGCGGCTTCGACGGCGTTGGCCACCGCTGCCCGCAAACCGCCCTTTTCGAGTTCACGCAGACCAGCCGCGGTGGTACCGCCGGGCGAGGTAACGGTCGCGCGCAACTGGGCTGCGGAGGTGTCCGCGGCCGCGCTCGCGGGTGCGCCGGCGCCCGCCTGGCTCTGGTCGAGCCGATCCAGCAACATCGCGGCCGACCCGGCCATGGTCTGCACCACCAGTTCGGTGGCCACCGCGCGCGTCAACCCCGCGTTGACCCCGGCGTCCACCAACGCCTCGACCATCAGGAAAAAGTAGGCCGGGCCCGAACCCGACAGCGCGGTGACGGCGTCCAGTTGCGTCTCCGGCACGGTCAACACGCCGCCGACCGCGTCGAAGATCGCCGACACCTCCTTGAGGTGCTCGGCCGTGGCGAACCGGCCCGGCGCCAACGCGCTGACGCCTCCGCCGACCACGACCGGCGCGTTGGGCATCACCCGGATCACCGGCGCGCCTGCGGGCAGCTTGTTCTCGAAGAAGGCCGTCGTCACCCCCGCCGCGACGGTGACGAAAACCTGTTCGGCGGTGTCACTTTCGGCCTGCGCCGCGGCCTCGGCGATCTCACCGACCAGGCCCTCGACGTCGAACGGCTTGACCGCGACGATCACATACGTCGCGGTGTCGACGGCATCAGCGACCGACGTCACCAACACCGAGTGCTTCTCGGCGAGGTACTTCGCGCGCTGGGGGTCCTTCTCGGCGACCACCAGATCCCTGACCTGTCGTCCGGCGCGCAGCAGCCCGGACAGCAGCGCCTCACCCATGCCTCCGCCACCGACGATCGCGATTCTGGCCATGCCGGAAAGCATTGCAGATGCCCGTCGGGCTATTCGCTCGGCACCAGCGCGAGTTGACGGCTCTGCACCACGATGTGGCCCTCGCAGTCGACGACGATGTGGTCTTCGTCGAACCAGTCCTGCCCGATCTGCACCGTCGTGCACAGCACCCGCAGCCAGCCGTCGGCGGGCAACGCACGCAGATAGGCCGTCAACTGCACCGTCGGCGCCCACCCGAACCGGTTGACGCCGAACGTCACCGGGGCCGACACGTCACCGCACAGCAGGGCGAACAACACATCGGGCGCGGTGTCCTTGGGCCGCACCCAGTACTCGATGACCGGCGGGCCGCCGTCGGTGCGCGGGGCGAAGCTGGTCAGCGCCGGGCGGATGTCGCAGCCCCGCGCCAGGTGCACGACATCGGCCATGGGATGGCCCGGGCCGATCGGCTCCAGCCCCGGCGGCGGCTCGGGCTGCATCAACGGGATGACGGGATTCACCGACAACAGCGGAGCCACGTGGTGCTCGGGTTCGCCCAGCGTCACCGCGGCGCGCACCGCTGTGCGCTCGCCCTGGTTGAGTTCGACGTCGATCAGGCTGACCCGCCGGCCCCGTTTGCGCACGGTCGTGACCAGCCGCAGCGGCCCGGGGTCGGGCGCCCACAGGAAGTTGCCCGAGACCGCGATCGGCTCGACGTCGCCCCCGTGCTCGGTGCGCGCGGCGTTCGCGCACAACGCCAGCATCGCGCCGCCGTGCACCTTCGGCCCGATCGTCCAGTGCTCGTTGAGCTCACCGTCGTACACGCCGTCACCGGCCTCGGTGAGCGCCATCGCATCGGTGAACAGGGTGGAGCCAGCCATCAGCGGTTTTCCTCCGTCAGCGGGAATGTCAGCGCAGCAGGTGTGCGCGGGCGAACTGCAGCGACTCCGTCAGCAGCGCCTCACGTTCGGCAGCGGTCCGCGCGCCCGAGGTGGTCACCTCAAGGATCACATGCCCGGAAAAGTCACTGGCCGCCAGCATCTCGCAGATCTCGGCCGTGGGCTGGGTGCCGTGGCCGGGCACCAGATGCTCGTCGGTGGAGGCGCCGCTGCCGTCGCACAGGTGCAGATGCACCAACCCGTCCCCCATCCGGCGGGCCATGTCGACCGCGTCGGTGCCCGCGGTCGCGGTGTGGGACAGATCGAGCGTGTAGTGCGCGTGGTTGCCGTCCAGCGGGTCGTAGGACGGGGCGAACGCCGAGATGCCGGGTCCGGGCTTGCCCCCGCGTTTGCGCATCCGCTCGATCGACGTCTGCCCCGCGCCGAAGAACCGGTCGGCGCGGAACGGGAACATGTTCTCCACCGCGACCATCACGTGGCTGGACGCCTCGAGCTCGGCGACCTGTTCACTGAACCCCTCGGCGTAGCGGCGCTGCCAGCGAAACGGCGGATGCACGACGACCGTCTCGGCGCCCAGTTCCTCGGCGGCGCGCACGCTGCGTTCCAGTTTGGGGATGGGGTTGGCGCCCCACACCCGCTGCGAGATCAGCAGGCACGGCGCGTGCACCGACAGCACCGGCACCCCGTAGCGCTGCGACAGCTTGGCGATGGCTTCAATGTCTTGGCTGACCGTTTCCGCCCACACCATCAACTCCACACCGTCGTAGCCAAGGCGTGCGGCGTACTCGAACGCGGCCTCGGTTCTCAGCGGATAGACCGAGGCCGTCGACAGACCGACCTTGATGGCAGGGCGCACAGTGTTTATCGCGTTATCGGCCGGCGCCTAGCCCGACTGCAGCAGTGCCAGCGGGCCCAGCGTGACCAGCGCCCCGACGGCGACCGCGATCAGCGTGCTGCCGATGTCCTCGGTCTTGCGCACCACCCGCACGCCCACGACCAGGCCGAGGATCACCAGCACCGACAGCACCAGCGCGATGATGTTGTTCCACTTCCACAGCTGGTCGAACGCGATGAACAGGCCCGCGCCGAACGCGACGGCGATGACGCACTGCCCGACCACCCAGGCCGCCCGCAGGATCGCGGACAGCCGTCCCGGCGCGGCGGTGTCGGCGTCCTCGTCGTGCTCCTCGAGGTCGATGTCCTCGGGCCCGGGATGCACGCCGCGGCGCGCCAGGTCGTCGGCGACCGTCTGGCCGCCGAACAGCGGTCCGTCGGTGGAGCGCAGGTACGACGGCAGCTCGTCACCGTCGGTGGCGTCCTCGGCGGCGTCGTCGACGTCGGTTTCGGCGAGGTCAGCGTCGTCCTCATCGGCGGGCGCGTCGGCCCAGTCGACGACCGGGTCGGGGCTCATCTGCTCGGCGCCCACCGCGGCGGCCGACGAGCGGCTCGACGCGTCGGAGGAGCGCAGGGGCGGCGCGAAGAAGTCCAGGTCGGGATCTTTTTCACGGTGTTCGATGTAGGCCGCGTAATCGGCCACCGCATCGGCGTAGTCGTCGTCGGTGTCCTCGGCGCTTTCGGTGTCGGCATCCTCGAGCGCCTCGGCGTCCTGGGGCTCGGCCTCGACGTCGTGTGCGTCGGTGTCGACCGCTGGCGCCTCCTCCTCGACGGGCGGTGCCTGCTCGGTCTCGACGTCTTGTGCCTCGGTCTCCACCGCGACGTCCTGGTCGACGGCACCGTTGGTCTCTACGGCCTCGGTCTCGGCCGGTGCCGGTCGGGTGCTCGTGGCGGTGTCGTCGGGGCGGATGATCGGGATCTCGCCGGTCAACTCGGCGACCGTGATCGAATCCGTGTCGCCGCGGCGCCGCCTGCGGCGGCCCCCAAGGGGCGGGGCACCGATGGTGCCGTTGCGCGCGAGCAACTCCGCCACCGAGATCGGTCGCGTGGTGCTGCTGTCTTCTGGTCCTGTCATCCTCTGTCGCCTCTGGGCCTCGTCACTATCGTCCAGCATTGCGTGCGGACGTTTCCACCGAGACCGGATTGTCGGCATCGCCGACGGTCCTCGGATCGTCGGCGCCGCCGATAAAGCCGCTACCGTTGGCTTCGCTGTCGAGTTTCCGCAGAATCAGCCCTTCTCGCAACGCCCACGGGCAGATGTCCACGGTCTCCACGGCAAGCGCGTTCATGCTCGCCTCGGCCACCAACGCCCCGGCCACGATCTGCGGCGCCCGGTCGCTGCTCACCCCTTCCAACTCCGCTCGGTCAGCAGCGGTCATCCTAGAGATGAAAGCTATGAGCTGCCTAAGGCCGGTCGCGGTGAGGGTCCGTTTCACCCTCGGCCCTGCTCCTGAGGGTGCCGCGCCGGTCAGGCGGGCCAGCGAGCGAAACGTCTTGGAGGTGGCAACGGCCAGGTCGGGAGCGCCGGCCTTGAGCACCTCGGCACCGGCGTCGGCGAGTTCGGTGGCCAGCCAGTCGCGCAGCATCGCGACCCGGCGCCGACCCGGCGGGTCATCGGGCAGCCATTCGCGGGTCAGCCGGCCCGCGCCCAGCGGGAGCGACAGCGCCACTTCGGGTTCCTCGTCGACGCCGTTGCACAGCTCCAGCGAGCCGCCGCCGATGTCGATGTTGACGATGCGCCCGGCGCTCCAGCCGTACCAGCGGCGCACCGCCAGAAACGTCAGCCGGGACTCGTCGACCCCGCCGAGCACCTTGAGCTCCACCCCGGTCTCGGCGCGCACCCGCGTGAGCACCGCTTCGGAGTTGGTGGCGTCGCGCACCGCGGAGGTGGCGAACGCCATCAGCTCCGCGCACCCGGAGCTGGTGGCGATCCTGGCGAACTCGTCAACGGTGCGGACCAGCTTGTCGGCGCACCTCTTGGTCAGGTTGCCCGAGCTGTCCATCGCCTCGGCGAGCCGCAGCGACGCCTTGGTGGAGCTCATCGGCGTCGGATGGCCACCACGGCGCGCGTCCACCACCAGAAGGTGAACGGTATTGCTGCCCACGTCGAGCACGCCTAATCGCACCCACCCAACTTAATCGGTCTACCGTTGAATACGTGACTGGCACGCACCCTGGAGAGGTCGAACTCGATTTCGCCCGTGAGTGGGTCGAGTTCTACGACCCCGACAACCCCGAGCATCTGATCGCCGCCGATCTGACGTGGCTGCTGTCGCGGTGGACCTGTGTGTTCGGCACACCCGCGTGCAAGGGCACGGTGAAGGACCGTCCCGACGACGGGTGTTGTTCGCACGGCGCGTTTCTGTCCGACGACGACGACCGTGCCCGCCTCGACGACGCCGTCAAACAGCTGACCGCCGACGACTGGCAGTACCGCGACAAGGGGCTGGGCAAGAAGGGCTACCTCGAGGACGACGAGTACGACGGCAAGCCCAATCTGCGCACCCGAAAGTACAAGGGCGCGTGCATCTTCCTCAACAGACCTGGGTTTCCCGGCGGCATCGGGTGTGCGCTGCACAGCAAGGCGTTGAAGCTCGGGGTGGAACCGTTGACGATGAAGCCCGACGTGTGCTGGCAGCTGCCGATCCGGCGGGTGCAGGAATGGGTGGAGCTGCCCGACGGCACCGAGATCCTCAAGACCTGGGTCACCGAATACGACCGCCGGGGCTGGGGTGAGGGCGGCGCCGATCTGCACTGGTACTGCACCGGTGACCCGAACGCCCACGTCGGCGCCAAACAGGTGTGGCAGTCCTACGCCCCCGAGCTGACCGAACTGCTCGGCGAGAAGGCCTACAGCGAGCTGGCGGCGATGTGCAAGCGGCGCAGCGCTTTGGGTCTCATCGCCGTGCACCCCGCAACCCGAGCCGCCGAATAGGGATTAACCCTCGAGCTTGTAGCCCAAGCCGCGCACGGTGACCAGGCGCACCGGGTTGGCCGGGTCGGCCTCGATCTTGGAGCGCAGCCGTTTCACGTGCACGTCAAGGGTTTTGGTGTCGCCGACATAGTCCGCGCCCCATACCCGGTCGATGAGCTGGCCGCGGGTCAGCACCCGCCCGCTGTTGCGCATCAGGTACTCGAGCAGGTCGAACTCCTTGAGCGGCAACGTGATCGTCTCACCGTTGACGGTGACCACGTGCCGTTCGACGTCCATCCGCACCGGACCGGCTTCCAGCACGCCGTCGCCGATGCCGTTGTCGTCGGCCTCGGCGCCGCGGCGCAGCACCGCGCGGATGCGGGCGATGAGTTCACGCGCGGAGTACGGCTTGGTGACGTAGTCGTCGGCGCCGATTTCGAGACCGACGACCTTGTCGATCTCGCTGTCGCGGGCCGTCACCATGATGACGGGAACACTTGAGCGCAACCGCAATTGCCTGCACACGTCGGTTCCGCTCATGCCGGGCAGCATCAGGTCGAGCAGGACGATGTCGGCGCCGGCCCGCTCGAATTCGGCCAGCGCCGAAGGTCCGTCGGCCACCACGGTGGCCTCGAAGCCCTCCTTGCGGAGCAGAAAGGCCAGGGGATCAGCCAAGGACTCCTCGTCCTCCACGATCAACACGCTGGTCATGTGATTTCGCTAGTCCTCTCGTCATCGTGATCGGGATATACCGGAATCGACAGCGTGAACGTCGATCCCGTCCCGGGCTGACTCCACAGCCGGATGGATCCGTTGTGGTTGGCGGCGACGTGCTTGACGATGGCGAGCCCGAGGCCCGTTCCGCCGGTGGCCCGTGAGCGCGCCTTGTCCACCCGGAAGAAGCGTTCGAAAACCCGCTCCTGGTCTTCACTGTCGATGCCGATACCCCGGTCGGTGACCGCGATCTCGATGTTGTTCTCGCGCCGACGGCGGCTGACCGACACCGAAGATCCGTTGGGCGAGTAGGCAATCGCGTTGGCCACCAGGTTGGCCAGCGCGGTCACCAGCAGCGTCTGGTCGCCGAGCACGCGGTAGCCGGTCGGCGCGTCGGTGGTGATCGCGATGTCGGCGTTGTCGGCGACCACCTTGTAGCGGGACAGCGCCTCAGACACCACGGTGTCCACGTCGACGGCTTCCAGATCGGGCAGTCGCTCGGCGCCCTGCAGCCGCGACAGCTCGATCAACTCGCCGACCATGTTGGCCAGCCGGTGTGATTCGGCGAGCATCTTCTCGGCGAAATGGCGTGCGGTTTCCGGATCGTCGGCGGACGCCAGCAGCGCCTCGGCGAGCACGCTCATCGCGCCGACGGGGGTCTTGAGTTCGTGGCTGACGTTGGCGACGAAGTCCCGGCGGGTCGCTTCCATGCGCGCGTGCTCGGACTGGTCGTCGACGTACACCACGGCGAACCGGCGATCCTCCTCGGTCAGCAGCCGGACGTGGCCGCGGATGGACTGCGCCGATCGTCCCGGGGTGCTGCGTTTGCGCGGCGACAGGTCGACCTCGACGTCCTCGCCGGTGGCCAGCGTGCGTTGGGCGGCCAGCCACGCCCGGTCGTCGAGCAGCCGGTCGGTGACCAGGCCCAGTTCGCGCGCCCGGTCGTTGGTGTAGACGACGTCACGGAAGGTGTCGACCACGACGATGCCGACCGGAGACTGGGAAAGTACGTGTTCGAGCATCTGCGAGACGGTGATGCCGGCCTGCTGAGCGGTCCGGCGGCGGCGACGCTCGACCAGGCGGGGAGCAACGCCCGCCCCGAGCCCGACGCCGATCACCAGCGCGAGCAGCGCCACCACCGCGAGCGGTAGCGCCGATACGACACTCACGCGAGAAGCGTACGCATTCGGTCGACGTCATCCCAGCAGCGTGCGGGGTAAGCGGGACAAGTCACACAGCAAATCCCAGGTATTCGACTGCCGTTCACCCCGTGTTCGCCCAAAACGGCGCGGCGGGGAGCTATTTGGCGCCTTGGGCGGCGACGGCGGCCGCACCGGCCGCGGCGGCCTCTGGATCCAGGTACTGCCCGCCGATGACCGTCGGCTTGAGATCGGAGTCCAGGTCATAGCGCAGCGGGATGCCGGTGGGGATGTTGAGCCCGACGACCTCGTCGTCCGACATGCCGTCGAGATACTTCACCAGCGCGCGCAGCGAGTTGCCGTGGGCGGCGATCAACACGGTTTTACCCGCGCGCAGATCGGGTTCGATCACCTCGGTGTAGTACGGCACGAACCGTTCCACGACGTCCTTGAGGCATTCGGTGCGCGGCGGGCCACCGGCGATGTCGGCGTAGCGCGGGTCGCCGTCCTGGCTGTAGGTGCTGCCGGGTTCGATCGGCGGCGGCGGGGTGTCGTAGCTGCGGCGCCACGCCATGAACTGCTCTTCGCCGTACTTCTCCTTGGTCTCGGCCTTGTCCAGACCCTGCAACGCGCCGTAGTGGCGCTCGTTGAGCCGCCAGTCGCGGTGCACCGGGATCCAGTGCCGGTCGGCCTTGTCCAGCGCGAGGTTGGCGGTGCTGATCGCCCGGCGCAGCAGCGACGTGTAGAGCACGTCGGGCTGGCGGTCCAGCTCTTTCATCAGCTCACCGGCGCGCACAGCTTCGGCGCGCCCCTTCTCGGTCAGGTCGACGTCGACCCATCCGGTGAACAGGTTTTTGGCGTTCCATTCGCTTTCGCCGTGGCGCAGCAGGATCAGCGTCGAGTTGCCCATGGCTCAGAGACTAGCCCGAGTCGAGAGCGACGAAATGGTGGGATCTACTCGCACAAACCCGCCCAAAGGTGCATTCGGGCGAGAGCCCGAGAACTCACTCGTCGATGAGGTGCTCGAAGGCCTGCAAATTCTTCAGCGACTCACCGCGCGACACCCGCCACTCCCACTCTTTCTGGATCGACGAGCGAAAACCCAACTCCAGCAACGTGTTGAAGTCCGAGTCGACGGCCTCGAGCACCTGGCCCAGCACCCGGTCGATCTCGTCGTGGGTGACCGAGTGCAGCGCCATCCGGCCGACCAGATAGATGTCGCCGACGTTGTCGAGGGTGTAGGCCACCCCGTACAGCCTGCGGTTGCGCTTGAGCAGGAACCGGTAGACGCCCTCGTGGTTCTCGTCGGGCTGGCGGCATACGAACGCCTCGACGCGCACCGAATGCTCGCCGATGGACAGGATCGTGTTGGTCTTCAGGCGCCGTTCGCCGGGCAGCTCGACGATGATGCCGGGCAGCCCGCCGTGTGCGCCCTCGTGGCGGGTGCAGATTAGGTCGTTGTCCTTACAGGCGTCTTCGATGATCTTTTCGACGTCGGCGCTGTTCATGCCCGCACCCCCCGGCGTCGCGTGAAGATGCGGCCGTTGCGTCGCGCGGCGGCGTCGCGCTGTTGGTCGCGGGCGCGGTGGTCGGTGATCGCGCGCCTGTAACTGGCCAGCAGCGCATCGACGGTGTGCGCCCAGGAAAACGTGGCGGCATGCGCGACGGCCGCCGCGCGCAACGTGTCCGGGCCGCGGTCCAGCAGCGCGCCGATGGCCGCCGACCACTCGTCGACGTCGTGGCTGTGCACCAGGGTGCCGGTTTCGCCGTCGCGCACGGCGACGGGCAGCCCGCCGACCGCGGCGGCGACCACCGGGGTGCCGGCGGCCTGGGCCTCGATGGCGACCAGGCCGAACGACTCCGAATGGCTCGGCACCGCGATCAGGTCGGCGGCCCGGTACACGTTGACCAGTTGTTCGCGCGATTGTGGCGGCAGGAACCTCACCCGATCGGCGATACCCAGCTCGTCGGCGAGTCGAATCAGCCCGTCGGGCGCCGCCAGTCCGGTGCCCGACGGCCCGCCCACCACCAGCACCTGCACCCCGGGCAGCTTGGCCACCGCGCGCAGCGCCACGTCGGGCGCCTTGAGCGGTTGGATGCGCCCGACGAAACCCACCGTCGGCGCATCCAGGTCCAGGCCGAGCGCGGCCCGGGCCGCGCGGCGGTCCCCGGGGGTGAACGTGTCCAGGTCGACGCCGGGGTGGACCACGTCGATGCGGGACGGGTCGGCCTGGTGCAGCGAAACCAGTTGCTGCGCTTCGAGTTCGGTGTTGACGATCAGCCGGTCGGCCTCGTCGACCACCTGCTGTTCGCCCACCGCGCGCAGCGGCGGTTCGGGTGCGTCACCGTCGGCCAGCGCGGCGTTCTTGACGGCGGCCAGCGTGTGCGCGGTGTGCACCAGCGGCACCGCCCACCGGTCCCTGGCCAGCCAGCCCACCTGACCCGACAGCCAGTAGTGCGAGTGCACGATGTCGTAGTAGCCGGGCTCATGGGTCGCCTCGGCGCGCAGCACGCCCGCGGTGAACGCGCACAGCTGGGTAGGCAGGTCGTACTTGTCGAGGCCCTCGAACGGCCCGGCCACCACGTTGCGCACGAGCACCCCAGGCGCCACCGGCACCACGGGCGCGTCGGCCGACGAGGTTGCCCTGGTGAAGATCTCCACCTCGACGCCGCGGCGGGCCATCTGCAGCGCGGTTTGCAGCACGTAGACGTTCATGCCGCCCGCGTCGCCCGTGCCGGGCTGGGCCAGCGGGGACGTGTGCACCGATAAAACGGCGACGCGTCTGGGAGGCGGGCCGCCGGCACCTTCTGGCCGGGGCACATCCGTGACTAGGCGCACACACTCATGTCTACACCGCCACGGCCGAGAGCTTGGGCTCAGGCGGTGGCGTCCTTGCGGCTGGCGCGTCGCATCGCACCGATCGGCTCGGCATAGAGGCCGCCGAGCGAAACCACCCCGGCGCCGGCCTCCTGCACCCGGTTACCGAAGGCGGTCAACCGGATTTGCCGCGGCGGCATCACCGAACGCTGCGCGTAGGCCGCTTCGACCAGGCTCATGCCCTCGGGGTACTCGGTGAACGCCTGACCGCCGACCACCAGGTCGTCGGGGTTGAGCATGTCGCGCAGCAGCGCCACCGCCTCGCCGAGCACCCGCGCCCGTTCGGCCAGCAGGCCCTGCGCCTGCGAGTGAGGCTGGCGCGCGGCCCGCAGCAGCGCCTGCATGGTCGACGCAGGACCCTCGGCGGGGATGATGCGCGCCTTGCGGGCCGCGGTGAGCACCGCCTCGTCGCTGACCGTGGACTCCAATTGACCGGTGCCGCCGAGCAATTCGGAATGCGCGGGTAACGCGGCGATGGTGCCGGGCCCGCTAGCCGGGGAATGCACCCGCCCGCCGATCGACAGTGCATAGCCGACGGTCTCGCGCGCGTAGACGTAGAGGCTGGTCGACGCGTGCGACGGCGGGCGGCGCACGCCGAGCAGTAGTTCGGCACCGGCCATGGCGTCAACGTGGGAGGCCAGCGACACCGGCAGACCGAGCGTCTCGGCGAGCACCGGTCCGACGGGCGCGTTCGACCAGCCCAGCCGCGGGTGATCCAGCGATCCGGCGGTGCTGTCGACGACGCCGCCGGCGGCCACGCCCACCCACAGCGGGCGGCGGCGGTGCCAGCGGCTCAGGTAGCGGCGAGCGCTTTCGGCCAAGGCGGCCAGCGCGACGCCCTGGGGTCCGCGCGGGGTCGGTGTCTCGACCACGTCGAGCGTGCGACCGAACAGGTCGGTGGCCACGATGCTGACAGCGCGGGCGCCGATGTGGATACCGAGGGTCAGGTACGGCTCGTGGTTGACCTCGACGGGCACCCGGGGTCTGCCGATCGCGCCGGATACCGCCAGGTCAGCGCGTTCCCGCAGCACACCGGCCTCCAGCAGCGCGGTGACCTGCCGGTTCACCGTGGCGATGCTCAGCCCGGTGACCTGCGCGATGACGTCACGGGCGATCGGGCCGCGCAGCCGCGCGGCCCCGAATACCGAGGCGGCCGCGCCGTCGGCGACCTTCAGCGACGGGGCGACGATGTAGGTGCGGGCCTGGGGGTACCGCCCGCTTGCGGGGGACAGCGCGCGCTTGGTGTGGGCGACGGTGGGAGCCGGGCGAACGATGGTGGTGGTCATGGGATGTCCTTCGGGAAGTCGGCGGGCGGAGGGTTGGCCATACCCGGCGACTCGTCAGGACGTACGAAGCAGCTATCCGAGGTCGCTCAGGCGCGGCAGATCGCGCGGCGACAACAACAGCTTGCGTACATGCGGTGGAATTTAGCACGGCTACTACAGTTGGGCAGATGACGACACCACAGACCGCAGCGCGGGTCGCGGTGGTCACCGGCGCCAGTGCCGGCATCGGCGCAGCAACAGCGAAAACCCTTGCCGCTCAAGGTTTTCACGTGGTCTGCGTGGCCCGCCGGGCGGACCGTGTCGAGGCGCTGGCCGAGGAGATCGGCGGCACCGCCAGTGTGACGGACGTCACTTCCGAGCAGGATGTGTCGGCCCTGGCCCAGCGCCTGCAGCGGGTCGATGTGCTGGTCAACAACGCCGGCGGTGCGCGCGGCCTGGAGCCGGTGGCCGAGGCCGACATCGACAACTGGCGCTGGATGTGGGAGGCCAACGTGCTCGGCACGCTGCGGGTCACCAGGGCGCTGCTGCCGAAGCTGATCGAATCCGGCGACGGGCTGATCGTCACCGTCACCTCCATCGCGGCGTTCGAGACCTACGACGGCGGCTCGGGGTACACGTCGGCCAAACACGCCCAGGGCGCGCTGCACCGCACCCTGCGCGGGGAGCTGCTGGGAAAACCGGTGCGGCTCACCGAGATTGCACCGGGCATGGTGAAGACCGACTTCTCGCTGCGTCGGTTCGAGGGCGACGAGCAGCGGGCCGCCAAGGTGTACGAGGGTGTCACGCCGCTGGTCGCCGAGGACGTCGCCGAGGTGATCGGGTTCGTCGCGTCACGCCCGTCGCACGTCAACCTGGATTCGATCGTGATCCGCCCGCGCGATCAGGCCACCGCGTCGCGCTTCAACCGCCGCTGACAGTGATTTGTGCGCGTTGACGAGCGGTGAGCGCAACAAAACGCACACAAATCCCTCAGCGGCCGGCCGGTTGCGGGGCACCCGACGGTGTGGCCGGGGCGGTGCTGGGGATCGCGTTGGGTGAGGGTGTGTCGGTCAGCGCCGACATCGCCTTCCACTCATCCCACGGCACCACCCAGTCCCAGATGTCGCCGTCGCTGTAGGACAGCTCGATGCGGGTGCCGGTGACCTCCACCGGATCGCCGTACACAGCGCTGCCGAAGTACTGCTGGGCGTCTCCCTCGGACAGGTTGATGCAGCCGTTGGTGACGTTGCTGCTGCCCTGCGAGCCCAGGCTGGCCGGGTTGGCGTGGATGAACTCGCCGTTGTTGGAGATCCGCACGGCCCAGCGTTCGTGGATGTTGGCGTAACCGGCGGCCGGGTTGGTCATCCAGAAGTCCTCGTACTTCTCGGTGACGACGTGGATGCCGCTGCGGGTGACGTTGCGGTCCAGGTCGCCCTCGCCGTAGCTGCACGGGAAGTCCATGATCACCGCGCCCTGCTCGTCGATCACCTGGATGCGGTGTGACGGCGCGTGCGCCCGAACCACCTGCCTGCGGCCGATCTGGAAGTGCAGCGTCGAGTCGGCCGCACCGTAGGCGCCGTCGCCGAACGGCACCCCGTACAGCCGAGCATCGACGTCGACCTTCGTGCCCGGCGGAAAGTACTCGCGGGTGCGCCAGTGCATGCGCGAGCCGCCGACCTCGTCGGGCAGCCAGGCCCAGCCGCCCTCCACCGGCGGGTCGGTGGTCACCTTGACGGCTCGCTCCACCGACGCCTTGTCGCTGATCGACGCGTCGAACTGCAGGATGATCGGCGCCGCCACCCCGACGGTCTGACCGTCGGCGAGCTGGAACTGTCCGCTGACCTGTTTGGCCGGGTCGAGTGTGGTGAAGTCGCCCGACACCGGCATCGCGTTGCCGTCGCGGCCGACCACCGAGCCGCCCCAGGTGTACCGCACGCCGTAGCCGAGCGGTTCGGCGACGGTGAACGCGGTGCGGTCGCGGTTGAGCGTGCCTGCGACGGCCTTGCCCTCCGGATTGGTCAGCGTGACGTGCTGGAACCAGCCGTCGGTGACCTCGACGCGCACCGGCGCGACGGGCGAGACGTCGGTGGCCGCGTCGGCCGGTTCGAACTTGACCGACGGCGCCGCAGGGGCGGCCGCCTCCCCCGGCGTCGAGCTCGTCTTACCGGAACAGGCCGCCAGCGCCCCGGGTACGACGACCCCGACCACCAGGGCGGACAGGGCGCGCCGCCGGCTGATCTGCGGCGGCCAGGCATCGAAATTCGGGCCGGGGCTCACGCGAACCCAGCGTACCTAGAGGCGGCAGCCGACCAGTGCAGGCTCGGGTGTGAGTTCGATCCCGAACGCGCTTCTGACGCCGTCGCGGACGGTCCGGGCCAGCGCGATCACGTCGGCGGTGGTGGCCGTGCCGCGGTTGGTGATCGCCAGCGCGTGCTTGGTGGACAGCCGCGCGGGTGCGCCGTCACCGGGATAGCCCTTGGCAAACCCCGCGCGCTCGACGAGCCAGCCCGCCGCCAGCTTCACCCGCTCGGCCGCCGGGTAGTTGGGCACCGGCCCGTCGACGCTGGTGCGCAGCCGCTCGAACTCCGCACGTGACACCACGGGGTTGGTGAAGAACGAGCCCACGCTCCAGGTGTCGTGATCGGCCTCGTCGAGCACCATGCCCTTGCGGGCCCGCAGCTGCAGCACGGTTTCCCGCACGCGCACCGGGTCGACGTGTGCGCCGGCCTCGACACCGAGCGCGGTGGCCAGCTCGCCGTAGCGCATCGGGGCGCTGCGCCCGCCGGGGTCCAACGCGAACTCCACCTCGAGCACGATCGCGTCATCGGAGTGCTTGAGGACGCTGCTGCGGTAGCCGAACTTCAGCGCGTGGGCCGCCACCCACCGCTCTTCGCCGGTGCGACGCTCCAGCAGCCGCACCCGGCGGATGGAGTCGGCGACTTCGGCGCCGTACGCGCCGACGTTCTGCACCGGGGTGGCGCCCGCCGAACCCGGTATGCCGGACAGACATTCGAGCCCGCCGAGGCCGTGGGCCAGCGATGTCACCACGACGTCGTCCCACGCCGCGCCCGCCTCGGCGCGCACCACGTTGTCCTCGACGGTGATCTCGGTGTTGGCGAGCAGGATGACGGTCAGATCGGTCAGGTCGTCGGCCAATACGACGTTGGATCCGCCGGCAAGCACCAGCGCGTCGTCGTCGGGGCCGAGGGCACGCACCACGTCCACGACCTTTTGGGTGGTGTCGCAGGTGAGGAGCCGCTGCGCGACCCCGCCGACGCGCAGCGTGGTCAACGGACCCAGCGGCACCGCCTCCGCGACGGATGCGCCCCCGATGACCGATGTGACCACGGCCGGTAACGGTAGCGTGGCCAGCTATGCCGCGTTCATTCGACATGGCCGCCGACTACGAGGCCAGCGTCGAACAGGTGCACCGGGCGTTCCGCGACGAGCAGTATTGGTCGGCGCGGCTGACCGATTCCGGCGCCGACGAGTACTCGCTGGATTCGATGGTGGTCGACGACGACGGCGGAATCGACGTGGTCACCACCCAGACGTTGCGCGCCGACCGGTTGCCCGGCCTGGTGACGCAGTTTCACTGGGGCGATCTGAGCTTCGTCCGCGAGGAGACCTGGAGCCCGGTGCGCGACGGGCGGGCCACCGCGACGATCAAGGGTGCCATCGACGGTGCGCCTGCCGGGTTGTCGGGTACCGCCGTGCTGGCGCCGTCTGCCACGGGCCGCGGCTCGCGGCTCGAGTTCAACGTCAGCGTCGAGGTCCGGGTGCCGTTGGTCGGCGGCAAGATCGAGAACTTCATCGGCTCGAAGCTGGTCGACCTGCTCATCGCCGAGCAACGCTTCACCACGGGGTGGATCACCGAAAACGCCTGATCAGTACGTAAACTTATGCGGTATGTCGCGACGCATGGAGTACACGATCGCGTTCGACGTGCCGGCGGCGAAGATGTACCAGGACTTCACCAGCCGCGATTACTGGCACAGCCTGATGGCGGCGTACCGGCGGCTGACCCCGTCGAGAATCACCTCGTTCTCGTCCGATGAGCGGGGCACCGACATCGTGTTCGTCCAGGAGATGCCGCGCTCGGAGCTGCCGTCGATCGCGCGCTCGGTGATCCCCGCCGACATGGTGATCACCCGCAGGCAGCATTTCGATCCGTTCGACCATGCGAAGAACCGGGCGGTCGGCACCTACGCGGCGTCGGTTCCGCGCGCGCCGGGCCGGTTCGGCGGGCGGTACTTCCTCACCGACACCGACGCCGGCAGCCAGTTGCGGTTGGCCACCGTGTGCAAGGTGTCGATTCCGTTGGTCGGCGGTGCGCTCGAGGACCTGATCTTGCACCACATCACGTCGCTCTTCGACGCCGAGGAGGCCTTCGCCGCCGACTGGATCGCAAAGCACCACTAGGCGCCCCGGTGTGAAACCCGGCCGGCATCGGCGTGGGTTCCGGAGAACCGCGCCGCCGCCCGTAAAATCAGGGCAATGGGCGCCCCGATCGGCCAGCTCACACGGGGCACCACCGGTTTCAACAGGCTGCGCCGCAGCGATCGCTGGCTGACCCATTCCCCTCGCGTGCGGGCGACGCTGCTGTCGGCCGTGCACCCGTTGGTGGTCGATCTGGGTTACGGCGCACGCCCGGTGACGACGCTCGAGATGGCCGCGCGGCTGCGGGTGGTGCGCGAAGACCTGCGCGTCGTCGGGTTGGAGATCGATCCCCAACGTGTGGTGTCGGCGTGCGCGGCCGGCGGCGACACCGTCGAATTCGCGCTCGGCGGTTTCGAATTGGCCGGTTTGCAGCCGGTGCTGGTGCGCGCGTTCAACGTGTTGCGCCAGTACCCCGCCGAGGCGGTGCCCGAGGCGTGGTCGCGGATGTCGGCGCAGTTGGCGCCCGGCGGGCTGATCGTCGACGGCACCTGCGACGAGCTCGGGCGCCGGTGCTGCTGGGTGCTGCTCGACGCCGACGGGCCGGTCAGCCTGACGCTGGCCTGCGATCCGTTCGCGATCCAGCGGCCGTCCGACCTCGCCGAACGGCTGCCCAAGGTGCTGATCCACCACAACGTCGCGGGCCAGCCGATCCACACGCTGCTGACCGACGCCGACCGTGCGTGGGCCAGCGTCGCCGGCCACGGGGTGTTCGGGCCGCGGGTGCGCTGGCGGGCGATGCTGGATCTGCTGCGCGCGCAGGGCTTTCCGATCGAGCCGCCGCGGCGCCGGATGCGTGACGGCGTGCTGACCGTGCCGTGGGCGACGGTGTCACCCGGCTAGACTGGCTCCATGCGGATTGCGTTGGCGCAGATCCATAGCGGCACCGAACCTTCGGCCAACCTGGGGCTGGTCGAGGAGTACACCCGCCGCGCCGCCGACGCGGGCGCACAGATGGTGTTGTTTCCCGAGGCCACGATGTGCCGGTTCGGGGTCCCGCTCGGCCCGATCGCCGAACCGCTCGACGGGTCGTGGGCATCCGGTGTGCGGGCCATCGCCGAGCGGGCGAGCATCGTCGTCGTCGCGGGCATGTTCGTGCCGGCGCCCGACGGGCGGGTGACCAACACGTTGATCGCGACCGGCCCCGACGTCGATGCGCACTACGACAAGATCTACCTCTACGACGCATTCGGCTTCGCCGAGTCCAAGACCGTCGCGCCGGGCCGCGAGCCGGTGGTCATCCAGGTCGACGGCGTGACCGTCGGCCTCACCCTGTGCTACGACGTCCGCTTCCCCGAGCTGTACGTCGAACTGGCCCGCCGCGGCGCACAGCTGTGCACCGTGCATGCCTCGTGGGGCAGCGGCGACGGCAAGCTCGACCAGTGGACGCTGCTGGCCCGGGCCCGCGCGATCGACACCACCGGCTTCGTCGCCGCCGTCGACCAGGCCTACCCGGGGGACGAAATCGCCGCCGTCGGCCCCACCGGGGTGGGCGGCAGCCTGGTCACCTCTCCGGTCGGCCAGGTGGTGGCCTCCGCGGGCGCCGACCCGCAGCTGCTCGTCACCGACATCGACCTGGCCGCCGCGGAGAAGACCCGCGCGACGATCGCGGTGATGAACAACCGCGCGGAGTTCACTTCCTCAGGTAAGGCAGAATCGCGGGGATGACTGATCCGTGGTCCCGCCCGCAGCCGCCGGGCCCGCCGCCACAACAGCCCGGCCCACCGCCACCGATGCCCCAGAATGGCCCGCCCCAGGGACCCCCGCCGCCAGCTCCGCAAGGACCGGCGGGACCGTCGGGGCCGCCTCCCGAAGATGACGCATCGCTGCTCGGCAAGCTCACCGGCCTGCTGCGCGACCCGCTGTCGATCGTGCTGGTCGTCGTCACCGTGTTGGCGCTGGCGTTCGCCGGGCTGCTCGCCGGTGAGCTCTACGCCCGCAACCGCGCCAACACCGTGGTGGCAGGGGTCGTGCAATGCGTGGTGCAGGACGAAGCCAGCGCCTCGTTCGGTGTCATGCCCCCGTTCCTGTGGCAGCACATGACCGGGCACTACACCAATATCCACATCGAGACCGCGGGCAACCAGGTCCGCGACGCCAAGGGGATGAAGGTGACCCTGACGATCACCGATGTGCGCCTGCAGGACACCGCGACCTCCAGCGGTTCGGTCGGCTCGCTGGTCGCCAACATCGACTGGACGTCAGAGGGTATCCGGCAGACGATCGCCGATTCGATTCCGCTCGTCGGCGCGTTCGTCAACGGGGTGACGACCAATCCGTCCGAGGGCACCATCGAGCTGGAAGGGACGCTGGGCAGCATCAAGGCCAGGCCTGTGGTCGTCAACAGCGGAATCTCGCTGCAGGTCACCCAGCTCACCGGGCTGGGCTTCACCCTGCCTCGCGAGGTCGTGCAGCCGGCGTTGGACGCCTTCACCGCCTCGCTGACGGAGAACTACCCGATGGGCATCTCCGCGGATTCGGTGCAGGTCACCGATTCCGGTGTGGTGAGCCAGTTCTCCACAAAGAACGCGTCGATGCCGAAGGGCGAACAAGACCCCTGCTTCGCGCGGCTGTAGAACCTCAGCCGCTCAGGTCGCGCCACCGAAAGCTGTTGACGTACTTACCCATATCCATGGCGAGTTGAAGGTTGGCCGCCGACGGGTGGCCGGGGCCGTCGTCGGGGGTGAACTCGCGGTAGGGGCCGACCGCGGCGGCCACCAACGCGTAGTCGTACTTGACGGCGACCATGACGATCAGCCGTAGCCTGCCGTAGGCCGCGTAATCGTCGACCACGACGCCGTAGCCGGGTTCGTATCCCACCATGGCGTTGGGGATCTCGTAATCGACCTCGGCGTCCGGGAACCGCTCGCGGATCAGGTCCTGGGCGATCTGTTCGGCCGACTGGTCGTGTGCGGGCATCCCGAACAGGTACATGGTGCCGGTGTCGCCGCCGACGAAATCCAGCGTGACGCCGTCGGGTTCCAGCGTCGCCTCGTAAGCCGTTCCCGGGCCGGGGTATTGGACGGTGAACGCGCCGTCGCTGGCGACGAACCGCGGGTTGGACTCGACCTGTTCGCCGAACGGTGGGCTCCCGCAGTCCGGCGGGCAGACGAACGCCGCGGGCGGCGCGGTGAGCAACGCCGCGGCGGTCAACCCGCCCGCGGCCGCGACGCCGACGCCGGCCGCCAGCACCGTGAGCACCCTGGCCAGGCTGGTGGGACGCGTCGGCACATCCGCGCGGCGCGCGGCGCGCGAGGTACGCGAGGCCGCGCTGCTGGCCGCCCCGCAGTTCGGGCAGAACGCGGTGTCGGCGACGACGTGCCCGCAGTGCGCACACAGCACCCGCCGGTCGGGATCCGCAGCGTGGTCGGCGTGGTGCAGCAGCATGTCCTGCAACCCGATCCGCAACGCCAACAGCGCGAGCACCGCGATCACCACGTGCAGGGCGAGGTGCTGGCCGTGCAACAGCGGGGAGACCTCGAGCAGCCCCGAGGCGGCGTAAAGCCCAAGCGCCACAACGATACTGATGACGATCGCCCGCGTCCGCCCCGACCACAGCGCGGCGCCGACGAGGCCGCCGATCGCCGCGGCGGTCACCGGGATCGCGGCGCCCACGATCCCGGCCTGCACCAGCAGCCCGCTCAGCGGCCAGTCCTCGGCGGTGAGACCCATGGTGAACTGCGGCGCCAGCCGGGTCATGGTGGCCGCCGCGCTGAAGGCGAGCGCGCTCAAGGACCCGAGTGCGAACCCGTCCAAGGGTTCTCTGCCGGGTTGGCGGATCAGCCGTACCGCGGCCACCGGGACGAGCATCAGGACGGCGCCCACGGTCGGTATCGCGACGCCGAGCACGTAGGCCCGCTCGTCGGTCTCCGGGCCGAACAGGGCGATGTCGTAGGCGTCGGCGAACGCCACCCCGATGAACCAGGCCCATCCGACACCGATGCCGATCGCCGACACCGAGGTCAGCACCAGCGAGCGAATCGGCAGATCGCGATGGGCGTCGGCCTCGTACAGATACAGCGCCACCACGAAGAGCAACCCGAGCGCGCTCACCACGATCAACGGCGCCTGCCAACGCAACAGCGCCAACCCGACCGCCGTCGCCACCAGCACGGTCAACGCCACGCCGAACGGTGCGCGGGAGCGACGCGGCAGGTGCGGGAACAGCGAACTGGTCACCGCCGGCCGCAGCACCGACTCCCCTGGCGCCGCCGCGTAGCTGCCCAGCCGCAGCCGGCCGCGCCGAGCCGAACGCGGTGCCCCGCAGGTGCCGCAGAATGTCGCGCCCGGCCCGTCGGCGCGGCACGCCGGGCAAGCCTGGGCAGCCGCGTCGTCTCCGGTGCTCACCGCGGGGCCGTCCCCCTCTGCAGGTCCAGGAGGTTGCGCGCCAGGTTGTAGGTGTTGGGGCTGCCCAGACCGGTGACCAGGTCATAGCCCGGTTGGGTGAGGTCGACGTTGTTACCGCCGCGGCGCACGTCGCGGAACCCTGGCAGGTTCGAACCGGCCGCCACCCGGTACAGCTGCGGGTTGAGGTTGCCCAGCGGGCGCCCGCCGTTGGCGACGATGTACTGGTTCATCAGCACGGTCAGCGCGGCCCAGATCGGCGCGGCCTGCGACGTGCCGCCGCCGAGCACCTCGGTGCCCTGGTAGATGAACCGCACTCCGGTGAACGGGTCGGCGACCGCGGCGACGTCGGGTGAGAGCCGCCTGCCCTCGGTGTCGCGATCCACCGACAGGTGCTGCTGCCAGTGCGGCCGGTCGAACAGCTGCGACACCCCACCGCTACTGCCATGCGACAGCGGCGAATCCACCCACGCGTGCTCGGCGCGCCACTGGCCGCGCGGACCCGTCGACAGCGTGGTGCCCCCGACCGCGGTCATGGTCGGCAGCGACGAGATGGAGTCCAGGCCGACGTCATCTGAGCCCGGCGGCGACGACCACTCGTCACCGCCCTTGCATTCCAGCCCGCCGTTGTCGCCGCTGGCGTCGAACGCCGACGTGCCGCGCTCCTGGGCGGCCGTCAACGCCGCCTGCACCGGAGCCAGATCCGCTGCGGTCACCAGTTTTTCGCAACCCCACCCGATGGACAGGCTCCATACCGCGCCGGGGAACTGCCGGTCGACCGACTCGAACAGCTGACCGATCTTCTCGTAGGCGCCGTCGCCCTCCACGGTCGGTCGGGCGTTGACCACCACGAGCTGCGCGTCGGGCGCGATGGCGTGGGCCACTTGAAGGTCCATCGCGGTCTCGCCGCGTGACTCTTCGGGTTTCCCGCCGACCCAGACCGGCGTGAACCGCGGCAACCCGGACGTGTCGGCGAACTGATCGAGGTCGTCCTGCTCGGCGCCGTCGAACGCGAAGAACACGATCGTCGAGCCCTTGCCGGTGAAACCCTTGTCGGCGAGCGGGGACGCGTTGTACGCCTCGAGCAGACCCCGCGGCGTCAGCCCGCCCTTGGGCACGTCGAGCGGAAGAAAGCCGGGGTTCTTGGTGTAGTGCGGCGTGTAGCTCATGATCCGGCCGACCTCGGTGACCGATCCGCGCAGCGGCCCCGGCACCGACGGCTGCTGCGGCGACGCGTAGAACACCTGATCCTTGGGGCCCCGGTAGTCCCGCACGGGTACGTCGAACGCCCGCGCGACGTTGTCGGCGGCGCCTTGGACGATTGCCCAGCGGTCACCGTGGCGCCAGCGCACCCACAGGTCGCGCGCCCCGGCCCACTCCATCAACGCATCCGGTGCGTCGGCACCAGCGAGCGTGACGGTCAGTTGCGTGTCAGCCGAGCGCGACGGACCCAGATCGGTCGAACTGCCCAGCAGCGCCGCATACGGACCGGTGATCACCGCCGAAGTGCGCGTCGCGCACGCCGCAGACGCCGCGATCAGCAGCGCGGCGACCAAGAGGGCCGAAACCCGGCGCCTACTGCCCCCGAGGACCGTGATGGCGGCCAGGCGTGGGGCCTTCAGGCGTCGGAGCATGAACGGTCGGCGAGAACGGGTTCGGGTTGTTCGGATCGATGCGAGGCGCCTTCTCGGTCGGGGAGACCGGCGCCGGAGCCGACGTCGTCGTGGACGTGGTGGTCGTCGTCTCGGGGGCCTTCTCCTCGTCGCTGGAGCAGCCTGCGGTCAAGGCGCCCATGGCGATGACAGCACCCATGCCGACGACAGCTGCGAGCTGCCGAGGTCGACGATTCAGTTCAGTCATGTTCTGATCCTATCCGTGTGCTCGCGTTTGACGGCAGCAAATTATTCGTCCCGTAAATTAACTCGTTTATCCTACTTGATTCCGTCGAGTACTGCCCGGGTGCCGGAGAGGCCCAGCCGGGCCGCGCCGGCGTCGAGCATCGCGACGGCGTCTGCCGCCGTGCGAATACCTCCGCTCGCCTTCACCCTGACCTGCGGCCCTACTGCGGCGACCATGGCTTCGACGGCCCGCACCGACGCACCGCCTGCAGGGTGGAAACCGGTGGAGGTTTTCACGAAGTCCGCGCCCGCGTCGGCGGCGGCCACACACGTCTCGGTGAGGATGCGCTCTCCGGCCAGTTCTAGCAACGCCGCGGACTCGATGATCACCTTCACCAGGATCGGTATGCCCGCGGCGGCCCGGACGGCGGCTTGCACCGCGGCGATGTCGGCGCGTACCGCCCCGAAGTCACCCGACACCGCGGCGCCGACGTCGATCACCATGTCGATCTCGTCGGCGCCTTCGGCCACCGCGAGCCGGGCCTCCTCGGCCTTGACGGTCGAAAGGTGTTTGCCTGACGGAAATCCGACCACCGCGCAGATCTTCTGGGCGCCCGATCGCGCGCGCGCCGCCACCGAAACCATCGACGGTGACACGCACAGCGCGTACACCCCCAACTGCGCGCCCTCATCGGCCAGCCGCGCGACGTCGGCCGCGGTGGCCTCGGGTTTGAGCAGGGTGTGGTCGACCAGCGCGGCCACGTCCGCGCGACGGTAGGTGCCCACCGCTAGAACGGCTCTTCGGTACCGCCGGGGTTGCACCCCGCGGCGACCATCGCGTCGAAACCGACCTCGGGCCGCCACGGTTCCAGGTTCCAGCTCGACTTGCCCGGCTCCGCGAGTTCGGCGTAGTACCAGTGGCATTCGAATTGCGACCGCATACCGGGGAGGTCGGCGTCCGGGGAAAGCGCCAGCACCTCGGCCCACGCCTCGTCGGGACCCACGGGGCTGCCCAGGGTGGCGGCTTCACGCCCGGCGTCGGTGGGATAGACCCGCAGGCTCGACAGATCGCCCCACTTCGCCCATTCGACGTCCTCGACGTACGGCGGGGCCGGCGCCGCCGGGGCGGCGGAGACAGCGGGCGCGAACGCGACGGCCCCCAGCACACCGCCCGCCGCGACGGCGAGCGTCAGCAGCGGGCGCACTACCGGGACTTTCCCTGGACTTCCAGGATCTTGGGCCGCACGTCAACCAGGTAGACGCCGGCGGCCACGGCCGCGATGGCCGTGCCCATGATGCCCAGCACCAGCGCCAGCAACCCGCTGATGCCGAGGATCACCAGCCACACCGGCTTGGTCAGCTTGTCGACGGCCGTGTAGGCGTCGGGGCGCTGCATGGCGGCGTGCACGAACGCGTACACGACCGTCGCCAGCACGGCGATCTGCAAAAAGAAGAGGACGTAACCCACTAGGCCTTCGAGCTGCACGAGCTAAGCCTATGCGGGTTACGCCCTCTGGGCGAATTTCCGTCGAACTACTTCTGGGTGACCTTCTTGGCCGCGGCCTTCTTCGCAGGCGCCTTCTTGGCCGGGGTCTTCTTGGCCGGCGCCTTCTTGGCGGCCTTCTTGACCGGGGCCGCACCCTTCTCGGCCTTCTTCGGCAACTCGACGCCGACCAGCTTGGCGGCACGCTCACCGACGGCGCGGGTCTGCGCGGCGACGTTGCCCAGCGCCTCCTGGGTCAGCTCGACGGCCTGGTCGGTGTAGCCCTCGACGCGGCCGGCCGCATCGGAGAAGCCGGGCTGGCTGCGCAACCGCTCCAGCGCGACCTCGCCACGCTCGATGAGCTTGTTGTAGGTGCTCTGCGCGGCCTCTGCATAGGTCTCGGCGAACTTGCGCAGTTCGTCGCTGCTCAGCCGGTCACGCAGCTCACCGACGTGCGACGGCAGCTCTTCCTGCAGCTTGTTGATGCGCGCGCGGCGCTCCTCGACGGTGCTGCGGGCGTCGCTGCGGGCGTCGTCGGCACGCTCACGCAGGGTCGCGACGATCTCGTTGACCCGCTCCAGCGCCAGGTCGGCGGCGCCCACCGCGGCGAGCAGCGGGGCCTTCAGGTCGTCGGCGGTCGGCTGGTTCTTGGCCGGGGTGTTCTTGGCCATGGTGGTTGTTCCTTTCGAAGTTGGTTGTGTCACTGCAGGTATGGAGTGGTCAGTCGAAATGGCTCAATCAGTCGGCTCCTCATCTGCCTGGCTGGCTTCGGCTTCGTTCTGCTGACAAAACGACGTGTAGATGTCGAGCAGCACTTGCTTCTGCCGCTCGGTGATCGCCGAGTCGGTGATGATGGCGTCGCGGACCTCACTGGTCTCGCTCGGCTCGAGGATCCCGGCCCGCACGTAGAGCACTTCGGCAGAGACGCGCAGCGCCTTGGCGATCTGGTTGAGCACGTCGGCGGAGGGTTTGCGCAATCCCCGCTCGATCTGGCTGAGGTAGGGATTGCTGACACCGGCCTTCTCGGCCAGCTGGCGCACGGATACCTGTGCAGCCTCGCGTTGGGTGCGAATGAAGCTGCCGATGTCCTGAGCAGCGTTCTGCGCAGCGCTGGACACGACGACGGCAAGGTTGTCGTCTTGCGACATGCGAGGCCCCCTCGTGCGTTGGGTATCCAAATACGACAACACCAGACTACGACGGAGTGCTAACTTTTGCAAGCACTAGTTAGCGCAGGTCAAAACAGTAGTTGGGCTACCGAATAGATCACCAAGCCGGCCAGCGCACCCACCACGGTGCCGTTGATCCGGATGAATTGCAGGTCGCGGCCGACGTGCAGTTCGATGCGCCGGCTGGCCTCGTCGGCGTCCCAGCGCTCGATGGTCTCGGTGATGATCGCGGTGATCTCCACCCCGTATTCACCGACCAGATGCTGCGCGGCGCGGATGATCCAGTCGTCCACCTTGTCGCGCAGTTCGGCGTCGTCGCGCAGGCTCTCCCCGATCCGCACCACGGAGTCGGCGATGCGGGCGCGCAGCGCCGAGGACGGATCGTCGACCGACTCGAGGATGATCCGCTTGGCCGCGGTCCAGGCGGTCTCGGCGGCCCTGGCGACTTCCTCGCGGGCCATGATCTGTTCCTTGACGTTCTCTGCGCGCTGAATCGTCGCGTCGTCGTGCTGCAGATCGTCGGCGAACTCGAAGAGGAACCGGGTGGCCGAGAGCCGCAGTTCGTGGTCGGGGTTCCGGCGCACCTTGTCGGTGAAGTCCATCAGCTCGCGGTGGATGCGGTCGCCGACGAGATGGTCGATCCAGCGCGGCGACCAGGTCGGCGAATCGCGTTCGACGACGCGCTCGATGATGTCGCCTGCGTTCAGCGACCACTGGAAGGCCCGGTCGGCGAGCAGTTGAAGCAGCGCCTCCTGGCGGTGTTCGGCCAGCAGCGTGGCCAGCACCCGTCCGATCGGCGGCCCCCACTGCGGTTCGGCGATGCGTTTGACGATCATCCGGTCGAGCACCTGCTGGACGTCCTCGTCGCGCAGCATCTCCACCAGAACCCTTAGCACCCTGGATGTTTCGGCGGCCACCCGCTCGGCGTGCGCGGGCTCGCAGAGCCACTTGCCGGCCCGGCCTGCGACCTCGGCGTCGCGCAGTTTGGTCGCGACCACCTCCGGGGACATGAAGTTCTCGCGGACGAAGTTGCCGAGCCCCTCGCCGAGTTGGTCCTTCTTGCGTTTGATGATCGCGGTGTGCGGGATCGGGATGCCCAGCGGGTGCTTGAACAACGCGGTGACCGCGAACCAGTCTGCCAGCGCGCCCACCATTCCGGCCTCCGCGCCGGCGCGGACGTAGCCGACCCAGCCCGGTGCGCCGTGGGACTGCGCCCACGTGCAGATCAGAAAGATGACGGTGGCGCCGACGAGGAAGGACAGCGCGACGACCTTCATCCGACGCAGGCTGCGGAGCCGCTCGGCGTCGGCGACGCTGTCGGCACCTGCGAGCGACTCGGCGAAACTGGGGCGATCCCGGGTCACGGCGCGTCGGCCGGTGTCGGGTCTGTGTGCCACCCCACCATCATCCGCTATGCCCGAAGCCGGCGACCCCTTCCGAGCGCCCGATGTCAAGATCAGCCGTACTATCGGGGGGAACTACGGAACGGATCACGGAGAAAGTGGCACAGCACAGCGAGGCCATTGCGGTCAAACCCGACGGGCGTAAGCGGCGGTGGCATCGACATAAGGTGGAGCGCCGAAACGAGCTGGTCGACGGCACCTTGGAGGCCATCCGGCGACGCGGAAGCAACGTCAGCATGGACGAGATCGCGGCCGAGATCGGGGTTTCCAAAACGGTGCTGTACCGCTATTTCGTCGACAAGAACGATCTGACGACCGCGGTGATGATGCGGTTCGCGCAGACGACGCTGATCCCGAACATGGCCGCGGCGCTGTCGTCGAACCTCGACGGATACGAGCTGACGCGCGAGATCATCCGCGTCTACGTCGAAACGGTGGCCGCCGAGCCGGAGCCCTACCAGTTCGTGATGGCGAACAACTCCGCGAGCAAGAGCAAGGCCGTTGCGGCCTCCGAGCAGATCATCGCCAGGATGCTGGCGGTGATGCTGCGCCGCCGCATGGCCGAGGTGGGCATGGACACCGGCGGCGTCGGGCCGTGGGCGTACCACACCGTCGGCGGGGTGCAGTTGGCCACGCACTCGTGGATGAGCGACCGGCGGATGAGCGCCGATGAATTGATCGACTATCTGACGATGCTGTCGTGGAATGCGTTGTGCGGCATCGTGGAGGTCGGTGGGTCGTTGCAGAAGTTCCGCGAGCAGCCGCACCCGTCACCGGCGCTGCCGATGCAGCGACGTCCCAAATGAGCCAGATCCCGGCACTTCTGCGGTTCCGCCAGGGCGACTCGGTCGCCGACATCGACACCGACGCGACGCCTGGTTTTTCCGGGTCCAAGTCGGATGCGGCGCCGGTGCAGGCGTCGCGCAACGAGCGCCTCGCCGAGCTGCAGGAGCTGCTCTACGCCAACTGGAAGGCCGCCGACGATCAGCGCTCGGTGCTGCTGGTGCTGCAGGGCATGGACGCCGCGGGTAAGGGTGGCATCGTCAAACACGTTGTGGGCGCGGTGAACCCGATGGGGGTGCGCTACACCGCCTTCGGTAAGCCGACCGAGGAGGAACTGGGCCACCATTACCTGTGGCGGATCCGCAACGCGTTGCCGCCCGCGGGGCACATCGGCGTGTTCGACCGATCCCACTACGAGGACGTGCTGATCGTCCGCGTGCACAACCTGGTGCCACCTGAGGTGTGGGAGAAGCGATACGACGAGATCAACACGTTCGAGCGCGAACTGGTCGACAGCGGAACGACTTTGGTCAAGGTCGCGATGTTCATCTCGCTCGACGAGCAGAAGGAGCAACTGCTCGAACGGCTCGAGGATCCGACGAAGTACTGGAAGTACCACCCCGGCGACATCGACGAACGTCTCAAATGGCCGGCCTACCAGCAGGCCTATCAGGCGATGCTCGATCGCACGTCGACCGAATACGCGCCATGGCATGTGCTGCCGTGCGACCGGCGGTGGTACAGCCGGTTAGCCGTCACCGAGCTGTTGATCGAGGCGCTCGAGAAGCTGGACTTGTCGTGGCCGCCCGCCGATTTCGACATCAAGGCCGAGAAGCGCCGGCTTTCTGACTCTTAACGCACCGAGCGCACGGTTATTGATGCGTATCAACAACCGTGCGCTCGGGCGATGAGGAACTCCTAGTGGAACTGGCCCTCTTCGGTCGAACCGGCCAGCGCCGTCGTCGAGCTGTTCGGGTCCACCGTGGTGGCGATCCGGTCGAAGTAGCCGGCGCCGACCTCGCGCTGGTGCTTGGTCGCGGTGTAACCGCGCTCCTCGGCGGCGAACTCGCGCTCCTGCAGCTCGACGTACGCGGTCATCTGGTTGCGGGCGTAGCCGTAGGCCAGATCGAACATCGAGTAGTTCAACGCGTGGAAGCCCGCCAGCGTGATGAACTGGAACTTGAAGCCCATCGCGCCGAGCTCCTTCTGGAACCGCGCGATCGTCGCGTCGTCGAGGTGCTTGCGCCAGTTGAACGACGGTGAGCAGTTGTAGGCCAGCATCTGGTCGGGGAACTCGGACTTGACGCCCTCGGCGAACTTGCGGGCCAGGTCGAGATCCGGGGTGCCGGTCTCCATCCAGATCAGGTCGGCGTACGGCGCGTAGGCCTTGGCCCGCGCGATGCACGGCTCCAGACCGTTCTTGACCCGGTAGAAGCCCTCCGAAGTGCGCTCCCCGGAGATGAACGGGCGGTCACGCTCGTCGACGTCGGAAGTGATCAGCGTGGCGGCCTCGGCGTCGGTGCGCGCGATGACGACCGTGGGCACGTCGGCGACGTCGGCGGCGAGCCGGGCCGAGGTCAGGGTGCGGATGTGCTGCTGGGTCGGGATCAGCACCTTGCCACCCAGGTGGCCGCACTTCTTCTCCGACGCCAGCTGGTCCTCCCAGTGCGAACCCGCGACACCGGCGGCGATCATCGCCTTCTGCAGCTCGTAGACGTTGAGCGCGCCACCGAAACCGGCCTCACCGTCGGCGACGATCGGGGCGAGCCAGTTCTCCACCGAGGTGTCGCCCTCGACCTTGGCGATCTCGTCGGCGCGCAGCAGCGCGTTGTTGATGCGGCGCACCACCTGCGGCACCGAGTTGGCCGGATACAGGCTCTGGTCCGGGTAGGTGTGACCCGACAGGTTCGCGTCGCCTGCCACCTGCCAGCCCGACAGGTAGATGGCCTTCAGACCGGCGCGCACCTGTTGGACGGCCATGTTGCCGGTCAGCGCACCGAGGGCGTTGACGAACTCCATGTCGTGCAGCTGGCTCCACAGCACCTCGGCGCCGCGGCGGGCCAGGGTGTGCTCCTCGACGACAGAGCCCTGAAGCGCTACCACGTCTGCGGCGGAGTACTCGCGGGTGACGTCCTTCCACCGCGGGTTGGTGTCCCAATCCTTCTGGATCTCTTCGGGAGTCTTCGGCTTACCGACCGTTGACATGGTTCCCTCCAAATGTGTGAGCGTTGTTAACAGCTGGGCGACGGAACTGTCGCGATAATTCGAGCATGCCCTACGCCATAACCGCAGGTCCAGTCGTTTCGCTTGTCAAGTTCCGTTAACGGCACGCGCGAATTTGCAAATCTTGCGAAGAAGCCTTCGCACTTGACCGGTTCAGTAGTTACCGATCGGTAACACATTTTCGCTGGTCAGTACGGGCGTACTGTTAAACGGCTGCGCTCAGAGTTCGAAGATCGCCGCGACGGCTTTGGTCTCGTCGCCGACCGCATATGTGAGCGTTGTAACAGTGCGATCGGTCAGCTCCGGACCGAATTGTTCGGTCGATCCGGGCGGGTGTACGTGCGAGATGATCTCCAGCTTGTCGCCCAGCGCCACGGCGGCATCGTGTTCGATCGTCACCCGGATCGGCTTGCCCTGCAGTTCGGGCGTGGAGAACAGATAGTCCTCGATCACCGTCCAGTACACCGAGTTGTTCATGTGGTCGAAGATGTCGATATCGGCCACCCGCACCGGATACTCGCGGATCTGCGCGGCGTCCTCGCGGCTGCCGGCCGTCAGATAGGGCTTCCAGCGCAGCCGGTCGACGTTGGTGGTGCGTCGCAGGCCCTCGATGAAGTCGTCGGAGATGCGCGCGGGCCCCTGGGTCTCCCGGTTGATGTTGATCCAGAACGCCTCGGATTCCATCAGCCCGCCGCCGCGCCTGCCGTCGATGCGTACCCGCATCTCGCACCACCGGTTCGACGTGCCCGAACACCAGCGGCGCAGCCGCAGCATGTCCTGGAACTCGATGGGCCTGATCAGGTCGATCATCGTGCGCCGGACGATCCAGAGCGGATGCGTCTCCTCGTAGCCCAACTCGCGCAGTTGGTCCGTGCCGATGTCCTGGATGTGGCGGGTGGCGGCGTCGAAACGCAGTCGGCCGACGCGGTCGATGTCGGCAACCCGCAGCGGCCACTGCCGGTCGAAAACATCGGGGTGCGGGTCGGGCACCGGCATCATCACCTTCGCCAAACCGGCGTTACCTGCGTTAGCCGCCATGCGCGTTACTCCCCTGATTTCCGACCCGATAAATCCTCCCACAGCCGCCAACTTGCCAACAATGCGAAGGCGGTCTTCACAACGGGGTTAGGGTGGTTCACGTGGCGAAAACGTTCGTCGGTTCACGGGTCCGTCAACTGCGCAGCGAACGCGGGTTCAGCCAGGCCGCGCTCGCGCAGATGCTGGAGATCTCGCCGAGCTACCTCAACCAGATCGAGCACGACGTGCGGCCGCTGACCGTGGCCGTGCTGCTGCGCATCACCGAGGTGTTCGGGGTGGACGCGACGTTCTTCGCCTCCGAAGACGACACCCGGTTGGTCGCCGAACTGCGCGAGGTCACCATCGACCGCGATGTCGACGTCGACGCCGACCTCACGGAGGTGGCCGACATGGTCGCCGCACATCCGGCGCTGGCCCGCGCGATGGTGAACCTGCACCGGCGCTACCGGTTGACCACCACCCAGTTGGCCGCCGCGACCGAGGACAGGTACTCCGACGGCAGCGGCAGCGGCGCGATCACCATGCCGCACGAGGAAGTGCGCGACTACTTCTACGAGCGACAGAACTATCTGCACGAACTGGACACCGCCGCTGAGGATTTCACCATCCGCCTGGGCATGCACCGCGAAGAACTGGGCCGGCAGCTGTCGGACCGGCTCACCATGGTGCACGGCGTGCACATCGTGCGGCGCAGCGATCTGGGCGACACGGTGCTGCACCGGTTCGATCCGGACACCAAGGTGCTGCAGATCAGCAACCACCTGTCCTCCGGCCAGACGGTGTTCAAGATGGCGACCGAACTGGCCTATCTCGAGTTCGGCGACCTCATCGACAAGCTGGTCGACGACGGCAAGTTCACCAGCGAGGAGTCCACGATCCTGGCTCGGCTGGGCCTGGCGAACTACTTCGCGGCCGCAACGGTTTTGCCATACCGGCATTTTCACGAGGTCGCCGAGAGCTTCCGTTATGACGTGGAACGCCTGTCGGCCTACTACTCGGTCTCCTATGAGACGATCGCGCACCGGCTGTCGACGTTGCAGCGGCCGTCGATGCGCGGGGTGCCGTTGTCGTTCGTTCGGGTGGACCGCGCGGGAAACATGTCGAAACGGCAGTCCGCCACCGGGTTTCACTTCTCCTCCAGCGGTGGCACCTGCCCGCTGTGGAACGTCTACGAAACGTTCGCCTATCCGGGCAAGATCATCGTGCAGATCGCCCAGATGCCCGACGGGCGCAACTACCTGTGGGTGGCGCGGACCGTCGAGCGCCGCGCCCGACGCTACGGCCAACCGGGCAAGACCTTCGCGATCGGGCTCGGCTGCGAGTTGCGGCACGCGCACCGGTTGGTCTACTCCGAGGGGCTGGACCTGTCCGGGGACAACGCGACGCCGATCGGCGCCGGTTGCCGGGTCTGCGAGCGGGACAACTGCCCGCAGCGCGCCTTCCCCGCGCTGGGCCGCGCGTTGGACATCAGCGAGCACCGCAGCACCGTGTCGCCCTACCTGGTGAAGAAGCCCCAGCCGATGTGACAGACTCGATTCGGTGAGCGCCATCGAGCCCGCGCGCATCGCGCCCGGCGGATTCAAGGAACTCGGCCCGCTCAACTGGGCCATTGCCAAACTCGGTGCGCGTGCGATCCGAGCGCCGAGGTTCAGCCTGTTCAATGTCCTTGGCCAGCACCGGCTTTTGTTTCTGGCGTGGCTGCCCTACAGCGGAATACTGCTCGGGATGCTGAGCAAGCTGCCGGTGAAGGACGCCGAGACCGTGATCTTGCGCGTCGGTCACCTACGCAACTGCGAGTACGAATTGCAGCAGCATCGACGGCTGGCCCGCACCCGCGGGCTCGGCCCGGACGTGCAGGCCAAGATCTTCGAGGGCCCCGACGCCGAGGGGCTGACCGAGCGTCAGCGCGCGCTGATCACCGCCACCGACGAGTTCGTCGTCACCCGCGGGGTGTCGGCGCAGACGTGGTCGACGCTGGCCCGCCACCTCACCAAACCCCAGCTGATCGAGTTCTGCATGCTCGCCGCCCAGTACGACGGGCTGGCCGCGACGATCACCACGCTCAACGTGCCGCTGGACTTCCCCTCGTGATCTCCTGGTGATTTCGGTGTATTTGGTCACGGTGAGCGTGACGAACTACACCGATATCGCTAGAGGTAGGTGACCCCGAGCACCACGATCGACAGCAGCACCGGCGAGATCGGCAGGGCGCACAGGAACGCCGCCCACACCTCGGACTTGCGCTGGTATGCCCGCCAGCCCAGCACCGCCGAAACCGCGCCGAGGACGAACGACAACGCCGCGACCACCAACACCCAGCTGCTGACCGTACTGGTGGCGGTGGCAAGGGAGATGCCGGCCAGCCACAAGATGTGGCCGACCACCAGCCCGCCGATACCGGCGACCCAGATGGCTCTCAAAAGTTGATCATGTGGCCGGCGAGACCGTGGAAGCACTCTTGCAGCGCTTCGGACAGCGTCGGGTGAGTGTGGACGTTGCGGGCCAATTCGTTGACGGTCAAATCCCACTTCTGCGCCAGGGTCAGCTCGGGCAGCAGTTCGGAGACGTCGTGTCCGATGAGGTGACCGCCGAGCAGTTCACCGTATTTGGAGTCGGCGATGAGCTTGACGAAGCCGCTGGGATCGCCGAGCCCGTGCGCCTTCCCGTTGGCGGTGAGGGGGAACTTGGCGACCTTGACGTCGTAGCCCTCGTCGCGGGCCTGCTCTTCGGTGAGCCCGAAGCTGGCGATCTGTGGCTGGCAGAACGTCGCCCTCGGCATCATCCGGTAGTCGCCGAGCGCCAAAGTCTCTGCGCCCGCGATGGTTTCGGCAGCCACCACGCCTTGGGCCTCGGCGACGTGTGCCAGCTGCAACAGCGCGGTGACATCGCCGATGGCGTAGATGTGCGGTACGTTGGTGCGCATGTAGTCGTCGATGCCGATCGCCTTGCGGTCGGTGAGGTTGACCCCTGCGGCGTCGAGGCCGTAGCCCTCGACGTTGGGCGCAAAGCCGATGGCCTGCAGCACTTTGTCGGCCTTGAGCTCGTCGGACTTGCCGTCCTTGCTGACCTGGACCGTCACCGTCGATCCGTCATCGCTGATGGACTCCACCTTCGTACCGGTGAGGACCTTCACGCCCAGCTTCTTGAACTGCTTCTCGATCTCCTTCGAGACTTCGGCGTCCTCGTTGGGCAGCGCGCGCGGCAGGAACTCGACGATCGTCACGTCCACGCCGAAGTTGCGCAGCACGTAACCGAACTCCATGCCGATCGCACCCGCACCCGCGATCACGATCGAGGACGGCAGCTCACGCGACATGATCAGTTCTTCGTAGGTGACGACGTTGTCCGACAGCGACGTGCCCGGCACCAACCGGGTGCTGCTGCCGGTGGCGATGATCGCGTTGTCGAAGGTGACCGTCTCGGTTCCGCCGTCGTTCAGATCGACGTCGAGTGTGTTGGCGTCCTTGAACTTCCCGTAACCGTGGATCTCGGTGATCTTGTTCTTCTTCATCAGGAAGTGCACACCGGAGACGCGGCCGTCGGCGACCTTGCGGCTGCGGTCGAAGGCCACCCCGTAATCCATGGTGGGCTCACCGCTGATGCCGAACAGCTTGGCGTCCTTGGTGATGATGTGGGCCAGCTCCGCGTTGCGCAGCAGCGACTTCGACGGGATGCAGCCGACGTTGAGGCATACCCCGCCCCAGTATTTGGGTTCGACGACTGCGGTGTTCAGTCCGAGCTGGGCGGCGCGGATGGCCGCGACGTACCCGCCGGGGCCGGCTCCGAGGACGACGACGTCATAGTGGGTCACCTTCATCACCCTAGTGCCAAAGGCCAGCACGATCTGGTCGGACTGCGCCGTGGGCACGGTGCTATCCGGCCGTCGTCGTCAGTACGGGATCAGGCCGATGAGGCAGCGGCTGGCGTACTCGCAGAAGTTCAAACCGTGCAGCACCGCCGCGCCGGCGGTGGCCGCCAGCGGCGCCGACATCAACGCGATCGCCAGCGCCGCGACCGCGGGCCGGTCGGGAACCATGGCCGTGAGCAGGCCACCGACCCCGCAGACCACGAGGAAGACCAGCACGACGAACAGCGACGCGGTCTTGTCGATCGACTGGAACCACCAGTAGTACAGGCCCCAGCCGGCCGCAGCCGCCGCGATCCACACGCACGCCACCACCCCGACGAACGTCCAGCGTTTGAGGAACGGGTGGCTACCGGGGACGACGAGCGGGTGCGCCGGGGCGGGCAACGGCTCCGACGGCGCGTCAGCGGCTTGGGTCGCCGCGGGCAGCGCGCCGGTGAACATCGGCGTGTAGGGCTCGGTCGGCTCGCCGGCAAGGAGGTCTCGGTTCACGGTGTCAGGCACCGTTGACCACCTGGATCGCGACCAGTGTTCCCAGCCAGGCCGGTGCCAGGGCCAGCACGAACGCGCCGACGGTGGTCACCCAGCGTCGGCCGGACAGCAGAATGGTCAACATCCCGATCACGCTGGGCACACCGACGACGAGCCCGATGACGATGTCGGGCCGGATGGTGGCAGTGACCAGCAGCGATGCGGCAATGCCGATGATCACGCCGACCGCCGCCCCGACCAGCATCGCACTGGTCAGCAGCCACGGACGCGGCAGCGGTATCACGCTTTCGAGGTTAACGCCGATGGGCCGTCAAACCTCTGAGCCACGCCCCAGCGGCGGTGTCGGTGTCGGGCGCATGCCGCGGGCGAAATCCGCGCCGGTGAGCGGCGCGTGTTCGGCCAGCATGGCGTTCTCCTCGCCGGTGAACGCCCGCCCGCGGGATAAGAACCGCACGCCCTCGGGGGCCTCGACGCTGAACCCGCCGCCTCGGCCGGCCACCACGTCGATCACCAGCTGGGTGTGCTTCCACGCCTGGAACTGTGGGCCCGAGATCCACACCGGCACGCCGTCCCCGACGTCGAGGATCCCGAGCAGCACGTCGCGGTCGCCGACGAGGAACTCGCCGTCGGGGTAGCACATCGGTGAGGACCCGTCGCAGCATCCGCCGGACTGGTGAAACATCAGCGCGCCGTGTTTGGCCTGCAGCCTGGCCAGCAGATCGGCCGCCGCCGCGGTGAGCAGCGCCCGCGGCGGCGCCGCTTCTTGCGCCGAACGTGGGTTACCCGCACGTGAATCCGCGGTTCGGTGTGCGGGTAACCCACGTTCGCGCCCGGGCATGATCAGAATCCTCGCCTCCTCGCGCAAGCGCTCGTCAGAAGAAGCCCTGCGCCTTGTCGCTGTAGGACACCAGCAGGTTCTTGGTCTGCTGGTAGTGGTCGAGCATCATCTTGTGGTTCTCGCGGCCGATCCCGGACTGCTTGTAGCCGCCGAACGCCGCGTGCGCCGGGTAGGCGTGGTAGCAGTTGGTCCACACCCGGCCGGCCTTGATGTCGCGACCGGCACGATAGGCGGTGTTGCCGTTGCGCGACCACACGCCCGCACCGAGCCCGTAAAGGGTGTCGTTGGCGATGGCAATCGCGTCGTCGTAGTCGGAAAACGACGTGACGGCGACGACGGGCCCGAAGATCTCCTCCTGGAAGATGCGCATCTTGTTGTTGCCCTCGAAGATGGTGGGCTGTACGTAGTAGCCGCCGTTGAGGTCGCCGCCCAGTTGCGCGCGTTCCCCACCGGTGACGACCTTAGCGCCCTCTGACTTGCCGATGTCGATGTAGGACAGCACCTTTTCGAGCTGATCGTTGGAGGCCTGGCTGCCGATCATCGTCTCGGTGTCCAGCGGATCGCCTTGGCGCACGGCCTTGGTGCGGATCGCGGCGAGTTCGAGGAACTCGTCGTAGATGTCGGCCTGCACCAGGCTGCGCGACGGGCACGTGCACACCTCGCCCTGGTTGAGGGCGAACATGGTGAAGCCCTCCAGCGCCTTGTCCTGGTAGTCATCGGCGGCAGCCAGCACGTCGGAGAAAAAGATGTTCGGGCTCTTGCCGCCGAGCTCCAGGGTGACCGGGATCAGGTTCTGCGACGCATACTGCATGATCAACCGGCCGGTGGTGGTCTCACCGGTGAACGCGATCTTGGCGATGCGGTTGCTCGACGCGAGCGGTTTGCCCGCCTCGAACCCGAAGCCGTTGACCACGTTGACAACTCCGGCGGGCAACAGGTCGCCGATCAACGACATCAGGTACAGGATCGACGCCGGGGTCTGCTCGGCGGGTTTGAGCACGACGGCGTTGCCTGCCGCCAGCGCGGGCGCCAGCTTCCAGGTGGCCATCAGGATCGGGAAGTTCCACGGGATGATCTGGCCGACGACGCCGAGCGGTTCGTGGAAGTGATAGGCGACGGTGTCGTCGTCGATCTGGCTCAGCGAGCCCTCCTGGGCGCGGATGGCGCCGGCGAAGTAGCGGAAGTGGTCGATCGCCAGCGGGATGTCGGCGTTGAGCGTCTCGCGGATGGGCTTGCCGTTGTCCCAAGCCTCGGCCAGCGCAATCGACTCGAGGTTGGCCTCCATGCGGTCGGCGATCTTGTTGAGGATGTCGGCGCGTTCTGCGGGCGCGGTCTTGCCCCACTGCGGGGCCGCACCGTGGGCGGCGTCGAGGGCCTTGTCGATGTCGGCTTCGGTGGACCGCGCCACTTCGCAGAACGGCTGACCGGTCACCGGCGTCGGGTTCTCGAAGTAGTCACCGGACACCGGCGGCACCCACTGGCCGCCGATGAAGTTTCCGTACCGCGACTCGTATGCCATCAGTGCGTCCGCCGAACCGGGGCGAGCGTAAACGGTCATCAGCGACTCCCTTCTGGACGGTGTAATCCACCTCACACTACGCTGAGCCGCCACAATGGCTGACGTGACCGATGACCCGTATCTCTGGCTCGAAGACATCACCGGCGACGACGCGCTGGATTGGGTGCGCAAGCACAACGAACCGACGCTGGCGCAGTTCGGCGGTGAACGCTTCGAGCAGATGCGCGTCGAGGCGCTGGAAGTGCTCGACACCGATGCCCGCATCCCCTATGTGCGTCGGCGCGGGGAGTATCTCTACAACTTCTGGCGCGACGCGGCCAACCCGCGCGGGCGGTGGCGGCGCACCACGCTGGCCAGCTACCGCAGCGAGGAACCCGAGTGGGATGTACTCATCGACGTCGACGTGCTCGCGGCCGCCGAGGACGAGAACTGGGTATGGGCAGGCGCCGACGTCATCGAGCCCGATCACCATCTGGCGCTCGTCGAGTTGTCGCGCGGCGGTTCGGATGCGGCGGTGGTGCGCGAATTCGACATGCGGACACGGGAATTCGTTTCGGACGGGTTCGAGCTGCCCGAGGCCAAGACGCAGATCACCTGGGAGGACGAAAACACCGTCCTGGTCGGTACCGACTTCGGCGAGGGCTCGCTGACCGAATCGGGTTATCCACGCCTGGTCAAGCGGTGGCGACGGGGCCAACGGCTCGCCGACGCCGAGACAGTCTTCAGCGCGGCGCCCGACGACGTCATCGTCGCGGCCGGTGTGGACCGCACGCCGGGGTTCGAGCGCACCATGATCAGCAGGGCGATCGACTTCTTCAACGACGAGGTCTACGAACTACGCGGCGAGGAGCTCATCCGCATCGACGCGCCCACCGATGCCACCGTCGCGGCGCATCGCAACTGGTTGCTGATCGAGCTGCGCACCGACTGGTTCACCGGATCGGCGCAGTATGCGGCCGGCTCGCTGCTGGCCGCGGACTACGACGAATTCCTCGCCGGCACCGCGGAACTGGCGGTGGTGTTCGAACCCGACGAGCACACCAGCCTGAACCACTACGCGTGGACCCGCGATCGGCTGGTGATGGTGACACTGGCCGACGTCGCCAGCCGGGTGCAGATCGTGACGCCGGGGACGTGGCGGGCCGAGCCGGCGCCCGGCCTGCCGCCCAACACCAACACGGTGATCGTGACGGCCGACGATCTCGGCGACGAGATCTTCCTGGACTCAAGCGGATTCGACACCCCGTCCCGCCTGCTACACGGACCCGCCGGCGGCGAGCTGACCGAGATCAAGCGGGCGCCGTCGTTCTTCGACGCCGCCGATCTCGTCGTCACCCAGTACTTCGCGGAGTCCGACGACGGCACCGAGGTCCCGTATTTCGTTGTCGGCCACCGTCACGTCGAAGCGCCGGGCCCGACGCTGCTCGGCGGGTACGGCGGCTTCGAGGTCGCCAACACACCGAGCTACGGCGGTGTGCTTGGCCGGCTGTGGTTGGCGCGCGGCGGCACCTACGTGCTGGCCAACATTCGCGGCGGCGGAGAGTACGGCCCACGGTGGCACACCCAGGCGATGCGCGAGAACAGGCATCTGGTGTACGAGGACTTCGCGGCTGTGGCAAGAGATCTGGTGGCGCGGGGCATCACCACCGTCGAGGAGCTCGGCGCGCAGGGCGGCAGCAACGGCGGGCTGCTGATGGGCGTGATGCTGACGCACTATCCGGAGCTGTTCGGTGCGCTGGTGTGCAGCGTGCCGCTGCTGGACATGCGCCGGTTCCACCTGCTGTTGGCCGGCGCGTCCTGGGTTGCCGAGTACGGCGATCCCGACAATCCAGAAGACTGGGCGTTCATCTCCAAATACTCACCGTACCAGAATATCTCGGCTGACCGGCGCTATCCGCCGGTGCTGATCACCACGTCCACCCGCGATGATCGGGTGCATCCGGGACATGCCCGCAAGATGACGGCGGCGCTGGAGGCGGCCGGCCATCCGGTGCACTACTACGAGAACATCGAGGGTGGACACGCAGGCGCGGCCGACAACGCCCAGACCGCGTTCCGGTCGGCGTTGATCTACGAGTTCCTGTGGTCGGTGCTCAGCTGACCAGTTGGTCGCCCAGGAACCGGTCGGGGCCGGTTGCGCCGGGCAGGATGAAGAAGAAGCCGCCGCCGACCGGCAGGATGTACTCCTCGAGCGGTTCACCCTTCAACCGGTCCTGCACGGTCAGAAAACCCTTCTTCAGGCTGCGCTGGTAGGCGATGAAGGCCAGGCCCTGATCGAGCCGGCCCGCCCCGTCGAAACCCCGCGAGTAGTTGAATCCGCGGCGCAGGATCAGGTTCTCGTCGGTCTGCGGGGTGCGGGGGTTGGCCAGCCGGATGTGGGCGTCAAGCGGAATCCGGTTGCCGTCGGGGTCCGCGGCATAGTCGGGATCGGCGAACTCGTCGGACATGCCCAGCGGCGCCCCGCTGACCTTGTTGCGCCCGAAGATCGCCTCCTGTTCGACGAGCTGGGTACGGTCCCAGAACTCGACGAACATCCGGATGATGCGTACCGCCTGGTACGAGCCGCCGACTGCCCACTCGGGCTCGCCGTCGTCGGCGCCTACCCAGACGTGGCGGTCCATCACGGCGGTGTCGTCCACGTCGAGGTTGGAGGTTCCGTCCTTGAACCCGAGCAGGTTTCGCGGTGTCGTCGCCTCCGAGGCCCGGCCGGCACCGATGCCGCGCGCGTAGCCGTCGACCATCCATCGCAACACCAGGTCGCTTCGGGTGCGGCGCATCAGCTGTCGCAGCGCGAACTGCACGGTGTCGATGTGCCCGGCCTCGAAGATGATCGACAGGTCGCCGTGTGACAGTTTCGGATCCAGCCGGTCGTTGGCCAGAAACGGCATGGTGACCAGTTCCCTGGGTTTGCGATCGGCCAGGCCGAACCGGTCGTCGAACAGCGACGCCCCGACCCCGACCACGATGGACAGGTTGTCGGCCGGCGGCTTGTCCCCGAGGATGCCCGAGTCCACGGGCGGGTATTCCGGATCGCGCACCTCCGGCGGCTTGCCGGCCATCAGGCCGCGGATCTCGTCGGTGAGCTCGGCCAACGTGGCCGACAGCGCGGCGCGGTCCTTGGACAACACGTTGAACGACGCGACCAGGCCTTGTGCGGGTATCGGCAGCGTGGCGATCCCGGTTTGGTGCGCGCCTTCGAACGGCACGAACTCGGGTTGCGGTGTTGCCGGCGGGCCGTCGTCACGCGAACATCCGACCAGCCCCGCGCCGGCGCCCACGACGGCGCCGGTGCCCAACGCCCCGGCGACGAACGTCCGGCGAGAGATGCCCGAGGGCCGCTGCCGCCGAGTCACTTCAGCTTCAACACCCCGGAGACTTGAGACAGGTTCTCCGACAGCCCGGCGAGCTCTGCCTTGAGCTTGTCGATCGTCGGCGGATCGACCGTCACCCCGGTGCACCGCGGCGACGGGTAGGGGTCGTTCTCGGTGCAGAACAGCACCCAGCCGTCACCGCGACGCAGCGGCCGCATGGTGTCGAAGATCGAGTTCAACCCGGCGCCGATCTTGCCCAACAACGCCGGATCCGCCTTCACCAACGCGGGATTCAACGTGTTGACGGCATCGCGGGCACCCTGCAGGTTGGCGTCGAAGTCCCACAGGTCGGTCTTGGAGTAGCGGTCCTCTTCGCCGGTGATCTTGCCCTCGGACACTTCTTCGATCAGCTCGGCGGCACCGTTGGACACGTCGACGGGCTTCACCTCGACCGAGGGGAACTTCTCTTTGAGCGCAGCGACGTCCTTGTCGAGCTGGTCGGCGAACGGGGCGCCGCCCTCGGTGGTGTTCTGCGCGAACAGGAGGTATTCCAGACGGTGCCAGCCGGTGAACTCGGGATCGTCGGCGCCTGCGAAGTCCTCGACACGGGCGTCGATCTTGCGGTCGATGTCTTCGACCAGGCCCGCGATCGGCTCGATGCGCTCCCACGGTGCGCGCGACGGCGCGTAGGCCTCCTGGGCGGCCGTCAAATCACCTGCGCGCACGGCATCGGTGAAAACCTTTACCACACGCTGAAGTTCGTCGATGTTGCGCTGCGCGTAGGCCTTGTAGTCGGCGGCCGCCTTGTCCAGGACCTCGGCGGGAACGGTTGGGGCCGCGGACGTCGTGGTGGCGTCGGTGGTCGCGGCGGCGTCGCTGTCGCCGGAGCCGTCACTGGAACAGCCGGCCAGGATGAGGCTGACTGCTGCCACGGGCACGGTCCATGCGATGTAGCGGTTCATATGCACCTCTCCGTCGGGCGAGGCTGAACATAACACCTCGCGCATGTCGGAGGGTAGGCACACCTAACAGGACGCACCGCGTCGCCGAACGTTGGGTTGGCGTACGCCTGACGGCAGTAAATGTCTATTCCCCCCACAGTCGCTGCGCACCGATAAGTGCAAGGCCCACCGCCGTGCACGTGTTTCCTGGACTAGCCCGCGCGAATCGCCGCTGCCGCCGATGCGGTATAGGTCACCGCCGGTGCGATTACCACGCCGGGATAGCTGGGGACCGACTTCCGAATAATCCAGAGAAACAAGGCCCTTGCGCTGAGCGGCGATCTGGCAAATTACCGGCGCTTCGCCAGTCCCTACGGTAAGCAATTTCGCGCCGGACCTACTGCGCGCCGACTCGCCATCGCGATCGTCGAACTCGACGGCCCCGATTGAGCACAGCGGCAACGCGCCTTTGGCGTTGCGCCTGACCAAAGGCATTCCGGCTGGCTGGCCAACACGGATTCCGCCATTTCCGATGGTGCATTTACTGGACCCTGAATTCGATTTGGCTTTGGCAAATCGACCCTCGGCATTTATCCCGTGCCGCCGCGGCCTTCGAATTTGCCGACTCGTCTGCAAATCGAGTTTTGACCGCAGCAGCCCTACCACTATCTCGGTCCGCCACTTGCGATTTCAGCAACGCGCGGCAAGTTAGCGCTCTATCGTAGGCCCGATTCTTTGGGCTGGTTCAGCGATCAACGACCGGAGAATGCAGTAGCCAATCGTGGTGCGGGAAAGCGCAGAAAGTGGCACGATATGCCGGTCGGACTCACAGCAAACGACGTTTCGGTCCAGTCGGCGGCGGCGAACCGAATTGCCCGACGCTTCGGGGCGGGAGTTGAAGCATGCGACAGCGCGTGTTCATCGTCGCCGTCCGACTGTGGGCGCAGTTGCTCGAACTTCAGATCAGGCAATTGGGTGACTTCGATGTCGTCGGCAGTGCGGCCGACGGCGCCGTTGCCCTGGCCGAACTCGAGCGCATCTGCTCACCGGGCTGCATCGTCGTCATCGACGCCACGACCCGGCACGCACTTCAGTTTGCGACAGCGATGAACCGATCCCATCCATCGACGAGGATCGTCGCGGTCGGGCTCGATGAGGATCCTGGACAAGCCATCGCGTGGGCCACCGCGGGAGCAGTCGGCCTCGTCGAGGGCAACGCAACTTACGAGGAACTGCTCAACGCACTAGGCGAAGTGTCCGGCGGTGCGGCACATTGTTCGGCAGGTATCTCCGGCGCGCTGCTTCGCGGGATCGGAGGCGGCAAAGCCGACCGCCGGTTGACCGTTCGGTCCAGAACATCCGAGGCCGGCAGTCTCCTGAGTAGCCGTGAGCAGGAGGTCGCCTGGCTCGTAGCGGGAGGCTTCACGAACAAGGAGATCGCGGAACGTCTGCAGATCTCACCGGGAACGGTGAAAAGTCACGTGCACAACGTGATCCGCAAACTCGGTGTGGTACGCAGAGGACACGTCGCTGTGACACTCCCCCAGCAGACCAAGCTGTGCCACGGCCACGAGCACCCGACTGCAGTTGTCGGACAACTCCCCGCCGAGGTGAGCTGAGCCTTCGACCCGCGTACTTCGGTCAGATCGAAACCTGCTGCGGCAGAAGCGGTGCGACCGAATTCCACCTGCGCTGCTCGCGCAGTATGGGTGATTCTCCGTCGGAGATCCGGTCCAGCCGACCGATCAAGATCTTGCGATCGACCTGATCCTGTGCTTGCCGCTGCTTGACCTTGATGAGTTCGCTGCGGACATTCTGAATGTCAGTTTTCTTGCGCGCCATGCTCTTTGTGGTAGACCTCAAGCTCGGCTCATGTCAAGCGGGCACCGCGCAAATGGTCCAGACGGTCTATATCCTGTGACCGATAGATAGAGGCCGGCGCAAAGCCAGGGTGCACGGCCAAAGATCGACCCTACGGGGAATTGTCTGCCGCTGTGTTGACGAGCAGCATTGCGCCATGGCTGAGGTGATGACCGCGCAAGCGGTTTCCGACCCGCTGGGCCCGGGGCATACCTCCATGATCCTCAGCGAGCTCAGCGCGCTGCGCGATCAGATACCGCCTAACCCTGACATATGCGTCGCGATCCTCGACGGCCCAGTTGATCTAGGCCACCCGTGTTTTCGTGGTGCAACCCTACGGCGGGTAGATACGCTGGTCGGCGACCAGGCCGGCCCCGGCCCGATGTCGGCGCACGGCACGCACGTGGCCAGCGTGGTCTTCGGCCAACCCCTCAACGGAACCCTCGGCTTGGCATCCGGGTGCCGCGGCGTGGTCGCCCCGGTGTTCCGTGACAACAGTGGATACCTTTCGCAACTCGATCTCGCGCGTGCGATCGAACGCAGCGTCAACGAAGGCGCGCAGGTAATCAACATCAGCGGTGGGGAGCGGGTCTCCGGCGGGGACCCAGACCCCTTGCTCGCTCGCGCGATCGATCTCTGCGAGCAGAGTGGTGTGTTGGTCGTCGCGGCCACCGGCAACGACAGCTGTGACTGCGTCCACGTCCCGGCGGCGATCCCGACGGTGCTGGCCGTGGGAGCCCTCGGTCGTTCAGGCGACCCCGTGCCGTCAAGCAACTTCGGCAGCTCGTACTCCGCACACGGCGTGCTCGCGCCGGGAGAGAAGATCCCCGGCGCGGTACCCGGTGGCGCGATCACGACCTACACCGGATCAAGCTTCGCAACACCCATAGTCAGCGCCCTAGCTGCCCTGATGCTCTGTGAACAGCTGCGGTTGTTCGGCACAACCGACATCACCGCCGTGCGCGAGGCGATCTTGAAGAGCGCGTTGCCATGCGTCGAAGGCGAACCGGACCGGTTATCGCGCTGTCTCGGCGGGATTTTAAACGTACGGGGCGCGCACGAACTCATCACACGAGGAGGCGAAGTGACCCAAATAAGTGGACTGTATGCCACACACATGGCCGCACCGGGAGGCGCAATGGCCACGCCGGTCGCCGGAGTCGTACCTGCCGGCGCCGCACCGGGCGGCGGTGAGCTTCCCCCGATGGACCCGGGTCCGCCGCCCCCAAGCATGCCTGCGCAGCCACCACCGCCCGCCATGACAGCTCCCGCGGTTGCGGTGGCACCGAGCCCACCTGAAGCGGCCGTGATCGCATCCGAAGCTCCTCCGGTCGCGATCCCCGCGCCGGTGGCCGCAGCGCCCGCCGTCGTTGCGTCGGGTGGCGGTGGCTGCTCGTGCGGAACGAAACCGTCTGGTGAAGCGCCGACGCCACCGGTCGCGGCGAATCCGACACCGGTCGCGCGCGTCTTCGCGATCGGCAACATCGGCTTCGACTTCGGCACCGAGGCCCGTCGCGACACATTCCGCCAGCTGATGCCGGTGACCGAAAGCTTCGATTCACCACCCATACAACGGGAACCAAATCCATATGACGCCACCCAACTCGCCGACTACCTCGACAGCAATCCGTGGGATTGCACGAAGGTGATATGGACGGTGAACCTCGATCTGACGCCGGTTTACGCCGTCGAGGCAGAGGTCACCTACGCCGAACGCGTCTACGAACTGTTCCGGACAATCCTGCGAAACCAGGTTCTGCCCGCATTCGACGAGAACTTCGTATCCCGCGTGTCGCTGCCCGGTGTGCTGACCGATCGAACGGTCCGGCTCTACTCCGGGCAGGTGGTCCCGGTTGTCGTGGTACAGCGTCGGGGGTTGGCCGCTTGGAGCGAACAGGCGCTTGTCAACGCCGTGGTGGAGTCGATCGATCTGCCGTCCGTGCTCAGCGCCGTCGGTGTGGCTGATGAGGACGCCGCGCAGCGCCGCCTGGAGCAAAAAGTGCGCCAGATGCTGGACAAGGTGTACTACGAACTGCGCAACCTGGGCACGTCGCCGCAGGACCGCGCGATCAATTACATGGCGACCAACGCGTTCAACTACACGTCGGTCATCGCACAAGGACTTCTGTCCGGGGAGGTCGCCGACAGCGACACGACGGTCCTGTACTCCCTCGAGAGCATCAGCGCGGTCCGAAGCCCGTACTGCCGAATCGATTCGGATTGCTGGGACGTGCGGTTCACGTTCTTCGCACCCGACAACGATCGACGCGCGCGGGTCGTGTACCAAACCACGGTCGACGTCAGCGACGAGCTTCCTGTGGCGCTGTCGCCGACACATCAGTACCTATTAGGCGGAGGCTAAGCCATGCAACCCAAGAAGCGCTCAGAACTCATCCCGCTGCAGTCGCCGGGCATTCCGCGACAAGCCGAGGCCGGCGGTAGACCGGATTCTGCTGGGGTCACCGCGTCTCGCAGCTGCGGAGACCTCACAGGTCCTGCCCGCTCAATCTGCTACCTGAATCAAGGCATCAGCGGGTTCTGACGGAGACCCTGAAAGGAGTTGACCATCAGCTAATACGTCATCGCTGCATCACACGGATAAGTTCTCATCACCAAGGAGTAAGCAATGTCCACCACAACCATGCTTCCGATTCAGGCCGCCCCGATAGACCGCACACCTTCTGGCGCAGCAGCTTTCGCAGACCAAACCGGTGTCGACGCGTCGGGCTTCTGGGACGTACTGGGTGACGTCGGCAAGGCCGCAGGCAGCGCCGCATTGTCATCTCTGGCCGGCATGATCTGAGTGCTCTGCGGCGCATCGGCGGGCAGCAGCGCCGATGCGCCGCGCCGGGCAGACCCTAGGCCCCTGACAAACCTTGATCCGACGGAGGCGACATGACCGATTCGACGAGCCCGGCCGCAGTGTTTCGGCTGAATGCGCTTGCCCCGGAGGGCACGATGGAGGTGCGCCCGCTTCCCTCTGCACTCAAGCACTCACCAACGCAAGTCGTTGTCGCCCGGCGGCGGGAGTTCATGGCACTCGAACGGGCACCCGAAACACCGTATCTGCCGGTCCAGGCACCACCCGTCGACCGTTCCCCGTCGGCTCGCAACCTCGACGGCACACCGCAGTTACACGTCACCCTCTGGGACCGCACATTCGTTGACATCGACGGCAAGAAGAAGATCATTCGGATGTCGAGGTTCGGGCCGTTCGGCTTGGACCCCAACGATCCCTGTCGGCCCTTCTCCCTTGCCGCACCGTTCAGTGTGGCGATATGTCCGACACTCGCGTCGTACGCAATGGCCGGCTGCGGGCGATGGTGATTTCACTCCGGTGAAACGCCGACAGAAAGGGAAGGGACAAACGCTCATCGGAGTAGTCATTGCGGCACGATTTCCACTCATCACATAGGAGTTATCAATGTCCAGCACAACCAATATCCTTCCGGCACAATCCGCTCCGATCGACCGCACTCCAGCGGGTGCGATGGCATTCGCCGCGAGTTCCGGTGTCCAGGCCTCAGGGTTCTGGGACGTCCTCGGAGATGTGGCCAAAGCCGCCGCCCCTGTTGCGCTGCCCGCGCTGGCCGGCCTGATCTGAAACCGTCGAGGGTGCATCGGCGAGATCTCGCCGGTGCACCCTCTGTCGATCATGACACCCGCATCGCCGCTCGTCAGCTGCGTGATGCCAACATGCAGGCGGCCGCATTTCGTGCGCCAAGCGATCAGACTATTCGCGGCGCAGGACTATCCGACTCGTGAACTGATCATCGTTGGTGACCAGATGTCCGGTGTGTTTCCACCGGGAGTGCGTTTCCTCGAAGCCAACGGCGGCGAAACGATCGGCGCCAAGCGCAATCGGGCGTGCGCGGCCGCCAAAGGCGAATTCATCGCGCTGTGGGATGACGACGATTGGTACGGTCCGCAGCGACTCTCGGCACAACTCGCTCCGCTGATCGACGGCGACGCTGACATCTCGGCGCTCACCGCTTCATTGTTCTTCGATGTGCACAGCTGGACATTCTGGCGTGTGTCCCCAACGTTGCACCGACGCATGTTTCTTCAGGACGTCGCTGCGGGGACGCTGGTGTTCCGGCGTACTCTTTGGGGCGGCTCGGTTCGGTTCCCCGATGCGTCACTCGCCGAAGACGCCGGGTTTGTGGCTTCGGCGCTACGGCGGAAATCCCGCCTGGCCCGGGTCGACGGGTCGGGGCTGTTCATGTACGTTCGCCACGGCCACAACTCCTGGAACTTTCAGTGCGGCAACGGCGATGGATGGCGGGTTGCAGACGAGCCGCGCTTCTCGTCAGCGGACCGGCACTTTTATTCAAAGATCCGGGAATCGGAACATCCCCTTGTGACGTGCATCATGCCGACGGGTGCCAGGCGGTCGTTCGTCCGCCGCGCCTTGACCTATTTCCTCCGCCAGAGTTATGAGCCCCGTGAGCTGGTGATCATCGATGATGGTGAAACACCGGTGCAAGATCTGGCCGCCACGGATGACCGGGTTCGCTATGTGCGGTTGCGGCACCCAATTCCGCTGGGCGAGAAGCGGAACCAGGCCTGTGAACTTGCGCGCGGCGATATCATCGCCCACTGGGACGATGATGACTGGTACCCATCCGATCGCCTCGGCACGCAGATCGCCCGACTTCACAGACATGGCGCCGAGGTCTGCGGCCCGCGGCGGGTACGGTTCTACGCGCCGGCCCGCAATCAGTGCTGGCGCTATGTTTATCCGCAGAATGCGCACCGGCCCTGGGTGGCCGGCAGCGGACTGTGCTACACGCGTGACGCGTGGCGTGCTCATCCATTTGACCCGGTGACCACCGGTGAAGACATCAGGTTCGTTCGGAGCCATGCTTCGAACACCGTGTTCTGCGACAACGATGACGCCCTGTTGGTGGCGATCCTGCATGAGGACAACAGTCATCCCAAGGCGACCAGGTCGATGGGTTGGCAGCCACGGCCGTTACACGAGATCCGGGGACTACTAGGTGATGACTGGGACAGCTATGCGTCGCTTCAACGCACCTGACCGACCACGCCGACACCCATCGAGTAGGCGATGAACGCATTGTGCATCTCACGTACACGCAGGTCTTCCAGCCAGTCCTCCGCGCCGAGCGCACGAGCGACCGGCGTCAGCCTGAACGCCTCGTCGGCGACCTCGACGCTTCGGATCGGGACGGCCGACGCCTCCACGCGGAGAATGTCGATACCTGCGCGGGCGAACCATTCCGGTAGCCTGCGGCCCGAGTCGGGATGGCGGAACCGTTCCGCCGACTTCCGCACGACCTTGCGGGTGATCTCGAGATTGGCCGCGCTGATGGCGAGGGTGTCCCAGTCCGGTTCCATCGCGACGATCCGCCCGCCTGACCGCACCACCCTGGCCATCTCGGCTACGGCAGATGCGGGATCCCGCATGTGCTGGAGTGCGCGTTCAACTCGAGCGGCGGCGAACTCGTCATCGGCGAAGGGCATTTCCGCGGCGTCACCGACGATGAACTCGACATTGGGCCAAGCCGCTGCACGTGATCCTGCCGTAGCGATCATCTCCGGGCTTTCGTCTAACCCGACCGCTCGTCCCGTCGCGCCCACTGACTCCGCGAGATGGCGGACATCGCCACCGGTTCCGCACCCGACGTCGAGCACGGCGTCTCCGGGAAGCAACGCCAGCGCTGAAATGCTGGCTCTCTTCGGCGCTGTCGCGATGGTCTCCGCATCATCGAGATACGAGATGTATTCGCCGACGCCCCCGAAGGCCCCGCCATGGTACATCTCCCAAGGGTAGCTCAATATGCATTGTGTCACAACGTCTTTAATGGATCGCTAGCAAGCGAACCTGCTGCTGGAAATGAACCTGTGGTAGTGCGGTCGCAATACCGGCAGTTGATCACGCACATCGACCGTGAAGACGTAACAAGCCTTGGCTCGCTGCGGTGCGCGAGGGTCGAAAAACACCAGGGTCACGTCCCAGCTGTCTGAATACAACGATCCGACAGGACTTCTGGACACCACGACTCGGCCCAGCGTATAGAGATTCAGACTTTCGGACGCGAGCTCGTGCGATGCCGGGACATCGTCGAGCTCCCATCCGGCAAACAATGGCTCTTTGAAGAATCGACTGGCATGCACAAGTCCCGTTCCGAGGAAGTTCAACGCCCGGTCCGCAGGCGTGTGTCCACCGTTGCGAAGTTCGGCATAGGTCTTGTTCAGCACGGCACGCACCACCGAATCGGCCGTGTCCCGGACATCGACACCGGTCCTCTGCGCGAGCCGCGGATCCTCGAGGAAGGCCGAGACCGCCGAGTCGACGATCACGTTCTCGAGCCACAGGTCAATGCGCCTCGCAGCCACCTCCACCACCGGCAGAACCTGCCCTGATATCAGCCGGGCCGTGCGCGTCGTGAGCCATCCTGCTAACGAAACCCGCGAGACGTAACTGTCACTGCTGGCGGGTGCGGCCTGGCCGTCGATCGCGCGGGCGAGGGTGGACAGAACTTGAGAAACCTCGCCGGCAACGAATTCCTGCCAGTTGCCGCGGTGTGCTCGTTCAGGCTCGAGTGCATAAAGGGCAATGCGGTCCACCTTCAGAACCCAGATGACCTTGTCCACCAACCAGGGTCGGAACCTCAGAAGTCTGCGTAGTTGAACCGGATCGTCTGGGTTGCCACGGATCTGGGCCAAATGCATCTCCTCGCCGATGCTGTCTCGACGCGCCTGCGTACCGAAATCAAACCCGATTGTTCCGACGGCGTAGATGGGACCGGTGCCACCCATTGCCGACGGATGCACGGTCACTCAGTTCCCCCGTTCGGTGCTGCATCACGGTGCGGGGGTAGTGGATTTTCCGGGTTGAGCTTCTGGCGTATGTGCGCGCGCCGGCCCACGCCAAGCTTTCGGATGATGTTGTGGACATGGCTCTTGACGGTGCCCGTGGAGATCTGCAGTCGGGTGGCAATCTCATGGTTCGTCAAACCGTTGGCCACGAGGCGTGCGATCTCCAGTTCGCGAGCCGTAAGCGGTGCGCCGTTTCGATGCAGCCGGGCAACGCCGTTGTTGCCGACGCCTCGAACCAACGCCCCGGAAATTCCGACGGAACACCCAGCCTGGCCCGCCGCCACCTCCCGGAGAGTTGCGCTGAGTTCGTCCAGCGATGCGCTTGAACCGACAAGACCCAGCGCGCCCGTCGTGGCCCAGACGACGGCTCGATCCGGATCTTCACCGACGTTGACTGCCACCAGCCGCTTGCTTGCGTCGGCCTGCCTTATCGCCGCGGCTGTTTCGAGGGCGAAGCGGCCTCCGGCGTCAATCACGACGATCTGGATCGGCCGATCCGATCGCTGCAACTCGGCCACGGCTTCCACGCCGTTGGTGGCGCTGCCGATGATTTCGAAGTCCGGCAGGTGAGCTATCCAGTCGTTGAGGAGCCGTCCCCAGATCTGGACGGCGACGACGGTGTACACACCGTGCCGCGACCTGGCGTCGTCGGGGGCGCTTCGCCTGCGACTCGTCACGCCCGAATCGACCTGTCTAAGTGCGTCCGGCCGCTGCGGCCACTGCCCACATCACCTCGGGATGCCGGATATCGCTGTGGGCTCCGGAGAACGCTGACTGGTTCGCCTTGATGACCGCGTTGGCATCCACCGCGTAGAAGCCGCCCGGATCGAAGTCATAGACATGACCTGCAGCGGCCAGCGGGGTCACCACGGCCGCCGGATTCTGTTGAAATCCGTCCCGTCCCATGGCACCCCATCGATACACGAGGTCATCGACTGCTTCATTGTCTTGACGCGCCAGCATGCTCGCGGTCGGATACCACCATCCGACGGCGCGATCTGCGGAGGTAAAGGTCGCAAGCAGCGGGCCGTCCACCCGATTTGCGAACCCGGCGAGTGCGCCCCTTCGGTCGCCGTCGATCGGCATCGGGGCGGCGAAGGCGAAGTGCGAGAAGGCGCCTTGGATCAAGGTCACTGATTTCACCGGCGATGCCGACCCGGTGAGATTCTCTGGCATCCCGGCCAATGCGTAGGCAACGAGACGCGCGCCGAAGCTGTGGCCGATCAGGTGAACCCGCGGAGCGGGCGTAAGGGCGGCGATCTGCGGACCCAGCCCGTCTTTGCCGACGACGCCGGCGCGGTTCTTCATCTCGTAGTAACTCATGGTGCGCAGTACCTCACGCGCGCCTGACCACAGCCCTGTGAACGGGTTGCCTATTCCCTGTGCGTCACCGTCTCCTTTGGGTGCCATCGCGACACCTTGGCCGATGACAGTGGCGGTATCGCCGTCGAGCATTGCGGCTTCACCGGTGTCCTCGTCGCCTTGGGGGGCGGTTGTCACCAAATTGGCTGCAAGGGACTGGAACTCACTCAGCCGGTCGGGGTCTTGGGGCTTTTCGTCGAGCAGCGCTCCGATGGTCGCCAGATCTTGCTGCTGGTCGGGAAAAGCCGGAGCGAGCGCCGTGACGATCTGCGCACCGGTCGACGGGTGCGGTGTCGCGGTCGCCGGATCGTCGTCCGGGAAGAGAAGCGATGGCCAGAACACCCCGACGACCGCACTTCCCGAGAAGTCGCCGCCGAGTTGGCCGGCGAGGAGGGTGAACATCGCCGCGTACAGGTCGCGAGCCGATTCGACACCGTTGTTCCAGCCATGGGCGAACACAAACAGTTCATCGATGTCGCCTGCGGACACGGCGGCGCGCAGCTCACCGTGACCGTTGCCGACCGACGCGTTCAGCGTCCCGTCGGCGTTGAAATGAACCTCGTAGTAGGGCAGGCCGCTGATCGTGGGCATAGTGTTGTTTCTCCTTCGTTCTCATGTGCTGGACAAGGCACGCATGAGATCGATCAGCCCGGCGCCCTGAAAAAACTGGTGGCGGCCGAGGTCGGATGCGGTATCCATCAACAGCTGCTTCACCAGCTGCGGTTGGCCGATGAACTCTTCTCTGGCCGACAGGAATGCGGCGATCATCCCGGAAACATGCGCAGCGGCCATCGACGTGCCACTGTGCTCGACATACCGAGCGAGGTTTTGTCGCTCGGCGCGTTCCGCGGTGAGGGGTGGCACCCCGGTGGCGAATGCTCCAGTGGCGGCGGAGGTGATTCGTTCGCCGGGAGCGACGAGGTCCGGTTTGAGTCGACCGTCAAGGGTCGGGCCCTTCGATGAGGTGAACGTGACACCGTACGTGTGCGGCCGATACCGATGCACCGAACCGACTGTGATGGCGGTCGCCGAATTGCCCGGGTCGGTGATCGTGGACAGCTGCCCATAAACATCGCTGCTGACCAGCTTGGTCGTCCCGGCTGCACCGGAGTTGCCTGCGCTGACCACGGCCACCACACCCGTCCCGACGAGGAGGTCGAGTTCTTTACACAGCGGGCTCTGCCCGGCGCCGTACTCCTCGGGCAACCAACCGCAGCCGAGTGACAGGTTCACACCGTGGATTTGCAGGCTTCGCCCTTGGCCGTTGATAGTGCGGACATAATCGAGCGCCTCGATGACCACGCTCGACACCGTCTTGGCGTTGTCGTCGAGCACCTTGAGGCTCACCAGGTGAGCTTGCGGCGCCACCCCACTCAGACTTGTGCCCTTGGGCAGCGTTCTTCCAGACCAGCGGGGAAAGCCCTCGACCGTGGGTTCGTTGGACGCGATGCGCAGTCTGCGCGCATCGCTTGGCGAGCAGCCCGCGACGATTCCTGCCACATGAGTGCCGTGGCCGACCAGATCCCGCAACGGATCCGGCGGTGGTCCCAGCGTAGCCGGCAGCGTGAAATCACGGTGCAGATGCTTGACTGAGTCACCAGCCAAAGTGTTGTACTCGGCGAAGTGGGGGTGGTTACGGTCGATGCCGGAATCGAGGATTCCCCAGACGACTCCGGCACCACCGCAACTGTATGTACGCGAGGCGGCGTCGGCCTTGATCGTGGTCAGCGATCGATCGAGATGCGCGTCGACGACCAAGTCCGGCCATACGTGGTAGATGATCTCCAGGGCACGCAACGCCGCCTTCGCATCGGCCGACTTGGCGCCACCCTGTACCAGCCGGATCACTTGATCCGGCGTCAGTGCGCACCGCATGTAGTGTCGGCCGATCGGCACCGGCCGCGGCGGCCGATCACCTGAGCGGAAAACCCTGTCGAACAGTTCGATGAACCGCTCACGCACGGACTCCGGGTCGTCGCCGGCGCGCACCCGCAATTCGACGAGGAGCAGCCGACGATCTTCGTCATCGGCGACCATCGCGTTGGCGGCATCCGGCGACGACGCGTCGGCGGTCGCCAGAACAAGAGGGCTGACAAGCGGCGGACGACGCTGCGGCGCGGGCGGCGGACCGCTCGTCATTGTTCACGCCGTCGATATACGCCAATAAGCGATATATGAATGCAAACGGTCACCAACAGTTTCATCGTTATCGCCTTTGTGTTTGGCACCATATGTCACACCAGTTGCGGCCCGTTCCGTCATTGTCTCTCGATTATTCTCCACTGGAGTTGAAAACCATAGAGTTTCTCAGATAAATGCGGAATATCAGGCGCAGGAGTTAGGGGTGACGCAAAATTACTTAGGGCTGTAATAAAGGAGATGATGAACATGATCAACAACGGCCTCGACAGCTTCTCACTCCATAGCGAGGACTCTCAGCAGGGACCGACACTCGCCGCGATCAACGAGGAGTTGGCGACATCGAGCGCCGTCGCTCCACTGGCTCGCGACAAGCTTGATCCCGAGACGGCCGCACGCCAGTATCTGACGCAGTTGATCGAAAGCCCGCAGATTCCGGCTTTGGCCGACGAGGGCGTGACGACGGAGTACCGCACCCTGAGCACTGAGACCGTGCCGCTCACCGACTCCACGGTGGTCAAGTTCGAACAGGTAGTACAAAAGATTCCGGTGTACGGCTCATTGGTCAGTATCGAGCTCGACCAAGACAATTCAATGCTGGCCGTCAATACCGCGCTCGGCGCACCCACGGACGTCGATTCGGTCGCCAAGCTATCGCCGGCAGATGCCCAGGAAATAATAATCGGCGACGCGGGTGAGGACGCCCTTCCACTTACGACGCCACCCACGTTGAACTACTACTACGACACCAAGGCGGAAAAGTGGCGGCTCGTCTATATCGCCACAAACGTTCCGCGGCGTGGAGAGCATGCATCCACCCGCCAACCGACCGCACTTCCCGAAGTATTCGACTACGTGGTAGATGCGCATTCTGGAGAACTGGTCACGAAACTGTCGCGTACACAATCCATCGTGTGGACACCAGAAGAGCTTGATATCGCCGATGAATTAGGCAACAGCCGACGGGTGCGCGCCGAGCGTGACGAGAATGGCAATACCCGGCTAGTCGATTCGGAACGTCGCATCGAAACCTACGACTTCGAATTTCGTCGAATTGAACTGCAACGCGCAGCCCTTCCCGGCGCTCCGGTGGCTAACCCACCGCAACCGTGGAGTTCGGCTGCCGTGAGCGCCCACGCCAATGCGCAGCAGGTCGCCGACTACCTGTTCCACACGCTGAAACGAAACGGTCTGGATGGCACTGGGGGACGGTTCATTTCATCGATCAACTGCCGTTCGATCCGAGACAACACGCCAAAGCAATGGCGAAACGCCGCCTGGATCGGGACCCAAATGGTCTACGGGCAGCGGATGATCGACGGCAGGCTCCGATCATACGCAGCAGCAATCGATGTCGTCGCGCATGAGATGACCCACGGGCTCACCGACCACACCGCGGGGCTGCAATATCAAGATGAGCCCGGTGCGCTGAACGAGAGCTACTCAGATATTTTCGGCATCATCATCGCCAATGCCCACGAGGACGACATCGAGGAGTGGGACTGGGAGATGGGCGAAGACCTCAGCGGTACCGGAATTCCCTTACGGGACATCAGCGATCCGCCGCGACGCGGACAGCCCGACCATATGAACGACTACCTGGCAACCGAGGGCGATTTCGGCGGGGTACACACGAACAGCGGAATCCACAACAAGGCTGCCTTCAACATCATCACGGCCAAAGACGGGGAGCACCTGTTGTTCACACCCCAAGAGGTTTCTGCGCTTTTCTACCTTGCGCTCACGCAACGGCTGGCGCCTACATCTGGGTTCAGCACCAGCCGCGACGCGCTCGAACTGTCTGCCAAGAGCCTGTTCCGTCGCAGTGCACAAGCAGTGAAGGCCAAGAAGCTCGCGGCCATTTCGAAGGCCTTCGACGACGTCGGGATTCCGGCTCCGAACTGAAGATTCCGCCACGACGGGTCTGGACCATCGACCCCTCTGCCAAACTTGAAAGATGCCGACAACGCCGCAGTTCGAGACCCTGCTCTACGCCGCCGAAGCACCGATCGCGACGATCACGCTGAACCGGCCCGATCAGCTCAACACCATCGTGCCACCGATGCCCGACGAGATCGAGAAGGCAATCGGCCTGGCCGAGCGCGATCCCGCGGTCAAGGTGATGATCCTGCGCGGGGCCGGCCGCGCGTTCTCCGGCGGTTACGATTTCGGCGGCGGCTTCACCCACTGGGGTGAGGCGATGAACACCGACGGCCGCTGGGACCCGGGCAAGGATTTCGCGATGGTCAGCGCGCGGGAGACCAGCCCGCACCAGAAGTTCATGGCGATCTGGCGGGCATCCAAACCCGTCGTCGCCCAGGTGCACGGCTGGTGCGTCGGCGGCGCCAGCGACTACGCCCTGTGCGCCGACATCGTCATCGCCAGCGACGACGCCGTCATCGGGACGCCGTATGCGCGGATGTGGGGCGCCTACCTGACCGGCATGTGGCTTTACCGCCTGAGCCTGTCGAAGGCAAAGTGGCATTCCCTGACTGGTGAACCACTGACCGGAAAAGAAGCTGCCGCAATCGAACTCATCAACGAGTCGGTGCCGTTCGAGAACCTCGAAACCCGGGTCCGTGAGGTTGCGGCCAAGCTGGCGAAGATTCCGCTGTCCCAACTTCAGGCCCAGAAGCTGATCGTCAACCAGGCCTACGAGAACATGGGTCTGGCGTCGACCCAAACGCTGGGCGGTATCCTCGACGGGTTGATGCGCAACACCCCCGATGCGCTCGGCTTCGTCGAAACAGCTGCCTCACAAGGTGTTCGGGCTGCCGTTGAACAACGCGACGGTCCCTGGGGCGATTACAGCCAGGCGTCGTCCGACAGACGACCCGACCCGTCACACGTCATCGAGCCCTGAGCGCAAGTCGAATAGCGCGTCGAGATCGCCGATGGCACGCAGTGTGTCGTTGAGGTGCGTACACGTGCTCGTACCGACGAACTCACCGCGGATACGGCCGCGCAGCTCCGTCAGCGAAAACCCCTGCACACGTTGCGCACTCGCGATCGCACCGGGACATTCCTGCCACGGCAGCACCCGCACGTCCGCCGTGACCGCGGTAATGGTCCGCGTGGACGTGTCCACCGAACCGGTAACGGTGTACTCGTGCACGATCGTCTCGACCCCGTCGCTGTCCATGTGCGAGTCACGGAAGTGGGCGTCGAAGTCCGCGGACCTGTCATCGGCCACGCATAGGTCGAGTCGTCGGTACCTGCGCATCCCGTTGGGGCGCAACGGTTCGACGGCGTGCGCCAACTCGATGGGTGGCGCCAGCGGGCCGCGCGCGGTCGGGACGATGTCGTGGCGGCGGGCATACGACACGAGCGAGGCGTCCGGCGCGAAGCCCGCACAGATACCCGCCATACGATCCGCGGTACCTGCCGGCAGCTTCTGCTCGACGCCGAGTTCAATCCCCCTGTACTGCAACGCATAACCGGATACCAGCGCCGCACCCACCCAATCGTCGAGCAGCAGGTGCAGCAGGCTGGCCCGATCGACTTCGCCGGGGAGCAGCTCAGCCACCGCCGAACGGAACCCGGGACCGACGCGGTGGCCGATCAGCCGGCTCAGCCGGTCGTCGGGCGGCACGGCAGCGATCCCGTCGATGACCCGGCCGGTCAGGTGCGCGCGCAGCCCGAGGTGGCCGAGCGTATCCACCGCGTCGGGACCGCGTCCCGCCACGTCGCTGGCGCGCAGGTCGACATCGGAGCTCCCGTCACCGTCCGGATGGGTGTCGATGGTGCTGGTGCGACGCAAGGCACCGGTGGCCAGCGGCGGCGATGTCTGGACGGGCAGCTGCGGGCCGACGATGTCCGAGACGAACGGCATGAGTCGACGGTATCAATGCAAAGGCGGGCTAAGCGTCGCGGCTTCGCAAACCGCCCAACATCGCCACCAGCACCCCGAACACCACCAGCGCGGCGCCGGCGGCCAACGTCAGGTTCAGCCAGTGGTGCAGGCTGTCTTCTGCGCGGCTGACCATCACGTCGGCGATCTGGCGGATGTCGCCGGCGGTGCGGTTGAGCGCGTCGTTGACATGGCCGCGCGCCACCTCCAGCCCGGCCCATCCCGCCGCACCAACCAGCAGAGCTGACACCCCCAGCGCCGCGAGCGTTTTCCCGCGGGATCGGGATGCCGCCAAGGTCAACAGGGCGAACACACCAGTCAAGATCGTCGCGCCGACGGTGATCCACGGCCCCCACGTCGAGACCTGCCGTAGTCGCCCCGGGTACAGGCCGGTGGTTTCGGGCACCGTGATCGGGACGGTCAGCGTCTGCGGGACATCCAGGTCGATATCACCGAGCAACTCCTTGATCGACGGGTCGTTGAGCATCGGGGCGATATCGATCAACCAGCGGTCGGAGCCCTCTTCCCGTTGGACGGAGTCGGTGAACATCCAGCGGTGCGCGATGCGGTTGGCTTGACCGAACTGCCCGGGAAACCCGGCGCTGCTGGTGTAGGCGACGGTGCCGCCGCGAACCAGGTCCCGGTTCAGCGTGTATCCGTTGTCGGCCGCAAAAGAGATGATCTGCCGGGTCAGCTCCGCGGCCATTGCACTCTGCAACTGCGGGTCTTTGGCGGCCGAGGCCGCGAACGCGGCGTAGCCGTCCTCGCTGATGACGTTCCTCTGCGCCCACATCGCGGGCACCGCTACGGCAAGGAGGACCGTGGTGACGAGCCACAACACCACGGTCGCCACCAGCCGCACGCGTGCCCTCCTCGCCTCGTTGCCCTAGTCGAACTTACTCAAGCCCTTCGGCCGCAGATCTTCTGCGCCGACGGGCAAAGACCTCGGTGAGGTTTCGGCGATGCCCGAGCTACTTCGCGACGCGCCGCGGTCGGGCCAACGCCAACTTGGTCATCAGCTTGTTCATCCGCTTGAGCGCCTTGAGCGAGTTGTTGTAGTAGTTTCCGCCCGCGCCGACGTTGGTGCGCGGCGCCACCACCGCCTCCTGGCGGCAGAACTTGCGCACCCCGTCGGGACCGCCGAACCGCGCCCCGATGCCCGAGGTCTTCCAGCCACCCATCGGCGCCGTCGTGCACATCAGGTTGGAGATCACGTCGTTGACGTTGACCGCTCCGCAATCCAGTTGCAAAGCAACCGATTTGGCACGTTCGATATCTTTCGAGAACACCGATGCCGACAGGCCGTACGGGCTGTCGTTTGCCAGCCGGACCGCTTCGGCCACACTGGCCACCTTCATGATCGGCAGCGTCGGGCCGAACGTCTCCTCGGTCATGCACGCCATCGAGTGGTCCACGTTCACCAGCACGGTCGGCGGATAGAAACTGCCAGGGCCGTCCGGTCGCTTGCCGCCGGTGAGCGCCTTCGCGCCGGCGGCCACCGCCTCGCGGACGTGCCGGTCGGTCACCTCGACCTGGCTCTCATCGATCATCGAGCCGAAGTCATATCCCTCGCCCGCACCCATCTTCAGGTTCGCCACCGCGCGCACGACCGCCGCGACGAACTCGTCGTACACCGACTCCAGCGCGTACACCCGCTCCACCGATACACACGTCTGGCCGGCGTTGAACATCGCGCCCCACACCGCGGCGTTGGCCGCCAGCTCGATGTCGGCATCCTCGAGCACGATCATCGGGTCCTTGCCGCCCAGCTCCAGGCTGACCGGGGTGAGCCGGCGCGCGGCCCGCTCCATCACCTTCGCGCCCGTCGCGCTCGAGCCCGTGAACTGAACGTAGTCGGAGTTGTCGACGACGGCCTCGACCGCCTCGCGCGCGCCCTGCACGATCGCCATCACCTCCGGCGCGCCGGAATCCAGCCAGCCGCGCAGCAGCAACTCGGCGGTCAGCGGGGTGCGCTCGGACGGTTTGAGCAGCACCGCGCATCCGGCGGCCAGCGCGGCCAGGCCGTCCATCAACAGGTTGGCGACCGGATAGTTCCACGGCGCGACGATGCCGACCACCGGGCGCGGGCGGTAATGCACCTCGACCTTCTTGATCGACAGGAACGGCAGCGCCGCCGGCCGGGCCTCGGGGGCCAACGCCTTTTCCATCGTCTTGATGTAGTAGGAGGCGATCATGATCAGCAGCGGCACCTCTTGGGCGGCGTCGGTGGCCGACTTGCCGGTCTCCTTGATCAGCAGCGCCTCGATCTCGTCGCGGTGCTCACCCATCCACACCGCGTAACGGGCCAGCACCTTGGCCCGCCCTTTGGCGCCGCGCGCCTCCCACTGCTTCTGCGCCTCGCGCAACCGCGCGGCGACCCGTGGCACGTCGGCGGGGTCGGTCCATCGCACGGTGCCGGCGACGGTGCCGGTCGCGGGATTGCGGACGGTGCCGGTATCGGGCAGCTCAACGTCGGGCGTCGCAGTCATAACCCCATGCTAGCCACCCCGTGTGACCCAGGTCGCACGGGTGTTGACACGCGTCAAGTTCGGTGCGGCGAGCAGGGCCGCGATGCAGACCAGCGACGTTCCCAGCAGCACCCCGCCGATCGTGTCGGTGAAGTAGTGGAAGGTGGTGCCGACCCCGATCACCGCCAGCCCGACATAGACCGTCGCGAACACCAACGCCCACAACGCACATCCGGTGACCAGCACAAAGAGCCCGAGCACGACGGTCGTCGTGGTGATGTGGCCGCTCGGATACGCCAGACCGCCACCCTTGTCCCGGCCGAAGAACGGCTTGATCACCTGCACCAACAGGTAGGCGCCGTACGGCAGCACGGCCGCGATACCGGCGAGCAGCCACCGGCGCCGATACAGCGCGAAGGCTACGGTGGCCGCCACCACCACGGCCAGCGCCAGCGGGTCGGTGAACCCTCGTAGGTCGCGTGTCGGGCTGTTGCTGTACTGGTGAAACCAGTCGTCCAGCCCGGTGCTGGATTTACCGACGACCCAGCCGAGCAGCACCATCGCGGTCAAACCGGCCGCCGGCCACCACCGGATCACGCAATACCGCGCAGGTAGGCGGCGGCACCCAGATGCTGGGCGGCGTCGTCGACGATGCTCACCAGGCGCACCCCCGCGGTGACCGGCGGATCCCAGTGCTCGTCGACGACGCGGCCCAACTCGTCGGGCGTCACCGACGCGATGTACTCCAGCGTCATCTTGTGCACGGCGCGGTAGTAGCCGGCCAGCAGGTCGGCCGACGCGCGCACCTTGGCGACCTCTTCGGGCCCGTCGCCGTAGCCCATCGCGTCGCGCGGAAGGTCCAGCTCGAACCGGTCGACCCAGCCGTCGCGGAACCAGACCTGCTCGGTGCCCACGATCGCGCACAGCTGCAGGTCGTGCTGCCGCGCGGCGTGCCAGATCAGCCACGAGATGCTGTTGGCGTTCTCGGTCGGGCGGTAGAACGCGACCTCGTCGCTCAACCCGTCGGTCAGTTCCTCGACGTGCTCGATCTGCCGGGTGAACATGTCCCGCAGCAGTTCGCGGACCGCCGAGACATCAGAGTCAGCCATACCCCGACGGTACTCAGTCCGCCTGGGGCTGCGCGTCACCGGAAAAGCCGTGGAAAACCGCTTCGACGTTGTTACCGTCCGGGTCACGCACGAACGCGCCGTAATAGCCGGGGTGGTACTCCGGCCACAGCCGTGGTGGGTGCAGGGACTCGGCACCGGCCTCGAGCGCGGCGTCGTAGAAGGCCTGCACCGCGGCGGTGTCTGCGGCCGAGAACGCGAAATGCACCTCGCGGTTGGGGCCCGCCGCGTCGCCTTTGCTCATGTCGGCGATCCAGAAGTCGGGCTTGCCGTCCCTGCCGTAGCCGACGGCGACCTGATAGTCCAGCTGCCGGGTGTAACCCAGCACGCCGAGCACCTTGTCGTAGAAGGCCTGCGACCTCTGGAAGTCCGCACAGTTGATTCCGAAGTGATCGATCACCGGGACATCGTAGATTCGACATATGACATACGAACTCGTGATCCGCGGCGGCACCATCGTCGACGGCCTCGGCGGCGAACCCTACGTCGGCGACGTGGCCATCTCTGGCGGGGTGATTGCCGCCGTCGGCGCGGTGGACGGCGACGGGGCGCGCGAGATCGACGCGGCCGGTCTGCTCGTCACCCCAGGGTTCGTCGACCTGCACACCCACTACGACGGCCAGGCGATCTGGTCGGACCGGCTCACCCCGTCCTCCGCGCATGGCGTGACGACGGCGGTGATGGGCAACTGCGGCGTCGGGTTCGCGCCCTGCCGCCCCGAAGACCATGACGTGCTGGTCGACGTGATGGCCGGGGTGGAGGACATCCCCGGTGTGGTGATGGTCGACGGGCTCCCGTGGAGCTGGGAGACGTTCCCGGAGTTCCTCGATGTGCTGGAGTCGCGACACCGGGACATCGACGTGGCGGCCCTTCTGCCGCACTCCCCGCTGCGGGTGTACGTGATGGGCCAGCGCGGCGTCGACCGTGAACCGGCTACGGCCGAGGACCTCGCGCTGATGCGCAAGCTGGCCGCCGAAGCGGTTCAGGTCGGCGCGCTCGGGTTCGCGTCGTCGCGGTTCACGCTGCACAAGACCGAAAGCGGCCGGCCCATCCCGAGTTACGACGCCGACCGCGCCGAGATCGAGGCGATCGCCCGCGGTGTCGACGACGGCGGTGGGGGCCTGATCCAGTTCGTCCCCGACCTCGTCGCCGGCGACTACGAACCCGTGCTGCAGACGGTGTTCGACGTCGCCGAGGACGTCGGCCTTCCGGTCACGTTCACGCTGGCGATCGGCAACGCCGGCGACCCGTTCTTCGTCGACGCGCTCACCATGGTCGAGAAGGCGAACGCCGCCGGCGGTGACGGGCCCCGTGTCACCGCGCAGATCTTCCCAAGGCCGATCGGGCTGGTGCTCGGACTCGAGCTCTCGGGCAACCCGTTCGTCATGTACCCGAGCTACCGGGAGATCGCCGACCTGCCGCTGGCCGAACGCATCGCGCAGATGCGCAGACCCGAGGTCCGCCAACGGATCTTGGCCGATACGCCGGCGTCCGACGGCCACCCGCTGATGTTCGCGGCGCAGGCGTTCGAGTGGATGTTCCCGTTGGGCGATCCGCCGAACTACGAACCGCCGAGGTCGGAGAGCATCGCCAGCCGGGCCCGGGAACGCGGTGTCAGCCCGCTCGAGGAGGCATACGACCGCCTCCTCGACGACGACGGCCATGCCATGCTGCTCGTGACGCTGGCCAACTTCCGCGACGGCAGCCTCGACACGGTGGCGGAGCTGATCCGCCGCGACGATGTCGTGCTGGGCCTCGGCGACGGCGGCGCGCACTACGGAATGATCTGCGACGCAAGCTTTCCCACGTACATGCTGGCGCACTGGGCGCGTGACCGCGCATCCGGCAGGCTGGGGGTGGCCGAGGCGGTGCGCGAGCTGACCTCGGTGCCCGCACGCGTGGCGGGCCTGGCCGACCGCGGCCGAATCGCGGTGGGCTACAAGGCAGACCTCAACGTCATCGACCACGCGGCGGTGCATCTGCACCGGCCCGTCATCGCCTACGACCTGCCCGCGGGCGGTCGCCGCCTGGACCAGGGCGCCGACGGTTACGTGGCGACCATCGTGTCGGGTGAGATCATCGCCGAGAACGGTGTTCCGACCGCGGCGCGCCCCGGCCGGCTGATCCGGGGTCGGCAACCGGAGCCGACGTCATGAGTGTCAAAGTCGACCTCGACAAGCTGGGTGACGCGCTGGCCGATTTCGACTTCGCCTACCTGATCACCGTCGGCGACGACTACCGCGCGCACACCGTCGCGGTGGACCCGGTCCTCGTCGACGGCACGCTCGACGTCGGATCCATCGGCAAGACCACACAACGCAACGTCACCGCGCACGGCGATGTCACGGTGCTCTGGCCGCCGCGCGAACCTGGCGGCTACTCGTTGATCGTCGACGGAACCGGCCGACCCGCTGACGACACGTTGCAGATCACGCCGACCCGCGCGGTGCTGCACCGTAAAGCCACGGCTCAATCGCCGTCGACGAGCCCGGACTGCCTGCACGACTGCGTGCCGCTGAAGAAGTAATCCCGCTGCGCGGCCCGCCGAGTGTGGCCTCGTGTCACGGCTGGCGCGAAAAAGCGTGCGGGTAACCCACGTTCGGCGGATCTGTTCACCCACGAAAAAGCCCGGCCCTCTTGCGAGGAACCGGGCTTTTCGTCGGACAGACTTAGAAGTCCATGCCGCCCATGCCACCGGTCGGGTCGCCCGCGGGCGCGGCCGCCTTCTCCGGCTTGTCGGCGACGACGGCCTCCGTGGTCAGGAACAGCGCCGCGATGGACGCCGCGTTCTGCAGCGCCGAACGCGTCACCTTGACCGGGTCGGCCACGCCTGCCTTGAGCAGGTCCTCGTACTCACCGGTCGCGGCGTTCAGGCCCTTACCGGCGTCGAGGTTGCGCACCTTCTCGGCCACCACGCCGGGCTCCAGGCCCGAGTTGAAGGCGATCTGCTTCAGCGGTGCCTCGAGCGCCACGCGAACGATGTTCGCACCCGTGGCCTCGTCACCGTCGAGCTTCAGATCGTCCAGCGCCGGCGAGGACTGCAGCAGAGCCACGCCGCCACCGGCGACGATGCCCTCCTCGACAGCCGCCTTGGCGTTGCGAACGGCGTCCTCGATGCGGTGCTTGCGCTCCTTGAGCTCCACCTCGGTGGCAGCGCCGGCCTTGATCACCGCAACACCGCCAGCCAGCTTGGCCAGACGCTCCTGCAGCTTCTCGCGGTCGTAGTCGGAGTCGCTGTTCTCGATCTCGGCGCGGATCTGCGCGACCCGGCCCGCGATCGCCTCGCTGTCGCCGGCGCCCTCGACGATCGTCGTCTCGTCCTTGGTGACGACGACCTTGCGGGCCTTGCCGAGCAGCGACACGTCGGCGGTCTCCAGGGACAGCCCGACTTCCTCGCTGACGACCTGGCCACCGGTGAGGATCGCCATGTCCTGCAGCATCGCCTTGCGGCGGTCACCGAAGCCCGGGGCCTTGACGGCGACGGACTTGAAGGTGCCGCGGATCTTGTTGACGACCAGGGTGCTCAACGCCTCGCCCTCGACGTCCTCGGCGATGATCAGCAACGGCTTGCCGGACTGGATGACCTTCTCCAGCAGCGGCAGCAGATCCTTGACCGTCGACACCTTCGACGAGACGAGCAGGATGTACGGATCCTCGAGGACCGCTTCCTGCCGCTCGGCGTCGGTGACGAAGTAACCCGAGATGTAGCCCTTGTCGAAGCGCATACCCTCGGTCAGCTCGAGCTGCAGCCCGAAGGTGTTGGACTCCTCGACGGTGATGACACCCTCGTTGCCGACCTTGTCCATGGCCTCGGCGATCAGCTCGCCGATCTGGGTGTCACCGGCCGAGATCGCCGCGGTGGCAGCGATCTGCTCCTTGGTCTCGACCTCTTTGGCCGACTTGAGCAGCGTCTCGGTGATCTTCTCGACGGCCTTCTCGATGCCGCGCTTCAGGCCGAGCGGGTTGGCACCCGCGGCGACGTTGCGCAGACCCTCGCGCACCAGCGCCTGGGCCAGCACGGTGGCGGTGGTGGTGCCGTCACCGGCGACATCGTCGGTCTTCTTGGCGACTTCCTTGACCAGCTCGGCGCCGATCTTCTCGTAGGGGTCCTCCAGCTCGATCTCCTTGGCGATGGACACGCCATCGTTGGTGATCGTGGGGGCGCCCCACTTCTTCTCCAGCACGACGTTGCGACCCTTGGGCCCCAACGTCACCTTTACCGCGTCGGCGAGGGCGTTCAGGCCCCGCTCAAGGCCGCGGCGGGCCTCTTCGTCATACGCAATTGTCTTGGCCATTGCGAAGTGATTCCTCCGGATTGGGGGTGGCACATCTGTTGGCCGGGTGCAGTGCCCGCGACGGACGGCGTTGGGTGTGCTCCGCGGGTTGCGGCCCCTTGCCTCACCGGCCCGACCTAGCACTCACCGGTCGCGAGTGCCAACTGCATTCTTAGCACTCGACCAGGGAGAGTGCAAGGTCGTCTAGCGGGTCCGCAGCCCGTCCAAAATGACATCGACGAGTCGCTGTGCCGCCTCGGGGTCACAGCTCCGCATGACCTGCGCTTTGACCAGGATCGTCTTGACGTCGGCCACGGCCGCGATGGGCGCGCTGCCCACCCTGCGGGCGGCGACGGAGGAACTGACCGGAGTTCGCGATTCCCGGTATCCGAATATGGCAGGCTGACATGCGATGTCACTCTGGAATCCGCGGGATGTGCCGCCCTATCCTCCAGCCCGGTACACCGAGGACCAACCGGAGGTCAGCGCGTGGGTCAAACGCGGGGACGAACCGCCGGACTACGAGTCGTTCGGCCTGGTGCAGTACCGCTACCTGGCCAACCAGGAAGCCACCGACGGCGACTACGGGCTGTACCGGGTCGAGATCGCCCCAAAGGGCGGCGGACCCGGACCCCATTTCCACCGGGCGATGTCCGAGGCGTTCTTCGTGCTGTCCGGGACCGTCACCCTCTACGACGGCAGCGACTGGACCGACGCGAACCCCAACGACTTCCTCTACGTCCCACCCGGGGGCATCCACGGCTTCCGCAACGAAGCCGACGAGCCCGCGTCGCTGTTGATGTTGTTTGCTCCAGGCGCTCCCCGTGAGCACTACTTCGAGGGCCTGGCGCAGCTCGGCGACATGACCGACGACGAGCGGCACGACTGGTTCGTCCGTAACGACAATTTCTTTGTCGACACGTAGCCCGGGGAAGATGCGAACGCGTAATCCGTTGCGCTAGGCTGCTTACCGATCAGTGAGGAGTCTTGGGTGCGGGCTAATTCAGCGCCCGACACCCAGGCTTTGCGAGGCTGGCAGCGTCGGGCTTTGGTGCGGTATCTTGGCGCCCAACCGCGCGATTTTCTCGCGGTCGCGACGCCCGGTTCCGGCAAGACTGCGTTTGCCCTGCGCGTGGCCGGTGAGCTGCTGGCCGACGGCACCGTGGAGCGGGTCACCGTCGTCGTGCCGACCGACCACCTCAAGACGCAGTGGGCGATGGCGGCGGCCCGGGTCGGGATCGCGCTCGACCCGAAGTTCACCAACTCGTCGGCGCAGACGTCCTCGGAGTACCACGGCGTCGTCGTCACCTACGCCCAGGTGGCCAGCCACCCGACCCGGCACCGGGTGCGCACGGAGAACTACCGCACGCTGGTCGTGTTCGACGAGATCCACCACGGCGGTGACGCCAAGAGCTGGGGCGAGGCCATGCGCGAGGCGTTCGGCGACGCCGCGCGCCGGCTGGCGCTGACGGGTACGCCGTTCCGCAGCGACGACAGCCCGATCCCGTTCGTCACCTACGAGCCCGACGGCGACGGTGTGCGCCGGTCGGTGGCCGACCACACCTACGGCTACGCGGAGGCGCTCGCCGACGGGGTGGTGCGTCCGGTGGTCTTCCTGGCCTACTCCGGTGAGGCCCGCTGGCGCGACAGCGCGGGCGAGGAACACTCCGCTCGCCTCGGCGAGCCGCTCAGCGCCGAGCAGACCGCACGGGCCTGGCGCACCGCGCTGAACCCGGCCGGCGAGTGGATGCCCGCCGTCATCGCCGCCGCCGATACCCGGCTCCGGCAACTGCGCCAGCACATGCCCGACGCCGGCGGCATGGTCATCGCCTCGGACCAGACCACCGCGCGCGCCTACGCCGAACTGCTCACCAAGATCACCGGCGAGGCGCCGACCGTGGTGCTCTCCGACGACCCCGGCTCGTCGGACCGGATCAGCCAGTTCTCGGCGGGCACCAGCCGCTGGCTGGTCGCCGTGCGCATGGTCTCCGAAGGGGTCGACGTGCCGCGGCTGGCCGTCGGCGTCTACGCCACCAGCGCGTCGACGCCGCTGTTCTTCGCCCAGGCCATCGGCCGGTTCGTGCGGTCCCGCAGACCCGGGGAAACCGCGAGCATCTTCCTGCCTTCGGTGCCCAACCTGCTGATGCTGGCCAGCGAGATGGAAGCCCAGCGCGACCACGTGCTCGGCAAGCCGCACCGCGAATCCGACGGCGACGACGACTACGTCGAACCCCGCAAGTCCGAGCCCAGCGAGCTCGACAACGGTTTCGAATCGCTGGGCGCCGACGCCGAGCTGGACCAGGTGATCTTCGACGGCTCGTCGTTCGGCACCGCGACGCCCGCCGGCAGCGACGAGGAAGCCGACTACCTCGGCATCCCCGGGCTGCTGGACGCCGAGCAGATGCGAGACCTGTTGCGGCGCAGGCAGGAAGAGCAGATCGACCGTCGCAGCCGCGCGGTCGGCGACACCCAGTCGGGCACCGCCAGCGGTGAAACGGAGCGGGTGGCCCACATCTCGCGCCACGGACAGCTGCGCGAACTGCGCCGCGAGCTCAACGCCCTGGTGTCGATCGCCCATCACCGCACCGGTAAGCCGCACGGCTGGATCCACAACGAGCTGCGCCGGATCTGCGGCGGGCCCCCGGTGGCGGCGGCCACCACCGAGCAACTGCGGGCGCGCATCGAGGCGGTCCGCACGCTTCAGACGTGACTAGCTAGGTGAGCAACCCGCAGCCGGCCACGCCGCACAGCAGCGAACTGGCCAGCAGCACCGGCCAGAACGCCACCGCGACGATCAGCGCCGCGATGTTGGCGAACACGGTGAAGTCGGCGCTGAGCACGTGCTTGAGTTGGCCGATCAATTCGATGTGCAGCATCGCGTAGCCGACACCGATCACCGTGTACGCCAACGCGATCCACAACACCAGCTCGAACACCGTGTTGATCCCCCGCCGCAGCAGCGCCTGCTGCATCCGCTCCCACACTGTCATCATTACAGCCCGAGAAGCTTCGGCAGCCCGGCCACCGAATCGATCACGTGGTTGGGCTGCATCGCGAACTCGTCTGCGGCCCAACGGTCCAGCGTGTCCTGCCGGAACTTGCCCGTGCGCACCAGCACCCCCGTCATTCCGACCACCTGCGCGGCCAGCACATCGTTGTTGAGATCGTCACCGACCATATACATCTCGTCGGGTTCGACGCCGAGACGGCCTGCGGCCGCGAGGAACCCGTCGGGCGCCGGCTTGCCGACCGCGGTCGCCTTGCGTCCGGACGTCTCCTCCATCCCGATCAGATACATCCCGGTGTCCACCCGCAACCCGTCGGTGGTGGTCCAGGCGGTGCTGCGGTGCATGGCGACCACCGGCACGCCCTGGGCCATCCAGTCATAGACCCACGACAGCGTCAGATGGCTGTACTCCGGACCCGCGCCGCCGAGCAGTACGACGTCGGGTTTGTCGGGCGTCTGCGGTCCGCTGAACTCGTTCGAATACACGATGTCGATGCCGGGCATGTCCTCGGCGATCTGACCGCTGTTGACCAGAAAGCACCGGGCGTCCGGGAACCGGTCGCGGACATACTCCGCCGTCAACACCGCCGCGGTGATCACCTCGTCGGGGCGTACGGCCATGCCCGCCTCGGTGAGCAGTTCGGCAATCTGCACCCGGGTGCGTGTCGTCGTATTGGTCAGATAGGAGCAGGCGATCTGATGGTCGGCCAGCGTGCGCAGCGTCGTCGCCGCACCCTCGATCGGTTTCCATGAAGTCACCAGCACACCATCGATGTCGAAGAGCACTCCACCGATCGCCATTGCCCGACATTAAACGGCAACCGATTCAGCGCAACTCGGACCCCGCCCGGGCCCACTCGTTGTCGGCGACCCACGGTGACGCCTGCGCGGCGACCGACCACGCCAACTCTTCAGGCACGTCGATCACCTGATAGTGCTTGACGCCCGCCGCCGTCGCCGCGATCAGCGTCGCCACTCCCGCGCGGCGCTGCATCAGCGTCTGCCGCACGGTCCAGCCGATGATGCCCGACGTCTCGATGCAGTCACGGCGCCGCTGCAGGCTGCCGGTGCGCGCGACCAACCAGCCGTTCCCGACCTGGTGCCCCAGCGCCCGCGACCGGTCGTACGCCAACAGCGCACAGCACACCGCGAGCACCGCGCACAGCACCCAGGCCCACGTGGGCGCCGACGCGACAGCCAGCGCGACGGCGGCCACCACCGGCACCAGCATCGCCCGCGTCCACCGCCGCCGGGTGGCGGCGGGGCCGTGTCCGCGCAGCGGGCCGCGCACCACGTCGGGCCGCGCGATCAGATCGGTCAGCACCGTCTCGGCCGTCGCCCTCGGACACGGCGGCAACAGCAGCGACGCCTCGCCCTCCCCGCCGACACCGGTCATCACCGCATCCAACCGCGCACCGCCGAACAGTCGCACCAACAACGGTTCGCGCAGCGTTCCACCGCGCAACCGGCGCATGTCGAAGGTGTGCTCCCGCACCCGAACCAAGCCGAACTTGAGGTGCAGCACATCCGCGTCGCGCCGCAGTACCAGGTTCCCGTAGCTCAACAGTGACTGCAGCACCGACAGCACCACCGACGCGAGCAGCACGCCGGCGACCAGCACCGCAACCGTCGCCAGCACACCGAACTGTTCGGCAGCGTTCAGACCCGACCGGGCCACCTGCGAACCCTCCAGCGCCGCACCGGCTCCCATCTGATAGACCAAACCGGCCGCCGCCGCGATCATCGCCAACCCGGTGAAACTCAGCGGGCTGTAACGCAGCCAGGACGGCTCCCACTGCGCGAGCACCCGCCCGGCGGGGCCCTGCTCTTCTGCGGCGACCGCCAACGAGTCGGCCAGCAGCACGGCCCGCAGCCGCGGCACCTCCTCGGCCTGCACCGCATCCAACGCGAACACCGCGTCGCCCCTGGCCTCCTTGCCGGTGCTCACCTGCAGCACCGTCAGGCCCAGCAGCCGGTGCAGCAGCCGCGCCTCGGTGGACACCGAACGAATCCGGTTGCGCGGCACCGACAGCACCTTGCGTTGCAGGACCCCGGTGCGCAGTTGCACATCGGTGGGGCCGATGCGGTAGGTGGTGGTGAACCAGCGCGCCACGCCGAACGCCACCGTGGCCGCCACCACCATCACCACCACCACCGGGTTCCCGGTTGCCGAACCCAGCACCAACGATCCGATGATGACCGGGATCTGGCGCATCACCTCGTGCACCGGATGCACCAGCAGCATGCGCGGGCTCAGCCGGTGCCACACCTGCGCGGTGGGAAGCTCGCTCACGTCGCGTCCTCCGCGCCCAGCGCGGCGACGTCGGTGAGCTGCGCGACGATCGTGTCGGCCACCTCGGCGTCCAACGCCACGATGCGCACCGCGCCCGCCGACGACGCCGTCGTCACCGTGACGGTGGACAGGCCGAACAGCCGGTCCAGCGGCCCTCGTTCGGTATCGACGGTCTGCACCCGTGATATCGGCGCGATCCGGCACTCCTGCACCAGCCAACCCGACCGCGTGTACACCGCCCGCGCGTCGATGTCCCATCGGTGCACGCGATACCGCCACAGCGGCACCACGACCACGAAAACCGCGACGCCCACCGCGGTGAGCACCGCCGCCAACGCGTGCAGCCACCACCTCCGCGGGTCGACGATCAGCCAGGCCAGCTGGGCCAACGCCAGCACCAGCCACGGGATCGCCGCGCCGATCGCCCACACCAGAGGGGCCTTGCGACTCGGCGGATGGGCGGGTTCAACCAGATCCATGATCCGAGCATGACGTATGCCGGGCGCAGTATGTTGATCGCATGACCGCCAAATGGAGCGCGGCCGACGTGCCGGATCAGTCAGGCCGGGTGGCGATCGTCACCGGCGCCACCTCCGGACTGGGCTATGACACCGCTGCAGTGCTTGCCGACAAGGGCGCACATGTGGTGCTCGCTGTGCGCAACCTCGACAAGGGCCAACAGGCCGTCGACCGGATCAGGTCCGCCAGCCCCAACGCCGACGTCACGCTGCAGGAGCTCGACCTGTCCTCGCTGCGCAGCGTCCGCAAGGCCGCGGGCGAGCTTCGCGCCGCCTATCCACGCATCGATCTGCTGATCAACAACGCCGGCGTGATGTATGTACCCCAGCGCGAAACCACCGAGGACGGTTTCGAAATGCAGTTCGGCACCAACCACTTGGGCCACTTCGCGCTGACCGGGCTGCTGCTGGAGAACCTGCTGCCGGTCGGCGGGTCGCGGGTCGTGACGGTCAGCAGCGTGGGCCACCGGCTGCTGGCCCGTATCCACTTCGAGGATCCGCACCTGCAGCGCAAATACAACCGGGTGGAGGCCTACGGCCAGTCCAAGCTGGCCAACCTGCTGTTCACCTACGAGTTGGCCCGCCGGCTGAAGACCAAGGACGCCCCCACCATCGCGGTGGCCGCACACCCGGGGTTGTCGGACACCGAACTCATGCGGCATCTGCCCGACTTGATCCCCGACCTCTTCTGGAAGATCGTCGCCCAACCCGCCGAGATGGGCGCGCTGCCGACCCTGCGCGCGGCCACCGACCCCGGCGTGCAGAGCGGCCAGTACTACGGACCCGACAGCATCGGCGAGACCAGGGGGCATCCGAAACTCGTTGCCTCCAGCGCACAATCGCACAACGAAGACATCCAACGTCGCCTTTGGAGCATGTCCGAAGAGCTGACCGGCGTCACCTTTCCCGTCTGATGCGCCCCGTCGGAGAACACCAACGCGTCGTCGCGGGACTCATCGCGCCCCGCTCCCCCGTCCGGGTGCCGATCGCCGAGGCACTGGGTCTGGTGCTGGCCGACGACGTGGTCGCGCCGCTGTCGTTGCCCGGGTTCGACAACTCCGCGATGGACGGATACGCCGTCGTCGCCGAGGATGTGGCGGCCGCGACGCCCGAGCAGCCGGTCGTCCTGCCCGTCGCAGAGGACATCCCGGCCGGCCGCACCGATGTGCTGACGCTCAAACCCGGTACGGCACACCGGATCATGACCGGAGCACCGGTGCCGTCCAGTGCGACGGCCGTGGTGCCGGTCGAGGCGACCGACGGCGGCGTCGACACCGTCACCATCCGGGCCGGCGCGACACCCGGTAAACACATCCGCCGCGCAGGCGAGGACGTCACCGCGGGCACCACAGTGCTGCACCACGGGCATCTGGTCACCCCGGCGGCGCTGGGCCTGGCCGCCGCGCTCGGACTGGGTGAGCTGACGGTGATTCCGCGCCAGCGGGTGCTGGTGATGTCGACGGGCACGGAGTTGGTCACCCCGGGCACGCCGCTTCAGCCCGGCCAGATCTACGAGTCGAACGCGGTGATGCTGGCGGCGGCCGTCCGGGACGCCGGCGCCGAGGTGGTGGCCTCGGCGATGTCCGGCGACGACGTCGACTCGTTCCGCCACACGCTGGCCCGCCACGCCCGCGACGCCGATCTGATCGTCACCACCGGTGGCGTCAGCGCGGGCGCCTATGAGGTCGTCAAGGACGCGTTGAGCGGCTCGGTCGATTTCGTCAAGGTGGCGATGCAACCGGGCATGCCGCAGGGCTGCGGGGAATTCGAGGGCACGCCGATCATCACGTTGCCGGGCAACCCGGTCAGCGCGCTGGTGTCCTTCGAGGTGTTCCTGCGCGCGCCGCTGCGTGCCGCGATGGGGCTGCCGAACCCGGAGCGTCCGCGCCGCACCGCGGTGCTGACCGAGGACCTGACCTCACCACGGGGCAAGCGCCAGTTTCGCCGCGGCGTGTTCGACGCCGACGCCGGCACGGTCACCGGTTACGGCCCGCCCGCCTCACATCATCTGCGCTGGCTGGCGTCGGCGAACTGTCTGCTGGAGATCGACGAGGACGTCACCGAGGTCGCCGCGGGGACCCACGTGCGGGTGTGGGACCTGGCATAGGCGTCTCGGCCGAGGCGTTCGCCCGTAGAATCGCGGGACAATGGCCAGACGCCCCGACCTCACATCAGGCCCCGAGCGGCTCGCGGCGCTGGTGCGCACCACGATTCCGCCGATGCACCGCGCCGGGCTGCCCTTCGTGGGAGCCAGCCTCGCCGTCGCCGCGCTCGGGTGGAAGAACCCGTGGCTGCGCAGGGCGGGCCTGACGTCGGCGGCCGCCAACGCGGCGTTCTTCCGGCATCCGCCCCGCGTGGCACCGACCCGCCCGGGTCTTGTCGTGGCACCGGCCGACGGGTTGATCTGTCTCATCGAGGAAAAGCCGCCGCCAGCCGAACTGGGTCTGCCGGCAACACCTTTGATGCGTATCAGCATTTTCCTCTCGGTGTTCGACGCGCACGTGCAGCGCGCACCGATCGGCGGCGAGGTCGCCGCCGTCGTGCATCGGCCCGGTTTGTTCGGCTCGGCCGAACTCGAGGCGGCCAGCGAGGACAACGAACGCAACAGCATGGTGATCCGCAGCCCCGAGGGCGTCGAGGTGATCGCCGTGCAGATCGCCGGGCTGATCGCGCGCCGCATCGTGTGCGACGCCAAAATCGGCGACAAGCTCGCGATGGGGCAGACGTACGGGCTGATCCGCTACGGATCCCGGCTGGACACGTACCTGCCCGCCGACGCGAACATCCTGGTGACGACCGGGCAGCGCGCGCTGGCCGGTGAAACGGTATTGGCCGAGCTGCCGCGATCCGATGTCGCCGCCGGAGCGGCTCCGTGATCAAACCTCGGGTCAAGCCGGGCGTGGTCAGCCTGCGCATCCTGCCGAGCGGTATGACGGTGGCCGCGATCTGCCTGGGCCTGTCCGCGGTCAAGATGGCGCTGGACAACCGGCCGACCGAGGCGATGGCCTTTCTTGCCGTTGCGGCGATCCTCGACGCGCTCGACGGGCGCATGGCCCGCGCGCTGAAGGCCACCTCACGGATGGGCGAGGAGATCGACTCGCTGGCCGACGCGGTCAACTTCGGTGTGGCACCGGCGTTCATCGTGTACGGCACGCTGCTGTCGCAGTCGCGGATCGGCTGGATGGTGGTGCTGCTGTACGCGGTGTGCATCGTGCTGCGCCTGGCGCGCTACAACGCGATGCTGGCGGTGGATCAACCCGCCTTCGAAAAGAAGTACTTCGTCGGGATGCCCGCACCGGCAGGCGCGATCGGCGCGATCGGACCCCTTGCCGCCAAAATGCAGTTCGGCGACGGCTGGTGGACGTCGGAGTGGGCCGTGGTGATCTGGATGGTGGGCGTCTCACTGCTGGTGGTCAGCACCATTCCGATGCGCAAGATCCACACGTTCTCGGTGTCCCCCAACATGGTCGCGCCGCTGCTGGCGCTGCTGGCGCTCGGCGTCGCGGCCGCGATCCTCTACGGCTACCTCGTGATCCTGTTGATCATCGCGGCGTACGTGATCCATATCCCGTTCGCCGTGCGCACCAAGCGGTTCCTGGCTCAGCATCCCGAGGTGTGGGACGAGCGGCCGCGCCAACAGCGCGCGGCGCGACGGGCCATCCGTCGCGCACAACCGCACCGGCGCTCCATGCTGCGGCTCGGACTGCGCAGGCCGGGCTCCTGACGTGACCGAACAGCAACTCAGCCTGACCGCGCGGCTAAACACATCCGCGCTGGACTCCAGGCGGGGAGTCATCCGGCTGCACCCAGAAGCCATTGCGGCGCTGGGCGTCCGGGAATGGGACGCGGTGTCGTTGACCGGCGCACGGACCACCTCCGCGGTCGTGGGTGCGGCCCCGGCGGGCACACCGGCGGGCACCGCGCTACTCGACGACGTCACGCTGTCCAACGCCGGGCTTCGGGAAGACACCACGGTGCTCGTCGCCCCGGTGACCGTCTACGGCGCGCGCTCGGTGACGCTGTCGGGTTCCAAGCTGGCGACCCAGTCGATTTCGCCGCAGACACTGCGACAGGCGTTGCTGGGCAAGGTGATGACGGTCGGTGACACGGTGTCGCTGCTGCCCCGCGAACTCGGCCCCGACATCCCCACCTCGCGTGCCACGGCGGCGTTGGCGTCCTCGGTCGGCATCACCTGGACATCGGAACTGCTGACGGTGACCGCGACCGACCCCGCCGGACCGGTGAGCGTGCAACCGAATACGTCGGTGGCATGGGCATCCTCAGCCAACTCGGACGGCGCGCCGACCACGACCGCGTCGGCGCCGACCACCGCGCCAACGCCGGCGCGCAGTGTCGAGGACCTCAAGGGCGTCCAAGCCCAGGTCGAGCGCCTGACCGAATGGCTCAAGCTCGCACTGGATCAGCCCGAACTACTCGAAACACTCGGTGCGGCAGCCAACCTCGGTGTACTGGTGTCAGGTCCCGCCGGTGTCGGCAAGGCGACCATGGTGCGCGCCGTGTGCGCCAACCGGCGGCTCATCGAGCTCGACGGCCCGGACGTCGGGGCGCTGCGCACCGAGGAAAGGCTCAGCAGCGTGGCGTCGGCGGTGCGCACGGTCTGCGACGGCGGCGGGGTGCTGCTGATCACCGACATCGACGCGCTGCTGCCATCGACGCCGGAGCCGGTGGCCTCGCTGATCCTGGCCGAACTGCGCAACGCCGTACATACCCGCGGGGTCGCGTTCGTCGCCACCTCCGCGGTGCCCGAGAACGTCGACGCGCGGCTGCGCGCACCCGATCTGTGCGACCGCGAGCTGGGGCTGCCGCTGCCCGACGGCGCGATCCGCAGACAGCTGCTGGAGGTGCTGCTGCGCGACGTCCCGGCCGCCGATCTGAGCCTCGACGAAGTCGCCGATCGCACACCGGGTTTCGTCGTCGCGGATCTGGCCGCGCTGGTTCGCGAGGCGGCGCTGCGGGCGGCGGCACGCGCCAGCGCCGAAGATGAACCGCCGCGCCTGACCCAGGAAGACCTGATCGGCGCGACGTCGGTGATCCGTCCGCTGTCGCGCTCGGCCACCGAGGAGGTGTCCGTCGGTTCGGTGACACTCGACGACGTCGGCGACATGGCCGCCACCAAGCAGGCGCTCACCGAGGCGGTGCTGTGGCCGCTGCAGCATCCCGACACGTTTGCCCGGTTGGGCGTCGCGCCGCCGCGAGGCGTGCTGCTCTACGGTCCGCCCGGGTGCGGTAAGACGTTCGTGGTGCGGGCGCTGGCCAGTTCGGGCAGGTTGTCGGTGCATGCGGTCAAAGGCGCTGAGCTGATGGACAAATGGGTGGGATCCTCGGAAAAGGCCGTGCGCGAACTGTTTCAACGCGCCCGGGACTCGGCGCCGTCGCTGGTGTTCCTCGACGAGATCGACGCGCTGGTGCCCCGGCGCGGGCAGAGCTTCGACTCCGGGGTCACCGACCGCGTGGTGGCGACCTTGCTGACCGAGCTCGACGGGATCGAGCCGATGCGTGACGTGGTGGTGCTGGGCGCGACGAACCGGCCCGATCTCATCGATCCCGCGCTGTTGCGTCCGGGTCGGCTGGAGAAGTTGGTGTTCGTCGAACCGCCCGACGCCGAGGCCCGCCGCGAGATCCTGCGCACCGCGGGCAAGTCGATTCCGCTGGCCTCCGAGGGTGATCAGGCCGTCGACCTCGATTCGCTCGCCGACGACCTGGAGGGGTACAGCGCCGCAGATTGTGTCGCGCTGCTGCGCGAGTCGGCGCTGACCGCGATGCGGCGCTCCATCGACGCGGCCGACGTGACGGCCGCCGACGTCGCCGCCGCCCGCGATGCCGTGCGGCCGTCGCTGGACGCGGCGCAGGTGGAGTCGCTGCGCGCGTTCTCCGCGGCTCGCTGACCTCCCGCCGCGGACACATCTTGACAGTGCCAGGTTCAGGCGGCATAGTCGGCAGGTGAACTTGTCAATGTCAAGATTGCGGAGGTTCACCATGATCGTCCCCGACACGGCCGGCGTGCGCGCAGGCGACACCGACCGGGAGAACACCGCGAATTTGCTCGGCCAGGCCCTCGCGCAGGGCTATCTCCCCATGGACGAGTACGAGTCGCGGCTGCAGACCACGTTCGCCGCGAATACCCGCGCGCAACTGCGCGAACTGACCGCCGACCTGCCGGTCGACCGGCTCAAGCGCGACGATCCGCAGCGCCGGCAGGCCCGCAGACAGGCAGCGCGGCGCGCCGTCCGGATCCACCTGGCGGGTTACCTGACGATGGTCGCGATCGTGCTCACCGTGTGGCTCGCGGTCGGCCTGACGGCGGGCTCCTGGTACTTCTGGCCGGTCTGGCCCATCCTCGGGGCGGGCATCGGGGTGCTCGGCCACACGCTGACGTCGACCGCGACCCGATCGTCGTCACACGAATCACTCCGCGGGCCAACGCGATTCGGCCTTGTCGCACCGGCATGGCCGACGTGTTCGTCCGGCTACTGGCGGTGATATGCGGCGCCGTGCCACCGTGCTGGCCCGGGTGCCGGTTGGCTGCGGTATTTTTGAGCGACTTCTGACCTGCTGACCGGGTGTGGTGCCCGGCGCCCATAGGATTCCGCGTGCCCGCCGTAAAGCCCTACCCCGCTGCTCAAGCTGTGCACCGTCGGGTCCGTGACGATCTGAACGGCCTGCGGGGTATCGCGATCGCGCTGGTGGTGGTCTATCACATCTGGTTCGGGCGGGTCTCCGGCGGCGTCGACGTCTTCCTGGTGCTGTCCGGGTTCTTCCTCGGCGGCCGGTTGCTGCGGCAGGCCGCCGAACCCGGCGCCGACGAGCCGTTGTCCGGTGCGCTGATTCGACTGGTCCGCCGGCTGTGCCCGGCGCTCGTGGTGGTGCTGGCCGCGTCGGCGGTGCTGACGGTGGTGATCCAGCCGCAGACGCGCTGGGAGGCGTTCGCCGATCAGAGCCTGGCCAGCCTCGGCTACTTCCAGAACTGGTATCTGGCCGTGACGGCCAACGACTACCTGCGCGCCGGCCAAGGTGTCAGCCCGCTGCAACACATCTGGTCGATGTCGGTGCAGGGCCAGTTCTTCGTCGCGATGCTGCTGATCGCCTGGCTGGTGATGATCGCCTCCGACAAACGTGGCTGGGGTGCGCGCCGACGCCAGGTGTTGGTCGCGGTCACCGGCGTGGCCACCGTCGCCTCGTTCACCTACGCGGTGTTCGCCCATCACCTCGACCAGACCAGCGCCTACTACGACAGCTTCGCCCGCGCCTGGCAACTGCTGGCCGGTGTGCTGGCCGCCGCGGTGATCGCCGTCGTGCGCATGCCCGGATGGCTGCGCGCCGCGGCCGCGTTGACCGGGCTGGCGATGATCGTCGGCTGCGGCATCCTGATCGACGGAGCGGCGCAGTTCCCCGGCCCGTGGGCGCTGGTCCCCGTGGGCGCCACGATCCTGCTGATCTTCAGCGGCGCGGGAGCCGAGGGCAAGCTGCCGTGGCCGAACCGGTTGATGGCCGCCGGCCCGCTGGTCACGCTGGGCGCCATGGCCTACGCGCTGTACCTGTGGCACTGGCCGCTGCTGATCTTCGCCATGGCCTTTCTGGACCGCGACGTCGTCGGGCTGCGCGGCGGCGTGCTGCTGTTCGCCGCGTCGCTGTTGCTGGCCTATCTGACGTGGCGGTTCGTCGAGGATCCGCTGCGTAAGACAACCGGCACGACGGCCCTTGCCCCACAACCGGTTCGAGGCCGGGCACGTCGGCTGACCGCGGCGCTGGGCACGGTGGTGGCGCTGCTCGCGGTGACCCTGTGCGTGACGTCGTTCGGATGGCGCGACCACATCGCCGGTATCCGGGCGAACGGCAACGAGCTGTCGTCGCTGTCGCCGCGTGACTATCCCGGTGCCCGCGCGCTCATCGAACCGGTGCGGGTGCCCGCGCTTCCGATGCGGCCCTCCATCCTGGAGGCCGCCGATGATCTTCCTGCGACCACGACCGACGGTTGCATCACCGACTTCGCCAGCACCGAGGTGATCCGGTGCGTGTACGGCGACCCCGGCGCGACCAGAACCATAGCGCTGGCGGGCGGTTCGCACTCCGAGCATTGGATCGCCGGGCTGGACCTGCTCGGGGTGCGGCACGGCTTTCGCGTCGTGACCTATCTCAAGATGGGCTGCCCGTTGACGACGGACGACGATCCGCGCAACGCCGTCACACAGGAGCCCTATCCGGAGTGCCGGTCGTGGGTGCGGGATGCGCTGGACGCGTTGGTCGCCGACCGGCCCGACTACGTGTTCACCACGACGACCCGGCCCCATCCCGCCGGGCCCGGCGACATGGTGCCCGACGGTTATCTCGGCGTCTGGGATGAGCTCGACGCCAACGACATCGCGATCCTCGGGCTGCGCGACACCCCGTGGATGTACCGCGACGGCACCCTGTTTGCACCGGTGGACTGTCTGGCCGAGGGCGGTGACGCCGAACTCTGCGGGCTGCCGCGCCATGAGGCACTGGCCGAACGCAACCCGACATACGACTACCTCGGCCGCTACCGGTCGATGTCGATACTCGACCTGAGCGATGCGGTGTGCCGGGTCGACATCTGCCGTGCGGTCGAGGGCAACGTGCTCGTCTACCACGACGCCCATCACCTCTCGTCGACCTATGTGCGGACGCTGGCCGACGAGCTGGGCCGCCAACTCTCCGATGTCACCGGATGGTGGTGAGGGCGGCCCAATAGCACACCGGCGGCACCACGAGGGTGCGTGGGCACGACATCGGCCCACGTAGAATGGCTCCGAACTTGGCCGTTTGACACCGGCTGACACCCCGCCCTCTGCACATCGCCTGACGGCTGATGCCGACCAGACGACCCGATCGGAGTGCCATGCTCACCATCTTGCTCGCCCATGCGGTGGCCACCGCGTTGGCGCCGCTTTTGGTGTACCGGTGGGGTCGCAACGCGTTCTATCCGCTGGCGTTGGTGCCGCTGGGTTCGTTGGTCTGGGTGGTGCTGAATTGGCCGGGTGCCGGTCAGGCGAAGACCGCCGACGTGCAGTGGGTGCCCGAGCTGTCGATGAACATCACGCTGCGGTTCGATTCGCTTGCCGCGATATTGAGCGTGCTGGTGCTGGGCATCGGTGCGCTGGTGCTCTTCTACTGCGGGGACTATTTCCATCACCGCGACGGCCGCATGGAGAACCGGCTGCCGAGCTTCGCCGCCGAGATGGTGGCCTTCTCGGGCACGATGTTCGGTCTCGTCGTCAGCGACAACATGCTGGTGCTCTACGTGTTCTGGGAGCTCACCAGCGTGCTGTCGTTCCTTCTGGTCGGCCACTACGCCGAACGGGCCACCAGCAGACGCGCGGCCACCCAAGCGCTGCTGGTCACCACGTTCGGCGGGCTGGCGATGCTGGTGGGCATCGTGGTGCTCGGCAACATCGCAGGCACCTATCTGTTGTCGGAGCTGATCGCGGCCCCGCCGACCGGGGTGGCCGCGGCGGTGGGCCTGGTGCTCATTCTGGTCGGCGCGCTGTCGAAGTCAGCCATCGTGCCGATGCACTTCTGGCTGCCCGGCGCGATGGCCGCTCCCACCCCGGTGAGTGCCTACCTGCACGCCGCCGCGATGGTCAAGGCGGGCGTCTATCTGATCGCGCGGATGACGCCGGGATTCTCCGATTCGCCGATCTGGCGCCCGACGGTGATCACCCTGGGTCTGCTGACCATGTTGTTGGCCGGGTGGCGCGCGGTGCGCGAATACGACCTGAAGCTGATCCTGGCGTTCGGCACGGTCAGCCAGCTGGGCCTGATCACCGTCATGGTCGGTGGCGGCGGCAGCGACATGATGCTGGCCGGGCTGGCCATGCTCGTCGCGCACGCCATGTTCAAGGCGACCTTGTTCATGGTCGTCGGCATCATCGACCACGCCACCGGCACCCGCGACATCCGCAGGCTGGCCTGGCTCGGTGATCGGGCGAAACCGTTGCTCGTCATCGCGGTCCTCGCGACGGCGAGCATGGCGGCGCTGCCGCCGTTCTTCGGCTTCGTCGCCAAGGAGGCCGATTTCGAAACCGTGCTGTACAGCCCGGCTCTGGGCTCGGCCGCGCCGTTCGTGCTGACCGGCATCGTGCTGGGATCGGTGTTCACCACGATCTACAGCCTGCGGTTTCTGTTCGGCGCGTTCGGCCGCAAAGGCTTGGCCAAGCCCAGCAAGCGGGTGGCCGAGCTGCACCGCCCTCCGTTCACCTTCTTGATCCCACCGGGGATCCTCGCGGTGGCCGGGCTGGTCTTCGGGATGTGGCCGTCGCGGCTCGACGACGTGCTCGCCGACTACGCCGACACCGTTCCCGGCGGGGTGGACTACGACCTCGCGCTCTGGCACGGCTTCGGTCTGCCGCTGATCCTGTCGATCGTCGTGCTCGGCGTCGGCACGGCCGCCTACGTCGGCCGCGAACAACTGCGCCGAGTGCGCACCGCGCCCACGCCGCTGGGCAATGCCGACCACATCTACGACGCGGTGGTCCGCGCGCTCGACGTGCTCTCGGTGCGGGTGACAGCGATAACCCAGCGCGGGTCGATCCCGGCGACGCAGTCGGCGATCCTGGCCACCCTCGTCGCGGTGCCGTCGGTGGGGTTGGCCTTCGGGGCCCGGGACCGACCCAATTTCGCGGTGTGGGACCTTCCGTTGCACGCCGTGGTCGCGCTGGTGATGTTGGCGGCCGCGTTCGGCCTGACCGTGATGCGCAACCGGTTGGCTTCCGCGCTGTTGGTCGGGGTGACCGGCTACGGCTGCGGGGTGATCTTCGCGCTGCACGGCGCGCCCGACCTGGCGCTGACCCAGTTCCTGGTCGAGACGCTCACGCTGGTGATCTTCGTCCTCGTGCTGCGGACCCTGCCCGCCGAAGCCGACCATGCCCACGTCGGTGCGCACCGGTTGCCACGCGCGGTGCTCGCGCTGGCCGTCGGCGCCACCGTCACCGCGCTGGCAAGTTTCGCCGCCGCCGCGCGTACCGGGATATCGGTTTCCGAACTGCTGCCCGACGCGGCCTATTTCGTGGGCCACGGCGCCAACACCGTCAACGTGTTGCTGGTCGACATCCGCGCCTGGGACACCATGGGCGAGATCATGGTGCTGCTGGTCGCGGCCACCGGAGTGACGTCGATGGTGTTCCGGCACAGACGTTTTGGCACGCCACCGCGGGTGGCCGATGCCGGCCAGCCCGACATCGGCCGGATCGCGGCGTTCATCAACATCAGCCCGGCCGTCGGCGACATCACCTGGCTGCGCGGCAGCGACCTGCGCGACCCGCAACACCGGTCGTTGGTGCTGGAGGTGGCGACCCGCATCATCTTCCCGCTGATCATGGTCTTGTCGGTGTACTTCTTCTTCGCCGGCCACAACACCCCCGGCGGCGGCTTCGCCGGCGGGTTGACCGCGGGGCTCGCCGTGGTCTTGCGCTACATCGCCGGTGGCCGTTACGAACTCGGCGAAACGCTGCCGTTCGACGCCGGTCGGGTGCTGGGCGCCGGGTTGACCCTGTCGGCAGGCACCGCGGTCACCTCGCTGCTGTTCGGCGCCCCGGCGCTGTCGTCGGCGTTGATCGAGTTCGACGTGCCCGTGCTGGGCACCGTCAAGTTCGTCACGTCACTGTTCTTCGATGCGGGGGTGTACCTGATCGTGCTCGGCCTGGTTCTCGACGTGTTACGCAGTTTGGGTGCCCGCCTGGACGTCGAGTTGGCCGAGTCGAGCCCGGTTCGACGCAGGTCGCAGGTGCGTGCCCGATGACCTCTTACCTGGTTCAGCTCGTGCTGATCGGCGGCGTCACCAGCGCCGGGGTGTATCTGCTGCTGGAACGTAGCCTGACCCGGATGCTGATGGGGCTGCTGCTGATCAGCAATGCGGTGAACCTGCTCATCTTGAGCGCCGGGGGCGCGTCGGGCAGCCCGCCGATCCGCGGCGGTACCAGCAACGGCGCCGAGGACACCGTGGACCCGCTGACCCAGGCGATGATCCTCACCGCGATCGTCATCACCATGGGCGTCGCGGCGTTCGTGCTGGCGCTGGCCTACCGGTCCTACCGGCTCACCACGGTGGACGAGGTCAGCGACGACCCCGAGGACACCCGGGTGTCTCAGCTCTCCGACGAGGAAGCCACCACCATCGACGCCGACCGCCCGCAACCACCCGGGCTGCACAAGGACACCGACGCACCCGACGAACTGGACGCGTTGCCCGGGCACGAGGGTTCACGATGACGCTCGCGGGCGTGCTGACGCCGTTACCGGTCCTGATCCCCACGCTGGCCGCCGCCATGACGCTGCTGGCCGGCCGGCGGGTGCGGCTGCAGCGCCTGATCACGATCGTCGCGTTGACGGCCGTGGTGGTGGTGTGTTCGCTGCTGCTGGTGCTGTCCGACGCAAGCGGCACCATGGCGCTGCACGTCGGCGGTTGGGGCCCCACGGTTCCCGGCATCGGTCCGCTGGGCATCACGCTGGTGGTCGACCGGTTGTCGGCGTTGATGCTCGTGGTGTCTTCCGTTGTGCTGCTCGCCGTCATGCTGTACGCGATCGGGCAGGGCATCCGCGACGGCGACGAACGTCAACCGGTGTCGATATTCTTGCCCACCTATCTGGTGCTGTCGGCGGGCGTCGCCATGGCGTTCCTCGCCGGTGACCTGTTCAACCTGTACGTGGGCTTCGAGGTGCTGCTCGCCGCGAGCTTCGTGTTGTTGACCATCGGCGCCAGCGAGGACCGGGTACGCGCGGGCGCCTCCTACGTCATGGTGTCGATGGTCTCGTCGATGATCTTCCTGTTCGGCATCGCGTTCGTGTACTCGGCGACCGGGACGTTGAACTTGGCCGAACTGGCGGTGCGCCTTGACCACGTCAGCGGTGGGACCCGCACCGCGATGTTCGCGGTGCTGCTGGTGGCGTTCGGCGTCAAGGCCGCGGTGTTCCCGCTGTCGGCGTGGCTGCCGGACTCCTACCCCACTGCGCCCGCACCGGTCACCGCGGTGTTCGCCGGCCTGCTGACCAAAGTCGGTGTGTACGCGATCATCCGCACGCACTCGCTGCTGTTCCCCAACGGTGGCCTGGACCCGGTGCTGCTGGTGGCCGCGCTGGTGACGATGCTGGTCGGGATCCTCGGCGCGATCGCGCAGAGCGACATCAAACGTCTGCTGTCGTTCACACTCGTCAGCCACATCGGGTACATGGTGTTCGGCATCGCGCTGTCCAGCGACCTCGGCACGGCAGGCGCGATCTACTACGTCGCCCACCACATCGTCGTGCAGACGACGTTGTTCTTGGTGGTCGGCCTGATCGAGCGGCAAGCCGGCGCGTCGACCCTTCAGCGGCTGGGCGGGCTGGCCGCGGCCAGCCCGCTGCTGGCGTTCGTCTTCGTCGTCCCCGCGCTCAATCTCGGTGGCATTCCGCCGTTCTCCGGCTTCATCGGCAAGGTCGCGCTGATGCAGGCGGGCGCCGACAACGGATCGGTGCTGGCGTGGGTCCTGGTCGGCGGCAGCGTGGTCACCAGCCTGCTCACGCTGTATGTGGTGACGCGGGTGTGGACCAAGGCGTTCTGGCGGACCCGGGCCGATGCCCCCGAGGGACACCTGGCCGCCGCGACGCCGACAGTGCTGCTCGACGATTCAGAGGACGTCGAGTTCGCCGATCGGCTGCACGTCGGCCGTATGCCAGTCAGCATGCTGGTGCCCACCGGCGCGCTCATCCTGGTGGGTCTGGCGCTGACCGTCTTCGCCGGGCCGATCATCTCGTACAGCGAGCGCGCCGCCGATCAGGTGCTCAACCGCCAGCAGTACATCTCCGCCGTGCTGGAGGTGCATCGATGAGGGCTGTGCTGCTGCGGCTCAGCGTGCTGGGCGGACTGATCTTGGTGTGGATGCTGTTGTGGGGCAGCATCTCTGTGGCGAACTTCATCGGCGGTCTGGTGGTCGCGCTGGTCATCACCCTGTTGCTGCCACTGCCGGTGGTGCCGGTGGAAGGCAAAGTGCACCCGCTGTCGTTGCTGCGCCTGGTGGTCCAGATGACGTACTGGTTGGTGCGGTCCTCGATCCAGGTGGCGTGGCTGGCCGTCAAACCGGGACCGCCGCCGGTCAGCGCGGTGCTGCGCGCCCAGTTCGCGCTGAAATCCGATCTGGTGCTGGCGATGGCGGTCAACCTCATCAACCTCACCCCGGGGACCATCGCGCTCGAGGTCGACCAGGCCCGCCGAGTCGTCTACGTGCACGTGCTCAACGCGCACACCGACCGGGCCATGCGCGAATTCCACGACCAGATGGTGACGCTGGAGCGGTTGCTCAAAGCGGCGCTGGAACGCGACGCCGACTGGCGCCCGGCTGCCGACAAGGAGGCCGCGTGAACTACGTGTGGGTGATCGCCGCCGTGCTGATCAGTGCTGCCGCCATCATCACGATGTACCGGATGCTGACCGGCCCGAGCACCCTCGACCGGCTGGTATCGCTGGATACCCTGACCGCGGTGACGATGTGCGGCATCGGCACCTGGGCGGCGTTCAGCCAGGACTCCACCGTCACCTACCCGATGGCGGCGTTGGCGTTGATCTCGTTCGTCGGCACGGTCAGCGTGGCGCGGTTCCGCGTGCGGGACGTGGAGAAGCCGCTCGGTGGACGGGGGCCGCGATGAACGTCGCGGACATCATCACCGCAGTGCTGATCCTGGGTGGTTCCACGCTGGCGCTGACCGCCGCTATCGGCATCGTTCGCTTCCCAGATACCTTGACGCGCATGCACTCTGCGACCAAACCCCAGACCCTGGGGCTGCTGCTGGTGATCGCGGGCGCAACGATCCGGCTGCGGGGCAACGCCGACGTCGGCATGTTGATCCTGACCGGACTGTTCGCGGTGATCACCGCCCCGGTCATCGCGAACCGGGTGGGACAGCTGGCGTACCGCGAACACAGCTTCCGCGACGATCTGCTCACGAGGGACGACATGCGTGAAGCGGTCGCGGAAGGGGAACTAGACGACAATGGCGAGAACTGAGGACGACAACTGGGACGTCACCGAAAGTGTCGGCGCGACCGCACTGGGTGTGGCCTGGTCGCGGGCGCAGGAGAACGCCTCGGAATGTCCGCTGTTCACCGATCCGCACGCGCAGATGTTCATCGACGCCGCCCTGGCCCGCGGTTGGCAGTTGCCGCCCGCGTACATGCTGGAGCGGATCCGGTCGATCACCGACTACGCCGCGTCACGCACGAAGTGGTTCGACGAGTTCGTCATCGCGGCGGGGGCCAACGGAATCGAGCAGGTGGTGATCCTGGCCGCGGGCTTGGACGCGCGGGCGTGGCGGCTGCCGTGGGTGGACGAGACCGTCGTCTACGAGATCGATCAGCCGAAGGTGTTGGCGTTCAAGGCCGAGACGTTGCGGGCCAACGACGTCCAGCCGGCCGCCCGGTATGTGCAGGTGGCGATCGACCTGCGCCAGAACTGGCCGAAAGCGTTGCGCGACGCCGGGTTCGACGATACCGAGCCGACCGCCTGGACGGCAGAAGGCCTGTTGCCCTACCTGCCGGCCGCGGGCCAAGACCTGCTGTTCGAACGCATCCATGAGCTCAGCGCGGCCGGCAGCCGGATCGCCGTGGAGTCCTTCGGAGCCGGCTTTTTCGATGGGGATTATCTGGCCAGCCGGCGCGAGCAGTTGCGTCAACTGCGCGAGGAGTCCGGTGCCGACGAGGAAGAGAACGTCTTCGACGTCGAGGACCTGTGGTACGCCGAGGAGCGCACCGATGTGACGGAATGGTTGACCGGACACGGTTGGGAGGTCACGTCCACCACAGCGGCAGACCTGATGGATCGGTACGGTCGCGCCGGCGCTGAGGAGTCCGCAGGGACCACACCTCGCACCGAGTTCATCGACGCCCGGCGGGTGTGCTGAGGGACGGCCACCCAGTGGGCCGCGCGACTGGTCGGTGCGCACGTTGCCGAGCGGGTTGACGTCATCGCCGCCAACCTCACCGAATTGGCTCAGGCAGTACGCGGTGCGGGCAATACCTATGAGGTCACCGACTCGGCCCTCTCAGGAAGCTTCGACAGCGTGTTCTAGATCCGCCGAACGTGAGCTTGCGCGGGTGCGTCGCCTACTCTCCGGCCGACAGCTGGAACTCCACCATCGCGGTCAGGGTCTCGACCGCATCGCTGAGCGCGGCCAGCCGCGCCGACGCACTCGGTGCCGCCAACACCGCGTACCGGTCGGCCTGTCCGATCGGAAGTCGGGACGTCAACGCGTACAACCACATTCCGGCGTCCCCGGAGGCGTCGGCGCCGACCACGATGTCTCGACCGTTGACCTCGGTGCCGCGGGCGGCGGCGATCCGCTCGAACAACGCCACCATGCGGTCTTCGACGTCGCGGATCGCGTCGACCTCGACGGTGCCACCAACCTCGTCGGGCCACGGCTCGACAGCCGCGCGCGGGTAAGGGTTGTCGGGCTGCCACTCGAGCACCCGGATCCGCTCACCCATCACGCAACGCAACCGGTAGCGCCCGTCGCCGTGGTCGGCATACTCGACGATGCGGGCCAGCGCGCCCACGTCGCTGCGGATGTCACCTCCGCCGACCTCGCGGCCCGCCTCGATCAACACCACACCGAACGCCGGATCCTCGGTCGCCAGACAGTCCGTGACCAGCGCGGTATATCTGGGCTCGAAGATGCGCAGCGGCAACTCTTCTCCGGGCAGCATCGCCACCTGAAGCGGAAACATCGGTATCGCGGCCACGGTTAGACTTCCAACTCCGCAACCAGCGCGTCGACCACCGCCCGCAGATCGCCGTCGTGCTCCTCGGCCACCCTGCGCTGACGCTGGTAGGACCCGCCCGTCCGGTAGATGTCGGCGACGCGGGCCAACTCGTCGGCACAGTGCAGCGATTCGGCCACCGGTTCGAGCCGGTTCAGCAGCTCGTCGAGATCCTCGGTGACCAACCGCTCGTTGCTCTCGGCGTCCAAGATGATCACCGCGTCCAGACCGTAACGCGCAGCGCGCCACTTGTTCTCCTGCACGTGCCACGGCGGCATCGTCGGCAGCCGCTCGCCGGCGTCGAGACGCCGATCCAGGTCGACCACCAGACAATGCGTCAGCGCGACCAGAGCGCTCAACTCACGAAGGTTGGAAACACCGTCGAAGATGCGGATCTCCACGGTCCCGTTGTGCGGTGAAGGCCTGATGTCCCAACGGATCTCGTTCATGTGGTCGATGATGCCGGTCTTCTTCTGGTCGTAGACGAAGCGTTCCCACTCCGCCCACGTCTGAAAGTGGAACGGCAGCCCGGCGGTGGGCAGCTGCTGGAACATCATCGCCCGGTTCGACGCGTAGCCGGTGTCCTCACCGTCCCAGAACGGGGACGACGCCGAAAGGGCCAGCAAGTGCGGGTAGTGGTTGAGCAGCGACGTGTTGATCGCCATCACCTTGTGCGCGGACCGCACCCCCACGTGCACGTGCACGCCCCAGATCAGCATCTGCCTGCCCCACCACTGGGTGCGCTTGATGAGCTCTGCGTACCGCGGCGCGTCGGTCAGGCTGCCCGGCGACCACTTGGCGAACGGATGGGTGCCCGCGCAGAACAACTCCATCCCGCGGCCCCGGACGATCTCGCGGGCGGTCCCCAACGTTTCGCGCAGGTCCTCCATCGCCTCCGGCACCGAATCACAGATCCCGGTGACGATCTCGACGGTGTTGCGCAGCAGTTCCTTGTGCACCCGCGGGTTGTTCTCGCCGAGCTCCTCGATGACCTGGGTGGCCTCGTTGCTCACGTCGCGAGTTTCGGCGTCGACGAGCGCGAACTCCCATTCCACCCCGACGGTAGGCCGGGGCGATCCGGCGAAATCTATATGGCTGCTAACCGGTGCCGATAACACCGCACGCCACACGCTTTCCGGCGTCGCCGGTAGCCAGGGTGGTCTCGTCGGGCGGCGGGTTTCCGTTGACCTGCTGGTAGCGCTCCGGCGGGATGTTGGCGAAGTTGTCCGCCTTCTCGTGGATGATGATCGCGGTCTTCTCGCCGGCCTGCAGATCCTCTGCGGTGAACGTGTCGGTGGTGGTCACCAGGAGCGCAGAACCGTCCTCGCGGACCTGCAGCGAGGCGAGGTCACCGCTGGCCGGGTGCCCGGTGTGCCCGGACACCTGGAAATGTCCACCCGCGGAATTGAAGTCGCCGGGCGCGCCACCGGTGGGTGCCACCGAGTTCGCCTCGCACTTGCCGACGGAGTGGATGTGCATGCCGTGGAAACCGGGGGTCAAGTTGCCCGCGCCAGTGGTCTGAACGGTGATGGTGGCGTATCCGTTCGCGAAATCGAAGTCGGCGGTGGCCACGGTGGTGCCGTCGGGTGACTTCAGATCCGCGGTCAGCTTCTCGCTACCGCCCTCGGCGCCTTCGCCGCCCCCCTGCGCGCCGGGCGCGGCGGTCGGTGAGGGCGAACCGGTCCAGATCGACGGTGTGGTGCCCGGTGTATCGCTGGGCTGGTCAGGCGAGGCGCATGCGCTCAACGCAAGAGCGGGAACGGCAAACAAGGCGGCTGCGGCGACGGTCTTGAGCATGGGCAAGAGCCTAGCCGGTGACGACTACGATCACGCCCGGCGGTTGCTCAGCCAATTCCGGGCGTCGTGGTTCCACCGGTGCCTCCAGCACTTTGCCCACCTCATCGGCCGCTTGCTGCTCGCCGGGCGCGTCGCTGAAATACACCGTGGTGACCGGCACGTCCGGCAGCGTCAGGTTCCCCGTTTCGGTGACGTCCCAGCCGGCCTCCCGCAGCCGGTTGGCGGTGCCTTCGGCTGCGCCCTGGACCTCGGAGATGTTGTAGACCCGCACGTCGGCCTTGGCCGGTTCCGGCGATTCCGCCGCGCTGGTCGCGGTGGTCGTGATGGTGCTCGTGGCGATCGTCGACTGCTCGGCGTCGTCGTCGTTGTCCGAGCCCATCGCCTGAAATCCCACCAACAAAAACACCACACCCAAAAACAGCAGCACCATCACCATGGCGCGCAGCGGCAGGCCGGAGGAGTTTCGCTGGTTCATTGCGCCCACTGTAACGGCCCGTCGGGCCAACGAAGATCAGGTGACGTCGAAGCCGAGCCGCCGCGCCGCGCGTGCCTTCTGCCTGCTGGCCCGCAACCGCCGTAGCCGCTTGACCAGCATCGGGTCGGCTGCCAGCGCCTCGGGGCGGTCGACAAGCGCGTTCAGTACCTGGTAGTAGCGGGTGGCCGACATCGAGAACAGCTCTTTGATGGCGTCTTCCTTGGATCCGGCGTACTTCCACCACTGGCGTTCGAACGCCAAAATATCGTGTTCTCGGCGGGTCAGCCCATCGCTGGAATCAGAGTCGTCCCCGGATTGCTCAGTCCGCGCGATTGCGCCGTCCATCTCGCTCCTTGGACCCTTCCGACAATCGAAATAACATCGCTGTGGTTCGGCGAACATTCAATCACGGGTTTGTGACCTGAGGCGTCAGATATGCCCGCGAGTCGGGGTATAAGGGTTGCCGCCTTAAGCTTTCCCCGTGGCCGTCGTACCAATCCGCATCGTAGGAGACCCCGTCCTGCACACCGCTACCGAGCCTGTGACCGTCAACGACGACGGTTCGCTGCCCGCCGATATCACGGATCTGATCCAGGATCTGTACGACACGATGGCTGCCGCAAACGGCGTTGGCTTGGCGGCCAATCAGATCGGCGTTGCCAGGCGCGTGTTCGTCTACGACTGCGCCGACGAACGGGGCCGGACCACTCGTCGCCGCGGTGTGGTCGTCAACCCGGTGTTGGAAACCTCGGAAGTGCCCGAGACGATGCCCGACCCCGACAACGACGACGAGGGGTGCCTTTCGGTGCCCGGCGAATCGTTTCCGACCGGCCGGGCCGACTGGGCCCGGGTCACCGGCCTGGACGCCGACGGCAACGCCATCACGGTGGAGGGCAACGGTCTGTTCGCGCGCATGCTGCAGCACGAGACCGGTCATCTGGACGGGTTCTTGTACCTGGACCGGTTGGTCGGCAGGCACGCCCGCAGCGCCAAGCGCGCGGTGAAGTCGCACGGGTGGGGCGTGCCGGGACTGTCGTGGATGCCCGGCGAGGACCCCGACCCGTTCGGTCACTGATGCAGGTTCCAGCGGTGGGGTCCCGGGTGGTGATCCGCTATCGGCTGCCCGCCGGTTCCGAGCCGCCGTTGAGTGACGTGGTCGGTCACCTGCTCGAGGCGGGCCGAACACTGACCGTGCGAACCAAAGCCGGTGACGTCGTTGCGGTCGCGGCCGACGACGTGGTGGTCCTTCGGGAACTGCCCGCGGCGACCGTTCGCACCGCCGACATCCGCAAGCTCGAACACGCGGCCGCGCTGGCCTGGCCCGGCGTCGAACAGCGCTGGGTCGAGGGGTGGTTCCTGCGGGCCGCCGGCGGACACACCCGTCGCGGCAATTCGGCTGTGCCGCTTGGGTTCGACGCGACCGCATCGGCACTGCCCGACATCGTCGAGTGGTACTCCTCGCGTGGCCTCACGCCGTGGCTTTCGATTCCCGATCGGCTGTTCAAACTCGCCGATGCCGCTCCGCATCTGGAAACCGTCGTGATGGCACGCGAACTCGGTGCCGCTGAAGTACGCGATGCGACGGTGCTGCTGGCCCCCGCCCCCGGCGACGAGTGGCTTCGGCGGTATGAGCGCGACGTGCCGGTCGAGGTGCTGACCTCGGTGGTGGACGGCGAGGCGGTGTTCGCCACGGCTCCCGGTGCGGCCGTCGCCCGAGCCGCGGTGACGACGACGCTCGACTTGAGCCGCTGGGTGGGTATCTCGGCCTTACGGGTGACCGACGCCGCCCGCCGGCGCGGGCACGCGCGGCGGCTGTGTTCGACGCTGCTGTCCTGGGGTCTGGATCACGGCGCCTCCCACGCTTACGCGCAGGTGTTGATCGACAACGCACCGGCCAGAAGGCTGTTCGAGTCGATGGGTTTCACCGAGCATCATCGCTCGCGTTACATGCGAGCCGACGCCCTTCATCTGGGCGCTGACCGGTAGCTCAGCCGTCGATGTGGATCGGCGGGTCGGCGAACGCGAGGTCCGCGGTGTGCTGGCCGGGACCCATCAGACCGCAGTGCTTGACCGGTGTCAGATGGGAACTCAGGCCGCTGGGGACCCACTGCGCAACCCCCACGCAACGTTCCCAGGTGCCGTCGGGCTGAACCGGCCCGTCGCACTTGCTGATGTAGAGCCCGCCATAGTGGCAGCCGGCGCTGGCCTGCGGCGCCAACGTCATCGTCCCCGCCGCCATCAGCAGGCCAGCCACTGTTGCGACGATGCAGCGCTTCATGACCCCGAACGCTACCGCTCATCTGCTGGTTTTCGTGGCCTTTCGTAGCCTGTAGGGCATGCGACTGGCGACCTGGAACGTCAATTCGATCCGAGCACGGGTGGATCGGGTGGTGGATTGGCTGGAGCGCGACGACGTCGACGTGCTGGCCATGCAGGAGACCAAGTGCTCCGACGAGCAGTTCCCGGTCATGCCGTTTCTCGCGGCCGGCTACGAGGTAGTGCACTGCGGGTTCAACCAGTGGAACGGCGTGGCGATCGCCTCGCGCGTCGGCATCGACGACGTGCAGGTCGGTTTCGAGGGTCAGCCCACGTGGAGCGATAAGCCCGAGGTCGAAGCCGCCGCCGAGGCACGCGCCGTTGGGGCGACGTGTGACGGGGTACGGGTGTGGAGTCTGTACGTACCCAACGGTCGCTCCGTGGGCTCGCCGCACTACCTGTACAAGCTGGAATGGCTTGCCGCGCTGCGCAACGCCGCCGAGAAGTGGCTGTCTGAGGATCCGTCCGCACAGATCGCACTCGGGGGCGACTGGAACATCGCACCCACTGACGAGGACGTGTGGAGCGTCGAGTTCTATCAGGGCAGCACCCACGTCACCGAACCCGAACGCGCGGCGTTCAACACCATCCTCGATGCCCAGTTCACCGATCTGGTGCGGCCTTTCACGCCGGGGCCTGCCGTCTTCACCTACTGGGACTACACCCAACTGCGGTTCCCCAAGAACCGCGGTATGCGCATCGACTTCATCCTCGGATCACCCGCCCTGGCGCAACGGGTGATCCACGCCGAAATCGTGCGGGAACAACGCAAAGGTAAGTCGCCCAGCGACCACGCGCCGGTGCTGGTGGAGTTGTCCTGAAAAGTTGTCGGTGGCGGGTGGCACGATCAGAGCATGTCGATCGAACACATGTTCGAGTCTGCGAGTCCGGGCGTTCTGCTCGGAGAGATCGAGTCGACCCATCACGAAGAGTCGATTCTCATGGCGCGCAGGCTGGCGGCGATCGCCGAGCTGCTGGGGCAACGCATCGCCGAGGTCGAGGAGGTTGATCCCGACCCTGGCTACATGATGGTCACGGGGTTCGCCCGGACCACAGCCGAGGTGTCGGCAGCCATGAACATGTCCCCGATGGCCACCCGCCAGCTGGTGGGCCAGGCCGAGGATTTGGATTCCCGCCTTCCCAAGGTCGGCAGATTGTTGGCCGAAGGAAAGACCGACTGGCGCACAGTGCAACTGGTCATCAGCCGCACCGAATTCGTCGACAGCGACGTGATCGCCAAATTGGACAAGTCGTTGGCTCGACAAATCGGGCGGTGGGACTGCTGGTCACGACGACGGATCATCAACAAGGTCGACGCCGCGGTGCGTTCCGTCGATCCCGATGCCGTCAAGGATCGGCGGGTAGCTGCCTACCACGATCGCAACATCGGTGTCACCGGTCAGCCAGACGGTATGGCCAAAGTTCACGGCACCCTGCCCGCCACCGCGGCAGCAGCGTTTGACAAGCGGCTGTCACAGTTGGCCATGTCGGTGTGCGCGAAGGATCCACGGACGGTCAAACAGCGGCGGGCCGACGCGGTGACCGCCCTCATGGAGGGTCAACGACTGCCGTGCGCCTGCGGTACTCCGGACTGCCCCGCGAACACAACCGAGGTCCCGGCGCCTCCAGTGGCCCGGCCGGTGATCAACGTGATCGCCTCCGAGTGCACCCTCACCGGCGAGAGCGATCAACCAGGCTACGTGGAAGGCTTCGGCGTGGTCGACGCCGATCAGGTGCGCGAACTCGCCGTGGACGCATCCTGGCGAATGGTCGACCGACCGCAAGTCACCCCCGAAGAGGCACTGCGATATCACCCGTCCGCCGCCGTCGAGCGCTGGGTCCGCTTCCGCGATCTCACGTGCAGGTTCCCCGGCTGCGATCGTCCGGCCGCGCACTGCGACCTGGACCACACTGTCCCGTTCAACCACGACGATCCCGCCGCCGGCGGCCTGACCGTCCCGTGGAACCTGGCATGTTATTGCCGAGAACACCACCGGCTGAAGACATTTCATGGCGGTCCGGGAGGGTGGCGCGACGAACAGCTACCGGATGGCACCATCGTGTGGACCTCGCCGACGGGCCGCACCTACCGCACGACACCCGGCGGGGCGACCTGTTTCCTGAGATGTGCTTGCCCTGCGAACCTCCCAAGCCGCGGCTGCATAACCGTTCCGAAGAAAGAGCGGCCCGAATCACTAAGTCCCGCAAGAAACTTCAGGCGCAGCGACCAGTCAACGCCGAAAGGCGCCGGGTCAACCGAGCCTGCCGCGAAGAGATCCGTCTGCGCAGGTGGCGCAACCAGTCACGCAGGATGCTCATCCTCTTCAAGGGCGGCACGCCGAGCACCAGCCCCTGGTGTCCTTGGATCAACGAGCCGTTCGAGCCGGAGGAGCTGCCGCCGGAGTGGGAGCCTCCACCAGAACCGCCGCCGTTGCCCGACGACGACCCGCCGTTCTAGCCCTCCTCGGCGTAGCGGCCGGGGTTGAACAGCGACGCGATCAGGCCGATGACCATCATCGCCGCCGCGGCGACGAACACCACAACCAGACCGGAGTGGAACGGCTCGGTGATCAGGTGTGGGAAGAATGTCTGGCCGGTCAGCACCTCGGCGTTGACACCGGGTTGCTGCAGGGCGTGATACGGCTCGAGGAGCTCGGCGACGGGGTTGTAGCCGAGGAATGCGGCGAACAGGCTGCCGACCGGTGGCAGGTTGGCGACTTCATTCGCCACCGGGGCGGACACCCCCTGGTCCTGTAGGCCGGTACTCAACGCCGACGGCAGCGTGTTGGCCAGTCCGATGATCATCAGCGAGAAGAAGATCCCGATCGACAACGACGAGCCCGCGTTGAAGAACGTGGCGCGCACCCCCGAAGCGGCACCGCGTTCGGCGGCCGGGACGCTGGACATGATCGCTGCGGTATTCGGCGCGGTGAAGATCCCCCCGCCCAGACCGTTGAGGAAGACGAAAACGGCGAACACCCAATAGTCGAAGTTGACCGGGATCATCATCAAGGCGATGAAGGATGCGGCCATCAGCGCCATGCCCCCGACGGTGAATGGCCGGGCGCCGAAGCGGTCGGCGAAGACTCCCGCCAGCGGCGCCGCGGCCAGGAAACCAAAGGTCGCGGGCAGCAGGTAGATCCCCGCCCACAGCGGTGTCGATTCAAAGCTGTAGCCGTGCAAGGGAAGCCAGATGCCCTGCAACCAGATGATCAGCATGAACTGCAGGCCGCCGCGTCCCACCGATGACATCAAGCCCGCGAGGTTGCCCATGCCGAACGAGGTCGAGCGGAACAGCCGGATGTTGACCATCGGCTGGGGAACGCGCAGCTCGATGAAGCAGAACGCCACCAGCAACAGCACGCCCAAGGCGATCGAGCCGAACACCCACGGGTTGGCCCATCCCGTCGTCGAATCCCCGTACGGCTGAATGCCGTAGGTGATGCCGGTCAGCAGCGCGGTCAGGCCGACGCCGAACGTGACGGTGCCCGCCCAGTCCAGCCGGCCGGGAGTCCGCACCCCGAGCTCCTTCAGCGACCGGAAGCTCCAGACCGTGCCGAGCACCCCGATCGGCACGCCCACCCAGAAGATCGCCTGCCAGTGGATTTCCGAGAGCAGGCCGCCGATCAGCAAGCCCAGGAACGATCCGGCAACCGCGGCCACCATGTTGACGCCGAGCGCCATGCCGCGCTGGTTCGACGGGAACGCGTCGGTGAGGATCGCCGCCGAGGACGCCATCAACATCGCGCCGCCGATCCCCTGCACCACCCGCCAGCCGATCAGCCACAGCGCACCTGGACCGAGGTGGAACGGATCGAAGGACAGGGCGATCGCGGCAACGGTGAACACGGCGAACCCGAGGTTGTAGATCCGGATCCGGCCGAACATGTCGCCGAGCCGCCCGAAGAACACCACCAGCACTGCGGTCACCACCAGGTAACCCATGAGCATCCAGAGCAGATAGCCCACGTTGGCGGGGGCGAGCGGGTTCAGCCCGATGCCACGGAAGATCGCCGGCAGGGAGATCAGCACGATCGACGCGTTGATCGACGCCAGCAGCATGCCCAGCGTCGTGTTGGACAGCACGATCCACTTGTAGAAGGGGTGGTCCTGGTCCATGCGCCGGCGCCGACGCGCGGTCTCGGTGAGTGCCTTGTCGACACCCGGCGCCAGCGGGAGCTTCGTCATCTCGATCTCCGTCGACATCTGCGTTGTCTGGGGTCGCTCGCGGGAAAACACATATATTAGCTATGCAAACCATCTGGGGGCAATTCCTCCTCCCAAACGCGTATCCGCTTGCGCTAGCGTGGTCAGCGTCCATACACGGGAGTGCACGCCGAGTGCGCTGAGAGGACGGGTGGGCCCGTCGACCGTACGAACCTGACCGGGTAATGCCGGCGTAGGGAGATGATTCAAATGGCGCTGTCGAATGATTCCGCGGCAACTCCGTCCGTCACCACCGGCCCCATCGCGGGCAGCTCCAAGATCTACCGGGAACTCCAGGACCGTGCCCGCGTGCCGTTCCGAAGAGTGCACCTGTCTAACGGTGAACACTTCGACCTGTACGACACGTCGGGTCCGTACACCGATCCGAGCGCGGACCTCGACCTGCAGCGCGGGCTGCCGCCGCGGCCCGGCGTGGTGCGTGACCGCGGCACCCAACTGCAACGCGCCCGCGCAGGCGAGATCACCGCCGAGATGGCGTTCATCGCCGCCCGCGAAGGCGTCGCGGCCGAACTGGTCCGCGACGAGGTCGCCCGCGGACGCGCGGTGATACCCGCCAACCACAACCACCCAGAATCCGAGCCGATGATCATCGGCAAGGCGTTCGCGGTGAAGGTCAACGCCAACATCGGCAACTCGGCGGTGACCAGCTCCATCGCCGAGGAGGTCGACAAGATGGTGTGGGCCACCCGCTGGGGCGCCGACACCATCATGGACCTGTCCACCGGCCGCGACATCCACATGACCCGGGAGTGGATCCTGCGCAACTCGCCGGTGCCCGTCGGCACCGTGCCGATCTACCAGGCGCTGGAGAAGGTCAACGGTGACCCGACCGAGCTGACGTGGGAGCTCTACCGCGACACCGTGATCGAACAATGCGAGCAGGGCGTCGACTACATGACCGTGCATGCCGGCGTGCTGCTGCGCTACGTCCCGCTGACCGCCAAGCGGGTCACCGGCATCGTCAGCCGCGGCGGTTCGATCATGGCCGCCTGGTGCCTGGCCCATCACCGGGAATCGTTCCTCTACACCAACTTCGACGAGCTCTGCGAGATCCTGGCCCGCTACGACGTGACGTTCTCGCTGGGTGACGGGCTGCGTCCCGGCTCGATCGCCGACGCCAACGACGCCGCCCAGTTCGCCGAGCTGCGCACGCTCGGTGAGCTGACCAAGATCGCCAAATCCCATGGCGTGCAGGTGATGATCGAAGGGCCCGGCCACGTGCCGATGCACAAGATCGTCGAGAACGTGCGCCTCGAGGAAGAGCTGTGCGAGGAGGCGCCGTTCTACACGCTGGGGCCGCTGGCCACCGACATCGCACCGGCCTACGACCACATCACGTCGGCCATCGGCGCGGCGATCATCGCCCAGGCCGGCACCGCCATGCTGTGCTACGTCACCCCGAAGGAACATCTCGGCCTGCCCGACCGCAAGGATGTCAAGGACGGCGTGATCGCCTACAAAATCGCCGCACACGCCGCCGACCTGGCCAAGGGACATCCGCATGCCCAAGATCGCGACGACGCCCTGTCACGCGCGCGGTTCGAGTTCCGGTGGAACGACCAGTTCGCGTTGTCGCTCGACCCCGACACCGCCCGCGAGTTCCACGACGAGACGCTGCCCGCCGAACCGGCCAAGACCGCGCACTTCTGCTCGATGTGCGGTCCGAAGTTCTGCTCCATGCGCATCACCCAGGACGTCCGCGACTACGCCGCCGAACACGGGTTGGACACCGAGGAGGCAATCGAGGCGGCCCTGTCGGTGGGGATGGCCGAGAAGTCCCGAGAGTTCGCCGAACACGGCAACCGCGTCTATCTTCCATTGGCATGAACCAGCGATTTGGGCGTGAAAACGTTCGCTCAGCGAAAGAAATCACGCCGAATTCGCAATTTCTGCCGGTGCCGCCACCCGGTGCGACGCCGGTGCGGGTGATGACCATCGCAGGATCGGACTCCGGCGGCGGCGCCGGAATCCAGGCCGACATGCGCACGTTCGCGTTGCTCGGCGTGCACGGCCTCGTCGCCGTCACCGCTGTGACGGTGCAGAACTCCGTGGGCGTCAAGGGTTTTCACGAGGTTCCGCTCGACGTCATCGCCGGCCAGATCGAGGCGGTGACCTCCGACATCGGGGCCCAGGCCGCCAAGACCGGCATGCTGGCGTCGTCGCAGATCATCGACACCGTGGCCGACGTCTGGCGAAGCCAGGGGCTGGCCGGCAACGTGCCGCTGGTGGTCGACCCGGTGTGCGCATCGATGCACGGTGATCCACTGCTTCATCCCAGCGCATTGGATTCCCTTCGGCGTCAGCTGTTTCCGCTGGCGACCCTGGTGACGCCCAACCTCGACGAGGTTCGGCTGCTCACCGGCATCGAGGTCATCGACGCCGCTACGCAACGCGACGCTGCACGCGCACTGCACGCGCTGGGACCGCAGTGGGCGCTGGTCAAGGGCGGCCATCTGCGCACGTCGTCGCAGAGCCCGGATCTGCTGTTCGACGGTGCCGACTTCGTCGAGTTCGACGCGACGCGCATCGACACCGGCCACGACCACGGCGCCGGTGACACGCTGGCCGCCGCGACCGCCAGCGCGCTGGCCCATGGCTACTCCGTGCCCGATGCCGTCGCGTTCGGAAAACGCTGGGTCACCGAATGTCTCAGCGCGGCCTATCCGTTAGGCCAAGGTCACGGGCCGGTGTCGCCGTTGTTCAGGCTGAGCCGGTGAACCTGGACCAGATCGCAGGCATCGTCCACGAACCGGCGAACACCCCGACGGGGGTGGTCGTGCTCACCCACGGGGCAGGCGGCAGCCGGGAGGCGCCGCTGCTCGTTCGGATCTGCGACGAGTGGGCGCGACGGGGCTGGCTGGCGGTGCGCTACAACCTGCCGTACCGCAGGCGCCGGCCCAAGGGTCCGCCGTCGGGGTCGGCCAAGGCCGATCAAGCCGGTGTCGCCGAGGCCGTCGCCGCGGTCCGCAAGCTGGCCGACGGTCCGGTGATCGCGGGCGGGCATTCCTACGGCGGCCGGATGACGTCGATGGTGGTCGCCGACCAGAGCGCCAAAGTCGATGTGCTGACGCTGTTTTCCTATCCGTTGCACCCGCCCGGCAAGCCGGAGCGGCTGCGCACCGAGCACCTGCCGCGCATCACCACCCCGACCGTGTTCACCCACGGCACCTCGGATCCGTTCGGCACCGTCGAGGAATTGCGCACCGCCGCGACGCTCGTCGACGCGCGCACCGAGATCGTCGAGATCACCGGTGCACGCCATGACCTGGGCTCCAAGTCCCTCGATGTACCGACCATGGCGGTCGATGCGGCACTACGCTTGCTGGCGTGACCACGCCGCCGGGCCAACCGCCCCCATACGGACCTCCTCCATCGCCGTACGGAGGGCAGCCGTACCCACCGCCCCCCGGGCAGCCGTATCCGCCGCCTCCCCCGCCGCCGTACTCGCAACCGCCCGGCGGCTACCAACCGCAGCAGAAGCCGAACTCCAAGTCCAACAAGGTTCTCCTGATCGTGCTCGGCGTCATCGTGGGGCTGATCGTGCTCGTCGTCGGCGGCAGCATCGCGTTGTTCCTCATCGTCGGGAAGGACACCGTCACCGCCACGGATGTGAAGGTCGGCGACTGCCTCAAGGAGATTCCCGACGGCGCCCGGGTGTTGACGGTGCAAACCACCGGATGTGACGAACCGCACGCCGGTGAGGTCTTCGCGGTGCTGTTGATGCCCGACGGCGATTTTCCGGGCCAGAACGCCATCGACGACTACGCCGACAAGTGCAGCCCCGAGTTGGCCAGTTACTCCCCCGCCGCGATGGAAGACGACTCCATCCAGATGTATGTGCTCTATCCCACTGCCGAAACCTGGGCAGCCGGCGACAGGGCGGTAACCTGCATCGCGACGCTGGATCCGCCACGCGCGGGAACCATCAAAGGCTGACCGCGCAGCCGAGGCGTTCCCGTTCTCAAGCGGTACCTGAGGTACCGTTTCCACATGCTTTCCGAGCAGTTCGACGCCGTGATCGTTGGCGCCGGTTTCGGCGGAATCGGCGCGGCCATTCAGCTCAAGCGGATGGGCTACGAGAACTTCATCATCGTCGACCGCGAGGACGACCTGGGCGGCACCTGGCACGTCAACCGCTACCCCGGGTTGGCCGTCGACGTCCCGACGACGACGTACTCCTACTTCTTCGAGCCCAACCCGAACTGGTCGCGGCTGTTCTCCACCGGTGACGAGATCAAGCAGTACGCCGAGGACGTCGCCGACAAGTACGACGTGCGCAGGCACATGCGATTCCGCACCACCGTCGAAGGTGCCCGGTGGGACGAGGAGGCCAGGGTCTGGCGGGTCGCGCTGGCCGGTGGCGCGACGCTGACCACGCGCTACCTCATCACGGCCACCGGCTTCCTCTCCCAGCCGCGCACTCCCGACATTCCGGGCATCACCGGCTTTGCCGGCAAGATCATCCACACCACGGCCTGGGACGACGACTACGACCTCAACGGGAAGCGCGTCGCGATCATCGGCACCGGCGCCACCGCCGTGCAGCTCATCCCCGAGCTGGCCAAGACCGCCGCCGATCTGACCGTCTACCAGCGCACTCCGATCTGGGTGGTGCCCAAGCTCGACTTCCGGTTCTCGCCGAGTGTGAAGCGGCTGTTCACCCGAGTGCCGTTGGCGCAGCGCGCGATCCGCGCGGTCACCGACTCGCTCTACGAATTCTTCATCTTCGTCGTGCTGCACCACCGGCAGCTGTTCTTCCGTCGCCTCAACATCGCGGCCTCCGATCTGGCCAAGACGCACCGGTTCTTGTCGGTGCGTGATCCCGAGCTGCGCAAGAAGCTGACGCCCGATTACGACTTCGGCTGCAAGCGGCCGACGTTCTCCAACAGCTACTACCGCGTCTTCACCAACCCGCACGTGCACCTGCAGGCCGACGGCATCGAACGCATCGAGGCCGACGGCATCGTTGCCAACGACGGCACCAAGACCGTCATCGACACGTTGGTGCTGGCCACCGGGTTCGACCTGTGGGAGGCCAACTTCCCGGCGATCGAGATCGTCGGGCGCGACGGGCGCAATCTGGGAAAGTGGTGGCGCGACAACCGGTTCCAGGCCTACCAGGGTGTTGCGGTGCCCTACTTCCCCAACTATCTGAGCCTGGCCAGCCCCTACGCGTTCCTCGGGTTGAACTTCTTCAACACCATGGAATATCAGATGCGACACATGGACCGGCTGTTCGGCGAGGTGAAGCGCCGCGGGGCCACCACGTTCGAGGTCACCGAGCGCGCCAACACCCGCTACCTGGACCGGATGACCGACCTCATCGAGGACTCGGTGTTCGCCGTCGGCAGCTGCGCGACGTCGCGCTCCTACTACTTCGACCCTGCGGGGGAGGCATCACTTCTGCGGCCGATGCCCACCCGCACGGCACTCAAAGAGGCTTCACATTTTCCGTTGAACGACTACCAGTTTGCGTGATCAGAGAGGAACACCGCTGTGCCAGTGGACGAATCAGGAAGCAACTCGCGTGCCGCCACCCTCGCCGGGCTAGCCGTCGCGGGGACCGGGCTGGCGCACTTCGCCAAACCTGAACTGTTCGAGTCGATCACCGAACAGGCCTTCGGCGACAACAGCCGCCAGCACATCTACATCAACGGCGGCATCGAGACCGCGCTCGGTCTCGGCTTGGCCGCCCGGAAGACGCGCAAGCTGGCCATCCTCGGCACGGTCGGGTACCTCGTCTACCTCGCGGGCAACGTCGCACGTAACCGGTAGCGGCCCAACAGCGTCAGATCGAGCAGCCGCTGCAGCATCAGATGGCTCTGCGGTGAGTTCTCGTAGCGGGTCAACCGGCCCAGGTCGATCACCAGCGACATCGCGGCGTGCACGGCGAACCTGGCCTGACCGGGCGTCCACTCGGGGCGCACCGCGACCACCAGGTCGACCCACGCCTCCACGGTGGCGCGCTGCATGTTGCGCAGGATCTTCTGGTCGGCCGCGGTCATGTTGAGCCGCTCGGTGTAGTACACGTAGTCCAGTTCGGGTTGGTCGAACGATCGCTCGACGTAGGCGTCGATGACCGCGGTCAGCGCGTCCTCCCGATCGGCAATGGTGCTCGTGATCGTCGCCAGCTCAGCCGACAGCCGGTCGGCCGCCCGCCGGAAAGCGGCGGCCAGGATGTCACTCTTTCCGGAGAAGTACCGGTAGATCCCGGACGCGGGCATGCCCACGGCCGCCGCGATGTCCTCCATACTGGTCTCGCGGTAGCCGTTGATGTTGAACAGCCACATCGACTCGGTCAACAACGCTTCGTACTTCGACGAGTCCGCGGCGATGCGTGCCCGCGGCGCCGCGTCGGCATCCGCGACGTCGGGAAGGTCGGTCGTCAACACCGCGTGGGCGAGGTCAGCCAGCAGCGCGCGAACCTGGACGGCGGGCAGCTTGGCCCGGTGATCGACGATGCTGCCGATCACCGAAAGCACCGCAATGGACAGGGTCCATCGTTGCCGCGAAGTAAGGTCCGGGCGAATCTCGTTCAGCGGCCGCTGGATTCGGTGGTTGACGATGCGCATCTGCGCGATCAGAGATGCCTGGTCGTCACCCCGCAGATACCGGCCCTCCCACCGATAGAGCCCACCGGAGACGCGGTTGCGCATCGCGGTTTCGATGAGCGCGGCAACCAACCGGTCGAGCAGGACTGGCGGATCGTCGAGCTCGACCCCGTCGGCGAACGCGGTGCAGTCCACCAACTGCTGTCCCAGGCTGAGCACCGCGTCGCGGAACAGTTCGTACTTGCTCGCGTAATGCCGGTACAGCGCGGCCGCGGAGATGCCGACGCGCGACGCGATGGCCTCCATACTCACGCCGTAATACCCCAACGCGCTGAACGCCTCGGCCGACGCCTGCGCGATCTGGGCCTTGCGGTCCTTCGGGCGACGTCGCACCGCATCAGTGCGGGCTTGCCCGCTGGGCGACATGGCATTCACGATAACCGACCTTATGGGCTCATATCTGCCGACTCCACGTCGAATTCATCGCGAAGGGTCTGGCGCCGGACAGAATCGCGATTAACATAATGGGGGTGTTGGGCACGCTGCGCAGGGTACTGGGCTTCCGCGTGACAGTAGGTGAGCTGATCATGGTGGGGCTGGTCCTCGGAACCCCGTACCTGGTCATGGGAGTCTTCTGGTCCAGCACACACACCGAACATCTGCAGCACATGGCGGGCATCGACCTGGTGGTTTCTTATCTCGGGTCGATCGTGTCCTGGCCGGTGCTGCTCTTTTCCGACGTCTGCATGACCTGAACGGGAGCACTGTTGAGCCAGCGGCATCACCGCCTTGCCTACATCGGCATCGTCTCCGCCGTCCTCTTGGGTGTCGGGCTGTTCGCGATGAACTTCCCGGTCTTCCTCGACGCCTATGACCAGTGGGGTTTCCAGATCAAGTGCGGGACGGGCTACGTCTCCGATCTGACCCAGGCCGCCGCGGTCGTCGGCGACACCAACTACGTCGACCAATGCCAGTCGGCGCTGCTGAGCCGCCGCTTGTGGACGATTCCGCTGGCGGCCATCAGCGGCGTGGTGCTGCTGGCCGTCGTCGTGGCATCGGCGGCGACGTCGGTGCGCGAATCACTGACACCGCACCGCGACACAATCTGACCTACCATTTCGGCGTGAAGACGCCGGACGGCCCTGCGCTGCACCGGCAGCTGGGAACCGTCGACGCCGTCGTCATCGGGCTGGGCTCGATGATGGGCGCCGGCGTCTTCGTCGCGTTCGCTCCCGCCGCCGCTGCGGCAGGATCCGGCCTGCTGATCGGGCTGGTGGTCGCCGCCGCCGTCGCGTACTGCAACGCGACCTCATCGGCTCGGCTGGCCGCGATATATCCGCAGTCCGGCGGCACCTACGTCTACGCCAAGGAACGGCTCGGCGGGTTCTGGGCCGGCCTCGCGGGGTGGAGCTTCATCAGCGGCAAGACCGCGTCCTGCGCGGCCATGGCGTTGACGGTCGGGTACTACGTGTGGCCGGGTTGGGCACACGCGGTTGCGGTCGGCGCGGTGGTGGCGCTGACGGCGGTGAACTACGTGGGCATCCAGAAGTCGGCACTGCTGACCCGCGTGCTGGTCGCGGTCGTGCTCGCGGTGCTGGCGGCGGTGGTCGTGGTGGTGCTCGGCTTCGGCGACATCGACGCGGCACGGCTGACGCTCGGCGACGACGTGTCCGCGGCCGGGGTGCTGCAGGCCGCCGCGCTGCTGTTCTTCGCGTTCGCCGGCTACGCCCGCATCGCCACGCTCGGCGAAGAGGTACGTGACCCGGCCACGACGATCCCGCGCGCCATCCCCATCGCGCTGAGTATCACGTTGGTGGTGTATGCCACCGTCGCGGTCGCCGTGCTGTCCGAGTTGGGCGGCCAGACACTGGCTTTGGCCACGGCGCCGTTGGCCGACGCGGTGGCGGCCGCCGGCTACCCCGGCTTCGAGCCGGTGGTGCGGGCCGGTGCGGCGGTCGCGGCGCTCGGCTCACTGCTGGCCTTGATCCTCGGGGTGTCCCGCACGACGCTGGCCATGGCGCGCGACCGGCGCCTGCCCCACGCACTTGCGGTGGTGCACCCGCGTTTCGGCAGCCCGCACCGCGCCGACGTCGCCGTCGGCGCCGTGGTGGCCGTGCTGGCGGCGGTGGCCGATGTGCGTAGCGCGATCGGATTCTCCTCGTTCGCCGTGCTGATGTACTACGCGATCGCCAACGCCGCGGCGTTCACGCTGGGTCGGCGGGTCATTCCGACCGCCGGATTCATCGGTTGTCTGCTGCTGGCGTTCTCACTGGTGGGTCCGCTGGCATACCGTCTTACAACATGATTTCCATGACGTGGACGCCGGTGCAGGCCCCGCCGGACAGTGACTTCGTCGTCGCACCCGACGAGCGGCTGAGTTGGCCGCGCACCATCGGCATCGGCGCCCAGCACGTCGTGGCGATGTTCGGCGCCACCTTCCTGGTCCCAGTGCTGACCGGGTTCCCGCCGGCGACCACGCTGCTGTTCTCCGGGGTCGGCACGGTGCTGTTCCTGCTGGTCACCGGCAACCGGCTGCCCAGTTACCTGGGCTCGAGTTTCGCGGTGATCGCCCCGGTGACCGCCGCGGTCGCCACACAGGGGGCCGGCAGCGCGCTGGGTGGTCTGGTGGCGGTCGGCGTCGCGCTCATCGTCATCGGAACGGTCGTGCACGTGATCGGCACCCACTGGATCGACGCGGCATTGCCTCCGGTGGTCACCGGGACGGTCGTCGCGCTGATCGGCTTCAACCTTGCGCCGGCCGCCAAGGCGAACTTCGAGAAGGGGCCGCTGGTCGGCCTGGTCACGTTGGTGCTGCTGGTCGCGACGCTGGCGTTCTTCCGCGGCATCGTCGGACGCATGGCCATCTTCCTTGCCGTGGTCGCCGGATACCTGCTGGCATTGCTCACCGGCGGTGTCGACACGTCGGCGATCAAGTCCGCGCCGTGGTTGGGCCTACCCGAATTCCAGTCGCCCACCTTCACATTGGCCGTCCTGCCGATGTTTGTGCCCGCGGTGATCGCGCTGGTCGCCGAGAACATCGGGCACGTCAAGTCGGTCGGCCAGATGACCGACACCGATCTGGATCCGGTGACGGGCCGCGCGATCGCCGCGGACGGGCTGGCCACCACGTTGGCCGGCTTCGGCGGCGGTTCGGCGACCACCACCTACGCCGAGAACATCGGCGTCATGGCGGCCACCCGGGTCTACTCGACGGCCGCCTACTGGGTCGCGGCGGCGGTCGCGATCGGGCTGTCGTTGTGCCCCAAGGTGGGCGCGACGATCTCGGCGGTCCCTGCCGGCGTTCTCGGCGGCGCGACCGTCGTGTTGTACGGACTTGTCGGCGTGATCGGCGTACGTATCTGGTTGAGCAACCACGTCGACTTCTCCAAGCCGCTCAACCAGATGACCGCTGCCATTCCCCTGATCGTCGGGATCGCCGACTTCACCTGGCATGCGGGGAGTTTGACGTTCACCGGAATCGCGCTCGGTTCGATCGCCGCACTGCTGGTGTATCACGGCATGAGGTTGCTCGGGTTCAGGCAGGCTAGCGAGCGCCCCGATGTCGCTGCCCCTGAGCCGGAACGCCGTTGACGCCTTCGATCGACTGCGCGTACGTGGCGATCGCGAACGCGGCGGCCGACCCCATCACCGCAAGCGCATCCCGGTCGATGTTGTCGACCGTGTCGCGTCGGGTGTGGTAGTTGGGGTCGAAGGCAACACCGGCCGTGCCGCCCCAAAGGCGAGCCTGTGCTTCGGATTTGCGTTGTGAGGAGCCCGCGGTCAACCCGCCGATCGGCACCCCGGCGCTCAGAAACGCGTTGTAGTCGGTGATCCTGCTCAGCGGCATGTCGGCGGGCCGCGCGCCCACGGAGTAGAGATGGCCGGCCAGGGTGCGCTCGATACCGGCCGACCCCTCCGGCACCGAATGCAACGGGATGTCGGGGTTCAGTTGCGCCGACTGGTCACCGTCGTAGGTGAAATACCCCGCGTTCGACGACCCGATCATGTCGAAGTCCAGGTATAGCGCGATCTGGTCGAGTTGTTCGGCCGACAACCCGCGGACATAGCTCGTCGCGCCCGCAAGCCCGTTCTGCTCCGAACCCCAGAACGCAAACCGCACGGCGTTGGCGGTCTGCGGTCGTGGTCCCAACGCCGATGCGGTCTCCAACAGCGCCGCGACCCCCGAGCCGTTGTCGTTGATGCCCGGGCTGGCCGCCGAGCTGTCGATGTGGGCGCCGGCCACCACGACATTGTCGGTGTTTCCAGTCTTGGTCTGGGCCAGGATGTTTCGGCCCTTGGCCATCACCGGCTTGCCATCCAGCACCAGCGTCACGCGGGCGGTGGTGCGGCGCAGCGCCGAGTTGGTAGCCGCGTCGATCACCCCCACCGGGACGGTCAGCCCACGGTAGTAACCGGGGGTGAACAGGCCGGGCGGGCTGCCGCCGCCCTGGCGCGGTCCGCTGACGACGAGCAGCCCCACCGCCCCTTCGGACACGGCCACGTTCTGCTTGTCGACAACCGAGCAACCGGTGTCGTCGACCACCGAAATCGCGCCCTTGACCGATACCCCGTCGTAGTCGGCGGTGCGGCACCCCGACGGTTTCCCGGGGCGCAGCGTGATCGCCTTCAGCCCACCCGGCGGTGTGCTGATCAACAACGACGCCTGATCGACATGGTGGTCACGACCGTTGACCGTCAGCGTCGGATCGCCGCCCTGCACCCGGTCCAGCCGCTCGTACTCCGGTGTCTCGACATCAAAACCCTTGTCCCGCAGGAACTGCGCGACATAGTCCACGCTGGCCGCCAGCCCCGCAGAGCCCTGCCCCCGGTTGCCGTCGTTGGCGTCGGCGATGTCCTGCAGCTTCTGCAGGTGGGTGTACATCCCGTCGGCGGTGACGGCGTCGGCCACCCGGCGGGGGAATTCGGCCGCCGAGGCCTGGTCGTCGCCTTTCGCGCACGACATCAGCACCGCGACCACTGCGATGAGCGCCGCCCACCTCATCATGATTCGATGGCGTGGCGGGTGCGGTCGTCGCGGATCGGAACGCCGTTGCGGCCGCCAAGATCCTGCGCGTAGATCCCAACAGCGTAGGCAACGCCTTTACCGTTGATCTCCAGCGCCGTGCGGTTGATGTGCTCCAGCGTGTCGGATGCCTTGTGGTAGTTGGGATCGAAGGGTTGATCGGCCTGACCGCCCCACCGCTGGGCTTGCTGCTCAGACATCTTCCCCTCTGCACCGGAGAAGATGCCGCCGGCCGGGATGCCTGCGAACGTGAAGCTGCTGTAGTCCGAGCGGCCTTCGAAGTTGATGTCTGCGGGCGGCTTTCCGGCGTCCTTCAGATAGGCCACCAGCGTGCGTTCGATACCCGCCGAACCCTCGGGCACCCGCGGGACGGGTTGGCTTTGGTCCGGGGGGCCGGACTGATCGCCGTCGATGGTGAAGTAGCCGGCGTTGGGCGATGCGATCATGTCGAAGTTCAGGTACAGGGCAATGTCTTTGAGTTCGTCGACGGTCAACGAGGACACGTAGTCGCTGGATCCGAGCAGGCCGTTCTCCTCGGCGCCCCAGAACCCGAACCGCACCGCGTTGTTGACCTCAGGTGAGCTGCCCAACTGCACCGCGGTTTCCAGAGCCGCCGACACCCCCGAGCCGTTGTCGTTGATCCCGGGTCCCTCGGGGACGCTGTCCAGATGGGCGCCGATCATCACGACGTTGTCGGTGGACCCGGTTTTGGTCTGGGCGATGACGTTGCGGGTGCGTTCGGTGTTCACCCCGGCGTGCAGCTTGATGGTGGTGTCGGCCGGGTCGGCCCGCAGCCGCTCACCGGAGGCCTTGGTGATGCTGATGACCGGGATCTTCACCTCGGTCTGCTCGCCGAGCGTGCCGCCCATCTCGTCGCCCTCCTCGTTGTTGGCGACGATCAACGCCACCGCCCCGCGCTCGGCAGCGGCGCTTTCCTTTTCGGAGAACGGACAGGTGCCCCGGTCGACGAGCACCACCGCGCCGGCGACAGGAAGCCCGTCGTAGTCAGACGGTGTACACCCCGGTGAGTCCTCGACCCGGGCCGGCACGAGCGGTGCCGATATGCCCTCGGGCGGGGTGCCGATGGTGAAGTTCAGCGGGCTGGCGGCGATATCGGCGCCGCCGACGGTGAGCGACGGCTCCTCGGCGAACGGAATGCGCACCTCGAACTCGGGGGTCTGCACATCGAAACCGTTGTCCCGCAGTGTGTTCGCTACGTAGTCCACGCTGGCGTCGTAGCCCTGGCTGCCCAACGCGCGGTTGCCGCCGTGCTGGTCGGCGATCTCCTGCAGCTTGCTCAGGTGCCCGGTCAGCGCATCGACCGTCACCTGCTGCTGCAGCGTCTCCGCGAAGTCCGTGGCGGCCGCGCTGGGCCCGGCGGGTGTGGACGGCGACGGCTGCTCGTGTGCCGCGCGGCCACATCCGGCCAGGACCACGACGGCTGCGGCTGCGGCCGCGACCAGTTTCGACGACTTTGTGTGTCTCATCGCCCACCACGGTAGCGGTAAGTTCTGGCATCGTGCCTGTTGCGCACGACGGGCGACCGGGCCAGAGCAGCCCGAACTTGGTCGTCGACGGGTCAGCGGACCATGCGTGGTGCCCGCGCGACATAGCGACTCATACCGACGGGCTGGATGCGCGCGCCCAGAACCGCTTCGGGATCCGGCCGGCCTGACGGGCCAGGTACCCGGCGGTGATCGCCGCGGCCATCGCGGCGGCCATGGTGGGCGGATCGTCGGCGCGGGTGACGGCGGACGCCAAGAGCACCGCGTCGCAGCCGAGTTCCATCGCCAACGCGGCGTCGCTGGCCGTGCCGATGCCCGCGTCGAGCACCACCGGCACCGAAGCCGCGTCGACGATCATCTCGATGTTGTGCGGGTTGGCGATCCCCAACCCCGTGCCGATCGGTGAGCCCAGCGGCATCACCGCCGCGCACCCGGTGTCCTCGAGGCGGCGGGCCAGCACCGGGTCGTCGTTGGTGTAGGGCAGCACGATGAACCCGTCGTCGACCAGCTGCTCGGCCGCCTTGACCAACTCGACGGCGTCGGGAAGCAGCGTGCGCTCGTCGGCGATCACCTCGAGCTTGACCCAGTCGGTTTGCAGCGCTTCGCGGCCCAGCTGTGCGGTCATCACCGCCTCGGCGGCGCTGCGGCACCCTGCGGTGTTGGGCAGCGGCGAAATGCCAAGCCGGTTGAGCAGATCCAACACGCCGGTGCCGCCCTCGGCGTCGACGCGGCGCATCGCCACCGTGGTCAGCTCCGTTCCGGACGCGACCAGCGCCTGCTCCAGGACGGCGAGGTTGGCCGCACCTCCCGTGCCCAGAATCAGACGGGAGCCGAAGTCACGCCCAGCAATGGTCAACTTTGATTCCGAGGTCGTCACGCTCTCCCGCTGCGAGATCGAATCAGCCACCCTGCACCGCCGTCACCACCTCCAGGCGCGCACCGTCGGCCAGCGTGGTGTCCCACTCCGACCGCGGCAGCACCGACCAGTCCAATGCCACCGCAATGCCCTTGTCGGGAAAGCCGAGGCGGGACAACAGCGCGGCGATGGTCGTGTCGGCGTCGACCTCGACCGCTTCGTCGTTGACGGTCACTTTCATCTGCTTGCTCCGAGACTTGCTCCAACTATGACATCGAGTTCGGCCGCGATCTGCTGTGCGGTCCACGGCGCCAGCAGGAATCCGTTGCGCCCGTGTCCCGCGGCCACCAGTGTGCGCTCATCGAGCCGTTTCACGATCGGCAGCCCGTCGGGCGTCATGGGGCGCAGGCCCGCCGAGACTTCGGCCAGTTCGTATTCTCCGAGCGCCGGCATCACCGCGCACGCGTCGTCGAGCAGTTCCCGCACCCCGGTGACCGTCGGCGCGGTGTCGCGGCCGTGCTCGTACTGCGTCGCGCCGACGACGACGCCGTCGGCGCGGGGCACCAGGTACACCTGCCTGCCATGTACCCGCGCGCGCACGACCCGCTGCGGCACCGGCATACAGCCGCGTCGCCAGCGCAGCCGCAGCACCTCGCCTTTCACCGGGCGGATCGGCAGGCCGGGCCAAAGAGCAGGCGCGTCAATCCCGTTCGCGATCACCACGACGTCGGCCCGCACGTCGGCGAGTTGCAGCGCAGCCGGGGCCCACTGCACCCCGAGCCGCTCGCAGTGTGCTTCCAGCGCCGCGACGACGGCCCGATTATCAACGGCCAGTTCGTTTTCCGCGCGCAAACCGTGCCGGATGTGTTGCGCCAGCATCGGTTCGACATCGCGCGCGCTGGACGTCCCGATCACCGGATGACCCTGGCCGGCCAGCCACTCGCCCACCCTCTTCAGGTCGGCGACGTCGGCGCGGTCGACGGCGACCACCAGCGATTCGCGCGAGGTGACCACGCCGTCGGGCAGCCCGTCGAGATAGGAGCCCCGCCCCTGGTCATTCCACAGTGCCAACGACTCCAGCCCCAGCCGCAGCATTTCGTCCTCGCCGGGCCAGCCTTCGGTGTGCGGTGCCAGCATGCCGCCGGCCACCCAGGAGGCGCCGCGTTCGTCGCTGCGGTGCAGCCGGACCGTCCAGCCCGCCAGCGCGGCGCGGCGGGCGACGGACAGCCCGATGACGCCGCCGCCGATGACGGCCAGCGACCTACCGGTGGTTCCTGAGTCCAAGATCCCTCCCTTCGCCGGCATGACCCGGATCAGGTGTGACGGTAAGGGCAGGCGGGCCCACTCTCAGTCCCCGGTCCCGGGACTCCCGTGTCGCGCCACCCACCCTACTCGGGGGGCGCGGCGTCCTCGGATGTGCGGTTTCCAGTCGCGGGCCGCCAGCGCGAACGGCTACCGTTCGCCCTGTGCAGAACCCTCGTGACCGTCTTGGCGCCGCGTCGCTCTATCTGTGCACCGACGCCCGCCGTGAGCGCGGCGACCTCGCCGAATTCGCGGATGCGGCGTTGGCCGGCGGGGTGGACATCATTCAGCTACGCGACAAGGGCTCGCCGGGTGAGCAGCGGTTCGGACCGTTGGAGGCCCGCCAGGAACTGGACGCGCTGGCCACGCTCGCCGATGCCGCGCGGCGGCACGGCGCGCTGCTCGCGGTCAACGACCGCGCCGACATCGCCCTGGCCGCCGGCGCCGACGTGCTGCACCTGGGCCAGGACGACCTGCCGTTGACCATCGCGCGCGACGTCATCGGCCCCGACCCGCTGATCGGCAGGTCCACCCATGACGCGGATCAGGTGAGCGCCGCGGTCGGCGAAGCGGTCGACTACTTCTGCGTCGGCCCGTGTTGGCCGACGCCGACCAAACCGGGCCGGCCCGCCCCCGGCCTCGACCTCGTGCGCGCGGCGGCCGAACTACGCACCGACAAGCCGTGGTTCGCGATCGGCGGAATCGACGCGCAGCGGCTACCGGAGGTGCTGGAGGCCGGCGCACGCCGAATCGTGGTGGTGCGGGCGATCACCGCGGCCGACGATCCACGCGCGGCGGCTCGACACCTCAAGGCGGCGCTGGCCGCTAGTTGATCAGCAACGGAATCGACGTGGTGAGCGTGTGCAGCCGCTCCCAACTCGCGGCGAAACCCGGGTGCAGCGGCAGATCGGTGACCTGCGCGACCGGGACCCAGCGCAGTTCGGCGCTCTCGCGGTTGGGGCTGGTCGCCAGCTGTTTTGGCGCGTCGGCGATGACGGTGGTGTAGCTCCAGTAGGCGCCGCCCGTGCCGGACACCTCCGCGGTGACGACGGTGGTGCGCACCGTGAGCTGCTCGGCTGTCAGCCCGGCCTCTTCCTGCGCCTCACGCACGGCGGCCTCTTCGGGGGTTTCGTGGCTGTCGCGGGCGCCGCCGGGCAGTCCCCAGGTGCCGCCCTGATGACTCCACGCCGCGCGGTGCTGCAGCAGCACCGCAGCCGTACCGCCGGGATCCGGCGCCCGCAGCAGCAGGCCAGCCGCACCGAACCGCCCCCAGAAAGCGGCGCCGGTGTCCGACACCACCCAGCCGTCACCGTCGCCACGCACGGGATCAGAATACGGACGCGCGCGCATCCCCAACCTCTTAGACTTCTTTTATAGAGTTGAGCGGTCGGGAACGACAGCCGGAAAAGCACGAGTCGGATAAAAGTGATGGAGTCCGCGCGCACGTGACTGTGGAGTTGGCGCACCCGTCGACCGAGCCGCTCGCATCGCGGTCGCCGACCGCCCCTGCGCATCCGCGCTGGTGGTTCTTCTGGACCACCCCCGGCCGCATCCTCAGCATCGGGTTCGTGTTGTCCGCGCTCGTGATCGCAAGCGCCTTCGCGACGTCGACGACGATCAACGACCGCCAGCAGGTGTTGACCCGGGTGCTCAACCACACCGAGCCGCTGGCATTCGCCGCCGGGCAGCTCTACACGACGCTGTCGGTCGCCGACGCGGCCGCGGCCACCGCCTTCATCGCCGGCGCCGAACCGCGCGACGTCCGACAGCGCTACGAACAGGCCATCACCGACGCGTCGGTCGCGGTGACCCGGGCGGCCAGCGGGCTGACCGACGAAGACATGGTCCAACTGCTCGGCCGCATCAACGCCCAACTCTCCGTCTACACCGGTCTGGTCGAGACCGCACGCACGAACAACCGGTCCGGAAACCCGGTCGGCTCGTCGTACCTGTCCGAGGCGTCGGCGTTGATGCAGACCCAGATCCTGCCCAACGCCCAGCGGCTGTATGAGAAGACGTCGGCGATGGTGGACGCCGAGACGACCGCGTCGACGCGGATCCCGGGGCCGGTGATCCTCGTGGTGCTCGCGACGTTGTTGTTCGGGGTGTTCGCCAACCGCTGGTTGGCACGCCGGACCCGACGGCGGATCAACATCGGGTTCGTGGCAGGCGGGTTGGCGGTGTCGATCATGTTGATCTGGGTCGGCACCGCGCTGGTCCTCTCGACGGCAGACAGCCGCAGCGCCAAAGACACTGCGGCGCAGTCGCTGAAGACCATCACCAACCTGGCGATCACCGCGCAGCAGGCCCGCGCCGACGAGATCCTTTCGCTGATCCGGCGCGGTGACGAGACGGTGCGCAAGCAGTCTTATTATCAGCGCATCGACACGATGGCCCAGCAGCTTTCGCAGTACCTCGGCCGCGACGACGCGATCGACAAGACCGACCTCGTCGACGCCCAGCAGTTGCTCGACCGGTGGCGCGCCGCCGACGACCGGATCAACGCCTACATCAACGTGGGCAACTACCAGGCCGCGACCCAGGTCGCGCTGGGCACCCGCGAAGACGATTCCACCCCGGCGTTCAACCAGCTCGACGAGGCGTTGAGCAAGGGCATCGAAGGGAGCCGCGGCCAACTGCGCAACAACATCGTCAACGCCCACCGGGTGCTGTCCGGGGCGACCGTGGGCGCCGCGGTGCTCAGCATCGTGGCCGCGGTGTCGGTGGCGCTGGGGTTGTGGCCGCGGCTCAGCGAGTACCGATGATGTTGAAGAAGCTGGGAGTTGCGCTGGTCGCGGCGGCGATGCTGTCCGGGTGTACGCAAGCGGCGTCGACGTCGATGCCACCGGGGGTCACGTTGGCGCCGCCGACCCCGGCGGGCATGGAGGAGATGGCGCCGCAGCCGGTGCGCGTTCCGGAGGAGTCCAACGACGACTGTGACCGCACGGCGAGCCTGCGGCCGTTCGGCACCAAGGCCGAGGCGGACGCGGCCGTGGAGAACATCCGGGCGCGCGGACGGTTGATCGTCGGGCTCGACATCGGCAGCAACCTGTTCTCCTTCCGCGATCCGATCACCGGGCAGATCACCGGATTCGACGTCGACATCGCCGGTGAGGTCGCCCGCGACATCTTCGGCACCCCGTCACAGGTGGAGTACCGGATCCTGTCCTCGGCCGACCGCATCGCCGGGCTGGAGAAGAACGAGGTCGACGTCGTGGTCAAGACCATGACGATCACCTGCGAGCGCAAGAAGCAGATCAACTTCTCGACGGTGTACCTGAACGCCAATCAACGGATCATGGCGCCTCGCGATTCGACGATCGCGCAGCCGTCGGATCTGTCGGGTAAGCGGGTCTGCGTGGCCAAGGGCACCACGTCGATGCAGCGGATCCAGGAGATCACCCCGCCACCGATCGTCGTCGGCGTGGTGGCGTGGGCGGACTGCCTGGTCGCGCTTCAGCAGCGCCAGGTCGACGCGGTGAGCACCGACGACTCGATACTGGCCGGGCTGGTCTCGCAGGATCCCTACCTGCACATCGTGGGGCCCAGCCTCAACGAGGAGCCCTACGGAATCGGGATCAACAAGGACAACACCGGGCTCGTGCGTTTCGTCAACGGCACGTTGGAGCGGATCCGCCGCGACGGCACCTGGTACACGCTGTACCGCAAGTGGCTGACGGTGCTCGGCCCGGCGCCGGCACCCCCGGTCGCGAGGTATTCGGACTGATGGGCGAACCACGAGAAGACGACTTCGGCGAGGACCGGCGGGCCTCCGAAGAACCGACGGTCGGGACGCAGCCCGCCAGCTTCGACGACATGGGCATGGATTCCGCGTCGACGCTGCGGCCGATGGCCACCCAGGCGGTGTACCGGCCGCAGTTCGATGACGACGCCGACGACTCCGACGGCACCGGCGACACCGAACCCCACGACCACACGACGGTGACCAGGGCGTTGTCACCCACCCGCCGCCTCGGGGGCGGGCTGGTGGAGATCCCGCGGGTACGCGCCAAGGATCCCCTCACGGCCTTGATGCGCAATCCGGTGGTTGCGGAATCGAAGCGGTTCTGCTGGAACTGCGGGCGCCCCGTCGGCCGAGCAACAGATCAGGGCCCAGCACTGTCGGAGGGCTGGTGCCCGCACTGCGGCAGCGCGTATTCGTTTCTGCCGCAACTGAGCCCGGGAGACAGGGTCGCCGACCAGTACGAGATCAAGGGCTGCATCGCACACGGTGGGCTTGGTTGGGTGTACCTCGCACTGGATCACAATGTCAACGAAAGACCGGTTGTCCTCAAGGGTTTGGTGCATTCCGGCGATGCCGAGGCGCAGAAGATCGCGATGGCCGAACGGCGCTTCCTCGCCGAGGTGACCCATCCGGGGATCGTCAAGATCTACAACTTCGTCGAGCACGAGGACAAACACGGCAACCCGGTCGGTTACATCGTGATGGAGTATGTCGGCGGCACGTCGCTCAAACCCGGCAGGGGAGAGAAGCTTCCGGTCGATCAGGCCATCGGCTACATGCTCGAGATCTTGCCCGCGCTGGCCTACCTGCACTCGATCGGGTTGGCCTACAACGACCTCAAACCCGAGAACATCATGATCACCGAGGAGCAGCTCAAGCTCATCGACCTCGGCGCGGTCTCGACGATCAACTCGTTCGGTTACCTTTACGGCACACCGGGTTATCAGGCGCCGGAGATCGTGCGCACGGGTCCGACGGTGGCCACCGACATCTACACCGTCGGTCGCACGCTGGCGGCGCTGACGTTGAAACTGCGGACCCGCAGGGGTCGTTACGTCGACGGGCTGCCCGAGGACGATCCCGTTCTGGCCGAATACGATTCGTTCGGCCGGCTGCTGCGCCGTGCCATCGACCCAGATCCCCGGCGCCGGTTCGGCAGCGCCGAGGAGATGTCCAGCCAGCTGCTCGGTGTGCTGCGTGAGGTGGTGGCCCGCAACACCGGCACCCCCAAGCCCGGCTTGTCGACGGTGTTCTCCCCCGCACGATCCACGTTCGGCATCGATCTGCTGGTGGCCCACACCGACGTCTACCTGGACGGACAGGTGCACTCGGAGAAGCTGACCGCGCAGGAGATCGTCAAGGCCCTGCCGGTGCCGCTGGTGGACCCGACCGATGTGGGTGCGCCGGTCTTGTCGGCCAGCGTGCTGAGCCAGCCGATCCAGACGCTGGACCAACTGCGTGCGGCGCGGCACGGGGCGCTGGACTCGGAGGGTATCGACGTTTCGGAATCCGTCGAGCTGCCGTTGATGGAAGCGCGCGCGCTGCTCGATCTCGGGGACGTCGCCAAGGCCACCCGCAAGCTCGACGACCTGGCCGCCCGGGTGGGCTGGCGCTGGCGGCTGGTGTGGTTCCGCGCCGTGTCCGAACTGTTGACCGCCGACTACGTTTCTGCCACAAAGCATTTCACTGAGGTGCTGGACACACTTCCCGGAGAGCTGGCACCGAAGCTGGCGCTGGCGGCCACCGCGGAGTTGGCCGGTTCGGACATCGAGGAATCGCAGGAGCGCAAGTTCTACAACACGGTGTGGTCCACGGACAACGGCGTCATCTCCGGAGGGTTCGGGCTGGCCCGTGCGCAAGCCGCGGCAGGCGACCGGGACGCCGCGGTCAAGACGTTGGACCAGGTGCCTGCGATGTCACGGCATTTCACCACCGCGCGGTTGACCAGTGCGGTCACGCTGCTGTCGGGGCGCTCGATGAGCGAGATCACCGAGCAGCACATCCGCGACGCCGCTCGCCGCGTGGAGGCGCTGCCCGACACCGAGCCACGCGTGCTGCAGATCAGGGCGTTGGTGTTGGGCACCGCGATGGACTGGTTGGCCGACAACGCCGACAACACCGCGAGCACCAACCACATCCTGGGCTTCCCGTTCACCCAGCACGGCCTGCAGCTCGGCGTCGAGGCGTCGCTGCGCGCGCTGGCCCGCGTCGCGCCCACGCAGGCGCACCGCTACGCGCTGGTTGACCTGGCCAACAGCGTGCGTCCGACCAGTACTTTTTGATTTGCTGGGCCGGGCTACGGAATCAGTTGTCGCACACCCCGCCCGTGTGGCCTTGACCAGTGTTTTCGCTCGCAGATCAACCATGGTCAAGCAACGAAATCCGTAGTAATCTCCGATCAGGTTGAGTTAACAGCTGACTGGTGACGCCATCGGTGCACAACCCGGCCTATGGCGGCATCCACAGTACGAATCATGAGTTTCGGCTGAGGGAGTTCCATCGTGTCTGCTGCAGTAGGTACTTACCGGGTGTTCCGTCCCGACCCTCAGGCGCTGGACCGGCGCGAACACCACCATCGCGCGCAGTTCTCGGCGTCGCACCACGCATCCAGGGTCGTCGTCACGGTGGAGGGCGAGGTCGACGCCGCCAACAGCCGGGCGATGGTGACATATGTGGAGGCGCAGTTGGTCGGCGCGTCGCATCTGCTGGTCGACCTTCGGCTGGTCGATTTCTTCGGCACCGCCGGCTTCGCCGCCCTGCACAACATCAACGTCGTCTGCATCCGCAATAACGTCACCTGGCAGCTGCGCTGCGGCAGGCAGGTACGCCGCCTTCTCGCCGTCTGCAATCCCGATGCGTCCCTGCCCCTCGAGGAGCCTCAGTCGCTGCTCGACGACGTGCAGGCCGGTGACGGCGCGCTGGTCTGATCTATCGTTCGGCGGTAAGCACCGCGATGCAGTCGCGGGCGATCGCCAGTTCCTCGTTGGTGGGGATCACCAGCACGGTCGTGGGTGAGTCGTCGGCCGAGACGCGCCGGGCGGTGTGCCCTGGGCTGGCATTGAGGTGCACATCGAGTTCGATGCCCAACCCCGTCAACCCCGCCAGCGCGTCGCGTCTAACGCTGGCATCGTTTTCCCCCACCCCGGCGGTGAACACGACGACGTCGGTGTTCCCGAGCAACGCCAGGTACGCACCGATGTACTTGCGCAGCCGGTGGATGTACACGTCGTAGGCCAATTGTGCTGCGGTGTCACCGGATCCGATCTGTTTGTGCAGCTCCCGGAAATCGATCTCGCCGCCGAGGCCGAACACGCCGGAGCGCCGGTTGAGCATCTCGTCGATCTCGTCGATGCTCATCTTCGCGGTGCGGGCCAGGTAGAAGATGATGCCGGGGTCGATGTCCCCGGGGCGGGTGCCCATCACCAACCCCTCCAGCGGTGTCAGGCCCATGGAGGTGTCGACGGGACGCCCGCCGGCGATGGCCGACGCGGATGCGCCGTTGCCGAGGTGCAGCACGATCTGGTTCAGCGACGCCAGGGGTTGGTCGAGGAATACCGCCGCCTGCTCGCTGACGTACTTGTGCGAGGTGCCGTGAAACCCGTAGCGGCGAATGTGCCACTGCTCTGCGACGTCTCGGTCGATCGCATAGGTGGCGGAGGCGGCGGGGAGGTCGTGGAAGAAGGCGGTGTCGAACACGGCGATGTGCGGCAGGTCCGGCAGGATCTTGCGCGCCACCTCCATGCCGAGTACGCCGGGCGGGTTATGCAGGGGCGCAAGCGGTGACAGCTCATGCATCTTGGCGATCAACTCGTCGGTCACCGGCGTCGGCTGGTAGAAACTGCGCCCGCCGTGCACCGCTCGGTGCCCGACGGCGACCAGGTTGACGGCGTCCAGGCTGGTGCCGACCTCCTCGAGCAGGTCGAACGTGGTGCGCAGCGCGGCCTCGTGATCGACGATGGCGGGACCGTCGCGCCGGGCTTCGCGTTCGCCGGCGCTCACTCCGGCCAGCGCAGAATCCTCGCCGATGCGTTCCACGGTGCCGTCTGCCAGCGATGCGCCCGAGTCGGGGTCGATCAGTTGACATTTCAGCGAGGACGACCCGGAATTGACGACCAGGACCGTGCGCGTCGGCGACGTCATCATCGTCCACCTTGGGCTTGGATCGCGGTGATCGCAACGGTATTGACGATGTCCTGCACGAGTGCACCCCGTGACAGGTCGTTCACGGGTCTTCTCAGGCCCTGCAGGACGGGGCCGATCGCGATGGCGCCCGCGCTACGCTGCACCGCCTTGTAGGTGTTGTTGCCGGTGTTCAGGTCGGGGAAGATCAGCACCGTCGCGCGGCCCGCCACCTTCGAGTCGGGCATCTTCGTCGCGGCGACCGACGGCTCCACCGCCGCGTCGTACTGGACCGGGCCGTCGACCAGCAGGTCGGGGGCGCGTTCTCGCACCAGTTCCGTTGCCGCCCGAACCTTTTCTACGTCCGCACCCGATCCGCTGGTGCCCGTCGAGTACGACAGCATGGCGACCCGCGGTTCGATGCCGAACTTCGCAGCGGTGCTTGCCGAGGAGATCGCGATGTCGGCCAGTTGCTCTGCGGTCGGGTCCGGCACGATCGCACAGTCACCGTAGGCCAGTACCCGATCGGCCAGACACATCAGGAAGACGCTCGACACGGTGGAGACACCCGGTGCGGTCTTGATGATCTCGAACGCGGGCCGCACCGTGTGGGCGGTGGTATGCCGCGCCCCGGAGACCATGCCGTCGACCATGTCGTTGTACACCAGCATGGTGGCGAAGTACGAGACGTCGTGGATGATCTCGCGGGCCTGCTCGACCGTGACACCCTTGTTCTTGCGTAGTTCGGCGTACTGCTCGGCGAACCTGTCGCACAGGTCGCTGGTCTGCGGGTTGATCACCGACGCCGACGACAGGTCCACCCCGAGTTCGGCAGCGCGGAAACGGATCTGAGACTCCTCGCCGAGGATGGTCAGATCGGCGACCTTGCGGCGCAACAGCCTGCCTGCGGCCTTGAGGATGCGGTCGTCGTCGCCTTCTGGCAGCACGATGCGCTTGCGTTCCGACCGGGCCTGGTCAAGCAACTGGTAGGTGAACATCTGCGGGGTGACGACGTCCGGGATCGGAATAGCAAGCTGCGCCAGCAGTTCGGCGGTATCGACGTGGGTGTCCATCAGCTGCAGTGCCGTGTCGATCTTGCGTTGCGAGGTGATCGTCACCCGGCCCCGTGTCGCAGCAGCCCTGCTGGCGGTTTCGAAGGTGCGCAACTCCGTTGCGATGATGGGCAGCCGCAGGCCGAGACCGGAAACCAGTGCGGCGATCGACGGATGCAGCTCAAGGCCGCCGTTGAGGATGATGCAGGACAGCGACGGAAACCCTTCGGCGGCATGTGCACTCGACAGGGCCAGCACCACGTCGGAGCGATCACCGGCAGCAATGACGCCGACACCCTCGGTCAGCCGCTCCAAAATATGTTCGGCGGTCATGCCGGCCACCATCATGCTCGTCACCTCGCGGTTGAGCAGGGCCGGGTCGCCGATCACCATCGAACCGTCGACCGCGGCCTGCAACTCACGCACGGTCGGCGCCACCAGCAGCGGCGCCTCGGGCAGCACGTAGCAGTGCGGCCCGAATTCCTTGAGCGCCTCGGCCACCGCCTGCAGCTGAGCCGGATCGCAGCGGTTGGCCACCACTGCCGCGGTATGCGCGTGCTGCCCGGCCACCTCGGCAACACAGATGTCGACGAGTTGGGCGACCTGCTCGGGGGTGCGGTCCTTGGCCTTCACCGCCAACACCACCGGGGCCTTGAGGTTGGCGGCGATGCGCGCGTTCGTCGACAGTTCGCTCGGGGTGGCGACGTCGGTGTAGTCGCTGCCGACGATCAGCACCGCGTCGCACCGCTCGGCGACCTGGTGATAGCGATCGACGATGTCGGCGATCGCCGCGTCGGGGTCGTCATGCAATTGCTGGTAGCTGACGCCAACACAGTCTTCGTAGGGCAGGTCCGCGGTGGCCTGGGCGAGCAGGAGCTCGAGGATGTAGTCGCGTCGTTCGCCCAGCCGGGCGATGGGCCGGAAGACGCCGACGGTCGCGACCGTGGCCGTGAGGCGATGCAAGATGCCGAGAGCGATCGTCGATTTACCGGTGTCGCCCTCGGGGGACGCGATGTAGATCGCCGATGTTGAGCGCTCGCGCGGCACGGGTCAAGCCTAGGGCACGCACGCGGGTGCGGCCGGACGGGAAACGCGACGGCCGCGAGACCGCTCCCACAGAGTTTCCACCGCCCGGGAAAAAACCGATGTGATTTTGGTCTCAGTAAAGTACCATAGGTTTGCGCGTGAGACGTCATCTGACGTATCAACATGTCACACGTATTAACTATTATGTAAATTCACTTGCGTGTGTAGATTCAGCAAACGATCCACGGCGCCGCGAGGAGTGTAGTCGGCGGCCCCCAATATTGCGAGGACCATGACCGACACCGCCCTTCGCACGGGTCTCACGACGCGATCCGTCACCTTGAGCTTGGTGCCCGCGCAACCGCCGGTCACCACCGCCCCGCGAAAGCGCACGTCGGTAGCAGAACTGCCGTTCACCGCGCGGATCTGCATCGCCGCCACGCTGGCCCTCATTCCGTACTTCTCGATGTTCGGCCAAGCCATCGCCGATGCCGCGGCCGGATCGCGCGCGGCAGTTATGGTGGTCACCCCGCTGCTGATGGTGCTGATCGCCACCGGCTATCAGTTGCCGGCGCGCGGGGTCGACGACGCGGAGTCCGACTGGATCATCGCGGCGGTGGTGGGGTTCGGCTGCTTCACGGGGATCTACCTGCTGAGCGAACGCATGCCGACCCTGTCTTCGCTGTGGCGTCTGCAGTCCCTGGGCTTCGTCGTGTGGTTCGGGTGTCTGCTGGCCATCCTGTTCGGCGCCCGCCACGTGGTCCGGATGTGGAAGCTGTGGGTGTTCGCCGTCTGCTGCGCGACGCCGCTGCCCTTCCTGCTTGCGACGGCCGCACTTGGCGGCTCGGACGACGCAGCAGCCCTGCTGGTCGCGGCTGTCGGCGCCGTCGCGGTGTTCTTGGCGTCAGAAGTTGTCCCGTTCCGGCACCGGCTGTTCGCGACGATCTCCTGTTTCGTTCTGGCAGCCACCATCGTGGTATCCCTCGATGCGCACATCGGCCTGCTCGCCGCGGTCATCGTCGGCGCGGGTGTCCTCCCGGTCGTCACTGTCGTTGTGCTGAGGCGGGCAATGGCGGCAAGCGGCGACGCGCCGGATTCGGCTGAAACCCGGCTGCCGCTGGTCTCGCCGATATCGCTTCTGGTGCTGACGGTCGTCGCCATCGCGCTGGCGGTCGTCAATTACCCGGGCTCCCGTCTGCCCGATGCGCCCCTCGTCGCGGCCGATTGGACAGCACGCGCCGGCCTCGTGGCGCCCACCGCGTTCCCCTTCATCACCCAGTCCTTGGGTGCAGACGCGACGCTGGTGCGCTACTCGATTCCTGGTTCGGTCGGAAGGCCGGCCGCCGCGGTCGATGTGATGTCCAGCCCCAACAGGGCGGTGCTGGACGATTTCGCCGGTGCGGTCTGGTATCCGAGTTTCAGCCCGGTGGAGTACCGCCTCGCCCCATCGTCGGCCGGTTTGCCCGCAGGTGCCCGGATCGTGCACAGCAACGCCGATACGGCAACGTACGACGCGGATCAGCACTGGTACGCCGTCACCTGGGACTGGCGCACAGACGCCAGCTATGAGCGTGTCACCGTGATCGTCAGCCAGGCGTTCGACGGACGCGCCATGCCCCCTGCCCCCGCACCGCTGTCCCTGCTGGACACCTCGATCAGGCCGGCGTTGTGGACCACACGGCAGCAGCCCCACGTCGACGGTGAGGTAGACCCGGCGGTCATCAGCCGCGCCGACCAACTGACGCGACAACTCGAGAAGTCCGCCGAGCTGACCAGGGCACCGACAGGTGGCTGAGACCGCTACATCGTCGTTCTTGCCGGCCCACTTCTCCGCGCGCACGGCGATGAACCGTGCATCGCTGATCCGGTTCGGCTTGCTGGGCGCGGTCGTGGTGGGCGCGGTGATCGCGGCGCCGCGCATCGTCGCACCACTGTTGACCGGCCTGGTGGCACTGCTCTATTTGGCGGCCACGCTGGACCGAAACTACCTGTTGTTCAAGGGTCTTCGAGCCTCGGCGATGGTACGCGTGACCCGCGAAGAAGCGTTGGCGCTGTCCGACGACGAACTACCCGTGTACACGGTTCTGCTACCCGTCTACGACGAACCGTCGATCGTGACGAACCTGATCAACGGAGTCGGCAAGCTCGACTACCCGCGCGACAAGCTGGAAGTGCTCTTGTTGGTCGAGGAGGACGACGTCGCGACCCAGGCGGCGCTGATCGGCGCCGAACTCCAATCGGTGCGCGTCGTGCTGGTCCCCCACAGCCTGCCGAAGACGAAACCGAAAGCCTGCAACTACGGGATGTCGTTACCGGATCTGCGTGGCGAGATGGTGACGATCTACGACGCCGAGGACATCCCCGACCCCCTGCAACTGCGCCGCGCGGTGGCCGCGTTCCGACGGCTGCCCGACGAAATCGGTTGTCTGCAAGCCCGGCTCGGGTACTTCAACGAGCGCCAGAACCTGCTCACCCGCTGGTTCTCCCTGGAATACGACCAGTGGTTCGGCGTCATCCTGCCCGCCGTCGAGAAGGCACGCTGCGTGGTCCCGCTCGGCGGCACCTCTAATCACATGTCCACCCGCACCTGGCGCGAAGTCGGCGGTTGGGACGAATTCAATGTGACCGAGGATGCTGACCTCGGGGTGCGGCTGGCGCGCCACGGTTACCGCACGCTGATCCTGGACTCGATCACGTTGGAAGAAGCCAACTCCGACGTGGTGAACTGGATCAGGCAGCGGTCCCGCTGGTACAAGGGCTACCTGCAGACGATGCTGGTGCATCTGCGTAACCCAGCCGGGCTGCGGCGCGAGATCGGCACTAAGTCCATCCTTCGGCTGCTCAACATGACCGGCGGGGTGCCGTTGACCTCTGTCTGCAACCTGGTTTTCTGGTTCACGATGCTGGTCTGGGTGCTGGGGCGCCCGCCCGTCATCGCCATGGTCTTTCCGCCGATGACCTACTACGTATGCTTGGCGTTGTTCCTGATCGGCGCCCCGTTGTCGGTGTTCTCCGGCTTGGTCGTCACCAAGGAGCTCGGCAAACCGCATCTGTGGCCGGCCGCGCTTCTGACCCCGCTGTACTGGGTCCTGCAAGCCGTCGCCGCCGTTAAAGCCATCTATCAGTTGGTGTTCCGGCCGTTCTTCTGGGAGAAGACCGTGCACGGCCTGACCCATCCAAACGCTCCGTCACCATCGGCTGGAGGTATTCGGTGAAAGCGCTCGTCCGGACTGCGGGGGCTCCCCTCCTCGTCGTCGCAGCCCTGTGGGCGCAGGTCCTCGCGCCTGCGCTGCCGGCCGCCTCGGCAGAGCCGAGGGGTCAGGATGTTCCCGGCTCGAATGTGACGCCGCCGATCGTCTGGCCCGAGTTGGGACTGCCCGATCGGTTGGAGTTGATCGGGGCCAACCAGGCCACCGGGGTCGCGGTTCCCGTGCCTTCGGGTGTGCAACCCACGACGCTGACCGGTCAGATCGGGTCGGTGATCAACGTGGTGCAAGGCCGGATCGAAGTTCTCGACAGACGCGGCATCGTGCTCGGCACGATCCCGGTGCCGGGCGACCTGGCCACCGTTCCCTTCAAAGTCGACATCTCCCGCGCCGAAGTCAAGGACGGCCAGGCGCAGCTCAATTTCATCCTGCGCGACAAGACGGCCGCCGCCGCCGACAGTTGCACACAACCGCCGTCGCTGGCGCTGAGCCAACTCGCCGCGGCGTTCTCCGGACCCACTCCGGCCCCTCGCACCGTGGCAGACTTTCTACCCGGCTACCTCGACCAGGTCTTGATCCGGGTGGGCCCGGCACCGACGGAGAGTCAGCAGCAGGCCGCGCTTGATCTGGTCGCTGAGCTCACCCAGTTGTACCGCCCAATGCCCGTGCGCATCGAGGTGGACAACTCCGATGGCCCGGTCCCGCCGGGGAGCGCCATCGCACGACGGGTGATCGACATTCGCGATGGTGGCACGGCGGCGCTGACCGTCGAGAAGCCAGGTAGCCCCGGCGCGGTGCTGGCGATCACCGGCAGTGGCCTAGAGCTCGTGCAGCAGGTCGACCTGTTTGCCGATCGCCGCTTCAGCCTGGCCCAGACACCTTCGGCCGCAACTCTTTCGGCGCTGGAGGACCGGAGCAAGGCGACCAATATCAAGACGTTCGCCCAGCTCGGCATGACCGGTGAGGCGTCGGTCCTTGGCGCCAGCACGCTGTACGCCGGCTTCGACGTCAGCAAGTTCGCCCTCGGCTCGATCAGCCACGCGAAGGTCCACCTCAAAGCCAAGTACACACCGGTGGTCGGCGGAGAGGCGTCGGTCTTGATCCGGTCCGGATCGACGGTGCTGGCCACCCGGGTCCTGGACGGATCCGGTGTGCTCGACGTGACAGGTGACATTCCGCCGGAGTCGATCACTTCGACCGTCGGTTTGGCACTCGAGTTGCGGTATTCCCCGCGCCAGGAATGTGCGCCCGCAAACGATCGCATGACCTTCTGGCTGGACCCACAGTCGACGGTGACCGTTACGCCAGGGACCCATAACCGCGGCGGTTTCCCGGTGCTGCCCATGGCGTTCACACCTGACTTCGATGTGGCAATCGACAGCCCCGACCATCTGACGTACGCCGCGCAAGCAATCAACCTGATGGGACAGCAGACCACAGTGGCGTTGCGCCCGCGGCTCACGACGTTTGCCGCAGCCGCCTCGGCCGGCACGGGCCTTCTCGCGGTCACCGGGGGCAGCGAACTGGCCGACGCGGGGATGAGGCCGCCGATTCAACCGGGTGCGCCGAACACCGTCAGCGTCAATGCCAACCCGGAGACCGATCTGGATCTGGGCGGTCCGTTGGGCGTCGTGCAGACGTTCACCCATAACGACCGCAAGGTGTTGGCGATTTCCGGCAGCGGTGATTGGTCGCTGGTGGCCGAGTCGTTCAATTACATCCGCGGTCTGGAGAATCGCTGGGCGTCTTTGAGCGGCGATGTCGTCGCCACCGGGGCCGAACGTCACACCGTCAACCTCACTGTCCGTGAGGGTGGCGGGCTGATGAACGAATACCCGGGTGACGCCTGGAAGTGGTGGGCATGGGTGTCGATCGCGGCCGGGGTCGCGATAGCCATCGCAGCGCTGGTGCTGGTAATGGTCCGCTGGCGACGCCGAACCCGGTGAGGTAATGACCGAACGGCCCGTCATCGCCGGCGACGCAGGAATTGTCGTGGCCGCCGACCCGATGCCCGCGACTGAACCTGGCCGCGCGTGGGGAGCGGGCCTGTTCGCGGTGCTGGCCGGACTGTACTTCGCTGTCGGGGCCGTACTTGTGTTGCGGTTCAACATGTTCGACCCGGATGCACCGAGCCGGGTTGCCAACGCCGGCTACGTGGTGATGAGCCGTCACCCACATCTGTCGGCCATCGGTTTCGTCTGGAACCCACTGCCCAGCATGGTCCAGATCCCGATCCTTCCGTTCAGTCAGTGGTGGCCCGAGCTGAAGACCCACGGGTTGGCCGGCGTCGTGCAGAGCGCATTGTTCATGGCCGGCGCGGCAGTGATGGTGCGGCGGATCGCGTTGGACCGCAGGGTGGGGACGGCATGGCGCTGGTTGGCCGTCGGGTGCTTCGCGCTGCAGCCGATGATCATCATCTACGGCGCGTCCGGGATGAGTGAAGCGGCCGAGACCTTCTGCCTCCTCTGGTGCGTCCGCCACCTCATGCAGTGGGTGCACCTCCACCGCGTTGGCGATCTTGCTTGGGCGGGTATCGCTTTGGGCCTGGGTTACCTGTGCCGTTATGAAACGGTCCCCGCCGCATGCGGGGCGGCTCTGCTGGTTGGCGTCGTCGCGTTCCAGACCGCGCGACGATCGCAACGAGTCAACAACGCCATACTCTGCGTGATCATCGTGCTCTTTCCGTTGGCGGCGGCGTTCATCGTCTGGGCGATGACCAGCTGGGTGGTTTCCGGCGAATTGTTCGCGACGTTGTCCTCGCAGTACGGCAACGACAGTCAGGTGACCGCGGCCATGGAGCGTGGCGGCCCGCTTGCCGAGGCGGCCTCCAGCGATTGGGTGGTGATCGCTGCCCGGCTCCTCGGTATGCAGCCCTTTGTCGTGCTTGCTGTGGCCATCGCTGTGGCGCACAGTGTGCTGCGCCGAAAGGCCGACGTGCTGGTACCGGTCGCGGTGCTGGGCCCGGTACTGGCATTCGCAGTATGGGGACAGTACACGTCGGCCACGTTCGGCTGGTTCCGGTTCTATCTGCTGGCGATCCCGCTGGTGATCTGTGTCGCGCTGGCGCTGTGGGAACCCGACTCAGCGCGCGAAAACGTTCGGTGGCGCGTCAACGATGTCGCGAGCCGCGTCGGCGCTGTACTGGTGTGCGTTTCGCTGATGATCGGGATTCCGGTGACGGTGGCAGCGATGTCGGACGAACGAATCGGCAATCAGCAACTCCAGTTCGGCTTGCGGTCTTTGGTCGACCCCGACCGGTATCCGCCCGACGAACAGTGGTACCGCCGACTGATGGTCAACGATCGCGCGCTGGCCGACTACTTCGATCGCAAGCAATTACCCGACGGCTCAGTCCTGATGGACACATTCAACACGTGGGGTGTCTGGTTGGCGTCTGACCGGCCACGCCAGTTCTTGATCACCAGCGACTACGACTTCGCCCCCGCGCTGAACCGGCCGTGGGATTTCGGCGTGCAGTACATCGTGGCCAGCAACCCGACGATCAGCAACGCCGATGCGCTGAACCTGCGCTACCCCACCCTGTGGCAGGACGGCGCCGGTCTCGGCACGCTGGTGCATTCGGTGTACGGCGCGACGGGCGACGAACGGTTCCGGGTCTACCGGGCCACCGGGCGGCCGGCGAATACCCGGCCGCCCGACGCCAAGATCAACCAAGCCGGCGCAGCCGGGGCGCCAGATCCTTCTGAAACAGGTCCAGGAACCGGCGCTGATCGTGCCCCGGCGCATGGAAAACGAGGTGGTTGAGGCCCCACTTCACGTACTGGCCGACCTTTTCCACGGCTTCGTCGGGATCTGACGCGACGATCCAGCGCTTGGCGACCTGTTCGATGGGCAGCGCGTTGGCGGCCTTCTCCATCTCGATCGGGTCATCGATGCTGTGCTTCTGCTCGGCGGTCAGCGACAGCGGCGCCCAGAACCGGGTGTTCTCCAGCGCCAGGTCCGGGTCGGGGTCATAAGAGATCTTGATCTCGATCATCCGGTCGATCTCATCGGCGCTGCGGTCTGCAGCCTGGGCACCTTCTGCGACCGCGGGGATGAGCTTGTCCTTGTAGAGCTCCTCACCCTTGCCCGAGGTGCAGATGAAACCGTCGCCCGCGCGCCCGGCGTACTTGGCCACCACCGGGCCGCCGGCGGCGATGTAGACCGGAATGCCGCCCTCTGGCACGTCGTAGATCGACGCGCCCTTGGTGTGGTAGTACTCGCCGTCGAAATCAACCCGGTCACCGACCCACAGCTCACGCATCAGCCGCACGGATTCGCGCAGCCGGGCGAACCGCTCCTTGAACTCCGGCCAGTCACCCTCGTACCCGGTGGCGATCTCGTTGAGCGCCTCCCCGGTGCCCACCCCGAGGAAGATCCGGTTCGGATATAGACAACCCATGGTGGCGAACGCCTGCGCGATCACGGCGGGGTTGTAGCGGAACGTCGGCGTCAGCACCGACGTGCCCAGCACGATCCGCTCGGTGCGTTCACCGACCGCCGTCATCCAGGCGAGCGAGAACGGCGCATGGCCGCCCTCATGGCGCCAGGGCTGGAAGTGATCGCTGACGGTCGCGCTGTCCATGCCGTGCGCTTCGGCCTCCACGCCCAGTTCGACGAGTTCGCGCGGGGCGAATTGTTCCGCCGACGCCTTGTATCCCAGTTTGAGTTCAGCCACGTGTTCGTTTCTACTCCACTACCTAGAATCGCGGGATGGCCCCGGTCCTGACCGCCATCACCGACAACGTCCATTTCGCGCACACCGACCTGGTCAACTGGACGCTCGTCACCGACGACGACGGTGTACTGCTGATCGACGCCGGGTTCCCCGGCAGCCGCAACGACGTGCTGGCGTCGCTGCGTCAGCTGGGCTTCGGGGTCGAGCACCTGCGCGCGATCCTGTTGACCCACGCCCACATCGACCATTTCGGGTCGGCCATCTGGTTTTCCAAAACCCATGGCACACCAGTGTATTCGCACGGCGCCGAGGTGGGACACGCCAAGCGCGAGTATCTCGAGCAGGCCTCGCCGGTCGACATCGCCAAACACATCTGGCATCCGCGGTATCTCGCGTGGAGCGTGGCCATCGCGCGCAAGGGCGCGCTGATCCGCGAAGGAATCCCGGCCACCCAGGCGCTCACCGAGGACGTCGCCGCCCGCCTGCCCGGCCGGCCGATGGCGATTCCCACCCCCGGCCACACCGGCGGTCACTGCTCGTACGTCGTAGACGGTGTGCTGGTCAGCGGCGACGCTCTGGTCACCGGGCACCCGCTGGCACCGCGCGGCGGGCCGCAGCTGCTGCCCACGCTGTTCAACCACGACCAGGACGGCTGTGTGCGCAGCCTGGACGCCCTGGCGATGCTCGACGCCGAGGTGCTGCTGCCCGGGCACGGCCCGGTGTGGCGCGGGTCGATCCGGGAGGCCGCCGACACCGCGAGGCGCGGATCGACTCTCAGGTGAGGGTCTGGTAGCCCAGCAAGAAGATCGCCGTCAGGCACAGGCCGCACGCCACCACGATGGCCGGCATCAGGATCATGCTGTCGAGTTCGTCGTCGTCGAGCACGTCGTCCTGGAACCGGCCGAACAGCACCCGTGCCACGCCGGTCTTGCGGAACGCGTGCACCAGGCCCCGCACCGCCCGGGTGTTGCGCCTGCGGCCGATGAATACCCGCGACGCGACTCCGAGCGCAAACGCTCCGACGGCGGCCAACAGGATCAGCCAGCCGACGGTCGTCTGCGTCAACGTCACATGCCCACTTCCGTGTCCTCGCTGTCAGCCGCGCCGATCTGCGAGGGGTGCCCGTCCAGGGTCTTCGCAAACGCCACCGGGAAAACCTCGCCGTCGGCGGGCAGCGGCTCGTCCAGCCGCGTGTATCCGGTTGCAGAATAAAGCGCTTCGGCCTCCGGTTGGCGATCACCGGTCATCAGGTACACCCGCCGGTAGCCGCGCGCAGCGATCTTGGCCTCCAACGCGGCAAGCAGTGCCCGCGCGTGGCCCCGGCGCCGGAACCGGCTGTCGGTCCAGATGCGCTTGAGCTCTGCGGTGTCGTCGTCGAAGCGGCAGAACCCGCCGCCGGTCACCGGTTGCTCACCGACCAGTCCGATCAGCAGCCCGCCACTCGGCGGGGCGAACGCGTCCGACGGAACCGAACGCAGCCATTTCATGACGCGCTCCTCGGTGCCGCCGTAGCGACCCGCGTATTCCACCGCCAACTCGGCGAGCAGCGGCTGGGCCAGCGGGTCGTCCTGGCCCACCGATACGAAACGAGGTTGAGGATGCGGCACTTCGCACGCGACCCTACCGCGCACGGCTGGGGGTTCGGCCGATCCCGCGGTTGGCGAGGAGAGGTCCCTATACTCAGCGGGTGAAGTATTCACTTACCACGCGGGCTGCCGGTGCCGTCTAGATCGGCTCGTAGCCGCGCCCCCTACTCGAATCCGCAGCCGCGCCTCTCCGCCGACGAACGCCGACAGCAGATCATCCAGGCCGCCCGCCAAGTATTCGAGCAGACCGGGTTCGACGGCGCCCGCACGCGAGATCTGGCAGCCGCGGCGGGGGTGAACGAGGCGCTGCTCTACCGCCACTTCGGGTCGAAAGAGGAGTTGTTCGAAGCTGCGGTCGCCGCACCGCTCGAGGAGGCGGTGAACAAGGTCGTCGAGTTATCCGGCGCCCCTCCAGAAGAGTTCGATGCCACCGGCACGGTGATGTACGACCGGACCTATCGCTTCATTTTCGATCTGCTTGGGGTCATGGACGAGATCGGTCCGCTGATGGGCGTCATGCTGTTCGGGCAGGCCGACCGCGCCGGGGAGTATTTCCGCAACCGCATCGACCCGGCGCTCAATGACATCGAGCGTGTCGTCGAGGCGAACCTTTCGGCATGGCGGCACAAGGACTTCGACGTCGCGCTGATGGTTCGGCTGGCCGTCGGGATGGCATGGTTCGTCGCCACCGCCGACCGGCTGAATGCGCGTGAGCGCGATCGTGCCGCAACGGCAGAGGCGATCACGTCCATGCTCATCCACGGCGTGGGAACCCCGCCAGAGCGCTGACTTATCCCGCGGCTCCGACGGGCTCGTAGGACGCCGCATCGAATGTGCGAAGCCGCCTGGTGAGCGAAAACATCGTCCCGGGCCAGGGCAACGACACCCGCCGGTGACCGTCGGCGAGGTAGTAACTGTCGCAGCCACCGAGGGCGAACGTGGATTTGTCCAACATCTCGTCGGCCTCGGCGACGAACCGCTCCTGCGCCGCAGCCGACACCTCGAGTGCGGGCACCCCGAGGCGATTGGTTTCTTTGATGGCGCCGACGAGGTAGGTGGCCTGCGCCTCGGCCATCGTGAAGCCAGACAACGTGCCGACGTTGGGCCCGAACATCAGAAACGCGTTGGGAAACCCGTTGATCGTGGTGCCCAGGTACGCCTTGGGATCGCCCTTCCATACTTCGGCCAACGTCTCGCCGGACCGGCCGCGGATACGTTCGGCGACGGGATGGTGCTGCATCGTGTGAAATCCGGTGCCGTAAATGACTGTGTCAGCTGGTATTTCGCGGCCGTCCGCAGTCACTACGGAATGCTCGCGCAATCCGACGGCCGGCGAGGTCACCAAGTCGATGTTGGGCTGGGCAAGCGCACGGTAATAGTCGTTGGAAAAGCAGAGCCGCTTGCACGTCGGCAGGTAGGCAGGCGTCAACGCCCGTCGCGTCGCATCGTCCTTGATCCACCGGCGGATGTGCATTCGGCAGATAGACCCCAACACGGCGCCGGCGAACCGCTGTGAACGGATGGCCGCGGTGGTGAAGGCGTCCATGAGCAGCCAGGTGACCAGCCTGATGAGCTTCATCAGCAGCGGGATTCGAGTCAGATACCGCTTCGAGGTCGCCGAGATCTCCCAGTCCGGTTTCGGCAACACCCACGACGGGGTGCGCTGCACGAGCGTGAGTTTGGCGACCTGCGGCTGCACCGCCGGTACGAACTGGATCGCCGACGCACCGGTGCCGATCGCCACGACCGTACGGCCGCTGAGGTCGAGATCGGTGGGCCAGGCCGACGAATGAAATGCCCTGCCCCGGAACAGGTCTTGGCCGGGTAGCTTCGGAATGACCGGATCGTGCAGCGGGCCGGCGGCGATCACGAAGAACCGCGCCCGGAACACGCCGCGATCCGTCACGATATTCCAGCGGCCGTCGGCGTTGTCCCACTGCGCGTCGAGCACCTCGGTGTGGAGCCGCACCTTGTCGCGCACACCGAAGTCGTCGACCACAGCGCCGATGTAGGCCTCCAACTCGGCGCGGGTGCCGTACACACGCGACCAATCGGGCTTGAGCGCATACGAGAAGCTGTACACGTGGGACGGGATGTCGACCGCGCACCCCGGATACGTGTTGTGATGCCAGGTACCGCCAACGCTGCCCGCACGCTCGACAATGACGACATCGTCGATGCCCGCGCGGCCGAGTTCGACGGCCGCGGCGACACCGCACAGCCCCGCACCCAGGATCAGCACCTCGACGGTTTCGGCGTCGTCGGAACCCGCCATCTGCGCCCCCTGTCGTTGACCCGTGCGACCCATGCAACACAAGGTAGCAAGTACTTACTTAGGCCACCAAGGACTTGCTTCGCGAACTTCGCCGGGTGGATACCGCGGTCGGGTGCATCCCTGCGCACTTTCACCCCGAACTTGACACGTGTAAAGTTCGGCCGCATGGACAACATCAGGGGCAAGACCATCGCCATCACCGGGGCTGCCCGCGGCATCGGATATGCGACCGCCAAAGCGCTGCTGGAACACGGCGCGCGGGTGGTGATCGGCGACCGTGACGTGGCGTTCCAGGAATCGGCCGTCGCCCAGCTCACCAAGCTCGGCCCGGTGTCGGGCTATCCGCTCGACGTCACCGACCGCGAGTCGTTCGCGACGTTTCTGGACAAGGCCCGCACCGACGGCGGCGGCCATATCGATGTGCTGATCAACAACGCCGGCGTGATGCCGATCGGGCCGTTCCTCGAGCAGTCCGAGCAGTCCATCCGGTCCTCGATCGAGGTGAACCTGTACGGCGTGATCGCGGGCTGCCAGCTGGTACTGCCGGGGATGATCGCGCGCCGCAGCGGCCACATCATCAACATCGCCTCGCTGTCCGGGCTGATCCCGGTGCCCGGTCAGGTCGTGTACGTGGGCGCCAAGTTCGGCGTGGTCGGGCTGTCGGCCGCGCTGGCCGACGAGATGGCCCCGCACGGCGTGGACGTCTCGGTCGTCATGCCGCCGTTCACCAACACCGAGCTGATCTCGGGCACCAAGAGCGGCGGAGCCATCAAGCCGGTGGAGCCCGAGGACATCGCCGCGGCGGTCGTCAAGACCCTGCAGAAACCGAAAACCCATGTGTCGGTTCCACCTCCGCTGCGCTTCACCGCGCAGGCCGCCCAGATGCTCGGGCCGCGCGGACGCCGGTGGCTGAACAAGAAACTCGGCCTGGACCGGGTGTTCCTCGAGTTCGACACCTCTGCGCGGCAGGGCTATGAGCAGCGCGCGCAGGCCGCCCAGGGCGTGGTAGAAGGACCGGACAAGAAGTAGCCCGCCGACCGCTTCCATGCGGCGCGAACGTTCCTTACCGCCCGAACTTTCGCGGAAGTTTCGAGTGGTAAGGAACGTTCGCGGCGGGTTCACATTGATGCGCCCGCGGCACGCAAAGCCGCTCGAGTGCGACCGATGACGACATGGGGACGGTTGCGGAGCATGTTCGCGCTGACGCGAATGATCCGCCATCCCAAACCCTGGAATTTGGCCTGCTTCTCGATGTCCTTCTCCCGGACCCGGGGGTCCGTCCAGTGCTGAATCCCGTCGTACTCCACGCCGACCCGCCACTCGTCCCAGCCCATGTCGATGCGGCCGACGAAATCACCCCATTCATCAAAGACCTCGAGCTGCGTGCACGTCGGCCGCAACCCGGCCTGCGTCAGGATCAGTCGGGTACGCGTCTCCTGGGGCGACTCCGCACCGGCATCGGACAGGCTGATTGCTTCACGCAACTGGACGATGCCCCGTGCACCGCGGTGGCGATCGGCGAGCAACTGGATGTCAGCGGGCTTGAGCTCGGTCGCCTGCATCAGCGCGTCGAGCCGGATCACGGCTGTGGTGAGCCCACGGCGACGTCCCAGGTCGTAGGCCGTTCGTGCGGGGGTGGTCGCCGGTATACCGTTCACGACACATACCTCGTCGTCCGCGAGCTTGTCGGAGTGCAGCAAGATTCCCGTGGTCTTGTGGCGATGTGGCTGATTGATTTCGGCAGGCAGGTGCGCGTCGATCCATAGCGTGCCGTGCAGCGCGGCGGCGGAAAGACCGGCAGCGGTGGCGCGCCGCTCCGACCACAGCCACGCCGCCACTGCCTTGTCGACAGCCGTGACGACGTATCCGCTGGGTACGTACACGTTGCGAAACACTGCGTCGTGTCGGGTGGCCAGCTGGTACCGGTTGACGACTCCGGCGGCCACCGCTTCCGAACCAATGAATGGGCCCATGGGTATAAGACGCGCGTGGCCCGGCGCCCGGTTCCATGCCGCGCGAACGTTCCTTACCGCTCGAATTTCGGCCAGAAGTTCGAGTGGTAAGGAACGTTCGTGGCGCCGTTAAAGCTTCAGGACCCGAACACCGGGCGCGGATCCCCGCTGCGGTACGCCTCGACGGCATCGAGGTTCTCGAACAGTTCCTCGAAGCCGAACTGGTAGTCATCGCTGGTGCCGACGAACACCACGTGGACGACGTCTGCCCCGTCGGCAGCCACCAACACGATCGTCGTCATGTCGACGATCTCGTCGTCCACGACGTCGGCTTGTGACGGTGGATAACACCACAATGCCGACTCGTCGTCAGAGGATTCGTCGTCGAATACCCAGCCGCGCTCGGTGATTCGCTTGTCGAACTCCTCGAGCACCGCAGCCAGTTCGATGTCCTCGGACATCGCGTCCATGACGGAGTAGGGCACCCAACGCTCGTCACGCGCCGCGCGCCGCTTGCGTCGCCGCGCCTTTTTCGCGTCCGTCCGCCGTGACAACTAACTCAGCGCCTGGTCGATGTCGGCGATCAGATCGTCAGTGTCCTCCAGCCCCACCGAGATTCGCACCACCCCGTCGCCGAGGCCGATCGCCGCCCTGCCCTCGGGGCCCATCGCGCGGTGGGTGGTGGTGGAGGGGTGGGTGACCAGCGACTTGGCGTCGCCCAGGTTATTGGATATGTCGACCAGTTGCAGCTTGTCGAGTACCTCGAACGCGCGCTGTTTGGCCGTGGCTGGATTGCCGGCACCGCCGGCGCCTGCGAGCTCGAACGTGATGACAGTGCCGCCGCCGGTCATCTGCCGCTTGGCCAGGTCGTACTGCGGATGGGATTCCAGGAACGGGTATCGCACCCAGCTGACGGCGGGATGATTCTCGAGGAACTCGGCGATCCGCTGCGCCGACGTGTTCTGGTAATCCACCCGAACCGACAACGTCTCCAACCCTTTCAGCAGCGTCCAGGCGTTGAACGCGCTGATCGCCGGGCCGGTGTGCCGCATCAGCTTCTGCACCGGTTCATCGATGTAGGCCTTGTCCCCCAGGATCGCCCCGCCGAGGACGCGGCCCTGCCCGTCGATGTGTTTGGTGGCCGAATACACCACGACGTCGACCCCCAACGGAAAACCCTGCTGCAGGATCGGCGTCGCGAACACGTTGTCCAGCACCACTTTTGCACCCGCTGCGTGGGCCAGGTCGCACACCGCGGCGATGTCGACCAACGACTGCATCGGGTTCGACGGGGTCTCGAAGAACACCGCCGTGGTCGGGACCGACAGCGCCTCTTCCCACTGGGACAGGTCCTCACCGTCGACGAAGACCGTCTCCACCCCCCATCGCGGCAGGATCTCGTTGCACACCACAAAGCACGACCCGAACAGGCTGCGCGCGGCGACCAGACGGTCACCGGCGCCCAGCAGCGCCCCCAGCGACGTGAACACCGCCGCCATCCCGGTGGCCGTCGCAAAGCACGCGGGCGCACCTTCGATCAGGCGCAGCCGCTCCTCGAACATCGAGATGGTCGGGTTCCCGTAGCGGGAGTACACGTAGCGGTCGATCTCACCGGTGAACGACTTCTCGGCCTCGGCGGCCGACGCGTAGACGTATCCCGACGTCAGGTATATCGGCTCGGCGGTTTCTTCGAACTGCGAGCGCAGCAGCCCCCCGCGCACCCCGATGGTGGCCTGGCCGACGCCGTTGGGCAGTTCGGCTGGGCGGCGCACCGACGGCACCTCGTCGTGGTCGGTGTCGGGGCCGCTCATGACTGCGTCCAGGGCAGGCCGACCGCCTTCCAGCCGCTCCTGCCGCGGTGTCTGTGCTCGTCGAGGTGGCCCTCGAACCCGTCGAGCACGTTGTAGGACGGCGCGATGCCGGCTGCGGTGGCGGCCTCGGCCGCGCCGATCGAGCGGTTACCCGAGCGGCACAGGAACACCACCGGGCGGTTGCCTGCGTCGCCGATCTGTTGGACGAGGTCGTCGACGAACGCCTCGTTGTGAGTTCCGTCCGTGCGGTTCCACTCGATGAACACGACATCGCGCTGCAGCGTGGCAAGATCGGGAACCCCGACGAAGTGCCACTCGGCCGCGGTGCGACAGTCCACCAGTACCGCCTCTGGGTCGTCGGTCAGCAGCGCCCAGGCCTCCTGCGGTGTGATGTCTCCGGCATAGCTCACGGACCGAAGTGTCCCACAGCTACCTGGGGCCAGCTGAACAGACCTTCCATGCCCCGTCTTCGCGGACAAAGTTCATGTTCACACTGGTTTTGGCGTCCGGCGCCTTGTCGAAGTGGTAGGTCACCTTGGCGCTGGCGCGGTCGCCCTGCACTGTGACATCGGTGACGTCGTCGACAAACCGCTCACCGCGCGAATCGACCGAATTCCGTTGACCGGCAAGCAGGTCAGCTTCGGTACCCCGCTCGGCAGCACAGGTGTAGGAACCGAAATCGGCGTAACTCTGCCGCTGCAGCGCATCGTTTTGGCCGACCGCCGCGCGGGCGACCTGAGCCTCGGCGGACGGCTCGTCGTCGCCCAGCAGATTGAACAGAGCGATTCCGACCACGACGAGCACGAAGACCCCCAGCGCCGCCAGGAACGGCGTCATCGTCGGCCGGTCGGCCGGGGTGGGCTCGGACATGGCTACCAGAGCCCCCGCAGCGCGGTCGTGACGCGCTTGGCGCGGTCGCGCGCCACGATCGGATCGGCGGCGGTTGCCATCGCCACCCCCAGACGGCGCGGCGTCTCGCCGTCGTCGGGCCGGTTGAACAACCGCACGTCGCTTTCGGCCACGGTCAGCGCATCGGCGAGCACGATCTGCGGATCAACGCCGGTGCCGGCGGTCGATTCGGCGCCGGCGTAGGTTACTTCCGCGGCGGCCGGAGAGATCATGATGGTGTCCACCGGTAGGCCGAGGATCGCGCGGGCGTGCAGTTCGAACTCCGAAAGTCGTTGCGAGCGCAGCGTCACCAGTCCGCTGTCGTGCAGACGCGGCCGCACGCTGTCGAAGTACACCTCGTCACCGCGCACCAGCAGTTCGACGCCGAACACGCCGCGCCCGCCCAGCGAGTTGACGATGCGCGCAGCGATCGACTTCGCGACGTCCAGCGCCGCCGACGGCATCGGCTGCGGCTGCCAGCACTCCAGCACACCCCCGTCGACCTGGCGGTGCCCGATCGGCTCGCAGAAGTGCACGACCGGCCCCGTCGGACCGGTCGTCCGAACGGTCAGCAGCGTGACCTCGAAGTCGACGTCGACGATCGTCTCGGCCATCACCCGGTTGTGCGGGATCCTTCCGGCCACGACGGCGCGCTGCCAGGCCGGCTCGACATCCTCGGCCCGCAACAGCACCGACTCACCGTCGCCCGCCGCCGCAAAAACGGGCTTGACCAGCAGCGGAAAACCGGCGTGCTGGGCCACCGCGGTCAACTCATCGACCGAGCCGGCAAACCAGAACGGCGCGGTCGGCAGACCCAGTTCATCGGCGGCCAGCCGGCGCAGACCCTCCCGGTCCAGTGCGAGCCGGGTGCTGCGCGGGGTGGGGAACACTTCCACGTCGCCGCGCTCGGCGACGGCGATCAACGCATCCGCGGCGATCAGTCCGGCCTCGGCCACGATGTAGCGCGGGCTCTCCTTCTCGATCAGCGCGGTCAGCGCGTCGGCGTCGTTCATCTGGGCGACGACGGACCGATCGGCTACCCCGTGCGCGGGCGCGTCGGCGTAGCGGTCCACAGCGATGACGTCGGCGCCCAGCCGCTGAAACGCCAGCGCCAACTCACGGCCCAGCTCCCCGGCGCCGAGCAGCATCACCGTCGAGTTCGCCGCTGCTGCGGACCCGTCGGCTGCGTCGTCCTGCGTCGTGTCACTCATCGCGATGTCCAGCCTGCCAGATGAACGGTTCGGCGGGCTCATGCCCGTCTCTGAGATATTGGAGAGATGTCGCGGCGCGTGTCCTGGGTATTGGCAGTGCTCGTGGTCGCACTCTCCGGCGTCCTGATGGCCCTGATCGGCAGTGACGACTCCAGCGGGCGCTCGCCGGTGCCGGTACCCGACTCCGCCGAGTCCGCCCGCGTCGACGCGCTGCGCACGCAGTTCCCCGGAGGGGACAGCGCACCGGCGATCATCGTCGTCACCCGCACCGACGGCGCCGCGCTGAGCCCGGCCGACGTCGACGCCGTCGACCGGAAATGGCCCGCTCAGGTTTCCGAAGACGGCCAGGCCGCGCTGGCAGCCGTGCCGCTGGACTCCAACCTGTCCGGCTTCGAGCTCAACGACGCGGTCAAACAGCTGCGCGGCGACGCCGCGGCCGGGCTGCCGCCGGATCTGCGCGCCGAGGTCACCGGCGGCCCGGCGTTCGGCGCCGATATCGCGAACTCGTTCTCGGGTGCCAACATCACGCTGCTCGCGGTGACGGCCGCCGTCGTCGCGCTGCTGTTGATCATCACCTACCGCTCGCCGGTGCTGTGGCTGGTGCCGTTGGCCGTGATCGGGTTCGCCGACCGGGTGGCCGCGGTGCTGGGCACCGCCGTGGCTCAGGCCGTCGGCATGAGCCCGGACGGGTCGACGTCGGGCATCACCAGCGTGCTGGTGTTCGGCGCCGGCACCAACTACGCATTGCTGCTCATTTCCCGGTATCGAGAGGAATTGGGCCGCAACGAGAACCACCGAGAGGCGTTGGCCGTCGCGGTGCGCCAGGCCGGGCCGGCGATCCTGGCGAGCAACGCGACCGTGGTGCTGGCGCTGCTGACGCTGGTGTTCGCTTCGTCGCCGAGCGTGCGCAGCCTCGGCGTGCAGGCCGCGGCGGGTCTGATCGTCGCGGCGGTGTATGTGCTGCTGGTACTGCCGCCGCTGCTGGGGCTGTTCGGCAGGCGGCTGTTCTGGCCGTTCGTCCCCCAGCTGGGCGCCAAACCCCTTACCGACAGCGGGGTCTGGCACCGTATCGCCGAATCGGTGGCCCGCCGTCCCGGCCGCGTCGTCGCGGTGTCCATCGCGGGGCTGGCGCTGTTGTGCATCGGGGTGTGGAACACGCCGGTCGGCCTCTCGCAGACCGAACAGTTCCGGGTGCAGGCCGAGTCCGTCACCGGATACGAGCGGTTGTCAGAACACTTCCCCAGCGGCCTGACCGATCCCACGCACGTCGTCGCTCCCACCGCACGGGCCGCCGAGGTCGAACGCGCGATCACCGACACCCCCGGGGTGGTGTCGGTGACACCGGCGGGCCAAAGCCCCTCCGGGCTCACGCAGTGGTCGGTGGTGCTCGACGCCGAACCGGCCTCCGACGCGGCGTTCAACATCATCGACGATCTTCGCGGCTCGGTGAGCGCGGTGGACGACGACGCGTTGGTCGGCGGCTCGGATGCCACCGCGCGGGACGCCAGCGCCGCGGCGGGCCATGACCGGCTGGTCGTGATACCTGCGATCCTGGTCGTGGTGCTGGCGGTGCTGTACGTGCTGTTGCGGTCGGCGCTGGCGCCGCTGGTCCTGGTGGCGGTGACGGTGCTCAGCGCGCTGGCCGCGCTCGGCCTGGGCGGCTGGGCCAGCGTGCACCTCTTCGGTTTTCCCGCGCTGGACAACACCGCGCCGCTGTTCGCGTTCCTGTTCCTGGTGGCACTCGGCGTGGACTACACGATCTTCCTGGTCACCCGTGCGCGCGAAGAGACCCCCGAGCACGGCACCCGCGACGGCATCGTGCGTGCCGTTTCGGCCACCGGCGCCGTCATCACCAGCGCCGGGATCGTGCTGGCGGCGGTGTTCTGCGTCCTTGGGGTGTTGCCGCTGATCGTGTTGACCCAGGTGGGCATCATCGTCGGGCTCGGCATCCTGCTGGACACTTTCCTGGTGCGCACGGTGATCATCCCGGCGTTGTTCACGCTGATCGGCCCGCGCATCTGGTGGCCTGCTCCGTGGGTCAAGGAGTCGGACGCCCACTCTCCGGCCCGACGGGACAAATCGCACAGATAGTGCGAGTAAAAGCGTCCAAAACGTCGATCTCGGGGCCAACGACGCCTCGCGGGTACCGTCGAGAACATGACCGAAACCGTCGCGGTACCGCCGCTGCACATGCGCCGCGACGGGTTCGACCCGACGCCGGCGTTGCGGGAGATCCGGCAGAGCGCCGGGGTGTCGGTCTCGACCAACTCGCTCGGCATGCGGGTCTACCTGGTCACCCGCCACGACGACGTCAAGGCCGTGCTGTCGGACCACGAACGGTTCTCCAACACCCGCCCGGCCGGCTTCGTGCTGCCCGGCGCGCCAACGCTTTCCGAGGAGGAGTTGGCCAAGGCCCGCTCCGGTAACCTGCTGGGCCTCGACCCGCCCGAGCACCAGCGGCTGCGCCGCATGCTCACCCCGGAGTTCACCATCCGCAGGATGAAGCGCCTGGAGCCGCGCATCGCCCAGATCGTCGATCAGCAGCTCGACGCGATGGCAAAAGCCGGTCCGCCCGTCGACCTGGTGGACGCCTTCGCGCTGCCGATCCCCTCGCTGGCGATCTGCGAGTTGCTCGGAGTGCCCTACGGCGACCGCGCCGAATTCCAACAGCGCAGCGCACGTCAACTCGACCTGTCCATCCCCATCGCCGAACGGGTGGACCTGCAGCGGCAGAGCCGCGCCTACATGGGCTCGCTGGTGGAGCATGCCCGGCGAAATCCCGGCGATGACATCCTGGGCATGCTGGTGCGCGAACACGGCGCCGAACTCACCGACGACGAACTCGTCGGTATCGCCAGCCTGCTGCTGCTGGCCGGCCACGAGACCACGTCGAACATGTTGGGGCTGGGCACATTGGCCCTGCTGCGCCATCCCGAACAGCTGGCCGCGGTGCGCGACGACCCGACCGCGGTCGCGCCCGCGGTGGAGGAGCTGATGCGCTGGCTGTCGATCGTGCACAACGCGATCCCGCGGTACACCACCACCGACGTCGAAGTGGCCGGGGTGCCGATCCCGGCGGGCGAACTCGTCTTCGTCTCACTGCCTGCAGGCAATCGCGACCCCGATTTCATCGACTCGCCCGAGGTGCTCGACATCCGGCGCGGCGCGATCGGGCATCTCGGGTTCGGCCACGGGGTTCATCACTGCCTCGGCGCGCCGCTGGCCCGGATGGAGATGCGCATCGCGTTTCCCGCGCTGCTGCGCCGGTTTCCGACGCTGGAGTTGGCCGAGGATTTCGCGGATGTCCAGTTCCGGTCATTTCACTTCATCTACGGTCTGAAGTCGTTGAGGGTGGCATGGAGATGAGCAAGTGAGAGTTCAAGCGGATCGCGAGGTGTGCATCCAGGCGGGTAACTGCGTGATGGTCGCCGACGCGGTGTTCGATCAGGACGACGACGGCATCGTGGTGGTGCTCGTCGACGCGGACGGCGGAGCCGTCCAGACCGGCGAGGTGCCCGAGGACCAACTGCACAACGTCGAAGAAGCCGTCAAGCTGTGTCCGTCACAAGCGCTCCGGCTCGTCGAGTGAGCAGCAGCACGCTGACGAACAGCACCCACAGCGGGAACGCCAGCACCAGCCACATGGAGGTGTCGCTGGCCACCAGGATGCCGACCGCGGCAAGGTAAGTGGCGACCACCAGCCAGCGTGGCATCAGGTTGGTCTTCAGCCAGATGGTGGCCAGCGTGATCATGAACACCGCCGCCATCCGCAACCCGTACGTCTTGGCGAACGCGAGCATCAGCTCGTGGGCGAACTCGGCCGTCTCGCCGTTGCCGTGTGCGGCAGCCATATTCGTCGCCGACGCGGCGAACATCATTGCCAGGAACAGCAACCCGCTGCCGATGAACACGGTCGAGAAGAACTTGTCCTCGAAGCCGCCGAAGCCGTCGCGCACCACACCGATGAACCACAGAAACGCGATGCCCGCGAACGGCATCAGGATCGCGGCCACCCGGGCCCGCGCATCGCCGCCGTCGGGCACGCCAGTGCGCATCAACACGATCACGGTGGTGAACAGCACCGCGAACATCACCCCGGCGAGCGCCGCTGCGCGGGGTGTGGAAAGCCGGTGTCGCGCGGGCGTGGTCATGGCTGGCCCGGCAGCAGGCGAATCATCAGCCCGTTGGCCTCGGCGAGCAGGTTCTCCTCGGGGTCGCGCAGCTCGGCGTTGACGAACGCCTTGCGGCCCTCGGCCTCTCGCATCCAGCCGCGTGCGGTCAGCGGGGTGTCGATGGGGGTCACGTTGCGGTAGTCGACGTGTAAGAACGCGGTACGGCTGATCGGGCGCCCCACGGCGTGGATGACCATGCCGAACACCGAATCGAACAGCAACGGCAGCACGCCGCCGTGCACCGCGGAGTTGCCACCCACCGAGAAGCGGCTGAACTGCACGGTGAGCTCGACCCCCTCGGGGCGCAGGGTGACGTCCCGGTACGGCGGCATCAGCAGGCTGCCCGCGCCGGGCAGCGACGGAACCCGGTTGGCGGGGCCGACGCCTTCGGGCGCCTCGAAGGGCTCGAGCAGCTGAACCAAGTCCTCTGCGCGGTCGGCGGCCTGGTCCCAGGTGTCGCTGTCGGGATCCGCGGAGACGGCAAGGTCCTGCAGCCGACGCATCGCGGTCAGGAACCGTCCGAAACCGGGTCCCGGCTCCGCGGGCGCGAAATCGGGAAAGCCACCGTGTTTGGCATAGTCGGGATCGATCAGGTGCGGATCATCGCTCACGCGCGGGCCGCCAGCACATCGCGGCGCACGATGGTCTGGTCGCGCCCCGGGCCGACGCCGATGCACGAAACATGAGCTCCGGCAAGCTCTTCGACCCGCAGCACGTAGTCACGCGCCTTGGCGGGCAGATCGTCGAACTCGCGGGCCCCGGAGATGTCCTCCCACCAGCCCGGCATCTCCTCGTAGATCGGTTCGGCGCGGGCGATATCGGACTGCGTCATCGGCATATCGGTCAAGCGCTTGCCGTCGACCCGATAGCCCACGCACACCGGTACGGTCTCCAGGCTGGACAGCACGTCGAGTTTGGTCAGGAAGTAGTCGGTGATGCCGTTGACACGTGTTGCGTAGCGCGCGATCACCGCGTCGAACCACCCGCAGCGGCGCCGACGGCCCGTCGTCACGCCGACCTCGCCGCCGGCCTTTGACAGGTACTCGCCGTACTCGTCGAACAGCTCGGTGGGGAACGGGCCAGAACCCACCCGCGTCGTGTACGCCTTGAGGATGCCCAGCACCGTGGTGATCCGTGTCGGGCCGATTCCCGATCCCACCGCCGCGCCACCGGCCGTCGGATTCGACGACGTCACATAGGGATACGTGCCGTGATCGACGTCGAGCAGCGTGCCCTGCGAACCTTCCAGCAGAACCGTCTCACCCTGTTCTAGCGCCGCGTTCAGCAGGTAGCGGGTGTCGGCGATGCGTTGTTTGAACCCCTCGGCCTGCTCCAGCAGGTTCTCGACCACCTCGTCGGTCTCGATGGCCTTGCGATTGTAGATCTTGACCAACACCTGGTTCTTGAATTCCAGTGCGGCTTCGATCTTTTCGACCAGCAGCACGGGATCGCGGACATCGGCGACACGAATTCCGATGCGGGCGATCTTGTCCTGGTAGCAGGGGCCGATACCGCGGCCGGTGGTGCCGATCTTTTTGCTGCCCGCGTAGCGTTCCACGACCTTGTCGATCGCCACGTGATACGGCATCAGCAGATGCGCGTCCGCGGAGATCAGCAGCCGCTCGGTGTCGACGCCGCGGTCCTCCAGCCCCTTCAGCTCGGTGAGCAGCACACCGGGATCGACCACCACACCGTTGCCGATGACGTTGGTGACGCCGGGGGTGAGGATCCCCGATGGGATCAGGTGAAGGGCAAAGTTCTCGCCGGTGGGCAGCACGACGGTATGGCCGGCGTTGTTGCCGCCCTGGTAGCGCACCACCCACTGGACACGCCCACCGAGTAGATCGGTGGCTTTTCCTTTGCCCTCGTCGCCCCATTGGGCGCCGATGAGCACGATTGCCGGCATGGCTCGGTCCTCGCAGTCCCGCTACTCTTGCATCAACACTTTGCAGCCGGTGAGCTACCTTATCCCAGCCCCATGTGAGGAGCCGCGTTGAGCGCCGCTGACGCCGTGGTGTTGCTGTTCGGCGGCCGCGAACTGCCCCGCGCGCTGCGCGGTTTGCCCGTTGCCGACACGCCCGACGCCCCGTGCCGCCGGATGATCGTCGTCGGGGCCCATGCCGAACTGGCGGGCGTGCTGACGCGGCTGCTGCGCACCGACCGGCTCGACGTCGAGGTCGCGCACGTGCGGCGCTGCTGGCAGGCACGTCGCGCGCTGCGCGGTGTCGCCACGCGGGTGCCGCTCATCCGCGACGAAACCGGCACCGTGATCGTCGGCGCGGCGGAATGGCACGGCGACCCGGTCGGCGCTGCGCTGCACGGCGAGGCCGTCGTCGACGACACCGTGCTGTTCGACGGGGAGGCGGCCGGGGTCCGCGTCACACCCACGCCGACGCTGCCCGGGCTGCGTGCGGCGGTGCTGCGCCGAGGCCGGTTGCGCTGGGTCACCGGCCGCGCCGTCCAGCTGGGCACGACGGGTGCGGTCGTCCTGCGCGACGGGGTGCCGGCGCCGCGGCCGGTACGGCGCTCGACGTTCTACCGGCACACCGAAGGCTGGCTGCGGGTCGGCTGATGCGATGCGCCGCGCCGAGATCGACGAAACGGCGGACTTCTCTCGCACTTTTTCGCCCGGTTGTCCCTTTGGGCGAAACTGGCGGGATCGGTAGCGTCCGAGTCGTGACCGTCCGTCCGCTGAACCAGTCGGTGCGCCCCAGCCCGATCTTCCTGGCGATCGTCGCGCTGACGGCGCTCGGCGGGGCGCTGGCGTGGGTGGCCGCCGACGCGGCAGAACCGCTGGCCTACGTCGGGGTGTTCGTCTTCGTCATCGCCGGCTGGGTGGTGACGTTGTGCCTGCACGAGTTCGCCCACGCCTTCACCGCGTGGCGCTTCGGTGACCACGACGTTCCCGTCCGGGGCTACCTGACCCTGAACCCGTTCAAGTACTCCAACCCGCTGCTGTCGATCGGGTTGCCGATCCTGATCATCGCGATCGGCGGTATCGGGCTGCCCGGCGGCGCGGTGTGGGTGCGCACGTCGTTCATGACCAAACGCCAGAAGACGCTGGTCAGCCTCGCAGGGCCGGCCACCAACCTGGTCTTCGCGATCTTGCTGCTGACCCTCACCGCGTCGATGCGTGACCCACAGCGCTCGGTGTTCTGGTCTGCGGTGGCGTTCCTGGGCTTCCTGCAGGTGACCGCGTTCGTGCTCAACATGCTGCCGATCCCCGGCCTCGACGGCTACGGCGCGCTGGAACCGCACCTGAGCCCCGACACCCAGCGCGCGCTGCAGCCCGCCAAGCAGTGGGGTTTTTTCATCCTGCTGATCCTGCTGCTGGCACCCGGGCTCAACCAGTGGTTCTGGAACGTCGTGCTGTGGTTCTTCGACTTCTCCGGTGTGCCGCGGCAGCTGGTGGGCGCCGGCAGCGCGCTGACCCGGTTCTGGTCCGCCTGGCTCTGACGTCCCGTGCCGGAGCCGGGCGGCGCGCGACGGAGTCCTTGACATATGCGTATTTCTGCATATATTGCTGGCATGGGTGCCGGACATGATCACGGGTCGGTCGATGCCCGCGTCTCGCGGATGGTCATCGCCGCGGCGATCCTCACCGCGTTCTTCGCGCTTGAGCTCACGACCGCGCTGCTGATCAACTCGATCGCGCTGCTCGCCGACGCCGGCCACATGCTCACCGACCTGGTGGCCATGTTCATGGGCCTGACCGCGGTGCTGCTGGCCCGCCGCGGCAGCACCTCACCCGCGCGCACCTACGGCTGGCACCGCGCCGAGGTGTTCACCGCCGTCGCCAACGCGGTGCTGCTGCTGGGGGTGGCGGCGTTCATCCTGTACGAGGCGTTCGAACGGCTCGGCCACGCACCCGATGTGCCCGGCGTGCCGATGATCGTCGTCGCGCTGGCCGGGCTGGCCGCCAACGCCGTTGTCGTGCTGCTGCTGCGGTCGCATTCCAAGACGAGCCTGGCCGTCAAGGGCGCCTACATGGAAGTGGTCGCCGACACCGTGGGCAGCATCGGCGTGCTGATCGCCGGCATCGTCACGGTCACCACGCACTGGCCCTACGCCGATGTGGTGGTCGCCGTGTTCGTCGCGCTGTGGGTGCTGCCGCGGGCGTTCTCGTTGGCCCGCGCCGCCTTGCGAATCCTCTCGGAGTCCTCACCGGCCCACATCGACGTCGACGAACTGCGCACTGCACTGTGCGACGTGGAGGGCGTCACCGAAGTGCACGACCTGCACGTGTGGACCCTGGTGCCCGGTAAGGACATGGTCACCGCGCACCTGACCAGCGCGCGCGATTCGGCGTTGGTGCTCGACGACGCCCGCGCGGTGTTGACCGCCCGCGGGTTGGACCACTCGACCGTTCAGGTGGAGCCGCCCGACGACGCCGCGGACTGCAGATGCGAAGCCGAGTGATCGGTCAGCCGAGCCCGAGCGCCGGGCGCGCGCCGGGATCGCAGTCGTCGAGCAAATCAAGACAACGCTGATACTCGTCGGATTCACCGATCGCGTCGGCGGCGCGGGCCAGCGCGGCGACACACCGCAGGAAGCCGCGGTTGGGTTCGTGGCGGTAGGGCACGGGCCCAAAACCCTTCCACCCGTTGCGGCGCAACTGATCCAGCCCGCGGTGGTAACCGGTGCGGGCGTACGCGTACGCGGTGACGGCCTGATCGGCAGCGAGTGCGGCTTCTGCCAGCGCCGCCCACGCCACCGACGCCGTCGGATGCGCGGCGGCCACGATCGCGGGGTTCTCAGCGGCGGCCAACTCCGCTTCGGCGGCGCTGTCCGCGGGAAGCAGTACTGGATCCGGTCCGAGAAGATCACCCATCCGCGTCATGGCCCCATTGTGCCGTGCGGCGGGCAAAGCAAAGATCCGGCCGGATGATTAAGCTTCCGGCCGTAGCGTCGTAAGGGAGGAAAGCAGCACGGATGCCGAACCCATCAGGGCCTGACCAGCCAGATGACGAGGTCGACGAGACCCCCGCCGACGTAGCCGCCGACACCGACCGGACCGCGTCCGAGGCCGCCACCGAGGTGCTGCCGCCTCCGGACCCCGAACATGAACCGGCCACCGAGGTGATCTCGCAGGCCCAGGCGCACACCGAGCAGGCCCCGGTGAGCCAACCCGCCGAGCGCCGGTACACCGCGCCGTCGGGTTTCGACGCCGGGTCGACGCAGAAGATCGACACCCCGACCGATCCCGCCACCGAGGTGTTCTCGCCACCGCCCGGCGCGGTGCCGCCGCAGAAACCCGTTGCACCACAGATGATCCCACCGCGCGGCGAGGGGTCCAAGATGCTCGCGAACCGCCGCAGCTGGGGGTGGGTGATCGCGGTGGTCCTGGTGATCGCGGCCCTGGCCGCCATCGCGATCCTGGGCACCGTGCTGTTGACGCGGGGTTCGGAGTCGAAGGTGTCGCAGGAGGAGAAGGTTCGCTCGACGATCCAGAACTTCGACATCGCGATCCAGAACGGCGACCTGGCCACCCTGCGCAGCATCACCTGCGGCGCCACCCGCGACAGCTACGTCAAGTACAACGATCACTCGTGGGCCGAGACCCACGCCCGGGTGGCCGCCGCCAAGCAGTACCCGGTGGTGGCCAGCATCGACGAGGTGGTCGTCAACGGCGACCACGCCGAGGCCAACGTCACCACGTTCATGGCGTTCGCCCCGCAGACCCGCTCGACCCGCAGTTTCGACCTGCAGTTCCGCGACGACCAGTGGAAGATCTGCCAGGCCCCGCAGTCGTGATTTCGGTGTAGTTAGTCACGCCCAGCGTGACCAAATACACCGAAATCACATGGTGAGCACCATCCGGTAGCGCGCGCGGCCCGCCTCCATCGCGTCGTACGCCGCGGCGGCCTCGGCCAGCGGCCGCTCCTCGATCCAGGCCCGCACCCCGGTCTGCACCGCGAACTGCATGGTCTCCTCGACGTCGCGCGACGTGCCGGACGGATGCCCGGTGATGCGACGCCCGGCCATGATCAACTCCCCCGGCGTGATCGGCAGCGGATCAGGTGACACGCCGCAGACCACCAGATCGCCCTCCGGGCCCAGGCCGCCGACGGCCTGGCCGATCGCCGCCGAGTTCGCCGCGGTCGCCAACACCACGGTCGCACCGCCGAGCGCCTGAAGGGCCGCCGCCACATCCTCGGCGGTCGAATCGATGTAGTGGTGCGCACCGAGGGTGCGGGCGTCGTCGGCCTTGTCGGCGCCGCGAGCGATCGCCACGGTTTCGAAGCCCATCGCCCTTGCCCACTGCACCCCGAGGTGTCCGAGGCCGCCGATGCCGACGACGGCCACCAGGTCACCGGGCCTGGCCGCGGTCCGGCGCAGCGCGTTGAACGTGGTGACGCCGGCACACCCCATCGGTCCGGCCTCGGCGAAGGACAGCTGGTCGGGAATCCGGGCCAACGCGGTCGCGGGCACGACGACCGATTCGGCGTACCCGCCGGGGTAGTGCAAGCTCGGCACCTGCATGCGCTCGCACTGCATGAACTTGCCTTTGCGGCACGGCACGCACTTGTTGCAGTTGCCGCCGAACCACCCCACCGCGACCCGGTCACCGACCGCGAACGTGTCCACGCCGTCACCGAGTTCGGCTATCGTGCCGCCGATTTCGTGGCCGGGCGTGACCGGCCATGTCATCTCGGGGAATGCGCCGTTGACGATGCCGTGGTCGGTGCCGCACACGCCGCACGCGGCGACCGTGATGCGCACGTGGTCGCGCGGCGGCGACGTGGTTTCGACGTCGCTGAGTACCAGCGGCGCGCCCGCCGACTCGACAAGAACGGCTCTGTGACTTGGCATATTCGAACATTAGCGGCGCCGACGCGGGGCCGCCTGCCAACGCGTTTCCCTGATCGGCGTGGCCGACCGGTATCTTGGGGCGTTGTGACCACCACGGCCTTTTTCGCGGCGAGCGACCAACTGGCGCTGATGCCCGACTTCCTGGACCCGATGACGCTGCTCGGGTACTTCGGGACGTGGGCCTTGGTCGGCCTGCTGGTCGTGATCTTCGTCGAGTCAGGTGTGCTGTTCCCGGTCCTGCCCGGCGACTCGCTGCTGTTCGTGGCCGGGATGCTCGCCGCGGGCACCGCAGCGCTGGCGAAGGACGGCGGCCAGACCATCAACTTTCAGCTGTGGCAGCTGTTGGTCTTCATCCCGATCGCGGCCATCCTCGGTGGCCAGGTCGGCTACTGGATCGGGCGCAACGTCGGCACGGCGATGTTCAAACCCGATGCCCGGTTCCTCAAGCAGAAGTACCTCGACGAGGCGCATGTGTTCTTCGAGCAGCGCGGGCCGTTCGCGATCGTGATCGCGCGGTTCGTGCCGATTGTGCGGACGCTGGCACCGTTGACCGCGGGCGCCGCCCGGATGAACTATCCGGCGTTCGCGTTCTTCAACATTCTCGGCGCCGTGGTGTGGGGCATCGGGCTGACGTTGCTCGGCTACTGGCTCGGTCGGTTCGAGGCCGTGCAGCAGCTGCTGGAGCCGATCGTCATCGCGATCGTGGTGGTGTCGGTGCTGCCGATGTTCATCGAGTGGTACAAGCGTCGCCGCGCCGCCAAGCGGGCCGGCGCCCAGCCGGCCACCGAGCAGCCGTCTTAGCCCGCCTGGTCGGCCAGCACCGCGAACAACCTCTTCAGCTCGGTCAGTGAGTGCGCCGGCAGGAAGTGGTCGCAGTACGGCATCGCGACGGCCATCGATGCAGCCAACGGGCGGAAGTCGGGGTTCGCCGCGCGCGGGTTGAGCCACACCAGCGTCTGAGCGCGCCGACGCACCCGCGCCAGCGCCCGCTCGAGGACCTCCGGCGGGTCGCTGTCCCACCCGTCAGAGGCGATGATCACCACCGCGCCGCGTAGCGCATTGCCCTGCGGTGCCGACAACAGCTCGCCCACGCAGTGCCCGATGCGGGTGCCGCCGTAGCGGTCGGCGACCTTGGCGTTGGCTCTGGCCAGCGCCACCTCCGCGGACCGGTGCGAAAGCGCGGCGGTGAGCCGGGTCAGCGACGTGGAGAAGGCGAACACCTCGGGTCGAATTCCGCTGTGCCGCAGCGCGGCAGCCCGCATCAGATGCAGATAGACGGTGGCGTAGGGCTGCATCGAGCGGCTGACGTCGCACAGCAGCACCACGCGGCGGGGATGTGCACGGGCGCGGGTCCGCGTGACCCGCATCGTCTCCCAGCCCGTCTGGCGTGACTGCTTCATGGTCGCCCGCAGGTCGATGCGCTTGCCGTGGTGGTGGCGTTCCCTGCGCATGCTGCGGCGCTGCGGCCAGCGCACGACCGACTGTTCCAGCCACCGCCCGATCAACCGCAGCTCGTCCGGATCGAAGTGATCGAACGGTTCGTCGGCGTGCGCGACGATGCGGCTGGGCAGGGTGTCGGGAATGCCGACGTCACCGTCATGCGGGTCGGTCGCCGTCACCGACGCGGGCCGGGTGCTCCACGGCAGCCCGCCTTCGGCGACGGTGTCCTGGCGACCGGGCACGCCCGGGTCGGCGGCGGCGGTCGTGCCGAGGCTGCGCTTGAGCCCCGGGGGATCCACGCCGAGCACGGCGTTGGCGAACACCGCGTCGAACACCGCGTCGAACGGGGCGATGTCCTCGACCCGGTTGACCAGGGTCAGCCGCGCCGCCCAGTACAACTGCGTGCGGGTGGCGGGCCAGTCGTGTCGCAGCACCTCGACGAATCCCGCTGGGCCGCTGGCGGAGACCGCGACACCACCGTTGTGCAGCCGATCCACCAGCGCGACGGCGAAGGCGGCGATGTCGACGCCGCGCAGCAGGTACGGCGTCGTCATCCGTTCGCGTGCCGGGCCTTTCGCGCGGCGCGCAACCGGCCCATGATGACCAGAACGACCGCCAACACCACGGCGCCAAGCACCGCCGGGGCGTACTTCTTCAACGCACCGCCACCGGCGAGGTCGATCAGGTCGATGGCCTCGGGTTCGGGCTTGGCCGTCGTGAGATGGGTGACCGAGGCGGTGCCACCGCTTTCCGGCGCGGCCGGCGCTGCCTTGTCGGCGGCTAACTTGGCCTCGAGCGCCTCGACGAACTGACCGAGCAGCTTCTCCGAAACCTGTTGCAGCATGCTGCTTCCGAACTGGGCAAGCTTGCCGACCACCTTCAGGTCGGTGTCGACGGTGACCCGGGTGTGGTCACCTTCGTCGTGCAACTGGGCGATGACGGTAGCGGCGGCGTTGCCGGTACCGCGGGCCTCCTTGCCCTTGGCGTCGATGACTGCGCGGTGCTCGTCGGTGTTCTGTTCGACGAAGCGCACCTTGCCGCTGAACTCACTGGTCACCGGGCCGACCTTCACCTTGACCTTGCCGAGCACGTCATCGCCCTCGCGGCCCGTCATCTGCGCGCCGGGCATCAGCGGAATGACCTGTTCGAGGTCGGTCAGAAGCCGCCATGCGTCTTCGATGGGGACACTGACGGTGAACTCGTTGGCGATCTTCATCAAGTATTTCCTCTCGGTTTTCAGCTGTATTCGGCGAACGCGCCCTTGATCAGCGCGAGGTCGTCGGGGGTCTTGGCCAGTGCGCCCAGGCTCGCCAACCCGCGTTCGGTGTCGGCGGTGACCAGGTCGGTCACCCCGAGCGCGACGAGCGCGGCGACCCAGTCGATCGTTTCCGCGACCCCTGGTGGCTTGTCGAGGTCGAGACCGCGTGTGGCACCGACGAACTGGGCGGCGTGCTCGATCAGCGGGGCGCTGGCACCGGGCACGGTGCGCCGCACGATGTTCGCCGCGCGCACCGGGTCGGGGTAGTCGATCCAGTGGTACAGGCACCGTCGCCGCAGCGCGTCGTGCAGGTCGCGGCTGCGGTTGGAGGTGAGCACCACGATCGGCGGTCGTTCGGCGACGAAGGTGCCCAGTTCCGGGACAGTGACGGCGGCCTCACCGAGAAACTCCAGCAGCAGCGCCTCGAATTCGTCGTCGGCGCGGTCGATTTCGTCGATCAGCAGGATCGGCGCACCGGGTCCGCGGTACCGGACGCACTGCAAGATCGGCCGGTCGACCAGGTACGCCTCGGTGTAGAGGTCGGACTCGTCGATTCCGCTGCCGCGTGCCTCGGCCAACCGGATCGCCAGCAGCTGACGCTGGTAGTTCCAGTCGTACAGCGCCTCGGCCGCGGTCAGGCCCTCGTAGCACTGCAGCCGCACCAGTGGCGTACCCGCCACCGCGGCAAGGACTTTGGCCGCAGTGGTCTTGCCGACCCCGGGTTCACCCTCCAGCAGCAGCGGACGCCCGAGCGTGGCCGCCAGATAGATCGCCGACGCCGTACCGGTGTCCAGCAGGTAGTCGTGGGTGTCGAAGCGCCGGATGACGTCGTCGACATCGGCGAACAGTGCCGATGGTCGGGTCATCGCGCCACCGATGCGAGCAGACGTTCGTAGTCGTCCCAGGTGTCGACGTCCAGCGGTACCACGTCGTCGATCGGGATGCGGCGCACGTCATGTCGACCGGACTCGATCATCCGCCACACACCCTTGTCACCGTGCAACTCTGCGAGCTCGGGAAACACCTTGCGGCCCAACCAGAACGGATGGCCGATACCGTCATCGTATCGGCACACCGCGATCGGGGCGCCGCGCCCCGACGCGATCAGCTTGGTGACCGACGCGCGGGCCACGCCGGGCTGGTCACCGAGCATCAGCACGATACCGTCGGCGCGCGGATCCACCCACGGCAGCGCGGTGCGCAGCGAGGAAGAACATCCCGAGCCGGGGTCGTCAGCCATCACGATGTCGATGCCGTCGAGGACCACCGATTTTCGCACCGCATCCGCCGCGCCGCCGAGGGTGACGATGAGCTGGTCGAACGGGCAGCTTCTGGCGACCGCGAGGGTGGCACCCAGAACCGTCGTATCACCGAGTTTCAACAACTGTTTCGGCGTACCACCCAACCGGCGAGATGAGCCGGCCGCCAGCACTATCCCAGTCACCCGTGACTGTGGCATGCTTCCTCTCTTCGCGTCTCCGGTGTGCTCGTCGCGTCCCGGTCGGCGGCAAGGCCGTCCACCCGGATACCGCGGATCACCTCGGCCAGGATCGACACCGCGATCTCAGCGGGGGTCCTCGCACCGATCGGCAGGCCCACCGGGGTGTGCACACGTCGGCGCTGCTGCTCGGTGAGGTCGAGCTCATCGAGGATCGCTTGGCCACGGATCTTGCTGGCCACCAGCCCGACGTAGCCCACCCCCGCGTCGAGCGCCGCGGCGATCGTTTCGGCTTCCGGCCCGCCGTGGGTGGCGATGACGAGCGCGGTGGCCTGGTTGATTTCACCGTCCCCGTCGCGCGCCACGTCGTAGCCGAGCACCGCGCACATGTCCGCCAGCGCTTCGGCGATCGGCGTGCTCCCGCACACCCGGATCAGGGGCGCGGGCAACTGCGGCGCGAGGAAGATCTCCAGCGCCCCGCCGGACAGGCAGGGGTTGACCACGACGCATGCGCCCGGCGCCTCGGGGTAGTGCACGTCGCCGTCGGGCAGCACCCGCAGCAGCACGCTCTCCCCGGCCTGCAACGCGCCGAGCGCCGCCTTGCGCACCGAGTTCTGCGCGCAGTGCCCACCGACGAAACCTTCGATCGTGCCGTCCGACAACAGGATTGCCTCATCGCCGGCGTGTGCGGATGCGGGCTGTTGGGCACGGACGACGGTGGCGTGCACGAAAGGTGTGCGTGCACGGCGCAACTGGGCGACCCGTTCGGTGATCGTCATATCAGGCTCCTAAATCGGGGGTTGCGCCCGGCCCTGCATCGCCTCCCACACCCGCGACGGGGTCAGCGGCATGTCGGCGTGCCGAACACCGAACGGCGCCAAGGCATCCACCACGGCGTTGACGATGGCCGGCGGCGAACCGACGGTGGCCGACTCGCCGACGCCCTTGGCGCCGATCGGGTGATGCGGCGAGGGGGTCACGGTGTGTCCGGTCTCCAGGTTGGGCACCTCGACGGCGGTCGGGATCAGGTAATCCATCAGCGATCCGCCGAGGCAGTTGCCCTCCTCGTCGAAGGCGATCATCTCCATCAGCGCCATGCCGATCCCGTCGACGATGCCGCCGTGCACCTGACCCTCGATGATCATCGGGTTGATGCGGGTGCCGCAGTCGTCGACGGCGAGGAACCGCCGCACCTTCACCACGGCGGTGCCGGGGTCGATATCGACGACGCAGAAGTACGCACCGTAGGGATAGGTGAGGTTCTCGGGGTTGTAGCAGATCGACGCGTCCAGGCCGCCCTCGAGACCGTCGGGCAGATCCCCGGCACCGTGGGCCCGCATCGCGATGTCGGCGATGGTGACCGACGCCGACGGGTCACCTTTGACGTGGAACGTGCCCTTGTCCCATTCCATATCTGCGACGCTGGCCTCCAGCATGCCCGCGGCGATGATCTTGGCCTTGTCGCGGACCTTGCGGGCCACCAGCGCGGCCGCTGCACCCGACACCGGGGTGGACCGGCTGCCGTAGGTGCCCAGCCCGAACGGGGTCTGGTCGGTGTCGCCGTGCACCACGTCGATGTCGTCGGGCGGGATTCCGAGTTCCTCGGCGACGATCTGGGCGAACGTCGTCTCGTGGCCTTGACCCTGGCTCTGAACCGAAAGCCGCACAACGGCTTTGCCGGTGGGGTGGACCCGAAGCTCGCAGCCGTCCGCCATGCCCAGACCGAGAATGTCCATGTCCTTGCGCGGGCCCGCGCCGACGGCCTCGGTGAAGAACGACATCCCGATGCCCATCAGCTCGCCGCGTTCGCGCTTCTCCTTCTGCTCGGCGCGCAGCGCGTCGTAGTCGACCATCTGCATGGCCAACCGCATGGTCGTCTCGTAGTCGCCCGAGTCGTAGACCCAGCCGGTCTTGGACTTGTACGGGAATTGTTCGGGTTTGAGCAAGTTGGACAGCCGTAGCTGGGCGGGATCCATCTTCAGCTCGTGGGCCAGGCAGTCCACCAGCCGTTCGACGAGGTAGACCGCCTCGGTGATGCGGAACGAGCAGGCGTAGGCGACACCGCCGGGCGCCTTGTTCGTGTACACCGCGGTCATATGGCAGTACGCGGCCTCGATGTCGTAGCTGCCGGTGAACACCCCGAAGAAACCGGCGGGATATTTCACCGGGGCCGCGGTGCCGTTGAACGCGCCATGGTCGGCGAGCACGTTGGACCGGATCGCCAGGATCTTTCCGTCCCAGGTGGCGGCGATCTCGCCGAGCATGATGTAGTCGCGCGCGAACCCGGTCGAGGTCAGGTTCTCGCTGCGGTCCTCCATCCACTTGACCGGTTTGCCCAGCAGGAGCGAGCCGACGATGGCGCACACGTAACCGGGATAGATCGGCACCTTGTTGCCGAACCCGCCGCCGATGTCCGGTGAGATGACCCTGATCTTGTGCTCGGGCAGACCGGCGACCAACGCGTACAAGGTGCGGTGGGCGTGCGGCGCCTGCGTGGTCGACCACAGTGTGAGCTTTCCGCTCACCGGGTCCAGATCGGCGACCGCGCCGCACGTTTCCATCGGTGCGGGATGCACACGGGGATAGACGATTTCCTGCTTGACGACGACGTCGGCCTTGGCGAAGGCGGCCTCGGTGGCGGCCGCGTCGCCGGTCTCCCAGTCGAAGCAGTGGTTGTCGGACTTGCCGTCGAGGTCGGTGCGGATCACCGGGGCGTCGGGGTCCAGCGCACGGCGCGCGTCGATGACGGGATCGACGGGGTCGTACTCGACGTCGATCAACTCGAGCGCGTCGCGCGCCGAGTAATGGTCCTCGGCGACGACAAAGGCCACCTCCTGGCCCTGGAAGCGCACCTTGTCGGTGGCCAGCACGGCCTGCACGTCGTTGGACAGCGTCGGCATCCACGCCAGCCCCTTGGCGGCCAGATCCGCCCCGGTGACCACCGCTTTGACCTTCGGATGTGCTTGGGCCGCACTGGTATCGATGCCGACGATGCGGGCATGCGCATACGGTGAGCGCAGGATCGCCAGGTGCAGCATCCCCGGCAGCGCCACGTCGTCGACGTAGTTTCCGCGGCCCCTGATGAAGCGGGGATCCTCCTTGCGCAGCATCCGCCCGTGACCGCACGGCTTGCGGTCGTTGTCGGTCGCGTCGTCGGGTACACCCTCTGGGCGTACTTCGGTGGTGGTCATGCGTTGGCCGCCTCCTCTGTCTCGGCACGGCGGGCTTGGGCGGCCCACTGGATGGACCGCACGATCGTCGTGTAACCGGTGCAGCGGCAGATCTGTCCGGAGATCGCCTCGCGGATCGTTTCCTCGTCGGGGTCGGGATCCTTTTCCAGCAGGGCCCGCGCCGTGATCATCATCCCCGGTGTGCAGAACCCGCACTGCAGGCCGTGGCACTGCATGAAGCCCTCCTGCACGGGGTCGAGGCGGCCGTCGACCTCCAGGCCCTCCACCGTCCGGATGGCGCGCCCGCTGGCCATCGCGGCGAGCACCGTACACGACTTGACCGGCTCACCGTCCATTTCGACCACACAGGTGCCACAGTTGCTGGTATCGCAGCCCCAGTGGGTTCCGGTGAGCCGCAGCTGATCTCGTAGGAAGTGGACGAGCAACGTGCGCGGCTCCACCTCGGCGGCGACCTGTTCGCCGTTGACGGTCATATTCACTTGCATCGTCAGATCCCTTCGGCCTCAGTTGTTGTCGCGCACCCGCGCCACCGCGGTGCGCAACGTTCGGATGATGAGCTCGGATGCGAGGTGGCGCTTGTAGTCGGCGCTGCCGCGCATGTCGCTGACCGGGTTGCACGCCTGCGCGGCGCCGCGGCCCGCCTCGGCGAACGACTCTTCGGTGGCCGGGCGCCCGGCCAGGCCCGCACCGACGGCGGCCAGCGCAGCCTCGTCGGTGTTCACCGCGGTCAGCCCGAGCCGGGCGGCGGCCAGGGTGTCACCCTCGAGGGTCACCGCGGCGCCTGCCGCGGTGACCGCCCAGTCGCCGACCCGCCGCTCCACCTTCGAGTACGCGCTGGAGCTGTGCGCGCGCCGCGGGATCCGGACCTCGGTGAGCAGCTCGTTGTGGGCAAGCGCGGTCTCGTACGGGCCGGCCAGGAAATCGGCGATGGGGATCTCCCGCTCCCCCGCCGGGCCGCGGGCCACACACACCGCGTCGAGCACCGTGCACACGGTCGTCAGATCCTCGGCGGGGTCGGCCTGACACAGCGATCCGCCGACGGTGCCGCGGTTGCGCACCACCGGGTCGGCGATCACTTTCTCGGCGTCCCGGAAAATCGGGCAGACCGCGGCGAGCGCATCGGATTCCAGCGCCTGCCGGTGCCGCGTCATCGCCCCGATGCGCACCCTGGTCGGCTCGACCTCGATATAGCCGAGCTCGTTCACCAGGTCGTTGATGTCGACGAGGTATTCGGGGTTGGCGATGCGCAGCTTCATCATCGGCAGCAGGCTGTGCCCGCCGGCCACGACCATCGCGCCGTCTCCGAGGCGGTCCAGGAGTCCGACGGCGTGATCGACGCTGGTGGCACGTTCGTATTCGAATGGTCCGGGGACCTGCATGTGATCGTCCTCACACGGGATGGGCTGGGCCCCCAGTGTCGGTGTCTCTGACCTGGGCGTCAATAGGGAGTTAAGCGATCGCTTAACTGGTGGGCCGACCTGGCTTCCGGCGGCGCGGCGCCCCACTGGGCTGGTACTAGGCTCACGTCGTGACCCCGGCTCAGCTTCGTGCCTTCTCGGCCGTCGTCAGGTTGGGCTCGGTGCGGGCGGCCGCCGAGGAGCTCGGCGTATCGGACGCAGGGATCTCGATGCACGTGGCGCAGCTGCGCAAAGAACTCGACGACCCGTTGTTCTCCAGGACCTCGGCGGGTCTGGCGTTCACCCCTGGCGGGCTGCGGCTGGCCAGCCGGGCCGTGGAGATCCTCGGCCTGCAGCAGCAGACGGCGATCGAGGTCACCGAGGCCGCCCACGGCAGGCGGCTGCTGCGCATCGCGGCGTCGAGCGCGTTCGCCGAACACGCGGCGCCCGGCCTGATCGAGCTGTTCTCGTCGCGCGCGAAGGACCTTTCGGTGGAGCTGAGCGTGCATCCGACGAGTAGGTTTCGGGAGCTGATCGTTTCACGCGCGGTGGACATCGCGCTCGGTCGCGTCGCCGGCGATGTCGCCGGCCTCGACGACGGCTCGGTGGCCCTGCGGCCGTTCCTCAACTACCAGATCGTGACGGTGACCGCGCCCAACAGCCCGTTGGCGGCGTTCTCCGATGCGCCGCCACCGTTGTCGGCGCTGCACGAACAGCAGTGGATGCTCGGCCCGTCGGCGGGAAGCGTCGACGGTGAGATCGCGTCGATGCTGGCGGATCTGGCGATCCCCGAGGAGCAGCAGCGGATCTTCCAGAGCGACGCCGCCGCGTTGGAAGAAGTGGCGCACGTCGGCGGCGTCAGCCTGGCGATCGGTTTCGCCGTCGGTAAGGACCTGGCCGCGGGACGGCTGGTCCACATCAAGGGCCCGCGGCTACAGCGACCGGGCGAGTGGTGCGCGATGACGCTGCCGCCCGCGGCGCGCCAGCCCGCGGCCTCCGAGCTGGTCCGGTTCATCACGACGCCGCGATGTACGCAGGCGATGTTGCGCGGCGCCGGTGTCGGCGTGACACGGTTCCGGCCCAAGATCCACGTCACGCTCTGGAGCTAGCGAGCGGCCTCCAACGCGCGGATCAGGCTGGCGGCGTCCCACGGCCCCTTGTGCCGCTTGCCGTTGATGAAGAACGTCGGCGTCGCGTTGAGGTCCATCTCCTCGGCGTCCTGCGCGTCGTCGGTCACCCGGTGCAGCACCTTCGACGGCTGCACGCGCACGTCCTGGTCGAACTGCTCGATGTCGCAGCCCGCGGCCACCGCGTAGCGGTACATGTCCGACCATTCCAGGTCGTCCTGGTGCGCGAACAGTTCGCGGCCCATCTCCCAGAACCTGTGCTGCAGCGCGGCCGCCTCACTGGCCCGCGCGGCATCGAAGGCCCGCGGGTGGGCCCGCTCCAGCGGCAGATGGCGCCACACGTAGCACAGCCGGTCGCCGAAATGTGCCAGGACTTCGTCGATGGCGCCGGTGGTGCGGCTGCAGAACGGGCATTCGAAGTCGCCGTACTCGACCAGGCTCAGCGGGGCGTCGGGATTGCCGCGCAGGTGATCGCGCTCGGGGTCGATCGGTCGAATCATCCTGAGCCCGACCGGTTCTGGTGGGCTGAGCCAGTCGGTGATCCGGAATATCGCCCAGCCGAGGGCGAACGCCATCAGCGACGCGGCCAGCACGCCGATGCGGGCCTGATCCTGGCGGTCGGGGTCGGCGATCGCGATGTCGACGATGAAAAGGGAGATGGTGAAGCCGATCCCGGACAGCGCGGCGCCGCCCGCCAACCGTTTGACCGTCAGCCCCGGCGCCAACTGCCCAAGGGGCCCGCGATGCATGAACCACGTCGCGCCGGTGATGCCGATGAACTTGCCGAACACCAACCCGGCGATGATGCCCCAGGTCAACGACGATCCGAACGCCTGGGCAAGGCTGGCGGCGTCCAGGTGCACACCGGCGTTGACCAACGCGAACAGCGGCAGCACGAAATACGACACGTACGGCCCGATGTCGGTCTGCAGCCGCTCGTTGATCGAGATCGACTCGCGCAGCCTGCGCGCCGCGGTGCGGGCGTAGCGCGAGTTCGGCGACTGGCGGAACGCGCGGATCACCTCGATCGCCTGTTCGACGCTTTGCCGTTCGGGGGTGAAGACCGGGATCAGCAGCGCGACGGCGACGCCGGCCAGCGTCGGGTGGATACCCGCGACGGCCAGCGCCACCCACAACGCGAACCCGAGCACCGCGTACGCCGGTCCGCGGGCCGCAGGCAGCAAGCGCACCATCGCGATCGCGACGATCAGTGCGACCGCCAGCGCCAGCGGTGCCACCTCGATGCGGTCGGAGTAGAACACCGCGATGACGATCAGCGCGCCGACGTCGTCGACCACGGCCAGGGTCAGCAGGAAGATCCTCAGCCGCCCAGGAAATTTGGGTTTGATGATGGCCAGCGCGCCGATCAGGAACGCGGTGTCGGTGGAGATCACCACGCCCCACGCGTGCGCGTTTTCCCCCGACGAGTTGAACAGCACGAAAATGAGCGCGGGCAGTACCAGCCCGGCGATCGCGGCGACCACGGGCACCGCCGCCCGCGAGCGGTCGGTGAGCTCGCCGATCGTGAACTCGCGGGTGACTTCCAGGCCGACGATGAAGAAGAAGAACGTCATCAGGCCGTCGTTCACCAGATGCTTGACAGTCAGCTCGAAGTCGTTCGTCCCGAGCGTGACCCCGATGTGGGTGTCCAGCAGCGCCCAATAGCTGTGGTCCCACGGCGAATTCGCCCAGAGGATAGCGATGAGCGTGGCCGCCAGCAGCAGTGCCGCCGCGCTGTTCTCCCCGGTCCGTGACGCCCTGCCGTCGCGGCTGAACCGCGTGGGCAGCAGTCGGACGATCCGCGGTGCCGATTCGGCGATCACGTCTGGGAGACTGCGTGCGCGGCTTCCATCAACATCCAGCCGGCGAGCTGCACCGAAAGATCACGTTCGGGCACTTCGGACGCGTTGACGGCGCCCTCGACGAACTGTGCCTCTTTGCTTGCCGCCGTTGGCATCTCGGCGATGCGGTCCCAGAACGCGGCGAACAGCGGCAGCCCGTCGACGGTTTGGCGGTTGTTCCAGGCCGCCTGAGCGGAATCCAGCACCAGCGATCGGGCGGTGTCGCGCGCAGCGGCGTCCTGCGGGTCGTTTTGCGGCAGCATGGTGACCACCAACGCGAGGTAGCGGGCCAAAATTCCGTCGAACAGCCCGCCGTCGCCGCCGCCTGCGCCGCGGATCACCCCGCCCGGGGCCATGTGTTCCTTGACCGCGGCGACCAGCCGATGCACCCGTACCGCGTGGTCGGGGTCGTCGGTGCGCGCGGCGAGTTCGGTCTCCAGCCCCAGCACCACGCCCTGGCAGTACGTGTACTGGGCGCGCACCAGGGAGCCGGCCTTGATGCCGTCGAAGACCAGATGGGTCTCCGGGTCGATCAGCGTCTCCTCGATCCAGTCGGCCATCTGCTGTGCGCGCCGCAGCCGGTCGTCGTAACGGGCCAGGAAGATGCCAGCCGGGCCGTTGGCCGGGGCGTTGAAGAACTGGTCCTGTTTGCGCCACGGGATGCCGCCGCCGTCCTCGGGCACCCATGCGTTGACGAACTGGTCGGCCAGCTTCTTCTGCGCCCTGGGCTGGGCGACACCGGCCAGCCGCTCGGCGCGCTCCAGCGCCAGCGCCAGCCAGGCCATGTCGTCGTAGTAGTCGTTGACCCAGCCGGTGTTTCGCAGCCAGTGCGCCCGGATCTGCCGGCGGATCTCCGTCTGCCGCTCGGGCCGGGGGTCGCGGACCTGCGCGTCGACCAGGTTGTCGATCAAGTGGGCCTGCCACCAGTAATGCCAGGTGCCGAACCATTGTTGTTTGCGCGCCGCCGGCCAGGCGACCACACCGAGTTGGGTGCCCGGCATCCCCCACAGTCGTTTCAGGTGTCGTCGTTCGATCGCGGCTTCGGCGCTGGCGGCGCGGTTGGCCCATACCTGATCCATGTGTCGATCCTGCCCTACCAGGCCTTGGTAATGTCCCCGTGTTGGGTGATCCAGGTGTGCATGGCGATGCCCGCGGCGACCCCGGCGTTGATGCTGCGGGTGGACCCGAACTGGGCGATCGACACGGTCAGCGCCGCCCCCGCGCTGGCGTCGTCGGTGATACCCGGCCCCTCTTGACCGAAGATCATCAGGCACTCCCGCGGCAGCGTCGTGTCTTCGATGCGTGCGGCGCCTGGCACGTTGTCGACGGCGACGACGGTCAACCCGGCGTCGGCGGCGAACGCCAGCAGTTCGGCGGTGGTGTCGTGGTGCCGCAGCCGCTGGTAGCGGTCGGTCACCATGGCTCCGCGCCGGTTCCAGCGGCGCCTGCCGACGATGTGCACGGTGTCGACGGCGAACGCGTTGGCGGTGCGTACGACGGCGCCGATGTTGGCGTCGTTGCCGAAGTTCTCGATCGAGATGTGCAGCGGGTGGCGCCGCTGGTCGATGTCGGCGATGATCGCCTCACGCGTCCAATAGCGGTACGCGTCAACGACGTTGCGGGTGTCGCCGTCGCGCAGCAGCGCGGGGTCGTAGCGGTCGTCCTCGGGCGGCGGGCCCTGCCACGGGCCGACACCGGGGCTCTGGCCCCATTCGGTCGGGCCCGGCTCATCCATCGACGGTCCACAGCCCGGCGTGGGTGCCGATCACCGATACGGTGCTGTACAGCAGCGCCTGGTTGATCTCGCCCTGCGGGCACAGCGACACCCGCACCTGCACCGCGTCGCGCGACGCGTCGGGCAGCACCAACACCGAGGCGCCGTACACGTCGCAGGCGTGGCTCAACCCCGGCGCCGGCAGCGTCGGGGACACCAGCACCATCGTCGGACCGCCCCTGCGTTGCGAGGCTTCGCGGTATTGCTCTGCCAGCCCGCTGATCTCGAGTCCGAGCAGCATGTAGCCGTTGCCCTGGAAGGCGTTGGGATCGCCAAGCGCGGTCGGGTTGAGCATGGTGCCGTCGGCGCGGAACGCGTCGATGCTCGTCGTCTTGATGGACAGCCCGGTCTCGTTGTCCTTGGTCGCCGGCAACCCGACCGGAAACGCCGCGGGATAGGCCGTCGTCGTACCGGCGATCCGGTCGTGCGGCGAGTACACGTAGACCCCGCGCACCTGCACCAGGTCCCGGTGCGGGCCGAGGCACACCGTGCCCGATATCCGGTCCGGTGATGACGCCGAGACTGGTTGCACTGCAAGGTTGGTCACGTCACGGCAGCCGCCGATCGCGTTGGCCTCGATCGGATGCGCCAGCGCACCGTAGAGGCCGAACCTGATGTCCTCGGGTTTCGCGTGCGGGGCGTCCGGTTGGGCCGGGGCGGCGTCGACGTCGATCAACACGTGGTCGCCGTCGACGCGCAGGTTGGACACCGACATGTTCCAGCCCAGCACGGCAAGCGATTCGCCGACGGCGGTGGTCTGTGCGGCGTAGGGAGATTCGAGCCGGTCGTCATTGGAGCACGCCGAGGCCGCGACGACGACAATCGCTGCCAGCGTCGCGATCAGCGCGCGCACGTACGTCCGGATCTAGGTTCTATTCCGGCCACGCCCAACAACTTTCGTCATGGCCCGCACCAGGCGCCGGGGCACCACCCGGCCGCCGGTGGTGAGCGCCTTGTACTGCAGCCCGGGAACGATCACGACCTTGTTCTTCTTGTCGTCCTTGCCGATGTGGGCCATCGTGTCGCGCACCACGTCGTCGACCTGCAGCCACAGGAACGACGGTGTGCCGCTCATCTCGATGCCGGCGCGCTCGTGGAACTCGGTGCGGATGAACCCCGGGCACAGCGCGTACACACCGACGCCGGTGCCGCCCAGCCCGTTGGCCAACCCCTCGGAGAACGCGATCACCCACGCCTTCGACGCCGAGTATGTCGACCCGCGGCCGGGGAGCAGACCGGCCACGCTGGCGACGTTGATGACGGTTCCTTCGCGCGCGGCCAGCATCGCGGGCAGCGCGGCGTGGGTGAGCTGCATGACCGCGGTGACGTTGACGTCGAGCTGAGACTGCAACAACGCGTAGTCGGCGGTCCAGAACTCGCCGGAGGTACCGAACCCGGCGTTGTTGACCAGCACCCGCACCCCACCGGCGAGCCGGTCGGCCACCTTGGCCCGGTCGGCCGCCTGGGCCAGATCGGCGACGAGCACTTCCACACCCGCGCCGGCCTCGTCGTGCAGTTCGGCGGCGAGGCGCTCGAGGCGCTGGGCGTCCCTGGCCACCAGGACCAGGTCGTAGCCGTCGATGGCGTACCTACGCGCGAAGCCCGCGCCGAGGCCCGACGTCGGCCCAGTGATCAGCGCGACAGGACGTGACATGCCTAAGAGGGTACTTACCGCTGGTAGTGCGGTGACTGCCGTCCGTTGCGCGCCGACGGCGGCCGTCGGATGCCTTCCGGGCGGCCAGGCGGCTGCGGGTAGCGAGCCGCCTCCGGGCGGGCGGGCGGGAGGGATTCCGCGCGACCCTGCGCAGGCTCGGCGCGGCCGGCAGCCATCTCCGCGCGCGGTGGGGCGGGAGCCAATGGACGGCTCGGTGAGCCGCTGCGGCGGGCCAGCGCGGCCTGGCCGGCCTGCGCACCGGGCTGCGGCGTCGGCGGCAGCACCCGCAGCAGGTCGTTGAACTGGCGCACCGTGCGCAGCCCCTCGTCCCACTGCGCGCGGGTGCTGGTGACCGGCATGGACACCAACGTCCAGTGCTCCTCGTTCCACATGATCTCCGCGCAGTCCGGGGCGGTGTGGGCGAACGTCACCATCCGCCGGTCACACGCGCGACGCGCGGCGTCGAGGTTGGTCGAGTAGACCATGCGCGGGCCGATCGCGCCGAGCAGCCAGATGTCGTTCTCGCGGGGCTCTTTGATTCCCTTGAGGCGCAGGTCGACGACGACGTTGGTGCCCACCTTGCGGTGCAGCGCGATCACCGTCGCGACGTCCTCGAGGTCGAAGATGAACACCGCCTCGCCGCGGATCTGGCCGAGCACGACGTTCTTGGCGGTGACATCGCCGACCGTCGACATCACGCCGCGCTTCCAGCGCTTGAGGATGTCCGACGACTCGTGCTCGTAGTCGAACCCGTGCGACTTGGCCCACGACTTGCGTCGTCGACCCAGCCCGCGTCGACGGTCGATGTCGACGTACAGCAGCACCGCCGCACCCACGAAACAGAGTGCGGACAGCGTGAACCAAAGCGGCACCATTACGGTCAGCCTACTTGCAGATGCGGCCAAATCCCGAACTCGGATTGGTCACGGTCCCGCATCCGAAGCGCGAGCAGACACAAAATCGCATTCCTGACGGTGTGTCAGTGCGATTTTGTGTCTGTCGCCAGCTTGCGCGGGGGCCCACGGCGGGAAGAACTCAGCCCAGGACCAGCGAATCGCCGCCCGGACTGACGTTGACCGGCACCACGTCGCCGTCGTGCACCTCACCGGCCAGCAGCAGCTTGGCCAGCTGGTCGCCGATCGCCTGCTGGATCAGCCTGCGCAGCGGCCGTGCGCCGTACTGCGGGTCGAAGCCGCGTTCGGACAGCCACTTCTTGGCAGGCTGCGACACCTCGAGGGTGAGGCGGCGCTGCTCCAGCCGCTTGGCCAGCTGCTCGAGCTGGATGTCCACGATGTGCACCAATTCGTCGGGGTTGAGCGCGTCGAACACGATGACGTCGTCGAGCCGGTTGATGAACTCCGGCTTGAACGCCGAGCGCACCGCGGCCATCACCTGCTCTTCGGTGCCGCCGGCACCCAGGTTCGAGGTCAGGATCAAGATGGTGTTGCGGAAGTCGACCGTGCGGCCCTGACCGTCGGTCAACCGGCCCTCGTCGAGCACCTGCAGCAGCACGTCGAACACGTCGGGGTGGGCCTTTTCGATCTCGTCGAACAGGATCACCGTGTACGGACGCCTGCGCACCGCCTCGGTCAGCTGACCGCCCTGGTCGTAACCGATGTAGCCGGGGGGCGCACCGACCAGCCGAGCCACCGAGTGCTTCTCGCCGTACTCGCTCATGTCGATGCGAACCATCGCGCGTTCGTCGTCGAACAGGAACTCCGCCAACGCCTTCGCCAGCTCGGTCTTACCGACACCGGTCGGGCCGAGGAACATGAACGACCCCGTCGGCCGGTTCGGGTCGGCGACCCCGGCACGGCTACGCCGCACCGCATCAGACACCGCCTGCACCGCACGCTTCTGGCCGACGACCCGCTTGCCCAGCTCGTCTTCCATCCGCAGCAGCTTGGCCGTCTCGCCCTCGAGCATCCGCCCGGCCGGAATGCCCGTCCACGCCGACACCACCTCGGCGATGTCGTCGGGTCCGACCTCCTCCTTGAGCATGACGTCTTCACGCGCCTCGGCGTGCGGCAATGCGGCGTCGAGCTTCTTCTCGACCTCGGGGATGCGCCCGTAGCGCAGCTCGGCGGCCCGCTCGAGGTTGCCGTCGCGTTCGGCACGGTCGGCCTCGCCGCGCAGCGTCTCGAGCTGCTCCTTGAGCTCACGGACCACGTCGATGGCGTTCTTCTCGTTCTGCCAACGGGTGGTCAGCTCGGCCAGCTTCTCCTTGTAGTCGGCCAGCTCGGCGCGCAGCTTCTCCAGCCGTTCCTTCGACGCCTCATCCTCTTCCTTCGACAGCGCCATCTCCTCGATCTCGAGGCGACGCACCAGCCGCTCGACCTCGTCGATCTCCACGGGCCGCGAGTCGATCTCCATCCGCAACCGTGATGCGGCCTCGTCGACCAGGTCGATGGCCTTGTCCGGCAGGAAGCGCGAGGTGATGTAGCGGTCGGACAGCGTGGCCGCCGCCACCAACGCGGAGTCGGTGATGCGCACCCCGTGGTGCACCTCGTAGCGGTCTTTGAGCCCGCGCAGGATGCCGACGGTGTCCTCCACCGACGGCTCGCCGACGAACACCTGCTGGAAGCGGCGCTCCAGCGCGGCGTCCTTCTCGATGTACTTGCGGTACTCGTCGAGCGTGGTGGCTCCGACCATCCGCAGCTCACCGCGGGCCAGCATCGGTTTGATCATGTTGCCCGCGTCCATCGAGGACTCGCCGGTGGCGCCGGCGCCGACGATGGTGTGCAGCTCGTCGATGAACGTGATGATCTGGCCCGCGCTGTTCTTGATGTCGTCGAGCACGGCCTTGAGCCGTTCCTCGAACTCACCGCGATACTTCGAGCCGGCGACCATCGAGCCCAAATCCAGGCTGACGACCGTCTTGTCGCGCAGGCTCTCGGGCACGTCGCCGGCCACGATGCGCTGGGCCAGGCCCTCCACGATCGCGGTCTTACCGACGCCGGGCTCGCCGATCAGCACCGGGTTGTTCTTGGTGCGACGGCTCAGCACCTGCACGACCCGACGGATTTCGTTGTCGCGCCCGATGACCGGGTCCAGCTTGCCTTCCTTGGCGCGGGCGGTCAGGTCGGTGGAGTACTTCTCCAGCGCCTGGTAGGTGCCCTCGGGGTCGGGGCTGGTGACGCGCGCGCTGCCGCGGACCTTGACGAACGCCTCACGCAGCGCCTGCGGAGAGGCGCCGTGGCCGGTCAGCAGCTTGGCGACGTCGGTGTCGCCTGCGGGAGCAGAGCCTGCGGAGCGACCCAGACCGCCGGCCAGGCCGACCACCAGGTGCTCGGTCGAGACGTACTCGTCGTCCATCTCGGTGGCCAGGTGCTGGGCGGCGGTGATGGCCGAGAGCGCCTGCGGCGACAACTGCGGCTGCGTGGCCGCACCGGTCGCGCTGGGCAACCGGTCGAGCAGCCGCTGGGTCTCGGCGCGAATCGTCGCGGGTTCAACGCCGACGGCCTCCAACAGCGGAGCGGCAATGCCATCGTTCTGGGTGAGCAGTGCCATCAGCAGGTGGGCGGGGGTGATCTGCGGATTGCCTGCGGTGGTCGCCGCCTGCAACGCCGAAGTCAACGCCGCCTGGGTCTTGGTCGTCGGGTTGAAAGAGTCCACGACAGTCCTCCGTTCGTTGCGAAAGGGGTAGAAAAAGCCTTGTCGCGATGTTCAACGCAGTCAAGGTTGAGTCTGTTCCGCTCAAGTCTGCCAAATTTTTCTGCGAGCGCGCACCTTCTTCCGCAACACGCCGTTGCGGTGTACCCGTTTCGTACGCTCGGGTCGGCGACCCTTGACCCATGTTGCGTTTGGTCGCGGGGTTGACGGTGCTGGCGGTGCTCGGGTTGGCGTGGCCGTCCGGGACGGCCCGGGCGGCGACCGACCAGGAACAGGTGCGTGCGGTCCTCGACGGGATGAACGACTCGTACAACCGGTTCGACTTCGACGGGTTCGCGCAGCATGTGTGCACCGCGATGCGGCATTCCGCCGGCTTCGAGGCGGACTGGTATTCCAGCAGGCGTGTCGACGGGCCCACGCAAATCACCGTCCGCTCGGTGTCGGTGGCCGGCGACCCGGCCTCTTCGGCCGTTGCCAACGTGCGCTTCGAAGCGGCCAGCCACACCGAGACGCTGGCCGTCGACTTTGTCCGCGAGGGCGCGCAGTGGAGGGCGTGCCGGTATCACCCCGTCGAGACCATATAGTGCGACGGACCCGTAACCGAGAGGTTGGCGATGCTGAAATCGGTGCTCACCGAACTCATCCCGCTGGCGCTAGTGGTGGCGCTGTCCCCGCTGTCGATCATCCCGGCGGTGCTGGTGCTGCACACACCGCACCCACGCCCGACCGGGCTGGCGTTCTTGATCGGCTGGCTGGTCGGCATCGCGGCGCTGACGACGGCGTTCCTCGGAGTCTCCAGCCTGCTGGGCGGTCTCGGCCACAAACCCCCCGGCTGGGCATCGTGGCTGCGCATCGTGGTCGGCGCCGCGCTCATCGTGTTCGGCCTCTACCGCTGGTTCACCCGCAACAAGTCTGCGCACATGCCGCGCTGGATGCAGAGCCTCGGCAGGCTCACCCCGCTGCGCGCCGCAGGGGCCGCCGCGGCGCTGACGGTGGCGAACCCGAAGGTGCTATTCATCTGTGCCGCAGCGGGTTTGGCGATCGGTACGGCAGGTCTCGACTCGTCGAACCTGTGGATCGCCGTAGTCTGGTTCGTCGCCGTCGCCGGATCGACGGTGGCGTTGCCGATCCTGGCCTATGCGGTGTCCGGTGACCGCCTCGACGGTGCGCTGACCCGGCTGAAGGCCTGGATGGAAGAACAGCACGCCGTGCTGATGGCGGTGATCCTCGTCGTGATCGGGCTTATGGTGCTGTACAAGGGTATTCACGGCCTTTAGGTCACGACCGCGCGGTCAGCGTTTCGGCAGCCCGAGCTCGTCGGCGTCGGCCGTCAGGTACCGGGTCACCGCGGGCGCCAGCAGGCGGACCAGGTCGTCGTCGGGCAGCGTGGCCAACGGTTCGATCTTCATGACGAAGCGCAGGATCGCGGTGCCGACGAGTTGGCTCGCCGCCAGCAGCGCACGCAACCGGGCCTGCTCCCCGCCCCCGAGTTCGCCGGAGACCGCGGCCAGCACATAGTTCTGCATGAACCCGCGGAACGCCTCGTGGGCATCGGGGTTCGACGTGGCCGACTGCAGCATCGACACCATCGTCGGGCCGGACTCGGGTGACTGCCAGATGCGCAGATACGCACGCACCATGCGGGCGCCGATGTCGGGGTCGTCGGCGGGCCCGCCCGCGACGGCCGCCGCGAGCGCCTCCGGTTCGACGATGACGTTCAGCGACTCCCGAAACAGGTCGGCCTTCGAGCCGAACAGGTAGAGCACCATCGCCGGATCGACACGGCAGTCACGGGCGATCGCCCGCAACGTCGTCTTGTCGTAGCCCTGGGTGGCGAACCGCTTCTTGGCGGCGGCCAGCACCGCATCACGCGACACCGGATCACCCTGGCGGCGGCCCCGACGTTTGGGCGTCGTGGCTGGTGACGGCATATCTCAACAGTAACATTTCAATGGGTGTTGAAATCGATCCTGCACGGAGTTACGCTCCGTGCAGGCATTAATTCAACATCAGATGAAAAGGTTGGGACCATGACCGAAACACGGCTGGACACCTCGCCCGCGCCACCAACTCACCAACCGCCCGCGGCCATCCGCGCGGCCGGCATCGTGGTGGCCCTCACGGTTGTGCTCGCGATCGTCGCGCTCGCCTTCGCCCTGCCCGCAGTGCACACGGCGCCCCGCGACGTGCCGATCGGCGCGGCCGGCCCGCAGGCGGCCGGCGGACAGGGGACTCCACAAGGTAGGGGAGTCGAGGCGATGCTGAACCAACACGCTCCCGGCGCGTTCGCCATCACGTACTACCCCGGCGAGGCTGCACTGCGTGATGCGGTGCTCCACCGGGATATCTACGGCGGCTTGGTATTCGGTGACGACGGTCCGACTCTGATGATCGCCACCGGCGGCAGCCCGATCGTCGCGCAGGCGCTCACCCAGATCGCCGACGGCATCGCCAGGCAAACCGGTACTCGGGTGCAGATCGAGGACCTCGCGCCGCCGACCGTCGACGATCCGCGCGGAGCGGGCCTGGCCGCCTCGGCGTTACCGATCACTCTGGCCGCGCTGCTTCCCGCGGTCGCGCTGGTGTTGGTGCTCAGGCGCGAGATCTGGACCCGCGTGACGGCCATGGTCGTCTTCTCCGGGGTGTCGGCCGTGACGATCGCGGCGCTGCTGCGCTTCGTGCTCGGCTCGATCGACCAGAACTTCTGGGCCGTCACCGCGGGCCTGACGCTGGGGGTGCTGGCCGCCGGCCTGACGATCATGGGGCTGGGTTCGGTGTTCGGGCGGGCCGGGTTGATCGTCGGCGCGCTGCTCGCCCTGCTGGTCGGCAACCCGCTGTCCGGGCTGAACAGCGCACCGGAGATGTTGCCCGGCGGGTGGGGCCAACTCGGTCAGTGGCTGCCTCAGGGTGCCAACGCCAGCCTGCTGCGGTCGACGGCGTTCTTCGACGGCGCAGGCGGTGCGATGCCGATCATCGTGCTGGCCTGTTGGGTAGTGGTCGGCGCGGCGTTGATGGTCATCGCTGGCCTACGGGAACGAGGCAACCGGCCGACCTGACTTACACTCGGGCGGCGTGGGACTCGACGACCGGAACGCGCTGCGCGTGCTGCGCGACGCGGTCGATCCCGCGCTCGGCTCCGAGGACCTGATCCGCAGGTTCTACACCCATTGGTTCGCCACCGACCCGTCGGTGCGGGACCTGTTTCCGCCCGACATGGCCCAACAACGCGGTGTGTTCGCGCAAGCGATGACGTGGCTGTTCGGCGAACTCGTCGCCCAACGCGCCGACGAGCCGGTGGCGTTCCTGGCCCAGCTGGGCCGCGATCACCGCAAATACGGTGTCACCCAACGTCATTACGACAGCATGCAGAGCGCTCTGCTGAGCACGCTGCGCGCGCATCTCGTCGACAGCTGGGACGACAAGATCGCCGAGGCCACCCACGACGCGGTCGCGCTGTTCGTCGGTGTCATGCGCGGCGCGGCCGACGCCGAGAAGGGGCCACCGTACTGTGACGGCACGGTCGTCGAGCACATCCGCGCCACCCGCGACGTCTCGGTGGTGCGGCTGCAACTGGACCGGCCGCTGCCCTACCACCCCGGCCAGTACGTCACCGTGCAGGTGCCGCAGTGGCCGAGACGGTGGCGATACCTGAGCCCGTCGATTCCCGCCGACCCCGACGGCGCCATCGAGTTCCACATCCGCTCGGTGACCGGCGGCATGGTCTCGCCGACGATCGTCGGCGAGACCAGGCCCGGCGACCGCTGGCGGCTGTCGAACCCCCACGGCGGCCTGCACGTCGACCGCGACGGCGGTGACGTGCTGATGGTGGCGGGCAGTACCGGCCTGGCCCCGCTGCGGACGCTGATCATGGACCTCACCCGGTGGGGGGTCAACCCTCGGGTGCACCTGTTCTTCGGCGGCCGCTACCCCAGCGACCTCTACGACCTGAAGACGCTGTGGCAGATCGCCTCGCAGAACCCGTGGCTGTCGGTGACGCCCGTGTCGGAGTACAACGTCGATCCACCGTGGGCGGGCGACTATCCCGACGTGACCCCGCCCCGGGGCCTGCATGTGCGTCAGACGGGCAGGCTGCCCGAGGTGGTGACCAGGTACGGCAACTGGGGCGACCGGCAGATCCTGGTCTGCGGCGGACCGGAGATGGTCGAAGCCACCAAGGCCGCGCTGCTCGCGAAAGGCACGCCGGCCGATCGAATTCAGCACGATCCCTTGTCGAACTGACGGCGGGTCCTCTCACCTCCTCAACCGCCTCGGCACACGCGCACTCACGGCGAAAACCGGGCAAAATTTCGCCGTGGATGCACGTCGGCGAGCACGCTCATACACTGTTCAGATCATTACGGCTGAGGAGAAGCCATGCCGACCATGCGCGCTGCACGGATGTACGGATACCGGCAACCGCTGAAGCTCGAAGAGATCCCCATACCCGACATCGCGCCCGATCAAGTACTCGTCAAGGTGGGCGGTGCAGGCATGTGCCGCACAGACTTTCAGCTCATCGACGGTTACTTCGGCACGGATATGGCGCTCCCGGCGACACCCGGCCACGAGATCGCCGGGACCATTGACCGGCTCGGCGCCGACGTTCCAGCCGCCGAGGGTCTTTCCGAGGGTGACCATGTGGTGGTTTTCGGTCCACAGGGCGACGGGTCCTGTCGCCAATGCCATCGCGGCAACGAGCACATCTGCAACAACGGACATTGGATCGGCTTCGGGCCGCACGGCGGCTACCAGGAATACGTGCCCGTCGCCTACCAACAGCTGATCAAGGTCAGCGGCCAGCTGTCGGCACTGTCACTGGCGCCGTTGACCGACGCCGGCCTGACGCCCTACCGCGGCCTGAAGAAGCTGCGCGCCGTCGGGGTCCTCGGGCCGGGCACCACGCTGGCGGTGATGGGCGTCGGCGGACTCGGTGCCTACGCCGTGCAGTACGCGAAGCTGCTCGGCGCGGGCGCCACGGTGGTCGCACTGGCCCGCAACGACGAAAAGCTCGCGTTGGCAACGGAGAACGGGGCCGACCACGCCATCAACATCGGCGACAAAACCGACGACGAGGTGCGCGAAACGCTCGCGCAGGCCACCGGCAGGCCCGAGTTCGACGCCGTGATCGAATGCGCCGGAGCGCAGAACACCATCCGGCTGGCGTTCGCACTGCTGGCCACCGAAGGCGCGGTGGCGACGGTGGGGCTGGTCGGCAATCGTGTCGACATGCCGCTGTTCCCTCTGGTCAGCCGTGAATACACGTTGTTCGGCTCGTTCTGGGGAAACTACAACGACCTCACCGAGGTGATCGCACTCGCCGAGGCGGGCAAGATCAAGGACTCGGTGACCGAGGTCCGTTTCGAGGACGTCAACGACCACATCGAGGCGCTGGGCCGCGGTGACTTCGTCGGTCGCGCCGTGATCGTCTACGACTGACTTTCGGCGGACACCCGGTGCCAGAAGTCGTTGAAGGCGATGCTGTCGAAAAACGCTGCGCCTCTGACAATTCGACCATCAGTGAGCGTCAAAAACCACGAATAGGTGTTGCGATACGGTATCCCGTCGCGAGCGGTGCCCTCGGCGTCGAAGAAGACGATGACGGTATCCGCGTCGGCGTAGATGTCACGGACGGTCGGGCGCAACGGGGTGGCCATCCGCGCATTGAACGGCCTGATGACATTGCTCAGGAAATCTTCCTTGCTGGTGTATACGCGCGATGCCGCCGAGTTGCCGACGATCTCCCACACCGCATCATCGGCCAGTGCCTCGTAGGGACTGCCGCTGCCGTTGCTCCACGCGTCGAAACCGGCGCGGACAACCTCGAGGTTGCGCGCTTCGGTTTGATCGTGCGTCCGCGGATTTTCGATCACCGCTTGATCTAACCGCATCCGGTGGCAGGATCTGCTGGCATGGCCGAATTTGAGAGCGTCATGCTGAAGGATCCGGCATCGTCGATGACCGCCACGTTCGTACCCGTTGCCGGCATGGTCGGCACCTCGCTCGCCGACGCCGGCGACGAGTTCCTCGGCCAGCGCCGCGGGCTGAACGCCTACGTGACGACCGGTAAGACGATGGGCATTCCGATCCTGTATCCGTGGGCGAATCGATTGAGCGCCAGCAAGTACGGGATCAACGGGGCCGTCGTAACCCTGACCCCCGGCACCGGCGGGGTCCGCACCGACGAGCACGGTGTGCCGATCCACGGCGTGCTGGCGGCCTACCCGGGGTGGCTGGTCACCGCCCGGTCCGAGAACTCGCTGACCGCCGTGCTCGACTACGGCGGCAAACCCCGACTGCTGGCGTCGTTCCCGTTTCCGCATCTGCTGACGCAAAGCGTCGCGCTCGAAGACCGCAAACTCACCGTCGAGACCACGGTGATGCCGACGACGTCGGCGTCGGTGCCGCTGTGCTTCGGCTACCACCCCTACCTCACGATCCCCGGCGTTCCGCGCGAACAGTGGCGGCTCACCACCCCGTCGATGCGTCGCCTGCCGGTGGACCACTGGGGCATTCCCACCGGGGAACATCAGGAGTGGAACGGGGCCACCGAACCGCTCAAGCACGTCGAGTACGACGACGGCTTCGACAACGTGCCCGACGGGGCGGTGTTCTCGGTGTCCGGCGGCGACCGTCGCATCGACGTCAAGTTCGAGGCGGGCTATCCCGCGGCGCAGATCTTCGCCCCTCGCAGCGACGACATCGTCGCCATCGAACCGATGGCCGCACCGACCGATTCGCTGCGGCGCGGCACCTACCGTTACGCGGTGCCCGGTAGACCCGAGACCGCGCGGTTCTCGATCAGCGTGCGGTGAACGTCACCACATCCCCGGCACGAGGCGGTAGCGCACCTTCTGGGTGTACTCGAGGTATCCGTCCAACTCTGCTCTGAGCAGGTTCTCCTCGTCGCGGATGCGTGTGGCGAGCACGAGTACGCCCGGAAGGACCAGGATCAGTCCCCAGTAGGAACCGAGCGCAAGGGGGACGCCGACCATCATGATGACGTTGCCGGTGTACATGGGGTGGCGCACCAGCCCGTACAGGCCGGTTGACGCGAGCGGCTGTCCTGCCTCCACCCGGACGGTTGATCCGGCGTAGTTGTTCTGGATGACCACCAGCATCGGTGCCATCAACCCGGCTGCCACCAACACATTTCCGGCTAAGGAGATCGGCGCGGGCACATGGGTCCAACCAAAGCGGTGGTCGAGGGCGCTGACCACCAACATGGTCAGCAGCGACAGCCACAATCCGGCCATGACGGCCTTTTGCACCATCCGGGTCTCCGCCCCCGGCCCTCCGCGCATCCGCCGTTGCAGCGCAGCGGGATGGGCGCGAAGTAGATAGACGTTCGACGTCCATACCGAGACGAGGAACACCCCCACCAGGAGCCACGCCTGCCAGTAGTCGACCGTGCCGGCGACGACGAACACAATCACACCCAACACCACAGGTTGGGCGAGGCCGGAAACCAACAGTCTGAGAACGGCCGTCACCGAACCCCCTTAACGCTTTCGCCACAATCCGGAAAGTGTCCGCGCCGCATCTTTGGCTATCTCCCGCCGGGTATCTGGACCCCCGGCAGAGAACTCAGGTTGCCGCCCAAGCTTCGTACACTGGGCGCCGCGAGCAGCGTGGGCAGCGAAACGTCGATATCGAAGGCGGCGTTGATCGCGGCCACCGCCCGCATCGCGGTGAGCGAGTCCCCGCCCAGGTCGAAGAAGGACTCGTCAACGCCGACGCTGTCGAGGTTGAGCACCTGGGCGTAGATATCGGCCAGGACCTGTTCGACGGCGTCGGCCGGGCCCCGATCGCCGCTGCCGTTGTGGTGTTGCGGCGCTTGGGGTTTGCTCACCGGCTGGGTGTTGTCGGGTTGTGCGAGGTTCCCGCTGTCCGACAGTGGCCGGTGCGGGTCGGCGGTCATATCCACCAACACCTGCTGGAAGCGCTCGATCAGTGCCTCGATGCCGACCCTGTCGAATACGTCGGCGCGATATTGGAACCGGAGGTCCAGTTCGTCGCCAGGCACCGCCTGAACGGCGAGCGGGTAGTGATAGTAGTCGCGGTTGTCGAGCGCGGTGATGGCCAATCCATCGGCGCCGACCAGCTGGGCTGGGTCGGTCGGGTAGTTCTCGTAGACGAAGACCGTGTCGAAAAGTCTTGGCTGGCCGGTGATCCGGTGGATCTGGTTCAGGCCCAGGTGTTCGTGCTCGAGTGTCTGGCTGCGGACGCGCTGGAGTTGGTCGATGAGGTCGACGGTGGTCGTGGTTTCGTCGGCGCTGGCCCGCACCGGCACCGTGTTGATCAAAAGCCCGACCATCGAATCTGCGCCCACCACGTCGGTCGGCCGTCCGGAGACGACGGAGCCGAAGACGACGTCGCGTCGGCCGGTCACCGACATCAGCAGCTGCGCCCATGCGCCTTGCAGCACGGTGCTGACCGTGGTCTGCCGGGAGCGGGCCAGCTCGCCGAGGGCCCGGGTGGTGTCCTCAGCAACGCGGACTGCCGCAACACGTCGGCTCGCCGGTTCCACCGGGTGAGGCGGACCGAGCAGCGTCGGGGTGTCGAAACCGTTCAGCGCCTGCGCCCATGCGCAGCGTGCGGCGTCGAGGTCGCGCTCGGCCAGCCAACTGATGAAGCGGCGGTACGGTGTGGCCGGCGGTAGCCGCTGCCCGTAGTAACCGGCGAACACCTCGGCCAACAGGATCGGCAGCGACCAGCCGTCGAGCACGATGTGATGGTTGGTCAACACAAACCGGTGCTCGTCGGCGCCGGTGCGGATCAGCACCGCCCGGATCGGGCTCTGCTCGGTCAGGTCGCAGACCGCGGCGCGCTCGGCTGCGCACACGTGGGCGATCTGCGCATCGGTGTCCTGTCCGTCTCCGGCCAGATCGAGGTAGCGCCAGGGGATTTCGGGTTCTGCGGCGATCAGCTGCACTGGCTCGTCGAACGCGTAGGAGAACCGGGCGGCCAGGTTGGGGTGACGGGTGACCACCGCCTGCACCGCATCGTTGAGCCGATGCCGATCCAGGCGACCCGTCAGCGTGACGTCCAGCTGCACGGCATACACATCGTCACCGCAGCCGTGTGCGACCGCGGCATGGAACAAGAGTCCCTGCTGCAAGGGGGTCAACGGCAAGATGTCGGCGACCTGGGCGTCGCGGCACAGTTCGTCGATCTGCTGCTGCGCCAGGCGGGCGGGCGTGATGTCGGAGGGGCTCAGACCGCCGCCGCCGTCGCGCACGTGGGTGCAGATACCGGTCAGCGCATCGAACCAGAGCTCGCTGAGCCGGTTGACTTGTACGTGATCCAACGCAGACAGGGCCCATGTCCAGCCGCCGCGCAGGCGCGGCCCGTCGTCGGTGTCCACCGTGCCCGCGTTGAGTTCCAGGGTGTGCATCAACGGCATCGGGATCGCGGCGGCGGTGCCCGCGCTGGACCCGTCGGGGCAGATCTCCCAGTAATCGCCGGATGTCTGTGTGGCTGCCGCGGCCATCCGGCCCAGATAGTTGAACCCGATGGTCGGATCGGGCCCTTGGAGGTCGACGGCATCGTTGAGATACCGCAGCGCTCCGTAGGACAGCCCGTCGGGGTGGGCGCGGAGTTGTTCTTTGGCGGCTTTGATCAGTGCGCCCAGCTTGGCGTCGCCGGCGCGCACCTGCGCCCAGTCCAATTCACCGACGTTCAGCGCGACCGGGTATTTGGTGGTGAACCAGCCCACCGTGCGGGACAGGTCGATGTCGGCGGCCAGTTCCTCCTCGCGTCCGTGCCCCTCGACGTCGATCACGAGCTGGGAAGCGCCGGCGTCGAGTTCGCCCAGGAACTCACCGAGCGCCAGTCCGAATGCGATCAACAGAATGTCGTTGATTCCGGCGTGAAACGCTGCGGGCACCTTGCCCAGCAGCATTCGAGTGGTTTCGACGTCCAGGTTCACCGACAGGCTGCCGGCATTGGCGTAGGTGTCGATCGCCGGTTGCACCGCAGGCAACGGCGCAGGCACCGCCGCGATGTCGCGCCAAACCTGGCCCTGTTCAACGACTTCGGGGTTGTGCGCGTGCTCGGTGAGCACCGCGGCCCACCGTTGGAAGGAAGTGCCCGTCGTGTCCGACAGCACCACTGGTTGGCCGGTGCGGTGTTGGGTCCAGGCGAGGTTGAGGTCTTCGAGCAGGATGCGCCAGGACACGCCGTCGATGGCCAGGTGGTGCACGATCGCGAGCAGTCGGCGGGTGTTGGTCACCCACAGTGCGCTGACCATCTGCCCGGCGGCCGGGTTCAACCGCGACCGGGCCTCGACGACGGCTTCGTCGGTGAGGGTGTCGACGGTTTGCAGGCAGTGTGCGGCGTCGACGGCACCGGGTTCGGGCACGGTCAGCGACCATCCGCCGGCCCCGTCGTCATCGACACGCAGCCGCAGCATGGCGTGCCGATCCAGCAGCGCCTGCAGTACGGCGACGACGTCAGCCTCTGTCACACCCACCGGCGCCTGAAGCAACACCGTCTGGTTGAACTCATCGGTCGGGCCGTCGACGTCGCGGAGCCAACCGATGATCGGCGTGATCGGCACGTTGCCCAGCCCCGCATCCTGCTCGTCCACGGAATCGCCTGTGATGGTGGCGGTTCGGGCGAGGCGGGCGACGGTTTGTTCGACGAACACGTCGCGGGGCCGACAGATCACCCCGGCCGCGCGGGCACGCGCGACCACCTGCATCGACAAGATCGAATCCCCGCCCAACTCAAAGAAACTGTCATCAACCCCGACCCGCTCCAGCCCCAACACCTGGGCATAGATATCGGCCAGGATCTGCTCAACCGCATCACCAGGGCCCCGATACGACCCGCTGTCCTGATACTCCGGAGCCGGCAACGCACGCTTATCCAGTTTCCCGTTGACCGTCAACGGCATCCCCGCCACCGCCACCACCGCCGCAGGCACCATGTAATCAGGCAACCGCTGCGCCAACACCGCACGCACCCGCGCAATATCAGCACTGCCGGTGATATAACCCACCAACCGCTTATCCCCCGGGCGGTCCTCACGCACGATCACCTCAGCCTGAACCACCCCCTCCACGGTGGCCAACGCCGCCTGCACCTCACCCAACTCAATGCGATACCCACGAATCTTGACCTGCTCATCAGCACGACCCAGATAACGCAACTGCCCATCAGCACCCCAGGCCACCACATCACCGGTGCGATACATCCGCTGCCCCGGCGCCCCCAACGGACACGCCACAAACCGCGACGCACTCAACCCCGAACGACCCACATACCCATAGGCCACCCCCGCACCGGCCACATACAACTCACCAGCCACCCCCACCGGCACCGGGCGCAACCACGAATCAAGAACAAAGAACCCCAAATGGGCCAACGGCACCCCGATCGGACTCAACGCCCCACCATCCACATCGACCGCGCCGATCTCACGGAACGAGGCATGCACCGTGGTCTCGGTAATGCCATACATATTGATCAACCGCGGCCCATCCCGATGCGCAGCCACCCACGGTTTGAGCCGCGCAGGCTCCAAAGCCTCCCCACCAAACACCACCGCACCCAACGCCAGCTCCCCACCCCCGGCGCCGACCTCCTCAACCCCCTGCAACGCATAAAACGCCGACGGCGTCTGACTCAACACCGTCACACCCTCAGCCACCAACAACGCATACAAATCCTGCGGCGAACGCACCACCGCATCCGGGACCACCACCACCTGGCCCCCGTACAACAACGCCCCCCAGATCTCCCACACCGAATAGTCAAACGCCAACGAATGACACTGCGACCACACCTGCCCCGCCAGACCCATCTCAGCATCCAACGTCGCCAACAACCGCGTCACACCACCATGAGCAACCGCCACCCCCTTAGGCGCCCCCGTCGTACCCGAGGTGTAAATCACATAAGCCACCTCATCAGCACCAGGCACAGCCAACCCCGACACCGGCTGGGTATCGATAGCCGGATCTGCGATGTCGACGATGCAGAGCTCGTGCCCGCCAAGATGTTCGACCAATTCGGCTGTGGTTATGGCCGCGACGGGGGCGGCGTCGGCGAGTACGAACCCGATGCGGGCCGCGGGCACCGATGGGTCGATCGGCACATAGGCGGCGCCCGCCTTGACCACCGCCAGAATCGCCACCACGGCCTCGGCGGTCCGCGGCAACAACAGTGCCACCTTCTGGCCGGGGCACACACCACGCTCAATCAGCAGATGTGCCAACCGATTCGACTTCGTGTCGAGCTCGCGATACGTCCACGACCGGTCACCGCAACTGACGGCGACTGCCTCCGGGGTGCGGGCGGCCTGACCAGCGAACAGCGCGGGAATCGACAACGGCGCGGACGCGGGCTGGCAGAGCACCGCCCGGTTGCTCCACTCGTCGAGGCGAACGCGTTCAGCTGCGTCCAACACATCCACCGACGACAACCGGCCGCCCGGATCAGCGGTCATCTCCACCAACATCCGCCGGAAGCGTTCGATCAACGCTTCTACGCTGGCGGCGTCAAACACATCGGTGCGGAATTCCACCTCACCCGTGATGCCGGCAGGCGTTCCCTCCGCAGCCCACCGCTCGGCCAAGCCAAACGACAGGTCCGCGCGGGCGGTCCCGGTGTCTAGCGGCATCTCGGTGACCTGTACGTCGCCCAGCGCCAACCCGGCGGATTCGCCGTCCTCCTGCAGCTTCCGCCAGGACGCCATCACCTGGACCAGCGGGTGATGGGTCAGCGACCGGGTCGGGTTCAGTCGTTCGACAACGACTTCGAACGGCACGTCCTGATTCTCGTAGGCAGCCAGGCTGCGCGAACGCACCTGAGCCAACAGGTCGGCGACGGTGGGATCACCGCCGAGGTCCACCCGCAACACCAGCGTGTTGACGAAGAAGCCGACCAGGTCGTCGAGCACGGGGTCACGCCGTCCTGCTATCGGGAAGCCCACCGCCACATCGGAACTCGCGCTGAGTTTACCCAGCAGCGCTGCAAGAGCGGCCTGCATCACCATGAAGTTGGTGACGTTGTGCTCGCGGGCCAACCGGTCGATCGCCTGTTGCAGCTCGGCAGGCCACTCGAACAACACCCTGTCGCCGCGGTAATCCGCGACGGGCGGGTAGGGCCGGTCGGTGGGCAGTTGCAGGTGTTCTGGCAGGCCGGCCAGCGCTTCGACCCAATAGCTCAGCTGCCCGGCGATGGGACTCTCGCTGTCGCCGAAGTCACCGAACTGCGCGCGCTGCCACAGCGTGTAATCGAGGTACTGCACCGGCAGTTCCGTCCAGCCGGGGTCGTGCCCCACGCACCGGCTGGCGTACGCGACACCCAGATCGCGCACCAACGGCGTGATCGACAGACCGTCGGCGGCGATGTGGTGCACGACGGAGACCAGCACGTGCTCGTCGTGGGTGATGCGGAAAAGCCGTGCTCGCAATGGGATTTCGGCGACAAGGTCGAACGGGTCCTGTGCCAGCTCGTCGAACGTCTCCTTGAGCCGACGTTCAGACCAGCCGGTGGCATCGATGACGTCCCAGCCGAAATCGACGTCTTCGGGCTGCACCACCAGTTGCCGGGGTATGCCTTGGGGTGCGACGAACAAGGTGCGCAGGCTCTCGTGCCTGCCGACCACATCGGTCAACGCCGCACCCAACGCGTCGGTGTCGAGCAGCCCGTGCAGGCGCAGTGCCACCGCGATGTTGTAGGTCGCCGACGGGCCCTGAAGCTGCTCGATGAACCACAACCGACTCTGGGCGAACGACAACGGCACCTCGGCAGGCCGTTGGGCGGCTACCAACGGATCCAGCCGTGCCTGTCCCTCACCGATGCGGAGGGCGAACTGGGCGACCGTGGGTGCCTCGAACACCGTTCGCACGGAGATGCCGGCATCGAGGCTGGCGTTGACGGCAGCGACCAGGCGCATCGCTGACAGCGAATCTCCACCGAGATCGAAGAACGATTCATCCATCCCGACTCGATCAAGCCCGAGCACCTCGGCGAAGATGCCCGCCAGGATCTCCTCGGTGGGGGTGGTGGGCGCCCGGTAATCACCGGCGGTGTATTCCGGTGTCGGCAGGGCTCGTCTGTCGAGTTTTCCGTTGACCGTCAATGGCAGTTCCGCCAACGCCACCACCGCAGCGGGCACCATGTAGCCGGGCAGCCGCTCGGTGAGCGCAACGCGCGCTTTGGCCGGATCGGCGGTTCCGGTGATGTAACCGACCAGCCGCTTGTCGCCCGGATTGTCTTCGCGGGCAATCACCACCGCCTGCTCCACGCCGTCCAATTCGGCGAGTGCGGCCCGGACTTCATCGGGCTCTATGCGGTATCCACGGATCTTGACCTGTTCGTCGGCACGCCCGAGGTACTGCAGTTGACCGTCGGTACGCCAGCGCACCAGGTCTCCGGTCCGGTACATGCGCGCACCAAACGTCGCACCGCCGGCGAACGGGCACGCCACGAACCGCGCTGCGGTCAACCCGGGCCTGCCGACGTAGCCGACGCTCACGCCTCGACCCGCCACGTACAGTTCACCGACGACACCCACGGGTACCGGGCGCAATCGCTCGTCGAGGACGAACACCGCCACCGTCGACGGCGGAGCACCGATCGGCGCTGCGCCCGAACCCGCAGAAAGCGGGGCACTCATCGACGCGTAGACGGTGACCTCGGTGGGGCCGTATGCGTTGATCACCACCCGTCCGGGTGCCCACTGGTCCACCACCTCGGCGGTGCAGGCCTCGCCGCCGAGCAGCAACGCCGTCGACTCAAGGCCGTCAGGTGAGAGCGCCGCAACCGCCGAGGGAGTCTGGGTGAGCACGTTGACTCGTTCGCTGACCAGCAGGGCGTGGAAGTCGGCCGGTGAGCCGACGACGGACTCGGGCACCACAACCAGCCGCGCGCCGCCCAGCAGCGCCGCCCAGATCTCCCACACCGAGAAGTCGAATGCGTACGAATGGCACTGGGTCCAAACCTGTTCCGTCGGTAGGTCCGTCGGCGTCGACTTGGCCAAGTGCGCCAGGTTGGCGTGGGTGACGGCCACCCCCTTGGGGGTGCCGGTGGTGCCGGAGGTGTAGATCAAGTAGGCGATGTCGTCGGCTGCCGGCGCCGGCAGCGGGGTGCCGGGCTGGGTTTCGATGGCCGGGTCGTTCAGATCGATGACCGTGATATCGCGCCCGTCCAGCCGCGGTTTGAGGTCCTCGGTGGTGAGCACCGCGATTGGCATCGCGTCGGTCAGCATGAACTCGATGCGCGCCGCCGGCAGCGTCGGGTCGATCGCCAGGTAGGCCGCCCCGGTTTTCAGCACAGCCAACATGGCGACGACGGCTTGGTCCGAACGTGTCAGCAGTAACGCGGCACAGGACCCTGGACCCACCCCGTACCCAGACAACAAGTGCGCCAGCCGGTTGGCCGCCTCATCGAGGTGGCGGTAGGTCATGGACCGGTCGCCGAAGGAAAGCGCCACCGCCTCGGGAGTTCGGGCGACCTGTGTGGCGAAAATGTCCGGGATGGAAACTGCCGCGGCCACAGGGCGGGTCAGCAATGCGCGGTTGCCCAGCTCGTCCAGCCGCGCGTGCTCGGCTTCGTCGAGCACATCCAGTGACGAGAGCCGACGCACCGGGTCGGCGGTCATCGCCACCAACATCCGGCGCAGCCGTTCCAGCATCAACTCGATGCTGGCCGCGTCGAACACGTCGGTCCGGAATTCGGCGAATACCCCGATCCCGGTGGGGCCACCGTCGCGGGTCCAGCCTTCGCTCATCGAGAATGCCAGATCCACTCGGGCCGTGTGCGTGTCGACCGGGATCTGCGTGATCTGCAGATCTCCTAGGGCCACCGCGATCTCATCGCTGGCCTCCGCGGGCAGACTGCGCCAGGACAACATCACCTGGACCAGCGGGTGATGGGTCAGCGACCGGGTCGGGTTCAGCCGCTCGACAACGACTTCGAACGGCACATCCTGATTCTCGTAGGCAGCCAGGCTGCGCGAACGCACCTGAGCCAACAGGTCGGCGACGGTGGGATCACCGCCGACGTCGACCCGCAACACCAGCGTGTTGACGAAGAAGCCGATCAAATCGTCGAGCGAGGGATCGCGCCGTCCGCCGATCGGGAAGCCCACCGCCACATCGGAACTCGCGCTGAGCTTACCCAGCAGCACTGCCAGGGCCGCCTGCACCACCATGAAACTGGTGGCGTTGTGTTCGCGGGCCACCTGGGCGATCCGCTCCTGCAGTTCGATGGGCCAGGTCATCGAGATGCTGGCGCCACGCTGGTCGGCGACCGGTGGATAGGGTCGGTCCGTCGGTAACTGAAGCCGATCGGGCATCCCCGCCAACGCGGCCTGCCAGTACGCCAACTGCTCGGCGATCAGGCTGTTCTCGTCGTTCAGGTCGCCGAATTGTGCGCGTTGCCAGAGCGTGTAGTCGACGTACTGCACCGGCAATTCGGTCCACACCGGGTCCAGCCCCGCACAGCGGCAGACATAGGCCATGCCAAGGTCGTTCACCATCGGCGCCATGGATAAGCCGTCGGCGGCGATATGGTGCGCTACGGACACCGCGACGTGCTCGTCCTCGCTGAGGCGGAAAAGTCGTGACTGGAAGGGGATTTCGGCCGCCAGGTCAAAGGGGTGGCGCACCACGGCGCCGATCGCATCGTCTAGTTCTGATTCCGACCAACCGCTGGCATCGACGACTTCCCAACCGAAATCGGCTTGTTCTGCGGGCACGACCAGCTGCCGGGGTGTCCCGTCGGGCGCCGGGAACATCGTGCGAAGGCTCTCGTGGCGACCCACCACGTCGGCCAGCGCGGCACCGAGCGCCTCGACGTTCAGGTGCCCCTGCATCCGCAGGCCCACCGCCATGTTGTAGGTGGCCGATGGTCCCTGCAGCTGGTCGAGGAACCACAATCTGTTCTGGGAGAACGACAACGGGATGGCCGGGGGCCGCTCCATCGCCGTCAGCGGTTCGAGCCGGCCGCCGCCGCCGGTGATGCGCGCCGCTAGTTGGGCGATCGATGGCGCCTCGAACAACGCACGCACCGAGAGGCCGGACTCCAGACCAGTATTGACGGCCGCTACCAGGCGCATCGCCGACAGCGAATCCCCGCCGAGGTCGAAGAATGAGTCATCGACGCCGACCCGCTCGACGTCCAGCACCTTGGCGTAGATACCTGCCAAGATCTCCTCGACGGCGGTCGTCGGTGCCCGGTAACTCTCGGTATCGTGGAACTCCGGTGCCGGTAGCGCGCGCCTGTCGAGTTTTCCGTTGACCGTCAACGGCATATCGTCGATCACCATGATGGCCGCCGGGACCATGTACTCGGGCAGTCGCTGCGCCAGCGCGGTGCGCGCCGCGGCCGGATCGAGGGGAGCAGCAGCGGCCGGGGTGACATAGCCCACCAGCCGTTTCTCACCCGGGCGGTCCTCACGGGCGATCACCACGGCTTGCTCGACCCCGTCCAGCTCAGCCAGGGCGGCGCGGACCTCGCCCAACTCGATGCGGAAGCCGCGGATCTTGACCTGCTCGTCGGCGCGGCCTACATACCGCAGGTGCCCGTCGGCACCCCACCACACCAGATCGCCTGTGCGATACATGCGCTGACCTGGCGGCCCGAAGGGACACGCCACGAACCGCGACGACGACAGTCCGGGCCGTCGCCAGTATCCCAAGCCGGCTTGTACGCCAGCCACATACAACTCACCGATTACGCCGACCGGCGCCGGCCGCAACCACTGGTCCAATACGAAGAAAGCAAGGCCGGGCAAGGGGCCGCCGACCGGACTGACATCGTTGTCGGCGTCTCCGTCGACGATCTCCCGGAACGAGGCGTGCACTGTCGTCTCGGTGGTTCCATACAAGTTGAGTAAGCGCGGCGCACCCGGATGGTGTTCCAGCCAGGTCCGAAGGCGCTGTGGCTCAAGGGCTTCCCCAGCGAAGATAACCGCTTGCAGCTTCAGCTGCCTGGCCAGCTCGGGCTGGAGCGCGTCGGCGGTCTGCAGCGCATAAAACGCCGACGGTGTCTGGCTCAGTACGGTGACGTGTTCCCTAGCCAGCAGCGCATGGAATTCTTCCGGGGCTCGCGCCACCGATTCGGAGACCACCACCAAGCGGCCACCGAACAACAGCGCGCCCCACATCTCGCACACCGAGACGTCGAAGGCCAGCGAATGCCACTGCGACCAAACCTGGCCCGCCAGTTCGAAACTGGCGTCCAATGCCTCCATGAGTCGGGTCACGTTGTGGTGGGTGATGGCGACGCCCTTGGGGATGCCGGTGGTCCCCGAGGTGTAGATCAGGTAAGCGACGTCACCGGGCGCCGGTGCGGGTAGCGCGGTGCTGGGTTGGGTGTCGATGGCGGGATCGTTGACGTCGATGATGTGCAGATCCTGGCCTGCCAGCAGACCGGACAGTTCGCGGTTGGTGATGGCGGCCGTCGGGGCGGCGTCGGCGAGAACGAGTTCCGTGCGCGCAGTCGGGGCCGTCGGGTCGATCGGCACATACGCGGCACCTGTTTTCAGAACCGCCAGGATCGACACGATCGCGTCGCTCGAGCGCGGCAACAGCAGCGCCACCCGCTGCCCGGCGCCTATCCCCTGGCCGGCCAGCAGATGTGCAAACCGATTCGTCACCTCGTCGAGCTCGCGGTAGGTCCATGACCGCTCACTCCAGGTCAGTGCCACCGCGTCGGGGGCACGCGCGGCCTGCGTGGCGAACATTTGCGGAATCGACGTCGGGGCGGGCGCGGGCTGGCCCAACGCCGCCTGATTGCTCCACTCGTCAAGGCGCGCACGCTCAGCGCGATCCAGGACATCGACTGACGACAGCGGCTGTTGCGGGTCGGCGGTCATCGCCACCAATACCTGCTTGAACCGCTCGATCAGCGTCTCGATGTCGCTCCGGTCGAATACGCCGGTCTCGAATTCGACGCGAAGGCCAAGCTCACGGCCCGGCAGCGCCTGCACCGCAAGCGGGTAATGGTTGTTCTCATGGTGGGTGAACCCGGTAACGGTCAGGCCGTCATCGCCAGACAACTTCGCGATGTCGATCGGGTAGTTCTCGTAGACGAAAAATGTGTCGAACAGCCGCTCCTGGCCGGTGACACGGTGGATCTCGCTCAGCGCAAGATGTTGGTGCTCAAAAGTCTGGTTGTGGGCCTCTTGCAGCTGATTGAGTAACTCCACAGTGGTGGTGGCCGCGGTGATGGCGGCCCGCACAGGCACGGTGTTGATCATCAGCCCGACCATCGAGTCCGCGCCGAATACCTCGTCGGGGCGCCCCGAAACCGTCGTGCCGAAGACGACGTCGCGCTGACCGGTCAGCGACATCAACACCTGCGCGAAGACACCCTGCAGCACGGTGCTGACCGTGGTCTGACACGTACGCGCCAGATCGCCAAGCGCATTCGTGATGTCTTCAGCCACAACGAACGAAGCGACGTCTCGCCGACCCTGGGCTGTGTTACCCGACAGGTCCACCAGAGTGGGGGTGTCGAAACCGTTCAGCGCCTGCGCCCATGCGCAGCGTGCGGCGTCGAGGTCGCGCTCGGCCAGCCAACTGATGAAGCGGCGGTACGGTGTGGCCGGCGGTAGCCGCTGCCCGTAGTAACCGGCGAACACCTCGGCCAACAGGATCGGCAGCGACCAGCCGTCGAGCACGATGTGATGGTTGGTCAACACAAACCGGTACTGGTCAACAGCAGTACGAATCAAGGCCGCCCGAAACGGCGGCTGAGTAGCCAAATCGCAGACGGCGGCACGCTCTTCAGCGCACACCCGCGCCATCTGCTCCTCGACATCGCCGCCGGCACCATCGATCTCCACGTACTGCCACGGCACCGTCGGCTCAGTGACGAGGATCTGCACCGGCTCGGCGAACTGTTGAGAGAACCGTGCCGCGACGTTGGGATGTCGGGTGATCACCGTTTGGACGGCCGCGCGCAGCCGGTCGGAATCCAGTCGACCGTTCAGCGTGACATCAAGCTGTACTGCATAGGTGTCGTCGCCAGCCTGCGCAGCGCTGGCATGAAACAGCAACCCCTGCTGCAGGGGGGTTAGCGGCAGAACATCAGCTATCCGCATACTGCCGCTGAAGCTCATCGATCTGCTGTTGGCTGAGACCGGCGACGATGTCGGAGGGGGTGAGCCCGCCGCCGCCGCCCCGCACGTGGGTGCAGATACCGGTGAGCGCGTCGAACCACAGTTGGCTCAACCGGTTAACCTGCGCGTGGTTCAGTGCCGAGGGCGCCCACATCCACATCGCACAGAGGTATGGACCCGCGTCGGTGTCCACTGTGCCCGCGTTGAGTTCCAGGGTGTGCATCAACGGTATGGGCGGCTTCACGCTCGGGCTGACGGTGGCCAACCCGTCCCAGCAGATCTGCCACACGTCACCGGAGTCCTCGGCGGTCATCACACCTTGGCGGCCTAGGTAGTTGAACGCGATCGGCGGGTCAGCTCCTTCCAAGTCGATCTCGCTGTTCAGGTAACGAAGGATCCCGTAGTTGAGGCCGTCGGGGTGGGCGCGGAGTTGTTCTTTGGCGGCTTTGATCAGTGCGCCCAGCTTGGCGTCCCCGGCGCGCACCTGCGCCCAGTCCAATCCACCGACGTTCAGCGCGACCGGGTATTTGGCGGTGAACCAGCCCACCGTGCGGGACAGGTCGATGTCGGCGGCCAGTTCCTCCTCGCGTCCGTGTCCCTCGACGTCGATGCAGATGGGCGTGTCCTGGGCGCCTGATATCCCGAAGAATTCCGCCAGTGCCAATCCGAATGCGATCAACAGGATCTCGTTGATCCCGGTGTGAAACGCTGCGGGCACCTCTCCGAGCAGCATCCGGGTGGTCTCGATATCCAGGTTCACCGCGAGGTTTCCCGCGGTGTTCAACGTGTCCGCCTCGGGGCGCACCGGCGGCAGCGCTGCGGGGCTGGACGCAATCTGCCGCCAAGTTTCGGCCTGCTCAACGAGTTTGGGATCTCGGGCGTGCTCGGCGAGCAGCGCGGCCCACTGGGCGAACGACGTACCGGGCTCGGGCAGCACCACTGGTTGGCCGGTGCGGTGTTGGGTCCAGGCGAGGTTGAGGTCTTCGAGCAGGATGCGCCAGGACACGCCGTCGATGGCCAGGTGGTGCACGATCGCGAGCAGCCGGCGGGTGGAGGTGACCCACAGTGCGCTGACCATCTGCCCAGCGGCCGGGTTCAACCGTAATCCCGTGCGCACCACGGCTTCGTCGGTGAGGGTGTCGACGGTCTGCAGGCAGTGTGCGGCGTCGACGGCACCGGGTTCGGGCACGGTCAGCGACCATCCGCCGGCCCCGTCGTCATCGACACGCAACCGCAGCATGGCGTGCCGATCCAGCAGCGCCTGCAGCATCACCAGCACATCGGCTTCGGTGGTTCCCGCGGGCGCCTGCACGACCACTGTTTGGTTGAAGTGGTCCACCGGACTGCCGGCGTCCCTGTGGCTTTCCAACCAGCGGATGATCGGGGTGCTGATGACCGGGCCGACACCGTCGTCGGATTCGGCGTCGACGTCGGTGATGGTGGCGGTTCGGGCGAGGCGGGCGACGGTTTGTTCGACGAACACGTCGCGGGGCCGACAGATCACCCCGGCCGCGCGGGCACGCGCGACCACCTGCATCGACAAGATCGAATCCCCGCCCAACTCAAAGAAACTGTCATCAACCCCGACCCGCTCCAGCCCCAACACCTGGGCATAGATATCGGCCAGGATCTGCTCAACCGCATCACCAGGGCCCCGATACGACCCGCTGTCCTGATACTCCGGAGCCGGCAACGCACGCTTATCCAGTTTCCCGTTGACCGTCAACGGCATCCCCGCCACCGCCACCACCGCCGCAGGCACCATGTAATCGGGCAACCGCTGCGCCAACACCGCGCGCACCCGCGCAATATCAGCACTGCCGGTGATATAACCCACCAACCGCTTATCCCCCGGGCGGTCCTCACGCACGATCACCTCAGCCTGAACCACCCCCTCCACGGTGGCCAACGCCGCCTGCACCTCACCCAACTCAATGCGATACCCACGAATCTTGACCTGCTCATCAGCACGACCCAGATAACGCAACTGCCCATCAGCACCCCAGGCCACCACATCACCGGTGCGATACATCCGCTGCCCCGGCGCCCCCAACGGACACGCCACAAACCGCGACGCACTCAACCCCGAACGACCCACATACCCATAGGCCACCCCCGCACCGGCCACATACAACTCACCAGCCACCCCCACCGGCACCGGGCGCAACCACGAATCAAGAACAAAGAACCCCAAATGGGCCAACGGCACCCCGATCGGACTCAACGCCCCACCATCCACATCGACCGCGCCGATCTCACGGAACGAGGCATGCACCGTGGTCTCGGTAATGCCATACATATTGATCAACCGCGGCCCATCCCGATGCGCAGCCAACCACGGTTTGAGCCGCGCAGGCTCCAAAGCCTCCCCACCAAACACCACCGCACCCAACGCCAGCTCCCCACCCCCGGCGCCGACCTCCTCAACCCCCTGCAACGCATAAAACGCCGACGGCGTCTGACTCAACACCGTCACACCCTCAGCCACCAACAACGCATACAAATCCTGCGGCGAACGCACCACCGCATCCGGGACCACCACCACCTGGCCCCCGTACAACAACGCCCCCCAGATCTCCCACACCGAATAGTCAAACGCCAACGAATGACACTGCGACCACACCTGCCCCGCCAGACCCATCTCAGCATCCAACGTCGCCAACAACCGCGTCACACCACCATGAGCAACCGCCACCCCCTTAGGCGCCCCCGTCGTACCCGAGGTGTAAATCACATAAGCCACCTCATCAGCACCAGGCACAGCCAACCCCGACACCGGCTGATCAACCAACCCAGGATCAGCCACATCCACCACCGAAAAACCTCGGCCCCCAACACGATCAGCCAACACCGCCGACGTCACCACCGCCACCGGATCAGCATCACCCAACACAAAATCCACCCGAGCCGCAGGCACCGACGGATCAATCGGCACATAGGCCGCTCCGGCCTTGATGACCCCGAGAGCCGCCACCACCGCCTCAACACCACGCGGCAACAACAACCCCACCCGATCACCACAAGACACACCACGAGACACCAACAAATGCGCCAACCGATTCGAAGCCTCATCAAGCTCGCGATAGGTCAACACACGACCCTCACAACTCAGCGCCACCGCCTCAGGAGCATCAGCAACCCGCCCAGCAAACACCCCCGGAATCGACCGGCCCCCCGACACCGGCCGATCCACCACCCCCGAATTACCCCACCCCGCCAACTGGGCATACTCGCCCTCACCCAACACACCCACCGACGACACCCGCCGACCCGAACCACCAACCAACCCCACCAACACCCGCTCCAGCTGTTTGGCCAGTTCGGGAAGGTCAAAGTTCGAGAACGGTCCCCAGTTACCCGCGGTGCTGAAGAAGAGTTGGTCGCCGGCTCCGGAGAAGATCAACGCAAAGTCGCCGACTTGGCCGGGGTTGGTGAAGGATGCCGACGCCTCGACACCGTTGAAGTCCAACGTCAATGCCGACGGCATGAAGTTGACGCTCACCCGATGGGTGTCCTGCTCTGTGCCGCGCGGTCGGGCCTTGCGTTCAAGGGCGTGCACCGGATACCGCTGATGCTGCAGTGCTTCTTGTATCCGCGCATCAACATATGCGCAGAAGTCGGCAACGGTGGCATCCGGTGAAATCCTCAACACCAGCGGCACGACTCCCGACACCATCCCGGGAAGCGACTTGGACTCCGGACGCACCCGCCTGCTGACCGGAAAGTCGAGGACCACCTCCGAACCGTCAGCGCACCATCCCCGCACCAGAAGCGCGCACGCGGCGGTGATCACCGATGATCGGGGCACGTTCCATTCTTGGGATAGTTCTTGAACCCGTCGAAGGACGACGGGATCGAGTCGAACCGGCGTCAACGGCTGATCCGGATCGGTCTCGGCTGCGGTATGAGGCGACCGAATACCGGATCCGTTCTGTGATGGCAGGTTCTGGATCCAGTAGGCCTCGTCTTCCAGATAATCCGGAGAGGCTTCGTAGTCCGCCTCGCAGTCGATCAGGTTCTGCAACGAACCAAAGAACGCCGGAGGAAGGGCAGCGCCCGAGACCATCGCGTCGTAGACAGTCGCAATCCGATGCGCGAGAAGGGTAATTCCGGTCCCGTCGATGACGATGTGGTGGAAGCACCCGAACAGGTAGAACTCGTCATCCCAGGTTTGGAACAGCGCGAATTTGAACAGCGGGCCAGCAGACGGCATTGGCGTGCGCTGGATCGCCAGCGCCATCCGACGGGCTTCCTGCACCGGGTGGGGGGAGTCAGTCAGGTCATGGAAGGTCACTTCGACGTTCGGGTCGTCGATCACTTTCTGGAATACCTGGCCGTCGGCTTCGACGATGGCGGCCCTGGCCGGTTCGGCCTCCCGCATCACCTGACGAATCGCCCGGCCGAGCAAGTCATGATCGATGGCACCGTCGAAGCGGGCAAGCACACCCAGCTGCCAGTCCGTGTGGGAGTGACCCGTTTCCTCCGCAAGCCAAATGTCGAGCTGTGCACGCGTCAGCGGCAGCACGTTGTCCCCGAGTTCCATCAGATCCCCGAACTGCCTGTCCCACCTACGCCCAACCTCTCGCGTAGGGCCTTCGGCCGGACGTCGGCCCAGTTCTGTTCGATGTAGTCCAGACAGGCTGCGCGGTCCGCTTCGCCGTACCTCACCCGCCATCCGGCCGGCACGTCAGCGAAGGTCGGCCAGAGGCTGTGCTGATCTTGGTCGTTGACCAATACGAAGAAGCTTCCGCTTTCGTCGTCAAAGGGGTTGCTGCTCACCCGGTGCTCCAGATCCAACTAATTGACGCTTCTGCAAGAATCTGTAAACGATACTTCGCGGGTGTGAGCCCTGTCACGCGGTTGGGTGTTAACCCTGTCACGCGCAGTTACGTTCCCAAGGCGACTGATTTTCGGCCTCGAACTGTTGAGCGGAGCGCTTAGTGCGCGAATACCGTTGCCAGTAGTCAAGTAGTGTCCCGTGGGCACATTTTTTCTAGTTTGCTGTGCTAACGTCTGTTGGACTCCGGGTCGGCCCGCCGCCGCGTTGAAACCTCCGAGCGCGCAGCCCGCCCCCGACCCGATCTCGCTCCGGTCGTGCCCGAGCTTGCTGGCCTGCTCGACGCACCGCAGCAGAACTACGCTGACTGCGCGGTACACAGTCGGGATCGTAGGATTCGGTACTCCAACAGCCCCGCCCGTAGCTGCTCGTAGATGGCCGACCCCGGCAGCGCCAGGAAGTTGGCGACACGGGCGTTCCCGTCGCCGTAAACCTGCTCCCAGTTGTTGCTCGCTTGATCGCGTGACGCCAACACGTTGGCGGTGATGTCGCGGTCGCTTTCGGTGACAAACCCGAGCGCCTTCAACCGTGCCCTGACATAGTCCCAGTCCTCGGGGCTCAAAAAGTCCGTGTGCAAGAACCACGCGTCGGCGCGGCAAACCCTGCGGACTTCGTTCAGGAATTTGGGAAGGTTTCCATACGAATGCGACGACTCCACGTTGACGACGGCATCGCAACACTCATCTGGCAAGGGTAGATCCAAGGCATCGCCGACCTTGAAATCGATCGGGTCCTTGGTATGTGCCCGACTGCAGAAGGCGATCGCTTCGGAGGACATGTCGATACCGGTCACCTGACCGTTGAACTTTTCCGCGATGAGCGCCGAATTTCCCCCGCGGCCACACCCTATCTCGACGATAGTGCGGTCGTTGAGATCAACTGGCCCGACGACCTCCAACACCAGCCGAACCGAATTGACGTTGAAAGTGCCCTCCCGAATCTCGAACGCCGACTCGTTATTGGAATCGATTGGCAGATATCCATAGTTGAGAAAGAACGATGAATCCGCCACTCCCACGTCTTCTAAGCGACGGCTCAGCTTGTTGTAGAAGCTGCGCCAGCCACCGGCGGTCGTGGAGAGCAGATCGTCAGCCAGATATGCCGACATCGCCAGTTGCGTATCGCCTTCCGAACGCTCGTTAGAAAGATCCATGAGTGCTTCTTTCGTCATTGGTCGTGCTTGGGCGCACCGACGGGTTCGGCCTCCTCCGGCACCGGGACTTGACCGGCCAGGTACTCGGCGAGCAACCCGATCGTCGGATAGTCGAACACCGCGGTGGCGCTGATCGTGACCACGCCGCCGAACTGGGGCAGCAACCGGTTGCTGAACTCGACGGCCATCAGTGAATCCGTACCCAGTTCGAGGAACCGGCTGGTTGCAGCCGGCGGTTGCGCGAGCCGCAGGAACTTCTGTACTTCGTACCGTAGGAATTCGATGAGGAAGCTTCTGCGCTCCTCCTCGGGTACGTCATGCAGCTGCCGAAGCAGTTCGCTGTCGCCGCGCGTCGCGGTGACAGCACTCGGCAGAAGGTGGTCGAGGATGAACGGACGCGAGCCACCCAGGCCCTTGGCGGCACGCTGCCAGTTCGCTTTGAGGACGGTCACCTGCCCCGTTCCGTGGGCGATGGTCTCGTTGAGCGCGTTGAGGGCTGCCGCTGGCTCCAGCGGAATCAGCCCCTGCGCACTGAGATTCGCCCGTGCAGCGTGCGAAGTCGCCATACCGCCGTGCGCCCACGGACCCCAGTTGACGCAGGTCGCGGGGAGTCCTTGGGCGCGGCGGTCCGCGACCAGCCCGTCGAGCAGCGCGTTGGCAGTCACATAGTTGGCCTGACCGGGCGAGCCGAGCACGCTGGCGGCTGACGAGTACACGATGAAAAACTCGAGTTCGTCGTCGGCCGTCATCCGATGCAGGTGCCGTGCACCGTATGCCTTGGGTGCCAACACGTCTCGGAAACGGTCCACGGTCTGCTGTGTCAGCAGCGCGTCGTCGAGCACACCTGCCCCGTGGATCACGCCTGCAAGCGGCGGTAATTCCGCACGGATGCGTTCCAGCAGCGCGACAACCTGCGACTCGTCGCCGACGTCGGCCGCGAAGGTATGGATCCGGCACCGGTAGCGTTCCGTGAGATCGGCGATCGCCCGTTGGGCATCCGCGTCGGGCGCCCGTCGGCTGCTCAGCACGATGTCACCCGCCCCGAGTTGGGCCAGGTGGGCCGCCGTGTACAGGCCGAGCGCACCGACGCCACCGGTGATCAGATAGCTGCGATCCTCGCGCGGCTGCAACGGCTTCGGCATCTGCAGCACGATCTTGCCGATGTGCCGAGCCTGTTGCATGCGCCGGAACGCGGTCTTGGCTTCGGTCAACGGGTACACCTCGGCGGCAAGCGGCGCCAGCGCGCCGCTGCCCATGCTGTCGGCCAACTCGGCCAGCAAGTTCCCCACCCGCTCGGGTTCTTGCTCGATGGTCGCGTCCAGCGCGATGATCTCGTAATCGATATCGGGACGAACCGCCGCCATCTGTTCGGGCGTCCAAATGTCTCGTTTCGCGATTTCGGCGAACCGGCCGCCTTGGGCAGTCGCCCGCACCGTCGCTTCGATGAACCCTTCGTTGGTGAGGCTGTTGAGCACCACGTCGACGCCTGAACCGCCGGTGTCGGCCAAAATCTGGTCGGCGAAATCCGTGGTGCGCGAGTCGTAGACGTATTCCACCCCCATCTCGCGCAGCGTCGCCCGCTTGTAGGTGCTGGCCGTGGCGAAGACCGTTGCACCGGCCTGCTGGGCCAACTGGATCGCGGCCAGACCGACACCACCGCTGGCGGCGTGGATGAGCACACGATCGCCGGGCCCGACCTTTGCCCAGTCGAACGCGAGCCTCGTGGTAAGCGCACCAGCAGGTATGGTCGCCGCACCCACCGCGCTCACCCCGGTGGGCAACGGCGATAGGAACTGCGCTGGAATGTTGACCCGGGTGGCGAAACCTCCCTGCATGAAGCCGAAGACGCGCTGGCCGACTTCGAACCCGCTGACGCCCGCACCCACCTCGGTGACGATGCCTGCGAGGTCGCCACCGATCCGTCCCGGATCACCCGGATAAAGACCGAGCACATTCAGCACGTCGCGAAAGTTCAGCCCCGCGGCCTCCACCCGGATCTGCACCTGTCCCGCGGGCGGCGGCGGTACGTCGATCTCGATGAGACGAAGGTTGTCGATAGCTCCGCGCTCGGTCGGCTCCAAGGTGTAATCCGTCGCGCGGGGCACCGCCAGAGGGCCGCCGCGTGCCCAGGGCAGCATTCGCGGCACCAAATACTTCCCTTGCCGCAGCGCAAGTTCTGGCTCGTCGACAGACGTACCGAGTAGGCCCGGCAGCGAGCGCACGACGTCGTCAAGGGTGTCGTAGTCGACCAGTTTGCAACGTAGTGCCGGTTGCTCGGTCATGATCGTTCGTCCGAGGCCCCACAGCGCCGACTGCGCCGGATCGACTGCCTCGCCGGATTCGGTGGCGACCGCTCGTTCGGTGACGATCCACAGGCCGCCGGTCAGCTTTACGTCTTCTTGCGATTGCAGAGTCCGCACGACTGTGAGCAGCTGGTCGATCTCGCTTTCCAGCCGCTCGGCGAATTCAGCAGCCGACTCGTCGGCGCCGGGTTGTCCGGCGCTGCGCCAGACGATGCCCGAAATCGGGGCACCGCGCTCGGCGGCCTGCACGAACGGCCGCCTCCAGAACTCCGGATCCGAAAGTGATGTCCGGTCGAGCGAGACGGAGTCCGGCAGCCGGGTCGACAACTCGTCGAACCCGGCGATCAGCCAGGTACCGTCGCTCTTGTCGGCCGTATCGGTCTCGGCCGGCGGCGGCATCTCCTGCCAACCGACGGTGTACAGGGTCCGGGTGGTGTCGCCACCGAGCCCGCGCAACAACGCTTCTCGAGGTGCCCGCTTGACCGCGAAATCGCGGATCTCACCCAGCAGACGACCACTGCGATCCACAAAGTCGAGGTCGAATACCTGTGTTTCGCTTTCGGCGCTTCCGCTCTGCCACCGCGCGCGGCAATAGAACCGGTTGGGCATCTTCTCCCGCAGCACCACCCGCCCGTACCGCAGCGGCAGGAACAGATCGGCCATCGGGCCGCTGTCCTCGGTCGCTGCGAGAACCGCGGGGAAGGCCGGGAAGGCGACTCCGGTGCACAGGTCAAGCAGCACCGGATGGATCGGCTCACTACCGAGATGTTCGGCGAGCTCGTCGCCGATCGCGACGTCGCCGACCGCCTCGCCGTCACCGGTCCACAGCGACTTGAGCGAGGTGGACCAGGTGGGGCCCCAGGTCAGCTCCATATCGGCGAAGGTGTCGAACAGCTGCTGTGGACGTGTCCGCTTCAACCGCTCGCATGCGGCCTCGATGGATTCGGTTGGCGCCGTGCCCGGCTCGTCGTCGACGGTGGTCACGATTCGTCCGTCGGCGTTCAACGACCACTCGGCGTCGCGCTCACCGTGCGGGCGGCTGTGTACCTGGAAGGTGGAGCCGCTGCCGTCCTCGAGGTGATGCAGAGTCAGCTGCACCTCTCGAGACGCTTTCTCGGGCAGGATGATCGGTTCGTAGAAAAAGACCTCACGCACCTGCGCCGGTGTCCCGACCGCGGCAAGCGCCATCGCCGCGTACGTCGCGCCAGGAACGACAATCGTGCCGTAGATGACGTGATGCGACAGCCACGGCTGCGTCTTGACGGACCACAGGCCGGTGTGGACGGTGTCGCCAGAGGCCAGATCCTTTGCGCTACCGAGGATTCCCGAACCAAAAATGCCCTGACCATCGGTGGCGCGGATGTCGACGATCCGGGGCCAGAAACGACGACGCTGGAACGGGTAGGTGGGCATTTCGACCCTGCGGCGTGGCTGATGGTGCAACGCAGCGAAATCCGGCCGATGCCCGGCGACGTAGATCGCGGCCAGCGCCTCTGCCATCTGACGCCGATCGTCGGTGCCTTTACGCAGGCAAGCGACAGCGCGCGGAGCTGCTGAGGAATCCGGCCAGGCCTGCACGGCGGCGCCGGTCAGAATCGGTTGCGGGCCGATCTCCATCAACACCGAGCAGCCCAGCGCAGCCGCCGTTTGCACGCTTTCGGCGAACTGCACCGGTTGACGGGAATGCCGCCGCCAGTATTGGGCATCCAGCGGGGTCTCGGCGGTGAGGACCGCGCCGGTGCGGTTGCACACCAGAGGCAGCGTCGGAACCGCGAAGTCGAAACCTTGTGCATACGATTCGAATTCGTCCAGCGCAGGCTCCAGCAACACCGAGTGGAAGGCATGGCTGGTGTCCAACCACTTACAGCGGATCCCCGCGCCCTCCAACTTGGCGACAATCTGTTCCAGATTCGCAGCCGGACCCGACAGCACCGTGTTGGGGCCGTTGTAGGCAGCCACCGAAACCTGGGGGAGCCCCTCGGCAGCCCGCTCCACCTGTTCGGCGGCGGCGAAGACCGCCACCATCCGGCCGCCCTCGGGCAGTTCACCGAAGAGTCGGCCGCGCTCGGCCATCAACCGCGCCCCGTCCTCGAGGCTGAACACGCCGGCCACACACGCGGCCGCGTACTGGCCCACGCTGTGCCCGAGAACCACGTCGGGCTCGATGCCCCAGGACTGCCACAACCGGGCCAGCCCCATTTCGACGGCGAACAGCGCCGGCTGAGCAAATGACGTGTGCCCCAACGCGTTCCCGGACTGGCCGTTGGAGCCGCTGTCAGTTTCGAACAGCACCTCCAGCAACGGGCGCGGGAGCATGCCTTCGACCGCCTCCGCGCATCGTGTCACCGTCTCGGCGAAAACTGGTTCGGTGTCGAACAGTTTCCGTGCCATTCCCGGGTACTGGCTGCCCTGTCCGGTGAACAACCACGCCGTCTTCGGGGGGTCACCGCATTGGCCGCGCACCGCACCGGGCTCCAGCCGGTTCTCCGCCAACCCGACCAGCAGTTCGCGCGCATTCTGGACCGAGTCCACGACCAGGGCGGCCCGGTGCTCGAAATGTGAACGTCCCGCCCCGGCCGTGAAGCTCACATCAGCGATATCGACCTCTGGATGCGCGTCCAACCAGGAGCCATAACGCTGCGCCAACGCCACCAGCGCTTCCGACGACCGCGCCGACAGCGGCAGCACGCTGATTGGTTTGTCGCCGTCGACTGGCTCCGTTACCGCACTGCTGTCGCGCGTGGAGCCTTCGGAGCGTTCATCTTCGGCAGCGACTTTCGGTGGTGACTCCTCGATGAGCACGTGTGCATTCGTGCCGGAGAATCCGAACGAGCTTGTTCCGGCCCGGCGCGGTCTTCCGTTGGCCCGCCACGGAATCGCTTTGTCCACCACCCGCACAGGCAGTGAGTCCCACGGGATATTGGGCGACGGGTTCTCAAAGTGCAGGTTCTGCGGCAACACCCCGTGCTGCAAGGACAATACGACCTTGATCAGACCGGCGATGCCCGCTGCCGATTCGAGGTGTCCGACATTCGTCTTGACCGATCCGATCAGCAGCGGGCGATCCGCGTCACGGCCCACGCCATAGGCTGCCGCGGCTGCCTGGACCTCGATCGGGTCACCCAGCGAGGTACCCGTGCCGTGGGCCTCGAGATAGTCGACGTCCCCGCCGACGAGACCCGCGCGGGCCAGCGTTGCGGCGATAAGCCGTTGCTGCGCACCGCCGTTGGGCACGGTCAAACCGCTGGAAGCACCGTCCTGGTTGACCGCGCTGCCCCGGATGACCGCGCAGATCGGATCGCCGTCGCGCTCCGCATCGCTGAGCCTCTTGAGCACCAGGACACCGCAGCCTTCACTGCGCGCATAACCGTTTGCGGCGGCGTCGAAGGTCTTGCATCGGCCGTCGGCGGCAAGCATTCGCGCGCGTGAAGTGGCAACGATGGATGCCGGACTGACCAAAACGTTCACTCCACCGGCCAGCGCCATATCGCAGTCACCGGAATGCAGAGCCTGGCAGGCTTGATGGACGGCCACCAGCGACGCGCTGCACGCGGTGTCCACTGCCATCGCGGGACCCTCGAGACCGAGGGCGAACGCTACCCGGCCGGCGATGACGTTGAGTGCGTTGCCGGTGATGTAGTGGGCTTCGATGGTCTCGACCGCGTTGGTACCCAACAGCTGCGAATACTCGTTGGCGGCAACCCCCACGAACACGCCGGTTAGGCTGCCGCGCAATGAAGACGGTGCGTACCCGGCTCTTTCCAACGCCTCCCACCCGATCTCGAGCATCAAGCGCTGTTGCGGGTCCATCCACACGGCCTCACGCGGCGAGATACCGAAGAACTCCGGATCGAATCCGTCGACGCTGTCCAGGTATCCGCCGTAGCGGGTATAGATCTTGCCCGGCGCTTCGGGATCCGGGTCGTAGTACTCGTCGACATCGAAGCGGTCGTCGGGGATCTCCCGGATCGCATCGATCCCGCCCGACAACAAATCCCAATACGCTTCGGGATCGGGCGCGCCCGGGAAGCGGCAGGCGACCGCCACGATTGCGATCGGCTCATCACTGCGCGTCGTCACTACCGGGGCCGGTTGGACCGGCGCCGGCACGGTGGGCGCCGGGGTGCCGATGTTGAGAACGTCGCTGAGCAAGAAATCGGCGACGTCGACCAGGCGCGGGTAGTCCATCGCGAGGGTCGAGGGCAACTCCTTGCCCACCGCCCGTTGGACCCGGTGCCGAAGTTCGACGGCCATCAGCGAATCCATGCCGACATCGAAGAAGCCTGCCTCATCGCGGATTTCGGACGCGTCGATGCGGGTCACTTCCGCGACGACGTCGCGCAGGTAGTCCACGACCAGTTTCTTTCGCTGTTGCGCCGGAGCGAGGGTGACCCGCTCGACCAGCTGGGTGCTGGCAGCCCCCGATGCCGTGGGAGCCGCCTCAGGCACCTCCCGCTGCAACTGCGCGAAGAAGGACCGCTTGCCTGCTATCTGGTAGAGCGGCAGGAATGCGGCCCAATCGATGCGGGCCACCACACCGTGGGACGCGCCCTTACCCGGGGAAGCCATCAGCTCGGCCATCCCGGCCAATGCGTCGGCGGGCGACAACGGCCGGACCCCACGCTTGTCCAGTTCAGCGCGCGCGGCCTCGTCGGCCATCCCCGCGTTCAGCCACGGACCGAAATTGACACTGATCCCGGGAACGCCGTGCTCACGCTGCCGCCACGCCAATCCGTCGAGGAAGGAGTTGGCCGCGCTGTACGCGGTCTGACCGCCGGCACCCCAAACCCCGGCGATCGAAGACGTGCTGACGAAGAAATCCAGCGGCAGGTCCGCTGTGGCTTCACTCAGATTCCAGGCACCCCAGACCTTCCCGGCGAACACCCGGCCGATTTCCTCGTCATCGAGGTCTGGCAAGGGGGTCGTGCTGATCTCTCCGGCGGCGTGCACGATACCGGCCAGCGGTGGCATCTCGGCCCGCACGGTGGGCAGTACCCGAGCGACGTCGTGCGGGTTGGCGACATCGGCCCTGATCACCCGGACATCGCAGCCGGAGTGCTCACGTATCGCATCGATGCGCTGTTGTGCGGCATCGCTGGGCGCGCGACGGCTGGTGAGCACCAGGTGCCTGGCACCGTGCGCTGCCAGGTACCCGGCGACCTCCAGTCCGATGGCGCCGAGCCCGCCGGTTATCAGATATGTGGCATTCTCGCGAAGTTCGACCGGTGTTGCGTTCGGCTGCCCCGCGCGTCGCGTCAGCCGGGCTACGTAAACCGCCTGGTCGCGAAGCGCGATCTGGTCTTCACCGGCCGGCGCTACCAGCAGCTGGTCGATGAGCCGCGACCAAGTCGCCTCGTCCAAGGCTCCGGTCGCGGACAGATCCGCCAGGCCGCCCCACAGCCGCGGCTGTTCCAGCGATGCGGCGCGACCGAACCCCCACAGGGCCGACTGTGCCGGTGACACCGTGTCGGTACTGGTAATTCGTTGTGCACCACGAGTCACCAGCCAGATGGGTACCCGGAGTTCAGCTGCGGCCGCCGCGCAGAACAGTCGCCGCGTTCCGCTCAACACTTGGTGTTGCATCCGCAACAACGACTGCGTCGACGGCGCAGGATCCGAATCGAGGGCGCACAGATTGATGATGCGAGTCGTCGGTTCGTCGGCTACCGCGGCGCGCAAGGTGGCCGAGAGCCGTTCCTCGTCTGTATCAGACAGGGGTACCCCGAAGATCCGGTGCCGGTGCCCACGTGCGGTCAGCGCGTCGACCAGCGGTTGCGCTGCGGTGGCGTCGTCGCATATCAGGAACCAGGAGGAACCTTCACCGCTTTGCGGACGTGCCGCTGTGGCAGCGGACTTCTCCCAGCGAATCTCATAGCGGGTGTCTGTGATCGACAGTGCATTGCGCTGTTGGTTATGTTGCGCGGCAAGCTGTTTGAGCAGATTGACCGCCTGCTGTTTGTCGCCGTCACCATCGAAGAGCGCGGCGAGTTCGTCGATCCGGCCGTCCTCGAGAAGTTGGATGGTTTCGGTGCGCGCGGCTTGCGCCCCTTCGACCGTCTGACTGGGCAGGTCGCGCTGCTCACGGAACCAGTACTGACGATGCTGGAACGGATAGGTCGGCAGGTCGAGCGTGCCCGCCGGCCCGATCAGGGCAGCAAAGTCGGGCCGGTGACCGGCGATGTATGCGTTGGCGACGGCCTCGGTGATCTGCCGGTGGTCGGCGATGTTTCGGCGCAGCGATGCGATCGCCCGCGGGGCGGTTGCCGGGTCAGGCCAGGCGCGCATGGCTGCGGCGGTGAGCACCGGCTGCGGGCCGATTTCCAGCAGCACCGAGCAATGAAGGTCGGCCAGTGTGCGCACGCTCTTGGCGAACTCGACCGGCTGCCGTGCGTGTCGACGCCAGTAGGCGCCATCGAGTTTCGCTTTGCGACCCAATGCGGCACCGGTACGGTTGCACACCAGTGTCTTTCGGGGCGCACCGAACTCGAAGCGGTTCGCGTACGCCTCGAACTCGTCGAGAACGGGATCCAGCAGCGCCGAGTGAAACGCGTGGCTGGTGTCGAGCCAGTCGCAGCGCACACCGTCGGCCTCCAGCCTGGCCACCGCCGACTCCAGATCCTGTGCGGGGCCCGACAGCACGGTGTTGGCGCCGTTGTAGGCGGCCACCGACAAACCGGGAAACTCGTCGGTCAGGCTTTCGACCCGTTCGGCGGCCGCGAAGACCGCGACCATCCGGCCACCAGCAGGCAGACTGCCGAACAGGCGGCCACGCTCGGCCATCAGCAGCATGCCGTCCTCGAGGCTGAACACGCCCGCAACGCAGGCCGCCGTGTACTGGCCGACACTGTGGCCGATCACCACGTCGGGCTCGAAGCCCCACGACTGCCAGAGCCGGGCCAGGCCCATCTCCACCGCGAACAACGCCGGTTGGGCATAGCTCGTCTGCCGCAAGGTCTCGGCGGCATCTGGAGCATCCACGTCGAAGATGACATCCAGCAACGGCTTTTCGAGGACATCGGCGACGGCGGCCGCACACCGCGTCATGGTTTCGGCGAACACCGGTTCGGTCTCGAACAGTTCCCGGGCCATGCCGGCGTACTGGCTGCCTTGCCCGGTGAACAACCACGCTGTCTTCGGCCGGTCTCCACATTCACCGCGCAACAGACCTGGCGCCGGGCGATCTTCGGCGAGCCCACGAAGCACCTCACGCGCGGACTCCGTCGAGTTCACCACCAACGCGGCCCGGTACTCGAAGTGTGATCGCGCGACACCGGCGGTAAAGCACACATCGGCCAGTGCTGCGTCCGGGTGGGCAGCCAGCCAGCCGTCGTATCGCTGCGCGAGCTGTACCAGCGCATCGGGGCTGCGCGCCGACAGCGGTAGCACGCTGAAGCGTCTGTCGTCGGACGGCGCCTGCGGCTCCGCCGCGGACGGCTCGACCGCAGCGGGCGCTTCTTCGAGAATGATGTGCGAGTTCGTCCCGGAGAATCCGAACGAGCTGACCCCGGCGATACGGGGACGTGCGCCGCGCGGCCAGGGACGGCCCTCGTCCACAACGCGCACCGCAAGCCGGTCCCAGGGGATGTGCGGAGACGGGTTCTGGAAGTGCAGGTGCTTCGGCAATTCCTCGTGCTCGAGCGCCAGGATCACCTTGATCAGACCGGCGATCCCGGCGGCAGCCTCCAGATGCCCGATGTTCGTTTTCACCGACCCGATCAGCAGTGGCCGGTCGGCGTCGCGCCCGTCGCCGAGCACCGCGCCGGCGGCTTGGACCTCGATCGGGTCGCCCAGGGAGGTCCCGGTGCCGTGCGCCTCCAGATATCCGACGTCGCAGGCAGCGACCCCGGCGCGGGCCAGGGCTTCGCTGATGACCCGTTGCTGCGCGACGCCGTTGGGAACCGTCAAACCGCCCGATGCGCCGTCCTGGTTCACCGCGCTGCCCCGGATCACGGCCCGGATCCGGTCACCGTCGCGCAGGGCGTCATCGAGGCGTTTCACGACGATGACACCGCACCCCTCGCCGCGCACATAGCCATCTGCTGACGCGTCGAAGGTCTTGCATTTGCCGTCCGGGGCCAGCATCTTCGCCCGGGCGAACGACATCACGCTCTTGGGGCTGAGCAGAACGTTCACGCCACCGGCGAGCGCGACGTCGCATTCCCCGAAGCGCAACGCCTGGCATGCCTGGTGAACTGCCACCAGCGAAGAGCTGCACGCCGTGTCGACCGTGATCGCCGGGCCCTGCAGCCCCATCGCGTAGCTGATCCGGCCTGCGCCCGCGGCCGCCGACGAGCCGATCGCCTGATACGAGTCGATGTCGGCGTCCGGAACCGCCTCGGCTATCAGCTGCAGGTAGTCGTGGGTTCCCAACCCCATGAACACCCCGGTCTTGGTGTTCGCCAACGACGACGGTGCAGTTCCTGAGTGCTCCACCGCCTGCCAGGCCGTCTCCAGCAACAGCCGATGCTGGGGATCGATCAGCATCGCCTCCCGCTTCGACAGCCCGAAGAACGGCGCGTCAAACCCGGTTGGGTCGTCGATGAAGCCTGCGCGACGCGTGACGATCTTTCCGCGCGCATCAGGATCAGGGTCGTAGAACTCCTCGACATCCCACCGGTCCGCGGGCACCTCCGATACGGCATCCCGCCCGTCGCGCAGCACCTCCCAAAACTCGTCTGCGTCGGCAGCGCCCGGCACGCGCACCGCGTAGCCGACTACCGCGAAGGCCTCGTGGGGTGGCAGCACCGGTTTTCCGAGGTCGGTCATTTCCGACCACCGCCGGCGACGCTCGAGCTCCCGGGAGCCTCGGCGACGATCGTCGGTACCCGCTCCATCAAGTCTGCGATGGTTGTCACGGGGCTGTCCTCTCTACGGGGTTCTTCAAAAGGCTTCGGCGCCAGCCAGATCGCCTGGAGCCAAGGCGTGGAATTTCTGTTGACGTGTGGACGGGTTGAGCGATCGATACCGGTCACGGTGGCGGGTACGCGATCTCCTCGGGGGCCGGTCTGGTCGCTCGCCTTACCGGCCGCTTCCAGAGGTGCCGCTGTGCAGGGGTCGGCTGAAGCCTGCTGTCATCAAGCTCCATCGGGTCCGCGAAGTCGAACGCTCTAGTTATCGAAAGCTCCGCTCATCGCCCCGGGGGTGTTGCTCTTCGTCCTTGACCGACACGAAGAAGTCGCATGTCCATCGTCAAATGGGTGGCTGATCACCTGGACTCCCCCGATCAACTAATTGACGCTTCTGTAAGAATCTGTAAACAATACTTCGGGGCGTGGGCCCTGTCATGGGGTTTGCGCGAACGCTGTCGTCGCGATCTTTTCCGACGCCAGGCTTCGCTGCTGGTCAGCTCCTGCGGTAGCGGCGAGCGAGATCTTCCAGGCGATCGGCCGCGGCTGCAGCGGCGTGGGCAGGTGGGGTTATCTGGGCGGCGAGCGCACGCGCTCGGTCGTGGTAATCCGGCGCGAGGATGGTCCGCAGATCGGCCACCAACGATGCCTCGGTGGCGGTCGAGAAGCGCCGCGCGGTGCCCACCCGGAGCCGTTTGACGGCGGCGCCATAGATCGCGTGCACCATGTCCCAGTACAGGATCAGTTGGGGGACGCCCGCGCGCATTCCGATCGGGGTGGTGCTCGAACCGCCGTGGTGGACGAGTGCCCGGCACGCGGGAAAGACGGTCGAGTAGTTCATGGTGCCCACCACCTTGACGTTGTCAGGATGGGGCGCATCGCTGTAGTCGGTTCCTGCGGCGCCGATCAAAGCCCGCTCGCCCAACTGGGCGCAGGCCGCGCTGATCATGGCGATCGTGTCCGCGGGCGACTCCACTGGAATGCTGCCGAAACCGAAGAAAATCGGTGGGGTACCGGCAGCGATCCACGTCGCGACCTCCTCGTCGGCAGCGGTAGCCAGCTCCAACGTCAGCGTCCCGACAAAGGGGCGCTGATCCGCGAATTCTGTCCATTCGGCCGCCAACCCCGGGAAGCATGCGGCGTCGTACGCCTGGATCTCCAGCGATCTGCGTTGGGTGATCCGCCGCGGGGCGGAGCCTTTGGCTCTGGGCAGACCGAGCTCGCGGCGCTGAGCGTGTTCCACCTTCTTCATCACCCGCCAAGACAGCCACCAAAACGCTGCGACGGCGGATCGTCGCCACGCCGCAGGCAGGAATGTCAGCACCTGACCGTTGGGTCGCAGCGGGAAATAGTGCAGGGTGGCCAGCGGGATGTCGTAGTGCTCGGCGACATTGGCGGCGGCATCCTCGAAATTGATGCCGGTGAATATCAAGTCGGCACCGTCGGCCAGCGACATCAGCGTCGTGCTCATCTCCTGCCAACCGCGCAGCAGCGGTCCCCCGATCGCGACGCGCGACCGGATCATCGCGCGGACTCGCCAGGGTGTGCGAAAAAAGCAGGTCCAGAAATCACGGTGAGCGTCAAGGATCGACCCCGAGTTGGGGCCGAAGCCCGCGGTCGGCAATCCGGCCGCCTCGGTGAAGCCGATCAGGTCCGGCGGCACGGCAATACACACCTCGTGCCCTCGCCGCATCAGCTCACGTCCCACCGCGGCATTCGGCTCGATGTCGCCGCGACTCCCCCAACTCGCCAGCACGAATTTCATTGCGCGCCCGGGTCGTTACTTCGGTGACTCGGTGCTCGCACTGAGAAGTTCGTCCAGATATCGGGGTGGTTTGAGGTTGAGCAGGCGCTTGCGGTCGGCTTTGAGATCCGCGTAGGTAAGCGCCTCGATCTGCTTCACCGAATACGACAACGTCGATTCCGGGGTTCCTCTGCGCACGAACCCGACGCCCTGGTCACATTTGAGGACGCCGACCTGCAGGTCGTCGTGGGTGCTGCGCAGCTGGACGATGGCTTTCCAGACATCGCCGTTCCACACACCGATCACCAGCGGACCCTTCTGCTGGGCCATGAAGCTCTCCCACGACTCCGCACGGCGGCTGGCCAATTCGAACGGCGGGTTGCAGTCGTGCAGAAAGATGACACCGTCGTCGCGCAGGTAGCGCACAGTGTTCTCGACGTCGCGCACCACCTGCTCGTAGGTGTGCAGTCCGTCGATCAGCGCGACGTCGACGGGGTGGCGTTCCAGCAGAGCCTTCTGGTCTTCGAAGAAGGCGTCGCTGGTGGTCTCGAAGTAATGGGTGACACGTCCCTTCGCGTCGGCGCGCTCGCGGGTGCGCTGCGAGAGGTTGAAGGCCGGGTCGACGGCGATCTTCACATCGGCAGGGATCTGCTGAAATGCCTGGCCCCGGGAAACACCGATCTCCAGGTAGACGGGGTTCGTCCGGCCGGCCAGCGCCCGCTTCACCGCCCTGATCCGGTTGACCCCTGGCAGGGCGTCGACCAACATCACGAGGCCGCTGTTGAAGTTCACGCGATGATCCTGCCCACAAAGGTGCGCCCCCGACAAGGAATTGATGACGTTGACGTTAATTTAGGATTGGCGGTTATGCCCCGTTCGTTCGAAGGCCAGACCGAATCGTCGGCGAGCGTCGAACAGATCCATGCAGCGTTCGGGTCCGCGGACTACTGGCGGGCCCGGCTGGCGACCAGCGACGCCACCGCCGAGTTGGATTCGCTCGCCGTCGACCCCGACGGCACGGTGGAAGTGCATCTCACCCAGTACCTCGGGCGCCAGCTGCTACCCGCGTCGGTCACCAAGTTCCTGCCTGGCGACGTGAAGTTGCTTCATGGCGAGACATGGCGCCCCGCGGGCGACGGCGAGGTACGGGGGCAGATCAGCGTCGCCATTTCCGGCGGTCTTGGATCCTGCCACGCGAAAACGTGTCTGGTGCCGGCCGCCGAAGGCTCGCAACTGAGTTTCACCGGCCGGGTGGAGGTCAAGATTCCGCTCGTCGGCGGCAATTTCGAGAAGTCCCTCGGAGCCAATTTGGCGGCGAGCATCCCCGAGGTGGTGCGGTTCACCACGACGTGGATCACCGACCACGCGTGACACGGCGCCGCGGATCATCGGTTGTCGCGGGCCAACGCGCCGAGGCCGGTGATCTCGAGGCTGACCGACTTCCGTTGGCCGGCGGCACCGAGCATGAACGCGATGTCGCCGACCGGTGCACCCAGCCAGAACCGCCAGAAGCGCTTGGTGAAAAACGCCCACGCGAAGTTACCGCCGCCCAGCATCCAGAAGAGCGCGATGGCGAGGAAGTAGTAACCCAGGCGCTTCCAGCGCGAGGTCACCATCTCCACGTTCATCTCCCAGATCTCGAGACCCCAGGCGCGGTACCGCCATTGCAGCCCGTACTTCTTCTGGAACTCGTAGAACGCCTGCATTTCGCCGTTGGTGACGAGGTATTCGTCGAAGACCAGGATCGACCCCTCGATGAACCGGTCCTTGCAGGTTTCCAACGCGTGCAGGCAGCTCTCGTAGGTGTCCAGATCCATATGGAACAGCCGGATCGGCGCCTCCGGTCGCTCTGCCAGATACGGGGCGAGGGTGTCGTAGGTCATGCCTTTGATGAACTGCACGTCGCGTCCGAGCGGGGCGGGGACGCCGTCGTCGTCCAGCGTTACCCCGGTCTCCCCCATGAGCCGTTGCGCCAGCGGTTCCGTCAGCGAAAAGGTGCCCTTCTTGACGACCATCTGATCGTCGACGGCCCAGTCTTCGACCAGGCCGGAGAAGGTGTCGAAGCCGTGGACGGTGCGTCCGCATGCGTCCGCGGTCAACCTTGTCGACCAGCCGATCCAGACGCCCAAGTCGAGTTGGAGTTCGTACGCATTCTCTGGCGAAGGTGATGCCAGTTGCGACGCTTCCCACAGCAGCGTGTGCCCTGGGATCCGGCGCTGTCGCAAGTCAGCCAGGCCGCCGGTGATGAACGCGCGGTAGGCATCGTCGTACACCCTGATGTCGCGGGCGTACAGGTTCGGGATGTAGCGGTCGCGGCCTCGATAGACCAGGCGCGCGCACACGAGCGACAGCAGAAGCGCACCGATCAGGATCAGCAGAGCCGGCACGAAGTAGCACGCCGCGGCGACGACGAGCACGAGGCCGACGAGGACGGCTCGCCACACCCGATGCAGGGTCATGCGGTCCACCGACTGCCTGCTCGTCCGGTCCGCCGTGCGCTTAGCGATTGCGCCCACCGCCTCGCCCCCTAGTTCTCGGCTAGCCAGACTAAGCGCTGGCAGATGCGCATCGCACATAATTGACGGTCTCGAAACCAAATCCGAGCGCCGGACTAGACAAACCGGCTCTGAGGGACGCGCCCGAGTGTAAGAATGCCTCGACTAATTGACGTATCCGTAGAACACGCAAGTAGGTGCCCTTGTCGCAGGCCGACAGCCTCGGCGTCACCGAGGCACAGCAGAGTCCGAACACAGAACAGGTCAAGTTCCGCCCCGATATCGAGGGCTTGCGTGCTGTCGCAGTGCTGGCGGTTGTCCTCTTCCACGCCGCCGTTCCGGGTCTCGGTGGCGGATACATCGGTGTCGACGTGTTCTTCGTCATCTCAGGGTTTCTGATCACCGGGTTGCTGTGGCGGGAAGTGAGCACGACCGGGAGCGTGCGGCTACGCCGGTTCTACGGCGCGCGGGCTCGGCGGTTACTGCCGGCCTCGGCTGCCGTCGGTGTCGTCACGATGATCGCCTCGGCGCTTCTGTTACCGCCGTTGCAGGCTCGGCCGGCCATCAGCGACGGCATCGCCAGCGCCCTGTATGTCAGCAACTACCAGTTCGTGTTGCGAGGCGCCGACTACTTCGCCGACCACGTGTCGCCGTCGCCTTTCCTGCATTACTGGTCGTTGGGTGTGGAAGAGCAGTTCTACATCGTCTGGGCGCCCATGATCCTTGGCGCAGCGTGGCTGATCCGGCGACTGCGCCGACGCCGCGGAATCGACGCCGCTTCTTCGCGACGTCCATATCTCGTGCTCCTCGCACTGGTCGCGGTGGCTTCGTTCGCGTTGTCTTTCCTCGCCAGTTACCTGGTGCCCGCTGCAGCGTTCTATTCGTTGCCGACTCGGGCCTGGCAGCTGGCCGTCGGTGGGCTGATCGCCCTCACGGTCACCCAGTGGCGCCGCCTGAACCCGCTGTCCGCTGCGATCATGGGTTGGGCAGGGCTCGCCCTCATACTGCTGGCTTGCACATGGTTGAGCCCGGCCAGCGTGTACCCGGGTACCGCGGCATTGCTGCCCACTCTGGGTGCGGCCTTGGTGATCGGCGCCGGCTGCGCGGCACCCAGCCAGGGCTGCGGACGCCTGCTCGGTCTGCCGGCGGTACGCGCCGTCGGACGAATCTCCTACTCGTGGTACCTGTGGCACTGGCCGGTGCTGATCCTCGCGCCTTTCCTGCTGGGACACCAACTCTCGCTGCCCGCGCGGTTGGCTGCCGCACTGGTGTCCGCCGGGTTGGCGTGGCTGACCTTCCGTTACCTCGAGAACCCGCTGCGGTTCGCCCCCACAATCCGTAACTTCCCCTGGCGCAGTCTCGGACTGGGGGCGGTCGCCACCGTGGCGGCCGTCGGTGTCGGCATCGCGCTGCTCAAGGTGGTGCCCTCTCCGATCGGACAAGGTCTGCCGGCGAAGCCGGTGAACCTCACCGCAACACTCGTACCCTCCGGATCGGACGCGGCCGCCTACGACGCAACGGTGCAGCGCACGTTCGCCGATATACAGCGCGCGGTCGCGGCGTCTGCTGACTTGAGGTCGGTTCCCTCCAATCTGACGCCTTCGCTCGCCGAGGCATGGGCTGACAGGGATGCCATGTTGTTCGGCGGCTGCCTGCGCGAGCCTTTCCAAAGCGGGCAGCCGGAGTGCGCGATGGCGGTCACCGCCTCGTCGACGACGGTGGCCCTGGTGGGAGATTCCCACGCGGCGATGTGGACTCCGGCCTTCCAGGAGGTCGCCATCCAGCGGCATTGGCGGCTCGAGATGCTCGCGAAGGGCGCATGCCCGTTGCTGGACCTGCCGATCACCAACCCCTTGAGTCGCCTGGCGGACTACCTCCAACGCTGCGCGGAGTGGCGCGCCGAGATCGTCGCCCGGCTGGAAGCCGAGCGGCCAGAATTGATCGTGTTGAGCTTGTGGCGTGGCTACGGCACCGAAGAATCGCTCTCCGATTACCGGCCTTACGACGACGCTTGGATCGACAGCCTGACCCGCCTGGTGCAACGGCTTCGCGGCACCGGTGCACAGGTACTGGTGATCGGCCCGATACCTAGTCCCGGCTTCGTTGTCCCGGTGTGTTTGTCGGGGTACCTCGATGACGTGCAGGCGTGCACACCGGAGCGGTCGGCAGCGGTCAACGAATCGGGCATCGCCGCCGAGGCCGCCGCCACCGAAGCCGGCGGCGGCGAATATGTCGACACCACTGAGCTCTACTGCACTGCCGACCGCTGCCCAGTCATCGTCGGCAACACCCTGGTCTACGTCGATGCAACCCACACCACGCTGGAGTACGCCCGGCTACTCGCCCCCGCCATGGGTGCGCTCGTCGACCGGCTGCTCGCCAACAACTGACTCGAAAAAAGAAGGAGGCCCGACGTGCCAGCGTCTGTTCTCATCACCGGCGGCGCCGGGTTCATCGGCTCGGCACTCGCCCGCCGTGTCGTGCAAGCTGGTTACGACGTCGCAGTGATGGACATTTTGCACCCGCAAGTGCACGCCGAGCATGCAGCCATCGACCTGCCCTCATCGGTGCGACTTTTCACCGGCGACGTCACCCACGCGCCCGATTGCGATGCGGTGCTGCGACTGTTCAAGCCCGCTCAGATCGTGCACCTGGCGGCTGAAACCGGAACGGCGCAGTCGCTGTCCCAGGCCAGCCGGCACGGATCCGTCAACGTTGTTGGGACGACCCAGCTTCTCGACGCGTTGAGCCGCTGCGGGCACGTGCCTGAGCAGGTGGTCTTGGCATCCTCACGCGCCGTCTACGGCGAGGGCGCCTGGCAGTCGGACGGCCGCGTCTTCTATCCGCCGCCGCGCAGCCATGCTCAACTCGCGGCGAGCATCTGGGATCCCCAAAGTCCGTCGGGCGAGCCCGCCGTGCCGCTTGCGAGCAACGCGGCCCGAACGCAACCAAAACCCACCAACATCTACGCCGCGACCAAACTCGCTCAGGAACATGTGCTGGCGGCCTGGACCGCCTCCCACGACACCGGACTCAGTGTGCTGCGGTTGCAGAACGTCTACGGACCTGGCCAGTCGCTGACGAATTCCTACACCGGAATAGTCGCGCTTTTCGCGCGGTTGGCGCGGGAGAAGCAGACCTTGGAGGTGTACGAAGACGGCCGGATCGTACGTGACTTCGTCTACATCGACGACGTGGTCGAGGCGCTCTTCTCGGCGATAGCCGAGCCTGCACCGTCATCGCGCTGCCTCGACATCGGCTCGGGTGTCGCGACCACCATCCACGAGTTGGCCCGACAACTTGCGACTATCTGCGAAGCGCCGGCACCGGTCGTCGTGGCGAAGTTCCGCGACGGGGATGTGCGGGCTGCGAAATGCGATATCGAGCAGGCGACGAAAGAACTCCGCTGGCATCCGAAGTGGTCGCTCGAAGACGGGACACGTGCGCTTCTCGATTGGATCGGCATGTGATTCGTCGACGAGCCGTCGAGCGGGACAAGTCGACCCCGACGAAGACTTCGCTACTTCGCCCGAAGCAACTTCGCTAACGCTAGGGTCAATATCCGTGATCGAGCTTGACGGTGTCGCGAAGACGTTCGATGGGAACGTACTCGCGCTGCAGGATGTGAGCTTTTCCGTTGAGGCAGGGTCGGTGTGCGCATTGCTCGGCCAAAACGGTGCAGGCAAGACCACGACGATCAACATTCTGTCCACCTTGATGCAACCCACGTACGGCAAAGCTGTGGTGGCCGGTTGTGACGTCGTCAAAGATCCAGCGGGGGTACGGGCATCGATCGCAATGACCGGACAGATCGCCGCGATCGACTGGCAGTTGACCGGACGCGAGAACTTGGTGATGTTCGCCCGGCTGCACGGAATGCGTCGCAAGCAGGCGAACGCGCGGGCCGACGCGTTGATCGAACAGTTCGACCTCATCGACGCCGCCGACCGTGCAGTGGTGACGTATTCCGGCGGCATGCGTCGGCGCGTCGATATCGCCGCCGCACTCGTGGTTCCGCCGAAAGTGCTCTTCCTCGACGAGCCGACAACCGGGTTGGACCCGCGTAGCCGCCGCAGCGTGTGGGATCTGGTGTCATCGTTGGTAGCCGAAGGTGTGACGGTGCTGCTCACCACCCAGTACCTCGAGGAAGCCGATGTGCTGAGCGATTCGATCGTCGTCATCGATCACGGCCGGGTCGTCGCAACCGGCACGGCCGAGGACCTGAAGAGCCGAGTCGGAATCAGCTACTGCACGGTCAGTCCTGTCAATCCCGCCGATCTGCCCAAGGTGCTCGCTGCGGTTGCCGATTTCGAGGATGCCCATGCCGATGAAGAGCGCAATATCGTTACGGTGTTGGCGCCCAACGGAATGGGGACGCTCAGCGAGGTATTTCGTCGGGTCGATCAGCTTGACGTCGAGTTCGCCGACATTTCGCTGCGCAAGCCGTCGCTGGACGAGGTGTTCCTACACCTCACGGGCAGTATCACCGCGTGACCGCAATCGCCATTCTGACCGAACGCACGATCCGTGAAACGCTGCGTAACGATCTGCCGTTCGCGGTGTTGGCACCGGTTGGGAACTTCATCGTCTTCAACTTCGCGCTGCGCAACGTGATCGACACCGGTGGGATCGGCTATCCCCAGTACGTGCTGCCCGTCATCATCGTCCAGGTGACGTTGCTCGGCGCGCTGACAACCGTCGATCGGGCTGCCCGCGACCACGGCTCCGAACTGGGCCGTCGTTTTCGAACGTTGCCGATTTCGGCGATGACTCCGTTGATCGCTCGCATGATGTACTGCCTTATCCGCGGAGCGATCGCCTTGGTGGTCACGATCGCCGTCGGGTACGCCTTCGGCTTTCGGATGCTCGGGGGAGCAGGTCACCTCGTGGTTTTCACGCTTTTCGTGTTGGCGTTGACGTTGGCGCTTTCGCTTGCCGCGGATGCGATCGGGGTGAGCATCTCGGGTGCTGCGATCGGCAGGAACGGGGGCTCCAGCCAGATTCTCCTCGTCCCCCAGATGGTCCTGATCATGTTGTCGACCGGGATGGCGCCCGTCGATTCGTTTCCCGAGTGGTTGCACGGGTTCGTCCGGCATCAGCCTGTTTCACAGGTCACCGACGCGCTGCGCGGACTCGCCGCCGGCCATGTCGCGGTGAGCAGCCTGCTGATCAGCCTGGCGTGGTGCATCGGCTTACTGGGGATCTTCGGGGCGATGGCGGTGCGGATGCAACGGCGCGTGCAATGACCACGAAAGCGCCTGTGCGCAGTTCGCTGTTTTCCGAAAGCCTGGTGTTCGCGGGTCAGCAGTTCGCCCACTGGCGCCGCGACCCGCTGGTGCCGATCCAAGCGCTGATATTTCCCACCTTTCTGTTGATTACCTACTATCTGCTGATCGGCAAGTCGATTATGCGCATCACGGGGACGGACAGCCTTTACGGTTTGGTGCCCACCTGCGCCATAGCGGGAGCGTTCTCCGGGGCGATCGCGGTCGGCCTCACCCTCCCCTTCGAACGGAGCACCGGCCTGCTCAGCAGGCTGTGGGTGTTGCCGGTGAACCGCGCCAGTGCGCTCACCGGCAGGCTCATCGCCGAAGGTGCGCGCACGCTGGTGAGCACCGTCTTGATCACCGCGGTCGGCATCGGGTTGGGCCTTCGCTTCGAAGGTGGCCCGCTCGAAATGCTCCTGTACCTGCTGGTGCCGGTGATGGTGGTTGTCGTGTTCGCGATGGCGGTGATCGCCGTCGCGGTGCGCGCCAAGGACGGCACCGTGCTCATCTGGCTGGGTCTGCCTGCAATCACCGCTGTGTTTGCCAGCTCCGGCTCGCCTCCCGTCGAATCGCTGCCTTCGTGGATGTGGCCGCTTCTTCGGTTTCAGCCGATGGAGCCGATCGTGGATTCGATGCGCACGCTCGCTCAAGGCGGGCTCCCGTGGTGGCCGCTGCTCTGGGGTGTGGTGTGGACCGTCGGTCTGGGCGCGATTATCGGGCCCATCGCAGTCCGCAGCTATCGGACCGCTGCCGAATCCGGCGGCGTGCGCGGCTGAGGTCAGGCGCGCCGCGAAAGTGCGAAGCTTTCCATCAGGTCGGCCGCGACCACCACACTCTCGGCGGGTTTGGTCATTCTGGCGGCAAGTTGTTGGGCGCGGTCGAGGTAATCCGGGGCGAGGATCTTGCGCAGGTCTGCAACCAATGATTTCTCGGTGGTGGCCACAAAGCGCCGTCCCGCACCCACTTTGAGCTTCTTGAGCCGAGACGCCCAGCAGGCCTGATCGGGCAACATCCACAGGAGCAAGGTGGGGCGTCCGGCGCGCAGACCCGCGTGAACCGTCCCGGCCCCGCCGTGGTGGACTACCGCCCGACAGGACGGAAAGACCTCCGCATAGTTGATCGCGCCGACAATCTTGACGTGGTCGTACTCGGGCACGCTGCCGAAGTCCGCCCATCCCGCGCCAATCAGCGCCCGTTCGCCCAACTGTGCGCACGCACCCGCGATCATCGCAACCGCGTCGGCTGCTGAGCCCACCGGCATGCTGCCGAAGCCGAAGAAGATCGGCGGCGTTCCCGCAGCGATCCACGACGCGGTCGCGACATCCTCATCGGCCGCCAGTCCCATCGTCAGCGCCCCGATAAACGGCCGTTTGGGGATCTTCTGGTCATTCCACGACGCCCATTCGTCTGCCAACCCTGGGTAGCACACCGCGTCGTAAGCCTGAATTTCCATCGCATCCAACGCGGCGATGCGCTGCGTCCAGTGACCGGTCGCCTCCGGCAGACCGAGAGCATTGCGTTCCGCGTCGTCCTCGGCTTTGTGCCCCCGCCACGTCAGCCACTCGGACGCAGCCATCACCGAGCGACACACCGGCACCGGCAGAAACGGTAGCTGAAAGCCGTTGACTCGCAGCGGGAAGACCTGCAGCGTGGCCAACGCGGTGCCGCAATACTCGGCCACGTTGGACGCGACCTCCTCGTAGTTCATCCCGGAGACGAGCAGGTCGGCCCCGGCCGAAAGCGCCAACAGCGTCTCTCGCGCCTGCTCGCGGTACTCGATGAGGGGTGCTGCGAACTCGTTCAACAACTTGTTCATTTCCTGGACGCGCCAGGGCTTGCTGAACACCAGGCTCCAATACTCGTGGTGCGCCTCGATGACCGTGTCCAACGCCGGTCCGAACGCGACGGCGCTCAGGCCCGCCGACTCAGCGAAACCCACCAACTCCGGTCCGACAACCAGGTGTGCGTCATGCCCGCGGTGCACGAGTTCGCGGGCGATCGCGATGAACGGTTCCACCTCACCGCGCGTTCCCCAGTTCGCTAACACGAATTTCATCGTGTGCGCTAAACCTTTTCGTTCCTGACGGTTTCTTCCAGGTACCACGGGTTGGCCCGAGCCCAGTCGATCGTGCGACGCAGCCCCTCTTCGAGGTCGATCTGCAGACGCCATCCCAGGACGCGCTGCGCCTTGGTCGAGTCCGGCACGCGACGCGGGATGTCTTCATAGCTCTTGCCGTAGCTCGCCGCGGTGTCGAAAGCCGCAGTGCTCGACACTGAATCGACTTTCGCGATCTTTATCGCCAGATCCACGGCGTCGCGCATCGACGTCTCGGTCATGCTGCCGATGTTGAAGACCTCACCGATGCCCGCTTCGCTGTCAGCAGCGAGTAGGGTGCCGGCCACCGCGTCGTCGACGTAGGTGAAACACCGGGTCTGGTTTCCGGAGTCGTAGAGCAACGGTTCCCGGCCGTTGAGGATGCGGTGGATGCTCTTGGAGAGCACGAAGATCGGGTTCTGCCGGGGTCCGTAGACGTTGAAGAACCGCACGACGGTGACGGGGAGTCCGTAGGCGTCGTGCATTCCGAAGACCATGTGCTCGGCCATGGCCTTGCTGGTGCTGTAGCTCCAGCGTGCCGTCCTCGTCGAACCGACGACGCGGTCGTCGTCCTCGGCCCACGGCGTGTTGGGGTTCTTTCCGTACACCTCCGACGTGCTCGTGAAGACGACCCGCGCTCCGTGGCGATGGCTCAGTTCGAGGACGTTGCGCGTGCCGATCACGCTGACGTCGACGACCCGCAGCGGATCCTCGACGTACTTGTTGACGCCGACCACCGAAGCCAGGTGAAAGACCTTGTCCACGTCGGGGGTGATGGCCGCCTCCAGGGCGGCGCGGTCGGTGACGTCACCCTGCACGAACCGGAAATTGGGGTGCCGGTCGAAGTCGATACTGGTGTCGCGGGTGTTCTTGGCGAAGTCGAAGACCGTGACGGTGTCGCCGCGGTTCAGCATTGCGGTGACCAGGTGTGACCCGACGAAGCCGTAACCGCCTGTCACGACGACATTCGACATGTTCGTTCTCTCTGTTCGATGCGGAGGTTGGCGCCGACCCGGCCCTTATCGGCCGACCCCCTTGTAGACGAAGCCGGCGGCGCGCACGGCCGCGGGGTCGAAGCTGTTCCGTCCGTCGAGGAACACACATCCCGTTGTGGACAGCTCGGCCAGCCGGGTCAGCGGGATCTGGTGGAACTCGCGGTGTCCCGCGAGCACCATCAGCGCGTCGGCGTCCTTGACCGCGGACTCGATGTCGGCAGTCAGCGGGATCTTCGTCACCAGATGCGCTTCCTCTTCGAGAACCCACGGATCATGGACCGACAGCTGGCATCCGGATTCCTCGAGCATGGCGATGACGTATTTCGTCGGGGTGAGTCGGCAATCGCCGGTGTTGTTCTTGAACGCGATACCCAGCACGGCGATCTTGCTGGCCTCGATCGTCTTGCCCTGTTCGGCGAGGAGTTCGGTGAGCAGCCCGTAGGTGTAGGCAGGCATCGTGTCGTTGACGGTTCGCGAGGTCCGCGGAATGGCGAGGTCGAGCCCGACCGACTGGCCCAGGTGGTCGAGGAACCACGGATCCTTCGTCAAGCAGTAACCGCCGACGCCCATACTCGGCCGCAAGATGTTCACCGGGCCGCTGCCTTTCGGCATGGTGTTGGCTGCCTCGATGACTTGCAGGGCGTCCATCCCGAGCCGATCGCACAGTTTGGCCAGCTCGTTGGCGAGCGCGACGTTGAGGTCCACCCAGAGGTTGTCGGCGAGCTTGACCATCTCGGCGGTGCGCGGGTCGTCCACGACCACGGAATCCACGCCCAGCGCATGTCGCCACAGGGTTGCGCAGGCCCGAGCGCTGCGCTCATCGACAGCACCGACCACGACAGGTATCGAGGTCAGCTCGCGGATGGCTTGACCTTCGGCGATCCGTTCCGGGCAGAACGCGAGCCCGAAGTCGACCCCGGCCCGAAGCCCTGAGGCCTCTTCGAGGATCGGCCGCACGAGGTGTTCGGTGGTATCGGGCGGCACTGTGCTCTTGAGGATGACCAGGTGGCCTTCCCGCAACTGTTCCCCGACGGCCCGGGCCGCTGCCTTGATGTCATCGACGATGGGCTCGTAGTCCGGACCGAGCGGCGTACCGACGGTCACGATGACGAAATCGTTATCGGCGAGAGCGCCGAAGTCCGACGTCGCACGGAGCCGACCCATGCGCACGCTGTTGGAGACGAGCTCATCAAGCCCGGGTTCAGGCACGCTCGTCTTGCCCTGGTTGATCTCGTCAACGACGTTCTGTCTCACGTCGATCCCGGTGACCGGCCAACCGCGGTCCGCCAGCACGGCCCCGATCACCGTGCCGATGTAGCCGAAACCCACCAGGGCGATGCCCGACCGCATGCCGCGCACCAACAAGTCGATTTCAGCGTCGCTGCGTCCGAACGCACCTCTAACCATTGCGGTACCAAGCCCTCCAGCGCGCGCCGTACGCGTTCGGCTAGATGTAAGCGAGGGACCCCTCGTCACCCGCTGACAGCGCAGTCTAACTAACGCTCGCGTCAATCAACCGAACTTTCGGAATTTACAACGACCGCCTGAAATGTCAACCTCGGGGAGGCCAGTACCGTCCTCAGTCGCTTGTTTCACACGCCCCAAGATGCGCTCATTTGGGCTGCTAGCCCTGGGTGCCATCAGTGGATGTCACTCAACCTCTTGGTGGCGGATCCAGCCCGTCACGTGATTCCCGTCGCGCTAGACGGGACCACGGCCAGTGGAGCCGTCGGAGCCGACGACCGCAAGTTCCGTGAGGACCACTTGCGCTGCAGCGCGAGGACAAGCTCGGATTTGACTTCGCCGCCTACGGGTCCCTCTTCCGCAACTAGCGCCTAGCACGTAAGCGAGCGAAGTCTTCCACCAAACTGGCAGCGGCCGATGCGCTTTCGGATGCGTTGATGATATGCGGCGCCATCTCACGTGCGCGCCTCCGGTACTGCGGGGTCAGGATCCGACGCAGACCAGCGCGCAGTGATTTCTCGTTTGTTGTCGAAAATCGCTGTCCAGCACCGACTTTCATCCTCTTCAACTGGGCTGCAAAGAACGGCTGATCAGGCAACGTCCAGAGGATCAACTGCGGAACTCCTGCGCGCAGGCACGCCGCCAGGGTGCCGGAGCCGCCGTGATGCACGACCGCCCGGCACATCGGGAAGATCGACGCATAGTTCACCTGGCCCACCACCTTGACGTGGTCGAACGTCGGCGCGACGCCGAAATCAGTTCCGCCGGCGCCCACTATGGCTCGCTCACCCAGCTGCGCACAGGCGGCGCCGATCATTTGGATCATTTCCGCCGGCGAGCCGATTGGCACGCTGCCGAACCCGAAGAAGATCGGCGGTGTACCCGCAGCGATCCACTCCGCCACCTCCTCGTCGGCGTCTGTCGGGGACTCCAACGCCAACGCGCCGACGAACGGGCGCTTCCCGTTCCATTTCGCCCATTCGTCGGCCAACCTGGGGAAGCACACCCGGTCGTAGGCCTGAATTTCCAGCGCATCACGTTCGGTGATCCGCCGCGGCGCGGGACCGGTGGCGCTGGCCAAGCCAAGCTCACGGCGCTGGGTGTCCTCGTCACTGCGGGTTCCGCGCCAGGCCAGCCAGTCGTTCACCGTCATCACTGTGCGGCTCAACGGAGGCGGCAGGAAGGGCATGAGCTGACCGTGGGCCCGGCACGGGAAGTAATGCAACGTGGCCAACGGGATGTCGAGAGCCTCGGCGACGTTGGCGGCGGGCTGTTCGAAGATCAGACCGGTAAGCAGAAGGTCGGCCCCCTCGGCCGCCACCATCAGCGACCTGGTCATCTCCGCCCAACATTCGGCCGCAAACTGTTCGGTTTCGCGCGCCATGCGTCTGAGCTCTTTGAGCTTCCACGGTGTGCGCGAGTAACACGTGAAGTAGGTGCGTTGCAGGTTGAGGATCGGCGCCGAATCCAGGCCGTAGCCGATGGCCTCGAGCCCGGCAGCGGCCGCAAAGTCAATTAGGTTGGGCGGCACGGCCATACACACGTCGTGCCCTCCACGCTGCAGCTCGCGGCCCACGACGACGGCGGGTTCGATGTCGCCGCGTCCGCCGTAGCTCGACAGCACAAATCTCATCGTCGGGGTCTTGGCCTTTCATCCCGGTGCCCGCGCATCACCAGCAGCAACGGTCATTATTACCCGCTTTTGACGGCCGCGTAAGCGTTCGGCCGCTAGCTTGGCTAATCGTTGATAGGCTCCCGAATCGCCCAGAGCAGACGAAACCGTGCTGGGCCATCCCGCTGAGGAGTTCGGTTTTGGTTGACGGCGAGCTGAGTTCGCGCGAAGCCGAGCGGATTGCATGGGACGTGATCGTCGTGGGCACCGGCATGGGCGGCGGCATGGTCGGTTACTCGCTGGCCCGGTCGGGCCGACGGGTGCTGTTCGTCGAAAAGGGCCGCTCGACGTTGCCCGGAACCCCGGGAACCATCCGCTCGGCCATGCCCGAACTGGCTGAGCCGGCGGCGGCTCGATCCGCCGATGCCTACCTCGCCGCGTTGGCCAGGGCGGGGCGCTCAACCGATGAGGTCGAAGACGTCAGCGGCCGCATTCGCAAACGGTTCGTACCGTTCATCGGGAGTGGAACCGGAGGCTCCTCAGCCATTTACGGCATGGTCTGCGAACGGTTCTTCGTCGCTGACTTCACGCCTCGGCAGAACTTTCCTAATCCCGGCGATTCCACGGTCCCTGAAGCGTGGCCGATCACCTACGGCCAGCTGGCGCCCTGGTACGCACAGGCAGAGAAGCTGCTGCGGGTGCGCGGCCAGGCCGATCCTCTACGGCCGGAGGCCGCTGAAGTCGGATTGCCCGGGGCGCCGCCCTTTTCGGCTGACAACCAACCGGTGGTCGACTACCTGTCGGGTCTGGGATTGCACCCGTATCACCTGCCGATGGCCTGCGAGTACACCGACGGGTGCGCCACCTGTCAGACCTATCTCTGCCCCCAGTCGTGCAAGAACGACGCCGCTCGGACCTGCGTGCTGCCAGCCGTCAGAGAACACGGCGCCAAATTGCTCACCGAGTGTCGGGTGGTCGGCCTTGACGCCGACCGCACCGAGGTCCGACGGGTGATCTGCGAGCACCGGTCGGGTCGTCTTGAACTGACGGCGAAGGTGGTGGTGCTGGCCGCGGGTGCGCTCGCCACGCCGGTCCTGCTCCTTGATTCCAGATCAGGCGATTGGCCGAACGGTTTGGCGAACGGCTCAGACATGGTGGGGCGCAACCTGATGCGTCACATGCTCGATCCGATCGAGATCTGGCCGCAGCCGGACGTCACGACCACGGCTGCCAACAAGGAGATCGGGCTCAACGACTTCTACTTCTTTCAGGGCCACAAGTACGGCACCGTGCAGTCGTTTGGTGCGGTCCCGCCGATGGAATGGCTCATCAACCGACCCACTCCGCAAGGGAAGGCGTTACGGCTGATGCGCCCGGCAGTACGCCAGATCTACGAGAAATTCTTCACCGGCGGACTGATCCTCGCCACGATGATGGAAGACCTTCCCTATCTCGACAACCGCGTGCTGCTATCGGAGCGGTCGGGCGCCAACGGTCGCCAGCGAATGCGAATACAGTACCGGCTACACCCCAACGAAATTGACCGCCATGCGGCGTTTCAGCGGCTTTTCCAGCAGATTCTGAAGCCGTTTCGTCAACGGAGGTTGGGGAGCGGCAAAGACAACTCCAACATGGGACACGTCTGCGGTACCTGCCGATTCGGTACCGATCCCACCACCACCGTGCTGGACCCTCAGAACCGAACGCACGAAGTGGAGAACCTCTACGTGGTGGACACTTCATTCTTTCCGTCGAGCGCAGGCTTGAACCCCAGTCTGACCGTCGCAGCAAATGCGTTGCGCGTCGCCGAACATGTGGATCGGGCGCATTTCCCCAGCTGAACCGAACCGGTCAATCACCGGCAGGAAGGCCCATCTGGTCGCCCTCGACTTCGTCGACATCAATGTGGCGCCTCAGCCCTCTGCCCGCCAGCGGGCCACCGCTCGCGCTACAGATTCAGGCTAAATTGTCAACCACGTCAAAATCTTCGCGGGGGCGAATACTATCCCTGCCATGACACGACCTTCTACGCCACGCGCCGACGTCGTCAGGCGGATCATCACCGCGGACGCTGCGCTCGGTCCGGTCATGCGGCAATCGATCCAACGCGTCAACAAACGGCTCTATCCTTACCTGACTCGCCGGGTCAGCGACGACGTCTTCTTCTTGAATTGGGGATACGAAGAAGACCCCCCGATGGGCGTGCCACTTGAAGCCGCGGACGAACCCAACCGATATCCGATTCAGCTGTACCACAGCACCGCGACCCAGGCCGGTGGGCTTGAAGGCAAGCAGATGCTCGAGGTCGGCTGCGGGCACGGGGGTGGCGCGTCCTATCTCGCCCGCGCGCTGCGTCCGACATCCTATGTCGGTTTGGATCTCAACCCTGCCGGTATCGAGTTCTGCCGTCGGAACCATCAAGTGCCGGGTTTGGAGTTCGTGCAGGGTAATGCCGAGAGCCTGCCTTTTCCCGCGGCATCGTTCGACGGGGTGATCAATGTCGAATCATCGCATTGTTACCCACATTTCGACCGGTTCCTCGGCGAAGTTGAGCGGGTGCTGCGGCCGGGAGGGGCGTTTCTGTATACCGACGTGCGCCAGCGCTACGAGTGCCCGCGATGGGAAGCGGGGCTGGCCGGTGCGCCGGGGCTGCAGCTTGTCTCATGGCGCGAGATCAACACAGAAGTGCTGAGAGCGTTGGACCTCAACCCAACCCCGTGGGGTGACCGCGTAATGGACAGCCTGGTACCGAGATTCATGCAGCGAATGGCCCGAAAGGGGGCACCGGTGCGCGAATCGTGGATCTACCAGAATCTGGCGAACGGGCGGATGTCGTACCGGATGTACTACTTCGTCAAAGGTTGATCGGTCCTTCAACGCAGACGCCGGTGGCTCACGCCCATGCGGCCGGTGCTGCCGCATCGAGAATAGGAATAGCATGCCGAGTCAACGAACAGCCGGACCAAAACGGTCGACCCTGGCAACCAAGCTGCGGATTCTGAACCAGATTGCGTTTGACCGACGCAGTACCCGCCTGTTTTCTCAACTGTTCTACCGCTCAACTGGCGCGGAACCCGAGGAATACTGCGAGTGGTACTTCAACAATCTGGTGTGGCAGGACACCACCTGGATGGGCATCGAGACCTATAAGTCGCCCTGCGATATGTGGAACTACCAGGAGATTTTGGTCCAGCTCAAACCCTCTCTGATAATTGAATTCGGCACGGCGTTCGGTGGCTCCGCCGTTTACTGGGCCAGCGTGATGCGACAGACCGGCGAACCGTTCAAGGTACTTTCGGTTGATATCAGCCATGACCTGCTGAGGGCGCAAGCGCGTCGTGACCCCGACGTGGAGTTCCTCGAATCATCTTCTGCATCACCGAAAGTGGCGGAGCGTATACGGGAACTCAGAAATGAGTACCCCGGCAAGGTGTGGGCCATCCTTGACAGCGATCACTCGATGGATCATGTGCTGGCCGAGATGAAGCTTCTACGGCCATTGCTGTCGGCCGACGACTACCTCGTCGTCGAAGATTCGCTTCTCAACGGACATCCCGTCGCGCCCGAATGGGGTCCGGGTCCCTACGAGGCGATCGAGGCGTACGAGAACGAATTTCCCGACGACTACACGCATGACACGGCTCGCGAAAATAAATTCGGTTGGTCATTCGCACCGTACGGCTTCCTCATCCGCAACTGACAAGGACGAGACTCTCCGGAGTCCCGCCCCGTACACGAATGCTCACCGAGCAGTGCGTTCTCCCACCTGAGTAGGCGACCTTGCACCAGGCCGACAGCGCTCGCACTACCAAAGAGCGGAGTGAACGACGCGCAGAGCGCTCCAACTTTCGCCCCGATATCGAAGGGCTGCGTGCGGTCGCCGTCCTTGCTGTGGTCCTGTTCCACGCTGCCGTACCTGGCCTAGGTGGTGGCTACGTCGGCGTCGACGTCTTCTTCGTCATCTCTGGCTTCTTGATCACCGGACTGCTTTGGCGGGAGGTGAAAAGCAGCGGCTCCGTGCGACTGCGCGCGTTTTACGGTGCTCGAGCACGTCGACTGTTACCGGCCTCGGCCGCGGTCGGCGTGTTCACGATGATCGCCGCGACGTTCCTGCTTCCACCGCTGCAAGCGCCGGCGGTTCTCTACGACGGCATCTTCAGCGCGTTGTACGTCAGCAACTACCGCTTCATACAGGAAGGCGTCGACTACTTCGGCGCCGCGAGCCACATATCTCCGTCGCCTTTCCTGCATTTCTGGTCGCTGGGCGTCGAAGAGCAGTTCTACTTGGCCTGGGCTCCAATGTTTCTCGCCACCGCCTGGTTCGTCCGGCTCATCTGTCGGGCGATGCGGCGTCCTCGTACCACCGCGGCATCGACCCAACGCCCTTTTCTGGTCATACTCGTCCTGGTCGCGGTCGCGTCATTCGGCATCTCGTATGTCGCCACCGACCTCGCCCCTGAAACGGCGTTCTATTCCTTGCCCACCCGGGCTTGGCAACTGGCGATCGGGGGGTTGTTGGCACTCACCATCGACCAATGGCGCCGGCTCTCCGCCGTGCCCGCGGGGATCCTGGGCTGGGGTGGATTGGCGCTCATCGTGCTCGCCTGCATTTGGTTCAGCCCGGCCACACCGTTTCCAGGCACCGCCGCACTGCTCCCCACCCTTGGTGCCGCGCTGGTCATCGGTGCCGGCTGCGCCACACCCACACGGGGCTGCGGGCGCCTGCTGGGGCTGCCGGCGATGCGCGCGATCGGCCGCATCTCGTACTCCTGGTATCTATGGCACTGGCCGGTGCTGGTATTCGCCCCGCTGGTGGTGGGCCATTCGCTGGGATTGGACGCGCGGCTGGGTGCAGCTCTCTTCTCTGCCGGGCTGGCCTGGCTCACCCTGCGCTACATCGAAAATCCGCTCCGCTTCAGTCCAACGATTCGCAGTTCGCCGAGGCGAAGCCTGGCGCTCGGCGGGGCAGCCACCGCGATGGCTGTCTGCGCCGGCTTGGTGTTGATCCAGGTCCTGCCACCCGCGGTCGGCCGTGGCGACCCTGCGACGCCGTTGACGATTACCACCGAACGCGTTCCCGTTGGCGCGAGCGTCGATGTCTACGACACCGCCGTCAGTGAGGCATTCGCCCAAGTGCGGGCTGCGCTCGCGGTCTCTACTCGACTCACCGCCGTCCCGTCGAATCTGGATCCCCCTCTCGCCGAGGCAAAAGGTGAAGAGAAAAGCGTGTACCTCGACGGCTGTATGCGCAGTTTCTTCGAAACCGGGCACCCTGAATGCGCTTCTGGCGATGTGGATTCGGCCACCACGGTCGCGTTGGTCGGGGATTCCCATGCCGCGATGTGGAATCCGGCGTTTCGGCATCTCGCCGATCAGCGTCGCTGGCGCCTTGAGACCCTGGCCAGGGCTGGTTGCCCACTACTGGATTTACCCGTGGGCGACACCGTTCTGCGCAGGGATTACACCGAATGTCAGCAGTGGCGCGAGGAAATCATCGCCCGGTTGCGCGCCGAACGCCCACGGCTTGTCGTTCTCAGTAATTGGCGAGGCTATGGTTCACCCGAGTGGCCATCGAGTTTTACCTCCTATGATCCGGCGTGGCTCGCCAGCCTCACACAGATGGTGCAAGAGTTGCGCGACACGGGAGCGCAGGTGCTCGTACTGGGACCGATCCCAGATCCACAGTCGATGGTGCCGGTCTGCGTGTCTGCTCACCTCGACGAGGCGACCGCCTGTGCGCCAGCGCGATCAGCCGCCGTAAACCGGTCAGGTATCACCGCGGAGGCCGCCGCGACCAAGGCCGGCGGTGGTCAATATGCCGACCTTACCGATCTGTTCTGTACCGCAGAACGCTGCCCGGTCATCGTCGGCAACACCCTTGTCTACTTCGACCGGAACCACATGACGCTCGAATACTCCAGGGGGCTGACTCCGGCCATCGGCGCCCTGTCCGACCTCGCGCTCGCCCACGCTGACACCTAACCTGTCTACAACCGAGGCGACCTCGACAGACGCGCCGATGCAACTCTCGACGAGACCCCCAGCGGCAGCCACGCAACCGGCGGGTTTCCCAGGACGGGAAGCATACTCGCAAACCCTTGACTGGTATCGCAGAGCCGACGCCCGGCGCACGCCTGGAGCGATGTCTTTTCAGCAACCATCGAAAAGCGCAGCCTCGTGACGACTTTCAGCTGTCGGACCTGAGTGGAAGACCAAGGCACGCGCGTGCGCAGGTAGGCGGCGACGGCTTCCGGCGGCCTGGGCGCACGACCCGCGGCAGGTAGGTCGCTGCGCACCTATCGCGATCTGGGTGTGCGTGGCGCCAGGCGACCGCCGTATGCCAGGCCGTCTCGGTGAAAGCGCCACAGGTATGAAGACGGTTTCGTGACAGCCGCTGTCAGCCGGGGCTTCGTGGAAAGCGTCCCAAGGCCAGATCGGTGCGCTTATAGTGCCAGCGTGCCTCGACAAAGCGACCGATATATCCCGGACTTGTACTCCCGCGATATCAACGTCTACGAGGCTGACTACCAGGAATTCATTCGTCAGGCGTTGAGAGATCTGCGCCAGTGCAAGATTTCGGGCCACACCTTGTTATGGGAGGCGTCCCAACTCCAAGGTGACGGGCTGCTCCTCGACCTGGGAGTGTGGATCGGATGGTCGACCCGACTGCTGGCGGAGAAGTCCGGTCGCCGCGTGTACGGCTTCGACACGTTCGAGGGCCTGGTCGAGGATTGGCAGATAGACGACCAGAAGCTCATCAGGGCTGGTGCATTGTCGATTGCAGAGCCGTTCGCACAACGCCTCATCGAAGACACCGGGGTCACGATCGAAGACGGGATTCCAGCTGCGCTGGGACGTGATGTCCAGTTCGTCAGGGGCAGCACCTATGACACGTTGGCGCCGTTCCTCGATGCTCACCCAGGGCCGATACGGCTCTTCCATATGGATTTGGACACCTACGACAGCTGTCTGCACGCGCTGGAAACCTGCAAGGAACGCTTCACTGTGGGCTCGATTCTTGTGTTTGACGAGTACCTGGTGACGAATGGTGAAATGAGGGCGTTCTACGAGTTCCAGAACAAGTACGACTTCGAGTTCCGTTACCGGGCCTGGGGATTGGAGATCATGGAGATGAACGTCGCCATGGTGACGGATCCTGTGAAGCGCCTGATTCACCACGTCGAATGGTTCCAAGCACAGCGCTTACTGGGGGTTGGGAGCTACGTGTGGAAGATGTGGGACAAGCGATTCTGGCGGTTCTGGTTGGGCGCACCGTGGGGTGATATCCGGTTCATGCTCGGCGCGGTCGGACAGCGTAAGTCGGTCAGCTTGGAGATCACCGGGCTCGGACGCCTAGGGGCCTGACGACTCAGGCCCGTCGGCCACAGCTCGACTGCTTGTTGCGACCCTGCCAGATGGACGCGGTGCTAAGCAGAGCGTTTCCGGCCCAAATCCCGTCGAGAACCCCCAGCGGCAATTTGGTCACCCGGATTGGGTCAGCTCGCTTCGCGGATCGGAAGGCCCGCGGCGCGGTAGACCGCGTCGATAACAGACATGTTCTCGACCGCGTCTTCTGGCGTAGTCCGTACTGGCTCCCCACGCAGCACCGCTGCGGCGAATGTGTCCAGCTGATAGGCATAGGTGGCCCGTCGCGAGAAGCGCTCCACACGCCGGCCGTTGGCAGATCGGATCGAAAGCCGTGGGTAGAGGTGAGGTGCCGCGGGGCTGAGCACCCGCAGCTTCCCGGCGTCACCGACCACGCTCGCCGTAGCCCAGAACAGGTTGGCCGACCATAAGGCGCAGCGAAGTCGACCGGTGTGGCCCCCCGCGTACCGCAACTCGGCCGACATGGCGCGGTCCACGTGTGGTTTCTGCAGTTTTGCTTGCGCCGAAACTACTTCCGGCGTCGACCCACCGAATGTGCGGGCCATGTTCGCCACATAACTTCCGGCATCCATCATCGCGCCGCCACCAAGCGCGAAGTTATAGCAGTTCGCCTTGAACGTCGGAAGCAAGACACACAAGCTGACGTCTACCCGCTGCAGTGTGCCCAACTCCCCTGAGGCGATGACCTCCTCGACCCGCCGGGTCAACGGGTGATGTCGAAATTGGATTGCCTCCATGACCACCCGGTCTGACTTGGCCGCCAACTCGGCGACCTCGCGGGCCTCGGCGGCATTGGCGGTGAACGGCTTTTCACACAACACGTGCTTGCCCGCGGCAAGGGCAGCCTTGGTCCACCGACCGTGCATGCTGGTGGGCACCAGTACATAGATGGCGTCCAGGTCGGGATCGTCGATCAGGGCCTCGTAGCTGCCATATGCCTTGGATATGCCGTACTTAGCCGCAAACTCGTCGGCACTGGGCTGATCACGAGATGCTGCCGCCGCCACTACAACTTCGGCGTTCTCCTTTGCCGGATTGATGATGGTCGTCGGTGCGAAGCTTGAAGCGCCCAAAATGCCGATCCGTACCGGCCCCCCATCGTGTGGCATGGGCTTTCACTCTCTCCTATGTCAAGCCGCGCAAAGCTGGCAAGGCCAGTTCCGGTGTTGCGGTCGATCGGACTGACGGTACGCGGTTTTCGGCGTCCGACCGCCGCTGAGGCGATACTAGAAGACGTTCTAAGTAGAACGCCTGGAATTGGCATCATCGCTGCTCACTCCCATGGCGAAACGGCAGTGTGCGGTGTGGATAAGCAAGTTGACCTCTTGGGCTGCGGCGTCGGCGGAGAACAACAATGTGGCGTCCCTCGGCATGCAGAGATCTATGCGCAGGGACAACCCGACAACTCACCTCGGGTATCTGCAACCCATCGAACTCCTCGAGTGTCGTACGCCACTTACCGGTCGCGGCGGTCGACTCTCGCCGATCCGAACTCACGGCTTGTGCGAACAGCCCTTTCCACGAGATCGGCGGCAGCCGCGGCACTTTCAGTGGGCGTGGTCATCTGCGTCGCCAACGCTTGGGCGCGGGTGCGGTATTGCGGGCCCATTACCCGGCGTAAGTCTTTGACCAACGACTCCACTGTGATCGACGAAAAGCGCCGACCTGTGCCCACCTTCAATCGTTTGAGCTGAGCTGTACGCAATGATTGATCGGGCAACGTCCAAAGGCTCACCTGTGGGACTCCCGCTCGCATGCACGCGGCGATGGTGCCGGCGCCACCGTGGTGCACGACTGCGCGACAGGTCGGGAAGACTGTGGAGTAGTTCACTTGGCCCACTACCTTGACATGCTCTGGATTTGGGACCTCGCTGAAGTCAGTGGCGCCGGCGCCCACCAACGCCCGCTCGCCCAACTGCGAACACACAGCGCTGATGACGGCGATCGTGTCAGCCGGAGACCCGACTGGTACGCCGCCGAACCCGAAGAAAATCGGTGGCGTCCCCGCCGCGATCCACGACGCGACCTCCTCGCCGGAATCCGTCGGTGACTCTAGTGTCAGCGTGCCCGTAAAAGGTCGTTGGCCACCCCATTTCGCCCACTCAGCGGCCAGACCCGGAACAACCACATCGTCGTAGCATTGGATCTCCAGAGCGCCTTGTTGCGCCATCCGGTGCGGCCACGGAGTTCTTGCCTCCGGCAGACCAAGCTCGCGGCGCTGCGCCGCCTCAACTTGCTTCAGCGGACCGCTCCACGACATCCATTCGTACGCTGTCATCGCGGCGCGGCCCAACAGGCCGGGCAGGAACGGGAGGACTTTGCCGTTGGCCCGTAGCGGGAAAAAATGGAGCGTGGCCAGCGGTATGTCGTAGTACTCAGCGACGTTGGCAGCGAACTGCTCGAAACCGTAGCCGGCGATGACCATGTCGGCCCCGTCGGCTAGCGACGCTAGAGCCGAGGTTGCCTCCACTGTCCAGCACTCGCGGACGATTTCCCCGATTTCGCGACCCAACCTATCCAGATCCTTCATCTTCCAGGGGATTCGGAAGAAACACGTCCAGTACTCGCGCTGCGCGTCGATCATGAACCGTGAGTCCTGTCCGTAGCCCACGGCCTTGAGTCCAGCTTCCTCCGCGAAGCTGATCATGTTGGGCGGGACCGCGATGCTAACGTCATGACCTCTGCGCAACAGCTCGCGGCCGATTACTATCGAGGGCTCGACGTCGCCACGCGCACCGTGGCACGCCAGCACGAACTTCATTGCGGACCCAGCCTTTCGTCCTCGTGCCCCTAGCCGAGGTCAGGAAGTTTGGCCATTATCACAAGTTCCTTCTCTGCCGACTTGCCATTCGGCTATCTCCCTGGAGTGATTCTCTCGACACGGGAAATCTGGTCGCAGTACTCATCCGGCGCGCGGATCCAGTCACCGGAGGGTTGAGCCTCATTCGCCCCACTGTTCAACACGGCGGCTTAGTAATGAGGCCGCTGAGCACCACACTAAACGTCAGGCGGGTCGAGAACGTAGCGTCCTGCGGATAGTTGGAGTGCGGGCAGAAAACCGCCGCCACCGCGCGTGCCCTGCTAGCATTCACACGCCCAACTCGACGGTTGCGCCACGCGTAGATGGATTGAAATGGACCATTCAAACAGTAAATTAACCCGTATTCGGTGGGCAACCAGACCTCTTGTATTTTTATTGTGGATCGGTCGCGGACGGCCTTCCGTTTTGTGGAATTTCGCCAAGGACAACTTGCGCTATACGTTGATCAAGCTTGGCATTCTTGCGAACGCGGCAAAGCATATTTCTGAGGCACGAAAAGAATTTGAGATCAACGCTGCACGGGGCCGGTTTCGAGAACTGTTCTTTGACGCATACGACATCAACGTGGTGATGTGGTGCGATGCGTTTTCGCGAACTTTCGATCGCAAAGACCCAGTTCACGTCTTGGAAATCGGGTCATGGGAGGGACGTTCGACCCTCTTCCTTCTGACGTACTTCACGCACGGGCACTTAACGGCTGTGGACACCTGGGCAGGTGGCGACGAACATCAGGATAACGCGGCGCGGGACCTGAGCGACCTTGAAGACCGGTTCGATGCCAATCTCGCCCCTTGTGCGTCCCGGCTCACCAAACGCAAAGGCTCGTCGCTACAGGTGTTGCCGCAACTGCTCGACGAAGAGCAGGTTTTTGATGTGATCTACGTAGACGGATCGCATTTTGCCGATGATGTCTTAGTGGATGGGGTTAATGCCTGGCGCCTGCTGAAGCAGGGTGGCCTATTGATTTTCGATGATCTCTTGTGGGCGGGGTTCCCGCGCGCACGCGCCAACCCGGCGTGGGCGATTAATATCTTTTTGAAATACTACAAAGGCGAATATGTCATCCTGAATACTTATTCCCAAATTATTTTGCAGAAAAAGACCACTTTTTCCGACCATGTGACCACCGAGATTGCGGATCTTCAGTTTTCCGGCGCCACCGGCAAACCAATTAATCAACACCAAGGTCATGAACCAAGGTAGGAGCAAGGGCTTGCACGCCCCCAGCGGTGACGCCAACCCAGCTTCGTCGGCTGTACCAGCAATACCGCGGGCCAGAACGGCCTCGCTGTCAGTATGCCGTCAGCTCGGTTCGCGAACGGGAAGGCCCGCGGCGCGGTAGATCGAATCGATGACGGTCATATTTTCGACCGCATCTTCCGGCGTCGTCTTCACCGGTTCGCCGCGTAGCACCGCCGCGACGAATGCATCCAGCTGATACGCATAGGTAGCACGCCGCGGAAAGCGCTCCACTCGGCTCGCGCCGCCAGATCGCACAGAAAAGCGGTGAAAAATGTGGGGAAGCACGGGGTTGAGCACCCGCAGTTCACCAAGATCGCCTATTACTCTGACGGTGATCCGTAGCAGATCCGTCGACCACATCGAACAGCGCAGTCGACCGATATGCCCGTCGGGAAAACGCAACTCAGCCTTCATCGCGCGGTCTACCTGCCCGTCACGTAATTTCGCCTGTGCCCAAACAACTTCCGGTGTCGAACCGCCAAATGTCCGCAACATGTGCACCGCGTAAGATCCGGCGTCCATCATCGCGCCGCCAGCCAAGGCGTAGTTGTAGCGGATGTCGGAGAACCGGGGCAGCGGGAAGCAGAAGGCGACGTCGATGCGTTGCAACGTGCCGAGCTCACCCGAAGCGATGATCTCCTCGGCTCGCAACGCAAAGGGGTGATAACGGTAGTGGAACGCCTCCATCACCACCTGATCAGATGCCGTCGCCAACCGCATGACCTCGCGGGCCTCCGCGGCGTTAGCGGTGAATGGCTTTTCACACAACACGTGCTTGCCCGCCTCGAGCGCGGCCCGAGTCCAGCTGCCATGTAGGCCATTTGGCAACGGAACGTACACCGCGTCCACATTCGGATCGGCGATCAGCGCCTCGTAGCTTTCGTGGACCTGGGCGATGCCGTGCTTGGCGGCAAAGGCTTCGGCGCGTGAAACATCGCGTGCCGCGACCGCCGCGACCAAGACCTCGTCATTGTCCTTCGCGGGATTGATCAGCGCCATCGGCGTGATCTGGGCTGCCCCCAGGACGCCGAACTTCACCCGCTTGGCCACTAGCTATCGAACTCGAGCAGGGTCAGCGACGCGATCGTTGGCCAGTTGACACCAACCCACCGACGAAGCGGCCGATATAACGGCCGTCCCTGGGCTTTCGGCAACAGCGTGTCGAACACCAGTCCGCGACCGCGGGGGAGCTGCACGTCATGCACAGCCCGGACGCCGGGCACTGTGTCGGCCAACCTCGCAAGCTCACCCACGGTAAGACTGAACGGCGTTCGCGGCCAGTCGCCGCGCAACGCCTTCCACAATCGTGGACGGCTAGACAGCCACGCCTGCGACTTCGGCGGCAGGTCGAACATCATCTGACCACCGGGAAAGCGGCGCGCGCATTCCCCTATCAGGTTGAGCGCCTCGGCAGGCTCCAGGTAAGGCAGGAGCCCCTCGGCGGTGATGAACACACCGTCCTCTGGGTTCACCACTTCCATCCAGCTGAAATCCAGTACCGATCGAGCACACGTCGACATGCGGGGTGAATCGGGCAGCAACTGCTGCCGAAGCTCGATATTGGGCGGCAAGTCCAAGGTAAGCCAACGAAATTCGTGGCCGACGCCCGCGGCATCAAGGCGCCAGAAACTGGTCTGCATCCCTTCACCGAGGGCGACCACGGTGGCTCTGGGGTGAGTGGAGAGATAACGGCGGGTACCGTCGTCGAAGGCAAGCGCCCGCAGCGCGAGATCTTGCCGTTCGGCGGGGAGCGCAAACTTGCTGAAGTCGTAATCGATTGAATCCACCAGGCGTATCGCCATCGGATCGTCGATGATCGCATCGGATCGCCGTGCTTCGTTCGCGCGGCACCACAACGTCACCAATGCCGTGTCGGGCAACGGCATGACGTCGGTCATGGGAGAGGTGCTCCTTGCATCGCTTCTTCGCTCCACGCACTCAGTTCGCTGTACCCAGACGCTCAGGTGAGCGAGATGAAGGGTACGTCAACCCATATTCGTAGCACCCCTTACCGATTAAGGTTTGCAGGTTGGGCATAAACTTTGCCCGTGCCTGCCGCCCGGCCATCGCGCGTGAAAACCGGACGTCGCGTGGAAAAAACATCGCGCTACGAGAACCCCGGCACGCGGGTGGTGGTGGTCTCGAACGTCAGTAGTTTCGGCGGCGGCGGCGTCGTCGGATTCCGGGACATCTTGTTGGGGCTGCGGGAAAAGCGGCCAGACGTTGATCTGGTCGCGGTCATCCCGCAGAAGGGGGCCGTCGCAGAGCGATGCACTAGCGACGGTATCCAAACCGTCATCGGTTGGACACCGTGGTGGGCTTTTGGCAAATGGCGGCGTTTCGGCAGAGTCGAGCCGCACGCGCTTATCGGCTGGCTGCCCTACACCGCACTGCTTCTGCCAGGCATTGTGCAGGCGTTGCGGCTTTTTGTCCGATTGCGTCCGACGATGGTGCTCACGAACACGATGACCATTCCATCGCACGCAATCGCCGCCAAGATCCTCGGCATCCCCCACCACTGGATAGTCCGGGAGTTCGGCAGAGACGACCATCGACTCTGGTTCCTGTTCGGCTATCGCCGAACCGTCCACCTGATCGGTCGACTATCGGAGTCGGTGATCTGCAATTCCCACGCCGTCGAGCAGGCCATGCTGGCGTTGAGCCCCAGCATGAAGACACACGTGATCTACCCCGCCGTCGACAGCGCGCTGGGCACTCCACCGAAGAGGTGTCCCGGTGAGCGCATGCGCACGATCCTGGTCGGCTACTTTTCCGCCGCCAAGGGACAGCATCTAGCCATCGAGGCCATTGCTATCGCCCGAAATGCCGGTATCGATATCGAGTTGACATTGTTGGGCCCCGGAAGCCCTGAACCACTTGGTCGTGTTGCTCGACGCTTGGGCGTAGACGATCTCGTGAGCATCCACGGACCGACACGCGATCTGCAACCGTATTGGGCCGCCGCCCACGTGGGCCTGATGTGCAGCCACCAAGAGGCGTTCGGCCGCGTCACCGTCGAGGCGATGAGAGCGGGACTGCCGGTATGCGGAACGGACTCAGGTGGCACACCGGAGATCATCCAACCAGGAGTCACCGGACTGCTCAGCCCACCCGGAGACGCAAAGGCACTCGCCGCCAACCTGATCGCCCTCGAGTCAGACGAACGGCTACGACGAAACCTCGCTGCCGGCGCCCTGGAAAGAGCCAGACACTTCGATCGCGCCCGTCACGACGACGAACTCGTCGCCATACTCGAGTTATCCTGACGCGCATCCCCGGTAGCGGTGGAATCTTCCCTGTTGGAGGAGTCGCTATCGTGCGTATTCGTCGACGATGCCCTGTGCGGCATGAATTTCCGCAAGTTGATATTCGTTCTGCTTAGTGTGGTTGAGATCGTCGAGTTATTGGGGACGACCGATAGATCCGTTCGCGTCGTCGCGGCAGCCGGACCCTCATCGCTCGACATCACATCCGCGGTTTCCGAATCCACATCGGGATCGGACACCTCGGTGTCGTCACCGGCCGACGACTCCGACATCGACTCCGCGGTCTCAACCGCGACAGAATCGACCCCGCCGGACAACACATTGGCCGCCCCCGAATCCACATCGGGATCGGCCACGTCGGTGTCGTCACCGGCCGACGACTCCGACGCCGATTCTGTAGCCTCAACCGGGGCAGAACCAGACCCCACGAAATTCATCTCTTCTCCACCGACACCAAATGCGCCAGGTCTCCGTGTCCCGAACGGTCGAAATCCCAAGATGGTCTCGATCCCGTTGTCCACACCCACCGGGATGGCAGCGACGATGTTCTTGGCGAATTCGATCGGGTTCTCGAAGTAGAAAACATTGAACGGCGTCCGAACTCCCGGACTGACGCTGCGGTCGTAGGCCGACTCGATTATCACCCGCAAGACCGGATCCAATGTATCGGCCAGGGCGTGCCCGATGAATGGGATACGCTGCACCGGTTTCAGCAACGGGAGCACGTCGGCAGGGATCAGGTAATAACGGGTGTCTCCGTACTGCCCCTGATCAAGCACTCCCGGGTCGCTGAGGCTGTGACTCCCATAGCTGCCGTGAGACTGAGTGATTCCCATGTAGGCATTTAAGGTCGCCAGCAGGTTCAGGGGATTCAACGGAAAGTCCGAGAAACCGTCGTACTGAAGCGCGATATTGACTGTCAGATACCGGGTGTCAGTCGATATCGGCACGGGTATCGACTGATCTGGCCAACGCCCGAAGAGCAGGAATGTCACTATTCCTGTCGTATCTCGTGAGCTCAATCCTCCGTTCGGTCGTGGCGCGCCGATGACCACGAATACGACATTGGGGCCTTCGCCCTCAGCGTATTCGGCGGCCAATCGTTGCTTTTCGAGCAGTGCGATGGTGGCACTCTGTGAATAACCGAAAACTATGAAGGTGTCGGATACGGACGGTGCGGCGGAGTCCACGTCTTTGTTGTAGTCGCAGACACTGGAGGTGAGACAGCTGTGGAGGGCTGCGCCTCCTTTGCGGATGGATTCTCCGATTTTCAAACGTCCGTAGTTGGGCCAGTTCTCTTCGGGTGTGATGACCGCGACGCTGTTGTATGGCCCCTGCGGAATGCCATTCAAGGCTGGTGCCGTGGCCGCGGGTGAAACGAAGTTGTTCACCGCTTCGCTCATGTACTGCCGCACGTAAGGAATCGTGTCCGGTGGCGTCGAGAGCGGATGTCCGGTGCCGCCCATAATGAGAACGGTGGTGCTCGCGAGCGCGACAAAAGTGAAGGTCATCGCCGCAACAAGGATCACGAGCGTAGCCGCGACCACAGCCGAAATGATCGCCACGCCGGCACGAAGCGCTACATGCATCCTGAGTCCTCCCTCTCAGGGGCCCCGCGACTTGCCATCACACGGAGCAGCGACCATTATGACGCATAATTATCGTCGGCGTAAAAATATCCTTGTTCGGGGCGCGCGGGTAGGCGTTCGCCTGTTGGTGCCGTTGCGTCGTTGATACGATCCCGAATCGCCTAGACCCGGCCATTTTTGGGCCGTCACCATGAGGAGCGTGATTGTGCCTGACGGCGACGTGACTGGGCGAGAGGCAGAGCGCGTCGAGTGGGACGTCATCGTCGTAGGTGCCGGCATGGGCGGTGGCATGCTCGGCCACCGGTTGGCCCGCGCGGGCCGCCGAGTGCTGTTCGTGGAAAAGGGACGCTCGACACTTCCCGGGGCACCAGGAACGATCCGATCGGCGATGCCCGAAATAGCTGAGCCGCAGGCCGCCCGGGCAAAAAACACCTACTTCGACACCCTGGCCCGTGGCGGACGCAGCACCGATGAAATCACAGACATCAGCGGCCGCGGCCCGAAACGATTCGTGCCGTTCATCGGTAGCGGAACCGGCGGGTCATCGGCGCTCTACGGCATGGTCTGCGAACGGTTTTTCGTCGACGATTTCACCCCCCGCCAACACTTCACCGACCCCGGTGAGTCCACCGTGCCGGAGACGTGGCCGATCTCTTATGACCAGCTGGCGCCGTGGTACTCGCAGGCAGAGAAGCTGCTCGGGGTGCGCGGCCAACCCGATCCCCTTCGGCCGGAGGCGGTGAATGTCGGCTTGCCGGCCGCACCACCCTTTTCCGTCGATAACCAGCCGCTGGTCAACTACCTGACGGGGCGCGGATTACACCCCTATCACCTGCCGATGGCTTGTGACTACACCGATGCCTGCACAACCTGTCAGGCCTACCTTTGCGCGAAATCGTGCAAGAACGACGGTGCCCGGTGCGGGGTCCTACCTGCCGTCACCGAATACGGCGCTCACTTGCTGGCCGAATGCCGAGTCGTGCGACTCGAATCTGACCGCACACGGGTCCAGACCGTGATCTGCCAGCACCGGTCCGACATGCTGGCGCTGAAAGCGAAGGTCGTGGTCCTGGCCGCAGGGGCCCTGGCCACGCCGGTGCTGTTGCTCAACTCCCGGTCCCAGCATTGGCCTCGCGGGCTGGCCAACGGCTCAGACATGGTGGGCCGCAACCTGATGCGTCACCTGATGGACTGGATCGCGGTTTGGCCCCATGGCAGTAGCAAGATCACAGCCGAGAACAAGGAAATCGGGCTCAACGACTTCTATTTCATGGAAGGCCAAAAGTACGGCACGGTGCAGTCAGCCGCCTCGATGGCTTCGTTGGCGCCTCTGGACATGTTGATGAACCAACCGCGGTGGACATCGAGGGCGCTACGGCTGATGAGCGCCGCTGCGCGGCCCATCTACAACCAGGTGGTCAGTGGCGCATTGGTGCTTGTCGCGATGATGGAGGACTTGCCATATCTCGACAATCGAGTCCTCCCGAGCGACCAGCCAAGTTTCGACGGGCGCCAGCGACTGCGGCTTCAATATCGCATCCACCCGAGCGAGATCGAACGCCGCAAGGTGTTCTTGCGCCACCTCAATGAGGTGCTGCAGCCCTTCCGCACGCTGACCCTGCGCCAAGCCGACAACAACCAAACCCTTGGACACGTGTGCGGTACGTGCCGATTTGGCACCGACCCCACCAGCAGCGTGCTTAATCCGCAAAACCGTGCCCACGAAGTCGACAACCTCTATGTGGTGGACGCCTCGTTCTTCCCGTCGAGCACCGGCCTCAACCCGAGCCTGACCGTCGCCGCTAATGCCTTGCGGGTCGCAGAGCACATCAACGCGGCCCATTTCGCCACATAACTCCATCGCCGCCTTCATTCGGCGGTGGGAGCGCGGATAGCATCGCAAACGTGGGTCTGTTCGTGCTCGAATCCGGTCCGGTCGATGCGCCCGCCGTCGTGTTCCTGCACGGCGGGATGATGAGCGGCTGGACCTGGGAGCCTGTGGTCGAGCGGATGGCGCATCACCGTTGTCTCGTACCGGACCTGCCGCAATACGGTAAGAGTTTCTGGGAGGGTCCCTTCGAGATGAGCCGAGCCGCGGATGCGGTCGCAGAACTCATCCGCACCCGGGTCAGGCGAGGTCGAGCGCACCTGGTCGGGTTTTCACTCGGAGCCCAGGTGGGCGTACAAGTTTTGGCAACCGCGCCTCAGGTCGTCGACCGGGCGGTGCTGAGCAGCGCGTTCGTCAACACGATGCCCGCACCGCAGGTAACGCGCCGCGTCGCGGGAGCGTTTGCCCGCAGCGACCTGTTCCGATGGATGCTGATCACCCGCCATTGGGATGCTCGCCACGCGGCCAAGCACCAAAGCTACGAAGAGGACGCACGCCTCAATTCCGGCACACAGTTTGCCCACATTGCCGCAGCCTCCGCGGGTTTCACTCTCCCCAACGGGCTCGATCAATCGCACGCGCCAACGCTATTCGTCGCCGGCGGTAAGGAGTTGCGGTTAGTACGTCGCTCGGCCGCAGCGCTCGCGCAGTCGATGCCGAACGCGGTCAACCGGGTCGCACTCGGCATGGGCCACAACTGGCCGCTGAGCAATCCGGACCTCTTTTCCCGTACCGTCGACTCCTGGCTCCGCGACGCAGACCTGCCCCACGAGCTCGAACCGCTGGCTTCCCGCCGTCAGCCGTCGACCGAAAGTAGAGCTGAATCTTTGGATTAGCGTCTAGGTGGGCTCACGAACCGGAAGTCCGGCGGCACGATAGATCGCATCGATCACGGTCATATTCTCGACAGCTTCCGCTGCGGTCGTCTTCACCGGTTCACCACGCAGAACCGCCGCGGCGAAGGCGTCCAGTTGATAGTCGTAGGTGGTGCGCGCCCGAAAGAAGCGCTCCACGCGGTGACCGTCGGCAGACCGAACCGAGAACTGCTGGAAGGGGATCACCGGATGGAGCCGAAGCTCACCTCGGTCCCCCACCACCCTGGCAGTGACATGCGGCAGATCCGCCGACCACAGTGAACAGCGGAGCCCGCCGGTGTGCCCGTCGGCAAAACGCAGCTCGGCGGTCATCGCGCGATCCACCTGAGACCCACGCAATTTCGCCTGTGCGGAAACAACTTCCGGGGTCGAACCGCCGAACGTACGCAGCATGTCGACCACATAACTGCCGAGATCCATGAGGGCGCCGCCGCCGAGCGAGAAATTGTAGGCATTCGCCGAAAACCTCGGCACCCAAAAGCAGTCGGCCGCCTCGACGCGCAGCAGTGTGCCGAGTTCCCCCGACGCGATAATCTGCTCAACGCGTGATGCGAACGGGTGGTAACGATAGTGAAATGCCTCCATGACCACGCGGTCCGACTTCGCCGCCAGATCAGCGATTTCGCGCGCCTCGGCCGCGTTGGCGGTGAACGGCTTTTCACATATGACGTGCTTACCCGCCTCGAGCGCGGCTCGTGTCCACCTGCCATGCAAGGCATTCGGCAATGGGTTGTAGACCGCATCCACATCCGGATCGCTGATCAGAGCTTCGTAACTGTCGTGCACTCGCGCGATACCATGTTTGGCGGCGAATTGCCGGGCGCGCGACGTATCACGCGCTGCCACTGCCGCGACGACGACCTCGGCGTTGCGTTTGGCCGGCTTGATCAGCGACGCGGGTGCAATGCGGGCCGCTCCCAGAATGCCGATCCGTACCAGAGCCTCGCCGTCAGGCATGCGCGCGCTGTGAGGATGAATCCGGCCATGGCTCCGCTATTTTCGCCAAAACACGCCCGTTCCATCGATGTCGATGATTTCCGCGGATATCCCGTGCTGCTTGCGATAGTCGGTGACAGCCTTTTCACACGCCTTTACCGCCAGGTAATCGTCGATGATGCAGAAGCCTCCCGGCGACAACCGTGGGTACAGCGCGTCCAAGGCCTGGATCGTGGACTCATAAAGGTCACCGTCGAGCCGCAACACGGAGATGCGTTCGATGGGGGCGTCGTGCAGGGTGTCCTTGAACCACCCTGGGAGAAAACGAACTTGGGCGTCGAGCAACCCGTAACGCTCGAAGTTCGCTCTTACCTCCGCTTCTGACACACCCAATATGCCGGCTGCGAACTCTGCCCTGATCCCTTTGTCCGCCGCATAATTAGCGGTGTCAGAGCGCGGAACCCCCTGAAAAGAATCACACAACCACACGCTGCGAGTTGTGTCGCCATATGCCGCCAACACGGCCCGCATCAAAATGCATGCGCCGCCGCGCCATACCCCGGTTTCGACGAGATCACCGGGGACGTCCTCGGCCAGGACGGTTTCCACGCAACGCTGCAGGCTGGTCAGCCTCTTCATGCCGATCATCGTCTCGGCCTCAGGCGGCCAGTCCAGACCCGCTTCGCGCAGGTGTTGATTCCGCAGACCCGCACCTCTGAGCTTGGGGGCAACAGTGTTGACCGTCTTGAGCAGCAGACGCCGCCGCAACGGCCAGTCCGAGGGTGGGCGCTCATGCATCCCGTATCGGGTCAGGTTGCGTCGAAGCAGATCCAGATACAGAGCGCGCACGTCGTAGTCGGTGATGGTCAAAATCGCCCAATCTCGCACACCAGCATTTTCGGCGCTGAGTCTAGACTTGCGCGGACGTCAATTATTGACGTTTCCATGGATCGCTCAGCCGACACGCTGCCGCCGGGCTCGATCTTCCAAGAGGTCGGCAGCGGACGCGACACTCTCGGTCGGTCTTGTCATCCGAGCCGCGATCTGACGCGCGCGGTGCAGATACTGCGGTGCGAGGATGGTGCGCAGATCAGCAACCAACGTCTTCTCGGACGCGGCCGAAAAGCGCCGCGAGGTACCCACCTTCAGCTCCTTGACCGCGGCTCCCCAAATCAACTGCACGTCTGCCATCCAGAGAACGAGCGTCGGGACTCCGGCGCGCAGTCCTGCTGCGGTCGTGCCCGCGCCGCCGTGGTGCACGACCGCCCGACAAGCCGGAAAGATCGTCGCGTAGTTCACCGCACCGACCACCTTGACGTGGTCGAACTGTGGGGTATCGCTGAAGTCGCTCCAGCCCGCACACACCAACGCCCGCTCGCCCACCCGTGCACACGCTCCCGCGATCATGGCGACCATCTCGGCCGGCGAGTCCACCGGAATGCTGCCGAACCCGAAACAAATCGGCGGAGTCCCCTGGGCGATCCACGACATGACGTCTTCATCCGCCTTCGTGTCCAACTCCAGCGTCAGCGTGCCGACAAACGGACGTTGTCCATCCCAACTCGTCCACTCGCTCGCCAGCCCGGGGAAACACACCTCGTCGTAGGCCTGGATCTCCAGGAGCTCACGTTCGGCGATTCGTCCCGGAACGGGGCCTGCGGCCTGTGGCAGACCCAACTCACGCCGCTGCGCACCGACGACGCCCTTGACCCCCCGCCAGATCAGCCATTCGTACAGCTTCATCGCAGTGCGGACCATCGGCGCGGGCAGGTTCGGTACCAGCCGGCCGTTCACCCGCATCGGGAACCACAAGACCGTCGCCAACGGTGTACGGCAATATTCCGAGACGTCGAATGCGAGTTCTTCGTAGCTGATCCCGGTAACCAGGAGATCGACACCGTCCATCTCCGCTATCAGGGTCCTGGTCATCTCCCCCCAAGCCCGGATACCGGGCTCGCGGGATTCGCGAAGATACCTCCGCACGTCGCGGACCTTCCAGAAGTTGCGGAAGAAATACCCCCAAAAGTCGCGGGTATCTTCCAGCCACACCTGCGTATCGGGTCCGTACGGGACCGTCGAAAGCCCCACCGATTGGGCCGAGCCGATCAAGTCCGGCGGTACCGCCATGCGCACCTCATGCCCGCGGTGCATCAACTCGCGGCCTACCGCGAGGCCGGGCTCGACGTCGCCGCGAGTCCCGTAGAACGCCAGGACGAACTTCATCGGATGCTCCGACCCCCCAGTCCCTGTACGTGCCACAGCCCGCCGGGCAGCGTAACCGACAGCAGCACGCCGCCTCAGCCATAGACCACTACGAAAACCGCCCAGAATGTAAAGGTATGTCGGTTATTCTGACGCTCATGTCAAATAAGTTCCACCAGTCGACACCGACGCCCTAGCGGGGGCCACGCGCGACTTCTGTGCCCTCGGAGGCTCTCAGTGACAACCCAGGACCGCCCTGTCCGCGCATCGACCGGTAACGCGCGCCCGGACAATCGGCTCGCGCTGATGGACCAAGCGTTCTACGCGGGACATCGCGCCAGTGGCCAGAAAGAAGTCATGCAGGTCGCATGGCTTTACGACCGTGCGATCGACCTTGATGGGCTGAAGCGGTTTCACCAGACCATGAGTCGCTCGCTGTGGGGACGGCTCATCGAGCGTCCTCCCCTGCCGTTCGCCCGGTACCGGTGGGTTGCCGATCTACGGCCGGCTCCGATCGACATCGCCGAGACTGCCCGTCCACGCGCCGAACTCGGCGACTGGTTCGACGAACGCGCGCAACTACCCGTTGACCCGGAACAAGGGCCCGCATGGCACATCGGCGTCCTCCCTCTGACAGACGGCTCGACCGCGATCACCGGGGTGATATCCCACTATGTGCTCGACGGCCTCGGCAGCGTCGTCGAAGTCGCCAAGGCGATCATGGGCTTGGCGCGTGAACACGATTACCCCCCGCCGCGGTCGCGCACTCGACTGCGGGCCGTGGTCGAGGACACCGGCCAGACCGCCCGTGACGTGCCCGAGGTCACCCGGGCTCTTATAGCTGCGGCGAAGGAGGCGCGGCGACGCCAAACCGATGACGCCAGAAAGCCCACAACGCCAACCGCTGCCCTCGGAGAAGATCGCCGTGTCGTGGTGCCCGGTGTCTGGATTCTGATCGACGCGGAGGAATGGGATGCCCGCGCGCAGGCCCTTGGTGGGGCGAGCAACACACTGGCCACCGGTTTGGCTGCAAGACTCGGGGAGCATCTTGGTCGACGACATCCCGACGATGGCACTGTCAAGATGCAGGTCATCGTCAGCGACCGCACCGAAGACGACACGCGCGCAGTGGCGGTGTCTTTTGCCCGCGCGAGCATCGACCCGACGCACGTGACGACGGATCTAGGCGCTGCCCGCAACGCGATAAAAGAAGCGCTGAAGACCCTGCGGGATACCCCGGACGAAGCATCGCCGCTTCTTCCGCTTACCCCGCTCACCCCCAGGAGCACGTGGAAACAGCTGATGGAGTGGGCGATGGACGACCCCGACCAGCCGACGGTCATTTCCAACTTCGGCGACGTCGGCTCGGCGGTGACCTGTCCCGACGGTACCCAGTGCCAGTCCGCTTGGGCCCGCGGAACGAACCAATACATCACGCAAGACCGGCTGGAGCGAACCGGTGGACAATTGCAGGTTTTGTTCGGCCGGCTACCAACGGTCGGCAAGATCTCGATGAGCATCCAGGCCTACCAACCCGGCGGCGTAACCACGAAGGCCGCGTTGCGGAATCTGGTCGAACGCACGCTAACCGAGTTCAACCTTTGTGCCGAGATCGACTGAACGACTCCTCGGCAGGTCATCCCCGAATGAAAGTGCGAGGACGCGAAGACTCTGGTGATCAGTACGTTTGCTGATCTCTTCACCGCAACGCTCGGGCAGAGATCACGAGCGGTGCAAAATCCTGGGCTGCATCTCAGGGTCATGCTTTACGATCCGTTACGGAAACGTCAATATGGGCACCACCTACATGGTTAGGTGTCCTCAAGATCGGCCCCGGCCTCCAAGGCGGTGGGCCCTAGCGGTAGACCGCCGTTCGGCTGGCATGGCCCCTGGGGCGAAACGTCGAAAGGGGAAAGGGATGGGTGCGGTGGTCGACGGCAGTGCACACGACGTTGGACCTGCCCTCTCCGATGTCGCCGTCGATGACAGCAGTGACGGGCCCGAGCGGGTTCGCCGGCGCGGCCTGCTTAGGCGGCGAGGACGTCAACCTTCGCCCAGGCCTCCAGTCAACGGGTCAGGTCGTAGGAGACGCCGCACCCCGGCCTCCGCGATGTTCCGCCTTTTCCGGCGGGTCTGGCTTCCACTCGTCATCGTGCTTGTGATCATCGCTGGAGCATTCACGGTATCGCGCCTGCACAGCATCTTCGGCACCGTGAACGCATTGTCGTACGGCGATACCAAAGTCGATGACGAGACGCCCGTCAACCCGAAATACTTGAGATACGAGATCTTTGGGCCGCCAGGCACTGTCGCGCAGATCAGCTATTTCGACGAAAACGGTAACCCGAAGTTCGTCAGAGACGTGTCCTTGCCGTGGACACTCGAATTCCCGATCACCACGGCAGCCGGTGTTGGCAGCATCGCAGCCAACGGGGATAGCGAAAGTCTGGGCTGCCGCATCTTGGTGGACAACGTCGTCAAATCAGAAAACATCAAACAGCACGCGGTCAGCACCTTCACCAGCTGCATGCTGAAGGCCGCATGAGCAATCACCAGCTGCACAGCAATCGACCGTTGGCAGCGCGGACCATCCGGCGACTTTCGGTACCGATCATTCTGGCGTGGTTGGTGATCATCGGCATCCTGACTGTCGCAGTCCCGACGCTCGAGGAGGTCGAACAGCGTCAGGCGCTTTCGTTGAACCCCACAGATGCGCCGTCATTTCAAGCTGCCGAGCGGATGAGCGATGCCTTCGACGCACCCGACTCTGGCGGCGCCGTGATCATCGTCCTGGAGGGCGAGCAGCCCCTGGGCCAGGATGCTCACAACTACTACGACCAGTTGATTGGTGAGCTGCGGGCCGATCACAAGCATGTGCTGTCCGTTCAAGACTTCTGGGGTGACGAACTCACCAGGGGAGCCGCACAGAGCAGCGACGGCAAAGCCGCATATGTCCAAGTAAGCCTGGTCGGTAGTCAAAACCAAGACCAAGCCTCGACCATTGAATCGGTAACAGCGGTTCGGGCCATCGTCGACCGTGTGCAAACACCGCCGGGACTTGCGGTATATGTCACCGGGCCGTCGGCAGTTGCCGCGGACATCAGCGCAAGCGGGAATAGCACGGTAATCCTGATCACGGTGGTGAGCATCTCCGTGATCCTCGTAATGCTCCTATTCGTATACCGTTCCCTCGCGACCGCTTTCATCTTGTTGGCTGTGGTAGCAACACAGTTGCAGGCCGCGCGAGGAGTTGTCGCGCTGCTTGGCTTGTACGACTTCATTGGTCTGACCACCTTCGGCGTGAACCTGCTGGTGGCCCTGTGCATTGCGGCGGGTACCGACTACGGGATCTTTTTCTTCGGGCGCTACCAGGAGGCGCGGCAAGCAGGCGAGGACAGAGAAACCGCCTATTACACCACCTATCACGGGGTCGCCAAGGTGGTCTTGGCCTCCGGCTTGACGATCGCCGGTGCCCTTTACTGTCTGAGCTTCACCCGATTGCAGTTCTTCAGTCTGTTAGCACTGCCGTGTGCCGTGGGCGTATTGGTGGCGATCGCGGTAGCTCTCACACTCTTTCCCGCCGTTATTGTTGTGGGAAGCAGGTTCGGTCTGCTCGACCCCAAGCGACGTCTCAACCATTACGGGTGGCGGCGAGTCGGTACGGCGATCGTCAGGTGGCCCGCACCCATCCTGACCGCCACGATGGCCCTGACCCTTGTCGGGCTGCTCATCCTGCCGGGTTTCAAACCGAGCTACAACGATCAGAAATACCTTCCGACGAATATTCCGGCTAACCAAGGGATGACGGCGGCGGCGCGACACTTTCCCGAGTCGGTGATGATGACGCCCGAGATATTGATGGTCTCCACCGATCGGGATCTGCGCAATCCGACCGATTTCTTGATTTTGAACAAACTCGCCAAAGTCGTACTTGCCGTACCGGGCGTATCGAAGGTGCAGGCGGTAACTCGACCTGAGGGCACCCCAATCCCGCACACGACGATCCCCTACATGCTCAGCATGCAACAAGCGGGTCAACAGCAGTACATGGCATTTCAGAAGACACAGATGGATCAGATCCTCGAGCAGGCCGGCATGCTCGAGGAAGCGGTGAAAATCATGCGGCAAATGTATGGCCTGATGGAAGAGATGGCCGCGACGATGCACGACATGACCGCCAAAACCCATGAGGTCCAGGAAATCACGGAAAGACTGCGGGACAGCATTGCGCATTTCGATGATTTCATCAGGCCAATACGTAATTATCTCTTTTGGGAGCCGCACTGCTACAACATTCCGCTTTGTTGGTCGATAAGGAGTTTGTTCGACACAATCGACGGGGTCGATGCGCTCACCGAAAAGCTGGATGATTTGGTGTTGAATCTCGACAAGCTAGACGTGCTGATGCCGCAAATGCTCGTCCAATTTCCCCAGATGATCGCCATCATGGAAAGTATGCGGACGATGATGCTGAGTATGCATGCCACCATGACTGGTGTTTTCGGTCAGATGGACGAAGCCAACGTCGATCCGACTGCCATGGGAAAGTCGTTCGACGCGGCCCAGAACGATGATTCATTTTATATTCCTCCGGAGATCTTCAAGAATGAAGACTTCAAACGGGTGATCGACATATTTATATCGCCCGACGGAAAGTCCGTCCGCATGTTCATCACCCAAAAAGAGGATCCCGCGTCGCCGGAGGGTATCGCGCGGGTCGACGCAATCAGGAATGCCGCCGAAGAGGCGCTCAAAGGAACTCCTTTGGAGGGCTCTCCGATCTATCTGAGCGGCACCGCGGCCATGACGAAAGATATCGTCGTCGGATCGCAATTCGACCTGATAATCGCGGTTGTCGCAGCGATCTGCCTGATCTTCATTGTCATGCTGATCATGACCAGGAGTGTCGTTGCCGCAATAGTTATCGTCGGCACGGTTCTGGTCTCGTTAGGCGCAGCGTTCGGGGTGTCTGTGTTCGTCTGGCAGTATCTGCTCGGCATTCCGATTCACTGGGCGGTGCTTGTGATGGCAGTGATCGTGCTGTTGGCCGTGGGTTCCGATTACAATTTGCTGCTTGTCGCGCGGATTAAGGATGAACTGGGCGCAGGCATCAACACCGCCATCATTCGCGCAATGGCGGGCACCGGCAAGGTCGTGACCACGGCGGGTTTGGTGTTCGCCGCCACGATGGGCTCGATGGCGATCAGCGACCTGCTCAGCATCGGCCAGATCGGCACGACGATCGGCCTGGGTCTGCTGTTCGACACCTTGGTCGTGCGCGCCTTCATGACGCCGTCGATTGCCGCACTGCTGGGACGGTGGTTCTGGTGGCCGCAACGAGTGCGTCAGCGGCCCGCAAGTTCGTTGCTCAGGTCCACCGGCCCACGTCCGTTAGTGCGCGCCTTATTGCAGAGCCCGCCGCCGGAGGGTGCAGACTTCGCGGCGGATGCCGGCAGCGGCGGAGAGCATCGTGGCGCCGGTCAATGACGATCGCATCGGCTGTTGGTGCCTGCTAACGACGCCATGAGCACCGTGCACCGTCGGCGTCCCGTCATAGCTCGGACGATCCGCAAGTTCGCGCCGTTCATCATCCTTGCCTGGGTCGCGCTGACCCTACTCGTGACCTTTGCGGTCCCCTCTCTCGAACAGGTCGGCAGGCAACAGGCCGTGCCGATGAGTCCACGGGACGCGCCGGCGGTCGAGGCGATGGCCCGGATGGGCAAAGTCTTCCAGGAGTCCGATTCAGACAGCATGGCGATGATCGTGCTGGAGGGTCAGCAACCTCTCGGCGACGATGTTCGGCCGTACTACGAAGGACTGATCCGCGAGCTCAGAAGCGACCCCCACGTTCAGCATGTCCAGGACCTATGGGGCGATCGGCTGACCGCGGCGGGCGCGCAAAGCGCTGACGGCCGGGCGGTTTATGTACAGCTGAATCTGGCGGGCGACCAAGGCACACCCAAGTCGCAGGACTCCGTGGCAGCGGTGCGCGAGATCGTTGACCGGACGCCACCGCCTCCGGGAATCGACATCTATGTCACCGGCTCGGCAGCGCTCGTCGGGGATATGACGCACAGCGGTGAAAGCTCGATCCTGAGGCTGACGCTGGTAGGCGCCCTGATCATCTTCGCGGTGCTGCTCGTTGTCTACCGATCCATCGCGACCGTCATACTGCTGCTGTTCACGGTTGGAGTAGAAGTCTTTGCCGCCCGGGGAATCGTCGCCTTTATCGGACACATTGACCTGGTCCTGCTCTCGACTTTCTCCATCAACATGCTGGTAGCTCTTGCTATGGCCGCCGGCACCGATTACGGGATCTTCTTCTTCGGCCGGTATCAAGAGGAACGTCAAGCTGGTCAGGACCGCGAAACGGCCTTCTACACCACCTATCGTGGGGTTGCTCCCGTGGTTTTGGGATCTGGTTTGACCATCGCCGGCGCATTGTTGTGCCTGAGCTTCACGCGAATGTCGATCTTCCAGACCGTCGGTGTGCCGTGCGCCGTCGGTATGGTTGTCGCGGTTGGCATCGCGCTCACGCTTGTTCCTGCGGTCTTGACCGTCGGAAGTGGGTTTGGGCTGTGCGATCCCAAGCGGCGAATTGGAACGCGGCGGTGGCGCCGGGTTGGTACAGCCATCGTGCGCTGGCCGGGCCCGATACTGGTTGCCACGTTAGCGATCACGTTGGTCGGCTTGATCGCGCTGCCCGGCTATCAGACAAGCTATGACGACCGAAAATACGTACCCGGGGATGTTCCAGCCAACCTGGGTTATGCGGCCGCCGATCGCCATTTCTCCCAAGCGCGGATGATGCCCGATATTCTCATGATCGAGACCGACCGCGATATGCGCAACCCCGATGATTTTCTCGTGCTACACAGGCTCGCCAAAGCGATATTCCAAGTCCCTGGAGTTTCTCGAGTGCAGGGCATCACCCGCCCAGAGGGCACACCCATTGAACGTACTTCAATACCATTTTTGATCAGTATGCAGAACGCCGGAATGGTCCAGATGATGGAGCACATGAAGGACCGCGTGAACGACATGCTGACACAGGCCGAGCTAATGGACAAACAGATTGCCTTGGCGAAGACGATGTACGAAGTGCAGCAGCGACTCACCGAAATCACCCATGATTCGATCAGTACGACGAAAGATATGTCGCTGGTAGTCGCCGATCTCCGAGATCACATTGCCGATTTTGATGATTTCTTCAGACCCATCCGTAATTACTTCTACTGGGAACCGCATTGCATGAACATCCCAGTATGTTGGGCGTTAAGAAGTATCTACGATGCGCTCGACACCGTAGACACGCTCACCCTCAAGATGCAGGACCTCGTGACCGGCATGGAAAAAATGGATGTCCTGTTGCCGAAATTACTTGAGTCATTGCCTCGAATGATCGAGATCATGTCCCAGATGCGGGACATGCTGCTGACGATGCACAGCACCATGGCCGGGATCTTCGACGTGCTCAACGAATCAACTGGAGACGCCACTGCGATGGGGCAGGCATTCGATGCCGCTAACAACGACGATTCGTTCTATCTGCCCCCAGAAGTGTTCAAGAACCCTGATTTCCAGCGTGCAATGGGTTCTTTCCTATCACCCGATGGAAAAGCAGCTCGATTCATCATTTCCCACAAGGGTGACCCCGGCGCGCCCGAGAGTATTGCGAATATCGATCAGATACGAATGGCGGCCGAGGAAGCGCTCAAGACGACGCCGTTGCAAGGCGCCAGCATCTATCTCGCAGGCGCTTCGTCGACATTTCAGGACCTTCGCGATGGCTCGAAGTACGACCTGTACATCGCGACTGTAAGTGCTCTCTGCTTGATCTTCATCATCATGCTCGTGATGACCCGCAGCATCATCGCGGCCCTGGTGATCGTCGGTACGGTGGGCCTTTCGTTGGGCGCGTCGTTCGGCTTGGCAGTGCTGATATGGCAGTACATCTTGGGCATCAATTTGCACTGGATGGTGCTCCCGATGGCCGTCATCGTCCTCCTTGGAGTCGGTTCCGACTACAACCTGTTGCTGGTTTCCCGAATGAAGGAGGAAATCGCCGCCGGGATCAACACCGGCATCATTCGCGCGATGGGCGGTACAGGCAAAGTCGTCACGAATGCGGGACTGGTGTTCGCGTTTACGATGGGTGCGATGGTGGTCAGCGATTTGCGGATCATCGGTCAGGTCGGAACCACGATCGCCCTGGGTTTGATGTTCGACACGCTGGTTGTGCGCGCGTTTCTCACACCTTCTATTGCCGCACTGCTCGGGCGTTGGTTCTGGTGGCCTCAAGTCGTTCGTCCGCGTCCGGCCAGTCGGATGCTGCGGTCCGTGGCACCGCGTCCGGTAGCGCGGGCCTTTCTGCTGCCAAAAGAGGAAGAGGACGAAGCGGTTACAACTGAGCTGCAACCTGTAAACCTCAAGCCAACCTGATCGAGCGCACAGGTCGCGCCCCTGCTGCTAGCAGCGCGTCGCGCTCATCGCAAACCCGAATTCGCTGGTCAAACCCTGTGCACGCGGGGCGTTCAGCGGTAAAGCGGGCTCTCGGCCCATTCACCCGATCACTGGATTCACTGGATATTGTCCGCAAAGTAAATTAACGTGCAAAAAAGCCTCCGGACCTGCAGATGCAACGGTAATGTCCGGAACTGGCAATGTCCTACGAGGAACTAGGATTGCGATGGCTCAGCATCGAGTGAAAAAGCGCGGATCGTTGTTCGGCGCGTTGGCCGTCTCCACCGCCATTGCGACCGGTGCCGTCAATGGAGCCCCGGCCGCTAACGCGACGTGCTTCTCCGCCTTCGGGCTGAACAACGGCAACGGTTGTTCGAGCAACATCACGACAATCGCTATCGCGATCGGCCCCGGTGCCACTGCGAACGCCTCGTTGGGATTCTTCAGCACCGCGGTGGCGATCGGCTCCGGCGCCAACGCCACGGCTGCTCTGAGCGCCTTCACCGCCGCAACCGCGTTCGGCGACAATGCGACTGCCGCGGCAATGTTCTCCCTTTTCGGGATCGTCACCCAGGTGGGGCCGGGTACCGCGTCTTCGATTGGCGGACCCAACATCATCATCAGTGCCTCCCCGATGGGGAACGCGCCCGCTAATGCTGGCGCCTCAGGCGCGGGCAATCTCGTCTTGCAATTGGGTCCGGGCACCGCCTCAGCGATCGGTGTTGGCAATGCCGCGCTCGGTATTTCCCCTTGGGGCAACGGCACTCAAACCACTGTCGCCGGCTTCTTTGGCACTGCCGCTATCAACCTTTACAGCAACGCCTACGCCGCAGCACAAGGTTTCCTCGCGCTGGCGGTGAACGTCCTGGATTACACGCTGTGGCCATTCCAACCGCTGGTCCAAGCGCTCGAATGGATTGCCAACGGGCTCAAGAACCTGCTGCAGGCTATCGGGGTCCTTCCGGCGCCGGCGCCCGAACCGGAGCCAGGGCCAGAGCCAGAGCCAGAAGCCGCGCTGATGGCGGCCGACACCGCGGGCGCCGAAGAACAGCCTGGCTTCGTTGCCGCGCTCAAGATGGCAACAGAATCAACTGATGAAACCTCTGAAACCGGAACGGCCGAAGGCGAAGAGCAACCCGGTGAAGGCGAGGTGACCGACGAGATTCCCACCGAAGCCGAGGTGACCGACGAGATCCTCGCCGACGCGGAACTAACCCCCGAGACGCCCGCCGAAGACGCCACAATCGGTACCGACGTGGATGACGAGGCGGAGGTGGACGCGGACGTCGACGAAGAAGTCAGCACGGATGTCGACGCGGAGACAGACGATGAGACCGACACCGACACCGACCCGGTGACGGGCGAAAACGACCCCGCGGCAGTCAAGAACGATGACGATGGACCGGACGACACGTCGACCGCAACCACGACGACGTCGAGCACCACCGGCACCAAGGCAGACAGCAATGACTCAAACGTTTCCCGTGACACCGAAAAGGCGACCGCATAGTCGGCGCTGCCGGTGGTCAACTGAGCGGACAATGACTACGACCGCGCGCGGCGCGCTTGGTTCTCTACGCGCGGCTCCACTTTCGGGCGGCGTCTATCTACCGGCGGTGCCGTGAAAGGGATCATCCTCGCGGGTGGATCCGGTACCCGACTGCATCCGATCACGCTCGGGGTGTCCAAGCAGCTGATCCCCGTGTACGACAAGCCCATGATCTATTACCCGCTCTCCACCCTGATGCTGGCGGGTATCCGGGACATCTTGGTCATCACGACGCCGCACGACGCGGAAAGCTTCGAGCGACTGCTGGGTGACGGATCGCGATTCGGGGTGTCGATCACCTTCGCCCAACAACTCTCACCCGACGGGCTGGCCCAGGCCTTCACGATCGGCGAGGATTTCCTCGGGGCCGAAAAGGTGGCGCTGATTCTTGGTGACAACCTGTTGTACGGGCCGGGCATGGGCACCCAACTCAAACGTTTCGACGACATCGACGGTGGCACGATATTCGCTTACTGGGTCAGCGAGCCCTCCGCGTACGGCGTCGTGGAATTCGACGCGAGCGGAACGGTGGTGTCCCTGGAGGAAAAGCCCAAGCAACCAAGAAGCAACTACGCGGTCCCGGGGCTGTACTTCTACGACAACGACGTCGTGGCGATCGCCAAGGACCTCGCCCCCAGCGAGCGTGGCGAATACGAGATCACCGACGTCAACCGCGCCTACCTGGAGCAGGGACGTCTGCGTGTGCAGGTGCTGCCACGTGGGACCGCATGGCTGGACACCGGAACTTTCGACCAGATGACCGACGCCGCCGACTATGTACGCACGATGGAACGCCGCACTGGGCTGAAGATCGGGGTACCCGAGGAAATCGCCTGGCGCCAGGGCTTTCTCAGCGACGACGAGCTGTGTGAGCGGGCTATGACGTCGGTCAAGTCCGGCTACGGAACGTATCTGCTGGACCTCCTCGAAAGAGGCTGCTAGTGGCTCGGCTTCTCGTCACCGGCGGCGCGGGCTTCATCGGATCCAACTTCGTGCACTACGTCCTCGACCACACCGACCATCACGTCACGGTGCTCGACAAACTCACCTATGCCGGCAATCTGGCGTCGTTGTCCGGGCTGCCCGAAACCCGATTGAAGTTCGTCCATGGTGACGTCGCCGATGCGGAGCTCGTCGAGGAACTGGTGGCATCTGTCGACGCGGTGGTGCACTATGCCGCCGAATCGCACAACGACAACTCCCTCAACTTCCCCGAGCCATTCGTGCACACCAACGTGATCGGGACGTTCACGCTACTCGAGGCAGTCCGCAAGCACGGCACCCGACTTCACCATGTCTCCACCGACGAGGTGTACGGCGACCTGGCACTCGACGATCCCGCGAGGTTCACCGAATCCACTTCCTACAACCCGTCTTCGCCGTACTCCTCGACCAAAGCCGGCAGCGACATGTTGGTACGCGCCTGGGTCCGCTCTTATGGTGTGGCGGCAACGATTTCGAACTGCTCCAACAACTACGGGCCCTACCAGCACGTCGAAAAGTTTGTCCCACGGCAGATCACCAACATCTTGTGGGGTATTCGGCCGAAACTGTACGGCGACGGACGCAATGTACGCGACTGGATCCACGCCGACGATCATTCGTCGGCAGTGCTGCAGATCTTGGAAGCCGGCAGAGTCGGAGAGACGTATCTCATCGGCGCCGACGGGGAGCGGGACAACAGAACCGTCGTCGAGTTGATCCTGACCATGATGGGGCAGGATGCCGATGCCTACGACAACGTCGCGGATCGCACCGGTCATGATCTGCGGTATGCAATCGACTCGACAAAACTGCGCGCAGAGCTCGGGTGGCGGCCACGGTACGGAGATTTCGAGGAGGGGCTGTCGGCGACTATTGACTGGTATCGGAAACACGAGGACTGGTGGGCACCGGCCAAAGAGGCCACCGAAGCGTTCTACGCCCAACTCGGGCAATGACGGAGAAGTCAATCGAAATGACCGAGTACGGCAAGATATTTGACACCAAGGATTCACCTATTCCGGGGCTTTCGGTTTGGCAACTGCCGGTCCACGGCGACAATCGCGGCTGGTTCAAGGAGAACTGGCAGCGCGCGAAGATGACGGCCGCCGGGATGCCGGATTTCGGGCCTGTACAACACAACATCGCCTTCAACGAAGCGGTGGGTACGACGCGCGGTATCCATGCCGAACCCTGGGACAAGTTCGTTTCGGTTGCCGCCGGACGGGCGTTTGGTGCGTGGGTCGACCTGCGGGCGGGCCCGTCATTTGGAACAGTGTTCACCGTAGAGCTCGACCCGTCGCGCGCAGTCTTCGTGCCCCGCGGGGTCGGCAACGCGTACCAGACGCTGGCGCCGAATACCGTCTACTCCTACCTCGTCAACGATCACTACTCACCCGACGCGAACTACACATCTGTAGACCCTGGCGATGAGAGCGTCGCTATCGACTGGCCAATTCCGTTGAGCCAAGCGGTGATGTCGGACAAGGATCGGGCCCAACCGCGCCTGGCCGAAATCGAACCCATACCGTCGCCCAAGACCCTGGTCCTCGGCGCGGACGGACAGCTGGGCCGCGCTTTGCGCCACGCATACGCAGACACGACGACGGTCGAGTTCGTCGGGCGAGACGATCTCGACCTGACGGTGAGCGATCTTGATTCCGCGCGTGACTGGCGCGATTACGACACGATCATCAACGCCGCGGCGTACACCAGTGTCGATGCGGCTGAGACCGCAGAAGGACGTTCCGCGGCGTGGGCTACCAACGTCACCGGTGTGGCGGCCCTGGTGCGGGTGGCGGCCGCGCATCGCATCACCGTTGTCCATATCTCGAGCGACTACGTGTTCGACGGCACGAGCGCGCGGCCATACCGCGAGGACGACCCGCTGGCGCCGCTCGGCGTTTACGGACAAACCAAGGCCGCGGGCGATCAACTGGTTGCCACGCTGCCGCGCCACTACATCCTGCGCACGTCATGGGTGATCGGTGACGGACGCAATTTTGTACGCGCGATGTTGTCGCTCGCCGACCGCGGCGTGAACCCGTCCGTAGTCGACGATCAATTCGGGCGCTTGACGTTCACGTCGGAACTGGCGCGGGCGGTCCGGCACGTGACGGAGACCCGCGCGCCCTATGGCGTCTACAACGTGACGGGATCCGGTTCGGTTCGTTCATGGGTACAGATCGCACAACATACGTTTGCTGTTGCCGGCCACGACCCGAGTCGGGTGACCGGCGTGCCCACCACTGTGTACTTCGGCCAGGCCGAAGGACCCGTTGCTCCGCGCCCAGCCAACAGCGCGCTGGACCTGACGAAAATCGAGTCCACTGGCTTCGTCCCGGTCGACGCCGAGAACATGCTGACGAACTACATCAGGCTTGAAACCCGCGATAGCCACCACCTGACGCCGTCTTGACGCCGCGGTGCCGGAAACGCTTCGCACTCGACACTGCGTCGGTTGCGAAAGCGTGCAGATCACAAAGTCACGCGGAAAGCTTCAACTAGCAAATAGCTGAGACCGTCAATAAAGACTCGAAACCATAGGCTGCGGACGCAGGTAGCCGGTAGAGTGTCGCGGATGGCCGCCAGACACTCTGTGGCAAAGGGTGCCAAGAGTAGAGCAAAACGTCGCGCTGGTCGCCACCGTGAGCAGCAACGTCAGAGTGAAGTCGCGCTCTGGCTCGGCACAGGAGCGATCGCCGTCGGGGTATGCGCCGGGATGGCCGCCGGCGCCGGAGTCGCGCACGCCGACACCCCAAGCAACGATTCCCCGTCGGCCAGCAACAGCAAATCTGACGGACAGAGCACCGCAGATCGCGACACCACAGACAGCCGTGACACTACCGGCGTGACGCGTAACGCCGTCGGCGCCGCAGGTTTCGACGACTCCACCATTGACGATGCCGACAGCAGCTTGGACCCCACCGACGCGGACGACGTTGCAGCCCAAGACGACGAGGACATCGCCGAGGAAGAACCGGTAGACGAGGACCTCGAAGAAGAGGAACCGCTAGAAGACCTAGAGGACGAAGCACCCGCAGACGACGACCCGGTAGACGAAGAACCACCCGCAGACGACGACCCGGTAGACGAAGAACCACCCTCAGACGACGACCCGGTTGAGGGCGAAGTACCCCCTGACGAAGTCGTCATCGCCGACGACGACGCAACAGAGCCTTCAGCAGAGGACGGGTCCGCACCCGAAGTCGCCACGAAAGAGGACGACCCTCCCGAGGAGACCGTCTCGCCGAGCACCTCGGAACCGACGACCACTACCGTCGATTTGGCCACTCTCAGCGAGAAATGGCTTTCTCCGTATGGGGTCTCACTCACCCCGTCGGTGGGTGAAAAGCTGGTTGCCGCAGCAGACGACTCGGGCGGCTTGATCGGGGCGGCCGCCGAGATCACCCCGATGGCCGGCGAATTCGACTTCCTCCTCACCTTCCCTACCGTGGCCGCTTCGCTCCTCGCCCAGTTCCAGGCCGTGGTGGCGCCGATAACCATCCTCGATATCCCGATCTACCTGAGTCTTGAGGAAGTCGCCACCGCGTGGTTCACGAACGAATGGCGAGGGCGGCAGATCATCGGTCACGGTGCCGACGGGACCGCGGACAGCCCGGACGGCAAGCCCGGCGGTTGGTTGTTCGGCAATGGGGGCGACGGCTACTCTCCGCCCGCCGGCTCCGGTGAGAACGGCGGCAACGGTGGCGCCGCGGGGTTCATCGGCAACGGCGGCAACGGAGGCGACGGGGCGTCCGGCGGCACCCTCTTAGGTTTGGGCGTCAACGGTAGCTCCGGCGGCCACGGCGGCAATGGCGGCCACGCGTTCTTAATCGGCAAGGGCGGCAACGGCGGACGCGGCGGCGACGGTGGCGAGGGAGCGCTCACCCGCGGGAATGGCGGTCGGGGCGGTGACGGCGGTAACGGCGGGTTCCTCAGCGGTGACGGCGGCAACGGCGGTCGGGGCGGCGACGGCGATAACGGCGGCAACGGCGGCAACGGCGGTCAGGTTCTCAGCCTCAATTTGGGTTACCGACTCGTCCTCTGGGTCCCAGGACTCCTGGTGCCCGGATCCATCACGGGCGGCACCGGTGGAGATGGCGGCAACGGTCTGAACCCGCTGACGGGCACAGGCGGAACAGGCGGCGACGGCGGCATCGCGATCAACATCGAGTACGACCCCATAAGCACCGTTATCAACGTTCTCGCATATCTTCTGGGCACCTCCGGCGACCCCGCTCGGGCCATCGGTGGCGCAGGCGGCAACGGCGGCGACGGAACCGCCTTCGGCGGCAGCGGCGGCAAAGGTGGCGATGCGTACAACCTGCTGCACCCAGACGTGACAGATATTCCGGGGGCAGCCATCGGCGGCAACGGTGGTGTGGGTGGCGACACCTCGAATCTCCTCGGCGTACCCGGCTTTGGCGGGGCTGGCGGCGACGCCAGAGCTTTCGGGCCCCGCACCGCCGGGCAGGGTGGCATCGGCGGGAACGGGGGAAGCATCCTCACCGACGGCGGCGACGGCCAAGCAACGGAACCGCCCATCCTCCTCCTCACCCTGATCGACATCCTTGACTTCCTCTTCACGTTGTAGCGGTCCGATCCAGGCACGTGACTGCGGGCAGCGGCATGCGATCCGGGCGCTACTTGGTAACTGGAACCGATCGTAAAAAGCCAGAATTTAGGTAGCTCTGTCCGGCGCATCCCGGGAAACCGCGCGGTTATTACGCTGGATCCCGAGTATTTCGGGGCGGATGCGGTCGATTGGCACTCCAGCTACCGAGCGTGCTCAGTCAACGCCCCAGGGTCCAAGAGATCAACATTTACATCAAGGTGTGCCGTCATAGTTGCTGTGACTCAGGCTATTTGGTGACTAAAGTGGCCACGCGGAGAGGCGATCCCCCGTGGCCAAGCCGGAACGCGGCGCGCTAGACGACATCAACCGAAATAACGCAGGCGATAATTAGGGTAATTGCATAACGCCGTTCCGTTTCGCACAATTGTGGGTATCGAACCGTCATGTCACGCGATGTGGGAGCAATGAACAGGACCGACTTCGAGGTTGCTGTGGGTGCGGCGGCGCAGGAGGCGGTCTGGAAAACCCCACATCCGTTCACTCATCAGCTGGCCGACGATGACCCCCGCCGGGAGAAGTACCTGCGCGAGTACCAATCCTCGGTGGGTCGGCAGGTGCTTGAAGCCATTGCCCGGTTAACCAACGGCAACGCGTGCCGCAGGCATTGACACTCCCGCCCCTAACGCTGGTTGCGCGGCTGCCACACCACCAGCGCGGTGCTCTTGGCCCTGGGCTGCGCCCGTAGATCATCGATCTCGCGGGTCAACTCCTTGATCCGGGCCTGCAGCGCCTCGACCTGGTTGGTCAGCTCGATGATGCGTTTGATCCCCGCAAGGTTGACACCCTCGTCCTGCGACAGCCGCTGCACTTCCCGCAGCAGATCAACGTCATGCTGGGAGTAACGCCTGCCGCCGCCGGCGGTCCGCTGCGGACGCACCAGGCCCAGCCGGTCATAGGTGCGCAGCGTCTGCGCGTGCATACCCGCCAACTCGGCCGCGACCGAGATCAGGAACGTGCGGGCTTGGCTGCTGGAACGCTTCGCCGCCATCACGCACCTGCCCATCCCGCCCGCGGGTCAAAGCCGCTGGCGCGCTCGGCCTTTGCGTACGCCTCCAACGCCTCGACGGCCTCACCTTCAAGGTTCGGCGGCACCGCCACCTTGACGGTGACGAGCAGGTCGCCGTGGCCACCCGACCGCTTCGGCACCCCGCGTCCACGCACCCGAAGGATGCGCCCGTCGGAGGTCCCCTTGGGCACCCGCACCCCGACCTTGCCTTCCAATGTCGGCACGGAAAGTGTTGTGCCCAGCGCCAACTCGTGGAAGCTCACCGGAACGGTGACGGTCAGGTCATCGCCCTTGCGGCCGAACACCTTGTCCGGGCGCACATGCACGGTCACATACAGGTCGCCCGACGGTGCGCCGCGCAGCCCCGCTTCACCCTGTCCGGCCAACCGGATCCGCTGGCCGTCTTCGACGCCCGGCGGGATCCGCACGTTGATCGTGCGGGTGCGGGTGGTGACGCCGGTGCCCTTGCACTCCTGGCACGGGTGCTCGATGATCGAGCCGCTGCCCCGGCATTCGGTACACGGTTCGGAGAACCCGAACGCGCCCTGGTTGCGGCTGATCACACCGGAGCCGTTGCAGTTCGGGCAGACTTTCGGGCTGGTGCCCGGACGCGCGCCGCTGCCATGGCAATTCGTGCACGGCGCGGGGCTGGTGAGGCGCAACGGCATCGCGACGCCCTTGGTGGCCTCGAGAAACGACAGCTCCGTCTCGGTCTCCAGGTCGTTGCCGCGCCGCGGCCGGCTCGGCCGGGCCTGTTGGGCTCCGCGTCCGAACAGCCCGCCGAACAGGTCGCCGATGTTCGCGCCACCGGTCTGGCCGGCAGCATCGAACAGATCGTTCAGGTTGAACTCGACGCCGTCGGAGTTATATCCACCGAACCCGCCCCCGCCGCCACCGAACCTGCCACGACCGAATCCACCGTTGGCGAAAAGCCGTCGGGTCTCGTCGTATTCCTTCCGCTTGGCCGGATCCGTCAACACTTCCTTGGCTTCGGAGACGGCCTTGTACCGGTCCTCGGCCGCGGTGTTGCCCGGGTTGCGGTCGGGATGGTTCTCGGCGAGCAGCTTGCGCGCCGCCCGCTTGATCTCCTGTTCGCTGGCGTCGGAGGAGACGCCGAGCTCGGAGTAGAAGTCCTTCTCGACCCATTCACGCTGGGCCATATCGCGTCACCTCCTCACCATTTGCCTAGTCGTTATTAGGATTCTGCGGCTTCCTCGGTCGATTCGTCGCCGTTATCCGACGTGTCGGCCGAATCGGGCACCGTGTCGACGACACCCACCATGGCGTGCCGCAACACGAAATCGCCCACCTTGTAGCCGCGGCGCATCACAGTTCCCACGACGGGATGTGTGCCGTCGCCCTCATGCTGGACGGCCTCGTGCAGCTCGGGGTCGAAGTCCTCGCCCTCGTCACCGAATGCCGAAAGGCCAAGGCCGTCAAGGATGCTGGTCAGCTTGTCAGCGACCGCCTTGAACGGGCCGGACTCCAGATCACCGTGGCTGCGCGCCCGGTCCAGGTCGTCGAGCACCGGCAACAACTCGGTGAGGACGGTGGCCTTGGACCGCTCAGCGATGACCGTTTGGTCACGCAACGTGCGCTTCCGGTAGTTGTCGTACTCGGCCTTGACGCGCTGCAGAGTTGACTTCAGCTCGGTGACTTCCTCCGACGAACCCCCGGCTTCCGGCGCCGGCCCGCTGCGGGCCGGCCCGGTCGCCTGTTCACGGACTTCGCCAGTGTCGGGGTCGATACGCCGCTTGTCGGTGACGGTCACCGGCTCGTGCGAATCGTTCTGGCTCACTTGTTCTCCTGATCATCGTCGACAACCTCGGCGTCCACTACGTCATCGGCGGACGAACCCGCGGCGCCACCGTCGGCGGCACCGCCGCCTGCGGCCTGTTCGGCCTGGGTCGCCTCGTAGATCGCCTGGCCGAGTGCCTGGCTTTCGACGCCGAGCTTTTCCATCGCGGACTTGATCGCGGCGATATCGGTGCCTTCCAGCGCCTTCTTCGCGTCGGCGATCGCGCCGTCGACCTTGCTCAAGGTTTCCTCGGGGACCGCCGATCCACCTCCCGACTCGCGAGCTTCACGCTGTTCAGCGACGAACTTCTCCGTCTGGTACACCAGCGACTCGGCCTGGTTGCGAACGTCGGCCTCCTCACGCCGCTGACGGTCCTCCTCGGCGTGCGCTTCGGCATCCTTGACCATCCGGTCGATCTCCTCCTTGGAGATGCCCGACCCCTCCTGGATGCGGATGGTGTTCTCCTTGCCGGTGCCCTTGTCCTTGGCGGTGACGTGCACGATGCCGTTGGCGTCGATGTCGAACGTCACCTCGATCTGGGGCACGCCGCGCGGAGCGGGCGGGATACCGGTCAACTCGAAGCTGCCGAGCAGCTTGTTGTGCGCGGCGATCTCACGCTCACCCTGATACACCTGGATCTGCACCGACGGCTGGTTGTCGTCGGCGGTGGTGAACGTCTCCGACCGCTTGGTCGGGATCGTGGTGTTGCGCTCGATCAGCTTGGTCATCACGCCACCCTTGGTTTCAATACCAAGTGAGAGCGGCGTAACATCCAGCAGCAGAACGTCTTTCACCTCACCCTTGAGCACACCGGCCTGCAGTGCAGCACCCACCGCGACAACCTCGTCGGGGTTGACGCCCTTGTTGGGCTCTTTACCGCCGGTCATCTCCTTGACCAGATCCGAGACCGCGGGCATCCGGGTCGAACCGCCGACCAGCACGACGTGGTCGATGTCGGACACCGAGATGCCGGCGTCCTTGATCACCGACTGGAACGGCTTGCGGGCCCGGTCCAGCAGATCCTGGGTGATGCGCTGGAACTCGGCGCGGCTGAGCTGTTCGTCGAGGAACAGCGGGTTCTTGTCCGCGTCAACGGTGATGTAGGGCAGGTTGATCGACGTCTGCTGGCTTGAGCTCAGCTCGATCTTGGCCTTCTCCGCGGCCTCCCGCAGCCGTTGCATCGCCATCTTGTCCTTGGTCAGGTCGATGCCGGAGGTGCCCTTGAACTTCTCGACGAGCCATTCGACGATGCGGTCGTCCCAGTCGTCGCCACCGAGGTGGTTGTCGCCGCTGGTGGCGCGTACCTCGACGACGCCCTCGCCGATTTCCAGCAGCGAAACGTCGAAGGTGCCGCCACCGAGGTCGAAGACCAGGATGGTCTGCTCACTCTGCCCCTTGTCCAGCCCGTAGGCCAGCGCCGCGGCGGTGGGCTCGTTGACGATGCGCAAGACGTTGAGGCCGGCGATCTGGCCGGCGTCCTTGGTGGCTTGACGCTGGGCGTCGTTGAAGTAGGCGGGAACGGTGATCACCGCGTCGGTGATGTCCTCGCCGAGGTAGGCCTCGGCGTCGCGCTTGAGCTTCATCAGCACACGCGCGCTGATCTCCGGGGCGGTGTAGTGCTTGCCGTCGATCTCGACGGACCAGTCGGAGCCCATATGGCGCTTAACCGACCTGATGGTCCGGTCGACGTTGGTCACCGCCTGGTTCTTGGCGGGCTGGCCGACCAGCACCTCGCCGTTGCGAGCGAACGCGACGACGGACGGCGTGGTGCGGGAGCCCTCGGAGTTCGCGACGACGACGGGGTCGCCACCCTCCAGTACCGCCACGACGGAGTTGGTGGTCCCGAGGTCGATTCCGACCGCACGAGCCATAGCTTTGCCTCCTGAAATAGTCCTACTAGGTGTGTGAGTGCACCGCACTCAAGACTGCTCCGACGAATCCTATCCTGTCAAACCAGACTTGAGCCTAAGCCACTCAAGTATCGAAAGGGTCAACGGCGGCCCGCGCCGGTTTGTTCCCCGGGGGTCCCAAAAGGTCCGGCTGGCCAGCAGAAGGGCGTATTTCCTGGGCGTTTCCCTAGCATTGAGGAATGTGCCAATACTGCGGGTGCCGGGACATGCCGCTGATCCGTGACTACATCAGCGAGCACGCCCACGTGCTCAACCTCGGCGGCGAGGCAGTCCGCGCGATCAACCGCGGCGACCTGCCGACCGCGCGGGACCGACTGGCCGCCATGGCGGAGGAACTGCGATCACACTTCCGCGGTGAGGAGACCGGTCTGTTTGCGGTCATGATGTCCACCGACGACCTGTTCGCACAGCACATCGAACCCCTTGTCCGCGAGCACCGCGAACTCGAGGCGCTGCTGGCCACGGTCGACATCGCCGGCGCCGAGGGCCAGCAGGCCATCCGCGACGCGGTGGAACACCTCTTCGAGCACACCAGGAAAGAAGAGGACGGGCTTTTCCCGGCGGCGCTGACATCGCTGGACGGTGACCAGTGGGATGCCGCGATCCAGGCGTGGCACGACGCCCACCCGGGGCGGGAAATGGTGCGCTGGGCCTGACGAAACGCCGGGGGTTAACGCACCGCGGGCGGGTGCAGCCCGAACGGCTCGGCGCTGCGCGCCGCCAGGTACTCCGGCCGCGGGCGCGCCGCGGCGAACGGATCGGCGAGCGCGTTCTCCGTCGAGTTGAACACCAGGAAGATGTTCGACCGCGGCAGCGGCGTGATGTTCGACCCGGAGCCGTGCAGCAGGTTCGAGTCGAACCAGATCGCCGTGCCGGCAGCCCCGGTCAGCTGGTCGATGCCGTATTCGGCGGCGGCCTTGGTCAGGGTGTCCTGATCGGGCACACCGGTTTCCTGCCGGACCAGCGAAGAGGTGTGGTGGTTGTCGGGGGTGGCACCGACGCACGGGTAGAACACCTGATGCGATCCCGGCATGACCATCAGCGGGCCGTTGTAGGGGAAGTTGTCGGTCAACGCGATCGAACACGAAACAGCGCGCATGGCGGGCATGCCGTCCTCGGCGTGCCAGGTTTCGAAGTCCGAATGCCAGTAGAACCCGGTGCCGGTGAACCCGGGCATGAAGTTGATCCGGGCCTGATGAATGTAGACCTCGCTGCCGAGTACCTGCCGCGCTATCGGTATCACGGTCTCCAGCCCGACCACCTCGGCGACGAGGTCGCTGATCAGGTGCGGCTCGAACACCGACCGGATGCTGCCGCCGGGTTCGTGGATCACCCGCGGGTCGTCGCGGTCGAGCTCGGCGCCGATGCGCTCGAGCTCTTGGCGCAGCGGCGGTAGCCAGTTTGCGCCAAGGGTGCCGGGCCGAATCATGTAGCCCGCCTGCGCGTAAGCGTCCAAGGTGGCCGCGCTGAGCGGGCCGTCGTGCGGACCGCCCCACACGGTCGGCTCGGAACGGGGAATCGGCGCGACCGCGTGGCCAAGCCGGGTCGGATAGGGGTCGTGCACGCGGGGCATCGTGACGGCGCTCATGCTATCTGCGGCGGCGGATAAGCGCCGGTTTCGTCGTGGACTTCGGTCCCGGTCACCGGCGGGTTGAAGACGCACAGCATTCTGAGTTGCTCGTCGCAGGTGACCCGGTGCCGTTCGTGACCGTCGAGCAGGTACATGGTTCCCGGGCCGAGCCGGTATTTCTCGCCGGTCTCGAGGTTGGTCAGCGAGCCGCTGCCTTCGACCACCCAGACGGCCTCGACATGGTGCTGGTAGTGGAACTCGCTGACCGAGTTCGCGTCGATGGTGGTCTCGTGGAACGAGAAGCCGACACCGTCACCGGCCAGGATGATCCGCTTGGACCTCCACGCGCCGTCGGAGACGTCGCGTTCGGTGCCGGTGATCTCGGCGGTGGTACGCACAATCATGGATCGAACACTTCCTATCAGGAGACCGTCGCGGTGACAGCCTCGGCGAGAATGTCAAGGCCGCTCTCGAGTTCGTCTTGCGAAATAGTAAGTGGTGGAAGGAGTTTCACGACCTCGTCCGAGGGGCCGCTGGTCTCCATCAGCGCGCCCCGGTCGAATGCGGCGCGGCAGACCTGCGAGGCCAACTCGGTGGACTCGAACTTCAGGCCCTGCGCCATTCCGCGTCCCCGCGCGGAGACGCCGTCGTGCGCGGCGGCGATCTCCTCGAGACGAGCCCGCATGAATTCACCCTTACGCACCGTGTCGTCGGTGAAATCCCCGCTCTGCCAATAGTTCTTGAGGGCATGGGTGGCGGTGACGAACGCGGGGTTGTGGCCCCGGAAGGTGCCGTTGTGCTCCCCGGGCGCCCAGACGTCCAGATCGCGACGGAACAACGTCAGCGCCATCGGCAACCCGTACCCGCTGATCGACTTCGACAGCGTCACGATGTCGGGCACGATACCGGCCTCTTCGAAGCTGAAGAACGGACCCGTTCGCCCGCAACCCATCTGAACGTCGTCGACGATCAGCAGGATGTCGCGCTTGTGGCACAGCTTCTCCAGCGCCTGCAGCCACTCGATGCGGGCGACGTTGAGCCCGCCTTCACCCTGCACGGTTTCGACGATCACCGCGGCCGGCCGGTTGAGCCCGCTCCCGGAGTCGTCGAGAACCCGTTCGAACCAGTGGAAATCCTCGGTGACGCCGTCGAAGTAGTTGTCGTACGGCATCGGGGTGGCGTGCACCAGGGGAATGCCCGCGCCCGCACGTTTCATCGAGTTGCCGGTCACCGAAAGGGCGCCCAGCGTCATACCGTGAAACGCGTTGGTGAAGCTGATGATCGACTCGCGCCCGGTCACCTTCCTGGCCAGCTTCAGCGCCGCCTCAACAGAGTTGGCTCCGGTCGGTCCAGGGAACTGCACCTTGTAGTCCAGGCCACGCGGCTTGAGGATCACCTGTTCGAACGTCTGCAGGAACTCCGTCTTCGCGGACGTGGCGATATCCAGGGAGTGCACGATCCCGTCCCCCGCGAGGTATTCCAGAAGGGGTTTCTTGAGTTCGGGGTTGTTGTGCCCGTAGTTCAGCGCACCTGCGCCGGCGAAGAAGTCCAGATACCGCCGACCCGACGTATCGGTGACCCAGGACCCCTGGGCGCTCTCCATCACTGCGGGCCAACCACGACAGTAACTGCGCACTTCGGATTCCACCGAGGTGTAGACCTCGGGAAGCTCGGATTCGGACAGGGGGGTCAGTATCGCCAGCGACATGCAGTCAATCCTCAGTTTCGATCAATCAGTTTACGGTTTCGGACATTTCATGCGGTTAAAGATGCCGTGATCGGGCCGATGCGTAGCAGCGGCTCGTCTTCGTGCTCCCCGTCGGCAGCAAGGAGTGCGGAGCTGAAGTGTGGGCTTTCGGCCAGCGGCACCCCGTGGCGCCGGGCGAACGCCCCGAAGAACGCCCGTGATGCCGCATTGCTCGGGGCAACCGTGGTCTCCACGGTGACGGGGTGTCCACAGCGGTCCTGACGGACGCGGCGCACCAGCGCATCGAGCATCGCACTGGCCAGACCCTGCCCGCGCGCGGCGTCGGAAACGGCCACCTGCCAGACGAACAGCACATCGGGGCGGGCCGGCGGGTGATAGCCGGTGATGAGCCCGCAGAGTTTGCCGTCGCGCTCCGCCACGATCGAGGTGTCGGCGAAATCGGTCGCCAACAACAGGTAGGCATACGACGAATTGAGGTCCAGCACACCGGTCGCAGCAACTAAGCGGTGCATTGCGAGCGCGTCTGCGGCCGTCGGCGAGCGCAGGGCACCAGCCCACGATTGCGGGGCACGATTGAGAGCGGACATAACCAGTTAGCAGTCACCACCGAGCAGTTGTCGACCATCGTCAGTTCAGTTCATCGGTGTGCCGACCGTAAGCCAGGCTCACTAGCCGATCAAGCGCGCCGACCGGCCCGATCGGCGGTCAAAACCTCGAGTTCACCCCGCAACCCTGCGCAAACATCGGGCCGGGTTGCGTCCGCGACCGGGGCGTGAGCGTTATCGAATCGTTATCAAATCGGGCATGGAGGTGAGCTGCGCCACTACGTGGCCCTACGCTGGTGCGTGTGAACTCTCTGTCGAATTTTCGGGTGTTCGTCGAACCGCAACAGGGCGCCTCCTACGCTGACCAACTCGCCGTCGCCCGCGCCTCCGAGCAACTTGGCTACTCGGCGTTCTTCAGGTCGGACCACTACCTCGCGATGAGCGGCGATGGTTTGCCCGGCCCGACCGATTCCTGGGTCACGCTGGGCGGCATCGCGCGTGAGACGTCGGCGATCCGGCTGGGCACCTTGGTCACTTCGGCGACGTTCCGCTACCCGGGCCCGCTGGCGGTTTCGGTCGCCCAGGTCGACGAAATGAGCAGCGGACGGGTCGAACTGGGAATCGGCGCGGGCTGGTTCCCGTCTGAGCACGCCGGCTACGCGATCCCGTTCCCGCCTGTGGGCGAGCGGTTCGACCGGCTCACCGAACAGCTGGACATCCTCACCGGGATGTGGACCACACCGCACGGCGGCACGTTCGACTACTCCGGCGCCCACTACACCGTGACGAACTCGCCGGCGCTGCCCAAACCCGCGCAGTCACCACACCCGCCGATCATCATCGGCGGCACCGGCGCCAAGCGCACACCGGCGCTGGCCGCGCGGTTCGCCGCCGAGTTCAACGTGCCGTTCGTTTCCCTTGACGTGGCCAAGACCCAGGTCAGCCGGGTCGGCGCGGCGTTGACGGCGGCCGGTCGCTCCGCTGAGTCAATGGTCTTCTCGGCGGCGTTCGTCGTCTGCGCGGGCCGCGACGAGCCCGAGATCGCCCGGCGGGCCGCGGCGATCGACCGCGACGTCGACGAGCTGCGCAGCAACTCTCCCCTGGTGGGTACGCCCGCCGAGATCGCCGACAAGCTCGCGGCCTACACCGACGCCGGTATCCAGCGGGTCTACCTGCAACTTCTCGACATGTCCGACCTCGACCATCTGGAGTTCTTCGCCCGCGAGGTCGTCCCCGCGTTGCGCTGAACGCGCGCTAACGAATGCCCCGCGGCTACGATGCGTGCCGTGACCCGCCGGGACGACGATCGCGACGACGGGCAACCGTGGCACAACCGAACGCCCGCGGTGGTCGGGGCGAGCATGATCGGCCTAGCCGTGATCGCCGTTCTGGTGCTCGCCGTCTCCGTGCTCGCCCGCCAGTCCAGCGAGCCCGACCAAGCCCCGCTCGACTTCGTTGAGCCCACCTATTCGGCGCCCGCGCGTCAAACGGCCACCACGTCCACCACCACCCCGACGATCACCACCACGAGCCCGCCGCAGACGACTGACCTGTCGGCAATCGAGACCACGTCGACGTCGGAAACCACCGCCGAAACCGAGACCACCTCCAGCGCAGAGTCGAGCACCGAAACCGAGGACGAAGAGACCACGACCGAGCGCACCACCCGTCGCCAACCGCGCACGAATGTGACGCGCACGCTCTATCCGCGGCCCTGAGCGCCTACTATCGGTGCCCGTGGCGCGATACGGACCCCCCGACGATCCGAATTACCCCGACGACTCACCGACGGAGTTCTACGGCACCCCGCCCGAGGAGCCGACGCCGTGGTATCGCAAACCCGCCGCGCTGGTCGCGTTCGGTGCGCTCGGCGCGGTGCTGATCGCGCTTATCGTGTGGGGTCTGGCCCAGTTGATCACCGGTGGTGACGAGCCGACGGACTCCGAAACGTTGACCCCGCTCACCACAACATCACGGTCGGTCGTCACGACGGTGCCGTCGCGCGAAACCGTCACGGAGACAGTGACTCCCACCACCACCGCGCCGCCCACCACCACCACCACCACCACGACGACCACAGCGCCCACCACCACGACCACCACGACCACCACCGAACCGACCACCAGCGTCAGCACGAGCACCGAGACGGTGACCGAGACCGTCACCGTTCCGCCCGAGGGCGAGGGCTGAGTCCAGCGGCGGTAGGCCCATTTATTCAGCGGTGAGGGCGGGATTTCAGCTGATCTCCCGCCCTGACCGCGCGGAGGGTCAGCGACCGCGCGCGGCGTATTCGGCCACCAACGCCTCCGCGCTGCGCACCGCCGCACGGCACGCCCGCGTGGTGAACGGGTCGTTGAGCGGATGATCGGCCCGCCGGCGCCACCGCTGCGCTGCCGCGAACGCCGCCCTCGGCCCGTCGTAGGGCGCCTCGGGCTGCAGGCCGAGTCTGCTGGCGGCGTCGGTGCCCGAGCCGCCGATGATGCGGCGCAGCGACGCCATTTCGTCATCATTCAATGTCGTTGGCCGCGAATGTAACTGGGACAACAAGCGCAGCTCTTCGAAGGCGTGGGTGTCGGCCAGTAACGGGTCGATGTCGGCGATGATGTACGGCGTCGCGTAGATCGGGTGGTTCTGCACGAACTGTCGCAGCGACAGCAGCGCGGTGTGCGCCTTGAGCAGATCGGATCGTTGCGCGAACTGTTGATCGATGACGTCGCGCAGCGCCACCAGGCCGCTACGTTCCAGCAGCTCGTCGGCCAGCGCCATGGAATCGGTGACACCGGCGCGCAATACCGCGATCGAGATCCTGATCCCGAACATCCCGAACCGGTCCAGCAGCGCAGCCCGGGTGGCGGCGTCGACCGGCAGTGCACTGTCCTCGCGCACGAACCGGTCCACCGACAGCATCGCCTTGGTCAACTCGGTGGCGTCCACCGCGGCCAACTTCTCCAGCGCGACGAACTCGCCCTGCCGCAGCGTGCGGGCGGTGAGCGCGAGCAGACCCGACACCGGCACCACCGCCTGACAGATCCCGGTCCTGTCCATCTCGCTGGTGAAGCGGGCTGCGACGTCCTTGGCCGACAGCATCGCGTCGATGCGTCCGGCGCCGATCTCGTCGGCGCGCGATACCACTCCGATCACCCCGAGCGCTCCCGCCGATCCGCCGACCAACTCGCCGATCTGCTTGAGCAGCGCGATGTCTGGCGCGTTCAGGGTGCGCAGCAGAAACACCACGGCGTCGACACGAGGCACGCCGTCGTCGGGCACCAGCAGCCGCAGCGTGCGCTCGGAGACGTCGCGGTTCAGCGACGACGTGCCGGGGGTGTCGATGATCGTGGTGTCGATCAGTTCGGCGGCCGGCCACTCCACGTCGAGGTCCACGATGTCCTCGGGGTCGAGCGTGGCGAAGTCGAATGTGAGGCCGCCCGCTGCCGGGTCACGACCGATCGGCACATTGGACCGCCGTCCGCCGACGTGATTAGCCGTCACTTTCGGTGTCGGCCCGTGCCGGAACCACGTGACGATGCGGGTGGCCTCTGTGGCGTCGGTGGGTGCAATGTCCTCTCCGACAAGGGCATTCACCAGGGTGGACTTACCGGCCTTCAGGGTCCCGGCCAGCGCGATGCGGATCGGCTGGTTGAGCCGGCGGCCGATGCGGTCCAGTTCGTTGTGCACATCGGGGCGCTGACGGTAAGCGGGATCGGCGCGGTAGGCCTGGATGGTTCCGCCCAGGATCGCGCGCACTCGATCGCTCGTGCTCATCTCGCGCTACCTCGACGTCCTCCCGCTCGGTAAAGGCCGGAAGAACCAGCTTAGGCACCGCGGGCACCAGCGCGTCCAGTGGCCGGTTATGACACGCCGCGGACGAGTTCGGGTGTCATGACTGGTCGCTCGGCTGGGCGTGATCGCTCACCTGCCGCAGGATGTTGAGTTGGCGCTCGAGTTCGCGGATCCGGTTGTTGCGCTCGGTTTCTTCGAGCTTGGCCGAGGCGATGGTGGCCTGCAGCGACTCGTTGAGCGATCGGGTGGTCTGGTTGGCGATGCCGCGGTAGTGGTCACGCAACTGGCGCTGGATGCCCTTGAGGCGATCCCGTGATTCCTTGCTGACCACGAACTGGGTGTCGTCGATGAACCGGCGGGTGTTCAGCTTGGCTTCGTTGCGCACCCGCATCATGCGGTTCTCCATGTTCTCCTTGTAGGCGGTGCGCCCCATCAGCAGCCCGGCCCCGATGGACAGCGGGTTGAACATGCCCAAACCGGCGAACGACGTCATCATCCCGAACATCAGCACGCCACCGTAGGAGCCCTGCATGCCCATGGTGACCTTGCGGCCCTTGCCGACCGGCTTGGCTTCGAGATTGGCCAACGATTTGATCTCACCGAGGCTCGCGCCCATCTGGCTGGGGTCGATCTGCGGCATCTTGACGGCCTCGAGACCGGCCTCCACAAACGTGCGCGCGACCTCGGCGGCCAGCACCTCGGCGCGCTGATAGGCCCACACGAAGTTGTCGCCCACCGCGGTAGCCACCGCTTCCTCCAATTCGGCGCCGATCTCGGCCCAGTGGTGGGTGGGATCGCAGTTGTCGATCACCTTCTCGATGTGTTGGCTGATCACCCGGAACCGGCCGCGCAGGTCGTGGTCGACGTCGGCGGTCAGGTCCGAGATCCCGTCGTTGAGCACCTGCTGCCACAGCGCGGTCTGCTGCAGCGCGTCCTGGGCTTCCTGTTTGCGTTGCTCGAGTTCGTCTTTGAGCCGTTCGCGCGTCTCGGGATCGTTCAGCGCCGCCAGCTCGGTCTCCACCGCCATCGTGAGATGCTCTGCGGCAGAACGAACCTCGTTGATAACCAAATTGCCAATCCGGTCGTTCTGCTGCGCCAGCACCTGTTCGGTGAGGAACTTCACGATGGCGGGAAAGTTCGACTCCGCGTTGAGCTCTTTGTCGTTGAGCGCGATGGCGTGGCTGCGCAGCAGTGACGAGGACGGGATCATCGGGATGTCCAGGCCGGCATTTTGCAGATGGGCCTTGTTGGCCTCGACGATCTGACGCCAATGCGGGTAGAGATCGGTCTTGGTAGCGATGATCGTTGCCAGCGGGCAGATTTCGAACGCCTGCCGCATGAAGGTCATCTCCGGCTCGGTGAACTCCTGGCTGGTGTCGCTGCACATCAGCACCGCGTCGGCGTCGGGCAGCAGACCCAGGGTCGCCGACAGGTGCGGCTGACCGTGACCGCCGACGCCGGGCGTGTCCACGAACGACAACCCGTTCTTCAACAGCGGGCTGGCCGCGGTGACCTCGACCCGCAGCACCTGCCGGCCACCGGCTTGCGGCGCGCGGCGCAGATCGGTTTTGATGTCGGCCATCGTGATGTCGATCGCGTCGGGCTCTTCGCCTTCGCCGCGCGCCACAATGATTTTCGCCGACGCCGCCTCGCCGTACGTCACCACCGTCGGCAGCACCGTGCTCTCGTCGTCGCCGACGCGGGCCACCGGCACATTGAGCAGCGAGTTCAACAGCTGGCTCTTGCCCTGTTTGAGCTGACCGGCGACCACCACCCGGATCTGCGGGTCGGTGACCCGCATCTTGGCCCGGGACAGCCGCTCGACCAGGTCATTGCGCTCGTGCGCGTCGGCGATCTTGCTGGTGTGATCGATCAGCTCGACGATGACCTTCACCTGTTTGGCCCGCCCGCCGGCCGTGGCTGGTTTGGCCGGCCCGCCGGCCGTGGCCTGTTTGGCCGGCCCGCCGGCCGTGGCCTGTTTGACCGGCCCGCCGGCCGTGGCCGGTTTGGCCGGGTCTTTCGGTTCCGTCATGGGTTCCTCTTGTCGAAAGCGCTGTCTGCTAACGGTAGATGCGCCAACTGGCGGGGATCAGTTTTTGATCCCCGCCAGTTGCGCGATGCGGTTGCGTCAGAAGATGCCCACGTCGTTGCTCACATCGACATCGGTGTTGACCTGGCCGGAGTTGTCGGTGGAGTTGTCCACCGAGTTGTCCTGGCCGGAATTGTCCACCGAGTTGTCGACGGAGTTGTCCACCGAGTTGTCCTCGACGCTCGCGCCGCCCGAGATACCTCCGGACACCGAGCCGTCGATGTCTCCGACGTTGGTCTGGTTGCCGTCGACGTTGGTGGTGTCGGCGTCGTTGATGATGATGCCGCCACCGCTGCCGCCGGCTCCGCCGGTGGCGTTGCCGCCGTCGTTGCCGACGCCGATCAGCCCGCCGCCGCCGTCCCCGCCGACCGCACCGCCGCCGTTTCCGCCGCTCATGTCGACGTCGTTGATGACGGGGCCGTCGTTGTCGGAAATGATGTCGCCGCCCGCGGTCTGATCGCCGCTGTCGTCGATGTCGTTGTCCTCACCGATGTTGACGTTGGAGTCGTCGATGTCGCCGGTGTTGACGTTCTCGTTGTCGTCGCCGACCACGTTGCCGTCACCGTCGACGTTGGTGGCGTCGATGTCGCCCGCGGTGCCGGTGTTGACCACTCCGCCGTCGGCGGCGGTGTTGGTGGTCTTGTCGCCGAAGGTGATGTCGCCGAAGTCCAGGCCGAGGTTGACGGCACCCTGCTGCTGGTCGTGGCCGGCGATGTTGTTGACGTCGGTCTCGGGGCTCAGGAAGCGGGTGTCGTTGTGGCTGAGCGTGTCGTTGTTCGACCAGAGGTCGGTCTGGCGCTGCGGCGCGAACGCGATGCCGTGGGTCTGGGCGACGGCCTGCTGCAGCCCGACGACCGGGTCGCCGCCGCCCTGCAGGACCGCGGCCGGCGCCACGGTGGCGGCCACGGACTGCACCTGCGCGGCGGTCAGGTTCTGCACGCCGGCGGTGGACATCGCCCGAGCGGGATCGGCGATGAACTCCTGGGCCCGAACCGGGTCGCGGAACAGGTTGAGGATCCAGTCGATTACGTTCGTCATTTCTTCGGTCCTTTCACTTGCGGAGGAGCTGGGTTACCGGGCTGTCCGGCGAACTGACACCCACGTTATGGAGCGGACGACCCCCGCGGAACGGGGTCGAAACCCCTCCCCGCTGCCCGTCATCCGGGGCTACCCCAACGCCAGCCGTTAGGGGATTAGGGGATCCGTAGGGGATGGCGCTGACCAGCCCGAACAACGACGAACTGCGCGGCAGTAAACCTGCCGCGCAGTTCGGATAGTTGACGGGGGAAGGATCAGAAAATGTCGAACCCGGATGCGTCGGTGTCGACGTGGGTCACGTCGACGATGGCGTCACCCGGATCGCTCTCGGTGTGCGCCTCGTCGGCGGGGATGTCGTCGATGACGGGCACGGGCATGTCTGCGTCGTCGAGCATGCCGAGTCCGGTGTGCAGCGCCTCGTCGGGTTCGTCGACGACGTTCACGTGGTCGACGATCAATGCGTGCGCGTCGTCCACCACCGAAACCGGTACGTCGTCGCCGAACGCGTCGAAAGCAGCGGTCGCCGCGCCGGTGGCCCAGACGTTCGTCGCGGCCTCACCGAGGCCGTCCAGGCCGGCCACGGTCGGCACATCGGTCACCAACGACGACATCGACTCGGAGACCACCGGAATCAGCGCGTGGACGTCAGCGCTGGTCACGTTGGTCAGGTTGGCGTCGGAAATCGCTTGATCGGGGTCGGCGGCGAACCGGGCAGCGGTGTCGGGATCACGTAGCACCGACATCACAAAGTCGAGCAGCGAGTTGGCCACGAAACACCCTCCTTCCCAAAGCAGATATACATGCGGTGACAGCGCTACGGTTTACGCCTGTCTATGGCTTGATTCCGATGCTATCGACGGCGAACCCGCCGGTGATCGGTGCCGAACCCAGCTCTACCTATCCCGCATTAGGGGGATGGGCGTTAGGGGTTTTCGACGCACTAGGGGATGTGCCGTAGCTTGGCGCGCCCAACCATTATCGTGAAACACGGCCAAACGTAGAGGTGAAGATGAGCGACTCACTCGGGTTGTCGATCGGGATGACCAACCTGGTGGCGGCCCGCATTGGCCGACCCCCGGTGATGCGTCGCTCCATCCTCACCCTCTTCCACGACCGTCCCGCCGAAGTCGGCCTGCCCGCCCGTGATTCCAACCAGCCCGGTCTGGTGCTCAGCGGCTTCGTCGAACGGGTCGGGGACCCGGTCCCGCTGGTGGCGGCCGACGGGTCATCGCACCGCGGCGAATACGTGCTCGTCGAAGCGCTCGACGCGATGGCGCGCACCGTCGGCGGCGGCGCCCCCATCGCGATCGCGGTCCCCGCTCATTGGGGGCCGGCGACCGTCGGCGCATTGCGTGGCGCATTGCGCACCAAGCCGCGCCTCATGCCCGACGGGGTGCCCCCGGCGCTCATTCCCGATTCGATCGCCGCGCTGGCGTCTCTGCAGGCCGCGCCCGGATTACCCGCAGACGGCGTCATCGTGTTGGTGGATCTGGGCGGCAGCGGCACCAGCATCACGCTGGCCGACGCCGGGTCGAATTTCGACCCAGTCGGCGAGACCGTGCGCTATCCGGACTTCTCGGGCGACCAGATCGACCAGGTGCTGCTCAACCATGTCACGACCGGCATCGCCGAGGCCGGCAACGCCGACCCCACCGGGACGCTGGGCCTCGGCTCGCTGGCCCGGCTGCGCGACGAAGCGCGAAAGGCCAAGGAGCGGCTGTCCGCGGAGACGGCCACCGTGGTGCCCGCCGAGTTCCCCGGGTTCAACTCCGACGTGCGGGTGACCAGAAGCGAGCTCGAGCAGCTGATCGCGGCGCCGCTGGCCGGCCTGCTCGACACCATCGAGGAGACCTTGCAGCGCAGAAACATTGCGCCTGCGAGTATCTCGGCCGTTGCGACCGTCGGGGGCGGTGCGAACATTCCGCTGGTCACCGCGCAACTGTCGGAGCGACTGCGCGCGCCGGTGGTCACCACCCCGCAGTCTCAGCTCAACGTGGCCGCGGGTGCGGCCCTGGTTGCCGACCGTGGCCTTGCCGCGGACGCACCCACCGGGATGGCACCGGCCGCTGCGGACGCGCCGACGAGCATGGCCGCCGCGGCGTGGGCCGCGGGTGCAGCAGGTGTGGCCGCAACCGAGTCGGCGGCAGACGGCGCCGCGTCCGCGACGTTCCGCGCGCTCGCGTGGTCGCAGGACGACTCCCCCGCCGGTGAACCCGTGCCGTACGCGGGCGAGGACTACACCTTCGACCAGGGCGCCACCGGCGCCCGCCCGCCGATGGCGTTCGCCCACGAAGAGGAGGGCTTCGAACCCGAACCTGAGCCGCTGCCCTGGTACAAGCGCCCACCGATTCTGTTCGGCGCAGCGGCGGCGGCCGCGCTGCTGGCCGTCGGCGGGCTCGCGGTCACGTTGACCAGCACCAGCAGCGACACAGGTCCGGTCACCGAGACCGCAACCACGGTCGAGACCGGGCCCTCACCGGAGGGCCCACCGACAACCGTTGCGCCCCAGACCATCACGGTGACCGGAACCGACGGCCAACCGACCACCTCGGTGGTGCCGCCACCTCCCCCACCGACCACGACGACCACGGCGCCGACGACCACGACCACCACCACCACGACGACGACCACCACGACCACCACGACCACGGCGCCGACGACCACGACCACGCCGCCGACGACCACCCGCACGACCGTCACAACAACCTCGCCGCCTGCACCGGAGCCCGAACCCGAGCCTGAGCCCGAACCGGAGCCTGAGCCGGAGCCGGGGGCGTGACCTCATGGCCAGACCGGCGCCGGAACGACTGACCGACATTCCGCCGACCGCACGGACCGCCGTCACGGCGCTGGCCTCCGCACCGACCGCGCCGGTCAAGCTTCTGGTGTGGGGAGGCATCGGCACCGGTAAGAGTTCGGTGCTCACCGCCATCCGGTCGGCCCTGCGCGCCGCCGACGTCCCGGTGCTCACCAGAGCGCCACGCGACGGTGATGATCCGCGCGCCGCAGTCGTCATCGACGACGCGCACCTGCTCGGCGACGACGACCTCGACCGGCTCACCGACCTCGTGGCCGATCCCGACGCCACGGTCGTCGTCGCGGCCGAACCGCTGGCACACCGGCCGGCCCTGCGCACGTTGACCACCGCGCTCGAGCGGGAGAACCCCGCCGTCGCGTTGAGCGCGCTGAGTTCCGCCGACGCGGCCCGTGCCGCCACCGAAATACTCGGCACCACACCGACTTCAGACCTGATGCGTCCGCTGATGGTGGCGACGGCCGGGCTTCCCTTCCTGCTTTACCCGGCGATCTCGGCCACGGTGGCCGCCGACGGCGAGGCCCCCGCGGCCGGCATCGCCGACGCGGCGAAGTTCGCGTTGATCGAGCGGTTACGCCGGGTCGACGAACCGGTGCTCGACACCCTGCTGGTGTCATCGCTGAGCCGTGACCTGGGCCCCGACGACGTGGCGGCGACGTTACGCCGCGACGCCGATGACGCACAGCACCTGGTGGACCGCGCCCGCGCCACCGGGCTGATCGAGCCGTCGCACAGCCCGGCCTTCCTTCGCGCACTGCACCGCTGCATCGCACAAATCATCGGCGCGGCGCGCCACCACGACATCGAGGTGTCGTTGCTGCTGTCCCAGCTCGAATCCGCAACGCTGTCAGGCGATCTGGCGCTGCAACTGGCCGAGCACGGGTTGCGCGACGAACGCCTCGCCACCGCGCTGGCCGAGCTGGCTTCCCGCCACATCAGCCAACCAGCAAGGGCGGCAAGGTTTTACCGCGCGGCCGCAGCGGCGGGCGCGACGACGCTGACCTCCCAGCTCGCCGACGCCCTCGCGTTGACCGGTGACTGCACGACGGCGGGCCGGCTGGCCGACGAGCTGCTGGGATCTGAGGACGCGGCCGAACGTGCCGCGGCTGTGCGGATCGCGGCCAGCATCGCCGTGCACGACGGCAGCGCCGCGCAGGCCGCTGATCTGGTCCGGTGGCTCGGCCCGTATCCGGACACCTTCGTCAGCGCGGCCGGTGCCATCGTCTTGCTGGGTGCGGGCGACCTGCCCGCCGCACGTGCGGCGCTGAGCGCCGAAAGCGCCGGGCCGCCGACGTCGACGGCGCGCGCGGCCCGCAACCTCGCCGAGGGCCTGTTGATGTCGTTGGAGGCGCCCTATCCGGCCACCATCGCCCGGCTGGGCCAGGCTGTCGCCGCCGAGCACTCCCCGGCCGGCGTCGCACCCGACACCCCGGCCGCGCTGCTGACGCTGACGGCGTTGCACGGCGGCGACCCGGTGCGGGCCCGCAGCGTCATCGCCCGCGCGGTTCGGGCCGGGCTCGACGGTGCCGACAACGCGGCGTTCGTCGCGCCACGGCACCGGCTGCTGCTGGGGTGGACGCGGATGCAGGACGGGCATCTGCCGGCGGCCGGCGCCGATGCCGCGTCCGTCCTCACCGACGCCGCGTTGCACCGCCGCGACGCGCTGTGGGCGGCGGCGCTGCAGACCGCGATCGCCCGTCGCAGCGGCGACAGCGGTGCGGTGCAGAAACACTGGTACGCCGCCATGGAAGTGCTCGCCGAGTACTCGGTGGATCTGTTCTGCCTGCTGCCACTGGGTGAGTTGTGGGTGGCCGCGGCCCGGTTGCGCCAGGTCGACCGGCTGCAACACACCCTCGACGAAGCATTCGGCCTGCTGGAATCGCTCGGCAACCCGGCGCTGTGGTCGGTGCCGCTGCACTGGGCAGGCGTGCACGCCGGAATCCTCGCCAACTCACCGGACGCGGTGGCACCGCACGGGCAGGCGCTGACCGCGGCCAGCCGGGCGGACGGACCCGACAGCGCGTTCGCCAGGGCGCTTGCCAGGGCGGGCCGGACATGGCTACGGGTGCTCGCCAACACCGTCGACGTCGAGGACGTCACCGCCGCCGCGCGGCTCTTGTCACAGTTCGGGCTGACCTGGGACGCCACCCGGCTGGCCGGCCAGGCCGCGCTGCAGACGCCCGACGGCCGGGTCTCCGGGGCGATGTTGCAACTCGCCCGCGACCTCAAGCAGACCGCGACGCTCGGCGACACACCGGGCGCAGACGTCGGTGCCGGCGCCGAATCCCGCCCGGGCGCACCGGCCCGGCCGGTGTCCACCCGGTTGTCCGACCGCGAACGTGAGGTCGCCGAACTGTTGCTGCTGGGCATGCCCTACCGCGACATCGGCGCGCAACTGTTCATCTCCGCGAAGACCGTCGAGCACCATGTCGCCCGGATCCGTCGCCGGCTCGGCGCCGAATCCCGCTCGGAGATGCTCTCGATGCTGCGGGCGATGCTGGCACCGCAGGGCTGATCGACCGGCCCCCAGGACGTAGTTAGGTAAACCTTTGTAGCGCTCTTTCCCCGTGGGGTGCAACGATGAGCCCGGCTTGAACTGGCCCTGAGCTAAAGCTACCGGCCGGTAACATGCGTTAAGTTACCCTTGAGTAACTTAGGATCGGGAGGCACGCGGTGGATACACAAATGCTGCTCAGGCTCGTCGTCGGCCTTGGCATGACCGCGATCGTGGTCGCGCTTGCGGCCCGGCGAGTCGGCTGGCTGGCGAAGCTGGTGCTGGCCGGCCAGCCCGCCAGTGGCCGCACCGACGAGGTCGGCACGCGAATCTGGACGCAGATCGCCGAGGTGGCCGGCCAACGCAAACTGCTGAAGTGGTCGATCCCCGGCCTGGCGCACTTCTTCACCATGTGGGCGTTCTTCGTTCTGCTCACGGTGTACATCGAGGCCTACGGTCTGCTGTTCGACCACGATTTCCACATCCCGATCATCGGTAAGTGGGGTGTGCTGGGTTTCCTGCAAGACTTCTTCATCGTCGCGGTGACGGCGGGCATCGTCACGTTCGCGATCATCCGCATCCTCCGCAGCCCCAAAGAGCACGGCCGCGATTCACGCTTCTACGGCTCGCACAACGGCGGCGCCTGGCTGATCCTGTTCATGATCTTCAACGTCGCCTGGACCTACGTGCTGCTGCGCGGTGCGGCGACGGCGCTGGGCAACCTGCCCTACGGCAATGCCGCGTTCCTGTCTCACCTGTTCGGCAAGTGGATGGCGCCGCTGGGGACCACTGCCAACCAGTGGATCGAAACCATCTTCCTGCTGCTGCACATCGCGATCATGCTGGCGTTCCTGCTGATCGTGCTGCACTCCAAGCACCTGCACATCTTCTTGGCCCCGATCAACGTCACGTTCAAGCGACTCCCCGACGGGTTGGGTCCGCTGCTGCCGATCGAGTCCAACGGACAGCCGATCGACTTCGAGGATCCCGCCGAGGACGCGGTGCTGGGCCGCGGCAAGATCGAGGACTTCACCTGGAAGGGCATGCTCGACTTCGCGACCTGCACCGAGTGCGGCCGCTGCCAGTCGCAGTGCCCGGCGTGGAACACCGGCAAGCCGCTGTCGCCCAAGCTGTTGATCATGGATCTGCGCGACCACTGGATGGCCAAGTCGCCCTATCTGCTGGGCAAGGAGCCCGAACCGCTCGAGGGCCTCGACCTGGAGACCGCGCACCAAGAAGCCCACCATGTGCCGGAGTCCGGATTCGGTCGCGTTCCGGGCTCGGGCCCCGAGCAGGCAGCCCGGCCCCTGGTCGGCACGGCCGAACAGGGCGGCGTCATCGACCCCGACGTGCTGTGGTCCTGCACCACGTGCGGCGCCTGCGTCGAACAGTGCCCGGTGGACATCGAGCACATCGATCACATCGTCGACATGCGCCGCTATCAGGTGATGATGGAGTCGGAGTTCCCCGGCGAGCTCGGTGTGCTGTTCAAAAACCTTGAGGCCAAGGGTAATCCGTGGGGCCAGAACTCCAAGGACCGCACCAACTGGATCGACGAGGTCGACTTCGACGTGCCGGTCTACGGTAAGGACGTCGAATCGTTCGACGGCTATGAGTACCTGTTCTGGGTGGGCTGTGCCGGCGCCTACGAGGACCGCGCCAAGAAGACCACCAAGGCCGTCGCCGAACTGCTGGCCACCGCCGGCGTGAAATATCTGGTGCTGGGCGAGGGCGAGACCTGCAACGGCGACTCGGCCCGCCGCTCCGGCAACGAGTTCCTGTTTCAGCAGCTGGCCGCGCAGAACGTCGAGACCCTCAACGAGCTCTTCGAGGGCGTCGAGCGGGTGGATCGCAAGGTCGTCACCTCCTGCCCGCACTGCTTCAACACGCTGGGTCGCGAATACCCGCAGGTCGGCGGCAACTACACGGTGCTGCACCACACCCAGCTGCTGAACCGCCTCGTGCGCGACAAGAAGCTGGTGCCGGTCAAGCCGGTCGACGGCGGGCGCGACATCACCTACCACGACCCCTGCTATCTGGGGCGGCACAACAAGGTCTACGAGGCGCCGCGGGAGCTGGTCGGCGCGTCCGGCGCCCAGCTCACCGAGATGCCCCGCCATGCCGACCGCGGGCTGTGCTGCGGCGCGGGTGGTGCGCGGATGTGGATGGAAGAACACATCGGCAAGCGCGTCAACCATGAACGCGTCGAAGAGGCCATGGACACCGGCGCCTCGGCCATCGCCACCGCCTGTCCGTTCTGCCGCGTGATGATCACCGACGGGGTCGACGACGTCGCCGCCGCCCGCGAGGTCGAGAAGACCGAGGTGCTCGACGTGGCGCAGTTGCTGCTGGACTCGCTCGACAAGAGCGGCATCAAACTACCCGAGAAGGGCACGGCGGCAAAGGAATCCGAGGAGCGTGCCGCCAAGGCCGCCGCGGCTGCGCCCGCGGTGCAGAAGGCCGCGCCGAAAGCCGAGCCGCAGCCCGAGGCTGAGCCGGCGCAGGCGAAATCCGCACCGGTCGCCGATAAGCCCGCCGCCGCCGCACCGGCCAAGGGACTCGGCATCGCCGCAGGGGCCAAGCGACCGGGGGCGAAGAAGGCCGCCGCACCGGCCGCCGAAGACAAGCCCGCCGCCGCACCGGTCGCCGATAAGCCGGCCGCCGCACCGGCCAAGGGACTCGGAATCGCCGCGGGCGCACGCCGTCCCGGCGCGAAGAAGGCCGCGCCGAAGGTGTCGCCCAACGAGGGTGAAGGCACCGTCACACAACCGCCCAACGTGGATCCGGACCAGGCCACGCCGGAAACCAAGACCGACACTGCCGATTCGGACCGCGGCCTGACGGAAACGCCGCAGGCTCCGGTCAAGGGCCTCGGCATCGCGCCCGGTGCACGCCGTCCCGGCGCGAAGAAGTCGGCTGCCCCGGCGGGGAAGCCCGCTGCGGCGCAACCCAAGCCGGACGCCGAGGGCGGGTCCGACGGTGAGCCGCAGGCTGCGGCCCCAGCCGAGGGTGATAAGCCGGCGGCCCCGGTCAAGGGCCTCGGCATCGCGAAGGGTGCCCGCCCACCGGGTAAACGGTGAACGTCTCAGAACCAGGCTGACCAGTGTTTTTAGATAATCGTTGGACAGCAGTGGGACTATTGAGCGCGTGACTACCCACCACGTGCCGTTCCATACCGCCGGGCACCAGCCGCGGCCGCGCACGTTCACGCAGTCCTCGAAACTGCAGGACGTTCTCTACGAGATTCGTGGTCCGGTGCACGAGCATGCGTCGCGGTTGGAGGCTGAGGGGCATCGGATCCTCAAACTCAACATCGGCAACCCCGCGCCGTTCGGGTTCGAGGCGCCCGACGTGATCATGCGCGACATCATCCAGGCGCTGCCGTATGCGCAGGGGTACTCCGATTCCAAGGGCATCCTGCCCGCGCGGCGCGCGGTGTTCACCCGTTACGAGTTGGTCGAGGGTTTCCCGCGTTTCGACGTCGACGACGTGTTCCTGGGCAACGGGGTCTCCGAGCTGATCACGATGACGTTGCAGGCGTTGTTGGACAACGGGGATCAGGTCCTGATCCCGGCACCGGACTATCCTTTGTGGACCGCGTCGACCTCGCTGGCCGGCGGCACCCCGGTGCACTACATGTGCGACGAAACCCAAGGCTGGCAACCCGATATCGCCGACCTGGAATCCAAGATCACCGAACGCACCAAAGCCCTGGTGGTCATCAACCCCAACAACCCCACCGGCGCGGTCTACAGCCGCGAGGTGCTGACCCAGATGGCCGAGCTGGCGCGCAAACACCAACTGCTGCTGCTGGCCGACGAGATCTACGACAAGATCCTCTACGACGATGCCGAGCACATCACGATGGCCTCCGTCGCCCCTGATGTACTGACCCTGACCTTCAACGGGCTGTCCAAGGCCTACCGGGTCGCGGGCTACCGCGCGGGCTGGCTGGTCATCACAGGGCCCAAAGAACATGCCGCCAGCTTCATCGAAGGCATCGGCCTGCTGGCCAACATGCGGCTGTGTCCCAACGTGCCTGCCCAGCACGCCATCCAGGTCGCCTTGGGCGGCTACCAGAGCATCGAGGATCTGGTGCTGCCCGGCGGGCGACTGCTCGAACAACGCGACGTGGCGTGGGAGAAGCTCAACGAGATCCCCGGGGTGTCCTGCGTCAAACCCCAAGGCGCGCTGTACGCCTTCCCGCGCCTGGACCCCGAAGTCTATGACGTCGTCGACGACGAACAGCTGGTCTTGGACCTGCTGCTGCAGGAGAAGATCCTGGTCACTCAGGGCACCGGATTCAATTGGCCCACACCAGATCACCTGCGCATCGTCACCCTGCCGTGGTCCCGCGACCTCGCCGCGGCCATCGAGCGCCTCGGCAACTTCCTCACCAGCTACCGGCCGTAAGCCGGCGATTCCGGACGGCTCGAGGTGAATCAAGCGCCTGCTCAACGCCGGTCGATGCGCACCTCGTCCCATGGTGGCGGGCCGTCGAGAAGAGCCGACGGCCTGCCGGCAAGGAACCGCTCGTAAAACGCCGCCGAGTACGCCGCGAGGACCTCGTGGCCACGTCGGCCGCCGATCGGACCGGAGAACGCCATCGCCTGTGCCAACGGCGTCCAGGCCGGGGCGTCGGTGTAGTTCATGTGAAACATTCCGGGAATCTCGACGAAGTAACCGTGTCCCGGTGCGCTCTTGTCGAACGTCGCTCGTTGGGTGGTGAGGGTCTCGTGGATTTCATGGTCCGGCCAGCCGCCGCTGCGGCTTCGTTCCAACAAGATGGAATCGGCGTCCCGGGTCAACCACATGCTCGGCTGTGAAAGGCCTTCGCGCACCACATCTGCAGGCATCGCGGCATCCATCATCAGGCACGCTTTCAGGCGCGGATCGGTGTGACATGCCTGTGCGACGGTGATGGCTCCCAGCGAGACACCGAACGCTCCGGCCCGGTCCAGATCCAGCCTGCCGGTCAGCAGCCCTTGCGGATCCGACGTATTCAGCGCGGCAAGCTGATCCAGCGCGAACCCGATATCGGTTGCCAGGTACGGAAACAGTCCGTCGGGCAGCGCCACATCGCCAAGCGACGGTGCCGGCGTGGACGGTGTGATGCTCTGCTGAATGACGTCGACCAACCGGTCTTTACTCCATCCCTCGATCGCGCGCCCGTCCGGGAACGTGGTGACCACCGAGGTATAGGGCTGGTCGAGCCCCACCACCACAAATCCGCGCGACACCAACTGCTCGATCTGGAACATGTTCGACTGACGAAACGCGTTGAGCCCGGAGGCGAACACCAACACCGGATAGCGGGTGTGATCCGCTGCCACCGGCGGCATTTGGGTGGCGTGGGTCGGCACGACGTCGAAGTGATCGAAGATGAACCCCGGCACTCCGAGGAGCCGGCCCGCGGCAGGCGCAAACGCCGCAGCATCGGGCACATACGGTGCGCTCGGGGCGTCCGCGCCGGCCTCGGCCGGATACCAGACCTGCGCCATGAGTTCGCGTCGCGCGCCGGGATCGGCGTCGAATATCTCGCGGCGGTCGTCGTCACGCCAGTGGTAGGTCACCGTACCGATCGCGTAGGGCCCCTCGGGCGCGGGAAACCGGAACACCGGTACGGCCACCGGGACTGTCAGCGAGACCGCGAACACGACGACGCCGACGCCGATCGCGACCACCCGCACGCATCGCCGGCGGTTGCCGCCGGCGATGCGCCACAGCGCGATCACCGCGGCCAGCACGTAGGCCGGGACCATCTGCCAGCGGTACCCCTCCAGGGTCACCTGAGCGACCGCCGCCAACGGCGCCAGCAGGGCGAGGTTGCGAAGCTGGCCGATGCGGCCGCGCGGCGGCACCAGCAGCGCGCCCAGGCCGCTCGCGTTCAGCACACACAGCAGGATCTCCACGGGCCTCACCCGCCCGATTATCCGGACGCGACGGAGCCACCGCGGCGATGGCGGACACCTCTACCCTGTTCGGGTGGCGCACTCGCACGGACACTCACACTCCCTGAGCGGCCCGGCGCCGCTGGGCCCGCTGGCCGCGAAGGTCGTCGTCGGAATGCTGTTCGTGATCGGCATCGCGGTACTGGCCGGCACGGTGTGGCTGTGGCCAAGCCAGCAGAAGGCCGACATCCCGTTGCCGTTTCAGAACGCGACCGGCGGCGCGGTCACCACCGAAGCCGGGCACGTGGTGTCCAGCAGCCTGGCCGCCTGCGGCAGCCCGTCGGCCGGACGCGTCCTGACCGCCCCTCCGGCGCCCGCCCGCGGCGACGGCGGCACCTGCGTGCAGGGGCTCATCGCAATCGACTCCGGACCCAACGCCGGCGCCAACACGCTGCTGGAGTTCAGCGGCGGGCCGGGACAGCCCAACCTCGCCGTCGGTGACCAGGTCCGCATCAGCCGGCAGATCGACGACGCCGGCACCACCACCTACTCGTTCTACGACTATGACCGGACGTGGCCGCTGATCGCGCTCGCCGCGGTGTTCGCCATCGTGGTCGTGGCCGTGGCCCGGTGGCGCGGGTTGCGCGCGCTGATCGGAATCGTCGTCGCGTTCCTGGTGCTCGTGGTCTTCCTGTTGCCCGCCCTGCGCGACGGCGCCGCGGCGATCCCGGTCGCGCTGGTGGCCTCGGCGGTGATCCTGTACGCGGTGATCTATTTGGCGCACGGGGTGAGCCTGCGCACCAGCGCCGCCCTGCTCGGAACGCTGACCTCGCTGCTGCTGGCAACGGTATTGTCCTGGGCCGCTATCGAACTAGCGCACCTCACCGGCCTTTCCGAGGACCAGAACAACACGGTGGCCGCCTATCTCGGGGAGGTGTCGATCACCAGTCTGCTGCTGGCCGGGTTCATCATCGGCTCGCTCGGCGTACTCAACGACGTCACCGTCACCCAGGCGTCGACGGTGTTCGAGTTGGCCGAGTTGGAAGGGAGTTCGCGCCGCACCGTCTTCGTCGGGGCGATGCGGGTGGGCCGCGACCACATCGCCAGCACCGTCTACACGCTGGTGCTGGCGTACGCGGGCAGTGCGCTGCCGCTGCTGTTGTTGTTCAGCGTCGCCAACCGGTCCCTCGGTGACGTGCTGACGAGCGAGAGCGTGGCCATCGAGATCGCCCGTTCGGCGGTGGGCGGTATCGCGCTCGCGCTGTCGGTGCCGTTGACGACGGCCATCGCGGCGGTGCTCGCCACCCCGCGTGTCGCTAGCGTTCCTCCAGCAGCCCCAGAAGATATGCCCCGTAGCCGGATTTGAGCAGGGCGTATCCCCGCTCGGCCAACTGCTCGTCGTCGATGAAGCCGACCCGCCACGCCACTTCCTCGGGCACGCTGATCTTCAGGCCCTGCCGCCGTTCGATGGTGCGCACGTAGTCGCAGGCATCCAACAGCGAGTCGAACGTTCCGGTGTCCAGCCACGCCGTCCCACGGGGCAACACCTCGACCTTCAACCGGTTCTGGTTGAGGTAGGTCTGGTTGATCTCGGTGATCTCGTATTCGCCTCGGGCAGAGGGCTTCAGCGATCGGGCGATCTCGATGACGTCGTTGTCGTAGAAGTACAGTCCGGGCACCGCGTAGTGCGACTTCGGCGTGGCAGGTTTCTCCTCCAGCGACAGCGCGACGCCGTCCGCGCTGAACTCGACCACACCGTATGCGGACGGGTTGGACACCCGGTACGCGAAAATCGCACCACCGCTGATGTTTTGGAACCTCCGCAACCCGGTTCCCAATTCGGGTCCGTAGAAGATGTTGTCGCCCAACACCAATGCCACCGGCCCGGTTCCGATGTGCTCTGCGCCGATGATGAACGCCTGGGCCAGGCCGTCGGGCTGCTTTTGCACCGCATAGGTGATGTTGATGCCGAAATGCGAACCGTCGCCGAGCAACCGGTGAAATGCCGGCGCGTCGTCCGGGGTGGTGATGATCTGGATGTCGCGAATACCGGCCATCATCAGCGTGGACAGCGGGTAGTAGATCATCGGCTTGTCGTAGACGGGTACCAGCTGTTTGCTGACACCCATCGTGATCGGGTACAGGCGGGTGCCCGACCCGCCGGCGAGAACGATGCCGCGCATCAGCTCTCGAGGTCCTTTTCGGTCAGCTCGGTGGCGGCCAGCGCCGACGCGAGGTCGCCGTGGTGAAACACCGACGTGACGCGGTCACGCACAACGCGGAAAGCCGCGGCCGATGCCACCGTGCCGGGATCGGCGGCCAACTCCTCGGCAACGACGACGCCGTCGTGCACATACATCCGACCGGTCTCGACCTTCACGCCGGCGCGCTGCGCCCACTCCCGCAGCGCCGCGTGGCCCTGGGCGGCCCCGTCGGCGTCACCGATGTCGATGTCGTCGCTGGACAGCGACGCCAGGGTGTCGAGGTCGCGCTCGTTGAGCGCGTCATACCACGCGAGGACGGTGGCGATTTCGGAAGTGCTCATGGTCGAAACGTACGCCACCTAGAACGGCGTGCGCTGCAGCCAGTCCGCCCACACCGCTTCATCGCCGAACACCTCGATGCCTGCGTCAGCGACGCTGCGCCGACGTGCGAGTGCCAGCAGCAGGTCCTTGGCCGGACCCCGCAGCGCGACGTCGCCCTTGCCGTGGTCGTGCGTCCAGGTCACGCCGTCCTCGGCGTTGACGACGGTCCACTCGCCGGCGGGCCCGAGGCCGTCGTCGGTGGCGTGCAGGTGCAGGGTGCGGCCGCGGTCTACGGGTGCTGAGTGCTGCGTGGCGTTGACGGTCATCAACTCGATCCACTCGCTGATGCCGTCGGCGGCCAAATCAGCCGCAAGATTGTAGTCGGCGCCGAGCGCCACCGCGGCATCGGCACGGTGCACGGCCACTTCGTGTAACAGCCTGCGGATCCACCACCCTGCCGGGCGCGGCCCCGTGGCCGTCCACACCCGTTCGGAGCCGACCCGGTCGACGGCGGCGATGACGGAACGAGCACCGGCGTTCAACCACTCGAACGCGGCGTCGGGATCATCAGGTGGCTTGCCGTCGCGCACCTCGCGCGGATCAACAGGCTGTGTCCTGCGCTCGGCAATGATCTGTGCGGCCCACCGGCTTCCACGCCCCACATGACGGAACAGCTGCTTTAGGGTCCAGTCCGGACAGGTCGGAACCGGCGTTGACGGGTCTGCACTGCGGATCAGTTCCCCGAAGGCCCGGGTCTGGTCGAGCAGCGCTGCTCGGAAATCCACGCCCCGAACTTAACCCAATCGCCGCGGCTAGATCGACGAACCGATCGGGGTGCGCGCCTTGCCGAGCGTGACCGGCAGCGACGACCACCCGCGCAGCACCCGGGTCTCGCGGCGGCTGCCGTCGCCCGCCAGCCGGGCATCCGGGAAGCGTTCGAAGAACGTGCGCAGCCCGACCTCGCCCTCGGCCCGCGCCAGCGCGGCGCCAAGGCAGTAGTGCCTGCCGCCGGAGAACGACAGGTGCTTGCCCGCGTTCTCCCGTTCGATATCGAAGCGGTGCGGGTCCTCGAAGACGTCGGGGTCGCGGTTGGCGCCGGCGAGATAGAGGATGACGACTTCGCCGCGCCGCACCCTGGTGCCGGCAATGTCGGTGTCCCTGCGCACCATTCGCGCGCTGAGCTGCACAGGCGAGTCGAGTCGAAGGATCTCCTCGACAGCGTTGGGCCACAGTTCGGGTCTGGCTGCCAAGGTCTCCAGCTGCTGGGGAGCGTCCAGCAGCATGCGAATTCCGTTGCCCAGCAGGTTGACTGTCGTCTCGAAGCCCGCGGCAAGCACCAGACCCGCGGTGGCGAGCAACTCCTTCTGGTTGAGCTGGGCGCCGTCGTCGCTGGCCTGGATGATCTGGCTCATCAGATCATCGCCCGGGTTGCGCCGCAGCTCGGCCAGGTGGTCGACAAGCCAGTCGTTGAACCCCTCGATGCCGCGGTTGACCTGGCGGTACAGCTGCCACGGCACCCCGATGTCCAGGCTGGGGGCGCCGAGTTCACCGAACTCCAGAATGTGCGGGCGCGCCTCGTCGGGCACTCCGAGAATGTCGCCGATGATGCTGACCGGCAGCTGCCCGCAGTAGCGCTCGACGATATCGACGGCGCCGGCGGCCCCGGCGATCTCGTCGAGCATGACATCAGCCGACTCCTGCACCCGATCCCTCAGCGCCGCAACGGCTCTGGTGGTGAACACCGATGACACCAGCTTGCGGTAGCGGGTGTGATCCGGCGGTTCGACCGACAGCATCGAGGGCGGTTCCAGCGGATGCAGCAGGTCGGTCTTGGTGTGGTCGGCCAGCCATTTCAGGGGCTTGGGCAGGGTCGACCCCATCGCGAAGACCTGGAAGTCGTCGGACCGCAGCACATCGTTGACGATCTTGTGGTCGACGGTCAGGTAGGCGGCCCGACCGCGCACGATCGGACCGCGCGCACGCACTTCCTCGATGAACGAGACGGGATCGGTGCGCACCGTGGGATCGGCGATCAGCCTGCCCTGCGGGTCACCGCGACGGGCGGCCAGCCGGGAGAACATCCGCACCACCCCGTGCATGGCCACCCACCGAACCCGTAGCTTGACCGGGCCGTTGCGTCGGCGATGCGGATGACCATCTTGCACGATGACACTCCAACGAGTTGCCGCTCAACTGCTTTCGCAGATAACTAGCTGCAGAATATCAGGAAGCAGTTGTGGCCCGAACCGCCCGAACCGCCGCGCCCGGACGGCCCGTGGGAACCGCCCGGACCGCGCGATCCGGACCCGTAGTCACCCGAACCGCGGGATCCCGACGAATTCCCCGAGCCGGGGCCGCCCTGCGACGGCAGCCACCGCGGGCTTCGCGGCGCCTCAGGTTCCTCCCACGGCGGGTCCCAGGTGGACGTCGGGGGGTCATAGGTCGGCCGCGGCGGGCGCCATGGCGGATTCCACGGATTCTGCGGCCGCGGGTACCACATCGGCGGTGGGCTGTACACGGGCGGAGGGATGTACACCGGTGCCGGGATCGGCGCGGGCGCCACAGGGACGGGCGCGGGCGCAGGCGCCGCGGGTGGCGGTGGCGGTGGTGCTGCCGGCGGAGGCGCAGGGGCGGGGGCCGCGGGCGCCTCGACGTACACCGTTCGCGGTGGGGCCTGGGGAGCTTCCTGCACGACGGGGATCGGGGCCTTGATCGTCTCGGCCGGCGGCGGTGGCGGTGGTGCCTCGGCCGGCTTGGCTTCCTGCTGCACGGGTGGCGGTGCGGGGGCCACGGTGCTCGGGACGATCGCGCTCTGCCCCGGGCTGGGGCGCTGGTCGGCGGTCGGGCGGATGCTGACGGCCAGCGAGATGACCAAGGCCACGACGCCGACGACGAAGATCGATGTCAGCGCGCTGCCGACGAGCAGAAACGGCTTGCGTTCGCCGCCGACCGGCTGAAGGTCGGTCTGCGGCTCGCCATCGTCGACGAGCGGTTCGGCGCCGTCGACCATGGCCATCTGCGTGGCGGCGCCGGCGAACGCGGCGTATGCGCTGCCGGCCGTGGGGCCGTCGGGGTCCTGAGAGTAGGCCAGCCCGACGGTGGACGCTTCGAACGCGGGGGCGTTGGCGGCGGCCAGTGCGGCGCCGCGGGCCAGCGCGAGGTCGGGTTCGTCCGGGGCGCTGACGGGCAGGCTGACGAGGTGTTCGAGGTGGTTCTTCACCGAGGCAATGTCGACGCCGGAGCCGACCACGAACATCGCCTGCGGCGGCGACTCCTGCGCGTCGACGGCGGCGGCCATCTCGGTCAGCACCGCCATCGCGTCGTCGCTGTGCAGGGTGCGGCTGAGCACCTTGACGACCGATCCGTCGTCGGTCTCAACGACCGACAGAGTTGCGGTGTCGCGGTCGATGAACAACAGCGCGGTGGTGTCGTATCCCACCGCGCGGCCCACCGCCTGGGCCAGCGCCGCCGCGGCGTGGCCGTCGGCGACCAGCATGACGTCGTCGATGCCGCGGGCGGCCAGCGCTTCCCGCAGCGCCGCGGCCTCGGTGTGGTCGCTCCAGGTGACCCCGATGGACTTGAGTTGGTGCCCGCCGGTTTCGGCGCTCTCCTTGGTGCCCAGCACAGCGTCGATCACCTGGCTGGCTGCGCTTGAGGTTGCTGATCCGGGTTCGCCCTGGACCTCGAAGACGTCGTGATCGACGGTGACCCCGTCGGCCTTCTCGCCTTCGACCAGCACCATGCGGACCGTCGTAGGTGTCATCGACACACCCAACACGATGTCCACGAATCCTCCAATGAGTTTGCTACGCTGTCTAGGTCGTCGTCGCTTTTCGAATTTGGCGCAAACCGGCGACTAGTACTTCATCGGCATGGACAGGCTCGTCGTTACATTGCACTGTGCCATTAGCTGATGGCGGTCAAGAGTCGGTGCCGGCACTTCGACCCTACTCGGATCGACGTCCGTGCGCGCTAGTCATTTCGTGCTGCGCGCAGGGCGCGAAAACCGGCCGAAATTTGGCCTCACCGCAGAGCCAACGTCACGTCGACTTGAGGAAGTTCTGATACGAGCGCGACGGCGTCGGCCCGCGCTGGCCCTGATACTTCGAGCCGACTTTGGCGCTGCCGTAAGGGTGCTCGGCGGGGCTGGTCAGCCGCAGCAGACAGAGCTGCCCGATCTTCATGCCCGGCCACAACGTGATGGGCAGGTTGGCGACGTTGGACAGTTCCAGGGTGATGTGCCCGGCGAAGCCGGGGTCGATGAAGCCCGCGGTGGAGTGGGTCAGCAGACCGAGACGGCCCAGCGAGGACTTGCCTTCGAGGCGGCCGGCGAGGTCGTCGGGCAGGCTGCACCGCTCCAGCGTCGACCCGAGCACGAACTCGCCGGGATGCAGCACGAACGGCTCGCCGGGATCGGCCTGCACCAGGGTGGTGAGCTCGTCTTGCTGGATGGACGGATCGATGTGGGTGTAGCGGGTGTTGTTGAACACCCGGAACAGGTTGTCCAGGCGAACGTCGATGCTCGACGGCTGGATCAGGCTGTCGTCGAACGGGTCGAGGCCCAGCCGCTCGGCGGCGATTTCGGCGCGGATGTCGCGGTCGGAGAGCAGCACCCGACGAGCCTAGCCGCTGGAATGTTAGCCTTCGTGCCTAAACAGGCCGGTGTAGTTCAATGGCAGAACATCAGCTTCCCAAGCTGAGAGCGCGGGTTCGATTCCCGTCACCGGCTCCAGCGAGATCTACAGCAGTGTGTGGGCGTCGGCCATCACCGTCGGGTCGAGCAGTTGGGAGACGGGCGGCAGGTTCGTCTCGCCCGCCGCGATATAACTCGGGTACACCTGCCCCTCCACGAACGCCGGGTCGATCATCAGGCGCCCGTGGGTCTTCGTGTAGTCAGAGTCGAGCAAGGCGTTGTACGCGCGATTGCCGGCCTCGCTGTAGGCGAGGTCGACATTGGGATCTATGGCCTTGAGCATGGGAAGTACCGCATTGGGATCGGCGACGTTGGCATCGACGCCACCGAGCAGCCCGGCGAAGTAGTGCGTGAGCAGGTCGCGATTGGTCTCGACATACCGCCTCGACGCGAACAGCACGCCGCCGTAGGACTTCAGCCCGAAGTCGGAGTACGGGACAGACCTCACCGCGATGCCCTGCAACTGCAGCCGAATCGGTTGGTTGGTCACGTAGCACGTCATCACGTCGGCGGCACCGTCAACGAGCGGCTGCGGGTCGAGGCCCATCGGGACGGCCTGGTAGTCGGCCGGCAAGCCGTTGATCCGGAACACCGCGTTGACACGGGCACGGTCCCCGCTGTTCAGTCCGATCCGCTTTCCCACGAGATCGCGGGGCGCCGCGATCGGCGTCTGGGCGAGCCATAGGAAGCCGTTCGGCGAACGCTGGTACATCGCTCCGAGGATGACGAAGTCGGCGCCCTGCCGATTGGCCTGAATGAGCTGCAACTCGTCGGCGGCCACCCCGACGTCGGCTTCGCCGGCCCTGACGACCTGGTCCACGGGCCGGTCATTCGGGCCGCTGTACACGAACGGCGCGGTGACGCCCTGGGTTGTGAAGAGACCGTTCGCATCGGCGAGGTACCAGGGCGCCCACCCGACCTCCGGCACCCAGTTGAACGCCGTGCGCACTGTCCCGGCCACCGCAGGTGACGCGGCGGCGACGTTTTCGCCGGTACCAAACACTGTCACCAGCGCGGGACCGGCGAGCGCACCGCCCCCGAGGAGTCCAAGAAACGATCGGCGGGTTGGCATCACGGGGTCTCGCTTTCGCCGGCAACGGTGCCTGTGGTCGATCACCTCGCCGGATCCTACCGATGAACACGCTGGTGACCGCGGTTTTCCGGAGAAGCGGGTAGGCGTCCCGAACCGCCTTTTGTGGAGGTTCGGTTCGTGTCGCCGGCGTCAAGCCGGAATGCGATCGACCATTGCCGCCGTTGGTCGATGACATGACGACCATTCCCCCCAGCCACCGGGATCTACTCGAGCGTCCCCTGTTCGGGCATCTGGCCACGATCCGTCCCGACGGCACCGCACAGTCAAATCCGGTTTGGTACCTGTGGGACGGCACGACATTGCGGTTCTCGTTCTCGACCAAGCAACAGAAGCACCGCAACGTCGAAGCCAATCCGTCTGTGGCGCTGTCGATTCACGATCCCGACGAGCCCTATCGCTACCTAGAAATACGTGGCGTCATCGAGACGGTCGAGCCCGACCCGGACGGCGGCACATTCTTCATGGAATTGAACGCCCGCTACAACGGACCGTTCGGGAAGTCGCTCTATCCGGCCGACGGCGCGGTTTACACGATGCGCCCGACCGCGACGAGCAAGCAGGGGTAGTCCTGATCTGAATCGCCGATTTCGATTCGGCGACAGGACAGATACAACCGGGAATCGAGCGCGCCGCTGCGTCGATCTTGATGACACGGCCGTTAAATTGCTGAGCATTATGACTAAGGTCTTGCGCACCCTGGCCACCGTCGCCGCCGCGCCCGCGATCGCGGCCGTCGCCCTCGCCGGCACCGCCACTGCCGATCCGGCGCTGCTCAACGGCACCTACAGCGGAGTCGGGGGCGATCCGATGAACGTGTGGACGATCACGACGAGCTGCGGCCCCAGCGGGTGTACCGGCACGGTGGCCAGCAACCAGGGCTGGCACACCCCCACCACGTTCTCCGGTGGCCGCTGGGTCTTCACGGTCTCCAAGCCCGGCGGTCTGATCTGCGATGACGGGCGCTACGAGCCGGCGGTGGTGTCGATGTCGGTCGATCCGGTGACGCTGAGCGGGGTGTTGACCTCGGACTCCAACTACGGCTGTGAGGGCGGAATCCTGACCCATAGCCCGTTCCAGCTGCGCAAGGTCGGTTGACCTCCCCTACCGTCCGGCGTGCACACGTGGGCGCATCAAGAATTTTCCAAGAATCTGTCAAGGACCGCCCTTGAGGCTTCTTCCAGCAGCCGCGCTTCGCGGCATCGGAACTGGAAGGACTCGCCATGAAACTGTGCGCCATCGGCGCCGTCACCGCCGCCGCGCTGGCCACCGCCGTCATCGGCTTCGCTGGCCCGGCCGCCGCCGCTACTTCTGTCACGGCAGGCCTACACGGCGACCCCGAGGCCGGGGCGCAGAACTGGAGCAAGCAGACCTACGACGACTGCGCCATCATGGCCGCGGCGCACCTGATCGGCTACTTCAACGGCACGACCCCCTCCGAGGAAGAGATCGTCGGGGTGGCGGCGGCGACGCCCAGCCAGGCGCACCCCGGATCGATCTACATCAAGCCGGCCAACCTGGATGACCCCAACACCGGTGGTGGCACCGACCAGGCCGACATTCCGGTCCTGATGTCGGTCTACGGACTCAATGCCGTCTACATCGACGACGACCAGGCAGCAGAGACCGGTTATGACACCGGAATGGCCGCCCTGGAGAAATATCTGGACACCAGCGGGGCAGTCCTCGCCATGGCCGACGCCGACATCATCTGGAACGACCCGGGCGACTACGGGATTCACGCCGTCGTCGTCACCGGTGTCGACACCGCCAACGGCATCGTCCACCTCAATGACAGCGGGCCGGAAAACGGCGCAGACGAACAGGTGCCGATCCGCGACTTCGAGAGGGCATGGGGCATGTACGGCCACCAACTGGTGGTGGCCACCACGTGACCGACGCCCAATCCATCTTCGAAATCCGAGCTTACACAACCCGATTGGAGACACCATGAGCCTCACCATCAATACCGCGTTCGTTCGCCGCGGCGCCATCGTGGCGACCTCGGTCGCGCTGTCCGTATCGGTCTTGCTCGGCAGCGGCGCCATCGCCTCCGCTGATCCCTACGACGACTACGACGGCGGCTCCTACTCCTACAGCGAGCCTGACTACTCCTACAGCGCACCTGATCCCGAGCCCGTCTACGAGCCCGAACCGGTCTACGAAGCACCCGAGCCCGAACCGGTCTACCAGGCACCCGAGCCCGAGCCGGTCTACCAGGAACCGCAGCCCGAGGCCGAACCGGTCTATCAAGCGCCCGAGCCCGAGCCCGTCTACCAGGAACCTCAACCCGAGGCCGACCCCGGCCTCGAGGACATGTCCGGGTTCGACCTGGGTGCTGAGCTACCTGCCGAGGACGACGTCACCGGCCCGCAGGTCGACGCCGGTGATGTGGCCGACGAGGACCTCGACCTGACCAAGGGGCTGCCGACGACTGCGGTCGATCCAGAACCGGCGAGTTCTGCTGAAGTCACGGAGTTCACGCAGACGGCCCAGTCCTTGACCGTGTCCAGCTCGGTCTCCCAATGGAACTCACAATGGGTCGGCTACGACCGCTACTACCGACCCATCATCACCAACCCGTACCGCACACCGTTGCGGATCATGTACACGTACGGCAACGCACCGCGCATCGTCACCGTGCCGCCGCTGCAGCGCGTCGCGCTCACCGCAAGCAACCCGGGGGTGTACAACTTCACCGCCATGACCACTCCGGAATCGGGTGCGCCGGTGAAGGTTTCGATTGGAAGCTTCTCGGGCGGCGGATATCTGCCAGCCCCCGGGCAGCCGGCGCCGCAGAAGCCGCCACAGCTGCGGACCTTCCAGAACGTGCTGGTGCGGATCAAGTACACCAACGAGACGTCCAAGCCGTTCCGGGTCAGGCAACTCACCGATCTGGGCGACGACCCGCAGGTGGGCGCCCACAAGGTGCTGCTCGACGAGGAGACCCCGGCGTGGGGACAGTGGGCCAAGGCCCCCAACGGTGAGCGGATGTTCGTGATCACCAAGTCCCAAGAACTGCCCGGCATCACCGCCCCCTCGGAGAGCCCGCTGCCGGGTTACGACGTCGCGCTGCTCAACAACGAGGCCGACCACTCCAGTTCGTGGACCACGGTGGCCGTGGCGGCGGCGGCCGGTTGCGGCGCACTCGGACTCGCCGCGATCGCACTGTTCCTCTTCCTGGGGCGGCGCAGGCGCGCCACAGAGTAGGGCCGAGCAGGTCAGACCCGGTACGGGAAGGTCATCGAGCGCGCAGCGCCGACCTTCTCGTACCGGGTTTCTGCGGTTCTTATTTCCGAAATTCCAACACCGGACAATTCACGCCGATAGTCTCGACTCCTCGATTTGAGAGGTGTGAAATGTTCGATCTGCCAAGGTCTACCAGCCGAATCATCGCTGCAGCCGCCGTCGGCGTCGCGCTCGTTGCGGGTCCCGCGGTGGGCGCGCTGAACGAAACGCCGTCACGGTCACTGGCCGAACCCGCCTGCACCGGAAGCGAATCCGTCGTTGACGGCACCCCCACGTGCGTACCCGCGCCCGCCGCGCCGGATGCGCCTACTGCAGGAATCCCCGCCGGCCCCGACAGCCAGGAACACGACGCCGGGCATCACTGAGCTCGAGATCGCGCTGAACGCTGCGCAATCCGCGTCCGCACAGCTCCGCTCGCTGTTTCAGCGCCGCGACAGCACGGGACGGGCTCAGCGCAGGTACACCTCGTCGCCGTCGGGGTAGCCGCCACCGATCGTGGTGATGTGGACGTGGTCGAAGTGTCCGTGCCCGGATCCCTGGGCGCCGTCGGGCGTGTAGTAGACGCCGCGCCAGATCGCGTCCTGCATCCCGAACCGCTTCGCGTTGCGCAGCACGTACCAGACGATCTCGTTGCCGAGCGCGATGCCCTCGGCGCTGGTCGGGTTGGGAATCATCACGTCAAGGGCCAGGCCGTTGGGATGCCATCTCAGGGAATCCGGTCGGACACCGCCGATGTTGCTGATCTCGGGGAACGCCTCGGTGATGGCGCGCGAGGTCAGGATTGTCTTGACCTGAAGACCCCGCTCGGGAGCGATCCCTGCGGGCAGGGACCGATCGACGATGCGCAGGCGCGATGCGGCGAACACCTCGCCGGGCGGCGGCGTCGCATCCGGTTGGTCGACGATGAACGGCGGCGCGATCGGCGGCGCGGCGACCAGCTCGACGCAGCAGGGCACCGCGTTCTCGGGGCTCTGCTGGGTCTCGACGGGTGCGGCGATTGGTTCGGCCTCGCGGACGGTCTCAGCCGGTGAGGGCACGTCGCTCCCCACCGCGAAGAGCAAAGCCGCCGGGGCGATGAGCGCAGCCACGCCTATCGGCGGCCTACGCCGCTTTGTGGCTAAGGAATGCCGACCCACGGGCAGCAGCCTATATCAATTCGTTACATTTGCTGCAATCATTGTCGGCTTTTCTGAGCGATCGCCCAGCTCAGGTGCGGTACGGCGGCGGACGATCTGCGGCCACCAGAACCACCTGCCCAGCAGCGCCGCGATCGCCGGGGTCATGAACGACCGCACGATCAGCGTGTCGAACAGCAGGCCCAGCGCGATCGTGGTGCCGACCTGACCCATGATGCGCAGCTCACTGAAGGCAAACGAGGCCATGGTCGCCGCGAACACCAGGCCTGCGGAGGTCACCACCGAACCGCTACCCGCCATCGCGCGGATGATGCCGGTCTTCAGGCCGCCCGCGAGTTCCTCCTTGAAACGCGACACCAGCAGCAGGTTGTAGTCCGAACCGACGGCCAACAACAGGATCACCGACATCGCCAGCACCATCCAATGCAGTTCGATGCCCAGCAGGTGCTGCCACAGCAGCACCGAGAGCCCGAACGAGGCGCCCAACGACAACAGCACCGTGCCCACGATGACGAACGCCGCCACCGCGCTGCGGGTGATGATCAGCATGATGGTGAAGATCAGCGCCACCGCCGCGATACCGGCGATCACCAGGTCGTAGTTGGAGCCGTCGCGCATGTCCTTGTATGTCGCGGCGGTGCCTGCGAGCAGGATCGTGGACCCCTCCAGCGGAGTGCCCTTGATGGCTTCTTTGGCCGCCTGTTTGATGTCGTCGACGCGCTCGATGCCTTCGACGGTGGCCGGATCGCCGTCGTGGCTGACGATGAAGCGAACTTCTTTGCCGTCCGGTGAGATGAAGTTCTTGATGCCGCGCTTGAAGTCCTCGTTATCGAAGACCTCCGGCGGCAGGTAGAACGAATCGTCGTTCATCGACGCGTCGAACGCATCGCCCATCGCCGTCGAGTTCTCCTGAACCGCGGCCATCTGATCCTGCATGCCCTTCTGGGTGGCGTACATGGTCAGCATCATCGTTTTCATCGTCTTCATGGATTCGATCTGCTGGGGCATCAACGTGACCAGTTGCGGCATCAGCGAATCCAGCCGCTCCATGTCGGGAACGAGTTGCTGCACGTCGTAGGTCAACGTGTTGATGCCGTCGAGCGTGTCGAAGATCGACCGCAGCGTCCAGCAGATCGGGATGTCGAAGCAGTGCGGCTCCCAGTAGAAGTAATTGCGGATCGGCCGGAAGAAATCGTCGAAATTGGCGATGTTGTCCCGTAATTCGGTGATGTCGATCGTCATCGTCTTGACCTTCGTCACCATGCTGTGCGTGGTGTCGGCCATCTGCTGGGTCAGATTGGACATCTTCTCCAACGTGTCGATGTTGGTCTGCATCTCGTCGGCCTGAACCAGCATGTCGGCCATGCGGTCCTGCAGGTACTTCTGGTTCATCTGGTTGGTGACGCCCTGCATGCTGATCAGAAACGGGATCGAGGTGTGTTCGATCGGCTTGCCCTCGGGCCGCGTGATCGCCTGCACGCGGGAGATTCCGGGCACGCGGAACACCGCCTTGGCGATCTTGTCGATCACCAGGAAGTCGGCGGAGTTGCGCAGATCGTGATCGCTTTCGATCAACAGCAGCTCAGGGTTCAGCCGGGCGGGGTTGAAATGCCGCTCGGCGGCCGCGTAGCCGACGTTGGTCGGGACGTCGCGCGGTATGTAGTTGCGCAGGTCGTAGTTCGTCTTGTAGCCGGGAAGGGCGAGCAGACCCACCAGGGCCAGTGCCACGGTAGCCACCAGGATGGGACCCGGCCAGCGCACCACCACGGTGCCCACCCGGCGCCACCCGCGCGACGCGATTTGGCGCTTGGGCTCGAAAAGGCCGATGCGGCCGCCGAGGACAAGCACGGCGGGCGCCAGCGTCAACGCGGCGACGACGGCCACCAACATGCCCACCGCGCACGGCACGCCCATCGTGTTGAAGTACGGCAGCCGGGTGAAGCTGAGACACAACATGGCGCCGGCGATCGTCAGCCCCGAACCCAGCACCACATGGGCGGTCCCGGAAAACATGGTGTAGTAGGCCGATTCCGGGTCCTCACCGGCTCCCCTGGCCTCCTGGTAGCGGCCGATCACGAAGATCGCGTAATCGGTTCCGGCCGCGATCGCCAGCAGGGTCAACAGGTTTACCGCGAACGTCGATAGCCCGATGACTTCGTGATACCCGAGAAGCGCGACGATCCCGCGTGATGCACCGAGCTCGACGAACACCATCAGCATCACCATGACCATCGTCATGACGGCTCGGTAGACGAAGAGCAGCATCACCGCGATCACCGCCAGCGTGATGAGCGTGACCCTGACGACGCTCTTGTCCCCGGCGTGATGTTGATCCGCCACAAGGGAACCGGTTCCGGTGACGTACACGTGGACACCGGGCGGCGGTGGTGACTGGTCCACGATCGAGCGGACCACCGCGATCGATTCGTTGGCGAGCGATTCGCCGAGGTTGCCCCGCAGATACACCTGTACGTAGGCGGCCTTGCCGTCATTGCTCTGCGCGCCCGCCGCGGTCAGCGGATCGCCCCAGAAGTCCGCGATGTGCTGCACGTGGGCCGTATCGGCCCGCAGCTTGTCGATCAGGTCGTCGTAGTACCGGTGGGCGTCGGCGCCCAGCGGCTTGTCGCCCTCCAACACCACCATCGCGTTGCTGTCGGAGTCGAACTCACCGAAGTCGGCGCCCACCCGCTTCATCGCGATGAACGAGGGCGCATCGTGGGCGTTCATCGACACGGTGTGCGCTTCGCCGACGTCTTCCAGCGACGGCACGGCGACGCTGGTGACGACCGTCAGCGCGATCCAGCCGAGCACGATCGGTATCGCCAACGTGCGGATGATATGCGCTATTTTCGACCGTTCCCGCCGAACTTCGGTCATCAGGGAGCTACCCCTTTCGCAGCACACGTAACACGTAACTGCTGCGTGTGTAGCATGTCTAGCTAATCAAACTGACTTCTGTCAATGGGCGCAGGGGAAATCACTCGTGGTCGGCATGCTTGCGAACAAGGTCGTCATCCTCGCTGGTCTGGGCGGCATCGGAAACGGCCTGGCGCGGCGCTTCGCCGACGAGGGCGCCCGACTGGTCGTCGGTGACCTCGACGAGAACCTGGTGACGCGCGTCGTCTCCGACGTCGACCCGTCCGGTCAGCGGGTGCGCGGGGTGAGGCTGGACGGCGCCGACGAGGCCTCCGTGGCCGCCATCGTAGGGCTGGCCGTGCGCACTTTCGGCCGCCTCGACGGCCTGCACCTCAACTTCGCCAACACCGCCGACGCGTATCTTCCCGGCGGCGTCGTCGAGCTGCCGCTGGAGGTGTTCGACGACGTAATGCGGGTCAACACCAGAGGTTTCGTGATCTGCGCCAAGCACGCGATCCCGGCGATGATCGACAGCGGCGGTGGCGCGATCGTGTTCACCGCGTCAGCCGACGCCTACAACGCGGCCAGCACCCGGGTCTCCTACCAGATGAGCAAGGCCGCAGAGCTCGCGCTGATGCGCCACATCGCCCGCAGGTACGGGCCGAAGGGCATCCGCGCCAACGCCATCGCCCCCGGTTTGATCTGGCACTACAAGTTCGACGATCAGCCGATGCCCGACGGCGTCGTCGAGCAGGCACGTGCCCGTCAGATGATCAAGTCACGCTTCGGGGCACCCGATGACATCGCCGCGCTGGCGACCCTGCTGCTCTCCGATGACGGCAGCTTCATCACCGCCCAGACCATCAGCGTCGACGGCGGCGTGACGTTTCGGCCCTGACGGAATGGCTACCGCCTCTGACGGGAGAGGTAACGTCTGATTCGATCGTCAGCAGGATGGGGGCATGGCCATGAACCACGTGCTGGGTCTATCGATGACTTCCAGCGCTGTTCGTTGGGTGCTCGTCGAAGGAACGACGGGCGAAGGTGACACCGCGGACCGCGGCGCCTGCGGCTTCACCGAGGCCGTCGAACCCGAGGATCTGCTGGACGTGATCTTGGCCAACGAGGCCGACGGCCCCGTCCACGCCATCGGTGCGACCTGGACAAACGAGGCTGAAGCCGCGGCCTCCGGCGTGCTGGACGCGCTCGCGGTGCGGGGCTTCGCCAACGTGATCGCCGTTTCCGAGCTCGAGGCCGCCGACGTGCTGGCGGCGGGCCTCGCCGACATCGGCGGATACGACAACCTCGCGGTATGCGTCGTGGAGCCCGATGCTGCGGTGGTCGCCGTGGTCAAGCCCGACGGCGTGACGGTCGACCGCATCGCCCGCCCCCTCGACGGTGCCGATGCGGTGGAGTTGCCCAGCAGTGTGCTGGCCTTGTCGCAGCTCGACGACTGGCAGCCCGACGTCATCTTCGTCCTCGGTTCGGCCGACGACCTCGACGTGATCGTGTCCACCCTCGGCGACGTGACCGAGGCACCGGTCCTCTCGGGCGCAGACGCCGATTTGGCACTGGCCCGGGGCGCGGCGCTGGCGTCGGCGCGCGCCGTCAACGGCCTGCACTCCGCCGGGACGAAGGTGCCGTCGAAGGTGGGGGCATTGGCTTCGGTCCTTGCGGCCGCGGTGGTGACGTTCGTCGTGTCGCTGTCGGTCGCCGTCGGGCTGAGCTTGTCCCCCGGTGCGCCATCCGGGCAGCCGGAGGCCGCCTCGGCGACGAACCCGGTCGAGGAACCCGACGGTGCGTCGACGCCGGCCGAGAAGAAGGTGTCAACGCCGGCCGAGGCGCGCCCGGTGCTCGCGCAGACTATCGCCGTCGCGGTTCCGCCGCCGCCGGCGGCTCCGGTCGCCGAACCGGTGTACGACCCGCCCGAATACGTCGCACCCGCACCCGAGTACGTTCCGCCGGCCGCGGCACCGGTCTACACACCGCCCGCCCCGGCGTATGTGCCGCCACCGCCGCCCCCGGCCTACGTCTCCCCACCGCAGCCGGCCTACGTTCCGCAGCCCAAGCCGCGGCTGCGTGACCGGATCATCGAACGCATCCCGATCATCAACCGATTCCACGAACCGGAATACCCCTACCCGCGCTGACCGGGGCCGAACGCTGTCGGCGCGCTACGGCACAGGCGGTTTGGGGTTGTTGGGTACCGGAATGGGGATGGACCCGATGCCCGGCACCACCAGGTGTGTTGTCGTCACCGCGGCGGTCGTGGTCGTCGGTGTCGTCGTCGTGGTCGGCGGGGTCGTGGTTGTCGTTGTCGTGGTCGTTGTCGTGGTCGTTGTGGTGGTGGTCGTGGGCGGCGTGGTGGTCGTCGTGACGACGGTGGTCGTCGGCGGCGGCGGCGCCTGGGTGGTCTCGGGTGGAGGCGGCGGGTCGCTGGTCACCGTGACCGTCTCAACGGGCGGACTCGGCGGCAATTCGCTGGTCGGCGGCGGCGACGCGGGCGGACCGGGGGCGGCCGACGTGTTGGGCGGGTCGGTGGTGTCGGTGCTGTCGGTCGCGCTGGTGAGCGCGATCGCCACCCCGCCGACGGCGATCAGCGCGACGGCGGCGGCCACGCCGAAGACCAGCACGGGCAGCCGTTGCCAGGTGCTGGGCTCGTCGATCGGGCCCGTCGCCGGCACGTACTGCACGGGCGGACGCATCGCTGTCATGCCGGTGTCGTAGGACTGCGGGCCGGTATATGGCACCGGTTCTTCGGCGCCGTCGTCGTCCTGCGACCAGGCCAGTGCCCCGACCGTCGGCGACTGCGGTGCATCGAAGTCGGTCAGCGGAGCCGGAGCCAGCCCCGTTGGAGCGTCGGCGGCGGGGGCCAGCCCGGTGGCGGCGTCGGCGGCGGGGGCCAGCCCGGTTTCGGCGGCCGCGGCGGGGGCCAGCCCGGTTTCGGCGGCCGCGGCCGCGCCGTATGCGGTGTACAGCGCGGCGCCCACGGCGGCATCCAGGGCGGGCTGCGGTGTGGTGATCACCGGCGCGCCCGAATGCTGGGCAAGTCGCTGACCGATCAGCGGAATGCTCGCACCGCCACCGACCGTCACCACCGCGGACACGTTTCGCCAGTCAATCCTGTTGCGCTGCAACGTATCGTCAAGTGCCGCCAACATTCCGGTCAGCGGGTCGGCGAGCAGCGACTCCAGCTGTGATCGGGACACCTGAACCGTTGACCGGTGTCCGGGCAGTTCTGCGACAACCTCGGTCACCGCCTCGGTCGACAACCGCTCCTTGGCGCGCTGACATTCGTCGCGCACCCGGGTGAGCGAACCGACCGCGGCGGTGCCTGCCGGATCTGCCTCCCCGGTCCGCGCGATCTGGTCGAGCACCAGGCGCATCAGTGCCTGATCGATCTGGTCGCCGGAGAAGTCCGGGTAGCGCGTGGTTTCGTCGATCGGCTCGAACCCCGCACCCGCATCGGCCAGCGTGATGCTGGTGCCGCCGCCGCCGAAGTCCAGCAGCACAGCGACCCCGTGGGGGGTGAGGCCGGGGTTCACGTTCAGCGCCGTGAACGCCGCAACGGCGTCGGACACCAGCCGCGCGGGCGTACCGTTCGGCGCCAGCACGGGATTGGCGCGCATCGCGTTGCGCAGCGCGCGCAGCGCTGCGGGGCCCCAGTGCGCGGGCACCGCGATGGCGATGTCGGTCGACGGTTGTGCCCCGCTGGCCTGGACCAACTCCGTCAACGCATCGGCCAACAGTTGTTCGGCGGGATGGGTCGATCCGTCGGCGGCCACCAGGGGAACGGCGTCGCCGACGCGGTCCACGAAACCGCTCAACACCGTGCCGTCGGCACGGGCCAGCACGGCACGTCGTATCACAGGTTGATTGCCGACGCGCGCCGCGACCAAGTTCGTCGTCCCGATCGACAACCCCAACGGGTCGCTCATAACGGACCACACGATAGCCGTCCGGCCTGGCGAAACCCGTCAGACACTCCGGTCCAACGACGTTCGGCCGTCACGGTTTTGGCCCGTCGTGAACGGGTACTAGGCAGGCCATGACATCTCTGTGGCTAGCAAACCGCGGTAACCGCGCGACTCCATCCAACCCGATGGTCGACGCCGACCGTTCTGCCGACGTCGTCGTGGTCGGCGCGGGCATCACCGGGCTGATCACCGCCGTCCTGCTGGCCCGCGCCGGCAAGGACGTCCTGGTGCTCGAAGCGCAGTTCGCCGGCGCAGGCGCGACCGGTAACACCACGGCCAAGATCTCGCTGCTGCAGGGCACGAAGATGTCGAAGATCGTCGGCAAGCACGGCGTCAAGACCGCCAAGCAGTACCTCGACGGCAACCGCGAGGGCCAGGAATGGTTGGTCCAGCACTGTGCGGCCCACGGCATCTCCGTGCAGCGCGAGGACGCCTACACCTACGCCCAGTCCGAAAAAGGTCTGTCGACAGCGCGCGAGGAGTTGGCCGCGTGCAAGTCGGTGGGCCTCGATGCGACGTGGGCGGACGATGCCAGGGACGAGGACGGGGTGCCGTTCCCGTTCGCCGGTGCGGTGCGGCTGCCCGATCAGGCGCAGTTCGACCCGATGCCGCTGCTGGACAGTCTGATCGTCGAACTCGACGAACGCGGCGGGCGGCTCGCACAAGGCGTTCGGGTGCAGAAGGTGTCCAACGACGGTGACGGCCTCTCACTCAGCGTGCGCACCAGCGACGGTGCCGAATTCGACACGCACGCAAAGCAATGCGTACTTGCAACAGGCATTCCGATTCTCGACCGAGGCGGGTTTTTCGCCCGCCTGCAGCCGAGCCGCTCATACTGCATGGCCTACCAGGTGCCCGGCAGCATCACCCGGGGAATGTACATCTCGGCCGATTCACCTACCAGGTCCATCCGCTACGCGCCGACGCCCGACGGGGACCGGCTGCTGGTCGGCGGTGCAGGTCATCCCGTCGGCCACGAGAAGAGCCCGGCGTCGTCGGTGCAGGAACTCGACGCGTGGGCCAAGACGCACTACCCCGGCGCGATGCAGACCAACTACTGGTCGGCGCAGGATTACACGCCGATTGACCAGCTGCCCTATGTCGGGCCCATCCTGCCGGGCCACGACAAGATCTTCGTGGCGACGGGTTTCGACAAATGGGGCATGACCAACGGGACGGCGGCTGCGCTGGCGCTGTCCAGCCGCATCCTGGGCGGGCGGATGGACTGGGCCGAGGCGTTCGCCAGTTGGAGCCCGCACGAACTGTCCGGCATCCCCAAGGCCATGCAGCTCAACCTGGAGGTGGCGCTGTATTTGACCAGAGGCTGGATCACCCCGGCGACGCGGATCACCGACCGTACGCCCGAGGAGGGCGGTGTGGTCAGCGGCCCGCCGTGGGACCTGGAGGCCCGCAGCGTCGTCGACGGTGTCGAGCACCGGGTGTCGCCGGTGTGCCCGCATCTGGGCGGGATCGTGAACTGGAACGACGCCGACGAATCGTGGGAATGCCCGCTGCACGGGTCGCGGTTCGCCCCCGACGGCACGCTGCTCGAAGGCCCTGCGACACGTAACCTCACTGCGGCGCAGTAGGTTCCGGTTCCGGCTTGTCCGGGACGAGCTTCCGCATCACCGCCGAGCCGACCACACCGGCGGCGATCAGCGCGATGGCCACCGCGTCGGGCAGGGCGTCGGTCACCCACCCGATGATGCCCACCGCGGTGACAAACGGCGGGAACCAGTCGAAGACCCCGGCGACTGACGCGGTCTCGCCCATCGCGTAATCGGGATAGAACTCGGTGAACGACACGGCGAAGATGAGCGCACCGATCGGCAGAACCCATGCCGTCCAGAAGTTGTCGTTGTCCCCGAGCACCGCGTCTCCGTACACGCCGACGATCGCGGAGAACAGGAACGCGCCCGCCCACGCCGCCGAGATGACGTAGTTGATCCGCAGAAAGATCGGGCTGTCCCAGTACTCCTCGGGTGTGGTGTCCTTCGCGTAGGCAAGGGTGAAGGGTCTGCGGGCCAGCAAGGTCACGATCGCGAACGCGGCCAGCGCCACACTGCTCAACGCCCCGGCCCACAGCTGCAGCCACTCGATGGCGCCGTCGGAGGCCGCCAAGCCCAGCACGGCAAGGACGCCGAAATAGGCCACGGTGAACACTTCCAGAAGATGCACGGGCACGCCCCGGCGCACACCGACCCACAGCGTCAGCAGCGACAACGCCAGCGCGACCGAGGCGGCCTCTTCGAAGCGGCCCGGACCGTTGATGATCCCCATCAAGATCCACGGCGCGAGGCCCGCAAGGGGCGATCTGACGTAACCGTCGACGAATTTCATGGTGGCACTGTATGCGGCGGGCTGCGGTTGTGCTGCAATGTCGACCATGGGTGACATAGACGACATCAAACAGGTCAAATACCGGTATTTGCGCGCGCTGGACACCAAATATTGGGACGAGTTCGCCGACACCCTCACCGAGGATGTGGTGGGCAGATACGGCGAGTCCATCGGCGAGGAGCACCACTTCACCAACCGCGATGAGCTGGTGACGTTCATGCGCAACTCACTGGGCCCGGAGATCATCACCGAGCACCGCGTCACCCATCCCGAGATCAACGTGGCCGGCGACGAGGCGACCGGCACCTGGTACCTACAGGACCGGGTGATCGCACCGGATTTCAACTTCATGCTGATCGGCGCCGGTTTCTACCACGACCGTTACCGGCGCACCAGCGAGGGCTGGAAGATCTGCGAAACCGGTTACGACCGCACCTACGATGCTTCGATGTCCACCGAAGGGTTGAACTTCAAGGTGAAACCCGGTCGGGCGCTTAATCTTTGACGGCTATTTCGAGATCGCGATCAGCGCGCCCGGGCGCAGCCACGCCATGATCTTGACCAGCGTGGCGTCGTCGATGGCCACACATCCTGCCGTCGGGCCGCCGTCGGTGGCGTGCAGGAAGAACGCACCGCCGTTGCCCGGCACCCGGTCCTTGTTGACGCCCATCACGACCGCGTGCACGTACTGCGGGATGTCGAGGTTCTCGGTGCCGCTGGCCGGGTCGGTGTCAAACGGGCACTGCACCTTCTTGCACACCTGCATGGTGTTGTAGGTGGGGCTTTTCATATCGCCGTCCCACCAGTGATCCGAGCCGACCTGGACGTAGGGCAGACCACCGCCGGGGTTGGGGGCGGTGCCGAACGCGAAGTCGAGCGTGAAGATCCCCATCGGGGTTTTCATTTCACCGTCGTGGGTTTGCGGCGCCATGCCCTTGGCTCCGATCCAGGCGGGAATGCCGATTCCGATCGGCTGCCAGCCGGCCGGGGTACGCTGGTAGACGTCCATCTTGGCTTTCGAACCGCCGACGCCCACAACCGAAATCACCTGGGTTGCGGCTCCGACGGAGTTGGCGAACCACGGCTGGGTTTGGGCATGGCTCCGCGGGGCGGTGCCGATCAGCGCCACCAGGGCACACATCACGATCAGCAGTCGGCGCACCGGACCATGCTAAGTGGCCGCGCGTGCGGTTTGGGTTAAGCCGCGCGCCCGCTGGATAAGTTGATGGCATGGACTTACTGCCCGTACGGCGGCACCGTGGCATCCGACAGATCGGTCAGGGGCTCGGCACGCTCGACCGTGAGGTGTTCGAGGCCATCGCGGATTCGCCCAGCCCGCTGCTCGACGCGGTGATGCCCCGGCTGACCAGGGCCGCGGACTATTCGAAGTTGTGGTTGGCGATCGCGGCGGTGCTCGGGGCCGTCGGCGGGCCGTCGGTCCGTCGCGGCGCGACGCGCGGCGTGCTGAGCCTGGCGGTGACGAGCCTGGTCACCAACCAGGTGGCCAAGCGGGTGTGGAAGCGCGCGCGGCCCAACTGGGGGTTGGTGCCGTTGGCGCGGCGCGCACGACGCACGCCCACGTCGAACTCGTTGCCGTCGGGGCATTCGGCGAGCGCGGCGGCGTTCGCCGTCGGCGTCGGCTTGGAGAGCCCGCCGCTCGGGTTGGCGCTGGGACTGCTGGCCGGCCTGGTCGGGATGTCGCGGGTGGCGACCGGCGCGCACTACCCCGGCGACGTCCTTGCAGGACTCGGCCTGGGTGCTGCGGTGGCCGTGCTCGGCGGGCGGGTGGTGCCGCCGGTGGTTCCGACCAAGATTCCGGCCGCTGACCCGCTGTGGGTGGGCGCCGCCAAGCGTCCCGACGGCGCGGGTACGGTGCTTGTCGTCAACCCGGCCTCGGGTGCCGGCGCCGGGGCCGAGGTCATCGATCAGGTGCGAAAAGCATTGCCGCGCACAGAGATTGTCGAACTCGGGGATGACGACGACATCGAGGAGGCGTTGCGCTCTGCGGCCGAGCGTGCAGAGGTGCTTGCCGTGGCCGGCGGGGACGGCACCGTGTCGTGTGCGGCCGGCGTCGCGCTCGACGCCGACATCCCGCTGGCGGTGTTTCCCGGTGGGACGTTCAACCACTTCGCCAAGGACATCGGCTGCGACACCGTGGCCAAGACCGTCGAGGCGATCCAGCAGGGCACCGTCGCCTGCGTCGACCTGGTCTGCCTCAACGACAACCGCATGGTGATCAACACCGCGAGCATCGGGGCCTACCCGGCGTTCGTTGCGACCCGGGAGAAGTACGAACACCGGATCGGCAAGCCGCTGGCAAGCGTGTATGCGATGTACCACACGCTGCGACACGACGATCCCGTGCGGATCCGCTACGACAACAAGACGCTGCAGACGTCGCTGTTCTTCCTCGGCAACTCGACGTATCTGCCGTCGGGTTTCGCCCCGGCGCGGCGCACCCGCATCGACGACGGCCTGCTCGACATCCGGATCCTGGAGACCGGCCGTCCGTGGGCCAAGCTGCGCATACTCGCCGCGGCGGCGACGGGACGCCTCGAACGCAGCCCGCTGTACCACGAACTGCGGGTGCCGGAGTTCAAGTTCACGGTGGTCGACGGTACGACGGTACTGGCGCACGACGGCGAGGTCGGCACCGAATGCGACGAGGCCAGCTTCGTCACGCGGTACCGGGTGCTTCCGGTATTTCGTCCGGTTCCGTGATCGGCTGCGTCGGCGACACCATGGCCAGGCAGACGGCGAAATAGGCGTACCCCAGCAGCCATCCGGCGAGCACGTCGGAGGGATGGTGCACGTTGAGCACGACCCGACCCAACCCGATCGCGACGACGATCACGACGCCGAGGACCACCAGCCACGCCCGTAGCGGCCTGCGCACGACCGGAAGGACCACGCTCAGCAGCGCGAGCACGGCCACCATTACGCCCAGCGCATGGCCGGACGGAAACGCCGAGCCCATGGCGTGGACCAGAGCGGTGGCAGGGCGCGGCCGGTCGGCGGCACGCTTGGCGGCTTCTGTGATGAGCCCGCTGAGTTCGACCGTGATGAGCAGGAACATCGCGATACGCACGTTGCGCCGGACCAGCGCAACGACGATCACGACGAGCGTCACCAACCGAAAGGCCATCGGTCCCAGCACGGTGCAGAACACGTGCCAGCCGAGCACCCAGCCGGGGCGTGCGTCACCGTAGCGGTAGAAGCCCTCCAGCAGCGCGTTGTCGAGGTCGCTCAGCCACCGCCACTGCTGGGCGTAGCCGATCCACAGCAGCGCGTACCCCGCGGTCGCTGCGAGCGCCGAGCCGATCAGCCAGCGCTTGTGTGGTGCCACCCATAAGCTCTACCACCTGCGATGCGTCGCGGATTAGGGTGGCTGCACATGGCCGTATTTCTGCGCAAGCTGTTCCGCATCGGCGGTCTACCCGCCGAACTGCGCGCCGAGGTGGCCGCGGAGGGCATCATCCACCTGGCCGAGTACGTGCCCGTGACACGCCGCTTCAGCGGAAAGATCCCGGGTAAACGCGCCAACGGCGACATCGCGAGCTACGTCGGCTCGCTGGTGCTGACCAACGAGCGGGTGCTGGCCACGCTGTCATCGGTGCCGAAGCTCGCCGGCCGCACCGTCGATCAGCGCTGGGACGCCCCGCAGGCAGGCACCGTCACCGCCGAGCTGTCCGAGACCGGCCTCTTCATCGAGGTCGACCTGCACGCGGTGGATTCGCGGTGCGAGGGGCAGCTGTCCCTGCACTACAAGGAGTCGCTGCCCGACGAGCTGCTGATGCGCCTGCCCCGCCGGTCCCTGGCGTTCGACGTGCCGCCCGAGTACGTCTTCCGCGCGGTCGGCGTGCCCTATCACCCGTGAAACCGCTCCGCCGAACGTGCGTTACCCGCACGCCCGAAGCGCCGCGAGCGTGACACGACCCCACACTCGGCCGGGCTCAGCCCACCCGAGCCACCACGAAGATCCGCCGGAACGGGAAGAACGTCCTGCCGTCCGGTCGCATCGGATACGCCTGGTTCAACAGCGGGATCAGCTCCTCGCGGAACCGCTGCCACTGCGGGTCGGTGAGCCGGCTGCGCGCCGGACGCAGCGCCGTGCCGGTGATCCACTCCAGCACCGGATTCGGTCCGGTCAACTCGTGGACGTAGGTGCTCTCCCACGCGTCGACCGTGCAGCCGGCGTCGGTGAGCAGGCCCGCGTAGCGGGCGGGGTCGTCGACCTGACCGTCCCCGAATGGCAAGCTGCCCAACAGAGTCGACCATTCTGCGCGCCCGGCCAGTTCGTGGATCACCTGATGAGAAGGCGCATCGAAGTTGCCCGGCACCTGGAAGGCCAACCATGAGCCCGACCCGAGTTGACGGGTCCAGCGCACCAGCAGTTCGCGATGCTCGGCGACCCAGTGCAGCGTGGCGTTGCTGAGCACCACGTCGGTGTCGGGTTGCGGGGTCCAATCGGCGATATCGCCGACATGGGCGTCCAACCCGCGCCCGCGTGCCGCCTCGACCATTTCCGGTGAGCTGTCCCACGCCTCGATGACCGCGGACGGCCAGCGCTCGACGAGCGTGGCGGTGAGATTGCCTGGCCCGCAACCGAGATCGACCACCCGGCGCGGAGTCTCGGCGCCCACCCGCGACATCAAGTCGAAAAACGCGCGTCCGCGCTGATCGGCGAACGCCAGGTAGACGTCGGGATTCCACATGAGGCCAGTGTCTCACCGGCACCGGCCCGGCACCGGCGACCGCGTTACCATGCGGACGTGACCACTTCGGACGCCGCCCCGGTCGATCCGCCCATCCCTGTCCCCGATGTGCCCGGCGACGACGCCAGCTCGCGCGGCCTGCCGCGGCGCGTCGACCTCACACTGCGCCAACGTCTCATCGTCGACTCGTCGGCCGCGGCAGACGTCGCGTTGCGCACGGCAATCGCGTCCATGATCGGCGCATCGATGCTGCCCACGATCGTCGGCGCCGCGTTGCGGTCCCAATCCCGCGCGGAGGGCGACCATCTGCGCTTCTACGCCGACCTGGCCAACGAGGCCGACGCCCGGCTGTCGTTTCCCGCGCCGACCGTCGAACCGCGGATCTCCTCGCGGCCCGCCGACCCGGTCGCCGAGTGGATCGCCAAGGGGCAGGTCCACAACATCCGGTTCAACAGCAGCTTCGAGGCGGTCAACCCCGCGTTGCGTGACCGGTGCCGTGCTTACCAACGCAACAACGTCGTGCACGCCCAGCATTGGCGCCACGACGACGGGCCGCATCCGACGCTGTGCCTGATCCACGGCTTCATGGGCTCGGCCTACCTGTTCAACGGATTGTTCTTCTCGCTGCCGTGGTTCTACCGGTCCGGTTACGACGTGCTGCTGCTGACGCTGCCGTTCCACGGACGTCGCGCAGAACGGTTTTCCCCGTTCTCCGGTTACGGCTATTTCGCGCACGGCTTCTCGGGGTTCGCCGAGGCGATGGCCCAGGCCGTGCACGACTTCCGTTCCCTGGTCGACTACCTCGAGTACACCGGGGTGGACCGGATCGCGCTGACCGGCATGTCGCTGGGCGGCTACACCGCCGCGTTGCTGGCCTGCGTGGACGACCGTATCCAGGCAGTGATTCCCAATGTCCCTGTGGTCACGCCGGATCGCACGGCCGACGAGTGGTTCCCGGCCAACCAGGTCATGCGGTTGCGCAACCTGCTCGCCCGCACCGACGACGAATTGGCCGGTGCGGCAACGATGTACCCCTCACCGTTGAACTACGCGCCGGTGGTGGCCAAGGAGCGACGGCTGATCATCACCGGTCTGGGCGATCGGCTGGCCCCGCCCGAGCAGGCCGAGATGTTGTGGGAACACTGGGACCGTTGCGCATTTCACTGGTTTCCCGGTAACCACGTGTTGCACGTCAGCCAACCGGACTACTTGCGGCGGATGACGCGTTTTCTGCGTCCGTTCATGTTCGACTGAGCTCGCTGAACGACCCGACCGGCCAGTCGATCCGGTCCAACAGCCCGGTCGGCAGTGGGCTGGTCGCAAGGTCGAGCCGCTCGGCGGTCCGCGGGTCCAACGCGTTGAGCAACGGCCGCTGGATGCCCGGATGCGCGGTCAGGCCAGCCAGTGGCACACCCCGAACGGCCTGCGGGGTGCGGAACGCGCACACCGCTGTGACCGTCAGATGGGTTGCGGTACCGGCGAACTCCACCGCCGTCCACGTTTCGGTGGGCCGCGACCACACCTCGCTCAACCGGTCGGGCAGCCGATCGTCGACCGGGATGCCGTATGCCGACACCACGCCGTGCTCGTCGTGCACTGCGCGCCACTTTTCCCGGCCCGGCCCGGCGGGCGGGTCGGCGACGTCGACGATGGCGGCCTGCAGACCGGTCTCGCGGAGATGGTCGGCCAGCCGTCGGCCGAGGACCTCGGTGGTGGCCAGCAACGGCAGTTCGGGTGACCGGGCCATCAGCGCGGTGAGGTTGTCAGCGGCGTTGAGCGTCAGGCTGATCCACGTCGTGCGCACACCGGCCTGGTCACGGCTGGTGACGCGCACCTTCTGGCACCGGACCCCGAAGCGTTCGACGTAACCGGCCACCAGCGGCAAGGACAGCCCCACCGCGTTCGGGTCGTCGATACGCAGCAACACCGTGGCTTCGTTGGAGGGCTGCAGCTTGGGTGTGGAGTGGTTGCGCCGCCACACCGCGATATGGCGTGCGAGCCTGGTCGTCAGGAAAAGCCCACCCCACCTGGCGAATACCGCGACCACCACGGCGACGGCCACGCCAAGGACCCAACGGTCGGTGGTGGAGTCGAATGGATAGGCCATCGCCGCGGCAACGATAGCCAGCAGCGTCAACGCCAGTCGGATGGTCACTTCGAATGCCTCCCAGGTGCGGCCTGCGCCGCGGTGTTTCGCTTGCGTTGGGCAGCGACCGCGGCAGTGGCGGCGGCGGCCAGGGCCAGCACGCCGGTGCCGACGAACGCGACGGTGCGTGGGGTGGATTCGGCAGCCGGCGGCTGTGGCGGCGCGGCTACCGGTTTGGGTTTGGGTTCGGCTGTGCCGATATCGCCTGCGGAGCTGACATCCCATGTCAGCGCCGCGACCGGATCGACGAGGCCCGCGCCGGTCAGGTTGGACGGTGCCCGGGCGGCGCCTTGTGCGCTGGCCGTCAGCCGGTCGATGACCTGCTGTGCGGTCAGTTCGGGAAATCGACTGCGCACCAACGCGGCAGCGCCTGCGACGTAGGCCGAGGCGAAGCTCGAACTGTTGAGCCCGAACAATTCGCCACGGTCGTTGGGTAGCGCGTTGGCCAGCCCGCCGCCCTCGGCGTTGCCGACCGAGGTGATGTTCTCGCCGGGCGCCGCGATGCCCACCCACGGGCCGGCCATCGTGAACTCCGAGGGCTGCCCTGCGGTGTTGACCGAACCCACCGACAGCACGTAGGGCTGCCACCACGACGGGATCGACACCGATGTCACGCCCGTCCAGTTGCGTGGATCCTCCGGACGGCCGGGATCCGACAGCGGGTTGGACGGGCAGGCCGAGCCGGGGTTCAGCCCGGCCCGGTTGTTGCCTGCCGCGGCGACGATCACCGCGTCCTTGTCGACGGCGGCATAACGCAACGCGGCGCCGAGTTCGTTCTGGTCGACCGCCTCGTTCGCCCGAAGACAGGTGACCGCGGAGATGGTGATGACACGCGCACCCAGGTCCGCCGCGCGGACGACTGCCCTTGCCAGCGTGGCGACGTCGTGGGCGACGCGCGCGGTGGCCGGGTCCTCGCCGGTGTCGCGTGGCGCGAACCGCGCCGAGGTCGAGCGGATGGCCAGCACGCGCGCGCCCGGTGCGACGCCGGAGAAGCCGTCGGGACCGGGTTGGCCGGCGATGACGCCGGCCACCAGCGTTCCGTGCCCGTCGCAGTCGGAGCGCCCGTCGGTCGACTCGACGAAGTCACCGCCCGGTTCGACGTTCGGCAGTCGCGGCCCGGGCTGTACCCCGGTGTCGATCACCGCGACGAGTTGGCCCTCACCGCGGCTGAATTCCCATGCGCCGCCGACGTTTAACATCGCCTGGTTCGGGTTGATCGCGCCGGGATCGGTGCCGGGCAGCACGCCGGTGGTGACGCACGGGCCGCGCTGGGCCATCGGCTGCACGGGTCCTGCGCTGCCCGACGGCGGGGCGGCCGCGGGGTCGATCTCCGGCGGCGTGATCGCCAGCGCCGCAGGGCAGCTCACCACCGCGACAGCCAGCGGAGCCGTCGCAGCCGGGAGAATCCGACGCCACCCGATGCGATTCACCGAAGCCTCATCGGTTCAACACCCAGGCGAACAGTCCGACCAGATAAGCCAGCACCGGGATCAGCGACGCGTCGACGGCCGAGGCCACGAACCCGACCAGGCGCCGCATCGGCAGCGAGTAGGTGTCCGGCGAAGCCACCTGCGGGAACATTGCCGCGATCACCCACACCACCGTCACCGCGGCTGACGCGGCAAGCGCCCACCATGCCGCGGTGTAGCGGCCCTCCGCGATGAACGCCGCGAGGAACGCGGTCGCCATGAGCAGCGGCTGGCTCAGCAGCCACGCCTTGCACGGCGCCGAGTCCCACACCCTGGCCTTCAACACCGTCCCCAATGCCACCGCCCCGACGACGTACCACGTCCAATTCGAAACACCTTGTGGTGCAGCCAGGATCAGCGCACCGGCGGTGATCAGCAGTACGCCACCGGCGATGAATCCGGTTTGATGGGAGTCGCTGATCCGCACCCGACGCGGCAGGTCCCGAAGCACCGTGATCGACGGCGCCGACGGCGCCGGATCCCCGGGGGCCGGGATCACCGGCACGGGCAGCCGCGACCACAACGCGGACAGTTGCGGCGCCTGCACGATCGCCAGCAGCGCCAACACCACCAGCACCGATCCGATGACCACCCAGTTCAGCTCCCAGATCGCCGCGGCGCCACCGGTGATCAGAGCGCCCAACCCGACGACGCTGGCCGCGGTGAACACCGCGATGCCGCGCTCGGCGACGGTGATGGCAACGATGGACCACGCCGTGACGCCCGCGGCGGCGAGTAACACCTGCGACGGGCCGAACTCGCCCGGCACGGCCAGTGCGAGCGCCGCGGCGATCGGGGCCAACGCGGTCACCGACATCGCTGTGGCGAACCGGTGAAACGGCGCCCTGGTCAGCAGCGCGGTCAGCACCGTCAACGCCGCGACGCCCGCCGCCGCGAACAGGCCCCCGTCGCCACCGTTGACGATGCGGTGCGCGGTAGCCAAGGCGGTGGCGACCAGGGTGAACCCGATGACCGCGACGCCCGCGCCCCGCATGATGTGCGGTGCGCCCCAGGGCCGTTCTCGCGCAGCGGAGAAGATGACCGTCGCGTCGCCGATGTCCTCGACGATCCGCGGAGCCGGGGGCCCCGCCGGGACGGGTTGCAGTGCAAGCAGATCGCCGTCCACGACGCCGACGGTGTCCAGCGTCGCATCGAGGCTGAACGGTGCGCCGCCGACCGGGGCGAGCGAAAGCGGTACCGGTGGGTGCTCGCCGTCGCCGTCGGCCGCCATCGCCATTCGCCGTACGGCGGGCAGCACCTCGCGCAGCGGCAACTCGGTCGGCAGCACCATGTCGGTGACACGGCCCTTACCGCCGTCACCGACGGCGAGGACCGCGACGCGGACGATCGGCATCGCCTTCAGCGACGCGCTGCCGTTCAATGAACTGTGTGACGCCATCTCTGGTGTTCCGTTCTCTGGTCGAGGTTGAAGTCTCGAATCAACTGCAATTGCGGGAACCACGCGCCGTCAGGCAGGGTCGCGGTCAGCCGCTCGATCGCGGTCGCGATCGCAAGGGAAGTGCCCGACGTGAACGTGGACACCCATTCACCGTCGTAGGCGCGCGACGGGTACACCAGTATGCGTCCGGCGCTCGTGTCGACGACGCTGACGCCGACGTCCGTGCTGACGCGGTGCCCGTCGCGGTGGTCACCGGCCACGATCTCGACGTAGCTGCGGCTGGGTGTGTATGCGGCCTCGACCACCGGCAGCGCCGACACCGGAATACCGAGGAAGTCAACCACTTCGGTGAGCGTCGCACCGTTGCGCAGCTGCTCGTCGGCGCGGGCCCCGATGCGCGCGGGGATGGTGAACTCCTCGAACGTCGCCGGTGAGCGCCGGGTAAGACCTGCGGTCAGCACCGGCACCAGCGCCTGCGGATGGTCGATCTCCAGCGCCGTGAACGTCACCAGCCCGCCGCTGCGCAGCGCCACGATGGTCTGGTCCTCACGGCGCCCGACGTGTCCGCGCAGCATGTTGCCCGACCCGCTGACGAACCTCAGCTCCAGCCAGCGTCGCGGCCGGCAGGTGAGCGTGATCCAGTGACGGACATCGGGATTGACGACACCGTCCGCGGTGATCAGTCCCAGCTCCGCCAGTTCCGCGGTGAGCCTGGCTTCGGCCGCCGGACGCGCTGCATGGTCGCTGTAGGGCGGTGTGATGGCGAGCACCCAGGGAAAGCTCCCGGCGTTCAACACATCAGCGATGAACCAGGCCTGCTCCGCGGTCAGTTCGACTGCGTTAGCAGACACCGAAATTCAGCCGCCCCACTTGGCGCCTTCGGCGGCGTCGCGCGCGCTCATCGCCATGGTGTTGGTCTCGTGGGTGGTGGCCATGGCGCGGTACGCCCGGACCAGTTCCTCCATGGCGACGTTCCACTGCGCCTGCCAAGCCTGGTAGGTCATGGCGGTATCGCCCTGCCATGCCGCGGCCAGCGCTGCCTGCTCGCTGGCGACGTCGGTGCCGACGGCGTGCAGCGCACCGGCGTATCCGGCCATCTCACCCGCGTGCGCCAGCATCGCCGGGTAGTTGTACATGATCTGGGACATCAGGATCTCCCTCTGGTCAGTTCGTGGTTCAGATGCCGGTGTAGGTGCTGGCGTTGGCTGCGTCCTGAGCGACGTAGCTGCCCGCGGCGTCGCCGAGGTTGACCTGCGCGATGTCCAGCAGCGAGTTGACCCGCGCGGAGACCTCGAGGAACCGGGCGTGCGCGGCCTGGAAGGCGGCGCTGGACTCGCCGATGTGGAAGGCCTGCGCCGACTGGGCAGCCTGCTCGGCCTGCGCGATCGTGCTGCGCATCAGCGCGGCCTTGGCGGAAAACGCCGCCTCCGACGATACGAGTTGCGGGATGTGAGCGTCTAAGAGGCTCATGGATTTACCTTTCGGATTGTCGTAACTGGGCGGTCGGTCGGTCTTCTCAGTTGCGCGAGCCCCCTTCTGTGTCCCAGTCGCCGGGCAGCAGCGGCTCGGTCGGGCCGCCGCCGAACGGGTCGCCGGCCAGTTCGGTCAGCCCAGCCGCTCCTTCGGTTTCCGGTTTGGTGGCCGCTCCGGTGAAACCCATCGGGCCCGCGCCCTTGTCGGATGCGCTCACCCGCGGTTTGCGGACCGGCTCCGGCGGCGTGTCCTCCGGGCCGGGTTCGTAGTCCATGTACGCGTCGGCGTACTGGCGTTCGTGCACCGGGGCCGCGCGGCGCCGCCGCGCCTTGCGTTTGGCCAGCGCTGCCGCCGCGGCCGCGGCGGCAGCGGATGCGGCGATATCGGATGCGGGTGCCTTGGCTCCGGCGCCCTCGCGCAGGGTGGGCGTGAAACCCTCGTCGGGGCCGGGACCCGCCACGGCGTACGGCACCACCGGTGCGGCGGCCGCGGCGGCCACGCCGCCCGCGGGTGCGGCGCCGGCGGCCACCGATGCGGCAGGCGCCGCGGGGGCGGCGGGCACCGTCGGGGCGACCGTGGCGGCCACCGGCATCGGGTCGGCGCGCTGCGCGGGTGCCGATGAGGGCGCCTGCTGCGGCGCGGGAGCGGCTTCGGGCACCGGCGCGACGGGCGGGTTGAGGTACTGGTGCAGGAAGTAGCCGCCGATGCCCAGCGCCAGCGGGGCCATCCACGTCGTCAGCAGCAGGTTGGGATAGGTGACCGAAGCGCCGACCCACGAGACAGCCTGGTAGGCAACGGCCATCAGGAACGGGCCGTAGGCGACCAGCGTCGGGCCGGGATTGGTCAGCAGCCCGACGATCAGCTGCTGGGTGTTACCGATCGGATCGGCCATGAATTCGATGATGGGCTCGAACAGCTGATAGACGTACTGCCCGTAGGCCTGGTAGATCTGGCCGACGAACCGCAACAGCTGCGCGATGATGTCCGAGTTCGCCAGCGCCGAACCCGAATCGGCCGCGGTCGCCTGCGCGAACGACTGCTGCGTCGTCGCCGCCGCCGCTCCGGCCTCCCCCACGCCGGGGGTGAGCACGAACGGGGCGGGCGGGGTGGTCGGGCTGGCGGCCACCGCGGCACCCGACACCGCCTGGTACGTGCTCATCGTCGTCGCGGCCTGGATCCACATCCGCACGTAGTTGGCTTCGTTGACGGCGATCGGAATGGTGTTGATGCCAAGGAAGTTGGTGGCGATCAGCGTCGCTTGGGTGGTGCGGTTCAACGCCAGCTCGGCGAGGGTGGGCATCATCGCCAAGGCTGTGGAGTACGCGGCCGCCGCCGCCTCGTGCTGAGCGGCGCTCGCCGCGCTGTTGGCGCTTGCCTGCGCCAGCCAGGCCAGATACGGCGCGTGGGCCGCGACGTACTGCTCGGCGCTCGGACCCTCCCACGCACCGCTCTGCACCGCGCCGAGCAGACCGGTCAATTCCGCGGCGGCGGTGGAGTATTCGGTAGCCAGCGCCTGCCACGCCCCCGCGGCCGCCAGCAGCGAACCCGGCCCTGGGCCGCTGCTCAGCATCGCCGAATGCACCTCCGGAGGAAGCGCCATCCAGATGGGGGCGGTCATGGTCAGCTACCCGACACCAGATACGACGAAGCGGCCATCGCATCACCGGCGGCATAGCTTGCCGCCGATTCTCCGACGCCGACACCGGCTCTTCCGAGCTCTTCGACACCTTGGGCAGCCATCGTATTGTGCTGCACGCCATGGGCACTGAAGCCGGCTGCGGTCTGCAGCGAGACCGCGTCGGCGGCGGGCGGTACCACGGTGGTGACCAGAGGTGCGGCTGCCGCGTGGGCGGCGGCCAGCCGGGCGGTCAGCCCTTCGACGGCAGCGCTGGCCGCGGTCAGGCCTTCGGGCACTACACGCAGAGTCATCAGTTCAACTCCCTTCCAATATCTCTTGGCTGTCTCTCGGATCCTCCGGCAACTGCGTCTGCCAGGGGGTTGACGAGTTGCACGAAGGTGGCGTCGTCGCCGTCGTCGAGCAGCATGGCCCGCCCGGTGGGCAGGCGGCGGAAGCGGTGTCCCCTGATCTTTCCGCTGTCCTGCGGGTTGCCGGACAGCATGAGGATGTCGGCCTGCAGTTCGTTGAGCCGGCGCAGCAGCGGGGCGGTCATCAGGGCGTGCGCCGAACCGGTGGCGCGCGCGGTGACGATGACGCGCAGCCCGAGTTCGCTGGCCTGGGAGAGCAAGCCGAGCAGCGCTGTCCACGGCCGCTGTCCCACATAGGGGCCGCTGACCGCCGGAGCGTCGGGAATCTGGTCGACGTCGTCGATGATCAGATAGTGGGTGTGGCCATGCTCTCCTGACTGGTAGCTCCAGTCGGCGAGCCGCTGCGGCGTCAAACCCGCGGGCGGACGCCGCTTTTCGAGCAGGCCGGCCAGGCCGAGCATGGCCGGGGTCACCCGGTCGATGTTCGGGGTGTACTCGTTGTCGGCGAACAGCGGTTCGTCCACCAGATGCAGGCGCCGGTCGATCACCGTGAACGCCACCTGATCGGAGGTGGAGTGTTCGCGGATCGTCCGGATGAGGTGGCGCAGCAGTGTCGTCTTGCCCGACTTGCTGTCCCCGAACACCATCAACAACGGGTTGCGGGCGAAGTCCACCGCCACCGCTGCCAGATCCTGCTCGCGTTGGCCGATGACCACTCGCTCGGGCGCCGGATACAGCGGCGCGACCGTCGCGGGCGCCAGGTTGTGCGGCAGCAGGCGAACCGGGGGCGCGGTGACGCCGGGGTAGCGGGTGTTGATCACCGGGATGTCGGCCAGATCCGGTTGGGCGAACAGGAAGTGCTCGGCGGCCATCGTCAGGCCGCGACCCGGCTGATCGGCGGGCACCGCCTCGGCGGGGCGGCGCAGCGCGCCGGTGATGCGCACGTTGCTGTCACGCGGGTCGGACAGCTTGAGTTCCAGCCGCAAGCCGAGTCCGTCGCGCATGGCCAACGGCACCTCCAGCCAGTTCGGTGTGGTGACGACGACGTGGATACCGTATGACATCCCGGTGTTCACCAGCTCGGTAACCTTGGCCAACAACGGGTTTCGGGTGTTGAACATGTCGGTGTTGTCCCGACTGAACGCGTACAGGTTGTCGATGGCTAGGAAAACGTGGGGGTAGACCTCTCCATTTTCGGCTCTGCGCTCACCCGAGCCGTTGTGCCCGCGCGCCTGCCGGGACCGCAACAGCTGTTCGAGCTCACCGAACGTGCGCCGGACCCGCTCGGGCTCCAGGGGCGAGGCGACGCTGCCGACGTGGGCGAGGTCCTCCAGCGCACGCAGTTGGCCGCCGCCGTAGTCCAGGCAGTAGAACGTGACCTCGCGCGGGGTGTGCAGCGCGGCCGCCGACAGGATGAAGGTCTGCAGCGCGGTCGTCTTGCCCGACTTCGGGCCGCCGTGGATCAGCACGTTGGCCGCCGCCGACGTCGCGTCGAAGACGAGCGGGTCACGACGCATCGCGAACGGCCGGTCGATTTCGCCGAGCGGCCAACGCCATTGGCCTTCGGGTACATCGGCGCGCGCCAGCAGACCGTCGAGCGAGATGGGCTCGTCCAGCGGCGGCAACCACAGCCGCGGCGCCTTCGGGCCGTAGTGCGCGAGCTGATCGCCGATGGTGGCGATGAGTTTGCGCGGCGGGCGGTCCTCGTGCGCGGCGGGTTCGACGATCGTCACGGTGTCGGCGGGAGCCTCAACGTGTTCCGCGGTGAACAGCTGCGGTGTCGGGACCGACTGCACCACAACGGACTTCTCGACCCGCGGCGGATCATAGATGCCGTCCACGTACGTGCTGCGGAACTTGACCGGCATCGCACCGGGGGTCGGGACCAGGAAGCCCTCGCCCTTGTGCTCGGGGCCGGCCTCGATGTGGAAGGCGTCTTCGACGCCGATGATCTGACGGCTGACGGCGGGGCTGGCGACCTTCAGCCCGATCCGGTACGACGTGTTCTTGTCGATGTCCTTGATCCGCCCCACATCCAGCGTCTGCGACGCGAACAGGATGTGGATACGGAACGACCGGCCCTTGCGCGCCACGTAGTCGAAGAGGTCGGCGTATTCGGGATGGTCGGCCAGCATCAGCGAGAACTCGTCGGCGACCACCAACAGCGTCGGCAGCGGGGGCAGGTCGTAGCCCGCGGCGATCGCGGCTTCGTATTCGAGCACCGAGCTGAACGCGGCGCCCTGCACCCGGCGGCCGGCCTCCATCAGCAGCTGTTCGCGCCGCGCCACCTCGCCGCGCAGGGTGTCGGCGAACCGGTCTGCCAGCGAACGCTTCTCGGCCATGTTCGAGATGACCGCGACGACCTGAGGGAAGTCGCGGAAGATGTCAGCGCCGGCCTCACCCTTGAAGTCGGCGTAGATGACGATCAGCCGGTCGGCCGAGTGTGTGCTCAACAACGCCAACAGGATCGACATCAGCGTCTGCGATTTGCCCGACCCGGTCATGCCGATCATCAGGCCGTGCGGCCCCATGCCGCCTTCGGCCTCGTCCTTGAGGTCGAACATCAGCGGGTCGCCGGTCGCCGTGACACCGATGGGTACCCGAAGCTCTTCTGCCCGCGGCCGCGGCGCCCACAGGCTGGCCACGTCCAGCGCCGCGGCGTCGGGAATGCCGAGCAGGGTGGAGAACGTCGCCACCCCGGCGTTGCTCGTGCGCGCGTGGTTGGGGTTGGAGTCCCATCGCGACAGCCGCCGCGCGACGTGGCGCGCGGTCGCGGCATCGATGCGGTCGGCGGCGTCGACGTAGGGTTGCCACCCGCCGCTGCGCCAACGCTCGAGCCGCCCGGCGACGACGTGCAGGACCGGGCGCTCCGGGTCGACGTACTGTTCGCGGTGCGGCGGCTCTTCGGAGCGGTGCACGACGGTCACCGCCGACAGGCCGCTGCGGGGTACCAGGGTGGTGGGGTCGACGTCGGGATCGTCGACGACGATCAGCAGGTGCTTGCCACCGGACTCGGTGGCCGCGCCGAACGGTGCGCGGTCATCGAGCGCCGCAGCGAGCATCGACCGCATCTCGGCGGCGTCACTGCTGAGGTACCGCGCCGGGCCCGCGCCGTCGGCAACTCCAGGAATATCGGTGTGCGGCAACCACTTCAACCACGACCAGTCGTCTTCTTCGATGCGCGGTGACAACACGGCTACGCCGAGCACCGCGGGGTCGTGCCACGTGACGGCCTGGGTGATCCACGCGCGCACCGCTGCCCGCACCTCGTCGGGTTCGCCGAGCACGGTCAACCGCGCCACCTTGGCCAGGTCGATGCCTGAGGGCACCGCGCGCACGGTGCGCTGCACGTCGAGCAGGCCGCGCAACGCGCTGTGCGACACCGGTTCCAGGTCGATCTCGTTGGCGGTGTCCTTCACCCGCAGCATGGCGTTCAGCGGCGCATCGTGTAAGCCCGTGCGTACCACCAGGAAGTCGGCGTCGCCGGGGTCGCGTTCCCACTGCCGCCTGGTGCCGGGGATGTCGCCGAGCAGGGCGGGGTCCGGATGCGACCACTCCAGTGCCGCACGCTGTTCGGCGGCGTGGGCGCGGACGTTGTCGCGCACCACCGACAGGTAACGCAGGTAGTCGGCCCGCTCCGCGTCGACCTCCTCGGTGCGCATCTTGTTGTCGGTGCCGCGGTAGAGCGCGGTCGCGGCCAGGAGCAGGACGAACGGGAAGAACAGCGTCGTCGGGGAGATCAGCCGCATGCCGGTGGCCACCAACGCCACGATCATCCCGACGATGAGGATGACGATCAGGTACGGCAGCACCCGGCGCAGCAGGGACGGCGGCACCAACCGCGGCAGTTCTGGCGGTGGTTCGATGGTGATGGTGCCCTGGCGCGTCGTCGGCGGCGGGATCCGGCGGCGCGTTTCGAAGATGAGCCGGCTCACGCGCGGTCCTCGCAGGTTCGTTCGGCGCATTCGGTGGCCATGGTTCGCGCGCAAGCTTCGCTCACGGGGTCTCCCTCACGACGGCGGGTCGGGGGTCGGCGGCGAGCCCGTCGTGGGCCAGCAGCGCGTCGGCAGCCGACAGCGTCGGGCCCGGTGCGAACTGGCTCAGCATCGACCACGGTATCGGCAGCGGCGGCGGGTTGAGCCCGAGCGCCGCGAGGGTTTCCTGGTCGCCGTCTGTGTCGAGGCCGTACCGCACACCGGTGTCCGCCAGCCAGAAGTACGCCCCTGCGCTTTCCACCAGGTAGCCGCGGCCCGGCGTGATCACGACACGGTCGGCGGTGCCGCCGGATCCGGCACCCACCAGGGGCACGCTGCGCAGCTCTTCAGAAACCGGAAGCGTTACGCCGGAACGCATTTCGAGCCTGCCGCTGGTGGCGTCGGCGGGCCTGACCCACTGGGCACACGTCAGCGGTGCCGATCCGGCGTCGACCAGCGTCACCTGCTGGCGCGGATAAGCCGAATCGTCGATGAGGCGGGCCACCGGGAGGCGGGCGATGTCGTCGGCGCCGAGACGCGGCGGCTGATCGAGCCCGAACGAGTCGGTGTTGCGCAGCACCGCCGCGACGACCGGCGAAACGGGTTGCAGCCCTTCGCTGAGCACCACGTAGTGGCGCAGCGTGTTGTCCGCGTCGAACGACGTCACGACGGCCCCGACGGGCGCGGCCACCGGGAGCGCGAAGCGTGGCGGTTCACCGGCAGCGGGGATGGCGGGCGCGCTCAGCGCGGGACCCTCGGGTACGGCGTTGAACAGGCCGGCTGCGATGGGGCGGGCATCGGTCGTTTCGACGCCGAACCCGAGCGCGCCGGTCACCGCGCGGTCGTTCAGATCGATCGGGCTGCGTCTGCCGCCCCACAACAGCCAGGTGCCGGCCTTCGGTCCGTTCGCGTTGGTGACCAGGACGGCCTTGTCGTCGGGCAGCGGGCCGGCCCGTTCGCCGCCGTCGGTCAGCGCGCCCGCGATCATCGTCACGCCGGTCGCCGGACCCGAGACACCGTCGCAGACGGTCCAGTCCGCGTCTCGAGTTGTGTTCTGCACCATGCGTTCCGGAGCGCCGGGGATACCGACGAGGTTGCCGCGCGCGAACTGGTCGAGTTCGTCGCTCTTCACCATCGTGGGGTTGTCGGGGCGGCCCGCGATGAGCCGGGCGGAGGTCAGGTTCAGCACCGGGTGCAGCTTGTCGCCGAGGCGGACGTAGAGCGCCGATGTGGTGCGGTCGGCCAGGATCGCGTCGTTACCCGGCTCTCCCGCCGGCCTGATGAGCGAGAAGACGAAGCAGCCTGCCAGCCCGGTGACCAGCACGAGTGCCCCGACGAGCACCGAACGCGACTGGGTGCGCAGCGGATCGACGAGCATGCGGGTGTCGTGCAGGGCGACCCCGGATGCGATGCGGCGCATGATGAATCGCCATCCCGATACCTGGTGCCGGGTGACGAAGCCGCGCCGGTAGCCGACGTGGTCGGGGTTGTGGTTGGTCGGTGTGCGCGAGCTGAAACCCCGGCGGTCTCCGCGGGCGGGGTATTCGTTCTGGTTGTCGGCGGCGCTCATCCGGGCACCGTCAAGCCGAGTCCACGCAGCAACGGAACGGCCGATCTGGTCACGTCCTCGTCGGTGATCGTCATCAACTCGTCATCGGTGAACTCGGTGGCGTCGGAATGGTCGAGCCGGTATTCGCGCTCCTCCTCGGAGCGCTCGACCAGGTTGCGCACGAAGCGGCCGTTGCCCGCGATGTCGAGGTTGCGCCGCGCTACCCCGTTGGAGTCGGGCGTGGTGCCCTCGGCGAGTTGGCCGAACAGCGTCTCCATGTGCGCCAGCGCGGCGGGCTCGAAGAGGCTGTCCCGCTTCTCGGCCATCCGGGTGGCGATCTCGACGAGCTCATGCGGTGTGTACGACGGGAAGTCGATGCTGCGGGTGAACCGGGAGCGCAGCCCCTCGTTGGTGTCGAGGAACGCGTCGAGGTCCTTGCGGTAGCCGGCGATGATCACGACCAGCCGCTCCCGGTCGTTCTCCATGCGGGCCAGCAAGGTGTCGATGGCCACCAGCCCGAAGTCGTTCTTGGCACCGGTCGACACCAGCGCGTACGCCTCGTCGAGGAACAGCACACCGTCCAGCGCGTTGTCGATGATGGCGTTGGTCTTGGCCTCGGTCTCACCGATGTGCTGACCGATCAGGTCGGCGCGGTGGACCTCACGCACGGTTTCTTTTCTGAGAATGCCTAGGCCGCAATAGATTTTGGCGACGACGCGCGCGATCGTCGTCTTACCGGTGCCGGGCGGCCCGGCGAACACCAGGTGGTTGGCGCGGTTGGCGACAGCCAGCCCACGCTCCTGGCGGCGGATCGCCATGGCGACCGAACTCTTGAGCCGGGCCACCTGGTATTTGACCTCTTCGAGGCCGATGAACTCGGCGAGCTCGGCCTCGGCCTCGATCAACAGGTGCGCCTTGCGCTCCTTGGCGCCGGGGTCGATGAAGTCGCTCTCGTCGGGTTCGGTCTGCGGATCCCACGGATCGGTGCGCGCCTCGATGCGCGCTGCGGTCGTCGGCACGATGCCGTAGGAGGTGTCCGACAGTGCCAGCTCGACCTGTTCGTTCTCCGGGTTGGCGGCGTAAAGCTCGGCGAGCACGTCGGCCGCGTCGAGGTCCTCACCCTGCGCGCGCAGCGACAGGGCCTTGACCAGGGTGCCGTCCACCGTCGCGACGTCGATGGGACCGACCGGGTCGTCCAGATACGACAGTGCGGGGGCGAACATGCCCAACCGCGCCAGGGAGGTGCCCAGCGCAATGCGCACGGCATGGGCATACGTCTCGTCCAACGTCGAGTCGTTGACGATCGGGCTGAGCAGCCGAACCACGTCTGACCACCGTTCGGTGCGGTAGTACATCGCGACGCGTACCCAGCGGGCCTGTTGCCAGCCGGGCCGCCTGGCGATGAGCGGGTCGACGAGTTCGTCCGCCGCGGCGAAGTCGCCCGCGTCACCGCACGCGACGGCGTAGGCCAGCTGGAAGTCGTCGGGGGTGGAGGCGTGAAATTGCAGGTACAGGCCGGTGTCATAGGTGAACGCCAGGTCGCCGTCGCCGAGCTCGATTTCCCGCTGCAGTACTCCCGCGGTCGCGACGGTCTGCCACACGGCCGCGATGACGCCGACGCTGGTGTCCCCGGCAGCCGCCAGCCCCGTCCAGGCATCGCATTGGTCACGGGCGATGCGGGTGAGTTCGGTGAATCCCGAGCGCGCGGCGGCGAGGTCGGTCGGCCGTCGCCGGTCATGCACCGACAGCCCCAGGTCACGACAACACGTGGCGAACCGGCTGACGACATCGCGGTCGACCCGGGCCGCAGCGGCAATTCCCGTCGAAAGGGGCATGCCCCGTCGTCTCCCTCGATTTGGCTAAGCAAACTTTGGCTGAAGTTAGCATTGCATAAGCTAACTTGTCGAGACGCACGGTCGGGCCGCTGCGGGCGTTCAGCTCAGTGTTTTACCGCGTTGACCAGCGTGATGGTGGTCGTCATGAGGCCCGCCTCGGAGTCGGGCGCGGGCACCGGCCTGCCGCTCTCCCGCAGAAGTTCCGTCAGCGGGGTGGGCTGAGCGCGCCAGCCGCGGGCGCCGAACCACTCGGCGGCGGGTTCGTGCTGTTCGTTGTAGACCAGCGTGAAGAAGGTGCCCTCCTCGCCGGCCGCCCGCTCCTCTTCGCGCTTGGCCTCGAACGCATCGGCGTCCATCGGCGGGGCTTCCTCGACGGCGACGTGGCTGCCTGCCGCCGCGAGCCTGTCGATACCGGTGAACAACTGGTGCTGGGCGGCGGCGGGCAGATAGATGAGCAGACCCTCGGCGATCCAGGCCGATGGCGCCGACGCGTCGAACCCGTTGTCGCGCAGGGCCTGGGGCCAGTCTTCGCGCAGGTCGACCGCGACCTCGCGGCGCTCGGCGGTGGGGGTGTAGCCGCTCAGCACCTCACGCTTGAACGCGAGCACCGCCGGCTGGTCCAGTTCGAAACACACCGTGCCGTCGGGCCAGTCCAGCCGATAGGCACGAGAATCCAGGCCGGCGGCAAGCAGCACCACCTGACGTACCCCGGCCTCGGCCGCCGCGCGGAAATAGGTGTCGAAGTATTTGGTCCGAACGCCCTGGAAGTTCACGAAGTCGGCGCCGAACTCGGATTTCAGCGCATGGTCGGGTGCGTTCCCGTCGAGCAGATCGGCCCACTGGCCGCCCACCGCGCGGCAGAACACCGCGGCAAACGGGTCGACGGCGACCGGGTCGGCCTTCTGCGCCTCGAGTGCTCGCGCCGCGGCGACGAACAGTGCGGTCGAACCGACGCTCGTCGTGATGTCCCAGCTGTCGTCGTCAGTGCGCACACTTGCGGTTATACGCCGCGAATACGACAGCGCGCCCGGCGGCCTACACCAGCGGCCGGCCGGTGCGGATCCGCCAGTCCAGATCCTTGAGCAATACGTTGAACGGGAACTGCCGAAGGAACGGGGGCAGCAGGTTGTTGATGGTGCGCAGGACCGCGATCACCCTGTCGAACCGGCGCTGCTTGTCGGCGTCCCAGTCCAGCTTCATCTCGTCGCGGAACCGCTGCGGCAGGAACCCGCCGGTGATCAACAGGTTGAAGTCGTCCATCCGGCGCTGGACCGGAGCGGGCAGCTTGACCCCGCGGAGGCGGCCCGCGGCGATCGGCCACAGGTACTCGCGCACGGCGTCGTCGATGTGCACCTTCTCCAGCGACTCCTGCCAGTACTTGTCGAAGGCCGCGCGGTCCTTCGGCCACATGTCCTCGGGGACCTGCAACGTCGTGCCCAGCGGGATGCCTTCTTCGTAGTGCCGCTCGGCGGTTTCCTCGTCCATCTCACCGACGAACAGCCGGTAGACGTCCACGCCGCCCTTGTACAGGCAGGCGCCCACCCACAACTGCAGGTCCTTGTCGAAGGCGTTGTACTTCACCGGGCTGTCGTCGAGTGAGTACACCTGCGCGTGCGCACGGTTCACCGCGCGGCGGAACGCGGCCTTCTGTTGGTCGCTGCCCATCGTGGCCACCGCCAGATAGGTGAAGGTGGTGCGTGCGCGTTTGATCGGGTGCCGGTCCACCCGGCCGCTCTCGACGCGGCTCTCCATCACGCCGTAGCCGACGCCCGGGCGGGCTAACTGCATGATCACGTTGGCGGCCCCGGCCAGCAGCGCGACACCCATCAGGCCGTCGTCGAAACCCGCTCCTCGGCCACGCTTGGCGACGGGTGCCGGCTTGGGCGGATCGCTGACCGCCCGGTCGACATGCGCAATCGGCTCGCTGACCGTCATCGTCACCCCTATCGGCAAATGTGAGAACCTATGTTTCCTGATATTGCCCCAGTGGCCTGACGGGTGTCAAGATGTAGGGCATGGCACAGGTCCGGCCGTACCGCGGCGTCGACGCCGCCGAGCGCCTCGCGCAGCGCCGGCGCCGCTTGCTCGACGCCGGCCTGGACCTGCTGGGCGCCGGCGCCCAGGACCCGGCCGAGCTGACCGTGCGCGCCGTCTGTGCACAGGCCGGGTTGGGGGTGCGTTACTTCTACGAGAGCTTCACCGACAAGGACGATTTCGTCGGCGCGGTGTTCGACAGCGTCGTCGCCGATATCGCCTCCACCACGCAGGCCGCCGTCGCGTCGGCACCACCGGAGGAACAGGCGCGCGCCGGGATGGCCAACGTCGTGCACAGCATCGCCGCGGACGCGCGGGTGGGCAGGCTCCTGTTCAGCGTCGAGTTGTCGAACACCGTGATCGTGCGCAAACGCGCGGAGTCGACGGCGTTGTTCGCCGCCCTGCTGTTTCAGCACGCGGGCGCGATGGGCGCCGGGGGCGACGAACGCATCAAGGCCAGCGCGCACTTCGCGGTCGGCGGGGTGGGTCAGACCATCAGCGCCTGGCTGTCCGGTGACGTCGACCTCGAACCCGACCAACTCGTCGAACAGCTGGCCACCGCCCTCGAAGTGCTCGCGCAGATGTAGTTCTGTTGGGGTTCTTGGGCGCCGAGCTCGACGTCTTGGCGCGATCTACTCGCACTTTCTCGCCCGGTTGTCCCTTTCGGCGCGTCAGGCGGTGACGCGGGGGCGGCGGTCGGCCGCGGTCTTCGGCACGGTGACGGTGTCCTGTTCGGTGAATTCCTTGGTCCAGCAAGCAAACTCAAGAGTAATGCCGTCGGGGTCGTGAAAGTAGAACGAGCGCACGTAGACACCGGGGTGCACGGTAGGTGATGCCTGCGTCTCGCTCTCGTCATGGTTGAGCACCGGTCCGACGCGCACACCCTTGTCCTTGAGCTTCTGCCGGTACTCGTCGAACTTCTCGGCAGGCACGTGAAACGCCAGGTGGTTCATGGTGCTGACGGCGCTGACGATGTCACCGATGCCGGGGATGGCCGCAGGCGACGAAATGCCCGCGACCCGGTCCGGGGCATCGGCGAACCAGAAGAACGCCACGCAGTCGCCGTTGCCGGCGTCGAAGAAGAAGTGCTGGCCCATACCGCCCGGCAGGTCGAGCGATTTGATCAGCGGCATGCCGAGCACGTTGCTGTAGAAGTCGACGGTCTTTTCCATATCCGAGCAGACCAACGCCACGTGGTTGATGCCGCCGAGTTCGAACTCGGAGTTGGGATTGTCGGGCTTGATCATGCCACGCCTCCTCGGGCGAACCTCTGGCCAAGAACGCAAACTGAATCTAACATCAGGTTCAGTTTCGAGCAACGGCCCGTGAAGGAGTCCGCCGGAATGACCGTCACGCCGCGCATGCCGCTGCCGACCGTGCGCGGCAGGCAGACCAAAGCCGCCATCGACGCCGCGGCCCGTGCGGTGATCGCACGCAAAGGCATTCTGGCCACGACGGTTTCGGACATCGCCGCCGAAGCGGGCCGTTCGACGGCGTCGTTCTACAACTACTACGACTCCAAGGAAGCGATGGTCCGTGAGTGGGCCGTGCGGTTCCGCGACGAAGCCAGGAAGCGGTCCCGGTCCGCGGCGGAACCCGGGCTTACCGACTGGGAACGGTCCTATCAGGTGGCCACTGCGCACTGGACCACCTATCGCCACCGGCTGGCCGAGATGATCAGCGTGTCGCAGCTGGCGATGGTCAACGACGATTTCGCGCAGTACTGGACGGACATCTGCGCACTACCCATCGCGTTGATCACCAAGATGATCAAGCACGCTCAGCGGCAAGGCTTTTGCACCGACGACGATCCGCACCTGACCGCGGTGGCGCTGGTGTCGATGCTCAACCAGTTCTGCTACACACAGTTGTCGGGCGGCGGTGAGAACCCCGTCGGGCGCGGCGACGGGAAAAATCCGGACGACGAGGCATGCATCACCGCGCTGGCCAACATCTTTCACCGGACGATCTATTACAGGGGGCCCACATGACCAGAACACCGGTGAGCGCCGGCGCGCCCGGCGTCACCCGTGAGTTCGTCGGACTCGACTCGTCGACCGCGCGGCGAGCCGGCGCCGGCGGCCACCCCTGCCAGGGGCTGTACCACCGCGGAATGGGGCGCAAACCCAAGGTCGCGATGATCGCCACGCACTACCAGATCGATTTCTCCGAACACTATCTCGCCGACTATTTGGCCACCCGCGGCATCGGGTTCCTAGGCTGGAACACCCGCTACCGGGGCTTCGAGAGCAGCTTCCTACTCGACCACGCGCTGGTCGACATCGGTGTCGGGGTGCGCTGGCTGCGCGACGTGGCAGGCGTGGAAACCATTGTGCTGCTTGGCAACTCAGGCGGCGGATCGCTGATGGCGGCCTACCAGGCCCAGGCGGTCGACCCGCACGTGACGCCGCTACCCGGAATGCGGCCCGCGGCCGGGCTCACCGAGTTGCCGCCCGCCGACGGCTACATCGCCAGCGCCGCGCACCTCGGCAGGCCCGACGTGCTCACCGCATGGATGGACGGTGCAGTGATCGACGAAAACGACGCCGTGGCAACCGACCCCGACCTCGACCTGTTCTGCGAGGACAACGGCCCACCGTACTCACCGGAGTTCGTGCAGCGCTACCGCACCGCGCAGATCGCCCGCAACCACGCGATCACCGACTGGGCCGAGACCGAACTCAAGCGCGTGCGCGCCGCCGGCTACTCGGACCGCCCGTTCACGGTGATGCGTACCTGGGCCGACCCGCGCATGGTGGACCCGAGCCTGGAACCGACCAAACGGCCGGCCAACATGTGCTACGCCGGCGTCCCGGTGAAGGCCAACCGCTCGGCACACGGCATCGCCTCGGCATGCACGCTGCGCAACTGGATCGGCATGTGGAGCCTTCGAAACGCGCAGACGCGCGCCGAACCGCACCTTGCCCGAATCGACTGCCCCGCACTGGTGATCAACGCCGAACAGGACACCGGGGTGTACCCGTCGGACGCCAAACGCATCTATGACGCGCTGGCCAGCACCGACAAGACGCAGTGCTCGGTGGACACCGACCACTACTTCACCACGCCCGGAGCCCGCAGCGAGAAGGCCGATCTGATCGCCACGTGGATCGCGAAACGATGGCATTAAGCGTTCTCGCGCACTTCTCCCCAGGCGAGAAGGTCACCGAATTCCTTGCCCCCTACACCGATTGGCTCGACATCCGCTACTGCGAAGAGGATGACGACGACACCTTCTATCGGGAACTGCCCGACGCCGACGTCATCTGGCATGTGCTGCGGCCGATCTCCGGTGCGGACCTACAGAAGGCCAGGCGGCTACGGCTGGTGAACAAGCTGGGCGCCGGGGTCAACACGGTCGACGTGGACACCGCGACCCGGCTGGGTGTCGCGGTCGCCAACATGCCGGGCGCCAACGCGGCATCGGTGGCCGAAGGCGCCGTGCTGCTGATGCTGGCCGCGCTGCGTCGGCTGCTCGAACTGGACCGCGCCACCCGCGAAGGCCGGGGCTGGCCCGCCGATCCCAGCCTCGGGGAGACGGTACGCGACATCGGCGGCTGCACGGTCGGGCTCGTCGGTTACGGCAACATCGCCAAGAGGGTCGAACGGATCGTCGTCGCGATGGGCACCCCGCCGTCGGCGGTGCTGCACACCAGCACCCGAGACGACGGGCATCCCGGTTGGCGCCCGCTGCCCGACCTGCTGGCGGCCAGCGACATCGTCTCGCTGCACCTGCCGCTGACCGACCGGTCGCTGGGCCTGCTCGACGCGACGGCACTGGCCCGGATGAAACCCGAAGCGGTGCTGGTGAACACCTCACGCGGCGCGATCGTCGACGAGATCGCGTTGACCGAAGCGCTGCGGGCCGGCCGGCTGGCCGCGGCCGGGCTGGATGTGTTCGCCACCGAACCGGTCGCACCGGACAATCCGCTGCTGAGCCTGTCCAATGTGGTGCTCACCCCGCACGTCACCTGGTACACCGTTGACACGATGCGCCGCTACCTGACCCACGCGGTGGACAACTGCCGTCGGCTGCACGAGGGCCAACCGCTGCTGCACGTCGTCAACACTGTCGACGGACAGACCCATTAACGCCCCGCCGCTGCAGGCGCGCACCGTGCGCAAGGTCATCGTGCGCCTGGTGCCGTTCCTGATGGCGCTGTACTTCGTCAACTACCTGGACCGCACCAACCTCGGCATCGCCAAGGCCAGCATCAGCGAGGACCTGCAGCTCTCGACGACCATGTTCGGTTTCGCCGCGGGCATCTTCTTCATCGGCTACGTCCTGGTGGAGGTGCCGTCGAATCTGGCCCTGCACCGGTTCGGTGCGCGACGCTGGTTGGCTCGCATCGCGGTGTCGTGGGGAATCGTGGTGGTGGCCATCGGGTTCGCACCCAACGCCGGAACCCTGCTGGTGTTGCGCTTCCTGCTCGGGGTCGCCGAGGCCGGCCTGTTCCCCGGCGTGATCTTCTACCTGAGCCGCTGGTTTCCCAGCGCATACCGGGCCCGCATCGTCGCGATGTTCATGCTCGCCACCCCCATCGCCGCCGCCGTCGGCACACCGCTGGCGGCATGGTTGATACACGTCGGCGACGGGCTGTTCGGGTCCGGCTGGCAGTTCATGATGATCTGCTGCGGCATCCCGGCGATCGTGCTCGGAGTGGTGTGCTGGTTCTACCTGACCGACCGGCCCTCGGATGCACAGTGGCTCACCGACGAGGAACGTCGCTGGCTCGTCGAGGTGTTGGCCGACGAGGAACGTCAGGTCAGCGAGCACTTCGATTTTCCGCTGCGACGCGCGTTGGGCAGCCCGCGGATCTGGGCACTGGCGGTGGTGTATTTCGGGATCGCCTACGGCCTGTACGCGCTGGCGTTCTTCCTGCCGTCGATCATCTCCGGGTTCCAGGAGAGCTTCGGGCTGACGCTGTCGATCCTGCAGGTCGGCATGATCACCGCGATCCCGTACACCTGCGCGGCGGTCGGGATGTACCTGTGGTCGCGGCACGCCGACCGCACCGCTGAACACGTATGGCATGTCGGGATCCCGATGCTCGTCGGCGGGCTGACCATCCCGGTCGCGCTGTATCTGGACGGTCCGGTCCTGGTGATGATCGCGGTCACGGTCGTCGCGCTCGGCGTGTTCTGCGCGATCCCCAGTTTCTGGGCGCTGCCGTCGCGGTTCTTGACCGGGGTGGCGGCTGCCGGTGCGATCGCGTTGATCAACTCCGTCGGCAACCTCGGCGGCTTCGCTGCGCCGTACATCACCGGCGCTCTGGTCGACCTCACCGGAAGCGAACGGGCCGGAATGTGGGCGGTCGGCGCGGTGATGCTGCTCTCCGCCGCGGTGGTGGTCGCATTGCGTGCCACGCCTGCTCGGGACCGACGGCGCCAAGGTAGCCTCGGTCCCAACCGACCGGTTAGTTTGGGGTCAGAAGACACGAGGGAAGGCAACCATGCCGATCGCAATCAGCACTGAGCACAACGACCTCGCCGATTCGGTGCGGTCCCTGGTGGAACGGGTGGCGCCGTCGGAGGTGCTGCACGAGGCGCTCGAGACGCCCATCCCCAACCCGCCGCCGTACTGGAAGTCGGCCGCCGAGCAGGGTCTGCAGGGCGTGCACCTGGCAGAATCCGTCGGTGGACAAGGGTTCGGCATCCTCGAGTTGGCCATCGTCCTGGCCGAGTTCGGCTACGGCGCGGTGCCGGGGCCGTTCGTGCCCTCGGCGATCGCCAGCGCGCTGATCTCCGCGCACGACCCCGACGCGAAGCTGCTCAACGACCTGGCATCCGGCAACGCCATCGCCGCGTACGCCATCGACTCCGGGCTGACCGCCACCCGGCAGGGCGAAGCGGATTCGGCCAGCCTCGTCATCCGCGGCGAGGTGCGCGCCGTGCCGGGCGCCGCGCAGGCGTCGGTGCTGGTGCTGCCCGTCGCCGGGCTGGAGGAAGGGACCAGCGGCTCCAAATGGGTGGTGCTCGACGCCGACCAACTCGAGATCGAACCCGTCAAGAGCGTCGACCCGCTGCGGCCGGTGGCCCATGTGCGCGCCAACGCGGTAGAGGTCGGCGATGACCGGGTGTTGCACAACCTGAGTCCGACGCTGGCCCGCGCGTTGATCTCGACGCTGTTGTCGGCCGAATGCATCGGGGTGTCCCGCTGGGCCACCGACACCGCGTCGGAGTACGCCAAGATTCGCGAGCAGTTCGGCCGCCCGATCGGGCAGTTCCAGGCTGTAAAGCACAAGTGCGCGAACATGATCGCCGAGACCGAGCGGGCCACCGCCGCGGTGTGGGATGCCGCGCGCGCGATCGACGAAGCCCGCGAAGGCGGCGAAAACGGCGCGCAGGAAAGCGCTTTCGAGTTCGCCGCGGCGGTCGCGGCGACGCTGGCCCCGGTGGCCGCTCAGCACTGCGCGCAGGACTGCATTCAGGTGCACGGCGGCATCGGCTTCACCTGGGAACACGACACCAACGTGTACTACCGGCGCGCGCTGGTGCTGGCGGCGTCCTTCGGCCGCCTCGCGGACTACCCGCAGCAGGTGGTCGACGTTGCGACCAGCACCGGGATGCGCCAACTCAACATCGACCTCGACCCGGACACCGAGAAGCTGCGCGACGAGATCCGCGCGGAAGTCGCTGGGCTCAAATCGATTCCGAGCGACGAGCGCAACACCGCGATCGCGGAGGGCGGCTGGGTGCAGCCGCACCTGCCCAAGCCGTGGGGCCGCTCGGCTGGACCCGTCGAGCAGATCATCATCGCCCAGGAGTTCGAGACCGGCCGGGTCAAGCGCCCGGCCATGGGGATCGCGGCCTGGATCATCCCGTCGATCGTCGCGTTCGGCACCGACGAGCAGAAGCAGCGGTTCCTGCCGCCGACGTTCCGCGGCGAGATGATTTGGTGCCAGCTGTTTTCCGAGCCCGGCGCCGGCTCTGACCTGGCCAGCCTGACCACCAAGGCCACCAAGGTCGACGGCGGCTGGCGGATCAGCGGACAGAAGATCTGGACCACCGGGGCGCAGTACTCGCAGTGGGGCGCGCTGCTGGCCCGTACCGACCCAAGCGCGCCCAAACATAATGGCATCACCTACTTCCTGCTCGACATGACCAGCGAAGGCGTCGACGTCAAACCGCTGCGGGAGCTGACCGGTAACGCGATGTTCAACACCGTGTTCATCGACGACGTGTTCGTTCCCGACGAGATGGTGCTCGGCGAGGTGAACCGTGGCTGGGAGGTCAGCCGCAACACGCTGACGGCGGAGCGGGTGTCGATCGGCAGCAGCGAGCCGCCGTTCCTCGCGACCCTCAACGGGTTCGTGGAGTTCGTCCGGGACGGGCAGTTCGACCAGATCGAACAGAACCACGCCGGTCACCTGATCGCCGAAGGCCATGCGGCCAAGGTGCTCAACATGCGCTCGACGCTGCTGACCCTCGCCGGCGGCGACCCGATGCCGGCCGCGGCCATCTCCAAGCTGCTGTCGATGAAGACCGGTCAGGGCTACGCGGAGTTCGCGGTGGGATCCTTCGGTACCGACGGCGCGATCGCCGAACCGGGCGAAATCCAGGGCAGGTGGATCGAATACCTGCTCGGCAGCAGGGCCACCACGATCTACGGTGGCACCACCGAGGTGCAGCTCAACATCATCGCCGAGCGGCTGCTCGGGCTGCCGCGGGATCCCTAACCGCCCGGAAATCGGTTGCATACCCGCGTAACCTGGGGTGATGAGCATCCTCAAGGTTTGGTTGGCGGCCCCCGCGGCCGCGGTGGGGGTTCTCGTGGCGCCCTTGGCGCTGATCGACCCGCCGTCGCCGCAATACCAGGCCGCGCCCTGCTACAACGGCATCGCCCCCGGTAATCCGTGGGTGACGTCGTGCAACTTCGGCCCGCGCCCACCGAAGGTGCGCGGCGGCATGCCCGACCAGGCCGCGGTGATCGCCTGCCGCGGCTTTCCGGGCTGCCTGTCCTGGTACATCAACGGCCCGTGACGATCGTTTAGCAATCGCGGCCACGGAAACCCTTGGACTATGACCGACGACGTTGAGAAGCGGTTCGACCGCCCCGGTGCGTTCCGCGCGGCCGTCACCTACGGGGCGGTGGTGATCGCGATCGCGGCTGGCGCGTTCGCCCTCTACGCGTTCATCGACCGAGATTCGGTCATCGGGGCCTCCACTGTGCCCGCGATCCTGCTCGTGGGCGGTATCGGCGCGTTCGTCCGGACCTATCACCTGTGGAAGGCCGAAGACAGCGGCTGGGTGGCGTGGCAGGGCGCCGGCTGGTTCCTGCTGCTGTTGATGCTGGTGTGCCTGTCGGTGCCCGGCGCGGCGATGATGGCGTCGTGACGCCGCCTTCTGACCTCAGGATTTCTCGTCGGCTCCGCCGAGGTCCATCTCGCGCAGTTCGCGCTTGAGGATCTTGCCCGTCGGGTTGCGTGGCAGCTCGTCGAGGAAGACCACCTCGCGCGGCACTTTGTAGCGGGCCAGGTGGTCGCGGACGTAGTGCTTGATGTCGTCCTCGCCGATCGACGCGCCGTCGGTCTTGACCACGAAGGCCCGCAACCGGTGCCCCCACTCCTTGTCCTCGACGCCGAGCGCGGTGGCCTCCACGACGTCGGGGTGGCCGCTGATGAGGTCCTCGACTTCGGCGGGGAACACGTTCTCGCCGCCGGAAACGATCATCTCGTCGTCGCGGCCGCTGACGTACAGCAGGCCGTCCTCGTCGAAATAGCCGACGTCGCCTGAGGACATCAGCCCGTCGACGATCTGCTTGTGCCCGCCGCCGGTGTAGCCCTCGAACGGGAAGAAGTTGCCGACGAAGATGCGGCCCACCTCGCCCTGCGGCAGCTCGTTGCCGTTGTCGTCGAGGATCTTGACCTTGACCCCCTTGACCACGGGCCCGACGGTGGCCGGGTTCTTCTCCAGATCCTGCGGTCGCGCGATCGTCGCGAACGCGATCTCGGTGGACCCGTAGAGGTTGTAGACGACCGGGCCGAGGTCCTTGAGCGCGCGAGTGGCCAGTTCGGCGCCGAGCTGCGAGCCCGACACGAACACGATGCGCAGGGACGACAGGTCCGGCTTGTTCTCCATGCCCTCGAACGTGTCGAGCATGCGCGACAACATGACGGGCACCACCACGATTCCGGTCACCTTGTGCTTTTCGATGTCCTCGAGCACGGTGGCCGGCTTGAACCGGCGGCGCAGCACCAGCGTGGTGCCGAGCATCATCGCGATGGTGGCGTGCAGGAACCCCAGCGCGTGGAACATCGGCGCGGGCAGCGAGGTCACCTCGTTGGCCTTGAACGGCACGTGCGAAAGCACCCCGCCGATCGGCGCCAGCGTCGGCGGTGTGCTTCTGTTGGCGCCCTTGGGCGTTCCGGTGGTGCCGCTGGTCAAGATGATGACCGACGAGTGCTTCGTCGCCTTGGGGGCGGGTCGCCCGGTGCTGCGGGCGATGACGTCGGCGAGTGTCTCGTCGGTGCTGCCCGACGGCTGCTCCTTGTCCGGGTTCTTACCCAGCGCACGCAACTTGCCAAGGGGCGGTTCGGCTTTGGCGACCGCATCGCTGTACTCGTCGTCGTAGATGATCAGCTTGGCGCCCTCGCGCTCGGAGACCTCCTTGACCTGCGGGCCGGAGAACTCGCTGTTGAGCATGATGATGCGAGCACCGACACGGGCGGCGCCGTAGAGCGCGATGAGGAACCAGCGGTGGTTGCGCGCCAGGATGGCCACCCCGTCACCGCCCTTGACACCCATCGTCAGCAGACCGTTGGCCACGGCGTGCGCCGCGTGGTCGAGTTCGGCGAAGGTGAACTCGCCGTCGTCGTCGATCACCGCCGCGCGGTCCGGAGTGCGCCGGGCGTTCAGGGCCGGGATCATCCCGAACTCCCCCCAGCGCCGGATGTCGGCAACCATCGCGGCGATGTTCTGCGGCGGTTCGATCTTGAACGCGCCGGCTCCGAACATCTTGCCGAAGTAGTGCATTTCAGCCGAGCCGCGTTCGAGAAGCTGCTGTGCTTTCGCGACGGCCTGCAGCGGGACATCTGTCAGCTTGGGCATACCGCCACAATATGTGACTTGCGTCGCACGGCGGCCGGAATGCTGTGCGGAACTACCATGGCGACATGGCCGGTCCGCTCGCGCTCGAGGTGGACGGCCGGCAGGTGCGCATCACCAATCCGGACAAGGTGATCTTTCCCGATATCGGCGTCACCAAGATCGATCTGATCCACTACTACCTCGCGGTCGCCGACGGCGCGCTGCGCGCGGTGGCGGGCCGGCCGATGATCCTCAAGCGGTTCGTCAAGGGCATCACCGAGGAGGCGGTCTTCCAGAAGCGCGCGCCCGCGAACCGGCCCGATTTCGTCGACGTGGCGGAGTTGAAGTACGCATCGGGGACCTCGGCGGCAGAAGCCGTCATCTCCGACTCCGCCGGGCTGGTGTGGGCGGTCAATCTCGGCTGCGTCGACTTCAACCCGCACCCGGTGCGCGCCGACGACCTCGCCCACCCCGACGAATTGCGGGTCGACCTGGACCCGATGCCCGGGGTGACGTGGGACCAGATCGTCGACGTCGCGCTGGTCGCTCGTGAGGTGCTCGAGGACCACGGGCTGACGGTGTGGCCCAAGACCTCGGGTTCGCGCGGCTTCCACATCTACGCCCGCATCCAGCGGCGCTGGCCGTTCAAGCTCGTCCGCCTCGCCGCGCAGGCGGTCGCCCGCGAGGTCGAACGGCGGGCGCCCGAACTCGCCACCGCCCGCTGGTGGAAAGAGGAACGCCAGGGCGTGTTCGTCGACTTCAACCAGAACGCGTTCGACCGCACGGTCGCCTCGGCGTACTCGGTACGCGCGACGCCCGACGCGCGGGTGTCCACACCGCTGCGCTGGGACGAGGTGCCCGACTGCCGTCCCGAGGCGTTCACCATCGAGACGGTGCCGAAGCGGTTCGAGGTTTACGGCGACCCGTGGGAGGGAATGGACGACTCGGCCGGTTCGCTGGACGCGCTCTTGGATCTCGCCGACCGGCTGGGGCCTGCCGAGAAGGCACCCCGCGGGGCCAAGAAGGGTGCGACATCCCAGGGCGGCCGGCGGGTGTCCGCCAAGCCGCTCATCGAGATCGCGAGAACCAAAACCAAGGACGAGGCGATGGCGGCGCTTGACCAGTGGCGCCAACGTTACCCGTCAGTAGCCGAAAAGCTCCAGCCCGCAGATGTTCTCGTCGACGGTATGCGGGGACCCAGTTCGATCTGGTACCGAATCCGGATCAACCTGCAGCATGTGCCGGAAAAGCAGCGGCCACCGCAGGAACCGTTGCTCGCCGATTACAACCCGTGGGAGAACTACTCGGGTCCGCAGTGGCTGCACCGCGACTGACGATTTGCCAGCCCGAGCGAAAATGGCTTCTTACCAAAGTATTAGCCACAGCTCCCGGTTGCCTTAAATTGGCCGCCTACCTTGGACTTCAAGTTGAGGACCTCGAGAGGAGGCAGTGATGTACGGAAATCCGACATTCGACTGCGCTGGGGCCCAGATTCACGCCGTTTGTCGTCAACTGGCCACAGTGGTGACCGTCGACGGTGTCATCGACGACACCAACATCGAGCGGGTGAACGCATTCGCCCGGCGATTCGTGCTCGCCGAGAAGGCCTTCGTTCTCGACCTGAGCGGTGTGACTTCCTTTACGCCGCACTGCGTTTCGCTGCTGTACGCGGTTGACGACAGCTGCTACCACGCCGAGGTGGAGTGGTCTTTGGTGACCAGTCCCGCGGTGGAAAACGCACTCGGTGGCGTCGCAGCCGGGTTCCCGGTCGCGGCCTCGGTGCCCGACGCCCTTCATCAATTCGCAGCAGGCATCGACGAACGCCGCCGCCTGCTGCCGTTGCTGACCAAGAAGACCGCATAGCGGAAGAGGTCTATTACCGTGCTACTTGATATTCGCTGGCTGGGATACCTGCTCGGCTGGCCCCACACGCCGGCCAAACGGGAGCATGCGCTGGATCGTTGACGGCATGAACGTCATCGGGTCGCGCCCCGATGGCTGGTGGCGTGACCGCGCCGGGGCGATGACCGCCCTCGTCGGTCATCTCGAACGCTGGGCACCCGAAGTCGACCACGTCACCGTGGTGTTCGAACGCCCGCCGTCGCCGCCAATCGCGTCGTCCGTCATCACCGTCACCCACGCGCCGCAGGCCGCGGCCAATTCCGCCGACGACGAGATCGTGCGGTTGGTGCTGGCCGATGAGCGCCCGGCCGACGTCGTCGTCGCCACCTCGGATCGCACGCTGGCCGAACGGGCGCGGGCGGCCGGTGCGTCGGTCTACCCCGCGGACAGGTTGCGCGACCTGGTCGATCCGCGTTGAGCACCGGGCGCCCATTCGGGTGAACGGCCCAGGTGCAGCAGCCGGTCGAGGTCACCCGCGGCCATGCTGGCATCCAGTGCGTACCAAGGGGTTCATCGAGCGCCGACCCGACCCCGACGACCGGCGGGTGCGCGCCGGTGCCCGTCATAGGCTCGACCGATGAACCGTCTCGACCGCTTCTTCGAGATTTCGGCGCGGGGGTCGACGGTGGCCAGCGAGCTACGCGGCGGCCTGGTCACGTTCATCGCGATGGCCTACATCATCGTGCTGAACCCGATCATCCTCGGCGGCACCGACGATGTCGCGGGCAACAGCCTGCAATTCGCCCAGGTCTCGGCGGTGACGGCGCTGGCCGCGGGCGTGATGACCATCCTGTTCGGCGTGGTCGCGCGGTTACCGTTCGGGTTCGCCGCCGGGCTGGGGATCAACTCGTTCGTCGCAACCACCCTGGTCGGCTCGCTGACCTGGGCCGAAGCCATGGGCCTTGTCGTCATCAACGGCGTCATCATCGTCGTGCTGGCCGCGACCGGGCTGCGCAGGCTGGTGTTCGACGCGGTGCCGATGCCGCTCAAGGTAGCCATCACCGCGGGTATCGGGTTGTTCATCCTGTTCATCGGGTTGGTCGACGCCGGCTTCGTCGGCTCCACCGGGGCCGCTTCCCCGCCGGTCGGACTCGGCGGCGACGGCAGCGGGTCGATCGGCACCGTGCCCACGGTCGTGTTCGTGTCGACGCTGTTGTTGACCGGGGCGCTGGTCGTGCGGCGGGTGCCCGGCGCCATCCTCATCGGGCTCACCGCAGGCACCGTGGCCGCCGTGGTCATCGAGGCGATCTGGCACCTGGGCGTGGCGGCTGATCATCCGGGCGGATGGTCGTTGTCGGCGCCGACGCTGTCGGGTTCGCCGTTCGCCGTGCCCGACCTGTCCCTGGTCGGCGCCGTCAGCCTGGACAGTTTCAGCCGCATTGGGGCGATCGCTGCGATCATGTTCGTGTTCACGCTGGTGTTCGCGAACTTCTTCGACGCGATGGGCACCTTCACCGGGTTGTCCCGCGAGGCCGGGCTGGCCGACGAGAACGGCGTCTTCCCCAGGCTGCGCGCGGCGCTGATCGTCGAGGGTGCGGGCGCAGTCGTCGGCGGCGCCGCGTCCGCGTCGTCGAACACCGTGTTCGCCGAATCCGGTGCGGGCATCGGCGAAGGCGCCAGGACCGGCCTGGCCAACCTGGTGACCGGGGCGCTGTTCCTCGCCGCGATGTTCATCTCGCCGCTGGCGTCCGTGGTGCCGACCGAGGTCGCCGCCGCGGCACTGGTCGTCGTCGGCGTGATGATGGCGTCGCACCTGCGCCACGTCGACCTCTCCGAATTCTCGGTGGCGCTGCCGGTGGTGCTCACCGTGGTCACGATGCCGTTCTCCTACTCGATCGCAAACGGCATCGGTGTCGGTTTCATCGCCTGGGTCGTAATGCGTTCAGCCGCAGGCAAAGCCCGCGAGATCAGCCCGCTGCTGTGGATCGTGACAGCAGGATTTCTGGTCTACTTTGCCCGCGGCTGGATCGAGTCGCTGCTCGGCATGTGATCACCCGGTCAGCCGGAGGACTCACCGTCGGCTTGGCGCTTGCGCTTCTCCGCGTCGGCGAGCTGCTCCATTTGGTCGGCCTGAGCGCGCTTGTTGGCCGCGGCGATGCGCTTGTCCGTCGAATCGTCGAGCTTGGCGGTGGCTGCCGCGGTGACCCGCTGCTCGGCCTTGGTGATCTCGGCGCGTTCCTGGTTCTTGGCCGACTCGGCGGACTTCTTCCGCTGTGCCGCGGCGTCGTCGGCGCGCTTGCTGCCGCTCGAGATCCGCTGCTCTGCGTTCTCGACGGCCGCGCGGTTACGCCGCTGGGCGTCGGTCTGCGCCTGCTTGATCTGCCGGTCCTTGTCGGCACGCGCCTGCGATTTGGCCTCGGTCGCCTGCTCGCGGGTTTCCTCGAGCTCGGTGTTGGCCTGCTTGACCCGCTGAGTGGCGGTCTCCTCCAGCTGGACCGCGCGGCGCAGCGCGTCGCTGCGCTCGATCAGCGCCGTGCCCCGCTGCTCCACCTCGGGGGCGTCGAGCACGCTGCCGACGGTGACGTCGAGCTTGCCGAGCGAACGCTCGTAGAACAGCCGGGCCGGGGCCTCGGAATCCATCTTTGCGACCACCTGGTCCTCGATGACCTGCAGCGGGAACCGGGCGAGTTGGTACTGGAAACGCAGTACTGCGAACGGAACGTCGGTGATCTTCATGGTCAGCTTCCTTCCTGGTCGCGCGGTACGCCCGCGTCATCGGCGAGTTCCTCGGCGCGGTCGCGGGCGCGCGCGGCGTCGGCGCGGTCATGCGCCGATGCCCGCACCGACGACCACTGGTCATCGAGGGCCTCGTCGGCTTCTGCGTTCGCGGCTGCGGTCTCGGCCCGCTCGTGCGCCCTGGCCTGCTGCACCTGGGCCTGCGCGTCGCGTTCGGCCTGGCGGCGTTGGGCGGCCAGATCCTGGTGCGCGGTCTCTGTCACGGCGCGCTTCTGCTCGGCCCGCTGCTGGTCGGCGCGCTGTTTCTCGGTCGCGGCCTGGGCCTCGACGTCGGCGCGCTCAGCGGCGCCTTCGATGCGCGCTTCGGTCGCCTCGGTGCGCGCCTGCTCGGCTTGGGCGTCTGCCACCGACTCGGTCGTGCTGGCTTCCTTGCGGTTACGCGCTTCGGTCTGCTCGAGCTGCCCCTCGGCGGTCAGCGAGTCGTTGCCGGTGACAGCGCCGGCGATTTCCTTCGCCTTGCCCTTCACCGACGCGATCAAACCCTTACGCGCCTGGTCGGCCTTGTTGTGCTGGGTCACTTGACAATCCTCCTGAGATCTACGGGGAACGGGTTTGACCGATCCCGCCGACCTCAAACGCGATGTGCCTAGTGCCACTACCCGTCGCGGTTGTTTTCGGCCGCGAAAGGTTTGGCTAGCAGCGGCACCGGGAAACGCTCGCGCCATGAGTGACGACTGGGAATGCGTCGTCGTCGGCGCAGGTGCGGCGGGTTTGAGCGCCGCGCTGGTGCTGGGCCGGGCGCGCCGACGCACCCTGGTGATCGACGCCGGCGAGCCGAGCAATTCCGCAGCTCCGATGATCGGCGGGCTGCTGGGCCATGACGCTCGCCCGCCTGCGGAGCTGTACGAGACGGGGCGCCGCGAGCTCGCGGCCTATCCCAGCGTGCGCTACCGCGCGGGGAAGGTGGTCAGCGGCGCACCGGTCGACGACCGGTTTGTGCTCGAACTCGACGACGGTGAGCAGGTGGTTACCGGGCGGGTGCTGCTGGCCACCGGCATGCAGTATTGCCCGCCCGACCTGCCCGGGCTCGACGCGCTCTGGGGCGTCTCGGTGTTCCAGTGTCCGTTCTGTCACGGCTGGGAGATGCGGGACAAGCGGCTGGCCGCGCTGGCCGCGGGCGAAGAGGGGGTCCACGCGGCGTTGATGTTGCGGGGCTGGAGCGACGACGTCGTCCTTCTCACCGACGGGTCAGCCGAGCTCGACGCCGACGGGCGTCGGCGGTTGTCAGCGGCCGGCGTCGCCGTCGACGAACGCCGCGTCGTCGAACTCATCGGCCACGACAGCCAGCTGACCGCGGTGGCCTTCGCCGATGTCGGCCGGCTGCCGCGAGATGGGCTCCTGGTCGAGGCCCCGCTGCGGCAACGGTCGGCACTTGCCGAGCAACTCGGTGCGGCCTGCGCCGACGGCCCACTTTCCTGTGACACCGTCGACGTCGACCCACTGCACCGAACCAGCACACCGGGAGTGTTCGCCGCGGGCGACCTGTGCGCCGAGCAGCCGTATGTGGCCGGAGCCATCGCGGCGGGCTCACAAACCGCGATGATCGTCGTCCAGAGCCTTCTGGCGGACGAATTTCAGCTGCCTTACCCGCCGTAACGTTTGATCAGCTTGCGCTTGTACAGCTTTCCGGCGTCGGTGCGGGGCAGCTCAGCTTCGAAGAAGATGGCTCGGGGGCACTTGTGGTGCGCCAACCGCTCTTTGAGCCAACCGGTCAACGCCTCGGCGAGCGCGCCGTCGGCCAAGTCCGGTTCAGCCAACTGCACGACGGCCGTGACGCGCTGGCCCATCACCTCGTCGGGCACCCCGAACACCGCCGCGTCGACGACGAGCGGATGGCTGATCAACATGTTCTCGGTTTCCTGCGGGTAGATGTTCACCCCGCCGGAAATGATCATGTGATCGCGCCGGTCGGTGAGGTACAGATAGCCGTCCTCATCGAGGTAACCGACGTCTCCCACCGTGACCCAGCCCTGGGGCGAGCGCGCCGCAGCGGTTTTGGCGTCGTCGTTGAGGTACGCGAACTCGTACCCGCCCTCGTAATAGATTTCGCCGATCTGTCCCGCGGGCACTTCGGATCCGTTGTCGTCGAGGATGTGTGGCGTGCCCAGCAGCGGACGCCCGACCGAGCCCGGATGACGGAGCCACTCCTGGGCCCGGATGAAGGAGATGCCGGCGCCCTCCGAAGATCCGTAGTATTCGTCGATGATCGGCCCCCACCAAGCGATCATCTGGCGTTTGATCTCCGGCGGGCACGGCGCCGCGGCGTGTACGACGCGCTCGAGGCTGGAAAGGTCGTACCCGGCGCGGGTCGCCTCGGGCAGCCGCAACATCTTCACGAACATCGTCGGGACGAACTGCGCGTGGGTGACCCGGTACCGCTGTATACACGCCAGCGCCTCCTCGGCGTCGAAGCGTTCCATGATCACCGTCGTCGCGCCGGCGGACTGCGCACACATGGTCCACATCGCGGGCGCGGTGTGGTACACCGGCGCGGGGCTCAGATACACCGAATCACACGTCACACCAAGCGCTTCGAACACCGGCGTCGACATCGTGACCCCGGTCGACCCGGCGGGCGGCAGCGGTCGGCGGATCCCCTTGGGGCGCCCGGTGCTGCCTGCCGAGTACTGCAAGAGTTGGCCGGTGCGGGTGTCGGTGATCGGCGCCGGCGGTTCACCGGCCACACACTCGGGATAGCGCTGCCAGCCCGCGAGGTCGTCGTCGGCGATCAACGCCAGCGTCGGCAAACCGGATGGTAGCGCTTCGCAGGCGGCCCGCATCGCCTGCGACGAGATGATCGCCTTCGCCCCGCTGTCGCCGACGATATAGGCGATTTCAGCCGCCGACAGGTGCGTGTTGATCATGGTGTAGTACAGACCGCACCGACGCGCCGCCCACATCGCTATGTGGACATGCTCGTTGTTCTCCATGAGCACCGCGATGGTGTCACCGGCGACCAGGCCGGCGCCGCGCAGGAAACGCGCGAGACGGTTGGCGCCGTCATCGAGGTCACCGAACGTCACAACGGTGCCCGAAGGGTGCAGTATTACCGCGGGTTTCGCGCCGGCCACGGCTGATCCCATCGATCGACCACCGCCACCTCTCCAATGGGTTTGCGACGCACCAACTTGTGCCTGCCTCTGGGCCACCCCGCCGTCAAAAGTGTCGCGATCATCCAGTCGTCGGGTATCCCGACCAGTTCGCGTAACTGATCCTCGCAGGCCATGTGCCACAAGGTGATGGCCACGCCCAGTCCCTGGCTGCGGGCGGCCAGTACGAAGTTCTGCACCGCCGGAAACACCGACCCGCCTTGCTGCAACTCGGACGCCCCGGCCTGCGGCTGCACGCAGAACAGCACGAGGGCAGGCGCCGCACCGCCGACACGCATGTGCTCGGCCATGGCGCGCAGCACACGGGACTTGGAGTCGTCGGCGCCCTGCGCGGGCGCGGAGACCCGGTAGAAATCCTTGAGCTCTTCCCACGTCCGGTGGGCGGCAGCGGTGACGACGGCCCGGGCCTGCTCGGACCGCAGCACGACGAACCGCCACGGCTGCTGATTGCCGCCCGACGGTGCCCAGGTCGCCGCAGAAAGACACCGGTCCAGGGTGGCGTCGTCGACGGGTTCGTCACGATATCTACGGACCGTCGATGCGGTGCTCATGACCGTCCAGATGTCGCCCGATGTGGTCGGCACCGATTCCGGGGTCATGTCCGCGTCGTAGCCGGAAGCACACCGCGCCAGGTGCCGCCCCGCACCGGACCGGTGACCAGCGGCAGGTCCAGGGTCGACAGCAGGCCCGGCGGTGCGGCCATCACCGCGGGAATGGCGTTGAGTTCGCGCATGACGGTCGCATAGGTCAAGCCGCGCATGTTGTTACCTCGACCGTGCATCTCGATGTCGACCGTGTAGGTCGGCAGGCCGTCGACGATCACGCGGTAGCCACCGTGTGGCGACGGGTGCCGTGGCCAATCCGGGGCCGAGCCTTCGCCCATCCGGGTGATGTGCTCGAGCACGACGCGTTCCTCGTCGTCCACCATGCCCGCGAGCTTGAACCGCATGCCACCCATGGTGCCTGGCTCGATCCAGCCGGACGCGACCTCGTAACGCTCTGTGGCCAAACACTTCTCGATCGTGGTCTCCACACGATCGAGCGGTAAGCCCACGCCGTCGGCGACAAGGTGAACGGTGGGCGCCCAGAGCGCGGCGAGGCGATCGGTGTCGAACAGCGGGGCCGGATGGTCAGGCGGGTGACCGAAACCCATGAAGTCGAACATGATGTCGGGCTGGTTGATCGGGCCGTAGTCGAGGAGTTCGAGCATGGTGATCGTGTCGACGCGGCTGCTGAACCCCGTCATGGTCAGCGCGATGACGTCGTTGGCCCATCCGGGGTCGACGCCGCTGTTGAAGAAGCTGGTGCCGCCTTCCTCGCAGGCGGCGGCGATCAGCTCGACCGTCTCCTTGTCGGCCGCAGGCGGATAACACATCGGCACCAGCGACGTGCAGACCACGTTTCTGCCGGCGCGCAGGCAGCGGGCGATGTCCTCGGCTGCCTCGCGGTAGCGGTAGTCCCCGGATGCAAAGTACGCCACCACATCGGCGTCCAGCGCCAGCGCGGCATTGATATCTCGGGTTGCCACGACGCCGGTTTCGGGCATTCCGCACAGCGCGCCCGCGTCCATACCGTCCTTGGCCTCGGCGTGCACGACGACGCCGACCAGGTCGAGGCCGGGATGTGCGATCAGTGCGCGCAGCGCCCCCACCCCGACTTGACCGGGACCCCAGAGGATCACCCGCGGGTTACGCTGGCCGTCCGTCATGCACACCCTTTCCCTGGCCGGACCTCGATCTGTGAGAACATACCTTCTCATTCATCGATAACACCATTACCGCATTGAGAGCACCGTGGAGGAAGCCGTGACCGATTACAAGTTCTTGAAATGGGAGACGTTCGACGACGGTCAGATCGTGCGGATCTCGCTGAACCGGCCAGAGCAGCGCAATGCGCAGAACCGCGGAATGCTGGTCGAACTCGACGACGCGTTCCGGCGCGCCGAGGCCGACGACGAGGTCCGCGTCGTCATCCTCGCCGGCGAGGGGCCGATGTTCTCCTCCGGCCACGACATCGGCTCCAAACAGGCCCGCGCCGAATTCATGGCGGGCCCGGATCAACACCCGACGGCGGCGATCGACGGCGGCACCCGCGAGGGTGCCGAGAAGATCATGCTGCAGGAGTGGCACTACTTCTTCCAGAACAACCTGCGTTGGCGCAATCTGCGCAAGATCACGATCGCGCAGGTGCACGGTGATGTCTTCTCGGCGGGCCTGATGCTGATCTGGGCGTGCGACCTGATCGTCGGAAGCGAGGAGGTGCGCTTCGCCGACGTCGTCGGTACCCGGCTGGGCATGTGCGGCATGGAGTATTTCGGGCATCCGTGGGAGTTCGGTCCCCGCCGCGCCAAGGAGTTGATGCTCACCGGCGACGCGATCGACATCGAGGAGGCCTACCGCCTCGGGATGGTGAGCAAGGTCTTCAAACGCGACGAACTGGCCGACCGCACCCTGGAATTGGCGCGCCGCATCGCCACCGTCCCGACGATGGCGGCGCTGCTCATCAAGGAATCGGTGAATCAGTCCGTGGACAACATGGGGTTCTACAACGCCTTGCAGTCCTGCTTCACGCTGCACCAACTCAACCACTCGCACTGGGTCGGCGTCCGCGACGACAAGCGCGCCACCGCGGGTGAGGAGCAGGGGGTGCCGAACTGGCGCACGGCGCCGCCGGTCGTGTTGTCGGTGAAGGATCAGGTGCGCGCCGAGGCGTGACGGTCACCCGGCCGAACGTGGGTTACCGTCACGCATTCGGCGCGTGAGACGTGCATCAATCCCACATTCGCCGGACGCGCACCGGTTCAGCCGGTGACCGCTCCGTAACGGGCATCCGCAACGCGGTCCAGCGCGACGCCCGGTTCGCCGTACACCATGGCCCAGCCGCGGGCCCGCCGGTAGTACAGCTGGATGTCGCCTTCCATCCCGAAGCCGTAGCCGCCGTGGATGTGCAGGCTGCGGTGCGTGGCGTCACGCGCTGCCTCGTGCGCGAACGCGAATGCCATCGCGGCTAGCTCGGTGACGCGCTGTGGTTCGTCGGCGAACGCACAGGCCGCCTCCAGTGCCAACAGCCGCGCCCCGTCGGCAGCGGTGGCGCTGTCGGCCAGCGGATGCGACACGGCCTGGAACGCTCCGATCGGGGTGCCGAACGCATGCCGTTGTTTGGCGTACTCGACGCCGATCTCGACGGCCTTGTTCGCGACGCCGGCCAGCGCCGCGGCGGTCAGGGTCAGCCATTCGTCGACGCCGTGCGAGAACAACCGGCTGGCCTGTTCGCCGTCGGCCAGCAGCGCGACGTCGTCTCCGACCGCGATATCCGCCAGCGGCAACGACCCGAGGTTCTGCACGATTGCCGGCTCCACGACGGGTGCCGCGAGCAGGCGCCCGTCGACCAAGGCCACCACCGCATCCGCGACGGCGCCCGCGGGCACGAGTCCCAGCGTGGTACCGCCGTAGGGCCGGGGTGCGAAGCTGACCAACTTCTCGCCGGCGAGCGCCGCGGCCAGCCATGGCGCACCAGCCCGACCGCACGCGGCCAGCAGTCGCGCCGCCACCTGCGCCTCGATCACCGGAGCCGACGCGAGCGCCCTGCCGTACTGTTCGGCGCACAACGCCAGTTCCAGCACCGAAGCGCCCCAACCACCGTCGACCTCGTCCACGGCCATCTCCAGGGCACCGGTTTCCTGCAGCGCCTGCCACAGCTTCTGGTCGAAACCCAAGGGCTCGGCGGCCCGCACGCGCTCAGACGTGAACTCGCGTCCGTACATCGCGGCGAAGGAATCGACGAGTTGTCGCTGTTCGTCGGACAAGCTCAGATCCACGCGATTCCTCTCACGTGCGAATATGGCTACTCTCAGTTTTGAGAGTAACATTATCGTCTGCTTCTGCCCCCATCGCGTTCCCGACAGATTGGTTCCCGCTCATGCACTTTCAGCCCGACAGCGCGACCGAGGCGTTCCGGGCCGGGGTGCGCGCGCATCTCGACGACGTGCTGACTGCGGAGTTCGAGGAGCGGATCTACCGCAGCGGCGTCGCGCACGACGACGACTTCGCCAGGGGCCTCGTCGACAAGGGCTACTTCGCCCCGAGCTGGCCTGCCGAACTCGGTGGACAGGATCGCAACGCCTGGCAGGAGCAGGCGCTCAACGAGGAGCTCATGCGCTGCGATGCGCCCGTGTACCTGTCGGAGACCACGCGCATGGTCGCGTCGATCATTCGGGAGATCGGCACACCTGCGATGAAGGACCGCATCGTGCGTGGCGCGTTGAGGGGTGACATCACGATTGCGCTCGGCTTCAGCGAACCCGAGTGCGGCTCGGACGTAGCCGCGGCGGCCACCAGGGCGGTGCGCGACGGTGACGAATGGGTCATCAACGGCTCCAAGATGTTCACCACCAACGGCCACATCGCCGACTATGTCTTCCTACTGGCCCGCACCAGCCCCGACAAGCCGAAGCACAAGGGCCTCACGATGTTTCTGGTGCCGCTGGACTCCGAGGGCGTCGAAGCGCAAGCGGTGTGGACGCTGTCCGGCGAACGCACGAACATCACCTTCTACAGCGACGTGCGCATCGGCGACGAGTGGCGGATCGGCGATGTCGACGCCGGTTGGCAGGTGCTGGGTCTGTCGCTACAGGATGAGCACGCGTCGGGATGGGGACCGCACATCGCCCGCCTGCTGCACCATGCCGAGGCGTGGGCATCGAACGCGTCGTCAGCCGACGGATCGCCCCGAATCGCGAAACCTGAAGTGCGGCGGCGGATCGCGCGGGTCGCGATGGAGCTCGAGGTGGCGATGCTGCTGCAGCGCCGATGCGTGTGGATGGCCGAGAACGGTCAGACCCCGGTCGCGGAGGGCCCGATGTCGAAGGTCTTCTCCACCGAGGCTCTGGTGCGCGCCAGCCAGGACATCGTGGAACTCGTCGGACCCGATGCGATGCGGTCCTACTTCGAGCCGACCGCACCCGAGCAGGGCCGCTTCGAACACCTGATGCGCTTCTCGCTGGGCACGACGATCTACGCAGGCACCAGCGAGGTGCAGCGCACCATCATCGCCCAACGCGGGCTGGGCCTACCCCGTTAGATCTTTGGGCTTACGCGTGCTGCTGCGGCGCGGTGTGGACTTGGCGGTGACGGCCTTCTTGGGCATGCTCGCGGGCGGCGTCAGCGCTTGCAGGCACCACGCCCACAGCTGGTCCTCGGTGAGCTCGGTGCCCTTGCCGCCCAGATGGAAGACCCCGATCTGGGCGAGCGCGATCAGCGTCGAGTTCAGCAGGGTCGTCAACTGCGCGGGGGTCATGTCCTTGCGGACCAACCCGGCGCGAGAGCAGGCCGTGAGGATCTTGGTGAGCAGCTTTTGGTGCGGCTCCCAGATCTTGGCGAAATCGGCAGGCCGCTCGATCTCCAGACTCAGGTTGTAGATCGTCATCACCCGGCCGCCGATGGCCTCGGATGATTCGGCCCGCGAGAGGAATCCACGACAGAACGCCTCGAGTTGCTCCATCGGACCGTCCGCGGCCGCCACCTCGTGGCGGATCGCTTCGATGAACTGGCTGGTGGCGTTCTCGTAGAGCGCCAGCAACAGTTCTTCCTTGCCCGCGAAATGCTGGTAGAACGCGCGCAGGCTCAGGTTCGAGCGGTCGATGAGCGTCTGGATGGTGAAATCGGCGCGACCGGATTCCTCGACCAGTTCCAACGCCGTGGCCAGGAAGCGCGAACTACGCGCCAGCGCACGCGCACGCGCCTGGCTGAGCCGCCGCTCGATGGTGCGTTCCTGCCAACTGCTCGGCACTTCGGAGTCGGGCTCGACACCGACGAGCTCGAGATCGGCGTCAGAGGTGCGCGCAGCGCGTTTCTTCGCAGTCATGATGCCTTGAGAATACGCGTTCCCTGCACGATTCACGTCAGCTGCCCCGCCCCATCACCCGTGCGGTACTCTGGAAACGATGATTCTCGATTGTGGGAACATTCGTTTCGCACGTGCGTGGCCGGCCGTCGCCTAAGGAGTACAGCGTTGACCGCAGATATCCTGATCGTCTCGCCAGATGACCACCTCGTGGAGCCGGCCGATCTGTGGACCAGCCGGCTACCCGAGCGCTACCGCGACATCGGGCCGCGGATCATCCGCAAACGCGGGCGAATGGACCCCACGGTCACCTCCGATGTCGTGTTCGTCGAGGACGAGGACGGTCGCGACGCCGACATCTGGCACTACGAGGATGCGGTCATCCCGATCCCGCTCATCAGCGCCGCGGCCGGCTACGAACTCGACGAGCTCAGCACCGACCCGATCACCTACGACGAGATGCGCCCCGGCTGTTACCGTCCGGCCGACCGGCTCGCCGACATGGACATCGCCGGTATCGAGGCATCGGCCTGCTTCCCCAACACGCTGGTCCGGTTCTGCGGGCAGCGCTTCCTCTACGGCAAGGACAAGGACCTTGCGTTGCTCTGCGTGCAGGCCTACAACGACTTTCAGATCGACGAATGGGGCGGCGGTTCCGGCGGCCGTCTGATCCCGCTGGGCATCATCCCGCTCTGGGACGTCGAGCTCGCCGCCGAAGAGGTCGAACGCGTCGCCACCAAAGGCATGCCCGCGGTGTGCTTCTCGGAGCTGCCGTCGCGACTGGACCTGCCCTCCATCCACAGCGGCTATTGGGACCCGTTCTTCGCCGCATGCGAACGCAACGACGTCGGCATCATGCTGCACATCGGATCGAGCTCGTCGCTGACGAAGTCCTCCCCGGATTCACCCCACGTCGTCACCAGCGCACTCATGGCGGTCAACTGCACCATCGCACTGGTCGACTGGCTGTTCTCCGCGAAACTCAAACAGTTCCCCGGCCTCAGGATCGCGTTCGCCGAGGCGCAAGCCGGCTGGATCCCCTACTACCTGCAACGCGTCGACGAGGTCTGGGAGGACCGGCGGGCATGGGGCGGCATCCATCCGCTGCTGACCGAACCGCCCAGCACCCAGGTGCCCGGCCGGGTGTGGTTCTCCACCTTCGGTGACCCGGTCGCATTCCGCATCCTCGACCTCGTCGGCCCGGACCAGCTCATGTTCGAGACCGACTATCCGCACAACGACACCAACTGGCCGCACAGCATGGAGGTCGCCAACAAGGCGACCGAGGGCCTGGACGAAGAAACGAAGCGCAAGGTGTTGTCCACCAACGCCAAGACGTTCTTCGGAATGGTGTAGGGCTCTCCTTTTCCCCGCGAGCAGACGTGAAAACTCCTTAGAATCCGTGAGATTGGGGGGGTTCTGCGTCTGCTCGCCGGAGTCGTTACCGGGCTTTCCAGTCAGGTTTGCGCTTCTCGAGGAACGCGCGCGGCCCTTCGATGGCGTCCTTGGTCAGAGCCACCTTCATGCGGTAGTTCTCGGCCAGCAGCTCAGCCTCGTAGATCGGCAGCGTCAGGCCCTTGCGCACGGCCATCCGCGACCCTCGAACCGCAAGGGGGGCGTTGGAGTTGACGATCTCGGCGATCTCCCAGGCGCGGTCCATGAGGGTGTCGTGGGCCACCACCTCGGTGAAGATGCCGAGATCGTAGGCGCGCTGGGCGTCGAGCTGTTCGTGCCTGCCCATCAGGATCAGCCGCATGGCCACCGGCAGCGGCAGGATCCTGGCGAGCCGGACCCCTTCGCGCCCGGAGGTGACACCGATGCTGACATGCGGGTCCATCAACGTCGCACGCTCGGAGGCGATCGTGATGTCGGCGGTCGTGACGAGGTCCATGCCCGCGCCGCAGGCGATGCCGTTGACCGCACAGATGATCGGCTTGGTCATCTGCAGCCACGGTGGCGTCGCCTCCTGCGGTGCATCCCACTGCCGCATCGAGTTGAGGATGGGCTCGCCCTGGTTGTCGATTCCCGGCGCATTCTCCATGTCGTGGTCGGCGGCCTTGTTGACGTCGGCTCCGACGCACAGTGCGCGGCCCGCACCCGTCACGATGACGGTCCAGATCTTCTCTGCCCGTTCGATTTCGGTGTACACCTCGGCGAGCTCGGCGATCATCTCGTCGTTGATCGCGTTGAGCACTTCGGGCCGGTTCAGGGTCACACACGCGGTATGACCGGAAACCTCGAACGTGATCGTGTCGTATTTCGTCATCTCACTCCACAGCTGGCGGTCGGGCGGACACCCAAGATTTCGAGGAAACGATCGCAGTAGCGCGGCCACACCTCCGGGTTGAGCAACCGGGGCGGTATCCGCCCGGCAAAGATCGTCTGCCACTGGGTGGCGGTGGCGACCGCGATATCGTGAGCCGCCTCCACCGTGATGCCCGCGACGTGTGGGGTGGCGACCACGTTGTCGAGCCGCAGAAGCGGGTTGTCCTGCCGGGGTGGCTCCTCGTGGAACACGTCGAGACCCGCACCGGCAATCCGTCCGCCGACCAGGGCGTCGTAGAGGGCCGCTTCGTCGTGCACCGGCCCGCGCGCGGTGGTGATGAAGTACGCCGACGGTTTCATGGCGGCAAACTGCCTGGCGCCGAACAACCCTCGCGTCTCGGCGGTCAACGGGCAGGTGAGCTGAACGAAGTCCGACCGTTCCACCAGTTCGTCGAGCGCCACCAGGGTCACTCCCCTGTCGCGGGCGCTCGCTTGGTCGACGTAGGGATCGAAGACCAGCACCTCCATGGCGAACGGGGCGCACAGCTGGACGAGCCGGCCGCCGATGGCCCCCAGGCCGACGACACCGAGCGTTTTGCCCAGTAGCTGCGTGCCGCGCAGCGCCAATCGGTCACCGAGCGGGCCGGTGCGCAACGCCCGGTCGGCCGCGGTGATCTTCTTGGCCAGATCGAGCATCAACCCCAGTGCGTGTTCGGCCACCGCTTCGGCTCCGGGACCGGAGTTGTTGCACACCGCGATTCCCGCGCGGGTACACGCCTCGACGTCGATCACGTCGTATCCGGCGCCCGCCGAGCACACGGCAAGCAGCCGGGGGCAGCGGTTCACCAGCGCCGGTGTTGCCAGCCACTGCGCGCCGTCGGCGGCGCAGGCGACGTCGGTCCGCGTGGCGACCTGGTAGCCGTGCGCGGATTCCAGTGCCGCCCAGCCTTCTTCGGGTGCCCGCAGCTCGAGTTTGACGACGTCGATGTCGCTTTCGGCGAGGATATCTCCGGCGACCGGATCGGTCCATCTTTCGTAGACCAGTCGCGGGCGGGCTTTCATCGCTTGATTTTGGGTTTCGCTTGCGCCGCCTTGAACATGTCCGCCAGCGCCGGGTCCACGTTCTTGTAGTCGTTGCGTGCGATCGTGCCGTCGCGCCCGGGCACAGGGTCATAGCCCAGCCGCAGGTCCTTGTTCTCCATGTGGAAGTACTCGCGCCCAAGGGGCAGGCGGCGGTCCTCGCGCGGCACCTCCATCCACGCGCGCAGGAAGCAGCGCGCCTTCTTCGGGTCGGTGCTGCTGACGAAGTCCGACCGCGAGTGGCACATCGCGAAGTTGTTGGCGACCGCGGCTTCACCGGACTCCAGGCGGAACTCGACCTGCTGTTCGACAAGGATGTTGCGCAACAGCTCGACGGCCTCGTTCTGTTCGGGGGTGAACTCCCGGCCCAGCGTGTGCATTGCGGGCAAGATGCTGCTGTACGTGAAGTTGATGCATATCCGCCCGTCGATCTGGGAGAAGATCGGGACGTCGTACGGGGTCACATCGGGTTGATCGTCGGGTTGTTCGCTGCGCCGGTGGTGCGGGAAGCCCTGATAGAGCACCGGCAGCAGGTCGGGGCGCTCGATGAGGATCCGGTTGTGCGCGGCCGGCCCGCTGGCGAACTGACTTTCCCCACCCCGTGCCGCGGGGTACACGCAGAGCAGCGACAGGATGTCTGCGGCGTCGTTGTGCATCGCCAGCTCGGCGCTCGATTTCGTGCCCCTGGCCGGCTGGACGCCGTTGGGCAGCACCTCTTCCTGCACGCGCACCATACGGTGACCAAAGGAGTTGTTGGACACCAGGTAGCCGAGGTGGGTGCAGAAGGCCCAGTAGATGCGTTCGAGGTCGTCGATGGAGTGCTGTTCGACGGGGAATCCGCGCACGCACGCCAGGCCCTTGCCGAACATCAGGTCGCGGTACAGCCGGGCGAGATCGTCGTCGAGATCGGGATGGCGGGCGTCCTCGGGCGTGATGTCGTCGCGATCCTTGTGCGCGGTCTTGGCCAGGATGGACTCCAGCGCGGCCAAGTTGCGCGACGACAGGTCGAAAGCGAAGTCCTCCTTGCTCCTGAAGTCGGCGCCGGTCCATGCCATCGGGTCGGCGACTTGCTCGGCGTAGATCGCGGTAGGCATCAGTCCTCCTGTTGTCGTGACGAGGCTTTCGGTTATCGGCACCGCCGGTCGGCGCCGCTCGCCGGGCGACCCTCGAGCTCACGCAGCGCGTGCGCGCGGGCCGTGGCGGCCTCGGTCATCATCCCGACGTCGGTTCCCGCCGAAATGAATCCAAGCCCCAGGCCCGCGTAGCGTTTCAGCAGGTCAAGGGACCTTATTCCAGCCACTCCCAGCGCGACTCCGTGTGCGCGACAAGCCGCTGCGACCGATTCTACGGCACGGTGGAAATGCTCATTCTCATATTGGCCGTGGATGCCCATCTCGGCGGTCAGATCGCTGGGCCCGAGCAGCAGCATGTCGATGCCGTCGACCGCTGCGATCCGATCGCACGCCGCGACCGCATCGGGGGTCTCGATCATCACCGCCACCACCGTGCGACGTTCGAGCACATCTGTGAGCTCAGCCGCCGGCCGCGGCCCGTATCCGCTCACCGCGTTCGGGCCCGAGATGGACCGATGGCCGTTGGGCGGGAACCGAGCCGCATCGACGACCGCCCGCGCTTCTTCCTGCGAGTTCACATGCGGCACAATCACTCCCACTGCCCCACCGTCGAGGACACGGGCGATGACGCTGGGATCGTGTGACGGCACCCGCACCAGGCCGGAGATGCCGGCGCCGAGCGCGGCCACGCAGAGCATCTGGGCCGTCTCCAGCGAGCACGAGGTGTGTTCCAGGTCGACATACACAGCGTCGTAACCGCAGGCCGCCGCGATGGCCGGGACGTCGGGCGTGCGGGCGTTCAGCAGCGCCAGGCACAGCACCATGCGGTCGCTCGTCAAGGCGTCTCGCAGCGGTCCCGGCACGCACCCACGGTAACCGACTGAGAACGAGGATTCCATCTTCTCGTAAACGGCATTATCGGTGTGGTACCCATTAGATATGTCCCAGAACCGGGTCGCGATCGTCGGCGCCGCGCTGTCGGATTGCGGACGGGTGCCCGACAAGACGGCGACGGCGCTGATGGCTCAGGCCGCGCGGCGCGCGGTCGACGATGCCGGGCTGACCAAAGATGACATCGAAGGCTTCGGCGGCCACGGGACGTTGTTGCCGCCCGTCGAGGTGAGCGAGTACCTGGGCCTGCGGCCGGTGTGGGTCGACGCCACCAACGTCGGCGGCTCGTCGTGGGAGGTGATGGCGGGCCACGCCGCATCGGCGATCGCGGCAGGCGAGGTCGACGTGGTTCTGCTGACCTACGGTTCGACCGCACGCTCGGACGTCAAGCGCCGCGTGCGGGCCTCGGCAGCGGCGCTGAGCACCGGTGGTGCCATGCAGTTCGAAGCGCCCTACGGGGCAACGCTGATCGCCAAGTACGCCATGGCTGCGCGGCGTCACATGATCGAGTACGGGACCACCGTAGCGCAGCTGGCCGAGGTCGCTGTCGCTGCGCACGAGTGGGCCGCCATGAACGAGAACGCCTTTGAGCGCGACCGCATCACCGCCGCGGACGTGGCTTCGGCGCCGATGCTCGCCGACCCGTTCACGGCCAAGCACGTGTGCCTGCGCACCGACGGCGGTGGGGCGGTCGTGCTCGCCAGCGAGCGGGTGGCGAAGAACTGCGCCAAAGAACCGGTCTGGATCCTCGGCGCCGCCGACGCGGCATCGCACGTGAGCATGAGCGAATGGGCAGACTTCACGACATCAGCAGCAGCACAGTCGGGTTCGCGCGCGTTCGCCCAGGCAGGCGTCGCCCCCGCCGACATCGACGTGTGCCAGCTCTACGACTCGTTCACCTCGACGGTGCTGCTGTCGGTGGAGGACCTCGGGTTCTGCGCCAAGGGCGAGGGCGGCCCGTTCATCGGTTCGGGAGCGCTGCGTCCCGGCGGTGCACTGCCCACCAACACCGACGGCGGCGGGCTGGCCTCGTGTCACCCGGGGATGCGCGGCATGTTCCTGATGGTCGAGGCGGTTCGGCAACTGCGGGGTGAATGCGGCGAGCGTCAAGTCGACGGCGCCCGCCTGGCGTGTGTGCACGCGATGGGCGGCTTCTTCACCCACAGCGCGACGATGATCCTGGGGCGGCAATGACGGCCTCGCCGAGCGGCCCGGACCGGCCGACCATCGACACCGACAGCGAGACCTGGTGGGCCGCGGTTCAGGATCGCCGAATCCTGATCAACGCGTGCGGCTCGTGTGGCCGAAATTCGCTGTACGTCCGGCCTTTCTGTCCGCACTGTTGGAGCGAGGACGTGTCGCTGGTGCCCGCCAGCGGACGGGCGCGCCTCTACACGTGGAGCGTCATCCACCAGAACGGCGCGCCCTTCGACGCATGGCTGCCCTACGTCGTCGCCATGGTGGACCTCGACGAGGGCCCCCGGCTGATGACGGTGCTCACTGACTCTCCGGCCGAAGAGCTCTGCGCCGGAATGACACTCACCATCGACTTTCGCGAAGGCGACGACGGATTCGTGGTGCCGGTCTTTCGGCCGGACCGTAACGCACCTGAAGGGAACGGGCATGCATAAGGACGAGATGATCTTGGTGAGCGTGGATGATCACATCGTCGAGCCGCCGGATATGTTCAAAAATCATCTGCCTAAGAAGTATTTGGATGAGGCGCCGCGGTTGGTGCATAACGCTGATGGGTCAGATACCTGGCAGTTTCGTGATGTGGTGATCCCGAATGTGGCGTTGAACGCGGTGGCGGGCCGGCCCAAGGAGGAGTACGGGCTTGAGCCGCAGGGGCTCGATGAGATCCGGCCGGGGTGTTGGCAGGTCGATGAGCGGGTCAAGGATATGAACGCCGGCGGGATTTTGGGGTCGATGTGTTTTCCGTCGTTTCCCGGGTTCGCCGGGCGGCTGTTTGCCACCGAGGATCACGAGTTCTCGTTGGCGTTGGTGCAGGCCTATAACGATTGGCATGTCGAGGAGTGGTGCGGGGCCTATCCGGCGCGGTTCATTCCGATGACGTTGCCGGTGATCTGGGATCCGGTGGCGTGTGCGGCGGAGATTCGGCGTAACGCCGCGCGCGGGGTGCATTCGTTGACGTTCACCGAGAATCCCGCGGCGATGGGTTATCCGAGCTTTCATGATTTCGAGCATTGGAAGCCGATGTGGGATGCCCTGGTCGACACCGACACCGTGCTCAATGTGCACATCGGGTCCTCGGGGCGGTTGGCGATCACCGCCCCGGATGCCCCGATGGATGTGATGATCACCTTGCAGCCGATGAACATCGTGCAGGCCGCCGCCGATCTGTTGTGGTCACGTCCGATCAAGGAGTACCCCGCGCTCAAGATCGCGTTGAGTGAGGGTGGTACGGGCTGGATCCCCTATTTTTTGGAGCGGGTGGATCGCACCTATGAGATGCACTCGACCTGGACCGGTCAGGACTTCGGCGGCAAACTGCCCTCGGAGGTGTTCCGTGAGCACTTCTTGACCTGCTTTATCGCCGATCCGGTCGGGGTGGCCACCCGCGAGCTCATCGGGGTGGACAACATCTGCTGGGAAGCCGACTACCCGCACTCAGACTCGATGTGGCCCGGCGCCCCTGAACAACTGCACGAGGTCCTGACCGCCAACCAGGTCCCCGACGACCAGATCAACAAGATGACCTACCAAAACGCCATGCGCTGGTATCACTGGGACCCCTTCACCCACATCGGCAAAGACCAAGCCACCGTCGGCGCCCTGCGCAAAGCCGCCGAGGGCCATGACGTCTCCATCCAAGCCCTCTCCAAAAAAGAAAAAACCGGCGGATCGAACTGGCAGGACCAGATGAGGAACGTCACCGTGAACACCACGGGGTCTTCGGAGGATCACCGCTAGGGCGAGGCGAGGCGGTCGGCAAGGATCCGCGGGCGCCCCGGCGAACGTGCCTCGAGCGTGTTGCGCTGCACCTTGCCGTTGTCGTTGAGCGGCAGCGGCTCGTTCCACAGCACCAGTTCCTCGGGCAGTTTGTACTTCGGCAACCCGCGGGCGACGAGCACCTCGGTGACGTCGGCGAGCGACAACTCGACGCCCTCCTCGAGCACCATCGCCACCGCGAGCCGCTCGCCGGTGGTCGCGTCGGCGACGGAATACGCAGCGCACTCGCGCACGCCGCGGATGCCGGCCACCGCCTCCTCGACCTCGGCCGCGGGGATCTTCATGCCGTTGCGGATCACGATGTCTTTCAGCCGCCCGATGACGCGCACCCGGTTTTCACTGACCTCCGCGACGTCGCCAGTGCGAAACCAGTCCCCGTCGAACGCGTTCACGTCGTCGTCGATGTCGGTGTAGCCGAGGAAGGTATGCGGGCCCCTGATGCAGCACTCACCCGGGTCCGCCACCGAACCCGCGCGCACCTCGACATCCTTCAGTGCCACACCGTCATCCGCGTGCCGCACCGCCCTGGGCTCTGCTCGCAGCCCCGAGGTGCTGACCGGCGCTTCGGACGATCCGTACGCCCGCATGACGACGATGCCGAAATCGTCCTCGACCCGTTCGACGATGCGCCGGTCGAGCATCGTGCCGCCCAGATACACCGCCCGCAGCGGCACCTCCTGCTCGCGGGCCACCGCTTCGTCGAGCAGCCGGTCGAGCAACCGGTCCGGCCCGCCGTACCACGTCGCCCCCGACGTCAACAGGAGATCGCAGGTGGCCGCGGGATCCCAGCGGTCCTCGAGCACAACCGGCGCAGCGAGCATCGGGCCGATGAACAGCGCCTGCAGCACACCGGTGACCGAGGCGAGCGGGCTGATGAGAAAGATGCGGTCGTCGGCGCCGAGGCCTGCTGCGGCGATGTAGTTGGCCGACGCCTTGGCCAGCGTGCTCAGCGAGTGGATGACGCCCTTGGGCCGAGAGGTGGTGCCCGAGGTGTAGAGCACGAAGGACGGTTCGTCGGCGGGCCGCATCGGCCGGGTAGGCGTCGGCGTGTTCGACGCGCGCGAGATGTCGATCCAACCGCAGACCGAATGCAACGCCGGTTCGCCTGTCAGGCCGATGTCGCCAGCCACCCCGTGCTCGGCGCCGGTGCGCGCCACGACGTCGGCGACCTGCGCTGGGCCTGCGCTGCGCGGGACGAGCAGCACGATCGCGTCGACGCGGATCACGGCGTGTACGGCGACGACGGAGTCGATATCGTTGCCCGCCACGACAACTACGGGCGTGGCCGTGCCGACACCGGCATCCCGCAGTGCATGCGTCGCGCGATCGATCCGTTCGTCGAGGTCTGCGTAGGTGAGTTCGGCGTCTCGGGTGAGTAGCGCCGGTCGCGTCGGATACCGCTCGGCGGTGAAGCGCACGACGTCGAGCGGCCGATCCGACCAGAGATCGGCGGCGCGATACCGGGACCGCAGGCCCTCCGCTCGCTGGTGTGCACAACGCAGCAGCGCGGTAGCCCCCTCCATGGTGTCCTTTCGATGCAAATGCGGATTCTCTTCAGCGTAAATGTAACCTCTCACGTATGGCGTCCGATCAAAACTCTTCGCGCAAGCGCTCATCGACCATGACTTTCGACGATCAGGTAGCCGTCGTCACCGGTGCCGGCGGCGGGCTCGGGCGCTGTCACGCACTCGAACTGGCCCGCCGCGGTGCGCGCGTTGTGGTCAACGATCTCGGCAGCACCGTCGACGGGAGCGGCGCTTCGATCTCTGCTGCGCAGTCGGTGGTCGACGAGATCACCGCCGCCGGTGGCACCGCGATCGCCAACGGCGACTCCGTCGCGACCGAAGACGGCGGTGCCGCGATCGTCGCCGCGGCGGTCGACGCGTTCGGGCGCCTCGACGTCCTCGTCAACAACGCCGGCATCCTGCGCGACGCCGCGTTCAAGAACATGACCGCCGAGCAGGTCGACGCGGTGATATCGGTGCACCTGGCCGGCGCCTTCAACGTGACCCGCGCGGCGTGGCCCGTCATGCGCGCGCAGAACTACGGGCGGATCGTCCAAACCACCTCGGGCACCGGGCTGTTCGGCAACTTCGGCCAGGCCAATTACGGCGCTGCCAAAATGGGTTTGGTCGGCATGATGCATGTCCTGGCGATCGAGGGAGCCCGCAACGGCATCGCGATCAACGCCATCGCACCGATCGCGCGGACCCGGATGACCGAGGACATCATGGGTGAAGCGGGCAAGACCATGGACCCGGAACTGGTCACGCCGGTGGTCGTCTATCTGTCCCACCGCGACTGTGACCGCACCGCGCACATCTATTCGGTGGGCGCGGGCAAGGTGTCGCGGGTGTTCATCGGTGTCACCAAGGGTATCGAGAACCGGTCGCTGACAGCTGAATCCGTCGCGGCGGCGATCGACGAGATCGACGACAGCGCGACGTTCACGATCCGCGGCGGACCTGCCACCGGGTGATCGTCAGCGGCCCTGGAAGTTCGGTGGACGGCGCTGAGCGAACGCGTTCAGCCCCTCCTGCAGATCGGCGGTGCCCGACACCACCTCCTGCGCCCAGGCCTCCTGCTCGAAGGCGCGGTCGCGGCCCGACTCCGAGGACACCGACAGCAGCCGCTTGGTCAGCGCCAACATGACGGTGGGACCCGCGGCCAGCCGCCCGGCAAGTTCCTCGGCGACCGCGTCGGTCTCGCTCAGCGCGACCACCCGGTTGACGATGCCGAGGCGCTCACAGGTCGCGGCGTCGACGGGTTCGCCGAGCATCAACAGTTCGGTGGCCTTGCGCAGCCCCACGATCCTGGTCAGCAGGTGTATCGCCCCCGAGTCCGGCAGTATGCCGCGGTGCACGAACGCCTCGACCAGCTTCGCCTCGGTGGACATGACGACCAGATCGCAGGCCAGCACCAGGCTGGCGCCGGCACCGGCGGCGGTGCCCCTGACGGCGGCGACGACCGGCTTGTCGCAATCGAGCACCGCAGAGACCAACCGTTGCCAACCCTTCTGCAGCATCCGGGCGATGTCGCCCGGGCGCTTCTCCGTCGGGGCCTGTCCAGATGGCGGCGCCAGGCCCGCACCCGAGCAGAAGTGCCGGTCGCCGGTCGCCCGCAACAACACCGCACGCACGGACGGGTCGTCGCCGGCCGCGTTGAACGCATCGGTCAACGCGTCACGGGCCAAGGGGGACAACGCGTTTGCGGTATCGACCCGGTCGATCGTGATGCGGCAGACACGGTCCGCTCCGACCACGACATGGATCCCCGACTGCTCTTCGATCAACTCGCTCACCCCTGCGTTAACGACGTTTCCGTTTTTCGGGTATCTTAATTTCCGCCGACGTCCCCACCGATGTAATGGGCCGAACTGAGGAGGCGATGCGTGACCCAGTCCTCGGCTGCGGGCCAGATCACCGATGAGGGCCTGGCCAGGTTGCGCGCGACTATCGGCATCGCCGTCCCACACCCCCAACCTCCGCATTACCTGCGGCCCAACGAGGATACGTTCCGTCACGTCGCAGAAAGCTACGGTGACGCCAACCCGCTGTGGTCCGATCCCGAGTACGCGACGAAGTCGGTGTGGGGTGAACCGATCGCGCCGCCCGCGTTGGTCGGCGGCGACACGCTGATCGGTGAGGACGAGGTCACCGAACTCTCCGAAGAGGACCGCGCCGCGACAAAGGGCGACCCGCTGCGCGGTGTGCACGCCTTCTACGCATCGTCGTCGCGGGAGTGGTGGGCGCCGCTGCGCGCCGACCGGCGCGTCTTCCGGCGCAACGCCCTGGTCGCCGCGTTGGACAAGAGAAGCGAGTTCGCCGGGCGCGCCGTGCACGAGTGGTCGGCGCAGGTGTTCCGCGACGACGAGGGCACCATCCTGGGCGGCCAGTACCGCAACATGATCCGTACCGAGCGCGCCAAGGCGCGTGGACGCAAAAAGTACGAAGACGTCGAGCTGAAGACGTGGACGGCCGACGAGATCGCCGAACTCGATGAGCGGTATGCGTGCGAGGCCCCGCGCGGCGCCGCGCCGCGGTGGTGGGAAGACGTCAGCGAGGGTGATGAGTTGGGCCGGTTGACCAAAGGGCCGCTGACGGTCACCGACATGGTGTGCTGGCACGTCGGCATGGGCACCGGGATGTACGGTGTGCGGCCGCTGAGGTTGGCCTGGCGTAACCGCCAACGCATCCCGCGGTTCTACACGCCCAACGAACACGGCGTACCCGACGTGCAGCAGCGCGTGCACTGGGAGCCGAGCGCCGCCCGGAAAGCGGGCAACCCGACGACGTTCGACTATGGACGCATGCGCGAGACGTGGCTCATCCACCTGTGCACCGACTGGATGGGCGACGACGCCTGGTTGTGGCGGCTGGACTGCGAGTTCCGGTTGTTCAACTACGTTGGCGACCTGCACACGATTACCGGTGTCGTCACCCGCAAGTACCTCGCCGACGGGGACCGCCCGGCGGTCGACCTGGATCTGGCGGCCACCAATCACCGCGGCGAGGTCACCACGCCGGGCCACGCGACGATACTGCTGCCCAGCAGGGCCCACGGCCCCGTCCGGTTGCCCGACCCGCCCGGAGGAGCGGAGAACCTCACCGATCTGCTGGCCGCCGTGTCGGCACAGTTCCAGGAGCGTTGAGGCAGCGTGACGTACGACAGCGTTCCCGGGCTCCTGGCCGACCACCGCGGCCCGGTGCTGCATCTGACGTTGGATCGGGCTGACCGGCGTAACGCCGTCAACGACACCATGCTCGACGCGATGATCGGCCACCTTGCCGCCGCAGGCGTCGACGAATCGGTGCGCGTCATCCGCATCGACGCCGAAGGTCCGGACTTCTGCGCGGGTTCCGATCTGATCGCCAACAACGCGAAGTCTGAACGCAAACCCCGGGTGGGCAGCACCCAGCGCCGGCTGCCCAACAAGGCCAATCGGCTGATCCCGCTACTGCTCGAGACGCAGGTGCCCGTCGTCGCGGTGGTCCGCGGCTGGGCGGCCGGGCTGGGCTTCCACCTCGCGCTGGCATCGGATTTCTGCATCGCCGCCGAAGATGCCCGGTTCTGGGAACCGTTCATGGCGCGCGGCTTCACCCCCGACAGCGGTGCGGCCTGGCTGCTGCCCCGCCTCGTCGGGATGGTGCGGGCCCGACAGCTGCTGATGCTGGGCGAAGAGCTGCCCGGAACCACGGCCGCCGAATGGGGCATCATCCACGGTGCGCATCCCGACACCGAACTCGATGCTGCCGCAGCGCAACTCGTCGGCCGGCTGGCCGCTGCGCCGACGGTGGCGCTCGGCCTGACCAAGTGGCTGCTGCACAGCGGCAACGGGTTGGATCTCGACCGCCATCTGCAGAACGAGGCGATGGCGCTCGAACTGTCCAGCCGCAGCGAGGACTTCAAGGAAGGTCTGGCGGCCTTTCGCGACAAACGCGACGCAGATTTCACAGGGCGTTGACGAAGACCATGGGCCCGTTGCCAATTACCCCGGACACCTCCGCCTGCGACGCCGTCGGCGTGGTGGGCGAGTGGGTCGAGGCTCAGGTGCCGGCCCGCTGGCGAGCGGCCGCGGCCGAGGGGCCGGCTGCGTTGAGGTCCGTTCGCACGCCACAGGAATACCGCGACTGGTATCCGATCTTCGCGCACACGGGTCTGGTCGCGCCGACCTGGCTTCCCGAACACGGCGGCCTCGGGATCGGCAACGACGTCGCCCGCGCCATTGACTCCGTGCTCGCACCGTTGCGGCTGACCCGGCTCAATCCGCTGGGGCTCAACAACGCCGCCGCGGCGCTGTTCAGCCACGGCACAGAAGAGCAGCGTCGGCGCTTCCTGCCACCCATCGTCCGCAACGAGGAGAAGTGGTGTCAGCTGTTCAGCGAGCCCGGCGCGGGTTCTGACCTCGCGTCGCTGGCGACCCGCGCGGTACGCGACGCGGACCACTGGGTGATCTCCGGGCAGAAGGTGTGGACCACCTGGGCCGACGAGGCCGACTACGCGATCCTGCTCGCCCGCACCGATCCCGATCAGCCCAAACACCAAGGCATCACCTACTTCCTGCTCGACATGCACCAACCCGGCGTGGAGGTCCGGCCGCTGCGCCAGATCACCGGTGAGGCGGAGTTCAACGAGGTCTTCCTCGACGGTGCGCGGGTGCCCGATGCGCATCGGGTCGGCGAGGTCAACAATGGCTGGCGGGTCAGCGCGTCCACGTTGTCCAGTGAGCGCCAGATGGTGTCGGGTTCGGGTTCCGGTGGCATGGGCCGCCTCGGCGGATCCAGCGCGGCACGGTTGATCTCACTTGCCCAGGAAACCGGCCGGTGGGGCGACGCCGACGTGCGAAACAAGATCATGCGGCTGTGGGCCCAGGAGCAGATCCGCGGCTGGACCAACGCGCGTGTGGGTGCTGCCCTGTCGGCCGGGCAGTCTCCCGGTGCGGCGTCCTCGATCGGCAAGGTCCATCAGGCCACGCTCAACCAGCAGATCCAGGACCTGATGGTGGACCTCCTGGGCACCGCCGCGGTGGCATGGCCGGACGGCGACGATCCGGATGCGCTGCCACGCGAGGTCCAAGGGATGATGCGCAGTTTGGCCAACAGCACCGAGGGCGGCACCACCGACATCAACAAGAACATCCTCGGTGAACGGGTCCTCGGCTTGCCCAGGGAGCCCGACCCCTGGAAAGGCAAGCCGTGGAAAGATATTCCCCGCTCATGAGCGGATATGAGCGGTTGATCGTCGACACGTCCGACGGCATCGGATGGCTCACCTTGAACCGTCCGGAGGCCGGCAACGCCTTCGACGCGTTGATGCTCGACGAACTCGAGACCGCATGGGCGCGGTTGGACGCCGATCCCGCCGTCCGTGTCATCGTCACCACCGCCAACGGAAACGCGTTCTGCACCGGGATGGACGTCGTACAGGTGGCCAGGGACAAGCAGGCCATGCGCAAGCACTCGCGCCGCACCCGGGATGCCGAGCTGAAGATCTCATCGTGGCACTGCGACGTGTGGAAGCCGGTGATCGCGGCCGTCAACGGGGTCTGCGCGGGCGGCGGCCTGCATTTGGTCGCCGACGCCGACATCGTCATCGCCGCCGAGGAGGCGACGTTCGTCGACCCGCATGTGTCGGTCGGACAAGCCGTCGCCTACGAGGCGATCACGCTGTTGCGAAAGTCGCCGATGGAGGCGATCACCCGAATGACGTTGAGCGGCAGAGGTGAGCGCATCTCGGCCCAGCGCGCATACGAGTTGGGGATCGTCTCGCAGGTCGTCCCGGGCGATCAGCTGCGGGTGGCGGCCGGGCGGCTGGCCGCCGCCGTGGCGACCAATTCGCCCACCGCGATGCGCGCCACCAAGAAGGCGTTGTGGCACAGCTTGGAAGTCGGGCTGTCCGACGCCAGAGCCGCTGCCCACCAGGAGATCTGGCGGTTACGCGACCACCCCGACCACGCCGAAGGGGCACGGGCGTGGCGAGAAAGGCGCCCGGCACGCTGGCACCCACTCGACACGGTGGAGGTTTCGTGACCTATCACAGATTGATCGTCGAGCGCCGCGGCCCGGTCGGCTGGATCATCAACAACCGGCCCGACCGGCTCAACGCGTATGACGCGGTGATGCGCAATGAGTTTCCCAGGGCATGGGCGGAACTGGACGCCGACCCTGATGTGCGCGTGATCGTGCACACCGGCAACGGCAGGGCGTTTCAGGTGGGCGCCGACGTCGACGATCTCGACGGCGAGGGCGTGCAGCAGTTCCAGGAGGCCATGCGCACGTTGGACCTGAAGTTGACGGCCTGGCACTGCAATGTCGGAAAGCCCGTGATCACCGCGGTCAACGGGGTGTGCGCAGGCGGCGGACTGCACTGGGTCGCCGACGCCGACATCGTCATCGCGTCATCGGATGCCACGTTCGTCGACCCGCACGTCTCCATCGGCCAGGTCAGCGCATTGGAGACGATCGCGCTGATGCGGAAGATGCCCGCTGAGGCGGTGTTACGGATGGCGCTCGTCGGCAGCCATGAGCGTCTCAGCGCCCAACGGGCATACCAGTTGGGCATGATCAGCCAGATCGTCGATCCGCCCGAGCGGCTGCCCCACGTCGCGCAAGAACTCGCCGAGAAGATCGCCAGGAACTCGCCCGCCGCGATGCGGGCCACCAAACGCGCACTGTGGGGCGCACTCGAGCAGGGCCTGACCGATGCCTGTCGCGAGGGCGCCAAACACCTCACGTCGATGTGGGGCCATCCCGACCAGAACGAGGGACCACAGGCGTTCGCCGACAAGCGGACCCCCAATTGGGCGCCGCTGGAGGCTGATTCGTGAGCCTTGCCGACTTGCTGGCCGGTCTTCCCGACACCGCCGTGCACACGATGGCGGCTCAGGTGTCCCGTGCCGACCTCCTGGCGAGCGCAGATGAGCTGAGCGCGATCCTCACCGAAGCCGGCCTGACGACCGGCCAGGTGGTGGCGGTGATGCTGCCCAACGACGCCACCACGGTCGCGGCGTTGTTCGGCACGTGGCGCGCGGGCGGCGTGTACACACCGCTGAACCCCAGGGCGGCCGATGCGGAGGTGGCCGCCCAGCTCGACACCCTCAAACCAGTTGCGGTGATCACGACACCTGCACTGGCTCATAGATTTTCGACGTTCTTCTTACCCGTTGTCACCGGCTCGGGCATGGCGTGGAGGTTGACCTCGTCCTCCGAAACACGCACCGACGCGCAGCGGTACGACGCCGACGTTGCGCTGCTGCAGTTCACCTCGGGCACGACTGGCCCGCCCAAACCGGTGCCGCTGCGCCACACCACCGTGCTGGACCTGATCGACCGGCTGCTGGCGAAGCTGCGCGGGACGAAAGGTGCCGGCCCGAAGACAGACCGTGCGGCGATGCCCAATCTGGTGCCGCTGTCGTTGTCCCTGTGGGCCGGTATCTACCAGGTGCTGTTCGCGTTCCGGGCGGGCTCTGGCGTCGTGTTGATGGACAGGTTCTCGCCTGAGGATTTCGCGGCGCTGGTGAAGCGCCACCAGCTGCGGTCCACCGTGTTACCCCCGGCAGCATTGACCATGGTCCTGCACGACGAGTCGGTAACGGACCTCGACCCGCTGAAGATCGTCCGGTCCATCACCGCCCCGCTATCCCCCGTCCACGCGGCCCGGTTCCGCGACAGGTTCGGGGTACTCGTGCTGAATTCGTACGGCCAGACCGAACTCGGCGGTGAGGTTGTCGGATGGTCGGCCGCCGATGCCCGCGAATGGGGTACGACGAAGTTGGGCTCCGTCGGTCGGCCGCTCCCGGGCATCGACGTCAAGATCGCCGACGACGAAGTGCTGGTCCGCACGCCGACGACCGCTGCCCGCAAGATCGACCCCGCCTTCCTCGACCGGCTCACCGAAGACGGCTGGTTTCACACCGGGGACCTTGGCTGGTTCGACGACGACGGGTTCCTGTGGCTCGACGGGCGGGTGTCGGACATGATCAACCGCGGCGGGCTGAAGGTGTTTCCCGGCACCGTCGAGGATGTGCTGTTGGCCGCCGACGGTGTGCGAGAAGCCGCGGTGGTGGGCGTCCCCGACGACCGCCTCGGCGAGGTCCCGTGGGCCTTCGTCGCACGTGCCGACGACAAGCTGGCCGAGGAGGACCTGATCACCTGGTGTCGTGAGCGTCTGACGCCCTACCGGGTTCCGGTGCGCGTCGTCTTCGTCGAGCAGCTACCGCGCAACGACGTCGGCAAGGTCGTCAAACGCGAACTCGCGGCGCTCGCTGCCGTATGACGGCGATTGTGCTCTGGCCGGCTGCGGCGCTGGCGCAGGCACTGAGAGAAGCCGTCGACGACGTGGTCGTGATCGACGGCAACATGGACACGCGCCTCGCCGTCTCACCGGATTGGCAGGACACTGTCAACGACGTGATGTGGCGAGTGCTCGTGGCGCTCCAGAGCGCCCACGCCACGATTCCGGAACGAGGCGGCCGAATTCTTGTCGTGGTGCCCACGATCGGCATGTCCGGCGCTGCCGGGCTCAGCGCAAGCACGACGGCGCTCGAAGGCGTTCGGGCGATGGTGAAATCCGCGGCGCGGCAATGGGGTGCCGAGGGCATCGCGGTCAACATGGTCGCAGCACCCGCACGGCTGTTCACCGCCGCGCCGGAGGTGGACTCCCACCTGTCGGCGCCCGCGTACGGCGATCACCACACACTCGTGCATTCCGTCGTTGAGGCGTCGAAGTTCCTGCTGCGCGAGGACCTTCCACATCTGACCGGCCACACCGTTGTCGTCGACGGCGGTTCGGTGATGCTGCCGTGATGCTCGACGGCCTCACCGCACTGGTGACCGGCGCCGGCGGCGGAGTCGGGCGCGGTATCGCGATGGCCCTGGCCGCCGAGGGCGCATGCGTCGTCGTCGCGACCCGGTCTGAAACCGGACAGGACGTGGCAGCCGAGATCACCTCACGGGGACATCGGGCGATTTGGGTGCGCTGCGATGTGACCGACGGCCAAGCGGTCACCGCGGCCGTCGACCAGGCCATCACGACGAGCGGGCGCCTCGACGCCGTGGTGCACAACGCCACCAGCAACCTGTCGAGCCGACCACACCAGCTGGCGGATGTGGATCGCGCGTTGTGGGAAAACCACTTCTCGGTGTCGCTTGGCGGTGCGCATCATTGCGCCGCCGCCGCGCTGCCGGCGCTCCAGGAGCGCGGCGGCACGTTTCTCGTCATGACCTCGCCTGCGGGTATCGAGGGCAGCGCGACGCTGCCCCTGTACGCCACGATGAAGGGCGCGCTTCGTGGCTTCGCCAAAAGCTTGGCCCGCGAGTGGGCCCCGCACCGCATCACGGTGAACGCGGTGTCACCGTTGGCGTACTCGCCCGCGCTGACGGCGGCGATCGCCGCGGAGCCGGCGATGCAGGAGAGGTTGGCGCGACGTATCCCGCTCGGGTGGATCGGCGACCCGGAGCGAGACATCGGCCCGGCTGTCGCGTTTCTGGTCGGCCCGAAAGCCCGTTACGTCACCGGGCAGACACTTGGTGTCGACGGCGGCCACTTCACGAACCTGTGAGACCCGGCACCCAACGGATACCGACGTTTGCTATCTTGAGAATCATTATTCTCATAGCCGGTGGAGGTGCTCGTGGACGACAAAGCGTTCGAGGTGTGGGATGCCGACAACCACATGTACGAGACGATCGACGCCTACACGCGCTACCTGCCGGAGAAGTACTCCGAGGCGCTGAAGTTCGTCGACATCAACGGACGAAAAAAGCTTCAGATCCTCGGCACCGTCACCGAGACCATTCCCAACCCGACCTACGAGGTGATCCCGACCCCGGGTGCCTGGTCGGACTACTTCCGGGGGATCAATCCCGAAGGTAAGACGCTGCGTGAGCTCGCCGAGCCGATCCGCTGCCCCGACGAGTTCCGCCGCCCCGACCTGCGCCTGGCGTTGATGGACCGTCAGGGCGTCGACGGTGCGGTGATGTTCCCGACGACGGCCGGCATGCTGGAGGAGCGCACCAAATCCGACACCGAACTCACCCACGCCGTCACGCACGCGTTCAACCGGTGGCTGCTGGAGGACTGGACGTTCAACTATCAGAACCGGATCTTCCCGGTGCCCGCGATCTCGTTGAACGATCCGGCGTTGGGTGTCCGGGAGCTCGAGTGGTGCCTGGAGAACGGTGCCAGGACGGTGCTGATCCGGCCGGCGGCGGTGCCGCGCGAAGACGGCACGTCGCGCTCCCCCGCGCTGCCGGAGTTCGACGACTTCTGGCGTTTGGTGGAGTCATCGGGAATCGCGGTGCAGATGCACAATTCGGATTCCGGCTACGAACGCTACGTCGACGACTGGGAGGATGCCGCGGAGTTCAACGGGTTCGCGTTGAGCAAGTTACGCGGTTTCATCTACGAGGAGAGCCGAAACATCTTCGATACCCTTGCGGCATTCGTCGCCCACGGTGTCTTCGAGCGCTTTCCCGGGGTGCGTATCGGTGTCATCGAGAACGGCGGCTCGTGGGCGTACCGCCTGCTGGACGTGTTCGACCGGGTGTACCGCAAGCGGCCGAAGGATTTCGACGAGCATCCGGGTGACGTTTTTCGCAGACATGTCTGGATCAACCCGTTTCACGAGGAAGACATGTCGCAACTCGTGGAGCTGCTCGGCGCCGACCGCGTCATGTTCGGCTCGGACTACCCCCATCCCGAGGGGCTCGCCGAACCCTCGTCGTTCGTCACGGAACTCGAGAACCTGCCTGCGGACACCACCGCACAGGTCATGGGCGGCAACCTGAAGCAGCTGATCGGGATCTAGCTTTCCGCCGAGCACAACCTCCCCGCCGAGATCGACGTTTCGGCGCGATCTACTCGCACTTTCCCGCCCGTTTGTCCCTTTCGGCGTGAAGGAAGCGTGCGCGCAGTTCGTTCTTCAACACCTTGCCGGTCAGGTTTCGCGGCAGCGCGTCTACCAGTTCGAGACGCTCGGGCGATTTGTGACGGCTCAAGCCTTGTCCCTGACAATGTTCGGCCAGCACCGACAGCGTGATCTCGGTTTCGGGCTCCGGTACGACGACAGCACAAACCCGTTCTCCGGTACGGGGATCCGGCACCCCGATGACCGCGACGTCGGCGACGGCGGGATGGGTGGCCAACACGCCCTCGATCTCCAGCGCCGAGATGTTCTCCGCATTGCGGATGATCGCGTCCTTGATCCGGCCGGTGACCGCGACATTGCCGTCGGCGTCGATCCGTCCCCGATCACCGCTACGGAACCAGCCGTCGGCGTCGAACGCATCGGCGTCAAGCGACGAATCGACGTAGCCCAGGAAACACTGGGGCCCCTTGAGGCGCAGTTCGCCTTCCTCACCGACCCCCACCACACGCTCGTTCTCGTCGACCACCCGTACCGACACGCCCGGCACCGGCCGCCCGACCGTGTGATCGAGGACTTCGGGTTCGCCGTCCGGCGGCGGCGAGGTCACGACCGGAAACTCGGTCAGCCCCCACGAGTTCGCGATGCCGGCGACCGAAAGCGTCTCGCGTGCCTGCCGCCCCAGTTCGGGGGTGATCGGCGCTCCCCCTCCGACACACCCGCGTAAATCCGGAAACAGTGGCTCGGCGCCGTGTTCACGCTGGGCAGCCATGTAGGCAACGAAAAACGGCGTTGCCGATCCGAGCATCGTCGGACGGTGCGCGGCGACTGCCTTCGGCGTGACGGCGGGATCGAATGCGTCGAACAGCACCAGGCGCATACCTGTCAGCAGGCTGGCAGCCAACATCGCCGCACCGCCGATGTGCGACACCGGAAACGCGATCGGGTTGACGTCGCTGCTCGAGGCGCCGAACATCCCCACCACCCCCGCCGAACCGGCGATCACCGAGCGGTCACAGTGCCGGATACCTTTCGGTGCTGCGGTCGTGCCCGACGAGTAGTAGACCCACCGCGCATCCTCGTCGGTGGTCGGTGGTGACGGCAGCAGCGCCGGATCGCCCCCCGGCAGCCGAAGATCCCCGGCGACCGGCGCGCCGTGGTCCACGACCACAATCGTCATCGGCCGTTCGCGGGTCAGCTCCTCGGCGAGCGCGACGTGATCGAATCCGCGCCACATCCCGGGAACGACGAAGATCTCGGTACCGAGTTGCGCGGTCACAAACCGGATTTCGGCTTCGCGCCAGATCGGCAGTACCGGGTTCTGGATTGCGCCGAGTCGGGTCAGCGCCACCATCACGACCATCGTCTCCAGAGTGCTCGGCAGTTGCCACGTCACCACGGTGCCTTCCGCGACCCCACGCTCGGCGAACGCGGCGGCGGCGCGCTCCGCCGCATCGCGCAACTGGCTGTTCGTCAAGCTGCGGCCGTAGTCGTCAACGAGTACGACGCGGTCGGGATGCTTCTGGGCCGCCGCGTCGACCAAGCCCCAATAGGTCTGCGCCATCAGCGCGTCGGCAATTGGAGGCGTCGTTTGGCCAGGATGTTGCGCATCATCTCAGAGCTGCCACCGGACACGGTGTATGCACGCGACCACAGCCAGCATTCTTTCAGACGCTGTTTGGCCAGTGCCACGCCCGGATCGGAGGCGACCGTGCAGACCATCGCCGACAGCTGCGCGCCGTAGGCCGAAACCCGGTGATACGTCTCGGCGAAGCTGAGCTTGGCGATCGAACCGTCCCCGGTCTGCTCGGTACCGGCCACCATGCGTTCGACGTGGTCGTCGATGAAGGCTTTGGCCACCTCGACCTCGACCGCCAAGTCGGTGACCTGATGGCGGATGTCCTCGTGCTGCAGTGCGGGCATGTCGTCGATCCGGCCGTGACGAGCCACCGTGACCAGGTCGTCGATCAGCAGTTCCAGCAGGATGACGTTGCCGCCGATGCCGAAGCGTTCGAAATCCAGTCCCGCCATGATGATCGACCAGCCCTGGCCCGGCGCGCCGATCAGGCTGTCGGCAGCGATCCTCACACCGTCAAAGAAGACCTCGTTGACCTCGATCGCCTCGTTGATCGTGCGGATCGGACGGATCTCGATGCCCGGTGCGGCCAACGGCACGCTGAACGCCGACAGGCCGTGGTGCCGTGACGACGACGGATCGGTGCGGAATAGCGCCAACCCCATGTCGGCCCAGTGCCCGTCGGTGATCCACGTCTTCTGCCCGTCGATCACCCATGATCCGTCGGGCTGCGCGGTGCCCCTGCAACGCACGGCGGCGATATCGCTGCCCGCGTCGGGCTCGCTGAGCAACTGGCACCACACATGCTCGCTGCTCCGGATCCGCGGCAGCAGCGCGGCTTTCTGCTCATCGGAGCCGAATTGCAGCAGTACGTGCGCCGCCAGGTTGACCTGGTCGACCGGCCGCGGAGCACGCGCCCGCAGGATCTCCTCGGAAACAATCCGGTCGTGCAGCGGATGGTGGTCGGCGCGTCCGCCGTACTCGACCGGCCAGTCCCCGCCGACGAAACCGGCGTGGAACAGCGACGCAAACCAGGTGCGCAGCCGGGTTTCCTGCCCGGCATCCTCCGGCGCCCGATGTCCCTCGCGGGCCTCGAACGGCGGCGCATATTCGGCGACATGAGCTCTCACGCGGTCACGGAACTCGGTCAGCTCGGTGTCGGTGGGCCGGGCACTCGGGGCACTCACCAGCCGGCCCCCGCCGCGAAGAGCGCGCGACTCGAGCGCGCCGTGCCGAGCAGATATCCGTTGGTGAAGACCCGCCGCAGCTCATGGTGCAGCGGATACTCCCAGGTGAAACCGATGCCGCCGGAGAGCTGCATGCACTCGTCGACGGCGGCGGCGGCGTTGGCTGCCACGAAGGCATGCGCCGCGGCGGACAACTGCACCCCCGTCGCACATTCGGCGGCCAGCGCACGGGCGGCCTTGGTGAGAACCGCGCGGGCCTTGGCCTCGAACACCAACAGCTCCACCAGACGGTGTTGCACCGCTTGGAAACTCGCGATCGGCGCACCGAACGCCACGCGATCCCTGAGGTAGGCGACCAACCGCTCGAAGGTCGCCGACAGCGCGCCCAGCGAATCCGCGCTGAGCAAGACTCTGGCCAGTGCGAGCAGCTGCCGGGCCCGGTCGGGTCCGCCGATCTGCACACTGTCCGCGCCGGCCAGCGCTACCCGCCACACCGGCCGGTTGACGTCCAACAGCTCGTCGTCGACCTCGCGCGGCAGGGCATCGGCGGCCTCGAACAGCTGAATTCCGTTGCCGTCGAACGCGACGATGATCTCGACCGCATCGGCGCGCGCCACCCGGGTGACCGCCCCGGTCAGCGCACACGCCGCCATGCCGGTCCCGTCGAGCATCGCGGGCAACCATCGGTCGCGCACATCGCTCGGCGCCGAACTCAGGGCCGCCGCCGCGGTGACGCAGCCCAGCCAGTGCGTCGAGTTCCCCGACCGGCCGAGTTCCTCGGCGATCACCGTGGTCTCGACCGGACGCCATCCGCTGCCGCCGAGCTCCTCGTCGACCAGCAGTCCCGTCCAGTCCATCGCCGCGAGGTCCTTGAGCGCGTCCTGCGTTCCGCATCCGGCCAGGAACTCTCGCGCCGCATCACGAACCAGTTCGATGTCGACAGCATCGTCGAGGGCGGCATCTCCCTCGGTGCCCACTACCGGTCAGCTCCCCAGCAACAGTTGTTCGGCGTTACCGCGCATGATGCGTCGCTTCGCCGCGTCGTCGAGCGGGTCGAGCAGTTTGACGAAGTCCGCCGGTTCGGCCAGCCCTTCGGCGTGCGGGAAATCCGAACCCATCACCAGCACGTCGTCGTAGCCGAGACTGGAAACGATGCCCGGAACGTCGTCCTCCGGGTACGGCACCACGCGGACGTGCCTGCGGAAGATCGCCGACGGCCGCTCGGTCAGCTTGCCACCGATCCACGGCCCGTTGCGGCCCATCCCCCTGCTCTTGTCCATGTGCTTGATGAAGAACGGCACCCACTCGGCGCCGTGCTCGGCCACCAGCGCGTTGAGCTTCGGGAAACGGCCGAACAGGTTGTCGAAGACCAGCGCCGACAGCGTGTCCTCGATCGGCCGCTGACCGTAGATGTTCATCCACTGCCACGCCGACATATGCCACGACGCGGGGTCGGGGTTCTGTCCCCACGCGGGGGACATCGCGGTGAAGTACCAGAACGGCATGATGTGGTACACCAGCACGCAACCGGCCTCTTCGAGCCGCGCGTAGATCGGGTCGAAGTAGGGATCGCCCGGCGACCGGCCGTAGGCCGGGCCGGTCGGCAGCATCACGAACTTGGCGCCCGCGGCGATGATCGCCTCCGTCTCCGCGACCGCGGAGTCGAGGTCGCGCAGTGACAGCATCGCCACCGCGTAGATGCGGTCCTCGAAGTTGAAGCCCCACTCCTCGTCGATCCAGCGGTTGAACGACCGCAGGTTGGCATACAGCGCAGGGGTGTCGTCGACGTAGTGTTCGGCGGCCAGCGCCATCCCGCTGGGATAGATCACCATCCGCTCGACGTTCTGCTTGGCCATCACCGCCAGCCGGGCCGAACGTTCGATGTACTCCGGTTGCATGGGCTGCGGTTCGTAGGATTCCTCGGGGTTGCCCGAACCCATCTGGCGCAGCATCTCCTTGAGCGAACCTGGGCGGTACGCCACGTCCAGGCCGAGACCGCCTTCGCTGTTGAACGTCGCCACACGGTGGCCCGCGAGGATCGCCTCCACCCCGTCAGCGCCCCGCACGGTCGTGATCGCGCGGTCCTTGAACTCTTCCGGCAGGTATCGGGTAAAGGCGTCGCGTGTCTCGTAGCAGTGCGTATCGCAGTCAATGATGCCGTAGTCGAGGGTGGTCACCGCGCCGCTCCTTCGTTGCGAGAATGCTTATTCTCTCTTTCAGGAAAAGATACTATCCTCCATCGGTAATGCCTATCCCGGGAAGTCTCGAATGGGTGCGGTCGCAGGACGGCTCACCACGAAGCCGGCCACCGGCGTGCCAGCGCGGAAGGAAAACATGGCTGCACCAACGGTATTGACCGCAGGTGGGGCAGGCGGTCTGCGTGTCCACGGCTGAACCGGTCGATCTGGGCGACCTCCGCGAGGTGGTCCGCGACTTCCTCGCCGCGCGCTCGCCCAGCAGTGCAGTACGGACCGCGATGGATTCCGGTTACGACCACGGCCTCTGGCGTGAGCTGGCCGCCGACCTCGGCCTGGCCGCGATCGCGGTGCCCGAGGAGTTCGGCGGTGCCGGGGCGGGCATGGCGGAGCTGACCGTCGTATTCGAGGAGATGGGCGCGGCACTGCTGTGCGCGCCGTACTTCGCCACGGTCGCGTTGGCGATCCCGACGCTGCTCGGCAGCGCCGATGCGGCCGCGGCGCGGGAGTACCTGCCCTCGCTTGTCGACGGCGCGAGGACCGCCACCGTGATCTTCAACGGAACCCTCGATGCCTTCGACCCCGCCGCGGTGACGTTGACGGCGCGCAGCGGCCCCGACTATCGGCTGTACGGAGCCGCCGATCGCGTCATCGACGGATACACCGCGAATACCGTTTTGGCCGTGGCGAATACGGATGTCGGCACGACGCTGTTCGCGGTCGACACGGATGCCTCGGATGCCGCCGGACTCACCCGTGAGCCGCTGGCGACGCTGGACCGCACGCGCAAGGTGGCCCGGCTGAACTTCGACGGCGTCAGCGCCCGGCGCATCGGCGTCGACGGCGGCGCGGCCCCCGGCCTGCAGCGGGCATACCACCTCGCGGTCGTCGCGCTCGCCGCCGAACAGCTCGGCGCCGCGCAACGATGCCTGGACATGGCCGTGAACTACGCCAAGGAACGGATCCAGTTCGGGCGGGCCATCGGCAGCTTTCAGGCCGTCAAGCACCGCTGCGCGGACATGCTCGTGGCGGTGGAAGGCGCCCGATCCGCCGTGCAGCACGCCGCCGGACTTCCCGACGGTGAGGACCTCGCTGTGGCGGCGTCGGTGGCCAAGATGGCGTGCTCAGAGGCGTTCCTGCAGGTCGCGCTGGACAACATGCGCGTCCACGGCGGCATCGGGTTCACCTGGGAGCACGACGCACACCTCTACGTCCGCCGCGCGAAGACCACCCAGCTGATCTTCGGCACCCCCGACCACCACGCCCAGGCTCTGGCGACCCTCGTCGCATCATCGGGCCACCAACCGGAAGGACCACCGTGACCGTTTCGTACTCGCTTGAACTACCCACCCAGCGGGTGGAGGCGGCGCCCGAGTTCGTCACCGCCGAAGCGATAGCGGAGATCGCCCGCAGCGCCGAGGCCGGCGGATTCGCCGCGGTCCATGTCACCGACCACCCCGCGCCCGATGCGAAGTGGCTCGACCACGGCGGGCATCACGCCCTTGACCCGTTCGTCGCGCTTTCGTTCGCCGCCGCGGTCACCACCGACGTGAAGCTGTTGACCAACGTCTACATCGCCGCCTATCGGAACCCGTTTCTCGGCGCGAAATCGATCCAGAGCCTCGCCGTGTTGTCGGGCGGAAGGCTCATCCTCGGCACCGCCGCTGGCTACCTGAAGCCTGAATTCAAAGCACTCGGAATCGATTTCGACACCCGAGGCGCCTTACTCGACGAGGCGCTCGACGTGCTGAGCAAGCTGATGACCGGTGAGGACACCGCATACGAAGGCACGTCGTTCAACGCGCGCGGGGTCCGGCTGCGGCCGGTGCCTGCGACGCCTCCACCCATCTGGGTCGGCGGCAACAGCAAGCCCGCCGTGCGGCGCGCGGTGTCCCGCGCCCAGGGCTGGGCGCCGTTCAACACGTTCGGCTACGCGGCGGCCTCACGCACCGCGGAGATCTCCACGCTCGAGGATCTGGAGTCCGTGATCGCGTGGGCCAAGAGATACGCGGCAGAAGTCGGCCGCACCGCACCGTTGGACATCTGCTTTTCGGCGGGCAATCTGCTCGACGACACCAGGTCGACCGACGAACGGCACGCGACGATCGCGAAGCTGGAGTCCATGGGGGTGACCTGGCTGACCATCGCTCCCCAGGGTGCGGACCGCGCCGAGGTCATCGATCACGCGCGGGCGTTCGCCGAGGAGTTCATCGCATAAGGCTGTCGGCCGCGAACCCGTCGACGCCGATGCGCCTGTGCGCGAACAGCCATCGCCCGGCGACGGGCACCAGGACGTCGCGATAGCGGCCCCAATGGTCGAGCCCGACGTCGGTGTGCACGGCAAAATAGCTGCTGACTTCGACGCGATCTCGGGCCACCTGTCCGAACCGGACGCTCGAAACGTGGTGCCGGACGTGGGACGGCGCGCGCCGAGCGGAATCCGGCTGCCCGGCCATCGCGGCGCCCAGACCCGCTTCGATCGCCGCGGGGCCCGTCAGCGGTCCGGAGCCGCCGCTGAATTCCAGCACACCTTCGGGTGCAAAGCACTGCGCCAGCGCGTGCAGATCGAACCGGTCGGTGGCGGCGGTGTAGTCGGATAGCGTCTGGCGAACCGACTCTCGGACTTCAAGTTCCCAACCGTCCATTTGGCCTCCGCGGTAAACACAAGTTGCCGTGACACGATAACGTCTGTTCTCATGCCGCAACCACGCCTGCTCGATCTTCTCAACCCCGCCACCACCGCGCTCGTCACCCAGGAGTGTCAGGGCGGGGTCATCGGCCCGCAAGCGGGGCTGCCGATGCTCGCAGAAGAAGCGCGCCGCGAGGCGATTCCGAATATCGCCACCCTGCTCGACGCCGCCCGGGCAGCCGGGGTCACGGTGGTGCACTGCCTGATCCAGAAGCGCCAGGACCAACGGGGCTCCAACACCAACGCCCGGCTGTTCATGGCCGGTAAGTCCTTCGCCGCCGACTTGACGCCCGGCAGTCCGGGCGCCTCCGTGCTGCCCGAACTCGGCCAGGCGCCCAGTGACATCGTTCTGACCCGTCTACACGGCGTCGGCCCCATGACCGGCACCGACCTCGACTCGGTGCTGCGCAACCTGAATGTCAGAACCATTGTGGGCGTGGGTGTTTCGGTCAACATCGCGATCACGAACTTCGTGATGGACGCCGTCAACCGCAGCTACCAGTTCGTGCTGCCCCGCGACGCGGTGAGTGGCTATCCACGCGAATACGCCGAGTCGGTCATCGACAACACGTTGGCCCTGCTCGCGACGGTGACCACCACCGAAGCCGTTGTCCAAGCGTGGCGTGAGCTCGCAGCCGACTAACCCGTTATGGATGTCGCCCACCCTTGGTGATAACGTCATTCTCACTTACCGTAAACGGTCATATTCGCTGCTCTGAGGAGGTCGGCCATATGTCACCCCGGTCTTTGCCGTATCCGGTCTTCGACATCGACAACCATATGTACGAGACGACGGACGCTCTCACCAAGTATCTGCCGAAGCAGCACCGAGGCAAGGTCGGCTACGTCGAGGTCAACGGACGCCCGAAGCTCGTCGTCAAGGACCACATCAGCCACATGATCCCGAACCCGACATTCGAGCGGGTGGCGCGGCCGGGCAGCGCAGAGGACTACTTTCTCGGCAATAATCCTGACGGGTTGAACTTCCGTGAATTCATCGGTGAGCCAATGGATGTCATCCCGGCCTACCAGTCCCCGGCGCCCCGACTGGAGCTGATGGACGAGCTGGGTATCGACCAGTGCGTGATGTATCCGACCCTCGCCAGCCTCATCGAGGAGCGCACCACCGACGACGTCGTCCTCACCCACGCGATCATCCACGCGCTCAACGAATGGATGCACGAACACTGGACCTTCAACTACCACGACCGCATCTTCGCCACCCCGGTGATCTGCCTGCCCCTGGTCGACGAGGCGATCAAGGAGTTCCACTGGTGCCTCGAGCGCGGCATGAAGACGTTCCTGGTCCGTCCCGCGCCGGTGCCAAGCCGTTTCGGTGGCTCGCGGTCGATGGGCCTGCCCGAATTCGACCCGTTCTGGGAGGAAGTGGTCAAGGCAGGCGTGCCGGTGACCTTCCATGCCGCTGACAGCGGCTACCAGAAGCACCTCATGGAGTGGGAGGGTGGCGACGAGTACCTGTCGTTCAAGCCCAGTGCGCTGCGCGAGGTGGTGATGGGGTTCCGGGCCATGGAGGACACCCTGGCGGCGCTGATCTGCCACGGCGCGCTGTCCCGCTTCCCGGATCTCACGGTCTTCGTCGTGGAGAACGGCAGCGGCTGGGTACGCAACCTTCTGCGCCTCCTCGACAAGGCGTACCGGACGATGCCGAAGGAGTTCGACGAGCATCCGGTCGAGGTCTTCAAGCGCAACGTCTACATTCACCCGTTTCTCGAGGACGACATCAAGGGGATCGTCGAGATCATGGGTGAGGACCACGTGATGTTCGGGTCGGACTTCCCCCACCCCGAGGGCATCGGCGACCCGTTGAGCTTCGTGGACCGGCTCGATGGGATCTCGGACACCGCCAAGGCGAAGATCATGGGCGGCAACGCGATCGAGCAGCTGGGCCTGAAAGTTCCGGCGTGACGCAGGCCGCGGCGTCGCCGACGGAGTACGACGGCATCGCCGGATTCGAGGCGCACGTCGGTGAGCACCTCGGTCACAGCGGCTGGCTGCGGGTCACCCAGAAGGAGATCGACCTGTTCGCCGAGGCGACCGGTGATCACCAGTGGATCCACGTCGACCCCGAGAAGGCCGCCAACGGGCCGTACGGCAAGACGATCGCGCATGGTTATCTCACGCTGTCGTTGGTGCCCATCCTCGTACAGCAGATCTACCGAGTGACCGGCTTGTCGATGCAGGTGAATTACGGCGTGGACAAGCTGCGCTTCCCGGCACCCGTTCCCGTCGACTCACGGATCCGCGCGGGCGCCGAACTGGTCAAGGTGGACCGCACGAACAATGGCGCCAGGGCCACGGTGCGGGTCACCGTGGAAGTCGAGGGATCGCAGAAGCCGGCCTGTGTGGTGGAGACGATCGCCGCGATGGTCGAGTAGACGGCGACACCGAAGTTCAGTTCGGGCGCGGCTACGCGTTGAGCAGTCGCTCCCCGATGATCTGATCGTCGCGCAGCTTGGCCACCTCATCCGCGGCCAACCCCAGCGCACCGAGCACCTCGTCGTTGTGTTGGCCGAGGGTCGGTGACGGGCAACGGTGGTGGTGTGACGGCCCCGGCGTGATCCGAAACGGCCACCCGGGGAAACGCTGTCGGCCCGCGATCCGGTGGTTGAGGTCTTCGTAGAATCCCCGTGCCGCGAGTTGGTCGACGTCGTACATCCGGTCGGGCGTCATCAGGCGCTGCGCGGGCACCCCGTGGCCGAGCAGCGCGTCGGCGAACTCCTCAGCCGACCGCGTCGCGGCGTATTCGGCGATCACCTCGTCGAACTCGTCGTGATGCTGCAACCGTGCGTACGCCGTGACGAACCGCGGGTCATCGCGCAGTTCCGGACGGCCGATCACCTCGGTCATGGCGACCCAATCGGTGTCACCGCGGACCGAAACGGCCACCCAGTCATCCTCGCCGTGCGCGCGGTAGACGCCCTGCGCGTACTGGCGGTGCCGGTTGCCCTCACGTTCGCGCACGCGTTTGGTCATCGAATACTCGATGACGGGTTCGGCGGTGACCGCGGCGCCGACCTCGACCTGCGCCACCTCGATCAACTGCCCCTCACCGGTCCGTCGTCGGTGTTCGAGCGCGGCCAGCAGCGCCACCGTCGCGTGCACGCCGGCGATCGGGTCGGCCGGGCCCTGTAGATTGCACGGCGGACCGTCGGGGAAACCGGTGACCGCCGACATCCCGGACAGCTGTTCGATGTTCAGCGCCCAGCCGACGTAATCCCGCCATGGGCCGTGCAAGCCGAAACCGGGCATACGCACCATGACCACGCTCGGATTGGACTTCGCCAGCGAGTCGTAGTCCAACCCGAATTGCTCGACGACCCGCGGTGAGAAGTTCTCGATCACCACATCGGCGTCGGCCGCCAGCCGCAGTGCCAGTTCCCGCCCGGCGTCGGTGCCCAGGTCGAGCGTGATGTCCCGCTTGTTGAGGTTCGTGCCCTGCCACAGCGGCCCGATCTCGTACCAGTCGTCGCTACCACGCAGCAGCGAGCCCGAGTACCGATGCCCGTCGGGGCGCTGGATCGACTCGACCTTGACCACGTCGGCGCCGAACGCGCCGAGGTAGCAGGTGAGGTACGCACCGGCCCAGAACGTGCTGAGATCGAAGACCTTCAAACCGGCGAACGGGTTCGCTACGTCACCGACGTGCGGCGCGTCGCGCTCCGCGCGGCTCTCCCACCGCGCGTTGTCCACGGCACCGAGAAGCGGCGCAGGCCGCGGCGCAGGCACCGGCGTCTTCGACAACCGAAACGGTGCGCCGGGCCGCCGGAAGCGTGCGGCGTCCGGGCCGCTCTCGACGAAGAAGTCCCGATCGCGGTACTGCGGACAGTCCAGGATCGACGCCCCGTCGTTGATCGGGGCCGCCGGAATCCGCATGGCCTGGCTCAACTCGACCAGGTCGGCGACGGGCATCGAGTCCAGCCACGGCTGGGCCTTGGCGAAGAACTCGTCGCGCTCGGGACCGCCCAGCATGATGGCGAGTTGGTGTTCGCCGAACTCGTCTAGCCCCATCATCGCGCACACATCCAGCCAGTGCTGTCCGGTAAGGCAGTTGATACCGATCCAGCCGTCGGCGGCCCGCACGATACCCAGCATCGGTGCGGCCTTCGAATTCGTCGGAAGCCCCATGCTTTTCAGCCGGTCTGCCAACAGCATCGGATACGGCAGCGTGCTCAACAGCGACTCGAACGCCGAGACGTCAGCCTCCACGACCCTGCCCCGTTGCGCGTCCGCGATGCGCAGCGCGGTCAACGCCGCGAGCGCCGCGTAGCTCCCCGCGATGTATTCGGGTATGCGTCCACCGGCCTGCACCGGCGCCCGGCCGAATTCGCGGGTGTTGACCCATCCCGACGCCGCCTGCAGCGTCAGCGACGTCGACGGCTGTTCACGTCGGGGGCCGTCCTGACCGTAGTCGGAGACCCTGACCACGACGAGGTCGGGGTTGATCTGTTGCAGGGACTCGCGGTCAAGGCCCCAGTCGAACCGGTCGGCCGATCCTGCGGGCAGATCCTCGACCAGCAGATCAGCCTGCCCGAGCAGCTCATGAGCTTGCGCCTGACCGGACGGCGTACCGAGATCGATTGTGAGCCCGCGCTTCCCGGCGTTCAGGTAGTCGAACAGCCCGCCGTGGTGCAACGCGTCGTCCCGGAAAGGTCCCCAAAAGCGCAGCGGATCCCCCGCCGGTAGCTCGATCTTGCACACGTCGGCGCCGAGGTCGGTCAGCAGCTTGGTGCAATACGGCGCCGCGATCTCGGTGCCCAGTTCGACGACGCGCAATCCGCCCAGCGCCGTGCTCACGCGATCCCCTCGCAGGCTCGGGTGCCGCGGTCCAGGTCCATGGTTCGCTCGCAAGCGTCGCTCACGCAGGGACCCCGATCGCCTTGGGCTCCATGTAAGAACGCAGGCCCATCACCCCGCCCTCCCGCCCGATGCCGCTCTGTTTGAAGCCGCCGAACGGCGCATCGCCGGGGATGGTGCCGTTGATCGAGACCTGGCCCGTCCTGATGCGCCGGGCGATCCCGACGGCTCGGTCGACATCGGTGCCCCACACCGCGCCACCGAGGCCGTAGGCGGAGTTGTTCGCGATCGCCACGGCCTCGTCGTCGCCGCGGTAGCTCAGCACCGTCAGCACCGGACCGAACACCTCCTCCTGCGCGATGTACGAGTCGGCGCTGGTATCGGTCAGCACCGTCGGTTCGAAATAGAATCCGCTCGAACGGTTTACGGGACGCCCTCCGCCGGTCACCACCTTCGCGCCGTCGGACTCGGCGCGCCGGACGAAACCCTCCACCCGCTCCAGATGCGGCCGGCTGATCAGCGGGCCCATGTCCACCCCGTCATCGGCGGGGTTGCCGATGGTGACCGCGCGGGCGAGGTCGGCGAGCCGGGTCACGACCTCGTCGTGCAGGACGGCGGGCACCACGAGCCGGCTGTTGAGGATGCACGCTTGGCCGGCGTGCAGGGTGCAGCCTTCGAACAGCAGCCGCTCGAGCAGTTCATCGGTCACCTCGACGTCGTCGAGCAGCACGCAGGCCGACTTGCCGCCGCATTCCAGCAGGACCCGTTTCATCGTCCCCGCCGCTGCGGCCATCACGTCCCGGCCGACCGACGAGCTGCCGGTGAAGCTGACCATGTCCACGCGTGGGTCGAGGGTCAGGACCTTGCTTGCCTCGAGGCCGGTGGGAGTGACGACGTTGACCACGCCCGGCGGGATATCGGTCTCCTCCTTGATGATCCGGGCAAGCGCCAGCCCGGCCAGCGGTGTCAGCGGTGACGGTTTGAGCACCAGCGTGTTGCCCGCGGCCAGCGCGGCGCCCACCTTCATCACGTTGAGCGTGTGCGGGAAGTTCCACGGTGTCATGACCGCGACAACGCCGAGGGGTTCGTACCGTAACAGCGTCGTGCCCGCGGCACCCCATGCGTCCATCGGCGCTTCAGCGGGCTCGAGGGCCAGCTCGGCGGCGTGGCCGGCCATCACCGCCGGTCCCTCGACGTGGATCAGCCGCTCGTTTGCTGTGCACCCCCACTCGGCCTGGGCCAGCGCGTAGATCTCATCGCCGTGAGCGAGCAGCGCATCGCTGAGTTGTTGCAGGCACCGGGATCGTTCCTCGGGCGTCGCCGTCGGCCAGGGTCCGGTGTCAAACGCGGTGCGGGCGGCGCCGATCGCCTGGTCGACTTGCGCGGTCCCGGCGTCCGGCGCCGACGCGATCACCGCCTCGGTGGCCGGATCGATGACGTCGTAGCGTCCGCTGTCCGGCGCCACCCATGCGCCGTTGATGTAGAGGTCATAGTCGTCGACGAGGCTGGACCCGGCCATCAGATCACTTGACCTTCCTGGTTGTCCGACGGACAGATGCCGACCGATCCCACGTGAACCCGACGTCGGACATCTCTGTGGTGTATGTAAACCCGCCGGCGTCCGATAGTCAATACACAACGCGGCTGTGCTGCGATGATGTCGATTGACAGGCCTGTCATACGTACGGTAGACACAACGTCACCGGACAATGCGATGCTATTTGTCCGATGGCCGATGCGTTGAGGAGAGCCGCGGTGCCGATTGAATCCACGTCCCGAGCCACGTCCGCACACCCACTGCACTCCCCGGACTTCTACGCAGGCGATCCGTATCCGGCATACCGGGAACTGCGCAACACGACGCCGGTGGTGTGGAACGACGTCACGAATTTCTGGGCGCTGACCAAATACGAGGACGTGCGCTTCGTTTCGGGTCACCCGTTGTTGTTCTCGTCGCAGTACGGCATCACGATTCCGGATCCCAGCCAGCCTGAGCCCGTCCAGGAAGGCAATCTGATCTTCACGGATCCGCCGCGACACCGGCAGCTGCGCAAGCTCATCAACGCCGGGTTCAGCCGCCGCCAGGTGGCGTTGCTGGAGCCCACGATCCGCAAGATCGTCGCGGGCATCGTCGACGGCATCGATCCGGCCCGGGAGTACGAGTTCGCCGAAGAGATCGCGGCGCCCCTGCCCACCCGGATGATCGCCGAGATGCTCGGCGCCGCCCCCGAGGACTGGGAGAAGTTCCGGGCTTGGTCGGATGCGGCCGTCGGAACGGCAGACCCCGACATCGAGTTGGATCACCTGGTGGCGCTCGGCGAGCTTTACGAGTACTTCACCGCGCTGATCGAAGCCCGGCGCTCAGGCAAGGTCACCGGACAAGACGATCTGTTGAGCATCCTGGCGGCCGCAGAGGTCGACGGCGAACGCCTCACCGACGCCGATCTACTCAACTTCTCGTTCCTGCTTCTGGTGGCCGGTAACGAGACCACACGCAACCTCATTGCGCTCGGCACCGTCGCGCTGCTGGAACATCCGGACCAGTTCGCGTTGCTTCGTTCGGATCCTTCTCTGCTGACGTGCGCCGTCGAGGAGATGCTGCGCTTCACCAGCCCGGTGACACACATGGCGCGACGAGCCACCGCCGACGTCGACATCCGCGGGCAGAAGATCAAGGCCGGCGACACCGTGGTGATGCTGTACGGCTCGGCCAACCGGGATGAGGACGTCTTCGGCACCAGCGGTGAAGAGTTCGACATCACCCGAAACCCCAACCCACACATTGCTTTCGGCGCAGGTGAACATGCCTGCCTCGGCGCCCAACTGGCACGTCTGGAGGCCAGGGTGATGTTCGAGGTGCTGCTGGGGGCCTATCCGAGCATCGAACTGACCGGTGACGTGACCCGGCTGCGCGCCACGATGGTGCCCGGCGTCAAACGGATGCCGGTGCGCCTGGGGGCAAGCGTCTGATGGACTTCGACTTCACCTCCGAACAGGAACAACTTCGCAACGAGTTCCGGGCGCGCCTGGAGGCCGTGATGACTCTCGAGCGGCGCGCGGCCGTCGCGGATCTGATGGAGGGCGGCGCCGCGGTCGGCGAGTGCAGGCGGGCGCTCGGTGAAGCGGGTCTGCTCGGCGTCGCTTGGCCGGTCGAATACGGCGGACGGGGTCTGACCGCGCTGGAACAGTACATCTTCAGCGAGGAGGCGCGCCGCGTGCACGCGCCGTTGCCGATGATCACGCTCAACACCGTCGGCCCCACCCTCATCCAGTACGGCACCGAGGAACAGAAGCAAAAGTTCCTTCCCGCGATACTCAAGGGCACCGTCGACTTCGCGATCGGCTACTCCGAACCCGGCGCCGGCAGCGACCTGGCATCGCTGCGCACCACTGCCGTCCGCGACGGCACCGACTACGTCATCAACGGTTCCAAGATGTTCACCAGCGGCGCCGAGTTCGCCGACTATATCTGGTTGGCAGCGCGAACCGATCCAGAAGCCAAGAAGCACAAGGGCATCACCGTGTTCATCGTGCCCACCGATTCGCCGGGCTTCTCGTGGAAACCCCTGCACACCATGCCGGGTGTGTCGACGTACTACACGTTCTACGACGACGTGCGCGTCCCCGAGAGCGCGATCGTGCTCGGCGAGAACCAGGGCTGGACGTTGGTGACCAACCAGCTGAACCTGGAGCGCGCCGCGTTGGGCAATCTCGGTGCGCTGGAACCACTGTTCGCCAAGACCCTGGATTGGGCCAGAACCACGCCGCTGGACGACGGGTACGTGATCGACCAGCCATGGGTCCAGCAGGCGCTGGCGCGCGTCGAAGCTCAGGTCGCCGCCTACCGACTGCTCAACCTGCGGGTCAACAGCACCATGAGCTCCGGGGCACTCGGGATGGGGGAGGCTTCGGCGGCGAAGGTTTTCGGCACCGAACTCACCCAGCAGGTGGCCCGTGAACTGCTCGACGTCGTCGGGCAGGCCGGCACCCGAAAAGGCGCCACCGCGCCCCTGAAAGGTGAACTCGAGAGCGCCTACCGGCTGGCTGTCATCAACACTTTCGGTGGCGGTGCGAACGAGCTGCAACGCGACATCATCGCCATGGCCGGGCTCGGGATGCCGCGGGCACCCCGCGACATGCGGGTGTCGGAGAAAGGAAGACAGCAGTGACCGACACAGCCAAAGACGAGCTGCGTGAGCGTCTTGACGCGCTCATCGGCAAGCCTACCGACGGCGTCGGCAAGCCGGTACGCGCACCGGATCCGGTGAACGCCGCGATGATCCGCCACTGGGCGTACGCCCTGGGTGACATGAGCCCGGCCTACCTCGACCCCGAATTCGCGAAGAACTCGCGCTATGGCGACATCGTGTCACCGCCGGTGATGCTGCAGACCTGGACGATGCCGCCGCCGAAGCTGGAGGGCATCCACGAGCGCGGTGGTGTGCCGATCGAGATGAAAGGTGAGAACCCTCTGCAATTTCTCGCCGACGCCGGTTACACCGGCATCATCGCGACAAACTCCGAGTTCGAGATCGAGCGCTATCCGCGGGTCGGCGACGAGATCACCTCGGAGACTGTCTTCGACTCGATCTCCGACGAGAAGAAGACAGCCATGGGCGACGGCTACTTCGTCACCTGGGTGACCACCTACCGCGACCAGAACGGCGAGGTCGTCGGACGCCAGTGGTTCCGCACCCTGCGATTCAAGACGGGAAACTGATGGCCAGCCGACTCGCACCCTCCATCAGCCCCGACACCGAGTTCTTCTGGTCGGGTCTCAACGAGCACGAGCTTCGTATCCAGCGGTGTACCGACTGCAAAACCTTGCGGGTCCCGCCGAGACCCATGTGCGGTAACTGCCAATCCTTGAACTGGGACCATGTCGTTTCCACCGGGCGGGGCACCGTCTACAGCTTCGTGATGCCGCAATACCCGCCGCTGCCCTTCCTGCAATACCCCTATGTCGTTGCGCTGATCGAGCTCGACGAGGGTGTGCGCATCGTGTCGAACCTGTGCGATATCGAGCCTGAGGCGATAACGAACGGGATGCAGGTCGAGGTCTTCTACGAGACCTTCGAGGCTCTCCCCAGCGGGGAAGAACTGGTGCTCCACCAGTTTCGGCCGGCGCGCTGAATTAGAGGAAGCGACACATGGATTTCACTTTCACCGAGGAGCAGGAGACCGTCGCCAAGGTCGCCCGACAGCTCTTCGAGCACCGCGCCACACCAGAGCATCTGACCGAGCTCGAAGCGGGTGAAGTACGGTACGACGCCGGGCTGTGGGCCGAGTTGGCGTCGGCGGATCTGCTAGGAATCGCGCTGCCCGAAGCCGTCGGGGGCACCGGCGGGGGTTTCCTGGAGCTGGGCGTGCTGCTCAGCGAGGTCGGGTACAGCGTCGCGCCGGTCCCGGTGTACGCGACGCTCGCCCTTGGCGCCGATACTATTGCCCGGCACGGTGATTCCGACCTGCAGCAACGCTTCTTGCCCGGAGTGGTCGACGGCAGCACCCTGTTGACCGCGGCGCTGACCGAACCGGGAAGCTCCGATCCGACCGCGCCCCGGACCAGCGCGCGTCCCGACGGCGATGTCTGGCGGCTCACCGGAACCAAAGAACTGGTACCCGCCGGACAACTCACCACGGCCATCGTCGTATCGGCCACGGCGGACGACGGACCCGGCCTGTTTGTCGTCGAAACCGGCGGCGGCGTAAACGTGACGCCGGCGACCACGACCAACGGCGAGCCTTTCGCCGATATCGAATTGACGGATGCCATCGGGTCGCGGCTCACCGAGCATGCCGACGCCGACGTGGTCCGCACGCTGTACACCAGGGCATTGGTCGGCCTGTGCGCGATGCAGATCGGCGTCGCCGAGCGGGCGCTGAAACTGGCCGCTGCCTACACCGGCGAGCGTGAGCAGTTCGGGCGTCCTATCGGGTCTTTTCAGGCTGTGCAGCAGCGCCTGGCCGACGCCTTCATCGACACCGAAGCGATCCGCTGGACCACCTGGCATGCGGCCTGGCTGATCGCCGAGGGTCGACCGGCCGAGCGGGAAGCCGCGATCGCGAAGTTCTGGGCCGCCGAGGCCGGTGCGCGGGTCGCCGCGTCCGCTCAGCAGGTACACGGCGGCATGGGCATCGACGTGACCTACCCACTGTCCCGGTATTTCCTGTGGGCCAAGCAGATTGAACTGGCATTGGGGTCGGCGTCACAGCAGCTGGCCCGCCTCGGCAACGCGTATGCGGAAGGACTGACCACATGACCTCGACCCTGAACCGCACCACCACGCTCAAGTGGAACGACATCAACGTGGGCGACACGGTGACACCGATGAACGTCCCGGTCACCACCACGCTGATCGTCGCGGGCGCCATCGCGTCCCGCGACTACATGCCGGTGCACCACGACCGCGACTTCGCCAATTCCCAAGGCTCCAAGGACATCTTCCTCAACATCCTGACGACCAACGGGCTGTGCGTGAAGTTTCTGCACGACTGGGCAGGGCCCGAGGCGATGGTCAAGAAGCTGTCCATCCGGCTCGGGGTGCCCGCCTATCCGAACGACCCGCTGCGGTTCGAGGGCAGCGTGACCGACAAGTCCTCGGCGGACGGCGAGGGGCTCATCGAGGTCACCTTCAAAGGCACCAACAGCCTCGGCGATCACGTCAAGGGCACGGCTGTGCTGAGCCTGCTCGAGGGTGTCTCGTGACAGACGGCATCGGCGGCAAGGCCGCGCTCGTCGGCATCGGACAGACCGAGTTCTCGAAAGAGTCGGGCCGCACCGAGATGCAACTGGCTTGCGAGGCGGTCAAAGCCGCGATCGACGATGCCGGGTTGCGCCCCAAGGACATCGACGGCATGGTGACCTTCACCGTCGACGAGAACGAGGAGATCGAGGTCGCCCGCAACGTCGGCATCGAGAACCTGACGTTCTTCACCCGCGTGCCGCACGGGGGCGGCGCCGCTGCGGGCACCGTGATGCAGGCCGCCATGGCGGTCGCGACGGGCGCCGCCGAGGCGGTGGTCTGCTACCGGGCATTCAACGAGCGCTCTGGGTTCCGGTTCGGCGGCGCCGGACGCCAACCCGGTGTCACCCCGCTGTGGATGGCGCCCTATGCGCCGTTCGGCTTCATGACACCAGCGGCTTGGGTGGCCCTGCACGCCCAGCGCTACATGACCACCTACGGGGTCACCAACGCCGACTTCGGCAAGATCTCTGTCATCGATCGCAAGCACGCGGCCAACAACCCCGATGCCTGGTTCTACGAGAAGCCGATCACCATCGAAGACCACCAGCAGTCGCGCTGGATCATCGAGCCGGTGCTGCGCCTGCTCGACTGCTGCCAGGAGAGTGACGGCGGCGTGGCCATGGTCGTGACCAGCGTCGAGCGGGCCCGCGACCTGGCGAAGCCGCCGGCGGTGATCACCGCGGCGGCCCAGGGCGCTGCCCACGACGGCGAGGTGATGACCAGCTATTACCGGGACGACATCACCGGGCTGCCCGAGATGGGTGTGGTCGGCAACAAACTGTGGCGCGACTCCGGGCTGGCACCCGAAGATATCTCGACCGCGTTCCTCTACGACCATTTCACCCCGTTCGTGTTCAGCCAACTCGAGGAGCTCGGGTTCTGCGGGCGGGGCGAGGCCAAGGATTTCGTGTCGGTCGACGAACTCTCGCTGGGCGGCCGAATGCCGATCAACACCAACGGTGGACTGCTGGGCGAGGCCTACATCCACGGGATGAACGGCATCACCGAGGGCGTGCGCCAGGTCCGCGGAACGTCGTACAACCAGGTCGACGACGTCGAACACGTGCTCGTCACATCGGGCACCGGCGTTCCGACCAGCGGCCTGATCCTGGCGCCCGACCACTGAGAAGTTAGTGTCGTGCGGGTGGCATCTGACGTGACGCAACCGGTGGTGGTCGACACCCGGGATGTCATCATCTCGGCGGCGTTCGCCTGTTTCCGGACCCGCGGGTTGGCCAAGACGACCATCGTCGACATCGCCAGGGCGGCCGAGGTGTCGCGCAGCACGTTCTACGAGTACTTCCGGGATAAGGAGACGATCGTCGAGGCCTGCGCGGAGGCCGCGTCGCAGCGGTTCTACCGCAACATGGCCAAGGCCATCGATCGGCACGGAGGCAGCACGCTGGAAGGCCGGCTGGTGCGCGCCGCCGTCTTCGTCACCCAGGCGCGTCAGGTCATCGAGCCCGAGGTGTACTTCGACCCCGAGGAAGTCAACCTCATGATGACCAAGAACGCCGCCACGCTGCTCAAGGAGTGCGCGGACTTCCTGGCGCCCTACGTCATGGCGGCCAGGCTGACCGGAGAGGTCCGCGCCAACCTGGATGTACCGTCGGCCACCGAATGGTTCGCACGAATGCTGTTCTCGCTGTTCACGACTCCGTCGCCGACCATCGACATGCGCGACGACGACGCGGTCGCCGACTTCGTCCGGGCATACGCGGTGAACGGATTCGTCGACGGGAACTCCCGCCGGCGGTAGCCATCATCGGTGCAGGCTGCGCACCGGGACGTTGGCGTAGCCGCAGACGTTCGACATCGCCACGCGCCGCAGGCCCTCGCGGTCCACCTCGTATTCGGGAATGAGGTCGAGCAGCGCGTTGAGCGCGATGCGGCTTTCCATCCGCGCGAGTGCGGCGCCCAGGCAGCTGTGTATGCCGTATCCCAAGGCGAGGTTGAAGCCCATCTTGCGTTCGCGGTCGATGTCCAGCCGGTCGGGTTCGTCGAACATCCGCTCGTCTCGGAGAGCCGCCCCGGTGACCAGCAGCACCGCAGCGCCTTCGGGAATCGTGGTGCCGTAGTACGTGACATCGCGCGTCGCGGTGCGGACCTGATACTGCGACGGCGCTTCGTACCGCAGCAGTTCCTCGACCGCGGCGGGGATCTTGCTGCGGTCCTCACGAAGTTTGCGCCACTGGTCGGGGAACTCGGCGAACGCGACCATCGCATTGCCGACCAGCTTGGTGACCGTCTCGGCGCCTGCACCGCCGAGCATCGTCGCGAAGCCCGTGATATCGACGTCGGTGAGCTTTTCCACCACGCCGTCCCGCTCGATCTCGGTCTCGATAAGGCGGCTGATCATGTCGTCCTGCGGCACTGCGCGGCGCTGCTGTACGAGGTCGTAATAGTAGAGGCCGGTGTCCATCGAGGCCTCGTATCCCTCTTTGGGAACGGCGATCTCACCGGGCCGACGTTCGAGCAGCAGGTCCAGCCAGCGCCGAATCTGGTCGCGATCCTCCTTGGGCACGCCGAGCATGGTGGTGATGACCTCGTTCGGAAACAGCGCGGAGAAGTCGGCGACGACGTCGAAACCCTCGGGGTTCAGCGCTTCGATGCGCTCGTAGACCTTTTCGCGCACCATGTCTTCCAGCGCGGCGATCGCACGCGGGGTGAAGACATTGCTGACCAGGCGGCGCATCTTCTGGTGTTCTGGCGGATCCATCGAGATGATCACCTTGGGCACCGGGATCGCGTCGTCGTGGGCCTTGACGATATCCAGCGTGGCACCCTTGGCCGACGAGAAGGTTTCGTGATCCTTGGTCGCAGACGCCACGTCGTCATAACGCGTCAGTGCCCAAAAGTCCCACCTCGCGCTGTAGTAGACGGGCGCCTCGTTGCGAAGGCGGCGGTAGGTGTCGTACGCACCGTCGAAGAAGTCCTGTGAGAACGGGTCGAATTCGGCGGGTACATTGTCCACTTCGGCGGACGCGGCGTTCACAGGATCGCTCCCGACTTCTTGAGTTCCTCGATGGTGTCCCAGTCGATTCCGGCGTCCATCAGGACTTCCTCGGTATGCTGACCGTGCTCGGGTGCGCCCGGCGGAGTCACCGACCGTTCGTTGAACTGAACGGGGTTGGTGGGCAGTGAGAACGGCACGCCGTTGACGGTTTCGGTATGCGCGACATAGCCGTTCGCGGTGACGGCCGGATCCTCGCAGAGTTCGGCAGGGGTCTGCACGATGCCCCAGGCGCCGGTCAGCACCGCCAGCGTCGTGCGCCACTGAGCCAGTGTGCGCTTGGCGAACGCCTCGTCGAGCAACGCGATCAGGGCGACCCGATTCTCGTAGCGCGAGGCAGGATCGGCGAACCGCGGATCGTCGACCAGCTCTGGCAGGCCGATCACCCGCATCGCCTCGGCGTAGAACTTGTCCAGCTGCAGCATCATCAACTGCACGTAGCGACCGTCCTTCGTGCGATACGTGCCGACCAACGGGTTGGGCGCGTCGGCGTGCGTGAACTTGGGAATGGCGCTGCCGCCGTGGATTTGGCTGACCGCGACGTCGGGGCTGAGGTTCCAGGCGGCCAGCCCGAGCAGCGACACGTCGACCACCGATCCCTCACCGGTCGTCGCCTTCTTGTACAGCGCCGCGGCGATACCGCCGGCGATCGTCATGCCGCCGAGGAGGTCCCCGAACGCCGGCCGGGAGCGGACGAGCTGGTCGGCGTCCTCGGTCAGAACCGTGGCGATGCCGCCGCGCGCCCAGTAGGAGACACCGTCGTATCCGGGCTTGTCCGCATCCGGCCCGTTCGGGCCGTGCCCGGATCCCCGGACGTACACGATGCTCGGATTCACCGCGCGGATGTCGTCGACGTCGATGCCGAACTTCCTGCGGCGCTCGGGCAAATAGCTGGTCAGGAACACATCGCAGGTCTTGGCCAGTTCGTGAACCACCTGCCGACCGCCAGGTGTGCTCAGGTCCACACCGATCGACTTCTTACCGCGGTTGGGAATCTCGATCATGTAGTTGACCGCACCACCACCCTCGTCGACGATGCCCATCGTGACCAGGCCACGCTGGGGATCACCGCCGTCGCGTGGCTCGACCTTGATCACCTCGGCGCCCCACTCGGCGAGGACTGCGCCCGCCGACGGCACGAAAGTCCATGCAGCGACCTCCAGCACCCGAACCCCGTTGAGCACGTTGTCGACGGTAATGACGGCCTCCTACAACTGTTAACAAAGATTTCCGTTTTCCGAGAATCGCACTATCCGACCGGTTTGTAAACGCGCTAGGGACGCCGGGACAGCTGGGCGGGAACCTCCGGGTCGCCCCTGTCCCAAAACGCCCGCCAGGTCGGCATCCGATGCGGCATGGCCGCGCGCAGTGGTACGTCGGCGGGCCACCGAACGAAATCCGGTCCCGGACGTTCGGTCACATCCACCGAATACCATGGATGCTCGCGTCGTGTGACGAAGTACCAATGGCCGCCGCGTCGCTCGTAGACGTCGTCGTACCGCATCGTGATGACGTACCAGCCGTCGCCGTCCTCATGTTCGGCCCGGCAGTAGATCGATCCGGTCGCATGGTCGTCATCGACGAAATCGACTACCTGCCCGCAGATCAGGTGGATGCTGCGATAGAACCTGCGGAGCACCACGTCATACCACCGCTTGAGGGCGTCGCGGCCGCTGCCCTGCGCGCCCGCATCGACATCATCGACGAAAAGCGCCACCAGGGCGTCGAGATCACGCGCATCGAGCGCCATCGCGTACCGGCTGGGCAGTTGAGCGATCTCCAAACCGGACTCCAGGCGATCGAGCCGATCCGAGGTTGACATGGCTGAAGTGTAATACTCTAGCGAGAACGCCTATTCTCACCTCGGCGAGGATGGCTATCCTGTGAGGGCCAGCCTGTCCGAGAGGATGTTCAACTCGTGCCCTTTCCCACCGTGACGCCCACGATCCCCGCTCTGGTCAGGTCGTGCGCGGCGCGGTTCGGCGACAAGCCGTTCCTGATCGCCGGGGGTCAGACGCTCAGCTACACCGACCTCGATCTGCGGTCGGCGCGGTTGGCGACGGCGCTGCTGGCAGAGGGCTTCGGCAAGGGTGATCACGTCGGGATCCTCATGCCCAACAGCGTGGAGTGGGCCATCGCCTGGTTCGCCACGACGCGCATCGGGGCGGTCGCGGTACCGCTGAATACGTTTTACAAAGCCGCAGAATTGGGCTGGACGGCTCGTCACGCCGATCTGCGCGCGATCATCGCCCAGCCGGAGTTCCGCGGCCACGACTTCCTCGATCGCCTCGAGGAGGCGCTGCCGGGACTGTCCGGCCAGGACAGTCCCGGCAGGCTCACCATCCGCCAGGCGCCGTATCTGCGCACGATCGTGGTGTGGCAGGAATCTGATCGCCCATGGGCGACGCGCCTTCCCGATGACCTCGCCGCGGGACACGATGCCGATTTTCCGGCCGACTTCCTGGTCGACGTCGAGTCCTGCGTGACGCCGGCCGACGACGCGATGATCATCTACACCTCGGGGAGCACCGGCGACCCGAAGGGACCCGTGCACACGCACGGCACGCTGGTGCGCCACACCTACAATCTCACCTTCGACTACGGCGTCACGAACGAAACGGTGATGTTCACCTCCATGCCGTTCTTCTGGGTGGGCGGCCTGATCACCGGTATCCACGCCGTGATCCACCACGGCGCGACGCTTGTCACCCAGCCGGCGTTCGACGCGGCCGAGGCCCTCGAGTTGATCGAGCGCCACCGCGCGACGACAACGCTGGGTTGGCCCCAGCAAGGCAAGTCACTGGCCGACCACCCGGATTTCGGCCGGCGCGACCTCAGTTCGGTGCAGCGCACCAGCCTGCCCGCGATGGTGCCGCCCGAGCGCCGCCCGAAAGGCCCCAGTGCCCTCGGGATGACCGAACTGTGCGGCAACCACATCGGCGTCGACCCGTATCCAGCGCAACCCGCCGATCGCTGCGAAACGGGCGGGTACTCGATCGAGGGGTTGGCGCATCTGGTGGTGGACCCGGCGACGGGGGAACCCGTCACACCGGGCGCCGAAGGCGAAATCTGGGTGCGCGGCTACTCGCTGATGCAGCGGCTGTACAAGCGCGAACGCGAAGACGTGTTCACGCCGGACGGCTACTACCGAACGGGCGACCGCGGTGTCCAGTACGACGACGGATGGATCAAGTTCACCGGCCGATTGGGAGATCTGATCAAAACGAGTGGCGGCACAAACGTCACACCCGGCGAGGTCGAGTTGGCGCTGTCCGGTTGCGACGGCGTCCTCGAGGCGTATGTCGTCGGCGCCGAGGACGAGAGCAACGAAACGATCGTCGCCGCGGCGGTGGTACCGCGCGGCGACGCTCAGCTGGATGCCGCGGATCTGCAGGCGCAGGTCCGCAGGACGATGTCGGCATACAAAGTCCCGAAGTTCATTTGGGTCACAAACAAAGAGGCGCTGCCGTTCACTGCCACGGGCAAGGTCAAGAAGTCGGAACTCGCAAAGCAGCTCAGCGATCTGCTCTCAGACACGTGAGCGCGACAGCTTCACGGCATGGTGCCGCAGTTCGACCATGACGTCGTGGCTGACGTGAAGGCGGTTTCCTATTTTCGGAAACTTGCATTCTCGCTACGGTACATTCGCGACGTGGCACTGAAACCGTTCCCTCTCGCAGACAGGTGACGATCGTGACGGGGCCGAACTCAGCGTCGGCAATGGATCGTGAAAGTGTCTGCAGCAGTGGCGCAGCAGTCGTGGGCGTCGCGCGAAAATCGTTCGCAACTGCCCGTTGAGACGACGTGATACAGAAGGAGTGCAGCGGGTGACTGACAAGCCATTACGGGTCGCCGTGATATCCACCGGTTGGATCAGCAGCCTGTCGATCCGCGCGATCGTCCGCCGACCGCACCTGGACCTTGTCGGGGTGTGGGTACACAGCCCCGAGAAGGTCGGGCGCGACGCCGGCGAAATCGTCGGGCTGGGCCCGATCGGCCTGATCACCACCGGCAATCTCGACGACATCATCGCGTCGAAGCCCGATTGTGTGGTCTACGGTGCGGCCAGCGCGGAGATGGACTCCGCCGCGGTGCGCGACTACGTCCGCCTACTCAACGGTGGATTGAACGTGGTGACCACCAACACCCCGGGAATGATGTTCCCCGACAGGTGGATCCCGCAACTCGCCGATCAGGTGCGTACAGCCGCATTGTCCGGAGGAGCCACGATTTACACCTCGGGCATCGAACCGGGCTTCGCCGGCGACCAGTTCGCGGTACTGCTGACCACATTGTCGAACACCATCCGATCCATACGAGCGCAAGAGATCTTCGACTACTCGACGTATCCCAACCGAGAGCTGATGATCGATGCGATGGGCTTCGGCAAGCCGCTCGATTTCACGCCCCTGTTGGAACTCGAAGGCGCACAGCAGTTTGCCTGGGGACCGCCGATCGGGCTGGTGGCCAAGGCGCTTGGGGTGGAACTCGAGAAGGTCACCGAAACCTACGAACGGGTGCTCACCCCGCGGGATCTGCACGTCGCGTGCGGAACCATTCCCGCCGGAACGTGTGGCGCCGTCCGAGCGGAAACCACCGGTGTCGTCGACGGTCACCCGATGATCACGATCGAGCACGTCAACCGGATGGCGCCTGACTTGGCACCGGAGTGGGCGTCGGCGCCCAACGGCACCTACCGGCTCATCATTGACGGCCAGCCCCATATTCGGTGCGACCTGAAGCTCGGCACCGAGGACACCCCAGAGTCGGCCAACGCCAACGCGATGGAGGCGACGGCCATGCGGGTCGTCAATGCCATCCCCTACGTGGTCGCCGCGACCCCGGGAATCGCCACGTCGCTGGATCTGCCGATCACGGCGCCCCGTAACGCGCTGGACTTCGGTTAGACCGTGAACATCGGTCCGCGTGGTGCGCCCCGCACCTCGTTGCCTCCGTCGATCGCGAAGCTCTGCCCCGTCATCCAGCCGGATTCGGGTCCAGCCAGGTAGCGCACGCCGGGAGCGATGTCGTCGGCGACACCGAGCCTGCCTAGCGGTACCCGTTCCAGGAAACTGCTTGTCAGCTCTTCGAGGTGGATGTAGCCCTGAGTGGTGGCCGCTTCCGTCAGGCCCGGGCGTACCGCGTTGACTCGGATACCGCGCGCGCCCAGTTCTGAGGCGGCGACGCGGATGAACATCTCGAGCGCGGCCTTGCCCGCCGAGTAGTGCCCCAGCCCCTCCATCGGAATCCTGGCGGATGTCGACGAGATGAACACGATTGAACCGCCACCCGTCATCAGCGGCGCAGAATAGCGCAGCGCCAGAAAGTTCGAGCGCAGGTTACCCATCACGAAATTCGTGAAGGTTTCGAGGTCCTGTTCGACCAGCGGCCCGGTGCCGCCGCTGGCCACCGTGCCGATGACGATGTTCAGCCGATCGTGGACATCGTGGGCGGACTGTGCCGCCGCTTTCACGGTGTCTTCGTCTTCGGGGTCACCCTTTTGCAGCACAACCTCCGCGTCCGGGGCGGCCTCATGGATTCGGTCACGCGTCGCTTCCAGCCGCTTCATGGATCGCCCCAGCAAGTACAACGTGGCGCCGTCGATCGCCAGCAGCCTGGCTGAAGCCTGGGCGATGCCCGCCGACGCACCGAGGATGAATGCTGTCTGACCGTCGAGCACACCCATGATCGGAAAAGCTACCACTTCCGCAACGGACGTTCTCTAAAACTGGTAATCTGGATTCTCAGGTGCGGTAGCGTGCGCGTGTGCCAGACATGACCGACAAGGTCGCGCTCATTACCGGGGCTGCCCGCGGACAGGGACGCGCTCATGCCGAAAGGCTCAGCGCCGACGGCGCCGACGTCATTCTCGTTGACATCGCGGGGCCGCTCCCACCGAGCGTCCCCTACGATTCGGCCACGCCCGAGGATCTGACCGAGACGGCGGAGATGGTGGCAAGCAAGGGCCGGCGGGCAGTGACGGCGATCGTCGACACTCGAGATCACGACGGCCTTTGCACCGCTGTCGATAACGCGGTCGCCGAGCTCGGGCGGCTCGATGTCATCGTCGCCAACGCGGGCATCTGTGTGCCCGCCGCGTGGGATCAAGTGTCGCCGCGTGACTTCCAGGACACCATCGACATCAATATCGTCGGTACCTGGAACACGGTGATGGCGGGGGCCAAGCACATCGTCGCCGCCGGGCGGGGCGGCTCCATCATCCTCGTCAGCTCGGCAGCCGGCCTCACGGTGGAGCCGTTCATGATCGCCTACACAGCCAGTAAGCACGCCGTAACGGCCCTGGCCCGCTCATTTGCCGCCGAACTCGGCAAATACCACATTCGAGTCAACAGTTTGCACCCTGGCTCGGTGGCGACACCGATGGGAAGCGGTCGGATGATCGAGGCGATGGCCGAGGCAGCGAAGTCGAATCCGGCGCTGCGGCCCGGTTTCACAAAGCAACTTTTGCCGGACGCGATCACCACCGCCGAGGACGTCGCCCGTGCGGTCGCGTGGTTGGCATCCGACGACGCGAGATTTGTCACGGCTGCCGCCATTCCGGTGGACGTCGGCGTGACGGGCAGTTAAGCGCTGGATTGTCGAGTGACGACCGACGGCCCGGAAAGAGGGCTGGCGATCACGCCACGCGGGGCTTCGACCACGCTGGGGATGGCGTTCACCGCCGCGAGCGCCGTGGCCGCGACACCGGGATTCACTCGGTCGTCGTCCGACTGCTCGAGGTGCAGTTCGAGGTTCATGTTGGGATTGCCGTTGACGCGGAATACCATTCCGCCTTGGCCTTCACGCGCCGGCTTGGGCCAACGACCGGGCCACGGCGTGCTGCTGACCGTCGCGAAGTACTGAACCGCGACGGTTGGGCGGCCTCTGACGATCCCGGCGAGCTGCCACCGGTGCGCACAGATCGTTCCCTGGGGGATGACGCCGAGCGCGGTCGGAAGGTCGGTCGGCGCGAGCAGAGTCTCCCAGTCCAGTTCTATTCCGTCGAGTTCGAATCCGAGGATGTCGGCGATGTAGGTCACGACCGTGCCCCAGTCCTTGTTGACCTTCCCCGACGCGATTCGAACGGGCACATGGCCGTCGGGCTTACCGAATCCCATCGACTCATGCAGGACGTCCCATATCGGGTAGGACTTGTCGAGGTCGACGGCGTACTCGTCCATCCGGTACGAGTCGACTCGACCCGCCCCGGTCAGCAGAGCGGTGGGGATGTTCAGGCTGATGAACCCCGGCTCGCTGCCGGTGGCATAGAACGTTGCATTACCCTGCTGAGCCGCATTTTCCAGGTCTTGTCGCCATGACGCGGGCGCGGCCCGGGGATAGATCATCGGGATCAGCGAGAACGTCACCACATTGATCCCCGCCTCGAGGTACGTGGCGATGTCTGCGATCACCTCGTCTTCGCGTCGAACGGCGGTCGCGCAATATGTCACGCAGTCGGGTTTCAGCGCGAGAACCGTCGAAAGGTCATCGGTCGCGGGTACGCCGACCGATGGTGCGCCGCACAGTTCTCCTGCGTCTAGCCCGGCTTTTTCCGGTGTCGACACCTTCACCCCGACGAGATCGAGCAAGGGGTCCTCGATGACCGCACGCAAGGCCTCCCTGCCGGTCAACCCGGTGCCGACGTGGACAACTCGATAGCGGCGACCGGAGAAGTCGATCACTGTCTCTCACCCTTTCTGCGCCCTGCGGGGCAACCGTTCTCGTCGTCGTGGCATGTTCGTAGTTATCGGTAAAACGGTCCCGGCTTACCGGCTTCCTCGAGATGACCGTATGGGTCGTACAGGTTTACCTCCGGAAAGGGGTTTTGATCGAAGGAGGGCTGCGACAGACCTGCCTCTCGCAGCCCGGACAACACAGCCAGCGGCACAGCGAACGACACCAGGCCCACCGTCACAGATATCAGTAACTGGCGAGTCAGCGTCACCTTTGGGCGTCCCCGCCTCGCGGGCAACCAGCGCGCGAGTCGGTTGATCAACACCAACTCGCCACTCTCGTCCCGCACGCACATCACGGCGACCATGGCGAATATCGGGGCGTCGTACACCGCCATGATCAGTGGAAAGTGGATGTGGCCGATCTGCAGCACCGGACCGACTGCCTCTGTGTAGTAGAAGATTCCGGCTCTCATCCAGGTGAACTGGATGAGCCCGTTGATCGGGACGGCGATGATCGTCGCACCGATGAACACCCGCAGTAGCCTGCGCGGTGCCAACCAGCCGGCGCGACGCATCAGCGGATCCAAGAGGCTGTCGTGCAGCTTCAAGAAGCCCAGACCGTTCAGCAGGTAGTAAGCGGCGTAGCCCCCTAGGAACGCCAGCGCCGGTTCAAGATTCGGTGAGATGTTCACGTACGGCCAGGACAGCGGGAAGTGCAACATGCGCGGATCGAATATCGCGAACGTCGCCCAATTCGCCAATGGATCCAGCGCCCCGGTGATCAGGCCGGCAAACGCGATGATGACCGCCCAGTGCACCTTTCGTTGCCGCCACGACAACCACGTCAGGGCGGTGATCAGACCGATCGCCAACGGGATCGAGCTGATCGAGACCGCCAGCGGCCAGTTGTCGAAGCCGAGAAACGGCGGATACGGATCGGGGCCGGGATTCGGGTTCGCTCTTTTCGGGTCCCCGTGCAGACCTGTCTGAATGTTCGCGATCGTCACGATGGCGAAGGTCAGGTAGGCGATGAAGAACAGCGACCACCCGATCCTGGCAGACCACGGGGAAAAGTGTTCCTCGGCCGGTTCGCCGGGAGCGCAATTCGGCTCACGGTCAACGGTATTGGTCATCTCAGACCGTGACCGGAAGCGTTGCCCACCCTCGGACGCTGGTGGTATGAGCGCGTTTTGCCGCCGCGTAATCGACTTCCCAGTCCGGCCATCGGCGCAAAACCTCCTCGAGCGCCACGCGCGCTTGCATCCGCGCGAGCGCGGCGCCGAGGCAGAAGTGAATTCCGCGGCCGAATGACAAGTGCGTGGCCTGCCGGTGGATGTCGAACCGGTCCCCGTCCGGGTACTGTCGCTCGTCGCGGTTCGCCGAACCGTTGATCAGCAGCATCACCGAGCCCTCGGCGACCGTCTGGCCATAGAGTTCAACGTCACGAGCGACATATTGTGCCTGTACGGGCGACGGTGCCTCGTAGCGCAGCACCTCCTCGATCGCCGCGGGGATAAGACTGAAATCCGCCGCTAGTTCGCGGCGTTGGTCCGCATGGTCCGACAACAGTTGTCCGGCAAAGCCGATCAGCCGCGTCGTCGTCTCGTTTCCCGCGCCGACGAGGGTGCCGGTATAGGTCAACACCTCTTCGCGGGTCAATCGCCTGCGGCTACCGTCGCGTTCCTCGATCTCGGCGTTGACCAGTTCGGTCATCAGATCGTCTGATGGGTGGTCGTAACGCCAATCGATGAACTCTTCCAGCATCGAGCCTTGGCGTGTCAGCATGTCGGCGGCCACATCGAAGAGTTCGCCGCCTTTGAGTTCGAGAAGCCGATCGGTGTTCTGCCGGATGGCGATCTGCCTGTCCTCCGGTATGCCCAACAGGTATCCGATGGTGCGCATCGGCATCCATGCTCCGAGGTCGGCGATGAAGTCGAACCTCTCGGCGTTCTCGAGGGGCTCCAATGCGCGCTGGCAGAACTCTCGCGCCAGCGGTTCGATGGCAGCCATGCGCCGTGGCGTGAACACACCCGACAACAGGCGACGGTGAAAGTCGTGGATCGGGGGGTCCTCGAACAGGATGATGCCCGGCGGTACCTCGACACCGTTGAGAATGATCTCGATGGTGGTGCCCTTGCCCGAGCGGTAGTCCTCCCAGTTGGCCAGCTCGCGGGCGACGTCCGAGTACCTGCTCAACGCGTAGAAGCCGTACTTGTCGTTCCGGTAGAGCGGCGCTTCCTCGCGCAGCCTCTTCCACACGGGGTAGGGATCGTCGTCGATGTCGAAATCAAACGGGTCGTAGTACGGCCCAACCTTCACCCTGTAGGTCACACCGCGAGAATAGGCGTTATCGAGCACCGTTATGGCAGGTTTCCCGCGGCCCGACCACCGGTTGCAAGCCCCGGGGCGGCCGCGACACGGTCGTCTACCGCCTCAATCTGGACGTATGAGAATATGAATTCTCGTATTGCAGGACGGTCGGGTGCACCTGCGCGGAACGGTATCGAAGGAGGCGGGAATGGCTTCAGGCGCCAGGACGTCGCAGCAGGTGTCCGACGCTTGCGGAGCCCGATCGGACTGCGGCAGGTGCCGACGACCGATCCGCGCGATGATCGAATCTGCGTCATCGAAAACGGAATCAGGTAGGAGAAGCACGGTATGAGCGATCGACACTCCAATATCGAGGGCGCGCGAATGCTCGTGATCGGCGCCTCGTCGGGCATCGGTCACGCGCTCGCGCAGGCGGCTCACACCAGGGGCGCCCGCGTCGCGCTCGCGGCACGGCGCGCGGACCTGCTGTCCGGACTCGCCGAGCAGCTCGATGGTTCCGCCCACGAACTCGACGTCTCCGATCCGCACGCCATCGAGCAGGTCGTCGGGGACGTGGTGTCGGGGTTCGGCCAACTCGACGCTGTCATCTTCACCAGCGCCGTGGTGCCGTTCGCGCTGATCGAAGAGACCGACGTGACGACGTGGTTGCATGCGTACGCCGTCAACGCGGTGGGCGCGTCGCATGTGCTGCGCGCCGCGCTGCCCCACCTTGCCGACGACGCGGTCGCACTCGTGGCATCGAGCCACGACGTGGGTCGGCCCCGCGCCGGTGTCGCGGCGTATCACGCCAGTAAAGCTGCGCTGGACGAGATCCTGCGCTCCTGGCGGGCCGAACATCCGGAGCTGGCCGTCATCCGCGTCAGCGTCGGCCCGACGGAGGGCACCGAGATCCTGCGTGGCGCGGACCGAGATCTGCTCGCCGATCTGTACCGGACGTGGGCGCAGGAGGGCCAGATTCCGGCGGAGATGTCGGCAGTCAGCGACGTGGCGAACGCGATGCTGTCGTTGATCGCCATGTCTCGCGCGAACCCCACAGTGGTCAGCGAAATCGTGCATCTGGCCCCTCGATTGAGCAAAGCCCGATAGAAGAGGCTTTCGAAAAGCCTTGGGCCCGAGGGTATACTCGTCAACTGCGTGTGCACGGGAACCATCGTGACCGCGAGCTTCACCGAGATCCTCGAGGACGTGCTGGCCGCCGCCGGGCTGAACTCCGCGGATCCGCATGATGTGATGACGTGGGTGGAGCGAACCTACGGTCATCCCGGTGACCTCCGCCGGGCCGGGCACCCGAGGGAAATCGCCTCGGCGACGGCATATCTGGCGTCGCACCGTAACGGCTACGTTACCGGTTCCCCCGTCAGCATCGACGGCGGCTCGGACTTCATCTGAGTGCGTGCGTCCTGCGGTAGCGGCTCAACTGTTCTTCGACATCTCGGCGGCCGCCGTGTCGGCCCACTGCGCCTGGTGCCGGCCCATCGTCATGGCGCCGTTCCAGCCACCGTCGGTCCAAAGCACCTCACCGCCGACATAACTGAAGCGCGGGCTGCCGAGGCAGACCAGGGGCCAGGCCTGCTCCTCGGGAGTCGAATACCGCCCGACGGGTCCGACGGCCTGATCGACAGTGTCCTTACCCATTAGATCCTGAAAGGCCGGCATCATCGCGGTCTCGGTGGGGCCCGGGTTGATGCAGTTGATCCGGATGCCACGCCGACCCAATTCGGGATACCACCAGCCCACCCACGCGTCGATGATGTACTTCGAGTAGGCATAGCCACTCCACGACCACAGCTTCTCGTTGGCCGTCAGCCATTCGACGGCCGCCTCGAACCCCCTGGTCTCGAGCAGCCCGGTGATGACCTTGATGTGGTCCTGCCAGCCGATCGCGGCGGACGACGAAATCACACTGATGGCCGACCCTTCGGGCATTTTCGGCACGAGGAGCTCGGCCAGATGACGCGCGCCGACGAAGTTGACCAGAATCGTGTCCCATTCGCTGAACGGTGGACCGGGTAGTCCCGCGCAACTGAAGAGCCCGTCGACGGGGCCGTCGATGGACGCCGCGACCTCGTCGATGCTCTTCGAGTCGCGAAGGTCGATCTGTAGCGCGCGGGCGACGGGAACGGTGGTGGGTTTGATGTCGAGTGCGGTGACCGCCGCACCGAGATCCGCGAGGATTTGCGCAGCCGCCTGGCCCATTCCCGACGCCGCGCCGCTTACGACCACCGACTTGCCCCGGTACCTCAGCACATCGTCCATGGCACGCTCCTGTCGAGAATTTCATTTGCCGAATGTGAGAACATACGTTATCACCGGTGTACTGTCGCACTGTGACGGTTTCGACGGGGGCCGCCGGATGAGCGTCGACAGTCGCCCATTGCGGATCATTCAGTGGGCCACCGGCGCCGTCGGCTCCGAGATGATCACCACCATCCTCGATCACCGCCCCGACCTCGAGTTGGTCGGAGCCCGCGTGTATTCCGATGTCAAGAACGGGGTCGATGTCGGGACGCTCGTCAACAGAGCTCCCATCGGCGTCACCGCCACCACCGATGCTGCCGAAATCCTCGCGCTGGACGCCGACCTCGTGTTGTACGCACCGTCGTTTACCGACCTCGACGATGTCTGTGCGCTGCTCGAGAGCGGCAAAAACGTGGCAACGCCGTCATTTCTATTTCATCCTCGGCGCATTCCCGAAGCCGACCGGGACAAACTCTTGACGGCGTGCGAGAAAGGCAACAGCACCATCCACGGCAGTGGGCTCAACCCGGGTAATTTGTCTGGGGTGCTGCCGCTGGCGCTGTCGGGAATGAGCCGCACGATCGACCGATTGACCCTGCAGGAGAGGGCCGATTGGACGCTGTGGGAGAGCACCGAGATCACCTTCGACGGCATGTGGTTCGGCCGGCCGGTCGATGAGGTGACACCAACCGCCAACGCCTATCTCGGTTTCCTGACGAAGCTGTTCGTCGAGCAGACGTGGTTCCTCTCCGACACCCTGAATGCGGACATCGACGACGTCGCGGTGAGCCTGGAAACGGTACCGGCGACCACGAACCTGCACGTCTTCGAACACGTGGTGCGCAAGGGCACCACCGCCGGGCAGCGCTGGAAGTTCGTCGGGCATCGCGGCGGCGAACCACTGATCGAGTTCGAGACGCTGTGGACCGTCGGCGGCGAGTACCCCCAGCACTGGCCCAAACCGCTGGACGGTTGGACCTTGACCATCGAGGGCGATCCGTCCATGCGGACACACTTCTTTCCCCTGGCGAGCTTCACGCGCGAGGCGTCCATCGAGGAGCATGTCCGAGCCGGTCTGGTCACGGTGGCGATGCAGGTAGTCAACGCCATCCCGGCGGTCTGCGCGGCCCTCGCAGGGTTCGCGACGATGGCGGACCTGCCCCTCATCCGCAGCTACACGGGCTTCGGCAACGGGGTCTGACACGCGCGTCTAGTTGGCGCGGCTCGTCCAGTGGGCGACGAACGGCGCAATGGTGGACAGGTCGTACAGCCCCGGCTCAGCCGCGACGACGGTGGGTATGGCGTTAATCGCATGCATCGCGGTGGCCAGGCACCCCTGTTCGGCGTGGTCCTCACGGGGAGAACCGATTTCGAAGTGGATGCGCATATTCGGCTCACCTTCGAAGGTGACCTCGTATCCGATCTCGGTCGGCCAATCCGGGGCGAGGTCGTCGGCCATGCGAGTGAGATGCTCGACCGACATCACGGTCTCGCCGCAGTCGACGACGACACCGAATCGCATGGCACCGACGGTGCCCGCCGGGATCTCGCCTGCTGCGACGGTTAAGGCGCGCGGCGTCGTCACGACTTCGCGGAAGCCCTCCACCGCACGTATTCGCAGTCCGAGCGCCTGAGCAAGCACCGTCGCGCTGCCGATCCATGCGCTCGCCGCGTACTCGGCGTTAGTGAGCAGTGGGGTGGTGTCGTCGGGTGCATGCCCGAAACCCATGGCATTGAAGATCAGGTCGTGACTGGCGTAGGTGGAGTAGTTGAGCACCTCGCGGACGCTGATCCGGTTCGTCTGCTGTGTGAGCCGTGACAGCAGAGGCGCGATCGACTCGCCGAAGAAGCCCGGGTACAGACCTACCCCGAGGAATGATGATCGGCCTGCTTCACAGGCATTTTCGATGTCGTCGGCCAGCGATTCGTGCAGCGAGCGCGGATGGACGAACCTGCTACCCGTGGCGACAACATTCTTACCGGAAGCGAGCAGGTCACAGACATCGGCGAAGCAGCCCGGGGTGTCGGTTTCGACCTTCCCCATGTAGAGCACGACGTCGGCATCGGTGGCGATGATGGCGTCGCGGTCGTCGCTGGTGACCACTCCGGCCTCACCGGCACCGCACAACGTGCCCGCGTCGACACCGGCTTTCGCCGGATCGTAGACCCGAACACCGACGACAGAGAGATCCGGCCGCCCGATGACGTGGCGCAGCGACATCATCCCGGTGACGCCGGTCGCCCACTGGATCACCCGTGTCATGGCAACACTTCCTCAGTCCCACACCACGTCTAGACGTGGCGGTGATCGGAACATCGTTCCGGTGATGTAGGGCGCCGGCGCATCGGGGTCGAGCCGGAGTCCGGGCAACTCGTCGAACAGCGCGTTGAAGATTTTGGTGGTCTCGAGCCGAGCCAGATGCATGCCCAGGCAGACATGGGCCCCGTGCGCGAACCCGATGTGCGGCTTACGTTCCCGGAAAATGTCGAACTTCTCCGGTTCATTCCACCGCGTTTCGTCGTGGTTCGCGCTGCCGAGACTGAGCATCATCGTCGCACCCTCGGGTACGTGAACCCCGCCGATCTCGGTGTCGCGGGTGACCTCGCGCATGAAATTGAGCAGCGGGGTTTCCCAGCGAATGCCTTCCTCGATCGCCTGCGGCAGCAGGTTGCGGTCGGCGCGCACCGCGTCGAGCTGATCACGATGGGTGAGCAATGCGTAGGCCAGGCTGGCAGTCGAGCGGGACGTGGTCTCGGCGCCCGCGGGCAGTAGGTTGCGCATGAAACCGTAAATCTGCTCGTCGGACATTTTCACGCCGTTGACCTCTGCGGCCGCAAGGATGGAGACCATGTCGTCCTTGGGCTCCCGGCGCCGGTCGGCAAGGATCCCGACGAAATACTCCTTCATCTTCGCCGATGCCCGCATCGCGCAGTCCATGTCGCCGCGGAAGCCCAGCAGATCGATCGCCAGTCGGTGAAAGTGCAAGACATCGGAATCGGGAAGTCCCAGTAGCGCTGCGATCACCCGCACCGGAATCGGCATGAACACCGCGTCGACGAGATCGGCACGCTTGGCGTCCTTGATCTTCGCAATGGTTCGGTCCACCAGCGGGCCGACGAGTTCGGTATCCCAACGCTTCATCGATGAGCGAGCGAAGGCGAACTCGTGCAGCTTGCGGTAAATCGCGTGTTCGGGGTCCTGCATCTCGAGGATGGTGGGGCCCTGCAGTGGCCGTACCACGTCCTCGTAACACCGGGTGCTGAAGGTGATGTTGTCGGTGAAGATCGCCTTGACGGTGTCGAACGTGTACGCCGTGAAGGTCGGCGGGCCGTCTTCCGAATTGCCGATCATGCCCATCTCAGGCCACCCGGCATGCACCGGCGCCTGTGCCCGCAGCTCCTTGAGGAAGGGGTACGGGGTGGCGTCACCGTCGGCGCCCATGCCTGCGTTGAATTTGTCTTGAGCGTCTCGAATGCTCTGCTCGAGATCTTCGACGCTCGCCGGCTCGAACATGCGACGACTCCTCACTGCGGATCGGCCGATATCAACATACACCCTGGTGGTTGCCGACCTCCATCATGTACGTTTGGCCGGAGTCAAGCCGTAGCCTCAGCGAAAAGCACACCAGGAGCGATCGATTGGTAACTCGAGTCGTCCAATGGGCCACGGGCGCCGTCGGTCGCGCTGCGCTCGCCGAGCTCATTGAGAACCCTGATTTTCAATTGGCCGGCGTGCTGGTGTACGACCCGGCGAAGGCTGGACAGGACGCCGGGTCGCTGTGCGGCCTTCCGGCGACCACCGGCGTCCTCGCTACCACGGACAAGGACGAGATCTTCGGACTCGGCGCCGACGTCGTCATACATGCCGCCAGCAAGGCCCATGCCGTTGACACCAACGCCGACGACATCTGCCGACTGCTTGCGGCGGGCACCGACGTCATCACGACGACGTCCTACAACCACCTGCCGACCTACGGCGCCGAGACCGCGACGGCTTTCGTCGAAGCATCCCGGACGGGACAGTCCCGCTTCCATGCCGCGGGAGAGAACCCGGGATTCATGTTCGAACGCCTGGTGGCGACCGTGACGGGACTGAGCAAGTCAATCGATCGAATCGACCTCTACGAAGCGACCGATGTCTCGGCGGTCGACAGCCGACCCATGCTCGTCGACCTGATGGGTATGGGCCGAGCGCCCGAGGACGTCACGGTCGACTCGCTGATCATCAAGAAGCTCGACATGGCGTACCGTCAGGCGCTCAACGCCACCGCCGACGTTCTCGGCGTCACGCTGTCGCACGTCGAGGTCTCCGTTGATGCCACCACGCTTCAGCACGACCTCGAGGTGACGGCTGGCACTATCGAGGCGGGAACGGTCGTCGGCCAACGGTTCTCATGGGTCGGACACTGGTCAGGCCGCCCGCTGCTGGCCATCCACGAGGAATGGGTTCTTACGCGGGATCTGCCCCAGTGGGGGCTCACGCCGCTTGCCCCGGGGGAGAAGGCGCCGCTGATCCGCGCCGTCATCAAGGGCGAACCGAGTTTCGAGCTCGCGCTCGACGTCGGCTGGGACGGCAAGGTGCCCAACGGGCAGCACGCGCAACCGGGGCATCTGATGATCGCGATGGGCGCAGTCCGGGCGATCCCTTACGTGAGGGCCCAGCCGCCAGGGATCGTCACGGCGCCGGTGTTCGGTGCGATCCAGCTGGGCGGCCAGCGCCGAAACTGAGCTTCTGCAGACACATTCGCGCCATCGTCGCGCACAAGCTCAGTCTCGGCAGGCGCTCACCGCGCGTGCGATGTTGTCGCTCGGCGCCGCGTGGAATACGTGTCCGCTTCCGTCCGGTAGCACACGGCGCGCGATCAGGTAATCGGAGCCCAGCCAACCCTGCCTGATGTAGCGGCCGAACCGGAGGAACGTCCCCGGGGCTCCGCTCGCCGACGGCACGAGCTTCACCTGCTCGATTCCGTGCTTGACCCCTTCGCCGGTCAGCGGCCTCGCAGCCGCCAAGCCGCGGGCGATCACGGTCGCGACGTCGTGGCACAGGCCCGGCATCGAGTGCGCCGGTCGGCGGCCGTAGCGCGCCTCGAACCGGTCGAGGAAGGCCTGACCGACGCGGTTGCGCTCGTCGTAGCTGTCAAGACCGATCCAGCCGCGCAGGTGATGCATCCACTCGGCGTTGATGTGCGCCATCTCGAACGCCGTCGTGGTGTAGCGCGGCGGATCCCAGTCGGCACTCTCCAAGGCGTCCGAGAAGCCCCACAACCCGTGGCCGAAACCGACGTGCACCAGCGCATCGGGGCCGGCCGCCCGCAGTTCGGCGACCACCGCCGCCTTGTCCGCTTCGACCTGAGGGATGGCCGCCGTGGCCACGACCTTCAATCCCGCTGCGGAATAAGCCTTCTCGGCGAACGCCAGATACTCCTTGCCGATGAGAGAGGCCTCATACGCGATGGCGATACGTGACCTTCCATCGCCGAGCATCACCGCGGCGAGCATGACCGGCTCCTCGGGCATCGACCCGTTGTTGAGGGCGAACGTCCACTCACCCAGCGCCTCCTCCGATCCGGACAGGATGAGATTCGGGACCTTGGCCACCCGGTCGGCGTGCGCGGACAACGGCACCGCGTTGTCGGAGACGTACGGGCCGAAGATCATCAGACAGCCTTCGGCGACCAGTTCGTCGTATCCGCGTTCGACGGCGTGGTACGTGCCGTTGGGTAGGCCGATGACGTCGCGCCGCACCACCTCGATCGGCCGATCCACAAGCCCGGCAGAGACCGCTTCATCGAACACGAGCCGTAGCGTGTCCAGCGTGTCGTCCTCGGTGCTGGACCTGGTCGGATAGTCGTTGAGCAGGCCGACTTTCAGCGGGGCGACCGAGCCGTACGCGCGAACATCTTCGTCTGCCACATTCAGCAACATACAACATGCAGGTTGTCTGCCACCGCTAACCTACACGGTGAATGTTGATAGCATGCTCGGCATGGCCAAGCGTGGTGGCACAGACTCCGAACGACGCGCTCGCGGAGATCAAACCCGCCGTCATCTCATCGATGCGGGGCGCATCTTGTTCGTGGAGAAGGGCTACTTCAACACCAGCATCGGCGACTTGGTCACCACCTCGGGCGTCGGCACCCGCGGCGCCTTCTATCACCACTTCAAGGACAAGGCCGAACTCTTCCGCGCGGTGTTCGAGGAGGTCGAGCGGGACCTCACACTGCGTTCGCTGTCCTCCCCGCCGCGCGGCGCGGACTCATGGGAGCGACTCTGCGCAGGTCTTCACGGCTTCCTCGAGTCGGCACTCGAACCCGAGGTGCAGCGCATCATGTTGGTCGACGGACCTGTCGTCTTGGGCTGGCGGACGCTGCGCGCGATCCAGGAAGACAACAGTATCGCGTTGATCGACGAGATGGTGCGCAATGCCATCGCCGAAGGCAGCATCGACGATCTACCCGTTGCCGAGCTGACTCACATGCTCGTCGCATCGCTCGAGGAGGGTGCTCTTCTGGTGGCACACGCCAAAAGCCCCGGCCGAGCACGCGGTCGTGCGGCACGGATTCTCGACCGGCTTCTGCTCAGCTTCGCGACGGAGCCGCGCAAGGTCATCAGGCGGTAGCGGTTGACTCGCGACTCAGGATGGTGACCTCCGTATGAAAATGAGCATTTCCATTTTTGATTATTGTTCTTCTACCGAACTGATAATGTTGCTTCGCCCACGTCGCAAGGAGATCTGATGTCGGACGCGCCACCACTGCGAGTCGCCGTAGTCGGAGCGTCCGCGGGTCTGGGCCGGTGCATCGGCGTGGGGCTCGCGAAGAAGGGCGCCCGGGTCGCGTTCCTCGCGCGGCGTCGCGACCGCCTCGAGAACGCCGCCAAGGAAGCGGGCAGCGGTGCGGCGGCCGTCGCGTGTGACGTCACGGACGCGGATGCCTGTCAACGCGCCATGACAGCCGTCGTCGAAGAATTCGGCGGCCTGGATGCACTCGTCTACACGACTGGCGTCGGCGTCCTCGCGCCCCTCACCGACGTCACCGCCGAGCAGTGGGGAAACCTGTTCGCCACCAACGTTACCGGCGCATCGCTCATCACCGCAGCCGCCGCACCCCACCTTGCCGCCAACGCCGGTTCGGCTGTCTACCTCTCGTCGCTGAGCGCGTCATACTCCGCCCCGTGGCCGCTGCTCGGCGCTTACGCAGTGTCCAAGGCGGCGCTGGACAAATTGGTCGAGGCCTGGCGCATCGAACACCCGAACATCGGCTTCACCCGGCTGGCGGTCGGTGACTGCTTCGGCGGTGAAGGCGACTCCCAAACGGAGTTCAGCAAGGCGTGGGATCCGCAGGCGCTCGAGAACGCCATCCGGTTCTGGATGGACAACGGCTACATGCAGGGCGGTCTGGTCGAGGCCGATCACCTCGTCGGCGTCGTGCACAACGTACTTCGTTGCGGAAACAGCAGTTTCATCCCGTATCTGACATTGGCTCCCCGGCCATCGGGCGCAGTGGCCGAACTTCGACAGTGGTGAAGGAAACGCGTTGACACACGAATCGCGCATGCTCATCGACGGCCAGCTCGTCGAATCCGAGACAGGCCGCCAGTTCGACAACATCAACCCGGCAACCGAGGAGGTTCTCGGGGGCACCGTCGACGGCACCCGCGCCGACATGGAACGGGCGGTGGCTGCCGCCCGCCACGCATTCGACCACACCGACTGGTCGCGCGACGGGCAGGCCCGTGCCGCCGGGCTCCGTCAACTGCAGGCGGCGCTGGAGGCCGAACGCGAGGAGATCCGCGGGGAACTGATCGCGGAAGCGGGCTGCCCGCTGCTGAGCACTTTCGGACCGCAACTCGACGTCCCGCTCAAGGAGGCCCTGGGTTGGCCGGCGGATATGATCAGCCAGTTCCCCTGGAAGCGAACGCTTCCCGACAAGGATGCGTTCGGGATGGGCACCCTCGCTGCCCGCGAAGTCTGGAAGGAACCCGTCGGTGTCGTCGGCGTCATAACGCCGTGGAACTTTCCGCTCGAGATCATCCTCAACAAGGTCGGCCCGATTCTGGCCATGGGCAACACGATGGTGCTCAAGCCCGCACCCGACACACCGTGGAACGCCACCCGCATCGGCCGGATCATCGCCGAGCAGACCGACATCCCGCCAGGGGTGATCAACATCGTCACCTCATCGGATCACACTGTCGGCGAGGTGCTTTCGACTTCTCCCCTGGTCGACATGGTGGCCTTCACCGGTTCGACGGCAACCGGACGCAAAATCATGAAGGCAGCGGCTGACACTGTCAAGCCGACGTTCTTGGAACTCGGCGGCAAATCGGTGTACCTGGTGCTCGACGACGACGGCGACATCAGTGCCTCGCTCGGCGGCAGCGCGTTCATCTCCATGCACGCCGGACAGGGCTGTGCGATGCCGACCCGCCTGCTGGTCCCGAATTCCCGCTACGCCGAGGCCGTCGAGATCGTCAAGGTCGCGATGGAGAAGAACAAGTACGGCGATCCCACCGACCCGTCGGTGCTGCAGGGCCCCCAGGTCTCGAAACGTCAACAGGATCGCGTGATGGGCTATATCGAGAAGGGCAGGCAGGAAGGCGCCCGCCTGGTCACCGGCGGCAATATCCCAGCACATCTTCCGAAGGGCTTTTTCGTCGAACCAACGGTGTTCGCCGACGTAGACAACCGGATGACGATCGCCCAGGAGGAGATCTTCGGTCCGGTGCTGTCCGTCATCGGGTTCGACGATGACGACGATGCCGTGCGCATCGCCAACGACTCCATCTACGGCCTGTCGGGCGTCGTATTCGCCAGGGACCTCGACCGGGCCAAAGCGGTCGCCGGCCGGATCCGCACCGGGACCCTCGGAATCAACGGCGGTCTGTGGTACGGCGCCGATGCTCCGTTCGGCGGCTACAAGCAGTCCGGGGTCGGGCGGCAGTGCGGCATCGAAGGACTCGAGATCTTCACCGAAACCAAGACCGTCGGCTGGCCGAAGGAGTCCTGATGAGAACCAGAGCGGCCGTGCTGCGCGGCGTTGGCGTCGACTGGGAAGTCACCGATGTCGAACTGGATGCACCCCACGCCGGCGAGGTGCTGGTGAAGATGGCCTACGCGGGCATCTGCCACTCCGACGAACACTTCTACACCGGTGACAGCGTCCCCAGCGCCGAGATGGAGGACCTGATGCGTGCCGCCGGGGTCCCGGTACCCGAGTGGTTTCCGATGCTCGGCGGTCACGAGGGCGCCGGGGTCGTCGAAGAGGTCGGGCCCGAGGTGAAGACGCTCAAGCCCGGCGATCACGTCGCCGTCTCTTTCTTTCCCGCCTGCGGCAACTGCCGTTGGTGCGCGACCGGACACACCTATCTGTGCGACGTCGGCGCCGACATCTACAGCAAGGCCATGACCACCGACGGCACCAGGCGCAGGCACGTCGTCGGGCCGAACGGTGCCGAGGATCTGATGGCGATGATGCAGGTGGGCACATTCGCAGAGTTCGTGGTGGCCTCAGAACGGTCATTGGTGAAGATCAACGACTGGATACCACTCGAGGCAGCCTCGCTTGTATCATGCGGTGTGACAACGGGATTCGGTTCCGGATCCGTGGCCGCTGGAACTGAACCCGGCGACACCGTCGTCGTCGTGGGGGTCGGCGGAATCGGGATGAACGCGGTCCAGGGCGCCAAAGTGGCCGGCGCCAAGCACATCGTGGCGGTGGACCCGAACGAGTTCAAGCGTGAGATCGCACCGTCGTTCGGCGCGACGCACACCGCCGTCGACGCCGGGTCCGCCCTGGAACTGGTCAAGGAGATCACCTGGGGCGTGATGGCCGACCGCGTCGTGCTGACACCGGGCGTGGTGCCGCCTGATCTGGTGATGGTGGCGATGATGCTGTTGCGCAAGGGCGGAACGTGCGTTCTGACCGGCATGGCGAAAATCAGCGACATGCAGATCCCGATCAGCCTGCCCGACATGGTGAGTGCGTGTAAGACCCTCAAAGGTGTCCTCTACGGCGAGATGAACCCCCGCGATGCCATGCCGAAACTGCTGTCGATGTACGAGGCGGGCACCATCAAACTCGACGAGCTGGTCACTCAAAAGTACAAGCTGGACGACATCAACGAGGCGATGAAGGATTTGCGGGCCGGCAGGAACATTCGCGGAGTGATTGCCTTTTAAGGTGGCCGTCGGCGGTCCGGGGTACAGTCGGAGCGTCAGGGGCTGAGCCCACGCCTCGCAGAAAAACTTGATGTCTGCAAGGGTGCGAATTATTTCCGATACACAATCGACCACACCGCGGGACTGACGATTGAGCAGTCACAGATGCGTGGAGAGTGCTTCGCCCAAGCCCGTCGGCGAGCCCGCCTGGCAGTCGGTTCCGCACCCGGTGCTGGTGGTCGACACCAGCGGTGTCATTTCCGCGGTCAGCGTTCCGGCGCAGGAGGTGCTGGCCGACGCCGAGGCCGGTGTCGCGCTGGCCGACGTCGCACCCGCATGGCTAACAGACGCACACGATCGGCAGGCGTCGGCAGCGACCGGCCTCATCGACGGCCGCGACTTCGCAGCCAACCGCACCCCCCTGCCCGGCGGCGGGACCGCATGGTGGCTGGTCGAGGACACCGACCGCTCGCTGCAGCGCGCCCACGAGACGTTGGCTCAGGAGCGAAAACGCGCGACATTCCTCGACGAGGCGTCCGCGGTGTTGATGGCGTCGCTGAACTTGGACCGGTGCCGAGAGGCGACGGTCCAGATGGCGGCCCGCCATCTGGCGGACGCGGCGGTCATCGTCGCCCCCGTTCGAGATGAACTGATCCCGGTCGTCTGCAGCGGACCCGACGGCGTCGCCGAACACCACACCGTCGAAGCGGACCCCGCCTCGGTATCCGGCCTCAGCGAGACCCTGCGTGGTTTCCCGCCGGTGCCGTCGCGGTGGATCGACCCCGCCACGATGCCCGAGTGGCTGATTCCCCGGCGCTTCCCGGGTCGGGTGGGATCGGTGCTGATCACGCCGTTACCGGGCCACGGTGTTCCGGCCGGCGCGTTGGTGCTGCTGCGCCGCGACTCCAAGGCCCCGTTCAGCGACGGCGAGGAACTCTTCGCCCGATTGTTCGCCACCCGCGCCGGAGCGGCGCTGTCCACTGCCCGGCTCTACGCCGAGCAGTCGGCGATCACCCGCACCCTGATGCGCGAACTCCTGCCCCCGCAGATGGAGCGGCGCGACGATTTCGAACTCGCCGGCGGCTACCGCGCGTCCGCAGACCATGAACTGGTGGGCGGCGACTTCTACGACGTCCACCCCGCCACGGGACCCGACGGCGAGACGCTCGTCGTCCTCGGCGACGTGTGCGGCAAGGGCCTGGAGGCCGCGGTGCTCAGCGGCAAGATCCGCAACACCCTGCACGCCCTGGCGCCGCTCGCCGACAACCACGAACGCGTGCTGAACCTTCTCAACAGCGCCCTGTTGACGCCCGACAACAGCCGCTTCGCCACGTTGGTGCTGGCCTCCATCGCGAGCCGCGAAGGTCAGCTGAAGCTGCGGTTGACCTGCGCCGGGCACCCCGCCCCGCTGATCCTCCGCAACGACGGGACGGTATTGGAGGCGGACACCCGTGGCATGTTGGTCGGCGCGCTGCGACAGTTCACTGCGCGCTCTACCGAGGTATCACTCGCGCCCGGCGAGACATGCCTGCTCTATACCGACGGCCTCTCCGAAGCCCGCGGCGGGCCGCTCGGTCAGGAGATGTTCGGCGATGAGCGACTGATCGACGCGCTGGCGCAATGCGCCCAGTTGCCCGCCGAGGCGGTCGTGGAGCGGATGATGATGCTCACTTCGGAGTGGGTAACCGATCGAAAACACGACGATATGGCCGTCGTGGCCATCACGGCTCCGCGCCGGACCCATCTCAGCGCCGTCGAGGGCCACACGTCCGGCAGGTACTCAGGGTGACCGGACCGGACGTCGGCGCGGAGACGAGCGAACCCGCGGTGGTTCGCGAGCGGCTGTGGGACGCGGTGCTCGACGGCGACGAGTCCGCCGCCGTCGGCGTCGTGTTCACCGCTGTCGACTCCGGCGTGACGCCCGAGGACGCGCTCCTCGAGGTGATCGCACCCGTGCAACGCAAGGTCGGCACGGAGTGGGCGGCCAACCGCATCACCGTGGCCCAGGAGCACGCCGCCACCGCGATCAACGACCGGGTGATCGCGGCGCTGTCGCAGCACCCCGCGGCCACGTCGGCCGCACGCGCCGGGCGCATCACGGTGGCGTGTGTGGATGGCGAATGGCACGCGCTGCCCGCCCGGTTACTCGCCGAGGTTCTGCGGCTGCGCGGCTGGCAGGTGGATTTCCTCGGCGCGCAGGTCCCGACCCCGCACCTGATCGCGCACCTACATCAGTACGCGCCCGATGCCGTCGCGTTGTCGTGCTCGATTCCGACCCGGCTGCCGGCTGCGCACGCGGCGATCACCGCATGTCAGGCCGCCGGTGTCTCCGTGCTCGTCGGCGGCGCGGCTTTCGGCGCCGACGGCCGCTACGCGCACCTCCTTGGTGCCGATGCCTGGGCACCGGACGCCCGCGCCGCCTCGCAGTGGCTGAGTGAAGGCCTGGTCCGGCTCCGTCTCACGCCGAACCGGCAGCCGCCGAACGCGCTGCCGCATCTGGCGGACCAGGAGTATTCGATGGTCAGCAGCACCAAGGCGCAACTGGTCAAAGCGACGATGGCCGAGTTGGAGGACCACTTCCCCGCGATGGCCGACTACAGCGAGGCGCAACGCCAGCACACCACCGAGGACATCGCCCACATCGTCGATTTCCTCGCGACCGCGCTGTACACCGACGACGACGACCTGTTCACCGGCTTCATCGTCTGGACCGCCCAGGTGCTGGAAGCCCGTCGCGTACCCGCGGCCTCACTGACTCCCGCCCTGGATCTGCTGGCGGGCCAACTGCAAGACTTTCCGCGTGCTCGGCGGCTGCTCACCGCTGCCCGTACCGCCCTGGCCACCGGACAAACCACACCGATCGCATGAAGATCACCCTGTCTTCGGACTCGTCGAGCCGGTCGGCGCGCATCGATATTTCAGGCGACCTCGACTACGGTCACACCAGCCAATTGCTGAGCACCGTGTCCGAATTGCTGTCCGGCAGCGCGGCCCCGCTCGACCTGCACCTGAACTTCGCAGAGTTGACGTTCTTCGACTCCACCGGGCTGTCGGCGTTGCTGCAGGTACATCAGAAAGCCGCGCAGGCCGGTGCACGGCTGCACCTGGACAACCGTCCCGCGCACCTCGACCGCGTCCTGGAGATCACCGGCACGCTGGAATACCTCACCTCGCTGTCGGACACCAGTACCGGTGAGATCGGAATCCGCATGCGCGCCAGGGCGAGCGACCCGTCCTGATCCGTGTCAGACAAATAGAACTGCACCAAAAACTGCGACCAGGACGTCGCCATCACCGCGGTGGCGATATGGAACGCGAAGCACACCTGGTGAATTCGGCGCCAGCCGCCGTCGCGGCCGGTAATCCGCGCCCCCACGATGCCCGGCAGCGGTCGCCGGATCAACAGCGACGTGGTGAACACTTTCGGTCCCGTAGTAGCGTTGAACCATGGTGTTGGCAGCGGCGATTCAGCTCGAGGCGGTGGTGGGCGACGTGAGCGCCAACCTCCACATCTGTGAACGCCTCGCCGATGAAGCGGGTCGAGCCGGTGCGCGGATCATCGCGCTACCGGAGTTTTTCACGACCGGCATCGCGTTCGTCGACGAGTTGAAAGACGCCGCGCTCCCGCCGGACGGTAAGGCCACCGACTTGCTCATCGCCCTTGCCCGCAGGTACCGGGCCCTGGTCGGCGGTTCGTTCCTGTGCCGGGACACCGACGGACATGTGCGCAACGCCTACTTCGCGGCCGACGCCCACGGTGTGGTCGGCCGACACGACAAGGACCTGCCGACCATGTGGGAGAACGCGTTTTACGTCGGCGGACACGACGACGGCGTATTCCGTGCGGGCAACCATGACGTCGGCGCCGCGGTCTGCTGGGAGCTGATGCGTACCGGCACGGTGAAGCGGCTGCGGTCGCGGGTCGATCTGGTGATGACCGGCTCTGGCTGGTGGTCCATTCCACCGTGGCCGCCGCGGTTCGTGTTCGATCGGTGGGAACGCCGCAACGCCGCCACGGCTCGTCGCGCCGCGGCGTCGTTCGCCAAGTACGTCGGCGCGCCGGTCGTGCACGCCGCACACGCCGGCGAGGTGAGGTGCCCGATGCCTTGGTTCCCGATGCCGTATCGGGGGCATTTCGAGGGCGCGACGCTGATCACCGATGCACGCGGTGAGGTCATCGCCGAGCGTCGCGCCGAACAGGGTGCGGGTGTTGTCCTCGGTGAGATCGAAATCGGCCGTCGCGCAACGCTACTCGATCCGCCAAAAGGGTTCTGGCTGCACCCGCGGGGGCCGTTGCCGAGTGCGGTTTGGCATTATCAGCGCTGGCACGGCCGTCCGTGGTACCGCCGTCATGTGATGCGCGCCGCAACAGCGACGGCGACAGGCGATCGAGGTTGACAGACCTCGCTTCATGATCAACTCTGCACGGTGTGACGCTGCAAATCGATCTGAGCGGCCGCCGCGTGTTGATCACCGGTGCGGGCCAAGGGGTGGGCCGTGGATTGGCGCACGCATTCGCCACGGCGGGCGCCGAGGTGCTCGTCAACGACCTGCGACCGGCCCGCGCCGTTGCGGTGGCCGAGGAAGTGCAGGAATGCGGCGGCCACGCCGCGCCGGTGCCGTTTGACGTCACCGATTTCGAAGCGGTCGTCGACGCGGTTGCAGCACTCGACGGCGTGGACATCCTGGTGAACAACGCGGGCAATGCGGGCGCCGAAGGATTCGCCGGCCGCGGTCCGTTCGCCGAATCCGAGCCTGCCGATTGGGAGCCCTACCTGCAGGTGAACCTCTACGGCGTGCTGCACTGCACCCGGGCGGTGCTGCCTGCAATGGTCGCCGGTACTTGGGGACGCATCATCACGATCGTTTCGGATGCGGGCCGCACCGGTGACGCCAACGGGGCTGCCTACGCCGCGTCGAAGGCCGGCGCCGCCGGGTTCACCCGGTCCGTCGCCGTCGAGAACGGACGCTATGGCATCACGGCCAACAACATCGCGCTCGGCACGATGCGCACCCCGCTCACCGAGCCACTGTGGGCCGAACATGCGGATTCCCCTCAGGCCAAGGCGATCCTGCAGAACTATGCGATCCGCCGACCGGGCAATCCGGATGACGCCGCCGCCCTTGCGGTCCTGCTCGCCAGCGACAGCGGCTCGTGGATCACCGGGCAGACGATCCCCGTCAACGGCGGCTTCTCGTTCGCAATGTGACGAGCGGTCTAGCGGGGGCGTAGGACTGCCGCTGCGGCGCGCACCGCGTCGGTGATACGACCGACGAGTGGGCTGTCCAGCTTCCAACACTGCCAGAACAGCGGCACGTCCAGATGTGCGTCACAGATGCGCACGAACGATCCGTCCTCGAGGCGCGGTGCGGCCAGGCCCTCCGGGTACATACCCCAGCCCCGTCCCGCCAGCACCGCAGCGCCGAAGCCCTCTGCCGTCGGAACGAAGTGCTGGGGTCGAACGATTTCCTTACGAAACACCTTGCGCACCAGCATGTCCTGAAGCGCATCGTCGCGGTTCCATGCCAACGACGGGGCTTGTGCGGCAGCCCGCGCGGTGAACCCGTCCGCCAGATACCGCGTCATGTACTCCTTGCTGGCCACCGGCAGGTAACGCATCACACCAAGGGGCTGCACACGGCAACCCGGCACCGGCGTGCGCTCGGTGGTGACCGCGCCCATCGCCACGCCTTCCCGCAGCAGCCGCGCCGAATGGTCCTGATCCTCGATCCGGATGTCGAACAGCACGTCGTCGAGTTCGGTGAACGCCGCGGTGAACCACGTCGCCATGGAATCGGCGTTGACGGCCATCGTGATCCGTGGGACCGCGGGAGCGTCGCCACCCATCTCGGCCATCGCCTCGGCTTCCAGAAGCGCGGTCTGCGCGGCTAACCGCAATAGTGGAACGCCGGCAGCCGTTGCCGAACACGGCTTTTCGCGCACCACGAGCACCTGGCCCACCCGTTGTTCGAGCGCCTTGATCCGCTGGCTGATCGCCGACGGCGTGACATGCAGGCGCATCGCCGCCGCATCGAACGAGCCGTGCTCGATCACCGCGGCGAACGCCGCAAGCTGCTGTCCGTCGAGCCGCACATCAACGATGCTAGTGCTGCAGGGAATTGTGTAGTGGCAGGCTGTCGAGCAGACCGTGGACCCGCTTCTCGATGTCATCCCGGACCAGGCGCACGGCGGCCACTGATTGACCGGCCGGGTCGGGTATTTCCCAGTTCTCGTAACGCTTCCCGGGAAAGTAGGGACAGGTGTCCCCGCATCCCATCGTGATGACGACGTCGGCGGCCCGCACGGACTTTTCGGTCCACGGTTTGGGATATTCGCGTGTGATGTCGATGCCCACTTCCGCCATCACCGCCACCGCTGCCGGGTTGATTTCGTCGGCTGGCTCTGAGCCGCCCGACCATGCCACAGCACGCCCGCCCGCGAAGTGGTTGAAGTATCCCAGCGCCATCTGCGAGCGTCCGGCGTTATGGGTGCACAAGAACAGCACGGTGGGCCGGACGTCGGCGACAAAGAGGCGTCGCAGCGCCAGCGACACATACACCAGCGCGACAAGGACCGGAACTTCGATCAACGGTCCCACCACCCCGGCCAGCGCCTGCCCGGAGGTGGCACCGTATGTGGCGATGGCCACCGCGATGGCCAGCTCGAAATTGTTGCCTGCGGCGGTGAAGGCGAGCGTGGTGGTGCGCGCATATCCCAGCCGCAGGGCGGCCCCGAGCAGATAGCCCCCACCCCACATGATCGCGAAGTAGGCAAGGAGCGGTAAGGCGATGCGGGCGACGTCGAACGGCCGACTCATGATCTGATCGCCCTGTAGCGCAAAGAGAATCACGATCGTGAACAGCAGGCCGTACAGCGCCCACGGTCCAACCTTTGGCAGGAACCGTGTTTCATACCAGTCGCGGCCCTTGATGCGCTCACCCGCACGGCGCGACAGGTAACCCGCCAGCAGCGGAATCCCGAGAAAAATCAGCACCGACTTGGCGATCTGCCACGGCGAGGCGGCGATGGTGGTCTGCTCCAGACCCAGCCAGCCCGGCAGCACCGACAGGTAGAACCAGCCGAGCGCGGCGAACATCACGACCTGGAAGATGGAGTTCAGCGCCACGAGGACCGCCGCCGCCTCGCGGTCACCGCAGGCCAAGTCGTTCCAGATGATCACCATCGCGATGCATCGGGCCAGGCCGACGATGATCAACCCGGTGCGGTACTCCGGAAGATCAGGCAGCAGAAGCCACGCCAGCGCGAACATCAGCGCAGGCCCGAGCACCCAGTTGAGAAGCAGAGAGCTCATCAGCAGCCGGCGGTCGCCGGTCACCGTGTCCAGGCGGTCGTAGCGCACCTTCGCCAGCACCGGATACATCATGACCAGCAGACCCAGCGCGATCGGCAGTGAAATGCCGTCGACCTGAACGTGTTCCAGCACGATGTTGACTTCTGGCACCCAGCGCCCGAGAAGCAGGCCCACTGTCATCGCAATGCCGATCCACAGCGGCAGGAACCGGTCGAGTGTGGACAGTTTCCCGACGACCGGTGCGGTCGGCGCGGCAGAGACCGCGGCGCCGGTCATGCGCCGACGGTGACGGTGAAGTCGAAAGCCGTCGACAAGCTTTGCAGTGCTTGGGGGACCACGGCGTAGTACACCCACGAGGACCGGCGTTGTGAGGTCAGCAGGCCGGCGTCGCGCAGCACCTTGAGGTGGTGCGACACCGTGGGTTGGGAGACGTCGATACCGGTCGAGATGTCGCATACGCATGCCTCGCCGCCGGCATGACTGGCGATCGCGCTGAAAAGCCGCAACCGCACCGGATCCGCCAACGCCTTGAGCGTGGCCGCCATCTGCGCGGCTGCCTCGGCCGAAAGCGGTGCGCGCAGCAGGGGCGGGGCGTCACAGCATGCGTCGTCGACGGCGATCGACCCGGGCGGATTCGACATTCGTCTATATTGACACCTATCGAATCAAGGGGCAAGCGAACACCCGGTGACCGGGTGGCACAGAACCCCTACACTGACGTCGGCCGGACGGAGGGAGCGCGGTGGGAGCGATACCTGTCATCGCGTTGACCGGCTACCTCGGCGCAGGCAAGACGACGTTGCTCAACCACGTTCTTCGAACCCCTGGCGCCCGAATCGGCGTGGTCATCAACGACTTTGGTGAGCTCAACGTCGACGCCGCGCTGGTGACCGGACAGATCGACGAGCCCGCGTCGATCGCGGGCGGATGCATCTGCTGCCTACCCGACGACGGTGGGCTCGACGAGGCGCTGGCCAAACTTGCCGACCCCCGACTCGGCCTCGACGCGATCATCGTCGAGGCCAGCGGCCTGGCCGACCCCGTGGCCATATCCCGAATCATCCGGTTCAGCGGGGTCGAACGGATACGGCCCGGCGGCGTCGTCGACGTCGTGGACGTCACCGCGCACTTCGACACCGTCGACGACGGCCAGACCCCACCTGCCCGGTACGGGGCCGCGTCTCTGGTCGTGGTCAACAAACTCGACCAGATCGCACCGGAGCGTCGCGATAGCGTCCTCGACCGGATCGAACGACGGGTGCGCGAACGCAATCCGGACGTGCACCTCGTCGGCGCGATCGCCGGGCAGGTAGACCCCACGTTGCTGTACGACGTCGCCGACGCCGCCGAGGACGCCGGGCAGTTGTCGTTTCGCGAACTGCTGGTCACCGATACCCACCACCACGTGTCGGCCGACTCCGTCACCGCGACCAGCGAGGGCTGCATCGACCCTGGTGCCCTCGTCGACCTGCTCGAAAACCCGCCCACCGGGGTGTACCGGCTCAAGGGCATCGTCAGCGTGCGCTCGGGAGCACGGGGGCGCGGCTATGTCGTCAACGTGGTCGGCACGTCGGTGCACATCGCGACCGCCCCCAGGCCGGCACGGATCAACAGCTTGGTTGCCATCGGCACCGCGTTCGACGTCGACGAGGTCCGTGCGCGCCTGGAGGCGGCGCTGCGCCGCCACGACGGCGCGGCGCCCGCGGCAGGACTTCGACGGATGCAGCGCTACCGGCAGTTGAGTGTCTGATCGACTCGACGTGTCAGACCCTTCAGTGGCCCACCCGGGTGGGCCGGCTGCGAACTCATCTGGGGAACCTGCGCTGACGCCGTCAGCGCCAGAACAGATGGTGCACTACGCCGCTCGAGCTGGGTACGGCCTCGTGGTGGAACCGGTCGGCCAACTCGTCGGGTGATTCCCAAAGCCGTGATCCGCCACCCAACTCCACCTGAGACACCGCCACGTGGAGGGTGTCGACCAAGTCGGCGTCGAGGAACTGGCGAATGACGGTCGCGCCGCCGCCGAGCCTGACGTCCCTGCCTTGGGCGGCGTCGCGCGCCCGCTCGAGAACAGTGGCAGGATCAGCATTCACGAAGTGAAATGTGGTGTCCGACAGCGCGAACGGTGGTCGCTCGTAGTGCGTCATCACGAAGACCGGGGTGTGAAACGGCGGCTCTTCACCCCACCAGCCTTGCCAGTCGTGGTTGCGCCACGGACCGCGCTGTGGCCCGAACTTGTTGCGGCCCATGATTTCGGCACCGATATTGCGGGAGAAGTCGCGGGTGAAGTAGTCGTCAAGTCCGCGGCTTCCGCCGGGGTCGGTGCGGTTGGGCCAGCTCGCCGTCGCCCCGGCCCACGCGAACATGGCGCCGGGATCGGCATGGCCGAACGGGCGCTCGAACGTCTGGTTCTCGCCGGCGCCGAAGCCGTCCCGCGAGACGTTGAAATTCTGGACTCTTAGCAGTTGGCCCACGGACCCCTCCTGGTTGATGGTCGACTAGGGGTTGGACCTCCCGAGCCCCCACAAGTCATCTCGTCGCCTAAATGTTTCTAATGGTCCTTCAGAATCATTAGCTGTACTCAGCCACGCGGAATCCATACCGTCGATGCCGTGGGCTCGCCTCTGGTCATCGGCTTCCTCGCCTCCTTCACGCTGATCGCTGCGATCGGCGCACAGAACGCGTTCGTGCTGCGCCAGGGTATCCGCCGCGAACACATTCTGCCGGTCGTCGCGCTGTGCACCGCATCCGACGTCGTGCTCATCTCGGCGGGCATCGCCGGCTTCGGCATGCTCGTCAATGCTCATCCCGGTGCGGTGCACGCCGCCAAGTTCGGCGGTGCGCTGTTCCTCGCCGGCTATGGACTGCTCGCCGCCCGTCGGGCCCTGCGGCCGTCGACGCTGGTCCCCTCCGAACGCACCCCGGCGCGGTTGGTCGAGGTTCTGCTCACCTGCGCGGCGATGACCTGGCTCAACCCGCACGTCTACCTCGACACGGTGGTGCTGCTCGGCGCGTTGGCAAACGAGCACCGGGAAGGCCGCTGGCTGTTCGGGGTCGGTGCCGTCACCGCCAGCGCGGTCTGGTTCACCGGCCTCGGGCTGGGGGCGCGCCGGCTCGCCGGCCTGTTCACTGCCGCTTCGACCTGGCGCGTGCTCGACTGTGTGATAGCTGTGACAATGATCGGACTAGGTGTGTCCCTGGCGCTGAGCTGACACAATCGTGCCCATGGGGCAAACCACGTCGTCGACCGGCATGTGTGATCGCAGGAAGTTCAGCGCACTCGACTTCGCCGAAAGGGGTATGCCTCTTTCATGACCGCATCTGGAAAGTCCGTGTTCATCACCGGCGCAGCCGCAGGGATCGGCCGCGCGACGGCGCTCACCTTCGCCAGGAAGGGGTTCACCGTCGGCGGCTACGACATCGACGAGGTCGGGCTCAAAACGCTCGCCGACGAGATCGACCGGCTTGGTGCGAAGGCCGTGGTGGGACACCTCGACGTCACCGACGCGGACGAAATGGCGCAGCGGGTAAGCGAATTCGCGGACGCTAACGGCGGCCGCCTCGACGTGATGATCAACAACGCGGGCATCCTGTTGGCGGGCCGATTCGAGGACCGCGACGTGCGCCAGCATCACGAAGAAATCGACATCAACGCCAAGGGCGTGGTCAACGGTCTGCACGCCGCATTTCCCTACCTGCGGGACACGCCGAATTCCGTCGTCGTCAACCTGTCGTCGGCGTCGGCGATCTATGGACAGCCCGAACTGGCCAACTACAGCGCGACCAAGTTCTTCGTCCGAGGCATCACCGAGGCGCTCGACATCGAATGGAACCGCTATGGCATCCGGGTCATCGCCATGTGGCCGCTGTACGTGCAGACCGCGATGACCGACGACATCAAGACCGGCACCACGGATTCCCTCGGCATCCGGCTCACCGCGCAAGAGGTCGCCGACGCCATCGCCAAGGCCGTCGAGCCGTCCGCCCTGCGCCGCGCCCTTCACCAGGTGCACTTCCCGGTCGGCACGCAGACCAAGGTGCTGACCGCCGGTTCGCGCTTCTCGCCGGCCTGGCTGACCCGGTTGGTGAACAAGCGGCTGGCACACCAGTGACGTTCCGGATGACCGTGGAGGACGTCTTCCACATCCGTAACCGTGGGGTCGTCGCCACCGGTCGGGTGCAGAACGGGATCCTGCGGGTCGGCGACACCGTCTCCGTCAACGGGGGTCCTGCCGTCACGGTCGACGCCATCGAGAAGTTCCGCAAGCGACTCGACGAGGCGACCACCGGTGAGAACGTCGGCGTGCTGTTGAAAAGCATCGACAAAGACCAGGTCAACCGCGGCGATGTCATCACCTCCGCGGGTGAGGCCCCGCCGTTGGACGGCACGAACGTGATCCTCTGAGCAGACCGTCAGCGTCTCAGAGTGTTTCGAGATCGATCGGAAGCTCGTCAGCCGGCGTGGGCCCGGTACCCCAGGTGAGTGAGACGCGGTAGTCGTCTGGGACGCGCCAGGAAAATCGGCGCAACAGCTTGTGCATGACGGTCTTGACCGTCATGTCGGCGAACTGCTGGCCGATGCACTTGTGCGCGCCGCCGCCGAAGGGCGCGAAGGCATATCGGTTGACGGCGGCACGGTTGGCGGCATCGGCGAACCGCAACGGGTCGAAGGTGTCGGGGGCGGGCCACCAGTCGGCCAGCCGCATCGACGCGTGAACGCTGATCGCGATCTGGCTGTTGCGGGGAATGAAGTGCCCGCAGATCTCGGTGTCGCGGATCGCCTGCCGGAAAAGGGATCCCGCGGGGGCATACATGCGCAGCGCTTCCCTGAACGCGGCGTCCAGCAACGGGTACGCCTCGAGGTCCTCGATGGTGGGCGAATCGATCGGTCGACTTTTCGCTTCCTCGCGAAGCATGTTCTGCCAGCTGATGTTTCGGCCGAGCTCATAAACAAGCATCGACACGGCGATGGCCGTCGTGTCGTGGGCGGCCATCAGCAGGAAGATCATGTGGTTGACGATGTCGGCATCCGAGAAGCGTTGGCCGTCTTCGGATTCGCTGCGGCACAGCATCGAGAAAAGATCGGTGCCGTCGCCTCGGCGCCGGTCTGCGATCTGCCTACCGAAGTAGCGCTCCAGGCGTTCTCGCGCCCGAAGTCCACGCGCCCACGTTCCGCCCGGCACGTCCGCGCGGACGATGGCCTGCCCACCGAGCACGGTGTGGTGGAAGTCCTCGATGAGCTGGTCGGACTCCGCGCCGAGTTCGGTTCCGATGAACACCTCGGCGGCCTGCTGCAGCAGCAGCTGCTTGATCGACGGGTACATCGCGAACCGGGAGGCCGGCCGCCATGTCGCAAGTGCGCGGTCGATGCCGTCGGCGGTGCGGGCGAGGTATGTGTTGAGAGCGGTACGTGTGAAGGCCTGCTGCATGATGCGCCGATGGTCGAGGTGCTCCTCGAAGTCCAGCAGCATCAGGCCGCGGTGGAAGAAGGGGCCGATCACGGGTTGCCATCCCCTGGTGCTCGACAGTGCCTTGTCCCGGTTGACCCACGCCGCCTCGAGCGCCTCGGGTCCCATCAGCACAACGACGCGAAATCCCACCCCGCCGGCCCACGACACCGGACCGTATTTCGCATACCGGCGCCGCGCGAACTCCAGCGGATCCGCGAGGGTGGCCAGGACGTGACCGAGAAAGGGCGCCCCGTAATTGCCCATCACCGGCGCGAGCCCGGATCCGGCCGGCGGTACGCCCAGTGGGCGGTCCCGGCTGGGCCAGCGATCTGCCATCGTCACGCCGATGGCCTGAACGCATCCTTGCAGTTGGTGTCGCGCCTCGGTCAGCGACGTCGGCGGCGTGACCGCATCCACGAGGTTGATCATCGCCGATCCCTTCGTCGACTATCTGGTACGTAACCGTGCCAGTTTCCGGAGCCCAACGCCAGCAGCCACGGCGGTCAACGGGCTACTCTCGCCGAGTGCCTGCTGCGTTGTCCCGGCGGAGTTTCCTGGCGCTGACGGCCGGAACGGCCGCACTGGTCGCCGCGTGCGGATCGGACAAACCCGGCACCGTCGCCGAAGACGGCTCGGTGACGGTCAAGCACGCGTTCGGCGAGACCAAGGTCCCCGCGCCGCCCACTCGGGTCGTCAGCGCAGGGCTCACCGGACAGGACGACCTGCTTGCGCTCGGGGTCGTGCCGATCGCCGTCACCGACTGGTTCGGCGGTGAGCCGTTTGCCGTATGGCCCTGGGCCCAGCCCAAACTCGGTGGTGCGCAGCCGGTCGTGCTCAGCCTGGCCGACGGCATCCAGGTCGACCAGATTGCGTCGCTCAAGCCGGACCTGATCGTCGCCACCAACGCCGGCCTGGACCACGACACCTACACGAGGCTGTCCGGGATCGCGCCGACCGTCGCCCAGACCGGTCAGGACGCGTTCTTCGAGCCGTGGCAGGACCAGGCCACCACCATCGGTCAGGCCGTGTTCAAACACGACCAAATGCAGGCGCTGATCGCCGGCATCGACGCGACGTTCACCACGGCAGGCGCCGACCACCCACAGTTCGCCGGAAAGACGGCGCTGCTCTCCCATGGCCGGCTCGCCGACGGCCAACCACAGGTCCTGACCCCCGGCTGGCGCACCGAGTTCCTCACCGAGATGGGCTTCGCCGTCGCCAACGACCCCGGCTTGGCCGACGTGTTGATCTGGTGCACCGAGAGCGACGAAGAACAGGCCGCGCTGCTGGCCGACCCCAAGATCGCCGAGCGTCGCACCCGCAATGTGTTCACCGGTAAAGAACTCGCAGGCGCCATCGCGTTCGGCTCGCCGCTGTCCTATCCCGTGGTGGTCGACCAGCTGTCGCCGCGTCTGGCGCAGGCACTGGCCTGACAAGATGACCGGGTGACCGGCACCGGAGAGCTCGAGCATCGCGGCTTTGCGAAGACCGGCTCGGCCTACTATCCGACGCTGGTTGCGGTGTTCACGGGCCTGGTGCTGATCTCCAACGTCACCGCCACCAAGGGCATCGCGTTCGGACCGATCATCGGTGACTGGTCGCTGATCACCGACGGCGGATTCATCGTCTTCCCGCTGACCTACGTGATCGGTGACGTGCTGTCGGAGGTGTACGGTTTCGCGGCTACCCGCCGGGCCATCTACATCGCGTTCGTGATGGAGGCGCTTGCCGCGTTCACGTTCTGGCTCACCGCCTACCTGCCGGCCGCGGACTTCTACGTCAACCAGGCCGCCTTCGAGGCGGTCGTCAAACCGTTCACCCAGCTGGTCATCGCCGGGCTGGCCGGCTTCATCATCGGACAGACCCTCAACGCCTGGGTCGTCGTGCGGATCAAGGCCCGGTTCGGAGAGAAACACCTGTGGGCGCGCCTGATCGGTTCCACCATCGTCGGCGAGTTTGCTGACACATTGGTGTTCTGCAGCATCGCCGCGGCAGCGATCGGGATCAACACATGGGGTGACTTCGCCACCTACGTCGCATTGGGCTGGGTGTACAAGACCCTCGTCGAAGTGCTGGTGTTGCCGGTGACCTACCGGGTGATCGGATTCATCAAGCGCCGCGAGCCCACATATCAGCCTGCCGTTTGAGGCTTCAGTAAGGCTCCTCTGGCAAGGCTCATAGAGCACGAGCTTTCGTTGCTACTCGCGGGTAGGTTCTGGGCATGAGCATGACAGCCGACGTGATGGGAGCCAGCGTTCTCGGCGCCGTTCATGACTACGGTGACCAAGCCCTGCTCCTCGAGTTCGACCGCACATCCGACGTGTTGGCGTGGACGGAGGCGATCCGGCGAGCCGACCTGCTCGGCGTGATCGACATCGTGCCCGCGTCGCGCACCGTCCTGATCAAACTCGCCGGGCCCCGCTACCAGGCACCCACCCGGCAGCGCCTGGCCAAAATCCAGGTCACCCCGGACATCTACGCGGATCCGGCCTCGCCTGCCGGCGGCGTTGACGTCGAGATCGAGGTCATCTACGACGGACCCGACCTCGACGAGGTGGCGCGGCTGACCGGGCTGGGCACCGACCAGGTGGTCGCCGCGCACACCGCAACCCCATGGCGGGTCGGATTCGGCGGTTTCGCACCGGGTTTCGCGTACCTGGTCGGCGGCGATCCGCGGCTGGAGGTGCCACGACGCGCTGAACCACGCACCAAGGTGCCCGTCGGCGCGGTGGGCCTCGCCGCCGAGTTCAGCGGTATCTACCCCCGAGAGTCGCCCGGCGGCTGGCAGTTGATCGGCCGCACCGGCGCGGTGCTGTGGGACGTCGACCGGGACAGCCCCGCGCTGCTGACACCGGGCATGACCGTGCGGTTCCGGGCGATCGGCTAGGAGAGCAGCCATGGCGACATTGGAGATCCTGAGATCAGGACCGTTGGCGCTGATCGAAGACCTGGGCCGTCCTGGTCTCGCGCACATGGGCGTCGGCCGTTCCGGCGCCGCCGACCGGCGGTCCCACATGCTGGCCAACCGACTGGTCGCCAACCCTGACGACCGCGCCACCGTCGAGGTGACGTTCGGCGGCTTCTCGGCGCGGGTCCGCGGCGCAGGCAGAGAAGGCGTCGCGATCGCCGTCACCGGTGCCGACACCGACCCCGCGGTGAACGGGATCCCGTTCGGGACCAACAGCATTCATTACGCCCGCGATGGCGAGGTGATCTCGCTCGGAGCGCCGCGCTCGGGGCTGCGGACGTATCTGGCGGTACGCGGCGGCATCGACGTCGAACCCGTGCTGGGCTCGCGCTCCTACGACGTGCTGTCGGCGATCGGTCCGCTGCCGCTGTCCTCCGGCGACGTGTTGCCGATCGGTGTGCAGTCCGACGAGTTCCCCGAGCTCGACCAGGCCCCGGTGGCCGCCATCGAGGACGACGTGCTGGAGTTGACGGTCGTTCCCGGTCCGCGCGACGACTGGTTCGTCGACCCAGACGTGCTGATGCGCACCAACTGGCTGGTCACCAACAAGAGCGACCGGGTCGGCACACGGCTGGTGGGCATGCCCCTGGAGTACCGCAAGCCCGGGCGGCAACTGCCCAGCGACGGCGCGAACCGGGGGGCAATCCAGGTGCCGCCGAACGGTTTTCCGGTGATCCTGGGCCCCGACCATCCGGTCACGGGCGGCTATCCGGTGATCGGGGTGCTGACCGACGAGGACGTCGACAAGATGGCCCAGATCCGTCCGGGGCAGACCGTGCGGATGCGGTGGTCACGTCCGCGGCAGCCGTTCGCGGCGTGACCGCGCGGTCACCCTCACCCGCGCCCGGCGGACTCACGAAAAATGACGGCCGGGACTGGTAGAACGACAGTGTGCACCCACAGGTCTTTAACCCTCCGCATGTGCGCGGCCTTCACACCGCACGCCTGATTCACACCGCCGACCTCGACAGCGAGACCCGCGAGGACGCGCGCCGAATGGTGATCGAGGCGTTCGGCGGTGAGTTCACCGACGCCGACTGGGAACACTCCCTCGGCGGGATGCACGCCGTCATCTTCGATCACGGCGCGGTGATCGCCCACGGCGCGGTGGTTCAGCGCAGCCTGCTGTACGGCGACACCGCGCTGCGCTGCGGCTATGTCGAAGGCGTCGCGGTCCGCGAGGACTGGCGCGGCCAGGGGCTCGCGCAGGCCGTGATGGACGCCGTCGAGCAGGTGCTGCGCGGCGCCTACCAACTCGGCGCGCTGAGCGTCACCGAAGAAGGCCGGCGCATCTACATCGCCCGCGGCTGGCTGCCGTGGCAGGGGCCGACGTCGGTGCTGGCACCCGACGGCGTGACCCGCACACCCGACGACGACCACGCGCTGTTCGTGCTGCCGACCGGCTTACCGAAGAGCCTAGACCTCGACCCGACGGCCGAGATCACCTGTGATTGGCGCGACGGCGACGTCTGGTAGTGGGCGGGCTCTCCCGCGCACCGGGCGCTCGATACGTCGGGGCAACGGGCACTTAATCGCTTGGAAACATGAGCTGAATACACAGGTCCCATGAGTGAGCCCGACTGGGCACCCCTCACCGGCTTCCGGGTGGCGGTGACCTCCGCCCGCCGCGCCGACGAACTGGCCGCGCTGTTGCAACGCCGCGGTGCGGCGGTGACCAGCGCCGCGGCGATCACCATGGTTCCGCTGCCCGACGATGATGCGTTACGGGCGAACACCGAGGCCCTGATCGCCGCACCGCCCGACATCGTGATCGCCACGACGGGGATAGGGCTGCGGGGCTGGATCGAGGCCGCCGACGGCTGGGGGCTGGCCGGCGACCTGACCGCCGCGCTGACCAGGGCGCGCGTCGTGTCACGCGGGCCGAAGGCGACCGGCGCGTTGCGCGCCGCCGGACTGCACGAGGAATGGTCACCGGAGTCGGAATCGTCCCGTGAGGTGCTGCACTATCTGGTCGACGGCGGCATCGCCGGAAAGCGTATCGCCGTGCAGTTGCACGGGGCCACCGAGCAGTGGGATCCGTTCCCCGAGTTCGTCGACGAATTACGCGCCGCCGGAGCCGAAGTCGTGCCGATCCGGGTGTACCGGTGGCTCCCCGCACCGCGCAACGGCGACTTCGACCAACTCGTGGCGGGAATCGCGGAGGAGAAGTTCGACGCGGTGACCTTCACGTCGGCCCCCGCCGTCGCGTCGCTGCTGATGCGGGCCGCCGACATGGGCATCGAAGACCGGGTGCTGGCAGCGCTGCGCGGCGACGTGCACGCGATGTGCGTCGGGCCCGTGACGGCCCGGCCCCTGGTGCGGCTCGGGGTGCCGACGTCGGCGCCGGAGCGAATGCGGTTGGGCGCCCTGGCCCGTCATATCACCGACGAGCTGCCGATGTTGTGCACCCGCAGGGTGCAGGTCGCCGGTCACCTGTTGGAGATCCGCGGCACCTGCGTACTGGTCGACGGTGAGGTCAAGGCGGTATCACCCGCGGGTATGGCGACGATCCGGGCGCTTGCGCACCGGCCGGGAACCGTGGTGTCGCGTCTCGAGCTTTTGCGGGTGCTGCCCGGCAGCGGCACCGACACCCACGCCGTGGAGACCGCGGTACTTCGGTTGCGAAACGCGCTGGGCGACAAGAACATCGTGTCGACAGTGGTCAAGCGCGGGTACCGGCTGGCCGTCGACGACGACGTGGACGATGCATGATGAACGCGGTGCTGGTGGCGCACGGCACCCGCAAACCCAGCGGTGTCGCGCTGATCGAGCAGTTGGCGCAGCGGGTCTCTGTGACCCTGGGCTCGCGCGTGCACGTGGCGTTCGTCGACGTGGTCGGTCCGACACCCGGCGAGGTGTTGCGCGGGCTGTCCGGGCCGACGGTCGTCGTGCCCGCGTTTTTGGCGCGCGGCTATCACGTCAACGCCGACATCCCCGCGCATGTGGCGGCCAGCGGGCATCCCGACGTCACGGTCACCGAGGCGTTGGGGCCCAGCCCGCAACTGGCTCGGGTGCTGTCCGATCGGCTGGGTGAATCTGGTTGGCGCCCGGTTGATTCGGTGCTGTTGGCTGCCGCAGGAACCTCGGATCGCTGTGCGCAGTCCGATCTGCGCAAGATGGCGACCTGGGTGTCGGCGATGACGAGCTCGCGGGTGGAGTTGGCGTTCGCCGCGGCGGAACCTCACGTGGCTGACGCCGTCGACGAGCTGCGCCGACGCGGCGCCCAACGCGTGGCCGTGGCGTCGTACCTGTTGTCGGACGGGCTGTTTCAGGACCGGTTACACGCCAGCGGCGCAGACGTGGTGACGGCGCCCCTCGGCGTCCACGATGGGCTGGTGCGCCTGATCGCCAGCCGGCTCCGTTACGCACGGTTGCAGGCGGCGGCCTAACCGCTTTGCGCCGAGATCGGCGAAATGGTGGATTTCTGTCGCACTTTCCCGCCCGTTTATCCCTCTGGGCGAGACGAGGGGGCGCCGATCTCGACGTGGCCCTCGGTCACGCGGGTCGGATACACCGGCAGCGTGATGTCGGGATGGTCGAGGCAAACCCCGTCGTCAAGCGCGAAGGCCTGCTTCTTGATCGGCGACTGCACGATCGAACGGCCGTCACGGTCGCCGACGATGCCGCGCGACATCACGGCCGCGCCGCAGAACGGGTCGATATTGCCGACCGCGTGCAGTGCACCGTCGTCGAGCCGGAACAGCGCCACCTGCGAGCCGTCGCGCAACAGCACACCGACACCGCGGTTGGGAATCAGGAAGTCATAGCGGCATGCGGTGGTCCATAGCTCGACCTCGTTGAGCAGTGTCATGTTTGCGGTACCTTCGGCATTCCGATCGGGATCTTGCGCCCCGACCTTTCGATGAAGTCGATCGTCGGGTCCGCCACGTCGGGCGCGTTGACGAACGACACGAACCGCGACAGCTTGTCGGGATCCTCGAGCACGCCCTTCCACTCGCAGGCGTACCCCTCGACGTGGCGGGCAATCGCGTCCTCGAACTCGGCGGCAAGGCCTAGCGAATCGTTGCAGACCACGTCACGAAGGTGGTCGAGCCCGCCGTCGAGCGCTTCCAGCCAGGATGCGGTGCGCTGCAACCGGTCTGCCGTGCGGATGTAGAACATCAGGAACCGGTCGATGTAGCGCACCAGCGTCGCGTCGTCGAGGTCGGCGGCCAGCAGTCGGGCGTGGCGCGGCGACATCCCGCCGTTGCCGCCGACGTAGAGGTTCCACCCCTCTTCGGTGGCGATGACGCCGACGTCCTTGCTCTGGGCTTCTGCGCATTCGCGCGCGCATCCTGACACGCCCATCTTGATCTTGTGCGGGGCGCGCAGCCCGCGATAGCGCAGCTCCAAATCGATCGCCATCTGCACCGAATCCTGTTGGCCGTAGCGGCACCAGTCGCTACCCACGCAGCTTTTCACCGTGCGCAGCGCCTTACCGTAGGCGTGCCCCGACTCCATTCCGCCGTCGACCAGCCGGCGCCAGATCTCGGGCAGCTGATCCACGCGGGCACCGAACATGTCGATCCGCTGGCCGCCGGTGATCTTCGTGTAGAGGTTGAAATCCCTTGCGATCTCGCCGATCAGGATCAGCTGCTCGGGTGTGATGTCACCGCCGGGGACCCGGGGCACGATCGAGTAGCTGCCGTTGCGCTGGATGTTGGCCAGGAAATGGTCGTTGGAGTCCTGCAGCGACGCCTGCTCGCCGTCGAGAATGTGCTCGGAGCTCGTCGACGCCAGGATCGACGCGACGGCGGGTTTGCATATGTCGCAACCTTTTCCGGTGCCGAACCGCTCGATCAGCGCCGAGAACGTGCGGATGGAGGTCGCCGTGACGATCTCGAACAGCTCGGCGCGCGACTGGCTGAAGTGTTCGCACAGCGCCTTGGACTGCTCGACGCCCTCGGCCTCCAGCAGCTGTTTGAGCAGCGGTACGCACGAACCGCAGGACGTACCCGCCAACGTGCACTTCTTCAAGGCGGGCACGTCACAGCAGCCGTCGGCGATCGCGTCGGTGAGATCGCCCTTTGTGACGTTGTTGCAGGAGCAGATCTGCGCGTTCGCCGGCAGTGCTCCGACACCGAAACCCGCACCCGCGCTGCCGCTTCCGACCGGTGCGATCAGCGCGAGCGCGTCACCGGGCAGCGCTTCACCGACCATCGGCCGCAGGATGCCGTACGCCGAGGCGTCGCCGACGAGGACGCCGCCCAGCAGGGTCTTGGCGTCGTCGGAGAGCACCAGCTTGGCGTAGGTCTGGCTGACCGCGTCGTTGACGACCACTTCGAGGCAGTCCGGCGTATCACCCAACGCGTCTCCGAAGCTGGCGACGTCGACGCCGAGCAGCTTGAGCTTGGTCGACATGTCTGCCTCACCGAATTCCGCCGCCCCGCCGAGTAGGCGGTCGGCGGCCACCTCGGCGCTGGTGTACCCGGGCCCGACCAGGCCGTAGCAGCGGCCGTCGATGGCGGCCACCTCACCGATCGCGAAGATGTCGTGATCGTCTGTCAGACAACCGAGGTCGGTCAGTACGCCGCCGCGCTCGGCGATGGCCAACCCGGCGTCGCGGGCCAGTTCGTCGCGGGGACGCACGCCCGCGGCGAAGATCACCAGTCCCGCGTCGATGTGCGTGCCGTCGCTCAACCTGACCCGCACCGAGTCGTCGTCGGCCGAGCGCCGCACCGGCCGGTTGCGTTGGGCGGGACGAATGGATTCGGTGCCGACGCCGACGTGCACGGTGATCCCCAGGTCGGTGATCATCCGGCTGAGCAGCGCGCCACCGGCCTCGTCGAGTTGCTGCGCCATCAGCCGCGGCGCCATCTCGACGATGTGGGCCTGCAGACCGAAGGCGCGCAGCGCGTTGGCGGCCTCCAGACCGAGCAGTCCCCCGCCGATCACCACGCCCACCGCGGCACGGCCCGTTTCCCTGGCGCGCTGGGCGTCTGCGCGGATCGCGTCGAGGTCATCGAGGGTCCGGTAGACGTGGCACGGCGGCAGGTCGTGGCCGGGCACCGGGGGGACGAACGCGTAGGAACCGGTGGCCAGCACCAGCGCGTCGTAGTCGACCCGGTCGCCGTCGGCGGTCAGCACCGATTTGGCGGTCCGGTCGATCCCGGTGACGCGGTGCCCCAGGCGCAGGTCCACCAGGTCGTCGTCGGCGTAGTCGTTGCCGGGCAGCGCCAGCAGCCGCCGGTCCCAGTGTTCGGTGTAGCCGGTGAGCCCGACACGGTCGTAGGCGGCGTCGGTCTCCTCGGCGAGCACGGTGACACGCCACGTGCCGTCGGCATCGCGTGCGCGCAGCGCCTCGACGAACCGGTGCCCGACCATGCCGTTGCCGACGACCACGACGTTTCTAGCTGCCATGACGCAGACGTTAAGCAGCCGATATTGCGGTTGTGTCGCCTCGTGTGAAGCGCCCATCACGGTGTGCTCACCTCCCGCGGCGCGGCTCTGTGAGCGCTTTCGCTGGCGGCGAACAGCCGCCGGGAACATGAGCGTAGGTGACTCAAGTTCTATCGGGTAGAAGCCGGCGTGGGGCCGGTCGACAGGCAACGAGGAGGCAACAGATGAGCACTTTGGCATTGCGAACCCGTCCCGCGTGGGACATCGATCGTTGGGTGCGGGACTTCTTTGGCCCCGCCACCTCCGAGGACTGGTTCGGCGGCGCGTTCACCCCCGCCACGGAGATCGTCAGGGACGGCGATGACGCGGTGGTCCGCGTCGAACTGCCCGGCGTCGATGTCGAGAAGGACGTCAACGTCGACCTGGACCGTGGCTACCTAGTGATTCACGGTGAGCGGCGCGACGAGCGGGCCGAGGACAAGGACGGTCGCACGCTACGGGAGATGCGTTACGGGTCGTTCCGGCGGTCGTTCAAGCTGCCGGCCCACGTCACCGAGGACGCCATCTCCGCGTCGTACGACAAGGGTGTGCTGTCCGTCCGCGTAGCCGGCGCCCACCGCGGCGCCGAGACCAAGCGCATCGCAATCGACAACAAGTAACGAGACACTGTCACCAAGTACGGGAATCCGGTGGAGCTCAGGCTCCACCGGATTCGTCGTCTTCGGGGTAGCTCGTCGTCGTCGTGGTCGTTGTGGTCGTCGTCGGGCTGGTGGTCGTCGTCGTCCTCGTGGTGGTCGTGGTGGTCGTGGTGGTCGTGGTGGTGGAGGACGTGGGCGGCACACCGGTGTTGTCCTGACTGGTCTGCACGCTGGGCCGCGAGTAGCTGGTGGTCGACGTCGAGGACGTCGGGTAGGTGGTGAGGGCCGGCGACGGTGCCGGCGGCGGTATGGTCTCCGGCGTTTTAGCCGCGTCGGAGGTCCGCATCACCGCGTAGACAAGCACGGCCAGCAGGATCAGCGCGACCGCGCCGGCAGCCAGCACCACCGGCTGCTGCTCGTACCAGATCGGCTCGTCTTCGTTGTCTGCCACGGCCCGTAACCTATGCCCAACGCTGCAGGATCTCGCTGACCCGGCCGGAAAGTGCACGCTGCAGGAACGGCCCGAAGCTGATCCGGCCGACGCCGAGCGGGCCGAAGCTCGCCGGGTCATCCTGGTCGGGTAACGCGATCGCGTTGATCGGCAGCGGAAGCTCGGTCGCCAACCGGCGCAAGGTATCTGCGTCGTGTCGGCCCACCGGGTACAGCACGTCTGCGCCCTCGGAGGCGGCCGCCGTCAGCCGCGCGATGGCGCGGTCGACGCGGTCGGATTCGTCGCCGTCCTGGCGCAGAAACAGATCGGTGCGGGCGTTGACGACGACGTGCACGCCCGTGTCGTCCGCGGCGTTGCGCAGCGCACCGACCAACTCGGCATGCTCGGTCACCGACCGCAGCCTGCCGCCTTCGCTGTGCACGCTGTCCTCGATGTTCAGCCCGACCCCGCCCGCGTCGAGCAGGCCCTCGATCAGGCGGGCAGGCGCCTGGCCGTATCCCGATTCGAGGTCGACCGAGACCGGCACGTCAACGACCGAGGTGATCTGCTTGACGCACGTCAGCAGATCCGTGAACGCCATGCCCTCCTGGTCGTCTTTGCCGACCGAGGTGGCGACCGGATGGCTGCCGATCGTCAGCGCAGCAAACCCGGCGTCGACCGCCAACTGCGCCGACCACGCGTCCCACACCGTCGGCAGGATCACCGGGTTGCCGGGTTGGTGCATGGCCAGCAGGGCGTCGGCCCGCTGACTCAGGGTCTGATCGGACATTGGCCCACCTCCGTTGTCGGCATCGTTGCAGGTAGTTCAACGTGATCTGTCTCACGCTGAACCGCATGATGTGGCTAGCATCAGGTGTCGTACGGTGATTCCTGACACCTTCAGCCCAAGGAGGTCAATTGTCCAGCACTACCGAACTCGCCGAGCTGCACGAGCTAATCGGCAGACTGCGGCGGTGTGCGACTTCGCTGGCGTCGAGATACGGGGACACCCCCGCCACACGTCGCATCGTCAACGATGCCGAACGCCTTCTCAACGACATCGATCGTCTCGACATTGACGTCGACGAGCTGGAGCTCGCCCGTGGTGTGACCTATCAGCACCAGTCCGGCGAGCGAATTCCGATCCCGGACACCACCTACGACACCGATTTTTGGCGCGGGGTCGACGACGAGGGTCTCGGCGGCACGCGATAAGCGCGTGCCGCCACCGGGATAAATCGACATCGAAAGGGAACAGTGAGCGCACCGACCGCCGACCGTCCTGCGTCCGGCGTATTCTCGCCCAAACGCGCCGAGGTCCCGCAGCGCACGTTGCGTACCGATCGGTGGTGGCTGCCACCGCTGATGGTGAACCTCGGGCTGTCGGCTTTCATCATCTACGCGACGGTCCGGGCGTTCTGGGGCAGCGCCTACTGGGTTTCGGACTACCACTACCTGACGCCGTTTTACTCACCCTGCATCAGCGCCGCCTGCGAGCCGGGCGCCAGCCACCTCGGCGTCTGGCTGGGACACTTCCCGCCGTGGATTCCGCTTGGGATGCTGGTGCTGCCGGTGCTGCTGGGCTTCCGGATCACCTGCTACTACTACCGCAAGGCCTACTACCGGTCGGTATGGCAGTCGCCCACCGCCTGCGCGGTGCCCGAACCGCGCGTCGGCTATACCGGTGAAACGCGGTTCCCTCTGATCTTCCAGAACGGCCATCGGTACTTCTTCTACTTCGCGCTGCTGGTGACGCTGCTCAACACCTACGACGCGCTCTCGGCGTTCCACTCCCCGAACACCGCGAGCGGATTCGGCTTCGGCTTGGGCAACGTCATCCTCATCGTCAACGTGCTGATGTTGTGGGCCTACACCGCCGGATGCCATTCGTGCCGGCACCTCATCGGTGGTCGGCTCAAGCACTTCTCGAAACACCCGGTTCGGTACCAGTTCTGGACCCGGGTCTCTTGGCTGAACGCCAGACACATGTTGTTCGCCTGGATCACCTTGGGCACGTTGGCCTTTACCGACTTCTACATCATGCTGGTCGCCAGCGGCACGATTTCTGATCTCAGATTCATTGGCTAACAGCCGTTTTCATTCGTTCTTGCGATAGGCAGTGAGGGTATATGGCGGAAGTTGAACGGCACTCCTACGACGTGATCGTGATAGGTGCCGGCGGTGCTGGTTTGCGCGCGGTTATCGAGGCGCGAGAGCGTGGCCTGAAGGTCGCGGTCATCACCAAGTCGTTGTTCGGTAAGGCACACACCGTGATGGCCGAGGGCGGCTGCGCGGCGGCGATGGGTAATGCCAACCCGAAGGACAACTGGCAGGTCCATTTCAAGGACACCATGCGCGGCGGGAAGTTCCTGAACAATTGGCGCATGGCCGAACTGCACGCCAAGGAGGCACCCGACCGGGTCTGGGAGCTCGAGACATACGGCGCGCTGTTCGACCGCACCAAGGACGGCAAGATCAGCCAGCGCAACTTCGGTGGCCACACGTACCCGCGGCTGGCCCACGTCGGTGACCGGACCGGTCTGGAGATCATCCGCACGCTGCAGCAGAAGATCGTCTCGCTGCAGCAGGAGGACAAGGCCGAGTTCGGCGACTACGAGGCCCGGGTCCGGGTGTTCCACGAATGCACCATCACCGACCTGATCAAGGATGGTGACCGAATCGCGGGTGCCTTCGGGTATTGGCGCGAAACCGGCAACTTCGTCCTGTTCGAGACGCCCGCGGTGGTGCTGGCCACCGGCGGAATCGGCAAGTCCTACAAGGTGACGTCGAACTCGTGGGAGTACACCGGCGACGGTCACGCGCTGGCCCTGCGCGCAGGCGCGACGCTGATCAACATGGAGTTCGTCCAGTTCCATCCGACCGGCATGGTGTGGCCGCCCAGCGTGAAGGGCATCCTGGTCACCGAAGGTGTCCGCGGCGACGGCGGGGTGCTCAAGAACTCCGAGGGCAAGCGGTTCATGTTCGACTACATCCCGGCGGTGTTCAAGGGCCAGTACGCGGAATCCATCGAGGAAGCCGACAAGTGGCTCAAGGACAACGACGCCGCCCGCCGCACCCCCGATCTGCTGCCCCGCGACGAGGTGGCCCGCGCCATCAACTCCGAGGTCAAGGCGAACCGCGGTAGCCCGCACGGCGGTGTCTACCTCGACATCGCCTCGCGGCTGCCCGCCGAGGAGATCAAACGCCGGCTGCCGTCGATGTACCACCAGTTCATGGAGCTCGCCGAGGTCGACATCACCAAGGAGCCCATGGAGGTCGGGCCGACGTGCCACTACGTGATGGGCGGCATCGAGGTCGATCCGGACACCGGGGCCGCCAAGACCGCGGGCCTGTTCGCCGCGGGCGAGTGCTCGGGCGGTATGCACGGGTCCAACCGGCTCGGCGGCAACTCGCTGTCGGACCTGCTGGTGTTCGGCCGGCGCGCCGGGCTCGGTGCGGCCGAGTACGTACGCTCGCTCACGCAGCGGCCCACGGTGTCGGAGGACGCCGTGACCGGTGCGGCCGAATTGGCGCTCGCCCCGTTCGAGGGGCCGGGCAACGGGGAGCCCGCCGAGAACCCCTACACACTGCAACTGGACCTGCAGGACACGATGAACAGCCTGGTCGGGATCATCCGCAAGGCCGACGAGGTGTCCGAGGCGATCGAGAAGCTCAAGGAACTTCGCGAGCGGTACAAGCGTGTTCGGGTGGAGGGCGACCGGCACTACAACCCGGGCTGGCATCTGGCCATCGATCTGCGCAACATGCTGCTGGTCAGCGAGTGTGTGGCCAAGGCGGCGCTGGAACGCACCGAGAGCCGCGGCGGACACACCCGCGACGACTACCCGTCGATGGAGTCGACGTGGCGCAAGACGCTGCTGGTGTGTCGCGCCGAGGGCGAAGCCGTCGTTCCCGAAATCACGGTCACCCGCGAGGACCAGGTGCCGATGCGTGAGGACCTGCTCGAGTTGATCGAAATCGACGAGTTGGAGAAGTACTTCACCCCAGAAGAGCTCGCCAACCACTCGGCAAGGAGAGGTGCATGAGCTACCAGGCAAACCTGCGGATCTGGCGCGGTGACGATGAAAGCGGCGCGCTGCAGGATTTCACCGTCGCCGCCAACGACGGCGAGGTGGTGCTCGACGTCATCCACCGGCTGCAGCAGACCCAGGCCGGCGATCTCGCGGTGCGGTGGAACTGCAAGGCCGGTAAGTGCGGCTCGTGCTCGGCGGAGATCAACGGCATGCCCCGGCTGATGTGCATGACGCGGATGTCGACGTTCGATCCGTCCGAGACCATCACCGTGACGCCGCTGCGGACCTTCCCGGTCATCCGCGACCTTGTCACCGACGTGTCGTTTAACTACGAGAAGGCGCGGGAGATCCCGTCGTTCAAGCCGCCCAAGGATCTGCAGCCGGGCGAGTACCGGATGCAGCAGGTGGACGTGAACCGGTCGCAGGAGTTCCGCAAGTGCATCGAGTGCTTCCTGTGCCAGAACGTCTGTCACGTGATGCGCGACCACGAGGAGAACAAGAAGGCGTTCGCGGGCCCGCGGTACTTCATCCGGACCGCGGAACTGGAGATGCACCCGCTCGATACGGCGGATCGGCGCGACCTGGCTCAGGATGAGGCCGGTCTGGGTCTGTGCAACATCACCAAGTGCTGTACCGAGGTGTGCCCCGAGCACATCAAGATCACCGACAACGCGATCATCCCGATGAAGGAGCGCGTCGCCGGGCGGCGCTACGACCCGGTGGTGTGGTTGGGCAACAAGCTGTTCCGGCGGGGGTAACGGCACCGCGGCTGTATGCGGGCCGCGGAACCGCCACTAACACGAAACGTCGATTGCGAATGTTTCGGCTGTCGGTCTGCTGGGATTCTCGTTGTCGAAACCGTCGGCTACACCTGAGATCTGATAGGTCGCCCCGACGAGAGTTACATCCGCCTCGCCCCCGAGGCCGTCGTTGTAGCTACCGCTGAAGCCGGCAACATCATGCAACCTGACCCATTCAACCGCTAGCCCATCGGTACTCGAAATCATGGCGACTGCAACCGGAGGCCCATCTCCGATTGTGATCATCGTCAAGTGCTTGTTCGGCACACAATTTGCGGCCTCGACCACGGCGGCATCCTCGCCCCTGACGCTGAGCTGCGCCGTACCTGGCGGCAATTGTTCGGACTGACCCTGCCCAGCAACCGATGAACACCCGCCAGTAGCCAGGACGACGAGTACCAACGCGGCGGCACGGCGCCTTTTCACCAAACTCTCATCGCTTAGTTTCCGGTCGGTGGTATCAACATCTGCTGCCACGACTTCTCCTCCCCGGCACGACCGGTTAGGTCCCGTTGGGTGTAGGCCTGCCCATCGGGTCCGACATAACTACCCGTGGCGGGGTCGTACTGTACGACGGCGACCGGCGGTGGCTCCGCGGCTGGCATCGGTGCCGTTTCACCGGGCGGGAACTGTGGAATGCCCTGCCCCGACAGCGTCGCGTTCGGATCACCCTTCCAGTTGACCCCGTCGTTGAGCGGCACATACTCTTCGTCGCTCTCACACATCTTTACCGTCGGTGCGCGTTTACCCGGCTTCGTTGCGCACGGCAAGTTGCGGGCGCCGCGGACCGCGGTGATCTGAGAATCCTGCGGAATTCGGCAGTAGAAGCTGCCTGCCGGAATATCAGGTGCGTCTTGATGAACGGCGGCTCGCTGTTGCTGGACAGGTAGGAAGCCGGTCGTGCACGGCGGTGGCGCGTTTAAGTTCAGGTTGAAGCTCAGATAGGCGCCGGCGTAGTCCTGTTTGGTCCCAGCGTTGGCTACCAATATCCCCTGAACGTTCCCCACCGCCTGCGGTACCGCCACGAGCAGCGTCTCGATGTTGTCCCGGTACGCAACCGCAACCTCGCCGACGCTAACCAAGTTGGCCAGTATGACCGGCAGCGTCGGCTTCACCCGGTCGAGCAGCAGCCGCACCTCGTCGGTCGACTGACTGCCCTTTTTCAACAAGCCCTCTACGTCGGCGTCGGTGTTTTCCAATTGCGCTGTGACGGTGGCCAAGTTGGACGCCCATGCCTGAATGGAATCCGATGAATTGATCTGGGTGTCCAACAAGGGCTTTGAATCGTCGATCAGGGTGACAATCGAGTCCAGGCTCTCCCGCGCACCTCTGGACAGGGTGATCGTGTTCTTGAGCAGCCGGGAAAGATCCGGCCCCAGACCGCCGACCGCCGCATACGATTCATCGACCACTGTCTTCAGATCATCTCGAGGTATCGCCTTCAGCCCGCGGTTAGCAGAAGCCAATAGCGAGTTGATGTTCGGCGGAATACTGGTGCGGTCCGCCGAGATCACATCGCCATCTTTCAACGGCGATGCACTCCGATCACGGGGTAACAACGCCACATATTGTTCGCCTACCGCCGAAACACTGTGTACTTCAGCGTCGAGGTCGGCAGGGATGTCAATGCCCGACTTCAAACTGAGCACAGCCGCGGCTCCGGTGTCGGTCAGATGGACGTCGATGATGCGACCGACCTTGACACCTCGGTACGTGACATTACCTTCCGAGTACAGCCCACCCGCTTCGGGCAACTGCACGGTCACGGTGTAATGCCCGACACCGAAAAACGTTGCGGGAACCTTCATATAACCGAAGAACATTACCGCGATCGCAAATGTTGCGATCACCGTGAAGACCACCAATTGGATTCTGATCGATCGTTTCAAACGCATGTCACGGCCCTTGATCGAAACGGTAGGGGGCAACCAGCGGATTAGCCGCCGTGTACGGACTAGGCATCTGACCGATGGTGCGGCCCCACTGCAGCTCGAGTTCGGTCAGATCCCCCTCCCAGCGGGTACCGGTGAACAACGACGCGTCAATACGGCTCAACGTCAGGTCGACGACGGCGGTGAGATTCGCGTAGTCACCCCGAATCCACTTCTCCAGCGTCGGTTTGGGGAAGGGTAGCGTCGACAGTAGGTCCAGGGACCGGGTCAGTGACGGTCCGGCGTCAGCGAGCGATTTCAGCACCGGACCCAGATCGTGCAGCTCCTTGACCAGATTCTCTTTGGTCTGCTCAACGGTCTCAGTCACCAGCGCACTGAGCTTGCCGCCCTGTGCCGCCGCATCCGCGAGAACCTCGCGCTCGTCCTTGAGGACCGTCAACGCTTGCGGCACAGTCTCGAGCGCCTTGTCGATCACCGGCCTTTGCTCGGCGAATTGCCCGACAAGGCTGTTGAGGCTGTCGGTCGCCGAGACGATGTCGTCTTTTTGGTCATCGAGATGGCCGACAAAGGTATCTGATTGCTCGATGAGGCTTTTCAGGTCATTCTCGCGACCGGTGACGGCCGTGCTCAATGCGGTGACGATGTCTTGAACATGCCCTACACCGCCCCCGTTGAGCACCATCGCAACTGCGGCGAGGGTCTCTTCTGTTGACGGGTGCGCGCCGGCTGACGACAGTGGAATCAGCGCGCCCTCCCTCAATTTGCCCTCTGGCGGAACATCCGTCGGCGGCGCCAGCTCGATATGCGCGGAGCCCAACAGGCTGGTCTGACCAATGGTGGCCGTCGCATTGGCCGGCAGGTCGACGTCGCCGTCAAGTGTCAACGTCACCAACGCATGCCAACCCTGAACTTCAGTCTTCGCCACGTTCCCGACCGTCACATCGTCGACGCGAACGCGAGAATTCCGTTCCAGGTTCTGCACATCGGGGAGCTGCGCCTGAATGGTAAAAGAACCCGGGCCACCACCTTTGGTTCCCGGCAACTTCACCGAGTTAAGCCCCTGGAACTCCGAGCAGGCGGGCAGCATAGCAATGGATATGGCCAAAAGTGACCGAGCGGCGATTCGACCAAGAGTGGCAGATCTGGTCATTGCCCCGCCCCCTGCGGCATCATCATTCCCCGCAGCCCGCCCTCCGACTCTGTCACAGCTGCCCCGTGGGGGGATGCTTGTGCGCCTTCCTCGGCCGGCAGAGCCGTTGGCGCGGCCGGCGGTGGGGTGGGTGGGATGTAGTCGGGACGCAGCCAGTCTTCGCTGTAGGTCAGCTCGTTGGGCCGAGCCGTTGCTCCGACGAACGGGTTCATGCCAAGCGGGGGAAAGTTTAACTGACGGTTCTTGATGATGGGCGCGAGGTACTGGACACAGAGCTTCGCAGATTGCTCGGCACCCAACTGTGACGCCGCCTGAATTGCACCGCACAAGAACTGTACTGGGTTAGCGAAGTTGTTGGCAGCCAAGATTCCGGTCAGCGTGCCCTGCGCCGGCTGGTAGATATTGACGAAGTTCTGCGCAGTGCTCGGGAAGACATGCAGGGCCTGCTTGATGTCGTCAAGGCTCTCGACAACCGCGTTGGAAACCGACGCCAGCTTGTCCGAAGTAACGCCCAGCGCCTCGCGGTTCTCAACCACGAACTTGGTGGCATCGTCAGCAACGTCACTGAGATCGCGGATCGCATTTCCCACCTCGTTGGGATCGTTGGCCACCAGTCGCGTCGCGGAGGCGAGGTTCTGGTTCAATGTCGTGAGCAGATCATCGCTGTTCTCCAGCGCTGACACCAGGGTTGAGAGATTCTTGATCGAAGAGAACAGATCGTCGCTGTGGTCGCCGAGCGCGGAGAGCGCCCGCGACAACTTCGTCAGGCTATCGCGGATGTTCGTACCCTCACCGCGTAGGTTGTCGGCGGCGGTGCTGACGAATCCTCCGAGGGTGCTGACGCCCCCTGGCTCTGTTGGTTGTAGTGTCTCGGTGAGCTTTTCGAGTTGTACCCGCAGGTCGTCCCACTCGACCGGGACGGCGGTACGGTTTTGGGGAATGGTCGCGTCATCCTTCATGACCGGGCCCGCACTGTAGGCGGGGGTCAACTGTATTGCCCGGGCCGTGATCAATGTGGGTGACAAGATCACCGCCTTTGCGTCGGCCGGCACCGGATGCTTGCTGTCGTACCAAAATGAGATCTTCACCCGGTCGGGCTCCGGCTCTATCCTTTCGATCTCACCGACAGGAACGCCGCGGATGACGACATGGTCACCGACGTAAATACCGTTGCTATTGTCAAAGTAGCCAACGACATTGGTTCGACCGATCCTGGCCGCCGTACGAGTAACGGTCACGATTCCGCCGACAAGAACCAACGTCAACGCCACGGCGACTGCGGCGGTCAGTTTACTGATCTTCACTGTCCACCCTCTTCAGCTGGTTGACGCTCATCGGCTGGCCCGCCGGCTCCTGGCGTCGATCCTGCACTGATTGCAGGCGGTCCCGGCGGTGGGCCACCCGGCGGGGGGGCTGGCAGTGGTTCCCGATAGGGATATCGAGAATCGCCGGGCTTGCCGGTGATTGCGTCGGGAAGTGTCAAATGCGGTGCGCCGCCCTGGCCGGTTCGCGGATACGGCACCGGCAGCGGAGGTGTCGCCGGTTGACCAACTTGCGGGTCGGCGCGCTCGGTGGGCGCAAGGACGTTGGGGTCCAATCCAAGATCGGAGAACGCAGCATCGACGAACGGTTGCACGAACTGTCCGGGCAGCAGGTTGACGACGTAGGCCTTGAAGAACGGGCCCGACGCCAGCGCCTCGCCCAAACCGAGCGCGTAGGGGTTGAGCTTCTTGATCGCCAGTTGCACATCGCTCTTGCGGTTGTCGACGATAGTCAACGCGCCGTTCAGTTTGTCCAGCATAGGCCTTACCGCTTGATTGTTCTCGACGATAAAGCCTTTCAACTCCTGACCTAGCGCTGAAAGGTTGTTCGCGATGTTGTCCAGGGCGGTACTTTGCGATTGCAACTCGATTAGCAAGGCGTTGGTATCACCCACCAACTTCACCACCTTGTCGCTGCGTTCGGCGAGGACCGCCGTGGCCTTGTTAGCGTTCTTCAGGAGGTTCCGGAGGTGCTCATCGCGCCTGTCCAATGTCTCGGACACGCGGCCGACACCTTTCACCGCCGCCTTCAAAGCAGGTGCGGTATCAGAAAACGTTTCCGTGAGGACGGCCAGTGAATCGGACAACTGATCAGTGTCCAAACCGCTGATCGTCTCAGTGAGATCTCCTAGCGCATCGGGAAGCTCATAGGGTGAAGTGGTTCGTTCCAGAGGTATCGGTTCGGTGAGCTCACCCTCGCCACGTGGTGTGAGCTCTAGGTGCCTGGTGCCGAGTAGTCCCTCCAGCCTGATCGATGCCTCAGTTCGCTCGCCCAGATGTACGTCGTCGATCTGGAATTTGACCAACACGCCTGGGCCCTCGAGTTCGATACTGGAGACTTCTCCGACGTCATAACCCGACACGGCGACGGTGCTGCCGGGCCGGAGACCACCTGCCTCGGTGAAGTACGCCTCGTAGTTCTTTCCCGTATGAACGAAGGGTAATTTGTCGTAGTTCAACGTGATCAAAGCAGCAGTGACCGTCAACGTGATGCCAATGGCACCCACGGTGGAGGGGTTCCGTTCGGTGAACCTGGTCATTTCGGCGTACACCTCCCGGACTTCTGGCCGACCAGCTTGACGTACACGGGCTGGCCGCCTTTACCATTTAGCTTCAGTACGACTTCACACATGTAGAAGCTGAAGAAGTCGCCGTAAAGTGCGAGCCTGTCGAGTAATTGGTATGCGTCGGGCAGGGTCTTGAGTAGATTGTCGACGTACTCGTGGTCCGCAACCACAGCGGCCGAGACCCGGTCAGCCTCATGTACCACCGTTTTTATCGGCGGCCGGGCCTGTTTCAAGAGTTCGGTGATCGATCCAGCCGCGGCGTTGGCGTACGCGATGCCGCTGCTGATGTCTTCCTTGCGCGCTTCCAGGCCTGCGACGAGTTCCGATACCGAATCGACCGCAGTCGCAAATTGATTCGTGTGATCGCCGAGGGAACCTAGAACGATGTTCAAGTTTCCGATTACCTCACCGATCAATTGGTCGCGATCGGCAAGGGTGTTGGTCAGCGACGCGGTTTCTGCGAGGATGGAGTTCATCGTCACGCCCTGGCCCTGGAAGGCAGAAATCAGCTGACCGGTCAGTCGGTTCACTTGATCCGGATCCAGTGCACGGAATAGTGGCCGGAACCCGCCGACCAGCGCCTCGAGGTCCAGTGCCGGCTCTGTTCGGCTCAGCGGGATGGTCGATCCTGGGTCAAGTCGTTTGATGTCACCCGGCTTCTGTTCAAGCGCCAGAAACCGGCCGCCGATCAGGTCTTTGAAGCGCACCGCAGCCCGGGTGCTGTCGGTGAGCATGACCGAGTCGTTCGTCCCGAACTCGACGAGCACGGTGGAGTCACGCCGCACGGTGAGCTTTTTGACCTTACCGACCTCCACGCCGGCGACTCGGACAAAGTCGCCTGGCCGCAGGCCGGAGACGTTCGCGAACACAGCCGAGTATGTCTGCTGCGGTTGAAATCTCAACTGCGCGAGGATGGCGATGAGCGCGAAGGTCAAGAACGTACACACGGTCGCATAGATGGTGAGGTGGAAAACCTTTGTATGCAGTCGTTTTCGCATCAGTTGTTAGCCTTGTCCACTAGGGGGCTCCCGGCGGGGGCAGCGCCGGCGCCGGGGTCGGCTGCACTCGCCCTGGATGTGCCGGCTGGAATGGCTGCGCTCCCGGGGGCGGGGGCCCGGGATCGCGCGGTCGACCAGGCGGTGGCGCCGACGGCAGGCCTGGGTAGCGCGGCGTACCGTTAGGCTCGTACAGCTGGGCCCCATATGGCGGCGCACCTGGGTACGGAATCGGACCCGGAGCCGGTCCTTCGAGGTTGCGAATACTAGGAGACTCGGGGACTGCCCGAGTCACCGGGAAGTAGTTCTCCCAGCCTGGGAACCCAATGCCGGGATTTGGACGCACGTCCAGACCGGTGCCCCAGCCGGTGTCGGTAACCAGGTACCGCTGCGGCCAGTTCTTGGAAACATCTGGCAACGAACCACAACTCGGTTGGCCACCGGGTCCTCCCTTGGCGCCGTTGACCGGCAGGTGCTGAGGGTAGCGATATGGGTCGTCGCCGGGCAGCAGCGCAACGTCCAAGATGATCGAGGTACCGTTGCGGCCACCGGCTATCTCGCCCCATCCCATCTCCATGGCCTTCGTTGCACCAAGCAGTGTGCAGGTAATTTCCGGATCGTACTTCTTCAAAAGTCTGGTCGTCGGCTCCAGCCCGTTGATGCCCTGCACCAGGTTGTCCTGGTTCGGCGCTATCAGGTCGATACCGGTGTGGGAGAGACCAATCAGGTTTATCAACAACGCATCCAGTGCCTGTGCATTGTCGGTGATGGTCGAGCTTGTCGTGCTGGCTGCGGCTAGCACCTGCAGGATGTCTTGAGCAGCCGCACCGTAGGTGTCGGCAACCTCCTTGAGGGCGCGGAAGTTCCCTCGCATCGTCTCACTGCGTGGGTTGATGGTCGTCAACACCTGGTTGAGATCGGTAATGGCGCCGCCGAGGTCCTCGCCCTTGCCCCGGAAACCTTCGGCTAACGCAGATAGAACCGCGTTGAGCTTTGCGGTGTCGACTTGTTTGAGCAGGTCGACGAGGTTCTGAAACACGGTGTTGACCTCGATGCTGACGTTTTGCGATCTCACCACCGCGCCAGCCACAAGTCGCTTGGAACTCGGCTCCTGGGGGGTTATGAGCTCGACATACTTGGCGCCAAATGCCGTTGGCGCGGCAATCTGCGCTTCGACATTGGCCGGAATGTATTTCAGCTGGTCGGGATAGAGCTCAAGCTCGAGCCGCACTGGGCTGTCCGACTGGATCGACGCGACGCGGCCGATCTGCACACCGCGCAGCTTGACTTTGGCATCGGTTTCCATCACCAGACCAGCACGGTCGGACATCACGGTAACCCGCGCGTAGGGCCTGAAGTCTCGATTGAACATGCCTACGGTCACTACGACCAGACCGATAATCACCGTCAACTCAATGACAGTCCAGATCGCCGGATGCAAGCCAGCCTCGCGCCATCTAGGTCTCATCGTTGCTATCCCGCTAGGTTGAAGTCGCCGGTCTTCCCGTAGACGGCCATACCGATCATCAATGTCGTGGCCACCGACACGATCAAAGATGCACGTACCGCGCGGCCAACTGCTTCCCCGACGCCCGCGGGTCCGCCCTTCGCGGTGAAGCCGTAATACGTGTGCAACAGCATCACTACAAGCGCCGTTCCGACCGCTTGAGTCAACGCCCAAATCAGGTCCAGGGGCCTGAGATAGGTCGAGAAGTAATGATCGTAGACACCCGCCGACTGTCCGAAGGCATGGATGTAGACGACCCGAGTTGTCAGATATGCCGCCTCGGCCGACAGACAAAACAGTGGGACGGTGACGATCACACCGGCCATGACTCGGGTCGAAACCAGGTACGCCATCGAGTTAATGCTCATCACTTCCAGAGCATCAACCTCCTCGTTGATCCGCATCGCGCCCAGCTGTGCGGTGGCGCCGGCGCCGATGGTTGCGGCCAAGGCGATATTGGTAATCAGCGGCGCAGACACGCGTGTGGTGACATATGCGGAGAAGAATCCGCCCACTGCGTCGGCGCCGACGTGACTCAACGATCGGTGCGCTTCAAGCCCGTTGAGTGCGCCCAGGGACATCAGCAAGAACGTGACGATGACTACGGTGCCGCCGATTGCGGCCAGCGTGCCGACCCCCAAGCTGGTCTGAGCGATGACCCGCAACGTCTCTACCTTGTAGCGAACCAACGCGTTGGGAATCAGCGCGAGGGATCGTGCATAGAACGCGGCTTGAATCCCGGCTCGGTTCCATTCATCGGTGAATTTGGTGATCATCCGGGTAGTCCGCGGCCAGAAGTGGCGGCTGGGTGCGCTCATGATGCCATCTGCGCATTCATGGCGGTCAGCAGAACGTTGATCATGAATAGCGTCATGAAGGAAAACACCACGGTTTCATTCACGGCATTACCGACGCCCTGCGGACCGCCCTCCACGGTGATGCCCTTGTAGCAGGCGATCAATCCCGCGGCGATGCCGAAAAGCACCGCCTTCAGGATGGCAATCAGGCATTCGCGTAGACCGACCAGAAGTGTCAGGCTCGAGGCGAATGCACCTGGCGTAACGTGCTGCAAATATACGGTGAACGCATAGTCGGCCGCCAGACCGGTCGTCGTCGTTATGGCGTTGAGCAACAGCGCGTTTACTGTTAGCGCAGCGACTCTCGGAACCAGTAGTCCGCGTACTGGATCAAGTCCCATGACCCGCATCGCATCGATTTCTTCGCGAATCGTCCGTGCGCCGAGGTCTGCGCACATCGCCGTGGCGCCTGCGCCTGCGACCACCAATACCGTTACCATCGGCGCGATCTGGGTGACGCACGCTACGCCGGCGGTGGCGCCGCCGAGGTCAGCAGCGCCCAGCTCGACAAGTAGTGCGTTGAGCAAGAAGACCGCGAATGCGTTGAACGGGATCGACAACAGGACGGCCGGCAGAATCGCCACCCGGGCGACAAACCACGTTTGGTCGATGAATTCGGCCCATGCAAACGGTGGTCTGACCATCTGCACCAAAATGTCGAGTGATACCGAGAAGAAGTTGCCGAGCGCGCGCGCGGGCTTGGCGGCGACCCGTATGGCCCCTTGAGGGGGACCGGTTTGGACCTCAGTCGGTGCTGCCATGCCAGCAGGGTCCTTCCTTTATGGTCGACAACCCGCAATCAGCATCCTGGATACATTGCCTGCGCTCAACGTACAGCAGCCAGATCACGCCGTCAATCCTTCGTGTTGGTCCGAGAAGTGCTTTCAAACAACCCTTTTCGAGATATTCGTCTTTTCAAAGCTGCCCACGCTGCGACAACCGCGGGGCGGGCCCGGGGTCCAGGCAGGATCGGCGCACAACACAGCGAGCACCTGCCGGCACGGGCTGAGTCGGCCAGTCCGGCTGATGCCCCACCCTGCGGTCATCGTCGACGACTCCGATCACACTGTCGTTCCTAGGAGAATGACAAGCCCGATGTCCAAGCGCCGTCGACAACGAACTCCGCTCCGCTGCAATACGATGCAGCGTCCGAGGCGAGGAAGCACACGACTTCGGCGACTTCCGTCGGGGCGGCAAGTCTCTTGAAGGGAACCAGCGGCTCCAACGCTTCTGCATTGGATTTCCCGACGGTACCCATGTCGGCCTCAGCGATCATCGGGGTATCGATCGGTCCAGGGCAAACCGCATTCACCCGTACGCCAAACTCAGCCACCTCGAGGGCGACCGAACGTGTCATACCAATGACAGCGTGTTTAGTTGCGCTGTAGACGGATTCGCCGGGCATTCCCCGAATTCCGTTCATCGACGAGACGTTCACGATCGAACCGCGCTTTGCTTCCACCATGCCGGGCAGCACAGCACGCATGCCGAGGTAGGGTCCGGTCTGATTGACAGCGACAACCTGGTGATAGTCATCGAGCGAACTACCTATCAGCGGTGCGATCCAGAGCACTCCGGCGTTGTTCACCAGAACGTCAATCTTGCCGAATTGGTCTGTCACTTCGGCGACCGCGGTTTCCCATGACCGCTCGCTCGTCACGTCGAGCTCGACGAACACCGCCCGCTCCCCGAGCCGTTCGACTAGTTCGCGACCGTTTACGGCATTGACGTCGGCCGCAACAACCGTCGCACCGTCTTTGACCATCGACTCGCAAACTGCGGCTCCAAGTCCTCTACCTGCGCCGGTGACCAACGCAACTTTTGAGTCAAGCCTCGCCATCGTGTTCATCCGGCGTTGAACCTGATCGGCACCGAGACGTACCCCTGGACTTGACCAGGGCACCACCGCACCTTCGAATCGTCCTCGATTTCGAAATCCGGGACTCGGCGCAACAACTCCTCGAGCAACACTCGCATTTCAAGCCTGGCGATGTGCGCTCCCATGCACTTGTGTACGTGTCCACCGAACGTGAGATGTCGATTGGGGCTACGGTCGGCCACGAAGTCGTCCCCGGCGGGAAACTCCCGTTCATCACGGTCTGCAGAGCCGATCATCATCAGTACCACGTCGCCGGCCTTTAGCTGTTGGCCCGCAAACTCGATGTCCTCCAAGACTAGCCGGCTGGGTTGTGATGGCGACCAGAACCGCAGCATTTCCTCGACCGCAGCCGGAATCTCGGATGGATCTGCGGCTAACTTGTGGCGCAGGTCCGCGTCCTTGGCCAGGTGCCAAATCATCGAGCCCATCGCCTTTTGGGTGGTGTCAATGCTGGCGAGCAACAACAGCAGACAAAAGCCCAGCAACTCGTCCTGAGTCAGCTTCTTACCATCGACTTCGGCCCTAAGCAATCTGGACAGGACGTCGTCGCCGGAGTGATCGGCCCGCCGCTCTTCGAGCTTCGCCGTAAAGTACTCGTACTGCTTCTGCATCGCCACTTTGGGCGCCTCTGGGTCGGCCGGCGAATTGTCAACCACCGCTGAAACCCATTCCAGCAGTCGCGGTGCATCATCGTTTGGCACACCGAGCAGGGTGGTGCCCATATAACACGGAATAGGTTCGGCCAGCGTCTTATACGCATCGCATCGTCCGCTGTCGATGAAGCCGTCGATGAGTCGGTTGACAACTGCGCGAATTGGATCTTCCCACAGCTCCCGGGTTCGGCGGGGTGAGAATACCGGTGCCAGCAGCGAGCGATACACCGAGTGAGCGGGCGGGTCGAGCTCAATAGGAATCATCGGCGCGTCTTGCGGGAAAGCCGGGAACGTGATGCGACGTGAAGAGAACACCTCTGGCCGGTGGATGATCTCGTAGCATTCCGGATAGCCGGTCACGACCCAGAATCCGCCATAAAGCTCACTTCTACCGATCGGGCTGTCGGCCCTGAGTTGTCGATAAACGGGATACGGGCAGTCGCCCTCGGGCGTCGTGGTCATGTGGTCGAAATTTCCGTAGCCCACTGGGCACGCGGTTGATTCGGGTAGCTTGGTCACCACTGCGCACTCTCACTCTCGTCGATCGTGATTGCCTCTTCCGGGCAATTCGCACTCACTTCGGCCAGCTTCGTCCGCAGCTCAACTGCTTCCAGAGGCCGTCCGTCCAGAAGGAAGCCGGCATGCCCGTCGTCATCGATTGGAGCGAACAAGTCCGGCTCCATGGCATAACAACGACCGTGCCCCGCGCAGCGTTGTTCGTCAATTGAAACCTTCATTGGTCGGTGTCCCTCGTTCCCAGTTCTTCCCGGGCTCAGTGCGCCCGTTCAGCCGATCGCAAGCCATTGAAGCATCCTGGATACAGGATGCTTCGGAGGTTACCGCTACGAGTACACGTCGTCAATCATCGGCTGGCCGGGATAGCAAGCTCAGCCGAAATATGGCGCCAGCCGCAAGGTTCGGCGGATGTGTCGCCTCGCCTCCTCCTCGGCGGCACCAACTTTGCGCTCCACAACCGCTTCCAGGATGTTCCTGTGCTGTTCCTGCGCTTGATCCAGGAACTCCTTGTAGGTGTTGTCCGGATTGGCCGCCGCCAGATTGGCCGCCGCCGTTTCGCGCACCAGCGGCAGATACAACATGGCCGAGCTGGTGCGAATCATCGAGGCAAAAGACTGGACTCGGGCATTGCCTGAGGCCAGTGCGAACAACTCGTGGAACGCGGCGTGCGCGCGGTTGCGACGCACGGGGTCGTATGGTTCTGACGAGCTGGCCATCTCTTCAAGCAGTTGATAGGCGCGGGCTTTATCCTGCGCCTCCAGGCCTTTACGCGCAGTGAGGCGAGCCGCGAGGCCGTCGATCACCTCGCGCATTTCATACATCTCACGCAGATCTTCTGGCCCAATCTGAACCACCTCGACGGTTCGGTTGTTATCTGAACTTCGGACCAAACCTTCACTGTCCAGGACACGCAATGCCTCTCGCAGAGGCGTGCGACTCACGCCGAGCTGCGCAGCCAACGCGACCTGCGGAAGCGGCGTTCCAGCGGGCAACGTTCCATCGACGATGCTCTCGCGTAACCGGTTGATGACCTCGTCGACCAGCCGAGGCGTCCTGCGGAGCAATTCAATCCGGGTTGAGGCGTCGGTGGTCATAGGGTCCTCCTTGCGGGCATGGCGCCCCGTGGCCGGCCGATCTTTCCTGGGTCCGGCGACCCGGCGGAGTGACCGCATTGCGCAAGCAGGCTGGTGTCTGGGGTTCGCACTTGTCCAAACAGTGTAAAGCAGGAAACCGGGTCGCGGTCTTGTCGTTCAGCATCCTGGATGCAATACTCGGGTCATCGAGGCGCAAGTGCTTGTGGGCCGTACGTTAATGAAAGATTTGGGTTGCAGTGGACAGTTTGACCGAGTTCCACCGTGTTGCCGATGAGGTGCGGAATTGGGGTCGCTGGGGTGCGGCCGATGAGCTTGGAACGCTCAACTTCATAGACGACGACAAGGTTCTTCAGGCAGCCAGCTTGGTGAAAAAGGGCAGGGTCTTCGCGCTGGGTATCGAGTTCGGCACGTCGAGCCCGCAGGGGGCCCTTGATTTCCGCAACAAGCCGATTCACCTGATGACCGTGGACGGCGGCGACGAAACGCAGTGGGCGCGCTATGGCAGCGACTGGCCGGACAACAGTACGGCGCAGCAGATCAGCAAGTACTTCGGCGCCAGCGCTTTCCGCTTCAACGATGACATGATCATCATGCCACTTCAGGCATCGACGCAATGGGACGCACTATCGCACGTGTACTACGACGGCCTGCTCTATAACGGCTTCCCGGCGGCGTCGGTCACCAGCGCCGGTGCGTTTCACTGCTCAATCGACAAGGTCGATGTCAAGGGTGTGACGACCCGCGGCGTGCTAATCGACATATGCAAGCACCGAGGTGTCGACTTTCTCGAACCGGGCAAGGACATCACCGGAGCCGAACTCGACGCGGCCGCCGCCGCCCAAGGTGTGCGTGTGCAACGCGGAGACGTCGTGGCGGTTCGTACGGGATGGATAGCGAGATTCCGGCAGACGGGTAATCCGCTGGAACCATCCTCAGGGCTGTCCTGGACCGTTGCCTCCTGGCTGCACGAGCACGAAGTCGCAGCGGTTGCCGCCGACAACGTCCAAGTGGAGAGCTTGGAGTCAGGTGTCGAGGGCATGTTCAACCCGCTGCACCTACTGACGCTGCGCGATATGGGCATGATGCTGGGCGAGTTCTGGTTCCTCGATGATCTGGCCGCTGACTGCGCCGCCGACGGCGTGTACGAGTTCCAGCTTGTGGCGCCGCCGCTGCGGGTCACTGGCGCCGTCGGCTCTCCCGTGAATCCCATCGCCGTCAAATAAGCAGCCTGTCCGATTGCCCGAAACGTCATCCCTAGGAGGCATACACAGCATGGCCGACGCCCAGCACTTGGCACGAAAATACGCCGAGGAACGCGAGAAGCGAATCCGGGCGCATGGCGCCGGCCAATACATCGCAATCGATCTCGGCTCGGACGTGGAGGCTGACCCGTTCACCAAAATTCAGCCCCGAGAGCCGATTAAGAGGACGACGGAGGTCGCGGTCATAGGTGCCGGCTTCGCAGGTCTGCTCACCGCCGTGCACCTCGCAAAAGAGGGCATCGACGAGGTGACGGTCATCGACAAGGCCGCTGACTTCGGCGGCACCTGGTACTGGAACCGGTATCCGGGGATCGCGTGTGACACCGACTCGTATCTGTACATGCCGCTGCTGGAGGAGACGGGCTACGTGCCGTCGATGCGATACTCCCCCGGCGACGAGATATTCGACTACGCCAAGTCGATCGCCAAAAACTACAACCTCTACGAGAACGCAGTCTTCCAGGCACGCGTCCTAGATGTCGCCTGGCACGAGGAGACGTTGCGGTGGGCCGTGAGCACTGACCGGGGTGACGAGATTCGGGCTCGCTACATCGTGTTGGCGACCGGCGGAATCCTGCATCGCCCCAAACTTCCCGGCATTCCTGGCCTGAAGGATTTCAAGGGCCCGTGGTTCCATTCCAGCCGATGGGATTTCGGTGTCACCGGAGGTGACTCGCGAGGCAACCTGGACAAGCTCACGGATAAACGAGTCGCAATCATCGGCACCGGTCCAACCGCCCTGCAGGCGTTCCCACATGTGGCCAACAGCGCAAAAGCGACCTACCTGGTTCAACGCACACCGACGATCGTGTTGCCTCGTGATAATGCACCGACGGACGAAGAGTGGTTTGTCAACCAGCAACCGGGTTGGCAGGAAAGGCGTTGGGCGAACTTCGAGGCCCAGATGCTCGGCATCGCGGTCGAGGAAAAGATCGTCGAAGACGAGTGGACCCGGGTATGGGGCGTCCCACCACTGGAGACCCCCACCGACGGCACGACTCCAGACATGGACGCTTATCTGCGCAGAGTCGAAGAAAACGACATTGCACAGATGGAGCGGGTCAGAGCGCGCGTCGACGAAGTGGTCAAGGACCCCGTGCTGGCTGAGTCGCTCAAACCCTGGTATGCGACGCACTGCAAACGTCCGGGTTTCAACGACGAGTACCTGCAAGCTTTCAACAGGCCGAACGTGCATCTGCTCAATACGGACGGGCGAGGACCCGAGGCGATTACCGAGAACGGGATCGTGGTCGACGGAAAAGAGTACGAGGTCGATATCATCGTCTACGCCACCGGTTTTGAGGCGGTGGTTACACCGGACCGCTCTGGCGGCTTCGACGTCATCGGTTGCAACGGCGTGGCCCTCGCACAGGCCTGGAAGCAGCGGGTGCGATCCGTGCACGGCATCCAAACCCACGGCTTCCCAAACATGTACATCGTCGGCGGACTCCGGCAAACCGCAGTGACGGTGAACAATACGTATGCGTTCACCTACCAAGCCCGGCACATCGCCAAGACCATCAAGCAGCTTTACCAGGACCGGGTGGTCAAAATCGACATCTCCGAGTCTGCTGTCCAGGAGTGGTGTGACGTGATGGACGAGAAGGTCGGTCAGGTGTTCAACGCCGAGGCGGTCCAAGCTTGTACCCCGGGCTATTTCAACAACGAGGGCGATTTCGACGCTTCGACAGGAAACTTCGAACATGGCCGGCCGGTCTGGGTCGATGCCTACGGCGGCGGCACGTTCGAATACCAGGAGCTTCTTGCGAAGTGGCGCGAAGCAAAGGAATACGAGGGGAAAGCGACCATTGTGCGCGCCGACGAGTCCGATCAAGGTTAGGACCGCGCCGCTTTACGCGCCGGCGAACTCGGGAGTCGCCGGGTGAAGGACGACGGATTCAACCACCGGGACAGGTGCGCGATCACCGGTATCGGCGCTACCGAGTTCTCCAAGAGGTCTGGCCGTAGCGTCGCGGCTTTGGCCGCCGAGGCCGGTCTTGCCGCGATCGCTGACGCGGGGCTGACGTGCACAGACATCGATGGCGTCGTCCGATCCGACTACGACACCGTTCACCACAGCGATATCGGCCACTGGCTCGGTCTGGCCAACTTGACGTACTGGGGCGCCGCTGGCACGGGCGGCGCGTCACCTTGCGGCATGGTCGGCCAAGCGGTCGCCGCGATCCTCTCCGGACAGGCCAACAACGTACTGGTTTACCGTGCGCTCAATGGTAGGTCGGACTTGAGATTCGGTAAGGGCACCGCAATTCAGCGTGCCAAGGGAGTGCAGCGGGTGGGTGGTCGCGGCTCACTCGATGAATTTTTTCTACCCTATGGCCTGATGGCGCCGGGGCAGCTCTATGCGCTCTATGCTCGTCGCCACATGCTCGAATATGGGACCACCGCGGAAGATCTCGCGAGCATCGCTATGGTAGTACGCAGACGCGCCAACGCCAATCCGGCCGCCATGATGAGCAACCGGACCATGTCGATCACCGATTACCTCCAGTCGCGAATGATCTCCGAACCGCTCCGGCTATTCGACTACTGCCTCGAATCCGACGGGGCATGCGCAGTCGTGGTCACCACCGCAGAACGCGCCGCCGACTCACCACAGCCCACTGTCCTGGTTCGCGCGGTTACCCAGGGCACCGTTCCGGAAGTGCAGGGCGGCAAAGTGTTTCCCGCCTTGATGAGGCCTGATCTGTTGATGACCCCGTCCAGGTCCGCCGCCCGCGAACTTTATCGGCGGGCCGGTTTGGGTCCCGCCGAGGTGGACGTTGCCCAGTTTTACGACTGCTTCACGATCACGGTGCTCTTGCAGCTCGAAGACTATGGCTTCTGTGCGCCTGGCGAAGGCGGAGCTTTCGCGTCCAGCGGCGCCATCGACCTACCCGGCACCATCCCGATCAACACCGCAGGCGGCAATCTCTCGGAGGCTTATATCCATGGTATGAACCACATCCTCGAGGGCGTCCGGCAGCTGCGAGGCCACTCGACATCGCAAGTGCCTGGTGCGCAAACGTGCCTGGTGACCTCGGGTGCCCCGGTGATGACCAGTGCGATGATGCTGCGGGCGGGCTGATGTCGAACACAGCTCAACGGCCCCTACCGGTCGTCGATGACGAAGAAACCGGCGGGTTCTGGCAGGCTGCGGTCGAACATCGACTGGTCGTGCGCGCTTGCTTGCTCTGTGGCGCCAAACTTCACCTACCAAAGTCGTACTGCCATCATTGTGGGTCGTGGGAGGTCGGCTGGCAGGACGTGCGGCCTACCGGCTCAGTTTATTCCTGGACTGTTCTCCATCACACAATTCATGAGGCATTTCCAGCACCGTGCACCATCGTGCTGGTTCAGCTCGACGACGACCCGACGATCCGCTTCGTCGGCCAGTTGGCCGGTGTGGCTGAGTTGTCCGTGGGCATGCCGATGCGCGTGCGTTTCGAGGACATCGAACCGGGCGTGACCCTGCCACAGTGGGAACCTGCTCGGTCCGCGGAAGCAACTCCCGGGCACCAGAAGAAGGCGAGGAATCTCGATGGGAAAACTTGAGGGCAAGGTTGCGCTGATCACCGGGGCGGCCCGCGGGCAAGGTCGCGCACACGCGATACGGCTGGCCGAAGAGGGCGCCGACATCGTCGGCGTCGACATCTGTGAACAGATCGGAACCGTGTCCTATCCGATGCCGACCGCCGAGGATCTCGCCGAGACCGTTGCCCTCGTGGAGAAGCTCGGCCGACGCATGGAGTCCTTCGTTGTCGACGTCCGCGATGCGGCGGCGCTCAAGAATGCGGTCAACGATGGGGTGGCTGCGCTCGGCCGATTGGACATTGTGCTTGCCAACGCGGGCATCATGTTCCAAGGTCTCGGCGAGGGGCGCGATGACGAAGCGTTCCGGGACGCCATCGAGGTGATGCTCATCGGCGTGTGGAACACGATCCAGGCGGCGCTGCCGACGCTCGAGCGTCAAAAGCGTGGCGGATCCATAGTGATCACCAGCTCGGTGAACGGTTTGAAAGGAATGGTTGCAGGAACGAACGGCGGTAACTTCGGTTATGCGGCAGCCAAGCATGGAGTAGTCGGTTTGATGCGTATGTACGCTAACTACCTTGCACCGCAAAGTATCCGAGTTAACACGGTGCACCCTACCGGTGTCGACACCCCGATGCTTACCGGCTTCCACGAATCGGCCGCCGCCGCCGACCCTGCGCTTTCCGCTGGATTGGGTAACCCATTGCCCGTCTCGTTGATCGACGCCCGTGATGTCAGCAACGCGATCGCCTGGCTGGTGTCCGATGAAGCGCGCTATGTCACCGGCATCGCGCTGCCCGTCGACGCGGGAATGGTCAACAAGTGACCGAGAACCCGGCGATCGGTCTCGGCTTTAGTCTGTTGTGACTCTGGGCAAACCGGCCGCTCCCTCGATCAAGTCCGAGTCGAGCACAGTACGGATGTGCTGGCACGCGGCCATCTCTGCCAGATCGCCATTACCGCTTTGAATCGCGGCGACGATGGCGCGATGCTGCTTCGCAGCTGTGGTGAGCACTTCGGTCAGGCGGCCGCCGGTTGCCGACAGTTCGCCGAGGTAGGCGTGTAACGAAAGGCTCGTCATCCTGATCAAATCCAGTTGCTGACGCAACCGGCTATTGCCACACGATTCGGCGATGCGGACGTGGAAAGCCATGTGCGCCGAGAACCAGCGGGACGAGTCGAATGGCTGTGCTGCGTCGTCCATCTCGTTCAGAAGCGAGTCAAGCTCCACCGCGGTTTGATCGTCCAGGCCCGCACGTGCAAGGAGTCGGGCAGCCAAGCCGTCGAGCACCTCCCGTACTTCGTACAACCCTCGCAATTCGTGCTCAAGGCTGGCGAAGTGCACGACCTCGACGGTACGGTTGCCGTTCGACACGCGAACCAAACCCTCCCGTTCGAGAATCCGAAAGGCCTCACGCAACGGCGTGCGGCTGACTTGTAGCCGCTCCGCCCATTCATTCTGGAGCAGAACCGTTCCTGGCGCGATCGTGTGGTCGAGGATCATCTCTCGTAGCTGCGTCGTGATCCCGTCAACGAGCCGGCCACCGACAATGCGTTGTCTAGCCGCCGGCTTGCCCTTGTTTCGTGCGCTCGCACGCTCCCCCGCAGACACGGATCCAGGATACCCCGCTATTCAGGCAATACGCCTGTCCCTAAGTCTTTCGGTCCGGTTACCCGGGAGCGACCTCTCACAGGACGGTGCCCGACACCTTGTGTTCGATTATTTCGTCCTGGTTGAGTCCGAGTTCGAACAGAATTTCATCGGTATCGGCGCCGTGCCCGGGTGCGGCCCGCAGCGGATAGCGTGTCTCGCCGAACTGCCAAGGCGACGCGGCGACGGTTACTTTCTGGCCGTCGACGTCGAGGTCCGCCAGGTAGCGATTCGCCAGAACCTGCGGGTCCTGGCTCACCTCATACGTTGTCTGTACGACAGACCACGGACCACCCAGGCCGGCCAGCCGTTCGGTGACTTCAGCGAGATCGAATTGGGCGAAAGCCCCATCCAGAGCGGCGATGCATTCTCTGTTGTTCGCCGCGCGCGACGCCGAATCGACGAACCGAGCATCGGACGCAAGGCCTGGGACACCCAGGCATTCGCAGAGCCGGCCAAAATAGCGATCCGACTGAAACAACGACAGTTTGATGAACCGGCCGTCGCGGGTACGGTACGCCAACGACGCCGGATTGAAGTTCTCCTCACGGGGTGTTTTGCGGATTGGTTCACCACGCAGAGCGGACGCGATGATGGCCGGTGAGTTACCCCAAACGGCAACGCCCAGCAACGAGACATCAACCACCGGCGGCTCACCCGTGCGTGCCCGGTGAAACAGCCCGGCCGCGATGGCGCCGGCGACCGACGTGGACCCGGGTAGGTCACCGAGCGCCGGCGGCATCGGCGTCGGCTCCTCGGCCCCCGCCGGGGTCAGGTTGTCCGCCGCCCCACCGCGGGCCCAGAATGTCGTCCCATCGAAGCCGGGCATGTTGCGATCTTCGCCCACAGGGCCGTAACCAGTTCCCCTTACGTACACGACGTTCGGATTCATCACGCGGACGTCGTCGACCTCCAATCGGAGTCGTCTACGGCTGGCCGGTAGCAAGTTCGTCAGGAACACATCGGCGGTAGCGACGAGCCGGGTGAGTAGCCGATAGCCATCGGCCGTACCGACGTCGAGACCGAGGCTTCGCTTACCGCGGTTCGTCTGTTGCATGAGCGGCTCGAACGGCGCATCACCGACGCTCATATCCGCGATCACGAAGTTTCGCTGCGGGTCCGGCCGCTCGGGATGCTCGATCTTGACGACATCGGCCCCCCAGTCCGCCAAGATGGCTCCGGCCGCCGGAACGAACAGGTACGAGGCCAGCTCGACTACGCGCACCCCCTCGAACACCTTCATCGGTACGTGCCGATCGCCAGAACCGACGGCGAACGAAATTGCACCGTCATGACTTTGCGGTCGGGTAGCCGATGACCCGAGTATCGAGGAACTCTTCAAAACCGGCCATTCCCCACTCGCGGCCCAACCCACTCTGCTTCATTCCGCCAAACGGAGTGTCGCGGGCGAACCAGGTCGCTCCGTTGACATCCATCGTGCCTGTGCGGACCTGCTTGGCGACAGCAAGCGCACGCTCATCGGTCGCCGCATAAACCGCGCCCGACAGGCCGAATGGCGAATTGTTGGCAATAGCCACGGCTTCTTCCTCCGTGTCGTACGGAATCACCGCAAGCACCGGCCCAAACGTTTCCTCCTGAGCAATCGTCGAGTTCGGTTCCACGTCGGCAATCACGGTGGCCTCGACGAAGTAACCGGTCTCTGCACCCTCCGGTATCCCGCCTCCGGCGACGATACGACCCCCTTCGGCGCGAGCCTTCTCGATGTGCTGTAGGACCCGCTGCTGATTCGTGCGGCTGATCTGCGGTCCCATGTGCGTGTCGAAGTCGCGGGGGTTACCCCAAATCACCTGCGAGGCAATCTCTGCCGCCAGTTCCAGGCCGAGCTCGTACTTCACCCTGGGCAGTAGCAAGCGAGTCAGGTTCGTACATCCTTGCCCAGAATGCCGCGACATCCGTGGCACGTTGAACCGGACCACGGACTCGACGTCGGCATCGTCGAGCGCGATGGTGGCCGACTTTCCACCGAGTTCCAAGGCGACCTTCTTCACCCGTTCCGCTGCGGTCGCCATGATCTGCTTCCCGACCGCCGTGGAACCGGTGAAGCTGATCATCTCGACGCACGGGTGCGCCACCAGCGCCTCACTGACGTCGGTTTCCGAACTTGTGATGACGTTGAAGACGCCCGGCGGGATGTCGGTCTCCTCGACCACCAACTTGCCGACGAAATTAGCGGTCCACGGAGTGAGCGGTGAAGGCTTGACAACGACGGTATTGCCCGCCGCCAGTGCCGGTCCAACCTTGTAGCAGAGCTGTTGGATTGGGTAGTTGTATGGCGTGATCAGCGCCGTGACGCCCCACGGCTCCTTGATCAGCAAGCGCTCATTCGGCGACACCATCGCCGGGTGTGGCGGAAGGTTGCGCTCGAATGCGTAGTTTTCGGCCAGCTCCATCCAGTCTGTGAGTTCGTCGACTGGATCATCGAGCTGAAATTGCTTGGTCATGAAGATCGGGCAGCCCACCTCGGCAACGAGTATCTCGCGTAACTCCTCGAGGTGGCGCTGCATCGCCTCTCTAAGCTGGCCGATACAACGTGACCGGAACGCGTGGTCCTTGGACCACGAAGTGTTTTCAAACGCTTGGTGTGCCGCGATGGCCGCCGCGTCCACATCCTCGATTCCGGCGTCGGGGGTCTGCCCGATCTCGGTTTCGAAGTACGGATCGATGTTCGCAAAGGTCTTTCCAGAGCGAGCCGCCACCAGACGTCCGTCGATCAGAAGGTGGGGAACAAACTCCTCCGCCACGCTGGCCTCCTATGCCTCTGGCGGCGATGCCGCGATGCGCTGTATCCAGGATTCATCTGAATCTATATGCTTCCGCCGGTGAAGTCAACGCAGCGCCAGGTCATTCATTCAGCCTCCTGCCCCGCCTTCGGCCCACGTAACTTCGACTGGAACATCATGGGCGAAAAGGCTTTCCGGCAAGTTTAGGCCGGAACGGTTGGGCGGCAAGGTAGGGCAAGGAACCCTGAGGCATGTCCTTCCAGTTCACAATGCGTACGACCGCGGGAACCCGGATAGCGCCGGCCTGAGAACGACGCCGCCGCGCCACGTAGACGTTTGACACGGCCGAGTCGGAAAATCTAGGGTAACGCATCCTGGATACAGATGCCGCCGGCCAGTCCGGTGCGACTCGCGGGAGCCCGAATGGATCTGAAACCGACCGCCCAGCATGAAGCATTTCGTGGCGAAGTACGTGACTGGCTTGCCGCGAATAAGCCTGCACTGCCGCTGCCGTCGGGCGACACAATCGATGGCGCGCCTGCGCATCTCGCTTGGGAAAGAAAGCTTTACAACGCCCGACTGGCCGTCGTCAGCTGGCCCCAGCGATTCGGAGGCCGCGACCTGGACCTGTGGCACTGGTTGATCTTCGAGGAGGAGTACTACCGGGCGGGCCTGCCGCAACGCGTGGCGCAGAACGGGATCTTCCTGCTCGCGCCATCACTTTTGGAGTTCGGTACCAACGATCAACAAGAGCGCTTTCTCCGACGGATCGCGTCGGTTGCAGACATCTGGTGCCAGGGCTGGTCAGAACCCGATGCGGGCAGCGACCTTGCCTCCCTGCGGTCGCGCGCCTTGCGTGACGAAAAGGGTGGCGGTTGGCGTCTGGAAGGGCAGAAGTGCTGGACCACGCGGGCGGCAATCAGCACCCACATGTTCGGCATCTTTCGCACTGGCGAGCTGGCCCAACGCCACCACGGGCTCACCTACTTCCTGATCGATCTCGATCAACCGAGCGTAACTGTCCAACCGGTCAACAAGTTCGACGGAACAGAGGGGTTCGCTGATGTCTATTTCGACGGCGCCTTCGTTGCTGACTCCGATGTGCTTGGCGGGGTCGGCAACGGTTGGCAGGTCGCGATGGCGACCACCGGGTCAGAGCGCAGCCTGACGCTGCGGAGCCCTGGTCGATTTCTCGCGACTGCCGACAGGTTGATCGAACAGTTCCGCGCTGCACCGGAAACAGTACGTGCCGATGCGCGTCACCGGGCCGCCGTTGCGGACGCTTGGATGGGGGCGCAAGCCTACAAACTGGCGACGGACTGGGCGGTGACCCGGCTGCTGGACGGAGTTCCGCTGGGCGCAGAGGCCAGCCTGAGCAAGCTGTTCTGGTCTGAGTTGGATATCGAACTTCACCAAGCGGGATTGGTCTTGCAAGGCAGCGACGCTGACCTCGATGACCATTGGATCAAGGGGTTCCAGTTTGCCCTGTCCGGCCCGATCTACGCCGGCACCAACGAAATTCAGCGCAATATCGTCGCTGAACGACTGTTGGGGATACCGAGGCGATAACCATGTACTTCGCGTTTACCGCCGGCCAGATCCAGCTACGGGACGGTCTTCATGACCTTCTTGTAGACGCGTGCCCACCAACAGTGGTACGTAGCGCCTGGTCGGAATCGTCGAGTCCCGTTCGCGAGCTGTGGAAGCAGCTTGGCGCAATGGGGTTGCTCGGATTGCTCGCGCCAGCCGAGGTCGGCGGGATGAATGCATCCGAGGTCGAACTCGTGCTGTTACTGGAGGAATGCGGCAAGTTCGCGGTTCCGGGTCCGCTCGGCGAGCACATCGCGGCAGCCGTACCCGCGCTGGCGACCGGTGCAGCACCAGAAGCGAACGCCGCCGTCACTGGTGGCCTGGTGGTGGCGGTCCAGGAGCCGAACTCCGACCGCGTGCGCTGGATCACGACAGCGGATCTACTCGTCCACCCCGGCCGACACGCGCTGAAAGCGACCGCGCGTTCTGACCTAAACATCTCCCTAGAACGGCCGTCCGTCGATCATTCGATCACCTCGGGGATCGCCACCCCGATGCGGGCTCGTTCTCTGCTGGGGTCTGACGCTGTATTGGCCCAACGCCGGGCCACTTTGGCGGTGGCTGCTCAGCTACTCGGTCTGGCCGACACCATGATCACGATGACCGCCGAGTACGTGAAGGTGCGGTGCCAGTTCGGGGTTCCGGTGGGTACCCAACAGTCCGTCAAGCATTTGCTCGCGGCGACACTCGTCAGCCTCGAGCACGCACGGCCGGTCGTTTACCGCGCCGGATGGGTGATGGCCGCCAAGGCGGCTGATCCCGATCTTGCAATTAGCTTCGCGAAGATCTACGCAACCCGCGCAGCAGTTCAGGCGGCAAGGACCGCCCTGCAATGCCATGGCGCCATCGGCTACACCTGGGAACACGATCTGCACCTGTGGATGAAGAGGGTGTGGGCGCTGAGCACTGCGTGGGGAACCTCGGCCGCACACCAAAATGTCGTAGCTGCCGAAATACTCGGCGCCCTGGCCTGAACGCTCGACACCACCCACAGATTGGATCACCACTATGCGCACTTCGCTCTACGGCCAGGAACACGAGCAGTTCCGCGCCACCGTCCGCGCGTTCATCCAACGGGAGGCAGTGCCGAATGTAGCGAGGTGGGAGGACCAGCGCCGGGTCGACATCGACTTCTACCGCAAGGCAGGAGAACTCGGCATCCTCGGACTGCAAGTTCCCGAGGCATACGGAGGCGGTGGTCAGACCAGCTTCACCTACAACCTTGTCGTGGCCGAAGAGATGATTGCCGCGCACCTGGCGTTATCGCCGATTCGGGTCCACATTGATGTCGTCATTCCCTACTTCCTCAGCTATGCCGCGCCGCGCCAGAAGGACCGATGGTTGGGCAGCCTGGCAAGCGGGGACACTATGGCGTCCATCGCGATGTCCGAGCCGGAAGCAGGGTCCGACATAGGTGGTATCAAAACCACGGCGCGACGCGACGGCGAAAACTTTGTTATCAACGGTGCGAAGACGTTCATCACCGGCGGGATCAACGCCGGTCTGGTTATCGTCGTCGCGCGAACGTCGCTCTCTGAGGACCGCCGTAACGGCCTTTCGCTTTTCGTCGTACAGGACGGCACGCTCGGCTATACCAAGACACGCAATCTGAACAAGCTCGGAATGCACTACGCCGATACTGCGGAGCTGAGTTTCGCCGACGTGGTGGTGAATGCCGACGACATGTTGGGTGAAGAGGGTCGGGCATTCGAGTACCTGACAAGCAACCTCGCGCAGGAACGTATCAGCGTGGCGGCGGGTTCGGTGGCGATGGCCAAAACCGCGCTGCGTGACACCATCGAGTACGTCCGCCAACGCGAGGTTTTCGGCCGTCAACTCTCCCAGTTCCAGAACACCAAATTCGTGTTGGCGGCGGTATCGGCTGAAATCGAGGCCGCCGACTCGTTGCTCCAACGTGCGGTTGCCGAACTCGACGCGGGAGAACTGTCCGGAGCCGACGCGGCCAGGGTGAAGCTATTCTGCTCGGAGATGCAGGCGCGCGCGGTGGATAGCTGCCTGCAACTGTTCGGTGGATACGGCTACATGCTGGAATATCCGATTGCGAAGATGTACGCCGATGCGCGAGTAAGCCGAATCTATGGGGGCTCAAGCGAAATCATGAAGACCATCATTGCGAAGTCGATGGGCCTCTGATGGCACTCGATCGCTGCACCCTACCCGCAGCGAGCTCTGATCGCGACGCCGGCAGCGGATGGGCAGACGCTGCCTGACCGGCTTGATTACACCGCGTTAAGGGGTAGCCTCGGGGCAAAGCGGCCAATCAACGGCGAAAGGCAGCGCTATGCCCTTACGAGAGCGTCACAGCATCACCGAGATTCGCACGGCGATCCGCGAACTCAGCAGGCGGGCCACCCTGGCTCGCAAGCAGGGCCGCATCGCCGACGCCGAGGAGATCGACCAGCGGATCCAGTCCTACCGCGAGGAGCTCGCCACGCGGCCCTGAGCTCGCGGGACGGTTGGGCGAATCGGGCTCGCCGATCCGACTATGTGCCTAGGCGGCGAAATGTGCTGCGGTGAAACACGATCGGCGCCACGTCGGCGTGCACGATGATGTCGCTGACCCGCAGAATCACGATGGTGTGATCACCCGCGGGGATCAGCTGTTCGATCGAGCTCTCCAACCAGACGCTGGTCCCGTCGATGAAGACCGCACCGGACTCCCGCGACACGGTCTGCAGACCGGCGAACCGGTCTCCGGTCTTGGCGGCCAGCGTGCGCGCCGCCTCGTCATGCGACTCGCCCAGCACACTGATGCCCAGTGACGGCAGGTCTTTGAGCGTGGGCCAGGTGGTCGAGGTGTTCTGCACGCAGAACGACACCAGCGGCGGCTCCAGCGACACCGGGACGAACGTGCTTGCGGCGAGGCCCACCCGGGTGCCGTCGACCTCGGCGGCGATCGCGATGACGCCCGACGGAAAGTGCCCGAACGCTTCGCGCAGGGTGGATGGGCTGAGGTTGGTGGAACTCATCGGCACTATCTTCACATGCCGCCTGGCGACTGGCCACGCCCGGGCAGTCGCGTCGGGGGTAACCTGACGCTCGTCATGTGGATACCGCTCCTGGCGATGGCCATTGCCGTCAGCCTCGAGCCCTTCCGGATCGGCATGACGGTGCTGATGATCAACCGGCCCCGGCCGGTGCTGCAACTGGCCGCCTTCCTCACCGGTGGTTATGCGATGGGCACGACCGTGGGCGTGATCGTGCTGTTTCTGCTGCGGCCCGCCGTGGGGTCCGCCCATTTCACGCTGCCCCGGGTGCAGATCGCGGTCGGTGCGGTGGTGCTGGCCAACGCGGCGCTGGTCGCCACCGGTGTGCTGGGCGGTAGGCGCGACCCCGACGGGCCGATGGGCCTGTTCGACCGCGCGTTGGCGACGGTGACGAGCCGTGGCCGGCAACTGCTCAGCGGCCGATCGCTGTGGACGGCGGGTGTCGCGGGGCTGGGCATCGCGCTGCCTTCCGTCGACTATCTCGCGGCGCTCGCGCTCATCGCCGCCTCTGGTGCTGCGACGGCAGTGCAGTTCGGCGCGCTGCTGCTGTTCAACCTGGTGGCGTTCACGCTCGTGGAGATCCCGCTGGTGTGCTACCTGGTGGCCCCGGACCGCACCCGCGCGACGCTGCAGGCGCTGTACGACTGGGTGCGGGCGCAGGGCCGGCGCGGGGTGGCGGTGCTACTGGCCGTGGTCGGATGCGTGCTGCTCGGGGTGGGTTGGGCCGGGTTGTGAGCCGGGCTGGGGCTGGTTGTTCAGCACGTACTGAAGTCCGGACAGCAGCTGCGACAGCGGATCTGCCGCGCCGCCGAACGCCGCCTGAGTGGCCGGTGCGGTGACCTCTGCGGGGTCGTAGCCGTTGACCGGGTCGACGGTGATCGGAGCCGTCAACGGATTGTCGTTGCGGGAATAGCCCGCGTCCACGTAGGGCTTGAGCACCGCGTCGAGCTTGATCAGCGTTTCCTGCGGCACCCCGAGGTACTTGAACGGCATCACCAGCGGCAGATGCTCCTCGGGGATCATGAACGTCGTCGTTTTCGCGCCCCTGGAGTTGACGGTGGTCCGGATGTTTTGCGGCGGCACCATGCTCGGTTTGGTGAACGCGACCGCGGTGTGCCCGGTGGCGAGGCCGACGATCGCGTTGGCGACCGAAATCCAGTTGTCCGGTCGGTCCGGCCAGTCGGCGATGCTGTCGTAGGCCGAGACGAACTGATACGTGTCGTACTGGCTTTCCACCGGCGGCGGTACCCGGTAGTCCAGTGAGGGCACGACGCTGCCGACCGGGAACATCTGGGTCAGGAAACTCTCGCCGAACGCGTGCCGGGCCACCGGGTCCCCGTACATCGCGAAGCTCAACTGGTCCGGTGGCGGCGCGGCCGGGTCGTAGGCGAGCTTCGCCTGCACGTCGTTGAGCACCATCGCGCCCTCCGACAAGCCGATCACGGTGCCTTGTCCGCCCGCCCGGACGGCGTTGATGACGTTGGGAGTGCCGACGTCGACTGATTCACCGACGCTCGGACCGTCGATGCCCAGGCCGGGAAAGGAGTCATCCAGTCGGCTGATGCCGGGAAAGAGGCGTTCCAGGGTGTGCCCCTGGACCTGCCCGGCGGGATAGTCGACGATCTGCCGGTCCAGTTCGGGGAACCAGTCGGCGCCGGTGCGCATGATGTATTCGTCGTAGGGAATGCCCAGCACGTGGGCGCCGCCCAGCGCGTACGCCCGGCCCGGGGTGCCCAACGCCGGCGGGGCGTCAGAGGATGTCGGGCCAGGCGGCGGGGCAGGCGCTTCGTCGGCCGACGCGACACCGAAACCGAAACAGCCTGTGGCGCCGAAAGTTATCAGCGCGGTGCCGTATGCGAGACGTCGCTTCATGCCCTTCGCAGACCTCCCCGCGCTACTCGGGTGCACGCTACCGAACCCTACTCCGCGCCGCCGTCGCCGAACCCGTTTGCCGCGTCCAGTCGCGCGAACCCGTTCTGCTGATACTGCTCGACGCATGCGGTGCGCCGCACCTTGCCGCTCGTCGTGGTGGGAATCGAACCGGCCGGGACCAGCACGAGATCTTCCACGCTCAGGCCGTGGGTGTTGGATATCGCCGCGGTGACATCGCCTTTGACCGCACTGAAGCGGCGCATCGCGTCCTCGCCGGGCGTGGTTGGCATCTTGAGTTCGATGATGGTGACCAGTTTCTCGGTGCCGTTCACCGGAACCGCGATCGCCGCGACCCGACCGCGGGTGACCTCGTGCACCGTTGCCTCGATGTCTTCGGGATAGTGGTTGCGTCCCCGCACGATCAACAGATCCTTGATCCGCCCGACGATGAACAGCTGTCCCTCGTAGATGAAGCCGAGGTCGCCGGTTCGCAACCACGGCCCGTGCGGTGTCCCAGCTGAGGGCTCGACAAGCGTTGCGCCGAAGCTGGTCTGCGCCTCGGCCGGCTTGCGCCAGTATCCCTGCGAGACGTTCTCGCCGTGCAGCCAGATTTCGCCGATCTCGTCCTGGGCGCATTCGCGGTGCGTCTCACCGTCGACGATGCGCAGCGTCGGGGACTGCGGCACCCGGTAGGCGACGAGCGCCGTGCCGCTGCCTGCCACGGCGGTTCGCACCCGCCCTGCGCCGAGTTCTGCGGTATCGAACTGCCCGGCCGGCGAGGACTCGTTCCAGGTCCCCGCCGCCACGAAGACCGTCGCCTCGGCCAACCCATACGCCGGGCGCATCATGTGGTCGCGCACATTGAAGTGCGCGAACCGGTCGACGAAGCGGTGCAGCGTGGCCGGTTCGACGCGTTCGGCGCCGCTGGCGATGCCCGTCATCGCGCCGAGGTCGAGCCCGTCCAGATCCTCGTCGGTTGTCCTGCGGGCGGCCAAGTCGAACGCGAAGTTCGGGGCCGAGGAGAACGCGTGGATGTTCTCGGCCAGCGCCCGCATCCACCGGGCCGGCCTCTCCAGGAACGCCGCAGGGCTCATCAGCACGGCGCGACGGCCGGTCATGATGGGTGCGCAGATCCCGAGCATCAAACCCATGTCGTGGTAGAACGGCAGCCACGAGACAAGCGCGGCGTCCGGCGGGAGCGGGGATTGGGCGAAAAAGCCCCGCATCAGCTGCTCGAAATTCACCGTGAGGTTGCGGTGCGAAATCATCACCCCGGCCGGCACCCGGGTCGACCCCGAGCTGTACTGCAGGTACGCGATGCTCGGCCACTGCGCGGGCGTAAACCCGGGCCCGGCGGCGGTGTCGAGGGTGTCCAGGTTCAACGAATCGACCTCGACGATCGTCGGCGTCTTGTCCGAACCCGGGACGGCGACGAGCTCGCCGACACCGTCGGCGGCCGCCGACGTCGTGAGCGCAACCGCGGGCGCTGTATCGGCAAGGACCGCGGTCACCCGGTCGTGGCCGGCCCCCGGATGCGGCAACGGAAGCGGCACCGCCACGAGCCCGGCCTGCATGGCTCCCAAGAAGCCCACGACATAGTCCAGGCCCTGCGGGGCCAGTATCACCGCTCGGTCACCGGGTGAACCGTGCCGCTGGAGCTCGCGGGCCAGGTTCATGGTGCGACGCGCCAGCTGGGACCACGTCAAGCTCTCGGCGCGGCCGGCCGGGTCGCGGCTGTAATCGGTGAACGTGAACCCGATGTCGTCGGGACGCATGCTGGCCCGACCGTGCAGTATCGACAGGATCGACGACTCAGACGTTGTCGACTCAGACGTTGTTGTTGTCACCCTCGTGTCCGTATCAGCTCGTCGAGCTCGGTTGGAGATGCTCGGTCTGGCGCGGCCCGACCCGCGACGGCCACCAGTTCGCGCGCCCGACCAGAGTCGCGATGGCGGGAACCGTGATGGTGCGCACCACGAAGGTATCCAACAGGATCCCGACGCCGATCACGAAACCGCCTTGCACCACTATGCCGATGCTGGAGAACAGCAGACCGGCCATCGATGCGGCGAAGATCAAACCCGCCGCGGTGATCACACCGCCCGTGGAACCCAGCGTCCGGATGACGCCGAACCGCACGCTGTGCGGTGATTCGTCGCGCAGCCGTGACACGAACAGCATGTTGTAGTCGGCGCCGACGGCCACCAGCACCACGAAAGCCAATGGCGGGACACTCCAATGCAATTCCTGCCCCAACACGACTTGGAACGTCAGCACGCCGATGCCGATCGCCGCGAAGTAGGAGACCACGACGGAACCGACGAGGTACAGCGGGGCGATCATCGCGCGCAGCAACACCATCAACGTCAACATGACCACGATGAGGGTCGCGGCGATGATGAACCGGATGTCCTGTTGGTAGTAGTCACGGGTGTCGCGCAGCGCGACGGGAAAACCACCCATCGATATCGTGGCGTCGGCCAGCATGGTGTTGGGCTGCGCGCCGGTGGCGACGTCGTGGATCTCGTTGACCTGATCCATCGCCTCGGGGGTGTACGGGTTGAGCTCGGTTTGGATCAGGTACTGCACCGAGCGGCCATCGGGTGAGATGTAGGCCTTGGCGGCGTCCTGGAAGTTCGGCAGGTTCAGCACCTCGGCCGGGATGTTGAACCCGGCCTGGGCCGGGTCGGCGGCGTTGTTGCGCAGCGTGAGCAGAAACGTCGACGCCTCGTTGAGCCCGGCCGCGATCACCTTGACCTGCTTGACGAGTTCGTCGACCCCACCCGCGACTTCCCGGCTTCCAGTGGCGAGCCGGTTGGCGCCCCGCTGCAGTTCGGTCAGCCCGGCTTCGGCGCCGCCGGGCTGGTCCAGCCCGATGGCGTTGACCGCCTTGGCGACGTTGGCCATCGCGGCGTTGAGCTTGTTGACCGCCTCGTTGAGGGTTTTTCTGTCGTCGACATCCTGCAACTGATGCGCCAGGGTGTTGATCTCGTCGAGACCGCCGTCTTCACGCGCAGCGACGAGCCGCTCAAACTGCATGCGGGTGTCTCGGCAGGACGGGTTCGCGTCGCAGATCGCGTTGCCCTGCAGCGCGGCCAGAACCGGACCGATCCAGGCGAACATGTCCTTGACGGCGGCGAAGTTGAAGCCCATGGAGTTGCCGAGCGCGTTGACGCTGGCGACGAGCTTGGCCGCGATCTCCACGTCGCGCACCAACCGGTCGCCGCCGTATTCGGTGCGCACCGCGGAGAACGTCGTGATCAGGTCCTGGAGGCTGGGCGCGATCGCGTTGATCTGACCGCGGACGTCGGCGAGGCTGTCGGCCAGCGTGTTGGCCCCGTTCGTCAGTCGATTGAAGTCCCCTGCGCGTTCGCTGATCTGATCGGAGCCGTCGGCCAGCCGGTCACCGACGAGGCCCGCCTGGTAGGTGGCCCGAAATTCGGCGGGCACCTCACCGAGGGGCCGGGTGATGCCGCTGACCAGCCCGACGCCCGGTATCTGCGCGATGCGCGACGCCATCTGCTCCAGGTCCGCCAGCGCCCGCGGTGTGCGCAGGTCATGCGGCGACTGGACCAGAACGTATTCGGGAACGGACTGGCTGACCGGGAAGTGGCGTTCCAGCGCGGCATACCCGACCGAACTCGACGCCGAGGCGGGGAGCACCTTGCGGTCGTCGTAGTTGTATCGGGCCATCACCGAGATGCCGCCCAGAAGGGCCAACACGAGCACGCTGACGACCAGGTGGGTCACCGGCCGGCGCACGATCCGGATGCCCGAACGCCTCCAGAACCGGGCAGTCAGTTCGCGTCGCGGCTGAATCCAGCCGCGCGGTCCGGCGAGCACCAGGATCGCCGGCAGCAGCGTCACCGCGGCCAGGAACGCGACACCGATCCCGATCGACGCCGACGCGCCGACGGTCTTGAACACCCCCATCTGCGCGAAGTTCAACAGCAAGAACGTGAGCCCCACCGTGGCGGCCGATGCGGCGATCACCTTGCCGATCGAGCTCATCGCCGCCTTGACGGCGTGGTCGTAATCGTCGCCCGATCGCAGATAGTCGTGGTAGCGGCTGATGAGAAACACCGCGTAATCCGTTCCGGCCCCGGCCATGATCGCGCTCAGAAACACGATCGACTGGTTGGAGACGCCCGCGCCGGTCAGTTCCGACAGCCCCGCCACCACGGACTGTGCGATCAGCAGCGACGACCCGATCGTCACCAGCGGCAGCAGCATCGTCACCACGTTGCGGTACACCACCAACAACACCCCGAGCACCAACACGGCGATGGCGATCTCGATCGGCAGGCGGTCCTGTTCCCCCGCGACGGTGAGGTCCGCGACGGTGGCGGCCGGGCCGGTGAGGTGCACAGCGAGCGGACCGTCGGGAATTTCGTGCCGGACGATCTCGGCGACCCGGTTGAACGATTCGAAGGCCCGCGGGGTGCCCAACTCGCCCTCGAGGCCCACCGGCAGCACCCAGGTCGACTTGTCGTCGCTGGTCAGGAACGGCCGCAGTTGCGGGGTGCTGACGAAGTCCTGCACGGACACCACGTCGGTGATGTCGTCGCGCAGCGCGTCCACCACGTCGCGGTAGGTGGCTTCGTCGGCGGGTGTGAGCCCGGTTTCGTTGATGAACGCGATGACCAGGAGGTTGTCCGAACCCGGCTCGGGAAAGGCCTCGGCCATCTTCGCGGCCGTGACGCTGGACGGCGCATCGCTGGGCAGGATGCTGAGCGGATGCTTCTGCGCCATCTCACCCAGCGACGGGAACGTCAGCGGGAGCGCGATCGCCATGGCGACCCAGACCCCGATCACCGCCCAGGGCCACCGCACCACCAGGGCCGCTAGCCGCTGCATAACGCCCTCACCACCGCACGGCCACCGAGTCGATCCACGCTATGCGACACGCCCCCAGTGCCCGCGGTCGGCGACCAGTTCGCACACCGACCTCATTGTCGCCATATACCGTGCGATCGATTTCTCGGCGACCGCATTGGCGGGATGCATGATGGCCATGACTGTGCCCTCGCCATAACGAAATATGTAAATGGTGAGCTGGTATGAGAACCGGTCATCCGAATAGACCCCGATATTGTCCGCAAGACCCATATCGGCGGCCGCCAGAACCGCGTTGAGCGGGGCGGCGCCGGCGTGGAAAAAATTGGAAACGGGGAAATTCGGCTGCGGCCAACTCAGCCACGGCGCCAACTCCAGAACGCGGTAGTACGGCACCTTTGCCATATTCAGGTTCGAGTCGAAGGAATTCTGTGCGGTCCAGGCGGCATCGCCGAATGACGCGGCGCCTATCGGCACGGTGATCGGAATCAGGCCGGTGAACCAGCCTTGGGTCATGAAGTTATCCGTGGCTGAGCGGGAGTCGCGCGGGGTGAGCCCGTAATAGGTCAGCGCACCGGTCAGCTCGTGCTCGACCTGGGCCAGGCAGGCGAACAAGCCTCCGACGAAGCGCGCACCGGCGGTCGCGCAAGCCGCTTCGAAACGTTCGGTCTGGGCGGGGTTCATCAGGACTTCTGTGGTGATGTCGCTGCTCGTCGTCTCCAGCGGATTACCAAGCGGCAGCGGGAATTCAGGAAAGCCACCACCATTGGCGTCGGCGAAATCAATCCACGCCCGGACTTCGGGCGAATCCACGGTCATCGGCGAAGTACGTTCGCGTTCACGCAGGCAGAACTCGTCATAGCTGCCCGCGTCGGGAAGGGTGAGGGCCGCACCGCCGCCGCTGAATGCCGAATACATTCCGTTGGCTTCAAGCATTGTGGTGCCGATCAATGTCGCATCCCCGTGGACGTGATCCATGGCGGCGAAAAAGGTGAAGTGGTCCTCGTTCTGGACGATTCCGAAAGTAAAGCAGCCCCACTCCAATGGCGTCGGTATGTCCACCACATGTGCGCGTATCTCGTCGACCGTCAGTGCGCCGTGGTGAACCGGCACGAATTCGATGTCGGCCGGATCTTGGATGGAGTGGCGGATGAACTCACCGTCACCGGCGGGTGCGAACCAGCTGCGGAAGGTGTCGTGGCGGCGCAGGTATGCGTTGACGGCCTGATCCATCGCCGCGATATCGCACTGCCCGGTCACGTCGCAGCTGGTGATCATCTGACGGGAGAAATTCAGCCCGGCGGCGGTGCGTTCGTAGTAGTTGCGCAGATGCTGGCCCTGCATGTAGCTGACCGGCGCCGAACTTTGCGGCGCGCTGCGGGCCTTTTCGACGGCCGCGGGGGTCGGATGCCAGGAGGTGAGCAGGCCCGGTTTCAGCGTCCAATCATCCAGTGCGCCAACCGTGATTTTGCCGATCTGCAAACTCGGCCCCCAATCCATACTGCTTCTGCCGATTGCCTATCCGGCATCAGGTCATTGCCGCATCAACATACTTCCGTAGCCGCCCGGCGCCTACCGAATCTCGGTTCGTAGCGGATCCAAGCATGCCGCACGCGGTCATGCCATAGTCTGCGGGGGGCCACGCTCTGTTGAGAGGGCGCGACATTTGCCGGGGGGCGTGTTCTGGCCACCGATTTTCAAGGGAGGACAGCAACGGCATGGTATCCGCGGGACGTGTCAACGAGCCGGATACTCGCATCGCAATCGTGGGCTACGCAGCGCGGTTTCCAGGTGCCGAGGACGTCGACGACTTCTGGAACCTGCTGCACGACGGCCGCGACGCGATCTCCGAGGTGCCCCAAGACCGCTGGAAGGTCGATGATTTCTTCGATCCGGAACCGGGGACGCCGGGCAAGATCGTGACCCGCCGCGGCGGCTTTCTCGACGACCCCACCGGGTTCGACGCGCCGTTCTTCGGGATCTCCACCCGTGAGGCCAGACAGGTCGACCCGCAGCACCGGCTCCTGTTGGAGACGGCGTGGCGCGCGGTGGAGCACTCGGCCATCGCGCCCTCCGCATTAGCCGAAACCACCACCGGCGTGTTCGTCGGCCTGTCCACCCACGACTACCTGGGCATGGTCTCCGACGGGCTGAACTATCACGAGATCGAGCCCTACACGTCCATCGGATCCTCCAACGCCGCAGCGGCGGGCAGGATCAGCTACCGGCTGGGGCTGCAGGGTCCCGCAGTCGCCGTCGACACCGCCTGCAGCTCGTCGCTGGTGGCAATCCACCAGGCGTGTCAAGCACTTCGCTTAAACGAATGCGATCTCGCGCTGGCGGGCGGCGCCAATTCGCTGCTCTCGCCAGCCACCATGGTCACCTTCTCCCTGGCTCGCATGCTCGCACCCGACGGCCGCTGCAAGACCTTCGACGCGGCCGCGGACGGCTACGTGCGGGGCGAGGGTTGCGGTGTCATCGTCCTCAAGCGTCTCGACGACGCGATCCGCGACGGTGACCGGATCCGTGCCGTGATCCGGGGCAGCGCGGTCAACCAGGACGGCGCGTCTGGCGGGTTGACGGTGCCCAACGGTGTTGCCCAGAAACGCGTTATCACCGATGCGCTCAACCGCGCCGGCGTCGACCCCAGCGCCGTCGGATACCTCGAGGCGCACGGCACCGGGACATCGCTGGGCGACCCGATCGAGGCCAAGGCCGCCGGCGAGGTGTTCGGCGCGGGACGCGACGCCGACCGTCCGCTGTTGATCGGGTCGGCGAAGACGAACATCGGGCACCTGGAGGCGGCCGCGGGCATCGCGGGCGTCATCAAGGTCATCCTGGCGCTCGAGCACACGACGCTGCCCAAGCACCTCAACTTCGAGAACCCGTCGCCGCACATCCCGTGGGACCGGCTGCCGATCGAGGTGGTGAAGGAGACCATCCCGTGGGAACGCGACGGCGGTCCCCGTATCGCCGGGGTGAGCTCGTTCGGGTTCGCCGGCACCAACGCGCACGTGATCCTCGAAGAGGCCCCGGCAGCGCGCCAGCCGGCGGACCCTGGTCCGGTCGACGAGCCCGACGAGGCCGACGAGGCTCAGCCGTTCAGCATCCTTCCGCTGTCGGCGCGCACCCCCGGTGCCCTGATTGCGCTCGCCGATCTGTACCGCGGCTGGCTGACGAAGAATTCCGACGCCACCTTGGCCGACGTGTGCTTCACCGCCGGCGTGGGCCGTGCACATCTGGAGCACCGGGCGGCGTTGGTCGTCAACACGAGGGACTCGGCCATCGAACTGCTCGGCGCGCTCGCCGACGACCGGCCGGCTACGGGACTGGTCCGCGGCGACTCGCAGGACCCCCCGAAGACGGCGTGGCTGTTCACCGGGCAGGGCAGCCAGTACCCCGGCATGGCGCGGGAGTTGTTCGACACCGAACCGGTGTTCGCCGAGACGATGCGGCGGTGCGCCGAGGCGGTCGCCGACGTTCTCGACAAGCCGTTGCTCGACGTGGTCTTCGACGTGGACAGCCCCGACTGCGAAGAGACGCTTCGGCAGACCTCCTATGCCCAACCGGCCCTGTTCGCGGTGGAGATGGGCCTGGCCCGGCTTTGGCAGTCATGGGGTTTCGAACCCGACGTGGTGCTCGGCCATAGTGTCGGCCAGTACGCGGCGGCCTGCGTCGCAGGGATCTGCACCCTCGAAGACGGCGCGTTGCTGATGGCCGAGCGTGGCCGGCTCTTCGCCAGTTTGTCCGCCGGCGGTCGAATGGTCGCGGTCTTCACCGCGGCCGAGCGCGTCGAGAACGTCGCTGACGAGTTTCCGACCCTTTCGGTCGCCGCGTACAACGGCACCAACACCGTATTGTCCGGACCGGCAACGGATTTGGAAAAAGCCGTGGCGGCGCTGGAGGCTGACGGTGTCCGGTGCGACTGGCTGGACACCAGCCACGCATTCCACTCGGCGCTGCTCGACCCGATCCTCGACGAGTTCGAGTCGTATGCGAATCGTTTCAACTTCGGTGCACCGCAACTGGTTTTGATCGACAACCGCACCGGCAGCGCACTCGGCTGGGGCACGACCCTAGACGGGGCGTACTGGCGCAGGCACGCACGGCAACCGGTGGAGTTCGCCAAGAGCGTGCGCACCCTCGCCGAGATGAACTGCAAACTGCTCGTCGAGATCGGTCCGCGCCCCGTGCTGACCGCCGCGGCCATGGGCGCCTGGCCCGATCCGGCCACCGCGCCACGGGCGGTGGCCTCGCTGCGGCAGAACACCGCCGACCACCGGCAGATCGTCGAAGCCCTCGCCGACGCCTACACCCTCGGCCACCTGCCGGAGTTCAGCACCCTCAGGCGCGGACGCCCTCGTAAGGTCGACCTTCCGACCTATCCGTTCGAGCACCAGCAGTACTGGTTCACCGACAATCGGCCGGAAGACCACCCTGACGACGCCTCGCGGCCTCCGACCGCACGGACCGAAGCCCTGGGCCTGCTCGAGGACGGCCGCATCGAGGAACTCGCCGCCCTTCTCGACGGATCCGGCAGCGATCAGCAGACCCTTGACGTGCTGACCAAGTTTGCGGCGCAGCACAACCGGCAGCTGACGACCCGGTCCATCGCAGACGATCGCTACGAAATCTGCTGGGAAGAAGTGACTTCGGGCGCTGCGGGAGCTCCTACCGGCGAGGGGCCCACCTGGATCCTCGTCGGTGAGATCACCCCCGCCGTCGCACCGCTGGTCGACGCGTTGACCGCACGGGGCCACCGACATCGGATCGTCGGGCTGCCGGGTTCCGATGCCGACGAGGCGCAGCTGTCCGACACGCTGCGCGACGCGGCGTCGGCCGATCTGCGAATCGTGCATGTCGCGGCCCTCGACGCGGATCCGGGCCGCCCGGCCGCATTCTCGATGCGGTCGCTGCTGCGGATGCAACACCGGATCCTCGCCGGAACACGGCGACTCTTCCGCGCGGTGAACGCCGCCGGCCAGCGGGTGCCGATCTGGTTGGTGACCCGGAACGCGCAACGTGTCACCGACGCCGACACCGTGGCGCCCGATCAGGGTTGCCTGTGGGGTTTCGGGCGCGCCGCGTCGCTGGAGCTTCCGCAGGTGTGGGGCGGACTGGCCGATCTGGCGCAGGGAACCGCCGACGAATGGTCCCGGCTCATCGACCGGATCGCCGCACCGCGCGACGCCGGCATCATCGAAGACCAGGTCGCGCTTCGCCACCACGCCGTCTACGCGCCGCGCCTGGTCCGGCGGGTTTCACCGCCCGGCCTCACCCCCCTGCAACTCCGCGCTGACGCAACGTATCTGGTGACCGGCGGGCTGGGTTCCCTTGGTATGGAGATCGCCGGTTACCTGGCCGGCCACGGTGCCAGGCAACTGGTGCTGACCGGCCGGCGTCCGCCCACCGAGGCCGTCCGCCAACGCCTGGACGCGCTGAGCGAACAGCACGGCTGCGAACTCCGCGTGATCACCGCCGACGTCGCAGATGCCCACGACGTCGCGCGGCTGTTGGCACGCGTGGCCGACGAGCTACCGCCGTTGGCGGGCATCGTGCACGCCGCGGGCGAGATCGGCACCACCCCACTGAGCGACCTCGACGACGCTGAAATCGACCGGGTCTTCGCCGGAAAGGTCTGGGGCGCCTGGCATCTGAGCGAGGCGGCGCCGGACTTGAAGCTCGACTTCTTCGTCAGCACCTCCTCGATCGCCTCGGTGTGGGGCGGATTCGGTCAGACGGCCTACGGCGCGGCTAACGCGTTCCTCGACGCGCTGGGGTGGCGGCTGCGGGAGCAGGGCATCGCGGGCATCAGCGTCAACTTCGGGCCGTGGTCGGCGGGCATGGCCGATGTGGAATCTCGTGCACGCCTGGATCAGCGCGGCGTCAAGACGATGTCACCTGCTGACGCATTGACCGGTCTGGCCGACGCCGTCGCGACGTCCACGGCCGGCCCGGCACAGGCCGTGGTGGCCCGGATCGACTGGTCGCGTTTCCTTCCGCTGTACCAGCAGGCCGGGCGGCGGGCATTCCTCACCGCGCTCGAGCGTGAGGTGCCCACTGCGCCGACAACCCCGGCCGATGTGCTGGCGTCGGGCAAGACAGAGCTGGTCGAGAGGCTCACCAACGCTCCGGTGCAACAACGCAAGAAGCTTGTCACCACCTACCTGCGCGACGCGGTGGCCGAGGTGACGCGGGTGGATGCGGCGGAAATCCGCGAGGACACCGGCTTTTTCGACCTCGGCATGGATTCGTTGATGGCTGTCGAGCTTCGCCGCCGCCTCGAACAGGCGGTGGGCAAGGAGATCCCCGTCACGCTGGTTATGGATCATCCGCGGGTGTCCGACGCGGCGGACTACCTGCTCGGCGACGTGCTCGGGCTGGCGGTCCAGACGCCGGCCAAAGCAGATCCGGTATCCGCGGCTGTGGAGCCGACGCGCACCGACGAACCGATCGCGATCATCGCGGTGTCGTGCCGGTTCCCCGGCGCCGCCGATCCGGAGGCGTTCTGGGAGCTGCTGTCCGGAGGAGTCGACGCGATCCGCGAAGTTCCGGAAGATCGATTCGACATCGACGAGTTCTACGACCCGGATCCCGAAGCTGCCGGCAAGACCTACACCCGCTTCGGTGGATTCCTCGACGCCATCGACGAATTCGATCCCGAGTTCTTCGGCATCTCCCCGCGCGAAGCGGTCTGGATCGAACCGCAGCAGCGGCTGATGCTCGAAACGGTGTGGGAGGGTCTGGAAAGGGCCGGGTACGCGCCGGCCGCCTTGCGCGGCAGTCGGACCGGAATCTTCACGGGCGTGGCGGCCAACGAGTACGCGCACCTGCTGTCCACCCAGTCGATCGACAAGATCGAGCCGCATTTCATCACCGGCAACGCGCTCAACGCCGTCTCCGGCCGGGTCTCCTTCGCGCTGGGACTCGAGGGACCAGCGGTCGCGGTCGACACCGCGTGCAGCTCCTCGTTGGTGGCCGTCCATCAAGCACGTCAGGCGCTGCAGTCAGGTGACTGCGATCTGGCCGTGGCCGGCGGCGTGAACGTCTTGCTGAGCCCGGTGTCAACGGTGGCCGCTTCCCGGGCCAGAATGCTGTCCCCCGGCGGACGGTGTAAAACCTTCGACGCCTCCGCCGACGGGTATGTGCGCAGCGAAGGCTGCGGGGTTCTCGTCCTCAAGCGGATGAGCGACGCAGTGCGCGACGGAGACCGAATCGCCGCCGTCATCGTGGGTAGCTCGGTCAATCAGGACGGCGCCTCGAGCGGGTTGACGGTGCCCAACGGTGGTGCCCAGCAACGCCTTATCGAGGCGACGCTGAGCCGTGCCGGCCTCTCCGGTGGCGAGGTGGACTACCTCGAGGCGCACGGGACGGGCACCCCGCTGGGTGATCCGATCGAGGTGCAGGCGGCCGCGGCGGCCTATGGCGTGGCCCGCGACGCGGATCGGCCCTTGCTGATGGGTTCGGTGAAGACCAACATCGGCCACCTCGAATCCGCCTCCGGCGCTGCGGGGCTGATCAAAGTCGTATTGTCGCTGCAGCATGGCCTGCTGCCGCAAAGCCTGCACTTCGATGACCCGTCACCGCATATCCCTTGGGACACACTGCCGGTGCAGGTGGTCGACGAATCGGTTCCGTGGCAGACCAACGGCAGGCCGCGGCGTGCCGGGGTGAGCTCGTTCGGGTTCACCGGAACCAACGCGCACGTGTTGATCGAGGAGGCGCCGTCCACACCGGTCGGTGAGCCCGAACAGCACGATCCTCGCGACACGTCCGTGCACGTACTCCCGTTGTCTGCACGGTCACCGGAATCGCTGGTGGCGTTGGCGCGGCGCTACGAGACCTGGTTGGGCACACACCAGGATGTCGACCTCGCCGACGTGTGCTTCACGGCCGGAACGGGCCGTTCACATTTCGAGCATCGCGCCGCACTGGTCGTCGACTCCGTCGACACGGCCCGCCAGGGTCTGGCCGACATCGTCGAGAACCGCACCCGACCCGGCGTGGTGCGCGGCGAGCACACCCATCCCCCGACGACGGCCTGGTTCTTCACCGGACAGGGCAGCCAGTATCCCGGGATGGCGCGTGAATTGTTCGACGCCGAACCGGTTTTCGCCGAGACGGTGACACGGTGCGCGGAGGCGGTCAAGGACATGTTGCCGCAGCCGCTGCTGGAGGTGCTGTTCGCCGCCGACCGGGAGACCGGGGCCCGGCTGCAGCACACGTCGTATGCGCAGCCGGCGTTGTTCGCGCTCGAGATGGGGCTGGCCCGGCTGTGGCAGTCGTGGGGCGTCGAACCCGACGTGGTGCTGGGGCACAGCGTCGGCCAGTACGCGGCGGCGTGTGTGGCCGGGGTGTTCAGCGTCGAAGACGGCGCACGGCTGATGGCCGAACGCGGCCGGATGTTCGGCAGCCTGGCCGAAGGCGGACGCATGGTGGCGGTGTTCACCGACGCCAAGCACGTCGAAGACGTCGCGGGCGAGTTCGCCCGGGTGTCGGTCGCTGCCTACAACGGGCCCAACACCGTGCTGTCGGGTCCGGGCCACGACCTGGAGCAGATCGTCAGCAGGTTCGCCGACGAGGGCATCCGCTGCACCTGGCTGGCGACCAGCCACGCCTTCCACTCCGAACTGCTCGATCCGGTGCTCGACGAGTTCGAGTCCTATGCCGCACAATTCGAATTCGCCACCCCCACGTTGCCGCTGGTCTGCAACCGCACCGGCGCCGTGCTCACCGCGCAGACCCCGCTCGACGCGTCCTACTGGCGCCGGCATTCCCGCCAGCCCGTGCAGTTCGCCGAGAGCGTGCGCACCGTGGCGGCGCTGGGATGCTCGATTCTGATGGAGATCGGTCCGCAGCCTGTGCTGACCGGTGCGGCGGTGCAGGTGTGGCCCGAGCACCTGGCGGCGCCAAGGGCGATCGCGTCGTTGCGTAAGGGCGTCGGCGACCGGCGCCAGATCGCTGACGCGCTGGCTTCGGCCTATGCCGGCGGGCACCACCCCGATTTCGCCGCACTGCAGCGGCGCCCGGGTCGCCGGCTGGAACTGCCAACCTATCCGTTCCAGCGCCGCCGGTTCTGGCCGCAGACCTCCAACATCGCCTTCGATGGCGCACCGGTTTCTGGAATACTGGGCAGCGCAAAGGAACTCGCATCCGGGGACACCGTCTACACCAGCAGGTTGTCGGTGAAATCGTTGCCATGGGTGTCCGACCACGTCATCTACGGCACCGTCGTCGTCCCCGGGGCGACGTACGTGACGATGGCGTTGGCCGCGGCGGGTCCACCTGCCCGTGTATCGAACATCTTCTTCTACGAGCCGATCATCTTGCCTGAGAAGAGTTCCCGGGAGGTGCAACTCACGTTGCACCCGCTGGACAACGCGGGGGAGAACGCGGCCGAGTGGAGGTTCCAGGTCCACAGCCGTCCGTACGGGGCGCGCGGTGCCGAATGGTCGTTGAACGCCGACGGCACCGTCGTGCGCGACGACGCCGGCTTCCCCGACGATCCGGCGTCGCCGCAAGCGAATTCGATCAACGAAATCGTCGAGCGGTGCACGCGTTCGCGCCCGCAAGAGCTGTTCGAACTCGTCGCCGACGCCGAGCTGGAATGGGGACCGACCTGGTCGGGCTCCCTGAAGTCGCTGTGGGTCGGCGAGGCCGAGGCGATCGGTGACATCCTCGTCGGCGAGGAACTGGCCCAACATCTCGGCACCGAACCGATGCACCCGGTGTTATTGGACTTGTGCACCGGGCTCACGTTTCCGGCGTTTCCGACGCGCCAGGCGATGGACCAGGGCGTGGACGATCTGCTTCTGCCGTTGCGGTACGGCCAGCTGACGGTGCAGGAAAAGATGCCTCGCCGGTTCTACTGTCACACGAAGTGGCATCCCAGCGACGTCGACGCCGAAACGCAGCTCTTCGACCTGGATTTCTTCGATCGAGAGGGCCGCAGGCTGGGCGGCATCCGCGAGTTCACCGTCAAACGCGCGCCCCGCGAAGTGCTGCTGCGCGGATTGAGCGGTGATAGCACCCGGATGCTGTACACGCTCGGTTGGCACGAGGTGCCGACGCCGGCGTCAGGCGAGGGCGCCGCGGCGATCAACGGAACCTGGCTGGTCGCCGGCTTAAACGATCTGGCGGCCCTGCTGCCGGGCTGTATCCCGTTGGACCGCGACGCCGAAACGCGGCCGTTGGGACAGGTACTGACGCAGGCTCACGAGCGCGGCGAGGCCTTCTCCGGCGTCGTGTGGCGTTGCGCCGCCCCGCCGGCCGAGGAGTCGAGCGCCGAGGCCACCGCGCGGATCGAGAACGAGATCGCCAACCTGCTCAGCGCCGTGCACGCGGTGCAACGCGGAGAGGTGAAACTGCCTGGCGGACTGTGGATCATCACGGAGCGCGCGGTGGCCACCGACTCGGGCGAACCGGTCGACCCCGTGCAGGCGGCGATGTGGGGTTTCGGGCGCACGGCGATCAACGAGGAACCCGCCCTGCGGTGCAGGCTCGTCGATTGTGACGGATCACCGGACGCCGTGCAGGTGTTGGCCGACCTGGTGGCCGCGCCGGTCGACGAACCGGAACTCGCAGTGCGACAAGGAAAGCTGCTGGCGTCGCGGTTGCTGCCGTGGGCGCGGGGCGGGCATCTCACGGTGCCGCGGGCCGATGATTACGTGCTGGCGCCCACCGAACGCGGCGCGATCGACAACCTGCGGCTGAGCGAGGCCGATGTGCCGCCACCCGCGCCTGGCTGCGTGCAGGTCCGGGTGGAGGCCGCGGGCCTCAACTTCCGGGATGTGCTCAACGTGCTCGGCCTCTATCCGGGCGACCCCGGCCCGATCGGCGGCGACTTCGCAGGCGTCGTCACCCAGTTGGGTGACGGTGTCACCGGACTCGAGGTGGGTCAGCGGGTGTTCGGCTGCATGCAGGGCGCGTTCTGCAGCCGGTTCAATGTGCCCGAACAGTTGCTCGCACCGATACCCGACGGCGTGGGCGCGGTCGAGGCCGCCACGGTTCCCGCCGCGGCGTTGACGGCCCGCCTGGCGTTCGATTGGGCGCAGCTGCGACCCGGTGACCGGGTGCTCATCCACGCCGCCAGCGGCGGCGTCGGCATGGCGGCCATCCAGATGGCCCGGGCGCACGGCGCCACGGTCTTCGCGACCGCAAGCACCTTCAAACGCGCGACGCTGCGCCAGATGGGGGTGGAATATGTATACGACTCGCGCAGTACCGATTTCGCCGATCAGATCCTGGCCGACACCGACGGCGCGGGCGTGGACGTGGTGCTCAACAGCCTGACGAACGACGGGTTCATCGAAGCGACCGTGCGCGCCACCGCCAAGAACGGCCGCTTCGCCGAGATCGCCAAGCGTGACATCTGGACACCCGAGCAGATGGCCGCGGCCCGCCCCGACATCGCCTACGAGATCGTCGCGCTGGACACCGTGACGTTCGAGGACCCGGTGCGTATTCGGGGCCTGCTGGGCCAGGTGTCGGAAGGGCTGGGCAAGGGCGAGTGGGCGCCGCTGCCCGCCGAGGTGTACCCGCTCACGGAGGCCAGGGCCGCGTTTCGCCGCATGCAGCAGGCGCGGCATATCGGCAAGATCGTGCTACAGATACCCACCCCGTTGCAGCCCCGTCCGGACCGCAGCTATCTGATCACCGGTGGACTCGGCGCGATCGGGCTGCACACCGCCTCCCACCTCGCCCAACGAGGCGCGGGCGACATCGTGTTGACCAGCAGGCGCGGACCCGACACGCAGGCGCAGCAGGCGATCGCCGAGCTCACCGAGCGCTACAAGTGCCGCATCCACGTCCGGACCGCCGATGTCGGCGACGAGTCCGAGGTGACCGGACTGCTCGAGCGCATCCGCGCGGAGTTGCCGCCGCTGGCCGGCGTGGCCCACCTCGCGGGCGTGCTCGATGATGCGCTGCTGTCGGCGCAGAACATGCAGCGGTTCCAGACGACGTTGGCGCCCAAGGCATTCGGCGCCTGGCATCTGGACCGCTTGACCCGGGATGACGACCTCGACTTCTTCATCGTGTCCTCGTCGGTGTCCAGCGTGCTCGGATCGCCCGGTCAGTCCAACTACGCGACGGCCAACGCGCTGCTCGACGGTCTGGTCGCCCACCGCAAGGCGCAGGGCCTGCCCGCCACCGCGATCAACTTCGGCCCGTGGGCCAAGGGCGGCATGGCGTCGTCGGACGCCGCAGGCGCCAATGTCCGGGCGCAGGGCCTGGTTCCGTTGGAGCCGTCGTCCGCGCTGAGCGCGATGGCCGAGGTCGTCGCGAACGGCACCGCGCAGGCCGCGATCATCAACGCCAACTGGCAACGCGCGGCGAAGATGTTGGGCGCCACGCGCCCGCCGATTCTTGACCTGGTGCTGCCCAGAGCGGGCGACGACGCCGCCGGGGACAGCCAGTTGCTTCACCAGCTGATCGAGATACCCGCGCCTCAACGGGCCGGCTTCGTGACCGAGTTCCTTCAACGCGAGGTGCAGAACTTCCTGCGCCTGGCCCAGCCGCCTGCGCCGACCAGTCGGTTCCTCGACCTCGGTACGGATTCGTTGATGGCCATCGAACTGCGCAACCGGTTGCACAGTCAGTTCGGCGACGCGTTCACGATCGATGTGACCGCGGTGTTCGACTATCCGACGATCGGGTCGCTCGCCGAGTACCTGGTCGCCCAGATGCCCGATATGAAGCCGCCGACCGGCGGGTGACTCACTCGGCCCAGCGCTGGGCTTCCACCTCGGGCGGCAGGGCAGACTGCATCGGCACGTCGAGGCCGTCGTAGATACCGGGCTTCTGCCCGGCCAGCCAGCCCAGCGCACCGAGCAGACGGTTGGCCGCGGTGGTGTTGCCGCCGTCGGCGCGGGTGCCGCCCGGCACGTCGGCGCGGCTGACGATCGTCAGCTGCGGGTCACCGTCGATGATCACGCGGTGATCGCCCGCCCCTTCGTCGGGTTGGGGCCAGTCCGGTGCGCACGAGGGATGGATGCGGGTGATGTGGTCGATGACGATGCGTTCGCGCCCGCGCGACTTTCCGATCACCTTCAGCCAGAACGCACCCTGGGTGCCCTGATCGAATCGGCCCATCACGGTGTCGACGGTCTGCTCGAGTGGCCGGCGTTCGACGTCCGCGGCGATCTCGTCGATCTCCATACCCAGGCCACGGCCGATCAGCCGAAGGTTTCCGCCCCACACCATCGTCGGGATCGAGGGCAGCAGCATCATCGGCACCTGGTCCATCGGGCCGCCGAAACCACAGAGCACCTTCACCGCGTGCGGCTGGTCGTACGTCGAGTAGTCGAAGATCTCCTGGCAGCGGATCGTGCGGATCCGGGTGCACAGCCCAGCGGCGAGCACGGCCAGGGCGTCGTTGCCCCAGCCCGGGTCGACACCGCTGACCAACAGGGTGGAGCCACCTTCTACAGCGGCGTCGGTCAACCGCTCGACCCACTCCGGCGGGGCCGAACGCGGATCGTAAAGCGAGTACAGCGACGGCGTCACCACATGCTTACCCGCGCGCAGGCAGCGCTCGATGTCGGCGACGGCCTCGTCGGGCCGGATGTCACCGGACGCCATGTAGGCCACCGCGTCGGCGGCGCCCAGCGCTGCGTCTATATCGGTGGTGGCGGTGACGCCCGTCGGGCTATCCAGGTTCGCGAAGGTGGCGGCGTCGCGACCGGCCTTGTCCGGCGACGACGTGATGACGCCGGATAGTTGCAACCCCGGAAACGCCACCGTCGACCGGATCGCCGCCGACCCCATGTTGCCCGTTCCCCACACCGCGACACGCTGCACCCGCACACCCTAACGGGCCGTCCGTGACGATCGTCACATAACCGGGAAAGCCCAGGTGAAACACGTGCCAACTGGGCGTTTGGGGTACGCCGCCAAGCCCGTAATGGCTAGCCCATTGAAATAGCTCACAGCTGCTTGGTGTTGAAGTTACCGAGCGGTATAGTTTCGGCCAGTTACTGGTGGGTAACTTACGGAGTGAGTACCCAACCGTATGTGGCCATCTCGACGAGGAGGAACCGTGAGCCACTATAAGAGCAACGTCCGCGACCAGGTTTTCAACCTGTTCGAGGTATATGGCGTAGACAAGGCGTTCGGTGAGGGCGACTACGCCGACCTGGATCTCGAGACCGCCCGCGACATGCTGGCTGAGGTGGCGCGGTTGGCCGAGGGGCCGATCGCGGAGTCGTTCGCCGACGGTGACCGCAATCCGCCGGTGTTCGATCCGGAGACCCATACGGTGACGCTGCCGGAGTCGTTCAAGAAGTCGATGCGTGCGCTGTTCGACGCCGGCTGGGACAAGGCCGGGGTCGGCGAGGAGCTCGGCGGTATGCCGATGCCCCGCGCCCTGCAGTGGGCACTGATCGAGCACATTCTCGGCGCGAACCCCGCCGCGTACATGTACGCGATGGGCCCGGGCATGGCGCAGATCTTCTACAACCTGGGCACCGAAGAGCAGAAGAAGTGGGCTCAGCTGGCCGCCGAGCACAACTGGGGCGCCACCATGGTGCTCACCGAGCCCGATGCCGGCTCCGACGTCGGCGCCGGCCGCACCAAGGCCGTCCAGCAGCCCGACGGCACCTGGCACATCGACGGTGTCAAGCGGTTCATCACCTCCGCTGACTCCGACGATCTGTTCGAGAACATCATGCACCTGGTGCTGGCCCGCCCCGAGGGCGCAGGTCCGGGCACCAAGGGGCTGTCGCTGTTCTTCGTCCCGAAGTTCCACTTCGATCCGGAGACCGGTGAGCTCGGCGAGCGCAACGGCGTGTTCGTGACCAACGTCGAGCACAAGATGGGCCTGAAGGTTTCGGCCACCTGTGAGTTGACGTTCGGCCAGCACGGCGTGCCCGCCACCGGCTGGCTGGTCGGCGAGGTGCACGACGGCATCGCGCAGATGTTCGAGGTCATCGAGCAGGCGCGAATGATGGTCGGCACCAAGGCCATCGCGACGCTGTCGACCGGTTACCTCAACGCGCTCGAGTACGCCAAGGAGCGGGTGCAGGGCGCCGACATGACGCAGATGACGGACAAGACCGCGCCGCGCGTGACGATCACGCACCACCCGGACGTGCGCCGGTCGCTGATGACCCAGAAGGCCTACGCCGAGGGTCTGCGCGCGCTGTACCTCTACACCGCCACCTACCAGGACTCGGCGGTGGCCAAGGCGCTGCACGACGTCGAGCCGGACCTGGCAGTTCGGGTCAACGACCTGATGCTGCCGATCGTCAAGGGTGTCGGCTCGGAGCAGGCCTACGCCAAGCTGACCGAATCGCTGCAGACCTTCGGTGGTTCGGGCTTCCTGCAGGACTACCCGATCGAGCAGTACATCCGCGACGCCAAGATCGACTCGCTGTACGAGGGCACCACCGCGATCCAGGCGCAGGACTTCTTCTTCCGCAAGATCGTCCGCGACAAGGGTGTGGCGCTGGCGCACGTGGCCGGTCAGATCGAGCAGTTCGTCAAGAACGAGTCCGGTAACGGCCGGTTGAAGGCCGAGCGCAAGCTGCTGGCGACCGCGCTGGAGGATGTCCAGGCCATGGCCGCCTCGTTGACCGGTTATCTGATGGCGGCGCAGGACAATCCGGCCGAGCTCTACAAGGTCGGCTTGGGCTCGGTGCGCTTCCTGATGAGCGTCGGTGACCTGGTCATCGGCTGGCTGCTGCAGCAGCACGCGGCGGTGGCGATCGACAAGCTCGACGCCGGCGTCAGTGCAGGTTTGACAGCCGACGACCAGGCCTTCTACGAGGGCAAGGTCGCGGTCGCGTCGTTCTTCGCGAAGAACTTCCTGCCGATGCTGACCAGCACCCGTCAGGTCGTCGAAAACCTCGACAACGATGTGATGGAACTCGACGAGGCGTCCTTCTAAGACCGCCTCGCGACAAAACGCCCCCGGTCTCTTCCCGGGGGCGTTTTGCATCGCGCCGGGTGCCGGGCGGCCCGTCGGCTGATCGTCAGAACCTATGATGAGGCCGCCGGCCCGCTCGGTCGGCCCAAGGGTGCGACGACGAGGACGAGCCAGTGCAGACAGGGGGCGACGCCCGGGCCCGGACAGCCATGGCGCGGGTTCGTCGCGGTCTCAGCCGGGCCGCACGCACCCCGGCCGCCGGGGCCGAGGTGGTCGCCCGGCTGGTGTTGACCAGCGCGGTCGCCACCGCGCCGAGCCTGATCGTGGCGCTGCACCACGCGCCGGACATTCAACCGACGGCAGCCGTCGCGCCGCGGCCGACCTTTCCGGACGGCCCCCTGGCCGCGACGCCTGCCGTGATGGACCCGACGACCGTGTCGCACGTCGTCGGTCCACCGCCGCCGGCCGCGGTCAGCGCAGCCGGCGTCTTGAACATCCCCGCCATCGCCCTGACGGCGTATCGCAACGCCGACGGCCTGATGGCGCGCATCGAACCGGGCTGCGGGGTCAGCTGGAACATGCTGGCCGGGATCGGGCAGATCGAATCCCGGCACGCCTTCGGCGGCAGGACCGACGACCGGGGCACGGCCGTGGAGCCCATCTTCGGCCCGACGCTCGACGGCTCACTGCCCGGCAACGAAATCATCGTCGCCGGCCGCACCAGCGGGCGCACGGTCTACGCCAGGGCGATGGGGCCGATGCAGTTTCTGCCCAGCACCTGGACGCACTACGCGGCCGACGGTGACAGCGACGGGCATGCCGACGCGCAGAACCTCTTCGACGCCACCCTGGCTGCTGCCCGCTACCTGTGCAGCGGAGGGCTCAACCTTCACGATCGCGCCCAGCTGATCACCGCGGTGTTGCGCTACAACAACTCAATGGCCTACACGCAGAACGTGCTGGGGTGGGCCGACGCGTATGCCACCGGCGTTCCCCCGGTATACCTGCCGCCGATCACCGGGCCGATACGCCCGCTCGGCAGCACCCGCTCGGTGGCCCGGGCGACCAACCCCGATCCGGGCCAAAGCCGTTCCGGCGACACACAATCGGAGCCCGATGCGATCCGCACCGAAACGTGGGCGGAACGGAACGCCGGCAGAACCGGTGCCGGCGCACCGACCGGCGGGACGGGTTCGTCCCCGACGGGCACACGCTCGGCGAGCGAGCCTGGCGGCGTGCACACCGGCAGCAGCGGCCGCGCAACGGGCATCACCAGAAGCGACACGTCGACACCGCGGGTGAAGTTCGGAAACGGCCGCAGCGGCGGCGTGCGCGACACCGAATAGCGCGCACTGGCACCGGGCTGCCGAGACAAAAGGGCGGGTTCGGGAGGACACTCAGGTGCGTCACGTTAGTATCGCGCGACCGGCTTTCAACCCTTACCGGTTCTTCGGATCAGTCACTCCCGAACCCGTCGTGCGGTCGATCGTACGCCGGTGTCCGGCGGCGCGCCAGAGGTCTTTTTCGCCCTACCGATCCGTTGATCGCAGCAGTGCGCGGGTGCGCGCACGCGCCTCGGGGTCCGCGTCGAAAACGCTGGCGACGAACTCGTCGACGCCGGCTGCGCTCAGCTCGGCGAGGCGGTCGGACACGGTTTTCTCGTCGCCGATGATCGCCGCGTCCTCGGGTCCGGCGTAACCCTCCCGGTCGAGCATCGCGCGGTAGGACGGCAGCTGCCCGTAGATCGCGAACTCCTCGGCGGCGCGGGCCCTGGCGCGCGCCACGTCGTCGGTGACGGTGACCGGCAGCGAGGCCACCACCCGCACCGATGACTCGTCGCGCCCGGCTTCGGCGGCCGCGGTGCGCAGGGTCGGCACAACGTGGCCGGCCAACGTCTTGGGTCCGGTCATCCACGTCATCGTGCCCGCGCTGCGCCGCCCTGCCAGCCGCAGCATCTGCGGCCCGAGCGCGGCGAGGTACACCGGCGGCGTCGGCGCCCCCGGCACCTGCAGCGAACCGCGCGTCGTCCAGAACTCCCCGGAGGCGTCCGCGGGCTCACCGGCCAGCAGCGGCAGCAGCGCGTCGAGATACTCGCGCATCTGGCGCACCGGCCGGTCATACGAAATGCCCCACACCCCTTCGGTCACCATCCGGTGGCTCAACCCGATCCCGAGGAGAAAGCGGCCCTCGGCAATGGTGTTGAGCGTCAGCGCCCGCTGCGCCAACTGGGTGGGGTGCTGGATCTGGATCGGGATGACGCCCGACGCGATCTCGAGGGTGTCGATCTCGCGGAACGCGACCGCCAAGACGGTCAGGAGGTCGGGGTCGTAGGGCAGCTGAGCCATCCACACCCTGCGAAATCCCTCGTCGCGCAACGACGCCAGCCGCTGCACGGTGGCGTCGACCGGGTTGCGCGCGTCGGCGTCGGGGAGAAGTCCGGTGAGAGCGACGCTGGTCTGCATCCCACCATCGAAGCACGGCCAGAACATACTTCTGGCATGACAAGTGAGTTGGCGCGGCTACAGCACCTCGGGCCGAACTGGTTCGCATCGGTGATGGGCACCGGAATCGTCGCGACGGCGGGCGCCACGCTGCCGGTGCGGCTGCCCGGGCTGCACGTGTTCTCCGAGGTGGTGTGGGTGGCGGCGGCCGTGCTGCTGGTGGTGCTCGTCGTCGCGGTGGGCGCGCAGCGGATCCGCCATCCGGTGGCGGCGCGAGGTTACGTGCGCAACCCGCAGATGACCCACTTCTACGGCGCCGCGCCGATGGCGTTGCTGACCGTCGGCGCGGGTGCGCTGCTGATCGGCAAGGACCTGATCGGCGAGCGGGTAGCCGTCGACCTGGCATGGGTGCTGTGGACGGCAGGCACCGTCGGCGGGCTGTTCACCGCGGCGACCATCCCGTTCCTGATGTTCACCCAACTCAACGTCGAACCCGACGCCGCGTTCGGCGGCTGGCTGATGCCGGTGGTGCCGCCGATGGTGTCGGCGGCCTCCGGTGCGCTGCTGATTCCGCATATGGCTCCGGGGACAGGGCGCGCGACCATGCTGTACGGCTGTTACGCGATGTTCGGGCTGTCGTTGTTCGCGGCGCTGATCATCATCACGATGATCTGGAGCAGGCTTGCGCTGTACGGGACGTCGGGCACCGCGCGAGTGCCCACATTGTGGATCGTGCTGGGCCCGCTGGGGCAGGGCATCACCGCGGCGGGCCTGCTCGGCGCCCACGCCAGCGCGGCAGTGCCAACCGAGTTGGCCGACGCGATGAACGTGTTCGCGGTGCTGTTCGGCGTCCCGGTCTGGGGGTTTGCGGTGCTGTGGATCGTGCTGGCCACCGAACTGACCGTGCGCACGCTGCGACGCGGGATGCCGTTCGCGTTGACGTGGTGGAGCCTGACCTTCCCGGTCGGCACCTTCGTCACCGGGACCACCCAGCTGGCCAACCACACCGGCCTGCCCGCGTTCGCGGTGGCCGCCGTCGTCGCCTACGTCGGGTTGCTGGGCACCTGGGCGCTGGTCGCCGTCCTGACCACCCGCGGCAGCCTCGGCGGCGCGTTGTTCGCACCGGCGGGGGCCGGGCCGATCAAGGCGAAAAAGGACGCCCCGCCGGGCCAGGACCGGTAAAACTTAAGAGCCCCGTACTGCCATCGGGTCGGGGGGTCAGACGGCAGTACGGAGCTACCAGGACTATCGACCCACCTCACCGCAGCGTTACAACCCCGCGAAAAAAACTTTCGATCTAGTTTTTTTACGCCTCGAGGATCGCGGCGACGCCCTGCCCACCGGCGGCGCAGATCGAGATCAGGCCGCGTACGGGCTGCCCGGTCTCCTTTTTCTTCTCGCTCAACTGCTTGGCCATCTGCGCGACGATGCGCCCGCCGGTGGCCGCGAAGGGGTGCCCCGCCGCGATCGAGGAGCCGTTGACGTTGAGCTTGGAGCGGTCGATGCTGCCCAGGGCCTTGTCCAGGCCCAGCCGTTCCTTGCAGTACTCGTCGGACTCCCACGCCTGCAGGTGCGCGAGCACCACCGACGCGAACGCCTCGTGGATCTCGTAGAAGTCGAAGTCCTGCAGCGCCAAGCCGTTTCGGGCCAGCAGCCGCGGCACCGCGTACGTCGGCGCCATCAACAGGCCGTCGCGGCCGTTGACGTAGTCGACCGCCGCGGTCTCCCCGTCGACCCAGTAGGCCAGCGGTTCGATGCCACGCTCGGCGGCCCACTCCGGGGTGGCGAGCAGCGCGACCGACGCGCCGTCAGTCAGCGGCGTCGAGTTGCCCGCGGTCATCGTCGCGTCACCTTGTTTCGCCCCGAACACCGGCTTGAGCTTGGCCAGCTTCTCCGCCGACGAGTCCGGGCGCAGGTTGTTGTCGCGGTACAGCCCGAGGAACGGGGTGACCAGGTCGTCGAAGAAGCCGCGGTCGTATGCGGCGGCCATGTTGCGGTGGCTGGCCGCGGCGAGCTCGTCCTGGTCGGTGCGCTTGATCCCCATCTCCTTGGCGGTGAGCGCGGCGTGCTCGCCCATCGACATGCCGGTGCGCGGTTCGCTGTTGACGGGGATCTCCACGCCGAGGGAGGCGGGCAGCTTGCCGACCAGCTTGAGCCGTTCGAGGTTGGATTTGGACCGGCGCAGCCCGAGCAGCACCCGCCGCAGGTCGTTGCCGAACGCGATCGGGGCGTCGGAGGTGGTGTCCACGCCGCCGGCCGCGGCCACGTCGTAGCGCCCGGCGGCGATACCGTCGGCGGCCGCGATCGCGGCCTGCAGCCCGGTGCCGCACGCCTGCTGCAGGTCGAAGGCGGGGGTGTAGGACGACAGCGCGCTGCCGAGCACGCATTCGCGCGTCAGGTTGAAGTCGCGGCTGTGCTTGAGCACGGCGCCGCCGATCACGGCCCCGAGCTTCTCGCCGTCGAGGTTGAACCGGTCGATCAGCCCGCCCAGCGCCGCGGTGAACATGTCCTGGTTGGAGGCGTTTGCATACGCGCCATCCGATCGGGCGAAGGGAATTCGGTTGCCGCCGAGGATGGCGACCCGTCGGTGGGTATTACTAGCCATGAACCCATAGTACCCACTCTTCTTACTCTGGAGTAAGTTCGTTTTCATGGCTACCGATCTGTATTCGCAAATCGTCCATTCGGCGCCCGGATCGTTCCTCGCCAAGCAGCTCGGCGTCCCGCAGCCCGAGACGTTGCGCCGGTATAAGCCGGGTCAGCCGCCGCTGGCGGGCTCGGTGCTCATCGGCGGGAACGGCCGCGTCGTCGAGCCGCTGCGCACCGCGCTGGCCGAGGACTACGAGGTGGTGTCGAACAACATCGGCGGACGCTGGGCCGACTCGTTCGGGGGTCTGGTGTTCGACGCGACCGGCATCACCGATCCGTCCGGGCTCAAGGAGCTGTACGAGTTCTTCACCCCGGTGCTGCGCAACGTCGGGTCGTCGGGGCGCATCGTCGTCATCGGCACCACGCCCGAGGAGGCGGGCAGCGCCCACGAGCGCATCGCGCAGCGCGCGCTGGAGGGCTTCACCCGCTCGCTCGGCAAGGAGATGCGGCGCGGCGCGACGGTGAACCTGGTGTACCTCTCCCCGGCGGCCAAACCGGCCGCCACCGGCCTGGAGTCGACGCTGCGGTTTGTCCTTTCGGGCAAGTCGGCCTACGTCGACGGGCAGGTGTTCTCGGTGGGTGCGGCGGATTCGTCGCCGCCCGCGGACTGGGACAAGCCGCTGGACGGCAAGGTCGCCATCGTCACCGGCGCGGCGCGCGGTATCGGCGCGACGATCGCCGAGGTGTTCAGCCGCGACGGGGCGCGGGTGCTGTGCATCGATGTGGAGGCCGCCGCCGAGCCGCTCGGCGTGACGGCGACCAAGGTCGGCGGCACCGCGCTGACGCTCGACGTCACCGCCGACGACGCCGTCGACAAGATCACCGAGCACCTGCGGGAGAACTACGACGGCCGCGCCGACATCCTCGTCAACAACGCGGGGATCACCCGCGACAAGTTGCTGGCCAACATGGACGAGGCCCGCTGGGACTCCGTCGTCGCGGTGAACCTGCTTGCGCCGCTTCGGCTTACCGAGGGCCTGGTGCGTAACGGCACGATCGGCGACGGCGGCCGGGTGGTCGGCCTGTCGTCGATGGCCGGGATCGCGGGCAACCGGGGCCAGACCAACTACGCGGCCACCAAGGCGGGCATGATCGGGCTGACCGACGCGCTGGCCGAGGAGTACGCCGACAGGGCGGTCACGGTCAACGCCGTCGCACCCGGTTTCATCGAGACCAAGATGACCGAGGCGATTCCGGTGGCCACCCGGGAGGTCGGCCGCCGGCTGAACTCGCTGTATCAGGGCGGCAAGCCGGTCGACGTCGCCGAGGCCATCGCCTATTTCGCCAGCCCGGCGTCAAATGCCGTCACGGGCAACACGATTCGGGTGTGCGGACAAGCGTGGCTGGGGGCTTGAGGTGACGCAACCGTCTGGGCTGTTGAACCTGGTGCGCGCGGCGGCGGGCGCGCTGCCATTCGTGCCGCGCGACGACAAGCTGCCCGAGCGCACGCTGACCGTCGAGGACGTGAGCATCGACCCCGCGAACGTCGCGGCGTACGCCAACGTCACCGGGTTGCGGTTCGGTGACGCTGTGCCGCTGACGTATCCGTTCGCGTTGACGTTTCCCACCGTGATGGCGTTGGTCACCAGCTTCGATTTCCCTTTCGCCGCAATGGGTTCGGTGCACATCGAGAACCACATCACGCAGTACCGGCCGATCGCGGTCACCGACACGGTGTCGGTGCGGGTGCACGCCGAGAACCTGCGCGAGCACCGGCGCGGGCTGCTGGTCGACATCGTCACGGACGTGAACGTCGGCAACGAGCGGGCATGGCATCAAGTGACGACGTTCCTGCACCAGCAGCGCACCAGCCTGTCCGACGAGCCGAAGCCGCCACCGCAGAAGCAGCCGAAGCTGGGCCCCCCGAATGCGGTACTGCGGATCACGCCCGGCCAGATCCGCCAGTACGCGTCGGTCAGCGGGGACCACAACCCGATCCACACCAACGCGATCGCGGCCAAGCTGTTCGGCTTTCTCACGGTGATCGCGCATGGAATGTTCACCGCCGCGGCGGTTCTGGCGAACATCGAGGGCCAGTTACCGGACGCGGTGAAGTATTCGGTGCGCTTTGCAAAGCCGGTGGTGCTGCCCGCGGCCGCGGGTCTCTATGTCGACCGGGTGACCGACGGCTGGGATCTGACGTTGCGTCACCTGAAGAAGGGCGATCCGCATCTGATGGGGACGGTCCACGCGCTGTAGGTGCTGGTTTTGCGAGAAGTGCGCACGTGGAAGCGTGATCGTTGCCCGATCGTCATTGGCAGCGCTGCGCAATGTCGATGCGCCTCTTGCGATATCGGCTTTGAGTATTCGGTAGTTGTAGACACGTATAGCGAAAGGAGTCGAAGGGGCAGCGTGCCAGCGCCTGCATAGGCATGTGACATGGCAGAACAGGGCACCCGCGAAGGGCTTCTAGCGCTCTTCGAAGAGCACCTGGGGTGCCCGGCGCGGGCGAACCAGGTGTTCGATGGGGGCACTCCAGCGCGTCGAAACGAATGGCCGTCTCTATTCGCGTGGTATTCCACAACACCGGGATGTCCCATGCGCTGCTTAACCCGGCTGGAGCTCCACGACAGAGCTCTACTTTGTCGACAAAGCAGGCATGCCTGACCCAAAGAACATAGCCCCGTGGTGGAGTCGGTCAGGCAGCAGCGAGACGGCATCAAATAAGCGACGACCGCACCGCGATCAATCTCAGGTAGAAACACCGAATTCTGCACCCCACCGCATGAAAACCCGTAGCCCCATCGGGGTAGCGGCGTAGGTGACTATAGGAATGGGCATTGGAGGCAGATCACTGCCTGGCACCGGGTCGCGCTTCCGTTTCAGCGCCTCAATCAAACCGGAATTTATGAGCAGGTCGGTGATGCGTCGCGGCTTGCTGTCCCCGAAGCGCTCCATCATGTCGACGGATAAAATCCACTCGGGGCTGAGCTCTTGCTTTATCCAAGTCCTGTAACACCGGTGACGCTCGTTAGCGGTGAGGATAGATCCAACAGATTCGGCCATTTCCACCGCAGCACGCGCAGCTGCGATCTCTTCTGCGATGCCGACTGCTCCAAGTGTCATTCGCCAGGGTGATGGGACCACCGTTTAGCCACGAGGTAGGGACCACCTGTTTGGCTCAACGGGGATGATCTGTGGTTGACGGCGAGCTGTCAACTGAGGGCTTCTGGCGTTGCCGGTAGGACGGCCCCTCGATGATGAGTTCGTGCGCGGTGGAGGTAAGTCGGTCGACGGCGGATTCGGCGAGCATCGCGTCGGTCATGACCGACAACCATTCATCGGGTCCACGATTTGAGGTCACAATGGTCGCGCTGCGTTGATGTCTGGCGACAACCAGTTCGTAGAAGTCGGCGGTGGCTGTAGCGTCGAGCGGTTGCAGTGCGAAGTCATCGATAATCAGCAAGCGCACTTGCGCGAGTCGCCGTATCTCGGCTTCGGTGCTGTTGTCGAGTCGAGAAGCTCTGAGCCGCTTGAACATTGCATCAGCACGCAGCATCAGTGTCGGGACTCGTCGACGCACCGCAATGTGGCCCAGCGCGGTCGCGAGGTGAGTTTTGCCGACGCCGACCGCCCCGAGGACCACCGCACCGTGGGCGGCGTCGAGGAACCGCAGACTGGTCAGGTCGGTCCACAGGGTCCGGTCGTAGCGCACCGCAGCATCTTCGTCCCAGGTGTCTAGACGCATGGTGGGATCGAGGCCGGCGATGCGGGCTCGCCGCGCGGCGGAGCTGGTGTCGCGGCGGGTGGCTTCGTCGGCGAGGACCAGTTCGAGGAACGCGGCGTGGGAGAGGTGCTGTTGGCGGGCCAGGGCGAGTCGGTCGGGCAGGGTGTCGAGTATCGGTGAGAGTTTGAGTTGGCGCATCGCCTTCTTCAAGTCGGGTGAGATCGGATCAGTGACAACCTCTTTGGCAGGCTTGGTCATCACAGCCCCTTCTGATCGTCGGTGGTGCCGCCGTCGATGACCTGCAACCATTCCGGCCGCGGTGTGGGGCGGTAGTCGCGGGGATCGCGGGCGAACCGGGCTGCAGCCAACCCGGAGGCAGCCCGCGGCGGCGGGACGGGGCTGTTCTCGATGGCCTGCTCCAGCATGGCGGTGATCTTGGTCATCGAGACGACATCGAGATCCAGGGCGCGCGCGCAGGCGGTGTCCACCGGGGCGGGGCCGTAGCGTTTGACCAGCCCGAGCAGCCGATACACCTGACGCATCCTGGTCCAGGGCAGATCGTGATCGAGCAGGCGTTCGGCGTAGATGCCGATATTCGGGCCGTGACCGGCTGCGGTGGCGATGAGCCGGTGCAGATCGCGCATCGCGTATCCGGTCTTATCTGCGGGCAGATCAGCGGGGTCAGTAGAGCGGGTCCCGGCGGGTTGACGTGGGTGAGTCTTCACCAGCTGTCCGCGATGGTAGAACTTGGCCAACTCGCCATCGGCCCGCGCCGATAGCGTCTGGCCGCGCAGGTGGTGCGGGATCGAATACAACGCCTTGGCCAGCTGGACGTGATAGTCGCGGGCCACTTTGACCTCGGCATATACCGGCACCACATACCGCAGCGTCGGAGCAGCCAACAGTGCCGGTGCCTCCCGGTCGGCGAACACCACCGCCGGCTGGGCGCAGGTGGTGCCATGGATACGCAGACCCGCTTTCTGGGCGCACCACAGCTGGGCGCGGTGTTGGGCGTCAGCGAGGTCGCTGAACTCTTCGCCGGCGAAGAAGTTGTTGCGCACGTACTGCACCATCCGCTCCACACGCGGTTTGTCTTGTGGGTGGGCCACCCGAGCCGGGTCGGTGGCGAAGCCGCGGGCCTGGGAGTATTCCAGCCACCCCACGGTGAACCTGGGGTTCACTGAATCTGCATGGGCAACAACCGTTCCCATGTTGTCGGGAATGAGGACTTTGAAGACACCGCCGAAGAAATCCCAGGCTGCTTCGCAGCCGTCGATGACCGCGGTCAGGGTTTGGGAAAACGTCAGCCATACGAACATGTGCCGGGAATACACCGCGGTGAAGATCAGCGCATGCACCACCCGACGCCTGCCCGTCGCAGTGTCAAACAGCATGCCCATCCGGGCGAAGTCGATCTGGCATTCCATCCCGGGTTCGCCGTCGACGACCGGCACCGTCCCACCGCGGCGCCGGCCCTGATACTTGGTGTGTTCCTGGCAGTAGCGGTGCAACGTGCGCTGCGGAACGATCACGCCCTGGCGGGCCAGCAGGTCACCGATCTTGACCACCGTCAGGCCCTTGTCGACCCACTGGTTGATCTGACTATGGTTGGTGCACAGCACTTCCCACGCTGATCCGTGCCCTTGCGGCCGGTCCGGGCGCACCACGGTGACCACCGCGCCGATCAACGCGTCATCGAGCTGATCGACCCCACCGGCCCGGTCCAAGCCAGCAGCCACCGCGGCCTCGACATAGCGCCGTGCAGTTTTGCGATCCACCCCAGCCTGGCTGGCCGCCACCCGCAGTCCGTGGCCAGCCAGCCACGTCCGAAGCACTTCACGAATCTCGACCACAGAAACCTCCCGAAACATCCGCGGACCCCTTCACATGACTTCGATGTGAAGCGATCCGATCCAGTTATCGAGCGGCCCCCGACGCGACACGCCGGTGGTCCCATAACTGGCAATCAGGTGGTCCCATGACCGTGGCTAAACCCAGGTCAAACCGGTCCCATCACCCTGGCGGGCGACACTCCAAGCACCGCTGACATGCCGGCGGCGAAGTCATCGCGGAAATCGGCGTACTTGATGTCTGCTAGCAGCGCGGGAGGGTCTGAGTCATCGAGTCGGCAAGGGACTATGGGTTTATCATTCGCCATCGCGGTCATGAAGAAAGCATTCAACTCTCGTTTGACCCATCGCGATTGCAGGGCTTGATGCGAGAACGCTAGTAGCAGGAGATCGCTGCTAACAAGGCCTGACGTAACGCCTTCCGTTATGGACTCGCCGACTCTTATATCGGCCTCGTCCAGCCAGACATTCACCCCCGAGTCTTTCAGTGCCTGGGTTATCGCCCTTACCGTCGGCTTATCAGCCGATGCGTGCGAGATGAATACCTTCATAGAACGAATTATCGTCACAACTCAATGGCGCGCTACGGGGTAGTCGACTTGCGCCGTTCGACGGCTTCCGTTGACGATAGTCGCGTCCCCAACGATGGTGTGCCGCTTGTTGTTCCATTCGATCTGTGACTGAGCGCCAAGGACGACGGGGTAGTTGATCAACCGGAGCCGGTAGCGGCTCTCGGTGTTGAAACCGCCCTCAGCGCTCTCGGTCGAACCCATTGGTTGGACGACCGCACGGCACACGAGTCCGATCGCTGAGGGTCGAGTGAACGTGTTCCCGTCTGAGCCGGTGATGACCTTTCGGTGAAGACGGCCATGGTCTCGAGTTCCGCGATTGAGGAGACTCACAGCACCACACCTCCGATGCTCGGGATGAGCCCGAACAGCCGGCTCGGCTTATTCCAAGCCGCTGCCATTCGTCAGAAGATATCCACGGCGAGTTATCCACCACATCAGTTGATTCATTTAAGTGAAGTTGCCTCACTCTCCGACTAGACCTCGTAAGGTCGCGGGCCACTCGGTAGACAGTGTCGGCCTCGAGGTCGACCACGACATCCTGTCGGTCTCCCGGCAGCGATCTGCCCATTCATCTCAAGGCCCAAGGCTCAACTGTGTTGGGCCTTGACTGGTCTAGGAGAAGCGCATGGCAATGCAGCATTCGAGCACCGATTACGCATTCAACCCGCACGACTTCGTCAAACTGCCGAACACCGCGCTCCAAGCGGAGTCGGTTGCTCTGCACGTTTCGAGGGTCGTCAAGACAACAAGATCTCGATGACCTTCCCTATCTGGGACGAGGATCCGGCCTGTGAGCTGGCTGACCGAGCTGGGCACCATCACCCAGCACCGACGGCAGCACCGAAGGTCTGACGGTCACCCCGAGCAGGGTCGACGGCATCACCCGCCTGTCCAACGAGCTCGCCGATGACAACTCCCCGAGGTGGTACTACCACGCTGACGCTCCTGGCGAGAGAAGAGCCGAGCAGCAGGGTTCATCGAGTGGGCAAATCAGGAGCTCATGCGACTTCTGAGTGGAGCGCCAGGCGTGTGACGCTACATCTGCTGTAAATGTCATGCATGCCAACGAGTATTCGATCATCGACATACCGCTGTCGCCGCGTCGTCGATCCGAGACTGCGCACAGATCGCGATTTGACCTAGTTCTGCGATCCAGCAGCAGTCTCGACGGCTGGTGACGGCGGTCCGTGCTCGGTTGGATGATCGGACGGGGTGCCCTTCAGGCCACGCCAGAACAGGTTGATCATCAGCTCGGCGGCCTCGTTGACGTCGGCGTCGCCGGTACTGACGCGGCTGGCCACCGCCTCACCGGCGCCCACCAGCGCGACGGCCATCATGTCGAAGTCAGTGTCGGGATCGGGGTTGCGGGTGCCCGAGGTGAGCAGGCGGCCAACCAGGTCGATGATGCGTTCGCGGCCCTCGCGCACGGTGTGGGCGAAGGCCTGGCTGCTGGTCGCCTGGTTGTAGAGCACCATCCACGACGCCCGGTTGGAGTCGATGTAGGTCAGAAACGCCAGCACGGCGTTGCGCAGCATGTCCTTGGGGCTCTGGGTGAAGTCGATCTGGCTGCGGACCTCGTCGACGAACCGGGACAGCTCGCGGTCCAGGCATGCGCCGAACAGTTCTTCCTTGGAGCCGTAGTACAGGTACAGCATCGGTTTGGAGATCTGCGCCTGGGCGGCGATGGCGTCCATCGAGGTCTCGTGGTAGCCGTTCACCGAGAAAATCTCCACGGCAGCATCCAGCATCTGCTGTTCGCGCACTGCGCGAGGTAGACGTTTGGTGCCTCCGGCCATTACTCAAGAGTAAGCAACGACCGCCGCGCGGCTGTGAGCAGCGGGTGGTGGGCGGGAACTAGCAGCGGGTGGTGGGCGGGAACTAGCAGCGCGGATTCGGGCCCTTGAACCCGGCGATGCGCAGCACCGACGCGTCCACGTTGCCCATCGTCAGCTCGCCTGCGTCCAGCGCCTTCTCCAGCCGGTCCAGCACGGCGGGCACCTCGCCGGTGGTCACCCACAGCGCGGTGTCCGCACCAGCCTGCAGACCCCGCAGTGCGGCCTCGGCGACACCGAACCGGTCGGAGATCGCCTGCATGGACGAGATGTCGTCGGTGAACACCGGCCCGTTGAACGGCGGTCCGCCGTAGCCGCCGGAACGCAGCAGCCCGTAGACGGCCGGGCTCAGGCTCGCCGGGTCGCTTCCGGTCAGCCCGGGCACCTGCACGTGGCCCACCATGACGCCGACCGGCGCCTGACCGGTCAGGGTGCGATACGGCACCAGGTCGACGTTCTGCAGTTCGGCGATCGGGGGTGTGGTGACGCTGCCGGTGTGCGAATCACCCGAGCCGTGGCCGTGGCCGGGGAAGTGCTTGAGCACCGGCAGCACGCCCGCGTCGCGCAGCCCCCTGGCGTACGCCCCGGCGTAGTCGGTGACGGCGGCCGGGTCGGACCCAAAGGACCGGTCGCCGATCACGGTGTTGTCGGGGGCGTCGGAGACGTCGACCACCGGCGCGAAGTCGACGGTGATGCCCAGGTTGCGCATGGCCTGACCGCGCGTGCGGGCGATCTCGTACACCTGCTCGGGGGTCTGCGTCTGCGCCAGCACCCGCGCGGACGGCTGTGTGCCGATCAAAGGGGCCAGCCGGGACACCCGGCCGCCTTCCTCGTCGACGCTGACCGCCAGCGGCAGCGGGCCCGCGGATCCGGCGATCTCAGCCAGCGACCCGTTGGTCAGCATGGACAGGTCGGTCCAGCTGCCGATCATGATGCCGCCGACGTGGTGGTTGTCGACGACGGCCCGCGCATCGGCGGCGTCGGAGACACCGACCATCAGCAGCTGCGCGAGCTTGTCGCGCGTCGACATCGCGGCCAGCATCGCCTGCGGATCACCGCAGGCCGGGGGCGCAGGCGCGGCCGGCACATCCCCGCGCTGATGGGTGACCGCACTCGACGGGCCTGCGTTCGGCGGTGGGGCGGGCGGTTCGGCGGGCGAGCAGGCCAGCACGAGCCCGGACATCGTCACAGCGGCGCACAGCGCGCGGGGCAAGGCCATGGGCCTCGACATTAGCGGACGACGGCGGCCGGCATCAGCAGCGCACGTAGCCACGGGGTGTGCCGTGCTAGTTTTGGCCGCATGGATCGGTTCCTCGTGCCTGCCGGCGCCAGCATTGTCGTCGGCCTGCTGCTCGGCGCGGCTGCCGTATTCGGGGTGACGCTGATGGTGCAGCAGGACACAAAGCCTCCGCTGCAGGCGGGCGATCCGGCGTCGTCGGTGCTCAACCGGGTTGAGTACGGCGACAGAAGCTAGGGTCACGCCGCTGTCGCGGCGCTGGCTGTGGGTGGCCGCTGCGACGGCGCTGATCCTGACGTTCGCCCAGTCCCCCGGTCAGATCTCGCCCGACACCAAGCTGGACCTGACCGCCAACCCGCTGCGGTTTCTCGCCAGGGCGTTCAACCTGTGGAACAGCGAGCTGCCGTTCGGGCAGGCGCAGAACCAGGCCTACGGCTACCTCTTTCCGCACGGCACCTTCTTTCTGGCCGGTGATCTGCTCGGCATACCGGGGTGGGTGACCCAGCGGCTGTGGTGGTCGCTGCTGCTGGTCGCCGGGTTCTGGGGGCTGCTGCGGGTCGCCGAGGCGCTCGGCATCGGCAGCCGAACCTCGCGGGTGATCGCCGCGGTGGCGTTCGCGCTCTCCCCGCGGGTGCTCACCACGCTGGGCGCGATCTCCTCGGAGACGCTGCCGATGATGCTGGCGCCGTGGGTGCTGCTGCCGGTGATCCTGGCTTTAAAGGGCGATCCGCGGATCCGGGTGCTGGCCGCCCGGTCGGCGGTGGCGATCGCGTTGATGGGCGCCGTCAACGCCGTCGCGACGTTGACCGGATGCCTGGCGGCGGTGATCTGGCTGGCCTGTCACCGGCCCAACAAGCTGTGGTGCCGCTTCACCGCGTGGTGGGCGCTGTGCATCGCGCTTGCGGTGTCGTGGTGGGTGGTGGCGCTGCTGCTGCTGGGCCGGATCAGCCCGCCGTTCTTGGACTACATCGAGTCCTCGGGTGTGACGACCCGATGGCTGTCATTGACGGAGATGCTGCGCGGCACCGACGTGTGGACGCCGTTCGTCGCGCCGAACGCGACGGCGGGTGCGTCGTTGGTGACGGGTTCGGTCGCGGTGTTGGCGACGACGTTGGTGGCCGCGGCGGGTCTGGCCGGCCTGGCGATGCGGTCGATGCCCGCGCGCGGACGGCTCGTCACCATCCTGTTGTTCGGCGTCGTGCTGCTGGCGGCCGGGTACTCCGGCGGGCTGGGATCGCCGGTGGCGCACTACGTTCAGGCGTTCCTCGACGACGCCGGGACGCCGCTGCGCAACCTGCACAAGCTCGAGCCGCTGCTGCGCCTGCCGTTGGCGCTGGGACTGGCGCATCTGCTCGGCCGCGTCCCGTTGCCCGGCAGCGCGCCGCGGCAGCAGTGGACGGCCGCGCTGGCCCATCCCGAACGCGACAAACGCGTCGCGGTCGGCGTCGTGGTCCTCACTGCGTTGGCGGCCGCTACGTCGCTGGCCTGGACCGGGCGGCTGGCCCCGCCGGGCGCCTTCGACGCGATCCCGCCGTACTGGCACGAGACCGCGGCGTGGCTCGACGAACACAACACCGAGGGCCGGGTGCTGGTGGCACCGGGTGCGCCGTTCGCCACCCAGGTGTGGGGCAACAGCCACGACGAGCCGCTGCAGGTCCTTGGCGAAAGCCCATGGGGTGTGCGCGACTCGATCCCGTTGACCCCGCCGCAGACGATCCGCGCGCTGGACTCGGTGCAGCGGCTGTTCGCCGCGGGTCGGCCATCGGCTGGGCTCACCGATACCCTTGCCCGCCAGGGTATTTCGTATGTGGTGGTACGCAACGACCTGGATCCGGAGATGTCGCGGTCGGCGCGTCCGGTGCTGGTGCACCGGGCCATCGAGGGTTCGCCCGGGCTGACCAAGGTCGCCCAGTTCGGCGATCCGGTCGGTCCGGGCACACTGGCCGGGTTCGTCACCGACAGCGGGTTACGTCCGCGGTATCCGGCTGTGGAGATCTACCGGGTCGAGGCCACCATGCCCGTCGTGCCCTACCTCGTCGACACCGACGCGATGGCCCGCGTCGACGGTGCTCCCGAGGCGCTGCTGCGCCTCGATGAGCGCCGCCGGGCACTCGGCCAACCGCCGCTGGGCCCGATGCTGCTGACCGGGGATGCCGAACGGGCGGGCGTGCCCGTTCCGGTCGTCACGGTCACCGGCACGCCGCTGGCCCGCGAAACCGACTATGGCCGCGTCGACGACCATTCCTCGGCGATCCGCACCCGCGACGATCCCCGGCGCACGTTCAACCGGGTGATGGACTATCCCGCGCCCGGCGCCGACCTGGCCTACGGGAAGTGGAACGGCGGGCAGATCTCGGTGTCGAGTTCGGCGGCCGATTCCACCGCGCTGCCCCACGTCGCACCCGGGACCGGGCCGGCCGCCGCGATCGACGCGGACTCGTCGACGGCCTGGGTGTCCAACGCGTTGCAGTCGGCGATCGGCCAATGGTTGCAGGTCGACTTCGACCACCCGGTCACCAACGCCACCATCACGATCACGCCCAGTGCCAACGCCGTCGGCGCCCAGATCGGCCGCATCGAGGTGTCCACCGTCAACGGCACCAGCACCCTGCGGGTCGATGAACCCGGCAAGCCGCTGTCAGCGGCGCTGCCTTACGGCGAGGCGCCGTGGGTGCGCATCACCGCGGTAGGCACCGAGGACGGCTCGCCCGGTGTGCAGTTCGGTATCACCGACTTCGCGGTTACCCAGTACGACGCCAACGGTTTTGCCCATCCCGTGCCCCTCCGGCACACCGTGGAGGTGCCCGGGCCGCCCGCGGGTTCGGCTGTGGCGCAATGGGATCTGGGTGCAGAGCTGTTGGGCAGACCGGGCTGTGCGCGAAGCCCGACCGGGGTGAGGTGCGCGGCGAGTATGTCGCTGGCTCCAGAGGAATCGGTGAGTCTGAGCAGGACACTGACTGTGCCCGAACCGATCTCGGTGACCCCGACGGTGTGGGTGCGGCCCCGGCAGGGCCCCAATCTGGCGGATCTGATCAGCGAGCCAGGCAGCACCCGCGCGATGGGCGACGCGGACGTGCTCGACGTGCTCGGTTCGGCTTACGCCGCCACCGACGGTGACCCTGAGACCGCGTGGACGGCGCCGCAACGCGTCGTGCAGCACCGGACGCCACCGACGCTGACGCTGAAGCTGCCGCAGCCCAGCGAGGTGGGTGCGCTTCAGATCACGCCGAGTTCGTCTGTGCTGCCCGCGACGCCGAGGCTGGTCGCCGTCGATCTCGGTGACGGGCCGCAGGTGCGTCGGGTGGCCGGCGACGCCGGCGCGCAAACGCTCGACCTCACCCCCCGCGTCACCGATAAGGTCACGTTGTCGATCCTGGACTGGGACGACATCATCGACCGCACCGCGCTCGGGTTCGATCAACTCAAGCCGCCCGGCCTGGCCGAGGTCGTCGCGCTCGAAACCGACGGAACACCGATCGGTGCGGCCGACGCGGCCGCCAACCGGGCCCGTAGCATCGAATTACCTTGCGGCAGTGGGCCGATCATCGGTGTGGCCGGACAGTTCGTGCAGACCTCGGTCACCACGACGGTCGGTGCGCTGCTCGACGACGAGCCGGTGCCCGCACGACCCTGCCGCGACGGGCCCATCGACCTGCCTGCGGGACAGCAGGAGTTGGTGATCAGCCCGGGTGCCGCGTTCGTCGTCGACGGCGCGCAGTTGGCCGGTCCGCTGGCTGCCGACGTGCGCTCGGCCGACGCGGTTCGCGCGCAGACCGGCCGGTGGAGCCCCGACCACCGCGAGGTGACCGTGACGTCGGCGCCGCAGTCGCAGGTGCTGGTGGTGCCCGAAAGCGTCAACCCGGGCTGGACCGCGCGCAGCGCCGACGGCACCGTGCTGACACCGGTGACCGTCAACGGCTGGCAACAGGGCTGGGTGCTGCCTGCGCAGACGGCGGGCCCCGTCACGCTCACGTTCGACTCCAACTCGCTCTACCGCGCCGGCCTGATCGGCGGGCTGGCGTTGTTGCCCGTCCTGGCGTTGCTCGCGTTCCTGCCGGTGCGCAGACGACCCGAGCCCGAGGAGCCGGCCCGGGTGTGGCGTCCGGGCCGGGCGGTGACCAGCGTGGCGGTACTGACCGTCGGCGCGGTGGTGTCCGGGGCGGTCGGCGTCGTCGTGGTCGGCACCGCGCTGGGGATCCGGCACCTGCTGCGCAACCGTGAACGGCTTTGCGAGGCAGTCACCGTCGGGGTGTCGGCTGGGGGTCTGATCCTGGCGGGCGCCGTCCTCAGCCAGAACCCGTGGCGCTCTGTCGACGGATATGTCGGCCACTCCGCGGGCGTGCAGTTCCTCGCGCTCACCTCGCTAGCGATGGTCGCGGCGTCAGCCGTCGCGGCGTCGCCCGTCGCGCCGCCGAACGTTGGGTACCGCTCGAAACTGGCGCGGATTTTCGAGGGGTACCGAACGTTCGGCAGGGAAACGACCTAGCATCGGCTGGGTGGCGGCGCTGAACACCGTCCGGGGACCCGTCGACACCGACGACCTGGGCGTGACCCTCATGCATGAGCACGTTTTCGTTTTGTCCCCCGACATCACCGCCAACTACCCGGAGGTGTGGGGCGACGAAGCCGACCGGGAAGCCGACGCGATCGCCCGGCTCAACGAGCTGAAAGCCAACGGCGTCGACACCATCGTCGACCTCACCGTGATCGGGATGGGCCGCTACATTCCGCGCATCGCGCGCGTCGCCGCGGCCACCGAACTCAACATCGTGGTCGCCACGGGCGTGTACACCTACAACGACGTCCCGATGTACTTCCACTTCACTGCGCCCGGCGGCATGCTCGGCGACGTCGAACCCATGGTCGAGATGTTCGTCCGCGACATCGAGGTCGGCATCGCCGACACCGAGGTCAAGGCCGCGATCCTCAAGTGCGCCACCGACGAGCCCGGTGTGACGCCGGGTGTCGAACGCGTGCTGCGGGCGGTGGCCAAGGCGCACCGGCAGACCGGGGCGCCGATCTCGACGCACACCCACGCCGCGACCCGTCGCGGCCTTGACCAGCAGCAGATCTTCGCCGAGGAGGGCGTCGACCTGTCGCGCGTCGTCATCGGCCATTGCGGCGACACCACCGACCTGGGCTATCTGGAGGAGCTGATCGGCAACGGCTCCTACATCGGGATGGACAGGTTCGGCGTCGACGTCTTTTTGTCGTTCGAGGACCGGGTGAACACCGTCGCCCAGATGTGCGAGCGCGGGCACGCCGACAAGATGGTGCTGTCGCACGACGCGGCATGCTTCATCGACTGGCTGCCCGAAGAGGTTGTGCCCGTTGCCATGCCCAACTGGCATTACCTACACATCCACCACGACGTCATACCGGCGCTGAAACAACGCGGTGTCAGCGACGAGCAGCTCACCACGATGCTCGTCGACAATCCGCGCAGGATATTCGACGCCACGGGCGGTTACTGAGATGGCAGACCAGACTCCACCGATCAACACCCAGGTGTCCGCGCTGGCCCAACAGGCGCCGGACGCCCCGGCCGTCACCTGCGAGGACCGCACCATCACCCGCGGTGAGCTGGACGCCTCGACCAACCGGCTGGCCCGCGCCTACGCCGAACTCGGTGTGCGCCAAGGCGACTACGTGACCATCGTGCTGCCCAACTCGATCCAGTGGGCTCAGGCGGTGCTGGCGACGTGGAAGCTCGGCGCGGTTCCGCAGCCGCTGTCCCCGCACCTGCCCGACGCGGAGCTGACCGGGCTGCTCGCCCTGCGGCCGCGGGCGCTGATCGTGGGCCGCGCCGACCCGGACGGCAAGATCCTCAGCGTCCCAGCAGATTTCGCCGCTGACCCCGGACTGTCGGACGAGCCGCTGCCCGAGGCGGTGTCGCCGGTGCTGAAGGCCATGGCGTCCGGCGGCAGCACCGGGCGCCCGAAGTTGATCGAGGCGGGCGGTGATAGCCGCTTTCCGGCCCTGGTCGGCTATGCGATGGGCACGCAGGACGACGATGTCAATTTGTTCTCGGTTCCGTTGAGCCACAACACCGGGTTCACCACGTTCGCCATCGGCCTGGTGCAGGGACATCACAACGTGTTGATGCCGCGGTTCGATCCCCACGAGTTCCTCCGCCTGGTGACCGAGTACCGCGTGACGTATCTGGCCACCGTGCCCACGATCATGCAGCGGCTGCTGCCGGTGTACCGGGCCGACCCCGACGCCTACGACCTGTCGTCGATCCGGCGGTTCTGGCATGTGGGTGCGGCGTGCCCGCCCGCCGTCAAGCAGGCGTGGATCGACCTGCTTAGGCCCGAGGTGGTCTGGGAGTTGTACGGGGGCACCGAACTGCAGGCGTTGACGTTCATCTCCGGTGAGCAGTGGTTGGCGCATCCCGGTTCGGTCGGGGTCGTCGTCGCAGGCGAGATGAAGGTGCTCGACGACGACGGCAACGAATGCCCGCCCGGCGTGGTCGGCGAGGTCTACATGCGGCCTGCCCCCGGCAGCGCACCCACGTACCGCTACGTCGGCGCGAAGGCCAAGAGCCGCGACGGCTGGGACTCTCTCGGCGACCTCGGCTACTTCGACGAAGACGGTTTCCTGTACCTCAACGACCGTCGGGTGGACATGTTCACCGTCGGCGGGCGCAACGTGTACCCCGCGGAGATCGAGTCGGCATTGTCGGCGCACCCGAGGGTGCTGTCGTGCTTGGTGGTCGGAATCCCCGACGACGCCGGTGATCTCGGCCAGGTCCCGCACGCGATCGTGCATGCCGACGGCGACCTCGACGAAGCCGCCGTCGTCGACTTCCTGACCGAACGCATCGAGCGCTACAAGGTGCCCCGCAGCGTCGAGTTCACCGACACGCCATTGCGCGACGACGCGGGCAAGGCCAGGCGTTCGGCGGTGCGCGACGAGGTGCTCGCCCGGCGCGCGACGACGGGCAGCTAGCGCGCGATCGGCTCCGCAACGCTGCTGACCGAGGAATCCAGCGGCGGCACCGGACGTTGCCGCCGGAATTCCCAGCGTCGCAACGCTTCCCGGCAGGGGGACTCGACAAGCGCGTAGCTGACCGCGGCGATCGCCCAGCCGAACACCAGCGTGAGCACCAGCACCACCGGCATGTGCCCGTTGAACGCGAACTCACCGATGACAGGAAACACCATCGCCAGCGCGGCCAGGTGCCAGATGAACAGCCCGTAGGACCATCGGCCCAGGGTCACCATCGTCTGGCTGCCCAGCAGCCGGTGCGGGGTGTCGGGCCGGTCCAGCACCAGCGGCGCGACCAGCGCGCCGGCCACCACCGCACCCATCGCCGTCTTCACGATGAACTGGTCCAGGGTGCCGGGGGTGAGCCCCTCGGGGCCGGCCACCGGGGAGGCCGCGACCAGAAACGCCGCCACCGCGATGACGGCCATCAACACCCGGCGGCGCGCCAGCCGGTGCGCCCAGCCGACCGGGGACACGGTCAACTCGGCCAGCAGCATGCCGGCGGCGAACCACGAGAAGAAGGCCGGCGGCCAGTTCAGCGCGTTGACCCCGTACGGGGTGTCAAACGGGATCAGCCCCCAGGCCAGGCTGGCCACTGCCGCCGTCGCGATCACCGTCACCCGGGCGCGCACCGGCACCCACCGCACCCCCAGCGCCAGCAGCGGCAGCACCAGGTAGAACGCCACCTCCACCGACAGGCTCCACATCTGGGTGAGACCGGCGGTCAGCGTCAACGGCACGTAGATCTGGGTGAGCGTGAGGTTCGCCAGCCATACCGTCAGGTCGGCCTTGGCGTCGGGTAGCAGTAGGAGGATGACCACCACGGCCACCAGATAGCCCGGCATGATGCGCACGACCCGTGACCGCAGGTAGTGCCCGGTCGGCGGACTCGGCCGCAGTCCGCGGGCCGCCGCGGCGTGTCCGCGCCACAGCAGGAAGCCCGAGAGCGCGAAGAACACCGCGACCGCGAGGTCGAAGCGGCCGAACAACCGCCCGGCCACACCGCTGTTGTGACCGGTCTGAAACGCGACGTGGGTGACCACCACACCCATTGCGGCGCAGGCCCTCATGCCCTCGACCGCGGGCAGGAAGCTGCGTGTCCCGCCGACCCCGGAGGATTCCGTCACGGCGACCAGTGTGCCGCGCAGGTGAGAATTGGTCGAAAATGGGTCGTCACACGCCGGTCGTCTGATGCGGTCGTAGTAAGCGACGACTTTAAACCGGGCTGTTAGTGTCGAACGGGTTTGCGGGTGGCCGCAGGTGAAGGAGGCACGGTTTGAACCGCGCAGTGGCGCTGCGAATCGCGGCATGCGGGATCATGGGGCTCGGCGCTGCCCTGCTGATCGCCGCGCTGTTGCTGTCGACCTACACCGAGGGCAAGATCGCGAAGATTCCGCTCGATCTGGACGCGACCCTGGTCAGCGACGGCACCGGAACGGCCTTCGACCCGGCCTCGCTCAACGAGCAGACGTTCGTCATCGACCGTGACGTGCCGTTGGTGCAGCAGCAGCAGATGACGGTGGAATCGCCGTCCAACGCCGACGTCGTCACCCTTCAGGTCGGCACCACGCTGCGCCGCACCGACAAACAGCAAGACAACGGCCTGCTACTCGCGATGGTCGACACCGTCACGGTCAACCGGCACACCGCGGCGGCCGTGTCCAGCGAGAGCAACCCCGGTGGCGCCGTGCAGAAACCGCGTTCCATCGACGACGATCAGCCGCCGACCAACATCGCGCTGCCCCATGAGGGGCTGGCCTACCGGTTCCCGTTCGACACCGAGAAGAAGACCTACCCGGTGTTCGACCCGATCGCGCAGAAGGCGTTCGACGCCAACTACGACGGTGAGGAAGACGTCAACGGGCTGACCACCTACCGGTTCAGCCAGAACGTCGGCTACGACGCGGACGGCAAGCTCGTCGAACCGGTCAGGTACGCGTCGCTGTTCGACGACGAGGCCGACGCCGACGTCACCGCGACCGCGGCGATGTGGGGGGTGCCCGGCGAACCGGACGAGTCGATCACGATGGCGCGTTACTACGCCGCCCAGCGCACGTTCTGGGTGGACCCGGTGTCTGGCACCATCGTCAAGCGCGAAGAGCACGGCTACCACTACTACGCGCGTGAGCCGCTCAAGCCCGAGGTGACGTTCGTCGACTACAAGGTCTCGTTCAACGAGGAGACGGTCGAAGCCCAGGTCGCCAGCGCCCGTGACGAACGCGACCGGGTGGCGCTGTGGGGCCGCATCCTGCCGATCACGTTCACCGCGATGGGGTTGGTGTTCCTGGTCGGCGGCGCGCTGCTGGGCTCGTTCAGCCTGCGGGCCGAGTCCGCGCTGATCGACCCCGGTCTCGACGAGTCCGATCACCGCTTCTTCGGGCAGCGCGGTCCGTCTGGTGAACCCGTGCCCGGCGCAGAAGCCCAGACCGAGAAGCTGCCCGCGCCCCGGCCGTCCGATCTGCCACCGGACAGACCGGTCTGACCGCGCGGTTCGGTGCGCCCGCGCGGGCGCTGACGGCCCCGGCGTACGCGCTGGCACTGGCCATCGCGGTGACCGCACCGTTGTTCGCACCGGGCTACCTGCTGCTGCGCGACGCGGTGTCCACACCACGCTCGTATCTGTCCGATGCCGCGCTGGGCCTGACGGAGGCCGCCCCGCGTGCGCTGCCGCAGGATTTCTTCGTCGCGGTCGTGTCGGCGGTGGTCGACGGCGGCGTGGTCGTCAAGGTGTTGTTGGTGGCCGGGCTGTGGGCGGCCGGCGCCGGCGCGGCGCGGCTGGCGGCCGACGTACTCGGCTGCGGGCCGGCCGGCCAGTGTCTCGCGGTGACGGTCGCGGTGTGGAATCCGTATGTCGCCGAACGTCTTCTGCAGGGCCACTGGAGCCTGCTGGTGGGCTACGGGTGCCTGCCGTGGGTGGCGGCGGCCATGCTGCGGCTGCGCGGTTCGGCCGGGTCGGCGCCCATGTGGGCGCTGTTGTTCTGGATGGCGTTGGCCGGGCTCACCCCGACCGGGCTGCTGCTGGCGGCGACGGTCGCGCTGGCCTGCGTCTTCGCCCCCGGCGCGGGGCGGGCGCGCTGGGTGTGCGCGACGCTCAGCATGGGCATCGCGGTGCTGGTGGCGCTGCCGTGGCTGGTGGCGGCGGCGGTCGCCGGTTCGCTGTCGTCGTCACAGGCGGCGGGGGCAGACGCGTTCGCTGCCCGCGCCGAGCCCGGTCTTGGCACCCTGTTCAGCCTCGCCGGCCTCGGCGGCATCTGGAACGGTGAGGCGGTACCTACTACGCGTACAACGGTTTTCGCCGTTGTGGCAACGGTGGTGCTGCTGGCCGTCGTCGCGCTGGGGCTTCCGGTGCTGATCCGCCACCCGGCCGCGGTGCCGCTGCTGGTCCTGGCCATCGTCGCGGTGGTGGTACCCGCCGCGATGGCCACCGGTCCCGGGTTGGCGCTGGTGGAGGCCACGATCCGCACGCTGCCCGGCCTCGGAGTGGTGCGCGACGCGCAGAAGTGGGTGGCGTTGGCGATGCCCGGCTACGCGCTCGCAGCGGCCGCCGCGGTGCTCACGTTGCGCCGCTGGCTTCCCGCGGCCGCGGCGGCCGTGCTGTGCTGTGTGGCGCTGATCGCCACGCTGCCGGACCTGGCGTGGGGGGTCGGCGGCAAGGTTGTCGCGGTGCAGTACCCGCCGGGCTGGGCAAGCGTCGCGGCGCTCGTCAACGCCGACCCGCGGCCGGTCGCGGTGCTGCCCGCCGAAAGCATGCGCCGGTTCGGGTGGGCCGGTGACGCGCCGGTGCTCGACCCGCTGCCGCGCTGGGTGCGCGCCGACGTGTTGTCCACCGGGGACCTGAACATCGGTGGCCAGACGGTGCCCGGTGAAGGTGAACGTGCGCGGAAGGTGCAGGACATGCTGCTGCGCGGCGCGTCCCGCGACGAGTTGGCGCAGGCGGGCGTCGGCTGGGTGGTCGTCGAATCCGGCCCGCCCGCAGCGTCTTTGGAACTGCCGGTCGCCTACCAGGACTCGAGCCTCACCCTTTACCGGGTAGGCGGGGACAGACAGCAGGCGTCGGGTCGCGGTCTGGTGCTGGCGGCGCACCTGGCGTGGCTGGCAGCGTTGTTCGCAGGGTTGACGGGGATGGTCGTCGCGCGGCTTCGCCGAGCCCACCGACCGCGCGGCTACACCACGCCGCTGACGTAACGGCGCGCGTGCACCGCATCGAGCACGGTGCGCATCGCGTCGGCGCTTTGCCGCCAGGAGAACTCACCACTGCGGGTCTGGGCCTTGGCCCCCAACTGTTCGCACAACACCTCGTCGGACAGGAGCTGTTCGATTCCGTCGACCAGTTCGTCATGGTCGTCGACGAGCAGACCGGTGACGCCGTCGATGATCGAATCCGTCAGGCCGCCTGAGGAGCGGTAGCCGACCGTGGGCACCGCGTGCTGGCCCGCTTCGGTGACCGCCAACCCCCAACCTTCCTTGCGCGAAGGGAGCACGTGTACCCAACAGCGTTGTAGCACACGATGTTTCGTCTCGTCGTCGACGTGGCCGTGAAACGTAACCGCGTCGGTGATGCCCAGCAGCGCAGCGTGGTCGACGAGGCGCTGTCTCCACCAGCCGCCGCCGAGAACATCCATGTGCACGTCCGGGATGCGTTTGCGCAGTTCGGCGATCGCATCCAACGCGTCCTCGATCTGCTTGTGCGGCACCAGCCGCGACAGCACCGCCACCCGAGGCGTTTCGGACCGCGGCACATCCATGGTGTGCGGAGGTGCCTCGTCAAGGCCGTTGCGCACCACCGCGATCCGGTCGGGGTTCACACCGAGACGGGTCAGGTCCCGCGCCGACGGCAGCGAGACGGTGACGTACTGGTTGCGGCGGTGCGCCTTCGGCGAGAGCTTGGATTCGACGAACCAGCCGACCCGGCCCATCACCGGACCGGCCACCGGCCACTGCTCACGGTGGCAGTGGTGCACGAGCACCGCGACGCGCCTACCGTAGGCCAGGCGCGCCAGGAACGGGATGCCGTTTTGGGTGTCGATGACCACGTCGGGCCTGACCGTGCGCAGCGGTCCGAGCCCGATGCGGGCCAGCACCATCGCCAGCCCGGCCCAGATGTACACGCTGTGGCGGCCGCCGCCGCGGCTGACCTGCACGCCGTCGACCGTCTCGCGGCGCGGGGCACCGGGATAGCGCGCCGTGCGCAGCGTCACCGCGACGCCGGACTCAGCCAGTTGCGCCCCGATGCGCTGCAGGTAGGCCTCGCTGCCGCCGCCCTGGGGGTGACCGGTGTCGCGCCAACACAGCAGCAACACGGAGCGAACGCGACGGTCGGACATCCGTGCCAGCGTAGCGGCTGGATATGGTCGGTCGGATGGCCGTCACCGATGTCTGCGATGTGCTGGCCCGCCGGGCCACGCTGACCCGGTCGATCAAGCTGCTCAGCGAGTTCCGGTTCGAGCAGCGCGATCCCGCGCGGTTCTACGGGGCGCTGGCCGCCGACACTGCCGCGATGGTTGCCGACCTGTGGCGCGGGGTGCACGGCACCTCGCCGGCCGGTTGCACGCTGCTCGACGTCGGCGGCGGGCCCGGATACTTCGCGGCCGCGTTCGCCGACGCCGGGGTGCACTACATCGGGGTGGAACCCGACCCCGGCGAAATCCACGCGGTGCCCGCAGCGCCGGCGGCGACCGGTGCGGCCACGTACGTGCGCGCCTCGGGCACCGCGTTGCCGTTCGCCGACGCCAGCGTCGACATCTGCCTGTCATCCAACGTCGCCGAGCATGTGCGCGATCCGTGGCGGCTGGGCCGGGAGATGCTGCGCGTCACCCGCCCCGGCGGGCTGGTGGTGCTGTCCTACACGGTGTGGCTGGGCCCGTTCGGCGGCCACGAGACCGGGCTGTGGCACTACCTGGGCGGTGCCCGCGCGGCCGCCCGCTACACCCGCAAACACGGCCACGCGCCGAAGAACAACTACGGCTCGTCATTGTTCGCGGTGTCGGCGGGCGCCGGACTGCAATGGGCCGCCAGCACCGGCGCGCTGCTCGCCGCATTCCCCCGCTACCACCCGCGATGGAGCTGGTGGATGACACGGGTGCCGGTGCTGCGGGAGTTCCTGGTGAGCAACTTGGTGCTCGTGCTCATGCCGCCGACTGCAACAGGTTCTACTTTCGCGGGTCGGTAGGTAGTGTGACGGGCATGACACAGAGCACCGCGTTCAGGACCGACTGGGACAAGCTTTTCATCGGTGGCAAGTGGGTCGAACCCGCGTCCTCGGAGGTCATCGAAGTTCACTCGCCCGCCACCGGTGAGCTGGTCGGCAAGGTGCCGATGGCGGTGGAGGCCGACGTCAACGCCGCCTGCGCCGCCGCCCGCAAGGCGTTCGACGAGGGTCCGTGGCCGCACAAGTCGCCCGAGGAGCGGGCCGCGGTGCTGGGCGCCGCGGTCAAGCTGATGGAGGAGCGCGGCGACGAGCTGAAGTTCCTGCTGGCCGCCGAGACCGGACAGCCGCAGACGATCGTCGACATGATGCAGTACGGCGCCGCGATGTCGGCGTTCCAGTACTACGCGGGCGCAGCCGACAAGTTCCACTGGAAAGAGATCCGCGACGGCGTCTACGGGCAGACGCTGGTGGTGCGTGAGCCGATCGGTGTCGTCGGCGCCGTCACCGCATGGAACGTCCCGTTCTTCCTGGCCGCCAACAAGCTCGGCCCGGCGCTGCTGGCCGGCTGCACCGTGGTGCTCAAGCCCGCCGCCGAGACCCCGCTGTCGGTGTTCGCGATGGCGGAGATGTTCGCCGAGGCGGGGCTGCCCGAGGGTGTGCTGTCGATCGTGCCGGGCGGTCCGGAGACCGGCCGCGCGCTGACGGCCAACCCCGAACTGGACAAGTTCACCTTCACCGGCAGCTCCGCGGTCGGCAAGGAGATCGCCAAGATCGCCGCCGAGAAGCTCAAGCCGTGCACGCTCGAGTTGGGCGGCAAGTCGGCCGCGATCATCCTCGAGGACGCCGACCTCGACGCGACGCTGCCGATGCTCGGGTTCTCGGGTGTGATGAACAGCGGTCAGGCGTGCGTCGCGCAGACCCGCATCCTGGCGCCCCGGTCACGGTACGACGAAGTCGTCGAGAAGGTCGCCAACTTCGTCTCCGCGATGCCGGTCGGGTTGCCCGACGATCCCAACGCGGCGATCGGGCCGCTGATCTCGGAAAAGCAGCGGGAGCGGGTCGAGGGCTACATCAAGAAGGGCGTCGAGGAGGGTGCGCGCATCGTCACCGGCGGTGGCCGCCCCGAGGGCCTGGACAACGGCTGGTTCGTCGAGCCGACGGTGTTCGCCGACGTGGACAACTCGATGACGATCGCCCAGGAGGAGATCTTCGGACCGGTGCTGGCGGTGATCCCCTACGACACCGAAGAGGACGCCGTGCGCATCGCCAACGATTCGGTGTACGGCCTGGCGGGCAGCGTGTGGACCACCGACAACAAGAAGGCGCTCGAGATCGCCTCGAAGATCCGCACCGGTACCTACGCGGTGAACATGTACGCCTTCGATCCCGGCGCTCCGTTCGGCGGATACAAGAACTCCGGCGTCGGACGCGAGAACGGGCCGGAAGGCATCGAGGCATACGTCGAGCCCAAGAGCGTGCTGCTGCCGTTCGGCTACACCCCGGAGGACTGACCTCCCCGCGACGTACGCCGGTGACCTGCTGCCATTTCTATGACGTCTCCCATAATCCGGCGTTGTGCGTGGCGGCCCTCCGAGCTTTGAAGAGCGCATTTCCTGGGAATTGATGTGACCGGGAATACATAAATTGCACTTATGTGTTGTGCATTTTATGCTGCTCGTCATACTAAGGGAGGCGCTCGATGTGGATCGTTGAGGTCAACTTCGCCGGCCGTCGGTTCACACGTCGTGTGCCTGATCGCCGTCGATCGATCTTTGGATTGGGCGCCCGCGGCTTCGGTTGGCGTCCGTCGCAGACGCGGCAGACGCGCGCGGCCTGACCGCACTGGAGGTTACTGCTGTCTGCCACCCCGCCCAAGAACCGGAACAAGCGCGGTTCGACGCGGACCAACATGCTGATCAGCGCCGCCGAGATGCTGCGCGAGCGCGGGGTCGCCGGTGTCACGATCGACGAAGTGCTGGCCCGCAGCGGTGCGCCCCGGGGTTCGGTCTACTACCACTTCCCCGGGGGGCGTAACCAGATCCTGACCGAGGCGCTGCAGTACGCCGGGGATGTGATCACCGAGGTGATGGACGAAGCCGCCGGCCACGGCGGGATGTATTTGGTGCGCCAGTCCGTCGAGTTCTGGGAGCAACTGCTCGTCAACAGCGAGTTCACCGCGGGCTGCCCGGTTGTCGCCGCGACGATCGGGGCTGCCGACGACGAACCTGCGCTGACCTCGGTTGCCGGCGGCATCTTCGGCCACTGGCGCGATGCGCTGACCCGGGCGTTCGTTTCCGACGGGTTCGACGAGTCCGAGTCCGCCTCGCTGGCGATCATGTGCATCGCGTCGCTGGAGGGTGCGGTGGTGCTGTGTCGGTCCACCCGCAGCGTCGATCCTTTGCAAGACGTCGCTCAGCAGGTCGAATTCCTGATCAGGTCAAGGGAATTCATCCGCCGTCACGGCGTGCCGGACCACCGCTAGGCCTTACGCCATCGCGCGCAGACGAACTCCCCGTTGACTGCGGACTCCGTCAGCACCCATTCCGATCGGATCGGCAACACGCGCGAACCGGCGCCGAGCGAGCACGGGGCGTAGCTGACCACCATCTCGTCAACCAGACCCGCCGCGACGAACTGCGCGGCGACGTCCCCACCGCCGACCACCCAGACGTCCTTGCCCTCCGCGGCGGACACCAGCATGGGATGCAACTCGGTCACATCGCCGTCGTACGTGTGCACGGGATGCCCGTCGGCGATGATGTGGGGCCTGCTGGTCAGTACCCAGGCCGGCTGCTCGTACATCCATTGGCCCGGTTGGTTTTTCACAATCCACTCGTAGGTCGCCGATCCCATCACGATCGCGCCGACGGACCCGATGAACGTCTCGTAGCCGAACGGCCCGACCTGGTCGATGTCACGCGACGTCAACCAGTCCAGGCTGTCGGCGTCATCGACGATGTAGCCGTCGAGGCTGGACGCGGTGTAGTACACGGTCACCATGTCAGCTGCTCCTCATCCATTCGAGCGGATCGCCGTGGCCGGTGCGCACGCCTTGGCGAGCCAGCATCGCGCGTGCGAGTTGGCGGCGGTGCGCGGAATAGGTCAACACATGGGCCACGATGCCGTAGAGCTGGAAGGATTCCGGCGGGTCGCACAGCGCGTCGATGATGGTGTCGCGCAGCCTGCCTTCCGTGGTGTATTCGGAAACCATTGCAGTCCAACGCTTGCCAATACCATCGTGGTGGACCGCCAACTGTGCCGGTGTGGTCGATTCGGGTCGCGTCACCGTGCGGTCCGGGAAGTCACGGCCCTCGATCGTGGCCAGCCACACCTGTTTGGTCCACACGATGGCGCCGAGCACCGCGCCGATGCTTGGCTCCGGGCCGTCCCATTCCAGAACCACCTGTGCCGGCGAAATCGGTTCGCACCATTGGTCGTTGGACAGTTGAGCGGCCTGGTCGATCAGATACGACGTATCGGCGACGTCGTGGGCGACCATCAGCTGAGAAATATCGGGCTCCGTGGTGTCACCGTCGCTGTCCAGCCACAGCGACTGGGGCGGATGGAAGTGCAGGCCGTTGGGCGCCGGAACGCGAAACGGCAGTTCGGCGGCCCGCGACGGCGGCACCCCGAAGGTGCGCCGAAAGGCGCGCGAGAACACCTCGGCCGACGACCACCCTTCGTCGGTGGCGACGGCCGAGACGCTTTCGCCGCGGTGCAACCGCCACGCCGCCCGCTCGAGCATGATGCGCCGCCGCAGCGCGGCCGGCGACTCCCCCGTCAGCCGGCGCACCTCACGGGAGAAGTGGAATTCGGAGGCGTAGCTGCTGCGCGCCATGTGGCCGACGGCGGTGTTGTCGGCGTCGACGACCGCGTCGAGCAGTTCGCGGAGCCGGTCCCGGCGTGATCCGTCGCTCACGTTGATCGAGTATGGTCGCGCGCCGGCGGCATGGACATGACAATTCCTGCTCTGCCCTCCCGCCGCTCAGGCGTCGAGTACCTCGTTGACGCGCGCCTCGACGTCACCCAGCCCTGTCAGGTCGATACCGAAGCGATCGGTCAACGCGGTCAGCACGTCGGACGCATCCTCGAAGCTAACCCGTTCTGTGCCGCCTGCGCTGTGGATGGCGAGGTTGCGGCCACGCAGGTTCCAGCGTGCGTCGTCGGTCACCAACGCGGCGGACAGGCCGGTAACGAACTTGGACTCGGGATGTGTTGAGACGTACCAGCTTGCGACCTCCCGGTCGATGCGCGGCTGCGGCTGAATGCCGAACATGTAGAGCGGTTGCCACTGGTCGCGGACCCGCGCATCGAGAAGGTAGCCGTCTTCGTGTTCGCGCAGGCGGTAGGGCTCAAGGCGGGTCTGCTGGGTTGGGCCGGCTTCCAGCCGGATCGGCGAGGGCAGCGTCTGACCGCCGAAGCCGACGTCGACGAGCCAACGGCCGTCGTCGCCGGGCACAGTCACCGACAGCGCCTCGTGCGTTTGCGCGGGCAACTCGTCGGAGTCGCACATCCACACCACCCGGCCACCGAGCCGGTCCACCCCGTACCCGAGTTCCGCGAGCACGTAGCCCATCAAGCCGTTCTGCTCGAAGCAGTAGCCGCCCCGGCGGCGCTGAACGAGCTTGGCGGTGAGGGCTGCTGCGCTCAAATCGGCGACCGGCACCCCCGTCAGCGGATCGAGGTTTTCGAACGGGATGGCTCGGAGGTGCGCGGCGACCAGCCCGTGCAGTGTGTCGACGGTCGCTGCGGTTGAGCCGGTGTAGCTGATCCGGTCGAAGTAGGCAGCCAGGTCGAGCCCGGGGATTACATCGGCAGTCATGACCACATCCTCCGGGCTCAACCACAGTTGAGGTCAATTTTTGTCGTGGGCCTCTGGCAGTATCGAACGTATGTTCGCCTCGGAGTTTCGGTCGGCCGATGAGGCCGCGCTGGTCGCCGAGATTCAAGCGTGCACGCGTGCTGAGGCGGTGACGGCGGCGCGACGGTTCGCCGCGATCGGGGAGCTGGCCGCGCGCGCCGACGCGCCCGGGCTTGATGAGCGCCAGCAGTGGGCGGTGGATCTGTGGGCGTGTGCGGCCGCGGAGGTGGCCGCGGCGATGGGTATCAGCCAGCGCAAAGCCTCCGGGCAGATGAGGATCGCGTTGGCGCCGCGCGAGCGCCTGCCCAAGCTGGCCGCCCGGTTCAGTGCCGGTGAGATCAGCGCCAAGCTGGTCTCAGCGATCACCTGGCGCACCCACCTGGTGATCGATGCCGAGCTGATGGCGCGCATCGATGAAGCGGTCGCCGAACGCGCCGTGGCCTGGGGGCGTTGTCAGAGAAACGCCTGGAGTTGGCCATCGACGCGATCGTGGAAACCCACGACCCCGGTGCCCGGCGGCGCTTTCATGACGCCGAACATGGCTGTGATGTGCGGCTGGGCAAGCCCGATGACGACACCGGCACCGCGTCGTTGTGGGGGCGGTTATCGGCCGTCGATGCCGAACTGCTCGACAAGCGCATCGCCGAGATGATCGCAGGGGTGTGTGAGGGCGATCCGCGCACCGAAGGCCAACGCGGCGCTGCGGCCCTGGGGGCGATGGCGGCCGGGGCTGATCGGCTGGCCTGCCACTGCGGGGGCGCGCAGTGCCCGCGGGCCGGGGCGGCTGACCCCCGCGCAGCGGCCTTCGTCATCCACGCCATCACCGACACCACCCCCACCCCGACGAAGGCCAAGGCCACTTTGTCGCGCCCCACCAACACCAACGCCGAATCATCGGCGCCCAAGCCCGACGCGCAACCGCCGATGGCGTTGATCGTCGGGGGCGGGGTGATTCCGCCGGCGTTGTTGGCTGAGTTGATCGACAACGGGGCCACCGTGGGCCCGGTGTATCGGCCCTACGGCGTCGCCGATCCGGGCTATCGGCCTTCGCGGGCCTGTGAGCGCTTCGTGCACATGCGCGATATGACGTGTCGGTTCCCCGGCTGCGACCGCCCCGCCCGAAACTGCGACATCGACCACACCACGCCCTACCCCGGCGGGCCCACCCATCCGTCAAACAACAAGTGCCTGTGTCGTTTTCATCATTTGCTGAAAACTTTTTGCGGCTGGCGCGACGAGCAGTATCCCGACGGCACCGTCGTGTGGACGGCCCCTAGCGGACACACCTACCGCACCTATCCGTTTAGCCGGGTGCTGTTTCCGAACTGGGACACCACCACCGCCGACTTACCCCCACGGGCCAACGCACCCCCACCTTCGGCGCAACGCGCCCTGAAGATGCCGCGACGACGCCGCAGCCGCGCCGCCGACAACCAAGCACGCATCAACGCCGAACGCGAACTCAACAAGGGCGATGCCGCACGCGATATACCGCCGATCTGACACCGACGCGGCCGTCAGCGTCTACGGCTTGCCGCGCGATGGGGTCTGCGAGGCCACCCCGTGCCGCAGCGGAGTTCCGGGCTCGGCCGCGGTCGACTCCTGCACCGGTGAGCCGCCCGCCGTTCCGCTGACACCCGGCGCCTTGTCCGGGTCACCGGCGGACGGCTCGGCGCCGTGGGTCAGCTCCCGCAGCCGCGCGTGCAGAACGTCGAGCACCGGGATGCGGTTGCCGTGCTCGGTTTCGTGCTCGAACAGCGTGCGCAGTTGCGGCTCGTCCAGCGCGCGGATGCGGTGGCGCAACTCGGTGATGGGTAGTTGGTCGTAGTCCGTCAGCGGGAGGTCCATACCCGACGGTTGCCCGCCGCGGCGCGACGGAAAACCGTCAGGTGCCGGTCCAGTTCGGCGCGCGCTTCTCGGCGAAGGCGATCGCACCCTCTTTGGCGTCGTTCGACCCGAAGACGGGCCCGAGGATCTTCATCTGCTTGCGCCACATCTCGTCGGGGCTCCAGTTGCGCGACTCGACGATGATCCGCTTGGTGGCCGCCACGGCCAAGGGTCCGTTCGCGGTGATCTTCTCGGCCAGCGCGATCGCCGCCTCCAGCGCCTGCCCCGGTTCGGCCAGCGCGTTGACCAATCCGAGTTCGTGCGCGCGCACCGCGGGCAGGTTCTCCCCCGTCAGCGCGAGTTCCATGGCGATCGCGTACGGAATGCGCTGCGGCAACCGCAACAGCCCGCCGCCGCCGGCGACCAGCCCCCGCTTGACCTCCGGAATGCCGAACGCCGACTCCTTCGACGCCACGATGAGGTCCGTGGCCAGCGCCAACTCGGTGCCGCCTGCCAGGGCGAAACCTTCCACCGCCGCGATCAGCGGTTTGACCGGCGGCCGCTCAGTGAAACCCAGCCCGCGGCCCTGAATCGCGACGTTCTCGCCGCGGGCGAAGGCCTTGAGGTCCATTCCGGCGCAGAACGAGCCGCCCGCGCCGGTCAGCACCGCGACCGACAAGCCCTTGTCGAGGTCGAGGCGGTCCATCGCGTCGGCCAGGCCGCGGCTGACATCGGCGTTCACCGCGTTCTTCGCCTCGGGGCGGTTGATCGTGATAATCAGGATCCGGTCCCGCTGCTCGACCAGTACTGCTTCTTTGGTTCCACTGGTTTCGTCGCTCACGCGGGTGATCGTAGCGGCCGCCGGACTCGACATTTAGGCGCACCGCGGCGGCCAAGCTAAACTAGAACACGTTCCAGTTTCCATCGAAGGGGGCCGCATGGCCGCGACCGAGACCAAGCCGTCTGAGCTCGCCAAATGGGACCCCGGGTTGACCGAACGGGTCATGGGCCTGACCCGTCCCTTTCTCAAGCGCTACTTCCGCTCGCAGGTGCGTGGCCTCGACAACATCCCCGGCGGGGGCGCGCTGCTGGTCAGCAACCACTCCGGCGGCCTGTTCCCGATGGACGTGCCGATCCTGGCGGCCGACTTCTACGGCCAGCACGGCTACCACCGGCCGCTGTACACGCTGAGCCACGACATGTTGATGACGGGGCCGACGGGCGATTTCTTCCGGCGGATCGGGTTCATCAGCGCCAACCGGGAAAACGCCGATGAGGCACTGCGTTCGGGTGGCCTGGTCGTGGTGTTCCCCGGCGGTGACTACGACGTGTATCGGCCGACGTTGTCGGAGAACGTCATCGACTTCGGCGGCCGCACCGGCTACGTGAAGGCGGCGCTGAACGCGGGCGTGCCGATCGTGCCGACGGTGGGCATCGGCGGCCAGCAGACGCAGATCTTTCTGTCCCGGGGCACGTGGCTGGCCAAGCGACTCGGCCCGATCGCACGCCTGGCCCGCACCAAGATCGTGCCGATTTCGTTCGGCTTCCCGTTCGGGCTGTCGCTGGTGGTGCCGCCCAACATCCCGCTGCCCGCCAAGATCGTCATGCAGGTGCTGCCACCGATCGACATCGAGGCCGAGTTCGGCCAGGATCCAGACATCGACGAGGTCGACGCCCATGTGCGCCGGGTGATGCAACGGGCGCTGGACGAACTGGCCGCAGAACGTCGACTTCCGGTGTTGGGCTAGCGCGACGATGGCCATCACCGACCGGCTCTCTGACACGCTGGGCCTGATCACCACGATGCGCAGGGCCCGGCTCATCGCCCCGTTGCGCCCCGACAAGTACCTGCGCATCGCCGCCGCCATGCAGCGCGAAAACATGAGCATCACTTCGGGTTTCGCCAGCGCCGCGCAACGCTGCCCGGACCGCCCGGGCCTGGTCGACGAAGTCGGCACCCTGACGTGGCGGGAAATCGACGAGCGCGCCGACGCCCTCGCCGCAGGGCTGCAGGCGGTCGCGAACCCGAAGGTCATCGGCATCATGGCGCGCAACCACCGCGGCTTCGTCGAGTCGTTGATCGCGGCGAACCGGATCAGCGCCGACGTGCTGCTGCTCAACACCTCGTTCGCCGGTCCCGCGCTGGCCGAGGTGGTGCAGCGCGAACAGGTCGACGCGATCATTTACGACGAGGAGTTCACCGCCACCGTCGATCGGGCACTGACCGGCCGACCCGACACCACCCGCATCGTCGCGTGGTCCGACGGCCCGGTCGACGGCCTCACCGTCGACGGTCTCGTGAAAACCCACGCCGGGCGTCATCCCGACCGGCCGGGCACCAAGAGCAAGGTCATCCTGCTGACGTCCGGCACCACCGGAACACCCAAGGGCGCCAAGCATTCCGGTGGTGGGCCCGAGATCCTCAAGGCGATCCTCGACCGCACCCCGTGGCGCGCCGAGGAACCCGTCGTGATCGTGGCGCCGATGTTTCACGCGTGGGGTTTCTCGCAGCTGGCGTTCGCCGCGTCGATGGCGTGCACGATCGTCACCCGCCGCAAATTCGACCCCGAGGCGACGCTGGAACTGGTCGACCGCCACCGGGCGACGGGGCTGTGCGTGGTGCCGGTGATGTTCGACCGGATCATGGAACTGCCGGACGAGGTCAGGGCCCGCTACAGCGGCCGTTCGCTGCGGTTCGCCGCGGCGTCGGGTTCCCGGATGCGCCCCGACGTCGTCACCGCCTTCATGGACCAGTTCGGCGACGTCATCTACAACAACTACAACGCCACCGAGGCCGGCATGATCGCCACCGCGACGCCGCAAGACCTGCGCGCCGCCCCCGACACGGCGGGCCGGCCCGCCGAAGGTACCGAGGTCCGGATCCTGGACAGCGAACTGCGTGAGGTCCCCACCGGCGAGGTCGGCGGGATCTACGTGCGCAACTCGACCCAGTTCGACGGCTACACCTCGGGTGCCACCAAGGATTTTCACGACGGGTTCATGGCGTCGGGCGACGTCGGGTACCTCGACGACGCGGGCCGGCTGTTCGTGGTCGGCCGTGACGACGAGATGATCGTCTCGGGCGGCGAGAACGTCTACCCGATCGAGGTGGAGAAGACCCTGACTGCGCACCCCGAGGTGGCAGAAGCCGCGGTGCTCGGGGTGACCGACGAACAGTTCGGCCAGCGGCTGGCCGCGTTCGTGGTTTTGAAACCGGGCGCTTCGGCTACCCCGGACTCACTGAAGCAGCACGTCCGGGATAACCTGGCGAATTACAAAGTGCCCCGGGAGATTACGATCTTGCCTGAACTTCCCCGCAATAACACCGGAAAGATCGCGCGCCGCGACCTGCAAGGCCTCGCCGACCGTGGCTAGGCGCCGCTACCCGCTGCTGCGCGCGGTCGCCGAACTCGTCAACGCCGCCAACGGCGTGCGCCCACTGGGACGGGAGGGATACATCACCCTGCCGGTGTTCGCATTCGGGTGGCCGACCACCGAGATGTCCCCGCTCTACTTTTTCGTGTCGGTGCTCGACGCGCTGCGCCGTGGCCTGCGGGGGGACTTCCGCGGCGCCAGGGGTCGGATCGCCTTGTTGCTCACCGCGATCGCGTGGGCGCTGCTGGGCCTCATCTCATATCGGAACCTCAACGCGCAGCCGTATTTCGAAGAGCCGCTACGCAAAGAGTTGGGCGACGACTACGAAGCGGTCGGCGCACGGTCGCAGCCGGCGACGCGCAGGCGGATGATCGGCGTATGGCCCAACGAATCGGTTCGGCGCCGGTACGTGCACAAGGCGAGCACCGTGCAGTACGGCCCGCATCCGCGGGTCAACCGCGCCGACATCTGGCGGCGCGCCGACCTGCCGCGCGACGGGAAGGCGCCGGTGCTGCTGCAGGTGCCCGGTGGCGCGTGGGCGATCGGTATGCGCCGTCCGCAGGCCTACCCGCTGCTGAGCCATCTGGCCGAACGCGGCTGGGTCTGCGTGTCGATCGACTACCGCGTCAGCCCGCGCCACACCTGGCCGGACCACATCGTCGACGTCAAGCGCGCGCTGGCGTGGATCAAGGAGAACATCGCCGCCTACGGCGGTGACCCGGATTTCGTGGCGATCACCGGCGGATCGGCGGGCGGCCACCTGTCGTCGCTGGCCGCGCTGACGCCCAACGAGCCGCAGTGGCAACCGGGTTTCGAGGACGCCGACACCTCGGTGGTGGCGGCGGTGCCGATCTACGGCCGCTACGACTGGGTATCCGCGCGAGGGTCGGGCCGCAAGGAGTTCATCGCGTTCCTGCAGAAGTTCGTGGTCAAAAAGCGCATCGTCGAGCACAAGCAGACGTACGTCGACGCCTCGTCGATCATGCGGGTACGGCCCGACGCGCCACCGTTTTTCATCCTGCACGGCCAGGACGATTCGATCATTCCGGTGCAGGAGGGGCGTGAGTTCGCCGACGCTCTGCGTAAGGTGTCGACATCCACGGTCACCTACGCCGAGATCCCGCACGCTCAGCACGCGTTCGATTTCTACTACGGTTCACCGCGGGGGCACTACACCGCGCAGGCGGTCGAGAAGTTCCTGTCCTGGGTGCACGTCAAACACGGCAAGGCCGACTCGGCAGTCACGCCAGCACGGAGTCGATGACGGTCAGCTCCTCGGAAAGCCCTGCAGCGCGGCGGATCTCGATAAAGGCTTCGACCATCGCGTCGGTGAGTTCATGCGGGTCGGACAGCGTCGCGCCGTCGGAGAGCACCGAGATGTTGAGTTGGTCGACGTAGCTCCACACCGTGATGTTCAGACCGCTGCCGGTGGTCAACGGCCCGACGGAGTAGATCTCGGTCACCAGCGCGCCGCCGACCCGGCCGTGCTCACGCGGGCCCGGCACGTTTGAGATCGGGATGTTGAGCACCTTGTTCTGCCCGTCCTTTTCGGCCAGCCAGTGGAACAACCGCTCGGCGGGTGCCGGCGGCAGGTAGGCCGACCACCTGCTGACCAGTTCGGGGCCCAGCAGGTGATGGGTTTCTTTGGCGCTCACCGCGGCGTCGTGCACGGCCTGCACCCGTTCGAGCGGATCGGACAGTTGGATCGGCACGGTCATCATGACGCCGGTGAAGTAGTTGCCGGAGATGCGTTCCCTGGAGAAGTCGAAACTGACTGGGACGGAGGCTAACAGCGGGTGATCGGCGTGCCCGTCGTACTTGAGCGCCAGGTTGCGCAGGGCGCCGGACGCGATCGCCAGGACCATGTCGTTGATCGTGACGCCCAGTTGCTTGCCGGTCTGCTTGACGTCGGCCAGCGACAGCGTGGCGGTGGCGAACCGGCGCTGCGCGTCGACCCGGTGGTTCATGAACGACGGCGGCGGCGTGAACGGGCGCGTCAGCTCCGGCGACAGCTTGTAGGTGCTCTTACGGACCCGGCGCATTCCCTGCGCGGTGTAGCGCAGCACCGCAGGCAGCCGGCCGATCTGGCGCATGTGGTCGCCGAACGCGGTGCGCACCAGTTCGGCCCGGGTGGGTGCGGGGTCGGTCGCATACGAGTCGCGGTCCTGCGGTGGTCCTGTCTGCAGGTCCATCCCCCGCGCGAGCAGGTTGGCCGATGCCACACCGTCGGCCAGGGCGTGGTGGATCTTGCCCAGCACGGCGATCCGGCCGTTGGCCAGCCCCTCGATGAAGTACATCTCCCACAGGGGTCTGCTGCGATCCAGCGGTGTGCTGGCGATCCTGCCGATGGCCTCGTCGAGTTCGCGTCGGCCGCCGGGGCTGTTCACCCGGTAGGGCCGCACGTGGTATTCCAGGTCGACCTCGCAGTTCTCCCGCCACATCGGGTGGTGGAACTTGAACGGGATGTCGATGAGCTCGTAGCGGAAGGGGTCGAGCTTGTAGAGCCGGCCGTGGATGACCTTGCGGAAGTCCTCGATACCGAACGTGCGGCCCTTGAGCTCCGAAAGGTCGATCACCGCCAGCTTGAGGGTGTGCATGTGCACCGCCGGTGTTTCGCTGTACAGCAGTACCGCGTCCCAGCCACTCAGCCTCTTCATAAGCCACCCCCTCTCCGGAGCAGCATCATCCTAGATGACTTCTTTGGCACCGATCAGCGATCGATTTCGGTGAATATGGTTGAGGAACAGCGAGATTGCCGTGGCCGTCGAACGTGTTCGCGCGCCGTCGGTCATGTCGAACCCGTGCCCTGCCCCCGGCAGCTCCAGATAACTCACCGGGGAGCGCGACACCGTGCGCAGCTGTTCGACGAACTCCTGTGCCTGCGCCACCGGTATCACCGTGTCACCGGTTCCGTGGATCACCATGAACGGCGGCGCGTCGGGATGTACCCGCGCGATCGGGGATGCCTTCCGGAAGATCTCCGGATGCTTGGCGATCTTGCGTTTGACGACCACGCGCTCCAGGAAGTCGACGAACCGCGCCCGCTCGGCGGTCGACTTGTCCTCCCAGTCGTAGCGACCGTAGATGCCGATCACGGCATCCACCGACGTGTCCGAACCTTCGGGCAGTTCGTCCTGCATCTCGGCGTCGTTCTCGGTCAGACCGGCCAGCGCGGCCAGGTGCCCGCCGGCCGAGGTGCCCGCGATCGTCACGAAGTTGCGGTCGCCACCGAACTTGTCGACGTTGGCGCGCGCCCACGCAATCGCGGTCTTGACGTCGGTGATGTGCGCCGGCCAGCGATGGTGCGGCGCCACCCGGTAGTCGATGGACAGGCACACCCAGCCCTTCTCGGCCAGATGTGACATCAGCGCATAGCCCTGCAGTATCCGGCTGCCGTGCACCCAGGCTCCGCCCGGCACGAAGATCAACACCGGCGCCGGTTGAGTCGGCAACTCCTTGGGCCGCCACACATCGAGCAACTGCGACGGCCGCGGGCCGTACCGCACCGAGGTGCGGTAGACGCTGCGGCGATGCTCGAGCAGGTTCCACAGCGGCGGCATACGCTGCGGCGCCGGCCAGTCGATGTCGAGGTCGTTGGGGTTGACGACGTCACGCAGCGCGGCGGCGGAGACGGCGTTCGTGCTTTCCCGTTCCGACCGTTTCAGCTCGGCATTCCCGGAGCCGAGCAAGGACTTGGCCGTCGCGCCGAAAAAATCCGGGAGATGACGTGAGCCCCACACCCCCATCGCGGTGGCAGCGCCAAGCGGCTCAAGGTGTTTCCCGATCACGGGCAGCGACGCCGACGCCACGCTCATCGCCAACAGATAATCCGACGGTCCGGCGTTCAGAAACCACCTGGCACGTGTCCACATCGTCGCTCCGGGATACCGGGTCTCCGGCCGTACCGCCATTGCGGAACTGTACCCCGCAGCCCGTTTCGTAAACGGTCACATCGCGAAGATGTGCGGCGCCCGGCTCGGTCACGATCGGGTGTGATCCGCATCACGCACACGTTGAGCTGTGCAAAGGGGTTAGCGTTACTCACCGAGCGTCAACTGTTAAGCCGAAACCATCGAGGACTTCTACCGTGAGTAAGTCAGCCCTTGCCATCACCGAGGAACACACCGCCCTGGCCGACTCGGCGTTTGGCCAGCTCAGCAGGCTGAACAGCCGATCCGCCGCGCGCGCCACGCTGGAGGACGGCGCGTCGCACCCGCCGGACGTCTGGTCGGCGGTGACCGGCAACGGTTGGACCGGGTTGGCGATCGCCGAGGAACACGGCGGCTCCGGGTTCGGTCTGGCCGAGTTGGCCGTGGTGCTGGAGGCCCAGGGCCACGAACTGTGCCCGGGCCCGTTTCTGCCGAGCGTGGCTGCAGCGGTGGTGATCGACCGCTGCGCACCGGATTCCGTTCGTGCTCAACTGCTTCCGGGTCTCGCCGACGGATCGGCTGTCGGTGCGCTGGCGGCATCGGGGAACGTGGCGGTCGGCGCGGACCTGGCGCTCACCGGTGAGTGCCGCGCGGTGCTGGGTGCTCCCGACGCCGACGTGCTCGTCATCGTCGCAGGTGAGGACGTCGTCGTGGTCGACGCGAGCGCAGACGGGGTGAGCGTCACGGCGCTGGAGTCCCTGGACACCACCCGCAGTGTCGGCGTCGTCGCCCTGCGCGGTGTCACCGTACCCGAGGACCGGGTACTGCGCGGCGCGGCCCGCAAGGCGCGCACCGTGTTTCGCACCCTGGCGTCGGCCGAAGCGGTCGGCGTCAGTTGGGCAAGCCTGGAAATGGCCGTCGAATACGCCAAGGTCCGCGAACAGTTCGGTCGCACCATCGGCACCTTTCAGGCCGTCAAACACCACGCCGCCAACATGCTGGTGAACGCCGAGGTCACCACCGCAGCCACCTGGGATGCGGCCCGCGCCGAGAACCTCGACGGCGCCTGGTTCGCCGCTGCGGTAGCCGCCTCACACGCCATCCGCACCCAGATATTCAACGCGCAGAACAATATTCAGCTGCACGGCGGCATCGGCTTCACGTGGGAGCACGACGCGCATCTGTACCTGCGTCGGGCCCGCACCCTCGCCGCGCTGATGGCCGAGGCTGGCGATCCGCTGCTGGAGATCGTGGACGCCCAGCGCAGTGGCCAGGCGCAGGGTGCCTCGTTCACCCTGCCCGCCGAGGCGGAGAAGTACCGCGAACAGGCCCGCGAGGCGGTCAAGACGTTGCAGTCGTTACCCGCCGAGCAGCAGCGCGACTACCTCGTCGACTCGGGATACCTTGTGCCGCACTGGCCCACGCCGTGGGGTCGCGGTGCCGATGTGCTCGAGCAGTTGGTGATCGAAGAGGAGTTCGGCGGCATCGAACGCCCCGACATGGGAATCACCGGCTGGGTGACGTTGACCATCGCCCAGGCCGGCACCGACGACCAGCGTGAACGCTGGGTGGAGCCGGTGCTGCGTGGCCAGGTGATGTGGTGTCAGCTGTTCTCCGAACCGAATGCGGGCTCCGACGCCGCCGCGGTGCGGACGTCGGCCAAGAAGGTCGACGGCGGTTGGCGCGTCACCGGGCAGAAGGTTTGGACCAGCCTGGCGCATCTGTGCCAGTGGGGGCTGGCCACCGTGCGCACCGATCCCGACGCACCCAAGCACGCCGGGGTGACGATGATGGCGATCGACATGAACGCGCCGGGCGTGACGGTCAATCCGCTGAAGGGTCTCACCGGTCACTCGCACTTCAACGAGGTCTTCTTCGACGACGTCTTCGTACCGGACGCCGACGTGGTGGGCGACATCAACAAGGGCTGGCTGGTAGCGCGCGCAACCCTGGGCAACGAACGCATCTCGATCGGCGGAGGCTCCGGCGGCACAACCGGTTTCACCGTCGAGGATCTCGTCAAGCTGCTCGACGACGCGCCTGCCGAGACCGCGGCGCACTACGTGCGCAATGCCGGAGAGGTCATCGCCGAGATCCACACGCTGCGGCTGCTGAACCTGCGTCGGGTCACCCGCGCGATCGCAGGCTCCGAACCCGGGCCCGAGGGCAACGTCACCAAACTGCTGGTCGCCGAGTCCGGCCAGCGGATGACCGAGTTGGCGATGGAACTGGCGGGCCCCGCGCCGGTCGTCGGGCAGGCGCCGGTACTGACGCTGGCCTACCTGGGCAACCGGGCGATGACGATCGCGGGCGGCACCTCCGAGATCACCCGCAACACGATTGCCGAACGCATCCTGGGTCTGCCGCGTGATCCCCTGCTGAAATAGCCGCCGATCACGGCGGGGGAGCCAGCGACCGGCCGAGCGCGGCGCGCGACCGGACGCCGAGCTTGCGGTAGATCTGGGTCAGGTTCGCCTCGACCGTCTTGACGCTGATGAACAGCTTGGCGGCGATGTCACGGTTGGACATGCCCGACGCCGCCAACTCGGCCACACGTTGTTCGGCGGGCGTCAGGTCGACGGTGCGGTTGGCGCCGACGTTGGTGCGCGCCAACTCAACACGGGCCCGTTCGACCCACAACGGGGCACCGAGCGCCTCGAACGCTGCCAGCGCATCCCCGAGAGTCGTTGCAGCTGTGCGCTTCTGCCGTCGACGGCGCTGGAGTTGGCCCAGCAGCAGCTGGGTGCGCGCCCGTTCGAACGGCATCGCGAGGCGGTCGTGCTGCTTCATCGCCGACAACGCCACCCGTTCGGCGGCCTCGACGTCGCCGTCCGCGCCGAGCACCATCGCCCGGCACCTACCCCCGATCGCCAGCATCCAGGGCCGGTCCAGGCGGGCACCGTCGCGTTCCAACGCCTCGACTATGTGCTCGGCGTCCCGCTGCCGACCCAACGCGACCATCGCCTCGACGACATCCGGCACGAACGCCGCCTTGATGATCTCGGTACAGAGGAGTTGGTCGAATCCGGAGATCAACGGCTGCAGGTCCTTCAGCGCCTGCTCAGGATCGCCCAGCGACACCGCCAGGAAGCCCAGCGTCGTCATCGGCCAGTCGGCGAGCAGCGGCGCCTCGAAACGCTCGGCGGCCTCGATGGCCGCATGCGCGTCGGCTCGCGCCTGTTCGACCCGACCCGTGTACGCCGACAACAGACCCCGCACGGTCAGCGCGATGACCAGACCGTGGTCGCCGCCCATCTGTTCCGCGCACACCATCGCGATGTCGGCTGTTTCGGCTCCCTTGACGAAGTCTCCCCGCCACACGTTGATCAGCGTGCCCCAAACGGAGATGAACAACATGTCGCTGTCCGCCCCGGTATCGGTGCAGCGGCGCCACAACGCCTCGATGTGTTCGTACGCCTCGTCGGGCCGGCCCGCCCACGAGAGCAGCTGGGCTGCAGCGGAACTCGCTCGGAACGGAATCGGCACGTCGACATCGGGATCTGCCAGCTCGAGCGCGCGGCGCAGAACCGATTCGTCGAACCCGTTTCCGGTCAGCGCGCTCAGCAGCTGTTGGTCGGCCAGCGCCTGGCTGGTCAAAACGCCGATGCCGAGTTCCTCGGCATATTCGACCGACTTCTCGGCGTTGCGCAGCGCCTCGCCGTAGTTGCCCGAGTTGGCCTGCGCGAACGACAGCAGGAGCAGCGTCTGCGCCAGCACCGGCGGGGTGTCTTCGGCGTCGTGCACGGCTTTGACCAGCACCTCGGCGGCCGCGGTGAAACCGCGTCGGTAGACCCAGATCCCGGCGAGAAGGTTCAGTGCGAGCGCCCGCACCATCCCCGGACGCAGCTTGTCGATCGCCGGTTCGAGCACTGCGAGCGCCTGGTCGGCATCGCCCGCCCGGAGGTGGTGCTCAGCCGACCGAAGCCGCCGAATCGGGGCATCACCGCCGAGTTTTATGGCCATGTCCAATAATTCGGCCGCCGTCGCTGGGGCGCCCCTGGCCCGTGCCGCGTCCGCAGCCGCGTCGAGCGCCTGCAGGATCTCCGGATCGTGGCGGGAGGATGCCAGGGCCAGATGCCGCGCCTTCAGTTCGAGGTGCTCGACCACGTCGGCAAGCGCGCGGTGGATCCGCCTGCGCCGGGCCGGTTTCGCGTCGGCGTACACGCCGCGAGCCAGCAGCGGATGGGTGTAACGCACCCGGTTACCGACGATGTCGACGATCCCGCGGCTTTCGGCTTCCTCCAACTGCACCAACATCTGATCGGCCGTCGTGCCGGTGGCCCGTGCGAGCAGGTCCACGGTCGGATCAGCGGTGCTCGCCGCGGCCAGCAGCGCGTCGCGGGTTTCCTCGTCGAGGTCGGCGAGCCGCAACCGCACGACATCGGCGAGCGTTCCGGGCAGGTCTGTTCCGGTATCGAGGCCGCGGGCCATTTCCAAGGCGTAGAAGGGGTTTCCTCCGGAGACATCGGCGAGCCGCACCATGGTCGGGCGGGGCAGCGACCGGCCCAGGCGGCTGCTCACCAACTGATGCAGACCACCCAGGCTCAACGGGCGCATCCGGACCACGGTGAGGGCCTCGGGTCGCGGAAGGTGCAGCCACGGAACCGTGCCGGCGGACTCGGAGGTCGTGCGTTCGGTTGCGATCAGGGCGACCCGGCCGCGCAGCCGCCGTGCCACAAAGGCGATGACCGCCCGACTCGACGAGTCGAGCCACTGCAGGTCGTCGATGCCGATGATGACGGGTGCCTGGGCGGCGAGCGCGGCGATTGCCGACAGCAGCGCCGCCGCCGCGACGTGCTGATCGGTATCCGGCCCGACGCCGCTGCCGCGGAACAGCACGCGGTCGACCGCGACGCGCTGGACGTCCGGCAACGCCGACAGCAGCGCGGGGTCGATGCCCGAAAGCAGATCCGCCACCGCGCCGTACGCCAGGACGGACTCCGCCTGCCAGGCCCGCGCGGAGAGCACGTGATAACCGTTGGTGCGCGCCTCTTGCAGCGCGGTCAACCACAACGTGGTCTTGCCGATCCCGGCCTCGCCGTCCAGAAGTAGCCCGGCAGGCCAACTGTCCACCGCCGAGCAGAACGCGGCTATCGTCGCGAGCTCGGCCGAACGGCCGACCACGTCAATCGGCATCCGGCAATTCTGTCACTGAGCAAACGTTGAGGCTGCCCGAACGAGCCACGCGCCGGTACGCCAACAGATGTTTCACGCGTCCTGGCACCCATCGATTTCGATGATCTCCGGCCGACCCACTGACGTCGCGGCTTTACTGGTCGGGTGCCACGTAACCGAGCGTCCCGCCGTGCCCACCCGAACTTCCATCCCGACCTGCGCCGCGCCGCGCGGTTCATGCCCAAGCAGGTCATCACGCCGGTCACGTTGCCCATGGTCCGGATGGCGACGCGAGCGCTGTGGCGGCGGGTACCGCGCGACGTCGAGGCGCTGACCCTGCCGTCGGGGGTCGGGGTGCGGTTGTTCCGGCCGGGCGGCGGGTCGGGTACGGAGCCTGCGCTGTTGTGGATCCACGGCGGCGGATACGTCATCGGCCATCCGGCCCAGGACGATGTGTTGTGCCGCCGTTTCGCCCGCGAACTCGGGGTCACGGTCGTGTCGGTCGACTACCGGTTGGCGCCCGAGCATCCGTATCCCGCCTCGCTGGAGGACTGCTATTCGGCGTTGACCTGGCTGGCGGCTCTGCCGTCGGTGGATCCCGCGCGGGTGGCGATCGGTGGGGCCAGCGCGGGCGGCGGGTTGGCTGCGGCGTTGGCGTTATTGGCCCGCGACCGCGGCGAGGTGCCGGTGGCGGCGCAGTTGCTCGTGTATCCGATGCTCGACGACCGCAGCTCCGAACGCCGCGAGCTGGACAATCCGGGTCATCGGCTGTGGACCCAGTCGAGCAACAGGTTCGGTTGGTCGGCCTACCTCGGTGACGCCGACCCCGACGTCGCGGTGCCCGCGCGCCGCGAGGATCTCAGCGGGCTGCCGCCTGCCTGGATCGGCGTCGGGACACTGGACCTCTTTCACGATGAGGACCTGGCCTATGCCGAACGGCTGACGGCCGCAGGCGTGCCGTGCGAGGTCGAGGTCGTCGACGGCGCGTTTCACGGCTTCGACGGGATCGCACCCAAAGCCGCTGTGTCCCAAGCGTTCTTCAACAGCCAGTGCGCGATGCTGCGACAGGCGCTGGCCCCCGCGGCGGCCTGACCTCAGCCGCGTTCATAGACCACCTCGCCGGCGATCAGCGTGGCGGCCACCATGGCCGCGTCGAGTTCGCCCAACACGTCGGCCGGCGGCGCCGACAGCACCACCAGGTCGGCCGGTTGGCCGACGTCGACGGTCCTTCGGACCTCGGGACGCTCGGGCGTGCCGAAGAACATGCTCAACGCCGCGCCCGCCGTGACGCGTTCGTCGGCGCCCAGCACCGTGCCGCTGACCGTCGTGCGGTGCACCGCGGCGCGTATCGCCAGCCACGGGTCGGCGTCACCGTACGGCAGGTCGGTGGAAAGCGCCACCGGCACGCCGGCATCCCGCAGCTTGGCGAGCCGCCACAGCTCGTGATGTTCGGCGGCCGGCACGTCGGTGAGGTACTGCTCGCCGCGCTCGAAGACGAAGTTCGGCTGGGTGACCACCGTGACACCGCATTCGGCGAGCTGCGCCAGGGTGTCCTCGGGCACCACCGCCGCGTGCTCGATGCGGTCTTGCGGATGCGTGCCCGCCGTCTGCAGCGCCGACAGTGTGATGACCAGCTGGGCCGCGGTCACGCAGTGCACGGCGACCGCCACTCCGGCGGCGTGCCGTGCGGTGATCCAGGCGGTGAGCTCCTCGAGGTCGAGATCGGTGTCGTGCAGGATTCGCTTGCCCGGCGCCAGACAGTGCACCCGCTGGCGTACCTCGCCGCGGCGGTGCGCGACCATCAGCTTCACCACGTCGTCGACGCCGAGATCGGGCGTGGCGTCGGTGACGCCCGTGACGCCGTAGGCGCACAGCCGACGGCTGACCTGCGCCAGCCCGGATTCGTTGCGCTGCAGCCGTTCCGACCACGACGAATCCGAGCTGGGTAACCTGCCGTCGGGGTGGTCAGGCAGCCCGACGCGGGCCAACCCCGCCGAGTTCAACGTCCACAGCACCCCGCTGCGGTGTTGGATGCGGACCGGCACCGGTGGGCACAGCTCGTCGAGCACGGCACGGTCCAGTGGCCCGGCGACCGCCTCGTGGTAGCCGACCGCCCTGATCCACCCGTCCTCACCGACCTCGGCCGTGGCCAGCACCCGGGCCAGATCCGCGCGGCTGGGCGCCTCACCGGGTCCGACGCGGACGGACGTCAGCGCCGCGGCCGCAGACCGCAGATGAACGTGATGGTCGTGCAGTCCCGGGATGACGGTCGCGCCCGCGGCGTCGTACACCGGTTCGCCCGGTTCGGGGGGCAGCCGATCGGCGATGGCCACGATGTGGTCGGCGACGCGGATGTCGGCGGCTGTTCCATCGAGCAGCGCGGCGCGCGCGATCAGCACGACGCCAGGCCCAGCAGCTGCTCGACGGCCGCGTTGTCCGCGCCAAGGGCGGCCGCGGGCGCGTCGAGCTGTGGCATTGCCGCGCAATCGGTTTCGCCGAGGTACGGCAGTTCGGCGTAGGTGGCGGCGACGGCGGACATGGACATCTCGATCAGCTCACCGCCGCCGTCGCGCAGCGATTCGGCCACCGTCAGCGCGGCCTGCAGCCCGGTCAGCGGGTCGGCGATGGCGTCCCCGCAGAACGTCGGGCTTTCGACGGATCCGCCGATCAGACACCCCGACGCCGCGGCGTCGTCGCCGAACGCGACCCAGTTCGCGCGCTCGCCGTCGGTGCCGTGTCCGGTGATCCGCAGCCAGATCCGGCCGTCGCGCGGCGCCACGTCGGTGGGGCCGAGCCCGCGACGGGCCAGTGCGGCCGGACGCGACGACTCGATCACGATGTCGGCGGCCGACAACAATGCCTTCAGCCCGGCGGGTTCATCGAAATCGGCGGCGTAGGACAGCTTTCCGGCGTTCATCCAGTTGAAGAACGCGGCCGGGCCCGAGCGCGCACCGTCGGGCCGGGCGGCGCTTTCGACCTTGACCACGGTGGCCCCGGCACGGGCCAACAACTGTCCGCACAGCGGCCCGGCCCACATCGACGACAGATCGGCCACCAGCAGACCGGCCGGGTCACGCGGGATGGTGGCCGCGCCGAACGGATAACGCCGCGGCGGCCCGGCAGGCGTCTCCCCGAGGGCCGCGGCGGGCAGACCCAGCAGGCGTGCGCGTTCGGTGACGTCGGCGGAGTCGTTCTCGGCCGCCCATCGGTGCACCGCCGGCCACGGATCGTCGCCGACGGTGTCGCATGACAGCAACGCCGGAACTGCCTCGACGTCCTCAGCACGCGACAGGGTCAGTGCGCACCATCCGTCGCGGCTGAGCATCAGGTGGGTGGCGCCGCCCGCGGAGACGCGGCCCTTCGGCGACAGCCCGAGCATCGTGGCCCGGCCGGCGAGGAGTTCGTCGGCGTCCACCTCGACGCCGGTGAGCTGGCCGAACGCCCCGGCGACCCGCCGTGCCGAAACCAGCACGGCGTGCGGGACGACCAAGGAGGCCATGCCCCCATTGTGGTTGCGGCTGATGCGCCTTCGGCAAGGGGTCCCGTCAGCGTCAGAACTGCAGCGCGGTGAACCGCCAGTCGAGCACCTGCCGGTCGGGTTCACCGACCGCGTACACCAGCGACCGCAGTTTCAGCACCCCGCCCCGGCCGTCGGGCAGTGGTTCGGCGCCGTCGACGTGCAGTTCGCTGTAGAGGGTGTCGCCCTCGCGCACCGGTCCGGTGTGGTCACACGACTGCCAGCCGAGCACCGTCACCAGGTTGGGCAGCAGCCTGCTGGCCTGCGCGAGTGCCAGGCCGATGGTGTGCCCGCCGTACACCAGCCGTTGGCCGGCCACGCGGGAATCGTGATGGGTGGCAGCGATGTTCAGCGTCAGCCGGGCCAGTTCGGGTGCGCTGCTGACCAGGTCGGCCGAACTGTGCAGCACGGTGCCCGCGAGGCCGGCGTCGAAGTGGGCGCCGGGCACTTTGGCCCGGTATGCGTCGGCGTCCCAGTCCGCCGTCGGGTCGGGCAGGTCGGGTTCGGGCGTGCCGATGGTCGACAGGTCGTCGGCGTGGCCGGTGTCGGGCGCCCCGTCGCGCAGCGGCAGCATCGGGCAGCGGTAGAAGTCGAGGATGAGGCGCCCGACGTCGTCCACCGTCGTCATCCGCAGGGCCGCCAGCCCCGTGCGGGCGCGGCCGGGTTTGGCGGAGTTCTGTTTGAGCCCGACCACCTCGGTGCGGGTGAACAGCGTGTCGCCGATAACCGGAAACCGGTGAAACGTCAGGCCGCGGTAGAACAGGTTGGCCTTCACGCGCTGGGTGACCAGGGTCGTCTGGCCGATCGCCACGTCGCACACCAGGGCGGGATGCGCCAGTGGACGCGACGCACCGGTGACCGCGCGCGTCAGCTCGCTGTCCAGGGCCAGGCGCAGGCGGTCGCCGATGATCGCCTGGTGAACAGCGGCCGCGCCGGGGGTCAACGTCATCGACGGTGCGGTGTCGAATACCTGTCCGACGTGGAGGTCGTCAAAATAGGGGCCGCTCACACCTGCCCATGCTGGCATTAGGCCGCACAAAGTGTCAATATGGCCGTACATGAACGCCGAAGAAACGATGCTGGTCGAGACTGTGCGGACATTCATCGACCGTGACGTCAAACCCCAGGTCCGCGAGGTCGAGCACGCCAACGCCTATCCCGAGGCGTGGATCGAGCAGATGAAACGCATCGGCATCTACGGGCTGGCGATCCCCGAGTCCTACGGCGGTTCACCGGTGTCGATGCCGTGCTATGTCGAGGTGACGCAGGAACTCTCGCGCGGGTGGATGAGCCTGGCCGGCGCCATGGGTGGGCACACCGTGGTGGCCAAGCTGCTCGACCTGTTCGGCACCGAGGAGCAAAAGCAGCGGTATCTGCCGCCGATGGCCACCGGTGAGCTGCGGGCGACGATGGCGTTGACCGAACCCGGCGGTGGCAGCGATCTGCAGAACATGAAGACCACGGCGCTGCCCTCCCCCGGCGAGGGTTTGACGATCAACGGCTCCAAGACGTGGATCAGCAACGCGCGCCGGTCGGGCTTGATCGCCCTGCTGTGCAAGACCGATCCCGCGGCCACGCCGAAACACAAGGGCATCTCGGTCGTGCTGGTCGAATCGGGTACGACGGGCCTGATCGTCTCGCGCGATCTGCCCAAGCTCGGCTACAAGGGCGTGGAGTCGTGCGAGCTGACGTTCGAGGACTGCCGGGTGCCCGCGTCGGCGATTCTCGGTGCAGAGCCGGGTAAGGGTTTCGCCCAGATGATGAAAGGCCTTGAGACAGGCCGGATTCAGGTGGCGTCGCGCGCGCTCGGGGTGGCGACCGCGGCGCTGGAGGATGCGCTGCGCTACGCACAGGAGCGCGAGAGCTTCGGCCAGCCGATCTGGAAGCACCAGTCCGTCGGTAACTACCTGGCCGACATGGCGACCAAGCTGACCGCCGCGCGCCAGCTCACCCTGTACGCCGCGCAGCGCTACGACAGCGGGGAACGCTGCGATATGGAGGCGGGTATGGCCAAGCTGTTCGCCTCCGAGGTCGCCATGGAGATCGCGCTGAACGCGGTCCGGATCCACGGCGGTTACGGCTATTCCACCGAGTTCGACGTCGAGCGGTACTTCCGCGATGCACCGCTGATGATCGTCGGCGAGGGCACCAACGAGATCCAGCGCAACGTGATCGCCGCGCAGCTCGTCGCCAGGGGCGGGATATAGGTGAAGGCGCTTCCCGCGTACCAGACGCTGCGCGAACAGCTGCGCGACGAGATCGCCGCGGGCCGCTACCGGGACGGAACCCGCCTGCCTACCGAGTCGGAACTGGTTGTCGCGCACGGCTTGTCGAGGCAGACAGTGCGACGGGCGTTTCAGGACCTGGTGGCCGAAGGCGTGGTGTACCGGGTGCCCGGTCGCGGCACCTACGCCAGCGATCCGGACCGCCGCTACCTGCGCCAGCTCGGGTCGGTCGAGGACCTGATGAGCCTGTCCGACGACACCACCATGGAAGTGCTGTCCGGGCTGCGCAGGCGGGTGGATGTGGACGCGGCCAGCCGGTTGCGCCTCGACGACGACGTGGTGTTCTCGGTGGTGTTTCGCCGGTTGCATGCTGCCGAGCCGGGGGCCGATCCCGGTGTGCCGTTCGTGTCGACGACCGTGCACCTGGTGCCGTCGGTCGCGGCCGCGGTGTCGTCGGCGCCCGAGTTGGCCTACGGAGCGGTGGGCACCCAGACCGTCATCGGGCTGCTCGAGCCGCATCTGGCCGAGCCCATCACCGAAGCGGCGCAATGGATCACGGTGGCAGCCGCCGATGACGCGGTGGCCGACGCGGTGGGATGCGCGGTCGGGCATCCGATGCTGCGGGTGGACCGGCTGTACTCCGATGCCCGCGGCAGACCCGTGGAGTTGTCGGTGAGCCACTTCCTGCCCGAGCAGTACACCTACCGCGTCACGCTGCGCCGCTCGGGCTAGCCCTGCGATTTCGCTTTGTCACGCCTGGGTTGACGAACTACACCGAAATCACTCGATGGCGTCGATCAGACCCCACCGCAGCGCCGTCGGCGGGTCGATCGTCTGACCCGAGAGCACCAGATACGCGGTGCGCCACCGGCCGATGCGTCCGGTGATGCTCACCGTGCCGCCGGCCCCGGGGATCAGCCCGAGCCGCAGCTCGGGCAGCCCGAAGACGGCGTCGCCGCGGGCCTGCACCCAGCCGCAGAACGCCGCCATCTCCAGCCCGCTGCCCAGCACCTGACCGTGCACCTCCGCACGGCAGCGACGCCCGAGGCGCCCGGTCAGCTCGGCCAGCGCCAGCGCAGGGCTGTGGCGGGTACGGGCCAGATGCGCGCTGGCCGGGTCGGCGAAGGTGCCGAACTCGGCGAGATCGCCTCCGCTGCAGAATGATCGGCCGTTGCCGGAGAGCACCACCTCGCGCACCGACGGGTCGAGCCGGGCGACCTCGAGCGCCTCGAGCAGCGCGGCGCGGGCGTCGGTGGAAAAGGCGTTGTGCCGCTGCGGTCGGTTGAACCGGACGTACAGGGTGTCCTCGACGCGGTCGGCCTGCACCGGCTCGGGGATGTCCACCGGCGCGGCGGGTCCACGTTCGGCCAGCCAGCGCGCGAACTCACCGCCGGCCTGCAGCGTCGAGTAGGCCAGCGACTCGGTGATGACGCCGCCGAACGCCGGTGCGGCGGGGTCGACGGCACGAAGCACGTCGTCACACACGGCCGCGGCCTGCGGCCACCGCGCGCAACGCTCGCGTAACTCGCCGAGCGCGTCGGGCACCGACGACACGGTGACGACCCGACGGTCCTCGGTGTCGTGCTCGGACAACGTGAATGTGGCTCCGTCACTGGGTGTTTCGACGGCTACGAGGATGCCCCCGGCGAGCTCGACTGCGCTCTTGGCGGTCACGAGTACTTTTCGGCCAGCTCTCGCTTGACCATCTTGCCGGTCTCCGTGCGCGGCAGCTGCGTTTCAAACGAGATGGCCCGCGGGCACTTGTAGTGCGCCAACCGTTCGCGCAGCCACTCGAGCAACTCCTCGGCGAATTCCGGGGTGGCGTCGGCCGGGTCGACGGTCTGCACCACGCCGTGGACCCGTTGTCCCATCTCGTCGTCGGGAACGCCGAACACCGCGGCGTCCATCACCTTGGGATGGGTGACCAGGAGGTTCTCGGCCTCCTGCGGATAGATGTTCACCCCGCCCGAGATGATCATGTGGTGGCGGCGGTCGGTGAGGAACATGTAGCCGTCCTCGTCGAGATAGCCGACGTCGCCGACGGTCACCCAGCCGCGCCGGTCCCGGGACTCGGCCGTCTTCTCCGGATCCTTGTGGTAGACGAATTCCATGCCGGCCATGGCGAAGTAGATCTGGCCTTCCTGCCCACGCGGCACCTCGTCGCCGTTCTCGTCGAGCACGTGCGCCTCGCCCAGCAACGGTTTGCCGACCGAACCCGGCCGCTTGAGCCACTCCTCGGCGGTGATGAACGTGATGCCGGCACCTTCAGACGACGAGTAGTACTCGTCGATGACCGGGCCCCACCAGTCGATCATCTGCATCTTGATGTCCACCGGACACGGCGCGGCCGCGTGCACCACCCGCTTGATGCTGGACACGTCGTAGGAATTGCGAACCGACTCAGGGAGTTTGAGCATCCGAACGAACATCGCCGGCACGAACTGCCCGCTGGTGACCCGGTATTTCTCGATGGCCTGCAGTGCGGACTCGGGCTCGAACTTGGACATCACGACCGTGGTCACACCCATCGCCTGGGCGGCCATCGTCCACAGACACGGCGCGGTGTGGTACAGCGGCGCCGGGCTCAAATACACCGATTCGCTGTCCATTTGGATCGCCATCAGCAGCGCCGACAGCAGGTTGGCCGATTCGGAGGGGTGCACGTGGGGTAGTTCACGCCGGATTCCCTTGGGCCGACCGGTGGTTCCCGACGAGTACTGAAGAAGGTCGCCTTCGATCTCGTCATCGATCGGCGTGCTGGGTTGGTGGGCCACACATTCGGGGTAACGCTGCCAGCCGTCGAGATCGTCGTCGGCGATCATCAGCAGATCCGGCAGACCGGCGGGCAGGTGATCTGCCAACTCCTCGCAGAGGGTGCGCAACGCCTGTGAGCCGACGATCGCCTTGGCGCCGCTGTTGTCGACGATGTAGGCCGCCTCGGCGGCGGTGAGATGTGTGTTGATCACCGCGTAGTACAGACCGCTGCGCCGGGCCGCCCACATCACCGCGTGCAGGTGCTCGTTGTTCTCCATCAGCACCGCGACCGTGTCGCCTTCGACCAACCCGGCCTGGCGGAAATGGTGGGCCAGTCGGTTGGCGCGTGCCTCCAACTCGCCGAACGTCACCACCGTGCCGCTCGGATGCATGATGACGGCGGGCTTGTCGGGCGTGGCCTCGGCATGTTCGCGAATCTGCATGTAGAGACTTTACGACGAACGAACTTGACGGGTGTCAAGAGGGTCTCGGAGGTCGGCGGCGGCCAAGCTCCCGTAACCTGTTTGCTGGCGAACACGGCGGTCGACCGGCGCGCGCAGCAAACGACGAAAGGACAGCCACCCCCATGGCCGAGTACGACTACGTCATCCTCGGAGCGGGCGCGGCGGGCTGCGTGCTGGCGAATCGGCTGTCCGCGGACCCCAACAACGAGGTGTTGCTGGTCGAAGCGGGTGGCCGCGACCGCAACCCCTACATCCACGTGCCGATGATCAGCGCCGCCCTTTTCGGCAACGACGCGTACTCGTGGAGCTACCGGCTGCAGCCGTTCGGGCCCGAGAACCGCACCGAGATCTGGCCGCGCGGCAAAGTCCTCGGCGGGTCGACCGCGATCAACGGCCTGGTCTACAACCGCGGCGACCGCGAGGACTACGACGAGTTGGTGCGCCGCGGCAACTCCGGCTGGGGCTGGCAGGACATCCTGCCCGTCTACAAGGCCTTCGAGGACAACCAGTTCGGGGCGTCGCCGACGCGCGGCGCGGGTGGCGAGCTCGCGGTCACCACCCCGCGCGATCCCGACCAGTTGGTGTTCGACCTGATCGACGCCGGGGTGAAGCTCGGGCTGCGCAGCGTGGCCGACTACAACGAGTTCGACGGCGAGCGCGTCGGCCCGGCGATGGCCACGATTCAGCGCGGACGACGCATCACCGCCGCCAAGGCGTTTCTGCGGCCCGCACTCAAGCGGCCCAACCTGCATCTGGCGCTCAACACCAAGGCGCTCCGGCTGGTGTTCGAAAACGGCCGCGCGGCCGGTGTCGAGGTCCGCACCCAAGGCAACACCAGCCAGCTGCGGCCGCGCCGCGAGCTGATCATGGCGCTGGGTGCGCTGGAATCACCGAAGCTGTTGCAGCTCTCCGGAATCGGGCCGCGCGACGTGCTCGACGCCGCCGGCGTTCCGGTGTACCTCGAGCGGACCAACGTCGGGCGCCGGATGCTCGAGCACTTCTGCGTCATCAACACCTATCGACTGGCCGAGGACATCGGCTACAACCGGTTGCTGCGCAACACCAGGGCCAAGGGCCTGACGGCGCTGAAGTACCTCGCCAACCGCAAGGGGCCGCTGGCCACGCCCACCGGCGATGTGATGGCGATCTTCAAGACCACACCCGAGGTGGCGCGGGTGGACGCGCAGGTGCTGGTGCGGATGATGTCGGTGGGTTCGGTACGTCCCGACGCGCCCGCGGGCGTCGAGGACGTCGGCGGGGTGTCGTGCATGGGTGAGGTGCTGCGCTCGACGTCAGAGGGCAGCGTGTGGATCACCTCGGCCGACCCGGACGCACCGTTGACCGTCGACGCGAACTACCTCGCGACCGACTACGACCGCAAGACCAGCATCGCGTTGCTGCGCCGGATGCGGCAGTGGTTCGAGCAGTCACCCATCGCCGAGAAGGTCGCGACCGAGAGCCGCCCGGGGCCCGACGTGCAGTCCGACGACGAGATCCTGGCAGGCATCACCGCGACCGGCGCCACCGGCAGCCATGCGGTCGCCACCTGTGCGATGGGACCCGACGACGACGACGTCGTCGACGACCGCTGCCGGGTGCGCGGGATCGACGGGCTGCGCATCGTGGACTGCGCCAGCCAGCCCACGATGATCTCGGGCAACCTGATGGGCCCGACGATGGCCTGGGCCGGGCGCGCCGCCGAGTTCATCCTCGACGGCGGCTGACCCCAGGGTCCGGGCCGGCGAGGGTTGGTTACTCGCCTTCGGTCAGGCGGTGCTTGAGGGCGTCGAACTCGTCCTTGATGCCTGTCGGCAGCTTCTCGCCGACGAACTCGAACCACTCCTCGATCAGCGGAAGCTCATCGCGCCACTCCTCGACGTTGACCGCAAGCGCGGCGTCGACGTCGGCGGGGTCGACGTCGAGGCCGGACAGGTCCAGGTCCTCGGCGGTCGGCACGATGCCGATCGGGGTGGTGCGGCCGCCGGCGCGCTGCTCGATGCGGTCGACGATCCACTTCATCACACGGCTGTTCTCACCGAACCCGGGCCACAGGAACCGGCCGTCGTCGCCGCGGCGGAACCAGTTGACGAAGAAGATCTTCGGCATCTTGGACTCGTCGGACTGCTTGCCGATGTTGATCCAGTGCGCGAAGTAGTCGCCGACGTTGTAGCCGAGGAACGGCAGCATCGCCATCGGGTCGCGGCGCACGGTGCCGACCTTGCCCTCGGCGGCCGCGGTCTGCTCGGAACCCAGCGTGGCGCCGATGAACACCCCGTGCTGCCAGTCGCGGGCCTGGGTGACCAGCGGAACCGTGGTCTTGCGCCGGCCGCCGAACAGGATCGCCGAGATCGGCACACCCTGCGGGTCGTCCCACTCGGGCGCCAGCGTCGGGCACTGCGAGATCGGGGTGGTGTAGCGCGAGTTCGGATGCGCGGCCTTCTCGTCGGAGCCCGGCGTCCAGTCCCGGCCCTTCCAGTCGATGAGGTGCTGCGGGTCGCCCTCGAGGCCTTCCCACCACACGTCCTTGTCGTCGGTCAGCGCGACGTTGGTGAACACGGTGTTGCCGGCCTCGATGGTCTTCATCGCGTTCGGGTTCGACGACCAGTTGGTGCCGGGCGCGACGCCGAAGAAGCCGAACTCGGGGTTGACGGCGTAGAGCCGGCCGTCCTTGCCGAACCGCATCCAGGCGATGTCGTCACCGACGGTCTCGGCCCGCCAGCCCGGCAGGGTGGGCTGCAGCATCGCGAGGTTGGTCTTGCCGCACGCCGACGGGAACGCCGCGGCGACGAAGTAGGACTTGTTCTCCGGGGAGATCAGCTTGAGGATCAGCATGTGCTCGGCGAGCCAGCCCTCGTCGTGGGCGATCGCCGACGCGATGCGCAGCGCATAGCACTTCTTGCCAAGCAGCGCGTTGCCGCCGTAACCCGAGCCGTAGCTCCAGATCTCACGGGTCTCCGGGAAGTGGCTGATGTACTTGGTGTCGTTGCACGGCCACGGCACGTCATCTTTTTGCGAGCCGTCGGCCGCAACCAGCGGCGCGCCGATCGAGTGCAGCGCCTTGACGAAGAAGCCGTCGGTGCCCATCTTGTCCAGCGCGGCCTTGCCCATCCGGGTCATCGTGCGCATCGACACCACGACGTATTCGGAGTCGGTGATCTCCACACCCAGCTTGGGATCATCGGCGCCCAGCGGGCCCATGCAGAACGGCACCACATACATGGTGCGGCCCCGCATGCAGCCGCGGTACAGCTCGGTCATGATCCCGCGCATCTCGGCGGGGTCTTTCCAGTTGTTGGTGGGTCCGGCGTCGATTTCCCGCTCGGTACAGATAAAGGTGCGCGATTCCACGCGCGCCACATCCGAGGGATCAGACAGCGCGAGGTAGGAGTTGGGCTTCTTTTCGTCGTTGAGGCGAGTGAAGGTGCCAGCCGCTTCGAGTTGCTGGCACAGCCGCGCGTTCTCCTCGTCGGAGCCGTCGGTGAAGACCACCCGATCGGGCTGTGTTAACTCCGCGACCTCCTGGACCCAGGCGAGCAGCCCTTTGTGCTTCGTCGGTGCGGTATCCAGACCCGGAATAGTCGCTGCGGTCATCAAAATCTCCTGTGTACGGTTTCTGCCAGGACCCAGGCACCGAGTGCGCCGGCCCGACAGGAAAGGCCGGGAAATCGGTCGTCCCTATATACGAGGTTATCGTCCGTGACGTAGCCGTGGTAATGCGGGACTATGTCCGTTCACTCACAGGAACGATTCAGAAAAGGCTTTTCGGCGGTTTATCGATTCAGTCGGCGCGCTTTTCCCTCAATTCGGCCCGCACGGCCTCCAGCGCGCTCTGCAGCGACGGCAACCGCTGGTCGCGCAGTGCGGCCGCACGCGCGGTCTGCATCGCGTGCTCGCGCAGTTCGGCGTTGATCTGGGCGATGCGGTCCTCGGCGCAGGCGCTGTCACTTTGCTCGCGGGCGCTCAGCTCGGACGTGAGCGCGGTTTCGGCGGCCAGCACGCGGCTGCCGACCCGTTCCTCGACCGCCGAGCGCAGCGTGCCGGTGACGTCGGTGACCCAGCGGTCCAGCACCGCGCGGTCCTGCAACAGCCCGCGGATCCCCACCACCCACACCGTCACCATCAGCCCCACCAATCCGCCCACCAACAGGCCGGCGACCGTCAACCCCGGCGCCAGCCCGGCGAACAGTCGGGTCACCATCAGCGCCACGCCGAGCCCGAAACCGGCGCCGAGGATCGTCATCAGCTGCGTCTCCAGCCGTCGCGACTTCAGCGCCGGCGCCGGGATGTCGGGGACCGACGGCGGCGCGGGCAGCGGCGGCGCGGGCAGGCCCAGCCCGGAGGCCATGTCGCGAAGGTGGGCGGTGACCCCTTCGTCGACCTCGGCGACGACGTCGCCGGCCCGCCTGCGCACGTAGGACTCGAAGTCGCCGAACCGGCGCCGGCCCGTCTGCGACGCGTCCTCGGCCAGTTCGGCACGCACCGACGTGCAGCGGTTGCGCGCGAAGTAGGTGAGCTGCAGACGGGCCTGCTGCAGTTGGCTGCGCAGCGCGATCGTGTGCTCGGACTTCGCCAGCCGCCGACCGCGCACGACTTCCTCACGCCCGGTGCGCAGCGCCTCCACGCGGGCCTGGCGGTCCAGGCCGTCGCCGTCGGCGCGGTAGCGGTCGATCTCGGCCTGCAGCCGGGTCTCCCACGCGCGCAACCGGTTTCGTCGCTCCAGATCGGGATCGGCGAGCCGGTCGCGCAGTACGTCCACCAACGCGTCGAGACGGGGGTCACCCAGGTCGGGCGCCGCGGCCACCCCGACCCAGGCCATGTCGGTGTATCGCGGTGCCCGGTCGGCAAGCGCGGCGCGGTCGGCGGCCAGCACGTCGCGCCAGTTGCGGTGCGCATCGATCTTGGCCACCGCGCCCACCACCAGGTCGGTATGGCGGCTCGCCCGATCGATCAGCGCGCCGTCGGATTCGGTCAACGGCGCCACCGCCGACACCACGACCACCACGGCGGTCGGCGCGTCGGCCTGCCGTAACTCGTCGGCCTCGACGAACGTGTGCTCGGGCATCCGCGCCTGCAGCGCCGCGACCACGCTGGTGACGCCCGCCAGCCACGGCCCGGTCACCAGCACCGCGTCGCGGCGGCGCACCGCGGGCGGGCTCAAGTCGGGTTCGGCCGAGACAACCACGGCGTCGGCGGAGGCGATCGGGTCGCTCATCGTGACCGCCCGAGCAGCCGCAGCGAGCCCCTGGTGATGTCGGCGGCGCACTCGCGGTGCAGTGCGCCGACCGGGCCGTTGCCGTACCGGCGCCACTGCACGGCGCGGCGCAGGTGCGCGGCAGGATCGTCGCCCGCGTCGACGTGCACACCCGCGGCCTGCACCACGTCGACGGCGGCGGCCATCACCCCGACGACCGCGTCGTCGCCCGCCAGGAACCGGGTCAACCGATCGTCGCCGGATTGTGCGGCCAGCCCCCGCAATTCGGTGATCGCCGACCGGATGCGCTGGTACCGAAGCGGGGCGCCGGCGGCGTCGACGTGCGCGACGACCCGGTCGAGCAGGCTGTGCCTGCGCAGCAGCGCGGGCAGCGCGGCGGGTTCGGTGCCGTCGCCGAGCGCGAGCACCGCATGCGCGATGCCGAACCGGTCCAGCGCGTCGAGCAGGCGTCGTCGCACCGGCACCGGCACCGGGTGCGCGCACTGCACGAACGCGTCGGTCGACGTCAGGTCGGCGGGCTGACCCACCAGCGCCGTCAGTGCGGTGAGCATCGCGTCGTCGAGTACGACCGCGCCGAGCAGCCCGACCATCGGCACGGTCGGCGCACCGGTCAGCGCGCGGTAACGCGCGGCGCGGCGATGCGCGGGCGCCAACGGTCCGCCCGCGCCGAACCCGGCCAGGTCGGCTTTGTTGAGCACCACCACGGTCGGGCGCTCAGACGCGCCGATCAGCGTGGCGTCCTCGGGCTTGAGCACCTCGGCGATCACCACGACGTCGACGTCGGCGACGGCCACGTCAGGTGTGACGGGGACGCCTGCGGCCGTCAGCGCGGCGCGCACCGTCGTGCAGCCGGCACCGCGGCGACCGCGCACGGCGACGCGCAGCGGCGCGGTCAACCGCCTGATGATCGACCTCAGCCGCGGATTGCGGCTGTCGGTGGCCAGCTGTGTCAGCGCGTCGACGAAAATCTGGCGGCCTTCCCTATCCTGGTCGGCAGGCGCCGCATCGAGCGCCCCTTCCCCACTGACGATGGTGACACTGCCACCCTCATGAGGTGAGCGGCAGTTGTCGTTGCTGGGGATAGCCCGCCACATACCAGTAAAAGGCAACTGTTGGGTATCAATCTGTACCACGATGCGGGTACCGGAGCGCACATGAGCGACCATGGACGGATGCATCTGCCCGATGTCGCCGACGGGTCGGCTCCCGCGCCCGACGTCGCCGACGGGTCGGCTCCCGCGCCCGACGTCGCCGACGGGTCGGCTCCCGCGCCCGACGTCGCCGACGGGTCGGCTCCCGCGCCCGACGTCGCCGACGGGTCGGCTCCCGCGCCCGACGTCGCCGACGGGCAGCATCGCTATCCCCGGGTCACCAGCTTCCGGACCCGGCGCACGACGCTCTCGGCAGCTCAACAGGCGACCTGGGACCGGCTCTGGCCGGAGATCGGCACCCATGCGCGCGACGCGGACGGACCCGCCCCGCGGCTGGACACCGAGGCGTGGTTCAAACGCAGGGCGCCGGTGGTCGTGGAGATCGGCTGCGGTGCGGGGATTTCGACGTTGGCGATGGCCAAGGCCGAGCCCGACCTGGACATTGTGGCCGTGGAGGTCTACCGGCGCGGGTTGGCACAGTTGCTGTCGGGAATCGACCGCGACGGGGTGTCCAACATCCGACTGGTGCGCGGTGACGGCGTCGACGTGCTGGCCCATATGTTCGGCCCGGATTCGCTGACCGGTGTGCGTGTCTACTTTCCCGACCCCTGGCCCAAGGCGCGCCACCACAAGCGTCGGCTGCTGCAGCCGTCGACCGTCGCGCTGATCGCCGACCGGCTACGGCCCGGCGGTGTGCTGCACGTCGCCACCGACCACGCCGGTTACGCCGAACACATCGCCGAGGTGGGCGACGCCGAACCCCGGCTGCGCCGGGTCACCGACACCGACGACCTGCCGATCTCCGTCGAACGCCCGGTCACCAAGTACGAGAACAAGGCGCAACGTGCCGGCAGCGCCGTCGCCGAACTGCTCTGGGAGAAGCGGTCATGAGCCTCACCGAAGACCTACGGCAGATCGGGGCGGACCCGCCGCCCGACGCATCGCCGCCGGCGGAGGCCACGTTGCGGGTGCTGCTGGTCTGGGACGCCCCCAACCTGGACATGGGTCTCGGGTCGATCCTCGGTGGGAGGCCGACGGCCGCGCACCGGCCCCGCTTCGACGCGCTCGGGCGCTGGCTGCTGGCCCGCACGGCCGAGCTGGCCGCCCAGCTCGAGGGCACCGCCCGAGCTGTCTCGCTGGAACCGGAAGCCACCGTGTTCACCAACATCGCCCCAGGCAGCGCCGACGTCGTGCGACCGTGGGTGGAAGCGTTGCGTAACGTTGGTTTCGCGGTCTTCGCCAAACCGAAGATCGACGAGGACAGTGACGTCGACACCGACATGCTGAGCCACATCGCGTTGCGCCGCAGCGAGGGACTGGCCGGTGTTCTGGTGGCGTCCGCCGACGGGCAGGCGTTCAAACAACCGTTGGAGGAGATCGCCCGAGACGGCATACCGGTGGCGGTGCTCGGATTTCGCGAACATGCCAGCTGGGCGCTAGCGTCGGATACCTTGGAGTTCGTCGACCTGGAGGACATACCTGGTGTGTTCCGGGAGCCGCTACCGCGAATCGGCCTTGATTCGCTGCCCGAGCAGGGGGCATGGCTGCAGCCATTCCGGCCGCTGTCCTCGCTACTGACCTCGCGCGTCAACAACTGAAATGCGCAGCGTCGTCAACAAGACTTTGTCAACGTAAGGAGCTTACGTGTTCGCCTGGTGGGGTCGAACGGTGTACCGGTTTCGATACATCGTCATCGGCATCATGGTCGCACTGTGCCTTGGTGGCGGTGTGTTCGGCATCAGCCTGGGCGACCACGTCACCCAAAGCGGCTTCTACGACGAGGGCAGCGAGTCCGTGCACGCGTCGGTGGTCGGTGACGAGGTCTACGGCCGCGACCGCACCAGCCATGTGGTGGCCATCCTCACCCCGCCCGACGGGGAGAAGGTCGACAACCCGGACTGGCAGCGCGACGTCGTCGGCGAGCTCGACGGTTTCGTCGCGGATCACCCGGATCAGGTGGTGGGCTGGGTCGGCTGGCTGAAGGCGCCCGACGCCGCCAGCGAGACCGTCCAGCAGATGAAGACCGACGACCTGTCCAAGACCTTCATCAGCATCCCGCTCAAGGGCGACACCGACGACGAGATCCTGAAGAACTATCAGGCCGTCGAACCCGACCTGCAGCAGGTCAACGACGGCCGCATCAAGCTGGCCGGGCTCAACCCGCTGGCCAGCGAGTTGACCGGCAGCATCGGCGAGGACCAGCGGCGTGCGGAGATCGCGGCCATCCCGCTGGTGTGTGTGGTGCTGTTCTTCGTGTTCGGCGGGGTGGTGGCGGCCGCGCTGCCCGGGCTCATCGGCGGTCTGACGATCGCCGGCGCGCTGGGCATCATGCGCCTGCTCGCCGAGTTCATGCCCGTGCACTTCTTCGCCCAGCCGGTGGTGACGCTGATGGGTCTGGGCATCGCGGTCGACTACGGGCTGTTCATGGTCAGCCGGTTCCGAGAGGAGATCGCCGAGGGCTACGACACCGAGGCGGCGGTGCGCCGCACGGTGATGACGTCGGGTCGTACCGTCATGTTCTCGGCGGTCATCCTGGTGGCGTCGTCGGTGCCGCTGCTGCTGTTCCCGCAGGGCTTCCTCAAGTCGATCACCTACGCGATCATCGCCTCGGTGATGCTGGCGGCGATCCTGTCGGTCACCGTCCTGGCCGCCGCGCTGGCCATCCTCGGGCCCAACGTCGACGCGCTCGGGGTGCGCACGCTGCTGCGGGTGCCGTTCTTCCGTAACTGGAAGCCGATGCGCGTCTACCTGGAGTGGCTGGCGGAGAAGACGCAGAAGACCAAGACCCGCGCCGAGGTCGAGCAGGGTTTCTGGGGCAAGCTGGTCAATCGGGTGATGAAGCGTCCCATCGCGTTCGCCGCGCCGATCGTGATCGTGATGATCCTGCTGATCATTCCGCTGGGTCAGCTGTCGCTGGGCGGCATCAGCGAAAAGTATCTGCCGCCCGACAACTCGGTGCGCCTGGCGCAGGAAGAGTTCGACAAGAACTTCCCCGGCTTCCGCACTGAACCGTTGACGATCGTGATGGAACGCCAGGACGGCGAGCCGGTGACCGACCAGCAGGTCGCCGAGATCCGCAACAAGGCGATGACGGTGCCGGGCTTCATCGAACCCGAGGACGACCCGTCGAAGATGTGGCAGGAGCGCGCCGTTCAGGAGGGCGGCTCGAAGGATCCGTCGGTGCGGGTGATCCAGAACGGTTTGGAGAACCGCAACGACGCCGCCAAGAAGATCAACGAGCTGCGTGCCCTGTCACCGCCGCGGGGCATCACGGTATCCGTCGGTGGCACACCGGCTTTGGAGCAGGACAGCATTCACAGCCTGTTCGACAAGCTGCCGCTGATGGTGACGCTTCTGATCGTCACCACGACGATCCTGATGTTCCTGGCGTTCGGGTCGGTGGTGTTGCCGATCAAGGCCGCGGTGATGAGCGCGCTGACCCTTGGCTCGACGATGGGCGTGCTCACCTGGATGTTCGTCACCGGGCACGGCTCCGGGGTGATGAACTACACCCCGCAACCGTTGATGGCGCCGATGATCGGCCTGATCATCGCGGTGATCTGGGGGCTGTCCACCGACTACGAGGTGTTCCTGGTGTCCCGCATGGTGGAGGCCCGCGAACGCGGGATGTCCACCGCCGAGGCGATTCGGATCGGCACCGCGACCACCGGCCGGTTGATCACCGGCGCCGCGCTGGTGCTGGCCGTCGTCGCGGGCGCGTTCGTGTTCTCCGACCTGGTGATGATGAAGTACCTGGCGTTCGGCCTGCTGATCGCGCTGCTGCTGGACGCCACCGTGGTCAGGATGTTCCTGGTGCCCGCGGTGATGAAGCTGCTCGGCGACGACTGCTGGTGGGCGCCGCGCTGGATGAAGCGGCTCCAGGAGCGCCTGGGGCTGGGCGAAACCGAACTGCCCGACGAACGCAAGCGCCCGACGGTGCGGGAGACCGCGGAAAGCCCGGAGGCGTTGGTGGGTGCCGGCGCACCGGTCCCGCCGCGCCCGGTGGGCCGGCCGCGGCCACCGCACGATCCGACCCATCCGGTGCCCGAGGCTCCGCCGCGTTCCGGTGCGACGACGCGGATCGCCACGCCGGGCGCTGCGCCGTCGGGCGCGGGCACCACGCGGATGCCGGGCGCAGCCAAGGCCGAGGAGCCGCCGACCACGCGGATCGCGATGGCCCGCAACGCCGTACGCAATGCGGTGAACAGTGCGGCCGCCGCGACCCGTCAGGCCGCCAAACCGCCGGCTCCGCCTGCCCCGCAGGCGCCGCGCGAGGACCGTGAAATCGAGTCGTGGCTGGGCGAATTGCGCGGCACCGCAACACCGCCCGGGCCGCCGCCGCCCGTCAAACAAGGACCGCCAACCGCACGGCCGTCGGCCGAGGCCACCCGCGCGATGCCGCGCTCACCGCGCCCCGAGCCCGGCAACGAGCCGACGACAGCGCTTCCGACGCTGGGCAACCCGCCCGAGGGCAGGGCAACCAACGCCGCGCAGGACGACGACGCCACGACGGCGTTCCGCGCGGTACGGCAAAAGGGGAACGCGCCGCAAAGCAGCGGCGATCCCGAGGCCACGGAGAAGATCGACACCCGTGAGGGCGAGGAGCCCAAGCGGCGCGGCGGCGGGGTGAGCGCGCAGGACCTGCTGCGGCGCGAAGGCCGTCTCTAACGCCCAAAGGGACATACCGGCGCGAAAGTGCCGGAAGATTGCGCCATTTCGTCAATCTCGGCGTGCGGATCGGGCTCTCGGCGTCGGGTTAGTCCGCTGAGGGCGACGGCACCTCGTCGGGTTCGGCCTCGACCCGCCCGCCGTCCTGGGCCGCCAGCGCGGCTTCCTCAGCCACCGGGTCCCGCGCCATCAACACCCGCACCGCGCTGTTGAGGAACGCCATCACCGGCACCGCCAGCAACGCCCCGATGATGCCGGCCATCACCCCGCCCGCCGCGATCGCCAGCACGATGGCCAGCGGATGGATGGACACCGCGCGTCCCATCACCAGCGGTTGCAGGACATGGCCCTCCAACTGCTGCACGGCGATGATCAAGCCCAGCGTGATCAGCGCGTAGATCCAGCCCTTGGCGATCAGCGCGACGATCACCGCAAGGAACCCGGTGATCACGGCGCCGACCAGCGGGATGAACGCGCCGAGAAACACCAGCGACGCCAACGGCAGCGCCAGCGGCACCCCCATGATGGCCAGACCGGTGCCGATACCCACCGCGTCGACCAGCGCGACCAGGAACGTCGCACGGACATAGCCGATCAGCGAGCGGAACCCGGCCTTGCCGGCGTCGCGCACCCGGTCGCGCACGTGGTCGGGAAACACCTGGGTGACGAACGCGAATATGTTGCGCCCGCCGTGCAACAGGAAAATCAACGTGAACAGCACCAGCAGCGCGCCGGTGACGATCTCGGTCACCGTCGTCGCCGTGGAGAGTGCGCCGCTGGTCAACCGCTCCTGGTTGTTGCGCAGCGCATCGACCGCCGCCTTCTGCAGTTGGTCGATCTGCTGGTCGCTGACCCGCAGCGGGCCGTCGGTCAGCCAGTTCCCGACGCCGTCGATGCTGTGGGTCACCTGTTCGACGAGCGCCGGTGCGCCCTCGATGAACTGGCTGACGACGAACGTCATGATTCCGCCGACGACCGCGAACCCGCCGAGCAGCATCAGCGCCACCGCACCGCCGCGCGGCGCACCGCGACGGTGCAGGAAGTCGACGGCGGGCATCAGAAGCGCGGCCAGGATCGTCGCCAGCGCAACCGGGACGACGATGATCTCGAGCTGTTTGACCACCCAGAGCAGGGTCACGACGGCAGCCATGATCACCAACAGTCGCCACGACCACGCCGCGGCTTTCCGGACGAGCGGGCTGACCGCCTCGTCATCCACAGATAGACCCGCGGGCATCCCGCTAGCGTAACGGCCGCAGGCCTGCATCGGCCGAACTGCGTATGGGTCCCAGAATCGGGCCCGCCACGCTCTACCCTGTAGGTCGTGTCTCACGACGCGCCGGCGAGCGAGGCCCGCAGCCAAGGGCGCCCCGCCCGCGGTAAGTACTGGTGGCTGCGATGGGTGGTCATCGCCGTCGTGGTCGTCGTCCTCGCCGTCGAACTCGGGTTGGTGTGGGATCAGCTCGCCAAGGCCTGGCACAGCCTCTACACCGCCAACTGGGCCTGGGCGCTGGCCGCGGTGGGCACCGCGCTGGCCTCGATGCACTTCTTCGGCGACATCCAGCGCAAGCTGCTGCGGTCCGCCGGGGTTCCGGTGCGGCAGTGGCGATCTCAGGCGGCGTTCTACGCAGGCAACTCGCTGAGCACCACGCTGCCCGGCGGCCCAGTGCTGTCGGCGACGTTCATCTACCGGCAGCAACGCATCTGGGGTGCGACACCGGTCGTGGCGTCGTGGCAGTTGGTGATGTCGGGCGCGCTGCAGGTCATCAGCCTGACCCTGCTCGGGCTCGGCAGCGCGTTCTTTCTGGGCGCGCGGCAGAACCCCTTCTCGCTGGTCTTCACGCTCGCCGGGTTCCTTCTGCTGATCGTGCTGGCCCAGGCGGTCGCGTCGCGGCCCGAACTGCTCGACGGCATCGGGGTGCGGGTGCTGTCGTGGGTGAACTATCTGCGCACCAAACCGGCGGACAACGGTGTGACGAAGTGGCGCGAGACGCTCGCGCAGCTCGAGTCGGTGAAGCTGTCACGCCCGCAGCTGGGCGTCGCGTTCGTGTGGTCGATGTTCACGCTGGTTACCGGCGTGGCCACGCTGCTGTTCTCCTGCTACGCGGCCGGGGAGCGGCCCTCGCTGCTCGGGGTGGTGGTGGCCTACGTGGCCGCCCGCGCGGTCGGCTCGATACCGCTGATGCCCGGCGGGCTGCTGATGGTGGAGGCGGTGCTGGTGCCCGGTCTGGTGTCGAGCGGGATGACGCTGGCTTCGGCGATCTCGGCGATGCTCATCTACCGGCTGATCAGCTGGGTGTTCATCGCGGCCATCGGCTGGGTGGTGTTCTTCTTCATGTTCCGTACCGAGTCGGAGATAGACCCCGACGCAATTGCCGACGCCACCCAGGCGTGATTGGAGCCCGCATGCCGCCCCTCGTCGACGAGCAGACCCGCCCTGCGCTGACCGCGCTGGCCACCGACCTCGTCTGCGTCGTCGTGTTCTGTACCGTCGGCAGGCGCAGCCACGCCGAAGGCCTCGACCTGGCTGGCATCGCCGAGACGGCGTGGCCGTTTCTGTCCGGGGCCGCGCTCGGCTGGCTGGTGTCGCGCGGTTGGCGCCGGCCGGTCGCGGTGGTGCCGACCGGCGTGCTGGTGTGGGTGTGCACGATCGTGGTGGGGATGCTGCTGCGCAAGCTGACCTCAGCCGGTGTGGCGCCGAGTTTCGTTGTGGTGGCGTCGATTTCGACCGCGGTGCTGCTACTGGGCTGGCGCGTCGTCGTCGCGGTCATGGTGAGCCGCCGCTGAGGACGACACGGTCAGCGTGGCGCGTAACCCGCCGAGCGGACCGTCGGACAACTCGATGTCGCCACCGTGCAGGGTGGCCTGCTGGGCGACCAGCGCCAGCCCGAGCCCGGAACCGCCCGGTGCGGCGGTGCTGCCGCGGGCGAACCGGCCCAGCACCGATCGGTGCTCGGCGACCGGAAGGCCGCGGCCGTTGTCGTCGACGACGATCGTCACCACAGTGTCGTGGCGCTGCGCGGTGAGCACGATCCGCGTCGCCTGACCGTGGTGAATCGCGTTGCGCACCAGGTTGTCCACCGCCAGCCGCAGCCCGCTGGGCCAGCCCCAGATGGAGCCGAGGCGGTCGTCGGCGTCCACCACGATCTGCGCAGGGCTGCCCGGCCGGCTGTTCTCCCGTGCGACGCGGTCGAGCAGGTCGGTGACGTCGATGAGCTCGCGGTCCTTGGGCTGCGCGAGCTGACCCGACGCCAGCTGACCGAGCGCGGTGATGATCGCCTCCACCCGGCGCTGCGCGCGGGCCAGGTCGGCCACCACCTCCGAACGTTCATCGGCGGGTAGGTCGTGGATCCGCAGCGTGTCCAGATCGGCGCGCATCGCGGTCAACGGGGTGCGCAGTTCGTGGGCGGCGGTGGCGGCGAAATCCTGAGCGGCCTGCAACGAGTTGGTGGTGGACTGCTGGGCGGCGGCCAGCCGGCGCAGCATCTCGGTCATCGCCTCGGACAGCTCCTCGGCTTCACGCACCCCGTGCACCGCAGGCAGCTTCTCGGTGTCCTTGCCGAGCCGCTTGGTGTGCTCGGTCAGGTTGCGCAGCGGGCGGATCGCCGGGCCGGCGAGCAGCCATCCCAGCCCGCCGGCGATCAACACCGTCACCACCCCGACCGCGGTGTAGGCCGGGATCCGCGACGGGCTCAACAGGATGCTGTCGGCGCGGATGCCGACCGACATCAGCAGCCCGCCCTGCTGCTCGACGGTGATGGTGCGGACCCGGTACTCCACGCCGTTGACCTCCACGGTGTCGGTGCCCGGTGCGAGCCGCGGCAGCTGGAAGCCGCGCTGGAACACCACCTGGCCGTCGGACACCGACCGGCCTGTTGTCAGCACGCCCTGGCGTGGGTCGTCGAGTTGGCTGGGCCGCATGCTCGCGGCGATGATCGCGTCGAGGCGCCGATCCAGTTGCTCGTCATCGTTGTTCGCCAACACCACCGAGGTCAACACGGTGAATGCGGCGACGACGGCGGCCGCGGCCACCGCTGCGGCCACCGCCACCCGGGTGCGCAGCGACGCCGAGCGCAGGAACCGCGGTGCGCGCACCCGTCAGGCCTCGTCGGGCCGGTGGTGGCTCACGACTCGTCTCGCAGCACGTACCCGATCCCGCGAACCGTGTGGATGACCCGCGGCAGCCCATCGCGTTCGAGCTTGCGCCGCAGATAGGAGATGAACACGTCGGCGACGTTGGTGTCGACGTCGAAGTCGTAGCCCCAGACCAGTTCCAGCAGCCGTTGGCGGCTCAGCACCACGCCCGCGTTCTCGGCCAGCACGGCCAGCAGGTCGAACTCGCGCTTGGTCAGATCGACGCGCTCCCCTTCGACGAACACCAACCGGCGTGCGGTGTCGATCGTCAACGGGCCCACGGTCATCGGGTGTGACGACTGGTCGGAGTGGCTCGACCGGCGCAGCAGCGCGTTCAGCCGGGCCACCAACTCCCCCAGGTCGAACGGTTTGGTCAGGTAGTCGTCGGCGCCGGCTTCCAGCCCGGCGATGCGGTCGTTGACGGTGTCACGCGCCGACAGCACGCAGATCGGGATGTCGTTTCCCAACGCGCGCAGCGCGGTCACCACCGCGACGCCGTCGAGCTCCGGCATCTGCACGTCGAGCACCAGCGCGTCGTGCGTTTCCGTGGACAGCAGCCGCAGCGCCTCTTTACCGCTGGCCGCGACCCGGACGTCGAACCCGGAATGGCGCAGTCCGCGCGCCACCGACGTCCGGACATCCGGGTCGTCGTCGACCATCAGCACGGTGCGGCCCGCGCTGTCCTGCTGCGCGGGCGGCCCAGCCGGCACGCGGATTATCAGATGGGATCGGCGAGACCGTCACCGTTGGTGTCGCCGCAGCGGTTCTTCAGGTCGACCAGCGGCTGACGGATGTTCGTCAGCTCGGCACGCACCTGAGGATTGTTGTTCAGGTACTCCTTGACCTTGGGCTGGACGTCCTCACGCTCGAGACCCTCGAGGCTGGTGAAGAACCAGTTCACATCGGGGTGCGTGAACAGGTACGCCGACGTCGCAGCCGAGACGCCGGATGCCACACCGGCCAGATCGGCCGCGGTGCAGTTCGGTGGCGCGTCGGCCAGGGCCGACGGCGCCACGGTCGCAGCACCAAACAACATCGCACCGGCAATCGCGCCGGTGCCGACCGCGCCAGCTACTGCACGTCGCGCAGAACGGGCCGAGAGCAACATGGACAAGCTCCTTCGTCGAAAGTGGAGTGGCCGTAACCGTGGGCGGTTACCGACATAAACCAACTGGGACCAACCCTGAAAAGCTAAGCAGAATGTCCGCCGACTTTCCTGTCTTGCGATGAACCGGCCGCAAGAAAGTCCGAAACCGCAGTTCAGGCCCCCACCTGCACGGGTGCTCGCGTCGCCTGCGGCTACGGCAAGCCTGTGATGGCCGGCCCCGGCAACCGGCCCGGGCCGGGCGAAACCGTCGACCGCGCGGGCGACTGCACCGCGGCCGACGTATCGGGCAATCCCACGTTCTGCGCCGACGGCAGCGTCCCTGGCAAACTCGCGGGCGGCTGCTGCACGGACTGCTGCGCCTGCTGCATCAGACCCATCAGCTGGGGCAGGGTGAGCGGCAGCTTGCACCGGCTGGACAGCGAAGCCAGCGGCTGCTGCAGCTGTTGCAGCTCCTTGGCCGCCTTCGGGTTCGCGTCGAAGTAGGCCTTGAGCGCACCCAGCGACTGCGGCCCGGCCTGCTGCTGCGAGATCGTCGTCAACGCCTGGTTGGTCTGCGGATGCTCGTCGAGATAGTCGCCGATCGACGTGGCGACCGAACCGATCGTCTTGGCGACCTCGCTGGCCGCGCACGGGTCGGCGGCGGCCGTCGCCGACGGGGTCAAGGGGCCCGTCGGCATGGTCAGCCCGGCCACCACTGCGCCTGCGGCGGCGGTAGCGGCGAACACGGCGGTGAGGCCGCGTCGCAGGGCACGGGTGGTCGGTTGCATGGGCACTCCTAACGGCTGGCGGACGTTTGCGCTGCCTCGCAAAACATGCGATCGGCGGCAGCGGTGTCCCCGACGACAAGGCCGACGAAAAGCGCGGCGAACCTGCCAGCGCACATATTGCCATCTGCTGCGCCGGACCCGCGAATTCCGCAGGCCCATCCACCGGCGTCGGACAGGAAACCCGCAGCCAGCCCACACCGGCGCCGACGCTATCCACAGGGCAGGATTAGAAGTGCTTAAAGCGTTGCTGGCAGGTTGTTCGCCCGACCGCGCAATACCACAGCCTGTTGTACGCTCACGCTACGAAACGCCGTGCAGAAATGGGGAGTTCACCATCCAGCAGTTCATGATGCGCTTGAGCAGCACCCTGCGCAGATATCGCTGGGCGGTGTTCGCGGTTTGGCTGCTACTTCTGGTGCCGTCGATCTATCTCGGGCTGGGCCACGGCGGCCAGCTGACCGGCGGCGGGTTCGAGGTGGAAGGCTCCCAGTCGCTGCGCGTGCAGCGCGAGCTCGAAGAGCACTTCCCCGACCAGGGTGCGTCCCCGTTGGCGCTGGTCGCCGCCCCGCGCGCCGACGCGTCGTATGAGGACATGAACGTCGCCGTCGCGCACCTGGAACGGGTGGCCGCCGAGGTGCCCAGCGTCAAGGCGGTGCCCACCCCGCGCCAGCCGCCGCCGCAACCGGACCGGCCCTACGTCGTCACGCTTGAGCTGGACTTCGACAACACCGGCGCCGTCGATGTCGCCAAACAGCTGCGCGAGAAGGTCGGCGTCGACGGCGAGGACCCCGGCGAGATCGCCAACGGCAAGGTCAAGCTGTATGTCATCGGCCAGGGCGCACTGGGCGCGGCCGCGTCGCAGGCCACCAAACACGACATCGCTCAGGCCGAGCGGTGGAACCTTCCGATCGTCCTGATCATATTGCTCGCGGTGTTCGGCTCGCTGGCGGCCGCGGCGATGCCGCTGCTGCTGGGCATCTGCACGGTAGTGGTGACGATGGGCCTGGTCTACCTGCTGTCGATGGTCACCACGATGTCGGTGTTCGTCACGTCGACGGTGTCCATGTTCGGCATCGCCGTGGCCATCGACTACTCGCTGTTCATCCTCATGCGGTTCCGCGAAGAACTGCGCGCCGGCCGCGACGCCGACCAGGCCGCCGACGCCGCGATGGCCACCTCCGGGCTGGCCGTGGTGCTCTCCGGCGTGACGGTGATCGCGTCGGTGACCGGCATCTATCTGATCGCGACCCCGGTGCTGGAGTCGATGGCCACCGGCGCGATCCTCGCGGTCGCGGTGGCCGTGCTGACATCGACGACGCTGACGCCTGCCGTGCTGGCCACGTTCGGGCGGCGGGCGGCCAAACGGTCGTCGTACCTGCACTGGTCCCGCAGGCCGGAGACCACCCAGTCACGGTTCTGGACCCGCTGGACCGGTCAGGTGATGCGCCGCCCGTGGCTGTCGGCGCTGACGGCGTCGGCGCTGCTGCTGATTTTGGCGTTCCCGGCATTTTCAATGGTGCTGGGCAACAGCATGCAACGCCAGTTCGAGCCGACGCACGAGATCCGCGGCGGCGTCAACGCGGCGGCTGAGGCGTTGGGCCCCGGCGCGCTCGGCCCGGTTCGGGTGCTGGTGAGCTTCCCCGACGGCAATGCGGCATCGGCGCCGTCGAAGGAACCGGTGCTGGAATCGATCCGGCAGCGAATGGCCCAGGGCCCCAACGTCATATCGGTGACACCGCCGGTGTTCGGGGAGGACTACCGGCACGCCTTGCTTTCGGCGGTGTTGTCGGTGGATCCCGAGGACATGGCCGCCCGCGACGCGGTCAACTGGATGCGCGCGGAGCTACCGAACACCCCGGGACTCGACGGCGCCCGCATCGACGTCGGCGGGCCGACCGCGCTGATCAAGGACTTCGACGACCGGGTGGCGGCGACCCAACCGCTGGTGTTCGTGTTCGTGGCGCTGATCGCGTTCGTGATGCTGCTGGTGGCGATCCGCTCCCCGGTGCTGGCCGCCAAGGGCGTGCTGATGACGGTGCTGTCGGTGGCGGCGGCCTACGGCAGCCTGGTCGCGGTGTTCCAGTGGGGCTGGCTGGAGGTGCTCGGCTTCGCGCCGATCTCGTCGCTGGACAGCACGATTCCGCCGCTGGTGCTGGCGATCGCGTTCGGCCTCTCCATGGACTACGAGATCTTCCTGCTGACCCGTATCCGCGAGCGGTATCTGCAGACCCACAACACCCGCGACGCCGTCGCGTACGGGGTGAGCACCAGCGCCCGCACCATCACCAGCGCCGCGCTGATCATGATCGCGGTGTTCATCGGGTTCGCGTTCGCCGGTATGCCGCTGGTGGCCCAGCTCGGCGTGGCGTGCGCGGTGGCCATCGCCGTCGACGCGACGGTGGTGCGGCTGGTGCTGGTGCCCGCGCTGATGGCGATGTTCGACGAGTGGAACTGGTGGCTGCCGCGTTGGCTGGACCGCATCCTGCCGTCGGTGGACTTCGAGAAGCCGCTACCCAAGGTGGATACGCCCGATCTGGTGATCATCCCCGACGACATCTCCTCGCTCGGCCCCTCCGGCTCGGACCTGCGCACCGTGGTCAAGTCCGCGGCCCGGCTGAAAACCCTTGCTCCCCACGCGGTTACCGTGTCCGATCCGCTGGCGCTCAGCGGCTGCGAACCCGTCACCACCACGTTGCGCACCGCCGATGTGCTCAACGGCGGCCATCGAAACGGCGCGGGCACCAAGACCATGACCGGTACGGCGTTGCCGGTGCATCCGGTGACGCTGTGGCGCGGCCGGCTCGCGGTGGCGCTCGACGCGCTCGAGGCGGCGTCGGACTACGAGAGCGCGGTGCTCAAGCGGTGCAGCCCGGTGGAGACCACCAACGTCCAACTGCCCACCGGTGACCGTCTCCAGATCCCCACCTGCGCTGAGACATTGCGGTTGAAGGGCTACCTGATCATGTGCCGCAACAGCGCACGGGACTTCGCGGAGTTCGCCGAGTTGGTCGACGGCCTTGAGACTCGGACGGCCGCGCTGGTGCTGGGCGGGATGGACCGGTACTACGCTGGAGAGCAGGCAAGGCAACAATGGGTGGCCACCCAGTTGGTGCGCCGACTGGCCGACCCGCAGCCGTCGGATGAGCACGACACCCGGATGTCGGGTCCTGAGGCGGAGACGGATTGGGCCAGGGTCCGGCAGCGCTGCCTGTCGGTGGCCGTGGCGATGCTGGAGGAGGCGAGGTGACAGTGACTTCCGAGATCCGGGATGACAGCCGCGAGTCCGTCTCCGACGGTCCGCAGCGCCCGGTGTTCGACGACCGGCCGGTGGAGTTCTGGCCCACCGCCGCGATCCGCGCTGCCCTGGAGACCGATGACCTCGCGGTCTGGCAGCGCATCGTCGCCGCGATCAAACGTGATCCCTTCGGCCGCACCGCGCGCCAGGTCGAGGAGGTGCTGGAAACCGCTCGGCCCTACGGGGTGTCCAAGGCGCTCGCCGAGGTGCTCAGCCGCACCCGCGAGCACATGGAGGCCAACGAGCGCGCCGAGGTGGCCCGCCACATCCGCGCACTGCTGGAGAAGTCCGGTCTGGGGCAGCAGGAGTTCGCGTCGCGCATCGGTGTCCGCAACGCCGATTTCAACACCTATCTGACCGGGGAAGCCAGCCCGGCGGCGTCGCTGATGGTGCGGATGAGCAAGCTCGCAGAGCGGTTCGCCAAGATGCGGTCGGCGCGGCCCGATGGATCTTGAGCAGATCCTGCGGGACACCCGCACGGTGGCGATCGTCGGCGCCTCGGCCAACCCCGCAAGGGCCAGCCACGAAGTGTGGACGTACCTGAAGTCGGTCAGCGACTACGAGCTGTATCTGGTCAACCCGACGGTCAGTGAAGTCGACGGCACGCCGGTTTATCCGTCGCTGGCCGAGCTGCCCGTGGTGCCCGATCTCGTCGACGTGTTCCGCCGCCGCGAGCATCTGCCTGCGGTGCTCGAGGAGACCATCGCGGTCGGCGCCAAGGTGCTGTGGCTGCAGCTGGGTCTGCGCGATGAGCAGGTGGCCCGCGACGGTGCGGCGGCCGGCCTGCAGGTGGTGATGGACCGCTGCCTGAAGGTCGACCACGCCCGGCTGCTGGGCTAGCGACTTGTGTGCGTTATAGCGCGCTGACCGCAACAGAACGCACACAAATCGCCTGGGGTCAGCGGGAGTGGATCGGGCTCAGGTCGTCGACCAGCCAACGGCCGTCGTGTTTGGTCAGTTGAACCCGCAACGCCAGGATCGCGTTCTCCGGCGGCTTGCCCGGCGCGTTCTGGGTGCCGCGCAGGATCACCGCCACGCTCGCCGCGCTCGGGCCGATCGCCTCGACGCCCGCGGAGATGGTGCTGGCCTGCGCGGAGATGTTCTTGCTGGTCAGTTGCTTTGCCACGGTGGCGAACTGGTTCTTGAGCGCTTCGGCGCTCTGGGCGGACATCATCGCCGCGGCGCGGTCGATCGACGCGCTCGGGTTCTGCGGGGTGAACGTCGCGGAGGCCTCGGCGATGCTGGTGGCGATGCCCACCACTTCGTTGGTGTCGTCGTGCAGGGTGCGGTCGGGCACCGTCCACTGGACGTAGCCGACGGCCACCGTCGCCACCACGGCCGCGGCGGCGACGGTGGCCACCGCCAACCGCAGCGCGGGCCCGTCGTCGTCGGTGCCCACGGTCACCCCGTCGCGGCGCGCCAGCACCACGTTGACGGCGACGCCCTCGACGATCAGCACGCACAGCACCGAGCAGACCGCCACCCACCACAGCGGCCAGGCCAGCGCGACCCCGATGTAGACCAGCGCCGCGATCGCCGCGACGGGTGCGGCGATGTCGAACGCCGCGACGCGCCAAGCGTTTCTCATCGGATTGGTTCCAGCCGCGAGATCAGCAGGTCGCCGTCGACGTCGGCGACGTCCAGGCGCAGCGTCCAGCGCACGGTGCGCGGCTTGTCGTCACCGGCGTTCTCGCTGACCGACGTCGCCACCACCATCACGGTGTCGGTGCGCTCCGCGAACTCGCTGAGCTCGGGTTGCGGCCGCGGCGGCGGCGCGTTGGTGGCCCCGGCCCCGGGCCGGTGGATCGACTCGACCGCCACCGAGTCGACCTGGCCGCGGGTGTTGGACTGCAGCGTCTGCACCAGCTCGCGGTAGGGCTTGACGGCCGCATCGAAGTCGGCGTTGAGCTGGCCCACGGTGCCTTCGTGCAGCTTGACCATGCTGGCTTCCACGGTGTCCTTGTTCATGTTGATCAGCGTGGTGGTCCAGTCGGCGGCGGCGGCCAGCACGCGGGTGCGGTACTGCAGCTCCCCGACGTCCTCGCGGTGCTGTGTCCAGATCAGCGCGGCCAGCGCGACGGCGACCACCGCGATGACGCCGAGAACCGTCGAGGCGATGCCGTAGCTGCTGAAGACGGGACCGTCCTGGTCATCGGGGTCCGGCGGGGCGGCGTCGTCGGGCATGGGCGTGAGGCTACCGGGCTGGGCGACCGGGGCGTGGAGCGGTCAATCTCACACGGGGTTCGCCGCCCGGGTGGGTATCCCTGGGGGCTGTGGGCGACTATCTGATTGCGGCCAGCCCGATCCCCGGCCATGTGTTACCGCTGCTGCACGTCGGCGCCGACCTGCGTGCGCGCGGGCACCGCGTCACCGTGCTCACCGGCGCCGAACACCGCGCCGACGTGACGTCGCGCGGGCTGGCGTATCTGAGGCTGCCGTCGCGGGCGCATCCGCGGCGCGACGGCGGCGGGCTGCGCGCGCTTCCGCCGCTGCTCGACCGCTGGTACCGCGGCCGCTCCGAGATGCGGTCGGTGTTCATCGACCCGCTGCCCGCGCAGTACCGGGCGCTGCGGAAAGCACTGCGCGCCAACATGTTCGACGCGGTGCTGTGCGACGTGGCGTTCACCGGCGCGCTGCCGCTGCTGACCGGTCACGGCCCGCGCCCGTGGATCGCGGTGGGCGGTGTCGGCCCGTTGACGGTGTCCAGCGCCGACACCCCGCCGTTCGGGGCGGCGTTCACCCCGCGCGTTGACGTGAACTACGAGGCGATGACGTGGGTGACGCACCGGCTGCTGTTCGCCGACGTGCGCACCGGTCTCAACGACGCACTGGCATCGGTCGGAGCGCCGCCGTCGCCGGTGTTCCTCACCGACTGGCCGCTGCTGGCCGACCGGGTGCTGCAGTTCACGGTGCCGTCGCTGGAGTACGCCCGTAGCGATCTGCCGTCCACCGTCGCGTTCACCGGGCCGGTGCTGCCACCGGCCGCGCCGCAGCCACGCGGGCTGCCGTGGGATCTGGCAGGCGACCCGCGCTCCGTCGTGCACGTCACCCAGGGCACCTGGGACAACGACGACCTCGACGCGCTGCTGCGCCCGACCATCGACGCGCTGGCCGACCGCGAGGACGTGCTCGTGGTCGCCACCACTGGCCGCTCCGACCGTTCGGCGCTGCCGGGACCCGTGCCCGCCAACGCCTACGTCACCGACTTCCTGCCGTACGCGGAGCTGCTGCCGCACGTCGACGTGATGGTCACCAACGGCGGATACGGCGGGGTACATCAGGCGCTGGCGCACGGCGTGCCGTTGGTGGTCGCGGGCGGCACCGCCGACAAACCGGAGGTGGCAGCCCGCGTCGCGCACGCCGGGGTCGGCATCAACCTGGCCACGTCGCGCCCGGGTCGCTCTGCCCTCGCGGCTGCGGTCGACGCGGTGCTCACCATCGGCTGCTATCGCACCGCGGCGCGCAGGCTGCGTCGCGAGATCCGCGGCGTCGACGCGCTCGACCGCATCGCCGAGATCCTCGAAGGGCTGGCGGTGCCGGGCGCGCGTTCTGGCACCCTGGTGGGGTGACTGTTGAAGCCATTCGTTCCGGAATCGACCTGAGCCACGTCGACGCCGACGCGCGCCCGCAAGACGACCTGTTCGGCCATGTGAACGGCCGCTGGCTGGCCGAGTACGAGATGCCGGCCGACCGCGCCACCGACGGCGCCTTTCGGTCGCTGTACGACCGGGCCGAGGAGCACGTGCGTGACCTGATCACCGAAGCCGCCGCGTCCCGGGCCGCCCAGGGCACCGACGAACAGCGCATCGGCGACCTCTACGCGAGCTTCATGGACGAGGCGACGATCGCCGCGCGGGGTGTGCAGCCGCTGCTCGAGGAACTGGGCGCGGTCGATGCCGCCGACAGCCCCGAGGCGCTGGCCGCGGTGCTCGGCGCGCTGCAGCGCACCGGCGTGGGCGGCGGGGTCGGCGCCTACGTCAACACCGACGCCAAGGACTCCACCCGCTACCTGGTGTATCTGAACCAGTCCGGGCTCGGCCTGCCCGACGAGTCCTATTACCGCGACGAACAGCACGCCGAGATTCTCGCCGCCTACCCCGAGCACATCGCCGCGATGTTCGCGCTGGTCTACGGAGACGGCGACCACGACGACACCGCCGCGCGGATCGTGGCGCTGGAGACCAAACTGGCCGCCGCGCACTGGGACGTCGTCAAGCGGCGCGACGCCGACCTGGCCTACAACCTGCGCCGGCTCGACGACCTGCCCGCCGAGGCGCAAGGATTCGACTGGGCCGGCTGGGTCGGGGCGCTGGGTGCAAGCCCCAAGATGGCCGCTGAAGTCGTTGTGCGCCAACCCGATTACCTCACCGCATTCGCCGCGCAGTGGTCCGCAGGCGATCTCGAGGACTGGAAGGACTGGCTGCGGTGGCGGATCATCCACGCCCGCGCGTTCCTGCTGACCGACGATCTGGTCGCCGAGGACTTCGCGTTCTACGGCCGGCTGCTCTCGGGCACCGAGCAGATCCGCGACCGGTGGAAGCGTGCGGTGTCGGTGGTCGAGAGCCTGATGGGCGACGCGGTCGGAAGGCTCTACGTGCAGCGGCATTTCCCGCCGCGCGCCAAGGAGCGAATGGACGAGCTGGTGGCCAACATCCGCGAGGCCTACCGGGTCAGCATCAACTCGCTGGACTGGATGACCCCGAAGACCCGCGAGAAGGCGCTGGCCAAACTCGACAAGTTCACCCCGAAGATCGGCTACCCGAAGAAGTGGCGCGATTATTCGGCGCTGGTGATCACCCGTGAGGATCTGTACGGAAACTATCAGCGCGGCTATGGCGTGGAATACGACCGCGAGTTGGCCAAGCTGGGCGGCCCCGTCGACCGCGACGAGTGGTTCATGACGCCGCAGACCGTCAACGCCTACTACAACCCCGGGATGAACGAGATCGTCTTTCCCGCGGCGATTCTGCAGCCGCCGTTCTTCGATGCCGACGCCGATGACGCGGCGAACTACGGCGGCATCGGGGCGGTGATCGGACACGAGATCGGGCACGGGTTCGACGATCAGGGCGCCAAGTACGACGGTGACGGCAACCTGGTGGACTGGTGGACCGACGAGGACCGCACCGAGTTCGGTGCGCGCACCACGAAACTCATCGAACAGTACGACGACTACGTACCAAGGCAATTAGGAAACGGCCACTGCCCCGTTCCGCATGTGAACGGCGCGTTCACCGTCGGCGAGAACATCGGCGACCTCGGCGGTCTGTCGATCGCGCTGCTCGCGTATCGGTTGTCACTGAAGCGCGGGGAAGCGCCCGTGATCGACGGGCTGACCGGCGAGCAGCGGGTCTTCTATGGTTGGGCGCAGGTGTGGCGGACGAAATCCCGTGACGCCGAGGCGATCCGGCGTCTGGCGATCGACCCGCACTCACCGCCGGAGTTCCGGTGCAACGGCGTGATCCGCAACATGGACGCGTTCTACGAGGCGTTCGACGTCAGCGAGGACGACGCGCTGTACCTGTCCCCCGAGCACCGGGTGCGGATCTGGAACTAGGTCCGCGAGCTGGGCCCACGCGCAAGCTGGGGAACGCAAAATCCCCCATTTCTCATGGGAAATGGGGGATTTTGCGTCTGCTCGTCAGTTAGAACATCTGCCAGTCGGACCCGCCGTCGGGCTGGTTGTACCACCCGCCCTTGGTGTTCTTGATGACGACCGGGTCGCCGCTGCCGAAGTTGTCGTAGAACCATGCGGCGTCTTCGGGGCTGAGGTTGATGCAGCCGTGGCTGACGTTGCTGTTGCCCTGGGCACCGACCGACCACGGCGCGCTGTGTACGAAGATGCCCTGGTTGTCGATTCGGACGGCGTCCTTGACCTTGAGCTTGTAGCCCTGCGGATCGTCGACGGGCACCCCGTAGGTGGAGGAGTCCATCACGATGTCCTTGAACTTCTCCAGCACGTAGTAGGTGCCGTTTCTGGTCTCGTAGCCCTTCTTGCCCATCGAGACCGGGAACGTCTTGATCAACTCGCCGTCGCGCATGATCTCCATCTCTTTGGTGGAGTCGTCGATGGTGGCGACCAGCTGCTCGGGGACGCTGAAGCTGGACTTGGTGCCGCCCGCGTCGATGTTGACGATGGTGCCTGCCGGCCAGAAGTCCTGGGGCCGCCAGCGCACCTGGGTGTCGCTGGTCCAGTAGAACCGGCCGGGCACCGGCGGGGTGGACGAGATGTGGATCGCGTCCTCGGCCATCTGGCGGTCGGCGATCGGGCGCTGGAAGTTGATGTAGATCGGCTTGGCGGCGCCGACGATGGACCCGTTCACCGGGTTGAAGGTCGGCGGTGCGAACACCGGCTCACCGGTGTAGGGCAGCGGGTTCTGGCCCGCCGGTGTGCCCGCGGGTATCTGCTGCGGTGGGGCGAACGGGTTCGCCGGAAGGAACGGGTTGGGCGCCGGCGGTGCGGCGACCGGCGCGGGCGGTGCGGCGACCGGCGCCGGCGGGCCGGGCGGCGGCGGGAAGGCCACCGGATCCACCGGTGGGGGCGGCGGCACCGGGGCGGCCGCCGGGTCAATCGGCGCCGGGGGTGGCGGCGGAAGAGCCGGCTGGGCCAGGGCGGACGGGCTGGCAAGCACCATCCCGCCGACCAACCCGGCCGCACAAATCGCGGTGAGCAGTCGATTCAACATCGGCTGCGGCATACGTGACCTCCAAGTCGCAGAACTTCCATCCAGTGTGGCACAGCGCCGGGCATGGCCCCGGGCGTCAGGGAGCCGTCGGACCAGCGCCGATAACCGGATGGAACGCGCTGACCTGCAGTGTTAATCGTTTCCCGGCGCGAAACGTTACGGCCGAGCGTGATCAGGACCGCACCAGGCGGGCGATGGCCGCCGACGCCTCGGCCAGCTTGGCATCGGCCTGCCCGCCGCCCTCGGCGACCGCCTGGGCCACGCAGTGCCCGAGGTGCTCGTCGAGCAGGCCCAGCGCGACCGACTGCAGGGCGCTGTTGACGGCGCTGATCTGGGTCAGCACGTCGATGCAGTACTTGTCCTCGTCGATCATCTTGGCGATGCCGCGGACCTGGCCCTCGATGCGGCGCAGGCGCTTGGCGTAGTTGTCCTTCTGCGCCGAGTAGCCGTGCGTGGCCACCTCTGCGGCCTGGTCAGCCATTTGGCCCTCCGAGCATCTGGCGCATCTGGGTGATCTCGGCCTGCTGGCTGTCGATCATGGTCTGGGCCATGTTCTTCGCGTCGACGTTTGCCCCGTTGGCGATCTCGGCCTTGGCCATCTCGACCGCGCCCTCGTGGTGGCTGATCATCGACTCCAGCCACAGCGTGTCGAACTCCTCACCGCGCAGCGACTCCAGCCTGGCCATGGTGGCCTCGTCGACCATGCCCTGCATGTCGGCGTGATTTGCGTGACCCTCGCCGGTGGCCGTATCGGGGTTCTCGTTCCACTGCACCAGGAAGACCCGCAACGCCTTGATCTCGGGTTCCTGCGCGCCCGAGATCTGCTGGGCCAGCGCGATCAGTTCGGGGTTCGCGGTCCGATCGGGCACCAACGCCGACATGTCGACGGCCTGCTGGTGGTGCGGAATCATGTTGGTGGCAAACGCGACATCATCGGCGTTGTAGCCGGCCGGCTCACCGGTGATGGCCGGCGCGTCGGGATGCTGATGGTCGGTTTGGCCGTCGGCGGACTCCGACGAAGTGCACGAGGACAGCAACAATGCGGCTGCGAGCGCGGCGAACACCGCGACGATCCGGGTGGCGAGAGACGTCATGCGGCCAGGGTACCTGATACCCCCTCGGGGTATAAATTCGTTTTGGCGGGATGCCCGCCAGGGGCATACTGAGCGTCATGCCCACAGGTCCTGACCACGAGATCGACCCCACCGAGCCCGATATCAAGCCCCGCAGCCGTGACGTCACCGACGGCCTGGAGAAGGCGGCCGCCCGCGGGATGCTGCGCGCGGTCGGCATGGGCGACGACGACTGGGTGAAACCCCAGATCGGTGTTGGTTCGTCGTGGAACGAGATCACCCCGTGCAACATGTCGCTGCAACGGCTGGCGCAGGCGGTCAAGGCCGGCGTGCACGAGGCCGGCGGATATCCGCTGGAGTTCGGCACCATCTCGGTGTCCGACGGCATCTCCATGGGCCATGAAGGCATGCACTTCTCGCTGGTCTCCCGCGAGGTGATCGCGGACAGCGTGGAGACCGTCGTGCAGGCCGAACGCCTCGACGGCACGGTGCTGCTGGCCGGGTGCGACAAGTCGATTCCCGGCATGCTCATGGCGGCCGCCCGACTCGACCTGGCCAGCGTGTTCTTCTACAACGGCTCGATAATGCCGGGCGTGGCCAAGTTGACCGACGGTTCCGAAAAGGAAGTGACGATCATCGACGCGTTCGAGGCGGTCGGCGCGTGCGCGCGTGGGCTGATGTCGCGTGAGGACGTCGACATCATCGAGCGCGCGATCTGCCCCGGCGAGGGCGCCTGCGGCGGCATGTACACCGCCAACACCATGGCGTCGGCCGCTGAGGCGCTGGGCATGTCGCTGCCGGGCAGCGCCTCCCCGGTGGCTGTCGACAAGCGCCGCGACGAGTTCGCGCGGAAATCCGGCGAAGCGGTCGTGGAGATGCTGCGGCGCGGCATCACCGCTCGCGACATCCTCACCAAGGAGGCCTTCGAGAACGCGATCGCGGTGGTGATGGCGTTCGGCGGGTCGACCAACGCGGTGCTGCACCTGTTGGCGATCGCGCACGAGGCCGACGTGAAACTGTCGCTGGCCGATTTCACCCGCGTCGGGCAGAAGGTGCCCCACCTGGCCGATGTGAAGCCGTTCGGCAGGCACGTGATGAAGGACGTCGACGAGATCGGCGGTGTGCCGGTGGTGATGAGGGCGCTACTGGACGCCGGTCTGTTGCACGGTGACTGCCTGACCGTCACCGGTCAGACCATGGCCGAGAACCTGGCCCACATCGAACCGCCGGATCCCGACGGCAAGGTGTTGCGCGCGATGGACAATCCGATCCATCCGACCGGCGGCATCACGATCCTGCACGGCTCGCTGGCGCCCGAGGGCGCGGTGGTGAAGTCCGCGGGTTTCGACTCCGATGTGTTCGAAGGCACCGCAAGGGTTTTCGAACGTGAACGGGCTGCCCTGGATGCGCTCGAGGACGGAACGATCACCGCGGGCGACGTCGTGGTCATCCGATACGAGGGCCCCAAGGGCGGCCCGGGCATGCGCGAGATGCTCGCCATCACCGGTGCGATCAAGGGCGCCGGTCTCGGCAAGGACGTGCTGCTGATGACCGACGGCCGGTTCTCCGGCGGCACGACCGGGCTGTGCGTCGGGCACGTCGCCCCCGAGGCGGTCGACGCCGGGCCTATCGCGTTCCTGCGCGACGGTGACCGGATCCGGCTCGATGTCGGCAACGGCACGCTGGATGTGCTGGTGGATCCGGCCGAATTCGATTCGCGCAAGGCCGGTTTCGAGCCGTTGCCGCCGGTCTATACCACCGGGGTGCTGGCCAAGTACACCAAGCTGGTGGGTTCGGCGGCCATCGGGGCGGTCTGCGGCTGACACCGGTGCGTCTACCCCAAATTCAACCGGCCGCCGGGGTCAGCGCGGTTGCGGCGGGTCGACCGGGTTGAGCGCGATCGGCAGCCAGTAGGTGCCCGGCCCCTCACCGGGACAGCCGGGTCCAGCGACGGTGAATGTCCGCTCACCGGTGAAGCTTCCGTTCCCGACCGGCCGTAAGAAATCCGACCGGAACGACGGCACCGTTTCACCGTCGCCGCCCGCGCCACAGTGGAACGGGTAGTCGCCGCTGGACTCCCACCGGTCGTTGTTCCACGTATAGGTGTAAAGCGCTGGCGCATTCGGGTTCTCGGCCAGGTCGGTTTCGCGCATCCAGTCCACGACGCAGCCGGTCACATCGCAGGTCGTGGTGAACAGGCCCAGCTGCACCGCGGGATCCGAGGGTGTCGTCATCCCGTTGAACGTCTGGCGCGAATGGTCCAGCGTCGCGTCGTAGTACCCGTACATCGGTGCGGGCTGCGCGCGGTCCGCGGCCGCCGTCGGCGCGAAGAGCAGCGCTACGCATCCGGTTGTGGCAGTGATCGACAGCACCTTGGACACCATCGCAGGCTCCTTCCGACGGGAAAGCCCTCGGCGACCGAGAAGCTTTGTATGCGGTGGATAGCACAGCGGCGCCGTCCACGGTCGCAGAATCACACGTGACCTATGTGACAACGGCGATCGCGAAGCCGTCCCAGCCCTTGGCGCCGACGGTCTGGATCGCCGCGGCGTCCAGTCGGGGGTGTTCGCCCATCATCTCGAGCATGTCGCGAACGGCCTTGGCCTGCGCGTCGTCGGGTGCGGGGTCGAGCACGCGGCCGAACCGGGCGATGTTGTCCACCACGATGATCGCGCCGGGGCGGCTGAGCGTGATCGCCCATTCGACGTAGGCGACGTTGTTCTCCTTGTCGGCGTCGATGAACACCATGTCGAACGTCTCGTCGCGGGCAGCCAGGCTGGGCAGCGTGTCCAGCGCGGCGCCGACGACGATCTCGACCCGGTCGGCCACCCCCGCGCGGGCCAGGTTCTCCCGCGCCACCTCGGCGTGTGCCGGCTCGTACTCGAGCGTGACGACGCGTCCGCCCGGGCCGACGCCGCGCGCCAGGTTGATGGTGCTGTAGCCGGCCAGGGTGCCGATTTCCAGGACGCGGCTGGCCCGCGTGGCCGTCGCGAGCAGGTACAGCAGCTTCCCGTGCTGCGCCGACACCTCGATGGAGGGCATGCCCGCGGCCGGCGCCGACTCGCGCGCCGCGGCCAGCGCGGCGTCTTCGGTGTGCAGCACGCGGGTGAACAGTTCGTCGAGCGCTTTGGGTTCGGGCTCTGCCACCAGACCGACGTTAGCCGATGCGCGACGGCATCAGGGCGTGAGGAAGACGTCGTTGAGCGTCACGGTGCGCAGCTTGCGCGCGCGGATGATGTCGACCAACTGCCCGTAGACCTGCGTGACGGGTTCGTGGTTGAGGTGTCCGATCACGATGGCCTGCGGGTGAAAGTAGCGGTCGGCCATCTTCACCACTTCGCTTGCGGGTATCCACACGTGGTCCTCCAGCGTGCCCGACCACAATGTGTCGACGGTGTAGCCGAGGTCGGCGGCCACCGTGTCGACGTGCGGGTTGTGCGCGCCGTACGGCGGCCGGAAGTACGGTCGCGCGTCGATACCGTATGTCTTCCACAAGAAGTCGTGGTTGTGCCGGAACTCCTCTGCGACTTCGATCAACGGCATCTTGGTCAGGTCCGGATGCCGCCAGGTGTGGTTGGCCAACTGGATCTGGCCGTCGTCGACGAGCGGCCGCAGCAGTTCGGCGTGTTCGGTCCACGACCGGTACACGCCGTTGACGAAGTACGTCAGCCGGAGGCCGGTGTCCTTGGCCAGCTGGGTGTATGCCCGCACCACGTCGCTGCTGACCCCGTCATCGACGGTGAGCGCCAGCAGGTCACCGCCGCCGGGCAGATTGCTGAGCACCCCGGGCGCCAGCGGGATCCGCGCCGCCGGCGGCGGTGGCGGCAGCAACGCGGCGGGTACGGCCGCCGCAGGGACGGGCGCCTCGGCGGCGGCGCCGGCCACCTGCGATCGTCCGGTGAACGAACACCGACTGATGCCGACCGCGCCGAGGCTGGCAACGGACAGGGCCGCGATGAAGTGACGCCGGTTGAGCTCTGCCCCGGCGCCGGGAATTCGGTAGCGGCCGCCCATCGCCACTACTGTCCCGCGAGCCGGCGCAGAAACGTCTCATTGCGCGGCGTGTCGCAACTTTCTGCGACGGTTCGCCGGCTGTACCGCTAGCGCTGCGGAACGGCGGTCGGCTTGATCGGCTCCGGCAGGGCGGTCTGCCCCATCAGGTAGCGGTCGACCCCGGCCGCGGCGGCGCGGCCCTCGGCGATCGCCCAGACGATCAACGACTGGCCGCGACCCATGTCGCCGGCCACGAACACCCCGGGCACCGAGGTGGCGTAGTTGGCGTCGCGCGCGACGTTTCCGCGGTCGGTGATCTCCACGCTCAGGTCGTTGAGCAGCCCGTCGCGCTGCGGCCCGAGGAAGCCCATGGCCAGCAGCACCAGGTCGGCGTCCAGCGTGAACTCCGAACCGTCGATCTTGACGAACTTGCCGCCCTCGTTGCGGACCTCGTGGCCGCGCAGCCCGGTCACCCGGCCGTCGCTGCCGACGAACTCCTCGGTGTTGACCGAGTACACCCGCTCGCCGCCCTCCTCGTGCGCCGACGACACCCGGAACATCAGCGGGTAGACCGGCCACGGGGTGGACTCGGCGCGGGTGTCCGGCGGCCGGGGCATGATCTCGAACTGGTGCACGCTGGCCGCCCCTTGCCGGTGCGCGGTGCCCAGGCAGTCGGCGCCGGTGTCACCGCCGCCGATGATGACGACCTTCTTGCCCTTCGCGGTGATCGGCGGCTCCCCGTCCGGACCCGTCACGGGGTCGCCGTGCTGCACGCGGTTGGCCCACGGCAGGTACTCCATCGCCTGGTGGATGCCGTCGAGGTCACGGCCGGTGATCGGCAGGTCCCGCCATACCGTGGCGCCGCCGGCCAGTACGACCGCGTCGAAGTCCTTGCGCAGCTGCTGGGCGGTGATGTCCACCCCGACGTTGACGCCGGTGCGGAACTGGGTGCCTTCGACGGTCATCTGCTCGAGACGACGGTCGATGTGGCGCTTTTCCATCTTGAATTCGGGGATGCCGTAGCGCAGCAGGCCGCCGATGCGGTCGTCGCGCTCGAACACCGTCACGGTGTGCCCGGCCCGGGTGAGCTGCTGGGCGGCGGCCAGACCGGCCGGGCCGGAGCCGACGACGGCGACGGACTTGCCGGTGCGCACCACCGGCGGCAGCGGCACCACCCAGCCCTCTTCGAAGGCCCTGTCGATGATCTCGACCTCGACCTGTTTGATGGTCACCGGATCCTGGTTGATGCCAAGCACGCACGAGCCTTCGCACGGCGCTGGGCACAGCCGCCCGGTGAACTCCGGGAAGTTGTTGGTGGCGTGCAGCCGCTCGTAGGCGTCGTGCCAGCGGCCGGTGCGGACCAGGTCGTTCCACTCGGGGATCAGGTTGCCCAGCGGACAGCCGTTGTGGCAGAACGGGATACCGCAGTCCATGCAGCGCGCCGCCTGCTTACGCAGCGTGTCTTCGGGGAAGTCTTCGTAGACCTCTTTCCAGTCTTGCAGGCGCAGCGGGACCGGCCGTCGCGGCGGGGTCTCGCGATGGGTGTACTTGAGGAAGCCGCGCGGATCAGCCACCTGCGGCCGCCATGATCGCTTCGGAAATTCCGTTCTCGTCAGCGCCGGTCCGTTCGGCGTCGGCGATGGCTTCCAGCACCCGCCGGTAATCACGGGGCATCACTTTGGTGAAGTGCTTCACGTTAGTGCTCCAGTCGTCGAGAATTCGTTGCCCGACAGCGGAATCGGTTGCGTCCACATGCGCGCCGATCATGTCCTGCAGCCAGGCCAGATCCTCGTCGTCGAGGTCCTCGAGTTCCACCATCTCGGCGTTGAGATTCTGCGGCAGCCTGCCGTCGGGGTCGTAGACGTAGGCGATGCCACCGGACATACCCGCCGCGAAGTTGCGGCCGGTCGGGCCGAGGATGGCGATCTTGCCGCCGGTCATGTACTCGCAGCCATGGTCACCGACGCCTTCGACGACCGCGTGGGCGCCAGAGTTACGCACCGCGAACCGCTCCCCCACCTGCCCGCGCAGAAACGCCTGCCCGGTGGTGGCGCCGAACAGGATCACGTTGCCCGCGATGATGTTGTCTTCGGCGACGTAGTCGGCGGGCGCGTCATCGGATGGCCGCACGACGATCCGGCCGCCCGAAAGGCCCTTGCCGACATAGTCGTTGGCGTCGCCGTACACCCGCAGCGTGATGCCTTGCGGCAGGAACGCACCGAAGCTGTTGCCCGCCGACCCGTCGAACGTGATGTCGATGGTGCCGTCGGGAAGCCCCTGCCCGCCATAGGCTTTGGTCACCTCGTGGCCGAGCATGGTGCCGACCGTGCGGTTGACGTTGGCGATCGTAGTAGAAAAACGAACGGGTGAACCGGCATCTAAGGCCTCCCGGCACATCACGATCAGCTGCTGGTCCAGCGCCTTGTCCAGGCCGTGGTCCTGACGTGAGCTGCAGTACAGGTCCTGGTTCATGAACGCCGACTCGGGCTGGTGAAGCACCGGGTCCAGGTCGAGCTTGTGGGCCTTCCAGTGCTCGGCGGCCTTCGTGGTGTCCAGCGCCTCCACCTGGCCGACCATCTCGTTGACGGTGCGGAAGCCCAGTTGCGCCATCAACTCGCGCACTTCCTCGGCGATGAACAGGAAGAAGTTCTCGACGAACTCGGGCTTGCCGGTGAAGCGCTGGCGCAGCAGGGGGTTCTGCGTCGCCACCCCGACCGGGCAGGTGTCGAGGTGACACACCCGCATCATGATGCACCCCGACACCACCAACGGTGCGGTGGCGAAGCCGAACTCCTCGGCGCCCAGCAGTGCGGCGACCACCACGTCGCGGCCGGTCTTGAGTTGGCCATCGACCTGGACCACGATGCGGTCGCGAAGACCGTTGAGCAGCAACGTCTGCTGCGTCTCGGCCAGACCGAGCTCCCACGGCGCACCCGCGTGCTTCATCGACGTCAGCGGTGTCGCGCCGGTGCCGCCGTCGTGCCCGGAGATCAGCACCACGTCGGCGTGCGCCTTCGAGACACCCGCGGCGACCGTGCCGACACCGGCCTCGCTGACCAGTTTGACGTGCACGCGGGCCTGCGGGTTGGCGTTCTTGAGGTCGTGGATCAACTGTGCCAGATCCTCGATCGAGTAGATGTCGTGGTGTGGCGGCGGTGAAATCAGCCCCACGCCCGGGGTGGAGTGCCGCACCTCGGCCACCCACGGATACACCTTGTTGCCCGGAAGCTGGCCGCCCTCACCGGGTTTGGCGCCCTGGGCCATCTTGATCTGGATGTCGGTGCAGTTGGTCAGGTAGTGGCTGGTGACGCCGAACCGGCCGGAGGCTACCTGCTTGATCGCGCTGCGCCGCCAGTCACCGTTCTCGTCGGGGTCGAACCGGCCGACGTGCTCGCCGCCCTCACCTGAGTTCGACCGGCCGCCAAGGCGGTTCATCGCGATCGCGAGGGTTTCGTGCGCTTCGGCGGAGATCGACCCGTAGCTCATCGCACCGGTCGAGAAGCGCTTGACGATCTCGCTGGCCGGCTCCACCTCGTCGAGGGAAATGGCCGCACGCCCGGTATCTTTGGAGTCTTTGAACTTGATCAGCCCGCGCAGCGAGGCCATCCGCTCGCTCTGGTCGTCGACCAGCTTGGTGTACTCCTTGAAGATCGAGTACTGGCCGGTGCGCGTGGAGTGCTGCAGCTTGAACACCGTGTCGGGGTTGAACAGGTGGTACTCGCCCTCGCGCCGCCACTGGTACTCGCCGCCGACCTCGAGTTCGCGGTGCGCCCATTCGGTGGGCTGGTCCAGGTAGGCCAGCCGGTGGCGGGCGGCGACGTCCTCGGCGATGTCGTCGAGGCCGATGCCACCGATCGGACACGTCAGCCCGGTGAAGTACTCGTCGAGCACCTGCTGGCTGATGCCGATGGCCTGGAACAGCTGCGCACCGGTGTAGGAGGCCAGCGTCGAGATGCCCATCTTGGACATCACCTTCAGCACGCCCTTGCCCGCGGCCTTGACGTAGTTGGCCAGCGCCTTGTCGCGGTCCAGCCCGTTCAGCGCACCGCGGTCGATCATGTCTTCGATCGACTCGAACGCCATGTACGGGTTGATCGCGGCGGCGCCGAAGCCGACCAGGCAGGCCATGTGATGGACCTCGCGCGCGTCACCGGTCTCGACCACCAAGCCGACCTGGGTGCGGGTGCGGTCACGCACCAGGTGGTGGTGTACGGCGGCGACGGCCAGCAGCGACGGAATCGGCGCCATCTGCTCGTTGGACTCGCGGTCGGACAGCACGATGATGCGCGCACCGTCCCGGATGGCCGCTGACACCTTGGCGCGGACGTTGTCCAGCGCTTCCTTGAGGCCCTGCCCACCCCGGTTCACCGGGTACAAACATCGCACCAACGCGGTGGACAGGCCGTGTCGGCGACCGTCGATCTCCTGGTCGGGGTCGAGGTTGACCAGCTTGGCCAGCTCGTGGTTGCGGATGATCGGCTGTGAGAGCACGATCTGGCGACACGACTCGGGTCCGGGGTTGAGCAGATCGCCCTCCGGTCCCATGGCGCCCTGCAGGCTGGTCACCACCTCCTCGCGGATCGCGTCCAGCGGTGGGTTCGTCACCTGGGCGAACATCTGCTGGAAGTAGTCGAACAGCATCCGCGGGCGCGCCGAGAGGACCGCGATCGGCGTGTCGGTGCCCATCGAGCCGATCGGCTCGGCGCCGGTGCGGGCCATCGGCGCGACGAGCAGGTTGAGCTCCTCGTAGGTGTAGCCGAACGCCTGCTGCCGCAACACCACGCGGTGGTGCGGCATGCGCACGTAGTCACCCTGCGGCAGGTCGTCGAGGCGGAACAGGCCGGCATCCAGCCACTCCTGGTAGGGATGCTCGGCGGCGAGTTCGGCCTTGATCTCCTCGTCGTCAACGATGCGGCCCTGGGCGGTGTCCACCAGGAACATCCGGCCCGGCTGCAGCCGCATCTTGCGCACCACCGTGGCCGGGTCGAGGTTGAGCACACCGGCTTCGGAGGCCATCACGACCAGACCATCCTCGGTCACCCAGATCCGGGATGGCCGAAGGCCGTTGCGGTCCAGCACGGCGCCGATCACGGTGCCGTCGGTGAAACACACCGACGCCGGGCCGTCCCACGGCTCCATCAGCGAGTCGTGGAACTCATAAAACGCGCGGCGGGCGGGGTCCATCGACTCGTGGCGCTCCCACGCCTCGGGGATCATCATCAGCACCGCGTGCGGCAGGCTGCGGCCACCGAGGTGCAACAACTCGAGCACCTCGTCGAACCGCGCGGTGTCCGATGCGCCGGGGGTGCAGACCGGGGTGATCTTCTCCAGGTCCGAATCGGACCCGAACAGATCGGTGCGGATCAGCGCCTCGCGGGCGCGCATCCAGTTCTCGTTGCCGGTGACGGTGTTGATCTCCCCGTTGTGGGCGATGCGCCGGAACGGGTGCGCCAAGGGCCACGACGGGAACGTGTTGGTGGAGAACCGGGAGTGCACGATACCCAGCGCGCTGGTGAGCCGATCGTCCTGCAGGTCGAGGTAGAACGCCTTGAGCTGCGGCGTGGTCAACATCCCCTTGTAGACCAGGGTCTGACCGGAAAGGCTTGGGAAATAGACGGTTTCGCGGCCCGGCCCGTCCTGGCCGGGACCCCTGGTGCCGAGCTCGTGCTCGGCGCGCTTGCGCACCACGTAGGCGCGACGCTCCAGGTCCATGCCCGAGGCGCCGCCAAGAAACACCTGCCGGAAGCTCGGCATCGCATCACGGGCCAGCGCACCCAGTGAGGACTCGTCGGTGGGCACCTCCCGCCAGCCCAGCACCTGAAGCCCTTCGGCCTCGGCGATCTTCTCGACGGCCTCAGACGCCGTCGCGGCGTCCTTGGAAGACTGCGGCAGGAACGCGATGCCGGTCGCGTAGCTGCCGGCCTCGGGCAGTTCGAAATCGACAACTGCCCGCAAGAACTCGTCGGGCACCTGCAGCAAGATGCCCGCCCCGTCGCCGGTCTGCGGCTCGGCGCCCTGGGCACCGCGGTGCTCCAGGTTCAGCAGCGCCGTGATGGCCTTGTCGACGATGTCGCGACTGCGCCGACCGTGCATGTCGGCCACCATGGCCACGCCGCACGCGTCGTGTTCGAACGCGGGGTTGTAGAGCCCTTGAATCCGGGGCGTCATTCCCACCTACCCTTTTATCCGCACGCCTTGAAACTGTTTTCACGGCGGCCGTACAGCGGCGTTGCGGCCGGCCTGCGAGGGGGCGCCTTCGTGCTGCACCGAACGACGGTCCAAACCCAACTCGCTTTAGTGAAGAAAACGATATGACAAACCATGCCTGACATGCCAACTTAGTGGACCCTAACTAAGCGCTGGCCGCGCGCCGGGTCGGCCGTCGGTTCGCGCCGGCGACAGTTCCGAATACTGTTGCGGCTCTTCGGATTTGGCGATCAAACCGGAATGGAGCCGGTGCCGTGAGACTAGATAACCCTAACTTTTCGCCGACCCTGCTATTTGCTGTGATACTTGGTACGCCCATCCGAGCTGCGTGAACTTCATCACAGTGGCTTTGCACAAAGCCTAGTCAGATTCTTAAAGAACGGCTCGGACGCTCGCTTCGGGCGACAAATCCAGCCTTCGCAGAAGTTGCGCGTTGGCCGCCACCACCACCGTCGAGGCCGACATCAGCAGCGCCCCGACCGACATCGGCATCACGAAGCCGACCGGTGCCAGCACACCGGCCGCCAGTGGCACCGCGATCAGGTTGTATCCCGCTGCCCACCAAAGGTTTTGCTTCATCTTGCGGTACGCCGCCTTGGACAGCTCGAACACCGAAAGTACCGACCGTGGATCGGAACTGGCCAGGACGACGCCTGCCGATGCGATCGCCACGTCGGTACCCGCCCCGATCGCGATACCGATGTCGGCCTGTGCCAGCGCAGGTGCGTCGTTGACGCCGTCGCCGACCATCGCGACCTTGAGCCCCTCCGATTGCAGCGACGCCACCTTGGCGGCCTTGTCCTCGGGCCGCACACCTGCAAAGACCCGGTCGATTCCCAGTTCGGCAGCCACCGAGTCGGCGACCGCCTGCGCGTCACCGGTGATCATCATCACCTCGATACCCAGCCGGTGCAGGGCATCCACGGCCTGCTGCGACTCCGCGCGGATCTCGTCGGCCAGCGCCAGCGCGCCCACCGCGGCCCCGTCGACGAGCACGTGCAGGATGGTCGCGCCCTGCGCGCGCCACCGCTGGGTTTCGGGCAGCTCACGTTGTCCTGCTTCGGAGAGCAACCGGGGCCCGCCGACCTGGACGGTCCTGCCGTCTACCGTCGCGCTGACGCCGACGGCCGGTGACGAGGTGAAGTCCGACCAGGCAGGCACGGTCAGCTCGCGGCGACGCGCGGCCGCCACGATCGCCCTGGCCAGCGGATGCTCGGAATCGGCCTCAGCCGCGGCGGCCAGCGCCACCACCTCGTCATCGGAATGCCCGGTCGTCGATGCCACGGCGGTCACCGTCGGCTCGCCCTTGGTCAGCGTGCCTGTCTTGTCGAACAGCACCGCGCCGACCGTGCGCATGCTCTCCAGCGCGAGCCTGTCTTTGAGCAGCACTCCGCCCCGCGCGGCGCGTTCGGTCGCGATGGACACGACCAGCGGGATGGCCAGCCCCAGGGCGTGCGGGCAGGCGATCACCAGCACCGTGATGGTCCGGATCACCGCTTGTTCGGGTGCTCCGACAAAGCCCCAGACCACCGCCGTGATCGCGGCCGCCCCCAGCGCGAACCAGAACAGCCAGCCCGCCGCGACGTCGGCGATCCGCTGCGCGCGTGACGACGAGTTCTGCGCTTCGGTCACCAACCGCTGGATGCCCGCGAGCGCGGTGTCGTCGCCGACGGCGGTCACCTTGACGCGTAACCCCGAGTCGGTGGCGACGGTGCCGGCGACCACGTGATCGCCGACGCCGCGGCGCACCGGTCGCGATTCGCCGGTGACCATTGATTCGTCGACGTCTGCGGCGCCGTCGGTGATCTCGCCGTCGGCGGGCACGCTGCCCCCTGGTCGCACGATCACGAGATCGCCTGCGCGCAGGTCGGCGGGCGAAACGACCTCGACCCCGTCATCGCCCGCCACGCGTTCGGCCTCGTCGGGTAGCAGGGCGGCCAGCGAGTCGAGCGCGGAGGTGGTTTGCGCCAGCGAGCGCATCTCGATCCAGTGGCCGAGCAGCATGATGACGACCAGCAGCGCCAGCTCCCACCAGAAGTCGAGCTGATGGTGCAGCAGGCCCAGGCTCGCACCCCACGACGACAGGAACGCCACGGTGAGCGCCAAGCCGATCAGAAGCATCATTCCCGGTGCGCGGGAACGGATTTCACTGACCGCTCCGGTGAGGAACGGCCGGCCGCCCCACAGGTACATCACCGTGCCCAGCACCGGCGAGACCCATTGCACACCCGCAACGTCGGGCACGGAGTAGCCCAGGATCATCGCGAACATCCCCGACAGCCCGGCCGTCGGGATTGCGAGCACGGCCATGATCCAGAACAGCCGCCGAAATTGCGCGACGTGATCCCCGTGCCCACCGTGGCCGTCGTGGCCGTCGTGGCCGTGCTGACCGGTCGACGCGCGGTGTCCGGCGTGCGTGTCGTGTGCGGTCATGGCGCCACTATATACCCCTAGGGGGTATGAAGCCATCCGATGACGGTCAGGCTCGGTCCCTATGGCGTATCCGCTGTGCACCCCGTTGGGCCGGTTCGGCGTGGTGACGTCCGAAGACGGACCGCACCGCTGCGTGGCCTCGATTCCCGCGGGCGGGGAGGTCAACCCGCTGACCGGCGCACCGACGATCGCGCCGCTGGCGATGCTGGTGGATCACGCCGGTGGCCTGGTCAACCATCACCGTCGCGACGCCGACGAATGGACCGTGACCAGCGAGTTGTCCCTGGAGTTGCGGCCCGACGCGGTGGAGGTCATCGCAACGGCTCCCGACGTGCCGGTGGTCGCGACCGCCGTCCCGTGCGGACCCAAGGGCGAGGTGGCGTTGGGGCTGTGCGAGTTCACCCACCGCGACGTCGTCCTGGCCACCGCCACCGTGCGCTCGTTCTTCATCAGCGCCCCGGGCCGGGTCGCGAAGTTTCCCGACGGGCCGACCGGGCCGCCTCCGCCCGTCTCGTTGGCCGAGCGGATGGCCGTCACCGTCGCCGAAGCGGGCGGCGCGGCACAGGTGCTGCTGCAGGCAAAGGACCCGGTTCTCGACAACAGCCTCGGCATCGTGCACGGCGGTGTTTCGGCGATGGCGCTGGAGATGGTGGCCGCGGCCGCGATCAACGCAGGCCGCACCGACGAACCGTTGCGCACCGCGTCGCTGCGGGTGAACTTCATGCGCGAGTTCCAAAGTGGTCCCGAATCTCGTTATGTCGGAACGGCTTTGCGCGTCGGACGCCGGACCGGTATCGCCGAGGCGCAGGCGGTGGGCGCCGACGGCCTGCCGGCGATCATCGCCCGCGTCACGGCCTACCGCTGAAAAGCCGCCGGGTCGGCGCCGCCGGTGCACTAGCATCCGCACCATGCCTGCTCCCCCCGAAACCGGCGGTGGACTAGGCGGATTCATCCGGCGCTCGGGGTATCTGCGCAAGTGGCTGATCCTGGGAATCGCGATCGGCATCATCGCCGGACTCGGTGCGGTGACGTTCTACCTGGCCCTCGACTACGCCGGCCGCTTCCTGCTGGGTTACCTCGCCGGATACGACATCCCCAAGCCGATCGGCGACGGCGGCGACGCCGGCTCACCGGGATTCGATCGGCCGTGGGCGATTCCGCTGGTGGCCTTCGGCGGCGCGCTGGTGTCGGCGTGGCTGGTGGCGAAGTTCGCGCCCGAGGCCGAGGGGCACGGCACCGACAGCGCGATCGAGGCGGTGCACACCGATCCGCGCGCGATCCGCGGCCGGGCGATCGTGGTCAAGACCATCGCCAGCGCGCTGACCATCGGGTCGGGCGGGTCCGGCGGCCGCGAGGGCCCCGCAGCGCAGATCTCGGCGGGCTTCGGTTCGTTGCTCACCCGGTGGCTGAACCTGCCCGATGCGGACGGGCGTATCGCGGTGTCGCTGGGGATCGGGTCGGGCATCGGGGCGATCTTCGGTGCGCCGCTGGGTGGGGCGGTGCTGGCCGCGTCCATCATCTACCGCGAGGACTTCGACTACAAAGCGCTGATCCCGGGCTTCATCACGTCGGCAACGGCTTACGCCGTACTGGGTTCGATCCTCGGGTTCGATCCGCTGTTCGGGTTCATGGCCGCCGATTTCCGGTTCGACCATCCGCTGGATCTCACCTGGTTTCTGGTGATCGGCGTGGTCGCGGCGTTCTTCGGATACCTGTATGCCCGGCTGTTCTACGGGACCGTCGCGCTGACGGCCAGGCTGCCCGGCAACAAGGTGATCAAACCGGCGCTCGGTGGCCTGGCGGTCGGTCTGCTGGCCCTGTTGCTCCCGCAGATCCTGTCCAGCGGATACGGCTGGGCGCAGAAGGCCGGGTCCCTTGACACGCTGATGGCCATCCCGCTGTGGATCGTGCTGCTGTTGCCGCTGGCCAAGATCGTCGCGACGTCGCTGTCGATCGGCACCGGGGGCTCGGGGGGCATCTTCGGGCCCGGCGTCGTCGTCGGCGCGTTCGTCGGCGCGGCGATCTGGCGGCTGGCCCACGACCTGGGCGCTCCGGGCATTCCGGACAGCCCCGCGGTGTTCGTCGTCGTCGCCATGATGGCCTGCTTCGGCAGCGTCGCGCACGCTCCCTTGGCGGTGATGATCATGGTCGCCGAGATGACCGGTTCCTTCTCGGTGATCCCGTGCGCGATGGTCGCCGTGGGCATCGCTTACTTGCTGATTCTGCGTACCGACGTGTCGATCTATCAGGCGCAACGCCTCGACCGGGAGGCCGCAGCCGCGCAGCGCGGCTCCGAATGACACCTCGTCGAGGTTGCTGATGTTGCCCTTTGAGTTTGCGGAGGCATCATGTTGCCTACACAAGCTGATGGGAAATTAGTTCCCGGTAGCACCTATTGATCTTGGTCTATTCATGTTTAGTATGTTGCTACGACGTACATCAGCTGGCTGATTGGGGGATTGCCAGCACCGCGGTGGCCGATAGCCGCTCAAGACGGTTGGCGACCGGGGTTTGGGGGAATGGGGACCCCGGTCGCCAACTTGTCGGCTTGGTTACTTCTTTTTGGCGCTGCTGGCAGCGCCCTTCTCGGTGCGCGCCCCGCGGTTGGCCAGCTGACCGCCCGAGTTCTCCAGATGCGCCCGGATGAACCACTGGAACTTCTCCAGCTCGCCTGCGTGGTCGATGAGCATGTCCTGGGACACCAGGTCCAGGTCCTCCAGCGTGGCGATGCACTTGCGGGTGTCTTCGATGACCCCGGTGTAGACGAGGTCCAGGGCCGCCAGGTGCGCCTGCGCGGTGTCGCGCGCCACCGAGTAGTCGTCCCAGGTGCGGTCCTTGATGATCGCACCGGGGGTGCCCAGCGGCGACTTTCCCAGCGCCGCAATGCGCTCGGCCGCTTGGTCTGCATAGCCGCGCACGAGTTCGACCTGTGGGTCGATCATTTCGTGCACGCCGATGAAGTTGGGTCCCACGACGTTCCAATGCACGTGTTTGAGCGTCAAGTGCAGGTCGTTGTAGGTGCTCAGCTGCTTTTGCAGGAGGTCGGCCACTTTGTCGCCGTCGCGCTCGGACAGGCCCGGAATCGTGTAGTCGCTCCTCGGCATCGAAAGCTCCTTCGAAAGTCGTCGTGTAGAACGCCGGATACCCACGCGGCGTGGCAGGTATGCGAGGTGTCGGCTAGATCGCACGAAGCCGCGGTATCGCCTGGCGCGGGCCGAACCGCGGAAGGACCGCCATCCCGCTGACTTCCAGCAGCCGAACGGCGCGGTGCCGGTGAGGCCGCAGCGGGGCGAGAAGTTCGACCATGGCCGGGTCGTCGATCGGATGCCCGAGCAGGCTCCAGCCGATCATCTTCGCGAGGTGGAAGTCCCCGACCGACAACGCGTCGGCGTCACCGAACGCCCGCTGGGCGGTCTCGGCGGCGGTCCACTCCCCGACGCCCGGAAGCGACATCAGCGCCGCGCGCGCCTGCTCGACGGGCTGGGTACCCAACCGCTCCAGCGAGTCCGCCCGCTCGGCGCAGCCCACGACTGTGCGGGCCCGGCGCGGATCGACGTTGGCCTTGTGGAACTCCCACGACGGGATGCGCCGCCACACCTCGGCCGACGGGGGCACCCGCAGGTGGGCGGGCGCGGGACCCGGTGCGGGCGAACCGTATTTGGTGACCAGCGCACGCCATGACCGTCGGGCGTCCTTGCCGTACACCCGCTGCTCGAGCACTGCGGGGATCAGCGCTTCCAGCACCCGGTCGGTGCGGCCCAGCCGCAGGTGCGGCACCCGCCGGTGCGCCGCGGCGATGGTCGGTTCCTCGGGCGCGAAATCCGAACTGTCATCGTGGCTTCCGAGCAGGGCTGGCAGCGCTTCACTGAATTCCGTTGCGCCGCTTCCCCATGCCTCGCAGTAGACGGTGTCGGGCGCGGACTTGGTGAGGCGGGCGGTGACCGGCCCGCTGCGCATCAGGCTGGTGCGCCAGATCGCGCCGTCGGGCGCGTCGTGATGGCACGGGTCGCCGCGGCCACGGCGCAGCGGAGACAACGTGAACCCGGGGCTCACCGGCCCGTCGAAGACAACCCGGCGCACGACGCTGACCGAGCTGTGCACCGCTTCAGGTTAGGCGATGGTGACGTCGGCCTTGTCGGGATAGAACGCGACGTGGCCGGCGATGCGCGCGACCGCGGGATAGGGCTCGCGGTAGGTCCAGATCGCGTCGTCGACGGTGTCGCCGGCTTCGGTGACGACGTGGTAGTAGCTGGCCTCGCCCTTGTACGGGCAGTACGTCTCGGTGTCGCTGGGCACGAGCCGCTCGGCGACGACGTCACCCTGCGGGATGTACTGCACGGGCGGATACGTCGACTCCTGCAGCGTCACCGCGTCCTGGGTGTCGGCGACGAGTTCACCGTTGACCCGCACGGTGACGTGCTTGCCGGTCGGCTCGATCGTGATCGGATGCGTCGCGGTCGGTTGCAGTACGGGGCGATCGGTCATGTTCCCACGGTGGCTACGATCGCGACATGAGTCAACAGGACCCGGCCTCCGCGGAGGCTTCCATCGACATCGACGCCGACCCGGCAGCGGTGTACGCGCTGATCACCGACCTGCCGACGCTCGCGTCGCTGGCCGAGGAGACCCAGGCCATGGCGTGGTCCAAAGGCGACAGCGTGGCGCCCGGCGCGGTGTTCAAGGGTCAGAACCGCAACGGCGCCAAGACCTGGACCACGACCTGCACCGTGACCGACGCCGAACCGGGGCGCACGTTCGCCTTCGATGTGCGGTCGCTGGCCGTGCCCGTCGCGCACTGGCGCTACGACATCGTCGCCGGTGAGCGCGGCTGCACGGTGACGGAGCGGACCTGGGACAACCGCCCGGGCTGGTTTCGTAAACCGGCCAGCATGGCTACCGGCGTCAAGGACCGCGACGCGGCCAACGCGGCGCACATCCGCGTGACGCTGCAGCGGCTGAAGGAGAAAGCCGAAAGCGTGCGGACCGCCTGATGGCCGGGTTGCAGCGCCGCGGCGCGGTGTTCGTGCTGACGCTGGGCGACGACGAGAACCGCTTCCATCCGGACCGGTTGACGCAGATCAACGCCGCGCTCGACGAGGTCGAGGCCGCCGACGGCCCCAAGGCCATAGTCACCACCGGCCACGGCAAGTTCTACTCCAACGGTCTGGATCTGGACTTCATGGCGGCCAACCCCGGGTCCGCCGAGGCGAACCTGAGCGACGTGCACGCGTTGTTCGCGCGCGTGCTGGCGTTTCCGGCGCCGATCGTCGCCGCGGTGCAGGGTCACGCGTTCGCGGCCGGGGCGATGCTGGCGCTCGCCCACGATCTGATCGTGATGCGCGGCGATCGCGGGTTTTTCTGCCTTCCCGAGGTCGATCTGGGCATCCCGTTCACCGCCGGGATGAACGCGCTGATCCGGGCGCGGTTGCCGATCGCCACCGCCCACGAGGCGATGACGACCGGGCGCCGCTACGGCGGCGAGGACGCGCGCGAAGCCGGCATCGTCGCCGCCACCGCGGGGGAAGACGAGCTGCTCGACGTCGCCGTCGCGCGCGCAGAGGAACGCGCGGCCAAGGCCGGCGCGGTGTTCGGCACGATCAAGGAGCGGCTCTACGCCGAGGTGATCGCCGAGCTGAGGGCAAGCTAGCCCGGGTCAGCCCGACCTGCTCGCCCGCCTGGCGTCGCGCAGGCCGGCCCAGAACTTCGCTGCTTCCCGGATGGACTCCTCGACCGGCCTTGGCTGCCAACCCAATTCACGTCTGGCCTTGCTGCAGTCGACCGGCGCCTCCGCGCGCATCAACCGCAACGAGTTCAGCGACAGCTTCTCGTCGGTGCCGCGCAACCGGGCCTTGACGCTGCCCAGGGTGGCCAGCAGGTAGGCCACCGGTAGCGGAATGGACTTGGTGGGCGGTGCCATCCCGGCGGCCTCCGCGGCGATGTTGATCACCTCGGCGTTGGTGATCATCTTCTCCGAGATCAGGTAGCGCTCCCCGACGCGGCCGTGCTCGGCGGCCAACAGCATCGCGCGGGCGGCGTCGGTCACGCCGACGGCTTCGAGTTCGATGCCGCGCAGCACGAACGGGATCTTGCCGAATACCGCGCCGGCGATGATCGCGCCGTGCGGGGTGCGGCCCCAGTCGCCGGCGCCGTAGGTGGTCGACACGCACATCGCCACCGCGGGCAGCTTGTGGTCGCGCGCGTAGGCCAGCACCATGTTCTCGGCCTGCACCCGCGAGCGCACATACGCTGTCAGCCCACGGTCGGAGACGACGTCGTTCTCGTCGGCGACACGGCCGCGGCGCCGCCCGACCGTCGCGTAGCTGCTGGTGTAGACGAACCGTCGCAGGTCGGCGCTCTTGGCTACCTCCAGCACGTTTCGCGTGCCGTCGACGTTGGTGTGAAACAGCGGCGCGGGATCGCGGAGCCAGCCGCGGGTGTCCACGACGCAGTAGTAGACGTCGTCGCAGCCGGCCATCGCCTCGCGCAGGGTGTCGTTGTCCCAGATGTCGCCGAGGAACTTCTCGACGGGCAGGTCGTCGATGCCCACGGTGTTGGCGCTCGGGCGCACCATCGCGCGCACCGGATGGCCGTCGGCCACGAGCAACCGGGTGACATGTGAGCCCAGAAAGCCGTTGGCGCCGATGACCAGCTTGGGCCGCGACGTCACCGGCCGCCCCCGAACTGCGCCATCCAGCTTCGCGCCTCGTCGGGCAGCGTGCCGAGTTCCTCGGCCTTGCGACACCACTTCGACGCCGCCCTGGCGAACCGCAGCGGGTTGTAGATGTCCTCCTGGCGCCGCCACAGGCCGTCACCGGCGTAGGTGAGAATCGAGATGTTGGTAGCGCTGATGACCGTGCCGTCCCCGGGGTCACGCATCGGGTTGTCGAGTTCGCAGATGACGCGGCCGGTCGCCTCGTCGATCACCGTCCACAACGCGGGGAACGACGTCATCTGGTTGCCCGGGAAGCTCTCCATCGTCTTCCAGATCCAGGCGCGCACCTCCTCGCGCCCGCGCATCGTGCCCGCGGCGTGCTCGACGTACTCGACGTCGGGGGTGTACTGCGCGACCCACGGATCCCAGTCGCGGGTCTGCGCGGCGCGATCCACGGTCGCCTCGAATGTCTGAAACGCTGCAGCCAGTTCGTCACGGCTGAACACCTTGCCGGTCACGCCAAAACTAGAACACGTTCTATTGCGTTTGTCGAGCGTCAGTGGGCGCTGGGCACCTGACACGCCCCGATCGGGCGTGACCGCAGGCGCAAAGCCGACGGCGAGCAAGGTCACGGTGATGGCAGCCGGATGATTTCGGCGAGCACAATGGTTGAAGGCTCATACGACTGTGCGAAGGAGAAAGCGTGACCACTACGCAGAAGGCCATCCTGGCCGGCGGCTGCTTCTGGGGCATGCAGGACTTGATCCGCAAGCAACCCGGCGTCGTCTCGACCCGGGTCGGCTACACCGGCGGCGAGAACGCCAACCCCACGTACCGCAACCATCCCGGCCATGCCGAGGCCATCGAGATCGTCTACGACCCGGCGCAGACCGACTTTCGGGCGCTGCTGGAGTTCTTCTTCCAGATCCATGATCCGACCACGAAGAACCGCCAGGGCAACGACGTCGGGACCAGTTACCGCTCGGCGATCTTCTACCTCGACGACGAGCAGAAGCGCACCGCGTTGGACACCATCGCCGACGTCGAGGCGTCGGGGCTGTGGCCGGGCAAGGTCGTCACCGAGGTGACCCCGGCCAGTGAGTTCTGGGAGGCCGAGCCCGAGCACCAGGATTATCTGGAGCACTACCCCAACGGGTACACCTGCCACTTCCCCCGGCCGAACTGGACGCTGCCGAAGCGGGAGAAGGCAACCTCCTGACTCGGCGAGCAGACGCGCGATCGCATCAATCTGCGTGTGGCAGCGCGGATTTGCGTCTGCTCGTCAGCCGCGGCGGTGCACGACCATGCGTCCGCCGTGCTTGGGGGTGAATGCCACCCCGCGGGAGTGCCACTTCTCCCCCGGCGCGGTCGTCGTCTCGATCGCGAAGTGGCGCAACACCGTTCGCAGCACGACGTCCATTTCGACGTTGGCGAACACCGCGCCCACACAGCGCCGGGTGCCGCCGCCGAACGGGATCCAGGCGAACGTCGAGGGGCGGTTGCCGAGGAACCGTTGCGGGTCGAACCGCTGCGGTGCGGGGAACTCGTCAGCCCGGTCGTGCATCAGCAGGATGCTGGTCAACACCGTATGGCCTTGCGGGATAACCCATTCGCCGAGCTCGAACGTGGGAGAGTACACGTGGCGACCTGCGAAGTCGATGATGGTGCGGTTGCGCTGGACCTCGAGGATGGTGGCTTGACGGTAGTCGTTGTCGTCGGTCTGGGCTTCCTCGACGAGCTTGGCCAGCACCTCGGGATGGCGGGTGATCCGCTCGAACGCCCACGCCAGGGTGGCCGCCGTCGTCTCGTGGCCGGCGGCCAGCAGCGTCAGCAGTTCGTCGCCGATCTCCTGGCGCGTCATCACCGAACCGTCCTCGTAGGTGCTGCGCAGCAGCAGCGCCAGGACGTCGTTGCGGTCGTCGAAGCCCGGGTCGGCGGTCACATCGTCGATGAGCCGGTTGATGACCGCGTCGTACTGGCGGCGGTATCGCGCCAACCGCCCCCACGGGCTGTACCGTCCGTAGGTCCGTTTCGGCGTCGGCACGCTGACCACGCGCGAACCCAGGGTTACCCACGGCGGGATGATGCGGCGCAGATCGTCGAGGCGTTCCCCGTCGGCGCCGAAGACCGCCCGCAGGATCGCGTTGAGCGTGATGCGCATCATCGGCTCCAGCGTTTCGAACGCCTGGCCCTCCGGCCAGTTCGCCGATTCGCGCAGCGTCTCCTCTTCGAAGATCTTCTCGTAGTTCTTGACGCTCTTGCCGTGGAAGGGCGGGGTCAGCAGCCGACGCCTGCGGCGGTGCTCGGCGCCGTCGAGCGCGAACACCGAACCCGGGCCCAGCACCCGCGACAGGTTGGGCTGCACGTTGCCCAAGTCGTCGGTGTTGGCGGTGAACACCTGCTTGGCCAGTTGCGGTTCGGCGACCACGACCGTGGGGCCGAAGATCGGGATGTTGAGGCTGAACGCCTCGCCGTAGCGGCGGGCCATGCGGTACACGGTCCAGCGGCGGTTGGCGATGAAAGCCAACCCCTGCAGTGTCATCGGAAGCCGCGGGCCCGGCGGCAGTTTCACCGCGCGCGACGGTGTGGCGGGCGCTTCGACGGTCGAGGATTCGCTCATATCACTCCCAGCCGGCGTCTCAGGTACGACGCCCTCTTTTGGTACAACGATGTACCGCAGGTGTGTGTAGTACGGTACCGCTTGGTACCAGGGACCGCAAGAGATTCCGAGGGCGATATGGCGACAGCGCTCGACACGAGTGCGGACGAATCGCGTCCCACCGGCCCCTTCCGCGACCGCGTGCTCGACGGGATGGCCGAGTCGATCACTGAGCGCGGATACCGCGACACCACGGTCGCCGACATCGTCCGGCACGCCCACACCTCGAAACGGACGTTCTACGAGCAGTTCTCCAGCAAGGCCGAATGCCTCATCGAGTTGCTGCGGCGCAACAACGAGATGCTGATCGCCAACATCCGCGGCGCGGTGGACCCCGAGGACGACTGGCACGAGCAGATCCGCTGCGCGGTCAACGCGTACGTCGAGCACATCGCGGCCCGGCCCGCGGTGACGCTGAGCTGGATCCGCGAAGCGCCCGCGCTCGGCGACGTCGCGACGCCGCTGCACCGCCAGGCGATGGAGCATCTGACCGACATGCTCGTCGACCTCAGCGACAGCGCCGGGTTCCGGCGGGCGCAGCTGGCGCCGCTGTCGCGCCCGCTGGCGCTCATCCTGCTCGGCGGGCTGCGGGAGCTGACGGCGCTGTTCGTCGAGGACGGGCGCGATGTGCGCGGCATCGTCGAGCCGGCGATCACCGCGTCGACGGCGATCCTCGGGCCCTAACCTTTCATGGGCCCCTTCTTGACGTCGAGACGTGGCGTCAGCCCAGTATCAGCCGCGCGGACTTCTCCAGCCGCTCGGCGATGTCGGTGTAGGACGCGTAGCCCATTCCAGCGCGCACCAGCGCTCCCGAATACAACATCTCCAGCGAGTCGATGACGTCTGGATCGATGTCCGATCCAAGCGCGCTCGCCAGTCGCTCGCGGATGTCGAGGCCGATGCGCTGACGCAGCACCTCCACGTCGGGGTCCTTGCCGAGCAGGGCCGTGGTCACCGCACCGGCGAACTCGGGCTCGTCGGCGACCAGCAAGGCGATGTGGCGCAACACGTCGATGACCCGCGCCGCCGGATCCGCTGATTCGTGGGTCGCAGCAGGCGAGGTGGTCAGCCGACGCCAAAACACCTCGGCGACAAGGTGTTCCTTCGACGAGAAGTAGGTGTAGGCGGTGGCCGCGCCGACCCCGGCCGCCGCGGCCACCCGCCGCACGGTCAGCGCCGCGAAGCCGTCGCGGGACAGCAGCGCGACGGCGGCCCGACCCAGACGGTCGACGGTGTCGGCTTGTTTGGCGGTCAGACGGCGCCGAGTCCCCTCAAGAGCCGTGTCGGACACATGTCCGGACGCTACTACAACGCCCCTGCACCAGCAACGAATCGACCCAGTAAGTTGGACGGCGATGAGCAACACCGACACCGCGCTTCCGCCGCCCGCCGCACGCCTTTTCGCACTCGCCGACGAGGTCACCGGTTTCATGCCCGCCGACGAAGGCCGCGCCCTGTACGACACCGCGCTGCGGTATCTGGGCGCCGGTGTCGGCGTGGAGATCGGCACCTACTGCGGCAAGTCGACGGTGCTGCTTGGCGCCGCGGCGCAGCAGAGCGGGGGCTTGCTCTACACCGTCGATCACCACCACGGTTCCGAAGAGCACCAGCCGGGCTGGGAATACCACGACACGTCGATGGTCGACCCGGTCACCGGCCTGTTCGACACGCTGCCCACCCTGCGCCACACGCTCGACGCCGCAGGCCTCGACGAGCATGTCGTCGCGATCGTCGCGAAATCTCCTGTGGCCGCTCGGGGTTGGCGCACACCGCTACGGTTGTTGTTCATCGACGGCGGCCACACCGAGGAGGCCGCGCAACGCGACTTCGACGGCTGGGCCAAGTGGGTCGGCGTCGGCGGCGCGCTGATCATCCACGACGTGTTCCCCGATCCCGCCGACGGCGGCCAGGCCCCGTACCACGTCTACCGTCGCGCGTTGGATACCGGCGACTTCCGCGAGGTGTCGGCGACCGGGTCGATGCGGGTGCTGGAGCGCATCTCCGGAGTGCCCGGCGAGGTGCCCCCTACCGGTCGCTGGTAGCGCAGGCGCAGTCGTACTCGCCTTCCAGCCCGCGCGGCAGGTGGGTGCCGCGGAAGATGCCGCTGCCGGCCGTGGTTCGCGACAGCGCGTCGGCGGCCAGGATCACCGCCGCGCCGGTCCAGGTGGAGCGCTCCACCGGCCACCGCTTACCGTCGGCGTAGACCAGCCCCGTCCAGTAGGACCCGTCGTCCTCGCGCAGGTGCTGCATGGCTGCGAACTGTTCGTGCGCACGGGCGGAATCACCCATCCCGTCCAAAGCCATTACCAGCTCACAGGTTTCGGCGCCGGTCACCCACGGGCGGTCATCGACGCAGCGGATTCCGAGGCCGGGTACGACGAAGTCGTCCCACCGCTCGGCGATGCGGGCGCTGGCCTGAGCACCCCGCATCGCGCCGCCGAGCACCGGGTAGTACCACTCCATCGACCACCGGTCCTTGAGCACGAAAGACTCGGGGTGGTGGGCGATCGCGTGGCCGAGTCGGCCGACGGCGACCTCCCATTCCGGCTGCGGATCGTCGAGGTAGTCCGCCAGTGCCAGCGCGCAGCGGATGCTGTGGTGGATGCTCGCGCACCCGGTCAGCAGCGCATCGGTGGCCAGGCCGGAAGGACCTTTCGCCCAGGCGATCTGGCCACCGTCGAGTTGCATGTCGATGACGAAGTCGATGGCGCTGCTCACCACCGGCCACATCGTCTCGGCGAACCTGCGGTCCTGGGTGATCAACACGTGGTGCCAGACGCCGGTGGCGATGTAGGCGCAGAAGTTGCTGTCGCTGTTGGCGTCTTCGATGACACCGTTGCGCACCTGGAGCGGCCACGAGCCGTCGGCGCGCTGGTTGAACCGACACCAGTCGAAAGCCGCACGGGCCGCATCCAGCAGTCCCGCAGCGGTCAGCGCCATCGCATTCTCGACGTGGTCCCACGGATCGGTGTGACCGCCGTCGAACCACGGGATGGCGCCGGAGGGTTCCTGTATCGCGGCGATCGACTCCGCGGTATGTCGACACTGCGTAGGCGTCAGAACACCGCATACGCCGGGTACGTCGGCGAGATCATCTCGCTGCAACAGGTACCACCGGCTTTCTGAAATACAACGCCACGCTCTTGCCGATCAGCGGGTTGAGCACCGACTCCGCGGTGCGTGTGAGCCATGGCTGGCTCATCATGTCCCACACCAGCATGCGGTGATACGCCGAGACTGCGGGGTGGTCTGAATTCTCGGTGCCCACAGCGCATTTCAGCCACCAGTACGGGGAGTGCAGCGCGTGGGCGTGGTGGGTGTGGGTGAGTTTGAGGCCGTGGGACAGCACCTTGTCGCACAGCCTGTCGGCGTGGTAGATCCGCACGTGCCCACCCTCGTTGGCGTGGTATTCGTCGGACAGGATCCAGCAGATCTTCTCGGGCAGCCAGCGCGGCACGGTGATCGCCAGTGCGCCGCCAGGCGCCAGCACCCGCACCAGTTCGGAGATCGCCCGATCGTCCTCGGGTACGTGTTCGAGGATCTCCGAGGCGATGACACAGTCGAAAGTGCCGTCGGCATAGGGCAGGTCGAGGGCGTCGCCCTTGACGGCCTCGGCCGTGGCCGCGGCCGGCGCCTCACCCTGCTCGCGCATCGCGGTCAGGATCTCGTCGACGTCGTTGAGGTCAGACGCGCTCTGATCGAACGCGATGACGTGGGCGCCGCGCCGATACGCCTCGAAGCTGTGGCGCCCCGCGCCGCAACCGACGTCGATCAGCTTGGTGCCCGCACCGACACCGAGCCGGTCGAAGTCGACCGTCAGCATGCGCCGACCCGCTCACACGCCCGCTCGTAGACGGCGACCGTTTGCGCCGCAACGGATTCCCAGCTGAACACCTCGAGTGCGCGGCGTCGACCCGCGGCACCGAGCCGGCTCAGCTCCCGCGGCGAATCCAGCAGTTCGCCGAGCACCTTGGTCAGCTCGTCGACGTCGGCGGGCCGGACCAACCTGGCGCATTCGCCGTCGGCGCCGACCACCTCGGGCAGCGCGCCGGCGCGGCTGGCCACGATCGGGGTCCCGCTGGCCATCGCTTCCACGGCGGGCAGCGAGAAGCCTTCGTAAAGCGAAGGGATACAGGCGACTTCGGCAGATGCCAGCAGATCGGCCAGCTCGGCGTCGGACAGCCCGCTCGAGCTGTGCACGATATCGGAGATGCCCAGTTCGGCGATCAACTTCTCGGTCGGCCCGTTGGGTTCGAGCTTGGCGACCAGTTGCAGCTCGAGGTCGCGTTCCACGCGCAGCCGCGCGACGGCGTGCAACAGGTGGCTGACCCCCTTGAGCGGCACGTCGGCGCTGGCGATCGCGATGATGCGGTTGCGGACCCGCTGCTGCGCGGGCTTGAACATCGCGGTATCCACCCCCAGCGGCACCACGTGCAGCTGACTGGGTGCCACCCCGAAGTCTTCGGCGATGTCGGCCGCCGACGTCGACGACACGGTCAGGATCTCGGGGATCTCACGGGCGATCTGCTTCTGCATCTCGGCGAAGCCGTACCACCGGCGCACCAGCGGCTTGCGCCACCACGGCGCGGCCGCGACATCGAGCACCTGATCCCGGGTGATCGGGTGGTGCACCGTGGCCACCACGGGAAGGCCCATCTCGGCGATCTTCCGCAGGCCCGTACCGAGGCACTGGTTGTCGTGCACCACGTCGAAGTCCGCGAGGCGCTCAGCCAGCGCCCGCGCCGCGCGCAGGCTGAACGTGCGCGGCTCGGGGAAGCCTGCGGTCCACGTGGTGAACAGCTCGAGCAGATCGATCCGCGTCTTGATCTCGCTGGGCCAGGGAATGCGGAACGGATCGGGCTCGCGATACAGATCCAGGCTGGGCACTTTGGTCAGCCGCACCCGGGGGTCCAGGCCCTCGGGGTAGGGCTGGCCGGAGAACAGCTCCACGTCGTGGCCCAACTCGACCAGCCCGCGGCTGAGATAGCGGACGTAGACCCCCTGTCCGCCACAGTGGGTCTTGCTCCGGTACGACAACAAGGCGATGCGCATGCTCAACTCACGACGATGCGCTGCGGCGGAAAAATCCGAGGTCGGCGGCCAGGACGAAACGTGTCACGCAACAACTCCGAACCCTCTGGACATGTGTCCAGACTATAGTTTGACGTGCTATCGGACGCAAAGCGGCCGCACTGCCCTGACTACCACAGCCGTCGGGCGCGGCGATTTCCGGCCTCTTGGTTCTGACCCCCCGCGACGGGGTACCCGCCGGGCATGAGCAGGCATATCGAGGCCACCTTCGAGATCGGCAGCTGGGACGAAACCCCGTTCAGCGACGGCGACGAGGGCACCAAGCTCACCGAGGCGCTGGTGGCCAAGCGTTACGACGGCGACATCAAAGGCACGTCGACCACCAAGTGGCTGCTGTCCTACGCGCCCGACAAGTCGGCGCTCTACGTCGGCGTCGAGCACCTCACGGGCACCGTCGGCGGGTTGACGGGCGGCCTGGTGCTGTTGCACGACGGCACCTACCGCGACGGGGTGGCCAGCGCGGAGCTGCGTATCGCGTCGGGCACCGGCGAGTTGGCCAACGCGGCCGGCACCGGCAGCTTCCGCGCCGATCCAAGCGGTGCCATCACGCTTGACCTCGACGGTGTGGACACCGCTATCGCGGCTGGTTCGCGGGAAAACCGCCGGTAGCCACCGGGCCCCACCGCCGCGGGGTGACCCGGATCAGGCATTTGCCCTGGTCGACCATGGCTTGGCGGTATTCGGCCCAGTCCGAGTGCTCGCCTGCCACGGCCCGGAAGTAGTCGACCAGCGGTTCGACCGCGTCGGGCAGGCCGATCACCTCGGCGTCCCCGTCGACCTGGACGTACGGTCCGTTGAACTCGTCGGACAGCACCACGACGCTGGCCCGGCCGTCGCGGCGGATGTTGGCCGCCTTGGCCCGTTGCGGATAGCTGGCGATCACGACCCGGCCCGCGTCGTCGACGCCCCCGGTGACCGGTGAACTCTGCAGCGAACCGTCCGCGCGAAACGTGGTGAGCACCATACGATGTCGGGGCCGGATGAACTCGAGCAGTGCCGGCAGGTCCACCGCGTCGGCGGTTGCGTACTTTCGGGCCATACCTCCAACGTAGCGACGGGAACACGATGGACGCTTTTGAGAAGCTGGTCTCGATGCTGGACTACCCGATGTTCGTCGTCACCACCCGGGCCGGCGAGCAACGAGCGGGCTGCCTCATCGGGTTCAGCAGCCAGGTCAGCATCGGCCCGCCCCGGTTCCTGGTCGGGCTGTCCAAGAAGAACTACACGTTCCGGGTCGCACAGGACGCGACCCATCTGGCGGTGCACCTGCTCCCACGGCGTCACCGCGAGCTGGCCCGGTTGTTCGGCAGCAAGACCGGCGACGACACCGACAAGTTCGCGCGCTGTTCGTGGGAGCCGGGCCCGCACGACCTGCCGATCCTCAGCGACGCGACGGGGTGGTTCGTCGGTGAGGTGCTCAACCGCTACGACCTCGGCGATCACGTCGGGCACCTGTTGGAGCCGGTCGCCGGCGATGCCCCCGACCGCTTCGATCAGCTGGTCACCTTCGCCGACGTGCGCGACCTGGAACCCGGCCACGAGGCCTGACCGCTTCGCCTCTCCAAACACCCGGCGAGTGTGGGTTCGTGTCACGCGAACCCGCTCGAACGCGTGCGGGTAACCCACGTTCGCGCCGACACGAGGGGGCCTCACCTGCACGGCAGCGTCCGCGCCGCCAGATAGCGGAACCCGCTACCTCGGCGGGCCCTTAAGATTGGCTGCGTGCTATCGGCCCATCGGCTTGACGTGAGACTTCGTGCTGACCAGGCAGCGGCACGGTGTTTGCTGTCGATACGCCAGCACACTGTCCCCCGGCGGGCCGCTACGGGAGGGGCATAGCCCGTGTACCGCTTCGCTGCGCTGTTGGCAGCACTGCTGTTGGCGTTCGTCAGCGCACCGTTGGCCGGTGCGCTCGAGCCGCCGACGATCGACCCGGCGGCCGTGCCGCCCGACGAGACCGGTCCCGACCAGCCCACCGAACTGCGCCGCGCGTGTACGGCGCCCGCGGTGTTCCCCGACTCCACCTTCGCCGACAAGCCGTGGGCAAACGACTACCTGAGGCTGGCTGAAGCGCAGAAGTTCGCAACAGGGGCCGGGGTAACCGTCGCGGTGATCGACACCGGGGTGAACGGCTCACCGCGGGTGCCCGCCGAAGCCGGCGGGGACTTCGTCGACCAGGCGGGTAACGGCATGTCGGACTGCGACGCCCACGGCACCCTCACCGCGTCGATCATCGCAGGCAGGCCGGCTCCCACCGACGGGTTCATCGGCGTGGCCCCGGACGCCAGGATCCTGTCGCTGCGCCAGACCTCGGCGGCGTTTCAGCCGGTCGGGGCACGCACCGATCCCAACGACCCCAACACCACGCAGACCGCGGGGTCGCTGCGCAGCCTGGCCCGCGCCGTCGTACATGCCGCCAATCTGGGCGCGCAGGTCATCAACATCAGCGAGGCCGCCTGCTACAAGGTCACGCGCCCGATCAACGAAGCCAGCCTGGGCGCGGCGATCAACTACGCGGTCAACGTCAGGGGCGCGGTCGTCATCGTCGCCGCCGGCAACACCGGCCAGGATTGCACGCAGAACCCGCCGCCGGATCCGGCGCTGCCCGCAGATCCACGCGGCTGGGAGCAGGTGCAGACCGTGGTCAGCCCGGCCTGGTACTCGCCGCTGGTGCTCACGGTGGGCGGCATCGCCCAGAACGGGCAGCCGAGCAGCTTCTCGATGTCGGGGCCGTGGCTGGGTGCGGCGGCGCCGGCCGAGAACCTGATCGCGCTCGGCTACGAGGGCAACCCGGTCAACGCGCTGCACGGCGAGGACGGCCTGATCCCGATCAGCGGCACCTCGTTCGCCGCGGCCTACGTCTCCGGGCTGGCCGCGCTGCTCAAACAACGGTTCCCCGACCTGACGCCCGCCCAGCTCATCAACCGGATCACCGCCACCGCCCGCCATCCGGGCGGCGGGGTGGACAACTACGTCGGCGCAGGCGTCATCGACCCGGTGGCCGCGCTGACGTGGGATGTGCCCGCCGGTCCCGAGCGGGCGCCCTACCGGGTCAAAGAGATTCCGCCGCCCGTGCACATTCCGCCGCCGGACCGCGGCCCGATCACCTCGGTCGTCATCACCGGCGCGGTCATGGCGCTGGCCCTGGGGCTCGGCGCCCTTGCCCGACGAGCGTTGAGGCGCCGATGAACAACCTCCGCGCCATCTTCGGGCTGCGCGTCACGACCGGGCACACCGTCTGGGCCGCGGCCCTGGCCCCGGCCGTCATCGTGCTGTTCGCCCAGTTCGGGCTGCTGTGGCTGGGCATCACGCTGGCGGTGCTCATCGCGCTGGGCGCGGTGGTGACGATTCGCGGCAGGCGCGTCACCGGCTGGCTGGCGGCGGTGTTCGCGTGGCGGCGACGGCACCGCAACGTTCCCGAGCGGCCGTCGGAGCCCGCCGTCGGCGCGACGGTGATGCCGGGTGACCACGTCGCGGTGCGCTGGCAGGACGGGCGGCTGATCTCGGCGGTCGAGCTCGTGCCCCGGCCGTTCACCCCGACGGTGATCGTCAACGGCGAGGCCTACACCGACGACGTCGTCGACACGCTGCTCGTCGAACGACTGCTGGGCGCGCACTGCCCCGACCTGGAGGCCGATGTGGTATCGGCGGGCTACCGGGTGGGCAAGACCGCGCCTGCGACGCTGGTGTCGCTCTACGAGCAGGTGGTCGGGCCGTACCCGGCGCCTGCCAACCGGCGCACCTGGATCGTGCTTCGCGCCGATCCCGAGCACACCCGCAAGTCGTCACAGCGTCGCGAGGCCGGTGTTGCCGGGCTGGCACGGTATCTGGTGGCCTCGGCCACCCGCATCGCAGACCAGTTGGCCAGCAATGGAATCGACGCCCGCGTGGTGCGCAGCTTCGATGCGTTCGACCATGCGACGGAGATCAGCTTCGAACGCGAGACGTGGTCGGCGATCAAGGGCCGCAGCACGTTCACCGCCGCCTACAGCGCACCCGGCGGCCCTGACGTGTGGTGGTCGGCGCGTGCCGATCACACGATCACCAGGGTGCGGGTGCGCCCGGGGGCCGCTCCGACGACGACGGTGCTGTTGACGACGTTGGCCAATCCCGCGACGCCGCGCGGGTTTTCGTGCCTGTACGGCGGCCAGCGGGCCGCGTTCCACGGCGACAGCCCGGTCACCGACCGCCATTACGAGCTGCCGATCGGCTCGGCGGGGGTGCTGGTCGGCGAGACCGCGGACCGCTATCCGGTGTACATGCCGTTCGACGACGTCGACGTCGCCATCAACCTGGGCGACGCGCGGCTGTTCACCCAGTTCATCGTGCGGTCGGCCGCGGCCGGTGCGGTGGTGACGCTGCTGCCGCAGTTCGGCGAGTTCGCCGGGCTGGTCAACGGTCGCATCGGCGACGTGGCCAAGGTGGCGTGGCCGAACGCCACCTCCTACCTCGGACCGCACGCCGGTGTCGGCCGGGTTATGTTGCGTGACAGCTTTATCGGCACCCCGCGACATCAACAACTCCCTATCCGGCTGATCAACCCGCGCGAAGAAAGCCGCTATCAGATGGTGCTGGAAGGCTGACCGGTGGCCAGGACGGAGGGATAGCCATGTCAGCAGAAGTGCGCGTCAACCCCGCGGTGCTCAAGGCGCAGGCGGCGGCGATGCGCCAGCTCACCTGGTCGACCCCTGCGGTGCAGCCGATACCGCCCGACGCGCTGGGCCTGGCCAAGGACGCGGTGGACAACCTCAACGAAATCGCCCGGGTGCTCGGCGATTACCAGACGTGGGCCGAAGCAGAGAACCAGCGCATCGCCGAGATGCTGGACAACGCCGCCGCGGCCTACGAACGGGTCGACGAGGCGTACCAGGGCAAGCTGGACGACCCGGCCCGCCAGGCCGCGATCGAGGACATCGCGCTGTCCGCACCGTCCACGTCGCTGCCCGCGCTGCCCAGCGGCCCTGGGGCGCCGCGTCAACCGAGCGCCGCCGGGTACCGCGACGTCAAGAGAACCCACGGCGATTTGAGTGCCGGTGATCACGGCGCCTCGCTGCACACGGCCGAGGTCCAGTGGGGTCTGGCAGCCACGTTCGTGGAGAGCCACGCGGCACCGCGCAACATCACCGACTGGGAAGGTGAGGCCGCGGACACCGCCCACGCCAGGATGAACGCGTTCAGCGACTGGCTGCACGAACTGTCCGCGGGCTGGCAGCGGCTCGCGCAGGCGGCCGCCAAGGTAGCGGCCGCACACCTCAACGCCAACAACCAGCACATCCCGATCTTCGCCAGATACGTTGCGCTGGAGGCACAGTTGGCGCAGCGATCCGCCGCGGGCGCCGACGTGGACGCCATCGTCAAGGAACTGCAGAACCTGCAGCGCCTGTCCGACGAAGTGCGTGAGGATTATGCGAAGAACGCGACCGTGGATCCGGTCCGCATCGGTGACCCACCGGGCGCGAGCCGGGGCGGCAATTCCGGGGGCGCAGGAGGCGCGACCGGGGCATCGGGGGCCAGCGGCGACGCGGCCACCGGTGATCCGGCGGCGATGGCCGAGCGGATGGGTGAGTCGCTCACAGCGCCGACGTCCGCGCCCGGCGCTGAGCGCGGCGGCGGCGCGCCCTCGGGTGGCGGCGCACCATCGGGCGGCTCGCCGTCGGGCGGCGCAGCAGGTGGCGCGCCGAGTGCCGCACCCGGCAGCCCGTCCACGGGTGCGCCGCAGCGTCCGACCGACCCGGGCCTGCGACCGGCCGCGGCCGCGGGCGGCGGCTCCGGAGCCGGCGGTGGCGGCGGGGCAGGCGGCGGCAAGGGCGTCGGATCGCAACCGCTGTCGCCTGCGGTGACGGCCGAGACCGTCGCTCCCGCACCGGTTCCCGTGACGTCTGCTGCGGCCGGCGCGGCTCCGGGTCCGTCGACGCCGGGGGCGATGGCCGGCGGGGGCATGGGGATGGCGCCCATGCACGGCGCCGCGGGCGCCGCCGGCGGCAAGGAGAAGCGCCGCAACCCCGACCTGGCCCCCGACGAGGACCTGTACACCGAGGACCGGCCGTGGACGGAAGGCGTCATCGGTAACCGTCGACGCAGGGAGAGCAAGGACAACCCGTGACCGACGAGATGCATCCGCAAGTCGCCGCTGTGCTGCAGCAGGCGCAGCAGTTGCAGTCGATCATGGATGAGCAGCTCCGCCGGATGGACAGCCAAACCTTCACGGCCACAGACGAATCCGGAACTGTCGAGGTGACCTTGGACGGTCACCATCAGCTCAAGGCGGTGTCTCTCGCCGACGGTGTGATGCGGCTGGACGTCGAAGAGGTCCAGCAGCGGATCAACGAGGCCTTGCACAACGCGGCGGCGGCCGCGAGCGTCTCCATCGAGGCCGACCGCGAGCGGATCGACACGGCCGTCGCCGAGCTCACCGTGACCCAGCCGGAGTTCGGAACGTCTTAGCGCACACCCTCTTTGGCGTAGACCACCCGCAGCACATGGGCCACCTCCGGTCCCATCACGACCTCGGCGAGTTCGCACAACGTCGCGACGAACTGCGGGCCGTGCGGCGGGGAGACATCGCAGAGGTGGTGGGCGATCTCGTGGAGCACCACGAGCTCACGCAAGGCCCAGTTGCTGCCCCGCTCGGGCACCGCGACGACGGCGGAGTCGGCGGTGCGTTCGTAGTGCGCGGCCGACAACCCGCGTCGCGCACGCACCGTCAACGGCGGGGTGCCGGGCCAGCGGTGCCCGATCGCGGGCATCGCCAGCACGTCGTCGATGTAGCGCTGTACGGCCGGCACCGAGGCGAACCGTCCCTCGGGCGGAAGCGTCAGCTGGGTGCCGAAGAACTCCACCACCTGGTTGCCGTGCTCGCCGGCCCGGTCGAACAGGGTGCGCACGAATTCCTCTGCGGCATAAACCTTGGCGCGCTGAGAGTCTCGCGGCGTCACTTCTGCCCGGAGGCGCTCTGGCCCCGGCCGCCAGCCAACGCGGAGCGGGCGCCTGCGAGTTCCGGGCTGGGCCCGAGCCGGGCCCGCTTGCCCGCGCGGTCACCGGCGCGTCGTGCAGCTGACGAGTAACCCGCCGTCGCGCTGGTGGCCCGCCAGGTGCCCCGCGCCTGGGACGTCTCGCGGTAGAAATCCCTGAGTTCGATGTCCTTGTCCCGCAGTGCGATAGCGGTGCCGGGTCGGCTGTCGCGGCTCTTGGTGGCCTCCCGGCGCGCCTCTTCGCGGGCCTGGGCCAACCGCTGGCCGATGCGGGCGCCGAACGCCAACTGGAAGTTGATCCGCGCGGTGATGGTCGGGGTGGGGCGGTGCGCACCCGAGGCGATGTAGGCCTGCGACGCCTTGACCATCTGCATCACCAGGCTGGCGTACAGCGCGTGGCTGGCGTCGATGTCCTCGGCAAAGCCGTAGGCGTACACGAACGTCGAGTTGGAGGCGATGTCGCACTTGACGTCGTTGGCGTGGGCGATCACCGTGAACAACTGCACGTAGGTGCGCAGCCCGCGGGTGCCCGCGTTGCCGATGGTGATGGTGCGCTGCACCGGCGTCTGCACCTTGGTGCGGCTGTCGGAATGCGAGCGCGCCACCGCCAGGTCGATCGACGTCGCCGTGGCCAACCGCTGCGCCGCGGCCATGAACGCGTCGGCTTCGTGCGGGTTGTCGGTGCCCTCGGCCTGGCGCAGCAGGGCGGCGATTCGGGCCAGCATCTTGTCGTCGCTCATGAGCCAAATCTAGGTCTACTTGCCGACAAACCCATCCAGCGCCTCGACAACCTGTGGAGAAAGTGGTTCCTGGTTGGCGTAGTTGGCGACGTTGTCGCTCGCGTCGTCGCGCAGCACGTGGTTGACGCCGGTGAGTTCGACGACGGTCAGCGCGGTGTGGCCGAGCGCGTCGATGAGCGGTTTCTCGTCCTCGCACCGGGCCTGGCCGTCGGCGTCCGAACACGTCAGCAGCACGGGGGTGCCCGCCGGCACCTTCGCGGCCAACGCCACGGGATCGATCTTGTCGGCCTCGACGACGGCCTTGACGTTGCCGGCGTTCAGCAGCGCGCCGAGCCCCTCGGGCAGGTCCTGCGGCACGGTGCCGGTGGCGCGGACCTGCTCGACGGCGACCAGCCACGAGGTGAGCGCGGCCGGGTCGCCGTTGGCCCGTACCCGGTTGGTGATGATGTCCAGGTACCGCCCGGACAGCGGCTGGAACAGCCCGAGCGCGTGGATCTTCGGCGCGTCCGGGCTGGTGTCGGTGGCCAGTGCCAGCGCGTGGATGGTGCCCTCGCCGAGGGCATACACCGAGATGCGGTCCTCGTCGGTGCCCGGCTGCGCGGCCAGGTACCGCACCGCCGCCTTGGCGCCGGAGGTGTAGACGGCGCTGACGACGTCGGTGGGGCGTTGCGCGTACGGGCCCAGGCCGGTCTGGCCGGTGCCGATCTTGTCGTAGCGCAGGCTGGCCACCCCCCGTTCGGACAGCAGTTCGGCGAGCTGACGCATGTTGCCCACCGGGCCGGCGACGGCGTTGTCGCCGTTGCGGTCGGTGTTGCCGCTCTCGGAGATCAACAGCGCGGCCGGCCCGGCTGCGGCGTCGGCGGCGTGCCGGTAGGTGCCGTGGATGGTCAGCCCCGCGTCGGCGAAGCTGACCTCGTCATCGACCCACCGGTGGGGCTCGTCAGACGAGCAGCCCGCCAACACCAGCACCAGCGAAAGAATCAGGCCGAGAACGGCTTTCAAAGCTTGGCCTCGATCCACGCGGTGACGTCGTCGAGCACCAGCGCACGTTCGGGCTCGTTGAACACCTCGTGGTAGAGCCCGGGGTAGACCTTGAGGTGGGCGTCGGTGGCGGCCACGCGCTCGAGCAGGCGGCGGCTGCCCTCGACCGTGATCAGCTTGTCGTGCTCGCCGTGCACGACCAGCAGCGGCGCGGTCAGCGCGGCGGCGCGCTGCGGCATGGTTTCGCCGACCTTGAGCAGCGCCTTGGCGATGCCGGCGGGCAGCTTGCCGTGGTGCACGAGCGGATCGGCCAGGTAGGCCGCCACCACCTCGGGGTCGCGGGACACCGCTTCGGTCTCGAGTCGCTCGACCGGAAGCCCGGGCAGCACGGCGCCGAGGACCTTGGCCACCGTGATCATCACCGAGGACACCGCGTCCTGTGCGTACACGGCGGGCCCGGACAGCACCATCGCGCGGTATTCGTCGGGGTGCTCGGCGCCGTAGGCGAACACCACCCCGCCGCCCATGCTGTGGCCCAGCACCACCCGGCTCAGGTCGGGGTGATCGCGCGCCGCGATGCCGACCAAGGTGCGGAAATCCGCGGTGTACTCGCCGATATTGCGCAGGTAGACACGTTTGCCGGCCGAGCGTCCGTGCCCGCGCAGATCCAGCGCGTAGGTGATCAGCCCGGCCTCGCCGAAGCGTTGGGCGACATAGTCGTAGCGGCGGGCGTGCTCGGCGTATCCGTGGCAGATCACCACCACACCGCGGGGTAGGCCGTCGGGGGTCCACACGTCGTACACGATGCGCACCCCGCCGACACCTTCGAAGTTTCGTTCGCTGCGGGTTGTGACCATCCCCGGAGAGTAGCGGTCGAGCCGTCACTTGTCGGGGACGGTGATTAAGCTCGCGGAGGTGACCGTTCTGGCCCACGAACGTGCGGGCGGCAGCGCCGAGGATGTCTTCCTTGCCGACGCGCAGCAGTACCGCCGGGAACTTCTCGCGCACTGCTACCGGATGACCGGGTCCGTGCACGACGCCGAGGATCTGGTGCAGGAAACCTACTTGCGGGCGTGGAAGTCCTACCAGGGGTTCCAGGGCAAATCGTCGGTGCGCACCTGGCTGTACCGCATCGCCACCAACACGTGCCTGACCGCGCTGGAAGGCCGCCAACGCCGCCCGCTGCCGACGGGACTGGGCGCGCCCAGCTCGGATCCGGTCGATGACATCGTCGCGCGTGACGAGGTGCCGTGGCTGGAGCCGTTTCCCGACGATGCCACCGACCCGTCGACCATCGTGGGGTCGCGCGAGTCGGTCCGGCTGGCGTTCGTGGCCGCGCTCCAACACCTCTCGCCGCGGCAACGCGCGGTGCTGGTGTTACGTGAGGTGCTCCAGTGGCGGGCCGCGGAGGTCGCCGAGGCCATCGGCGCGTCGACGGCCGCGGTCAACAGCCTGCTGCAGCGGGCCCGCGCGCAACTCGACGCCGTTGGCCCCAGCGAGGACGACGTGTTGGCGCCGCCGGACTCGCCGGAGGCCCAGGATCTGCTGACCCGCTACATCGCGGCGTTCGAGAGCTACGACATCGACAAGCTGGTCGAGTTGTTCACCGCCGAGGCGGTGTGGGAGATGCCGCCGTTCGACGGCTGGTACCAGGGCCCCCGCGAGATCGTGCTGCTATCGAAGACGCACTGCCCTGCCGACGGGCCCGGCGATATGCGGTTCATCCGGACCACCGCCAACGGTCAACCCGCCGCCGCGCTGTACATGGTCAACCGGGACACCGGCGTGCACCAGCCCTTTCAGATGCACGTGCTCGCCGTCGGCGCCGACGGCATCACGCACGTCGTCGCGTTTCACGCCACCACGTTCGAGAAGTGGGGCCTGCCCGCGTCGCTTCAGCCGGCGAATGACCTGGGGTAGCTCCGCCCGACGACTGCTAAGAGTGGATATATCCGCAGGCAGCGGACTCAATTGCCAGGCGTTCTGGAACCTGTTCTATAGTCAGCCTCCATGAAGACCAAGGGTGCTCTGCTGTGGGAGCTCAACTCGCCGTTTCGCATCGATGAGATCGAGATCGGCGATCCCGTCGACGACGAGGTCCAGATCCGCGTGCACGCCGCGGGCATGTGCCACTCGGACTACCACCTGACGACCGGCGCCACCCCGATCGGGCTGCCCGCGCTCGGCGGGCACGAGGGCGCCGGCGTCGTCACCAAGGTCGGCCGCAACGTCACCGGCATCGAGGAAGGCGACCACGTCATCCTCGCGTTCATCCCGGCCTGCGGCGAGTGCGCGCCGTGCCGCAGGGGCTACCGCTCACTGTGTGACCGGGGCGCCGTGCTGCTCGGCGGCAAGGCCATCGCCGACGGCACCAGCCGCGTCCACGCCGGCGGCACCGAGGTGTCGCCGATGAACCTGCTGGGCACGTTCGCTCCGTACATGACCGTGCACAAGGACTCGGTGGTCAAGATCGACAAGGATGTGCCGTTCGAGACGGCCGCGATCATGGGCTGCGCGGTGCCGACGGGTTTCGGCTCGGCCACCAACGTCGCCGAAGTGCAGCCGGGCGAGACCGTCGTCATCGTCGGGGTCGGTGGCATCGGCATGAGCGCGCTGCAGGGCGCGGTGATCTCCGGGGCCCGCAACGTCGTCGCGATCGACCCCAACGAGTGGAAACGCGATCAGGCCGTCAAGTTCGGCGCCACCCACGTCTACCCGTCGATGGCCGAGGCGATCGCGCCGCTGATCGACCTCACCCACGGTGTCATGGCCGACAAGACCATCATCGCCGTCGGCGACATGAAGGGTGAGTACATCGAAGAGGCGCTGACGCTGACCACCAAGACCGGTACCTGCGTGGTGACCGGGATGGGTTCGATGATGGATGCCGACGTCAAGCTCAACCTGTTCCTGTTCACCATGTTGCAGAAGACGTTGAAGGGCAACATCTTCGGCGGTGGTAGCAGCCACATCGAGACCCCGAAGCTGGTCGGGTTGTACAAGTCGGGGCTGCTCCAGATCGACGAGATGATCACCAACACCTACCGCCTGGAGGACATCAACCAGGGCTACGCGGACATGCTCGACGGTAAGAACATCCGCGGGGTCATCACGTTCGACGAATCGGACTGGTAGCCGGCCCTGGAATACCGGGTCCATCAGGCATGTTGATCCTCGCGTCGCCGAGCGCCTAGGCTGGCGTCAACTGGGCGAGGAGTGAGGGCTATGACCGTCGACATCCGTCGAGCCGGCGACCGCGCACAGACCAAGATCGACTGGCTGGACTCCCGGCACTCGTTCTCATTCGGCAGCCACTACGAACCCGAGAACACCCACCACGGCCTGCTGCTGGTGAACAACGACGACGTCGTCAAGCCCGGCACCGGCTTTGACACCCATCCGCATCGCGACATGGAGATCGTGACCTGGGTGCTGCGTGGGTCGCTGGTGCACCAGGACTCGACCGGGAACTCGGGCGTCATCTACCCCGGCCTGGCCCAACGGATGTCGGCGGGACGCGGCATCCTGCACTCCGAGAAGAACGACTCCTGGACGTTGACCGGCTCCGGAACCCACAACGAGCCAGTGCATTTCGTGCAGATGTGGGTGGTTCCCGATGAATCCGGCATCGACCCGGGTTATCAGCAACTCGAGATCGATGACGAGCTGTTGCGCGGGGGGCTGGTCACCATCGCCTCCGGTGTGCCGCAGCACGCCGACCACGCCGCGATCACGATCCACAACCAGCACGCGGCCTTGCACGGTGCGCGGATGCAGAACGGCGAGAGCATCGAATTGCCTGTGGCGCAATACCTTCACCTGTTCGTCGCGCGCGGCGAGGTCACGCTGGAGGGTGCCGGGCCGATCCGTGAAGGCGACGCCGTACGGTTCACCGCTTCAGGTGGCCAGCGCGTCACCGCATCCGCACCGGCCGAGATCCTCGTCTGGGAGATGCATGCGGGATTGGCTGCGGCGTAACCGGTTCGGCGCATGCCTGAGCGCCGTGGCGGTGGTTGCCGCGTGCTCGGCGACCCCTGCGCCGCCGCCACCGCAGTCGACCGGAGCGCAGCCGACCGCCCAACCCGCCGGCGATCTGGTGCCCGCCACCGTCCAGGTCGACCCCGGCCTCGCCCAGGAACCGTTCGACGAGCCGCGCCAGGCGCTGGTCCCCCGGGGGTGGACGTTATCGGTGTGGGCCCGGGTTCCGCGGGCCAGGCTGGCGGCGTGGACACCCGACGGCGCGCTGCTGATCTCGCTGCCGAGCACCGGGCAGGTGCTGGTGCTACGCCCCACCGACGGCCAACCGGTCCAGACGGTGCTGCTCGACGGTCTCGACCAACCGCACGGACTGGCCTTCGCCGGGGACGCCCTCTACGTCGCCGAAAGCGACCAGATCGACGCCTATGACTACGCCGATGGCGCCGCACGCAACCCGCGCACCATCGCCGCCGACCTGCCCGACGCCGAAAGCCCCGACCTACGCGGGGCGTACGCGCACGCGCTGAAAAGCGTCGCTGTGGGCCTCGACGGCAACGTGTACTTCTCGATCGGATCGACGGGCAACATCTCCGCCGAAGACCGCGATGCCGACCCGCCGCGCGCCACGATCATGCGGGTCACGCCCGACGGTGGTCCGGCCGAACCGTTCGCGACCGGCGTGCGAAACGGCACCGGCCTGGCCGTCGCGCCGGACGGCTCGCTGTGGACGGCGGTCAACGGCCGCGACAACGTCGCCGACCCCGGGACCGGTGAGGTCGACCCGGATTACGTCAACGACCACCCGCCCGAGCAGATCGCCAAGCTGACCCGAGGACGTGAACTGGGTTGGCCGTACTGCAATTCCGACGGCGGCCCGGCCAACCTCCCGTTCATCCGGGATGTGCAGACCAACGCCGACGGCAGCAAGCTCGACTGCGCCGCGCTGCCGCCCGTGGAACAGAGTATCGGCGCGCATGCGGCGCCGCTGGGCATGAGCTTCACCGAGGGCGTGCTGCCCGCGCCCTATGAACGCGGTGCGCTGGTCGGCGTGCACGGGTCATGGAACCGGCGGCCACCGCAGGCACCGCAGGTGTCGTTCTTTCCTTGGCGCGATGGGAATCTGGGCAACCAGCAGACGCTGGTCGGCGGGTTTCAGGGCGACGACGGCTCACGATGGGGCCGTCCGGTCGCCGCAGTGGCGGGACCGGACGGCGCGGTGTACATCACCGATGACTACGCGGATGCCGTGTATCGCCTGGCACCGCCGGGGAGTTGATCAGGCGCGCGGCGTTTTTGCGCCCCGACCTCGGGTGACCGCGACGTATATCCAGATGAGGACTACGGCGACGACCACGCCGACTATGAACGGGATGACTTGCCAGCCACCGTTTTCGTTGCTGTAGCCGAACAGGCTGTAGCAGAGCCACGAGCCGATCAGCGATCCGAGGATACCCAGGACGATTGTCATGAGCACACCGATGTTCTGCTTACCCGGCATTACGAGTCGGGCCAGCGCACCGATAATCGCGCCGACGATTATCGCGCTGATGATGGTGCCGATCATTGCCGCTCCTCACTAGTAGTCCGCCGCATGCGGCTTACTCATTTCTCCATACCCACTTCTGCGGTTTGAAACATGCGTTCCGGCAGGGCGATGCACAACTGTGATGCAGCTGTGACGCAAGTTGACTGTGTTTCTTCTGTGATTACGGTTGTCTTGTTGTAGGGCTTTCCCAGAAAGGGCAACTGTGTCGACTCCGTTGGCAAACCTTCGGCGATTCGCGGCGACGGCCGCGGCGTGCGTGCTGAGCGCCGCGCTGTCGACGATGGCCGGGGTGCCCACCGCACATGCCGCGAGCGCACGGGAACTGCTCGCCGACGCGATCGCCAACACCCGCGGGTCCTACCTCGTCTACAACTTCGGCGGCGGGCACCCGGCCCCGATGGTCAACGCCGCAGGCAACGCCTACGAGATGACCAACGGCGGGCACCTGATGATCATCAAGGCGGCGTCGGGACGCCTCGCGCCGCGCCTGCTCGCCGATACCCACAGCGGATACCAGTCCCGGTGCGAGCGGGATCCGCGCGCGCGCACCGGTGAAGGGCTGTTGCAGGCATCGGAGATCTTCACGCCGCTGCAGGCGTGGCAGGCGCTGGGCCAACCCACGATCGCGATCAACGCGAACTTCTTCGACGTGCGCGGCCAGAAGGGCGGTTCGTGGAAGTCCACCGGGTGCAGTTCGCCGCTGGGCGCCTACGTCGACAACACCCGCGGGCTCGGCCGGACCAACACCGTGGTCACCGGCCGGGTCGCATACGCCGGCAAGCAGGGCCTGTCGGGCGGCAACGAGCACTGGAAGGCGCTGTCCACGATGATCCTGCCGGTCGCCGGGACGCCGTTCGTCGTGCCACCCAAGAGCCCCGACGACTACGACGCCGCATCACCGGTCATCGAAGGCCTGATCGAGAAGGGTGTCCGGTTCGTCGCGGTCGCCGGCATCGGGCTGTTGTCGCCCGGCGATACCAGCCAACTCAACGACGGTGGCCCGAGCGCGGCCCGCACCGCGATCGCGTACTCCAAGGACAAGGACGAGATGTACGTGTTCCAGGGTGGCAGTTACACACCCGACCAGATCCAGGATCTGTTCCGCGGTCTGGGCAGCGACACCGCCGTCCTGCTCGACGGCGGCGGTTCGTCGTCGATCGTGTTGCGCCGCGACACCGGCGGCATGTGGGCCGGCGCCGGCGTCCCGCGGGGCTCGTGTGACACCCGCCAGGTGCTGTGCGACTCGCGCGAGCGCGCGCTGCCGAGTTGGCTGGCGTTCAACTGACCGGGCTCAGGCAGCGTTGTCTGACGCGCCGCCGCCGGAGTCACCCGAATCACCCGCGCTGTCAGTGGAATCGGTGTCGCTGCCCGTAACGCCGGTACCCGGCCCGGCACGCCCCGTCGTCGTCGACTGCTGCTCATCGGCCGCGTCCTCGCCGGACTGCTCGTCGACCGACTCCTCGTCCTCGGAGGCCGCATCCTCGGGTTCATCGAGTTCCTCGGGTCCGTCGGGCGCTTCAGCTTCGTCCTGAGTAGCGTCCGTCCCGTCGTCGGCCATATCCTCGGTGGCTTCGGAATCTGTTGGCTCGGAAGATGTTTCAGTATCGACGGCGTCACCGGTGGCGGATGAGGCCAGCTTGTGGGCACCTTCGGGCGGCACGTCGGCCGGGGCGGACTGCGTCGTCGCCTGCTGCGTCAGACCTGGCAGGTTCGCGTTGCCGGCCAGGTTGCCGACGACGCCTTCCAGTAGGCCGCCGACGTTACCCAACGGCAGGTCGCCCAAAAGGTCTTTACCGGTGAGGTAGTCGAGCAGGTTGAGGATCGCGTTCGGCGTGGCCGGTGTCGGATTGCCGCTGAGGAACTCCTTCTGGAATCCACGGATCAGCAGGTTGACGATGTCGAACGGCACCTGCAGCGGGTTGATGCCGGAGGGGAACGACAGGAACGGCGTCGCAACACCGCCGTCGGTCAGGGTCCTGGTGTAGGTGCCGTCCGGGTTGCGGACCACGTCGGTGTAGCCCAGGTTGTTGAGCGCCCCGACCGCCGGGGCAAGGGCATTGGCGAACGCGCCGACGGGGTTGCCGGCCAACAGCCCCAAGGTGGCGATGCTGATGATGTCCGAGACCAGATAGAGCGGTTCGAGCAGCGGCTGCGTGGCCGAGGGCAGCGTGACATACAGGTTCAGCGCCAGCTTCCCGTCGACGACGTTCTCCAGCGCATCGTCGACCTGCTCGGTGAGCTGGTCGGCCACGGTGTCGAGCGTCAGCCCCCGAAGCATGTACGTCGGCAGCAGTCCTGCCATCAGGTTGTTCGCCAGCGAGAACGGGTTCGGCCACGCCGCGAAATCTGACGACGGGTGGTACTGCACACCGATGTCGATCAGGACCGGGATGAGGTTCGCGCCGCCGAGAGACAGCCCGAGCGGCAGCTGGGCCAAACCGCCGCTGTTAGTCACCTCGGTCTGCGGGTTGATCGTGTCGATGCCGAACAGTCCGAACAGCGGATAGAACCGCGCAAGCGCCCCGCCGTTGGGGCGGGCGGGGTTGAGCAGCAGCAGCATCGGCAGCACGGTGATGCTGCCCAGCGCCGGGTCCAGCCCCTCGTAGTCGGCTCCGCCGGGCTGGTTGACCAGGTCGGCGAGCATCTTGTCGTAGCCGGTGGCGATCGCGAACGCTCCCATCCCGATGCCAACCGACACCGGCACCCGCAGGTGCACTGCGTCGGGCAGAACGTCGCCCACAAGACCGTTGATCAGGTTCGCCAGGCGTCGAATCAACGGGTTGCCAGGCAGTGTTTCGGTCAGCTCGTCGAGCAACGTGGTGAGCAGGCCGACGGCACCGACTTCGAGGTATTCGGTGCCGTTGATGTCGCGGACAACCGAGTTGGGCAGCGACGGCACCCAGCCGAGGTCGGCCCCGAGCAGCTTCAGCATCGTGAAGGCTGGGCCGGCGGTGACGACGTTCAGCCCCGGGATATCGAGGTTGCCGAGGTTGAGCGGGTCACTGAGGTCCAGACCGACCAAACCCAGCAGGCTCAGCAGGTCCGTAACGCCCTGGGCGTCGGTGATACCGAGAAGGCGAAGGACGGGAACCAGAATCGTGTTGGTGACCAGCTCTCCGACCAGTTCATCGAGCACCGGGGACAGATCGATGGGTATCTCGCCGAGGAGCCCGCCCAGAACGTTGTCCACCAGGAAGTTCGGGTCACCCAGCAGCCCCTCGATGAGGCTGTCGGGGTCCAGGCCCGCGCCCCGGGCAAGCGCGGCCAGGTTGAAGTTCTCGACCACCGCCCGAGCGACGAAGCCGACGACGGTTTGTGTGAGGTCGTAACCAAACGCGCCGAGCCCCGCTGTCGCATCGGGGATCTGGTCGGGCGACGGCCATTGGTTGACCGCCGCAAGGAGTTCGGCATCGACGGCCCTGACGTTCACGGTCGCTGCGGTGGCGTCGGGCGGGGGCGTCATACCGATCAGCGCGCTCGCCGTCGCGGTCACGGCGCCGAAGGCGGTTGCCTTTCTAGCAAACTTTTGAGCTTTCCTGCGTTGCGTTCGATGTCTGCCAGGCAATTGAGCTGTCCTCTCGGCCCCCAGCTTGGTATCGACCAGACCGTAGCATGATCGGACCGCTGAGGGTAACGGAGGGCAAATGCTTTAGCTCGTATCCAAGGTGGGCAATGGCAAAGGAGTTCGAACCGAGCAAATTCACCGGGGAAACGCCGGTGTCGGAGCCGCAGCGCGCTGTTAGCCCGCAGCCGCTGGCCGGCGCGGCTGCTAGCTGCCGAAGATCGCCTGCGTGTTCAGCAACGCAGGAGTGGGCCGGCGCCGGCGTCCCGCGGAGCTCGTGTGACACCCGCCAGGTGCTGTGCGACTCGCGCGAGCGCGCGCTGCCGAGTTGGCTGGCGTTCAACTAGCTGCGGCCGCGGTGTCCGACTCTTGACCGGTCGACACGCCCGAATCCTCCGCGCTGTCAGCCGGATCCGTGCTGTCGTCGGACTCGTCTTCGCCGGCTGCCTCGACGTCGGCTGCGTCGACGGGCTCCTCGTCGTCCACGGCAGCCTCTTCTTCCTCGAGTGACTCTTCCTGCTCGACGCCTTCCTCCGGATCTTCGTCGACATCCTCGTCGACCAGCTCCTCAGCGGGCTCGGGGTCCTCCGGATCCCTTGTGTCGAAATCGGTTTCGTCATCGGTCGACAATGTCGACAGGCGATCGTCCCCGGGCGACGATTCCGTCGGTTCGTCCGTGGACGTCGACTGCTGCGCCAGGCCGGGCAGGTTCGCGGCGCTCACGACGTCGTTTAGGACGTCGCCCACTGCGTCACCCAACTGGGCGCCCAGATCGCGCAACGGCAAGCCACCCGGAAGGTCTTTACCCGTGAGGTTTTCGAACAGGTTGAGGATCGCGTTCGGAGGGGGCGGCGTTGGGTGGCCGCTGAAGAATTCCTTGTGGAAACCCCGGATCAACAGGTTCGCGATGTCAAACGTCACCTGCAGCGGATCGATATGCGACGGGAACGACAAGAACGGTGTCGGGACGCCGCCCTCCGACAGCGTCCTGGTGTAGGTGCCGTCCGGGTTGCGGACCACGTCGGTGTAGCCCAAGTTGTTGAGCGCCTGGACCGCGGGCGCGAGCGCGTTGGCCAGCGCCAGCACAGGGTTAACCGCCAACAACCCGAACGTCAGGATGCTGATGACGTCGGAGATCAGATACAGGGGTTCGAGCAGCGGCTGCGTGACCGACGACAGCGTGACGTACAGGTTCAGCGCCAGCTCCCCGTTGGCGACGTCGACCGTGTCGCCCAGCTGTCCCCTGATCTGACCGGCCACGGTGTCGAGGGTCAGCCCGCGAAGCATGTAGGTCGGAAGCAGACCCGCCATCAAGTTGTTGGCGAGCGAGAACGGGTTCGGCCACGCCGCGAAGTCCGACAACGGGTGGTACTGCACGCCGATGTCGATCAGCACCGGGATGAGGTTCGCACCACCCAGCGACAATCCGAGCGGTAGCTGCGCCAAACCGCCACTGCTGGTGGCTGTTGTCCGCGGGTTGACCGTGTCGATTCCGAGCGCATCAAACAGTGGATAGAACCGCGCGATCGCCCCACCGTTGGGGCGGGCGGGGTTGAAAAGGAGCAGCATCGGCAGCACCGTGAAGCTGCCCAAGAACGGGTCGATCCGGCCGTATTTGGCCCCGCCGGGCTGGTTGGCCAGGTCGGCGAGCACCTTGTCGTAGCCGGTGGCGATCGCGAACGCACCCATCCCGATGCCGACCGCCGTTGGGACACGCAGATTTACGATGTCGGGCAACAGGTCACCCAGGCCGACGATCACGACTTTCAGCAGCGGGATCAATGGGTCGTCGGGCAGCTTTTTGCCGAGTTCGTTCAACAGGGTGAGGAACAGGCCGGCGGACGGCACCCTGAGGTAGTCGGTGCGGTTGATGTCGCGGGCGACCGAGTTCGGCAGCGACGGCGCCCACCCGAGATCAGCGCCGAGCAGCTTCAGCATGGTGAATACGGGGCTGGCGGTGACCAGGTTCACCCCCGAGATGTCAAGGCCGCCGAGGTTGAACAGGTCGCTGAAGTCGAGGCCGACGAGGCGCAGCAGGGTCACGAGGTCCGTGGTGCCCTGCGCGTCGGTGACGCCCAGGGCCCGCAGGACGGGAAGCAGGATCGTGTCGGTGACATCCTCGCCGACCAGCTCGTTGAGCACGGGCAACAGGTCGATGGGTATCTCTCCCACCAACCTGCCCAGCACGTTGTTCAGCACGACGTCGGGGTCACCGAGCGCGTCCGCGACGAGGCTTCCGAAGTCCTTGCCGCCGGCCCCGGCGAGCGCCCCGAGGTTGAAGTTCTCCACCACGGCCCGGGCGACGAAGTCGACCACGGTCTGGGTGATGTCATATCCGAATGCGCCCAGCCCGGCGGTGACATCGGCGATCTGCCCCGGCGACGGCCATCGGTTGACGGCCGCCAGCAGTTCCGTATCGACGTGGTGGACCGTCGTCCGCGGGCCGTCGGACTCAGGCGAAGGCGCCATCCCGACCAGCGCGGTCGCCGTCGCCGTGGCGGCAGTGAATGCCACGGTCTTCCTAGCGAACTTTTGAACGGCCTTACGGTGTGCGCGGTGGCTGCCAGCCAATGACCCGTCCTCTCCCCCTTGGCCACGTTTCGATCAGACGGTATCTCGCGGACGGGCGTTTCTGGTGAAGAAGGGCGAACTTCCAGTTCGGGCTGCTATCCCTGATCATCGGAGTCGTGCGGCGAAACTGGCAAAGCCTCGGCGGTATGCGGTGTCAAAGCGCTAGGGCGCCGTCGGCAGCCTGGGCCGCCTGACGCGCGTATCCGCCGCCGAAGATCACGACGTGGGCCAGCAACGGATAGAGCTGGTGTAGCCCGATCCGCTCGGGCCACGCGCCGCGCAGCGGTCGCCGCAACGGTATCCGTCGATCACCGTCGTGAAGTGTGGACAGCGTCGACGACATGGGCAGCGGATGGTGCTACGGCCCGAAGTAGCCGTGCCCGGTCCACCCGGGCACCGGGTGCTGTTTGACGAACGCCGACATGCCTACCGCAGGCCGAACACCCGCCGCTGCGCACGGTCGCGGATCCTCGCCGAGAGCGTCGTCATCACTGCCACCTGGATTTTCGGGCCGACACCGACGACGTAGCGCGGCCGCGGGCGCCGTGCGGTGAGTGCCCGTTCGACGACGGCGGTCACCTTGGCCGACGGAACGGCGCCTTTCTGCGCGATCGGGACCAGCTTCTTCAAGCCCGCAAGGTGTTTCGCGTACAGCTCACGATGCTCCGGGGTGAGACCGGCCTCAACGTCGGCCACCATGGCGTCGGCCGTGCGCCACATGTCGGTGTCGGTCTGCGCGGGCTCGACCACGATCACCGGGATATGCCACGGGCTCACCTCGACGCGTAACGCATCGGCGACGGCTTCCAGGGCGAACTTGCTCGCCGAATACGCACCCAGCAGCGGCATCGACATACGCCCGTTGACGCTGGAGATGAAGACGATCCTGCCCCGCGACTTCCGTAGCCGCGGCAGCACCTCCTGGGTCACCGCGACCTGGCCGATAACGTTGACCTCCAACTGCTTTCGCCATTCGTCAACGGGAACGGTCTCCGCCGCACCGGCGACGACGATGCCCGCGTTGTTGACCACCGCATCCAGGCGGGCCGGCAGCGAGGTCGCCAACGCGTCGATGTGCTCGGCGTTGGTGACGTCGAGCATCACCGCCGATATGCGTTGCGGGTCGACTGCGGTGAGCGCCTCGGCGTCGGCGTGGCTGCGGACCCCGGCGATCACGTCCCAGCCCCGGGCGGCCAGATGCTCGGTGATCGCCTTGCCGATTCCCCGGGAGGCGCCGGTGACCAGTACGGAGGGCATGTGTTCTCCTCAGTCGGCTGCTAGGGGCAGTCGTCAGACTACGGCGTTCCTCACGCCGCCGAACCGCTTGCCGAGCGTCGGGGTCCGAACCAGAAGACCGCGGCGCCGGCCGCGATGAACGCCGCGGCCAGCGCGATGACAGGCGCGACCGTGACCCGGGTCAGCGTCGCACCCACGACCGCGCCCCCGCACATCGTGAAAACCACGCCGTAGCGCAGCTTTTCCCGGTCGCCGGTGCCGCCAGCCAACCTGCTGTCGAAGCCGAGCCCGGAGATCGTCGACGTCAGCACCGTGGTCGACAGTTCCTGCACGCCGAACTGGCGCGCGGTGACGTTCTGGATGCCGAACACGACGGCCAGACCAGCGATCAGGATGAGCTTGGTGTCGTTTTCGTAGTCGAGCACACCCGCGCCGGCCAGGATCGCCAGCACCGTCAGCGTCACCACCTCCAGGCTCAGGGTGACGCCCAGCCAGCGGCGGACCTCGGCGTCGAGGTGTCGGGCCAACCGACCGCCGATCACCGCGCCGGCCACGAACGCGACGAACGCGACCAGCGCGGCGGTCATGTCCACACCTGAGTCCGGCACGAACCAGAAGCCGAGGAAGATCACGTTGCCCGTCATGTTCGCGACGAAGACATGCCCCAGCACCAGCACGCTGACCGCGTCGACCAGCCCGGTCGCGAACGTGAGCAGAAACAGCGCGACGTACGTCAGCCGCTGCGAGACAGGCGATTGAACGGCCACCCGAGGTCGCTTCCGGCTACAGCTGTGGTGTGAGATCCAGGGACGTCACCGTGGACATGCGGGTGATCAACCATTTTGCGTCTTCGCGCTTCATCGTCAACCGATACGACAGGTAGCGCAGCGACGGGATGTTCTTGGTGACCGGGCTGGTGGCCACGGAGTTGGTGTAGACGATCGCGGTCGCCTCGCCGGGGGTGAGCGTTTCCACCGCGGCGCCCATCACCTGGGTGGTGTTGGTGACCTGGGCCTGCTTGTTGGGCGCGACGATCGCGTCGATGTACTTGCGGTACTCGTGCTCGAAGTCCCCGCCCAAAAAGCCCGCGGACCGGTCCGGCAGGCTGTCCATGTTGTCCGGGGTGTACGTCCACAACGTGGTGATCGCCTCGGCGGCCGTGCGCGCGACGTCGAGCTTGATCTGGACGTTCGCGCGGTCGGTCAGGTACGGCTGCACCATCGCGCCCGCGAACCCCGCCGCGCCGACGAACAGCACACCGGCGGCGATCGCGGCGATCGCGAACCGCCTGCCCGCCGGACGATGCGCGACGAGCACCTGCTCGTCTGCCGGCTGCTCGGGCGCCTCAGGGGCTTCCGGCGTTTCCGCCTCCGCGGTGGGCCCCTGAGCCTCTGCGACCTCTGTCGGCTCCGCTTTGGTCCCGCGCGTGGCCTTGCCCCGCGGCACCGGCTTGGCAGGCTCCGGCTCAGCGCTGTCGGCGACGATGGAAACTTCTTGGGGCTCAACGGTTTCGGCGCGCCGGCGCAGGGAGAACCGGCGCCGCCGACGCGCGGCCGGCGCCGCCTCGGCCTGCGCGTCGGGTGTCAGATCACCTGAATCAGCTGGCTGATCTTCCACTGCTGTCCCTCCTGAATAGCGGTTGCAATCCACCGACTGCCGCTTTCGTATGTCTGCTTGCCGTCCAGGGACTTCGAGGTGACGGTGGTCGCGACCAGCACGTCGGCGCTGCCGTCGTCGTTCCAGCGCTGCACCCCGGCCTCCACCACAGTGCCGGTGGTCGGCTCCTGGCGCGCCACCTGGACCAGGATCGCGTTCTTCTTCTCGTTGAACATCGAGGCGAATTCACCGGTGCCCTGGCCGAGGATCCGCTCCACATAGTCGTTGGCGTGGAACGGGTCCAACGAGGTGTATTCGGTCATGAACTCGCGCACATAACCCAGCGCCATGGCGTCTTTCACCGCCACCCGGCGTTCGGTCTCCTGTTTGATCAGCATCAGCGTGGCGACCGTGATCGCGGCGACCATCAGCAGCGACGCCAGTACCGCGATCACCGGCACCCCCCACCGGCGCGGGGTTCGGGGTGTCTCGAAGAAGTCGGGCTCGTCGCCCTCGATCCGGCGGCGTGGACTCATTGGCCCTGCGGATTCATCAGCGGTTTCTTGAGCACCGTCAGATCGGCGACGCGCCACTGCCCGTCGGTCTTCTCGAAGTTCACCCGCACGGTCGCGGTGATGAACTTCAGGTTGTTGGGGTCATCGCCACGCTGGCCCTGCATCGCCAGCAGCATCGACGCGCTGGTGGGCGTGACCGGCGGGTTGGGTACCACCGCGCTGCTGACCGCCCAGTACTCATTGGAGGTCACCCCGGCGTCCTGCACGGCCTGTTGCTGCGCGATCAGCTGCTTGCGGTACCCCTCGGTGGTCAGCGACTGCGCATGGGCGAAGTCCTGCTGCAGGGTTTCCTTCTTGTAGGTCAGCATCTGTTCGACGATGCGCGGGCCCTGCTCGGTGATCTGCGCCTGCGCGTTCTCGATGGCGCGGTCCTGGCGGTACACCACCAGATAGCTCACCGCGACCGCCGCCGTGCACAACAGCGCGGCCACGATCAGCACCACCGCGGTCACCCGGCGCACGTCGCGCGGACCGGACTGCACCTTGTGCACCTCGGTGCGCACCAGCAGATCGGCGAACGTGCGCTTGCGACGATCCCACAGCGGCCACAACCATCCGATGAACAGCGCCGCCGTATCCAGCAGATGCGCCAGGTCGCGCAGCAACAGCCGCCACAGCCCCGCCGGGGCACCGGTCTGGGTCACCACCGCGATGCCGACCAGCGCGCGGCCCAGGCTGAACCCCTTGATCGTCGGCAGCAGCAGTCGGTTCACCGCCATCACCAGCACCACCACGGCCGCCGCCGCGGTGAACACCCACCACAACCACCCCCGCAGCGGAGCCGTCCACGCCACCAAGGCCAGCGTCGCGACCACGGCCAGCCCCACCAGCACGTCCACGGCGAACGCGCCGGCCCGCGCCGGCCACGACGCCAGCGGAGAGGGCGCCGCCTCGTCGGCGGCAGGCACGTCGGAAGCGGTGTCGAGCGTCATGGTCGGTGACGTCACGACGTGACCTGGACGAGCCGGGCGACTTTGTAGGTGCCTTCGTCGGGTGCCATCTGTACGCGCAACCGGTAGCCCTGCTCCTGGTCGGCGGTGTCGGAGTTGGTCACCTTGACCCGCACGGCGACCAGCACGTCGAACGATCCGTCGTCGTTGTGCTTTTCCACCGCCGCGCGCATATCGGACACCTGCACCTGGACGCTGGCGGCCTGGTAGGCGTCGACCAGCACCCCGCTGTACAGCGACGCCTGCACGGCGAAGTCACCCGTCGAGCATTCGATGATCTTGGTCTGCGCGGCCGTCATCGCCGCGGTGTCGGGCGCGTGGGTGGCCGCCACACAATCCTTGGCGGCCTGCAGCGCGGCCGCCTCCGCGCGTGCGGTCGCCTCGTTCTGTCGGTGCACGTTCAGCGCGAGATAGCCGCCGACCCCGCCGGCCGCGGCGAGCAGAAACAGCACCGCGCAGATCCCGGCGGCCCAGCCGCGGCCCAGCCGGGGCGCGCGGCGCTGATCGGGTGCCTGTTCTGTTGGTTGGTCTTCTGGGGATACTGCTAACGACTCGTCGGGCTCGGGACGGGCTTCGTCGGGCGTTTCATCAGCATCGGTGGGGTTCAGCTGGCGGGAGCCAGCATCTCCTTCCATCCGTCGTCTCCTGGGTTACTCGAATTGCTGACGTTGTACCTGACGCCATCGGGTCCGACCACCTGCCCGCTGGTCGGGCTGTACACCGCCGTGGAACCGGGTGGCCCTGGTGCCGGAGTGTAGATGCAGGGGTTGGGCTGCTGTCCACTGCAGCTGACGCTGCCCTGCCCCGGGGGGCTCAGCGGGTCGCTGACCGGCGCCGTCGACAACGCCGGAGGCAGCTCGCTGGCCGGCAGCGGGTTGCGCCCGCTGTTGACCGACGGTGCCGGAACGACGAAGCCGGGGTTGACACCCTGATCGCAGCGCGCACCGGCAGCCGGGCAGGACAGGATCTGGTTCGGATCGCCGTACCACGGGTTGGTGCCCAGCGGAACATAGGGCTCGTCGCTGCGGCACTCCATCGGTGTCGCCGCGCGCTTGCCGGGCACATCGACACACGGATAGTTGCGTGCACCGCGAACGACGTTGCCCTGATAGTCCTTCGGGATCTTGCAGTAGGTGCCCTTGGGCAGCGGCGCCATGCTGGTGTCGGCAGGCGAGCGCCATTCCGATGCGGGCAGAAAACCGGTCAGACACGGCGGCGGCTGGTTGATGGACAACGCCAGCGGCAGCTGACCCAGGTCCTCGAACAACGTGCCCGCCTGGCTGGCGGCTCCACCCTGCGGCAGGATCACCAGCGTCTGCTCCAGCCCCTTGTGGTAGCGCTTGAGCATGTCGATCACCACCGACAAGTTGGCCAGCGTCTGAGGCAGTGACTCCTGCACCCCGCTGAACACCGTGCTCACCTGGTCCAGCGTGGGCGGTGCCTGCTGCAGGCCACTGCGCAGCGCCGCATCCTCCTGGGCGGCCTGCGCCGCGATGACGTCGAGGTTGCGCGACCACCGCTGGATGTTGTCGCCCGACTGAACCTGGCTGTCCAGGATCGGGGCGGCGTTGACGATGATGTCGTTGACCTGGGGCAGGTTCTCCTGGAATCCCTCTGCGAGGTTGGTCGTCGAGTCGACCAACCGCTGCAGCGCCGGACCCAGCCCGCCGACGGCCTTCGACGTCTCGGTGAGCAGGCCGTCGATCTTCTCCTTCGGCAGCACCGCCAGGCCCTTGTTGGCCGCGTCCAACGCCGGTCCGACCTCGCTGGGCACTGTGCTCTCGGTGATCGTCGCGCCCGGCTGCAGGTACTGGCCCGGGTCACCGGTGGACACCAGGTCCAGGTATTGCTCACCGATCGCCGACACGGAGTGCACGTTCGCCGTCGCATCGACGGGGATCTTGTAGCGGCTGTCGATGCTCATGGTGGCCCGCGCACCGGTCTCGGTCGGCTCCACCTCGGTCACCTTGCCGATCTGGGTGCCGCGGTAGGTGACGTTCGCGGTGGCATACAGGCCGCCCGACCGGGGCAACTCGGCGTGCAGCTTGTACTGGCCGATGCCGACCAGCGACGGGATCCGCAGGTAGTACCAGCCCAGCACCACCAGCGCGATGATCGTCAGGATGGTGAACAACACCAGCTGGATCTTGATGAACCTGGTCAGCACCGCTCACTCACCCCTTTCCACGAGGGGCCCACCCGGTGCGTTGTGCGGGTTCGGGGTGAACCGCACGTCCGGGATCATGGTGGCCGGATCGCGGCCCCACGCCTGCTCGAGTGCGCGCAGCATGCCCGACACGCCGGTACCCGTCAGCACACCGTTGTCCAGCGCGGACAGCGTGAGGTCGACCATCAGCGACACGTTGAGGTAGTCGCCGCGCACCACCTTCGGCACGTTCTCGATCGAGAACGGCGCGGTGAGCATGAGCTTGAGCGCCCCGATCAGGTACGGCGACGCCTTGCCCAGCTCCTTCAGCGGCCGCTGCAGGTTCGCCAGGTTGGTGTGCAGGTTGTCGCTGGCGGGGCCCAACGCGTTGTCAGCCGCCACGCTGATGCGGCCGACCGCCTCCACCGCGTCGGCGAACAGGTCACGCGTCTCGGCGAAATGCTTGATCAGCGGCGGGAACTCGGTCAGCACCCGGTCCAGGGTGTTGTTGCGCTGGGCCACGATCGACAGCAACCGGTCGGTGGAATCGATCGCCCGGGTGATGTCCTGGCGCTGCTGGTTGAGCTCGTCGGTGAAGGTGTCCAACTTGTTCAGGAACTCCCGGATCTGGTCACCCCGGCCGTTCAGCACGTTGAAGATCTCGGTCTGGATGACCTCGAGGTTCTGCACTCCGCCGCCACGCAGGATGGTGGCGATGCTGGCCAGCACCCGTTCGGTGGTGGGGTACGCCGACGAGTTCTGCAGCGGGATCGTGTCACCGTTGCGCAGCGGCTCCGACGACGGATCCGGCGGCAGGTCCAGTTGCACGTGCTGTGAACCCAGGAGGCTGGTCTGGCCGATCTTGGCCAGCGTGTTCTTCGGCAGCTTCACGTTGGGCTGCAGGTCCAACGTCAGCGTGGCGACCCAGTTCTTCAGCTCGATCGCGCGCACCCGGCCCACGTACACGTCGGCGACGCGCACCCGGCTGTTGACGTTGAGCGCCAACGTATCTGGCATCTGTACGTAGACCGTCCAGGAATCCGATCCGGTGCCCGGCCCGCCGGGCAGCGGTACGTTCGCGATGCCTTTCCACGATCCACACGAGCTCACCACGAGCGCGATCGCACCCAGCGCCACCGCACGCCGTGCGATCGTGCTCAGCTTGCGAGCGCCCATGATCGGTCCTCTGTTCCTGACGCGAGCCCTCAGAGCCCTCATCACCCACCTGCCTCTGCTGGTAGCGCGGGTCCCGCCGGTGCCGCGGGCGCCGGTCCGCTGGGCCCCGGCACGGGTCCGGCCAGCGGGGAGCCACCCGGGTCACCCGGGATCACTCCCGGCGCAGGCGCGGGCGGCGGCCCCGGCTGCGGGTACCACGGCGGCGGCAGCGGGGTGTTCTCGGAGTAGGCGTTCGGCGGGCCGGCCTGATGCGGTCCACCGAAGGTGGGCGGCGCGGGCGGAATCACGCAGTCGGGTCCACCCATCAGTTCGGCGAGACATTCCGGGGTCATCATGTTCGCGGTGAACGGTTGCACGTCGATGCCCTGCATGCCCGGCGCGGCAACCCAGCCCTGCTCGTGGTTGCCGTGCGAGAACAACGTGTCGCGCGACCAGATACCGGGCACGGTGGTGTCCTTGTAGCCGGCCGGCGGCTGCAGCCTCGGCTCGGAGTACGCGACCTGCTTGGGCAACGTCAACGCCGACGAGAACTGGTTGAGCCCGAACGGCGGGAAGTTGAACTTGATCGCGTCCAGGATCGGCGCCAGGTACTGCGCGCACAGCTCGGCGGATTCCTGGTAGCCCAGCCTGCTGGCGGCCTGAATCGAGCTGCACACGAACTGCAGTGGGTTGGCGAAGTTGTTGATCACCGGGATGCCCATCACGCCGCCGGTCACCGGCGAGATGATGTTCATCAGGTTCGCGCCCAGCGTCGGGAACACGTGCAGGGCGGTCTCCAACCCGTCCCGCGAGTCGGGCTGCAGGATCGCCGTGGTGGCCGACGACAGGTTGTCGATGTCGTGGGTGAGCACCTCGGCGTTCTGGTCGAGGAACTGGCGGGTGGTCGACAGCAGCTCGTTGAGGTCGCGCAGCGCGTTGGACACTTCGCGGTCGGTGTTGGTGAACGCGTTGGTGAACTTGGCGAGATCGTTGTTCAGCGCGACGAACTGCTGGTCGCTCTGGTGCAGCGCGTTGACGAACAGCGCAAGGCTCTTGACCACGCCGAAGAAGTCGGTGCGGCCTTCGTTGAGCGCGAACAGCGCCTCGGACAACCCGTTGAGCGTGCGGTTGAGCTGCTCACCCTTGCCGGCGAAGCCGTCGGCGGCCGATTCGATGATCTCACCGAACGGGCCCGACGGCTGTTCGGGAGTGGGGCCGAGATCGGTCAGGATCCGGTTGATCGAGTCGCGCAGCTGGTCGTACTCGACCGGCACCTGGGTGCGGTCCAGCGGGATGACGGCGTTGTCGTCCATCACCGGCCCGCCGGTGTAGGGCGGGGCCAACTGGATGGTGCGCGACGCCACCAGGCTCGGGTTCAGGATCGACGCGGTGGCGTTGGCGGGCACCTTGAACTTGTTGTCGTAGTGGAAGGTGACCTTCATCTTGTCGCCCGCCGGTTCGATCTTGTCGATCGAGCCGACCTTGACGCCCATGATCTGCACCTTGTCGCCCGGGTACAGCGCCAGCGTGTCGGTGAAGTACGCGACGACGGTGTTGGTGGTCAGCTTGCGGTACAGGTTGTACCCGACCAGGGCGGCCACCACGGCCAGCACCACCACCAGCGTGCCGATGGTCACCGCGGCCCGTGACACGTGTGGGAGCCGCAGGCTTCGGACGTTGAAGATTGTCGACATCAGTTACCCCCCTATCCCTGTGATCCCGGTGGGAGGAACGGCGGATTGCCCGGTAGCGGCGGCTGCCCGGCCGGCGCCAACTGCTGCCCGGGTCCCGGCGCCGGCGGTGCCGGCAGCGCGGGCGGCAACGGTGCGATGCCCGGCGTGAAGTCCGGTGGCAGCGGGGGTTGCGCGGGATCCTGCTCGACCGGCACGGTGCGCGCCCCCGGCGGTGCGGGCGCCACCGGGTGGTGGGCACCCGGCACGTTGGGCGACACCTGGCCGGGGATGGCCGCGGCGGGCACGCCCGGCGACGGCTGCGGGCCGTGCGCGTTGGGTGGGGAGGTGACCACGTCGACCGGACCGTAGGCCGGGCCGCCGAACGGGCCGGTGGTCAGGTCGTTACACGGCAGCGGGTTACCCGGTCGCGGCAGGCCGTCAGCGGGTGGGGTGTACGAGCAGGGATGACCCTTGAGCACACCCGGTCCGGGATGCTCTGGCGTGCCCTCGAGGACGGCCGGTCCCGGCGGCGGGGCGCCGTTGTCGAAGCCCTGTCCGTTCGGATCCGGGAACCGCCATGCCGGCAGGCCCGCGTCACGCCAGAACTTCTCCGGGTCGATACCGCGCTTCTTGAACGCGGAGTCGATGAACGGCTGCAGGATCTGGCCCGGTAGCAGGTTCACCAGCATCACCTTGAAGTACGGACCGGAGGCCACCGCCTCACCCAGCGACGCGACGAAGCTGGCGACGGTGGTGAGCGTGTCCATCAGGTCGTACTGGCGTTCACGCAGCACGTCGCTGACCACGCGGAGTTGTTCGAGCACCCGGTTGAGGTTCGGATTGTCGTCGATGAAGCCCTTGAGCTGCGCGGAGAACGAGCTGACCCGCTCGAGCAGGGCGCCGACAGCGTAGCTGCGCTCGTTGATCGCGCCGAGCAGCGTCTGCGCGTTGACCAGCAACTGGTTGACCTGCTCGCTTCGGCTGCCCAGCACACCGGCGATCTTGTTGGCGTTGGCCAGTAGCTTCTTGACGTCGTCGTCGCGTTTCCCGATGGTCTCGGAGAACCGTGCCACCCCGTCGAGCGCGGCGCTCAGATGCGGGTAGGTCTGGTCGATGGTCTCCGACAGCACGTTCAACGAGCGTTTGATGGTCTCGGTGTCCCACTCCGAGGCGGCCTTCGTGACGTCGAAGAACGCGTCGTAGATCTGGTACGGCGTGGTGGTCTGGCCCAGCGGCAGCACGCCGTTGGCGCGCAACGCCTCGGTTCCGCGCGGTTCGATCTCGATGTTGCGCCGGCCCAGGATGGTGTCGGTGCGGATGGACGCGCGGCTGTCCGTGCCGATCTGGGTGCCGCCGAGCGTGTAGCCGATCTTGACCTTGTCGCCCTCGATCTCCATGCTCTGCACCAGCCCGACGTCGACGCCGGCGATGCGCACCTTGTCACCCTCGTTGATGCCGCCGGTGTCGGAGAAGTAGGCGTAGTAGTGCGGCGTCGCGAACAGCATCGGCACGCTGGCGAAGCTTTGCCCGACGCCGATGACCAGCACCAGGATGATGATGCCCATCACCCCGTTGCGGACCCGGTTGGACCCCTCCAGAGTTCTCATTGTGGCGTGCACCTACCCGACGGCTGGCTGAAGAGTTTGACGGTCCGCACCGGCCCGCCGGGCTGCAGCCCGTTCATCCGGATTGAGATGTCACAGGCGTAGAAGTTGAAGAAGTCGCCGTAGATGCCGCCCGCCCGGCCGATGATCTTGAACGCGGTGGGCAGCCGGGTCAGCAGGTCGTTGAGTTCGTCGCGCTGGTCGACCAGGGGCTGCTGAACGCCCTCGAGGTGTCCGATGGTGCTCTGCAGCAGCGGGCGGTTGTCGGCGAGCAGATCGGCGACCGTGCCTGCCGCATCGCTGATGCCCGCAACGGATGTGGCGATCGGATCGGCCCGGTTCTTCAGACCGGTGATCAGCTTCTCGAAGTCCTGCACGGTCTCGTCGAACTGCTGCTGATGTTTGACCGTCGTGTCGAGCACCGTGTTGAGGTTGCGGATCACCTCGCCGATGGCCTGGTCACGGTCGGCCAGCGCGGACGTGAGCGACGCGGTCTGGTCGAGGATGTCGTTGATGGTGCCGCCCTGGCCCTGGAACACCGTGATGATCGACTGGGCGATGTTGTTGACCTTGTCCGGGTCCAGCGCGCGGAACACCGGGCGGAACCCGCCGATCAGCGCGTCCAGATCCAGCGCGGGCTCGGTGCGCTCGAGCGGGATGGTGCCGCCGCTGGGCAGCCGCTGGTCGCTGTCGCCGCGCTTGAGTTCCATGAAGCGGTCGCCGATCAGGTTCAGGTAGCGGACCGACGCCGTGGTGCCCTCGAACAGCGGCAGCGAGCGGTCCACGTTGAAGTCGACCTTCACCTGCGAACCGCCGTTGATCAGCTTGACGCTTGAGACCTTGCCGACCTCGACGCCCGATGCGCGGACGAACTGTCCGGCGCGCAAACCGCTGGCGTTGGAGAAGATCGCCGAATATCCGGTGGTGCGGTCGAACCGCATCTGACCGAACACCACGACGATGATCGCGGTGAACAGCAACAGCACCAACGAGAAGATGCCGAGTTTGACGGCGGTACCGGTGATTTTCATGGGTTGATCGTGTTCTCCCCAATCTGGCGTCCCCAGACGTACTCGATCAGGATCGGCTGGCCCAACTCGAAGTGGTTGTACGGCGCGATCGATGCCCCGGTGTCCATCACCAGGTACGGCGCCGGCCAAAGGTCACGGGTGATCGGCTGCCAGCAGCCGGGCCGCCCCTCGGGACCGCCGCTGGCGTTCACGCGCGGTAGGTTGTCGGGGTACACGTACGGGTTGGCGGCGCCCATGAGCTCCGACAGCGTTCTGAGCGAGTAGCCGTTGCCGCCCAGCGATGCGGCCACCTTGGGTTCCACGTCGTGGTAGTTGCGGATCGTGCAGTACAGCGCCGGGCTGTACTCGTCGAGGATCTGCGAGCTCACCAGGAGGTCTTCGGCGCCCCGAACCAGGTACGGGCCGCCGCGCTCGAAGATGTCGCCGCCGGTGTTGCCGAAGCCGATGGCGGCCATCAACGCCTGGTCGATGTTGCCCTGCTGCTCGTTGAGCGTGCGCGCGGTGGTGACCGCGTTCTCCAGGCCGTCGAACAGGTCGGGGGCCGCGTCGGCATAGACCTCGCCGAGGTCGGCGAGCAGCCGGTTGTCCTCGGCGATCTGCGGCATCTTCGGGTTGATGTCGGACAGGATCTCGTTGCCGTGGATGATCGACTGCCCGAACCGGTCACCGAGCCCGTCGAGGGCCTCGGCGGTGGCCGACAGCGTCTGGTTCAGCTTGATCGGGTCCACCTGCTGGGAGATCGACACCACGGTTTCGAACAGCGTGTTGAACTCGGTGGTCACCGACGTCACGTCGATGACGTCCGAGGACGTGATCCGTTCCCTGGTGGGGTTCTCCGGCGTGGAGAAGTTGATGTACTTGTTGCCGAACACGGTGGTGGCGTCGATGCTGGCGTCGACATTGCGGGGGATCAGGTCGAGGTATTTGGGGTCGACGTCGAGGGTGATCTTCGCCCTCGGCTCGTTGCCGACGGTGACCTCGTCGACCGCGGACACCCGGCCGATCTCCACGCCGTTGAAGGTGACCTTGGCACCGGGATCCATCGAGAGACCCGCCCGTGCGGAGATCAGGGTCAGCTGGGTGCGGGGCAGGAAGTCGCCGCGGAACTGGAAGTACACCAAAACCAGCGCGACGATCGTCAGCAGCGACAGCACGATGCCGGCCAGCTTGTACGGCGGGGTACGAGGTGAGTTCAGAGGTGCCGTCATCGCGCTACACCGTCAGGTTGAAGTTCGGGTCGACGCCGTAGAGCGCCAACGAGGCGAATAGGACCACACACACGATTGCGACCAGCGAGGCGCGCATCGACCGGCCGACGGCCTCGCCGACGCCCACCGGACCGCCGCTGGCGAAGTATCCGTAATAGCAGTGGTTGAGCATCACGATGACCGAGATGATCACCGCCTGGATGAACGACCAGAACACGTCGTCGGGCCGCAGGAACGTGCGGAAGTAGTGCTCGTAGGTGCCGATCGACTGACCGTAGAAGAACGTCGTGGTCACCTGCGCGGACAGGAAGCTCATGATGATCGCCATCGCGTACAGCGGGATGATCACGATGAAGCCGGCCATGATCCGCGTCGACACCAGATAGGAGATGGACTTGATGCCCATCACCTCCAGCGCGTCGATCTCCTCGCTGATCCGCATGGCGCCCAGTTCTGCCGTTGCGCCGGCGCCGACCGTGGCGGCCAGCGCCTGACCGGCGACGACGGGCGCGGCGATGCGCACGTTGATCAGCGCGGCGAAGAAGCCGGTGAACGCCTCGACGCCGATGTTGCCCAGGGAGGCGAAGCCCTGGATCGCAACGAGCGACGACCCCGACAGCGTCACGAAGCCGACGATCGCCACCGTGCCGCCGATGACCGCCATCGCGCCGGTGCCCATGCCGATCTCGGCGATCAGGCGAAGGGTCTCGCGTCGGTAGTAGCGCAGCGCATGGCCGATCGAGCCGATCGCGGTGACGATGAACCAGGCGACGTGACCGACGCTGTCCAGGAAGCGGGCCGGTGCGCTGGCCACGTTCTGAGCGCGCGAGAACCCGCGCGGGAACCGGGAACGCAGAACAGTTGTCGTCGACACGTCAGCTCCCCGTTCCGAACCGGACGCCGATCGTGGTGAGAACGACGTTCACCGCGAACAGCGCGATGACACAGAGCACGAGCGTCTCGTTGACCGCGGTGCCGACGCCCTTGGCGCCGCCCGCGACGGTCAGGCCGCGGTAGCAACCCACCAACCCGGCGATCAGGCCGAAGGTGCCGGCCTTGATGATCGAGATGACCACCTCGGGCAGCCCGGTGATCAGCGTCAGCGTCGAGACGTAGGCGCCCGCCGAGACGTTCTGCAGGTACACCCCGAAGATGAAGCCACCGACCAACCCGACGGTGATGACCGCGCCGTTGAGCAAGATCGCCACGAACGTCGAGGCCACCACGCGCGGCACCACGAGGCGGTGGATCGGGTCGATGCCGAGCACCTCCAACGCGTCGATCTCCTCGCGGATGGTGCGGGCGCCGAGGTCGGCGCAGATAGCGGTGGAACCGGCGCCGGCAACGACGAGCACGGTAACCAGCGGCCCCAGCTGGGTGACGGCGCCGATCGCGGCACCGGCTCCCGACACGTCGGCGGCGCCGAACTCCGCGAGCAGGATGTTCAGCGTGAAGATCAGCAGCACGGTCAGCGGTATCGAGACAGCCAGCGTGGGCAAGAACGCCACCCGCATCAGGAACCAGCTCTGCAGGATGAACTCGCGCCACTGGAACGGCGGCTTGAACAGTGCCTTGCCGGTCAGCACGCACATGCGGACAAAACCGCCGACCGCTTCAAGACCTGGCCTGACCTGCTCACGGACGTAACCGGTCATGCCGGTCGTCGCCGTCACCAGTGCACTCCCACGACGAAATCGCGAGTGTCGTGGCGCAACACCTGCGCCTGTCGCACGCGCCCTCCTTGTTCGAGCCTGGCGTCTGTGACCAACGTCTCCTTACTCGTCAGTAGTAAGGCAGACCACCGGACTGTACCCGATCGGATCGTCGACGCGTAACGCATCTGCAGGATTCGCGTCGCAACCGTCGTCAACCGTCTATTCATCTTTCAGTCTTCTTGCGCTCTGACAGAAACCGTTGGCGGAGTGACACTTTCGCCGACGTCAGTAGATTTGCCCGCGGCAAACCTGGTCCGCAGTTCGGTTTTCAGCACCTTGCCTGCGGGGTTTCGCGGCAGCGCGTCGACCACCTCGAGTGCCTTGGGGTGCTTGTAGCGGGCGAGTCGTTCGGACAGGAATCGATCAAGATCGCGCAGGTCAAGATCGGTCGGGGCGTCCGCACCGAGCGCTACCACCGCGAGCGGCACCTCGCCCCACTTCTCGTCCGCGCGGCCGATGACCGCCACCTCGGCGATGGCTGGATGGGCGGCCAACGCGTTCTCCACCTCCGCGCAGTAGATGTTCTCGCCGCCGGAAATGATCATGTCCTTCTTGCGGTCGACGACCCAGACGTAGCCCTCCTCGTCCTGGCGAACCAGGTCACCGGAGTGGAACCAACCGCCCGCGAACGCCTCGGCGGTGGCCTTCGGGTTGTTCCAGTAGCCGGCCATCAGGGTGGGCGCGCGGTAGACGATCTCGCCGACCTCGCCGATCGGAACGTCGTTCATGTCGTCGTCGACGACGCGCGCGGCGACCGTCGGGATGACCTTGCCGACCGAGCCCAGCTTGCGGATCGCGTCGTCACCCAACAGCATGCAGGTCACCGGCGACATCTCGGTCTGGCCGAACGCGGCCAGGATCTGTGTTCCCGGAAACGTTTCAGACATGGTGCGCAGCAACGTATCTGAGGCGGGCGCCGCACCCCACGACAGCACCCGCAGCTGCAGTTGGCGCGGGCGGGCGCTCTGCTCGGCGCACACCGCCTGCCACTGGGCGGGCACCAGGAAGATGCCCGTGACCTTCTCGGCCGCCAGCACGTCGAGCAGCGCGCCGGGGTCGAACGCGCCGAGCGGGTAGAGCACCGTCGGGCGGCCCAGCAGCAGGCCGGGGATCATGTTGCCGATACCGGCGATGTGGAACAGCGGGACGCCGATGAAGCCGACGTCGTTGTTGATGTCGGCGCCGTTGGTGAACAGGAACGTCAGCGCCTGCCCGGCGAGGTTGGTGTGGGTGAGCACCGCGCCCTTCGGCCTGCCGGTGGTCCCGGAGGTGTACATGATCAGCGCCGGCGAGTCGTTGGGGATGTCGACCGTGGCGGGGATGTCGCCGGCTTCGCCGATCAGGTCGTCGTAGCCGATCACGTTCTGGTCCGTCGCGCCGCCGGCGACGATCACGGTGCTCAGCGTCGCCGAAACATCGGGGATGTCGCGCACCGCGGTCGCCACGTTCGCCAGCACGACCTCGGTGATGACCACCTGGGCCTGGCAGTCGCTGACCAGGAACGCGATCTCCGGCGGGGTCATGCGGAAGTTGACCGGGACGGCGATCGCGCCCAGCTTGTTGACCGCGAGGAACGATTCGATGAACTCGGTGCGATTGAGCATGAGGATCAGCACCCGGTCGCCGAACCCCACCCCGCGCCGGCTCAGCGCACCTGCGAGCCGTGCGACGCGCTCGTCGAGTTCACGCCAGGTGGTGGTGTGGCCGAGGAAGCGCAGCGCGACGGCGTCGGGCTGCATCAATGCGTGGCGGGCCAGCTGGTTGGTCCAGTTCTGCCGGCGCGCGAGGTACGGCTGTTCGGTCGGGTCCTGCATCGAAGACGACGTCAACGGCGGTCTACTCCATCTGCGGGTTGCGCAGCGTTGATATTTGATCAAACATTGGTATTGCCCCGGTCACACTATGGCCTCGGCGGCTCAGGGACAAGCCCTGGCCACAGGACCGGAGAACGACAGTGAACGCACCCGCCACCCCGTTCCGCAGGCCACGACGCGGGGTGCGCCGTGAACAGCTCTCCGACGAGGTCGCCGGCCGGCTGCGCGTCGACATCATGACCGGGACGCTGCGGCCGGGCACCTATATCCGCCTCGACGAGACCGCCGCCCAGCTCGGAATCAGCATCACCCCGGTGCGTGAGGCGCTGCGCACCCTGCGCGGTGAGGGCATGGTGCAGCTGGAACCGCACCGCGGACATGTGGTCGTCCCGTTGACCCGCACCGACGTCGAGGACATCTTCTGGCTGCAGGGCACCATCGCCAAGGAGTTGGCCGCCACCGCCGCCGAGCGCATCACCGAGGCCGAGATCGACGAGCTCGAGGAGCTCAACGAGGCGCTGGCCGCGGCGATCGAGCGCGCCGACCCCAGGGAGATCTCCCACGCCGAGTTCGCGTTTCACCGGGCGTTCAACCTGTCCACCGGCCGGATCAAGCTGGCGTGGTTTCTGCTGCACGTGGCGCGGTATCTGCCGGGCCGCATCTATGCCGGCGATCCGAAATGGGGGGCGGCCGCACTGACCGGCCACCGCGAGCTCATCGCCGCGCTGCGCAGGCGCGACGCGGCCACCGTGGTCCGGCTGACCGGCGGCGAGTTCGCCGACGCCGCGCAGCGGCTGATCGCCCGCCTCGACGAGTCCGGGTTGTGGGACTGAACGGCTACTGAACGGCCACTGAACGGCTACGTGGCGGCGAGGTGCTCGGCGCGCGCCTTGAGGTTGTCGGCCAGATAGTCCAGGGTGTCGCCGATCGCCTTCTTGACCATCGGGTTGGGGATCGGCAGCTTGGTCTCGACATCGAGGTCGACGGTCAGCAGCGAGGTCGCCCCGATCGGCACCACCGAGAACTTCTGCTCCTGCTTCTGGAAGTGGTCGCCCTGCTGCAGCACCGTGTAGATCTGATTGTCACCCGGGTAGTACACCGCGGTGATGAAGGTGCCAGCCTGACCCTGCACGACGACGTCCAGGCGCAGCTGGCTGGGCCTGCCGTCGTCGTATCGCGCCAGCACCCAGCAGCCCTTGATCTCGGAGTTCCATTGCGGGTAGGCCTCGAAGTCGGCGACGATCCCCATGATCGCCTCAGCGGGCGCGTCGACCTCCACGGTCTTGCTCACGAGCGGCATTCGTCGAGCATATCGACTACTGGACGCGCGCCGTTTCCAGCAGCGCGCGCAGGTTTTGCGGAATCGGCACCGGCCTGCGGGTGCTGCGGTCGACGTAGACGTGCGCCCAGTGCCCGACCGCGGCGACCGGTCCGTCGGGGCGCCACAGCCCCAACCGGTAGGTGACGCTGCTGTTGCCCAGCCGCGTCACCGTGAGCCCGACCGTCAACGGATCGGGGAACTTCAGCTCCGAGAAGTACCGGCAGCCCGACTCGGCCACCACCCCCAGCCACGGCGCCGTCAGCGGGTCGATCCCGCAGGTCGTGTTGATCCAGCCGTTGATCGCGGTGTCGAACAGCCCGTAGTACACCGCGTTGTTGAGGTGTCCGAACATGTCGTTGTCCATCCACCGCGTCGTCACCGGCCAGTGCACACCGAAATCTGCTGGGCTCGGCGGTGCCTCACCACTGCTCATGGCAGCAGTGTGGCAGCCGCGGCAGGCTGGTGGCCATGAGGATCCGCGGTGCAGTGCTCGAGGAGATCGGTCGGCCCCGGCCCTATGCCGCGTCGCGGCCGCTGGCGGTCGGTGAGTTGGAGTTGGCGCCGCCGGGCGAGGGCGAACTGCTCGTGCGCATCGAGGCGGCCGGGCTGTGCCACTCGGATTTGTCGGTCGTTGACGGCAACCGGGTGCGCCCGGTGCCGATGCTGCTGGGCCATGAGGCCGCCGGCATCGTCGAGGAGGTCGGGCCGGGGGTGTCCGACGTCGACGTGGGCACCCGCGTCGTGATGACGTTTCTGCCGCGCTGCGGGCAGTGCCGGGCCTGCGCCACCGACGGGTTGACGCCGTGTGAACCCGGCAGCCTCGCCAACAACGCGGGCACCCTGATGACCGGTGCCCGACGGCTGAGCCGCGACGGCCAACCGGTGCATCATCACCTCGGCGTGTCGGGGTTCGCCACGCATGCGGTCGTCGACCGCCGTTCGGTGGTGCCGGTAATGGCCGACGTGCCGCCGGTCGTCGCGTCGCTCCTGGGTTGCGCGGTGCTGACCGGCGGCGGCGCGGTCGTCAACGCCGGCCGCCCGCGCGCGGGTGAGACGGTGGCCGTGGTGGGTCTGGGCGGGGTCGGGATGGCCGCGGTGCTCACCGCGCTGGCGCACGACGACGTACGCGTCGTCGGCATCGACCGGCTGCCCGACAAGCTGGCCCGGGCCCGGGCCCTCGGCGTGCACGACGCGTACACACCGCAGGAGGCGCTCGACGAGGGGGTGAAGGCCGCGGTGGTGATCGAGGCCGTCGGGCATGCCGCGGCGGTGGAGACCGCGGTCGGGTTGACGGCGCCGGGCGGGCGCACCGTCACGGTCGGCCTGCCCTCCCCCGCCGCGCGGATGTCGCTGTCGCCGTTGGGTTTCGTCGCCGAGGGCCGCTCGCTGATCGGCAGCTATCTGGGCTCGGCGGTGCCGTCGCGCGAGGTGCCGCGCTTCGTCGGGCTGTGGCGCGAGGGGCGGCTGCCGGTGGAATCGCTGGTCTCCTCGACCATCGCGCTGGCCGACGTCAACACCGGGATGGACGAACTGGCCGACGGCCGTGCCGTGCGGCAGATCGTCTCCTTCGACTAGAACCAGGCGTCGCGCATGTCCAGCGTGGTGCGGTCCAGGCTTTCCAGCAGATCGAGCTGCGGCGCGGTCTTGGGCAGCTCGTAGCGGAAGAAGTAGCGGCCCGCGGCGCGCTTGCCGTCGTAGAAGTCGCCGTCGCGGCCGTGCGCGGCGATCAGCTGCTCCAGCCACATCCACGCCACCACGATGTGCCCGAACGCCTCAAGGTAGATCACGCTGTTGGCCATCGCGGCCTCGATGTCCCCGGAGCCGAACATCGCCGTCGTGACCGCGACGAGCCGCTGCCAGGCGACGTCCAGCGCGCTCGCCTGCTCGGCGAGCTCCCCGCCGAGTTCACCGGCGGTGGCCACCGACCGGCCGAGGACGGTGCCCAACGCCGCGAGCGCGGCGCCCCCGCGGGCAGGGACCTTACGGCCCAACAGGTCCAGGCTCTGAATCCCGTGGGTGCCCTCGTGGATCGGGTTGAGCCGGTTGTCGCGGTAGTGCTGCTCGACGTCGTACTCGCGGGTGTAGCCATAACCGCCGTGCACCTGGATCGCGAGGTTGTTGGCTTCCACGCACCATTGCGAGGGCCAGCTCTTGCCGACCGGGGTCAGCAGGTCGAGCAGCACGGAGTTGGCGTCGCGCTCTTCGTCGGACTCGGCGCTGTGCATCAGGTCCATCAGCTTGGCGCAGTACAGCTGCAGCGCCATCCCGCCTTCGACATATGACTTCTGCGCCAACAGCATTCGTTTGACGTCGGCGTGCTCGACGATGGGGATCTGCGGGGCCGCCGGATCGTTGGCCGTCACCGCACGACCCTGCGGGCGCTCGCGGGCGTACTGCAGCGACTTGAGGTACCCGGTGTAACCCAGCGCCACCGCGCTCATCCCGACGAGCAGCCTGGCCTCGTTCATCATCGTGAACATGTAGACGATGCCGCGGTGTTCTTCGCCGACCAGATAGCCGACCGCGCCGGGCTTTCCGCCGGGGCTGAACTTCCCCTCGCCGAAGTTCAGCAACGCGTTGGTGATGCCGCGCTGGCCCATCTTGTGGTTCAGCCCGGCCAGCGCCACGTCGTTGCGCTCCCCCACCGAGCCGTCGGCACCGAGCAGGAACTTCGGCACGATGAACAGCGAGATGCCCTTGGTGCCGGGCGGACCTCCGGGGACCTTGGCCAGCACCAGGTGGACGATGTTCTCGGTGAACTCATGATCGCCGCCCGAGATCCACATCTTGGATCCGAACAGCCGGTAGGTGCCGTCCTCCTGCGGTTCTGCCCGGGTGATGATGTCGGCCAGCGACGAGCCGGCCTGGGTTTCCGAGAGTGCCATCGTGCCCGAGAACCGCCCGGCCAGCATCGGTTTGAAGAAGTCCTCGATCTGCTCGGCGGTGGCGAACCGGCTCAACAGGTTGGCGTTGGCGATCGTGAGCATCAGGTAGCCGGAGCTGGCGATGTTGGCGGCGGCGAACCAGGCGAAGCCCGCTTCGGCCACCGCGACCGGCAGCTGGGCACCGCCGCGTTCGTTGTCCATCGACATGGCCAGCAGGTCGGCTCCGGCGAACGCGTCCCAGGCCTGTTTGACCTCGTCGATGACGGTGACCTTCTCGCCGTCGAAGCTGGGCTCGTTGGCGTCGCTTTTCTTGTTGTGGTTCGCGAAGTAGCGGGCGGCCACCTGCTCACACAGGTCCAGCGCACCTGCGAAGGTGTCGCGGGAGTGCTCGGCGAACCTGGGGCGGGTGGTCAGCTCCTCGACCCGCAGCCATTCGAACAGCAGGAAATCGAGGTCGCGTCGGGACAGCAGCTGAGATTTCATGTCAGGCCTGGCCAGCGGTCTCGGTATTGGGTACGTCGATGCCCAGCGGGGACTGCGCGCGCACGGCCTCGTCGCGGATCAGGCCGCGTAGCAGCGCGGTGCTGAACTCGACGGCGATCTCGGCGGCGGTGCGACGGCCCTGCGGCCGCAGCCAGCGGTACGCGCCGAGCGTCATCCCGATGTAGCCGAGGGCCAGCACGTGCGAGTCGCATTCGTAGAACTCGCCGCTTGCGATGCCGCGGTCGATCACATCGCGGATGTGCTCGTAGACCTGCGCCTCGGCCTGGCGGATGTAGGCCACCTGCTCTTCGGTGAACCACTCGGTGATGTAGGGCCCCTCCTGGAAGTACACCGCGGCGCGTTCGATGTCGCTGGCGATACCGACCAGCAGCCTGCGGGTGAAGTGGTAGATCGTCTCGCGCGCCGACGCCGCCGGATCGTCATGCACGGCGTCGACGGTGAAGTCCGCGGCGCCCTTGTAGATGTCGTAGAGGATCAGCGACTTGCTGGCGTAGTAGTGGTACACCGTCGCCTTGTTCAACCCGACCGCGTCGGCGACGTCGTCCATCCGGGTGCCGTGGTATCCGCGTGCGGCGAACAGCTTGGTGGCCACGGCCAACAGCTCTTCGCGACGGGACATCCCGTTGGTGCTTTCGGGAGACGAAGCGGACATTGCGACTCACTATATGCAGGCCCGGAACGTGTCCGGGGCATCAATCAACTGGTTGGCTAGTTTATGTGCTGGGGCTATCGCCCACACCGTTGCGGGTCTAGACTTGCGCCAGAACCAGCCGTACTCGAGAGGTGATGACGTGGATCCGAACCCGGACTATGACGCGAGTGACGAGCTGGAGTACGGAGCCAACTGGTTCGCATGGATTCTGCGCGGCGTCTACCCGCCGCCGGCCTACCCCCCGGTGTGAGCCCGCGGTAACGCTCACATCGTTCCGTCCCCTCCTACCGCAGACGGCGGGAGGGCCACGCTGGTCGCCGAAAGACAGATGGCAGACTCTCCCGGATGATCATTGGGATACCGCGCGAATCCCACCAGGGTGAGACGCGCGTCGCCGCCACGCCGCAGACCGTCGGACAGCTGCTCAAGCTGGGTTACTCCGTCGTCGTGGAGTCCGGTGCGGGCGCGGCATCCGCCTTCGCCGATGCCGCCTACGTCGAGGCCGGTGCCAGTGTCGAGGCCCGCGAGGAGGTACTGCGCGCGGACATCGTTCTCGGGGTCAACGCGCCCACCGACGCCGAGATCGCGGCCGTCCGCGACGGCGCGACCCTGGTCAGCCTGATCTCCCCGGCGCTGAACCCCGAACTGCTGGAGAAGCTGTCCGCCCGCCCCATCACGGTGCTGGCGATGGACGCCGTCCCCCGCATTTCCCGGGCGCAATCGCTGGACGTGCTGTCGTCGATGGCCAACATCGCGGGGTACCGCGCGGTCGTCGAGGCCGCGCACCGGTTCGGACGGTTCTTCACCGGACAGGTCACCGCGGCGGGCAAGGTGCCGCCGGCCAAGGTCCTTGTGGTCGGCGCGGGGGTGGCCGGTCTGGCCGCGATCGGCGCGGCAGGCAGCCAAGGCGCGGTCGTCAAGGCCACCGACCCGCGGCCCGAGGTCGCCGATCAGGTGCGCTCGCTGGGCGGGGAGTACCTGTCCGTCGACCCGGCCGCCGCCGAGGTGTCCGCCACCGGCTACGCCAAGGAGATGGGCGAGGACTACAAGGCCCGCGAGGCGGCGTTGTACGCCGAGCAGTGCAAGGACGTCGACATCATCATCACCACGGCGCTGATCCCTGGTAAGCCCGCGCCCCGCATCATCACCGCCGAGATGGTGGCCTCGATGAAGCCGGGCAGCGTGATCGTCGACATGGCCGCGGCCAACGGCGGCAACGTCGAGGGCACCGTCAAAGACGAGGTCGTCGTCACCGACAACAACGTGACGATCATCGGCTACACGGACCTGGCCGGCCGGCTGCCCGCCACCGCCTCCCAGCTGTACGGCACCAACCTGGTCAACCTGCTCAAACTGCTCACTCCGGAGAAGGACGGCCAGCTCAGCCTCGACTGGGACGACGTCGTGCAGCGCTCGGTGACCGTCGTCCGCGACGGCGAGATCACCTGGCCACCGCCACCGGTGCAGGTGTCGGCGGCACCCGCGGCAGCCCCCGCCGCCGCGGCCGAGGCCAAACCCGCCAAGGAGCCGATGTCGAACGGTCGCCGACTCGGCCTGACGTTCGCGGCGGCCGCGGCATTGTTCGCGCTGATCGCCCTGTCACCGGCGGCGCTGCAGGTGCACCTGACGGTCTTCGCGCTGGCGATCGTGATCGGCTACTACGTGATCGGCAACGTGCACCACGCCCTGCACACCCCGCTGATGTCGGTGACCAACGCCATCTCCGGGATCATCATCGTCGGCGCGCTGCTGCAGATCGGCCACGGCGACGTCATCGTCACCGCGGTGTCCTTCGCCGCGATCCTGCTCGCCAGCATCAACATCTTCGGCGGTTTCGCGGTGACCCGCCGCATGCTGTCCATGTTCACGAGGAGCTAACCCATGTTCAGTCTCGAGACCACCGCCACCGCGGCGTACGTCGTCGCGGCGCTGCTCTTCGTGCTCTCGCTGGCCGGGCTGTCTAAGCACGAAACCTCCCGCGCCGGTATCAGTTTCGGCATCGGCGGCATGGCGATCGCGCTGATCGCGACGATCGCGCTGGCCGTCAACCACCAGATCGAGCCGCTGGGGCTGGGCCTGTTGGTGGTGGCCATGGTCATCGGTGCGGCGATCGGGTTGTGGCGCGCGCGGATCGTCGAGATGACCGCGATGCCCGAGTTGATCGCGTTGCTGCACTCGTTCGTCGGCCTGGCCGCGGTGTTGGTCGGCTGGAACGGCTACCTGCATGTGGAGGCCGACCCGGCCGGTGCCGAAGCCGTCCAGATGGCCCGGGAGGGGATGCTCGGCATCCACTCCGGCGAGGTGGTCATCGGCGTGTTCATCGGCGCGGTGACGTTCACCGGTTCGATCGTGGCCAACCTCAAGTTGTCGGCCCGGATGAAGTCGGCGCCGCTGATGCTGCCCGGCAAGAACATCCTCAACGTCGGCGCGTTGGTGGTGTTCGCCGCGTTGACCGTGTGGTTCGTGATCGACCCGCAGCTGTGGGTGCTCGTCATGGTCACCGTGCTCGCGCTGCTGCTGGGCTGGCACCTGGTCGCCTCGATCGGCGGCGGCGACATGCCGGTGGTGGTGTCGATGCTCAACAGCTATTCGGGGTGGGCCGCGGCCGCAGCCGGCTTCCTGCTCGGCAACGACCTGCTGATCGTGACCGGCGCGCTGGTCGGGTCCTCGGGTGCCTACCTGTCCTACATCATGTGCAAGGCGATGAACCGCTCGTTCATCTCCGTGATCGCCGGCGGCTTCGGGATGGAGAGTTCCAGCGGCGGGTCCGACAAGGACTACGGCGAGCACCGCGAGATCACCGCCGACGGCGCCGCCGAACTGCTCGCCAACGCCAGCTCGGTGATCATCACGCCGGGCTACGGCATGGCCGTCGCGCAGGCCCAATACGGCGTCGCCGACCTGACCCGCAAGCTGCGTGAACGCGGCGTCAACGTCCGGTTCGGCATCCATCCGGTCGCGGGTCGCCTGCCGGGCCACATGAACGTGCTGCTGGCCGAGGCCAAGGTGCCCTACGACATCGTGCTCGAGATGGACGAGATCAACGACGACTTCGGCGACACCGACGTGGTGCTGGTCATCGGCGCCAACGACACCGTCAACCCGGCCGCCTCGGAGGACCCGGGCAGCCCGATCGCCGGGATGCCGGTGCTGACGGTGTGGAACGCCAACCACGTCATCGTCTTCAAACGGTCCATGGCCTCGGGTTACGCCGGTGTGCAGAACCCGCTGTTCTTCCGCGAGAACACGCAGATGTTGTTCGGCGACGCCAAGGACCGGGTGGATGCGATCAACGCCGCGCTGTCCGAAGCGGTCGCCGCCGGTCACTAGGGTCGGTACCCATGGCTGTCGACAGGTTGTTACCGACCGAGGAAGCGCACGACCTGATCGCGCTCACCCGCGAGGTCGCCGACAAGGTGCTCGACCCGATCGTCGACGCACATGAGAAGGCCGAGACCTACCCCGAGAGAGTGTTCGCGCAGTTGGGCGCGGCCGGCCTGTTGAGCCTGCCGCAGCCCGAGGAGTGGGGCGGTGGCGGCCAACCCTACGAGGTCTACCTGCAGGTGCTCGAGGAGATCGCGGCCCGGTGGGCGGCGGTGGCGGTCGCGGTCAGCGTGCACAGCCTCTCGTCGCATCCGCTGTTGGCGTTCGGCAGCGAGGAGCAGAAGCAGCGCTGGTTGCCGCAGATGTTGTCGGGTGAGCAGATCGGCGCCTACAGCCTTTCGGAACCGCAGGCCGGTTCGGACGCCGCGGCGCTGCAGTGCAAAGCGGTCAGGGCCGACGACGGCTACGTCATCAACGGCGCCAAATCGTGGATCACCCACGGCGGGCGGGCCGACTTCTACACGCTGTTCGCCCGCACCGGCGAGGGGTCAAGGGGCATCAGCTGTTTCCTGGTCCCCGGTGACCTGCCCGGCCTGAGCTTCGGCAAGCCCGAGGAGAAGATGGGGCTGCACGCGGTGCCGACCACATCGGCGTTCTACGACAACGCCCACCTCGGCGCCGATCGCCTCATCGGCGCCGAAGGCCAGGGCCTGCAAATCGCGTTCTCCGCACTGGATTCCGGCCGGCTCGGCATCGCGGCCGTGGCGACGGGCTTGGCGCAGGCCGCGCTGGACGAGGCGGTGCGATACGCCAACGAACGAACCACGTTCGGCCGCAAGATCATCGACCATCAGGGCCTGGGTTTCCTGCTGGCCGACATGGCCGCCGCGGTGGCCGGTGCGCGCGCCACCTACCTGGATGCCGCGCGCCGACGCGACGCCGGTCGCCCGTACTCCCAGCAGGCCAGCGTCGCCAAACTGGTCGCCACGGATGCGGCCATGAAGGTCACCACCGACGCGGTACAGGTGTTCGGCGGTGTCGGCTACACCCGCGACTATCGCGTCGAGCGCTACATGCGTGAAGCCAAGATCACCCAGATCTTCGAGGGCACCAACCAGATTCAGCGCCTGGTCATCGCGCGCGGGCTCACCTCTTAGCGCGCAACGGGCTCGGGCGGCGAGATGGCCGTCACCTGTGTTCCGTAGCCCGGCGCCGAGTCGATCTGCATCGACCCGCCCATCGCGACGAACCGGGCCAGCAGCGAGCCCAGGCCGATGTGCCCGTCGGCGACGAACTGCTCGACGACCGCCGGGTCGAACCCCTTACCGTCGTCGGCGACGGTCAGCACGATCCGGTCCGCGTGCCGCGACAAGCCGACCCGCACCGTCGTCGCACCGGCATGCTTGTGGACGTTGGCCAGCAGTTCGCGGGCGGCCCGGTACAACAACTGCTCAGACTCCGGGCGGCCCACCTCGTCGAGGTCGGCGTGCACGACATAGTCGCCGCGAGTTTCGAACTGCCGCAGCAACTCTCGCACCGCTGGCGTCAGGCCCAGCTGGGCCAGCACCTGCGGATGCAGCTGAGTCACGGTGAAGCGCAACGCCGTCGCGGTCTGCTGCAGCGCAGCGTGTACGGACTCCAGCGCGGGGTCGGCGCTGCGTTCGCGCACCTCGTCGAGATCCAGCCGGGCGGCCAGCAGCGTCTGCAGCGGCCCGTCGTGCAGATGCTCGGCGACCTCCCGGCTGTGCCGCTCGTCGGCGTGCATCGCTTCCGAAATCAGTTGGCGGCGCGTCTCTTGCAGCTTCGTCACCCGAGCCTGGCGGTGCACCAGCACCAGGCACAGCCCGGCGGCGGCGACCGCGGACCAGAACAGGAATCCGACGTGGATGTAGACGATGTCGGGCAGCCCGACGGTGTCGTCGCGCTTGGAGTAGACGATCCACACCCCCAGATAACCCAGCGCGGTGCTGGCGCCCAGAACCGCGGTCAGCATCGGCCGGTCCTGGAACGCCACGACGATCGGCAGCACGAAGAACACCGGCAACAGCGCGGCCGTCGCGCCGCCGGACACCAGGCACAACACCACGACCACCAACACATCCACCGCGGTCGACGACCAACCCGCCCAGCGCGGCATCGGGCCCCGCAGCACCACGGCCAGCCATACCAGCGCGGCGGCCGCGTATCCCCCGAGCACCACCGAGTACACGCCGGGCAGCCAGTGGTCGACGTCCCACAGCCACACCAGCAGCGCGATCAGCCCGATCAGGGGTAGCCGCAGCACGGCGGTGACGCGCACCGGTTCGGCCGTGAAGAAGTCCGCGCCGCGGTCGAGCAGTCCTGGCACGTCAGTCCAGCAACTTGCGCCGCATCGCCTCGGCGACGGCGGCGGCCCGGTCGTTCACGTCGAGCTTCTCGTAGAGGCGTTGCACATGGGTCTTGACCGTCGACGGCGCCAAGAACAACTCCTTGGCCATCGTGGGAATGCTCCGTCCCGCCGCGATGAGGTTGAGCACCTCACGCTCGCGGGGGCTGAGCACCGGCGCGTCGTGTTCACCGCGCTTGCGGATCTCGCCGGCCAATCCGGCCGCCAGCGCGGGTGTCACCACGTCGCGGCCCTTTGCGCAGTCCAATACGGCGTTGACCAGCTCGGAGCGGGTCGACTCCTTGGACAGGAACCCCGCCGCACCGTTCTGCAGCGCCTGGTAGACGATCGCCGATTCGTCGTGGGCCGACACCAGCAGCACCCGCGTGGGCAACGCGTCGCGCTGCACCGCGGCCGCGACCTCGGCGCCGTCCATACCCGGCATGCGGTAGTCCAGCAGGGCGACCTGGGGCTGGTGGGTGCGGATGGCCTCCAGCGCTGTCACGCCGTCGTCCGCCTCGGCGACCACGTCGATCGACCCACTCGACAGCAGCGCGCGGACCACACCCTCACGGAACATCGGGTGGTCGTCACCCACGATCACCTGCACCTTCTCGCCAGGCACCCCCGAAGCCATGCACGAAGCTTGGCATATCGGCCGGCGCTGTTCCCCCGATTGGGGGACAGCGGGTTCATCCGGCGCATCCTCCGGTCGCCCGACATACAACGCGTTGCCCGCAGAGCACCCTTGAGTCATCGCCGGAACAGCCGGCAGCCAGACCAAAAGCCAACGAACACAGGAGATTCGAAATGACCACCAACACCACTCGCCGGGTAGCCCGCTTCGTCGCACTTCCGGTCGTCTCTGCCGGGCTCCTGGCCGGCGTCCTGGGCTTCGCCGGCGCCGCCAACGCCGGCACCTACTCGCAGGATCACACCCCGCGGCCGGGCATCGTCGCGACGCCGAACCACACGGCCCCTTCGGCCACCGGGACCTACGGCCACCGCATCGACCACCTGATGCACGTCCAGCCCGGCTACACCCCCTGAGCTCAGAACCGAAAAGCGGGGCACCCACCAGGGTGCCCCGCTTTCTCGTTCGGTTCGGTTTCGGGCTAGACGGCGGCCAGCACGTCGGCGGTCTGCAGCGCCTGTGCGACGCCGGAGACGATCGACGCCAGCCGGATCGCCTCGAAGATCGCCGTGCGCGACACGTCCCCGTCGCGCAGCGTCTTCTCATGCGCGGCCAGGCAGTGCCCGCAGCCGTTGATGGCCGAGACCGCCAACGACCACAGCTCGAAATCCTCCTTGCCGACGCCGGGGTTGCCGATGATGTTCATCCGCAGGCCGGCCCGCAGGTCGTCGTAGGCGCCGCCGAGCTGGCTCTTGGTGCGGTAGAACACGTTGTTCATCCCCATGATGGCGGCCGCGCCGAGGGCGGCGTTGTAGGCCTGCTCGCTGAGGATGCCCAGTGCGTCCTCGGCGACCTCGCGCAGCAGCCGCTCGGACTTGGTCGCCGCCGCGGTCGCCACCAGTGCACCCCAGAGCTGCTGTTCGGACAGCTCGGTGGTCTTGACGATGCTGCCGAGGTTGAGCTTGAGGTCCTTGGCGTACTCCGGAAGCGCTTCCTTGATGTTGTCGATGCTCACGGTTACACCGCCTCGGCGAGAAGCTCTTCGGGCTTGATGGTCGGGTCACCCTTCTTCCAGTTGCAGGCGCACAGCTCGTCGGACTGCAGGGCGTCGAGCACCCGCAGCACCTCGTCGACGTTGCGGCCCACCGAGCCGGCGGTCACCGACACGAACTGGACCTCGTTGTTGGGGTCGACGATGAAGGTCGCCCGGTCCGCGACGCCGTCGGCGTTGAGCACGCCGGTGGCCAGCGAAAGCTCGCGCTTGAGGTCGGAGGCCATCGGGAACGGCAGCGTCTTGAGGTCCTCGTGCTGGGCTCGCCACTGGAAGTGCACGAACTCGTTGTCGACCGAGACCCCGATCACCTTCGCGTCGCGGTCCTCGAAGTCCTCGTTGAGCTTGCCGAACGCCGCGATTTCCGTCGGGCACACGAAGGTGAAGTCCTTGGGCCAGAAGAAGACGATCCGCCACTTGCCTTCATGATCGTCACTGGTCACACGGGTGAAGTAGTCGTCGGGCTTCTTGGCATCGACCTCCGAGAGATCGCCGCCGATAACCGCCGCCATGTCGTAGCGGGGGAACTGGTCACCGATCGTCAGCAATGCCATGGGCTTGCACACCATCCTTGTCTAGTTTGGAATAAGTCCAGATTACCTATCCGATTCTGTTCGTTCGGTCGACTAAAGACAAGCCTTACGAACGTGATTGTGGCCACACCCGCCCGGTGAAATTAGTTCCGGTTCAGTCGATTTCGGCGCGGCTCTTGCCGGCGGCGGGCGAGTCGACGAGTTGCTAACGTCGGAAAGATGGCCAATATCTCAGAGAACGACCGCATTTCCGACGTCTCGCCCGGTGACATCGTGCTGGTCGCGCGGGGCGGCGACGAGCCGGCGCCGCACCAGGTGGTCCACAAGGACGATCGCGAGGACGTCGTCGTGGTGGCGTACCAGACCGACGACGGCGCGACGTTTCAGGTCGAATACGGCGCCGACGCACGGGTCACCCGTTCGCTCGAGGCGAAATGGGAGTCCGAACAAAGCCCGACGCGACATAAGCCCATTTAAGAGGTGTCATATCGTGGCGGTATGGACTTCGCGATGTCGGCCAAGGCGCAGGATTACCACCAGCGCCTGACCGCTTTCATGACCGAACACGTCTTTCCCGCCGAGGAGGCCTACCACCGCTATCGCGAAGAGGCCGGTCCCAAGGACCACACCGTTCCGCCCGTCGTCGAGGAGCTCAAGGCGCTGGCCAAGAAGCAGGCGCTGTGGAACCTGTTTCTGCCTTCGGTGTCCGGGCTCACCAACCTCGAGTACGCGCCGCTGGCCGAGCTGACGGGGTGGAGCGTCGAGATCGCCCCCGAGGTGGTGAACTGCGCCGCGCCCGACACCGGCAACATGGAGACGCTGCACCTGTTCGCCAACGAAAAGCAGCGCCAGCAGTGGCTCGAACCCCTGCTGGCCGGTGAGATCCGCAGCGCGTTCGCGATGACGGAGCCGGCGGTGGCATCCAGCGACGCCCGCAATATCGAGACGACCATGCTGCGCGACGGTTCCGACTACGTCATCAACGGACGCAAGTGGTGGATCACCGGGGCCGCCGATCCGCGCTGCAAGATCATGATCGTGATGGGCCGCACCAATCCCGATGCGGCCAGCCATCAGCAGCAGTCGATGATCCTGGTGCCCACTGATACCCCAGGCGTCGACATCCAGCGCTCGCTGCCGGTGTTCGGCTGGCAAGACCAGCACGGACACTGCGAGATCGTGTTCGACAACGTCCGGGTGCCCGTCGAGAACCTGCTTCACGAGGAGGGCAGCGGGTTTGCGATCGCCCAGGCCCGGCTCGGCCCGGGCCGCATCCACCACTGCATGCGAGCGCTCGGTGCGGCCGAGCGGGCGTTGGCGCTGATGGTCGACCGGGTCAAGACCCGCGTGGCGTTCGGCAAACCGCTCGCCGAACAGGGCGTGGTGCGCGAGGCGATCGCCAAGTCGCGCAACCAGATCGACCAAGCCCGGCTGATGTGCGAAAAGGCGGCATGGACCATCGACCAACACGGCAACAAGAGCAAGGACGCCCAGGTGCAGGTGGCCCAGATCAAGGCGGTGGCTCCGCAGGTCGCGTGCGACGTCATCGACCGCGCCATTCAGGTGCACGGCGGGGCCGGGGTCAGCGACGACGTTCCGCTCGCCCGGATGTACGGCTGGCACCGGGCGATGCGGCTGTTCGACGGCCCCGACGAGGTGCACATGCGCACCATCGCCAGGGCCGAAATCGGTCGCGAGAAGAGTCCTTTCGCTGCGGCGGTGACGTCCTAGTGGCCGTCGAGGTCGGAGAGCTGGGCGGGGCGTGGAACTTTCGTGACGTCGCGGCGATCACCGAGGTGCGGCCGGGCCGGCTGTTCCGGTCCAGCGAGTTGAGCAGTCTGTCCGAAGACGGACGACGTCGGCTGGTCGCGTTGGGTATCTCCGATGTGGCTGATCTGCGCTCAGACCGCGAGGTCGAACGGCTCGGCGCCGGTCGGGTGCCCGACGCCGTAGCGGTTCACCGGTTGCCGTTTCGTGAACTCGGCGAGCAGGCGCCCCACGAGCAGGCCTTCGAACAGGCCCTGAGCAAGGGCGCCGGGGACGAGGACGTCGCGGTCGTGGCTGCCCGCTACATGACCGACGAGTACGCGAAGTATCCCGCGTTGACAGGGGCGCAATCCGCGGTGCGGCGGGTGATCTCGTTGCTCGCCGACGGCCGACCCGTGCTCGCGCACTGCTTTGCCGGCAAGGACCGCACCGGGTTCACCGTCGCGGTGACGCTGGAGGCCATCGGGGTGGACCGTGACGCGGTGATGGCCGACTATCTGCGCAGCAATCAGGCTGTGCCGCAGCTGCGCGAGCGCATCCTGGAGTCACTGCGCAAACGCGGCGACGAAAACACGCGGGAGATCGAGACGTTCGCTGAGGCGCGACTCGCCGAAGAGGTACTCGGGGTCCGTGACGTCTACCTGCACGCCGCGCTGAAGACGATCGACGAGCGGTACGGGTCAGTGTCCAGCTACCTGGAAGCCATCGGTATCACCACCGACCAGGTCGACAGGTTGCGCAGCGCTCTGCGCTGACGGCTCGAGCACGGTGACGGTGCCCGCGTCGCCGTCTACCTCCACCAGCGCTCCGTCGTCGAGCACACGGGAGGCGTATTCGGTTCCCACCACGGCCGGGATACCGAATTCCCTTGCCACGATCGCCGCGTGGGACATCATGCCGCCGATGTCGGTGACCACCGCGGCGGCGCTGGCGAAAAACGGCGTCCAGCCCGTGTCGGTCGCCCTGGCCACCAGAACGTCGCCGGGCGCCATGTCATCGTCGGGAGACCGCAACACGCGCACCCGACCGCGCACCACCCCGGCGACCGCGGGTACGCCGACGATCGTCTGCTCGACCGGCTCGCGGCCGACCACCTCGGCGGCGGTCATGGGCTGGGAGAACCGCAGGGGCACTTCGATGTTCGCCAGACGCTCACGTTCGGCGCGTCGCCGCGCGATGATCGGCGCCAACTCCAGGCCGCTGGAGACGAACAGTTCGTCGCGCCTGAGGTAGAAGACGTCACCAACCTCCGACAGGCGTCCGGACCCGGCGAGCCGGGCACCCCATTCACGTAGCGCCAACCGCAACTGATGGGTCAGCCGCATCACCGCGTCGCGGCAACGTTCGCGCCGCGAAATCATCGACCGGCTCGCCTTTTCGAGCTGCCTGCCGACGAAATCCAGCCGCTGGCTCTCGGGCGGCTCCGCGGTCACCCCGATCGCACCGGACACTGCCCGCAACAACAGGTGCGGTGCGTCCGCGTAGACACAGTTGGCCAGTTCGGTCTCGCCAGGGCCGCGGTGCCCCGCAGCGGTGAGTAGCGCACTCACCCGTCGCGCGAAATCAGGGTCCCTGCGCTGTAGTTCGGCCCAACTGTTTTCGTCGATACGGGCGGCAAGCACGGCGGCGGCCTCGGGTCGTCGGTAGGCGAGCGCGGCCAGTTCCCGCACGCCGCGCAGCAGCCGCGAGCTGGCCAGCACCTCGTGGTCGCCGGCAGACGGTTGCAGAGCAGCCGTTCCGTAACGCCGCTCGAGCACGGAACTGGGCACGCTGACCAGGAAAGTGCAGAGCAACCCGACCTTCCAGCCCTCGACGCAGTCCTCCCACAGTGACTCGATACGCGCGCGTAACCGGGCATCGGTGAGATCGGCTGCCGCAGTGTGGGACACCTCCTCGGCGCGCTGTTCGACGGCGGCCGCCGCCGCGCGGATTCCGGCCAGCCGTGGACCCGCCACCGCGGCGAACCTCCCGAAGCGGGGCAGATCTCGCAGTGCCGGTCGCGGCCGCACGAAGTCCGGCGGATACGGTCGACCGTTGATCTGGTGCTCGAAGTCCTCGGGCGTCTGCCCCGGTGTCCCGGAAGCCATTTCCCTGAGCACACTGACGTTCTGATAGAACCGGTGCCCGAAGATCGCGAGCTGCCTGCGCCGCACGTTGTCGCGGATCCGCTCGTCGAGCGGAAGCAGCAGCGCGACCTGGTCGGCGCCGGTGAACAGCGCGTCACGGGTCAGCTCCAGCGACAGCGGGGTCATCGGCCCGGGAAACGCCTCCTCGAGATTGGCGCAGGTCCACTCCGGATAGGTGGGATCGGCACGGGGCGTGTCGAATTCGCCGGAGGCCGCCCCGGAAAGCACCTGAAGTGAGCTGCCGTCGACGCCGGCCTGTGCGGCCGGGTGCGGTCGGGCCCGGTCCAGCTTGGTCGGCCTGCGAAGTTCCTTCATCCCGAGCACCAGGTGGCTGGTGGCGTGCCTGCCTTGGTCTGCGATCGCCTCGGCCGAGGTGTAGGCGAGCTCGAACCCGAAGTCCTGCTTCAACCGTGTGGTGTCGGCAATCGGCCAGTGCAGGAACAGGTCGAACAGTTCGGGGGCCGAACGAGCCGCGGGAACCGCCCGGCTCAACGCCCGAACCGTCGGCACCAGCAGCCGCGGCGGTGTCGGCGCACACGGACGCCGCGCCAGGCGCGCCACCTGTGGCCAGCTCAGTTGGTCGTCGGCCGCGAGGTTCACCGCGCCCACCACCGGGCTGTCACAGGCGTGGGCGAAGAAGCGGCCCACGTCGTCCTGGTGCACCATCTGGATCTTCGCGCGCCCGCCGAGGCCGGGGACCGCCGGTTGCCGGTACACGTTCGCCGGCGCGTTGTGGGCGGCGCGGCCCACCACCACCGTCGGACGCACCCGCAGTGCCTGCACCCCGGATTCGACGATCATCCGCTCGGCCTGAGCCTTGTGCCATTCGTACACCAGACCGTGGGCCGGGTTGAGTTCTTCGTGTTCCTGCCACGGCTGCGGGTGATCGGGGTGTGCACCGTACGCGGTTACCGATGATGCGAACACCATTCGGGCGCAACCGGTCTGGTCCATCGCGGTCAGTACGTTGCGGGTGCCGCCGAGGTTGATCGGCTCGGCCTGTTCGTGGGTGACCGATCCGCTCAACGCCCAGGCCAGATGCACCACGGTGGCGCAGCCGTCCATCGCGCGACGAACCGATTCCACGTCGCCGATGTCGCCCTGCACGAACCGCGCACCCTTGGGGAGGGCGCGCGGCTCGTGGCGGGCGAACAGCACGACGTCGTGTCCGGCGCGGACGAGCCACTTGGTGGTGGCCACCCCGAATGCCCCGGTTCCTCCGGTGACCAGCACCGCGCCGCCCGATGTCACGTGCAGAACTTCCGCTCAGCGGTTCGCGGCGTCGTCGACGTCCGGGATCTTGCTCTCCCTGATCCGGTCGCCGAAGGTCTCCAGCCAGCTGAAGCCGAGTTTGACCTCGCGATCCTCACCCGCGCGCCGGGTGTGGCCGGCCTGCGCCCGATATCCACCCCACCGGGCCGCCGTGAACTCCGAGAGCTTGCCCCCGTCTTCGAGTTCGAAGGTCCACTCCTCGCCCGAGGATGCCTTCCACAGTGCGCGCTGTGCCCAATCGTCATCGCCGAGGTCGATGCCGCCGGTGACGCCGCTGTCCATCACCAGCGGACCGTTCTGGTCGTTCACACCGGTGAAGTTGAAGCCGTCCCGGCCGATGCACAGGTGGCCCCACTCGATGGTGCCGTCGTCGTATTCGTTGGCGAACGCCTCCCAGCCCAGTTGGAGATCCTTGAACACCCGGAACTCCTTCCAGTCGTAGCCGGACGGCCAGTAGGCGTGGTCCCAGAACACGAAACCCTCGACACCGTCGCCGAGCACGGTGCCCCGGACCTTGTAGAGCTCGCTGATGTAGAGGATCGGCTCGTCCTCATCCGGCGCGTAGATCTGCACGCCGGGTCCCACCAGGGAGCCGTCCAGGGACAGCAGATCGCCCTCACGCCACTCGAAGGCTCCGGGGGTGGCCTCGAAGCGGAACGCGCCACCGGAGTCCCCGACCTTCTCCATCATCGCGCCGTGCAATAGGACCCGGTCGTCGCCGTACTCGCGCTTGACCTCGCCGCGAACCGTCTTCGCCGAGTCCGGTTCGATGCTCACCGACCCGCCACGGGCGTTCATCAACCACAGCCCCGCCGTCATCGGGCCGATGAACTTCCGCTCGAAGACGTGCAGGGTGCCGTCGGCTTCGCGCCAGCCTCCGTAGAAGTACACCACCTGCTCGGTCAACCCGAACGGGGTGTTGAAGGGGTGGTGCACGCTGATGTCGGGGGTATAGGGCGCGGTCAGCGCCCGATGACGGAACGATCCGATGTCTGATGCCATGTGTTTGCTCCTCGTGGCGCAACAGCTTGTCGCATAACGAAATTCGCGTCTGCAACACGGCGGTCCACGCGGTGCGTAGTGATGCAGACCACGTAACCTTATTACCGACACAATGTGTTGGCAATAGTGGCGGGGCTAGTATTTCTCCGGATCGCCGCACCATCGGACCGTTTCGACAGGAGGGTCGTGACCGACGCGCCAGGTACCCGCAGGCGGCGCCGCTCCGCCGCCGACGGCGACAGCCCGCCGTCGGCGCCGCGTAAGCGCCGGCCGGGGGGCGGCCGCCCTCGTGACCCCGAGATCGACGCCCGCGTGCTGTTGGCCGCGCGCAATGTCTACGCCGAATTCGGTTGGGTGGGATTTCATTTCGACCGCGTCGCCAAGGCCGCCCGGGTCAGCCGAGATGTGCTCTACCGGCGCTTTTCTGATCGCGAGGCACTGCTCATCGACGCGTTGGCCGACGCCGTATTGCCGACCGTCACGGGCGACGGTCCGATCCGCGATCAGCTCATGACCTACGCCCGTGACATCTACACGTACTTCACCTCCGCCGACGGGATCGCGAGCCTGCGAATCCATTTGGAGGCCAAACAGTTTCCCGAACTCTACGCGGCCTTCCGTAGCCGGGTGGTGGACCCCAACTTCGTCGTCAACATCGCCGCCCTCGACGAAGCGGCCCGCAGGGGGGACCTTCGTGAGACAGCCGACCCGGTGGCCGTTCTCGAGTCGATCGGCGGCGGCGTGCTCATCCACGCGCTGTACAGCCAGCACGCCGGTGCGCTGGACGGCGCGTCTCCGATGAGCCCCGGCCGCCTCGACGCGGCCCTGCGCAACTTCGTCGCGCTGGCGCTCGACAACGCACCCTAGCCCCGGGAGACGCCGAATACCGGCCGAATGTACTAACCAGGTTATAGTTTTATGGAATTCGTCGGCGGAAGGCAGGACCGTGCACATCTCTCGCGAAGCCGGACAGCCGCGATGACCGCGCGGGTCGCCCTCGTCACCGGCGCGGCCAGCGGTATCGGCCGTGTCGCGGCTGCCAGGTTAGCCGCCACCGGGTGGACGGTTGCCGCAGTGGACCTGCCCGGTGATGCACTCGACAGCGTCGCTGAAACGACTGGGGCCGTGGGCTTCCCGTGTGATGTCACAGACATCCGGCTGGTACAAACCACTGCCGAGAAGGTGCGCCACCAACTCGGTGATGTTCACCGGTTGGTCAATGCTGCCGGGATCGCCGTCGCAGGACGCATCGATGAGCTGCCGGCCACGACGTTCGCAGAGACCATGGCCGTCAACTATCTGGGCACTGTGCACTGGGTGCAGGCGCTACTGCCCGGCATGCGCGATGCCGGCCGGGGCGATCTCGCGTTGATCGCCTCGTTGGCCGGCTGGATGCCGATGCCTGAGATGGGTGCCTACACCGCGACGAAGTTCGCCGTGGTGGGTTTCGCCGAGACATTGGCGATGGAACTCCGCGGATCCGGTATCACCGTGCGCTGTGTTTGCCCGATGGCGGTCAGGACACCCATGCTCAACAACATCGTGGGTGAGGGCCGGCACGACAGCATGCAGAGATTGGTGCCGTTCATCAGGCCGGAACGGGTGGTCGACGCGCTCGAACAGTCTCTGCAGAGGCGCCGTGCCGGCGTGATGGTGTTTCCCGACGCGTCAAGTGCAGTCGCGTGGCGAGCGCGCCGATGGGCGCCACGGGCGTTGGCGGCGACGATCAACCGGTTCGGCATGAGCCGCTGACGGTGTCGTCAGGGCTCAATCCGGCAGTCACCCATGAGCGTGTCCGTCGGCCGGTGCGCGCGCCAGCAGCTGGTCGACCGATTCGATGCGCTCGTCGCGGAACCGGTCCATGAACGACTCTCCCCAGGAGAAGGCGACCTTGACGTCGCGGTCGTCACCGTGAAGCGAGATCCGTCCCGCCTGGGCGCGGTAGCCGCCCCAGCGGGCCGCCGAGAACTGAGACATCTGCCCGCCGGGTTCCAGTTCGAACACCCAGGTGCGGCCGTCGTGGGCGCGGTAGCCGATCCGTTGCGCCCAGTCGTCGGGGTCGGGATCCACACCGCCCGCGGTGTCCACATCCATGACGATCGGGCCGGTCTCGTCGGCCACGGCGACGAAGTTGAACTTCTGCCGGCCGATGGCGACCTGACCCCACTCGACGTGGCCGTCGGCGAACTCGGTCGCGAACGCCGACCAGGACAGCTGGGTGCCGTTGAAGATGCGGTATTCCTTCCAGTCCTGGCCGTGCGGCCAGTAGCCGTGGTCGAGAAACACGAAACCCTGCACCTTTTCGCCGAGCACGTCCCCGGTGACCTTGTAGAGCTCGCTGGTGTAGAAGAACGGCTCGTCGTGGTCCAGCGAGGCGATTTGAATGCCCGGGCCGACCAGTGCCCCGTCCAGCTGCAGGATCGTGCCCTCCCGCCAGTGCATCGCGCCCGGGGTGAGCCGGTACTCCAGCCCTTCCTCGGGTGCGCCGCCGGCCTTGCCGAGAAGCGAACCGTGCAAAAGGTGTTCGGTGTCGGTGTACTCGCGCTTCACCTCACCGCGAACCGTCTGCAACGATTCCGGAGCCAGCTGGACCTTGCCCGACCGGTTGGTCATCATCCACAGCCCGGCCGTCATCGGCCCGCAGAACTTCCGCTCGACGATGTGCAACGCCCCCGACTCGTCGCGCCACCCGCCGTACAGGTAGGTCGACTCCTCGGTGAGCCCGAGGGGCCGCGCGGTGGGCAGGTGCATGGCCAGGTTGGGCTCATAACACCTGACGGAGGTGGCGAAGTCGAGATCTCCGACCGGGGGTGCTGCTGTCATGCTGCGCTCCTGTTGAGTTAGGTTTCGGCAGAAGGTAGTTGCCAGGCGACGTACTTGACGGTGGTGTATTCGAGCAGACCCTCCTGGCCGACTTCGCGGCCGACACCGGACTGCTTGTAGCCGCCGAACGGTGCCTCGTTGCCCGAGGTGGTGGCGTTGACGCGGACCTGGCCCGCCCGGATGCGGCGCGCAAGGCGCAGCCCGAGCGCGGTGTCGGCCGTCCATACCGCGCCGACCAGTCCGTACGGGCTGTCGTTGGCGATCCGGACACCCTCGTCGGGATCCCCGCTATAGCGGATCACCACCACGACAGGGCCGAAGATTTCCTCGCGGGCCACCGCCATGTCGTTGGTCACGCCGGTCAGAACCGTTGGCTCCAAATAGAATCCGCCCTCGGGAACGCCGCTCGGGCGTCCCCCGCCGCAAGCGATCCGGGCTCCGGCCGCGACGGCTTCGGACACGGTCGCCTCGATCCGATCTCGGGCTGAGGCCGAGATGACCGGTCCCATCGAGGTTTCCGGGTCGTTGGCGGGTCCGACCCGAACGTGCCGCAGCGCTCCGACGAGTGCGTCGACGACGCTGTCCTGCAGAGCGTCGGGCACCAGCACGCGCGTCAACAGCCCGCAACCCTGACCGGCGAGGGTGACAAACCGCAGCACCGCGGTCACCAGCGATGCGACGTCGGCGTCGGGCAGGGCCAGCAGCGCCGACTTGCCGCCGAGCTCGAGCAGCACGTGTTTGAGCGTCGCACCGGCGGACTGGGCGATCGCGCGGCCGACGGCCGACGAGCCGGTGAACGCCACCATGTCGACCCGGGGGTCGGCGACCATCGCCTCACCGACGTCGGCACCGCCGGTCACCACGTTGAGCACGCCAGGGGGCACACCGGCTTCGGCGGCGAGCTCGCCCAGCAGCAGCGCGCAGCTCGGTGCTTCCGGTGCGGGCTTGAGCACCATGGTGTTTCCGGTGGCCAGTGCCGGCGCCACCTTCCACAGGTTGAGCAGATGCGGCGCGTTCCAGGGGGTGATCGCGGCGACGACGCCCCACGGTTCGCGAAGGATCCGCTGACCGGTGGCGGGCGGGCCGGGCAGGTGCGGGAGGGGGCGCCCGAGTTCGGACGTCGCCCTCGCCACCATGTCCCGGTAGTGATCCATCGGACGGCGTACCTGCCCCGGACCGGCCACCCTGCGGCAGGTGCCCACCTCGGTTTCCACGAAGCGGGTGAAGTCGGCACTGTGCTCATCGATCAGATCGGCCAGCCGCAGCAGAACTTTGGCGCGGTGATCGGCGGGCTGCTCGGCCCACTGGCCGTCGTCGAAGGCCCGTCGCGCACCCGACAGCGCCGCGTCGAGTTCGGCCGGGCCGCCCTGCGGGACGGTGCGCACCACCTGCCCGGTGGACGGGTCGACGACGTCGCACATCTGCGCGGCGTCGGTGATCAGCGCGCCGTCGACGAGCAGCCTGGTGCCGACGGTGTCCAGCGCCGTCATCGCGGTGTTCCCGGCGAAAACATGACGGGCATGCTCTTCACACCGCGCATCATCAGCGGCCCGTGCGGCTCGTAGCTGTAGTCGTCGGCGAGCGCCAGGTCGGGCAGCCGGTCCAGCAGCACCTCCAGCGCAACGGTGGCTTCCAGCCGCGCCAGCGACGATCCGATGCAGAAGTGCTCGCCGAACCCGAACGTCTGATGGGTGCGGTTGCGGGCGGCGGGGCGGTCCATGTCCCAGTCGTAGGGCCGGTCGAGCCCGTCGAGATCGCGGTTGGCGTGTGCCACCGCGTTGCACACCAACGCGCCTGCCGGGATGGTCACCCCGGCCACCTCGACGTCGGTGGCGGCCTTGCGCGGCACCCAGTACAGCGGCGGGTCGAAACGCAGCGTCTCCTCGACGACGTTGGCGATCAGCGTGCGGTCGGCTCGCACCCGCCGCCAGCGTGCCGGCACCGAAAGCAGCTGATGCAGCATCGATCCGATCAGGTTGGCGGTGGTGTCGGTGCCGGCGAGGATCAGCATGCGTACGAGGGCGACCAGTTCGTCCGTGCTGAGCCGGTCTTCGCCGTCGTGCACGTCGATGAGGTGGCTGAGCAGGTCCTCACCCGGGGCTCGCCTGCGCTCGTCGATGATGCTCAGCACGTACCTACGCAGTTGAGGGTCGGAGTCGGCATAGCCGCTGGAACCCGGTGCCGCCGCGGTGATCGCGTCGTCGGCCCACTCCACGAACTGGGAACGATCCCCTTCTGGTATCCCGACCAGTTCGGCGATCACCATGGCGGGCAACAGGAACGCGAACTCGGTGCACATGTCGGCGGTCGCCCGGGTGATGAACCGGTCGACCAACTCGTGCCCGATGGCGTAGGTCGGGGCCTCCAACTTTTTCACGGCCTTTGGCGTGAACGCCTTGACCACGAGTTTGCGCATGCGGGTGTGCTCGTCACCGTCAAGGTGCACCAGGCTCGGCTGGGTGCCGGGTTCGCGCGGACGCAGTTCGTTGCGGAACGCCTGCGAATCCTTGAACACCGCGGCGACGTTGGCGTTGCCGGTGACGACGACCGCACCGCCGGGCGCGGGAATGACCGGGCAGCGCGCGGCGGCCTCGCGCAGCGGGGTGTACGGATCGGGCACCGGGGTGAACGGATCGAATTGCACTGGGGATCCTGGGTTCTGCTCAGACATCCTGTTCCTCACTGACGGTGATGGCCGATTCCGGGCAGGCCTGCGCGCCTATGCGGGCTTGGGTCAGGTCGTCGCCGTCGACATCGGGTTTGATGACAACGCAATAGCCGTCCGCGTCGGGCTCATAGATCTCGGGGGCGTGCGCGTAGCACTGCCCGTGGCCCATGCAGCGCTCCGGGTCGACGGTGACCTTCACGAGCTGACCCCGGTCGCCGCGGGGGCGCCGACCCGCTTTCGAAGATCGGCTTGCGTGGCGGGTTCCAGACCCTTGCGGGTGATCAGATCGACGGCACGGTCCACCATTTCGGCGTTGGTAGCGGCGGGAAACGCCCACGGACAGTCGCCGACGCCGACGCGGATGCCCAGGCCGCGGTCCAGTGCGCGTTCCCACAGCTGTTCGCAGCGCTGCGCCGAGCTCATGGCGTAGGGCACCACGACGGTCTCGTGGTCGATGCCTGCGGGAATGCGCGACAGCAGAAAGTCGATGACGTCGGGGTCCGGATCGTTGTTGGACACCCACCGGTCGGAGAAGAACAGCTTGATGTTCAGCGGCTGGCGCAGAACGCCGATGCGCGCGGCCAGCGTCACCCAGCGCATATCGGCGGCGTTGAACACCGCGATGTTGGGCACCAGCCCGAGGTCGGCGAACCGGTCCAGTTCGGGCGGATACGGCGGGTTGGCGTTGTTGGGATCGTCGGGCCCGAAACTGATGACGCCGAACCGGTTCTCCTCCTCCAGCCACAGCACCCGCTTGATGTGCTGGACCGGGTCGAACGGGGTGAGCAGCAGCCTGGTGCCTTGCGGTGGTTGCTTCGCCAGCGCCCAGATGTGTTCGAGGCTGCCGTGGTAGCTGGGATAGGCCAGCGGGTCGACCGCACCCGCCGCGGTCGACAGCACGGTGCGCGAGACCTCGTCGTCCACCCAGGCCTGGGTGCCGTCGTCGTAGCGGGCGTGGAAATGCACCACGGTCGCGCCGTGCTGAATGCACTCGACGACGTCACGGGCGGTTTCCTGCGCGCCGTAGGGCACGTTGGGGTTGTCGTCCTTGCTGACCACCTCGTTGACGCCGACTTCGAGGTACACCTTGCCGTCATCGCGAAAGCTCATTGCGTTCCCTTCGCCGTGCGCTGAACCGCTCGATGTGGTGGATTTCGTTCAGTGAACGGAGGTTCCAGTCACCGGTCGCCGAAATCGTCACGCGGGTGATCGATCCGTACTCGGGTTCGGTGGTGGGCAGACGCACCCCGGAGAGCGCCTTTTCGATACAGGCCGCGATCACGCCGCCGTGACAGAACACCGCGGCGCTGCCGGTGCGGGTCGCGTCGGCAACCCGGTCGACCGCCGCGGTGACCCGCTGCCGGAATTCCGTGAAGGCCTCCGCCATGCCGGGATCGGCCGCAGCCGCCCGCCAGCGGTCCAGTCGAGGATCCTGCTCGACGATCATGTCCTCGATCGGGATGTAGTAATCCTCACCCATGGTGAACTCGGCGAGGTCGTCGTCGATATCCACGGTGAGCCCGAGGTTTTCGGCGGTGGGCGCGGCCGTCTGAAGGGCGCGGCGCAGCCCGCTGCTGGCGACGGTGCGGACCGGCAGCAGCGTCAACGCGTCGGCAACGGCCGCCGCCTGGTCGAGCCCGTCCGCGGTGAGACCGGGGTCGGGCTTGGCCACCCCCTCGACCCGGTTGGGTAATCCGTGACGTATCAACGCCACCTCCACATGGGCGCTCATCGGCGCACCAACAGGACCGCGCCGGCCGTCGGTCCGCCACCGACCCCGACGGCCACCGTGTTGGGGCGTCCCGCCTGACGGTCCCCGCCCCGGCCGGCCAGCTGAACACACGCCTCGTACAACAACCCGCTGCCGTGCAGTCGACCGGCCGACAGTTGCCCACCGCCGCTGTTGAGCGGCAGGGGGCCGTCGAGCGCGATCTGCGCACCGGCGTCCAGGAACGGACCCGACTCGCCCTTGCCGCAGAATCCCAACGCCTCCAACCAGACCAGCGGCAGAAACGAGAACCCGTCGTACAGCTGGACCTGGTCGACGTCGCCGGGGGTCAGGTCGCTGCGTTCCCACAGATGCGCGGCCGCGTCCCAGGCCGCCATCTCGGTCATGTCGTCCCACTGGTCCCACAGCGGGCGGTGGCGCATCGCCCAGCCGAACGCTTCGATGCCGATCGCCGGATGCGGCCCGTCACCGGCGGTGTCCACGTGCGAGACCACGAACGCCACCGACCCGTCACAGGGCACGTCGCAGTCGTACAACCCGAACGGTGTGGTGATCATCCTGGCCGCGAAGTAGTCGTCGAAGGTGAGCGGGTCGCGATACACCGCGTCGGGATTGCGGCCGGCATTGCGCCGGTTGTTGACCGCGATCGTGCCCAGGTGCTCACGGGTGGTGCCGAACTCGTGCATGTGCCGCTGCGCGAACAGCGCGATCCAGTTCGCCGGTGAATGCGCGTCGAACGGCGCGAGCCAGCGACGAAAGCCCGACACCGCGGTGTCGGCGCCGGCCGACAGCGTCGCGGCGCGGCCGGCCGCGCCCTGAGCCGAGGACTCGCCGACGGTGCGGTACACCAGGACATGGCGTGCCAACCCGGTCGCCACGGCCAGACACGCCGAGAAGAAGCCGCCGAGCTGACCTCCTTCGGGGCCACCGTATTTCCAGTTGGTGCGAAGTCCCAGCGCGGCGTGCACATCGTCGGCGCCGGGCCCGGCGAGGCCGGGCGTGTCGAATCCGCCGCCGGGAAATGTTGCCAGGCCGTCGATCTCACTGCGGTCCACGCCCGCGTCGGCCAAGGCGGCCAGGCACGCGTCGACAGTCAGTGCCATTTCGCTGGCGGGTAACCGCCGGCCCACCTGCGAGGATCCGAAGCCCCGGATCACCGCCTGCCGTTCGGGACGGCCGGTCATGGTTGGCCCTTCGCCGCGGTGAACAGCGGCGCGAACAGGCCGTCGCCCAGCGGTTCGAAGACGACCCGCACCCGCATCCCGATCGCGGCGTCGGCGGTGTCCACCATCCGACTCAAAAACCGTAGCCCGTGTTGTTCGTCGAGTTCGACGACGATCACGGCGTAGGGCTCGCTCAGATGCGGCAACCACGGTTGGTGGTTGACCGTGGCGGAGTACACCGTGCCGTTGCCGCTGACAGGAGCAAAGCTCAGGTCGCGCGAAAGACATTGGTGACAAACGGGGTTCGGTGGATGCTGCCAGCGCGTGCAGGCGTTACAGCGCTGCAGGCGCAGTTGACCGTCGGCTCCGGATTGCCAGAACTCCGTCTCGTCGGGGGTGGGGGCGGGCCGCAGCCGTGTCCCGGCGGCCGCCGGCGGATTGTTGGCTTCGGTCACTGCCCGGCGATCCGTCCCGTCGACTCCCAGGTCTTGATCGCGTGCGGGAAGAACTCGTTGTACGAGTGGTACACCACGGGGGTGCGGGTCTCGCCCGCCCGCCGCAGATAGCCCTCCGAGGAGCGATAGAAGTCGAGGCCGGAGGCCTGATCGGGCAGCGCGCCGTCGTCGACGGCCGACCACTCCCAGTCCACACCGTCGACTTCGTAGTACATCCGCTCTGGGAAGGTGTCGGGCTTGTACTTGATGTCGCGGGCGCCCACATTCGATGTGCAGTGCAGCACCTCACCGTCGCCCGTTGCGATCATGGCGAAGTTGAATCCCTCTGCGCCATAACAGATGTGACCCATCTCGACGGACCCGTCGGCGTACTCGGTGCCGAACGGCGTCCAGGCGAGCTCGATGCCCTTGAAGAAGTCGCTGTTGCGCCAGGTGACCCCCGGCGGCAGGTAGCACTGGTCCAGCCACAGGAAGCCCTCGGCGGGCTTGCCGAACGCCGAACCGGACACCCGATGCTGAAGCGAGGTGTAGAGCAGCGGCGTCTCACCGCTGGGGACATACACCTGCATGCCAGGGCCGATGCGCCGACCGTCGAATCGGAGTTCATCGCCTTCGTGGTAGCGCACCCCGGTGCCGGTACGGGTGAATTCGAACGGCTGGCCGGTGGCGTACCCCGACTCGGCCGGCTTGCTGGCCACCCGGTAGGTGTCCTCGGTAACGGTCGTGACGACCGGGCCCCGGAAGAACTCCCGGCCCTCGGGCATGTCGACCTTACGCAGGGCGCCGCCGCGAGACTCGTTGCAGGTGAAGTGCAGTGACCCCTCGAGACCAAGGGTGGACCGGTAGGCGAAGTGCAACTTACCGTCTTCGTCACGGAAGTTGAGGTAGAACCAGGTGCTCGACAGCGACAATCCGAAGTACGTGCGGGTCGGAGCGCCGTCGGCCGCCGTCGGCTCGTAGGTACCGACCAATGTCTGATGCTGGTAGTCGCCCTTGACTGCCATGGTGTTCTGACCTCTCATTCCGTGCGGGGTTCCGCGCCGATGATGCGTACGGTGCCTGCGGTGCCGTCGACTTCGACGAGCTCACCGTTCTTGAGCTGCTGGGTGGCCGTCTTGGTGTTCACCACCGCCGGGATGCCGAACTCCCTGGCGACGATCGCCGCGTGCGACATCGGACCGCCGACGTTCGTCACGATCGCCGCCGCGCAGCCGAAGAACGGGGTCCAACCGGTGTCGGTGACGTTGGCGACCAGCACCTCACCGGGTTCGAAGTCGTCGTCGGGATGACCCAGGATCCGTACGAGCCCACGGGCGGTGCCCGGCGATACCGCCTGCCCGGTCAGCACCTCGTCCCGGCTTACCGCGGTGACGTCATCCGGGGTCCACGGTTGGGTGAAGTGGACCGGGAAATCCAGCGCCGCCAACCGGGTCCGCTCGGCGCGCCTGCGTGTGACGAGCTCTCGGGTATCGGCTGGCGGACAGTAGATCTCGTCGACCGACAGGTAGTGCACATCGTCAGCGGAGGCCAGCGTTTTACGCTCGGCCAACCGCCTGCCCCACTCCCGCAGCGCCAGGCGCAGTTCGTAGGTGATCCGCATGCACAGGTCGCGGCCACGCTCACGTCGCTCGATCGCGCTCACCGCGACCTTGGTCAGGGCACGGGCCAGGGGCGACCTCGCCGACGCGGCCGGGGCGGGCGGTTCGGCGCGTCCGCTGCCCAGCACCGAGCGCAGCAGAAGCTCGGGAGCATCGGCGTAAACGGGGTTACTGAGTTCGGTTTCCCCGGGGCCGCGGTGCCCGCATTCGGCGACCATCCGGTCGAACTTCGCGGCGAACGTGGGCGCGTCGCTGCGCAGTTTGTCCAGCACCACCTCGCGCGGGCTGTCCTGGATCAACCGGCGGAGCCCGTCGTCGCCCGCGAGGACGTCGGCGAGTTCGCGCACTCCGCGCAACAGCGCCGCGCTGCGCAGGTTCTGCGTTCCCGCCCGCACGTTCATCGCGGCTCGATCCCCGTAGCGCTGTGAGATCAGGTTCATCGGCAGGCTCACCATGAAGGTGTTCATGTTGTTGATGTCCCATGCGCGCACCACCAGGTCGCAGACCAACTCGATCCGGCTCAGCAGCTGTTCGTCGCTGATGCCACACAGGTCGGGCCGGCTGTCGGTCAACCGTCGGGATCGCCGTTCCATTGCGGCCAGTTCGTGTCCGAGCCCGGCGATCTGGGGCCCGCCCTTGAGCGCCGCTTTGGCACCGGCGACCAGATCGGCCCGTGAGAAGGGCGGGGGTCGGTAGCCCTCCGGCAGCGGCGTCCCGTTCATCTGGTGTTCGAAACCTTCGGGTGTCTGACCGGGGATGGCGTTGGCCAGCTTTTTCATCGCCGTCATGTTGTTGTAGAGCCGGTGTCCGATGGTGCCCACCTGCTTGCTGCGCACCGTCGCGAAGAGTTCTGGCTCCAGCGGGAACAGGTGATCGAGCATGCCGGCACCGCTGAACATGATGCGGTTGGCCAGCCCGAGCGAGAACGGCGTCATGGGACCCGGGAAGGCTTCAGACAGGTTCGCTGCGCTCCACTCCGGAAGATCGGGATCGCAAGTCACGCTGTCGAATTCACCGGTGTACTCCGGCGGCACGATCCGCGTCGCGCGGCCGTCCGGACCGCAGGTTTCGCGCGGAAAGACGGCCGGTGCGGCGAGGCGGACTGGCTTTCGGATGGACCGCGTCCCCACGGTCCACATGCTCGACGACCAGTCGGTCATGTCGGCCACCGCGTCGGCCGAGCTGTACGCGCAGCGGAACCCGAACTCCTCACGCAGCCTTCGGGTGTCACCGAGTGGATAGTTGAGGAAAAGTTCGATCAGGTCGGGCACCGATTCGAATCGATCGGCGTTGCCGATCAGACCGGCCATCATGCGGGCGAACCGCTCGCCGGAGTTCAGCACCGGCCGACCGATGACGTGGGCCATCTCGGTGAACGTCAGCGCGTCATCGGCGTTGAGGTTGACGGTGCCGGTGGGTCCACCCAGCGCAGCCTTGGCGCAAAACCGTCCGACGTCGTCGACGTGCACCAACTGCATCCGGGCGTCGCTCCCCGGGGTTACCACGACCGGCTGGCGGAAGATGTTGGCCGGCGCGCTCCACGCGGATCGCCCGACGATGACGGTGGGACGGACGTTGACCGCTTCCACGCCGGATTCGGCGATCATCTTCTCGGCGCGGACCTTGTTGCGTTCGTAGTGGAACGACGGCGCGGGCCGGGGCGTCTCGTCTTCGGTGTAGGGCTGGGGGTGATCGGCGTGCCCGCCGTAGACAGTGATCGAGGAGGCGAACACCATTCGGCGGCAGTCGTGCTCGGCCATGGCGCGCAGCAGGTTGGTGGTACCCCCGATGTCGATGCCCTCGGCGACCTCGGCGCTCTGCATGGCCGACATCGTCCACGCGAAGTGGGCGATCCCGTCGCAGCCCGCCACCGCCCGCGACACCCCGTCGGCATCCTGGATGTCGGCGGCGACGTACGTGACATCCGCAATCGGCACCGCCGGGAGGCGCCGCGCCAGCACGACGACGTCGGCCCCCATCCGCTTGAGCCATTTCACGGTGGCCGCGCCCGCCGCCCCGGTGCCGCCGGTGACTAGAACCCGTCCTGCCATCTCACCTTCACGATCGTCGAGGGAAGCTTAACTATAACCTGGTTATAGGATTCTGGCGTACGGTCGGAACACAAACGTGGACAAAGTGATCGCCAACGCAGATCACCGCCTCCCACGGCTTCTAAAAACCGACGGGGAACGTCTGGATTAGCCTAACGTTCCCTTCGGTCCCGTCCGGCCGGTTCGATCGGTTAGGCGTCCCGCCCGGCGAGCAAGCCGTGCGACGCGCACAGCAGGCGGCACTCGTCGGGACCGGTGAACACCTCGCCGGTCAGCCCGGCCGTTTGGGCTCCCGCGACGTTTTCCGCCATGTCGTCGAAGTACAGCAGCTCATCGGGACGATGCCCCATCCGCTCGGCGGTCAGGGTGTAGATCCGCGGATCGGGTTTGCGCAACCCGACGTCCGAGGAGTCCACGACGGCGGTGAACCGGTCGATCGGCAGTACCCCGCTGTTCCACCACGACCTGGCTTCCTTGGCGTTGTTGGTCAGCAGACCGACCGGTACGCCGCAGTCGGTCAGGTCGACGATCAGCGAGACCATCTCGGGACGCACCCGCTGCCCCGCGGCCAGACAGTCCGCCAGCCGCCGGATGTCCACCTCCGCGTCGAACCGCTCGGCCACGTCGCGGCAGGCGAACTTCAGGAAATCGCGCACGGTGCGCACCCCGGTCTCCACCTCGGCGAAGGCCGGGCCGCGCAGTTGCTCGACGAACGCGTCTGTCGGCAAGCCCAGTTTGCGCGCGTAGCCGCGGCACGCGTCGAACGGGTCGACGGTGAGCACGCCCCCCATGTCGAAGACCACGGCGACGACGGCCATGTCACCGCGGGGCGTTCGCATGCGCGGCCCTGATGCGTTCCACCGCGCCCATCAGTTCCTGTAGGCGCCGACGTTCCCGATCCAGGGCGCCTTCGTCGACCGACGCGGGAGACGTTCCCTCGGCCAGCGCCTGCTCGGCCTGCCGAATGCGCGCACGGCACGCCTTGATCTCGTCGGCGAGCCGTTGCGACGCCTCGATGACGGTGAGCAGATCCTCGTCGTCCCAGTCCGATGCCCCGAGCATCCCTTCGGGCGGAACGGGCGACACCGGGCCCGGGGTCATTTCTCGATGCGGGGGAAGTTGAACAGCGCGCGTGCGTTGAGTTCGACGATCTTGTGGACGTCCTCGTCGGGGATCTCGGCGAACACCTCGTCGGCGACCTTGCGGCTGTTGGGCCAGTTCGAGTCGGAGTGCGGATAGTCGCACTCCCAGAGGATGTTGTCGATGCCGACCTCGTCGCGGTTGCGCAGGCCGTGGCGGTCTTCGATGAAGCACGAGTAGATGTGTTCGAAGTACAGCTCCGAGGGCCGCCGGTCCTGGTTGACGTTCTGGTAGAAGCGGTGCCGCTCCCACACGTAGTCGGCCCGCTCCAGCATGTAGGGCACCCATCCGATGCCGCCCTCCGACAGCGCCACCTTGAGCTTGGGGTGGCGGTGAAACACCGGCGAGAACAGCAGATCACCCAGGGCGTACATGGAGTTGCAGCCGAACAGCGTGATGCTGACCGCCATCGGCCCGTCCGGCGACGGCTTGGGCGACTGCCCCGAGGTGCCGAAGTGCAGCGAGAGCGGCAGGTCGTACTCCTCGGCGACGCTGAACAGCGGATCCCAGTGGTCGGTGTGGATCGACGGCAGACCCAACGGCGACGGGTTCTCCGGGAAGGCGAGCGTCCTGGCGCCCTTGGCGAAGGTGCGGTGCACTTCGGCCACGCACAACTCGACATCCCACAGCGGCAGGATGACCAGTGGGATGTAGCGGTGCGGCGCGGCGGCGCACCACTCGTCGAGAATGAAGTCGTTGAACGCCGTCACGCTGGCCAGCGCGACGTCGCGGTCGTCGCCTTCGAGAAAGACGGTGCCCGCGAACCGGGGGAAGGACGGGAAACACAGTGCGGCCTCCACCCCGTCGAGATCCATGTCGGCCAACCGCTGCACCGGGTCGTAGCAGCCGGGCAGCATCTCGTCGAAGCGCGACGGGTCGATGCCGTACTCCTCGGGTTTCTTGCCGGCCACGGCGTTGAGCCCGATCTGCGGATAGGTCTTGCCCTGGTACTGCCAGACCTGGCTGGGCGGACCACCCTTGGCCCTGGGCACCTCGACGATGCGGGGACCCAGGTCCTGGTACTTGGCCGGCAACCGGTCGGCCCACACCCGGGGATGCTCGATGAGATGGTCATCGACAGAGATCAACTGCATGGAATCCTGCAGCGGCATCGCTCACTCCCTTGTTATAACCTGGTTAGTTATTAGCGTACGTGGTCTTCCCGCTCGGGGAAGGGTCGAAAGTCCTTACCGGCGGCCACTCCTGACTGCTCAGGCCGCCCGCTTCTCGAGCACGTGCACCGCACACGCGCTGCCCAGCCCCAGCACGTGGGTCAAGCCGACCCGGGCGCCGTCGATCTGGCGGTCGCCGGCCTCCCCGCGCAGGTGCGTGACGACTTCGTACACCCCCGCGATCCCGGTCGCACCCAGGGGATGCCCCTTGGACAGCAGCCCGCCGGAGATGTTCACCGGCGTCGCGCCGCCCCGCCACGGTGCGCCGGAATCGAGGAAGTCCGGCGCCCCGCCCGGTTGACACAGGCCCAGGTTCTCGTAGTGCACCAGCTCGGCGGTGGCGAAGCAATCGTGCAGCTCCACCATGTCGAGGTCGGCCGGGCCCAGCCCCGCCGCCTCGTAGGCCTGTCGGGCGGCGTTCGCGGTGATCGTGTCGACGTCCCAGGACGCCTCGGCCTGTTCCACCCACGGGTCACTGACCAGCACCGACGCGCTGACCTTCACCGCGCGCGCCCGCACACCGGGATCGAGCCTGCCCAACGCGGCATCCCCGGCGAGCACCACCGCGGCCGCCCCGTCACCCGTCGGCGAGCACATCAACGCCGTGTTCGGGTAGGCGATCATGTCCCCGCCTGCGATCTGCTCGAGGCTGAACTCCTTGCGGTACTGCGCAAGCGGGTTCAGCGTGGAGTTCGCGTGGTTTTTCTGCGCCACCTTGAAGAAGTGCTCGACCGTGGCGCCCTCGGTGCGGGCCAGGTAGGCCACGCCGGCCTCGGCGAACACCGACGGCATCATCGAGCTGCCCAGGATCCCTTCGGGCTCGACCACCGACCCGTCGCGGCCGCGGGGGCTGAACTGCGCACCGCGCGGCTCCTCGTCGGCGGCCAGCAGGCCGCGTTTGCCGAGTTGCTCGCAACCGATCGCCAACGCCAGGTCGGCCTCTCCGGCCCGCAGCGCCAGCAGCGCGGTGCGCAGTGCGGTCGCTCCGGTGGCGCAGGCGTTCGAGACGTTGTAGACCGGTGCGCCGGTCTGCCCGATCTGGTGCATGATGCGCTGCCCCACCCCGGTGATGCCCTCGAACACGTTGCCGACGGCCACTGTCTGCATCTGGTCGACGGTGGCGCCGCAGTCGGCCAGCGCGGCGCGCGCGGCCGTCGCGCCCAGGTCGACGACGTCCAATTCGGGGAAGCGGCCGAACTTGGTCATCGCTGCGCCGATGATCCACACGTTTTCCGTCATGACAGTTTCTGCACCTCGAACTCGTAGCCGATGGCCTGCACGCCGCTGCTGTCGGTGGCGACCGGGCGGGTCCGCATGACCGCCCTGCGTCCGACCGCGGCGACCGGGTCGGCCACGTCACCGGTCAGGTTGGTGCGCACGAAGCCGCCGCCGTCCAGTGCCACCACACCGCTGACAAACGGGGTGTCCACGCCGGGTGGCGCTCGGTGCACCACGGTGGCGGCGGTCACCACGCCGGCGTCGCCGAGCTGTGTGCGGTCTGTGAATTCGTCGTGGCCGCACCGGCTGCAGGCTGTGCGCCGCAGCAGGTAGACCGCATCGCATGCGGCGCAGCGGAATCCGCAGATCTGGGGACGCTCGCCGAGCACCAGGTACGCCGCGACGGGGATGGCACCCGTTGTCGCGCTTGCGGTCATGGGGTGGTCCCTTCGTCATCGGCGGGGGTGTCGAGCACGACGGTGGCCGAGGCCGACACCGCCACGCCGCCGTCAGCGCGCGTGATGGTCAGGTCGAGTTCGGCGGTGCGGCCCAGTTCGGTGACCACGCCGCGGCACACGAGTTCGTCACCGGGCCAGACCTGTTCGGCGAACCGCACCGACAACCGGCGCACGCTGTGCGCCCCGAACAAGTCCACGCAGTAGGTGCCCAGATATCCGGCCTGCAGCATGCCGACGCTGAACACCCCCGGCATGCCCGCCGACCGGGCGAACTCGTCGTCGTGGTGGATGGGATTGAAGTCACCGGAGGCGCCCTGGTACCGGACGATGTCGGTGCGGGTCTGTGGCCCGAAGCGTCGTTCGGGCAGGGCCGCACCGACAGTCAGGTCGCCGCTGGGCGCCCGGGCCGTCATGACGGGCCTCGCTCGATGACGGTCGCGCGGCCCTCGGCGATGGCCCGGCCGTCGGAGCCGGCGAAGCGCGTGAGCACGACGATCACCGTCATCGCCCCGCCTCGGCTGCTGTGCTTCTCGGTCACCGATTCCACCGAGGTCTGGGCGTACAGGACGTCCCCGGCGCGGGGCAGTGCCCCGAGAAACGTGTATTCCTGGCCGCCCTGCAGCACCTTGCCCAGGTTCAGGCCGAGCCGGGTGGCCAGCGGTGGGTCCTGCGGCTCCCAGTGCATGCTGGTGGCCAGAAACGTCGGTGGCACAGGCGGATTGGGCCCCTGATAGATCGGGTCGGTAGCCCCGGTGGCCGCCGCGAACTCGCGGATCTTGCCGCGTTCGACAGGCATCTCGTAGCCGAACAGCACCTTGCCGATCAGCTGCCCGGCCGGATGGGCGGTCGAGGTGCTCATCGAACCGGGCGGTGTCCGGTCATGTCGGCGCCCGGCGCCGCCTTGGCGAGCAGGTCGGGGAGCACCTCGTCGAGGCGCTGGGTGGTCCACCGCTCGTCGCTGTGGATCTCGGGGCCGTACGCCCAGCCCTCGACCACCGCGATCGTTCCGCCGATGACCGCCAGCACCCGTCCGGTGACATCGCGGCCCGCCGGCCCGGCCAACCACAGCACGACCGGGGACACGCCCTCCGGAGCGAGGTCGACGCTCTCGGCCATCTCCCTGGCCGCGGGCAGATCTTCGGTGAGCCTGGTCAACGCGGTGGGAGCCACGGCGTTCACCGTGACGCCGTAGCGCTGTAGTTCCATCGCGGCGATCACGGTGAAGCCGGCGATGCCTGCCTTCGCCGCGCCGTAGTTGGTCTGTCCCGGGGCGCCGAACAGGCCCGACGGCGAGGTCGTGTTGATCACCCTGGCGTCGTTGGTCGCGCCGCTCTTGGCGCGGTTGCGCCAGAATTCGGCCGCATGCCGGGTGGGCCCGAACGTGCCCTTGAGATGCACCGCGATGACCGCGTCCCACTCGGCTTCCGACATCGAGGTGAGCATGCGGTCGCGCAGGATGCCGGCGTTGTTCACCAAAACGTCGAGCCCGCCGAAGGATTCGACGGCCTGGTCGATCAGCGACTTGGCCCCGTTCCATGTGCTGATGTCGTCGGTGTTGGCCACCGCACGTCCGCCGGCAGCGGTGATCTCATCGACGACGTCAGACGCCGGGCCGGTGGAATCTCCACTGCCGTCGCGTGATCCGCCGAGGTCGTTCACCACGACGGCGTAGCCCGTCGCCGCGAAGGCCAGTGCGTGCGCACGGCCGAGCCCGTTTCCTGCGCCGGTGATGACGGCGACGCGGTCAGCCACGTCCGATTGCACTGCCGACTCCTTCTGCTGTTTCGAATTCATCGCGCACCTGTTTGCGCAGAATCTTCATCGCCGAGTTGCGCGGGATGGCATCGGTGATGCGGATCCGCACCGGCACCTGGTAGCCGGGTACACGCGTGCGCGTCCACGCGATCAGCTCTTCGGGCGTGACGTTTCCGGCCGTCACCACGACGGCCACCGGCACTTCGCCCAGTCGCTCATCGGCCACCCCGAACACCACGGCCTCCCGAACCTGCGGGTGCGATTCGAGGCAGTCCTCGAGTTCGGCCGGGAAAATCTTGAAGCCGCCACGGTTGATGACGTCGTCGGCGCGGCCTTGGATCCAGACGAAGCCGTCCTCGTCGACGGTGCCGAGGTCGTTGGTGCGCACCCACCGGCCCTCACCACCCGAGGCCTGCGCCGAGCGCACCTGCAAGATGCCTGGTTCGCCGGGGGCCAGCGGCTCACCGGTGCGCGGGTCGATCACCGAGATCTCCACTCCCGGGTGGGCGCGTCCGACGCTGCCGCGCTTGGTGTCCTTCCAATCCCGCCAGTCCTTGAGCGACCATCCGGTCACGCCGCCGGTGAATTCGGTTGCGCCGTAACTGAGCAGCACGGGACAGCCGTAGGTCTGCTCGAACTGCCTGGCGAGGTCGGTTCCGGTCGGCGCCGCACCGGCCCACACCGCCTTGAGGCTGGCCAGGCGCTCCGGTTCGATACCCGCGTCGAGCACCATGCGCAGGGCGGCCGGCGGCAACGACACCGAGCGCGGCTGATACTGCGCGACGGCCTCCGACCACGCCACCGGCTCGAACTTGTCCTGCAGCAGCGTCCGGCCGCCACCGCTGAGGGCGGTGATGATCGCCCACAGCCCGCTGATGTTCGTCGACGGCAACGAGATGATCTGCACTCCGCCGCCGCGCACGCTGCCCGCCCGCGCGCTGCCGGCCATGTAGTGCTCCTGAGCACCGCTGAGCGCTTGTTCGATTTCGCTGTGGCGCAGTGGTATTCGCTTCGGCGGCCCGGTCGTCCCGCTGGTCGGCATGAGGATGGCCACCCCGTCGTCGACCGGAGTGGGCTGGTGCGCATCGGATCCCGCGACGGTGACGACGGCGGCGGGGGCATCGCTCGCGGGCACCTCGACCTGCACGCCGAGCGCACCGCTGGTCTCGACCGCGGTTTTCACCGCCGGACGTGCCCAGTCCTCGGCGTCGGCCAGGACCGCAGCCGGGCGCAACCCCACCACATCGGCGCCGACGGTGGCATCCGGAATCATCGGGTTGAGCACGACCAGTGGACGCCGGGTCGCCAGCACCACCGCCAGCGCTGCGACGAGGCCGGGTCGGTTGCGCATGAACATGCCCACCGGCGCGCCGGGGCCCACCCCGCGTTCGGTCAGCAGCGCATCGATGGCTCGCGCGGCCGCTGCGAAATCGGCTTTGCTGCACCAGGACTCGCCGTAGCACAGCATGGGCTCGTGCTCGTCAGCATGCATCCGCTGCCGCATCAGCTCGATCAGATCCATCCAGCCACCCTCGTTACTTGGCTCCCCGCCCAAGCAACGGGCAGATTTATATAACCAGGTTATATTAACAGCCGTCCGGTCATCCGGAAACTCGGTTCCGCGATGCCGCAGTCTCGGGCCAACACCTGATCGCGGGTCACGTGATCGCGCCGTCGACCTTCAACCGAACGACGTCGTCCCAGGTGTAGCCCAGCTCGAGGAGCACATGATCGGTGTCGGCACCTAGTTCTGGTGCCGGGTGAGCGTCGGCCTGAGCACCGTTGAACTGCACCGGGGGTCGGGCCACCGTCACCGCCGCGCCGTCGTCGAGCTCCATGCGGGTCACGTATTCGTTCGCGACCACCTGGCCGTCGCGGCGGGTTTCGTCCGGCGTTTGGACGATGGCCCACACGCCACGTTGGCGGCTGAGCACTTCGCGCCACTCGGCGGCCGTGCGCGCCGCGAAGATCGCGTCGAGCTCGGCGATGCACGCCTTGCTGTTGGCGCGGCGCGCGGCGGCGTTCACGTAGCGCTCGTCGCTGGCCAGGTCCGGCCGTCCGATCAACTCGACCAGCGGCGCCCAGAAGCGGTCGGACTCGAGCATCACCAGCGCGACGAAGCGGCCGTCTGAGGTTCGGTAGGTATTGCTCAGCGGGTTGTGCGCGGCCTGATGATTCCCGCGTGGCATCGCATCGATGTCGAACAGTGACGAGGCGGCGATGTGCGGTGCGGTCCCCCACACCGCGGACCCGAGCAGGCTGACGTCGACCACCTGCGGCTCGCCGGTGCGTTCGCGGGCGAACAACGCCGCGGCCACCCCGCCCGCGGCGTAGAGGCCCGACTGCAGATCACCGAACGCCGCACCGGGCATCGGCGGCGGATAGTCCGCGCCCTCGGGTGTGCTCACGTAGGCCACCCCGCCGCGTGACCAGTACGACGCGAGGTCGAACCCGCCGGTGTCGGCTTCCTCACCCTTGGGCCCCAAACCGGTTCCGCGTGCGTAGATCAGCCGCGGGTTCACGGCGGTCAGATCGTCGACGTCGACCCGCAGCTTGCGGCGCACCGGCGCCAGATAGTTGGTGAGGAAGACGTCTGCGGTGCCGACCAGGCGGTAGAGCGCGTCGCGGCCGCCGTCGGTGCGCAGGTCGATGCCGACGCTGGCTTTGTTGCGGCTGAAGGTCTGGAACATGAAGCTGACCGGCTGCTCACCTTGCGCCGTGAGTGCCGCGCTGACCAGGCCGCGCATCGGATCGCCGTGGGCGGGATGCTCGACCTTGATCACCTCGGCGCCCCAGTCGGCAAGTGCGACGCCGGCTGACGGGATGAATCCCCACGTCGCCAACTCGACGACGCGTACGCCGTCCAACACCCCAGGCATAGCGGCTCTCCCCAATCCTTCGGTGGCTTTGACCAGCTGGCCCAAATAATAGACTAACCAAGTAATATGATTCGCGGATCAGGGTGTGCCAATGGTGAGAGGTGGCAATGGGACGGGTCGAGGGCAAAAGGGCATTGGTCACCGGCGCGGCGCGGGGCCAGGGCCGCCATCACGCGGTGCGGCTGGCCGAGGAAGGCGCCGACGTCGTCCTCCTCGACATCTGCGCCGATATCCCCGGCGTCGGCTACCCGATGGCCACCGCCGAAGACCTCGACGAGACGGTCCGGCTGGTCGAGAAGTTCGACCGTCAGGCCGTCGCGGCCGTCGTCGACGTCCGGGACCGGGCCGCGCTGGGGCAGGCGATCTCGGCGGCGGCCGAGACCCTGGGCGGGCTGGACATCGTGGTGGCCAACGCGGGGATCTGCCCGATAGGTCCGGATTTTCCGGTGACGGCCTTCGCCGTCGCGGTCGACGTGGACCTCGTCGGGGTCGTCAATACCATCCACGCCGCCCTGCCGTTCGTCTCGGCGGGCGGGTCGATCATCGCGACCGGGTCGGTGGCCGCCATGCTGCCCGACGCGGTGAACAACCCGGGCAACGGCCCTGGCGGGGCGGGGTACGGTCTGGCCAAGCAGTTCATCGCCGACTACGTCGTGGTACTGGCGAGGCAACTTGCCGCACAACGGATCCGGGTCAACGCGGTGCATCCGACCAACTGCAACACCGATATGCTGCACAGCCCGCCGATGTACAAAGCGTTCCGCAAGGATCTGGCCGAGCCGACGCGGGCGGACGCCGAGGAGGCGTTCCCGCACATGCAGGCGATGCCGATCCCCTACGTCGAGCCCGACGACATCGCGCACGCCGTCATCTACCTGGCCTCCGACGAGTCCCGGTATGTCACCGGCCTGCAGCTACCTGTCGACGGTGGGGCCCTGCTCAAGATCTGACGATCTCGTTGACAGGTCGGATACGCCCCCTATAATCACCTCACCTGGTTATAGGATTCGTCTTTCGCACCCTGACGTCCGCTTCATCTCCGAAGCGCCCGGTCGAGCAGCCAGGCAGTGGGAGATGTCATGCACGAGCTGGTGATTCGCCGGGGCACGATCGCAGACGGAACCGGTGCCGAATTGTTCGACGCGGACATCGCGGTCGACGACGGCCGGATCAGTGCCGTCGGCCGCGTCCCGGACCGCGGGGCCGAGGAGATCGACGCCGACGGTGCCGTCGTGACCCCCGGGTTCGTGGATATCCACACGCACTACGACGGCCAGGCGACCTGGGATCCCGTGCTGGCCCCATCGATCCATCACGGTGTCACGACGGTGATGATGGGCAACTGCGGCGTCGGCTTCGCGCCGGTCCGGCAGGGCAGCGAAGAGTGGTTGATCGGGCTGATGGAAGGTGTGGAGGACATCCCCGGCTCGGCCTTAGCCGAAGGGCTGCAGTGGGGTTGGGAGACGTTCCCGGAGTACCTGGACACCCTCGAGGCCCAGCAGCGCACGATCCACGTCGCCACCCAGATCCCGCACGGCGCGCTGCGCGCGTACGTCATGGGCGACCGCGGTGCGCGCAATGAACCTGCCACCGCCCAAGACATCGCGAAAATGAAGGCGTTGGTCGCCGAGGCTGTGCGCGCCGGAGCATTCGGGGTGTCGACCTCGCGCACCGTTGTGCACCGCGCGGTGGACGGCGAACCGGTGCCGGGCACCTTCGCGGCCGAGTCGGAGTTGATGGCCCTGGCCGAGGGGCTGGTCGACGGCGGCGGCGGTGTCGTGGAACTCGCCCCCGCCGGAATCGTCGGCGAGGACCTGCTGGCGCCGGACCAGGAGGTCGGGTGGATGGAGCGGGTGTCACGGCAAACCGGGCAGCCCATCACGTTCCTGCTGCAGCAGAACAACCATGCGCCCGACCAGTGGCGGGAAACGCTGCGGCTGGTGGAGCACGCCAACAGAACCGGGGCACGGCTGATCCCACAGGTTGCTCCTCGTCCGATCATGCTGCTCGTCGGTCATCAGGGCTGGATGCATCCGTTCGCGGCCCGGCCCAGCTATCAGGCGATCGCCGAATTACCGCTGGATCAACGGGTCTGCCTGCTACGCGATCCAGCGGTCCGCGAGCGCATCCTGGCCGAGTCCGACGACCCGGACAACCGGTTCCACGGCCTGGTCGACTGGTCTCTGGAGCAGATCTACCCGCTCGGCGATCCAGCCCAGTACGAGCCGACCACAGAACGCAGCATCGCCGCGCTGGCCGCCAATGCGGGCCGGGAGCCATGGGAGTTCCTCTACGACACGATGCTCGCCGATGACGGCCGCGAGTTGATCATGAAGCCGGGTCTCAACTACTCATACGGCAACCTCGACGACGTGTACGAGATGATGATCCATCCGGCCGCGGTGCTCGGTGGCAGCGACGCCGGCGCCCACTGCTCGATCATCTGCGACCGAGCATGCCGACCTCGATCCTGACGCATTGGACCCGCGATCGGTCAGGGCCGCGGCTTTCCCTGCCCGAGGCGGTCCGGCTGCAAACCAGTTCCACGGCGAAGGCGTTCGGTTTGACGGACTGCGGAACGCTGGCCGTCGGCGCGCGGGCCGACCTCAACGTCATCGACTACGACCGGCTCGCGCTGGCCCGCCCCGAAATGGTGTACGACCTTCCCGGCGGTGCCCGCCGGCTCATGCAGCGGGCGACCGGCTATCTGGCCACGGTGGTCAGCGGCCAGGTCGTCGCTCGCGACGGCGCCGACACCGGGGCGCGGCCGGGCCGACTCCTGCGTGCCGGCTGAGCACCGCCGTGTCTGCGATCAAACCTTTCCGTATTGCGGTTTCCGACGACGTACTGACAGACCTGCGCCAGCGGTTGGCCCGCACCCGCTGGCCCGACCGTGAATGCGTCGAGGACTGGAGTCAGGGCATTCCGCTGGACTACACCCGCGAGCTCGGCAGCTACTGGGCCGACGAATACGATTGGCGGGCAAGGGAAAAAGCGCTCAACCGGTTCAGCCAGTTCACCACAGAGATCGATGGGCTCGATATTCATTTCATCCACCAGCGCTCGCCCCACGATGACGCCTTTCCACTGATCGCCACCCACGGCTGGCCCGGATCGATCGTGGAATTCCAAAAGGTCATCGAGCCGTTGACCAACCCCACCGCACACGGCGGGCGGGCCGAAGATGCGTTCCACATCGTGTGCCCCTCCCTTCCGGGCTACGGGTTCTCAGGTAAGCCGACGAGCACCGGTTGGGGAGTCGCCAGGATCGCGCGGGCCTGGGAGATGCTGATGCAACGGCTCGGCTACGACCGCTACGGCGCCCAAGGCGGCGACTGGGGTGCCATGGTCAGCACCGCGATCGGCCAGCAGGCCAACGATAACCACTGCGTGGCAATACATCTGAACATGCCCATCGCATTCCCGCCCGCCGCTCTGGAGAACCCCACGCCCGAGGAGGCGGCGGCGTTGCAGGTTCTTGCGCATTACCACCAGCACGATTCGGGTTACGCCACGCAGCAATCCACCCGGCCACAGACGGTGGGTTACGGCCTGGTCGATTCCCCGATCGGGCAGCTGGCCTGGATCGTGGAGAAGTTCTGGTCCTGGATGGACTGTGGCGGCCACCCGGAGAATGTGCTGACCAAAGACGAGCTGCTCGACAATGTGATGCTCTACTGGGCAACGGCGTCGGGCGCCTCATCGGCCCGGTTGTACTGGGAGGGGCTGGAATTCGTCCAGAATCTCGGCCGGGTCGAACTGCCGACCGGGGTCGCCCAGTTTCCCAAGGAGATCATGCAGGCACCGCGCAATTGGTGTGAGCCCGGCTATCACATCACCCACTGGACGACGATGCCGCACGGGGGTCACTTCGCCGCGCTCGAACAGCCCGGGCTGTTGGTCGATGACGTGCGCGCGTTCTTCGCAACGGTGCGGTAGTCGCCCGAACGCTCACGCGCCGCGGCCGGCCTCGGCTTCCTCAGCCCGGGTCAACCCGGCCAGCCCCATGAGGTCTTCGTGGAGTTCGAACCACACCGTGTGGTAGCTGTCGGTGATCGGCTTGGACACGTAGCTGTGGTCGCCCGCGGCCACGGCGTCGGCGGCCTTCACCAGCCGGGTCCGGTAGTGCCCCAGCCGTGGTGCCACCGCGGTGATTCGGTCGAGCACCGGCAGCACCCGCTGGTGCAGGGCTTGGAGGCGGTCGAGCACCTGACCGTCGTACTCCGGGTCGGTGTGGTCGTTGGGCTGCTCGGGACCGCGCGTCTGCCAGTCGGTGATGAGCGCCTTGAGCTCGAAGTTGTGCTCGGTGAAGGCCGCGTAGATCTGTTGCACCGCATCGGCGTCGGCGCCACGCTGTTCTGCCACAACAAGTTCGGTGCACCGCTGTCGTCCCGACGGAGTGATCCGGTAACCCATCGGCGTCGACTTGAACAGCTCACGGGACGCGTACTCGTCGAGCTGCGCGCCGACATCGGCGGGATCGGCGCCGAGGCTGGCGGCGACGGCCTCAGGTGTGACGCGCCCCTTGATCGCGACGAGGCGCAGGATGGTCAGTTCGTCGATCATCGTCATTTCCTTCCCGCCTCGGCCAGCCCGACCGATTCGGCGATTACGTTGCGGTGCAAGCCCGGTGGACCCAGCAGCGTGGCGTTGACCCGGGCCCGTCGCAGATACCAGTGCGCGCGGTGCTCCCAGGTGAAGCCGATACCGCCGTGCACATGGATGCATGACTCGGCGGCAGAGACCGCCGCCCTGGTCGCGACGATGAAGGCCAGCGCGAGGTCGTCGGGCCCGCCGGTTTCGATGGCCTGCTGTATCGCCGCGTCGGCGAACTCGGTGTCGAGCAGCACCTCGGCGCACCGGTGCTTGATGGCCTGGAATGAGCCGATGGCGGCCCCGAACTGGGTGCGGGTCTTGGCGTATTCGACGGTCATCGCGAGGCATGCCCGCGCCACACCCAGCTGTTCGGCCGCCACGGCGAGCAGCGCCCGCCGATAGGCCACGCGGATCGCGCCGGCAGCCTCGGCCCCCGACGCCAGCGACCGCGCCTGCGCCTGGTCGAACGTCATCTCGATCAGCCCGCGGCCGGGGTCGAATTCGTCGGCAGCGCGCTGCGTGACCGCTGCCCCATCGACGACGAAGAGCCCAGAACCGGAGTCGGTGGTCGCAACGGCAAGGACGCCGTCGGCAGCGCCCGACGGCGTGAGGCCCCAGCAGGTGCCGTCGAGCCGCCACCCGCCGTCGGCGCCCGCGGCCGCGACGACGCGCGACAAGTCGGCCTCGGCGGTGTCCAGACCGGCCAGGGCGACCGCATACCGGCAGTGCGCCAACGCCTTGGCAAGCTCGATGCCGTCGGACGTGCCGGCCAGCAGTGTGGCGGCCAGGACCGCGCTCGGCAGGAAGGCCGACGACGCCGCGTGCCTGCCGATCTCCTCGCCGACGAGCACCATCTCCTGCTCGCCCATGCCGAGCCCGCCGGCGTCGCCGGGCAGCAGAAGGCCCGACAGGTCCAGCTGGTCGACGACGTCACCGCCACCGGCGGTCAACGCCTTCCTGGTCGTCCTTCTGAGGTCCTCGAGCAGGTCCGAACTCACGTCACTTCCCTCCAGCCGCGGCCAGGAAAAGTATAACCAGGTTATGACATAGTCTCACGCAGGGACTATTCGATGAGGTCGAGCAGCTCCCGCTGGCCCTGGTTCTCGAGCATCTTCTCGGTGGTCTCCTCGAGGTGACGGCGCCATAGCTGTTCGGCGTCGGCGGCCTTGCCGTCCTCCACGAGGCGCACCAGCTTGCGATGCACCCGGTGCGCCAGCTCGGCGTCCGTGCGCTTCTGCGCCTCGTCGGCAGCGTGCTGCCAGACGGCCTGGGTATGCGCGGTGGTGATGTCGGACATGATGTGGGCGAACAGCGCGAGCGTGTTGCTGCCCGAGAGTTCCACCACCAACGTGTGGAAGTCGGCGTGCGCCTTGCCCCATCGCCGCGGATCGTTGATCGTGTTCGACTCGAGTTCCAGCGCGTCTCGAAGACGCTGAATCGTTGTCGGCGTCGCGTTTTCGGTCAACAGTCGGACCGCGGGTGGCTCGATGATGGCACGCGCACGGAACACGTCGAACACGGTCGTGTGCCCGTACTGCAGCAGACCGCCGGCTTGGCGTGCGACCGGCTCGGGCCGCGGCGCGTTGACCCGCGCACCGCCCTTGCTGCCGCGCCGAATCGTCAACAACGATTCCGACTGCAAGATCCGGATGGCCTCGCGCAGCACCGGACGCGACACCCCGTACTGGGCGAGCAGCTGGGCTTCGTTGGGCAGGAAGTCACCGTCGCGGAACTCGCCGAGGATGATCTTGCGGCGGATGTTGTCGGCTACCAGCTGGCCCGCGGTGGGATGCGTTATGGCGTCGCTGTCGGAGTACACCGCCCCATTCTCTCATTTAAAGAGCAATCCTGGTTAGTGCATACCGCCGAGTGCGTTCTACGCCTGCCGCAGCAGCACCAGCAACGCAGGCAACGGGTGTTCGGCCGCCAGCGCCGCCGCCCCCGACGCCAGCGCGGCCGACAACGTCGACGGGTCGCGGTGGTCCACCGCCGGCAGCCCCGCAGCCTGCGGCGTACCGACTTTGTACACCGGAACCGGACTTCGCTCGCGCGCCCACTGCAGCAGCTTGGCCATCGCGGGGTCGCCGTCTTCGGACGGTGAGATGAGCGGCAGCCGGCCCGCGTACACGCGCCCGGTCACCCCGTCCACCGTGACGTCGGTGCCTGCCAGGTGCAGCAGCGTGCCCTTACCGCAACCGACGACGCACGGGGTGTGCAGCTCGCGGCTCACGACGGCGGCGTGCGAGGTCGCCCCGCCCAGCTCGGTGATCACCGCGCGCGCGGCGATCATTCCCCCGACGTCGTCGGGGCTGGTGGTTTCGCGCGCCAGCACCACGTCCTCACCGTCGTCGAACGCATCCTCGGCCGACTCACAGTCGACGACCACGCGCCCCGCCCCGACGCCAGGGCAGGCCGGAAGCCCGGTGGCCACCGTCGTCGCCCCGGCCAGGGCCGATGCCTCGATGACCGGCGTGAGCAGGGTGTCCAGCTGTGCGGGCGTGATGCGGGCCAGCGCCTCGTCGACGTCGATCAGCCCCTCCTGCTGCAACGCCACCGCGATCGACACGGCCGCGCGGGCGGACCTTTTGGCCGCTCGGGTCTGCAGCAGGTAGAGCTTGCCTGCCTCGACGGTGAACTCGATGTCCTGCACATCGGCACCGTCGCTCTCCAGCCAGGCCGCTGCGTCGAGGAGCTGGGAATGGATCGCGGGATGCGTCTGCGCGAGCGCCGTCAGCGGCAGCGGATCGAGCTTGCCGCTCACCACGTCCTCACCCTGACCGCCCGGCAGCCATTCGCCGTAGGGCTGGTTCGCACCGGTCAGCGGATTGCGGCTGAACAGCACCCCGGTGCCGGAGCGGCCGTCGAGGTTGCCGAACACCATCGCCTGCACCGTCACCGAGGTGCCTGCCATCTTTCCGTCCAGCCCGTGGTGGCGCCGGTACGACACCGCGCGTGCGGAGTTCCACGAGTCGAACACCGCGGTCACCGCGGCGCGCAACTGCGCGAACGGGTCGGTAGGGACGTGCTCGTCGGACGCGCCGACCACCTGGCCGAACAGTTCACGGAACCGCCGGTGGGTGTCTTCGGCGAACCGGGCGCCGCACCTGCGGGCCAGGATGCGTTCGACGTCGTCGTTGATGCCGAGGTTCAGCACCGTGTCCATCATCCCCGGCATGCTGGCCGGCGCGCCGCTGCGCACCGACACCAACAGCGGCACCGGTCCGCGCCCGAACGTGTGCTCCGATGCGGCTTCCAGCCAGGCGATCCCCGCCTCGACCTGTGGCCACAACCGGGCCATCAGCTCGTCGGGCGCCTCGAAGTACTGTTTGCACGCATCGACGGTCACCGTGAACGCCGGAGGCGTCGGGAGCCCGGCAGCGCAGATCTTGGACAGCCCGTGCGCCTTGCCCCCGACCAGCATCCGGGAGTAGACCCGGCTGCCGTCGAGACGGACGACGAGTTGCCCCTCCGCCAACGGGTCCGCCGACTGCTCGTCGGCGACCGAACCCTCCAGCGCAGAGGATGCAGAACTCACAGATACTCCTCGGGACACCATGATGATCGGTATCATATAACCAGGTTAGCGATTAAGCTGCCAACCGGTGATCACCCCACAGTAGAGAGTGCGATGGAACCACAACCGCCTTCGGTCGAGGCCTTCGTCCAAGCAGCCCGGGCATTCCTCGACGCGCACGCCGAGCACCGCCCCGACGGCTTCCCCGATGCGATGTTCGCCCAGTTCCGCGAGATCGCGGCGCCCGAGGCGTTCCGCGACCGGTGTGTGGCGTGGCAGCGGCTGCTCTACGACCACGGTTTCGCGGGCCTGACCTGGCCGCGTGACGTCGGTGGCCGTGCGCTGCCCTCCGCGTATGCCCTCGCGTGGGCCGACCTGGACGCCGAGTACGACGTGCCACGCGGCCTGTTCGGCGTGACGCTCGAGATGGTCGGTCCCACCCTGCTGGCGGTGGGCACGCCGAAACAGCGCACCCACTGCGCAGCGATCCTGCGCGGCGAAGAGGTCTGGTGCCAGCTGTTCAGCGAACCGGGCGCGGGCAGCGACCTGGCCGGCGTCGCGACCAGTGCCGTGCGCACCGAGGCGGGCTGGCGGATCAACGGGCAGAAGGTGTGGACCTCGGAAGCCCGACACGCCCAATACGGCTATCTGCTGGCGCGCACCGACCCGGCGCAGGCGCGGCACCGGGGCCTGACCGCGTTCGTGGTGGACATGTCGACACCCGGCATCGAGGTCCGCCCGCTCAAACAGATGACGGGGGGCGCCTCCTTCTCGGAGGTCTTCTTCGACGATGTCGACCTGCCCGCCGACGCGGTGCTCGGCGAGGTCGGCGGCGGTTGGTCGGTGGCGATGACGACGCTGGGTTTCGAACGGTTCTCCAGCTTCGGGCGGTCGCTGGGCCGGTTGGTGCGTCAGGCCGCCGACCTCGGCTGGCCCGACGCCACCGCTCGCGAGCAGTTTCTCGACGCCGTGATCGATCAGCGCGCCCTGGCCGCGTTCGAGGCCGGCATCCATCGACGTCTGCTCGCCGGAGAAACGCCGGGCCCGCAAGCCGCGCTGGCCAAACTCGCCACCGGCACCGTGGTGTCCGAACTCGCCGATGCGGTCGCCGCCGGGTTGGGCAATGCGCTGTCCAAGCCCGGCGCCGGGCTCGACGACTGGCGGTTGGTGGTGCTCTCCGCACCCGCGTTTCACATCGCAGGCGGCACCGACGAGATAGTCAAAACGATGATCGCCGAGCGGGTGCTCGGCCTGCCGAGGAGCTAAGCCATGCCCGACGAGCGCCCGCCGATCATCGACGCCTGGGTGCAGCCGTGGCTGCCGGAGACCGTCGCCAAGATGCCGTCGCGCAACTTCACCTTGGCCGACCGCATGGCCCACGGTGCCCGCCTGCGGGCCGGCATGCCGCTGGAGACGCTCATCGAGGAGATGGACGCCAACGGCGTCAGCCGGGCGTTGTGCTCGGCGGGCCCGCTGATACCGAATGACGATGTCGTGCAGGCGGTCACCCGGTATCCCGACCGGCTGGTCGGCGTCGCCAGCGTCAACCCGTGGTCGGTGGACGGGGTGATGCCCGCCGTGCACGAATTGCGCCGGCTGGTGTCCGAACACGGCTTCAAGGGGCTGAAACTCGAGCCGTTCATCCTCGACAAGCTGCCCACCGAGGCCCAGTGGTATCCGCTGTACGCCGCCTGCGTCGAACTCGACATCACGTTGCAGATCCAAGTCGGCGGAACCGGCCCGTCGACCTACACCTCCGAAACCGGTAGGCCGGGCCACATCGATCGGATCGCGATCGACTTTCCCGAACTGCGCATCGTCGCCGGGCACATCGGCTGGCCGTGGACCGAGGAGATGATCGCGGTGGCCGCCAAGCATCCCAACGTCTACATCGACACCAGCGCGCACCTGCCCAAGTACTACCCCGAAGCGTTCACCCACTTCCTGCGCACCTACGGCCGGCGCAAGTGCATCTGGGCCAGCGACTGGCCGATCCTCACCTTCGAGGCGGCGATGGAGGGCCTGCCGGAGCTGGCGCTCAAACCCGAGGTCGAACGCCTCTTCCGGCACGACAACGCGGTGGAGGCGTTCGCGCTACGCGCGTGAACCTGTGGACTTGCCTCCGGATGACATCTTTTATATAACCAGGTTAACAATTTGGAGGAGTCTTGCCGGTTCTCGCCACCGACGTCGTTGCCTCGAGCGCGCCCTACCGCCGGGCGCGGACGCGGATGCAGACGTTGCTCGCCGAGGTCACCGACCTGCAGAACCAGGTCGCACAGGGCTTCGACGCATCCGTTCAGCGGCACCGCGACCGGGGCAAACTGCCCGTGCGCGAACGTATGGCGCTTCTGGTGGACCGGCACGGCTTCATCCTCGAACTGTCTCCGCTGGCCGGTTGGGGCACCACCGATCCACTCGGCGGGGGCCTGGTCACCGCCGTCGCCGAAATCTGCGGCCGCCCGGTCATGGTCATCGGAAACGACCCCACCGTGCGCGGCGGATCGCTTTCGCCGACCTCGATCACCAAGACGTTGCGCGCGATGGACATCGCGGAGACCAACCGCCTTCCCGTCGTCACGCTGGTGGAGTCCGGTGGTGCCGACCTGGACAAGCAGGCCGACATCTTCGTTCCCGGCGGGGAACAGTTCCGTCGGCTCACCGAGTTATCGGCGTCCGGAATCCCCACGGTGTCAATCGTTTTCGGCTCATCGACAGCCGGCGGCGCGTACCTGCCGGGGATGAGCGACTACACCATCTTCGTCAAGGACCGCGGCTATGCGTTTCTCGGCGGCCCGCCGCTGGTGAAGATGGCAATCGACGAGGACGTCACCGACCAGGAACTCGGCGGCGCCGACATGCATGCCAGGGTCTCGGGGCTGGCCGATTACCTGGCCGCCGACGAGGCCGATGCGATCCGGCAGGCCCGCTCGTTGATCTCCCGGTTCGCCCCCGCCCAATCGGTTCCCGGCGGACCGGCGCCCGTCCACGATCCCGACGAACTGCTCGGCATCGTGCCCGACGATCCCAAGACGCCCTTCGACATCCGTGAGGTCATCGGGCGCATCGTCGACGGCTCGATGTTCGACGAGTTCAAACCGCTCTACGGACCCAACCTGGTGACCGGTTGGGCCGAGTTGAACGGCATGCCGATCGGCATCCTGGCCAACAACGGCATCCTGTTTTCCCCCGAATCCCAAAAGGGCGCCCAGTTCATCGAGCTGTGCAACCAGCTGGCCACCCCGATCCTGTTCATCCAGAACATCACCGGCTTCATGGTCGGCACCGCAGCCGAACAGGGCGGCATCATCAAGGACGGGGCGAAGCTGATCAACACGGTGGCCAACTCGCGGGTCCCCCACGTCACCCTGATGGTCGGTGTCAGCTACGGCGCGGGCAACTATGCGATGGCCGGCCGCGCCTACCGGCCACGTCTGGTGCTGACCTGGCCCACCCACCGCATCGCGGTGATGGGCGGCAGACAACTGGCCGGGGTGATGTCGATCGTGCGCCGGCGCTCGGCGACCTCGCGCAACCTCGACTTCGACGACGCGGCCGACACCACGCAGCGCGTCAAAGACGAGGAACGCATCGAATCCGAGTCCACCGCGCTGTACGCCACCGGCCGGGTCTGGGACGACGGCATCATCGACCCCCGCCACAGCCGCGCGGCGCTGACCGTCGCGTTCGCCATGTCCCGCCGCGCCGAACCCGCGGGTGCCCGCCCGGTGGGCGGCTTCGGCGTCTTCCGGTTCTAGTGAGGAATCCCGTGCATCGTTTGTTGATCGCCAACCGCGGCGAAGTGGCGAGCCGAGTGGCACGCGCGGCACGCACCCTCGGGGTCCGCACCGTGGCGGTGTACAGCGACGTCGACGCCGGGCTGCCCTACCTCGACGATGTCGACGAGGCGGTTCGGCTGCCCGGCCAGTCCGCCGCCGACACCTACCTGAACATCGCGGCGGTGCTGGCCGCCGCGCACCGCACGAAATGCGATGCGGTACACCCCGGTTACGGGTTTCTCGCCGAAAGCGCAGAGTTCGCCGCGGCCGTCGCGGCGGCGGGCCTGGTGTTCGTCGGGCCGCCTGCCGAGTGTGTCGCGGCGATGGGTTCCAAGGTGCGGGCCAAAGATCTGGCGCGCAAGGCGTCGGTGCCGGTGCTTCCCGACGCGGTGATCGGCGGCCAGGACCCCGATCTGCTGGAGTCGGCCGACCGTGTCGGCTATCCCCTGCTGGTCAAGGCCAGTGCGGGTGGTGGCGGGCGCGGAATCCGGCTCGTCGAGAAAGCAGCCGACCTGTCCACCGCGGTGGCCTCGGCCCAGCGTGAGGCGAAGGCGTCGTTCGGTGACGAAACCGTGTTCCTGGAACGCTTTCTCGCAGGACCCCGACACATCGAGGTTCAGATCTTCGGCGACACCCACGGCAACGTCGTCCATCTCGGTGACCGGGAATGCTCGGTGCAGCGCAGGCATCAGAAGCTCATCGAGGAATGTCCGGCGATCCTGGTCGACACCGAGTTGCGCTCCGCCATGGCGGTGGCGGCCGTCCGCCTTGCCGAGGAGATCAATTATGTCGGTGCGGGCACCTGCGAATTCCTGGTACAGGGCGACGAGTTCTTCTTCCTGGAGATGAACACCCGGCTTCAGGTCGAACACACGGTCACCGAGGAGGTCACCGGCATCGACCTGGTGGCGATGCAACTCGAAATCGCCTCAGGCGCCCGGCTGCCCGTCACCCAGTCCGAGATCACCTTCACCGGACACGCCGTGCAGGCGCGGGTGTGCGCCGAAGACCCGTACGCCGGGTGGCTGCCCAGTTCGGGGCATGTGCGCCGGTACTGGCATCCGCACGACGACGGCGTCCGTTACGAGGACGGGATCTGTTCGGGCGTGTCCATCAGCCCGCACTACGACTCGATGATCACCAAGGTCATCGCGCGCGGGACCTCCCGGAATCGGGCCATCCGGACGCTCGGCGACGCGTTGGGAAGCCTGCAACTGCACGGTCCGGCCACCAATATCGCGGTCCTGCAACGGATCCTCACCGACGAGGAGTACGAGCGCGGTGCGGTGACGGTGAACTGGCTGGAACGGCGCGCCGATCTGGTTGCGGCGACGCCACTTCCGGTGCACGCGGTGGCCGCGGTCGTCGCTGCCGGGGTCGACAGCGCGGAAACCGTGTGGCCGCTCTCGCCGGCGTGGTCGAACGCGCCGCGCCCACCGGCGCAGTGCACGCTGGTCGATGAGCACGGCACGGAGTACGCGGTGTCATACCGGCCGCCCGCCGCGACCGGTCTGCTGTTCGACCTGTTTGTGGTGGACGACGCCGAGTTCACGGTTCGTTGCCTGGGCCGGGACGGAAACCGTTGGCGCGTCGAGGTCGACGGTGTCGCCCGGGTGTTGCAGGTGAGCGCCGACGGTGCGCTTGCCTCGGATGGCGGGACGCGGGTCTGGGTCAACGGCGACGCCGGTCAGGTTGCGATGAGGGTCGCGCCGCGCTTCACCGTCTCGAGCATCGACAGCATCGTCGGCGGACCCACATCGCCGATGCCGGGCACCGTCCAGTCCGTGCACGTCTCGGCCGGCCAGCACGTTTCGGCCGGTGACCGGTTGGTCGTGGTGGAGGCCATGAAGATGGAGCACGTCATCCACGCGTCGGCCGACGCCGTGGTGGCCAAGGTGCTCGTCGAGGCCGGCCAGGCCGTGGCGGGCGGTCACCTTCTGGTCGAACTCGAGGACCGTTCGTGAGCCGCCCGGTCCGAATCGCGAACTGCTCGGGTTTCTTCGGCGACCGGATCAGCGCGGCCGCGCAGCTGCTGGACGGGCCCGACCCGATCGACGTGCTCACCGGCGACTGGCTCGCCGAGTTGACCATGTCGATTCTGGCCAAGAGCCGCGGCCGCGGCCGGGCCGGCTACGCCACCACGTTCATCACCCAGCTCGAACAGGTGCTCGGCCGGTGCCGTGAGCGCGGCGTCAAGGTGGTGTCCAACGCCGGCGGTATCGACCCGCAGGGCTGCGCCGACAAGGTGCGCGAGATCGCCGACCGGCTCGGTATCGCGGTGTGCGTCGCCGTCGTCACCGGCGATGACTTGACCGGCCGGATCGACGAATTGCGCTCGGCGGGTGAGACATTGCGGCATCTCGACACCGGGGAGGCCTGGTCGAGAAACAGCGCCGACGTGGTCGCCGCGAACGCCTACCTGGGCGGGCACGCGATCACCGCCGGGTTGCACGCGGGCGCCGACGTGGTGATCACCGGACGTGTCGCGGACGCCGCGGTGGTATCGGGGGTCGCCGCATGGTGGCACGGCTGGAGCGCCGATGACTTCGACGCGCTGGCCGGCGCCACCGTCGCAGGCCACACCATCGAGTGCGGCACCCAGGCCAGCGGCGGCAACCTCGCGTTCTTCGGCGACGTTGCCGACCTCACCGAGCCCGGTTTCCCGATCGCCGAGATCGCCTCTGACGGAAGCAGCGTCATCACCAAACAGCCGGGCACGGGCGGTGCGGTGACGGTGGACACGGTCACCGCTCAGCTGCTGTACGAGATCGCAGGCCCCCGCTATCCCGTGCCCGACGTGGTGGCACGTTTCGACACTGTGCGGTTGCGCCAGTTGGGGCCCGACCGGGTTCAGATCTCCGCGACGCACGGGGAGCCCGCCCCCGCGACGGCGAAAGCCCTGCTGACCTACCCGGGCGGCTTCCGTAACGCGATGACGGTGGCCATCACCGGCGCCAACCGCCGCGCCAAGGCGGAGTTGGCCGAACGCGCCGTGTGGGCGCAGGTCCGGGGCGGGCGCGAACGGTTCGCCGAATCGGTGGTCGAAGTCATTGGTGCGAAACTGAACTCGGATGCTCCAGACGACCAGAGCTATCTGCGCATCTCGGTAGCCGACGCGGACGCCGCGACCACGGGCCGCGAGTTCTCGTCGGCGGTGGTGGCCACCGCGCTCGGCAGCTTTCCCGGCCTGTACCTGACGACACCACCTGGGTCGGCGACGGAGTTCATGATGGGCTGGCCCACCCTGATCGACGCATCGCACCTGCGGGCGCGGGTCCGCGTCGACGACCGGGACGTCGACGTTTCCGTCCCCACCCGAACCCAGCCGGTGGCTGCCGATGAGGCCCGGACAGCGTTGGCGGGCAACGACTTGCCCGGCACAGAGCTTACGACGGTTCGGATCGGCACCTACGTCGGTGCGCGTTCGGGCGACAAGGGCGGCAACGCCAACCTCGGCCTGTGGGTACGGGACGAACGGGACATGCCGTTGCTCGAATACCTGACCGACCCGGACCGGCTCACCACACTGCTGCCCGAACTCGCGCCCCACGAGATCCGCGTCTACGCGCTGCCCAACCTGCTGGCGTTCAACGTCGTCATCGTCGGGCTGCTCGGCAACGGCGTCGCGGCATCGCTGCGCGAAGACCCGCAAGCCAAGAGCCTGGGCGAGCGATTCCGCGCGGTCCGGGCCCGGGTGCCCAGCACCCTGGTGCCACAACTCATCTCGACGGAGGCCTGACATGCAGTTCAGCCAGGACCATGACCTCTTCCGCACCAGCGTGCGCGAGATGCTGGCCAGGACCGTCGCGCCGCGCTACGAGGAATGGGAGAACGCGGGACGCTTTCCCGCCCACGAACTTTTCCCGGAGTTCGCCAAGCTGGGCCTGCTCGGTCTGCAGTACGACCCGGCGTACGGCGGGGAGGGTGCCGACCATTGGTTCACCGTCATCGCATGCGAGGAGTTCGGCCGGCTGCCGGGCAACGGAATTCCGATGGCCTACAACGTACAGGCGAACATGGCCACCCCTTCGCTGCACAAGCACGGCAGCGACGAACTCAAGCGGGAGTACCTGGTACCCGCGATTTCCGGCGAACAGATCTGTTCGATCGCGGTGACCGAACCGGACGCCGGTTCCGACGTCGCGGGCATTCGCACCAGGGCCGTCCGCGACGGCGCCGACTGGCTGATCACCGGCGCCAAGACCTACATCACCAACGGTGTCCAGGGCGACTGGCTGTGCCTGTTGGTGCGCACCTCCGACGAGGGCGGTTACCGCGGGATGAGCCAGGTGATCGTTCCCACCAAGAGCCCGGGCCTGACCGTCAGCCGATCACTGGCCAAACTCGGCAACTGGTGCTCTGACACCGCCGAGTTGACCTTCGACCGGGTCCGGGTTCCGGTAGCCAACACCATCGGCGAGATCGGGCGGGGATTTCAGCAGCAGATGGAACAATTCCAGACCGAACGCATCAGCGCCGTGTATCAAGCTGTCGGCCAGATGGAAACCGCGATCGAGCTCACCGTCGACTACCTCCAGCAGCGACCCGCGTTCGGCGCCAGGCTCATCGACAACCAGTACCTGCAGTACACCCTGGCCGAGCTGGCCTGTGAGGTCGACGCGCTCAAACGGTACGCGCACTCCTGCGCCGAGCTCATCGTCGCGGGCGCCGACGTCACCCGCCGCACCAGCAGCGCGAAACTGCTGGCCGGAAAGTTGATTCGCCGGGTGGCCGACACCTGCCTGCAGTATCACGGAGGCATGGGTTACATGGCCGAGACCTGGACGTCGCGGTTTTTCCGGGACTCCCGGTTGCTGTCCATCGGCGGTGGCGCCGACGAGGTGATGCTGCGGGTACTGGCCCGCGATCTGATCAGCAAGCAGTTCTTCGACGACCACGAGAAATCACAGAAAGCAGGCCGACCATGACCACAACGGAATCCACATCCGCTGCGCAACAAAGCACCGATCGGGTGCGGTTGGACAAGGACCACCACAGCCACATCGCGCGGATCACGATCTGCAACCCGCAGAAGAAGAACGCGATGGCGCCCGAGGACTGCGAGCTGATGGGCCGCTACCTCGACGACATCGCCGAGGACGACGCGATCAAGGTGGTGCTCGTCAGGGGCGAGGGCGGCGTCTTCACCACCGGCGTCGACCTCAACCGGGCGTACGGCTGGTACGACACCCCCGGGGACGACCGCCGGCCCAGCCAACGGCGCCGGCTGGCCGTGGACCGCAAGGGCCAGCGGATGTTTCACGATTTCATCGGGTTCCCCAAGGCCACCATCGTGCAGGTCGAGTCCTACGCGCTGGGTCTGGGCCTGGAACTCGCACTGGCCGCGGACCTTGCCGTGGTATCGCGCCAGGCCAAGATCGGCATGCCTGCCGCGCGGTTCCTCGGACCGGTGCTCGGCAACGTGGCGTTGTTCATGCACCGGTTGGGTCCCGTCGTCGCGCGCGACCTCATGTTGACCGGCCGCACGGCCACCGGCGCGGAGTTCGAGTCCGCCAAGCTGTTCACCCGGTTCGTCGACGAGCAGGACGTCGCCGCGGAGACGGAGGCGCTGGCTGCGCTGGTCGCCAAAATGCCCGCGGACGGCCTCGCGATCGCCAAGGAGGCCTACCGTCTGGTGGAGGCGAGTTCGGCGCTCGGACTGGAGGAGACCACCGCGTACCTGTTCCACAGTTACGGCACGAACCTCCGGTTCGAACCCGACGAGTTCAACTTCGTCAAGGAACGCGCCAAGAGCGGAACCAGCGAGGCGTTCCGCAAGCGCGACGAGCACTACGGGACGGGGTCGGCGCAGTGACGGCGCAGACGTACGCACGCACGCTGCCCGACAAGGTTCTCGTCATCGGCGGCAGCCGCGGGATCGGTCGCAGCGCCGTGGTCCAACTGGCCGCAGCGGGGATCGCCTGCGCGATCGGCTACGTCGAAAACGATGCGGCGGCAGAGGAAACACAGAATCTGGCCGCCGACACCGGCGGCCCGCGGCCCGTGCTCGTGCGCGGTGACCTCGGCACGGACCCGGCCGGGCTGGTGGACGCGGCCGTCGAAGCGTTGGGCGGTCTGGGGGGACTGGTGACCACCGCGGTGCCCATCGTCGCCGGGCGCACCCTGAAGGTGACCCGCGAAGAATACGACCGGGTATTCGACGTCCAGGTATGGGGGCTGTGGGAGGCGATCCGCACCGCGCTACCCGAACTCGAGAAGGTCGGCGGGGCAGTGGTGGCGGTCAGCAGCCTCGGCGCCAACCACTATGCCCGCTACTACGGCGCCATCGGCCCGGCGAAGGCGGCAATGGAGAACCTCGTCCGCTACTTCGGCGCCGAGTTGGGGCCGCGCGGGGTGCGGGTCAACGGTATCTCTCCGTCCCTGGTGGACAACCCCGGCCACGGCGGCGAGGACATCATCGCCGGCGTCGCCGACATGCAGGCGGCCGTCGCGCAGAAAACCCCGCTGCGCCGGCTGGGGCACCCCGACGAACTCGCCTCGGTCATCGTCTCGCTGTTGTCCAGCGACTTCCGGTTCGTCACCGGGCTCACCATCCCCGTCGACGGTGGCTACAGCCTGCTGGCCTGACCCCGCTCTATCCGGAAGGGACTGTGCACGATGCAATTTCGGCTCACCGCAGGTGAACGCGAGCTGCGCGACCGGCTGCGCGGCGCGATCGACGAGTTCAGCGCCGACGATATGGCCGCGATGCGCGCGGAAATGGCCGAGTTGGAAAGTGACCGGCAGGCTCCCACCTTGTTCAACCCGTGGTTGGTGCGTCAGAACGTCATCGGGTTGGGCTGGCCCGAACCGTCGGGGCGTCCGGCGTCGCAGACCGAGCGGTTTGTCGCGCACGAGGAACTGGATTCGGCCGGGCTGCCGACATACGGCCTGGAGCAGGCCGAAGCGGTCGGCTGGATGTTGGCGACATTCGGGCCGCAAGACCTTGCCGCAGAACATCTTCCCCGTATTCTCGATGCATCGTGGAGCTACGCTGGCGGCTACAGTGAGCCCGAGGCGGGCAGCGACATGCTTGCGCTGCGCACCAAGGCCTTTCGGACGCCCGCCGGTGACTTCGTCGTCGACGGGCAGAAGATGTGGACGTCCGGCGCACACCTGGCGGACTGGATCTTCACCCTGGTGCGCACCGATCCCGACAGCACCCGCCATCGCGGCCTGTCGCTGTTGATGATCGACGCCCATGCCCCCGGAGTGACCATCCAACCGGTGCGAGTGATGGGCGGATGGCGGGTCAACGCCTGCTTTTTCGACACGGTGTCGGTTCCGGCGCGCAACCTGATCGGCGACGAAGGCAAGGCCTGGACGATGATGTCGCAGGCACTGGACATGGAACGCTCGATGAGCTTCGGCGGGCGTGAAGCCCGGCTGCTGCTGGCCCGCTACCTCGACCGGGTCGGCGCCCAAGGTGCCGACCTCGACGAGGCCGCCTACCGCCAGATCGGCGAGTTTCTGGTGGACCTGCAGGCCGAGCGTCTGCTCGGCCAGCAGGTGGTCGCGCTCGGTGCCCGCGGCGAGGCCGCCAGCGGCGAGGCGTCGATGAGCAAGTTGCACGGCCCCGCGGTCGCGCAGCGAGTTGCGCAGTGGCTGGTCGACGCGCTGGGTCCGAACGCCTACACCCGCGACAGCGGCGACCCGCTGGCCGAGGACGCCGAGCACTTTCTGCGGGCATCGACGGTCCTGTCGATCATCGGTGGTACCAGCGAGATTCAGCGCAACATCATCGCGCAACGCTGGCTCGGGCTGCCGCGAGGTTGAGAGAGGTATCCACACCATGGATCTAGGTCTGCAGGAAAAGGTGACGCTGGTGCTCGGCGCCACCCAGGGGATGGGTCGGGCCACCGCGATGCGCCTCGCCGCCGAAGGAGCCCATCTGGTGGTCTGCTCGCGGGGCCACTCCCAGGGTGACGAGCAGTACCGGTACACGGCCAAGCCCGAGTTGGAGGCGGTGGCGGCCGACGCGCTGGCGGCCGGCGCGGCGTCGGCGCTGACCGTCGCGGCCGACCTGACCGAGCCCGACCAGGCCGAACACGCCATCGCCGCCGTCGATGCGCGGTACGGCCGGCTGGACATCCTGGTCAACACCATCGGGCTGTGTGAGGTCGGGGAATCGGTCACCGAACCCGACGACTGGTGGGACCGGGCGTATCAGTCGGTGCTGATGTCCTCGGTGCGGGCGTGCCGTGCCGGGATCCCGCTGATGCTGGAATCGGGCGGGGGCGCCGTCGTCACCACCTCGGCGATGTCGATGCGGCACTTCATCCCGCGGCTGGCGCACTACTCGGCGCAGAAGGCTGCGCTGGCGCATTTCACCAAGAACCTCGCCCGCGAGTACGGTCCGCGCGGTATCCGGGCGAACGCCGTGCTGCCCGGGATGATCGTCAACGAACAGATCGCCGAGAAGCGGCGGCGGTGGATGGCGGAAACCGGTGGCACCGAGGATGACTACTTCGCCGACGCCAACAGTCGCTGGGGTCAGGCGACGTGGGGCACCAGGCTCGGCCGGCCCGACGACATCGCCGACGCGATCACGTTCCTGGCCTCAGCGCGCGCCGGCTATGTCAACGGTGTGCTGCTCAACGTCGACGGCGGGTCCGAATACCTGTAGCCGACGCGCTCCACCGCGACCCGGGTGTCGTTGAACCCCGACATGAACGACAGCGGGTCCTCGTGTTTCGCGGGTGTGAGCACATTGCGGTTGACACCGAGCACGTCAGGTGCGTCGCCGCTGACCGGATCGAAAACCCGTGAGCCCCAACCATGTTCGATCACCACCGTACCGGGCCTGGGATTGGTGGATACGACCACACCGAGTTCTATGCTCGCCGTCGGCGAGCTGATGCGGGCACGGTCGCCTGACCGAAGGCCTAATGCGGCGGCGTCGTCCTCGTGCACTTCGACGCAGTTGCTGTCAAGCAGACGGCGGATACTCGGCAGGTCGTTGAGGTGGGAGTTCATCGACCCCGGCCGCCGACGGTTCCCGAGGTAGTACGGGAATCGTCGGTCGACCGCGGTATCCGCCCCATCCGACAGCTGCCGCCGCGCCTCGTCGAGGAACCGAGTTGGCGCCAGGCGGATCTGGTGACCGGGAGTGTTGACCATCGCTCGCGCATTGCCGAACTCGCGGTCCCCCAGCAGAATTCCGTGGGGATTCGCCTTGACCTCAGCCCACGTGGTCCGCCCACCCGCATCGACCACTTCACGCCAGCGCGTCTCGAACGCGGCGGCATCGGGCGTGCCGAAACCCGCCAAGCCCATCGCGGCGCCGAGGTCCTCGTAGAACGTCCACTCCTCGCGCACCGTGGACGGTGGTGACAGTGCCTTCGGCGTGAACTGTACGAACGGCAGTTCAGTGAGGGTGCCGAAAATCGGATCGACCAGTTCGTCACGCTCGAGCCAGTGCGTGCCGGGTATCAGCCAGTCGGCGTGACGATGGCTTTCGCGCTGCACCATATCGACGCACACCAGTAGGTCCAGGTCAGCCAGGGCAGCATCGAGGCGGTCTCCGTCCGGCCCCGTGACGACCGGGTTGCCGTGCTCGATGAACAGCGCTCGGATCTGGCCCCGCCCGGGCGTGAGTATCTCGTCGGGGAGTTCTGCCAGCGCGTGAGCGCCAGCCAGCGCCGGGCGCCCGGCCACCCGGGATCGGTGAGCCGTCGTCAAGTCGTAAGGGATCAGGTCTGCGGGCGCGAAGCCGCGTTGGAAGTACCGGCCGCCCGGTTGGTCCCAGTTGCCGGTCACGATGGTGAGCACTTCGGACAGCCAAAGCGCCAGCGTCCCACGTGTCGTTTGGGACGGCCCCGTACGGGCGAGCGACACGGCCGCCTTGGCGGTGGCGAAGCGTCGTGCCGCAGCGTCGATGTCGGTGCGGGCCACACCGGAGCGCTCCGTCAACACGCCCCAGTCCGCCTCGGCGGCCAGCGCACGCAGTTCGGCTGCGCCGAGTTCGGCTTCGCATGCCGACCGGTCTTCGAGGTTGTTCTCGAAGATCGATTTCAGCATCCCCAGCAAGAAAGCCCAGTCCTCACCGGGCCGCACCTGGAAGTGCCTGGTGGCCTTGGCCGCGGTGGGCGTGCGATAGGGATCCAGGACCATCAAGTCCGCGCCCTGCTTTACCCGGTTGAGGATCCGTCGCCACCCGTCAGACACTGCCGACGCCCAATTCATCTTGCTCTCTGCGGGATTGGCGCCGACCAGCAGAAAGCAGTCACAGGCGTCGACGTCAGGTATCAGCGGCATCAGGGTGACGCCGTACATCTCGCCGCACACCATGGTCTTGGCGTTGGTGTCGACGGATCCCCAGTTGAAGATGTTCTCGGAGCCGATCGTCATCACAAAGCGCAGCAGTCCGCCTAACGCGGAGGGATGAAATCCGGCGGGATTTCCGTAGAAGCAACCGACCGCGTCCGGCCCGCCGTCGGCGAGGATCCGCGACAGCCGCGTGGTGATGTCGTCACGCGCTTCCTCGTAGGAGGCGGGCACGTACCGATCGCCCACCCGGCGCATGGGCGTCGTGATCCGTCTCGGATGATGGACCAGTTCGCCCGCTGTTCGGCCCTTCGCGCAGAAGTCACGCCAACTCAACGGGTGTTGTTTGTCAGGTCCGATGCGTTGGACGCGATCCTGTTCCACGGTGACGGTGATCCCGCACTTCTGCTGACAGATCCGGCACGTGGTGTGCACGTCGACCAACATCGCCCCTTTCATCGGCTAACGGCCCTGTGCACAACAGTACAACCTGGTTAGCTAATTTGGGCGGTGTTCGACGTTGCCGGTTGATCCGAGTTCTCGACCCACACATCATCCTTCGGCGGACCACCACCCTTGGCGTGCGGGTCCGGCGGGTCGAGCACCGGTGGTCCCTGGCGCGCGACTTCGGGTCCGTTCGCGTCGACGGTCATCGGATCGGGGTGAAGTTCGGGATGCTCGACCACGAGATCGTGAACGTCAAACCGGAGCACCGGGACTGTGCCGCGGTGGCCGAGGCAACGGGCCGCAGCATCAAATCTGTCTGGGCCCAGGCGCTGTCGGCCGCACAGCAGCTACACCGGTATCACAGTTCCGTTCGTACCGTCGACCTCGACCACAACACCGTCGGCGAGGGACAGCGTGGCGTGTTGGGTTCCCACGACGCAGGGGATACCGAACTCACGCGCGACGATGGCGGCATGCGAATGTAACCCGCCCACATCGGTGACCACCGCGGCGACGCACCCGAACAGCGGTGTCCACCCGACGTCGGTGACGCGGACCACCAGAACCGCACCGGGCTCGATGTCGTCGACCTCGTCGCAGGAATGCACGACCCGCACCGGCCCCCGAACGATGCCCGGGGATACCCCGATCCCGCGCAACACGTCGACTGGCCCAGCGGTACTTGCGTTGGAGCTCAACGGTTCCCATCGCAGCGTGAACATCGACGGCAACTGCAGCGCCGCCAGCCGGGCGCGCTCCGTCCGGCGGGCGGGGATCTTCTCGACGAACCGGGCGGGCGCAGCGACCTCCTCAGGCACCAGGTAGAAGACGTCACCGGCGTCAGCGAAGACGTCGGCGTCCACCTGCCGGCGACCGACCTCACGCAACGCCAACCGCAGCGCGTGGGTACTGCGAACGGCGACGTCCTTGGAGCGTTCGCGGCGGCGCACCGCGGCGTTCAACACCCCGATCGCCCGGCGCGCCACACCCGAGGTGTCCGGGGCTTCGGCCGTCGGCCGCGGCGCAACGTCGAGCGCCTTGCGGACGGCGTCGAGGAGTTGCTCCGGTCGATCGCTGTACATCGGGTTCGCCAATTCGGTTTCCCCGGGTCCACGGTGCCCGGCATCGGCGATCAGGTGCCGAAACGCTCTCGCGAAACCCGGGTCCACGGCGTCGATCCGGTCCAGCAGGTCCTCGCCCCGCTCCTCGCGAAGCAGTTTTTCGACGCCGGGTCGGGCTCGGGTCAACTCGACCAGCCGCCGCACACCGGAAAGCAGTGTGGCGCTGGTTAATCCGGCGGTACCGCCGCGCATCGCCGCCAGGTCCAGTTCCGGAGCGAGCCGTCGAACCAGCGCCTGTGCCGCCGACGCGACCAGGTTGGTGGTGGTGCTGTAGGCCCACGCGTCCAGGACGAGTTCGCGAGACGTGTCGATAACCGTCAGCAACGCGTTGCCGTCGAGTTCGCGCAGGGCACCGGCAGGCAGCGACATTCTCCGCACCCGCTCATCGAGGTCGGCGATCCGACGGCCGGCCCCGGCCATCCGCAGCGCAGCGCCCGGCACCCCCAACGCCGACCGGATCGCGGTCGACATCGGCTGGCGGTCCGTGAAATCGTCGCCGACGTGCGGAATTCCGAGGATGTGTTCATCGACCTCACGGGCGTTGGTGCCCGGCATCGCGGCGGCCATGGCGTGCACCACCGACAGGTTCGTGTACAGGCGGTGCCCGACCGACGCGATGCTGCAGGTCCGTTGGGCGGCGATGACGTCCTCGTCGCGCATCCCGAGCACTTCGACCTGAATGGCGCCGGCCAGGCGCAGCGCGTCCCGGCCCACCATCAAGGACATCGGGGTCAGCGTTCCGCCGAACGCCTCCCCGACGTTGGCGGTGGTCAGGGTCGGATAGCGGGCGTCGACATAGTCGTCGAACTCGCCCCTGAGCCCCGGCGGCGCCGGATCGACGCGATGATCGCTTGGCGGCAGGTGATTTCGCGCCCATCGGTGGTCCGGCGCCGGGGTGCGCCACGGGGTCGGCACTTTCGCCGTGCCCAGATACGTCACCGCCTTCACGCCGGCCCGCGCGTCGGCCAGCGCCGCCCGCGAGCCGTACACCGGCGTGTAGCCCCACTCGGTGACGAGCCGGGTCGTGTCGAGAGTGGGCATGTAGCGAAACCCGTCCAGGTCGGCCGGGCTGAGCTCCAGCAGATCCGCGCGCCACGCCACACGCGCGCCCGACCTCAGTAGCGCGAAAGGCAGTCGCACGAGCGGCTTTCCCAGTACCTCGGCGATCTCGTCGATGGTCAGACCGGTGTCCAGTGGGCCGACGTTGACGGTTCCGGTGCGGTCACCCAGCGCGGCCTGCGCGTGGAAGCGGCCGACGTCGTCGGTGTGCAGGAACTGCCATGGCCGCATCTGTCCGCGGGGCGCCACCAACATCGGATGGGCCAGGAAACGGAACTCGTAGTTGTCCATGTCGCGCCCGGCGACGACACACGTCCGGGTGATCACCGCGGGCACCCCCGATTCGGCGATCAACTCCTCGCACACCGCCTTGTGGCGCGCGTAGAGCACATCCGGATGGGGCCGCAGCGGTTGCTCCTCCCCGATGACGTCCGGGTTGTCCGGCCACGGACCGTAGGCCAGCGTCGAAGACGTGAACACCAGATGGTTCGCCCCGGTCGACTCCATGGCCCGCAGGATGTTTCGGGTGCCGCCGATATTGATCTCGGTGACCCCGGTCGACGAACGCAACGGTGCGAGCAGGAACGCCAGATGCACGACCCGGTCGCATCCTGCCATCGCCCGTTGGACCGCCGCGCCGTCCCGGATGTCTGCGCTGACCGACGTCACGCCCGGGATGTCGACCGTCCGGCGGGCCAGCGCCACCACGTCGGCACCCCGGCGCACCAGATCGCGGCAGATGACCCGGCCGAAGACTCCGCTGGCTCCGGTGACCAGTACACGCATGACAGGATTCCCGGACGCTACACGCGGGCCGGGAAGACTTCCTGCCAGGCCCAGTGCCGCTTCAACGTGCGCGTCTCACCGACGCGCCGGATGACGCCGGTGTGACCGGACCAGCCCGGTCGGGCTGCCGAGAAGTCGACCATCTTGCCGTTGGGGTCGGTGACGAACTCCCACGGCTGCGCGTCCCCGACATCGAAGGTGATCCGGTCGACGAATTCGGCGTCGCGCCAGTCGATCTTGGCGTCCACCGACAGCGAGTTGACCAGCACGGCGTCTGCCGATGCCACGGCGGCGAACCGGAACCGGTCCGCGCCGATGCTCATGTGGCCCCATTCGACGGAGCCGTCGTCGTACTCGTTGGCAAAGACGTTCCACCCGCCCTGCAGGCGCATCCAGATCGCGCTATTGTTCCAGCCGACGCCGTTGGGCAGATAGCTGTGATCGACCGCGAAGAAGCCGCTGACCGGTTTGCCCAGCATGGTGCCTTCGGCGAAATAGGGTGTGGACGTGTAGAAGCAGGCGCCCGGCTCACCGGGTTCGCCGCCTTCGCCCTCCTCGGTGCGCCATGGCACGAAGACCTGAAACCCGGGGGCGGCGAGGGTTCCGCTGATGTCGAGCAGCGACCCGTCGGTGCCCTGCTCTTGCCAGCTGAAGCCGCGATCGCCCAGCCGGACAGCGAAATTCGCGCCGCGTGGGGATCCACCGGTGAACGTCTCGTGACCGTCGCGGTACCCCCGCTCGACCTTGCACCCCTTGGCGCCCTGCGCGCTGGCGGGATGCACCCGCAGCCCGGTTTCGTCGGCGGCCATGATCGAGATGTCTCGGGTGGTGTAGGTGACGGCCTTACGGATGAACGCATACGACTCGCCGTCATCGGCCGCCATGATGCCGTAGAAGTATGTGCCTTCCAGAACCAGACCGAAGTAAGCCTTGTGCAGCAGATGTTGATCGGGCTCCGGACGGAAGAACCCGACCAGCGGCTGATGACCGAAATCGCCTCTGCGGGGCAGGTTTTCCAGCATGTCCGCGTCCTTTCCACAATTAACTGCATTATGTGCAGTTAATTTGCCTACCGCACGCTACCCGGCCTCGGACGCCGTGACAAGCCTCAGGCCCGCCCGTCCAACAGGAAGTCGACAAGGCGCTGTGCTTCGGCGCTGGCACTGGACAATCGCTCCGGAAAGGCCATCTGGGTGTAGATGCCCTCGATCATCGCCGCGCCGGTCAAGCTTCGGAGGAACTCGGTCGTCGCGACGTCCTCGCGCCATTCCCCCCGCGCCACACCACGTTCGAGAACCTCCATCGCGCTCTGTAAGCGCACGGTGTTGATCTTCTCCCACTCCGCACGCAGCGCCTCGTCGTCGCGGCTGTCGAGCACGATGCGAAACGTCGCCATCCCGTGCACGCTGGCGAAGCCTTCAAGCAGCTGCTGCGCCACCGACACCAGCTGATCTCGTGCGCTGCCGTCATCGGCCACGTCGAGGCTGGCGTCAAACGACCGGACGGCCGCGAGCAACAGTTCCTCGCGGGTGGGCCAGCGCGCGTACACCGCCGGCCGACTGCAGCGTGCCGTCCGTGCCACCAGGTCGACCGTGAAACCCGCCTTACCGTGTTCGGCGTACACCCGAAGCGCCGCATCGAGCACCCGGGCATCCATGTCCGGATCCCGTGGGCGGCCGCGGCCTGCCCCGGAACCCGCAGCTCGCCCAGCACCCACGCGCCGGATTCTTCCACGTGCTCAGCGGTTGCGTGTCAACCACTCTCGCGCGCCCAGCGTGGCAGCGTGAACCCGCGGTCGAACTGCCACAAGTCGGTCACCTGGTCGCGGGTCGCCGGATCCGCCAGGGTCCGAGCCATCTCGGCCAGCCAGGGGCCCGGATCGGGCATCGCCGCGGTCCACGCCCGGATCCGCCGCGAGTACAACTGGCAGTCGGCTTCGACGGTGACGCCGTAACCGCCCAGCGCCTGGTGCACGACGGCGGCGGCCTGTCGTGATGCGGTACGCGCCTTCGCAGCGGCCATCACCGCGGCAAACAGCGGGACGGCGCCGTCGCGGTCGCCGAGGTAGGCGGCGTGGCGGATCAGCAGATCGCCGGATTGTACGGAGGTGGCCGCATCGGCCAGCGGGTGTGACACCCCCTGGAAGCTCCCGACCGGCACGCCGAACTGACGCCGATCGCACACGTAGGAGACGCCGTACCGGATCAATGCCTGGGCGGCACCGACCAGGCGCGCGGCCTCGAGAACAAAGCCCCAGGCCCGGACCGCGTCGGCGGCACCGTCGACCGCAGTGGACTGCCCCCGCGCGCCGTCGAGCACGACGACTGGTTCGCCGCCGGCGCTGCGCCTGCGACCATCGGGTGCGGCAACGATTTCCAGGCCGTCGTTTCCGGCCGTGACGACGATCCGGGCCAGCCCCGCCGGGACGACGGCACGATCGACGCCGTTGGCCACCCCGGCCTGGCCGAGCACGACCTGGGCGGGCATGGCCGATACGAACGGTACCGGCGCGAGGTGCGCGCCGAGGGTGACCGCCGCGCGGGTGAGCAGGGTGGGCTGGTTCGGCAGCTCCCAGAGCCCGAACTCGGCCACCGCGGAGTCCAACTGTGCCGATCGGTCGCCCGGACCCGTCGCCGCATCGTGCTCGATGGTGCTCAGGAACTCGGGTGGGCAGTGCCTGACCAGGACGGCCTCGAGGGCGGCGGCCAACTCTTCGGCTTCCTCCGGCCAACGCTCATCGAACAACGACCACTCCGACCCCTAGACCTTTAAACCTACAACCAGGTTATAGTATTCATCGTGCAGGATGACACGTCGACGCCGTCGCCGCGCGGTCTCGACGACCTCGACATCGATCTGTCCGACGCGGACGCTGCCTTCGGGTCGCAGTGGTCGGCCTGGCTCGACGGACACCTTCCGGCGATCCACGACGAGCTGCTCGCGGCGAAATCCCCTGCGGACAAACACCGCGCGGGTCGCAGGTGGCAGTCGCAGGTGGCGGCCGGGGGTTGGGCGGCGATCAGTTGGCCTGCGGAGTTCGGCGGACGAGCGGCCACCGCGCGCCAACAACTGCTCTATTACCTGATCTCCGCCGAGCGCCGGGTTCCGCCGCTGGCCGGACGGATCGGCATCAACCTGTGCGGACCGACCCTGATCGCACACGGCACTCCCGAACAGCGACAACGCTTCCTACCCCCGATGCTCGACGGTCGGGAGGTGTGGTGTCAAGGCTTTTCAGAACCCGGCGCCGGTTCAGATCTCGCCGCTCTGCGCACACGCGGCGTGGTCGACGGTGACGAGTTGGTGATCACCGGACAAAAGATCTGGACCTCCGGCGCGCACGTCGCGGACTGGATGTTCGCGCTGGTGCGCACCGACCCGGCGGCGCCCAAGCGCGAGGGCATCAGTTTCGTCCTGGTGCCGATGAGCGCGCCGGGTATCGACGTCCGGCCGATCCGCCAGATCTCGGGCGACGCGGATTTCAACGAGGTGTTCATCGACGAGGTCCGGGTACCGCTGACCAACGTGATCGGCACGCTCAACGACGGTTGGAACGTCACCCGCACGACGCTGGCCAACGAACGGGCGATCCTGTTCATGGGTCAGCAGATGGCCCTGACCACCACGCTGCGCAAGGCCATCGCCTTGGCCAACACCCCCGATCCGCACGGCATCCGCGCTTCTGATGATCCGCACTGGCGCGACCGCATCGCACGGGCCTGGATCGACGTGGAACTGGTGCGGCTCAACGGGATGCGCAATCTGGCCAAGGTGCTGGCCGGACAGGAGCCGGGCCCGGAAGGGTCGATGTCGAAGCTGTTCGGCCAACACGTCGAACAGAACCTGCACGAACTCGCCCTGGACCTCGGCGGTGAGTTCGGCGTCCTCGACCGGGGCGCCGAGGACGCCCCCAACAAGGGCAAATGGGCGTTGGGTTGGCTGCGCACCCGCGCGTCGACCATCGGCGGGGGCACCTCCGAGATCCAACGCAACGTGCTTGCCGAACGCGTCCTCGGACAACCTCGAGACCCCTGGGCTGATGCATGAAGTTCGAATTCACCGCCGAACATGACGCGCTGCGCACCCTGGTCGCCGAGCTGTGTCGCGACCGGGGCCGGCCGCGAGCGCTCTACGACACCGATTCGCGTCTCGACCAAGGGTTGTGGAGTGCGCTGTCGGCCGCCGGTCTGCTGGGCGTCGGGCTGGCCGAAGCCGACGGGGGCGGCGGCGCGGGGCCGGTCGAACAAGTCCTCGTCGCCGAGGAATTGGGGCGCGCGGTGGGCGCGGTCCCGTTCAGCGAGCACACCGCGGCGGCCGAGACGATCGCGCTTCTCGGCTCCGCTGAGCAACGCGAGCGGATCCTCGGCCCGTTGGCCCGTGGCGAGACGGTCGCGGGCATCGTCGTCGGCGCCGATCACCACCTGGCGGCCGTTCACCCCCGCCGAGACGGTGCGCGGTGGCGGCTCGACGGTCGAATACCGCTGATTCCCAACGGTTCTGCCGTGACCTTGTTGGTGCTGCCCGCCCTGGTCGACGATCAGATGCGCTGGTTCGTCACCGACGCCGCCGATGTCGTGGCGTTGCCGACCGTGGACCGCACCCGGCCCGCGGCCGCCGCCGAGCTGAACGGCGCCGACGCCGAATTGCTTTCGGCCGACGGCCCGAATCCGCGTCCGGGCCAGTTGCTGCTGGCGTTGGCGGCTGCCGAAGCGGCCGGCGCCGCGGCCGAAGCGTTGGACATGACCTCGCGCTATACCGTCGAACGACACCAGTTCGGCCTTCCGATCGGCACGTTCCAGGCGGTCAAGCATCGGCTCGCCGACATGCTGGTCGGTGTGGAGAATTCCCGTTCGGCGGTCTACGGCGCGGCCTGGGCGCTGGCCGAGAACGCCGATGCCGATCGGGCGGTGGCCTTAGCACAAGCCGTGGCGACCGATCATGCGGTCTCGGTGGTCGGCGACGCCGTGCAGTTGCACGGCGGGATCGGGGTGACCTGGGAGTGCGACCTGCACCTGTACCTGCGACGTACCAAGGCGCTTCAACACACCTACGGTTCGCCCAGCCTGCACCGCCGTCGGATCGCCGCCAGCCTCCTTGAGTGACGACCCGAAAGCCGCCGCATGGATACCGAAGAACCGCCGTTGAGCAACGAGATGTGGACGTTCCCGGACCGTCACCTCGAAGTCCTGCGGGCCGGACCGAGGACGTCAGCCCCGCCGGTGGTGCTCATCCACGGGGTCTGCCACGGCGCCTGGTGCTGGCACCATTTCGTTCGATTCTTCGCCGACCGTGGCTTCGAGACGGTGGCGGTCAGCCTGCGCGGGCACGGCGCAAGTTCGGGCCGGACACATTTGCACGAGTTGCGGCTCGACGACTACGTGGACGATGTGGTGCACGTGGTCGAAAGGCTGGGCGGCGAGCCGGTGCTGATCGGCCACTCCATGGGTGGGGCGGTTCTGCAGCGGTATCTGGCGCGGTATTCCGACACGGTGTCCGCCGCCGTGCTGTTCGCCTCGGCGACCGCGGGAGGCTTGGGCCGCAGCAAGTTCGCCGACACGTTGCGGGGTAACCGGCCACGGACGTTGGTCAACGCCATTCGGATTGCGGTAGGGCGGCCGGGCCGCTCCAGCGTGAACGACACCCCGTTCTTCAGCAACAGGCTGAGCCTTCAGGAAGCAGAAGCCTATCGGCCCCATCTGGGCCCGGAATCGCGGCGCGCCATCCGGAACCTTCTGCAGCGCTTCGAGCACGTCCCATCCGAGCTTCCACCGATGCTGGTGATCGGAAGCCGCGACGACGCCCTGTTCGGCGAGAAGAGCCAGCGCACCACCGCCCGGGCCTACGGGGTGTCCCCGGTGCTGCTCGACGGCCCCTGTCACGACATGATGCTCGATCCGCAATGGCGCGTGGCCGCGGGATGCGTTCTCGAGTTCCTCCGCGCGAGCGTGAACTCGGCCAAGGCGCCAGGAACGCCGCCAGTCGTCGCCCCGCAGCGGTATCAGCAATGACGTCAGCTTCTTCGCTTCGTGGTCGAGCTGGGCGCATCGGTGAGCCGGCCATGGAGGATCTGCTGGACCACCTCGGTCAGTTGCCGTACGACGGTCGCGTCGGGCCTGCCGTCGTCGTCCAGCCGCGCACCCACCGCCAGCGCCAGGACGATCACCGCGCCGCCCAGCGCCTCCACCACCGCGCCGGTCGATGTGTCGGGGTCGATGGCGCCGGCATCCTTGGCCTTTTCGAGCACCGAGACTGCTTGCGCTATCTGCGGCTCCACCACTCGATCGCGGTACTGCTCAAGCACATTGGGGTAGCGGGGGCCGTCGATGTGCACACGCAGGTTGGCGTAGCCGTTGCCGCTCGCGAAATAGGCGAACACGTCGCGGCCGAAGGCCACCAGCGCCTCCTCGACCGGACGATCGTCGGCGAGCAGCGGAAGGGGCTGCGCCGAAAGCGCGTCCAGAAGCAGCGCCTCGGCGTCCGAATATCGGCGGTACACCGCATCCTTGCTGACCCCGGCTGCCCGTGCCACGCCTTCGAAGTGAAAGCCCGCCCAGCCTTCACGCGCATACAGCGTGCGGGCCGCCTGCCGCACGCGGTCGTCGATCGTCGGGTCGCGCCTGCGACCCGCCCCCGGCTTGCGTGGTCGCGTGCGGGGTTGTTCCGCACGCCCACCGGCCGCGTCGGCCTGGCCCGCACTCATCGCGTTCCGTGTCCTTTCGTCGCTCGGAGTCTAGACACCGCACCCCCCACCCTATTGCCGACGGGTCGCGTCGGTATTAGACTTCGGCGGAAATCATGCCCGCCCAGCGGGCGCGGAAGGGACCCCATGTTGCTCTTCTCCGGTTGGCGCGACTGATGGCGTGCTGCGCGTTGGCCGCCGCGCTGTTCGGTGCGGTCGCTCGCCGGTTCCGCCGCAACGGAGGCCGCGGTAACGCCGTGCCCGTCGCCCGGTGGTCGCCCGAACCCCTCAACTCCACGACGACATCGAGGAGCACGTCACGATGACACTGTCCGCGGTCGAACCCGAACACGACACCACCGATGTCGGGTACCCCTTGATCGTCCCCAGCCAACCAAACGGTCCCGCGGTCCGACGGCTGCTGCGGCGCAGCATGATCGGCGCGGCGCTCATCGGCACCGCTGCCAGCGTGATCGCCAGGTTCAGCAGGCGCCCCGGACACCGCGCAGCGGCACTCGGCACGCTGGTTCCCGGCGGAGGTTATCTCTACACCTGCAGCCCGTTCCGATTCCTGGCCACCCTTTCCGGATTCGCCGCGTCGTTGGTGGCGTGGTTCGGCAGCGGCAATATCCTGGCGCCATTGTTGGTGTGGCTCGCCGCCGCGCACGACGCGCGCAGGCAGGCCGACCGCGGACACCGCACATGGGACGGCGCCCGCCTGGCCGTTCCCGCCGCACTGGTGACCGCCGCAGCGGCCGGAACCGTGGCCCGCCGGCGCGCCTTTCGCGCCGCCCAGGAACGTGGACGCGCGCGCGCGAGCTACCTCGCCACCGTGCCGCGCATCGATCCGCGCCCCAAAGACGCCGTCCGCGCCGAGCTTTCCGTCGATGACCTGGCCACGATGCGTTCACTGTTCGATCGGGCCCTGCAGCCGTTGGACAGGTTCGACGGGTTCACCAAGGTCGACCAGTTCCAGCCCGCAGCCACGCGCTACCAGCTCAACTTTCTGCAGTATGCGCTGGCGATGTCCCAATTACATTTCACCCCTTCGTTTCACGGCTATCTCTCGGCAGCGCAGCGCAACCTGATCGACAAGTTGACGCTGCCGCCGGTGTGGCGTTACTGGGCCTACGAGCAGACCTGGGGCAACCTCAGCCTCGACTGGGACCCGATGAAGCGCGACAACGTCATGCTCTCCGGCTATCTGGGCATGATGTTGGGCGCCTACGAGTCCAACACCGGCGACGACCGGTACCGCCGCCGCGGTGCGCTGCCCTTCCGGCTGGGCAAGCGCACGTGGCCCTACACCCACGACATGGTCAGCGCCGCAGTGCATGACAACATGGCGCGCTCGCAAATGACGCTGTTCCCGTGCGAGCCGAACTGGGTCTACAGCGCGTGCAACATGACCGGCATCAACACGTTGATGCTCTCGGACCGACTGCACGACACCCACTTCGTCGACTCCATCGGTGAGAAGTTCCGGCGTGCACTGCACGAGGAGTTCATCACGCCCGACGGCCGGGTGACCGCCATCCGGTCCGCCCGTCTCGGGGTCACCATCCCCATGCTGACGTCGACGATCGCCGACAGCGGGCTGGCCACCATGCTGCACGCCTTCGACTCCGAACTGGCGCAACGGTGCTGGACCATCGTCCGACGCGAGTTCGTCGACACCTCCGGCGTCGAACCCACGATCGCGCTGCGGGGATGGGACGCCATCGACACCGGCAACTACAAGAAGAGTTCGGTGGCTTCGTTCATCCCGGTGATGTGGGGCGCCGCCGAGATGGGGGACACCGAACTCTACGACCTCCTCGCGGCGTCGCTGGACCGGCAAACCCCGCCCACCGCGGTCAACGGCACCCGTTGGTACGACGGGTTGTCGACCAACATGAACGCGATGCTGGCGGTGGCGCGGTTCAGCGCCCCCGGCGGGTTCCGCGCGCTGATCACCGACGGCCCCGGCGCGGCCACGCTGAACGGACCGGTTCTGGCCGAGGCGGCATACCCCGACGTGTTGGTCGCGGCGGCACGCACCGACGGCACCGACCTGCGGTTGGTGTTGCGGCCGGGCGCCGAACCCGCACGCACGCATCTCGAGATCCAACGGCTGGTTCCTGGCACGCAGTACCGCGTCCAGGGTGCGGTGGACGACCTGGTGGTCGCCGACAGCCGCGGTCGCGCAACGGTTTCGGTCGATCTGACCGGACGCACCGAAGTCACGCTGGCTCCCGCGCCCTAGGCGCGCGCTACAAGAAGGGCGTTTCACCCATGCAGAGAGTCCTCATCACCGGCGCCGGGTCGGGGATCGGCAAGGAGTTCACCCAGTTGTTCCTGCGGGACGGCTCAGAGGTCCTCGCGGTCAGCCTGCTTCAAGATGAGCTCGATCAGCTCCCGCAGGATTTCCGGTTCGGCGCCTCGAGGTTGCAGACCCTTCAGATGGACCTCGCCAAACCGGACGCGGCCGGCGCGTTGCTGCAGTGGTGCAACGTCAACGACTGGCTTCCCGACGTGCTGATCAACAATGCGGGGTTCGCCTGCTTCGGTGAGGCCGTCGACCTGTCGACGGAGCGGGTGGCGGACATGCTCGAGCTCAACGTGGTCACGTTGACGATGACGTCGATGCTGTTCGGACGCGCCATGAAGCAACGCGGCCACGGCAAGATTCTCAACGTCGGCTCCACCGCGGGTATGGTGCCGTCGACGCGGATGGCCGCGTACGGCGCCAGCAAGTCCTACGTCAACACGTTCACGTTTGCCCTCGCCGCCGAGCTGAAGCCCTACGGCGTCACGGTCACCTGTCTGACCCCGGGCGCCACGCAGACGAAGTTCGCCCAGGCTGGAGGCATCGACAGTTTCGCAGGAAAATCGTTGCTGCACAACATGTTCGAAAAGAACAAGGCCGGCTCCCCGGTCGAGGTGGCCCGCAGCGGATACGACGCGTTGGCCGCGGGAAGGGTACAGGCGCGCGTCGGGAAAGGGTCGACGTTCGCCGCCCTCGCCGCACGCCTGGTATCGCAGAAGCGCTTGCCGGCACTGATCAAGAACCCGTGATGGCCGCGCCGGCAGTCGAGGTCAGCGCGCCGTCCGACGCGCAACGGTCCTGGCCGCGGTTGTGGCTGGCGGCCGGCGTCGAGATCGGTGTCGCGGTGGTGGTGGGCGTCGTCCTGTTCGGGTCCACCAAGACCACCTCGTCGGGTGATCCCCATTCCGGCATGCACACGCACGTCACCCCGGCACATTGGAGCCCGGCGATCACGGCCGCTGCCGCGGCGACGGCCGTCGTGTTTCTCTGGTGGCTGCTGAGCCGCAACCGGATTTCCGCCGCGCTGAGCGCGGTCGGACTGATCTGCCTGGCAGCTTCCGAGCCGGTCCGCGTGATCGCACTGCGCTCGCACCTCGTCGGCATGGTCGTGCTGGAAATTCTGCTGGTGGCCGCACCGCTGCTGCTGATCTCGGCGCGGCGGGGTAGCCCGGCCACCGTTGCCGCCCGTTCATCGTCATGGACGCTGTTGGTCGTCGCGGCGGTCGCGGGATATGCGGCGCTGTTGATCGGACTACATCTTCCCGGTGTGCACACCAATGCCACTGGTTTGCAGGGTGTCCCGCTGTGGCTCGTTATGCTGACCGTGGGCGTCGGGATCGTGTACTGGGCGGCCATCCTACGCACTGGCGGTCGCGTCGCCATCACCGCGCGAGTCCGCGCGCTCATCATCGGCCAAGAGGTCGCGGCTATTTTAGGCTTGGCGGCCGTCATCCTGCCCGCTTCGATCATGGCCCACGACACCGTGTTCGGGCTGTCGGGTGTCACCGATCAGCGTCTGGGCGGCCTCGTCATGCTCCTCACCTGCGCGGCGGTGACCCTCCCGCTGGCCCGCCGCCTGCAGTCAAACCAACCGGACCGAGACTCCCGAACGGAGCGCAATGTCGCGTGACATCGAACATCTGGTGTGTACCGACGCCGACGGATCCTCGGCGGCCCTGCGGGATCTGCTGGACGCCCAGCGCTCAGATTTCCTGAGCGCAGGCCCTCCGTCGGCGGCGCTGCGACGCGACCGGATCGACCGGCTGATCCTGCTGCTCACCGAGCACACCGACGAGTTCTCCGCGGCGCTGCACGCCGATTTCGGTAACCGTCCGCACGCGGTGAACCTGTTGTCCGACGTGGTGGGCATCCTGCCCGATATGAAGGCCACCAGGCGCCACCTCGAAGCGTGGATGCGCCCGAAGCGGATCACATCCGGGCTGCTGATGGGCATGCCCACCGTGGTGGAGAAAAAGCCGCTCGGCGTCGTCGGTGTCATCGGTCCGTGGAACTTCCCCATCAGCCTGGTGGTTCAACCGGCGGCGTCCGCCTTCGCCGCGGGCAACCGGGTGATGGTCAAGTTCTCGGAAGTCACCGCGCGCACCGCCGAACTCTTCGCCGCGAAGGTGCCCGAGTACTTCGATCCGGTCGAGATGACGGTGATCACCGGGGGCGCCGACGTCGGCGCGGCGTTCAGCGCGCTGCCGTTCGACCACCTGTTCTTCACCGGCTCACCGGGTGTGGGGGCCAAGGTCGCCGCCGCCGCTGCACAGAACCTGGTGCCCGTCACGCTCGAACTCGGCGGAAAGAACCCCGCCGTCATCGCGCCCGGCGCCGATGTGCCGGCGATGGCGCACCGTGTGATGGCTGCCCGGGTGGCCAACGGCGGGCAGATCTGTCTGTGTCCCGACTACGTTTTCGTACCGCGCGCCAAGGTGGATTCCTTTGTCACCGCGGCGCTCGCACGCGGGCGCCTGGCCGCCTCGGAAGACGGGGATGCGGGGCTGGTCAGCATCGTCGACGCGAAGAACTTCGACCGGGTCACGTCGTTGATCGAGGACGCCAGGGCGCGCGGAGCCACGGTGCGCGACGCCGGCACCCCACTTGACCGCACCAGCCGGCGGATCCCGCCCACCGTGGTGCTGGGGGTCACCGATGAGATGCACATCAGCCGGGAGGAGGTGTTCGGCCCGGTGTTGTCGGTCCTGCCGTATGACCACCTCGACGAGGTCTGCGCATACGTGGCAGCACGCCCCGCGCCGCTGGCTGCCTACTGGTACGGCAAGACCGATTCCGACTTCGAGACGTTCTGTGCCCGAACGCAAAGCGGGGGCGTCGCGGTCAACGACTTCGCGCTGCACTGCGCTGTCATGGAGGCACCGTTCGGCGGGGTCGGTCGCAGCGGGTCGGGCGCCTATCACGGCAGGACGGGGTTCGACACCTTCACCCATCACCGCACGGTGACACGGAGCAAGCTACCGGTGAGTTTCGCCGAGCTGATCACCCCGCCCTACGGCCCCCTGCTTCCGCGTGTGCTGCGGGCCTACATCGGTTGGGAACGCCGCACCGCCGCGCGCCGGACGTCACGGCGCCGCCGCGACCCCGATCCTGCGTGACACCCGCGGCCGGTGTGCTACCGGGGTAGTCCCAGCCCGCGGGCGATGAGTCCGCGCTGCACGTCGTTGGTGCCTCCCCCGACCACGTACATGATCGACTGACGCAGCCCGTATTCGAACGCACCGCCGCCGGGAATCGAGGTGTCCGTCCCGTCGCCGCTCAGTGCGGCAGCGGGTCCGAAGATCTGTAACGTCGCCTGGCCGAAGTCCTCGGCGAGCTCTCCGCCCATCACGCCGGCCATCGCCGCGTCGAACATCGCGCCGATATCGGTTGCGCTGGCCCGGACCGCCGCGGTGACCAACGCTCTGGTGGCTTGCACACGGACCGCGAGGTCGGTGATGGTGGCCCGCTTGGCCGAACCGCGCTCGCCCACCAGGCGCACGGGGTCATCGGCGACGAAGTCCAGCAGATCGTCGAGCTGACGGTGCAGCGCCGCCGCGATGTTGCCCATCAGGATCCGTTCCTCTGAAAGGGCGTCGACGATCACCGCCCAGCCGCCGCCGACCTCGCCGACCCGGGCCGAATCCGGTACGCGGACATCGTCGTAGAAGACCGTGCACGACACCTCACCGGACAGGGCGGTGTGCTGTTGGATGGTGATTCCCGGGGTGTCCAACGGGAAAAGGAACACCGTGATGCCGGCATGTCGTGGTTTGGCGTCGGGATCCGTACGCGCGGCCAGCCAGACCCACTCCGAGGCGTGCGCATTTGTCGTCCAGAGCTTTTGGCCGTTGATCACCCAGTTCTCACCGTCGCGGACAGCGCGGGTTCGCAGCGACGCCAGGTCCGATCCCGCCTCGGGTTCGGAGTAGCCGAGGCAGAAATTCAACTCACCCGACCGAATGATCGGCAGGAACTTCGCCTTCTGCTCCTCGGTGCCATGGCGCAGGATGGACGATCCGATCAGGGTGACCGATCCCAGCGCCTTGGTGGCGCCGACCCGGTGGTAGGTCGTCTCCTCGTTGAGCGCCACCTGCTCGGACAACGACGCGTTCCGGCCGCCGTATTCGGTGGGCCAGCCGAAGCCCAACCAGCCCTGTTCGGCCATCGCGCTGATGAACTGCGGGTTCATGTCGATCGGCGTCGGGGCCCTGTCTCGCGCGCCGTTCTCGGTGAGAAAGCGGACGTAGTCGGCGCGGAACGCCTCACCCACATCCCCGAGGTCGGCCGCAGGCAGTTTGGCAACGGTCTCGACGAGTATGTCCGCGACGGTGCCCGTGCCGGTTTCGATCGTGGACAGCATGGTGACATCGGCGTGGACTCGCCGGAACAGCCACGGCGCTTGGTGTTCGGTGAAGTAGCCGGTGGCCGCCAACGTGTGATGCGCACCGAACTGCACCCTGGGTGCGACGGTGGCGATGTGCGCGGTGGCAAGCTCTGCCATCAGCACCGCGTCGGCGCGATCATGTTGCAGTGCCGAGATCGCATCGGCCACCAGCAGATTGGCGGACCTGATGTCTATCTGACACTGTGCGGTGCGCTGCTGGACTGCGCCGAAGCTGCCGATCACCTTGCCGAACTGGACCCGCGTCTTCGCGTGTTCGATCGCCATCTCGTGCGCGTACTCGGCTGCCGCCAGCGCACGCGCGGCCTTGCCGAGCCGCACCAGGATCAACGCCCGTTCGGCACGATGCCTGTCGACGCCGACTTCGGTCACCGGCGCGCCCAACCGCACCCGCGTCCATGCGGGGATGGCCAACCCCGCCAGTGGCACCTGTTCGAGGATCGGCCGAAGTTGCCCGCGTCCCCCTGCGGCCGGGACGACGAACACATGGGTGGCGGCGCCGCCGGCGTCGACTGGTGCGGTCGGGTCGGATGTGAGCACCGCGCGCAGTGTTCCGCTGCGCAAACCTTCGTCGTCGAGGAGTTCTGCGGCGGCGTACATGTCCAGGACGGGCAGCGGACACGCGACACGCCCGAGCACCCGTTGGGCGGCGATCGCGAAATCCAGCGCACCGGCGTCGGCGAGTTCGAACCAGCCGTGCTCGGCCGCCGTGCCCCACAGCTTTCCGATGTCGCCGGTCTCCGCGGCGGTGGCGTCGCCCCAGGTTCTTTCGAGTAGCGCGGGAGCGGAGTCAACGAAGGCGGCCAGCTCGTCCAATTGTCTGCTCCGTTCCGGCCGGGCCTAGACGATCTCGGCGGCCAGCGTGCGCAACCGCTGCTCACAGTCCGCGACTATGCCCAGCGCGATCTCTTTCGCCGGGCGTAGCTCCGTGAACGATCCGACCACCTGCCCGATGAAGAACGTCTCCAACTCGAGGGCACCGGCGTGTCCGTCCCCGGCGGCCGCGTCGATCCGGCTGAACGCTTCGTTGACCAACATGGGTTGCAACGGCAGGGGCAGCGGCTGCGGGCTACCGGGCTTCTCCCATTCGCTGTGATAGGTACTGCGGAGTTGGCGGGCGGGCTTGCCGGTGCGCAGCGGCGAACGAATGGTGTCATTGCTACCCGCGGCGAGAAACTTCTGCTTGATAGCCAGCGGGGTGATGTCCTCGAAACTGTTGAGCCACACCGATCCACACCACACACCCGCGGCTCCCAACGACAGGCCCGCTGCCATCTGCGCACCGGTCGCGATTCCGCCTGCGGCCAGTACCGGGCGGCCCTCGGCAACCGACACCACCTCCGGAGTCAGCACCGTCGTGGCGATGGTGCCGGTGTGTCCGCCGGCCTCAGTGCCCTGGGCGATCAGCACATCGACCCCTGCGGCCACCTGACGACGGGCGTGTTTGGCCTGGCCCACCAACGCGGCGACGACGACGTTGTTGGCCTTGGCGCGCTGCACCAGGTTAGCCGGAGGCGTCCCGAGAGCGTTGGCTACCAAGGCAATCGGATGCTCGAACACGACGTCGAGCAGCGCTTCGACACCGTCGGGGTTGATCGCCGCGGCGATCTCGTCGTTGATCAACGGGTCGGCGTCGGGAGGCAACTCGGGGATTTCATACTTGATGAGCAGGTCGGCGATGAACTGCCTGTGCTCGTCGGGGATCTGTGCCCGCAGACTGGCCATCAAGTCGTTCGGGTCCCCGATCGCCAGTTTCTCAGGCACCAGCAGATCGACACCGTAGGGCAGGCCGCCCACCTGGTTTTCGATCCACGTCAGTTGTGCGTCCAGTTCTTCCGGTGTGTACGCCGTAGCGGCAAGCACACCGAGTCCGCCCGCTTTGGTGACTTCGGCTACCACCGCGGGTGAACGGTTGAATCCGACCAGAGGATGCTGAATCCCAACGAGTTCGGTGAACGGTGTCCGGATGGCCATGGGTTCTCTACTACTCCTGTGGTTCAGACGGTCGGTGTTTCGAGGACACCCTCGGCGATGAGCCCGTCGATCTCGTCCTGCGGCATCTTCAGTACGCTGGTGCAGATGTCGTGGGTGTCGGCACCCATCAGCGGCGCCGGCCGCAGTTGCGGTTCGGCGATGTGCTCGAACAGCGCTGGCGCCATGTCGACGTCGATCGGCTCGGCGAAACCCGGCTGCTTGAGGACCCCCAGTTGCCTGCGCACCGCCAACTGGGGATTGGCCAGCAGGTCGCCGACGTGCGCGGCGGCACCGGCGGGCACACCGGCCGCCTGTAGACAGTCCTGCGCCTCGGTCGGCGTCTTTGCCGAAATCCAGGCCGTGACCGCGGCGTCCAGGTCGGCCCGCCGGGCAACCCGCGCTTCCGCGGTGGCGTAGTCCGGGTTTGCGGCCAGGTCGGGCCTGCCGATCGCGTGCGCCAGCGCGATCCACTGCGCGTTTCCGTTCACGTCGACGGCGCAATAGGCATCTTCGCCTGTGCACGCGTAAACCCCTGAGGGAGCGTCGAACTCGCCGACATTGCCGCGGGCGATCATGGACCCCGGCTGCAGTGCTTCACGCAGGTATTCGGTGGCCAGCTGGCCGAACACCGTCTCCATCTGCGCCACGCTGATTCGGCATCCCGCACCGGTGCGCTGCCTGGCGATCAGCCCCGCCATGACCGCCGCCACTCCGACCCGCGACGCGGAGTGATCCGGGTAGACCGTGAGGTCATCACCAAACGCCTCCGCCGAGTCGGGATGTCGCCACACCTCGGTGAGCCCGACGGTAGCCCGGACCAACGGTCCATACCCCATCTGCTTACTCCACGGACCGCTATTGCCGAGCGCACTGCTCTCCAGGTAGACGACGCGCGGGTTGATGGCCCGGAGGCTTTCGTAATCCAGGCCGAGCGACTCCATCGTGCCGGGCTTGAAGTTGCTCAGCACCACGTCAGAGTCCGCGACGAGCTTGTTGAAAATCTCCTTACCTGCCGTACTGCGCAGGTTCAATCCGATGCTGCGCTTTCCGCGGCTACCCAACGCGGCGGTGTAGCTGCACGTCTCGGGTTGGTCGAACTGGCGCAGCCCGTCGATGAACTCGCGGTTCTCCACCTTGATGACGTCGGCGCCCTGATCGGCGAGAAGCCGACTCGTCTCCGCGCCGACGACGATCACGCCGAGATCGAGTACGCGCAGGCCCTCGAGCGGTCGCACGGAGTTTGGCGCTGGGGGCGCACCGGCCGGTTCATGGGTTTCGCCCGTTCGGCCCAGCACCTCGACATTGTGTTCACCGAGGCTGGGCGCCCGGTGCCGGAAACCCGCCCGGTGTCCGTCGACCTCGAGGAACCCGTTGGCGATGTCGGCAGTCAACCCGGGGGCGATCTCTGCGCGGACAAACGACTTACGCACCCGGATGTGTTCGGAGCGCAGCACCTCCTGGGCGGTGTGCAACGCGGCGACGGCGATGCCGAGTTCGCGGCCGCGGGAGACGATCTCGTTACGTGCCTGGTCGGCGAACAGGTCGATCAACGCGGCGCGTATCGCGTCCCAGTGCATGAGCCGGGTGAACATCTGTTCCAGTCCCGGGTCGGCGAGATGTTCCGGCCGTCCCAGCCAGTCGAACAACGCGCGCCATTGCTTCGCCGAAGCGATGAACATCCGGACGTGGCCGTCGCGACACGGGAGGATGGGATAGAGCATCCGCCGGTCGGGGCGCTCGAGCGGCGCGTTGATCTGTGGTTGACCCATCGTCGCTGACCCGCCGACCCCGAACCCGGGGTCCAGGCCCCGGACCACCAGGTCGAGCAGCGCGCAGTCGACATACTCGCCGATACCGCTCACCGTCGCCTGGTAGTAGGCCAGCAGAACCGCGAACGCGGCTTCGATGGCGGCCGTTTCACCGCCGAGTTCACCAGGTGGAAGCAGCGGTTCACGTCCGGGCGCTCCTGATCGGGTGAGCGCGGCCGACATCGCCGTCAGTACAGCTTCTGAGGCCTGCCAATCGCGCCAGGGTCCGTCCTGGCCGAAGTTGGTGATCGAAGCGACGACGAGGCGCGGGTTGCGTGCTCGCAACTCCCGATGGCCGAGCCCCAACCCGGCGAGATGTCCGGGCGCATAGGATTCCAGCACCACGTCCGCGGAGTCGCAGAGTACCTTCAGGGCCTCACGCCCCGACTCGTCGGCCAGGTCGAGCACGATTCCGCGCTTGTTGGCGTGCGCGGTGGCGAACCGCAGGCCGTGTCCCTCATGGAGCGGCGCGCTACGTCGCGTCGACACCCCCTGGGGCGGTTCGACGAGTACGACGTCGGCGCCGAGGTCGGCGAGGAATCGCCCTGTTGCGCCAGCGATTCCGTCGGTCAGGTCGATCACGCGGACCCCGGTGAGCGGGAGCGTGCTGTCAGGCATCGTTGCCTACCTTTCGCCTAGCTGTCATGCGGCGCACGCCGCTCAATGGTTCTTCCAATTCGGCGCTCGCTTGAGGGCGAACGCGGTCATCCCTTCGATGGCGTCAGCACTGGTCATCAACTCGTCGACAACGTCAGAAGGAGCGCGCACCGCCTCCACGGTGTCGGCGATGGCTTCGGTCTGTGCCATCAGTTCAAGCGAGAGCCGCACGGATGTAGGCGATCCCGCGATGATCTCGGCAGCCAGTTCGCGGGCGGCCTCGATGACCTGACCCCCCGGTGCGATCCGGTTGACCACACCGAGTTCGTGCGCCCGCGCCGCGTCGATGCGGGCACCGGTCAGGATCAGTTCGTTGGCCACCTTGGGTGGCACCGTGCGGGGCAATCGGACCAGGCCACCGGCCCCGGCGATAAGGCCGACTCTGACCTCGCTGAGCGCGAACGTGGCCGAATCAGACGCCACGACCAGATGGCACGCCATCGCGATCTCGAAACCGCCGCCCATGGCGTACCCGTTCACCGCCGCGATCACCGGCTTGTGCATGCGGCGGCTGGTCAGCCCGGCGAATCCGTTGAGCGGAACGTACATCGGCTTGCCGCTCGCACTGTAGATCAGGTCGTTACCGGCGCAGAAGGCCTTGTCGCCTGCCCCGGTGATGATGGCTACCCACAAGTCGTCGTCGGCGAAGTACGCGTCGAACGCGTCGTCGAGTTCCTCATGTGCGGGTGGGTGCAGGCAGTTGCGCACGTCGGGGCGGTCAATCGTGATCTCCAAGATCCGGCCGTCCCGGCGCACGGTGATGAACTCGTAGGCATCGCGCAGCCCGGGCGCCCGTTTCGGGAAGAGTTCGGCGGCCTTGGCCTCCGATACCGTGACGCGGTTGCCGGGGCCCAGTGCCGTGACATACACGGGCTGACCGATCGGGTCATCGGAGCTCTGCAACACGTCCATCAACTCGTCGTCATCCGGTGCGACGAGCGCGAGGAACCTGTCGCCGGTCGCGGTGAGCCGACCGATGACGACGCCGTTCTTGCCTTTTCGCGTGTGTTCGACGGTGAAGGTCTCGATGGTGGCCCACCCGTTGGGACGGCGTTCGTGGCGGGGGGCGTCGAGCGCATCGATCTCTCGCTGCAATGACGCGCTGGCATCTTCGCGCAGCGGGCTCGGTGTCGTGCTGTAGATGCCGACCGACGTCTTCGACAGCACACCACCGTTGGCGGACACCATCGCACGGCTGCCAGGCCTGGCCCGTACGCGCTCGACCGCCTCAGCGATGGCGTGCATCGAGTAGTTGTTGCCCGGACCTCCGAAGTAGGGCAGGCCGCCGGTGAGGGTCAATCCCCGCGGATCGTGCGGGGAAAGGCCGAGGGCTTCGGTGATGTTGGCGACGGCGATCGGAAAACACGAGTAGAAGTCGAAGAAGTCGATGTCGTCGATACCGATCTCTGCCACCTCGAGGGCGTGGCGCACCGCCGTCGCCGCTGAGGGCGCTTCGCCAAGGGCCTTGCGCTCGAGCAGGTTCCGCTCTCGCAATTCGGCCTGGCCGTGCAGATACACCCAGTTGTCCTCGGCGATACCGAGCCGGCGTGCGGTGGCCACGGACATCAACACCACCGCGGCGGCCAGATTGACCAGATCGCGAGCGACGAGGAAGCGGGTGTAGGGCTCGGCGATGACGCGGTTGCGTTCAGTCACCGTGACGAGTTCTCGTGCCGTTCGCACATCCCGTGCCGCCGCCAGGTTGTTGGCCGCTGCGATCTCGGTGAACGGAGCAAACAGTTCACCCATCGCCTCGGCATATTCGACACGTGACTTTCCCTGGGCCGAGCGTCGCGCATTCTCGAGCAGCCCATACTGCACCGGTGCGTTGATCAGACCGTGCCCGATCTGCTCCAAGGTGACAAGACCCTTCAGTCCGAAGCCGCGATCTTCGAAGATGCCGTCTGGGTCGTCGGGATCGTCGGAGAAGTCCGGTTTGTCATCCGACTTCGCGAGATGCCCGATGGTCGATATGGCCTCGGCTCCGGTCACCACGACCACCTCGGCTCTACCACCGGCGATCTCGCGGCTGAACTCGATGACAAGGTGCTGCGGTGACTGCCCGCCGGCGATGTCGAGAACGGCGCGTCGGGGCTTTGCGCCGAGGCGATTCGCCACGGACAGCGTGAACGCTGACGACTTGCCCAGCGGTGCAGGCGCTCCCGGTGTCGAGTCCTCGAATTGCCGGGTAGCGGCGACCACGTCAATCGCAGCGATGAGCGCGTCAGCATCCGCGCCGGTGTCGGCCACTGCCGCACGGGCCGCCTCCACAGCGAGGTCGATGGGCGACAACGCCCGATATCCGGGGTCATCGACACGGTCGGCGATCTGGCCGACTCCGACGATGATCGGCGTCTGCCCATCGATACCGGTTTGCACAGTCTTCAAGCCCTTCCTAGACGAAGCCTTGGGAACCCATGCCCGGGAGATGCCCGAGGCGTGCTGATGCGGGTATCTGCAACGACACCCATTCGTTATGAGGGGACAAGGACACGGTCCGAACGCTCGCAAGGGCCGCGCCGATGTCGCGGGTTGAAAGCTGTCCCCACGCGTTCGCGCCCCCACAGCAACACGGTGTCTCCGCCCGCCCCGACGCCGTCGAGATCCTCGGCTGTCCCGCCGATCATCTGCGCCCCGCACACCGGCCCGGCTAGGCGCGTGCCCGTCCTCAGAATCACCGACCTCCTATCCGTGCTTTTGCCCACCAAGCTCAGGCCGTCCTCAGGCCGTGCGGACCCCAATATATATAACCAGGATATGTCTTTTGCCGCGAATGTGCGCCTAATTGCTCGACTCGACTCGAGTCGCCACTGCCCACCAGAGGCCGCGGGGTACCGGCCTCTACCGGTGCGTCTCACGTTGCCGGGAGGATCTCCGGTAATGCCCCGACTACCGCGACATCGCACGTGTGGGGCAGAACGCGCCCCAGCGTTCTCCTAAAGATATAACCTAGTTAATAGAATAACTTCCGAACGGTGCGGTTGAAGGACATTGCCTCGATGGATTCATCGGTACTCGACGACCTGATTGCCGAACAGCAGGTTCTCGACGACCTGGTGGCCGGCCTCGACGAAGCACAGTGGGCCACTCCCACACCTGCCGCGGGCTGGCGTGTTCGCGATCAGATCGCACATCTGGCCATGTTTGATGAGGTGGCGACAACGTCGCTGACCGGCGGCGGCGAGGCGCGCTTCGCCAAGATCATCGCCGCGGTGGCCTCCGGTGACACGGCGTTCATCGACAGCCCGGCAGGAAATACTCCAGGTCACGAAGCGCTGGCGTCATGGCGACAGGCTCGGCATGATCAGTTAGCGGCATTCCGGCGAATAGACGACGCGGCCCGGGTGCCGTGGGGGCCCAACCTGATGTCCGCGGTCAGCTTATGCACTGCTCGCCTGATGGAGACCTGGGCACACGGGCTTGACTGCTTTACAGCTCTGGGTGTCGAACCCGTCGATACCGACAGGCTCCGCCACGTCTGTCACATCACCTATCGCGCGATACCCCATGCGCTGATGGAATGCGGCGTCTCGCGGCCAGAAACGATCGACGATCTCGTCGTAGAGGTCACTTCGCCCAAGGGAGCCGTGTGGCGTTTCGGCCGGCCGGACGCACCCGACCGGATCGATGGGACGGCGGCTGAATTCGCTCGCGTCGGGGTCCGGCGGATGCCCCTAGCGGATTCGGCCTTACGTGCGCACGGACCTTTTGCAGACGCAGCCCTGCAGAACCTCAAGGCATACCTTTAGCCCCACGAAGAACACCTCCGCGCACGCAACAGGTGGATCAGCCGTGCGAGTCATCCGCAAGATTGCACTCATCGGCTATGAAGAGACGCATCGAGTCGCGGTCGATGAATTCGGCTTCATCCCGCGCGAGCACCTGGCCCTCTTCGCTCGCTGCCCAACCCACCGTCGCCTCGAGGTCGGCCATGTTGTCGAACCAGAACTCCGAGACCGCGTCGTATTCAGGTTCTGGACCGCCAGGAAACTGGCTCAGGTAGTTGCGGACGTACTTGCGTAATAGCGGCGAAACACTATGCGCGAGCGGCACATGCCCCGTTTCGTAACGATCCTTGAACTGCTCGGGCGTCAGATCGGCGCGCCGACGAACAAACAGGATGAGCTTGGCTGCCATGTGTGTCTACTCCTCGTGTGTTTGGAGAGTCGTTGTCGTTTCTGGTGCGGCGCGGACGGAGGAACCGTCACGTGGCGAACTCGATGTCGCACAAGTCGCTGTCATCGGCTCGGGCCAACTCCGCCTCGACCCGCACACCGCACTCCGGACAAAAGAACTCGCGCAGGCTCATTCGAGCCGCCATCTGCGGGTCCGGCGAGACATAGCTAGCGCCCAGCTTGTCGCCTGGGGTCTCTCGCCGGACAAGTAGTTCCTTGTAAGAGGCCGCGCGTCCGAGGTCCGCACCGCACAGGCAGGACCATGACCCGTCGGTGTGGCGCAACGCATCACCCACTCGGTCGGCGTCCGTGGCGTTCTCGACTGGAAAGTCGAGTCGGGGCGCATACCCGAGACGGCGCTGCCGGATGATCGCCCGCTGCTTCGCCGTCGCGGCCGCGTCCAGAGTCCCTGCTGAATCGAAGACGACACCGTAGGTCGACGCCGCGGTTTCCACCGAGCACGCCCCCTCGGCGAGGTCTTCGGCTACCCGGTCCGGGTCGCGTAACAGCGGGTCGCCATGCCCGGGTGCGACGGGATTGGTCATCGACCACACGTCGCCTTCCGTCATCGGAGGGTGGCTGCCCCCACTGAAGGGCAGCGGCGTCTCTATACCATCGAGCTCTGAAAAATCCTGCGGTATAGCGCCTTGCGCGAGGACAGTGTCCGCGTGCGCCTCGGTCTTGACCCGCATCCCGCCAAGCGATCCCGCGTTCGCGCCCCACAGGCCCTGTGTCTTCGGAATCGTTTCATTCTTGTAGAGCGAGAGGATGGCAGCGTCGGCTCCGTGCATCATGTAGCCCACCTCGACACCGCGACCGCCGCGGAACCGGCCGGCGCCGGCGGCGCCACCGGACACGAGACGGCGATACAGCGCGATGACCGGATTGCTTTGCTCGTTGTGTTCGACGTTGGCGCCGATGCCTTCGGGGATCCAGAAGTGCCCGCCGGCGTCTACGCCGTCTTCGTCGGCACGTGCGCTCAGCGCTCCGATCATGCCGTCGGCGTCGAACATCTGGAATGGGCCGTTCGTCGGCGTTGACCCCGCGCAGATCGCCCCGTAGAAGTTGGTCGTGTTGGGCCCGAGCGCCCGGGCGCGGACGGCAGGCGTGCCGCACGACATCATCTTTGCGACCGCAACCGCCGCGGCGTTGATGTTCAACATCGCATTGCGCGAGCCGACCGGTCCCACGGCGGCGGGAAACTCGGCGCAATTGAGTAGTCCGGGTTCGAGCTCGAAATCGACATTGGCGTACACGCCCCCGTAGCAACCCGACAGATCGGAGACCAGATTCGCGGTAACGGCCGCCAGCACCGCACCCGAGAACGCTCCGAATCCGCAGTTCAGCGAACCGGCTTGCGGATCGGTACCTCGATTGTCGATCACCAGGCGCCCGCCCTCTTTGGTGACGCCGACCTGAATTCGGTATACCCCATCGTCGCCGGGGCGACAGGTTTCGGCGTACACCCGATGCACCCAGCGCCCGTCGGGAATCTGAGCCAACCGCTCCTCGAAGATCTGCCGGGCCGCGACCATGGTGCCTCGCATCACCGCTTTGACCGCTCCGGCACCGTACTTGGCGACCAGCGCGCTGAGCTGGTCGCGCGCCCGGCCGCAGGCCGCGATGCTGGCGCGCAAATCCATTCCCACCATGGGGGATAACCGGCTCGACCGGGCGAACAGGTCGACGACGTCGTTGCGGATCTGGCCGCCGGACATGACCGTGGTCGGCGGAAGACAAATGCCCTCCTGGAAGATGTCTTCGGCCGCCTCGTCGGTGCTGCCCAACTTGATACCACCGATGTCGAGGTGGTGCATCGTGTTGGTGACCCAGCCGAACAGGCCGCCGTCGACGAATACCGGCGCGGCGATACACGTGTCGGGCTGATGAGGTGAGCCGACGTACGGGTCGTTGGAAATGAACATATCGCCCGCGCGGATGCCAGGATTGGCGGCGCGGTGCTCGAGCGCCCATTTGGCGATCAGCGAACTCGCGGTGGCGAAATACTGCAGTCCGGGACCCATGAACGGCACATCGCCGTCTTCGGTCAGCAAGGTCGTTTGCATGTCGCGGGCGATCATCACCGCGGGTGAAATCGCCAGGCGGCATAGCAGCGATGCATGCTCGAAGTTCAGTTGAAGCAGCGAATACCGGATGACTTCGTAGGTGACCGGATCAAGATCTTCGGCCACGTCGGTATGAAGCGATAGATTCGGCGCAATGTCCAACCGGGCCCCGGGTATGTAGGGGCGTTGCACCCCGTCCCAGTAGCGGGCTTGTGGGGCCGCTTGAATTGTCTGGCCGTCCGACGTCACGTCGCCTCCACGGGCTGTAGCAGGAGATTGCCCCACAGGTCACGGGTCAACCGGTGTCCGGCCGGCACTGAAACCGAGGTGTGCGGCAGTTGCACGATCGCGGGGCCGGCAACGGGGCTGTCGGCAGCGAGATCGCTGCCGTCCCAGATCAAAGTGGTCACCCAGCGCATCGCGTCGGGCCAGAACACGTCCTTCGTTGCGTGGTGACAACGGGTCGATCCGTCTGATTGCGGCTGGGGACGTGCCCCGGAAGCGATCCGCGCACGAACCCGAAGTGCAAAGGCCTCGATTCCGTGGAACAACGACACCGCTCCGGACCCATAGAGCCGCGAGTAGGCGTCAGTGAAACGGGCCGACAGGTCCGCCGTCCATTTCTCGGCGTCGCCGTCGGCCAGGGGGAGCCGGATGCTGTACGCGTACTGCTCGGCGTAACGCAGTAGGGCGAAGCGGTCGAGCAATATCTGGTCGGGGTCGAAGCCGACCTCCGTCAGCGCCTTGGACGCCGTCGTTTCCAGTTGGTACAACAGACGATCGAACTCTTCGTGGTCGAACGGCGCGGGCAGCAGACACTCGGTGTCGAAATACCGGAACACGTCAGTGGAAGCAATTCCGTACGCGGACAATGCCGATGCGCCGTTACCCAATGGGATCAGCACGCCGGCAGCCCCAAGGTCGGCAGCAAAACCCCACGCATGCACTGGGCCGGCGCCGCCGAAGGCGTAGATCATGAACTCACGGGGATCCAGGCCCTGTTCAACCGTGCGTTGCCGGATCAACGTCGCGGCGTTGTTGTTGTTGATTCGCAGTATTCCAGCCGCCGTCTCCTCGGCCGAAAGTCCCAACCCCGCGCCCAATTCGGCCAACGCAGCCCGAGCGGCGTCGATGTCCAACGACATGGTGCCGCCCAGAAATCCGCCCGGATCCAGCAGGCCAAGCACGAGATCGGCATCGGTCACTGTCGGCTCAGTGCCACCCCGTGCATAGCAGACCGGGCCGGGGTTGCTGCCCGCTGAGGACGGGCCGACTCGCAGCGATCCTGAGTAGGGGTCGATCCACGCCACAGAGCCCCCGCCACACGCGATCGAGCGCACATCGAGCGCCGGTGCGCGGTAGGTGTACTGGTCGATCACCCGCGCTTCTGCGAGCACCGGCTCACCACCCACCACCAGCCCGACATCAAAGCTGGTGCCTCCCATGTCGGTTGCTACGACGTTGAGCTGCTCCAGCGTTGTCGCGAGGCCGGCTGCGGCGGCCAATCCACCGGTCGGACCGGAATCAAGTGTGGCCAGCGGAACATCGACGGCGGTGGTCACCGGAACCACGCCGCCATGGGATTGCATGATCAGGAGTTCGTTGCTCAGTCCCCGACTGCGCAGCCGGTGTGCCGTCTCGGTCATGTATTTGCGGCTGGCTGGACCGATGTAACCGTTCAGCACGGTTGCCACGGTGCGCTCGAACTCGCCGAGGCGCGGCGAAACCTGCGAGGACAGGCTCAGGAACAGATCCGGCCGGATGTCGCGGGCCAGCGCCGCGATCTGTTCCTCGTGGACGGGATTCTTGAACGACCACAGCAGGCTGATCGCCAATGCGTCGATCGGCTGTGATTTCAGGAACTCTTCGAGCTGCGCGCGGATACGTGGCAGATCAGGAGCGACCAGCACCTCCCCGTGGCGGTCGACGCGTTCATCGACCTCGAGAACGCAGGCGGGTGCTACGAGCGCCGCGGGCTTCTTGGTCTTTTGCACGTCGAAAACGCGATCGATCGGCAGGCCAGCCACTCTGCCTGCGCCCCGCATGATTCGAAGGTTGTCGCCGTGACCGCGGGTCGTGATCAGGCCGACGCGGGTGCCCTTGCGCTCGACGACCAGGTTGGTGCCGATCGTCGTGCCATGGCTGAACCGGTCTGTTGTCTGCAGCAGCGTCTCGACGTCGTGTCCGAGACTCGCGGCCAGCAATGCCACGGCTCGCATCACTCCGTCTGCCGGGTTGGTGTCGTGCGTGGACAGGGTCTTTGCCTGTGCGACTCGGCCGTCCGGGGTAAGCGCGATGCCGTCGGTGAAGGTTCCGCCGATATCGATGCCGATCTTCACTGAATCTGCCTGCATCAGTCCCTCATTTCCGTGGCTGCGCGGTCTCGCTCATCCAGGCGGATCGACGTCTTCGGATCATGACCGGCCCGAAGCTCGGCTTTCGGTACCTTCCCCATCGCCGTGCGGGGCAGCGTGCTCTGGCGGAACTCGTACCATCGTGGTCGCTTGTACGGGGCCAGCCGTCCGAGACACCAAGCGTCGAGTTCTCGGGGTTCGACCGGGCCGTTCGCCACGACGACTGCCTTCACCGCCTCGCCCCAACGTTCGTCGGGGACGCCGATGACGGCCACCTCGCTCACTCGAGGATGTTTCAGCAACGCCTGCTCGACTTCGATCGTGTAGACGTTCTCACCACCGGGCTTGACCATCTCCTTCGACCGACCGACGAAGTAGAGGTAGCCCTGTTCGTCGGCCCGCATGAGATCGCCTGTGCGAAGCCAGTTATCGACCGTCGCCTCGGCGGTCTCGGCGGGCAGGTTCCAATAGCCGGTCATCATGCTGGCACCCCGTAATGCCAACTCCCCCACTACGCCGACTTCGACCTGTGTACCAGTGTCGTCCAACAGGATTGCGTCGGTCAGCGGCAGGAGACGGCCAATGGTGCCGGGGTGACTGATCTCGTCGTCAAGGGTGCTGCGGGTCGTGTAGCCGCCCGCTTCCGTGCTGCCGTAGATACCCGCGAATTCGACCGAAGGTAGTTTCTCGGCCAAGAGGTTGAGCGTGTCGAGCTTTTCCATACCCGCCCCACCGAGAACCAGGCGCAGGCCCGTGCCGGACTCGGCGGCTGCTGGGTGCTGCAGAGCGGTTGCCAAGCCGGCGGGAAACGCGGCCACCGTCACCTTATATTCACGGCAGCTCGCCCAGATATCCTCTGCCGATGGTGACGTCGGCAGGACGACGGTGCCGCCCACGGCGAAAGTGGTCAAGGCCTGGCCTAAGCCCGAGACGTGAAACAGCGGGCTGGCAATCGTGGTCACGTCGCTGCCGCGGAAGCCGAACCCCATTATCTGGTTCGAAACAGCCGCAAGCCAAGCTGATTGAGATAGCAGGCACCCCTTGGGGCGACCAGTGGTGCCCGAGGTATAGAGCTGGGTGAGCGTGGAACCGGCGTCGGGCCGAGGCAACCCGGCCCCGCCCACATGGCGATCGGCCAGTTCGCTCAATTCAGGGCCGGTCTGCCAGACGGTGCGTTCGAACAACCCAGCGTCCGTGGCCACCGAAACCAATGCCGGGTCGATCACCGCGAATCGCGAGTTGGCGTCTTCAGCTTGGAAGCGGACCTCCTCGGCGATCAAGCGGACGTTGATCGGCACCAACGTCGCTCCAATGCTCGAACATGCGAGCAGGACTTGCAGATACTGCGCAGAGTTGGACGCAAGGAGCGTAATCCGATCACCCGACGCAACGCCGGAAGCCGCGAACCCCGCCGCCAACCCGTCCGCCAGACGGTTCAACTCCCGGTAGGTGACGGCACCGTCGGCATGTTGGATGGCGATGTGGTCGGGACAGCGACGGGCTTGTCTGGCAACGAGGTCGGCGACCAGCAATTCTGTGGAAATCGTCGGCCCACCCTTCCGGTCGAACGATCAGCGCAGATCGGTTCATTTGGATTACGACAACCAGGTTATATGATTTATCCGATCCGCGGAAGATGCGAGATTGCACGGAGGTGACGATGCAGGCGGCTTGGGTTTCGCTTGTCCGCCAATGCCTCACACTTGCGCGGCGGCCAGCAGGCCATCGACCGCGGCCAGCTTGACCGGGGACGGCCGGCGGATGCTGGACGACCCCGTTGGCCGTCTTGCCCTTCCGACAGAAGTCACCCATGAGTAGGCGTTGCTCGCTTCGTCCACCGTGATCTCGATGCCGCAGTTCGTCAGACAGATCTGGCAAATGGTGTTGCCCGTCTTCGCCAACTCGGTCCTTCCATCCCGTCCGCCTCGGGTCAGTCCAGTGCGCTGACCTTCACGCGCACGCCGTTGAGAATCGACATCGCCGCCAGCGGTTCCAGGGCGCCCGCCCCGCTGGCGGTCAGGGCGTTGAAGTTGGCACCCCCGGTGGCATTGGCGTGCTGCCAGTTGCCGTCGCCGTTGTGCCCCCAGCCGTGCGGGAGGCAGACGGCTCCGACGATGACCGTGTCGGTGCTCGACAGTTGTGCCCGCACCGCACCGGTGGCGGATTCGATGAGGACCGTGGCGCCGTCCTGCAATCCGAATCGCTGCACATCGTCGGGGTGCATGAGCAGCGCAGGCGCGACCGCCCGCGGGTTGAGTCGACGAGAGTTGTGCGTGAACGAATTGAGCGAGCGCAGTTCACGGCGGCCGAAGAGCCGCAGCGGATACGGCCCCACGGCGGCGTCGCGCACCTCGTCGAACAAACCCTGCGCCACGGTGATGATCTCCGGCGGCGCAAGGTTCACCCGGCCGTCGGGCCGGGTGATCACCCGTTCCAGCACACCGGTTTTCACCTCCTCAGCCACCAACACGCCCCGCGGACGAGACAGCAGGCGACGCCGACTCAGCCCGCCGCGGCGAAGACCGAGACGGTCGCCGGCGGAACCGAAGCGCAGCATCATGTCCAGCATCAGCGCGGGCGTCAACCGACGGGCGAACCGGCCCAGCCGTCTGATCAGTGGCGAACTGGACGCAACGAGGCCGAGCTGGGCGCTGATGTCCCGGATGATCGTCCACTCCTCGCGAGCCTGACCCAGTGGCGGCACCACTGCCGGGGTCCACTGCACGAAAGTGCGGTATTGGTAGGGCAGCACCAGACCATTGACGTCCTCTCGTTCGAGGAAGGTCGTGCTCGGCAGGATGTAGTCGGCGGTGCTGTTGGTTTCGTTGATGTACAAGTCGATACTCACCATGAGGTCGACGGTCTCGAGCGCAGCTTTGAGGGCCGGGCCGTTGGGGACCGACAGCACCGGGTTCCCCGCGCTGACGAACATGGCGCGGATCTGGCCCGGGCCCGGTGTGGTGATCTCATCGGCCAGGATCCCGGCGGGCATCATGCCGACCACGTCCGGGTAGCCACCGATCCGGGTATGCCTGGCCCCGTAGGTGTCGAACCCGCCGTTTCGAGCGATCCCCCAGAAGTCGATCGGCGGTGTGGTGAACACGGCGCCGCCGGGGCGGTCCAGATTTCCGGTTACCACGTTCAGCGCGTCGAGCAGAAAGTTCACCAGCGTTCCGTAGCTGCCCACGCAGGCGCCGACCCGGCCGTACACCGCCGCGCGCGGGGCCGCCGCGAGACTGCGGGCCAGGTCCCGGGCAACGGCCGCGGGCACACCCGAATGCTTCTCGGTCGCCGCGGGTGTGAAGGACTGCACGGCCTGCCGCAGCTGCGGCAGACCCGTCGCGATCGCCGCGGCCCTCGGGTGCTGGAGCCCGTCGGCGAAGATGACGTTCAGCAGCGCCAGCAACAGCCACGCGTCACCGTCGGGCAGGACGGCGACATGCTCGAAGCGTTCGGCTGTCTCGGTGCGGCGTGGATCGACGATGACCACCCGGCCGCCACGCTCCACGATCTCCTGCATGTCGACTCGAACCAGACCCCCCTGCATCAGGGAGCCATGTGAGACAAACGGGTTGGCGCCGACCATCAGCAGGAAGTCGGTCCGCGGCAAGTCCGGGATGGGAACGCTGACCGGTGACCCGTACAGGAAGTACGAGGCCGCGAAACGGCTGCTGGTGTCTTGGGATGCGGGACTGTAGAAGTGCGGACTACCCAGCGCGTCCATCATGCCCTTGGCAAAAAAATAGTGGCCGATGCTGTATGCCGCGGGGTTGCCCTGATACATGCCGATCGATTCCGGGCCGTATCGATCGATGACGCCGCGGAGGCGGGTTCCGATCTCGTGCAGCGCGGCGCTCCAGGTGACCGGTTCGAATCCACCTGAAGCGGTGCGCCGCAGCGGCGTGGTGACCCGCGCGGGATCGTACTGAATTTCGTTGGCCGCCAGCCCCTTCGGGCAGGCAAACCCACGCGTCAGGGGATGCTCGCGGTCCGCCCTGATGCGGGTCACGACCCCGTTGTCGACGGTGACCCGCAGACCACACATCTGCTCACACAGCCGGCAGAACGTGATCTTCTCCTGGGCAGTCATGCGACTTCCCTCCTCGCGCGAGTGCAGCGCTCCTGACGACTGAGCCGACGTTATTATCCTATAACCAGGTTAGTGTTTGATACGTTTGATTGGCGGAGGTAGCGGCCGCGAACGGCCCACTTCGAATCGCTGGAGGGTGCGGCAACGAACAGAAGTCCGTCTTCGTCATCGCCAAAGACGCAACTGAGCGAAATGCGCGAATCCGGCCGCCAACCGATCCGCTAGACGGTCCGAGTCCCGGTAGGTGAGGGCACCGTCGCCATGTTGGATGGCGATGTGGTCCGGACGGTGACGGGCCTGTCTCGCAACGAGGTCCTCGACCAGCAAGTCTGTGGAAACGGTCAGCCCCACCCTTCCTGTCGGACTACTGGTGCGGATTGGTCTCTTGTGCGAATATACCAACTAGGTTATAGCATTGTGTACCGTCGACGGAACGGAAACGGAAAACCATGGACCCGATCGTCGAGTTGGCGCCGCCAGGTGCTTTGCTGCTCACGGAAGAGCCGCCGAACGCCACGTCCGCATCACAGGCCGCGTCATGAAGCCGATTTCCGGTAGCGCCAGTCGGCGAAGCGCAGCGCCACCCGAAGTCATCTGGGAGCTGCTCACCGACATCACCCGGATGGGCGAATGGAGCCCGGAGTGCACCGGCGGACAATGGCTCGACGGAGCCGATCGCGCAGTCGTGGGCGCACGGTTTCGCGGGTCGAATCGGTGGGGTCCGCTGACCTGGGCAACGACCTGTGAGATCGAAATAGCCGATCGGCCACATCAGTTCGTATACGGCGCAAGCCACTCTACTGGCGCGCTGACGCGGTGGAGCTACGAGCTGAGCCCTGATGGAACCGGAACGCTGCTCACTGAACGATTCCAGACCGTGGGTACGCCGAGGGCGGTACTGATCGCGGACCGTGTACTGCGGCGGCCCCGCAAGCTGGCACACGGTATGGCCGCGACGCTATCCAGGCTCAGCACGGCGGCCGAACGCATATCCGCGTAGTCACCTTGCGTTTCACAGCTGGCCGATACCGGGCTTGAGGCCTCTTCGAGGTGGCCGGCGTCGGCCCGAGGTGAGCTGCGGCCGTCGCGACGAGTGCAGCGTACAGTATTATATAACCAGGTTAATATATAGGCCTTCGGCCGCCGGCTTCGTGGAGAGTAGAAGAAGTGCGATTATGAAACTTCAGCCGCTCATCCCGAACTCCGTTGCACCGAAGCCGATTCAGCGGTACTGGAAGCGGCCCATGGCATCGGTGCCGTCACGGGGTGGACGCGCTCGAGTCGACGCCGGACTGGCCTGAATGGTCCGCGTCGAGTTACTGAAAGGGTGCTCGTGGTGACAGAAAACCCAGTGCCTCCCGGAGTCATCCCGACGGTCGATGCTGCGCTGCGCGGGCTGACGATGCCCCTCCAGGAGGTGATCGAGACGCAGCGGGCGATCCGGCGCTTGTATCCCGACGCGGTGGAAGATGCTGTACTCCAGCGTGTTATCGAACTCGCGATAAAAGCGCCCAACGGGGGTAACGAGCAGAAGTCCGCCTTCGTCATCGTCAAAGACCCGGCTGTACGAGCGGAGCTAGCGCGATTGAACCGCGGCGGCTTTCCTTTCATGTCGTTGTACTACCGTCGGCGAGTGCGCACCGACACAGCGTGGGCTCGCACGTGGAAGGCAATCGAGTGGCAACGCGACCATTTCCACGAAATACCCGTGGTAATCGTCGTGTGTTGGTCAGGTCGTATTCCGCGTCGGCCGATCCTGCTGAACTCCGCGCCTTACGCCTCGGTTTATCCGGCAACGCAGAATCTGTTGCTCGCGGCGCGCGCCGTAGGCCTCGGCGCAGGCTTCATCTCACTGCCTCTCTGGCGGCTCGGAAAGCTGCGCCGCATTCTCGGGTTGCCTCGCAGCGTCACACCGGTGGGCGTGATTCCACTCGGCTGGCCGCGCGGAAAGTATGGACCAAACACCCGCCTTCCGGTGGGTGAGGTTACGCACATCGACCGCTGGGGCAATCGACCATGGCGGGGTGAGTCCCTTTAGAACTCCGCGACCAGCATGGGCTGTCCCGCGCCAAATCCGTTGTCTGACCCGGTTAGTAGAGTTTGCATGAAGTGGCGCCGAGGCCACGCCGCGCGTCGGCGGCTCTCATAGGGGCATCACCGGTTGCGCAGGAAGCTTCCCGCTAGGTAGCACACATAACCGACCATTGCGACGATCGCAATCGGTCGCGTGCGGCCGACTGCGATGCCTGCGCCCAGCGCGGTTTCGATACAGCCGTTGATGAAGACGTGCTTTCGGGTGTCCCTCCCGAAAACCGACGCAACCATCGAATCGAACAATTGCGGGGCGATGAAGTGCGCGACCCCAGCACCAACCAATCCTAGCCCGGCCAATTGTGCACGCCGCGCGCGAATTTCCCTAGCGGCTACCACCACTTCAGCACCTCCAACGCGTGCTCGGACTCTGAAATCGTCACGGCGGGCTGAGCCACGTCCCGGTCGGCGTGACGAAGAACTTGAACGGACCGCGCGAACAGTAGGTGCTGGAGTCGGCCATCGTCGCGCACCGCGTGCCGTTGTACTCGATGTAGCTGCGAGCCGGTAACTCACGCTCGGCGCGCCCCGGGGGGAACTGTATTCCGAGCAACCAGTCGTACCGGGTGACGATGTTTCCGTTGACCCAGCCGACGTTGTGGGTACCGGGTGGTGCGCCTCGGATGTCACCCGCGCAGCCGAAGCTCCCGCGGTCCCAGATCCCGCAGTTGAGTCCTAGCGGCGTTGAGAACCACACGCCGCCCGCACTCGCGGTGAAGTAATCGTCGTATTTCACCAGGTGGTAGGACCTCAGAATCAGATCGCTGTCCGGATACGGATCGGCGGTCGGTTCCGAATGTGCCGCGGGCGACACCATCACCGACAGGTTCGCCGTGAGGACCCCCGCAACGAATAGGTGCCGGATCAGCCTGAATCGCTCCCGTCTGCGTGTCACGGCAGGTTTCCCGGCGACGATTGGTTCACCGATCGGTGTGGCACACTGCCGTAGCACGTCACGTTCCCGACATCGAGGATGCTTTCGCAGAGCAGCTCTCCGCCTCGATAGATGCGCACCGTCACGAACTTCCCGAGCAGGACCCGCCCAACGGTCGCTGCCGTACGGAAGTTCGGCCGCCAATCCGCACGTAACTCGGCGCCGTCGGCCGTCGGGCTCGTCGCATTCACGACGGGGACCGTCAGCCGCCACGGCAACGGAACATGCTGGAGCATATGCTTACCCGCGACGTCGCGATACTCGAGGCTGGCCAACCCGCCGACTGAATCCGAGAAGATCTCGTACGTAACCATGTCCTGCGCATGCGCGGCCGGCGCTTGCATCACGCTCGCAAGACCCCCGAATACCGAGAACGCCATCACTGCGATCCGCTTCATGCGGCTCCTTTCCAAACGCAATTGGGTGAATGCGCGGCCGCTTCTCGCGGCCGCAGGTTTACCCAGCCAGCACCACGGTGCTCATGATCCAGCCGGCTGAATTCCCCTGCAGCACGCTCAACCCCATATCGCTGTAGGAGCAGTCCGGAATGTCGCGGTAGCCCTGCAGCAACAGGGCTTTGATCGAATTGGCTTCGGTCTTTCCCGCTCCGTACAAAATTGTCGATTTACTGCCTGGATAACCCAGATCCTTCAGCAGTGGCATCGCATCGGGGACCGGCACGGCGCGCGACCCCTGGTCGAGCCAAACGTCGTTGGACTCGTTGATCTCCTTGGCGGCCTGCTCAACGATCGGGTCAACCTGTAACGATCCGCAAGATGCTGCGCGAGCTGCATCAACCGCCGCCTTCAGCCTGTCTACCGGGTCGGCCTGCGCCGGCGGCGCCAGCGCCGTTCCGGCGATCGCGACGGCCAGCATCGTCACCGCCAACCCTGGGTGGCGAATTAGTCTTCGCGTCATCACTTGCTCCTATTCACACACGTGTGAGCGGTGGATGTCGCTGCCCCACCGCTTCGCCTTGTGCACCGACGGACCGGTGAACCAGTTCGGCTGATGGGCCAGGATTCCGTTGTTGACGTTGGACAACTGTTCCCACAACTTGAAGAAGGCCTCTCCTTGATAGATCGGGAAGTAGTTGTCGCCGAATGGATTCTGGGCCTGGGTGAGCGCCCGGGCGCGAGGGGTCAGGAAGTCGACCGCCTTGGCGATGTTGCCGGTGACGATGTCCACCTGCTGCCCGATGTTGCCACGGGTGTAGTCGTAATCATTGCCGTCGGGGGCGATCCGGTTGAACTGGAGACGGTCGATCTGCGCACGCAGGGTGGCGTACTGGAGATTGAACCACTGACACATCTCACCCATCGCCGTGATGTCGGCATCGGTGACCCTGTTCCTCGTCTGGTCGTACGGAAAGGGGAACTTCGGCTGCCACCCCGACGCGACTGGCGTGACGACCGGCAGCGGGCGGATCAGATCACTGTCCGACGGTGGGGGCGGCGGTTCACCGGGGCTGGCACCGGCGGTCGCTCCGGTGACGAGGGCCGTCATCGCCAAGGCCACCACGCCCAGGACGGCGCGCCGCCGACGCGCGCCCGGGCGCGTTGAAAAACGACCATTCAGCGTCATCACGACGACCTCAGTTCTTCCACATTCCGGGTGTCAGTTCGGCTCCAGCGCCGAGCCGATTCCTCCGACATCTGCGATCTGCCAACTGTTGTTGCTGTCGATCGTGGTGCTGTAGGTCGCCGTGGACTGCAGCGCCTCCGGCGACTGAATCGTCTTCGTTTGCACACTGACGAAGCTGTCTACGACGTAGACGCCGTCGTTGCTGGACCTGACCTTGGCGACCAGCGGTCGCGCGCTCGAACTCCATTCCAAGGGCACGAGGACCTGTTCCATCGAGGCGGCCGCCTCGGTCAATTTCTTAGTCAACTCCGGGGTCGTGCCCGCAACCAGCTTGGCCTTCCACGCTTGGAGGTCTTTGTAGTCCATCGTCGCCGCGTTCACCGCGTAATCGAGCGCCATCTTCTCCGCGCGCGAGTTGTTTGCCGACGAAGCGGCCTGTGCGTCAAGCTGGCTGCGCGCGTCCATGTACAGCCAGCCGACGACCGCAACCGCCGCGATCAGCACCGCCATTGCCACACCGACGATCAGGCTGCGTATACTGACCGAAACCGAATGCGGCTGGCGCGCCGACTTCGGGTGGGAAGGTTCTTCCTCTGCCCCGGGGGTAACTGCGGGCTCGGGCGCGGAATCGGCCGACACCGCCTCGGTAGCCTGTGAGTTCTGCACTCCTGCAGCGGTTTCCGTTGCGTCTGTCCCGGTGTCCATGGTTACACCTTTCGTTGAACCGTCTCCGCGGCACGCGTGATCATCAGTGCCTGCGTCACGGTGTGACACGCAGCGTGATGGTCCCGTCGGGCGGAACTGTCTTGAGTATGTTGTCCAGGAGCTGTCCGGTGTCGAAATTCATCAATGTGGCGGCAATCATGTTCAACTTCGGCTGCAATGCCTCACCCAGCACCTTGAGATCACCGCCCCGATCGTCGAGGAGCCCCTGTATACGCGCCATGAGTTTGTTCAGGTTGGAAACGTTGTGGGGTTCACCGCGGTGATCGAGGATCGGCACGTGCTTCATGAAGTCCTGATATCCCCTGCTGAACTCCCGAAGGCGTGGTGTGAGGCTGATCAGAATCGGACTGACCCATTCGGCATTCTTGAGCAGCGTCTCGAAATTGCCGAGCAGCAGCCGCCCGCGACCGTCCATCTCCTCGACGGTGTTGTTGAGCAGAACACTCGCGCGCGAGATATTCGGTAAGGCTGTATTCGGGTCCGGCAGGGCGGCGTCGGCTTCACCGATCACGCGTTTGAGGGCGCCGGGTTCCATCTGACTGAGCACGCGCGTCACGCTCGTCGCCAACTCCGAGACCGACGGCGGCTGCACAATTTCCTCGGTGGAGAACCGCTGACCGCTCTGCAACATCGGTCCACCCGCACTGCGCGGCATCAGCAGGATGTAGGACTCGCCCAACGCCGACAGATTCTCCAATCGCAACTCGGTGTCGACTGGGATCTGCTGGTTGCCGGTGACGTAGAAATCCACGGTCGCGGCCTGAAGCGACGTCGCGGTGCTGGTCACCTTGCCGACGGGCACACCGCGCAGCAGCACATTAGACCCGACCACCAGCCCGTTGATGTCCGGAACCTCCATGGACAAGGTGGTTCGATCGTCGGGCGGAGCGACACGCAGTCCGAGTGCGGCAAAGTAGGCGAGAACGAACACGACGATCGCACCGAACGCCAGGAAGGAGATCACGTCGCGCAGCCTCACGGCGTTTCTCATGGCATCGCTCCCAGCATCCGCAGCACGTCTTGCACGTTGCCCGACAACTCCCGGCCGTCCGGCCCCACGATCGACGTGATGTTGATCGCCGGATATTTGTCCTGCGGGAGGAATGAATCGGTGAAAAGCCTGCGCCACTTGGGTATCTCGTCTTCGACCGCCACCTTCGAGTGCTGAACCGCATCCATGGTGTCGGCCATCGAGTTCAGGAACGGCACCAGCCAGTAGCCACCGGAGCCAATGCTGCCGACACCGGGTAGCAGGGTAGCAACGAAGTTGCTGAGGGTGATGAAGCGCTCCATGTTGAGCTGACCAGCGGGTGCGAGCAAGAAGTCGAACTCCGGTATGTGCGCGTTCAGGGTGGCGGCGGTTCGCGACGCCCCGTCGAGCAGTTCGTCCACCTGATCGATGTTCGCTGAGAGCGCCTCGAGGCTTTCGTCCACCTGCCCCGTCAGACGACGTACCTCTTCACTCGACGGAGTCACGCGATTGAGCCTGACGACGGTGTTCTGTGCCCGTTGGATGGACCCACTCGACATGAAGTTCGCGAGGCTGGCGATCGTGTCCTCCAACTGTGGCGGAGACGTCGTCTGGGCGAGGGGGATCGACGCGCCCGGCGACAGTTTGGGCGCGGATGGAGTTCCGACCGGGGGACGTTCCAGCGCGACATAGATGTCGCCGAGGACCGTCGTCTGCTCGAGCACCGCCTGGATGTTCGATGGGACGGCGACGTCGCGGCCCAACCGCGCGGTGACCTTCACGAAGTCCGGATCCAATGTCATATCGGAGACAACGCCGACGGTCACACCGTCAAGCATTACTTTGGTGCCTTCGGGTAGGTTCAGGACGCTCTCGAACTCCATGCCGATGTCGTAACCGTCAGCGAAAGACGCACCCGGGCTGGGGATTGCGTTGAAATTGACGGATGCACATGACGAAATCGCCACAGTGCAAGCGGTTACGAACGCGACCCGCGCGAATTGCCGCCTCATCGGTTCGCCTCCGTCAGAACGTACTGAAGCAATGCGACATCCACCGCATACGGGGTGCCCTGCACGTTGGCGCAACTGCCCGGCACCGACGCATTCATGATGTTGCACTGCAGCACACCGTCCGGAGTGCGGACACGGTACAGCGGCGGGCGATACCGAAGGATCTCGGGCTGGTGGCTGTTGACCTGGTTCACCACGCCGTTGAGCAGGCGGGGCGCGATATTCAGAACGCTCGCGTAGAAGGGGGCGCGTGGCGTCATCTTCCTGATCTGGACCGACACCGCGTCGAGTGTCTGCTGGATCTGCGGGCCGAGCTGGGACTCGAGGTCTGCGGCCATCGTGAGGACGGGAATGATGCCCTCGTACGCCTCCGTGGTGTGCCAGCTGACGGTCACGAGTTCCGGTGCGATGAAATCGGCATCGGAGAACACACCCTTCAATGTCGGTTCCAGATCGACCAGGCTGGACGTCAATACACCGAGATTCGTGGTGATGGAACCCAGATCACCGATTGCCTGGTCGGGCGAATCCAGCACCGATGCCGTGGTGGTCAGCAGCATGTTGGCGTTGGGTCCTTGGCCGCGCAGCGCCTCGTCGAAGCCCTGCAGGACACCGGCGACGTTCGTCGAATCCGCCGGGCTGATCGAGTTGACAAAGTCGGTCGATGCGCCAATCACCTCCGAGAGGCTTTTTGGCGTCATCGAGCGGCCGAGCGGAATACACTCGCCGACAGCCAATTTCGGTCCTGCCTCATAGTTGCCGACGAGTTCCAATGACCTGTCAGCCAGGATTGAGGTCGATCTGATGACCGCTTGAACGTCTTCCGGTAGGGACCGCTGTGCATCGACCGTGAAGTCGACGCGGACCGAGGTTGGCGACGAGGTGATCGCAGATACCCTGCCGATCTCGTAGCCCATCTGGCTGACCGGGTTGTTGACATACAGGCCGATGCTGTCGGGCATGATGGCGCAGTACTGGGCGGACTGTCCTTCGCGCACGGACGCACACGAACCGCAGGCCAGCGTCACGACCGCAGCGATCGCCGCGGCCACCGCGCGCCGGCCGCGGCGAGAACGCACGGGGTCAGAAGGCGTCGGGGTCATCAGCACGGACTCCCCGGAACCGGCATGCAGATGTCCGTGGCCAACAGTGCGGGGCTTGCATTCTGCGCGTCCAGAATCCGGTCGAGCAAGTTCTGCACGCGCTTGAGTGCCCGGATGGTCAGGTCGTTCCTCTCCACGAACAACCGTCCCTTGTGCAGATACTGCTGGACTTTCTCGACGAACTGCACTCGATGGCCTTCATAGAAATCGCCGACGGTCTTGAGTTGCATGAGCGCCGTCCCCAATCCGCCGATCGTGGCCGTCATTCCCCCGTTGTAGAGAACCAGCGTCTGGGTCAGGATCGATACCTTCCTAACCAGCTGTTCAAACTTGTCGCGGTAATCGGCGAGCGCTCGAATGTACTCATCGGACATGTTGAGGATGTTGCTCACCTGTCCTCGCTGCCGGTCCACCGCCGACATGATCGCGTTGCCCGCATCGACGACGGTGGACACCACCTCGACGTTCGTGCCGGTGAGGCCCTGCTGGAGTTGGTTGAGCGACTCATTCAACGGTTTGGTGTTCACGTTTTCAGTGATCTTGGTGGAGTCGGTCAGAGTACGAATGAGGTTGTACGGCATGGTTACTCGAGCGAGGGGGATGGCGGCATCGCCCAGTGGGCTGTCACCGATCGATACCACGTTCACGTAGTAGCCACCGACAACGGTGAGCATCCGGACATCGACCTGCGACTGGTCACCGACGAATGCGTCGTCGTTGACCCGCGCGGTGACCCGGACCTGCGTCGGCTCAAGCGAGAGTTTCTCGACCCTGCCCACGGTGATACCCGCCATCCGTACGTCGTCACCGACACGGATCGACGCTGCGTCGTCGGTATAGAAGGCGACAAGCTTGCTCTGACCCGGCGGGTGGAAGTAGATGTACGCCAGCACGAGCGCCACCACGAGCGCGAAGGCGATTGCCAGCGCACCCCAGGCGATCGGGTTCCGGAGCAGCCCTGGCGTTTTCAGCGATTGCATAACACCACCCTTTGCCCGTTCAACAGCACGTCCATCGTCTCCGGTAGTTGAAGGCGACCCCGCGTACACGGCTCAACCGCTCCGTCGTTCTCACCGGGCGGTCTGATGTTCTCGTTCATCACCGGGACCAGCTTGAAGGCGTCGAAGAAATTGTCGAGGTTGCTGAATGCGCGATCCAACGCCTCGTCGATATTGTTCCCCGGCTTGAGCCCCGCACTGTTGAGCAGTCGGACGACCGGATCAAAGAAGCCGTGCCCGTACAACAGAGACTTGCGGAACTCATCCAGGATCGTCAGCGCCGCGTCTACTGGCTGATTGAACAGATCGATGAGGTGGACGAACTGCGCGGATTTGCCGGCGATGGAGTCGGCCACATCGGACAGATTGCGCATCAATTGTGACACGACCTCTTGGCGGTTCGAGACGAACTCGGTCAGGCTGCGCATGCTGGCCAGCAGCGGGGCCAAGCCGCTGCCGTCGCCGGTCAAGAACGACGCCGCGTTCGCGGTGAAGATGTTGATCTCTTCCGGGTTCAGCGTTGCCAGCACGGGTTGTAACCCGTTGAACAGCGCGGTCACGTCAAACGAGGGTTGGGTCATCGAGGTCGGCACGGCCGTGATGAGATCGGCTGCCGGGTAACCCTGCGCAGGGTTGGTGACGTCGATGTAGCGCACGCCGGTAAGGGCCTGGAACTTGATCGCAAGACGCGACATGGCAACGATGCCGTACTGCTTATCGAGGGTGAACGTGACGTTTGCGACGTTCTGTCCGTCGCGGTGCACGAGGTCGACGGCCTCGACCTTTCCGACACGAACGCCACGGACACGTACGTCGCCGTCGGGATGTAATCCGGATACATCGGTGAATTCGGCGGCGTACGTCCGCGTCTCCATCGCCACCGGGTTGGTGAGGGTATTGGAGAGCAGGACAAACAGCCCGACCGCGACTGCGATGGCCAGAAAGATGCGCCACGATGAGGCCCGCAGACTCATTCCGCACCTCCCATTACGATTCCCAGAGGTGCCGCCACACCGGGCAGGCTGTCCAGCACGACGCGGACCGACATCGCCCGCTGATCACCGTTGCCCGCGTATAGCGTCTCGAATCGGGTCCGTAACTCCGCGAGCTTCTGGGCGATGTCGCCTGGACGCAGCAGCGGTGGCGTCGTGTCCGTAAGCGCTTTGATCCCGGAGATCATCGGGACCAGGTCATCCACATGACTGCCGAGCAGTTTGCCCACGGCCGCGAAGAGACCCTGTGAGGCGGTTCGACTGAATTCTGTGGTGACGTTCTGAAAGAACTCCTCGCTGACATCGGCAAGGTTCGGCACCGTCACCCCCTCCAGGAAGGGCGGGGTGATCGGCCGCGCGATCGTGGCCGCCGGCGGGAAAGTCTGACCCGGGTAGTAGCTGTAATCGATGAGCCTTCTGGTGGACTCGATCGCGACGTCGTTGAATTCCGGGAACGCCGCGACGATCGATGTCGTATTGGCCAGCAGATGCTCGGTTGGCACGGTCTGCACGTCGGCGACCGCCTGCGTCACGCTGATCGCGGTTTCGAACAACGGATTGAGCCCGTCGGTGTACCGGGTGACACGGTCCATGACCTGGATCAGCTGCGGTGTCAAGGAAGCCGTCGACACGTCGCCAAGCTGCGCAAGCAGCTCCGACAGGGTGAAATTGCCCGTCGGCTGCACGCTGACCTCACTGCCGTCGCGAAGTACCTGCCCGCCGGGTTTGGGATCCAGGTTTATCCCTGAGACGCCGAAGTAGTTGATGGTCCGGAAGTCAACGCTCATCGCGTCGGTCAGGCCGTGCACCGGCGTCTTCTGCAAGTCCGTGACCAACCGGACGCCCCCGTCTGCCGTAGTGGCGACGTTGGCGACCCGGCCTACCTCGACGCCGTGCAGCACGACCGGGGTGCCCGCCTCCACGCCCTGCCCGACATAGGGCGTGTTGATCACGACCGAAAGCCGATCGCCGGACCGGCCGCCGAACGGGTTCGCGGTGAACAGGAGCGCAACCAGGGCAATGCAGAGCAGCACGACCAGACCGATGCTCGACAACACCCGGTCCTGATACTTCGTTGAGCCTCTAAGCATGGCGGCGCGTTATCCTTTGAATACGAACTCGGGTTGCAGACCCCACAGCAGCACTGTGGTCGTGACATCCAGGATCATGATCGTCACCAGGCTTGCGCGCACTGCCCGTCCCGACGCCTCGCCGACGCCCACCGGCCCGCCCGACGCGAAATAGCCGTAGTAGCAGTGGATCAGCGTGGCCGCAACGCAGTACGTGGTCGCTTTGATCAGCGAGTAGAGAAGATCTATCGGCGTCAGGAACTGGATGAAGTAGTGGTCGTAGGTTCCGCCCGGTTCACCGCTGAGCGTGACCACCGTGTCCATCACGAAAAAGGTCGCCACCAGTGTGAGCAGGTAACCCGGTATGACGCAAAGCAAGCCGCCGATCATGCGCGTGCCGACCACAAACGGTATCGGCCGAAGACCCATGACCTCGACCGCGTCGATCTCGTCGGAGATCCGCATGGCACCGATCTCGGCGGTCATTCGGGTCCCCGCCTGCGCGGCGAACGCGATGCCGGCGACCAGTGGTCCGATCACCCGCACGGCCCCGACCCCGCCGATCAGCCCCGCCAACGGTCCGAACCCGATGATGTTGAGGGTGGCGAGCGCCTCGATCGCCAACGAGGCGCCAACCGCCATGCCGAGGATGAGCAGCACGCTGATCGTGCCGCCGTCGACGATAAGCGAGCCCCTGCCCCACCCGAGGTTGATCGTCGCAGCCAAGGTTTGTCGGGTGTATCGGCGCACCGTCAACGGCAGGTAGAAGAACGTCTGCCCGATGAACAGGGCCCACTGACCGACTACGCGCAAGGGCTTCGTCATAGCGCGCGTTGTGAACACGCGGTTATGCCACAGAACGGAGGGGGCTGCCATTACGCGATCGCCGTCGGAAAGAACATGGTCTGTATCTGGGTGATCGCCAGATTCGCGAAAACGATGAGCACGACGTTGATCACGACCGCCGCGTTAACGGCATCGGCGACACCTCGCGGACCGCCCTTGGCTTCCATCCCTCGCAACGACGAGATGATCGCCACGATGGCGGCGAAGATCATGCTCTTTGCGATGGCGAACCATACATCGGTCATCTTGGCGAATGTCCCGAAAGAGTTCCAGAAACTGCCGGTGGCCACGTCGTTGACCGTGACCGAGAGCAGGAAGGCGGCGCCGGCCCCCGACGCGATGATGATCAGGCACAGAATGGGAGCGATCAGGATGAGCGCCAGGAACCGCGGCACCACCAGGCGACGTACCGGGTCGATGCCGAGAACCCGCATGGCATCGAGTTCCTCACGCATGGCGCGAGCACCGAAGTCGGATGCGATGGCAGACGCCGCGGCGCCCCCCATCAGTAGCCCCGCGGTGATGGGCGCACCCTGTCGCACGACGCCAACGCCGCTGGCCGCGCCGAGCAAGGCGGTGGCGCCGACCTGGGCAACCAGGCCGGATGTCACGATTGTGACCATGGCGCCGAATGGGATGGCCATCAGCAGCGCGGGGATCGCGGTCACCTTCAGCAGGACCCAGGCCTGCCACAGGAATTCCCGCACCGGCAGCCGAAGTGTGATCGCGTCGACGACCGCGTAATACAGCACGTCGACGGCCAGACGTACGCCGCGACCAGTGGTGCCCGCCGCGCGCGTCGGAACAGCGGCCGCCTTCGACGCCGCCTGACCCGCGGTGGCCACGGCCGAAGTCAAGACCTGCGGTGACGCAGAGCCTGCGACCTGTTTGGCCACACTGCCCCCTTTCTGCCCTGCTTAACGACCCGACTGCACCCGCTGAGACTAAAACACTAACCAGGTTAGTAAATCACGCTGTGACGATGACCACAAACCCCTTTCTAGCCGACGCACCGCAGGAATTTACGCCTTTGCAAGCAACCGCGTGCAAAACCAGCAAATGTCGGGTCGACTCGCGGGTGACGGCGACGGGCTGCGGGCCTTCCGGCACGATGCGTCGATCCAGCTCCGCTCTATCCCGGGCGTGACGTTGGATCAGGTGAAATCAGTTCGGGGGCACAATGGTCGACATCGCCGACTTGGAAACCTCCCTACATCACCGGGATCTCGGTGAGTCCGTCGGAAACCCGGTGAATGCGCCCCGCCACATGTCACACTTGCGCCAGCAAGCGATCTGGTGCAAAGGTGCAGCATTCGGGAAGCAAGATAGGCCCTGGACTCGCGGCCGTCCCGATCACCTGCCGCAGGGAGGAGACAGCGTTGACCATCGCAAGGCATCTCTTGATGGGGTCGCTTCTGGCACTCGTCGTACCCCTGACGGGCGCGCCTTCTGCCTCGGCCGAGCCGTTGACCCCGTTATCCCCCGCTGAGGTGGAGTACCTCACTCAACTACGCCAGGTCTTCTCGCAATACCGCGATCCCGCGGAGTTCCGCAGCGACGGCGAGTTGCTGAGCCTCGGTCGTTATGTCTGCGAACAGCGGGACATCGGTATTGTCGGCTCCGGGGCGACGATGGTCACGCCCGCCATCTCGCAACTGGCATTCCTGCACCTGTGCCCGAACTGACCGCATGCCCATCGGGATAGTGACGAACACCCTTCTGCCACAGAGGAATCCGAATGCATAAAGTTGCGATCGCGATCGGAGCCGCACTCATCGGGGTATCGCTTGTACTGTCGCCGCCAGTACAGGCCGACAACTCCGGCTTCGTGAGCCAACTCAAGGGTCTCGGATTCCAGCAAGCGTCTGACAACTTGATCAGCACCGCACGGTCGGCGTGCTATTTTCTCAGCCTCAACAGACACCCCGGTCAGGTCACAGATCGCATATCTCGATACCTAGCCGTCGACGCCGACTTAGCCAGAACCTTCTTCACGCTGTCGGTCAACGAGTACTGTCCGCAGTACCGCGATCGGCTCGGTAGCTGAGCGGAGGAGATTTCCCATTAGCTGGGGGCGGCATCGGGGGCGGTCGCGGTTTTAGTTCACCTGGTTATGTTATTTGCCCGCCGACTTCGCCCGCAACCAGCGCACCGCCTTTCCGCCCGCAACGAAACCTAGCCGCCCTTTTCGGCCTCGTACTTCTTGGTCATGTGCTCGATGGCGCTCAGCTGCGTCGCCGCCAGGTTCTCCCGCACGTCGGTGGCGCGGGCGGCTGCCTCCAACGTCGGCTGCGCCTGGCCCTGGAAGTGCGGAATGACCTCGGCCGCAAAGAGTTCCGCGGATCGTTTGGTGGCTGCGGGGTTGGCCCATTCATGGCCCATTTGCAGCATGCACCCGAACCCGCCGGACTGGTCCACCAGCCGCTGCACCTGCGCGCGGGCCTGGTCCGGGGTGCCGATCACGCCAGCGCCGGCGCCGTTGATGACGTCGACGACCTCGTCGATGTTTTCGCCGGGCACCTCCATCTGCGGGAACGCCGCGACCTTCTGGAAGTAGCGGTACCAGTGTTCGATGCCGAAGCGCACGTCGGCGCGGGCCTGTTCCTCGGTTTCGGCGATGTGCATGGGGCACACCAGCGACCAGTTGCTGCGGTCGACCGTTGCGCCGAACGCGGCCGCGCGTTCCTCGGCGATCCCCCAGTGGTGGGCGAGCGCATCGAACCCCTCCACGACCAGGGTGGCGCCGATCGACAGCAGACCGATGCCGTGCTTGCCGGCCAGCCGCGCACCCGTCGGTGAGGCCACCGCGGCGACCGCCAACGGGATGCCGTCCTCGGCGTAGGGGGCCAGCTGCAGTCGGGCGTCATGCAGTTCGTGGGTCGCGGTCTTGGCGGTGACGGTCTCACCGGCCAGCAGCCGCACCACGATGTCGAGGTTGGTCTCCAGCAGTTCGCGGGTGTCGGTGGGCGTGAGCCCGATCATCGCCGCGTCGGTGGGCAGCGAACCCGGGCCCATCCCGCCGATGATGCGGCCGCGGGTGAGGTGATCGAGCAGCATCAGCCGATCGGCGACCCACAACGGATTGTGATAGGCCAGCGAGATCACCCCGGTGCCGAACCGGATCCGCCTGGCCCGCTGGGCGGCCGCCGCGATGAACACCTCCGGCGAGCTGATGATCTCGCTTCCCGCCGAATGGTGTTCACCGATCCACGCCTCGTCGTAGCCGAGGGCGTCGAGGTGTTCGACGAACTCGAGGTCGCGCTGCAACGCCAGGGTCGGGTTGGTACCCGCGCGGTGAAAGGGTGCGATGAAGTATCCGAACCGGAGCTTGGCCATGCGTTGAACCTAGCCAAATCCGTGGTCGGATTAATGCGTTAGGTGAACCCCGGCGCGGACGTCACCGTGCCGCAGCGGCGAGCAGCTCATCGACCGCCGTCAGCTTGATCCGGGGGCGGCCCGCTTCTAGTCCACGCTCACGTTCCACTCGGTCGATTGCCCACCAGCCGTGGAGGTCGACACGGTGCGGTTGGTGCGCGTCGAGCAGACTGTCCAGGGCCGCCCGGTCTCCCGACGGGGTCGGGAGTTGGCCGGCCCGGTAATCCTGCAGCAACGCGGTTACGGCGCGCAGCGCGCATTCCTTGTTCGTCCCGATCACCCCGGACGACCCGCGCTTGACCCATCCCGTGGCGTAGACCCCGGGAACCGGGTCACCGTCGGTGCCCAAGAGGCGCCCGTCTCGGTTCGGTAAGCGCTGCCCGGTCTCGTCGAATGGCAGCCCGGAAATCGGCTGGCTCGCAAAGCCGATGGAGCGCAGCACAAGGCCGGCGCTCAGGCGCTCGATTTCGTTGGTCACCACTAGCTGCGGCACCCCCGTAGCGTCGTACTCGTTCCGCGTCAGCGCCAAATCGATTGCCTCAACGCGCCCGCTGCCGTGCAGGGCAACCGGAACAGCACCGAATCGCAACACGACGCGGCGGTGGCCACCGACCTGCGGGGCCTGTGCGATTTCGCGGAGGGTTTGGACCTTGAGCGCGGTGGCGTAGGCCCGCACCGGGTCGCCGCGTTGCGAATCTGCCGGCGCAGGGCGCAGGGCGTCTGCCGGCACGATGTCAATCCGGACCCCCGTCTGCTGCAGTCCGAGCAACTCGGGAGTGGTGAAGGCGGCCTGCTCCGGCCCGCGCCGGCCGACGACGACAACCTCCCGGATGCGGCTCTGGGCTAGCGCCTCAAGCGCGTGATCGGCGATGTCGGTGCAGCGCAACCGTTCCACCGGCAAGGTGAGGATGCGGGCGATGTCCAGTGCCACGTTACCGTTGCCCACGATCACCACGCGGTCATGAGAAAGGTTTACTTCCAAACCGGCGAATTCAGGGTGCCCGTTGTACCAAGCGACGAATTCGGCGGCGCCCATGCTGCCGGGCAGATCTTCGCCGGCGATCCCGAGGCTTCGGCTGTGCGGTGCCCCGGTGGCGTAGACGACGGCATGGTGTAATGCCGCCAGATCAACGTGGGTGATATCGGTCCCGATCTCGGTGTGGAGGTGGAGCCGCACGCGCGAATCTGCTGCCGTCCACGCGAATTGGTCGATCACCCCTTTCGTGTTCTGGTGGTCGGGGGCCACACCCGAGCGCACCAGTCCCCAGGGTGTGGGCAGCCGATCGAAGAGCTCAACCTGCACGTCTTCGCCGCAGCGCAGCAGATGCTCGGCGGCGTAAGCGCCGGCAGGACCGACACCGACGATGGCGACCCGCAGCGGTTGACGCGCGCTCATCCGGGTGCCCGGACGAAGTAACCGGCATTGATCGCCACGAAGGGCTGTGCCTCCGCGGGCAACTCGGTGTCGGGAAAGATTGCGTCGACCGGGCACTCTTCCGCACATGCGTTGCAGTCGATGCAGATCGCCGGGTTGATGTAGAGCTGCTCGGCATCGGCATACCCGGCCTCGGCAGGCGTTGGATGGATGCAGTCGACCGGGCACACCGAAACGCAGATCGCGTCGTTGCAACACCCATGGGTGATCACGTAGGTCACGGCAGGCTCACGTCCGTTTTCGACGACGCCGTGTCGTGCTGGGCGGCCGGGTTGAGGCGCACGGCCGTGGAGTTGAATGCCGGAACCTGTGAAAACGGGTCGAGACGCGTATTGGATACCAGCGCGTTGCGATTGACCCCGAAGGACTGGGGCGCTGCGCCCGATACCGGGTCGAAGACGCGGCTGCCCCAGCCGTGCGGCACGCAGACCACACCCTGGCGCATCGCGTCGGTCACTTTCGCGCGAAGCTCAACGCTGCCGACCGACGACGTCAGCCGCACCAGATCGCCGTCGTGTACTCCGGCGCAGGCAGCGTCCCGCGGGTGCACCTCCACCACGCTGGTCCGTTGGGCGGCGAAGAGCCCCGGCGATTCGTTGAGCCAGGAGTTCATCGCTTCGCGGACGCGCTTGTTCACCAGGAGCAGCGGGAACTCCTCATCGGTCGAGGGTGGTGTGGCGAGCGCCGCACGCACCGCGCGAAGGAACCGATCGGGTGCGGCGTGCACCTGTTTGTCGTCGGTGACAATCACGTCGGCGAGGTCGCCGAAGCGGGGTTCGCCGAAGAGCCAACCGTGTGGGTGGGCACGAATATCACGCCACTTCAGCCGCCGCCCCGATGCCACCAGCAGGCGCGAGACCCACTCGGGGTTCAGCGCCAATGCCCGCCGACCGGTGCGCGCGGCGACCCACCGTGTCGCGCGTATCACCCGGTTGACGCCGCGGCGCCCAAACAGGTTGCGGCCCATCGCCAACGCGAGTTCGGTGAAGAACTCCCACTCTTCCATGACACCGTCGGGCGGGCTGACCGCGCGCTGCGCGTACTGCACGAACGGGCGCTCCTGAACGTTGGCCAATAACGGACTCAGCTCTTCGCGTTCCAGCCAGTGCGTCCCGGGAATGAGCCAGTGCGCGTGGCGGTGGCTCTCCCGCTGCACGAGATCAACGGCGACAAGCAGGTCGAGACCGGCAAGCGCAGCGTCGAGTGCTTCACCCTGCGGACCGCTCACGACGGGATTGCCGAAGGCGATGACCATGGCGCGAATCTGACCTGGCCCCGGTGTCGTGATCTCGTCGGGCAACTCGGCAACCGAGTGAAATCCGAAAACAGGTGGATTCCGGCGCAACCGGGTCTGGTGCCGGTTCGGCGACCCGAACAACTTGAGGACTCTTTGCAAGTCGACATAGCCGCGCTCGTATCGACGACCGCCGGGTCGGTCCAGGCGATCGGTGACGATGTTCAACAACTGCCCGAGCCACTCGGCAATCGTGCCGTACTCGCTGTGCGAGACGCCGGTGTGGCTGAGACACATAGCGGTTCGGGCGCTTCCGAAGCGACGCGCAACGTCTTCGATGACAGCGCGCTCGACGCCGCAGCGCTGCGCGAGTTGGTCAAGGTCGGCTTCGGCGGTCAGACGCTTGACAGCATCGATACCGGTGACCGGGACGGCGCTCGGGCGCTTGTCGAGGCCGAGTTCGAAGATGACCTTCAGCACCCCAAGCAGAAACGCCCAGTCCTGCCCGGGCAGCACCGCGACATGGGTGCGCGCGCGTTCGGCGGAGGTCGAGCGTCGGGGATCCACCACGATGACGTCGGCGCCATCGCGCTGGCGCTGCAACACTCGGTTCCAGCCGGAGGGGTTGCTGTCTAGCCAGTTGAACCGGCTTTGGGCGGGGTCCATGCCGACCAGCAGGAAGCAGTCGCAGGCGTCGATGTCGGGAACAAGACCGAGATAGCCGGTGCCGTAGAGCTCCTCGAACACCACGTGGACGTTGTTCTCGTCAAGTGAGCCGACCCAGAACCGGTTGCCGGTGCCTATCGCGTCGAGAAGGCCCGTCCAGAACGTCGTGGTCGAGAACGAAAAGCCCATCGGGTTGCCGTGGTAGGTGGCAACCGCGTCGGGACCGCCCCGGTCGATGATCGCGTTGAGCCGCTGAGCGATATCGGCGATGGCCTCTGCATAAGTCGCCTCGACATACTCACCGTCGGCCACCCGGCGCATCGGCCGGGTGATGCGGCGCGGATGCTCGATGACCTCACCGGCGGTTTTTCCCTTCCGGCAAAAGTCGCCCCACGAGTACGGGTTCTGCCGATCCGGGGCGATCGAGAGAACGCGATTGCTGGCCTCGTCGACCTGGATCTCGAGGCCGCAGTTCGTTATACAGATCTGGCAATAGGTGTTGACCGTCTTCGCCATCTCGGTCCTTTCATCGCGGCGGCACCAGGCAATTAGATAACCACGTTAGATCAATGGGGGTATAGCGGCGGGCGTATTGCCGAACGGCCAGATACGTCAGCCTGCGAGCACCCCGCACACCCAGACCATGGTCGCCAGCACCGCGCCCGTCAGCTCGACACCGACCGACAGCGCGACACCCTTGACCGCGTGCTTGGTCGACGTCCACGCCAGCCGCTGGTCGCGGCGATCGGCGAGTTCGGCCAGGTACACCCCGAGCACGAAGCCCAGCACCAGTCCCAGCACCGGGATGACGAAGAACCCGACGATGCCGAACACCGCCCCGACGAACAGGACCCACGTGCGCACCTCGGCCGCCCGCATCCGTTTCATCGGCCACAGGTACTTGATCAGCAGGGCTGCCCCCAGCAGCGCGGTCACCACGCCGAACGTCACCCATGCCGTGAGGTCGTTCTCGATGACGGCCCACACCGCGATGGCCGCGAACACCAGCAACGTGCCGGGCAGCACCGGGACGAGGATGCCGACCAGCCCCACCGCGATCGCGAGTGCGACCAGGACGATGCCGCCAGCGCTCACGGTCGGTGCCCGCGCACCCACTGGATGTTGCCGAAGGTCTTGGTGCGAACACGCTCGAACCCCGCCTGCTCGAACAGGTCGCCGAGCTCGTCCTCGTCGAAGAAGTGCGCGCCGCTGCTGGGCAACAGCCGCAGCGGAGGCGGTACCGTGCCGACGGTCGGCACCATGATCGCGATACGCCGGCCGGGCCGTAGTACCCGGAACATTTCCCCGATCGCAGAGGCCGGCTCCGGCACCAGCTGCAGCACGGCCAGCGACGTCACCGTGTCGAAGACCGTGTCGCGAAACGGCAGCCGCTGGGCGTCGGCGCGCAGGAAGCCCACATTGGGGCCGGCGTGGGCCCGGACCGCACGGGCCAGCATGGGTTCGGAGATGTCCACGCCGAGCGCCAACCCATCCGGTCCCGCGGCGCGCGCCAGGGCGGCGGTCACGTTGCCGGGGCCGCTGCCGATGTCCAGAGCGACCCCGCCCTGCGGGATGTCCAGCCATTCGATCGGCGTTCGCCAGGGCCCGAAGAACCGGCGGGCAAAGGCCTGCGCGTTGTCGTACAACAGCGAACCGATTCCCGACGCCCACGCGGCCTGGATGAAGCCGGTGTTCCGCGGCGTCGCGGGGCTCGACTGCTCACCGAGCAGATCGAGGTAGCCCTTGCTGACATCGAGGTCCGGCGGCGGTTCGGTGAAGAGTTCGATCGCCCGGCTCAGCGCGGGCGGCAGCGCGGTGGTCACGGATCCACGCTACGCCTCGCGATTTGGGCGTGATTTCTTTCGCTGAGCGAAAGAAATCACGCCCAAATCGCCCCCAGCTTGTCGGCGAGGTCCAGGAAATCCGTTGCCGTGACGTCGAACTCGCCTTCGTCGTACCGCGGCGGCGGGCGCCCGGGGCCGCGCTCGAGCGGTCGGACCACATACCCGGTCATCAGCCCCGCGCTGCGCGCCGCCCGCAGATCGCTGGGATGCGCGGCGACGAGCATCAGCTCACCGGGGGCCACATCGAGAAGCTCAGCGCAGCCCAGGTACGCCTCGGGGTCGGGTTTGTAGTGCCGGAACAGCTCGGCGGAGATGACGCAGTCCCACGGCAGCCCGGCCCGCTTGCTCATGTTGGTCAGCAGCGAGACGTTGCCGTTGGACAACGTGGTGATGAGGAACCGCTGCTTGAGCCGGGTCAGCCCGGCCACGGTGTCGGGCCACGGGTCGAGCCGATGCCAGGCACGGTTCAGCTCGTCGATCTCGTCGGCGCCGGCCGATGTCAGCCCGACCGCCTCGAGCAGTTCGATCAGGATCATCCGGTGCAGGTCGTCGATCTTCATCCACGGCAACTCGCCACGGCGGACCCGGTCCATCGCGGGGACGTAGCCGGCGCGCCAACTGTCGGCGACCGCCGCCCAGTCCCGGTGCGCGTCGTGGCGGCGGCCGAACGCCTTGAGCTCGGCGATGATCGACGACCGCCAGTCGACGACGGTGCCGAACACGTCGAAGGCCAGCGCCTGTGGCTGTCTCAACACCCGATGCTCGTCGCGAAAGCGTCCCCCGCGAGGGGGCAGTACCCCCGCCTCACTGCGGCTCCAGCACGACTTTGCCGAGCACCCCGCCGTCGGCCAGGCTTTGCAGCGCGTCGGCGCCGTTGGCCAGACTGAAGCGCACCGGGGGCGGCGGCCGCAGCCCGGCCTTGACCAGTTCGCCGACACCGGAGGCGAACACCGACTGCGAACCCGGTACGCGGTTGACGTACTCGCCGTAGCCGACGCCGATCACCGCGACGTTGCGCAGCAGCAGCCGGTTCACCTTGACAGTCGGAATGCCCTGTCCCGCCGCGAACCCGATCACCAGCAGCCTGCCCTCGATGGCCAGCGCCCGCACCGCGTCGTCGAACGCCTCGCCGCCGACCGGATCGACCACCAGGTCCGCACCGCGGCCGTCCGTCGCGTCCTTCACCGCCTGCAACCAGCCGTCGGTCAACGGCAAGACCACGTCGGCGCCGAGCGATTTCACGAACTCGACGGCGTTGGGGCGGTGCACCATGGCGATCACCTTGGCGCCCAACGCCTTGGCGATCTGGATGCTGGCCACCCCGATGCCGCCCGCCGATCCGAGCACCAACACCGTCTCGCCGGGCCGCAGCCCGCCGCGGCGGGCCAGCGCGAAGTACATCGTCTGGTAATTCCCCATCAGGGCAACGGATTCGGCGTCGTCGAGGCCCTCGGGGGTGGGGGTGACGTTGGCGGTCGGCACCGCCACCTGTTCCGCCCACCCGCCGAGCATCGCCATCGCCGTCACGCGTTGACCGGGCCCGAACCCCGAATCCTGGGGGGCCGACCGCACCACCCCGGCCACCTCCATGCCCGGGATGAACGGCGGTTCCAGCCTCAACTGGTATTCGCCGCGCAGCAGCAGCAGGTCGGGAAAGCTGACCCCGGCCGCGCCCACGTCGACGACCACCACGTCACGGTCTGCGGTGGGTGCGTCGACGTCGGCGTAGTCCAGCCCCGCCGGACCGGAAAGTTCCCGCGCGACAAGCGCTTTCATATGGTGACGGTCAGCCGATGCTGAACGTCGCGCGCTGTGCCGCCGACAGGTCGGTGATCTCGCCCCACTTCGCGGCGACGTCGTCGACCGACGGCACCTCGGTGAACGTCACGCCTTCGTTCTGGAACAGCGCGGTGCGCTGCACCTTGCCGCCGCCGACGATGAACACCGATGCCGTTTCGGGCACTTCTTCGGTGCACAGGTAGGCCACCACCGGCGCCACGTACTCCGGTGTCAGCTTCTCGAACACCTCGGGCGGCAGGATGTCCTGCGTCATCCGGGTCGCGGCGATCGGCGCCACCGCGTTGGTCTTGATGTTGTACTTCGCGCCCTCCTGGGCCAGCGTGTTGATCATCCCGACCAGGCCGAGTTTGGCCGCGCCGTAGTTGGCCTGGCCGAAGTTGCCGAACAGCCCGCTGGTCGAGGTGGCCACGACCACCCGGCCGAAGCTGTTCTCGCGGAAGTGCGGCCACGCCGCGCGGATCACGTTGTACCCGCCGTAGAGATGCACCTTGAGCACCGCGTCCCAGTTCTCGTAGGACATCTTGTGGAAGGTGCCGTCACGCAGGATGCCCGCGTTGGAGACCACACCGTCGACCTTGCCGAACTCGTCCACGGCGGTCTTGATGATGTTCTCGGCGCCCTCGGGCTCGGCCACGGAATCGTAGTTGGCCACCGCGCGCCCACCGGCGTCCTTGATCTCCTTGACGACCTCGTCGGCCATGTTGTGGCCGGCGCCGGTGCCGTCACGGGCACCGCCGAGGTCGTTGACGACGATGCTGGCGCCCTCTTTGGCGAGCGTCAACGCGTATTCGCGTCCCAGACCGCCTCCGGCCCCGGTGACGACGATGACGCGGTCCTGCACTCCTGGCATGAGATTCCTTTCTAGAACAAACGTTTGGCGAGCTTAAGCGCCTTCTCTGTATACGGGGGATAGATGAAGGCTCCGACATCGGGTCGGGTCGGCTTGGTCATCACGGTCTTCTTGTGGCTGAACTGCTCGAAACCGTACTTGCCGTGATAGGAGCCCATCCCCGAGGGGCCGACCCCGCCGAACGGCAGCTTGTTGGTGGCGAAGTGGAACAGCAGATGGTTGATCACCATGCCGCCCGCCGACACCTCCTTGATCACCCGCTCGCGGATGCTCTTGGTCTTGGTGAACAGGTAGGCCGCCAGCGGCTTTGGCCGTGAGTTGACGAAACTGATTGCGTCGTCGAGGGATTGCACGGTCATCACCGGCAGGATCGGCCCGAAGATCTCGTCGGTCATCAGCGGCTCGGCGGGATCGGGGTCGACGACGACGGTCGGCTGGATGCTGATCTTGGACGCGTCGGATTCACCGCCGATGACGACGTTGCCCTTGGTGGCGGCCAGCGCGGAGGTGAGCCTGTCGAAGTGGCGCTCGTTGACGATGCGCTTGCCGCCGGGGTTCTCGGCCTCGAACGTCGTGACCGCTTCTTTGATCTTGTCGACGAGTTGGTCCCGGATCTTCACGTCGGCCAGCACATAGTCGGGCGCGATGCAGATCTGGCCGGAGTTGATCAGCTTGGTCCACGCGATCCGCTTGGCGGCGACGTCGAGGTCGGCGTCGGCGGACACGATGACCGGGCTCTTGCCGCCCAGCTCGAGGGTGACCGGCGTGAGGTGCGGTGCGGCGCCTTCGTAGACCTTGCGGCCGATCTCGGTGCCGCCGGTGAAGCAGATGTGGTCGAAGCCCTGCGCGATGAGTTCCTGACTGACCGCGCCGTCGCCCTCGACCACCACGATGGCGTCGTTGTCGAGGTACTTGGGCACCAGTTCGGCCATCAGCGCCGAGGACGCCGGGCACACCTCCGACGGCTTGAGCACGACGGTGTTGCCCGCCGCGATCGCCCCGATGGCCGGCCCGAGCGTCAGCACGAACGGGAAGTTCCACGCGCCGATCACCAGCACCGTGCCGTAGGGCTCGTATTCGACCCAGCCACGCCCGGGCAGCTGCGACAGCTCGAGCAGCCGGTAGCGGCGGCGGGCCCACTTGTGCACGTTCTTGGCGGCGTCCTTGGCCTCTCCCGCGGTGCTGGCGATGTCGGCCAGCCACGCCTCGAAGCGGTTGCGGCCGAGATCCTGGTGCAGCGCTTCGGCGATGGCGTCCTCGTTTTCGGAGACGAGCCGTTCCATCGCGCGGAGCTGCTGTTTACGCCAGGCCAGATCCCTGGTGCGTCCGGTCTGGAAAGTGTCGCGGAGCTTACGGACGACGCCGGGTATGTCGGTGGCGGGTTGCGTGGGCGCGACGAATTCAGTGGTCATGGTGGGTGTCCTTCCTGACCCGAGGAATACCCGATCCTAACCAACCGGTTGGGACGCCTGTAGGGGCAACTTCGTGCCCCTCCTATCGCCCGTTCGGGCGGTCAGCGCCGCTCGGCGGTGACGAACGACGAGAACGCGTCGTCGCTGGACTCCTCAAGCGGCAGCACCCAGCGGTCCAGGCGCCGCATCTCGTCCTGGGAGGTGACGGCCGCGGATCGCCAGCCGTGCATGTCGAGCCACTGCGCGACGTCGGCGCGGTCGGGGTCGTTGTACATCAGTTCGCCGACGTCGAGCGTGTCGTCCATGCCGAACTGGGCGGCGATCCCGGCGAACCGGGCCCGCATTTCCGCGCGACGGTCGTCGGCCTGCACGCCGACGGTCTCGGCGGCGACCCGGCTGCCGGGTGCGCTGAGCGCGGTGATCTGTTCGAACAGCCGGTCCTGCGCGTCGGCGGGCAGGTACATCAACAGGCCCTCGGCCAGCCAGGCGGTCGGCGCGTCGGGGTCGAACCCGGCGTCGCGCAGCGCCTGCGGCCAGTCGAAACGCAGGTCGACGGGGACCGCCTGGCGTCCCGCCGAGGGCAACGCGCCCTGCTCGGCCAGCCGCGCGGCCTTGTACTCGAGCACCTTGGGTTGATCGATCTCGTACACCACGGTGCCCGCAGGCCACGGCAACCGGTAGGCCCGTGAGTCCAGGCCCGAGGCCAAAATGACGATCTGGCGGATGCCCGCGGCGGTGGCGTCGGTGAAGAACGCGTCGAAGAAGTGCGTGCGCACCGCCTGGTAGTTGCCCATGTGCTCGAAGATCGCGGCGACCTCGGGGTCGGCCTCGGCCACCTTCGCGTTGAACGCGTCGTCGAGGATGAACTCCCAGATGCCTGTCCCCGCACCCTGTACGAGCACCTTGGCGAACGGATCGCGGATCAGCGGCTCGTCGCGGTCGGTCTCGGCGGCGCGTGCCGCGGCCACCATCACCGCGGTCGAGCCGACGCTGGTCGCGATGTCCCAGGTGTCATCGTGGGTGCGCAGTGAACTCATAGTTCGTCAATGTTATCCGAATAACTTAGTTCAGCTATCCGAGCTGTGGGCGACGTCACCGTCCCCGGGTCGCGGCCCTACTGGCCCAGACGCCACAGCTTGTTGGCCATCAGCAGCTCGAATTTGTCGATCACCGCGGCCAGTTCCTCGTGGTTTCCGACGAAACCGGCGTAGAAGCCCATCCCCCACATCACCGCGATCAACATCTCGACCAGGTGCTCGACGTCGGTGTCGGTGCTGAGTTCGCCGCGCTCGATCGCATCGTTGATGGCCCACGTGATGAAGTCGCGGGAGTTCTTCAGCGGGTCGTGCTCGTCGCCGCCTAGTTCGGGGTGCCGCTGGGACTCCAGCACCGACGTCACGAGGAACGCCGCTGCGGAACGGTCCTCGGAGTCGGCCTGCATCGCCGCGGTGAAATAGGCGGTCAGCCGGTTGAGCAGGTTCGTCTCGGCCTGCGCCCGGTTCGTCCCCGCGCTAACTATCATCGCGTTGGTTTGCTCGACGACTTCGCGCCACAACACTTGCTTGCTGGCGAAATAGTGGTTGATCGCGGGCCGGGTGAGGTCGGCGCGCACGGCGATCGCCTGAAATGTGGCGGCGTCGTACCCGAGTTCGCTGAACACCTCGCGAGCCGCTCGTATGATGCGCTCTCGCGTCTCAGCGGCCTTCGCTGCGGGGGGACGGCCCGGGCCTCTACTCGCCGTGTGCGGCACGTTGCAAATTGTGCCACACGTCAGCAGCAATAACCGCAGCGGTCACACCTGTGCCGACGCTGAGCGCTCGCCCAGCAAATTTTTTCGGCGCGTCGCGTGCGCGTACGCCGTAGAGATGAGCGGGTTGACGAACTAGGGTCGCGTCCCATGGCGAGCGTCGTATCGCGTGAGGCGTACTTCGAGACCGGCCTCGACGTCCTGTCCGACCTCGGCTACGGCGGGCTGAAACTCGCCGAGGTGTGCAACCGCCTCGGTATCACCACCGGATCCTTTTATCACTATTTTCCGAGCTGGCCGGAATACACCAAAGAGCTCGTCGCGCACTGGATGCAGGTCCGCACCGTCCGTGTCGTCGACACCGTGCGGGCCGAGCCCGATCCGCGCCGCCGCATCGACATGCTGGTGCAGATCGGGTTGGGGCTGCCCCACGGGGCCGAGGCCGCGATCCGGGTGTGGAGCGCCGTCGATGCCCACGTGCACGCGGTGCAGACCGCAGTGGACCAGCAACGCTACGACGTGCTCTACGACTCGGCCCTGGAAGTCCTGCACCAGGCGCGCCAGGCGCACCTGTTCGCGGCGTGGGCGGTGTATTTGCTGGTCGGGTACGAACAGGCCACCCTGCCGCGCGATGCCGCCACGCTGGAGTGGATCGCAAATCAGATGATCACCGCACTGGACTCCGGTCGGTTCGCGTCGGTCTCCGACGGTGATTGAGGCGCGCACCATGGTCGCGCGCGCGGGCCCGGCGGACCGCGTCAAGATCATTGCTGGCTGACATGGAGCGGTTGTCGCGTCGCGTGTTCGACCGGATCCGCCGGCGCGATCCCGAGTACGACGCGCTGCGCCGCGCGACGCGGGCCGCGGTGGTGCTGCCGATCGCCGCGGCGATCGGCTTCCTGGTCGGCGGCGACTCGCAGACGCCGATGTTCAGCATCTTCGGCTCGGTGGCGCTGCTGATCGTGGTGGACTTTCCGGGCAACCGTCCGGCCAGGGCCCTGGCGTACGGCGGGCTGGGCGTAAACGGGGCCGTGCTCATCACGCTCGGCACGCTGGTCGCGCCGCATCCGTGGCTGGCGGTGGCGGTGATGTTCGTGCTGGGCGTGGCGGTGACGTTCTCCGGGGTGCTCAGCGAGATCGTCGCCGCAGGCCAACGCGCCACCCTGCTGACCTTCGTGCTGCCGGTGTGCACCCCCGTCGGCCCGATTCCCGATCGGCTGCTCGGCTGGCTCATCGCGTTGGCGGTGTGCGTACCGGCCGCGTTGTTCCTGCTGCCCCCGCGCCACCACGACGAGCTGCGCGACAACGCGGCAGCGGTGTGCACCAAGCTCGCCGATGCGCTGGACGGCGCAGCGACGGTCCGCGAGGTGAACCGGGCGATGAATGCGCTGTGGGAGACGTTTCTCAATGCCGATTACCGACCCGTCGCGCTCAGCTCCGGCAGCCGCGCGCTGGTGCGCGTCGTGGACGACCTGGGCTACCTGTCGGACCGGCTCACCGAGGACACCGGGCGCCAACTCGGCGAGATGACGCGGCCGCTGGTGCGGGTGTTGCGCGACTGCGCCGACGTCCTGCAGATGCCCGACCGCGCGACGCGCACCGCCCTCGGCGCCGATCTCAACATCGCGCTGAGCGAGCTGCGGGACATCGCGCAGGGTAATTACCGCGAGGACATCGTCGAAATCCTGGGCTGCGCCGACGACGCCGCCGCAGCCGCGGTCGGACGAAATCTGTTGGGGCGACGCACTTTTTCGGCCACCGTCGGCGTGACCGGACGGGTGATCCGTAACGCGGCCGCCGCCGACGGTCGCCCGGTGTGGGCGCGGGTGCTGGGCCGCGGCCTTCCGCCGACCGGCACGGCCGACGCGGTGATGCCCGAGACCACCGCCGTCGCGCAGATCACCAAGGGGTTTCTGGCCACCAGGGCGGTGGTGTTCCGCAACAGCGTGCGCACCGGTCTGGGGCTTGCGCTCGCGGTGGCTGTCACGCACGTGCTGCCACTCGAACATGGCTTCTGGGTGGTGCTGGGCGCGATGTCCGTGCTGCGAAGCAGCGCGCTGACCACCGGCACGCGCGTCGTGCGCGCCGTCACGGGAACCGGTATCGGCTTCGTCCTTGGCGTGATCGTCATCGAACTCGTCGGCGTCGACCCGGTCGTGATGTGGGTGCTGCTGCCGGTGGTGGCGTTCGGTTCGGCGTACGTGCCCGAGATCGCGTCGTTCATCGCAGGCCAGGCCGCGTTCACCATGATGGTGCTCATCACGTTCAACCTGATCGCGCCGACCGGTTGGAGTGTCGGGCTGGCCCGCGTCGAGGACGTGGTGGTCGGCGCGCTGGTCGGGGTCATGGTGTCGGTGCTGTTGTGGCCGCGGGGCGCCGCAGCGCGGGTGTCCACGGCGATCGAGCGCGCCTTCACCCTCGGTGCGACGTTCCTCAGGGCGGGGGTGCAGCGCGTCACCCGAGGCGCCTCCGAAGACGCCACCAACCGTGTGCTGGCGCTGAGCCACGACGCGCTTGTCGCGACGCGCACCGCTGATGACGCGTTGCGCCAATACCTTTCGGAGAACGGCGGTGTCACAGACGTCCGCGCGCCGACGGTGCGCGCCGCCAACCGGGCGGTCCGGTTGCGTGCCGCCGCCGAGCTGATCGCCGACGTCGTCCCGCCGCCGCTCGGGGTCTACGAGCAGACCAAGGCGGTGTTGGAAACCCACGCCAAGGCGGTGAGCGACCGCATCACCGGCAGCAGCCAGGAGTCACCTCCGCCGATCAGCGACGACTTCGTGATGACGCTGCGTGCCGAAGCGCCCGGCGTCCAGACATTGCAGTCCGACGGCGATCTGGCGGTCGCCGCGGCGCTGCCGCTGGTGACGGTTGCCGCGCACCTAGGTGGGCTGGAGCTGTTGTACCCCAGCAGATCCTGAACTGGGGCCGGTCAGATCCGGTGCGGCATCAGGGCATTGGGCGGCACGGTGCCGAACTTTCCGGCCTGGTAGTCCTCGAGCGCCTGGATCAGCTCGGCCTTGGTGTTCATCACGAACGGGCCGTACTGGACCACCGGTTCGCGAATCGGCTTGCCGCCGAGCAGAAGAATTTCGAGCGCGGGGCGGTGGGAGTCCTGTCCGGCGTCGGCCTCGACGCTGATCCGGTCGCCGGTTCCGAGCACGGCGAGCTGGCCCTGCCGGATGGGCTGGCGCGCCGGGCCGACGGTACCGCGGCCGGACAGCACGTACACCAGAGCGTTGAAGTCGCGGTGCCACGGGATGTCGAGGCGTGCCCCAGGCTGGATAGTGGTGTGCGCCAAGGTGATCGGTGTGTGCGTGACACCTGGGCCCTGGTGCCCGTCGACATCGCCTGCGATGACGCGCACCAGAGCACCGCCGTCGTCAGAGGACAACAACTTGACTTCGCCACCTTCGATGGCCTGGTATCGGGGCGCCGCGAACTTGTTGTGGCGCGGCAGGTTCACCCACAATTGGACGCCATGGAACAGCCCGCCGCTCTCGACGAGTTCGGCAGGCGGGGTCTCGATGTGCAGGATCCCGGAGCCAGCCGTCATCCACTGGGTGGCCCCGTCGGTGATCAACCCGCCACCGCCGTGCGAGTCCTGGTGGGCGAACCGGCCGTCGATCATGTACGTCACGGTTTCGAACCCGCGGTGCGGATGCCAGTCGGTGCCCCTGGGCTCGCCGGGTTCGTACTCGACTTCGCCCATTTGGTCCATGTGGACGAACGGGTCGAGGTCGGCGGCGCTGACGCCGGCGAACGCGCGCACGACCGGAAACCCCTCGCCCTCGTAGCCGCGCGGACCGGTGGTGATCGAGCGGACGGGCCGTTCGGTGTCCGACGGCGACGGTGCTGTGACCCGGGGAAGTGTCAACGTGTCAGCGGTGATGGCAGGCATACCTGAATCAACCGGACCGTGGTCCGATTATTCCTGCCGTCTGTGGATAACGTTCCGCGCGCGTCGGTGTACGGCGGTAAACTTTCGCACATGCGTTCGAATATGGTATCTGCGGCCGATGTGCTGACGTCGATCGAAACCGCTTACCGGGACCTGGCGGCGCTGCCTCTGGACCGGCTGTCCCGCACCGACCTGTACGCGCTGGTGGACCGGCTCGACAAACTCGAGCAGCAGCGCGTCGCGCTGAACCGCAAGCTCATCGGCCGACTGGTGGCCGAAGGCGGCTCGGCCGGGCGTGGCGTCGCTTCCCCGGCCAACGACATGGCCAGGCGGCTGCGTATCTCACCCGGCGAAGCCCAGCGGCGGATCTGTGAGGCGGTCACTCCGCGATGACGATGGGCGGCGTCACCTCTCGTGAGGCGGTCTTTGCGGCCGTCGAAGGGGTTGAGGCCGCCCATCAGGCGTTGACTGCGTTGTCCGTGGATGCGTTGACGGGCCCAGAGTTGGTCGCGGTGCAAGACCGTCTGGAACGGGTGCGTCGACGCGACGCGGTCATCGATCATCTGCTGATCGCCCGGTTGGGCCGCGAAGATCCGAAAACGCTTGGGGCGTCGTCGCTGGCGGAAGTGATGTGTACGGCGTTGCTGGTGTCTAGAGATGAGGCCAGGCGGCGGATCAACTCGGCTCGGGTCCTGGGGCCACGCACGGCGATGACCGGCGAACCGTTGGCGCCGCTGCTGACAGCCACCGCAGCCGCCCAGGCCGACGGTCGGCTTGGCGCCGAGCAGGTGCGCATCATCGAGAAGTTCTTCCATGAGCTGCCGGCCCACGTCGATTACCAGACCCGCCAGTTGGCCGAGGCTGATCTGGCGCGCGTCGCGGCCGGGCTCTGTCCCGAGGAACTGACCAAGGCGGCCAAACGGTTGGCGATGCTGCTGGACCAGGACGGTCCGATGCCCAGCGACAAGGAGCAGGCCCGGCGACGCAGTGTGCACATCGGTACCCAGGGCCGCGACGGGATGAGCAGGATCACCGGATGGCTGGATCCAGAAGCCAGCGCGACCATCGATGCCGTACTGGCCAAGCTGGCCGCCCCGGGCATGTGCAACCCCGATGACGAAAACCCTTGTGTCGACGGTGAACCCACCCTCGAACAACGCCACAACGACATGCGCAGTACCGGTCAGCGCAGCCACGACGCGCTCAAGGCGATGGGCCGCGCTGTGCTTGCCTCCGGGCAACTGGGCCAGCACAAGGGCTTGCCGGCCACCATCATCGTGTCGACCACCCTCAAGGAGTTGGAATCGGCGTCGGGCATGGCCGTCACCGCCGGCGGAACCCTGTTGCCGATGCGCGACGTGATCCGGCTGGCCTCCCAGGCCCATCACTATCTGGTCGTCTACGACGGCCACGGTGAGCAGCCGCTGTATGCCGGGCGGGCCAAACGCTTCGCGACCCCGGGGCAGCGCATCGTGCTGCACGCGCGGGATCGCGGGTGCACCAAACCCGGATGCACCGTGCCGGGCTACTGGTGCGAAGTCCATCACGCCGCCGCTGACTGGGTCGACGGTGGGCAAACCGACATCGACGAGCTCGCCCTGGCCTGCGGGCCGCACAACCGGCTGATCGACAAGGACGGCGGTTGGACCACCCGGCCGCGCGCCGACGGGCGCACCGAATGGCTGCCCCCGCCGGGCCTCGACACCGGCCAGTCCCGCGTCAACAACTACCACCATCCCGAGAAATACCTACTGCCCGAAGACGACGAGGGACCCTGACCCGGGGCGCGCCGGGAGTCACTCGGGCTTCCGTTTCAGCGTCCACGCCGGAATCCAGTGGGTGACGGCCTTGCGACGGGCGCCGTAGGCGATCTCATAGGTGACCAGGCCCCACCAGTAGCCCTGCTCGCAGACACCCCAGCAGGTCAGCTTGCCTTCGACGATCGAGTGCATCTGCAGCCCGGCGGGGTTGTAGCCGCCGCTGCGGTGTGGTTCACGGGGAAAGACGGCGCACAGATCGACGAGCACCGTGACGGGCGGATCGACCCCGCGAAAGGCCTGTTGCACCGGCTGCCCGTTGTAGCCGATCGACTGCAGCTCGCCCACTGTTCGATCATACGTTCGAAGTCGGGTGGCCGGTGGCCGGTCGCGGGTACAAACGATCATCGAGGCACTCGAACGGTGAAGGGCTGGGCAGTGGACACTTCGGCAAGCGTGGCCACCGGCGGGATCGGCAGCTGGATCAGCCGACGGGCCTACCTCTGCGGCGACCGTATCGCGTTGATCGACGGCGACGCCCGCATCAGCTACGCCGAATTCGACCGGCGCACAGACCAACTCGCCTCCGCCCTGCGGGGCCTCGGGGTGCAGCACGGCACCCGGGTGGCCGGGCTGCTGGTCAACGGCGCAGCCTTCCTGGAAGCGATGTTCGCCACGGCCAAGCTCGGCGCGGTGTTCGTACCCATCAACTTCAGGTTGGCCGCACCCGAGGTGAGCTTCCTGTTGGCCGACTCCGGCGCCGACGCCTTCGTGTGGTCGGGCCGGCTGTCGGCGCTCGCCCGCGCCGCACTGGCCGGGGACGGGATGCAGGTGCGCACGCGGCTGGTGGTCGGCGGTGAGCCGACCGACGGCGAACACGACTTCGAGCAGCTGCTGACCAGCGGGGCGCCGCGGCCGCTCGGTATCGACGTCGCCCAACGCGACCTGTGCTGCCTGATGTACACCTCGGGCACCACCGGCCGGCCCAAAGGAGCGATGCTCACCCACGACAACCTGCTGTGGAACGTGATCAACACGCTGAGCGCAGAACGCGGAATCCGCATGACCGACCGGACGGTCACCGTCGCGCCGCTGTTCCACATCGGCGGCCTCGGGGTGCATACGCTGCCGCTGCTCTACATGGGCGGCACGACCGCGATCATGTCGGCGTTCGACCCCGAGCAGACCCTGGCGGCCATGGCGCGTGAGCGTGTCACGGTGCAGTTCCTGGTGCCCGCGATGTGGGCGGCGCTCATGACGGTTCCCGGCTTCGAGAACTACGACCTGTCAGCGCTCGAACTGGCGGTCACCGGCGGCGCCCCGTGCCCGTTGCCGGTGCTCGAGTACTTCCGGGACAAGGGTGTGCCGTTCCAGGAGGGGTTCGGCATGACCGAGACGGCCCCGGGCGCCACGCTCCTCGACGTCGATCACGTCAAGGAGAAGGCGGGCTCGATCGGACGGCCCGTGTTCCATCTGCAGGCCCGCATCGTCGACGAGGACGACCGCGACGTGCCCGTCGACCAGGTGGGCGAACTCGTCGTGCGCGGGCCCAACGTCTTCACCGGGTACTGGGGCTTGCCCGAGGCGACCGCGGACGCGTTTCGCGGCGGCTGGTTTCACACCGGAGATCTGGGACGCATGGACGCCGAGGGTTTCATCACCCTGGTCGACCGCAAAAAGGACATGATCATCAGCGGCGGTGAGAACGTCTACCCGATCGAAGTCGAGCAGGTGCTGTACCGCCATCCGGCGGTCCGCGAGGTGGCGGTGGTCGGGGTCGCGCACCCCAGGTGGGGTGAGACGCCGATCGCCGTCGTCGCCCTCAACGACGGCGCCCACGTGGCCGACGACGAACTGATCGGCTACGCGCGCGAGCGGCTGGCCCACTTCAAGTGCCCCACCCGCGTCGAATACGTGGCCGAACTTCCCCGCAACGCCACCGGCAAGGTCCTCAAGACGACGCTGCGCCGGAACTACGGCGGGAACGAAGCGGCCGTGCAGCGCTGAGCGCCGCCGATCTGGTCCAATTTCGTCCGCAAAACGTGGGCCATCGGCTGTGCCCCAGCACGATTGCTGCCAGCCGGCAACCAATTCCTGCCAGCGGGATTTAAACCCTTGATCTTGTGGTTTGTACCGACAGATGCAGCACGAACCGCGACAACTGCCACGGCTCGGATATGGAGAACCAGAAGAAAAAAGAAGGCTGGGAATGATGAAGAACCTGAGCATCGTCACCGTCGCCGCCAGCGCACTGGCCGCCGCCGTCGTCGGGCTTGCCGCCCCCGTGCAGGCCGCCCCGTCCGGACCCGGAAACGCCCAGGCCACGATCAGCCAGCTCGAGTCGGAGGGCTACAACGTGATCGTCAACCACGTCGGCAACACCCCGCTCGCGCAGGCCGACGTGGTAGCGGTGCGGCCGGGCACCACCTACACCCAGACCGATCGCATGGGTGTGGGACACGACCTCAACACCCGGGTGACCAACAAGACGGTGTACGTCGACGTGCAGTAGACCGCCCCCCACGGCAAGCCCCCGGATGCGCCCCCTCGCATCCGGGGGTTTGTCATAGTGCGGTTGGTTTCGGGGCGGCGCCTAGCGGCTAATCGGGTGCTCGATGGGCTTCGACCTCACCCCGACCGGGGCGCAGCACGACCTGGCGCGACGAACACACGAGTTCGCCGCCGACGTGGTTCGCCCGGTGGCCGCCGACTACGACGCGCGCCAGGAGTTCCCCTGGCCGGTCCTGGAAGAAGCGGCGGCCCGCGGCTTCTACAGCCCGCTGTTCTACCGCGACCTCATCGGAGACCCCACCGGGCTGTCGCTGCCGATGTTCATGGAGGAGTTGTTCTGGGGCTGCGCGGGAATCGGGCTGGCGGTGGTGATGCCCGCGCTGGCGCTCTCGGCGATCGGGCAGGCCGCCTCGCCCGAACAGATGCTGAAGTGGGCGCCCGAATGTTTCGGCACCCCAGGTGATCTCAAGCTCGCTGCGCTGGCGATCTCCGAGCCCGAGGGCGGCAGCGACGTCCGCAACCTGCGCACCACGGCCCGCCGTGACGGGGACGACTGGATCATCGACGGCCACAAGATGTGGATCGGCAACGGCGGCATCGCCAACGTGCACGTGGTCAACGCCGTCGTCGACCAGGAACTCGGGCACAAGGGTCAGGCGCTGTTCATCGTTCCCGGCGGCACCCCGGGCCTGGAGATGGTGCGCAAGCTCGACAAGCTGGGCTGCCGCGCGTCGCACACCGCCGAGCTGAAGTTCGACGGCGTGCGCGTGCCGAGCGAGAACCTGCTCGGCGGGCAGGAGAAGCTGGACTACAAGCTGGCCAAGGCGCGGGAGGCAGTCGAAGGCGCCAAGCACTCCGGGTCGGCGACGCTGGGCACGTTCGAGCAGACCCGCCCGATGGTCGCCGCGCAGGCCCTCGGGATCGCCAGGGCGGCACTGGAATACGCCACTGAATACGCCAACCGGCGCGAAGCGTTCGGTGCGCCGATCATCGACAACCAGGGCATCGCGTTTCCGCTCGCCGAGTTGGCGGCCGCGATCGACGGAGCCCGGCTGCTGACCTGGCGCGCGTCCTGGATGGCCGCCAGCGGGGTGCCGTTCGAGCGCGGTGAGGGCTCGATGTGCAAGATGGCCGCCAGCGAGGTCGCCGTGCGCGCCACCGAACGCGCCATCCAGACGATGGGCGGCTGGGGCTACATCAAGGACCACCCGGTCGAGAAGTGGTATCGGGACGCCAAGCTGTACACCATCTTCGAGGGCACCAGCGAGATCCAGCGGGTCGTGATCTCCAATGCGCTGGGCGCCGCCGACGGTAAACCGCCGCTGCACTTCGACCTCGAGCCCACCGGTGGGCCGTTCAACCGGGTCTTCGGCCGGGGCACCCCGCTGCGCGGCCGCGCCGCCGACGCCGCGCTGGCCGCCAAGGACCGGGTGCCCGCACCGGTCATGCGGATGGCGATGAAAGTGCTGCGCCCGCCGCGTAAATGAGCGGGATCTTCGCCGAATTCTGCAACAGGGCTGTGGAATCGCCACGAGAACAACGACCCTCAGGTAGAAGTCGCCCCACCTACGGCCGACTGGCTACCGAGCCGGACTCCGCTAGAACCGCAGATTGCGCAGCACGTCGTACACGCTGGCGATCCACAGCAGCAGCGGGATGACCGCGGCGATCGCGGCCCCGTCCAGCAATTCGAGGATCCGTTTGGTCACCGGCGAGACCCGCCGCACTCCCGCGGTCGCTCCGATGACGATCAGCGCGACGATGCCCGCAGCGGTATACAGGCTCAGCACCAGCCAGGCGATGTCGGGGTACCACAGACAGAGTCGGACCATCACCCCGGTCGGGACGGCGACCGCGGCAGCCAACAACGCCCAGGCACACCATCGTTCGGCGTACAGCCGGGAGCGGAACGCGCAGATCGTGGTTACCAGCCCGGCGACGATCATGCTGTGTATGAAGAAATGGCCTTGCACCACAACGGCAATGGCGCCGATCGACAGCACCAATGCACCCGCGGTCACGAAACCGATCAGCAAGCGCTTCGCCAATTCGCTGCGCTCATGCAGGCGCGCGGCGGAATCGGGGACCGACGCGATGATGGCCTGCCAGGTTGGCGACTCCTCGCCGGTCAGCTCCGAGGTCGCCACCGGATCGAGCAGTTCGTCGTTGGTCACCGTTTCACCGGGCGCCGGGATCGGCGGCAACGCGATCCGCGCCACCGCCACCGTCAGCTTCGCCGCGTTCGTCACGACGATCAGCCCGAACGCGATGGCGCCGGCCGCCACCCAGTACTGCCACCCGTAACCGAACGCGATGGCCGCTGCCGTCGCCGCGATCGCGGTGACGGCGAAAAACGAGGCCAGCTCGGCCCTTCGGCGAGGTCCGCCGCGCGAAGCCAGCGTCACCAACAGCACGACCGCGGCCGCACCCGCCACCTGCGGCGCACCCATCGAGTCGAACCCGCGGGGCAACGGGACCGCCAACGCCGCCGCACCGGCAAGCGCGGGCAGCGCGGCCGCCAACAGGCTCTCCGCCGCATCCAGATTGCGGTACCGGTTGGTCGCGATCGCGCTGCCGCCCAGCAGGCCCAACCCGAGCACACCGAGCGCCACCGCCCACCACCAGCTGTGCCCGGTCTGCGCCCAGGCCACCAGCGTCATCACCGTCACCGCCAGGGCGGACACTGGAATAGCCACGCCGACAAAGCGATTCAACGCGGCACGGTCGAACTCCGGGGTCTCGTCGAGCACGGCGATCGCATCGATCACATCCTCGACGAGCGGCCGATAGCGTTCGGTGCGGCTGACCGAGACCAGCGTCAGCAGCGAGCCGTCGACCACCCCCGCATCGTCGAGCGATTCGTTGAACTTCAGCGGCGGAGCACCCGGCCGCGCGAACGCCCACACCCCCTGCGCCGAGAAATCGAACCCGGCCAGCACCTCCTTGGGGGTGTCCTCGAGCAGTTCGCCCAGCACCGCCACCGTCTCGTCGATGTAGCTCTCGATCGGCGCCGTCGCGGGCAGCACCAGATCGGTCATCCGCCGCCCGGTCAGGATCGTCACCCGCGTGGTCGACGGCCGCCCCGGGGTGACGGCCGAGGTGGCCGCTGCGGCGGCGGTGGAGGTCAACGCCGTTCGAGCCGGTCGAAGTCGTCGGACAGCGCCGCGGCCAACTCGACGATGCGGCGTTGGAACGTCTTGCCGAGCAGTTCCAGTTGGATCTGCGTGCCCGCGGCGACGTGCTTGTCCCACGGCAACACGATGACCCGACCCGGGGCAACGTGGCGCTCGAACTGGGCCGCCAGATCGTCGACGTCGATGTTCGGCTTACCCGGCACCACGTGGTTGATCACCACGCAGGACCGGCCCAGCAGATCCTGATATCCGTTCTGCCGCAACCAATCCATCGTCACCGCGGCTTGCCGGGCACCGTCGATCGACGCGCTCGCAATGATGATCAGGCCCGACACCGTCGACAGCACGCCGCGGGCCGCCGGCTGGAACAGCCCCGCCCCGCAGTCGGCGAGCACGAGGTTGTAGTAGCGCGACACGATGTTGGTCACGCCTTTCCAGTCCTCGTCGTTGAACTCGCGCCGGGCACCGCTGTAGTCCTCCGACGACAGCACTTCCAGGTTCGCCCCGTTCATGCTCGTGTAGGCGCGAATGTCGTTGTAGCGTGCCAGTTCCTTGTCCGCGAGCAGGTCCGCGACGGTCGCGGCCGACTGCCGGCCGGCCCGGTCGGCCAGGTTCCCGGCGTCCGGGTCGGCGTCGATGGCCAAGATCCGGTCACCGCGCACCCGGCTCAGCGCCGAGCCCAACGCCACGGTGACAGCGGTCTTGCCGACGCCGCCCTTGAGCCCGAAGACGCCGATCTGATAGGAGTCCCGGGCATTTCGACGGATCCGGTGGTGCAGCTCCATCTCGTAGAGCTCGTCGGGCGACAGCCCCAGGTTGATCCGCGTCAGCACGTACAGCAGGTGGCGCCAGCCCCGCTGCGAGGGCATCTTGACCGCCGACTTCACCCCGACGTGCGACAGCGCGTCGATGGCGCGGTGGTTGCCGATGCTCGCCGCGGAGGTGGGCGCGGGTTGGCCCGGCCGCCGCGTCGCGTTGGGATCCGACGTCGCCTCGGCGAAGTGCTGCGTCGGGGCGGGCGCCGCGGCGGGCCGCGGCGGTGGCGCCGACGCATGCCGCGGCGGTTCGTATCGGGCACCGGAGGGCGCGTCGGCCTGCGGGGTGCGCATCATGCCGTTGGCGTGGCCCTGCGGCACCGTCGGACGCGCCGGCGGCAGCTGGGCGGTCACCTCGGTCTCGCGCACCGGCGCAGCGGGCGCGGTTTGCGTGACGCCGTGGGTGATCGGCAGCGCGGGCGGCGCCACGTCACTGCGGCCGGGGCCGCTGGTGGAGGGCGTCGGCCCCGCTGCGTCGGGGTGGAGGGCGTCACGTTCCGCCGCCTCGTCGGCTGTCTTCACAGCATCGCCCGGGGAGTGGAAGAGCCGGTCATAGTCGGCCGACATGGGTACCTCTCATCGTTTGAAAACGCCGGGACGCACGCGGTGGGCGAGGCCGCCCACCTGCGTGCACCGTCGTATTAGGCGAACATCCCGGTAACGCCGGCTTCGGTCTGGGCCATGGTCGCGCCGGCCTCACTGATCGTCTGCGCCAAGTTCTGCAGCGCCGTGTTGAGCTCGGCAGACGTGCTGTCCCAACGCATCTGCACGGCCTGGTAGGCCTCCGAACCCGAACCGCCCCACACCGCGGCCAGCGCGGCGAGCGAGCCCTTGCCCTCGTCGAGCAGGCCGGCGGTTTGGCCGACGGCACCCTGAATCTCGCTTGCTCCGCCTTCGATGCCGGCGAAGTTCCATACCTGTTCGGTCATGTCTGTGGTTTCCGTTCCTTCAGAGGTGTGTGGTGGTCAGATGCCCATTGCGCCCGCGACGACGCCGGCCTGGTCTTCGTCGGTGGCCGTGTACTGGGTGCCCGATGTGTGGATGTTGGCCGAAATGTCGTTCAGCTCCTGGATCTGCCGGGCGGCCGCCTCGTTGTAGCGCACCAGCGCGGCCTGCGCTGCGGTTCCTGCCTGACCGACCATCTGGCTGGCCAGCGCGCCTGCGGTGGACTCGACGTGCGAGATGACGGCTTTGAGCTCACCGGAGATCCGTTCGAAGTTCGCTGCCTCCTTGGCGAGGACAGCGGCATCGGTATTCATCTGTGCCATGCTGGATACTCTTTCTTTTTTCTGCGTGTCCTCACCAACAGTTGGCGAGTCTTTCCGGCCGGGTGGCCGGGAAGTTCTGGTCGACGACTACCAGTCGTCGTCTTCTTCTTCACCGAGGTCTTGCGGCAGCACCGACGGTGCGGTCCGGCCTTGTTTGGAGCCGCCGCTGGTGCCGCGTTGGCCCATGGCGCCCATCGGACCCATTCCGCCGCCTGCCCCGACGGGCGCCAGCCCCGCGCCACCGGCACCCGGCGCCGCACCGGGTGCCACCGCGACCGGTTTGGTTTCGCCGATCAGGTTGGCCAGCAACGGAGTTCGTGCCGCGGTACCACCGGCGCCCGGTAGCGACGCGGCACGGACCAAACCCGCACCTGCGCTCGCGCCGGACCCGCCCGCCAGCGGATGGTTCGACAGCGGGCTGGCGCCGATCAGCCCCATCTGCGCCTTGTCGCTGCCGCCAAGGCCGCCGAATTGGCTGAACATGGAGGTCACCTGTTGCAGCGGTTGGGTCAACTGCTGCATGGGCTGCATGACCATCTGGCCCGCCTGCTGCGGCAGCTGGGCCAGGGTCGAGCCCAGTTGGGCGCCCATCTGCATGCCCATCTGCGCGCCCTGCTGCATCGTGTCCTGCGGTCCGAGTTGCTGGGCGTTCTGCGTCCGCTGCGCCTGGCCTTCGGCATGCACTGCGGCCTGGTTGGCCTGCGATACCGCCCGGCCCGTCTGCAGGCCCGTCGATTCGACGGTGGCCTGCGCGCCGACGTGCGCGATCGCCGCGTTGCGCACCGCGGCCGCGGGTGCCATGGCGGCGGCCTGGCCGAGCGCGGCCGCGGCGGCGCCCTCACCCACGCCGGGGATGACGATCGGCTTCATCGGCATGATCGGCTCGAACAACATGTTCAGTGCCGTCTCGGCCTGGTACACGTCCATGGCGCCGGCGGCCTGGTTCCACATCCGCACGAAGTAGTCGAACTCGTTGAGCCCGATCGGAACCGTGTTGATGCCGAGAAAGTTGGTGGCCTCCAGCACCGCGTGGGTCACGTGATTCTGTTCGATCTCCACCAGCGGCGGTGTGGTCACCATCGCCAAGCTGTAGGAGTTCGCCTGGGCCGTCGCCTGCAACGCGCGTTTCTGCGCCTGCGCCGAAACGGTTCTTAGCCAGACGACCATGGGCATGGTTGCGGCGACGGCACGTTCACTCGCCGACCCGCTCCACGCGGAGGCCAGCGCGGTCAGGCTCGCGGCCAGTTCGTCGGCCTGCGTTTCGAGGAAGACGGCCAGCACTTCCCACCCCGCGGCAGCCTGCAGCATCGGCGCCGGACCGGCGCCTGCCATCAGCCGCACAGTGTTGAGCTCTGGCGGCATTCCATGCCAGAACATCGTCTAGTGCTTTCTCGCCAGGTGGACTGAAGCGGTCAGAAGTTCGCCGCGTTCGCACCGTCGACGGCGCTGTAGACGCCGGCGATCTCCATGTACGCCGCACCGGCGCGAGCCATCTCTTCCTGCGCAAATGTATTCATCGCGAGGGTTTCGACGCCCTCGGCGGCAAACGCGAGCGCCGCCTGCGCCGACACCTCGTCGGCACCGGCAGGGACCAGCGCGGTGACCTCGGCTGTGGCCGTCGTACCCGCGGCCAGACCACGGGCTCCGTTGGCGACAACCTGCGCGCCGATTCCTACCGCCCCCGGATTGTGCGTCATTGGTTGCATTTGCGATGTCTCCTCACCTGGATGAAATGCGCAGGATATTGATTTGTGTAGCCGATCTCGATGGTGGCCACAGCATCCGTGAGTCTTCCCCGACCCCTTTGCCAGCACCCCACTGCAAGTTTGCTGGAAGCGTATGGCTCCATACTAACCGCGCCCGAAGGGTGCTCACGACACTTCTTCTTCGGGCGGATCCACGTAGGCCGCCTGGATCACCTCCTTACCGTCGGGGGTGACCAGAAACGCCTGGCCAGGTGGCCGCTTTTTGAGCTTGATCTCGCTCGACGGGAACTCCTGCTTTTCGCCGGACAGGAACATCGTGGGCGAACCGGCGCCGTAGGCGGCGCCGACGAACTTGTCCATGGTGGCCCGATGCGCCTGGCTCATCTGGCACGTGACGATGATGTGCAGCCCGATGTCGGCGGCGGCCGGCAGCAGCGGAAACAGCGGCGACATCGGCGGCACCACGCCGCTGGCCGCCACGATCATGTGCCAGTCGTCGACCAGCAGCACCACGTCGGGACCGCTCCACCAGGACCGCGCCCGCAGTTGGGCGGTGGTCAGGTCCGGCGGGGGCAGCCGCTTCTTGAGGTTGATGGCCAGCGCCTTGATCGCTTCCTCCAACGTGGCGTTGTTGCGGTTGACCGCGCCGGCGTCGAGCAGGTGGCTGTCGGGCACCGCGTCCAGCAGGCCCGAGCGGTAGTCGGCCAGCATGAACCGCACCTGCTGGGGGCTGTTGCGCGTGCAGATCGCCTGGGCGACGGCGTGCGCGATGCGCGTCTTGCCGGCCTTCGGACCGCCGAAGATCAGCAGGTGGGGCGTCATGTTCATGTTGTTGTGGGCCACCGACAGATCCGATTCCCTGATGCCCAGCGGCACCATCCAGCGGGTGCGGTAGTCGGCGTCGGGTCCCGGCGGATTCGGGTCGAGTTCGTGCAGGTAGATCCGTTCGGGCAGCACCCGCACCCGCGGTGCCTGCGCTGTCGTCCGCGCGCCGATGATCTGCACTGCCTCGGACATCGCGGCCACCAGGTTGTCGGCGCTGTGCACCCCGTCGAGCCGCGGCACCCCCATCATCAGATGGTGCTTTTCCATCGACACCGCCCGGCCGGGCCGGTTCGTCGGGATCTCGCGGGTGATCCGGTCGATCTGGGTTTCGTTGACGTCGCCGAGCCGGAACTCCACCTTGGTGCCGAGGTAGTCGCGGACCCGGGCCTTCAGCTCGGTCCACCGTGGTGTGGAGATCACGGTGTGCACCCCGAACGCCAACCCCTGCCCGGCCAGATCTTGTACGACGGGTTCGAGGTCGGGGAACTCCGCGACGAACGCCGGCCAGCCGTCGATCACCAGGAACACGTCGCCGAACGGGTCGGCGGCGGCGGGATGTGCTGGATCGTCGCGCATCTGCCGGTAGGCGGCCATGGACCCGACCCGGTGCTGTTTGAACATCGCTTCCCGTTGCCGCAGAACGGCTTTCATTTCCGCGACGACGCGGTTGACCCGGTCCGGTTCCGAGCGGGTTGCGACACCGCCGACGTGCGGCAGGTCCTCGAGATACATCAGGCCGCCGCCGCCGAGGTCCACACAGTAGAACTGCACCTGCCGCGGGGTGTGGGATGCGGCCGCCGACAGGATCAGCGTCTGCAGGAAAGTCGACTTGCCGGTCTGCGGGGCGCCGCCGACGGCGATGTTGCCGCTGGCGGCCGCCACGTCGATGCCCCAGACCTCCTGGCGGTGGCGCCGCGGTTCGTCCATGATGCCGAGCCCGAAGCGCAACGGCCGGCGCTGATGGTCGCGTTCGATGAGCTCGTTGACCGGTGTGGGATCGGCCAACGGCGGCAACCACATCCGGTATGCGCGGATCTCGCCGGTGGCCAACTGGTCGAGAACCACCTCGCGCAGGACGCGCTGTTCGGGTTGCACCGTCACGGTGTCACCGCCGTGTCGAAGATCGGTGCTGCGGTGAACTGGTGGATCCGCAGCCGGCTTTCGGCGTGCACGCGCGGCTTGGCCTCCCCGTTGTCCTGCACCGGCGACGACGGCACATACGGCACCCCGGTGTAGACGCTGTGGAACTTGACCGGATCCTCCATGCCGACACGCAGGAACCCGACACCGCTTTCCTTGTTCGTGATGTATTGCGCCTCAGGCGTTCCGATCACGGCCTTGGATTCCGCCGAGCTGGTGGTGCGCAGCGCGATGCGGTAGGTGAGGTTGGGTTCGAGTTTGTCGATGCGCACGCCGCCGGTGTTCAACGACTGGGTGGCCAGCAGCAAATGCACGCGCAACGAGCGCCCCACCCGGCAGATTCGGTCGAACAGCCCGATGAAATCGGGGTGGTTCTGCAGCAGCTCGGCGAACTCGTCGACCACCACGAACAGTGTTGGCAGCGGCGGTAGTTCAGCGCCGCGTTCGCGGTGCTTCTCGTATTCGGCGACCCCGGACAGTGCGCCGGCCGCGCCAACCTGCATACCCGCCTGGCGCAGGATCGACTGGCGGCGGTCCAGTTCGCCGCTGAGCACCTCCCCCATGCGGCTGACCAGCTCGGCTTCTTCTTCCATGTTGGTCACCACCGCGGCGGTGTGCGGCAGCTTCTCCATACCGAGGAACGTCGAGCCGCCCTTGAAGTCGGTGAGCAGCAGGTTCACCTGGTCGGGATGGTGGGTGGCGGCCAGCGACAGGATCAGCGTGCGCAGAAACTCCGATTTACCCGAACCGGTTGTGCCGATCAGCATCCCGTGGGGTCCGGCGCCGAACTCGGCGCCCTCTTTGATGTCGAGATGCATGATGTCGCCGGTCTTGAGCTCATGGCCGAACGGGATCCGCAGCCGGTCGCGGTCGGTGTCGCTGAACATCCGCCAGCGGCTGGGCGTCACGTCCTCGATCGCCTGCGCACCGACGAGTTGGTGCCATTCGGTGGCCACCTTCTTCTGCACCCGGACGCTCTTGTCGATGATGGTGCCGGTGATCGACCAGCCCGCCAGCTTGCGCGCGACCCGGGTGGCCTGTTCGGGCGTCATCCGGTCGGTCGTCGAAGTCACCAGGCGGAACGTCTGGTTCGGCAGCCGGTCGTCGGCGGTGCCGTCCTCGGCCACCCGGATGCGATACCCCGAGCCGCGGTGGTTGCCGAGCGTGATGACCGTGACACCGGCCCGCCCGTCCACCGGGAAACCGGCCCGCCCGCCCGTCAGGTCGACGACGACGACGTAGGGACCGCTGGGCGCCGCGTCGGCGGTGTGCGGCCCGCGCGCGGTCAGGTCGCTGAGCCCGTCGGGGCGGGTGAACACCATTCTGGTGGGTCCCGCGGCGTCGGTGTCGGTCTGATGCTGGACATGCGGTAACCACTTGAGCCAGGCCCAGTTCGGATCTTCCGGGTTGTCGATGAGCACGCGGATCTGTAACAGGTCCGGCGGGTGGAACACCGCCAAATGGCAGATCATCGCGGTCAGCAGCCGCGCGGCGCCCTCCGGGTCGCCGCCGACGGCGATGGTCGGGAAGGTGCGCAGCTGCAGCAGCTTCGGGCAGTCGTGGATCAGCCCGTGGGTGCGCAGGAACTTCGTCACCCACATGTGGCTGACCGGTTCCAGGTGCGGTTGCGGGGCGCCCTGCGGTCCGGCCAGTTCACCACCGACCGCGGGCTTCAACAGCCGGTCTACCGCGGGCTCGGCGCCGACACCGAGGCGGGTGGCGGCGTAGAAGTCCGCGTTGGCCGGCCGCGACCACTGCCGGTTGGTGCCGACGATAGACAGCAGATCCTCGGGATGCGGTGCGTGGTAGTTGAAGAACGTGACCTGCGCGGCCGCCGAAGACGTCACCCTGGTGCGCAGGCCCGCGAGGTAGCGCAGGTATTCCTTACGGTCGGCGTTGATTTCGGGCACCCGCTTGCCGCCGGGTCCGCCGCCGGCCATGAAGCCGACGGTGGCCATCACCATCATCAGCGGCATCATCAGCATGTACGGCGACAGCTGGCGGATGCCGGTGAAGATCATGATGGCGATCATCCCGATCATTCCGCCGCCCATCACCCAGGGCAGCGCCTTCTGGATGCCCGACGGCGGGATGTCGACGCCGAGGTCGTCGGGCGCGGCGACGTTGATTTCGCCGGGTGTCAACCTGGGCCCGCGCTTGATGATCGGGGTGAACTTCTTGGTGGTCATCGGCCCCCTCCGGTGTTCGACGCCGGCTGCGCGCCGCCGGGAGTGCCGTCATCGACCTTGCGCGGGTTGGGATCGGCAGGCAGCGTGTCGTGTTCGAGCAGCGCCGCCGCTTTGGTCAGCACGGGACCGTCGACCAGCATGCTCACTACCTGCCAGGGCGCGGTGGTCGGACCCGACAGCCCCAGCGCGTTGCCGGTGTCTTCGTCGGGCACGCCGTAGCGCACCCCCTGGGGATCGATGTAGTACAGGCTTTCGCCGTACCGCGGGTCCGGTGACTGCAGGCGGACGTATTTGCCGCCGTCGATGTAAACGATTGCGTCACCGCCGATCTGGTCGATTCCGCTGTTCATCGCCGACGACGGGATCGGCAGGTGCCGTCCGGCGATCACGGTCGTCGTCGGCGCCTGGTCACCCGGTTCGCGCTGCCACGCCCAGCACAGCGTCGGCGAGTCCTCCCGGGTCAGGATGTCCAGCGGCGCGTCGGCAAGGGGTGAGGCGAAGACCTGTTCGGGGATCCTGGCGACGACGCTGGCCTCTACCGACGGCGGGGAGAGCAGGCCGTAGGAGTTGGTGGCGCGCAACGCCGCCGCTGTGGTGTCGTTGACCCGGGCCACCCCGTCGGGAAGGACCACGAAGTGCTGTTCGCCGTCTTCGGTCAACACCTTGAAAACCGCGCCGATGACCAGGTTCGCAGGCAGCCCAACGGTGTTGGGCTCACCGGCACGAGGGATCTGGGGCAACCGCCACGGTCCGGCATTCGGCAGCGCGTTGAACAGTCCCTCCGATATCGGCGTGGCCCTTGCGGTGACAGGTATGCCGACCGCCGAGGTGACGGCGCGGTCGGCGAGATCGATATCGTGCCGGCCGTCCTTGGTGATCAACCAGTTGTCGTTCTCATAGGACACCAGCACGCCCTGGTCCGCGCGCATCGGCCCGACCGAGGAGTCGGTCAGCAACGGCCGGATGATCACCGAGGTTGCCAGGTTGGGCGACACGCTCTCCGGTTTGGTGACGGTGTCGCACAACGTCCACGTGGTGTCGGCGCCGCCGACCGGGGTGGCGTACGGCGCGCCCGGGATGCCGAGTGGCTGGCCCTTGGCCATCCGGTTCAACTCGTCGGATTTCACCGCGACGGGGGTGCCTGCGCTGCCGAGCACCAGTCGCGCCGAGGTCAGGTTGTACACCGGCCGCAGTTGACTTGTTCCTGGCATCACCACGTACAGCTGGTTGGTGGTCCGGTCGACGAGAAGCGTGTCGCCGCCGCGCTTGCCGAGCGGTTTGAAGTAGGCCAGCAGGCCCGCGCCCAGACAGATCAGCACCGCGATGATGACCCCGGTGGACACCGCGCGGCTGTAGAACTGCAGCGGATCGTCGAACATGCGGGTGTCGCGGCGCACGATGGCGTGCTCGACGCGGCGCAGCAGAAATCGCCATCCGCTGACCTGAACCTTGGTGGTGAGTCGGAAACTGGCCATGGCTTACTCGTTGATGCTCAACCGGGCGTGCACCGCGGTGATCGCGGCGGCCATGTCGTCGCCGTTGATCTCGCTGAGCTGCGCGACGTCGAGGCTGTCGAAGTCCAGGGAACGCGCCAGCCGCATATCCCGGTTCTGTTCACCGGCCTCCACCAGTTGGCGCGCGTAGCGGCCGTTGCCCGCGATGTCCAGCGCCGGTTTACCGTTCAGGTCGCGCTCGCTCAATAACGTGGCGGCTTCCAGCACCCGCTTGGCGGCATCTTGGTCGAGTGCTGAATCCGTCGATGCGGCAATGACTTTGGCGATATCGACGATCTCCTCCGGCGAGTACGAGTCGAACTCAATGCGGGTGGCGAAGCGTGACCGCAGGCCGTCGTTGGACTCCAGCAGCCGGTCGATGTCTGCGCTGTACCCGGCGATGATGACCACCAGCCGGTCCCGGTCGTTCTCCATCCGGGCCAGCAGGGTGTCCAGCGCCTCGGTGCCGAACGGGTCGGTGCGACCGTCGCGATCCTGCACCAGGGTGTAGGCCTCGTCGATGAACAACACCCCGCCCATGGCGCGGTCGATGGTGCGGCTGGTCTTGACCGCGGACTGTCCCTCGTATTCGGCGACGAAGTCTTTGCGGGAGGTCTCCACGAGTTTGGGCTCGCTGATCACGCCGAGGCCGGTCAGGATGTTGGCCACCACGCGCGCGATCGTCGTCTTACCCGTGCCGGGCGGCCCGGCGAAGATCATGTGCTTTGAGGCCTGGGTGACCTTCATGCCGCGCGCCGCGCGGATCTTGGCCATCTGCGTGGCCGCCCGGTACGCCTCGATCTGTTCCTTGACCCGGGTCAGGCCGATCTGGCGGTCCAACTCGGCCTGCGCCTCGGCCAGCAGCGCCTCACGGCCCGAGTTGTCTGCCTCGACGCTGGCCGGGTCCCACGGGTCTTTGCGCGACGCGATTTTCTCGGCGGTGGTCGTGGTCAGTCGGTACGCCGGATCTTTCAGCGCTGCAGCGACTTTGGGCTCGGGGTGGGTGGCCTGCAGCCACTCGAGCAGCGCTACCGCGGCTTCCTCGTTGCCCTGGCTGCGTCGCGTCATCGCCAGAAACCAGGCGATGGCCGGCGCGCAGGCCTCCCCTGCCGACGACGAATTCGACTCCGTGAGCCTCCGCTCGGCCTCGGTGAACAGTCCCAGGTTGGCCGCCGCAACGCCGTGCGCGACACCGGCCGCCGCGGCCAGGAACTTGTCGGGCCACCCGCCGGCACCGCGGACCTCGTCGATCACGTCGGTCCAGCGTTCGGCTGCGCCGTAGATGACCGCCTTTACCCAGGAGATCAGATGCTCTGCACCCGCGGCGGGCAGGTCCTCCAGCGCCTCCATCGCATCGGCGAAGTTGCCGACGGAGGCTTCGTGCACCGCGAAGCCCATCGTGATGGCCAGTGGCGAGTTGACCGGGTAGGTGATGTTGCCGAACTGGCCGCCGACCGGCACCCTGGCGCCGAGGCTGTTCATGGAGATCTCGGCGGCTCCGGCGAGTTGGCCGAAGTTCGCCCGCGAGTACCAGGCCCGAAACAGCGTCACCCGGTCGGTGTCACCGCACCGGATGCGGCCGACCCAGGCGTCGCACGCCGCCTCGTCCATCGTGGTGATCTCGCTGAAGATTTCGAACGAGCGGGCCGGCGCGCTGGGCAGCATCCCCACCGCGCTTCCGAACAGGCCGGCCAGGTGCTCAGCCATGGCGGCTCGCATATCTCATCGCGAAGATCCGGGCCCGTTCGGCCGCCGCCTGGTCCGGCGTCGGCAGGTCGAGATCGCGGGTGAGGAAGTCGCGGGTGGCCGCGTCGTCGTGGCCCTGTCTGCACATCCCCTCGAGCATGTAGGTGTATTGCGCGGCCTTGGCGTCTCGGGCGGCCAGACCGGCGAGGACGACGATCTCGTCGCCGAGATCGGCTTCGGTCATCGCGGTGGCCTTCGCCGACAGCGCGACGCCCTGCACCCGCCCGTCCGGAGCCACCGTCACCGTGACGGAACCGTCGGGGTTGGCGACCGCGAAGACCGGTTCCTGCTGGTCGTCGTGGGCGCCCGCCGAAGCGCGGTAGACGTCCAGCGCGTCGAGGTCGGAGGCCGTCGAGCCGTCGTCGGCGACCGAGAAGTCGAGCGCGGCGGCCAGGTCGTCGGAGTCGTGCGGGGCGCTGTCTTTGGCTGCCACTCAGTCCCCCTCGCCGTCGACGTCGGGGGTGGCGCGCTCGAACCAGGTTTTCGACGGCAGGAATTCGACGAGCCCGTCCAGTGCGCGTTGCAAATTCTCGGGGCTGCCGGGCAGGAAGCTGCCGTAGAGTTCGCCGTTCACCCGCCGCGGGATCGACACGATGCGGCCCTGCTGTGAGTCCAAAACCCCTGCGGCGACGTCGGTTTGGGTGAAGGTGCCACCGGGATGGCGCTCGGCGGCGGTGAGCTCGACCCAGCTGGCCGGGTCGGCGATGATGTCGGCGTAGGCGCGTGCCGAGGCGGGCGCCACGCCGTATGCCGCAACCTGGTTGGCGCTCGTGCACTCGGCCAGCCGACCGGCCACACCGGTCAGCGGTTCGACGTCGGCGGCCGTCGCCGAGCCCAGCACGGTGCTCACCATGCCCGCGAGGCCGACCTGCGGAGCGACCCGCTGCAATACCAGCATGTCGCCGTCGCGCGCGGCGACGACGTGGCGATCGCCCTTGCGGCACACGACGAAGCGGATCATCTTGCCGCCGACGTCGCGCCGCCACCAGCGGGCCTCCAGGGTCCGGTCGGATCGGCTGAGCGTGTCGACCATCGCGGCCACTTCGGGGTGGGGTTCGCCGAACACGTCCAGCACCCCCTGTGCCGTCAGATCGCGCCTGACCTGATCCCACACGATGTCTCGCAGATCGGGTTGCGGGATGTTGAGGCGGATGCCCAACGATGGCGGAAACTCCGTCAACCCCAGCCCGTCGGCGACGACCAACATGCCGTCGATGGTGAGCTCGACACCGACGACGTCGTCGATGTGCGTGGCGTCGCGGTGGGTGGATTGCGGAGCGCTCATGGCTAACCCGTCCGCGGCACGCACAGATCGTCGCCGGGCATGGAGTCCTCTTCCTGTTTGTCGTCCCGCGGTGACAACCCCGGTGGATGATGTCTCCGGTCAGACCCGACGACGCTTTGCCACCCGCAGCGGGCGCACCCCTCGACCCTGGTCTGCAAACTCTTCGACGAAAGACAGGGTACCAGCGCTTCAGGGGTGCTGATTCCACCAATTTCCGGCGGTGAGCGCCGAGGGGTTCCGACCACCGACAGTTGCCGATAGCAACCAGTAATTGGGGTGGCTAAGCATGTTGTGCTGCGGTGATCGGCACCGTAGCAACGGACGTGCGGCAGGGCCTTAGGCGTTTCGCTAAGTCTGGTGGCTTGGCGGCGGTCCTCGTCGGCAGCGACGGAAAATTCCCACCGCACGGGCGTCCGCCGCCGCACTGCACCGTCGTCACATCAGCCTACTTATGTTTGCTGTGTGGCTGGGATCGCCGGGCAGGAAGCCGCAGGCGGGAGTAGTTGATACTTGAGAGGGGGCCGACACCCGAACTCGGTGAGGAGACAAGCAGTGACCGACCGCGATGACGCATTGCGGAGAGAACTCGGCTGGACGGCTTCCGAAGAGCCCGAATTCGAGCCACCCGCCGCCGACCCGGAGCCCGGCCCGCCGCCAAGTCCCCAGGGGCCGCCGGGGCCGCCGCCGCCGTCGCGCCCGCCGGCCGACTTTCCGCCGCCGCGCTACGGTCCGCCGCCCGGTTCACCGCGCGATACTGGACCGCTGCACGGTGGTGCCCGGCCGGATCCCGGACCGTGGCCGGGCCCGCACGGCAGAGCCCCGCGCCCGCCTCGGCCGTCGGCGCCGCCTCCGGCTCCGCACTGGCCGGGCGGTGGATATCCACCGGATGCGCCGCCCGCGCAGGGGCCGCCGAGTGGTTCCTACGCCGATCGGATCCGCGCCGACGAGCTGGTGCCGGTGCGCAAGGTGCCGCCGGGCCGCGGCTGGCGGCTGGCCCTGTACAAGGCCAGCTTCGGGTTGGTCAACCTCGGCCAGGGGCCCGAAGAGATCCGGCAGGCCCAGCTGGAGGCCAAGATCAAATCCCCGCTGCGCGGTCACTTCAAGGTCGGTGTGATGGGCAAGGGCGGCGTCGGCAAGACGACGGTGTCGGCCAGCATCGGCTCGGTGCTTGCCGAGCTGCGGCAGGACGACCGCGTGGTCGCGATCGATGCCGACACCGCGTTCGGCAAGTTGGGCAGCCGCATCGACCCCCGCGCGCAGGGCTCGTACTGGGAGCTGGCCTCCGATCAGCACCTGGAGACTTTCGCTGATGTGCGCAGCCGGGTGGGCAACAACGCCGCCGGGTTGTTCGTGCTGGCCGGTGAGGCGACACCGGCGCGCCGCCGGGTGCTCGATCCGGCGATCTACCGCGAAGCGACGTCACGGCTGGACCGGCATTTCACGATCTCGATCATCGACTGCAGCTCGACCATGGACTCCCCCGTCACCCAGGAGGTGCTGCGGGATCTGGACGCGCTGATCGTGGTGTCGTCTCCGTGGGTGGATGGCGCCGCCGCCGCAGGCCAGACGCTGGACTGGTTGGCCGCCCGCGGGCTGACTGCGCTGTTGCAGCGCACCATCATCGTCCTCAACGATTCCGACGGCCACGCCGACAAACGGACGCGTTCCATTCTGGTGCAACAGTTTTCCAGCCAGGGGCAGGCCGTCATCGAGGTGCCGTTCGACGGGCACCTGCGGCCAGGTGGTGTCATCGATCGCACCGCCGAGATGTCGGCGCCGACCCGGCGGCGGTTCCTGGAGATCGCCGCCGCGCTCGCCGAGTACTTCCCCACCCACGACGACCGTGGCCGCGAACGCCCCTGATTCACCCCACGTCGAGTTGCTCGACGAGCTCCTCGATTGCGCGCGCCGCGGCCGCCGGTACCGGCTCTTCAGCTTCGGCATGCACGACGTCGTCTTCGGAAACCCCTGCGGCTTGGGCGGTTTCGGCGATGGTCAGGTTAGCGCCGCGGCGCGCGGCGTACAGCCGCTGGCCAAGGGTGGCGTGCGGTGAGCGTGCGGCGCGCAGCATGAGCTCGTCGTAGCGGCCACGCACGGCGCTCAACGCCTTGATCAGCGCCGGGGTGACCCGGCTGATCCGGGCGGCTCGCGCGGCGACGGACTCGAGCTGGCGCAGGTCCGCCAGGATCTGGGTCACCCGCGGCGTGAACTCGGGCGTGTCCGGCGACGGCAGCGCGTCGATCGCCGAGCGGAATGTGCCCACCGCGGTGACGACGGCCTGGGCGATCAGCGGTATCTCGTCGCCGCCGGTGACCGCGGGCGGCTCCGCGCGGGTCTGGGCGGGTTCGCCCTTGCGGAGCCGCGCGATCGTGCCGGGTGGCCACCGCAGCACCTCTTCGAGCTTTGCTCGGGTGCGTTCGCGTGGCCAGCTGCGACCCTTTTCGAAGGCGATCAGCGCGCCGGCGTTGATGATGCCGTCGGCGGCTAGGCTGCGCTGGCTGATGTTGAGCTCGCGGCGTCGGGCTGCGGCGGCCGCCCCTGCACGCACCATGCCGGGGTCCAGCGTCTCGGCCGACCCTGCGGTCGAATCGGGCTGGATCATGCGCGGCGGTTCCTCGGATGAGCAGGGCATTCGGCCACGCCATCCTAACCGTGGCAGATGCGACCGCTACACCTTGGCCCCGTGTCGGTGCCGAATTTCTGTCGCGAAGCTACATCTGACGACGGCATCGAACCGCAGCACCGCTACAGCTTCTGGAGGACCCGAATTCTCCCAGGTGATGTCACCTTTTCGGTCGGCGGTCGCGCGGCCTGCAGCGGGCGCCCGCGCAAATCCCATAGCTGTAACTGTTGCATCGCTACGGTTTGATTCGTTACGTTGGCGTCATTGCGGCGCACCGGCCGCAGATCGGCAAAGGAGCGATAGCGATGAACGCAACAGACTGGGACGAGCTGCCCGTCGGTGCCTGCACCCGCGACCCCGAGCGGTGGACGACATCGGCCGACGAAGCCGCCAAGGCGATCTGCCGGGCATGCCCGCGCAGGTGGTTGTGCGCCCGTGAAGCATGCGAGTTGCCCCGCGCGGAAGGGCTGTGGGCCGGCATCGTCGTCCCGGAGGGCGGGCGCGGGCGCACGTTTGCCCTGAGGCAGCTGCGCTCGCTGGCAGAACGCAACGGCTATCCGGTCCGGCACCGCCGCCTGTACGCCGAATCCGCCTGACCGGGGCGCCGCTCACCAGGTGTCGACGAAGCGTCGGCGTACCGCCCGCTCGTCCGCGCCGGCCGCCGCGGTCAGCGTGTCGACAATGAGCTTGCGAGTGTCGGCCGGGTCGATGACATCGTCGATCTCGAAGAGCTGGGCGGCGTTGAGCGCCTTGGCATTGTCCTGCGCGGCCGCGGTGGCCTGACGGACCCGTTCTTCGCGCTCGTCGTCGTCGGCGATGGCCTCGAGTTCCTTGCGCATCCCCAGCCGCACCGCGCCTTCCAACCCCATCGGGCCCAGGTGCGCGCCCGGCCACGCCACGGTGAGCAGCGGCTCGTGCAGGCTGCCGCCGGTCATCGCCTGCGCACCAAGGCCGTATCCGCGGCGCAGCACGACCGCGATCAGCGGCACGCTCAGCGCGGCGCCGGCAACCAGCATCCGTGATCCGCGGCGCACCAGCGCCTCGGCCTCGGCCGCCGGGCCCACCATGTAGCCCGGACAGTCGACCAGCGACACCACCGGCAGCCCGAACGCGTCGCACAGTTGCAGGAACCTGGCGGCCTTGTCGGCGGCGGCCGCGGTGATCGCCCCGGCCATCACCATCGTGTTGTTGGCGAGCACACCGACCGGGCGGCCGCCGATGCGCGCCAACGCGGTCACCATCTCCTTGGCGAAGCCGGGACGCAGAAACGTCACCGACCCTTCGTCGGCGAGCGTCTCGATGATCGGGGCCACCTGGTATGCCCGCCGTGCGCGTTCGGGAACCATTGTGCGCAACCGGGTTTGGTCGCCGGCCGGGCCCGGTGGCGTGGTGCCCTGGAAGTAGCCGAGCAGGCGCTTGGTCACCGCGACGGCCTCGGCCTCGTCGGCCACCACGACGTCGACCACACCGTTGGGCGCCTGCACCGCGATCGGGCCCACGTCGTCAGGCGCCACTTCACCGAGGCCGCCGCCTGCGATCATCGCCGGCCCGCCCATCCCGATCGAGGCGTCCTCGGTCGCCACGATCAGATCCGCGCACCCGGCGATGACGGCATTGCCCGCAAAGCAGCGGCCCTTGACGATCGCGATGCGCGGCACCACGCCCGACAGCGCTGCCCACAGCTTGAACGCGCGCACCTCAAGCGAAGACACGGTGGGATAGTCGGTGTCCCCGGGCCGGCCGCCGCCGCCCTCGGCGAAAAACACCGTGGGCAACCGCATCCGGTCGATCAGCTCGAACAGCCGGTCCTTCTTGCGGTGCCCCAATGCGCCCTGGGTTCCGGCGAGCACGGTGTAGTCGTAGGACAGCACCGCGCACGCGCTGCGGTCCTCGCCGAACAGGTCGCCGTTGATGCGCGCCGTGCCCGCGATCAACCCGTCGGCGGGAGTGCGCGCGATGAGATCGGCGAGGTCGCGGCGATGCCGTTGCGCGGCGATCGCGAACCGGCCGTATTCGACGAACGAACCCTTGTCGACGAGGTCCTCGACGTTCTCGCGCGCGGTGCGGCCATTCGCGGCATGTCTGCGCTCGACGGCCTCGGGGCGCGCGGCGTCCTCGGTGAGCGCGCGGCGCCGCTCCAGTTCGGCGTGATCGTCGCTCATGGCGTTCGATGTTATCCACAGGCCGTCCGCGGGCGGGGCTTTCCTGTCGGGACCGCGCCCTAGCGTGCAAAACATGACGAACTGGATCAACACCGTCAGCCGCGACCACGTCGAACGTGCGGTGCGTGGCCGCTTCACCCAGGCCAATCACGGCAAGCCGCACATGTTGCGCAAGATGGCCCGTGGCGACTGGATCGTGTTCTATTCGCCCAAGACCGGCTATCCCGAGGGCGACCCGCTGCAGGCGTTCACCGCCATCGGGCAGGTCGCCGACGACGCGCCGTATCAGGACGAGGCCTCGCCGGAGGGCCCGTGGCGGCGCAACGTCGATTTTCTGGAGTGCGCGGAGACGCCGATCCGCCCGCTGCTCGAGGACCTCGGCTTCATCGAGAACAAGAGCCGGTGGGGCTACAAGTTCCGCTTCGGGGTGTTCAAGATCGACGATGACGATCTGGAGATGATTCGTTCGGCGATGACGGGCGGCGGGTGACGCTACTGTTGGGCCGGTGAGCAACACCGACCCGGCGCCTGCCGAAGTCGCCTGTGTCGCATCGCCGTTCGCCGGTGTGCTCCATCCGCGTGAGGTACCGCTCGGCGGGCCGCGCGCGATCCGGGTGCGACGCACGCTGCCGCAGCGGGAACGCTCGCTGATCGGGGCGTGGTGCTTCGCCGACCACTACGGCCCGCAGGATGTGCGCGACGGACCGGGGATGGACGTACCGCCGCACCCGCACACCGGGTTGCAGACCGTCAGCTGGCTGTTCAGCGGTGAGGTCGAACATCGCGACAGCGCCGGGGTGCACGCGATGGTGCGTCCCGGTGAACTGAACCTGATGACTGCCGGCGCGGGCATCTGCCACTCCGAGGTGTCGACGTCGGCCACCACGGTGTTGCACGGTGTCCAGCTGTGGGTGGCGCTGCCGGACTCCGACCGAGACACCGGCCGCGACTTCGCGCATTTCGTGCCGACGCCGCGGGCCGTCGGCGGCGCGACGCTGCGGGTCTTTCTCGGTGAGCTCGGCAGTGCGCGCTCACCGGTGCACACCTTCACTCCGCTGCTCGGCGCGCAGGTCGACCTCGAACCGCGCTGCGCTGTGACGCTCGACGTCGACCCCGCCTTCGAACACGGGGTGCTGCTGGACCAGGGCGACGTGACGGTCAGCGACGCCGCGCTCGACGTGGCGGACCTGGCGTTTGCGGCCGTCGGCAGCACCGAGCTGACGCTGACGAACCGCGGGGATCACCCCGCCCGCGTGGTCGTCCTCGGCGGGCCGCCGTTTCCCGAAGAGCTGGTGATGTGGTGGAACTTCGTCGGCCGCAGCCACGACGAGATCGCGACCTACCGCGCGCAGTGGCAAGACCACGACGACCGGTTCGGCGCGGTGCACGGCTACCAAGGCAGGGTCTCGCGGCTGCCCGCTCCCGCGCTGCCGAACGCCACCTTGCGTCCGCGACGCAATCCGGGGGTATAGATAGCTCCATGACCACCGACAAGACCGGCGCACCCACCGAGGTCGTCAAACAATCCGACCGCTTCGACATCCGGGTGGACGGACAAACCGCCGGCTTCACCGAGATCGCCGACCGCGACGGCCAGCGGGTCTTCCCGCACACCGAGGTCGACGACGCGTTCCAGGGCCGTGGCCTGGCCACGATCCTCATCGGCGAGGCGCTGCAGCAGACCCGCGACGCCGGGCTGCGGATCGTGCCGGTGTGCGAGATGGTGGCCGCCTACATCGACAAGCACCCGGAATACGCCGACGTCGCCGACCCGGTGTCCCCCGACATCGAACGCTGGCTGGCGGATCGGTAACCGCCCGGGCCCGCTATCGTCGTCGCGGTGACGACCGCGTTTTTCACCCGCGACGGAAATGCGTTCGTACCCGGCCCACTCGCGCAGGGCCCCTGGGGACAGACGATCAGCGGGAACTACGTCGGCGGCCTGCTCGGCCATGTGCTCGAACGCGACGCGGGCGAACCCGACTTCCAGCCCACCCGGTTGACCGTCGACCTGTTCCGGCCCGCCGCGCTGGCGCCGGTGAGCGTCCGGACCACCGTGGTCCGTGCGGGCCGCCGGCTGAAGCTAGTCGACGCCTTGATGCAACAGGACGACAAGGTCGTCGCCCGGGGCACCGCACTGTTCCTTCGCCGCGGTGAACAACCCGCCGACGAGATCTGGACCTCCCCCGTCACGATGCCCGAGCCGCCGCCGACACCGGATCCCATCCCGCCCGGGTTGTCGACCCTGGTGTGGACCTACGGCAGACACGAGCGCGAACCGGGTCCCGGCGAAGGCCTGTCGAACTGGCAGCACTCCGGGCCCAAGCACATCTGGGTGCGCGATTTCCGTCCGCTGGTCACCGGCGAAGAGCTCACCCCGTTCACCCGCGCGGCGATGGCCGGGGACATGGTCAGCTCGTTGACGCACTTCGGGCCGAGCGGTCTGCAGTGGATCAACGCCGACTACACGCTGACGCTGGCCCGCCTGCCGAAGGGTCCGTACCTGGGGCTGGCGGCGCTGACGCACTACAGCGACGCGGGCGTGGCCACCGGCAGCGCAACGCTGGTCGACGAGCACGGCCCGATCGGCAGCGGCGTGGCCAACGCGCTGTCCAACCCCGGCTTCGCCCCGCCGCGGATGTGAGCCGGTTTGCGCACAAGAAACACCCCGCGGGATCTCCGCGGGGTGTTCCGTTGAGGCGGGTCAGCTGAGGCCGACGACCTCCTGCGCGATGGCGGCCAGGCGCGTCTGCGCCGCCGACACCACCCGCTGACGGTTCTTGTGCATCTCCTCGTAGGCGATGATCGTGCGGATGTCGCTCGGATCGTCGAGTTCCTTGACCTCGGCCACCGCGTCGGTCTGGTTGAGCTCGTCGTAGCCCTCGATCGGCAGCTCGTCGGCGTCGACGACACCGCCCTCGGCGCGCGCCTTGTGCAGCCGGTCGGCCGCCTCGTCGGCGCCCTCGCGACGGACCACGTCCTCGGCCCGCTTCAGCGCGCCGTCACGCGAGGCGCCGAGCGCCTTCAGGGTGATCTCGCTGGCACGCTGGGCGCGCTGGCGCAGATCCTCGACGGCCGGGCCGGCGGAGCGCACCAGCTCGGCGACCCGCTCGACCGACTGCGCCGACCACTGGCCGGGCAGGTTCACCAGCTTCACCGCGGTGCCCGCGGCGGCCTGCATCGGGGTGCGCTGCAGCGCGGCCGGTCCACCGAGCGCGTCTTCAGCCAACACCGTGGTCAACCAGTTCACCGTCGCCGAGTGCGCGGTGATCAGCCGGTCGGCCAACCCCTGGATGTCGGGATGCTTGGCCGAGACCGCCAGCGCCTTGATGTAGCGTGCGCGGTCCAGCAGCTGATCCTCCAGCGCCAGGTCGCCGAGCAGCGCCTCGTCGAACGGCTGCGCCTGCTCGGTCAGCGCCTTCACCGCCGCGGCGGCGCGGCCCAGAAACGGGCCGACGGTATCGGGGAAACCGCCCAGGTCGCGGATCGCCTTCTCGATCCCCTCGGCGCGGATGCGGCCGTTCTCGGCGTTCTCGGTGAGCTCACGGCGCACGGCCTCGGTCCTGGCCTGCGCGACGCGGGTCTCGGCGACCTGGATCTCGGTGTGGGTCAGGTCCAGCATCGTGCGTAACTGCCGGAGCAAGGTGGTTTCAGTAGCGGTAGTCATTGATTTCGGCCCCTTATGCGTTGACGAAAATTGGTCGGCGCTGGGGTGCACCTGACTGTTGGCTACCCGGTGGTGTGGGGCAGCCGAACGCGGGGCGGGTGTGAGATGGGTCGCAATACCGCGATCAGCGCGGCTGCAGGATGATCACCGGGATCTCGCGATCGGCCCAGGCCTGATAGGTGTCGAAGTCCGCGTACGCCTCGACCAGCTTCGGCCACAGCCGCGCCCGCTGCTCGGGCGTCGCGGTCACTGCGCGCACCGCTCGGCGCTGCGAACCGATCTCGATGTGGGCGTCGGGGTTGGCGACCAGGTTGCGGTACCACTGCGGATCGGTGTCGCGCCCGCCCTGGGAGGCCACGACGATCACGTCGTCACCGTCGTTGATGAACACCAGCGGCGACACCAACTGCCTGCCGGACTTGCGGCCGGTGTGTTCGAGCAGCAGCGTCGGCACCGGCTTCGTGAACCCCGCGCCGACCCGCCAGTTGGCGCCGATCTTTCCGCCGGTGCGGCGATACACCCACACGTGCGCCTTGCCCGCGTATTTCATCACGGTGGTGACGAACGGCGAGTTCAGCTGCTTGGGTTTGTTGTTGGGATCCATGAAATCAACCTAGGTACTGTGCGGTGGTGCCGCCGAGCGGCATCTCGGGCATGCCGAGCTTGCGGTGGTCCCAGCTGCGGGTGCGGCTGGGCACCACCCGCACGCAGATACGGTTGCGCATCATCTGATCGACGAAGGGACGCATCTCCTCCGAGTAGGGCCCCGTGTAGCGCTCCCATACGCTGATGCCCACGCGCAGATTGGTGTCCGGGTCGTCGACGATCTCGGCCCGGCCCTCGATCGAGACGCCGCGCAGGGTGTCGTAGGTGTGGCCGTCCTCGATCATCACGGTCACCGTCGGGTTGCGACGCAGGTTGACGGCCTTCTGTGATTTGGCCTTGGTCTCGAACCAGATCTCCCCGTCGAGCACGCCGTACCACATGGCGACCAGGTGCGGCCGTCCGTCGGGCATCAGCGTGGCGAGGGTGGCGGTTCTACTGCGCTCGAGGTATTCGGCGATCTCGTCGTCGGACATGACGATCTTCGCGCGTTCGTTCTTGCCCACGACACAGATACTTTCAGGTCGACGCGGCGGGGACGGTCACCGGGATGCCCTCGCGCGCGCCGCGTCAGCTCAACAGCATGACGTACTGCGCCGCCGTCAACTGCTGGGCGTCGAGCAGGTTGGGCCCGGCGGCCTCGATTGCATAGTGGTCTGCGGTGGCCAGGCAGTAGAAGCTGCGGTCCTCGAGCTGCATGCAGCGGCTGTCGGGCATGTTGCGCACCGGGTTGGCCGGCTTGGCCTTCGGCGACACCTCGTCGTAGAACTCGTCGACGACGGACTTGGCGCCCGCGGCGTCTTTCGCCTCGTAGACGCTGGCCTTGGCCATCGCCACCAGGTCGGTGCCGGTGTCGTCGAACAGCTTCGCCGAGCGGGTGGGATCGCTCTGGAAATGCAGCGCGCCCCGTCGCTCGTAGGTGGTGTCCTTGGTCAACATCGGATCGGGGGTCTGCAGCGGAATCACCCGCGCCAGCAAGCCGGTCGGATCGATGCTGATGTCGGCGAACTCGGAGGGGTCGGTGGCACGGAAGCGGTCGATCTCGGGGCCCTGCAGGTCCAGTGTCTTGGCGACCAGCTCACCGGCCTGATCGGCGCTATCGGCCGATTGCGCGAGCTGCATCAGCACGTACGGGCCATGGGCGACGAACGAGCGCACCGCGTACCGTTTGCCGGCCTGGCGATCGATCGCGGTGTAGGTGTTGGCCTTGGCGTCGGAATGTCCGGGGATGGTCACCGTCTGCGCCGGTCCGTCGGCGCCCTGCTGCTGCATCGCCGACTCGCCGAGGGCTGTTGCCGCGGCGGTCGCCGCTTCGTCGTCGGGGAACCGCAGGACCGCGTTCAACAACAGCTTCTCGTCCTTTTCGGTGCGGGCCGTCGCGAACCCGTTGATGAAGTTGTGCCGGCCCGCCACCACGCCGAGCTCGCCGGGACCGATCAGCGCGAGTGCCTGGGCCTTGGGCAGCACCATGGCGCCGAACCCGAACCAGTCCGTCAGCGCCGGGTCCACCTCCCACGGCCCGATGACGTGGTTGGCCATGCGCTGCGCTTCGATGACCATGCCGCGCAGCGGGTCCCCCGCCACGCCGAGCGGCTTACTGGGTTCGGTCGGGTACGCGCCGACGTCGAGCCGATCGAAGTCGAGTGCGCCCTGCGCGCCCGTCGCCTTCATCGGGGTTCCGGCGACCACCGAACTGCACCCCGCCGACAGCATCGCGATTGCAAACAGGACTACAAGAAGTGGCTGGCGCATCAATGGCAACCTACAGCGCAGCGAAGTAGAAACCCAGCAGCAGCCCGAAGACCACGACCAACCATCCGTTCGTGGTGACCTTGAGCCAGGCGGGCGCCTGGCGCACCTCCATGAAATGCCATATCACCAACTGGGTCTTGACCGCCGCGATCAGCAGGACGACGACGGTGACCGTGGCGTTGATGTGGTGTGCCTGGCCGCCGTCCCGGGCAGTCAGCCACGACGCCACCGTCACCGCGGTGAGCACCGCCCACACGACGGTCAGCGGATGGCGAAGATAGGCCGTCACAGGATCACCTCATCAGGTAGAGCAGCGCGAACAGCACGAGCCATAACAGGTCGACCATGTGCCAGTACGTTGCACCGGTCTCCACCAGCGACATTCGGGGTGCGGCTGGGCCTTGAAGGCTGCGCGCGACGAAGTACAGGATCACCAGCCCGAGGAACACATGGCACAGGTGCATGCCCGTCATCACGTAGTAGAACATGAAGAACAGGTTGGTTCCCGGCGTCAAACCGGCGGTGATCTCCGGGATGTACTCGAACGCCTTGAGCACCGGGAAGGCCGCGCCGCCGGCCAGCGCGAGACAGAACAGCCGGTAGGCATCGGTGGCCTTGCCGGCGCGGGCCGCCGACGTGCCGAGCGCGACGAACAGCGAACTGGTCAGCAGCACAACGGTATTGACCGCACCGATGTTGTAGTTCAGCTTCGCCTGGCTGGCCAGGAACAGCTCCTGGTGCTGACCGCGGTAGTACATGTAGACCACGAAGTACACGCCGAAGATGATCAGGTCGCCGATGACGAAGAACCACATGCTCGACTCACCGGGAAGATGGCTGCGCACCAGCGATTTTCGCGACCCGAGTCCGCTCGGGCTCGGGACCGTGGTGACCTCGGTCATGCGATCGCCCCCGCGTCGGCGGCCGGTTCGATCCGGGCGTTGTCGAGCTCGTGCTCGGGCTGGTCTCTGATCGCCCGGTAGATGCAGAAATACACGATCATCTGCCACGGCACATACAGCGCCATCGCGAACCAGAACGTCATCAACCCGTTCCAGGCGAACGGGCCGGACTTGGCGATCCAGACCGGTGCGGCCATCAGCTCGGTCACGTACTGCCAGACGGTGTAGTAGCCAAGCCATTTCGGCAGGATGTTGTTCTGGTCGAGGATAATGGCCAGACCGAAGGCCATCCACATGATGCAGAAGCATCCCAGCGAACCGATGAAGGCCAGGTAGCCGAAGTCGTAGAGCATCGCCAGGATCGCCGGATCGTAGCCGGGACGAAACGCGCCCAGCCCGAAGCAGAACATCGCGAAGAGCATCCCGACGATGGTGCCCGTCATCGAGCCCATCAGCACGCTGTAGCGCAGCACCGGGCTGACCGACATGCGCCGGATCTGGTTGAGATAACTGGCGTTGGCTACCGGCGCCAGTCCGAACACCAATATCAGGATGGCGCAGGCGATCAGCAGGTTCGGCGACTGCATGAACGCGACCATGTCGGCTTGGGAAGCGCTCGGCGACCGCGGCGGCATCATCCAGCTCAGCGGGACGAAGACCAACCCGAACAGGCTGAAGAACACCGGCACCGACCAGAACGCGATCCACTGATCCAGCTTCTTTGACCGGCGCCACCCGGCGGACGCGGCGCTCGTGGTCATACGAGCGCCTCCTGCTCCTCACCCTGGCGGTTGACCACACCGACGAGGACCACGAACATCACGACGATGTAGCACGCAAACACACTGAGGCGCAGGTGAAATGACAGCACGCCGTCCCACGCCAGCGGCCCGGACTTGTGCAGGATCGAGAATGCGCTCGGCACCAGCAGCGCCGCGGCGGCGATGTTGAAGTGCGCCACCCAGCGCGGGAAGACCGGATCGGGCCGGTCGTCCAGGTAGATGCTGAGGGCCAGGCAGAGGTTCTGCACGACGATGGTGCCGACCGGCGCGATGAAGAAGAACCACGCCATGTCGTTGAGCAGGCTGATCAACTGCGGGTCGCGCTCGGGTCGAAACGCCGCCATCCCCCAGCAGTAGTCGGCCAGGATGAACGCGGTGAGGCCCACGCCGACGCAGAGAATATAGGCGTAGGTGAAGACGTTGCTCGACGTGCCGATGCGCGACATCTGCACGGCGGTGACGGCGAACAGCGGCACCAGTGAGCACGCGATGAGATTGCACAGGATCGCCACCCCGAGGATGCCCGTGGTGTTCTCGGCGAAGAACGCGGCCACCTGCTCGGGGGTCAAGGTCGGCGACAGCGGCGCCGAGAACACCGGAAACATGAAGTAGGCAAGCACGAACAGCGCCGCTGCCGGCGGCACCGTCCACAACAGGATGCGCTGGCCCCTGGTGTTCATCGCAGATGTCGTCATCGCTGGTCCGCCTGTCTGGATGTGCTGGCACCTCGGTCGGCCGGTTGCGTCGGCACCGTCATAGGTCTAGCACGGTCGCTGACAGATGACAACGAAAGGCGCGGCCAGGCTCGTGTCCACACTGTCGGCATAGGCGGATGGACTGGGGGTTATGCGCCGTGATTCGCGGTGTTGTCGCATGGCCGTCAGTGCAGTTTCAGTGACAATGGTCAGCGGATCGGTTTTGTACGGCACAATGGGCGCGTGCAGGACAGTGCGACCCGGCGGGAAACTCAGCGCGAAAACACCCGCGCGCGGCTACTGGACGCCGCCATCGTGGAGTTCCAGCGGGCCGGCGCCCAGTCGGCCGACATCAACGCCATCGTCAAGGCGGCCGGGGTGGCGCGCAGTACCTTCTACTTCCACTTTCCGACCAAGGAGCACGTGCTGCTCGAGTTGATCCGGCGAGACGAGACGCAACTCGCCAACGAACTGGGCCCGTTCCTCGACACCCGCCCGAACCTGCCCGCCGTGTTGAAGACGATCGTCGAGTTGATACTGGACCTGGAAAGCCGTTGGGGCACATCGCTGTTCCGCGACGTCATCGGCCTCTACTTCTCACCGACCCTGCCGGAGCGAGAACAGTGGACCAACCACCCGATATTCGTGCTGCTCGCCGCGGAGATCGAACGCGCACGCATCCGCGGCGAGCTCTACGACGACGTCGACGCCTACCACAGCGCGGCGTTCTTCTTCCTCGGCGTCTACGCCCTGCTGACCACCGTCGGAGAATTCCGATCCGAACGCGACCTTGCACTGGAGAAGTTCGTCAAGAGCACGCTGCGCAGCCTGCAACCAGGGACGTAGCTACTCGGCGACAGCGGTGTCGAAACCTGTTTCGGCCAGAACATCCATGGCGATCCACGGAATCATCCACACTTTCGCGTGTTCTAACGAGGTATGAACACTGAAACGTTCCTGGTTCTTGGCACGAGGGGAAAGAGCGGCCGCACCGTCGCCGCGCGATTGCGGCTCCGCGGCCGGCAGGCGGGAGTGTGGTCGCGGTGAGCGCACACTTCACCGCCGAGGATCGAGAGCTACTCGAGCGGCCGCTGCACGGGTTCTTCACCGTGGCTGCCGGGCCGACGCCGCCGCAACCCAGACCGGTCTGGTTCGAGGTGACCCGCGACGGCGCACTCCAATTGTTCACCGCGCCAGACACTCCCAAGGTGCGGCAGCTGGAGCGTGACGGCCGGGCATCGCTGGTCGTCGCCGCGCCGGTGGGCGAGCGTGAGCGTTGGGTGTCGGCCACCGGACCGACCACGATGGAACGCGACGGGGCGCGCGAACTGGTGGAACGGCTGGGGGCTCGTTACTGGGACACGACGGATCCGGTGCGCGCCAACGAACTCGCCGCGATGCTCGCCGAAGACTGGGTGCGCATCGTCATCCATCCGGAGAAGGTCAGCCGCGCGGCGATCTGACCGTCACCGCTTCTTGGTCGAGTCCACGACGAGCACCGGCACCGGGGAATGCTCGAGCAGGTAGGAGGAGACGCTGCCGATCAGCGCGCGGGTGAGGCCCCGGCCGCGGCGGCCGACGACAACGACGTCGGCGTCGAGCTGTCTGGCGAAGTGGGCCAACGCTTCTGCGGGGGCACCGACGAGCACTTCGTGCCGTGGCGGGGTGGCTGCCGGTTCGACGTCGGCTGCGATGGAGGTCAGTCGTTCCTTGGCCGAGGTGATACCCGTTCGTTCGGGATCCTCTGCCGCCTCGTACGGGACGACCTCGGCGAGAACGAACTCACCTGTGCCGGCGAACAAACGCGTCGCCGCGTCGAGCGCCGCGGCCGCTTGAGCTGATCCGTCTAAGCCCACGAGGATTCGTGGCGCGGTGGGCGCCGACCGCTCACTTGGGTCACTGGGAGAGGCGCGGCGCGGCCCGCCGCGATCCGCGAGTTCCAACGCGATCGGCACGAAGATCGGGCCGAGCATCAGGGCGATCGGAATCCAGCGGAGGTCGTGGCCCCGTCGAGCCAGCCAAATTCCGGTGATCGCACCGGTGAGGAGCCAAACCACCAGGAACGCGGTGGTGAGACGGAATGTGTCCATAGCTGTTGCGCTCCCAGTGCAGCCTTCCGGTCCAAACCAACTCGCTGCGACCCCTCACGGTGTCACAGCGCTGTCGCCGATGGAGCACCGTGCGACGGTCGTGTCACTATCCTCGCGGATATTGGCATTGTCGCCGTTGGCGTGTGTATCGCGCCGCGACATTGCCAGCGAACCGCTCGTCCCGGCGCGTCGCACCCAGAACACGGTGAGGAACACCGCTATGACTGATCCGATGAAGGCCGTCGTGCTCACCCGTTTCGGAGGAGTCGATGCCTTCGAGGTGCGCGACGTCGCCGTACCGCAGGTCGAACCTCGCCAGGTGCGGGTGCGCGTCCACGCGACCGCCGTCAACCCGCTCGACTATCAGATCCGCCGCGGCGACTACGCGGATCAGGTTCCGCTGCCGGCGATCATCGGGCACGACATCTCCGGCGTGGTCGAGGAAGTCGGATCCCACGTGACCGAGTTCCGCGCCGGCGATGCGGTGTACTACACACCACGGATCTTCGGTGGTCCCGGTTCCTACGCCGAGCAGCACGTCGCCGACGTCGAGCTCGTCGGCCGGAAGCCGGAGAACCTCAGTCACCTGGAGGCGGCGAGCCTGACTCTCGTCGGCGGAACCGTCTGGGAGTCTCTGGTGACGCGCGCTCAGCTCACCGTCGCGGAGACCATCCTCATCCATGGCGGCGCGGGCGGTGTCGGCACGATCGCCATCCAGGTCGCGAAGGCGATCGGCGCGCGGGTGATCACTACCGCGAGAGCCGGCGACCATGAGTTTGTGCGCGCTCTCGGAGCGGACGCGGCCATCGACTACGCGTCGACCGATTACGTCGATGCCGTGGCCGAGCTGACGCGAGGCAAGGGCGTCGACGTCGTCTTCGACACGATCGGTGGTGATGCGCTCACCCGAAGCCCGCACACGCTAGCCGACTCCGGACGCGTCGTCAGCATCGTCGACCTCGCGGAGCCGCAGAACCTCATCGAGGCGTGGGGCAAGAACGCCGCCTATCACTTCGTCTTCACCCGACAGAACCGAGGGAAGCTGGACGCGCTCACCACGCTGGTCGAGCGTGGCCTCGTCAAGCCGGTCATCGGCGCGACTCTTCCGCTCGCTCGCATGGGCGAGGCTCACGAACTCCTGGAGAACAGGCGCTCGTATGCACTGCGCGGCAAGGTCGCGATCGATGTGGCGGGCGAAACTGTCGCGATTCGCCCTCGCATCTCGTAGCGAAACGCTTCAGTCACTCGGGCACTGACGGCGGTGGTCAGCTTCACCAGGAGAAGGTGGCCCGGCCCAAAGCACACCCCGCCGGACCCATCGCACACTCCCGCATCCGTCACGACACCGTCGACCAATTCGGCAAGCTCACCCTGCGCACGGCGGCCGACCGCAACTACTGGCGCAACCAACAGAAAAGCCCCGGCCGACGGCCGGGGCGATCTGCATCCGATGACTCGACTCACGTGTAACCCATGACCCGAACTCACCACAGTGTGTGTGGGCGAAGGGGGACTTGAACCCCCACGTCCCGAAGGACACTGGCACCTGAAGCCAGCGCGTCTGCCATTCCGCCACTCGCCCCAACAACCGGGGGAGCCTATCACGCAAGCCCCACGGCCCCTCAACCGTACCGATGCCCCGCAGGGGCCGCCAACCTGCACCGACAGCTTTTCGCTCAGGCCGCTGAGCTGCCTGAATTCAATTCTCACAATTCTGTTGGTCCCGCAGGCCTGCGCTGGGCCGATACCATGCAACTGAGCGATGTGGCCAGCGACACGCTGGTGGTCAAAGTCGTGAGCAGGATCGACGGATATCAACGAGTGAGGCGGGCGGTGACATGGGTCTGGTCGACCGCATCGAGCGCAAGCTCGAGTCGACCGTCGGCGACGCGTTCGCCCGGGTGTTCGGCGGGGCGATCGTCCCGCAGGAAGTCGAGGCGATGCTGCGCCGGGAGGCCGACGCCGGTGCGCGGGAGATCCTCGGCGGCCGGGTTTTGGCTCCGAACGACTACGTCATTACGCTCAGTGTGCCTGACTATCAGAAGGTGAGCGCCGACCCCGACCTGACATCAGCGACTTTCGCCAAGCACTTGGAGGGCTACATCCATGAGCAGGGATGGCAAACATATGCTGATGTCGTCGTCAGGTTCGAACAGTCTTCCAACCTGCACACCGGACAGTTTCGCGCGCGTGGTGCGGTCAATCCTGACTCGACCACTGGCGAGCCCGCCCCACCACCTCGAGAACTCTCGTCTAACGCAGAATCAGGAGTACCACCGATGAGCGACAACCCGAGCTACCGCGGCGGTCAGGGACCGGGGCGGCCTGCCGACGAACCCTATGACGACCGGTACGACCGGTCGCAGGACTCGCGCGGTCAGTATCCCCCGCAGGATCAGGCCGGTTACCCACCACCGCCGCCGCCCCCAGCGCCGCCGGGCGAGCCCGGCTATCCCCCGCGCCAGGGCGGCTACCCAGAGCAGGGCGGCTATCCGGACCAGGGCGGCTATCCCGAGCAGGGCGGCTATCCCGACCAGGGCGGCTATCCGCCGTCGTCGTACGAGCAGCGCCCGCCCGCGGGCTACGCGCCGCCGGCCGCTGGCGGCTATCCCGACCAGGGCTACCGGCAGGCACCCGCGGGCTACGGCCCGCCTCCTGGGGGTCAGCCGGGCTACGGCGCGCCCGGCGCCGACTACGACTACGGCCGCGGACCGGCCCGGCCCGACGAGGGCTACGGCAGGCCCGAACCGCGGCCCGGCTATCCCGACCAGGGCGGTTACCCCGATCAGGGCGGGTATCCCGACCAGGGCGGTTACGGCGGCGGCTACGGCCGCCAGGACCAGGGCTACGGCGCCCCTGACTACGGTCGCTACGGCGAGCAGGCCGGCGGTTACGCCGAACCCGGCTACGGCGAGCCCGCCGGCGGCGGTTACGACTACGGTCAGCCCGCCGGCTACGGCGCCGGCTACGGGCAGGCCGACTACGCCGCCACGGCGGTCACGCTGCAGCTCGACGACGGCAGCGGGCGCACCTATCAGCTGCGCGAAGGCTCCAACGTCATCGGCCGCGGCCAGGACGCGCAGTTCCGGCTGCCCGACACCGGGGTGTCCCGCCGCCACCTGGAGATCCGGTGGGACGGGCAGGTGGCGCTGCTGTCGGACCTCAACTCCACCAACGGCACCACGGTGAACAACGCTCCGGTGCAGGAATGGCAGTTGGCCGACGGCGACGTGATCCGATTGGGCCACTCCGAGATCATCGTCCGCGTGCACTGACGGACCGGCTGTCGAACTGAGGGCGAAGCTGCTCGCTTCACCTTCATGTCGATGGCCGTCCAAGTATCGTGACGTTGCGCCGGAACGGCCAGAAACGGGATGGGGACGGAGAGGACGTCAGATGCAGGGGTTGGTTCTGCAACTGACGCGCGTCGGTTTCCTGCTTCTGTTATGGCTGTTCATCTGGTCGGTGCTACGGATCCTGCGCACCGACATCTACGCCCCGACCGGCACGGTCATGGTGCGCCGCGGCCTACCGCTGCGGCGGTCCCTGCTGCCCAGCCGCGGCCTTCGTAACGTGGCGCGTCAACTGGTGGTCACCGAGGGCGCCCTGGCGGGCACCCGGATCACTTTGGGCAGCCAACCGGTGCTGATCGGCCGGGCAGACGACTCCACGCTGGTGCTGACCGACGACTACGCCTCGACCCGGCACGCCCGGCTGTCGCCTCGCGGTTCGGAGTGGTACGTCGAAGACCTAGGATCGACCAACGGCACATACCTCGACAGGGCGAAGGTGACGACGGCGGTACGGGTTCCGATGGGCACACCGGTTCGGATCGGCAAGACGGTAATCGAGCTGCGCCCGTGACACTGGTGCTTCGATACGCCGCGCGCAGCGACCGCGGCCTGGTCCGGGCGAACAACGAAGACTCGGTGTACGCCGGCGCGCGCCTGCTCGCGCTGGCCGACGGCATGGGCGGGCACGCCGCAGGCGAGGTGGCCTCCCAGCTGGTGATCGCCGCGTTGGCCCATCTGGACGACGACGAACCCGGCGGCGACCTGCTCTCCCAACTGGACACCGCCGTCCGTGAAGGCAACTCCGCCATCGCCGCGCACGTCGAGGCCGATCCTGAGCTCGAGGGCATGGGCACGACGCTGACCGCAATCTTGTTCGCGGGCAACCGACTTGGTCTCGTCCACATCGGCGACTCCCGGGGTTACCTACTGCGCGACGGCGAACTCACCCAGATCACCAAGGACGACACCTTCGTTCAGACCCTGGTCGACGAGGGCCGCATCACCGCCGAGGAGGCCCACAGCCATCCGCAGCGCTCGCTGATCATGCGCGCGCTGACCGGCCACGAGGTCGAACCGACCCTCATCATGCGCGAGGCCCGCGCCGGCGACCGCTACCTGCTGTGCTCTGACGGGCTGTCCGATCCGGTCAGCCACGACACCATCCTGGAAGCCCTGCAGATCCCCGACGTCGCCGAAAGCGCCGACCGGCTCATCGAATTGGCGCTCCGCGGCGGCGGACCGGACAACGTCACGGTGGTGGTCGCCGACGTCGTCGACTACGACTACGGGCAGACCCAGCCGATACTCGCCGGTGCGGTGTCCGGCGACGACGACCAGGTCGCGCCGCCCAACACGTCGGCAGGTCGCGCGTCGGCGTTCAACCCACGCCGCAACGAAGCCAAACGTGTTGTGCCGCAGGCCGAAGAGCCGCCCCCTCCGCCACGGTCGCGACGGCGGATGTTCCTCGCCGCAGCGCTGGTGGTGTTGGTGGTGCTCGCCGGCCTGGCTGTCGGCCGCGAAATCGTGCGCAGCAACTTCTACGTCAGCGACCACGACGGCGTCGTGTCGATCATGCGCGGGGTGCCGGGTTCGTTTCTCGGCTATTCCCTGCAGGAACCGTACCGACAGGGCTGTCTGACGGCGCTGAACCAACTGACACTCATCAGCCCAGGACAGGATCCGCGCGACTGCGACCTGTTCCGCGTCGCCGACCTGAAACCCTCCGAACAGCAACAGGTCATATCGGGTCTGCCGACAGGATCAGAGGACGAGGCGATCGACCAGATCAGCCAACTGGCCCGTGATTCCCTTCTGCCGGTGTGCCCGCCCCCCGCTCCGCCGCGGCCCACCACCACCACCACCGCACCGCACTCACCGGCTCCGACGAATTCTCCTGGGCTGCCCAATGTTCCGCGCACATCCGGCGAACGGACCCCCGCTCCGGAGACCCCGCGTACGGTACCGCCTCCCCCGCCGTCACCGTCGCCGACCGGTACGTCGCCCGCACCCGCATCACCCGCACCTGCTGCACCCGGTACACCGCCGTCACCCGCACCGCCGTCACCCGCACCGCCGGCTCCCGGCACACCGCCGGCGCCTCCCCCGCCGGCGCCTCCGACGGTGACGGCGCTGCCTCCTCCGCCGCCGGAGCCGGGCGTTACCTGCCGGGAAGTGGCATGACGACGCAGCCGCAATCCCCCGTCGCCGTGGTGCCGCCCCTGCCCACCCGACGCAACGCCGAACTGTTTCTCCTCGGCTTCGCCGCGCTGATCACCACGGTCGCGCTGCTGCTCGTCGAAGCCAACCAGGAACAGAGCCTGCGGTGGGAACTGGCGCAGTACTCGGTCGCCTATCTGGCGTTGTTCGCCGGCGCGCATCTGGCGGTGCGGCGGTTCGCGCCGTACGCCGATCCGCTGCTGCTACCCGTGGTCGCGTTGCTGAATGGGTTGGGGCTGGTGATGATTCACCGACTCGACCTCAGCGAGGGCCAGCTCATCCAGAGCGGTCTGGGTGGGACGGCAAACCAGCAGATGCTGTGGACGCTGGTCGGGGTGCTCGGCTTCTCGCTCGTCGTGGTGTTCCTGCGCGATCACCGCATGCTGGCCAAGTACGGCTACGTCTGCGGCGCCACCGGGCTGATCCTGCTCTCGATCCCGGCTGTGCTGCCCAGCTCGATATCCGAACAGAACGGCGCGAAGATCTGGATTGAGCTGCCCGGCTTCTCGATCCAGCCCGCCGAGTTCTCCAAGATCCTGCTGTTGGTCTTCTTCGCGGCGGTGCTGGTCAACAAACGCAGCGTGTTCACCAGCGCAGGCAAGCACTTCCTCGGCATGGACCTGCCCCGGCCGCGTGACCTCGCACCGCTGCTGGCCGCGTGGATCGCCTCGGTCGGCGTCATGGTCTTCGAAAAGGACCTCGGCACTTCGCTTTTGCTGTACGCGTCGTTTCTGGTGCTGGTGTACATCGCCACCGACCGGCTCAGCTGGATGGTGATCGGGCTGGCCCTGTTCGCCGCGGGAAGCGTTGCGGCGTACTACATGTTCGACCACGTCCAGGTGCGTGTGCAGAACTGGCTCGACCCGTTCTCCGACCCGGAGGGTTCCGGGTACCAGATGGTGCAGTCGATGTTCAGCTTCGCCACCGGCGGGATCTTCGGCACCGGTCTGGGTAACGGCCAGCCCGGCACCGTGCCTGCCGCCTCGACCGACTTCATCATCGCCGCGATCGGCGAAGAGCTCGGGCTGGTCGGGCTGGCCGCGGTGTTGCTGCTCTACACGATCGTCGTCATCAGGGGGCTGCGTACGGCGCTCGCCGTGCGTGACAGCTTCGGCAAGCTGCTGGCCGCCGGGCTGGCCTGCACGCTGGCGATCCAGTTGTTCATCGTGGTCGGCGGTGTCACCAAGCTGATCCCGCTGACCGGTCTGACGACACCGTGGATGTCCTACGGCGGCTCCTCGCTGGTCGCCAACTATGTGCTGCTGGCCATCCTGGTGCGGATCAGCCACTCCGCGCGCCGCCCGCTCGTCAGCAGCCCCCAGGGCGCGCCGCCGATCGCGGCCGCCAGCACCGAGGTGATCGAGAAGGTATGAACACCTCGCTGCGCCGCATCGCAGTCGCCGTCATGGCGCTGGTGGTGTTGCTGCTGGCCAACGCCACCGTCACCCAAGTCTTCACCGCCGAGGGGCTGCGCTCGGATCCGCGCAACCAGCGGGTGCTGCTCGACGAGTACTCGCGGCAACGCGGTCAGATATCGGCCGGCGGGCAACTGCTGGCCTACTCGGTGTCGACCAACGGCCGGTTCCGGTTCCTTCGGGTCTACCCCGAGCCGCTGGTGTACGCCCCGGTCACCGGCTTCTACTCGCTGCGGTACTCCAGCACCGGCCTCGAGCGCGCCGAGGATCCCGTCCTCAACGGGTCCGACCAGCGGCTGTTCGCCCGCCGGCTGGCCGACTTCTTCACCGGCCGCGACCCGCGCGGCGGCAACGTCGACACCACCCTCAAACCGCAGGTGCAGCAGGCGGCCTGGGACGCCATGGATCGCGGCTGCGACGGCGGGTGCAAGGGTTCGGTCGTCGCGATCGAACCGTCGACCGGCAAGATCCTCGCGATGGTCTCGTCGCCGTCCTACGACCCCAACCTGCTGGCCACCCACGACATGGACAAACAAGCCGCCGTCTGGCAGCGGCTGCGCGACGACCCGGAGTCCCCGCTGCTGAACCGGGCCATCTCGGAGACCTACCCGCCGGGTTCGACGTTCAAGGTCATCACCACCGCGGCTGCGCTCGCCAACGGCGCGAACACCGACACCCGGCTCACCGCCCAACCCAAGATTTCGCTGCCCGACAGCACCGCCACCCTGGAGAACTACGGCGGCGCGGCGTGCGGCGGCGGCCCGACCGTCACCCTGCGCGAGGCGTTCGCGCGGTCGTGTAACACCTCGTTCGTCGAGCTCGGCCTCGACACCGGTGCCGACGCATTGCGTTCGACCGCACGGGGTTTCGGCATCGGCGCGCCCGCCCCGATGATCCCGCTTCAGGTCGCCGAATCCACGGTCGGCCCGATCGCCGATCGCGCGGCGCTGGGCATGTCGAGCATCGGCCAGAAAGACGTCGCCCTCACTCCCCTGCAGAACGCGATGGTGGCCGCCACGATCGCGAACAAAGGGGTGCCGATGCGGCCGTATCTGGTCGATAGCCTGAAGGGACCCGACCTGTCCAACATCGCCACCACGGCTCCCACCGAAGAGCGGCGGGCGGTGTCTGAGCAGGTCGCCGATACACTAACGGATCTGATGGTCGCCGCCGAGCAGGTGACGCAGCAGAAGGGAGCCATCGCCGGCGTGCAGATCGCATCCAAGACCGGCACAGCGGAGCACGGTACCGATCCGCGCAATACCCCGCCGCATGCCTGGTATATCGCCTTCGCCCCTGCTCAGGCTCCCAAGGTGGCGGTTGCGGTCGTTGTCGAGAACGGCGGGGACCGGCTGTCGGCCACCGGCGGCGCCCTGGCCGCCCCGATCGGGCGGGCGGCGATCGCCGCGGCGCTGCGGGAGGGCTCATGAGTCCCCGCGTTGGAGTGACGCTGTCGGGTCGCTACCGGCTGCAACGGCTCATCGCCACCGGCGGCATGGGCCAGGTGTGGGAGGGCGTCGACTCCCGGCTGGGCCGCCGTGTCGCGGTCAAGGTGCTCAAGGCCGAGTACTCCACCGACCCTGAGTTCGTCGAACGCTTCCGCGCCGAGGCGCGCACCGTCGCGATGCTCAACCATCCCGGCATCGCCGGCGTGTACGACTACGGCGAGACCGAGATGGACGGTGAGGGCCGCACCGCCTACCTGGTGATGGAGTTGGTCAACGGTGAACCGCTGAACTCCGTGCTCAAGCGCACCGGGCGGCTGTCGCTGCGGCATGCGCTGGACATGCTCGAACAGACCGGGCGGGCCCTGCAGGTCGCCCACACCGCGGGCCTGGTGCACCGCGACGTCAAACCGGGCAACATCCTGATCACCCCGACCGGGCAGGTCAAGCTCACCGACTTCGGCATCGCCAAGGCCGTCGACGCCGCCCCCGTCACCCAGACCGGGATGGTGATGGGCACCGCGCAGTACATCGCGCCCGAACAGGCGTTGGGTCACGACGCGACGGCGGCCAGCGACGTGTACTCCCTGGGCGTCGTCGGCTACGAGTCGGTTTCGGGCAAGCGGCCGTTCACCGGCGACGGCGCGCTGACGGTGGCGATGAAGCACATCAAGGAGACACCGCCGCCGCTGCCCGCCGACCTGCCGCCCAACGTGCGCGAGCTGATCGAGATCACCTTGGTCAAGAACCCGGGCATGCGGTACCGCTCCGGCGGCGCGTTCGCGGACGCCGTCGCCGCCGTGCGCTCGGGCCGTCGCCCGCCGCGGCCCAACCAGGCACCGTCGATCGGCCGGGCCGCACCTGCGGCCGTGCCGTCTGCCGCCCAGGCCCGCGCCGCGGCGGATCTGACCGGGCGTGCCCCGGCGACCGCGGCCCGGCCCCGCCCGGCGACCGGCAGCCATCGCACTCCCCCGCCGCGCAGCACGTTCTCGTCCGGGCAGCGCGCGCTGCTGTGGGCGGCCGGGGTGCTCGGTGCGCTGGCCATCGTCATCGCCATCCTGATCGTGCTCAACGCCCAGGACCGCCGCGAACGCGAGAACCAGCCGCCGCCGACCGTCACCACCACGATCACCGAGACGACGCCCTTCTCCCCCACTGCGATGGCGCCGCGCCCGAACCCAACCGGAAGCGACGGCCATGCTGGAGATGAATTGCGGGTAACCCGACACGGTGTGCTCGCGTCCGCCCCGTTGGCGCAGGAGCCGGGACCCCGGCGACCGACCGCTTCAGAACAGACACCGCAATGACCACGCCACAGCATCTGTCCGACAGGTATGAACTGGGCGATATCCTCGGCTTCGGCGGGATGTCGGAGGTCCACCTCGCCCGGGACACGCGGCTGCACCGCGACGTCGCGATCAAGGTGCTACGGGCCGACCTGGCCCGCGATCCGAGCTTCTATCTGCGGTTCCGCCGCGAGGCGCAGAACGCCGCCGCGCTGAACCACCCCGCGATCGTGGCCGTCTACGACACCGGTGAGGCCGAAACGCCGACCGGGCCGCTGCCCTACATCGTGATGGAGTACGTCGACGGGGTGACGCTGCGCGACATCGTGCACAACGACGGCCCGATGGAACCCAAACGCGCCATCGAGGTCATCGCCGACGCCTGCCAGGCGCTGAACTTCAGCCACCAGCACGGCATCATCCACCGCGACGTCAAACCCGCCAACATCATGATCAGCAACACCGGCGCGGTGAAGGTGATGGACTTCGGCATCGCCCGCGCGCTGGCCGACGCCAACAGCGTCACCCAGACCGCCGCGGTGATCGGCACCGCCCAGTACCTCTCGCCCGAGCAGGCCAGCGGCAACTCGGTCGACGCCCGCTCCGACGTCTACTCGTTGGGCTGCGTGCTGTACGAAATCCTCACGGGGGAACCACCTTTCGTCGGTGACTCACCGGTGGCGGTGGCATACCAGCATGTGCGCGAGGACCCGGTCGCGCCATCGCAGCGCAACCCGAACATCTCCCCCGAACTCGACGCGGTGGTGCTCAAGGCGCTGGCGAAGAACCCCGACAACCGCTACCAGACCGCCGCGGAGATGCGCGCGGATCTGGTGCGGGTGCACAGCGGTGAACGGCCCGATGCCCCCAAGGTGCTCACCGACGCCGAACGCACCTCGCTGTTGTCGGCGTCGGCGCCCCACGACCGCACCGAGCCCATCGACGACGTGGCGCGCCCGTTGCCCGAGTACGGGGACCGCGAACGGCGCGGCTCGGTGGGCCGTTGGCTGGTCGCGGTGGCCGTGCTGGCGGTGCTCACGGTGGTGGTGACGGTCGCGATCAACATGTTCGGCGGTCAGACCCGCGACGTGCAGGTGCCCGACGTCAGCGGGCACCCCAGCGCGGACGCGATCGCCGAACTGCAGAACCGCGGCTTCAAGACCCGCACGCAACAGCAGCCGGACTCCACCGTGCCGCCCGATCACGTGATCAGCACCGACCCCAGCGCCAACACCTCGGTGGCCGCCGGGGACGAGATCACCATCAACGTCTCCACCGGGCCCGAACAACGGGAGGTGCCTGACGTCAGGAGCATGTCCTACTCCGATGCGGTGGAACGGCTCACCGACGCGGGCTTCGAGAAGTTCAAGTCGTCGACGTCGCCGTCCACCCCGGAGATGAAGGACAAGGTGCTGGGCACCAACCCGCCTGCCAACCAGACCTCGGCGATCACCAACGAGATCACGATCGTGCTGGGCTCCGGCCCGGAGAGCCGAACCGTGCCGGACGTGAAGGGTCAGACGCCCGACAGCGCCAGCCAGATCCTCAACGCGGCGGGCTTCACCAACACCGTTCCGGTGGAGGTCGACAGCACCGCGCCCCAGGGTCAGCTGGTGGGCACCGTGCCGTCGGCCGGCCAGACCGTCCCAGTGGACTCGGTGATCCAGTTGCAGGTGTCGCGGGGCAATCAGTTCGTCATGCCGGATCTGACCGGCCAGTTCTGGACCGACGCCGAGCCGCGGCTACGCGCGCTGGGCTGGACCGGGGTGCTGGACAAGGGCGCTGACGTCTCCAACAGCGGACAGCGCACCAACGCCGTGGTACGTCAGAGCCCGCCCGCGGGCACCGGGGTCAACTTCGGTGCGACGATCACGCTGAGCTTCGCGTCGTAGCCGCCGCGACGGCATCGGCCACTTCGGCCTCCAGCCGGCGCACCAGCCCGTCGTCGGGTGCGCTGCCACAGCAGCCCAGCCAGTTGGCGAGCATCCGGTGCCCGCCCTCGGTGAGGATCGACTCGGGGTGGAACTGCACGCCGTGAATGGGCAGCTCGACATGGCGAACCGCCATCACGACGCCGCCCTCGGTGCGCGCGATGACCTCGAGTTCGGCGGGCACCGTCTCGGGCAAGATGGTCAGCGAGTGATACCGCGTGGCGGTGAACGGGTTCGGAAGTCCTTGCAACACACCGGTATTGGTGTGTTGAACGGTGCTGGTCTTACCGTGCAGCAGTTCGGGCGCGCGGTCGACCGTCCCGCCGAAGGCCACGCCGATGGCCTGGTGGCCCAGGCACACACCCAGCAGCGGGGTCTTCGCCGTCGCGCAGGCCTTCACCAACGGGATCGAGGCACCCGCCCGCTGCGGGGTGCCCGGGCCCGGGCTGAGCAGCACGCCGTCGAACGACTCGGCGGCATGCGCGACGTCGGCGTCGGTGGCCAGGCGCTCGTCGTCGTTACGCCAGACCTGCGCGTCCACCCCGAGCTGGCCCAGGTACTGGACCAGGTTGAACACGAAGCTGTCGTAGTTGTCGACGACCAACACCTGCATCAGGCAAGGCTACCTACTGCGGTTTCGGTGTATTTCGTCACGCCCACCGTGACCAACTACGCCCAAATCACGCTCAGTAGCCCACCGGCCCCAAGGGTTTGGCGTACTGCATCCGCACGGGTTGCGTGTGGCCCACCACGTCGACCGCCGCCCGGCGTTCCTCGCTGTAGCCCAACCCGAACCGCACGACGTACTGGCGGTACAGCTTGACCAGCGGCGCGGCGGCCAGGGCGGCCTGCATGGTGTCCGCATCGCCGATCGCGGTGATGACATAGGGCGGGCTGTAGGTGCGCCCGTTGAGCAGCAGCGTGTTGCCCACACATCGAGGCGCCGACGTGCCGATGAGCCGCTGGTCCTGCATCTGGATGGCCTCGGCGCCGGCGCTCCACAACGCGTTGAGCACGGCGTCGATGTCCTGCTGGTGCACGACGAGGTCGTCGGGGGAGGCGTCGCGCGGGAACCGGCCCTCGGCGTCGCGTTGGGCGTCGTTGAGCGTGACGACCAGACCCGGTCCGCGCATCGGGTCCAGGCCGGCCGCCAGCGCCAGCCGGTCGGCCCGGGCGGTGATGGCGGCTAGGGCCGCGTCGGTGGCCGGGCTGCCGCCGTGATGGGTGTCGAGGGTCGTCCCCAGGGCGTCGCGTTGGGTGCTGAGCCGGTCCACCGACTGCTGGGTTTCCCGGACCAGGTCGACGAGCCGGGGGGCGTCGCTGCGGCGGATCTCGTCGCCGCCGGAGACGCCGTGGGTGGCCGCCAGCAGCATCCCGGCCAGCAGGCACACCACCGGAACGCCGAACCGCCACGCGCTGCGCCTGCGCGCGGGTGGGGGAGCGGTGGGCTCCATCGGCTGCTCTCCTGCGGGTGGTGGCTGCGATAGGCTAGCCCCATCGTCGCACCGTGTGACCCCGATTGCTCGCGAAGGTACCCATGCCCAAGTCCAAGGTTCGTAAGAAGAACGACTTCACCATCAATCCGGTGAGCCGGACCCCGGTCAAGGTCAAGGCCGGCCCGTCGAGCACCTGGTTCGTGGTGTTGTTCGTCAGTTTGATGCTGATCGGCCTGGTGTGGCTGCTGGTCTTCCAGCTCGCCGCCACCGCCATCCCGTTCATGGCCGACCTCGGCCCGTGGAACTACGCGATCGCCTTCGCCTTCATGATCACCGGGCTGTTGCTCACAATGCGGTGGCGCTGAGGCCACCCGCCCGTTGGATGAATTCATCTTCGTCATCGCGCGTTAGCCCGCTGGCAACTTCGCTGTCATCAGATCACACGGATGTTATTCATCCCCATTGGGGATAGCACCTGTGGATAACCTCATTCCCGGCGGTGAGAGGGCGTACGCAACCAGTGCAGCAAACTGAATGGAGCCCGTCTGCGCTAGGAATCGCAGCTTGCGGCATAGCCGGGCTTATCTTGGCTATCGGCGTTGTGACCATAATCACAGACCCGCCCGGACGTGTTCTGGCCGGCATTGCCGGGGTCGGACTGCTGGCGTTCGCAATCATGTCGTGGCGCGCTCGGCCCAAGCTGGCAATCGCCGGCGACGGTCTGGTGTTCCGCGGCTGGACGGGCACACGACACCTACGGCCCGAAGATATCCGGCGCATCCGGATCACCGAGTTCCGCCGGCTCGCCCGCAAGCAGCGCTTGCTCGAGATCGACACCGTCGACGATCGGCTGCTGGTCTTGACCCGATGGGATCTAGGCACCGACCCGCTGGCCGTGCTCGACGCGCTGACGGAGGCCGGCTACACCGGCGGCACCGCCGCGACGTGAAATTCGGCTAGCTGATCGTGATCGAGTCGATGACGACCGGGTCCGTAGGCCGGTCGTTGCGGTCGGTGGCCGTCGACGCGATCGCGTCCACCACCTTCTGCGACTCAGGGTCGACGACCTCACCGAAGATCGTGTGCTTGCGGTTGAGGTGCGGCGTCTTGCCGACGGTGATGAAGAACTGCGATCCGTTGGTGCCCGGACCGGCGTTGGCCATGGCCAGCAGGTAGGGCTTGTCGAACTGCAGCTCGGGATGGAACTCGTCCTCGAACTTGTAGCCGGGTCCACCACGGCCGGTGCCCGTCGGGTCACCGCCCTGGATCATGAAGCCGTCGATGACGCGGTGAAAGACCGCGCCGTCGTAGAAGGGTCCGGACGTGCCGCCCGATGCGTTCTCCCCGCTGTAGTCCCTGGTGCCCTGCGCCAGGCCGACGAAGTTGGCGACGGTCTTGGGGGCGTGGTTTCCGAACAGGGCGATCTTGATGTCTCCGCGGTTGGTGTGCAGTGTCGCGGTGGCTGTCTGAATGGGGCTCGTCACGAGAAATCAGTCTGCCACGCGCGTCCCGGCGCCCAACGGGCACCGCTGTGTAGCCGATGATGGCAGGCTGGTATGCACTGTCGGAGAGGCTGCGAGAGAGGTGGACGATGCGCACCAAGACAGAGGACCGACTGACCCCCAGCCAGCGGTTGAACCGCGGGCTGAAGTACTCGGCGGTCGGCCCGGTCGACGTCACCCGCGGGGCGCTGGCCCTCGGGCTCAGCGGTGCGCAGTCGTCGGCCAGCTGGGTGGGGGAGCGCTACCGGCAGGGCCGCCTCAAAGAACAGCTGAGCAAGGACCTGGCCGCCGCGCAGGAGACGATCGCCGCCGAGCTGGCCGCCGCCCAGGAAGTGGTGTCGGGGCTGCCGGAGGCGCTGACCAAGGCCCGGGCGCGGCGCCGACGTCGACCGCTGCTGTTGGCCGCGGTGGGTGTGGTGGTGCTGGCCGGGGGCGCGGTGGCGTTTTCGATCGTCCGGCGGTCGAGCCAACCCGAACCCTCGCCGCTGCCGCCCAGCGTGGAAGTTACGCCGAAACCGTAGGCGGTAGAACGGCGCGAATCGGTCGGAGCTAAGCGCTGTCGTAGCCCTCGAGTCCCTGCCACGGGCTGCCTGGTGTCCCCAGATCACCATCGCTTTCGGGCAATTCAGCGATCACACCGCTTATCGGATAGTCGGTGTTAAACGAACGCAAGCTGCGTGGCTCGGCCCCGCTCCCGATACGAAATGGTTCGACGGTGGGACCGGACCATAGCTCGATTGCAAATCCGACCGCCGGCGTGCGTTTCGTCAGTTTCCACACCGCGTTGGACAGCCGTTCCATCCGCTCGACGAAATTGAAGTCCATGTTCACGCTCCTCGGGCGCTCCGCCGCTGTCGGGTCTAGGAAATTACTGTCCCACGCCAGGCGGTAATACCGCCGTCGACACGCGGTTATACCGCCGGACCATTTGTCTGAGCCGGCATATCTGTGACGAATAAACGGATCTTGGCTATGCCACCGGCATAGATGCGCCGATTTCGGCCAGTACGCTCGCTCTTACCAATTCCGACACGGAGATACCCCGTTCGTTCGCAGCACGGTCTAGCGCCTGTCGCTCCGAAGGGAGCATACGGAGCACGACCAGGGCTGTACGTTGCCGGTTCTCGGACCGCTTCGCCTTCACCTCTCGTGATCGCGTACTCACGTGTCCTCCTATTTTCTAGAAACTAGATACTAGCTGTCGGATACCGAGTTCTGTGGATCCAACACTCGTCAGTGACGCGATGTTTGGTCGACGCTGTCGACTTTTCGTAGCTGACTGGGTTCGCCGCCACCCGAAGGGGCGCTTCTATCAGTCCGAACCCCCAGTCATTCGGCACGCGTCCGCGAGCAACGTAAGGGACGAGCTTCGTCGGTTAGTGCGCCTCGGGATGCTTGAACTCGACGAGCCGCCGGACTCGCGTAAGAAGTTCTACACCCGAACTGATAGCCCCCTTTGGCAGGTGATCGAACTTGCGGTCGACCTCACTGGACTCGCTGAGGCCGGTGACGGCTGACTGTCCGACCGAGCCGGGCCGGCTCGCCACGGCCCGCATTGCGTATCGAATCGTCGTGCAGTACAGACGATTCCGTTCATGGTGCGATGAAAAGACATCAGCCTTGTTCACTGCTGGCGCCTATAACTCTCGCCAGATGCGACAGCTTGCGGTCAACCCAGCGGAGTTCCCTTGTTGAATTCTCGGAAGTTCAGCACAAGGCGTTCACTGCCTTCGACGGAACTGAAGCCGAACTCGCGGTAAAGGCCGGCGACTTTCTGATTCATCGGGTCAACAACAAGCACAGCGCCCCCGATCAACATCACCGCCTCGCACGCGTTGAAATACGCATCCGCGATCAAATCGAGGCCCCGATCTTGGCCTTGAAGCGACTCATCCAAGGCCAATTTTCCTATCAGGATCCCCGGAAGTTCATGCTTACGCGGCCACCCCTGTGGCCGTATCCGATCCAAGAAAGATCCCTCAGATTCCCGAATAGTGGTCTGCAACAACGTGAAGTACGCGACCACTATGTCTTCGTCATCGATCCAAACATGGGTTGCTGACTTGCCGAGGTTTTTATCGGCGAGTGCCCGCTTCTGCAACCATTTGTCAAGATGCGGCGCGTGCCCGCATGAAAAATACGCGGTTCGGTGCTGGTCGAGAAGCGGAAGTGCGCGGAATTGATCTGTCACCGAGCGCCGCGGCGCTCGGCCGCGCGCACGATAGCCGCCTTAGCGCGCTGAGACGGCGGAGTCGGCTGCTGCCGCGCGATGGCCGCGACCTGGCCACGCTTCACATACGTCACGTCGACACCACGTGATGCAGAGAGCTTGCCCATTGCCGTATCCTCCTCGCTTAACCCTTCAGAGCGAAGTATGCCCTACACAACCGAAACTCGTCGAGTTCTCTTCCCGCAGGTCACCGAGCATTTGTGCGGGTAACCGGTCACGCCGACTAGGCTCGTACCTCCGGCTTTCATCGGTAAACGAGTACGAGCCTAGTCGGCGTGACCGCGGTTACCCGCAGTTACCGCTGGTCGTCGGCGTGCCGGATTAGTCGCACAGCCCGACTTGGCGCGAGCCAACCCGCGCCGAAATGGCCATCGCTTGTGTAGCGACTACGACGTTGCCGCCTGCCCCAAAGCTCGAAGAACCCACATGAACGAACACTGGACCGGTTCCGGCACTCGTACCTCAGTCGGCGGCGTCAAGGCCGCCGGAACCACCGTCAACCACCTTCAAATTTACTGCGGTCGCGGGCGAACATAAGATCCTCGCGCCACATACCCAAGCAGCCTTCGGCTCATTGCGTGGAGCCTAGGAGAATCGAACTCCTGACATCTACCTTGCAAAGGTAGCGCTCTACCAACTGAGCTAAGGCCCCGTGATCGGTTCGGCCGGTGGGGCGGCCGCGACGTGCCACACCTCGACGCCGTGCCGGGACCGCCACACTGTGACGGCCGCCACCGCGGCGATTCCTGTGGCGGCCAACAGCGCCAGCCTCATGGTCTGAACCTTTCCGTGGGGCTAGGAGGACTCGAACCTCCGACCTCTTCGTTATCAGCGAAGCGCTCTAACCGCCTGAGCTATAGCCCCGTACGCCATCTGGCCGAGCGACGAGATTACCCCAAGGATAAGCCGCTACCCAAACTCAATCCCGATCGGCAAGCGTGACTTCCACCCCACCGACCAGGTCGGTGGTGAGGTTGTAGACGAACGCACCCACAGTGGCCATCGCGGTCAACAGCACGATGTTCACCAGGCCGACCAGCGCCGCCCCGCCGAAGATCGTTCCGCTGGACACCAACTCGCCGCCGGAGGTTCCGCTGGCGCTGGTGAGCAGATCACCGACGTTGCTGTTGAGCTTGCTCCACACGCCCATTCCGCCCAGCGCCAGGTACAGGAACGCGACGGCGATCATCCAGACGAAGAACAGCACGACCGACAGCACCAGCGACACCTTCAGCGTGCTCCACGGGTCGACCCGCCGGATCTGCATGCTGGCCCGGACCGTGCCGTGGTGACGGGCGCCGACCTGGATGCGGCTGGTGGGCCCCGCCGGGCGATTCGCCGGTTCGGCGGTGGGCCTTTCGGGTTTGCGCTGCGCGGGACGCGGCGTGGGCGCCGACAGGTCCGGCAGCTCGCTGCTGTAGGCCTCCGGCCGGCCCTGCCGGGTTTCCGGACCGCCCGGCCGAACATCGGGGGTGGTCTGGCGGGCGTCCGGCGCGGCCGGCCGAACATCGGGGGTGGTCTGCCGGGCGTCCGGCGCGGCCGGACGCGCGTCCGCACCGGGCTGGCGGGCCTCGGGGCCGGGGGAGTGCTGGGCTGGCGCTGAGTCGTCGTCACCCTGGCCCTCAGGTGCCTCGCCGCGGGCGTTGGGACCCCGCCCGGCGACGGGACGACGGCGGGGCGGGGCCTCCGGCGGCCGGTGCGACGCGCCCGCGGCGCGGGTTGCCGCGCCGCGCTGCCACGGCGGGGTGCCGCCGCGGTCGGTCACGCCCGGTCGCGACGCTGCCGCGCCCAGCGCGCCGCCGTCGTGGCCGGGCCCGCCGGTACCGTTGGCGCCCCCAAGACCATCGACCGCGCGCGGGTGTCCCGGCTCGTTCGGTGAACTCACCTACGGCTCCTCACTGGTCACGGGCGCTCAGGCTCCGGGGTCGGTATTGACCTCGTCGGTGCTGTCACCTTCCTCGGCGTTGCGCGCGATGGCAACCAGTGTGTCGCCCTCACCCAGGTTCATCAACCGGACGCCCTTGGTTTGCCGCCCGGCCTTGCGAACCTGGCGAGCCGCCGTCCGGATGACGCCTCCACCGGAGGTGATGGCGTACAGCTCTGTGTCGTCATCGACGATCAACGCACCAACTAGAGTGCCACGGCGTTTGTCGTACTGGATCGTCAGCACCCCTTTGCCCCCGCGGCCCTGCACCGGGTACTCCTCGATCGCGGTGCGCTTGGCGTAACCCCCGGACGTGGCGACCAGCAGATATGTGTCGTCACGGACCACGTTCAGCGATAACAGCGCGTCGTCGGCGTTGAAGCGCATGCCCTGCACACCCGAGGTGGCCCGGCCCATCGGGCGCAGCGCCTCGTCGGTCGCCGAGAACCGGATCGACTGGCCGTTGGCCGACACCAGCAGCAGGTCGTCCTCGGCCGAGCACAGCACGGCACCGACCAGTTCGTCGCCGTCACGCAGGTTGACCGCCACGATGCCGCCGGAGCGGTTCGAGTCGAAGTCGGTCAGCCGCGACTTCTTCACCAGGCCCTTACGGGTCGCCAGCACCAGGTACGGGGCGTCCTCGTAAGTCTGGATCTGGATCACCTGCGCGATGCGCTCCTCCGGCTGGAACGCCAGCAGGTTGGCTACGTGCTGGCCGCGCGCGGTGCGCGAGGTCTCCGGCAGGTCGTACGCCTTGGCCCGGTACACCCGGCCCTGCGTGGTGAAGAACAGGATCCAGTCGTGTGTCGAGCAGACGAAGAAGTGGTTGACGATGTCGTCCTGTTTGAGCCCGGCGCCCTGCACGCCCTTACCGCCGCGTTTCTGGCTGCGGTACAGGTCGGTCTTGGTGCGCTTGGCGTAGCCGGTCTCGGTGATCGTGACGACGACGTCCTCGCGCGCGATCAGGTCCTCGTCGCTGACCTCACCGTCGGCGGGCACGATGCGGGTACGACGGTCGTCGCCGTGCTTGTCGGCGATCTCCTTGAGCTCGTCGCGCACGATGCCGCGCTGCCGCTCGGGCTTGGCCAGGATGTCTTCCAGGTCGGCGATCTCGGCCTCGATCTTGGCGAGGTCGTCGACGATGCGCTGACGTTCCAGGGCGGCCAGCCGACGCAGCTGCATGTCCAGGATGGCCTGGGCCTGGATGTCGTCGATGTCGAGCAGCTCGATCAGGCCCTGCCGGGCGATGTCGACGGTCTCCGACGCCCGGATCAACGCGATCACCTCGTCGAGGGCGTCGAGCGCCTTGACCAGACCGCGCAGAATGTGGGCCCGTTCGTTGGCCTTACGCAGCCGGTAGGTGGTGCGCCGGATGATGACATCGAGTTGATGGTCGACGTAGTGCCGGATCATCTGGTCCAGCCGCAGCGTGCGCGGGACCCCGTCGACGATCGAGAGCATGTTGGCGCCGAAGCTGGTTTGCAGCTGGGTGTGCTTGTAGAGGTTGTTCAGCACCACCTTGGCCACGGCGTCACGTTTGAGTTCGATGACGATGCGCAGACCCACCCGGTCGCTGGACTGGTCCTCGATGTTGGCGATGCCGGCCAGCTTGCCGTCACGGACCTGTTCGGCGATCGAGGTGATGAAGTTGTCGTGGTTGACCTGGTACGGCAGCTCGGTGATGACCAGCCCGGTGCGCCCGCGGCTGTCCTCTTCGATCTCGACGACACCGCGCATCCGGATCGATCCGCGACCGGTGGTGTAGGCATCCGAAATACCTTGTGATCCAACGATCATCCCGGAGGTGGGGAAGTCGGGACCCTTGACGCGTTCGCAGACGGCCTTGAGCGTGGCCTCCTCGTCGGCGTCGAAGTTCTCCAGGCACCAGTACACCGCCTCGGCGAGCTCGCGCAGATTGTGTGGCGGGATGTTGGTGGCCATACCGACCGCGATACCGCCCGAACCGTTGGCCAGCAGGTTCGGGAACCGGCTCGGCAACACCGTGGGTTCCTGCACCCGGCCGTCGTAGTTCGGGATGAAATCGACTGTCTCTTCGTCGATTTCGCGCAGCATCTCCATCGCCAGCGGGGTCAGCCGCGCTTCGGTGTTGTGGCTGATGAACCCGCTCGTGATGAATGCGTGGTCGTCCGTATCGACCCGCAGGCTATAGACGGGTTGCACCCCCGCGTCGGTCACCGAAGTCACACGCGCGTAGTAGAAGCGGCCGTCAGTGAGTTCGGAGGCAATCGCTTTCACATCGGTGTCCGCGATGCGGCCGAGGATCTCCGCGCGGTCGCGCTGCCACCGCGACTGTCGGTCGATGTTGTGCCTGTTTAGCCAGTCCTTGTCTACCCACCGGCTGCCGCAGTGCGCGCGAATAAACTGGGCGAGGCCCGGGACGTGGTCGCTGTCCAGCCCCGCCGCCTTGGCCGGCAGCGCTGCGAGGAGCCCCTGTAGCTTGGCCTGCTTCGATCCGCCGAAACCGACCTGGGTCGAGAACAATTCAGCATGTGCACGGTTCGTGATGACGACCTTATGCTCACCCGTCGCGTGCAGATAGCGCCGTGAAATCACACCGAACTCCAGCAGCATCTGCTGGACGTCCTTGGCTAAGCGCCCGCTTCGGGTTGAATACGAGACTTGAACTGTGTTTCGCGGCAGTGCCGAACATGACCCATCACCCTCGAACAGGGCGCCAAGGAAGGTTCGTTTGACTGCCGCAGGGCTGTGCCAAAGCCACTCGGGGACTGCCTTGTCCGCCGACCGCTGACCAACCAATTCACCGAGACGGCTGCGCCGAAGGGCGTCCACGTTTTGGACATCGAGTTCGAGCAGATTCGAACCGGAAGCAATCTTTCGCTCGGAGACATATCGCGGGCCGCCCACCACAGCGTCGTAGGCAGCCACCACCATGTTGAAGTAGTCCCGGTCTAGGTTGTTGAACCCGGCACGTTTGTCCGAGACGAACCCCTCGCTGATGAAGGCACCGAAGAGGAGTGCCTCCAACGTGCCGTGCCAGTCACCCGGTGGGCCGAACTCCGCTGGCGGGGTTCTTTGGATAACCACCCAGTCGTCCCCACGCACTTCTTCGATCAGCTTCCACAACAAAGTCGGAACGCCGGCCACGTCCACCAAGCACAGGATCGGATGGTTGGCGGTACCGGTGACTTCGTACCCCTCGGCAGTCCGAACGGTGTAGGTCTGATGCTCTCCGGAGTGGAACAGCCGGTCGGCCAGTACGGGGTTGCCGTGGCGATCCAATACCTTGACGTCGACGACGTTGTCGGAGTTCGGCCGGGCGCCAGGAACGATGTCCGCGATCCGAACCGACTGTCCAAACGGCAGGCGCACCAAGGCATCACCGGTGACGCAGTACCTCATCGCGGCCGGCGGATCGTTACCCGGCGAGCCGAAGTTGCCCTGCCCGTCGACCAGCGGGTACCGCAGTGACCACGGCTGGGCCATCCGGACCAGGGTGTCGTAGATCGACGCGTCGCCGTGCGGGTGGTAGTTGCCCATCGTCTCGGCAACGGAGCGTGCGGATTTCGCGTGGCTGCGGTCGGGGCGGAAGCCCGAGTCGTACATGGCGTAGAGCACCCGGCGGTGCACCGGCTTGAGACCGTCGCGGACCTCGGGTAGCGCGCGGCCCACGATCACGCTCATCGCGTAATCGATGTAGCTGCGCTGCATCTCCTGCTGGATGTCGACCGGTTCGATGCGGTCGCCTGCTTCGTCGCCCGGCGGCAACGTGGTGTCAGTCATTAAATGAGTCCTAGTTTGGTTGGCTATCTCGCACTAAACGTCAAGGAAACGTACGTCTTTGGCATTGCGGGTGATGAAGCTGCGACGCGCTTCCACGTCCTCGCCCATCAGCACCGAGAACAACTCGTCGGCGGCCGCCGCGTCGTCCAGGGTGACCTGGCGCAGGATCCGCGTGGACGGATCCATCGTGGTTTCCCACAGTTCCTTGGCGTCCATCTCGCCAAGACCCTTGTACCGCTGGATGCCGTCGTCCTTGTTGATCTTCTTGCCGGCCTGCTGGCCCGCTTCGAGCAGCGCATCACGCTCGCGGTCCGAATAGGCGAATTCCGGTTCGATGCGTTGCCATTTGAGCTTGTACAGCGGCGGCTGCGCCAGGTATACGTGGCCGTTCTCGATGAGCGGTTTCATGAACCGGAACAGCAGCGTCAGCAGCAGTGTGGCGATGTGCTGGCCGTCCACGTCGGCGTCGGCCATCAACACGATCTTGTGATAGCGCAGCTTGGTGATGTCGAACTCGTCGTGAATGCCGGTGCCCAGCGCGGTGATGATGGCCTGGACTTCAGTGTTCTTCAGCACCCGGTCGATGCGGGCCTTCTCAACGTTGATGATCTTGCCGCGCAACGGCAGGATCGCCTGGAACATCGAGTCGCGGCCGCTCTTGGCCGAGCCGCCCGCCGAATCACCCTCCACCACATACAGTTCAGACTTACTCGGGTCGGTGGACCGGCAGTCCGCCAGCTTGCCGGGCAGCCCGCCGATGTCGGTCGCGCTCTTGCGGCGCACCAACTCGCGCGCTTTACGCGCGGCGATGCGTGCCTGTGCTGACGAGACCGCCTTGTTCACAACGGTTTTCGCCTCCGACGGGTTGGCTTCGAACCAGTGGCCCAGCTGCTCGTTGCAGATCTTCTGCACAAACGACTTCACCTCGGTGTTGCCGAGTTTGGTCTTGGTCTGACCCTCGAACTGCGGTTCGGCGACCTTGACTGAGATGACGGCGGCCAGCCCTTCGCGGATGTCGTCGCCGGTGAGGTTGGGGTCCTTGTCTTTGAGCAGCTTCTTGTCTTTGGCGTACTTGTTGACCACGGTGGTCAGCGCGGCGCGGAAGCCCTCTTCGTGGGTGCCGCCCTCAGCGGTGTTGATGGTGTTGGCGAAAGTGTGCACCGACTCGGAGTATCCGGCGTTCCACTGCATTGCGATCTCGACCTCATGGCCCTCGCCCTTACCGGCGAAGTCGACGATGCTCTGGTGGATCGGCGTCTTGGTCCGGTTGATGTGCTTGACGAAGTCGACAAGGCCGCCGGGGTAGTGGAACGTACGGTGCTTGACCTTGACCGGTTCGGCGGCCTCGGCGGCTTTCTCTTCGGCGGTTTTCGGCGCCTCGGCAACGTGGCTGACCACCTCGTCGGTGATCTCCTCGGCCCTGACCCGCTCGTCGACCAGGGAGATGGTCAACCCCTTGTTCAGGAACGCCTGCTCCTGAAGCCGGCGCGCGACGGTCTCGAAGTCGTACTCGGTGGTTTCGAAGATGTCCTGATCGGGCCAGAACCGCACCGTGGTTCCGGTCTTCTCGGTCTTTCCGCCTTGCTTGAGCTCACCGGGCACCGACCGGTCGTAGTATTGGAACCACTCGAAGCCGTCGCGCATGATCGTGACCTCGAGGCGGGCCGACAGCGCGTTGACCACCGAGACACCCACCCCGTGCAGACCGCCGCTGACCGCGTAACCGCTGTTCTCCCCGCCGAACTTGCCGCCGGCGTGCAGCTGGGTCATGACGACGTCGACGGTGGGGATCCCGGCCTGCTTGTGCTTCTCCACCGGGATGCCGCGGCCGTCGTCGGTGACCTCGACGCTGCCGTCGGCGAGCAGCCGGACGTCGACTTTCGTGGCGTAACCCGCCATCGCCTCGTCGATGGAGTTGTCCACAACCTCCCAGATCAGATGGTGCAACCCGCGCTCACCCGTGGAACCGATGTACATGCCCGGTCGTTTGCGGACAGCCTCGAGCCCCTCGAGAATGGTGATTGCATCGGCGCCGTACTCCTTGCGAGCACTGTTCTTCTGGGCAGCCACGTTGGACGGGTCTCCTTAAGTCTCTTGCCGGGGAAGGCATGCTAGGCGGTCGACCACCACCCGCGCGATCTATGAACAGTCTACCGGGAAGTACCGTCAGGACCGACTCAGAGGGGGCGTTTCTGCACACCTATTTGCGTCTCCTGGGGAATTTTTCGCATCGAGGTGCCTGAAGACGCTCGGGAACGCGGATCGAAGCGTTGTAGTGCGTTTCAGGAACTTCCTTGGACCACCGCTAACCGTAAGTGTCGCGGGGTCCACGCCCGGCAATGTGATAGGGCCCCTTCCGCCACGACGGTGCGACCGGACCCACGATTTTCAGCGAGGTGACCACCCCGTCACCGACCGCCGCGGCGATCTTCGCCAGAAGTTGTGCCTGCACCATCCGCAGCTGGGTGGCCCACGCCGTGGACTCGGCCGAGATCGTCAGCACGCCCTCGTTCAGCGTGGTCGGGGTCGCGTGTGCGGCGATCTGTTCGCCGACCACGCCCGGCCAGCGCCCGAAGACCGCGCCCTGGGCGACGCGACCCGACCAGCCGCGGGTCCGGGCGACGTCGCGCGCGGCCGCGCCAAGCGGTTGCGGATCGCGGGCATCGGGGCCAGGGCCTGACCAGCGCCGCCGGCTGTTTCCCGCCACGCGGCGGGGCCGGGCCGCTCGGCCGCGACCCACGTCCTTGCCCTGGCTGCGCGCGGCGCCGCGCGCTTCTTCCAGGGCCCGCCGGACCAGATCCATGCCGGCCAGGTGGGCCAGGTGCTCGGGCGGGCGCGCCTCGTCGTCACTCATCTGGGGCCTCCACCACCTCCGACACCCGACCGTCGTCACCGTCACGCATCGCCACCTCAATACGGCGCGCGTCCCAATCGGCGGGGATGTCCTCGGCGACGGCCGCGGTGACCAACACCTGTTCGGCGTCGGCGGCGACGTTGGCCAGCGCCTGACGGCGCGCGGTGTCCAGTTCGGCGAACACGTCATCGAGCAAAAGCACCGGATCGCCGCCCTCGGCGCGCAACAACTCGTAGGCGGCCAACCGTAACGACAGCGCCATCGACCACGATTCCCCGTGGCTGGCAAAACCTTTGGCGACCTGATCGCCGAGCCGCAACTCCAGATCGTCGCGGTGCGGGCCGACCAGGCACACGCCGCGCTCGAGTTCGGCGTCGCGGCGCCGCGACATCGCATCCAGTAGCGCAGCCTCGAACAGCTCGGCGCTGCCCGTCCCGGCGGCGGCTTCTTCCTCGACGACGTCCACGCCGCTGCGATATCGGATCGCCGCGGGTCGCGACGACGGGGCCAGCAGTTGATAGGCCTTCTCGACCTCGGGCGCCAGTTGGGTCACCAGGTCGACCCGGGCCGCGATCAGCCGCGCGCCCTTCTCGGCCAGATGCCCGTCCCATACATCGAGGGTGTCCAGCACGCTGCGGTCGCCTCGGTACCGCGCGGCCGCGGCGGTTTTCAGCAGCGCGGTGCGTTGCCGAAGAACTTTGTCGTAGTCCGCCCGCACGGCCGCGATCTGCGGTCGCCGCGTCGTGGCGAGTTCGTCGAGGTAGCGGCGACGCTCGCCGGGATCCCCGCGCACCAGCGCCAAATCCTCGGGCGCGAACAACACCGCGCGCAGCACCCCGAGGATCTCGCGTGCCGCGCGCACCGGCGAGCGGTTCAACCGGGCCTTGTTGGCCCGGCCTGCGGTGATCTCCAGGTCCACCGCCAGCTCACGGCCCTCGTTGACCACGATGGTCGACACCACAGCGCGCTGCGCGCCGGTGCGGATCAGCGGAGCATCCGTGGCCACCCGGTGCGACGCCAACGTCGCCGAATACCACAGCGCCTCAATGATGTTGGTCTTACCGAAGCCGTTCGGGCCGACGAACACGGTGCGCCCCGGGGCGAGTTCCAAGTCGATCCGGGGCCATGACCGGAAGTCGGTCAATCCGAGACGACGGACGTGCACGCTAACCGCTCCTCGCGTAGGCAGGCACCTAGCCGGACTCGCTGATCCGCTTGACCGCGTGTCCGCCGAACTGATTACGCAGCGCCGCGACGGCCTTCATCGTGGGCGACTCGTCTTGGCGTGACAAGAACCGGGCGAATAACGCCGCCGCGATGCTCGGCACCGGCACCCGCAACCGGATCGCCTCTTCCACCGTCCAGCGGCCTTCACCGGAATCCTCGGTGTAACCGCTGATCTTGGCGAAACCCGGATCTTCCTTCAACGCCTTGGCCAGCAACTGCTGCAGCCACGACCGGACCACGGTGCCGTTGGTCCACGCCTGGTAGACGGCCTGCGGATCTTCGACCAGGTCTTCTGCGGCCAACATTTCGTAGCCTTCGGCATACGCGGTCATCAGCGCGTACTCCACCCCGTTGTGCACCATCTTCGCGAAATGGCCTGCGCCGACGGGCCCGGCGTGCACGAACCCGTCCTCCCGCGGCCCGGGCGGACGCAACGTGTCAAAGATGGGCATCGCCCGCTCGACATCGGCGTCGGCGCCGCCGACCATCAGGCCGTAACCCTCTTTCAAACCCCAGATGCCGCCCGACACTCCGGCGTCGATGTAGGTGATTCCCTTGTCTCCCAAGAGTTTTGCGTGTGGAGCGTCCTCGGTGTAGCGGGAGTTGCCGCCGTCGATGACCAGGTCGCCTGCGCTCATCTCGTCGGCCAGGCTGACGATGGTTTTCCGGGTGATCGATCCCGACGGCACCATCACCCACACCACCCGCGGGGTCTGCAGCGCATCGGCAAGCGCCGCGAGGGTGGGCACGTCGCTGACCTCGGGCCGCGGGTCGTAGCCGATGACCTCGTGGCCGCCCTCGCGAAGACGTTCGCGCATGTTGAAGCCCATTTTGCCCAAGCCGACCAGACCCAGTTGCATATGCGCCCCTCTCCTGGGATCGGGCCGGTCAGCCGGGAAGCCGCACCGGCATCAGCAGGTAGACGTAGTCGGTCCGCGCGGCGGGGAACGGTCCGGTCGCACCAAGCTCGACGTCGTCGTCACCGGCCGGGCGCAACACTGCGGGTCTGCTGGGCGTGGTGAACCCGAACGTCACCCGGTCAGAATGCAGCGATCCCAAACCGTCGGTCAGATACGTCGGGTTGAACGCGATGGTCAACGGGTCGCCGGCGAACGTCACCGGCAGATCTTCCTCGGCGCGCCCGACGTCGTCGGCGCCGGCGGACAACCGCAACACGTCGTCGGCGAACTCCATCCGGACCTGCGCACCCCGATCAGCGACCAGCGCAACACGTTTGATCGCCTCGGTGAGTTCGGCGACGCCGATGCTGGCGACCGAGGTGTGCTCGGTGGGCAGCAGCTGACGGAATTTCGGGAACTCCGCGTCCAGCAGCCGGGTGGTGCTGCGTTTGCCCTGGCTGCGGATGCCCAACAGGCCGTCCTGCCCGACCGCGGAACCCGCGCCGAGCGCCAGGTGCACCTCACCGCCGTCGGTGCCCGCCTTCGCCGCCTCGGCCAACGTCTTGGCCGGGACCAGCACCGCGGCCTCCAGATCCGCCGATGCCGTGGACCAGGTCAGCTCGCGAACCGCCAACCGGAACCGGTCGGTGGCCGCCAAAACGACCTTCTCCCCGGCGATTTCCACCCGGATACCGGTGAGCATCGGCAACGTGTCGTCGCGACCTGCGGCGACGGCGACCTGACCGATCGCCTCGGCGAACAGTTCCGAGGAGACGACACCGGTCTCCTCGGGCAGCGTGGGCAGCGTGGGGTAGTCCTCGACGGCCATCGTCGGCAGTGAGAACCGGGCGCTACCGCAGGTCAACGACACCCTGGTGCCTTCGACGCTGACGTCGATCGGCTTGGCCGGTAACGCCCTGGTGATGTCCGACAACAACCGGCCCGACACCAAAACGCTTCCCGGGGAGGCGATTTCAGCCGGAACCTGCACCTCGGCCGACACTTCGTAGTCGAACCCCGAGATGGTCAGACCGTCGTCGGTGCCGGTGAGTAACACCCCGGCCAGCACCGGAACCGTCGGCCGGGTGGGCAGGTTGCGGGCGACCCAGGCGACCGCGTCGGCGAAATCCTCGCGCACCAGCCGGAACTTCAAATCGGTGAGACCGACCGTTGTCGTCGCCACGTCCATTGGGTCCCTTCGATCAATGACACAACAAGCATTACGCAGCGCTTTACCGGTGTCCCACCCGCATTCGACCGACTGCGTCGCAACGACCGTAACGGCTGCCGCTGAACCACCGTAGAGCTTTCCGCGTCAACTTGAAAGCTAATCGGTCGGGCTGACATGCAGGTCGGCGACCGGTTTGGAATCCGCTCCGACGGGCTAAGTCTCCAGATGTTCCCCAGGTGCTGTCTTCGAAGAAGAGTTTTGATAGATATACAAGCAACAGTATTAGGGCCTGTGCACATTGGGGATGAAGGGCGGTCAGCCCAGCCCAGCGTCATTTGACGCTGTGAATGGGCTGTGGATGGTCCCGTGGGGAAACGTCACGCGCTGTGGACCGTTGCCGGCCTGTGCAGAGACCCGTCCGATCACCCCACGGTTGACCCCAGGTTGTCCACACCGGTGTGCACAGACGATTTTGTGACCAGTGGTGCTGGCGGTGCCAAAGATTTTTTGTGATTCTGCGTCCGGGACGGCTCACAAGATCGCCGGAGATCGCCGTGAACG